>NZ_CP151298.1:0-125000 GCF_038383825.1 Pseudomonas sp. LPB4.O
GTG
The DNA here is from genome assembly GCF_038383825.1 of Pseudomonas sp. LPB4.O. Classification (NCBI taxonomy): domain Bacteria; kingdom Pseudomonadati; phylum Pseudomonadota; class Gammaproteobacteria; order Pseudomonadales; family Pseudomonadaceae; genus Pseudomonas; species Pseudomonas sp. LPB4.O. The sequence goes on from NZ_CP151298.1 coordinate 4, forward strand.
TCAGTGGAACTTTGGCAGCAGTGCGTGGAGCTTCTGCGCGATGAACTGCCTGCCCAGCAATTCAACACCTGGATCCGTCCGCTACAGGTCGAAGCCGAAGGCGACGAGTTGCGCGTCTATGCGCCTAACCGTTTCGTTCTCGATTGGGTCAATGAAAAGTACCTGGGCCGCTTGCTCGAGCTGTTGGGTGAAAACGGCAGCGGAATTGCGCCTGCCCTTTCCTTATTAATAGGCAGCCGTCGCAGCTCGGCTCCGCGGGCTGCGCCCAACGCGCCAGTCAGCGCTGCCGTGGCCGCTTCGCTGGCGCAGACCCGGGCGCAGACCCAACCTCAGAGGCCTTTGCCGGTAGCGGCCGCAGTCGAGCCTGCGGCTGTAACAGCGGCAGAGCCTGTGCTGGTCAATGAAATGGCCGAGCCGTCGTCGCGTGACAGCTTCGATGCCATGGCCGAGCCCGTCTCGCCGCCAGCCAGCAATACCCGGACCGAACAGCGCACTGTGCAGGTGGAAGGTGCGCTCAAGCACACCAGCTACCTGAACCGCACCTTCACTTTCGACACCTTTGTTGAAGGTAAGTCGAACCAGTTGGCGCGCGCGGCTGCCTGGCAGGTGGCCGATAACCCCAAGCATGGCTACAACCCGCTGTTCCTGTATGGCGGCGTGGGCCTGGGTAAAACCCACCTTATGCATGCTGTGGGTAACCACCTGCTGAAGAAGAACCCGAACGCCAAGGTCGTGTACCTGCACTCGGAGCGCTTCGTCGCAGACATGGTCAAGGCGCTGCAGCTCAACGCCATCAACGAATTCAAGCGCTTCTACCGTTCAGTGGATGCGTTGCTGATCGACGATATCCAGTTCTTTGCTCGCAAAGAGCGCTCGCAGGAAGAGTTTTTCCACACCTTCAACGCCCTGCTTGAGGGCGGCCAGCAGGTAATTCTTACCTCTGACCGTTACCCCAAGGAGATCGAAGGCCTGGAAGAGCGCCTGAAGTCGCGCTTTGGTTGGGGGCTGACGGTGGCTGTAGAGCCACCAGAGCTGGAAACCCGCGTAGCGATCCTGATGAAGAAGGCCGATCAGGCCAAGGTCGAGCTGCCACATGATGCGGCCTTCTTCATTGCCCAGCGCATTCGCTCCAACGTACGTGAGCTAGAAGGTGCACTGAAGCGGGTGATTGCCCACTCGCACTTCATGGGCCGCGACATCACCATCGAGCTGATCCGTGAGTCGCTGAAAGACTTGCTGGCGCTGCAAGATAAACTGGTGAGTGTGGATAACATTCAGCGAACCGTCGCCGAGTACTACAAGATCAAGATCTCTGATCTGTTGTCCAAGCGTCGTTCGCGTTCTGTCGCGCGTCCACGTCAGGTGGCCATGGCCCTGTCCAAGGAGCTGACCAACCACAGTCTGCCGGAAATCGGCGACATGTTCGGTGGTCGCGACCACACGACCGTGCTGCACGCCTGCCGCAAGATCAACGAATTGAAGGAATCCGACGCGGACATCCGCGAGGACTACAAGAACCTGCTGCGGACGCTGACGACCTGATGGCCGTCTGCGCAGCTAATTGAAGGCAAGGGACTAGACCATGCATTTCACCATTCAACGCGAAGCCCTGTTGAAACCCCTGCAACTGGTCGCCGGTGTCGTAGAGCGCCGTCAGACCTTGCCGGTCCTGTCCAACGTATTGCTGGTCGTACAAGGCCAGCAACTGTCGTTGACCGGTACCGACCTGGAAGTCGAACTGGTAGGCCGCGTACAACTGGAAGAGCCGGCCGAGCCTGGCGAAATCACTGTGCCGGCGCGCAAGCTGATGGACATTTGTAAAAGCCTGCCGAACGACGCCCTGATCGATATCAAGGTCGACGAGCAGAAACTGTTGGTGAAGGCCGGCCGCAGCCGCTTCACCCTGTCTACCCTGCCAGCCAATGACTTCCCGACTGTGGAAGAAGGCCCGGGTTCGCTGACCTGCAACCTGGAACAGAGCAAGCTGCGCCGTCTGATCGAGCGCACCAGCTTCGCCATGGCCCAGCAGGATGTGCGCTATTACCTCAACGGCATGCTGCTGGAGGTTTCCCGTAACACTCTGCGCGCAGTTTCCACTGACGGCCACCGCCTGGCGCTGTGCTCCATGACCGCGCCGATCGAGCAGGAAGATCGCCACCAGGTCATCGTGCCACGCAAAGGTATCCTGGAACTGGCCCGCCTGCTGACCGACCCGGAAGGCATGGTCAGCATCGTCCTGGGCCAGCACCACATTCGCGCCACAACCGGTGAATTCACCTTCACTTCCAAACTGGTGGATGGCAAGTTCCCGGACTACGAGCGTGTACTGCCCAAGGGCGGCGACAAGCTGGTGGTTGGTGACCGCCAGGCGCTGCGTGAAGCCTTCAGCCGAACTGCGATTCTTTCCAACGAAAAGTACCGCGGTATTCGCTTGCAACTGGCTGCTGGCCAACTGAAGATCCAGGCCAACAACCCTGAGCAGGAAGAAGCTGAAGAAGAGATCAGCGTGGACTACGAAGGTAGCTCGCTGGAAATCGGCTTTAACGTCAGCTACCTGCTGGACGTGCTGGGCGTGATGACTACCGAGCAAGTTCGTCTGATCCTGTCCGACTCCAACAGCAGTGCGCTGCTGCAGGAAGCTGGCAATGACGATTCTTCCTACGTTGTCATGCCGATGCGCCTGTAACCTGTAGCAGGCGCAATGTCCCTTCGACGGATCATGGTCACCGCGGTGCGCAACTTGCACCCGGTGACCCTCTCGCCCTCCCCCCGCATCAATATCCTTTTCGGCGCCAATGGCAGTGGCAAGACCAGTGTGCTTGAAGCTGTGCACTTGCTCGGGCTTGCGCGGTCATTTCGCAGCACCCGCCTGAACCCGGTCATCCAGTATGAGCAGTCTGCCTGTACCGTATTTGGTGAAGTGCAGTTGGCTGAAGGTGGCACCAGTAACCTGGGTGTCTCTCGAGAGCGGCAGGGAGAATTCACCATACGCATCGATGGGCAGAATGCACGTAGCGCCGCCCAGCTGGCGGAACTGTTACCGCTGCAGCTCATCAACCCAGACAGTTTCCGGCTGTTGGAAGGTGCCCCGAAAATACGCCGCCAGTTCCTGGATTGGGGTGTGTTCCACGTGGAACCTCGTTTTTTGCCAGCCTGGCAACGGCTGCAGAAGGCGCTGCGGCAGCGGAACTCATGGTTGCGTCATGGTACACTTGACGCAGCTTCGCAAGCCGCCTGGGACCGGGAATTGTGCCTGGCCAGCGCGGAAATAGATGAATACCGTCGCAACTACATCAAGGCCTTGAAGCCTGTCTTCGAGCGAACCCTGAGCGAACTGGTCGAGCTGGACGGGTTGACCCTGAGCTACTACCGAGGCTGGGACAAGGACCGGGAACTGCAAGAAGTACTCGCATCCTCTCTCCTTCGCGATCAGCAGATGGGCCATACCCAGGCCGGTCCGCAGCGTGCTGATCTGCGTCTTCGTCTGGCTGCCAACAACGCGGCCGACATCCTGTCGCGGGGTCAGCAAAAGCTGGTGGTGTGCGCATTGCGCATTGCCCAAGGCCACCTCGTCAGCCAGGCTCGTCGCGGTAACTGTATTTATCTCGTGGATGACTTGCCGTCCGAACTGGACGACAAGCATCGCCGCGCGCTGTGCCGCTTGCTTGAAGAATTACGCTGCCAGGTTTTCATCACCTGTGTAGATCACGAATTACTGAGGGAAGGCTGGCAGACGGAAACGCCAGTTGCTTTGTTCCACGTGGAACAAGGCCGTATCACCCAGACCCACGACCATCGGGAGTGAAGGCATGAGCGAAAATCAAACGTACGACTCCTCTAGCATCAAGGTGCTGAAAGGTTTGGATGCCGTACGCAAGCGTCCCGGCATGTACATTGGCGACACCGATGATGGTAGCGGCCTGCACCACATGGTCTTCGAGGTGGTCGACAACTCGATCGACGAAGCCCTCGCCGGTCACTGCGATGACATCACCGTCATCATCCACACGGACGAATCCATCAGTGTGCGCGACAACGGTCGCGGCATTCCGGTCGACGTGCATAAAGAAGAAGGCGTTTCCGCAGCCGAGGTCATCATGACCGTACTGCACGCCGGCGGTAAGTTCGATGATAACTCCTACAAAGTATCTGGCGGCTTGCACGGTGTAGGTGTTTCTGTTGTGAACGCCCTGTCCGAGAAGCTCGTGCTGACCGTTCGCCGTAGCGGCAAGATCTGGGAGCAGACCTACGTTCACGGCGTACCACAAGCGCCGATGGCTGTTGTCGGTGAAAGCGAAACCACCGGTACGCACATCCACTTCAAGCCGTCGGCTGAGACCTTCAAGAATATTCACTTCAGCTGGGACATCCTGGCCAAGCGTATTCGCGAGTTGTCGTTCCTCAACTCGGGCGTTGGCATTCTGCTGAAGGACGAGCGCAGCGGTAAGGAAGAGTTCTTCAAGTACGAAGGCGGCCTGCGTGCGTTCGTCGAGTACCTGAACACCAACAAGACGCCAGTCAACTCCCAGGTGTTCCACTTCAGCGTTCAGCGTGAAGACGGCGTGGGCGTGGAAGTTGCTCTGCAGTGGAACGACAGCTTCAACGAAAACCTGCTGTGCTTCACCAACAACATTCCACAGCGCGACGGTGGCACCCACTTGGTGGGCTTCCGTTCTTCGCTGACCCGTAGCCTGAACAGCTACATCGAACAGGAAGGCCTGGCCAAGAAGAACAAGGTGGCGACCACGGGTGACGACGCCCGTGAAGGCCTGACCGCGATCATCTCGGTGAAGGTACCGGACCCCAAGTTCAGCTCGCAGACCAAAGACAAGCTGGTTTCCTCGGAGGTGAAAACCGCCGTGGAACAGGAGATGAACAAGTACTTCTCTGACTTCCTGCTGGAAAACCCGAACGAGGCCAAGGCCGTCGTTGGCAAGATGATCGACGCTGCTCGTGCGCGTGAAGCGGCACGTAAAGCCCGCGAGATGACTCGCCGCAAAGGTGCGCTGGATATCGCCGGCCTGCCAGGCAAGTTGGCGGACTGCCAGGAGAAGGACCCTGCCCTTTCCGAACTGTACCTGGTGGAGGGTGACTCCGCAGGTGGCTCGGCCAAGCAAGGTCGTAACCGTCGTACCCAGGCGATCTTGCCGCTGAAGGGTAAGATCCTCAACGTCGAGAAAGCACGCTTCGACAAGATGATCTCGTCCCAGGAAGTGGGCACGCTGATCACTGCGCTTGGCTGTGGTATCGGCCGCGAAGAGTACAACATCGACAAGTTGCGTTATCACAACATCATCATCATGACCGATGCTGACGTTGACGGTTCGCACATCCGTACCCTGCTGCTGACCTTCTTCTTCCGTCAGTTGCCGGAACTGGTCGAGCGTGGCTACATCTACATTGCCCAGCCGCCACTGTACAAGGTGAAAAAAGGTAAGCAGGAGCAGTACATCAAGGACGACGAGGCCATGGAGGAATACATGACCCAGTCGGCCCTGGAAGACGCTAGCCTGCACCTGGACGAGTCGGCCCCAGCGGTTTCTGGCGTGCAGCTGGAAAGCCTGGTGAACGAATTCCGTAGTGTCATGAAGACCCTCAAGCGCCTGTCGCGTTTGTACCCGGAAGAGCTGACCGAGCACTTCGTCTACCTGCCTGAGGTGACCCTGGAGCAGTTGGGTGACCACGCGGTGATGCAAGCCTGGCTGGCCAAGCTGCAGGAGCGTCTGAACTCCAGCCAGAAGTCTGGCCTGGCTTACAACGCCAGCCTGCGTGAAGACAAAGAACGCAACGTATGGCTGCCGGAAGTGGAAATCACCTCCCACGGCCTGGCCAGCTACATCACGTTCAACCGTGACTTCTTTGGCAGCAATGACTACCGGACCGTCGTCAACATCGGTGCCAAGCTTTCCAGCCTGTTGGGTGAAGGTGCTTACGTACAACGTGGTGAACGCCGTAAGGCTATTGTCGAGTTCAAGGAAGGCCTGGACTGGCTGATGAACGAGACCACCAAGCGCCACACCATTCAGCGATACAAAGGGCTGGGTGAGATGAACCCGGACCAGCTGTGGGAAACCACCATGGACCCGACCGTTCGCCGTATGCTCAAGGTCACCATCGAGGATGCGATCGCTGCTGACCAGATCTTCAACACCCTGATGGGTGATGCAGTCGAGCCGCGTCGTGAGTTCATCGAAAGCAACGCCTTGTCGGTGTCGAACCTGGACTTCTGATCAGGTGTAAAACGACAGACACTAAAAAGCCCGCTGATGCGGGCTTTTTAGTGTCTGCAAAAATCAGTAGCCGGTAAGAATGTTCACGATCCTGCCACTGGCGATCGACATCAATACATAGTCGCCGTTCACATACAACCAACGGTGATCGCGTGGTGGTGCATACAGGTGGCGCGCTTTCCAGTCGGTTACCCAGTAACGGTCACCACGGTAATGCGGGTCAACGGCATGACCACGCTGCCATTGCTGATGAGGTACCGGCATGCCTTGTTGTGGACGGAAGTTCGGATCACGGTAAGCAGGACCGCGGCCATTGTCATGTCGACCCTGTTGCTGGGGCTGACCATGAGGCGAGTTGCCTTGGTGCGATGGGCCGCCATCATGTCGGTCTGGTGGGCCCGGCTGCGCGAAGCTGGCCAACGGTGCGCTGAACATGAGCGCGGCGCAGATCACGGTTAGGGTTTTCTTCATTTGTTGCGGTCCTCTGCCTGTTAACGCCCGGTTGTCACTGTCTGGGTACCGGGTGTGGTTCACCAATCAGACCACGGTTCTAGCCGTTTAATGTAAGGGCAGAGGTAAAGGTCGGGTAAAGGTGCAGGTGGGGCGATCACCGTGGGAGCGTTTGCCGATACTCGTTAATTCAGCCCCAGGGCCTTCAAGCGGCGATAGAGCGTGCGTTCACTCATGCCAAGATGGCTGGCAAGTTCGCTGCGCGAGCCCTTGAACTGTTCCAGCGCCTGCGCCAGCTCACCCAAGTCATTACGACGGCCGCTTCCTTTCAGCGCCCCCACCGGCCGGATATCTTCCGGTAAGTGCTCGGGTCGAATCAGCCCGTCATCGGCAAACAGACGCGCCCTTTCCAGGATGTTGCGCAGCTCGCGGATATTGCCCGGAAACGCATGCAACCCAAGTTGCTGCAAGGCATCGTCACTCAGCCTGGGCGTCGGCTTGCCAGACATGCGCTGGAGCAGGCTCTGCGCAAGCAGCGGCAGATCTTCCACCCGCTCTCGCAATGCAGGCAAGCGGATCGGGAAACCGCTGATACGGTAATACAGGTCTTCACGGAAGGTGCCATCCGCAACCATCTGTTTGAGCGGCTTGTGGGTGGCCGATACCAGGCGAAAATCCGAATGCACCGTGCGCAGGCTGCCCACCGGGCGGAAGCTGCCAGACTCGATCAGACGCAGCAGCTTCACCTGCATCGCCAGCGGTACTTCGCCAATTTCGTCGAGGAACAGGGTGCCGCCATGGGCCGCCTCAGCCAAGCCGATCTTGCGTTGGTTGGCACCGGTGAACGCGCCTTTCTCATAGCCGAACAACTCGCTTTCGAACAACGACTCCGTCAGGCCAGTGCAGTCGACCACCACCAGCGGGCCGTTTGCTCTGGGGCTGCCCATGTGCACCGCACGGGCGAACAGTTCTTTACCACTACCCGACTCGCCTTGCAGCAGCACCGGGATCTGCGCTGGCGCCGCACGTTGCAGGCTGGCCAAGGCAGCCTTGAAAGCTGGGGCCCGGCCGACCAGGCCTTGCTCCTGAGGTTGCGCTGACGCGAGGGTGATGGTGGTCAGGCGTTCGACAAAGGCCACCACCCTGCCCTGTTCATCCAGAATCGGGCGCAGCTCGACATCGACATGCTCGGGGCCGCGTGGTGTGTGATGAACATGCAGCACTCGCTCGGGCACCTTGCTGTCCCAGGCCTTGCGCATGGGGCAATGCTCGCCGGCCTGGTCGCACGGTACGGCGTAATGGTGCGACACCTTGTGGCACTTCTCCCCCAGCGGGGCTTGGTCATGGTGGCCGAACTGGCGGCGATAGGCGGCGTTGGCGGCCAGGATGTTGTAGTCGGTGTCCAGCACGATGGCCGGCAGGGCATCGTGCTCAAGGTAGGAAACCAGAGCTAGGATGAGGGGATGGGCTTCAGGCATGACGGCACCGTTTGGATGACTGAGCAGCGTAACAAGGACTGCCAAACACTGCCATTGGCTGACAGTCGACTGCCACCTGCTCTGCCACTGCTGCTGCCAGTTGTCTGCAACGGGCCGGTTTCCTTGGCCCAAGCGCGCTGAAAAGGCTGGCATGCATCTTGATAAACCTCCTGTCACTGCCTACGCCTTGCAAGGCGGGGCGGATAAATTGGAGAACGTGATGATCATCGGCAACAACCTGCACGTGGACGCCTTTTACGATGAGGCGACCTCGACCATCAGCTACCTGGTCATGGACCGTGAAACCCGGCAATGCGCGTTGATCGACAGCGTGCTGGATTACGACCCCAAGTCCGGGCGCACCTGCAGCGCTTCGGCCGACCGCCTGATCGAACGCGTGACCGAACTGAATGCCAGCGTGCGGTGGGTACTGGAAACCCATGTACACGCCGACCATCTTTCAGCAGCCGCCTACCTGAAGGAAAAGCTGGGCGGCCATACCGCTATCGGCGCGCACATCACCCAGGTGCAGAAAGTATTCGGGGCCTTGTTCAATGCAGAACCTGGCTTCGCCCGTGATGGCAGCCAGTTCGATGTGCTGCTCGAAGACGAGGAAGGGTTCCGTATCGGCAACCTGCACGCCCGGGCACTGCACACGCCCGGGCATACGCCCGCATGCATGAGCTTCATGATCGAAGACGCCGGCGAGATCGCGGGGTTTGTGGGTGACACCCTGTTCATGCCCGACTATGGCACTGCCCGGTGCGACTTCCCCGGGGCCGATGCCCGTACCCTGTATCGCTCTATCCGTCGTCTGCTGGCTTTCCCCGACCAGACCCGGCTGTTCATGTGCCACGACTACCTGCCAGGTGGCCGCGACATGCAGTACGTCACCACCGTGGCCGAGCAGCGCGCCAGCAACATTCATATTCACCAGGGCATCGATGAGGACAGTTTCGTCGCCATGCGCGAAGCCCGTGACAAGACCCTCGACATGCCGGTGCTGATCCTGCCTTCGGTGCAGGTGAACATGCGCAGCGGCCAGCTCCCCGCGCCGGAAGAGAACGGCGTGAGCTATCTGAAAATCCCGCTGAACAAGCTGTAACCGCCCTGCCCCATAATCAGATTTCCAGGATTTACCGCCATGCCTGCCTTGTTGTCCCCTGCCAATACCGACCACCACAAAGTCGTCATCGTCGGTGCCGGTGCCTCGGGTATCGCCACCGCTTCCAGCCTGGTCAGCCGTGACCCGTCGCTGGACGTTGCCTTGATCGACCCTGCCGACGTGCATTACTACCAACCCGGCTGGACCATGGTCGGTGCCGGTGTGTTCACGGCACCGAGTACCGCCCGCACCATGGCTTCGACCATCCCGCGCGGTGTGCGCTGGGTCAAGGCGCGGGTGCAGGGTTTCGACCCTCTGGGCCAGCTGGTCATCCTTGAGGACGGCCGCGCCATCAGCTATGAACAGCTGGTGGTCTGCCCCGGGCTCACGCTGGACTGGGCGGGCATCGATGGGCTCAGCGAAACCCTGGGCCGCAACGGTGTCACCTCCAACTACCGCTATGACCTCGCGCCCTACACCTGGGAGCTGGTACAGAAACTCAAGCAAGGCCGCGCGGTGTTCAGCCAGCCGCCCATGCCGATCAAATGTGCGGGCGCGCCGCAAAAGGCGCTGTACCTGTCTTGCGACCACTGGTTGCGCAACGGCCATCTTGGTGCGGTGAAAGCCAGCTTCTTCAATGCCGGTGCAGTCTTGTTCGGTGTGGCGGACTATGTGCCCGCGCTGATGAAGTACATCGAAAAATACGCGGTAGACCTCAATTTCTCCCACCGACTGGTCGCCGTGGATGGCCCGAACAAGCGCGCCACCTTCGTGCGCACCCTGCCCGATGGCAGCAGCGAAACGCGCATCGAGGCTTTTGACATGCTCCACGTGGTACCGCCACAAGTGGCGCCGGCGTTTATTCGCGAAAGCCCGTTGGCCGATAATGGCGGCTGGGTCGATGTCGACCCGCATACCCTGCGCCATCGCAAGTACACCAACATCCATGCCCTGGGTGACGTGGCCAATACCAGCAATGCCAAGACCGCCGCAGCGGCCCGCAAGCAGGCGCCGGTAGTGGCCAACAATGTGCTGGTGGCACTGGGCCGGCTGCCCACCCTCGCCCAGTACGATGGCTATGGTTCGTGCCCGCTGACGGTAGAGCGCGGCAAGATCGTCCTGGCCGAGTTCACCTATGGCGGCAAACTGGCACCGAGCTTTCCCAGTTGGTTGCTGGATGGCCGCAAGCCGACGCGCCTGGCCTGGTTGCTCAAGGCGCAGGCGCTGCCGCCGCTGTACTGGCAAGGCATGCTCAAGGGCCGCGAGTGGCTGGCGCGCCCGCAGCTGGTAGCCGAGGGTGGGCAGTGATCGAACATCAATTGTTGGGGGCGGGCCTGGGCGCGATCATCGGTGCGGTGCTGGCGTTGACCGGCGCCGGCGGTGGCATTCTTGCTGTGCCCTTGCTGGTGTTCGGCCTGGGGCTGTCGATGGTCGAGGCTGCACCGGTCGGACTGTTGGCCGTAGGCATGGCGGCGGCGGTTGGCGCAGTGCTGGGGCTGCGTCAGGGGTTGGTGCGTTATCGGGCGGCGCTTTTTATCGCGCTGATCGGCGTAGCAGCGGCGCCGTTCGGGCTGATGCTGGCGCACCGCTTGCCGAATACACCTTTACAGTTGGTGTTTGCCGGAGTGCTGGTGTACGCCTGCCTGCGTATCTGGCGTAAGGCGGCCAGGGAACTGCGCGGTGAGGCCAATGACGCCCATCGCTATATCGAACCCTGTGTGCTGAACCCGTTGCAAGGCCGCTTGCGCTGGACCCTGCCCTGCGCACGCGCCTTGGCATTCACCGGTGCCTTGTCCGGGCTGCTGTCGGGTTTGCTCGGGGTTGGCGGTGGTTTTGTCATCATCCCGGCCCTGAACCGCTATACCAACCTGCGCATGGCCAGCATCGTGTCCACCTCGCTGGCGGTGATCGCACTGGTGTCCACCGGCAGTGTGGTCAGCGCCAGCTTGGCGGGTGTCATGCATTGGCAGGTCGGAGCCCCGTTCGCATCAGGCGCGGTGCTCGGCCTGCTGCTGGCGCGGCCATTGGCGGCCAGGCTGGCCGGGCCGCGTTTGCAGCAGATGTTTGCGGTGGCCGGTTGGACCGCGGCATTGCTGCTGGCTGGCAAGGCGCTATTGGGCTAGCAGCGCGTCCTGTTCTGCCGCGCACAGCGCCAGCAGGTAGTCCCACACCACCCGCAGGCGCACTGACTTGTGCAGCTCGCGGCGGGTGCAGATCCAGTAGCTGCGCTGGATGGTCTCGCCAGGCAGTACGCGCACCAGCGTCGGGTCGTCGTGAGCCATGTAGTTGGGCAGTACGGCGATGCCCAGCCCCGCGCGGGCAGCAGCCTGTTGGGCAATGACGCTGGTGCTGCGAAACACCACGGTCGGTGCCCGGCAGAAACTGTTGAGAAACAGCAGCTCCTGGCTGAACAGCAGGTCGTCGACGTAGCCGATCCAGTTGTGCCGGGCCAGGTCTTCGCGGTTGCGCAACGGCGGTGCTTGGTCCAGGTAGCCCTGGCTGGCGTAGAGCGCCAGGCGGTAGTCGGTGAGCTTGCGGGTTATCAACAGGTCGGCGTTGGGGCGTTCCAGGTGAATGCTGATCTCCGCTTCGCGGTTGAGGATGCTGACAAAGCGCGGCACCGCCACCAGTTCCACCTCCAGGCCCGGGTAGCGCTCGAACAACGCGTTCATGCGTGGGGTGAAGAACATGATGCCGATGCCTTCGGTCACCCCCAGGCGAATTTTGCCCAACGGGGTGATGGCCTGGGTGATTTCTTCCTGCGCCAACAGCGCGACGTTTTCCATGGCTTCTGCATGCTTGAGCAGGGCTTGGCCGGAGGGGGTCAGCTCGTAGCCCTGGGCATGCTGCACAAACAGTGCTGTGCCCAGGCTTTGCTCGATGCTCTCGATGTGCCGGGCCACGGTGCTGTGGGTAGTGTTGAGGCGCTTGGCGGCGGTAAGCAGGCGGCCGCTGCGCTGCAACTCGAGGAAAAACCGCAGATCGTTCCAGTCGAACATGCTGATCCTTTTTGGCAGTTCGTTCCGGCCTCTTCGCGGGCATGCCCGCTCCCACAGGTACAGAGAACATCCTGAAGGTAACGAGATCCCTGTGGGAGCGGGCGAGCCCGCGAAGAGGTCGGTCCAGGCTTACCCCTGTGCTAAAACGCACAACGGCTGCGCGAAATCTCGTGTTTCACCCACGAAATTACGCACTAAGATGGATCGGGACAAGAATAAAAAACGGGCGCGAGGTTGCACATGCCATCAGCCGATTCTGTCTTCGACTACGTGGTCGTAGGGGCCGGTCCCGCCGGTTGCCTGCTGGCCAACCGTTTGTCCGCCGACCCATCCTGCCGCGTTTTGCTGCTGGAAGCAGGTGGCCGCGACAACTATCCCTGGATTCACATCCCCGTCGGCTATCTCTATTGCATCGGCAACCCGCGCACTGACTGGTGCTTCAAGACCGAGGCGCAGCCAGGCCTGGGGGGGCGCGCACTGGGCTACCCACGCGGCAAGGTGCTCGGTGGCTGTTCTTCAATCAACGGCATGATCTACATGCGTGGCCAGGCGGCGGACTATGACCGCTGGGCCGAGCAAGGCAATGACGGCTGGGCCTGGAAGGACGTGCTGCCGCTGTTCAAGGCCAGCGAAAACCACTTCGCCGGCGCCAGTGAGCACCACGGCGGTGACGGCGAATGGCGGGTCGAGCGCCAGCGCTACAGCTGGCCGATCCTTGATGCTTTCCGCGACGCCGCCGAGCAAAGCGGTATCGGCAAGGTCGACGACTTCAACACAGGCGACAACCAGGGCTGTGGATACTTTCAGGTCAACCAGCGTAGCGGTGTGCGCTGGAATGCCTCCAAAGCTTTCCTGCGGCCGATCAAGGACCGCACCAACCTCACCGTGCTGACCGGTGTGCAGGTTGACCAGATACTGCTCAACAACACCCGGGCGCGGGCGGTGAAGGCGTTTTGGCAAGGTGCCTGGCATGAGTTTGCGGCGCGCCGTGAGATCATTCTTTGTGCCGGCGCTGTCGGTTCACCCGGCATCCTGCAGCGCTCCGGTATCGGCCCGCGGCACCTGCTGGAAGGTTTGGGCATTGGCGTTCGTCACGATATGCCCGGCGTCGGTGGCAACTTGCAGGACCACCTGCAACTGCGCCTGATCTATCAGATCCGCAACACCCGCACCCTGAACCAGATGGCCAATAGCCTCTGGGGCAAGATGGGCATGGGCCTGCGCTACCTCTATGACCGCAGCGGCCCGCTGGCGATGGCGCCAAGCCAGCTGGGCGCGTTCGTGCGCTCGGGCCCGGAACAGGCCACAGCCAACCTGCAGTATCACGTACAGCCGCTGTCACTGGAGCGTTTCGGTGAGCCGCTGCACCCGTTCCCGGCCTTTACCGCATCGGTGTGCAACCTGCGCCCGGTAAGCCGCGGGCGTATCGATATCAGCAGCACCGACATGAACAGCACGCCGCTGATCGACCCCAACTACCTCAGCGACCCACAGGACCTGCGCGTGGCCGCCGATGCCATCCGCCTCACCCGGCGCATCGTGCAGGCCCCTGCCCTTGCAGCGTTCGACCCCAAGGAATACCTGCCAGGCCCAGCCTTGCAAACCGAGCAAGAGCTGTTCGAGGCAGCCGGCAAGATTGGCACCACCATCTTCCACCCGGTGGGTACCTGCCGCATGGGCAGTGGTGCCCTGGACGTTGTGGATAACCAGCTGCGGGTACACGGCATCCCCGGTTTGCGCGTGGCCGATGCCTCGATCATGCCGCAGATCACCTCCGGTAATACCTGTTCACCGACCCTGATGATCGCCGAGAAGGCGGCGCAATTGATCCTCAAAGGAGCTGCTACCCAGACCTACTTGAACGAAGACGCAATACCGACCCCCTGACCCGGGTGCGTGCAACACCGGCGGCTCGCGGTCAGAAGCCGCCGACAGTGGAACAAAAAGAATAATCACTGTGGCCTGCGGGCCGAGGACAGCAACGATGTCGGATTACATCCAGGAACAGGATGCGGTGGCCAGCAGCCCCAGCCGCCGTGAAGAACGCAAGATCATTTTCGCGTCATCCCTCGGGACGGTTTTCGAGTGGTATGACTTTTTTCTCTATGGAGCGCTGGCAGCGGTCATCAGCAAGCAGTTCTTTGCTGGCGTGAACGACACCACCGCCTTCATCTTCGCCCTCATGGCCTTTGCCGCCGGCTTCCTGGTGCGGCCGTTCGGTGCATTGGTGTTCGGCCGCCTGGGCGACATGATCGGGCGCAAGTACACCTTCCTGGTCACCATCGTGCTGATGGGCCTGTCCACATTCGCCGTGGGGCTGTTGCCCACCTATGCCAGCATCGGCATTGCCGCACCGATCATCCTGGTGATCCTGCGCATGCTGCAGGGGCTGGCGCTGGGCGGTGAGTACGGCGGTGCTGCCACCTATGTCGCCGAGCATGCCCCCCAGGGCAAGCGGGGCTTCTACACCGGTTTCATCCAGTCCACCGCCACCCTTGGCCTGTTGCTGTCGCTGCTGGTGGTGCTGGGCAGCCGCTACATCAGTGGCGACCAGTTCGAAACCTGGGGCTGGCGCTTGCCGTTCCTGCTGTCGATCGTGCTGCTGGCCATCTCCACCTGGATCCGCATGAGCATGCACGAGTCGCCGGCCTTCGTGAAAATGAAGGCCCAGGGAAAGGTCAGCAAGTCGCCGATCCGTGAGTCGTTCACCTCCTGGCCGAACCTGAAAGTAGTGCTGACCGCGCTGTTCAGCATCAACGCCGGGCAAGCCGTAACCTTCTACACAGCGCAGTTCTACGTGTTGTTCTTCATGACCCAGATGCTGAAGATGGACCCGGCCCAGGCCAACACCCTGCTGATTATCAGTGTGGTGATTGGTGCGCCGTTCTTCGTGTTCTTCGGCTGGTTGTCGGACCGCATTGGCCGCAAGCCGATCCTGATGCTCGGCCTGCTGCTGGCCACGGTGCTGTACTTCCCGCTATTCAAGGCGCTGAGCCACTACGCAAACCCTCAGATCGACGCCGCCAGCCGGCAGGCGCCGATCGTGGTCACCGCCGACCCGCAAAGCTGTACCTTCCAGTTCGACCCGGTGGGCAAAGCGCGTTTCGACAGCCCGTGCGACAAGGTCAAGACGTTCCTGGTCAAGCAGGGCCTGCCGTACAGCTCGGTAAGCGTGGCCGGCAGCGATGTGGTGGTCAATATTGGTGAAAAGACCATCAATGGCTACGACGAAGCGGCCATGCGCAGCGCAGTGGAGCAGGCTGGCTACCCGGCCAAGGCCGACCCAGGGCAGGTCAACCAGGTCATGGTGGTGGTGCTGATCGTGGCGATGATCCTGATCGCTACCATGACCTATGGCCCGCTGGCAGCCGTGATGGTCGAACTGTTCCCGACCCGCATCCGCTACACCTCGATGTCCCTGCCCTACCATATTGGCAATGGCTGGTTTGGCGGCTTCCTGCCAACCGTGTCGTTCGCGCTGGTGGTGTATACCGGGGATATCTTCTACGGGCTGTGGTACCCGGTGCTGGTGACCGGGATCAGTTTGGTCGTGGGGATTTTCTGCCTTAAAGAGACCAAAGACGTGGATCTCGACAAGGTCTGAGGCTGTTCACAGGGCACAAAAAAACCGGCTGTAAAAGCCGGTTTTTTTATGCCCCAAAAAAACTTATGCACGATTTTAAGAAAAATGTCACACGTAGAAATAAACAGCTAATTCAACGACTTATCGTTCACTTCAAGCATTTGATCGAAAAACTGCTCACAAGTTATCCACAGATCATCAAGCGGTCTGCTGTTGGGTTTTTTCATCGGCTGGCGGCAGCGAACCCAAGGCCCGTTGGGTAGCTTCGTTCCACGCCGCTGCGCGGTCGTTGAGCTCGGCGATGGCACGTGGCCCGGTGCCATTGGCGTACATCGGCTCGCCAATCACCACCTCGATGGTACCGGCACGCTTGCCCCAACCGGTCTTCGGCCAGAACTTGCCGGCATTGTGGGCAATCGGCAGCACCGGCAGCCCGGCATTCACGGCCAGCGCAGTACCGCCGCGGGAGAACTTGCCCACGGTGCCGTACGGCACGCGGGTGCCTTCCGGAAAGATCAGCACCCACGTCTTCTGCTTGAGCAGCTCGTCGCCTTTGCTTGCCACCTGGCGCAACGCTTCCTTTGGGTTGTCGCGGTTGATCGCGATCGGCCGCAGCATGGCCATGGCCCAACCGAAGAACGGCACGTACAGCAGTTCACGCTTGAGCACCTGGCTCAGCGGCGAAAAGTACTGGGAAAGGAAGAACGTTTCCCAGGTGCTCTGGTGGTTGGACAGGATCACGCAGGGCTCATTCGGCACGTTCTCGGCGCCGGTGACCTTGTAGTCGATGCCGAGAATGGTGCGCACCAGGAACAGCGCGCAGCGACACCAGTACACGTTGATGAACCTGTAGCGCTTGGGGAACGACAGGAACGGCGCGATGAAGAAGCTCAGCGAGCACCACAGCAGCGAACTGGTGCCCAGCAGCAGGTAAAAAAGAAAGATTCTGATCGCCTGCAGGATCGACATAGTGGCTTGTACCGTTGCGGGGCATGCCCGCCTGAGAAAAATGCGCCCGAAGGCGCACCGTTTAAATTAGTTCTCTGGCGATAGCTGCCAGATCGTCGAAAATCAGTGTAGTTTCAGGGACACCTTTTTCCAGGGTCCGCTCGCCCTTGCCGGTTTTCACCAACACGGGTTGTGCACCGACGGCCAGGGCGGCCTCCAGGTCACCTTTGCTGTCGCCGACGAACCAGACGCCTTGCAGGGCGACGTGGTAATGCTCGGCAATCGCCACCAGCATGCCAGGCTTTGGCTTGCGGCAATCGCAGCCTGCGTCCGGCCCGTGCGGGCAATACACGATATGGCCCACCTCGCCCCCCTGCTCCGCCACCAGCTCGCGCAGGCGTGCGTGCATGGCTTCCAGGGTTGCCAGTGTGTAATAGCCACGGGCAATGCCGGACTGGTTGGTGGCCACGGCCACCGTCCAGCCCGCTTTGCTCAACTGCGCGATGGCCTCGACCGAGCCAGGGATCGGCACCCATTCTTCCAGCGTCTTGATGTAGGCGTCGGAGTCATGGTTGATGACCCCGTCACGGTCGAGAATCAGCAGTTTCAAGGCTTACCCCAGCAGCGAAATGTCGGCCACGCCCAGGAACAGGCCGCGCAGGCGGCTGAGCAGGGCATAACGGTTGGCGCGTACCTTGGCGTCTTCAGCGTTGACCATCACCGCCTCGAAGAAGGCGTCGACCGGGTCACGCAGGGCCGCCAGGCGGGCCAGCGATTCACTGTACTGGCGTGCAGCAGCCATCGGTTGCACGGCCTGGTCGGCCTGCTGGATGGCCGAGTACAGCGAGAACTCGTTGGCGTTGTCGAAGTACTTTGGCTCGACCTGTTCGGCGATGGCGCCTTCGGCCTTGCTCAGCAGGTTCGATACACGCTTGTTCACCGCGGCCAAAGCTTCGGCTTCTGGCAGCTTGCGGAAAGCCTGCACGGCCTGTACGCGCTGGTCGAAGTCAAGAGCGGAGCCTGGCTGCAGGGCACGCACCGACAGGTAGGTGGCCACGTCGATGCCTTCGTCTTCGTAACGCGCACGCAGGCGGTCGAAGATGAATTCCAGTACCTGATCGGCCAGGCCAGCGGCCTTGACCTTGGCGCCGAACTGCTTGACTGCGAACTCGACCGCACCGGTCAGGTTCAGGTCCAGCTGCTTCTCGATCAGGATGCGCAGCACGCCCAGGGCGGCACGGCGCAGGGCGTACGGGTCCTTGCTACCGGTGGGCAGCATGCCGATGCCGAAGATGCCAACCAGGGTGTCGAGTTTGTCGGCGATGGCCACAGCAGCACCGGTGAGGGTCTGCGGCAGCTCGGCGCCAGCACCGCGCGGCATGTACTGCTCGTTCAGGGCCAGGGCGACGTCCTGCGGCTCACCGTCGTTGAGCGCGTAGTAGTAACCGGCAACACCCTGCATTTCAGGGAACTCGCCGACCATCTCGGTGGCCAGGTCGCACTTGGACAGCAGGCCGGCACGGCCGGCGCGCTGTGCGTCGCCGCCGATCAGCGGGGCAATGAACGCAGCCAGTCTGGAAACACGCTCGGCCTTGTCGTACACAGTGCCCAGCTGAGCCTGGAACACCACGTTTTTCAGGCGCTCGTTGAAGGTTTCCAGCGGCTGCTTCTTGTCCTGCTTGAAGAAGAACTCGGCGTCGGTCAGGCGCGGGCGCACGACCTTCTCGTTGCCTTGCACGATCTGCTTCGGGTCGCGGCTCTCGACGTTGGCCACGGTGATGAAGCGCGGCAGCAGCTTGCCTTCGCTGTCCAGCAGGCAGAAGTACTTCTGGTTGTCCTGCATGGTGGTGATCAGGGCTTCCTGTGGCACTTCAAGGAAACGCTCCTCGAACGAGCACACCAGCGGCACTGGCCACTCGACCAGGGCAGTCACTTCGTCCAGCAGCGCAGGCGGCACGATGGCGGTGCCTTCCTGCTGCATGGCCAGCTCGGCAGTACGCTTGCTGATCAGCTCGCGGCGCTCGGCGAAGTCGGCGAGCACGTAGGCTTTGCGCAGGTCTTCGACGTAGTTGGCCGGGGTGGTGATGACGACGTTTTCCGGGTGGTGGAAGCGGTGGCCACGGGATTCACGGCCGGCTTTCTGCGACAGGATGGTGCAGTCGACCACCTGGTCGCCCAGCAGCATCACCAGCCATTGCGTCGGGCGCACGAACTCTTCACGGCTGGCCGCCCAGCGCATGCGCTTGGGAATCGGCAGGTCGTTGAGCGAATCTTCGACGATGGTTGGCAGCAGGCCGACGGTGGACTTGCCCGGGATATGCTGGGAGAAGCGCAGCTTGGCGCCGCTCTGGTCGATTTCCGACAGATCTACACCGCATTTCTTGGCAAAGCCAAGAGCAGCCTGGGTCGGCTCGCCGTCTTTGAAAGCAGCCTGCAGGGGCGGGCCGTCGATGTTGATACTGCGGTCAGGCTGTTGCACGTCCAACTGGCGGATCAGCACGGCCAGGCGGCGCGGCGCGGCGTACACCTGTTTGCCGGTGTAGTTCAGGCCAGCGGCCTGCAGGCCTTTCTCGATGCCGGCCAGGAAGGCGTCGCCGAGGGTGGCCAGGGCTTTGGGTGGCAGCTCTTCGGTGCCCAGTTCTACCAGGAAATCTTGAGCACTCATTGTGCAGCCTCCAGCTTAGCCAACACTTCGTCACGGAGTTCAGGGGTGGCCATCGGGAAGCCCATGCGTGCGCGGGCTTGCAGATAGCTTTGCGCCACGTCCCGGGCCAGGGTACGTACACGCAGGATGTAACGCTGGCGCTCGGTTACCGAGATGGCGCGGCGCGCGTCCAGCAGGTTGAAGGTGTGCGAGGCCTTCAGGACCATTTCGTAGGTCGGCAACGGCAGATCGAGCTTGATCAGGCGGTTGGCTTCGCTTTCGTAGAAGTCGAACAGTTCGAACAGCTTGTCGACGTTGGCGTGTTCGAAGTTGTAGGTCGACTGTTCCACTTCGTTCTGGTGGAACACGTCGCCGTAGGTGACCTTGCCGAACGGGCCGTCGGCCCACACCAGGTCGTACACCGAATCGACGCCCTGGATGTACATGGCCAAGCGCTCCAGGCCGTAGGTGATTTCACCGGTGACCGGGTAGCACTCGATACCGCCTACCTGCTGGAAGTAGGTGAACTGGGTGACTTCCATGCCGTTCAGCCAGATTTCCCAGCCCAGGCCCCAGGCGCCGAGGGTCGGCGATTCCCAGTTGTCTTCGACGAAGCGGATGTCGTGCACCAGCGGGTCCAGGCCGATGGCTTTCAGCGAGCCGAGGTACAGCTCCTGGAAGTTGGCCGGGTTGGGCTTGAGCACTACCTGGAACTGGTAGTAGTGCTGCAGGCGGTTTGGGTTTTCGCCATACCGCCCGTCGGCAGGGCGACGGCTAGGCTGCACGTAGGCGGCGTTCCAGGTTTCTGGGCCGACGGCGCGCAGGAACGTGGCGGTATGGAAAGTGCCGGCGCCTACTTCCATATCGTAGGGCTGAAGCACCACACAACCTTGAGCTGCCCAGTAGTTCTGCAGGGCGAGGATCAGGTCTTGGAAGGTACGCACGGCTGGCGTAGGCTGGCTCACGAAATTCACCTGTATCTGGGGATGCGGATGTAAAGAGCGGGAGTATAACCTGATTCGCCTCGCCCTCTACTCATTGGAGCCTTATGCCACGCTGCTTTTGGTGTACCGACGATCCGTTGTACCAGGCCTACCACGACCAGGAATGGGGAACGCCACAGCGTGACCCGGCGTTGCTCTTCGAGATGCTTTTGCTCGAAGGGTTCCAGGCCGGGCTGTCGTGGATAACCGTTTTGCGCAAACGCGAGCGTTATCGCCAGGTGATGTTCGGCTTCGACCCGGTGAAACTGGCGGCCATGAGCGACGAACGCATCGAAGAACTGATGCAGGATGCCGGCATCATCCGCAACCGCCTCAAGCTCAAGGCTGCCCGGCGCAATGCCCAGGCGTGGCTGGCTGTGGATAACCCGGCCGAATGGTTGTGGTCGTTCGTCGGCGGTGCGCCGAAGGTCAACCATTTCACAGGCCGCAGCGATGTGCCGGCGGTTACGGATGAAGCCAAGGCCATGAGCAAGGCCCTGCAGAAAGCCGGGTTCACCTTTGTCGGCCCGACCATCTGCTACGCCTTCATGCAGGCCACCGGCATGGTCATGGACCACACCACCGATTGCGATCGCTACGCCGCCTTGTTGCGCTGAGGGGTTACAATGCGCGCCTTGCTGAAATAAGGAATTCGCCTGTGGAAAAGTTCAAGGGCGCCCTGATGGTCGGGGTGCTGCGCCTGTTTGCCAAGCTGCCCTGGGGCGCTGTGCAGCGCGTCGGCGCGGGTATTGGCTGGCTGATGTGGAAGGTCCCCAACGGTTCGCGCAATGTGGTGCGAATCAACCTGGCCAAGTGTTTCCCGGAGATGGACCCGGCTGCCCGTGAGCAGCTGGTTGGCCAGGCGCTGCGGGATATCGGCAAATCCTTTGTCGAAAGTGCCTGTGCCTGGATCTGGCCGCCCCAGCGTTCGCTGGAGCTGGTCAAGGAAGTGCACGGCCTGGAAGTGCTGGAGCAGGCCCTGGCCTCGGGCAAGGGCGTGGTGGGTATCACCAGCCACCTGGGTAACTGGGAAGTGCTGAACCACTTCTATTGCAACCAGTGCAAACCGATCATCTTCTACCGCCCGCCTAAGCTCAAAGCGGTGGATGACCTGTTGCGCGAGCAGCGCGTGCAGATGGGCAACCGCGTGGCGCCTTCGACCAAGGAAGGCATTCTCAGCGTGATCAAGGAAGTGCGTCGCGGTGGCCAGGTGGGTATTCCTGCCGACCCGGAGCCGGCCGAATCGGCAGGGGTGTTTGTGCCGTTCCTGGGCACCCAGGCGCTGACCAGCAAGTTCGTGCCGAACATGTTGGCGGGTGGCAAGGCGGTGGGGGTATTCCTGCATGCGCTGCGGCTGCCGGATGGTTCGGGCTTCCGGGTGATTCTGGAAGCAGCGCCCGAAGCGATGTACAGCACCGATGTGACCGAGTCGGCGGCGGCGATGAGCAAGGTGGTCGAGCGCTATGTGCGCGAGTACCCGAGCCAGTACATGTGGAGCATGAAACGCTTCAAGAAGCGCCCGGCTGGCGAGCCGCGCTGGTACTGAGTTATCGACTGCGCTTACAGCAGGCTGAATGCAATCCTGCCTGCTGTAGCAGTGACCCTGTGGGAGCGGGTTTACCCGCGAATGCAATGTTGGCTTCACCGACGCATTCGCGGTGAACCCGCTCCCACAGGGACCGCGTCAACCTGCTGTTTTATTGAGTTTCTTCAGGAACACAGTCATCTCTTTCTCGGCCTGCTTGTCCCCATGGGCCTGTGCCGCCACGATCCCGTCTTCCCAGGCCTTGCGCGCCGCTGCCAGGTCACCCTGCAATTGATGCGCCTTGCCCAGCAGCTTCCACGCCGCGGAATACTTGGGATCCTGCTCCACACACCGTGCCAGGTGCACCGCCGCTTCAGCGCCGTTGCCTTCATCCAGCCAGGCCTTGCCCAAGCCAAACCTCAGCAGCGGGTTATCCACACCCTTGGCCAGCATCTTCTCCAGCGATTCGCGCATGCCTTCTTCTCCTAGAAGAAACTCAAGCCGACGTGGAACAGCTTCTCCACATCCCGGATTTGTTTTTTATCCACAACGAACAGGATCACATGGTCCCCCGATTCGATCACGGTGGCGTCGTGGGCGATCATCACTTCTTCGTCGCGGATGATGGCGCCGATGGTGGTACCCGGTGGCAGGGCGATGTCTTCGATGGCCTTGCCCACAACCTTGCTCGACTTCGAATCCCCGTGCGCCACCGCCTCGATGGCCTCGGCCGCACCACGGCGCAGTGAGTGCACGCTGACAATGTCGCCCCGGCGCACGTGCGCAAGCAGGGTGCCGATGGTGGCCAGCTGCGGGCTGATGGCGATGTCGATATCACCGCCCTGCACCAGGTCGACATAGGCCGGGTTGTTGATGATGGTCATTACCTTGCCCGCTCCCAGGCGCTTGGCCAGCAACGACGACATGATGTTTGCTTCGTCATCGTTGGTCAGGGCCAGGAAAATGTCGGCGTCGGCGATGTTCTCTTCGAGCATCAGGTCCTTGTCCGAGGCGCTGCCCTGCAGCACCACAGTGCTTTCAAGGGTATCGGAGAGGTGCCGGCAGCGGGCCGGGTTCATCTCGATGATCTTCACCTGGTAGCGGCTCTCGATGGCTTCGGCCAGGCGCTCGCCGATCTGCCCACCGCCGGCGATGACGATGCGCTTGTTGGTCTCGTCGATGCGGCGCAGCTCGCCCATCACGGCGCGGATGTCCTTCTTGGCAGCGATGAAGAACACTTCGTCGTCAGCCTCGATCACGGTGTCGCCACGCGGGGTGATCGGCCGGTCGCGGCGGAAGATGGCCGCCACGCGGGTGTCGACGTTGGGCATGTGCGCGCGGATCTGGCGCAGTTGCTGGCCGACCAGCGGGCCGCCGTAGTAGGCCTTCACCGCTACCAGCTGGGCCTTGCCTTCGGCGAAGTCGATCACCTGCAGCGAGCCTGGGTGCTCGATCAGGCGCTTGATGTAATTGGTCACCACCTGCTCTGGGCTGATCAGCACATCCACCGGGATATGGTCGTTGTGAAACAGCTCTTCCCGGGTGAGGTAAGCCGACTCGCGCACCCGGGCGATCTTGGTCGGGGTGTGGAACAGCGAATAGGCCACCTGGCAGGCGACCATGTTGGTTTCGTCGCTGTTGGTCACTGCCACCAGCATGTCGGCGTCATCGGCACCGGCCTGACGCAGCACCGTCGGCAGCGAGCCACGGCCCTGCACGGTGCGGATGTCCAGGCGGTCACCGAGGTCGCGCAGGCGCTCGCCATCGGTGTCGACCACGGTGATGTCGTTCGCTTCGCTGGCCAAATGCTCTGCCAGCGTACCGCCTACCTGCCCTGCGCCGAGGATGATGATCTTCATCCGCTACTCCCTACCGTTTGTACTTATCCGCGAGAGGCGGCGATCTTGATCAGCTTGGCATAGTAGAAGCCGTCGTGGCCGCCTTCCTGGGCCAGCAACTGGCGGCCGTGGGGCTGGCGCAGGCCGGCCTCGGTGGCCAGGTCCAGCTCACGGGCGCCCGGGGTGCGGGCAAGGAAGGCGTCTACCACTTCGGTGTTCTCGGTCGGCAGGCTGGAGCAGGTGGCGTACAGCAGCATGCCGCCTACTTCCAGGGTCGGCCACAGTGCGTCAAGCAGCTCGCCTTGCAGCGCTGCCAGTGCCGGGATGTCGTCGGCCTGGCGGGTCAGCTTGATGTCCGGGTGGCGGCGGATCACGCCGGTGGCCGAACACGGCGCGTCGAGCAGGATTCGCTGGAACGGCTTGCCGTCCCACCAGCTGGCGGTGTCGCGGGCATCGCAGGCGATCAGCTCGGCGTCCAGTTGCAGGCGGTCGAGGTTCTCGCGCACGCGGGTCAGGCGCTTGGCTTCGAGGTCGATGGCCACCATCTGCGCCAGGCCGGCTTCGGCCTCCAGCAGGTGGCAGGTTTTGCCACCCGGGGCGCAACAGGCGTCCAGCACGCGCTGGCCAGGGGCCAGTTCGAGCAGGTAGGCGGACAGCTGCGCGGCTTCGTCCTGCACGCTCACCCAGCCCTCGGCGAAGCCTGGCAGGCCGCGCACGTCGCAGGCCTCGGCCAGCACGATGCCGTCGCGGCTGTACTGGCAGGCGCTGGCGCCAATGCCCGCTTCGGCCAGCAGTGCCAGGTAGGCATCGCGGCTGTGGTGACGGCGGTTGACCCGCAGAATCATCGGCGGGTGGGCGTTGTTGGCGGCGCAAATGGCTTCCCACTGCTCCGGCCAGAAGGCTTTCAGCGCCTTCTGCAGCCAGCGCGGGTGGGCGGTGCGTACCACTGGGTCGCGCTCCATGCCGGCGAGCAGTTCTTCGCCTTCGCGCTGGGCGCGGCGCAGCACGGCATTGAGCAGGCCCTTGGCCCACGGCTTTTTCAGCTTGTCGGCACAGCCCACGGTTTCGCCGATGGCGGCGTGGGCCGGAATGCGGGTGTAGAACAACTGGTACAGGCCGACCAGCAGCAGCGCCTGCACATCGGCGTCGGCGGCCTTGAAAGGCTTTTGCAGCAGTTGCGCGGCCAGCAGGTCGAGGCGCGGCTGCCAGCGTGCGGTGCCGAAAGCCAGGTCCTGGGTCAGGCCACGGTCGCGTTCATCAACCTTGTCCAGTTGTGCCGGCAGAGAGCTGTTCAGCGAGGCCTTGCCACTGAGCACAGCGGCAAGGGCACGGGCGGCGGCGAGACGTGGGTTCATTGGCCCAGCACCTTGCCGACGGCGAACTTCTCGCGGCGGCTGTTGAACAGGTCGCTGAAGTTAAGCGCCTTGCCGCCGGGCAATTGCAGGCGGGTCAGGCTCAGCGCCTGGTCACCGCAGGCAACGACCAGGCCGTCCTTGCTGGCGGACAGGATTTCGCCCGGGGCGCCCTTGCCTGTGGACAAGTTGGCGCCCAGCACCTTTACGCTTTCGCCATCGAGGGTGCTGTGGCACACCGGCCACGGGTTGAAGGCGCGGATCAGGCGCTCTAGCTCAACGGCCGGGCGGCTCCAGTCGATGCGCGCCTCGTCCTTGTTCAGCTTGTGTGCGTAGGTGGCCAGGGCATCGTCCTGCACTTCACCGTGCAGCGACCCGTCGGCCAGGCCGGCGATGGCCTGTACCACGGCGGGCGGGCCCATTTCGGCCAGGCGGTCGTGCAAGGTGCCGCCGGTGTCATCGGCGCTGATCGGGGTGACCACCTTTAGCAGCATTGGGCCGGTGTCCAGGCCAGCTTCCATGCGCATCACGGTTACGCCGCTCTCGGCGTCGCCGGCTTCCACGGCGCGCTGGATCGGCGCCGCACCGCGCCAGCGTGGCAGCAGGGAGGCGTGGCTGTTGATGCAGCCCAGGCGCGGGATATCCAGCACTGCCTGCGGCAGGATCAGGCCGTAAGCGACCACCACCATCAGGTCCGGCTTCAGCGCGGCCAGTTCGGCCTGTGCATCGGCGTTGCGCAGAGTCTGCGGCTGGAACACCGGGATGTCATGGGCGACGGCCAGTGCCTTGACCGCACTTGGCATCAGCTTCTGGCCACGGCCGGCCGGGCGGTCGGGCTGGGTGTAGACGGCCACGATCTCGTAAGGGCTGTCGAGCAGGGCCTTGAGGTGTTCGGCGGCAAACTCTGGAGTGCCTGCAAAGACGATGCGCATGGAGTTCTCGCTTCAAAATAGAAAAAGGCTTGCCGGAGCAAGCCTTCAGGAAGGTGGGGATCAGGCTTGCTGGCGGTGCTGCTTTTCCAGCTTCTTCTTGATCCGGTCGCGCTTGAGCTGCGACAGGTAGTCAACGAACAGCTTGCCGTTGAGGTGATCGAATTCGTGCTGCACGCACACCGCCAGCAGGCCTTCGCATTCCAGCTCGTAAGGCTTGCCGTCGCGGTCCTGGGCTTTGACCCGTACACGCAGCGGGCGGTCGACGTTCTCGTAGAAGCCGGGCACCGACAGGCAGCCTTCCTGGTACTGGCCCATGTCGTGGGTCAGTTCTTCGACCGTAGGGTTGATGAAGACGCGCGGCTCGCTGCGGTCTTCGCTGAGGTCCATGACCACGACCTGCAGGTGCACGTTGACCTGGGTGGCGGCCAAGCCGATACCAGGGGCTTCGTACATGGTTTCAAACATGTCGTCGATCAGCTGACGCAGGGCGTCGTCGAACTCCGTCACCGGTTTGGCGATAGTGCGCAGGCGCGGGTCCGGGAATTCGAGAATGTTCAAGATGGCCATAAGGTCAGGCAGTCACTGTGCGTTCGGTTGAAAACTGAGCACACATAATAAAGGGAAACGGGGATTTCGGCACCTGGCAAGCTCGTCTAGGGTGTCTATGGGCTTTATAGCCCCCAGCCAATGGACAGGTTTTCAAAGTGTTACTCACAGAGTTATCCACAGGTTGTGCCACGTAGATGGCCCTGTTTCGATCAAGGACGATCCCCATGCCCAGTTACCATTCGTCGCTCTGCCCGCCTGCCGAACTGGAGGCTCGATTACGCCTGCATCGCTTGCCCGAGACAGGATTGCGACGTTTTCGCACCTTGCTGGATGCGTTCGGCAGCGCCTCTAGTGCGCTTAGCGCTCCCGGTTCGGCTTGGCGAGCGTTGGGCATCCCCCAAGCCACCATCGATGCCCGGCGCAGTGCCGAGGTACGCGAGGGCGCGCTCGCCGCAATGGCCTGGTTAGAGCGCCCCGGCCAGCATTTGCTGATGTGGGACGGCCCTGGCTACCCTGCCTTGCTGGCAGAAATCGACGATGCCCCGCCGCTGCTTTTCGTTGCCGGCGACCGGGCCTTGCTCGACCGCCCTCAGCTGGCGATTGTGGGCAGCAGACGTGCCACACCCCCGGCGCTCGACACCGCCCGGGCATTTTCCCGCTACCTTGCGCAGGCTGGTTTCACCATTACCAGCGGGCTTGCGGTGGGTGTCGACGGTGCCGCTCATCGGGCCGCGTTGCAGGCCGGTGGGTGCACGATTGCCGTGCTCGGTACGGGGCTGCAAAAACTTTATCCACAGCGCCATCAAGAGCTTGCGCAGGCGATGATCGACAACGGCAGTGCGCTGGTTTCCGAGTATCCGCTGGACGCCGGGCCACTGCCCGGCAACTTCCCACGGCGCAACCGCATCATCAGCGGCTTGTCGCTGGGCGTGCTGGTGGTCGAGGCCAGCTTGGCCAGTGGCTCGCTCATCACTGCGCGCCTGGCGGCCGAGCAAGGCCGCGAGGTGTATGCCATTCCGGGTTCCATTCACCACCCGGGGGCCAAGGGCTGCCACCAGCTGATCCGTGATGGGGCGCTGCTGGTGGAAAGTGTGGAGCAGATCCTGGAAAGCCTGAAGGGTTGGCAGAACCTGCCGCCTGCAGTTGTGGACAGGTTCGACCATCCCCTGCTTGCCCTGCTGCATGCAGCGCCTCAAACCAGCGAAAGCCTCGCACACTGCAGCGAGCTGCCGCTGGCCGAAGTGTTGGCGCAGCTGACCGAGCTGGAGCTGGAAGGCCGGGTCAGCAATGAAGCCGGGCGTTGGTTTGCCCGCGCGGGCTAAGTACACTGCGCACAAGCAAGGTATTCAGGCGGAGTAACAGCAATGGTGAGCAGTTTTCGTGTGCAACAAGCCGCACGTGAGATCCGGGCGGGCGCAGTAATCGCCTACCCGACGGAAGCGGTCTGGGGCCTGGGCTGCGACCCATGGAACGAGGACGCGGTGTATCGCCTGCTGGCGCTGAAGTCGCGGCCTGTGGATAAAGGGCTGATTCTGATCGCTGACAACATCCGCCAGTTCGACTTTCTGTTCGAGGACTTCCCCGAAGACTGGATCGACCGCATGGGCAGCACGTGGCCGGGGCCGAATACCTGGCTGGTGCCGCACCAGGACCTGCTGCCCGAGTGGGTGACGGGGCAGCATGACACTGTGGCGCTGCGCGTCAGTGACCACCCGGTGGTGCGTGAACTGTGCGCGCTGGTGGGGCCGCTGATTTCCACCTCGTGCAACCCCGGCGGGCGCCCGGCGGCGAAGACCCGGTTGCGGGTGGAGCAGTACTTCCACGGCCAGCTGGACCTGGTGCTTGGCGGCGCGCTGGGGGGGCGGAAGAACCCGAGTGTGATTCGCAACCTGGCAACCGGCGAGGTTGTGCGCCCGGGCTGATACCGCTGGCGAGGGCTTCGCCCTCGATCGCAGGCAAGCCAGCTCCCACAAGTACTGGACATGGCTTGCCGGCGATTGGGCCGCCAACCCCTGCAGATTTTTCTGATTTTGTCTCGAATGGTTGTCCGGTTTGAGGATTGGGAAATATCCTACGACCCGCGTCCCCTGCCATCACCTGTTCAGTAGGAACCAGTGTCTTTAGGCTCTATCCGTCGCCGAATAACTTGGCGATCGGGTGTGGTAGCCCGGATGCATTTTTTCCATGACAGTCTATGGCGGCTGTGCGTGGGAGGCTTTCGAGCCTGCCTGGATTGGAAAATGCCCGGGTCTACCACCTCGCGTACAGTCGCCACCCATTCACGTGGTAGTGAGGGTTGGCGGCCTTGAGGAGCATTTTCCAATGATGAAGAAAATAGTCCCCGATCCACCCCTCCCATGCACCTCCACCCGCCCCTTCGGCCGCTGCGATGCCGGCCACGATCCACTCTTCACCGTCAACCCAAACATTTCTGCCGAGGATGCTCTGGTCCACGTAGCCCTGTACCTGCGCAGCGCCTACGAAACCGGCTACAAAGCCCTGGACTACATGCGCGAAGAGGGCCGTGGCATGTTCTGGTCGAACCTGCATGCGATTGAAATGGCGGAGGGTGTGATTGAGGCGATACTCGATGGCATCGAGTCGACACCGCAGCCGCAGAAGAAGGTGTGAGAGCTGACAGGTGCCTGCCTTGAGGGTTTCAGCGCCTGTGAAATCGAGCGCCGCCCGCGCGGCGCTTCGCAGCACAAGGCTGCTCCTACATCTGTTTCGGGCCAATTATTCCTGAGGCAAGGCGCGCGGCCCCTGGTGTTCACATCGATATCATGTCGGACAAACAAGGCGGTCGCGCGCATAGGCACAGGCGTTACTGGACCGAAACAAATGTAGGAGCAGCCTTGTGCTGCGAAGCGCCGCGCGGGCGGCGCTCGATCTGCGCAACACCACAAAAACCAAGGCAAGCACCTGTCCGCCCTAACGCGGTCTCCTACCAATCAAGGCAACAAAACAGTCGACCCCACAGTCCGCCGCGCCGACAGCTCCGCCTGTGCCTTGGCCGCCTCGCTCAATGGATACCGCTGCTGGATATCCACAACCAGCTTGCCACTCGCAATCATCGCAAACAGGTCATCGGCCATGGCCTGGGTGTTCTCGGCATTATTGGCATAGGTCGCCAACGTCGGCCGGGTGACGTACAACGAGCCCTTCTGCGCCAGGATCCCCAGGTTCACCCCGCTCACCGCGCCCGAGGCATTGCCAAAGCTCACCATCAACCCGCGTGGCTGCAGGCAGTCCAGCGAGGTGAGCCAGGTATCGGCGCCTACGCCGTCATACACCACCGGGCATTTCTTGCCGTCGGTCAGTTCCAGTACACGTTTGGCCACATCTTCGTGGCTGTAGTCGATGGTTTCCCATGCCCCCAGCGCCTTGGCCCGCTCGGCCTTCTCGGCAGAACTCACGGTACCGATCAGTTTGGCGCCCAGGGCCTTGGCCCACTGGCAGGCCAGCGAACCGACGCCACCCGCTGCCGCGTGGAACAGGATCACATCGCCCGCCTTCACTTCATAGGTCTGCTTCAACAGGTACTGAACGGTCAAACCCTTGAGCATCACCGCTGCGGCCTGCTCGAAGCTGATGTTGTCGGGCAGCTTGACCAGGTTGGCCTCCGGCAGCGTATGCACCTCGCTGTACGCACCCAGCGGGCCACCGGCATGGGCCACGCGGTCACCCACCTTCAGGCGGGTCACTCCCTCGCCCACGGCCTCGACCACCCCGGCCGCCTCGGTACCCAGGCCAGAAGGCAGGGACGGCGGGGCATACAGCCCGCTGCGAAAGTACGTGTCGATGAAGTTCAGGCCGATGGCGTGGTTACGCACGCGCACCTGCTGCGGCCCGGGCGGGGTGGGTTCGAATTCCACAAACTGCAGCACTTCCGGGCCGCCATGCTGGCTGAACTGGATACGCTTGGCCATCTCGCACTCCTGTAGTCGGGATCGGGAAAAGGCCTTCTATCGGACGCCTTTGCTTGATCGCCGTCAACTGCGGCGCGTGCGCTGGCGGTGGTATGCTACGCGCGAATTCTTCCCTGCCCGTTCCTGGTGACCCGATGACTAGCCGCACCGAGGCCGTGAAAGCCTACCTGCTCGACCTGCAAGACCGCATCTGCTATGCCCTCGAAACAGAAGACGGCGGTGCCCGCTTCGTCGAGGATGCCTGGGTGCGCGAAGCCGGTGGCGGGGGCCGCACGCGGGTGATCGGCGACGGCAAGGTAATCGAGAAAGGCGGGGTCAACTTCTCCCATGTGTTTGGTGCAGGCCTGCCACCCTCGGCCAGCGCCCACCGCCCCGAACTGGCGGGCCGTGGCTTCGAGGCCCTGGGTGTGTCGCTGGTGATCCACCCGCACAACCCGCATGTGCCCACTTCCCACGCCAATGTGCGGTTCTTCATCGCCGAGAAGGAAGGTGAAGAGGCCGTATGGTGGTTCGGCGGCGGCTTCGACCTGACGCCGTACTATGGCAACGAAGAAGACTGCATCCACTGGCACCGCGTGGCTGAACAGGCCTGCGCACCGTTCGGCGCCGACGTGTACCCACGCTACAAAGCCTGGTGCGACCGCTACTTCCACCTCAAGCACCGTGGCGAGCCACGCGGCATCGGCGGCCTGTTCTTCGACGACCTCAACGAGTGGGACTTCGACACCTGCTTCGCTTTCATCCGCGCCATCGGCGATGCGTTCGTCAACGCCTACCTGCCGATCGTCCAGCGCCGCAAGGACACGCCCTACACCCCGCAGCAGCGCGAGTTCCAGGAATACCGCCGCGGCCGCTACGTGGAGTTCAACCTGGTTTACGACCGTGGCACCCTGTTCGGCCTGCAGTCCGGTGGCCGCACCGAGTCCATCCTCATGTCGCTGCCGCCTCAGGTGCGTTGGGGCTACGACTGGAAGGCCGCACCCGGTAGCGAAGAAGCGCGCCTGACCGAGTACTTCCTGCAGGACCGCGACTGGCTTGGCCAGTAAGCTTGTGGATAAACAAGGAGCCGTCATGGACCAGTACGTCGTTTTTGGTAACCCCATCGGCCACAGCAAGTCGCCGCTGATCCACCGCCTGTTTGCCGAGCAGACCGGCCAGGACCTGGAATACGCCACCCTGCTGGCGCCGCTGGACGAGTTCAGCGATTGCGCGCGCGGCTTCTTCAAGCAAGGCAGCGGCGGCAACGTCACCGTGCCGTTCAAGGAAGAGGCCTACCGCCTGTGCGACAGCCTCACCCCGCGTGCCCAGCGCGCTGGTGCAGTGAACACGCTGAGCAAGCTGGCTGATGGCACCTTGCAGGGCGACAACACCGATGGCGCTGGCCTGGTGCGCGACCTGACGGTGAATGCCGGGGTCGAACTGGCTGGCAAACGCATTCTCATCCTCGGTGCCGGTGGCGCCGTGCGGGGCGTGCTGGAGCCGATTCTGGCGCACAAGCCGCAGTCGCTTGTGGTTGCCAACCGCACTGTGGAAAAAGCCGAGCAGCTGGCGCGTGAGTTCGATGAGCTGGGGCCTGTGGTGGCCAGCGGGTTTGCCTGGTTGCAGGAGCCGGTGGATGTGATCATCAACGCCACCTCGGCGAGCCTGGCCGGGGAAATGCCGCCGATTGCCGACAGCCTGGTCGAGGCGGGGCGCACGGTTTGCTACGACATGATGTATGGCAAGGCGCCGACGCCTTTTTGCGCGTGGGCTACCCAGCTGGGGGCTGCGAAAGTACTGGACGGGTTGGGGATGCTGGCTGAGCAGGCGGCTGAAGCCTTCTTTATCTGGCGTGGGGTGCGGCCTGATACCGCGCCAGTGTTGGCGGAGCTGCGCCGGCAGCTGGCTCGGGGCTGAAATTGTCGGGGCCGCTTTGCGGCCCATTCGCGGCAGCCCCAGGATCTCAGCCTCACTCCTCAAACCGGATCGGGCACAACTCCACCCCTTCCAGCTTCTGCAATTCCTCGATCACCTGCGGCCTGGCCCGGTGCAGGGTCAAACTCCCGCCCAATCGCCGCAACCGCCGCGCCTCGCGGTGCAACATATCCACACCCGAGTAATCGATAAAATTCACCTGCCGCGCGTCGATCACCACATGCGGCCCCTGGCAGCGCTGCAAGCGCACCTGCAGGTAATGCGCCGCCCCAAAGAAAATCGACCCGCCCACCCGTAACACATCCGCGTCTCCTTCACGGCTTTGCTGCACCCGTGGCCGTGACGTGCGCTTGAGGTAAAAGAACAGCGAAGCCAGCACACCGGCATAGATCGCCGTCTGCAGCTCCAGCAGCAAGGTGGCCGCCGCCGTCAGCGCCATCACCAGAAACTCCGAGCGGCTGACCCGAAACAGCGCGCGAATCCCCCGATGGTCCACCAGCCCCCAGCAGATCAGCAGAATGCTGCCGGCCATGGCCGGTATCGGCAGGTGTGCGATCAGGCCGGCGCCGGTAACGGCAAACAACGCCACCCACAGCGCCGAAAATACTCCGGCCATGGGCGAGCGGGCACCTGCCTCATAACTCAGCCCGGAACGGGTGAAGGAACCGGCAGACAAGTAACCAGAGAAAAATGCACCGGCAATGTTCGACAGGCCCTGTGCGCGTATTTCCTGGTCTGGGTCGATCAGTTGTTCTGAACGTGCCGATAACGAGCGGGCAATCGACAGGCTGGTAACCAACCCCAGCATGCCTACCGCAACGGCGCTGGGCAGCAGACGCAACATGAGCTCCACGTCTAGCAAAGGCAGCGGGCTGAAGGGCGGGAGTTGCCCGGTGAATGCCGCAACGCGCGGCACATGGCCAAAGTAGCCCGGCAACAGCCAGGCCAGCAGGCTGACCAGCACCAGGCTTATCAACAGGCTCGGCCAGCGTGGGCGCCAGAGCTTGAAGGCCACGCCGATCACTACGGTGGCCAGGCCCAACAGCAAGGAAGGCAGGTCGACCTCCCCTGCATGGCTGGCCAGGTCCTGTACGGTTTTCAGTGCCGTAGCCTGGCTGGGCAGGTTCATGCCCAGCAGGTTGGGCAATTGGCCCAGGGCAATGACGATCGCAGCCCCCAGCGTGAAACCGAGCACCACGGAATGCGAGACGAAGTTGACCAGCGCGCCAAAGCGCAAGAGCCCGAGCAGCAGCTGGAAGATGCCGCCGAGGAAGGTCAGCAGCAGCACCAGGGTGATGTAATCGGCGCTGCCGGCCACGGCCAGCGGGCTGATGCTGGCGTAGAGCACGATGGAAATGGCAGCGGTGGGGCCGCAGATCAGGTGCCAGGACGAGCCCCACAGGCAGGCGATCAGCACCGGCACGATGGCGGCGTACAGGCCGTATTCGGCGGGCAAGCCGGCGATCAGCGCGTAGGCGATGGATTGTGGCAGGGCGAGGATGGCACCGCTCAGGCCGACCAGCAGGTCCTGGCGCAGGCTGCGGCCCGATTGGCGCGGGAGCCAGGTGAGGAAGGGCAGCAGGTGAATGATGCGATGCATGAGATATTCACATTTCCAAAGGTCCACTGTCCCCTGTGGGAGCGGGTTTACCCGCGAATGCGTCGGTACATGCAATGCAGCATTCGCGGGTGAACCCGCTCCCACAGGGGCGCGTCGTGTCTGAAACTACAGTTTGGCTTTGACGGCCTCCAGGGCATTGCCATCGGCCTTGGTAGTCACCCCAGCCAACCACCCTTCCAGCACCTCGGGATACGTTTTCACCCAAGCCCTGGCAGCGTCATCGAAGCTGATCTTCTTATCCACAACCTCGGCCATGATGGCGTTTTCCATGTCCAAGGTAAATTTCAGGTTACCCAACAGCTTCGCCGCATTCGGGCAGGCTTGTGGATAACCCTTTCGGGTCAGCGTGTACACCTCGCCCTTGCTGCCGAACCACTTTTCCCCGCCAGTCAGGTAATGCATTTTCAGCTTCACGTTCATCGGGTGCGGGGTCCAGCCAAGGAAGGTGATGAACTGCTGTTTCTTCACCGCCCGGTCGACCTGGGCCAGCATCGCCTGCTCGCTGGACTCCACCAGTTTCCACTGACCGAGGTTGAATTCATTCTTGTCGATGATTGCCTTCAGCGACAGGTTGGCCGGTGCACCAGAGCCGATACCGTACAGCTTCTTGTCGAACTGGTCGGCATGCTTCTGCAGGTCGGCAAAGTCCTTCACCCCGGCATTCCACACGTAGTCGGGCACCGCCAGGGTGAACTCGGTTCCTTCCAGGTTACGTGACAGTTGCTGCACATCGCCGTTGGCGATGAACTTGTCATGGAAGCCTTGATGCGCCGGCATCCAGTTGCCCAGGAAGACATCGACGCGGCCGTCCTTCAAGCCGCCGTAGATGATCGGCACGGCCAGGCTGTCGATCTTCACCTTGTAGCCCAGGCTTTCCAGTAACAGACGGGCCACGGCATTGGTCGAGGCGATATCGCTCCAGCCGGGGTCGGCCATTTTTACGGTACTGCATTGCGCGTCGCTGTCGGCGGCGTGGGCCGTGGCGGTGCCCAGGGCCAGGGCGAACACGGCGGCGGAGAACTTGTGCATGGCGGCCTCTCTTTTCAATCCAGGGGTGCGGGCTGTGGATAACGTGCCTTGCGCTCGAGGTCGTCGAGATCGATGTGGTTGCGCATGTACTGTTGGCTGGCGTCCACCAGCGGTTGGTGGTCCCAGCTTTTCAGCGTGCCGATGGCCAGCGCCTGCGCCACCAAGCGGCGGCGCCGCTGGCTGGCGAGTACCTGCTGGCGCAGGCTGGGTATATCCCAACGCTGTCGTGCTTCATCGGCAAATGCCTGCAGCAGCGCCTGGTGGTCCGGGCTGCCGGCGAGGTTCTCCCGCTCGTGCGGGTCGCGGCTCAGGTCATAGAGTAGCCATGGGTCGTCTTCGCTGTACACGAACTTGTAAGGCCCACGGCGGATCATCATCAGCGGGCCTACGGTGCCTTCGGCCATGTATTCGCCGATCACTTCATCGTGGCCGCCCTGCCCTTGCAGGTGGCCAAGCAGCGAGCGGCCGTCCAGGTGCAGGTTGTTATCCACAGTACCGCCAGCCAGTTCTACCAAGGTTGGCAGCAGGTCGCAGGTCGATACCGAGGCACTGACTCGAGCCGCCGCAAAGTGCTTGGGCGCATGGATCAGCAGCGGTACCCGCGCCGACATCTCGAACCAGTGCATCTTGTACCAGAGGCCACGCTCGCCAAGCATGTCGCCGTGGTCGCCGGAGAACACGATCAGGGTGTCGTCGGCCAGGTTGCACTCTTCCAGGGTTTGCAGCAGCTGGCCGATGTTGTCGTCGATGTAGCTGCAGGCGCCGAAGTAAGCGCGGCGGGCGTCGTGGATCTTGTCCACAGGCAGCGGCTTGTTCCACAGGTCGTAAACCTTGAGCAGGCGTTGCGAGTGGGGGTCGAGTTCTGCCTGGTTGAACTCGGCGCGTGGCATGGGGATATCCACACCCTCGTAGCGGTCCCAATAGCGCTTGGGGATGGTGTACGGGTCGTGCGGGTGCGTCATCGAAACGGTCAGGCAGAATGGCCGGCCATCGTTTTCGCGCACATGGTCGTACAGGTACTGGCGCGCCTTGAACACCACCTCCTCGTCGAAATCCAGCTGGTTGGTACGCACGCACGGGCCGGCCTGCAGTACCGAAGACATGTTGTGATACCAACTCGGGCGCACATCCGGTTCGTCCCAGTTCACCGCCCAGCCGTAGTCGGCCGGGTAGATGTCGCTGGTCAGGCGCTCTTCGTAACCGTGCAGCTGGTCCGGGCCGCAGAAGTGCATCTTGCCTGACAGCGCCGTGCGGTAGCCCAGGCGGCGCAGGTAGTGGGCATAGGTCGGCACATCGGCGGGGAAATCGGCGGCATTGTCGTAGGCGCCGATGCGGCTGGGCAGTTGGCCGCTGACCAGGGTGAAGCGTGACGGCGCGCACAGCGGGCTGTTGCAGTAGGCCGAGTCGAACACCACCGCCTGCTCGGCCAGGCGGCTCAGGTGCGGCATCTGGATAGGCGAAGGGGCGTAGATCGGCAGCAAGGGTGCGGCCATCTGGTCGGCCATGATGAACAGGATATTCGGGCGCGTCATGGTGGCTTCCATCGTTGAGGGTTATGCGATTCACTTGCCTTCCAAGATGCGACTGCGGATAACATGGGTAAAGCCCATGGCGGGCAATGACTGGGATTAGCTGAGCTTATGTTTGAGCACCTTGCCGAGCTGTCGCTGGATACCTTGCGCGTGTTCGAAGCTGCGGCACGCCTGCGGGGGTTTACTGCGGCGGCGCTGGAGCTGGGCACGACACAGCCGGCAGTGAGCCAACAAGTGAAACGCCTGGAAGCCCAGCTGGGCACGCGCCTGTTTGACCGTATTTATCGGGGCATCGAGCTCACCGAGGCCGGCCAGCTGTTGTTTGAACAGGTACACCAGGGCCTGCAAGCCATGGATGACGGCATTTCCCAGGCCAGCGGGCGTGGCCAGCGAGAAGTGCTGCAGGTGGCCACCGACTTTGCCTTTGCGGCCTTCTGGCTGATGCCAAGGCTGCAACGCTTTCACGAGGCTTATCCACAGGTGGATGTGAGCCTGGTGACCGGTGAACGCAGCCAGGGGATGTTGCGCCCGGACATCGATGTGGCGGTGCTGTTTGGCGATGGGCGCTTTCACCAGGGTGAAAGCCGCTGGCTGTTCGATGAAGAAGTTTTCCCGGTGTGCAGCCCCCGCCTGACGGATGGCAAACCCTTGTCAGCCGTGGCTTTGCAACGTTTGCCCTTGCTGCATTTGAAGGGCGAGCAGGCCAGCCGCTGGTTTGACTGGGCGGGGGTTTTCCGCGGGTTTGGCGTGGCCAGCGCACCGCCTGCGGGGCAATTGCGGTTCGACAACTATACGTTGCTGATTCAGGCAGCGATTGCAGGGCAAGGGGTGGCGATTGGCTGGGGGCACCTGGTGGATGGGTTGGTGGAGCAAGGGTTGCTGTGCCGGCCGCTGGAGGGGAGTTTGCGCTCGCAGCGCGGGTACTACGCGGTGCTGCCGCCGCGCAAGCGGCGTGGGGCGCTGATCGAGCGGTTTGTGGGTTGGCTAGAGGATGAGCGCAGCCTTTGAGATTTTGGGGCCGCTTTGCGGCCCATCGCCGGCAAGCCCCGGCGATCTAGACCACGAAGTTCAGATGCTCGCCCCGGTGCAGGTCCAGTTCCAGCATATCCGCCATCCCCGCCGCCACACGTGCCCACCCCTCATCGGGCAAAGCCTGCGGCGTATTGATCAAGGTCCAGTGCAAAGCACTGCGCTGCAACACATCAACCACTTGGTCCACACATTCGCGCTCTGCCTCGCTGTACTTGGCCGGCTCATCCAGCACAGCGAAATCGCCCACCAGCAACAGCCGGCGTATAGTCGTACGCTCAAGCCCCGCCACCAGCGCCTCGCTCAGCCGTGCTTGCCCCGGCAGGTCGCCTGGGGCCAGCGCCGACAACAGGGCAATCACCGCCGAGCCCCCTGCCGCGCTTTGCTCTGCCTGGTCGGCATCGTCCAGCCCGCCTATCTTGAAGTGCAGGCCCGGGCGTGCGGTGTGGCGGTTCAGGTCATCGACCACGGCGGTGACTTCGTGCTGGCGCGACAGCAGCTCGGCCATCAGGGCATTGCCCAGGCTGCTTTCAGGCCCGAACAAGACCAGTTTGTACACTGGGGTTTCGGCGTTTTTCACTGCATCACTCCCTTTGCAGGTGGTGATGGTTGGACCGCAATCAGGAGTTATCGTGCAGAGGATCAAGGGTTACCACGCCCACGTTTATTACGACGCAGCGACCATGGAGCAGGCCCGGGAGCTGTGCGAGGAGGCGGCGCGGCTGTTTCCCGTGACCATGGGGCGCATGCATCAGAAGCCGGTTGGGCCACACCCGGACTGGAGTTGCCAGCTGGCGTTCGGGCCTGAAGTGGTAGGGGTGGTTTTGCCTTGGTTGGCGCTGTACCGCAAGGGCCTGGTGGTATTCATGCACCCGGAAACCGGGGATGAACTGGCGGACCACCGGGATCATGCGATCTGGATGGGGGCCGTGCGGCCATTGAAGCTGTCGATATTTGGTGGGTAGATTTGTATTGCCTATGCCGGCCTCTTCGCGGCACAAGGCCGCTCCTACAAGGAGATCGCAATGCCCTGTAGGAGCGGCCTTGTGCCGCGAACGAGGGCGGAGCCCTCGCAATCAATTGCGAGCTGAGCGCACCCCTTCTGCCAGTGCCGAGCACAGGCTGAGTACATCATTTACTGCCTGATCGGCACTTTTAGCCTGGGCAATCTTGTCGACCAGCGCGGAGCCCACCACCACACCATCCGCCAGGCGGGCAATGTTCGCAGCCTGCTCCGGGGTACGAATGCCGAAACCGACGCTGATCGGCAGTTTGGTATGCCGGCGCAGGCGGGCAATGGCTTCGGTCACGTGCTCGGTGGTCGCCGAGCCGGCACCGGTCACACCGGCCACCGACACGTAGTACACAAACCCGGAGCTGCGCTCCAGCACGCGCGGCAGGCGCGCATCGTCGGTGGTCGGGGTGGTCAGGCGGATGAAGTCGATGCCAGCAGCCTGGGCCGGGGTGGCCAGTTCGGCGTCATGCTCTGGCGGCAGGTCGACGATGATCAGGCCATCGACACCTGCTTCCTTGGCTTCAGCCACGAACGCGTCCACGCCAAAGCGGTGAATCGGGTTGTAGTAACCCATCAGCACGATTGGCGTAGTGTGGTTATCCACACGGAACTCGCGAACCATCTGCAGGGTTTTGGCCAAGGTCTGGCCAGCTTCCAGGGCGCGCAGGGTGGCCAGCTGGATGGCCACGCCATCGGCCATCGGGTCGGTGAACGGCATGCCCAGTTCGATCACGTCAGCACCGGCTGCCGGCAGCCCTTTGAGGATCTGCAGCGAGGCGTCGTAGCCCGGGTCGCCTGCGGTGACGAAGGTGACCAGTGCCGATCGGCCTTCGGCCTTCAGTTCGTCGAAGCGTTGTTCAAGACGGCTCATGCCTGTTTCTCCTGGGCGGCCATGTGGTTCATGACGGTTTGCATGTCTTTGTCGCCGCGGCCCGACAGGCACACGACCATCAGGTGATCCTTTGGCAGCTTCGGTGCGCGCTTGATCGCTTCGGCCAGGGCGTGGGAGCTTTCCAGCGCCGGGATGATGCCTTCCAGGCGGCAGCTGGCGTGGAAAGCATCCAGCGCTTCGTCATCGGTAATGCTGACGTACTCGACGCGCTTCACTTCGTGCAGGTAGGCGTGCTCCGGGCCGATGCCCGGGTAGTCGAGGCCTGCGGAAATCGAGTGGGCGTCGGTGATCTGGCCGTCTGCATCTTGCAGCAGGTAGGTGCGGTTGCCGTGCAGTACGCCGGGTACGCCGCCGTTCAGGCTGGCAGCGTGCTTGTCGGTGTGCACGCCGTGGCCACCCGCTTCGACGCCGATGATCTGTACGGTTGGCTCTTCGAGAAACTCATGGAACAGGCCCATGGCGTTGGAACCACCACCCACGCAGGCAACCAGGCTGTCTGGCAGGCGGCCTTCCTTCTCTTGCAGCTGAGCGCGGGTTTCCTTGCCGATGATCGACTGGAAGTCGCGGACCATGGCCGGGTACGGGTGTGGGCCAGCGACAGTGCCGATCAGGTAGAAGGTGTCTTCGACGTTGGTGACCCAGTCGCGCAGGGCTTCGTTCATGGCGTCTTTCAGGGTGCCGGTACCGGCGGTAACCGGGACGATTTCGGCGCCCAGCAGCTTCATGCGGAACACGTTGGCCTGTTGGCGCTCGATGTCGGTGGCGCCCATGTAGATCACGCACGGCAGGCCGAAGCGGGCAGCGACGGTGGCGGTGGCCACGCCGTGCATGCCGGCGCCGGTTTCGGCGATCAGGCGCTTTTTGCCCATGCGCTTGGCCAGCAGCACCTGGCCGATGCAGTTGTTCACCTTGTGCGCGCCAGTGTGGTTGAGCTCTTCACGCTTGAAGAAGATCTTCGCACCGCCACAGTGCTCGGTCAGGCGCTCGGCGAAGTACAGCGGGTTGGGGCGGCCGATGTAGTCGCGCTGGAAGTAGGCCAGCTCTTCGAGGAACTTGGGGTCTGCCTTGGCCGCTTCGTATTCGCGGGCCAGGTCCAGCACCAGTGGCATGAGGGTTTCGGCCACGTAGCGGCCGCCGAACGAGCCGAACAGGCCATTGGCGTCGGGGCCGGGGCGGTATTGGGACTGGGTCATGGGGCGCTCCAGGGCGTAATGAATGAGTGATGGGCTTTACTCTAACCACGGCAAGCCCGGCTGAAAACCGATAAGATTGCGCAAACTTGTCAGAAAAACTCACAGGTAAAATGGCCCACGATCTCCCTCCCCTGAATGCCCTGCGCGCCTTCGAGGCTACCGCCAGGCTCAACAGCGTTAGCCAGGCGGCTGAAGCGCTGCATGTTACCCATGGCGCTGTCAGTCGGCAGATCAAGGTGCTTGAGGAGCACCTGGGGGTGGCGCTTTTCGTCAAGGACGGGCGTGGCATCAAACTCACAGATGCCGGTGTGCGTCTGCGCGATGCCAGCGGTGAGGCCTTCGACCGGTTGCGCAGCGTGTGTACAGAACTCAGCCGCGATGTCAGCGAGGCGCCGTTTGTGCTCGGCTGCTCGGGGAGCCTGCTAGCGCGTTGGTTTATCCCCAGGCTTGGTCGCCTGAAGGCGGATTTGCCTGAGTTGCGCCTGCACTTGTCCGCAGGTGAAGGTGACCTCGACCCACGTCGTCCAGGGCTCGATGCATTGCTGGTATACGCTGAACCCCCATGGCCGGCGGACATGCAGGTGTATGTGCTGGCTGAGGAGCGTATCGGGCCGGTACTTAGCCCGCATTTTGCCGGCTTCGATCGCTTGCGCGACGCGCCCGCCAATGCCCTGCTGGACGAGGCCCTCTTGCATACCACCTCACGGCCACAAGCATGGCCGACATGGGCTGGGCAACAGGGATTGGACCCGGCCGGGTTGCAGTACGGCCAGGCGTTCGAGCATTTGTACTATTTGCTGGAGGCTGCGGTTGCAGGCCTTGGGGTGGCCATCGCGCCACAGCCACTGGTGGCTGATGACTTGAGGGCCGGGCGCCTCAGCGCGCCGTGGGGCTTTTCACCTACCCGGGCAGCGCTGGCCTTGTGGGTGCCGCGGCGCGCCGCAGATGGGCGCGCCGAGCAGTTGGCGCAGTGGCTGCGCCGCGAATTGGAACGCCAGGCGGGTTAGTTGCGACGGGTCAGCAGATAGGCCGCCAGCAGGCCGAGGGCGCCAAGCACCACGCCAGCCGTTGTCACCGGGTGCTCCTGTGCATAATCACGGGTGGCGATGCCGGTCTGGCGGGTGCGGGTTTTCACTTCCTCGTAAGCATCGCTGAGCAGGCTACGCGAGTGTTTCAGCGCACTTTCGGCGTTGCTGCGGATTGCCTTCACCGACTTCTGGGACTCTTCCGACGCGTCATGCTTGAGATTTTCCAGGCTTTTCAGAAGGCTTTCGATCTCCGCTTCCATGCTTTCCAGGGATGTTTTACGCAGCGAGTTGCGGTGCATGTTGACTCTCCTTTGCAGTATGGGCTGTAAGGTTGCGACCCTTGGCCCGCGCGAAAGTGCGATCGAACTTTCACCTTGGCGGATGGCTCGCAGGTAAACCAGGCCTACCCTGCTAGGCTGAATTTCACCGTTATCCAAGGAGCGTGAACATGACTGACCATCACACGTACAAGAAGATCGAGCTGGTGGGATCCTCGCCAACCAGCATCGAAGACGCGATCAACAATGCCCTGGCCGAAGCCGGCAAGAGCATCAAGCACCTGGAATGGTTTGAAGTGGTCGATACCCGCGGGCATATTGAAGGCAACAAGGCCGCGCATTTTCAGGTCACGCTGAAGGTGGGCTTTCGTATCGCCAATAGCTGAAACACTGCCGGGCTGGATGATCCCGGCTTAATAGAGTATTCAGGAGAGGGGGCGCCTTGGCGGGCGCCCTTTCTGATTTCATCTGCACAAGGAAAGCGATCGATGAACAAACTGATTCTGGCGCTGGGCCTGATGACACTGGCCG
Organism: Pseudomonas sp. LPB4.O; assembly: GCF_038383825.1. NCBI lineage: Bacteria > Pseudomonadati > Pseudomonadota > Gammaproteobacteria > Pseudomonadales > Pseudomonadaceae > Pseudomonas > Pseudomonas sp. LPB4.O. Next base: position 42,611 of record NZ_CP151298.1, read on the forward strand.
GTGGTGCGCTGGCGGCGGGCAAGCCGTGCGAAGAGCTGAAGGCGGAAATTGCCGCCAAGCTCGATGCCAAAGGGGTTACTGGCTACAAGCTGGAGGTCGTCAACAAGGGCGATCCGGCCGGCAAGGTGGTTGGTAGCTGTGAGTCGGGTACCAAGGAAATTGTCTACCGCCGCGGTTGATGCGTTGGCTTTTTCGCGGGCTCGCCCGCTCCCACAGGTAATACACAGGGTCAAGCACCCGTGCAGTCCTGTGGGAGCGGGCGAGCCCGCGAAGAAGGTCAGGCGGTCTTGAGAGCCTGCGCCAACAGCTCATAGGACCGTATCCGGTCCGCATGCTCATACAGGTCACAGGTAAAGATCAGCTCGTCCGCCCCGGTCTGCTCCAGCAGCACCTCCACCTTGGCCCTTACCTTCTGCGGGCTGCCGATCATCGCCAGGCCGAGGAAACTGCCTACCGTATCCCGCTCATGGGGCAACCACAGCCCATCCATGCTTTCTACCGGCGGCTTCTGCATCAGGCTCTGGCCGCGAATCAGCGCCAGGATGCGCTGGTACACCGAGGTTGCCAGGTATTCGGCCCTTTCGTCGGTTTCTGCCACCACCATGGGGATGCCCAGCATTACATACGGCTTGTCCAGCGTGGTCGAGGGCTTGAAATGATTGCGGTAAACGCGGATCGCCTCGTGCATGTAGCGCGGCGCAAAGTGTGAGGCAAAGGCATAGGGCATGCCGCGCATGCCTGCCAGCTGGGCGCTGAACAGGCTGGAACCGAGCAGCCACATCGGCACGTCAGTGTCGTGCCCCGGCACGGCGATCACTTTTTGATCATCGGTACGCGGGCCGAGGTAGCGCGACAGTTCCTCGACATCGTCCGGGAAGTCGTCCGGGCCGCCGGCACGGTCGCGGCGCAGGGCGTAGGCGGTCATCTGGTCCGAGCCCGGCGCACGGCCCAGGCCCAGGTCGATACGCCCCGGGTACAGGCTGGCCAGGGTGCCGAACTGCTCGGCGATCACCAGTGGCGCGTGGTTGGGCAGCATCACCCCGCCAGAGCCCACGCGAATGGTCGAGGTACCCCCGGCCAGATAGCCGATCAGCACCGACGTTGCCGAACTGGCGATGCCGTCCATGTTGTGGTGCTCCGCCACCCAGAAGCGGTTGTAGCCAAAACGCTCGACGTGTTGCGCCAGGTCCAGCGAGTTGCGCAACGATTGCCCCGGGCCTGCATCGGCGCGTACAGGCACAAGGTCGAGGGTGGATATTTTCAGGTCACGCAGCTGCGTCATGGGAGCCTCCGCAAAGGTGGTTGGCCAGAGGCCTTTGTAACTCTGTATGGGCATATTCGGGGGATTCAATGGTTGCTGTGCGATTGGTCTGAACTTGCCGTAAGCGGCTGGCCTCTGAATCCATAACCACGTAACCGAATGACCAGGAGGCAGTATGAAAAAGACAGCATCGGCGATCTGGCAAGGTGGCTTGAAGGATGGCAAGGGCCTGCTTTCTACCGAAAGCGGCGCGCTCAAGCAGAACCCGTATGGCTTCAACACCCGTTTCGAGGGCACATCTGGAACCAACCCGGAGGAGCTGATTGGCGCCGCGCATGCCGGCTGTTTCTCGATGGCGTTGTCGATGATGCTCGGTGAAGCAGGGCTGACTGCGGACCGGATCGACACCGCTGCCGAGGTGACGCTCGACAAGCTGCCGGATGGTTTTGCCATTACGGCCGTGCATCTGGTGCTCCGGGCCAAGGTGCCGGGGGCGAGCGAGGCGCAGTTCCTGGAGATTGCCAACAAGGCCAAGGAAGGGTGCCCGGTGTCCAAGGTGCTGAACGCAAAAATCAGCCTGGATGCCGCGCTGGTGGGCTGAAGCGGCGCAACGGAGGCGGTTTGCTGTAGTCTAAACAGCGTCGGCAGCACGCTGCCTTTTCAGGAGCCGTTCCATGATTCGCGTAGCAATCGCCGTGTTGGCTTCCCTGGTCGCCACGTCCACGTTGGCGGCGGTCAAGCCGTGCGAGGAACTGAAAGCCGAGATCGAGGCCAAGATCCAGGCTCAGGGTGTGCCGTCCTACACCCTGGAGATCGTGCCCAACAGTGAGGTCAAGGACCAGAATATGGTCGTCGGCACATGCGATGGCGGGACGAAGAAGATCATTTACCAGAAGAATGATCGGTAGATTCGGGGCCGCTTTGCGGCCCATCGCAGCACAAGGCTGCTCCTACAAAGGTACGCGATCCCTGTAGGAGCAGCCTTGTGCTGCGAATGGGCTGCAAAGCAGCCCCAGCTCACGGAATGCAGAACACGTTGCTCGGCTCGTTCACCAGCACCTTGCGGCTGGCGTCATACAGCAGCACCTGCGGCTCCATCACCGGCGCCCGCGCTTCCAGGCGATAACGCTCCCCGGCCTTGAAGTTGTCAAAGCGCACGGTCAGGTAGCAGGTTCGGTCCCTGGGTTGGGACATGACCCCGCCCGAATAGATTTCATAATCGAAGCGCACCACCAGTTCGTGCTTGCCGGGCGTTACCTGAAAGTAGCGGCCGTCCTCCAGGCGCTTTCCATCGAGGCGGTCGGCCATGATCACCCGGCCGGGGGTCATGGTGTAAAGATCAACCCAGGCCTGCTTGGGGTCGACGGGGGGCAAGGGGCTGGCGCAAGCCCCCAGTGCACTGAGGGCGATCAGCATCATGGGCTGGCGCATGGCAAAACTCCCACTTGCGATTTACAAGTAACAAGCATAGCGCCGTTTGTACGGTTCAGGTGCGTTGGCAGCCGGCGGGCAGGCCCTGGCCGACCATTTTCTGCTGGTCGTCGTAGAGCTTGATCCACGGGCGGAAGCCGATACTGCCAGCGTGCAGCTGGTAGCGCTGGCCGGCGCCAAAGTCCTTGAAGGTCAGTTTGACCTGGCAGTCGCGCCACAAGGGCTCGTCGACCGGGCCGATATTGCTGGGTGTGACCGGGAACTGGTAGCGCACGGTCAGCTCGTGGCTGCCGGGCTGTACTTCGAAATAGCGGCTGTCGGCCCAGTCACGTTCATCGACCTGCACGGCGTCCAGCGAGGTGTTGTCGTAGGGGGTAAGGTCGATCCAGGCCTGGTTCGGGTCCGGGGCTGGCAACGTGGAACAGGCGGATATCAGCAACAGTGAACCGGCGACCAACAATGCACGCATGGCGAAACTCCCCCTTGGCGAGATAGTCTTGGAGCGAATTTGGCCTTGAGCGAGTCATACAGCCCGGATGCTTCGACTTTTTTTTATGCAGCGCTCAGGCCTTGGGGCACTCGACCGCGTTTTCACCCGTTTGGTTCCCCTGGTGGGGGCGCTCCTGCTGAACGGTTGCAGCAGCGTGGCCTACTATGGGCAGCTGGCCGAGGGCCAATTGCAGCTGCTGCGTGCGCGACAGCCAGTCGCGCAGGTGCTTGCCGACCCGGCCACGTCACCGCAGTTACGCTCGCGCCTGGCGCACGCTGAACAGGCGCGGGTGTTCGCCAGCCAGCAGTTGAAGCTGCCGGATAACCGCAGCTACCGGGTTTATGCCGACATTGGCCGGCCTTATGTGGTGTGGAATGTGTTTGCCACGCCCGAACTGTCGTTGCAGCCGGTGACGCACTGTTTCCCGATTGCGGGGTGCGTGGCGTATCGCGGCTACTACCAGCAAGGTGCGGCACGCGGGGCGGCGGCGTTGATGCGCCAGGACGGCCTGGATGTGTATCTGGGGGGCGTGGAGGCGTATTCGACCCTTGGCTGGTTCGACGACCCGATCCTGTCGTCAATGGTCGGTTGGGGCGACGAGCGCCTGGCCACGCTCATCTTCCATGAACTGGCTCACCAGCGCTTCTATGTGCAGGACGATACCGAGTTCAACGAATCGTTTGCCTCCTTTGTCGAGCAGGAAGGCTCCCGGCAATGGCGTGTAGCGCGTGGGCTTGCCGCTGTTGGCGAGGAGCAGGGGCAGCAGCGTGACCAGTTCATCAGGCTGGTGCTGGCCAGCCGTGAGCGGTTGCAGACGATTTATGGCGGGCCGCTGGACGATGCGCACAAGCGGCTGGCCAAGCAGGCCGAGTTTGAGCGTTTGAGGCGTGAGTACCGGCAGGTGCGTGATGGCCAGTGGGGCGGTGACAAGCGTTATGACGCGTGGATGTATGGGCCGATGAGTAATGCCAAGTTGTTGCCGTTCGGGCTGTATGACCAGTGGGTGCCGGCGTTTGCGGCGGTGTTTCGTGAGGTGGGTGGGGATTGGCTTCGGTTTTACCAGCGGGTCGAGCAGCTGGGGCGGTTGCCGATTGAAGAAAGGAAAGCGGCGCTGCAGCGTCTGGTGGTTAGCCTGTGACATTTTGGGGCCGCTGCGCGACCCATCGTAGGCAAGCCAACTCCCACAGGGACCCCGCAAGGTTGGAATTTGATGCAGCACCTGTAGGCGCTGGCTTGCCGGCGATGGGCTGCAAAGCAGCCCCCTAGGGCACTCAAGCCTTGATGAATGCCTGATGCATCTCGGCCAAGGTTGCAAAGTGGTAGGCCGGCTCTTCTGCCATCAGTTCTTCCTGGCTACCAAACCCATACCCCACCGCCACTGCCTGCAAGCCATTGCTGCGCGCGCCGATCAGGTCATGCTTGCGGTCCCCTATCATCAGGGTTTGCGCCGGGTCCAGCCCTTCTTCATCCAGCAGGTGGCGAATCAGCTCGACCTTGTTGGTGCGGGTGCCGTCCAGTTCGCTGCCGTAGATCACCTTGAAGTGTTGGTCGAAGGCGAAGTGCCGGGCGATTTCGCGGGCGAACTCCCACGGTTTGGAAGTGGCGATGTACAGCGTGCGGCCCTGCCCGTTCAGGGCTTCGAGCAACTCCGGCACGCCCTGGAACACCAGGTTTTCGTACAGACCGGTGACGCGGAAACGCTCCCTGTAGAAGTTCACCGCCTCCCAGGCCTTGGCTTCGTCGAAGCTGTAGAACTGCATGAAGGCCTGCAGCAAAGGCGGGCCGATGAAGTGTTCGAGGCGGGCCAGGTCCGGCTCGTCGATGCCCAGCTTGGCCAGGGCATACTGGATCGAGCGGGTGATGCCCAGGCGTGGGTCGGTCAGGGTGCCGTCCAGGTCGAAGAGGATGTTTTGCTGTTGCATGTTCGTCTCGTTAGTCGGGTTTATTCCGGTTGGTCGTAGCCTTCGGCCAGATGCTGGTCCTTGAGCTTCACGTAATTGCCGGCGCTGTAGGAGAAGAACGCGCGCTCTTTGTCGTTCAGCAACCTGGCCTGTTTCACCGGGCTGCCCATGTACAGGTAACCACTGACCAGGCGTTTGCCCGGCGGTACCAGGCTGCCGGCACCGATGATCACTTCGTCCTCGACGATGGCGCCATCCATGATTGTGCTGCCCATGCCGACCAGGATTCGGTTGCCCAGGGTGCAGCCATGCAGCATCACCTTGTGGCCGATGGTCACTTCGTCACCGATGATCAGCGGGAAGCCGTCCGGGTTGAACGGGCCGGCGTGGGTGATGTGCAGCACGCTGGCATCCTGCACGCTGGTACGTGCACCGATGCGGATGCGGTGCATGTCGCCGCGTACCACGGTCAGCGGCCAGACCGAGCTGTCTTCACCGATCTCCACGTCGCCCAGCACCACTGCCGAGCGGTCGACGAAGGCACGTGGTCCAACTTTCGGAGTGTGTTGCTGGAAGCTTCGGATGGCCATGATAGCGTCTCTCATCTGTGCCGATAGGCAGGCTGCCTGCTGCGGTCGGCGTCGATTGTAATTAAGATGGGGCAGTGTTTCTTCTGCCAAGGTATCCAAACCGTGACTGCGAACAACCCGCTTCTGCAATCCCACGATCTGCCGCCCTTCTCGCAAATCCGTGCCGAACACGTGTTGCCGGCGATCGAAGCGATCCTGGCCGACAACCGTAAAGCCATTGCCGAGATCCTCGAAAAGCAGGGCAAGGCCCCTACCTGGGCTGGCCTGGTGCTGGCCATGGACGAACTGAACGACCGCCTGGGCGCTGCCTGGAGCCCGGTCAGCCACCTGAACGCGGTGTGCAACAGTGCAGAACTGCGCGAGGCTTACGAGTCGTGCCTGCCAGCGCTGAGCGCCTACTCTACCGAACTGGGCCAGAACCGTGCGCTGTTCGATGCCTACCAGGCTTTGATCAACAGCCCAGAAGCAGCCGGTTTCGACGTGGCGCAAAAGACAATCCTCGAGCACGCCCTGCGTGACTTCCGCCTGTCGGGTATCGACCTGCCGGCGGACAAGCAGCAGCGCTACGCCGAAGTGCAAAGCAAGCTCAGCGAGCTGGGCAGCCGCTTTTCCAACCAGCTGCTCGACGCCACCCAGGCCTGGACCAAGCACGTCACCGACGAAGCCGCACTGGCCGGCCTGACCGATTCGGCCAAGGCGCAGATGGCTGCCGCTGCCCAGGCCAAAGGCCTAGACGGCTGGCTGATTACCCTGGAATTCCCCAGCTACTACGCCGTGATGACCTACGCCAGCGACCGCGCCCTGCGCGAAGAGCTGTACGCTGCCTACTGCACCCGCGCCTCGGACCAGGGCCCGAATGCCGGCCAGTTCGACAACGGCCCGGTCATGCAGCAAATCCTTGACCTGCGCCAGGAGCTGGCCGAACTGCTGGGCTACAAGAACTACGCCGAGCTGAGCCTGGCCACCAAGATGGCTGAGTCCAGCGACCAGGTGTTGAGCTTCTTGCGTGACCTGGCCAAGCGTTCCAAGCCTTTTGCCGCCCAGGACCTGCAGCAGCTGAAGGCCTACGCCGCTGAGCAAGGCTGCCCTGAGCTGGCCAGCTGGGACGCCGGCTACTTTGGCGAGAAGCTGCGCGAGCAGCGCTACAGCGTGTCGCAGGAAGCCCTGCGCGCCTACTTCCCGATCGACAAGGTGCTGGGTGGCCTGTTCAGCATCGTGCAGCGCCTGTACGGCATCGAAATCGCCGAGCTCGAGGGCTTCGACAGCTGGCACCCGGACGTGCGCCTGTTCGAGATCAAGGAAAACGGCCAGCATGTCGGCCGCTTCTTCTTCGACCTTTACGCCCGCGCCAACAAGCGCGGCGGTGCGTGGATGGACGGCGCCCGCGACCGTCGTCGCACTGCCGGTGGCGAGCTGCAGAGCCCGGTGGCCAACCTGGTGTGCAACTTCACCCCGGCCGCACCCGGCAAGCCTGCACTGCTCACCCACGATGAAGTCACCACCCTGTTCCACGAATTCGGCCACGGCCTGCACCACCTGCTGACCCGCATCGAGCATGCCGGTGTTTCCGGTATCAACGGCGTGGCCTGGGACGCGGTCGAGTTGCCAAGCCAGTTCATGGAAAACTGGTGCTGGGAGCCAGAAGGCCTGGCGCTGATCTCCGGCCACTACGAAACCGGCGCGGCCCTGCCCCAGGACCTGCTGGACAAGATGCTGGCGGCGAAGAACTTCCAGTCGGGCATGATGATGGTGCGCCAGCTGGAGTTCTCGCTGTTCGACTTCGAGCTGCACGCCAGCCATGGCGACGGTCGCAGCGTACTGCAGGTGCTCGAAGACGTGCGTGACGAGGTGTCGGTCATGCGCCCACCGGCGTACAACCGCTTCCCTAACAGCTTTGCGCACATCTTTGCTGGCGGTTACGCGGCGGGCTACTACAGCTACAAGTGGGCTGAAGTGCTGTCGGCTGACGCGTTCTCGCGCTTCGAGGAAGAAGGCGTGCTGAATGCCGAGACCGGCCGCGCCTTCCGCGAGGCTATCCTGGCCCGTGGCGGTTCGCGCGAGCCGATGGTGCTGTTTGTCGATTTCCGTGGCCGTGAGCCTTCCATTGATGCGCTGCTGCGGCACAGTGGCCTTACCGAAGGCGCTGCAGCGTGAGCGAGGTAGCTGTGAACAAGACCAAGAAGCGCTTCATTGCCGGGGCGGTTTGCCCCGCGTGCAGCGAGCCTGACAAGCTGATGATGTGGAGCGAAGACGACGTACCGCACCGCGAGTGCGTCGCCTGCGGGTTCACCGACACCCTCAACGAGCAGGGCTTGTCGGTGCCCAAGGAGCTCGGCACCCGGGTCAACCACCTGGCACCCAAGGCAGCGCCGGCCAAGGTGCAGACGGTGCAGTTCTTCCCTAATCCGAAGCTGAAGAAACCGACAGAGTAAGCACTGGCTGTCGGATCAGAGGCGCTGGTGGATTCATGGCAGCTGCGATACTGTATGTAAATACAGTATCGGGGTTAGCCATGAATCCTCCAGCACCACTAAAGGGCCGTGGCACGGCGCACAATCCGCACAACCGTTTTGCCCCCAACCATTCGGTGGTCGAGGACGACGGCTGGTATCAGGAAGTGCCGCAGACCCAGGGCACCGAAGTGCGCAGCGAGACGGCGAAATCGGTCATCTCCCGCAATACCTCGCCCGACCTGCCCTTCGACCGCTCCATCAACCCTTATCGCGGCTGCGAGCATGGCTGCATCTACTGCTATGCCCGCCCTTCCCATGCCTATTGGGACCTCTCCCCCGGGCTGGATTTTGAAACCAAGCTGATCGCCAAGACCAATGCCGCCGAAGTGCTCGCGCAACAGCTGAGCAAGCCGGGTTACGTGTGCGCGCCGATCAACCTGGGCTCCAATACCGACCCGTACCAGCCGATCGAGCGGGAGCAGTTGCTGACCCGCCGTCTGCTGGAAGTGTTGCTGCGCTTTCGTCACCCGGTGACCATCGTGACCAAAGGCTCGCTGGTGTTGCGCGACCTCGACCTGCTGGCCGAAATGGCCCGGCAGCGTCTGGCGCGGGTAATGATCAGCCTGACGACGCTGGACGACGACCTCAAGCGGGTTTTGGAGCCGCGGGCGGCGTCACCCAGTGCCCGGTTGAGGGCCATCCGCGTGTTGCGCGAGGCGGGTGTGCCGGTGGGTGTGTTGTGTTCGCCGATGATTCCGATGATCAACGACAGTGAGCTGGAGCGCTTGCTGGAGGTTGCCAGGGAAGCGGGCGCACAGAGCGCGGCCTACATGATGCTGCGCCTGCCACTGGAGGTGGCGCCGCTGTTCGAGCAGTGGCTGCAGGACCATTACCCGCAACGGGCGGCCCATGTGTTGAGCCTGATCCGCCAGAGCCGGGGCGGCGAGCTGTATGACAGCCGGTTTGGTGCGCGCATGCGCGGTGAAGGGGTATTTGCCGAGTTGTTGGCGCAACGGTTTGCCAAAGCCATGAAGCGGCTGGATTTTGAAGGGCGCGAGGCGCAGACGCTGGATTGCTCTGCCTTCTGTCCACCCGGTGGGCAGATGCCCCTATTCTAATGCTCAAGGGAGCATCACCGGCGTCGATTCCAACACAAGCACAGGCCCTGTAGGAGCAGCCTTGTGCTGCGAAGAGGCCGGTAGGGCCAAAGATCCTCTTCGGCTGCAATGGCCCTTTCGCAGCACAAGGCTGCTCCTACTGGGCCCATTGCCAGCCCTCAATGCAACTAATCCGAGTTAATAATTGCGCTAATACATATTGGCAGTTGATGTTTTTTTGCTATTATCCAGAACCCGCCTTTTATATCTGGAACGCCCGTTCTAGAGCCTTCGAATTAAGTTTCAGTTAAGTTTTCCCCGCTAGCGTAGGAAATCAGTCCACACCGACTGTGATCTATGGCCCGTGCGTGTCATCTAAAACCCTGCATAGCCAGAATCTTTCACCGGTAAAATGGATTTACCAACACACCGTCAAGAGGATGAATCATGCCCGTCAAGGACCCATCCAAGGTCGTTCCGGAGGTACCCGCTGAGGGCGCCGATGCCGCCCTGAAGCACATCGTCGACGGCTTCCTGCGCTTTCACCATGACGTCTTCCCCGAACAGCAAGAGCTGTTCAAGAAGCTCGCCACTGCGCAAACGCCGCGTGCCATGTTCATCACCTGCGCCGACTCGCGCATCGTCCCCGAGCTGATCACCCAGAGCTCGCCTGGCGACCTGTTCGTAACCCGTAACGTGGGTAACGTGGTACCGCCCTACGGTCAGATGAACGGCGGCGTTTCCAGCGCCATCGAATACGCCGTGCTTGCGCTGAAAGTGCACCACATCATCGTCTGTGGCCACTCCGACTGTGGCGCCATGCGTGCGGTACTCAACCCGCAATCGCTGACCAAGATGCCGACTGTTTCCGCCTGGCTGCGCCATGCCGAAGTGGCGCGTACCGTGGTCGAGAACAACTGCTCGTGCGGTACCGAACACGAAACCATGCAGGTGCTGACCAAGGAAAACGTGATCGCCCAGTTGCATCACCTGCGCACCCACCCTTCGGTTGCCTCGCGCCTTGCAGCCGGTGAGCTGTTCATTCATGGCTGGGTTTACGACATCGAAACCAGCAAGATCGAAGCTTATGACGCCATCAGCGACAGCTTCCTGCCCCTGGCTGCTGGCGAGCCGGTCCCCTGCGCCACTCCGAGAGGCCGCTACTAAGCGACCCATCCACCGCTAGAACCTTGATAGCCGGCTGCACCCTATGGGGTGTGGCGCGGCCTTCGGCTGCCTTGAATTCCCTGACTGCCTTGCCGGCAAGCCCGCTGGCGGCCCGCGCTTGCGCGCTCGTCAGGGGCAAACGTGCCCACGGCCAGAGGAATGGCCGTGCGACAGAGAAAGGAGAAACACGGTGAACATTACACAGTTGAAAGCGGCCCTGCCGCGTGAGTTGCTGGCGTCGGTGGTGGTCTTTCTAGTGGCCCTGCCGTTGTGCATGGGTATCGCGATTGCCTCGGGCATGCCGCCGGCCAAGGGCCTGATTACCGGCATTATCGGCGGCATTGTGGTGGGTTTCCTCGCCGGTTCGCCGTTGCAGGTCAGCGGCCCAGCCGCCGGCCTGGCGGTACTGGTGTTCGAGCTGGTGCGCCAGCATGGCATGGCCATGCTTGGGCCGATCCTGTTGCTGGCCGGGCTGCTGCAGTTGCTGGCCGGGCGCCTGCGCCTGGGTTGCTGGTTTCGTGTCACTGCGCCAGCGGTGGTGTACGGCATGTTGGCGGGGATTGGCGTGCTGATCGTGTTGTCGCAGGTGCATGTGATGTTCGACACGGCGCCGCAGCCTTCCGGGTTGCAGAACCTGCTGGAATTCCCGTCCACCGTTGCCGCAGCCCTGCCACAGGAAAACGCAGGTTCAGGCTGGATGGCCGGTGCGCTGGGCCTGGGCACCATCGCCATCATGTGGGGCTGGGAACGCCTGCGGCCGCAGCGGCTGCGCTTCGTCCCTGGCGCCCTGCTGGGTGTTGCCGCCATGACTGCCATCAGTATGTGGCTGGCCTTGCCGGTAAACCGCGTGCAGGTGCCGGCAGACCTGTCCGAGGCCATCGACTGGCTCCGCCCGGCTGACCTGATGCAACTTGCCGACCCTACCTTGCTGGTCGCCGCCTTTGCCCTGGCCTTCATCGCCAGCGCCGAAACCTTGCTCTCGGCCGCGGCGGTAGACCGCATGCACAGCGGCCAGCGTTCGGACTTTGACCGTGAACTGTCGGCACAAGGTATCGGCAACATGCTCTGTGGCGTGCTGGGCGCGCTGCCGATGACGGGCGTGATCGTGCGCAGCTCGGCCAATGTGCAGGCGGGGGCGCAGACGCGGGCATCGGCAATCTTCCACGGCTTGTGGCTGTTGGCCTTCGTGGTCGTGTTGAGCAGCGTGCTGCAGCAGATTCCGGTGGCGAGCCTGGCGGGTGTGCTGGTGTTTACCGGGGTCAAGCTGGTCGACTTCAAGGCATTTCGTGGCCTGGGCCGTTATGGTCGCATGCCGATGTTCACCTATGCGGCGACGGCGCTGGCCATCATCTTCACCGACCTGCTGACCGGTGTGCTGCTGGGCTTTGCCCTGACCCTGCTGAAGCTGGCGTTCAAGGCAGCGCGGCTGAAGATCAACCTGGTGAGCCTGGAGAAGGCCGGGCACATGGAGCTGCGGTTAAGTGGTGCGGCGACGTTCCTGAAGGTGCCGGCGCTGACCCAAGTGCTGGATACCGTACCGGCGGGCACCACGTTGCATGTGCCGTTGGGCAACCTGAACTACATCGACCACTCGTGCCTTGAGCTGCTGGAGGACTGGAACCGCAGTAATGCGGCCAATGGGTCGCGGTTGTTGATCGAGCAGCGGCGTCTGAAGCGGCGGATCGAGGGGCGGTTGAGGACTACGGCAGGGGTTGGTGCATAGCGCCGGAGTCTCTGTTGCCTGATCCGGCCTCTTCGCGGGCGAGCCCGCGAAGAGGCCGGTACAGGAATATCAGGCTGGCTGACCCAGCTCCACACCCAGCTGTCGCGACAGGCAAGGCCAGCGCTTCCATGCCTCGCCGGTTGCCGGGCTGCTCAGCTTTTCGCGGTAATCCTCCACCGATTCCACCGCAAAGCTTTCGTCATTGAGCATTTCGTCAACCGAGTGGTGCACCACTTCATCCAGCTGGTTGGCAAAGCTTTCGCCAATCAGCTGGTGGGCAATCAGGTTGGCGACCGTGGTGTCGACCGGGATCAGCGGCTGCTGGAAGTGGCGGATGTACAGGTCATTCACCTCTTCCACCAGGCGGTGCGCCAGGTAGGCCTCATCCAGTAGGCAGTCCAGGCCTACATGCCCTTGCATCACGCTGGGCGGCTGCAGGAAGTAGGCCTCGGCAATTTTCAGTACAGGTTTGATCTGCGATTCGATCCCGGCTTCGCGGGCGACCGCGTGGGCGGCCTCCAGCAGTTCCGGAACCTGATCGATGTAGGCGCTGACGAAGCGCGCCAAAGTACCCTGGGCGTCCTGCTCAGGCAGTTGGATCGAGGGGTGCAGATGGGGCAGTTGCAGCTCGAGACGCTGTTTCAATTGGCCGGTCTGGCCTTCATGTTGATGGGCTTGGCTTACCTGCTCGCGTACAGCAGCGATGTTCATGACAACTCCAGGGACATTACGTTTCAAACGGAAGACACTAAATTAGCTCGGTATACAGAATACCTAAGACGCATTTGTTATAAGCGGCGAAAACGTGTGCGCTCTCAGGCATATGGGAGTGCCATTATTGCGCCACACCCTATCAAGCGCGCGGTTTTCAGACCATTCAGTCATTTCGTGAAGTTCATTTCACAGGCTTCATTGCGTGCCATTGGTCGCTGTCTATACTCCCGTTGAACGTGATTCGTTGATGAGGCCCGACTGCTTTTGCAGGGGCTCGGTCGTCGAAGCCAGGCAGTCTTGACCGCCGTTCCCTCTTGCCGCAGGCCACGCCTCCGGGACAACAAGAATTAGAAGGGGAACCCGCAATGATGCGACATCCACATGTCTGGATGGGCCTCCTGTTGTGGTCGGTTTTTGGTCAGGCCAACGCCGCCTGGACCGTGAACATGCACCCGGGGGCGACGGAGGTTTCCAACGCCGTCTTCGACCTGCACATGACCATCTTCTGGATCTGCGTGATCATCGGCGTAGTTGTATTCGGCGCGATGTTCTGGTCCATGGTCGTCCACCGCCGCTCCACTGGCCAGCAGGCCGCGCATTTCCACGAGCATACCTGGGTGGAAATCATGTGGACCGTGGTGCCCTTCCTGATTCTGGTGGTGATGGCCATCCCGGCCACCAAGACCCTGATCGACATCTACGACGCCAGCGAGTCGGACATCGACATCCAGGTCACTGGCTACCAGTGGAAGTGGCACTACAAATACCTGGGCCAGGATGTGGAGTTCTTCAGCAACCTGGCCACCCCCACCGATCAGATTCACAACAAGGCCCCCAAGGACGAGCATTACCTGCTCGAAGTCGACCAGCCGCTGGTGCTGCCGGTGGGCGCCAAGGTGCGCTTCCTGGTGACTGCCGCCGACGTCATCCACTCCTGGTGGGTGCCGGCCTTCGCGGTCAAGCGCGACGCCATCCCCGGCTTTGTCAACGAAGCCTGGACCCGTATCGAAAAGCCCGGCATCTACCGCGGCCAGTGCACCGAGCTGTGCGGCAAGGACCACGGCTTCATGCCGGTGGTGGTGGAGGTCAAGTCCAAGGCCGACTACGACACCTGGCTGGGCGAGCGCAAGGCTGAAGCCGCCAAGCTCAAGGAACTGACCAGCAAGGAGTGGACCCTGGAAGAGCTGGTGGAACGTGGAGACAAGGTCTACCACACCACCTGCGTGGCCTGTCACCAGGCCGAAGGCCAAGGCCTGCCGCCGATGTTCCCGGCGCTCAAGGGCTCGAAGATCGCCACCGGGCCGAAGGAAGGCCACCTGAGCATTGTCTTCCACGGCAAGCCCGGCACCGCCATGGCGGCGTTCGGCAAGCAGCTCTCGGAAGTCGACATTGCCGCCGTTGTCACCTACGAACGCAACGCCTGGGGTAACAACAAGGGCGACATGGTCACGCCGAAGGACGTGCTGGCGCTGAAGCAGGCAGAAGCCAAGTGAACCGGGTTACTCGCGGCAATCAATGGGTTGCAGGAGACAGGACATGAGCACAGTGATCGACGACCACGCCCACGGCCATGAGCACGCCCACGGCCCGGCCAAGGGCCTGATGCGCTGGGTACTGACCACCAACCATAAAGACATCGGCACGATGTACCTGTGGTTCAGCTTCATCATGTTCCTGCTTGGCGGCTCGTTCGCCATGGTGATCCGCGCCGAGCTGTTCCAGCCTGGCCTGCAGATCGTGGAGCCAGCCTTCTTCAACCAGATGACCACCATGCACGGCCTGATCATGGTGTTTGGCGCGGTGATGCCGGCCTTCGTCGGCCTGGCCAACTGGATGATCCCGTTGATGATCGGCGCGCCAGACATGGCCCTGCCGCGCATGAACAACTTCAGCTTCTGGCTCCTGCCGGCAGCCTTCCTGCTGTTGGTCTCGACCCTGTTCAGCCCGGGTGGCGGGCCGAACTTCGGCTGGACCTTCTACGCCCCGCTGTCCACCACCTACGCCCCCGCCAGCGTCACCTTCTTCATCTTCGCCATCCACCTGATGGGTATCAGCTCGATCATGGGCGCGATCAACGTGATTGCCACCATCCTCAACCTGCGTGCGCCTGGCATGACCCTGATGAAGATGCCGCTGTTCGTCTGGACCTGGCTGATTACCGCGTTCCTGCTGATTGCGGTGATGCCGGTGCTGGCCGGTGTGGTGACCATGATGCTGATGGACATTCACTTCGGCACCAGTTTCTTCAGCGCGGCCGGTGGCGGTGACCCGGTGCTGTTCCAGCACGTGTTCTGGTTCTTCGGCCACCCCGAGGTGTACATCATGATCCTGCCGGCGTTCGGCGCGGTCAGCTCGATCATCCCGGCGTTCTCGCGCAAGCCGTTGTTCGGCTACACCTCGATGGTGTATGCCACCGGCGCAATTGCCTTCCTGTCGTTCATCGTCTGGGCCCACCACATGTTCGTGGTCGGCATCCCGGTGGTGGGCGAGCTGTTCTTCATGTACGCCACCATGCTGATTGCCGTGCCCACCGGGGTGAAGGTGTTCAACTGGGTCAGCACCATGTGGGAAGGCTCGCTCACCTTTGAAACGCCGATGCTTTTCGCCATCGCCTTCGTCATCCTGTTCACCATCGGCGGCTTCTCCGGGCTGATGCTGGCCATCGCCCCGGCGGACTTCCAGTACCACGACACCTACTTCGTGGTGGCGCACTTCCACTACGTGCTGGTGCCCGGGGCAATCTTCGGCATCTTCGCCTCGGCGTACTACTGGCTACCGAAATGGACCGGCCACATGTACGACGAAACCCTTGGCAAGCTGCACTTCTGGCTGTCGTTCATCGGCATGAACATGGCCTTTTTCCCCATGCACTTCGTGGGGCTGGCAGGCATGCCGCGACGCATCCCCGACTACAACCTGCAGTTCGCCGACTTCAACATGGTGTCGTCGATCGGAGCCTTCATGTTCGGCGCCACGCAGATCTTCTTCCTGTTCATCGTCATCAAGTGCATCCGCGGCGGGGCGCCGGCACCGGCCAAGCCTTGGGATGGCGCTGAGGGCCTGGAATGGTCGGTCCCCTCGCCTGCTCCCTACCACACCTTCCAGACACCACCGGAAGTGAAATAGGAACCCGCCATGAACGGCCTGTCGCTGAAACGCCTGGTAACGCGCCTGCTGATGCTGACGGTAGTGATGTTCGCCTTCGGCTTCGCCCTGGTGCCGATCTATGACGTGATGTGCAAGGCCTTCGGCATCAACGGCAAGACCGGCGGGCAATACGAGGGCAGCCAGGTCAGCGACCCGTCGCGTTCGGTGCGCGTGCAGTTCATGTCGACCAATGCCAGCGACATGGTCTGGGACTTCTACTCCACGGCTGACCAACTGGAGGTCAACCCGGGGGCGGTGAACCAGATGATCTTCGTCGCGCACAACCCGACCGACCGACCCATGAGCGCGCAGGCGATACCCAGCATCACCCCGGCCGAGGCCGCGGCGTACTTCCACAAGACCGAGTGCTTCTGCTTTACCCAGCAGGTGCTGCAGCCCGGCGAACGCATCGAGATGCCGGTGCGCTTCATCGTCGACCGCGACCTGCCGGCCAGCGTGAAGCACCTGACACTGGCCTACACCTTGTTCGACATCACCGCTCGCCACCCGCCGGTCGCGCATGTTGCGGCCCGGGACGTCCAGGGCGCCCGTTAAGGGAAGGAGAACAGCAATGGCAAGTCATCAGCACTACTACGTACCGGCGCAGAGCAAATGGCCGATCATTGCCACCATCGGTATGTTCATCACGGTGTTCGGCCTGGGCACCTGGTTCAACGACATGAAGGCCGGGCACCCAGACTCTCACGGGCCGCTGATCTTCTTCGTGGGTGCGTTGTTTCTGGCCTACATGCTGTTCGGCTGGTTTGGCGCAGTGGTCAAGGAGAGCCGAGCCGGGTTGTACAGCCCGCAGCTGGACCGCTCGTTCCGCTGGGGCATGAGCTGGTTCATCTTCTCTGAAGTCATGTTCTTCCTGGCCTTCTTCGGTGCACTGTTCTACGTGCGCGTGCTTGCGGGGCCGTGGCTGGGGGGGGAAGGGGCTAAAGGTGTTGCGCACATGCTGTGGCCGACTTTCGAATTCACCTGGCCGCTGCTGCACACGCCCGACCCGAAACTGTTCCCGCCGCCCAAGGAAGTGATCGACCCGTGGCACCTGCCACTGATCAACACGATCTTGCTGGTCAGTTCCAGTGTGACCATCACCATTGCCCACCACGCCCTGCGCCGTGATCACCGTGGCCCGCTGAAATTCTGGATGGCGCTGACCATCCTGCTGGGCGTCAGCTTCATTGCATTGCAAGCCTTCGAGTATCACGAAGCCTATACCAAGCTGGGGCTGACGCTGGGGTCGGGGATCTATGGCGCGACGTTCTTCATGCTCACCGGCTTCCACGGCGCCCACGTTACCTTGGGCACGATCATCCTGATCGTGATGTTCGTGCGCATCTTGCGCGGGCATTTCAACCACGAGAAACACTTCGGCTTCGAGGCAGCCAGCTGGTATTGGCACTTCGTCGACGTGGTGTGGGTGGGGTTGTTCATCTTTGTGTATGTGCTGTAGGGCCAATCGCCGGCAAAAAGAGTGCAGTTTCAGAAGGGGGCATGTGAAACCAGCTGACCGCTGAGCAAACCCCAGGCGACCAGGGCAATGGTCAGGGCCGCCAGGGTCACCCGCACGGTCAGAGCCTTCAGCAGACGAGTCGAGTTTTCGTCGTCCTTGACCAGAAACACCAGGCCACTGAACAGGCTGGCAATCGTGGCCAACAGCATCAGGACAATCGCGGCCTTGAGCATGGCGCTACTCCGGGGGGATGCGGTGATGTGGATAAGTATAGCGAGGCGCCCGTGAGGCCGTTTCGCCCAGGCTGGGTACCGACCCTGGTGGTGCTTGCACTGCTGCCGGGGCTGGTTGCGCTCGGCTGCTGGCAACTCGGCCGCGCCGAGGAAAAGCGCGCGCTGCTGGCCACCTATGCCGAGCGGCGCATCGAGGTGCCGATCACCACCGCCCAGCTCGCATCAAGCGACGACAATGCGTTTCGCCGCGTGCACCTGTACGGCCGCTTCGACGCCGAGCACAGCGTATTGCTGGACAACCGCATGCGCGATGGCCAGGCCGGTGTCGAACTCCTGCAACCCTTCCATGACCAGGCCAGTGGCCAGTGGCTGCTGATCAACCGCGGCTGGCTGCCATGGCCAGACCGCCGCGTGCCGGTGCATTTCGATACCCCTGCACAGGCCCTGGCACTGGACGCTTCGGTGTATGTATCGCCCGGCAGCACGTTCCAGCTGCATCCCGACCCTGAAGGCGGCCAATGGCCGCACCTGCTCACTGCCGTTGATGCCGCGCAGCTATGGCCGGCGCTGGGCCGCGAAGGCTTTGCCCATGAGTTGCGCCTGGAGCCCGGCCCGGCGGCCTATCGCCTGGACTGGCCGGTTGTCGCCATGGGCCCGGAAAAACACCTGGGCTATGCCGTGCAGTGGTTTGCCCTGGCGGGTGCACTGGTTCTGCTTTACCTCTATTTCGGCTGGCACCACAACAAGGAGAAACGCCATGGCCACCGCCACTCCACTGGACGTGCCTGAACGTAGCAAACCCAGAGCCCGCGGGCGTTTGCAGCTTTTGCTGATCCTGCTGGTAGTGCTCGGGCCGATGATTTTGGCCACCAGCATGTACAAGCTGAAGTTTTGGGTGCCAGAGGGCCGCAGTTACCACGGAGCCATGATCGGCAATGGTGAAAGCCGCATCGATATCGGCGTGGCAGGCCAGGACCAGCGTTGGCAGTTGCTGGTCAGTGCGCCCGAAGCCTGTACCGAGGACTGCCAGCGCCTGGTGTACCTGGCCCGGCAAATCCAGGTTGGCCTGGGCCGCGATGCCAGCCGCGCAAGCCATGCGCTGGCCACCGCCCAACCGCTGAGCGCCGACTACCAGGCACTCCTTGGTCGCGAGTACCCGCAGCTGCAACGCTACCCGCTGGATACCCCGCGCTACCGGCAGAAGGTAGGCGAGCCTGGCCCGCAACTGTGGATCGTCGACCCGCACGGCAACCTGGTGCTGCGTTACGACAGCAAGGCCAACGGCAAGCATGTGCTGGATGACCTGCGCCACCTGCTCAAGCTGTCCAACATCGGTTAGGAGCCTGACATGGCCAGACCTGGATTCCGCATTGCTGTGTTCGCCACCCTGCTTGCACTGCTGGTCGTCCTGCTCGGTGCCTATACCCGCCTGACCCATGCCGGCCTCGGCTGCCCCGACTGGCCAGGGTGCTATGGCTTCATCAGCGTGCCCAAGAGCGAGGCCCAGCTCGCCCATGCCGAGCTGCACTTCCCCGATCACCCGGTGGAAGAAGCCAAGGGCTGGGCGGAAATGGTCCATCGCTATTTCGCCGGTACCTTGGCCATGGTGATTGCCCTGCTCGCCTTCCAGGCGCTGCGTCGGCATGCCCGCGATGGCCAGCCTTACCGCTTGCCGGTGCTGTTGCTGGGTGTGGTGCTGGCCCAGGCGGCTTTCGGCATGTGGACGGTCACCCTGAAGCTGTGGCCGCAGGTGGTCACGGCGCATTTGCTGGGCGGCTTCACCACCCTGAGCTTGCTATTCCTGTTGTCACTGCGTCTATCCCGGGCCTTTGCGCCCTTGCCGAAACTGCCACTGAGCCTGCGGCGGATCGCTGCGCTGGCGCTGTTGGTGGTGGTCGGCCAGATCGCCCTGGGCGGCTGGGTCAGTGCCAACTATGCAGCGGTCGCCTGCATCGACCTGCCCACCTGTCACGGCCAGTGGTGGCCAGCGGCGGACTTCAGCAATGGCTTCCACCTGACCCAGCACGTCGGCCCCAATTACCTGGGCGGGCAACTGGACAGTGATGCCCGCACGGCCATCCACATCAGCCACCGCCTGGGCGCGCTACTGGTCACCTGCGTGCTGCTGATGCTCAGTTGGAAGCTGTACCGCTGTGGCCTCCCCGGCCTGGCGCGGCTGGTGCTGCTGGCGCTGGCCCTGCAAGTGGGCCTGGGCATCAGCAACGTGGTATTCCACCTGCCGCTGGCGGTGGCTGTTGCGCACAATGCCGGCGGGGCGATGCTGCTGCTGAGCATGGTGCTGGTGAACTACCGCATTCGAGTGGTCGACAAGGTTCGCGTGGGTGTCGGCCAAGGTTGGCGCCTGCGTCCGGTGGCCGGCGTGGGCATTTCCCATCACATGAGGAACGACTCGTGGCGACGCTTCTGAGCGCACGACGGGCCAGCTGGCGCGATTACCTGGAGCTGACCAAGCCCAAGGTGGTGGTACTGATGCTGATCACGTCGCTGGCCGGCATGTTCCTGGCCACACGAGCGGGGGTCGGCTGGAGCGTGCTGCTGTTCGGCAACCTGGGCATCGGCCTGTGCGCTGGCGCTGCGGCGGTGGTGAACCATGTGGTGGACCGGCGCATCGATGCGCTGATGGCCCGCACTCACAAGCGGCCGCTGGCCCAAGGCCGGGTCGAGCCGCTACCGGCCTTGCTGTTTGCACTGGCGTTGGCGCTGCTGGGCATGGCCCTGCTGCTGGCGTTCACCAACGCCCTCACCGCCTGGCTGACCCTGGCTTCGCTGCTGGGTTATGCGGTGCTCTACACCGGCTTTCTCAAGCGTGCCACGCCACAGAACATCGTCATCGGCGGCCTGGCCGGCGCCGCCCCGCCGTTGCTCGGCTGGGTGGCGGTAAGCGGCCATGTCAGCGCCGAACCCTTGCTGCTGGTGCTGATCATTTTCGCCTGGACCCCGCCGCACTTCTGGGCGCTGGCCATCCACCGCAAGGAAGAGTACGCCAAGGCCGATATCCCGATGCTGCCGGTGACCCATGGCGAGCGCTACACCAAGCTGCATATTTTGCTGTACACCCTGATTCTGCTGGCGGTGAGCCTGCTGCCCTATGCCATCCACATGAGCGGCCCGCTGTACCTGGCTTGTGCCCTGGCCTTGGGGCTGCGCTTCCTGCAATGGGCCTGGGTGTTGTACCGTGGCAGCCGGCCGCACGCGGCGATCGGCACCTTCAAGTACTCTATCGGCTACCTGTTCGCGCTGTTCATCGCGTTGCTCCTCGACCACTACCTGTTGCTGAACCTATGACCCGAACCCAGAAAACCGTCTTCATCCTCGTCGCCCTGGTCGCGTTGATCCTGGGCCTTACCGTCAACAAGGTGCTCATTGGCCGCGACCAGCCCAACCCCGCCGAGCTGATCGACGCCGGCATTATCCTGCTGCCGCAGAGCCGCACCGTGGCCGACGTAACCATGACCAACCAGGACGGGCAGCCGGTACAGCTGGATGACCTGAAAGGCAAATGGTCGCTGTTGTTCTTCGGCTACACCTACTGCCCGGACATCTGCCCGACCACCCTGGCCCAGTTGCGCCAGGTGAAGAGCGAGCTGCCCAAGGAAGCCGTCGACCGGCTGCAGGTGGTGCTGGTGAGTGTGGACCCCAACCGCGATACGCCGAACCAGCTGAAGCAGTACCTGGGCTATTTCGACAAGGACTTTGTCGGGGTGGCGGGGTCGATCGAAGATACCCAGAAGCTGGCCAATGCCTTGAGCATTCCGTTCATTCCGGCGGATACCAGCAAACCGGGGTATACCGTGGATCACAGCGGCAACCTGGCGGTAGTCGGGCCGGATGGGCGTCAGCGCGGGTTCATTCGTGCGCCGTTCAACAACCAGAAGCTGGTGGCGCAGTTGCCCGGGCTTGTGAAGCGGGATTGAGATTTCGGGCCTGCTTTGCAGGCCTTTCGCGGCACAAGGCCGCTCCTAAGGGGTACGCGATCCCCTGTAGAAGCGGCCTTGTGCCGCGAAAGGGCCGCAAAGCGGCCCCAGGGGTTTCAGCTTAAAATGCCGGAACCACAGCGCCTTTGTACTTCTCGATGATGAACTGCTTCACCTCTGGCGAGTGCAGTGCAGCCGCCAGTTTCTTCATGTCTTCCGAATCCTTGTTGTCCGGGCGGGCAACAAGGATGTTCACGTAAGGCGAGTCGCTGCCTTCGATGGCCAGCGCGTCTTTTTCCGGGTTCAGCTTGGCTTCCAGCGCGTAGTTGGTGTTGATCAGGGCAGCATCGACCTGGGTCAGCACGCGCGGGATAGTGGCGGCTTCCAGCTCACGGAACTTCACGTTTTTCGGGTTCTCGGCAACATCCTTCACGGTGGACAGGATGTTCTTGTTGTCCTTGAGCTT
This sequence comes from Pseudomonas sp. LPB4.O, assembly GCF_038383825.1. NCBI lineage: Bacteria > Pseudomonadati > Pseudomonadota > Gammaproteobacteria > Pseudomonadales > Pseudomonadaceae > Pseudomonas > Pseudomonas sp. LPB4.O. Next base: position 64,678 of record NZ_CP151298.1, read on the forward strand.
GATCACGCCTGCCTTGTCCAGCAGCAGCAGGGCGCGGCCGCCGTTGGTGGCGTCGTTGGGGATGACCACGGTGGCGCCGGAGGACAGCTCGTCCAGCTTCTTGATCTTGGTCGAATACACGCCCAGCGGCTCGATGTGCACGCCGGCCACGCTGACCAGGTTGGTGCCCTTGGCCTTGTTGAACTCATCCAGGTACGGCTGGTGCTGGAAGAAGTTGGCGTCCAGGCGCTTTTCGGCAACCTGTACGTTCGGCTGGATGTAGTCGGTGAATTCCTTGACCTTCAGCTCCACGCCTTCTTTGGCCAACTGCGGTTTGACGAAGTTGAGGATTTCGGCGTGCGGCACCGGGGTGGCGGCAACGGTCAGGGTATCGGCGTGGGCCGAGAAGGCCGCAACAGCGGCAGCGACAGCAAGCAGCTTCTTCATTGATCACTCCTTGTGAGGGCCGCGACGGCCCCCGAACGGGTCGGCCAGGCCGACCCCATTGGGGTTACTTACGGGAAAAATGCACGACCAGTTTGTCGCCCACGCTCTGCAGTACTTGAACCAGTACCAGCAGCAGTACCACGGTCACTACCATCACATCGGTCTGGAAACGCTGGTAACCGAAGCGGATAGCCAGGTCGCCCAGACCACCGGCGCCCACCACACCGGCCATGGCGGTGTACGAAACCAGGGTGATGGCGGTGACGGTAATGGCCGCGAAGATACCCGGACGGGCCTCTGGCAGCAGCGCACTGGTGATGATCTGGCGGGTGGTGGCGCCCATCGACTGGGTAGCCTCGATGATGCCGCGGTCCACTTCACGCAGGGCGGTTTCCACCAGGCGGGCGAAGAACGGCGTGGCACCCACCACCAGCGGCGGGATGGCGCCGGCAACGCCCAGCGAGGTGCCGGTGATCAGTACGGTGAACGGGATCATCACGATCAGCAGGATGATGAACGGCAGCGAGCGCAGGATGTTGACCACCAGCGACAGCAACGCGTACACGCCCTTCTGCTCGAACATCTGCTTTGGCCCGCAGAGGAACAGCAGCACACCCAGTGGGAGGCCCAGCAGCACGGTGAAGAACAGCGAGCCGAACAGCATGATCATGGTGTCGATGGTGGCCAGCCAGATTTCGGCCCAGTCGACGTTGGCAAAGAAATTCAGGGCGTCCATCAACGCAGTACCTCCATATGTACGTCAGCTGCCTTGAAGCGGGCGAAGGCCGCTTCCATGTCACCGCCGATCAGGGCGAGGGTGAGCTGGCCATAGGGGACATCCTTGATGCGGTCGATACGCCCGGCGAGGATGCTGTAGTCCACACCGGTTTCGCGGGCCACGGTGCCCAGCAGCGGCGCGTATGTGGCGTCGCCCTGGAAGGTCAGGCGCACGATGCGGCCAGGTACGTGGGCAAAGTCGTCGCGCTGCTCGCCTTCGTCGACCTGCTCGTCTTCCTGGACAAAGCGCTTGGTGGTGGGGTGCTGCGGGTGCAGGAACACCTCGGCCACCGAGCCTTGCTCGACGATCTGGCCGGCGTCCATCACCGCCACACAGTCGCAGACACGGCGGATCACGTCCATTTCATGGGTGATCAGCACGATGGTCAGCTTCAGCTCACGGTTGATTTCGGCCAGCAGTTGCAGGACCGAGGCCGTGGTTTGCGGGTCGAGGGCACTGGTGGCCTCGTCGCACAGCAGGATCTTCGGGTTGGTGGACAGGGCGCGGGCGATGCCGACGCGCTGCTTCTGGCCGCCGGACAACTGCGCCGGGTACTTTTTGGCGTGGTCTTGCAGGCCGACACGGGCCAGTAGCTCGGTGACGCGCTTGTCGATTTCGCTGCGCGACAGCTCGCCGGCCAGGGTCAGTGGCAGGGCGACGTTGTCGGCGACGGTCTTGGAGGCCAGCAGGTTGAAGTGCTGGAAAATCATCCCGACCTGCTGACGGAAGCCGCGCAGCTGGCTGGCGTTGAACGCGGTGACGTCTTCGCCGTCGACGATGATCTTGCCGCCGGAGGGTTCTTCAAGGCGGTTGATCAGGCGCAGCATGGTGCTTTTGCCGGCGCCGGAATGGCCGATCAGGCCGAACACCTGGCCATCTTCGATGGTCAGGCTGGTCGGATTCAGTGCGGGGATTTCCCTACCGGCAACGCGGTAGGTCTTATGTACCTGTTGGAACTCGATCACGTAGCGAACCTTGTGGGGCGCATTGAAATTTGGGTCAGCGGTTAGCTGGGGTCGCGCATTTTAGCCTTTTCCCATAGCTGTTCTTAGCATTTATTTCGTAATGCACCAATCCTTCGGGCATATCGCGACAACCGGTAATCCTGATTGAACGCTCGGCAACGCCCTCCAGTCACTACTTGGACAAGCCCTGAACGGGCAAGCCTTAAGACTGATGAGGAGAGCCGATCATGCCCAGCAAGAAAACGGACGCGCCCAAGCAGAGTGAAGCCGCCGGCACCCAGACCCCTGACCGGGCCAATACCAATGCCAAGCTGCAGAGCCTGGAGGCCGACCGCAGCGATGCGACCGGGCATGCGCTGCGCACCAACCAAGGCGTACGCATCGCTGACAACCAGAACACCTTGAAGGCAGGTGATCGCGGGCCTTCGCTGCTTGAAGACTTCATCATGCGCGAGAAGATCACCCACTTTGACCATGAGCGGATCCCCGAGCGCATCGTGCACGCCCGCGGTACCGGGGCCCACGGGTTCTTCCAGAGCTATGGCAACCACGCGGAGCTGACCAAGGCCGGCTTCCTGCAGGACCCGGAAAAGATCACCCCGGTTTTCGTGCGCTTTTCCACGGTGCAGGGCCCACGCGGTTCTGGCGACACGGTGCGCGATGTGCGGGGCTTTGCCGTCAAGTTTTACACCGACGAAGGCAATTTCGACCTGGTCGGCAACAACATGCCGGTGTTTTTCATCCAGGATGCCATCAAGTTTCCCGATTTTGTCCACGCGGTAAAGCCAGAGCCACACAATGAGATACCTACCGGCGGCTCGGCGCATGACACCTTCTGGGATTTTGTCTCGCTGGTGCCGGAGTCGGCCCACATGGTCATGTGGGCCATGTCTGATCGCGCCATCCCCCGCAGCCTGCGAATGATGGAAGGCTTTGGCGTGCACACCTTCCGCCTGATCAATGCCGAGGGTGTGGCCAGCTTCGTCAAGTTTCACTGGAAGCCGAGCCAGGGCGTGCATTCGCTGCTGTGGGACGAAGCCCAGAAACTGGCGGGCAAGGACACCGACTTCCAGCGCCGTGACCTGTGGGAAGCCATTGAAACCGGCGACTACCCGGAATGGGAACTGGGCGTGCAGATTGTGCCGGAGGCTGACGAACACAAATTCGACTTCGACCTGCTGGACCCGACCAAGATCATTCCCGAAGAACTGGTACCCGTCACCCCGCTGGGCAAGATGGTGCTGAACCGCAACCCGGACAACTTCTTCGCCGAGGTCGAGCAGGTTGCCTTCTGCCCTGGCCATATCGTGCCGGGTATCGACTTCACCAATGACCCCCTCCTGCAGGGCCGGCTGTTCTCCTATACCGACACGCAACTGAGCCGGCTGGGCGGGCCGAACTTCCACCAGATCCCGATCAACCGCCCTGTGGCGCCCAACCACAACAACCAGCGCGACGCGTTGCACCAGCACACCGTGCACAGGGGCCGTGCCTCGTATGAGCCGAACTCCATCGACGGCGGCTGGCCGAAGGAAACGCCACCCGCAGCACTGGATGGCGGCTTCGAGAGCTTCCAGGAGCGCATCGATGCGCACAAGATTCGCCAGCGCAGCGAGTCGTTCGGCGACCATTTCTCGCAAGCGCGGTTGTTCTTCCAGAGCATGAGCCCGACAGAGCAACAACACATCATCAAGGCCTACAGCTTCGAGCTGGGCAAGGTCGAGCGCGAGGCCATTCGTGCCCGTGAGGTGAACGAAATCCTGGCCAACATCGATCTCAAGCTGGCTGCTGCGGTAGCCGCCAACCTGGGGTTGCCGGCACCCAAGGCGGGCACCGTTCAGGTGAAAGGCAGCAAGCTTGCCGAGTCCCCGGCATTGAGCCAGATGAACCACCCAGGGGTTGTGGGCATCAAGGGGCGCAAGATAGCTGTGCTGCTGGCCGATGGCGTGGATGCCGGCAGTGTCGACCGGCTGGTCAAGGCGCTTGAGGCGCACAGCGCGCGCATCATGCTGCTTGGGCCCACCTCGGCACCGGTCAAGGCTGCCGACGGCAAGGCACTGCCCGTGGATGCCTCGATGGAGGGCATGCCTTCGATCATGTTCGACGGGGTGCTGGTACCGGCCGGGAAGGCCGCGCTGGATGCGCTGGGGGCGAGTGGCCTGGCCAAGCATTTCCTGCTCGAGGCCTACAAGCACCTGAAGGCGATCGGCTTTGCCAAGGAGGGCAAGGTGCTGGTGGACGCGCTGGGCCTGAAGGAGGACAAGGGGCTGTTGCTGGGCGATGACCAGAAGACGCTGGACGCTTTCGTCAAAGCGGTCGAGGGGCACCGGGTGTGGGAGCGTGAAGCTGCTGCGGAGGCTGTACCGGCCTAAGGGGCTGCTTCGCACCCCATCGCGGCACAAGGCCGCTCCTACCGGAGATTGCATGCCCTGGTAGGAGCGGCCTTGTGTCGCGAAAAGGGGCGCGCAGCGCCGCCCGTGTTTTCAGCGCTGATGCGGTACCAGAACCACCTGCGCCGGCAGCGAGCGCTGAATCTCATGCTTCTGCTTCAGCTGGAACCCACTGTCGATCTTGCGCACGCGCTTCTCCAGCAAGTTCTTCAGCCACGGCGCATCGTCAGTGCGCGGCACCTGGAACACCACTTCGCAGTCATAGCTCACCACATCGGCGGCAATGTCATCGAGCTGGCGGCGCATGGCGCGGCTGTCAGTGGTCTTCAAGGCCACCACCGTGCTTGGCGCTGTCGGGTCGATGATGCGTGCCTTGGGCTTGGCTTCGGCGGCTTTCAAGGCAGCCTCTGCCTTCTCCAGCTCGGCCTTGCGTGCCTGGGACAGGGGATCGCCACCGGTCACTGCCGGGGCTTGCGGCATCAGTGCCCGGGCACGGGCCAGGGCGGTAGCGGCCGCATTCACATCACCCTTTTGCAGGACGATCTGGCTGCGTTGCAGGTAGGCTTCGGCCAACTGACGCTGGTATTGCTCCAGGCGCGCGTCGTCAGGCGACTGCGCTTGCAGGGCTGCCAGCTGGTCTTCGGCGGTGGCCAGCTCGTTGCTGGCGATGTCTTGTTGCAACTGCTGCCAGGCATCGGCTTGGGCAGGTGCGGGGGCCTGTTCGACCGGCGCGCTGGAGCAGGCAGCCAGGAGCAGGGAAAACGCGGCAACAAGCAGATAACGGGAGGCGAACGGCTTCATTCCTGCGACTCTCTATTTGCGCAAAAAACGAGCAAGTCTACACCCAGGTGCGCACGCTCGAAAACAGGTCTTACAGACCCTTTACCCGGCAAAAGGTTGCAAGGCGTGCCTTCACACGCCCTGCTGTTCAGCGTTTTGGCAGGGCCAGGCTCAGCAAGAATAGCACCGCCGCGCAGACCACGATCGACGGGCCGGCGGGGGTATCCTTGAACCACGACATGGCCAGGCCACAGCAGACCGCAGTCACGCCCAGCAGGCTGGCGCCCACGGCCATCTGCTCGGGGGAGCGGGCGTGACGCTGCGCCGCAGCCGCGGGGATGATCAGCAGCGAGGTGATCAGCAGCACACCGACGATCTTCATGGCCACCGCAATCACCACCGCAATCAGCAGCATCAGTGCCAGGCGCAGGCCGGCAACGGGCAGGCCTTCGACCGTGGCCAGTTCTTCGTGCACGGTGACTGCCAGCAGCGGCCGCCACAGCGCGGCAAGCAGCACCAGCACCAGCGCACTGCCGCCGAGGATCCAGGCCAGGTCGGTGGTGCTGATGGCCAGCAGGTCACCGAACAGGTAGGCCATCAGGTCGATGCGCACATCGTGCATGAAGCTCAGTACCACCAGGCCAAGCGACAGGGTGCTGGGGGCGAGGATGCCGAGCAGGGTATCGGACGCCAGCGGTTGGCGTTGCTGCAAGGTCACCAGCAAAATCGCCAGCAGCAGGCAGCCGATGGTCACTGCCAGTGCCGGGCTGACGTCCAGGGCAAAGCCCATGGCCACACCGAGCAAAGCGGCATGGGACAGGGTGTCGCCAAAATAGGCCATGCGCCGCCATACCACGAAGGAACCCAGCGGGCCGGCGACCAGCGCCAGGGACAAGCCGGCAAGCAAGGCGTAGAGAAGAAAATCAGCCATGCTTGCAGTGCTCTCCGTGAACATGGGTGCCAGGTGCGACCACCGAGCCGTGCAGGTCGTGGCTGTGGTCGTGGTGGTGGTGGTAGATGGCCAGGCTAGGTGCGGTCTGGCCGAACAGTTCGACGAACGCCGGGTCGCCGCTGACTTGCTCGGGGTGGCCCGAGCAGCACACGTGACGGTTCAGGCACACCACCTGGTCGGTGGCGCTCATCACCAGGTGCAGGTCGTGGGACACCATCAGCACGCCGCAGCCATGGCGGTCGCGCAGGCGGGTGATGAGGTTGTACAGCTCGGTCTGGCCGACCACGTCCACACCCTGCACCGGCTCGTCGAGCACCAGCAACTGGGGTTCGCGCAGAAGGGCGCGGGCCAGCAGCACGCGTTGCATCTCGCCGCCGGAAATGGTCTGGATCGGGCTGTCGATGACCTGTTCGGCGCCCACTTCCTGCAGCGCCGACAAGGCTGCGGCGCGGTCTACGCCGGGCACCAGGCGCAGGAAGCGCAGCACCGACAGCGGCAGCGTGGCATCGACCTGAATCTTTTGCGGCATGTAGCCAATGCGCAGCTTCGGCTTGCGCCATACCTTGCCGCGGTGTGGCTTGAGCAGCCCGAGTACGGCGCGCACCAAGGTTGTCTTGCCCGCCCCGTTGGGGCCGATCAGGGTGACGATCTGGCCTGGAGCGACCGACAGGTCGATGCTGTCGAGCACCGCCTCGCCGCCAAAGGTGACGCCGACCTGCTCAAGGCGGATCAGGGCGTCGCTCATGCCGCGCTCCGGCAGCTGCCGCACAGGCCGACCACTTCGACGGTTTGGGTCTCCACCGTGAAGCCGACGCCTTTGGCGCTGCTGATGATGGCCTCGCTGATGCTGCTCTGCTCCAGCTCGATGGCCACATGGCAGGCCCGGCAAATCAGGAACTGGCCTTGGTGCACGTGTTCGGGGTGGCTGCAGCCGATGAAGGCGTTGAGCGAGGCGATGCGGTGCACCAGGCCGTTTTCCAGCAGGAAGTCCAGCGCGCGGTACACCGTGGGCGGCGCGGCGCGGCGGCCGTCCTGCTCGCTGAGCACGGCGAGGATGTCGTAGGCGCCCAGCGGCTTGTGGCTTTGCCACACCAGCTCCAGCACACGGCGGCGCAGCGCGGTCAGGCGCAGGCCCTGGCGGGTGCACAAGGCGTCAGCTTCAGCCAGTGCGCTATGTACGCAATGGGAATGATCGTGAGGACGGTTGGCCAGCGGCGTGATGGACATGGGCAGCGACGGTTCTGGATGGAGACGTTATTATGTTACCTGTTTCTGACGACTCGAGTATCCACCGTGTCCCGATTCCTAGCTCTGTTTGTCGCTTTCATCGCATTTTCCGCCCAGGCCGATGTGCGTGTGCTCACCAGTATCAAGCCCTTGCAGCAGATTGCCGCTGCCGTGCAGGATGGCGTTGGCAGCCCTGACGTAATGCTGCCGCCAGGTGCTTCGCCGCACCACTATGCCTTGCGCCCGTCCGATGTGCGCCGCGTAGGCGATGCCGACCTGCTGTACTGGATCGGCCCGGACATGGAGAGCTTCCTGCCGCGGGTGCTGGGCAGCCGTAGCAAGCCGACGGTGGCCGTGCAGTCGCTGACGGGCATGAAGCTGCGCCATTTTGGCGAGGACAGCCATTCCCATGAGGAAGAAGACCACGACGACCATGACCACGATCACCGTCCAGGCAGCCTGGATGCACATTTGTGGTTATCGTCGGTCAACGCGCGGGTAATCGCGGCCAGAATGGCGGCTGATCTGGCACAGGTCGACCCCGCTAACGCAGCTCGCTACCAGAGCAACCTGAAGGCCTTCGATGAGCGGCTGGATGCACTGGATGGGCGTATCAAGGCGCGGGTGCACGGTATTGCCGACAGGCCGTACTTCGTGTTTCACGAAGCGTTCGATTACTTCGAGGCTGAATATGGCTTGAAGCACACCGGCGTGTTCAGCGTGGCGTCCGAGGTGCAGCCTGGTGCGCAACATGTGGCAGCCATGCGCAAGCGCCTGCAGGAAGTGGGCAAGACGTGCGTGTTCAGCGAGCCGCCACTGCGACCGCGCCTGGCCGAGACCCTGACTGCCGGGCTGCCGGTGCGCCTGGCCGAGCTGGATGCACTGGGCGGCACCGATCCGGTGGATGGCAAGGGTTACGAGCGCTTGCTGGAGAAGCTGGGTGGTGAGCTGGCGGGGTGCCTGGAACAGCTGTAAGCCTGCACCGGCCCCTTCGCGGGCATGCCCGCGAAGAAGCAGACGGGGTCTAGAGGGCGAACGGCAGGTGCAAGGCCACTTGCTGGCGCTGTGCCAGGCGCACTTCGAACTCGCCCGGGTCGTGAATCATCACATCCATCCCGGCAAACGATTCGGCCGCGATCAGGCGCGACAGCCAGAAGCGCACGCAGCCTACCCGCAACATTTCCGGCCACAGCTCGGCTTCGGCGGCAGTGAACGGCCGCAGCGCCGCATAGGCTGCCAGCAATGCCTGGGCACGCGGTACATCCACCGCGCCCTTCTCATCCAGGCACCAGTCGTTCACGGTGATGGCGATGTCATACAGCATCGGCCCGGAGCAGGCGTTGTAGAAGTCGATCACACCGGTCAGGTGGGTGCCTTCGAACATCACGTTGTCGCGGAACAGGTCGGCATGCAGGTTGGCCCGTGGCAACGCCAGAATCTGCGCCTTGTGCGCGGTGATTTCATCCAGCGCCGGCTGCAGCAGTGCGGCCTGTTCGGCAGTCAGGCGCGGCAACAACTCGGCACCCGAGGCCAGCATCCAGTCCAGGCCACGGTCGGTGCGGCGCTCGATGATGTGCTCGCGGGTGGCCAGGTGAATGTGTGCCAGCAGCTCGCCGACCTGGGCGCAGTGCTGGTTGTTCGGCGCCTTGATGTGCTTGCCCGACAGCCGTGGCTGCAGCAGTGCCGGCTTGCCGCACAACTCGCGCAGGCCATTGCCGTCGCGGTCACGAATGGCATAGGGCACCGGCATGTCGGCGTCGTGCAGGGTGTCGAGCAGTTCGATGAAGAACGGCATGTCCTCGCTGGGCCCGCGCTCGATCAGCGTCAGGACGAACTCCCCCTGTTCGAGGCTGACGAAGAAATTGCTGTTCTCGGTGCCGGCGGCAATGCCCTGGAAGTCGAGCAGACGGCCCAGCTCGTACGGCGCCAGAAAGGTTTCCAGCTCAGGCCGGGTCACGGGGGTGAAGACTGACATGATGAAAAAATGCCCATACGGGCACTTCCGCCGGGAAGTGCCGGGTTGATGTGAACGGTGCGCGTCAGATTACCACTCGAAGATCTTCCAGGACGGAATCAGCATGTCCGGCTGGTCGGATCGAATGAAATTGGCATCAGTGCCATCAGCGCGTACCAGAAAATAAGGCTTGCCGTTTTTCGGCGTGATCTTGATCGCATACAGGAAGCCGTTCTGCCGGTACTCCTGGATGGTTTTGTCGCCTTCCGTGCGAATGGTCACCTCGGGATCGGCCGAGGGGGCGTCGTCCGCCGCCAGGGTGACGACTGGCGTGGTTGCCAACAGGCCGAGCAGTAACAGGCGATTGAGTGTACGCATGATAACCTAGTCCCTTTGTCGTCAATGATTCTGGCTATTCTAGCGCCGGACCCGTCGAAAAGGTTGATTCTGCTCATGAGCCAAGCCCCCCTCGTCCTGGTGGACGGTTCCTCCTACCTGTACCGCGCCTTTCACGCGCTGCCGCCGCTGACCACGTCCAAGGGCATGCCGACCGGTGCGGTGAAGGGTGTGTTGAACATGCTCAAGAGCCTGCGAAAACAGTACCCCGACAGCCTCTTCGCGGTGGTGTTCGACGCCAAGGGCGGCACCTTCCGCGATGCCATGTTTGCCGAGTACAAGGCCAACCGCCCGAGCATGCCTGACGACCTGCGGGTGCAGGTCGAGCCGCTGCATGCCAGCGTGAGGGCACTTGGCTACCCGCTGCTGTGCGTTGAGGGTGTCGAAGCCGACGACGTGATCGGCACCCTGGCGCGCAGCAGCGCCGCCCAGGGCCGCCCGGTGATCATCTCGACGGGCGACAAGGACATGGCCCAACTGGTGGACGGGCACATTACCCTGGTCAACACCATGACCGGTAGCGTGCTGGACGTGGCTGGCGTGCACGAGAAATTTGGCGTCGGCCCGGAACATATCATCGACTTCCTGGCACTGATGGGTGACAAGGTCGACAACATCCCAGGCGTACCCGGCGTTGGCGAAAAAACCGCGGTGGGCCTGCTGACCGGTATCGGCGGTGGCCTCAGCGACCTTTACGCCAACCTGGACAAGGTGCCCGCGCTGGCCATTCGCGGCGCCAAGACCCTGCCGGCCAAGCTGGAGGAGCACCGCGATGCGGCGTTCCTGTCCTACGAACTGGCCACCATCAAGGTCGATGTGCCGCTGGATGTCGAGGTCGAGGGACTGGTGTGTGGCGAGCCCGACCGCGATGCGCTGTTGGCGCTGTACACCGAGATGGAGTTCAAGAGCTGGGTTGCCGAGGTGCAGCGCGACGCGGCAAGGGCTGGTACTGAGGTTGCGCCGGTCGCAGAGCCGACGGCCAAGGTCGAGCCGCAGTACGAAACCATTCTGGACCAGGCCCGTTTCGACGCATGGCTGGAAAAGCTGCGCCAGGCGCCGCTGTTCGCCTTTGATACCGAAACAACCGGCCTGGATGCCCAGAAGGCGCGGCTGGTTGGCCTGTCTTTCGCTGTCGCGCCCCATGAGGCGGCTTATGTGCCGTTGGCGCACGACTATGAAGGTGCGCCGGCCCAGTTGGACCGCGAGGCTGTATTGCTGGCACTGAAACCACTGCTGGAAGACCCGGCCAAGGCCAAGGTCGGGCAGAACGCCAAGTACGACATCAATATCCTCGCCAACGGTTCGCCCGCCATCGAAATGCGCGGCGTGGCCTACGACACCATGCTCGAGTCGTACGTGCTGAATTCCACCGCTACCCGTCACGACATGGACAGCCTGGCGCAAAAGTACCTCGACCACACCACCATTGCCTTCGAGGACATCGCCGGCAAAGGCGCCAAGCAACTGACCTTCAACCAGATCCACCTGGACAAGGCCGGCCCTTACGCTGCCGAAGACGCCGACATCACACTGCGCTTGCACCAGGCGCTGCAGGCGCGCCTGGCGCAGACGCCGGGCGTGCTGCCGGTGCTGATGGAAATCGAAATGCCGCTGGTGCCGGTGCTGGCCAAGATCGAGCGCCAGGGTGCGCTGGTCGATGCCGCCCTGCTGCACGTACAGAGCGGTGAGCTGGGCGTGAAGATGGCCGAGCTGGAACTGCGGGCCTACGAGCTGGCCGGTGAAGAATTCAACCTCGGCTCGCCCAAGCAGCTGGGTTCGATCCTTTACGACAAGCTGGGCATGCCGGTGCTGAGCAAGACCGCCAAGGGCCAGCCATCCACCGCCGAAGCCGTACTCGATGAACTGGCCTTGCTCGGCTACCCACTGCCTGAGGTACTGATGCAGTACCGCAGCCTGAGCAAGCTCAAGAGCACCTACACCGACAAGCTGCCGGGCCAGATCAACCCGCGCACCGGGCGAATCCACACCTCCTATCAGCAGGCAGTGGCAGCCACCGGCCGGTTGTCGTCGAGCGACCCGAACCTGCAGAACATCCCGATCCGTACCGCCGAGGGCCGGCGTATCCGCCAGGCGTTCATTGCCAGCCCGGGCTACAAACTGCTGGCGGCGGACTACTCGCAGATCGAGCTGCGCATCATGGCCCACCTGGCCAAGGACGAAGGCCTGCTGCACGCCTTCCGCAACGACCTCGACGTGCACCGGGCAACGGCGGCGGAAGTGTTTGGTGTTGCCCTGGAAGACGTCACCACCGACCAGCGCCGCAAGGCCAAAGCCATCAACTTCGGCCTGATCTACGGGATGAGCGCTTTTGGCCTGGCCAAGCAGATCGGCGTCGACCGCAAGCAGTCGCAGGACTACATCGACCGTTACTTCGCCCGCTACCCGGGCGTGCTGGCCTACATGGAGCGCACCCGTGCGCAGGCCGCCGAGCAAGGCTTTGTCGAAACCCTGTTCGGCCGCCGCCTGTACCTGCCAGACATCAACGCCAAGAACCCGGCCCTGCGCAAAGGCGCCGAGCGTACGGCGATCAACGCGCCGATGCAGGGCACCGCAGCCGACATCATCAAGCGGGCCATGGTCAATGTGGATAACTGGCTGAGCGAGAGCGGGCTGGATGCCCGGGTGATCCTGCAGGTTCACGACGAACTGGTGCTGGAGGTGCGTGAGGACCTGGTTCAGCAGGTGAAAGATGAAATTCGCCAGTACATGAGCCAGGCCGCGCAGCTGGATGTGCCGCTGCTGGTGGAAGCAGGAATCGGTGCGAATTGGGACGAAGCTCACTGATTGAGCGGGGAAAGCTGTGTAGGATCTGCGACGTAGTGACGCGGATCCTGACACTGCTCAGTGCCGTTGGTGCTGAAGTTTCATGAAACTATCGCAAATAGTTTTCAGGGCTTCGGAACTAAACCGGTGAAGCGGAACTCAGAGTAACTGAATGGCTGGTGAAGCCCTTCGATGCTCCTATGTTGTGTTAAGTGTTGGCAGATATCTGGACCCCGCCCTAGCGGTCCGGACTTGGACCCCGAACTTCCCCCTCCCCATACGAAGTCCGGGGTTTTTTTTGCCCGCACTTTGACAGGCAGCCGCTGCTGCTCCCCATTGTAGGAGTAGCCTCGTGCTGCGAAAGGGCCGGTATGGACAACAGATTTCTACAGCCTGTCATCGCCTCTTCGCAGCACAAGGCTGCTCCTACAGCGATCTGCCCAGGCCCTCAGGCCACTGGCTTGTCTTCCAGTTCCATCCAGCCCGCCAGCACGCGGTAGGCGTCTTCCACGCCCAGGCGCTTGGGTGCCGAGAACAGCTGGATGGTCACGCCATCACCCCAGCCCTTGCGGATTTCCGACTGCACTTTCAGCAAGGTGTTCTTGCCCGCGCCGTGGGTCAGCTTGTCGGCCTTGGTCAGCAGGATGTGCATGGGCATGCGGCTGGCCTTGGCCCAGTCGAGCATCATCTTGTCGAAGTCGGTCATCGGGTGGCGCACGTCCATCATCAGGATCACGCCGCGCAGGCACTCACGGCTGCCCAGGTAGGCTTCCAGGTGTTTCTGCCAGTGCTGCTTGAGCGGGATCGGCACTTTCGCATAACCGTAGCCCGGCAGGTCGACCAAACGCCGTTCATCGTCCAGACTGAAGAAATTCAACAGCTGAGTGCGCCCCGGGGTTTTCGAGGTACGCGCCAGGCTGGCATGGGTCAGGGTGTTGAGGGCGCTGGATTTGCCGGCGTTGGAGCGGCCGGCAAAAGCCACCTCGTAACCCTGGTCTTCCGGACATTGTTCGACCTTGGCAGCGCTGAGGGCGAATGTGGCTTTCTGGCAGAGGCCGAGGATGGGGTTCTTGACTTGCATGGGATATCCGATGTGGGTGTTGCCTGACTCTGAAGGCCCGAGCCTGGCAAGCGGTGTCGTTTCCGTTTGGATGGCGGAAGTATATAATGCCCCAGTTTTTGTGTGCTCATTCTCCCAGCGAAGGGGAACGGGCATGGGGTGTCGAACAATAGCTCGCGCATCAGAACGCAGCGCGGCCCCCAACCCTGAAGGTCGTTCCGCATGGCGAAATGGCTGCTTGCTGTCGGTATGTTCCTGCCGGTTTTCAGCGCACAGGCTACACAGGATCCCGAGGTGTTGTACAACCGCACGTGTGCGGCCTGTCACACCGGGCAGTTGCCACAGGCACCCAGACAAGGTGACCGGGCAGCATGGGAGCCAAGGCTGGCGCAAGGCATGGATGTACTGGTGAAGCACGTGACCCAGGGTTTCAAGGCTATGCCGCCGCGTGGATTGTGCATGGACTGCAGTGCCGAGGACTACCGTTTGGTCATCCTTTGGATGAGCGGCAGTCCCGATACATAACATTTCACCCTTAGCCGTGTTGGATTAGCTGATGAACAAACTAGTCGTGAGTCTGCTGTTGACCCTGGGTGTCGCAGGTGCGGCCACTGCTGCGCAAACTGTCAAGGGCGATGCCGCCGCCGGTCAGGCCAAGACGGCCGTGTGTGGCGCCTGCCACAACCCCGACGGCAATAGCCTGGCACCAAACTTCCCGAAACTGGCCGGCCAGGGCCAGCGTTACCTCGAAAAACAACTGCACGATATCAAGTCGGGCAAGCGTACCGTGCTGGAGATGACCGGCATGCTGACCGCGTTCAGCGACCAGGACCTGGCCGATATCGCCGCCTACTTCTCCAGCCAGAAAGGCAGCGTGGGTGCCGCCGATCCCAAGCTGGTCGAACGTGGCCGTTCGCTGTTCAATGGCGGCGACCTGGAGAAAGGCATGCCTGCCTGCACCGGTTGCCACTCCCCCAACGGCGCAGGTATTGCTTTGGCCGGCTTCCCGCACCTGAGCGGCCAGCACTCGCAGTACGTGACCAAGCAGCTCACGGACTTCCGCGAAGGCAACCGCACCAACGATGGTGATGCCATGACCATGCGCACCATTGCCGGCAAGCTGAGCAACCACGACATCGAGGCGTTGGCCAGCTACATCCAGGGCCTGCATTAACCTTCAGTTAATGTTGTAGGCCAATGATGAAAGGGCGGCCGGGCCGCCCTTTTTTCAGTCCGCAGCCGTTACACTACAGAACTCGATCCCTTCCCGGCCTGTCTCAGTGCAGGTAGGGTCGTGGCGACCTATGACTGCTCAGGAGTAAAGCATGCGTAAACTGATTCTCAGCGCCGCGCTGGTCGCTGCCAGCGTATTTGGTATGACTGCCGTCCAGGCCGCCGAGCCTGTTGCTGGCAAGGAATACCTCGAGCTGAGCAACCCTGTTCCAGTTTCCGTGCCTGGCAAGATCGAAGTGGTCGAGCTGTTCTGGTACGGCTGCCCACACTGTTACCACTTCGAGCCGACCATCAACCCGTGGGCTGAAAAGCTGCCGGCTGACGTCAACTTCAAACGTGTTCCTGCCATGTTCGGTGGCCCATGGGACGCACACGGCCAGATGTTCCTGACCCTCGAAGCCATGGGCGTCGAGCAAAAGGTGCACGCCGCAGTCTTCGATGCTATCCAGAACCAGCGCAAGCAGCTGACCAAGCCGGACGACATGGCCGACTTCCTCGCCACTCAAGGCGTCGACAAGGACAAGTTCCTCGCCACCTTCAACTCCTTCGCCATCAAAGGCCAGGTTCAGAAGGCCAAGGAACTGGCGAAGAAGTACGAAATCACCGGCGTACCGAGCTTGGTCGTCAACGGCAAGTACCGCTTCGACCTGGGTACCGCTGGCGGGCCGGAAGGCGTACTGAACGTCGCCGATCAGCTGATCGCCAAGGAGCGCGCCGCCAAGTAGGCGGCGTAACCCATGCCCCGCTTCAGAACCACGCGTGGCATTGGCCTGCCCCAGCCGCAGGTCAACGAGCATCACCTGCAGGCTTCTGGCCTGCCCGAGGATGGTCGACTGCGGCTGCTCAGCTTCAACATTCAGGTTGGCATCAGCACCGAGCGCTACCGGCATTACCTGACTCGCAGCTGGCAGCACTTGCTGCCGCACAACGGGCGTGCCGGCAACCTGCAGAAAATCGGTGATTTGCTGGGCGACTTCGACCTGGTGGCCTTGCAGGAGGCCGACGGGGGCAGCCTGCGCTCAGGCTATGTAAACCAGGTCGAGCACCTGGCTCACCTGGGGGCCTTCCCCTACTGGTACCAGCAACTCAACCGCAACCTCGGGCGTTTCGCCCAGCACAGCAATGGCGTGCTCAGCCGCCTGAAGCCGCAAGCGCTCGAAGACCACCCATTGCCTGGCCCGGCCGGCCGTGGGGCGATCCTGGTGCGTTTTGGCGAAGGCGAAGATGCGCTGATCGTGGTGATGATGCACCTGGCGCTTGGCGCCAAGACCCGCGCCCTGCAACTGGGCTACATCCGCGAGCTGATTGGCGGTTACCGTCACCAGGTGCTGATGGGCGACATGAACACCCATGCCACCGACCTGCTGGAGCACTCGCCGCTGCGCGACCTGGGCCTGATCGCCCCGCAAGTCGAGGCGACTTTCCCCAGCTGGCGCCCCCAGCGTTGCCTGGACCATATCCTGCTCAGCCCAAGCCTCACGCTTGAGCGTGTCGAGGTGTTGGCGCGGCCAATTTCCGACCACCTTCCCGTCGCTGTCGAGATTCGATTGCCTGATGCATTGACTGTGGATACGCTGCCGGTCTTGAGCTAATTGCCATCACCGTTTGCGGACCCGGGCATGACTGAAGACGCTGAGCGCTGGAAAGAAAAATACCTTAAAAGCATCGAGCAGCAAGAAAAGCTCGAACGCCGCTGGGACGCCCGTCTCGACCTGCTGCGTCGTGGTCTGGTGCGCAGCACCCTGGCTGCCGAAGGCAGTGACAAGGTGGTGGACGCGTGCATGAAGGAAATGCGCGAGGTTATCCGCAGCGACAACATGGACGCCGGCCTCGCCGGGTTGATTCCGCGCCTTGAAAAAGCGGTGCTGGACTCCGAGCAGCGCCGGGAAACCCGCATGAACCAGGTCAGCGATGCGCTGACCGCGCTGGTCGGCCAACTGCAAGGTTTGCCGCTGCCCAGCGATATCTCGCGGCCGTTGAAAAAGCTGGCCAAAAAACTCGATGGTGGCGTTGCCCAGTCCCGCGACCTGCCGCCGCTGCTGGGCGAGCTGAGCGGCTTGCAGGGCCTTGCACTGTCGGCCCTCGGCAAACCGGGGGACGAAACCCGGCCCGGCTTTTTGCAACGCCTGTTCGGTAGCCGCGAGGATGAGCCACAAGGCGAGCCCGCGCCCGCGCCGGCAGCGGTGCCTGCTGCTGAGGCGCCCCCGGCTGCACAGCACAGTATCGAAGCCCCCCAGCCAGACGATGTGGATGCGCTGCAACCGCTCTCAGCCTATACCGCCGAAGCGACGGTAGCGCCCGAACCTGAGCTGGAGATATCCGGCCCGGCGTTGATCGAAACAATTGAAACCCCGGCAGCCCAGCCACTGCCACAGGAAGAAGCGCCCGAGCCGGGAGCGGCCTTCAGCGAACCCTTGGCAGAAGAACAACCGGCACAAACACTTGAAGAAACCTTTGGCGAAGACGGCCCCTATGCGCTGCCCTACGCGGTAGAGCCGCCCTACAGCCAGGTTGCTGCGCACATCGAGAAGACCCTGATCGGCCTGCTCGATGACCTGAGCCTGCCCGAGCGGCACAAGGCCCAGGCGCTGGAAATGCGCGAGCGCGTTGCCCGGGGCCTGAACTGGTACGAGCTGATCCCGGTGCTGGATGACCTCGCCGTGCTCATGCTGGCGATCACCGACAGTGGCCAGCACGAGTTCGAAACCTACCTGCAGCAACTCAATGAGCGCCTCGAAGGCTTCCAGAGCCACCTGCACGAGGCCAGCGCAGGCCATGCGGACAACAGCTCTGCCGCTCGCGAGCTGGATACCCAGTTGCGTGAGCATGTCGATGGGTTGCAAAACAGTGTGCAGGGCGCCGCCGACGTCGATAGCCTCAAGCACATCCTGGACAACCGCCTGGAAGGCCTGCTGGTCACCATGGACGAGCACAAGCACGAGCGGGACCGCCGCGAGCAAGAGCTGGCGGGGCGCCTGCAAGGCTTGTCCGAGCGAGTGGCGAACATGGAGCACGAGGCGCTCGGTTACCGCGAGCACCTGGAAGAGCAACGCCAGAAAGCCCTGCTCGACCCCCTCACCGGCCTGCCCAACCGTGCGGCCTGGAGCGAGCGGGTCGAGCGCGAAATAATCGAATGGCAGGAGAATGGCGGCCATCTGGCCATGGCGATCCTCGACCTGGATCATTTCAAGCGCATCAACGACAGTTATGGGCATCTGGCCGGGGACAAAGTACTGAAGATTGTCGCCGACCAGTTGCGCAAGCGCTTGCGTGGCCGTGACTTCATCGCCCGCTTCGGTGGCGAGGAATTCGTCCTGCTGCTGCCGCAGACATCGCCGGCCGCTGCTGCTCAAGTGGCGGAAACAATGCGGGCCACGGTGGAAGCCTGCCCGTTCCACTTCAAGGGCGAGCGGGTGGTGATCACCACCTCCATTGGCCTGGGTGCGTTCCGCTCCGGCGAGCGCGGCGACCAGGTGCTCAAGCGCGCCGATGCGGCGCTGTACCGGGCCAAGGAGCTGGGGCGCAACCGCGTCGAGCAGAACTAGCCTGCAAACACAGACCCACGGCAAGCGCGGCCATGGGGAGCACGTTATACTGTAGCGCTCATTCGCTGAGGCCACTGACGTGCTTTCCACGCTGAAAAAAACGCTGATTTCCTTTTTGCTGTTATCTGTCGCCGGTTGCTCGACGGGCCTGCGCATCGACCGCAGCCATCCCTCGGCCAACCAGGACAACCGCATCCAGTTCGTTGTCCTGCATTACACCAATGCTTCGCTGGAGCGCTCGCTCGCGTTGCTCACCCATGGTGAGGTCAGCAGCCATTACCTGATCGGCGACGGCCCTGCGACGGTGTATCAACTGGTGGATGAAAACCGCCGTGCCTGGCATGCCGGCGACAGCCAGTGGCAGGGGCGCACCTGGCTGAACTCCTCGTCCATTGGCATCGAGATCGTCAACCCTGGGTTCACCGACACACCCAATGGCCGGGTCTGGCACCCTTACAGCGAAGCGCAGGTCCACTCGCTGATTGCGCTGCTCAAGGACATCGTAAAGCGCAACAACATCGAACCGCGGCACATCATTGGTCACAGTGATATCGCTCCATCACGCAAGCTGGACCCGGGGCCGCTGTTCCCGTGGAAGCGCCTGGCCGATGCCGGGCTGGGTATCTGGCCAGATGCCAACGCAGTGGCACGGCAGCAGGCCTACTTCAGCGTCAACCCGCCGAGCGTTGGTTGGTACCAACAGGAACTGGCGCGGTTTGGCTATCAAATCGAGCAGACCGGGGTGCTGGATGTTGCCACCCGCCATGTGATCACTGCGTTCCAGATGCGCTTCCGCCCGCAGCGCTTCGACGGCATGCCCGATGCGCAGACGGCGGCGATGCTGCAGGTGCTCAACCGCATGCGTTGAGCCCTGTAGGCCCAACCGTTTTGCACCATCACTCAGGCTGGCGCATCCACCCTTTGGGAGCGGGCGTGCCCGCGAAGAATGCGACGCGCGGTATGGCACCGGCTACGCCGGTGTTCGCGGCGGTTCGGCGCTCCGACACGCCCGCTCCCACAGTGATCGCGCAAACCTTTGGATTTTAATACGGCAGTCGCTCCCACAAAAAACAGTGTGGCGTGCAGCGAAGTGCCAGACGGTGAGGGTGATTCTCGATCCAGTTGCTATACCTTAATTATCAACTGGATGCCTTTGATGTCAGCCATCATCACCCTGCTGCGCCAAATTTTTTACCGTCCCTGGATGCTGGCCACGTTGGCAGCGCTGGCCAGCGCGGCCCTGTTGCTCTCTGCCAGCATCGGTATTGCCCTGCAACAAATGAAGCAAAGCGAGAGCGAACAGATGAACGCCCAGGGTGAGCGTTTTCTCGACCGCCTCGAACAAGTGTTTGGCCAGCTGCGTGAAGGGGTAGACCTGTTGCAGGCACAGCCCTTGCGTGGCTGCAGCCCAGCGATGCTGGCGGCCTTGCAGCAGGTGGGGCTGAGTTCGCGGTTCATTTATGAAGCGGCTTACGTGGATGGTGATATCGCCTGCTCCAACCGTGGTGATGAGCGGGCGTTCGAACCTTTGCGGGCACCGGATATCCAGGGGCCGACCTACAGCTACTGGTTGAACACCACCACCGAACCGAACGAGAACCTGGCTGCGCTCATGCTAGGCCGGGGCCAGTTCGTGGTCTCCACCTCGCGCGGGCACCTGACCGATGTGGTCGATCTGCCTCCGGGCGGCAGCCTGGTGGTGGTGCTGGATAACGGTGCCCGCGCCATCCCCGTGCTGGGGCCGCCACAAGTGTGGCCGCCGCCCTCGGCCTGGTCGACAAGCCACAAGTCGCTACTTGAACTCAGCGACCGCCTGATCTACCGCATGCCGACCAAGTCGCCGGATTACCAACTGGTGCTGATTGCCCCGCGGGCCAGCCTGCCATTGAGGATGAACGGCATGCTCTGGCTGCTGTTCCCCGGCAGTGTGTTGGCGGCGTGCTGCATTGGTTGGCTGGTGCTGCAATTGATCCTGCAGCGGCGGTCGATGAGCTCGGAGTTGCAGCATGCCTTGCGCCGCGGGGAGCTGCAGGTGCTGTACCAGCCGATCTTCGAACTCGACAGCCGACGCTGCGTGGGTGCCGAAGCGCTGGTGCGCTGGCGGCGCCCGGACGGCACCCTGACCAGCCCGGACTTGTTCATCCCGCTGGCGGAAAACACCGGGCAGATTCGCCAGATCACCGACTTTGTCCTGCAGCGCGTGCTCGAACAGCTGGGCCAGTTGCTGCGCTCGCACCCTAAACTGTACATATCGGTGAACCTGGCCGCTTGCGATGTGATGGTGCCGCGGATCGGCCGGGTGGCGGCCCGCCTGCTGGCCTTGCATCGGGTGGCGCCCAGCCAGATTGCCTTCGAGGTCACCGAGCGAGGCCTGGTGGATGTGGTGGTGGCCCGTGACAACCTGCAATCGCTGCGCGCTTCGGGGCATCAGGTGCTCATCGACGACTTTGGTACAGGCTATTGCAGCCTGGCCTACCTGCAGACCCTACCCGTGGACTGCCTGAAGATCGACAAGGCGTTCATCGACGCGCTTGGCCACGATGCCGCCAGCAGTGGCGTTGCTCCGCATATCATCCGCATGGCCCATGACCTTCACCTGCGGGTGATAGCAGAGGGCATAGAGTGTGAGGACCAGGCGGTGCTGCTGAACAGTGAAGGGGTCAATTACGGCCAGGGCTGGCTGTTTGCCCGGCCGCTGAACGCCAGGCAGTTTGCCGAGCTGGTAACCCGCGGGCAGCTACCACGACGCGCAGAGCACTGAGTAATCCTGCCCGGCGGTGAGGCCGGTGCAGGCGACTGTCAAACCGGCAGCGCCATATAGAACTGGGTCCCCTGCCCCGGCCGGGAAAACACGCCCATCCGCCCGCCATGCAGCTGCACGATTTCTTTGCACAACGCCAGCCCCAGCCCTGCGCCCCCTTTCTTGCGGCCTACCTGCACGAAGGGCTCGAAGATGCGCCCCTGCTGCCCGTAGGCAATGCCCTCGCCATTGTCCTCGACACTGATGATCACCCGCTCCGCATGCCGTCTTGCATGCAAACGGATACGCCCGCCGTTGGCGGTATGGCGGATGGCGTTGTGCAGCAGGTTGTCCAGCACCCGGTCCAGCTGGGCAGCATCAGCCCGCAGGCGCGGCAGCGGCGGTTCCAGCTCCTTGGTCAACTCGATCTGCTTGTGTGCCGCCTGCTCGGCGAAACGCAGTTGCGCCCGCTCCAGCAGTTCGTCCAGGGCGCAGGGGGCGAGATCGAGTTTCTGCAGCCCGCTCTGGTAGCGGGAGAAGTTGAGCAGGTCGTTGATCAGCTGGGTCAGGCGCTGCATTTCTTCGCCGATGGTTTCCAGCAGGTCGTTTTCGCGCGCCTCGGCAGGGAACTTGACCCGCTCGCGCAACAGGCCGAAGGCCATGTGCATGCCGGTGACCGGGGTGCGTAGCTCGTGGGAGGCACGTAGCACGAACTCGCTGCGCACGCGTTCGAATGCCCGCTGCTCGGTCACATCGTGCAGCACCATCACCGCGCCAAGGATCGGGCCCTGCGGGTGGCTGACCGGGGTCAGGCTGTAGGTGAGCAGGCGCGCTTCTTCATCGACCTCCATGTTCAAGTCGTCCGGCGGCCGGTCCAGGCTGCCGCCGCGCAGCACCTGGCGCAGCTGCTGCTCCAGTTCCGGGCGCTGCAGGGCCTCGGCCAGGCTGCTGCCCACGCGGCTGTGGTTCCAGCCCAGTTGGCGTTGCGCCACCGGGTTGAGGTGCTCCAGGCGGCCTTGGCGGTCGATGATCAGCAGGCCGTCGTCGATGCTGTCGAGCACGGCCTGCAGCCGCTGCTGGCCGGCCAGCAGCTCGTCGACGTTGGTGGCCTGATGCTTGCGCAAGGCATCGGCCATGAGGCCGAAGCGGCGGGTCAGCTGGTTCAGCTCGGTGGCCTGGGTGACTGGCAGGGTGACGTCGAAATTACCTTTGCCCAGTTGGTCGGCCGCGATGGCCAAGGCTTCGATCGGCTGGCCGAACCGCCGGGCGATGTTGTGCGCGGTAATAAAGCCCAGTACCAGCACCACCAGGCCCATCAGGCCAAGCACACCACTGACCAGCAAGGCGCGGTCCCGGGTGCGTTCCTCGCTACGGGTGATCAGGTCCAATGCCTGCCTGTGGGAATCGATCAGGTCGCTGCGCACCTGGTTGAACGCGGCCCCCAGCGGTTGATCCACACCCATGCTGCGAGCGGGTGCGGCGCTGTCGCGATAGGCCTGGAGGAACGTCTGGTAATTGCTGCTGGCCTTGCTGAAACCGGTGCGCTCACCGCCTTGCTCCAGCCCTTGGTTTAGCAGGGCCTGGAAGTTTTCCTGCAACAGCCGCAGGCTTTCCGGGGCGGTGTCTTCATCAAGAATCAGGGTCAGCTGTTCACCCAGGTTCTGGCGCAACTTCAGCCCCACTTCCAAGGCATGGGTGGTCTCGCGCACCAGCTGCTGCTGCACCGTGGCCATCTGCAGCACACTGACCAGGCCCAACAACAACCCAAGCAATGCCACGGTCACGAGCGCCGAGATGCTGAGGAAAAGCCGCGTGCGCAGCTTCATGGGTGGCCACTTCATAGGTTGTACTGCTTGCGTTTGCGGTACAGGGTGGAGGCATCGATGCCCAAGGTCTTGGCGGCTTGGTCGAGGGTGTCGCTGGCCGCCAGCACGGCGCCGATATGGGCGCGCTCCAGCTCATCCAGGCTTAGTGCTGCACCCACGCGCGGGGCATTGCCGGCAGGCTGTTCGCCCATGCCCAGGTGGCTGATTTCCACACGCTCCTGCGGGCAGATGATGCTGGCCCGCTCTACCACGTTACGCAGTTCGCGAATGTTGCCGGGCCAGCGGTAGTTGAGCAGGGCCGAGCGTGCTTCGTCGCTGAAGCCCCGGGCGGGGCGGGAGTATTCCTTGACGAAGCGGGCGAGGAAGCGGTCAGCCAGGGTCAGGATGTCCTCGCTGCGCTCGCGCAGGGGCGGCAAGTGCAAGGTAATGACATTGAGGCGGTACAGCAGGTCTTCGCGGAAGCGGCTTTCGCGCACCATCTCTTCGAGGTTGAGGTTGGTGGCTGCCAGAATGCGTACATCGGCGCGCCGGGTAACCGGGTCACCGACGCGCTCGTATTCCTTGTCCTGAATGAACCGCAGCAACTTGGGCTGCAAGGCCAGCGGAAAATCGCCGATCTCGTCAAGAAAAAGCGTGCCCCCGTCGGCCTGGCTGACCCGTCCAAGGGTACTTTCGCTGGCGCCGGTGAAGGCGCCGCGGGTGTGGCCGAACAGTTCGCTTTCCATCAGCTCGGCGTTCAGCGACGGGCAGTTGATGGTCACGCAGGCTTTGCGTGCACGCTTGCTCCAGCCATGGATTGCCCGGGCCAGCTCGCCTTTACCGGTGCCGGACTCGCCCAGGATGAGGATGTTGGCGTCGGTGGTGGCGACCTGGCGGGCGGTTTCCAGCACCGCCATCATGGCCGGGGTGTGCGAGTCGAGGCCGTCCTTGGGTTTGCGTACTTCACCTTCCAGTGCCTCCAGGCGCGCGGAAAGGTGGCGCACCTCCAGCTGCTTGGCGGTGGCCAGGCGCAGCTGGTCGGGGCTGCAGGGCTTGACCAGGTAGTCGGCGGCGCCGGCCTGGATGGCGTCCACCGCTGTGTCGATCGCCGAGTGCGCGGTGACAATCACCACGCGCATCCAGGGTGCCTGGATGCGCATCTGCGCCAGTACGTCTAGGCCGTTGTCCTCGCCCAGGCGCAAATCGAGGAAGCACAGGTCGAACACCTGGCGCTGCAGCAAGGTTTCGGCCTGGGCGGCGCTGTTGGCCGTGGCCACGCTGTAGCCCTCGTCTTCCAGGCAATAGCGGAAGGTGCGCAGGATCGCGGACTCGTCATCCACCAGCAGAA
This sequence comes from Pseudomonas sp. LPB4.O, assembly GCF_038383825.1. Classification (NCBI taxonomy): domain Bacteria; kingdom Pseudomonadati; phylum Pseudomonadota; class Gammaproteobacteria; order Pseudomonadales; family Pseudomonadaceae; genus Pseudomonas; species Pseudomonas sp. LPB4.O. The sequence continues at coordinate 89,061 of NZ_CP151298.1, forward strand.
TGCGGCCTTGGTTGTCCTGGGCTGATTCCATTTCCTGTGCTCCTTAGGGATAGATCTTTATTTAGTGTGGGAAAAATCGGGCAAGTTGCATGGTCAATTCTGAAGGATTCTGTCCTTTGCATGCTAGCCAATGGCCAAACGATGCCTGCAGACCGCGATATTCCAATGATTTGGTTAGAGGCACGCGGTGGCACATTGGTTGCGATGATTTTCAGATTTTGCCTACGAAGGAGGCACTGCCATGCCCTTTTACCTGCGTACAGCTGTTTTGGCAGCCACCCTGCTGCCAATATTTACACCGGCCTTCGCCGACCCTGTGCAGGACGCGCGCCTGGAAGGCGCCCTGCAAACCGCGCTGTCATTGAACCGCATGCTCAACCCATTTCGTATCAAGGTAGAAGTGGACGGAAAGCAGGCGCGGCTCTCAGGTGAGGTGGAGAACGAGGTCGAGCGGCAGCTGGCTGAAGATGTGGCCCGGGCCACCCGGGGCATCGAACAGGTGGAGAACCACCTCCAGCTCAATGCCCAACTGGTTGAGCGCCCGCTTGAGCTACGTGCCTACGCCCAGCGCCTGGAGGACGCCACCCTGGCGGCGGTGATCCGTGCCCGGCTGTTGTGGAGCCGCACCACCGAAAAGGCCCCTATAGAAGTACAAAGCAGTGACGGCGTGGTGACGTTGCGCGGCAGGGTCGACAGTGCCGAAGCCAAGGAGCTGGCAGGCGTGGTGGCGCGTACCACCGACGGCGTACACCTGGTCAACAACCTGGTCAGCCTGGATACCGCGGCCATGGCCAAGGCGCGGGAAATGCCAGTGGGCGCGCCAACCGGGCCGCAGCCGAGTGACAGCTGGATCATCGACAAGATCCAGAATAGCTACCGCTTCAGCCGCAATCTCGATGGCCTGAACCTGAAAGTGGCCAGCGAAGCGGGGATGGTGCGGCTGTCGGGCGAGGTAGTCAGCGCTGAGCAGAAAACCATCGCCGTGGAGATCGCCCGGCAGATCATCGGTGTACGCGGCGTGGATGCCGACTTGCTCAAGGTGGCGACCAAGGTGGAAGGCTGATCGTGCAATTCGCACGACCCCACAGGCGCCATCGTGCAGGATACGAGCTAGGGGTCCATGCGCTATCTAGTTAAGTCATTGATCTATAAGGATTTTATTTAATTGGCAAGGCTGGCATGCAGGCTGCAATTACCTGTTCAGGTTTGAACAAAAATTACAGCAGGAGGAGCCGGCATGAACCGCCAATCCGTCAACCGCTCGCAGATCGCTGCACTGCCCCTGCGCCAGATGCTGACACTCAGCATGGCGCTGCTGCTGACCTTGGCCGCTGGCCTCTTTTACTACAGCTGGCAGACCGCGCGCCTGGCTGAGCAGGTAGCAGCGCAGACTGCACTGTTGACGCAGATTCAGGCAACCCGTGCTCATACCCTGGTCAAGGCCGCTGACCCGCTGCCAGCTGGCCAGGCGACTGCCTCCCCGGCCACCTTGGAAAATGTCGTACCACAGGACCGTTGGGTCTTCTGACCTGCCGGCCGGACCGATTCTGAAAAAGAAAGGAGAACCACCATGCTGAGTTGGGCTATCACTTTCCTCATCATCGCCATTGTCGCTGCCGTACTGGGCTTCGGTGGTATCGCCGGCGCTGCGACGGGTATCGCGAAGATCCTGTTTATTGTCTTCCTGGTGCTGTTCGTAGCCTCCTTCTTCTTTGGACGTGGACGAGGTTGAAGATGGGCAGGATGCTTTCAACAGCCCTGGCTGCCGCCCTGCTGATGGGTGGCAGTGCGGCGGCGATGGCGGCCAATGACGGCCAGGTCCGGGTCGACCAGTTGCTCGGCTCGGACCCGGAGTACCGGGAAACCTGGCAAGACACGATCAAGGGCGAGGAACGCCTGCCCGATTGGGTGGTCAATCTGACCGGCAGTGCCCAGGAGCAGATGTCCGCGGTTAGCGAAGATGGCGACAAGTACTTGGTCGGCCCCCTGTGCGAGGCCCAGGATAAGTGCACCTACAAGCGCCTGATCGTTGCCTTCAGCTGGGACAAGGATGATGCCTACGGGATGCTCGTGGAGGTACCTGAAGGATTACCGAGCGACAAGTCGCCTACTCGCCATGCGCAGTACCGTTGGCTGGGCGAACCCGACGACGGCATGAAGGCGATGCTTCGGGAGCAGCTCAAGCGTGACCCGAACTGGTATTGAGCATTTATTGCGGGTACGGATGAAAGGTCACCGACTGTCACGTAATAGAAGCTGAACCTTTCTATAGTTCAGCCTTCTATGATGCGCCGCCCCGAGGAGGGGCAGCACATGACCAAGGGGTCGGGCTGTTCTGATTGCTACAGGATCGGAGTGGCCTAGGGGTACAGGGAGTACCTCCAGCAATGGGCCGGGTCAGGAAAGGCGGAATCGGAAGTATCAGGTCTGCGGTGTCACAGGGATACCTTGGCAGACCTGACTTCCGAGGAGCCCTGTAGGAAACGTCGCTTTCCTTGCGCGTTTTTTCCCCTGAGACACATTTTGTCTCGACCGTACATCAAATTTTTTTCGACCTCCTGGCTGCTTCTACAAGTGGCATTTACGCCATTCGGATTGTCGAACAAGCCATCTTCTTCGCCCTTTGTGTACCGTCAAATCTGCCGAAATCTGGCGGTTTGGTCTTGTTCGGGATTCCGAACGTTATAAATCAAGCACTTGCGAACGCCCTCTTTTCGTGCAAATCGATATGCATAAACGGTATGGGGTATGCGTTTCCGGCATTAGCTTTCGCCCCTTGCCGTCGCAATAGTTGCCGCCTTTTTCGCTGGCCAGAGCGCCCTGTCGCTCGCCTGCGGTGTCCTTACATGAAGTCGCCGGACGGAATCTTCTGCTGTACGTGACCTTGCCAATGGCTTTGTTACGTGTGCATCCGCCAGGTGCCATGACCACTAGAACAAAGGGTAAAGACATGAAGAAGGCAAAACTGAGCCTCGCCTGGCAGATCGTTATCGGTCTGGTGCTGGGTGTTGCAATCGGCGCGCTACTGAATCATTTCAGTGCAGAAAAGGCATGGTGGATCAGCAACGTCCTTCAGCCTGCTGGTGACATCTTCATTCGCCTGATCAAGATGATCGTCGTCCCGATCGTGATTTCGTCGCTGATCGTGGGTATCGCCGGGGTAGGCGATGCGAAGAAACTGGGCAGCATCGGCCTGAAGACCATCATCTACTTCGAAGTGGTGACCACCATCGCCATCGTCGTGGGCCTGGTGCTGGCCAACCTGTTCCACCCGGGTGCCGGTATCGACATGAGCACCCTGGGTACCGTGGACATCTCCAAGTACCAGGCCACTGCGGCTGAGGTGCAGCATGAGCACGCGTTCATCGAAACCCTGCTGAATCTGATCCCGTCGAATATCTTCGCAGCGCTGATGCGTGGCGAAATGCTGCCGATCATCTTCTTCTCGGTAATGTTCGGCCTGGGCCTGTCGAGCCTGCAGGCAGAACTGCGCGACCCACTGGTACGCACCTTCCAGGCCGTCTCGGAAACCATGTTCAAGGTCACCCACATGATCATGAACTACGCCCCGATCGGCGTGTTCGCCCTGATCGCCGTGACCGTGGCCAACTTCGGCTTCAGCTCGCTGCTGCCGCTGGCCAAGCTGGTGCTGCTGGTGTACTTCGCCATCGCCTTCTTCGCCTTCATGGTGCTGGGCCTGGTGGCCCGCGTGTTCGGCTTCTCGGTGATCAAGATCATGCGCATCATGAAAGATGAGCTGATTCTGGCGTACTCCACCTCCAGCTCCGAAACCGTTCTGCCGCGCGTGATCGAGAAAATGGAAAAGTACGGCGCGCCGAAGTCGATCTGCTCGTTCGTGGTACCGACCGGCTACTCCTTCAACCTTGACGGTTCGACCCTGTACCAGAGCATCGCGGCCATCTTCATCGCCCAGCTGTATGGTATCGACCTGTCGTGGAGCCAGCAGCTGCTGCTGGTGCTGACCCTGATGGTCACTTCCAAAGGCATCGCTGGCGTGCCGGGGGTATCGTTCGTGGTCCTGCTGGCTACCCTGGGCAGCGTGGGCATCCCGCTGGAAGGCCTGGCCTTCATCGCCGGTGTCGACCGCATCATGGACATGGCCCGTACCGCGCTGAACGTGGTGGGCAACGCCCTGGCGGCACTGGTCATCGCCCGTTGGGAAGGCATGTACGACGCGGCCAAGGGCGAGAAGTACTACGCCTCGCTGATGGCCGACAAAAAGGAAGCTGTAGTCGCTGGCGAAACCGCCAAGCGCTGAGCCTGACCGCTGTTTGATGAAGAGCCCCGACCTGTCGGGGCTTTTTATTGTCTGTGAGATCTTGGGGCCGCGATACGAGGGCGCAGCCCTCGTCTGCGATCGCCAGTCAGGGGCTGCGATACGCTATCATTCGGGCATTTTTCAGGGGGAACACGCGGATGCTCAACGGCCTTTGGCTTGGCTTTTTCCTGGTGGCGGCGGTGTCCGCCCTGGCCCAATGGCTGGTAGGCGGCAACGCTGGCATCTTCGCGGCAATGGTCGAAAGCATCTTCGCCATGGCCAAGCTGTCGGTCGAGGTGATGGTGCTGCTGTTCGGCACACTGACCCTGTGGCTGGGCTTTCTGAAGATCGCCGAGAAGGCCGGTATCGTCGAATGGTTGGCCAAGGTGCTGGGCCCGCTGTTTGCCCGCCTGATGCCTGAGGTACCGCCCGGCCACCCTGCCTTGGGCCTGATTACCATGAACTTTGCCGCCAACGGCCTGGGCCTGGACAACGCCGCCACGCCGATCGGCCTGAAGGCCATGCGCGCACTGCAGGAGCTGAACCCCAGCAGCACCACCGCGAGCAACGCGCAGATCCTGTTCCTGGTGCTCAATGCCTCGTCGCTGACGCTGCTGCCGGTCACCATCTTCATGTACCGGGCCCAGCAGGGCGCGCCCGACCCGACCATGGTGTTCCTGCCAATCCTGCTGGCGACCAGCGTCTCGACCCTGGTCGGCCTGCTGTCGGTGGCTGTGATGCAGCGTTTGCGTCTGTGGGACCCGGTGGTGCTTGCCTACTTCATCCCCGGCGCTTTGCTGCTGGGCGGTTTCATGGCGTTTCTTGGCACCCTGTCGGCCGCCGCGCTGGCTAGCCTGTCATCGATCCTGGGCAACCTCACGCTGTTTGGCGTGATCATGCTGTTCCTGGTGATTGGTGCCATGAGGCGGGTGAAGGTGTATGAAGCCTTTGTCGAAGGCGCCAAGGAAGGCTTCGACGTGGCCAAGAACCTGCTGCCGTACCTGGTGGCGATGCTGGTGGCGGTGGGTGTGCTGCGCGCCTCTGGCGCCCTGGAGCTGGCCCTGGACGGTATCCGCCATGCGGTGAACTGGATGGGCCTCGATACCCGCTTCGTCGAGGGCCTGCCCACCGCGCTGGTCAAGCCGTTCTCCGGCAGCGCAGCTCGGGCCATGCTGATCGAGACCATGCAGACCCAAGGCGTGGACAGCTTCCCGGCCCTGGTAGCGGCAACGATTCAAGGCAGCACCGAAACCACCTTCTACGTACTGGCCGTGTACTTTGGCGCCGTGGGCATCCAGCGCGTGCGCCATGCGGTGGGTTGCGCACTGCTGGCCGAGTTGTCCGGGGTGATTGCGGCGATCTTCATCTGCTACTGGTTCTTCGCTTGAACCTTCAGTTGAGCCTGGTTGGCCTGGCCAATGGTCCAGCCCACCACCTGCCCCACCAGCTGGTCGCTGGCCTGGCCGAAGCCGGCGACCACCGCTGACACCTGCTTGTCGGCAAGCGGCTGGCGGATTTCGAAGCGCTTGCTGGCCAGGATGCGCTGGTCGCGCCCCTGGACCAGACGCGCGTCGTAGCGGATCACCACCTCCACTGCCCCGCCCGCGCGGTATTCACTCTGAAAGGCCTGCAGCTCGCCAGCCAGCTCGTAGTCGGCCTGCAGGTTGCTGTCGTCGGCGCTCAGGCGCTGCACCTGGCCGTCACGCTGAAAACCATCGAGCAGGCGGTTGCGCAGCAGCACCGGGGCCGCATCGCTCCAGCGCGCCCCCTTGTAACTGCTGACCACATCGCCCTGCGGGATGACGGCAATGCGCGGCCCCGCCAGCACTTCACTGGCCAGCGGCTTGTTCAGGCGCAAGGACCAGTCCAGCGGCACCGCCGTGCGGCTGGGCTGGTTTACCGGCAGGCGATAAAGGTCGAAGGGTTCGGTCTTGGGCAGGATTGAGCAGGCACTGGCCAGGCTAAGCGCGGCCGCGAGGGCCAGCAGGCGCATCGACGGTTTCATGGCTGGAACTCCTTGTTGTTGTCGCGGCCGAGCAGGTAGCCGCTCGGGTCGGCCTCCAGTTGCCGGGAAATGCCTTTGAGCGCGTTGAGGGTTTCGCGCAGCTCACGAATGGCTGGGGTGAGCTGGTTCAGGCCCTGGGCGCCGTCGCCGATGGCCTCGCTGTTGTTTTTCAGCAAGTTGTTGATCGTGGCAGTGCTTTCGGCCAGGGATTGCATGGCCTGTTCGGCACTGCCGATTGCCTGCTTGCCATCGCTGGCCAGCAGGCCGTTGGCATTGCGCATCAGTGCCTGGGTTTCGGCCAACGTGGCACTGGCCTGCTTGCCTACCTGCACCAGTTGCTCGATGGCCTGGGCGATGCTGCCGTGCTGGCCGGCGAAGGCCCCCGTGGTCTTGTCGAGGTTGGCCAGGGTGCTGCTGAGGTGTCCGATGTTGTCTTCGGAGAACATCTGGTTGGCGTTGTGCAGCAGCAGGTTGATGTTGGTGACCAGGTCACTGCTGTCGTTGAGCAGTCGCGAGATCGGCGACGGCGAGGCAATGATCACCGGCAGCTTGCCATCCTTGCCTTTCAGTTCCGGGCTTTGCGGGGTGCCGCCGCTGAGCTGGATGAACGAGTTGCCTGTCACGCCGGCCAGGGTCAGCTTGGCCTGGGTGTCTTCTTTTACCGGGGTGTCACCGCTCAGGCGCACCCGGGCCAGTACCCGGCGCGGGTCGTTCGGGTCCAGCCGCAGGGTAGACACATCGCCCACCTTGATGCCGTTGTACTGCACCGGGCTGCCACGCGACAGGCCGGAAACGGCTTCGTTGAACACCACTTCGTAATCCTTGAAGGCGTCATCGACACTGGACTTGGTCAGCCAAAGGCCGAACAGCATGGCACCCGCCACCACCAGGACGGTGACCAGGCCGATAAGAACGTGATGGGCTCGGGTTTCCATTGCTCAGCGCTCCTGCCCGGCACGGGTGGCGGCCTGCTCGGCGGCGCGCCCGCGTGGGCCGTGAAAGTATTCTTGAATCCAGGCGTCGTTGGTCTGTTCGACCTCGGCCAGCGGGCCGGCCACCAGGACCTTTTTCTGCGACAGCACCGCGATGCGGTCGGTGATGGTGTAAAGGGTGTCGAGGTCGTGTGTGATGAGGAACACCGACAAGCCCAGTGCATCGCGCAGGGTCAGGATCAGCTGGTCGAACGCGGCGGCGCCGATCGGGTCCAGGCCGGCGGTGGGCTCGTCGAGAAACAGGATGTCCGGGTCCAGTGCCAGGGCACGGGCCAGCGCTGCACGCTTGATCATGCCCCCCGACAGCGAAGACGGGTACTTGTCGGCGGCGGAAATGGGCAACCCGGCCAGGGCCAGCTTTACGCCGGCCAGGTGCTCGGCATCGGCGCGGGACAGCCCGGCGTGTTCGATCAACGGCAAGGCCACGTTCTCGGTGACGGTCAGCGAAGAGAACAGCGCGCCCTTCTGGAACAGCACGCCGAAGCGCCGTTCGACCAACGAGCGCTGTTCTTCGCCCAAGCCGGCAAGGTCCTGGTCGAACACTTTGATCAGCCCCTCATTGGGCCGTCGCAGCCCAATGATGCTGCGCAGCAGTACCGATTTGCCGCTGCCCGAACCACCGACCACGGCGAGGATTTCGCCACGGTACAGGTCAAGGTCAAGGTTTTCATGCACAACCTGGGGGCCGAAGCGGTTGCAGATGCCGCGGGCTTCGATCACTTTTTCCCGATCAATCACCAACCCATCTCCATGAAGAACAGCGCGGCCACGGCGTCCAGCACGATGACCACGAAAATCGACTGCACCACCGCCGAGGTAGTGTGTGCGCCCACCGATTCGGCACTGCCGCTGACCTTGAAGCCTTCGAGGCAGCCGATGGCTGCGATCAGAAAGGCGAAAAACGGCGCCTTGGCCAAGCCCACCAGGAAGTGTTGCACGCCTATATCGGTTTGCAGCAGCGACAGGAACATGGCCGGCGAGATATCCAGCGACAGGGCGCATACCACCGCGCCGCCGACAATGCCGCAGATCATCGCGATGAAGGTGAGCAAGGGCAGCGAAATCAGCAGTGCCAGAACCCGTGGTACCACCAGCAGCTCCATTGGGTTCAGGCCCAGGGTGCGGATGGCGTCGATTTCTTCGTTGGCCTTCATCGAGCCGATCTGCGCGGTGAAGGCGCTGGCGGTGCGGCCGGCCATGAGGATGGCGGTGAGCAGCACGGCGAACTCGCGCAGGAACGAGAACGCCACCAGGTCGACGGTGAAAATGGTCGCGCCGAACGCGGCCAGCACCGTGGCACCGAGGAAGGCCACCACCGCGCCTACCAGGAAGGTCAGCAAGGCAACGATAGGGGCCGCGTCCAGCCCGGTCTGCTCGATATGTGCCACAACCGGCGTTAGGCGCCAGCGGTGCGGTGTCAGGGCGCGGCGCAGCAATGTCTCGAGGATGACACCGATGAAGCCGAGCAACTGCAAGGAGTCTTGCCACAGTGTGGCGACGGCGCGGCCGATGCGCTCCAGCAGCATCAGCAGTACGTTGCGCTCGGGTTCCTTGACAGGGATGCAGTAGTCCTGGACCGAGCAGTAGACGTTCTTGAGCAGCGCGCGGCTGGCTTCGGGCAGGTCCTGGGTACAGTGCGCCAGGCGCTCGGAGCCGAGCAGCTCGGTCAGCAGCGAGGCCCCGGCGGTGTCCAGGCGCCCCAGCTGGCTGAGGTCGGCGACGGTGTCGGCCGTGTATTGCGCGCGCAGTTGTTCGCTCTCGCGCTTGAGGCTGGCGTAGTGCGCCAGGGTCCAGTCACCGGTTATGCGCAGGCAGGCCGGTTGGCTGCTGGCGTCCAGGGTGGCGCTGGGGGTGGTCATAGGCTCCATGCAATTGACTCGGCGCTAAGGCTTAGGGGCTGATCATAGCGCAGCGGGCATGGGCTGTTTGGTGATTATGTGCTGTCTCTTGGTTCGGCATCGCGACCTGTAGGAGCAGCCTTGTGCTGCGAAGAGGCCGTGAGCGCCCACAAAAGTGGTTTGCGGTACGGGCCCCTTCGCAGCACAAGGCTGCTCCTACACAGGTAATGCGTAAGCATGGATTTCAACTTCCAGCCGGTGCATCGTCGACCACCTTGAAGCGCAGTACGCCAATCACCTGGCCATCTTCGGTCAGCACCCTCACCTGCCACTTGCCCACCGGGTTTGGCGGGAAGTTCTGTTTGTGGGTCCAGGCCCGGTAGCCTTCCTTGCGCCCGCCGTGGATATCCAGGGCGATGCGGTCGACCTCTTTACCGTCCTTTTGCCACACATGGTAGATCCGCTCGTTCAGGCCGCGTGGCGCGTTGATGGCGGTATAGGCGTACAGGCCGCTGCTGCGTATGCGGCTGGCGGCAATTTCATCCAGCGACTCGCCTGGCTGGCGGTTCAGCACTTCGGTGCTCACCGCCACCTCGGTCATCCACAGGGTTGCCGGCGGTACCCAGGAGCGCAGCAGCCAGCCCCCGGCGCCGACCGACAGGGTGACCAGCACCAGCGCCACGGCGCGGCGCCAGTTGTTGATCGGGAAGCTGCTGGCCAGGCTGGGGAACGACAGGGCCATGGCCGCGATCAAGGCCAGCTTGAAGCTTTGCGCGGTGGTCAGGTGCAGGATGATCGGCAGCGCGGTCAGCAAGGCGGCGAACAGCGTCAGGGTATGCAGCGCCAGGAACAGCCAGCGCCGCGGTGCCAGCCATTTGTAGTACAGCGGATCGATGATCGAAATCAGGCCCGCAGCGCCGAGCAAACCGGTGAACACCAGCTGTCCGCTGTTCCAAGTGGTGGTGATGAAGAAGAACGGCAGCACGAAGAACAGCGTTTCCTGGTGGATCATCTGCGTTGCGTAGCGCAGCAGCGGCTGCGGGATTTCGCGTTTGAAGGTGCGCGCAAACAGGCCGGTAAGGGTGTTTTCCAGCATCAGCCAGACCCAGCTGACCAGCATGAGTACGGCAACCCAGCTGGCCAGGCCGGCCTGGCGGTCGACCAGGATGAAGCTGCCGATACCGGAGAGGAAACCGCCGAGCGCGATGATGCCGGGGTAGCGTTTGAGCAGTTCGATGATGCGCTGGACGATATGGGGGATTTGGGGCATTGGGGGCTACAACAGAAAGGATGAGGTGGCTGTACGGCCCCTTCGCGGGCTTGCCCGCTCCCACAGGGTTCGGCGATAACGCCCGCGAAGGGGCCGGTACTGGCAAAAGGATACCGCCGATTCACCGCTCCCGTGTAGCACCACTCGGCCGTTCAGGCCCATGACGTCGCCAGCGCAGCAACCCTGCCGCCAGTATCAGCCCCACAAGCAAGGCGGCCAGCCCGTAAAGCTCGTCGTAGCCAAGCAACGGCTTCTCGATACGCAGGTAGCCCTCTTCCCTGAGCAGTTCTTTCAGCGCCGCGTTGGCCTGTTTCAGGCTGACCTGGCGCAGCTTGCGCACCGGGTTGGCAAAACGCCCGTCGGTATAGTCGTTCAGCGCGCCCCAGTAATAGTCGGCCAGGGCGCTGTTGCCTTGGGTGCTCCAGCTTTCCTTGGCGACGCTAGCGTCCTTGATGCGGGCGAAGGTGTCCGGGTCCAGGCCTTCCTTGCGCAGGTGCTCGAACAGGGCCTGCATTACCTTTACCGCTTTGTCGATGTCATCGCGCTCAAGGTCGGCGTTGAGGCTGAGCAGGCCGGTGTCGCCAAAGCTCTCACGCTGCACCGAGGGACCGTAGGACAGCCCGTTGCGCAGGCGTAGCTGGTCGTACAGCGCCCAGTCCAGGTAGCGCGACAGCAGGTCGAGGGTGGCCTGGTGGTCGTTGTCCAGCACCGGCTCGATGAACAGCCAGTGCAGTTTGACGCTGTCACCCAGCCAGCCCCGGGTCAGGTCGCGACGTTGTTCGGCCTGGTGGGTGATGCTCTCCAGGTTGCGGCGCTCCTCCGGTTCGGTGGCTGGCAGTTCGCCAAAGGTGCGTTCCAGATAAGCCGGCAGCAGGCGGTCGAGGCCGCCGACCATGATCAGGGTCATGTTGTTGGCCGCGTACCAGCGGTCACGCAAGGCTTGCACCTGCTCCAGGGTCATGTCGTCGATATTGGAGCGCTCCGGGCATTTCAGGCCCAGCTCGGTGGCCAGCTGATCGCTGGCGGGGTGACCGATGTCCTGGCGGTCGAGCCAGCGCTGCAGGTGGCCATAATGGCCGCCATCTTCGCGTTCGATGATGCGCTTGGCGGTGGCCAGGGCCTTGGCATCGATAGGGGTGTCGCGGATGACCGCCAGCAGCAGGTCGAGTACCTTGCGCTGGTTGCGCGCCGGGGCTTCGATCACGAAGGTGGTGTCGGCGCTGCTGGTATAGGCGTTCCACTCGCCGCCCAGGGTTTGCAAGCGCTCTTCCAGGCCGCCCTCGCCTGTTTCGTCGATGCCGCTGAACAGCAGGTGCTCAAGCAGGTGCGGCAGTTCTTTCTGCTCGCAATCGAAGTCGTCCAGGCCTACCCCTACCACCAGGCGGATCGCCACATGGTCACGCTCGTAGCCGTCTTTCAGGATGACCTGCAGGCCGTTGGGCAGCAGGTAGCCCTCAACGCGTGAGCGGTCGAGGGCCAATGAGGGCAGGCTGCAGATCAGCAGGCAAACGAACATCAGGCAACGCATGGGCGAGCGAGAATCCTCTGGTAGGCAAAATCAGGGCAGACGGGCTTCGTCCGGCACGCTGTCGAGCATCAGGCCGCCGGTGTCCGAGCCGCCCAGTACCACATAGGCACTGCTGCAGAACAAAGAGTTCAACCGCTTCATGTCGGCAATCAGCTCCAAGTGTAGCGAACTGGTCTCGATACTTTGCACCACCTTACGCTGCAAGCGGCTGACATGGGCGTGCGCCAAGCGCCGTTCCTGGGCGCGAAAACGGCGTTTTTCACGCAGCAGCAAGCGGGCGCTCTCCGGGTCGGCACTGAGAAACACCGACAGGCCCAGGCGCAGGTTGGCCAGTAATTGCTCCTGCAGGCCGGTGAGCTCCTCCAGGCCTGTCTGGGAAAACTCCCGGCGCTGGCTGGTTTTCTGCTGCTGGACCTTGCGTAGCATGCGCTCGATCAGGTCGCAGGCCAGCTTGAGGTTGATCGCCAGCTCGATGATCTCGGCCCAGCGGCGGTTGTCCGGCTCGCTGAGGTCCTCGCGCGACATTTGCGCCAGGTACAGCTTGATCGCGCTGTACAGGGCCTCGGCGTCTTCGCCCAGGACGCGGACCTGCTGCGGCAGGGCGGTCTGGGTGCCGCGCAGGGCACCGAGCACGGCTTCGAGCAGGCTGTCGACGATATCGCCCAGGCGCAGGGTTTCGCGGCAGGCGTTGGCCAAGGCCAGGCTGGGCGTTTCCAGTGCCGAGGCGTCGAGGTGGCGTGGGCGCACTTGTCCGTTGCCGGCTTCGCGCTCGGGCAGCAGGGTATTGCACAGCCGGCCCATCAGTTTGACTGTGGGTAGCATCAGCAGGCAGCGCAGTGTGTTGTAGAGCAGGTGGAAGCCGATCACCAGCTCTTGCGGACTGAAGCTGAGCGAGTCCATCCACTCCACCAGCGGGTGCAGCACGGGAATGATCAGCAGCAGGCCGAGTAGCTTGTACAGCAGGCTGCCCAACGCCACCCGGCGCCCGGCGGTGTTCTGCATGCTGGTGCTGAGGAAGGCCAGCAAGCCACTGCCGATGTTGGCGCCGACCACCAGGCCGATGGCCACCGGCAGGCTGATGACTTCGGCGCCTGCCAACGTTGCGGTGAGCAGCACGGCGGCCAGGCTGGAATAGGAAACCATGGCGAACATGGCGCCGACCAAGGCGTCCAGCATGATGTCGCCGGTTAGTGAAGCGAACAGCACTTTCACGCCTTGGGCATGGGTGATCGGCGCAGCTGCCTGCACGATCAGCTCCAGTGCCAGAATGATCAGGCCAAGCCCGATACCAACCCGGCCCAGTTGGCCTGCCCGTGTCTGCTTGCGCGAGAGGAAGAAGATTACACCCAGGAAGATCAGCAGCGGTGACAGCCACGACAGGTCGAAGGTCAGTACACGGGCCATCAGCGCGGTACCCACATCGGCACCCAGCATGATCGCCAGGGCCGGGGTCATGGCCATCAGGCCCTGACCGACGAAAGATGTGACCAACATGGCCGTGGCGTTACTGCTCTGCACCATGGCGGTGACCAGAATGCCGGCGATGAACGCCAGCGGTCGCTTGTCCATATTCTGGCTGATGATGCGCCGCAGGTTTGAGCCGAATACCCGGAGGATGCCGGTACGCACGATATGGGTGCCCCAGACCAGAAGCGTCACGGCTGAGAGCAGGTTGAGCAGGGTCAGCATGGCGAAGGCCCCCTGTTGCACTGGCCCACCGGGCCAAGAAAAGATACGTGAGCTTTTGAAGAATTTTCAGTGCTCACTCAAAGCTTTAGTTGTTTTGCGCAGCTGTCGCCAGCTTCGCATGGCTGTCATTTGTTTGAAACCGATCAGACATGAAAAAAGGGCCCTGCGAAGGGCCCTTTCTGTTTTGCACTTCCGGGTTTTATTGACCCGGAATGTCTTTGCGCAGTTTCACTGGGTCTTGCTCTTTGCCCTCTTTGCGGGCTGAGGCGGTGCGCATGCGGATGTTGATGGCTTCCACCGCCAGCGAGAACGCCATGGCGAAGTAGACGTAACCCTTAGGTACGTGCACCTCGAAAGCCTCGGCGATCAGCACGGTACCGACCACGATCAGGAAAGACAGTGCGAGCATCTTCAGCGACGGGTGTTTGTCGATGAAATTGCTGATGGCACCGGCGCACAGCATCATCACCAGCACGGCTACGACGATGGCGGCGATCATCACCGGCACGTGAGAAACCATGCCCACTGCGGTGATTACCGAGTCCAGCGAGAACACGATGTCGATGATGGCGATCTGGATGATGGTATAGAAGAACTTGCCACCCGCGCCTTTGGGCTCATCCGGGCTTTCATCTTCGCCTTCCAGGCCGTGGTAGATCTCTTGCGAGCTTTTCCACAGCAGGAACAGGCCACCGAAGAACAGGATCAGGTCCCGTCCGGAGATGCCCTGGCCGAACACCACGAACAGGTCGGCAGTGAGGCGCATGACCCAAGTGATCGACAGCAGCAGCAGGATACGGGTGACCATGGCCAGGGCCAGGCCGAAGATCCGGGTGCGCGGCTGCATGTGCTTGGGCATGCGGCTGACCAGGATCGAGATCATGATGATGTTGTCGATCCCGAGGACGATCTCAAGCGCGGTGAGGGTAAAAAAGGCAACCCAGATTTCCGGGCTGGTCAGCCATTCCATGTAATTTCCTTCGAGCGGTAATGGCAACGCGCCCCAGTCAGGGCGCGTTGCGTAGGTTATACGTATGTATTAAAGACTACTGAACAGCGGGAAAATCCCCATCAGCAGCGCGGCGAGCATTATGCACAGGCACACCAGCACTGCCCACTTGAGCGTGAAGCGCTGATGATCGCCGAACTCGATGCCGGCCAGGGCCACCAGCAGGTAGGTGGAGGGTACCAGTGGGCTGAGCAGGTGTACCGGTTGCCCGACGATCGACGCACGGGCCATTTCTACCGGGGTGATGCCGTAGTGGCTGGCGGCTTCGGCCAGCACCGGCAATACGCCGTAGTAGAAGGCATCGTTGGACATGAAGAAGGTGAACGGCATGCTCACGATCGCGGTGATTACCGCCAGGTACGGGCCCAGCGCTTCGGGGATGACGGCCAGCAGGCTCTTGGACATGGCGTCGACCATGCCGGTACCCGACAGGATGCCGGTGAAGATGCCAGCAGCGAAGATCAGCCCGGTCACGGCCAGAACGCTGCCGGCGTGGGCGGCGATGCGGTCCTTCTGCTGCTGCAGGCACGGGTAGTTGACGATCATGGCGATGCTGAAGGCGATCATGAACAGCACGGGCAGTGGCAGCACGCCGGCGATCAGCGCGGCCATCAGGGCGGCGGTAAGGGCACCGTTGAAGTACAGCAGCTTGGGCCGGCGTGCTTCCGGGAATTGCGAAACGGTGATTTCGCTGTGGTCGATGTCGTCGGTCGGCAGGTGCAGTTCGCCCAGGCGGGCACGTTCACGCTTGCCGTACATGTAGGCAATGGCCAGGATCGCCACCACGCCGAACAGCATGGCCGGGATCATCGGCACGAAGATGTCCGAAGGGTCCACATGCAGGGCACTGGCGGCGCGGGCGGTCGGGCCACCCCAAGGGGTCATGTTCATCACGCCGCCGGCGAGGATGATAAGGCCGGCCATGATCCGCGGGCTCATGCCCAGGCGGCTGTACATCGGCAGCATGGCGGCGCAGCAGATCATGTAGGTGGTGGCGCCGTCACCGTCGAGCGAGACCACCAGGGCCAGCACGGCGGTACCGACCGAGACTTTGAGCGGGTCGCCCTTGACCAGTTTGAGGATCTTGCGCACGGCCGGGTCGAACAGGCCGGAGTCGATCATCAGGGCGAAGTAGAGGATGGCGAACATCAGCATCACGCCGGTAGGTGCGAGCTTGCTGATGCCTTCGAGCATCATGGGGCCGATCTTGGCGGAGAAACCGCCGAACAGGGCGAACAGGATTGGTACCAGGATCAGTGCGATCAAGGCCGACAGGCGCTTGGTCATGATCAGGTACATGAAGGTGATGACCATGGCAAAGCCGAGGAAGGTCAGCATGGCAATACTCCAGGCGTGGCGCGGCGAAAGGAAAGTCGATTCGGGCGGATCAGCGCGTCAGGCGCTGCGCAGGGAGCATGCGAAGGGGGACTGCAGGAAGGCGGGCACAGGAATACATCAGAATCACCATTGTTGTTGTTGATTGGGCCGGGCGCGGTGTTTACCGGGTGCCCTGGCTGACCGGTCTAGTGCCGGTAGTGGCGGCTATCCTATGAGGGCAAGCTTTCAGCCAGCTTTCGCTGAGGCAAAGGCGACGAGAGGTAGGTGATGCAGAATGTGACCGAAGGGGGCTGCCATTGCGGCGCCTTGCGTTACCGGTTGGAGGGTGACCTGACAGACATTGCCCACTGCCACTGCACGATTTGTCGCCGGGTAAGCGGTGGGCTGGTGGTGACCTGGCTCACCTTGCCCCGTTCGGGGTTTGTGTGGCTGGCGGGTGAACCGCACTGCTATGCGGCACCGGCCAGTTGCAGCCGGTACTTCTGCGGGCAGTGTGGGGCGCACGTCGCGCTGGTGACCACGCACAGCCCTGAGACGATCGACGTGACGGTGGCGACGCTGGATCACCCGGAGCGGGTGCGGGCCAACCGGCATATCTGGGTGGGCAGCCGGTTGCCCTGGTTGCATCTGGATGAGGATTTGCCGTCGGAGGCGCAGGAGAGCCTGTAGGCTTTGTACTGCCTGTGCTGGCTTCTTCGCGGGTAAACCCGCTCCCACAGGCTACGCATACCCCTGTAGGAGCGGGTTTATCCGCGAAGAGGTCGGCACCGGCAACATCACAATTGCAGGCCACCCGCAGCTTTGTGCAGCGCCCGCAAATGCTCACCGATCTGCTTCACATTGGCCTCGACCGCGGCAATTTCCTTGGCCCGTGATGGTTCCAGCAGCGCCCTCACCTCTTTGTCCAGGCTGGTGCTCAAGCGCAGCAGCTGCGCCTGGCGTT
The DNA here is from genome assembly GCF_038383825.1 of Pseudomonas sp. LPB4.O. Classification (NCBI taxonomy): domain Bacteria; kingdom Pseudomonadati; phylum Pseudomonadota; class Gammaproteobacteria; order Pseudomonadales; family Pseudomonadaceae; genus Pseudomonas; species Pseudomonas sp. LPB4.O. The sequence continues at coordinate 105,952 of NZ_CP151298.1, forward strand.
CGCTGCTGACCTGCTCGAGGTGCTTGCGCTCTTCGGGTTGTGGCAGCCCGTAGCCCTTGGAATCGAGCAACTCTGCCGGGCGGCTGAGGAAACCGCTGTTGGCGAGCATCTGCTTGAGGGTGGCGTCAGCTTTGTTGATGCTGCCATCTTTCAGCGCCGCGGCATTCAGGTAACGTTGCTTGACCTCGTCCTGTGCCAGTAGCAGTTGCCGGCGCAAGCTGGCCTGTTCAAGCAGCAGCAACGCAGCGCTGGTGCGCAGGTCGGCCTTGGCGAACCAGGGGCGGCGCTGTTCGGCATCCTGGGCCAGCCAGTCTTCAACCAGGGTTTGCTTGATCGGCAGCTGTTTCCTCAGTACCTCGAACATGGCCTGGTAGCGGTCGCGGTAGGAGTCGAAGCGGTAGCCCAGGCGCAACGCCTCGCGTGGGTCGTCGAGTACGCTGGTGTCGGCCAGCCCCCTGCCCTTGAGCACGGCCAGCAAACCGTTGGGCATGATGCTGTCGAGGTCGTTCAGGCGTGGGTTGGCGGTGCCGCTGCGCAGCAGTTTCAGTGACTCCACCGCACAGTTGTTGGACAGGAACCAATAGTTGCCGTCATAGCTCCAGTGCATCTCGGCGGCCTGACGCACCAGGTTCTCGACTTCATCGCGGCTGAGCTTCAGGGGTACCGAGGCCAGGCTACGCAGTTCGGTCTTGGTGTACTCATCGATCACCTGGCCCAGCGGCAGTACGAACAATCGCGAGGGGTAGACACCGACCAGGCCATCCCAGCTGGACAGCTGCACGTCGTTGACGAAGGCGCGGTACGACAGCACCAGGCTCTGGTCGAGGTCCAGGCGGCAGTCCGGCCCGCGTGGGCGGCCGGGCTTGCAGATCACCAGGCGCAGCATGCTGTGGCCCCACCGGCTGACCAGGTTCTGGTTGGCTTCGGCCAGCAGGTAATCCACTTCATACACCCGCTCGGGGTCGATTTCACCCAGCGGCTGGCGGGCGAAGTCGCTGCCCGCGTTGATGAACGGCAGGCCCTTGGCGCAAGTGTCCTGTTGGGGTGCCCAGCCGAAGTGTTCGCGCAGGTATTGGTTGAGCGCCGGGCGGCGGCAGCCGTAGCTCGGGTCGAGGAGGAAGTACTCCATGTTGACCGCGATGTACTCCTTGGGGCTGCTCAGCTCATAGCTGTCGGGGCTGCGCACGAATTGGCCATTCTGCTGTTCGCGCTCCCCGCGTCGGCCCACGTATTGCTGCCAGCCGGCCAGGTCGAGCAGGCGCGGGTCGTCGCTGAGGGTGAAGCGGCGCTCGGCCTGACCGCGGCATTCTTCGGGCAGGCCAATCTTGCCCAGCGTGCCTTGCTGGCGCTTGCAGCGGGCAATCAGCGAATTTTCCGCACCGGTCCACAGGCGGGCACGGTCGTAGATATGGGTGAGCTCGTGCAACACGGTGGCCAGCAGTTCTTCACGTACGGTGCCGTGTGGGCGGTTGGTGCGCTCGGTGGCTGCGCTGCCGTCGGTGAGGCTGGGCAGCAAGCGACGGTTGAGCTCAAGGGTGGACACCAGCGATGCCTGGCCGTAGGCATCGGCCGGCATGGTGTCGCTCCAGCTCACCCGCACGCGGCGGTCCAGCTGCTGCTTGAAGCGAGGGGGCAGCTTGCCCATGGCCTCGTCAAGCAAGGCCTGGGTGGCTTGGGTTTGTTCTGGGTCGAGGCCGGATGCCTGCAGCTGGAGCTGCAGGTCGGCCAATGCGGGCGTACCCAGCAGCGTCAGGGCGCAGCCGAGCAGCCAGGTACGCATGCGGTTCACAGCGCGAGGATGGCTTCGGCCAGTACCTGGTCGCTGGCGCCGCGTGCTTCTGGTACACGCTCGCGCAGGGTGCTGAAGGCGGCTTCAAGCTGGACACCCCGAATGTCGCCATTGCTGGCGACGAAGCTGGCGGCGTCATCGTGGGCTTCGCGTACCACTTTGGAGTCGCGAATTGAGGTGGTGGTGTCTGAGGTGAAGTCGATCGAGCGGCCAAAGGCACGCACGATGATGTTGCTGGTGGCCACCAAGGTCTGTGCATGGGCCAGGTCGGCCAGCAGCAGCATGCCGAGGGTAGCGGCAATCAGCGGTTTACGCATGGAGCATCTCCGAAAAAATACAGGGAGTCAGATGTAGCTATTGGACGAGAATTGCCTGCGCCAGTTCCAGATCGCCGACGGCGTGCTGTGAACAATTGTGGCGTAATGATTCCAGCGCGGCCTCCAGCCGCACACCGCGGATCTGGCCGTCACTGGCAACGAAGGCGGCAGCATCGTCGCGTGCCTGGCGGACCAGTTTGCGATCAAACGGTGCGCTGGTGACCTGGCTGGTGACATAGCCAGTGATGACCAGGCTTTGCGTGGTGGTATCCATGGCATGGGCACTGGCCATACCTGCAACGGAGAACAGCAGCGGCAACAGATAACGCATGGGCTCTACAACGGCTGGGAACGTGGGCGACAAAGGCGGGTGCAGCTGTGCGTGTGGAAACCCGCACAGCTGAACGGCTCAGCCGGGGTCAGAGCGCCAGGATGGCCTGGGCCAGTTGTGCATCGCTTGCTTGCAGGGCCGGCATCTGCGAGCGGATGTGCAGGAAAGCGCTTTCCAGCTTGGCACCGCGGATGTCGCCCTGGCTGCCAACGAAGCTGGCGGCGTCGTCACGGGCGGCCTGGACAATCTTGTCGTCACGGAACGATGAGGAGATATCGGAGGTGGCATCGGTGGACGCGGCCACTGCGCCAACGACGGCATCGGTGGTGACAACGAAGCTGGTGGCGTGTGCGGTGCCGGCCAGGCTCAGCATCAGGGCGGCGCCAATCAGGTGTTTACGGGACATGATGGTGGACTCCTGGACTAGGATCGAGTGGTTCTGCTTATCGGACGCTCACACAGCTCGTCGCGGTACGTTTAACAGCGGGTTTCAACAGACTGTTAAGCCAAGCGTATCACGCGCCGTTGTTTGTGGAGGTTAATGAACGGCACGCCAATTAACTGTACCTGTATGTTTTTGGTTTATTTCAAACTGTACTGGTAAGCCTACGAGCGGCTCTAGCGTGCGGCCTGGAAATAAAAAACCCGTCGCAGTTACCTGCAACGGGTTTGGGAATTAGCGGTGCCGGCCGAAGCCGGCAAGCCGGTGCTTAGCGCCAGAAAGGCTTGCTCAGCTCTTCGTAACGCTGCGACTCGCTGATGCCGGCGTCGGCCAGCAGACGGCTGTCCAGGCGAGCCAGTTGACGGCGGCTGGCCATGCGGCGCTGCCACAGCAGCAGGGTGGACAGTGCGCGCAGCGGCATCGAGGCGTTGGATTGCTGGGCGTTGCTTTCAAAAACCAGACCGGAACTGAGGGTACGTTCCATGATGCTTCATCCTTCCGCTTATGGCGGGATTAGGTAGTGATTTAACTGATGCCAATGATCCTCCCCTGCTGTCCATAACAGTAGATACAGTTATGCAGTAAGACGATGGCTCAGTTAACTGTGTAACCCTACTGTTGCACTCCAAATAGGCGCAACTGTACTGGTCTGCACTTTGTTGGTGCATTTTCATGCTAGACAGGGGATTGCTCAGGCGAGACGCAGCGATACGACCAGTACAGTAGTACAGTTTGTTTCGCTGTTGAGGGTGGGGTGTTCTAGCACAGGGATTTGACTGTTATGGCTCTTTCGCGGGCTTGCCCGCTCCCACAGGTGATGTGCTGCGCATAGGGCTGCGCCTGACCTGTGGGGGCGGGCAAGCCCGCGAAGAGGCCGGAACAGCAGAAGCAGGGCCGCCGTTCCGTCCGGTGTGGGGGTCAGCTAGCCAGCATACGGCCAGTTTCTTCCAGGTTCTCGTGCCAGCTCAGCGCTTCACGCAGGATGTGCGGGGTATGGCCACCGCGCTGGCAGGCGCGATCGAAGTAGTCGTTCAGCGCTGCGCGGTAGTCTGGGTGCACACAGTTGTCGATGATCGCCCGTGCCCGCTCGCGTGGCGCCAGGCCACGCAGGTCGGCCAGGCCTTGCTCGGTGACCAGGATGTCCACGTCGTGCTCGGTGTGGTCGACATGGCTGACCATCGGCACCACGCTGGAAATCGCGCCGCCTTTGGCAATCGACTTGGTGACGAATACTGCCAGGTGGGCGTTGCGGGCGAAGTCGCCCGAGCCGCCAATGCCGTTCATCATCCGGGTACCGCACACGTGGGTGGAGTTGACGTTGCCGTAGATATCGAACTCCAGGGCGGTGTTGATACCAATGATGCCCAAGCGACGTACCACTTCCGGGTGGTTGGAGATTTCTTGCGGGCGCAGCACCAGCTTGTCCTTGTACCGCTCCAGGTTGCCGAAAACGTCGGCATTGCGGCGGCCGGACAAGGTGATCGAGCTGCCCGACGCGAAGCTCAGCTTGCCGGCGTCGATCAGGTCGAAGGTGGAGTCCTGCAGTACTTCGGAGTACATGGTCAGGTCTTCGAACGGCGACTCGATCAGGCCGCACATCACCGCGTTGGCGATGCTGCCGATACCGGCTTGCAGCGGGCCGAGCTTGTTGGTCATGCGGCCGGCTTCAACTTCATTCTTGAGGAAGTTGATCAGGTGGTCGGCGATGCCCTGGGTTTCGTCATCCGGCGGCAGTACGGTGGACGGTGAGTCCGGCTGGTTGCTGATGACAATGCCGACAATCTTGGCCGGGTCGATCGGGATGGCGGTGCTGCCGATGCGGTCGTCGACCTTGACCAGCGGGATTGGCGTGCGGGTCGGGCGGTAGGTCGGGATATAGATGTCGTGCAGGCCTTCGAGGTTGGGGTTGTGCGAGAGGTTGATCTCGACAATCACCTGCTTGGCAAAGATCGCGAAGCTGGCCGAGTTGCCTACCGACGTGGTTGGCACGATGTGGCCTTGCTCGGTGATGGCCACCGCTTCGATGACTGCGATGTCCGGCAGCTTCAGCTGCTGGTTGCGCAGTTGCTCGACGGTTTCCGACAGGTGCTGGTCGATGAACATCACCTGGCCGTCGTTGATGGCCTTGCGCAGGGTGCTGTCGACCTGGAACGGCATTCGGCGAGCCAGCACGCCGGCCTCGGTCAGCTGCTTGTCCAGGTCGTTGCCCAGGCTGGCGCCGGTCATCAGGCTGATTTTCAGTGGCGACTGCTTGGCACGTTCGGCCAGTGCATGCGGTACGGCCTTGGCTTCGCCGGCGCGGGTGAAACCGCTCATGCCGACAGTCATGCCGTCCTCGATCAGACCAGCGGCATCAGCCGCACTCATTACCTTGCTGTGCAGGGAGGACAAGCGGATACGATCACGGTACATGGATTGTTATCTCGGGCTACTGAAACTACTGCAGCGCAGTCTAGAGATTTAGCCCATTGCCGTCCCACGACCATGGTCGTATGAGAAGCCTTGAAGTAGAGCCGTTGATCCGGATCAATAAAAGCAAAGCCCCGGCAGAATCTGACCGGGGCTTCCTTTATATCAGTTGGTTTGCAGCGGCGTTTCTCACTCCACCGCCTTCACCATGTCTTCGATGACCTTCTTGGCATCACCGAACACCATCATGGTCTTGTCCAGGTAGAACAGTTCGTTGTCCAAGCCGGCGTAGCCGCTGGCCATGGAGCGCTTGTTGACGATGATGGTCTTGGCCTTGAACGCTTCGAGGATTGGCATGCCGGCGATTGGCGATTTGGGGTCGTTCTTCGCCGCCGGGTTGACCACGTCGTTGGCGCCCAGCACCAGCACCACGTCAGCCTGGCCGAACTCGGCGTTGATGTCGTCCATCTCGAACACCTGATCGTACGGTACTTCGGCCTCGGCCAGCAGCACGTTCATGTGCCCGGGCATGCGGCCCGCCACGGGGTGGATGGCATACTTCACGGTCACGCCGTTGTGGGTCAGCTTCTCGGTCAGCTCCTTCAGCGCGTGCTGGGCACGGGCCACCGCCAGGCCATAACCCGGGACGATGATCACGCTGTCGGCGTTGCTGAGCAGGAAGGTGGCATCGTCGGCCGAACCGGACTTCACCGGGCGCTGCTCTTTCGAGCCTTGCGCTGCGCCGGCGTCGGTATCTCCGCCAAAGCCACCGAGGATGACGTTGAAGAACGACCGGTTCATCGCCTTGCACATGATGTACGAGAGGATGGCACCGGACGAACCCACCAGGGAGCCTGCGATGATCAGCATCGAGTTGTTCAGCGAGAAGCCGATACCGGCCGCCGCCCAGCCCGAATAGCTGTTGAGCATCGACACCACCACTGGCATGTCGGCGCCGCCGATCGGGATGATGATCAGCACGCCCATGACGAAGGCCAGGGCTAGCATCAGGGTGAAGGCGCTGTAATGACCAGTGAAGGTGAACAGCAGGCCCAAGGCGATGGTGGTCAGACCCAGGATCAGGTTCAGCTTGTGCTGGCCGGGGAACTGTACCGGTGCGCCCTGGAACAGGCGGAACTTGTACTTGCCCGACAGCTTGCCGAAGGCGATCACCGAACCGGAGAAGGTGATTGCACCGATGGCTGCGCCGAGGAACAGCTCCAAGCGGTTACCGGTGGGGATCGGGTCGCTGATTGCGGCAACGATGCCCATCGACTGCGGCTCCAGCACGGCGGCGATGGCGATGAACACCGCAGCCAGGCCGATCATGCTGTGCATGAAGGCGACCAGTTCCGGCATCTTGGTCATCTCGACGCGCTTGGCCATGATCGAACCGGCGGTACCACCGACCAGCAGGCCGACGATGACGTAGCCAATACCCGCGGTAGCCAGTTCGGCGCCCAGCTTATAGATGAGGCCAACCGTGGTGAGCATGGCGATGCCCATGCCGATCATGCCGAACAGGTTGCCGCGCCGCGACGTGGTCGGGTGCGACAGGCCTTTGAGCGCCTGGATGAAGCATACCGAAGCGACCAGGTACAGAAGTGTTACCAGATTCATGCTCATGCTTACTTCTGCCCCTCGTTCTTGGCTTTCTTCTTGAACATCTCAAGCATGCGGCGGGTGACCAGGAAGCCACCGAACACATTGACCGCGGCCAGGGCCACGGCGAGGGTGCCCATCAGCTTGCCGGCAGGGGTCACGGTGAGGGCGGCGGCCAGCATGGCACCGACGATAACGATGGCAGAGATGGCGTTGGTCACGGCCATCAGCGGCGTGTGCAGTGCCGGGGTGACGTTCCACACCACGTGGTAGCCCACATAGATGGCCAGCACGAAGATGATGAGGTTGTAGATGCCATGGGAAATCAGCATGTCTTCCATTGTCGTGCTCCTTAGCCGTTCTTGCGGACGACTTGACCATCACGGCACATGAGGCAGGCCGCGACGATGTCGTCTTCGAGGTTGATGACCAGCGCGCCGTCTTTGTCGAACAGCAGCTTCATGAAGTCCAGCAGGTTGCGCGCATACAGCGCCGATGCATCGGCACCCAGCTGGGCCGGCAGGTTGGTCGGGCCGACGATCGTCACGCCGTTTTCCTTTACCACCTGGTCAGCAACGGTGAGCGGGCAGTTGCCACCCTGGGCTGCAGCGAGGTCGATGACCACCGAGCCGGGTTTCATCTGCGCAACGGTTTCGGCGCTGAGCAGAGTGGGTGCCTTGCGGCCTGGGATCAGCGCCGTGGTGATGACGATATCCGCTTGCCTGGCGCGCTCGTGCACGGCCTGGGCCTGGCGTTGCATCCAGCTGGCTGGCATGGGGCGGGCGTAACCGCCAACGCCTTCAGCGCACTCGCGTTCCTCATCGGTCTCGTAAGGCACGTCGATGAACTTGGCACCCAGCGACTCGATCTGCTCCTTCACGGCCGGGCGTACGTCGGACGCTTCGATCACTGCACCCAGGCGTTTGGCGGTGGCGATGGCCTGCAGGCCGGCAACACCCGCCCCCAGGATCAGCACGCGCGCGGCCTTCACGGTACCTGCGGCGGTCATCAGCATGGGCATGAAGCGTGGGTAGTAATGGGCAGCCAGCAACACGGCCTTGTAACCGGCAATGTTGGCCTGCGACGACAGCACGTCCAGGCTCTGCGCCCGCGAGGTGCGTGGCGCGGCTTCCAGGGCGAAAGCGGTGATGCCGCGTTCGGCCATCTTGCCGATCAGGTCACTGTTGAAGGGGTTGAGCATGCCCGCCAGCAGGCTGCCACTGTTGATCAGGGCCAGCTCCTGGTCGTTGGGGGCGACCACCTTGAGTACCAATTGGGCGCCGTAGGCATCGGCTGCGCTCCCAAGGGAAGCGCCCACGGCCTCATAGGCACTGTCCGGAATGCTGGCGTTGAGCCCTGCCCCCCGTTGGACGGTGACCTGATGGCCCTGGCCAATCAGTTTCTTGATGGTTTCCGGGGTCGCAGCGACCCTTGTCTCACCGGTCTGCGTCTCGAGAGGAACACCAATGTGCACGACTATTTCTCCTGCGGTGACCTTTTGTCTTTGTAAGAGCCAGCGCACTTCGGATGGTGCGCTGGGGCGGCTGTGGAGCGCCGACCCGCCGAATCCCGGGCGGGCGAAGCATTTTGCAGACGAACCCGGGGGCCTTCAACCGGTTATGGAGTGAAACGAAGTTAAAACTACAAGTCACCCTGTGACCGCTTGTCGCAGTTATAAGGTTGCAGCCCCTCAAACATGGGCTATTGGGAGATTAGGAGAAAAAATGAAAAATATTTGGGTCAGTACGCTCACGGCACGGTAGATGTCGCAAAATCACCCGCAAAGCAGCGTGGTTAGCAGGGTTAAAGGGTGTTTTCATCTGGGCATAACAGTTTATGCATATGCGACAAATACATACATCTGTAGGTGTTTAAAATAATTGACTACAGGGTCAATTTGTCGCACTTGGTCAAGTGGCTGAGGTGTAGGCCTGGGCCTGGCCAACCAGCCAGTCGCGGAAGGCGCGCAGTGAGGCCGACTCTACCTTGCGCTCCGGAATCATCAGATAGTAGGCCTTGTCGCTGATCAGGGCATGCCTGTTAGCGACCACCAGCCTACCCTCCCCCAGCTCGCGCTGGATCAGAAACGGCGGAATCAGCGCGATCCCCATTTCATGTATGGCCGCCTGGGCGAGCATCGAGAATAGTTCATAACGCGGGCCTGTCATGTCGCGTTCTACATTCATCCCCAAACTGCCGAACCACTGCCGCCAGGCATACGGGCGTGTGCTTTGTTGCAGCAAGGGCAGGTGGGCGATGCGCTGTGCTTCAAGCATGCCCTGCCCCGCCAGCAGTGCCGGGCTGCAGACGGGTACCGGGTTCTCTCCCATCAGCCGGTGCGACTGGGTGCCGGACCAGTCGGCATCACCGAAATAGATAGCGGCATCGAAGGGGGTGTCGGCGAACAGGAATGGCCGGGTGCGGTTGGTGAGGTTGACCGTGACCTCCGGGTGGCGTTGCTGGAAGTCCTTGAGGCGCGGAAGCAGCCATTGGGTACCAAAGGTAGGCACTACGGCCAGTTCGATCACGCTGGCGCCCTGCTGGCCCATCACCGACAGGGTATCGCGCTCTACGGCGTCCAGTTGTGCGGCAACCTGGCGGCTGTAGGAAAGACCGGCCTCGGTCAGCTTCACGCCGCGGCGCGAACGGCGGAACAGTTCCACATTTAGGAAGGACTCGAGGCCGCCAATCTGCCGACAAACGGCACCCTGGGTCAGGGCGAGTTCCTGCGCAGCCTTGGTAAAGCTCTCGTGGCGTGCCGCTGCCTCGAAGCAAACCAGGGCGGCGGTGCTGGGGATCTTGCGGCGCATGTACGTCAACCTCACTCGTAAGGCTGTTTATAAGGTGTTTTACCGATTTACGAAGTGACAAATTATCACTAATTGGTGCGCAATCCTCGTTTGTCCCGGCGGCCGATCAGGCCTAGGCTCAAAGGCACAAGAAACTGCCCCCTATTTCGAGGATTTCGCTCATGGCCGGTAAAGCAAGCTTCCACTGGATCGACCCGCTGCTGCTCGATCAGCAGCTCACTGAAGAAGAGCGCATGGTGCGTGACAGCGCTTATCAGTTCGCCCAGGACAAGCTGGCACCACGTGTGCTCGAGGCTTTCCGTCACGAGCAGACCGACCCGGCGATCTTCCGCGAGATGGGGGAGATTGGCCTGCTGGGTGCCACCATTCCCGAACAGTACGGTGGCAGCGGCCTTAACTACGTGTGCTATGGCTTGATCGCCCGAGAGGTCGAGCGTATCGACTCAGGTTACCGCTCGATGATGAGCGTGCAATCGTCGCTGGTAATGGTGCCCATCAACGAGTTCGGCACCGAGGCCCAGAAGCAGAAGTACCTGCCCAAGCTGGCCAGTGGCGAGTGGATCGGTTGTTTTGGCCTGACTGAGCCGAACCATGGCTCCGACCCTGGCTCGATGATTACCCGTGCCAGGAAGGTCGACGGTGGTTACCGGCTGACCGGCAGCAAGATGTGGATCACCAACAGCCCGATCGCTGATGTGTTCGTGGTCTGGGCCAAGGACGATGCGGGGGATATCCGCGGCTTTGTCCTGGAAAAGGGCTGGCAGGGGCTCAGTGCCCCGGCAATCCACGGCAAGGTCGGCCTGCGCGCCTCGATCACCGGTGAAGTGGTCATGGACAATGTGTTCGTACCAGAAGAGAACATCTTCCCGGATGTGCGCGGCCTCAAAGGTCCGTTCACCTGCCTCAACTCTGCCCGGTATGGCATCTCATGGGGGGCGCTGGGTGCGGCCGAAGCCTGCTGGCACACCGCGCGTCAGTACACCCTGGACCGTCAGCAGTTCGGCCGCCCTCTGGCTGCCAACCAGCTGATCCAGAAGAAGCTGGCCGACATGCAGACCGAAATCACCCTGGCACTGCAGGGTTGCCTGCGCTTGGGGCGCATGAAGGATGAAGGCACCGCTGCCGTGGAAATCACCTCGATCATGAAGCGCAACTCCTGCGGCAAGGCGCTGGATATCGCCCGCATGGCGCGCGACATGCTGGGTGGCAACGGCATCTCCGATGAGTTTGGCGTGGCCCGTCACCTGGTAAACCTTGAGGTGGTCAACACCTATGAAGGTACTCACGACGTGCATGCACTGATCCTGGGGCGTGCGCAGACCGGTATCCAGGCCTTCTATTAATAAGGAGCCAGCCCATGGGCGCGCTATCACATCTGCGGGTGCTGGACCTTTCGCGCGTGTTGGCCGGCCCATGGTCTGGCCAGATTCTCGCTGACCTGGGCGCTGACGTTATAAAGGTGGAGCGCCCGGGCAGTGGTGACGATACCCGCGCGTGGGGGCCGCCCTTCCTCCAGGACGCCGAGGGTGAGAACACCAGTGAGGCGGCGTACTACCTGTCGGCCAACCGCAACAAGCGTTCGGTGACCATCGATTTCACCCGGCCTGAAGGCCAGCGCCTAGTGCGTGAGTTGGCGGCGAAGTCCGATATTGTCATCGAGAACTTCAAGGTGGGTGGTTTGGCGGCCTATGGGCTGGACTACCAGAGCCTGAAGGCGATCAACCCACAGCTTATCTATTGCTCCATTACTGGTTTCGGCCAGACTGGGCCGTATGCCAAGCGTGCGGGTTATGACTTCATGATCCAGGGGCTGGGTGGGCTGATGAGTCTGACTGGCCGCCCGGAGGGTGAGGAAGGCGCGGGGCCGGTCAAGGTGGGTGTGGCGCTTACCGACATCCTTACCGGGCTGTACTCAACGGTAGCCATGCTTGCCGCCCTTGCCCATCGGGAGCAGACCGGGGTGGGCCAGCATGTCGACATGGCGTTGCTCGATGTACAAGTAGCCTGCCTGGCTAACCAGGCCATGAATTACCTGACCACAGGCAACCCGCCTCGGCGCCTGGGCAACGCGCACCCTAATATAGTGCCCTACCAGGACTTCCCTACGGCGGACGGCGACTTCATTCTTACCGTGGGCAACGACAGCCAGTTCCGCAAGTTCGCAGAAGTGGCCGGGCAACCACAATGGGCGGACGATCCACGTTTCCTTACTAATAAGCAGCGGGTGGCCAACAGAGCCGAGCTGATTCCACTGATTCGCCAGGCCACGGTATTCAAGACAACCGCCGAATGGGTTGCCCAGCTGGAGGCTGCTGGGGTGCCGTGCGGGCCTATCAATGACCTGGCGCAGATGTTCCAGGACCCACAGGTGCTGGCGCGTGGGTTGGCGGTGAACATTCCGCATCCATTGGCGGGTAGCGTGCCGCAGGTAGCCAGCCCTATACGATTGTCGGAGACGCCGGTGGAGTATCGACGGGCGCCGCCGCTGCTGGGTGAGCATACCGAGGCGGTATTGGTGGAGCTGCTGGGGCTAGAGGCAGGTGAGGTGCAGCGCTTGCGCGAGGCCGGCGTGCTGTAGAAACGGCTGGTGCTACATAAGAGCAGGGAGGCCGCCAGGCCTCCCTGCTTTGCTTTTCAGCGATATTAAGGTTTCTTGAAATTAAAGGTTGACGCCCTTCCGAATCCCCTTATAATGCGCACCACTTCCAGCGACATCGGAACGATAAACTCCTTGAGATTCAATGAGTTAAGTAGTTAAGGTGCTGCTGAAAGGGCTGCGATCGAAAGATCGCAAGCGGTTGAAATGGTGGTTGACAGTGCTTCTAAACGCTGTATGATTCACCTCCCGCTACGAGAGATCGCAGCGAGTTAAGTGTTTGAAGCTAAACGAGTTTCTCGCAAAAAACTTCAAAATAAACGCTTGACAGGCCATGAGGAAAGCGTAGAATGCGCGCCTCGGTTGAGACGAAAAGCTCTTAACCAAACGCTCTTTAACAAATTGAATCAAGCAATTCGTGTGGGTGCTTGTGAGTACGGACTGATAGTCAACAAGATTATCAGCATCACAAGTGACCATGCGAGAAATCACATAGTCATTTGAGATTGCTGAGCCAAGTTTAGGGTTTCTTAAAAACCCAAGCAGTATTGAACTGAAGAGTTTGATCATGGCTCAGATTGAACGCTGGCGGCAGGCCTAACACATGCAAGTCGAGCGGATGAGAAGGGCTTGCTCTTCGATTCAGCGGCGGACGGGTGAGTAATGCCTAGGAATCTGCCTGGTAGTGGGGGACAACGTTTCGAAAGGAACGCTAATACCGCATACGTCCTACGGGAGAAAGCAGGGGACCTTCGGGCCTTGCGCTATCAGATGAGCCTAGGTCGGATTAGCTAGTTGGTGAGGTAATGGCTCACCAAGGCGACGATCCGTAACTGGTCTGAGAGGATGATCAGTCACACTGGAACTGAGACACGGTCCAGACTCCTACGGGAGGCAGCAGTGGGGAATATTGGACAATGGGCGAAAGCCTGATCCAGCCATGCCGCGTGTGTGAAGAAGGTCTTCGGATTGTAAAGCACTTTAAGTTGGGAGGAAGGGCATTAACCTAATACGTTAGTGTTTTGACGTTACCGACAGAATAAGCACCGGCTAACTCTGTGCCAGCAGCCGCGGTAATACAGAGGGTGCAAGCGTTAATCGGAATTACTGGGCGTAAAGCGCGCGTAGGTGGTTTGTTAAGTTGGATGTGAAAGCCCCGGGCTCAACCTGGGAACTGCATCCAAAACTGGCAAGCTAGAGTACGGTAGAGGGTGGTGGAATTTCCTGTGTAGCGGTGAAATGCGTAGATATAGGAAGGAACACCAGTGGCGAAGGCGACCACCTGGACTGATACTGACACTGAGGTGCGAAAGCGTGGGGAGCAAACAGGATTAGATACCCTGGTAGTCCACGCCGTAAACGATGTCAACTAGCCGTTGGAATCCTTGAGATTTTAGTGGCGCAGCTAACGCATTAAGTTGACCGCCTGGGGAGTACGGCCGCAAGGTTAAAACTCAAATGAATTGACGGGGGCCCGCACAAGCGGTGGAGCATGTGGTTTAATTCGAAGCAACGCGAAGAACCTTACCAGGCCTTGACATGCAGAGAACTTTCCAGAGATGGATTGGTGCCTTCGGGAACTCTGACACAGGTGCTGCATGGCTGTCGTCAGCTCGTGTCGTGAGATGTTGGGTTAAGTCCCGTAACGAGCGCAACCCTTGTCCTTAGTTACCAGCACGTTATGGTGGGCACTCTAAGGAGACTGCCGGTGACAAACCGGAGGAAGGTGGGGATGACGTCAAGTCATCATGGCCCTTACGGCCTGGGCTACACACGTGCTACAATGGTCGGTACAGAGGGTTGCCAAGCCGCGAGGTGGAGCTAATCTCACAAAACCGATCGTAGTCCGGATCGCAGTCTGCAACTCGACTGCGTGAAGTCGGAATCGCTAGTAATCGCGAATCAGAATGTCGCGGTGAATACGTTCCCGGGCCTTGTACACACCGCCCGTCACACCATGGGAGTGGGTTGCACCAGAAGTAGCTAGTCTAACCCTCGGGAGGACGGTTACCACGGTGTGATTCATGACTGGGGTGAAGTCGTAACAAGGTAGCCGTAGGGGAACCTGCGGCTGGATCACCTCCTTAATCGACGACATCAGCCTGCTGATGAGCTCCCACACGAATTGCTTGATTCTTTGTAAAAGACGATCAAGGCCCTCTGCAGGCCTGGCGTTGTTCCTGATCAGAACTTGGAAATGAGCATTCGCTTCGAATGTTGATTTCTGACTTTTGTCAGATCGTTCTTTAAAAATTCGGATATGTGATAGAAATAGACTGAACACCAGTTTCACTGCTGGTGGATCAGGCTAAGGTAAAATTTGTGAGTTCTGCTCGAAAGAGCAACGTGCGAATTTTCGGCGAATGTCGTCTTCACAGTATAACCAGATTGCTTGGGGTTATATGGTCAAGTGAAGAAGCGCATACGGTGGATGCCTTGGCAGTCAGAGGCGATGAAAGACGTGGTAGCCTGCGATAAGCTTTGGGGAGTCGGCAAACAGACTGTGATCCAGAGATCTCTGAATGGGGGAACCCAGCCAGCATAAGCTGGTTATCTTGTACTGAATACATAGGTGCAAGAGGCGAACCAGGGGAACTGAAACATCTAAGTACCCTGAGGAAAAGAAATCAACCGAGATTCCCTTAGTAGTGGCGAGCGAACGGGGACCAGCCCTTAAGTTGGTTTGAGATTAGTGGAACGCTCTGGAAAGTGCGGCCATAGTGGGTGATAGCCCCGTACACGAAAATCTCTTATCAATGAAATCGAGTAGGACGGAGCACGAGAAACTTTGTCTGAATATGGGGGGACCATCCTCCAAGGCTAAATACTACTGACTGACCGATAGTGAACTAGTACCGTGAGGGAAAGGCGAAAAGAACCCCGGAGAGGGGAGTGAAATAGATCCTGAAACCGTATGCGTACAAGCAGTGGGAGCCTACTTTGTTAGGTGACTGCGTACCTTTTGTATAATGGGTCAGCGACTTATATTCAGTGGCGAGCTTAACCGAATAGGGGAGGCGTAGCGAAAGCGAGTCTTAATAGGGCGTTTAGTCGCTGGGTATAGACCCGAAACCGGGCGATCTATCCATGGGCAGGTTGAAGGTTAGGTAACACTGACTGGAGGACCGAACCGACTACCGTTGAAAAGTTAGCGGATGACCTGTGGATCGGAGTGAAAGGCTAATCAAGCTCGGAGATAGCTGGTTCTCCTCGAAAGCTATTTAGGTAGCGCCTCATGTATCACTGTAGGGGGTAGAGCACTGTTTCGGCTAGGGGGTCATCCCGACTTACCAAACCGATGCAAACTCCGAATACCTACAAGTGCCGAGCATGGGAGACACACGGCGGGTGCTAACGTCCGTCGTGAAAAGGGAAACAACCCAGACCGTCAGCTAAGGTCCCAAAGTCATGGTTAAGTGGGAAACGATGTGGGAAGGCTTAGACAGCTAGGAGGTTGGCTTAGAAGCAGCCACCCTTTAAAGAAAGCGTAATAGCTCACTAGTCGAGTCGGCCTGCGCGGAAGATGTAACGGGGCTCAAACCATGCACCGAAGCTACGGGTATCACCTTTTGGTGATGCGGTAGAGGAGCGTTCTGTAAGCCTGTGAAGGTGAGTTGAGAAGCTTGCTGGAGGTATCAGAAGTGCGAATGCTGACATGAGTAACGACAATGCGAGTGAAAAACTCGCACGCCGAAAGACCAAGGTTTCCTGCGCAACGTTAATCGACGCAGGGTTAGTCGGTCCCTAAGGCGAGGCTGAAAAGCGTAGTCGATGGAAAACAGGTTAATATTCCTGTACTTCCAGTTATTGCGATGGAGGGACGGAGAAGGTTAGGCCAGCCTGGCGTTGGTTGTCCAGGTTTAAGGTGGTAGGCTGAAATCTTAGGCAAATCCGGGATTTCAAGGCCGAGAGCTGATGACGAGTTGCCATTAGGCGACGAAGTGGTTGATACCATGCTTCCAAGAAAAGCTCCTAAGCTTCAGATAACTGGGAACCGTACCCCAAACCGACACAGGTGGTTAGGTAGAGAATACCAAGGCGCTTGAGAGAACTCGGGTGAAGGAACTAGGCAAAATGGCACCGTAACTTCGGGAGAAGGTGCGCCGGCGAGGGTCAAGGACTTGCTCCGTAAGCCCATGCCGGTCGAAGATACCAGGCCGCTGCGACTGTTTATTAAAAACACAGCACTCTGCAAACACGAAAGTGGACGTATAGGGTGTGACGCCTGCCCGGTGCCGGAAGGTTAATTGATGGGGTTAGCGCAAGCGAAGCTCTTGATCGAAGCCCCGGTAAACGGCGGCCGTAACTATAACGGTCCTAAGGTAGCGAAATTCCTTGTCGGGTAAGTTCCGACCTGCACGAATGGCGTAACGATGGCGGCGCTGTCTCCACCCGAGACTCAGTGAAATTGAAATCGCTGTGAAGATGCAGTGTATCCGCGGCTAGACGGAAAGACCCCGTGAACCTTTACTATAGCTTTGCACTGGACTTTGAATTTGCTTGTGTAGGATAGGTGGGAGGCTTTGAAGTGGGGACGCCAGTTCTCATGGAGCCATCCTTGAAATACCACCCTGGCAACTTTGAGGTTCTAACTCAGGTCCGTTATCCGGATCGAGGACAGTGTATGGTGGGTAGTTTGACTGGGGCGGTCTCCTCCCAAAGAGTAACGGAGGAGTACGAAGGTGCGCTCAGACCGGTCGGAAATCGGTCGTAGAGTATAAAGGCAAAAGCGCGCTTGACTGCGAGACACACACGTCGAGCAGGTACGAAAGTAGGTCTTAGTGATCCGGTGGTTCTGTATGGAAGGGCCATCGCTCAACGGATAAAAGGTACTCCGGGGATAACAGGCTGATACCGCCCAAGAGTTCATATCGACGGCGGTGTTTGGCACCTCGATGTCGGCTCATCACATCCTGGGGCTGAAGCCGGTCCCAAGGGTATGGCTGTTCGCCATTTAAAGTGGTACGCGAGCTGGGTTTAGAACGTCGTGAGACAGTTCGGTCCCTATCTGCCGTGGACGTTTGAGATTTGAGAGGGGCTGCTCCTAGTACGAGAGGACCGGAGTGGACGAACCTCTGGTGTTCCGGTTGTCACGCCAGTGGCATTGCCGGGTAGCTATGTTCGGAAGAGATAACCGCTGAAAGCATCTAAGCGGGAAACTTGCCTCAAGATGAGATCTCACTGGGATCTTGAATCCCCTAAAGGGCCGTCGAAGACTACGACGTTGATAGGTTGGGTGTGTAAGCGCTGTGAGGCGTTGAGCTAACCAATACTAATTGCCCGTGAGGCTTGACCATATAACACCCAAGCAATTTGAGCCTAAGACGCCAAATTGTGGTGGTGAAGATGACACGAACCGAAAGTTCGCAACAACCCACAAATATCGCATATCCGGATTCGCTGGGCTGTCCATCTGGACATTCTGGCTACAGAATTTCTTGACGACCATAGAGCATTGGAACCACCTGATCCCATCCCGAACTCAGTAGTGAAACGATGCATCGCCGATGGTAGTGTGGGGTTTCCCCATGTGAGAGTAGGTCATCGTCAAGATTCATTTCGCAAAACCCCTATCTGCGCATGCAGGTAGGGGTTTTGTCTTTAAGTAGAAGCTCATGCTTCTTCCTGGTAGACCGCAAGGTTAGCCAGCCGCAGTAAAAAAGGTGGTTGACAGCGTTTTTGAATGCTGTATTATTCACCTCCCGCTACGAGAGATCGCAGCGAGTTAAGTGTTTGAAGTTAAACGAGTTTTCCGCAAAAAACTTCAAAATAAACGCTTGACAGGCTCTGAGGAAAGCGTAGAATGCGCGCCTCGGTTGAGACGAAAAGCTCTTAACCAAACGCTCTTTAACAAATTGAATCAAGCAATTCGTGTGGGTGCTTGTGAGTACGGACTGATAGTCAACAAGATTATCAGCATCACAAGTGGCCATGCGAGAAATCACATAGTCATTTGAGATTGCTGAGCCAAGTTTAGGGTTTCTTAAAAACCCAAGCAGTATTGAACTGAAGAGTTTGATCATGGCTCAGATTGAACGCTGGCGGCAGGCCTAACACATGCAAGTCGAGCGGATGAGAAGAGCTTGCTCTTCGATTCAGCGGCGGACGGGTGAGTAATGCCTAGGAATCTGCCTGGTAGTGGGGGACAACGTTTCGAAAGGAACGCTAATACCGCATACGTCCTACGGGAGAAAGCAGGGGACCTTCGGGCCTTGCGCTATCAGATGAGCCTAGGTCGGATTAGCTAGTTGGTGAGGTAATGGCTCACCAAGGCGACGATCCGTAACTGGTCTGAGAGGATGATCAGTCACACTGGAACTGAGACACGGTCCAGACTCCTACGGGAGGCAGCAGTGGGGAATATTGGACAATGGGCGAAAGCCTGATCCAGCCATGCCGCGTGTGTGAAGAAGGTCTTCGGATTGTAAAGCACTTTAAGTTGGGAGGAAGGGCATTAACCTAATACGTTAGTGTTTTGACGTTACCGACAGAATAAGCACCGGCTAACTCTGTGCCAGCAGCCGCGGTAATACAGAGGGTGCAAGCGTTAATCGGAATTACTGGGCGTAAAGCGCGCGTAGGTGGTTTGTTAAGTTGGATGTGAAAGCCCCGGGCTCAACCTGGGAACTGCATCCAAAACTGGCAAGCTAGAGTACGGTAGAGGGTGGTGGAATTTCCTGTGTAGCGGTGAAATGCGTAGATATAGGAAGGAACACCAGTGGCGAAGGCGACCACCTGGACTGATACTGACAC
>NZ_CP151298.1:127500-510000 GCF_038383825.1 Pseudomonas sp. LPB4.O
GTGAGTTGAGAAGCTTGCTGGAGGTATCAGAAGTGCGAATGCTGACATGAGTAACGACAATGCGAGTGAAAAACTCGCACGCCGAAAGACCAAGGTTTCCTGCGCAACGTTAATCGACGCAGGGTTAGTCGGTCCCTAAGGCGAGGCTGAAAAGCGTAGTCGATGGAAAACAGGTTAATATTCCTGTACTTCCAGTTATTGCGATGGAGGGACGGAGAAGGTTAGGCCAGCCTGGCGTTGGTTGTCCAGGTTTAAGGTGGTAGGCTGAAATCTTAGGCAAATCCGGGATTTCAAGGCCGAGAGCTGATGACGAGTTGCCATTAGGCGACGAAGTGGTTGATACCATGCTTCCAAGAAAAGCTCCTAAGCTTCAGATAACTGGGAACCGTACCCCAAACCGACACAGGTGGTTAGGTAGAGAATACCAAGGCGCTTGAGAGAACTCGGGTGAAGGAACTAGGCAAAATGGCACCGTAACTTCGGGAGAAGGTGCGCCGGCGAGGGTCAAGGACTTGCTCCGTAAGCCCATGCCGGTCGAAGATACCAGGCCGCTGCGACTGTTTATTAAAAACACAGCACTCTGCAAACACGAAAGTGGACGTATAGGGTGTGACGCCTGCCCGGTGCCGGAAGGTTAATTGATGGGGTTAGCGCAAGCGAAGCTCTTGATCGAAGCCCCGGTAAACGGCGGCCGTAACTATAACGGTCCTAAGGTAGCGAAATTCCTTGTCGGGTAAGTTCCGACCTGCACGAATGGCGTAACGATGGCGGCGCTGTCTCCACCCGAGACTCAGTGAAATTGAAATCGCTGTGAAGATGCAGTGTATCCGCGGCTAGACGGAAAGACCCCGTGAACCTTTACTATAGCTTTGCACTGGACTTTGAATTTGCTTGTGTAGGATAGGTGGGAGGCTTTGAAGTGGGGACGCCAGTTCTCATGGAGCCATCCTTGAAATACCACCCTGGCAACTTTGAGGTTCTAACTCAGGTCCGTTATCCGGATCGAGGACAGTGTATGGTGGGTAGTTTGACTGGGGCGGTCTCCTCCCAAAGAGTAACGGAGGAGTACGAAGGTGCGCTCAGACCGGTCGGAAATCGGTCGTAGAGTATAAAGGCAAAAGCGCGCTTGACTGCGAGACACACACGTCGAGCAGGTACGAAAGTAGGTCTTAGTGATCCGGTGGTTCTGTATGGAAGGGCCATCGCTCAACGGATAAAAGGTACTCCGGGGATAACAGGCTGATACCGCCCAAGAGTTCATATCGACGGCGGTGTTTGGCACCTCGATGTCGGCTCATCACATCCTGGGGCTGAAGCCGGTCCCAAGGGTATGGCTGTTCGCCATTTAAAGTGGTACGCGAGCTGGGTTTAGAACGTCGTGAGACAGTTCGGTCCCTATCTGCCGTGGACGTTTGAGATTTGAGAGGGGCTGCTCCTAGTACGAGAGGACCGGAGTGGACGAACCTCTGGTGTTCCGGTTGTCACGCCAGTGGCATTGCCGGGTAGCTATGTTCGGAAGAGATAACCGCTGAAAGCATCTAAGCGGGAAACTTGCCTCAAGATGAGATCTCACTGGGATCTTGAATCCCCTAAAGGGCCGTCGAAGACTACGACGTTGATAGGTTGGGTGTGTAAGCGCTGTGAGGCGTTGAGCTAACCAATACTAATTGCCCGTGAGGCTTGACCATATAACACCCAAGCAATTTGCGCCTAAGACGCCAAATTGTGGTGGTGAAGATGACACGAACCGAAAGTTCGCAACAACCCACAAATATCGCATATCCGGATTCGCTGGGCTGTCCATCTGGACATTCTGGCTACAGAATTTCTTGACGACCATAGAGCATTGGAACCACCTGATCCCATCCCGAACTCAGTAGTGAAACGATGCATCGCCGATGGTAGTGTGGGGTTTCCCCATGTGAGAGTAGGTCATCGTCAAGATTCATTTCGCAAAACCCCTATCTGCACATGCAGGTAGGGGTTTTGTCTTTAAGTAGGAACTACAGAGATTCGCAGGCACGTCCGAGTGACGGGCCAGCACACAGAATTTCTTGACGACCATAGAGCATTGGAACCACCTGATCCCATCCCGAACTCAGCAGTGAAACGATGCATCGCCGATGGTAGTGTGGGGTTTCCCCATGTGAGAGTAGGTCATCGTCAAGATTCAAACCCAAAGCCCCTGTCTGCAATGCAGACAGGGGCTTTGTCTTTTCCGGGCCTTAACTTTCAGCCCGATCGCGACACAAGGCCGCTCCTACACGGACCGCGTATCAGCAGCCACTTTCATTTCAGAACTGATAGCTGACCGTGGCGCTGACATTGCGCTCTTCACCCATGTAGCAGTAGTTCAGGCTGGCACATGAGGTGATGTAGCTTTCATTGGCAATGTTGTTTGCGTTAAGGCGCACATCCACGCCCTTGAGCCCAACCTTGCCCAGGTCATAGCCCAGCGAGGCGTCGAACAACGTGTAGGAAGGAACCTTCATGCTGTTTTCCGCATCCACCCAGCTGTAGCCCACATACCGCACTCCACCGCCCAGCCGCAGGCCATCCAGCGGCCCTTGGCGGAAGTTGTAGTCAGCCCACAGCGAGAACATCTGTTTTGGTGCCTGGGTTGGCGAATTGCCTTTGTTGTCCAGGCTGCCCGACGTCAGGCTCGGCATCGACCTGGAATATTCGATATCGGTGAAGGTGTAGCCGCCCAGCAGTTTGAGGCTGTCGGTCAGCTGCACATGTGCCTCCAGCTCCAGCCCTTGCGAGCGTACTTCACCTACCGGGCGATAGAAGTTTTCATCAGGCTGCTTCGAGGCCAGGTTTTCCTGCTCGATGCGGAACACCGATGCGGTAAACAGGTTGTCGCTGCCCGGAGGCTGATACTTGATACCTGCTTCCCATTGAGTGCCCTCAGTCGGTGCCAGCGGGCGGCCTTCCTGGTCGGACACGGTGTTGGGATTGAACGACTCCGAGTAGCTGACATAGGGCGCAATGCCGTTCTCGAACAGGTAGAGCACCCCGGCCCGGGTGGTGAACTTGGAGCGCTGATCGCTGACCTTGGTGTCGCTGTCGCGATTCTCCTCCGACACCTTCACCCAGTCCTGGCGAAGCCCCAGGGAGAAACGCCACTGGTCCAGCTCCACCAGGTCCTGCAGGTACACACCGGTTTGTTGCAAGCGCCGCTGGTAGCGGTTTTCGCCCAGTACCTGAAGGTTGCCATTGCCGTACTGCGGGTTGCCGGCGTCCAGCGGGTCGACCGAGCCATAACGCCATGCGACATCGGCCTTGCGCCGCTGGTAGTCGGTGCCCAGCAGCAGAGTGTGTTTGGCAGCGCCGGTGAAGAATTCCGCCTGCAGCATATTGTCGATGATGTACGAATGCAGGCGCTCGTCGCCGCCGGTATAGGCGCGGTTGAGGACGTTGCTGTCGGCATCTGCCCAGCCGGCTGAGTACACCTGGTCCATGGACACGTCCGAATCCTGGTAACGGAAGTTCTGCCGCGCCGTGAACACATCGTTGAAGCGGTGCTCGAACTGGTAGCTGAACGACTGTTGCGTACGTTCGTAGTTGTCGATGCCCGGCTCGCCCTCGAAGAAGTGGTCTGACAAGCGCAAGCCATTGCGCTTGTGCAGCATGCCGTCTGCAGGGTTGCCGCCGTGGTACCCTCCGTTAGGGTCGTGCTGCAGGTAAGCCTGAAGCGTGAGCGAGGTATCTTCGGTGAAATCGACGCTGATGGCCGGGGCGATGGTGTAGCGTTCTTCCTTGTTGTGGTCGAACTGGGTGTCGGACGCATCCGCCAGGCCTGTCAGGCGATAAGCGATACGCTGATCGTCATCCACAGGGCCGCTGAAGTCGAAACCCATACCACGCTGGCCTTGGGTGCCAACCGTGGCCTGAATCTGATGGAATGGGGTAAACAGCGGCTTCTTGGTGGTCAGGGCGACCAGGCCCCCCGGCGAGCTTCGCCCATACAGCACCGAGGAGGGCCCCTTCAGAATGTCGATGCGCTCAAGGAAGTACGGGTCTACCTGCATGGTGCTGTAGGTGCCGTTGTCACCCATCGATTTGAGCCCATCGACGTAGATGTTATCCACAGAACCGTCGTTGAAGCCGCGCATGGCCACATAGTCGTAGCGATGGGTGGCACCGTAAGGGTTGGTCAGTACCCCAGGCGTGTAGCGCATGGCCTGGGCAACGGTCTGTGAGCCCTGATCATCCATCTGCTGGCGAGTAACCACCGAGACGGATTGGGAGGTTTCCACCAACGGCGTGCTGGTCTTGGTCGCCACCTGGCTGTGGGTGGCGTTGTAACCCTCCATGCTGCCCAGCGCATTGCCGAGGGTGAACCCACGGATATCAGTGTCTGGCAATGACAGGGCGGCTTCCTGGGGTTGTGTCTGCAACACATAGCTACGTCCATCCTGGCTGACCGCTTCCAGGCCGCTGCCATTGAGCAGTTGGCGCAGCGCCTGGTCGGTAGCGTACTGCCCCTGCAGGCCGTTCGATTGCAGGCCATCGGTGAGCTGAGGCGTACTTGACAGGGTAATTCCGGCCTGGCGAGCGAACTGATTGAGTACGTCGGCCAGTTGTCCGGCCGGAATTGCATAGCGATGACTCACTTGGGCTGTCTCAGCCGCTGCGCAAAGTTGCGGAACAGCGGCCAGGCTCAAGGCAGTACCAAACAGCGCAGCCCGGATGGCATGGCGCAAGCGTGCTGATTGCAGGACAGGTCGATAATCATTCAAGTTGAGAGTGTGGGTTAACACCGGGTTGATAGGCATGAAGGGTCCGTTGAAGTGTTGAGGGCAGAAGGTGTCGCTTACTGTCCTAGCCGGACCGGGATTGAAAACCCGCCAGAAATCGTCAAGGCCTCATCAGGCCATGCTTTCTACACGTACCCACCAGCGTGTACGTTGGCGAAGCCTTACGGGCAGCGTTTGCGGCAGCAACTGAAGCAGCTGCTCCGGGTCTTCGAGGCGGAACACCCCGGACAGGCGCAAATCGGCAATTTCGTCGCTGCAGCCCAGGTAACCGTGGCGGTAACGGCTGACCTGCGCGAGGAAGTCGGACAGGCGTATGTCCTGGGTAACGATCAGCCCTTCAGTCCAGGCCATCGCGTCCATGTCCAGGTGCGTCAGCTGGTGCGCGCCTTGAGCATCCAGGCGCCAGTGCTGGCCGCCTTCAATCCACAGAAGGTGGCCATTGCCAGGCCGGTGGATCGCCACTTTGCCGTGGTTGACACTGACACGTGTGCAATCGTTGTCCTGGTAGGCCACAAAGCGCCCTGCGAACCCTTCCAGCAGTGCATCGCGGGTTTGTACCAGCACTGGATGCCCGGAGTTGCAGGTAATCATCAGCTCCCCCTGCTTCAGGCGAACCAGACGCTGCTGGTCATTGAAGGCCAGGTCCACGGCAGTGCGGGTATTGAGTTGCATCAGTGAGCCATCGGGCAGGGTGAAGACGCGTTGCTCACCGGTGCCGGTGGCATAGTCCGACGCCCACGCACTGATAGCATCGAGGTCTTTGGCCAGCCATGTCGCCGATCCCACCATGACAACGCCGCCAAGCAGCTTCAGCGCTTGCCGGCGGTGCAGGCGTTGCTGGCTGGCTTCCAGGGTTTGCAACGCCAACCCGGCACCGGGGACGGAGCGCAGGTCAAGGTCCTGATGCAGGTGCATCACCCGTTGCCAGGCCTGCTCATGTTCGTGGTGGGCACTGCGCCATTGCGCGCACTGTTGTTGCAGCGTCGGCTCATGCCCGCTCTCGCGCAACCGCAGCAGCCACTGGATGGCCTGTTTGACCGCTTTTGCATCAGGGCGTGCGGCAGTCATTGATTCAACACTCGTCTTCGTAGCGCAGCACATAGCAATGGTAGAGCGCATCGGCGATGTACCGCTCTACGGTACGCACCGAGATCCCCATCTGCTCGGCAATGGCCTGGTGCTTCAGCCCCTCGCATTGGGCCAGCAGGAAGGCGCGACGTACCTTGGGTTTGAGGCCGTCGAGCATGCGCGAGATACGCTCAAGCAATTCCAGCAGCAGCTCGCGGGTTTCGGCCGAGGGATACTGTGCTTGCGGCACATGGGCCAGTGCCTCCAGGTAGGCCCTGTGCAGTTCCTCGCGGCGCCAGTGATCGATGATCAGCCCACGCGCTACCGTGCGCAAGAACGCCCGAGGGGTGTTCAACTGCAGGTGTTCGCGGCGTTGCAGCAAGCGGACGAAGGTGTCGTGGGCCAGGTCTGCGGCATCGGCGGCATTGCCCAGCTTGCTGCGCAGCCAGGCGTGTAACCAGCCGTGGTGGTCACTGTAGAGCGTTTGCACGGAGTCGTTGCTGGGCATAGTGGAGGGCGCTGGCATCAATGGACATGAATGATAATTAGTCTCATTGTTGGCGTGACAGGGTCAATTTGCAACCCATCTCCTCGCGCCGCACGTAAAGCCAGTTACGGGCTAACGCGCCCGTTGCGCATCCAGATAATTGCGGATTACCAGCGCTCCGCTATTGAGGTGCCGGGCCAGCACGGCTACCGCCTCATCCACCAGCTTGTCGCTTGCCGCGTCTACCAGTGCGTTGTGATCGTCCTGGGTCAGCTTGCCCAGGCCCATGGATGAAAGATGAAAACGCAGGAAGCGCTCTTCTTCGTTCAGTTCGTTCTCAATCAGGCGCAGCAGCTTCCTGTTCGACGCCTTGCTGTACAGCGCCATGTGGAACAGGCGGTTCAGGCGGCCGATTTCGGCGTGGCGTGTTTCGTTCTCCAGTTGCTGAATATAGCCACGGGCGCTGGCGATATCGCTGGCATCAAGCAGCGGGATCGACTGGCGCAGCGCTTCGCTCTCAAGCAGTACGCGCAGGGCATAGGTGTCCACCGCATCCTCGCCGATCAGCGGCGCAACCACCGCACCCTTGTGCATCTCAACTTTCAGCAGCGATTGCGCTTCAAGCTGGCGCAGGGCTTCGCGCACGGGCATGCGGCTGACGCCAAACAAGGTGGCGAGCTCTTGTTGTCGCACGGCGGTGCCAGGGGGCAGGCGGCCATCGAGGATGGCGCTACGCAGGCGTTCTTCGATCACGGCACGGGCCTGGTGCGGCGACAGCTGCTCGCTGACCAGCACATTGCTCAATTTGATTTTCTCGGCCACGCGACGTCTGCCTCAACGATGACTAAAGTTGGATCCAATGACACTAGTTACAGCTTGTGGGGGTTGTCAAACCTAGGCCCGCATTGGCACGGGCGCCCAAAAGCGCGGCTATGGTGGATGAAGTCGCCCGCCAAAGGAAGCGGCCTATAGAAGGTTATAAACAGAAAGTGTAGGCCGGCTGACAGGCGGATGCATGATTGCAGGGTGCCATTGTTTTTTGCAGTGGCAAGCCGCACCATCGCTGCTTTCGACTGGCCTGCACAGGGCTTGGCAGTGGCGATATCCTGGATGTTCAAAACCGTTGTGCGACGTGTCGCCTTTGCCGGGCTGCTGGGCAGTCTGCTGCTGGGCGGCTTGCACGCGGATTGGGATTTCTCCCAGATCAGCCGCAAGTCGCAGGCCTTGTATGGTCCTCTGGGTGTCGGGCAGGGCCGTATCGATGCCTGGCAGAACCTGATGGCCACGCAAAAGCAGGGTACTGAGCTTGAGCAGCTGCAAGTGGTCAACCGTTTTTTCAACCAGCAATTGCGCTATGTCGAAGACATTGACCTGTGGCATGAGGTCGACTACTGGGCCACACCGGTGCAGGCACTGATCAAAGGTGCCGGGGACTGCGAGGACTACGCCATCGCCAAGTATTTCAGCCTGCGGCGCATGGGCATCCCCAGCGAAAAACTGCGCATCACCTACGTCAAGGCGTTGCGGCAGAATCGCGCGCACATGGTCCTGACTTATTATTCAAACCCACAGGCCCAGCCTTTGGTGCTCGACAGCCTCATGGATGCCATCAAGCCGGCAAGCCAACGTACCGACCTGCTGCCGGTGTATGCCTTCAATGGCGAGGGGTTGTGGTTGACGGGCGCCGCAGGCAACAAGAAGGTCGGAGACACCAAGCGGCTGTCACGCTGGCAGGATTTGCTGAAGAAAATGCAGGCCGAAGGGTTCCCGGCCGAGCCGGTTTACTGAAGGAGCACAGATGTCACTGTTCAAACAATTGCTGTTGGCCATTTGCCTGTTCCTGGTAGTCGCCTTCAGTGGCAGTTTCATGGTTAGCCTGGAAAGCTCGCGCAGCCAGTACGTCAACCAGTTGCGTTCGCACGCCCAAGATGCAGCGACCGCGCTGGCGCTTTCGCTGACGCCGAATATCGACGACCCGGCGATGGTCGAGCTGATGGTCAGCTCGATCTTCGACAGTGGTTACTATGCAAGCATCAAGGTCGTCGACCTGGGCTCCAACGCCGTACTAGTGGAGCGCCACGCCGAGCCGGACCCTGGCGGGGTACCGCGCTGGTTCGTGCACCTGATCGGCCTTGAGGCCGCCGGTGGCGACGCCATCGTCAGCCGCGGCTGGCAGCAGGCCGCGCGGGTGGAAGTGATCAGCCACCCGATGTTTGCCATTGCCAAACTCTGGCAAAGCGCCTTGGGCAGCCTGGGCTGGTTACTGCTGTGCGGTGCAGCCAGTGCCGTGCTCGGCGCCTTGCTGTTGCGCCGCCAGTTGCGCCCGCTGGACTATATGGTTGAGCAATCCCATGCCATTGCGCGCCGCGAATTTCTCAGCCTGCCCGAGTTGCCCCGCACACCGGAACTGCGCCGTGTGGTGCAGGCGATGAACCAGATGGTCGAGAAGCTCAAGGCGCTGTTTACCGAGCAGGCCGAGCGCAGCGAGCGGTTGCGTGCGGAGTCCTATCAGGACAGCCTGACCGGGCTCTCGAACCGCCGCTATTTCGAAATGCAGCTGAACACCCGGGTAAGCAACCTGGAGGACGCGCGCGCCGGCTACCTGCTGTTACTGCGTGTCCAAGGGTTGGCAGGGCTGAACGCACGCCTTGGCGGACAGCGTACCGACCAGTTGCTGCAGGCCGTGGGTGAGCAGTTGCGCCGTACCTGTGCCAGCTTCCCGGAAACCAACGACCTGATTTCCCGCAGCCGCGGTGGCGAGTTTGCCGTGCTGGCGCCGGGCATGGTGCATGAAGAAGCGGTAAACCTGGCCCAGGCCCTGGAGGCAACGCTGCAGAGCCTGCACGAAACGGGCGCCAGTGATATCGACCCGGTGGCTTGTATCGGCCTCGCGCCATTCAGCCCGGGTGATTCTCCACAGGCTTTGCTGAAGCTCGCCGATGAGGCTCTGGCCCGTGCCGAGAACCAGCCAACGCCGGGGTGGGTATGCCTTGAACAAGGCGTGGCTGCAGTGGCTGCCGATAGCCAGCACGCCTGGCATGAGCGGCTCGATCAGGCGTTCAAAAATGGGCATTTCGAGCTGTTCTTCCAGCCGGTGGTGGATTGCACTACGGTGCAACGGGTACTGCACCACAAGGTGATTTCCCGCTTGCAGGATGGCCAGGGCGAGGCACTGCCGGCGGGTCGCTTCCTGCCTTGGCTGGAGCGCTTCGGCTGGATGCCGCGGCTGGACGTGCTGGTGCTGGAGAAAGTGTTGGCGCACCTGCGTGGGCATGATCAGGTGCTGGCGCTGAACCTGTCCGCCGCTACATTGGCCGACCCCAAGGCCCTGCACCGCATCTTTGAACTGCTGGGCCAGAACGCGGCGCTCGGCCCGCGGCTGGTTTTTGAAATTGGCGAGGAGCAGTTGCCTGAGCAGGCGGCTCTGGAGCAACTCACCCGGCGCCTGCACGGGCTGGGTTTTGGCTTGGCGCTGCAGCGCTTTGGCGGGCGCTTCAGCATGATCGGCAACCTGGCGCACCTGGGCTTGGCGTACCTGAAAATTGACGGCAGCTACATCCGCAACATCGACCATGAGCAGCACAAGCGGCTGTTCATCGAGGCGATCCAGCGTGCAGCGCACAGCATCGACTTGCCGCTGATTGCCGAGCGGGTCGAGACAGAAGGGGAGCGGCGGGAGCTGCAGGAGATGGGGGTAGGCGGCATTCAGGGGCAGCTGGTAGGTGAACCTGCGCCTTGGCGCTGAGTTCTCGTACTGGCAGTTCCGGCCTTATCGCCGGCAAGCCAGCTCCCACAGGTACTGCGCCAACTTCAAAGCCAGTGCGGTACCTGTGGGTGCTGGCTTGCCGGCGATAGGGCCAGAGGAGCCACTGGAAAGCAGTGGCCAAACTGATCAGCGCTCGCGCAGCGCCTCCGAACGCGCCTTCATGATCGGCTTGAGCAAGTAGCTCATGATGGTCTTCTTGCCGGTCATGATATCCACCGTCGCCACCATCCCTGGGATGATCAGTAGCGGTTTCTCGTCAGTCCCCAGGTGGCTGCGGTCGGTGCGCAGCTTGATCAGGTAGTAGGTGGTCTTCTTGTCTTCGTCGGTGATGGTGTCGGCGCCGATCTGTTCCAGCTTGGCCTTGAGCCCACCGTAGATGGTGTAGTCGTAGGCCGTGAACTTGACGGTCGCCTCCTGGCCAGGGTGCAGGAAGGCGATGTCCTTGGGCAGGATCTTCGCTTCGATGACCAGCGTGTCGTCCAGGGGTACCACTTCAATGATATCGCTGCCAGGCTGGATCACCCCACCAATGGTGTTGACCAGCATCTGCTTGACGATACCGCGTACAGGCGAAGTGACCATGGTACGGTGCACCCGATCGTCCAGTGCCTTGCTGGTGGCCGTGGCCTTGTTCAGCTCGGTGCGCGCCTCGTTCAGCTGGGTCAGCGCTTCACTGCGGAATTTGCCTCGGGTTTCCTCGATCTTGCTTTGCACCTCGCGGATGGCCGCCTCGGCACGCGGGATGGCCAGCGCAGTGGAGTCCAGCTGGCCACGGTTCTCCACTTCGGCGCGGCGCAGGCGCAGCACTTCGACCTGGGAGATTGCGCCGGTTGCCACCAGCGGTTCTGACATGCCGATTTCCTTGCGCAGCAACTCCAGGCTGTTGGCGTACTGGGCGCGTTTGGAGCTGTATTCACGCAGCTCTTGCTGGCGCTGAACCAGCTGCTGCTGCAGGCCGCCAATTTCGTCCTGCAGTTGCTGGCGCCGGCTCTGGTACAGCGACTCTTCACTGGCCGCCTGGCTTGGTGCGGCTTTGCGCAGTTCTTCGTCGATCTTCAGCGGGCGGTCCTCTACCTCGGCACTCAGGCGTTCGACCCGCAGGGCCATGGATTGGCGGTCGGCCTCGGTCTCACCAACGTTGGAGGCGAAGCGGGTTTCATCCAGGCGCAGCAATGGCTGGCCCACTTCAACGATCTGCCCTTCCTTGGCGAAGATTTCGGCGACGATACCGCCCTCCAGGTTCTGGATCTTTTGCACCTTGGACGACGGAATGGCCTTGCCTTCACCCCGCGTGACCTCGTCGATGGGGGCGACGCTGGCCCACACGATCAAGAACACGAAGAACAGGATCACGCCCCAGATGGTCAGCCGCACAACCCGCGGTGCATCTTCGATCAGGGCCTTGTTGACCTCTGGCAGCGGCTGGCCGCCCAGTGAGTCGGAACCTTTGAAGTAGCGCCGCAGGCCATCCTTGAATTGCCCCATATCCAGCTTATGCAACACTGATCTGCCCCTTCTTCAGCGCATCCATGACCGCGGCTTTCGGGCCGTCGGCGACAATCTGCCCGCGATCGATCACGATCAGCCGGTCCACCAGCGACAGCAGCGAGGCCCGGTGCGTGACCAACAGTACCGTCTTGCTTTCCACCACCGCTTGCAGGCGCTGCTTGAGGCGCTCTTCGCCGGTGTTGTCCATGGCACTGGTCGGCTCGTCCAGCAACAGGATTTGCGGGTTGAGCAGCAGCGCACGGCCCAGGGCTACGTTCTGCCGCTGGCCGCCGGACAGGTTCTGCCCGCGCTCACCCACTTGCAGCTCGTAACCGTCCGGGTGCAAACGGGCAAATTCATGAACACCCGCCAGCTCGGCGGCCTGCAGGATCAGTTCGTCCTCGATGTAACGGGCACCGCTGACCAGGTTGTCGCGCAGGGTACCGGCCAACAGCTGGATGTCCTGCGGTACATAGCCGATGTTGTGGCGCAGTTCGCTGACGTCGATCTGGCGAATGTCCACGCCATCGACCAGCAGCGAGCCGCCATCGGCCTCGTACAGGCCGACGATGAGCTTGGCCAGCGAGCTCTTGCCCGAGCCACTGCGGCCGATGATGCCGACTTTTTCGCCGGGGCGGATGGTCAGGTTGATGTTCTTCAGCGCCAGGTTCTGCTGGTTCGGGTAGGTGAAATCAACCCCGCGGAACTCGACACTACCCTGCAGTACCTTGCGGCTCAGCGGGCGCTCCTCGAAGTTGCGCTCTTGCGGCAGTTCCATCATGTGGTCTGTGGCCACCATGGTGACCTTGGCTTGCTGGTAGCGGGCAAGCAAGCCGTTGAGCGAGGCCAGTGGCCCGAGCGCCCGACCGCTAAGCATGTAGCACGCCACCAGACCGCCCATGCTCAAGTTGCCGTCGATGATCAGGTACACGCCAACGCAGATCATCGCCACGCCAGCCAGCTGCTGGATGAGCATGGTGATGTTCATCGCCAGGCTCGACAGCACCTTCACGCGCAGTTCCAGGCGGCTGAGGGTGCCCAGGGTCTGCTCCCACATGTACTGGCGTTCACTTTCGGCGTTGTTGACCTTTACCGCATCCAGGCCGGCCAGGGTT
Organism: Pseudomonas sp. LPB4.O; assembly: GCF_038383825.1. NCBI lineage: Bacteria > Pseudomonadati > Pseudomonadota > Gammaproteobacteria > Pseudomonadales > Pseudomonadaceae > Pseudomonas > Pseudomonas sp. LPB4.O. The sequence continues at coordinate 140,188 of NZ_CP151298.1, forward strand.
TCGATCAGGCTGGACTGGCGCTCGGAGGCCAGGGCCATGGTCCGCTCCATGGTCGCCATCAGCGGCCGTTGCAAGGCATAGCCGATGCCCAGGGCCAGCGGGAAGGCAATGATCGGGATCCACACCAGGTGCCCGCCAATGATGGCGATGACGATCAGGATAAGAATGGTGAACGGCAGGTCGATCAGGCTGGTCAGGGTCAATGAGGCGAGGAAGTCGCGCAGGCCCTGGAACTCGTGAATGTTCTGGGCAAAGCTGCCGACCCTGGCCGGGCGGTACTTCATCGACATGCCGACGATGCGCTCGAACAGCGTCGCCGAGATGATCAGGTCGGTCTTCTTGCCGGCCAGGTCCAGGCAAAGGCCTCGCAGCCCCTTGAGGATCAGGTCGAAGATGTAGGCGCCGGCGATACCGATGGCCAGCACCCAGAGCGTTGACGTTGCCTGGTTGGGCACCACACGGTCATACACGTTCATCACAAACAGCGGCGCAGCCAGGGCGATCAGGTTGATCACCAGGCTGGCGGCGATGGCGTCGATATACAGCCACTTGCTGCGCAGCAGGGTATCGCGGAACCACGACTTTGCCCGCGGGATGAGGTTGCCGTGGTTGACGTCGAACTTGTGCTGCGGCTGGGCGAAGAATACCCGGCCGCTATAGTCGCTTTGCAGGGCTTCGCGGCTGACATGCACCTCGCCGCCGTCGCTCTCGCTGAGCAACAGGCGCGCGGTATCTTCGTTCTCCCAGCCTAGCAGGACGGCACTGCGGCCTTCCTTCAGCAGTAGCATCGCCGGCATGGCGATGCTCGGGATCTGCTCCAGCTTGCGCTGCAGCAGACGCCCTTGCAGGCCGGCCCGGGCGGCGGCACGGGGCAGCAGCTCGGGGCTCAGGCGCTGGGCGGGCAGCGGCAGGCCGGTGGTCAGCATGACCCGGCTGGCGGGTTTCTGGTGCAGGACACACAGGCTCAGCAGGCTATCCAGCAAGGGATCGTCATGCTGACTGCGTGGATCATGGCTGAGTTGGACTCGACTGACTTCAGATTCCACGCGGCGCTCTCTTCATCCTTGTGGTGGGTGGGGTGGGTGTGCCGCCGTTAAGTCTGGCCGGCTCGCCCTGGCTTTCAATGGTGCTGCAAAGCGGTGTAGGTGGGGCTACGACGCCCTTATGGCTGAGCAGACGGCCAATGGTCGCCTCGAATCGACACTGAGTAAACAATTGTACGTCGTTCATTGCTACCAGACTGCTCCCGAGCAGTGGGTGTTTCATTTTTGATCCGGTATGGGTACAGGCTGAAGCACTTTCAGCAGCATAGCCTGCCCGCCAGACAGTGAGTGGGCCGCCTATGATCGATCTTTGTCTTCGTCATTTAATGGGCGCTGATTTGTTGACGGTTTTAAAAGTGCTGATCGTTAAAATTCATCGTACAAAATCTGCTTGCACGCTTGGCGCTGGTTCAGAAATCGTCAAGGGTTTGCCATCATCGCCGTGTCAGTATCTGCGCAATCGTTCTCTATCTATCTGATCTGCGATGAAGCGTTGTTGCAGGCCGGGCGCTGTAAAAGGCTTTGGCGTTGGCTCGAACCCTATACAGCCCCGATGTTGCCTCGTTTGGACGCCCCGGCCTGTCCGGTTTCAGGCAAGGTTTGTGCTTGTATGGAGTTAGCAGCCTGGCGCGCGAAAGTAATCTGAAAATTGACGCGTGCAGGCTTGACGGTTGCCGATGGGCGGCTGTTCTGCAGCATTAGATGCCAATGTCCAGGCGTTAAAAACATTGCTCGAACTAGCGTTAAGCAAGCTTTCGATGATGTACGACATTTGTCCTCAATGAACGGTTGGCTAAGGTACAAATATCAATGTGACATTACATTGCCGATTGTTTAGGATGGCCTCTATAAGGTCAATAGTTTGGCATTTAAGTAATTCCAAATAGTTATAGGCGAAAAATTGACGCAATAAAGCGTCAAGAGATCATCGACATAGTTCCGCCTGCAGTGGCTTGCGAGTGCCGCTCTGGCATGGAAGTACCCATAGGGTCACACGGAGAGTCCAATGAGCAGCGTTGTAGCCATCGTCAAAAGCATTGTCGGCCAGGTTATTGCGGTATCCCCAGAGGGCATTCGTCGTGTGCTCATCGAAGGGGACCGCCTGCTGGCAGGTGAGGAAGTGCTCACTGGCCCGGGCGGCGCAGTTACTTTGGAGCTAGCCGATGGCCGTCTGCTTGACCTGGGCCGCGACAGCCAGTGGAGCGCCGATGCGCCTGACAGCAGCACCGACCTGAGCCAGGCGACCGCACAGGCCGCGCCGTCGGTAGAAGAGCTGCAACAGGCGATCGCGGCCGGTGTCGACCCGACTACCGAACTTGAAGCCACCGCAGCCGGCCCGTCCGCAGCGGGCGGCGGCGGCGCGCTTGGCGGTGGTCACAGCTTCGTGATGCTCGAAGAAACCGCGGGTCGGGTCGATGCTACCGTTGGCTTCCCGACGGAAGGGCTGGGCTTTGCTACCGTGCTCGACAGCGAAGAGGTTGGCTTGCTGGATACCACCAGCAATAACCAGGTGACTACGCCGACGATCGACACCAACGTTGCTACCGACCTGATTCTTGGCGCCACTCCTTCCATCAGCGAAGCGGGTGGCATAATCGTCTATACCGCCACGGTTGGCCAGGCACCGACCACCAACCTGGTCGTCACCCTGTCCAATGGTGCCGTAATCGTCATCCCGGCCGGGCAGACCAGCGGCAGCGTCAATGTCGTGGTCCCGGCAAATGACACGCCTTATATCGACGGTGGCCAGATCTCGGCAACTGTAACGGGTACCACTGGCGGCAACGGCCTGACGGTGACAGTGCCGCAAACGCCGGCAGTCACCCAGGTTACCGATACCATCGACACCACCACTGCGACGCTGACGGCGAATCCGTCGGTGACCGAAGGTGGCGTGATCACCTACACCGTGACCCTGAGCAACCCTGCCCAGACTCCGGTGACCGTTACGCTGTCCAACGGGCAGGTAATCACCATCGAAGCTGGCAAGACCCAAGGCAGCGTCGACTTCCAGACCCCGGCGAACGACGTCTACAACAATGGTTCGACCGTCAGTACCACGATCACCGGCGCTACCGGTGGCAACTTCGAGCAACTGACGCCGAACCCTGCACCGGCTGAGACGGTAATCAGTGACTCGGTCGATAACACGACCGCCACTCTGACTGCTTCGCCGAGCGTCACTGAAGGCGGCGTGATTACCTACACCGTGACCCTGAGCAACCCTGCCCAGACGCCGGTGACTGTGACACTGTCCAACGGCCAGACCATCACCGTTGAGGCCGGCAAAACCCAGGGCAGCGTTGATTTCCAGACCCCGGCGAACGACGTCTACAACAACGGCTCGACCGTCAGCGTCACCATCGAAAACGCCACCGGCGGTAACTTCGAGCAACTGACCCCGAACCCGACTCCGGCTCAGACCACGATCAACGACTCGGTCGATAACACCACTGCGACCCTGACCGCTTCGCCAAGCGTCACTGAAGGTGGCGTAATCACCTACACCGTGACCCTGAGCAACCCTGCCCAGACTCCGGTAACCGTGACCCTGTCCAACGGCCAGACCATCACCGTTGAGGCTGGCAAAACCCAGGGCAGTGTCGACTTCCAGACCCCGGCGAACGACGTCTACAACAACGGCTCGACTGTCAGCGTCACCATCGAAAACGCCACCGGCGGCAACTTCGAGCAGCTGACCCCGAACCCGACCCCGGCTCAGACCACGATCAACGATTCGGTCGACACCACCACTGCGACTTTGACTGCTTCGCCAAGCGTTACTGAAGGCGGCGTGATCATCTACACCGTGACCTTGAGCAACCCTGCCCAGACTCCGGTGACTGTGACCCTGTCCAATGGCCAGACCATCACCGTTGAAGCCGGCAAGACCCAGGGCAGCGTTGATTTCCAGACTCCGGCGAATGACGTCTACAACAACGGCTCGACTGTCAGCGTCACCATCGAAAACGCCACCGGCGGTAACTTCGAGCAACTGACCCCGAACCCGACTCCGGCTCAGACCACGATCAACGACTCGGTCGATAACACCACTGCGACCCTGACCGCTTCGCCAAGCGTCACTGAAGGTGGCGTAATCACCTACACCGTGACCCTGAGCAACCCTGCCCAGACTCCGGTAACCGTGACCCTGTCCAACGGCCAGACCATCACCGTTGAGGCTGGCAAAACCCAGGGCAGTGTCGACTTCCAGACCCCGGCGAACGACGTCTACAACAATGGTTCGACCGTCAGTACCACGATCACCGGCGCTACCGGTGGCAACTTCGAGCAACTGACGCCGAACCCTGCACCGGCTGAGACGGTAATCAGTGACTCGGTCGATAACACGACCGCCACTCTGACTGCTTCGCCGAGCGTCACTGAAGGCGGCGTGATTACCTACACCGTGACCCTGAGCAACCCTGCCCAGACGCCGGTGACTGTGACACTGTCCAACGGCCAGACCATCACCGTTGAGGCCGGCAAAACCCAGGGCAGCGTTGATTTCCAGACCCCGGCGAACGACGTCTACAACAACGGCTCGACCGTCAGCGTCACCATCGAAAACGCCACCGGCGGTAACTTCGAGCAACTGACCCCGAACCCGACTCCGGCTCAGACCACGATCAACGACTCGGTCGATAACACCACTGCGACCCTGACCGCTTCGCCAAGCGTCACTGAAGGTGGCGTGATCACCTACACCGTGACCCTGAGCAACCCTGCCCAGACTCCGGTAACCGTGACCCTGTCCAACGGCCAGACCATCACCGTTGAGGCTGGCAAAACCCAGGGCAGTGTCGACTTCCAGACCCCGGCGAACGACGTCTACAACAACGGCTCGACTGTCAGCGTCACCATCGAAAACGCCACCGGCGGCAACTTCGAGCAGCTGACCCCGAACCCGACCCCGGCTCAGACCACGATCAACGATTCGGTCGACACCACCACTGCGACTTTGACTGCTTCGCCAAGCGTTACTGAAGGCGGCGTGATCATCTACACCGTGACCTTGAGCAACCCTGCCCAGACTCCGGTGACTGTGACCCTGTCCAATGGCCAGACCATCACCGTTGAAGCCGGCAAGACCCAGGGCAGCGTTGATTTCCAGACTCCGGCGAATGACGTCTACAACAACGGCTCGACTGTCAGCGTCACCATCGAAAACGCCACCGGCGGTAACTTCGAGCAACTGACCCCGAATCCGACTCCGGCTCAGACCACGATCAACGATTCGGTAGACACCACCACCGCAACTCTGACGGCGACCCCTTCGGTGACCGAAGGTGGCGTAATCACCTACACCGTGACCCTGAGCAACCCTGCCCAGACTCCGGTAACCGTGACCCTGTCCAACGGCCAGACCATCACCGTTGAGGCTGGCAAAACCCAGGGCAGTGTCGACTTCCAGACCCCTGCGAACGACGTCTACAACAACGGTTCGACTGTCAGCGTCACCATCGAGAACGCCACCGGCGGCAACTTCGAGCAGCTGACCCCGAACCCGACCCCGGCTCAGACCACGATCAACGATTCGGTCGACACCACCACTGCGACTTTGATTGCTTCGCCAAGCGTTACTGAAGGCGGCGTGATCACCTACACCGTGACCCTGAGCAACCCTGCCCAGACTCCGGTGACTGTGACCCTGTCCAATGGCCAGACCATCACCGTTGAAGCCGGCAAGACCCAGGGCAGCGTTGATTTCCAGACTCCGGCGAATGACGTCTACAACAACGGCTCGACTGTCAGCGTCACCATCGAAAACGCCACCGGCGGTAACTTCGAGCAACTGACCCCGAACCCGACTCCGGCTCAGACCACGATCAATGACTCCGTCGACACCACCACCGCGACCCTGACGGCGAGCCCGTCGGTGACCGAGGGTGGCGTGATTACCTACACCGTAACCCTGAGCAACCCTGCCCAGACGCCAGTGACCGTGACCCTGTCCAATGGCCAGACCATCACTGTTGAGGCCGGCAAAACCCAGGGCAGCGTTGATTTCCAGACTCCGGCGAATGACGTCTACAACAACGGCTCGACTGTCAGCGTCACCATCGAAAACGCCACCGGCGGTAACTTCGAGCAACTGACCCCGAACCCGACTCCGGCTCAGACCACGATCAACGATTCGGTCGACACCACCACCGCGACCCTGACGGCTTCGCCAAGCGTCACTGAAGGCGGCGTAATCACCTACACCGTGACCCTGAGCAACCCTGCCCAGACTCCGGTGACTGTAACCCTGTCCAACGGCCAGACCATCACCGTTGAAGCCGGTAAAACCCAGGGCAGCGTCGACTTCCAGACCCCGGCGAACGACGTCTACAACAACGGTTCAACTGTCAGCGTCACCATCGAAAACGCCACCGGCGGTAACTTCGAGCAACTGACCCCGAATCCGACCCCGGCTTCGACTGTTATCAGCGACAGCATCGATACCGTAACCGTAAGCATCGTCAGCAACGGCAATGTGACCGAAGACCAGCAACCTTCCTTTACTGTGAAAGTAAGCCAGGCGCTGGACCGCCCGTTGACCGTAACTCTGTCGAACGGCGACACCGTGACGATCGAAGCCGGTAAGACCGAAGTCGAGTACAAGACCCCGGCTCAGGGCGATGACGTCTATCAAGACGCTGGATCCATCACCCTCAGCGTTACCGACGCTACCGTTCCAGGCGCCACCTTCGAGAAGCTGGACTTGGGTGGCCCGGCTACCGTTGAGGTCTCGGACACTGTCAGTGAAGTTGTGGCCAAGCTGACCGCGACCCCTTCGGTGACCGAAGGCGGCGAAATCACCTACACCATCACCCTGACCAACAAAGATGGCCTGCCGATCAACAACCACGGTGCCTTGACCTTTACGCTGAGCGACGGCAAAACCGTCATCACCGTACCGGCCAATGGCACCAGCGGTTCGATCACCGTCACTGCTCCTGACAACGTCTACGTCGGCAGCAACACCCCGGTGGTGCAGTCGATTGCGACTGTTGCGGGCGCGGATGTCGGCAAGTTCGAACAGCTGACCCTGGACCAGACCCCGGTCAGCACTACTGTCACCGACGAACCAGGTTCGGGCACTCCGGGCACCGGTAACCAGGGCGACCTGGTCCAAGTCACCATTACTGCCGACCAGACTTCGGTGGCCGAGAACGTCAAACCGACGTTCACCGTGCATATCAACCAACCGCTTGCTCACGACCTGGTCGTGACACTGAGCAACAACGCTCAGGTCACCATCAAGGCCGGCGAAACCAGCGCGCCGTACGAGCACGCTGCGCAGGGCGATGACGTTTACCAAGACGCCGGCGAAATTTCCCTCGGCATCAAGTCGGCGGTGGACGCCACCGGCGCTGCCTTCGAGAACCTGCAGTTGGGCGGTGACGCTTCGGTCAAAGTGACCGACACCATCGACGAAGTGGTAGCCAAGCTGACCGCGACGCCTTCGGTCACCGAAGGTGGCGAGATCACCTACACCATCACGCTGACCAACAAAGACGGTCTGCCGATCAACAACCATTCGGAGCTGTACTTCAAGCTGACCGATGGCACGACGGTTGTTGTGGCTGCCAACAGCACCACCGGTTCGGCCACTGCAACCGCACCGGATAACGTCTATGTTGGAGCTAACCAGCCGGTAGTTAACGCTATCGATGCCGTCAGCGGCGCGGATGCGTGGAAGTTTGAAAACCTGAACCTGGACAAGACCCCGGTCAGCACCCAGGTTACTGACGAGCCAGGCACCCCAGGCAACGAAGGCGATATCGTCAAGGTCACCATCACCGCTGACCAGGTTTCGGTCGCCGAGAACGTCAAACCGACCTTCACCGTGCACATCAACACCGCTCTGGCGCACGACCTGGTCGTGACCCTGAGCAACAACGCTCAGGTCACCATCAAGGCCGGCGAAACCAGCGCACCGTACGAGCACGCTGCGCAGGGCGATGACGTTTACCAAGACGCCGGCGAAATTTCCCTCGGCATCAAGTCGGCGGTGGACGCCACCGGCGCTGCCTTCGAGAACCTGCAGTTGGGCGGTGATGCTTCGGTCAAAGTGACCGACACCATCGACGAAGTGGTAGCCAAGCTGACCGCGACGCCTTCGGTTACCGAAGGTGGCGAGATCACCTACACCATCACGCTGACCAACAAAGACGGTCTGCCGATCAACAACCATTCGGAGCTGTACTTCAAGCTGACCGATGGCACGACGGTTGTTGTGGCTGCCAACAGCACCACCGGTTCGGCCACTGCAACCGCGCCGGATAACGTCTATGTCGGGACTAACCAGCCGGTGGTGAATGCCATCGACGCCGTCAGCGGCGCGGACGCGTGGAAGTTTGAAAACCTGAACCTGGACAAGACCCCGGTCAGCACCCAGGTTACCGACGAACCAGGCACCCCAGGCAACGAAGGCGACCTGGTCAAGGTCACCATCACGGCTGACCAGACTTCGGTGGCGGAAAACGTCAAACCGACGTTCACCGTACACGTCAACCAACCGCTGGACCACGACCTGGTCGTGACCCTGAGCAACAACGTGCAGGTCACCATCAAGGCGGGCGACACCAGCGCGCCATACGAGCACGCTGCACAAGGCGATGACGTTTACAATGACGCTGGCCAGATCAGCCTGGGCATCAATTCGGCGGTAGACGCCACTGGTGCTACCTTCGAGAACCTGCAACTGGGCGGTGCCGCTACCGTTCAAGTGACCGACACCGTCGACGAGGTTGTGGCCAAGTTGACTGCGACCCCTTCGGTCACCGAAGGCGGCGAGATCACCTACACCATCACGCTGACCAACAAAGACGGTCTGCCGATCAACAACCATGGCGCCCTGACCTTCACGCTGAGCGACGGCAAAACCGTCATCACCGTACAGGCCAACGGCACTACCGGTTCGATCACCGTGACTGCTCCGGACAACGTTTACGTTGGTAGCAACACCCCGGTGGTACAGTCGATCGCAACTGTTGCTGGCGCTGACGTCGGCAAGTTCGAGCAACTGACCCTGGACAAAACCCCGGTCAGCACCACCGTTACTGACGAGCCAGGCACTCCGGGCAACGAAGGCGACCTGGTCAAGGTCACCATCACTGCCGACCAGACTTCGGTAGCCGAGAACGTCAAACCGACGTTCACCGTGCACATCAACCAGCCGCTGGACCACGATCTGGTCGTGACCCTGAGCAACAACGCTCAGGTCACCATCAAAGCCGGTGATACCAGCGCGCCGTATACCCACGATGCGCAGGGCGACGACGTCTACAACGACGCCGGTGAGATCAGCTTGGGCATCAAGTCCGCTGTGGACGTTGACGGCCGTACCTTCGAAAACCTGGAGTTGGGCGGCTCGGCGAAGGTCGACGTCACCGACACCACCGACGAAGTGGTGGCGAAACTGACCGCCACCCCTTCGGTGACCGAAGGCGGCGAGATCACCTACACCATCACCCTGACCAACAAAGACGGTCTGCCGATCAACAACCATGGCGCCCTGACCTTCACGCTGAGCGACGGTAAAACCGTCATCACCGTACCGGCCAATGGCACTACTGGTTCGATCACTGTCGCCGCTCCGGACAACGTCTACGTCGGCACCAACCCAGCAGTGGTCAACTCCATCGCGACCGTTGCGGGCGCTGACGTCGGCAAGTTCGAGCAACTGACCCTGGACAAAACCCCGGTCAGCACCATCGTTACCGATGAGCCAGGTACCCCGGGCAACCCAGGCGGCAACAACGAAGGCGATCTGGTCAAAGTCACCATCACGGCCGACCAGACTTCGGTGGCCGAGAACGTCAAACCGACCTTCACCGTGCACATCAACACCGCTCTGGCGCACGACCTGGTCGTGACCCTGAGCAACAACGCTCAGGTCACCATCAAGGCCGGCGAAACCAGCGCGCCGTACGAGCACGCTGCCCAAGGCGATGACGTCTACCAGGATGCTGGCGAAATCACTCTGGGCATCAAGTCGGCGGTAGACGCCACCGGCGCTGCCTTCGAGAACCTGCAGTTGGGCGGTGATGCTTCGGTCAAAGTGACCGACACCATCGACGAGGTTGTGGCCAAGCTGACCGCGACCCCTTCGGTTACCGAAGGCGGCGAGATCACCTACACGGTTACCCTGACCAACAAAGACGGTTTGCCGATCAACAACCATTCGGAGCTGTACTTCAAGCTGACCGATGGCACGACGGTTGTTGTGGCTGCCAACAGCACCACCGGTTCGGCCACTGCAACCGCACCGGATAACGTCTATGTTGGAGCTAACCAGCCGGTAGTTAACGCTATCGATGCCGTCAGCGGCGCGGATGCGTGGAAGTTTGAAAACCTGAACCTGGACAAGACCCCGGTCAGCACCCAGGTTACTGACGAGCCAGGTACCCCAGGCAACGAAGGCGATATCGTCAAGGTCACCATCACCGCTGACCAGGTATCGGTTGCCGAGAACGTCAAACCGACCTTCACCGTGCACATCAACACCGCCCTGGCCCACGACCTGGTCGTGACCCTGAGCAACAACGCCACAGTTACCATCAAAGCGGGCGAAACCAGCGCACCTTACGAGCACGCTGCACAGGGCGATGACGTCTACCAGGATGCCGGCGAAATCACCTTGGGCATCAAGTCGGCGGTAGACGCCACCGGCGCTGCCTTCGAGAACCTGCAGTTGGGCGGTGATGCTTCGGTCAAAGTGACCGACACCATCGACGAAGTTGTGGCCAAGCTGACCGCAAGCCAGTCGGTCACCGAAGGCGGCGAGATCACCTACACCATCACGCTGACCAACAAAGACGGCCTGCCGATCAACAACCATGCGGAGCTGTACTTCAAGCTGACCGATGGCACCACTGTTGTCGTCGCGGCCAACAGCACCACTGGCTCGGCCACTGCAACTGCGCCGGATAACGTCTATGTTGGCGCTAACCAGCCGGTAATTAACGCTATCGACGCCGTCAGCGGCGCGGATGCGTGGAAATTCGAAAACCTGAATCTGGACAAGACCCCGGTCAGTACCCAGGTTACCGACGAGCCAGGCACGCCGGGCAACGAAGGTGACATCGTCAAGGTCACCATCACCGCTGACCAGGTATCGGTTGCCGAGAACGTCAAACCGACCTTCACCGTGCACATCAACACCGCCCTGGCCCACGACCTGGTCGTGACCCTGAGCAACAACGCCACAGTTACCATCAAAGCGGGCGAAACCAGCGCACCTTACGAGCACGCTGCACAGGGCGATGACGTCTACCAGGATGCCGGCGAAATCACCTTGGGCATCAAGTCGGCGGTAGACGCCACCGGCGCTGCCTTCGAGAACCTGCAGTTGGGCGGTGATGCTTCGGTCAAAGTGACCGACACCATCGACGAAGTGGTGGCCAAGTTGACCGCCACCCCTTCGGTCACCGAAGGCGGCGAGATCACCTATACCATCACGCTGACCAACAAAGACGGTTTGCCGATCAACAACCATTCGGAGCTGTACTTCAAGCTGACCGATGGCACCACTGTTGTCGTCGCGGCCAACAGCACCACTGGATCGGCCACTGCAACTGCGCCGGATAACGTTTATGTCGGCGCTAATCAGCCGGTGGTCAACGCTATCGACGCCGTCAGTGGCGCGGATGCGTGGAAGTTTGAAAACCTGAACCTGGACAAAACCCCGGTCAGCACCACCGTTACTGACGAGCCAGGCACTCCGGGCAACGAAGGCGACCTGGTCAAGGTCACCATCACTGCCGACCAGACTTCGGTAGCCGAGAACGTCAAACCAACGTTCACCGTGCACGTCAACCAACCGCTGGACCACGACCTGGTCGTGACCTTGAGCAACAACGCTCAAGTCACAATCAAGGCCGGTGAGACCAGCGCGCCGTACGAGCACGCTGCACAAGGCGATGACGTTTACAATGACGCTGGCCAGATCAGCCTGGGCATCAATTCGGCTGTAGACGCCACCGGCGCTACCTTCGAGAACCTGCAACTGGGCGGTGCGGCCACTGTTCAAGTGACCGATACCACCGACGAGGTCGTGGCCAAGCTGACCGCCACCCCTTCGGTTACCGAAGGCGGCGAGATCACCTACACCATCACGCTGACCAACAAAGACGGTCTGCCGATCAACAACCATGGCGCCCTGACCTTCACGCTGAGCGACGGCAAAACCGTCATCACCGTACCGGCCAACGGCACCAGCGGTTCGATCAGCGTGACTGCCCCGGACAACGTCTACGTTGGCAGCAACCCTGCAGTGGTCAACTCCATTGCGACCGTTGCGGGCGCTGACGTCGGCAAGTTCGAGCAACTGACTCTCGACAAAACTCCGGTCACCACCACCGTTACCGATGAGCCAGGTACCCCGGGCAACCCAGGCGGCAACAACGAAGGCGATCTGGTCAAAGTCACCATCACGGCCGACCAGACTTCGGTGGCCGAGAACGTCAAACCGACCTTCACCGTGCACATCAACACCGCTCTGGCGCACGACCTGGTCGTGACCCTGAGCAACAACGCCACAGTTACCATCAAAGCGGGCGAAACCAGCGCACCTTACGAGCACGCTGCACAGGGCGATGACGTCTACCAGGATGCCGGCGAAATCACCTTGGGCATCAAGTCGGCGGTAGACGCCACCGGCGCTGCCTTCGAGAACCTGCAGTTGGGCGGTGATGCTTCGGTCAAAGTGACCGACACCATCGACGAAGTTGTGGCCAAGCTGACCGCAAGCCAGTCGGTCACCGAAGGCGGCGAGATCACCTACACCATCACGCTGACCAACAAAGACGGCCTGCCGATCAACAACCATGCGGAGCTGTACTTCAAGCTGACCGATGGCACCACTGTTGTCGTCGCGGCCAACAGCACCACTGGCTCGGCCACTGCAACTGCGCCGGATAACGTCTATGTTGGCGCTAACCAGCCGGTAATTAACGCTATCGACGCCGTCAGCGGCGCGGATGCGTGGAAATTCGAAAACCTGAATCTGGACAAGACCCCGGTCAGTACCCAGGTTACCGACGAGCCAGGCACGCCGGGCAACGAAGGTGACATCGTCAAGGTCACCATCACCGCTGACCAGGTATCGGTTGCCGAGAACGTCAAACCGACCTTCACCGTGCACATCAACACCGCCCTGGCCCACGACCTGGTCGTGACCCTGAGCAACAACGCCACAGTTACCATCAAAGCGGGCGAAACCAGCGCACCTTACGAGCACGCTGCACAGGGCGATGACGTCTACCAGGATGCCGGCGAAATCACCTTGGGCATCAAGTCGGCGGTAGACGCCACCGGCGCTGCCTTCGAGAACCTGCAGTTGGGCGGTGATGCTTCGGTCAAAGTGACCGACACCATCGACGAAGTGGTGGCCAAGTTGACCGCCACCCCTTCGGTCACCGAAGGCGGCGAGATCACCTATACCATCACGCTGACCAACAAAGACGGTTTGCCGATCAACAACCATTCGGAGCTGTACTTCAAGCTGACCGATGGCACCACTGTTGTCGTCGCGGCCAACAGCACCACTGGATCGGCCACTGCAACTGCGCCGGATAACGTTTATGTCGGCGCTAATCAGCCGGTGGTCAACGCTATCGACGCCGTCAGTGGCGCGGATGCGTGGAAGTTTGAAAACCTGAACCTGGACAAAACCCCGGTCAGCACCACCGTTACTGACGAGCCAGGCACTCCGGGCAACGAAGGCGACCTGGTCAAGGTCACCATCACTGCCGACCAGACTTCGGTAGCCGAGAACGTCAAACCAACGTTCACCGTGCACGTCAACCAACCGCTGGACCACGACCTGGTCGTGACCTTGAGCAACAACGCTCAAGTCACCATCAAGGCCGGTGAGACCAGCGCGCCGTACACCCACGAGGCGCAGGGCGACGACGTTTACAACGACGCCGGCGAAATCAGTGTCGGCATCAAGTCGGCGGTAGACACTACCGGTGCGACCTTCGAGAACCTGGAGTTGGGCGGCGCTGCGAAAGTGGATGTCACCGACACCACCGACGAGGTCGTGGCCAAGCTGACCGCGACCCCTTCGGTTACCGAAGGCGGCGAGATCACCTACACCATCACCCTGACCAACAAAGACGGTCTGCCGATCAACAACCATGGCGCCCTGACCTTCACGCTGAGCGACGGTAAAACCGTCATCACCGTACCGGCCAATGGCACTACTGGTTCGATCACTGTCGCCGCTCCGGACAACGTCTACGTCGGCACCAACCCAGCAGTGGTCAACTCCATCGCGACCGTTGCGGGCGCTGACGTCGGCAAGTTCGAGCAACTGATCCTCGACAAGACCCCGGTCAGCACCATCGTCACTGACGAGCCAGGCACTCCGGGCAACCCAGGCGGCAACAACGAAGGCGACCTGGTCAAGGTCACCATCACGGCTGACCAGAACTCGGTAGCCGAGAACGTCAAACCGACGTTCACCGTGCACATCAACCAGCCGCTGGACCACGACCTGGTCGTGACCCTGAGCAACAACGCTCAGGTCACCATCAAGGCCGGCGACACCAGCGCGCCATATGAGCACGCGGCACAAGGCGATGACGTCTACAACGACGCTGGCCAGATCAGCCTGGGTATCAATTCCGCGGTAGACGCCACCGGTGCGACCTTCGAGAACCTGCAGCTGGGCGGTGCGGCTACCGTTCAAGTGACCGACACCACCGACGAAGTCGTGGCCAAGCTGACTGCGACGCCTTCGGTGACCGAAGGCGGCGAGATCACTTACACCATCACCCTGACCAACAAAGATGGTCTGCCGATCAACAACCACGGGGCCCTGACCTTCACGCTGAGCGACGGCAAAACCGTCATCACCGTGCCGGCCAATGGCACCAGCGGTTCGATCAGCGTGACTGCTCCGGACAACGTCTACGTTGGCAGCAACACCCCGGTAGTACAGTCGATCGCGACTGTTGCGGGCGCGGATGTCGGCAAGTTCGAGCAGCTGACCCTGGACAAGACTCCGGTGAGCACCACTGTCACCGACGAACCAGGTTCGGGTACTCCGGGCACTGGCAACCAAGGCGACCTGGTGCAGGTCACCATCACCGCCGATCAGACCTCGGTGGCGGAGAACGTCAAACCGACCTTCACCGTGCACGTGAACCAGCCGCTGGACCACGACTTGGTCGTGACCCTGAGCAACAATGCCCAGGTCACCATCAAGGCTGGCGAAACCAGCGCACCGTACACCCACGATGCGCAAGGGGACGACGTTTACAACGATGCCGGTGAAATCAGCGTTGGCATCAAGTCGGCGGTAGACTCCACCGGTGCCACCTTCGAGAACCTGCAGCTGGGCGGTGCGGCTACCGTTCAAGTGACCGACACCACTGACGAAGTGGTGGCCAAGCTGACCGCGACTCCTTCGGTGACCGAAGGCGGCGAGATCACCTACACCATCACCCTGACCAACAAAGACGGTCTGCCGATCAACAACCATGGCGCGCTGACCTTCACGCTGAGCGACGGCAAGACCGTCATCACCGTACCGGCCAATGGCACCAGCGGTTCGATCACCGTCACGGCTCCGGACAACGTCTACGTCGGCAGCAACCCAGCGGTGGTCAACTCCATCGCGACCGTTGCGGGTGCTGATGTTGGCAAGTTCGAGCAACTGACCCTGGACAAGACCCCGGTCAGCACCACCGTCACTGACGAGCCAGGTACCCCGGGCAACCCAGGTACCCCAGGCGGCAACAACGAAGGCGATCTGGTCAAAGTCACCATCACGGCCGACCAGACGTCGGTAGCCGAGAACGTCAAACCGACCTTCACCGTGCACATCAACCAGCCGCTGGACCACGACCTGGTTGTGACCCTGAGCAACAACGCTCAGGTCACCATCAAAGCCGGCGGCACCAGCGCGCCGTACCAGCACGCGGCACAAGGTGATGACGTTTACAACGACGCCGGTGAAATCAGCGTTGGCATCAAGTCCGCTGTGGACGTTGATGGTCGTACCTTCGAAAATCTGGAGCTCGGCGGCTCGGCGAAGGTCGACGTCACCGACACCACCGACGAAGTTGTAGCGAAGCTGACCGCGACGCCTTCGGTCACCGAAGGCGGCGAGATCACCTACACCATCACCCTGACCAACAAAGACGGCCTGCCGATCAACAACCATGGCGCGCTGACCTTCACGCTGAGCGACGGTAAAACCGTCATCACCGTACCGGCCAATGGCACCAGCGGTTCGATCACCGTCACTGCTCCGGACAACGTCTACGTTGGCAGCAATCCAGCGGTGGTCAACTCCATCGCGACCGTTGCGGGTGCTGATGTTGGCAAGTTCGAGCAACTGACCCTGGACAAGACCCCGGTCAGCACCACCGTCACTGACGAGCCAGGTACCCCGGGCAACCCAGGTACTCCAGGCGGCAACAACGAAGGCGATCTGGTCAAAGTCACCATCACCGCCGACCAGACGTCGGTAGCGGAAAACGTCAAACCGACGTTCACCGTGCACATCAACCAGCCGCTGGACCACGACCTGGTCGTGACCTTGAGCAACAACGCTCAAGTCACCATCAAGGCCGGTGAGACCAGCGCGCCGTATACCCACGATGCGCAGGGCGACGACGTCTACAACGACGCCGGTGAAATCAGCGTTGGCATCAAGTCGGCGGTAGACGCCACCGGTGCGACCTTCGAGAACCTGCAGCTGGGCGGTGCGGCTACCGTTCAAGTGACCGACACCACCGACGAAGTCGTGGCCAAGCTGACTGCGACGCCTTCGGTGACCGAAGGCGGCGAGATCACTTACACCATCACCCTGACCAACAAAGATGGTCTGCCGATCAACAACCACGGGGCCCTTACCTTCACGCTGAGCGACGGCAAAACCGTCATCACCGTACCGGCCAATGGCACCAGTGGTTCGATCACCGTCACTGCTCCGGACAACGTCTACGTTGGCAGCAACACCCCGGTAGTACAGTCGATCGCGACTGTTGCGGGCGCGGATGTCGGCAAGTTCGAGCAGCTGACCCTGGACAAGACTCCGGTGAGCACCACTGTCACCGACGAACCAGGTTCGGGTACTCCGGGCACTGGCAACCAAGGCGACCTGGTGCAGGTCACCATCACCGCCGATCAGACGTCGGTGGCGGAGAACGTCAAACCGACCTTCACCGTGCACGTGAACCAGCCACTGGACCACGACCTGGTCGTGACCCTGAGCAACAACGCTCAGGTCACCATCAAGGCCGGCGACACCAGCGCGCCGTACGAGCACGCTGCACAAGGTGATGACGTTTACAACGACGCTGGCCAGATCAGCCTGGGCATCAATTCGGCGGTAGACGCCACCGGCGCTACCTTCGAGAACCTGCAGCTGGGCGGTGCGGCTACCGTTCAAGTGACCGACACCACCGACGAAGTCGTGGCCAAGCTGACCGCGACCCCTTCGGTCACCGAAGGCGGCGAGATCACTTACACCATCACCCTGACCAACAAAGATGGTCTGCCGATCAACAACCACGGTGCCTTGACCTTCACGCTGAGCGACGGCAAGACCGTCATCACCGTACCGGCCAATGGCACCAGCGGTTCGATCAGCGTGACTGCCCCGGACAACGTCTACGTCGGCAGCAACCCTGCAGTGGTCAACTCCATTGCGACCGTTGCGGGTGCTGATGTCGGCAAGTTCGAGCAACTGACCCTCGACAAGACTCCAGTCAGCACCACCGTTACCGATGAGCCAGGTACCCCGGGCAACCCAGGCGGCAACAACGAAGGCGATCTGGTCAAAGTCACCATCACGGCCGACCAGACTTCGGTCGCCGAGAACGTCAAACCGACGTTCACCGTGCACGTCAACCAACCGCTGGACCACGACCTGGTCGTGACCCTGAGCAACAATGCCCAGGTCACCATCAAGGCGGGCGAAACCAGCACGCCGTACACCCACGATGCGCAGGGCGACGACGTCTACAACGACGCCGGTGAAATCAGTGTTGGCATCAAGTCGGCGGTAGACGCTACCGGTGCGACCTTCGAGAACCTGGAGTTGGGCGGCGCTGCGAAAGTGGATGTCACCGACACCACCGACGAAGTCGTGGCCAAGCTGACCGCAACACCTTCGGTCACCGAAGGCGGTGAGATCACCTACACCATCACCCTGACCAACAAAGATGGTCTGCCGATCAACAACCACGGTGCCTTGACCTTCACGCTGAGCGACGGCAAGACCGTCATCACCGTGCCGGCCAACGGCACTACCGGCTCGATCACTGTCACTGCTCCGGACAACGTCTACGTCGGCACTAACCCAGCGGTGGTCAACTCCATCGCGACCGTTGCGGGCGCTGATGTCGGCAAGTTCGAGCAACTGACCCTGGACAAAACCCCGGTCAGCATTCAGGTCACTGACGAGCCAGGTACCCCGGGCAACCCAGGTACCCCAGGCGGCAACAACGAAGGCGATCTGGTCCAAGTTACCATCACGGCTGATCAGACCTCGGTGGCGGAAAACGTCAAACCGACCTTCACCGTGCACATCAATCAACCGCTGGACCACGACCTGGTCGTGACCCTGAGCAACAACGCTCAGGTCACCATCAAGGCCGGCGACACCAGCGCGCCGTACGAGCACGCTGCACAAGGTGATGACGTTTACAACGACGCTGGCCAGATCAGCCTGGGCATCAATTCGGCGGTAGACGCCACCGGCGCTACCTTCGAGAACCTGCAACTGGGCGGTGCCGCTACCGTTCAAGTGACCGACACCACCGACGAAGTTGTGGCCAAGCTGACCGCCACCCCTTCGGTGACCGAAGGCGGCGAGATCACCTACACCATCACCCTGACCAACAAAGACGGTCTGCCGATCAACAACCATGGCGCCCTGACCTTCACGCTGAGCGACGGTAAAACCGTCATCACCGTACCGGCCAATGGCACTACTGGTTCGATCACTGTCGCCGCTCCGGACAACGTCTACGTCGGCACCAACCCAGCAGTGGTCAACTCCATCGCGACCGTTGCGGGCGCTGACGTCGGCAAGTTCGAGCAACTGACCCTCGACAAGACCCCGGTCAGCACCATCGTCACTGACGAGCCAGGCACTCCGGGCAACCCAGGCGGCAACAACGAAGGCGACCTGGTCAAGGTCACCATCACGGCTGACCAGAACTCGGTAGCCGAGAACGTCAAACCGACGTTCACCGTGCACATCAACCAGCCGCTGGACCACGACCTGGTCGTGACCCTGAGCAACAACGCTCAGGTCACCATCAAGGCCGGCGACACCAGCGCGCCATATGAGCACGCGGCACAAGGCGATGACGTCTACAACGACGCTGGCCAGATCAGCCTGGGTATCAATTCCGCGGTAGACGCCACCGGTGCGACCTTCGAGAACCTGCAGCTGGGCGGTGCGGCTACCGTTCAAGTGACCGACACCACCGACGAAGTCGTGGCCAAGCTGACTGCGACGCCTTCGGTGACCGAAGGCGGCGAGATCACTTACACCATCACCCTGACCAACAAAGATGGTCTGCCGATCAACAACCACGGGGCCCTGACCTTCACGCTGAGCGACGGCAAAACCGTCATCACCGTGCCGGCCAATGGCACCAGCGGTTCGATCAGCGTGACTGCTCCGGACAACGTCTACGTTGGCAGCAACACCCCGGTAGTACAGTCGATCGCGACTGTTGCGGGCGCGGATGTCGGCAAGTTCGAGCAGCTGACCCTGGACAAGACTCCGGTGAGCACCACTGTCACCGACGAACCAGGTTCGGGTACTCCGGGCACTGGCAACCAAGGCGACCTGGTGCAGGTCACCATCACCGCCGATCAGACCTCGGTGGCGGAGAACGTCAAACCGACCTTCACCGTGCACGTGAACCAGCCGCTGGACCACGACTTGGTCGTGACCCTGAGCAACAATGCCCAGGTCACCATCAAGGCTGGCGAAACCAGCGCACCGTACACCCACGATGCGCAAGGGGACGACGTTTACAACGATGCCGGTGAAATCAGCGTTGGCATCAAGTCGGCGGTAGACTCCACCGGTGCCACCTTCGAGAACCTGCAACTGGGCGGTGCCGCCACCGTTCAAGTGACCGACACCACTGACGAAGTGGTGGCCAAGCTGACCGCGACTCCTTCGGTGACCGAAGGCGGCGAGATCACCTACACCATCACCCTGACCAACAAAGACGGTCTGCCGATCAACAACCACGGCGCCCTGACCTTCACGCTGAGCGACGGCAAAACCGTCATCACCGTACCGGCCAATGGCACCAGCGGCTCGATCTCCGTGACCGCCCCGGACAACGTCTACGTTGGCACCAACCCAGCGGTGGTCAACTCGATTGCGACCGTTGCGGGTGCTGATGTTGGCAAGTTCGAGCAACTGACCCTCGACAAGACCCCGGTCAGCACCACCGTCACTGACGAGCCAGGCACTCCGGGCAACCCAGGCGGCAACAACGAAGGCGACCTGGTCAAGGTCACCATCACGGCTGACCAGAACTCGGTAGCCGAGAACGTCAAACCGACGTTCACCGTGCACATCAACCAGCCGCTGGACCACGACCTGGTCGTGACCCTGAGCAACAACGCTCAGGTCACCATCAAAGCCGGTGATACCAGCGCGCCGTATACCCACGATGCGCAGGGCGACGACGTCTACAACGACGCCGGTGAAATCAGCTTGGGCATCAAGTCCGCTGTGGACGTTGACGGCCGTACCTTCGAAAACCTGGAGTTGGGCGGCTCGGCGAAGGTCGACGTCACCGACACCACCGACGAAGTGGTGGCGAAACTGACCGCAACACCTTCGGTCACCGAAGGCGGTGAGATCACCTACACCATCACCCTGACCAACAAAGACGGCCTGCCGATCAACAACCACGGCGCCCTGACCTTCACGCTGAGCGACGGCAAGACCGTCATCACCGTACCGGCCAATGGCACCAGCGGTTCGATCAGCGTGACTGCCCCGGACAACGTCTACGTTGGCAGCAACCCAGCAGTGGTCAACTCCATCGCGACCGTTGCGGGCGCGGATGTCGGCAAGTTCGAACAGCTGACCCTGGACAAGACTCCTGTCAGCACCCAGGTCACTGACGAGCCAGGCACTCCAGGCAACCCAGGCGGCACCAACGAAGGTGACTTGGTCAAGGTCACCATCACGGCCGACCAGACTTCGGTCGCCGAGAACGTCAAACCGACGTTCACCGTGCACATCAACCAGCCGCTGGACCACGATCTGGTCGTGACCCTGAGCAACAACGCTCAGGTCACCATCAAGGCCGGCGAGACCAGCGCACCGTACACCCACGATGCGCAAGGCGACGACGTTTACAACGACGCCGGTGAAATCAGCGTTGGCATCAAGTCGGCGGTGGACGCCACCGGTGCGACCTTTGAAAACCTGGAGTTGGGCGGCGCTGCGAAAGTGGATGTCACCGACACCACCGACGAAGTCGTGGCCAAGCTGACCGCGACCCCTTCGGTTACCGAAGGCGGCGAGATCACCTACACCATCACCCTGACCAACAAAGATGGTCTGCCGATCAATAACCACGGCGCCCTGACCTTTACGCTGAGCGACGGCAAGACCGTCATCACCGTGCCGGCCAATGGCACCAGCGGTTCGATCTCCGTGACTGCCCCGGACAACGTTTACGTTGGCAGCAACCCAGCGGTGGTCAACTCCATCGCGACCGTTGCGGGCGCTGACGTCGGCAAGTTCGAGCAACTGACCCTCGACAAAACCCCGGTCAGCACCACCGTTACTGACGAGCCGGGCACCCCAGGCAACGAAGGTGACTTGGTCAAAGTCACCATCACCGCCGACCAGACCTCGGTGGCGGAAAACGTCAAACCGACGTTCACCGTGCACATCAACCAGCCGTTGGACCACGACCTGGTCGTGACCCTGAGCAACAATGCCCAAGTCACCATCAAGGCCGGCGACACCAGCGCGCCATATGAGCACGCGGCACAAGGCGATGACGTCTACAACGACGCTGGCCAGATCAGCTTGGGTATCAATTCCGCGGTAGACGCCACTGGTGCCACCTTCGAGAACCTGCAACTGGGCGGTGCCGCTACCGTTCAAGTGACCGACACCACCGACGAAGTTGTGGCCAAGCTGACCGCCACCCCTTCGGTGACCGAAGGCGGCGAGATCACCTACACCATCACGCTGACCAACAAAGACGGTCTGCCGATCAACAACCATGGCGCGCTGACCTTCACGCTGAGCGACGGCAAGACCGTCATCACCGTACCGGCCAATGGCACCAGCGGTTCGATCAGCGTGACTGCTCCGGACAACGTCTACGTTGGCAGCAACACCCCGGTAGTACAGTCGATCGCGACTGTTACGGGCGCGGATGTCGGCAAGTTCGAGCAGCTGACCCTGGACAAGACTCCGGTGAGCACCACTGTCACCGACGAACCAGGTTCGGGTACTCCGGGCACTGGCAACCAAGGCGACCTGGTGCAGGTCACCATCACCGCCGATCAGACCTCGGTGGCGGAAAACGTCAAACCGACGTTCACCGTGCACATCAACCAGCCACTGGACCACGACCTGGTCGTGACCCTGAGCAACAACGCTCAGGTCACCATCAAGGCCGGCGACACCAGCGCGCCGTACGAGCACGCTGCACAAGGTGATGACGTTTACAACGACGCTGGCCAGATCAGCCTGGGCATCAATTCGGCGGTAGACGCCACCGGCGCTACCTTCGAGAACCTGCAACTGGGCGGTGCCGCTACCGTTCAAGTGACCGACACCACCGACGAAGTTGTGGCCAAGCTGACCGCCACCCCTTCGGTTACCGAAGGCGGCGAGATCACCTACACCATCACGCTGACCAACAAAGACGGTCTGCCGATCAATAACCACGGCGCGCTGACCTTCACGCTGAGCGACGGCAAGACCGTCATCACCGTACCGGCCAATGGCACCAGCGGTTCGAGCACCGTGACTGCTCCGGACAACGTCTACGTCGGCAGCAACCCAGCGGTGGTCAACTCGATTGCGACCGTTGCTGGCGCTGATGTCGGCAAGTTCGAGCAGCTGACCCTGGACAAGACTCCGGTGAGCACCACTGTCACCGACGAACCAGGTTCGGGTACTCCGGGCACTGGCAACCAAGGCGACCTGGTGCAGGTCACCATCACCGCCGATCAGACCTCGGTGGCGGAAAACGTCAAACCGACGTTCACCGTGCACATCAACCAGCCACTGGACCACGACCTGGTCGTGACCCTGAGCAACAACGCTCAGGTCACCATCAAGGCCGGCGACACCAGCGCGCCGTACGAGCACGCTGCACAAGGTGATGACGTTTACAACGACGCTGGCCAGATCAGCTTGGGCATCAATTCGGCGGTAGACGCCACCGGCGCTACCTTCGAGAACCTGCAACTGGGCGGTGCCGCTACCGTTCAAGTGACCGACACCACCGACGAAGTTGTGGCCAAGCTGACCGCCACCCCTTCGGTTACCGAAGGCGGCGAGATCACCTACACCATCACGCTGACCAACAAAGACGGTCTGCCGATCAATAACCACGGCGCGCTGACCTTCACGCTGAGCGACGGCAAGACCGTCATCACCGTACCGGCCAATGGCACCAGCGGTTCGAGCACCGTGACTGCTCCGGACAACGTCTACGTCGGCAGCAACCCAGCGGTGGTCAACTCGATTGCGACCGTTGCTGGCGCTGATGTTGGCAAGTTCGAGCAACTGACCCTGGACAAAACCCCGGTCAGCACTCAGGTCACTGACGAGCCAGGCACTCCGGGCAACCCAGGCGGCAACAACGAAGGCGACCTAGTCAAGGTCACCATCACGGCTGATCAGACCTCTGTGGCGGAAAACGTCAAACCGACCTTCACCGTGCACATCAACCAGCCGCTCGACCACGACCTGGTCGTGACCCTGAGCAACAATGCCCAGGTCACCATCAAGGCCGGCGACACCAGCGCGCCCTACGAGCACGCGGCACAAGGCGACGACGTCTACAAAGACGCCGGCGAAATCAGCCTGGGTATCAAGTCGGCAGCCGACATCGGCGGCCGTACCTTCGAGAACCTGCAGCTGGGCGACGCGGCGAAGGTCAATGTCACCGACACCAACGACGAAGTCATCGCGAAACTGACTGCGACCTCGTCGGTCACCGAAGGTGGCGTGATCACCTACACCGTGACGCTGACCAACAAAGACGGCCTGCCGATCGACAAGCAC
This sequence comes from Pseudomonas sp. LPB4.O, assembly GCF_038383825.1. NCBI lineage: Bacteria > Pseudomonadati > Pseudomonadota > Gammaproteobacteria > Pseudomonadales > Pseudomonadaceae > Pseudomonas > Pseudomonas sp. LPB4.O. Next base: position 164,488 of record NZ_CP151298.1, read on the forward strand.
GGTGCGCTGACCTTTACCCTGGACGATGGCAAAACCACCATCACCATCCCGGCTAACGGTACAACCGGCACTGCCACTGTCACGGCTCCGGACAACGTCTACACCGGCACCAACGCTCCGGTCGTGAAGGCTATCCAGTCGGTCACCGGCGCTGACGTCGGCAAGTTCGAGCAGCTGACTCTGGATAAAACCCCGGTCAGCACCGCCGTCACCGACGAGCCAGGTTCGGGCACTCCGGGCACCGGCAACCAGGGCGACCTGGTGCTGGTGACCATCACCGCCGACCAGACCTCGGTAGCCGAGAACGTCAAACCGACGTTCACCGTGCACATCAACACCGCCCTGGCCAACGACCTGGTCGTGACCCTGAGCAACAACGCTCAAGTCACCATCAAGGCGGGCCAAACCAGCGCGCCCTACGAGCACGCTGCCCAAGGCGACGACGTCTACAAAGACTCCGGTGAAATCAGCCTGGGTATCAAGTCGGCAGCCGACATCGGCGGCCGTACCTTCGAGAACCTGCAGCTGGGCGACGCGGCGAAGGTCAACGTCACCGACACCACCGACGAAGTCGTGGCAAAACTGACCGCGACCCCATCGGTAACCGAAGGTGGCGTGATCACCTACACCGTGACGCTGACCAACAAAGACGGCCTGCCGATCGACAAGCACGGTGCGCTGACCTTTACCCTGGACGATGGCAAAACCACCATCACCATCCCGGCTAACGGTACAACCGGCACTGCCACTGTCACGGCTCCGGACAACGTCTACACCGGCACCAACGCTCCGGTCGTGAAGGCTATCCAGTCGGTCACCGGCGCTGACGTCGGCAAGTTCGAGCAGCTGACTCTGGATAAAACCCCGGTCAGCACCGCCGTCACCGACGAGCCAGGTTCGGGCACTCCGGGCACCGGCAACCAGGGCGACCTGGTGCTGGTGACCATCACCGCCGACCAGACCTCGGTAGCCGAGAACGTCAAACCGACGTTCACCGTGCACATCAACACCGCCTTGGCCAACGACCTGGTCGTGACCCTGAGCAACAACGCTCAAGTCACCATCAAGGCCGGCCAAACCAGCGCGCCCTACGAGCACGCTGCCCAAGGCGACGACGTCTACAAAGACTCCGGTGAAATCAGCCTGGGTATCAAGTCGGCAGCCGACATCGGCGGCCGTACCTTCGAGAACCTGCAGCTGGGCGACGCGGCGAAGGTCAATGTCACCGACACCACCGACGAAGTCGTGGCAAAACTGACCGCGACCCCATCGGTAACCGAAGGTGGCGTGATCACCTACACCGTGACGCTGACCAACAAAGACGGCCTGCCGATCGACAAGCACGGTGCGCTGACCTTTACCCTGGACGATGGCAAAACCACCATCACCATCCCGGCTAACGGTACAACCGGCACTGCCACTGTCACGGCTCCGGACAACGTCTATACCGGCACTAACGCTCCGGTCGTGAAGGCCATCCAGTCGGTCACCGGCGCGGATGTCGGCAAGTTCGAGCAGCTGACGCTGGACAAGACCCCGGTCAGCACCGCCGTCACCGACGAGCCAGGTTCGGGCACTCCGGGCACTGGCAACCAGGGCGACCTGGTGCTGGTGACCATCACCGCCGACCAGACCTCGGTGGCCGAGAACGTCAAACCGACCTTCACCGTGCACATCAACACCGCCTTGGCCAACGACCTGGTCGTGACCCTGAGCAACAACGCTCAAGTCACCATCAAGGCCGGCCAAACCAGCGCGCCCTACGAGCACGCTGCCCAAGGCGACGACGTCTACAACGACGCCGGTGAAATCAGCCTGGGTATCAAGTCGGCAGCCGACATCGGCGGCCGTACCTTCGAGAACCTGCAGCTGGGCGACGCGGCGAAGGTCAACGTCACCGACACCACCGACGAAGTCGTGGCAAAACTGACCGCGACCCCATCGGTAACCGAAGGTGGCGTGATCACCTACACCGTGACGCTGACCAACAAAGACGGCCTGCCGATCGACAAGCACGGTGCGCTGACCTTTACCCTGGACGATGGCAAAACCACCATCACCATCCCGGCTAACGGTACAACCGGCACTGCCACTGTCACGGCTCCGGACAACGTCTACACCGGCACCAACGCTCCGGTCGTGAAGGCCATCCAGTCGGTCACCGGCGTGGATGTCGGCAAGTTCGAGCAGCTGACGCTGGACAAGACCCCGGTCAGCACCGCCGTCACCGACGAGCCAGGTTCGGGTACTCCGGGCACTGGCAACCAGGGCGACCTGGTGCTGGTGACCATCACCGCCGACCAGACCTCGGTAGCCGAGAACGTCAAACCGACCTTCACCGTGCACATCAACACCGCCTTGGCCAACGACCTGGTCGTGACCCTGAGCAACAACGCTCAAGTCACCATCAAGGCCGGCCAAACCAGCGCGCCCTACGAGCACGCTGCCCAAGGCGACGACGTCTACAAAGACGCCGGTGAAATCAGCCTGGGTATCAAGTCGGCAGCCGACATCGGCGGCCGTACCTTCGAGAACCTGCAGTTGGGCGACGCGGCGAAGGTCAACGTCACCGACACCACCGACGAAGTCATCGCGAAACTTACTGCGACCCCGTCGGTCACCGAAGGTGGCGTGATCACCTACACCGTGACGCTGACCAACAAAGATGGCCTGCCGATCAACAACCACTCGGCGCTGACATTCACCCTGAACGATGGCAAGACCACCATCACCGTGCCGGCCAACGGCACCGTGGGTACTGCCACCGTGGCTGCCCCGGACAACGTCTACGTCGGTGCAAACGACCCTGTGATCAAGTCGATCGCTTCGGTCAGCGGCACTGATGTCGGCAAGTTCGAGCAACTGACCCTGGACAAGACCCCGGTCAGCACCGCCGTCACCGACGAGCCAGGCTCGGGTACCCCGGGCACCGGCAACCAAGGTGACGTCACCACGGTCGGCATCACCGGCACCGGTTCGCTGACCGAGGGCGAAACCGGCCAGTACACGCTGACCCTGAGCAACGCCTCCAAGGCCGAAGTCACGATCACCCTCAGCTACAGCGGCACCGCCAAAAACGGTGAGGACTTCACCGGTGTCACCACCGTGAAGATCCCGGCCAACAGCACAGGCACCACGTTCAACATCGCTACCATCGACGACAAGCTGGTCGAAGGTACCGAGAACTTCGTGGTGAAAATCGAAACTGCCACCGGTGGCAACTTCGAGAACCTGCAGGTGGATAGCAGCAAATCGAGCGTGACTACCACCATCCTCGACAACGACCACCTGCCAGTTTCGCCTGGTGGCGCGGTGTTTGGCGTGGAAGACACCGACTACGTGTTCGCCTGGAGTGATTTCAAAGTCACCGATGCCGATGGCAACACCGGTCTGTCGGTGACCATTACCTCTATCCCCGGCGCAGGCAGCCTGCAGTTCTTCAACGGTACTGCCTGGGTGAATGTGACCGTTGGCCAGGTGGTGAGCCAAGCTGACATCATCGCCAAGAACCTGAAGTTCGTTCCGCTTCTCAACCAGTCGGGCTCGGATAACTACGGTGGCAATGGCGTGGGTAACCAGAAGGCCGACTACGCACAGTTCAGGTACAAGCCGAACGATGGCACCAACCTGGGCACAGAAGTGACCATGAAGGTCGACATCAGTCCGGTAGCCGACAAACCGACGCTGAGCTTCGGCAGCGCCGATATCGACTCCAAAGGCCTGACCAAGGAAGTCTGGACCAGCCTCAAAGGCCTGGGTACTGGTGGCAATGGCATTACCGGCGAGGACCTGAAGACGGTATTTGCCAACTCTGGCAACGCCAACTCCAGCAGCACTACTACCAACGTGCAGTCCGATGGCAGCGTCACTGCTGGCACCGGCTCGAAAACGTCGGGCCTGATCTACCTGGAAGCCGGCAAGACCTACACCTTCAGCGGTACCGCCGACGACAGCTTCGTGGTCACCATTGGTGGCAAGACTGTGGTCACGGCTACCTGGGGTGCCGGTGGCCAGGTTTCGGGTACCTTCACCCCGAACACCAGTGGCTACTACCCGATCGAGGTCTACCATGCCAACCAGTCTGGTCCAGGCAGCTATGACCTGAACATCCAGGTAGGCTCGGGTGCGGCCACGGACCTGAGCAGCTCGAACATCAAGATGTATCAGAACGTGACCGAGATGGCCAACGCTGGCCTGGGCGTGTCCGACCTGCACACCGTGAATGGTCAGAGCTACTACGACGGCTACAAACTAAACGAAGGGCCGGAAGGTGGCTCGGTGAAACTGGTTGGTATCAATACTGCCCTGACCGACACCGATGGCTCCGAAACCCTGAACGTTAGCCTCAGCGGCATCCCGAAAGGCACTGTACTCAGCGATGGTGCAGGCCACACGGTCACGGTAGGCAGCGCACCGGTGGATGTAACCGGTTGGAAACTCAGCGGCCTGACCCTGACGCCGCCGGCCTACTACAAAGGCTCGTTCGACATCACGGTCACCTCGACTGCCACCGAAAGCCTGGGCGGTTCGGCCATCACCACCGGCAACATCCCGGTGACGGTGTACGGCGCAACCTACAAGGCCAGCGTGGGTACTTCGGGCAACGACACCATGACCGGCAGCGAAGGCAACGACATCATCGTCGCCGACGTGTCGGGCCTGAACGTGGTCCAGGGCAAGAACTACAACATTGCCTTCATGGTCGACAGCTCGGGCAGTATGAGTGACCAGTCTGTTGCCACGGCCAAGGCCCAGCTGGCGTCCGTGTTCCAGACGCTGAAAGCGAGCCTGGGCTCCGACTCCTCCGGTACCGTGAACATCTTCTTGGTCGACTTCGACACCCAGGTCAACAAGAACGTGACGGTGAACCTGAACGATACCGATGCCCTGAGCAAGTTGCAGACGGTACTGGACTCGATGGTGGGCGGTTCTCGCTACGGCGGTGGTACCAACTACGAAGACGCGTTCAAGACCACGTCCAACTTCTTCAAGAGCACTGTGGCCTTGAGCAATTCTGGTGCGGAGAACCTCACCTACTTCATCACTGATGGCAAGCCGACTTACTACCAGAACGGGGAAAGCACCAACCCTCGCCTATGGACCAATGGCAAGTATCTGGATGACGTGGTCAACGTCAACAATTACAAGATTGGCGACACCTTCAGTGCCTGGGCCGACAGTACGCACAAGGTTGAGATCAGCAGTAACGGGCTCATCACCGTCTCTACCTACAGGAGTAATGGCAGGCTCGACTCGACCAAGGAGATCGGGACGATCCATGCCCAAGGTGATGGTACCTACGAGACCTCCGACCTGGCGGGTACTGGCTACGCTGACGCCTGGAACTATTACTACTCAGCGGCAGGTTCCACTGCGAGCTTTGCCGTACTTGGTGGCAAAGATACCGGTCTGAGCAAGGTGCAGGCGATTGGCCTGAACAGCGATGTCTCGCTCAGCGACCTGACAGCCTATGACACTGCTGGCAAGCCACAGGCCAACATCGACCCGGCCGACCTGGCCAAGGCGATTCTGGGCCACTCCGAGGCGATCTTGCCAGGTGCAGACACCATCGATGGCGGCAACGGCAACGACATCATCTTCGGTGACCTGATCACCCTCAATGGTGTCGTCAGCGAGGGGTATCAGGCCCTGCAGACCTACGTTGCGCAGAAAAGCGGTGTCGAAGCCAGTGCTGTTACCACCAGCAACGTGCACCAGTACATCACCGAGCATTACACCGAGTTCGATATCTCCGGTGCCAACGACGGCAAGGACTTCTTGTCCGGCGGCAACGGCAACGACATCCTCTTCGGCCAAGGTGGTAACGACACGCTCGATGGTGGCAGGGGTAACGACATCCTGCTGGGCGGTACTGGCAATGACACCCTGATCGGTGGCCACGGCGACGATATCCTGATCGGTGGCAGCGGTGCCGACACCTTCGTGTGGAAGGCGGGCGATTACGGCAACGACGTGATCAAGGACTTCAAGGTAGGCGAGAAAGACAAGATCGACTTGAGCGATCTGCTGCAAGGTGAGAAGGGCAGCACGATCGACAACTACCTGAAACTCACCACCGTGGAAGGCACGACCACGTTGCAGGTCAGCAGCGAAGGCAAGCTCAACGATGCTGGCGGTCTGGCAAATGCCGATGTGACCATCAAGCTTGAAGGGGTGAACTGGTCCAACACCACGGTCAACTCGTTGATCAGCGGTGCTGACCCGACCATCATCATCCACAACAAAGACAGCTGATGCGCTACAGGGCCGCTACGCGGCCCTTTCGCGACACAAAGGCCGCTCCCACACGGGTCTTTCCTGCCATCTGCTGACAGCGCATACTCTTGCGCCGGGCCTGCGCGCCCGGCGATCTTTGCCTATGCTGCTGTCTACCAACAAGGAACCAACGTGACGAGGGACACCGCCATGTTCTACGTGCAACGCGACGCCGCTGGCCAGTTGCTGCGGGTAGAAGCAGCTGCTTTTGACCAGTTCACCGAAATGCTCCCCGCCGACCATGCCGATATCCAGGAATGGTTTGCCGATGACGCCGTGGAAAACAGCCTCAACCAGCTCAAGCAAAGTGACCTGGACATGATCCGCGTGCTCGAGGACCTCATCGACGTGCTGACCGCCAAGGGGGTGTTCAAGATCACCGACCTGCCCGCCGGCGCACAGGCCAAGCTGCTCAACCGCTCCACCGCGCGCAAGGCGCTCAGCAGCCTTAACAACCTGATCGACGAAGAAGAGCAGGGTGGGCTGATCTGACAGCAGGGCAGCCCCGGCGACAGTGATATGGTTATGCTTTAAAGGTATTTAAAATATCGCGCTTATGACTTTATAGTCACATCCACTGCGTACCCGTCGACCAATCGATGCGCCGCACGACTTGAACCCACACGGGAAATCCCCGTGCGTTTCTGATCGTTGCGCGCCATTGAAGTCGCGCACTGCGTGGGAGTGATAAATGTCAGCCGCCTCGAACGCCTTGTCGACCATCGACAGCGCCCAGCCGCAAGTTTTCGAAATCCGCCCGTTCTCCGGTGCCGTAGGCGCCGAGATCATCGGCCTGGACCTGGCCAAACCGGTCAACGCCGAGGATTTCGCCCGTATCCATCGCGCCCACCTCGACCACCATGTGCTGGTGTTCCGCGACCAGCGCATCAGCCCGGAACAGCAGATTGCCTTCAGCCGCCGCTTTGGTGAGTTGCAGATCCATGTGCTCAAGCAGTTCCTGCTGGCAGGCCATCCCGAGATCCTGATCGTTTCCAACATCATCGAAAACGGTCAGAACATCGGCCTGGGTGATGCTGGCAAGTTCTGGCACTCCGACCTTTCATACAAAGCGCTGCCCAGCCTCGGTTCCATGCTGCATGCCCAGGAACTGCCAAGCGAAGGCGGCGATACGCTGTTCGCCGACATGCACAAAGCCTGGGACGCCGTACCCGACGCCCTGCGCAAAGTGGTCGAGGGCCGCAGTGCTGCCCACTCCTATACCGCCCGTTACGCCGAAACCAAATTTGAAGGTAACTGGCGCCCGAACCTGACCGCCGAGCAATTGGCGCAGGTACAGGAAGTTATCCACCCGGTGGTCCGCACCCACCCGGAGAACGGCCGCAAGGCGCTGTTTGTCAGTGAAGGCTTCACCACCCGCATCGTCGGCCTGCCAGACGATGAAAGCCGCGACGTGCTGCAACAGCTGTACGCACTGAGCGTGCTGGAGCAGAACATCTACCGCCACCAATGGCAGCCCCATGACCTGGTGTTCTGGGACAACCGCTCGTTGATCCACCTGGCCGCCGGCTGCCCCGCACACCTGCGCCGCAAGCTGTACCGCACCACCATCCAGGGCGACGCCCCGTTCTGACGACTGAGGACATCATCATGCGCAAATCCATCAGCCGCCTGGCGGCAAGCATCGGCCTGGGCGCAAGCCTGGTCGTTGGCAGCCTGGCTGCCCCTGCAGTGGCCCAGGCCGAAGGCAAGATCCGCATTGCCGAACAGTTCGGCATCGTCTACCTGCTGCTGAACGTGGTGCGTGACCAGCACCTGATCGAAAAGCACGGCAAGGAGCAGGGCATCGAAATCGACGTCGACTGGGCCCAGCTGTCGGGTGGCTCGGCCATCAACGACGCACTGCTGTCCGGTTCGGTAGACATCGCCGGCGCGGGTGTCGGCCCGTTGCTTACGGTGTGGGACCGCACCAAGGGTCGGCAGAATGTGAAGGCCGTGGCCTCGCTGGGCAACTTCCCGTACTACCTGGTCAGCAGCAACCCCAACGTGAAGACCATCGCCGACATCTCCAACAAAGATCGCATCGCCGTGCCAGCGGTCGGTGTTTCGGTGCAGTCGCGCTTCCTGCAGTATGCCGCCGCCCAGCAGTGGGGCGACAAGGAATACAACCGCCTCGACAAATACACCCTCGCCGTACCTCACCCCGATGCCACTGCCGCGCTGCTGGCCGGCGGTACCGAGCTGAACGGGCACTTCTCCAACCCGCCGTTCCAGGATCAGGTACTGGCCAACAAGGACGTGCATGTGGTGCTCAACAGCTATGACCTGCTCGGCCCCAACTCGCCGACCTTGTTGTTTGCCACCGAGAAATTCCGCAAGGACAACCCTAAAACCTACAAGGCCTTCGTTGACGCCCTGGCCGAAGCCGCAGACTTCGCCCAGAAAGACAAGGCAGCTGCCGCCGACACCTACATCCGTGTGACCAAGGCCAAGATCGACCGCGACGCGTTGATCAAGCTGATCGACAACCCGCAGTACGAATTCACCGTCACGCCAAAGAACACCTACAAGCTGGCCGATTTCCTCTATCGGGTAGGCGCCATCAAGCATAAGCCGGAATCGTGGAAGGACTACTTCTTCCAGGATGAACGCCCGCTGCAAGGGAGCTGATCGATCATGACCGCCCCATTGCCAGGCCACACGGCCAGCAACCTGAGCCGTGTCGCAACGCCGCCTTTGCTCAAGGTGGATAACCTCAGCCTCGAATACCGCACCGCGCAACGCGTGGTGCGGGCCACCCACCAGGTCAGCTTCGAAGTCGACCGTGCCGACCGCTTTGTGCTACTTGGCCCCTCAGGCTGCGGCAAGTCCACCTTGCTCAAGGCCGTCGCCGGTTTCATCCAGCCGCAGGAAGGGCAGATTCTGTTGCAGGGCCAGGCTGTCCGTGGTCCGGGCCCCGACCGCATAGTGGTGTTCCAGGAGTTTGACCAGCTGCCGCCGTGGAAAACGGTAAAGCAGAACGTCATGTTCCCGCTGCTGGTGTCGCGCCAGCTCAAGCGCGCCGAAGCCGAAGAGCGGGCACTGCATTACCTGGAGAAGGTCGGCCTGGCCGCCTTCGCTGATGCCTATCCACACACCTTGTCGGGTGGCATGAAGGCACGCGTGGCGATTGCCCGGGCCTTGGCCACACAGCCGAAGATCTTGTTGATGGATGAGCCGTTCGCCGCCCTTGATGCGCTGACCCGGCGCAAGATGCAGGAAGAGCTGTTGCTGCTGTGGGAGGAAGTACGGTTCACCCTGCTGTTCGTGACCCACTCCATCGAGGAGGCGCTGGTGGTCGGCAACCGCATCCTGCTGCTGTCGCCGCACCCGGGGCGGGTACGGGCCGAAGTGCACAGCCATCAGTACGACCTGGGCAGCCTGGGTGGCAGCGACTTCCAGGCCAGTGCCCGGCGTATCCACCGTCTGCTGTTTGACGAGGCGGACACCCCGCAACAGCCTGACGAGCTTGGCTTTAACGATATTCGCATCGCCTACTGACAGGAGCTTCAGCCATGACCACTACAACTGTACGCCAGGAATACGAGGTGCAGCTGGAGCCCCTGCTCAGTGTGCCTCTGGAACGACAACTGCCGTTGGCCCGGCGCCTGTGGCAGCAAGGCTGGCTGCGCAAGGCGGTTATCCTGCTGGTGATCGCTGTGCTGTGGGAGGCCGTCGCCCGCTATCAGGACAACGACCTGCTGTTGCCAGGCTTTTTGCAAACCGCCGCCGCCCTGTGGGACGGGATGATCAGTGGCGAACTGCCGGCCAAGGTTGGCGTGTCGCTGGTGATTCTGCTCAAGGGTTATGTACTGGGCATCGTCCTGGCATTCGGCCTGACCAGCCTGGCGGTTTCGACCCAGCTGGGCCGCGACCTGCTGGGCACATTGACCTCGATGTTCAACCCGCTTCCGGCCATTGCCCTGCTGCCGCTGGCCTTGCTGTGGTTCGGGCTGGGCGACAATAGCCTGATCTTCGTGCTGGTGCATTCGGTGCTGTGGGCTTTGGCGCTGAATACCTACGCGGGCTTTCTTGGCGTCTCGGAAACACTGCGCATGGCGGGCCGTAACTATGGCCTGAAAGGGCTGCGGCTGGTGCTGCACATCCTGGTGCCGGCGGCTTTGCCGTCGATCCTGTCGGGGCTGAAGATCGGCTGGGCCTTTGCCTGGCGCACCCTGATTGCCGCCGAACTGGTGTTTGGCGCCAGCAGCGGTAAAGGCGGGCTGGGCTGGTACATCTTCCAGAACCGCAACGAGCTGTATACCGACAAGGTATTTGCCGGGTTGGCGGTGGTGATCCTGATTGGTTTGCTGGTGGAAGGGTTAGTGTTCAACACCCTGGAGCGGCTGACCGTGCGGCGTTGGGGGATGCAGCGCTGACCTGTACTGGCCCTATCGCCGGCAAGCTGGCTCCCACAGGTACTCCACAGGTCGTGAGGCTTGTGGCTTTCCAGTGGGAGCTGGCTTGCCGGCGATAGGGCCAGTACAGGCTATCAACTCAGGTACTGAGCCGCCGCATTGCTCAGGATCTTGCCAATCTCTTCCCTCAATACCACAGGCTGCTCCACCACCAACCCATCCCCATGGCTCAACAGCCACCAGCGCAATGGCCAGCCGTCACTCACCGTGGCCCGCAACCGATGCCCATGCTCCAGCGCCGTCAGCTGCATGTCGCTGCTCAACGGTGCAACACGCAGTTGCCGCGCCAGTGCATCGCTGATCCGTGCCACCAGCTCCACCCCCTCACCCTTCGCCGGTTGCAACGCATCCCCCCGTAGGTGCGTCAGCAAGTCGAAGTTACCGCGCAACTCGCCCACCGCACTCGCCGACCAGTGCCAGCCGAACGGGATGCTCTTGTCATTGCGCTCCAGCGGGAATATCAGCGACAGCTCATTGAGGTCGCGCTCGACAGTGCGTTTGCTGACCGTGAAGCCGACATCGCGCAGGCCCCAGACAAGCTCGGCGCTGGTAATGCCGGGGGAGCGGTTGGGCAGCTGGCGCAGCAGCGCCCACTGACGGCTGAGGGTGGCGCGAGTGGTGGCGAACGGCAAAATGTAACGTCCTTGTCTAGGCTTGCCGCAACAGGATGGCGGCACGCGTGCTGTATGGCAATTGGCCACAGCCTGCTCAGATCAAGGAACTCGCATTTGGTTGCCGTGTGCCGATTCGTTCGCGACAGGTTTTGACGTGACGTCACGCAGAATCACGCCTCATCACAGCCGAAGGTTGGGGTTGTGCGTCGTTCAATGAGGATGAACATGTCTGCTGCCAGCAATATCCATTCGCTGCTTGCCCGCCTTCTTCCCGAGCGGGTCATTGCGCCACCGGCCCCGGTCGGGAGGCGACAGTGGCTGTTTGCCGGTGTGGGTCTGCCCAGCCAGCGCTCGATGCTGGTCAACCGCCTGGATGAGGCCAGCGACCTGCAGGCGGTGTATGCCGACCTGCGCCGCCAGGCGTTGCTGGGCAGCGTGGCGGCACTCAACGACCTCGGCTGGATCTGGCTCAACGGCAAGTACTGGCGTGCCGATACCGTGCTGGCCGGCCACCTGCTGCGCATGGCGGCCCTGCAAGGCAATGCCGCCGCTTGGTTCAACCTGGGGCAGCAGCATTACTTTGGCAAAGGCATCGACCCTTCCTACGTGCAGGCAGCGGAGTGCTATCGGCAGGCCTTTGAGCGGGGCATGCTCCACGCGGCCGCGGCATTGGGCGACCTGTATGAGGAGGAGGTGTGCGACGGCGACCTGGACTGGCAGGTCGACCTGGTTCAGGCCTACCACTGGTTCATGCGCGGGGCAGAGCGGGGTGAAGCACGCTGTCGTTTTGAGGTGGGTTACCGGCTGATGCACGGGCTGTATGTAGAGGCCGACCTGAAGGCCGCGCTGTACTGGCTGGAGCTGGCGGCAGCGGCGGGGGTGGTGCAGGCGGCAGAGGAGCTGGCGGTGCATTTCAGCAGCCGTGATGCAGCGCGCTATCAGGAATGGCGGGACCGGGCGGTGCAGATGGGCAGCACGCTGGCACTGACCATGAAGCTGGAAGACCAGATCCAGCCCTGATTTTCTGTTGCCTGTGCCGGCCTCTTCGCGGGAAACCACAAGCCTCAAAATGTGGGGTACCTGTAGGAGCGGGTTTACCCGCGAAGAGGCCGGCACAGGCTAAAAAATGAACAACATTTAACCCGGTTGTCCGTCGCCCACTGTTGACGACAGGGGGAGGGCAAGGCGTATATTGATAGTTAGCAAACTATGAATATCCTTGGTTTCCTTCATGTCCCTTGATCTCCTGCGCCTGCAAGTCAGCAGTGGCATGGTGGTTGCCGCCCGTCATTGGCGGCGCATCTGCCATACCGCCCTGACCGGTTACGGCATTTCCGAAGCCTGCGCTGCGCCGCTGCTGATGATCGTGCGCCTGGGCGACGGTGTGCACCAGGTGGCCGTAGCCCAGGCTGCCGGCCTGGAAAGCCCATCACTGGTGCGCCTGCTCGACCAACTGTGCAAGGCTGGCCTGGTGTGCCGCAGCGAGGACCCACTGGACCGTCGCGCCAAGGCCCTGAGCCTGACCGCCGAAGGCCGTGCCCTGGCCGAGGCCATCGAAGCCGAGCTGGTGCGCCTGCGCCGCGATGTGCTCAACGGTATCGACCAGGCCGACCTGGAAGCCACCTTGCGCGTGCTGCGCGCCTTCGAAGCAGCCGGCCTGGGCGGTACGGGCGGGGTGGCATGAACGGCTTCTTCAGCTCTGTACCACCGGCCCGCGACTGGTTCTACGGTGCGCGTACCTTCGCCGCCTCCATGATCGCCTTGTACATCGCGTTGCTCATGCAGCTGCCGCGCCCCTACTGGGCCATGGCCACGGTGTATATCGTTTCCAGCCCCTTCGTCGGCCCCACCAGTTCCAAGGCGCTGTACCGCGCCGTGGGCACGCTGCTGGGTGCCGGCGGGGCGATTTTCCTGGTGCCGCCGCTGGTGCAGTCGCCGTTGCTGCTGAGCATCGCCATCGCCCTGTGGACCGGCACCTTGCTGTTCCTGTCGCTGAACCTGCGCACGGCCAACAACTACGTGTTGATGCTGGCTGGCTATACCCTGCCCATGATCGCCCTGGCGGTGGTCGACAACCCGCTGGCGGTGTTCGACGTGGCGTCCTCCCGTGCCCAGGAAATTTGCCTGGGGATCGTCTGTGCGGCAGTGGTCGGCGCCATTTTCTGGCCGCGCCGGCTGGCCCCTGTGGTGGTCGGTGCCACCGGTAACTGGTTCACCGAGGCGATCCGCTACAGCGACACCTACCTGGCCCGCGAAGCCAGCGCCGACAAGGTCGGCGGCATGCGCGGGGCGATGGTCGCCACCTTCAACTCGCTGGAGCTGATGATCGGCCAGCTAGGCCACGAAGGTGCCGGCCCACATACCCTGAAGAACGCTCGTGAGCTGCGTGGGCGGATGATTCACCTGCTGCCGGTCATTGATGCGCTCGACGACGCACTTGTGGCCCTGGAGGGCCGTGCCCCGGCCCAGTTCGCCCAGCTTCAACCCGTGCTTGAAGCCGCGCGCGAATGGCTGAAAGGCACTGCTCACAGCGCTTCGGTAACGCGCTGGACCGCGCTGCACGAGCAGATCGACCGCCTGCAGCCCGGTGCCGCCGCGCTCGACCAGCGCGCCGAACTGCTGCTGTCCAACGCCCTGTACCGCCTGACCGAATGGGCTGACTTGTGGCAGGACTGCTGCACCCTGCAGCACGCCTTGCGTACCGACGATGCCAAGCCTTGGCGCGCGGTGTATCGCCACTGGCGCCTGGGCCGCCTGACGGCATTCTTCGACCGTGGCCTGATGCTGTACTCGGTGGCCTCTACCGTACTGGCGATTGTGGTGGCGTGCGGCCTGTGGATTGGCCTGGGCTGGAACGATGGCGCCAGCGCCGTGATCCTTGCTGCCGTGTCGTGCAGCTTCTTTGCTGCCATGGACGACCCGGCGCCGCAGATCTACCGGTTCTTCTTCTGGACGCTGATGTCGGTCATCTTCTCCAGCCTGTACCTGTTCCTGGTGCTGCCCAACCTGCACGATTTCCCGATGCTGGTGCTGGCGTTTGCCGTGCCGTTCATCTGTATCGGCACCCTGACCGTGCAGCCGCGCTTCTACCTGGGCACCTTACTGACCATCGTCAACACCTCGACCTTCATCAGCATCCAGGGTGCTTACGACGCCGACTTCTTCACCTTCCTCAACGCCAACCTGGCCGGCCCCGTTGGCCTGTTGTTCGCGTTCATCTGGACCTTGGTGATGCGCCCGTTCGGCGTGGAGCTGGCGGCCAAGCGCATGACCCGCTTCGCCTGGCGCGACATTGTCGAAATGACCGAGCCGGCGACCCTGGCCGAGCAACGCCAGGTGGGCGTACAGATGCTCGACCGCCTGATGCAGCACCTCCCGCGCCTGTCGCAAACCGGCCAGGACAGCGGCGTGGCACTGCGTGACCTGCGCGTGGGGCTGAACTTGCTCGACCTGCTGGCCTATATGCCGCGCGCCGGCCAGCAGGCCCGCGAGCGCTTGCGCACGGTGGTCGAAGAAGTCGGCGCGCACTACGCCGCCTGCCTGCGGGCCGGTGAGCGCCTGCATGCCCCGGCCGCGCTGCTGCGCAACATGGAACGCGCACGCCTGGCGCTGAACCTGGATGAATTGTACGAGCGTGGCGATGCCCGCACCCACCTGTTGCATGCCCTGAGTGGCCTGCGGCTGGCGCTGTTGCCGGGCGTGGAAGTGATGCTCGAACCCGCCGAACAACCGCAACTGCCCCCCGGCCTCGACGGAGCGCCCCTGTGATTGGTGAACTGGATATCAGCGGGGTGTTTCTACCCACGCTGCTGGTGATGATGTTTGGCACCTACCTGGTGTTCCTGGGGGTGCACGCGGTGCTGGTGCGCCTGCATTTCTACCGCCTGGTCTGGCACCGGGCGTTGTTCAACGTTGCTCTGTATGCCGTGCTGCTTGGCGCGGTGGACCACTTTTGCCGAAACCTGATGCTGCCATGAAAAAACCTTTGTTGACCTTGGGCCGTGTGGTCCTGACGTTGCTGGTAGTGACCTTCGCCGCCGTGCTCGTGTGGCAGATGGTGGTGTACTACATGTTTGCCCCCTGGACCCGCGACGGCCACATCCGCGCCGACGTGATCCAGATCGCCCCCGATGTGTCGGGGTTGATCCAGAAGGTCGAGGTGCGCGACAACCAGACCGTCAAACGCGATGACGTGCTGTTCACCATCGACCAGGACCGCTTCACCCTGGCCCTGCGCCAGGCCAAGGCCACCCTGGGCGAACGCCAGGAAACCCTGGCCCAGGCATCACGCGAGGCGCAGCGCAACCGCAAGCTGGGCAACCTGGTGGCCGCCGAGCAGCTGGAAGAAAGCCAGTCCCGCGAGGCCCGCGCCCGCTCGGCTGTCAGCGAGGCCCAGGTGGCAGTCGATACCGCCCAGCTCAACCTCGACCGTTCGGTGGTGCGCAGCCCGGTGGACGGCTACCTGAACGACCGCGCCCCGCGTAACCACGAATTCGTCACCGCCGGCCGCCCGGTGCTGTCGGTGGTCGACAGCACCTCGTACCACGTCGATGGCTACTTTGAAGAAACCAAGCTGGGTGGCATCCACATCGGTGATGCCGTGGACATTCGCGTAATGGGCGACAACACCCGCCTGCGCGGCCATGTGCAGAGCTTTGCCGCGGGCATCGAAGACCGCGACCGCAGCAGCGGCGCCAACCTGCTGCCCAACGTCAACCCGGCGTTCAGCTGGGTGCGCCTGGCCCAGCGTATTCCGGTGCGCATCGCCTTCGATGAAGTGCCGCAGGACTTCCGTATGATTGCCGGGCGCACCGCCACGGTGTCGATCATCGAGGGCCAGCGCCCATGAAGCAGCTGATCCTGGCCGGCCTGTGCCTGTCGCTGGGGGCCTGCATGATGGTCGGGCCCGACTATGAGGTGCCCAAGGACGCTGCGGTGCAACGCAGCGATCTGAGCGGCCCGCTGCGCCAGGATGCCGATAGCGTGGTCTCGGCGCCGGTGCCCGAGGACTGGTGGCAGCTGTATCAGGACCAGCGGCTGAACGCGCTGGTGCGTCAGGCCCTGGATGCCAACACCGAGTTGCGCGTGGCGGCGGCCAACATCGCCAAGGCCCGCGCCCAGGTCGAAGTGGCCGAATCGCAAGGTGGCTTCAATGGTGGCGTCAAACTCGGCGCCCAGCGGTTGCAGGAGTCGGGCGAAGCCTTCCTGCAGCCCGAGAAGGTACCAGTGGCCAACATTGGCGAGGCTATTATCAGTGCCTCGTACCAATTCGACCTGTGGGGTACCTTCAAGCGCGGCACCGAGGCCGCCAAGGCCAATGCCGACGCGGTGCAGGCCGCTGCCGATACCGCGCGTATCACCCTGGTGGCGGATGTGGTCAAGGCTTACACCCAGGTGTGTTCGGCCAACGAGGAACTCCACATCGCCCGCGAGTCGCTGGACCTGCAGGAGCAGAGCGTCACGCTCAACCAGCGCCTGCGCGATGCCGGCCGCGGTGATGAAACCCAGGTCACCCGTTCGCAGACCCAGTTCAAATCCTTGCGCGCCGAACTGCCACGCTTCAAGGCCGAGCGAGAAACTGGCATGTACACACTGGCCGCGCTGCTGGCCAAACCGGTCGACCAGTTGCCTGTCGGTACCGCCGATTGTGCCGAGCTGCCACACCTGAACCAGCTGGTCCCGGTGGGTGATGGCGCCGCGCTGCTCAAACGTCGCCCAGACGTGCGCCAGGCGGAGCGCCAGTTGGCTGCTGCCACCGCCTATATTGGCGTGGCCACTGGCGCCTTGTACCCGGACATCAGCATTGGCGCCCAGGTTGGCACTATCGGTATCCTGGAGAACCTCGGTGAGCCCGCAACCAACCGCTGGGGCTTTGGCCCGCAGATCAGCTGGAGCATCCCTACCAACGGCACCCGTGCGCGTATTCGCATGGCCGAAGCTTCAACCCAGGCGGCGTTGGCGAACTTCGATGGGGTTGTGCTGAACGCCATCCGCGAAACACAGACCCGCCTGGCGCAGTACAGCGCCCTGCTGGACCGGCGTGATGCCTTGGCCGAGGCAGAAAAATCGGCCAAGGAAGCGGCGGACCAGACCCACCGGTATTACCAGGCAGGGCGTGAATCGTTCCTGGCGGATTTGCAGGCCACACGCACCTATACCGACATGCGTGCGCAGTTGGCAGCGGCCAATAGTCAGGTAGCCATGGGGCAGATTGGGGTGTTCCTGGCGCTGGGTGGAGGCTGGAAGGACACCGCCAAGCCTTGAGGCCCAATCGCCGGCAAGCCAGCCCCCACTGATCAGCGCAGCTTCTGAGGGCGGCGGAATACTTGTCATCTGATTTGTAGCAAGATTTTTCATGAAATCTGCGTGGCACCCTTGAGGGAAGCAAAGTGGGAGTGAACAATGTTCTCTTTCGCATTCCCTTCGAGACTGGCCATGAAAACCCGTTCACGTCTGCTTGCCTGGTTGCCGGCTTTATTACTCGGCCCAGTGCTGGCGCTGTGCAGCTCCCTGGCGCTGGCCGAGTCCCCCGCCGAGGCCGGCAAAGCCCTGCACCTGCTGGACTACATTGGCGCCGACTACCCGCCGACCGTACAAGACGGCAAGGTGATCGACGAGGGCGAATACCGCGAGCAACAGGAATTCAGCGCGGTATTGGCCGAGCTGGTCAAAGCCCTGCCCGCAAATACCGAGCAAGCCGCGCTGGAGCAGGGCGTCCAGGCGTTGCGCCAGGCCATCGATCAGCGCCAGGAGGGCACGGCTGTCGCCAGGCAGGCCCGCCAGCTGGGCGCGCGCCTGGCAGTGGCCTACGAGGTCAGCCAGGCCCCGGTGATTACCCCGGACCCGGCCCGCGGCGCTGCGCTGTACGCGCAAAACTGCTCGATCTGCCACGGCGACACCGGCGCGGGCGACGGCCCGGCTGGCGTGGGCCTGGAGCCTGCGCCCGCCAACCTGCGCGATGTTTCACGCCTGGACCAGTTGAGTCTGTTCGACCTCTACAACACCCTGGCCCTGGGTATCGACGGCACCGAGATGCCGTCCTTTGCCGACCAGCTGGATGACCGTCAGCGTTGGGATATAGCCGCCTATATCGCCAGCTTCACCGCCAAGCCGGAAGCCGGCAAAGGCGACAAGACCTGGAACATCGCCGACCTGGCTCGCCAGACCCCGGCCGAAGTCGCCGCCAACGAAGGCAGCGCGGTCGTGGAAGCGTTCCGTGCCCAGCGAGCCCAGCCGCCGCAAGTCAAGCGCGGCCCGGCGCAACTGCTCGAATACACCGCCAGCACGCTGGACAAAAGCTTGGCCGCCTACCGCGCAGGTGACCACGACCAGGCCTATGACCTGTCGGTAGCGGCCTATCTGGAAGGCTTCGAGCTGGTGGAAAGCTCGCTGGACAACATCGACACCCAGGCGCGCAAGGACACCGAAAGATCCCTGATGGCCTACCGTCAGTCCCTGCAGGATGGCCTGCCCGTGGCCCAGGCCGAGCAGCGTCTGGCTGAGGCAAAAGGCAAGCTCGACCAGGCCGCCAAGCTGTTGGGCAGCGACGGCCTGAGCTGGTCGCTGAGTTATATCTCCGGTTTGCTGATCCTGCTGCGCGAAGGCCTGGAGGCGATTCTGGTGCTGGCCGCGATCCTGGCCTTCCTGCGTAACACCGGGCAGCAGTCGGCGGTACGCAGCGTCAACATCGGGTGGGGGCTGGCGCTGGTCGCCGGGTTCGCCACCTGGGCGGTGGCGGCCTATGTGATCGATGTGGGCGGCGCCCAGCGCGAACTGCTGGAAGGCTGCACGGCGCTGTTCGCCGCGGTGATGGTGCTATGGCTCGGTGTATGGATGCATGACCGCCGCCACGCTGCCGCCTGGAAGGACTACATCAAAAGCAGCCTGGTCAGCGGCGGCGGGCGCTTTGGCTTTGCCATGCTGGCGTTTTTCTCGGTGTACCGCGAACTGTTCGAAGTGATCCTGTTCTACGAAACCCTGTGGTTGCAGGCAGGCCCTGCCGGGCACCAGGCGGTGCTGGCGGGTGGCGCCACGGCGCTGGTGCTGCTGGTGGGCCTGGCCTGGGTGATTTTGCGCGGTTCTGCCAAGCTGCCGCTGACGCTGTTCTTCAGCATCAACGCCGCACTGCTGTGCGCGCTGTCGGTGGTGTTTGCCGGGCATGGTGTGAAGGCGCTGCAAGAAGCCGGGGTGCTGGGCACACGGCCGGTGGCGTTCTTCGAGTTCGATTGGCTGGGCATTCACGCTGATGCCTACTCGCTGTCGGCACAGGCGGTGGCCTTGCTGGCCATTGTGTTCCTGTATGGGCGCTCGTGGCTGGTGGAAAAGCGCAGGGCAACGGCCAACTGACCGGGGGCCGCGCTGCGGCCCATCGCCGGCAAGCCAGCTCCCACCCCGACCGCATCAGTTTCAAGCCATGTGCAATACCTGTGGGAGCTGGCTTGCCGGCGATGGGCTGCATGGCAGCCCCTTGTAATCTCGGTTCAGGCCGGCTGTGGCGCCTTGAGGATGTTCTGCAGCAGCTGGACACTGTCAACGGCGTCATGACCCAGGCTGGTCAGGTAGCCGCCATCGGGTTGATCGGTCAGTCCCTTCTCATGCAGGCGTTGCGCAGCGGCGACCAGGGCAGGGGCGGCGTTGCTGTTTATCTTGATGCCTTCCTGGCTGCTGTCGTGTTTGAACAGCGCGAGTACTTCCAGTTCAGCGATCAGATCGGGGGTAAAAGACATGGCGACTCCTGACTTCCAGACAAGGATGGCGGCACCGCTTACGGTGCCTGACCTTCGAGTGTAGTCGGGTTATTCGTCCTCGCCTTGATCCATCTCAGGGGGCAGCTCCGGCAGCGCCCGCAAGGCGTTCTCGTACCACTCGCCGTCGAACGCGCGGTCTTCCACCAGCATGTTGTCGATTTCGAAGGCCAGCACATGGGCCATCAGGTTGAGGATGTCCTCGCGCTCGTAACCGACCAGGGTCAGCTTGTTGAAGGTGGCCTTGGCCGCAGGCGGTTCGCCGCTTTCAATCTGGTTTTCGATGGCCTGGGTCAGTGTCGCCTCGGCGAAGGCTTCGTCGTCATTGTCGATGTCGGTGGGCTCGCTCATGGCGGTACTCCTGTGATGGGATGCACAGTGTGCCACGCCCGTGGCGGCAATGCCCGGGCATTGACGGGGTGCATGACGCTGGTCAGGGGCGGGCTTAGAGTCTATAAAAGCCGGGCCAACCCCTTACGGCCTGGAGGCTGTTACCTCATGCTCAAGCTTCATGGATTCTCGGTCAGCAACTACTACAACATGGTCAAGCTGGCCCTGCTGGAAAAAGGCCTGCCCTTCGAAGAAGTCACCTTCTATGGCGGCCAGGCGCCACAGGCGCTGGAAGTGAGCCCGCGGGGCAAGGTGCCGGTGCTGCAGACCGAGCACGGCTTCCTCAGCGAAACCAGTGTAATCCTCGACTACATCGAGCAGACCCAAGGCGGCAAGGCACTGCTGCCGGCCGACCCGTTCGGGCAGGCCAAGGTGCGTGAGCTGCTCAAGGAAATCGAGCTGTACATCGAGCTGCCGGCGCGTACTTGCTATGCCGAGTCGTTCTTCGGCATGTCGGTTGAGCCATTGGTCAAAGAGAAAGCGCGGGCCGATTTGCTGGCCGGCTTTGCCACCCTCAAGCGCAACGGTCGCTTTGCACCCTATGTTGCGGGCGAGCAGCTGACGCTGGCAGACCTGATGTTCTGCTTCTCGGTCGACCTGGCTTATGCCGTGGGCAAGAAAGTGCTGAACATCGACTTTTTGGCCGACTTCCCGCAGGCCAAGGCGTTGCTGCAGCTGATGGGCGAGAACCCGCACATGGCGCGGATCGTGGCGGACAAGGAAGCGTCGATGCCGGCCTTCATGGAGATGATTCGCAGCGGTAAACGCTAACCGGAGCTAGCGCTGAACCTGTAGGAGCAGCCTTGTGCTGCGAAGAGGCCGGTGCAAACACCTTCTATCCATGGTGTTTGCACCGGCCTCTTCGCAGCACAAGGCTGCTCCTACAAAAAGCAGGGCAGCGAGGCTGGCTTAACGCGAAGCCAGCAGGGCCTTGCCACGAACAACGGCAGCGCGTACCTGCGCCGGTGCCGTACCACCAATGTGGTCACGGGCATTCACCGAGCCTTCCAGGGTCAGCACGGCAAACACGTCCTGCTCGATCTGGTCGCTGAACTGGCGCAGTTCGTCCAGGCTCATCTCGGCCAGGTCCTTGCCGGTGTCCACGCCGTACTTCACAGCGTGGCCAACGATTTCGTGGCAGTCACGGAACGGCAGGCCACGGCGTACCAGGTAGTCGGCCAGGTCGGTGGCGGTGGAGAAACCGCGCAGGGCCGCTTCACGCATGATGGCGTGCTTTGGCTTGATCGCCGGGATCATGTCGGCAAAGGCACGCAGCGAGTCGCGCAGGGTGTCGGCAGCGTCGAACAGCGGCTCCTTGTCTTCCTGGTTGTCCTTGTTGTAGGCCAGCGGTTGGCCTTTCATCAGGGTCAGCAGGCCGGTGAGGGCGCCGAACACGCGGCCGCTCTTGCCACGTACCAGCTCTGGCACGTCCGGGTTCTTTTTCTGCGGCATGATCGAGCTGCCGGTGCAGAAGCGGTCCGGCAGGTCGATGAACTGGAACTGCGCGCTGGTCCACAGCACCAGCTCTTCCGAGAAGCGCGACAGGTGCATCATCGCCACGCTGGCAGCGGCGCAGAATTCGATGGCGAAGTCACGGTCCGACACGCCGTCCAGCGAGTTGCCGGCCACAGCTTCGAAGCCCAGCAGCTTGCAGGTCAGCTCGCGGTCGATCGGGTAGGTGGTGCCCGCCAGCGCGGCGCTGCCCAGGGGCATGCGGTTGGTGCGCTTGCGGCAGTCGACCAGGCGCTCGTAGTCGCGGCTGAGCATTTCGAACCAGGCCAGCAGGTGGTGGCCGAAGGTGACCGGCTGGGCCGTCTGCAGGTGGGTGAAACCGGGCATGATGGTTTCGGCTTCACGCTCGGCCTGCTCCAGCAGGCCCTGCTGCAGGCGGGTGATTTCGGCCAGGATCAGGTCGATTTCGTCGCGCAGCCACAGGCGGATATCGGTGGCCACCTGGTCGTTGCGGCTGCGGCCGGTGTGCAGCTTCTTGCCGGTGATGCCGATGCGGTCGGTCAGGCGTGCTTCGATGTTCATGTGCACGTCTTCGAGGTCGACGCGCCAGTCGAAGTTGCCGGCTTCGATTTCGTCCTGGATGGTCTTCAGGCCATCGATGATGGTGTCGCGCTCGGCATCGCTGAGCACGCCGACCTGCGCCAGCATGGTGGCATGGGCGATCGAACCCATGATGTCGTGGCGGTACAGGCGCTTGTCGAAATCGACCGAGGCGGTGAAACGGGCGACGAAGGCGTCGACGGGCTCACTGAAGCGGCCGCCCCAGGACTGATTGGTCTTGTCGGTGCTCATGGATTCACTCATTGCAGGCGTGAACGAAAAAGTGGCGCCGATAATAGCAGGGTTGGGCTGGCTGCCGCAGGGCGCCGGTCGAGAGAAATGCCCGGAAAATGGCAGAGAAGGATTTTAAGGAATGAACGGCAGTGTTCCACGGACCGTCTACAGTTGGACAAAGGACTGGCGGTGAATCTGCCGTCCGAGTGAATCTTTGGCCATCGCACCGGTCTAGAGCGTGACCGCAGTGTCGCTCGAACTACACCTGTCTACGCTATACCTGTGCGAGACTCATTCAGGAATCCAGCGCAATTATGAATGTCCTGATCGTTGATGACGAACCCCAAGGCCGTGAACGCCTCAGCCGGCTACTCGGCGAACTGGAGGGTTATACCGTGCTGGAGCCTAGCGCCACCAACGGCGAGGAGGCCCTTGCGCTGATCGAAAGCCTCAAGCCCGATGTGGTCCTGCTGGACATCGGCATGCCAGGCCTGGATGGCCTGCAGGTAGCCGCTCGCCTGTGCGAACGCGAGGCGCCGCCGGCGGTGGTGTTTTGCACCGGGGATGACGAATACGGTGCCGAGGCATTCAAGGAAAGTACCCTCAGCCATGTGACCAAGCCGTTCCAGGCCCAGGCGTTGCGCGATGCCTTGCGCAAGGCCGAAAAACCCAACCGCGCCCAGTTGGCGGCGCTTACCCGGCCGGCCAATGAAGGTGGCGGCCCACGTAGCCACATCAGTGCCCGCACGCGTAAAGGCATCGAGCTGATTCCTTTGCCCCAGGTGATCTATTTCATTGCCGACCACAAATACGTCACCTTGCGTCACGAGGCCGGGGAAGTGCTGCTCGACGAGCCGCTCAAAGCCCTGGAGGATGAATTTGGCGAACGCTTCGTGCGTATTCACCGCAATGCGCTGGTTGCCCGCGAGCGCATCGAACGCTTGCAGCGTACCCCGCTGGGGCACTTTCAGCTGTACCTGAAAGGCCTGGACGGTGATGCCCTGACAGTCAGCCGCCGGCATGTTGCCGGCGTGCGCAAGATGATGCAGACCCTCTGATACGGCGCCCGCATGGCAAGGGCTGCGCCCTTGTTCGCGGCTAAAGCCGCTCCCACAGGTGGATCATTGGCCTGTAGAGCGGCAGCTCACCCTGTGGGAGCGGCTTTAGCCGCGAAGAGGCCCTCAGGTGATCCACATCTGCAAGCGATAAAGGAGATGCTGTTATCATCGGCGGCATTTCTCTGGATCGGGGCGTTCCATGTCCACTCGCGAAATCCGCATTGCCACCCGTAAAAGTGCCTTGGCCTTGTGGCAGGCCGAATACGTCAAAGCCCGCCTCGAGCAGGTCCACCCTGGTCTGCTGGTGACCCTGGTGCCCATGGTCAGCCGGGGTGACAAGCTGCTCGACGCGCCGCTGGCAAAAATCGGCGGCAAGGGCCTGTTCGTCAAAGAGCTGGAAACCGCCCTGCTGGACAACGAAGCCGACATCGCCGTGCATTCGATGAAAGACGTGCCCATGGACTTCCCCGAAGGCCTGGGCCTGTACTGCATCTGCGAGCGTGAAGACCCGCGTGATGCCTTCGTTTCCAATACCTTTGACAGCCTTGAAGCGCTGCCTGCCGGCAGCATCGTCGGCACTTCCAGCCTGCGCCGTCAGGCCCAGTTGCTGGCGCGCCGCCCGGACCTGCAAATCCGCTTCCTGCGGGGCAACGTCAATACGCGCCTGGCCAAGCTGGATGCCGGCGAGTACGACGCCATCATCCTCGCCGCCGCCGGCCTGATCCGCCTCGGCTTTGAAGACCGCATCACCGCCACCATCAGCGTCGATGACAGCCTGCCTGCTGGCGGCCAGGGTGCGGTGGGCATCGAGTGCCGCAGTGCCGACCTCGAGATCCACGCACTCCTGGCGCCGCTGCACCATGCCGACACCGCCGACCGGGTAGTGGCCGAACGCGCCCTGAACAAACACCTGAATGGCGGCTGCCAGGTGCCGATCGCCTGCTACGCGGTGCTCGAAGGTGACCAGCTTTGGCTGCGTGGCCTGGTTGGCCAGCCGAGCGGGGGTACCCTGCTGGTGGCCGAAGCCCGTGCCCCGCGCGCTGCTGCCGAGACCTTGGGCGTACAGGTGGCCGAAGACCTGCTGGGCCAAGGTGCCGAGGCCATCCTCAAGGAAGTCTACGGCGAGGCCGGCCACCCGTGAGCCAATGGCGCCTGCTGCTGACCCGGCCTGCCGAGGACTGTGCGGCGCTGGCGCAAAGCCTGGCGGCAGCGGGGGTGGGCAGCAGCTGCCTGCCGCTGCTGGCGATAGAGCCCGTCACCGTGGAGCCCCGGCAACGTCTGCTGCTGGAAGGCCTGCATGGCTTCCAGGCGATCATCGTGGTCAGCAAGCCGGCTGCCAGGCTGTTGCTTGAGCAGCTGGCCGAAGCCGGCATGCAGCCGCCACGGCAAGGCTGGTTCACCGTGGGTGAGGCAACCGCTGCAGTGCTGCAGGGCGCCGGGCTGGAGGTAAACACTCCGCCGCGTGGCGATGACAGCGAAGCCTTGCTGGCGTTACCGGCCCTGCTTCAGGCCGTTGCCGTGCCTGCAGCGCGTGTCCTGGTCGTGCGCGGCGTCGGAGGTCGCGAACTGCTGGCAGAGCGTCTTGCAGAGCAAGGTGCTAGTGTCGAATATCTGGAACTGTATCGTCGCTGCCTGCCGGATTACCCGGCGGGCACCCTGAAGCGCCGCATCGAAGCGGAACGCCTCAATGGCCTGGTGGTCAGCAGTGGGCAGGGTTTTGAACATCTGCAGCAGCTGGCCGGTGCGGATTGGCCGCAGCTGGCACGCCTGCCGCTGTTCGTGCCCAGCCCACGGGTTGCCGAACAGGCCCGGGCCGCCGGGGCCCAACAGGTTGTGGATTGCCGTGGCGCCAGTGCCACGGCCTTGCTGGTAGCCGTGCAGCGCAGCGCTGCACCTGCCTCTTAAGGCGCTAAGCTGAACGCGATGCGCCCCCATGCAAAGGATGGATACGTGAGCGAGACTGTCTTGTCCAATAATGATCAGCCGTCGGCACAGGCGCCGGCGGAACCCGTCACCGCCCCACCTGCCAAGCGCTCCGGCAGTGGCCTGGCAGCGCTGGCCTTGCTGCTGGGTGCGGCCGGGGTGGCAGTAGGTGGCTGGGGTGTCTGGCAGGTACGTCAACTGCAAGGCAGCGAGTTCAACCAGGGCCAGCACATCGAGGCGCTCACCCAGCGCGCCGAAGCCCTGCAGCAGCGCGAACAGCAGATCAGCGCGCAACTGGCCAGCCTGCCGGCGGCCAGCGAGCTGGAAGACCGCCGGCGCCTGGTGGCGCAATTGCAGGGCGACCAGCAGCGTCTCAGCCAGCGCCTGGAAACCGTGCTAGGCGAAAGCCGCAAAGAGTGGCGCCTGGCTGAAGCCGAGCACCTGCTACGCCTGGCTACCCTGCGCCTGTCGGCCTTGCAGGACATCACCAGCGCCAAGGCCCTGGTCGAGGGCGCCGACGAGATCCTGCGCGAGCAGAGCGACCCAGGCGCATTCGCCGCCCGCGAGCAGCTGGCGCGCAGCCTGGCCACCCTCGGCAGCACCCAGCAACCGGACCGTACCGGCCTGTTCCTGAAACTGGCCGCACAGCGTGAGCTGGTACAGCAACTGAGCGCGCAGTCGCCCGAGTTCGACAGCAATGCCGATGCGCTGGGTGCCCTGACCGCCGACGGCGATGGTGCCAGCCGGCTGTCGCAGTGGTGGGCAGAAATCTCCAAGTACTTCCAGATCGACTTCAACGCGGATGAAAACGTGCGGCCGCTGCTGGCCGGGCAGCAACTGAACCAGCTGCGCCTGGCCCTGAGCCTGACCATCGAGCAGGCCCAGTGGGCGGCGCTCAATGGTGACGCCAAGGTCTACACCCAGGCGCTGGACGACGCCCGCAGCGTGTTGTTGGCCAACTTCAACGCCGACAACCCGCAAAGCAAGGCAATGCTTGAGAGCCTCAATGCCCTGGCCGATCAGCCGGTGTCGGTGGTTACCCCCGACCTAAGCGAAAGCCTGGCGGCCGTGCAGGCCTACATTCAGCGCCGTCACCTGCCGGCTGAGGCTGAAGGGGGCAAACCATGAAGCGTGTCTACCTGCTGGCCGTGCTGGCAATCGTGATTGCCGCGGCACTGGGTATTGCGGTCGCCAAGCACAGCGGTTACGTACTGCTTTCCTATGGAAGCTTCCGCTATCAATCGGGGCTGTGGGCGGCCCTGGCCGGGCTGCTGGCCGTGGTCGCTGTGTTGTGGCTGTTGCGTTACCTGGTCGGCCTGGTGCTGACCTCCAGCGGTGTGGTCAACCCGTGGTCGCGGCGTAATCGCAGCCGGCGCATCCGTCTGGCCATCGAACAGGGCCAGCTGGACCTTGCCGAGGGCCGCTGGGCCAGTGCTCAACGCCACCTGCACCGTGCCGCCGAGGCCGAGCGCCAGCCGCTGCTGTACTACCTCGGTGCCGCCCGTGCTGCCAACGAGCAGGGCCGCACCGAAGACAGCGACAACCTGCTGGAGCGCGCGCTGGAGCGTCAGCCGCAAGCAGAACTGGCCATCGCCCTGACCCATGCGCAGTTGCAGATGGACCGTGGTGAAAGTGACGGCGCCCTGGAAACCCTGCTGGCCATGCAGGAACGCCACCCGCACAACAGCCAGGTGCTGCGCCTGCTGCAGCGTCTGTACCTGGAGCGCGGTGACTGGTCGGCACTGATTCGCCTGCTGCCCGACCTGCGCAAGGGCAAGGTGCTGCCTGCCGCCGAGCTGGCCGCCCTGGAGCAACGCGCCTGGGGCCAGAACCTGAGCCTGGCCACCACCCGTGGCGAAGACGCGCAAAGCGCACGTCAGGCCCTGGAACGCGCCTGGCAGCAGCTGACCGCGGCCCAGCGCCAGGAGCCGCAACTGGTGCTGGCCTACGCTGAGCAATTGCGCCAGGTAGGTGCCCAGAACGAAGCCGAGCAGGTGTTGCGCACCGCCCTCAAGCGTGGATACGAAAGCCACCTGGCCCGCCTGTACGGCCTGGTGCGCGGTGATGACCCGGCGCGTCAGCTGCAAACCGCCGAAGGCTGGCTCAAGGATCACCCGCAAGACGCCAGCCTGTTACTGACCCTGGGCCGCCTGAGCCTGCAGAACCGGCTGTGGGGCAAAGCGCGGGACTACCTGGAAAGCAGCCTGCGCATGGAACGCAACCCCGAGGCCTGTGCCGAACTGGCTCGCCTGCTCGCTGGCCTGGGCGAGACCGAGCGCAGCAACCAGCTGTTCCAGGAGGGCCTTGGCCTGCTGGACGAGCGCCTGCTGGCGCTGCCCTTGCCAGAAGGCGTACGCGCCTGACCCACCCCAAAGCCCGCGCCAAGGTGCGGGCTTTGGGGTTGGGTAACTTTTCTACCGCTGCCAGTTAGATCTGCAGTGCAGTTCCTCAGCCGCCTCCTACCGTATCGCTTGAAATTTCCTACACCATTCAGCGACTTGTCGCTACTGTCGCGCCTTGATACAAAGCGCATCTTTCCTCTACCGTCTCACATCCCAACATCTTCCCCGGGACTTTCACCGCCCATGCTTCCGGCCCGTTTGCGCACCTTTTTCCTTCCTGCCTGCCTGGCCGCATTTGCGGTGCTGGTCGCGTCATACCACCTGGAAAACATACGGGGGTTGATGCCGTGCCCGTTGTGCTTCAGCCAGCGGCTGCTGCTAGCGGTGTACGCACTGCTGAGCCTGGCGGCGGTGCTGCAGGCACCAGGCACGCAGGGCACCCTCCATTACGCGCGGGCGACTCTGGGCTGCACGCTGGCTGGCGCGTTGCTGGCAGCACGGCATGTCTGGTTGCAGGGGGCCAGCGGTGCTATCCCTGTATGCCCGGTACCGATCGGGCGTGTGTTCGAGCAATCCTGGAGCGAGGCGGCGCGGCAATTGCTGCTCGGCGGCCCCGAATGCAGCTCGCTGACCTGGAGCTTTCTCGACCTGACGCTGCCTGAGTGGAGCCTGCTGGCCTTCCTGTTGCTGGCCGTGCCGCCCTTGAGTTGCCTGCTGGCGTATCGTTTCCGCACCCTGGCAAGAAGTTGACCTGGAACAAGGCTGGGCCACTAGCGCGACCAATGGCGTATTAACAGGGTATTAAACACTTGTATGAACTTTGTCCGCTGCGTACCTTGATGGGCAGCACGCGCGGGAATAATCTCCCAGCACGCATACCGAAAATACAACTGCTCGATGCCGTCCTGCTGATGTCACCTTTGTGCTGCGCGGTCGTGGTGCGAGGTGCAGCGGCATCTACCCAGAAGGGAAGAGATTGCCATGCTCGATAGTTGTCAGAATGCCCAGGAACGCTGGGGTGGGGTTCACGACCTGATCGACCGTTGGCTGAAGGCGCGCCAGGACCTGGTGCAGTCTTTCGGCGCACTGCGCGATTTGAAGCCAGCCTTCGCCGACAAGGACACCAACGGGGACTTTTGCGCGCTCCTGGTCGACTACGTTTCGGCGTGGCACTTCGAAGTTTGCGAGCAACTGGTCAGCGAGGCCAAAGCTTTCGGAGACGAGAAGGCGCTGAGGCTGGCCGAAGAAATCAACCCACGGATCAACGACAGTACCCAGATTGCACTGGCCTTCAATGACCAATGCACCAAGGGTGAGTGCAAGGACACCGAACGCTTTGCCGAAAAGCTAGGCAAGTTGGGCGGGCTGTTGCACGAGCGCTTCGAACTTGAAGACTGCCTGATCGAGGTGCTGCACAACGCACACAAGGAAGAGGGTGCGGTCCAGGCATGAGGGTTGGCGTCAGTCGCCAACCGCCAGCAATTCGATCTCGAACACCAAGGGTGTATAGGGTGCGATAAGGTCACCCGCGCCTTCGGCGCCATAAGCTTGCGCCGACGGAATTACCAGGCGCCATTTGGCCCCTGCGTGCATCCTTGGCAAGGCCACTTGCCACCCTTCGATTACCGAATCCAGGCTGAACCACTGGGGCGCCTGGTTCTGGTCGAACACCGAACCATCCGGCAGCCTGCCCACATAGCGTACCTGCACTTTGCCGCCAGCCTTGGGCTGCGCGCCTGTGCCTGGCTGCAGTTCACTGTAGAGCACACCTTCCGGTAGTTCGCGTACTCCATAACGGCCACGCTCGTTGGCCATGAAGCGTGTTTCGGCTGCCTGCAACTTCTGCGTGGCGGCGTCACCTTCCTGCGCTTCGTGTTGCTGGAGCACGGCCTGCATACGAGCCTTGTCGAGCTTCAAGGGTTGCCCCTGATAGGACTGCTTCAAGCCTTCGACCAGTGCGTCCAGTTGCAGGCCAGGCATATCCTGGCGCAGACGCTCACCCAGGCTGGCGCCCAGGCTGTAGGCGAGGTCATGGTCGTTGCTGTCGGCCATTGCAACTGGCACCAGCAGGCATAAACCTAATACAAGATATCGAGGCAATGCCCTGACTCCCAAATATCAGCAATGATTAATTCAGCAACTACACTTTCACGCAGCTGCAAGATAACAACTTTGCCCAGGCATGCAACGCGGCGTAAATATTACTGTCAACATGCCCTAGCGGCGGTAGCAGCAGAAGCATAGTATGAGCCGCAATCTCGTCAGCCAGGAGGTAAACCATGTCGGCCAAAAAGAAGCCAGTAAGTACGCCGTTACACCTGCTCCAGCAACTTTCGGGCAGCCTGCTCGAACACTTGGAAGATGCCTGCTCGCAAGCGCTGGCTGATGCGGAAAAACTGCTGGCAAAACTGGAAAAGCAGCGTGGCAAGGCCCAGGAAAAACTGCACAACGGGCGCCTGAAATTGCAGGATGCCGCCAAGGCAGGCAAAGCCAAGGCGCAGTCCAAAGCGCAAAAAGCCGTTGGTGAACTTGAAGGGCTGCTCGATGCCCTCAAGGAACGTCAAACCCAGACCCGCTCTTATATCCAGCAACTCAAGCGCGATGCTCAGGACAGCCTCAAGCTGGCCCAAGGTGTAGGCAAGGTTCGCGAAGCAGCAGCCAAAGCCCTTGACCAGCGCGCCGTCAAAACCACCAAGGCTGCCGCTGCCAAGCCTGCTGCCAGAACCACTGCAGCCAAACCTGCCGCGAAGCCAGCTGCCAAGGCTACTGCTGCAGCCAAACCTGCTGCGAAGCCAGCTGCCAAGGCTACTGCTGCAGCCAAACCTGCCTCCAAGCCAGCCGCTAAACCGGCTGCCAAGGCTACTGCTGCTGCCAAGCCAGCCGCCAAGCCAGCTGCCAAACCAGCTGCCAAGGCCACTGCTGCAGCCAAACCTGCCGCGAGGCCAGCTGCCAAGGCTACTGCTGCAGCCAAACCTGCCGCGAAGCCAGCTGCCAAGACTACTGCTGCAGCCAAACCTGCCGCGAAGCCAGCTGCCAAAGCGACTGCTGCCGCCAAACCTGCGGCCAAGCCTGCTGCCGCTGCCAAACCTGCAGCCAAGCCAGCGCCAGCCAAAGCCGCTGCCGCGAAACCAGCTGCGAAACCTGCGGCCAAGCCTGCTGCCGCCAAGGCTCCTGCACGTCCGGCCGCCAAGCCAGCTGCCGCCAAGCCTGTTGCCAGCAAGCCAGCCGAAGCCAAACCTGCTACGCCAGCCGTCAGCACCCCGGCCGCAGCAACCAACTCGGCCACCCCGGCCACCCCGGCCGCTTCGGCAGCACCTGCCAGCACCCCGGCTCAGGCACCGTCTTCGGCGTCTTGAAGCGCAGCCGCCGCGACGCGCAACAGATCCAGCGCGTCGTGGTGTCGGGCAGGGTCCGGCGCCAGCCGGGCCAGCCAGTCGTCCGTGGGCTCATGGGAGTCCGCGGGCCACTGTCGCGAGCATTCCTGCATACGCGCCAGCAGCGCTTTTTCTGCCTGTAATTCCAGCCCCTTCACCTGCTCACGCAACGCCGCCAGTTGCGTATCACCCGACGCTGATGCCCGCCATTGCTGGCGCAGGCTGCGTAACGGGCCCACCACTTCCCGCTGCCAGGGCTCGGCAATGTCGTGCAGGGCTTGTGCGCGCGCGTCCAGCAGGGCCACGCCACGTGCCTGCAGCCAGGTGGCGCACAGCAGCAGGCAGACATCGCCACCCTGCGCCTGTAGTTCAAGGCAGGCCGCTTCCACGCCGGGCCTCGCATACAGGGCCAAGGCGTAATTCCACAGGTCGGTGTGCATGGTTCCACTCGCGCTATGGGCCGAGGAAGCTGGTAGACTCCGCGACCATCATGATCAGACTAACCAATCTCACTTTACAGCGTGGTCCGCAGCGCTTGCTAGACGGCGCCGACATGACCCTGCACGCCGGTCACAAAGCCGGCCTGATCGGCGCCAACGGCGCCGGAAAATCCAGCCTGTTCGCCTTGCTGCGCGGTGAGCTGTCGCCCGATGGTGGCGATTGCCAGCTGCCCGGCGACTGGCGCATCGCCCACATGCGCCAAGAGGTCGACACCCTCGACCGCCTGGCCGTGGACTACGTGCTCGATGGCGATCTTCGCCTGCGCAAGGTCCAGGCCGAACTGGCTGCGGCCGAGCAGGCCCACGATGGCACCGCCCTGGCGCGCCTGCACAGTGAGCTGGAAGGCGCGGACGGTTATACCGCTGACGCCCGTGCGCGCAAATTGCTGGCGGGCCTGGGCTTCACCAACGAGCAGATGGACCGCCGCGTCGGCGACTTCTCCGGTGGCTGGCGGATGCGCCTGAACCTGGCTCAGGCGCTGATGTGCCCGTCCGACCTGCTGCTGCTCGACGAGCCCACCAACCACCTGGACCTCGACGCCATCCTGTGGCTGGAAGACTGGCTCAAGGGCTACCCCGGCACATTGTTGCTGATCTCCCACGACCGTGATTTCCTCGACGCCGTGGTCGACCATGTGCTGCACGTCGAGCAGCGCAAGCTGAACCTGTACAAGGGCGGCTACTCCGCCTTCGAGCGCACCCGTGCCGAACGCCTGGCGCAGCAGCAGCAAGCCTACGAGAAGCAGCAGGCACAGCGCGCGCACATGGAAAAGTACATCGCCCGCTTCAAGGCCCAGGCCACCAAGGCCCGTCAGGCACAAAGCCGGATCAAGGCCCTGGAGCGCATGGAGGAGCTGTCGGCGGCGCATGTCGACTCGCCGTTCGACTTCGTCTTCCGCGAGTCGCAGAAAATCTCCAGCCCGTTGCTGAGCCTGTCCGAAGGCCGCCTGGGTTATGGCGACAAGGCCATCCTCGACAAGGTCAAGCTGCAGCTCACCCCGGGTGCGCGAATTGGCCTGCTCGGGCCCAACGGCGCCGGCAAGTCGACCCTGATCAAGAACCTTGCGGGTGAGCTGGAGCCGTTGTCGGGCCGCCTGGTCCGTGGCGAGAACCTGGCGGTTGGCTACTTTGCCCAGCACCAGCTGGACTCGCTGGACGACAAGGCCAGCCCGCTGCTGCACCTGCAGCGTATTGCCCCCACCGAGCGCGAGCAGACCCTGCGCGACTTCCTCGGTGGCTTCGACTTCCATGGTGCCCGCACTGACGAGCCGGTGGTGAATTTCTCCGGTGGCGAAAAGGCCCGCCTGGCGCTGGCGCTGATTGCCTGGGAACGGCCGAACCTGCTGCTGCTCGACGAACCGACCAACCACCTGGACCTGGAAATGCGCCTGGCGCTGACCATGGCGTTGCAGGAGTTTGCCGGTGCTGTGGTGGTGGTGTCGCACGACCGTCACCTGCTCAAGAGCACGACCGATGACTTCCTGCTGGTGGCCGACGGCAAAGTCGAAACCTTCGACGGAGACCTGGACGACTACAGCCGCTGGCTGGTCGAGTACCGCCAGCGCAGCGCGCCGGCCAGTACGGCCCCGGTCAACCCGGACAAGACCGACAAGAAAGCCCAGCGCCAGGCTGCTGCAGCCTTGCGTCAGCAACTGGCACCGCACAAGAAGGCGGCCGACAAGCTGGAAACCGAGCTCAACCAGGTGCACGTGCAACTGGCCGAGATCGAGACCGCGCTGGGTGACGGTGGCCTCTACGAAGCGGCGCGCAAGGACGAGTTGCGTGACCTGCTGGCGCGCCAGACCAAGCTCAAGCAACGCGAAGGCGAGCTGGAAGAAGCCTGGATGGAAGCGCTGGAAACCCTCGAAAGCATGCAGGCCGAGCTCGAGGCGCTGTCCTGATGGAGGAACTGCGTTCGCTGCTGCCAGGGCAATGGATGGACACCTTCTGGCTGGGCTTGCAGATTCTGTTGATCCTGGTGGCGGCCTTCGTCCTGCAGCGCATCGTTGCTCGCGGGTTGAGCCGCCTGGGCCAGCGTTATCCGCTGCCGCCTGAGCTGCTGGTCCCGGTGCGTGGCGGCCTGCGCTGGCTGATCATGGGCAGCGCGCTGCTGTTTGTGCTGGAGCGCCTGGGGGTTTCGGCGACCGTGTTGTGGACGGCACTGTCCGGCTTTGTCGCGGTGGCGGCGGTGGCGTTCTTCGCCATGTGGAGCGTGCTGTCCAACCTGCTGTGCGCGGTGCTGATCTTCACGGTCGGGCCGTTTCGCATCGGTGATGTGGTCGAGCTGGTCGACACGCTGGACAAGCCGGGGGTGAAAGGGCGGGTGATCGCTATAAACCTGCTGTTTACCACCTTGCTGGAAATGCCCGAAGCGGGCGGGGCGCTGGTGCAGGTGCCCAATAGCCAGTTCTTCCAGAAGTCGGTCCGGCGCTGGCGCGGGGCCGAGGTACAGGCCCTGCACAAAGAAACAGCTGCCGAAGCCGACTAAACCTTTAATGGCCTCTTCGCGGGTACAGGCGATAGAAATCCATCAGAAATCGCTGGTTATTTTTTCACCAAAACCTTAGCTTAACCTTTTGCAACAAGTGTTCGAGCGAGGTGTGTGATGTCGATGGAAGTATGGTTGGGCTTCTTTGCCGCCTGTTGGGTGATCAGCCTGTCACCCGGTGCCGGGGCAATTGCCTCGATGTCCAGCGGCCTGCAATACGGCTTCTGGCGTGGTTACTGGAACGCTCTGGGCCTGCAACTGGGCCTGATTGTGCAAATCGCCATTATTGCCGCCGGCGTCGGCGCCATCCTGGCCGCCTCGGCCACCGCCTTCCAGGTCATCAAATGGTTCGGCGTTGCCTACCTCGTCTACCTGGCCTACAAGCAATGGCGCGCCTTGCCGATGGACATGTCCGATGAGTCCGGCGTGCGGCCTATCGGCAAACCGCTGAGCCTGATGTTCCGCGGGTTCCTGGTCAACGTCAGCAACCCCAAGGCGCTGGTGTTCATGCTGGCGGTGCTGCCGCAGTTCATCAACCCGCATGCACCGCTGTTGCCGCAGTATGTGGCAATCACCGTGACCATGATCACCGTGGACATGCTGGTGATGGCGGGGTACACCGGCTTGGCTTCGCGGGTGTTGCGCTTGCTGCGTACGCCCAAGCAGCAGAAGCGCTTGAACCGGACTTTTGCCGGGTTGTTCATTGGGGCGGCGACCTTCCTCGCTACCCTGCGTCGCGCGCCGATCTGATCGGGCCACGGGCGCAAACACAGACTCTGTAGGAGCAGCCTTGTGCTGCGAAGAGGGCATTGCAGCCGAAGATGATCTTTAGCCTTACCGGCCTCTTCGCAGCACAAGGCTGCTCCTACAGGGATTGCGGAGCGGCCTTTATTTTTTCTGCTTGTCTACCAAGCCCGTCAGCAAGTCCACCGGCATCGGGAAGACAATGGTCGAGGTCCTGTCGCCCGCAATCGCCCCCAGCGTCTGCATATAGCGCAACTGCATCGCCCCAGGCTCCTTGCCCAGCATCTGCGCCGCCTGCATCAGCTTCTCCGACGCCTGCAATTCCCCCTCGGCATGGATCACCTTGGCCCGCCGTTCGCGTTCGGCCTCGGCCTGCCGGGCGATGGCGCGTACCATCGATTCGTTGAGGTCGACATGCTTGATCTCGACGTTGGCCACCTTGATGCCCCAGGCATCGGTTTGCGCGTCCAGCACCTGGCGAATATCCGCATTCAGTTGCTCACGTTCGGCGAGCAGCTCATCCAGTTCGTGCTTGCCCAGCACCGCACGTAGCGTGGTCTGGGCCAATTGGCTGGTCGCCACCAGAAAGTCCTCGACCTGGATGATCGCCTTTTGCGGGTCGAGCACGCGGAAGTAGAGCACCGCGTTGACCTTGACCGAAACGTTGTCGCGGGTGATTACATCCTGTGGTGGCACATCCAGCACCACGGTGCGCAGGTCTACCCGCACCATTTGCTGGATCACCGGGATCAACAGGATCAGCCCCGGCCCCTTCACCTGCCAGAAGCGCCCCAGCTGGAACACCACGCCGCGTTCGTATTCGCGCAGGATGCGAAACGCCGACAACAGCAGCATCGCCAGCACGATCAGCACGGCAGTGAAACCCACTTGCATGAACATGGTTATTCTCCTTGCGCCGCAGGCGCGGCGGCGCTCACGTCCAGCATCACGCCATGGCGCGCGGTCACCCGCACGTTCTGGCCAGCTTGCAGCGGCGTTGCGCACTGCACTTGCCATTCCTCGCCCTGGGCCAGTACCACGCCACGGAACGGGTTGCCTGCCATCACTTGGGTGACGGTGACCAGGCTGCCGACCAGGCTGGCGTCACCGCTGACCAGCGCCCGTTGACGTGCCTTGAGGGCCATGCCCAGCACGCCGCCGATCAACAGCGCCGAGAGCACTGCCAGGCTACCGATCAAGGCCAGCGGGATGCCGTAGCCGGGTGCGTCGGTGTCGATCAGGATCAGCGCGCCGACCACAAAGGCAACGATGCCGCCAAACCCGACCACGCCGAAACTGGGCAGGAAGGCTTCGGCGATCATGAAAGCGATGCCCAGCAAGATCAGCGCCACCCCGGCGAAGCTCACCGGTAACAGCTGTAGGGCGTACAGTGCCAATAGCAGGCAGATGCCGCCGACCACGCCTCCCACGGTAGAGCCGGGGCTCATGAATTCGAACAACAGGCCGTACACCCCGACCATGATCAGGATCAGCGCCACGCTCGGGTTGGTAATGACCGCCAGTACCCGGGTGCGCCAATCCGGCAGGTGCTCCACCAGGCTGGCGCCGGCTGTCTGCAACTGGTGTGGCTGGCCGGCGGCCTCCAGCGTTTTGCCGTCGAGTTTGCGCAGCAGGGCGGGCAGGTCGTCGGCTACCTGGTCGATCACATTCAGCCGCAAGGCTTCGCTGGCAGGAAGGCTGACAGCCTCGCGCACGGCCTTCTCCGCCCAATCGGCATTGCGCCCGCGCAGCTGCGCCAGGCCGCGGATGTACGCAGCGGCATCGTTGACCTGCTTGCGTGCCAGGGTTTCATCATCGCTGCCTTTGGTCTTGTCGTCCTTGGGCGCACCTGGGGGGGCGCCAATCTGTACGGGTGTGGCGGCCCCCAGGTTGGTCCCGGGGGCCATCGCGGCAACATGGCTGGCGTAGAGAATATAGGTGCCGGCGCTGGCAGCGCGGGCACCGCTTGGGGCCACGTAGGTGGCAACCGGCACGGGGCTGGCGAGAATCGCCTTGATCATCTGGCGCATGGCGCTGTCCAGGCCACCTGGGGTGTCCATGCGGATCACCACCAGTTGCGCGCCCTGGGCCTGGGCCTGGTCGAGGCTGCGTACCAGGTAGTCGGCGCTGGCCGGGCCGATGGCATCATCGATGCCCAGCACCCACACTGCACCGGGCGCTGCCTGGCCACCTGGCGTGATGCCAAGCAGCAACAGCAGCAACAGCCAGCGCCAGCAGCGGGCGATCACCTGTCGTCACCTCGTTTGGCCCTATTACACAAGTTTAGCCCTGGCTGGCGCCAGCCGGCCTAAAATTGGAGATTGGGGGGCGAAACCGGAGGTGCATCATGCGTATGGCAAAGACCCTGCAGGCCCGCCTGGACAAGGCCAACTGCGACTACGACATCATTCCCCATCCACACTCGGCCACCAGCCTGGAGTCGGCCCGTACGGCCGGCGTGCCCGCCGAGCGGGTCGCCAAGTCGGTGATGCTCGATGACCGGCATGGCAACTACATCATGGCCGTGCTACCGGCCAACCGGCATCTGGACATGACCAAGGTGCGCATGTCCGGGGCCTGGCAATTGACCCGAGAAAGCGGCCTGCCGAGCTTGTTCGGCGACTGCGAGCGCGGCGCCGTGCCGGCCCTTGGCGACGCCTACCAGATAAAAATGCTGCTTGATCCGAGTCTTACTCGCCAAGGCGATGTCTATCTGGAGGCGGGTGACCACGATCACCTGATCCACATGAGCATGGAGCAGTACATGAAATTGGTGCCGCACGCCGAAGTGCGCGAGCTGTGCTGATGTTTTCACACCCATGCCAGACGGGCGTCGTGGACGGCCTGCCTGGCGCTCAGGAGGAACCATGGAAGCGCCGACCCATCCCTTTGCCGACCTGTTCAAGCAGTTGGGCTTGCCCGACGATCCCGAGAGTATCGATCAGTTCATCACCAGCCATTCTCCGCTGAAGAACGAGATAAAGCTGGTGGATGCGCCGTTCTGGACCGACTCCCAGCGTGCTTTTCTCAAGGAAAGCATCATTGAAGATTCCGATTGGGCCGTGCCCTTCGATCAACTCAACGAAGCGTTGCGCCGCCCCCGAAAATAAAGCGCCGAGCGGCACCTGACGAGTGATTGGTCGTTGCTATGCTCAGGAAAACAATAAGGGGATAGCGCGATGAAAGATCCCTATGCACCAGGTTTCTGGTGCTCCGTGACGATCCTGGGCACCCTGACGGCCAGTTACTTCTATGGCATCAGGCAAACGCAACAGATGAACCAGGCTGTGCACTTCCTGTATGCGGCTGCCGCTGTCACGGTGGCGGTGGTATTGGTGGCGCTGACCTGGATCGCCTGGCAACAGTTGCACCTGAACAAGCGCGAAGTGATTCAGGGACGAACGTTGCTCACCATCTGGAACACCAAGGTGGCGCTACGCCGCGTCGAGACAGTATTCGACCGCTATTTCTGGGGCAGCTACTGGCATTCGGGGCGCACGTTCGAAGAAGTCATGGGCGAGCTCAAGGGCACGCCGCTGGAGCAGAGCCTGGATGCGCTGAAGCGACAGTGCCGGGTACTCGACCGTGAAATCCATGACCACCATCACCATTGGCTGGCCAATGCCCGCGACCTGTCCAGCGTGGCCCAGGCCATGGCTCGTGAACGCTACCAGCTGGACCTGGGCGAGCCAACCTGCAGCGGCAATGGCAATACTGCCGTGCTCAACCGTGACCTGGAGGTGCTGGTGTACACCTGGTCGGCGCGCCTGCGCAGCTTCGACCATCAACTGGACGAGCTGGAGCGCGCCTACCATTGAGGGGCGTCATTCGCCGCGGATGTACTGCTCCAGCTGCTGAATCAGGCTGGCTTGTTCGGTGATGGTTTCCTTTACCAGGTCGCCGATCGACAGCAGGCCGAGCAGCTTGCCGTTGTCGACCACCGGCAGGTGACGCAGGTGACGGTCGGTCATCAGGTTCATGCAGAAATCGAGATTCCGCTTCGGTTCCACGGTGACCACGGGTGCGCTCATGATTTCGCGCACCGGGGTGGCGGCGGAAGAGCGGCCCTTGAGGACCAGTTTGCGCGCATAGTCCCGTTCACTGACGATACCCACCACCTGGTCGCCCTCGACCACGGGCAACGCACCGACGTTTTTCTCCGCCAGCACTTTCAGGGCGTCGAGCACCGAGTCATCCGGGCCGATGGTGTAAACGGTCTGGTGCTGGGACTTGGTCTTGAGGAGTTGTTCGACGGTCTTCATACGGGCCTCTGCGGGTGAAAAAAGCGCTGTCTCGGAGTAACTAAAGCATCCGGCACGGCGCTCTGCACGGCAATGCAGGAAACGGCATGGAGTCGATTGAAAAACGTCATCAGCCGACATTGCGCCTACGGGCAACCGGTCGCGGCCACCTCCTGGCTCGCTTCCTTGAGTGCCGCGGCCACAGCGGCGGCATCGTTGGCGGTATACACCCGCCCGCCGGTGTTGCTGGCTGCGCAGTTGGAGCCGGTGCTGGCGCTGATGTTGACTACGTTGATGCGCAGGCGCGGCTGGTTTTTGGCGATCTGTTCCGACACGCTGCACACACTGGTACCGCAACTGTCCCGGCCATCCACGAACATCACGATCACGCCATCCCGATCACGGCCGTTCATCTTGCTGGCGGCTGCTTGCAGGCTGATACCCAGCCCCGTCCCGCCACGTGCGTTCAGGTCGGCCACCCGCTTGACCAGGTCTGCGCGCTGGCCTTGGCCAAAGACGCCGTGGTCCACCGGGCTGCGGCAGCCATCGAAGGTTACCAGGCGCATGTCCACGGCCTTGTCCAGGTCGCCGATCACTGCGGTCAGCGAGCTTTTTGCCACGTCCATGCGGGTGAGCCGTTGCGGCTGGTTGTTGGCCAGCAGTTCGTCAACGTAAGGAATGCGGGCCAGCAGGCCGATGTACCAAGGGTCATCTTCCTTTTTCACCCTGATGCGCTGGTCCATGGAGCCCGAGGTGTCCAGCACCACCGCAAACTCCGATGCCTGGAAGGCGCCCCCCGGGGTACAGATTGCAGTCTGCGTATAGCCCTGCCAGCGCTGGTACAGCACAGGCCAGCTGCTGTACAGCCAGTAGAGCAGGAGCAGTAACAGGCCAAACAGCAGCCAGGGCCACAGGCGCAGGCGGCGGCGTTCGGTCATCACCACGGTTCGTGTCCGGGTGGGCTTGGGGGTTGATGCGGGTTTTGGCTTGGCCGGCGCTGGCTGTCGCGGTGCCGGAGGTGGCGACACCACGGGCGGCGCAGCGACAGGTGCCGGCTGCCCCCAGCGAATCACCAGGGGTTCGTCGTTGATGCTGTACAGGTTGGCAAGGTCGGGTCGGCCGATCAGTGTGCGCAACGCTTCGGCTGCGGGCGCCTGGCCGCGCCGTTGCAGCTCATCGGCCAATTGGCTGACGGCTGCCTGGCGCTCTTCATAGCGCTTGAGCAAGGCAGCCTGCTGCTCTCGGCCGAGGGTGGCATACAGATGCGGTTGCCCCTCCAGTTCAGACCACCATTCCAGCACACCGTCGCGGCCCTGCCGGGGTATTGCGTACAGGTGAGCGATGCCCGGCGGAAAGTGCTGACGGATCAACGCCACCCTGAGTTCGAGCGCGCTGGCAGCATCCTGGCTGGCGTGGGTGTCGCGGTTTACCCTTTGCATGTTTTGTCCTAGTCGCAATCGGCTGTGCTGGAGACTTCCTGGCTGGCAAGCTTGATGGCCGCGGCAACCTGCCCGGCATCGCTGGCGGAATAGATGCTCCCACCCGTACTCTCGGCCACACAGCTGGCCAAATTGCTGTTGCTGATGTCGACCAGATTGACGCGCAACCTCGGCTGCTCGCGGGCAATCCGCTGCGCCACTGCACACACGTCCTGTTCACAGCCGTCGGCACCGTCGATGAACATCAGGATCACCCCATCGCGGTCGCGACC
Source organism: Pseudomonas sp. LPB4.O (assembly GCF_038383825.1). NCBI lineage: Bacteria > Pseudomonadati > Pseudomonadota > Gammaproteobacteria > Pseudomonadales > Pseudomonadaceae > Pseudomonas > Pseudomonas sp. LPB4.O. Next base: position 205,594 of record NZ_CP151298.1, read on the forward strand.
GTTCATTGTTTTGGCCGCCACATCAAGGCTGGCCGCCAGGGCGGTGCCATCATTGGGTACCAGTGCCTGGATACCTTTGATCAATGCCGGGCGCTGGGCCAGGGTGAACACGCCGTGGTCCAGCGGCGCGCGGCAGCCATCGAAGGTCACCACGCGCATATCCACCGCCGGGTGCAGGTCGTTGATCAGGTGGGTCAGGCTGCTCTTGGCCACGTCCATACGCACCGGGGCCCGGGTAAGTTGCGCGACACGCTGCTGATCGATGTTCGGGTCGTCATTGATGTGCTGGAAGAACCATTGTTCGTCTTCAAGGGTGGTGGCGACGTTGAGTTGCATTGAACCCGATGTGTCGAGCACCACGGAAAATTCGGGCGGCTGTATGCGGGTGTCTTTCACGCAGGCGAAGGGCGTGGCGGGGCGGTTGCCAAGCCAATGCTGCAGGTAGGGCCAGCCGAACCACAAGGCCAGGGCCAGCAACAGCAGGCCGAGCAGTGGCAACAAGAACCATGGCAGCCATACCCAGCGCCGACGTACCACGGGCGCGGGGCGTGGCGGCAGCGGTGTGGGCGACGGCTTGACCGGGGCAGGTTCGGCCCAGCGCACGACCAGCGGTTGGCCGTTGATGCTGTACAGGTTGTTCAGGTCGGCAGGCCCGATGAGCTTGCGCAGCAGCGCCGCATCGTTGGCCTGGCCCAGGCTTTCCAGTTTGCTTACCAGCTGGTGTACGGCTTCCTGGCGCTCGTCGTAGAGGCGCAGCAAAGCGGCCTGTTGCTCGGCGCCGAGGTCATGGTATCGGTGCGGTTGGCCTTGCAGTTCCGACCACCATTCGCGCAGGCCATCCTTGCCGTTGCGTGGGGTGGCAAACAGATGAGCGATGCTAGGCGGAAAATGCCTGACGATGATCGCCATGGCCTGTTCGAGCACCCGCAGGTCGTCCTTGGCGGGGCTGGTGTCGCGGGTGACCCGCTGCATGTGGATATCCTGAGAAGATTCGGCAGCCGAAGCTGCCGATGAGGTTTTACTCGTAACCCAGGCTCAGCTGAAGGCGGCTGACCTGTTGTTGAAGGGCCGCGAGCTTCTGCTTGCGGGCTTCGATCTGGGCGTTGCTGGCATTTTGCGAGGGTGCGGCCTGGTTAGCCTTGAGCTGTTGCTCCAGGCCGGCGATCTGCTTTTGCACATCGCTCTTGTTGCCATGGCGCGCCTTGAGCGTGCCCAGCAGGTCGTTCAACGATTTTTCCAGGCTGGCCTGCTGCCGCTGCTGGCTTTGCAGGTCCTGGCGGGTCGAGGCCTGCAGTGCACTCAGTTGTGCGTACACCTCGTTGAACTGGCGGTTCTGCTCCTTGGCGCTGAGCAGCTCCTGTTCGCTGTTGCGTACACCCTCGGCATAACCTCCGCCGTAATCGCAGTTGAGCTTGCCGATCAGGCTGGCGCTGCTGTCGGAGGCATTGCACTGGGAGGCAGTGGTCGCACAACCGGCAAGGCTGGCCAGCAGTGCCAGGCACAGGCAGTTACGTAGAAACATGGCGTGCACTCCTTCAGCCCAGGGTGATTGCCGAACGCTGGCTGTAGAGGCCATCGACCTCCTGCTGCAGCGAGGCGACCTTGGTGTTCATCTTGGTGATCTCGGCTTCGACCTTTTGCACTTCGGCCTGGCTGGCGCCGCCATCACGTTCAAGCTTGGCCACCTGCTGGTATTCGGTAACGCGTTTTTTCATGTTGGTCAGGTCTTTGCGCATCAACCCGATGTTCTGGTCGATGTTGGCGATATCCCGCTGGGCCTTGGCCTTGTCCAGGGTCTTGGCTTTCATGCTCTGCTGGATGCTGGCAATTTGTTGCTTGTCGTCGTTGATGACGCGTTGCAGCGTATCGCTGCGCTGCGCGACCTTGGCGGTTTCACCCTGCACTTCGGTAGTCATCGCGTTCAGGCGCTCGGTGGTATCGGCATATTTCGCCCGGCGCTGATCAAGGTAGTAGTTGGCGCCCATGGCCACACCGCACGCGCCGACACCGGCAATGATCGAGCAGGCTGCCTTATTGCCGGAGTTGGACAGCATGCAGGCAAGAATGCCAGCGCTGGCCGCGATGGCACAGGCCTGGAAGCCCGATGTGGTAAAGAACTTGGCATCGTTGCCGCTGGTCAGGCGCGGATCGACAGTGCCCTGGCTACCTGTCATCGAGCTACCGGTATTGGCACAACCGGTAACGGCCAGGCAAGCAGCCATCAGCAGACCCAACCAAGGGTTGATACGGGTGGATGTAGGGAAGTTCATGGTGGCTCCTGGATGTCCTTGGGTCAGTGTGCGACGGTCTTGCAGCTGTTCAGCCATGCGTTGGCATCAATCTTCTGTGTCTTGAGGAACGACATCTGGTTGGCCCAGTGGGTACGCAGGTAGGGCGACAGGTCCTTGAGGTTCTTGTTGGCTTTGAACGAACCGTCCAGCACCGGCACCTGGGCTTCGAGCAAGTCCTTGCCGTACAGCGAACCCGACTCCACCAGGGAGCTGGCGTAGTAGCGGCTGAGCTTGTGCAGGCGCTCCTGCTGCTCTTCGAGCTTGACCTTGCGCACGCCACAGGTCGGGTCTTCTTCGCCGGCTTTGCAGTTGCTGGCGTAGTTTTTCTGCAAAAAGTCCAGGTACTGGCCGTCGTCGAGCATCTTGGTGCACAGGAAGGCGCCCAGGTTGAGGCTGGCGCGAATCGCCTGGTCTCGGGCTTCCTGCTGCTGCTGGTTGCTGGCGCGCAGTTGGTTCTCGACGGTCTTGAGCTGGTTCTTCAGGGCTTCGTCTTCCACGTTGGAGGCGAGCTCTTCCAGCGCCTTGACGGTGCCTTTCTGCTTGCTTTCGGCAGCCGGTTGATCGCTGCCCAGGTTGCTCCAGCTCTTCTCGATGTTTTTTACCCGGTCGCGCGAGGTGAGGGTCGGGGAAACCATGGCCAGGCGCAGGCCGTTGGTTTTCTTGGCCACTGCACCCTCGGCGTTGTAGTACGGCTCTTCCTGGCGCAGCGAGGTGCGCAGGTCGCCTTCGCTGGTCAGGTAGTTGCCACCGCGCACCACATAGCCACCGGCCTGGCCGTGCTGGCGGTCGAGCTTGTTCAGGCGGAACGGCTCGAACATCATCTCGCTGGCATTGCCGAGCATGTCATGCAGGCCCAGCGGGTTGGGCTTGAGCAGCCCGCTCAGTTGCAACTGGCCGTTGGCGGACTGCGCGCCGGCGAACCACTCGTAGGCATTCAGGCCTTCGGGCATGGGGTAGCGGCCATCGCGGAACTCGGCCGTGCTGACTTGCAAACCGCCACGCGCGGCGAATTCCCACTCCACCTCGGTTGGCAGGCGCAAGAAGCCTTGGGCGCCATCTTCTCGGGGCAGCTTGTCGGGTGCATTGGCACGCAACCAGCGGTTGTACTTGTCGGCAGCCTGCAGGGCGTCCAGCCACGACACCGATACAATCGGCAGGCGCTGCTTGTTGGAGGCGGTCGGGCAGGTTTCGTCCATCAACGCCCTGTACTGCAGCTGGCTCATCTCGTATTTGGCCAGCAGGTAGTAGCGCGACTTCTCACCTTTGGCACTGGTGAAACTGCCGGCAATGAACGCCGGGCGGGTCTGCTCGACATAGCCCCACTCGGCGCTGTCCTGGCCGATGTTGATGGGGTAGTCGTCCAGCGGGCCGGCCACCGGGATCATCACCTTGCGAAACACCATGGCGCCGTCACACGGCATGGGCAGCACCACGTCATCGGCGTCGGCCATGGGGTTGTAGTATTTCTCTTCCCAGGTCGCCGCTGTGGCTTGCAGCGCAAAGCCGAGAGCAAGTGGCGCCAGAAGCAGGCGGCTGTAGGCTTTAGAGTTCACGTAGGCTCTCCGCAGGTTGTATGCGTATGGCACGCAAGGCGCCGATCAGGGCGACCAGGCCGGCGACCAGGAAGGCCAGCAGCAGGGCGACCAGGCCATGCCATACGGTGATGTGACAAATGAAGGCGCCGGTTGCCTGGCTGCTGACCAGCAAGCGGTCGAACAGCAGGCTGCCGAGGTAGTAGCTGCCAAGGCCGCCCAGGTAGCCCACCAGGCTCAGCACGAGTGCTTGAAGCACCACGTAGGCCGATACCGCGGGGCTGCTGAAGCCCAGCAGGCGCAGCACGGCCAGGTGGCGGCGCTTGCGATCGATGTTGGCCAGGAAGGCGCCGACCAGCGAGGCGATGCAGCCGATCAGGGCGGCCCCGGCAATAACGCTGAAAATCAGCCCGAGCACGTGGTTGATTGCCTTGACGCTGTTGATTTCTGCCAGGCGGCTGGCGGTTTCGATGCGCTGTTCGTTAAGCCAGCGCTCCAGCGGTGCCACGCTGTCGATGTCCCGCGCATAGACCCGGGCCCGGGCGTAGCCGACGTTCAGGGCATCAAGGGCCTGGCCACTGCTTGCCCCGAGGCTGGCGACCAGATAACCGTCGCGATAGTGTTCCAGCTCCATCAGCAGCTCGGGGCTGACGAAGGCTGCAGGGCGGGCGAAGCGCACCGAGCTGACGATGGCACGTACCTGCAACGTGCGCTCGCCACGCTCGTTGACTTCGTTCAGGCGCCGGGCAACGCGCAAGCGCAGGGTGTCACCGGCCTTGGCGTCGAGCCGTTCGGCGGCTCGTTCGCTGAGAATCACCTGGTCGGGCGCCAGCTCACTCAGATCTGTTGCCAACAAGGGATCGCCGGCCCGGGTAGGGATGACCTCGACGTTGTCGGCGAAGCGGCCGTGTGTACCCAGCAGGTCGGCCTGGGTGTTCAGCGAGCGGGTCTGGCCGATGGCGAAGCCCACCTCCGGGCGTGCCTGCAACCGTTGCAGCCAGGCTTGGTCGAAATGGCCGCTGCTGAGCATCTTGACCTCAAGGTTTCGGGGGTCGCTGAGCAGTTCCTGTTGCAGTTGGCTGACCACCCCGTGCTTGAGGCCGAACAGCAACAACAGCGGGGCAATGACAGCGACCAGCGAGGCCGCCATGCACAAGGAAACGTTACGGTCGTGCCAGAGATCGGCCAGGGATAACCGTGCCAGCAGTGCCAGGCGTTTATGCCACGGGTTCAAAGCGTGTTTCCCCTTGACCGTTGATGGCACCCAGGCGCGGCAGGCCGAAGCGTTCGACCAGTGCCCAGTCGTGGGACACGACCAAGGCGCTCAGCCCTAGCTCAGCCACCAGCTGCAGCAGCAGTTCGAACAGCCGCTCTGCATTGTGCGGGTCGAGCGCGGCGGTGGGCTCGTCGGCCAACAGCACCCGGGGTTCATGGGCGATGGCACGCACGCAGGCCACCCGCTGACGCTCGCCGATGGACAGCGCCTGGGGCAGCTTGCCCAGCAGCGGCGCCAGGCGCAGTGCCTCGACAGCCTTGTCCACCGCCGTGCTGGCAGGTGGCAGGCCGAGCAGGCGGCGTGGCAGCAGGATGTTGTCGCGCACACTGAGAAAAGGCAGCAGCCCGCCGTTCTGCAGCACAAAGCCCAGCTCGCGCGAACGCAATGCCGCCAACGCTGGCTGCTGGTCGCTGGCCAGCAGGCTGGCCACGTCCTGGCGTTGCGGGCCAAGCCTGTAGTGCGTCAGTTGCTCAGGCTTGAGCAGCAGGCCAATGGCCTCCAGCAGTGTGCTCTTGCCGCAGCCGCTCTCGCCCGTGATGGCACGCACTTCGCCGGGTTGCAGGCACAGGGCGTCCAGCCGTACCCGGTGAGCCTGCGATCCTTCGCCTCGAACGACTAGTAGTCCCTTGATATCGAGCATATGGGGTCAGGGCATCATTTCCAGCGGTACCGGGTAGACGTTGTCGCGGCTGTCACTGCCCGGCGCCAGGGCAACCCAGCGGTCGACATCGGCGTTGTAGCGTTGGTAATGGCGCAGCTTGGTGCTCAGGCTACGGATGAATTTCTCCTGGGCCAGGCCATCCCAGCCCTTCCAGGTTTCTTCGTCCAGGTTCAGCACTTCGCTCTGGTAGGGCAGGTCTTGCAGGTACTCGCCAAGCACGCCCAGGTCTGCCACGCGAGTGGTCGAGCCTTGCTTCAGCTGGTTCGGGTCGGCACCCATGGTCGCGGCAACCGAGCGCAGGCGGGTGAACATTTCGTCTGGTGAAATCATGCCTTCGTTGGCGGCATCCAGGATCTGCTTGAGTACATCGCTCAGGTCGCTGAGTTGGGCCTTGGTCAGCAGGACGCGCACATCGGTGGTCGGCACGTTCTGTTTGATCAGGTCGCGGTCGCTGATCCAGGCCTGGAACACCGGCGGCGCCTGGGTACCGTTGGCCTTGCCCAGGTAGGCCAGCTGCATGGCGTGGCCGATCAGTGCGGCATCCTCGAGCATTTTCTTTTCGGCAGGGTCGGCCTTGGCATTGTTTGCGCTGCCGATGGCCGCCTCGCCCATGTAGGCCGCCCGCACTTGCTGGGTGATGGCGGCAGCCAGGCCGTCGACCTTGCGGCCAAAGGCCTCCACATCGCCGGCATTGACCGGGTAGTACAGCGAGGTGTTGGTGCCCGGGTAGTTCGACAGGGTGCGGTACTGCGCTTCGGCGGAGCTGTGGTTCTTGGCGCCGCTGGGGGTTTTCAGGTGCAGGGTGTACAGGGCCACGCCAGGGTTGCTGGCTTCGATCTTGACCTGTTCGGCGCCAAGGCCGGTGCTCGACAGCTTGTCACCCCCGTCAATGGCGCCGGCATCGGTGATCAGCACCACATAGCGTGCGCCAAACTGGCTCCAGTCGATCTGGTCGACGGCAGACATGACACCGGCGTAGGCATCTTCGTTGAACTCGCTGCTCGACACCTTGGCTTGCTTCAGGTCCGCGACCTTGGCCATGAAGTCGGCACCGTCCTTCACCGTGTTGGGGTCGGCGTACATCTTGCTGACGTATTCCAGGCCCGGCACGGCTTTGGTGCTGGAGCGGTAGGCGACCAGGCCGAACTTGACCTGCTTACCGAGGTTTTCCTTCTCGATCTGCCCGTACACGCGCTTGATCGCCTCGCGGGTGCGGTCGATGTACGGGTCCATCGAAATGGTCGAGTCGATGACGAACACCACGGCCGCGCTGAACGCCTTCAACTGCTGGTTGGCAGCGGCCTGGGCAGGCGCAGGTGTGGCGGCTGCGGCACTGTCGGCCTTGCTGACCGAAGCCACATTGAGGATGCGCGTGCGGAAGCCTTCCTCGGTCATCACTTCTTCGCCGCTGAGCACGGGCAGCAGGTAGAAGTTTTTCTGCAGGTCGACGAAGTATTCGGGCTCTTCGGCCAGCACGCCGGGCGCCTCGGTGCCGTGCTTGAGCTTGGCGCGTAGCGGGGCCACATGGCTGACCGGGTCGGGGGCGTTGAGAATGCCTTCGAGCTGGTTGCGCTCCTTGAAGAACATCAGCCGATCACGGTTGGCGGGGTTGGTAAACGCCAGGGTCAGCTGCATTTTCCATTCGACGGTGCAATCGGCAGGCAGCCAGCCGATGCTCTTGCCCTGCGTGTCAGGGCCGACCCGCAGCCACTCGCGGGCGTCAGCCTGGGCGCGTTCGTACACGTAGAAGCGGCTGAAGGTGGGTTGCGCGGCGCCAGGGGCAGCCCCGGCGTTATCGCTCAGCTTGCAGCCCGGCGTGGTCAACACGCGCTGGAACAGGGTTTTCTTGCCGTCCTGCAGCAGGGGCTTGTCGGCCGCCTGCAGGGCAGGGCTGAGCGACAAGGCCAGCAGCGCGGCGCCAATGCTACGCATCTTCATGGCTTGAGCTCCTCGTAGCGCTGCTTGGCTTCGGCGTTGTTTTCATCGAAGCTGAGGATGGTCTCGTACCAGGAGGCTGCGGTGGCGGCTTCCGGCGCCTTGAAGCAGTTGCTTGGCTGGTGGTACTTGGGGTCGTATTCGTGAGCGTAGGCCGTGGCGATCTGGATGTCACCGGCATTGGCGCGGTTGGCATACAGGCGCTGGGCCACATCGCACTGGTCGTTGGCCTTGGCCAGGCTGATCACTTCAAGCAGTGCGGCGCTGTCCGGTTTGCTCTGGATGCACGACTGCAGGAACGCCAGTGACGTCTGGCCTTGCATGCTTTCCAGCGAACAAGGTTTGGCCGCGTCGGCCTGTGCGACGGGCTTGTCTTCAGGCGGCACGGCTGCAGTTGCTTCGCCTGCGCTGCGGTTGAACCACCACCAACCGCCCCCGGCGGCAAGCGCCAGCAGGATCAGGGCCAACAGGGGCAGCACCCACTTCTGGCCTTGCTTGGCAGGCGCCTTCGGCGGCGGTGCCACAGGTGCCGGCTGGGGGGCTGGCGCGGCTTCGGGCTCGGGTTCTGGCGCCACTGCCGGAGCAGGCTCAGGGGTGGTCACCGCAGGTGGCTCGACAATCACCGTCGCGCTGGGCAACGGTGCCGGGGGCGGCGATTTCTCCAGCGCTGGCCCAGACTCGACAGACGCGATGATGGCGCTGTTGATACGCACCATGCCAAGGTCGCTGCGCCCGGTCTGCGGGTCGCTGACCTCGATGCGGAAGGTGGCGGTACCGCTGGCTTGCAGCAATGGGTTGATCAGGTTGGGGCCGATCCGCGTTTCGATGGCCGGGGCGCCTGCGACAGCATTCATGCCATCCAGGCGGAACCAGTGAGCCACTTTGGCCCAGTGCCCGCCATCATGAAGAAACTCGTGGGACTGGCTACTTTGCAGAGAGCATTGCAGCCCTTCGCTGGTGCCTTCCCAGCCGGTGATCCGCAACAGGCCTTGGCCTGGTGTGTTCACGTCCAGTGGCAGCACATCAACTCTGATACCCATTGCAATCAACTCGCTTGAAAGGTGTTCAGCAGCACCGCCAGCTGGCGTCGCTGCTCGGTGGTGATTTCCGGGTCCGCGCCACTTTTGGCGTTTTCCTGGGTCAGCCAGGCCAGGCTCGACAGCCAGTCGATCTGGAAGCTCTGCTCCTGGTTGGACGGCTCTTTCGGGAGCACTGGCAATTCGCCCTGGGCGAAGGTCTGGTAGGCGCCGAATACGGGTTGGCCCTCACCCAGCAGGGCGGTCGGGCGCTCGCTGACAGGTTTGCCCAGCAGGTCGAACCAGGACAGGAAGTCCCGCATGGCCAGTTGCACGGTCAGGACCTGGCGCTGGACTATCTGGTCACGGCGCACGCCGTTGAAAATCCGGCGCATGACGGCGGCATCCAGTTGTTCGATGAAGGCCGGTCGGCGTACTGCACTGACCAGTTCCTCGACCAGGGCCTCGACCACTTCGCGGCTCATGCGCAGGCTGCTCAGGCGCAGCGGTTGCGTACCCAGCTCGCGCATATGCTTGATCCACGCCTTCAGCGCCGCGCGTACAAAGCGTTGCTCGGAGTTGAGGCGCTTGGCCACAGGCTTGGGGGCAACTGCTGGCGTTGCCGAGGCAGTGTTGCCGAACACGTTGCCGAAGTTGAGTGCCGGGGCCTTGTTGGCCGGGGCCCTGACGGCGGGTTCCGGCTCTTCGCCGGCCTCGCCGTCAATGCCGTCGATGTCGTACACACCGCCCAGGTACAGTTCACGCAGCTGTTCGACAGGCACCTGCAAGGCATGGATCAGTTCGCTGATCGCATCCGGGTCGGCGCCCAGGTTGTCGAGCAGGTACTGGGTTTTTTCACGCTTCTTGTTCAGCAGTTGCTCGAAGTCTTCCTCGCGCCAGGTGTTCAGGCCGTGCTCCAGCAGGTCGGTGCGGCACTGTTCCAGCTGTTCTTCGATACGGGTGAGCTTGAAGTCGATGTTGCTGATGCCCCGGAAGCTGCCACTGAAGCGGGTGATCCCGCCGTCATTCAGTTCGAGCATCGCGGCCCAGGCGTCAGCCGGGTCCTTGATGTGCCGCAGCACCGACGGGCTTTGCGCGAAGCATTGTTGTAACTGTACAAGGCGCGGTGCATGGCGCTCGTTCAGGCTGGTTTCTTCGCCGTTGCCGATATCGCGCTCGATGAACGCGGTATCCAGGCGCGGCTTGCGCACCAGGTAGGTGTTGTTGAACGGTACCCCGGACCAGTCTTTCATCCACTCCTGGCTGCCGAAGCGCTCGATCATGGTCAGCTTCATCATGTTCTCGCAGCCTTCGGGCAGCTGCCCTTCGCTCAGGGCGAGCGTGTTGCCGATGAAGCCATCGAGCATGGTCAGCGCCCAGATCAGGCCGGGGGTGCGCTGGCTGCGTTCTTTGGGCGTGGCGCCCTGTGTCTTGTGGATCCAGCGGGTCAGCACCGGCCCCACGCTGACCACTTCGCTTTGCTTGAACGAACTGGTGCACAGCACCAGGCCATTCATCTGCTGGGCGTCGGTATAGCGCTCGAACAGATAGGCGACCTTGCCCCGCAGGATCAGGCTGGCGGCCGGGTTGACCTCTTCGACCACGTCCGGGCTTGCCGCATCTTCGATACGCAGCAACTTCTGGCGAGTGCGGTAACCGGGGAAGTCGAGCAGGTCGACTTCTTCAACGACCGGGTCCTTGGGGCTGTTGGTCAAGCGGAAGGTCATCTCGGCAGTCAGTGCCGCCAGTTGCGCGACCGACAGTGTCACGCTCCCCTGCACCTTGTCGCCCTGCAGCGGCAGTACGTTTACTGGCAGGTCGCGGCCAGTACCCAGGCGGCCGAGAATATCGACGTTCATGATGCTGTTGGCCTGGGTGTAGGCGCCGTTTTCTTCCTTCACCAGCACGCTCAAGGGGGCGTAGACGGTGTCGGGGAAACCCAGTTTCTGCAGGCTGCCGACCAGCAGTTCATAAATTTCGGTGAGGGCGTCCTGTTCGCCCCACAGTACTGAAAACAGCTTGGCACGCTGGCGCGGGTTCAGGCGTGGTGCCAGCTTGATCACCCGTGGCCAGTAAAGCTCGTTGAGCTTGCGCACCGACTTTTCGTAGTTGCCTTTGAGGTAGTCCCACAGGGCGACCACGTCATCGCCGTTGACGCCCGGTTGCAGGCCTTCGTTCTCGCGGCCCTCGAAGCCGGCCAGCAGGGTCTGGATGCGTTCGTCTGTATAGGTGTAATCCAGCTTTTCCTGGTCGAAATCCTCGAACCAGGCATTGGACAGGATCTTTGCCACTTCGATTTCGCTGAACAGCTTCAGCTCGACCGGATGGTTGGCATCCGGGCTGGGTCTGGCGCGCCGGCTGAAACGGGTGACCAGGCCGGTGGCTTCCTTGCCTAGGCCGGTCGGGTTCACATGTTCGATGAAGTCCAGGGTGCGGCCGCCGAAATCGGTTTCCAGGCGGCCACTGCGGTCAGCGGCCAATGCCGAGATCAGGTACGACTTGCCCGCCTGGGACAGGCCGAAGAAGCCGATCACCATGGGTGTGGAAGCGGCACGCTGCAGGTCCTTGGCGCGGTTGCGGGCCTGGCGTAGGCGCAGGTTGAGGCCATCGGCCTCGGCCTCGACACTGGCGGCATTGCCACGCACCTGCTCGATCCATTCCAGCGCCTCGCCGGCGCCTTTGTGAATGGCGCCCCAGGCACCCATCAACTGCTGTTGCTTTGGCGTAAGGTCGCTCATTTTCCTTTGACGTTCCCGCTGTCGAGCCAATAGTCGCTGTCACTCAAGCTCATGGTTGGCATGGTGTTGAGTGAGAGTTCAAGATCCCGGTCGAAGTCGAAGTCGGCATCCTGGATGTTCGATTCCAGCTTCTGGATGACCAGCTTGTCGCTGATCAGCCCCTGGTCGCGTTCTTCCTGTTCGAACTGCTCGACTTCAAGGCGGATGCGCAAAACCGGCGCTTCGCCATTCTTGCCGATCGCCCTGGAGAACGCTGCCTTGCCCGAGGGGGTGAAACGCAGCGTGTAAAGCGGTGAGGCCGACCAGCGCTCGGTGGCCAGTTGGCGGTAACCCAGGTGCAGGTCGCCGCGCATCTCCAGCCAAGGCGTACCACGCTCATCGCCTTCGCCGACGATGGGCAGTTCGATCAGGCCTTTATCAGACTTCAGGTCGTGGTAGAGCACGTCGTGATACTTGATGGTGCCGGCAGCGTCGATCTGGCCAAAGTGCTTGATGATCGAGTAAGGCTTCAGCGCGGCGGTGCGGAAATAGAAGTTCGGCACACTGTGGTTGGAGCACAGCAGGCAGATCATCGCGCCCACCGATGCGGTGCTCTTCGGGTCGTCGATCAGGCCGTTGCGATGGAACGGGTACCAGCCGCCGGTGCGGTAGTTCTGCATCGGCAGAATGCGCCCGGGCGGCAGCGGCAGGCGCTGGCGGATGAACGCCTGAATGCCTGGCAGGCGCGATGGCCGCCCCGTCAGCAGCAGCATGTCGCAAGGGTACTTGGCGACCACTTCGCACAGTTCGGCAAGTGCTCTGGTGACGTTGATCTGGCCGCCGATGAACGCGGCGTGCACCTGTTCGAGGTCGAAGGTGATCGGCGTCTGCAGCAGGTCAAGCGTGCCATCGCGGCCCACTTCGCGGCGCACGGCGGCGTCGACGTACGCCAGCACCTTGTCGCTGACAACGGCTTCACCCAGCGCCTGCTGCCAGGTTTGCTCGACCGCGGCGGGTGGCAGGGCCGGGTCGAACTGCTCGTAGGCCTTCAGCAGTGCGAGGCCCAGCGGCACGAACACTTGCAGGTTCAACTGCTGGCGCAGCAGGCGTTCCTGGACGGTGGCTCCGCCGTTCCCGCACAGGCTCGACATCAACGCATCCGGTGCCGGCACGCCGGCATTGCGCAGCGCGTTGGCGAAGGAGGGCAGGATGAACTCCTGGATCACATCCAGCAGGATGTCATCGCCCGCAATCTTGAAGCCGTCACGGAAGCGCTGGTTCGGCACGATGTGCGCGTTGGCGCCGGCGCCACCGCCGGTGCCCCGATCCAGGCGGTAATCGGTAATCACCAGGTCCGTGGTGCCGCCGCCTATGTCGATGGTCGCCAGGGTGATCTGTTCGTGCTCAAGCTTGTCCGGGCGGGCCAGCGTGGCAAAGAACTCCTCCGGGTGACCGGCAAAGTTCTCGTTGACCTCGTTGTACAGGTAGACCAGCTGGCCGCAGCTGGCTTCGTCCCACTCCACACGCACGCTAGGGAACGGGGTGCGGGTCGTGACGCCCTTGCCTTTGAACGGGTTGCTCTCGTCCTGGTGCCAGCCCAGGCTCTTCCACACCAGGCCAATGGCCTCGTACAGGCGGTTGCTGAGCAGGCTGCGCTCGGCCTGGGGCATGCCTGGTGGAACGGTCAGGGTAATGCTGTTGAGCAGGCGCGGCACCCGCGCATGGCCCTGGCGCGAGCGCTGCGCCGGGCTGTTGATCTGGGTCAGCGCCTGGGTCACCACTTCGGCCAGCATGAAGGTCATCAGGTTGCTGCGCGAATAGCGCGGGTTGAAGACCGGCATGTCGAAGGGCTTGAGGTACAGCGGCTGGCCACGGTCGTTGATCAGGTTGGCGAACGGCGCGGCGACGGCCATTGGCTCCTTGTCGGTCTTGACGTAGGCGGTGTTGAAGCGCCAGCCATGGCCGTAGGCCTTTTCATCCCACAGGTAGCGTTTGGGGCTGGAGAGGCCGGTCGAGCCTTCGGTGCCGCGGTTGCGGCTGGCCAGGCGGCTGGCTTCACCGCCGACACGGGCGATGGTCGGCCACTGGAAGGCATTGTGGCGGCCGCTCTTGATCGACAGGTGGTCTTTGCCGAAGGCGGCGTGGGTGAACTCGACCCGGCTCTCGAAAGCCTGGTTGTAGACTTTTTCCGGCTCGCTCAGGTCGCGCAGTGCCAGTACGTAGTTGTGGCGCATGCCCGAACCCGCCTGGCCATGGTCCTCGATGAGGATGCCGCAGGTGCGCGAGTTGCCGACGTCCAGCACCAGGTCTACCGGGATCGGCTTGACGATGCCATTGGCCTCGTTGGCGATCACCTTGATTTCCGGGATCTCGACCTTTGGCTTTTCGTTGCTCTGCTCGGCCGGGACCGGGCGGCGCAACAGGCTCAGCAGGTTCAGATAGTGGCCAAGGTGGCGGTTGCCCTGCAGGTCACGATCCAGGCGTTCGCGCGTCCACTCGGCACGCGCCTCGGTGTACACCTCCACCAGCCAGTCGCGGATCCATGTGTGCGTCAGGAACCAGCCATATTCGCGGGCACTGCACGCCAGCTTGAACGCCACGCCCGAGCGCACGTCGTCTTCGTTGGGCGCCAGGTACGGTGCGCCGGTAACCACTGGCATGGTGCGGCTGTCGAAGCCGAGGGTGAGGCGGTGGGTGTTGCCGTCGACATCGGGCTCCGCGAGCTTGACCAGGCGCATGCGCGCCCAGTTGTTCGGGCCTTCGTCAAAGCGATAAGGCGGCGTGAAACGCAGGACCGGGATCGGCAACCAGATCCCGTCCAGCAGCTTCAGGCTGTCTTCCATGGGCAAGCGGAAGTGGCTCTCTTCGCTGGTGTCGAACTCCACCTGCACCACTTTGTCTGGCTCGGGCTCGTAGAAGTCCTTGTACTCCTTGGACCACAGCAGGCGTGTCGGCACCATGCCGTTGTTGAGCTGGACGAATTTGCCGGTCTGCTCGCCATCCGGGCCAAGACGCAGGGCGAAATCCATGAATTGAATTCCGGTATCGCTGACCAGCGTGACCGTTTCTTCGAACTGGGTGATTTCGGGCAACATCTTCTGCGTTTCTCGTCTGATTAGCCGGCTTTTTTCATTTGAATGTCGAAGCCTTTGGCACCGTAGTTGGCGTTGCAATCGGCAGCGCCGTTGGCGTTGGCTTTGCAACCCACTTGCGGCAGGTCATAGCTGCTGCCATCGGCGCAGGCGGCCTGGCCGGAACTGTTGATCGACAACAGGCCGCCTTGCATGGCTGCGGCAACTGGCGCATGGCACTGCACGTTGTCCGGGCGGGTGACCGTGGCCTGGCCCTTGCCGTTCTGGAAGTCGTACTTCAGGCGCAGGGGTTTGCCAGTGCCGGCTTCTTGAATGCCTGCACCCGCCCAGTTGCCGTTGAGGAAGTCCGCGTTGCCGTCGGCCGCATCTGGCGGAATGCTCAAGTCATCAGGTTGCGGCGGCTGAGCGCTGGTTTGCGCTTGCTCATCGGCCAGCTGTGGTGGCGCAGGGGGCGTGTTCCCTGGCGTTGATGCCTCGGGCCCGCCTGGCGGTGGCGTGTCGGATGCTTGCTCTGGCGCTGGCGGCTGCTCCGGCGCTGGCGGTGTTTCTGGCTTGCCCTGCGCAGGGGTGTCGGCATTATCCGCCGGCGCTTGGCTATCGCCTTGTGGCGCGGCACCGCCTGCATCGGCTGAGCCGCCCGGCAGGCCCGCCGGGTTGCCATTACTCACCGCCACGTCCGGGGCAGCTACACCCGTTGCACCGTTCGCAGCGCCAACAATGCCCGACGATTGTGTAGGCACTTGGGCTTGGTAGTTGTTTGATGCAGAGGTATCGCGGCCAAAGTCCGGGATGCCTGGACCGGAAAGGTTGACCCCAGGGATGCAGCCGCGCAGCCCGAACAACAGCAGGAGCAGCAGCGCCAGCAGCAACAGCAAGGGCAGCAGCCAGCGCCAGTTGCGCCACCACGGCAGGCGTGCGACGGCAGCGGCTGGCGCTACCGCTGCTGCTGCCGCCGGCGCAATGGGCGCGGCTGGGGGAACCGGCGGCGTGGCCACGGGTTCGGCGATGGGTGCGGTGCGCGGATACAGGCAGTGCAGGGGCTGTCGGCTGCGCTCGGCACCGGCATGGATGAAGCCCCAGAAGGTCAGTACAGGGCGGCCATCGACCAGGTAGACGAAGTTTTCGTCAGGGAAGGGCACGACACAGGTCAGCAGCTTGCCGAACACCGCGTTATCACCTTCGGCGGCCTTTCTGGCCGTTGCCGAGGGTTGGCCGTTGGCATCCAGGCCAAGCAAGGTGTTGCTCAGGGCGTTGATCTTGGTTTGCAACACCTCGAGCTGCGCACGTGCTGGCGCGCGTTCTTCCTCGGTGGCGCTGCTCCAGGGGATTACATCGCCTGGGCGGTCGCTGTACCAATCGATGGTGCGGCCCTGCTCATCGCTCTGCGGGATGGCCAGGTGCTCGATCAGCTCCGGGTGCTCCGGGTACTTGCGCCGAATCGCTTCGCGAATCTGCAAAGCAGCGCGATAGACGGGTTGGCCAGTCTCGCCCAATGCGGTGAAGTGCTCACTTCTACCGCTGCGTAGTAATACTCCGCGCATCCTTGTAGACCTACCTAGTCTATTAGCCGAATCCATTCGGTATCCATTAAACAATACCGAAAAACCGAGTCACACTAATGGCAAAGTGCTTTTTTCGTCAATTCATATGGATGGCTTTTTGACGTCAAAGGACGTTTTATCCGGTTACACTCCGCCTGGTCCGATCAACGGCATCGGCAACTCATCATCGACGAATGGAGCACGAAGAGCATGAGCCTTTGGGATGACCTGAAGAAAAAGGCCTACGATGCCAACCCGGAGCTGGCCGCCAAGGCCGCCCAGGCGTTGGAAAAGGCCAAGGACCTGGCGGTGGAGGCCGGGCAGAAAGCCGCGCCCTTGATCAAGGAAGCCAGTGACAAGGCCGCAGGCTACGCGCAAGAGAAAACGCCGTTGCTCAAGGCCCAGGCCCTGAAGGCGATTGACGATGCCAAGCAGCGTCGTGCCCAGCTGCAAGAGCAGGCCAAGCGCGACAAGGCCGCGCGCGCGGAAATGATCCGCACCATGTATGACATCACCCTAACCCCGGAAGACGTCAATTTCGTCGAGGAACCGTTCAACCATTTTGAGCGGCAGTTGATGTTTTTCGTGCGTAACGGCGAGGTGCTGGAAAGCGAAAAGCGCAACCAGACGCACCTGGACGCCTACCACTCGCACCGCACCACCGGTGGCCACATGTGGCAGGGCACGGGCCATACCGGTAGCAGCTCATCGACCATGCAGGTCACTGCGCACAATGTTCAGGAGCACGAGTTCTGGGTGCGCCTGGAGAATGGCACCGAGGCGTGTTTCCAGCTGAACAACAATGGTGTGCGCCTGCGCCCTGGGCAGTATGTGAGCATGGCGTTTGTGCGCAACGCCAATCAGGACATGGGGCAGATGGTGGCGCTGTACAACCATAACGCCGGGCAGAACTTCGTGACCCTCTCGCCGAGGCAGATCAACCAGCAGTTCCAGCTTTACTTGAAAGAGCCTGGCATTTTCAACGCCAACGAAGTGAACGGTACGCGCGACAGGCTGCTGCAGGCGCTGGACAAGCGTCTGGGCGAACTGGCCAGGTACATGGCGTTGCACGGTGACAGGCGTGCCGGCCAGTTGATAGAAGGGCAGGCGGAATAAACGAAAAAGCCCCGGGAGATGTCCCAGGGCTTTTTTGATATGGCGCACTCGGCGGGATTCGAACCCACGACCCCTGCCTTCGGAGGGCAGTACTCTATCCAGCTGAGCTACGAGTGCAACGCGCACGCATGATACCCATCTGTGTCGTTGACGTCCATCGCCTTGATCTGTGGCCTTTTTCCTCTTTTTGCGCAGGCGGCTTTTGCGGGCCACCGGCCTGCGCAAATTTATCTATCCATATGCGATATCAATATTTCCCACACCCTTCTTATGCCCTCTATCCTCTGGTCACAACTTGTCATAACAAGTCATCGATCAGCGAAGAGACCCCATGGCCGAACTGCTCCCCCTGTCCCCGGTACCGCTCTATACCCAGCTCAAGGAACTGCTGCGCGAGCGCATCCTCGACGGCACTTATCCACCGCATAGCCGCATGCCCTCGGAAAGCGAACTGGGCAAGGCCTTCGACGTCAGCCGCATCACCGTGCGCCAGGCGCTGGGCGACCTGCAGAAGGAAGGGCTGATCTTCAAGATCCACGGCAAAGGCACGTTCGTCGCCAAGCCCAAGGCGTTCCAGAACGTCAGTACCTTGCAGGGCTTGGGCGAGTCGATGACGCAGATGGGCTACGAAGTGATCAACCGCCTGCGCAGCTTCCGCCATGTGCCGGCCAACGCATTGGTTGCCGCCCGGCTGCAGGTCGAGGAGGGTAGCCTGGTCACCGAGATCCGCCGGGTGCGCCTGATCAACCGCGAGCCGGTGT
Source organism: Pseudomonas sp. LPB4.O (assembly GCF_038383825.1). Taxonomy (NCBI): domain Bacteria; kingdom Pseudomonadati; phylum Pseudomonadota; class Gammaproteobacteria; order Pseudomonadales; family Pseudomonadaceae; genus Pseudomonas; species Pseudomonas sp. LPB4.O. Next base: position 223,532 of record NZ_CP151298.1, read on the forward strand.
CGCTGGAGCTGACCTGGCTGCCCAAGGCTGTCGGCGAAAAACTGGAGAAGGCCGACCTGGTCACCCGCGACATCTTCCTGCTGCTGGAAAACGACTGCGCCATCGCCCTTGGCCACGCCGACCTGGCCATCGATGCGGTACTGGCCGACAGCGACCTGACCCAGGCGCTGGATGTTGAAGAAGGCTCGCCGATCATGCGCATCGAGCGCCTGACCCATGCTGCCGACGGCACGCCGCTGGACTTCGAACACCTTTATTACCGCGGCGATGCCTTCCAGTACCGCCTGCGCATTGATCGCCAGAAAGGGGGCAAGGCATGAGCATCCAGACCCAGGACTACGACATCATCATCATCGGTGGCGGCACGGCCGGGCCGATGGCGGCGATCAAGGCCAAGGAGCAGGACAAAAGCCTGCGCGTGCTGCTGCTGGACAAGGCCAACGTCAAGCGCAGCGGTGCCATCAGTATGGGCATGGACGGCTTGAACAACGCCATCATCCCCGGCCACGCCACCCCCGAGCAGTACACCAAGGAAATCACCGTGGCCAATGACGGCATCGTCAACCAGGCCACCGTGCATGCCTACGCAACCCACAGCTTTGAAACCATCGAGCAACTCGACCGCTGGGGGGTGAAGTTCGAGAAGGACGAGACCGGCGACTACGCGGTGAAGAAGGTTCACCACATGGGCGCCTACGTGCTGCCAATGCCCGAAGGCCACGACATCAAGAAGGTGTTGTACCGCCAGCTGAAGCGTGCCCGGGTGGAGATCAGCAACCGCATGGTCTGCACCCGTGTGCTGCTCGATGGCGAAGGCGCCGCCGCGGGTGTGCTGGGCTTCGACTGCCGAAGCGGCGAGTTTCGGGTGGTGCGGGCCAAGGCGGTAATCCTTGCCTGCGGCGCCGCCGGGCGCCTGGGCCTGCCGTCGTCAGGCTATTTGATGGGCACCTACGAGAACCCGACCAACGCCGGTGACGGCTACGCCATGGCCTACCATGCAGGCGCCGAGCTGGCCAACCTCGAGTGCTTCCAGATCAACCCGCTGATCAAGGACTACAACGGCCCGGCCTGTGCCTACGTCACCGGCCCGCTGGGTGGGTACACCGCCAACAGCAAGGGCGAGCGCTTCATCGAGTGCGACTACTGGAGCGGCCAGATGATGTGGGAGTTCCACCAGGAGCTCGAAGGCGGCAATGGCCCGGTGTTCCTCAAACTGGACCACTTGGCCGAAGAGACCATCCAGAACATCGAAGAGATCCTGCACAGCAACGAGCGCCCCAGCCGTGGCCAGTTTCACGCCGGGCGTGGCACCGACTACCGCCAGCACATGGTCGAGATGCATATCTCCGAGATCGGTTTCTGCTCCGGGCATTCGGCGTCGGGCGTGTGGGTCAATGAAAAGGCCGAGACCAGCGTCAAAGGGCTGTATGCCGCGGGCGACATGGCTGCGGTGCCGCACAACTACATGCTCGGCGCCTTTACCTATGGCTGGTTTGCCGGTGTGAACGCCGCGCATTACGTGGCCGGGCGCGAACTCGCCGAGGTCGATGCCGCGCAGGTCGAACGCGAGCGCGCGCGGGTGTTTGCCCCGCTGCAGCGTGAGCATGGCCTGCCGCCAGCCCAGGTCGAGTACAAGCTCAGGCGCATGGTCAACGACTACCTGCAGCCGCCGAAGGTGACCAAGAAGATGGAAATCGGCCTGGCGCGCTTTGCCGAGATCGAGCGTGATCTGGAGCAGATGAAGGCCAGCAACCCTCATGAACTGATGCGTGCGATGGAAGTGTCGGTGATTCGCGATTGCGCCGAGATGGCGGCGCGGGCCTCGTTGTTCCGCGAGGAAAGCCGCTGGGGCCTGTACCACCACCGGGTGGACTTCCCTGAGCGCAACGATAGCGAGTGGTTTTGCCATTGCCACCTGAAAAAGGGCGAGAACGGTGAAATGACCAGTTTCAGGAAGGCCGTCGAACCCTACCTGATCGCCCTGGATGCCGATGAACAGACCGCCTATGACCGGTTGCGAGTGAAGGCTGATGCAGCGTGAATGAGGCCATCAGCCTCTGCAAAAAACAGAACGAGGGCCACAGGCCCCAAGGACTCCGTGAAATGGCCTACCAGCCGCAAGAAATCTTCTTCCGCAGCAGCGCCCCGGTCACCATCGACGAAGACAAATGCATCGCTGAAAAAGGCTGCACAGTGTGTGTCGAGGTCTGCCCCATGGACCTGCTGGCGATCAACCCGGCCACGCAGAAGGCCTACATGGCTTTCGACGAATGCTGGTACTGCATGCCCTGCGAGAAGGACTGCCCCACCGGTGCGGTGAAGGTCGACATCCCGTACCTGCTGCGCTGATTCATCCTGCCATCCGGCGAACCACCGGACGCCCTCCTGCTGTGCCCCTCGTTTCCCACCACCCAAGCCGGGCGGCGGAGACGACCCCAACTCTTATAACGATTCGAGGGGAAACACCCATGCGCCTTGTTGCAACCGCGGCCGGCCTTGCGCTGGCGCTCACTGGCCTGAGCGCCAGTGCCGAAACCATACGCATCGCCATCGGCACCCAGGACACCACCATCAACTGCGCCACCGGTGGCCTGCTGATCCGTGAGCTGGGCCTGCTGGACAAGTACCTGCCGCACGACGGCAAGTACAAGGATGCCACCTACCAGATCGAGTGGAAGAACTTCACCAGCGGTGCGCCGCTGACCAACGAAATGGTCGCCGGCAAGCTCGACTTCGGCGCCATGGCCGACTTCCCGGGGTCGTTTAACGGCGTTGCCCACCTGGATGCCGGCAAGCGCAGCCTGTTCATCAGTGTGCTGTCGGGCAGCGTGCATGGCAGCGGCAACGGCATCGTCGTGCCCGCCGCCTCCAGCGTGCAGTCGCTGGCTGAACTCAAGGGCAAGACCATTTCGGTGCCGTTCGCCTCCACTGCCCACGGCATGCTGTTGCGCGCCGTCGCCGCTCAGGGCTGGGACCCACAGAAGGATGTGCGGATCATCGCTCAGGCACCGGAGATCGCCGGTTCCGCGCTGCGCAGCAACCGCATCGAGGCCCACGCCGACTTTGTACCGTTCGCCGAGTTGTTCCCCAACCGCGGCTTCGCCCGCAAGATCTATGACGGCGCCCAGGCCAACGCACCGACCTTCCATGGTGCCCTGGTCGAAGCCGATTACGCGAAGAAGTACCCGGAAGTGGTCACCGCCTACCTGCGCGCCAGCCTTGAAGCCGACCGCCTGATCGCTGCGCAGCCTGAAAAGTACAGCGAGTTGATCGAGAAGGTCACGGGGATCGAAGCCGAGGTCAATTACCTGTTCCATGGCCCGCTCGGCCTGCAGACCCGCGACCTGACCTGGAAGCCTGAATACCGGCAGGCAGTGGCTACATCCATCGATACGCTCAAGCTGCTTAAAAAGACCGACCGGGGCCTGGACACCGACAAGTTCATCGACGACCAGTACATTCGTGCGGCCTTCAAGGAGGCTGGCCTGGACTACGACAAGGCGCTGAAAAATTACGACCCGCTGCCACTCAAGGCCAATGACGCGCTGACCGGCAAACCGATCACCGACTTCAGCCGCCTGGCGCAGATCTGGGTGCGTGGTGAAGACAAGGTCCGCCACTACGCTTCGCCGGAAGCGGCCCTTGGCGCCCTGGCCCAGTTGGAGCAGGAGGGCAAGGACATCCGCGCCATCTACGCCCAGGCCGCCGACAGCGGCATCAAGTTGCTGGCAAACCAGGCCTGGTTCGTGCGCAACGGTAAAGGCGAACTGGCGGCGTTCCTGCTCAAGGACCAGGCCGAGCAGTATGCCAAGGCCCATGGTGGCGAGGCGCTGGACTTCGTCAGCGCCAACCAGAAGCTGGTCGCCCAGCGCTGACCGGGAGGCACCGACATGACCCGCAACCTCAAGCGCTGGCCGGTGCGCCTGGCGTCGCTGCTGGCCTGCCTGCTGTTCTGGCAGGTGGCGGCAAACGTGAAACTGGACCTTGGTCTGCTGACGTTCACCTATGTCCCCACACCCAGGGCGGTGCTGGACGCTGCCTGGCAGTTGCTGACCTCCAGCACCCTGCTGGCGCACCTGGGCAGCAGCCTGTCGCGGGTATTTGCCGGTTATGCCACTGCGGCACTGGTTGGCGTGGCCCTGGGGTTGCTGATCGGCCGCTTGAAATGGGCTGAAGATACCCTGCTGCCGCCGCTGGAAGTGCTGCGGCCGATTCCGGCGGTGGCGTGGATCCCGCTGGCAATCCTGATGTTCCCGTCGTCGGAACTGTCGATGGTGTTCATCACCTTCACCGGTGCGTTGTTCCCCATCCTGCTCAACACCGTGCATGGCGTCGAGGCCGTCGACCCGCGCCTGGTGGCATCGGCGCGCAGCCTCGGTGCCGGGCGCTGGGCGATCCTGCGCGAAGTGGTGTTGCCTGGGGCGTTGCCGAGCATCGTCACGGGCCTTGCCATCGGCATGGGTACGTCATGGTTCTGCCTGGTCACTGCCGAGATGATTTCCGGGCAGTTCGGCATCGGCTACTACACCTGGGAGTCCTACACCTTGCAAAACTACCCGGACATCATTGTCGGCATGCTGCTGATCGGCGTGCTGGGCATGGGCAGCAGCGCCCTGGTCAAGCGCCTGGGGGCGTTGGCCACGCCGTGGTACCGCACGCGGGGGGCCAGTTGATGAACAGTCATCAACAGGCGCAGGGGCGTATCGATGGTCGTGGCCTGTCGATTCGCCTGGGGCACGGCAGCGAAGCGTTCGAGGCGGTGCAGCGCCTGGACTTTGCCGTGGAGCCGGGCGAGTTCGTCTGCATCCTCGGCCCCTCCGGTTGTGGCAAGTCGACGTTGCTCGGCGCCCTGGCCGGCCACCTGGTGCCCAGCAGCGGCCAGTTGAAGGTGGACGGCCAGACCGTTGCCGGGCCGTCACCGCAGCGGGGCATGGTGTTTCAGCATCACACCTTGCTGCCCTGGCGTAGCGTACTCGACAACGTGGCCTTCGGCCTGAAGATGCAGGGCCTGGGCCGCGCCGAACGTCACCGGCAGGCTCGCGAGATGCTGCAACTGGTGGGGCTGGCCGACTTTGCCGGGCGCTGGCCCAACCAGCTGTCCGGCGGTATGCAGCAGCGGGCCGAAATCGCCCGGGTGCTGATCAACCGCCCACGGCTCTTGCTGATGGACGAACCTTTCGGCGCACTGGATGCGCAAACCCGTGCCCGCATGCAGGAGCTGTTGCTGGATATCTGGGCCAGCATCCGCACCACCGTGGTGTTCGTCACCCACGATATCGACGAAGCGCTGTTCCTCGCCGACCGCATCCTGGTGATGAGCCCGCGCCCCGGTCGCTTTATCGAAGACCTGCGCCTGGACTTTGCGCGCCCGCGCCGCGCCAGCCTGCTGACCAGCCCTGAATTCACTCACCTCAAGCGTCACTGCCTGGCGTTGCTGCGCCACGAGGAAGGCCGCGAACTGCCGCGCCTGACCCCGCTGGGCCTGCCGGACACTGACCACCCACCGCTACGGATCGCGCTATGACTGACCGAACGACCGACAACCCCGACATTCTTGCCCTGTTGCCTCGTCTTGATGCCAGCGACGCTGGCGTGCGCCGCATTGCCCTGATCGAGCTGGCCGACCTGGAAGACCCGGATGGCTTGCCTTGGCTCACCGATGCCCTGCTGGTGGACGCCGCCGACGAGGTGCGTGCCGAGGCCGCGCGCCTGCTTGAGGCCTGGGAAGAACCCGAAGTTGTGCAAGCCCTGTGCGCTGCGCTGGCCGATGGCGCCGAGCCGGTACGTCTGGCAGCTGCGCAGAGCCTCAGCGAACTCAAGAGCCTTGAGGCCGGCCAGCTGATCCTCCCGTGGGTCAAACACGCCGATGCCTTCGTCCGCGCCAGTGCCCTGCGAGCCTTGCGCGAGCTGCGCCTGCAGGATGCCGCCGACCCTGCGCTGCTGGCGCTGGCCGATGACGACGCCACTGTGCGGCGTGAGGCAGTGGGCATTCTTGGCTGGCTCAAGCACCAGCCGGCGTTGCTGGCGCTGGCAGCGCTCGCCGAGGCCGAGCCGGACACCGAGGTGCGCCGCGCGGCCATCGGCGCGCTGGGCCTGGCCCGGGACAACTCGGTGTTGCCTGCGTTGGTGGGGGCATTGACTGACCAGGCCTGGCAAGTGCGCGAGGAAGCCGCCACCACGTTAGGCAAGGTCGGTCAGGACCAAGCAGGGCCGGCGCTGGTGGATGCCCTCGCCGATGACTTCTGGCAGGTACGCCTACGGGCAGCGCGCTCACTGGGTCGGCTGCGCTATGCCGCTGCACTGGACGCGCTTGGCGCGTTGCTTGGCCATGGCATCGCCAACCTGCGCAAGGAGGCGGCGCTGGCGCTGGGCGAGCTGGGCCAGGCGCGTGCTTTGCCGGTGCTGCAGGCCGCCGAGGCCGACAGCGATCCCGAGGTGCGCAAGGCTGTGCGGATTGCCTTGGCGCAACTGCGCGGGGCTGCCTGATGAACGCCCCGCAAGCCATTCGCAACCTGCGCGGGCCAGGGCAGTTGGTACTGCAATGGGAAGACGGCGAGCGCAGCCTCAGCCACACCCGGTTGCGCGGTGCTTGCCCTTGCTCACAATGCCGAGCGGCGCGCCTGTCGGGGGAGATCAGCCTGGTGCGCGACGATGTGCGCGTGGTGCAAATCGAGTCGCAAGGGTATGGGGTGCAGCTGGTGTTCAGCGATGGGCATGAGCGCGGGATCTACCCTTGGGCTTACTTGCGTGACCTGGTCAGCAAGTGAAGCTGATCCCTCAGGCTACCGCATCCCCTTGTAGGAGCAGCCTTGTGCTGCGAAGAGGCCGGTAAGGCTAAAGATTATTTTCAGCTGCGATGGCCTCTTCGCAGCACAAGGCTGCTCCTACAGGGCTTGTGTCTGCATTGAAATTGTCGCCGGTCATTCACAATGCAATCAGCTCCGGCCGCAGCCCTTCGACCCGTCGCACCGGCGGTGGCAGGTAGCCGCCATCCCCCGTGATCTGGTGCAGCACCTTCTCGCGCAGCCCATGCAGTGCAACACCGGTGCGCAACCGTGGGTGCGGCAGGTCTATCTCGACCACCGATTTGATCCTGCCCGGACGTGGCTCCAGCACCACAACCCGATCAGCCAGGTACGTCGCCTCCTCGGCATCATGGGTCACCAGTAAGGTTGTGATACCTGCCCGTTCGCGAATGGCCAGCAGCTCGTCCTGCAGTTGCTGGCGGGTCAGGGCATCCAGGGCGCCGAACGGCTCGTCTAGCAGCAGGATACGCGGGCTGGCTACAAGGCCACGGGCAATGGCCACGCGCTGCGCCATGCCGCCCGACAGCTGGTGCGGATAAGCCGACTCGAAGCCGACCAGCCCCACCAGTTGCACGAATTCATGCACCCGCCGGGCACGTTCACCCTGGGTGAGCGACTCGTTGACCAGCCCCAGGGCAATGTTCTGTTCCACGTTCAACCACGGGAACAGCCGGTGCTCCTGGAACACGATGCCGCGTTCGCCACCAATGCCGCTGACGGCGCGGCCATCGACGCGGATGCTGCCGCTGTATTCGGTATCCAGCCCCACCAACAGGCGTAGCAGGGTGGACTTGCCGCAACCGGAAGCCCCGACGATGGCAATGAACTCGCCCTCGTTAATCGACAGGTTGAAGTTGCGGATAGCCTCCAGCGGCTGGCCGTTCACGCTGAACACCTTGCCGACCCCCTCGAAGCTGACCAGCGGCGGGGTGGTGTCGGGCTGGTTGGCCGCCTGCAGGTGCGAAGTGTTGAATGCGTTCATGCGGTTCTCCAGCGCGTGGCGCGCGATTCGAGGCGTTGTCCAAGGGTGCCGAGCAGGGCGCCGACCAGGCCGATCAGGACCATGGCGGCCATCACCTGGTCCATGCGGAACAGTTGCTGGGCGCCGATCATCAGGCTGGCGATGCCGCCGTCCGACGGCATGAAGTATTCGGCGCCGATGGTGCCCAGCCAGGCGTAGATCAGCGACAGGCGCAGGCCGGCGAAAATCGCCGGGGCCGCGCCGGGCAGCACCAGCAGGCGCAGGCGTTGCCACAGGTTCAGGCGCAGGCTGCGGGCCGCCTCGCCCAGCTGCGGCGAGAGGCTGGCGATACCGCGCTGGGTAGCGATCAGCAGCGGGAAGAATGCGGCCAGGCCAACGAACACAAGCTTGGCCCCTTCACCCAGGCCGAACCACGCAGTGAGCAAAGGCACCCAGGCGAACAGTGCCACTTGGCGCAAGGCCGACAGGCTTGGCCCGAAGACGCGTTCGGCTGCACTGGAAAGCCCCAGCAGCAATCCGGCCAGCAAGCCTGCGGCGCCGCCCAGCAGCAGGCCGCTCAGGGTACGTTCCAGGCTCAGCAACAAGGCCTGCGGCAACGACCCATCGGCCAGGCCGACCAACAGCGTGCGCAGTACCTCAAGTGGCGAGGTGAGGATGTTCGGGTCAACCCAGCCAAAGCTGTTACTGGCCTGCCACAGCGCCAACAGCCCCAGGGGCAGCAACAGGCTTTGCCAGCCGCGGGGCACAGGCCCGCGCTGCTGCTCGCCAGTGGCTGGTTGCGGCCAGTACAGCAGGCGTTTTTCCAGGGCTGAGAAGCTGCGCTCCAGCACGGCGCCGACCAGGCCGATCACCAGAATGCACAGCATCACCAGGTCGAGCATGAACAGTTGCCGGCCCCACACCATCAGGTAACCGATCCCCTCGCTGGAGGCCAGCAATTCGACCGCCAGCAGCGAGGTCCAACCGGTGGTCAGCGCCAGGCGCACGCCGGTGAGGAAGGCAGGCAGGGCAGCCGGCAGTAACAGGCGCAGGAACAGCAGGTGCCGGGGCAGGCGCAGCGCCGCAGCGGCCTCACGCAGTTTTGGCTGGGCATCGCGCACACCCACCAACGTGTGCAAGGTGACCGGGACCACCACGGCCTTAACCAGCACCACCAGCTTCAGCACCTCGCCAATGCCGAAGAACAGCATGAACAACGGAATCCAGGCCAGGGTAGGGATCTGGGCCAGCGCCACGAAAGTCGGCAGTACCAGCGTCTGTGCCCGCCGCGAAGCCCCCAGGCACACACCCAGCAGCAAGCCGCTGGCAATGCCCGCCGCCAGCCCCCAGAACAACCGTTGCAGGCTTATCCACAGGTGCCCCCACAGCTCCCCGGAGCCAAACTCCAGCGCGCTCTGCCACACCAGCGCCGGTGCCGGCAGGATCTGCTCGCTCATCCAGTGCTGCCGGCTCGCAACAATCCACAGCAGGGCAATGAGCACAGGCAGCAACCAGGGTAGCACCCGCTCCCCAGAGAAGATGCGACCCCTGTAGGAGCGGCCTTGCGCCGCGAATGGGTCGCGTAGCGCCCCCCCCCGATTCCTGCTCAGAACTCCATTCATCGGCCATCTCTCGAAGCGTTGTTAGGTTATTCACTTATGGAATTAAAAAAACAGTAATGTGAATTTCAAGAGATAAGAGCATGCGTTCCCTGCATACGGAAGCCCCTCGCCGTTGCGTTTTCCTCATATTTTCCATGCGTTTTCCGCAAGCTCCCCGCCGGCCCGCATGCCGCTTGGTTTATGCCTTTCAGTTACTAAAAAATGAAGTTTTGATCTTTGTAGGTTCTAACCAGACCTGCCTAGCTTCTGGCCAAAGCGCCGGCCTTCGCCGGTGGCAGCCTGCCAAGGAGCCTTGCCATGAAAACCCCATTGCGCCACCTGATCACCGCCCTTGGGCTGGCCTTCAGCCTCGGTGTCCACGCGGCTGAACCCGCCAAGCCAGAAAGCATTCGCATCGCCGTGCCCGACCTTAGCGCCGGCAGCAAGCCCAGCGCCGGTGGCGTGGTCGATGTGCTGCGTGACCAGCAACTGCTGGAGAAGGCATTCGCCAAGGACGGTATCCGCATCGACTGGCACTTCTTCAAGGGCGCCGGCCCCGTGGTGAACGAGGCGCTGGCCAACGGCCAGGCCGACTTCGCCTACCTGGGCGACCTGGCCGCGATCGTCGGCAAGGCCAACGGCCTGGACACCCGCGTGCTGTCGGCAGGCGTGCGTGGGGTCAAAAGCTACCTGGGCGTGGTGCCCGGCTCTGGCATCAAGACCCTGCATGACCTCAAGGGCAAGCGCGTGGCGGTGTTCCGCGGCACGGCCAACCAGCTGTCGTTCGCCAGCGCTCTGGCAAGCCAAGGGCTGACCGAGCGCGAGCTGAAAGTCATCAACCTGGACTTCAACGCCGCCAATGCCGCACTGGCCGCCAAGCAGATTGACGCCACCTGGGGGCTGTCCAACCTGCTGTCGCTACGTGAGCGCGGGCTGGTCGAACTGCCGGTCAACTCGCGGGATCTCGAAGGCGCCGGCAGCACCCAGGCGGTGCTGCTGGGCACCGGCGATTTCATTCGCAAGTACCCCGAGCTGGTCCAGCGCCTGGTTAACGCCCAGGAGCAGGCCAGTACCTGGCTGCGGGATGAACACAACCGCCAGGCCTACATCGAGCTGGTGGCCAGCAACGCCAACTGGCCGCGCAGCATCCTCAGCGATGACCTGGCCAAGGAAGACCTCGCCCACTACTTCGACCCACGCCTGGACGCTGGCTTCGTCGGCCAACTGCAGCAGGGCGTAGACCTGGCGGCCAAGGAACGCCTGATCCGCCGCGGCTTCCAGGTAGCCGAGTGGATCGAACCGCGCTTCCTCGATGCTGCGCTGAAACAGGAACAGGCCGTGCAGGCCGCCCGCTAAACCTTCAAAAACCCGACAATGACCGCAAGGACCACGACCATGAGCAATGCCGCCCTGGCCACCGCGCCACAACCCCTCGAACTCGACATTCACCCGGTTGCCGGCCGTATCGGCGCCGAAATCCGCGGTGTGCAACTGTCCGCCGACCTCGATGCAGCCACCATCGAGGCTATCCAGGCTGCACTGGTGCAGCACAAGGTGATCTTCTTCCGCGACCAGACCCACCTGGATGACCAGAGCCAGGAAGGCTTTGCCAAACTGCTCGGCGAGCCGGTCGCCCACCCCACCGTACCGGTGGTGGATGGCACCAGCTACCTGCTGCAACTTGATGGCGCCGAAGGCCAGCGGGCCAACTCCTGGCACACCGACGTGACCTTCGTCGACGCCTACCCCAAGGCTTCGATACTGCGCAGCGTGGTAGCGCCGGCTTCGGGTGGCGATACCGTCTGGGCCAACACCGCCGCGGCTTATCAGGAACTGCCCGAGCCGCTGCGCGAGCTGGCCGACAAGCTGTGGGCGGTGCACAGCAACGAATACGACTACGCCAGCATCAAGCCGGATGTCGACCCGGCCAAGCTGGAGCGCTATCGCAAGGTGTTCACATCGACCGTTTACGAGACCGAGCACCCGGTAGTGCGTGTGCACCCGATCAGTGGTGAGCGGGCGCTGCAACTGGGGCATTTCGTGAAGCGCATCAAGGGGTATTCGCTGGCGGATTCGCAGCACCTGTTCGCTGTGCTGCAAGGGCATGTGACGCGCCTGGAAAACACCGTGCGCTGGCGCTGGCAGGCGGGAGACGTGGCGATCTGGGATAACCGCGCGACGCAGCATTATGCGGTGGATGATTACGGCACCCAGCCGCGTGTGGTGCGGCGTGTGACATTGGCGGGCGAGGTGCCGGTCGGGGTGGATGGGCAACTGAGCCGGACTACCCGCAAGGGCTGAGCCCAGCAGAGAACCCTGTGTAGGAGCAGCCTTGTGCTGCGAAGAAGCCGGTGCAGGCACCGCAGATTGATGGTGTCAGCTCCGGCCTCTTCGCAGCACAAGGCTGCTCCTACATCTGGCTGCGCAAGCCTTCACATTTCGGTATCACAGGCAATCAACTGCCTGACCAGCCCCTGCGCCAACGGCGACAAGCCATACCCCACCCGGCTCACCACCCCATAGCGGGTATGGCACGCCTCTTCCTGCTCGGGCGTCAGGTCTGCCAGCTTCAACTGCACCAAACCGCCCTCGCGTTGATACGGCCGCAAGTTGGCATTGCAGGCAATGCCGATGGTGTCCGAGTGCATCACCACATTCAGTAGCGCATACCCGTGCTCGCACTCTACCGCTGGCAGGAAGTCCTGCCGCCCGCTGAGGTCGCTGAGGATCTTGCGGATGTTCGGCGGGCGGAAGGTGGTAGCCATCGGGTAGTCGAACAGGTCTCGCGCCTGCACGGCCTCCTGCTCGGTCAGCGGGTGCCCGGCGCGGCAGCAGAAGTGCCAGCGCTGGGGCGTCAGCTTGTGCACCTGGTAGTCCGGGTCGGACTCGAACTGGCGGGTGTCGGCGACAAAGAACTCGATCTCTTCGGCCACCAGCTTGCGGTTCAGCGCCTGCCAGTTGTCCACCTGGAAGCAGGTGCGCGCCGCCGGGTACTCGGCCACGAAGCGCGCCACCGCGCGCGGCACCAGGCCACCGGCTGGCGCAGGGCCTGAGCCAAAGCGTACCACCCCGGTGGTGGCGCCATTGAACTGGTGGATTTCGTTGACCAGATTGTGCGCCCCGTGCACCAGCCGCCGCGAATGCTCCAGCACCAGCAAGCCCTGGCGGGTCGGCGCCAGCTCTTTGCTCGCGCGGTCCACCAGCCGGCAGCCGATGTTGTGCTCCAGGGTCTGGATGCTGCGGCTGAAGGCCGATTGCGACAGGTTCACGGCCGCCGCAGCGGCCACGAAACTGCGGTGCTCGACAAGGGCGATGTAGTGACGCAACTGACGCAGATCGATATGCATTTTTTACATTAAAACCTTCGGTCAAATGCAATTGCTGACAAGGGTGAGTCCCCTTATAAAGGGTGTTACTTATTCCACTAAATATGAATTACAAATATTTATATTACTTAAAAGAATATAAGCCCGACTGACCGCGATTCGGTTCCGCCAACGGAAATGCTCGCCAGGGCCCACGCCTCAAGGAGCATTTGCATGTCCGGACTTTCCAGTTGGCCTGCGCGCGCGTCGCGTTTCACCTTGCAACCCTTGGCCGCCGGCGTGTTGCTGGCGGCGTCCTCTGGCAGCTTCGCCGAAGAGCCGGTCAGCGCCACCCCGGCGGTAGAGCAGGAAGCCAAGCTCGGCACCGTCACCGTCAATGCCCGCCGCCGTGAAGAAACCGCGCAAAGCGTGCCCACGCCCATCAGCGTGCTCGACAGCGAAACCCTGGAAACCCAGCGCATCTACCGCGTGCAGGATTTGCAACAGCTGGTGCCCAGCACCAACGTCGCCTACGTGCATGCACGCCAGTCGAGCATCTCGATCCGTGGCTTGGGCAACAACCCGGCCAGCGATGGCCTGGAAGGCAGCGTCGGCATCTACCTGGACAACGTCTACCTCGGCCGCCCGGGCATGGCGGTTTTCGACCTGCTGGATGTGGAGCAGCTGGAAGTGTTGCGCGGCCCTCAGGGCACGCTGTTCGGCAAGAACACCACGGCCGGCGTGCTCAACATCAACACGCGCAAGCCCACCTTCCACCGCGAAGGCAGCATCCAGCAGTCGATTGGCGAAGACGGCTATCTGCAAACCCAGGGCAGCTTTTCGGGGCCGATCAGCGAGACCTTGGCCGGACGCATTAGTGCTTACCGCACCGAAGACGACGGCTATGTGAAGAACATCCACAACGGTGACGACCTCAACGGCGGCAAGCGCCAGGGCTTTCGCACCCAGCTGCTGTTCAAGCCCAGCGACACCTTCAACCTGCGCTGGATTGGCGAATACAACGAAGAAGACTCCAATAACGGCATCCTCAGCCTGTACAGCACCGGCCCCACCATCAATGGCGTCAACCGCTACGAAAGCCTGGCCGCCCAGGCGGGGGCGACGCTGGTGTCGGGCAAGGACCGCAAGGTCAATTTCGACGCCGACCAGCAGGTGACGGTGTTCCAGGGCGGCACCTCGGTGGAAGCCAACTGGACCTTGCCTAACGACTTCACCCTGACCTCGATCACTGCCTACCGCTGGTGGGACTTTACCCCGCGCAACGACGATGGCCTGGACGTGCCGGTGTTCTACAGCGCCGGGGTATCGGTACGCGACAAGCAGTACTCGCAGGAAATCCGCCTGGCTTCGCCTACCGGTGGCGCCTTCGACTACGTGCTGGGTGCCTACTACTTCAAGCAGGACCTGGACAACAAGTCCTTCACTTACTACGGGCCGCAGGCGGATGTCTGGAACCTCACCCCGGCCGGTGCGCTGAACAACGTCAACACCATTGGTGACGGGCACATTGATACCGACAGCTATGCGCTTTTCGCCCAGGGCACCTGGCATGTCACCGACCGCCTGGATTTCACCGCCGGCGTGCGCGGTACCTATGAAGAAAAGAGCGCCTGGGTGACCCGCGATGCACCTGACGGTGGCACCGCTGTAACCGGGGCTGCTGCCACCGCGCGCCAGGCGCGGATAGGGGCCTACGATTCGGGCGATCTCAACCAGTACAGCTTCAGCCCTTCCGGCCTGCTGGGCCTGAGCTACCGCTTCAACGAACAGCTGCTGGGCTACGCCACCCTGACTCACGGTGAGAAGTCTGGTGGCGTCAACCTAACCGTCGGCGCCGCACCACGGCTGGGGACCGATTCGCTGCTGGTGGGTACCGAGCGGGTCAACAACGCCGAACTGGGCTTGAAAAGCACCCTGTTCGACGGTCGCCTGCAACTCAACAGCAACCTGTTCTGGGCCGAGGTGCATGGTTACCAGGCCAACGTCTACGACCAGATCAACCGCGTGCAGTACCTGGCCAACGCCGGCAGCGTGCGCTCGCGCGGCCTGGAGTTCGAAGCCACGGCGCTGCCGGTCCGTGGCCTTACGGTCAACTTCAACGGCTCGTGGAACGACGTGCGCTACACCGAGTACAAGGATGCCCCATGCCCGCCTGAGGTGAGCCTGGCCAATGCCACCGCCACCTGCGACCTGTCTGGCCACCAGGTGGTCGGCGCCTCCAAGTACATCGCCAACCTCAACACCCAGTACAAGTGGCAAGCCACCGACCATGTCGAGCCCTACGTCACTGCCAGCTACGCCTTCCGCTCGAAGGCCGTGGGCACCATCGACGATTCCGATTTCGGCCAGATCCCCAGCTACGCGCTGGTCAACCTTTCCGCTGGTGTGCGCCTGGACCAGGGCGACGGCGTGGTCGACCTGTCGCTATGGGTGAAAAACGCCGGCGACAAAACCTACTTCACCAGCCTGTGGAACTCCGCCAACGGTGGTTATGCCGGCGTGCTCGGCACCCCGCGCACCTTCGGCGCCACCGCCCGTTACGATTTCTGAGCACAAGGAGCTTTGCCATGAATGCCAAGACCCAAACCCCTGCACTGCCTGAAGGCGCCTGCCTGACCGCCAAGGTCCCCGAGCGTGACGAGGCGCTGCTCGGCGATGTGGTTGTGAACCCGTACCGCCTGGCGCCGCTGACCGCGATCATCCGCGACGGTGGGCGCAGCCTGAGTGACGCGCATGTGCGTGTGCTGGGGCGTGGCGAGCGCGGTGTGGACATTGTCTATGACGTGTCTGATCGTTCGTTGTGGACCTACGGCGGCATCCCGGTATTCGGGCTGTACCCGGACTACGTCAACCAGGTCGAGGTGACCTACAAGCTCGACGGCGAGCGCATTCGCGAGCAGTACCAGGTCTACGCCCCGGCCGTGCGCCTGCCGGTGGTGGCCAGGCAGACCGCCGCGTTGCCGGAAGTGCAGCCGGTCAAGGTGACGCCTGGCTTTGAAAGGCGCCTGTACCTGTTCAACCACCTGCAGGGTGACATCCCGGGCGGCCGCGCCTTCAAGTGGAATGCCCTGGGTGGCGCAGCGGAATGGGACCAGGTGGGCAACAACTGGATTGCCGACAGCAATGGCGATGTGCGCTGGTACCTGGATATCGAGCAGATCCACGACTCCAACCGCCGCGACGGCCTGGGCGGCACCATGGGCTTCCAGCAGACCCGCGACGGCAAGCTGATCTGGGGCCAGGGCCAGACCTACTCCAAGTACGACCTGCTGGGCCGGCGCATATGGCAGCGCAGCCTGCCCGACAAATTCGCCGACTTCTCCCACGAAATCCGCGAAACCGCCAACGGCACCTACCTGCTGCGGGTGGGCACCAGCGACTACCGCCGCCCGGACGGCAAGCGTGTGCGTTCGATTCGCGACCACATCATCGAGGTCAGCGAAGCCGGGGATGTACTGGACTTCTGGGACCTCAACCAGATCCTCGACCCGTACCGCGGCGATTTGCTGGAAACCCTCGGCAAGGCCGCTATCCAGTTGCCGGAAGGGGTGCAGAAGCAGGACGACCGCCTGGCCAACGAACTGGCCGAGGGTAACCTGCCGTTTGGCGACACCCCGGGGGTGGGTACCGGGCGCAACTGGGCACACGTCAATGCCATCGATTACGACGCTGATGACGACAGCATCATCGTTTCAGCACGGCATCAGGGCGTGGTGAAGATTGGTCGCGACAAGCAGGTGAAGTGGATTCTTGCCTCGCCCCAAGGCTGGCCTGAGCGCCTGCGCGACAAAGTGCTGACACCGGTTGCGAGCGAAAACTTCGACTGGTCGTGGACCCAGCACACTGCCTGGCTGACTGGCAAAGGCACGCTGACCGTGTTCGACAACGGCTGGGGGCGCGACTTTGCGCCGACCAAGCTTGCCGGCAACTACAGCCGGGCGGTGGAGTACCGCATCGACGAAGCCAAGGGCACGGTCGAGCAGGTGTGGGAGTACGGCAAGGAGCGCGGCGACGAGTGGTACAGCCCGGTGACCTCGGTGGTGGCCTACCGGCCGGAGACCGACACCCAGTTCATCTACTCGGCTTCGGTGAACTTCCTCACCCCCGAGAAACTGACCACCACCGTCCTCAACGAGGTGCGGCGCGGGACCCAGGAGGTGCTGGTGGAGTTGAAGGTGCACAGCCGGCAGCCGGGCAGTGTTGGCTACCGGGCACTGGTGATCGACCTGGCCAAGGCATTTTGAGCTTGGTAGGCCTGACGTAAATTTTGTGTTGATGCGTACATCGAGCGCCGCCCGCGCGGCGCTTCGCAGCACAAGGCTGCTCCTACATTTGTTTCGGGCCAGTGACGCCTGCACCAACGCGCGCGACCGCCTTGTTTGTTCGACACGATATTGAGGTGAGCACCAAAGGGCCGCGCGCCTTGACCTCAGGAATAATTGGCCCGAAACAAATGTAGGAGCAGCCTTGTGCTGCGAAGCGCCGCGCGGGCGGCGCTCGTTTTCATAGGCGCTGAAGATCTCACGGCAACCACTCCCCCTTTCACATTTCTTTCTGCTTGATCGTCTACCCTGCAGGGGCCGTTTTTCGGGCGATTTCAGATGGACTGTTCAACCATTCGTTCTTTTTTTCGAACAGCCTATTGTCCAACACCCCAGCAGCCGCTTAGCATTCGTTTGAGATTTCAAACGCTCGATGCCCTGCCTTGGGCGCTTTTCAACAATCAACAATTCGGGAAGCCGACATGCAGCTCAAAGACGCTCAGTTGTTCCGCCAGCAAGCCTACATCAACGGTGAGTGGCTGGATGCGGACAATGGCCAGACCATCAAGGTGACCAACCCGGCCACCGGTGAAGTCATCGGCACCGTGCCGAAGATGGGTACTGCGGAAACCCGCCGTGCCATCGAAGCTGCCGACAAGGCCCTGCCGGCCTGGCGTGCACTGACCGCCAAAGAGCGTTCGGCCAAGCTGCGTCGCTGGTTCGAACTGATGATCGAGAACCAGGACGACCTGGCTCGCCTGATGACCACCGAGCAGGGCAAGCCACTGGCCGAAGCCAAGGGCGAAATCGCCTATGCCGCTTCGTTCATCGAGTGGTTCGCCGAAGAAGCCAAGCGCGTCTACGGTGACACCATTCCGGGCCACCAGCCAGACAAGCGCCTGATCGTCATCAAGCAGCCAATCGGCGTTACTGCGGCCATTACCCCGTGGAACTTCCCGGCTGCCATGATCACCCGTAAAGCCGGCCCGGCCCTGGCCGCTGGCTGCACCATGGTGCTCAAGCCTGCATCGCAAACCCCTTACTCCGCCCTGGCGCTGGTCGAGCTGGCACACCGTGCCGGTATCCCGGCTGGCGTGCTGAGCGTCGTTACCGGCAGCGCTGGCGAAGTTGGCGGCGAACTGACCGGCAACTCCCTGGTACGCAAGCTGTCCTTCACCGGCTCGACCGAAATCGGTCGCCAGCTGATGCAAGAATGCGCCAAGGACATCAAGAAGGTTTCCCTGGAGCTGGGTGGCAACGCCCCGTTCATCGTGTTCGACGACGCCGACCTGGACAAGGCTGTCGAGGGCGCGATCATCTCCAAGTACCGCAACAACGGCCAGACCTGCGTCTGCGCCAACCGTATCTACGTGCAGGACGGCGTCTATGACGCGTTCGCCCAGAAGCTGGCCGCTGCAGTTGCCAAGCTGAAGATCGGTAACGGCCTGGAAGACGGCACCACCACTGGTCCGCTGATCGACGGCAAAGCTGTCGCCAAGGTTCAGGAACACATCGAAGACGCCGTCTCCAAAGGCGCCAAGGTGCTGTCCGGTGGCAAGCTGATCGAAGGCAACTTCTTCGAGCCGACCATCCTGGTCGACGTGCCGAAAACCGCAGCTGTCGCCAAGGAAGAGACCTTCGGCCCACTGGCGCCTCTGTTCCGCTTCAAAGACGAAGCCGAAGTCATCGCCATGTCCAACGACACCGAGTTCGGCCTGGCTTCGTACTTCTACGCCCGCGACATGAGCCGTGTGTTCCGTGTTGCCGAAGCCCTGGAATACGGCATGGTGGGTATCAACACCGGCCTGATCTCCAACGAAGTAGCACCGTTCGGTGGCATCAAGGCTTCGGGCCTGGGCCGCGAAGGTTCCAAATACGGTATCGAGGACTACCTCGAAATCAAATACCTGTGCATCAGCGTCTGATAGCACGGTAAAGGCTTTACCTCTGCCAGCGGGGCGCGAGAGCGACGTCTCGCTGGCCTTTTTTACATCGCAGTACCTGGTGGCCAGGGCGTTTACGGCAGTCGATCAACGAATACTGTGCGCGAGCACTCCCAGCCACCCCCGAATAAAAGCGCCATTCCTGTCGGCGCAATGAGGGCATTATGAGCAAGACCAACGAATCCTTGATGCAACGTCGTGTAGCTGCCGTCCCACGTGGCGTTGGCCAGATCCACCCGATCTTCGTCGACACCGCGAAGAACTCGACCGTGATCGACGTTGAAGGCCGCGAACTGATCGACTTCGCCGGCGGCATCGCAGTACTGAACACCGGCCACCTGCACCCGAAAGTGGTTGCAGCCGTGCAAGAGCAGCTGACCAAAGTCAGCCACACTTGCTTCCAGGTGCTGGCCTACGAACCCTACGTAGAGCTGTGCGAAAAGATCAACAAGCTGGTACCAGGCGACTTCGACAAGAAGACCCTGCTGGTCACCACCGGCTCCGAAGCTGTTGAAAACGCCGTCAAGATCGCCCGTGCCGCCACTGGCCGTGCTGGCGTCATCGCTTTCACCGGCGGCTACCACGGCCGTACCATGATGACCCTGGGCCTGACCGGCAAGGTCGTGCCGTACTCCGCTGGCATGGGTCTGATGCCAGGTGGCATCTTCCGCGCCCTGTTCCCGAGCGAACTGCACGGTGTAAGCGTTGACGACGCCATCGCCTCGGTCGAGCGCATCTTCAAGAACGACGCCGAGCCGCGCGATATCGCCGCGATCATCCTCGAGCCGGTACAAGGCGAAGGCGGCTTCCTGCCAGCGCCGAAAGAGCTGATGAAGCGCCTGCGCGCCCTGTGCGACCAGCACGGCATCCTGCTGATCGCCGACGAAGTACAGACTGGCGCTGGCCGTACCGGTACCTTCTTCGCCATGGAACAGATGGGCGTTGCGCCTGACCTGACCACCTTCGCCAAATCCATTGCTGGCGGCTTCCCGCTGGCCGGTGTGTGCGGCAAGGCCGAGTACATGGACGCCATCGCGCCGGGCGGCCTGGGCGGCACCTACGCCGGTTCGCCGATCGCTTGCGCTGCGGCCCTGGCTGTGATCGAAGTGTTCGAAGAAGAAAAACTGCTGGACCGCAGCAAGGCTGTAGGTGAGCGTCTGACCACCGGCCTGCGCGAAATCCAGAAGAAGTACCCGATCATCGGCGACGTCCGTGGTCTGGGCTCGATGATTGCTGTTGAAGTCTTCGAGAAAGGCACTCACACCCCGAACGCTGCTGCTGTTGGCCAGGTTGTTGCCAAGGCACGCGACAAGGGTCTGATCCTGCTGTCCTGCGGCACCTACGGCAACGTTCTGCGTATCCTGGTACCGCTGACTGCCGAAGACGCACTGCTGGACAAAGGCCTGGCCATCATCGAAGAGTGCTTCGCTGAACTCGCTTGATGTGATGCGCTTCTGAAAAAGCCCGCTTCGGCGGGTTTTTTTTGTGCCCAGAAAAGCCATGGGGCGCTATGGTTAGCGGAGGATTTGCTTTGGAAGCTGCGACGGAATGTGTGTCAGGCTATTCAGGAGTAGTTGGCGATGAGCGCTGTAGACCCCACCCCACCCAGCGTACTGATTGTCGAAGGCGACCCTTGGGTGCGTGACATGCTCAGCGAGATGCTGCTAAGCGTGCGCTGCGATGCCCGCCTGCAGGTATGCGTCGATGGGGCGCAGGCACTCAGCGCCCTGTCCAGCAAGCCAGACCTGATTATCGCCGCCCGCGAGCTGGCCGGTGTCGATGGCCTGGACCTGTTGCGCAAGGTGCGCGCCAAAGGGCCGGGGTTGCCGTTCATCCTCATGAGCAACCGCAGCGACAGCGCCAGTGTGCACGAGGTATTGCCCCTGCACCCTACCGCCTACCTGAGTAAACCACTGAATCTGGACAACCTGCGCAAGCGCCTGGAAGAGCTGCTGCTGGCCGTTGGCGAAGAAATCGCCTGCCCGGTGCCAGCCTTGCAGGCAGGTGCCAGCTTGTTCGCCTACCTTGAGCAGCGCCGTGCTACCGCCGATGGCGGGCCGCTGTTGGCCGATGTGCAGGTCGCGATCAAGCAAGCGCTCAACCCTCAGGGCCTGAACCTGAAGGTGCTCGAAGAGGAAGTGCGTAGCGACCCTCAGGTTACCGCCGTGTTGATCGCGGCCGCCAACAGCGCCGCGCTGCACCGGGAAGCACCGGTGCAAACGTTGCTGCAGGCCCTGAACAAGCTTGGCAGTACCCAGAGCATGAACCTGATTCTTGGCATGGCCCTCAAGCGCAGCGCACGGCTCAGCGACCCGTTGCTGGCGCAGCACGCGGCCGGCTACTGGGACCTTTCCCTGCATACGGCCGAATATGGCCGTACCTTGGCACGCATGCTCGAGCTGGACGAAGGGCGCTGCTATTGCGCGGGGTTGCTGCATTGCCTGGGCGACCTGGCGGTGTTGCGTTGCCTGCAAGAGTGGCGGTTGGCCGGGGGCGAGCTGGACGAACGCAACGTGCAGCAATCGCTGGATGAGTTTGGTGCGGCGTTCGGTTCGGCGCTACGCACGCGCTGGCGCTTGCCGCTGGCATTGCGCGAGTTGATCGCGGCGATCTACCAGTTGGGCGGCGGCGTGTATTCGCGGGAGATCCTGGCGATGAACCTGGCCGGGCAGTTGTCGCGGCTGCCGGCCGAGCAGGGGCTGGAGAAAGTGGCCAGCGGCAAGACCGCGCGCTTGCTCAAGCTTGGCCTGCCGGAGCTGAACCGGCTGCGCAAGGTGGATAACCCGGAGGTGAAGCCCCAGGAAGAGCCTCCTGTGGCGGAGGCTGAAGCGCCCAGCTGAGTTTTTGGGGCTGCTTTGCAGCCCCAGTTATACCTTTCCAGCGGGGGATGGGTCAGCCACGGACGATCTGGTTCTTGCCCTGCCGCTTGGCCTGGTACATCGCCGCATCGGCCCGGGCATACAGGCTGTCCAGGGCCACATCTTCTTCGGTCAGTCCGGTCAGCCCCTGGCTCACTGTCACCCCGTATGTCTGCTCGCCATGGTTGAAGCTCAAACGCTGAATCTGCCGCTGCAAGCGTTCGGCAATCTGCTCTGCCACCTGCGTGTTGCAACCCGGGAACACCGCCGCAAACTCCTCGCCGCCAATGCGCCCGAACAGGTCGCCACGGCGTAGTACGGCCTTGCCGCTGTCGGCAATGTGTTGCAGCACCTGGTCCCCTTCCTGGTGGCCATAGCTGTCGTTGATGCGTTTGAAGTCGTCGATGTCCAGCAGCAGAAAGGCCAGCGGCGTGCCGTCTTCGCGGGCGCTGTCAAAGGCCTGCTGGGCGCATTCGAAGAAGTGCCTGCGGTTGCTGCTCTGGGTCAGCACATCAGTGGTGGCCAGGCGCTGCAATTCGCCTTCAAGCTGCTTTTTCTCGGTGATGTCTTCGGCGATACCGACAATGATTACTCGGTCGCCCTCGTGTTGCTGGTTGATGTAGCACTTGTCGCTTAGCCAGCGCAGTTGCCCGTCGGCATTCAGTATGCGGTACTCGCGGTCTTCCACCGAGCCCTTGAGCAGCACCTGTGCCAGGCTGCGTTCGGCGAACTCGAGGTCGTCAGGGTAGATGCTGTCGCGCCATTCGTTGTAGTCGGCCAGCACCAGGCTGGCCGGGCGGCCAAAGATGCGCTCGTAGGCGGGGCTTACGTACAGCACCTGACGGGTTTCCCAGTCGAAGGCCCACAGCACCGCGTTAACGCTGTCCAGCAACGAGCTGAACAACTGGTCGCGCTCGCTCAGGCGGGCTACCTCGCCTTGGGCGTGGAGTAGCGCCAGTAAAGTCTGGGCGGCTTCGGGAGGTGGGGTGCCGGGCAATGTCGTTGGAATGTTCTTGGCCATGTGCACGAAGCGGGTCTCGACGTAAAAGCGTGCGGCCAGCATCTGGCCCGCCACGCGGGCGATGTGCCAAATTTGAGTCAAGTCGAGGTGGCTAAGTTCCGAAAGGCACGCACCGCAATGGGGCGTGCCGATCAACGGCGGTCAGGCGCCGGAGGGGCGCAGGGAGTAGGTCTTGAGCTGCGCCGCGAAGTCGCGCAGGGCGTGGATGCCGCTGGTTTCGGCCTCGTGTATCCAGTCCTTCATGGCAGCCAGCATGTCGTGGCCGTTGGCGCTGGTGCGCGCCCAGATCTGCTGCAGGGCCAAGCGTTTTTCGTAAATGGTCTTCAGCGCCTGGCTATGGGCAAGCATCGACTCGATACGCACATGGTGGCGGTCTTCCAGCAAGCTGGTTTCGCGCGACAGCAGGCGCTTGGCGCGGCGGAAATGGTGGCGCACCGAGGCGTCCACCCGGGCCAGCTCCTGCTTGACCAGCGGGCCGATCACCAGCTTGCGGTACTGGGCCATGATCTGGAAGCGGTTGTTGAGGATGGCCATGGCAGTGTCCATGTCCAGGCTGGCCTTGCCCGCCACACGGTGGGCAATCGGCGCCACGCGCTGCACCTTGGCCAGGCGCAACAGGCAGAACAGGCGGATCCACGCCCAGCCCATGTCAAACTCCCAGCGCTTGACCGACAGTTTGGCCGAGTTGGGGTAGGTGTGGTGGTTGTTGTGCAGCTCTTCGCCACCGATGACGATGCCCCATGGCACCAGGTTGGTGGCAGCGTCGCGGCATTCGAAGTTGCGATAGC
Organism: Pseudomonas sp. LPB4.O; assembly: GCF_038383825.1. Lineage (NCBI taxonomy): Bacteria > Pseudomonadati > Pseudomonadota > Gammaproteobacteria > Pseudomonadales > Pseudomonadaceae > Pseudomonas > Pseudomonas sp. LPB4.O. The sequence continues at coordinate 247,098 of NZ_CP151298.1, forward strand.
CGAGCGCGTGGCCCAGGCCGTTGACCACGCCGGCGGCCCAGAACGGGATCCACATCATCTGTACTGCCCAGATGGTAATGCCGGCGGTGCCGAACAGCAGCAGGTCGATCACCGCCATCAGCGCGATGCCACCCAGCTTGTAGCGCGAGTAGAGGTTGCGCTCGATCCAGTCATCCGGGCAGTTCTTGCCGTAGATGCGCAGGGTTTCGGGGTTGCGCGCCTCTTCACGGTACAGCTCGGCGCCCTTGCGCAGCACCGTGCCCAGGCCCTTGAACACCGGGCTGTGCGGGTCGTCCGGGGTTTCGCACTTGGCGTGGTGCTTGCGGTGGACGGCGGTCCATTCGCGGGTGTTCTGCGCCGTGGTCAGCCACAGCCAGAAGCGGAAGAAATGCTTGAGCGCGCCATTGAGCTCCAAGGCCCGGTGCGCGGAATAGCGATGCAGGTAGACGGTGACGCTGACAATGGTCACGTGGGTCATCAGCAGCGTGATGCCGACCAGTTGCCAGGCCGACAAGTCGAGCAGGCCGTTGTACCACATAGGTGTAAATACCCTCGAAATGCGGGGGGGAAGGGCTGATTATCCCTTGGCAGGGAAATAAAACCAGTCAAAGCTGACCACGCGATGTTTCACGCGATCGATGTGGGAGCGGGCGTGCCCGCCCCCATAGAGCACCAGAACCTTTATAATCGCCCTTCCTTTCTGATGGTCAATCCCACCCGACATGTCTGTTTCCGTTCGCGACGCCTTGCGCATGGCTGCGCTGTATGTGGTGCTCTCGATCCTCTGGCTGGCGCTCGCCGAGGTGATGCTGCACGGCATGACTGACGATCCCCTGGCACTGACCGTGGGGCGGCAGATCAACGTGGTGCTGTGGGTGTTGTTCAGTGCCGTGCTGATTTATGTGTCGCGCGTGCGGCTGCTGAACTTCATCGGTGTCGGTGCGCGCCTGCGCTACGAGGACCGCGAGCGGCTGCGAATGGCCGCTGCGGTGTTCGACAGTACCCTCGAAGGCGTACTGGTTACCGACCGCCAAGGCCTGATCGTGCATGTAAACCGTGCCTTCATGCGCATCACCGGCTACCAGCAGGACGAGGTGATCGGCCAGCGCCCGAGCAAGTTCAAATCGGGCCGCCACGGCCAGGCGTTCTACCAGCAGATCTTTGCCACCCTGGCCGAGCAGGGCGAATGGAGCGGCGAAATCTGGAACCGGCGCAAAAGCGGCGAAATCTACCCGCAATGGCAGACCATCTGCGCCATCCGCGATGACGACGGTGAGCTGAGCCATTACGTAGCGGTGTTCAGTGACATCAGTGCGATCAAGCATTCGGAACAGGAGCTGGCCTACCTGGCGCACCACGACCCGCTGACCGGCCTGCCCAACCGCCTGCTGTTCAGCGACCGGGTCGAGCAGGCCCTGGCGGCCGCCCAGGCCAACAAGCGCGGTTGTGCCCTGCTGCTGTTGGACCTGGACCATTTCCAGAGTATCAACGACGGCCTGGGCCACACCATCGGTGACCAGTTGCTGAAGCTGGTGGGCGAGCGCCTGGGCGAGGTGCTGGGCAATGGCGTGACCCTGGCACGCCTGGGTGGCGACGAGTTCGGTGTGCTGGCCGAGAACTGCCAGCAGGTCGGCCAGGCGGGCAAGCTGGCGCAGTGCATTATCGAACGCATGCGCGAGCCGTTCGTGTTCGAGGAAAATCGCCTGTTCATAAGTGCCAGCGTCGGTATCAGCCTGTTCCCCAGCGACGCCTTGAGCGCCGAGCAGTTGCTGCGTAATGCCGATGCGGCGTTGTACAAGGCCAAAAGCAACGGGCGTGCCTGCTATGCGCTGTACACCGAAGAGCTGACCGCTCACGCCCAGCACCGGGTCGAGACCGCCGGTGAGCTGCGTCGGGCACTGGAGCAGGATGAGCTGCGGGCCTACTTCCAGCCGGTACATGATCTGGCAACAGGCCGACAGGTAGGGGTCGAGACACTGGTACGCTGGCAGCACCCCCAGCGCGGCCTGGTGCCGCCGGGCGAGTTCATCCCGATTGCCGAGCGCACCGGGCTGATTGCCGAAATCGACACCTGGGTGCTGCGCCAGGCCTGTCGGCAAATGGTGCAGTGGCAGGCCGAAGGCCGGCAGCTGGCGTTTGTGGCAGTGAACATCTCCAGCCGCCTGTTTGGCCAGCATGAACTGTACGGGCAGGTGGCCGAGGTGCTGCACGAGACTGGCCTGGCTCCGGCCCTGCTGGAATTGGAAGTGACCGAAAGCGCGGTGATGGAAGACCCGGAGGTGGCGCTGGAGCAACTGCATCGGCTACGCGAGCTGGGGGTGACCCTGGCCATCGACGACTTTGGCACCGGGTATTCGTCGTTGCTGCGGCTCAAGCGTTTGCCGGTGCAGAAGCTGAAGATCGATCAGGGCTTCGTGGCCGGGTTGCCTCTGGATGAGGATGACATCGCGATCGTGCGGGTAATCATTGCCCTGGCACGCAGCATGGGCATGCAGGTGCATGCCGAGGGCATCGAGCAGGCGGAGCAGGCCAGCTTCCTGCTGCTGGAGCAGTGCCAGCTGGGGCAGGGGTACTGGTTTGGTCGGCCGGTGCCGGCTGCGGATCTGCGCTGGGATTGAGACCCAGGGGCCGCTTGCGGCCCCCTGGCTATCGTTTGTTCAAGCCCTTCGCCAGGCGATCACCGCCCAGCTGGATCAACGCCACCAATGCCACCAGCATGGCAATCACGGTCAGCATGATCTGGCTGTCGAAACGCTGGTACCCATACCGATAGGCAATGTCGCCCAAGCCCCCGGCACCGATCGCCCCGGCCATGGCCGAGGAGTTGATCAGGGTCACCAGGGTAATGGTGAAACCCCCGACGATGCCCGGCAGCGCCTCGGGCAACAGCACGTGCCAGACGATGTGCCAGCGCCGGCAGCCCATGGCCTGTGCAGCTTCCACCAAACCCTGGTCGACCTCGCGCAGGCTGACCTCGGCAATCCGCGCAAAAAACGGCGTGGCGGCAATGGTCAGCGGCACCACCGCCGCCCACACGCCGTAGGTGGTACCTACCACCAGGCGGGTGAAGGGGATCAGCGCGACCATCAGGATCAGGAACGGGATCGAACGGAACAGGTTGACGAAGGCGCCCAGCACCCGGTTCAGCAACGGTGCCTCGAAGATTCCGCCCTTGTCGCTGGTGACCAGCAGCACCGCCATCGGCACCCCCACCAGCAGGGCGATCAGCGACGACACGCCGACCATCAGCAAGGTATCGAGCAAGCCTTCCAGCAGGCGATCAAACCACATGGCCCAGTACCTCCACGTCCTCGGCCCAGCGGCGGGCACGTTCCAGCAGTTGATGGGTATCGTGCGGCGAGTGTTGCACCGACAGGATCAGTTGCCCCAAGGCATGCTCGCCAATGGTTTCCACGCCGCCCTGCAGCAGGCGCACGCGGCCGCCCAGGTCGTTGAACAGGGCAGACAGCTCGGGTTCGCCGAGCAAGGTCAGTTTCAGTACCAAAGCGCTGTCGCGGCTAACCGGGCTCGCCCGCAAGCTGGCTTGCAGCGCGGCAGGCAACCTGGCCTGCAACGGTGCAAGCAGGGTGCGGGTGACCTCATGGCGTGGTGCGCCGAACACCCGCCAGACTTCGCCCTGCTCGACCACTTCGCCGCGCTCCAGCACGACCACCCGGTGGCAGATATCGCGGATCACCGCCATTTCGTGGGTGATCAGCACGATGGTCAGGCCCAGGCGCTGGTTGATGTCGCGCAGCAACTCAAGGATCGAAGCGGTGGTTTCCGGGTCCAGCGCCGAGGTGGCCTCGTCGCATAGCAAAATCTCGGGGTCGTGCACCAGCGCCCGGGCAATGCCCACGCGCTGTTTCTGCCCGCCGGACAGTTGCGCCGGGTACACGTGGTGTTTTTCCTGCAAGCCGACCAGCTCCAGCAGCTCGCGCACCTTGCGTTGGCGCTCGGCCTTGGCCACGCCGGCCACTTTCAACGGCAGCTCGACGTTCTGCCACACGGTCTTGGCCGACATCAGGTTGAAGTGCTGGAAGATCATGCCGATGCGCCGGCGCAGCGCCACCAGGTGGTCCTCGTCGAAGGGCGCGATGTCCACCTGGTCGATCAGTACCCGGCCCTGGCTGGGTTGCTCCAGGCGGTTGATGGTGCGCAGCAGGGAAGACTTGCCGGCACCGCTGCGGCCGATGATGCCGAAGATCTCGCCATGGCGGATGTTCAGGTCGATGCCTTGCAAGGCCGGTTGCGTCTGGCCAGGGTAGGTCTTGCCCAGGCCGATGAAGCGCACATGGGCTTCATTGACTTCCGGGCGCAGGGCCTGTTCCTTGACCGTTGGCGGCAATGGTTGTGGTGTAGGCGCCCTGAGCGCGCTGGCCTGGCCCATGTCAGCCTTCCCAGCCGGCTTGGTAGAGCTTGCCGTGGGCTTTGTCCAATGCTGCGCGCACCACCGGCGAATGCTGGTAGATGTCGACGAACCTGGCCAGCCGTGGGTCGTCCTTGCTTTGCGGGCGGATGACGAACTGGATCACGTATTCCTTGTTTTCCAGGCCGTCGAACAGCAATGCCGAGGTGGCATCGAAGGTGTTGGCCAGGCGGATGTAGGCGGGGTAGCCCTGCACCAGGTCGGCGTCGTCGTAGGCGCGTACCAGCTGAACCGCCTCGACCTGAAGGATTCTCAGCTTTTTCGGGTTGGCGACGATGTCGTCTTCGGTGGCCTTGTAGCCAACGCCGGGCTTCAGGGTGATCAGCCCGGCCTTGGCCAGCAGTTGCAGGCCACGGCCGCTGTTGATCGGGTCGTTGGCGATGGCGACGCTGGCGCCCTCAGGCAGCTCGGCGAAGCTTTTGTAATTTTTCGAGTACAGGCCAACGTTGTTGATGATGCCCGAGGCGTAAGGCACCAGGTTGAAGCCCGCAGCAGCCTTGGCGTTTTCCAGGAACGGGATGTGCTGGAAGTAGTTCACGTCGATGTCGCCGCTGTTGAGGCTGACATTGGGCGCAATCCAGTCGCTGAATTCGATCAGCTTCACTTCCAGGCCTTGCTTGTGCGCTTCTTCCACTGCGGCTTCCAGCGGAATGGCAAAGGCCGAGGTGGTGCCGATCTTCAGCGGTTCGGCAGCCAGGGCGCTGGCAGAAAGGCCCAGGGTGAGGGCAATGGCCGCGACGGGCCGGAACAGTCTCTCAAGCATGGTGCAGGGCTCCAGTCGGGGCAGGGGTTGGGGTAAAGCGGTAGGTCGAGCCCGGGTGATCGGCGGGCAGGTGCGGGTGGTCGGCCTGGAACAACTTCTCGCGCAGGGTGCCTTCGGCGTAGGCGGTCTTGTAGCGGCCACGCTGTTGCAACTGCGGGATGACCAGGTCGATGAAGTCCTCGAAGCTTTCCGGGGTGACGGTGCGGGTCAGGTTGAAACCGTCCAGCCCGGTTTCGTCGATCCAGGCGATCAACTGTTCGGCCACCTGTTCCGGTGAGCCGACCAGGGTTACGTAGCGGCCACCCAGGGCGTGCTGTTCAAGCAGCCGACGGCGGGTCCAGGCGTTGTCCTGCAACTGGCGCGTGGCGGACTGGATGGCATTGCCCTGGCTGAAGCCAATCGGCTCGTCCAGCTCGTAGGCCGCAAAGTCGATGCCGGTGGATGCGGCGAAGTGCGCGACGCCGGCCTCGGGGCTTGCATGGCCCAGGTACTCGGCATGCTTGGCCTGGGCCGCTTGCTCGGTGGCGGCGACGATCACCGTGATGCCCATGAACACTTTGACCGCTTGCGGGTCGCGCCCGGCGGCCTGGGCGGCAGCGCGTACCTTGTCGACCTGGGCGCGGGTGGTGGCCTTGTCCTGGCCGCTGATGAACACGCATTCGGCATGGTTGCCGGCGAAGGTCAGGCCACGCTGCGAGCTGCCGGCCTGGAACAGTACCGGGGTGCGTTGCGGCGAGGGTTCGCTCAGGTGATAGCCCTCGACGTCGTAGAACTCGCCGTGGTGGCTGACCTTGCGCACCTTGTCGGGCTGGGCGTACACACGCTGCTCGCGGTCTGCGACCACGGCGTCGTCGGCCCAGCTGCCTTCCAGCAGCTTGTAAAGCACTTGCAGGTATTCGTCGGCCTGGTCGTAGCGGCGGTCGTGCTCGGGTTGCTGCTCAAGGCCCATGGCGCGGGCGGCGCTGTCGAGGTAGCCGGTGACGATGTTCCAGCCCACCCGGCCATTGCTCAGGTGGTCGAGGGTGGAAAGGCGCCGCGCGAACAGGTACGGCGCCTCGTAGGTGAGGTTGGCGGTAAGGCCGAACCCTAGGTGGCGGGTGACCGCAGCCATGGCCGAAACCAGCAGCAGCGGGTCGTTGACCGGTAGCTGGATCGACTCCTTAAGGGTGACGTCCAGCGACTGGCCGTAGATGTCGTAGGTGCCGACGATGTCGGCAATGAACAGCCCGTCGAACAGGCCGCGCTCCAGCAGGCGCGCCAGGTTGGTCCAGTATTCCAGGGACTTGTACTGGGTCGAGGTATCCCGTGGGTGGGTCCACAGGCCGTGGTTGATGTGCCCGATGCAGTTCATGTTGAAGGCGTTGAGCAGAATCTGCCTGGTCATCAGATGGTCCCCCGGCGCGGTGGGTTGGCATCGTTGAGGTAGTAGTTGCCAATCGCGTGATACTTCCAGCGCACCGGGTCGTGCAGGGTGTGCACGCGGGCGTTGCGCCAGTGGCGGTCGAGGTTGTGCTCGGCAAGCGTTGCCTGGCTGCCGCCCAGTTCGAACAGGGCGGTGCCGGCGGCGAGGGAAATCTCGGTGCTGATGGCCCGCGCTTCGGCCACGGCGATGGAGGCGGCGGCCACGTTGTCGGCGGTGCTGTCGTCACGGGCGCGGTCGAGGTATTCGCCGGCGCGCTCCAGCAGGGCTTCGGCGGCATGCAGGCGGATCGCCAGGTGACCGAAGCTCTTCAGCGTCAGCGGATCATCCGTGGCCTTGTCCAGGCCGGAGTCGACCCACGGGCGGCTGCGTGTGCGCACGAAGTGCAGGGCGTCTTCATAGGCGGCGCGGGCGATGCCGGTGTCGATGGCGGCATGGAGGATTTGCGCCAGCGGCCCAACCGGGGTGGGGCGCTCGAAAGCGCTCTGGAACGGCACCACGTCGGCGGCGCTGACATACACGTTGTCGAACACCACCGAACCGCTGCCGGTGGTGCGTTGGCCGAAGCCGCTCCAGTCGTCGATCACCTGCAGGCCCTGGCTGTCGGCCGGGACGAAGGCCAGCTGCTGTACGCCTTGGTCGTCGACGACCGAGGTAGGAATGCGCTGGGCGTAGATGGCGCCGGTGGAGTAGAACTTGCGGCCGTTGATGCGAAAGCCCTCGCCGTCTCGGCTCAGGCGGGTGGTGCGCTCGTTGGCGGTCTTGGTGCCCAGCTCGGCCAAAGCATTGCCGAAGCGGCGGCCGGCGAGTACTTCGGCGTACAGGCGCTGTTGCTGTTCGGGGCTGCCGTTTACCCGCAGCACTTCCAGGCCGTAGAAATGGTTTTGCGGGATCTGCCCCAGCGAGCCGTCGGCCTGGGCGATACGGGCGATGACCTTGGCCAGGGTGACGTTGGACACGCCGGCGCCGCCAAAGGCCTTGGGCACGCTGATGGCCCACAGGCCGGAGCGGGTGAACAGCTCCAGTTCGGCGTGGGGCAGGCGGCGCTCGCGGTCGCGCAGGGCGCTGTCGCGGCGCAGTTGCTGGGCGATGTCCTCGGCGACATTCAGGGCTTCGGTGTCGCTGGTGATGATTTTTGTAGTCATGTTGTTTCTCCGGGGCCATTGGGGCCGCGTTGCGGCCCTTTCGCGGCACAAGGCCGCTCCTACAGGAATGCGCGATCCCATGTCGGTACGCGATCCCGTGTAGGAGCGGCCTTGTGCCGCGATGGGCTGCAAAGCAGCCCCCAAGGCCTAAAAAATCAGATCCAGGAATGCCGCGCAGGCAGGGTGCCGTTGAGGTGGTACGCGCCCACCGCGTGGTACTTCCAGCGCACGGGGTCGTGCAGGGTGTGCACCCGGGCATTGCGCCAGTGGCGGTCGAGGTTGAACTCGGCAAGGGTGGCGCGGCTGCCGGCCAGCTCGAACAGCTTCTCGCTGGCCTGCAGGGCAATTTCGGTGGTCAGCACCTTGGCCTCGGCTACCGCAATCGAGGCCCGGGCCGCGCTGGCTGCGTCGATGGGCGCAGCATTGACCTCGTCGAGTACCCGGGCGGCCCTGCGCAGCAGCGCTTCGGCGGCGTGCAGCTCAAGTTTCAGCCTGCCGATGTCGGCGATCACATAAGGGTCGTCGCTGGCGCGGTCCACGTTGGCTTCAATCCACGGGCGCGACTTTTCACGCACGAAGGTGATCGCATCATCGATTGCCGCTTCGGCAATGCCGGCGTCGATCGCCGCCTGGATCAGCTGCGAGGCTGCGCCCTGGATGTTGGGGATATCGCGCTGGCGCCAGTTGTCGATCACCAGTTCCGCGTCGACCGGCACCTGGTCCAGCAGCACAGTGCCGCTAGCGGTGGTGCGCTGGCCGAACCCGGACCAGTCATCGACGATGCGCAGCCCCGGGCTGCCACGGCGCACGAACGCCAGGCGCTGGCGGCCTTCGTCATCCAGTGCCTTCACTGCTACCCAGTGGGCGAACAGCGCACCGGTGGAATAGAACTTTTCGCCGCTGATGCGATAGCTATCGCCCGCGCGGGTGATCCGGGCCTTGAGGGTGAGCGTGTCCTTGGTGCCGCGTTCGGGGCCGGCGTTGCCGATGCGCCAACCGTCGAGCACGCTGCGGAAGATCAGCGCCTGTTGCGCCTCGGTGGCCGTCAGGCGAATCAGTTGCAGCATGCCGAACTGGTTCTGCGGGATCTGCCCCAAGGCCGGGTCGGCGGCGCTGATCAGGCGGAACACTTCGGCTACGGTTTCGAACGACACGTCGGGGCCGCCGTGGGCCTTGGGTACGCTGATGCTGCCCAGGCCGCTGCGGGTGAACAGCTCGATCTCCGCCCACGGCAGTTTGCGTTGCTGGTCGCGGCGGGCGGCTTGCTCGCGGGCAACCTCGGCCAGCTCGCGGGCCGCTTGCAAGGCTTCGGCGTCGTTGCGCAGTACCTTGGCCGGCAGCAGCAGGGGCGAGCTGTCGAGATCGCTATGGAATTGGGTATTTGGCTGGCTGGACATCAGTACCGCTCCTTGGCTGCACTCAATGCCCTGGCGATACGCACTGGGGTGATTGTGATCCTGACCATTCCTGACCTCACAAAAAAGTTGTGTCGCTACAGCTGGTCGCGACAAAAGTGTGCTGGTCCGGTGGTCCGGTTTATATACCCTAATGCTTTATAAAAAGTTTATGAACTAACTCTTTGGAATATGTATAGATGGAAGGGGGAGAGTGGCTGTTTCAGGCAGGCGCGATCGGTGTAGGAGCGGCCTTGTGCCGCGAAAGGGCTGCGCAGCAGCCCCGGCAATCTCAGCGGTGTTGCTGAAACCTGGGTGCAGCTGCGCAGCCCTTTCGCGGCACAAGGCCGCTCCTACAGGGATCTGCGTCTGTGCGTGATTACTCGGAGGCAGCAGTACCGAGGAACTTGCGCAGGAACTGGCGGGTACGCTCTTCCTTCGGCGCCGCAAACAGTGCCTTGGCCTCGCCCTGTTCCACGATCACGCCCTTGTCGAAGAAGATCACCCGGTTCGCCACGTCCCGGGCAAAGCTCATCTCGTGGGTGACGATGATCATGGTGCGTTTCTCTTCGGCCAGGCCGCGGATGGTCGCCAGCACTTCACCCACCAGCTCCGGGTCCAGTGCCGAGGTGGGTTCGTCGAACAGGATCACCTCCGGCTCCATGGCCAGGGCGCGGGCGATGGCCACCCGTTGCTGCTGCCCGCCGGACAGGCGCCGTGGGTAGGCGTCTTCCTTGCCCGCCAGGCCGACCTTGGCCATCAGGCGCCGCCCCAGCTCGATGGCCTGCTCGCGGGGCGTCTTCTTGACGATCACCGGCCCTTCGATCACGTTCTCCAGGGCGGTGCGGTGTGGGAACAGGTTGAAGTTCTGGAACACGAACCCGGCCTGCTGGCGCAAGCGGCGTATCGCACTCTGCTGGCCACCCAGCGGGCGGTTGGCATCAATGCTGATGGCGCCGATCTTGATCTGCCCGGCGTCGGGGGTTTCCAGCAGGTTCAGGCAGCGCAGGAAGGTGGTCTTGCCCGAGCCGCTGGGGCCGATGATAGCCACCACTTCGCCGGGCTGCACGGTCAAGTCGATGCCGTTGAGCACGGTCTGGCCCTTGAAGCGCTTGGTCAGGCCTTTGACTTCAATCATGCTCATTGCTCCTGGTCATGCTGGTTGACCCGCGCTTCCATGCGGTTCTGGAAGTGCGCGAGGATGCTGCACAGCACCCAGTAGATGACCGCGACCGCCACGTACATGGTGAACACTTCGAAGGTGCGTGCGGTAATCAGCTGCGCCTGGCGGAACAGCTCGGGCACCTGGATGGTCGCCGCCAGGGCAGTGTCCTTGACCAGCGAAATGAAGCTGTTGCCCAGCGGGGGCAGGGCGGTACGCAAGGCCTGCGGCAGGATCGCCCGGCGCATGGCCTGGACGCGGGTCATGCCGATACTGGCGGCGGCTTCCCACTGACCACGGTCGATCGAGGAAATTGCAGCGCGCAGGATTTCGCAGATGTAGGCCGCCATGTTCAGCGACAGGCCGATCAGCGAAGCCGGGATGGGGTCGAGTTCGATGCCGATCTGCGGCATGCCGAAATAGATCACGAACAGCTGCACCAGCAGCGGCGTGCCGCGGAAGAACGACACGTAGATCCGCGCCAGCCAGTTCAGTGGCAAGATCTTCGACAGCCGCATCAACGCCAGGGCAAAGCCCAGCAGCAGGCCGAAGAACATGCCGCCGACACTGAGCAGCACTGTATAACCCGCGCCCTTCAGCAGGAAGGGCGCGGAGTCGACAACGAGTTGCAGGCTTTCAGCAATCATTTGGTGACATCGGCACCGAAGTATTTCTCGGACAGCTTGGGCAGCGTACCGTCAGCCTTGAGCTTGTCGATGGCCTTGTTGATGGCCGCCAGCAATTCAGGCTCGCCCTTGCGCAGGGCCACGCCGCTTTCCAGGCGCGAGAAGGCATCGCCGGCCAGTTCGGTGTCTTTGGCTTTTTGCGCGTATTCCAGCGCGGCCAGGCGGTCGATCAGGATGGCGTCGATACGGCCGTTGCGCAGGTCGGCGAACTTGCTCGGGTCGTCTTCATAGGTGCGCACTTCGGCTTTCGGGACGTCTTGCTTGACCCACTGCTCGTAGTTGGTGCCCAGGCCCACGCCGACTTTCTTGCCAGCCAGGTCTTGCGCAGTCTTGATGTTCAGGTCCGCGGCTTTCTTCTTCAGGATCAGGGCCTGGATACCCGAAACGGTGTAGGGCTCGGAGAAATCGTATTTCTTCTTGCGCTCCTCGGAGATGGTCACCTGATTGACCACCACGTCCAGGCGCTTGGATTCCAGCGCGGCAAGGATGCCGTCCCACTTGGTCGGCTGGATCTTGGCCTTGACCCCCAGCTCCTTGGCCAGCAGTTCCGAAAGCTCCACCTCGAAGCCGGCCAGCTTGCCGTTCTCGTCCTGGAAGCTGAACGGTGGGTAGGTGCCTTCGAGGCCGACGTTGATCACGCCTTTTTCCTGGATGGTCTTCAACTGCTCGCCGGCGAACGCCTGGCTGAGCAGGCCGGCACCCAGCAGGATGGCCAGGCTGGCGTTGAGTAGCGGTTTGGCGAATTTCGACATGTCAGAGCCCCGCGCTTGTTGTGTAAGTAGTGAGGTGGCGACTATAGGGTTGGCTGCTTAGGTCAGGAAATAATAAAAAATTATTTTGTTATTCCATTCTTAGTTTATACCAGGTGTTGGCTGCTTTGAGGGTAGGCGAGGATGCTCGCTACGTCATCGCGGCTTATGCCTGACTTAGCGCAGGATGGAATAAAGCGTTGTTTTTTCCAAGGGACGGATTTGCCGTAGAGTGGATTGCATGTAGGCAGGCTCGGCCTCTTCGCGGGTGAACCCGCTCCCACAGGGACCGCGAAAGGCTCGGGCCTGGCGAAAAAAACCAGATGGCCTATACGGCAGGAGAAAACCGTGAGCGAACAACCTTCATCCGCGCACTGGCAGTTGCACAGCATTGTCACCGGCCTGCGCGGCGCCCGTGAGCAATGGCGCACCCGCAATGGCCGCAGCATTGGTGAGCAGGGCGGGCGCGAGTTGCCGTCGCGCGAAGCAATGCGACAAATTCTCGAGCAACTGTGCGGGGCGTTGTTCCCCATGCGCCTTGGGCCGGTGGACCTGCGCGAAGAGAGCGAAGACTTCTACGTTGGCCATACCCTGGATGCCGCGCTGACCGCCTTGCTGACCCAGGCGCGCCTGGAATTGCGCTATGCCGCTCGGCAAAGCAAGGCCGAGCTGGCCAGCGTCGATGCCCAGGCGTTGAGCCTGATCCAGGGCTTTGCCGCGGCGCTGCCAGAATTGCGGGTGCTGCTCGACACCGACGTGCTGGCTGCCTACCACGGCGACCCGGCGGCGCGCAGCGTCGATGAGGTACTGCTGTGCTACCCGGGTATCCTGGCGATCATCCATCACCGCCTGGCGCATCACCTGTACCAGGCCGGCCTGCCGCTGCTGGCGCGGATCAGTTCGGAGCTGGCACATTCGGCCACCGGTATCGACATTCACCCCGGCGCACAGATCGGCCCGAGCTTCTTCATCGACCACGGCACCGGCGTGGTCATCGGCGAAACCGCGATCATCGGCGAGCGCGTGCGCATCTACCAAGCGGTGACCCTGGGCGCCAAGCGCTTCCCCAGCGATGAGTCCGGCACCCTGCACAAAGGCCTGCCGCGCCATCCGATTGTCGAGGACGATGTGGTGATCTATGCCGGGGCCACGGTGCTGGGGCGTATTACCATCGGCAAGGGTTCGACCATTGGCGGTAACGTGTGGCTGACCCGCAGTGTGCCTGCTGAAAGCAACATCACCCAGGCCAACCTGCAGCTGGATTGCCAGGACAAGAACTGATCTGGCATTGATATTAGCTGCACTGGCCTCTTGGCGGGCAAGCCCGCGAAGATGCCAGTGCAGGAGGACGCCAATCAGCGGCCCAATTCGCATTGAAATCCGATCCATGTTTAACTTGAACGCTTGTTCAATGTAAAAACGCTGGTCCGCTGCCGGTGTTCAACAGGAGGATTCCTTTGCTGAACCCGTTCATTCCGAACCTCACGTCATTCGACGAGGTGCACGCCCGATGAGTGCACCGAACCCTTCCGCCGCTAACGGCAAAATCCGCATGAACCCCCCGGTGTTCTATTTTGCGGCAAGTTTCATCCTCATCTTTGGCCTGGTAGTCATCTCCAACCCGCAAGCCGCAGGCGACTGGCTGCTGGCGGCGCAGAACTGGGCGGCCAACACGGTCGGCTGGTACTACATGTTGGCCATGACGCTGTATCTGGTCTTCGTGGTGGTCACCGCCTTGTCCGGCTACGGCAAGATCAAGCTCGGTGCCGACCACGACGAACCCGAGTTCAGTTACCTCTCGTGGGCCGGCATGCTGTTCGCCGCCGGTATCAGCATTACCCTGTTCTTCTTCTGCGTTTCCGAACCGCTGACGCACATGCTGCAACCGCCCCAGGGCGAAGCGGGCACGGCCGAGGCCGGGCGCCAGGCGATGCAGATCCTGTTCCTGCACTGGGGCCTGCATGGCTGGGGCGTATTCGCCTTTGTCGGCATGGCGCTGGCCTACTTCGCCTACCGCCACAACCTGCCGCTGGCGTTGCGTTCGGCGCTGTACCCACTGATCGGCAAGCGCATCAACGGCCCTATCGGCTACGCAGTGGATGGCTTCGGTATCATTGCCACGGTGTTCGGCCTGGGTGCCGACATGGGCTTTGGCGTACTGCACCTGAACGCCGGCCTGGACTACCTGTTCGGTATCAGCCACAGCCAGTGGGTACAGGTGATCCTCATCACCCTGATGATGGGCGCGGCAGTGGCCGTGGCCGTTGCCGGGGTGGAGAAGGGCGTGCGGGTGATGAGCGACATCAACCTGTTCCTGGCCTGCGCATTGCTGTTGTTCGTGCTGTTTGCCGGGCCTACCCAACACTTGTTCAACACGCTGATCCAGAACCTGGGTGATTACCTGGGCGCTCTGCCACGCAAGAGCTTTGATGTGTATGCCTACGGTGATAACCGCGACTGGCTGGGCGGCTGGACAGTGTTCTACTGGGCCTGGTGGATTGCCTGGGCACCGTTCGTGGGCCTGTTCATCGCGCGCATTTCCCGCGGCCGCACCATCCGCGAGTTCGTGTTTGGCGTGCTGCTGATTCCGCTGGGCTTTACCCTGGCGTGGATGTCGATCTTCGGCAACAGCGCCCTGGACCAGGTCATCAACCACGGCATGACCGCGCTGGGCCAGTCGGCACTGGATAACCCGTCGATGAGCCTGTACCTGCTGCTGGAAACCTACCCGTGGAGCAAGGTGGTGATCGCCACCACGGTGTTCATCAGCTTCGTGTTTTTCGTGACCTCGGCCGACTCGGGCACTGTGGTGCTGTCGACTCTGTCGGCCAAGGGTGGCGACGCGGACGAGGACGGGCCGAACTGGCTGCGCATCTTCTGGGGCGCGATGACGGCGCTGATCACCAGTGCACTGCTGTTCGCGGGCAGCATCGATTCGCTGAAGTCTGCGGTGGTGCTGACCTCGTTGCCGTTCTCGCTGATTCTGCTGTGCATGATGTGGGGGCTGCACAAGGCGTTTTACCTGGAGTCGCAACGGCAGATCGCGCAGATGCACTCGCTGGCCCCGTTCGCCCAGTCACGTCGCGGCCGTGGCGGCTGGCGCCAGCGCCTGAGCCAGGCCGTGCACTTCCCGTCGCGTGATGAGGTGTACCGCTTCATGGACGACGTGGTGCGCCCGGCGATCGCTGATGTCCGCGAAGTGTTCGAGCAGAAGGGCCTGGTGCTGATTACCCAGGACGACCCGAGCCACGATAACGTCAGCCTGAAGATTGGCCATGGCGAGGAACAGCCGTTCATTTACCAGGTGCAGATGCGTGGCTACTTCACGCCGTCGTTCGCCCTGGGTGGGCTGGGTACGCAGGAGTTGAAGAACCGCCGCTATTACCGGGCGGAGGTGCACCTGAGCGAAGGCAGCCAGAACTATGACCTGGTGGGCTACAGCAAGGAGCAGATCATCAACGACATCCTCGACCAGTACGAGCGGCACATGCAGTACCTGCATCTGGTACGTTAGATTACCGGGGCCGCTTTGCGGCCCATTCGCAGCACAAGGCTGCTCCTACAGGGGTACGCGATCCCCTGTAGGAGCAGCCTTGTGCTGCGAATGGAGGCCAAAGGCCTCGCAAAAACTGTCAGAAAGGTGCATCCCCCAGGATGGTCGCCCGGTGCATCACCCGCCGGTTCGGCCGGTAATCATCCACCGCAAAATGCTGGGTGACGCGGTTGTCCCAGAACGCCACGTCATTCTCCTGCCAACGCCAGCGAATGCTGAACTCCGGTCGCGTCGCATGGGCGAACAGCAGCCTCAGCAGCGCATCGCTTTCCAGCTCGCTCAGCTCGTTGATGCGCGTAGTAAACCCTTCATTGACGAACAACGCCTTGCGCCCGCTCACCGGATGCGTGCGCACCACCGGGTGCGACAGCGGCGGGTTGTTGCGCCGCGTGGCCTCCCAGCG
Source organism: Pseudomonas sp. LPB4.O (assembly GCF_038383825.1). Taxonomy (NCBI): domain Bacteria; kingdom Pseudomonadati; phylum Pseudomonadota; class Gammaproteobacteria; order Pseudomonadales; family Pseudomonadaceae; genus Pseudomonas; species Pseudomonas sp. LPB4.O. The sequence continues at coordinate 262,802 of NZ_CP151298.1, forward strand.
CGCCAGGTCTTCCGGCGTGGTGCCAAAACGCTCCAGCGGGAACGACTTGGTAAAGTCGTGGGTGGCGGTCAGCCCGTCGAGCATTTCGCGCAGCGGCGCCGACAAGGCCTCGAAGGCCGCGATACCGCTGGCCCACAGGGTATCGCCACCGTAGGCCGGCAACTGCTTGGCGCTGAGCACCGCGCCCAGTGCCGGGGTCGGCAAAAAGGTCACGTCGGTGTGCCACACGGCGTTGTCGCGTACATCGGTGACTGCCGTATCGAGCACCAGCACCTGCGGGGTTTCCGGCACGTTGGGGTAGATCGGGTGAATGTGCAGGTCGCCGAAGCGGGCGGCAAAGCGCGCCTGCTGCTCGGGGTTGATCGGCTGGTCGCGGAAGAACAGCACCTGATGCTTGAGCAGCGCCTGTTCGATGGCGTCGCGTTCTTCTGCAGTGATATCGCGGCTGATGTCCACGCCGCTGATCTGGGCACCGAGGGCCGGGCTGAGAGGGGTAACGGTCAGGCTCATGTCTTTTCTCGTTCTAGGCGCCGGGTTGCCGGCGTGGTCAGTCGGCAATCAGTGGCTCTGCCCGTGCCAGGGCACCAGTTTGCGTTGCAGGGCACGCAGGCTCATTTCCAGGGCGAAGGCGATCAGGGCGATCAGCAAAATACCCAGCACCACCACATCAGTGACCAGGAACTGCGCCGCCGACTGGACCATGAAGCCCAGGCCGCTGGTGGCGGCAATCAGCTCGGCGGCGACCAGTGTCGACCAGCCCACCCCCAGGCCGATGCGGATGCCGGTGAGGATGTCGGGCAGCGCACTGGGCAGGATCACATGGCGGATCAGCTGCGCCTTGGTCGCGCCCAGCGACTGTGCCGCCCGCAGCTTGGCCGGGTCGACCGTGCGCACACCGGTGGCGGTGGCAATGGCGATCGGGGCGAAGATTGCCAGGTAGATCAGCAGCACCTTCGACAGCTCGCCGATACCGCACCAGATGACGATCAACGGCAGGTAGGCCAGCGGCGGGATGGGCCGGTAGAACTCGATCAGCGGGTCGAGGATGCCGCGGGCCACGCGGTTGTAGCCGATGGCGATGCCGACCGGGATCGCGGTCAGGGTCGCGGCCACCAGCGCCAGGCCGATGCGGCCCAGGCTTGCGCCCAGGTGCTGCCACAGGCTGGCGTCCATGTAACCTTGGGTCAGCAGGGTCCAGGCCCTGGCCAGGATGTCACCGGGCGAAGGCAGGAACAGGGGTTCGATCCAGCCGGCGGCCGTCACCAGCCACCAGACCAGCAGCAGGCTGGCCAGGGTCAGGGTGCTGATCCAGCGAGTCGACAATGGCCGGCGCTGCTTGGCGGCTGGCCGGGTTTGGGCGTTGTGTTTGCCGGCGACCGGCAGGTCCAGGCTGCTCATGCGCGCTCCTGCAGGCTTTGGCGTTGGGAGAACACCCGCGCCAGTACATGCTCGCGGGTTTCGATGAAGGCGGGGTCGGACTTGATGGCCCGGGCCGATTCGCCAGCGGCATAGCGCTGACCGAAGTCCAGTTGCAGGCGCTCCACTACGCGCCCCGGGTTGGGCGCCAGCAGTACCAGTTCGCTGGCAAGGAACACCGCTTCTTCGATGTCGTGGGTAATCAGGAACACCGGCTTGGCGGTGCGCTGCCACACCTGCAGCAGCAGTTCCTGCATCTGCTCGCGGGTGAACGCGTCGAGGGCGCCGAACGGCTCATCCATCAGCAGTACCCGTGGGTCGGCCGCCAGCGCCCGAGCCAGCCCGACGCGCTGCTTCTGGCCACCGGACAATTGCCAGATGCGCCGTTCGCCAAAGCCATCGAGGTCGACGAGGGCGAGCATTTCGCGGGCCTTGGCCTCACGCTGGGCGCGGGGCACGCCGGCCAGTTCGAGGCCGAAGGCGACATTGCCCAGCACGTTCTGCCATGGCAGCAGGGCATCGTCCTGGAACACCACACCGCGCTCGGCACCAGGGCCCTGCACCGGTACGCCGTCGAGGGTGATGCGCCCGCCGCTGGGGGAGACGAAGCCGGCGATCAGGTTGAGCAGCGAAGTCTTGCCGCTGCCGGAAGGCCCCAGGGCCACCAGCAGCTGGCGTGGCCCCAGGCTCAGGTTGATGTCGGCCAGCACCGGGGTGCTGGCGCCAGGGTACTGTGCGCTGATGCGCTCCAGCTCGAGCAAGGCCATGACGGGCTCCGGATCAGTTTGGAAGGAACTTGGCGCTGACGTACGGCGAGTAGTCCGGCAGTACGGCGTCGACCTTGCCTTGCTGCTTGAGGAAGTTGGCCGTGTCGGTCAGTGCCTGGGTGGTCGGCGCGCCCAAGGCGTTGGCCTGGTCTGCGGCCAGGGGGTACACGTTGCCCTCCAGCAGCACCGGGATGTCGCTGGCCTTGGCGCCGGACAGCTTCACCAGCTTGTCTACGTTGCCCTTGTCGGCCAGCCAGGCTTTCGGGTCCTTGCGGTAGTCGGCGTAGGCATCGAGGGTGACCTTGGCAAAGGCCTTGACCACTTCAGGGTGCTTGTCGGCGAAGTCCTTGCGCACAATCCAGGCATCGAAAGTGGGTGCGCCTTTCTGGGCCAGTTCGCCCGAGGTGATCAGCACCTTGCCGTTTTCCTTGGCCACGCCCAAGGCTGGGTCCCAGACGTAGGTGGCATCGATGTCGCCGCGCTTCCAGGCGGCAATGATGGCCGGTGGCGCCAGGTTGAGGATCTGTACCTTGGACGGGTCGATGTTCCAGCTTTTCAGGGCGGCCAGCAGGCTGTAGTGGCCGGTGGAAACGAACGGCACGGCGACCTTCTTGCCGATCAGGTCTTGCGGAGTCTTGATGCTGTCGCGGGCGACCAGCGCTTCACCGGCGCCAATCTGGGTGGCAATGAGGAAGGTCTCGACCGGCAGCTTGCGGGTGGCGGCAGCGGCCAGCGGGCTGGAACCCAGGTAGCCGATTTGCACGTCGCCGCTGGCCACCGCAGTGATCACGTCGGCGCCGTTATCGAACTTGCGCCAGTCGATGCTGGCCTTGCTGGCTTTTTCATAGTCGCCATCGACCTGAGCCACTTTGGCCGGGTCGACGGTGGTCTGGTAGGCCACGGTCAGGTCGGCGGCCTGGGCAACCCAGCTGGTGCTGGCGAGGGTCAGGGCGGCGAACAGGCGCAGCGGAGCGTGCGGGATCATGGTGAACCTCTCGTCAGGCAATCAGGGCGATGGATGGCGAGAAGACTAAATGATCTAAGAATTTAGAAATAAATAACCTTTTTGCATTAGCTTAGGAGCCAAATGCTTTAAGCCCAGGGGTAGTGCGCTCCCACATTGACCGTAAAAGGCCCCCGCTACTTTGGGGCAACCCTGCCCGGTGGCGAAATCAGAGCGCGCTGCTAGGCTTTTTCGTCCCTATAGAACGTTACGGTATTAGGTTATGAGCAAACGTTTGCAAATAACCAATGGTTATAATTGGCGGGATTGCTACAACGTTTGGCTGTAAAGGTTCCAACCATATTCCGTAAAAATCTTACCAATTCATAAAACGGTCATTTTGGATTTATAGGATTGTCATTATCCTGTAGCGCAGCTGGCGTCTTAGACCAAAGTCGCGAAACGTTTAGAAACGATTGACTTAGTAGTCACGCTTTGGGACTAAATCGCCAATCCACGGTGAGAAGGGGCAGCAGATCCCTCCGCCAGAGATACACAAAAATTAGAACGTAGAGGAGCAAAACATGTACAAGTCCAGCCTGGCTCTGGCCGTGGCACTGGGGGTTCTCGCCCAACAAGCAGGCGCTGCCGGTTTCGTTGAAGACAGCAAACTGTCGCTCAGCTCGCGCACCATGTACTTCAACAACGACAACCGTGATGGCGGTGCTGACAACCGCGAGTCGGGTCAGGGCTTCAAGCTCGACTACATCTCCGGCTTCACTGAAGGCACCGTTGGTTTCGGTGTCGATGCCCAGGCCCTGTGGGGTATCCACCTGGATGGTGGCCGTGGCAAGCACCCAGACAACAGCAGCTTCTTCCCGAGCGACAGCGACGGCTCTGCTGAAAGCCAGTGGGCTCGCGTTGGCGCCAACGCCAAGGCGCGCTTCTCGAAGACCGAAGTTCACTACGGTAGCGCCCTGGCGCCGAACCTGCCGATCCTGGTCTCCAACGATGGCCGTCTGCTGCCGCAAACCTTCGAGGGTGGCACCATCCAGTCGAAGGAAATCGACAACCTGACCATCAACGCCGGTCAGCTGACCCACGCCATGGGCCGTGCTTCGAGCAACCGTACCGGCCTGTCGGTAGCCGGTGCTACCCAGGACAGCAACAAGTTCCGCTACGGCGGCCTGGACTACAAGCTCACTCCAGACCTGACCCTGCAGTACTACTACTCGAACCTGGAAGACTTCTACAAGCAGCACTTCCTGGGCGCGACCCACGTGTTCAAGATTGCTGACGACCAGTCGTTCAAGACCGACCTGCGTTACTTCGACAGCAGCAGCGACGGCAAGAACGGTGAGGCCGGCTACCGCTTCAGCAACAACGGCGGTTATGCCAAGAACACTGGCGAGGTCGACAACAAGACCTGGTCCGCGATGTTCACCTACACCCTGGGTGGCCACTCGCTGATGCTCGGCCACCAGCGCGTCAATGACGATGGTGGTTTCGTCTGGCTGAACCAAGGCAACGTGGTTGACGGCAACGGCCGCAACGAAGGCGCCGGTGGCTCCAGCTTCTACCTGTTCACCGACAGCATGATCAACCAGTTCGCCAAGGCTGGTGAAAACACCACCTTCGGCCAGTACGCCTACGACTTCGCTCGCCTGGGCGTGCCGGGCCTGAAAGCATCGGTTGCCTACCTGAAAGGTGAAGATGGCAAGAACGCCAACGGCAACGGCCATTTCAGCGAGTGGGAGCGTGATGCCCGTATCGACTACGTCATCCAGGAAGGCACCTTCAAGGGCCTGGGCGCCAGCCTGCGTCACGGCGTATACCGTGGCACCGGCACCAGCTCACTGGCTGACCAGGATCAGACCCGTCTGATCTTCAACTACACTTACAACTTCCTGTAAGCCGTAGCTGAAAAAGAAGCCTCGCCTAGTGCGAGGCTTTTTTGTGCCCGTAAATTTGTATGCATTATGGTTATAAATAAATCGTTATTTATTCTTTTTGTTTTTAACCGAATGCAGGCACATTGAACCCATACGGTACAAAACCCAGCCAAGGAGCCGCAGCCCATGAGCCTCAAACTCGGCGATATCGCCCCCGATTTCGAACAGGATTCCAGCGAAGGCAAAATCCGCTTCCACGAGTGGCTGGGCAACAGCTGGGGGGTGTTGTTCTCTCATCCGGCCGACTTCACCCCGGTGTGCACCACCGAGCTGGGCCTGACTGCCAAGCTCAAGGACGACTTCGCCAAGCGTGGGGTCAAGGCCATCGCCCTGTCGGTAGACCCGGTCGACTCGCACCATAAATGGATCGAGGACATCAACGAGACCCAGAACACCGTGGTCAACTTCCCGATCATCGCCGATGCCGACCGCAAGGTGTCCGACCTGTACGACCTGATTCACCCGAACGCCAGCGACACCCTGACGGTGCGCTCGCTGTTCGTCATCGACCCGAACAAGAAGGTGCGCCTGACCATTACCTATCCGGCCAGTACCGGGCGCAACTTCAATGAAATCCTGCGGGTGATCGACTCGCTGCAGTTGACCGACAACCACAAGGTCGCCACGCCAGGTAACTGGCAGGACGGCGACGAGGTGGTGATCGTGCCTTCGCTCAAAGATGAGGAAGAAATCAAGCAGCGCTTCCCCAAAGGCTACCGGGCGGTCAAACCCTATCTGCGTCTGACCCCACAGCCAAATCGTTAATGGATTCCTCGTTGCATTGCTCTTAGCCAAGCAGGGATTTTCGGGCCGTTTCGACGGCCCTTTTTTATGCCTGAACAAAAGTGTGGCCGTCTTCGCGGTTAAAAGATAGAAATGGAATAAACAAATGAAAAAATATGATTTCTAGATATATGTGGCAGCTGTTAATGTCATTTCCAACAGAACACAAGGAAGCGCAGCAATGCTGGTCGTCTCAATCGGTGGTAGCCCAAGTCCTCGTTCACGCTCCGGCGTGCTGCTCGAGCGTTCGCGCCAGTGGCTGCAGGGCCGGGGCGTTGAAGTGGTGACGTTCCAGGTACGTGACTTCCCCGCCGAAGACCTGCTGCATGCCCGTTTCGACAGCCCGCATGTGCAGCACTTCCAGCAGCTGGTAGCCCAGGCCGATGGCATGATCGTTTCCACCCCGGTGTACAAGGCTTCGTTTGCCGGTGCACTGAAGACTTTGCTGGACCTGCTGCCCGAACGCGCCCTGGCCCACAAGATCGTGTTGCCGATCGCCACCGGCGGCAGCATCGCCCACATGCTGGCGGTGGATTACGCATTGAAACCCGTGCTGTCGGCACTCAAGGCACAAGAGACCCTGCAAGGGATCTTCGCCGACGACAGCCAGGTGGCTTATGCAGACGGCACGAAGCCCGCGCAGTTGGTGCCAGCACTGGAAGAACGCCTGCTGGACTCGCTGGAAACCTTCCACGTTGCCCTGGCCCGTCGGCCACGCCCCGTGGCCCCCGGCGTACTGAACGAACGCCTGATCAGCGCCCGCTGGAGCATCTGACCGGCACAACCCGCTTCACCACCTTACTCGCCCGATAACGAGGCAAGCAGGTGCAACCCGAACCTCATTCGCACAGGAGAGCGCCATGCGCACAGTCTTCTTGCGTCGCGGTCTGGTCGCCCTGTTTGCGGCGGCTGTGTCCTTCGGCGCCATTACCCAAGCCCAGGCCGAAAGCCTGCGTATCGGTTACCAGAAATACGGCACCCTGGTGCTGCTCAAGGCCAAGGGCACGCTGGAAAAGCGCCTGGCCGAGCAGGGCGTGCAGGTGCAGTGGACCGAATTCCCCGGCGGCCCGCAGCTGCTTGAAGGGCTGAACGTCGGCTCCATCGACTTTGGTGTTACCGGCGAAACCCCGCCCGTATTTGCCCAGGCCGCCGGCGCCGATCTGCTCTATGTGGCCTACGAGCCGCCAGCGCCGCACAGCGAAGCGATCCTGGTGCCGAAGGGTTCGTCGATCCAGTCGGTCAAGGAACTCAAAGGCAAGAAAGTCGCCCTCAACAAAGGCTCCAACGTCCACTACCTGCTGGTCCGCGCCCTGGAAGACGCCGGCCTCAAGTACAGCGATATCCAGCCGGTGTACCTGCCCCCAGCTGATGCCCGCGCTGCGTTCGAGCGTGGCAGTGTCGATGCCTGGGTGATCTGGGACCCGTACCAGGCCGCCGCCGAGCAGCAGTTGCAGGCGCGTACCCTGCGTGACGGCAAGGGCCTGGTCGACAACCACCAGTTCTACCTGGCCACCCGCAATTACGCGACCCAGCACCCGGCGGTGATCAACACCCTCATCGAGGAAGTGCGCGCCGTGGGCGAGTGGTCGCAGGCCAACCCGCAGGAAGTGACCGACCAGGTGGCACCGCTGCTCGGCCTGCCTGCCGACATCACCCTGACCTCGGTCAAGCGCCAGGGCTACGGTGCAGCACCGCTAACCCCCGAGGTAGTGGCCGCGCAACAGAAGATTGCCGATGCCTTCCAGGCGCTCAAGCTGATACCCAAGCCGCTGAGCATCAAGGACGTGATCTGGACACCCCCGGCCAAGGTCGCTAGCGCGCCTTGATTGATTCGCCTGTGCCGGGGCGCCGCCCTGGCTGAGCCACCCTTGAGGAGACAACTCCAATGAGCCTTAACATTTTCTGGTTCCTCCCGACCCACGGTGACGGCAAGTACCTGGGCACTTCCGACGGCGCACGTGCGGTCGATCACGGTTACCTGCAGCAGATCGCGCAGGCCGCCGACCGTCTGGGCTTTGGTGGGGTACTGATCCCTACCGGCCGTTCCTGCGAGGATTCCTGGCTGGTGGCCGCGTCGCTGATCCCTGTGACCCAGCACCTGAAATTCCTGGTTGCCCTGCGCCCGGGCATCATTTCGCCGACCGTGGCAGCACGCCAGGCGGCGACCCTCGACCGCCTGTCCAATGGCCGTGCGCTGTTCAACCTGGTAACCGGTGGCGACCCGGATGAACTGGCCGGTGATGGCCTGCACCTGAACCACCAGGAGCGCTACGAAGCTTCGGTCGAGTTCACCCGTATCTGGCGCAAGGTGCTGGAAGGCGAAAACGTCGACTACGACGGCAAGCACATCCAGGTGAAGGGCGCCAAGCTGCTCTACCCGCCGATTCAGCAACCACGCCCGCCGCTGTATTTCGGCGGTTCGTCCGAGGCCGCTCAGGACCTGGCCGCCGAGCAGGTCGAGTTGTACCTGACCTGGGGCGAGCCGCCGTCAGCCGTTGCCGAGAAAATCGCCCAGGTGCGCGAAAAAGCGGCCGCTCAAGGCCGTGAAGTGCGCTTCGGTATCCGCCTGCACGTGATTGTGCGGGAAACCAACGAAGAAGCCTGGGCCGCCGCCGACCGCCTGATCTCGCACCTGGACGATGACACCATCGCCCGTGCCCAGGCCTCGCTGGCGCGCTTCGACTCGGTGGGCCAGCAGCGCATGGCTGCCCTGCACGGCGGCAACCGCGACAACCTGGAAGTCAGCCCCAACCTGTGGGCAGGCGTTGGCCTGGTACGTGGTGGCGCCGGTACCGCGCTGGTAGGCGACGGCCCGACTGTCGCGGCGCGGGTGAAGGAATATGCCGACCTGGGGATCGATACCTTCATCTTCTCGGGTTATCCACACCTCGAAGAGTCTTACCGCGTTGCCGAGCTGCTGTTCCCGCACCTTGATGTTCAGCGCCCGGAGCAACCGAAAACCGGTGGCTACGTAAGCCCGTTCGGCGAGATGGTGGCCAACGACATCCTGCCCAAATCCGTGTCGCAGAGCTGAGGGCCGGGCCATGAGTCGTGTAACTTCCTCCACCCTGACCCAGCGCCTGGCGCCGTGGGCGCTGCCGGTGCTGCTGCTGGCAGTCTGGCAACTGGCGGTCAGCGCTGGCTGGCTGTCGACCCGCATCCTGCCGGCACCTAGCGCAGTGGTCAGCGCCGGCGTCGAACTGGTGCGCAGCGGCGACATCTGGACCCACTTGGCCATCAGTGGCTGGCGTGCCGGCCTGGGCTTCGCCATCGGCGGCAGCATCGGCCTGGTACTGGGCTTCATCACCGGCCTGTCGAACTGGGGCGAACGCCTGCTCGACAGCTCGGTGCAGATGATCCGTAACGTGCCGCACCTGGCGCTTATCCCCCTGGTGATCCTGTGGTTCGGTATCGACGAGTCGGCGAAGATCTTTCTGGTCGCGCTGGGCACGCTGTTCCCGATCTACCTGAACACCTACCACGGTATCCGCAACGTCGACCCGGCGCTGGTAGAGATGGCCCGCAGCTACGGCTTGTCCGGCTTCAGCCTGTTCCGCCAGGTGATCCTGCCGGGTGCGTTGCCTTCGATCCTGGTAGGTGTGCGCTTCGCCCTGGGTTTCATGTGGCTGACCCTGATCGTTGCCGAAACCATTTCGGCGAATGCCGGCATCGGTTACCTGGCGATGAACGCCCGTGAGTTCCTGCAGACCGACGTGGTGGTACTGGCCATCGTCCTGTATGCCGTGCTTGGCAAACTCGCCGACCTCGCCGCCCGCGGCCTGGAGCGTGTATGGCTGCGCTGGCACCCGGCCTATCAAGTGGCCAAGAAGGAGGGCGCATGACCGTGCTCAAGGAACAGCCGCCACGCCTGCTGCGTGGCATCCCGCTGGCCTCCAATGGCCTGCGCAAGACCTTTGGCCAGCGCGAAGTGTTGAAGGGCATCGACCTGCACATTCCGGCCGGCCAGTTCGTTGCCATCGTTGGCCGCAGCGGCTGCGGCAAAAGCACCCTGCTGCGCCTGCTGGCCGGGCTCGACCAGCCCACTGCCGGGCAGTTGCTGGCCGGTGCTGCGCCGCTGGAAGAGGCCCGTGAAGAAACCCGCCTGATGTTCCAGGACGCACGTCTGCTGCCGTGGAAGAAGGTGATCGACAACGTTGGCCTGGGCCTGTCGGGTGATTGGCGCCCACGTGCGCTGGAAGCGCTGGATGCGGTTGGCCTGGCCGACCGCGCCAATGAATGGCCGGCAGCCCTCTCGGGTGGCCAGAAGCAGCGTGTGGCCTTGGCTCGCGCCTTGATTCACCAGCCACGCCTGCTGCTGCTGGATGAGCCGCTGGGTGCGCTGGATGCATTGACCCGTATCGAAATGCAGCAACTGATCGAACGCCTGTGGCGTCAGCACGGCTTCACTGTGCTGCTGGTCACCCACGATGTCAGCGAGGCAGTTGCCGTGGCTGACCGGGTGATCCTGATCGAGGACGGCGAAGTCGGGCTTGACCTTACGGTCGACCTGGCACGGCCCAGGGCACGTGGTTCGCACCGCCTGGCCGCGCTGGAAAGCGAAGTGCTCAACCGTGTTCTGTCGGCCCCGGGCACTGCGCCCGAGCCGGACCCTGTAGCCCCTCTGCCCACGCAACTGCGTTGGGCGCACTGAACCACTCACTTACCTGACTGAAGCCATAGAGAAGGAATGACATCATGACCATCAAAGCCATCAACGTCCGCAACCAGTTCAAAGGCACCGTGAAAGAAATCCTCGAAGGCCCGGTACTGTCAGAAATCGACGTGCAGACTGCCTCGGGTATCGTCACTTCGGTCATCACCACCCGCTCGGTAAAAGAGCTGGAGCTGCAGGTTGGCAGCGAAGTGATTGCCTTCGTGAAATCGACTGAAGTGTCTATCGCCAAGCTGTGATGCTGCTCGATATTGGGGCTGCTTGGCAGCCCTATCGTGACACAAGGCCGCTCCTACACGGGAATGCGATCTCCTGTAGGAGCGGCCTTGTGCCGCGAATGGGCCGCAACGCGGCCCCAATAACTTCAGCTGGAACGCTTGGCCAGAAACGGCGGCAGGTATAACCCCAGATACGCCTCGAACACCCGCTTGCCTTCTTCGGCCATGCGCGGGGTGATCGCCTCGTGCAACTGCACCGACCGCGCATATACCCGGTCGCTCAGTTCCATGGCCAGGGCGAACACATCCACATCCAGCGGCATCACCGGCAGGTGAAAATGCTGGTCGAACAACTTGTGCATCAAGTCGCCCAGTTCCATGTCGTGCTGCCGGTCGGCCTGCACCACTTCGCTCAGGCCGTGCTGGGCCAGAATCAGCTGCCGCGCCGCAGCATCTTCGGTATAGATATCCAGCATGCGCTGCTCGATCAGCCGTGACAGCTGGTGCCAGGTGCTGAACGCGCTGCTGTCGAACGGTGCGCTCAGGGCTTCACGAAACGCCCGGTGTACATCGGCCGTCAGCGCTTCCAGCAAGGCCGGCACGCTGGCGAAGAAGTGATACACCGACGACGGTGGAATCTGCGCCCGCTCGGCCACGCTGTAGATGGAAAGTGCCGCCACCCCTTGTTCGGCCAGCAGCTCACGCGCAGCCGCCAGGATCGCCTCGATCCTGGCCTGGCTGCTGGCGCGCGGCTTGCGGGAGGCGACGGCGCGGCTCATCAGTTGCTGATCGCCAGGATGCTGGCCTGATAGGCGCCGACGAACAGGTCGAAGTCACCGACCTCTTCCTGCTCCAGCTCGGACTGCTTGGTGAGCGATTCGCGGGCCAGTGTTTCGAACGCCTGTTGCTGTTCGTTGCTCAGTGGCTGTTCGCGGAATGTCTCGGCGTGGACACGGCTCTGGCGCAGGGAGAACTGGATGAAGGTTTCGTCGTGCTCGGTCATGCGTGCCAGCACCTGGGCTGACGGGGTCAGCGCGGCATCATCCACCTTGGCCTGCTGGGCATCCAGGGCTTTGCCGTGGGCATCGCCGCCTTGCGCCTGGTCGAGCAGGTCGGCCAGCGGCCGGATACGCTCAATCAGCTCGCTGGCCCAATCCTTCAGGGTGATCGGCTGGCCATCACGATGCAGCTCCAGGCCCGGGCGACGGCCTTCCTTCACCACGGTCAGGAAGTTGTCGGTGCACTGGCGGCATTCGCCGTTGTCCAGCTGCGGGCTGTCTTCCAGGGCGCAGAACAGCAGGAACGCGTCGAGGAAGCGCGCCTCGGTCAGGTCGATACCTACCGGCAGGAACGGGTTGATGTCCAGGCAACGTACTTCCACATACTGCACGCCCCGCGAGGTCAGGGCCTGGATCGGCCGCTCGCCGGTGTAGGTGACGCGCTTGGGGCGGATGTTCGAGTAGTACTCGTTCTCGATCTGCAGAATGTTGGTGTTCAGCTGCACCCATTCGCCGTCCACGTGCGTACCGACCTCGACATAAGGCGGGTAGGGCGTGCCCACGGCCTTGCGCAGGCTGTCGGTGTAGCTGGCCAGGTTGTTGTAGCAAGGCGTGAGGCCGGCCTGGGCGTTGCTCTGGTAGCCCAGGTCGCTCATGCGCAGGCTGGTGGCGTAGGGCAGGAACAGGGTTTCGGCGTCCAGCTCTTCGAGCTGGTGCGGGCGGCCACGCAGAAAGCCTTTGTCCAGCGCTGGCGAGGCGCCGAACAGGTACATCAGCAACCAGCTGTAGCGGCGGAAGTTGCGGATCAGGGCGATGTAGGCTGACGACTGGTAGTCGCGGTTGTCTTGCGTGCTGCCTTCGGCTTCGCGCAGCAGAGGCCACAGGGCTTCGGGCAGCGAGAAGTTGTAATGGATACCGGCGATGCACTGCATGGTGCGGCCGTAGCGCAGGGCCAGGCCCTTGCGGTAGACGTGCTTGAGCTTGCCGATGTTCGAGCTGCCGTACTCGGCGATCGGGATGTCCTCCTCGGCCGGCAGCGTGCACGGCATCGACGGGCTCCACAGGTATTCGTCGCCCAGCTTGCTGTAGACGAAACGGTGGGTCTGTTCGAGGCTTTCGAGCACTTTGGCCGGGTCGGGCAGCGCTGGGGTGATGAACTCCAGCAGCGACTCGGAATAATCAGTGGTGATCTGCTCGTTGGTCAGCGCCGACCCCAGAGCTTCCGGGTGTGGGGTCTGGGCCAGGCGACCTTCGTCGGTCACGCGCAGGCATTCGCGCTCAATACCGTGCAGGCACTGCTTGAGCAGGGGAAGATTGGCGCCGAGCAGGCTCAGGCGGCGGTTGAGGAGTTCGCTCAAGATGTATTCCTTCACGCGTCAGTCGCCCCAATATGGGGGTAGAGATAACGGTCTACAAGGGTAGGAAGAAAGGAACTGGCGTTGTCGCCTGGTTTACGCGGTTCCAGCAGTGCCAGCGCACTGCTGAAAATACCGCAGATACTGCTTGGTGAGCTAGAGAACCGCGAAGGTTCCTTGCGCTTTGGCCACCAGCTTGTCGCCCTGGACTACGTCGGCGTCGACCACCAGGGTACGCCGCCCGGCGTGCAGCACACGGGCGGTGCACAGCACTTCGCCGTCGCTGACGGCGCGCATGTAGTTGATCTTGCACTCGATGGTGACACTTTGCTGGTCAAAGCCATGGCTGGCCGAGCAGGCCAGGCCCATGGCGATGTCCACCAGGCTGAAGATCGCCCCGCCGTGCAGCTTCTGGCCACGGTTGCGCAAGTGCGGCTCGAGGGCCAGGGCCACCTCGGCAACACCCGTGTCCAGGCGTTGCAGGCGGCAGCCCAGCAGCTGGCTGAAGGCGCTTTCGACGTATTCGCGGGGTACCTCCATCACTTCTTCTTCAACTGCTTGGCGTTGGCGAACAGCGAGGCCATGGCATTGTTGGCCGGTGCGGCAGTGGCGGTTTCACGCGGGCGTTGGGCCTGCTGCTGGCGGTTGCCGCCATTGCCACGGTTGCCACCGCGGTTGCCTTCGACCTTCTCGCCCGGGGTGTCGCCCATGCGCATGGACAGGCCGACGCGCTTGCGCGGGATGTCCACTTCCATGACCTTGACCTTGACCACGTCGCCGGCCTTGACCGCTTCACGCGGGTCTTTGATGAACTTCTCCGACAGCGCCGAGATGTGCACCAGACCGTCCTGGTGTACGCCGATGTCGACGAAGGCACCGAAGTTGGTGACGTTGGTCACCACGCCTTCCAGGATCATGCCGGGCTCCAGGTCCTTGAGGTCTTCGACGCCGTCCTGGAAGGTGGCGGTCTTGAACTCGGGGCGTGGGTCACGGCCAGGCTTGTCCAGCTCTTGCAGGATGTCGGTGACGGTCGGCAGGCCGAAGGACTCGTCGGTGAACTTCTTCGGGTCCAGGCGCTTGAGGAAGCTGCTGTCGCCGATCAGCGAGCGGATGTCGCGGTCGGTGTCGGCGGCGATGCGCTGCACCAGCGGGTAAGCCTCCGGGTGTACTGCGGAGGCGTCCAGCGGGTTGTCGCCGTTCATCACACGCAGGAAGCCGGCGGCTTGTTCGAAGGTTTTTTCACCCAGGCGGCTGACCTTTTTCAGCGCTGCACGGGTGGCGAACGGGCCGTTGGCATCGCGATGGGCGACGATGTTCTGTGCCAGCGTGGCGTTGAGGCCGGAGATTCGGGTCAGCAGCGCGACCGAGGCGGTGTTCACGTCCACGCCCACGGCGTTCACGCAGTCCTCGACCACGGCGTCCAGGCCACGCGCCAGTTTCAGCTGGGAAACGTCGTGCTGGTACTGGCCGACGCCGATGGATTTCGGGTCGATCTTCACCAGCTCGGCCAGCGGGTCCTGCAGGCGGCGGGCAATCGACACGGCGCCACGGATCGATACGTCCAGGTCCGGGAACTCGCGGGCGGCCAGTTCCGATGCCGAGTACACCGACGCACCGGCCTCGGAGACCATGATCTTGGTAATTTTCAGCGCTGGGTATTTTTTGACCAGTTCGGCCACCAGCTTGTCGCTCTCACGGCTGGCGGTGCCGTTGCCGATGGCGATCAGTTCCACCGAGTGCTTGGCGCACAGTGCGGCCATGATGGAAATGGTGCGGTCCCAGTCATTCTTTGGCGCGTGCGGGTACACCGTGGTGTAGTCAAGCAGCTTGCCGGTGGCATCGACCACGGCGATCTTGCAACCGGTGCGCAGGCCTGGGTCGAAGCCCAGGGTGGCGCGCGGGCCGGCCGGGGCGGCCAGCAGCAGGTCGTGCAGGTTGTGGGCGAATACGTTGATCGCCTCGCCTTCGGCGTTGTCGCGCAGTTCGCCGAACAGGTCGGTTTCCAGGTGGGTGTACAGCTTGACCTTCCAGGTCCAGCGCACCACCTCGCCCAGCCACTTGTCGGCCGGGCGGCTGCGGTTTTCGACGCCGACGTGGTTGCCGATCATCACTTCACACGGGTGCAGGGTGCCAGGCAGTTCTTCGCCCACTTTCAGCGAAGCGCTCAGCACGCCTTCGTTGCGCCCGCGGAAGATTGCCAGGGCACGGTGCGACGGCGCGTTGCGCAGCAGTTCATCGTGGGCGAAGTAGTCGCGGAACTTGGCGCCTTCTTCTTCCTTGCCGGCCACCACACGGGCACTGAGCACGGCTTCCTGCTTGAGGAAGCTGCGCAGCTTGTCGAGCAGGGCGGCGTCTTCGGCAAAGCGCTCCATGAGAATGTACTTGGCGCCTTCCAGCGCGGCCTTGACGTCGGCTACGCCTTTTTCGGCGTTTACGAAGCGTGCGGCTTCGCTTTCCGGGGCCAGGGTGGGGTCGTTGAACAGGCCGTCGGCCAGGTCGCCCAGGCCGGCTTCCAGGGCGATCTGGCCCTTGGTGCGGCGCTTCTGCTTGTACGGCAGGTAGAGGTCTTCGAGGCGGGTCTTGGTGTCGGCCAGCTTGATTTCGCGGGCCAGTTCCGGGGTCAGCTTGCCCTGTTCCTCGATGCTGGACAGGATGCTGGCGCGACGGTCGTCGAGTTCGCGCAGGTAGCGCAGGCGCTCTTCCAGATGGCGCAGCTGGGTGTCGTCCAGGCTACCGGTCACTTCCTTGCGGTACCGGGCGATGAAGGGCACGGTCGAGCCTTCGTCCAACAGGCCCACGGCCGCCTCGACCTGCTGGGGGCGTACGCCCAGTTCCTCGGCGATACGGCTGTTGATGCTGTCCATGTAAACCACCTGACATTTGTGAATACGGGGGTCGCCTGTGGGCTTTTCGCCCGGCGGCGCTGGATGAAAGCCGCGCATTATACCCATCGCAAACGGCTTGCGGTGATGGCGCCCAGCCAGCTGGAACTGGCGCCGGGGGAAAAATCTGCTAACAATGCTCACGCAACGTGCAGCAATGGCTACGCCATAATGCGCGGCGATATCAGAGGAGTTATTCATGACCGGCACCGCAAACACCGCTGAAGGTGACAAGATTCTCATCGTCGACGACGATCCGGGGCTTAGCAGCCTGCTGGAACGTTTCTTCACCAGCAAGGGCTACCGTGCCCGCGCGGTGCCCAACACCGAGCAGATGGACCGCCTGCTGCAGCGCGAGGTGTTCAACCTGGTGGTACTCGACCTGATGCTGCCGGGCGAGGATGGCCTGTCCGCGTGCAAGCGCCTGCGCCAGCAGAACAACCAGATCCCGATCATCATGCTCACCGCCAAGGGCGACGAGCTGAGCCGTATCAAGGGCCTGGAGCTGGGCGCTGACGACTACCTGGGCAAGCCGTTCAACCCGGACGAGCTGATGGCCCGCGTCAAGGCTGTGTTGCGCCGCCAGGCGCCCGCCGTGCCGGGTGCACCGGGCAGCGAGGACGAATCGGTCACCTTTGGCGACTACGAGCTGTCGCTGGCCACCCGCGAGCTCAAGCGTGGCGATGAAGTGCACATGCTTACCACCGGCGAGTTTGCCGTGCTCAAGGCCCTGGTGATGCACGCCCGCGAGCCGCTGACCCGCGACAAGCTGATGAACCTGGCCCGTGGCCGCGAGTGGGATGCACTGGAGCGCTCCATCGACGTGCAGATCTCGCGCCTGCGCCGCATGATCGAGCCGGACCCGTCCAAACCGCGTTACATCCAGACCGTCTGGGGCGTGGGCTACGTGTTCGTGCCAGACGGAAACGCGGGTAAATGATGCTGCGTCGTCCATGAAAACGCCGCTCTGGTTTCCGCAGAGTTTCTTCGCCCGCACCCTGTGGCTGGTGTTGATCGTCGTCCTGTTCAGCAAGGCTTTGACCCTGGTCTACCTGCTGATGAACGAGGACGTGCTGGTCGACCGTCAGTACAGCCACGGTGTGGCGCTGACCTTGCGCGCCTATTGGGCTGCCGACGAAGAAAACCGCGACAAGATTGCCGAGGCGGCGGGCCTTATCCGCGTGACCGGCTCGGGTGTGCCCGAGGGCGAGCAGCACTGGCCCTACAGCGAAATCTACCAACGGCAGATGCAGGCGGAGCTGGGCGAAGACACCGAGGTGCGCCTGCGTATTCATGCGCCACCGGCATTGTGGGTCAATGCGCCAAGCCTGGGCCCCGGCTGGCTGAAAGTGCCGCTGTACCCGCACCCGCTGCGTGGGCAGAAGATCTGGAACGTGCTGGGTTGGTTCCTGGCCATCGGCCTGTTGTCCACAGCCTCTGCCTGGATCTTCGTGCGCCAGTTGAACCAGCCGCTCAAGCGCCTGGTATTCGCCGCTCGTCAGCTGGGCCAGGGGCGCAGCGTGCGCCTGCCGATCAGCGATACACCCAGCGAGATGACCGAGGTGTACAAGGCCTTCAACCAGATGGCCGAAGATGTCGAGCAGGCCGGGCGCGAGCGCGAGCTGATGCTGGCCGGGGTTTCCCACGACCTGCGCACACCGTTGACGCGCCTGCGCCTGTCGTTGTCATTGCTGGACAGCGACAGCGACCTGAGTGACGACATGGTCCGCGATATCGAGGACATGGATGCGATCCTCGATCAGTTCCTGGCGTTCATCCGCGATGGCCGCGACGAGCCGGTGGAAGAGGTCGACCTGGCTGAACTGGTGCGTGAAGTGGTGGCCCCGTACAACCAGCCGAAAGAACGTGTGCGCCTGTGCCTGGAGCCAATCCCGCCGTTCCCGCTGCGCCGTGTTTCGCTCAAGCGCATGCTGGGCAACCTGATCGGCAACGCCCTGCACCATGCCGGCAAGGGCGTGGAAGTGGCTGCCTATGTGTCGGGTGACGAGAGTGCACCATACGTGGTGCTGAGCGTGCTGGACCGTGGCACCGGGATCGACGAATCGGAGCTGGAGACCATCTTCAACCCGTTCATTCGTGGGGACCGTGCACGGGGCGGCAAGGGCACCGGTCTGGGGTTGGCGATAGTCAAGCGCATCGCGGCCCAGCATGGCGGGAATGTGGAGCTGCGTAACCGGTCCGGTGGCGGGATCGAGGCGCGGGTTCGGTTGCCGCTTGGGCTGCTGTTACCCCGGAACGCCGTGTGAGGGTCGGGGCCGCTTTGCGGCCCATTCGCAGCACAGGGTTACGCGATCCCCTGTAGGAGCAGCCTTGTGCTGCGAATGGGCTGCAAGGCAGCCCCCAAAATCTCAGCCCTTGCCCTTGGTCCGGGTCTGATTAGGCCCGCCGTTCTTCTCAAGGTGCTCGATGATCATCCCGGCCACGTTCTTGCCGGTGGTCACCTCGATCCCCTCCAGCCCCGGCGATGAGTTCACCTCCATCACCAACGGCCCATGGTTGGAGCGCAGGATATCAACACCCGCCACGCTCAACCCCATCACCTTGGCCGCACGAATGGCGGTAATCCGCTCTTCCGGGGTGATCTTGATCAGGCTGGCGACGCCCCCCCGGTGCAGGTTGGAGCGGAACTCGCCCGGCTTGGCCTGGCGCTTCATCGAGGCAATCACCTTGTCTCCCACCACGAAGCAGCGAATATCGGCGCCGCCGGCCTCCTTGATGTACTCCTGAACCATGATGTTCTGCTTCAGGCCCATGAACGCCTCGATCACCGACTCGGCCGCCTGGGTGGTTTCGCACAGCACCACGCCGATGCCCTGGGTACCCTCCAGCACCTTGATCACCAGCGGGGCGCCATTGACCATCTGGATCAGGTCGGGGATGTCGTCCGGTGAGTGGGCGAAGCCGGTAATGGGCAGGCCGATACCACGGCGCGACAGCAATTGCAGTGATCGCAGTTTGTCGCGCGAGCGGGCAATGGCCACCGATTCGTTGAGCGGGTACACACCCATCATTTCGAACTGGCGCAGCACTGCGCAGCCGTAAAAGGTGACCGAAGCCCCGATGCGCGGGATCACAGCATCGAAGCCCTCCAGCGGCTTGCCGCGGTAGTGGATCTGCGGCTTGTGGCTGGCAATGTTCATATAGGCCCGCAGGGTGTCGATCACCACCATTTCGTGGCCACGCTGGGTACCGGCTTCGACCAGGCGGCGGGTGGAATACAGACGCGGATTGCGCGACAGCACAGCGATCTTCATGCAGCACCTGTGACAGGGGAAAGGGTGGCCGGAAAGGCCGGTTTATCTTGGACGTACTTCAAGCCGGGGTTCACCACCAGCTGGCCCTGGATCAAGGCCTTGGAACCGAGCAGCAGGCGGTAGCGCATGTTCTTGCGACAGGCCAGGGTGAACTCCACCTCCCACACACCATCGCCCAGCGCCAGTGACGTGCGGATGACATAGCGGGTCTGGGCGTGGCCGTTGGAGCTCTTGATGGTTTTCATGGTGACCAGCGGGGCCTCGCAACGCCGGTGACGCAACTGCACCACCGAGCCCAGGTGCGCAGTGAAACGGACCCAGGGCTGGCCGTCGCGCTCGAACGGTTCCACCTCGGTAGCGTGCAGGCTTGAGGTGCTGGCGCCGGTGTCGATCTTGGCGCGCAGCCCGGCGACACCAAGGTCGGGCAGGGCTATCCACTCACGCAGGCCGATCACAGTCAAATGGTCAAATGTCTTCACGAAGCGCACCCTGCGAGTAAGGTGGTGAACTGTAAGCATGGCGGGGACTTTTTGCATCCGTATGTGAAGGTAGTACAGTTCGATGAAAGACAGAATCCGAGGTAACGGGATGGCACAAAAAGCCGAAGACGACGACAAGGTTCGCCTCGACAAGTGGCTGTGGGCGGCGCGTTTCTACAAGACGCGGGCGCTGGCCAAGGCGGCGATCGAGAGCGGCAAGGTGCATTGCCGCGGCGAGCGTTGCAAACCGGGCAAGGAGCCACGGGTGGGCGACGAATTTTTGCTGCGCACCGGGTTCGATGAACGCACCGTGGTGGTGAAGGCGTTGTCGGTGGTGCGGCGTGGGGCGCCAGAAGCGCAGACGCTGTACGAGGAAACCGAAGAAAGCGTGAGGCGGCGTGAGCAGGCGGCCGAAATGCGCAAGGCCGGGGCCATGGGCGTGACTACCGATGGCCGGCCGACCAAGAAGCAGCGCCGACAGATTCACCAGCTGCATGGCAGCTATGAATAGCCGGGGCCGCTCTGCGGCCCATCGCCGGCAAGCCAGCTCCTCACCGAGCATTGTGAGAGCGGCCTTGCCGGGGCGCCGGCCCGGTCGGAAAGGGCTGCGTAGCAGCCCCAAGTATCTAGCGGAGCACGGCCAACCGCCCGACAAGCGGTAGTCTGGCCAGCAGGGTGAACAACGGTGCCGTCCAGCGTATCAACGCTTCACTGCCTTTGGCCGCCAGCGGCGTGTAGTAGCTCCAGCCCAACGCCAGCACTGCCATCAGCAACCCGCCAATGTAGTCATCCTGCCCCCAGTGGGCGCCGGCCACCAGGCGCGGCAGCATGAACAGCACCGCCAGCCCCCAGATCACCAGGAACTGCACCAGTCGGCGGCTGAATACGCTCATGAACAGCGCCCAGATCAGCAGCACCGAAGCGTGATCCCCCGGGAAACTCTTGCTGGATCGGTCCTTGAGCTCCCAGGCCGCCTCCAGGTTCGGGTAGTAGTCGCTGAGGTGCACCACGTCGTCGAAGATCATCGACGGGCTCTTGTGCTGCCAGCCGGCTGCATCCACCCACTTGGAAAACAGCGCGCGAATCACCACTAAGAGGAGTAGCGTGACCAGAAAGCCGAAAAAGGCCTGGCGAACCTGAGCTGCCTTGAACACCCAGTCACCACGGATAAGCACTGCCAGAAGGATCAGGCCAACGACGATGTCGAACGGGCGCAGGCTGCCGACGGTCCAGATGTAGCGCCAGGTAGTGTTGTCGGCCAGCGGCGCATTCAGGCTGTGGAACAGCCACTCGTCGAAAGTCAGGCACAGGATCTGGCCAAAAGGCCATAACCAGAAACACAGTAGAGCGATGGGAAGCAGCGTGCAGGCTGCCAATGGCCCCAAGGACCACCTTGCTTGGAACAGTGGTCGATTGTCCATAAGATACCTCTATTGCAAACAGGAATCGGAGCGCCATGTGAGCGCTCTGTCACGGGTTTTCGAAGGTTTTCGACAACCGCTGTAACCATTTTGTCATCATTTTTTAGATAGCCAAAACCTATGAGCGATTTGCCTGATACCGATTTCACTCAACGTTTCATCTTCGACGAGCGCGATGTGCGCGGCGAGTGGGTGTCTCTCGATGACAGCTATGCCGCGGTGCTGGCGCGTCATGAATACCCACAGCCGGTGCAGGCGCTGCTCGGCGAACTGATGGCCGCCACCGCCTTGCTGGTGGGGGCATTGAAGTTCGATGGCCTGCTGATTCTGCAGGCGCGCTCCGAAGGGCCGATCCCGCTGCTGATGGTGGAATGCTCGGGCGATCGCGACATCCGTGGCGTGGCGCGCTACGAGGCCGATCAGATCGCCGCTGACGCCACGCTGGCGCAGTTGATGCCCGAGGGCCACCTGACCCTGACCATCGACCCGGTCAAGGGCCAGCGCTACCAGGGTACAGTGGACCTCGACGGTGCCAACCTGTCGGAGTGCTTCACCAACTACTTCGTCCAGTCGCAACAGCTCAATACCCGCTTCTGGCTCAACGCCGAAAACGGCAAAGCCCGTGGCCTGCTGCTGCAGCAACTGCCGCGTGATCGCCAGCCTGACGACGAAGAACGTGAAGACAGCTGGCAGCACGTGATCGCCCTGGCCAAGACCCTCAAGCCTGAAGAATGGGCCGAAGGTAACGAAACCCTGCTGCACCGCCTGTACCACGAAGATGCCGTGCGCCTGTTCGACATTCAGCCGTTGCGCTTCAATTGCAGCTGCTCGCGCGAACGCTCCGGTAATGCGCTGGTGAGCCTGGGCGAGCATGACGCCAAGGCGCTGGTGCAAGAGTGCGGCGGCCAGGTAGAGATCGATTGCCAGTTCTGCAACGAGCGCTATTTCTTCGATGCAAGCGATGTGGCGCAACTGTTTGCCGGTGGCGGTACAGACACCGCCTCAGAAACTCGCCACTGAAACGTTTAATTACAGGGGAATCTCCTGTCGAATTGCGCAAAAGCGCGGTTACGACAGGAGGGGCCTACTTTTTTTGGGCGTTTCTGGCATAATCCGGCCACTTTTTTCGCTGTAGTAGTTTTTTCAAGACAACTACAAAACGTTTGGAGCACTCGGCCTCGGGCCGGATGGGGTATCTCATGACGCAAGCCAACAACACCGTGTACACCGACCTGAGCGTCGATGAGCTGGTAAAAGAAGCGCTGCAACGCGGTGAAGGCGTACTAGCCGATACTGGCGCACTGGTCGTAGAGACTGGTCACCGTACTGGCCGTTCGCCGGCTGACCGTTTCATCGTCGAAGAACCTTCCACCCAGGACGCCATTTCCTGGGGCCCGATCAACCGCAAGTTCCCGGCCGACAAGTTCGATGCCCTGTGGGACCGCGTCGAGGCGTTCAACAACGCCCAGGATCACTTCGTTTCCTACGTTCACGTAGGGGCAGCCGCCGAGCACTACCTGCCGGTGAAGATGACCACCCAGACTGCCTGGCAGAACCTGTTCGGCCGTTGCCTGTTCATCAACCCGGAGCAGTTCAACCCGGCTGGCCGCGACCAGTGGCAGGTGCTCAACGTTGCCAACTTCGTGTGCGAGCCTGAGCGTGACGGCACCAACTCCGACGGTTGCGTGATCATCAACTTCGCCGCCAAGAAAGTGCTGATCGCTGGCATGCGTTACGCCGGCGAAATGAAGAAAGCCATGTTCTCGGTGCAGAACTTCCTGCTGCCGGCGGCCGACGTACTGCCAATGCACTGCGCGGCCAACATCGGCGAAGAAGGCGATGTAACCCTGTTCTTCGGCCTGTCCGGCACTGGCAAAACCACCCTGTCGGCCGACGAAAGCCGTTACCTGATCGGTGACGACGAGCACGGTTGGGGCGAAGGCGTTGTCTTCAACATGGAAGGCGGCTGCTACGCCAAGTGCATCGACCTGTCCGAGAAGAACGAGCCGGTCATCTGGAAAGCCATCAAGCACGGCGCTGTGCTGGAAAACGTCGTTCTCGACGCCAACAAGCACGCCGACTACACCGACGTCAGCCTGACCCAGAACAGCCGTGCAGCGTACCCGCTGGAGCACGTTGCCAAGCGTTCCGAAGCGAACCTGGGCGGCGAGCCTAATGCGGTCATCTTCCTGACCTGCGACCTGACCGGTGTTCTGCCTCCGGTTTCGATCCTGAACAACGAACAGGCGGCCTACCACTTCCTGTCCGGTTACACCGCGCTGGTGGGTTCTACCGAAATGGGTTCGGGCGGCGGCATCAAGTCGACCTTCTCCACCTGCTTCGGCGCACCGTTCTTCCCGCGTCCGGCTGGCGAGTACGCCGAGCTGCTGATCAAGCGTATCAATGGCTTCAACTCCAAGGTCTACCTGGTCAACACCGGCTGGACCGGCGGTGGCTACGGCGTTGGCAAGCGCTTCAGCATCCCGACCACCCGTGCGGTGATCGCTGCGATCCAGAGCGGCGCGCTGGTCGGTGCCGAAACCGAGCACCTGGACATCATCAACCTGGACGTGCCAAAAGTTGTCCCGGGCGTTGAAACCGAGCTGCTCAACCCGCGCACCAACTGGGCTGACAAAGCTGCCTACGACGAGGCCGCCAAAGGCCTGGCCAAGCTGTTCATCGAAAACTTCAAGAAGTTCGAAGTTTCCGACGCCATCAAGGCCGCTGGCCCGCAGCTGTAAGCTGAGCCCAGCGCGACAAGAAAGCCGCCCTTTGGGGCGGCTTTTTTTTGAACGATATCCTGAGCCGGCCTCTTCGCGGCGATTCCTGTGGGAGCGGGTTTACCCGCGAAGAGGGCGGCTCAGGCAGCGGAAATCTGGAATTTCTGTTTCACTGTCAGCATCATTTGCGAAGACAAGAGCCAGACAGATGACCGAATCCCCTCAGCGCAGTGCCTTCAACCACTTCCACCCCATCCTCACCCGCCCTTCGGACAACGACGTCAACGGCCATATCGCCGGAGCGACCGTGCATGGTTTTTTCGAAACGGCTATCCAGGCCTTCCTTGTCGAACAGGCCGAGGTGGACCTGCGTGACGGCGAGCTGGCGGCATTCGTGGTCAGTTCGGCGGCGGATTTCTTCGCGCTGCCGGGCTTCCCCGACGTTCTCGAAGTGGGCTTGGGGGTGACGCGCCTGGCGGGTAGTACGGTGGAGTACCGCCTGGCGCTGTTCCGCCCGGGCGAGCCGGAGGCGTGTGCGGCAGGTACGGTGGTTCAGGTGTTCATCGAACGGGCCAGTGGTCGTCCAGTGGTGTTGCCTGAGCCGCTGCAAGTGATCCTGTCTGGCCTGGTGCTGGGACAGCAGGCATAAAAAAGCCCCGCCGAAAGGGGCGGGGCTTTTGCTGCCGGGGCGAGGCCCTCAGGCATCAGTCGCGCCAGTGGCGCTTGTGCTTGCGGTGGCCGTAGTGGTGGCCACGGTCGTAGTGACGCCGGTCGTCGTAGCCGCGACGGTAGCGACGATCGTCATCGCGGTCGTCGTCATCGGCTTTGTTGCCCATGTAGTTGCCGAGTGCGCCACCGGCGCCGCCGCCTGCGGCTGCACCAATGTAGCTACCGGTGGTGCCGCCCACCGAGCGACCGACCACGTTACCGCCTGCAGCGCCCAGCGCGCCGCCGATAGCAGCCTCGCCACGCTGGCGCTTGTCGGCACCCAGGGCACCGCCGGCTGCGCCGCCCAGACCGGCACCAATGGCACCGCCCGTGCTACCGCCGATGGAGTTGCCCACTACGGAGCCGAGTACCCCACCCAATGCGCCGCCAATGCCGGCCTCGGTATTGCCGCCTGCCATGGCAACGCCGCTGAGCAAGCTGAAAGACAACAACAAAATCGAGGAGTACTTCTTCATCAAGAGAGCCTCATAGGGATGACGAGGCGAATTTGAGGCTAAGCGGCGCGGCTGGCAACGGAAATCCGACGAGTAACACGAGTTGTACACAATTCGCTAAGTTACTGTATTTGCTGTGAAACTTTATGCATTTTCGGCTGTCTGAGACCTTTATGACAAAGCCCTGAACCGCAATGGAACAGGGCTTTTTCGTTTCTACAGGATACGCCCGTCGTCCCGTGCCCGCTCCAGTTTGATGGCAATGAACTTCGATGTCGGCGTATGGCTGCCATCGCCAATGCTCTCCAGCGGCACCAGCGGGTTCACTTCGGGGTAGTACGCCGCTGCCTGCCCGGCCGGGATGTCGAAGGCCAGCAGGGTGAAGCCCTGCACCCGGCGCACATGCTCATCCCCCCACAGCGACACGATGTCGACCTTCTGCCCCGGCTGGAAGCCCAGGCGGATGATGTCGGCTTCGTTGGCGAACAGCACCTCGCGCTGGCCGCGCACGCCGCGGTAGCGGTCGTCCAGGCCGTAGATGGTGGTGTTGTACTGATCGTGCGAGCGCATCGACTGCATGATCAGGTCCGGCAGCTGGCCACTGGCGCGCACGCGCTCATCGAGCAACGAATCCGGCAGCAGGTTGGCCTTGAAGTTGGCGCGGCCGGTGCTGGTCTTCCATTCGCGGCTGCCGGCGCTGTTACCCAGGTAGAAGCCGCCTGGGTGTTGCAGGCGCTGGTTGAAACCGCTGAAGCCGGCGATGGTATCGCCGATCAGGTCGCGGATGCGGTCGTAGTCGGCCACCAGCCAGTGCCAGTCCACCGGTTGCTTGCCCAGGGTCGCGGCGGCGATGCCGGCAACCACTGCCGGTTCCGAGCGCATTTGCGTAGACAGTGGCTTCAGCTGGCCGTTGGAGGCGTGCACCATGCTGAACGAGTCTTCCACCGTCACCGCTTGTGGCCCGTCGGCCTGCAGGTCGATGTCGGTGCGGCCCAGGCACGGCAGGATCAGCGCCTGCTTGCCATGCACCAGGTGGCTGCGGTTGAGCTTGGTGCTGATATGTACGGTCAGCTCGCAATTGCGCAGTGCCTGTGCGGTACGCTCGGTGTCCGGCGTGGCTTGTGCGAAGTTGCCGCCCAGGCCGATGAATACCTTGGCCCGCCCATCGAGCATGGCGTGAATCGCTTCGACGGTGTTGTGGCCGTTGTGCCGGGGCACGGGGAAGCCAAAACGCTTTTCGATGGCGTCAAGCAGGGCCACCGGCGGGCGCTCGTTGATGCCCATGGTGCGGTCGCCCTGCACGTTGCTGTGGCCACGCACCGGGCACAGGCCGGCGCCGGGAGCGCCGATGTTGCCGCGCAGCATCTGCAGGTTGACGATTTCCTGGATGGTCGGCACCGAATGGCGGTGCTGGGTGATGCCCATCGCCCAGCACATGATCACCCGCTTGCCGCGGCAGTACATGCGGGCGGCCAGCTCGATGTCGACTAGGGCCAGGCCGGACTGCGCCTGGATGTGCTCCCACGGCGTGGCATCTACCACTGCCAGGTACTCGTCGACGCCATGGCCATGTTCGGCAATGAAAGCATGGTCGAACACGGCCGGTTCGCCTTTGGCCTGGGCTTCGCGTTCCCATTGCAGGGCGAACTTGGCCATGCCGCGCAGCATCGCCATGTCGCCGCCGAGTGCCGGGCGGAAGAACGCGGTGTTGGTCGGCCGGTCACTGTTGGTCAGCATCTCCAGCGGGTTCTGCGGGTGCTGGAAACGCTCCAGGCCACGTTCCTTCAGCGGGTTTACGCACACCACCTGGGCGCCACGCTTCACCGCATCGCGCAGCGGGTCGAGCATGCGCGGGTGGTTGGTGCCGGGGTTCTGGCCCCAGACGAAAATCGTGTCGGCATGCTCGAAATCGTCGAAGGTGACGGTGCCCTTGCCAACCCCGACGCTTTGCCCGAGGGCCACGCCACTGGCCTCGTGGCACATGTTCGAACAGTCGGGGAAGTTGTTGGTGCCGTAAGCACGCACGAACAACTGGTACAGGTACGCCGCTTCGTTGCTGGCGCGCCCCGAGGTATAGAACTCGGCCTGGTCAGGGTTGGCCAGCTTGTTCAGCTCGCGGGCGATCAGGGCGAACGCGGCATCCCAGCTGATTGGCAGGTACCGGTCGCTGGGCGCGTCGTAGACCATCGGTTCGGTCAGGCGCCCTTGGTACTCCAGCCAGTAGTCGCTCTGCTGCAGCAGCGAGGTGACGCTGTAACGGGCGAAGAAGGCAGCATCGACGCGGCGCTTGGTCGCCTCCCAGTTCACTGCCTTGGCGCCGTTCTCGCAGAACTTGACCATGCCGCTTTCCGGCGAATCGCCCCAGGCGCAGCCCGGGCAGTCGAAGCCGCCGTGCTGGTTGGTCTTGAGCAGCGCGCGAATGTTCTTCAGCGCGTTGTCGCTGCCGACCCAGGCCTTGGCCACGCTGCGCAACGCGCCCCAGCCACCGGCGGGGCCGTGGTAGGGCTTGTAGCGAGGGGGGGAGGCTGGGGCGTTGTCCGGGAGGTGCTGGTAGGAGGTCACGGGTATTACGACTCCGCCGCCGGGCTGTAGACCCGCGGTGCGCTGTGCTTGGGCAGATGGATGAGGTTGAGGTTGTGCTTGCGTGCCCATTGCAGGGCAAGGCCGGTGGGCGCCGACAGGCTGACCAGGGTCTGGATGCCGGCACGCAGTACTTTCTGGATCAGCTCCAGGCTGCAGCGGCTGGTGACGATGGCCAGGCCGCCCTGGCTGTCTATGCCTTGGCGCAGCAGGGCGCCGATCAGCTTGTCGAGGGCGTTGTGCCGGCCGATGTCTTCACGGCCGAGCAGCAGCTCGCCATGGCGGTCCATGAACAGTGCGGCATGCACCGCCCCGCAATGCTGGCCCAGCGGCTGGAAGGCATCGATGCGTTCACGCAGGCCAACCAGCCACTGGGGCGGGGGCAGGGGCGCGCCCGGCAGTTCGGGCAGGTCCGGTAGCGCCTGTTCAAGCGCTTCGACCCCGCACAGGCCGCAACCACTGGTGCCGGCCAGCTGGCGGCGCTGATTTTTGAGGTTCCAGAACGCCCGGCTGGAAATTTCCAGGTCGGCATACATTGCCGAGCCGCTGCCGGAAAGCTTCAGGTCGTAGATTTCTGCGGTGCCTTCGACAATGCCGCTGCCAACGCTGAAACCGACGGCGAAGTCTTCCAGGTCGGTGGGGCTGACCAGCATCACCGCCTGGTTGAGGCCGTTGTAGACAATGGCCAGGGCCACTTCTTCGGCCAGCGGGGTGCTGTCGCGTTGGGCGTCGCTGAGCTGGACGTAATCGTAGGTGTTGCTGGCGGCGGGCATGGACAAGGGCGATGATGCCGCGCAGACCGGAGGTTTGCTGTTCATCGGGGCGTTGAATACCGGCGGCTTTCTGATAGCACAAGCCTAGGCTTGCGGGCCGGCGGCGTCTAATCGCTAGGGTCTATGCCTTGATAGACCGTGTCGATTGGTCGCACAGGGGGCGGGAGTGGAAAAGCTGGCCTAGACTCGTGAGTCCGAGGTTTCGTCAACAAGGAGAGCGCAATGAGCCTGTTCAGTTTCGTGAAGGAAGCCGGCGAGAAGTTGATCGACCTGCTGACCCCTGGCAATGCCAATGCCGAGGAGCAGCTGAAAAAACACGTGCAAGACGTTGGCCTGGGCAACCCGAACATCACCGCCACTGTAGAGGGAGACACGATCACCCTCAAGGGTGAAGTGGCCAGCCAGGAAGAGAAGGAGAAGATCATTCTTGCAGCCGGCAACATCAATGGTGTAGCCAGCGTGGATGACCAGATCACCGTGACCGGGCCGGTTGTGAAGGCGGCCCGGTTCGTTACGGTGAAAAAGGGCGACACGCTATCGGCCATTTCAGTCGTGGTTTATGGCAACGCCAACCAGTACAACAAGATATTCGAGGCCAACAAGCCGATGCTCTCGCACCCGGACAAGATCTACCCGGGGCAGGTGCTGCGTATTCCCGAGTAATCTTCCTCCCACAGTTGTTGCACTGCTTTCAATGCGGTGAAGTGCTTGTAGGAGCAGCCTTGTGCTGCGAAGAGGCCGGTACTGTCACAGACAATTTTCTGTCATACCGGCCTCTTCGCAGCACAAGGCTGCTCCTACAAGCCTGCCAGTAAGTCCCGGTAATCCTCGACCGCCGCAAACTCTTCGGTATCCCGCGGCCCTGCCTTGCTATCCGGCTGGCGCACCGCCAGCAGGTGGCCCACCCCAAATCGCTGTGCACTGCGCAGTATTGCCAGCGTGTCATCGATAAACAGGCTGCGCCCCGGCTCAAAACCGATGTCCGCCTGCAAGGCATCCCAGAACTGCGGGCTTTCCTTCGGGTAGCCATAATCGTGCGAGCTGATCAGCCGTTCGAAATACGGCGCCAGTTCCACCCGCTCCAGCTTCAGCGACAGCGAGTCGCGGTGCGCATTGGTGATCATCACCACGCGTTTGCCCGCCTTGCGGATTGCCGCAAGGAAGGTGTCGGCGTCTGGGCGCAGGGCGATCAGGTCGGCGATTTCCTGCTTCAGCTCTCGGATTGGCAGGCGCAGCTCGCGGCTCCAGAAATCCAGGCAATACCAGTTCAGCGTGCCGGCATTGCGCTCGAACAGTGGCTGCAGCTCCATTTCCGCCATGGTCCGGCTCACCCCGTGCAGCTCGGCATAGCGCTGGGGCAGGTGCTCCAGCCAGAAGCGGTTGTCGTAATGCAGGTCGAGCAGGGTGCCGTCCATGTCCAGCAGGACGGTATCGATGGCAGACCAGGGAATAACAGGCATGGGAAACTCTCGATCAGTCGGCTAGCCACGGTATAGTAACCCGTTCACGCCAAGGAGCCGCCCCATGCGCCAGAAACCCACCGTCCTCAGCCGCGAAATCGTCGCCAGCAGCCGCCTGTTCCGCGTCGAAGCCGTGCAATTGCGCTTCAGCAATGGCAATGAGCGTACCTACGAGCGTTTGGTGGGCCGGGGTAACGGCTACGGCGCGGTGATGATCGTGGCCATGCTCGACGCCGAGCATGCCGTGCTGGTGGAGGAATACTGCGGCGGCACCGATGAATACGAGCTGTCGTTGCCCAAGGGCCTGATCGAGCCGGGCGAGGATGTGCTGGCGGCAGCCGACCGGGAGCTCAAGGAAGAAGCCGGTTTTGGCGCACGCCAGCTGGAGCACCTGACCGAGCTGTCGCTGTCGCCGGGCTACATGAGCCAGAAGATCCAGGTAGTGCTGGCCACCGACCTGTACGAAGAGCGCCTGGAAGGCGATGAGCCAGAGCCGATGCGGGTCGACAAGGTCAACCTGCGCGAGTTGTCGGCATTGGCCATGCACCCACAGTTCACCGAGGGCCGCGCCCTGGCGGCGCTGTACCTGGCCCGTGACCTGATGATCCAGCGGGGGCTGCTGGAGCTATGAACGACCTGCAACTGATGCACGAAGTGGTCAAGCTGGCACTGACCGCAGGCGAGGCGATCCTGCCGTTCTGGCGTGCCGACGTGGCCGTGACCAACAAGGCCGACGATTCGCCGGTGACCGCCGCCGACCTGGCAGCGCACCGGGTGATTGCCGATGGCCTGCTGGCGCTGGCGCCGCACATTCCGGTGCTGTCCGAGGAAGACTGCAACATACCGCTGGCCGAGCGTCAGGGTTGGAGCCGCTGGTGGCTGGTCGACCCGCTGGACGGCACCAAGGAGTTCATTGCCGGCAGCGAAGAGTTCACGGTCAACATCGCCCTGGTCGAAAACGGCGAGGTGGTGTTTGGCGTGGTGTCGATGCCCACCAATGGGCGCTGCTATTTTGGTGGGCGCGGCATGGGGGCCTGGCGTGCAGATGCCGGTGAGGTAGCCCAGCCGATCCAGGTACGCAACGCACCCGCGCAGGGCGAGCGTTTTACCGTGGTGGCCAGCCGTCGGCATTCCAGCCCGGAGCAGGAAGCGCTGTTGGCCGGCCTTGGGGCTGCGGTGGGTGAGCTGGAGCTGGCCAATATCGGCAGTTCGTTGAAGTTCTGCCTGCTGGCTGAGGGCAGCGCAGACTGCTATCCGCGCCTGGCGCCGACTTCGCAGTGGGACACTGCTGCGGCGCAGGGTGTGGTGGAAGGGGCCGGTGGCGAAGTGATCGGGCTGGATGGCTTGCCGTTTCGGTACCCGCCACGCGAGTCGCTGCTCAATCCGCATTTCCTGGCATTGCCTGCCAATGCTGCATGGCGCCAGGCCTTCCTGAACCTCATCTAACTGCCTGGCACGATCCTGTGGGAGCGGCCTTGTGTCGCGAAAAGGCCGCTCCCACAAAGGCCGCTTTAGTCGCATTAGCGGTGCAGCACGTACTGGCCGCTGAATTTCACTGCCGGCTCGTCACTACCGGCATTGCTCACGGTGGTTTCCAACGTCAACCGCGCCCGCCCACGGCGCTGGTACATGGCCAGGAATCGCTCCCAGGTCTTTTCGTCGGGCGCTACACAACGCGCCACCGCCGCACCGGTAACCGGCAACGGATAACTGATCTGCCCTTCCTGGATGACGATATGCCCGTCATCGATCCCCAGCGCCCTCAGGCGCAGGTGCAGCCAGCCCCAGCCCGCCAGCACGGCGGCGCAGTACAGGCTGCCGCCAAACATGGTGCTCTTGTGGTTGACGTTGGCCGCCAGCGGCAGTTGCAGGCGCAGGGTGTGCTGCTGCCAATCGATCACTTCCAGGCCCATTTCGCGGGTCAGGGGGATGTCGCTGTGCAGTACGGACTGCAGGTACTGGCTATCGGTGCTCATTAACGGTGGTCCTCTTGGTCGTCATGCCCGCCGCTGCCGCCGTCGAAGCTCAAGCTGTGCTTGCGCAGCTTGTCGTGCAGGGTCTTGCGGGGGATGCCCAGCGCCTCGGCCAGGCTGCGCATGGAGCTGTGTGGCTGGGCCAGTTCGGCAGCGATCAGCGAGCGTTCGAACTGCTCGACCTGCTCGCTGAGGTTGCCGCTCAGCATTGGCACAGCAGCTGCTGTCGCCGGCGGCGCCTGGCCGTCCAGGGCCAGCTCCAGGCCAAGGGCGAAACGCTCGGCGGCGTTTTGCAGCTCGCGCACATTGCCTGGCCAGGGGTGGCGCAACAGCACGGCACGCTGCGCCGGTTGCAAGGTGTGCGGGGGCAGGCCATGGCGCTGGCTGGCGGCGTCGGCGAAGTGCTGGAACAGCACCAGAATGTCATCGCCGCGCTCGCGCAGCGGTGGAATACGCAGCGGCGCCACGTTCAGGCGGTAATACAGGTCGGCACGGAAGCGCCCTTGGTCGGCGGACTGTCGCAGGTCTTCCTTGGTCGCGGCAATGATGCGGATATCCAGCGGGATCAGCTGGTTGCCGCCGAGTCGCTCGACCACCCGTTCCTGCAACATGCGCAGCAGTTTTACCTGTACATCCAGGCTCATGCTCTCGATTTCGTCGAGGAACAGCGTGCCGCCGTTGGCGAACTCGAACTTGCCGATACGGCGTTTTTGCGCGCCGGTGAAGGCGCCAGGCTCATGACCGAACAGCTCGCTTTCCACCACTGACTCGGCCAGCGCGCCGGCGTTGATCGCCACGAACGGGCCGTCGCGGCGGCTGGACAGGTCGTGCAGGGCGCGGGCCACCACCTCTTTGCCCGCGCCGGTTTCACCCAGTATCAGCACATCGGCGCGGGTGCCGGCCAGGGCACCGATCTGCTCGCGCAGGCGCAGCATGGACGGCGAATGGCCGACCAGCCGGGTGGCCAGTTGCTGGCGGTCGCTCAGTGCCAGGCGCAGGCTGCGGTTGTCCAGCACCAGGCGGCGCAGGGCCAGGGCGCGGCGCACGCTGTCGAGCAGGGCGTCTGTGGCAAAGGGTTTTTCCAGGAAGTCATAAGCCCCGGCGCGCATCGCCTGCACCGCCAGCGGCACATCGCCGTGGCCGGTAATCAGCAGCACCGGCAGCTCGCTGTCGCGGCCGTGCAGTTGCTCCAGCAGCTGCAGGCCATCGATACCGGGCATGCGGATGTCGCTGACCACCACACCGGGCCAGTCGGCCTCGATACGCTCGGCCAGGCCTTGGGCATCGGCCAGGGCGACCACCTTGAGCCCGGCCAGGTCCAGGGTCTGGCTCAGCGCCTGGCGCAGGTGCGGGTCATCGTCCACCAGGATGACCTGGGCTTGGCTGTCGATCAGTGTCTCGGTGGTCATGCCGAGGAGTCCTCCGAATTGGGCAAAGTAGCGCCAGGCGCGGCCACACGCAGCTGCAGGGTCAGCAGTGCGCCACCTTCCGGGTGGTTGGCCAGCAGCAGTTCACCGCCCAGGGCGCGCATCAGGCTTTCGCAGATGGCCAGGCCCAGGCCCAGGCCCTGGGTGCGGGTCTTGGTGGTGAAGAACGGCTCCTTGGCATGCTCCAGGGCCTGGCGGCTGAAGCCGGGGCCGTTGTCGCGGATGTACAGGTAGACGCAGTCATCGCGCTGCTCGGCACTTAGCCACAAGCGGCGCGGGTTGGCCTTTTCGGTCAGGGCGTCGAGGGCATTGGCCAGCAGGTTGCCGAGCACCTGGCGCAGGCGGGTTTCACCGGCTTGTACCCACAAGGTCGCCTCCGGCAGGTCGCGGATCAGCTCCACGGCCATCGCCCGGCGGCGCTTGGCCAGCAGTGCCAGGGCATCGTCCAGGGCTGGCTGCAAGGCCACGCTTTCCGGGGCATGGCGGTCGCGGCGGGCGAAGGCGCGCAGGTGGGCGATGATCGAGGCCATGCGCCCGGTCAGCTCGCCGATCAGCTTGAGGTTGCCGCGGGCGTCATCGGTGCGTTGGTGGTCCAGCAGGATTTCGGCGTTTTCCGCGTAGCTGCGGATGGCCGCCAGCGGCTGGTTCAGCTCGTGGCTGATGCTGGCCGACATGGTGCCGAGTACCGACAGCTTGCCCGCCTGCACCAGTTCGTCCTGGGCGCGCACTGCTTCTTGCTGGGCGTTTTCGCGTTCCAGCACGGCATTTTTCAACCGTGTGTTCAGGCCTTCAAGGTCGGCGGTACGTTGGGCCACGCGCTTTTCCAGCTCCTGGCGGCCACGGGCTTCGAAGTCGATGCGGTCGATGTAGTGGCGCCGTCGTTGCATCACCAGGCCGGCCAGCAGCATCAGTACCAGCAGCGTACCGGCACCGATGGCCATCACCGTTTGCACCGAGCGATCGACGAGCATGCGCGGCGCGAGGATGCTGACCTGCCAGCCGGTCTCCTTGATGTCGCGGGTCTGGGTGATCCAGGCGTCCGGGCTGAGCACCAGCGGTTGCGGGGCCTGGGTCGGGTAGGGCTGGATGGCGATGATGGCCTGGCGCTCGGCCTCGGTCAGCGTGCGCGTAGCACGGAAGCGCCAATCGGGCCGCGACGTCAGGATGACCACACCATTGTGATCGGTCAGCAACAGCTGCTCGGGCGTGCGGCCCCAAAGGGTTTCGGTGTGGTCGAGGTCGACCTTGACCACCAGCACGCCAACGATCCGCTCGCGGTCCCGCACGGCTGCGGCAAAGAAGTAGCCGCGCTTGGCCGAGGTGGTGCCCTGGCCGAAGAAGCGGCCCAGGTGGCCGGCCATGGCTTCGTTGAAATAGGGGCGGAAGGCGAAGTTGCGGCCGACGAAGCTGTCGTGCTTGTCCCAGTTGGACGCGGCCAGGGTGTTGCCGCTGACGTCCATCAGGTACATCACCTCGGCACCGGTCTGCTGCACGATGCCCTTGAGCAGGCGGTTGGCGTTGGTCACCGCTTCCAGGCGGAACGGGTCTGCCAGCACGCCACGTAGCGCCGGCAGGTCACCGAGGATCTGCGGCAAGGTTTCGTAGCGGTGCAGGGTGCCGAGCAGGTTGGCGACGTACAGGTCGAGGGTCTGGCGGTTCTGCGAGGCCAGCTCTTCCTGGTAGTAGCGTTCGGCCAAGTGATGCAGGGGCCACAACAACGGGGCCAGGCACAGGGCCAACAAGGCCAGGCTGCGCCAGCGGGGACGGCGTGGGGGCGTGGGTTTTGCAATCATCACGTAAATGCGCCAGAAAAGTCTGGCGCAATTATGCGCTAGTTAAGGCAGCAGTTCCGCCTCTGCCAGTGGCAGGCCGAGCTTGTCCTTGTCCGACAGCACCGGTGGTTGCTGCAACCCCCAGTCGATGGCCAGTTGCGGGTCGTCCCAGCGGATGCAGCGGTCGGCGCCGGGGTTGTAGTAATCGGTGGTCTTGTAGAGGAACTCGGCCGATTCGCTCATCACCGCAAAACCGTGGGCGAAACCGGGAGGTACCCATAGCTGGCGGTGGTTGTCGGCCGACAGGTGCACGGCGACCCATTGGCCAAAGGTTGGCGAGCTTTTGCGCACGTCCACGGCGACATCGCGGATTTCCCCGTGTACCACCCGCACCAGCTTGCCTTGGGTGTTCTCGACCTGATAGTGCAGCCCGCGCAGTACACCCTTGATGGAGCGAGAGTGGTTGTCCTGCACGAACTCGGCCTTCACACCGGTTTGCCGCGCGAACTCACGCGCGTTGAATGCCTCGAAGAAAAAACCACGGCTGTCACCGAAAACCTTCGGCTCGATGATCAGTACTTCAGGGATTGCGGTAGGGATGATGTTCATAGTGGCTCGCTGGCCCGTTGCCCAAGTATTGACCCTAGTCGGCCCCGCTGGAATTGTCCGCATGCCGATGCAACAGGATGCATAAGGTATGGCTATGGTAGACGTCAGACCGGTAGCGGCACCAGGCACGGCTTTGCATGATTCGATTGTTATCGATTTAATTGCGGGTAATTAGCGAGTCATTCCCGACTGCCGGGCTTCAAATCTCGATATATATCGGTTATAAATTGACAAACGCCCCAGCACACTCCGGCTCAGGGCCATCATAGAGGTCACCCATGAAAACCCTCAACTCCACGCCCCGTGCCGATGGTTTCCACATGCCCGCCGAGTGGGCCCCGCAAACCCAGGTGTGGATGGTCTGGCCGGAGCGCCCGGACAACTGGCGCCTGGGCGGCAAGCCGGCACAGGCTGCGCATGTGACCCTGGCCAAGGCCATTGCCCGCTTCGAACCTGTCACCGTCGCGGCCTCCGCCGGCCAGTACGAAAATGCCCGTCGCCAGCTCGACCAGCCGAACATTCGCGTGGTCGAAATCAGCAACGACGACGCGTGGGTGCGTGATACCGGCCCAACCTTCGTCATCAACGACCAAGGTGAAGTGCGTGGTGTGGACTGGGGCTTCAATGCCTGGGGCGGCTTCGACGGCGGCCTGTACGCGCCGTGGAACCGCGACGAGGAACTGGCCGCCAAGGTGCTGGAAATGGAGCGCTGCCAGCGCTACCAGACTGAGGGCTTCGTGCTGGAAGGCGGCTCGATCCACGTGGACGGTGAAGGCACCGTGATCACCACCGAGGAATGCCTGCTCAACCGTAACCGCAACCCGCACCTGAACCGCGAGCAGATCGAAGCGGTGCTGCGCGATCAGCTGGCGGTCGACACCGTGGTTTGGCTGCCCGATGGCCTGTACAACGACGAAACCGACGGCCACGTCGACAACTTCTGCTGTTACGTGCGCCCGGGTGAAGTGTTACTGGCCTGGACCGATGATTCCAACGACCCCAACTATGCGCGCTGCCACGCGGCCATGGAGGTGTTGAAGAACACCCGCGATGCCAAGGGCCGCGAGTTCATCGTGCACAAGATGCCGATCCCGGGCCCGCTGTTTGCCACCGCTGAAGAGTGTGCCGGTGTCGATCAGGTGGCCGGCAGCCAGGAGCGAGACCCGTCGGTGCGCCTTGCCGGTTCGTACGTGAACTTCCTGATCGTCAACGGCGGCATCATTGCGCCAAGCTTCGACGACCCGGCAGATGCCGAAGCCAGAGCGATCCTGGCAAAGATCTTCCCTGACCATGAAGTGGTGATGATCCCTGGCCGCGAATTGTTGCTGGGTGGCGGCAACATCCACTGCCTGACTCAGCAGCAGCCCGCGCCGGTCAAGCGTTGAGCGCAGCTGGAATGAAAAAAGGCCCGTCATTTGACGGGCCTTTTTTTTCGGGCGACATCCGGCGCCCAGGCTGGCATAGGTTTTGTATTGTTTTTCAAGCAGATAGCTCGGCCGGGCCGCGCTCTTGGATCTGTAACATTACCTACGTAAATTAGCCGCTCACGGGCCAGGGAGTACGTGTAGACATGAACGCAGCAAGTGAGTCGGCTTTGCGCCCATCGGCAGTGAATCACCAATCGCTCAAGGTTGTGGCGAAGTGGTTGAAACACCATGGAAGCATCAGGGTCAGGACGACCGACCCACGACGTCTGCTTGCCGGGCGCTACCCCCAAGGGCTGATCAGCGAAGCAGAGATGCAGGCGCTGATGGCGGTGTGGCACTGATCGAATTGGTATTTCTGTGCCGGCCTCTTAGCGGGTGAACCCGCTCCCACAGGTACTCCACATGTCTCGAAACCTGTGGTGACCCTGTGTGTGCAGCTTCAGCCGCGAAGAGGCCGGTACAGCAATAAAGATCAGAAGCTGTAGCTACCCGTGACCACCAGGCTACGCGGGTCCCCCACCTGAATCTGCGCCGCACTGGTCGCCGAGCTGTAGTAGGTCTTGTCGGCAATGTTGCTCAACGCCGCCCGCACATCCCAGTCATGGGTGCGGTACCCCGCCAGCGCATCCCAACGGCCATACCCTGGCAACACCGTGGTGTTCTGGTTGTCCGCATAACGCTCACCTACCAGCGTAACGCCGGTTTCGGCGTACCAGCCCAGCTCTGGTTTCCAGGTCACGAACAGGCTGGCGTTGCGCTTGGCCACATCGTTGATGCGGTTGCGTTCCTGGCCGTTGTTGTCCTTGACGATGATCGCATCCTGCAGGCCGATGCCGCCGCGTACATACCAGTTGCCGACGATATTGCCGGTGGCCGTCAACTCGATGCCGCGCGAACGCTGCAAGCCGCTGAGCAAGATGTTATTCGGGTTTTCCGGATCACGGGTGCGGCGGTTGTACAGTTCCAGCTCGTAGATGGCCAGGGTGGTGGTCAGGCGCTGGTCGAGCCAATCGCTTTTCACCCCGATTTCTTTCTGCCGGGTCTCTTCCGGCTTGGCGTCGTTGCCGTTGCCCGGCGCATCCGGGGTGATGCCGATCAAGCCGCCGCCCACCGGCGAGAAGGTCTTGCTCCACGAGGCGTAGAACGAATGATCCCGCCATGGCGTGTAGACCACGCCCAGGCGCGGGCTGGTGCTGTTGCTGTCCTGCGGTTCGCGCACGCCATCCTTGTTGGTGGTTTCCACGTCGAACTGGTCGAAGCGCACGCCAGCCAGGATTTGCCATTGATCGTTCAGGCGGATCTGGTCTTGCAGGTAAAGGCCGCGGCTATCGACCACAGTGTGGTTGTTACTCGACAGCACCAGTGTGCCATTGTGCTGCTGGTTGCTACCGGGTTTGCCCAAGCCCGGGAGCGGCTGGCTACCAGCGGTATACAGCACAGGGTCACGCTTCTGGTTGCCGAACTCCAGGCCCACCAGCAGCTTGTGCTCCAGGCCCAGGGTGTCGAAATCGCCCTCGGCCTCCAGGTTGTTGAACAGGTTGCGGGTGTTCAGGTCCTGCTGCCAGCGCTGGCGGGTCAGGACATTGGTGCTGGCGTTGTAGCCCGTGACGTAGGTGTTGTCGAACTCGCTGTCGAGCTTGAACAGGCCCAGGGTATGGCGCAGCTGCCAGGTTTCGTTCAGCTGGTAGTTCAGGCGTGAGCGCAGGGACTGGGCGCGGTCATCGATGTAGTCGCGCTGGTCGCCGTAGGTGGTGCCGCGGCTGACGTCGGCCGGGCGGCCATTCACCCCGGGGATGCCCCGGTCGGGCGTGCGGTTGTAGCGGCTGTATTCGTACTGCACCAGCCAGTTGAGGTCGGGGGTGATCTGCCAGCTGAGCGACGGGGCGAACAGCTGGCGGCTGCCGTCGATACCCTCGCGGAAGCTGTTGTTGTCCTGGTTACCCATGTTCAGGCGCAGGCTTACGGTATCGCTGGGGTCGGCGCTGAGGTCGGCATACAGGCTGCGCAGGTCTTCGCTGCCGGCCTGTGCTTCGATGCTCGAGCGGCGGCCCTGCTCCGGAGCCTTGCTGACCCGGTTGACGATGCCGCCCTGGCTGCCACGGCCATACAGCACCGCCGCCGGCCCCTTGAGCACCTCGACCCGCTCGATGTTGTGCAGGTCGCGGATGTACTGGCTGTCGTCGCGAATGCCGTCCAGGTAGAAGTCGTTGCTGGCCTCGAAGCCGCGGATGCGCACGCTGTCAAAGCGGGTGTCGGCGCCGCTGCTGACGTTGGGGATCCCCTCCAGCGCCTTACCCAGGGTGTTACTGCCGTAGTCCAGCACATTGGCGGTTTTCACCGTGTCGATGGCCTGCGGCA
Source organism: Pseudomonas sp. LPB4.O (assembly GCF_038383825.1). NCBI lineage: Bacteria > Pseudomonadati > Pseudomonadota > Gammaproteobacteria > Pseudomonadales > Pseudomonadaceae > Pseudomonas > Pseudomonas sp. LPB4.O. The sequence goes on from NZ_CP151298.1 coordinate 302,225, forward strand.
CATAGCGTACCGGCGTCGAGGTGCGGGTGGCGGTGCTCACCTCCTTGACTCGCGGGTTGTCCTTCTCACGCTCGCTGTCGGCGGTAACCGACGACTCTGGCAGCGTGGTGGTGGCGGCACTGGCCAAGCCGGCGCTGAACAGCAGCGACAGGGCAAGCGTCAAGGGGGAAAGGCGGCAGGGTACGAGCATGGACACATCCGGACCGGGCAGGTGAAAAAGAAGGCGCGAATGGTAATGCTTGCTATTTACTCTTGCTTGAGTATTTGTAAAGGGTTGTCTTTACATATGTATCTCTTTGTAACAGCCTCTGCCGCCACGGTTTGCCCGCTCTCGGGAAATTGTCCGTTCGATCAAAAGGTAATTTCCCACACGAGATAAATTGCCCGCTGATAGCGCAAACCTGCATGGAAATGCACCAGCTCTGCCGATAATTTTGGTTATATCAACCTGCATTTCACGACTTTTTGACATTTGTAATCGCACACGGCTAGGATTCGGCCAACGCCTGCTGGCCATTATCTTGGCCATGCTGCTGCCGAGGGCTGCCGTGTACTTACCAGCTGGCCCACCAGGCGGGATCCGCATAGCGTCGAACCTACGAAGGGGCGTTGGTTCCTGGCGTCATATTGCAGAGCGTTTTTGATTAAGAAATAAGGAAAACAACATGTTGAAAACCAGGATCAGCCTGGTCGCCTTGGCGATGATCGCCGCGACCCAGGCACAGGCCAATGACCAGGCCGACAGCAAGGGCTTCATCGAGGACAGCCACGCCAACGTCCTTCTGCGCAACGCCTACATCAACCGTGACAAGAAGCACGGCACCGATGACCAGATCGAATGGGGCCAGGCGTTCATCGCCAACTTCTCCTCCGGCTTCACCCAGGGCACCGTTGGCGTCGGCGTCGACGCATTCGGGCTGTACGCCGTGCGCCTTGATGGCGGCAAAGGCCACAACGGTGGCGGCGGCGTCGACTTCTTCAAGCCGCACGAAACCACCAATGCCGAAGGCAATGCCAGCTCGCCGCACAACCTGGCCCGTGGTGGCGCAGCAGTAAAATTCCGCATTTCCAACACCGTGCTGAAGTACGGTGACCAGATGCCAGCACTGCCAGTGCTGCAGTACGACGACGCGCGTCTGCTGCCAGAAAGCTTCACCGGTACCCTGATCACCTCGAAAGAGATCGAGGGCCTGGAACTGAACGCCGGCCGCTTCACCCAGGAAGCGCGCAAAAGCGCCGAGCGCCGTGACGGTGGCGGCCTGAAGTCGATCAACGTCTTCGGTGGTAGCTACAAGTTCACCGACAACTTCACCGCTTCGCTGTACACCGCAGACAACGAAGACGTGATGAAGAAGCACTACCTGGGCTTGAACTACGTCTTCCCGATCGCCAGCGACCAGTCCCTGACCCTGGACTTCAACGGCTACAAGTCGGACATCGACAACAAGTACGTACAAGCCGCTGGCCTGAATGGCGACTCCAACACCATCTGGAGCCTGGCAGCCACTTACGCGTACGGTGCGCACTCGTTCACCCTCGCGCATCAGCGCAGCACCGGCAGCACCGGTTACAACTACGGTTTCTACCAGAACGCCGGTGGCGTGGGTGACGGTGGTTCGACCATCTACCTGGCCAACTCGTACTGGTCCGACTTCAACGCCGAAGACGAGCGCTCCTGGCAGCTGGGCTACGGCCTGGACTTCGGTGCCTACGGCATCCCGGGCCTGACCTACAAGCTGGCCTACGTGGTGGGTGACAACATCAACACCCGCAACGTCGCCAACCCGCAGGGCTTCGGCGAAGGTAAAGAGCGCGAGATCTTCAACCAGATCCGTTACGTGGTGCAGGACGGCCCGGCCAAGGACCTGTCCATCAAGCTGCGTAGCTCGTTCCTGCGCACCAACAACGCCGTGCAGCAGAACGGTTACAACGACGACGGCAACGAAGTCCGCGTATTCGTCGAGTACCCGATCAGCATCTTCTGATCCTGATCTGGAGCATCGAACAGCCCTGGCTTATGCCGGGGCTGTTTCTTTTCGGCGCACGGTTTTTGCTGCAACGGGCATCAGTTCTCCTGTCTCCGGCGCAAAACTGTCGCTACGCGCCATCCGCCACATCCGCGCATAAAACTCGCTTTCAATCGAGCCACTGAGCAATTCGCCTGGCTTGAGGAACGTGTGCAGGTCCGAAAACAGCCCGATCTCGCTGGGGCTGATGCGCCGGGCAAGGTGCTTGGGCTTAAGCTCCGAAGGGTGCTCCAGGCCGGCAGCAGCCAGCATTTCGGCCAGTGCGTGCAGTGTGTTGCGATGGAAGCTGGCCACCCGTTCGGCTTTGTCTGGCACCACCAGGGCGCGCTGGCGCAGTGGGTCTTGCGTGGCCACGCCGGTCGGGCATTTGTTGGTGTGGCAGCTTTGCGACTGGATGCAGCCAATGGCAAACATGAAGCCGCGCGCCGAGTTGACCCAGTCAGCGCCGATGGCCAGTACGCTGGCGATGTCGAAGGCACTGACAATCTTGCCCGCAGCGCCAATGCGAATGCTGGAGCGCAGGTTCAGGCCGACCAAGGTGTTGTGCACGAACATCAGGCCTTCGCGCATGGGCACGCCCATGTTGTCGCTGAATTCGCGGGGGGCTGCGCCGGTACCGCCTTCTTTGCCATCGACAACGATGAAGTCCGGGGTGATGCCGGTGGCCAGCATGGCTTTGGCAATGCCCATGAACTCCCACGGGTGACCCAGGCAGAACTTGAAGCCTACGGGCTTGCCACCCGACAGCTCGCGCAGGCTGGCCACGAATTGCAGCAACTCGACTGGCGTGCGGAAGGCACTGTGCGCGGCCGGAGAGATGCAGTCTTCACCTGCGCGCACGCCACGGGTCTCGGCGATTTCGGCGCTGACCTTGTGCCCTGGCAGGACACCGCCGTGGCCTGGCTTGGCGCCTTGGCTGAGCTTGATCTCGATCATCTTCACCTGCGGCGAGCGGGCCTGTTCGGCGAAGCGGTGCGGGTCGAAACGACCGTCCTCGGTACGGCAGCCGAAGTAGCCACTGCCGATTTCCCAGATCAGGTCACCGCCATGTTCGCGGTGGTAGGGGCTGATGCTGCCTTCACCCGTGTCATGGGCAAAACGGCCCATGCGCGCACCGCGGTTTAGCGCGGCGATGGCATTGGCGCTGAGGGCGCCAAAGCTCATGGCGGAGATGTTGAAGATCGAGGCCGAGTAGGGCAGGCGGCATTGCGGCCCGCCAATGGCGATGCGGAACGAGGCCGGGTCTGGCGTGGCCACTGGCAGCATCGAATGGCTGATGAATTCGAAACCGGGTTTGTAGGCATCGTTCAGGGTACCGAAGGCTTTCTCGGCGCTTTCGTTCTTGGCGCGTGCGTACACCAGCGAGCGCTGCGAGCGGGAGAACGGCAGCTTGTCGTCGTCACCCTCGATCAAGTACTGGCGGATTTCCGGGCGGATGGTTTCGATCAGGTAGCGGATATTGCCCAGGATCGGGTAGTTGCGGCGCACGGCGTGGTGGCTTTGGCGCAGGTCGTTGAGCCCGACCAGGCTGAGCAGGGCAGTGATCAGTGTGATTGGCCAGAGCCAGGCATGTTGGGGCAGCAGCGGCAGGCTGGCAAAGGTGAACAACAGGCAGATGACGAGGCAGGCGTAGCGGCTGGGCAGAGAGTGATTCATGGGTCCATCGCAGGCAGGATGACCGGGCATAGGATAGGCAAAGGCGCGGAGGGGAAAACCTGGGTAATCGGTAAAAGACTGTTACCTGATAGCGTATTCCCACAGAAAATAGCGTTAGCCAGGCAGCAGTATGCTGACCCGCAACCCACCGCCCTCGCGGTTCGCCACCATCAGCTCACCGCCATGGCTGTTGGCAATCCGCTGGGCAATGCTCAACCCCAGCCCATACCCGCCGGATGCCTGGTTGCGCGACCCTTCACCACGCACGAACGGGTCGGTGATGGTTGTCAGCAGGCCCGGCGCAATCCCCGGCCCGCGGTCGTCGATGTGGATGAACACCCCATCTACAGCCCGTTCCAATGTGACCGAGATGTCCTTCGCGTAGCGCAACGCATTGACCAACAAGTTTTGCAGGCAGCGTTGCAGCAACAGGGCATCCACCTGCGAACACCCCACCTTGCCATGCACCGGCAGCGCTTCTTCGGCGCTGGCCAGCTCGGCGCACTGGCGTGCCACCAGCCGGTCCAGGTCCACCTGCTGCAAATTCAGCTGCTCGCCTGCGCGCAGGTAATCGAGTACCTGGCCGATCATGTCGTCCATCTGGGTAATGTTCTGCCGCAGGCGCTGGCGGTGTTCGTCGTCCGGCAGGCGCTCCAGACGCAGGCGCATGCGGGTCAGCGGGGTGCGCAGGTCGTGGGACACGGCGGCCAGGAAGTAGGCCTTGTCATTGACCATGGCAATCAGCCGCTGCTGCATGGCGTTGAACGCCTGGGCCGCCTGGCGCACTTCTTCCGGGCCATCCAGCGCCAGGGGAGGCTGTTCGAGGTTGCCGCCCAGGCCGCGCGCTGCGTCGGCCAGCCGTCGCAACGGGCGCAGGCACAGGCGCACGGCAATCAGGCACACCAGCAATACCGCGACAATCCGCAGCGCATACACCCGCAACAGGTAGTCGCTGATCAGCACCCAGGCCGATTCGCCACTCCAGCCCTGCAGTTCCTGGCACTCGATGGTCAGCCAGTGGCCGTCGGCCAACGGCACCGCGAACTGCACATGCGCCTGGGCCGTACGCAGGCCGAACAGGCTGCGCCAGACAATCGGCTGGCCCAGCTCATCGGTCAGTCGCACCTTCAGCAGGCGCACGTCTTGGGCATGCCCCAGTTCGTACTTGAGGGCCTGCTGTAGCAACAGTTCGACGCGCCTGCGCCCCCGGCGCTCGTCATGTTCAGGTGTGGGTAGCGTTTCGGCGCAGCGCAACTGATAGTGCGCGGGCACCTTCAGCGTGCCGGCCTGGCAATTGGCCTGGGCGATCAGGGGGGCACTGCGCGCGGCGATCAGGCGAATGGGCGCCTCCAGTACCTGGGCGAAACGCACATCGAACCAGATGCTGCTCGACATCAACTGGATCACCAGCGTGCCGCTGATCATGATCAGCAGCAGCTGGCCAAACAAGGTGCGCGGCCACAGCCGGCGAAGCCAGCGCATGTCAGGCATCGGCCGCGAGGCTGGCGATACTCAGCAGGTAGCCTTCATTGCGGATGGTGAGGATTTGCGCGGCACCTGCTGGCGCACGCCGCAGTTGCTGGCGCAGGCGGCTGACGCACATGTCCACCGAACGGTCGTCGGGCAGGTGGTCGCGGCCAAACGCGCTGCGGGTCAGCTGGTCGCGGGAGACCACCCGGTTGTTGGCTTCCAGCAGTTGGCGCAGCACGCGGTAGTCGGAGCGCGGCAGGGTCAGGGTTTCGCCATCGGGGCGGGTGAGCAGCCGCTTGACGTGTTCAAGGCGAAAGCCGGCGAACAGCTGCGCATCCACCACGGCGCGCTCTTCGGCGGGGGTATCCAGGCGTTGCGGGCGACGCAGCACGGCCTTGATCCGGGCGATCAGCTCGCGGGGCTCGAAAGGTTTGGCCAGGTAGTCGTCGGCACCCACTTCCAGGCCGATGATGCGGTCCAGCGTGCTGCCCTTGGCCGACAGCATGATCACCGCCAGGCCTGGCGTCGCTTGTAACTGGCGGCACAGGCTAAGGCCATCTTCACCCGGCAGCATCAGGTCGAGCACCACCAGGTCCACCTTGTGCCGGACCAACTGTTCGCGCATCTGCTCACCATCGGCTGCGGCTAGCACGTTGTAGCCGGCATCGGTCAGGTAATCACAAAGAAGTTCGCGGATCTCGTCGTCATCGTCGACAACCAGCAAAGTCGTGCTCATGCGGGAAAACACCTGTTCGGTGAGGGCCGGTGGCGCTCGTTACGTTCAATTACATCCCCGTACATGTCGGGTCTGGAGCCGGGAGGGCCGATCCCTAGAATCCTAACAAAAAATCATCTGCAAATACGAAGCCTTCCCAAATGAATCCCAAGCGCATCCCGAAAGTGTTCACCCCCATCAGCCAAAGTGGCAATCGCCTCAAGCCGCTGGCGTTCTTCGTTGCCGTCGCCATCAGTGGCGGGGCCATGGCTGCCGACGGCAAACCCCTTGAACTCGACGCTACACAGATCGAAGACAGTGCATTACTGCCTGCCGACGATGCCGGCCAGTTGGGCTACACGGTCGAGAGCACCCGCAGCTCCACTGGCCTGGCACTGACGCCACGGCAGACACCGCAATCGGTTACCACCATCACCCGCCAGCAGATGGATGACCGCGACATCCATACCATCGAGCAGGCATTGGAAACCGCCCCAGGCGTAACGGCCAACAAGTCCGAGGTGGGTGGGCGTACCGACTACCGTGCCCGGGGCTACTCGATCAGCAACTGGAAGGTCGACGGCCTGCAGACCCAGGGCGGTTCCGACTTCAGCGGCAGTGGCAACGCACTGAACATGGACCTGTACGAACGCATCGACATCGTGCGCGGCGCCAACGGCCTGCTGGGCGGCACCGGCGACCCCTCCGCCACCGTCAACCTGATCCGCAAGGCACCGACCAAGACGTTCGGCGGCAGCGCCTACGCCACTTACGGCAGCTGGGACAAGCGTCGCCTGGGTGCGGACCTGAATCTGCCCCTGTCCGAGGATGGCCGCCTGCGTTCGCGCTTCGTGATGACCCAGCAGGATGCCAACTCCTTCCGCGACAACCAGTCCGAACGTTCCCCCGCCGCGTTGGCCAATTTCGAGTTCGACCTGGACGACGCCACTACCTTGGGCGCTGGTTACCAGTATGAATACAACAAGATCGTGGGGGGCGGCTGGGGCGCGAACGTTCCGATCTGGTACCGCGACGGCAGCAAGACCGACTTGCCGCGCAGCACCAACGTGGTGCCCAGCTGGAGCTTTGGCGAGTACACCACCCGCACTGCGTTCGGTTCGCTCGAGCACCGCTTCGACAACGACTGGACGTTGGACCTGAAAGCCGCCCAGGCCACCACCGAAGCCCTGAACCATCGCGGCCTTGCCAAGGTGAACTCGGCTGGGCGCGGCAGCTACGGCGGCTATTGGGACCAGGACGGCAGCGGCGCCGTACTGAATGGTTTGCACAGCTCCAGCGACACCACCCAGCAGTCCGCGCAGATCGACCTGTCCGGCCCGTTCCAGCTGTTCGGCCGTACCCACCAGGCCATGGTCGGCTACAACGACAGCCGCACCGTCGGCTGGTCGCCTCAGTACACCTGCACCATGGTCGGCGACGGCATGACCAGCGCGCCTGCAGTGGGTTGCCAGTTCCGCGCCAACAACGGCTTCCCGGTGACCGACTGGCACAATGGCGTAGATGACGACTACGACCTCATCGCCTCGCGCACCGGCCTTCACAGCAAAACCACCACCCGCCTGCAGGGCATGTACGCCGCCACCCGCCTGAGCATTACCGACCCGTTGTCGGTGATCGTTGGCGTGCGCACCAGCAACTATTCTTCGGTCGCCCGCAGCGTGGCCGGCGAGCGCAGCAGCCAGGAAGAGAACGGCATCGTCACCCCCTACCTGGGCGCGGTGTATGACCTCAACGACAACTACTCGGTGTATGCCAGCTACACCGACATCTTCACCCCGCAAACCTCTGAAACCAGCAGCGGCAGCAAGGTCGAACCGATTCGTGGGAAAAGCTACGAAACAGGTATCAAGGGTGAGTGGTTCGATGGCCGCCTGAACGCCTCGGCGGCCTACTTCCGCACCAAGCAGGAAAACAAAGCCGTGCTCGACGGCGACCTGACCACACCGACCGGGGCCAGCGCCTACAAGGCGGGCTCTGGCGTGGAAACCGACGGTATCGACCTGGAAGTGGCAGGCGCGCTGACGCCCAACTGGAACGTCTACGCCGGTTACACCTACCTGCACTTCCGCCGCGTCGACAGCGACGGCCGCAGCGACCCGTCGCACCTGTTCAAGGCCTCGACCACCTACCGCCTCAGCGGCCCGCTCGACCGCCTGACCCTGGGCGCCGGCGTGACTGCGCAGACCAACATCCGCGCCATCTCCAGCCCAGCTGGCCAGCCCACGAACGGTGTGAGCAATGGTGCCACTGACGTGAACTGGTCCGGTTATGCCATCTGGAATGCCATGGCCAAGTACCAGCTGACCGACAACACCAGTGTCAGCCTCAATGCCAACAACCTGTTCGACAAGCACTACTACAGCCAGTACGGGTTCTATGCCGGGGCGATTTATGGCGACCCGCGTAACCTGTCGTTGACGGTAAGCACTGCGTTCTGATCAAGCCCTTCCACAAGGCCTGGCGCTGTACCTGTAGGAGCGGGTTCACCCGCGAACACCGGCGAAGCCGGTGCCTGCACGCGCATCGCCCGCTCCCACAGAACCAGCGCTGGGTTCAAGGCCTGCGCTGGGCCGCCAAGCGGCCCTTTCTTACCTGGGCTCTACCGCTTGCCCTGGATCAACCGGCTTCTCCAACTGGCCCTCGAAGCTATCCCAATCCTCGCCAAACAGCTCCACCGGATGCATGGTCCGGTCTGCGCCATTGCCACAGGCTAGCGCCTTGGCAGGGCAGTACAGGTCGCAACCCCAGCAGATACGCTCGGGGTGGCGAGGGTTTGTGGGGAATCTCTTGGCCATGCTCATCCTCCCTCAGGGCTGCCTGATCTGAACGTAAACCCCTCGCCCAGCCCGTCGTTTGACCGCCATCAATCCATTGGCGAACCACTGAGGTGAATGTTTTACAATCTTGCGAGCCTCGCTTTGGCGGGGTATCGCAGGGGCGATGATGCAACTTGCTGTATCGCAAAAGGAGTTGCTTTGGTGCACCATTCAACCGGCAAGCGCGGCGTGAGTTACGATCCGCCGCAACGGAGGCAACGCAGGGACATTCCATCCATCGTGCGCTGGGTGACGCTGGGCGTTGTGGTCGTCTGGTTGGCACTTGTGGCAAGCCTGGGCGGCTGGATAACACAGCGCCTTACGGCAGAAGAACTCGACAACCTGGCGGCAGGCGCCGAATACGAAGCCCAGATTACGGGGCGAATCGTAGACCGCCTGTTCACCGAAATGGCCAGCGTGGCCAACATGGTGGCCCGTCAAAGCGAAGTGATCCAACTCGCTGCCCGATATCGCCATGATCCGCCCGGCTTCGCCGCACTCACGCGTGAGGAGCGCGCTTCGAAGTTCACCCGTGACCCGCTGGTGCGAAGCGTGGGTGATTTCATGGATAGATTGGCCAGCGATCTCCACTATGGCCGTATCTACATGAACAATCTCTCAGACGATACGGTGACGGCCAGCAACTGGGCGGAGTCATTCAGCATCGTTGGCCAGATCTATACGGGCAGGGCCTACCTCATCGACGCATTGCGCACCGGCAGTGGTGAGATGTTCGGCATCGCCCGCTTGAACAAAACCCCCTCCTATTTCGTCGCCAGCCGCATCGACGATGCTAACGGCAAGCCACTTGGCTCTGTCACGGTCAAGTTCGATGCCCCGGACATAGCCCTCTACCTGACAGGGCGTCACATTGCCTTGATAGTGAACCGTCAGGGCCGTGTGACCACCGCGTCCAGCGAACTTTTCATGCTGCGTAACGTGGTGACACTGCTCCCGCCCGATATTCGCAGGCCTCTGGATGGCGACGAAGAGCCGGGCGAGCCCATGGATATCCGCGCTGTGGCAGACGCGGGTCAGGCCAATCAATGGCTCATTGACGGGCACCCTTATCTGGTGCATCGCCAGCCTCTGAACGACGCGCAATATCAGCTGCTGACGCTGGCAAAGCTTGATCACCTGCAGCCGATGCGTCAGCAGTACTACTGGACCGGAGCCTCTGTGGCAGCGCTCGGGTTGATCTTGATCTTGCTCTCCAGCCGTGTGGCCGGGCAGATGCTATTGCGCCGCCAGGAAGAACGCTATGCAGCCAACTATGACGCGCTGACCGGGTTGAAGAACCGGCGCGCGATCCTGGCTGCCTTGCATCGGCATTTCGCGTTGGCGAAGCGAACGGGCCAGGGGGTGCTGGTGGCATTTATCGACCTCGATGAATTCAAGGCCATCAACGACACCTACGGGCACGAGGTGGGGGACAAGTTCCTGATCGAAGGCAGCCGGCGCTTGCAGAGCGGGTTGCGAGCAACAGATGAACTTGGGCGCTGGGGTGGTGACGAGTTCGTTGTGATCGGCTTGACCGCTTCGATCAACCCGGACGAAATGGCCAAAACTGCCGCAGCGATGCGCAGACGGCTGGTGCCGCTGCTGATTGGTAGCTACGAGTTTGACGACTACCGGTTCGATTACGCGGGTGCGAGTTTTGGTATTACGAGTGTTGATCCCGCTGCGACTTCGCTGCAGGCCGCGCTTAAAGCGGCGGATCAGTTGATGTATGCCGATAAAGAGGTGCGGCGGGGGTTGCGGAGGGTTTGAGAGGGGGCTGCTGGATCGAAAGCAAGCACCAAGCTTTCGGGAGTGGCCTTCGCAGCCCGCCCCTAAGCCAGCAGTCTCTCGCAGCTTGTTGCATCCACCGCCGCATCCAGCTCAGCCCCAGCCAAATGCATTGCATAGTGTTCCATCAGCTCCGACTCCCAAGAGGCGACCTCATCCAATATGCCTGCCGCCTCATCTTCCGTCAGTGCAAAATGCTTATGCTGGCTAAGCAAGTTGGCTCGACTTAGAAGGGGACCGTTGATACCAACATCCATTGACAGTCCCTGTGCAGGCCCCTCTCCCAGTACTGGAAGAACGTCATACATTGGCGAGAGGCGCCAAGCGCCTTCCTGCCATATCACAGCGTGGTTACGAGGATGATCGTCACTGTTCCCTACGAGAGCGTTATAGGCCATTCGCCTGTAGAGCTCCTGCCTATCAGCATCTGGCGCGCCTCTGCGGTACAACTCATCGGCGAGCGCCGCGTAGATCCACCCATTGTTGCGCTGCGCATGCCATTCGGCATCGAGAAGAGTTAAGCCACTCATCATCGGGATGCGCCGAAACCGCGCATCATTCTCTGACCATTTTCGGTCAAATCGCTCTACTAGCAGCGTGTTGCCTTTTTCACTTTGATGGAGTGCTGTCCGGGCGACACTCATTCCCTTGGTAGCCGCAAAAGTCATGCAGGCATACTCAAATTTCGGTAGGTCGTAGTGATCAAATTTATCGCGTGGCTTAGCTAGAACCAGCTTGTGATCAAAACGGTACGTACGCTTGGGCCTGGCACCACCCACTGCTGAGCGCTGATCCCGTATTCTCAATGCCTCCAGCTGCTCTGCGCTCAGCTGGCTGTCATAGATCGCAGCGCAAACCTCTATGAAGTGATCGAGCCCTTTGGCTTCAAGCATTTTCACCGGCCTTTCGCCTATGCCTGGCCGCGGTGTGCGAACTTCGCCAGCCATGATATTTCCGGCGCGATCTTCGTTGGGAGACAGCAGCAGGAGCTGGATCGGAGTGAGTTCTCCCTTTAGGGTGCGGCGCAGCAGTCGTTCCCCCCAGCCATCTGGCATCGCATCATCAATGAACCCAGGAACACCGCCATTCTTATGTACCGGAAAGGGTCGAGCGGAGAGCGGATATCGTATCGGGTCGGGCACCCAACGCTTGGCATCCACGATCTCCGGCGCATAGACGAAGGTTCCCGTGCGACCAGCAAGGGTCAGCCTACCCAACGTCACAGTCTCACCTGTTTCCGGACACTCCATGTAGATGTAAGCGCGTGACATCAGAAGTCCTCCGCGTTGCTGCGCGGCAACTTTACGCGCTTGGTCGTGTTGGTTTCTAAAGAGTTGAGATCAAGCGCAGGGTCATCAATCAGCGCCTGGAAAACCCGGTCAGAGATTCCAACGGTGAACAGCGCGAGCATGAAATCGCGCAACGAAACACCGTCAGCCTTACCCCTCTCGAGGTGACGAACAGTGCGGAGAGAAATTCCAGCCAGGTCCGCAAGGTCAGCTTGCCGCATTCTCATGCGAAGACGAGCCTCCTTCATCAGAAGGCCTATACGGTGAAGCACCGAGGTGCTTTGAACAGGGAAAAAGTCTTTCATAAGGTGGCACCAACCGACATCCTACAGAGGATAAGGTACTACCAATCGCACACTAAGAGAATTTTGCAGGGAGTTAAGAGTTCATTAAGTAGTACCTTATAGGCGTTAAGATGTCATGAAGTGATACCTTATAAGGGGATTGAACTAGCACAGGTAAGCCACGGTTGTGGTTCTGGACGATAGATCTGCGTCGCTTCGGCACCAGTCCAGGCCAGATCAGGCTTCTGCTGCGACTGGCGGTTTCTGGCCAATTGCGCTCAGCGTGACCATCAGGATCACTGTGCCATTGGCTTTTAATAAGGTTAGGTGCATGGGAGCGGGGCAGTTCTGTAGCCTCGTTCCAATGAAGCCGCTGGGACTAGTGCGATCGGTGGATAACTTCATAGCGAGCTTGAGGAAGAATGCGGCGGGCTACTCGGTTCGCATGGCACTGCTGAGGCGCGTGAGATTCTCAGGCGCCTGGTTCGCGAACTGATGCTGCGTCACACATGCTCATCGCGGTTTGCCTCCAGAAACGGGCTCCATCAGGTTGTGATTATCGGGGGGTTGGGGCTGCTGCGCAGCCCATCGCAGGCAAGCCAGCTCCTACACCGATCGTGGTGGCTTCAGGGCATCTGGAAGGCAGGGGCTTGGGGGCTGCGGGGGGAAAACAAAAAAGGCCCACCTTTCGGTGAGCCTTTTTTGATACTGCGTATGGTGCCGGCACCAGGAATCGAACCCGGGACCTACTGATTACAAGTCAGTTGCTCTACCATCTGAGCTATACCGGCAATGGGGCGTCATTATAACGATCGTTTGGCGCCTGTAAACCACTTCCTTGCGAATGTTCGCAAAAGACCTAAGTCACCGGCCTAAAAGGAGAATTTTCCTACCAGCCGCGGTGGATGGTGTTGACGCTTGGCTCGCTTTTGCCTGGGTTGAAGAACAACTTGTCGTTGTCGCAGCCGCGCTTGCGGCAGGGGCTTTCGGTGCGCAGGGGCAGGCCGTTGTCGCCGCCCAGTTGCATGCCGGGGTGGTTCCAGCCCAGGTTGCTGTTTGGGTGAGGCGAGGTGCCGCCGGCGCAGCCGGTCAGGGCCAGGGCGAGGGCGAGGGTCAACAGGGCGAGGGGTTTGGCTTGGGTCACGATGGTCAGGTCCGTTGGTCCATTGTCGGTTCTGGCGCAACGCCAGAAGGCCGCGAGGCTGGCGGGCAGCGCGCGACGTCACTTTTTAATGATTTGGGGGGCGGATGATACACCGTTACGGCGGTGGGGCATTAGCCTTGTGTTGCCTGATAGGGCCTCTTCGCGGGTGAACCCGCTCCCACAGGGATCGTGTGAGTGCGGCAATTTGCGTAAGGAAATTCTGAACCATGGGGCCAAAAGCTTCTGGGTTTGGATGCTTCGGAAGTATCCTACGCGCGCCGCCGAAGTATCGCTGTTGTCGGGGAAGTGGCTCACAGATACCGTTTTCGGGTCGCTCAGGCGACCGGGTGTGAGAGCCCGACTTTGAATAAGCGCTACCTGTCATGGTGGCCGTACGTGGGCAGACCTCGGTCTGGCCGGGCTTCCTTATTCACTCGGTTTCTCACCCCGCGTACGGCTGCCGCCCCAAATCCGTGAGAAAGATTTTTGGCAGCCTCCTTTCGTGAATGAGGATTTGCCATGAAACAAGATGAGCCAGTCACCACCGCAGGCGTGGAAACCTTCCTCGCTGCCGGTAACCCATCCCTCAATCTGCTACGCGTGGAGCCCGGTGTCCCTGTGGATGCTGCCTACGAGCATGTCTCGATCCTGATGGGCTACATCAAGCACCTGGTGCGTGAGGGAGATATGGAAGACGACCATAAATTCCTGGGTGCTGCCGATTACCTGTGCGACATGGCCAAGGCGCTAATGAACGATATCGAGATCGCCAAAGGTAAGGCGCACTGAAATTTTTGCTCCCACAAAAGCCGCTTGCGCCAACCACAACAAATGTTTATGCACAAGTGGCATTTGGGACTTGCGCGAAAGGCATGCCGGATCGCTCCGCCGCTTGTCTTTGCGCAAACGCCTGTTTTTACTGGCCTTGAGCTGCAACCCGGAATAAGCCAAACGCTTGAAATAGCGCTTGGATCCAACAGGTAATCAAAAGCTTGTTCACAGACTTATCCACAGGTTGTGCTGCGGCTAACGGTCGCGTTCCGCGAGGATAAGCAGGTTGCGTGGGGTCAGTGGATAGTCGCAAAACAGGCCCAGGCGAACGGCGTAGCCTTGTTCTTCGAGGAACAGGGCGCGATCGAGTACCAACCACAACTCCAGCGGCCGGCGGAACAGGTTGCGTACGCGCTCCAGGTTGCGTACCTCGGCCAGGCGCTGCCAGCCGGCGACCTCGAGGGCGGCCCAGTCCGGGTTGCCGGTCAAGGGCAGCTGTTTGAGGTCGGCCAGGTCGCGGCAGTATTGCTCGAAGGGCTTTTCCAGCCAGGCTACCGGCAGCGACGGCGTTGGCAGGTATTCGCTGCTTTGGCGCTGCTGGCGTTGCAGCAGGTCGAAGCCCAGGCGCCGGGCCATCGAGGTGTCGCGCTGGCGCCGCACGCGGGCGCCGGCGGTGACGGTTTCGCTCAGGGGCAGGCCCAGGTCGTCCAGCGATAGTCTTAGGGCCGACGCCTGCGCGGCTGTGGATAACGCCTGATACTGCAGCGCCGCGATGCGGTTGTAGCAGCAGGGGGCTACGGCGAGTTGCCGGCAGCCTTGCTGGCTGGCCAGTTGCATCAGGCGTACATGCAGGTCGCCACAGGCATGCAGGGCGACCACGCTTTTGCCGCCGGCCAGGTGGCGGGCGCTGTCGCTGGCCATCACATCCTGGTGTACGTGCTGTGCTGGCAAGTGATGGTGGGCGCTCAGGGCCTGGCCGGCGGCGACCAGTTCGGCGTCGTACTCCAGGCAGGTCAGCTGTTGGCCAGGTTGCAGCAGGCGACGGCCGAGGTGGCCTTTGCCGGAGCACCAGTCCAGCCAGTGGCGGGGCGGCTCGCGAAAGGCCAGGTGGCTGGCGAAGGCTTCGATCTGCTGCCATTTGCGGCCGGGGACGGCGACGTCCAGGCGGTGAGCGGCAGGTGGCAAGTCGGTTTGAGGGAGGCTGCCGAGGGCGGCGAGCTTTTGGGCTTGTTCGGCCAGTTGCGGGAAGGGCGCGGGCAAGCGGTCAGCGGCGCTGTCGGCTTCGGCGTCTGCCAGGGAACATTGGCGCAGGTGGGCGGCAAGCTCTGGGTGGGTGGTTTCCCAGGCCAGTTGCAGGGTGGTGAAGGGGCGGGGTTTCCACAGCTGTTGGTGCTCGATCAGGAACTGGTCGAGGGCCTGGAAGCGGGTGCTTAGGTGGTGGCTGTGGAGGTGGTTGGACATGGGTAGATGTGTGTTGGTTTTTAGGGCCTCTTCGCGGGCATGCCCGCTCCCACAGGTATAGTGCACAGGCTAAGCATTGTGCAGTACCTGTGGGAGCGGGCGTGCCCGCGAAGAAGGCCAGGAGATGTCAGCGCCCTTGGCAGGCATCCACGCGCAGCCAGCGCTCCAGCAGCTTGAAGCCTTGTACCAGCAGGAACGAGATCACCAGGTAGAACACGCCTGCGGCAAAGAAGATTTCCACCGGCAGGTAGGTGCGGGCGATGATGGTACGGGCCATGCCGGTCAGTTCCAGCAGGGTCACAGTACTGGCCAGCGCACTGGCCTTGAGCATCAGGATCACTTCGTTGCTGTACGCCGGCAGGCCGATGCGCGCAGCACGGGGCAGCATGATGTAGAACAGCGCCTTGCCACGCGACATGCCCAGCGCCCGCGCCGCTTCAATCTCACCTTTGGGGATCGACTGCAGGGCGCCGCGCAGGATCTCGGCAATGTACGCGGCGGTGTGCAGGGTCATGGTCAGCACCGTGCACCAGAACGGATCGCGCAGGTACGGCCACAGCGAGCTGGAACGCACCGCATCGAACTGCGCCAGGCCGTAGTAGACCAGAAACAGCTGCACCAGCAGCGGCGTGCCGCGGAAGAAGAAGATGTAGCTGAACGGCACGGCGCGCACGTACCAGCGGCGCGAGGAGCGGGCGATGCCCAGCGGGATGGCCAGGATCAAACCGGCAACCACGGCAATGGCTACCAGCTCCAGGGTCAGGACCGCACCCTCGGCCAGGCGCGGCAGCCATTTGAAGATGACTTCCCAATTCATTATTCAGCCCTCGCAAAGCCGCGAGCGGCGCGTTTTTCCATGAAGTACATGCCGGTCATGGCAATGACGGTCAGGCCCAGGTAGATGCAGGCCGCGACCATGTAGAAGGTGAACGGCTCCTTGGTCACGGTCACGCCAATTTGCGAGTGACGCATGATTTCTTCCAGACCGATCACCGACACCAGGGCGGTGTCCTTCATCAGGATCATGAACAGGTTGCCAAGGCCGGGCAGGGCGATGCGCCACATCTGCGGCAGGATGATCCGCGAAAGGATGCGGCCCTTGGACAGGCCCAGCGCCAGGCCAGCTTCACGGTGGCCCTTGGGGATCGCCAGGATGGCCCCACGGAACACTTCGGTGGCGTAGGCGCCAAAGCACAGGCCCAGGGCGATTACACCCGCCGCGAAGGCGCTAAGCTCCAGGCCCGGCATGTTCAGGGCTTCGCCGAGGCTGTTCATCAGCCCGACGGTGCCGAAATAGATAAGCAGCACCCACAGCAGTTCCGGCACGCCGCGAACCAGGGTGGAGTAGAAGCCGCCAAGCCATTGCAGCGGCTTGAGCGGGGAGGTCTTGGCCAGGGCGCCGAGCAGGCCCAGCACCAGCCCCAGCAGCAAGGCGCAAAGCGCCAGTTTTACGGTCATCAGGGTGCCGGCCATCATGGCCGGACCGAATCCGTGCAGGTCGATATTCATGGGCAGGTCATTTTAGGGACTGGCGCGCCACGTGGGCGCGCCGGTCAGGGCGGGTCATTCGATGCTGAACGGGAAGTACTTGTCGTTGATTTTCTTGTACGTGCCGTCGGCCTTGATTTCGGCCAGGGCTTTGTTCAGGTCGTCGCGCAGCTTGGTGTCACCTTTGCGCACGGCAATGCCGATCTTGTCGCTGTCCATCACCGGCTCGCCCTTGAACTCGAAGTTCGAGCCGTCTTTGCTCTTCAGCCACTCGTACTGCACGTACTTGTCGGCCAGGATGCCGTCGATGCGACCGGACACCAGGTCCAGGTAGGCGTTTTCCTGGGTGTCGTACAGCTTGACGTCGACGCCCTTGAAGTTGTCTTCAAGGTAGGTGCCGGCCAGGGTTGCACGCTGGGTGCCGATGACCTTGCCCTTCAGCGACTCTTTGTCAGTCTTGAAGTCGACGTTTTTCGGTGCGATGAACTGCAGCTTGTTGGAGTAGTACGGCTCGGTGAAGTCCACGGCCTGCTTGCGCTCGTCGGTGATCGACAGCGAAGACACCAGGAAGTCGAACTTCTTGGCGTTCAGGGCCGGGATGATGCCGTCCCAGTCGGAGGTGACGACCGAGCATTCGACTTTCATCTTGGCGCACAGGGCGTCGCCGATGTCTTTGTCGAAACCAACCACGTTACCGCTGGCATCCTTGTTGTTGAACGGTGGGTAGGCGGCTTCGATACCCATGCGCAGTTTTTCTGCGGCCATGGCGTTTGCCGACATCACCAGCGTGGCAGCAGCTGCCAGGAGGAACTTCTTGTAAGTGTGCATGTATTGCTCCGTTAGCGGTGGCTTGACATGAATTGCTTGCAACGCGCCGAGTTCGGGTTCTCGAAGACCTGCTGCGGCGATCCCTGCTCTTCGACCAGGCCCTGGTGCAGGAAGACGACTTCACTGGACACATGGCGGGCAAAGCTCATCTCGTGCGTTACCAACAGCATGGTACGGCCTTCTTCGGCCAATGCGCGGATAACGTTTAGCACTTCCTGGACCATTTCCGGATCGAGGGCCGAAGTGGGCTCGTCGAACAGGATGACTTTAGGCTTCATGGCCAGGGTACGGGCAATGGCGGCACGCTGTTGCTGGCCACCGGAAAGCTGGGCGGGGTAGCTGTGGCGCTTGTCGTAGATGCCAACCTTGTTCAGCAGCGCTTCGGCGGCTTCGATGGCCTCGGCCTTGCTCTGGCCGAGCACGCGGCGTGGCGCCTCGATGATGTTGTCGAGGATCGACATGTGCGGCCACAGGTTGAAGTTCTGGAAGACAAAGCCGATTTCGCTGCGCAGGCGGTTGATCTGGCGGTTGTCGGCGGCGACCAGGTCGCCGTTTTTGGCAGCCTTGAGCTTGAGGGCTTCGCCGGCCACCAGGATTTCGCCCTGGTGCGGGTTCTCGAGCAGGTTGATGCAACGCAGCAGGGTGGACTTGCCGGAGCCGGACGACCCCAGGATGGAGATCACGTCACCGTCGCGTGCGGTCAGCGAAATGCCCTTGAGAATTTCCTGCTCGCCGTAGCGTTTGTGCAGATTGCGGATTTCCAGCGCGGGCGTGGCCTGAGCCATGTGCGGTCCTCATGTGTTCGGGTGCGTTCCCAGCTATTGGCTGCCTTCCTGGCGTGCGCCAAGCTAGCATAGCGGCATTATGGCGGCCAACAGGGTTGCCAGGGACTCGGGGCACTGGTGGGGCAGTTTGTCGCATCGCTGCAGCGCAACGTCGCGCAGATGTCCGCGAAGGTGTCGCCCAGCACCAGAGCCTTGATGAAAAAAGGCGCGATGGTGCCAGCTTTAGCCTGCTCATGGAAGCGGTTTTGGCCCATTCGAGGGGTAAACCCGACCTTTAGGTCAGGCCACTCCAGTGTGAGCGGGGCTACCCGCGAATACGCAGTCAGGCTGAACGGTTGTACCTCAAGGTTGCACTTTTTGGCATTGCGTTGGTGCACAGGTGTTACCGGGGAGCACCTTTGGTGCGTTTGTAAGTGGGTATTTCAGTAATCCGACGATTTGGCGTCCTTTCGGTCAAGGTCTGGCCGAAAGCCCTCCAAACCGCGTCCTAAAAGGCCCGCAGAATTTTCTGACGAATGCATTCAGCAGGTGGCGCGCTTATTGCCAGTAGGAAACCGCCGATTGCAGCGACGCCTAGGTCAACCCCTGGCGCGCTCCGTTTCCGCAGTCGGAGTGGTCCACTCCTTACAAAGGTAGTTTCAATGAGCGGTAACAATTCCAATGACCTCGCTCAGGGGCTCAAACAACGGCATGTGACCATGCTGTCCATCGCTGGCGTCATCGGTGCCGGCCTGTTCGTAGGCTCCGGCCACGCCATCGCAGCTGCCGGCCCGGCCGTGCTGCTGGCTTACGCCGCCGCCGGTACGCTGGTCGTGCTGGTCATGCGCATGCTGGGTGAAATGGCGGTCGCCTCGCCAGACACCGGTTCGTTCTCAACCTATGCCGACCGCGCCATCGGGCGTTGGGCCGGTTTTACCATTGGCTGGCTGTACTGGTGGTTCTGGGTGCTGGTGATACCGCTGGAGGCCAACGCCGCCGCGGCCATTCTGCATGCCTGGTTCCCTGCAGTTGACCTGTGGGCCTTCTCCCTCATCATTACCCTGGCGCTTACCCTGACCAACCTGTGCAGCGTGAAGAACTACGGTGAGTTCGAGTTCTGGTTCGCCCTGCTCAAGGTGCTGGCGATCATCGGCTTCATCGCCGTGGGCTGTGCGGCCTTGTTCGGCTTTGTGCCGAGCAGCCAGGTGAGCGGTGCCAGCCACCTGTTCGACACCCAAGGCTTCATGCCTAACGGCCTGGGCGCAGTGCTGGCAGCCATGCTGACCACCATGTTCTCGTTCATGGGTACCGAAATTGTCACCATCGCCGCTGCCGAGTCGAAGGACCCGGGCAAGCAGATCAGCCGCGCCACCAATTCGGTCATCTGGCGTATCTGCCTGTTCTACCTGGTGTCGATCTTCCTGGTCGTTGCCCTGGTGCCGTGGAACGACCCGGCCCTGGCCGAAACCGGTTCCTACCAGACCGTGCTGAGCCGTATCGGCGTGCCGAATGCCAAGCTGATTGTCGACATCGTCGTGCTGATTGCCGTGACCAGCTGCCTGAACTCGGCGCTGTACACCTCTTCGCGCATGCTGTTCTCGCTGAGCAAGCGTGGCGACGCCCCAGCCATCGCCCAGCGCACCACCAAGGCGGCGACCCCGTACGTGGCGGTATTGCTGTCCACTGCAGCGGCATTCCTCTGCGTGTTCGCCAACTTCGTGGCCCCGGCCCAGGTGTTCGAATTCCTGCTGGCCAGTTCTGGTGCCATTGCGCTGCTGGTGTACTTGGTGATTGCCATTTCGCAGCTGCGCATGCGTGCCAAGCGTGAAGCCAGTGGCGAGAAGATTGCCTTCAAGATGTGGCTGTTCCCGGGCCTGACCTGGGCGACCATTGCCTTTATCGTTGCCATTCTTGTGGTAATGGCCCTGCGTGAGGATCACCGTGCGGAGATCATCGCGACTGCGTTGCTGAGCATTGGTGTGGTAGCGGCTGGCTTGCTGGTGCACCGCAAGCGCGAAGCTGCCGGGCGGGTGGCGCTGGATAACTGATCCGCGCTGTCTGAAATGAGAAGGCCGCGCCCTGTGAAGGGTGCGGCCTTTTTTTGTTGCCTGTACCGGCCCTATCGCCGGCAAGCCGGCTCCTACAGGAATCTTGCTGCACTCAGGCCTGTCATGAACCTGTGGGAGCTGGCTTTCCGGCGATAGGGCCCTTGCAGGTTAAATGGCCCTGTCAGCCAAACTGCTTCTGCTGTTGCTGCTGCTTGGCCACCAGTTCGGATGCGGCGATGTAGGCATCCTGGAACTCATCGCTTTCCAGCCAGGCCATGGTGGCCTCTTCGTCAGCGCCGTCCAGCCATTTGCGGTAGGCATTGAACACCAGCACGATGTAGTCGGTAGCGTGCTCTTCCTTGTGCCCCTTGAGCACCAGGGCCAGCAGCGGGTCCACCAGGAACACCGAGATCATCGGCACCAGGCCGCCTGCCTGGGCTTCCTTCATCTTCTCGAACATCGCGTCGTAGCTGCCCGACTCCATCGCCTTGTTGTACACCTGCTCGACGCTGGCGCTGTCGCCGGCACTGGGCTTGACCGCCTGGCCGCTGCGTACCATGCGGTTCTGCTTGGCCTTGCTGGCGGCGCGCTTGGCGCGTTTCTGTTGCTTGGTAGGGGTGGCCATGGGGTGAATCCTTGGGGTGTCTGAAAAGTGCGCGTATTGAAGCGCAGTTGCAGGGGAAACCCAAGTGTTGTGCAAAGGGGCTGAAAGGCAGCCCCGGCAATCAACTGGCTACGCCTATCGGTTCATCCTCATCGAATCCCCGCGATGCCCGACCCGCCAGCAGTGCATCGGAGCATAGGCCGCGCTGTGGTCCTGGTGGGTAATCCAGTGAATGCACGTGCTCATAAACGGTTTGAAACAGCTGCCAATTGGCTGTAGTGTTAACTGTGGTTTACATTTTCTCCCCATGCGTACATTAATTCAAACCGAAACCTACCGAAGGTGGTTCGCTGCTTTGCGGGACTCGCGTGCAAAAGCTCGCATAAACCTCCGTTTGCGTCGGGTGGAGCTTGGAGGGATGGGGGACTGTAAGCCGGTTGCTGAGGGAGTGTCCGAGCTTCGGATCGACTATGGTCCGGGCTATCGGGTGTATTTCGTTCAGCGAAGTCATGAAGTGATCATCCTCCTGGCGGGTGGCGACAAAGCTAGCCAGGCCAGGGATATCAAATCTGCTCTTACTATGGCTCGCGACCTCTAGGAGGCCACCATGACAAATATCAAACTGACCAAATGGGACGTTGTGGACCATTTGAAGACGGAAGAGGACATGGCCTTGTACCTTGAAGCCTGCCTGGAAGAGAACGATCCGGCACTGCTTGCGGCTGCGCTGGGTGATATCGCTCGTGCTCGCGGCATGGCGCAACTGGCACGTGATACCGGGCTGACGCGGGAAGGGTTGTACAAGGCGCTGTCCGCTGAAGGTAACCCGAGCCTGGCGACCATCATGAAAGTGATGGCAGCGCTTGGGGTGAGGCTGCATGCCGAGGTGTTGCCACGCTCTACCGGGTAAAGCCATGTTCGGGTTTGGCAGCAGGTGGGATAGCTGCCGTATGCACAGCACAAATCACAGGCAACAAAAAACCCGCACTAGGCGGGTTTCTTGTTGTCGCTTCGGGTAACTTTGCAACCACCAGAAGCTGAAGGTGGTGCCCAGAGACGGAGTCGAACCGCCGACACGAGGATTTTCAATCCTCTGCTCTACCGACTGAGCTATCTGGGCGACGAGGTGAATTAAATAGATTTCCGGACCGCTCGTCAACGACTTTTTGAAAAAATTTTAAATTAATTCCGTCGCTTACGATTTTTGGGGTCATTCGGCCGGTGGAACGTAGCCTTCCGCCTGGGCGTATTCTTCGCCGGCGAAAAACTTGTCCATCTCTGCCTGGAGGAATTTGCGGTCCTCGGCGTTCATCATGTTCAGGCGCTTTTCGTTGATCAGCATGGTCTGGTGCTTCTGCCAGTCGGCCCAGGCTTTCTGCGAGATGTGTTCGAAGATGTCCTGGCCCTTGGCGCCGGGGTAGGGCGGGCGCTCCAGGCCTGGCAATTCTTCGTTGTACTTGCGGCACATCACGGTGCGGGTCATGGGGCATCTCCTGCAATCAGTTCGTCGGCTGCGCGTTCAAGCAGCTTTTTGACCGGGGCGGCGAGGCCCAGGCGCGGCGGGGTGGCGAGGTTATACCAGAGCCAGTCGGCCTCGGCCATGTGCTCGCCGACCAAGTCGACGCGCACCAGCCAGGGCTCGATTGCCAGCTGGAAGTGGCTGAAGGTATGGGTCAGGCCTTCCATGGCCCGGCTGCCTGCCAGGCGCAGGCCGTGCTGATAGGCCAGGTCGTCGAGCTGTGCGAGGTCGTCCAGCTCCGGCAGGCTCCACAAACCACCCCAAAGGCCGCTGGAGGGGCGGCGATAAAGCAGGATGGCGCCTTCGTGGTTGGCCAGCAGTGGCATCAGCGTGCGCCGTTGTGGCAACGCCTTGCGCGGCTTGGGCTCCGGGTAGCGGGTTTCTTCGCCGTGCAGGTGCGCCTCGCAGCCGCGCTGCAACGGGCAGATCAGGCAACTGGGCTTGCTGCGGGTGCACAGCGTGGCGCCCATGTCCATCATGGCCTGGGTGTAATGGTTGGCGCGCTGCAGCGGGGTGAAACGCTCGGCCGTGGCCCACAGCTGGTTGGCCACCTTGGGCTCGCCGGGGTAGCCGGCCTGGGCGGTGTAGCGGGCCAGCACGCGCTTGACGTTACCGTCCAGGATCGGCGCGCGTATGCCCATGCTGATGCTGGCGATGGCGCCAGCGGTGGAGCGGCCGATGCCGGGCAGCTCGGTGAGCTGCTCGACACTGCGCGGGAATTCGCCGCCATGTTGCTCGACGACGATCTTTGCCGCCTTTTGCAGGTTACGTGCGCGGGTGTAATAGCCCAGGCCCGTCCACAGGTGCAGCACTTCGTCCTCCGGCGCCTCGGCCAGGGCCTGCACGGTTGGCAGGGCCTGCATGAACCGGTCGAAGTAGTTGAGCACGGTGCTGACCTGGGTCTGCTGCAACATGATTTCCGACACCCACACCCGGTACGGGGTGATGCCCTGTTGCCAGGGCAGGTCGTGCCGGCCGTGCTCGTCGTACCAGTCCAGCACAGCGCTGGAGAACTGCTCGGGGCTCATCGCTTGAACAGCCCCTTGAGTGCGTCTTTTACTTCCGGGCTCACTTTGTCTCCGAGTTTCTCTTCGAGCTTTTCATCAATCTTGTCTTGCAGGCGGTTGCCGGCCAGCTTGGCGGCAACTTTGCCCATGCCGCCCTGGTCCAGGCGGCAGGCCTTGGCGCCCAGCTCCAGCGGGCCACGGCAGCGCAGCGGCACTTCAACGCCCACGTAGCGTTCGTTGACCTGGCAGGCCGGGTCCGGCATGGCCCGCTGGTCGCCTTCGACAATCACGCCGACGTTGTAGTCCATGCCCAGCACGCGCAGGTCGAGGTCGCCATGGCCGTTGACGGTCAGGCCCGGGATGCGCGCCTTGAGGTCCGGGTTGCTGGCAACGCCATTGCGCACCACCAGGCTGCCGCGCAGTTCCTGGAACGGGGTGTCCTTGCCGCGAGGTTCGCCGCTCAGGGTCTTGCGGTTGAGGGTGGCGATGGCCTGGCACAGCTGCTGTTCCAGGTTGGCATTGACCAGCACGCCATCATTGATGGTGAACTTGGCGCTGCCATTGAGGGTGTCGACCAGGGCTTTCTGGCTGTTGCCGGTGGCGGTCAGGTCGCTGGTCAGGGTCAGCAGGCCTTTGACCGGTGGTACCTGGTCCGTGCCTTCGGTCTTGATGAAGTGCTCTACCGGCACCCGCTGGATGTTGGTGTTCACACCCAGTTGCGGTACGGCAGGGCGCACGTCGACCGTGCCCTTGGCTTCGAAGGTACCGTTGTACAGCTCGCCGCGCAGGGTTTGCAGGGTCAGCAGGCCGCCTTGGCCAATGGCCTTGAGCTGGGCGTCTTCGATCGGCAGCTTGTCCACGGTCAGCGAGCCAAAGGCCAGGTCGGCTTGCAGGTCGAGGGCGCGCAGGCGGTCGACCGGCAGCAGCTTGTCGTCGCTCCAGGCCACCTGGGTCGGGGCGTTGGGCAGTGGTGTGGTGCCGGCACCGGCCACGGCGCTGGCTTCTTGCTGCTTGACCTCGGCCTGGCGCGCGGCAGTGGCGCCCTTGGCCTCTTCGCTTTTGGCTGGCAGGTAGCGGTCAGCGTCGAAGGTATCGCCCTTCAGTTGCAGGCGCAGGGCCTGCTTGGCGAAGTCTTCCACGGCCACACGGCCACTGAAGGTACTGTCGTCCAGCTTCACGGCCAGGTCTTCCAGGGCCAGGCTGTTTGCTGTGCCCTGCAGACGGGTCACCAGCTCCAGCTTGGCGAAGGCTGCCGGGTCGTTGGTGGCCGGCAGCGTGCGGCCGATGCTGTCGAGGAAGGTGCGCAGGTTGAACTGGGCGATGGACAGGCCACCGCTCAGCTGTGGTGCCTTGTCCAGGTCGCGCACATTCAGCTCGCCCAGGGCGCGCAGCTGGTTGGCCGAGACTTTCAGGCCGTTCCACGAGGCGACATTGGCTGCCAGGTCGACCAGCAGCTGGCCTTGGGCGGCGAAGGTCACGGTCTTGCCGCCGGTTGGCTCACCCGAGGTTTCGCCCGACAGGCGCATGTCTTCGAAGTTGTAGCGCTTGAGCTTGCGGTCGAAACGCAGCTCGCCGGCCAGTTCGGTGCGGGCCTTGATGTTCGGCTCGCTGGCGCTGATGAAGGCACTGGCCTTGAGCGGAATGTTGGCGCCTTCGTGGACCGGCCCCGTGCTCAGCTGGATGCTCTCGGCGCTGTAGCTCTGGCCGGTCTTGGCATCGGTGTACTGCACGCGGGCGTTGTTCACGGTCAGGCTGTCGATGTCCAGCTTGACGGCCCGCTCGTTGCCGTTCGCAGGCGCCGGCTTCTGTTCGGCAGTTGCCTGGGCGGGGGCATTGGCCTGCGCATCGGCAGGGGTGCCCTTCTGCGCGGGCAGCGGCTTGCCGATGTCTTCCCAGTTGCCATGGCCTTGCTCGTCGCGGGCCAGGGTCAGGTTCAGGCCTTCGACGCGCACGTCGCTCATCTGCACTTCGCGGCGCAACAACGGCAGCACACGCACGGACAGGCCGAGCATTTGCAGGTCGGCGAACGGCTCCTTGGGTTTGGCCAAGGTGGCGATGCTTGCCTCGTGCAACTCCAGGCCCAGCCACGGGAACAGGCTCCAGCCGATGTCGCCGTTGAGGGTCAGCTCGACGTGAGCCTTGTCCCGTGCCAACTGGCGAATCTCGTCTTTGTAGTCGTTGGGATCAAAGAGGTGGGTCAGGGCGAAGCCCAGCGCCACGATGATCAGCAGCAACCCGAGAAGCCCCAGTCCCAGGATTTTGCCGAACGCTTTCATGGGCGAGTCCTTGTAGTCCGTTAGTGAATTCAGGCGACAGAGTATAACGCCGCGGTGGTTGTCCCTGCTTATTCGACTAGAGATACAGGGCATTTCCTACGGTTGAAGCAGATGGTACGGCTTTCGGTGGGCAAATGTTTGCCTGTGCTGGCCTCTTCGCGGGCATGCCCGCTCCCACAGGTACTGCAAAGGCCTGAAGGGTGTTGAAAATCCTGTGGGAGCGGGCGAGCCCGCGAAGAGGCCGGCACAGGAGAGAGGACCGTTTCAGCAACGCGAAAAATCACGATATCAGATTGCTTTCACGCCACTTGGCTCTGCTAATCTTGCGCCGCTTTGCGAGCACCCACCCTATAAGAAGGATCAGATCCATGACCAGTACCGTCGCGGCGGGGGCCTTGGCCAGTGCGCCAGGCTTCCTGTCGAAGGAGCGCATCATCGCCCGCCCGGGCTTCAACCGCTGGCTGGTCCCGCCAGCCGCCCTGGCCATCCACCTGTGCATCGGCATGGCCTACGGTTTTTCGGTGTTCTGGCTGCCGTTGTCGCAAGCCCTCGGTATCACTGCCCCCGTCGCCTGTGCGCCAGACATGGGCTTCATTGCCCGCCTGTTCAGCGCCGAATGCGACTGGCCGATCTCGATGCTGAGCTGGATCTACACCCTGTTCTTCGTCTTCCTCGGCTGCTCTGCGGCAGTACTGGGTGGTTGGCTGGAGCACGCCGGGCCGCGCAAGGCCGGCCTGGTGTCGGCCCTGTGCTGGTGCGGCGGCATGCTGATCTCGGCCATTGGCGTAAAAACCCACCAACTGTGGCTGATGTGGCTGGGCTCCGGCGTGATCGGCGGTATCGGCCTGGGCCTGGGCTATATCTCGCCCGTGTCCACGCTGATCAAGTGGTTCCCGGACAAGCGCGGCATGGCCACCGGCATGGCGATCATGGGCTTTGGCGGCGGGGCCATGGTGGGTGCACCGCTGGCCACCGCGCTGATGGGGCATTTTGGCAACGAGCACGAAATGGGCGTATGGCAGAGCTTCGTCGCGATGGCGGCGATCTACTTCGTGTTCATGACTGCTGGCGCGCTGGCTTACCGTGTGCCGCCGACCGGCTGGAAGCCCGAAGGCTGGACCGCCCCGGCGAAAAAAGCCGGTAACACCATGGTTACCGATCGCCATGTGCACGTTAGTGTGGCGTGGAAAACCCCTCAGTTCGCGCTGATCTGGCTGGTGCTGTGCCTGAACGTGTCGGCGGGTATCGGTATTCTCGGCATGGCGTCGCCCCTGCTGCAGGAAGTGTTCGCCGGCAAGTTGCTGGGCAACGAACTGACCTTCAGCCAGCTGAATGCGGCCCAGTTGGCACAGATTGCCGCGATCGCCGCCGGCTTCACCGGTTTGCTGAGCCTGTTCAATATCGGCGGGCGGTTCTTCTGGGCATCGTTCTCCGACTACATCGGCCGCAAGAACACCTACTTTGCCTTCTTCGCCTTGGGCGTCGGCCTTTACAGCCTGGTGCCGAACATGGGGCACCTGGGTAACGTGGCGCTGTTCGTGGCCGCGTTCTGCATCATCCTGTCGATGTATGGCGGCGGTTTCGCGACCGTGCCGGCGTACTTGGCTGACCTGTTCGGCACGCAGATGGTCGGCGCCATTCATGGTCGCCTGTTGACTGCCTGGGCTGCGGCGGGCGTGCTGGGGCCGGTGTTGATCACTTACCTGCGCGAGTCTCAGCTGGCAGCGGGGGTAGAGCGCGCAGCGGCTTACGACATGACCTTGTATATCCTCGCCGGCCTGCTGGTGCTGGGCTTTATCTGCAACATGCTGGTGCGCCCTGTGGCCGACAAGCACTTCATGAGCGATGCCGAACTGGCGGCCGAGCGCGCGCTGAGCCATGACAAGGGTGCCGATGGAGCGCGGTCGCTGGAGTGGAAGGCGGCGCCGGGGAGCCTGCCGTTGGTGCTGCTGGCCTGGGCGGTGGTGGTCGTGCCGCTGGCCTGGGGGGTGTGGGTTACCTTGCAGAAGACTGCGGTGCTGTTTCATTGATGTAATCCTGGGCAGGCCCATGGGGCGCTTTGCGCCCCATTCGCGGCACAAGGCCGCTCCTGCAGGTGAGCGGCTGCCCCAATTACCGGGTTGTATAGACCTGTAGCGGTATCCAGCCCCCGTAATTGCTTGGTTTGCCATATGTCATCCGCGTTTCAAGCTGGCGCGTTCTGGGCCTATAATGGAGCCCTTTTCGCCCAATGATTTTGCGGAGCTGGTGATGGTCGAACGTAAGGCTTCCGTCGAGCGCAATACCCTGGAAACCCAGGTCAAGTGCTCGATCAACCTCGATGGCAGTGGCAAGGCCCGATTCGATATCGGCGTGCCTTTTCTTGAACACATGCTGGACCAGATCGCCCGCCATGGCCTGATCGATCTGGATATCGAGTGCAAGGGGGACACGCATATCGACGATCACCATACCGTCGAGGACGTTGGCATCACCCTGGGCATGGCATTCGCCCAGGCCATCGGTGACAAGAAAGGTATCTTCCGCTACGGCCACGCCTACGTGCCGCTGGACGAAGCGCTGTCGCGTGTAGTCATCGACTTCTCCGGCCGCCCCGGCCTGCAGATGCATGTGCCGTATACCCGTGCCAGTGTTGGCGGCTTCGATGTCGACCTGTTCCAGGAGTTCTTCCAGGGCTTCGTCAACCACGCGCTGGTAACCCTGCACATCGACAACCTGCGTGGCCACAACACCCACCACCAGATCGAAACCGTGTTCAAGGCATTCGGCCGCGCGCTGCGCATGGCTGTCACCCTCGACGAGCGCATGGCCGGGCAGATGCCGTCGACCAAAGGGTGCCTGTAAATGCAGACGGTAGCCGTAATCGACTATGGCATGGGCAACCTGCACTCGGTGGCCAAGGCGCTTGAGCACGTTGGTGCCGGTAAAGTGCTGGTCACCAGCGATGCCGCAGTGATTCGTGAAGCCGACCGCGTGGTATTTCCGGGCGTAGGTGCGATCCGCGATTGCATGGCCGAAATCCGCCGCCTGGGCTTCGACAGCCTGGTGCGCGAAGTCAGCCAGGACCGCCCGTTCCTCGGTATTTGCGTGGGCATGCAGGCGCTGCTTGAACACAGCGAGGAAAACGCCGGTGTCGACTGCATCGGCATGTTCCCGGGCCAGGTGCGCTTCTTCGGCAAAGATCTGCAAGAAGACGGCGAGCACCTGAAGGTGCCGCACATGGGGTGGAACGAAGTCAGCCAGACCATCCACCACCCGCTGTGGCACGACATCCCCGACCAGGCGCGTTTCTACTTCGTGCACAGCTATTACATCAATGCCGGCAAGCCGGGCCAGGTAGTCGGCCGCGGCCACTACGGCGTCGATTTCGCCGCTGCGCTGGCGGACGGCTCGCGCTTTGCCGTGCAGTTCCACCCGGAGAAGAGCCATACCCATGGCCTGCAGTTGCTGCAGAACTTCGTCGCCTGGGACGGGCGCTGGTAAATGAGCAGGTCGAAAGCCAAGGCCCCGGTCATCACACTGGCCCCCGAGCAGGAGCGCGATGCGCTCGACACGCTCAAGCGCTTCCTCGAAGACCGTTTCGAGCTGGAGCTGGGGTCGTTCGAGGTGGCCGAGGTGCTTGAGCTGTTCAGCAAAGAAATTGCACCCCTTTACTACAACAGGGCGATTGCCGATGTTCAGCTGCACCTCAAGGAGCGGTTCGAAAGCATCGAAAGCGATCTGTGGGCGCTCGAAAAGCCCTGAAACCCTAAGAACAGACAGGTTCCCAAGATGCTGATTATCCCCGCTATCGATCTGAAGGACGGTGCTTGCGTGCGCCTGCGCCAGGGCCGCATGGAAGACTCCACGGTATTTTCCGACGACCCGGTGAGCATGGCCGCCAAGTGGGTCGAGGGTGGCTGCCGCCGCCTGCACCTGGTCGACCTCAACGGTGCCTTCGAAGGCCAGCCGGTCAACGGTGAAGTGGTTACCGCCATTGCCAAGCGCTACCCGACCCTGCCGATCCAGATCGGCGGTGGCATCCGTTCGCTGGAAACCATCGAGCACTACGTCAAGGCTGGCGTCAGCTACGTGATCATCGGCACCAAGGCGGTCAAGCAGCCAGAGTTCGTCGCCGAAGCGTGCAAGGCCTTCCCCGGCAAGGTCATCGTTGGCCTGGATGCCAAGGACGGCTTCGTCGCCACCGACGGCTGGGCCGAAGTGAGCACCGTGCAGGTCATCGACCTGGCCAAGCGTTTCGAGGCCGATGGCGTCTCGGCGATCGTCTACACCGACATCGCCAAGGACGGCATGATGCAGGGCTGCAATGTACCTTTCACCAAGGCACTGGCTGAAGCCACCCGCATTCCGGTGATCGCCTCGGGCGGCATCCACAACCTGGGCGACATCAAGGCCCTGCTGGACGCCAAGGCCCCCGGCATCATTGGCGCCATCACCGGCCGTGCCATCTACGAAGGCACCCTCGATGTCGCCGAGGCCCAGGCCTTCTGCGACAACTACCAAGGCTGAGGACTGAACCATGGCACTGGCCAAGCGCATCATCCCTTGCCTGGACGTGGACAACGGCCGGGTGGTCAAGGGCGTCAAGTTCGAGAACATCCGTGATGCCGGCGACCCGGTGGAAATTGCCCGTCGCTACAACGAGCAGGGGGCCGACGAAATCACCTTCCTCGACATCACTGCCAGCGTCGATGGCCGCGACACCACCCTGCATACCGTCGAGCGCATGGCCAGCCAGGTGTTCATCCCGCTGACCGTGGGCGGTGGCGTGCGCACCGTGCAGGACATCCGCAACCTGCTCAATGCCGGTGCCGACAAGGTTTCGATCAATACGGCTGCGGTGTTCAACCCGGAGTTTGTGGGCGAGGCGGCGGACCGTTTCGGTTCGCAGTGCATCGTTGTCGCCATCGATGCCAAGAAGGTGTCCGGGCCAGGTGAAACGCCGCGCTGGGAAATCTTCACTCACGGCGGGCGCAAGCCGACCGGGCTGGATGCCGTCGAGTGGGCGAAGAAGATGGAGGGCCTGGGCGCTGGCGAGATCCTGCTGACCAGCATGGACCAGGACGGCATGAAGAACGGCTTCGACCTGGGTGTTACCCGCGCCATCAGTGATGCGCTGGGCATTCCGGTGATTGCCTCGGGGGGTGTGGGTAACCTGCAGCACCTGGCTGACGGCATTCTGGAAGGGCATGCCAGCGCGGTGCTGGCGGCCAGTATCTTCCACTTTGGCGAGTACACGGTGCCGGAGGCCAAGGCCTACATGGCTTCGCGCGGTATCGTCGTTCGCTGACAGATTGCCGGGAGGGCTTTGCCCTCCATTCGCAGCACAAGGCTGCTCCTACAGGGATACGCATTCCCCTGTAGGAGCAGCCTTGTGCTGCGAATGGCCCGCAAAGCGGGCCCCGGGGCATCACCCGTGGTTCTTGCCGAGCAACGCGTGATAAAGCTCGGTATCCCCAAGAATCCCCACCACCCTGTCGTTATCCTGCAGCACCAGCTTGTTGCCGGTCTGATAACGAATCTGCAGCGCCTCACGCATGCCGATGTCGGCGTGCACCACGGTCGGCCTGCGCTCCAGCAGCTCCACATCCTGCCCCGGTGCCCAGTTCTGCATGTCCAGCCCGTTCTGGCCCTGGCGTGCACGCTTGAGCGCGCCACCTTCGCCCAGGTCCAGCCACGAATCGATTCCCGGGTCCAGGCACACCGAGCCATTGACCCGCTTGCAGTTGTCCAGGCTACGCATCAGGCTGCGGCCGCACAGCACGTTCAGCGGGTTGGTGTGGGCGACGAAGGTACGCACATACTCGTCGGCCGGGTTTAGCACGATTTCCTCCGGCTTGCTGTACTGGATGATCCGCCCGTCCTTCATGATCGCAATGCGGGTACCCAGCTTCAGTGCCTCGTCCAGGTCGTGGCTGACGAACACGATGGTCTTGCTCAGCTTGGCCTGCAGGCCCAGCAGCTCGTCTTGCAGGCCCTGGCGGATCAGCGGGTCGAGGGCCGAGAACGGTTCGTCCATCAGCAGGATGTCGGCATCCATCGCCAGCGCCCGGGCTAGGCCCACGCGCTGCTGCATGCCGCCAGACAGCTCGTCCGGCTTCTTGTTGCGCCACTGGGTCAGGCCCACCAGCTCAAGCTTCTCGTCCACCAGCTTGCGCCGTTCCTTTTCCGGGCGGCCCTGCATTTCCAGGCCAAAGCTGATGTTCTCGCGCACCGTCAGCCAGGGCATCAGGGCAAACTTCTGGAACACCATGGCAATGCGCTTGGTGCGCATCATCTTCAGCTCGGCCGGGCTGCAGTGGGCAATGTCGATGTGCTTGCCTTCGTGCTCGACAAACAGCTTGCCGCGGCTGACGGTGTTGAGGCCGTTGATGCAGCGCAGCAGGCTCGATTTGCCCGAGCCGGACAAGCCCATCAGCACGCAGATCTCACCCTTGTTGATATCAAGGTTGGCCTTTTCGACGCCGACCACCAGGCCGGTCTGCTTGAGGATCTGTTCGCGGGTCTTGCCCTGGTCCAGCAGCGACAGCGCCTCGCGCGGCTTGTTGGAGAAAATGACGTCGACGTCTTCGAAACGAATGATGCTCATGCCTCACCCCTTACCGGCAGTTCCGGTTGCTTGCAGATACGGTCGAGCATGATTGCCAGCAGCACGATCGCCAGGCCCGCTTCGAAGCCCAGGGAGATATCGGCGGTGTTCAGTGCGTTGACCACAGGTTTGCCCAGGCCGTCAGCGCCCACCAGGGCGGCGATTACTACCATCGACAGCGACAGCATGATGCACTGGGTGACGCCGGCGGCGATGCTGGGCATCGCATGCGGCAGTTCGATACGGGTAAGCAATTGGCGACGCGAGCAGCCAAAGGCCTTGCCAGCGTCCATCAGCTCCTGCGGGACGTCGCAGATGCCCAGGTAGGTGAGGCGGATTGGCGCCGCAATGGCGAAGACCACGGTAGAGATCAGCCCCGGTACCACACCCAGGCCGAACAGGGTCAGGGTAGGGATCAGGTAGACGAAGGTGGGCACCGTCTGCATCAGGTCGAGTACCGGGCGCATGGCGGTATAGAACATCGGTTTGTGCGCAGCGAGGATGCCCAGCGGCACGCCAATCACCACGCACACCACCGTGGCGAAGGTCACTTGCGCCAGGGTTTCCATGGTTTCCTGCCAGTAACCCAGGTTGAAGATCAGCAGGAATGACAGGGCAACGAACGCGGTCAGCCCCCACTTGCGCTGGATCAGGTGCGCCAGGCCGGCGAACAGGGCGATGAGGACGAACGGGTTGAACCAGGTCAGGGCACTGGTGACCCCATGGATCATGAATTCCAGGCCTTGCGCGATGGCGTCGAAGTAATTTGCGCCGTTCTGGGTCAGCCACTCGACGAACGACGCGATGTACTGGCCCAGGGGTATTTTCTGATCGATAAGCATGATAGCGAGCTTCCACCTGCATAGATTGAAATCAACCCGGGGCAGGCACGGTCCTGCCCCGAGGTAGCGCTATTGCGTGGTGCGTTATTGCGCCAGCTTGGCCTTGGCCGCCTCAAGGCCGGGTTTGCCATCAACAGTGGTAACGCCGGCAAGCCAGGTGTCCAGCTTGCCGGGGTTGTCTTTAAGCCACTTCTTGGCGGCTGCTTCGGGTTTCATCTTGTCGTCCAGGACATAGCCCATCATGGTGCTTTCATCCTTGAGCTCGAACGACAGGTTCTTGAGCAGTTGGCCAACGTTGCTGCATTCCTGCGCGTAGCCCTTGCGGGTATTGGTCAATACGGTCGCCTTGCCGAAATCGGGCCCGAAGAAATCGTCCCCGCCGGTCAGGTATTGCATCTTGAAGCGGGTGTTCATCGGGTGCGGTTCCCAGCCCAGGAACACCAGGGCCTCGCCACGTTTCTGCGCGCGGTCGACCTGCGACAGCATGCCGGCCTCGCTCGATTGCACAATCTTGAAACCGGCGTCCTTCAGGCCGAAGGCGTTCTTGTCGATCATGCTCTGGATGGTGCGGTTGCCATCGTTGCCGGGCTCGATGCCGTAGATCTTGCCGTCCAGTTCCTTCTTGAACTTGGGAATGTCGGCGAAATCTTTCAGGCCCTTGTCGTACAGCGCCTGAGGCACGGCCAAGGTGTACTTGGCGTTTTCCAGGTTGGCGCGCACCGTTTCCACGGTGCCAGCGTCGCGGTACTGCTTGATGTCGTTCTCCATGGTCGGCATCCAGTTGCCGAGAAACACGTCCAGGTCCTTGCCGGCGGCCAGCGACTTGTAGGTCACGGGTACCGAGATCATGGTGGTGTGGGTTTTGTAACCCAGGGCTTCGAGCACAACGCTGGTGGTCGCGGTCGTGACTGTGATGTCGGTCCAGCCGACGTCGGAGAAACGTACCGTCTGACACTGCTCGGGTTCGGCGGCCTGGGCCAGCAAGGGCGTGGACAGCAACGCAACCAGCAACAGCGAGGGTGAACCTTTCATGGATGGACTCCTGAGATATTGTCTTCGGGTTCGCGTGGGTCGCCGGGCTTTCTGAGGGTCCGGTCGACCAGGCCTGCAGAGGGCAGGATGCGTGGCCGTGCTTTACGAGTCGCTTTCGATAATCCTCCAGCGCCGGGCAATCGCCTACTGGTAGGGTCGTATCCAGTACGGAACGGGTCGTATCCAGTAAGGGCGATGTCGCTTATGGGTTTATCCACCCCCTCGGCCGCATTTTTGCGTCACCAGGCCGCCGGAAAGCGGCGTGGTGAGGGCCGCTCCTTGAGCAAAAACAGCGCGGCGCGGCTGGACAAAAGTACGTCGGTTGCAGACGGCGAGGGGTGCGGTAAAAGCCCGATGATGCTGGCATTCAAGGCGGCCCGCTGTTTGAGCCTAGCAGTTGCCCCGCCCTGCGCATGGCGCGCAGAGACAAGCCCAGCAAGAGGTGATTCGACAATGGCCATCAGCGTGTTCGACCTGTTCAAGATCGGTGTCGGGCCTTCCAGCTCCCACACCGTCGGCCCCATGCGTGCTGGCGCCCTGTTTGTTCAGGGCCTTCGCGAACGCGGCGAGCTGGAACGTGTGAAACGGATCGAGGTGCGCCTGTATGGCTCGCTGTCGGCCACCGGTATCGGTCACGGCACCGACAACGCCACCATCATGGGCTTGATGGGCGAGTGGCCTGACGCCATTGACCCGACCCAGATCGTGCCGCGCATTGCCGACCTGCGCGAAACCAACACCCTGCAGCTGGACAGCCGCCTGCCCATAGAATTCGTCTGGGCCCGCGACATGCTGCTGCTGGACGAAAACCTGCCGTACCACCCCAACGCCATGACCCTGGTTGCCGAGGGCGAGCAGGGCGAGTTGCACCGCGACACCTACTACTCGGTGGGTGGCGGCTTTGTGGTGGA
The DNA here is from genome assembly GCF_038383825.1 of Pseudomonas sp. LPB4.O. Lineage (NCBI taxonomy): Bacteria > Pseudomonadati > Pseudomonadota > Gammaproteobacteria > Pseudomonadales > Pseudomonadaceae > Pseudomonas > Pseudomonas sp. LPB4.O. The sequence continues at coordinate 337,575 of NZ_CP151298.1, forward strand.
TGCCGCCCAGGCCGCCAGCGGTGTGCTGGATGCCGACCAGACGGTGCTGCCGTACGACTTCAACAGCGCCGCCGAACTGCTGCGGCTGTGCAAGCAAAACGACCTCACCGTGTCGCAATTGATGATGGCCAACGAGAAGGTCTGGCGCAGCGAAGAAGAGATCCGCGCCGGCCTGCACAAACTCTGGGAAGCCATGCAGGAATGCGTCAACAACGGCCTTAAATACGAAGGCACGCTGCCCGGCGGGCTGAACGTGCGCCGCCGCGCTGCCAAGCTGCACCGTAGCCTGCAAGAGATCGGCAAGCCCAACGTGATCGGCTCGACCATGAGCGCCATGGAATGGGTCAACCTGTTCGCCCTGGCCGTCAACGAAGAGAACGCCGCCGGTGGGCGCATGGTTACCGCACCCACCAATGGCGCGGCCGGCATCATCCCGGCGGTGCTGCACTACTACATGCGCTTCAGCGATGAGGTGAACGAGTCCAGCATTGTCGATTACTTCCTGGCTGCGGCTGCCGTGGGCATCCTGTGCAAGAAGAACGCCTCGATCTCTGGGGCTGAAGTGGGTTGCCAGGGGGAAGTCGGCTCGGCCTGCGCCATGGCCGCAGCGGGCCTTGCCGAAGTGCTCGGTGCCACCCCGCCACAGGTAGAGAACGCCGCCGAGATTGCCTTGGAACACAACCTTGGCCTGACCTGCGACCCGGTCGGCGGGCTGGTGCAGGTGCCATGCATCGAGCGCAACGCGATTGCTGCGGTAAAAGCCATCAACGCGGTGCAAATGGCGCTGCGCGGTGACGGCGAGCACTTCATTTCCCTCGACCAGGTGATCCGCACCATGCGCGATACCGGGGCCGACATGCACGACAAGTACAAAGAGACCTCACGCGGTGGCCTGGCGGTCAGCGCTATCGAGTGCTGATCTTTACCAGGTTTGCTGGCCCCTTCGCGGGTTCACCCGCGAAGGGGCCTTTTAAGGTTGATGCAGGTGCAACATAACCACAAATGCCTCCTTATGGTGCGCCCGCCGCCTACCGATCGTCGGGTGTCGCTATCAGTGCGGGCATTGTCGGTGACACTCAAGAGTGTCGTTTCTGGGCAACTTACGCTGCACGTGTCACCAAATTGCTCAGCCGTTACACGCACGGCGCCTAGCACGCCTGTTTTGCGACTATCTGCCAACTCGGCCGAAGCCCTTGATTTGCCTGATGAAGGTGTCGTTTTCAGGTTTTTTTGGATAGCCGTTCAATTTCAGGCACGGCGTTTGCGTTGAGATTGGCAACCTACCCCCGGAAAATGACCGAGGGGTCATAACAAGAAATCAGTGCCCGCCTGAGGCACACCCTGCATTTGTGTGAGGAGAAATCGCGATGACGTCGTACACCTCCGGGACCCCAACCCAGAACCGCACAGCACCCCAGTCCATCGGGTTTCTTCTACTGGACAATTTCACCCTGATTTCCCTGGCATCGGCCGTCGAGCCGCTGCGCATGGCCAACCAGCTGTCCGGCCGCGAGCTGTACCGCTGGCACACCCTGACGGTCGACGGCGGCCAGGTCTGGGCCAGCGACGGCCTGCAGATCACCCCCGATGCCGCCATGCACAGCGCGCCGCCCATCGATACCGTGATCGTCTGCGGCGGCGTGGGCATCCAGCGCACCGTTACCCGTGAGCATGTCACCTGGCTGCAGGCCCAGGCCCGCCAGTCGCGCCGCCTTGGCGCGGTGTGCACCGGCAGCTGGGCCCTGGCCTGTGCCGGGCTGCTCGACGGTTTCGATTGCAGTGTGCACTGGGAGTGCCTGGCGGCCATGCAGGAAGCCTACCCGCGGGTGAACATGAGCACCCGCCTGTTCACCCTCGACCGTAACCGCTTCACCAGCTCCGGCGGCACTGCGCCGCTGGACATGATGTTGCACCTGATCAGCCGCGACCATGGCCGCGAGCTGTCGGCGGCCATCTCCGAGATGTTCGTCTATGAGCGCATCCGCAACGAGCAGGACCACCAGCGCGTGCCGCTCAAGCACATGCTCGGTACCAACCAGCCGAAGTTGCAGGAAATCGTCGCGCTGATGGAGGCCAACCTCGAAGAGCCGATCGACCTGGACGAACTGGCGGTGTACGTGGCGGTGTCGCGACGCCAGCTTGAGCGGTTGTTCCAGAAGTACCTGCACTGCTCGCCATCGCGCTACTACCTGAAACTGCGCCTGATCCGTGCGCGGCAGCTGCTGAAGCAGACACCGATGTCGATCATCGAAGTGGCGTCGGTGTGTGGTTTTGTGTCCACGCCGCACTTCTCCAAGTGCTACCGCGAGTACTTCGGCATTCCGCCGCGTGACGAGCGTGTGGGTTCCAACACCGCGCAGCAGGTAGCGATGATGCCGATTCCGCAGGCCATGACCCTGTCGCCACACAGCGGGCCGATGGCGGCACTGAGCCAGGCGCGCAACGAGTCGACCTTTGCCAGCGTAAGGCTCTGATACCGAGTCGGCCTCTTCGCGGGCACGCCCGCTCCCACAGGTACTGCACAGGCCTCGAGCTGTGTGTAGTCACTGTGGGAGCTGGCTTGCAGGCGAGAGGGCCAGTACAGGAAAAAGAATCAGGCCCGCTTGTTGAAACTCGCCAGCGCCGGCAACAGCTGCTTGTCGATGGCCTGGCGCACAGCAGGCAGGATCGTCGCACTACCGGTGTACATCTGCTCCACCATCCCCTTCAGCGCCCGCGCATTGGGCTCGGTCAGCCCCCGCACCACCGCTTCACACGCCTGTTCGGCACTGGCCCCGGCCGGAATATCGAAACCGCGCGCGCGCAAATGGCCGGCGAGGTCGTCCTGATCAATCAAATCCGCATGCATCATGGCTGTTGTCCCTTTTATCGCTAAGAGAGTGCTGCTGTGATTTACGACCGATTCTGTGACGTGCGCGACAGCCTCGCAAGAACAGAATGTCGCCATGGCTGCTTTGGCTAAGAACAGGTCGTTTACGGCTAAATCCCCCGCCCGGCAAGCCCGCACACTGAAGCCATTCACGGTACCCGAGGGTTTGGTCACCCTCGCTCACGCACAGTGGATGTTGCTCGCTCTTGGCCCCGGTAGCTCACGGCTTTCCGGGGTTTTTTTGCAACTGTTATTTATGTCAGTTGTTGGGAATCGATGCCCATGCTCAAGTGAGGCTCCGATATCTGGAGCATGAACATGAACCGGAAACAATTGAAATTCTGCTTGCTAGGTGCTGTGTTTCTTTTTGGAGGATGCACAGCTTCGGACCCTACAAACCATCTCGAAAGTTCGGCGGATACGCTGTTTCAGATCAAGCCAGACCAGAACCGCGCCGCCCTCGAGAGGCAATCTAGTACTGACAAGTATTTGAAGCTTTTGTTGAATTGGTCAGAAGAAGCTGAAGTTAAAGAAGTGCAGGTCAAGCCTGGGCTTGTATCGAAAGATACGACGATGCTCTCAATGCCTCTGACTGACGGCAGAACGGTGAGTTTCCAGTTATCAAGAAGCGATAGTGTTGCTCCAGGAATGCTAGGGTGGGTTGGCGATATGCCTTCCAACCGTAGACAACTTTACCCCTCACCGGCGGAAGTCGATATGGATCCGCTCAACTGGGTTTCATTGGTGAGCGACGGTAACCTGGTCGTTGGGGATATCCGGGTGGATGGGCAGCTCTACCGGTTAACGGCGGTTGGCAAAGGCCAGCAAGTCTTGGTCAAGGTTGATGAATCAAAACTACCACCAGAAGCAGCGCCGATAGCTGCTCCGGTGCAACCACAGGGCAATACCCAGTTGGTCACTGCTCCTCTGTCGTCAAAAAGTACGATTAGGGTGCTACTCGTGACAACCCGGCAGTCCAGGGCGTTATTTCCAAATTACAAGATCGAATTGGCGCAGGCGTTACAGAACGCCAATCAATACTTTATAAATAGCAAAGTCGATGCCGTGTACGAGCTGTCTGATATTTACGATTCTGACTACGATGAAACAGGCAAAACGCCCGAAACTCAGATCGGTGATATGGCAGCTGGTAAACCCTTGGGGGCTAAAATTCATATTGAACGTGAAAAGGGGCGCGCCGATCTGGTATCAATGCTTTCGACGTTTAGCGTTTACTGTGGCATAGCGAACGTTAACGCTACCGTGTACAGGGCTTTTTCGGCCATTAGTTGCTTTGCTGCGTTAGGACACGAATTAGGACATAACATGGGGGCCGATCATAAGGACGAGGCTCCAGTTGGGTCTCTACCCCTTTACGCCTATGGCTACCAGCGTACAGCGCCAAATTTCCATACTCAGATGCGAACGTCGCATGGCGCCATTCCCTACCATTCAAACCCGCGTTTGCAGTATCAAGGGGTTCCTATGGGTACGGTAGATAAAAATGATGTGGCGCGGGCTTTCAATGAAAATCGTGACACTGTTGCCAATTTTTATCCGGACCCTGCTCATCCTGTTCGTTTGTGGTTGTACGGGGCGAACCGGGGTTGCTTCATTGATTTGAACCCGGGTGAACAAGCCCTGCTCTCATGGTATACCGAATGCAAGGATAATGATGTCGATCCCGTACAAGTCGTGGTAAAAGACTTTTACAGTGGTTCCACGCCGAGAAAGCTGTGTTTCTCCAATATCCTCTATTGGGTACACAGTTGTTATAAGGCAGGCAATTTTTCTGGGGACTTTGAAATAACTAGCGTACATTCGGGTGGTGGTAAGCCCGAGGGGTTCGAATTCACGAGAAGACTAATCGGGCCAGTATACAGAGTGTCCTATGAGTAAACCTAGGGCTTGATCGTATCTGGCGAGGGCGCCAAGGTGCTTGGTCTTTATATACACCTTGGCGCCAACTCCATGGTCATTCAAGAGGGAAGTTGTAGGGTACGCCCCAGGTATCGCGGCGCCAGCGTCCCCTCCTGTTGCTTTACCAAGTGATTCAATTGGCAAACAGTCGTGTGCCCAAAAGGTGCTGACTGCGGCCCCGCCAGGTCCACGTGCAATAACATCTGCTCGCTCGCCGCCAGGACCTCGTCGAACCCTGCCCGGTGCAGGCTGTGATACACGTGAAGACGCTTGCGATCAAAGCCGATGATATGCGTCTGCACCCACACCTCGGTGCCCAGCTTCACCTCGTGCAGATAATTGATATGCGCCTCCAGCGTGAACAGTGAATTACCGCTTTGCCCGCGGCTGTCGGCGTCCAGGCCAATGCGCTCCATCAGGGCATCGGTCGCGTAGCTGAAGATCAGCAGGTAGAAGGCATCCCGCAGGTGGCCGTTGTAATCGACCCAGTCCTCCTGGACCGTGGTGCGGTAAGTGATCAGAGCGGGCATCTTGGTCTCCTTAATCGCCAAACGACATTCCGTGGCTGGCCTTGCTGGTTTTCACCGCTTCCAGTACCGCCAGCAGGGTGTCGTCACGGTAGCGCTCCAGTGCAGCGATACTGCGCTCGCCCTGTTGCTCAGAGGTACCGTTCACCACATCGCCGATCAGCTTGTCGGTCAGTTCCGGTGCTGGCAGGTAGGTCCAGGGCAGCTTCAGGGCAGGGCCGAACTGTGACATGAAGTGGCGCATGCCAGCATCGCCACCGGCCAGGGTGTAGGTAAGGAACGTGCCCATGAACGACCAGCGCAAGCCTGCGCCGAAGCGAATCGCGTCGTCGATTTCGCCCGTGGTGGCAACGCCGTCGTTGACCAGGTGCAAGGCCTCGCGCCAGAGCGCTTCGAGCAGGCGGTCGGCGATGAAGCCTGGCAGTTCCTTGCGCACATGCAGCGGGCGCATGCCGAGTGCGGTGTAGATGGTTTTGGCAGCTTCAATGGCCTCGGGTGAGGTGCGGCTACCGCCGACAATCTCGACCAGCGGCAGCAGGTACACCGGATTGAACGGGTGGCCGACAACGCAGCGTTCTGGGTGAGTCGACGACTCATAGAATTCGCTGGGCAGCAGGCCTGAAGTGCTGGAACCGATGATGGCATCGGGCTTGGCGGCGGCGCTGATTTTTGCGTGCAGGTCGAGCTTGAGGTCCAGCCGCTCCGGTGCGCTTTCCTGGATGAAATCGGCATCGCGCACGCATTCCTCGATGGTGCTGACGAACTTCAGCCGGTTTTGGGAGGCACCTTGGGTCAGGCCTTGTTTTTCTAGTGCCGGCCAAGCGTTGGCGATGCGCTTGCGCAGTGCTTGCTCGGCACCGGGGGCCGGGTCCCAGGCGACCACGTCCAAGCCGTGGGCGAGGGCGCGGGCAACCCAGCCGCTGCCGATTACGCCGCTACCCAAAGCGGCGAAGGTCTTGATCTCAGTGATGAAGGGCATATCAGTCTCCTGAAGTGTCAGCGGCGCTTGAGATTCATTTTTTCCCGGCCTTCTGCCGGGGACAGGATGCGGCCACCCATGCGGGTGATGATCTCGCTCGCGCGTTCGACCAACTGGCCGTTGCTGGCCAGCACGCCGCGGTCCAGGTACAGGTTGTCTTCCAGGCCGACCCTCACGTTGCCGCCGAGTAATACCGCTTGTGCGGCCATCGGCATCTGCATGCGGCCGATGCCAAAGCCCGCCCAGGTGACGTTGGCCGGCAGGTTGTCGACCATCGCCTTCATGGTGGTGGTGTCGGCCGGTGCGCCCCAAGGGATGCCCAGGCATAGTTGGAACAGCGGGTCTTCGAGCAGGCCTTCCTTCATCATTTGCTTGGCGAACCACAGGTGGCCGGTATCGAAGATTTCCAGCTCGGCCTTCACCCCCAGTTCGGTAATGCGCTTGGCGCCGGCACGCAGTTGGGCCGGGGTGGACACGTAGATCGAGTTGCCGTCGCCGAAGTTGAGGGTGCCGCAATCGAGTGTGCAGATTTCCGGCAACAGCGCTTCGACATGGGCCAGGCGCTCCAGCGGGCCGATCAGGTCGGTGCCCGGGCCGAACTCCAGCGGCGTTTCACCCGGGCCGATTTCCAGGTCGCCGCCCATGCCGGCAGTGAGGTTGACGATGATGTCCACGTCGGCTTCACGGATGCGTTCCATGACTTCGCGGTAGAGGTTTACGTCGCGGCTGAAACGGCCGGTTTGCGGGTCGCGAACGTGGCAGTGGACCACCGTGGCGCCGGCTTTGGCAGCTTCGACGGCGGCTTCGGCGATCTGCTTGGGGGTGACCGGGACCAGGTGGCTTTTCGAGGCGGTGTCGCCGGCGCCGGTGAGGGCGCAGGTGATGATGACGTCGTGGTTCATGGCGGGGTTCCTTGTGTTGTCGGTGCTGGCCCTATCGCCGGCAAGCCAGCTCCCACAGGGTTCGCGTGAACCCTGGGCGTAGGGAGAACCTGTGGGAGCGGGCGTGCCCGCGAAAGGGCCGGATCAGTTGGCAGTAAGCTTGAGGTTGTCCGCAGCCGGCTTGCCATCGAAGGTGGTCACGCCCTCAAGCCAGCGCGCCTTGTCATCGGGGTGGTCCTTGAGCCACTGGCGGGCCGATTCCAGCGCATCCTTGTGGTCGAGCAGCGGCTGCATCATGCGGCTCTCGTCCTCGGCGCTGAAGTTCAGGTTGGCCAGCAGGCGGTGGGCGTTGGGGCAGCGTTCGGCGTAATCCGGGGCAGTCACCGTCCACACCGTTGCGCGGCCTTCGTCCGGGCCCAGGGCGTCCTGGCTCTCGCCCAGGTAGGCCATGTCGATGTTCACGTTCATCGGGTGCGGCGCCCAGCCGAAGAACACCACGGCCTCCTTGCGCCGCACGGCGCGGTCGACGGCAGCAAGCATGCCGGCCTCGCTGGACTCGACCAGCTGGAACTTGCCCAGGCCGAACTGGTTCTTGGTGATCATCGCCTTGATCTGGGTGTTGGCGCCGGAGCCGGGCTCGATGCCGTAGATCTTGCCGCCCAGCTCCTTCTCGAACTTGTGGATGTCGGCGAAGGTCTTCAGGCCTTTGTCATACAGGTACTTCGGCACTGCCAGGGTCGCCCGGGCATCTTCCAGGCTGGGCTTTTCCAGCACCTTCACCTGCTGGGCATCGATGAACGGGGTGATGGTCTGGGTCATGATCGGGTTCCAGTAACCCAGGAACATATCCAGGCGCTTGTCGCGGATGCCGGCAAAGATGATCTGCTGCGAGGCGCTGGTCTGTTTGGTCTGGTAGCCCAGGCCGTCGAGCAGCACCTGCGCCATGGCGCTGGTGGCGATGACGTCGGTCCAGTTGACCACGCCCAGGCGGACGTTCTTGCAGGCCGCAGGTTCGGCGGCGTAAAGCGGGGAAGTGGCGATGCTGCTCAGGGCAAGGGTCAACAGGCTGCGGCGGATCAAGCTGTGCATGGTGGCTCTCCATCGGCAGTGCATATTGTTATGGGGTTCGGTCTCTCTGGGCCGTGTGAACACGCTACGCTGCACGCAGGGTGAAAAATCGCACCCTGGCGACCAACACTTGCACGGAGGCGACCACCTTTGCCGTGGAGCATGCAATGCTGCAAAACATTCAATTTCTGCTGTTGCCCGGGTTCTCGGCCATGGGCTTCATCAGTGCCCTGGAGCCGCTGCGGGTAGCCAATCGGTTCAAGGGGCCGTCCTACCGTTGGCAGGTATTGAGCCTGGATGGCGGTGCGGTGCAGGCCAGCAACGGCATGTCGGTAAACGCCGATGCGGCGCTGGCCGCGGGCGAGCCTGCCGGCATCCTGCTGATCGTGGCCGGTTTCGATCCCTTGGCCTGTTATGGCCCGGCGCTGCAACAGGTGCTACGCCGCCTGGATCATGAAGGGGTGATACTCGGCGGCATCGACACGGGTGCAGTGGTACTGGCCGAGGCCGGCCTGCTCGACGGCCATCGCGCCACCGTGCACTGGGAGGCGCTGGAAGCGTTCAAGGAAAACTACCCGAGCCTGCAGGCGACCCAGGAGTTGTTCGAGATCGACCGGCGGCGCATCACCTGCGCTGGCGGTACGGCGTCGATCGACCTGATGCTCGACCTTATTGCACAGGCCCATGGCAGCGAACTGGCGGTGCAGGTGTCGGAGCAATTCGTGCTCGGGCGTATCCGCCAGCGACAGGACCACCAGCGCATGCAGATTGCCAGCCGCTATGGCATCAGTAACAAGAAACTGGTGAAGGTGATTGGCGAAATGGAGCGCAATACCGAGCAGCCACTCAATACCCAGGTGCTGGCTGAAGCGGTGCAGGTGACCCGGCGCCAGCTGGAGCGGCTGTTTCGTGTGCACCTGGACGACACGCCCAGTGGGTTCTATTTGCGACTGCGGCTGGACAAGGCGCGGCAGTTGTTGCGCCAGACCGACATGAGTGTGCTGGAGGTGGGGGTGGCTTGCGGGTTTGAGTCGGCCTCGTACTTTACCCGCTGTTATCGGGCGCGGTACCAGCGTTGCCCGCGGGAGGACAGGTTGGCCAGGGCAGTTTGATTTCCTCCTGCACTGGCCCTATCGCCGGCAAGCCAGCTCCCACAGGTATTGCACAGGCTTTGAGTGCCGTGGGGTACCTGTGGGAGCTGGCTTGCCGGCGATAGGGCCTGCGCAGGAAACAGGGATTTCACTGCTGGCCGATGGACTGCAAATACTCCGACCGGTCATCACTGCGCTGGGCCACGCAGGTATCCCAGGCCGCCTGGAATGCCTTGCTCCCCTGCTTCTCGGCATAGGTCTCGACCTTGCAATCAGCATCGCGCAGTTGCGTCCACAGCTTCTCTGCCGCGTCCATGCGCCCGATCAGGGCAGTGGCCTGGTCGCCTTCGTCGGCATATTGATCGCGGATGCGCTGGATCAAGTCATCGTAAGCCGACTTCAACTCCCGCTCGGCCGTCTGCTTGTTGAACGCCGCGCAGGCGTAGGTCTGCTGGTCGGTGTCGACGTTGTCGCACGGGGTGCTTTCTTCCTCGCCGGCCTGGGCGCCCGATACGACGGCCAGCAGCGCCAGCCATGCCAATGATTTCATCCCTTTTCTCCTCAACAGGCTGACGAATCGCAGGGATTCTCGCTCAGACGAAGGCGCGTGGGTAGCCACCTGTCCAAATGTTCATAAAGCAGCCCGAAAGGTCGTTAACGCGACTGCCTCTCATCGCCAGACGGCGTGCCAGAGGGCGTGTTGTCGCGCATTGACGCTTTCGGCAAACCCCCTGTCGTTTTTGCATCGGGGCGCCTTTGGGCACAGGCATATGCTGGCCCCAAAGCGCCGACACAAGGTTTGGCGCCAACCATTCAATAAAAGGGGACAGCCTGATGAGCCCAGCCGAACTTCACGCCGACAGCATCGTCATCGACGGCCTGATCATTGCCAAATGGAACCGCGAGCTGTTCGAGGACATGCGCAAAGGCGGGCTGACTGCGGCCAACTGCACGGTGTCGGTCTGGGAAGGCTTCAAGGCAACCGTCGACCAGATCGCCGCCAGCCAGAAGCTGATCCGCGACAACAGCGACCTGGTGATGCCGGTGCGTACCACCGCCGACATCCGCAAGGCCAAGGAACTGGGCAAGACCGGCATCCTCTTCGGCTTCCAGAACGCCCATGCGTTCGAAGACCAGATCGCCTATGTGGACGTGTTCAAGCAGCTGGGCGTAGGCATCGTGCAGATGTGCTACAACACCCAGAACCTGGTGGGCACCGGCTGCTACGAGCGTGACGGCGGGCTGTCGGGCTTCGGCCGCGAGATCGTGGCGGAAATGAACCGCGTCGGCATCATGTGCGACCTGTCCCATGTCGGCTCCAAGACCTCCGAAGAGGTCATCCTCGAATCGAAAAAACCGGTCTGCTACTCCCACTGCCTGCCGTCGGGCCTTAAAGAGCACCCGCGCAACAAGTCGGACGCAGAGCTGAAATTCATCGCCGACCACGGCGGCTTCGTCGGCGTGACCATGTTCGCGCCGTTCCTGGCCAAAGGCATCGACTCGACCATCGACGACTACGCCGAAGCCATCGAGTACACCATGAACATCGTCGGTGAAGACGCCATCGGTATCGGCACCGACTTCACCCAGGGCCATGGCCAGGACTTCTTCGAGTACCTGACCCACGACAAGGGCTACGCCCGTCGCCTGACCAACTTCGGCAAGATCATCAACCCGCTGGGCATCCGCACCGTGGGCGAATTCCCCAACCTCACCGAAACCTTGCTCAAGCGCGGCCACTCCGAGCGTGTGGTGCGCAAGATCATGGGCGAGAACTGGGTCAACGTCCTCAAGGACGTCTGGGGCGAGTAAGCCGCTCTCCAAGCCTGATAGCCCCTGCCAGCAACGCCGGGGCACCCACATAAAAATTTGTATGGAGTTGAGTTTCCATGGCCAAGATCGCCCCGCAATTGCCAATCGAAGTCGACAGCGAGACCGGTGTCTGGACCAGTGACGCCTTGCCGATGCTGTACGTGCCGCGCCATTTCTTCGTCAACAACCACATCGGCATCGAGGAAGTGCTGGGTGCCGACGCCTATGCCGAGATCCTCTACAAGGCCGGCTACAAGTCCGCCTGGCACTGGTGTGAAAAAGAAGCCGAGTGCCATGGCCTGGAAGGCGTGGCGGTGTTCGAGCACTACATGAAGCGCCTGAGCCAGCGTGGCTGGGGCCTGTTCGAGATCCAGGACATCGACCTGGACAAAGGCACCTGCAGCGTCAAGCTCAAGCATTCGGCGTTCGTGTACGTGTACGGCAAGGTTGGCCGCAAGGTCGACTACATGTTCACCGGCTGGTTCGCCGGCGCAATGGACCAGATTCTCGCTGCCCGCGGCAGCTCGATCCGCACCGTGGCCGAACAGGTCTACGGTGGGTCGGAAGAAGGCCACGAAGATGGCCTGTTCGTTACAAAGCCGTTGTAAGCCGGAGATAGCGTCATGGCATTCGAAGCAATGTTCCAGCCGATCCAGATCGGCAAACTGACCATCCGCAACCGTGTGCTCAGCACCGCGCACGCCGAGGTCTACGCCACTGACGGCGGCATGACGACCGACCGCTACGTGAAGTACTACGAAGAGAAGGCCAAGGGCGGCATCGGCCTGGCGATCTGCGGCGGCTCGTCCGTCGTCGCCATCGACAGCCCGCAGGAATGGTGGGCGTCGGTCAACCTGTCGACCGACCGCATCATCCCGCACTTCCAGAACCTGGCCGACGCCATGCACAAGCATGGCGCCAAGATCATGATCCAGATTACCCACATGGGCCGTCGCTCGCGCTGGGACGGCTTCAACTGGCCGACCCTGATGTCGCCGTCGGGCATCCGCGAACCGGTGCACCGCGCCACCTGCAAGACCATCGAGGTGGAAGAGATCTGGCGCGTCATCGGCAACTACGCGCAGGCTGCGCGGCGTGCCAAAGAGGGCGGCCTGGACGGCGTGGAACTGTCGGCCGTGCACCAGCACATGATCGACCAGTTCTGGAGCCCGCGGGTCAACAAGCGTACCGACGAATGGGGCGGCACGTTTGAAGGCCGCATGAAGTTCGGCCTGGAAGTACTTAAAGCCGTGCGCGCTGAAGTGGGCGACGACTTCTGCGTGGGCATGCGCCTCTGTGGCGACGAGTTCCACCCTGATGGCCTCAGCCACGAGGACATGAAACAGATCGCCGCGTATTACGACGGCACCGGCATGCTCGACTTCATTGGCGTGGTCGGCTCGGGTTGCGACACCCACAACACCCTGGCCAACGTCATCCCGAACATGAGCTACCCGCCAGAGCCGTTCCTGCACCTGGCAGCCGGCATCAAGGAAGTGGTCAAGGTCCCGGTACTGCACGCGCAGAACATCAAGGACCCGAACCAGGCCACGCGCATTCTTGAAGGCGGCTACGTGGACATGGTCGGCATGACCCGTGCGCACATGGCCGACCCGCACCTGATCGCCAAGATCAAGATGGGCCAGATTGACCAGATCAAGCAGTGCGTCGGTGCCAACTACTGCATCGACCGCCAATACCAGGGCCTGGATGTGCTGTGCATCCAGAACGCCGCGACCTCCCGTGAATACATGGGTGTGCCGCACATCATCGAAAAAACCACCGGCGTCAAACGCAAGGTGGTGGTGGTTGGCGCCGGTCCTGCCGGCATGGAAGCAGCCCGCGTGGCTGCCGAACGTGGCCACGATGTGACCCTGTTCGAGAAGAAAGACCAGATCGGCGGGCAGATCACCATTGCCGCCAAGGCACCGCAGCGTGACCAGATCGCCGGCATCACCCGCTGGTACCAGCTGGAGCTGGCGCGCCTGAAAGTGGACCTGCGCCTGGGCACCGCTGCCAGCGTGGACGCCATCCAGGACCTGCGCCCGGACGTTATCGTGCTGGCGGTGGGCGGCCATCCGTTCGTCGAGCAGAACGAGCACTGGGGCGCTGCCGAAGGGCTGGTGGTCAGCAGCTGGGACGTGCTCGACGGCAAGGTTGCGCCGGGCAAGAACGTGCTGGTGTACGACACCATTTGTGAATTCACCGGCATGTCGGCAGCAGACTACATTGCCGACAAAGGCAGCCAGGTCGAGATCGTCACCGACGACATCAAGCCGGGCGTGGCCATGGGCGGCACGACCTTCCCGACCTACTACCGCAGCATGTACCCGAAAGAAGTGATCATGACCGGCGACATGATGCTGGAAAAGGTCTACCGCGAAGGCGACAAGCTGGTGGCGGTGCTGGAGAACGAGTACACCGGTGCCAAGGAAGAACGCGTGGTCGACCAGGTGGTGATCGAGAACGGTGTGCGGCCTGATGAAGCGCTGTACTACGCGCTGAAAGAGGGCTCGCGCAACAAGGGCCAGATCGATGTGGAGGCGCTGTTTGCCATCAAGCCACAGCCGATCCTCAGCCAGCCGGGCGAAGGTTACCTGCTGTACCGCATCGGCGACTGCGTGGCCCAGCGCAACGTGCATGCGGCGATCTACGACGCCTTGCGCCTGTGCAAGGATTTCTGATCGCACCGCCTTTCTAGAGGCGGGACTGGCCCCCCTGTAGGAGCGGCCTTGTGCCGCGAAAGGGTCGCGAAGCGGCCCCAGCATTTCATCAGTATCAAGGATGCTGGGGCCGCTACGCGGCCCTTTCGCGGCACAAGGCCGCTCCTACAGGGGTCCGCGCTGGCCTTTGGGGTGGCGCAAGAATCTAGCTGTTGTGGGAGCCTCCCATGTTGAACACCCTTCTACCCATCCTGCTGTTCGCTGCCCTTGGCCTGGCGGTGCTCGGCGCCCTGCGCCGGGTGCGCATGTGGCGGCGTGGCCGGGCCTCCAAGGTCGACCTGATCGGCGGCCTGCTGGCCATGCCGCGCCGTTACCTGGTGGACCTGCACCACGTCGTCGAGCGCGACAAGTACATGTCCAAGACCCACGTGGCCACCGCTGGCGGCTTCGTGCTGTCGGCCGCGCTGGCGATCCTGGTGCATGGCTTCGGCCTGCAGAGCAAAATCCTCGGCTACGCGCTGCTGGTGGCCACGGTGATCATGTTCACTGGCGCCATCTTTGTCTTCAAGCGCCGCCTCAACCCGCCTGCGCGCCTGTCCAAAGGCCCATGGATGCGCTTGCCGAAGAGCCTGTTGGTGTTTGCCGCAAGCTTCTTCATTGCCACCCTGCCGGTCGCCGGCATCCTGCCTGCCAACACGGGTGGCTGGGTGATGGTGGCAGTGCTCGGCCTGGGCGTGCTGTGGGGCGTGTCGGAGCTGTTCTTCGGCATGACCTGGGGCGGCCCGATGAAGCACGCCTTCGCCGGTGCGCTGCACCTGGCCTGGCACCGCCGCGCCGAGCGCTTTGGCGGCGGACGCTCCACCGGCCTCAAGCCGCTGGACCTGGAAGACCCGACCGCTCCACTGGGCGTGGAAAAGCCGGCGGACTTCACCTGGAACCAGCTGCTGGGCTTCGACGCCTGCGTGCAGTGCGGTAAATGTGAAGCCATGTGCCCGGCCTTTGCCGCTGGCCAGCCGCTGAACCCGAAAAAGCTCATCCAGGACATGGTCATCGGCCTGGCCGGTGGCACGGACGCCAAGTTCGCCGGTAGCCCGTACCCGGGCAAACCGATCGGTGAACACGGCGGCCACCCGCACCAGCCGATCGTCAATGGCCTGGTCGACGCTGAAACGCTGTGGTCGTGCACCACCTGCCGTGCCTGCGTCGAGGAATGCCCGATGATGATCGAGCACGTCGATGCCATCGTCGACATGCGCCGCCACCTCACCCTGGAAAAGGGCGCCACCCCGAACAAGGGCGCCGAGGTGCTGGACAACCTGATCGCCACCGACAACCCCGGCGGCTTCGCCCCAGGCGGTCGCATGAACTGGGCAGCTGACCTCAACCTGAAACTGCTGTCGGAGGTGAAAACCACCGAAGTGCTGTTCTGGGTTGGCGACGGTGCCTTCGACATGCGCAACCAGCGCACCCTGCGTTCGTTTGTCAAAGTACTGAAGGCTTCGGGCGTGGACTTTGCCGTGCTCGGGCTGGAAGAACGCGACAGTGGCGACGTGGCCCGCCGCCTGGGCGACGAAGCGACCTTCCAGCAACTGGCCAAACGCAACATCCAGACCCTGGCCAAGTACCAGTTCCAGCGCATCGTCACCTGCGACCCGCACAGCTTCCATGTGCTGAAGAACGAGTACGGCGCATTGGGCGGCGAGTACCAGGTGCAGCACCACAGCACCTACATGGCCGAACTGATCGCGGCCAACAAGCTCAACCTCGGCCAGCACAAGGGCGGCAGCGTCACCTACCACGACCCGTGCTATCTGGGCCGCTACAACGGTGAGTACGAAGCGCCGCGTGAAGTGCTCAAGGCGCTGGGTATCGAAGTGCGCGAGATGCAGCGCTCGGGCTTCCGTTCCCGTTGCTGCGGCGGTGGCGGCGGTGCGCCGATCACCGACATCCCGGGCAAGCAGCGTATCCCCGACATGCGCATGGACGACATTCGCGAAACCGAGGCCGAGTTGGTGGCCGTGGGTTGCCCACAGTGCACCGCCATGCTCGAAGGCGTGGTCGAGCCGCGCCCACAGATCAAGGACCTGGCCGAGTTGGTGGCCGACGTGCTGATCGAAGAGGACGCACCGTCTGCCGCAAAGCCGCAAACGGCCAAACGTGAACCTGCGGAGGTGCACTGATGAGCGATATTATCCGCCGCGACCCACGCGCCGAGTGGATCGCCCGTAACCGCCTGCACCCGCTGCATGCGGCCATGCAGACGCAACAAACCAGCTGGATGGGGCCCAATGGCCTCATCCGCAAGAACCCTCATGCGATTGCTGCAGGCTTCATCGGGCCGGCCGGCATCAAGCGCATCGACCGTAGCGGCGCCCAGCAGGGTACCGGTGTGGGCGGGCGGCGCACGGCGGCGGCAGAGGTCAAGCTGCCGCTGCACCAGGTACCGGCGCCGGCGTTCTACATCGCGGTGGTGCCGGACATGGTCGGTGGCCGCCTGAGCAGCCACGACCGCGACCTGCTCGGCCTGGCCCACAGCCTGGCCGGTAGTGACGGCGCGGTGCTGGCGGTGGTCTTTAACGAGCACAAGGAAAGCAACTTTTCCACAGCTGGCGTCGACCGTCTGCTGGTCGTCGAGGGCGAGGCCTTCGAGGGTTATGCACCGGAGCAACTGGTGCAGGGCCTGCGGGCTGTGGATAACCAGTTCACCCCGCGCCACTGGCTGCTGCCTGACAGCCGCACCGGGGGCGGCGAACTGGGTCGACGCCTGGGCGCGGCGCTGGGCGAACGCCCCGCCACGCGCGTATGGCAGGTCAAGGACGGCCAGTGCATCGGCCGCGCCGGTGCCGGCCAGCAAGACCTGCAACGCGCGGTGCCACGCCTGATCCTGGCGGCTGCCGAGTGCGCCGAGCCGGTTAGCGAAACCCGTCACGAAGCCTTGCCGGTGGAGTTGTCCACAAGCGTGGCGCGCAGCCTGTCGCGCATCGAAGACCTGGGCTCGGTGGCCGTGGACCCGGCCACCATTGCCATGGCCGAGGCCGAGTTCATCATCTCGGGCGGCAACGGGGTCAAGGACTGGGACCTGTACCACCAGGCCACCGCAGCCCTTGGCGCCACCGAAGGCGCCTCGCGGGTGGCGGTGGACGACGGCTTCATGCCGCGCAACCGCCAGGTGGGTGCTACCGGCACCTGGGTTACCGCGCGGGTGTACGTGGCTGTGGGTATCTCGGGTGCCATCCAGCACCTGCAGGGCATCGGCGCCTGCGACAAGGTGGTGGCGATCAACATGGACCCGGGTTGCGACATGATCAAACGGGCGGACCTGTCGGTGATTGGCGACAGTTCGGCGATTCTCAAGGCATTGATCGAGGCTGTGGACAACTACCGCAGCGGCGGTCAGCGCGACGCGGCATAAGGGCACGAGCATGAGTACGAAAGTGATCAGCCTGGTTTCCATCGGTGCTCACCCAAGCTCCGGGCGCGCCCGCCGCGCCGAGCAGGATGCCCGCGCCGTGGAACTGGGTTTGCAGCTGGCTGGGGATAACTTGCAGGTGGTACATGCCGGCAACCCACAGGAAGAAGCATTGCGCGCCTACCTGGGCATGGGCCTGGACCATCTTGACGTGCTGGAGCAGCCGGCCGGTGCCGATGTGCTGGGCGTGCTGGGGGATTACCTGCGCGACGCCGGAGCACAGCTGGTGCTGACCGGTAGCCAGGCCGAGACGGGGGAAGGGTCGGGCATGTTGCCATTTCTGCTGGCCGAAAAGCTTGGCTGGCCGTTGATCGTGGGGTTGGCCGAGGTGGAGTCGATCGAGAACGGCACCGCTCAGGTATTGCAGGCCTTGCCGCGGGGCCAGCGGCGCCGGCTGAAAGTGCGCCTGCCGTTGCTGGCGACTGTGGATAACGCTGCGCCCAAGCCGCGCCAGAGCGCTTTTGGGCCTGCGCGTCGGGGGGTATTGGCGGCGCGTAACGTGGCCATTGTCGAAGATGAGCTGTTGGCTGACGCCGAGCTGCAACCGGCCCGTCCAAGGCCCAAGCGCTTGAAGGTGATCAAGGCCAAGAGTGGCGCCGACCGCATGAAGGCCGCGACGGCCAAGGCCAGTGGCGGTGGTGGCAAGGTGCTGAAGGACGTTTCGCCGCAGGAAGGCGCTGAGGCAATCCTCAAGTTGCTGGTGGAAGAGGGCGTATTGCGCTGAGTCCCCTGGGGGCGGCCTGTGTGACGCGATGGGCCGCTTGGCAGCCCCCTGACAATCCTGAGGCAGAATCCAGATCCTGGGGCCGCGCTGCGGCCCCTGCGGCACAATCCATAGCCCAGTCCCCTGTGTATAAGTTATTCATTTCCCCCGTCACATGCCTGGATTCCGGCAAACTGGACGAACTGTCAGGTACGCTCCGTTTTGCCCACGGAATCTGTTCGCCAAGGTGTGGATAAATTGTTGGTGCATGGCTAGGAGCCTTATATAACGGCGCTTACACGGTTTAGATCATAAAATGATCAGCTTCCGTCGGCTTCGCCTGAGGCGGTCAATGCTGGTTCTTGTCGAGGCTTTCCCACAATCTCTGTTAGCCGCTCTGTGGATAATCTGTTTGAGAGCGGCTGTAGGCCCCGCCGTTCCTGTCTTCGAATGCTTTGATCAGAAAACAGCCAATCGGGCTCTAACACTGCTCTGGCTTACGTTCTCGGTGAGTGCAGGTAAAAACTCAGGATCACCCAAGTCAGAACCTGTGAATAAGTACCAAGAACCTATCATTTCTATCAGTTAGCAGTCCTGTTTCAGGCGAGTAGAATGAGCGATCACTATCGGCTGAGCGTTCATCATGCATGGCATGCTGCAACCCGTTATCCCTACCCACATGGGCGGGACTCCAAGGTCGTATTCAGCATACGGGGCCTATGCTGGTGCAAGGAATATTGCCTTCGCCGGGCAGATGGTCGATCGCCTGACGGGTTGCTATCACCTGGGCAATGGCCGGCGAACCTACAACCCTGTGCTGATGCGCTTTCACTCTGCCGACTCACTCAGCCCTTTCTCGGAGGGTGGGCTGAATGCCTATGCCTACTGCGGTGGCGACCCGATCAACCGGGTCGACCCCAGTGGCGCCGTCCCGGCCACCCGGTCCGCCCGCCCCCAGGTCGACGTGATTAGCCCGGTGCTCAGTGGCATAAGCATGTTTTCAAGTTCGGTGACGCTGGGCGGGGCTGTCACACGAACGGCCAGAAACGTGGTCGCCCGCTTGCAAAGCCAGCATTCCGGTACGCCCTACACCGAGCCGAGCCTAAGATCCCGGATTGGTAATACAAGCCTTTTCTACACAGGAGGAATGGGGGTTGCAGGCACCGCATTGAGCGGTGTCGAACAAGGGTGGATTGGTAATGTACTGACCAGTAACGGCCGTCGCCTGGGGCTGGGCAACGCAATTGGGAACATCAGCGGTGGCTTGTTCTCCAACGCCGAGGCGGCACAGGCTGTATGGAGGGGGGTAGGACAGCCCGGAGTGTCGGGGGTAAGGGTAGCCTGGGAGACATTCTATGAAGTCACCGGTGTGCGCATGGTTGTCGAAGGGGCTTCGTACGTGTGGGGCAGAGGCACGGCACTCGGGGCCAGGATCGCTTCGGCAGGTCGAGCAGCTATTGATGCATGGCGTCGCTGGGGTACTGAACCCAGTGCGCCGCCTCCGTCTCCGAATCGGGACATAAGGCGACGATAAACCCACTGGCACGGCAATTTGCCCTGCCAGTGGGTGGTACGGGTTACTGCGCCTGCACCTCCTTCAGATACGGCGCCGGTTCCGCCCCCAGGTTGTTCAAAACCCGCTGGCTGTACCAGTCAATGAAGTTCACCACGCCAAACTCGTAGGTTTTCGAGTACGGCCCAGGCTGGTACGCCGTGGAATTAATGCCACGCTGGTTTTCTTCCGCCAGGCGGCGGTCCTGGTCGTTGGTGGCGTCCCACACCTTGCGCATGCGCTCTGGGTCGTAGTCCACACCTTCCACGGCGTCCTTGTGCACCAGCCACTTGGTGGTGACCATGGTTTCCTGGGCACTGATCGGCCACACGGTGAACACGATCATGTGGTCGCCCATGCAGTGGTTCCACGAGTGCGGCAGGTGCAGGATGCGCATCGAGCCCAGGTCCGGGTTCTTGATGCGGCCCATCAGTTTCTGGCAAGCCTGCTTGCCGTCCATGGTCATCGATACCGTGCCTTTGAGCAGCGGCATGCGCACGATACGGTTACGCAGGCCGTGGCTCTTGTGCAGATACGGGATCTTTTCGGCTTCCCAGGCGGCGGCCGAAGCGGCCACGTGGTCCTTGAATTCCTGGCTGGCGCGCGGGTCGTTGGTGTCGTCCCACTCCAGCAGGGTTTGCAGCAGCTCCGGGTGCGAACCGCTGCAGTGGTAGCACTCGCGGTTGTTTTCCAGCACCAGCTTCCAGTTGGCCTTTTCCATCAAGGTGGTGTGCACCGCCACCTTGGTGTTCTCCATGTCGTACGGTTCCATGTAGTGTTCCAGGGTGGCCAGGAACTCGTCGATGGCAGGCGGGTTTTCTGCCAGGCTGATGAAGATGTAGCCACCGGCCACCTTCACATGCACTGGCTTCAGGCCGTACTCCTTCATGTCGAAGTCGGCGCCCATTTCGGTGCCAGCGAACAGCAGGCGGCCGTCCAGTTCGTAGGTCCACTGGTGGTAATGGCAGACCAGCTTGGCCACCTTGCCTTTGTCGCTGACGCACAAACGCGAACCACGGTGGCGGCAGACGTTATGGAAGGCGTGCACCTTGCCTTCGGCACCACGCACCACCAGGATCGGGTTTTTGCCGATCTGCAGGGTGATGTAGTTACCTTTCGCCGGAATTTCGCAAGTCATGCCGGCGATCAACCATTCTTTCTGGAAGATCTCCTGCATGTCGATCTGGAACAGACGCTCGTCGGTGTAGAAAGGCTGGGGCAGCGAGTAGGTGCGCTCGCGGGTCTGCAGCATCTCGGCGGTAGCCTTGCGTGCAGGTTCCAGTGGATCGCCCAGGCTCAGGGTTGCGGTGACGTCCATCGTGTATTCCTCGGGGCCGTGTGCGGCCGGCAAAAGGTGGCTAATCGTTGTTGTTGCCGCAAGGCTTTTTTCAGCGGCTCTTTGTTTAAACAGCTGGCGTGTTTATTTGCCGTGGAGTGTGCGTCCGAAGCTGCTACGAACCGTATCCATGGGCGACATGGCCGATTTGAATTACGACGCGCCAGCCCTTGTAGCGCGGGGCTGGTCGCGATAAGCACGCCGATGTCGCTGGCAGGAATGTACGTCGCTCTCAGCTTGCGCATTATCCAAGCCATAAAAAGCCCGATAGTCGGCTGCTGGAGATGAACATGTCCGATACCTTCCTCAATCCGGTCACCACCCAGACCTGGGCCAACGGCCGCCACATCGTGCGCTGCGTCAAGGTCATCCAGGAGACCTGGGACGTGCGCACTTTCTGCTTCATGGCCGATCAGCCGATCATGTTTTTCTTCAAGCCCGGGCAGTTCGTCACCCTGGAGCTGGAGATCGAAGGCAAGCCGGTGATGCGCTCCTACACCATCTCCAGTTCGCCGTCGGTGCCGTACAGCTTCTCGATCACCGTCAAGCGCGTGCCGGGCGGCCTGGTGTCAAACTTCCTGCACGACACCATGCACGAAGGCGCCGAGCTGCCGGTGCACGGCCCGGTGGGGCTGTTCAACGCCATCGACTTCCCGGCGGGCAAGGCGCTGTACCTGTCTGGCGGTGTGGGCATTACCCCGGTGATGTCGATGGCGCGCTGGTTCTACGACACCAACGCCAATGTCGACATGGTGTTCGTGCACAGCGCCCGTTCGCCGAAGGACATCATCTACCACCGCGAGCTGGAACAGATGGCTTCGCGCATCCCCAACTTCAGCCTGCACATCATTTGCGAAAAGCATGGCCTGGGCGAGCCATGGGCGGGGTACCGCGGTTACCTGAACCAGCGGCTGATGGAGCTGATTGCGCCGGACTACATGGAGCGCGTGGTGTTCTGCTGCGGCCCGACGCCTTACATGACGGCAGTCAAGCGCATGCTCGAAGCGGTCGGCTTCGACATGAAGAACTACCACGAGGAGTCGTTCGGCGCGACGCCACCAGAGGCCAAGGCCGATGCAGTGGAGCACGCCGAGCAGGCGGCCGATGCACCGGAGCTGGATATTTCCGACCTCAACCTGGTGGAGTTCATCGGCAGCGACAAGAGCATCCGCGTTGCCCCGGGCGAGACCGTGCATGCTGCGGCAGCCAAAGTTGGCCTGATGATCCCCAAAGCTTGCGGCATGGGCATCTGCGGCACCTGCAAGGTGCTCAAACTGGGCGGCGAAGTAGAGATGGAGCACAACGGCGGCATTACCGAAGAGGATGAAGCCGAGGGCTACATCCTGTCGTGCTGCAGCGTGCCGAAAGGGGATGTGCGGATCGATTACTGATCCACTGATCCGAGATTGCCGGGGGCCGCAAAGCGGCCCCAACTTTTTCAGGTGCGGAAACGGGCTACCAGACCATTCAGGTCCACAGCCAGGCGCGACAGCTCTGCACTCGCCGCACTGGTCTGATGGGCACCGGTAGCGCTCTGCACCGACAGGTCATTGATGTTCACCAGGTTGCGGTCCACTTCCCGCGCCACCTGCGCCTGCTCTTCCGCCGCGCTGGCGATTACCAGGTTACGTTCGTTGATTTGCGCGACCGCACCGGCAATGGTGTCCAGCGCCATGCCGGCGCCTTTGGCGATGTTCAGCGTCGACTCGGCGCGTTCGGTGCTGGTGCGCATCGATTCGACCGCCTCTTCGGTACCGCCCTGGATGCTGCCGATCATCCGCTCGATTTCGCTGGTCGACTGCTGGGTGCGGTGCGCCAGTGCGCGCACTTCATCCGCCACCACGGCAAAACCACGGCCCGCTTCGCCAGCACGCGCCGCCTCGATGGCAGCGTTGAGCGCCAGCAGGTTGGTCTGGTCGGCCAGGCCACGGATCACGTCGAGTACCTTGCCAATGTCGCGCGACTGTTCGGCCAGGTGAGTGATCAGTTTGGCAGTGGCCTGCACATCACCGCTCATGCGCTCGATGGCGCCCACGGTCTCCATCACCAGGTCGCGGCCGTCGCCGGTGGAGCGGCTGGCTTCACTGGACGCTTCCGAGGTGCTCACGGCGTTGCGCGCCACTTCCTCCACCGCGCTGGTCATTTCGGTGACGGCGGTGGCGGCCTGTTCAATCTCGTTGTTCTGCTGTTGCAGGCCACGGGCACTTTCGTCGGTGACGGCATTCAGCTCTTCGGCGGCTGAGGCCAGCTGGGTGGCAGAGCCTGCGATCTGCTGCAGGGTGTCGCGCAGCTTGTCCTGCATGCGGGCCATGGCGCGCAGCAAACGCGCGGCTTCATCAGTACCCTCGGCGCGGATGACATGGGTCAGGTCACCGTCGGCGACTTGCTCTGCGCACTTGAGCGCCTCATCGATCGGCTTGACGATGCTGCGGGTCAGCAGGAAGGCGCAGGCGAAGGTCAGCACGGTGGCGGCAACCAGCAGGCCGATAACCAAGGCAAAGGCCGCAGCGTATTGGCTGGCGGCTTTCTCGTTAGTGGCGCGGGTCTGGTCGGTGTTGATGCGCACCAGCGTGTCCATGACCTTGTTGATCTGTTCGGAGTTGGCCAACAGGTCGCGGTTGAGCAGGTCGCGCAGTTCGTCGACGCGGTCGGCCTGGCTCAGGCTGCGCATGCGCGATTCCAGTTGGCGGTACTGGTCAAGCAACTGGCCGTACTGGTCGAACGCGGCCTGTTCGTCGGCGGCACCGATCATTGGCAGGTAGGCCTGGCGTGCGCGGTCGATCTGGCTGTTGCGCTGGGCCAGCAGGTTGAGGGTATCGCTTTGGATTGCAGGCTCGCGGTTGGTCAGCAGGCGGTAGGAGAGCGTGCGCATGCGCAGGTTAAGCGCGGTGATTTCGTCGAGGATCTTGATGCTGGGCACACTGACTTGCTCGATGGCCACGCCCGCCTGACGGATGTTGCCCATCTGCACCAGCGAGAAGACACCGAGGCCAAGCATCAGCAGGCCGATAAGCGCAAAGCCGAGCAGCGCGCGCGGGGCGATATTCATGTTACGTAGAGACATGGAGAGGAGGATCCAGGCAAGGGATAAAGAGTGCGCAAAGTGCGACAAAACATGACTTGCCGGGCTATCGGTCGTGACTGGCCAGTCTTGAGTGCAACCCGCAAAAATTGTGAGGTAGCTAACCTTTTCCTGACCGGCGGTTGACCCAGGTCGGAACAAGGGGGTGATTACCCTGTCAATCTGCGGGCCAGACACCTTGTGAATCCGATTTTTAATGGCGATGGGCCGCGCTTTTCTTTATCGTGTGCGCCCCTCGCAACAACCTGAGATAGACCCATGCTGGAAGCTTCCCTGAATCAAATCGAGCAACTGGTCAGCGACCTGATGCAGAAAAACGCTCAACTCACCGAGCAGAACGCTGCCCTCGGCACGCAACTGGCCCAGGCCAAGGAAGAGAACGAAACCCTGCAGCTGTCGCTGATGGAGCAGGAAGAGAAGAACGGCAGCACCGCCGCTCGCCTGCAGGCCCTGGTTGATCGCGCCAGCGCTGGCGTTGTTGGCGCATGAGATTGCAAGAGCAGCCGGTCAATGTGGTGTCGATTCTCGGCATCGACTATTCGATCAAGGCGCCCGAAGGCCAGGAAGAAACCCTGGCCCAGGCGGTGCGGATGCTCAACACCGCCCTGAACGAAACCAAGCGTCAGTACCCGACCCTGATCGGTGACAAATTGCTGGTGCTGGCTGCCCTTAACCTGTGCTCCAAACAGGTTGAACTGCAGAAAGAACACCAGCAGACCCTTGCGCGTACCCAGGCGCAGATCGACGCCACGGTGGACGCCATCGTGCGGACTATTGCAGAGTCCTGATCGATAGCTGAAAGGCCCAAGGCCGCTCCTCCAGGGGTTATGCATTCCCCTGTAGGAGCAGCCTTGTGCTGCGAATGGGCTGCGCAGCAGCCCCAAAGCCCCATCTCATTGTTCCAGGTCACTGGATTAACTGGATACGCAAGTGTATACACTTCTCGCAAAACAATAATGTGCGGGGGGTAGGGGCATGCGTATCTTGCGTAAAAGCATCCAGTGGCAGTTGATCACCAGCATGGGCGCCGCCCTGCTGGCCAGCATCCTGGTGGTGGTCATCATCTTCACCGTGGCGCTCAACCGCCTCACCGACCGCTACCTGGTCGACACTGCCCTGCCCGCCAGTGTCGAGGCGATCCGCAACGACATCGAACGCATGCTCGGCCAGCCACTGGTGGCTGCGGCGGACATTGCCGGCAACACCTTGCTGCGCGACTGGCTGGCAGCCGGTGAAGACCCCGCCCAGGCTGCGGCATTCATCGAATACCTGGGCGCCGCCAAACAGCGTAACCGGGCCTTCACCACCTTGTTTGCCTCGACCGAAACCGGCCACTACTACAACGAGAATGGCCTGGACCGCACCCTCAGCCGCAGCAACTCCAAGGACAAATGGTTCTACGGCTACATCGACAGCGGCGCCGAACGGTTTATCAATATCGACATTGACGGTGCCACTGGCGAGCTGGCGCTGTTTATCGACTATCGCGTGGAAAAGGCCGGCAAGCTGGTGGGCGTGGCCGGCATGGGCCTGCGCATGACCGAGCTGTCGCAGCTGATTCACGACTTCAGCTTTGGCGAGCATGGCAAGGTCTTCCTGGTACGTAACGACGGCCTGATCCAGGTGCACCCGGACGCTGCTTTCAGCGGCAAGCGCCAGCTCGCCGAGCAGCTCGGCACGGACGCTGCCAAGGCCGTGATGACCGGCGGCGAAGGCCTGCGCAACAGCCGTTTCAGCCGTGACGGCGAGCGCTACCTGGCGCTGGGCCTGCCCCTGCGTGACCTCAACTGGACGCTGGTGGCCGAGGTGCCGGAGTCGGAAATCTACGCACAAATGCATCAGGCGGTATGGCTGACCAGCCTGATCGGTGGCGCCGTGGCGCTTGTGTCGCTGCTGCTGGTGGTGCTGCTGGCGCGGGGCCTGGTGCGGCCTGTGCGCCGCGTTACCGCTGCGCTGGTGCAGATTGGCAGTGGCGCAGGCGACCTCAGCCACCGCCTGGATGATTCGCGCCAGGACGAACTGGGTGACCTGGCCCGGGGCTTCAACCGCTTTCTCGACAGCCAGCGCAGCCTGATTGGCGAGGTGTTGCAGACTTCCGAACGGCTGCATCGGGCGGTTGAGCAGGTGACCCAGGTGGTGGAAAACACGGCCGAGCGCTCCGGGCGACAGCAGGAAATGACCGAAATGGTTGCCACTGCGGTACATGAAATGGGCCTGACCGTGCAGGACATAGCCCGCAATGCCGGTGATGCAGCGCAGGCCTCGCAGTCGGCACGGGATGAGGCCTTGCAGGCGCGCGAGGTGGTACGGCGTTCAATTCAGGGCATCGAGGGCATGTCGGGCGACATCGGCAAGGCAGCCGATGCAGTCAGCCAATTGGCCAACGAAGTCGCCTCTATCGATGAAGTGCTGGCGGTTATCCGCAGTATTTCCGAGCAAACCAATTTGCTGGCGCTGAACGCCGCCATCGAGGCCGCGCGGGCAGGGGAAATGGGCCGCGGGTTTGCTGTGGTGGCCGACGAAGTTCGCACGCTGGCGCGGCGCACGCAGCTATCCACCGACGAAGTGCAACAGATGATCCAGCGCCTGAAGCAGGGCGCGGGTTCGGCGGTGAGCTCGATGCAGGCGGGGCAGCAGGCGACCGGCAGTGGGGTGGAGTCGAGCCAGCGCACCGGGGCGTCGCTGGGGGCGATTACCGACCAGGTGGAACACATCAGCGACATGAACCATCAGGTGGCCACGGCGACTGAAGAGCAGTCGGCGGTGACTGAGGAAATCAACCGCACGGTGCAGGGCATTTCCGACCTGGCGCGGGAGACGGCGGCAGAGGTGCAGGGCTGCCGCGAGGAGTGCCAGGCGTTGCGTGGCTTGGCTGATGACCTGGCTCGGCAGATGGGCGGGTTCAGGCTTTAGATCGGTGTGGGCTTCATCGCCGGCAAACCAGCTCCCACAGGATCACCACAGGCTTGAGCGTTGTGGGGTCCATGTGGGCGCTGGCCTGCCGGCGATTGGGGTCTGTCAGGCGGTGATGATGCTGCGGATATCCGCCGCCAGCTCGCGCACCCGCTCTTCCTGGGTATCCCAGGAACACATGAACCGCGCCCCGCCGCTGCCGATAAAGGTATAGAACCG
Organism: Pseudomonas sp. LPB4.O; assembly: GCF_038383825.1. Lineage (NCBI taxonomy): Bacteria > Pseudomonadati > Pseudomonadota > Gammaproteobacteria > Pseudomonadales > Pseudomonadaceae > Pseudomonas > Pseudomonas sp. LPB4.O. The sequence continues at coordinate 364,659 of NZ_CP151298.1, forward strand.
CCAGCCCTTGGCGCGCAGCGCTTCAATCGCGTGCTCCGGCATTTGCAGGAACACCCCGTTGGCCTCCACCGGGAACATCAGTTCCACCCCCGGCAAGTCACTCACCAGCAACGCCAGCAGCTGCGCGCAATGGTTGGCGTGGTTGCCATGGCGCAACCAGGCGCCATCTTCCAGCAGGCCCACCCACGGCGCGGACAGGAAGCGCATTTTGGACGCCAGTTGCCCGGCCTGCTTGCAGCGGTAGTCGAAGTCCTCGGCCAGTTGGCGGTTGAAGAACAGGATCGCCTCGCCCACCGCCATGCCGTTCTTGGTGCCGCCAAAGCACAACACGTCGACGCCGGCCTTCCAGGTCAGCTCGGCCGGGCTACAGCCCAGGAACGCGCAGGCATTGGTAAAGCGCGCGCCGTCCATGTGCAGGTTCAGGCCCAGCTCCTTGCAGGTGGCGCTGATGGCCTTGAGCTCATCGGGGCGGTACACCGTACCCACCTCGGTGGCCTGGGTGATGGTTACCACGCGCGGCTTTGGGTAGTGGATGTCCTGGCGCTTCAGTGCCACTTCGCGGATCGACTGCGGGGTCAACTTGCCGTTGACGCTGGCCGCCGTCAGCAGCTTGGAGCCGTTGGAGAAAAACTCCGGCGCGCCGCATTCGTCGGTTTCGACGTGGGCAGTCTCGGAACAGATCACGCTGTGGTAGCTCTGGCACAGCGAGGCCAGGGCCAGGGAGTTGGCGGCGGTACCGTTGAAGGCGAAAAACACCTCGCAGTCGGTTTCGAACAGGTTGCGGAAGTATTCCGAGGCGCGCTCGGTCCACTGATCGTCGCCATAGGCGCGGTCGTGGCCGTGGTTGGCCTTCTCCATCGCCGCCCAGGCTTCGGGGCAGATACCGGAATAGTTGTCGCTGGCGAATTGTTGGCTCTTATCTGTCATGACACGGTCCTGTGAACGACGCAGAACAGCACTCTAAACCATCGATTCAGCGGTTGCCTATACAACCCGTACAGCGATTTCTGTTCATTCTGTGCCGGCCTCTTCGCGGGCACGCCCGCTCCCACAATGGTCCTGCACACGCCAATCACTGTGGGAGCGGGCGCGCCCGCGAAGGGGCCAGCATGGGCGGCACAAAGAGAATGTCGTAAACGCGCCATTGCAAGGCGTGCGCAGGCATCTGACCCGACCCCGCCAGTCATACCATCGCCACAAAGGGTCACAGTGCCCCACGACAAAAAAACGATCGCTGCCGGGAGATACACGATGTTCAGCAAGCAAGACCAGATCCAGGGTTACGACGACGCACTGCTGGCGGCGATGAATGCCGAAGAACAGCGCCAGGAAGATCACATCGAGCTGATCGCTTCGGAGAACTACACCAGCAAGCGCGTCATGCAGGCCCAAGGCAGCGGCCTGACCAACAAGTACGCCGAGGGCTACCCAGGCAAGCGCTACTACGGTGGCTGCGAGCACGTGGACAAGGTAGAAGCCCTGGCCATCGAGCGCGCCAAGCAGCTGTTCGGTGCCGACTACGCCAACGTCCAGCCGCACTCCGGCTCGTCGGCCAACGGCGCCGTCTACCTGGCCCTGCTGCAAGCCGGTGACACCATCCTCGGCATGAGCCTGGCCCACGGTGGCCACCTGACCCACGGCGCAAAAGTGTCGTCCTCGGGCAAGCTGTACAACGCCGTGCAGTACGGCATCAACACCGACACCGGCCTGATCGACTACGACGAAGTCGAGCGCCTGGCGGTCGAGCACAAGCCGAAAATGATCGTTGCCGGTTTCTCGGCCTACTCCAAGATCCTCGACTTCCCACGCTTCCGCGCCATTGCCGACAAGGTCGGTGCGCTGCTGTTCGTCGACATGGCCCACGTAGCCGGCCTGGTTGCCGCTGGCCTGTACCCGAACCCGATCCCGTTCGCCGATGTGGTGACCACCACCACCCACAAGACCCTGCGCGGCCCTCGTGGCGGCCTGATCCTGGCCAAGTCGAACGAAGAGATCGAGAAGAAGCTGAACGCCGCTGTATTCCCGGGCGCCCAGGGCGGCCCGCTGATGCACGTGATTGCCGCCAAGGCCGTGTGCTTCAAGGAAGCGCTGGAGCCTGGCTTCAAGGCCTACCAGCAACAAGTGATCGAAAACGCCCAGGCCATGGCCCAGGTGTTCATCGACCGCGGCTACGACGTGGTGTCCGGTGGCACCGACAACCACCTGTTCCTGGTCAGCCTGATCCGCCAGGGCCTCACCGGCAAAGATGCCGACGCCGCCCTGGGCCGCGCGCACATCACCGTCAACAAGAACGCCGTGCCGAACGACCCACAGTCGCCGTTCGTCACCTCGGGCCTGCGCATCGGCACCCCGGCCGTCACCACCCGCGGCTTCAAGGTTGCGCAGTGCGTGGCCCTGGCCGGCTGGATCTGCGACATCCTCGACAACCTCGGTGACGCAGACGTCGAAGCCGATGTGGCGAAGAACGTCGCGGCGCTGTGCGCAGACTTCCCTGTTTACCGCTGAGTGGAGTAAACGACCATGCAACGCTACTCGGGCTTCGGCCTCTTCAAACACTCCCTCAGCCACCACGAAAACTGGCAGCGCATGTGGCGCACGCCAACCCCTAAAAAGGTTTACGACGTGGTTATCGTCGGCGGTGGCGGGCATGGCCTGGCCACGGCCTACTACCTGGCCAAAGAGCACGGCATCACCAACGTTGCCGTGATCGAGAAAGGTTACCTGGGCGGCGGCAACACCGCCCGTAACACCACCATCGTGCGCTCCAACTACCTGTGGGACGAGTCGGCGCAGCTGTACGAGCACGCCATGAAGCTGTGGGAAGGCCTGTCCCAGGACATCAACTACAACGTGATGTTCTCCCAGCGCGGCGTGTACAACCTGTGCCACACCCTGCAGGACATTCGTGACTCCGAGCGCCGCGTCAGCGCCAACCGCCTCAACGGTGTCGATGGCGAGCTGCTGAACACCGCCCAGGTCGCGGCCGAAATCCCGTACCTGGACTGCTCGAAGAACACCCGTTACCCGATCCTTGGCGCAACCGTTCAGCGCCGTGGTGGCGTAGCCCGCCACGACGCCGTGGCCTGGGGCTATGCCCGCGCTGCCGACGCCCTGGGCGTGGACCTGATCCAGCAGACCGAAGTGATCGGCTTCCGCAAGGAAAACGGCGCGGTCATTGGTGTGGAAACCAACAAAGGCTTCATCGGCGCCAAGCGCGTTGGCGTGGTCACCGCGGGTAACTCCGGGCACATGGCCAAGCTGGCCGGTTTCCGCCTGCCGCTGGAATCGCACCCGCTGCAAGCGCTGGTATCCGAGCCGATCAAGCCGATCATCGACAGCGTGATCATGTCCAACGCCGTGCACGGCTACATCAGCCAGTCCGACAAGGGCGACCTGGTAATCGGTGCTGGTATCGACGGCTGGGTCGGCTACGGCCAGCGCGGTTCGTACCCGGTGATCGAGCACACCCTGCAGGCCATCGTCGAGATGTTCCCCAACCTCTCGCGCGTGCGCATGAACCGCCAGTGGGGCGGCATCGTCGACACCTCGCCGGACGCCTGCCCGATCATCACCAAGACCCCGGTCAAGAACATGTTCTTCAACTGCGGTTGGGGTACTGGCGGCTTCAAGGCGACCCCGGGTTCGGGCAACGTCTTCGCCGCGAGCCTGGCCAAGGGCGAAATGCACCCACTGGCCGCGCCGTTCTCCATGGACCGTTTCTACAACGGCGCACTGATCGACGAACACGGCGCCGCCGCCGTCGCCCACTAACCGGAGACACCGTCATGTTGCATATTTTCTGTCCCCACTGCGGCGAGCTGCGCTCCGAAGAAGAGTTTCACGCCTCTGGCCAGGCGCACATCGCCCGCCCGCTGGACCCCGCCGCCTGCTCCGACGAGGAGTGGGGTACCTACATGTTCTACCGTGATAACCCACGCGGTATTCACCATGAACTGTGGGACCACGTTGCCGGTTGCCGCCAGTACTTCAACGTCACCCGCGACACCGTGACCTACGAAATTCTGGAAACCTACAAGATTGGCGAAAAGCCGCAAGTGACCGCCAACGGTAAAGCTGCGAACGCACCGTCGACCGTCAAAGGCCAAGGGGAAAAAGTATGAGCCAGACCTATCGCCTCGCCAGCGGCGGCCGCATCGACCGCAGCAAGGTCCTGAATTTCACTTTCAACGGCAAGACCTACCAGGGTTATGCCGGTGACAGCCTGGCCGCTGCGTTGCTGGCCAACGGCGTAGACATCGTCGGCCGCAGCTTCAAGTATTCGCGCCCACGCGGCATCATCGCTGCCGGTACCGAAGAACCGAACGCCATCCTGCAGATCGGTTCCAGCGAAGCCACCCAGATCCCGAACGTGCGCGCTACTCAACAAGCGCTGTATGCAGGCCTTGTCGCCACCAGCACCAACGGCTGGCCGAACGTCAACAATGACGTGATGGGCATCCTCGGCAAGGTGGGCGGCAGCATGATGCCGCCGGGCTTCTACTACAAAACCTTCATGTACCCGAAATCGTTCTGGATGACGTACGAGAAGTACATCCGCAAAGCTGCAGGCCTTGGCCGTGCACCGCTGCAGAACGACCCGGACAGCTACGACTACATGAACCAGCACTGCGATGTGCTGATTGTCGGCGCCGGCCCTGCTGGCCTGGCCGCTGCACTGGCTGCTGCGCGCAGCGGCGCACGGGTGATCCTGGCTGACGAGCAGGAAGAGTTTGGCGGCAGCCTGCTCGACAGCCGCGAAACCCTCGACGGCAAGCCTGCCGCCGACTGGGTCAATGCCGTGGTCAAAGAGCTGGAAGGCCTGCCGGACGTGACCCTGCTGCCACGTGCCACGGTCAACGGCTACCACGATCATAACTTCCTGACCATTCATGAGCGCCTTACCGACCACCTCGGCGACCGCGCCCCGATCGGCCAGGTACGTCACCGTGTGCACCGTGTACGCGCCAAGCGCGTGGTACTGGCGCCCGGCGCCCACGAGCGGCCGCTGGTGTACGGCAACAACGACGTACCGGGCAACATGCTGGCCGGTGCCGTTTCCACCTACGTTCGCCGCTACGGCGTGGCACCGGGCCGCAAGCTGGTGCTGTCGACCAACAACGATCACGCCTACCGCGCCGCGCTGGACTGGCACGACGCTGGCCTGCAAGTGGTCGCCATCGCCGACGCCCGCCACAACCCACGTGGCTCGCTGGTTGAAGAAGCGCGTGCCAAAGGCATCCGCATCCTCACCTCCAGCGCCGTGGTCGAGGCCAAAGGCAGCAAGCATGTCACCGGCGCCCGCGTGGCGGCCATCGATGTGCAGGCGCACAAAGTCACCAGCCCAGGCGAAACCCTTGAGTGCGACCTGATCGCAACCTCCGGTGGCTACAGCCCGATCGTGCACCTGGCTTCGCACCTGGGCGGTCGCCCAGTGTGGCGTGACGACATCCTCGGCTTCGTACCGGGCGATGCGCCGCAGAAACGCGAGTGCGTGGGCGGTATCAATGGCGTCTACGCCCTCGGTGACGTGATTGCCGATGGCTTCGAAGGCGGCGTTCGCGCAGCCACCGAGGCGGGCTTCAAGGCCTCTGTCGGCACCCTGCCAAAAACCGTGGCGCGCAAGGAAGAGGCCACCGTGGCACTGTTCCAGGTGCCGCACGACAAAGGCACCAAGGGGCCGAAGCAGTTCGTCGACCAGCAGAACGACGTGACCGCCGCAGGTATCGAGCTGGCCACCCGTGAAGGCTTCGAGTCGGTCGAGCACGTAAAACGCTACACCGCGCTGGGTTTCGGTACCGATCAGGGCAAACTGGGCAACATCAACGGCCTGGCCATCGCCGCCCGTTCGATCGGCATCACCATCCCGGAAATGGGCACCACCATGTTCCGCCCCAACTACACGCCGGTGACGTTCGGCGCGGTAGCGGGCCGTCACTGTGGCCACCTGTTCGAGCCCGTACGCTTCACCGCCCTGCATGCCTGGCACGTGAAGAATGGCGCCGAGTTCGAAGACGTTGGCCAGTGGAAGCGCCCTTGGTACTTCCCCAAAGCCGGTGAAGACATCCATGCCGCCGTGGCCCGCGAGTGCAAGGCCGTGCGCGACAGCGTGGGCCTGCTGGACGCCTCGACCCTGGGCAAGATCGACATCCAGGGCCCGGACGCGCGTGAGTTCCTCAACCGCATCTATACCAATGCCTGGACCAAGCTGGACGTGGGTAAGGCCCGCTACGGCCTGATGTGCAAGGAAGACGGCATGGTCTTCGACGACGGCGTAACCGCCTGCGTCGGCGACAACCACTTCATCATGACCACCACCACCGGCGGCGCCGCCCGTGTGCTGCAGTGGATGGAGCTGTACCACCAGACCGAATGGCCAGAGCTGAAGGTGTACTTCACCTCGGTTACCGACCACTGGGCCACCATGACCCTGTCCGGCCCTAACAGCCGCAAGCTGCTGAGTGAGCTGACCGACATCGACATGGACAAGGAAGCCTTCCCGTTCATGACCTGGAAGGAAGGCAACGTCGGTGGCGTGCCGGCCCGTGTGTTCCGTATCTCGTTCACCGGCGAGCTGTCGTACGAAGTGAACGTGCAGGCCAACTACGCCATGGGCGTGCTGGAACAGATCATCGAGGCGGGCAAGAAGTACAACCTGACCCCGTACGGCACCGAGACCATGCACGTACTGCGTGCCGAGAAGGGCTTCATCATCGTGGGCCAGGACACCGATGGTTCGATGAACCCGGACGACCTGAACATGAGCTGGTGCGTTGGCCGCAACAAGCCGTTCTCGTGGATCGGCCTGCGTGGCATGAACCGCGAAGACTGCGTACGTGAGAACCGCAAGCAGCTGGTGGGCCTGAAGCCGGTCGACCCGACCAAGTGGCTGCCGGAAGGCGCCCAGCTGGTGTTCGACCCGAAACAGCCGATTCCGATGGACATGGTCGGCCACGTCACCTCCAGCTACGCGTCCAACTCCCTGGGCTACTCGTTCGCCATGGGTGTGGTCAAAGGCGGCCTCAAGCGCATGGGCGAGCGTGTCTACTCGCCGCAGGCAGATGGCAGCGTGATCGAGGCGGAAATCGTGTCTTCGGTGTTCTTCGATCCGAAGGGTGAGCGGCAGAACGTCTAAGGCCCCGGTCCAACCGGTGTCAGGCGTGGAATGAGGTCTCTGTGGGAGCGGGCGTGCCCGCGAAGAGGGCGGTGAATTCAACATCGCATTCGCGGGCATGCCCGCTCCCACAGGATGGCCGCCTCCCGCAGGCATCGTGGTCGAATCCAGAATTCAAGGCAGGTAAGAAATGAGCGCTATCAACGTCTTCCAGCAAAACCCCGGCGCCGAGGCCAAAGCCCAGTCGCCACTGCACCATGCCGACCTGGCCAGCCTGGTAGGCAAAGGCCGCAAGAACGCAGGCGTGACCCTGCGTGAACGCAAGTTCCTCGGCCACCTCACCCTGCGCGGTGATGGCCACAACCCGGAATTCGCCGCCGGCGTGCACAAGGCCCTGGGCCTTGAGCTGCCAGTGGCCCTGACCGTGGTTGCCCACAACGAAATGTCGCTGCAATGGGTCGGCCCCGACGAGTGGCTGCTGATCGTGCCCGGCGGCCAGGAACTGGCGGTCGAGCAAAAGCTGCGTGCAGCCCTTGAAGGCCAGCACATCCAGGTGGTCAACGTCAGCGGCGGGCAAAGCCTGCTGGAACTGCGCGGCCCGAACGTGCGCGAAGTGCTGATGAAATCCACCAGCTATGATGTTCACCCGAACAACTTCCCGGTGGGCAAGGCCGTGGGCACCGTGTTCGCCAAGTCGCAACTGGTGATCCGCCGTACCGCCGAAGACACTTGGGAGCTGGTGATTCGCCGCAGCTTCGCCGATTACTGGTGGCTGTGGCTGCAGGACGCTTCTGCCGAATACGGCCTGAGCATCGAAGCCTAAGGAGCAAGAACATGAGTCGGGCACCGGATACCTGGATTCTCACCGCCGACTGCCCGAGCATGCTCGGCACCGTCGACGTGGTGACGCGTTACCTCTTCGAGCAGCGCTGCTACGTGACGGAGCACCACTCCTTCGATGACCGGCAGTCGGGGCGCTTCTTCATTCGCGTCGAGTTCCGTCAGCCGGACGATTTCGACGAGGCGGGCTTCCGGGCCGGCCTCGCCGAGCGCAGCGAAGCGTTCGGCATGGCCTTCGAGCTGACCGCGCCCAACCACCGCCCCAAGGTGGTGATCATGGTGTCCAAGGCTGACCATTGCCTGAATGACCTGCTGTATCGTCAGCGGATTGGGCAACTGGGCATGGACGTGGTCGCGGTGGTGTCCAACCACCCTGATCTCGAACCGCTGGCGCAGTGGCACAAGATCCCTTACTACCACTTCGCCCTCGACCCCAAGGACAAGCCTGGGCAAGAACGCAAGGTGCTGCAGGTGATCGAGGAAACCGGCGCCGAGCTGGTGATCCTCGCGCGCTATATGCAGGTACTGTCGCCCGAGCTTTGCCGCCGTCTGGATGGTTGGGCGATCAATATTCACCACTCGCTGTTGCCAGGGTTCAAGGGCGCCAAGCCTTACCACCAGGCCTACAACAAGGGCGTGAAGATGGTCGGTGCCACGGCGCACTACATCAACAACGACCTGGACGAGGGGCCGATCATTGCCCAGGGTGTCGAGGTGGTGGATCACAGTCACTATCCCGAAGACCTGATTGCCAAGGGGCGGGATATCGAATGCCTGACCCTGGCGCGTGCGGTGGGGTATCACATCGAGCGGCGGGTGTTCCTCAACGCCAACCGCACGGTCGTGCTCTGACATCCTGTACCGGCCTCTTCGCGGGACAAGCCCGCTCCCACAGGTTCATCGCCATGTTCGAAAGAGCGGTGAGCCTGTGGGAGCGGGCTTGCCCGCGAATGGCCTCACACCTTTGTACCTGCCGCTAAAAGACATCCCCCTGTCGTTTCCAGTCAGTGCAGCCCGGCCTATCAGGCCCACAATTCCCTGCATTCCAGTAACACAAGCCGCCCATGGATGGCGGCGCGTTCAACCACCGCTGCATAAATAAAAATCAAGCGAGGTAAGAGCATGTCTGGCAATCGTGGAGTGGTATATCTCGGCGCCGGCAAGGTCGAAGTGCAACACATCGACTACCCGAAAATGCAGGACCCGCGTGGCAAGAAGATCGAGCACGGCGTCATCCTGAAGGTGGTCTCCACCAACATCTGCGGTTCTGACCAGCACATGGTCCGTGGCCGCACCACTGCCCAGGTCGGCCTGGTCCTGGGCCACGAAATCACCGGTGAAATCGTCGAGATCGGGCGTGACGTCGAACGCCTGAAAATCGGTGACCTGGTGTCGGTGCCGTTCAACGTTGCCTGCGGCCGCTGCCGCTCCTGCAAAGAGATGCACACCGGCGTCTGCCTCACCGTCAACCCGGCTCGCGCCGGTGGTGCCTACGGCTACGTCGACATGGGCGACTGGACCGGCGGCCAGGCTGAGTACGTGCTGGTGCCATACGCCGACTTCAACCTGCTGAAACTGCCGGACCGCGACAAGGCCATGGAAAAGATCCGTGACCTTACCTGCCTGTCCGACATCCTGCCCACCGGCTACCACGGTGCCGTGACGGCTGGCGTAGGCCCAGGCAGCACCGTTTACGTTGCGGGCGCTGGCCCTGTCGGCCTGGCCGCTGCTGCCTCGGCCCGCCTGCTGGGCGCCGCCTGCGTCATCGTCGGTGACCTGAACCCGGCCCGCCTGGCCCACGCCAAGTCGCAAGGCTTCGAAGTGGTCGACCTGTCCAAGGACACCCCGCTGCACGAGCAGATCATCGACATCCTCGGTGAGCCGGAAGTGGACTGCGCCGTCGACGCCGTCGGCTTCGAGGCCCGTGGGCATGGCCACGAAGGTGCCAAGCACGAGGCCCCTGCCACCGTGCTGAACTCGCTGATGCAAGTGACCCGCGTGGCCGGCAACATCGGTATCCCGGGCCTGTACGTGACCGAAGACCCGGGCGCGGTGGATGCCGCTGCCAAGATCGGCGCGCTGAGCATCCGCTTTGGCCTGGGCTGGGCGAAATCGCACAGCTTCCACACCGGCCAGACCCCGACCATGAAATACAACCGCCAGCTGATGCAGGCGATCATGTGGGACCGCATCAACATTGCTGAAGTGGTGGGTGTGCAGGTGATCAACCTGGATCAGGCGCCGGAAGGGTATGGCGAGTTTGATGCCGGTGTGCCTAAGAAGTTTGTGATCGACCCGCACAAAATGTGGGGCGCGGCGTAATCAGCGTCGAGTAAAAAGAGCCCCTCGCATTGAGGGGCTTTTTGTCCATTCTGATAAGGCATCTCGGCCGGAGGTGCTTGTCACAAAATTTTCATCGCTTTGAGATCGAGCGCCGCCCGCACATACCCCATCAGTTCCGAAGCCTGGAGAGTGGCGGTGGAGCGAAGAGCCACTGCGCAGTCATTTTCATGCAGACAGTTAATTACTTCGATTGTGGCCGGCGCGTCTCATTATTTGCGTCGATTGCCCCGAATTGGTAGTTTCTGTCGTCATTAGGATCGTCATATTTTTTTTGCGTGTAGAACATGTTTCTTCTATCGGTGTTCCCGCTCGTTGGGCGGTTAGTATCAGGGGTTGAATTTGTTATAGCTTGTTGGGCATGGTAATGTTCGGAGAAAATGTATGCATGATCTTTACTTTCTACGTATCTATTTATGCCGCGTGCCTTTCTTAAACCCCTGTCAAGCGTTTTTTGGAGGGTTTTTCTAGCGGCCTCAATTCTTGGGGCGACTGTTTTTCCTCCGTATTCTCTTTTGTTGACTAAATTATTGAGTTCGGCGGTTTGCGTTTTCATTGTTTCATTAATGATCTCTATGCTTGCCAGGCGCTGATCCATTTTTGCTTGGTCACTACGAAACCACGTTCTAGGCTTGAAAAGAGCCCACATCCCCGTTTCGTCTTTCCGATTGACTGGGTCGTTCACACAGTACGCGAAAGCATTGACCCCGCCTCGGGCGAATGGGCTTTCAGCATTGTCCGGTCCGATGAACCGTCTCATCTCGGTGCTAAAGCCACGGTGTCCTTGGCCTAGGAGATAAAGGTGCATGTTGTCCAATATGAACTCGCCGTTGAATCCCATCGCTGTGGATCCTGATGGCAGTTTGTCGTTGTATCCAAAGGGGGTGTAGTTGTGATTGTTTTGCTTTCCGTCAGGCGTGCTCACGACAAGCACTGAGTCCATCTCATCCGTTGCGAAAAGCTGGGAGCTTCTTGCTTCTTTGCCAGCGGACTCAGCAAGAGGGAGCGTTCCAATCCGCAGGAATGAACGCTTCTGATCGTTTCCAATGACAGTGGTCAGTTTGCTGGTCTGGTAGAAATATTTGGGGGTATCAGGACTGTTTTTCACCGACGTGCTCCCGTTGTCTGCAGTTGGCCCCGGAAATGTATGGCGTGGGCTCTACGATTATCTGGGGTGTCTTGAGCAATTGACTACTGGCAGAAATGTCAGGTGTGCGCCTTTTGGGGCTCGGAACAATCCCTCAGATTTCCAGTCAAACCCTTCGTTTTCGAGGCCATCCCGGCCGACGAGGTCCCTTCCGATGAAAGCACTCACCTTGGCAACCCTGATGACCCTGGCCGCCAGCCCGGTGTTCGCCTTCAACCTCAGCGACGCCGCCAATGCCGTGTCCGCCATGCAGACCCAGAACCAGCAAGGCCAGGTGCAAGCGCCCGAGGCCCAGGCCAACCTGCTCAATACCTTGGGCAGCGAATTGAAGATCACCCCCGAACAGGCCGTGGGCGGAGCTGGGGCTATGTTGGGGCTGGCGCGCAACAACCTGAGCAGCGATGACTACGGCCAACTGACCAAGGCAGTGCCGGGGCTGGACCTGCTGGCCGGTGCGAATGCGCTGGGGGGCTTGAGCGGCTTAGGCGATTTGCTGGGTAAGAACAGCGAAAATCAGTCGGCATTGAGCAATGCGCTGGGCAACAACGTGGAAAACCGCAGCGACCTGGACAGTGCGTTCAAGGCGTTGGGGATGGACACCGGGATGATCGGGCAGTTCGCCCCGTTGATTCTGCAGTACCTGGGGCAGCAGGGGATTGCTGGTTCGCTATTGCAAAACCTGGGGAGCTTGTGGACTGCCCCAGCGCCCTTGACCCAGCCTTCGGTCTAGTGGGTTTTAGGGGCAGTGTGGGTATCACAGCCGTTGAAGGCTGGCGCCCCCTTGAGGTTACGCTGAGCACCATTATCCAACAGATGCGTCTTCACCACCGCTTGGTTCACCGCCGGAAATGGCACCAGCGCCCCAAAGCTTATCAACGATGCCAAGTTGGCCAGGTCAATTACCAACGCCAGCAGCGAGAACGCAGACATCAGCGCTGAAGTGGTGGGCGGCTTTTTTTGGGGGAGTTGTTCCCCCTGGCAGATTTGGCGCTCGATTCAACAGGCTTCGAACCTGTCAAAGCGAGCACTTAGCGCCTCAACTCAGCATCATCCATCAGTGCTTGTTCCAAGCGCAGATGGATGATGTGAAGCGCGGAGCAAGCGCTGCGCAGCGCATACTTCCCGCCCCTAGTAAGGCGGGGTGACGGTTCTCATGTCGTAAGAGTTGGGGATGCTCAGATCCACGCCATCGCGAATCAGGCGGAGTAATTCTGGACTGAGTGGCACCTTGATCTTTGGCCGGAATAAATTTTGCTCTGTCATTGCCTGAATCACGCCTGCATATCGTTCGGTTATCTTTGTATTCAGTGCTTCCACCAACCGATGGTGGCGATTTTCCAACGAGATGAATCGTTTGGTAGCAGCTGCACCGGTTTCGTCGGGGCTACTCAGCATCAGACGTTTAGCATTGTTCAGTTCGGCTTTTGAAATCCTGGTCCGATATCGAAGTTCGGCATAAGTCATCGTATTCAAACGTGTTGTACTAAAATTCTTGCCAGCGAGACGTGGGAGGGGCTGGGGCAATGTTGGTTCTGGACCACGCTTGGGTAATTGAATAAGCGGCGTAGGGGTGGGCTTCTGGATGTAATGATTGTGGAGGTAAGAGCGTCCAGTTGGGTCGGTGCGGTTCACCGGGTCGCCTGCGCAGTAGGCGTAGGTGTTGATCCCTCCGTCGCCAAACGGGCTCAAACTGTCAGGCGAAAGGAAGCGCATCAACTCGGTGCCGTAACTTCTGTGACCGGAACCCAGCATATATAACAATGTTAGGGCTTGCGCGTATTCGCCATTGAACCCGAGCATCTTTTTTACTGAATGGAGCGATACTGTAAAACCATAGGGAGAGTAAGCATGTACGCCGCATTTGTTCATGTTGTTGTACTCGCTATCAGAGGGCGTGTCTTTTTCGCCCATTTGTCTTGACCTCTTCAAGTATCTAAATGATCTGAGCATGCCGCTACTGGCAAAAATAACAGGTTGGTGCCACTGCTTGATAGTCTCGACAACCGGCTCGGAACAAACCCCGGAACGCCGAGTTAAAAGCCTCGTTTCCGCGGCCATCCAGGCCCACGAGGTCTCTCCCGATGAAAGCATTCACCCTGGCAACCCTGATGACTCTGGCCGCAAGCCCGGTGTTCGCCTTCTACCTCAGCGACGCTGCCAACGCCGTGTCCGCCATGCAAGCTCAGAAGCAGCAGGGCCAAGTACAGGCACCTGAGGCACAGGCCAATCTGATGAACACCTTGGACAGCGAATTGAAGATCACCCCCGAACAGGCCGTGGGCGGAGCTGGGGCGATGTTGGGGCTGGCGCGCAACAACCTTAGCAGCGATGACTATGGGCAACTGACCAAGGCAGTGCCAGGGCTGGACCTGCTGGCCGGAGCCAATGCGCTGGGTGGCTTGAGCGGCTTGGGCGACTTGCTGGGCAAGAACAGCGAAAGCGAGTCGGCCTTGAGCAACGCGCTGGGCAACAACGTGGAAAACCGCAGCGACCTGGACGGTGCGTTCAAGGCGCTGGGGATGGATACCGGGATGATCGGGCAGTTTGCGCCACTGATTCTGCAGTATTTGGGGCAGCAGGGGATTGCTGGGTCATTGTTGCCGAACCTGAGTAGCCTGTGGACCGCGCCGGCATCTACACCAGCCCCTTCGGTGTAAAAATAGGGGGCACTGAAACGTATTCATATTCAGCGCTTAGGCGCGAGATCAGTGCCCTTTGCTTTAGTCTCATGTTTAAATTGAGCGGGTTTTACCGATCTCCTTTCTGAGTTGATCAAATCGTAGTTTCGTATTTTCAAGAATTCCAAATCTTTCTTGATCTGCTACGTCAATCTTAATTCCATTGGACGCGCGCATTTCGATTTTTTTGCGGAGGTCAGCGAACTCATTTAGCAATGGCTCATTTTTCATGAGCTCTCTTTCGTAATATTTTATGAGTTCTGCCCGGTATCGAAACTGGTCAGGTCTAGTCAGCTCTGCTTCATCTGGATAGGTTATGCGGGAGGGTAGATTACTGAATCGTGTTATTTTTTTGGTCGCTGTGACTGGCGTGCTCAGAGTGTCCGGTATTACCTTGGTCCCCACAGTAGGAGAAGCGGGTCGATCAAAAATCGATACCAGGCGTTTTAACGCTTCCTTGGAACTTAGCCATATGCTCGCCCCTCGCATATGGCCTGTGGGGTCTTGATAATTGACCGGGTCACCTTCGCAAAAAGCGTAAGCGTTGAGCCCGCCCTGCTCAAACGGGCTGAGGTGGTCCGGAGCATGGAAGCGCATCAGAACAGGACTATAACTGCGGTAGCCTTGGCCCAACGCATAGGCGCGGGCGGCAAGATCATATCGCTCACCGTTAAAGCCAAGCACAGGGTTCTGGTTTGTGTGGTTATTACTCTGCCCATATGGGCAATACGTAAACACTGCTACTGACATAGGGCTGGCCTCGCAAGACGGTCTGCCTCAGTCTTGATGTTTGCAAGGCCATGCACAACTAGCAGAATTATCAGTACCCGTCTTTGAGGTCAGCCGGCTTCGGAGAAATCCACCATACGCACTGGGCGGCGGAAGCCGGCAGTCAGTGTTGCCAGATAGACCAACCCCAGGGCAAACCAGCACAACCCGATCACCAGCGTCACCGCCGACAGGCTGGTCCACAGCCACAAGGTCAGCCCCAACCCCACCAGCGGCACCACCCCATAGCTCAACAGCCCCTTGGCATTACGCTGGCTTGCATCGTCCATCAGATGCGTCTTCACCACCGCCAGGTTCACCGCCGAGAACGCCACCAGCGCGCCGAAGCTGATCAGCGAGGCGAGGGTAGCCAGGTCGATCACCAGCGCCAGCAGCGAGAAGGCTGACACCAGCAAGATAGCGAACACTGGCGTACCAAAGCGCGGCGACAGGTAGCCGAAGCTACGGCGTGGCAGCACGTTGTCGCGGCCCATGGTGAACAGGATGCGCGACACCGCCGCCTGCGAGGCCAGCGCCGAACCCAGGCTGCCCGCAACATAAGCGGCGGTGAAGAAGTTGGTCAGGAACTGCCCGCCAGCCTTGAACATCACTTCGTTGGCCGCTGCATCGGCATTGGCGAAGCTGCTGCCTGGCAGCACCAGCTGGCTGACGTAAGCCAGCAGGGTGAACAGCAAGCCGGCAAACAGGGTGGTGAGGATGATCGCCCGTGGCACGTCGCGGCGTGCGTCGCGGCATTCTTCGGCCAGGGTCGACACAGCGTCGAAGCCCAGGAACGACAAGCACAGCACCGCCGCGCCAGCCATCAGGTGGCCGAAGCCCGGTTTGCTGCCATCACCGATTAGCGGCGATAGCAGGTCGAGCGGCTGGCCGGCCAGCGTTTGGCAGGACAGCGCGACAAACACACCGATAAACACGATCTGCGCGCCGACGATCAGGTTGCTGGTCTTGGCCACCGAGTTGATGCCGACCACGTTCAGCACTGTCACCAGGGCGATGCAGGCGAGCACGAAGGCCCAGGCGGGCACTGCCGGGAACGCGATGTTGAGGAACAGGCCGATCAGCAGGTAGTTGATCATCGGCAGGAACAGGTAGTCGAGCAGCAGCGACCAGCCGGCAAGGAAGCCGATATTGGGGCCGAAGGCCATGTTGGTGTAGGAATACGCCGAGCCCGCCACCGGGAAGCGTTTGACCATGAAGCTGTAGGACGCAGCGGTGAACAGCATGGCCACCAGGGTGACCAGGTAGGCGCCGGCGGTGCGGCCACCGGTGAGTTCGGTGACGATGCCGTAGGTGGTGAAGATGGTCAGTGGGACCATGTAGACCAGGCCGAAGAACACCAGGGCGGGCAGGCCGAGGACACGGCGGAGTTGGGCGGGGGCGGAGCTAGGTTGGTTGGCCATTGATCGATCCAGGCTTTTTGTAATTGTGCTTTGATCGATTTTTATCCACTTAGGTGGGGTGTGACAAAGAAGTAATCCTTATGTCGATTATTAGCCTGGGTTTTAATCGGGCTTTGCAGTGGGTTCACCGGCCCTATCGCCGGCAAGCCAGGTCCCACAGAATGCCCGCATTGGCCAATGCTGTGCAGTCCCTGTGGGAGCTGGCTTGCCGGCGATAGGGCCAGTCCAGATCAGCCCAGCTCTCCCCGCAGCGCCTCGATCCGCTGGTCCTTCGCCGCCCACAGCTGGTTCACCCAGGCCTGTACGGTCTGCCGGAACTCGGGGTCATTCTCGTAATCGCCCGCCCACAATGCCGGGTCCAGCTCTCGCACTTGAATGTCGATAATCACCCGGCTAATGCTGCCATTGAGCAACGCCCAGAACCCCGGTGCCTGGTTGCCGGGGTACACGATGGTCACATCCAGCAGGGCATCCAGTTGCTCGCCCAATGCCGCGAGCACAAACGCCACCCCACCCGCCTTGGGCTTGAGCAGGTAGCGATACGGTGACTGCTGTTCCTGGCGCTTGGTTTCGGTAAACCGGGTGCCCTCCAGGTAGTTCACCACGGTCACTGGCTGACGCTTGAACAGCTCGCAGGCCGCCTTGGTGATCTCCAGGTCCTTGCCCTTGAGCTCGGGGTGCTTTTCCAGAAACGCCTTGCTGTAGCGCTTCATGAACGGGTAATCCAGCCCCCACCAGGCAAGGCCCAGCAGCGGAACCCAGATCAATTCCTTCTTGAGGAAGAACTTGAAGAACGGCGTGCGGCGGTTGAGGCTTTCGATCAACGCCGGGATATCGACCCAGGTCTGGTGGTTGCTTACCGCAAGATAGGAGGTGTCCTTACGCAGGTTCTCTACGCCGCGGATGTCCCAGTTTGTAGGAATGCACAGGGCGAAGATGGCCTTGTCGATTTCCGACCAGGTTTCGGCCACCCACATCACTGCCCACGAGGCATAGTCGCGGCCACGGCCCGGCAGCACCAGCTTGAGCAGGGCAAAGACCAGCAGCGGGCAGATCAACACAACTGTATTGAGCAGCAGCAGAGTGGTAGTAAGAATGCCGGTCAGCAGGCGACGCATAAAGAGACTCTTGTTGTGGGAAATAAACGGCTGGCAATGATAAGCAGGGCAGTGGCCTACGCCAAATGTCCAATGCCCTGCGGCGGCAACAAATGTTTCACATTATGTTGATTAGGCTTGGGACAGCGAACCTATCCTGCCAGTGCAGTCTAAGCACTGACCCTTCTCAAGGAAGCCTGCTTGTGAAATCTCTGTTAGCCATGTTGTCACTGTTGGCGCTGCCAGTAATGGCCGCCGAACCTACGATCTACGGCCGGTACGAGAACATCGCCCTGCCCGAGCTGGGCGAAACCCTGAAGGCCAAGATGGACACCGGTGCCTTCACCGCGTCGCTGTCGGCCAAGGACATTGAGCTGTTCAACCGCGATGGCGACGAGTGGGTACGTTTCCGCTTGGCGACCAAGGACTCGGACGGCAAGGTGTACGAGCACAAGGTCTCGCGCATCAGCAAGATCAAGGGCCGTGCCGATGAAGAGGAAGAGGGCGATGCGCCGGAAATTTCCAAGCGCCCGGTGGTGGACCTGGAGCTGTGCCTGGGTGACGTGAAGCGCACCGTGGAAGTGAACTTGGTGGACCGCAGCAGCTTCAACTACCCGCTGCTGGTGGGGTCCAAAGCGCTGCGTGAGTTCAAGGCCGCGGTCAACCCGGCCAAGAAGTTTACCGCTGGCAAGCCTGACTGCTAAGCAGTAGCTGCAAGCTGCAAGTGAGAACAGATCAGTGTAAGTTCACGTGATCCGCTTTTACTTGAAGCTTGCAGCTTGAGGCTTGTAGCTCGATGCCCCATATCCTCATCGTCGAAGACGAAGCCGCCATCGCCGACACCCTGGTCTACGCCCTGCAGGCCGACGGCCACAGTACCGAATGGGTGACCCTGGGCGGCGCTGCACTCGACCAGCAGCGCCAGCGCCCGGCCGACCTGATCATCCTCGACATCGGCCTGCCCGACATCAGTGGCTTCGAAACCTGCCGCCAATTGCGCCGTTTCACCGAGGTGCCAGTGATGTTCCTCAGCGCCCGTGACGGTGAAATCGACCGGGTGGTGGGCCTGGAAATTGGTGCCGACGACTACGTCGTTAAACCCTTCAGCCCGCGTGAAGTGGCTGCGCGGGTGCGCGCGATCCTCAAACGCATGGGCCCCAGGGCCGACCCGGCTATCGATGCGGCGTTGTTCCAGCTCGACACCCTGCGCATGCAGATCACCTATCGCGGCCAGCCACTCACGCTGACCCGCCACGAATTCCGCCTGCTGCAATCCCTGCTGGAGCAGCCGCAGCGGGTGTTCAGCCGAGAACAGCTGCTTGATGCCCTGGGGGTGGCCTCCGATGCAGGGTACGAGCGCACCATCGACAGCCATATCAAAAGCCTGCGCGCCAAGCTGCGCCAGGTCGCGGGTGACGCCGAGCCGATCCAGACCCACCGCGGCCTTGGCTACAGCTACAGCCCGGACCATGCCTGATGCGCCTGGGCATCCGGATCTTCCTGGTGTATTTCCTGTTCGTCGGCCTGGCGGGCTACTTTCTGCTCAACACGGTGCGTGAACAGATCCGCCCGGTGGTACGCCAGTCTTCCGAAGAAACACTGGTCGACACCGCCAACCTGCTGGCCGAGATCCTGCGCGATGACGTCAAGGCCGGCACCTTGAGCCAGAGCCGCCTGCCGCAAGTACTCAGGGCCTACGGCTCGCGCAGCCCGGGCGCGCAGATCTGGGGCCTGGCCAAGAACCAGGTCAGCCACCGCATCTATGTGACTGACGCCAAGGGCATCGTGCTGCTGGACTCCAGCGGTGAGGCGCTGGGTAAGGATTACTCGCAATGGAATGACGTGCTGCTGACCCTGCGTGGCCAGTACGGCGCCCGCTCCACCCGCAGCGACCCCAATGATGAAAGCACCTCGGTGATGCACGTTGGCGCACCGATCATCGACGACGGCAAGGTCATCGGCGTGGTCACCGTGGCCAAACCCAACAGCTCGCTGCAGCCGTACATCGACCGTTCCGAGCGGCGCCTGCTCACGCTGGGCCTGGGGCTGATCGGCCTCGGCTTGCTGATCGGCGCGGCGTTATCCTGGTGGCTGGCGCGCTCGCTGCGCCGGCTGGCGCGTTATGCCCAGGCGGTCAGTGAGGGTGAGCGGGCTGCGTTGCCGCACTACAAGGGCGGCGAGCTGGCGCACCTGGCCCAGGCGGTGGAACGCATGCGCACCCAGCTGGAGGGCAAGGCTTATGTAGAGCGCTATGTGCATACCCTGACGCACGAACTGAAAAGCCCGCTGGCGGCCATTCGTGGGGCTTGCGAGCTGCTGCAGGACGAGGGCATGCCCGCCGACCAGCGCACGCGCTTTGCCGGCAATATCGAGCGCGAGAGCGAGCGCTTGCAGCAGATGGTCGAGCGCCTGCTCAACCTGGCCAGGGTCGAGCAGATGCAGGCCCTGGAGGATGAACAGCAGGTGGCGCTGGCGGCACTGGTGGACGAGTTGCTGTTGGCTCACGGGGCGCGAATCGAAGGCGCCGGTTTGCACGTGCGTCAGCGGGTGCCGGCTGGCTTGCGCTTGCTGTGTGATCCGTTCCTGATGCGCCAGGCGCTGGCCAACCTGCTGGATAACGCACTGGATTTCACCCCCGCAGGTGGCGCACTGCTGTTTGACCTGGAGCGCGACGGCGATCGGGTGGCATTGAGCCTGTTCAACCAGGGGCAGGCGATACCGGCGTATGCCATCGGGCGGGTCAGCGAGCGCTTCTACTCGCTGCCGCGGCCAGGGAGCGGGCGCAAGAGCACCGGGCTGGGGCTGAATTTTGTGGCCGAGGTAATGCAACTGCATGGCGGGGCGTTGGCGGTGGATAACGTTGATGGCGGGGTGCGGGTGCGGTTGTGGTTGCCGGTGCGGCGTATCAGCTGAGATAGCCGGGGCTGCTTTGCAGCCCATCGCCGGCAAGCCAGCTCCCACAGGTACTGGGCCTTGCGCTGGACCTGTGGGAGCTGGGTTGCCGGCGATTTGGCCCTTGAAAGTACACACGATCTCCACACAAGCTCCCCAAAGCCTCCACGCAAGGCGCAGACACTGCGCCCACTGCCAAAGGAGGCCCCATGACCAAGACCCTCGGTTACAAACTCGGCATGATCGCCGTGCTCATGTTGCTGCTGCTCATCCCGCTGCTGCTGATCAACGGCCTGATCGATGAACGCCAGGCCCTGCGCGACAACGTGCTGCGCGACATCGCCCAAAGCGCCAGCTTCGACCAACAGCTCAGCGGCCCGCTGCTGGTGGTGCCGTACCGCAAGTACCAGCGCCGCTGGATCGAAAAGGACGGCGAGCGCACCCAGGAAACCAGCACCATTGCCGGCCACTTGTACTTCCTGCCGGACACCTTCGCCGCCGACCTGGGCGTGGACACCGAACTGCGTGCCCGCGGCATCTATCAGGCCCGGCTGTTCCACGCCAAGGGGCGTATCAGCGGCCGCTTCAAGCTCCCGGAGCGTTGGGGCATCGACAAAGACTTCGACGACTACCGCTTCGACAAACCCTTCCTGGTGGTGGGCATCAGCGATATCCGCGGCATCGAGAATGGCCTGGAACTGAGCATGGACGAACAGAAGGTGCCGTTCGAGGCCGGCACCCAGCTCGACTGGATGCGCGGTGGCGTGCATGCCAGCCTGCCGGGTTTGGACGGTATGCAGGCACGGGAATTCAGCTACGGCTTCGACCTTGCTTTGCAAGGCACCGGCCAGTTGCACATCGTGCCGGTGGGCCGCACCAGCAGCGTTGACATGCGTGCCAACTGGCCGCATCCGAGCTTTGTCGGCAGCTATCTGCCCAACCGCCGCGACATCGATGCGCAAGGCTTCAGCGCCCACTGGCAGACGTCGTTCTTCGCCACCAACCTTGAAGATGCCCTGCGCCAATGCGCCACTGCCGGCCAGTGCGAAGACTTCAGCGAGCGCAGCTTCGGCGTGAGCTTTGTCGACCCGGTGGACCAGTACCTGAAGAGTGAGCGGGCGATCAAGTACGCGTTGCTGTTCATCGCGCTGACCTTTGCTGGCTTCTTCCTGTTCGAAGTGTTGAAAAACCTGAGCGTGCACCCGGTGCAGTACATCCTGGTGGGTGTGGCGCTGGCGTTCTTCTACCTGCTGCTGTTGTCATTGTCCGAGCACATAGGCTTTGGCCTGGCGTACGGGCTGTCGGCTTCGGCGTGTGTGCTGCTGATCGGCTTCTACCTCAGCCATGTGTTGCGCAGCCTGGGACGAGGGATCGGGTTTGCGGCGGGGCTGGCGGCGCTGTATGCGCTGCTGTACGGGCTGCTGAGTGCCGAAGACTATGCGCTGCTGATGGGGTCGCTGCTGTGCTTTGGCTTGCTGGGGGTGTTCATGGTGCTGACCCGGCGGCTGGACTGGGCGCGGGTGGGGAGGTCGGCATGAGGGAGGATAGAGAGATCGGGCGGTGGTTGGCCTTCAGGATCGGGCTGTTGTTTCCTGTGACAGCCAAGTGAGGCATTCGCAGCGCAAGGCTGCTCCTACAGGCGGTCGCATCCCCTGTAGGAGCAGCCTTGTGCTGCGAATGTCCCTGTCAGGCTGTCGGCGCTGTGGCGACCATCGACGGCCGCTTGGCCACCTCGGCATACCATGCCGCCAGGCCTGGTTGGCGTTCACGCCAGCCAAACTCCGGCTGACGCAAATCCAGATACCCCAGCGCACAGGCCACGCCAATCGCCGCCAGGTCGAACCCGGACACCAGCTCGGGCAGGTGCTCCTGCTCCAGGTTGGCCAGGCTACGGCGGATCTTGTCGCCCTGCGCCTGCAACCAGCCGTCCCAGCGTTTGTCTTCTGGGCGCAGGAAGCTTTCATAGCGCGACGACACTGCTGCGTCCATGATCGCATCGGCCTGCGACACCAGGGTCAGGCGCCGCCAGCGCGCCGAGCCTTCGCGGGGCAGCAATGGCAGGCCGACATGTTGCAGATCGAGGTATTCGCAGATCACCCGGCTGTCATGCAGCACGGTGCCGTCGTCCAGGCGCAGGGCCGGGATCTTGCCGATCGGGTTGTCGTGGTTGAGCTGCGGGTCGCCGCTGACCGGGCTGATGTTGACCGGTTGCAGCGTCACGCGCTCAAGCTGGGCGGTCTCGTGCAGCACCACCATGACCTTGCGCACGAAAGGCGACAATGGCGAGTGGAACAGGGTCATCGTGGCCATGGTTCAGTTGCCCTGCAGGCTGGGTGGCAGGCATACACCGGTGCCGCCGATGCCGCAGTAGCCGTCCGGGTTCTTGGCCAGGTACTGCTGGTGGTAGGCCTCGGCAAAGTACACGGTCGGTGCCTGGTCGATTTCGGTGGTGATCTCACCGAAGCCGGCCTTGGTCAGTTCGGCCTGGAAGGCGTCGCGGCTGGCCTTGGCCTGTTCCAGCTGTTCAGGGCTGGTGCAGTAGATGGCCGAGCGATACTGGGTGCCGACGTCGTTGCCCTGGCGCATGCCTTGGGTCGGGTTGTGCAGTTCCCAGAACATCCCCAGCAGCTCGCGGTAGCTGACCTTGTCTTTGTCGAACACCACCAGCACCACTTCAGTGTGGCCGGTCAGGCCCGAGCAGACTTCTTCGTAGGTCGGGTTCGGGGTGTAACCACCGGCGTAGCCGACCACGGTGCTGACCACACCTTCACGCTGCCAGAAGCGCCGCTCCGCCCCCCAGAAGCAACCCAGGCCGAAGATGGCGAAGTCGATGGCGCCCTCAAAGAAGGGGCCGAGCAGCGGGGTGCCTTCGAACACGTAGTGGAACTCGGGCAGGCTCATTGGCGTTTCGCGGCCAGGCAGGGCCTGTTCCGCAGTTGGCATGACGTTTTTGTTCACCAGGATTTCCGAACGCAGGACCATGGCCGTTCCTCTGTGTTAATTCAGTGGGATAGGTGTTGGGGCATTCGCAGCACAAGGCTGCTCCTACAGGGGACGCGCTTTTCTGTAGGAGCAGCCTTGCGCTGCGAAAGGGCCCGAATGACCTCTATAGTGCCCGAGGTTTGAGCTGCTGTCAGGCCACCGGGCCACGTGGATAACGCTTCAGCCGCTCGGCCAGCTCGCGCCCCGGAATCGGCCGGTCGAACAGGTAGCCCTGGCCTACGTCGCAGCGGTGCCGGCGCAGGAACGCCAGCTGCTCCGGCGTCTCGATACCTTCGGCCACCACCTTCAGCTTGAGGTTATGGGCCATGGCCACCACCGCCGAGGTGATTTCCATGTCGTCCTGGTTATCCGGGATTTCGTTGATGAAGCTGCGGTCGATCTTGAGGATGTCGATCGGAAACTTCTTCAGGTAGCTCAGCGACGAATAGCCGGTGCCGAAGTCGTCCATGGCCAGGGTCAGGCCCAGGGCCTTCAGTTCGTCCAGCTGGCGGTGGGTGTCTTCGCTGGCTTCCAGCAGCAGGCCTTCGGTCAGCTCCAGCTCAAGCAAGTGCGGGGGCAGGGCTTCTTCGTTGAGGATGGTGCTGATGGACGCCACCAGGTCCGGGTCGGAGAACTGCTTGGGCGACAGGTTGATGGCCACGTGCAGGTTGCCCAGCCCGGCCTCGCGCAGTTGCTTGCTCATGCGGCACGACTGGCGTACCACCCACTTGCCGATGGGTATGATCAGGCCGGTTTCTTCTGCCACGCTGATGAACTGGTCCGGGCGGATCATGCCGCGCTCGGGGTGGTTCCAGCGCAGCAATGCCTCCAGCCCCAGCAGGCGGCCGCTGCGCAGGCAGATCTTGGGCTGGTAGAACACTTCCAGCTCGTTCTGGGTCAGGGCGCGGCGCAGGTTGTTCTCGACGAACAGCTTGTAGCTGGCCTCGGCGTTCAGCACCTCGGTAAACACCTGTACCTGGTGCTTGCCGTTGGCCTTGGCCTTGTGCAGCGCAAGGCCGGCGTTTTTCATCAGGCTGGCGGGGTCGACGCCGTGCAGTGGTGCACAAGCCAGGCCTACCGAGGCGGTGACGTTGATCAGCTGGTTGTCGACGAACATCGGCTTGTCGAGTGTGCTCAGCAACTGTAGCGCAACGCCCTGGCCATCTTCCAGGCTGGTGTCATCGAGCAGCACGGCGAACTCGTTACTGGCAAAGCGCGCCAGGATGCCACCGCTGTGCAGGCTGTTGCGCAGGCGCCGGGCCAGGCTGATCAGCAGCTTGTCGCCGGTCTGATGGCCGAGGCTGTCGTTGATGCGCTTGAAGTTGTCGATGTCCACCAGCAGCAGGCACATCGCGCTTTCGCCATCGCGGACGAAGCGCTCGTCCAGGCTGCGGATGAACGCCGGGCGGTTGCCCAGGTTGGTCAGGTTGTCGGTGTAGGCCAGGCGCTCGATGCGCTGCTGGGCCAGCTTGGTCTGGGTGACGTCTTCGTAGATGCCGATGTAATGGGTCAGCTCACGGTTGTCGCCGTACACCTTGGAAATCGACAACTGGCCCCAGTAGGGCTCCAGGTTTTTACGCCGGCTCTTGAATTCACCCTGCCAGCTATTGCCCATGGCCAGGCTGGAGGGCGAGTCGAACAGCAGTTCGCTCAGGTTTTCCAGTGCAGGCAGCTCGCCCAACTGGCGGCCTTGCACTTCGTCGGTGCTGTACTGGGTGATGGCGGTGAAGCTTGGGTTGACGTACTCCACCCGGCCATCGCGGTTGACCAGCAGGAAGGCGCTGGCGCTTTGCTCCACCGCACGCTGGAACAGGTGCAGTGCGCTGGCCGCCGCGCGCCGGTTGTGGTTGGTGATGACCTGGGCGAACTGGTCGGCCAGCTCGCCGGCAAAGGCTATCTCGTCCGATTGCCAGGCCCGTGGCTGGCCGCTCTGCTCCAGGCACAACACGCCGACCACCTGGCCATCGACGCGGATACTGGCATCGAGCATGGCCTTGTTTTCCGGGCGCAGGCTTTGCGTGAGGGCGCGGGTGCGCGGGTCGTGGCCGGCGTTGTGGGCGTCGATGGCGCGGCTGGCGTGCAGTGCTTCAAGGTAGTCGGGGAAGCGGCTTGCATCGATGGCCTCGGGCTGGCGATGCTCCTGCGCGTCGCGGTACCAGGCGGTGATCGGTTCCAGGCGCTGGTCGTCCAGGTGCCAGATGCTGGCGCTGTCGACCTTGTAAATTTCGCAGGCGCTTTGGGTGATCAGCTGGGCGGCTTCCAGCAGGGAGTTCTCGGCGCTGTAGCGCTGGCGTGCCAGGCGCAGGATCAGGTCTTGCTGGCCGCGTACCCGCTCCAGGTGTTCCAGTTGTTCCTGCTGGGCACGCTGGTTCAGTTGCAGGGCCAGTTGCAGGCGGTTGTTGCGCGACTCCAGGTCGCTGGCACTCTCGCCTGCGTCGTCGGGCTGGTCGTCGAGCACGCTCAGGTAACCGCGCAACAGCTGGCGGTTGTGCTGCTTGTAGGCTTCACCGGTTTCCAGCAGGCGCAGCGAGGTGGTTGGCGTGTGCAGGGAGTAGCGCACGCGGTAGTAGCCGCGCTGGGCCAGTTGCAGCTGGATCTCGTCGTGCAGCCGGTAGCGGGCCTCGGGCTCCATCAGGCTGGCGTAGGGCGCGTCCACCAGGGCACACAGGTCGGCGGCGTGCAGGCCAAACTGGCGCTCGCAGGCCGGGTCAAGGTAGAGCATGGACCAGGTGGCTTCGTTGAGCCTTTCGAAACGCAGCATACCGAGCCGCGAGGGCACGGGTAACGGCGTGACGACCTCGGCCGCCACACGGCTGGCGGCATCGGGTTGGCTTTTCATCGAAGACTCGCTTGAACAGGGAGCGCGGCCTTGGAGCGGCGGCGGATTCGGCAAGGTTGCATCATGTCCCGAGGGCTGGCAAGCGGCCATGCTTGATGCTGTGGACAGGTTATCGGCGGGTGGGGCGGAAAACTTAGATCGCGTTGGGATTTTTGCCGCCTGGGAGATCGAGCGCCGCGCGGGCGGCGGTCGATCTCCCAGGCGGCAAAACCCTATCGGCGGACAAAAAAAGCCCCGCCAATTGGCGGGGTTGAGGTACGAGCGTGGCAGCTCGAAAAGGGTACTGCCCCTCGCAAGGAGGGGCAGCGGGCTGCCTTACAGCAGCATGGTACGGATATCGCCCAGCACGTCGCCCAGGCGCTTGGTGAAGCGCGCGGCGGCAGCGCCGTTGATCACACGGTGATCGTAGGACAGCGACAGCGGCAGCATCAGCTTCGGCTGGAAGGCCTTGCCATCCCACACTGGCTGCATGGTCGCCTTCGAGACGCCCAGGATAGCCACTTCCGGCGCGTTGACGATCGGCGTGAAGCCGGTGCCGCCAATGTGACCGAGGCTGGAGATGGTGAAGCAGGCACCTTGCATGTCGTCGGCCGACAGCTTTTTGGTACGCGCCTTCTCGGCCAGTGCAGCGGCTTCGGCAGCCAGTTGCAGCAGGCTCTTCTGGTCGACGTTCTTGATCACAGGGACCAGCAGGCCGTCCGGGGTGTCCACGGCGAAGCCGATGTGCACGTACTTCTTGCGGATGATGGCCTTGCCGCTTGGCGCCAGCGAGCTGTTGAAGTCCGGCAGTTCCTTGAGCAGGAAGGCGCAGGCCTTGAGCAGCAGTGGCAGCACGGTCAGCTTCACGCCAGCTTTTTCGGCCACGGCCTTCTGCGCAACGCGGAAGGCTTCCAGCTCGGTGATGTCGGCGGAGTCGAACTGGGTCACGTGCGGCACGTTCAGCCAGCTGCGGTGCAGGTTGGCGGCACCGACCTGCATCAGGCGGGTCAGGGCCACTTCTTCCACTTCACCGAACTTGCTGAAGTCCACCACCGGGATCGGCGGGATGCCAGCGCCACCGGTTGCACCGGCGGCTGCCGGGGCTTCCTTGGCCTTTTGCATCATCGCCTTGACGTAAACCTGCACGTCTTCCTTCAGGATACGGCCGTGCGGGCCGGTGGCAGCCACTGCGCCCAGCTCGACACCGAATTCACGGGCCAGCTGACGAACAGCCGGGCCTGCGTGAACCTTGGCATTGTTGCCAGCAGCCGGTGCGGTAGCAGCCGGTGCAGGGGCAGCAGCAGGGGCAGCAGCGGCAGGCGCGGCGGCCGGAGCAGCCTCAGCCTTGGCTGGCGCCGGTGCAGCAGCAGGTGCCGGCGCAGCAGCCGGGGCAGCGCCCGCGACTTTCAGCTTGAAGATCAGGTCGCCAGTGCCGACTTCGTCTTCCAGCTTGCACAGTACTTCTTCGACCACGCCGGCAGCCGGCGACGGGATTTCCATGGAGGCCTTGTCGGACTCCAGGGTAATCAGCGACTGGTCGGCTTCGACGGTGTCGCCGACCTTGACCAGCACTTCGATGATCTTGGCCTTGCCCGACGAGCCGATGTCCGGCACGTGGATGTCCTGCACGCTGGCAGCAGCCGGGGCTGCGGCAGGAGCAGGGGCGGCTTCGGCGGCAGGCGCTGGAGCAGCAGCCGGGGCAGCGGCCGCGGCCGGAGCCTCAGGCGCCGCAGCAGCGGCACCTTCGACTTCCAGCACCAGCAGCTCGTCGCCTTCTTTCAGGCGATCGCCCAGCTTGACCTTGAGTTCCTTGACGATACCGGCCTTGGGGGCCGGGATCTCCATGGAGGCCTTGTCGGACTCCAGGGTCAGCAGGCTCTGGTCAGCCTCGATACGGTCACCGACCTTGACGAACAGCTCGATGATTTCACCTTCACCGCTGCCGATGTCAGGTACGCGAATGAGTTCGCTCACTTAAAAATACTCCTCAGCAGTCCAGTGGGTTGCGCTTGTCCGGGTCGATGCCGAACTTGACGATGGCGTCAGCCACAACCTTGGGTTCGATCTCGCCACGGTCAGCCAGGGCTTCCAGGGCAGCCAGTACCACGAAGTGGCGGTCGACTTCAAAGAAGTGACGCAGCTTCTTGCGGCTGTCGCTGCGACCGTAACCGTCGGTACCCAGGACTTTGAACTCTTTGCTCGGCACCCACTGGCGAATCTGCTCGGCGAACAGCTTCATGTAGTCGGTAGAGGCGATGACCGGGCCTTTGCGGCCGTTCAGGCACTGCTCGACGTAGGTCTGCTGTGGCTTCTGGCCAGGCTTCAGGCGGTTGGCGCGCTCTACGGCCAGGCCGTCGCGACGCAGTTCGTTGAAGCTGGTGACGCTCCATACGTCGGCACCGACGTTGAACTCTTCACGCAGGATCTTCGCCGCTTCGCGGACTTCGCGCAGGATGGTGCCGGAGCCCATCAGCTGTACGTGGTGCGCGGCTTCGCGGGTGTCTTCTTCCAGCAGGTACATGCCCTTGATGATGCCTTCCTCGACACCGGCCGGCATGGCAGGCTGCTGGTAGGATTCGTTCATCACGGTGATGTAGTAGAAGATGTCCTGTTGCTCTTCGGTCATCTTCTTCATGCCGTCCTGGATGATCACCGCCAGCTCGTAGCCGTAGGTTGGATCGTAGGTGCGGCAGTTCGGGATGGTACCCGCCATCATGTGGCTGTGACCGTCTTCGTGCTGCAGACCTTCACCGTTCAGGGTGGTGCGGCCGGCGGTACCGCCGATCAGGAAGCCACGGGTGCGGCTGTCGCCAGCGGCCCAGGCCAGGTCGCCAATGCGCTGGAAGCCGAACATCGAGTAGAAGATGTAGAACGGCAGCATCGGCTGGTTGTGGCAGCTGTACGAGGTACCGGCAGCGATGAACGACGACATGGCGCCGGCTTCGTTGATGCCTTCCTCGAGAATCTGGCCCTTCTTGTCTTCGCGGTAGAACATCACCTGGTCTTTATCGACTGGCTCGTAGAGCTGGCCGACCGACGAGTAGATGCCCAGCTGGCGGAACATGCCTTCCATACCGAAGGTACGGGCTTCGTCCGGGATGATCGGCACGATGCGCTGGCCGATTTCCTTGTCCTTGACCAGCTGCGCCAGAATACGCACGAAGGCCATGGTGGTGGAGATTTCGCGGTCGCCCGAGCCGTCCAGGATCGCTTTCAGCGTTTCCAGGGATGGGGTCGGTACGCTGAAGCTCTTGGCACGGCGCTGTGGTACGAAGCCGCCCAGGGCAGCGCGACGCTCGGCCAGGTACTTGGCTTCGGCAGAACCTTCTTCCGGCTTGAAGAACGGCAGGTTCTCCAGGTCGGCATCCTTGACCGGGATGTCGAAGCGGTCACGGAAGTGACGCAGGCTGTCGACGTCGACCTTCTTGGTGTTGTGCGCGGTGTTCTTGGCTTCGCCAGCACCGGTGCCGTAACCCTTGATGGTCTTGGCCAGGATGACGGTCGGCTGCTCTTTGTGGTTCACAGCCTGGTGGTACGCCGCGTAGACCTTGTACGGGTCGTGGCCGCCACGGTTGAGCTTCCAGATCTCGTCGTCGGACAGGTCTTCGACCATGGCCTTGAGTTCTGGCGTGTTGAAGAAGTTCTCACGAACGTACGCGCCGTCTTTGGCTTTGTAGTTCTGGTACTCGCCGTCGATGACTTCGTCCATGCGGCGCTGCAGGGCACCGTTGGTGTCCTTGGCCAGCAGTGGGTCCCAGAAACGGCCCCAGACCACTTTGTTGACGTTCCAGCCACCGCCACGGAACACGCCTTCGAGTTCCTGGATGATCTTGCCGTTGCCGCGAACCGGGCCGTCGAGGCGCTGCAGGTTGCAGTTGATGACGAAGATCAGGTTGTCCAGCTTCTCGCGGCCGGCCAGGGCGATTGCGCCCAGGGATTCCGGCTCGTCGCACTCGCCGTCGCCCATGAAGCACCAGACCTTCTGCTTGCCGGCCGGGATGAAGCCACGGGCTTCCAGGTACTTCATGAAGCGCGCCTGGTAGATGGCCTGGATCGGGCCCAGACCCATCGATACGGTCGGGAACTGCCAGAAGTCAGGCATCAGCCATGGGTGCGGGTACGAAGACAGGCCGTTGCCGTCCACTTCCTGACGGAAGTTGTTCATCTGGTCTTCGTTGATGCGGCCTTCCATGAAGGCGCGGGCGTAGACGCCTGGCGAAGCGTGGCCCTGGAAGAAGATCAGGTCGCCGCCGTGTTCTTCGGTCGGGGCCTGGAAGAAGTAGTTGAAGCCGATGTCGTACAGGGTGGCGCTGGAGGCGAAGCTGGAGATGTGTCCGCCCAGGTCCGAGTCTTTCAGGTTGGTGCGCATGACCATGGCCAAGGCGTTCCAACGCACCATCGAGCGAATGCGGCGTTCCATGAACAGGTCGCCAGGCATGCGTGCTTCGTGGGTGACAGGGATGGTGTTGCGGTATGGCGTGGTGATCGCATACGGCAGCTGGGAGCCACTGCGGGTGGCCAGCTCGCCCATACGGGTCATCAGGTAATGAGCGCGGTCTTCGCCTTCTTTGTCGAGGACCGACTCCAGGGCATCCAGCCATTCCTGGGTTTCGATTGGATCGAGGTCTTGCATGGCTTGCTCCAGGGCGGAAAGGCAACCAGAATCGATTGCCTGAAGTTGCGACTGGCCTTATGGGCAGACGTCGTGAATTCTTGGATTACCGGGGTGTCTTCCGGCGCCGTGTAGTTTTACTACATTTGCTTGCGCATTTCATGCTTTTACACGACATGAGTAGTAGTAAAACTACATTTCTGCGACGTTTGGTCGCACCTTGGCTTGTGAGGAAAAACGTTCATGGTGGTTGGCATTGTGACGCGAACGGGTGCTTCTTGATGTTTGTTGCCAAGTTTTCGTTTTTTTCAGCTATTTCCAACTTTTGTACGACAGTCCAACCGTGGTCCGGCTTCCCCTTGGCCGCTTTTTCCCTTCTATTTCACGCCGATCAAGGATAGACCATGCGCCTGCCTTTGCCGTCCGATCTACCCGCCACCCTCCAGCCATTGCTGGCCCGCAACCGGCAATTCCTCAGTGATGCAGTGGCCGCTCACGCCGACCTCGACCTGAATGCCTGGAGCCCGGTGCACCGGCAACAATTCGACCAGGTTGCCGCCGCCAGCGACTTTGTTCTGGGCCTGGCCCAGCGCGAGCCGGCCATGCTGTTCGAGCTGCTGGCCAGTGGCGAGCTGGAGCGGCGTTATGCGCCGGGTGAGCTGCGTGGGCAAATCGCGGCGGCCGCCCAGGCTGCGCAGAGCGACGACGAGCTGGCGCGCAACCTGCGCCGCGCGCGCAACCGCCAGCAACTGCGCATCATCTGGCGCGACATCTCCCGCCAGGCAGAGCTGGGCGAAACCTGCCGCGACCTGTCGGACCTTGCCGATGCCGCCATCGACGAAGCCTACCAATGGTTGTACCCGCGCCATTGCCAGCAGTTCGGCACGCCCATCGGCAACCGCAGCGGCCAGCCGCAGCACATGGTGGTGCTAGGCATGGGCAAGCTGGGGGCGGTGGAGCTGAACCTGTCGTCGGACATCGACCTGATCTTCGGCTTCCCCGAAGGTGGCGAAACCGAAGGGGTGAAGCGCTCGCTGGAAAACCAGGAGTTCTTCACCCGGCTTGGCCAGCGGCTGATCAAGGCGCTGGACCCCGTGACCGTCGATGGCTTCGTGTTCCGCGTCGACATGCGCCTGCGCCCCTATGGCTCGGCCGGCGCACTGGTGCTCAGCTTCAATGCCCTGGAGCAGTATTACCAGGACCAGGGCCGCGACTGGGAACGCTACGCCATGATCAAGGCGCGGGTGGTGGCGGGCGACCAGGTGGCCGGGGCGCAGTTGCAGGAGGTGCTGCGGCCGTTCGTGTACCGCCGTTACCTGGACTTTTCCGCGATCGAAGCGCTGCGCACCATGAAGCAGCTGATCCAGCAGGAAGTGCGGCGCAAGGGCATGGCCGACAACATCAAGCTGGGTGCCGGTGGCATCCGCGAGGTGGAGTTCATCGCCCAGGCCTTCCAGCTGATCCACGGCGGGCGCGACCTCAGCCTGCAGCAGCGGCCGTTGCTCAAGGTGCTGGCCACCCTCGAGGGCCAGGGTTACCTGCCGCCGGCAGTGGTCGCCGAGCTGCGCGAGGGCTATGAGTTCCTGCGCTATACCGAGCACGCCATCCAGGCCATCGCCGACCGCCAGACGCAAATGCTGCCGGAAGGTGAGACCGACCAGGCGCGTGTGGCCTACATGCTCGGCTTTGCCGACTGGCAGAGCTTCCACGACCAGCTGATGTACTGGCGTGGCCGTATCGACTGGCACTTCCGCCAGGTGATCGCCGACCCGGATGACGAAGATGGTGAGGGCGAACTTGTGGTGGGCGGCGAATGGTCGCCGCTGTGGGAGCAGGCACAGGACGAGGAAGCCGCTGGCCGGCAGCTGGAGGAGGCCGGTTTCAAGCAGCCCGTCGAAGCCCTGCGGCGCCTGGCCGGGTTGCGCTCCAGCCCGCAGCTGCGCTCGATGCAGCGTATCGGCCGTGAGCGCCTGGATGCCTTCATCCCACGCCTGCTGGCCCAGGCGGTGGAGCATGACAACCCTGACCTGGTGCTTGAGCGCGTGTTGCCGCTGGTCGAGGCCGTGGCGCGGCGTTCTGCCTATCTGGTACTGCTGACCGAAAACCCCGGCGCCTTGCGCCGCCTGCTGACGTTGTGCGCCGCCAGCCCGTGGATTGCCGAGCAAATTGCGCTCTACCCGCTGCTGCTCGACGAACTGCTCAATGAAGGCCGCTTGTTCAGCCCGCCACTGGCCCCAGAGCTGGCCAGCGAGTTGCGCGAGCGCCTGACGCGCATCCCCGAGGACGACCTGGAGCAGCAGATGGAAGCGCTGCGCCACTTCAAGCTGGCGCATAGCCTGCGCGTGGCGGCTTCGGAAATCAGCGGCAACCTGCCGTTGATGAAGGTCAGCGACTACCTGACCTGGCTGGCCGAAGCCATCCTCGACCAGGTGTTGGCCCTGGCCTGGCGCCAGACCGTGGCCCGCCACGGCCAGCCCAGGCGCAGCGACGGCAGCCTGTGCGACCCAGGGTTCATCATCATTGGCTACGGCAAGGTCGGCGGCCTGGAGCTGGGCCATGGCTCGGACCTGGACCTGGTGTTCATCCACGACGGCGACCCGCACGCAGAAACCGACGGCAGCAAGCCCATCGACAGTGCGCAGTTCTTCACCCGCCTGGGCCAGCGCATCATTCACTTGCTGACCACCCAGACCAACTCGGGCCAGCTGTATGACGTGGACATGCGCCTGCGCCCGTCCGGTGCTTCCGGCCTGCTGGTCAGTTCGCTGGGCGCATTCGAGCGCTACCAGCAGAACGAAGCCTGGACCTGGGAGCACCAGGCGCTGGTGCGGGCCCGCGTACTGGTGGGTTGCAAGCAGGTGGGCGCGGCGTTCGAAGGCGTGCGCGCCAAGGTGCTGGGCCAGGCGCGAGACCTGGAAAAACTGCGCACAGAAGTAAGTGAAATGCGCGCCAAGATGCGCGGCAACCTCGGTACCAAGGCCACGGCTGCCGGTACCGCGGCCAATGCCTTCGAGGCCGGTGTGCCGTTTGATATCAAGCAGGATGCCGGCGGTATCGTCGATATCGAATTTATGGTGCAATACGCCGCTTTGGCCTGGTCTCACGACCATCCGGCCATACTCCGATGGACCGATAACATCCGCATTCTGGAAGAGCTGGAGCAGGCGAACCTGATGCCGGCCAGTGACGCGGTGCTGTTGCGTGAAGTGTACAAGGCGTTCCGCTCGGCCTCGCACCGCCAGGCCCTGCAGAAGCAGGCCGGGGTGATCGATGCGACGCAATTTGCCGATGAACGCCGTGAAGTGCGGCGGATCTGGGGTGAATTGGGTTTGACTTGATATTGCTGGGGCCGCTTTGCGGCCCATTCGCAGCACAAGGCTGCTCCTACAGGGGAACGCGATCCCTTGTAGGAGCAGCCTTGTGCTGCGAATGGGCTGCAAAGCAGCCCTAAAGGCTCATGCCTCACCACCGGTGGTACACTGTCCGCCACATAGCCTGAATATAAAGAGGGGAGGCCAGGCTGTACCGCAGCCTGTAGCCTCCCTGAGCGTTTCTGGACTAAGCATGAGAATACTGATCATTGGCCCCAGCTGGGTCGGCGACATGGTGATGGCGCAGACCTTGTTCCAGTGCCTGAAACAGCAGCACCCCGACTGCGTGATCGACGTGCTGGCCCCCGAGTGGAGCCGGCCGATCCTGGAGCGTATGCCCGAAGTACGTCAGGCCTTGAGCTTCCCGCTCGGCCACGGCGCACTGGAGCTGGCTACGCGGCGGCGCATCGGCAAATCCCTGGCCGGCCAGTACGACCAGGCCATCTTGCTGCCCAACTCGCTGAAGTCGGCGTTGGTGCCGTTCTTCGCTGGCATCCCCAAGCGTACTGGCTGGCGCGGTGAACTGCGCTTCGGCCTGCTGAACGATGTGCGCAAGCTGGACAAGGCCCGCTACCCGCTGATGATCGAGCGCTTCATGGCCTTGGCCTACGCGCCCGGCGCCGAGCTGCCGCAGCCGTACCCGCGCCCCAGCCTGCAGATCGAAGCGCAAAGCCGCGATGCTGCACTGGCCAAGTTCGGCCTGGAGCTGGACCGCCCGGTGCTGGCGCTGTGCCCTGGCGCCGAGTTCGGGGAGGCCAAGCGTTGGCCGGTCGAGCATTACGCTGCGGTGGCCGACGCGATGGTCCGCCAGGGCTGGCAGGTATGGCTGTTCGGCTCGAAGAACGACCACCCGGTCGGTGAGCAGATCCGCGACCGGCTGATCCCGGGTTTGCGTGAAGAATCGTCCAACCTCGCCGGTGAAACCTCGCTGGCCGAGGCCATCGACCTGATGTCCTGTGCGCATGCCGTGGTGTCCAACGACTCCGGCCTGATGCACGTGGCCGCCGCGCTTAACCGCCCGCTGGTGGCGGTGTACGGCTCGACGTCGCCCGGCTTCACCCCGCCGCTGGCCGACCAGGTAGAGGTGGTGCGTACCGGTATCGAGTGCAGCCCATGCTTCGACCGTACCTGCCGTTTCGGCCACTACAACTGCCTGCGCCTGCTGGAACCGGGCAAAGTCATCGCCGCCCTGCACAGCCTGAGCGGGCCGGACCTGATCGATACCGTGGCTGAGGTCGACTAAGTGCGGGTACTGATCATCAAGACCTCGTCGCTGGGTGATGTGATCCACACCCTGCCGGCGCTCACCGATGCCGCCCACGCCATCCCGGGCATTCGTTTCGACTGGGTAGTGGAGGAAGGCTTCGCCGAAATCCCCAGCTGGCACCCTGCGGTCGACCAGGTTATCCCGGTGGCCATTCGCCGCTGGCGCAAGAACCTTTGGCAAACCCTCAAGAGCGGCGAGTGGAAGGCGTTCAAGCAGCGTGTGCGCGAGCGCAAGTACGACCTGGTGATTGACGCCCAGGGCCTGGTCAAGTCGGCTTGGCTGACCCGCTACGTGAAGGCCCCGGTCGCCGGCCTGGACCGCTATTCGGCCCGTGAAGGCTGGGCCAGCCGCTTCTATGACCGGCGCCTGTCGGTTGCCACCGGCCAGCACGCGGTGGAGCGGGTGCGCCAGCTGTTCGCCATGGCCCTGGCCTACGACTTGCCAGAAGGCATTGGCGACTACGGGCTGGACCTGGAGCGCCTGCAATTGCCGCCCGCCGCGCCTTACGTGGTGTTCTTGCATGGCACCACCTGGGCGACCAAGCACTGGCCCGAAGCCTACTGGCGCGAACTGGCCGAGCGCATGGGCCGGCGCAAGCTGGAAGTGCGCCTGCCATGGGGCAACCCTGCCGAGAAGGCACGGGCCGAGCGCATTGCCCAGGGCTTGAACAACTGCCAGGTACTCCCCAAATTGAACCTTGCCGGCGTTGCACGTGTATTGGCGGCGGCAAAAGCCTGTGTGGCAGTCGATACCGGCCTTGGCCATCTGGCAGCGGCACTCGATGTGCCGACCATTTCGCTGTTCGGCCCGACCAACCCGGGCCTGACGGGTGCCTACGGACGGACCCAGATTCACCAAGCCAGTGACTGGCCTTGCGCTCCCTGCCTGCAGAAGAAGTGCACCTATAAACCGAGCGCCGACGACCTGCGCCGGTTCGATCTGAAACGCGAGTGGCCGCTGTGCTTCACTCGCCTGAATCCCGAGCATGTGGCGGGCCGCTTGAGCGCGTTGCTGCTGGCTGAGGATGTCCGTTGATGCAACTGGCTTTCGTGCTTTACAAATATTTCCCCTTTGGCGGGCTGCAGCGCGATTTCATGCGCATTGCCCTGGAATGCCAGAAGCGGGGCCACCAGATCCGTGTGTACACGCTGATCTGGGAGGGTGACATTCCGCCGGGCTTCGAAGTGCTGGTGGCGCCGGTGAAGGCGATTTTCAACCACCGTCGCAACGAGAAGCTCAGCGCCTGGATGGCCGCCGACCTGGCCAAGCGCCCGGTCGACCGCCTGATCGGCTTCAACAAGATGCCGGGGCTGGACGTGTACTACGCCGCCGACGGCTGCTTCGAAGACAAGGCGCAAACCCTGCGTGGCGGCCTGTACCGCCGCTGGGGCCGCTACCGGCACTTTGCCGAGTACGAGCGTGCGGTGTTCGCCAAGGACGCCCACACCGAAGTGTTGATGATTTCCGAGGTGCAGCAGCCGCTGTTCATCAAGCATTACGGCACCCCGGTGGAGCGCTTCCACCTGCTGCCGCCGGGCATTTCCCAGGATCGCCGTGCGCCGGCCAACGCTGCCGAGATCCGCGCCGAGTTCCGCAAGGAATTCAACCTGGGCGATGACGACCTGTTGCTGGTACAGATTGGCTCGGGCTTCAAGACCAAGGGTGTGGACCGTAGCCTCAAGGCGCTGGCCGCGCTGCCATCGGCTCTGCGCAAACGCACGAAGCTGATGGTGATCGGCCAGGACGACCCCAAGGTGTTCCAGCTGCAAAGCGCCACCCTGGGGCTGGGCGACCAAGTGCAGTTCCTCAAGGGCCGCAGCGACATCCCGCGCTTCCTGCTGGGTGCCGACGTGCTGATTCACCCGGCGTACAACGAGAACACCGGCACCGTGCTGCTTGAAGCGCTGGTGGCCGGCCTGCCAGTACTGGTGTCCAAAGTGTGCGGTTACGCCCACTACATTGCCGAGGCCGACTGCGGCCTGGTGCTGGACGAACCGTTCGAACAGGACCAGCTCAACGGTTACCTGCAACGCATGCTCGAAGACCCGCAGGCCCGCGCCAGCTGGTCGCGCAACGGCCTGGCGTTTGCTGAAACCGCCGATCTGTACAGCATGCCGCAGCATGCTGCCGACGTGATCCTGGGGCAGAAAACCGTATGAAGCTGATACTGGCCGAACCGTTCAAGCGCCTGTGGGCCGGGCGTGATGCCTTCGATGCCGTAGAAGCGCTGCAAGGCGAGGTTTATCGCGAGCTGGAAGGGCGCCGCACGCTGCGCACCGTAGTGGCTGGCGAGGGTTTTTTCGTCAAGATCCACCGCGGCATCGGCTGGGGCGAGATCTTCAAGAACCTGTTCACCGCCAAGCTGCCGGTGCTCGGTGCCGGCCAGGAATGGCGGGCTATCCAGCGCCTGCACGAGGTGGGTGTGCCGACCATGACCGCTGTCGCCTATGGCGAGCGGGGCAGCAACCCGGCCACGCAGCACTCGTTCATCATCACCGAAGAATTGGCGCCCACCATCAGCCTGGAAGACTTCAGTATCGACTGGGTCAAGCAGCCGCCAGAGCCGCGCCTGAAGCGTGCGCTGATCGCCGAAGTGGCGAAGATGACTGGCGGCATGCACCGCGCCGGGGTCAACCACCGCGACTGTTACATCTGCCATTTCTTGCTGCACACCGACCGCCCGGTGACGGCGGACGATTTCAAACTGTCGGTGATCGACCTGCACCGCGCCCAGACCCGTGTAACCATCAGCCGCCGCTGGCGCGACAAGGACCTGGCCGCGCTGTACTTCTCGGCGCTGGACATCGGCCTGACCCAACGCGACAAGCTGCGCTTCCTGCGGGGTTACTTCCAGCGCCCGCTGCGCCAAGTGCTGAAGGACGAAGCCCAGTTGCTCGCCTGGCTGGAGCGCAAGGCGCAGAAACTCTACGACCGCAAACAACGCTACGGGGATGCGCTCTGATGGCGGGCTGGACACTGGCGCCGGGTTACGAACACCTGGCGACGGACTTCGGCAGCCTCGATGCGGTATTTGCCCTG
The DNA here is from genome assembly GCF_038383825.1 of Pseudomonas sp. LPB4.O. Lineage (NCBI taxonomy): Bacteria > Pseudomonadati > Pseudomonadota > Gammaproteobacteria > Pseudomonadales > Pseudomonadaceae > Pseudomonas > Pseudomonas sp. LPB4.O. The sequence continues at coordinate 403,042 of NZ_CP151298.1, forward strand.
CAAGGCGAGCGCCTGACCCGCGACCCGCTCAGCGAGGTGGTGCGCATCGAGCGTGATGGGGTCAACTACTACGTCAAGCGCTACACCGGCGCCGGCAAGCACATGCGCCGCTATCTGGGCCGGCCGCGCATCAAGGCCGAATGGCAGAACCTCAAGCAATTCGCCAAGTGGGGCATCCCTACCGCGGAAGTGGTGGCCTGGGGGCTGGAGCGCAAGGGCCTGGCCTTTGGTCGTGGGGCGATGATCACCCGCGAGCTGCCGAACACCGAAGACCTGTCGGCACTCGCCGAGCGCAACGATGCGCGCCTGGCCGACCGCGCCTGGGTCGACCACCTCAGCCGCCAGCTGGCGCGCCATACCCGGGTCATGCACGAGCACCGCTTTGCTCACAACGACCTGAAGTGGCGCAACCTGCTGGTCGATGACCAAGGCACGCTATTCTTCATCGACTGCCCCACAGGCGACTTCTGGCGCGGCTTCATGTGGCGGCACCGGATGATCAAGGACCTGGCGTGCCTGGACAAAGTGGCCAAATACCACCTGTCGGCCACCCAGCGCCTGCGTTTCTATCTGCAATACCGCGGCCGCGACCGGCTGAATGAGCGTGACAAGAAGCGCATTCGCCAGGTGCTGGGCTTTTTCGAGGGAAGGGAATGACCGATTACCTGGCCAGCGCGGACCTCGCGCTGCTCAAACGCCATGGCCTGGACGACTTCGAGGCGCTGTGGGCCTTGCAACTTGAGGCAGTGGATGAACCCAACACCGGCCGTGGCGGCTGGAGCAGCGTGTTCCGCCTGGAACTCGAAGGCAAGGGCTACTATCTCAAGCGCCAGAGCGACTACCTGACCCGCACCCTGCACCGACCGTTTGGCGAGCCCACCTTCGCCCGCGAATTCCGCAACATCAGCCGCTACCAGAAGCTGCACATTCCGGCCTTGCAGGCGGTGTTCTATGGCGAGCGCAAGCAGGGCGGCAAGCACCGGGCCATCCTGATGACCCGCGCGCTGGACGAGTGGGCCGACCTCGACAGCCTGCTGGCCCAGTGGCCACAGCTGGGCGATGCGGAACGCAATGGCATCCTCAAGGCATGCGGCCAGCTGGCGCGCACCCTGCACAGCGCCGGCCAAGTGCATGGCTGCTTTTACCCCAAGCACATTTTCCTGCGCCAGCGCCGTGAAGGCTGGGACGCGCAACTGATCGACCTGGAAAAGACCCGGCCATTGCTGTTCGGCATGCGTGACCGCCTCAAGGACCTGGAGCCGCTGCTGCGCCGCGCCCCGGCCTGGAGCGAGGCCGATGTGCGCACAATGCTGGCGACCTACCTGGCGCAGCCGGCTGACAGCACGCTGGTCAACAACTGGTTGCAACGCCTGACGCAACGCCGTCGTGAAAAAGAGGCCCGCTGATGCGTTTGTCCGAACTGAAAGATGCCGGGCGCAGCCCGTCGTTGCCCCTGAGCATCACCCTGGCGGATGCCGCCGGCAGCGCCGAGTTGCAACTGCTCAGCCTGCTGCGCGTGTTGCCGGGCCAGCGCTATGTTGGCGCCGGAGTGTGGCGCGGGACCCAGGTGCTGGCCAAGCTGCTGGTGGGCGGTAACGCCGCCCGGCATTTCCAGCGCGAACTGCAAGGTGTGAAGCTGCTGGCCGAGCAAGGCCTGACCACGCCAAAACTGTTGGCCGATGGCCTCAAGGAAGGCGAGGGCGGCTGGCTGCTGTTCGAATTCCTCGACGGCGCCGAAAGCCTGGCCGATGCCTGGGCGGCGGTGGAAAACCTGCCGGTGCTGGCTGACGAGCAACATCTGGTATTGGGTGAAGCACTGACGGCTGTCGCGCACATGCACGCCCAGGGCCTTTGGCAGGAAGACCTGCACCTGGACAACCTGCTGCGCCATGGCGGCAAGCTGTACCTGATCGACGGCGCTGGTATCAAGGCCGAAACGCCTGGCCAGCAGCTGTCGCGCCCGCGCGTGCTGGAAAACCTCGGGGTGTTCTTCGCCCAGCTGCCCAAGCGCCTGGAACCGTTCATCGAAGAGCTGCTGGTGCACTATCTGCTGGCCAACGCCGAGCATGCGTTGCCCCTGGAAGCCCTGCAAAAGCAGGTGGACAAGGTGCGCAACTGGCGGCAGAAGGACTACCTGGACAAAGCGGGCCGCGAGTGCAGCCTGTTCAGCGTCCAGCGCAGCCTCTCGGGCTTGCAGGCGATCCGCCGCAGCGAAGTCGACGCCATGCAGCCGGTGCTGGAGCAGGCCGATGCGCTGATCGACAAGGGCCACCTGTACAAGACCGGTGGCGCCGCCAGCGTGGCGCGTATCGAGGTGAACGGTCGCAAGCTGGTGCTCAAGCGCTACAACATCAAGAACACCGCGCACTGGTTCAAGCGCTTCTGGCGCCCGAGCCGGGCCTGGCATTCGTGGATCGAAGGCCACCGCCTGGAATTCCTCGGCATCGCCACGCCTCGCCCTCTCGCGGTGCTGGAACAGCGGGTGCTGGGCCTGCGTAGCCGTGCCTATCTGGTCACCGAGTATGTCGACGGCCCGGACCTGACGGCATGCTTCGCGCCCTACGTCGAAAGTGGCGATGCACCCGAGGAGCAAGTGGATGCCTTGGTCCATGTGATGCAGCAGCTGATTCGCGAGCGTATCAGCCACGGTGACTTCAAAGGCCATAACCTGTTCTGGCACAACGGCCAGTGGTCGCTGATCGACCTTGATGCCATGTGCCAGCACGCCACCCAGCTCAGCTTCGCCCCGGCCTATGCCCGCGACCGGGCACGGCTGCTGCGCAACTGGCCGAGTGGCAGTGCCTTGCATCAGCGACTGGACCGACTTTTGCCAAAACTGGTCGAGTAAGGCCGCCAGTTCGGGCTTTTATTGGGCTGGTGGTGGTTGGTCTGGCAGTGTCAGCCAGTCACTGCTGCGCCCTGCCTGGCGAACGCGTATCAGCCACTGGCCGTTTTCGTGACGCATCACCGCCCACGGCACCACCCCGGCGTTGTCGGGGCTAGCCATCTGCAAGTGGTAATGATCCGGCAGCAGGTGGCGGCGCACCGGCAACTGCCCGTTCTCGAGCCCCAGGTACAACTGATCGTCAGCCTCGAAAAGCCCTTGTTCGATGTTCAGTGGCAGGCCAGCCACAGGCACCTGCAGGTAGCAGTCTTGCAGTAACTGCTTAAGGTCGGGCAGCCCGTCGTACCAGAGTACCGGTGAGTCGATGACCCACTGCCCGTCGGCCTTGCGCTTGAGCGGCTGCTGCAGGTAGGCGTCTGGCTGGCCAGGGTCGATGGCCCGCCAGCGGTAGCCATCGAAGCTGACCTGGTAATAGCGGTTGTCGTTGTCCTTGACGAAGTACAGCGATTGCCCGCCAAACACCGAGCTTTGCTCGTATACACCTTCACCGTAGATACCGTCGATGCGATAGCGCAGGCTGCTGCTGGCCGGTTGTACCTCGTGGCGTGCGGGTAGCGGCAGTGGCGGTTGTTTGGGGATCCCGCGCAGGGATCGGCGTAGCACTCTGGAACCCAGAAAACTGGTACCCGCATCGTTGAGGTGGCTAAGCGCCTGATACGCATGCCGCATCACCCCTTCGACATCCTCTTGCTTGAAAGCCTCGGCGCCGTCCCAGATATCGATTGCCATGCGGCCGATCGACAGCACCAGCAGCGGACGGTTCGGCAGCAGCAGGCTGATGAAGTCCAGTAAGCGCCAGCTCAGCGCTATGACCGATTCCACGTTCACTTCCCTGGTCGTCATGCTGTCGGCATCGGCCTGAGCGATCAGCGCCCGGGCTTCGGCCATGTAGTAAACGAAGAAAAGATCGTCCTTGATCTCAGGTGTCGTCAAATGCGTGCTCATGCGCCCCTTGTCCAGCAGCCGCTGCACCGTGACGGCAGGTAGCAATGGCAGGCGCTGGGCTACGTATGCTCTCAATGCGGGCTGTTGGCGCAATGTGCGAAGCAGTTCGCGGGTTGTTCGGAAACGCCGCCAGGCCCTGCGGTCCGGGGCATCCGGGGTGTACAGCACACATGCCGGAGACTTGTAGGTGATGCTGTTGAGCAGAAGTACGCCCTGCAGGGTATGGCCCATGATGTTCAGCTGCCGGACAGTGACCGGGTAGCCTGCTACCGGCGCACGCAAGGCATTGTGTGGTTGGTCCAGCACTGCGCGCACCCAGTTGTAGCCGTGTTCGAAAGGGTCTTCGCCAAAGTGCCCTGCGTAGCGCGCCTTGACTGCTTCAGCGTGCATGCGTGCACGGTTGACCTTGCTGTGCGCAGTGAGGCGCCATTTGCCCGCTCTGGAACTGATGAGTTGGGTGCGCAGGTACTCTGCGTAACTGTCACCCACGTTCAGTTCCCGGACCATGTGCTTGACATACTGCGGCGTGAGCCCGGCGGGCATGGCTTTGCCATGGGCATGGATCACCCGGGCAGTAAGCCAGTAGTCGGTATCGAACCACGGCAAGTTCTTGAGGGCGATCTCTTCGAAGGTGTTTATTTCCTCGACCATTTCGACCATCTCGTCGCCCACGCGTCGCATGCCTGCATAGGTGACATAGGACGAGATGGCGAAGGGATGCATGACGGCGCCAGTGCGGCGGGTACGCACGACCACGATCTTGATATCGCGGGGATCTGCGGCGTACCCCAGGTCATGGCGCAGTCGCTCGCGAAGGCGTGCGTTGGCCCAGCCCAGCAGGCTATTGCGTTGCTTGAAGTCGTTGAAGCTCAGCACTCCCGGGGCGGCAGCCTGCTCGGCGATTGCCACCAGCTCTTGCATCGCCTGCATCATATGGCTCAGGCCTTGCGCAGATGTATTGCGCAGCCAGTTCGGCAGGTTCTTCTCAAGCAATCGGGAGTAACGTGTCTGCAGGATGGGTTTGGCGCCGACTTCGTGCCAGAGCTCCATGGCTTTATGTATTCGGGTGTGCTGGTGGGGTGAGCTGCTCCACAAGCCGGTGTCACTCAAGCGTTGGCGCTGGGCTTCTATCACACTGTCGATCTGGGCCTCCAGCAGGCTATCGGCGTACCAGTCATAGCGCAGGCGCTGTGACAGCCGCACGCGGTCCGCCTGCGCGTCAGTGTACAGATGCAGCAGCGGTTTGCTCTGGAGTGGGTCTTCCAGGCGTTCGCAAAGCTCCTGGTGCAGCGCGGCAAGGGACTCGAAGGCTTCAATGCCTTGTGAGAGGCTGCACAGCAAGGCCATGCCTGCGGCATCCTCGGGTGTGAGCATAGGGCCCTCGGCGGTGCCGGCAACGATGATCAGTGTGCCTGGCAGGTAGCTTCGCCAGTTGGGCCGTAGGCCTTCCAGCAGAACGCGGTAGACCTGTGGCCTTTTGGCCAGGGGCATATGCCTGCGCTGGGAGGGTAGTGGCTGTTGCAGGCAGGCCCATAGTTGATCGGCTGAGCGGTAGCCCAAGGTCTCGTCGCCCAGGCGCAATTCAACCTCGGCCAGCATCAGCGCCTTGCGCAGTGCCAGCAGCTTTTGTCTTGGGGTTTCGCCTTGCTCATCGGCCGTGGTCCAGAAGCTGGCCACTTCGCCGTGCAACCAGGTGCGTGTGTCGGGGTTGATGGGGTGCTGAAGGTCAATCGTCGGAAGGCCGCCGAGCAGGTCACTGATCTGTCGGTCGATCCGTTCCAGTTGTTCGAGGGGGCGCATGGGGCGGGTCCTTGGTTGAGGAAAACCCCATGCTTGGCAATACCTGCGGTTGCGTGGCGGTAGCGGGCTAGCGCCCGCGACGCCAGAGCAGCCCGCGCAGGCTCAACAGGGCCGGCAGGCCCAGGCCGGCCCATGCCAGAACGTCCCAGCCACCGTCGCCAAGCAGTGCGGCGAACAGGCCCAGGAACCCAAGCATGGCAATCAACGCCGGCCAGGCGAAGAGGCGTGCAGTGGATTGCGACCTGTGGCTCATGCGCGCACCTCCCTGGGTTTGCGCTGCTTGCCCCACCACAGGTAGAGGCCGCTGCCGAGCACGATGATTGTCAGCACGTCCAGCAAAGCCCAGAGGATTTGCATCGGTCGCCCGCCGTAATCGCCGAAATGCAATGGCTGCGACAGGCCCATGGCATCCATGTACCAGGGACGGTCGCCTACGGCAGTCACAGCAAGGGTGCGAGCATCGATCAATACCGGCGTGAACAGGTGAGAACTCAGGTGTGTGGCACCGTTCATGAATACCGCATAGTGGTGCTCGCTGGAGAACCGCGTGCCCGGAAAGGCGATGAAGTCCGGGCGCATGCCGGGGGCGGCCTGTTCGGCAATTTTCAGCAGGCGAGTGGCTGGGGCGCGATCGACGAGCGGCGGCGCGTCGCGGTAGGGGGCAACCATCGCTGCCAGGCTGTCGTTGCGCCAGGCCGCGATGACCAGGTCGGACAGGGCACTGATCACGCCCGTCACGCCCACGGTCAACGCCCAGGCCAGGGTAACTGCGCCGATCAGGTTATGCAGGTCGAGCCAGCGCAGGCGGCGGGACTTTTCGTGGCGCACGGTGCCGAACGCCAGACGGCGCATGAACGGCGCATAGAGCACGGTGCCGGAGACAATCGCGACGATGAACAGCACGCCCATGAAGGCCAGCAGCAGCTTGCCAGGCAGGCCGGCGAACATGTCCACGTGCAGGCGCAGCATGATCATCATGAAGCCGCCATTGGCAGCCGGCATGGCCACTGCTTCGCCGGTGCGGGCGTCGAGCATGAAGGTGTGCGACAGGTTGGGGTCGGTGCCAGCGGTAGCGGCGGTGATGGCCACCACGCCGTTGGGTTCGTCCTCCTCGTAGCCGAAGTACTGCACCACCTCGCCGGGGCGGTGTTGTTCGGCTTTCAGTACAAGCTGCTGGAGGTCGAGGTGCGGGGTGCCAGCTGGCATTTCACGCAGTTCGGGGGCGTCGCCGAGCAGGTGTTCGAGTTCGTGGTGGAAGATCAGCGGCAGGCCGGTGAGTGCCAGCAACAACAGGAACAGGGTACAGACCAGGCTGCTCCAGGTATGGATCACGGACCAGCGGCGGATGGTTGGGCTTTTCATCACGGTACCGATTTTTGTCTGTTGGATCGAGGGCCGCAAAGCGGCCCCCGTTCACTCAGAACTTGTAAGTGGCGCTGGCGACAACACTGCGCTCATCGCCGTAGTAGCAGTAGTACGAGTCACAGGTAGAGAGGTAATCCTTGTTCAGCAAGTTGGTGGCATTGACCGCCACCGACGCGCCCTTCAGGCTGCTGTCCAGGCGACCCAGGTCGTAATGCACCGACGCGTCGAACACGGTGTAGGCCTTGGCCTTGCCCAGGTAGGTATTGCCCTGGTCACCGTAGGTATTGCCGGTATAGCGCGCGCCCAGGCCGATGCCGAAGCCGTCGAGCACGCCGGCGTGCCAGGTGTAGTCACTCCATACCGAGGCTTGCTGGTTAGGCATCAATTGCAGGCGGTTACCTTTGTAGAGGCCGTCCTGCACTTCAGATTTGGCCAAGGTGTAAGCGGCAATCACTTTCAGGTTTTCGGTAACGTCGGAAACTGCTTCAAGCTCAAGGCCGTGGACTTTCACTTCGCCGCTCTGGCTGGTGACGGTTACGCCACCCACGTTGTTGGTGACCGAGACGTTCTTCTGGGTCAGGTCATACACAGCTGCCGACAGCAGCGTGTTGGAGCCCGGTGGCTGGTACTTGACGCCCAACTCCCACTGCTGGCCCTCGGTCGGCTTGAACGACTCGGTCGCAGAGGCGCTGGCATTGCTGGCAGGTTGGAAGGACTCGGCATACGAGAGGTACGGCACGAAGCCCGAATCGAACACGTAGCTGAGAGCCGCGTTGCCGCTGAACTTCTTGTCGCGCTGGGTATTGGTGGCATCACCCTGGTTGAGATACCTGGTACCGGTATGTACCCAGTCCTCACGACCGCCCAAGGTCAGGCGCCAATTGCCCAGCGCCATCTGGTCCTGAACGTACAAGCCGGTCTGGCGGGATTTCTGGTTGTAGTCGTAGAACGCCGTGGAGCGGTCCGGGCGGGTGATCGGCACCCCGTAGACCGGGTTGTTGACGTTGCTGTCCGGCACGTTGAAGCCGAAGATCGACAGGTAATTGGTGTTGATGCGCTGGTGGTCCAGGCCGAGCAGCAGGGTGTGGGTGATGTCACCGGTGGCGAAATCTGCCTGGAAGTTGTTGTCCACGGCGAACTGGCTGATGTCTTCGTCAGTGTTGGTGGACATGCGGCTTACCGTGCCATCGTCTTTCACCGGGCCGCCGGGCTGGTAGTAGCTGCCTGGTGTGATGGTCTGGAACGCCAGGTCTGTCTTGGTGTAACGCAAATTCTGACGGAACTGCCACACGTCGTTGATGCGGTGTTCGAAGGCGTAGCCCAGGGCGTAGTAGGTACGGTCGTAGAATTCGTAGTCCGGGTCACCCAGGTTCTTGTGGTGCGAGATCTTGCCGAACGGCATGTCGATCTTGGTGCCCTGGATTGGCCGGAACTGGCTGGTGGCGCCGGTATCGTCGCGGGTGAACTGGGTGAGGAAGGTCAGCGTGGTGTCTTCGTCAATGTTCCAGGTCAGGCTCGGGGCGATGTTGTAGCGCTTGTCGTCGATGTGGTCGATCTGCGTGCCGCCGTCGCGGATCACACCGCTGACGCCGTACAGGAAGCGGCCTTCATCGTCGATCTTGCCAGTGCTGGCAAAGTTGATCTGGCGATGGTTGTCGCTGCCGTACTGCAGTTCGATCTCGTGCTCGCTTTCGGCTTGCGGGCGACGGCTGACCATGTCCAGCAGGCCGCCGGGCGGGGTTTGGCCATAGATCGAGGAGGCCGGGCCACGCAGCAGGGCGAGGCGGTCGAGGTTCCAGGTTTCGGCTTTCGGGTTGGCGTACACGCCGCGTGGCAGCGGCAGGCCATCGAGGAACTGGGTGGGCTCGAAGCCGCGAACGCGCATCCAGTCATAGCGCGTGTCGCTGCCGAAGCTGGCCGACACGATGCCGGGCATGTAGCGCACGGCGTCATCCAGGCTGTGCACACCGCGGTCTTTCATCTGCTCGCGGGTGGCGATGGAGATGGAACGGGGGGCCTCCACCAGCGCGGTGTCGGTCTTGGTGCCAGCGGCGGTGCGCTTGGCCAGGTAACCCTCTACCGGGCCCCAGGCACTTTCAGAAACGCTGGCGGCGTCCACGGTGGTTTCCGGTAGCGCCAGGGTGCCGTCCGGCACGGCCACCAGGCTGTAGCTACCCACGCTGCTCTGTTGCAACTGCAGGCCGGTACCACGCAGGGCCGCTTGCAGGGCGCCGAGGCCGTCGTACTGGCCGCTTACCGGGGCCGAGGTGCGGCCGCTTACCAGTGCCGGGTCGATGGCCAGGGCAATGCCGGCCTGGCTGGCGATCTGGTTGAGGGTGGTGGCTAGCGGCGCGCTGGGCAGGTTGTAGGCGCGCGGCGTGGATAGCTCGGCGGCGAACAAGACGGAGCTTGCCAGCGGGGCGGCCAGGCCGATGGCCAGGGCCATCAGGCTGGGGCGCAGGATACGATCAACGGCACGGGACATGCGGCGGTTCCTCGACGGGTAAGTGCTTGCTGCTTCCTTGCCGAGCGAGAATTGAAAAGTGACAGGGGAAATCTGAAAAATATTGAGAATTATTTGGTATGTGTATTTGCCTGCACTGGCCTCTTCGCGGGTTCACCCGCGAAGAGGCCGTTACAGGTCTACTTGGGAACGACGTTGACCCACCACTGGGTATGCCGCTCGATTTTCACCGGCAAGGCCGGCACCAGCGACTCCAGCGCCAAGTCGGTGTTGGTCAGCGGGAAGCTGCCAGTCACGCGCAAATCGGCGACCTGCTCGGCTACCCCGAGGTGGCCGCTGCGGTACTTGCCCAGTGCGGCCAGCAAGTCGCCCAGCCGCACGTTGTCCACCACCAGCATGCCGCGGGTCCAGGCATCGGCCCCGACCGGTACTGCGCCGACCTGGCCGAGGCCGTTGGCGTTCATCAGTACCTGCTGGCCTTCGCGCAGCACATGCTCGTCGCCACTGTTGTGCGGCATGGCTGCAACCGAGGCTTGCAGTACTTCCAGGCGGGTACCGTCGGCTTCGCGGCGCACCAAAAAGCGCGTGCCTAAAGGCCGCAGGCGGCCATCGTCGGTGCGTACCAGCAGCGGGCGCGGGTCCTGGTGGCCGGTTTCAACCGAGATCTCGCCCTGATGCAGCACGATTACCCGCTGCTCGCCGGCGTAGTCGATGTCTACGGCGGTGTGGGTGTTCAGGCTCAGCAGTGTGCCGTCTTCCAGACGCAGGGTACGCAGCTCGCCGGTAGCGGTACGCTGGTCGGCCAGCCAGTAGCTTGGGGCCAGCGACGGTGCGCCGACCCAGGCCAGCAGCGAGCCGAGCAGGAACATGCCGGCCAGCCCGCCGCCCACTTTGCCGATGCGTCGACGCAAACCGGCGCGTGATTGCAGCAAGGCCTGACGTGCCGGCCCGGCTGCCGCACTGACGCGCTGGTCCATGGCGCCGAGCTGGCGCCAGGCACGCGCGTGTTCTTCGCTGGCGGCATGCCAGCGCATGAATTCGTTGCGTTCATCGGGCGTGCCGCTGGCGTCGCCGAGGCTGAGTTTCCAGGCGATGGCGGCTTCCAGTACCTGGGACGAAACCGGTGCATTGCTCACGTCGGTTCCCCGTACAGGGCCACATAGCACTGGCGCATGCCTTGGGCGATGTACTGGCGCACCCGCGACACCGACACACCCAGGCGCTCGGCGATTTCGCCATGGCCCATGCCGTCCAGGCGGTTGTGCAGGAATGCCGCGCGGGCCTTGCTCGATAGCTTGCCGAGCAGCCGGTCGATGGCCTTGAGGTCTTCGAGGATCAGCAACTGCACTTCCGGGGAAGGTTGTTCGGCTTCCGGGATCAGCGCCAGCTCGGCCAAATAGGCCTGTTCCAGCGCGGCGCGGCGAAAGTGGTCGAACATCAGCCCTTTGGCCACGGCGGCCAGAAACGCACGGGGTTCGCGGGGCGTGTCCAGCTGCTCACGGCCGAGCAGGCGCACGAAGGTGTCCTGGCTCAGATCTTCGGCACGTTGGCGGCAGGCCATGCTGCGTTGCAGCCAGGCGAGCAGCCAGCCGCGGTGGTCGCGGTACAGCGCACCGACCAGATCGGCGTGTGGGCTCTGTGCTGAAAACAAGCAGCGTCCCCCCGGAACGAATGCATTAACTAACGATAATTATTCGCGATTGTTGCAGAGGGGAGGGGGTGGGTGCAATGGACGCTTATCGGATTGCCACCATGGAAAAGGCTGATGGCCCAATGCAAAGCTACAGGCCATGACTCTGTGCTTTGCGCCGCCGCCACCCACGCAACCGCTGCTCCAGCTGCAATGGGCTGTCCAGCTGCTGGCGCCGGGCCTGGCTCAACAGGATCAGCGCCAGCTCTGCGGTCACTTGGGCATCGGCACTGGCATGGTGGCGCTCTTCAACCTGCAAACCAAACCGCGCCACCCAGTCATCCAGCCCGGCCTCGCGCAGCACCGTGTCGGGGTTTAGCATCGGCGCCAGTTCGGCAACGTCGAGGAACAGTGACTGCAGACGATGCCCAAGGCTCTCCTTCAGCGCACGGGCCAGCATGCGCTGGTCGAAGGGCGCATGAAACGCCAGCACCGGGCTGTTGCCAATGAAATCGAGCAAGTCGAGCAGGGCCTCGGCCGGGTCGCAACCGGCGGCCAGGGCGCCAGGGCCCAGGCCATGAATCAGCACGCTGGCGTTGGTCTTCTGCAAAGGCCTGTGCAGGGTGCGTTCGAACTGCTGGGCAAAATCGATGGCGCCGTCTTCGATGGCCACTGCGCCAATCGACAATACCTGGTCCCGGTTGGGGTTGAGCCCGCTGGTTTCGAGGTCCAGCACCACCCAGCGCTGTTCACGCAGGGTGCATACCCCCAGCGGCGTGGGCTTGGGTAACCGGCTCAGGCGCTGGCGTGTGGCGGGGTCCAGTTCGGGCGCGCTGGGGCGCAGCCAGGTGAACAGGCTCATAGCTGGTACCGCAGGGCCAGGCTGCTTTGCAGGCGCTGGGCCTGGCGCAGCGCCTCGCGCAGGATGCGCCGGTCCAGGTGGTTGAGGCTGTCCGGGTCGAGGCGGTTGGAGTAAGGCAGGTTGTCGCGAGCCTGGCGCTGGTGCTGCTGCATGCGGGTTTGCTGGATGAAGTGGTAAGCCTCTTCATAGGCCGCGCCATCCAGTGGCTCGATCACGCCCTTGGCCACCAGCTGGCGCAGCCGCTCCAGGGTGTTGCACGCACCGACGCCATTGGCCAACGCCAATAGCCGGGCACCGTCGACGAAGGGCGTCAGGCCCTGAACCTTGAGGTCGAGGGTGGCGGCCTTGTCATTGCCCTGGCGGGTCAGCACGAACTCGCGCAGGCGGCCCACCGGCGGGCGCTGGCGCAAGGCGTTTTCGGCCAGCATGCGCTGGAAGATGCGGTTGTCGGCCACTTGGTCCAACAGGCGTTGGCGCAGTTGTTCGCAACCTTGCTCATCGCCCCACACCACGCGCAGGTCGAAGTAGATGCTCGAACCCAGCAGGTTCTCCGGGCTGGCTTCACGAACAAAGCCGGCAAAGCGCCGTGCCCACTCGCTGCGCGACAGGCACAGGTCAGGGTTGCCGGCCATGACGTTGCCCTTGCACAGGGTAAAGCCGCACTGGGCCAGGCACTGGTTGATGTACTGCGCCAGCGGCAGCAGGCGGGCACGGATGGCGTCGGCTTCAGCGCTGTCGGCCGCCTCGAAGAGGATGCCGTTGTCCTGGTCGGTGTGCAGGGTCTGCTCGCGGCGCCCTTCGCTGCCAAAGCACAACCAGCTGAACGGCACGCCCGGGTCGCCGCGCTCGGCCAGCGCCAGCTCGATTACCCGGCACACGGTGTGGTCGTTGAGCAGGGTGATGATCTGGGTGATCTGCGTGGACGATGCGCCATGGGCCAGCATGCGCTCCACAAGCTGGCTGATTTCCCCGCGCAGCGAGACCAGGGTGTCCAGCCGAGGCGCATGGCGGATGGTGCGCGCCAGGTGCACCAGGTCGACCCGTTGCAGCGAGAACAGGTCACGCTCGGAAACCACCCCGCACAAGCGCCGGTTTTCCACCAGGCACACGTGGGCGATATGCCGCTCGGTCATGGCCATGGCCGCGTCGAAGGCGCTGGCCTGAGGGCTGAGGTAGAAGGGTTTGACCGTCATGTGCCGCTCGATGGGCGCGCCCAGGTCGGCATCCGCCGAGGCCACCACCTGGCGCAGGTCGCGCAGGGTGAAGATGCCGGTGGGGTAGCGCTGCGCGTCGACCACCACGATGCTGCCGACCTGCTGCTCGTGCATCAGCCGCACGGCTTCGCGCAGCGGGGTTTGTGCCGTGCACACCACCGGGTGACGCATGGCCAGCTCACCCAAGGGCGTGTTCAGCGAATACTGGGTGCCGAGGGTTTCCACAGCGCGCTGTCGCACCTGCTGGTTGACCTGGTCGAGCAGGCTGCTGACCCCGCGCAGGGCAAAATCCCGAAACACTTCAGACATCGAGAACACGCGGATGAACGCGGCCTTGTTCAACTGCAGGCAGAAGGTATCTTCACCGGCCAGGTGCTCGGTGCGGGTGGCTCGCTCGCCCAGCAGGGCGGCCAGCGGGAAGCACTCGCCACTGGTGATTTCGAAGGTGGTTTCCACCCCAGGCTTGACCAGGTGCTGGCGCTCGCCAACCACGCGGCCCTGCTTGACGATGTAGAAGTGCTCGACCGGCCCGTCGGCAGGTTTGACGATGCTTTCGCCGCAGGCATAGAAGCGCAGCTGGCACTGCTCGACCAGGTAGGCCAGGTGGCTGTGCTCCATCTGGTTGAACGGCGGAAAGCGCTGCAGGAACTGCAGGGTGCCTTGAATGTTCTGCAGTACTGCTGTCCTGCCCGCCTGGCTGTAGGCGTCCTTTTTGCTCATGAAACTGACCGTATCGCTACGCCGAACTATATATATCTATATATAGGTGCCGGCCTTGTTGTTCTCTGCCTCCATGGTCGGCTTGCGGCGGGGTGGTGCCCATTGGACGTAAGTCTATGAACGCCCCTGTCAAAGACCCGACGAAAGGCGAAACGGGTTACGCGAGTAATGTGGTCCTAAGGCTGAAGCGGAATTTTTTTGACGAGATGAGCATGCCTGAGCACACCGACATCCTGAGCGACGCCGAGCGTGAGGCCTTGGCCGTGGTAAGTGCGCCTGTGGCACCTAGGCCGTTGGTGCTGGTGGTGGATGACAACGCGGTCAACCGTGAGGCGCTGATCCTGTACCTGAAAAGCCGGGGCATCGATGCGGTGGGGGCGGACGGGGCGGAGGAAGCCAGGTTGTACCTGCATTATCAGCAGCGGATCAGTTTGATGATCACGGATTTACGCATGCAGCCAGAGGATGGCCTGGATTTGATCCGCACGATTCGTGAGTCGGAGCGCGCAGCGTTGTCGATCATCGTGGTGTCGGGCGACACCGATGTAGAAGAGGCGGTGGACGTGATGCACCTGGGGGTGGTGGATTTCCTGCTCAAGCCGGTGGACCTGGGCAAGCTGCTGGAACTGGTGAAGAAGGAATTGAAAATAGAGTGATGCACAAAGGGGCTGCTTTGCAGCCCATTCGCGGCACAAGGCCGCTCCTACAAGGGTTATGCGTTCCCCTGTAGGAGCGGCCTTGTGCCGCGAATGGGCCGCAAAGCGGCCCCTTGCGGTTTACAACCCGTTACGCGCCTTGAACTCGCGGCGACGGCGGTGCAGCACCGGCTCGGTGTAGCCGTTCGGCTGCTTGCCACCTTCCACCACCAACTCTACAGCCGCCTGGAACGCGACGTTGTCGTCGAAGTTCGGCGCCATCGGGCGGTACAGGGCGTCACCGGCGTTCTGCTGGTCCACCACCACGGCCATGCGCTTGAGGCTTTCCAGCACCTGATCCTGGCTGACCACGCCATGGCGCAGCCAGTTGGCCAGCAACTGGGCAGAAATGCGCAGGGTGGCACGGTCTTCCATCAGGCCGACGTTGTTGATGTCCGGCACCTTCGAGCAACCCACACCCTGGTCGATCCAGCGCACCACGTAGCCGAGGATGCCCTGAGCGTTGTTGTCCAGCTCGTTGCGGATTTCTTCGTCCGACCAGTTCGTGTCGGCGGCCAGCGGGATGGCGAGGATGTCGTCCACCGACGCCGGGGTACGCGAAGCCAGCTCACGCTGGCGCGCCTGCACGTCCACCTTGTGGTAGTGCAGGGCGTGCAGGGTGGCGGCAGTCGGCGACGGCACCCAGGCGGTGTTGGCACCGGCCAGCGGGTGGGCGATCTTCTGCTCGAGCATGGCAGCCATCAGGTCGGGCATGGCCCACATGCCTTTGCCGATTTGCGCACGGCCTTGCAGGCCGGTGGCCAGGCCAACGTCGACGTTGTTGTTCTCGTAGGCGCCGATCCACTTCTCGTTTTTCATGGCGCCTTTGCGCACCACGGCGCCGGCTTCCATCGAGGTGTGGATTTCATCGCCAGTGCGGTCGAGGAAACCGGTGTTGATGAACGCTACGCGCTCGGCGGCAGCCTTGATGCAGGACTTGAGGTTGACCGTGGTACGGCGCTCCTCGTCCATGATGCCGACCTTGACGGTGTTGCGTGGCATGCCCAGCAGGTCTTCGACCTGGCTGAAGATTTCGGCGGCGAAAGCGACTTCTTCCGGGCCATGCATCTTCGGCTTGACGATGTACACGCTGCCGGTGCGGGTGTTCTTGCGGCTGGTGTTGCCGTTGAGGTTGTGCAGGGCGATCAGGTTGGTGAACAGGCCGTCCTGGATACCTTCGGGGATTTCGTTGCCCTGGGCATCGAGGATCGCCGGGTTGGTCATCAGGTGGCCAACGTTGCGTACGAACAGCAGCGAACGGCCATGCAGGGTGACGCTGCCGCCATTGGGCGCGGCGTACTCGCGGTCCGGGTTCATGGTGCGGGTGAAGGTTTTGCCACCCTTGCTCACGCTTTCGGCCAAGTCGCCTTTCATCAGGCCCAGCCAGTTGCGGTAGACGATAACCTTGTCGTCAGCGTCGACGGCGGCAACCGAGTCTTCGCAGTCCATGATGGTGGTCAGTGCCGATTCCATCAGGATGTCTTTCACGCTGGCGGCGTCGGTGCTGCCAACCGGGGTGTTGGCATCGACCTGGATTTCGAAGTGCAGGCCGTTGTGCTTGAGCAGCACGGCGGTTGGTGCGGCGGCGTCACCGTGGAAGCCGATGAGCTGGGCATCGTCACGCAGGCCGCTGTTGCTGCCGCCTTTCAGGGCAACAACCAGCTTGCCGCCTTCGATGCGGTAGCCGGTGGAGTCGACGTGCGAGCCGGCAGCCAGTGGCGCAGCTTCGTCGAGGAAGGCGCGGGCGAAGGCGATGACCTTGTCGCCACGGACCTTGTTGTAACCCTGGCCTTTTTCGGCGCCGCCTTCATCGCTGATGGCGTCGGTGCCGTACAGGGCGTCATACAGCGAACCCCAGCGTGCATTGGCGGCGTTCAGGGCGAAGCGGGCATTCATTACCGGCACCACCAGCTGCGGGCCGGCCATGTGGGCGATTTCTTCGTCCACGTTCTGGGTGGTGGCCTGGAAATCGTCGGCTTGTGGCAGCAGGTAGCCGATTTCCTGGAGGAATGCTTTATAGGCGACGGCGTCGTGGGCCTGGCCTTTGCGTGCCTGATGGTAGGCGTCGATCTTGGCTTGCAGCTCGTCGCGCTTGGCGAGCAGGGCTTTGTTCTTTGGAGCGAGGTCATTGATGATCTTCTCTGCACCCGCCCAGAACTGCTCGGCGACGATGCCGGTCCCGGGGATGGCTTCGTTGTTCACGAAGTCGTACAGGACCTTGGCGACCTGAAGGCCACCGACTTGAACGTATCCAGTCATTGCTTGCCTCACTCTGCTCAGCTATTTCGCTCTTCTGTATTAAGCCTGTAGCGCTTCTCTAAACACGGCACCAGTGCGTGCCCCCGGGTTGTACCGGGCGCGGCTGGGTGCGGCTTGCCAGACATGCCGGCAGGCAGTGTGCGTATTTTCACAGGCGCCTTGGCAGACATCCAAACGACGTTTTGTAGTCCGCGCCACGGGATACTACATTAAGCAGTAGGCGGGGCAAAATCAGACTAAAAGCGCCGTTATGCGACCCGTTGGTCGCGTATGGTCACGCTGGGAGTGGGTATGTTCGCAAAAAACAGGTGGATTGTTCCAGATAAATCTTGAAACAGTACACGATTCGTTGTGCAGGACGCCCTGCGGCAGGTTGCCGCGCCTTGCCTATACTGACTCGATCCCCCGATTTTCTGCCGCCGGGCGCGGTCCGACACGAGGAAGGGCTTGTGGATCATCTTGTACTGACTGTTATCGCCCCTGACAAGGCCGGCCAGGTCGAACGCATTGCCCAGTGCATCGCCGACCACAGTGGCAACTGGCTGGAAAGCCGCATGTCGCGTATGGCCGGGCAGTTTGCCGGCATCTTGCGGGTGGCGGTGCCGGCTGAGAATTACGCTGAACTGGTGGCATCGTTGCAGGGGCTGGCCCGGTATGACATTCGCGTGCTGATTGCCGAGAGCGGCATCGAGCCGTCGTGTACCTGGAAGCCGATTGCCATGGAACTGGTGGGGAATGACCGGCCGGGGATCGTGCGGGACATTACCCGGTTGCTGGCGGATCTTGGGGTGAACCTTGAGCGGTTTACCACTGAGGTGCGGCCGGCACCGATGAGCAGCGAGGCGCTGTTTCATGCCGATGCATTGCTGGCGCTGCCGTTGACCCTTTCGCTGGATGAACTGCAGCAGAAGCTGGAGAGCCTGGCGGACGATTTGATGGTGGAGTTGCAGTTGCGGGCGGAGGATTGATTCGGGATCGCCGGGGCCGCTTTGCGGCGCATTCGCAGCACAAGGCTGCTCCTACAGGGAATTGCATAACTCCTGTAGGAGCAGCCTTGTGCTGCGAACGGGCTGCATCGCAGCCCCTTGCGGTTATCCCGATATCACGGGGAAGGCCCTGTGGATAACCTGGGGGTGTACCTCTCCACCCCAGGCCCTCTGTGCCCTGCGCAGTTTTGATCAAAAAACACCCAATAATCAGCAGCTTGTGCACAAAGCACGGGGACGAGGGTGTGGATAACCTTTGGAGATGTCGCTGCAGGCCTCGAACCGCATGGCCTGCAGAGTTTTGATCGTTTTTTGATCAGCTGCGCTTGCGCAAATTCATCCACGCATCGACGCTGTAGATCGCCAAACCCGCCCAGATGAACATGAACGCCACCAATGTGCTCGACGACAAATGCTCATCGAACAACAGCACTGCCTGCAGCAATACCAGCGTCGGCGCCAGGTACTGCAGGAAGCCCAGGGTGGTATATGGCAGGTGCCGGGCCGCAGCGTTGAAGCACACCAGCGGTATCAGCGTCACCGGCCCGGCCGCCATCAACCACAGTGCTTCGCTGCTGGTGTAAAACGCCCCCTGGGCACTCATCGCCGCCGGGTGCAGTAGCAGCCAGCCAAGGGCCAGCGGCACCAGCATCCAGGTTTCCACCACCAGGCCCGGCAATGCCGCCACTGGCGCCTGTTTGCGAATCAGCCCGTAGAAGCCGAAGCTCAGCGCCAGCACCAGCGACACCCAAGGCAGGCTGCCTACCTGCCACACCTGCTGGGCTACGCCTACGGCGGCCATGCCCACCGCCAGCCATTGCAGGCGGCGCAGGCGCTCGCCAAGAATCAGCATGCCCAGTACCACATTGATCAGCGGGTTGATGTAGTAACCCAGGCTGGCTTCGAGCATGCGGCCGTTGTTTACCGACCAAACATAGGTCAGCCAGTTACCCGCAATCAATGCTCCGCTCAGCGCCAGGATGCCCAGCCGGCGCGGGTTGTCGCGCAGTTCGCGCCACCAGCCCGGGTGTTTCCACACCAGTAGCAGCAGCGAGCCGAACAGCGCCGACCAGAGCACCCGGTGGACAATGATCTCGACCGCCGGGACGTTCTGGATTGCCTTGAAATAGATGGGGAACAGGCCCCAGATGATGTAGGCGCTCAGGCCCAGGATGTACCCGCGACGCGGGTTTGCGGCGTGCATGCAGAATCCTTGCTTAGGTAGCTAAATAAAGCGACGCCTATTGTAGACAGACGTAGGCATGCTTCTAGAACAATTTCAGCGGTGCTTCATCCAGCGCGGCCATTTGTTCGCGCAAGGCGAGAATCTGGTCCCCCCAGTAGCGGGGTTGGCCGAACCACGGGAAGCTGGGCGGGAACGCCGGGTCGCTCCAGCGCCGTGCCAGCCACGCGCTGTAGTGAAGCTGGCGCAGGGCGCGCAGGGGCTCGATCAGGGCCAGTTCGCGCGGGTCGAAGTCGTGGAACTCGTTGTAGCCGTCGATCAGCTCGGCCAGTTGCCCCAGGCGCTCCTCGCGGCTGCCGGCCAGCATCATCCACAGGTCTTGCACCGCCGGGCCCATACGGCAGTCGTCGAGGTCGACCACGTGGTACACCTCGTCACGGTGCATCAGGTTGCCGGGGTGCAGGTCGCCGTGCAGGCGGATCAGCTGGTGCGGAGTGCGGGCGTAGATATCCTCGACACGTTTTAGCAGGTCGCGGGCCACGGACTCGAAGGCGGGCAACAGTTCGCGAGGGACAAAACCACCGTCCAGCAGGGTGTTCAGCGAGGCGTGGCCGAAGTTGTCCACAGCCAGGGCCTCACGGTGCTCGAATGGTTTGGTGGCGCCCACGGCATGCAGGCGGCCGAGCAACTGGCCAAGGCGGTAGAGCTGGTCGAGGTTGCCCGGCTCCGGAGCGTGGCCGCCGCGGCGCGGGAACAGAGTGAAACGGAAGCCTTGATGCTCGAACAAGGTGCGGCCGTCGTGCTGCATCGGCGCAACCACCGGCACCTCGCAGTCGGCGAGTTCGGCGGTGAAGCTGTGTTCTTCGAGGATCGCCGCATCGCTCCAGCGGCCTGGGCGGTAGAACTTGGCGATCAGCGGCTGCGCGTCTTCGATGCCCACCTGATAGACGCGGTTCTCGTAGCTGTTCAGTGCCAGCACCCGGGCGTCGCTGAGAAAGCCGATGCTTTCCACTGCGTCCAGGACCAGGTCGGGGGTGAGGGTGTCGAAGGGGTGGGACATGGTGACTCCGGAGGGTAAGCAGCGTGGGGCCATGGTAACGCGTTATGCCTGTACCGGCCTCTTCGCGGGCATGCCCGCTCCCACAGGTACAGCGCACGTTTCAGGATTTGTGGGAGCGGGCGCGCCCGCGAACCGCGCAATGCGCGGCCAGGCTATGCAGGAACCCCGATCAACACATAGGACGGATGAAACTGCACCTGCACCGCACTGCCCGCCGCCACCGGATGACCAGCCAACCAGTCCGCCTCCGCGATGGCACACAATGTCTGCCCATTGCCCAACGCCAGCCGCACCTCACTGGGCCCCTCATCCTCTGCCAACACTTCTTCCACCGTTGCACTCAAGCAGTTGCTGCCCGCGTCGGCTGCTTCCCCCTCCGGCAGCAACCGTACCCACCCGGCCTTGAGCAGCGCCACCACCATCGTCCCCAGTGTCAGCTCCAGCCGCGCGGTGCTGTCGTGGGTGATCAGCGCATCAATCTCCAGCCCACCGCCCAATGCCAGGCTGACGCGGTCATACCGGCCCTCGCGGCGCAAGCCGCTGACCTGGCCCTGGAGTTGGTTGCGCGCACTGGTACGCAGCATCAGGCGGCCGAGCAGGTCGAGGTCACTGGATTCTTCGGCGGCCTCAAGAATTTCCGCCTGCAGGGCCTGCAACCTTTGATACAGACGCAACACCCGCTCGCCTTCCGGCGACAAACGCGCACCGCCACCGCCACGGCCACCGGTACTGCGCTCGACCAAGGGCTGGCTGGCCAGGTTGTTGAGCTCGTCGATGGCATCCCAGGCAGCTTTGTAGCTAATGCCTGCGGCTTTGGCGGCTCGGGTGATCGAGCCTTGCTCGGCAATGTGCTGCAGCAGGGCGATGCGCTGGGGGCGGCGGGCGATGTGCTGGGTAAGCAGGGTGGGTAGGGGCATGGGTATTGAGTCGTTATATGTGAAGGTCCTGAAAGCGGATTGTGGAGGACTGCGCAGGGTCATGCATACCCCGGCTTGGGCGTGCGTGCCAGGCAATACACATCCACCCGCCGCGCTCCGGCCTTGCGCAGCACCTCGGCGATTGCCTGCGCGGTGGCACCGGTGGTGAACACATCATCGACAATAGCGACATGTTTGCCCGTCAGTTCACCCGAGAGAGCAAACGCTTGTCGCAAATTGCGCCGCCTTGCCCGGGCATCCAGCTGTTGCTGCGCAGGCGTCTCGCGCGTGCGCAGCAACAATCGCTCATCGCACGGTAGCCCAAGTTGCGTGGACAACCACCGCCCGAGCATCCCGGCCTGGTTGAACCCGCGCTCGCGCAGTCGACGCTTGGCCAAGGGCACAGGCAACAGCAGGTCAGGGCGGGGTAGCCCTTCGGCAAAGCGATGCAGCAGCCCAAACCCCAGCAGCTCAGCCATCAAACGCCCCAGAGGCCACTGCCGGTTGTGCTTGAAGCGGCTGACCAGCGTGTCGACCGGAAAGCCGAATTGCCATGGTGCAATCACGCTCTCGAACGGCGGCAAGTGCCGGCAACAGTGGGCGCAGGTCAGGCCAGCCATAGGCAGCGGCAGGGCGCAGCGCAGGCATTGATCGCCCAGCCAAGGCAGTTCCTGCTCGCAGGCGATGCACATCGGGTAGGCCTGATCGGCAGGCTCGTCACACAACAAACACATCTGATTAATAAGTGAGCACTTGTAAACCAGTCTTTTCCAGCGTGGTTGACAGTTCATGGGCCTTCCGTAACTATGCGGGCTATCCGTGATGCGCTTGTGGGCTTTCCTGTCCCGGCGCCAGCTACAGCCTAAACAAGGAAACGCCGATGAGCGCCAGCACAACTGCAACAACACGTCACGACTGGTCCCTGGCCGAGGTCAAGGCGCTGTTCCAGCAACCGTTCAATGACTTGCTGTTCCAGGCGCAGACTGTGCACCGCGCGCATTTCGACCCTAACCGGGTGCAGGTTTCGACCCTGCTGTCGATCAAGACCGGCGCCTGCCCGGAAGATTGCAAATATTGTCCACAGTCCGGCCACTACAACACCGGGCTGGAAAAACAGAAGCTGATGGAAGTGCAGAAGGTGCTGGAAGAGGCTGCTCGCGCCAAAGCCATCGGTTCCACCCGCT
Source organism: Pseudomonas sp. LPB4.O (assembly GCF_038383825.1). Classification (NCBI taxonomy): domain Bacteria; kingdom Pseudomonadati; phylum Pseudomonadota; class Gammaproteobacteria; order Pseudomonadales; family Pseudomonadaceae; genus Pseudomonas; species Pseudomonas sp. LPB4.O. The sequence continues at coordinate 425,231 of NZ_CP151298.1, forward strand.
TCTGCATGGGCGCGGCGTGGAAGCACCCGTCTGCCAAAGACATGCCTTACGTGCTGGAGATGGTCAAAGGGGTGAAGGCCATGGGCCTGGAAACCTGCATGACCCTCGGCAAGCTCGACCAGGAGCAGACCGCAGCCTTGGCCCAGGCTGGCCTGGATTACTACAACCACAACCTCGACACCTCGCCGGAGTTCTACGGCAGCATCATCACCACCCGCACCTACAGCGAGCGCCTGCAGACCTTGGCCTACGTGCGCGATGCGGGGATGAAGATCTGCTCCGGAGGCATCCTGGGCATGGGCGAATCGCTGGACGACCGCGCCGGCCTGCTGATCCAGTTGGCCAACCTGCCCGAGCACCCCGAGTCGGTGCCGATCAACATGCTGGTCAAGGTTGCCGGCACGCCGCTGGCCGAGGAAGAGGACGTCGACCCATTCGATTTTATCCGCATGCTGGCCGTCGCCCGCCTGTTGATGCCCAAGTCGCACGTGCGGCTGTCCGCCGGCCGCGAGCAGATGAACGAGCAGATGCAGGCCCTGGCGTTCATGGCGGGTGCCAACTCGATCTTCTACGGCGAAAAACTGCTGACCACCGCCAACCCGCAGGCCGACAAGGACATGCAGTTGTTCGCACGCCTGGGCATCAAGCCCGAAGCGCGTGAAGAGCACGCCGACGAAGTGCATCAGGCGGCCATCGAGCAGGCGTTGGTCGAACAGCGCAGCAGTGAGATGTTCTACAACGCTGCATCGGCCTGACATGGCCTTCGACCTGGCGGCGCGCCTGGCCGAACGGCGCGCCGCAGACCTGTATCGGCAGCGGCCACTGCTGGAGAGCCCGCAGGGGCCGGAAGTGGTGGTCGACGGCCAGCGGTTGCTGGCCTTCTGCAGCAATGACTACCTTGGCCTGGCCAACCACCCCGAAGTTATCGCCGCCTGGCAGGCTGGCGCCGAGCGCTGGGGTGTCGGTGGCGGTGCCTCGCACCTGGTGGTCGGCCACAGCACGCCACACCACCAGGTTGAAGAAGCGTTGGCCGAACTCACTGGCCGCCCGCGTGCGTTGCTCTTCTCTACGGGCTACATGGCCAACCTGGGCGCCATCACCGCGCTCGTGGGGCAGGGCGATACCGTGCTGCAAGACCGCCTGAACCACGCCTCGCTGCTGGATGGCGGGCTGCTCAGCGGTGCACGCTTCAATCGCTACCTGCATAACGATGCGGCCAGCCTGGCCAGCCGCCTGGACAAGGCGGTCGGTAATACGCTGGTGGTGACCGATGGCGTGTTCAGCATGGACGGCGACCTGGCCGACCTGCCGGCACTGGCCGATGTCGCTCGCGCCCGCGGTGCCTGGCTGATGGTCGATGACGCCCATGGCCTGGGCACACTCGGCGCACAGGGCGGCGGCATCGTCGAGCACTTCGGCCTGAGCGTGGATGACGTACCGGTGCTGATCGGCACGCTGGGCAAGGCTTGCGGTACTGCGGGTGCCTTTGTTGCCGGCAGCGAAGAGCTGATCGAGGCGCTGGTGCAGTTCGCCCGCCCTTACATCTACACCACCAGCCAGCCACCGGCGCTGGCCTGTGCCACGCTGAAGAGCCTGCAACTGTTGCGTCACGAAACCTGGCGCCGCGAGCACCTGGCGGCGTTGATTCGCCAGTTCCGCGAAGGCGCACAGCAGATCGGGCTGGCGTTGATGGACAGCCCGACGCCGATCCAGCCGATCATGATCGGCGACAGCGCACAGGCCCTGCGCCTGTCGCGCATGCTGCGCGAGCGCGGCTTGCTGGTGACGGCCATCCGCCCACCCACCGTGCCAGCGGGCGGCGCACGCCTGCGGGTGACCCTGAGCGCCGCGCACAGCGAGGCGCAGGTGCAGCTATTGTTGAATGCATTGGCCGAGTGTTATCCACAGTTGGAGAACGCCGATGCGTAATCGTCTTGTATTGCTGCCCGGCTGGGGCCTGGGCGCTGCCTCACTGGAGCCGCTGGCAGCCAGCCTGCGCGCCCAGGATGCCCGCTTGCAGGTAGAGCTGATGCCCTTGCCCGAATTGGACCACAGCGATGTGCAGGGTTGGGTCGACCACCTGGACCGCAAGCTGCCCAGCGATGTCTGGCTGGGTGGCTGGTCGTTGGGTGGCATGCTTGCCAGCGCGCTGGCGCACCAGCGCGGCGACCACTGCTGTGGCCTGCTGACCCTGGCCAGCAACCCCAGCTTCGTCGCCCGGCCAGACTGGCCCCACGGCATGCCCGAAGACACCTTCGGCACCTTCCTCGACGGCTGCCGCAGCCATACCCAGGTCACCCTCAAACGCTTCCGTACCTTGTGCAGTGATGGCGCCCAGCAGCCACGTACGTTGCTGCGCCAACTGGGTGTCGGGGTGCCGGACACCGACCCGCTGTACCTGGCAACCGGCCTTGAGGTGCTGGCCAAGCTGGACACCCGCGAAGCCCTGCAGGCATACGCCGGCCCGCAATTGCACCTGTTTGCCGGCAGCGATGCGCTGGTGCCGGCAGAGGCAGCCAAGGCGTTGAGCGAGCTGCTGCCGGATGTGGAAGTGGGCCTGGTCGAAGACAGTTCCCACGCGTTCCTGCTGGAGTACCCGCAGGAGCTGGCGGCGGGCATCAAGAGTTTCCTGCATGAGAGTGGCGATGACTGACCTTTCCCGTCCAACCCTGCCCGGCGCGTTGCCCGACAAACGCCAGGTGGCGGCTTCGTTCTCCCGCGCTGCGGCCAGCTACGACAGCGTGGCGGCCTTGCAGCGCGCTGTAGGGTTGAACCTGCTGGAGCAGTTGCCGGCAGGCTTGCAGCCGTCGCACTGGCTGGATCTGGGCAGCGGAACCGGCCATTTCAGCCGAAAACTGGCCGAGTGTTTCGCACAGGCCAGCGGTGTGGCAGTGGACATTGCCGAAGGCATGCTGCGCCACGCGCGGGATGAACAAGGTGGGGCGCACTACCACGTGGCCGGTGACGCCGAGCGCTTGCCGCTGCGCGATGCCAGTGTCGACCTTGTGTTCACCAGCCTGGCCGTGCAGTGGTGCGACCAGTTCGCCTGTGTGCTGGCAGAGGCGTTGCGAGTACTGCGCCCGGGTGGCGTGCTGGCTTTCAGCAGCCTGTGCGTGGGTACCCTCGACGAGTTGCGTGCCAGCTGGCAGGCCGTGGATGGCCTGGTGCATGTGAACCGCTTCCGCCGGTTCGAGGATTACCAACGCCTGTGTGCCGGCAGCGGCTTTGAACAACTTGGGCTGCAGCGCTGCCCGCATGTGCTGCACTACCCGGATGTTCGCAGCCTGACCCATGAGCTGAAGGCACTGGGCGCGCACAACCTCAACCCGGGCCGCCCTTCAGGCCTCACCGGTCGGGCCCGCATGCAGGGCCTGTTGCAGGCCTACGAAGCATTTCGCCAGCCCGAGGGGCTGCCAGCCACCTATCAGGTGGTCTATGGTGTGTTGCGCAAGCCACAGGCGTAAGGGGAGCGAGATGAGCCAGGCCTATTTCATTGCCGGTACCGATACCGATGTCGGCAAGACCACCATCGCCGCCGGGCTTTTGCACGCGGCGCGCTTGCAGGGCATGAGCACTCTGGGTGCCAAACCGGTGGCCTCCGGCTGCACCATGACACCTAAGGGCTTGCGCAACAGTGATGCGCAGGCGCTGATCGACGAAAGCACGATCAAGTTGCCATACGAGCAGGTCAACCCGTTTGCCTTCGAGCCTGCCATTGCCCCGCATGTGGCGGCGCGTGAGGCGGGGGTGACGCTGGCTGTTCCGGAGTTGCTGGCGGCAATGCGCAATGTGCTGCAACAAAATGCCGATTTCACTTTGGTCGAAGGGGCCGGTGGCTGGCGTGTGCCGCTGTCGGGCCTGGAGAACCTTTCCGACCTCGCCGTTGCCCTGCAGTTGCCGGTGATTCTTGTTGTGGGGGTGCGGTTGGGTTGCATCAGCCATGCCTTGCTCAGCGCCGAGGCGATCGAGCGGGATGGGCTGCAATTGGCCGGGTGGGTGGCGAACATCATCGAGCCCCGTACTTCGCGTCTTGAAGAGAACCTTGCCAGCCTGGCAGAGCGCTTGCCTGCGCCTTGCCTTGGGCGGGTGCCCAAACTGAAGCAAGCCAGTGCCGATATGGTGGCTGAACACCTTCAGCTGGATCTGCTGGATTAGCCGTTTCCACGCCCGGCCTATCGCGGGCTTGCCCGCTCTTGCAGGAGCTGGCTTGCCGGCGATGGGGCCAGAGCAGGAATACCCAAGGCCTATCAACTGGCACCAGGCCATTAGGGTTTTAAACGGGCCTTTTCGCGCCCAGCCTGCTTTAATTGGGGCTGTTCGTTATCCAGCGTCAATGGAGTCCTGACATGGAAATCACCGGTAGCTCCGCCTATTACGCGGGCCTGAGTGCGATTCAAACCGGCCAGAACCGCGTCGATCAGGCCGCAGGCCAGATCGCCAACACCACAGCCGAACGTACCGCCACCAGCCAGTCCAGCGATTTTCAGGCTGAACGCCTGCGCGCAGTAGATCGCAGCCAGCAGATGGACCTGGCCACCAGCACCGTGCAAATGGTTGTTGGCAAAACCGAAGTCGAGCTTGGTGCAAAGGTGGTCAAGGCATCCGACGAAATGCTCGGTCGGATCATCGACACCTACGCCTGACGGGTCACCCCTCCCATTAAACACAGCCCCTGTGGGAGCGGGCGTGCCCGCGAAAGCGTCAGGTCAGGCATCTCTGTTGTCTGGCCGGGCCCTTTCGCGGGCACGCCCGCTCCCACAGGGGCGGCGGTTTTTCTGGGCGTGGCGTAAACGCCATTTTTCGTGGCGCAAATGGCACCATAGTCCCTCCTTGACATAAGCCGGAGCTAAACGTAAGTTTCAAACAACTGTTTGATAGACGGCCGCCAAGAGCTGGTCACCCCCACAGAACTGACCCAGAGGTTCATCGCAATGCCTGATTACAAAGCCCCCTTGCGTGATATCCGCTTCGTTCGCGACGAACTGCTTGGCTATGAGGCGCACTATCAGAGCCTGCCGGGCTGCCAGGACGCCACGCCCGACATGGTCGATGCGATCCTCGAAGAAGGCGCGAAGTTCTGTGAGCAGGTGCTGGCCCCGCTGAACCGTGTCGGTGACCAGGAAGGCTGCACCTGGAGCGAATCGGGCGTTAAAACCCCGACTGGCTTCAAGGCAGCCTACGAGCAGTTCGTCGAAGGCGGCTGGCCGAGCCTGGCCCATGACGTCGCCCATGGCGGTCAAGGCCTGCCGGAGTCGCTGGGCCTTGCGTTGAGCGAGATGGTGGGTGAGTCGAACTGGTCGTGGGGCATGTACCCAGGCCTGTCGCATGGCGCGATGAACACCATTTCCGCGCACGGTACCCATGAGCAGCAAGAGACCTACCTGACCAAACTGGTTTCCGGTGAGTGGACCGGCACCATGTGCCTGACCGAACCGCACTGCGGTACCGATCTGGGCATGCTGCGCACCAAGGCCGAGCCACAGGCCGACGGCAGCTACAAAGTGTCGGGCACCAAGATCTTCATTTCGGCCGGTGAACACGACATGGCCGACAACATCGTCCATATCGTCCTGGCCCGCCTGCCGGACGCACCAGCCGGCACGAAAGGCATTTCGCTGTTCATCGTGCCGAAGTTCCTGCCCAATGCCGAAGGCGGCGTGGGCGAGCGCAACGGCGTGAGCTGCGGTTCCATCGAGCACAAGATGGGCATCCACGGCAACGCTACCTGCGTGATGAACTTCGATGCGGCAACCGGCTACCTGATCGGCCCGGCCAACAAAGGCCTGAACTGCATGTTCACCTTCATGAACACTGCTCGCCTGGGTACCGCGCTGCAAGGCCTGGCGCATGCCGAGGTGGCCTTCCAGGGTGGCCTGAAGTACGCCCGTGAGCGCCTGCAGATGCGTTCCCTGACTGGCCCGAAAGCGCCGGACAAGGCTGCCGACCCGATCATCGTCCACCCGGACGTGCGCCGCATGCTGCTGACCATGAAGGCCTTCGCCGAAGGCAACCGTGCGATGGTGTACTTCACTGCCAAGCAGGTGGACATCGTCAAGTACAGCCAGGACGAAGAAGAGCGCAAAAAGGCTGACGCCCTGCTGGCGTTCCTGACCCCGATCGCCAAGGCGTTCATGACCGAAGTCGGTTTCGAAGCGGCCAACCACGGCGTGCAGATCTACGGCGGCCATGGCTTCATCGCCGAGTGGGGCATGGAGCAGAACGTGCGCGACAGCCGTATCTCCATGCTGTACGAAGGCACCACCGGCATCCAGGCCCTCGACCTGCTCGGCCGTAAAGTGCTGATGACCCAGGGCGAGGCTCTGAAGGGCTTCACCAAGATCGTGCACAAGTTCTGCCAGGCGCAGGAAGGCAATGAAGCGGTCAAGGAGTTCGTTGAACCGCTGGCGGCAATCAACAAGGAGTGGGGCGAGCTGACCATGAAAGTGGGCATGGCCGCCATGAAGGACCGCGAAGAAGTGGGGGCGGCGTCGGTGGATTACCTGATGTACTCCGGCTACGCCTGCCTGGCCTACTTCTGGGCCGACATCGCCCGCCTGGCGGCCGAGAAGCTGGCAGCCGGCACCAGCGAAGAGGCGTTCTACACCGCTAAGCTGCAGACTGCGCGCTTCTACTTCCAGCGCATCTTGCCGCGTACCCGTACGCATGTGGCGACCATGCTGTCGGGTGCCAACAACCTGATGGCGATGGACGAAGAGCACTTCGGCCTGTCGTACTGATTCACCCGCTGTACCCAAAACCCGCCTGCCGTCATCGGCAGGCGGGTTTTTTCATTCTGCGGGCGGATGCCTATCCCTGGTAGGAGCAGCCTCGTGCTGCGAAGAGGGCATAACTGCCAAAGCAAACCTTCTGTCATACCGGACCATTCGCAGCACAAGGCTGCTCCTACAGGGGCCGTGGCGGAACGGAAATTCAACTGTTCATGTGCACTGCCGATGAAGTAAGGGCACAATGCCACTATTGATCTGCCGGGTTGGAGATTACCCTTGTTTCGTCTTAACGCTGTTCGCGCAAGCCACTTCCTGCCTTCGCTGTTTCTGTTGCTGGCAGGGCTCGCCGCAGCCTATGTGAGAGACCTCAGTGTCTTTTTCACATCGCTGTTCAACGTCCTGCCCACCTTGGTCCTGTTGCTGGGCGGTGCCTACTGCGCGGTTTACCGCCGCCAGCGTGAGCTGTTCATGATGCTCACGGTGTACATCGCGTACTACCTGCTCGATACCCAGACCGACTTCTACCGTGACCATGGCCGCGTGCGCGAGGACGCGGCAGTGATCTTCCACCTGGTGTGCCTGCTGCTGCCCGCCCTGTTCGGGCTGTATGGCGCCTGGCAGGAACGCACCCACCTGCTGCAGGACATGGTCGCCCGCGGTGCCGTGCTGTTCGCCGTGGGCAGCGTGGCGGTAGCCCTCGAACAAAGCTACCCCGAAGCGCTGCTGACCTGGCTGGCGGAGATCCGCTGGCCAACCTTGCATGGCCAGTGGATGAGCCTGATCCAGATCGTCTACCCCTTGTTCCTCGGCGTGTTCATCCTGCTGGTGGTGCAATACCTGCGCGCACCGCGGCCGCTGCACGCTGCCTTGATAACCGGCCTGCTGGGCATTTTCTGGATGCTGCCGCAAACCTTCATCCTGCCGTTCACCCTGAACATCATGTGCAGCCAGGTGATGTTGATGATCGCCGCAGCGGTTGCGCACGAGGCCTACCAGATGGCCTTCCGTGACGAGCTGACCGGCCTGCCGGGGCGCCGTGCGCTTAACGAGCGCATGCAGCGCCTGGGGCGCAACTACGTGATCGCCATGACCGATGTCGACCACTTCAAGAAATTCAACGATACCCACGGGCACGACGTGGGCGATCAGGTGTTGCGCCTGGTCGCCAGCCGCTTGTCCAAGGTGACCGGCGGTGGCCGCGCTTATCGATATGGTGGCGAGGAGTTCGCCCTGGTGTTCGCCGGCAAGACCGCCGAGGAATGCGTGCCCCACGTGGAGGCCGTGCGCGAGGTGATTGCCAACTATGTGATGCACCTGCGCGACCAGAGCAGCCGCCCACAGGACGATACAAGCGGGCGCCAGCGCCGGGCGGGCAACAGCGGCGGGACGGTGTCGGTCACCATCAGCATCGGTGTGGCCGAGCGCCAGGTTGACCACCGTAACCCTGAGGCGGTGCTCAAATCCGCTGACCAGGCGCTGTACAGCGCCAAGGGCGCAGGGCGCAATTGTGTCATGGTGCATGGGCAACAATCGCAGCGCGGAGCAGTGCGCACGGCGTGACTGGGTGAGACCGTGTGGTCAGTTGATGACCCTATGTCTCGTAAAAGTTGTTCGGTTACACTGCCGGTAACCCCAGTGTCGCGGTTCCCCGAGACCGCCCCGACCCGACTAGCGAGAGGTTGTCATGGCTGACTATAAAGCGCCCCTGCGCGACATGCGCTTCGTACTGAATGAAGTCTTCAATGTGGCCGAGCAGTGGGCGCAGTTGCCCGGGCTGGCTGAGGTAGTCGATGCCGAGACGGCCATGGCCGTGCTGGAAGAAGCCGGCAAGGTCACCGCCAAGACCATCGCGCCGCTCAGCCGCGGCGCCGATGAAGAAGGCTGCCACTGGGACAACGGTGCGGTAAGCACACCGGCCGGTTTCATCGAGGCCTACAACACCTACGCCGAAGGCGGCTGGGTAGGCGTGGGCGGCGACCCGGTGTTCGGCGGCATGGGCATGCCCAAGGCCATCTCGGCCCAGGTCGAGGAAATGGTCAACGCCTCCAGCCTGGCGTTTGGCCTGTACCCGATGCTGACCGCTGGCGCCTGCCTGTCGATCAATGCCCACGCCAGCGAAGCGCTGAAGGCCAAGTACCTGCCGAACATGTACGCCGGCGTTTGGGCAGGTTCAATGTGCCTGACCGAGCCGCATGCCGGTACCGATCTGGGCATCATCCGCACCAAGGCCGAGCCGCAGGCCGACGGCAGCTACAAGGTCAGCGGCACCAAGATCTTCATCACCGGTGGCGAGCACGACCTGACCGAGAACATCATTCACCTGGTGCTGGCCAAGCTGCCGGATGCACCGGCAGGGGCGAAAGGCATTTCGCTGTTTCTGGTGCCGAAGTTCCTGGTCAACGAAGACGGCAGCCTGGGGGCGCGCAACCCGGCTACTTGCGGCTCGATCGAGCACAAGATGGGCATCCAGGCCTCGGCTACTTGCGTGATGAACTTCGACGAGGCAGTCGGCTACATCGTCGGTGAGCCGAACAAGGGCCTGGCGGCCATGTTCACCATGATGAACTACGAGCGCCTGGGCGTTGGCATTCAGGGCCTGGCCTCGGCCGAACGCTCGTACCAGAACGCCGTGGAATACGCCCGCGACCGCCTGCAGAGCCGCGCCCCGACCGGCCCGCAAGCCAAGGAAAAAGCCGCCGACCCGATAATCGTCCACCCGGACGTGCGCCGCATGCTGCTGACCATGAAGGCACAGATCGAGGGTGGCCGCGCCTTTTCCACCTATGTAGCCATGCAGCTGGACAGTGCCAAATTCAGCGAAGACGCCGCCGTGCGCAAGCGCAGCGAAGAGCTGGTGGCACTGCTGACACCGGTGGCCAAGGCCTTCCTCACCGACCTGGGGCTGGAGAGCACGGTGCACGGACAGCAGGTATTCGGTGGGCATGGTTATATCCGTGAGTGGGGGCAGGAGCAGCTGGTGCGTGATGTGCGCATTACGCAGATCTACGAAGGCACCAACGGTATCCAGGCCCTCGACCTGATGGGGCGCAAGGTGGTGGCCAGCGGTGGCGCGTACTACCGGTTGTTCTCCGACGAAATTCGCCACTTCATAGCCGGCGCGGGTGGCGAGCTGGGCGAATTTGCCAAGCCGTTGGCGGCCAGCCTCGACCAGCTCGATGGCTTGACCGAGTGGGTGCTGGAGCAGGCCAAGGGCAACCCGAATGAGATCGGAGCTGCGTCGGTTGAGTACCTGCATGCCTTTGGTTATGTGGCCTATGCCTACATGTGGGCACTGATGGCGCGGGCGGCCAAGGCGGGTGAAGGGGACGAGGCGTTCTACTCGGGCAAGCTGGGGACGGCGCGGTTCTACTTTGCGCGGCTGCTGCCACGGGTGGATTCGCTGGTGGCTTCGGTGAAGGCGGGGAGCGAGTCGCTTTACCTGCTGGATGCCGAACAGTTCTGACAGATTTTAGGGCCGCTTTGCGGCCCATTCGCGGCGCAAGGCCGCTCCTACAGTCACCGCGCGCGTCGTAAGGATTGTGCGGTCGCTGTAGGAGCGGCCTTGTGCCGCGATGGGCTGCGCAGCAGCCCCAATTCACGGCATGAATCCTCTTTGTAAGCTTTTTCCTACACGACGTGGTGACTTTTCACCACTGTTCTCAGATTGGATCCACGGTTAATCTTTACCACATGGACGTTGCGCAGGAAGTGCAAAGGACAGATCAAGGAAGACGACGAAGGACCACCTGCCAGGATGGCGGGGCGATACGGATGTCACAGGGAAACAGTCTGGAAAACCCCGCTTCGGCGGGGTTTTCTTTGTGCGCGTGTTTTTCAGGCCAGCACATCCAACGGCGATGCGCCCAACAGGCGGGCGTCCGTCTCTTCCTCCAGCAGGGTGCGCAGCAGCTCCACAGACGCCTGCTGGCGCTGGGCATCGCGAAACACCAGGCCAACCTTCAGCGGCACCCGCGGCTCGCTCAACGGCTTCCACAGCAGGCCCTGATCATCCTCGGCGGCTTCTTTGGCCCGGCCCGGCAGAATGGTGGCCAGTGCCGTGTGCGCCAGGCTGTCGAGAATCCCTGCCATGTTGTTCATCTCTGCCTGTACGTGTGGCCGCCGCCCCTGGCTGGCCAGCTGCGCCTGCCAGATCTGGCGGATCTGGAACTCTTCGCCCAGCATCAGCATGGGCAACTCGGCGGCCTGGCGGATGGACACCTTCTTGAAATCCTTCAGCGGGTGGGTATCGGGGATCACAAGCTGCAGCTCGTCTTCGTACAGCAGCAGGCCATGCAGCCCAGGTTGGCGCGGTGGCAGGTAGCTGATGCCGATATCCAGGCTGCCGTTGAGCAGCCGCCGTTCGATTTCCAGCCCCGACAACTCGTAGATCTGCACGACAAGGTGCGGCTGTGCCTTGCGCAGCCGTTCGAGCAGCTGTGGCACCAGGCTCGGCCGCACGGTCTGCAACACGCCGATAGCCAAGGTGCGAAGCGACTGGCCCTTGAAGTTGCGCATGGCCTCGTGGGCGCGCTGCAGGCCATCGAGCAATGGCAAGGCGTGGTTGTACAGGGTGTGGGCAGCCAGGGTGGGCAGCAGGCGCTTGTTGCTGCGCTCGAACAGGCTCAGGTCGAGGCTGTGTTCCAGCTGGCGGATCTGCTGGGAGAGTGCCGGCTGGGACAGTGACAGGCGCTCGGCGGCGCGGCCCACGTGGCCTTCTTCATACACCGCGACGAAATAACGCAGTTGGCGGAAATCCATAAGTAACACTTATCGAAAATGCTGGAAAAACGAAATGGTCGAAAACCGTCGCGAAGCCTAGTCTATCGCCGTATTCCAACGGGTTACAGCGATCATTGAGTCGATTGTTACCCCGGATGAAAAACACTTTTGATAGGCAAGGCAAAATATCGAGTGTCGGCACCAAGACCGCCCCGTAGCCGCCCTTTACCGTGATTGGTTGGAGCCCTGATGAACCTGTTCAACCTGCGCCGCTCGGCCCCTGCCGCTGTCGCCGAGCCCAAGCGCGCGCCGGTGATCGTGCCGCACGCTGATGAGTTGTCGCGTGATCGCCTGATGCCCAGCGCCGAACGGGCAGCGCAGGTGTTCGTACGTGGTCAGGGCTCCTGGTTGTGGGATAACGAAGGGCGTGCCTATCTGGACTTTACCCAGGGTGGTGCAGTCAACAGCCTGGGCCATAGCCCCAGCGTGCTGGTGAAGGCACTGGGAAACCAGGCCCAGGCGCTGATCAACCCGGGCTCGGGCTTCCACAGCCGGGGCCTGCTGGGGCTGGTCAACCGCCTGTGCCAGAGCACCGGCAGCGAGCAGGCCTACCTGCTGAACAGCGGTGCGGAGGCCTGTGAAGGTGCGATCAAACTGGCGCGCAAGTGGGGCCAGCTGCACCGCAACGGCGCCTACCACATCATCACTGCCACCCAGGCCTGCCATGGCCGTAGCCTGGGCGCCCTGTCGGCGTCCGACCCGCTGCCGTGCAACCGCTGCGAGCCTGGCCTGCCGGGCTTCAGCAAAGTGCCGTTCAACGACCTGGCCGCCCTGCACGCCGCCGTGGATTCGCGCACCGTGGCCATCATGCTTGAGCCAATCCAGGGCGAGGCGGGTGTTATCCCCGCCACCCAGGAATACCTCAAGGGCGTGGAAACACTGTGCCGTGAACTGGGCATCCTGTTGATCCTCGATGAAGTGCAGACCGGCATTGGCCGCTGTGGTGCGCTGCTGGCCGAGGAGCTGTATGGCGTGCGCGCCGACATCATCACCTTGGGCAAGGGCCTTGGCGGCGGTGTGCCCCTGGCTGCCTTGCTCGCCCGGGGCACGGCATGCTGCGCCGAGCCTGGCGAACTGGAAGGCAGCCACCATGGCAATGCGCTTATGTGCGCCGCCGGCCTGGCTGTGCTGGACACCGTGCTGGAGCCTGGCTTCTTCGCCCAGGTGCAGGATAACGGTCGCCATCTGCGTGAAGGCCTGAGCCGCCTGGCTGGGCGCTATGGGCAGGGTGAGGTGCGCGGGCAAGGCTTGCTGTGGGCACTGCAACTGAAAGAAAACCTGGCCAAAGAGCTGGTGGCAGCGGCCCTGCATGAAGGCCTGCTGCTCAATGCACCGCAAGCGGATGTGGTGCGTTTTTCGCCAGCGCTGACCGTGAGCAAGGGCAACATCGATGAAATGCTGTTGCGCCTGGCCCGCGCCTTTGCCCGCCTGCATGCCCAGCAGCAGGCCCGCCGCGAGGTGCCGGCTTAGCGGTATAGCAATACTGAGAATTCTACGAACCGTCTGGCGTTCCTGCGCATCGCCCCTGGCCTGTTTCATTCGGCCTGGGGCGTTTTTTTTTGCCTGTGGAACCTCTGTGGCGGGCGGCTAGTCTTTGATGTAACCCTTCAGGAGAGACTCGCATGGACTTTATTCGCATCATCATCGCCATTCTTCTGCCACCGCTGGGCGTGTTTCTGCAGGTGGGGTTTGGCGGGGCGTTCTGGCTGAATATTCTGCTGACCTTGCTGGGTTACATTCCGGGGATCGTGCACGCGGTGTACATCATCGCCAAACGGTAAGCGGCGTACACGGTCCCTGTAGGAGCAGCCTTGTGCTGCGAAGAGGCCATTACAGGCGCAGCAAATGCGCTGCCTGTGACGGCCCTTTCGCAGCACAAGGCTGCTCCTACAAAGGGCTAGCTCGGCTTAATGCGCCAAAACCCGGCAGTAGAACTTCCACTCTTCTTCCAACGCATGCGCCAGGTTCTGAGCCTGGCGGAACCCATGCCGCTCACCCGCATAGAAGTGCCCTTCAGCCTCGATGCCGTTAGCCTGCAACGCCGCCAGCATGGCGCGGGTCTGCTCTGGCACCACCACAGCATCCAGCTCACCCTGAAAGAAAATCACCGGCACCTTGATCTGCCCTGCATGCAGCAGCGGCGTGCGCTGGCGATAGCGTTCGGCATCCTGCTGCGGGTCGCCGATCAGCCAGTCCAGGTAATCCCCTTCGAACTTGTGGGTGGCACGGCCCAGGGCAACCGGGTCGCTGACCCCGTACAGGCTGGCGCCGGCGCGGAACACGTCATGGAACGCCAACGCGCACAGGGTGGTGTAGCCACCGGCGCTACCGCCGCGGATAAACGCCTTGTGCTTGTCGACCAGGCCTTGAGCAGCCAGGTATTCGACCGCCGCGCAGGCATCGGCCACATCGCTCTCGCCCCAGCGCAGGTGCAGTGCCTGGCGGTATTCCCGGCCATAGCCGGTGCTGCCCCGGTAGTTCAGGTCGGCCACGGCAAAGCCGCGTTGGGTCCAGTACTGGATGCGAGGGTCGAGCACGGGATAGCAGGCCGACGTCGGCCCGCCGTGGATGAACACCACCAGCGGCGCGGCGCCTTGCGCCTGCGCTGGCGGGTAGAAGAAACCATGGGCCTGCTCGCCGTCACTGCCATAGCGGATAGGCTGCGGCAGGCTGATCTGCTCCGCCGGCAGCATCTCGACACCACCGGCCAACACGCGGACCTCGTGGTTGCGGCGGTCGATGGCAATCACTGCCGGCGGGCTGATGGGCGAGGCGGCAATGGCATACAGGTTTTCGCTGTCCATGGCCAGGCTGCGAAAGCGTGTGTAGGCACTGGCGTAACGCGCCATGCGGCCATCTTCATGACGCAGCCCCAGTTGCCCGAAGCCATCTTTGAACCAGCTGGCCAGATAGCTGTGCGGCCCCAGCGCCAACCAGGTACAGGTGCCCAGTTGCCAAGGCGCAGCCGCGTGGTCGGCAGGCTCGGCAGGCAACGCCTGCCAGCGGCCATCGACTTCCCCCCAGGGCTGCCAGAAGCCATTGCGGTCGGACATGCAGTAGAGCCGGCCTTCGGCATCGAAGCGCGGCTGTTGCAGCGACTCATCATCGCTGGCTACACACTGCGCGGGCCCCCAGTGGCCACTGCTGTCGCGTACGCGGCACATCAATCGGGTGAGGGTCCAGGGCTGTGCCGGGCGGTCCCATTCCACCCATGCCAGGCGTTGGCCATCGGCACTCACAGTGGGTGAGGCGTAGAAATCGGCGCCCTCGGCGAGCACTTCGCGGCTGCTTCCAGCCAAAGCCACCAGGCGATGCTCTACCTGCTCGGCATGGCGTTCCTCGACGGCCAGCACCTGGCCATGGTGCCACTGCACATCGCCGTAGCGGCAGCTGGCATCCTGGGTCAGCGCACGCGGTGGCACATCGTCCAGCGGCTGGGTGTAGACCTGCTGGTCCTTTTCGTTGACGAACACCAGCCCGTCGTCACCCAGGCAAAAGCTGCCACCGCCATATTCGTAGACCCGGCTGCGCACGCTGAAACCATCCGGGGTCAGGCAGCGGGCCTGGTGGTACAGCCAGTGCCAGATACGGCAAGCACCGTCGGCGGGGCGAAATTCTATCCAGAACAGCCCGTCGGCACTGACTTTGAGTTCGGCGAAGTCGGTACCGGCGGCAACTGCCTGGGCCGCGCTGAATTCAGCCGCGGGCGATGACACGGGAGTTTCGATCATTGCGGAAGGTCATCTGTTCAATGGCGAGCTGGGCGGTTTCCGCCTCCTCGCGGGCCTTGAGGATGATGCCGTGGTCGACCGACTTGGCGCACACAGGGTCGGCGTTGCTGGCATCGCCGGTCAGCATGAAGGCCTGGCAGCGACAGCCGCCGAAGTCCTTTTCTTTTTCGTCACACGAGCGGCACGGTTCGCGCATCCACTCATAACCACGGAAGCGGTTGAAGCCAAACGACTCATACCAGATATGGTGCAGGTCGTGGTCGCGGACATTGGGGAACTGCACGGGCAACTGGCGGGCGCCGTGGCAGGGCAGCGCGGTGCCGTCCGGGGTAATGGTGAGGAACAGGTTGCCCCAGCCATTCATGCAGGCCTTGGGGCGCTCTTCGTAGTAGTCCGGGGTGACGAAGATCAGCTTGCACGGGTTGCCCTCGGCCTTGAGCTTTTCCCGGTACTCGTTGGTGATGCGCTCGGCCCGCTCCAGTTGCTCGCGGGTTGGCAGCAGCCCCAGGCGGTTGAGGTGCGCCCAGCCGTAGAACTGGCAGGTGGCAAGCTCGACGAAGTCGGCTTCCAGGGCAATGCACAGCTCGATGATGCGGTCGATCTTGTCGATGTTGTGCCGATGGGTGACGAAGTTGAGCACCATCGGGTAGCCGTGGGCCTTTACCGCACGGGCCATCTCCAGCTTTTGCGCAAAGGCCTTCTTCGAGCCGGCCAGCAGGTTGTTGACCTGCTCGTCGCTGGCCTGGAAGCTGATCTGGATATGGTCCAGGCCGGCCTTCTTGAAATCGGCGATGCGCGCTTCGGTCAGGCCGATACCCGAGGTGATCAGGTTGGTGTAGTACCCCAGCCGGCGGGCTTCGCCGATCAGCTCGGCAAGGTCCTGGCGCACCAGCGGTTCACCGCCGGAAAAGCCGATTTGCGCGGCGCCCATTTCCCGCGCTTCGGCCATCACCTTGAACCACTGTGCGGTGCTCAGCTCCTGGCCCTGGGCGGCAAAGTCCAGCGGGTTGGAGCAATAGGGGCACTGCAGTGGGCAGCGGTAGGTGAGCTCGGCCAGCAGCCACAGCGGCAGGCCGACCTCGGGCGTAGGCGGCAACTCAGGCGAGGACGATCCAGTGTTCGGCACGGGCCACCTCCATGAACTGCTCGATGTCAACGGCGACTTCCGGGACATCGGGGAATTGCTGTTCGAGTTCGCTGATGATGGCTGCCACGTCACGCTGCCCGTCGATCAGGCCACCGATCAGGCTGGCGCTTTCGTTGAGCTTGATCATGCCCTCGGGGTACAGCAACACATGGCCCTTTTGTGCCGGCTCGTACTGGAAGCGGTAGCCGGGGCGCCAGCTCGGCACCTGATTGCGATCAAGACTCATAGGGTGATCCCCTTGTGCCACACCCGGTCCTGGGTGACGGAGTGATAAGGCGGGCGGTTCAACTCGTAGGCCATGCTCATGGCGTCGAGCATGCTCCAGAGAATATCCAGCTTGAACTGAAGTATCTCCAGCATACGCTCCTGGCCCGCGCGGGTGGTGTAGTGCTGCAGGGTAATCGCCAGGCCGTGCTCCACGTCACGCCGGGCTTGGCCCAGGCGGGTGCGGAAGTACTCGTAGCCGGCCGGGTCGATCCACGGGTAGTGCTGTGGCCAGCTGTCCAGCCGCGACTGGTGGATTTGCGGGGCGAACAGTTCGGTCAGCGAGCTGCTGGCCGCTTCCTGCCAGCTGGCGCGGCGGGCGAAGTTGACGTAGGCATCCACGGCAAAGCGTACGCCGGGCAGTACCAGCTCCTGGGAGCGCAGCTGGTCCGGGTCGAGGCCGACCGCCTGGCCAAGGCGCAGCCAGGCTTCGATGCCACCGTCCTCGCCGGGTGCGCCGTCGTGGTCGAGCAGGCGCTGGATCCACTCGCGGCGTACTTCGCGGTCCGGGCAGTTGGCCAGGATCGCGGCATCCTTCATCGGGATGTTGACCTGGTAGTAGAAGCGGTTGGCTACCCAGCCCTGGATCTGCTCCCGGGTGGCGCGCCCCTGGTACATCGCCACGTGGTACGGGTGATGGATGTGGTAATAGGCGCCCTTGGCGCGCAGGGCCTGCTCGAATTCGGCAGGGGACATTGGCAGTGCGTCGCTCATTCGGCTGGCTCCTGTAAAGCTGAGTCTCGGCTCGATCCCTGTGGGAGCGGGTTTACCCGCGAACACCGGCGAAGCCGGTGCCATACACTGTGTTGGATTCTTCGCGGGTGAACCCGCTCCCACAGGGGAACTGTGTTGCTTGTGCGATCTCGGTTTTACAACTCGATGCTCATGCCATCGAAGGCAACTTCGACGCCCCGGCGCAGGACTTCGGCGCGCTCGGGTGAGTCTTCGTCGAGAATCGGGTTGGTGTTGTTGATGTGGATAAGTACCTTGCGCTGGCGCGGGAAGCCGTCGAGCACTTCCAGCATGCCGCCAGGGCCGTTCTGGGCCAGGTGACCCATCTCGCGGCCGGTGCGGGTGCCCACGCCACGGCGCTGCATTTCGTCGTCTTCCCACAGGGTGCCGTCGACCAGCAGGCAGTCGGCACCGTGCATCATCGCCAGCAGCTTTTCGTCTACCTGGCCCAGGCCCGGTGCGTAGAACAGCTTGCCGCCGGTGCGGGTGTCTTCGACCATCAAACCCAGGTTATCGCCCGGGTGCGGGTCGAAGCGGTGCGGGGAGTAGGGCGGCGCGGCGCTGCGCAGCGGAAACGGGGTGAACTTGAGGTTTGGGCAGGCGTCGATCACGAAGCTGCCTTCCAGCTCGATGCGGTTCCACTGCAGGCCACCGTTCCAGTGGCTGAGCATGTTGAACAGCGGGAAACCGGTGGTCAGGTCCTGGTGGACCATGTCGGTGCACCACACCTGGTGCGGGCAACCTTCGCGCAGGCTGAGCAGGCCGGTGGTGTGGTCGATCTGGCTGTCCAGCAGGACGATGGCGTTGATGCCGGTGTCGCGCAGGGCACGGGCCGGCTGCATCGGCGCAAAGGCCTGGAGCTGGGCGCGGATGTCGGGCGAGGCATTGCACAGCACCCAGTGCACGCCGTCGTCGGACAGGGCGATGGACGATTGGGTGCGCGCCGTGGCCCGCAGGGTGCCGTCACGGTAGCCCTTGCAGTTGACGCAGTTGCAGTTCCACTGCGGGAACCCGCCACCGGCGGCGGAGCCGAGAACCTGGATGTACATGGCCACTCTCTATGCAGAAAACCGTGTCGTAAAAACGAAAACGCCCCGGCGGGCCGAGGCGTTGAGGCGCAAGCCTGGCTTAGCGGCTTGCGAAGTACATGGTGACTTCGAAACCGATACGCAGGTCAGTGTAAGCAGGTTTGGTCCACATGGAATTACTCCTTCCGAATGAGGGTTGGGTTGCTCAGCTACTACTTGGGTACCGCCATGGGCCGGCAGTTCCCTGAAACTGGGATTGCGCTATCTTACAAGAAAAATTTGTACCGAAAGGTTAATTATTCGAAAAGCGCCGTTGTAATTGGCGTAACAATCGCGAGGTTGTTCACGGCCATTCAAGGGCTGGCGCGGCAGCGTTGGCCAAGCAGAGCCAAGGGCAGTCCTTATCGAGCAGGGTGCCCAGCAGCTGGTCCAGATCCGTCTGCCGCGTCTTCAAGATAGCCCTGCGCAGCTCATCCAACGTGCCCGGTTGTGTAGCCAGGTGTGTCTGCCATGCCCATTCGGCAACGTCGGCGTTGGCCATGGCGGGCTCGTCGAATTGCTCGGCCAACGCCACGCGAGCGCCCGGATCCAGCGTGATGCCTTGACGCAGGAGGGCAAGCAGGTGCTCGAGAATCTGCGCCTGGCGGGTATGCGGCGACTGCACCCCGAACAACAGGCCGCCGACACCCTCGACCTGACGAAAGGTACTGAACACCGCGTAGCCGAGTTGCAGCTCTACCCGCAGCCGTTGGTAAACCGGCCCTTGCAGCAATTGCGCAAGCACGCGGCCGCTGGCTTCGCTGGCCGCAGGGAGCGGGCAGAACAGCAACAGGGCGTGTTCACTGCCGGGTACTTCGGCGTGCTGCCAACGGTGGCTGGCCCATGTAGGCGGGGGGGCAGGCAGCGAGGCTTGCCCAGGGCAGTGCTGTAACGCAGTGCCCAAAGCGCTCAGCGCAGCAGCGTCGAAACCTGTGGCAAGGCCATGCCAGCGGGCGTGCTGCCACAGGCTGTCGAGTTGTGACTGCGTCGGCATGCCGGCAGGCGCACTTGCGGGGTGGGCGCCCAGTACCGCGTCGGGCAGTTGCTTGAGCAAGGCCCTGATGGGGATCAGTGGCGGTGGCGTCGCCGTGCTGGGCTGCCAGCAACTGGTTGCTGGCTTGAGCATCAGGGCCAAGGCCTGCTCCACTGCCCGAAGCACCGCTGCCGGTTGCCCGGCGCAGCGCAATTGCCAGTATTCGCCAACGGCAGTGAACAGCAGTTGCACCGACGCGCGTTCGCAGCGCTCCTGCAGTGGGGCCAGCGCCTGTTCCAGCACGCCCTGCAAGCGCTGGCGCAAGGGCGAAGGCAGGTGCCAGCGCAGGTAAAGCGCGGCGTACTGACGGGTGCCAGGCAGCAGGTCGCTGGTCTTCAGGGCCGCCGGTAGAGGTTGCGCCGGGGCATTGGGCAAATCTGCCATCAGCAAGGGGTCGACGGGGGGCAGTTGCCATTGCCCATGCGCTTGGCCCGGCAGGCCCTGGAGGAGAGCGCTGAGGGCGCCCAGGCCTTGCGCATCCAGCTTGGCGAACGGCTGGCCCGTGCTGTCCCGGCGAGCCAGCTCAAGCGCGCCGGCGCTGCGTTCACGGCTGAGCTGCAGCAGGCCGAATGCGTGGTTCATCTGCTCAAGGTCGGCCTGGCGGATGAAGCTGAACCAACCTTGCAGCAGGGCATCTGCTTCGTCCGGGTTGGCGCTTACGCTGAGCTGCAGGTCCATGTGCCAAAGTAACTGCCCGGCGAAGCTGTACAGCATCTCGGCCTTGAAGCTTTGCAGCCAGCCACGTTGGCGCAGCGCATGCAGCCAGGTACCCGGGCGGTTGTCGCCCAGGCAACTGATCAGTAATTCCAGGGCCTGCTCGGCACCTGCCGGGAGCTTTTCATGGGTGAACACCAGGCGCGCGTTCGGTGGCGACAGTGGCGGCGGCAGCGTTTGTGGCGCCTGCGTGCCCGTGGCGAACAGGCTGGCATGTTGCCTGCCTTGCTGCTCCATTTCATCCAGCGACTGTGGGCCACACAGGCTCAGGGTCATCTGGCCGCCCTGGTAATACCGTTGGTGAAAGCCTTTGAGGGCGTGCTGGAAGGCAGCATTCTGCAAGGCCAGGGTGTGCCGGTTACCAGCGTGAAAAGCGCCTAGCGGATGGCCCGGCGAAACCGATTGCAGCAAGGCGAACTGCTGCTGAGCCTGCGGGTTGCGCGACCAGGCAATGAATTCGGCGTGGATCACTTCGCGTTCGCGGCGCTGGCGCTCGATGCCCAGGTCCGGTTCGGCCAGCATCTGGCACAGGCGCTCAAGGCCCCCGGCCAAGGCATTGGTCGGCACTTCGAAGAAAAAATCGGTGGCGCGTTCCCGGGTGCTGGCGTTGACTTGGCCACCGAGGGCCTGGACGTAGCGCATCAGGCCGTCGTTCAGGGGGAACTGCGCGGTGCCAAGGAAGAAAAGGTGTTCAAGGAAGTGGGCCAGGCCGGGCCACCTGGCGGGAGCGTCATGGCTGCCCGCGTGCACCCGCAATGCGGCGGCCGAGCGCTTAAGGCGCGGGGCGTGGCGCAGGGTCAGCTGCAGGCCGTTGGCGAGGGTGAGGTGGCGGGTGGTGTCAGGCATGGAAACTCCGGGTAGGTGTTCATGCTAACCCATTTGTATGAGCAGGCCCGGCCTCTTCGCGGGCGCGCCCGCTCCTACAGGTATGGTGTGGCTTGCAGACTGACCCCAATCCTGTGGGAGCGGGCATGCCCGCGAATGGGACGTCAGCTTTTACGCAGGTGCAGTTCCTGGCGCAGGTCTGTCAGGTAAGGAAATGCCTCCCGCCCCTGCACCACCTGTTCATGCTCCAGTTCCGCCAGCAACAGGCATTCATCCCGCCCACCCATGGCCAGCAGGCTGCCATCAGGGCCGATGATGCTGCTCTGCCCGCAATACTGGATCTCGTCTTCCGAGCCGCAATAATTGGCATACACCAGGTAGCACTGGTTTTCCTGCGCCCGCGCCCTCACGGTCACCTGGCAGACGAAGTCGTACGGGGCCATGTTCGCCGTCGGCACCAGGATCAGTTCGGCACCACCCAACGCCAGGCGTCGGGCGTTCTCCGGGAACTCGATGTCGTAACAGATCAGCAGGCCGACTTTCCAGCCGTCCAGTTCCACCACCGGGAAGTGGTCTGGGCCTGCGCTGAACATCGCGCGGTCCAGCTCACCGAACAGGTGAGTCTTGCGGTAGTTACACAGGCTGCGCCCGTGCGCGTCGATCAACTGCACACTGTTGTAGAGCGCCCCATCATCACCACGCTCGGGGTAGCCATAGACGATCGCGATGCGGTGCGCCTGGGCTATTTCCACCACGTCCATCGCCGCCGGGCCATCGTCGGCTTCGGCCAACCGCTCGACCTGGGCCAGGCCGATGTTGTAGCCGGTCAGGAACATTTCCGGGCACACCAGCAACTGGGCGCCGCGGTCGGCTGCCAACTGCGCCTGGTGGCGCAGCCGTTGCAAGTTGCCGGGCACGTCCAGTGGCTTGGGGGCGCCCTGGAACAGAGCAATGCGCATGGTGCCTCCTTGTGTCAGTCTGCGAGGGCGATCGGGCCGATCTCGTCAAACACATCGCCCGGGCCGGGGTTGTCCGGGTGGGTCTGGCCACCGAAGTGGTTCATGATACCCCACACCGCATTCAGCGACGTCTGCACCGCGCCTTCCACCCACGCCGGGGTCCACGACACGTCGTCACCGGCGATGAACATGCCGCGCTGCTCGGCAGGCATGTCTTGCTGCATGAAGTGCGCGTACATGCGCTGGTTGTAGCGGTAGTGGCCCGGCAGGGCTCCCTTGAAGGCGCCGAGGAAGTGCGGGTCGGCCTCCCAGGAAATGGTGATCGGGTCGCCGATGATGTGCCCGGCGATATCGGTCTTGGGGTAGATCTTCTTCAGCGCATCCAGGGCCAGCTGCACGCGCTTTTCCACCGGGTGCGGCAGCATCTTCAGCGCGTCGCTCATCCAGGCGTAGGACAGGCAGATGACCCCCGGCTTGTCGTCGCCGTTGTCGAACAGGTAGGTGCCGCGGGTGAGGCGGTCGGTGAGGGTCATGCTCATCAGGTCACGGCCGGTTTGCGGGTCCTTGTCCTTCCAGAACGGCCGGTCGACCATGACGAACGTCTTCGACGATTGCATGTAGCGGGTGCGGTCCAGGGCCATCCACATTTTTTGCGAGAACAGCGATTCCTCGCAGTCGATCTGGGTGGTCAGCAGCCAGGTCTGGCAGGTGGCGAGCACGGCGCCGTAGTGCCGGGTGTCGCCCCAGTTGTCGGTGACCGCCAGGCGGCCATCGGCGGCACGGGCAATGCGCTTGACCCCGGTGCGCGGCGCGCCGCCATGCAGGCCGCTGAGGCTGGTGCCCTCCGGCCAGTGGGCGCAGCGCTCGGGCACATGGCGCCAGATACCTTGCGGCACCTGCTCCACACCGCCGACGACCAGGTGCTGGTGGTCGTCGCAGTTGGTCATCACCACGCGGAAGATTTCCAGCATCGAGTTGGGGAAGTCCGAGTCCCATCCGCCGGTGCCAAAGCCGACCTGGCCGAACACTTCGCGGTGCTGGAAGCTCAGTTTGGCGAACGAGCGCGAGGTGGCCACGAAGTCGTAGAAGGTGCGGTCGTCCCACAGCGGCACCAGCTTGTTCCACAACTCCTTGAGCCGCGGTACATCGCGGTCGCGGATAGCTTGCTGGATGTCGGCGAACTGGGCGCCACTTTCCAGGGCGTCGGCCCAGGCGTCGGCCACTTCGTGGAACAGCTTGGGCAGGTCGGTGGTTTTTTCGGCGTAGTAGGTCTGGCCTTCCAGGTCGATCACTGTGCTGCCCGAGGCCGGGGTCAGGGGGTTGGGGAAGGGCTTGGTCTCCAGGCCCAGCTTGTCCACGTAGTGATAGAACGCCGTGGACGACACCGGGAAACGCATGCCGCCGAGTTCGGCGATGATCCCGTCGGTGCCGTTGAAGGCTTGCGAACGCAGCCGGCCACCCAGCTTGGAGGCCTCGTACACCACCGGCTTCAAGCCCAGTTTCATCAGCTCGTAGGCCGCCACCAGGCCGGCGATACCGGCACCCACGATGGCCACTTCTTCACCCTGGCGCTCGGCTGGAATGCTGCCCAGGCCTGCGGGGTGTTCCAGCCAGTCGTCGAAGGCGAAGGGGAAGTCCGGACCAAAGATGGTGATGGGCTGCTTGCCGTCGGCGGGGTGGCGGTTTTTCTTGTTCATGAAGTGACCTTGCCAGAGAGGCTGCGCGGGGAGCGGAGCCTGAGTATAGGAGATGCCTGGTGGTCATTTTAGGGAGCAGGGCGTTCGTAATTAAGGTTCAGAGTGGTGTCTGAATGTAGCTTTATTCGTCATATTTACTAATAAAAGATCAATTATGATGAATCAGATAAGGGATGCGAGGTGATCCACGGTCTCGGGGTATTTCTGCACAAGGCGAATGAGCGCAACAGCCTGCGCATTAGGTCTGGAACGGCCTTGCTCCCAGTTCTCCAGTGTTCTGGCGTTGGTCCGTAGACAGTTCGCGAACAGTGCCCTGGACATGTTGAGGCGCTGGCGCAGTTCCAACAGTTCATTAGGCGCCAAGGGGGCCAGTTCGATGGAGCTGACTTTGTGCGAGCGCAGGGTCTTCTTGCCTTGGCGTTCTTCGGCCAAGGCGTCGAAGCCTTCAGTGAGTTCAGTGAACAGGTTGCGTGGCATGGTGGGTCCTCGACAGGTATTCGCGTTCGAGCATGGTTCTCAGAGCTTTTCGCTGGGAGTCGGTCAAGTCATCCTGCATGCCTTTGCCGTATAGGGTAAACAGCCAGAATTGAGTCCCCGGAAGCCAGAAGTAGTAGATGACGCGGATACCGCCCCGCTTGCCCTTTTGGCGTTGGGAGTCCGAAAATCGCAGCTTCCGGAGGCCACCTGTACCTTGGATCAAATCTCCAGCAAGCGGATTCTTCAACAAAAACTGTTGCAAGGAGCGAAAGTCTTCGTCGCTCAGGTAACTGGGACGATGACGTTCGAACGGGGGAAGCTCAACAAAAACGGCGTCCATGCTGTGTACGTTATCTGCGTATAGTTTGGAAGAGGTGGTGAGGCCTGTCAATCCGGCCTCTAACCAGCCTATTACGCATTGACGCTACGCCTCAGCACGAATGAATTGCAGCAAGTAACGCAGGTATAGGCCTCGATCGGTCGATACAGCGTTTCACTCAAGATATTGACGGTGCTGGAGGATGTCGCTCAGATTGGCTGACCGCGATCCACCTTGCTGCTGAGAATGATCGACGTGGTGGTTTTTTCCACCCCGTCGACACTGCCGATCTGGTCGAGCAGCTGGTCCAGTTGCTCGGGCGAGTCCGTACGCAGCCAGGCCACATAGTCGAATTCGCCGCTTACTGCACACAGCTGCTGCACCTGGCCCATGGCACTCAGACGGCGTACCACTTCCTTCCCGGAGCGAGGCTGCACCTTGATCCCCACGTACGCTTGCAGCCCGCCACCCATCACACTCTGACCCAAGCGCACGCCATAGCCTGAGATGACCTTGTTCTTCTCCAGCCGTTCCAGGCGCGAGTTGACGGTGGTGCGGGCGATGCCCAGCTGGCGCGCGAGGGTAGCGACGCTTTCGCGGGCGTTGATTTGCAGCAGGGCGATCAGCTGGCGATCGATTTCATCCAGCGTGATAGAGCGGGGATCCGACATGGCGAGTCTCTACGGTTGGCCTGCTAGCCTAGCCAGCGAGGGCCAATCAGGGCAAGGCCGGGCACAGCTGAACAATCCGACGCGCTCCTACAACGACTGCGCTGGCCTGGTGGCTGTGCCTTCGGCATGATGAAGCGCTAGCTCAACGGGAACCTCAGCGTGAACCTCGACCACCTGCTCGAATGCTGGCGACTGGAAGTCGCCAACAAGAAAAGGCCCGGGCGCCGTATAAGCCTGCTGTTCAACGTGCTGCGCCGTGCGCGCAAGGACAACAAACTGCGTTTCCTCTTTGCCTACCGCCTGGCCCAGTACCTCGACGCCCGCGGCGGCCTGGCGCGGCGTCACGCCCGGCGCATGCAACAGCGGCTCAACCTCAAGTACGCGCTGGACATCGACATCGGCGCACAGATCGCACCCGGTCTGCGCATCGCGCACCTGCCGGGGGTAGTAATTACCCGACACGTGAGCATCGGGCGCAACTTCTTCGTCCGGCAGAACTGCTCGATCGGTATCAAGACACTAGGGTTGGACGATTACGCGCTGCGCATTGGTGACAACGTGAGCATGGGGGCTAACAGTTGCATCGTTGCCGACTGCATCGATATTGGCGACGACGTGGTGATTGGCGCGATGTCGTTGGTTACGCGGGATATTCCGGCTGGCATGACCTTCTACAACCCGCGGCAGGTCGAGATGCGGTCAAGAGGTGAGTAAGAAGAGTTACATTTCCGGAGCTGTGGGCGGGATGCTCGAATAATACTGTCTGGTGCAACCATTGCACTGTATCCATTGACGGCCTCGGTGGGTCGCAAGTAAGGCACTTGAATGGGCTTCGCGAAACAGGGCTCGACTGGTAGCAATGTGGGAGGAGTTGAATCCATGACCAACAAGCATTTCCAGCTGACCGAGGTAACCGTGGTGGGCCCCGCTTCATTGCTGCTCACCTTCGCGGACGGGGGAGTGTTCACACGAGCTCATCTGGAGCTGGATGGCCAAACATGAGCTGACGTTGGATCGAGCAGCTGAAGAGCTAGGGCTGAGCAGGCGTATGTTGGCTTATTACCGTAAGGGCGAAAAACCGGTGCCGAAGACAGTTGGCCTGGCCATGAAGGGTTGGGAAGCACTTTGGTTGCCTGAGACGCAGGCAAATAGCGTATCGAAGAAGCGGGCATAACGGCCCGGCTGATCGATAGGCATGAAAAAGCCGCGGAATCGCGCGGCTTTCTGGTATTTGGTGGGCCCACACGGACTTGAACCGTGGACCAAAGGATTATGAGTCCTCTGCTCTAACCAACTGAGCTATAGGCCCTCAGTAAGTGGCCGGATTATAACGAGGGTTTCGCACCTGTGCCATCTGAAAGATCCGATAGTGCTATGCGAAGAAACGTTGCCGCGAACTCGCCTGGCGGCAGCGGCAGGCTGACGATGTAGCCCTGGATCTGCTCGCAGCCTTCGGCCGCCAGGAAGCGTTGCTGAGCCTGGTTTTCCACGCCCTCGGCAATGATGGTCAGTTGCATGCTGCGGCCCAGGGCAATGATCGCACGGGCGATGGCGGCGTCGTGGGGGTCGTCGGGCAGGCCGCGGATGAACGACTTGTCGATCTTGAGAATGTCCAGTGGCAGGCGCTTGAGATAGCTCAGCGATGAATAGCCGGTGCCAAAGTCGTCGATGGCCAGCTGCACGCCCAGCTTTTTCAGCTGGTACAGCACGGCCAGTGCTTCTTCCGCCTGGCTCATGATGAAGTTTTCGGTGATCTCCAGTTGCAGGTCACCCGCCTTGAGCTGGTAGTGCTTGAGCAACTGTTCGATGCGCCGGGCCAGGTGTGGCTGGCGAAGCTGGGCGCCGGCGAGGTTGATCGACAATGGGCCGAAGGGTTCGTAGTGCTGCTTCCAGGCCTGCATCTGCCGGCAGGCTTGTTCCAGTACCCAGTCGCCGAGCTGGAGGATGGTGCCGTTCTCTTCTGCCAGGTGGATGAAGTGCTCTGGCGGCACTTCACCAAAGGTCGGGTGGCTCCAGCGGATCAGCGCCTCGGCGCCTACCAGGTTCTGGGTCTTGAGGCTGAGCTTGGGCTGGAAGCACAGGCTCATTTCGTTGCGTTCGACGGCGCGGCGTAGCTCGTGCTCCAGGGCGATGCGCTCGCTGGCCTGGGCGGTCAGGTCGCGGGTGTAGGCTTCGACGCGGTTGCGGCCTTTGGCTTTGGAGCGGTACATGGCAGCGTCGGCGTTGCGGATCAGCGTGGCCACGTCGGTGCCGTCCTGCGGATACAGGCTGATGCCGATGCTGGCGCTGGTGAAGAACTCGTGCTCACCGGCCTGGAACGGTGCGACAAAGCAGGCCAGCAGCTTGTTGGCGATGGTGCTGGCGTCACTGGGCTTGTGCAGGCCGGGCAGCAGGATGATGAACTCGTCACCGCCCAGGCGGGCCACGGTGTCGACGTCCCGCACCTGTTCTTTCAGGCGCTGTGCAATGCCCTTGAGCAGCAGGTCGCCGACCGGGTGGCCAAGGCTGTCGTTGATGTGCTTGAAGCGGTCGAGGTCAAGGAACAGCACCGCGCCCTGGCGGTTGGACACCTGCGCGCAAGTGAGCACGGCCTGCAGGCGGTTCTCGAACAAGGCACGGTTCGGCAGGCCGGTCAGCGGGTCGTGGTGGGCCTGGTAGTCGAGCTTGGCCTGGGCGTGCTTGAGGCTGGAAATGTCGGCGAACACGGCAACGAAGTGGGTGATCTCGCGTTCGCTGTTGCGCACCGCACTGATGGTCAGCCAGCCGGGGTACAGTTCGCCGTTCTTGCGCTTGTTGTAGATCTCACCTTGCCAGTGGCCCTCGGCAGTAAGCTGGTGCCACATGGCGGCATAGAAGGCGCTGTCGTGCTGGCCGGAGGCAAGCAGGCGCGGGGTCTGGCCGAGGGCTTCGATCTCGCTGTAGCCGGTGATTTCACTGAAGGCGCGGTTGACGGCACTGATGCGTTGGTCGATGTCGGTGATCAGCACGCCTTCGGCGGTGTTCTCGAACACGGTGGCGGCCAGCTGCAGTTTTTCCTGCATCAGGTGGCGCTCGGTGATGTCGCGGGCGATGGTCAGCATGCAGTCGACACCGGCAATCGGCAGGGGCCTGGCGGACAGCTCGCACAGGCGGATCTGCCCGTCGCTGCGGCGGATGTGGCAGGTGAAGTCGCGCACGAAGCCGTCGCGGTTGAGCTGGTCGACCATGCGTTTGCGTTCGTTGAGGTCGACCCAGATACCCAGGTCAAGCGAGGTCTGGTCGATGGTCGGGTTGAGGTCGTAGCCTGTGAGGCGGCAGAAGCCTTCGTTCACCTCAAGCAGCAAACCGTCGCTCTGGCGCGACAGCAGCAGGCCGTCGGGCGAAGCGTGGAACGCCTTGGCGAATTTCTCTTCCGAGGTTTGCAACTGCCCCTGGGTTTCCTTGAGCTGGCTGATGTCGCGCACCGCCACCACCAGCGCAGGTGTGCCGTCGAGTTCGAAGGTTTCGGCCGAGGTGAGGCCGGTGAACAGTTGGCCATTGCTGCGCCGGAAGCTCATTTCCAGGTTGCGGATGCCGCCCTGGTGCAGGCGCTCAAGCAGCGGGGGGCCGGAGCCTTCGACACCCCACAGGTGCAGATCCGTAGCGCTGCGGCCAAGCACCTGTCCCGCGGTCAGGCCGATCTGCTCTTCGAAGGCTTCGTTCACCTCCAGCAGGCAGCCGTCGCTGTGGCGGGCGATCAGCAGAATGTCGGGGCACTGCTGGAACACCGAGGCAAACTTTTGTTCGGAAAGGCGCAGGGCGTCCTCGGTACGCTTGGTTTCGCTGATGTCGATCATCAGCCCGCGCATCACCGGCTGGTGCCCGTGTTCGATCATGCTGACGATATTGCGTACCCACAGGGGCTGGCCGTCAGCCCGGATTACCCGATAGTCCAGGCTATGGTCGCGTCCGGCTGCGGTTTCGCTGTCGCAGTAGGCCTGGGCCCAGAGGGCGTCCTCCGGGTGCAGGATGCTGCGCCAGAAGCCCGGCCTGAGCCAGTCGCTCAGCGGGTAGCCAAGCAAGTCTTCGGCATGTGGGGAGACGTAGCTGTAGGTAAAGTCGTTGGCATCGGCTTCCCAGGCGATGGCGGACAGGCTCTCGACCAGTCCGCGGTAGTGGTACTCGCTGCTGCGCAGCTCCTGCTCCAGTGCGATACGCCGGGAAATTTCCGAGCTGAGCCGACGGTTGATTCGGATCACCACGGCCAGCACGGCCATCAGCAACAGCACCGTTGGCAGGCCATACACCAGCAGGTCAGACCAGAACATCCGTTGGTCGATCACATTACCCACCCAGCGCTGCTGGATCTGGCTGACTTCGCCGCTGCTCATGTCGGCCATGACTTTGTCCAGAATGCCCACCAGCACTTTGTTGTCGCGTGGTGCGGCCATGGCCAACTGGTAGCGGTAGGGCGTTTCGCCACTGACATAGAGCCCATCGAGCTTGAGCTGGCGCAGGCTCCAGATGCTTGAAGCGAGGTCGCCGACCACGGCGTCCACCTGATCGGTGGCCAAGGCCTGCAAGGTGGAGCTCACATTGGGCAGTGCCACCAGGTTGAGGTCGGGGTGATGGGTACGCAGCAGTTCGTGCGGGGCGTAGTTTTCGACCACGGCTATCTTCAGGCCGTACAGGTCGTCCAGTTTGCGCGGTTGTGCGCCGCCTTTGTGGGCGAGGATGACGATGGGGAAGTCGAGGTACGGGCGGGTGAAGGCCAGATAGCCTTGGCGTTCGGGGGTGGACATGATACCGGGCAGCAGGTCGATGCGGTTTTCCCGCGCTTGCGCCAGTACCTCGGTCCAGCTGCTGGGCTCGACCGGTTTGAGCGTCACGCCCAGGCGTTGCTGGATCGCGGCGATGTAATCGGCGGCCAATCCCTGGTACCGGCCCTCCTGGTCGCGAAACTCGAACGGTGGCCAAGAGGCGTCTACGCCCAGGCTCAGCTGTTGGTGGGCAGCCAGCCAGGCTTTCTCCTCGTCTGTCAGGGTCAGGGCGCCGGCCGTTGTGTTCCACAAAATCAGGAGCAGCAGCAGAATGGCCGGCATGAGCGGCATAGCGGCCTCGCACTTTTTGGGGTCTGACGTCGAGTGTAGACGGGCATTGCGCAAGCGTGGGGTAAGCGAGATATGTGTAGGAGCAGCCTTGTGCTGCGAAAGCGCCGTATGGGCGGAGGTGTACGGTGACCCGGATGGCTTCTTCGCAGCACAAGGCTGCTCCTACAGGGACCGCGAGTGTTTCAAAAGGCAGAAAAGAAAAACCCCGGCCTGGGCCGGGGTTTTGTCATCACTCGTCGAGGAAGGAGCGCAGATGCTCGCTGCGAGTGGGGTGGCGCAGTTTGCGCAACGCCTTCGCTTCGATCTGACGGATCCGCTCACGCGTTACGTCAAACTGCTTACCTACCTCTTCGAGGGTGTGGTCGGTGTTCATGTCGATACCGAAGCGCATGCGCAGCACCTTGGCTTCGCGTGCAGTCAGGCCCGAGAGCACGTCACGGGTGGCTTCCTTGAGGCTTTCGACCGTGGCCACGTCGATCGGGGACTGCATGGTCGAGTCCTCGATGAAGTCGCCCAGGTGCGAATCTTCGTCGTCACCGATCGGGGTTTCCATGGAGATCGGCTCTTTGGCGATCTTCAGTACCTTGCGGATCTTGTCCTCAGGCATTTCCATGCGCTCGCCCAGCTCTTCCGGGGTCGGTTCGCGACCCATTTCCTGCAGCATCTGGCGGGAAATACGGTTGAGCTTGTTGATCGTCTCGATCATGTGCACCGGAATACGGATGGTGCGTGCCTGGTCGGCGATCGAGCGGGTGATCGCCTGACGGATCCACCAGGTGGCGTAGGTCGAGAACTTGTAGCCGCGACGGTATTCGAACTTGTCCACCGCTTTCATCAAGCCGATGTTGCCTTCCTGGATCAGGTCGAGGAACTGCAGGCCACGGTTGGTGTACTTCTTGGCGATGGAGATCACCAGACGCAGGTTCGCCTCGACCATTTCTTTCTTGGCGCGACGGGCCTTGGCTTCACCGATCGACATGCGACGGTTGATGTCCTTGATCTCGGCAACGGTCAGGCCGGTTTCGGTCTCAAGGTCGATCAGCTTCTGCTGGCAAGCGACGATGGCGGCGTCCTTTTCACCCAGGGCAGCAGCCCACTTGGTGTTGCGCTTGGCCAGGTCACCGCTCCAGGTCTGGTCGGTTTCGTTGCTCGGGAACATGCGCAGGAAGTCGGCACGCGGCATGCGGGCATCACGCACGCACAGCTGCATGATGGCGCGCTCTTGCTGACGCAGACGGTTCAGGGCATCACGAACACGCTCTACCAGGACCTCGAACTGCTTGGGTACCAGCTTGATCGGCATGAACAGGTCGGCGAGGGCTTGCAGGGCCGCGATGCTTTCCTTGTGGGCACGACCGTGCTTCTTCACGACCTTGAAGGTCGCCTGAAGCTGGTCGGATACCGCACCGAAACGTTGGGCTGCGACTACCGGGTCCGGACCGCTCTCGGTCTCTTCCTCGTCGTCACTGCTCTCGGCTTCTTCCTCTTCGTCGTCAGACTCTTCCTTCGCAGCTGCGGCCTTGGCGCCAGGGATCGGCACCTCTTCGGTCGGCGCGGCGATGTTGTCGTCAGGGTCGATGTAACCGCTGAGCACGTCCGACAGGCGGCCGCCCTCGGTGGTGACGCGGTCATATTCGCCGAGAATGTAATCGACAGTGCCCGGGAAGTGAGCGATGGCGCCCATGACTTCACGGATGCCTTCCTCGATACGCTTGGCGATTTCGATCTCGCCTTCGCGGGTCAGAAGCTCGACGGTACCCATTTCACGCATGTACATGCGCACCGGGTCGGTCGTGCGGCCGATATCGGTTTCAACTGCCGCCAACGCAGCAGCGGCTTCTTCGGCCGCGGCTTCGTCGGTGTCGGCTTCCGCCAACAGAAGGGCATCCGCATCCGGAGCACTCTCGAATACGTTGATCCCCATGTCGTTGATCATGCGGATGATGTCTTCCACCTGTTCAGGATCTGAAATATCCTCAGGCAGGTGGTCGTTGACCTCCGCGTAAGTCAGGTAGCCCTGCTCACGACCGCGGGTGATCAACTCTTTGATACGAGACTGCTGTTGCGCTTTTCCGGACATAACACCCTATCCACTGAAGGTCTTGGCGGGCAAAAAACAAGCCGAGGATTATACCCGAGCATGGGCCTCACGCGCCAGATGAGGTCGGCGTTTGTGCGGGAACATTCCGGCTCAGCAGGGCGAGGAGCTGGGTTTTTTCCTCGCTGGTCAACTCACTTTGACGTGATTTCCTGAGCAGTTGTTCCAGGCTGCGCTCGCGTTGGCGGGCGGACAAGCTAGTTATAGTGTCGAAAAACTGTTGTTCAAGGTTGTCGGCTACGATCAGCCATTCCTTTTCCGCCAGGGCCCGCAGCAGGCGGCCCTGTTCGGTGCCATGCCAGCGTGCGATCAACTGCATTGAGCTTAGCCCAGGATTTTTCTGTGCGGCTTCGATCAATGACACCAGCAGCTGGCTGTACAGGTGTTCTTCGTCGGCAAAGTGGCTGGCATCTTCCACCTTGCCGGCCAGCAACGGGTGGTGCAGCAGAGTGCGCAGGGCGGCCAGGGTAGGCGGCTCGACCGGGGCTGGCACGCGCGGTGGCGCTTCATCTCGTTGCTGCCAGGCTTTGCCGCCTTTGCGATTCTTGTCCCAGGGTTTGTCGCTCCACTGCTTTTTGCCCCCGCCCTTGTTCGGCTTCCACGCCTGCTCCTGCTGAGCGGGGACGAAGTCGTGCTGCGGCATGTCGCCGTAGTCAGGGGTGTAGCTGGCCATGGCGTCGTAGTCGTAGCCAGGGTCGTAGTCCGGCACACCGCTGGCCGCTGGCGCTTGTTGGGCCAGTTGCTCGACCTGCTGCGGGTCCAGGCCGGTGATTTCCTTCAGGCGGTTGCGCATCAGTTGGCGCAGGTTGGCGCCAGGGATCTTTTCGATCAACGGTGCGGCCAGGGTCGCCATGTGCGCCTTGCCTTCCAGCGATCGCGGGTCGGCTTCAACGCCCAGTTGCTCGAAGAAGTAGTCGGCCAGCGGCTGGGCGTGCTGGTTGATGCGGGCCCTGAAGGCATCGGTACCTTCGGCGCGCACCAGGCTGTCCGGATCTTCGCCTTCGGGCAGGAACAGGAAGCGGGCGCGGCGGCCGTCCTGCAGGTTCGACAGGGTCGACTCCAGTGCACGCCAGGCGGCCTTGCGCCCGGCCTGGTCGCCGTCGAAGCAGAACAGCACGCTGGGCACTACCCGGAACAGGCGCTTGAGGTGCTCTTCGCTGGTGGCGGTGCCAAGGGTAGCCACGGCATTGCGCAGGCCCTGTTGAGCCAAGGCGATGACGTCCATGTAGCCCTCGACGACGATGATTTCGTCGAGGTTGCGGTTGTGCTTGCGCGCCTCGTACAGCCCGTACAGTTCCTGGCCCTTGTGGAACACCGGGGTTTCCGGGGAGTTCAGGTACTTGGGCTTGTCGTCGCCCAGTACCCGGCCACCGAAGGCGATGATGCGCCCGCGGCTGTCGCGAATGGGGAACATCACCCGGTCGCGGAAGCGGTCGTAGCGCTTGCCGCTTTCGGCGTTTTCGATCAGCAGGCCGGCATCGATCATCACCTTTTGCTGCAGGGCGTCAGCACCCAGGTGCTTGAGCAGGTTGTCCCAGCCGGGCGGGGCGAAGCCCAGGCAGAAATCGCGAGCGATCTCCCCGGACAGGCCGCGGCCCTTGAGATAGTCCACCGCGGCCTTGCGGGTCGGGTGGCTGCGCAGGGCCTGGCGGTAGAACTCCGAGGCGGCGTCCAGCAGCGGGTACAGCGGCGAGTCGGTTGGCTGGCGAGGCTTCTGGTCGCGGCGGCCTTGCTCGCGGGGCACTTCCATGCCAGCGGCGCGGGCCAGTTCTTCGACAGCCTGGGGGAAGTCCAGGTTGTCGTGGTCCATGACGAAGCCCAAAGCGTTGCCGCCGGCGCCGCAGCCGAAGCAGTAGTAGAACTGCTTGTCGGGGCTGACCGTGAAGGAAGGTGTCTTCTCTTTATGGAACGGGCAGCAGGCCGAGTAGTTTTTGCCGGTTTTTTTCAACTGGACGCGCGAACTCACCACGTCGACGATGTCGAGGCGGTTGATCAGGTCGTCAATGAAACTCTGGGGAATCAGCCCGGCCATGGCAGTCTCGTCATCTGGCAACTGGCAAGTCTAATCGCTCACGCGCCGAACGGGGCAGGTGATGCTTGGGGAAGTGCGAGGGAAATGTGTGCTCGTCGCCAGCCCCTAAGGGCCCGTCAGTCGGACGTGCACGTCTGGTCATACAGCAAGAAAGACCAGCTCTGACGTTTCAGGCAGGTTGCCCCTGTGCACTTCGCGTGAAGCTTGTGCGGGGCCTTGAGCTAGCTGCTCAAGTTTGAAACGACCGCTGCCATCACCCGGCGGTTAGCCGGGCAGGGCAGAAGCTTTGCGTAGAACGTCTGTATTAGTACAGACGAACGGCGCGGCGCTGTTCGCGCTGTACTTTCTTGGCGTGACGCTTAACAGCAGCAGCTGCTTTGCGCTTACGCTCGGCGGTCGGCTTCTCGTAAAACTCGCGGCTACGAACTTCAGCCAGTACACCGGCTTTTTCGCAGGAGCGCTTGAAACGACGCAGAGCTACGTCGAAGGGTTCGTTCTCTTTAACTTTGACGGCTGGCATCCAGGGCTACCTTAATTCATTACCGGGGTAGACGTGCTCCTGGCAAAACAAAGGTGTGCTGGAGAACGTCGGTTTTCAAGGGTTGCGGATGTTAACCCTTAGCAAGCCGGAATGCAAAGCCTCTGATCGAAAACCGCTGGTCGGCATCCGACACGGGGACTATCATGCGCGCCTTCGAATTCAGCCCCCACAAGGGACGAACCCATGCTAGTACTGGGATTGGAAACATCCTGCGACGAAACTGGCGTCGCATTATACGACAGTGAGCGCGGCTTGTTGGCCGACGCACTGTTCAGCCAGATTGACCTGCATCGCGTGTTTGGCGGTGTGGTGCCCGAGCTTGCCTCGCGTGACCACGTGAAGCGCATGTTGCCGCTGATTCGCCAGGTGCTGGAGGAGGCGGGCTGCGTCGCCACCGAGATCGACGCCATTGCCTACACCGCGGGCCCTGGCCTGGTCGGCGCATTGCTGGTGGGCGCCTCCTGCGCCCAGGCGCTGGCCTTTGCCTGGGACATTCCGGCGATTGGCGTGCACCACATGGAAGGCCACTTGCTGGCGCCCATGCTGGAAGAAAACCCCCCTGAGTTTCCGTTCGTCGCTTTGTTGGTTTCAGGCGGACACACCCAGCTGGTACGCGTCGATGGCATCGGTCAGTACGAACTGCTGGGCGAAAGCCTGGACGATGCCGCCGGCGAAGCGTTCGACAAGACCGCCAAGCTGATCGGCCTCAATTACCCCGGCGGCCCGGAAATCGCGCGCCTGGCCGAGCAGGGCGTACCTGGGCGCTTCGTGTTCCCGCGGCCGATGACCGACCGCCCGGGCCTGGAATTCAGCTTCAGTGGCCTCAAGACCTTCGCCCTCAACACCTGGCAGCAATGCAAGAACGCTGGCGACGACAGTGAGCAAACCCGTTGCGACCTGTCCCTGGCATTCCAGCAGGCGGTGGTGGAGACTTTGACCATCAAGTGCAAGCGGGCGCTCAAGCAGACCGGCCTCAAACGCCTGGTCATCGCGGGTGGTGTGAGTGCCAACAAGGCTTTGCGCGCGTCCCTCGAAGACATGCTCGGCAGCATCAAGGGCAATGTGTACTACGCGCGCCCGCAGTTCTGTACCGACAACGGCGCGATGATCGCCTACGCCGGTTGCCAGCGCCTGTTGGCGGGGCAGCACCAGGACCTGGCGATCAGCGTGCAGGCGCGCTGGCCGATGGAGCAGTTGCCGCCGCTGTAACGTGTGAAGCCGAACGGTCAGAAGTGCCGTTCGCGCCCGGCGAACAGGTCGCGCAGGTTTTTGCGGTGGCGCCATACGATCATCACGGTCAGCACGGTGATCGGCAGCAGGGCTTCGGGCTCGCGCCAGGCCAGCAATGGCAAGGTCAGCGGCGTGGCAATCAGCGCCGCCAGCGAGCTGGTGCGGGTGAGGTAGAACGTCAGCAGCCAAGCGCCGATGGCCAGCAGCGCGGCCGGGAAATACAGGCCCATGAGCATGCCGGCAGCCGTCGCCACGCCCTTGCCACCCCGGAAGCGGAAGTACAGGGGAAACAGGTGGCCCAGCACCGCGCACACGCCCACCCAGGCTTGCGCGTGCAGGTCCAGCCCGGCAAGGCGGGCGAGCAATACCGGCAAAAGGCCCTTGCACAGGTCGCCAAGCAGGGTCAGGATCGCCAGTTTACGGCCTGCCAGGCGTAGCATGTTGGTGGCGCCGGCATTGCCTGAACCACTGGAACGCGGGTCCGGGCTGCCCGAAAGGCGGCTGAGGAGAATGGCGAAGGACAGTGAGCCGAGCAGGTAGGCGAGCAACGCCAGTAACCAAAACATGCTAACTATTCCGGGCGAGGACGCCCTGATTCTAACGGCGCCAGTCGCCCTTGTCGTGCTGTGGAGAGAAGTGCTTGGACAGAGTGTTCATCGAAGGCCTGGAAGTCGATACCGTCATCGGTGCCTATGACTGGGAGCGGGATATTCGCCAGTGCTTGCGCCTGGACCTGAGCTTTGCCTGGGACAACCGCCCGGCCGCAGCGGGTGACGACCTGAACCTGGCGCTGGACTACGCCAGCGTCTCGGCACGCATCCAGGCGTTTGCCGAGCAGGCCCGTTTCGAGTTGGTGGAAACCTTTGCCGAGCGCCTGGTGGCAACCTTGATGGAAGAATTCCATATCCCCTGGGTGCGGTTGAAACTGACCAAGCCAGGTGCGGTACCGGCGGCCCGTGGCGGTGTAGGCGTGGAGATCGAGCGCGGATGTCTCTGAGCACGGTTTACCTTGGCCTCGGCAGCAACATCGACCGTGAGGCGCACTTGTGCGCCGGGCTAGATGCGTTGGCGGGCATCCTCACCGACATGCGCTGCTCGCCGGTGTTCGAAAGCCAGCCGGTGGGTATCAAGAGCGGGCCGTTCATCAATTTCGTGGTGACCGGGCAAACCGCACTGCCGCTGATCGAACTGGACCGTCGGCTGAAGTTCATCGAGGCCGAAAATGGCCGTTACGCGCCGGACCGCAAAGGGCTGCCGCTGGATATCGATGTGCTGATGTATGACGATCTGCACGGCACCTTCGATGGGCTGGTACTGCCCCGGGCCGAGATCATGAAGAATGCGTTTGTGCTGTGGCCGCTGTCGTTGCTGGCGCCTGAGCTGGTGCATCCGGGGGCAGGCAAGAGCATGGCCCGGTTGTGGCAAGAGGCACAGATTGACCAGGTGCTGGCCCCGGTCGCCTTCGAGTGGCGTGGGTTGCAGCTGACACCCGCTTAAGCCTGTTCCGGCCCTTTTGCGGTCAAAGCCACTCCCACAAGTACTACGCAGGTTTCTGGCCCACGTTGTACCTGCGGGAGCGGCTTTAGCCGCGAAGAGACCGTATGGTCAGTCGAGTTGGTAAGCCTCAAGCGCTTTCAGCCGCTCAGCCTTGAGCGCTTCGCCCAGTGCCTGCCCAGTCAGCCCGGCCTGCACCAACGGCTTCACATCCACCGCTCGCGCCGCTGCTGCTGCGCCACGCAGGTAATCGGCCTGTGGATAACCTGGCTGGCCATCACCTAGCGCCGCCATCTCGCAAGCGACCACAAAATCCTCGAACCGCTGCGGCCTTCGGTAAACATCGAACTTCTGCAACAGCTCCAGTAGCGCCGTGGCTGGCAGCTCCAGCGCCTGATTAGCTTGTGCCAGGCACTCTCCCGTCAGTAAGGCCAGCTCCTGGCAATCCCTTGGGGCCTTGAGGCGCTGGTTGACGGCTTTGATTGATGCCGGTGCCAGCCCGCGCAACAGGCACGCCCAGCGCACATGCAGGGGCTGTTCATGCGCCGCTGCCTGCTCCAGCGCCGCCAGGGCCTGGGCATCGTCAACAAGCTCAGGCAGCAGGGCCTGCAGGGCGTCGCAATCGCGCAGCACCTGGAAGAACACCTGGGGCTGTGCCTCCATCAGCGCCCGCTCGATTTCCTTCCAGCTGCGCTCTGCAGTCAGCGCCTGCAGCTCGCCAGAGGCGCTGATCTGGCGCATCAGCTCAAGCGTTTCTTCGGCAACCCGGAAACCAAGCGGTGCATAGCGGGCAGCAAAGCGCGCAACGCGCAGCACGCGCAAAGGATCTTCGGCGAATGCCGGTGAAACGTGGCGTAAAATTCGCCTTTCGAGATCGTCTTTGCCGTGGTAGAGATCGTACACCGTGCCTGCTTCGTCCTCGGCCATCGCGTTGATGGTCAGGTCACGGCGAATCAGGTCTTCCTCCAGTGTCACGTCAGGGCTGGCGTGAAAAGTGAACCCGCCATACCCGCGCCCGCTCTTGCGCTCGGTGCGCGCCAAGGCATATTCCTCGCCGGTTTTCGGGTGCAGGAATACCGGAAAATCAGCGCCCACCGGCCGATAACCCTTGGCGTGCATTTCTTCAACGGTGGCGCCTACCACCAGCCAGTCGATATCGCTGACAGGAAGGCCGAGCAGGCGGTCGCGCACGGCGCCGCCGACTTTGTAGATGTGCATGTGCAGCTCTCCATAACTGCCGACAGGATAACCCGTCGGCAGTTATGGTGTAGCACTAGAGGTGGTGAATGACAGCCAGGTCCATGCGCCCGTAGTCGGCGCTTTCGCCGTGCTCGCCACGGGGTGGCATGTGGTGGGTTTTCATCACTTGCTCGCCCTGTACGGTCTCCAGGTGGATATCGAAGCCCCACAGGCGATGCAGGTGCTTGAGCACTTCATCGGTTGAGTCGCCCAGCGGTTTGCGGTTGTGTTGCTGGTGGCGCAGCGTCAGCGAGCGGTCACCGCGACGGTCGACGCTCCAGATCTGCACGTTCGGTTCACGGTTACCCAGGTTGTACTGCGCGGCCAGCAGTTCACGAATCACCCGGTAGCCGGCTTCATCGTGAATGGCGGGCACCAGCAGGTCGTCGCGCTGGTCGTCGTCGAGGATGCTGAACAGCTTGAGGTCGCGCATCACCTTAGGCGAAAGGTATTGCAGGATGAAGCTCTCGTCCTTGAAGCTGCTCATGGCAAACTTGATGGTAGAAAGCCAGTCACTGCCGGCAATGTCGGGGAACCAGTGGCGATCTTCATCGGTAGGGTTTTCGCACATGCGGCGGATGTCGGTGTACATGGCGAAGCCCAGTGCGTAGGGGTTGATGCCGCTGTAGTAGGGGCTGTCGAAGCCGGGCTGGAACACCACGCTGGTGTGCGAGGTCAAGAACTCCATCATGAAGCCTTCGGTGATCAGCCCCTCGTCGTACAGGTCGTTCATGAGCGTGTAGTGCCAGAAGGTTGCCCAGCCTTCGTTCATGACTTGGGTCTGGCGCTGCGGGTAGAAGTACTGGGCGATCTTGCGCACGATGCGCACCACTTCACGCTGCCAGGGTTCGAGCAGAGGGGCATTCTTCTCGATGAAATACAGGATGTTCTCCTGTGGTTCGGCGGGGAAGCGCCCCTCATCGCGTTCGTTGCCCCTTTCGGCGCTTTTCGGGATGGTGCGCCACAGGTCGTTGATCTGGCGCTGCAGGTGCTCCTCACGCTCCTTCTGGCGCCGCCGTTCCTCTTCTGCGGAGATGGGGTAGGGGCGCTTGTAGCGGTCCACGCCGTAGTTCATCAGGGCATGGCAGGAGTCGATCAGGTCTTCCACGGCGTCGATGCCGTGGCGCTCTTCGCACTGGGCGATGTACTGCTTGGCAAACACCAGGTAATCGATAATGGAGCTGGCGTCGGTCCAGGTGCGGAACAGGTAGTTGCCTTTGAAGAAGCTGTTATGGCCATAGCAGGCGTGGGCAATCACCAGTGCCTGCATGCACATGGTGTTTTCTTCCATCAGGTAGGCGATGCAGGGGTCGGAGTTGATCACGATTTCGTAGGCCAGGCCCATCTGGCCACGGCTGTAGGACTTTTCTGTGCTGAGGAACTGTTTGCCGTAGGACCAGTGGTGGTAACCCAGAGGCATGCCGACCGAGGCATAGGCGTCCATCATCTGCTCGGCCGTGATCACCTCGATCTGGTTGGGGTAAGTGTCCAGGGCGTAACGTTCGGCCAGGCGGCCGATTTCCCGGTCGTAGGTCTGGATCAGCTCGAACGTCCACTCGGACCCGGTGGAAATGGGTTGGCGTCTCTGTGCTCTGGCGGTCATGTGGCTAACCTGCGCTGGAAGAGTTCACGGAAGACCGGGTAGATGTCGCCGGCCGATACCAACTGCTGCTGGGCGAACGTGTCGGGGAAGGCTTCGCCGATGCGTTCGTATTCGTACCACAGCGCCTGGTGCTCACGGGGGGTGATCTCGACGTAAGTGTAGTACTGCACGTGCGGCATGATTTGCTTGGACAGAATCTCGCGGCAGATCGGCGAGTCGTCGTTCCAGTTATCGCCGTCAGAAGCCTGAGCGGCGTAGATGTTCCAGTCGCTGGCCGGGTAGCGTTCGGCCATGATCTCCTGCATCAGCTTGAGCGCGCTGGAGACGATGGTGCCGCCGGTTTCCCGCGAGTAGAAAAACTCTTCCTCGTCGACTTCCCGGGCGCTGGTGTGGTGGCGGATGAACACCACTTCGATGCGGTCGTAGTTACGCTTGAGGAACAGGTACAGCAGGATGAAGAAGCGCTTGGCGATGTCCTTGGTGGCCTGGGTCATGGAGCCGGACACGTCCATCAGGCAGAACATCACTGCCTTGGAGCTGGGGTTGGGCTGCTTGACCAGCAGGTTGTACTTGAGGTCGAAGGTGTCGAGGAAGGGCAAGCGGTTGATGCGTGCCTTCAGGCGTTCGATTTCCTGTTCGACTTCCTGGATATCGGTGAAGTTGTCCGGCTCCTCGACCCGCAGGCGGTCGAGTTCCTTTTGTGCTTCGCGCAGCAGTGCGCGGCTGCTGCCGGTCAGGGCGATACGCCGGGCATGGGCCGAGCGAAGGGTGCGCACGATATTGATGCGTGACGGGTTGCCCTCGTTGGCGATGCCCGCACGCACGGTCTTGAAGGTGTCGGTCCCGGTCAGGTGACGTTTGACCAGGTTGGGCAGTTCGAGATCCTCGAACATGAATTCGAGGAACTCTTCCTGGGTGATCTGGAAGACGAAGTCGTCCATGCCGTCGCCGGAATTGCCCGCTTTACCGCGGCCGCCGCCACCCCCGCCACCACCTTGCGGCCTGGGGATATGTTCGCCGGCAGTGAATTCCTTGTTGCCCGGGTGCACGACGGTCTGTTTGCCGCCGCGACCGTGGTGGAGCACGGGTTCGTCAATGTCGCGCCCCGGAATGCTGATTTGTTCACCATGTTCCATGTCCATGATGGAACGGCGGCTTACCGCCTCTTCGACGGCTTTCTTGATATGTTCACGGTACCGCCGCAGAAAGCGCTGACGGTTGACCGTGCTCTTGTTCTTGCCGTTCAGGCGTCGGTCTATAACGTAGCTCATGGTCCCTCCGGTAGCTGGGAACAGCTGCACGCTTCAAGCTACGGGCTCGCTGCACCTAATGGCAGCAAGGCAGTTGCTGCCGCCCAAGGCTGGCTTGCCAGCCTTGGGCGCGCAGTGTGTAGCTTGTCGCTTTATTGCGATTTCCTGACCCGCAGGTACCATTCCGACAGCAGACGAACCTGTTTGTCGGTGTAGCCACGCTCCACCATGCGCGTGACGAAGTCGTTGTGCTTCTGTTGGTCCTCCTTGCTGGCCTTGGCGTTGAAGCTGATGACCGGCAGCAGGTCCTCGGTGTTGGAGAACATTTTCTTCTCGATCACCACCCGCAGCTTTTCATAGCTGAGCCAGCTCGGGTTCTTGCCGTTGTTGTTGGCACGGGCACGCAGCACGAAGTTGACGATTTCGTTGCGGAAATCTTTCGGGTTGCTGATCCCGGCCGGTTTCTCGATCTTCTCCAGTTCTTCGTTGAGGGCGATGCGGTTGAGGATTTCGCCGGTTTCCGGGTCGCGGTATTCCTGGTCCTGGATCCAGAAGTCGGCGTACAGCACGTAGCGGTCGAAAATGTTCTGGCCGTATTCGCTGTAGGACTCCAGGTAGGCAGTCTGGATTTCCTTGCCGATGAACTCGATATAGCGCGGTGCCAGGTACTCCTTCAGGTAGCGCAGGTAGCGTTCGCGCACTTCGGCCGGGAACTGTTCCTGTTCGATCTGCTGTTCGAGCACGTACAGCAGGTGAACCGGGTTGGCCGCAATCTCGTGTGGGTCGAAGTTGAAGACTTTGGAAAGGATCTTGAAGGCGAAGCGGGTCGACAGGCCGTTCATGCCCTCGTCGACGCCTGCCGAGTCCCGGTACTCCTGGATCGACTTGGCCTTCGGATCGGTGTCCTTGAGGTTCTCGCCGTCGTAGACGCGCATCTTCGAGTAGATGTTGGAGTTCTCTGGCTCCTTGAGGCGCGAGAGTACAGTGAACTGGGCGAGCATCTTGAGGGTGTCTGGCGCGCAATGGGCCTTGGCCAGCGAGCTGTTGATCAGCAACTTGTCGTAGATCTTGATCTCATCGCTGACGCGCAGGCAATACGGCACCTTGACGATGTAGATCCGGTCGATGAACGCCTCGTTGTTCTTGTTGTTGCGGAAGGTGTGCCACTCCGATTCGTTGGAGTGGGCCAACAGGATACCGGTGTAGGGAATGGCACCCAGCCCTTCGGTACTGTTGTAGTTACCTTCCTGGGTGGCCGTGAGCAGTGGGTGCAGGACCTTGATCGGGGCCTTGAACATCTCGACGAATTCCATCAGGCCCTGGTTGGCCCGGCACAGCGCGCCCGAATAGCTGTAGGCATCGGCGTCGTTCTGCGGGAATTCTTCGAGCTTGCGGATATCGACCTTGCCGACCAGGGCGGAAATGTCCTGGTTGTTCTCGTCGCCCGGTTCGGTCTTGGCGATGGCGATCTGGTTGAGGATCGACGGGTACAGCTTGACCACTTTGAACTTGCTGATGTCGCCGCCGAACTCCTGCAGGCGCTTGGTGGCCCAAGGCGACATGATGGTGTTCAGGTAGCGCCGCGAGATGCCGTACTCTTCCTCGAGGATGGCCCCGTCTTCGGTGGCGTTGAAAAGCCCAAGGGGCGACTCGAATACCGGCGAGCCCTTGATGGCATAGAACGGTACCTTTTCCATCAGCTGCTTGAGTTTTTCGGCCAGCGACGATTTACCGCCCCCCACTGGGCCCAGCAGATAGAGGATCTGTTTCTTTTCTTCCAGGCCTTGGGCGGCGTGGCGGAAATAAGACACGATCTGGTCGATGCACTCTTCCATGCCATGGAAGTCGGCAAAGGCCGGATAGCGGCGGATAACCTTGTTGGAGAAGATGCGCGACAGCCTGGAGTTGGTAGAGGTGTCGATCAGCTCTGGCTCACCGATGGCCAGCAACAGCCGTTCGGCCGCCGATGCGTAGGCACTGCGATCCCCTTTGCACAGCTCGAGGTACTCCTGCAGCGAGAGTTCTTCCTGGCGCGTGGACTCGAAACGTTGTTGGAAGTGGCTAAAAATACTCATGACGTCACCTCGCTCGATACGTGGAGACGACGCCGGATCAGTCAGCTGATGCTGGCATGCAACCGGTTTTGACGGTTGCTGTATACCCCCCAGAACACCCTGTAACGCTACCGATGACCCGCACGCCGGTGTACCGGCTCTCCCCTTTTTCTGGATGGCCTGCGCTTAAGAATAGTTGGTTATCGGTAAGTTCAAGGGCGGGGGGCGGAGAAGTTGCGAACGACCGTTCGTCAGATAAGCCGCAAGCCCGCACGTGGCGCGGGCTGCAGTAAAAATGAAAATATTTATTCGGCGATGCCTTGGGCGGTCTCGGCTGGGTAGGTAGCGCGCCACAGTTCAAAGCCACCGTCCACGCTGTACACGTCGGAAAAGCCCTGGCCTACCAGGTAGGCGGCAGCGCTCTGGCTGGAGTTGCCGTGGTAGCAGACCACCAGGGTCGGGGCGTCGAGGTCGGCGTTGCGGATGAAGTCTGCAACCGAATGGTTATCCAGGTGCCGGGCGCCGGTAATGTGGCCTGCGGCGAAGGCTTGCGAGTCACGAATGTCGACGACGACCGCACCTTCTTGCTTGCGAAGCTCCAAGGCCTGCTCGGGAGGGATGCGCTTGAATTCGCTCATGGGTACTACTTCCTTCAGGTGTGGTCGTTGAGTGTAGTGGGTTGTGCCGGCTGGCGCAGGGTGCCGTCGTCGGCGCAGTCGCAGCGGTGGTATTCGCCGCTGTCGACGTTGTACAGGGTCATGGCGCCGCCCCACACGCAACCGGTGTCCAGGGCGATGACGCCCGGCTCGTCGACGCGGCCTTCGAGGGCGGCCCAATGGCCGAAGATGATCTTCACATGCCGCGAGCGGCGGTCCTTGTGTGCAAACCAGGGCTTGTAACCCTTGGGCGCGGTGCCCAGGCCTTCCTTGCTCTTGAGGTCGAGCTTGCCCTCGGCGGTGCAGAAGCGCATGCGTGTGAAGTAGTTGGTAATGACCCGCAGGCGTTCGATGCCGGTGA
This sequence comes from Pseudomonas sp. LPB4.O, assembly GCF_038383825.1. Taxonomy (NCBI): domain Bacteria; kingdom Pseudomonadati; phylum Pseudomonadota; class Gammaproteobacteria; order Pseudomonadales; family Pseudomonadaceae; genus Pseudomonas; species Pseudomonas sp. LPB4.O. Next base: position 470,001 of record NZ_CP151298.1, read on the forward strand.
GGCGCTTGCTCCACTTGTTCGGCTCGTTGCCGTACATACCGTCGAGATACAGCTTCAGGCGGCCATCGTCGCGCAGTACCTCTTCCACCTCAGCCGCAAGACCAAGGGCCTGGCCGAGCGTCCACTGTGGCGGAATGCCCGCGTGCGCCATGGCAATGCCGCGTGCCTCGTCGTAATGCAGCAGTTTTTGCTGGCGCAGCCAGTGGAACAGCAGGTCGGCGTCCGGTGCTTGGATGATCTCGCGCAGCGTGTCGCTTTTTTTCAGGCGCTCGACGTTGTGCCAGGCGGCCAGCAGGTGCAGGTCATGGTTGCCCAGCACGCAGACCAGCGACTGGCGGATCGAATACAGGAAGCGCAGGGTTTCCAGTGATTCGGGGCCGCGGTTTACCAAGTCACCGACCAGCCACAGGCGGTCGACGGCCGGGTTGAAGCTGACACGTTCGAGCAGGCACTTGAGGGGCTGCAGGCAGCCCTGCACGTCACCGACGGCGTAGGTTGCCATCAGTGCAGTGCCCCGGGCACCGCGAGGCGGAAGGGGGCGATCTCGGCGTCGAAGCGCTTACCGTCTTCGGCGAACATCTGGTAACTGCCCTGCATGGTGCCTACACGGGTGGTGATTACCGCACCGCTGCTATAGGTGTGGCTCTGGCCCGGATCGATGTTGGGTTGTTGGCCGACCACGCCGGAGCCGCGCACTTCCTCGACCTCGCCGTCACCATTGGTGATCAGCCAGTGGCGTGACAGCAGCTTGGCCTTGAGCGAGCCGCTGTTGTGCACGGTGATGGTGTAGGCGAAGGCGAAACGACTGTTTTCGGGGTCGGATTGTTCTTTGAGGTAGCGGGTCACGACGCTGACGTCGATCAGATAGCGAGGATCGGACATGCAATGGCCTTGGGCGAGCTGACGCAATAATGCAGTCTAGGCCATTGGGAGGGGGGAGGGCCAGCGGTGTGGGGGACTTGGGGGGTGTATGGGCTGGCCTCTTCGCCGGCATGCCCGCTCCCACAGGTTTTCACCACATTTGCAGGGGGTGATTTACCGGTGGGAGCGGGCGTGCCCGCGAAGAGGCCAGTGCAGGCTGGATCAGGCTTGTTGCTGATCAGCCAGCTGGTCGGCCAGGCGCACGAAGGCCGCCAGGTCCAGCTGTTCGGGGCGCAGGCTGCCATCCACGCCGGCTGCCTCGATGGCTGCGCTGTCGAGCAGGCCTTTCAGGGTGTTGCGCAGTGTCTTGCGACGCTGGTTGAAGGCTTCACGAACGACGCGCTCCAGCAGCAGGTGATCCTTGGCCGGGAATGGCAGCACTTCGTGCGGTACCAGGCGGACGATGGCCGAGTCCACTTTCGGCGGCGGGTTGAAGGCCCCAGGGCCTACGTTGAACAGGTGTTCGACGCGGCAGTGGTACTGCACCATGATCGACAAACGGCCCCAGTCACCACCACCAGGGCCGGCGGCCATGCGCTCGACCACTTCCTTTTGCAGCATGAAGTGCATGTCGCGGATCAGGCCGGCATGGCTGAGCAGGTGGAAGATCAGCGGGGTGGAGATGTTGTAGGGCAGGTTGCCCACCACCTTGAGGCTGCGCGGTGGCACGCCCAGCTGGTTGAAGTCGAACTTCAGGGCGTCGCCCTGGTGCAGCCGGAAGTTGCTGCGGTTACCGAACTTGTGCTGCAGGATCGGCACCAGGTCCTTGTCCAGCTCCACCACGTCCAGTTGTGCGCCGCTGCCCAGCAGGCCTTCGGTCAGGGCGCCCTGGCCCGGGCCGATTTCCAGCAGGTGTTCGCCGGCCTTGGCGTTGATGGCACGCAGGATGCGGTCGATGATGCCGGCGTCGTGCAGGAAGTTCTGGCCGAAGCGCTTGCGCGCCCGGTGTTGGTATTGCTCGTTCATGGTCGGTTCTCGGCCATCTGGTAGGCGGTTTCCAGCGCGACGCGCAGGCTGCCGGTGTCGACGTTGCCGGTGCCGGCGAGGTCCAGGGCGGTGCCGTGATCGACCGACGTGCGGATGATCGGCAGGCCCAGCGTCACGTTGACTGCAGCGCCGAAGCCTTTGTACTTGAGTACAGGCAGGCCTTGGTCGTGGTACATCGCCAGCACTGCGTCGCAGTGCTCCAGATATTTGGGGGTAAACAGGGTATCGGCCGGCAGCGGCCCGCGCAGGTCCATGCCTTCGGTGCGCAGGCGGGCCAAGGTCGGCTCGATGATGTCGATTTCTTCGCGGCCCAGGTGGCCGCCCTCGCCCGCGTGCGGGTTGAGGCCACACACCAGTATGCGCGGGTTGGCAATGCCGAACTTGTCGCGCATGTCGGCATGCAGGATACGGGTTACACGTTCGACGCGCTCGGCAGTGATGGCGTCGGCAATATCACGCAGCGGCAGGTGCGTGGTCACCAGGGCCACACGCAGGCCGCGGGTGGCCAGCATCATTACCACTTGCGCGGTGTGGGTCAGCTCGGCAAGGAACTCGGTATGCCCGGAGAAGGCGATACCGCTTTCGTTGATCACGCCCTTGTGCACAGGGGCGGTGATCATCCCGGCAAAATGGCCATCGAGGCAGCCTTGCCCGGCGCGGGTCAGGGTTTCCAGCACGAACGCCGCGTTGGCTTTGTCGAGCTGGCCTGGCACTACCGGGGCTGCAACAGGGGTATCCCATACGTACAGGCTGCCCGCGGGTGCCGGCCGGTCGGGCCATTGGCCCTGGACGACTGGCAGCAGGCTGACGGCCAGCCCCAGCTGCGTGGCCCGCTCGGCGAGCAGGTCACGGCTGGTGATGGCGATCAGGGGGTGGGGCTGGGCGTCTGCGGCGAGCAGCAGGCACAGGTCGGGACCTATGCCGGCAGGCTCGCCAGGGGTGACGGCGAAGCGCTGGGGCTTCACTGGGCGGCCTGGTCGGCGCCAGGCAGCTTGATTTCAACGTAGGCTTCGTCGCGAATCTGGCGCAGCCAGGTTTGCAGCTCTTCGTCGTACTTGCGATTGCGCAGGACGCTCTGGGCCTGTTGCTCACGTGCCTGTTCGGTGCTGTCGGTGGCGCGGCGGCCCAGCACTTCCAGAACGTGCCAGCCGTACTGGGTCTTGAACGGCTTGGTCACTACGCCTTGCTGGGCGTTGGCCATCTGTTCGCGGAACTCCGGTACCAGGCTGTTCGGGTCTACCCAGTTGAGGTCGCCGCCGTTGAGCGCCGAACCCGGGTCTTCCGAGAAGCTCTTCGCCAGCTCGCCGAAGTCTTCGCCGTTCTTGATGCGATCGTACAGGCGCTCGGCCAGTTGCTCGGTGGCCGCTTCGCTGCGGATTTCACTTGGCTTGATCAGGATGTGGCGTACATGCACTTCGTCACGCAGCACGTTCTCGCTGCCACCGCGCTTCTCCTCGAGCTTGAGGATGATGAAGCCGTTGGGGATGCGAATAGGCTGGGTGATTTCACCGACCGGCATGCTGCTGAGCATCTTGGCGAAGTCTGGTGGCAGTTGGCCGGCTTTACGCCAGCCCATCTCGCCGCCTTCCAGGGCGTTTTCGCTGGCCGAGTTGGCAATCGCCATCTGGCCGAAGTCGGCACCCTGGCGCAGTTGCTGGTACACGTCACCAACCTTGCGCGCAGCCTTCTGGATATCATCCGAGCTGGCGGCTTCCGGGGTCGGGATGAGGATGTTGGCCAGGCGGTACTCTTCCGACATCTGCATCTTGCCCATGTCGGAGTTGAGGAAGTTCTTCACTTCCTGCTCCGACACCTGGATGCGTTCGGCCACGCGACGCTGACGCACGCGGCTGATGATCATCTCGCGCTTGACCTGCTCGCGAGCGTCGTCGAACGACAGGCCGTCATGGGCCAGGGCGGCGCGGAACTGGTCCAGCGACATGCCATTGCGCTGGGCAATGGTGCCGATGGCCTGGTTCAGCTCTTCGTCGGTGATGCGGATGCCGGAGCGCTCGCCGATCTGCAGCTGCAGGTTTTCGACGATCAGGCGTTCCAGTACCTGCTGTTCCAGAGCACCGGTCGGTGGCACGCCGCCGCCGCGCTTGGCGATGGTTTGCTGCACCTCGCGGACGCGCTGGTCCAGCTGGCTTTGCATGACCACGTCGTTGTCGACGATGGCCACCACGCGATCAAGAGGCTGTACCGCGGCATGCACCGCGCCACTCAGCAAAACGGCACCCAGCAGCACTGGGCGCAGACGGTCAATAAGCTTGGTCTTCACGTTCACGGTAACCTTGAATGCCTTGGTCGAGGAAAGATTCGACCTTGTTGCCCACTACGCCACCGAGCCCTTTCAGAACGATCTGAAGGAAGATGCCGTGGTCGCCTTTTTCGTTCGCCGGAAGTGCCTGGCTGAAGTCGTCGTAATCGATCCAGTAACGGTTGATCAGGCGCAGCTTCCAGCAGCAGTTGTCGTACTCGAAACCGCCCATGGCTTCCAGGGTGCGATTGCGGTTGTAGTCATGCTGCCAGCGAGCGATGACGTTCCACTGTGGAACGATCGGCCAGATGACCGAGAAGTCATGCTGCTGGATCTTGTAGTAGTCCTTGATGTAGTTCGGGTTGCCCGGAACACTATAGTCGCCACCGCCCACTTTCCAGGTACCGGTCGTTGAGTCGTAGGAAATGGTGTCGTTGCGGTAGCGATAACCGAGGTTGACCACCTTGTTCGGATTGTCTTCAGGCTGGTAGTGGAACATCGCGCTGCCCGAACGGGTGCTGCGGCTGTCCGGATCCCAGTTGAAGTCCGAATTGAAGCGCCAGTCGCGGTTGAAGAAGTAGTTGTACATCAACGCGTACGGCGACACGTCTGACTGCGAGTCAGCGCGCGTGCGGTAGTCGATACCTGGCAGCTGAACCTTGCGATCCTTGAAGTAATACGCCTGGCCGATGCTGAAGTTCTGGCGTTCGAAGCCGTTCTCTTCAATCCAGCGGGTAGTCACGCCCAGCGACAGTTTGTTCTCGTCGCCGATACGGTCGGTACCGCTGAAGCGGTTGTCGCGGAACAGCGAGTCGTAACTGAACAGGGTCTCGCCCGAGTCAAACAGCGGGATGTCCTTCTGGTCCTTGTACGGGACATAGAGGTAGAACAGGCGCGGTTCGAGGGTTTGTTTGTAGTCGGTGCCAAACAACGAGGTGTTACGGTCGAAGTAGAGGCCGCTGTCCACGCTGAAAATAGGTACATCGCGGTCCAGCGAGCTGTTGTAGCTGCCATACGCCGGGTTTGCCGACTGGGCGATTGCCTGGGCTTTGCCCTGGCTGTCCAGGTCCAGGTCATAATGGGTGTACGCATACTTCAGCTTGGGCGTCAGGTAGCCGTAGCTGGCTTCCATCGGCAGGCTGATCGACGGCGCAACGTTGTAGCGGTTGCCGTTGGCGCGGGCGATGCCGCTGACGTTCTGGTCCAGGCGACGGCCTGCCGCACCGGCAGAGAAGTCAGGGTTGCCGTCTTTGTCCAGGACGAAGTCATCTTTCAGATCGCGATCGAAGCGAACAGCTTCGGTTTCGTAGGCAAGGTTGAGCCCGCCCGGCTCATACGGCAGCTTACCGTTGAAGGTAATTTGCGGCAGGCGATCATATGGCGTGATCTTCGAGATGGTCGCCATCTCGTAGGCATGCACGTTCAACCGCGCGGTGTAGCTGTCACCGCGGTAGGTCAGCGCACCCTGCTGATTGAGCAAGTCCTGGCTTTCAACACCGATCTGGTCGGACTCCAGGTCCTGGAAGTAGAACGGGTCGCTGATGTCGGTGTAGTCCACCTCGGCCATCAGGCGCTCGTCCAGGCCTCCCTTGTGCTGCCAGTTGACCATCCAGCGCTGTTCTTTGTAGTCAGTCTGGTCTTTGCGGTCGTCGTTCTTGTCGTTCAGGTACGCGCCACCGAGCTGGCCTTCGCTGGAAGGGGTCAGGTAGCGGAACTCGCCTTCCATCAGCAGGCCGCGTTTGGTCATGTAACGCGGGTACAACGTGGCGTCGTAGTTGGGCGCCAGGTTGAAGTAGTACGGCGTGACCAGCATGAAGCCGGTGTCGCTGCTGGTGCTGAACGATGGCGGCAGGAAGCCGGACTGGCGACGGTCGTCGATCGGGAAGTAGATGTACGGTGTGTAGAACACCGGGAAATCCTTGACCCGCAGCGTAACGTTGGTCGCAGTACCGAAACCGGTTGCCGGGTTCAGGGTGATGTTATTGCCCTTCAGCTGCCAGGCGTTGCTGCCCGGTTCGCAGGTGGTGTACGTACCGTCCTTGAGGCGGATGATGGCGTTTTCACCACGCTTGGCATACAGGGCACTGCCGCGGATGTGCGACTTGTGCATCACGTATTCGGCGTTGTCGACCTGGGCTTCGCCGGTGTCGAGCTGAATCTGTGCCTCGTCACCGACCACCAGCGAACCGTTGTCACGGATCCGGACGTTGCCCTTGAGCTCGCCACGGTTTTCGGTCTGGTAAAGGTTGGCCTCGTCGGCCTCGGCCTGCATGCTGCCCTGGCGCATCACCACGTCACCGGCGAGGGTAGCGATTTGCTGCTCCTGCTGGTACTTGGACACCTTGGCGTTGATGTAGGTCGGCGACTCGTCCTTCGGCGTGGTGTCGGCCATGCCCGGGCGGGTTGGCTCGACATACGCGCCACCGCAATACGGGCCGGTTTCGGCCAGCTGCGCGGCAGTCAGCTTGTCACGCGGCACCCAGTCCAGGTGGCTGTAGTCTTCGCTGCGCGACTTCAGGGCACGGCCCTTGGCCTCGGTGACCAGCATCGGCCGGTCCGCGGTTTCGGCTTCGCTCGCGGCTTCTGTGCCGGAGCTGACGGCCGCACCTTCGTGCACCGGGCGCGGCGGCAGGTTGTTGACTGGCGCTTTGGGCTTGCAGTCCCAACCACCGGAGGCGGACACTTGGCAGTCGAACTGTTCGGCTGCCACTACGTATGAGGTGGCCAGAGGTTGCAGGGCCAGCAGACCGCCGGTTACCAGCAACGGAAACTTTCTACGAAACGCGGGGGATTTCAATGCCATCTTATTAGTCCGGGCTTCCTGCGTGCCATCTGCCCGCGTGTGGGGCCGCACGCCTCTCGATGGTCTGAAAAAGATGCTGGATAATAAAGCATGACCCGCTTGACGGCTAGGGCCGTCGGAGACCCTTGTAATGCCTGAACACGATGTACGCCTGCAACAACTGACGGTCTGGCTCGATGAGCAGCTCAATGATCTTTTCCTGAACAACGCCTGGGGCGAAGTGCCCGCAGGCAACCTGACCGCGGCCAGCAGCGACGCCAGCTTCCGCCGCTACTTCCGCTGGCAGGGCGCTGGGCGCAGCTTCGTGATCATGGACGCGCCACCCCCGCAGGAAAACTGCCGACCGTTCGTCGCCATTGACCACTTGCTGGCCAGCGCTGGTGTGCATGTGCCGCTGATCCATGCCCAGGACCTGGAGCGCGGCTTCCTGTTGCTGGGGGATCTGGGCCACCAGACATACCTTGATGTAATTGATGCCGACAACGCCGATGGCCTGTTCGCCGACGCCATCGAGGCCTTGCTGGCCTTCCAGCGCCTGCCAATGGATGCGCCGCTGCCCAGCTACGACGATGCCCTGTTGCGCCGTGAAGTAGAGCTGTTTCCCGAGTGGTACGTGGGGCGTGAGCTTGGCCTGGCCCTGAGCGAAGCGCAGAAAGCCACCTGGCAGCGCGTCAGCCAACTGCTGATCGACAGCGCCCTGGCCCAGCCCAAGGTGCTGGTGCACCGCGACTACATGCCGCGCAACCTGATGCAAAGTACCCCCAACCCCGGCGTACTGGACTTCCAGGACGCGGTGTACGGCCCGGTCACCTACGACATCACCTGCCTGTTCAAGGACGCCTTCCTCAGCTGGCCGCAGGCACGGGTCGAAGGCTGGCTGCGAAACTACTGGCAGCAGGCCAAGGCGGCCGGCATCCCGGTGCAGGGCGACTTCGAAGCATTCCAGCGTGCCAGCGACCTGATGGGTGTGCAGCGCCACCTGAAGGTGATCGGCATTTTCGCCCGCATCTGCCACCGCGACGGCAAACCGCGCTATCTGGGCGACGTGCCGCGTTTCTTCGCCTATATAGAAGAAGTGATCGGCCGCCGTCCCGAATTGGCGGAGCTGGGTGAGCTGATCGCCGAGTTGCAGGCCGGAGCGCGTGCATGAAGGCAATGATCCTGGCAGCAGGCAAAGGCGAGCGCATGCGCCCATTGACCCTGCATACCCCCAAACCACTGATCCAGGTCGCTGGCCAGCCGCTGATCGAGTACCACCTGCACGCCCTGGCGGCGGCGGGTATTACCGAGGTGGTGATCAACCATGCCTGGCTCGGCCAGCAGATCGAAGACCACCTGGGCGATGGCAGCCGCTTCGGGCTGAGCATTCGTTATTCACCTGAGGGCGAGCCGCTGGAAACCGGTGGTGGCATCTTCAAGGCCCTGCCATTGCTGGGCGACGCGCCGTTCCTGCTGGTTAATGGCGATGTCTGGAGCGATTACCACTTCACATGCCTGCCGGGCCCCTTGCAAGGTCTTGCTCACCTGGTACTGGTCGATAACCCTGGCCATCACGGCCGTGGTGACTTCCGCCTGGTAGGCGATCAGGTCGTCGATGGCGATGATGCACCGGGCACGCTCACCTTCAGTGGGCTTTCAGTGCTGCACCCGGCATTGTTCGACGGTTGCCAGCCCGGCGCCTTCAAGCTGGCGCCACTGCTGCGTCAGGCCATGGCGGATGGAAAGGTCACTGGCGAACACTACCGTGGACACTGGGTAGATGTTGGCACGCCTGAGCGCCTGGCCGAGGCTGAGCGTTTGATTGGCGAGCGCGCCTGACATGTGGTGGCCAGGCACGCTGATTGGTGTGAGTGCAGGTTTTGCTGTAGCCAGCATCCCGGGGGCCTTGCTCGGCGGGTTGCTTGGGCAGGCCCTGGACCGCCGCCTGCGCTTGCAGGGCTGGGAAGACATGCGCGAACGCCTAGGCGGTCGCTCGGCCTTGCGTGACGACGAGTTGCTGTTCGTGATGCTCGGGCGCCTGGCCAAGTGCGATGGGCGGGTGGCTGAGCAGCATATCCGCCAGGCGCGCCAGGAAATGCTGCGCCTGGACCTGGCCGAAGCGGCCCGGCTGCGCGCGATAGCCGCGTTCAACCGCGGCAAGGCGGGCAAGGACCGGCTGGGCAGCCATTTGCGCCGCATTCGCCAGCAGCCTCATGCGGCGGAAGGCACCCTGCGCGCCTGTTGGCGCATGGTCTGGGCCGACGGCAAGATGGGCAACAAGGAACGTGAGCTGCTGCTGGACTGGGGACAGAAGCTAGGCCTGAGCCGGCGCCAGGTGCAGGCGATGTCGCTGGAGTACGAGCCGCGCAAGGCAGCCGGAACGGAAGGGGTGGCCATGACCTATGCCGCGGCGTTGCGCTTGCTGGCGGTTGAGGCTGACACCGAGACCGACAAGGTCAAGCAGGCGTATCGCCGGCTGGTCAGCCGGCATCACCCGGACAAGCTGGCAGGTACCGGTGCCAGCGAGGCGCAGGTGCGTGAGGCGACTGAGCGTACCCGTGAGTTGCATCAGGCCTATGCCATGATCCGTAAGCGCCGGGGCCTGTGAAAATGGGGCCGCTGTGCGGCCCATCGATTTCAGCTCAACCCTGAGGGCTCATCCATCCCCGTACCCGGCGGAACAACTGCTCTTGTTCCGCGGCCTTGTTCCCCGGCATGGCAATCAACGACAACTGCCGGTACTGGCTGTCCTTCTGCCGCTTGCTGGCCTGCAGGCGCTGCTCGGCCGCGTTGCGGTCGCTGCTACGGGTGACGTAGTAGATATCGGCAGTCGGCACCTTCAAGGTCGGCGCCAGGCTTTGCAGGTCATGTTCAACCCGCGCCGGTGTCTGCGCGGCGACCATCACCAGTTTTTGTACCTGGGGTGGCTGCTTCTCGCTCAGGTAGCGTGCCGCCCAATACGCACCGCTACCATGGCCGATCAGCACGATGCTGCGGGCGTTGTGTTGCTGTGCGTACGCTACGGCGGCATCCAGGCGGGCGAAGATACGCTCGGCATCTGCCGGGTCGGCCTGCTCGCTGGCCTGTTCAGCGTCAGTGCTTTCTGCGGTGTCGGCATCGGCCGCCGTGGCCTGGGCCACGTTGGCGTTGGCGTCGGCCGGTACGTCCTTGGCCGGTGCGCTTTCGCCTTTGTCTTGCTCAGGCTCGGCGGGCGGTGCGGCCTCGACCCTTGCCTGCGGGCTGTCGGCGAGCAGGTCGGGCAGGCTGACGCTCAGAGTGTGCCAACCGACATCAGGGAATTTCTGCCGCAGTGGGCCGACCGCGTTTGGCCAGTCGGCGGTCTCGCCTGCACCGGGAATAATGATGACTGCCCCTTGCGGGTCGTTGTCATTGGCGGGTTTCCAAAGGGCCAGGAAGCTGTCGGCACCGGCCTGCAAGGTCTGCTGCTCGGCCTTGGGCACAAGCCGTTCCAGCGCCTGGGCATCCTCCTGGCTGCGCTCCAGCAGGGGCGGGCGCGGGGCTTCGGCGGCCGGAGCTTCGGTGGTGGTGGGTGTTTTTTCGGCTTCGGCAGCCAAGGCGCCGAGTGGAAGGATCGAGGCCAGGCAGCACATTGCCAGCGTCGTGCGATAAAGTGTGGACATGAGTCAACCCAGGGCCAGAATGATACCGGCAGCCTAATAGTATTTGCCCGTGACGGCCATGCTGCATGGCCGCCTTTGCCAAGACGAGCGTGTAGATGAAGCGAGTGCGTAGCCTGTTGGTTATCGGCTGCTTGTGGCTGCCCTTGATTGCATTAGCCCGGCCCGAGGTGGTGCCCACCGTTACGCTGGAGCCTGCGCAACAGCAGTGGCTGGACGCGCACCGCAGCTTGCGCGTCGGCCTGGTGCTGCAGGCGCCCTACGCCCAATTCGACCGGCGCCTGCAGCAACTGTACGGGGCCAACGTAGAACTGGTGAACAGCCTGGCGCAGGCGCTGCGCCTGGACCTTACCTGGCGCAACTTCAGCGACCAGGCCAGCCTGGAACATGCCCTGCAGAGCGGCGAAATCGACTTCGCCCCCGGCCTTACCCAGACGCCGGCCAGCCTGCGGCTGTGGCTGTTCAGCGACCCGTACATGCGCGTGCCGCAACTGGTGGTGGGGCCGCGCACCGGCGCCATGGCCGTGGAGCTGGAAAAGCTTGAAGCCGAGCAGCGGGTGGCCGTGCGCATGCCCAGCCAGCTGGCCGATTACCTGCGCGGCAACTACGGCAACCTCAACCTGCAGGGGGTGCCCAACGAACGTGAGGCCTTGCAACTGGTGGTAGGTGGCCAGGCCAGTTTCGCGGTGCTGGATGAAGCCCAGCTCAGCCGCTTGTCACGCGAAAGCGAGTTCAGTGAGCTGGCGGTGGTCGGCGATATCGGCCTGCCGCAGTTGTTGCGCATCGGCTCGCGGCGCGACTGGCCGCTGCTGGCCGATGTGCTCGAGCGCGGCCTGCAGGCGCTGCCGGCCAAGGAGCTGGAGCAACTGCACCAACGCTGGCTGCAACCCAAATACCCACGGCTGAGCGAGTCGCCTGGCTTCTGGCAGAACCTGGCCTTGCTGTTCGGTATGTTGCTGTTGTGTGCCTTGGCCACCCTGGTGTGGCAACGCCGCCAGCAGCGCCAGCTGGAGCGCAGCCTCCTGACCACGCGGGAAAGCCTGGTGGAGCGACAAGTGCGTGAAGAAGCCCTGCGCCTGAGCCAGTTCGCCATCGACCAGAGCACGGTGGGTATTCTCTGGGTCAACTGGGACAGCCACGTACGCTACGCCAATCACGCCGCCGAGCGCATGCTGGGATATGGCGATGGCGAACTGCTGGAGCGGCCGTTGAGCACCTTCGAGCCGAGCCTGAACATGGACCGCTGGCTGGAGTTATGGAAAGGCGCACGCACGGGGGAGGGCGGTGTTGGCCAGTTCGAGGCACAGTGCCGGCGGGCCGACAACAGCCTGCTGCCGGTCGAGCTATCACTGAGTTTTCTGCGTTTTCGAGATTCTGAATACCTGGTGGTCTACCTCGCCGATGTCACCGAGCGCCACCGCGCCCTGGCGGCACTGCGCGAGAGCGAGGCGAGGCTCAAGGGCATTGCCGGCAACGTGCCCGGGCTGGTGTTCCGCCTGGAGCGTGACCCGGCCGAAGGCGAGCTGGAATTCCCCTATATCAGTGAGGGCAGCGAGGCGTTGGTGGGCTATGCGCCTGTCGAGATCCAGCACCCACATATGGGCCTGCGCAACCTGGTTCACCCCGAAGACCGCGCCGATTACCACCGGGTCCAGGACCTGGCCTTGGCCAGCGACCAGGACTGGTCCTGGCAGGGGCGTATCCTGACCCGCCACGGTGAACAACGCTGGGCCGACATCAAGGCCAGCACCCGGCGCCTGGCCAACGGCCAGGTGGTGTGGGACGGTGTGGTATGGGACATCACCCAGGGCAAGCGGGCCGAGTTGGCGTTGGCGAAATCCCAGGAGCAGCTGCGCGAGCTGTCGGCCCACCTGGAAAGCGTGCGCGAGGAAGAAAAGGCGCGCATCGCCCGGGAAGTGCATGATGAGCTGGGGCAGATGCTGACCGTGCTCAAGCTGGAGGTGTCGATGTGCGAGCTGGCGTTTGCCGACCTGGACCCGGGCCTGCATGAGCGCCTGGCAAGCATGAAGCGCCTGATTGCCCAGCTGTTCCAGCTGGTGCGTGATGTCGCCACTGCTTTGCGCCCGCCGATTCTCGATGCCGGCATTGCCTCGGCCATCGAATGGCAGGCACGGCGCTTTGAAGCCCGCACGCAGATCCCCTGCCTGGTACAAGTGCCGGATAATCTGCCAGCATTGAGCGATGCCAAGGCCACCGGCCTGTTTCGTATCTTGCAGGAGGCGCTCACCAACGTCATGCGCCACGCCCAGGCGCACAGCGTGGAGATCGAGCTGGTGCGTGAGGAAGGGCAATTGCGCATGACGGTCAGCGATGATGGCCAAGGCTTTTGCCGCGAGCAGACCCGGCCCACTTCATTTGGCCTGGTGGGTGTACGCGAGCGGGTGCTGATGCTGGGGGGCAACATGGCGCTGGACAGTGAACCGGGCGAAGGCACCAGCCTGAGTGTGGCCATTCCGTTGGAGTAGGAGAGCAATCGTGATTCGAGTACTGGTGGCCGAAGACCACACCATTGTCCGTGAAGGCATCAAGCAGTTGATTGGCCTGGCCAAGGACATGCAGGTGGTGGGGGAGGCCGGGAATGGTGAGCAGTTGCTCGACACCCTGCGCCACACGCCGTGCGAAGTGGTGCTGCTGGATATCTCGATGCCGGGGGTGAACGGCCTGGAGGCGATCCCGCGGATCCGTGCCCTGCACGATGCGCCGGCAATCCTGATGCTGTCGATGCACGACGAGGCCCAGATGGCGGCGCGGGCGCTGAAGGCTGGGGCGGCGGGCTATGCCACCAAGGACAGTGACCCGGCGCTGCTACTTACCGCGATACGTCGGGTGGCAAGCGGCGGGCGGTACATCGACCCGTCGCTGGCCGACCGCATGGTGTTCGAAGTGGGCCTGACCGAGTCCCGGCCATTGCACACGCTGCTGTCGGAGCGGGAGTTTTCGGTGTTCGAGCGCCTGGCCCAAGGGGCCAACGTCAACGACATCGCCCAGCAACTGGCGCTGTCGAGCAAAACCATCAGCACCCACAAGGCGCGTTTGATGCAAAAGCTGAAAGTGAACTCGCTGGCGGAGCTGGTGAAGTACGCCATGGAACACAAGCTGGTCTGATTGCGACATAGGCGTGCCCGAAACTTGCCGAAGCCTCTGTGGGAGCGGGCATGCCCGCGAACGGGCCTGGCCTGCTGATCTCTATGGCTGAGCCGGCCTCTTCGCGGGCATGCCCGCTCCCACAGGTTTCGTGGCTGGATCGCAAGGGCATTCCAATCCCGCCATTGTTGTAGGGCAATCCCTACAGCAAATCTTCCATCCGGATGATGGCATTCTCTCAGTGCCCCCGATTTTCGTGCGCTTGCGCCTCTTCTACTCTTTTGCCTACGCAGTCATCCAACAAGAAGGTGCAGGCATGAGCGAGGCGAAGTCGAACGCTGCAACCAGCGAAACGCTGGTCAGCTTCCGTGGTGTGCAGAAGAGCTACGACGGCGAGTCGCTGATCGTCAAAGACCTCAACCTGGACATCCGCAAGGGCGAGTTCCTTACCCTGCTTGGCCCGTCCGGCTCCGGCAAGACCACCAGCCTGATGATGCTGGCCGGCTTCGAAACCCCTACCGCCGGTGAAATCCAGCTGGCCGGGCGCTCGATCAACAACGTGCCGCCGCACAAGCGCGACATCGGCATGGTGTTCCAGAACTACGCGTTGTTCCCTCACATGACCGTGGCCGAGAACCTGGCCTTTCCGCTGACCGTACGCAACCTGAGCAAGACCGACGTCAGCGAGCGGGTCAAACGCGTGCTGAACATGGTCCAGCTAGATACTTTCGCCAAGCGCTACCCCGGCCAGCTTTCCGGTGGCCAGCAGCAGCGGGTGGCCTTGGCCCGTGCACTGGTGTTCGAGCCGCAACTGGTGCTGATGGACGAACCGCTCGGCGCGCTGGACAAGCAGCTGCGTGAACACATGCAGATGGAGATCAAGCACATCCACCAGCGCCTGGGCGTGACCGTGGTGTACGTGACCCACGATCAGGGCGAAGCGCTGACCATGTCCGACCGCGTGGCGGTGTTCCACCAGGGCGAGATCCAGCAGATCGCCGACCCGCGCACGCTGTACGAAGAACCCTGCAATACCTTCGTCGCCAACTTCATCGGCGAGAACAACCGTATCAACGGCACCCTGCTGGCCAGCGATGGCAAGCGCTGCCAGGTGCAGCTGCCGCGCGGCGAGCGGGTTGAAGCGCTGGCGGTGAACGTCGGCCAGGCCGGCGAGCCGGTAACCCTGTCGATCCGCCCGGAGCGTGTGCGCCTGAATGGCCACAGCGAGCGCTGCGTCAACCGCTTCTCTGGCCGGGTGGCCGAATTCATTTACCTGGGCGACCACGTGCGGGTGCGCCTGGAAGTTTGCGGCAAGGCCGATTTCTTCGTGAAACAGCCGATTGCCGAGCTCGACCCGGCCCTGGCCGTGGGCGATGTGGTACCGCTGGGCTGGGAGGTGGAGCACGCCCGCGCGCTCGATCCGATTGCCGAAGCCCATTGATGGATTGCTTCACCAACCCTGTACTGTGGAGAGAATAAGAATGCGCAAGCAGTTGAAACTGACCGCCCTGGCCCTGGGGCTGTTCGCCGCTG
The DNA here is from genome assembly GCF_038383825.1 of Pseudomonas sp. LPB4.O. Classification (NCBI taxonomy): domain Bacteria; kingdom Pseudomonadati; phylum Pseudomonadota; class Gammaproteobacteria; order Pseudomonadales; family Pseudomonadaceae; genus Pseudomonas; species Pseudomonas sp. LPB4.O. The sequence continues at coordinate 485,227 of NZ_CP151298.1, forward strand.
GCCAGGCCATGGCCGCAGACCTCACCGTGATCTCGTTCGGGGGCGCCAACAAGGCCGCCCAGGTCAAAGCGTTCTACGAGCCATGGGAGAAGGCGGGCAATGGCAAGATCGTCGCCGGCGAGTACAACGGCGAAATGGCCAAGGTCAAGGCGATGGTCGACACCAAGAGCGTGTCGTGGAACCTGGTAGAGGTTGAGTCGCCAGAGCTGGCGCGCGGGTGCGATGAGGGCATGTTCGAAGAGCTCGACCCAGCCCTGTTCGGCAGCGAGGCCGATTACGTGCCTGGTGCCATCCAGCCGTGCGGCGTGGGCTTCTTCGTCTGGTCCACGGTCATGGCCTACAACGCTGACAAGCTCAAGACCGCACCTACCAGCTGGGCCGATTTCTGGGACACCAAGCAGTTCCCAGGCAAGCGTGGCTTGCGCAAGGGCGCCAAGTACACCATGGAATTTGCACTGATGGCCGATGGCGTTGCGCCCAAGGACGTCTACAAGGTGCTGGCCACAAAGGAAGGCCAGGACCGCGCCTTCAAGAAACTTGATGAACTCAAGCCCAGCATCCAGTGGTGGGAAGCGGGTGCACAGCCACCGCAGTTCCTGGCTTCAGGCGACGTGGTCATGAGCTCTGCCTACAACGGCCGTATTGCCGCTGTGCAGAAAGAGAGCAACCTCAAGGTGGTGTGGAACGGCGGCATCTACGACTTTGACGCCTGGGCGATCCCTAAAGGGGCCAAGAACGTCGAAGAGGCGAAGAAGTTCATCGCCTACAGCGTCAAGCCCGAGCAGCAGAAGATCTACTCCGAGAACATCGCCTACGGCCCGGCCAACGCCAAGGCCGTGAGCCTGCTGTCGGACGAGGTGAAGAAGGACATGCCGACCACGCCTGAGAACATTGCCAACCAGGTGCAGATCGACGTGGCCTTCTGGGCTGACAACAGCGAACAGCTGGAGCAACGCTTCAACGCCTGGGCGGCGAAGAAGTAAGGCGCATCAAAGGGGCGCTGGCCATTGGGCCGGCGCTCCCCGTTTCCCTGTTTTGCGGAGTTCGCCATGGCCATTGCAGTGCCCCTCAACGAAGGCGCAGGTCCAAGTCTCAAGCAGCGCCTGAAACACGCCGAGCGGGTCAACCGCTGGAAGGCGCAGGCGTTGATCGCGCCGCTGGCGCTGTTTCTTCTGCTGGTGTTCCTGGTGCCGATTGCGGCGCTGCTGTACAAGAGCGTCGGCAACCCGGAAGTGGTCGCCGGCCTGCCACGCACGGTAGACATCATCAGCCAGTGGGATGGCAAGAGCCTGCCCGGCGAGGATGTGTACAAGGCGCTGAGCCAGGACCTGGCCGAGTCGCGCAAGAACCAGACCCTTGGCGACCTTTCCAAGCGCCTGAACATGGAGCTGGCCGGCTACCGCAGCTTGTTGACCAAAACTGCCCGCGCACTGCCATTCAAGGCAGAGCCTGCCTCTTATAAAGACGCCCTGCAGGCCGTCGACGAGCGTTGGGGCGACCCGGCCTACTGGCAGGCGATACGCCGTAATACCAGTACGGTGACCTCGTTCTACCTGCTGGCTTCTGTGGACCACCGCATCGACGACCTGGGCGAGCTGGCCAAGGCCACGCCGGACCAGGCCATTTACCTGGATATCTTTGCCCGCACCCTGTGGATGGGTGTGGTGATTACCGCCATCTGCCTGGTGCTGGCCTACCCACTGGCCTACCTGCTGGCCAACCTGCCAACCCGGCAGAGCAACCTGCTGATGATTCTGGTGCTGCTGCCGTTCTGGACCTCGATCCTGGTGCGGGTGGCAGCGTGGATCGTGCTGCTGCAGTCGGGTGGCCTGATCAACAGTGCACTGATGGCCATGGGCATCATCGACCAGCCGCTGGAACTGGTGTTCAACCGCACCGGTGTGTACATCTCCATGGTGCACATCCTGCTGCCGTTCATGATCCTGCCGCTGTACAGCGTGATGAAGGGCATTTCGCCCAGCTATATGCGTGCCGCGATCTCGCTGGGCTGCCACCCGTTCGCCAGCTTCTGGCGGGTGTACTTCCCGCAGACCTACGCCGGTGTTGGCGCGGGTTGCCTGCTGGTGTTCATCCTGGCCATCGGCTACTACATCACCCCGGCGCTGCTGGGAAGCCCGAACGACCAGATGGTCAGCTACTTCGTTGCCTTCTATACCAACACCAGCATCAACTGGGGCATGGCTACCGCGCTGGGTGGGCTGTTGCTTTTGGCTACCGTGCTGTTGTACCTGATCTATAGCTGGCTGGTCGGCGCCAGCCGCCTGCGCCTGAGCTGAGGAGCCTTGCCATGTTGAGCCCCTATATGTCGCCCGTGGAGCGGGTCTGGTTCTACAGCCTGCGCATTCTTTGCGGCCTGGTTTTGCTGTTCCTGATCTTGCCGGTGCTGGTGATCGTGCCGCTGTCGTTCAACAGTGGCAGCTTCCTGGTGTACCCGTTGCAGGGCTTTTCGCTGCAGTGGTACCAGGACTTCTTCGGCTCGGCCGAATGGATGCGGGCGCTGAAAAACAGCATCATCGTCGCCCCGGCGGCCACGGTGCTGGCTATGGTGTTCGGTACCCTGGCGGCCATTGGCCTGACCCGTGGCGATTTTCCCGGCAAGTCACTGGTGATGGCGCTGGTGATTTCACCGATGGTGGTGCCGGTGGTGATCATCGGTGTGGCCAGCTACCTGTTCTTCGCCCCGCTGGGTCTGGGTAACAGCTTCACCTCGCTGATTCTGGTGCATGCGGTGCTGGGTGTGCCGTTCGTCATCATTACCGTGTCGGCAACCTTGCAGGGCTTCAACTACAACCTGGTGCGAGCGGCTGCCAGCCTGGGTGCGTCGCCGCTGCTGGCCTTCCGTCGGGTGACCCTGCCGCTGATTGCGCCCGGGGTGATCTCGGGTGCGCTGTTTGCCTTTGCGACGTCGTTTGACGAGGTGGTGGTGACGCTGTTCCTGGCCGGGCCGGAGCAGGCAACCCTGCCAAGGCAGATGTTCAGCGGCATCCGTGAAAACCTGAGCCCCACCATTGCTGCTGCGGCGACCTTGCTGATTGCGTTCTCGGTGGTGTTGCTGCTGACCCTGGAGTGGTTGCGTGGGCGCAGCGAGAAGCTGAGAACCCAGCAACCGGCCTGATGATGGGTCGCCTGTGCCGGCCTCATCGCCGGCACAGCCAGTGCAAGGCTCTTGGGTATCGGTCGCGATCATGTGATACCAATCAGCCCTCATCCGTTCGCCTGGGTTACAATGCGCGCCACCGTGATTCTGCCAACAGGTGCGCCATGCAGCCCTACGCTATTGCCCCCTCCATCCTCTCCGCCGATTTCGCCCGCCTGGGTGAAGACGTCGACAAGGTATTGGCTGCGGGTGCCGACATCGTCCACTTCGATGTCATGGACAACCACTACGTTCCCAACCTGACCATTGGCCCGATGGTCTGCACCGCCCTGCGCAAGTACGGTGTTACCGCGCCGATCGACGTGCACCTGATGGTCAGCCCGGTCGACCGCATCATCGGCGACTTCATCGAAGCCGGCGCCACCTACATCACCTTCCACCCGGAAGCCTCCCAGCACGTCGACCGTTCGCTGCAACTGATCAAGGACGGCGGCTGCAAGGCCGGCCTGGTGTTCAACCCGGCCACCAGCCTGGATGCCCTGAAGTACGTGATGGACAAGATCGACATGGTGCTGCTGATGAGCGTCAACCCAGGCTTCGGCGGGCAGAAGTTCATCCCGGGCACCCTCGACAAGCTGCGCGAGGCGCGTGCGCTGATCGACGCCAGTGGCCGTGATATCCGCCTGGAAATCGACGGTGGCGTGAACGTCAACAACATCCGCGAGATCGCTGCCGCTGGCGCCGACACCTTCGTGGCCGGTTCGGCTATCTTCAACGCCCCGGACTACCAGGAAGTCATCGCCAAGATGCGCGCCGAACTGGCTCAGGCCCGCCCATGAGTGGCTTCGAGCAGCTGTTCCCGGGGACGCTGCCCAGGCTGGTGATGTTCGATCTGGACGGTACCCTGATCGATTCCGTGCCAGACCTGGCTGCCGCCGTGGACCGCATGCTGCTCGAACTGGGGCGCCCGCCCGCGGGCCTTGAGGCCGTACGCCACTGGGTCGGCAACGGCGCCCAGGTGCTGGTGCGTCGGGCGCTGGCGGGTGGCATCGAGCACGCCGCCGTGGACGACGCGCTGGCTGATCAGGCGCTGGCGCTGTTCATGGACGCCTATGCGCAAAGCCATGAGCTGACCGTGGTCTATCCCGGTGTGCAGGACACCCTGCGCTGGCTGCGCAAGCGGGGCGTGGAAATGGCCCTGATCACCAACAAGCCCGAGCGCTTCGTCGGCCCGTTGCTGGACCAGATGAAAATCGGCCGCTACTTCCGCTGGATCATTGGCGGCGACACCCTGCCGCAGAAAAAGCCCGACCCGGCGGCTTTGCTGTTTGTCATGCAGATGGCCAGCGTTACCCCGCAGCAGTCGCTGTTTGTCGGCGATTCGCGCAGTGACGTATTGGCCGCCAAGGCGGCTGGCGTGCAATGCGTGGGGCTGACCTACGGCTACAACCATGGCCGGCCGATCCACGACGAATCCCCTAACCTGGTGATCGACGATCTGCGCGCGTTGCTGCCCGGTTGCGCAGACCCGGCCACTGGGATAACGTTGGCCAACCTTCAAGCCTCACAAGACAGAGAGCCCACCGTGGTGGTTACTGGCAAATTCTGGATGAAAGTCATCAAGGCCCTGGCCCGTTGGCGTTGGCGCGCCTGACTTCAGCCTGCCGGCGCGTGCCGGCCCGTCCGTTTGCCTGACCTATTGCTGCTTGCCACGAGGCTACTCATGAACCGCGAAGAATTCCTGCGCCTGGCCGCTGCCGGCTACAACCGCATTCCCCTGGCCTGCGAAACCCTGGCCGACTTTGACACGCCGTTGTCCATCTACCTGAAACTGGCTGACCAGCCCAACTCGTACCTGCTCGAGTCGGTGCAGGGTGGCGAGAAATGGGGCCGTTACTCGATGATCGGCCTGCCGTCGCGCACCGTGATGCGTGTGCACGGCTACCACGTCAGCATCCTGCAGGATGGCGTCGAGGTTGAAAGCCACGATGTCGAAGACCCGCTGGCCTTTGTCGAAAGTTTCAAGGACCGTTACAAGGTCGCTGACATCCCTGGTCTGCCGCGCTTCAACGGCGGCCTGGTCGGCTACTTTGGCTATGATTGCGTGCGTTATGTGGAAAAACGCCTTGGCGCCAGCCCCAACCCGGACCCGCTGGGCGTGCCGGATATCCTGCTGATGGTGTCCGATGCGGTGGTGGTGTTCGACAACCTGGCAGGCAAGATGCACGCCATCGTGCTGGTCGACCCGGCTGAAGATCAGGCCTTTGAACAGGGCCAGGCACGCCTGCAAGGCCTGCTGGAAACCCTGCGTCAGCCGATCACCCCGCGCCGCGGCCTGGACCTGAGTGGCCCGCAGGCCGCCGAGCCGGAATTCCGCTCCAGCTATACCCGCGACGACTACGAGAGCGCGGTCGGCCGTATCAAGGAGTACATCCTGGCCGGCGACTGCATGCAGGTTGTGCCATCGCAACGCATGTCGATCGACTTCAAGGCTGCGCCCATCGACCTGTACCGTGCGCTGCGCTGTTTCAACCCGACGCCGTACATGTACTTCTTCAACTTCGGCGACTTCCATGTGGTCGGTAGTTCGCCCGAGGTGCTGGTGCGGGTCGAGGATAACCTGGTCACCGTGCGCCCGATTGCCGGTACCCGCCCGCGTGGCGCGTCCGAAGAAGCCGACCGCGCGCTGGAAGACGACCTGCTGTCTGACGACAAGGAAATCGCCGAACACCTGATGCTGATCGACCTGGGCCGCAACGACGTCGGCCGTGTGTCCTCGACCGGCAGCGTGCGCCTGACCGAGAAGATGGTGATCGAGCGCTACTCCAACGTGATGCACATTGTCTCCAACGTCACCGGCCAGCTGCGTGAAGGGCTGACAGCGATGGATGCGCTGCGGGCAATCCTGCCGGCAGGCACCCTGTCGGGTGCGCCGAAGATTCGCGCGATGGAGATCATCGACGAGCTGGAGCCGGTCAAGCGTGGGGTTTACGGTGGTGCAGTCGGCTACTTTGCCTGGAACGGCAACATGGACACCGCGATTGCGATCCGTACTGCCGTGATCAAGGATGGTGAACTGCATGTGCAGGCCGGGGGCGGCATCGTTGCCGACTCGGTGCCGGCGCTGGAGTGGGAAGAAACCATCAACAAGCGCCGCGCCATGTTCCGTGCCGTGGCGCTTGCAGAGCAGACGTTGGCTAAATAAACAGATTGGGGCTGCTTTGCAGCCCTTCGCGGCACAAGGATCGCGCAAATCCCGAGACCTGCGCGGTCCCCTGTAGGAGCGGCCTTGTGCCGCGAAGGGCCGCTAAGCGGCCCCACCAATTCAAAAGTCCACGCTCACCCCCAGGCTAACCCCCTGCTGCGTCAACTCATCGCTCTTGCGCCAGTTGTAGTTCCCACGCAAATGCACCCCTGCCACCACTTCATGGCTCACCCCCAGGCTCGCCCGGGTCAGGTCGCTGTGCGGCGTATAACCGGTCAGGGTGAAGTCATTGGCCGGCAAGCTGGTCAGGTGCATCGTTACATCCTGCTGGTCATCCTCGAATTCATGCTCCTGTGCCACCTCGGCGAACAGCCGGGTACCTGGCAGCACCTGCACGCTGCCCAGCAACCCCAGGCCCAAGCGGCGTGACGTGCGTTCCTGGTCATCGAAGCCCAGTGCCGTCGAGCGCCCGCTCTTCTCGTTGTACCCATCCACTTTCACACGTGCATAGTCGGCACTGATGAATGGCGCCAGCTGCCAATTGCTGCTGTCTGCCGCCAGGTTGTAGCCCAGCCGCCCGGACATCGCCCAGGCCTCGCCGTCGGTGTCGCCCTTTTCGCTGCGCTCGTTCACGCCAAGGGCAAAGGTGCGCTTGAGGTCGCTGTAGTCGACGTGCCCGGCGGTCAATGCAGCATCGGCCCACCAGCGGTCCTGGCGGTACTGGGCGAAGGCGCTGGCCAGGTAGCTGTTCAGTTTGTAGTCCGAATCATTGGCGCCGGCCTCCAGCTTTTGCCGATACGCGCCGCCGGCCAGGCCCAAACGCCAGGCATCGTTCAGGCGATAGCTGCCGCCCACGGTCAGGTTATAGCCGCGGCCATCGCCGCTGGCCGCGCTGCGCTGGCTGTCGAAGTCCAAGTCCTGGGCACCGGTGGCGACGAAGGCCTGCCATTGGCCAACGGCCTGCCAGGGCGTCTGCCATTGGTTGCGCAGTTCGTCCTGGTGGGCGCGCAGGCTGGCGTGGGCCATTTCCGGTAGTAGCGTCAGTTCCCACGGGGCGGAGATGATCGAATAGGCGTAGTCGGCAATCAGTTGCTGGCCAGCAATGGTCGGGTGGACCGAGTCGTTGAACAGCAGTTTTGTCGGGTCTGGGTTTGTGCCATTGATGCCGTACACCGGGTTTTCCACGCAGCTGGCGCCGCTGTAGCAGGTACCGACCAGGTTCTGGTCGCTGGCCAGGCCGAACTGGTTGGGGCTGGCCAGTGCCTCGCCCAGCAGCACCGGGATGTTCAGCGGGATGATCTCGGCATCGATCTGACCGAGTTGGCTGATCAGTGACTGGTTGAACGCGCCAGACAGCAGTGACAGCGGGTTTTGCTGCGGCGTGCCGCTGAAGTTGGGCGTTTGGCCGAGGTCGGGCAGCAGCCAGACCATGATGTAGCGGGCGCCACCTTGTTGCAGGGCCTGGGCGCTGGCCGCCAGGCGGGCACCGGCGGCCACGGCGTCGGCTGGGCTGTTCACCAGGCCTTGCAGGAAGTCGTTGCCGCCGCCCGTCAGGTAGTAAAGCGCATTGGGGTCGGCACGCAGGCCGTTGGCCAGGTAGCCCGCCTTTTCACGCAGCACCCGGCCGGCGCCGGGGTTTCCTGGCGGGATGACGGTCTCGGAAGTTGTCGTGATCGAATCCAGGATCTGCTGGGTTGTATAGCCACCGACAGCCCAGTTGTTGCCATCGGGCTGGATGCCCACCGACGTGGAGGGGTTCAGCTCATCCGGGTTTATACCCAGCCTTCCACCCAGGATCATGGGCGACACAGATGCAAAGTTGCCATCGGCATCGCGGTTTGTGAACCGTGCGCCGGGTGTGCCGCCGGTCAGGTCGGGGAACTGCCCCGCATCGGCGAGGCTGTCGCCAAACACGATCAGCGTGGAATAGGGCGAGGGTGCAGCGAACGCCTGGCTGCAGGCCAGGGCCAGTGAGGCAAGGGTAAAGCGCAATAACGGGGCTTTTCGCATCTGGGAACATCCTTTTCTTTGTTTTTATCTGGACAACCTGATCGACCTTAGCAAATCGCAGTGCATCCCTCCCAAGTCCATTCGTTTCCCCGTGTTTACAGGCATATTGCGCCCGCCGCCCCGGTAAGCTACTGTGCCGGGACGTATGAGCGAGACCTATCCTGTGTTGATCGTCAGTAAACTCTTGATGCGCGTAATCAAGGCCCACGCCCGTTGGCGTTGGCGCGCCTGACTTTATCCCCTGCCGGCCCGCCCGGCCCGCCCCCGTTTGCCTTCTTCTTTACTGCCCTTTGCGGCGAAGCCGTGCCTGTAGCGGCTGCAAGAAGGTTCGAATTCTCAAGTCAGTAAATTCAAGAGGTTCAACACCATGTTACTGATGATCGACAATTACGACTCATTCACTTACAACGTCGTTCAGTACCTTGGCGAGCTGGGTGCCGAGGTCAAGGTCATTCGCAATGACGAAATGACCATCGCTCAGATCGAAGCCCTCAACCCCGAGCGCATCGTCGTGTCCCCGGGCCCGTGCACGCCAAGCGAGGCTGGCGTGTCCATCGAGGCCATCCTGCATTTTGCTGGCAAGCTGCCGATTCTGGGTGTGTGCCTGGGCCATCAGTCCATCGGCCAGGCCTTCGGCGGTGACGTGGTGCGTGCCCGCCAGGTGATGCACGGCAAGACCAGCCCGGTACACCACCGTGACCTGGGCGTGTTCGCCGGCCTCAACAACCCGCTGACCGTGACCCGCTACCATTCGCTGGTGGTCAAGCGCGAAACCTTGCCCGATTGCCTGGAGGTCACTGCCTGGACCGCTCATGCAGACGGTTCGGTAGACGAGATCATGGGCCTGCGCCACAAAACGCTGAATATCGAAGGGGTGCAGTTCCACCCCGAGTCGATCCTGACCGAGCAGGGCCACGAGCTGTTCGCCAACTTCCTCAAGCAGACCGGCGGCCACCGCTAAGGATCGAACATGGATATCAAGAGCGCGTTGAGCCGTATTGTCGGCCAGCTGGACCTTTCTACCGAAGAAATGCGCGACGTCATGCGTCAGATAATGACCGGCCAGTGCAGTGAGGCGCAGATCGGCGCCTTCCTGATGGGCATGCGCATGAAGAGTGAAAGCATCGACGAAATCGTCGGCGCGGTGTCGGTGATGCGTGAGCTAGCCGACAAGGTTGAACTGAAAAGCCTGGATGGCGTCGTTGATATCGTCGGCACCGGCGGTGACGGGGCCAATATTTTCAACGTGTCCACCGCGTCTTCGTTCGTCCTGGCGGCGGCGGGCTGCACCGTGGCCAAGCACGGCAACCGCGCAGTGTCGGGCAAGAGCGGCAGTGCCGACCTGTTGGAAGCTGCCGGCATCTATCTGAACCTGACGCCAGTTCAGGTGGCCCGCTGCATTGACAGCCTGGGCATCGGCTTCATGTTCGCGCAAAGCCATCACTCGGCCATGAAATATGCTGCCGGCCCGCGCCGCGATCTGGGGTTGCGTACCCTGTTCAACATGCTCGGCCCGCTTACGAATCCGGCCGGAGTAAAGCATCAGGTGGTCGGCGTGTTTGCCCAGGCCCTGTGCCGCCCGTTGGCTGAGGTACTGCAACGCCTGGGTAGCAAGCATGTGCTGGTGGTGCACTCGAAGGATGGCCTGGATGAGTTCAGCCTGGCTGCCCCCACCTTCGTTGCCGAACTGAAAAACGACGCAATTACTGAATACTGGGTCGAGCCGGAAGACCTCGGCATGAAGAGCCAGAGCTTGCATGGCCTTGCCGTCGAGAACCCGCAGGCGTCGCTGGAGTTGATCCGCGATGCGCTGGGCCGGCGTAAGACCGAAAACGGCCAGAAGGCCGCCGAGATGATCGTGCTTAATGCTGGCGCGGCACTGTATGCAGCCGACCATGCAATGACCCTGGCTCAAGGTGTGGAATTGGCCCACGACGTACTGCACACCGGCCTGGCCTGGGAAAAGCTGCAGGAACTGGGTGCCTTTACTGCAGTATTCAAGGTGGAGAACGAAGCATGAGTGTGCCGACGGTGCTGGAAAGGATCATTGCCCGCAAGTTCCAGGAAGTGGCCGAGCGCAGCGCCCGCGTCAGCCTCGCCGAGCTGGAAGGCCTGGCCAAGGTTGCCGATGCCCCGCGTGGCTTCGCCAATGCGCTGATCGAGCAGGCCAAGCGCAAGCAGCCAGCGGTGATCGCCGAGATCAAGAAGGCTTCGCCGAGCAAGGGCGTGATCCGCGAGCACTTCGTGCCGGCGGAAATCGCTGTCAGCTACGAGAAGGGCGGCGCTACCTGCCTCTCGGTGCTGACCGATGTCGATTACTTCCAGGGTGCCGATGAGTACCTGCAGCAGGCACGTGCTGCCGTTTCGCTGCCGGTGATCCGCAAGGACTTCATGGTCGACCCTTACCAGATCGTCGAAGCCCGGGCCTTGGGCGCGGACTGCGTGCTGCTGATCGTCTCGGCGCTGGACGACGTGAAGATGGCCGAACTGGCCGCGACCGCAAAAGACGTCGGCCTCGACGTGCTGGTGGAAGTGCACGATGGCGATGAGCTGGAGCGCGCGTTGAAAACCCTGGATACGCCGCTGGTGGGGGTGAACAACCGCAACCTGCACACCTTCGAGGTCAGCCTGGAAACCACCCTTGACCTGCTGCCGCGCATTCCGCGTGATCGCCTGGCGATTACCGAGAGCGGTATTCTCAACCGGGCCGATGTCGAACTGATGGCAATCAACGAGGTTTACTCGTTCCTGGTGGGCGAGGCGTTCATGCGCGCTGAGCAGCCTGGGCTGGAGTTGCAGCGGTTGTTCTTCCCCGAACAAGTGAAGAAGACTGTTCAGCACCTGGACTGATCAAATGAAGCCGGCGTTTTTGCCGGCTTTTTTGTATGCCTGCCAGGGCCTCTTAAAAACAACATCAAAGGTGGATCAATGACCGATCAACCCCTGGCCCTGACCGTCGAGCAAGGCCTGCACGCCGAACAGGACCTGCTGGCCGCGGTGTGCCGCGGCGAACGCGAAAGTGGCGTGCTGTTCTGGCGCCCTACCGACCATGCCCTGGTCATGCCCCGGCGAATGAGCCGCCTGGACAACTTCGAAGCCGCCTGTTCGGAGCTGGCGATTGCCGGCTGGCCGGTGCTGCTGCGCGAGACTGGCGGTGAGCCGGTTCCCCAATCCCATTCCACCGTCAACGTCGCACTGGTCTACGTTGCCCCGCGCAGCGAAGGCGATCACGGCCGCATCGAAAGCGCCTACGAGCGCCTGTGCCTGCCGCTGTGCGATGTACTGCGCGAGTGGGGCGGGGTGGCGTCGGTGGGTGAAATCGACGGGGCGTTCTGCGATGGCCGTTACAACGTCAACCTCAATGGCCGCAAGCTGGTGGGCACCGCCCAGCGCTGGCGTCAGGGCCTGGGTGGCAAGCGCCCGGTAGTGCTGGTGCACGGTGCGTTGCTGCTGGACAACGAGCGTGAGTCGATGGTGGCGGCGGTCAACCGCTTCAACGAGTGCTGTGATCTGGAGCAACGCTGCCGCGCCGATGCACACATCGCCTTGCATGAAGTGGCGCCTGCGGCGCCCTGGTTCGAGCGCTTGTCGCAGGCCTACGCCAAGGTGCTTGCAGACCTGCCCAAGGACTAGGCGTTGTCCCTAGCGGGTACCGTAGACCACCATGGTCTTGCCCTTTACCTGCACCAGGCTGCGCTCTTCAAGGTCCTTGAGGACGCGGCCGACCATTTCCCGGGAGCAACCGACGATTCGCCCGATTTCCTGGCGGGTGATCTTGATCTGCATGCCGTCGGGGTGGGTCATGGCATCGGGTTGCTTGCACAGTTCCAGCAGGCAACGGGCAACGCGCCCGGTGACGTCGAAAAATGCCAGGTCGCCGACCTTGCGTGTTGTGTTGCGCAGGCGCTGGGCCATCTGGCTGCCCAGGGCATAGAGGATTTCCGGGTCCTGACGGGCCAGTTCGCGGAACTTCTCGTAGCTGATCTCGGCCACCTCGCACTCAGTCTTGGCTCGCACCCAGGCACTGCGCTGCTGTTCGCCGTCAACCGGCTCGAACAACCCCAGCTCGCCAAAGAAATCGCCATTGTTGAGATAGGCAATGATCATTTCACGGCCGTCGTCGTCTTCGATGAGGATGGTCACCGAACCCTTGATGATGAATGACAGTGTCTCGGCCCGGTCGCCGGCGCAGATGATGTTGCTCTTGGCGGTATAACGGCGGCGCTGGCAGTGTACCAGCAGCTTGTCGATGTTCTTGATCTTGGCGGGTAGGGCGGAGGCAACCATCACGAAATCCTGTTCGATACGACCCGTAGGCTTTTTATAAGGCTGTCTGGCGCAAGCGCCATTCATTTGGCGCCAGCTTATCAGACGTCACCGGATGTTTCGGTACTAAACCGACACGTCTCGTGCTTTTCCCACAGCCGCACAAGGTCTAAGCTGACACCCTTTTCCGAATATCAGGAGTCCGGGTAGATGAAGGCACGTATCCAGTGGGCCGGTGAGGCCATGTTCCTTGGCGAATCGGGGAGTGGTCATGTCGTCGTGATGGACGGCCCGCCCGAGGCCGGCGGCCGCAACCTGGGTGTGCGCCCTATGGAAATGTTGCTGTTGGGCCTCGGTGGCTGCAGTAGCTTTGACGTGGTGAGCATTCTGAAGAAATCGCGGCAGGCGGTGGAAAGCTGCGAGGCGTTTCTGGAAGCCGAGCGCGCCAGCGAAGACCCGAAGGTGTTCACCAAGATTCACATGAACTTCGTGGTGAAAGGGCGTGGGCTGAAAGAAGCACAGGTCAAGCGGGCGGTGGAGCTGTCGGCAGAGAAGTACTGCTCGGCTTCGATCATGCTCGAGCGCGCCGGGGTTGAGATTACCCACGGGTATGAAATCGTAGAGCTCGGTTAACGCAACGTTTTTTGGGGCTGCTTCGCAGCCCATCGCCGGCAATATCAGCTCCGAAGCGCAGGCAGTGCAGCTTGCACCCACCCTGGCAGCCATCCCCGCATTACTTGGCTCAACCGCTCCCGCCGCTTCTGGTAAACCAGCCCCAGCCAGATAACCCCCAGCCCGATCAAGGTCACCACCACCGGGAACAGCAGCGACTCGGCGAACACCTCGTATGACAGGTACCCCAGGTAAGCCGCCACCCCCAGCGCACCAAACACCATGAACACCGGCCGGCGCAGCAGCACCGCCATGCCCATCAGCACGATGTTGATCAGGCAGTACAGGGCCTTGCCCAACTCACTGCCACTGTCCACCAGCGTCAGCCCGCCCCAGAATGCCGCCAGCCCGGCCAGGTAGCCCCAGCGGGCATAGTCCTCTTGCGTGCGGCCGTCTATCACAAGGAACACCACCAGCAAAGCCAACCCGAACCACAGCGAAACCTCGCGGCGCTGCTCCCAGCTGAACGGCGAGCCGAAGAACCATTCGCTCAGATCCATCGACATGAACCACAAGGCCACGGCTATCGGCATCACGACGAACGGGTAGGGGATCAGCCGCAGCATCAGCAGTCCGGCGAGCACCGTGGCCGCTTCCATCGCCAGCCAGCCGCCCTGCACGTAGGTGTAGTACTGGTGATAGTTGGCTTGCGCGTCGTCCAGTGGCCACCAGCCCACCAGACGTTCGATGGCGAACACTGCCAGTGGCACTATGCTGACCGCGACGGCCGCCAGCACCCCGGCAGCAACAGGCTGGGCGCGGCGTTGCAGATGCAGGGCGAACAAGGTGATCACCAGGATATAGAGGCTGGCGATGACCAGCAGAGCGCCGTCGCCAATGCTCATCCAGGCTTCGGTGAGCAACCAGCCCATGGCCGCCATGATCAGCATGGCGCCGAAGTAGAAGGCGACATGGGCCAGCTGGAAGCTGCCCCGTTGGGCCGGTTGCTGGCGCAGGAATACCAACAGGGCCTGGTCCTGGCCCGGCTGGAGAATGCCGGCTTGCACGGCGCGCGCCAGGTCCTTGGCGTCGAATCGATCCGTCATGGCGATGCCTTCAGATGCGGTAGGTGCTCTTGGTCATGACCTTGGCCAGCAAGCTCATGCCAAAGCGGACCGGTGCCGGGAAGCGATAACCACCGGCTTCCAGTGCTGACTCGGCATGCTGCTCTTCATCGATGCGCATCTGCTCGAGAATGGCCCGGGACTTTTCGTCTTCGTGCGGGATCTGCTCCAGGTGCTCGTCGAGGTGCTTGCACACCTGGTGTTCGGTGGCGGCGACGAAGCCCAGGCTGACCTTGTCGCTGACCAGGCCGGCGAGTGCGCCGATGCCGAACGACATGCCATAGAACAGGGGGTTGAGCACGCTTGGGTGGCTGTTCAGCTGGCGAATGCGCTGTTCGCACCAGGCCAGGTGGTCCACTTCTTCCTCGGCAGCATGCTCCATGGCCTTGCGTACCTGGGGCAGTTTGGCGGTCAGCGCCTGGCCTTGGTACAGCGCCTGGGCACACACTTCGCCGGTGTGGTTGATACGCATCAGCCCGGCGATGTGGCGGCTCTGCTGCTCGTCCAGGTCGACGTCCGGCTGGACAATGGCCGGCGATGGCCGGGCGGGTTGGCCGCTGAAGGGCAGCAAGGTGCGCATGGCGGTATCGGCCTGCAGCAACAAGCGGTCGAGCGGCGAGTAGTGACGTTCGGTAGCCATCGGGCACCTCCGCAAGAATGTGCCCGACAGTTTACCGCAATAGCGGCGGGGTCGCTTGCCGTGGATCAGCCCGGTGGCCAGTGCATCTGGCGCTGGCCAAGCACGTGCATATGGATGTGGTAGACGGTCTGGCCACCTTGCTCGTTGCAGTTCATGACCACGCGGAAGCCATCATCGCAGCCAAGTTCTTTGGCCAGGCGCTGGGCGGTGAACAGGATATGACCGGCAAGGCCCTTATCGTCCTCGGTCAGGTCATTGAGGGTACGGATGTGTTTTTTCGGGATGACCAGAAAATGCACCGGCGCCTGGGGCGCGATATCGTGGAACGCCAGAACCTGGTCGTCCTCGTAGATGATCTTGGCCGGGATCTCCCGGTTGATGATCTTGATGAATAAATCGTCCACAGCACTTGCTCCATGGTGAGGGTCCCGGCCGAGTGTACTGAGCCAGGCGCCACTCGCCCAGTGGCTATTCCATTCCGACCGGGCAGTAGCGGCGGTGGATGAAGCCTGCAAGCTTGCGCGTCAGCCAGCGGGGCAACAGGCGCGGAGCGAATGCCAGCCACTGGTTACGCCGCACCGGCATGATCAGTGCACGGTTCTTGGCCAGCGCGCGTACGGTATACAGCGCCACTTCCTCAGGGCTCAGGCAGCGGCTGTTGCCGTCTAGTCTGCGAATGGGCCGGCGCGAAGCGCGCACCGGGCCTGGGCACAGGACCGAAACCTTGATGCCGGTGGGCTTGAGCTCTTCGCGCAAGGCTTCGCTGAAGTTCAGCACGTAAGCTTTGCTGGCAGCATAGGTGGCCATCGAGGGGCCGGGTGCGAAGGCGGCCAGGCCTGCGACATTGAGGATCTGCCCGCCACCCTGTACGGCCATCAGGTTGCCGATGGCGTGGCACAGGCGGCTCAGGGCCAGGACGTTGACCTCCAGCAGGTCCTGTTCGTCGGCCCACTCATGCGCCAGGAACGGCCCGTAGGTGCGCAAGCCGGCACAGTTGACCAGCAGGTCGATACGCCGTTCGCCTTCTTCCAGTTCGAGTACGAAGCCAGACAGGCGCAGCGGCTGGCTGAGGTCGCAGGCGCGGAACAGCACCTCGACACCAAAGCGCTGGGTCAGCTCGATTGCCACGGGTTCCAGCGTTTCACGCTGACGTGCCACCAGGATCAGGTTGCGCCCGCGCCGTGCCAGAGCTTCCGCCAGGGCCAGGCCCAGGCCGCTGGAAGCACCAGTGATCATGGCGTAACGGGTCATGCAAGGCTCCTGGGGGCGGAAGAGGGCGCCTAGTGTACAGCTTGGCCGGGCAAGGTGTTGCGTTTTGCTACAAGGTGCGGGCGCGCAGAATCTGGCAGCGCTCCAGGGCTTCCCGATACTCACGGTGGAGCCGTTCGATCAATGCACTCGCACTGGGCAGGTCATGGATTTCGCCGACGCCCTGGCCCGCCGACCATACGGTCTTCCAGGCTTTGGCTTCGTCGTCGATAGGTTTGAGCTTGCCTTGCTCGTGGCTGCCTTTGAGGGCGTTCATGTCGTAGCCAGCCTGTTCCAGGCTCGAACGCAGGAAGCTTGCAGGGATGCCGGACACTGCCGGGGTGTGAATGATGTCGGCGGCGTGGGCATCGAGCAGCATCTGCTTGTAGGCATCCTGAGCCTGGCTTTCTGTAGTAGCGATAAAGCGCGTGCCCATGTAGGCCAGGTCGGCGCCCAGCAATTGTGCGGCGAGGATTTCATGGCCATGGTTGAGACAGCCGGCCAGCAGCAGGGTCTTGTCGAAGAACTGGCGAATCTCTGCGGCCAGGGCGAACGGGCTCCAGGTGCCTGCATGGCCGCCTGCGCCGGCAGCGACGGCGATCAGCCCGTCGACACCCGCTTCGGCGGCTTTCTCGGCATGGCGGCGGGTGGTGACGTCGTGGAACACCAGGCCGCCGTAGCCATGCACGGCATCGACCACTTCCTTGACGGCCCCCAAGCTGGTGATGACGATCGGCACGCGATGTTCCACGCACAAGGCCAGGTCGGCCTGCAGGCGTGGGTTGGTCGGGTGCACGATCAGGTTGACTGCATAGGGGGCTGGCGCCTGCAATTGCGCCAGGCCTGCCTCGATCTCCTCCAGCCAGGCCTTGAAGCCGGCGCTGTCGCGCTGGTTAAGGGCCGGAAAACTGCCGACCACGCCGCTGGCGCAGCATGCCAGCACCAGTGTGGGGTTGGAGATCAGGAACATCGGCGCCGCAACCACAGGCAGGCGCAGGCGTTGTTCGAGCGAGGCAGGTAGCGACATGGCAAGGCTCCTTGAACGGGTGGCTATGTCAGAACGGTTTGACTACCACCAGAATTACGATGCCCAGCAGGAACAGCACGGGCACTTCGTTGAACCACCGGTAGTAGATGTGGCTGCGGGTGTTGTTGCCGCCGGCGAAGCGTTTGCGCTGGGCTCCGCACATGTGATGGTAGCCGGTCAGCAGGATGACCAAGGTCAGCTTGGCGTGTAGCCAGCCCTGGCTGAGCCAGCCGGGTGTGAGGTAAAGCATCCACGCGCCGAACACGTAGGTGGCGATCATTGCCGGGTTCATGATGCCGCGGTACAGCTTGCGTTCCATGGTGACGAAGCGGTCCTTGCTGATGCTGTCCTCGCTCTGGGCGTGGTAGACGAACAGCCGCGGCAGGTAGAACAGGCCGGCGAACCAGCAGACCACGCTGACGATATGCAGCGCTTTGATCCATAGGTAAAGCATGGAGGGAGTTCCTTCAGGTATTCACGGTCGTCAGATAGTAGTGGTCAAGCGCCCGAAGGGTCACCCGAAGAGTTGTTACAGGCGCTTCGCGCCCCTATTATCGTGCGCTTTCCAGACGGCTCGTTGATAAGGGGCAAGCGTTATGATCAAGGTCGGTATCGTCGGCGGCACGGGTTACACCGGCGTCGAACTGTTGCGTCTGCTGGCACAGCATCCACAGGCCGAAGTGGCGGTCATCACTTCGCGCTCCGAGGCGGGCGTGGCGGTGGCGGACATGTACCCGAACCTGCGCGGCCACTATGACGGGCTGGCGTTCAGCGTGCCGGACAGCAAAGCCCTGGCCGCCTGCGATGTGGTGTTCTTCGCCACTCCGCACGGTGTTGCCCATGCCCTGGCTGGCGAACTGCTGGCGGCCGGTACCAAGGTGATCGACCTGTCGGCCGACTTCCGCCTGCAGGATGCTACCGAGTGGGGCAAGTGGTATGGGCAGCCGCACGGCGCGCCAGAACTGCTCAAGGACGCGGTATATGGCTTGCCTGAAGTCAACCGCGAGAAGATTCGCCATGCGCGCCTGATCGCCGTGCCGGGTTGCTACCCGACCGCCACCCAGCTGGGCTTCCTGCCGCTGCTGGAAGCGGGCCTGGCCGACCCGTCGCGCCTGATTGCCGACTGCAAGTCGGGTGTCAGTGGCGCTGGTCGTGGTGCTGCAGTCGGTTCGCTGTTCTGCGAGGCCGGCGAAAGCATGAAGGCCTATGCGGTCAAGGGCCATCGTCACCTGCCGGAAATCAGCCAAGGCCTGCGCCTGGCCGCTGGCAAGGACATCGGCCTGACCTTCGTGCCGCACTTGACGCCAATGATCCGTGGCATCCACGCCACCCTGTACGCGAACGTTGTCGACACCTCGGTCGACTTGCAGGCGCTGTTCGAAAAGCGCTACGCCGACGAACCGTTCGTCGATGTGATGCCAGCGGGCAGCCACCCGGAGACCCGCAGTGTGCGCGGCGCCAACGTCTGCCGCATTGCCGTTCATCGCCCGCAGGGTGGTGACCTGGTGGTGGTGCTGTCGGTGATCGACAACCTGGTCAAGGGCGCGTCGGGCCAGGCGGTACAGAACCTGAACATCCTGTTTGGTCTGGATGAGCGCATGGGCCTGTCCCACGCGGGCTTGTTGCCGTAAGCAAGCCCCTATCGAAATGGCCCGCCTCGTGCGGGCCTTTTTGTTTGTCGCGACTAAAGCCGCACAATTGTTGACCGATTTTCTCGGGAAAGCGGATAATGCGCGTCATCGAGTTTTAAGGCGGCAACTGCGCCGGGAGAGTCAACATGAGCGTCGAAACCTTCACCCCTACCGGTCTGGAATTCACCCATGGGGCAGCCCAGAAAGTGAAGAACCTGGTCGATGAGGAAGGCAATGAGCGTCTGAAGCTGCGGGTGTTCGTGACCGGTGGTGGTTGCTCGGGCTTCCAGTACGGCTTCACTTTCGATGAGGATGTGGCCGAAGACGACACCATCGTCGAGCGCGAAGGCGTGGCGCTGGTGGTCGACCCGATGAGCTTCCAGTATCTGGCTGGTGCTGAGGTGGACTATCAGGAAGGCCTGGAGGGTTCGCGCTTTGTGATCAAGAACCCGAACGCTGCCACTACGTGCGGTTGCGGCTCCTCGTTCTCGATCTGAAGTCTGGCCTTACGAAAACGCCGCGCTATTGCGCGGCGTTTTGCTTTCTGGCGTAGCGGTTATGCCGGGTAGATTGCGCCCAGTACTCGCAGGCCTTTGGCCGCTGTCACGCTTGGGCGGTTGGCACAGATGCCTTCCAGGCAGCAGTGAGCCAGCCAGGCGAAGGCCATGGCCTCTACCCAGTCAGGGTCTACGCCATGGGCACCGGTGCTGGCGACACGGGCCTCGGGTAGCAGCTGGCCGAGGCGAGCCATCAGGGCGCCGTTACGCGCGCCACCACCACACACCAACAACGCCTTGGTGCCTTGCTGGGCATTGCTCAGCGAGTCGATGATGCTGCGAGCGGTAAGCTCCAGCAGCGTCGCCTGGACATCCTCGTCCTGGTAAGTGGGCAGGCCCGCCAGGTGACCATCCAGCCAAGGCAGGTTGAACACCTCGCGGCCTGTACTTTTCGGGCCGCTACCAGCGAAGAACGGGTCGGCCAGCAATACACCGAGCAAGCCCGCCTGCACCACGCCCGAGGCCGCCCAGGCACCATCGGCATCGTAGGCCTGGCCGCGCTTGCGCTCTATCCAGGCATCCAGCAGCACGTTACCCGGGCCGCAATCGAAGCCGCGGACCGGCTTGTCCTGCTCGATCAGGCTGAGGTTGCTGAAACCGCCTACGTTCAGGACTGCCAGGCGCTGGCCCAGGTGGCCGAACAGGGTTTCGTGGAAGGCCGGTACCAAGGGCGCACCTTGGCCCCCAGCAGCCACATCGCGCCGGCGGAAGTCGGCAACCACGCTGATGCCGGTAAGCTCGGCGAGCAGCGCCGGGTTGCCGATCTGCACGGTAAAACCGCGTGCGGGTTCGTGGCGGATGGTCTGGCCGTGGCTGCCGATGGCGCGGATGGCATCGGCCTGCAGACCCTGACGGGCCAGCAGTTCACGGATACCTTCGGCTGCCAGGCTGGCCCAGCGGTTTTCTGCCAGCGCCGCGCGCGCGATCTCGTCAGCGCCGCTGCTGCACAGGGCAAGCAGGTCCTGACGCAGGTCGCTGGGCATGGGCAGGTAATGGGTGGCGAGCAGTTCAAGCTGCTCGCCTTGTTTGATCAAGGCGATGTCCAGGCCATCAAGGCTGGTGCCGGACATCACCCCCAGGTAGAGCGCCATGGGCTTAGCGCTTGTTCGCTGCGAGCAGGGTGGCTTTTTCCTGATCCATACGGGCGATCAGGGGTTGGCTCTGCTGCTGGAAGCGCTGGCGCTCGTTTTTGGCGATCGGGTCGGCCATCGGAACTTTCTGGCTGAGTGGATCGACGTGCACACCGTTGACCTGGAACTCGTAGTGCAGGTGCGGGCCGGTGGACAGGCCGGTGGTGCCGATGTAGCCGATGATCTGGCCCTGCTTCACTGAGCTGCCAGTCTTGATGCCCTTGGCAAAGCCTTGCATGTGACCGTACAGCGTCTTGTAGCGGTTGCCGTGCTGGATGATCACGGTGTTGCCGTAACCGCCACGGCGCCCGGCCAGTTCGATGCGGCCGTCACCGGCTGCCTTGATCGGCGTACCGCGCGGGGCGGCGTAGTCGACGCCTTTGTGGGCGCGGATCTTGTTCAGGATCGGGTGCTTGCGGCCGGCGGAAAAGCGCGAGCTGATGCGGGCGAAGTCTACCGGAGTACGGATGAAGGCCTTGCGCAGGCTGTTGCCGTCGGCGGTGTAGTAGGTGGTGTTGCCCTGCTTGTTGGTGTAACGCACGGCGGTGTAGGTCTTGCCGCGGTTGGTGAAGCGGGCGGACAGTATGTTGCCGGTGCCGACCACCTTGCCGTCCATCACCTTCTGCTCGTAGACCACGTCGAACTCGTCGCCTGGGCGAATATCCTGGGCGAAGTCGATGTCGTAACCCAGCACCCGGGCCATGTCCATGGTCATGCTGTGGGACAGGCCGGCGCGCTGGGCCGAGGCCGACAGCGAGCTCTTGATCACGCCGTGGGCGTAGGCGGTACGCACCACCGGTTTGCTGATTTCACGGTTGAAGGTGTAGCCCTTGGCGGACTTGGTCAGGCGAATGGTTTCGAGGTTGCTGACCTTGCTGTGCAGGCTGGCCAGTTGGCCATCCTTGTCGAGCTCGAACTGCAGCACCTGGCCGTGCTTGAGCTGGCTGAACTGCTTGGCCTGCTTGTTACTCGCCAGCAGGTCGTGCACCGCATTGCTCGGCAAGCCGACCTTGGCGAACAGGGTGGACAGGGTGTCGCCACGGGCCACGGTGACCTCGCGATGGCCAGGCTCCTTGGCGGCTTCGGCGACAGGCTCGGCGGCAGGGGTTGATTGCTCGGCCTTCTGGGTCTCGGGGGTAGCCTCTTCGATCTGCGCGAATGGCGAGCCTTGGTCGCCTTCGGCCTGCACCAGGGGCGCAGCACGGGATTCGTCTTTCAGCTGCTCGGCAGGGCTCTCCAGCTCGAGGTTGAGGGTGGTTTTCTTGGCTTCCACTTCGCTGGACGGAAATACCAGCAGAGCCAGACTGAGCAGGGCGGCAATGCCGCTGGCGGCCAACAGATGGCTTTTCGGATAAAGCGGGGGCGCTTTAGGCGGTTCGTTGGTCATGGGTAAGGTGACTTTGAAAAAAGTGAAATGGAAAAGATGAATGACATGATGAAGATGAAATAACTGTATAAAATATAACCAAATCCATTTTCACGCAAGGGCGCGTAGACGCCGCAAGCCGGTGCCCGGGTCACATTCCTTTGCGAAACTTGTATTTGACGGCCGATCTTGTATGGTTGGCTCCCCCTGAATCTGAGCCTTGCGGGTTTGTCTATGAAGTCGGTTGAAGAGCAGCTGGCGCTTATAAAGCGCGGCGCGGAAGAAGTACTGGTCGAGTCTGAACTGGTGGAGAAGCTCAAGCGCGGCCAGCCTCTGCGCATCAAGGCCGGCTTTGACCCGACTGCGCCTGACCTGCACCTGGGGCACACGGTGCTGATCAACAAGCTGCGTCAGTTCCAGGAGCTGGGCCATCAGGTCATCTTCCTGATCGGTGACTTCACCGGCATGATCGGTGACCCCAGCGGCAAGAGCGCCACGCGCCCACCGCTGACCCGTGAGCAAGTGCTGGACAACGCCGAGACCTATAAGCAGCAGGTGTTCAAGATTCTGGACCCGGTCAAGACCGAGGTCGCGTTCAACTCCACCTGGATGGACAAGCTGACCCCGGCCGACTTCATTCGCCTGGCGTCGCAGTACACCGTGGCGCGCATGCTTGAGCGCGACGACTTCGACAAGCGCTACACCACCAACCAGCCGATTGCCATTCACGAGTTCCTCTACCCGCTGGTGCAGGGTTATGACTCGGTGGCGCTGAAGGCGGATGTCGAGTTGGGTGGTACCGATCAGAAGTTCAACCTTCTGATGGGGCGCGAGTTGCAGCGCGCCTATGGCCAGGAAGCGCAGAACATCGTGACCATGCCGCTGCTCGAAGGCCTCGACGGTGTGAAGAAGATGTCCAAGTCGCTGGGCAACTATGTAGGCATCCAGGAAGCGCCGGGGGTGATGTACAGCAAGCTGGTCTCGATCCCGGATACCTTGATGTGGCGTTACTTCGAACTGCTGAGCTTCCGTTCGATGGAAGAGATCGAGCAGTTCCGTGCCGACGTCGCCAAGGGTGCCAATCCGCGCGACATCAAGATCAAGCTGGCCGAAGAGATCGTTGCGCGCTTCCATGGTGAAGAGGCTGCGGCCAACGCTCACCGTGGTGCAGGTAACCGCATGAAAGAAGGCGAGTTGCCGGAAGACCTGCCAGAAGTCGAAGTGGCTGCAGCGGAAGACTTGCCGATTGCGGCCGTGTTGAACCGGGCTGGCCTGGTGAAGAACTCGGCTCAGGCGCGGGACCTGTTGAGTGGCGGTGCTGTTAAGGTCGACGGTGCGGTAGTTGATCGTGACTTCGTGTTTGCGCTGGGTGCGACCCATGTGTGCCAGGCGGGTAAGAAGTCGTTTGCGCGGGTTACCCTCAAGGCTGAGTGAGTGTTTGCAGGTGTAGCTATATAGAAGCGGGGAGGCCGGAAGGCCTCCCCGCTTTGTTTTTGGGGGTGTTCGCCTTAGGGTGTTCAGCGCTCGATCTCCTAGGCGCTGAATGTGTTGTGGCGGACACCTGGTGGCCTTTTTAGGGTATTTCCCGCTTATATTTCAGTTTCTTGAAATTAAAGGTTGACGCCCTTCCGAATCCCCTTATAATGCGCCCCACTTCCAGCGGCACCGGAACGACAAACTCCTTGAGATTCAATGAGTTAGGTAGTTAAGGTGCTGCTGAAAGGGCTGCGATCGAAAGATCGCAAGCGGTTGAAATGGTGGTTGACAGTGCTTCTAAACGCTGTATGATTCACCTCCCGCTACGAGAGATCGCAGCGAGTTAAGTGTTTGAAGCTAAACGAGTTTCTCGCAAAAAACTTCAAAATAAACGCTTGACAGGCCCTGAGGAAAGCGTAGAATGCGCGCCTCGGTTGAGACGAAAGGCTCTTAACCAAACGCTCTTTAACAAATTGAATCAAGCAATTCGTGTGGGTGCTTGTGAGTACGGACTGATAGTCAAAAAGATTATCAGCATCACAAGTGACCATGCGAGAAATCACATAGTCATTTGAGATTGCTGAGCCAAGTTTAGGGTTTCTTAAAAACCCAAGCAGTATTGAACTGAAGAGTTTGATCATGGCTCAGATTGAACGCTGGCGGCAGGCCTAACACATGCAAGTCGAGCGGATGAGAAGAGCTTGCTCTTCGATTCAGCGGCGGACGGGTGAGTAATGCCTAGGAATCTGCCTGGTAGTGGGGGACAACGTTTCGAAAGGAACGCTAATACCGCATACGTCCTACGGGAGAAAGCAGGGGACCTTCGGGCCTTGCGCTATCAGATGAGCCTAGGTCGGATTAGCTAGTTGGTGAGGTAATGGCTCACCAAGGCGACGATCCGTAACTGGTCTGAGAGGATGATCAGTCACACTGGAACTGAGACACGGTCCAGACTCCTACGGGAGGCAGCAGTGGGGAATATTGGACAATGGGCGAAAGCCTGATCCAGCCATGCCGCGTGTGTGAAGAAGGTCTTCGGATTGTAAAGCACTTTAAGTTGGGAGGAAGGGCATTAACCTAATACGTTAGTGTTTTGACGTTACCGACAGAATAAGCACCGGCTAACTCTGTGCCAGCAGCCGCGGTAATACAGAGGGTGCAAGCGTTAATCGGAATTACTGGGCGTAAAGCGCGCGTAGGTGGTTTGTTAAGTTGGATGTGAAAGCCCCGGGCTCAACCTGGGAACTGCATCCAAAACTGGCAAGCTAGAGTACGGTAGAGGGTGGTGGAATTTCCTGTGTAGCGGTGAAATGCGTAGATATAGGAAGGAACACCAGTGGCGAAGGCGACCACCTGGACTGATA
>NZ_CP151298.1:512500-682500 GCF_038383825.1 Pseudomonas sp. LPB4.O
AAGTGCGAATGCTGACATGAGTAACGACAATGCGAGTGAAAAACTCGCACGCCGAAAGACCAAGGTTTCCTGCGCAACGTTA
Organism: Pseudomonas sp. LPB4.O; assembly: GCF_038383825.1. Taxonomy (NCBI): domain Bacteria; kingdom Pseudomonadati; phylum Pseudomonadota; class Gammaproteobacteria; order Pseudomonadales; family Pseudomonadaceae; genus Pseudomonas; species Pseudomonas sp. LPB4.O. Next base: position 512,583 of record NZ_CP151298.1, read on the forward strand.
ATCGACGCAGGGTTAGTCGGTCCCTAAGGCGAGGCTGAAAAGCGTAGTCGATGGAAAACAGGTTAATATTCCTGTACTTCCAGTTATTGCGATGGAGGGACGGAGAAGGTTAGGCCAGCCTGGCGTTGGTTGTCCAGGTTTAAGGTGGTAGGCTGAAATCTTAGGCAAATCCGGGATTTCAAGGCCGAGAGCTGATGACGAGTTGCCTTTAGGCGACGAAGTGGTTGATACCATGCTTCCAAGAAAAGCTCCTAAGCTTCAGATAACTGGGAACCGTACCCCAAACCGACACAGGTGGTTAGGTAGAGAATACCAAGGCGCTTGAGAGAACTCGGGTGAAGGAACTAGGCAAAATGGCACCGTAACTTCGGGAGAAGGTGCGCCGGCGAGGGTCAAGGACTTGCTCCGTAAGCCCATGCCGGTCGAAGATACCAGGCCGCTGCGACTGTTTATTAAAAACACAGCACTCTGCAAACACGAAAGTGGACGTATAGGGTGTGACGCCTGCCCGGTGCCGGAAGGTTAATTGATGGGGTTAGCGCAAGCGAAGCTCTTGATCGAAGCCCCGGTAAACGGCGGCCGTAACTATAACGGTCCTAAGGTAGCGAAATTCCTTGTCGGGTAAGTTCCGACCTGCACGAATGGCGTAACGATGGCGGCGCTGTCTCCACCCGAGACTCAGTGAAATTGAAATCGCTGTGAAGATGCAGTGTATCCGCGGCTAGACGGAAAGACCCCGTGAACCTTTACTATAGCTTTGCACTGGACTTTGAATTTGCTTGTGTAGGATAGGTGGGAGGCTTTGAAGTGGGGACGCCAGTTCTCATGGAGCCATCCTTGAAATACCACCCTGGCAACTTTGAGGTTCTAACTCAGGTCCGTTATCCGGATCGAGGACAGTGTATGGTGGGTAGTTTGACTGGGGCGGTCTCCTCCCAAAGAGTAACGGAGGAGTACGAAGGTGCGCTCAGACCGGTCGGAAATCGGTCGTAGAGTATAAAGGCAAAAGCGCGCTTGACTGCGAGACACACACGTCGAGCAGGTACGAAAGTAGGTCTTAGTGATCCGGTGGTTCTGTATGGAAGGGCCATCGCTCAACGGATAAAAGGTACTCCGGGGATAACAGGCTGATACCGCCCAAGAGTTCATATCGACGGCGGTGTTTGGCACCTCGATGTCGGCTCATCACATCCTGGGGCTGAAGCCGGTCCCAAGGGTATGGCTGTTCGCCATTTAAAGTGGTACGCGAGCTGGGTTTAGAACGTCGTGAGACAGTTCGGTCCCTATCTGCCGTGGACGTTTGAGATTTGAGAGGGGCTGCTCCTAGTACGAGAGGACCGGAGTGGACGAACCTCTGGTGTTCCGGTTGTCACGCCAGTGGCATTGCCGGGTAGCTATGTTCGGAAGAGATAACCGCTGAAAGCATCTAAGCGGGAAACTTGCCTCAAGATGAGATCTCACTGGGATCTTGAATCCCCTAAAGGGCCGTCGAAGACTACGACGTTGATAGGTTGGGTGTGTAAGCGCTGTGAGGCGTTGAGCTAACCAATACTAATTGCCCGTGAGGCTTGACCATATAACACCCAAGCAATTTGCGCCTAAGACGCCAAATTGTGGTGGTGAAGATGATACGAACCGAAAGTTCGCAACAACCCACAAATATCGCATATCCGGATTCGCTGGGCTGTCCATCTGGACATTCTGGCTACAGAATTTCTTGACGACCATAGAGCATTGGAACCACCTGATCCCATCCCGAACTCAGTAGTGAAACGATGCATCGCCGATGGTAGTGTGGGGTTTCCCCATGTGAGAGTAGGTCATCGTCAAGATTCATTTCGCAAAACCCCTATCTGCACATGCAGGTAGGGGTTTTGTCTTTGCAGCGCAAATACCCCAGTCCTGCCCGACTCCCTGTAGGAGCAGCCTTGTGCTGCGAAGAGGCCGGTAAGGCTAAAGATTATCTTCGGCTGCAATGGCCTCTTCGCAGCACAAGGCTGCTCCTGCAGAGCAGGGTGCAACGCCAGGTATGCGGGCCCTTTTCCTATGCAAGCCAACAGCCCATGGCTATCATGCGTGCCTTATTCCAAGTCGAGACTGGCATGCTGAAGTTGTTGAATCTCCTCAAGGATGGCCGGTTCCATTCCGGAGAAGCTCTGGGGGCAGCCCTCGGGGTGAGTCGCAGCGCCGTTTGGAAGCAGCTGCAGCACCTGGAGAGCGAGCTGAACCTCACCATTCACAAGGTTCGTGGGCGCGGCTATCAGCTAGCGGCACCACTGGCTTTGCTCGAAGCGCAGGCAATCGCCAGGTTTGCCGAAGGCGAGCAGTGGCCGGTTTTCATTCACGAAATCATCGACTCGACCAACGCCGAAGGCTTGAGGCTTGCCAATCAAGGGCAGGTAGCGCCATTTCTCGTCCTGGCCGAGCGGCAAAGCGCCGGCCGCGGCCGACGTGGCCGGCAATGGGTCAGCCCATTTGCCGAAAACCTCTATTACAGCCTTGTCTTGCGTGTGGATGGCGGCATGCGCCAGCTCGAAGGCTTGAGCCTGGTGGTAGGCGTTGCAGTAATGCGCACGCTGCAGGCGTTCGGGGTAAAAGATGTAGGGCTCAAATGGCCCAATGACGTGTTGGTTCGCGGGCAGAAGATCACTGGCATTCTCCTGGAGCTGGTGGGTGACCCGGCCGATGTCTGTCATGTGGTACTGGGTATCGGTATCAATGTGAACATGCAGGTCAATGACCAGGTCGACCAGGAGTGGACCTCGATGCGGCGTGAGGTGGGCGCGGCTATAGACCGTAACCACTTGGTGGCTTCGCTCAATCAGCAAATGCAGCACGAATTGGCACGCCATCGTCGCTACGGGTTTGCCGCATTCCAGGAGGAGTGGGAACAGGCGCACCTTTGGCAGGGGCGCAATGTTTCACTGGTTGCCGGTAATACGCGCATCGATGGCGTGGTTCTTGGCGTCGACGGGCAGGGCGGCTTGCGCCTTGAGGTGGACGGAGTTGAAAAGAGCTTCAGTGGTGGTGAGCTCAGTTTGAGGTTGCGTGATGATTCTTGAGCTCGATTGCGGTAACAGCTTCATCAAGTGGCGCGTGATTCATACCGCTGATGCAGTGATTGAAGGTGGCGGGATCGTCGATTCAGATCAAGCGCTGCTGGCCGAAGTGGCTGCGCTGGCTTCGGTGCGTCTGACAGGTTGCCGCATTGTGAGTGTGCGCAGCGAGGAAGAAACCGATGCGCTTTGTGCGTTGATTGCCCAGGCATTCGCCGTGCAGGCGCATGTTGCGCTTCCGGCACAGAGCATGGCCGGTGTGCGCAACGGTTACGACGACTATCAGCGATTGGGCATGGACCGTTGGCTCGCTGCGCTGGGTGCATTTCACCTGGCCAAGGGCGCATGCCTGGTGATCGACCTCGGTACCGCCGCCAAAGCAGACTTTGTGGCTGCAGACGGCGAGCACCTGGGTGGTTACATCTGTCCGGGCATGCCACTGATGCGCAGTCAGTTGCGTACCCATACCCGGCGCATTCGCTATGACGATGCCTCCGCCGAGCGCGCATTGACCAGCCTGTCGCCGGGCCGCTCTACAGTCGAAGCGGTCGAGCGTGGTTGCGTGTTGATGCTCCAGGGCTTTGCGCGTACCCAGCTTGAGCAGGCGCGCTCGCTGTGGGGTGAAGAATTCGCGGTGTTCCTCACTGGGGGTGATGCGCCGCTGGTGAGAGAGGCCGTGCCGCAGGCGCGGGTCGTCCCTGACCTGGTTTTCGTTGGCCTGGCCATGGCCTGCCCATTGGATTGAGGTGCCTATGCGTTGGTTGTTTCTGTTGTTACTGGTGCTCAACGTCTTCTATTACGTGTGGCATCAGCAGGAAGCACCGCTGAAGGTCAAGGAAGTCGCCCCGCTGTCTCTGTACAAGGGGAATCAGCAGGAAATCCGTCTGTTGCGTGAAACGGGTGTGTCGGCACCGCCCAGGCGCCGTGACGAATGCCTGGTAGTGGGGGGGGTGACAGGACAGGAGCAGCTGGATGCACTGCGTCAGCGTTTGCTGAGCCTGGATATTGCCACCTTGCCGGTGGTGGGACAGCTGCCTGGAGCCGATGGTCGCTGGCTCAAGGTTGCCCCGGAAAGTGAGCGTTTACTGGACCAGACGGTCCTTTCGGCTCTTTCCAATGATTTCAAAGACTTAAAACATAAAATTATTTTCTGCCAGGGTATTGCAACTGGTGAATAGCTTGATAGAATGGCGCCCGCTTCACAGGGAACACCACTCAGGTGGTAGAACTGGAAGCGGTGTCAAAGTAGCTAAGTTTCAGATTTGATTGAAAAAATTTGAAAAAACGCTTGACACTAGGACGGCAGACACATAGAATGCCGGCCACATCTGGAGGGATTCCCGAGCGGTCAAAGGGGACGGACTGTAAATCCGTTGCGAGAGCTTCGAAGGTTCGAATCCTTCTCCCTCCACCAGTTTTAGCGAGAGCCGCAAGCTCCGCGGGTATAGTTTAGTGGTAGAACCTCAGCCTTCCAAGCTGATGATGCGGGTTCGATTCCCGCTACCCGCTCCAAGTTTGCAGGATTTTGCACAAAGTGTTTCGCTCTTGTAGCTCAGTTGGTAGAGCACACCCTTGGTAAGGGTGAGGTCAGCGGTTCAAGTCCGCTCAAGAGCTCCATATAAACAAGGCAGATATGAAAATATCTGCCTTTGTTTTATCAGCGCAAGACTATTTCTTCTGCGGAGGATTGTATCGATGGCTAAGGAAAAGTTTGATCGTTCCCTTCCCCACGTTAACGTCGGCACTATCGGCCACGTTGACCACGGTAAGACCACTCTGACCGCAGCTCTGACTCGCGTCTGCTCCGAAGTTTTCGGTTCGGCAGTCGTTGAGTTCGACAAGATCGACTCGGCTCCGGAAGAAAAAGCGCGCGGTATCACCATCAACACCGCTCACGTCGAGTACAACTCGAACATTCGTCACTACGCTCACGTTGACTGCCCAGGTCACGCTGACTACGTGAAGAACATGATCACCGGTGCTGCCCAGATGGATGGCGCGATCCTGGTTTGCTCGGCCGCCGATGGTCCGATGCCACAAACCCGTGAGCACATCCTGCTGTCCCGTCAGGTTGGCGTTCCGTACATCGTGGTCTTCCTGAACAAGGCTGACCTGGTAGACGACGCTGAGCTGCTGGAACTGGTCGAGATGGAAGTTCGCGACCTGCTGTCCACCTATGACTTCCCAGGCGACGACACCCCGATCATCATCGGTTCGGCTCGTATGGCGCTGGAAGGCAAAGACGACAACGAGATGGGCACCACTGCCGTCAAGAAGTTGGTTGAAACTCTGGACAGCTACATCCCAGAGCCAGAGCGCGCTATCGACAAGCCGTTCCTGATGCCAATCGAAGACGTATTCTCGATCTCGGGTCGTGGTACCGTTGTTACTGGCCGTATCGAGCGTGGTATCGTCCGCGTTCAGGATCCGCTGGAAATCGTTGGTCTGCGTGACACCACCACCACCACCTGCACCGGTGTTGAGATGTTCCGCAAGCTGCTGGACGAAGGTCGTGCTGGCGAGAACTGCGGCGTTCTGCTGCGTGGTACCAAGCGTGACGACGTTGAGCGTGGCCAGGTTCTGGTCAAGCCAGGTTCGGTCAAGCCGCACACCAAGTTCACCGCAGAAGTCTACGTCCTGTCGAAGGAAGAAGGCGGCCGTCACACTCCGTTCTTCAAAGGCTACCGTCCTCAGTTCTACTTCCGTACCACTGACGTGACCGGTAACTGCGAACTGCCGGAAGGCGTTGAAATGGTAATGCCAGGTGACAACATTCAGATGACTGTTACCCTGATCAAGACCATCGCAATGGAAGACGGTCTGCGCTTCGCTATCCGTGAAGGCGGTCGTACCGTCGGCGCCGGCGTCGTAGCAAAAATTATTGAATAAGTAGTTGATTTACTTGATCGGGCCGGTATAATGGCCGGCCTGATACAGCGTTACAGGTCAGTAGCTCAATTGGCAGAGCGACGGTCTCCAAAACCGTAGGTTGGGGGTTCGATTCCCTCCTGACCTGCCATTTCACTTCGGTGTGATGGCTTTCTTCTTACAGGATCCTCCTCGATGACTCCCAAAACTGAAGCCCAAGAATCGCGTTTTGATCTATTCAAGTGGCTGGCTGTAGTTGCTTTGGTGGTTGTAGCTGTTGTGGGTAATCAATATTACTCCGCGTCTCCGATCCTGTATCGCGTCCTTGCACTTCTCGTCCTGGCTGCTGTCGCGGGCTTTGTAGCTCTGCAGACTGCGAAGGGCAAGTCGTTCTTTGCGCTGGCGAAGGAAGCTCGTACCGAAATCCGTAAAGTCGTGTGGCCGACCCGCCAGGAAACCACCCAGACCACGCTGATTGTCGTGGCTGTCGTGCTGGTTATGGCACTGCTGCTGTGGGGTCTTGATTCCCTGCTCGGCTGGGCGGTCTCCCTGATCGTTGGCTAAAGGTGTCCCGTGGCTAAGCGTTGGTATGTTGTGCATGCTTACTCGGGTTACGAGAAGCATGTAATGCGCTCCCTGATCGAGCGCGTCAAGCTGGCTGGCATGGAAGACGGTTTCGGCGAGATCTTGGTTCCGACCGAAGAAGTCGTTGAAATGCGCAACGGCCAGAAGCGTAAGAGTGAGCGTAAATTCTTCCCTGGCTATGTACTGGTCCAGATGGAGATGAACGAAGGGACTTGGCACTTGGTCAAGGATACCCCTCGCGTGATGGGCTTTATTGGCGGTACCGCAGATAAGCCTGCACCGATCACCGACAAAGAAGCTGAAGCTATCCTGCGTCGCGTTGCCGACGGCAGCGACAAGCCGAAGCCCAAGACGCTGTTCGAGCCGGGTGAAGTGGTTCGTGTCATTGACGGTCCGTTCGCTGACTTCAATGGTAGTGTCGAAGAAGTTAACTACGAAAAGAGTCGCCTCCAGGTGGCGGTGCTCATTTTCGGTCGCTCTACTCCGGTGGAGCTCGAGTTCAGCCAGGTCGAAAAGGTCTAGGCGGACGAAGCATCCCAAACCCCGCAGCCCTGTGTGTTGCGGGGTTTTGTCGTCACTGGGATAAAACGCAAGTCATCCGGGGAGCCATCAGGCGTTCGTACCCGATTTTGGAGTAGCTCATGGCTAAGAAGATTCAGGCTTACATCAAGCTGCAAGTTAAGGCCGGCCAGGCCAACCCAAGCCCACCCGTTGGTCCAGCACTGGGCCAACACGGTGTGAACATCATGGAATTCTGCAAGGCCTTCAACGCCCGTACTCAGGGTCAAGAAGCCGGCCTGCCGACTCCTGTGATCATCACTGTCTACAGCGACCGTAGCTTCACCTTCGAGACCAAGAGCACCCCTGCCTCGGTTCTGCTGAAGAAAGCTGCTGGCCTGACCAGTGGTTCGGCTCGTCCGAACACCGTTAAAGTCGGTACCGTTACCCGCGCTCAGCTGGAAGACATCGCCAAGGCAAAACAGGCTGATCTGACCGCTGCTGACCTGGACGCTGCTGTACGCACCATCGCTGGCTCTGCCCGCAGCATGGGCCTGAACGTGGAGGGTGTGTAATGGCTAAGCTGACCAAACGCCAAAAGGCAATCGCCGAGAAAATCGAAGCAGGCAAGTCCTACAACTTCGAAGAAGCGGCAACTCTGCTGGCCTCGCTGCCTGCTGCCAAGTTCGTCGAGTCCTACGACATCGCCGTTAACCTCGGTGTTGACCCGCGTAAATCCGACCAGGTCGTTCGTAGCGCTACTGTGCTGCCACACGGCACTGGCAAGACCGTTCGCGTTGCCGTCTTCACCCAGGGTCCAGCTGCTGAAGCCGCTCTGGCTGCCGGCGCTGACCGCGTAGGTATGGACGATCTGGCTGCCGAAATGAAAGCCGGCGACCTGAACTATGACGTAGTCATCGCATCGCCTGATGCCATGCGCGTTGTAGGTCAGCTGGGTCAGGTTCTGGGTCCTCGCGGCCTGATGCCTAACCCGAAAGTTGGTACCGTTAGCCCAGACGTAGCCACTGCCGTGAAAAACGCCAAGGCTGGTCAGGTTCGCTACCGTACCGACAAAAACGGTATCATCCACACCTCCGTTGGCAAGGTCGGCTTTGAAGCTGGCAAGCTGAAGGAAAACGTTGAAGCCCTGATCGCTGATCTGAAGCGTATCAAGCCTGCTTCCTCGAAAGGTATCTACGTCAAGCGCGTTACCCTGAGCACCACCATGGGCCCAGGTCTGGTCATCGATCAGAGCTCGCTGAACGTGTAAGAACATGGCGGTGCGACTCGTCGCGCCGCCAGCAAAAATTGGGGTCCCTGCCTGGCGGGGGCTATCCAAGACCGTAGGTGGCGCAAGCCTTAAAACACCAGCCCACGCAGATGGTGCTCCCGATTCGTTACCGAATCAGACACCAAAACGACATCCGGCTTCGGCCAGATGAAACGGTAAAAACCAGGAGTAAACCCGTGGCAATTAAACTCGAAGACAAGAAGGCCATCGTCGCTGAAGTCAACGAGGCTGCCAAAGTCGCTCTGTCCGCTGTTGTGGCTGATGCCCGTGGTGTGACTGTAGGCGCAATGACCGGACTCCGTAAAGAGGCCCGCGAGGCTGGCGTTTACGTACGTGTCGTACGTAACACCCTGCTCAAGCGCGCTGTTGAAGGCACCGAATTTTCGATCCTCAGCGACGCGTTCAAAGGCCCGACCCTGATTGCTTTCTCCAACGAACACCCGGGCGCTGCTGCTCGTCTGTTCAAAGAGTTCGCCAAGGGTCAGGACAAGTTCGAGATCAAGGCAGCTGCGTTTGACGGCAATTTCATTGCAGCGAACCAGATCGACGTGTTGGCTACCCTGCCGACCCGCGACGAAGCTATTGCACGACTGATGAGCGTTATTCAAGGCGCCACCAGCAAGCTGGCTCGTACTCTGGCAGCCATTCGCGACCAGAAAGAAGCTACCGCTGCCTAAGGCACGCGAACTCTTTCAAAATCATTTGTTTAATTTGATGGCTGCGTAGGCCTTCACCCCAATACAGGATTTAAGTCATGTCCCTGACTAACGAGCAAATCATCGAAGCAATCGGCCAGAAAACCGTTCTGGAAGTTGTTGAGCTGATCAAAGCAATGGAAGAAACCTTCGGCGTGACCGCTGCTGTTGCCGCTGCTGGCCCAGCTGCTGCTGCCGCTGTTGTTGAAGAGCAGACCGAGTTCAACGTTGTTCTGGTTGAAGCCGGCGAGAAGAAAGTGAACGTGATTAAAGCCGTTCGCGAGCTGACCGGTCTGGGCCTGAAAGAAGCCAAAGAGAAAGTCGATGGCGCTCCTCAGGTTGTAGCTGAAGGCGTTTCGAAAGAAGCCGCTGAAGACGCTAAGAAGAAGCTGGAAGAAGCAGGCGCTAAAGTCGAGCTGAAGTAATTTCGACTTTGCGATGCCAGCCTGAGCGTTGAGCACAAGGCTGATGGCTGGTGGCTTATGCCACCGGCCTTTTTCCGTTATTGGCGGTCGGTCAAGCCGGCCCCGATAACAAGCTGCAAGACACCCACGTGGGTGGCGCAAACCAAGGGGTTTGCACGATTTTCTGGCTGCTCCCGCCGGGAGAAGCCAAACAAGCAGGTGACCAAGCTGGGGAACGCTGATGGCTTACTCATACACTGAGAAAAAACGTATCCGCAAGGACTTTAGCAAGTTGCCGGACGTCATGGATGTGCCTTACCTCCTGGCCATCCAGCTGGATTCGTATCGCGAATTCCTGCAAGCGGGAGCATCCAAGGATCAGTTCCGCGACGTCGGCCTGCACGCGGCCTTCAAATCGGTATTCCCGATCATCAGCTACTCCGGCAATGCTGCCCTGGAGTACGTAGGCTATCGCCTGGGCGAGCCTGCCTTCGATGTTAAGGAATGTGTCCTGCGTGGCGTGACCTTCGCGGTCCCACTGCGGGTCAAGGTGCGCCTGATCATCTTCGACAAGGAATCGTCGAACAAAGCGATCAAGGACATCAAAGAGCAAGAAGTCTACATGGGTGAAATCCCCCTGATGACTGAGAACGGTACCTTCGTTATCAACGGTACCGAGCGTGTGATCGTTTCCCAGCTGCACCGTTCGCCTGGTGTGTTCTTCGACCACGACCGTGGCAAGACTCACAGCTCCGGCAAGCTGCTGTACTCCGCTCGCATCATCCCTTACCGCGGTTCGTGGCTGGACTTCGAGTTCGACCCGAAAGACTGCGTGTTCGTGCGTATCGACCGTCGCCGCAAACTGCCGGCGTCGGTGCTGCTGCGCGCCCTGGGTTACAGCACTGAAGAAGTGCTGAACACCTTCTACACCACCAACGTGTTCCACATTTCCGGCGAGAAGCTCAGCCTGGAACTGGTACCGCAGCGTCTGCGTGGTGAAGTTGCAGTCATGGACATCCATGACGAAACCGGCAAAGTCATCGTTGAGCAGGGCCGCCGTATCACTGCGCGCCACATCAATCAGCTCGAGAAGGCCGGCGTCAAGCAGCTGGACGTTCCAATGGAATACGTCCTGGGTCGCACCACTGCCAAGGCCATCGTGCACCCGGCTACTGGCGAGATCCTGGCCGAGTGCAATACCGAGCTCACCACTGATCTGCTGATCAAAGTCGCCAAGGCACAGGTCGTCCGTATCGAGACCCTGTACACCAACGACATCGATTGCGGTCCGTTCATCTCCGACACCCTGAAGATCGACACCACCAGCAACCAGCTGGAAGCTCTGGTCGAGATCTACCGCATGATGCGTCCAGGCGAGCCGCCGACCAAGGATGCTGCCGAGACCCTGTTCAACAACCTGTTCTTCAGCGCCGAGCGCTACGACCTGTCCGCAGTGGGCCGCATGAAGTTCAACCGTCGTATCGGTCGTACCGAGATCGAAGGTTCGGGCGTGCTGAGCAAGGAAGACATCGTCGAGGTCCTCAAGACCCTGGTCGATATCCGTAACGGCAAAGGCATCGTCGACGACATCGACCACCTGGGTAACCGTCGCGTTCGTTGCGTCGGCGAGATGGCCGAAAACCAGTTCCGCGTTGGCCTGGTGCGTGTAGAGCGCGCGGTCAAGGAACGTCTGTCGATGGCGGAAAGCGAAGGCTTGATGCCGCAAGACCTGATCAACGCCAAGCCGGTTGCGGCGGCGGTGAAAGAGTTCTTCGGTTCCAGCCAGCTGTCCCAGTTCATGGACCAGAACAACCCGCTCTCCGAGATCACCCACAAGCGCCGCGTCTCTGCACTCGGCCCGGGCGGTCTGACCCGTGAGCGTGCTGGCTTCGAAGTCCGTGACGTACACCCGACCCACTACGGCCGTGTGTGCCCGATCGAGACCCCTGAAGGTCCGAACATCGGTCTGATCAACTCCCTGGCAGCCTATGCCCGCACCAACCAGTACGGCTTCCTGGAAAGCCCGTACCGCGTGGTGAAGGAAGGCGTTGTCAGCGACGACATCGTGTTCCTGTCGGCAATCGAAGAAGCGGACCACGTCATCGCCCAGGCTTCGGCCGCGATGAACGACAAGAAGCAACTGATCGATGAGCTGGTAGCTGTTCGTCACCTGAACGAATTCACCGTCAAGGCGCCGGAAGACGTCACCCTGATGGACGTTTCGCCGAAGCAGGTTGTTTCTGTTGCTGCGTCGCTGATTCCGTTCCTCGAGCACGACGACGCCAACCGTGCGTTGATGGGTTCGAACATGCAGCGTCAGGCTGTACCGACCCTGCGTGCCGACAAGCCGCTGGTAGGTACCGGCATGGAGCGCAACGTTGCCCGTGACTCCGGTGTCTGCGTGGTTGCTCGCCGTGGTGGCGTGATCGACTCGGTCGACGCCAGCCGTATCGTTGTTCGCGTTAACGACGACGAAGTGGAAACCGGCGAAGCAGGTGTAGATATCTACAACCTGACCAAGTACACCCGGTCGAACCAGAACACCTGCATCAACCAGCGTCCGCTGGTGAGCAAGGGTGACAAGGTTCAGCGTAGCGACATCATGGCCGACGGCCCGTCCACCGACATGGGTGAACTGGCGCTGGGTCAGAACATGCGCATCGCGTTCATGGCATGGAACGGCTTCAACTTCGAAGACTCCATCTGCCTGTCCGAGCGTGTGGTTCAGGAAGATCGCTTCACCACCATCCACATTCAGGAACTGACCTGTGTGGCGCGTGACACCAAGCTTGGCCCAGAGGAAATCACTGCGGACATCCCGAACGTGGGTGAAGCTGCACTGAACAAACTGGACGAAGCCGGTATCGTTTACGTGGGTGCTGAAGTCGGCGCTGGCGACATCCTGGTTGGCAAGGTCACGCCAAAAGGCGAAACCCAGCTGACCCCGGAAGAAAAACTGCTGCGTGCAATCTTCGGTGAGAAGGCCAGTGACGTTAAAGACACCTCCCTGCGCGTGCCAACCGGCACCAAGGGTACCGTCATTGACGTCCAGGTCTTCACCCGTGATGGCGTCGAGCGCGACAGCCGCGCCCTGGCCATCGAGAAGATGCAGCTGGACGAGATCCGCAAGGACCTCAACGAAGAGTTCCGCATCGTCGAAGGCGCAACCTTCGAGCGTCTGCGTTCTGCTCTGAACGGCCAAGTGATCGACGGTGGTGCGGGCCTGAAGAAAGGCACCGTGGTCACCGACGAAGTGCTGGACGGTCTGGAGCACGGCCAGTGGTTCAAACTGCGCATGGCTGAAGATGCACTGAATGAGCAGCTGGAAAAGGCTCAGCAGTACATCGTCGACCGTCGCCGTCTGCTGGATGACAAGTTCGAAGACAAGAAGCGCAAGCTGCAGCAGGGCGATGACCTGGCACCTGGCGTACTGAAGATCGTCAAGGTCTACCTGGCAATCCGCCGTCGCATCCAGCCGGGTGACAAGATGGCTGGTCGTCACGGTAACAAGGGTGTTGTCTCGGTAATCATGCCGGTTGAAGACATGCCGCATGATGCCAACGGTACTCCGGTCGACGTCGTACTGAACCCGCTGGGCGTACCTTCGCGTATGAACGTTGGTCAGATCCTGGAAACCCACCTGGGCCTCGCGGCCAAGGGCCTGGGCGAGAAGATCGACCGCATGATCGAAGAGCAACGCAAAGCCGCTGAGCTGCGTGTATTCCTGACCGAGGTCTACAACGAGATCGGTGGTCGTCAGGAAAACCTCGCCGAGTTCACCGACGAAGAGATCCTGGCCCTGGCCCACAACCTGAAGAAAGGCGTGCCAATGGCTACCCCGGTCTTCGATGGTGCCAAGGAAAGCGAGATCAAGGCCATGCTGAAGCTGGCCGATCTGCCAGAGAGCGGCCAGATGGTGCTGTTCGATGGCCGTACCGGCAACAAGTTCGAGCGTCCAGTGACCGTTGGTTACATGTACATGCTCAAGCTGAACCACTTGGTGGACGACAAGATGCACGCGCGTTCCACTGGTTCCTACAGCCTGGTTACCCAGCAGCCGCTGGGTGGTAAGGCGCAGTTCGGTGGTCAGCGTTTCGGGGAGATGGAAGTGTGGGCGCTGGAAGCATACGGCGCGGCATACACCCTGCAAGAAATGCTCACAGTGAAGTCGGACGACGTGAACGGCCGTACCAAGATGTACAAGAACATCGTGGATGGCGATCACCGTATGGAGCCGGGCATGCCCGAGTCCTTCAACGTGTTGATCAAAGAGATCCGTTCGCTCGGTATCGATATCGATCTGGAAACCGAATAACACGTGACGCGAAGGGGAGTGGGGCAGGTATTGCCCGCTCCCTGCTCCGCCAGGAGGAAAGGCCTTGAAAGACCTACTGAATTTGCTGAAAAACCAGGGTCAAGTCGAAGAGTTCGACGCCATCCGTATCGGGCTGGCGTCACCTGAGATGATCCGTTCGTGGTCGTTCGGTGAAGTTAAGAAGCCGGAAACCATCAACTACCGTACGTTCAAACCTGAGCGTGACGGCCTGTTCTGCGCCAAGATCTTTGGCCCAGTCAAGGACTACGAGTGCCTGTGCGGCAAGTACAAGCGCCTCAAGCACCGCGGCGTAATCTGCGAGAAGTGCGGCGTTGAAGTTGCCCTGGCCAAGGTTCGTCGTGAGCGCATGGCGCACATCGAACTGGCCTCGCCGGTTGCCCACATCTGGTTCCTGAAGTCGCTGCCGTCCCGTATCGGCCTGCTGATGGACATGACCCTGCGTGATATCGAGCGGGTTCTCTACTTCGAGAGCTACGTCGTTATCGACCCGGGCATGACCACCCTTGAAAAGGGTCAGCTGCTGAACGACGAGCAGTACTTCGAAGCGCTGGAAGAGTTCGGTGACGACTTCGACGCCCGCATGGGTGCCGAGGCTGTCCGCGAGCTGCTGCACGCTATCGACCTGGAGCACGAGATCGGTCGCCTGCGTGAAGAGATTCCGCAGACCAACTCGGAAACCAAAATCAAGAAGCTGTCCAAGCGCCTGAAGCTGATGGAAGCTTTCCAGGGCTCGGGCAACTTGCCTGAGTGGATGGTCCTGACCGTACTGCCAGTACTGCCGCCGGACCTGCGTCCGCTGGTACCGCTGGATGGCGGCCGCTTCGCGACCTCCGACCTGAACGACCTGTATCGTCGGGTGATCAACCGTAACAACCGTCTGAAGCGCCTGCTTGATCTGTCCGCGCCGGACATCATCGTGCGCAACGAAAAGCGCATGCTGCAGGAAGCGGTCGACGCCCTGCTGGACAACGGCCGTCGCGGTCGCGCCATCACTGGCTCGAACAAGCGTCCGCTGAAGTCCCTGGCCGACATGATCAAAGGTAAGCAAGGTCGCTTCCGTCAGAACTTGCTCGGTAAGCGTGTTGACTACTCCGGTCGTTCGGTAATTACCGTAGGCCCGACCCTGCGTCTGCACCAGTGCGGTCTGCCGAAGAAGATGGCCCTCGAGCTGTTCAAGCCGTTCATTTTCGGCAAGCTGGAAATGCGTGGTCTGGCGACCACCATCAAAGCTGCCAAGAAGATGGTCGAGCGCGAGCTGCCAGAGGTGTGGGACGTTCTCGCCGAAGTGATTCGCGAACACCCCGTACTGCTCAACCGTGCACCGACCCTTCACCGTCTGGGTATCCAGGCGTTCGAGCCTGTGCTCATCGAAGGTAAGGCCATCCAGCTTCACCCGCTGGTCTGTGCCGCGTACAACGCCGACTTCGACGGTGACCAGATGGCCGTTCACGTGCCGCTGACCCTGGAAGCTCAGCTCGAAGCGCGCGCGCTGATGATGTCGACCAACAACATTCTGTCGCCAGCCAACGGTGAGCCAATCATCGTTCCGTCGCAGGACGTTGTACTGGGTCTGTACTACATGACCCGTGAAGCCATCAACGCCAAGGGCGAGGGTCGCGTATTCGCCGACCTGCAGGAAGTCGACCGCGTATTCCGCGCCGGCGAAGCTGCCCTGCACGCGAAAATCAAGGTCCGTATCAACGAGACCGTGAATGACCGTGATGGCAGCTCGACCAAGAACACCCGTATCGTCGACACCACCGTCGGCCGTGCGCTGCTGTTCCAGGTTGTGCCAGCAGGCCTGCCGTACGATGTCGTCAACCAGCCGATGAAGAAAAAGGCGATCTCCAAGCTGATCAACCAGTGCTACCGCGTGGTTGGTCTGAAAGAGACCGTTATCTTCGCCGACCAGCTGATGTACACCGGTTTCGCTTACTCCACCATCTCTGGCGTGTCCATTGGTGTGAACGACTTTGTCATCCCGGATGAGAAAGCGCGCATCATCAACAGCGCTACCGATGAAGTGAAGGAAATCGAGAGCCAGTACGCCTCCGGCCTGGTAACCCAGGGCGAGAAGTACAACAAGGTCATCGACTTGTGGTCGAAGGCGAACGACGAAGTGTCCAAGGCGATGATGGCCAACCTCTCGAAAGAGAAAGTCATCGACCGCGAAGGCAAAGAAGTCGAGCAAGAGTCCTTCAACTCGATGTACATGATGGCTGACTCCGGTGCGCGGGGTTCCGCTGCCCAGATCCGTCAGCTGGCCGGTATGCGTGGCCTGATGGCCAAGCCGGACGGCTCGATCATCGAGACGCCGATCACCGCGAACTTCCGTGAAGGTCTGAGCGTACTTCAGTACTTCATCTCGACCCACGGTGCTCGTAAAGGTCTGGCGGATACCGCCTTGAAGACTGCGAACTCCGGTTACCTGACCCGTCGTCTGGTAGACGTTGCGCAAGACCTGGTTGTGACCGAGATCGACTGCGGTACCGACCAAGGCCTGCTGATGACTCCGCACATTGAAGGCGGTGACGTTGTAGAGCCGTTGGGTGAGCGTGTACTGGGCCGTGTCATCGCCCGTGACGTATTCAAGCCAGGCACCGAGGACGTCATCGTTCCGGCCGGTACCCTGGTAGACGAGCAGTGGGTCGAGTTCATCGAGCTGAACAGCATCGACGAAGTTATCGTGCGTTCGCCGATCAACTGCGAAACCCGCTTCGGTATCTGCGCCAAGTGCTACGGTCGTGACCTGGCGCGTGGTCACCAGGTGAACATCGGTGAAGCTGTCGGCGTTATCGCTGCACAGTCGATCGGTGAGCCGGGTACCCAGCTGACCATGCGTACGTTCCACATCGGTGGTGCTGCAAGCCGTACTTCGGCTGCCGACAGCGTCCAGGTGAAGAACGGCGGTATGGTACGTCTGCACAACCTGAAGCATGTCGTGCGCGCCGATGGCAACCTGGTTGCTGTTTCGCGTTCCGGTGAGCTGGCCATTGCCGATGAATTCGGTCGTGAGCGTGAGCGTTACAAGCTGCCTTACGGTGCGGTGATTTCGGTCAAGGAAGGTGAGAAGGTCGAAGCTGGCGCCATCGTCGCCAAGTGGGACCCGCACACCCACCCGATCGTTACCGAGCTGAAAGGTACCGTGACCTTCGTGGGCATGGAAGAAAACATCACCATCAAGCGTCAGACCGACGAACTGACCGGCCTGACCAACATTGAAGTACTGGACGTCAAGGATCGCCCTGCCGCAGGCAAGGAAATCCGTCCGGCAATCAAGATGGTCGACGCCAATGGCAAGGACCTGTACCTGCCAGGTACCGACGTACCGGCGCAGTACTTCCTGCCAGCCAACGCCTTGGTGGGTGTTGCTGACGGTGCGCAGATCGGTGTTGGTGACGTTATCGCGCGTATCCCGCAAGAAACGTCGAAGACCCGTGACATCACCGGTGGTCTGCCACGCGTAGCTGACTTGTTCGAAGCGCGTCGTCCGAAAGAAGCCTCGATTCTGGCTGAAGTCAGCGGTACCATCGCGTTCGGTAAAGAGACCAAGGGCAAGCGTCGTCTGGTCATCACTCCGACCGACGGTAGCGATCCGTACGAAGAGCTGATTCCGAAGTGGCGCCACCTGAACGTCTTCGAAGGCGAACAGGTAAACCGCGGCGAAGTTATCTCCGACGGCCCGAGCGATCCGCACGACATCCTGCGTCTGCTGGGTGTGAGCGCGCTGGCGAAGTACATCGTCAACGAGATCCAGGACGTTTACCGTCTGCAAGGCGTTAAGATCAACGACAAGCACATCGAGACCATCCTGCGTCAGATGCTGCGCAAGGTCGAGATCTCTGAGTCGGGCGATTCCAGCTTCATCAAGGGCGACCAGATGGAACTGACTCACGTACTGGTCGAGAACGAGCGTCTCGCTGGCGAAGACAAGTTCATCTCGAAGTTCACTCGCGTGCTGCTGGGTATCACCAAGGCCTCGCTGTCGACCGAATCGTTCATTTCCGCGGCTTCCTTCCAGGAAACTACCCGCGTACTGACCGAAGCGGCGGTAACCGGCAAGCGCGACTACCTGCGCGGCCTGAAAGAGAACGTCGTCGTGGGTCGTCTGATCCCGGCGGGTACTGGTCTGGCCTACCACAGCGAGCGCAAGCGTCGCCGTGAAGCCGACAAACCGCTGCGTGTAAGCGCCAGTGAGGTGGAAGCCGCACTGACCGAAGCGCTGAATTCCAGCGGTAACTAAGTACAGGGCAGGGCCCCGGCAAGCCTCGATCGGCCATCGGTGACATGAATTGTTGCCGATGATCGGGCGAGGAGGGCCGGGGCCTTGTCTTGACTGGGTGCAAGATCCTCCGTAGACTTTTGTACCCTTAAATTTGGTGAGGCTCCGTCTCGCCAATTTTTGGCTTTCTTGCAAGACAATAGAGTCGCAAGACAATCAGTGGAGCTAGTAGATGGCAACTATCAACCAGCTGGTACGTCAGCCGCGTAAGCGTTCGGTCGAGAAATCCGACGTTCCTGCGCTGCAGAACTGCCCGCAACGTCGTGGCGTGTGCACCCGTGTGTACACCACCACGCCGAAAAAACCTAACTCGGCACTGCGTAAAGTATGCCGTGTGCGTCTGACCAACGGTTTCGAGGTTTCCTCGTACATCGGCGGTGAAGGCCACAACCTGCAAGAGCACAGCGTCGTCCTGATCCGTGGCGGCCGTGTTAAAGACTTGCCAGGTGTTCGTTACCACACCGTTCGCGGCTCTCTGGATACTTCGGGCGTTAAAGGCCGTAACCAGGGTCGTTCGAAGTACGGTACCAAGCGTCCGAAGTAATCGGTCGTTTGCACACATCCATTTTTTTGAGTCGATAAGAGTAAGGTCGGGCAGGGGTCGTAGACCCACGTCCCGGGCTAACCTGAAGACCGTTTGAGGGCTTATCATGCCAAGACGTCGTGTAGCAGCAAAACGTGAGATTCTGGACGATCCTAAATACGGATCCCAAATCCTCGCCAAGTTCATGAACCACGTGATGGAAAGCGGCAAGAAGGCCGTGGCCGAGCGCATCGTTTACGGTGCACTGGACAAGGTCAAAGAGCGCAAGAACAGCGACCCCCTGGAAATCTTCGAGAAAGCTCTCGACGCCATCGCTCCGCTGGTCGAAGTAAAGTCCCGTCGTGTCGGCGGTGCCACTTACCAGGTTCCGGTTGAAGTTCGTCCATCCCGTCGTAATGCTCTGGCAATGCGCTGGCTCGTAGACTACGCCCGCAAGCGTGGCGAGAAGTCGATGGCTCTGCGCCTGGCTGGCGAGCTGCTGGATGCCGCTGAAGGCAAAGGTGCTGCAGTCAAGAAGCGTGAAGACGTTCACCGTATGGCTGAAGCCAACAAAGCGTTCTCGCACTACCGCTTCTAATTCAGGCATCAATCATTTTGCGAGGGCTTTATGGCTCGTACTACAGCAATTAACCGCTACCGTAACATTGGTATCTGTGCCCACGTTGACGCGGGCAAGACCACCACTACCGAGCGGATCCTGTTCTACACAGGCCTGAGCCACAAGATGGGCGAGGTGCATGATGGCGCCGCGACCACCGACTGGATGGTGCAGGAGCAGGAGCGGGGTATCACCATTACCTCCGCTGCCGTTACCACCTTCTGGAAAGGTTCTGTTGGTCAGTATGACAACTACCGTGTAAACGTTATCGATACCCCCGGCCACGTTGACTTCACCATTGAAGTAGAGCGTTCGCTGCGCGTACTCGACGGCGCGGTCGTTGTGTTCTGCGGTACCTCCGGCGTTGAGCCTCAGTCCGAAACCGTATGGCGTCAGGCCAACAAGTACGGCGTTCCACGTGTTGTCTACGTGAACAAGATGGACCGTGCCGGTGCTAACTTCCTGCGCGTCGTAGGTCAGATCAAGAACCGTCTGGGTCACACCCCGGTTCCTGTTCAGCTGGCCATCGGTTCGGAAGATAACTTCCAGGGTCAGGTCGACCTGATCAAGATGAAGGCTATCTACTGGAACGAAGATGACAAAGGCACCACTTATCGCGAGGAAGAAATTCCTGCCGATATGCTGGAGCTGGCTCAAGAGTGGCGCTCCAACATGGTTGAAGCGGCTGCCGAGGCCAGCGAAGAGCTGATGAACAAGTACCTGGAAGGCGAAGAGCTGACCGTCGAAGAGATCAAAGCCGGTCTGCGCGCGCGCACCCTGGCCAGCGAAATCGTACCGGCCGTCTGCGGTTCGTCGTTCAAGAACAAGGGCGTTCCCCTGGTTCTCGACGCCGTCATCGACTACCTGCCTGCTCCGACCGAGATCCCTGCAATCCAGGGTATCAACCCGGACGACAAGGAGCTGGACAAAGAAGATCCGGCTGTTCGTAAAGACGTGCGTCACGCCGACGACAACGAGCCGTTCTCGGCTCTGGCGTTCAAGATCGCGACTGACCCGTTCGTGGGTACTCTGACCTTCGTTCGCGTCTACTCGGGCGTTCTGACCTCCGGTGACTCCGTCATCAACTCGGTCAAGGGCAAGAAAGAGCGCGTTGGTCGTATGGTGCAGATGCACGCGAACCAGCGTGAAGAGATCAAGGAAGTGCGCGCTGGCGACATCGCTGCACTGATCGGCATGAAGGACGTGACCACGGGCGAAACCCTGTGCAACGCCGACAAGCCAATCATCCTTGAGCGTATGGACTTCCCTGAGCCGGTCATTTCGCTCTCCGTAGAGCCGAAAACCAAGGCTGACCAGGAGAAGATGGGTATTGCACTGGGCAAGCTGGCCCAGGAAGACCCGTCGTTCCGCGTCAAGACCGACGAAGAGACTGGCCAGACCATCATCTCGGGCATGGGTGAGCTGCACCTGGACATCCTCGTTGACCGCATGAAGCGCGAGTTCAACGTCGAAGCCAACATCGGCAAGCCGCAGGTTTCGTACCGCGAGAAGATCACCAAGTCCAACGTCGAGATCGAAGGCAAGTTCGTTCGTCAGTCGGGCGGTCGTGGTCAGTTCGGTCACTGCTGGATCCGTTTCTCGGAGCCGGACGTAGACGAGAAGGGCAACATCACCGAAGGTCTGGTGTTCACCAACGAAGTCGTTGGTGGTGTGATTCCTAAGGAATTCATCGCCCCGATCCAGAAGGGTATCGAAGAGCAGATGAAAAACGGCGTTGTTGCCGGTTATCCGCTGCTCGGCCTGAAGGCCACTGTATTCGATGGTTCGTACCACGACGTCGACTCCAACGAAATGGCGTTCAAAATCGCCGCTTCGATGGCGACCAAGCAACTGGCCCAGAAGGGTGGTGGCGTGGTTCTTGAGCCGATCATGAAGGTCGAAGTTGTAACCCCGGAAGATTACCTGGGTGACGTGATGGGTGACCTGAGCCGTCGTCGTGGGATGATCCAGGGTAATGAAGACTCGGTGTCCGGCAAGGTAATCACTGCTGAGGTACCGCTCGGAGAGATGTTCGGTTACGCGACCGACGTTCGTTCCATGTCTCAGGGTCGCGCAAGCTACTCCATGGAATTCTCCAAATACGCCGAAGCTCCGTCGAACATCGTCGAAGCACTCGTTAAAAAACAAGGCTAATCCCCTTTAGGCAAGAGGTTCACTGTCGTGGCTAAAGAAAAATTTGATCGTTCCCTTCCCCACGTTAACGTCGGCACTATCGGCCACGTTGACCACGGTAAGACCACTCTGACCGCAGCTCTGACTCGCGTCTGCTCCGAAGTTTTCGGTTCGGCAGTCGTTGAGTTCGACAAGATCGACTCGGCTCCGGAAGAAAAAGCGCGCGGTATCACCATCAACACCGCTCACGTCGAGTACAACTCGAACATTCGTCACTACGCTCACGTTGACTGCCCAGGTCACGCTGACTACGTGAAGAACATGATCACCGGTGCTGCCCAGATGGATGGCGCGATCCTGGTTTGCTCGGCCGCCGATGGTCCGATGCCACAAACCCGTGAGCACATCCTGCTGTCCCGTCAGGTTGGCGTTCCGTACATCGTGGTCTTCCTGAACAAGGCTGACTTGGTAGACGACGCTGAGCTGCTGGAACTGGTCGAGATGGAAGTTCGCGACCTGCTGTCCACCTATGACTTCCCAGGCGACGACACCCCGATCATCATCGGTTCGGCTCGTATGGCGCTGGAAGGCAAAGACGACAACGAGATGGGCACCACTGCCGTCAAGAAGTTGGTTGAAACTCTGGACAGCTACATCCCAGAGCCAGAGCGCGCTATCGACAAGCCGTTCCTGATGCCAATCGAAGACGTATTCTCGATCTCGGGTCGTGGTACCGTTGTTACTGGCCGTATCGAGCGTGGTATCGTCCGCGTTCAGGATCCGCTGGAAATCGTTGGTCTGCGTGACACCACCACCACCACCTGCACCGGTGTTGAGATGTTCCGCAAGCTGCTGGACGAAGGTCGTGCTGGCGAGAACTGCGGCGTTCTGCTGCGTGGTACCAAGCGTGACGACGTTGAGCGTGGCCAGGTTCTGGTCAAGCCAGGTTCGGTCAAGCCGCACACCAAGTTCACCGCAGAAGTCTACGTCCTGTCGAAGGAAGAAGGCGGCCGTCACACTCCGTTCTTCAAAGGCTACCGTCCTCAGTTCTACTTCCGTACCACTGACGTGACCGGTAACTGCGAACTGCCGGAAGGCGTTGAAATGGTAATGCCAGGTGACAACATTCAGATGACTGTTACCCTGATCAAGACCATCGCAATGGAAGACGGTCTGCGCTTCGCTATCCGTGAAGGCGGTCGTACCGTCGGCGCCGGCGTCGTAGCCAAAATCATCGAGTAATCACTCGACCGATTGAAAAAGGCCTCCGCTCAGCGGGGGCTTTTTTTATTGGGTTGACACTAAATTGGGGCGTCTATAGAATCACGCCTCCTTTTAGCGGGCGTAGTGCGTCCGTTGGGAACAGCCTGGAGTCTGAAATCCAATGCAAAATCAGCAAATCCGTATCAGGTTGAAGGCTTTCGACCATCGCCTGATCGACCAATCCACCCAGGAAATCGTGGAAACCGCGAAACGTACTGGTGCACAAGTGCGTGGTCCGATTCCACTGCCTACCCGCAAAGAGCGTTTCACCGTTCTGGTCTCCCCGCACGTCAACAAAGACGCGCGTGACCAGTACGAGATTCGCACTCATAAGCGTGTTCTGGACATCGTCCAGCCAACGGATAAAACCGTTGACGCGCTGATGAAGCTTGATCTGGCGGCAGGTGTGGAAGTTCAGATCAGCCTCGGCTAAGACTTCGGTCTAGTCGTGTAACGCTCTGAAATGGGCGGCCATAGCGGGTGAAAGCCCCGTACACTCATGAGGTTTACAACATGACTATTGGTGTAATCGGTCGCAAATGCGGTATGACCCGCATTTTCACCGAAGAAGGTGTCTCCATTCCGGTCACGGTCATTGAGATCGAACCGAATCGCGTCACCCAGTTCAAAACTGAGGAAACCGATGGCTACCGTGCAGTGCAAGTCACTGTCGGCGAGCGTCGTGCTTCGCGTGTGACTGCCGCTCAGGCAGGCCATTTCGCCAAGGCTAACGTTGCCGCTGGTCGCGGTGTTTGGGAGTTCCGTCTTGAAGAAGGCGATTTCCAGGCTGGCGATCTGATCAAAGCTGAACTCTTCACTGCAGGCCAGCTGGTAGACGTTACTGGTCAGTCCAAAGGTAAAGGCTTCGCCGGTACCATCAAGCGCTGGAACTTCCGTGGTCAGGACAACACCCACGGTAACTCCGTGTCGCACCGTGTGCCTGGTTCCATCGGCCAGTGCCAGACTCCTGGTCGTGTGTTCAAGGGCAAGAAAATGTCCGGTCACATGGGCGCCGAGCGCGTGACTGTTCAGTCCCTGGAAGTAGTTCGCGTAGACGCTGAACGCAACCTGCTGCTCGTCAAGGGTGCCGTTCCTGGCGCTACTGGCGGCGACGTGGTTGTACGTCCAGCTGTCAAGGCTCGCGGTTAAGGGGAAACTGACATGCAACTCAATGTAAATGACGCTCAGGCGATCGAAGTTTCCGAACTGACTTTCGGTGGCGAATTCAACGAGACGCTGGTTCACCAAGCAGTCGTGGCCTACATGGCCGGCGGCCGTCAGGGCACCAAGCAGCAAAAGACCCGTTCCGACGTGGCTGGTGGCGGTAAGCGCCCATGGCGTCAGAAGGGTACTGGCCGTGCTCGTGCTGGTACCACTCGTGGTCCGATCTGGCGTGGCGGTGGTGTAACCTTCGCAGCTCGCCCTCAAGATCACTCGCAGAAGCTCAACAAGAAGATGTATCGCGCAGCTCTGCGCTCCATCCTCGCTGAGCTGGTGCGTAGCGACCGTCTGGTCGTGGTTCAGGACTTCGCTGTTGAAGCACCGAAAACCAAAGATCTGCTGAACAAGCTGAACGGCATGGGTCTGAGCGACGTACTGATCGTCTCCGACGCTGTTGATCAGAACCTGTACCTGGCTGCTCGCAACCTGCCGCACGTCGATGTACGTGACGTACAGGGTTCCGACCCGGTCAGTCTGATCGCATACGAGAAAGTGTTGATCACTGTCTCGGCCGTGAAGAAATTCGAGGAGCTGCTGGGATGAACCAGGAACGCGTATTTAAAGTCCTCCTTGGCCCGCACGTTTCCGAGAAGGCTACCGTTCTGGCTGAGAAAAAAGGCCAGTTCGTATTCAAGGTTGCTACCGATGCAACCAAGCTGGAAATCAAGAAAGCTGTCGAAGGCCTGTTCAACGTAAAAGTTGAAAACGTGTCGACTGTTAACGTTCTGGGTAAAACCAAGCGTACCGCACGTGGTCTGGGCAAGCGCAATGACTGGAAGAAGGCGATCGTCTCCCTTCAGCCAGGCCAAGATCTCGATTTCAGCAGCAGTGCTGAGTAAGGAAGGGGTGCATCATGGCAATCGTTAAATGCAAACCGACTTCCCCTGGCCGCCGTTTCGTGGTCAAGGTGGTCAACAAGGAGCTGCACAAAGGCGCTCCTCACGCACCGCTGCTCGAGAAGAAATCGAAGTCTGGTGGTCGTAACAACAATGGCCGTATTACCACTCGTCACGTTGGTGGTGGTCATAAGCAGCATTACCGTCTGGTCGACTTCCGTCGCAACGACAAAGATGGCATCCCAGCCACTGTCGAGCGTATCGAATACGATCCAAACCGTACTGCTCACATCGCCCTGCTGTGCTACGCAGACGGTGAGCGTCGCTACATCATCGCCCCTAAAGGCGTGAGCGCTGGCGACCAGCTGATCGCAGGTGCCCTGGCCCCAATCAAGGCCGGTAACTCCCTGCAGCTGCGCAACATCCCAGTAGGTAGCACCATTCACGGCGTCGAACTGAAGCCGGGTAAAGGTGCTCAGATCGCTCGTTCCGCTGGTGCTTCGGCTCAGCTGATCGCTCGTGACGGCGTATACGTGACTCTGCGTCTGCGTTCCGGTGAAATGCGTAAAGTACTGGCTGAGTGCCGTGCGACCCTGGGCGAAGTCTCGAACTCCGAGCACAGCCTGCGTTCGCTGGGTAAAGCAGGTGCCAAACGCTGGCGCGGCGTTCGCCCAACCGTTCGTGGCGTTGCCATGAACCCGGTTGACCACCCACATGGTGGTGGTGAAGGTCGTACCTCCGGTGGTCGTCATCCGGTATCGCCATGGGGCTTCCCAACCAAGGGTGCTAAAACCCGTGGTAATAAGCGTACCGACAACATGATCGTCCGTCGTCGCAAGTAACTAGAGGGATACGACAGTGCCACGTTCTCTGAAAAAAGGTCCTTTTATCGATCTTCACCTGTTGAAGAAGGTCGAAGTGGCGGTGGAGAAGAACGATCGCAAGCCAGTTAAAACCTGGTCGCGTCGCTCGATGATCCTGCCACAAATGGTCGGTCTGACCATCGCGGTTCACAACGGTCGCCAGCATGTTCCAGTTCTCGTGAACGAAGACATGGTCGGCCACAAACTGGGCGAGTTCGCCGGTACCCGCACCTATCGCGGGCACGTGGCTGACAAGAAAGCCAAGCGTTAAGGGGTAAGGAAATGGAAGTAGCCGCTAAGTTGTCGGGCGCTCGCATCTCCGCCCAGAAAGCCCGCTTGGTCGCCGACCAGATCCGCGGGAAGAAGGTGGGCGAAGCGCTCAACCTGTTGGCCTTCAGCAGCAAAAAAGCCGCTGAAATCATGAAGAAAGTCCTCGAGTCGGCCGTAGCCAACGCCGAACACAACGAAGGCGCAGACGTTGATGACCTGAAGGTCTCCACCGTCTTCGTCAACGAAGGGCGTTCGCTGAAGCGCATCATGCCACGTGCCAAAGGCCGTGCTGATCGCATCGTCAAGCGGTCTTGCCATATCACTGTCAAGGTTGCGGACAAGTAACGGAGTCGATCAGATGGGTCAGAAAGTACATCCCACTGGCATTCGCCTGGGAATCGTCAAGGAGCACACCTCCGTCTGGTACGCAGACGGTGCTACTTACGCAGATTACCTCTTGAAGGATCTGAAAACGCGTGAGTACCTCCAAGACAAACTAAAAAGCGCGTCCGTAAGCCGTATCGATATTCATCGTCCGGCTCAAACTGCACGCATCACCATCCACACTGCTCGTCCCGGTATCGTTATCGGCAAGAAAGGTGAAGATGTTGAGAAGCTGCGTCAGGACCTGACCAAGCAGATGGGTGTGCCTGTGCACATCAACATCGAAGAGATCCGCAAGCCGGAACTCGACGCTATGCTGGTTGCGCAGAGCGTAGCTCAGCAGCTGGAACGCCGCGTAATGTTCCGTCGCGCCATGAAGCGCGCCGTACAGAACGCCATGCGTATTGGTGCCAAGGGCATCAAGATCCAGGTGAGCGGTCGTCTCGGCGGTGCCGAGATTGCTCGTACCGAGTGGTATCGCGAAGGTCGTGTGCCTCTGCACACCCTGCGTGCCGATATCGACTACAACACCTACGAAGCTCACACCACTTACGGTGTGATCGGTGTGAAGGTTTGGATCTTCAAAGGCGAAGTTATTGGTGGTCGCCAAGAAGAACTGAAACCACAAGCACCAGCGCCTCGTAAAAAAGCTGCTAAGTAAGGGGTACGCCAAATGTTGCAACCAAAGCGTACAAAATTCCGCAAGCAGATGACCGGCCACAACCGTGGTCTGGCACTGCGCGGTAGCAAAGTCAGCTTCGGCGAATTCGCCCTGAAAGCTGTTGCTCGCGGTCGCCTCACCGCTCGCCAGATCGAGTCCGCACGTCGTGCGCTGACCCGTCACGTTAAACGTGGCGGCAAGATCTGGATCCGTGTGTTCCCGGACAAGCCGATCTCCAAGAAGCCTCTCGAGGTTCGTATGGGTAAAGGTAAGGGCTCCGTGGAATACTGGGTTGCCCAGATCCAGCCAGGCAAAGTCCTGTACGAGATCGAGGGTGTTTCTGAAGAGCTGGCGCGCGAAGCTTTCGCCCTGGCTGCTGCAAAGCTGCCTCTCGCCACCTCCTTTGTTAAGCGGACGGTGATGTGATGAAAGCGAATGAACTTCGTGAAAAATCGGCACAGCAGCTGAACGAGCAACTGCTCGGCTTGCTGCGTGACCAGTTCAATCTGCGTATGCAGAAAGCAACTGGCCAGTTGGGGCAGTCGCACCTGCTCTCGCAAGTTAAGCGTGACATCGCTCGCGTGAAAACTGTGCTCAACCAGCAGGCAGGTAAGTGATCATGGCTGAAGCTGAAAAAACCGTCCGTACGCTGACTGGCCGTGTCGTCAGCGACAAAATGGACAAGACCATCACCGTTCTGATCGAGCGTCGCGTTAAGCACCCGATCTACGGTAAATACGTTAAGCGTTCGACTAAGCTGCACGCGCACGACGAAACCAACCAGTGCAAGATCGGCGACAAGGTTTCGATTACCGAAACCCGTCCGCTGGCCAAGACCAAGTCCTGGGCACTGGTTGAAGTCCTCGAACGCGCTGTTGAAGTCTAAGGGCTAGGGGTCGGAGAAATTTTATGATTCAGACTCAATCCATGCTCGATGTGGCCGATAACAGCGGCGCTCGTCGCGTCATGTGCATCAAGGTGCTCGGCGGCTCGCACCGTCGTTACGCCGGCATCGGTGACATCATCAAGGTTACTGTCAAGGAAGCAATTCCGCGCGGTAAGGTCAAAAAAGGCCAAGTGATGACTGCTGTTGTCGTGCGCACCCGTCACGGTGTTCGTCGCGCTGACGGTTCCATCATTCGTTTCGACGGCAACGCTGCTGTTCTGCTGAACAACAAGCAAGAGCCGATCGGCACTCGCATCTTCGGGCCAGTGACCCGTGAACTTCGTACTGAGAAGTTCATGAAGATCGTCTCGCTCGCCCCTGAAGTGCTGTAAGGAGATCCGACATGCAAAAGATTCGTCGTGACGACGAGATCATCGTGATCGCCGGCAAAGACAAAGGTAAGCGCGGTAAGGTGCTGAAGGTTCTCGCTGATGACCGTCTGGTCATCGGTGGTGTGAACCTGGTCAAGCGTCATACCAAGCCTAACCCGATGGCGGGCGTTCAGGGCGGTATCGTCGAGAAAGAAGCGCCTCTGCACGCTTCCAACGTTGCCATCTTCAACGGCGAAACCAACAAGGCTGACCGCGTTGGTTTCAAAGTAGAAGACGGTAAGAAAATTCGTGTCTTCAAGTCGACCCAAAAAGCGGTTGATGCTTGAACACTGCTAGGTAGAAGACCATGGCACGACTGAAAGAGATTTACCGGAACGAAATCGCTCCTAAGCTTAAGGAAGAACTTAAGCTGTCGAACGTGATGGAAGTTCCGCGCGTTACCAAGATCACCCTGAACATGGGTCTGGGCGAAGCGATCGGCGACAAGAAAGTCATCGAGCACGCAGTAGCTGACCTGGAAAAGATCACCGGTCAAAAGCCGGTCGTGACTTTCGCTCGCAAATCCATCGCTGGCTTCAAAGTCCGCGAAGGATGGCCGATCGGTGTCAAGGTGACCCTGCGTAGCGACAAGATGTACGAATTCCTGGACCGCCTGCTGGCGATCTCCCTGCCTCGGGTTCGCGACTTCCGCGGCCTGAATGCCAAGTCCTTCGATGGTCGTGGCAACTACAGCATGGGCGTGAAAGAGCAGATCATCTTCCCGGAAATCGATTACGACAAGATCGATGCTCTGCGCGGTTTGGACATCACCCTGACCACCACTGCTCGTTCGGACGACGAAGGCCGCGCTCTGCTGCGTGCTTTCAAGTTCCCGTTCCGCAACTGATTGGAGTAGGAAAATGGCCAAGAAGAGCATGAAAAACCGTGAGCTGAAGCGTCAGCTGACGGTAGCCAAGTTCGCTAAGAAGCGTGCTGAGCTGAAAGCGACCATCGTCAACGTTAATGCCTCTCCAGAAGAGCGTTTCGCTGCCGTTGTCGCTCTGCAGAAGCAGCCACGTGACGCTAGCGCCTCGCGCCTGCGCAACCGTTGCCGCCTGACCGGTCGTCCTCACGGTGTATACCGTAAGTTCGGCCTGGGCCGTAACATGCTGCGTCAAGCTGCAATGCGCGGCGACGTACCAGGTCTGGTCAAGGCCTCCTGGTAATCGCTGTCGGTGTGATCCCGGCGGAAGGGGAGCAATCTTCCGACCGCCGGTGACCTCGCCAAGAAACAAGCCCCTATATGGGGCTTGTTTCGTTTCTGCCTTGTGTCTAGAATGACCGGCTCACCCGAGCCTGGGTTTTTTACCCAATCCGCTCAGGTGGTTGTCATAGCCGCAAGGCTAATAATTCTTGTATCAGGAGCATCTAGCCCATGAGTATGCAGGACCCGTTAGCGGACATGCTAACTCGCATCCGTAATGCCCAGATGGCTGAAAAGTCCGTCGTAAGCATGCCTTCTTCTACCCTGAAGGTCGCGGTTGCCAAAGTTCTGAAGGACGAAGGTTACATCGCTGGCTACCAGGTAACTGGTGAAGCCAAGCCTTCCCTGTCGATCGAACTGAAGTACTTCGAAGGCCGTCCGGTCATCGAGGAACTGAAGCGCTCCAGCCGTCCAGGCCTGCGCCAGTACAAGGCCGTCACCGATCTGCCGAAAGTACGTGGCGGTCTGGGCGTGTCTATTGTCTCCACCAACAAAGGTGTGATGACTGATCGCGCTGCGCGCGCTGCCGGTGTCGGCGGCGAAGTTCTGTGCACAGTGTTCTAAGGGGGGATAGACATGTCTCGCGTCGCTAAGAACCCCGTTAAGCTGCCGTCCGGTGTCGAAGTCAAATTCGCAGGCCAGCAGCTTTCGGTGAAGGGTGCCAAGGGCACTCTCGAACTGAACGTTCACTCGTCTGTTGAAGTTACCGAAGAGTCTGGTGAGCTGCGTTTCGTCGCTCGCAATGGTGACCAGCAAGCTCGTGCCATGGCCGGTACCACCCGCGCTCTGGTTAACAACATGGTCCAAGGCGTAAGCCAAGGCTTCGAGCGTAAGCTCCAGCTGGTCGGTGTTGGTTACAAGGCACAGGCTAAAGGCACCGTCCTGAACCTGGCCCTGGGCTTCTCTCACCCAGTGGACTACGAACTGCCAGCCGGTATCACCGCTGAAACGCCTAGCCAGACCGACATCCTGATCAAGGGTATCGACAAGCAGCTGGTAGGTCAGGTGGCCGCTGAAATCCGCGACTTCCGTCCGCCAGAGCCTTACAAAGGCAAAGGTGTGCGTTACGCGGACGAAGTAGTCCGTCGTAAAGAAGCCAAGAAGAAGTAGGGCCTAGTAAATGACCGACAAAAAAGTTATTCGACTGCGTCGCGCTCGCAAAGCACGTCTCAAGATGCACGAACTCGAAGTCGTGCGCCTGTGCGTGTTCCGCTCCTCGCAGCACATCTATGCCCAGGTCATTTCGGCCGACGGCAGCAAGGTTCTGGCAAGCGCCTCGACCTTGGACAAAGACCTGCGTGATGGCGCCACTGGCAACATCGACGCGGCCACTAAGGTTGGCAAGCTGGTAGCTGAGCGTGCGAAAGCCGCCGGTGTATCTCAAGTTGCCTTTGACCGTTCCGGCTTCAAGTACCATGGCCGCGTCAAAGCGCTGGCTGATGCTGCTCGTGAAGGCGGGCTGGAGTTCTAAGTTATGGCAAATAACGATCAAAAGCGCGACGAAGGCTACATCGAGAAGCTGGTTCAGGTTAACCGCGTTGCCAAGACCGTAAAAGGCGGCCGTATCTTCACCTTCACCGCGTTGACCGTGGTTGGTGATGGTAAAGGTCGTGTGGGCTTCGGCCGTGGCAAATCGCGCGAAGTACCTGCTGCGATTCAGAAAGCCATGGAAGCTGCTCGCCGCAACATGATCCAGGTAGACCTGAAGGGCACCACCCTGCAGTACGCCACCAAGGCTGCCCACGGCGCCTCGAAGGTTTACATGCAGCCTGCTTCGGAAGGTACCGGTATCATCGCTGGTGGCGCAATGCGTGCTGTCCTGGAAGTTGCTGGTGTTCAGAACGTTCTGGCCAAGTGCTACGGTTCGACCAACCCAGTGAACGTGGTTTACGCCACTTTCAAGGGTCTGAAAGCCATGCAATCTCCTGAATCCATTGCTGCCAAGCGCGGCAAGAGCGTCGAGGAGATCTTCTGATCATGGCAACCGTAAAAGTAACGCTGATCAAGAGCGTCTCGGGTCGTCTGCCTAACCACAAACTGTGTGTTAAGGGCCTGGGTCTGCGTCGCATCGGTCACACTGTAGAAGTCCTGGATACTCCCGAGAATCGCGGGATGATCAACAAGGCTTACTACATGCTGCGCGTCGAGGGTTAATCGATGAAACTCAATGATCTGAGTCCAGCGCCGGGTTCCCGTCGCGAAAAGCATCGTCCGGGTCGTGGTATCGGTAGCGGTCTGGGTAAGACCGGCGGCCGTGGCCACAAAGGTCAGACCTCCCGTTCGGGTGGTTCGATCGCTCCGGGCTTCGAAGGCGGTCAACAGCCGCTGCACCGTCGTCTGCCGAAATTCGGCTTCGTTTCCCTGAAAGCCATGGACCGCGCCGAAGTGCGTCTGTCCGAGCTGGCCAAAGTGGAAGGCGACGTGATCTCCGTGCAATCCTTGAAGGATGCCAACGTGATCAACCAGCATATTCAGCGTGTGAAAATCATGCTGTCTGGCGAAGTTACTCGCGCAGTCACCATCAAGGGCATCGCAGCCACCAAGGGTGCGCGTGCGGCTATCGAAGCAGCTGGCGGCAAATTCGAGGAATAAATGGCTAAGCAAGGTGCTCTCTCTTCGCTCGGTAAGGGCGGGATGTCGGAACTCTGGGCTCGTCTGCGCTTTCTGTTCATGGCGATCATCGTCTATCGGATAGGTGCGCATATCCCGGTTCCTGGCATCAATCCGGACCGTCTGGCGGATCTGTTTCGGCAGAATGAGGGGACCATTCTTAGCTTGTTCAACATGTTTTCCGGTGGCGCGCTTGAGCGCATGAGCATCTTTGCACTGGGGATCATGCCGTACATTTCGGCATCGATCATCATGCAGCTGATGACGGCGGTCAGCCCGCAACTGGAGCAGTTGAAGAAGGAAGGTGAAGCTGGCCGTCGCAAGATCAGCCAGTACACCCGCTACGGCACCGTTATCCTGGCACTGGTTCAAGCCATTGGCATGTCCATTGGCCTGGCCAACCAGGGCGTGGCGTTTTCTGCGGGCCTGGGCTTCCATGTCGTTGCCGTCTCCACTTTCGTGGCAGGCGCGATGTTCATGATGTGGCTGGGCGAGCAGATCACCGAGCGCGGTGTGGGCAACGGTATCTCGATGTTGATCTTCGCAGGTATCGTTGCCGGTCTTCCGAGAGCAATCGGGCAGTCTTTCGAGTCTGCACGCACAGGCGATATCAACATTTTCGCCCTGGTCGCAATCGGTTTGCTGGCAGTAGCGATTATCGGTTTTGTGGTGTTCATTGAGCGTGGTCAGCGTCGTATCGCCGTTCACTACGCCAAGCGTCAGCAGGGCCGTAAGGTCTTTGCTGCGCAGACCAGCCACTTGCCGCTGAAAGTGAACATGGCGGGGGTTATCCCGGCCATTTTCGCGAGCAGCATTTTGCTGTTCCCGGCTTCGCTGGGTGCCTGGTTCGGTCAGTCCGAAGGTATGGGCTGGCTGCAGGACATCTCGCAGTCGATCGCTCCTGGTCAGCCGTTGAACATCTTGCTGTTTAGTGCAGGGATCATTTTCTTCTGCTTCTTCTACACAGCGTTGATGTTCAATCCGAAAGACGTAGCGGAAAACCTGAAGAAGTCCGGTGCCTTTATTCCGGGTATCCGTCCTGGTGAGCAGTCTGCGCGCTACATTGATGGCGTTCTGACTCGTTTGACCATGTTCGGTGCTCTTTACATGATGGCCGTCTGCCTTCTGCCCCAGTTCCTGGTGGTGGCAGCAAATGTGCCGTTCTACCTTGGCGGGACCTCGTTGCTGATTGTGGTAGTGGTTGTGATGGACTTCATGTCCCAAGTACAATCGCACCTCGTTTCGCACCAGTACGAATCCCTGATGAAGAAAGCCAACCTGAAAGGCTACGGCGGCAGCGGTTTGCTGCGCTGATACGCCCCTAAGGTTCGAGGAGTCGGTAATGAAAGTTCGTGCATCGGTGAAAAAGCTGTGCCGTAACTGCAAGATCATCCGTCGCGAAGGCGTCGTTCGAGTGATCTGCAGCGCGGAACCGCGTCACAAACAGCGCCAAGGCTGAGTGTGATCTGCGCTTCAAACCCAGCAGCTAGTGTGCTGCTGGGTTGATTATTCGTTTCTACAGCGATATTATCTCGCGCCCTATTTCTTGGCTTCCGGGGCGTAGGTAGCTGTCAATTGGAGTCCCACTGAATGGCCCGTATTGCAGGCGTCAACATTCCAGATAACAAGCATACTGTTATCTCGCTGACCTACATCTATGGTGTCGGTCGCACAACTGCACAGAAGATTTGTGCAGACGCTGGTGTAAACCCAGCCGCTAAGATCAAGGATCTGAGCGACGAGCAAATCGAAACCCTGCGTGGCGAAGTTGCGAAGTTCACCACCGAAGGTGACCTGCGTCGTGACATCAACATGAAGATCAAGCGCTTGATGGACCTGGGTTGCTACCGCGGCCTGCGTCATCGTAAAGGTCTGCCGGTTCGCGGTCAGCGCACCAAGACCAACGCACGCACCCGTAAGGGCCCGCGTAAGCCGATCCGCAAGTAACCGCCCAGGAATATAGACATGGCAAAACCTGCTGCTCGTCCTCGTAAGAAAGTCAAAAAGACAGTGGTTGATGGCATCGCCCACATCCACGCTTCTTTCAACAACACCATCGTGACCATCACCGACCGTCAGGGCAATGCTTTGTCCTGGGCGACCTCCGGTGGTTCGGGTTTCCGTGGTTCGCGCAAATCCACTCCGTTCGCAGCCCAGATTGCTGCTGAACGTGCTGGTCAAGCTGCGCTGGAATACGGCCTGAAGAACCTCGACGTCAACGTCAAGGGTCCAGGTCCGGGTCGTGAATCCGCCGTTCGTGCACTGAACAGCTGCGGCTACAAGATCGCCAGCATCACCGACGTGACGCCAATCCCGCATAACGGGTGCCGTCCGCCGAAGAAGCGTCGCGTGTAATCAGGAGACAGAAGAATGGCACGTTACATTGGTCCAAAATGCAAACTGTCTCGTCGTGAAGGCACCGATCTGTTCCTGAAGAGCGGCGTTCGCGCTCTGGAATCGAAGTGCAACATCGAAGCAGCCCCAGGTATCCACGGCCAGCGCCGTGGCCGTCAGTCCGACTACGGTACCCAGCTGCGCGAGAAACAAAAAGTCCGTCGTATCTACGGTGTTCTGGAGCGTCAGTTCCGCGGTTACTACCAAGCTGCAGCCTCGAAAAAAGGCGCAACCGGTGAGAACCTGCTGCAACTGCTCGAGTGCCGTCTGGATAACGTCGTCTACCGTATGGGCTTCGGTTCGACTCGTTCCGAATCCCGCCAGCTGGTTTCGCACAAAGCGATCAGCGTCAACGGTAAGACTGTAAACATTCCATCCTACCAAGTTCGTCCGGGTGACGTGGTCGCGGTCCGCGAGAAGTCGCTGGCCCAGCTGCGCATTGTTCAAGCCCTTGAACTGTGCGCCCAGCGTGGCCGCGTTGAGTGGGTTGACGTGGATGCTGCTAAAAAGTCGGGCGTTTTCAAGAACGTTCCTGCTCGCAGCGACCTGTCCGCCGACATCAACGAAAACCTGATTGTCGAGCTCTACTCCAAGTAAGGGCTAGAAAATAGGTGCATCCATGCAGATTTCGGTAAATGAGTTCCTGACTCCCCGCCACATTGATGTGCAGGTAGTCAGTCCGACCCGCGCCAAGATTACGCTCGAGCCTCTCGAGCGTGGTTTCGGCCATACCCTGGGCAACGCGCTGCGCCGCATCCTGTTGTCCTCCATGCCTGGCTGTGCAGTAGTCGAGGCCGAGATCGATGGCGTACTCCACGAGTACTCCGCGATCGAAGGTGTACAGGAAGACGTAATTGAAATCCTGTTGAACCTGAAAGGCCTGGCTATCAAACTGCACGGTCGTGACGAAGTTACGCTGACCTTGTCGAAAAAGGGTTCGGGGGTGGTTACCGCTGCCGATATTCAGCTGGATCACGATGTCGAGATCGTCAACCCCGATCACGTAATCGCGAACCTGGCGTCGAACGGCGCCCTGAACATGAAGCTCACTGTAGCTCGTGGTCGCGGTTACGAGCCGGCTGACTCCCGTCAAACCGACGAAGACGAAAGCCGTAGCATTGGCCGTCTGCAGTTGGACGCTTCGTTCAGCCCGGTGCGTCGTATCGCCTATGTGGTCGAAAACGCCCGTGTTGAACAGCGTACCAACTTGGACAAGCTGGTCATTGATCTGGAAACCAACGGTACCCTGGATCCTGAAGAGGCTATCCGCCGCGCTGCGACCATCCTGCAACAGCAGTTGGCCGCGTTCGTCGACCTCAAAGGTGACAGTGAGCCCGTCGTAGTCGAGCAGGAAGACGAGATCGATCCGATCCTGCTGCGTCCGGTTGACGACCTGGAACTGACTGTACGTTCGGCCAACTGCCTCAAGGCGGAGAACATCTACTACATCGGCGACCTGATTCAGCGTACCGAAGTAGAGCTGTTGAAGACTCCTAACCTGGGCAAGAAGTCCCTGACTGAAATCAAGGACGTCCTGGCCTCTCGTGGTCTGTCTCTCGGCATGCGCCTCGACAACTGGCCGCCTGCAAGTCTTAAGAAAGACGACAAGGCGACCGCCTGATCGTCGTAATCACCGAACGTAGTGTTTGGTAAGGAATGAATCATGCGTCATCGTAAAAGTGGACGTCACCTGAGCCGTACCAGCTCTCACCGCAAGGCTATGTTCCAGAACATGGCAGTGTCGCTGATCGAGCACGAGCTGATCAAAACCACCCTGCCGAAAGCCAAGGAACTGCGCCGCGTTGCCGAGCCGCTGATCACCCTGGCCAAGGAAGACAGCGTTGCTAACCGTCGTCTGGCCTTCGACCGTACCCGTTCGAAGTCCGCTGTTGGCAAACTGTTCAACGACCTGGGCAAGCGTTACGCCACCCGTCAGGGCGGCTACCTGCGCATCCTGAAGTGCGGTTTCCGCGCTGGCGACAACGCGCCTATGGCGTACGTCGAGCTGGTTGATCGTCCGGTCGGCGGTGCTGTAGAAGCTGCTGAGTAAGACGTTCTGTCTGCTACAAAGAACCGGGCCTAGTGCCCGGTTTTTTGTGTCTGCCTTTATTGTTAATTTCTATTGATACAAGTCATGTAATGAATTTGTCCCTGTAGCCTTGCTCGTCAATACTCTCTCCAAGCCGATTAGCCGGCGCTTGAAGACCGATAAGGAGAGCCCATGAGCAAGATTCTTACCACCGCCAGCGGTGCACCAGTAGCCGACAACCAGAACTCCCGTTCCGCCGGCCCGCGTGGCCCGCTGTTGCTCGACGACTTCCACCTGATCGAGAAGCTCGCCCATTTCAACCGCGAGAACATTCCTGAGCGCCGCGTGCACGCCAAAGGCTCGGGCGCCTACGGCACCTTTACCGTCAACCGCGATATCACCCATTACACCAGCGCCAAGCTGTTCGAGCAGATCGGCAAGCAAACAGAAACCTTCCTGCGGTTCTCCACTGTCGGCGGCGAACGTGGCTCTGCAGACACCGAGCGAGATCCTCGTGGCTTTGCCGTCAAGTTCTACACCGAGGAAGGCAACTGGGACATCGTGGGTAACAACACGCCAGTGTTCTTCATTCGCGACCCGCTGAAGTTTCCGGACTTTATCCACACCCAGAAGCGCCATCCGCAATCCAACCTGAAGAACGCCCAGATGATGTGGGACTTCTGGTCGCACTCGCCCGAGGCGCTGCACCAGGTCACCATCCTGTTCTCGGACCGTGGTATTCCGGACGGCTATCGCCATATGCACGGCTTCGGCAGCCACACGTACAGCTTGATCAACGCCAAGGGCGAGCGTACCTGGGTCAAATGGCATTTCAAGACCCAGCAAGGTATCAAGAACCTCGCGCCGGCAGATGCTGCACGCCTGGCGGGTACTGACCCGGACTACGCCCAGCGCGACCTGTTCGAAGCCATTGAACGTGGCGACTACCCGCGTTGGACCGTATGCATTCAGGTGATGAGCGAAGCCGAGGCAGCCAGTCGCGACGAGAACCCCTTCGACGTCACCAAGACCTGGTCGCAGAAGGATTATCCGTTGATAGAGGTGGGCGTGCTGGAGCTCAACCGTAACCCGCTCAACTACTTCGCCGAAGTCGAGCAGGCTGCGTTCGGGCCGAGCAACATGGTGCCAGGGGTTGGCCTGTCGCCGGACCGCATGCTGCAGGGCCGTGTATTCGCTTACGCAGACGCACACCGCTACCGTGTGGGCACCAACCACCAGCATTTGCCGGTGAATGCGCCACGCTGCGCAGTCAACAGCTACCAGCGCGACGGCTCCATGGCCACTGGCAGTTACGGCAGTGCACCGAACTACGAGCCCAACAGCTACGCTGAGGCACCGAAGCAGTCGCCACGCCATGCTGAACCCGCGCTGGCCCTGAACGGTTCGGCAGACCGTTACGATCACCGTGAGGACACCGACTACTTCAGCCACGCCGGCGCGTTATTCCGCCTGATGAGCGATGAGCAGAAGGCACTGCTGATCAGCAACATCGCCGGCACCATGGCAGGTGTCAGCGAAGACGTGATCCAGCGCCAGTTGCAGTACTTCTTCAAGGCTGACCCGGCCTATGGCGAAGGGATTGCCAAAGCGTTGGGCATCAACCTGGCCTGACTCTAAGTGATAAGCAGAACCGCCCTCATTTGGGCGGTTTTTCAATGAATATCACTACTGTTTAACCGATTTTTTGCTTCTGATTGCGGGTTTTTCAGTGACCGCAGGCAAAAGCTGGTTCACACTATGTGGCATAGACGTTTTCACATGGAGAACCAGGGCGATGCAAGGCCACCCAGATGTAATCAACTACCTCGTCACGCTGCTGAAGGGCGAACTGGCGGCACGCGACCAGTACTTCATTCATTCGCGCATGTACGAAGACTGGGGCCTGTCCAAGCTCTACGAGCGCATCAACCACGAGATGGAAGAAGAGACGCAGCACGCCGATGCCCTGATGCGTCGCATCCTCATGCTCGAAGGCACCCCCGACATGCGTGCGGACGACCTCGAGGTCGGCAGCACCGTGCCAGAAATGATCGAGGCTGACCTCAAGCTCGAGTACAAAGTGCGTGGCGCCCTGTGCAAAGGCATCGAGCTGTGTGAGCTGCACAAGGACTACGTGAGCCGTGACATCCTCCGTGCGCAATTGGCGGATACCGAAGAAGATCACACCTACTGGCTGGAGAAGCAGCAAGGGTTGATCAAGGCCATTGGCCTGGAAAACTACCTGCAGTCGCAGATGTAAGTTATCCACAGACTCAAAAAAAGCCCCTGGCACCAACGGTACCAGGGGCTTTTTCATTGCAGGCGCAACACTCAGGCCCGATCCCGCTCCAGCAGTGGTTTCAGGTAATGCCCGGTATACGACTGTTTCATCTCGCTCAGTTCTTCAGGTGTACCGC
The DNA here is from genome assembly GCF_038383825.1 of Pseudomonas sp. LPB4.O. Classification (NCBI taxonomy): domain Bacteria; kingdom Pseudomonadati; phylum Pseudomonadota; class Gammaproteobacteria; order Pseudomonadales; family Pseudomonadaceae; genus Pseudomonas; species Pseudomonas sp. LPB4.O. The sequence goes on from NZ_CP151298.1 coordinate 551,342, forward strand.
AGGCAATGATCTGGCCACCTTTGGAGCCACCCTCCGGCCCCAGGTCCACCAACCAGTCGGCGGTCTTGATCACATCCAGGTTGTGCTCGATCACCACCACGGTGTTGCCGTGGTCGCGCAGGCGATGCAGTACGTCCAGCAGCTGCTGGATATCAGCAAAGTGCAGGCCTGTGGTCGGTTCATCGAGGATGTACAGGGTCTTGCCGGTATCGCGCTTGGATAGCTCGCGTGACAGCTTTACCCGCTGCGCTTCACCGCCAGACAGTGTGGTCGCCGACTGCCCCAGCTTGATGTACGAAAGCCCCACATCCATCAGGGTTTGCAGCTTGCGCGCCAGCGCCGGTACTGCGTCGAAGAACTCGCGGGCATCCTCGATGGTCATTTCCAGCACCTCGTGGATGTTCTTGCCCTTGTACTTGATCTCCAGGGTTTCGCGGTTGTAGCGCTTGCTCTTGCACACGTCGCACGGCACGTAGATGTCTGGCAGGAAGTGCATCTCCACCTTGATCAGGCCGTCGCCCTGGCAAGCCTCGCAGCGTCCGCCCTTGACGTTGAACGAGAAGCGCCCCGGGCCGTAGCCGCGTGAGCGCGATTCCGGCACGCCGGAGAACAGCTCGCGGATCGGCGTGAAGATGCCGGTGTAGGTCGCCGGGTTCGAGCGCGGGGTGCGGCCGATCGGGCTCTGGTCGATATCCACCACCTTGTCCAGGTGCTGCAAGCCGTCCATGCTGCTGTGCGGGGCTGCTTCCAGGGTGCTTGCACCATTGAGGGCAGTGGCTGCCAGCGGGAACAGGGTGTTGTTGATCAGCGTCGACTTGCCCGAGCCGGATACCCCGGTTACACAGGTCAGCAGGCCGATCGGGACTTCCAGGTCGACGTTCTGCAGGTTGTTGCCGCGCGCGCCTTTGAGCTTTAGCTGCAGCTTCTTGTTGCGCGGTGTGCGCTTGGCCGGCACGACGATCTTCTTGCGCCCGGACAGGTACTTGCCGGTCAGCGAGTCAGGGTGGTCCATGACCTCCTGCGGCGTGCCCTCGGCGACGATCTGGCCGCCGTGCACCCCGGCACCCGGGCCAATGTCGACCACGTAGTCGGCCAAGCGAATGGCGTCCTCGTCATGCTCCACCACAATCACCGTGTTACCCAGGTCGCGCAGGTGGTTGAGGGTGGCCAGCAGGCGGTCGTTGTCGCGTTGATGAAGGCCGATGGACGGTTCATCGAGGATGTACATCACCCCGACCAGGCCGGCGCCGATCTGGCTGGCCAGGCGGATACGCTGCGCTTCGCCACCGGACAGGGTATCGGCGCTGCGGTCGAGGGTGAGGTAGTCGAGGCCGACGTTGACCAGGAACTGCAGGCGTTCGCAGATTTCCTTGAGAATTTTTGAGGCAATCTCGCCGCGGCGGCCGGTTAGGGTCAGCTCGCCGAAGTAGTTGCTGGCTTCACCGATCGGCAGGTTGGTCACCGCCGGCAGGGTCTTTTCGCCAACCCATACATGCCGCGCCTCGCGGCGCAGGCGGGTACCGCGGCAATCCGGGCAGGGCTGTGTGCCGAGGAACTTCGCCAGCTCTTCACGCACAGTGGCCGATTCGGTCTCGCGGTAGCGGCGCTCAAGGTTTGGCACGATGCCTTCGAACGGGTGCGAGCGCTTGACGATGTCGCCACGGTCGTTGAGGTACTTGAAGTCGACAGTCTGCTTGCCACTGCCTTGCAGGATGACCTTCTGGTGCTCGGCCGACAGCTCGCCGAACGGTTCTTCCAGGCTGAAGCCGTAATGCGCGGCCAGCGAGCCAAGCATCTGGAAGTAGTACACGTTGCGCCGGTCCCAGCCACGAATCGCGCCTTCGGCCAAGGTAAGTTCGGCATTGACCAGGCGCTTGGTGTCGAAGAACTGTTTGACCCCCAGGCCATCACAGGTCGGGCAGGCGCCAGCCGGGTTGTTGAAGGAGAACAGCTTCGGTTCCAGCTCGCTGATGGCATGGCCGCAGACCGGGCAGGCGAAGCGGGCGGAGAAAATCATCTCTTCGCCTTCTTCGTCGTCCATTGGGGCTACCAAGGCGATGCCGTCAGCCAGCTTGAGTGCGGTCTCGAACGATTCGGCCAGGCGCTGCTGCAGGTCGGCGCGGACCTTGAAGCGGTCCACTACCACATCGATGCTGTGCTTCTTCTGCTTGTCCAGCTTCGGCAGTTCATCAAGCTCGTAAAGCTTGCCGTTTACCCGGGCGCGGACGAAGCCCTGGGCGCGCAGCTCGTCGAACACCGCCAGGTGCTCACCCTTGCGCTCGCGCACCACCGGTGCCAGCAGCATAAGCTTGCTGCCTTCCGGGCGCTCCAGCACCAGGTCGACCATCTGGCTGATCGTTTGCGCCTCCAGCGGGATATCGTGGTCCGGGCAACGAGGGGTGCCGACGCGGGCATACAGCAGGCGCAGGTAGTCGTAGATTTCGGTGATGGTGCCAACCGTGGAGCGTGGGTTGTGCGAAGTCGATTTCTGCTCGATGGAAATGGCCGGCGACAGGCCTTCGATGGTGTCGACGTCGGGCTTTTCCATCATCGACAGGAACTGCCGGGCGTAGGCCGACAGCGACTCCACGTAGCGGCGCTGGCCTTCGGCGTACAAGGTATCGAACGCCAGGGACGACTTGCCGGAACCGGACAGGCCGGTGATCACGATCAGCTTGTCCCGGGGCAGGGTCAGGTCGATGTTCTTCAGGTTGTGGGTCCGTGCCCCACGAATCAGGATCTTGTCCACTGCGGCCTCGCTTGGCGGGCATAAACAAGGAAGTATACGGCGCGCCAGTATGACGCGGCAAAGCGTCGCGTAGATGCCGTCAAGCTGTCGGACTGATAGAATCGCCGCCGGTTCACACGAGGTTAATCCATGCACGACACCCACAACGAGCGCATGAGTGGCGGCGAAACCCGCGCCGCTGGCGGCCTTGCCCTGGTCTTTGCCTTTCGTATGCTGGGCATGTTCATGGTCTTGCCGGTGCTGGCCACCTACGGCATGGACCTGGCCGGCGCCACGCCAGCGCTGATCGGCCTGGCCATCGGTGCCTATGGCCTGACCCAGGCGGTATTGCAGATCCCGTTCGGCATGATTTCCGACCGCATCGGCCGTCGGCCGGTGATTTACCTGGGGCTGGTGATCTTTGCCCTGGGCAGCGTGCTGGCGGCCCAGGCCGATTCCATCTGGGGGGTGATCGCCGGGCGTATCCTGCAGGGCGCGGGGGCGATTTCTGCCGCGGTCATGGCGCTGCTGTCCGACCTCACTCGCGAGCAACACCGGACCAAGGCCATGGCCATGATCGGCATGAGCATCGGCCTGTCGTTCGCGGTCGCCATGGTCGTCGGCCCATTGCTGACAAGTGCCTTTGGTTTGTCAGGATTGTTCCTCGCCACGGCGGGTCTTGCCCTGGTCGGCATCCTGTTGGTCGCGTTTGTCGTGCCCAGCTCGCACAGCATCCTACAGCACCGCGAGTCGGGTGTAGCGCGCCAGGCCATAGGCCCGACCCTGCGCCATCCGGACCTTCTGCGCCTGGACGTGGGCATTTTTGTTCTGCACGCCATTCTCATGGCCAGCTTCGTCGCATTGCCACTGGCCTTCGTCGAGCGCGGGGGGCTGCCCAAAGAGCAACACTGGTGGGTGTACCTGACCGCGTTGTTCATCTCATTTTTTGCAATGGTCCCGTTCATCATCTACGGCGAAAAGAAGCGCAAGATGAAACGTGTGTTGGCCGGTGCGGTCAGTGTCCTGCTGCTGACAGAGATATACTTCTGGGAGTGGGCTGACGGTTTGCGCGGACTGGTGATTGGCACCGTGGTATTCTTTACCGCATTCAACCTGCTGGAGGCTTCGCTGCCTTCGCTGGTCAGCAAGGTGTCGCCTGCCGGTGGCAAGGGGACGGCAATGGGGGTTTATTCCACCAGCCAGTTCCTTGGCGCTGCCTTGGGAGGAATCCTCGGTGGCTGGTTGTTCCAGCACGGCGGGCTGAACATGGTGTTCCTCGGTTGCGCGGTACTGTGTGCCATCTGGCTGGTCGTCGCGCTTCGCATGAACGAGCCGCCCTATGTGACCAGCCTGCGCATGCCGCTGACGCCAGAGGCAGTCCGGGAAGCCGGCCTGACCGAGCGCCTGATGGCCGTGCCGGGTGTGACCGACGCCGTTGTGGTGGCTGAAGAAGCCGCCATCTATATCAAACTGGATACGAAAATTTTGGACCGTACGACCCTCGAGCGCCTGGTTAACCCGGCCTCTTCGGCGTGCGAAGCCTAGGAGAACGTTATGGCCCGTGGGGTTAACAAAGTCATTCTGGTCGGCACCTGTGGCCAGGATCCCGAAGTCCGCTACCTGCCCAACGGTAACGCCGTGACCAACCTGAGCCTGGCTACCAGCGAGCAGTGGACCGACAAGCAGTCGGGCCAGAAGGTCGAGCGTACCGAGTGGCACCGTGTGTCGCTGTTCGGCAAGGTTGCCGAAATTGCCGGCGAGTACCTGCGCAAGGGTTCGCAGTGCTACATCGAAGGCAAGCTGCAGACCCGCGAGTGGGAAAAAGACGGTATCAAGCGCTACACCACCGAGATCATCGTCGACATCAACGGCACCATGCAGCTGCTTGGCGGCCGTCCGCAAGGCCAGCAGCAAGGCGGCGACCCGTACAACCAGGGTGGCGGCAACTACAACCAGGGTGGCGGCCAGCAGCAACAGTACAACCAGGCACCGCCTCGCCAGCAGGCCCAGCGTCCGCAACAGGCCCCTCAGCGCCCAGCGCCCCAGCAGCCTGCGCCGCAGCCGGCCGCCGACTTCGACAGCTTCGATGACGATATTCCGTTCTGATTCGAGCGGTCAGGCGTCACGCAAAACCAGAAACCCAGGGCAGTTGCCCTGGGTTTTTTTATGTGTGAATTCAGGCATCGCCATCCAGCGCCGCCTGGGCGAATTGCGCGTCCAGTTCCGGCGTAGCGCCGCTGATGCCGATGCCACCGATGTGCTGGCCGTCGCCATCGATGATCGGCAAACCGCCTCCCAACAGGGTGAAGCCTGGCAAGGACGCGTAGGGATTGGCTGGTAGTGCCGCGCTGCGGTCCGCCAGCGAGCTGGAGGAAAGCGGAAAGCGGGCAGAAGTCGAGGCCTTGAGTTGCGCGACCTGGATGCTGCCGCTGCTGGTGCCGTCCATACGGTGGAAGTGCTTCAGGTTGCCATGGCTGTCGACGATGCTGATGACGATGGCATGACCGTGGGCACGGGCTGCGCGCTCGGCGTTGGCGGCCATTGTTCGAGCAGCTTCGGAAGTGATGGGGGACGTAGGGGTGGTTTTCGGAGGGTCCGCCAGCGACGGTGCTGCCATTAATAGCGAGACCATCAAGAGTGTGACGCGGCTGAAGTTCTTGTTCATGTGAGCACCATCCCTAGGATTTTTCGCGAAGCTAGCAAGCAACAGTCACCCTTGGATGTAGTCCGTTTCTGAAGTTGACGTGGGGCTACTGCCTGGCAGATGGCTTTTTTGCTTTTGGTTACATGTCAGGTAATGAAGTGCGCCTCTAGGTACTCAGGCAACCACAAGCCATGCACCAACTGCATCGCCCCTGACCCAGGTCATCGCACGTTTCGGATTCTTGACTAGTCTTACCTGTTGGCGGCCGTCAAAACCGCCACCGTGACTACCAAGAGGCGCCGGCCATGTTCCGCGCGTCCACCACCTGATCAGGAGTGCACGATGGACCTCAACCGTCGGCAATTCTTCAAGGTCGCCGCCGTCGGCCTTGGAGGCTCGAGCCTGGCGGCGTTGGGCATGGCCCCGACGCCGGCCTTCGCCGAGCAGGTGCGTCACTTCAAGCTGGCGCATACGAAAGAAGCCCGTAACACCTGCCCCTACTGCTCGGTCGGCTGTGGCCTGATCATGTACAGCCAGGGTGATGCGGGCAAGAACGTCAAACAGAGCATCATCCATATCGAAGGTGACGCCGACCACCCGGTCAACCGCGGCACTCTTTGCCCGAAAGGCGCCGGCCTGCTGGACTTTATCCACAGCCCAAGCCGCCTGCAGTACCCCGAGGTACGCAAGCCGGGTAGCAAGGAGTGGGTGCGGGTGAGCTGGGACGAGGCGCTCGACCGCGTCGCCGACCTGATGAAGCAGGACCGCGACGCCAACTTCATCGAGAAGAACGCCCAGGGGCAAACCGTCAACCGCTGGCTTACCACCGGTTTTCTTGCTGCCTCCGCCGCCTCCAGCGAGGCTGGCTACCTGACCCACAAGGTCGTCCGCGCAACAGGCATGCTGGGGTTCGATAACCAGGCACGTGTCTGACATGGCCCGACGGTGGCAAGTCTTGCCCCGACGTACGGCCGTGGCGCCATGACCAATCACTGGTCCGATATCGCCAACGCGAATCTGGTCCTGGTGATGGGTGGCAACGCAGCAGAAGCGCATCCGTGCGGCTTCAAATGGGTGACCGAGGCCAAGGCGCACAACAACGCGCGGCTGATTGTGGTCGACCCACGGTTTACCCGTACCGCTTCGGTGGCGGACTACTACGCGCCGATCCGCACCGGTACCGACATCGCCTTCATGGGCGGGCTGATCAATTACCTGCTGAGCACCGACAAGATCCAGCACGAATACGTGCGCAACTACACCGACGTGTCGTTCATCGTCAAAGAGAGCTATGGCTTCGAGGACGGGCTGTTCAGCGGCTACGACGAGGCCAAGCGCGTGTATGCCGACAAATCCGGTTGGGGTTACGAGCTGGGTGAGGACGGTTTTGCCAAGGTCGACCCGACCCTGCAGCACCCACGTTGCGTGTTCCAGCTGATGAAGCAGCATTACAGCCGCTACACCCCTGAGCTGGCGAGCATGATCTGTGGCATGCCACAGGACGCCATGATGAAGGTCTGGGAAGAGATCGCCACCTGCTCGGTACCGGGCAAGACCATGACGATTCTCTATGCACTGGGCTGGACGCAACACTCGATCGGTGCGCAGATCATCCGCAGCGCGGCCATGGTCCAGCTGCTGCTGGGCAACGTCGGCATGCCAGGTGGCGGGGTCAACGCACTGCGCGGGCATTCCAACATCCAGGGCCTGACCGACCTCGGCCTGCTGTCGAACTCGCTGCCGGGTTACCTGACCCTGGCTGGGGATGCCGAGCAGGACTACGCCACCTACATCGACAAGCGCGCATCCAAACCGCTGCGCCCGGGGCAACTGTCGTACTGGCAGAACTACGGCAAGTTCCACGTCAGCCTGATGAAGGCCTGGTACGGCGCCAACGCCACGGCAGAAAACAACTGGGGCTATGACTGGCTACCCAAGCTCGACGTGCCTGCCTATGACGTGCTGCGCATGTTCGAGATGATGAGCCAAGGCAAGGTCAACGGCTACGTGTGCCAAGGCTTCAACCCGATCGCTGCGCTGCCGGACAAGAACCGCGTGACTGCGGCATTGGGCAAGCTCAAGTGGCTGGTGATCATGGACCCGCTGGCTACCGAAACCTCGGAGTTCTGGCGCAACGCCGGGCCATTCAACGATGTCGATACTGCCAGTATCCAGACCGAAGTGATCCGCCTGCCCACCACCTGCTTCGCCGAGGAGGATGGCTCGCTGGTCAACAGCAGCCGCTGGCTGCAATGGCACTGGAAGGGGGCCGACGGCCCGGGTGAGACCCGTACCGACGTGCAGATCATGAGCGAGCTGTTCCTGCGCATGCGTCAACGCTACCAGGCCGAGGGCGGCGCCTACCCTGACGCGATGATGAACATCAGCTGGCCGTACAAGATTCCTGAAGAGCCATCCCCGGAGGAGTTGGCCAAGGAGATGAACGGCTGGGCAGTCACCGACCTTACCGACGCCACCGGCGCCACGCTCAAAGCCGGCCAGCAGCTGTCGGGCTTCGGGCAGTTGAAGGACGATGGCAGCACCGCGTCCGGCTGCTGGATCTTCGCCGGCAGCTGGACCGAGCAGGGCAACCAGATGGCCCGTCGTGACAACAGCGACCCCTACGGCATGCATCAGGTGCAGAACTGGGCCTGGGCCTGGCCGGCCAACCGCCGCATCCTCTACAACCGTGCCTCCAGCGACCCGCAAGGCAAGCCGTGGGACCCGGAGAAAAAGCGCCTGGTGTGGTGGAACGGCAAGGCCTGGACCGGCACCGACGTGCCGGACTTCAAGGTCGACTCGCCACCGGAAGCGGGGATGAACCCGTTCATCATGAACCCTGAAGGCGTGGCGCGGTTCTTCGCCATCGACAAGATGGCCGAAGGCCCGTTCCCCGAGCATTACGAGCCATTCGAAACGCCGATTGGCATCAACCCGCTGCACCCGCAGAACAAGAAGGTGGTCAGCAACCCGGCCGGGCGCATCTTCGACTCGGTGTGGGACACCCTCGGCACCCACGACGAGTTCCCCTATGCGGCGACCACCTACCGGCTCACCGAGCACTTCCACTTCTGGAGCAAGCATTGCCGGCTCAACGCCATTGCCCAGCCGGAGCAGTTTGTCGAGATCGGCGAGGTGCTGGCCAATGAGAAAGGCATCAAGGCCGGCGACCGGGTGCGGGTGTCGAGCAAGCGCGGGCATATCGATGCGGTGGCGGTGGTGACCAAGCGGATTCGCCCGCTGCAGGTCAACAATCAGACCGTGCACCAGATCGGCATCCCGTTGCACTGGGGCTTCACCGGTGCAACGCGGCATGGCTACCTGACCAACACGCTGGTGCCATTCCTGGGTGACGGCAACACGCAGACGCCAGAGTCCAAGTCGTTCCTCGTCAAAGTGGAGAAACTCTGATGGCCAGCCAAGACATCATCGCCCGCTCGGCCACCACCACCGTACCGCCTTCGGTACGCCAGCAGCAGGAAGTCGCCAAGCTGATCGATACCACCAAGTGCATCGGCTGCAAGGCCTGCCAGGTGGCGTGTTCGGAGTGGAACGAACTGCGTGACGAGGTCGGCCACAACCACGGCACCTACGACAACCCCCAGGACCTCACGGCCGAGACCTGGACCCTGATGCGCTTCACCGAGCACGAGCGCGACGACGGTAACCTGGAGTGGCTGATCCGCAAGGATGGTTGCATGCACTGCGCCGACCCAGGTTGCCTGAAGGCCTGCCCGAGCCCGGGGGCGATCATCAAGCACGCCAACGGCATCGTCGACTTCAACCAGGACCACTGCATCGGTTGCGGTTACTGCATCACCGGCTGCCCGTTCAACATCCCGCGCATCTCGCAGAAGGACCACAAGGCGTACAAGTGCACGCTGTGTTCCGACCGCGTGAGCGTGGGCCTGGAGCCGGCTTGCGTGAAAACCTGCCCGACCGGGGCGATCGTGTTCGGCAGCAAGGACGAGATGAAGGTGCACGCCGCCGAGCGCATCGTCGACCTGAAGTCGCGGGGCTACGACAAGGCCGGGCTGTACGACCCGGATGGCGTCGGTGGCACCCACGTGATGTACGTGCTGCACCATGCCGACACGCCGAAGCTGTACGCCGGCCTGCCGGACCAGCCGGTGATCAGCCCGCTTGTGGGGCTGTGGAAGGGCTTCACCAAACCGCTGGCGCTGCTGGCCATGGGCGCGGCGGTATTGGCCGGGTTCTTCCACTACGTGCGGGTTGGCCCGCAGCGGGTAGAGGAGGACGAGCACCCAGCGCCGCCCGATGACAGCGTGCACCAGGTAGATCCGGCGGTGCATGTCTACGATCCGAAGCAGCCCGGTGGGCAAGGGGAGCAGCGGCCATGAACGACAACAAACCCATCCTGCGCTACAACGCCAACGAGCGGACCAACCACTGGATTGTCGCCATCCTGTTCTTCATGGCCGGGCTTTCCGGGCTGGCGCTGTTTCACCCGGCGCTGTTCTGGTTAAGCCATCTGTTCGGCGGTGGGCCGTGGACGCGCATCCTGCACCCGTTCATGGGTGTGGCGATGTTCGTGTTTTTCCTCGGCCTGGTGTTCCGCTTCTGGCGCGCCAACTTCATCACCGCCAACGACCGCCTGTGGTTGCGTCGCATTGATCGGGTGATGGTCAACCGCGAAGACGGCGTGCCCCCCATTGGTAAATACAACGCCGGGCAGAAACTGCTGTTCTGGACGCTATTGCTGTGCATGCTGGTGTTGTTGATCAGCGGTGTGGTGATCTGGCGGGCCTATTTCAGTCACTTCTTTGATATAGGCTCGATTCGCCTGGCATCGCTTGCCCACGCACTGGCGGGCTTCGTGCTGATCCTCAGCATCATCGTGCACATCTACGCCGGCATCTGGATCAAGGGCTCGATCGGCGCCATGCTGCATGGCTGGGTCAGCCGCCCCTGGGCGCGCAAGCACCATGCGTTGTGGTACCGCGAAGTGACCGGCGACAAGACGCCGGGCGATCACGGACGAAAAGAAGGATGAGCGCTTGAGCACGATACTTGAACCCGGGCAGATCGAAGCGTCGGCGGTAGCGCCGCCGTTCCTGCATCTGCCCCCCGCCAATCTGTTCGAACTGCGCGCTGCGCGCCTTGAGCAACTGGCCGATGGCAATGCCCTTGGCGACTATCTGCGGCTGATCGCGCAGTTGTGCCGCATCCAGCAGCAGCTTGTGGATAACCCACCCGGTCGTATGCCGGTGGCCGAGGAGCGTCAACGCCTGTGCATAAGTCATGGCTTGCCGCCGCTGGCGGCCGACAGCCTGGTGCGTGAAGGGCCTTGGCTTGTCTGGTTGCAGGCCCTGCTGGAGCACTGCAGCGGCGCTACAGGCGGCCCGTTGGGTGAAGCATTGCAGGTGCTGCGCAGCAGTGATGACCATCAGCGCAAGGGCTGGGGCATCGCCTTGCTGGCGGGCCAGTACGACGCGGTGCCTGCGGCATTGGTGCCGTTTTTGGGCGCTGCGTTGCAGGCGGCCTGGTCCAGTTGGTTGCTGGCGCTCCCGGCGCCGGAGCTCAAACCCGCCGGTAGCCTGGCCCAGTGTCCGGCGTGCGGTTCGCCGGCAATGGCCGGGGTGGTGCGTAACCGCGGCAAGCACAATGGCTTGCGCTATCTGGCCTGTTCGCTGTGTGCCTGTGAATGGCATGTGGTGCGGGTCAAGTGTGTGTACTGCGAGTCGAGCAAGGACTTGCGCTACACCAGCCTTGAAGATGACCGCCATGCGCCGGGCAAGGCACCGCTGCGTGCGGAGTGCTGCCCCGGGTGCAATACGTACCTGAAGCAGAATTATCTGGAAAACGACGCTGCGGCCGAGGCGCTGGCCGACGACCTGGCCAGCCTGGCGCTGGATATGCGCCTGGACGAGGAGGGCTTCCATCGCCTGGCACCAAACCTGATGCTCGCGCCGGGTGGTGGCTGAGTGTCTACACTGAAACACCGAGTTGCCTTCTTCGCGGGTAAACCCGCTTCGCGGACCCTGTGGGAGCGGATTCACCCGCGAAAAGGCCAGTACAGACACCGGATTAGCCAAGGTAGTACCGCATGTCTTCAAGCCTCGCCAGCGACACCCTACGCCTGCCTTCCATCGACACCCTCCTGCGCCACCCGGCCGGCCTCGCACTGATCGACCGCCACGGCCGCGACGCGGTCCTGGCCACCCTGCGCCAGCTGCTCGACGACCTGCGCGCCCCCGCCCGCAACGGTGAACTCACCCCCGCCGAACTGGCCCCCGAGATCCTCTTGGGCCGCACCGGCGAACGCCTGGCCGTTCAGCAGCGCAGCCAGGTCCGCCGCGTGTTCAACCTCACCGGCACCGTACTGCACACCAACCTCGGTCGTGCTCTGTTGCCCGAAGAAGCCATCGAGGCCATGCAAACCGCCGCCCGCTATCCCCTCAATCTGGAATTTGACCTGGCTACCGGTAAGCGCGGCGACCGTGACGATTTGATCGAAGGTTTGATCCGCGAGTTGACCGGCGCCGAAGCCGTCACCGTAGTCAACAACAATGCCGCCGCTGTGCTGCTGGCGCTCAACAGCCTGGGCGCGCGCAAGGAGGGCATCATCTCCCGCGGCGAGTTGATCGAGATCGGCGGTGCCTTTCGTATCCCCGACATCATGGCCCGTGCCGGTGTGAAACTGCACGAGATCGGCACCACCAACCGCACCCACGCCCGCGACTACGAAGCTGCCATCGGCCCACGTACCGGCCTGCTGATGCGGGTACATTGCAGCAACTACAGCATCCAGGGCTTCACTACTCAGGTGCCCACGGCCGAGCTGGCGCGCATCGCCCACCAACATGAGCTGCCGCTGCTCGAAGACCTGGGCAGCGGCAGCCTGCTAGACCTTACCCGTTGGGGCTTGCCCGCCGAGCCGACGGTGCGTCAGGCACTGGCTGACGGCGCCGATATCGTCACCTTCAGTGGCGACAAACTGCTGGGCGGGCCGCAAGCCGGGATCATCGTCGGTCGCAAGGACTTGATTGCCAGGATCAAGAAAAACCCGCTAAAGCGTGCGCTGCGCGTCGACAAGATCACCCTCGCTGCACTCGAAGCGGTGCTGGCGCTGTACCGTAACCCCGACCGCCTGGCCGAGCGCCTGCCCAGCCTGCGTCTGCTGACCCGCAGCCAGGCCGAGATACAGGCCCAGGCCGAGCGCCTGGCCCCTGGGCTAAAGGCTCACCTCGGTGAGCAGTGGGCTGTCAGCGTGGAGCCCGCGCTGGGCATGATCGGCAGTGGCAGCCAGCCGGTGGCGCGCTTGCCCAGTGCAGCCCTGTGCCTGCGCCCGCAGGTGTCGAAGAAGTTGCGAGGACGCAGCCTGCATGTGCTGGAACGGGCACTGCGTGAACTGCCGGTGCCGGTGCTTGGCCGTATCGATGACGACGCCCTGTGGCTGGACCTGCGCCAACTGGATGACGAGCTCCAGTGGCTGGCGCAGTTGCCCGCCCTGCAACTGGGGCCGGTGCAGTGATCGTCGGTACCGCCGGCCATATCGACCACGGCAAGACCGCACTGCTGCAGGCGCTGACCGGGCAGGCCGGCGACCAGCGTCATGAGGAGCGTGCCCGCGGCATGACCATCGACCTGGGGTACCGCTACGCGCCCCTGGTCGAAGGTGCACCGCTGACCGGTTTCATCGACGTACCGGGCCACGAGCGCTTTATCCACAACATGCTGGCCGGTGCCCACGGTATCGACCTGGTGTTGTTGGTGGTGGCTGCCGACGACGGGGTCATGCCGCAGACCCGCGAGCACCTGGCGATCATCGAGCTGTTGGGCATTCCTCAGGCTTTGGTGGCGATCAGCAAATGTGACCGGGTCGAGCCGGCGCGCCTGGCCGAAGTGCGGGCGCAAGTCAGCGAACTGCTGGCGCCCGGGCCGTATGCCGGTGCGCGGCAGTTTCCCGTCTCCAGCATCAACGGGGTAGGCATAGACGCGCTGCGTCAGGCCTTGCTGGAGGCCGAAGCAGCGGTGCGCAAGCGCAGCGCTGGTGGCGGTTTTCGCCTGGCCGTCGACCGCGCTTTCGCGGTTACCGGTGCCGGCGTGGTGGTCACGGGCACGGCGCTGGCCGGGCGGGTCAGTGCCGGCGACACCTTATTGCTGGGCAAGGCCGGCAAACCGGTGCGGGTGCGTGGTCTGCATGCGCAGAACCAAGCCGCGCTGGTGGCCGAGGCAGGCCAGCGAGTGGCGTTGAATATCACGGCCGAACGGCTGGCGATGGAGCAGCTGCATCGGGGCGACTGGCTGGTGCCCGAGTGGCTGCACGCGCCCAGCGTACGCGTCGATATCGAGTTGAACCTGCTGCCGGGCGAGCCCCGTACGTTTGAACATTTCAGCGCTGTACACGTGCACCTCGGCACCCAGGATGTAACGGCCCGCGTGGCCTTGCTCGAAGGTGAGTCCTTGGCAGCGGGGCAGCGTATGTTCGCCCAGTTACTGCTCAATGCGCCGTTGCAGGCCGTGCACGGCGATCGCCTGGTGTTGCGTGACCAGCGTGCCCAGCGCACCTTGGGGGGCGGCAAAGTACTCGACCCATTCGCGCCAAGCCGGCAGCGCCGCAGCGATGAGCGCCTGCGCCAGTTGCAGGTGCTACGGGATGCCGAGGACCTGGAACAGGCCCTGCCTGCGCTGCTCGCCAGCGCTCTCGGTGGCATCGATCCCCAGCGGCTTGAGCGGCAGTTCAATCGCCTGCGCGCAACCTGGCGGTTGCCAGAAGGGGTATTGGTGGTGGCCACGCGGCAGGGGCAGCTGCTGTTCGCCAACGCCCAGTGGCAGGCGCTGAAGCAACAGGTGCTGGAGCACTTGGCGCGGTTCCATGAGCAAGAGCCTGACCAACTGGGCCCGGACCGTGATCGCCTGCGTCGCTTTGCGGCCTTGCCGCTGGAGCGGCCGGCATTCGTCAGCCTGCTGGATGAACTGCTCGATGACGGCGCCATCGCCAGCAGCGGGCCTTGGCTGCATTTGCCCGATCACAAGGTGCAGTTGAGCGAAGCCGACAGTGCGTTGTGGGCGCGCTTGCAGCCGAAGTTGCTGGAGGGACAATACGATCCGCCCTGGGTCAGGACGCTGGCAACTGAGGAGAATTGCACCGAAGCCGACGTGCGCCTGCTGCTGCGCAAGCTGGCTAGGCTTGGTGTGGTGCACCAGGTTGTGCGTGACCTGTTCTACCCAGAGGCGACGCTACAGCGCATGGCAGAGCTGTTGCTGGGGCAGGCCAGCGAAACGCCGATAGTGCAGGTGGCCGCGTTTCGCGATATGTTGGGCATCGGTCGCAAGCGCAGTGTGCAGATTCTGGAATATTTCGACCGCATCGGCCTGACCCGGAGGGTGGCCGACCAGCGTCACATCCGCGCCGACAGCGCCCTGGCCCAGCAACAGGCCAGGCACTGAGTTCAAGGAAGGCAATCGCGCCCGGTGGCGCGGCCGGGCTTCAAACCCGGTTGGGGACGGCAGCCGTTCCCGGGCAGGTTCGACTCCCGCTGCCTTCCGCCATTTTCATTCGCCTGTCGGGGCTCTACGGGGCGCTTCACAGCCCGTGGGACTTGCACGGTACCTGTGGGAGCGGGTTCACCCGCGAAGAGGCCCTGAAGGGTGAAGCCTAAGCCCGCTCCCCACACAGATCCAGGGCAAACCACTGTTCTGCAGTATCCACATCCAACCCCGCCCCCAGCAGCGCAACCATCTTGCCCAGCGCCGCCTCACGGGTCATGCCACCGCCACTGACCAGCCCGGCCCCACGCAAGCGGTTACCCGCCGCATAGGTATCGAACACCACCGAACCCTCAGGGCACTGGCTGATCGCTGCCAACATCACGCCACGCTGGCGCGCCGCCCGCAGCACATTCAGCAGCGCCTGGTCATCCGACGGCCCGGTACCGCTGCCGTAGCACTCCAGCAGCAAACCCTGCACACCACTGTCGATCAAGGCCTGCAAGTGCCCGGCCTGCAGCCCGGGGAACACCGGCACTATCGCCAGGTTGACCGGCTGGCGCGGGTGCTTGTAGCCAAGCTCGGCGGGAATCGCCCCGGCCCGCTCGCCGTCGCGATGGCGCGGCAACGCAGCAAAGGCATCGAACGCCTCGCTGCGAAGCTTCGACGCCCGGCAGCCATGCAGCAGCTGATCGTGGAAGTACAGCTGCACGCCATTCTCCAGCCCTTGTTCGAACTGGCGCAGCGCACCGCACAGGTTGGCCCAGGCATCGCTGTCTGCGGCACCTGCCGGCAGCATCGAGCCGGTCAGCAGCACCGGTACTGGCAGGCCCAGCAGCAAAAACGACAACGCCGCGGCGCTGTAAGCCATGCTGTCGGTGCCATGCAACACCAGCACGCCATCATGGCCTGCCACATCCACCGCTTCGACGATGGCATCGCGCATCGCCAGCCAGTTGTGCTGTTGCATGTTGGCGCTGTCGAGCAGCGGGTTCAGCTCCTGAAGCGACCAGTGCATCTGGGGGGCATCGGCCATCTTGGCAAAGTGCTCACGCATCCGCGCTTCGAAGCCACCGGCTGGCGCCAGGCCTTCCGAGGTTTCGAGCATGCCGATGGTGCCACCGGTATAGAGAACGAGAAGATTCTTTACTGCACGCATGGAAAACATCCGTAGCGGTGAGCCGAGAAAGAAAAGCCGCCCGCAGAAGGGGCGGCTGGGCAGGGGAGGATATCAGCGCTGCGGCTGAGCCTGGACAGCTGCTTTGTCAGCGGCTGTTTCCACCTGCGGGTTGGCAGGCCAGGCATTGCGGTCCAGGTCCAGGTCGGCGAACTTGCTCGAGTCGAACACAGGCTGGCCGATACCGGCTTTGCGCTGGTCGTCGTAGTCACGCATGACGCGCAGGCCGACCTTGAACAGCAGGGCCAAGGCCACCAGGTTGACGAAAGCCAGGCAGGTCATGGTGATATCGGCGAAGGCGAACACGGTCGACAGGTCTTGCATCGAGCCCCATACCACCAGTGCCAGCACCAGGCCACGGAACACCATCAGCACCACGCGGTTGCGGGTGAGGAACTGCAGGCTGTTCTCGCCCAGGTAGTAGTTGTAGAGGATGCAGGTGAACACGAACAGCGACAGCGCCACGCTGACGAACACACGGCCCCAGTCACCGACCACGGCGGCCAGCGAGTTCTGGGTCAGGACAATGCCGTCACCCTCGAAGCCCGGGGTGTAGAAGCCCGACAGCAGGATCAGCAGCGCGGTGCAGGTGCAGATCACGAAGGTATCGAGGAACACACTGAAGGCCTGGACCACGCCCTGGGCGCCCGGGTGTTTCACGGCTGCCACGGCGGCGACGTTCGGCGCACTGCCCAGGCCCGCTTCGTTGGCAAACACGCCACGCTTCACGCCCATGACGATGGCGCTGCCGAGCAGGCCGGCGAACGCTGGGTCGAGGCCGAAGGCGCTCTTGAAGATGGTTTCCAGCATGGCCGGCACGTGTTCGATCTGGGTGCCGATCACGTACAGGGTCACGCCGATGTAGGCCAAGGTCTTGATCGGTACCAGCAGGTCCGACACTGCGGCGATGCGCTTGATGCCGCCGATGAAGGTGATGGCCAGCAGCACTGCCAGGACGATACCGGTCTGGCTTGGGGCAAAGTCAAAGGCGTTCTGCAGCGAGTGGGTCACGGTGTACGACTGCAGGCCGATGAAGGCGAAGCCGTAGGTGACCAGCAGCAGGATCGAGAACACGATGGCCATGCTTTTGCGCTTCAGGCCATGCTGGATGTAGTAGGCCGGGCCGCCACGGTACAGGCCGTCGCCGTCGGCGCGCTTGTAGACCTGGGCCAGGGTGCATTCGAAGAAGCTGCTGGACATGCCCACCAGCGCGGTGACCCACATCCAGAACACGGCGCCCGGGCCACCCAGGGTCACAGCGATACCGACACCGGCAATGTTACCGGCGCCAACGCGGCCGGCCAGGCTCAACATCAGGGCCTGGAAGGAGCTCAGCTGGCCTGCCTGGCCACGCAGCGATTCCTTGAACACGGTGAACATGTGGCCGAAATGGCGGAACTGAACGAAACGCGAACGGATAGTGAAGTAGCTACCCAGCCCTACGATCAGCACGATGAGGAGTTTCCCTGAAAGGAAATCGTTGAGTACTTCGAGCATTGGAAAATGACCTCGATTCTTATTCTTCGTGTGGAATGACCAGCGGACGGCAGGCGCACCGCTATTCGTTGGGGCGAATGGTTGGCCATGACAAGAGCCGTTACAATTTCGCGGGTTGCTCTGACTTGATGCGACTTGATGCTACAATTGCGTCATTCGCGTCACCTGGATTCCGCACATGAGCGATCATTTCGCCACCAACCTCAAACTGGCCTGCAGCCACTACCGCTCTATCTCCGAAGTTTGCCGGCAGCTCTCTATCAACCGCGCGCAGTTCAACAAGTACCTGAGCGGTCAGAGCCGTCCGACGGCTTTCAACCTCAAGCGCATTGGCGACTTCTTCGGGGTTGAGGATTACGAACTGAACCTGCCGGCCGAGCAGTTCGCCCGGCTGATCGGCGCACGGGTGTCCACCTTGGCCGAGCAGCCCAGCGACCCGATCAGCGAACTGTTCCGCCCGCTGCATGATCATGCGGGCAACCTGTCGCGTTATTGCGGTTACTACTTCGAGTATTCCAACTGCATGTCGGTACCGGGCACGATCCTGGTGTCGCTGGTGCACCTGTGGGAGGAGCGCGGCCGTTTCCTGTTCGAGCGCCAGGAGCGCCAGGAGCGTTCCAGTGCCAACGACCAGCATGCCGAGGTACGTTGCCGCTACCTGGGCGCGGCGTTTCAGCTGCAGGACCGGGTGTTCCTCATCGACTACGAGTCGCTCACCTTCAACGAAATGAGCCAGACCATCCTCATCCCCAGCTTCAAAAGCCGCATCACCCGCCTGAACGGCCTCAAAGCCGGGGTTTCCAGCGGCGACCGGCGCAACCCGGCCTGCACCCGCGTGGTGTGGGAGTACCTGGGCGAGGAGATCAATCGCATCAATGCCTATCGGCAGGTGAAACTGTACCGGCCGGATGACCCACGTATAGATGATGATGTGCGTGAGCGTTTGAGTGTGGGGCCGTTGCGCAACAGTTTGTTCGAGATCGAGTAATGCTCAACAAGTCAGGCGTCTTCGAGGATGAATCCCGCCACGGCGCTGGCAACCTGATCCGCAATCGCTGGCGTACTGCGTAAGTGGGAAGCGATGCCATGGTCGCAGTCGGTAAGAAACAGGCATTGCAAATGCGCTGCTGGAACTGATTGCATCAGGGCCTGGGTAACTTCTTCAGGAATCGGGCTGTAGCGCTCGGCACCGGCCAGCCACAGGCTACCTGCACTGGTCCCCGGGCCTTTGCCGAATCGTTGTGAGTTGAGCCCGTCATACTCGCCAATCACCATCAGCACTCTGCCTTGGAACTGCTTGAGGAAGGCGTAGCTGTCGCTGTCCAGAAAGCCGTAGGGTTTGCTGATGGCTGTGGTGAATGCCGGGCCAAACGGCGCCCGGTGGGCATCATCTGGATAAACCGCTGGGCAGATCAACACGATACTGTCCACTTGCGGCAACCGTGCTGCAAGTTTCAGGGTGATTGCCGCGCCCAGGCTGTGGCCGATCAGTGTTCGGCATCGAGGTGCGATATGCGTATGAAACCGCTGTGCCTCTTCGAGGTTGGTAGCCAGTGACGGTGCCACTGCGCCTGGCTCGCTAGCGAGGCTGTGACCAGAAAGATTGCCGGTAAGCGACCCGATGCCAGCGGCTTGCAAGCGATAGAGCAGTGGGTTGAGCCGGGTAAAGTCCGAGCGCGCGCCACCCAGCACGAATGCCGGCGCTGCGCGCTCGGTATCAGGTACAAGCAACCGGGCCTGTTGCTGGTAGCTTCCGAATTGTTCGTCGATGAACAGCTCTTTGCCCGGGGCCGGCTCGTCGAATTGCCATTTCAGGCGCTGCTGGGTGCCAGTTTGCAAGTGCATGATGGTCTCTGAAAAGCCATGATTGGCGCTATTGTCACGCAAAAGAGGCTAGTCGAGATCTCCCCCTTGCGCGGCTGTACATTCGGCATTGACGGCAGGTGAAGCAGACGGGTAATCAGCATCAGCAAATCCGTCCATGGCATTCACCGGGCCCTGCGTTGGACTTCCCCGCCCGGAAACCGCAAAATGGCCCCTTTCCTTCATCAACCTCTCGGATCTGCTGACTCTATGCGTATGCGCCTAATGCTGTTGGGTGGTGGCAATGCCCTCGGGCAAGCGCTGATTCGTCTTGGGGCCGAGGAGGACATTGCTTTCCTGGCGCCGCGCCCGCCCGAGAATGGCTGGACGCCGGCCAACCTCACCCAGTTGCTCGACGATCACCGCCCCGACGCCCTGGTCAACCTGGCCTATTACTTCGACTGGTTCCAGGCCGAGTCGGTCAGCGAGCAACGCCTGGCTCAACAGGAGCGGGCTGTGGAGCGGCTGGCAGAGCTGTGCCAGCACCACCAGATCACCCTGGTTCAACCTTCCAGCTACCGGGTCTTCGATGGTTCGCGGGCAACGGCCTACAGCGAAAAGGACGAGCCGGTGCCGCTGGGCCTGCGTGGCCAGGCGTTGTGGCGCATCGAACAGAGTGTGCGCGCAACCTGCCCGCAGCATGTGCTGCTGCGCTTCGGCTGGTTGCTCGACGAGAGCATCGACGGCGCGCTGGGCCGCTTCCTGACCCGTGCAGAGCAGCCGCAAGAACTGCTGCTGGCCGATGACCGGCGTGGTAACCCGACACCGGTCGACGATGCCGCACGGGTGATTCTGTCGGTGCTCAAGCAGCTCGATTGCAGTGCGCCGCTGTGGGGCACATACCATTACGCCGGCAACGAGGCGACCACGCCGCTGGCGCTAGGCCAGGCTATCCTTACCGAAGCAGGCCAATACCGCCAACTGGCGGTGCTGGCGCCGACACCGCAGGCCCATGCGGCACGGCCGGATGCCAGCGAAGAGCCGCAGAACGCTGTACTGGCCTGCAAGAAAATCCTTCATACCTTCGGCATCAAGCCGCGCGCCTGGCGCGCCGGCCTGCCGCCTTTACTGGACCGGTTCTACCGCCATGGCTGACGCCCCCATCCTGATCACCGGCGGTGCCGGCTTCATTGGCTCCCACCTGTGCGATGCGTTGTTGGACAAAGGCTACGCCGTACGCATTCTCGACGACTTCTCCACCGGCCGGCGCAGCAACCTGCAGGTTGACCACCCACGGCTGGAGCTGATTGAAGGCGATGTTGCCGACGCCGGGCTGGTCACGCAGGCTGCGGCAGGCTGCAGTGCTGTGGTGCACCTGGCGGCGGTGGCCTCGGTGCAGGCCTCGGTCGAAGACCCGGTGCGTACCCACCAAAGCAACTTCATTGGCACCCTCAATGTGTGCGAAGCCATGCGCGTGCAGGGTGTGCGCCGGGTGCTGTTCGCCTCCAGTGCGGCGGTGTACGGCAACAATGGCGAGGGTGAATCAATTGCCGAAGACACGCCCAAGGCGCCGCTGACGCCCTACGCCGTGGACAAGCTGGCCAGTGAGCAGTACCTGGACTTCTACCGCCGTCAGCATGGCCTGGAGCCGGTGGTGTTCCGTTTCTTCAATATCTTCGGGCCACGCCAGGACCCGTCCTCGCCGTATTCCGGGGTAATCAGCATCTTCTGCGAGCGCGCAGTGCAGGGCTTGCCGATCACCATCTTCGGCGATGGCGAGCAGACCCGCGATTTCCTCTACGTGGGCGACCTGGTGCAGGTGATGGTGCAGGCACTGGAGCAGCCGCAGGTCGAGGAGGGGGCGGTGAACATCGGCCTCAACCAGGCCACCTCGCTGAACCAGTTGCTGGTGGCGCTGGAGAAGGTGGTGGGCAGCTTGCCGGCGATCAGCCATGTGGCGGCGCGTTCGGGTGATATTCGCCATTCGCGGGCGGACAACCAGCGGTTGCTGGCGCGGTTCGAGTTTCCGCAGGCGACGCCGATGGTCGAGGGCTTGGCCAAGCTTCTCGGTAAAAGCTGAACTTTTGGGGCTGCTGCGCAGCCCCAAAAATCACCCATGCCGCACAACCCTGCGCAGGCAATCCTCGGCCCCCAGTACCCGCCCATCCAAAGCTCGCACCTGCAAAGTCTCGATAGCCTGCCCTTTGGCAGCCTCGACCAATTCAGAACGCGCTTCACCCGCCTCAAACAGATACCGCTCCCCCCACTGCCTCAAGCCAACCACGACCGGAAACACCGACCGCCCTTTCTCGGTCAGCACATATTCCTTGTAGGCACTGCCATCCGATGCCGGCTGTGTCATCAGCAACCCGCTTTCCACCAGCAGCTTGAGCCGTGAGGCGAGGATGTTCTTCGCCAGCCCCAGGTTCTTCTGAAACTCACTGAACCGCCGCAAGCCGTCGAAGGCGTCGCGCAGGATCATCAGTGCCCAGCGATCACCCAATACCTCCAGGGCTCGGGCCACGGGGCATTGGGCATTGTTTTCATCGAGCATGGGGTGGGCCTTTCCTGATTGTCTGGTTGCAGATTAAAACCACATTTGTTAAATAGCCAGAAGTGGTTTCAAATCGAAACCAAATTGACGAGGCCTGACCGATGACATCTGCGCTGACACGCGGGCTAACCCTGCTGCTTGCCATCACCAGCGCCATGGCGGTGGCCACGGTCTACTTCGCCCAACCTTTGCTTGAATCGATGGCCGCCGACCTTGGTGTGGCGCAACAGCAAATTGGCTGGGTTGTCGGCGCGACCCAGGCAGGTTATGCCCTGGGGCTGCTATTGATCGTGCCACTGGGGGACCTGATCGACCGCAAACGCCTGTTGCTGGGCCAGTTGCTGTTTTCTGCCCTGGCGCTGGTCGGCGTCGGCATGGCGCCCAACTGGGCGATGTTGCTGCTGGCCTTGGCCATCACCGGGCTGATGGCTGTCATGGTGCAGATAATGGTGGCGCATGCGGCCAGCCTGGCTTCACCCGGTGCGCAGGGGCAGGCCGTGGGCACCGTCACCAGTGGCGTGGTGCTGGGGATTCTATTGGCGCGCCTGGTGGCAGGTGGGCTTGCTGACTTGGCCGGTTGGCGCAGTGTGTATCTGGTTGCCGCAGGGCTGCTGACGCTGCTGGCCCTGGTGCTGTGGCGCAGCCTGCCCGGTGGGCAGCCGCTCGTACACCGGCCTGGCTACCGGGCGTTGATCGTGTCCCAGTTCCGTTTGTATCGGGAAGACAGGCTGCTGCGCCAGCGCGGCGTGTTTGGCGTATTGATCTTCGCTGCGTTCAGCGTGCTGTGGAGTGCCATGGTCATGCCCCTCAGCGCTGCGCCATTTGTGTTGAGCCATACCCAGATTGGCCTGTTCGGCCTGGCAGGTGTTGTGGGGACGTTGGCGGCTGCGCGCGCCGGTCGCTTGGCCGACCAGGGGCTGGGAGAGCGCACCACCGGGTTGGCGCTGGCGCTGCTGACGCTGTCGTGGTTGCCCACAGCTTTTGTCGGGCAGTCGCTGATGGCCTTTGTGCTAGGTGTGCTGATGCTGGACTTTGCCGTGCAGGCGGTGCATGTCACCAACCAGAGCCTTTTGCTGGCAGGGCGTAGCGCGATGGCCAGCCGCTTGATCGGCGCCTACATGTGCTGCTATTCGCTTGGCAGCGGGCTGGGGGCGGTGCTTGCGAGTTGGGTGCATGCCCGTTGGGGGTGGGCTGCGGTGTGTGGGCTTGGCATGGCCTTCAGTGCGGCAGCGCTGGGCTACTGGCTATGGCTGCAACGCGCGAGGGCGGCCGAAGCCGCCCTGCAGTGTTCAGGTCAGAACTTGTAGCCAAGGCCGACCATGTACACCCACGGGTCGACATCGACGTCGACCTTGGTCTTGCTGTAGCCCAGCGCGGTCGGGCCGTTTACGCTGGCTTTGGTGTCGATGTCGACGTACCAGACCGAGGCGTTGACCAGCAAGTTTTCGGTCAGCATGTAGTCCATGCCCAGTTGGCCGGCAATACCGACCGAATCCTGCAGCTTGAGGTTGCTGAAGCCTTGTTGCTTGCGTGCGCTGCTCAGGTCTTCGTCGAAGAACAGGGTGTAGTTGATACCCACACCGGCGTACGGCTGGAAGCGCGAATTCGGCTCCATCGGGTAGTACTGCAGCGACAGGGTCGGTGGCAGTTGCTTGATGTCTGCCAGCTTGCCGTCCAGCCCGCCGCCCAGGCCTTTAACGCCGACGGTGTGCTTGAACGGGGTGGCTGCCAGCAGTTCCAGGCCAATGTGGTCGGTGAGCATGTAGGCAAAGGTCAGGCCCAGCTGGGTGTCGCTGTCCAAAGTCGCCTTGGTGCCCGACACCTTGTTGCCGTCGAACTTCAGGTCGCCGCTGCTTTCGTTCGGGGCGGTGGTGATGGCGCCTGCGCGCAGGATCATGTCCCCCGCCTGGTAGGCGTGGGCGGCAGGGGCGGCGAGCGCAAGGGCCACAAGCGAGGCGCCGAGCAAGGACTTGTTCATGGAAGCTCCCAAAGGACGTTATTAATCGAGTAGTCCAATGGTACGGAGCTGATTAAACAGAAAGTTTGACCCAGCTCAAAGAAGCGTCTTCACGAATTCGAAATAGTTCTCATCTCAGGTCATAAACGTATATTTTCTCGGCTTCCATCTGGTAGCCGGCGTCGGCCAGTTCGTTGCTGGAGGCTCTAACTTGCATCTTTCCCTCGATCCAGTACGGCTGGTAGAGGTCTTCGACGCGCACGCCCATCTCGCTGAAAATGTGCACGATCTGGTTCGACGGCGGGGGTGGCACGTGGATGCACGCACCGTAGTAAGGGACCAGCAGGAACTCGGTGGTGCGGCCTTCTTCGCTTACCTCCAGCGGCACGATGTAGCCCGGCAGCTTGACCTGCTGGCCGTCGAGGCCTCTCACGACTGGGGCATCGGGGGCTTGCTGGCGCGCGGCTGGCGCGGACTCGGCAGACAGGGCGTTGCTGAGCTGTGACATGTCGTGCAGCGGCGTCAGTTGCGGCGGGATGACCGGGGCGCCTTCGGGGATCAGGGCCGGCCAGTCCAGCTCCTTGGGTTCGGCGGCCCATAGAGGCATTGCTACCAGCAACAGCAGGGCCAGCAGCATGCGCATTGCCGGCCTCTGCGCGGGCATGCCCGCTCTCACAGGTCCTGCACAAGGTTCGAAGCCTGCGGGGCTCCCTGTGGGAGCGGGCGTGCCCGCGAAGCAGGCGGTGAGGTGTCTGATCATTACGCGCACTCAGAGGTGTATGGACAGGCCATCGGCCAGCGACTGCCGATAGGCCCGCCACGCCGGCACGCTGCCCATCAGCAACGCCGCCCCCAGGATGATAGCCAGCAAGGTCCATTCATGAGCACTCGGCAGGGCCAGTGGCAGATACAAGCCATAGTTGGCCTGCACGTACCCCTGCGCCAGGGCAATCCCCGCATACAGCAAGCCAAGCCCGGCCACGATCCCGACCGCCGCCAGTGACAGCGCCTCCAGTACCAGCAGCCCCGCGATATGCCACGGCCTGGCCCCGACCGAACGGAGGATCGCCATCTCCCGGCGGCGCTCGTTGAGGCTGGTGAGAATCGCCGTCAGCATGCCGATCAAGCCGGTCAGCACCACGAACAGCGACACCACGAACAACGCTTGTTCCGCCGTGCCCATCAGGCTCCACAGCTCTTGCAGGGCCACGCCTGGCAGGATTGCCAGCAACGGCTCGCTGCGGTACTCGTTGATCTCGCGCTGCAGGCTGAAGGTCGCGATCTTGTTGTTCAGGCCCAGCATGAACGCGGTAATGGCGGCAGGTTGCAGGTCCATCGTGCGTGCCTGCTCGGCGCTGATGCGCCCGGCGCCTCGGGCCGGTACGCCGTTGTGCCAGTCGATATGGATGGCCTCCATACCGCCCAGGCCGATATGCAGTGTGCGGTCGACCGGTGTGCCGGTGCGCTTGAGCACACCGACCACGGTGAACGGCTTGTCGTCATGCTTGACCAGGCTGATGGCTGCCACGCCGTGGGCCAGCACCAGCTTGTCACCCAGTTTGTAGTGCAACGCCTCGGCCACTTCGGCGCCGAGCACCACCTCGAACGGGTCGCTGGCAAACTCACGCCCCTGGCTCAGTTCCAGATGCTGGCGGCGGCCGTACTGGTAATGGCTGAAGTAATCCGTCGTGGTGCCCATCACTCGGTAGCCGCGGTGCGAGTCGCCCAGCGAGATCGGGATCGCCCACTTCACGCGGGGGTCCTGTGCATAGTGCTGGAAGCTGTCCCAGCGGATGTTGTTGGTAGCGTTGCCAATGCGGAACACCGAATACAGCAGCAGGTTCACCGAACCGGAGCGGGCGCCGACGATCAGGTCGGTGCCGCTGATGGTGCTGGCGAAGCTGGCGCGCGCTTCTGTGCGAACACGTTCCACCGCCAGCAGCAGGCACACTGACAGGGCGATGGCGAAGGCGGTGAGAAAGGCGGTGAAGCGGCGGTTGGCCAGGCTGGCCAGGGCAAGGCGGAGCAGGTACATCAGGCCTCCCGGGGCTTGGCGGCGCGGTTGAGGTCGGCCAGGGAAAGGTGACGGTCGAACAGTGGTGCCAGGCTCTGGTCGTGGCTGACGAACAGCAGGCTGGCACCGGCTGCGCGGCATTCATCGAACAGCAGGCGGATGAACGCTTCGCGTGTGTCGGCATCCAGCGCCGAGGTCGGTTCGTCGGCAATCACCAGTTCTGGCTGGCCGATCAGGGCGCGTGCGGCGGCGACCCGCTGTTGCTGGCCGATCGACAGGCTGTCGGCGCGGCGGGCGAGCAGGGCGGGGTCGCCCAGGCCCAGGTGGGCCAGCAGCGTGCCGGCCGCCTGGTCGACACTGCCATGGCGCTGCTCGGCGCGGGCC
Organism: Pseudomonas sp. LPB4.O; assembly: GCF_038383825.1. Taxonomy (NCBI): domain Bacteria; kingdom Pseudomonadati; phylum Pseudomonadota; class Gammaproteobacteria; order Pseudomonadales; family Pseudomonadaceae; genus Pseudomonas; species Pseudomonas sp. LPB4.O. Next base: position 577,553 of record NZ_CP151298.1, read on the forward strand.
TTGCGGCTGTGCGAGAAGCGGCAGGGCAGCTCGACGTTTTCACGTACAGAGAGAAACGGCAGCAGGTTGAACTGCTGGAAGATGTAACCGGTGTGATCGACCCGAAAGCGGTCGCGGGCGCCCTGGCCCAATTTGCCGAGGTCCTGGCCAAGCAACTGGATGCGGCCCTGGGCCGGCACGTTCACCCCGCCGAGCAGGCCCAGCAAGGTGGTCTTGCCACTGCCGCTGGGGCCCTTGAGGAACAGGGCTTCACCCGCGTCCAGGTGGAATGCCGGAATATCCAGCAACGGCGGCTGACCTGGCCAGCCGAACACCAGGTCATGCAATTCGATCAACGGCTGGCTCATTCAGAAGGCGACCGCTGCCTTGGCCGGCGTGGTTTCCACGCCTTTCTGGCCGTTGGGGCCGATCAGTTGCACGTTGATTTTCTGGGTGGCCGGGAAGGCCTTGAACAGGGGCGCCAGGTCCACCTGTGCCAGTTTGTCAGGGTTGGCGCAGGTGAGCTGGTAATGGGCACCAATGTCGCTGTGCTGGTGGCCATGCGCGTGCTCGTCACCCTCGTCGTCGGCTTTCAGGGCATCACCGAACAGCGGGCTTTCCAGCTCCTGTTGTTCTTCCTTGCAGTTTGCTGCTGCAGAAAGGCCGAACAGCTTGAGGGGTTGTTCGAGTTGCTGGCGCACGGCGGCGACCTTGGCCTTGTCTGCATCGCTGCTGGCGGCATGCTCGAAGCCCACCAGGTTCATTGCCGGGCTGTCCAGCTCCAGCTCCAGGGTGTTGTCATCAAGCACGACGTTGAGCTTGGCCACGCCATGCTCGTGGGCGCCGAGCGTGCCGTGGTCATGATCATGGTCATCGTGGGCATGGGCCACTGCCAGTGGCAGCAAGGCGAAGGGCAGGGCGAGCAGCAGGCGACGCATGGACGACTCCGGGGCGGGCTGGAAGATTGGGTTATGTTATAACAACTTTTCTGCGCGCCGCCAGCCTGCGTGGCTAAGGTTTCATGTTGCGGTAGCATGGCTGCATTGACCTGGGCTCAAGGAATGCATCATGAGAATTCGTGGACAGATTGGTGACTGGCCGGTGGACCTGACCATCGAGCTGGCGCCTGAAGAGTGGGCGCAACTGGGTAAGCAAATCGAGGTGCCTGTTGTGGTACAGGGTGCTGCGACGGCTACTGTTGCGGCACCGCGCCATGATGACGGGCAATGGTCCGCAGCGCGTGAAGTGTTGCGCGTTGCCGGGCAGATGAGCGGGCCGGAGTTGCTGGACCGGCTGGAAGGGCTGACGGGAAGCACGGCGGCGGGCAAGCGGCTGCTGGTGCGCTTGCGGCACAGCAGTGAGGTGAAGGTGGAAAGTGGCGTGGATGCGCCGGTCTATCACTGGGTTGGGTGAGAGGGCCAGGAATTTAGGGCTGCTTTGCAGCCCGTTCGCAGCACAAGGCTGCTCCTACAAGGATCAGGTGGCCGTGGTTTCGTACGGTCCCTGTAGGAGCAGCCTTGTGCTGCGAATGGGCCGCAAAGCGGCCCCCGGCATTCTCAGAACATCGCCGCCGACAGCTTGCGGCGATAAACGCCAACCAGCGGATGATCCCCGCCCAGCAACTCGAACACCTGCAGCATCGCCTTCTGCGGCAGCCCGTTCTCGTAGCCACGGTTACGCTGGAACAGCTTCAGCAGCCCATCCAGCGCCGCCTCGTACTGCTGGCGCGCCAGCTGCTGAATGCTCAGCTGATAAGCCGCCTCGTCATCCTGCGGGTTCTGCGCCAGGCGGCTTTTCAGGTCGGCCACTTCCGGCAGGCTGGCCGCCTGGCGCAGGAAGGTCAGCTGGGCCTTGGCACCGGCCAGCGCAGCTTTGTGCTCGTCGGTCTTGACCGCATCCAGCACCACCTGGGCCTCGCCCAGTTCACCGCGCTCGGCCAGGCAGCGGGCGTACAGGATCAACGCCTCGGCATTGCTGTTGTCTTCACCCAGCAGCGCCTGCAACAGCGCTTCGGCTTCGGCAAAGCGGCTTTCGGCAAACAGCGCCTTGGCCTGCTCCAGTGGCGAAGCGGTGGGTGCGGCGGGCATCTGCACGTGTGGCTCGAGCATGGCGCGAATCGCCGATTCCGGCTGAGCCCCGGCAAAACCGTCCACCGGCTGGCCGTCCTTGAACAGCACCACGGTCGGCAGGCTGCGGATACCGAACTGGGCAACCACCTGTTGCTCCACGTCGCAGTTGATCTTGGCCAGCAGCAACTCGCCCTGGTAACCCTCGGTGATCTTGGCCAGCAACGGCATCAGTGCCTTGCACGGCGCACACCACTCGGCCCAGAAGTCCACCAGCACCGGCTTGTGGAAAGAGTTCTCGATCACCAGTTGCTGAAAGGTGGCATCGGTAGCGTCGAAAATGTAAGGCGTGTCTTGGGTCATCGCGACTCTCGCTAACTCGTGAATGGCACCACTATAAGGCGTCGCGGCTGGCGTGGTACAGGCTGACCCTGCGGAATTCGTGTGGCTCGGCCAGGTCCGGCAGGGTCAGTGCTTCGAGCACGCCCAACTGCTGGTACAGCGGGTGGCTGAAGTCGCGTACCCGCGAGTCGGCCACCAGCGCCTGGCGGCCGCGGCTGAGGAAGGCATCCAGCAGCGGCAGGTTGGCGCGGTCGTACAGCACATCGGCAACCAGGATCAGGTCGAAGCGGTCGTCCTCGGCAAAGAAGTCGCTGCTGTAACTGAGCTCTACCCCGTTCAGCGCGGCATTGGCGCGGCAGGCATGGAGGGCCAGCGGGTCAAGGTCGCAGGCCACCACTTCCAGTGCCCCGGCGCGCGCGGCGGCAATGCCGGCGATACCGGAGCCGGCGCCAAAGTCCAGCACGCGCTTGCCGGCCACCCATTCCGGGCGTTCGGCCAGGTACCGGGCCATGGCCAGGCCACTTGCCCAGCAAAAGCTCCAGTAGGGCGGCTCGTCAAGAATGCGCCGGGTTTCGTCGCTGCTGAAGGCGCGGTCCATGTTCTGGTCGTCGATCAACCACAGCTTCAAGTCACAGCCGGGCAGCTCGCTGACGATCAGGCGCGCTTCGCCGATCAGGCCGCTGAGAGCCTGTTGCAGGGCCAGTGGCGCCACTTAAGGTGCCTTCTCGAAACGCAGCGGGCCGGTGGCCTGGGTCTGGGCCTGGCTGATACGTACCGGCGGCAGGTGCATGATCAACTGGCCGGAACGGCTGGCGCGGCCACGTAGCTCGACCCGCGCGCCGGCCGGGAAGGCTTCGGGGTTGAAGCGAAGGTGGTAGGGCAACGCTTGCCCGGTGCCGGTCAGGTTGCTGCTGGCCAGCAGGCGTTGCGGGCGGTCGCGTTCGTCGATGACCAGCAAGGCCAGTTCCACGTCGGCACCGGCCGGGATTTCCAGCAAGGTGCCGCTCAGTTCACGCTGGTAGGCCGGCAACGGGCCCAATACTTCGGCCGGTTTGGCCGAGCGGGTTGGCGTGGGCGCCGGGGGTGTATCGGTCTTCGGCCTGTCGCTGCCGCAAGCGGCGAGCAGGGCGGCGCAGCACAGCACGACGAGCGCTCGGTAGTGCATGGGGGAGTCCTTAACGGGCAGATTTCCCATGGATGTTAACCCCTTTGGCTTGTCTTGCCAGTGCAATGCGCTACCATGGCCCTCCCTTTTTTTGTTGCCTGCCACCATGCACTGTCCCTTTTGCGGTGCCAACGACACCAAGGTCATCGACTCTCGCCTCGTTGCCGAGGGCGAGCAGGTGCGCCGCCGCCGCGAATGCGTGGCCTGTGGCGAGCGCTTCACCACCTTCGAAACCGCCGAACTGGTGCTGCCCCGGCTGATCAAGCAGGACGGCACGCGCCAGCCGTTCGACGAAGACAAGCTGCGCGCCGGCATGCAACGGGCCCTGGAAAAGCGCCCGGTCAGCGTCGAGCGTCTGGAAGCGGCGCTGGCCCACATCAAGAGCCGCCTGCGTGCCACTGGCGAGCGCGAAGTCAAATCGCTGGTGGTGGGTGAAATGGTCATGGCCGAGCTGCGCAAGCTCGACGAGGTGGCTTATATCCGCTTTGCCTCGGTGTACCGGCGCTTCCAGGACCTGGACGAGTTCCGCGAAGAAATCGACCGCCTGGCCCGTGAGCCAGCCAAAGAGTGAACATGCCCAGCCAAGCCGCCATCCTTGACGCCCACTACATGGCCCGCGCGCTGGAGCTGGCGCGCAAGGGCCTGTATACCACCCACCCCAACCCGCGCGTAGGCTGCGTGATCGTACGTGATGGCGAAGTGGTAGGCGAAGGTTGGCACGTGCGCGCCGGCGAGCCGCATGCCGAAGTGCATGCCCTGCGCCAGGCCGGTGAGCGTGCTCGTGGCGCTTGTGCCTACGTTACCCTTGAACCGTGCAGCCACCATGGGCGCACGCCGCCGTGTGCCGAGGCGCTGGTCAAGGCCGGTGTGGCGCGGGTTGTGGCAGCCATGCAGGACCCTAACCCGCAAGTGGCGGGGCAAGGCCTGCGGCGCCTCGCCGAGGCCGGTATCGTGGTGGCCAGTGGCGTGCTCGAAGCCGAGGCCCGCGCACTCAACCCGGGCTTTCTCAAGCGCATGGAAACTGGCCTGCCGTTCGTGCGCGCCAAGTTGGCCATGAGCCTGGACGGCCGCACCGCCATGGCCAGTGGCGAAAGCCAGTGGATTACCGGCCCGGCTGCACGTTCGGCGGTACAGCGCCTGCGCGCCCGCTCCAGCGTGGTGCTGACCAGCGCTGCCAGCGTGCTGGCCGACAACGCCCGCATGACCGTGCGTGGCGCCGAGCTGGGCCTGGATGCCGAAACCACAGCCCTGGCTCTCAGCCGTACGCCGCTGCGCGTACTGGTCGATGGCCGCCTGCGCCTGCCACTGGATGCGCCGTTCTTCAAGGCCGGCCCGGCACTGGTGGTGACCGCTGTCGCAGATGACCCGCGCTATGCCGCTGCCGGCCACGAATTGTTGAACCTGCCAGGTGACAATGGTCAGGTCGACCTGCCGGCGCTGCTGCAGGCCCTGGCCGCTCGCGGCGTCAACGAAATCCTGCTGGAAGCCGGTGCCGGCCTGGTCGGTGCCTTTGCCCGCCAAGGCCTGGTCGACGAATATCAGCTGTTCGTTGCCGGCACCTTCCTCGGCTCCCAGGCCCGCCCGTTGCTGGACTGGCCGCTGGACAAGATGAGCGAAGCGCCGCGATTGAAAATTACCGAAATGCGCGCAGTGGGCGATGACTGGCGGGTCACAGCCATCCCCCTGCCGGCACCCGGCGTATAATGCCGGGCTTGCCCCGTGCAAACCGTTTTTGAGGAAGACCCCATGTTTACCGGCATCATCGAATCCATCGGCACCATCCGCAGCCTCACCCCCAAGGGTGGTGACGTGCGCGTCTACGTCGAAACCGGCAAGCTCGATCTGGGTGACGTCAAGCTGGGCGACAGCATCGCCGTCAACGGGGTATGCCTGACCGCCGTCGAACTGCCGGGCAATGGCTTCTGGGCCGACGTCAGCGTCGAAACCCTCAAACGCACCGCGTTCATTGACCTCAAGAGCGGCAGCAAGGTCAACCTGGAGAAAGCCCTGACCCCCACCACCCGCCTGGGTGGGCACCTGGTCAGCGGCCATGTCGACGGCGTCGGCGAAATCATCTCGCGCAGCGATAACGCCCGCGCCATCCAGTTCCGTGTGCGTGCACCCAAGGAGCTGGCCAAGTACATCGCCCACAAGGGTTCGATCACCGTCGACGGCACCAGCCTGACGGTCAATGAGGTCAATGGCGCCGAGTTCGAGCTGACCATTGTCCCGCACACCCTGTCCGAAACCATCATGGCCGACTACCGCGCAGGGCGTCGGGTAAACCTTGAGGTCGACCTGCTGGCCCGTTATCTGGAGCGCTTGCTGCTGGGTGACAAGGCTGCCGAACCGAGCAAGGGCAGTGGCATTACCGAAAGCTTCCTGGCCGCCAACGGCTTCTTGAAATCCTGATTGAGAAGGGGGTGCCGCGTGGCGCTCAACAGCATCGAAGAACTGGTCGAAGACATCCGCCAGGGCAAAATGGTCATCCTCATGGATGACGAAGACCGCGAGAACGAAGGCGATATCATCATGGCAGCCGAATGCTGCCTGCCCGAGCACATCAACTTCATGGCCAAGCACGCCCGTGGCCTGATCTGCATGCCGATGACCCGTGAGCGTTGCGAAACGCTGAAGCTGCCGCTGATGGCGCCGCGCAACGGCTCGGGCTTCGGCACCAAGTTCACCGTGTCGATCGAAGCCGCCGAAGGTGTCACCACCGGCATCTCCGCCGCCGACCGTGCACGCACGGTGCAGGCCGCTGCCGCCAAGGATGCCAAGGCCGAAGACATCGTCAGCCCTGGCCACATCTTCCCGCTGATGGCCCAGCCCGGCGGTACCCTGGCCCGTGCCGGCCACACCGAAGCTGCTTGCGACCTGGCGCGCATGGCCGGTTTCGAGCCAAGCGGCGTGATCTGCGAAGTGATGAACGACGACGGCACCATGTCGCGCCGCGCCGAGCTGGAAGTGTTCGCCGCCGAGCACGGTCTGAAGATCGGCACCATTGCCGACCTGATCCACTACCGCATGATCCACGAGCGCACCGTGCAGCGTGTGTCCGAGCAGCCGGTGGAAAGCGAGCTGGGCGAGTTCAACCTGGTCACCTACCGCGACGCGGTGGAAGGCGACGTGCACCTGGCCTTGACCCTGGGCAAGATCTGCGCCGAAGAGCCGACCCTGGTGCGTGTGCACAACATGGACCCGCTGCGCGACCTGCTGCTGGTCAAGCAGCCAGGCCGCTGGAGCCTGCGTGCTGCCATGGCCGCCGTGGCCGAAGCCGGCAGCGGCGTGGTCCTGCTGCTGGGCCACCCGCTGGATGGCGACGTGCTGCTGGCGCACATCCGCGAAAGCGCAGGCGATGCACCGGCCAAGGCACCGACCACCTACAGCACCGTGGGTGCCGGTTCGCAGATCCTGCGCGACCTTGGTGTGCGCAAGATGCGCCTGATGAGTTCGCCGATGAAGTTCAACGCGATATCCGGATTCGATCTGGAAGTTGTAGAATACGTGCCCTCCGAGTGACTTGAGGCGGCATTGACGCCCTCTGCTCGAGTCCAGACCCCTGTCGAGGCCGCTTGTATGCGGCCTCGCTCTTGAAGATGAGAATATCGGAATGACCCTGAAGACCATCGAAGGTACCTTCATCGCCCCCAAAGGTCGCTATGCTTTGGTGGTTGGCCGCTTCAACAGCTTCGTCGTTGAAAGCCTGGTAAGCGGTGCCGTTGATGCCCTGGTACGCCACGGTGTCAGCGAAAGCGACATCACCATCATCCGTGCCCCGGGCGCATTTGAAATCCCGCTGGTAGCACAGAAGGTCGCCCAGCAAGGCGCCTACGACGCGATCATCGCCCTGGGCGCCGTGATCCGTGGCGGTACCCCGCACTTCGAATACGTGGCGGGCGAATGCACCAAGGGCCTGGCCCAGGTGTCCATGGAGTTCGGTGTTCCGGTGGCCTTCGGCGTACTGACCGTCGACTCCATCGAACAAGCCATCGAGCGTTCCGGCACCAAAGCCGGCAACAAAGGTGCTGAAGCTGCCCTGTCCGCACTGGAAATGGTCAGCCTGCTGGCGCAGTTGGAGGCCAAGTGATTAGCGACGAAAGCGATCGTTTCAACCCGCGCGATCCAAAACCTGCGGATGCCGGCAAGCCCTCGAAAAGCGCCAAGCGTCGCGAAGCCCGCAAGCTCGCGACCCAGGCACTGTACCAGTGGCACATGGCGCAGCATTCGCTGAACGAGATCGAAGCGCAGTTCCGGGTGGATAACGATTTCACCGACGTCGACGGTGCTTATTTCCGTGAAATCCTGCATGGGGTTCCGGCAATCAAGGGCGAAATCGACAAGGCGCTGGCGCCTTGCATGACCATGACGCTGGAAGAGCTCGACCCGGTCGAGCTGGCTGTGCTGCGCCTGTCCACCTGGGAGTTCATCAAGCGCGTCGACGTACCGTACCGCGTGGTGATCAACGAAGGTGTCGAGCTGGCCAAGGTCTTCGGTGCCACCGACGGCCACAAGTTCGTCAACGGCGTGCTGGACAAGCTGGCGCCGTCGCTGCGTGAAGCCGAAGTCAAGGCGAACAAGCGCTGATTCTGGCGCTGTAGAGCCATGGGTGAGTTCGAGCTGATCAACCATTACTTCGCCGCCGCGCCTTGTGCGCAGGGCGGCGAGGGCGTGGCCCTGGGTATTGGCGACGACTGCGCCCTGCTAGCCCTTCCCCCCGGTGAGCAACTGGCGGTGTCGACCGACACCCTGGTCGCCGGGGTGCATTTTCCCGCTGTTTGCGATCCGCTGCTGCTTGGCCAGCGTTCGTTGGCCGTGGCCGCCAGTGACCTGGCCGCCATGGGCGCGACTGCGATCGGCTTTACCCTCGCCCTGACCCTGCCGGACGTTGGCCCTGACTGGCTGGCGGCGTATGCCGACGGCCTCAGCCGCATGGCCCACCGTTGCCGCATGAGCCTGATCGGGGGTGACACCACCCGGGGCCCGCTGAGCATCACCGTCACCGTGTTTGGCCGCGTGCCGGCAGGCCAAGCGTTGCGCCGTAGCGGTGCACGGCCAGGCGACCTGCTGTGCGTCGGCGGTGTGCTGGGCAAGGCGGCCGGCGCGCTTCCGCTGGTGCTGGGCGAACGCGAGGCGCCTGCCGAACAGGCCGAGCCGCTGCTGGCCCATTACTGGTCGCCAACGCCGCAGCTCACCCTCGGCACGCTGCTGCGTGGCCGGGCCACGGCGGCGCTGGACATCTCCGACGGCCTGCTCGCTGATTGCGGGCACATCGCCAAGGCGTCCGGCGTTGCGCTGGAGGTGAACCTGGCCCAGGTGCCAGTGTCTCCTGCTGTAGAGGCGTTCCTGGGGCGCGAAGCGGCAGTACAGGCAGCCCTGGCCGGTGGCGACGACTACGTGCTCGCCTTCACGCTGCCGCCTGAGGCGCTGGCGCTCCTGGCTGACCTCGGCATGGTCGAGGTACATACCATTGGCCGTGTGCTCGAAGGGCAGGGTGTCACCTTGCGCGACGCACAGGGCCGGGACATCACCCCCGTTCAGCGGGGCTATCAACACTTTAGGGAGACACCGTGACCGATCACCCCAATCAGGTGCCTGCGGAGTTCGTTCCGCCTTCGGTCTGGCGCAACCCGTGGCACTTCATCGCTTTTGGCTTCGGTTCCGGTACCTTGCCCAAGGCCCCGGGCACCTGGGGCTCGCTGGTGGCCATCCCGTTCATTCCGTTGTGGCAGCTGTTGCCTGACTGGGGCTACTGGCTGTTGCTGGGCGTGAGCATGCTGTTTGGCTTCTGGTTGTGCGGCAAAGTCGCCAATGACTTGCGCGTACACGACCATGAAGGCATTGTCTGGGATGAGATCGTCGGCATGTGGATCACCCTCTGGCTGGTGCCAGAAGGCTGGCAGTGGCTGCTGGCAGGGTTCCTGATGTTCCGCTTCTTCGACATCCTCAAACCCTGGCCGATCCGCTGGATCGACCGCCATGTGCACGGGGGCGTCGGCATCATGCTCGACGATATCCTGGCCGGCGTGTTTGCTTGGCTGGGCATGCAGGTTCTGGTGTGGGCGGTTGCCTGAACAGGGAGCGCTTGAATGGCCATAAGGACGTTGCTGTTGGCAGTGCTGCTGAGCGTTGCCCCATGGGTGGCAGCTGCTGAAGGCGTGCCGAAGCAGATCCACCTGGTCAGTGAAGAGTGGCTCGATTACACCAACGCTGACGGTACCGGGGTGGCCTGGGATGTGCTGCGCAAGGTGTTCGAGCCGGCAGGGGTCAAGGTGGTGGCCCAGAGCGCGCCCTATAGCCGTGCAGTCGGGCTGGTAAAGCGTGGCGAAGCCGATGCCTGGGTGGGCTCTTACAAGCAAGAGAACGACGACAACCTGTACCCGCGCTGGCACTTCGACATGGACCACATCTATGCCCTGGGGCTGGCTAGCAAACCTGTGCCTACTGCGCAGAATGTGGGCAAGTATCGCCTGGCCTGGGTGCGTGGCTACGACTACGGCAGCTACCTGCCAGATGTGCATGAATACCGTGAAATTCAGCGCCGCGAAGGCATTCTGCCGATGCTCGAGCATGACCGGGTGGACTTCTACATCGATGCACAGACCGAAGTCGATTATGTCCTGAGCCAGTCATCCCAGCCCGAGCGCTTCCGCCGTACCCATGTGGCCGAGCTGCCGCTGTACCTGGCGTTTGCCCGCAACGGCCAGGCCAAGGCGCTGTGTGACCTGTTCGACAAACGCATGGACGAACTGGTGCGCAGCGGCGAGCTGAAGCCGATTTTCGAGCACTGGAAACAGCCGTACCCTTTCGGCCCAGATAGCCGCCCGCATTAGCATTCAAAGGGTTTGCGCGGTCCCTGTAGGAGCGGGTTTACCCGCGAACACCGGCGGAGCCGGTGCCAGGCACCGCGTTGTCTGCTTCGCGGGTAAACCCGCTCCCACAGAGAGCGTGCCAAGCCCGCGCTGCTAAGCATCGAACTTTTCGATCTTAACCCGCGGTATTCAGCCCGCCCACAGCCTGCAACCGGCTGATACAATCGGCCCACGAGAAATTTCCAACTTATTCCAGGAGCACAACGTGCCCGTCGTCTTTGTTGCCGCCTCTAAACTCCCGACGCCATTCGCGACCTTCACCATGCATGGCTTCCTCGACGAAGCCACTGGCCGCGAGCACGTAGTGCTCAGCCTGGGTGACATTGCGGACGGCCAGCCGGTGCTGGGGCGCCTGCACTCCGAGTGCCTGACCGGCGATGCCTTGTTCAGCCAGCGGTGCGACTGCGGTTCGCAGTTGGAAGCCGCGCTGCAGGCCATCGCCCGTGAAGGCCGTGGGGTGCTGCTGTACCTGCGTCAGGAAGGCCGTGGCATCGGCCTGTTGAACAAGATCCGCGCCTACGAGCTGCAGGATGGTGGCGCCGATACCGTCGAAGCCAATGAACGCCTGGGCTTTGCCGCCGACCAGCGCGACTACGCCATCTGCTTGCCGATGCTGGAGCACTTGGGTGTGAAAGCCCTGCGCCTGATGACCAATAACCCGCGCAAGGTCAAAGCGCTGACCGACATGAATATCGTGGTTGCCGAACGTGTGCCGCTGCACACCGGCCACAACCCGCACAACCGTTACTACCTGGCGACCAAGGCCGGCAAACTCGGCCACATGCTGGGCAATGAACACCAGGGTGAGGTGCCCCAGGCGTGACCCGTGCCGAGGTCAAGCGGCGCCTGGCACTGGCCTGGTGGCAGTACCTGGCGATGGGCCTGGTGCCGCTGCCGGTCATGGCCTGGGCCTTTGGTGGTGGTGACGCGCTGATCCCGGTGCTGGCCATGCCGCTGTTCATCGCCGGCGCGGCGACCATGTTCCTCAGCCTGCCGCGCTTCGGCGCCTACAAGCGCGCACTGATCGCCACCTCCAAGGTGCTCGGCACGGGCGAAGAGCCCGCTGCCTGGATCGAACTGGCCCGGGTACGGCGCATGGCCATGTTGTACGCCTGCTTCCCGGCCTGGGTCGCCGCACTGTCGGTGCTGGTCGGCCTTGAGGCGGTGCCGCAAATCCTGCTGGCACTGTCTACCGTGGTGGTGCTGTACCTCTATCGCATTCCACGTCAGCTCGGCTGATGCGCCTGCTGCCAGGCCTGCTGGCGCTGTTCGCCTGCACCGCGCTGGCCGCTGACCCCCTGCGGGTGGTCAGCCTGGCGCCCTCGATGACTGAAATCATGCTCGAACTGCGGGCCGACGACCTGCTGGTGGGGGTGCTCGACGGTGGCGAGCGGCCGGCAGCGCTGCGCGACCTGCCCTCGGTTGGGCGCCAAGGGCAACTGAACATGGAGCGCCTGCTCAGCCTGCGCCCCGAGCTGTTGCTGCTCTGGCCGGACAGCGTGCCACCTGCCCAGCGCGACCAGCTCAAGCGCCTGGGCATCGCCACCTTCAGTGCGGAACCCCATGATATCGACCAGTTGATTTCCCAGATCGAAGCCATCGCCGAGCGTATCGGCCGTGCCGAACAAGGCCATCAGTACGCCCAGGCCCTGCGAGAGCGGCTGCAGCAGTTACGTGAGCAGTACCGGCGTGACGAGCCATTGCAGGTGTTCTACCAGGTATGGGACCAGCCCTTGTACACCCTGGGTGGCCGGCAGGTGGTGAGCGATGCCTTGGCAGTGTGCGGGGCGCGCAATGTGTTCGCCGACCTCAACCAGCCGGCACCGCAGGTGAATGTGGAGTCTGTGCTGCTGCGCAACCCACAGGTCATCCTGGCTGGCGATCCAGCGCAACTGGCGAGCTGGAAGGCTTGGCCGCAATTGCGTGCGGTTGCCGATGGCCGCTTGCTGGTGGTGCCCGACAAAGGTCTGGAGCGGCCCAGCGGGCAGATGATCGAAGCCACCGCACGCTTGTGCGCGTTGCTCGCGGCTAAAGCGCCGGCGTCCAGGTAACGCTGAACAACAGCGTGCGGCCTTCTTCGCGGTAGGGGTGGTAGGCACCCTCGTAGCTGTACAGGGCACGGCTGTGAGTGTGGTCCAGCAGGTTATCCAGCTTCGCTTCCAGTTTCAGTTCGTCAGTGGCTGCCCAACTACCGCGCAAACCGAGCAGGCCATAGCCACCGATGCGGTTGCGGTTGGCCTCATCGTCATAGCTGCCGCTGACCGCTTGCCAGCCTGCGCCCACGGTGAAACGCCCGAGTTCACGGTCCAGGTCCAGGCTCAGCGTGCGGCGTGCACGGCGGGCGAGGGTGTGGCCGCTGTCACGGTCACGAGGGTCGATCAGTGCCAGGCCCAGTTGGCTGTGCCAGGCGCCCCATTGTTGCGCCAAGGCCATTTCGAAGCCGTTGATACGGGCCGAGGCGACGTTGCGGGGTATCGAGTCCTGGCCGAACACGATCGCATCGCGCAGGTCGGTGCGGTACAGCGAGGCTTCCAGGCGGCTGTCCGCAGTCAGCTGGCTGCGCCATTGCAGCTCGTAGCTTCTGGAGTGCTCGGGGTTCAGGTCCGGGTTGCTGAACTGAGGGTAATACAGGTCGTTGAAGGTTGGCGCCCGAAAGCCTTCGCTGTAGGACAGCAGCACATCATTCTGTGCGTTCAACGGTACGGTCAGGCTGCCGCTCCAGGTGGTCTGGCCGCCGAACTGCTGGTTACGGTCATGGCGCACACCCACTTCGGTGGAAAACCGTTCGCCCTGGTATCGGTGCTGGACGAAGACGGCGCGGTTCCACCGGCTGTCCTCGGTGAAGTCGGTGCTGGCGTGCACGCGGTCTTCGTACCAGTCGCCACCCAGCAACACGCTGTGTCGCTCGCCCAGGGTCAGGTCGTTCTGCCAGGTGGCCTGATCACGGTAGGTATTGAACACGAAGCGTTCGGCGCTGAGCTTGTCGCGCTTGTCGTCGCGGTTCTCGCTGTGGGCCAGTTCCAGCCGCGTATGCCATGCGTCGGTGAGCTGGGCATCGAAGTAGCTGCCCAGGCTGCTGACGCTGAAATCGGTGTAGGGCTGTTGGCCGAAGCTTTCGAAGGTGACCGGGTCGAAGCCGCCGAACGGGTTGTCGTACTCACTGCGGCCACGGCTGTCGAGCAGGTTCAGCCCGGCCTCGAAGCGCTCACTGAAGGTGTGGCTCAGGCTCAGGTTGAATGCCTTGTTGCGGTAAGCGTCGTGGTCGCCATCGCTGGCGAATGACGGCCCGGTCGAGTCGATGCCGGCCGTTTCATCCAGGCTGGCGCCGAGGTTGAAGCGGGTCGCGTCGTTGCCGCCAGAAAGCCCCAAGCTGCGCTGGAATGTCTGGTTGCTGCCGGCGGCCATGCGCAGGCGCGGCTGCAGGCCGGGGCCATTGCTGCGCCGGGTGAAGATCTGGATTACCCCGCCAATGGCATCGCTGCCGTACACCGCCGAACGCGAGCCACGCAGCACTTCCACCCGCTCGATCTGGTCAACGTCGAGAAACTGCAGGCCGCTGTCGCCGGAGGTAGCGTTGGCGATGCGCACGCCATCGACCAGTACCAGGCTTTGTGCGGCCTTGGTGCCACGGATGAAGATGCCGGGCAGGCTGCCACGGCCACCGGTAGGCGCCACTTGCACGCCAGGCACGCGGCTGAGCAGGTCGGTGACGCTGGTGGGTTGCAGGCGGTCGATGTCGGTGCGGGTGAAGACGGTATTGGCGGCGCTGGTGACGGTGCGCGATTCGACCTGGCGGCTGGCGCTGATCAGCACGTCGGGGAGCTTGAGGGCGTCGTCGCGCTCGGCGGCCAGCAGCGGGAGGGGGAGGCAGAGCAGGGTGGCAAAAGTTGGGGCTTTCATGGGCAGTACCATTTTGCGAGGGCTGCGCCCTCGATCGCGACACAAGGCCGCTCCCACAGGTATTGCGCAAGCCTGGGGAGCGGTGAGGTCGCTGTGGGAGCGGCCTTGTGTCGCGATGGGCCGCAGAGCGGCCCCGGGGATTACAAGCCGAGCCTGGCCATGCGGGCCTTCACCGACGCTTCGATCCCGGCCGCATCCAGCCCGCACTCAGCCAGCATCTGTGCAGGCTTGGCATGCTCGACGTAGATGTCGGGCAAGCCCAGGTGCAGCAGCGGCTTGAGCACTGCCTGGCTGGCCAGGAACTCACCCACTGCAGCACCCGCGCCACCCATGATGGCGTTCTCTTCAATGGTCACCAGCAGCGCGTGGCTGCCAGCCAGTTCCAGCACCAAGGCCTCGTCCAGCGGTTTGACGAAGCGCATGTCAACCACTGTGGCGTTGATCTGCTCGGCCACCTGCATGGCCTCGGCCAGCTGCACGCCAAACACCAGCAGGGCGACGTTCTCGCCTTGGCGGCGAACCACGCCCTTGCCGATTTCCAGTGGCTCCAGGTCGCCGCTGATCGGCGCATTCGGGCCGGTGCCACGCGGGTAGCGCACGGCTGCCGGGCCGTTGTACAGGTGGCCGGTGCTGAGCATCTTGCGCAGCTCGTTCTCGTCGCTCGGGGTCATCACCAGCATGCCCGGGATGCAGCGCAGGTACGACAGGTCGTAACTGCCCGCATGGGTCGGACCGTCTTCGCCAACGAGGCCGGCGCGGTCGATGGCAAACAGCACATCGAGGTTCTGCACGGCCACGTCGTGGATCAGCTGGTCGTAGGCACGCTGCAGGAACGTGGAGTAGATCGCCACCACCGGCTTGCTGCCCTCGCAGGCCATGCCGGCCGCCAGGGTAACGGCGTGCTGCTCGGCGATCGCCACGTCGAAGTAGCGTTCCGGGTAGCGCTCGCTGAAGTCGACCAGGTCGGAGCCTTCCTTCATCGCCGGGGTAATGCCCACCAGGCGGTTGTCGGCGGCGGCCATGTCGCACAGCCACTGGCCGAACACGGCAGAGTATTTCGGGCCGCTGACTTTCTTTGGCGCGGCAGGCTTGTCGGCCGGCTCCAGCTTGGTGATGGCGTGATAGCCGATCGGGTCGACCTCGGCCGGGGCGAAGCCCTTGCCCTTCTTGGTCACCACGTGCAGGAACTGCGGGCCCTTCAGGTCACGCATGTTGCGCAGGGTGGCGATCATGGTCGGCAGGTCGTGGCCGTCAATGGGGCCGATGTAGTTCCAGCCCAGTTCTTCGAACAGCGTGCCCGGCACCAACATGCCCTTGGCGTATTCCTCGGTGCGGCGGGCGATTTCCCAGGCGCCTGGCAGGCGCGACAGCACCTTCTTGCTGCCTTCGCGCATGCTCGCGTAGGTGCGGCTGGAGAGGATCTTGGCCAGGTAGTTGGACAGGCCGCCGACATTGCGCGAAATCGACATGTCGTTGTCGTTGAGGATCACCAGCATGTCGGCGTTGACTTCCTGGGCGTGGTTCAACGCCTCGAAGGCCATGCCGGCAGTCAGCGCCCCGTCCCCGATCACCGCGATCGACTTGCGTGCGCTGTTCTGCAGACGGGCGGCAATGGCCATGCCCAGTGCGGCGCTGATCGAGGTGCTGGAGTGGCCGACGCCAAAGGTGTCGTACTCGCTCTCGCTGCGGCGCGGGAAAGCGGCGATGCCGTCCTTCTGGCGCAGGCTGAGCATGCGGTTACGGCGCCCGGTGAGGATCTTGTGCGGGTAGGCCTGGTGGCCCACGTCCCACACCAGCCGGTCGTCCGGGGTGTCGAATACGTAGTGCAGGGCGATGGTCAGCTCGATCACGCCCAGACCGGCGCCAAAATGCCCACCGGTCTGTCCCACGGTGTAGAGCAGTTCCTGGCGCAGTTCGTCGGCCAGGGTCTCCAGGTCGGCTTCGGCCAGCCGGCGCAGGCCGGCAGGCGTGTCAGCGCGGTCGAGCAACGGCGTGACCGGGCGTTCGCGGGGGATCTCTTGAAACGTCGTGGGCATCAGGCGAGTCGTTATAGGTGTGTGAAGACGCGGCAGTTTACCCCATTGTAGGAAATACTGCCCATTCAGACGGGTGTCGCACGGGGCTGCTTTGCAGCCCATCGCCGGCAAGCCAGCTCCCACAGGATCTTCACAGATCACAGGCCGCTGAGGTACCTGTGGGAGCTGGCTTGCCGGCATTGGGCGCGCAGCGGCCCCAATCAATCAGTTACGGCGTTCGACGATGTAGCGCGCCAAGGCCCGCAGCGGCTCGGCCGTTTCCCCGAAGCCTTGCAGTGCGATCAGCGCCTGGTCGCGCAGTTCGATTGCGTAGGCCTTGGCCGCTTCCAGGCCCAGCAGGGCCGGGTAGGTCGGTTTGTCACGCGCTATGTCGGCACCCTGGCGTTTGCCCAGGGTAGCGGTATCGCTTTCCACGTCGAGGATGTCGTCCTGCACCTGGAATGCCAGGCCGATGGCCTGTGCATACACCTGCAAGGCATCCAGCTGCGCCTGTTCGGCACGGGCGCTGGCCAGGGCGCCGAGGCGCACGCTGGCTTCAATCAGTGCGCCGGTCTTGTGCCGGTGCATGAACTCCAGTGCCTGCTGGTCCAGCTTCAGGCCTACCGAACCGAGGTCGATGGCCTGGCCGCCGACCATGCCTGCCGGGCCGGCAGCCTTGGCCAGGGCCTGGACCATGGCCAGGCGAATGCCGTCGGCCTGCGGGCTCAGGCCAGGGTCGAGCAGGGCACTGAATGCCAGGCTCTGCAAACCGTCGCCAGCGAGGATGGCGCAGGCTTCGTCAAATGCTTTGTGGGTAGTGGGTTGGCCGCGACGCAGGTCGTCGTCGTCCATGGCTGGCAGGTCGTCATGCACCAGCGAGTAGGCGTGGATCAGTTCGACCGCGCAGGCCGCGCCGTTGGCCTGTTCGGCCGGGGCGCCCAAGGCTTCGCAGGCCGCGTAGGCCAGCAGCGGGCGTACGCGCTTGCCGCCGTTCATCACGCTGTAGCGCATGGCGGCGTAAAGGCGTTCCAGCTCTTTGGACGGGGCAACGAACAGCGGTTCGAGGGCGGCGTCGACCCGAGCCTGGCAGCTGGCCTGGTAGGTGCCGATCATGCTTCCGGCTCCGCGTCGAAGGGCTGCGCGGCCAGTTCGCCGTCGCGTTCCAGGAGGATTTGCACCTTCTGTTCGGCCTGGGCCAGGGCACCCTGGCAATCACGGGTCAGGGCGATGCCTTGCTCGAAGGCGGCCAGCGACTCTTCCAGCGACAACTCGCCGTTCTCCAGGCGCTCGACCAGTGCTTGCAGGTCTGCGAGGGATTGCTCGAAATCGAGGGAGGCTTTTTTGCGGGCCATGGCGACTTTCTCGGTGGCATTCAGAACGGCGCGACACTAGCAGAGCGGGGCGGGGGGAGCAAACTTCCGACAGCTGCCCGGCTGATACAGGCCGCTCCCAAAAGGGCCGCAAAGCGGCCCTGTTCGGAGGATCAGGCCGGCTCTGCTTCCCGTTCCAGCAGCGCCTCGCGGTACCGCGCCAGCTCCTCGATGGTCAGCACCGGCAAGTTGTACTGCCGCGCATAAACCGCCACCTGCTCGCCACGCGCCATGCTGCCATCGGGGTTCATCAGCTCGCACAGCACTGCCGCCGGGCGCAGGCCGGCCAGGCGCGCCAGGTCCACCGAGCCTTCGGTGTGCCCACGGCGGGTCAGCACCCCGCCATTGCGGGCGCGCAGCGGGAACACATGCCCCGGGCTGACGATATGACGCTGTTCGGCGCTGGAGCGCAGTGCTGCGCCAATGGTGGTGATGCGGTCCTGGGCAGAAACCCCGGTGGTGATGCCTTCTGCAGCCTCGATGGTGACCGTGAATCCGGTGCCGTGGCGGGCCTGGTTGTTCTGCACCATTGGCGCCAGTTGCAGTGCGTCGACGGTGGCTTCGTCCAGGCACAGGCAGACGATGCCGCTGCAGTCGCGAATCATCATGGCCATGGTCTGCAGCGTAATGTTTTCGGCAGCGGCAATGATGTCCGCTTCGTCCTCGCGGTCGTCATCGTCAAGCAGCAGCACAGGGCGCCCGGCCTGGAAGGCGGCGATGGCGGCGGAAACAGCGGGGAATTGCGGATGGTTACGGGTGGACATGAAACGCTCCTCGTGAATGATCGATGAACGTCTCGGGGCGAACAAAATGCGCGCGCAGGGGCGCCCGGATGGCCCCTGCCTGACGCCTTCTTTCATCCGGACTATGACCGTCGGCTCTGGAGTTGCACCAGATCTGCTGACCCCCGGCATGGCCGGGGCGCTCGCGGGCTCATCTTTCGATTTACCGCCGGTGGGGACTTTCACCCCGCCCTGAAGACCGCCCAAGCATACCGCACCTTGCCACCCCGCTGGCAACCCACGGCTCTACGACCTTTGGCGGTATCATGCCGTCATGCATTCGAGGAACAAGCCCATGGATATTCTCCAGGTCGCCGGTGGCAAGCCGATCAAGTTGTGGACCGATGGCGTGCCGGTCGAAGACGAGGCCCGCCAACAACTGCTGAACACGGCCAGGATGCCGTTCATCTTCAAGCACCTGGCGGTGATGCCCGACGTGCACCTGGGCAAGGGCTCGACCATCGGCAGCGTGATCCCTACGGTCGGCGCGATCATTCCCGCAGCGGTTGGCGTGGACATCGGCTGCGGCATGATCGCCGCGCGCACCTCGCTGCACGCCCGTGACCTGCCAGACAACCTGCATGGCTTGCGCAGTGCCATCGAGCAGGCGGTGCCGCATGGCAAGAGCTTCGGCAAACGTGACCAGGGCGCCTGGGCCGATGTGCCGGCCAAGGCGGACAAGGCCTGGGGCCAGCTGGCCGGGCGGTTCAAGGCCATTACCGACAAATACCCGCGGTTGGAAAAGACCAATAACCGCCACCACCTGGGCACCCTGGGCGGCGGCAACCACTTCATCGAAGTTTGCCTGGATGAGGCCGACCGCGTCTGGTTCATGCTGCACAGCGGCTCGCGCGGTGTGGGCAATGCCATCGGCAACCTGTTCATCGAACTGGCCCAGGCCGACATGCGCCAGCACCTGGCCAATCTGCCGGACAAGGACTTGGCGTACTTCGAAGAAGGCAGCCGCCATTTCGCCGACTACGTCGAAGCGGTGGAGTGGGCGCAGGAGTACGCCCGGCAGAACCGCGAGCTGATGATGCTGGCCGTGGTCGGCGCTGCTCGCAAGGCGCTGGGCAAACCGTTCGAGGCCAGCCTGGAAGCGGTGAACTGCCACCACAACTACGTGCAGCGTGAGCAGCATTTTGGCCGCGAAGTGCTGGTCACGCGCAAAGGGGCGGTGTCGGCACAGAAGGGGGAACTGGGCATCATCCCGGGCTCGATGGGGGCCAGGAGCTTCATCGTGCGTGGGCTGGGCAACGAGGAGTCGTTCTGTTCCTGCAGCCATGGCGCAGGCCGGGTGATGAGCCGGACCAAGGCCAAAAGCCGCTTTACCGTCGAGGACCAACGGCGTGCCACGGCGCATGTGGAGTGCCGCAAGGACAAGGACGTCGTCGACGAGATCCCGATGGCGTACAAAGACATCGACGCGGTGATGCGTGCCCAGCAGGCGCTTGTAGAGGTGGTTCATACCCTGCGCCAGGTCGTGTGTGTGAAGGGGTAGCGAGAAGTGCCATAACTGGCTACCACACAGTGCGCCGGGTAGTTCCTAGAGTGTCGCGCAGCCCACTTGGGGCAGACACCT
The DNA here is from genome assembly GCF_038383825.1 of Pseudomonas sp. LPB4.O. NCBI lineage: Bacteria > Pseudomonadati > Pseudomonadota > Gammaproteobacteria > Pseudomonadales > Pseudomonadaceae > Pseudomonas > Pseudomonas sp. LPB4.O. Next base: position 597,626 of record NZ_CP151298.1, read on the forward strand.
GAGGATTGCAGATATGGCCACGCTTTACCCGTTCACTGACAGCGACGTCGATAATGCCTTCGCCCAGCTCGACCACGCATTGTTCGACAAAGCGCGCGAAGCTGATGGGCCTGAAAGTGACCCCACCCCGAACATGCTGATCGTTGCCGGTGCCCAAGGGTCGGGCAAGACCTACTTGCTGGAGAAGCAGTTGCTACCCAGCGAGCGCTACCCGAACCATGTGCGACTGTACTTGCCCGAATTTCGCAAGCTGCACCCGCACTACGCCGAAATGAGCGAGCACGGTGTGCTGCACGTGTACGAGCACACCGAAGCCTTCATCAGGGCACTGAGCGGCAAGGTGTTTGAATACGCTTTCGCCAACCGTTACAACATCATCATGGAAACGGCATTGGACGACGCAGCATTCGCCGGCTTCCAGCCTGCGGCCGTAAAAGCGGGTTACCGCTTCGAAATTCACATGATCGCCTGCAAGGTGGAATTCAGCCATTGGGCGACCCTCGACCGCGGCGTGAAGAGCGTCGCCAAGGGCGAAATCGAGCGATTCGTGGCGTTGTCGCAGATCCAGAGCTCACAGGCGAATGCCAAAAAGATCCTGAACGCTTTCGAACACGCCTGTACGCAGGCCCCTGGTTCGCAGGTCACGCTTTATGAGCGTGGCTTCGAAACGGATCAGCAGAGCAAGGTGCTGTGCCACAGCATCTGTGATGCCCCTGGTGTGTTGACTCCCCAGGCGGACTACGATGGCCAGCCATTTTTCCGGGCGCCTTACCACGACACACTGGTTGAAATCCGGCGTAGCCCTGAAGGCAACGATTCTGGCGCCTACCTGCAATTCTTCCAGGTCGTGCATGCCGGCATGCTTGATGAGCCGGTGCGCCAACAGATGGTAATGGCCTGCTGCAAGACCCTTGGCCGTAGCACCGACCTGGTACCCAGGATTTCCAGGGATGCCTTCCGCGACCTGAGCCAGTACCTGCTCAAGTACACCTATCCCTGATGATACGAGGGCGCAGCAGGCCGGAGCCGGATAGGCGGTTATTTGGCCAGCTGCTCTATCACCGTATTCAAAGAGGCCCCCAGCATTTGCCCATGGTCGAGTCCTTCGAACCGTTTGAAGTGGACCCGAAGGCCTTTTACCCTGGCCAGGTCTGCCGCCAGTTCTCGTGCAGGCCTCTCGACATCGCCCTTTAGCTGCGCCCTGGGGTTGGCAGGCTCCTCGCTGCCGCGCATCAGCAGCAGCCGTGCAGGGCTGTTGCCCAAGCGTTGCGCAAGGCCCTGCGCCTCCTGCACGATCGCCCCGTCATGCCACCACAGTGAAGGGCTGGCCGCCGCATAGTCACTGAACACCCCGGGCCGGGTGAACAGCGCATGCAGCACGGCCAGCCCGCCGTAGGAATGGCCCCAAAGCGTCTGTCGCTGCAGGTCGATGGGGGCCAGCCCGGCCACCATCGGCCGCATGCGCTCGGTCAGCAGGTCCAGAAATGCATCCACGCCACCACTGGGCTGGCCGGTCAGCGGGTCACGCTGCTCGGCCTGCCCAGGCAACGCCGGGGTGTAGTCATAAGTCCGCCCCGCCCGCTCGATACGCTGCTCGGTCTGGTACCCCACGGCCACCAGCAAGGGTGCCTGACCGGCGGCAAGTTTGGCCAGTTGCTGGCTGTTCAGCGCGCCGAGCGCAGCATTGCCGTCGAGCATCCACAGTACCGGGTACCCCGATGCTGGCGCCGTGCGGTTCGGCGTACCGACCCACAAACGGTAATGACGCTGGCCATCGGCCGAGTCCAGGTCGAGCTGGGTGAAGCGGTAGGCCAGGTCCTGACGCTGCAGCAGCGAGGTGTCCATCTTCTGGTTGCGCTCGGGCTGTGCCAGGGCAACGGGGGCTGCAAGGGCCAGTGCCAAAGCCAGCGTCAGGGTCATCTTGCTCATCAGGCGTCTCGTCAGGGCTTTGCGAGGAACGCAAGGCTGGAACGCCCAGATGATAATCAGTCCTGATTGAGCGTAAAGCGCATTAACTTTCTAAACAGTCCCTGGCCATCGGCAAGGTCAGGTGCAGGCACAGCCCAGGGTGGCCATTGCTGGCCCACAAGCGGCCGCCTTGCAGCTCGATGGCGCGTCGGGCGATGGCCAGGCCCAGGCCGAAGCCCGCGCCGCTGTCGGTCAGGCGCTGGTAAGGCTTGAAGATGCGTTCAAGGTCGGCGTCAGGTACGCCGGGGCCCTGGTCGCTCAGGCACAGGTGCCAGCAGTCGCCTTCACGCCAGCCCTCCAGGCTGACCCGGCCCTCGGCCGGCGAGTGGCGAATGGCATTGCGCATCAGGTTTTCCAGGGCCTGGGCCAGGCTGTCCAGATGGGCCTGTACCAGGCAATCGGTGCCGAGTGAACACGGCAGGCGTGCACGGTCCCAGCCACTTTCGAAGCAGGCGTCCTGGCACAGTGCTTCCCATACGGAAACCATCAGTATCGGCTCGGTCGGCAAGCTGGGCTGTTCGGTGTCCATCCAGGCCAGGTCCAGCGTGTCTTCCAGCAGTTTCTGCATGTCGGCGACTTCGCGGTCCAGGCGCTCGCGCAACTGCAGCGGCGGCAAGTCGCTGTCATGGGCGATTCGCAACCGTGCCAGGGGTGTGCGCAGCTCGTGAGACAGCGTGCGCAGCAGCAGGCGCTGTTGCTCCAGGCTCTGGCGCAGGCGCCCGGCCATGTGCTCGAAGGCCTGTGCCAGTTCACCCAGCTCGTCACGGCGTGCCAGCAGGGGCAGGGCGGGGCTGTCCAGGTCATCGGCACGCAGGGCGTCGGCGCGGTCGCGCAGGCGGTTCAGTGGTACGACTAAATGCCGGTACAACGCCAGGCCCAGCAGCAGGGCGAGCAGCGCAGGTGCAACGCCGTGGGTGATCACATGGGTCCATGGCGTCAGGCCGGTGGGCAGCAGGCGTTCGGGCAGTTGCAGCACCAGGCGGCCGCGCTCGGGGTGTTGCGGGAATTCGATGCTGACGTAGGGCAGCTCATCCTGCAGGCGCCGGCTCATGGGCCAGTCCAGTTTGCGCATGAAGGTCAGGTGGCTCGCCTCCTCGGCGCTCAGCGGTGTGGTGCCGAGGCTTTGCAGGTGCGGGCCGATCACCGCCACCCAGGTGTCCTCGGCCTGTTCCAGTTGCCTGCGCCAGGCCTCGGCGCCTACCGCACCGCCCTGGTTCCAGGCGTCTTCAGCTTGTTGCGCATAGCGCGCCAGGTAATCCTGGTCGGCCGGGGACAGAAAATAGGTGCTGCGCTCCACCGACAGGCCCCAAGTCCAGATCAGCCAGATCAGCAACAGGCAGAAGCTGACCTGCAGTACGGCCAGTTTCCACAGCAACGGGTGGCGACGCATCAGGGCTGTTCCGTGTCGACCAGGAGATACCCCTGCCCGCGCACGGCCTGGATCTGCAGGTGCTGGGCACTGATGTCGGCCAGTTTGCGGCGCAGGTTGCACACGTGCACGTCCAGGCCCCGGTCCAGGCGGGTATAGGCCCGGTGCAGCACGGTCTGGTACAGGAAGGGCTTGCTCAAGGCTTCGCCGGGATGCGCCCGCAGCGTCACCAGCAAGCGGAATTCGGATGCGGTGAGGCCAGCGGCGTTGCCGTTGTGGATAACGTCCTGGCGGTCGTGGTCCAGCATCACTTCGCCGACGTCGGCACGCAGCGCCGTGCCGCGATCAAATGCCACGCGCCGCAGCAAGGCATCGACCCGTGCGTCCAGCTCCGCCAGGCTGAAGGGCTTGGGCAGGTAGTCGTCGGCACCACGGGTAAAGCCACTGATGCGGTCCTGCTCGGCACCCAGCGCCGACATCAGCATGACCGGCACCGCCTGCTGGCGGCGCAACTCGTCGAGCAGGCTGAGGCCATCGATACCCGGAAGCATGATGTCCAGCAACACCAGTTCGAACGGTGTTTGCCCAAGGGCGTCCAGGGCCTGGGTACCAGTGGCACAGGCGTGTACCCGGAAACCGCGTTTGAGGAAATGGCGTTCCAGGTCCTGACGCAGGCTTGCGTCGTCTTCGGCGAGGAGAAGTGAGGTGGGCACGGGGAGCCTTGAATGAGAACCTGTATCAGTTACGAATCATCCCATTGCCAGCAAGGGAGGGCAACGCTTGGGTGTGTTAAGAAGGTTAATCCTGCTGCGCCCCCGTTTTCCCTCCGGTATCGTTCGCAAAAAGCAACTTGTTTCGTTTGCGAATTACTATCATTTGGGCGAAGGGTGTGTCATGAACGGTTTCAAAGGTGTGGGGAGCTCGCGACGGGCTCGGGGCTGGCTGGTGCTGGGGTTGCTGGCCCCGTTTTCGGTGTCGGCACTGGCCGAAACGGTAGCGACCCAGGCGGCAGCCGAGGACACTGCGCTCGACCTGCCGGCATTGACCATCGAAGGCAACCGGCTGTACGACATGCTGCCCTCGGAAGCCACCGGTGGCTACAGCGTCGATGCCGCGACCGTGGGCACCAAGACGCCAGCAGCGCTGAAGGACATCCCCCAGTCGATCACCGTATACACCCAGGACTACGTCAAAGACCGCCAGTTCGTACACCTGGATGACCTGGCCAAGTACACCGCCGGCCTGCGCACCTTGACCAACGACAGCGGCCGGTCGTCGATCTACGCCCGTGGCTATGAGTACAGCGAGTTCAACATTGACGGCCTGCCGGCACCGATGGCCAGCATCTTTGGTACCGTGCCGTCGCTGGCGGCGTTCGACCGTGTCGAAATCATGCGCGGCCCGGCCGGGCTGTTCAGCAGCACCAGTGAACTGGGTGGCATCGTCAACATGGTGCGCAAGCGCCCGACTGCCGAGTTCCAGGGCCACGTCGAAGGCAGCTATGGCACCTGGGACACCAACCACGAAGAAATCGACCTGAGCGGGCCGCTGGATGACGCCGGGCGCGTGCGCGGGCGTTTCATCGCGTCCCGTGACGACACCAATGGCGAGGTCGACTACAACGCCAACACCAGCAACAGCTACTACGGCGCGCTGGATGTCGACCTGGACGACGCCACCACGCTGTCGTTCGGCCTGATGCACGAAGTGAAGAACATCACACCGCACAATGGTTACCCGGCAACGCTGTCCGGCGAAGTGCCCGATTTCAGCCATTCGCGTTTCCTGGGGGCTGACTGGAACTCCTTCGATGGCAAGACCACCGATCTGGTCGCCGAGCTGACCCACCGCTTCGACAACGGCGGCTATGGCCGTATCGCGGCGCGCGGTTCGCACCGCGACACCAATTACCTGTATGCCTTCACCGCGACCAATGCCACCACCGGTGCCAACTCCGAGCGCGCCAGCGCCCGCGACTTCACCCAGGACACCTACTCGCTGGACGCTAGCTACAGCCAGCCGTTCGAAACCCTCGGCCAGGTCAGCGAATTTGTGGTCGGCACCGACTACAAGAACTACGACACCGAGTACCTCAACGGCACCACCAACCTGGGCCCCATCAACGTCAACACCTACTCGCCGAAGCAGTTCGCCAAACCGTCGCCCAACTACAGTACCGAGACCGGCATGCAGGAAGAGGAATACGGCTTGTATTCCAAGGTCACCTTCCGCCCCATCGAGCGCCTGGCGCTGATCGCTGGCGGCCGCTTCAGCTGGTATCGCGGTGATTTCTACACCACTACCCTGAGCAGCGGCGCTACCACCAACGACAGCAAGCGTGTCGATGGCCACTTCACCCCGTATGGCGGCCTGGTCTACGACCTGACCGAGAACCATGCGCTGTACGCCAGCTACTCGCAGGTGTTCAAGCCGCAGTCCGACACCGACAGCAACGGCCGGGTGCTGAAGCCGCGTGAAGGCGAGCAGTACGAATTCGGGCTCAAGAGCAGCTACTTTGGCGGCGACCTGAATACCCGTTTCTCGGTATTCCGCCTGACCGACAAGAACCGCGCCACCACCGAGTATGACGAGGATGGTGTAGACACCAATTTCTCGATTGCCTCCGGCAAGACCCGCGTCAAAGGCGCGGAAGTGGAAGTGAGCGGCAAGCTGACGCCAAACTGGGAGTTGCTGGCCGGCTACACCTGGATGGAAACCGAAACCCTCAAGGGGGACGCCGAAACCACCTTCTTCATCATGCCGCGCAACCAGGCTTCGCTGTGGAGCAAGTACACCATCAGCCAAGGCCCGCTCACCGGCCTGGCCATTGGTGGCGGGGTAACGGCGATGAGCAGCTTCTATTCCGAGAATGGTGGCGTGCGTATCGATGCACCGGGCTATGCCACGGTCGACGCCATGCTGTCGTACCCGGTTACCTCGAAGCTGACGGCCACTTTCAACGTCAACAACCTGTTCGACCGGGACTACTTGTCGCGGGTGGGGTCGACGTCGACGTTCAACTTCTACGGGCCGTCGCGCAGCATGATGGTTGGGGCGCGTTACGATTTCTGATCGGCTTGTTTGGGCACGCGTGCGGTCCCTGTGGGCGCGGCCTTATGTCGCGCCTACAAGGGGGCAGCACACGAGGAGAAATTGTTGCTACATCGCGTGTGCAATCTGTGAAGCCGCACTAGAGTGAACCCATGCGGAGCGCTTGCTGCGTATGAAGAAGGTCTGCAAGGACGCTGGAACGTTGTTGAGATGGACGGCTGGTATTGAGGAGTAGGCCCCATGTAGACAATTCAACCGTTAGTGTCCTTGGCATCCCTGTGAGGGGAATATGATTGAAGACCCATACATGCTGTTCACCCGAATTCCTGTTGTCGTAGACGAGCAAGGTGGCTTGTTTACAGACCCCTTGTGGGTCAAAGATATAGAGCTTCATCTCACCTACATAGAAAACTTCGGCATGTGCTGCCCTGTCGAGAGAGGCGGCAACGTCGACGGGCTGCAAAGCATTAGCCATCTGGATGTTAAATGGCTTTATGGGTTGCGCAAAGACTATGGGCTTTCGTCAGTATTAAAGAACTTTTTTCCGAATTTCATAACCGTCATCAATGCCTGCAAGCATGCGCGGATCGTTCATTCTGACGGGGCCGGTTGGGCATTCCCCTTGTCCTTTTACCTATTGCCGCTCAAGCTTTTGTTCCGCTTCCAATGGGTGATTGTCATAGAGTCTTCATTCTGGATGTTGGCTCAGGGGCAGCCGCGAAGCCTCAGAGCAATCATCGAACACCATATGCACACCCTTTTGTTGAAGCGCTGCCTGAAGCTGGCGAATGCCAGGATCTTTACTCAGTCTTTCTACAAGGAGTATTTTCTTGGGCGTAATAGCAGCCGCACGCTGATCAACCCTGCCAGCTGGCTGGATAAAAAATACATCGCGGCACCGGACGCCGTCAGGAAAAGATTCGAAGCCAAGGGCAACCGTAAAGTCAAACTGCTTTACCCATCACGCCTTGTCCTGGATAAAGGTGTTCTGCTAGTCCTTGAAGCCATTGAACAACTGGAAGTCGAAAACATTGAAATCACCGTCACCCTCATGGGTGAGGGTGATTTCAAAGAGCACTGCCTACGCTTTGCAGCTGAAGACCATGGCGGCATCGAAGTGCGGTTCCAGAACGCAGTTGATTATGGCAACGACTTTTTCGACATCATTGCCCAGCATGACTGGTTGTTGGTGCCGACCTTGAAGCAGGAACAGCCCCGCATCATTTTTGACGCGTTCAGCCAAGGCGTTCCCGTCATCGGTTCTGATACATCCGGGGTGCTGGACATAACCAGCAAGCACAACGCGCTGACGTTCGAAACCGGGAACCCGTCCAGCCTGGCAGAGCGTATCCGTCATGCTGCCCGGCATCCCGAGCTGGCGTTGGAAATGGGGCTTGCGGGGTTGGAGTATGCGACCGGGAAAACACACTTGCAGATGCACCAGGTGCGCGAGGAATTCCTGAAGAGCAGTTTGACACCCTCTGCCAGCCCGCGCGCCCGAAAAGACTGACGATGGGCTGCCCGATCACCGACTGATAACCAGGCGCCCACTACCTTGGCGAACCTGCAGCCCATAGGTCTGGGCCAGCATGGCCAACGCCAGCGGCAGATCATCGACCGGGAAGGTGCCAGACACCCGCAGTTCGCTCAACGCGGGGTCGTACTCCAGGCGCTGGTCGGCGTAGCGCATCAATGCCTGCGCCCACTGGTGCAATGGCATGTCATCGGCCACCAGCAAGCCGCGTTGCCAAGCAAGGCTGGTTTCACCCACCTCACCGACAAGGCCCAGACGCTCCCGGGTGAATCGAACCTGCTGCCCGGCGCGGATGATGTTCTCGCCTGCCGCCACGCTGGTGCTTTCGGGGCGTACCTGCACGGCGCCTTCGTACACCTCGAGCAAGGTTTCATCGGCCAGCTGGCGCACGCTGAACCGCGTGCCCAGTGCAAGCAACTGCCCATGTACGGTCTGCACCATCAGCGGCCGTGGGTCGGCAGCGGTCACGATGTACACCTCGCCACGGCGCAGATGCAGCAGCCGTTGCGCGCTATCGAAAAGCAGCTGCAGGGCACTGTCGGTATTCAGGATGATCTGCGTGCCATCGGCCAGCCGCGCGTGTGTGCGCTCGCCGACAGCCGTATGGTAATCACTGGCAAAACGCCCGGCCTGCGAGCGCCAGCCCCACCAGCCAAGCGGTGCGGCACCCATCAGCAGAACCAGCCCGCGCAGTACCGCGCGCCTGCCCGGGGGGCGTTGCAGGGTGTGCCTGGCCAGCGTTGGCGGCAGGCTGCCCAGGCGTGAAAGCAGGCGCTGCGCCCTTTTCCATGCACGTTCGTGCTCATCACTGGCAAGCCGCCAGCGCTCCAGTTCGAGCTGCTGGGCAGGCAGCAGCGGCCCTTCCTGCATCAGCATCAGCCACGAGGCTGCCTGGGCAAGCACATGCTGCGCGATGGCATCGTCGGGCGTTGCAGTACCGTTAGTCATCGGGCATCTGCGTCAGGCAGGTCAGGTAGCCGTCGTGGATGTACTTCTTCACCGTCGGCAGCGCTATGTTCAAGGCCACGGCGATGTCCTTGTGCTTCATGCCGTCCAGGGTCGCCATCAGGAATGCCTGCCTTGTACGCGGTCGCAGCTTGTGCAGAACTGCGTCGATCTCATGCAGGGTCTCGAGGATCACACATTGCAGCTCAGGCGAAGGATACTCGGGCTCTGGCAGCAACAGCAGCGCTTCGAGCCACGCCTGCTCCAGCGACTGCCGGCGCCGCCAGCTCACCAGCACGCAGTTCGCGATGCGCGTCAAGTAGGCGCGGGGTTGACGAATCGGCTCGACCCGCGCGCACTCGCGGCTGGCCAGCACACGCAGGAACGTATCCTGGGCCAGATCGTCGGCCACCCCGCGCCCCCATGACCTCAGCCGGTAGGCAAGCCAGTTACGCAGCCAGGCGTGGTTCTCGATGTACAGCGTTTCGATACTGCACGGCTCGGTACTGTTCGGCGGGGAGAAGGGTGCATTCATCGTCGATTGAATTGATACATGGGCTGTCGCAAATGCAAACCATTATCACTAGAATTGCTCAAGTCACAAGGCCAGTTCGGTAAATTCGGACGCTTCCTATCCATTCATATCCTTTTTTCGATCTCGTGCGACAGAGGAGGTAACAGCCCGCTGCCAGTGGTGGGCGCGAACCCCACGAGCGAGAAAAGCATGCTCCCAGTACGTTGTCCTTCACCTGTTCCGCGCCCTCGGCCTTGCCTGTCGCCCATCAACTTTGTGCTGCGTTGCACGCTGACCAGTTGCTGCGCTTCAGGCCTGCTGCACAGCAGCGCGGTTTTGGCCCAGGATGCCCACAAGGCTGCGCTCACGGCTACCCGCCTGGACGACGCCACGCTGCGTGACTACAACATTGCCCAAGGCCCGTTGGGGGTAGCCCTCGGCAGCTTCAGCAGCCAGGCCGGGCTGTTGCTGTCGTACGAGCCTGACCTGATCCGCGGGCGAACGGCGCCCGCCTTGAAAGGGCGGTATACGGTCAGCGAGGGCATGCAGCGGTTGCTCGCCAATACCGGTTTGCGGCTGGTGCCAAGTGCTACCGGCACCTACGTGTTGTTGGCGCAGGGCACCGCTGCCCGTGCTGCAGCAGAGTTGTCGCCGACGATGGTCGAGGCCGCCGCACAGGGCCCAGAGGTGGAAACCTACAGAGCGCCACGTTCGTCAGTGCACCTGACCAGCGAGCAGATCGACCGCTTCGGCCGGGTGTCTGCGGGCGACCTGCTCAGCGGTGTCCCAGGCGTGCAGGTTGGTGACACCCGCAATGGCGGTGCCCTGGACGTCAACATCCGCGGCATCCAGGGCCAGAGCCGGGTGGCGGTCAAGGTCGATGGTTCTGAGCAGGCCCTGGATGTGTATCGAGGTTATGGCGGTACCCAGCAGCGCAGCTATATCGATCCCGACCTGATCAGCAGTCTGACCGTGAACAAAGGGCCGTCGACCAAGTCCGGGGCGATAGGCGGCACGGTGGAGATGCAGACGATCGGTGTGCAGGACATTCTGGTGGACGGCAACCAGGTCGGCGTGCGGCTCAAGGGCGATTTCTGGGACAACGGCGTAGCCCCCGCTCACCGCAGCGCCAGCTCCAGGGATGAAAGCCTGACCGCGCCGCCACGCGACAGCCGGGGCAGCCTGTTTGGCTCCGAGGCTGAGTCTGGCAGCGCTGCCTTAGCCTTCACCACAGAGCGGCTGGACGTAGTGGCGGCGTATGCCCACCGTAACCAGGGCAACTACTTTTCCGGCAAGAAAGGCCAGGACCGCTACCGCATCCATGACGAAGACGGCCGGGAGCAGCCAAGCGTGGCAATGACCTACAACGCCGGCGAAGAAGTGCTCAACTCTTCATCGAAAACCGACTCGTACCTGCTGAAGGCAACCTGGCGGATAGCCGACGACCATACGCTGGACCTGGGCTATCGCCGCTACGACGGTCGCACTGCCGAGATCATGCCTTCCGACATCTATCGTTTCGGCACTGCGGGTATCTACCAGTACCCCTTGGGCGAGGTGAAGATCGACACCTACACGGCGCGCTACCACTACCTGCCTGCCGGTAACCCCTGGGTCGACCTGACCAGCAACCTGTGGATGACAGACGCCAAAACCAGCACCTTGAGCTCGGCCTGGACGGCGCCTGCTTCGCAGTTGTTTCGTTCTGACCGCAGCTGGACCCGCCAGGACAACCGCCGTATTGGTGGCGACCTGAATAACGTCTCCCGGTTCGAGACGACCCATGGCGACTTCAAGCTCGACCTGGGCGGCGCTTTCCAGCTCGAAGACCTGCAACCGCAGAAAAGTGTGCTTATCACCCAGCATGACATCGATGCCAACCGCACCCTGCGCGATGCCTCCAGGCAGGAGTTCAGCTTCAACGGCAAGCTCGAGTACCAGCCGATCGAGCAACTGACCCTGTGGGGCGGTGGCCGTTACAGCCACTTCCACACCAGGGACAACACCGTGCTGGCCACCGCCAGGCGTCAGGACCGCGAGGTACGATACGTCTCGGCGAGTGGCCCGAAAGGCTGGGGCAGCATGACCTGGTTCCCCGACCAGAACGGCCAGTACACCGATGCCACCGACCCCAGGCTGAACAACGGCATCGTCTTCGGCAACAGCAACGAGCCGTTCAATGGCGTGCGTTTCAACGACTTCGGCGCGACCAGCGTGGAGGTCGGCACCGAAGGCATCAGCAGCGTAGTCACAGGCTACGACCATAGCCCGCAGGGCAGCAGCAGTGGCGGCGGCTTCTCGCCGGCATTCGGCATCAACGTCGAGCTGATGCCCGACACGTTCTTCTATGTCACCTACACCCAGGGCCTGCGCCTGCCGTCTTTGTTCGAGACCAGCCAGGGTACCCAGCAAGTCTCCCCCGGTAAAAGCCTGAAGCCCGAACGCTCGCAGAGCTGGGAGATCGGCGTCAGCGCGCTGCGCGACAACCTGTTTACCGAGCACGATTCGGCCGCGGTCAAGCTTGCCTACTTCGACAACGTGATAAAGAACTACATCACCCGGTACTACGACCCAAGCCCGGGGCTTTGGGGCCTGATGACCTTCAGCAACACCGACAGCTTCAGCACCCGCGGCCTTGAGCTGCAATCACACTACGATGCCGGCCGTGTGTTTGCCGACCTCTCGGCCACCTACTACCTCAAGACCGAGACCTGCGACGCGGACTTCGCCGGCAAACTCCGCGCCACCGCCAACCCGTACCAGAAGACCGAGAACACACCCAACTGTACGCCGGGCAGTTTCATGGGTTCTTACACCAACACCCAGAACCCGCCACGGTTTTCAGCCAACCTGACTGGCGGCGTGCGCTTCCTCGACGAGGCATTGACCGTGGGTGGGCGGGTGACCTACACCTCCGGGCCGACCAATACCCTCGACAAGCCCTGGCAGTCCGGTGCTACCACGCCGCAGATCGAATACCGCTCGGTTGCGCTGTTCGATCTGTTCCTGAAATACAAGTTGCTCGAGAACACCGAGGTGAATGCCTCGCTGCAGAACCTGACCGATCGCTACTATCTGGACCCGCTGGCGCAAAGCTTCATGCCGGCGCCGGGGCGCACGCTGCGGGTGGGGGTAGTGACGCGGTTCTGAAGGCCGCAGAGGGCGTTGGCGCAGAGGGTTTCGCCAGTGCCCCGACATTTTTGCGGGCATTAAAAAGCCGGCTTGTGGCCGGCTTCTCGGGGACGCTTCCGACTAATTTATGGTAAGCCGCAATCGCCTTAACTGTGTGGCCATCAAGGGCCTGAAAGAGATGGCAGATGCCCGTGTGGGATATCGCCGAGCCCTCTGGACCGCGGCTCGCGCCGGTCGGGGCTTAATGTGCGGCGTAGCATACAAGGGCACGCGCAGGATGCCCAGCAAAAAATGGCACAGGTTGTTTCAGCCGGGCCGCTGCTGGCGGAAATGCGACCAGTGGAATACCCAACCGATAATCTCCAGGCCCTGCGCCTGGCGCTGGGCGCAGGTGTAGCGTTCGACGGCGTAATTGCGCCGGTCATGGCTGTGCAGGTACAGCGTGCCCTGCGGGCCGAGGCTGAGGTTGTTTACCCTGAGCACGCCATTGTGCAGCAGGGCATAGGTTTCGCCCTCTATTACCTGGGTCATGCCCAAGTCCACGGCCAGGATGGCCTCCAGCGGAATGAGCGGAACCATGTTGCTGGCGGGCATGGCCAGGCAGATGGCGTGATGGGCGTGCACACCCAACCCTTTCAGCGCTTTTGCCGGCAGGCGCAGGTGTTTGCTGGCCACCGGCGCAAGCAGGCCGTTTCGCAGTTCGTAAAAAGGCACCCTCAGCTCCCGGGCACGGTGTGCCGACAGTGGGCTGGGCGAGTTGGCCGGTGCCTGGCGTGGCGGGTGGTTGCGCTGGATCGGGTTTGGGTGTTTGGGCCCTTCGCCCGTGCGTAGCCAGCGCCGATGCACACAGAACAGGTCGGCCATTTCGTCCAGGCGGGCCAGGGGTACGCCGCGGTTGAACCAGTTGTTGACGTGCTGCGGTGTGACGCTGCGCTGAGCGGCGAAATCAGAAGCGGACAGGCCACATTCGTGGAGAAGGGCTTTGAGACGGTCGCCGGAAGTGTTCATGGGGGCGAGTGTAGCGACGGGGTACCCGCAAGGAAATGAACCGCTTGTTGACGGAGTTTGTACGAAAAGTGCCTGCTTGTAGGGCGTTGGTGTAGGACTGCGTAGGACTTTTTACCGAATGAAGGTGCTGTCGCCCCTTCGGGCAAAAAAAAACCCGCCGAAGCGGGTTTTTTTTACAACCGGTATCAGCCTTTGTAGGCAGCAACCGATTTGGTGATCGCAGCACGGGCGGCGTCAGCGCCATCCCAGCCTTCGATCTTGACCCACTTGCCCTTCTCGAGATCTTTGTAGTTGGCAAAGAAGTGCTCGATCTGCTGGATCAGCAGGGCTGGCAGGTCGGTGTATTCCTTCACGTCGACGTACAGCTGCGACAGCTTGTCGTGAGGAACAGCGATGACCTTGGCATCACCGCCGCCGTCGTCGGTCATGTTCAGGATGCCAACCGGACGGGCGCGGATAACCGAGCCTGGCGCTACCGGGTAAGGGGTAACCACCAGCACGTCCAGCGGATCACCGTCGTCAGCCAGGGTGTTCGGGATGAAGCCGTAGTTGGCTGGGTAGAACATCGGGGTAGCCATGAAACGGTCGACGAACAGGGTGTCGCTGTCCTTGTCGATCTCGTATTTGATCGGCGCGTGGTTGGCCGGGATTTCGATGGCGACGTAGATGTCGTTCGGCAGGTCTTTGCCCGCCGGAATCTTGCTGTAGCTCATTGGGCAGTGCCCCCGTGTTTGACCAAAAAAGTGGCGGCGATTATAGGCACATTCTGCCGGGGCATGCCACGCCTGGCCGGATGTGCGGCCCCGTCAGGCGTGGCTTTCGCGGTACTCGGGGTGTTCGGCCTGCAGCCGAAGCAGCCGCGCCAGCGGGTCTTGCCGGTAGAACTGCGACAACTGGTGGTAGACCTGTGGATAAGCCTGATACAGCAGGTCGGGGGCACTAAAGAAGTATTCGCTGGTGACAGCAAAGAACTCCGCCGGGTTTTCCGCGGCATACGGGTCGATGGCGGTTTCGGCGTCGGGGTTGTTGTCCAGCTGGCGGTTGAGGTCGTCGTAGGCCTGCTGCATGGCCGTTGCCCACTCATCCACCGGCATGCCGCTGTGCAGCGGCGGCAGGCCGTTGGCATCGCCGTTGAGCATGTCGAGCTTGTGCGCCAGCTCATGGATGACCAGGTTGTAGGCCTCCCAGCCACCGCTGGCCAGCACGCCGTTCCAGGCCAGGATGATCGGCCCCTGTTGCCAGGCCTCGCCGCTGTGCTCGCCGTCCCACACGTGCTCCACGCCACTGGCATCGCGGTGGCGCTGGGGGCTCTTGAAATCGTCGGGGTACAGGATGATTTCGTGGAAGCCCTGGTACCAGTTCAGCTCGCCGAGGTGCAGCAGCGGCAACTGCGCCTGGGCGGCCAGCAACAGGCGCTGCTCGTCGTCGGGTTCGACACCTGGCAGGCAGGTGAGGTGCTTGTCGAGCAGGAAAAGGATGCAGGCTTCGCGCAGCCAGTGATCTTCGTCGTCGCTGATGCCGTCCAGCATGGGCAAGCGCTCGCGCACGGCCTGCCACTGCTTTGGCTCGATGGGGTAGCGCGCCAGTGCGCGCTTGCGCCGCCAGGCGCTGAACGACCACATGCCTGCTGTTCTCTAAGTGTTCAGTGAGCCTTGGCCGCACGGCCCAGGCGGCCGCGCAACAGGCCGAGGATCATCGGTACCAGCGACAGGATGATGATGCCCACCACCATCAGCGACAGGTGCTGCTTGATGAATGGCACGTTGCCGAAGAAGTAGCCCAGGGTGACCAGGCCGCCGACCCACAGGATTGAACCGGCAACGCTGAAGCCCAGGAAACGTGGGTAATGCATGTGGGCGATGCCGGCGACGAACGGTGCGAAGGTGCGCAGGATGGGCAGGAAGCGCGCCAGCGTCACGGTCTTGCCGCCATGGCGTTCATAGAACTCATGGGTGCGCTGCAGGTAGTCGCGGCGGAATATTTTCGAGTCGGGATTGTTGAACAACCGCTCGCCGGCTGTTCGGCCGATCACGTAGTTGGTGCTGTCGCCCAGGATTGCGGCAGCCATCAACAGGCCAGCCAGCAGCACCGGATCCATACCGCCACCCGCCGCTACGGCGCCGGCGATGAACAGCAGCGAGTCGCCCGGCAGGAAGGGCATTACCACCAGCCCGGTTTCGCAGAAGATCACGGTGAAAAGGATGGCGTAGATCCAGGGACCGTAATTGGTGACCAGCAGATCGAGGTAGGCATCGAGATGCAGGATAAGGTCCAACGGGTTGAAATCCATGTACAGCACCTGTGTTCTTGGGCGTAGGCTGGGTTACCTGGGGATGGGTAAATTTTCACGCATGACAGGTGGGGCATTATACGGCGAAGTGAGGATCATGCCCGGGGAGTTTGTAGCGGGGGGTTACGATAGGGACTGTTTTGTGTCAGCACCGAGCTCATGGAGCAGCCTTGCGCTGCGAAGAGGCCAGTGATGCCTCAGGCAATCTCGGCCCTTTCGCAGCGCAAGGCTGCTCCTACAAATGCGGTGAACCGTTTTGACAGATCAATCCTGGCTGATGGGCAGGATGTAGCTCTTGAACTCGGTATCTTCACGAAACCCGATGGATTCGTAGGTCCTGTGCGCGACCTCATTGTTCGCGCTGGTCGACACCCGCATGCGCACGGCGTTGGTTTCCTTGGCCATTTTCTTCGCTTCACGCATCAGATGGTCGGCCACCAGCATGCGTCGCGAATCTTCGGCCACGTAGATGTCGTTGAGAATCCACACGCGCTTGAGCGACAGCGACGAGTAGCTTGGGTAGAGCTGGCAAAAGCCCATCAACTTGCTGTCGTCATCATCGGGAAGTGCCAGGTAGATCACTGATTCATCCCGCTTCAGGCGCTTTTCCAGGAAGCTGCGCGAGCTGTCGGGGTAGGGGAGCTGCCCGTAGAACTCACGGTACTTGACGAACAATGGCGTGAGCAGGTCGAGGTGTTCCAGGGTTGCCTTGATGATGCGCATGTGCGGCCCTCAGAGTCCATTTAGGGAAACAGCGGAATGCCAGCGGCTTTCAAGGGCATGCTGCCCAATGCGCGTCACAAGTGCAATCCGCCTTCCGTGACATGTTGTTTACTCTTTGCCGAGCAGGAAGTTGCCTTTCTGGTTACCAGTGTGCTCACTTTCCAGGCTATGGACCTCGGCTTCATCCTTGAGATTCACTCCGGAAAGCTGCCGACGGCAGGCTTCGCGCATCAGGTACAACAGGCGGTGCGCCGCCATGCCATAGCTCAACCCCTCCAGGCGGATGTTGGAGATGCAGTTGCGGTAGGCATCGGTCAGGCCGACTTTTGGCCCGTAGGTGAAATACAGGCCAAGGCTGTCGGGGGAACTCAGCCCCGGGCGCTCGCCGATCAGCATCACGGTCATCCGTGCGCCCAGCAGTTCACCAACCTCGTCAGCCACTGCCACGCGGCCCTGCTGCACCAGCACAACCGGGGCGCTGGTCCAGCCGTCAGCGGCGGCCTGTTCCTCGAAACGGGCCAGGAACGGCAATGCGTGGCGGTGCACGGCCAGCGCCGACAGGCCATCGGCGACCACAATGGCCAGGTCGACGCCACCGGGGTTGGCCTGGGCATGCTGGCGCAGGGTGGCAATCGACTCTTCGTCCAGGCGCCGGCCCAGGTCCGGGCGCTGCAGGTACTGGTGGCGGTCACTGGCAGCACTGTGCAGCACCAGGCTTTCGCGCCCGCGGTCACCCAGCTGGGTAGTCAGGCCGGCATGGTCGAAGGCCAGGTGCACGGCATCGCGGGCCTGGGCATGGGCGAACTGGAAGTCCAGCTGCGCCCCGGTCGGCAGGCTGGTGCCGGCACGGCCCAGGGCGATGCGCGCCGGGGTCAGGTTGCGCAGGGCCAGCCAAGGGTTGTCGGGGGTAGGCGTGCGATGGTCCATGGTCATCCCTATGCAAGCTGTGCCAAGGCCTGGCGGAAGGCCGCTGGCAGGTTGTCACCAAAGCGCACCCGGCCATCGGCCTGGGTGAAGATGCCGGTGCGGGCCAGCCATGCCTCGAATTCCGGCCCGGGCTTCAGGCCCAGAGTCTGGCGCGCGTACAGCGCGTCGTGGAACGAGGTGGTCTGGTAGTTGAGCATGATGTCGTCGGAGCCGGGGATGCCCATGATGAAGTTGATCCCGGCCACCCCCAGCAGGGTCAGCAGGGTGTCCATGTCGTCCTGGTCGGCTTCGGCGTGGTTGGTGTAGCAGATGTCGCAGCCCATCGGCACGCCCAGCAGCTTGCCGCAGAAGTGGTCTTCCAGGCCCGCGCGGATGATCTGCTTGCCGTTGTACAAGTACTCCGGGCCGATGAAACCGACCACGGTGTTGACCAGAAACGGCTTGAAGTGGCGGGCCACGGCATAGGCGCGGGTCTCGCAGGTTTGCTGGTCGACGCCATGGTGGGCGTTGGCCGACAGAGCGCTGCCCTGGCCGGTTTCGAAATACATCAGGTTTTGCCCGAGGGTGCCGCGTTTCAGCGACAGGCCCGCTTCGTAACCCTCCTGCAACACGTTCAGGTTGATGCCAAACCCGGCGTTGGCCGCCTCGGTGCCGGCAATGGACTGGAACACCAGGTCCAGCGGCACGCCACGGTTGATCGCCTCGATCGAGGTGGTGACATGGGTCAGCACGCAGGCCTGGGTGGGGATGTCGTAGCGCTGGATGATGGCGTCGAGCATTTCCAGCAGGGCACAGATCGAGGCGATGCTGTCGGTGGCCGGGTTGATGCCGATCATCGCGTCGCCGTTGCCGTACAGCAGGCCGTCAAGAATGCTGGCGGCGATACCGGCCGGCTCGTCGGTCGGGTGGTTGGGCTGCAAGCGCGTAGACAAGCGCCCGCGCAAGCCCATGGTGCCGCGGAACCGGGTGACCACGCGAATCTTCTGCGCCACCAGCACCAGGTCCTGCACGCGCATGATCTTCGACACGGCCGCAGCCATTTCCGGCGTCAGCCCTGGCGCCAGGGCGCGCAGGCTGTTTTCATTGGCCTCTTCGCTCAGCAGCCAGTCGCGCAAGCCGCCCACGGTCAGGTGGCTGACCGGGGCGAAGGCCTGGGCATCGTGGGTGTCGATGATCAGCCGGGTGACTTCATCGGCTTCGTATGGGATCAGGGCTTCATTGAGGAAATGGGTCAGCGGGATATTGGCCAGCGCCATCTGCGCAGCGACACGCTCGCCGTCATTGCTGGCCGCGACGCCTGCCAGGAAGTCCCCCGAGCGGGCCGGGCTGGCCTTGGCCATCACGTCCTTGAGGCTGTCGAAGCGGTAGACCAGGTGGCCTACCGTGTGTACGAAACTTGCCATACAGAATCTCCAGAGCCGCGGGTTGCCCCGCGGCGGGTGGCGGCAATCAGTGCAAGGCCTCTTCGGCCTGCTGGATGGCGGCGAATTCCTCTTCCGGCGTGCCCGCGACCAGGTGGTGGCGGCTGTAGAAAGCAAAGTAGGCAATTAGTACCGCATAGATCACTGCGGCGCCAATTACCACCCGTGGGTCGACCAGGAAGCCGGCAACCACGGCGATGCACGCCAGCACCAGCGCCACACCTGAAGTGAAGATGCCACCGGGGGTGCGGTACGGGCGCTCCATCTTCGGCCGGCGGATGCGCAGGGTGATGTGCGCGGCCATCATCAGCACATAGGACAGCGTAGCGCCGAACACCGCCACCAGGATCAGCAAGTCGCCCTGGCCGGTCAGCGACAGGGCAAAGCCGATGATGCCGGGGATGATCAGGGCCAGTACCGGGGCCTTGCTTTTGTTGGTCTCCGACAGTTTGCGCGGCAGGTAGCCGGCACGGGACAGGGCAAAGATCTGCCGGGAATAGGCATAGATGATCGAGAAGAAGCTGGCGATCAGCCCGGCCAGGCCGACCAGGTTGACGAAGCCGCCCATCCAGGTGCTGCCGCCGTAGGCCTTGGACAGCGCTTCAACCAGCGGGTTGCCGGATGCCTTCAGCGCTTCGGAGCCTGCACCGCCGGGGCCGACCACCAGGATCAGCAGGGCGAAGGCCAGCAGTACCAGCATGGCGCCGATCAGGCCGCGTGGCAGGTCACGCTTGGGGTTCTTGGTTTCTTCGGCGGCCAGCGGCACGCCTTCGACGGCAAGGAAGAACCAGATGGCGTAAGGGATGGCCGCCCACACGCCGACATAGCCGAACGGCAGGAAGCTGCTGGCGCCTACTGCGTCCGTTTTGGCGATGTCGAACAGGTTGGCCGCATCAAAATGGGGCACCATGCTCACCAGGAACACCGCCAGGGCGATGGCGGCGACGGCGGTGATGATGAACATCAGTTTCAACGCTTCACCCACGCCGAAGATGTGGATGCCGATGAACACGATATAGAACGCCAGGTAGATCACCCAGCCGCCGATGCCGAACAATGACTCGCAATAGGCGCCGATGAACACGGCGATGGCCGCGGGCGCAATGGCGTATTCGATGAGGATTGCCGTGCCGGTCAGGAAGCCGCCCCATGGGCCGAAGGCACTGCGGGCAAAACCGTAGCCGCCGCCTGCGGTGGGGATCATCGACGACAGTTCGGCCAGCGAGAAGCACATGCACAGGTACATGGTGGCCATCAGCAAGGTGGCGAGGAACATGCCGCCCCAGCCGCCCTGGGCCAGGCCGAAGTTCCAGCCGGCATAGTCGCCGGAGATGACATAGGCCACGCCCAGGCCGACCAGCAGTACCCAGCCGGCGGCGCCTTTTTTCAGTTCACGTTGCTGGAAATAGTCCGACCCGACTTTTTCGAAGTCGACGGAAGAGCCTGCCGGCGAGCCGGCGGAATGATCGCTTGGCATAGATTCACCTGTTGTTTTTCTTGGTGGCCGGAAGGGTTCGGGCCGATGGTGATGTGTACTGCAGGAAGCGAGCCAGAGCGGTTGGTGCACGGTTGCCGCTCTGGGTTTTGTGTAGATCAGGTCCGGCCTCTTCGCGGGCTTGCCCGCTCCCACAGGTATTGCATCGGTTCTGGAAGCAACGATGAACCTGTGGGAGCGGGCGAGCCCGCGAAGGCCGCGACGCGGTTTAGAAGAAGCCCAACGGGTTGATGTCGTAGCTCACCAGCAGGTTCTTGGTCTGCTGATAGTGGTCCAGCATCATCTTGTGGGTCTCACGGCCGACGCCGGACTTCTTGTACCCGCCAAACGCCGCATGCGCCGGGTACAGGTGGTAGCAGTTGGTCCACACACGCCCGGCCTTGATCCCGCGGCCCATGCGGTAGGCACGGTTGATGTCACGGGTCCACACGCCGGCACCCAGGCCGAACTCGGTGTCGTTGGCAATCGCCAGTGCTTCGGCTTCGTCCTTGAAGGTGGTGACGCTGACCACCGGGCCAAAGATTTCTTCCTGGAACACGCGCATCTTGTTGTTGCCCTTGAGCAGGGTCGGCTGGATGTAGTAACCGGTGGCCAGCGAGCCTTCCAGCTTCTCGACCTTGCCGCCGGTCAGCAACTCGGCGCCTTCTTCCTGGGCGATCTGCAGGTACGAGAGAATCTTCTCGAACTGCTGCTGCGAAGCCTGGGCGCCGACCATGGTGTCGGTGTCCAGCGGGTCGCCGCGCTTGATCTGCAGCACCTTCTTCATCACCACTTCCATGAACTGCGGGTAGATCGACTCCTGTACCAGGGCACGCGACGGGCAGGTGCACACCTCGCCCTGGTTGAAGAACGCCAGCACCATGCCCTCGGCAGCCTTCTCGATGAAGCTTGGCTCGGCCTGCATGATGTCTTCGAAGTACACGTTCGGCGACTTGCCGCCCAGCTCGACGGTGGACGGGATGATGTTTTCGGCCGCGCATTTCATGATGTGCGAGCCCACCGGGGTAGACCCGGTGAAGGCGATCTTGGCGATACGCTTGCTGGTGGCCAGGGCTTCACCGGCTTCGCGGCCGTAGCCTTGCACCACGTTGAGTACGCCAGGTGGCAGCAGGTCGCCGATCACTTCCAGCAGCACGGTGATGCCCAGTGGCGTCTGCTCGGCAGGCTTGAGCACCACGCAGTTACCGGCGGCCAGCGCAGGCGCCAGCTTCCAGGCCGCCATCAGGATCGGGAAGTTCCACGGAATGATCTGCCCGACGACGCCCAGCGGCTCGTGGATGTGATAAGCCACGGTGCCTTCGTTGATCTCGGCAGCGCCGCCTTCCTGGGCGCGGATGCAGCCGGCGAAGTAGCGGAAGTGATCGACGGCCAGCGGAATGTCGGCGTTGAGGGTTTCGCGGACAGGTTTGCCGTTGTCCCAGGTTTCGGTAATGGCCAGCAGCTCAAGGTTCTGCTCGATGCGGTCGGCAATCTTCAACAGCACGTTGGAGCGGTCCTGCACTGAAGTGCGGCCCCAGGCGTCGGCAGCGGCGTGGGCAGCGTCGAGCGCTTTATCGATGTCTTCGGCAGTGGAGCGGGGGAATTCGGCAATCAGTTTGCCATTCACCGGGGACGTATTCTCGAAGTACTGCCCCTGGACCGGAGCTACGAACTCGCCACCGATGTAGTTGCCGTAGCGGTTCTTGAAGGAAACCTTCGCGCCGTCGGTACCGGGATGTGCGTAACGCATGGTGTGTCTCCTGGCTGTTATGTTTGTTGAGGAGTTGAGAAGCGTAGAGCAAAGGTTGGGCCAGCGTTGGGCACCCCAGGCAAATCAATGATTTGGGTCAGTTGCCCGGCCCCGGTGAGCGGCCGTTGTGCCAGCGCCGGTACACGCGGGGGTGACACTTTGTGCCATTTGCGACACGTCACGGCAGGCTGCATTGCAAAGCCTTCCCGGGTGGAGGATGCTGATGTGACTCTCTATCTGCAGAGAACTACAACAATGCAGAGCAATCATTTCAGTCGCCATGCCCAGCAAGTCCATACCGTTGCCCATGGTGGCGCCGGGGAGGGCGGCAGTGACCCGTCCATCGCCCGCTCCTGGCTGCGTTGCCTGGAGGACTACCACCTCGACCCTGCTGTGATCGCGGCCCCGGTGGTGCTTGAGCACGGGCGCCTGCTGGAAAGCCGCGAGCGCCTGCGCCAGGTGCTGCAAATTGCCGACCCTGAAATGAACAGCCTGCACCAGCAGCTTTCCGGGGCCGGCCACGCGGTACTGCTGACCGACGCCCGCGGGGTAATCCTCAACTGCGTCAGCGCGCCCACCGAGCGGCGCAGCTTCGAGCGTGCCGGGCTGTGGCTGGGCGCCGACTGGAGCGAAGCGCGCGAGGGCACGAACGGCATCGGCACCTGCCTGGTCGAGCGCCAGGCCCTGACCATCCACCAGAACGAGCACTTTCGTGGCCGCCATACCGGCCTGACCTGCTCGGCCAGCCCGGTGTTCGACCCCCATGGCGAACTGCTGGCGGTGCTTGATGTGTCGTCGGCCCGGCCCGATGTTTCGCGCCAGAGCCAGTTCCACACCATGGCGTTGGTCAACCTCTCGGCGAAGATGATCGAAAGCTGCTATTTCCTGCGCCATTTCGAGCAGCAGTGGCTGCTGCGTTTCCACCTGCAGGCCGAGTCGGTCGGCCTGTTCAGCGAAGGGCTGCTGGCCTTCGACGGTGACGGGC
Organism: Pseudomonas sp. LPB4.O; assembly: GCF_038383825.1. Classification (NCBI taxonomy): domain Bacteria; kingdom Pseudomonadati; phylum Pseudomonadota; class Gammaproteobacteria; order Pseudomonadales; family Pseudomonadaceae; genus Pseudomonas; species Pseudomonas sp. LPB4.O. The sequence goes on from NZ_CP151298.1 coordinate 620,717, forward strand.
GCATCTGCGCGGCCAACCAGAGCGCGCTGAACCTGCTGGGTACCGTGCGCGGTGGCGTGCTGGGCAAACCCGTGCAGCGCTTCTTTGCCTGCAGCCACGACGAGTTGTTCAACCGCGCCATGCCCGCAGGCAGTACGGTCTGGCCGCTACGCACGGTGGACGGCCGCCAGGTGTTCGCCAGCCTGCGCGGCAAGGCACGTACGCCGGTGTGGTCTGTGCCCACCGCCTACCGCCAGCCCGTGCGCGAGGTGGAACCGGCCATCTGCCTGCTCGACCCGGCGTTGCACAACGATTTTCGCCGCTGCGTGCGGGTGTTCGAGCGTGACGTGCCGTTGTTGCTGCGCGGCGAAACCGGTTGTGGCAAGGAGGCGTTCGCCCAGGCCGTGCACCAGGCCAGCGAGCGGCGCGGCAAGCCGTTTGTCGCCATCAACTGCGCCTCGATCCCGGAGAGCCTGATTGAAAGCGAGCTGTTCGGTTACCGCGGTGGCAGCTTTACCGGCGCACGCAAGGAAGGCATGCGCGGCAAGCTGTTGCAGGCTGACGGCGGGACCTTGCTACTGGACGAGATCGGCGACATGCCGCTGGCCCTGCAAACCCGCCTGCTGCGGGTGCTGGAAGAGCGCCAGGTGGTGCCGATCGGGGGTGAACCGCAAGCGGTTGACGTGCGCATTGTCAGCGCTACCCACCGCCACCTGCTGGAACGGGTGGAGCAGGGCAGTTTCCGCGAGGACCTGTATTACCGCCTCAATGGCCTGGAGGTGGCGTTGCCGTCGGTGCGCGATCGCAGTGACAAGGCGCAGTTGCTGGACTTCCTGCTGCGTCAGGAGGCGCAGGGGCATCGGGTCGAGCTGGAGCCCAGTGCGCGCCAGGCGCTGCTGGACTTCACCTGGCCGGGGAACGTGCGGCAGATGCGCAATGTGCTGCGTACATTGGTAGCGCTTTGCGAAGATGCCCGAATCATGTTCTCGGATCTCCCCGCCGTCGTCCGCGAGGGCTTTGCCCTCGATCGCCGGCAAGCCAGCTCCCACCCCGACCACACTGGCTTCAAGCCATTTGTAAATCCAGGGGCCGGCTTGCCTGCGACAAGGCCAGAACCGGCGCTAGAACGCAGTTGCACCTACAGGGTAAACAGGGCTTTCGAAGCTGACGCTGCACCTGTGGGAGCTGGCTTGCCGGCGATAGGGCCGGCAGCGTTGAAAGAGGCCGAGCGCCATGCGCTGCTGGCGACCCTGGAGGCAAAACACTGGCATCTGACCCGCGTCGCCGAGCTCCTGGGCATCAGCCGCAATACCTTGTATCGAAAACTGCGCAAACACGGCATCACCAGGGCCGACTGAGCGAAACAGCGGGTGCGATTTGTCGCGCCCTGGGCTACCCTGCCTCGATGTTTTGCGAGGTCGACCATGCATATTCACATTCTCGGTATTTGCGGCACTTTCATGGGTTCGCTGGCGGTGCTGGCCAAGGAACTTGGCCATCGCGTCACCGGCTCGGACGCCAACGTCTATCCCCCGATGAGCACCCAGCTCGAAGCCCAGGGCATCGAGTTGACCCAAGGCTATGACCCAGCCCAGCTGGACCCGGCGCCAGACCTGGTGGTCATCGGCAATGCCATGTCGCGTGGCAACCCGGCCGTGGAGTACGTGCTGAACAAGGGCCTGCCTTATGTGTCCGGCCCGCAATGGCTGGCGGACCACGTGCTGCAAGGCCGCTGGGTACTGGCCGTTGCCGGCACTCATGGCAAGACCACCACCAGCAGCATGCTGGCCTGGGTGCTGGAACATGCCGGCATGAGCCCGGGCTTCCTGATTGGTGGTGTGCCGCAGAACTTCTCGGTGTCGGCGCGCCTGGGCGACACGCCGTTCTTCGTGGTCGAAGCCGATGAATACGACAGCGCCTTCTTCGACAAGCGCTCGAAGTTTGTCCACTACCACCCACGTACCGCGATCCTCAACAACCTTGAGTTCGATCATGCGGACATCTTCCCGGACCTGGCCTCGATCGAGCGGCAGTTCCACCACCTGGTGCGCACCATCCCGGGCGAAGGCCTGGTCATTCACCCCACCACCGAGCAAGCGCTGGAGCGGGTCATCGGCATGGGCTGCTGGACCCCGGTACAGACGACCGGTGAAGGTGGCCAGTGGCAGGCGCGCCTGCTCAGCCCCGACGGCTCGCGTTTCGAAGTGCTGTTCGAGGGTGAGGCGCAGGGTGTGGTGGACTGGGCAATGACTGGCCAGCACAACGTCGCCAACGCCTTGGCTACCTTGGCAGCGGCCCGCCATGTTGGCGTGGTGCCGGCCATGGGTATCGAAGGCCTGAGCGCCTTCAAGAGCGTCAAGCGGCGCATGGAAAAGGTTGCCGAAGTACAGGGCGTGACCATCTACGATGACTTCGCCCACCACCCGACCGCCATCGCCACCACCCTCGACGGCCTGCGCAAGCGCGTTGGCGAGGCGCCGGTGATTGCCGTGATCGAACCACGCTCCAACTCGATGAAGCTCGGCGCCCACCGTGACGGTTTGCCGGAAAGCGTCAACGACGCCGATCAGGTGATCTGGTACGCCCCGGCCAACCTCGGCTGGGACCTGGCCGCCACTGCGGCGAAGTGCAAGGTACCGAGCGTGGTGGCCGACAGCCTCGACGCGATCATCGAGCGGGTCAAAGGTCAGGCACGCCCGGGCACCCACGTGGTGATCATGAGCAACGGCGGCTTCGGTGGCCTGCACGGCAAGCTGGCCGAGGCCCTGAAGTGAGCGGGCCGGAACGCATCACCCTGGCCATGACGGGCGCCTCGGGCGCCCAGTATGGCCTGCGCCTGCTCGATTGCCTGGTGCGCGAGGACCGTGAGGTGCATTTCCTGATCTCCAAGGCAGCGCAACTGGTCATGGCCACCGAGACCGACGTGGTGCTGCCGGCCAAGCCCCAGGCGATGCAGGCATTCCTTACCGAATACACCGGCGCCGCCGATGGGCAGATCCGTGTGTACGGCAAGGAAGACTGGATGTCGCCGGTTGCCTCCGGCTCCGGCGCCCCGGCGGCGATGGTAGTGGTGCCCTGTTCCACCGGCACCCTGTCGGCGATTGCCACGGGGGCTTGCAACAACCTGATCGAACGCGCTGCCGACGTTACCCTCAAGGAGCGGCGCCAGCTGATCCTGGTGCCGCGCGAAGCGCCGTTTTCCACCATCCACCTGGAGAACATGCTCAAGCTGTCGCAAATGGGTGCGGTGATCCTGCCGGCGGCGCCCGGCTTCTATCACCAGCCGCAGACCATCGACGACCTGGTCGACTTTGTCGTTGCGCGCATTCTCAACCTGCTGGCCATTCCCCAAGACATGTTGCCGCGTTGGGGCGAGCACCACTTCGGGGTGGATGATTGAAGCGAGCGCTGTTGGGGGTGGCGGCGCTGGTGATGCTGGGTGGCTGCGCCACGGTGCGCACGCTGGATGCTGCAAAACCTGGGGCGCCGGTGGTGTATGCCGGTACCCGGCTGGATTTGTACGTGATCAATGGCGGGTGCTGCCCGCGCGATCATTACGGGGCTGATGCACCGGCGTATCCACGCCTGGACCTGCCTGGCAGCATGCTTCTGGATACCCTGTTGTTGCCGTTGTCATTGCTGACTGCGGCCGGTGTCGGCTTCCAGGCCACCGGCGGCCTGTGATGGCCATTTCGCGGGCTAGCCCGCTCCCACAGGATTGCGTGGTCCTCAGTTGATCACAGTACCTGTGGGAGCGGGCGTGCCCGCGAAGAGGCCCTTTCAGGAAAAGCTTATATCTTGCCCAACCTGCGAAGCTCATCCGACTCCACAATCCGCACCCCGTCTTCTTCCTCCAGCGCCAACCGCCACAAGGCCCGGGCCAAGGTACACGCCTCGATCCCCCGGTACTTGCCAGGTATCAACCTCGAAAACGGCGAAACCAGTTGTTCTGCCAGCCGTGGCTCGATCCGCTCGCCCAGCAGCAATGACGGCCGCACGATGGTCAGTTGCGGCCAGTCCTGGGCCTTGAGCGCCTCTTCCATTTCGCCCTTGACCCGGTTGTAGAAAATCGACGATTTCGGGTCGGCACCCAGCGCACTGACCACCAGCAGATGCCGCGCGCCCATCTCCCGGGCACGCTTGCTGAACGCCACTACCATGTCCAGGTCCACTGCGCGGAAGGCCGATTCGGAGCCGGCCTGTTTCAGCGTGGTGCCCAGGCAGCAGTAAGCGATATCGACCCGCCCGGCCAGCTGTGGAAGGAATACCGCCGGGTCGCCCACCGGGTTTTCCAGGTGCGGGTGCTCGGCCAGCGGCCGGCGGGTAGGCGCCAGTACGCGGGTGATGGTGGGTTCGTTGAGCAGGCGGTCCAGCAGGTGTTCACCGGTGAGGCCGGTAGCACCGGCAAGCAGGACATGCTGAGGCGTCAAATACATGATGTCTCTCCCTTGTTACACACAAGTCTAGTGGCTGCCAGGTGTTTTTGCCTGTGCCCCCACGTTGGCCTGTGCGGCGTTACGCAATGCTTCTTCGGCCTGTTGCCGGCGCAGGTGCTGCCAGTGTTCCAGTACTGCTGGCGGTGCCCACAGCTGCGGCTCCGAGGCCTCGAAGCCTTCCCTTTGTTCTCTTTCGGCAACGCTGGAGCGTGCCAGTTCAAACGCCTGTTTCAGGTCGTCGGTCTGGTTCAGTGCTTCTGCGAACAACGCATCGCCAAAGTAGGTGAAGTCGGCTTCTTCCGAGCACCCGAAGGATACGCGGTCGGCCCGGGCGGCGGTCATGATCACCGTGCGATCGTCCTTGAGCGGGGCGATGTAGCCCCCTGAATAGCAAGCCGAGATGACGATTACCTTGTCGCGGTCCTTCAATGGCGCCAGGGCAGTGGCCAGTTCGTCGGCAGAAAGGTCGGCCAGTTGCAGGCGCGGCTGGTCGAGCACCAACTGATGGTCCTGGCTGCCATGGCTTGTGAGATAGATGAACACCAGGTCTTCGGGGCCGCTGCGTTCGGCCAGGGTACTGGCGGCGCGGGTGAGGTTCTCGCGGGTGGCCATGGGGCGGGTGGCCATGTGGTCACGGTGGTTGACCAGGGTCACCTGGCCGCGGGCGCCAAAGCGCACCTTGAGCATGTTGCTGACGTAGTCGGCTTCGCGCAGGAACACGCTTTGCTGGCCATCGCCGGCCACCACCAGGCTGTACAGCTGGATGGGCGGCGTTGAGCGCGGTACCCGGGCCAGCGCCTCTTCCAGCAGCCGGCCCTGGTTGAGCAGGGCCAGGTCCAGTGGGTCAGGTAGCAGCTTGCCTTTCTGGTCGCGTACGCGCACACCGTTGGCCCAGGTGCCACCTTCGACCTGGCCGCTTGGCAAGGTCAGCTGCCCATGGCCATGGTAGGCATCGTTCAGGAAGCCGCCGACGTAGGTGCTGCCGTCGGCCAGTTGCAGGCTGCCCCGGCCCGACAGGCGCCAGTCGACGAATTCGCCCTTGTAGTGGCTGCCGTCACTGCCCAGCAGTTCGCCTTCACCCATCAGCGCGCCGTCCTTGAATTCGCCGATCCATACATCGCCATCGGCGTTTTCGTAGCGGCCCCGGCCTTCCAGGCGATTGTCCTTGAACTCACCGATGTACTGCTCGCCGTCGACGCTGTCGTACGTGCCGCTGCCTTGCAGCTGGCCGTTGACGAAGCGGCCACTGAACTGGTTGCCGCTGGCATCGCTGCGCACCCCGGCGCCGTTGGGCTTGCCCTTGGCGAACAGGCCCTGGTAGCGGCTGCCGTCGGCCAGTTCCAGCTCGCCTGCGCCATCGTACAGGTCGTCCTTGAACTGGCCGCGGTAGGTCTGGTCGGCTTGCTTGAGCGTGCCTTCGCCGTCGCGGCGGCCGTGCTTGAAGGTGCCGCCATAGTGGCTGCCCGGCGTGGTCAGGTCGCCCAGCCCCTGGAACAGCCCCTCGGCGAACTGGCCACGGTACACCTCGCCGTTCTGGCCATGCCATTCGCCCTGGCCATGCCACTGGCCGTCCTTGAAGCCGCCGGCGTACCAGCTGCCGTTGGGGTAGTCGATACGGCCCTCGCCCTGCAGCAGGCCATCAACCACCTGCCCCCGGTAACGCCCCCCGTCCGGCAGGCGTGCGTCCGGCGCAAGCAGCGATTCGCCATCGCCACAGGCGGCGAGCAGCAGGACCAGGGTAATGGGGAGCAGTGGACGCATGGCGAGGACCGGGCAATAGGTCTGCCGAGTATGACGCAGAATAAGGGGCCGAGACAGATAGGGCATAAGCAGATGAGACAACAGGCCGGCGCGGCGAGATGGCTGCGAGATGGCTGCGAGGTGAATGTCGGGGGATCGAGGGTGGGCAGACAGGCGCATGCCTTGGGTTGTTCATTGCCTGTGAGATCGAGCGCCGCCCGCGCGGCGCTTCGCAGCACAAGGCTGCTCCTACATTTGTTTCGGGCCAGTACTACCTGAACCTTTTCCGCGCGGCCCCAGCTGCTCTTCATCAATCTCCTGTCATACATCCAGGGGGCGCGCGCCTAGGGTGCAGGAGTGACTGGCCCGAAACAAATGTAGGAGCAGCCTTGTGCTGCGAAGCGCCGCGCGGGCGGCGCTCGATCTCACAGACACGCAAGAGCTCAAGTCATACCCTTCAATGCCCCCGCAAAAAATCCGCCATCCTCCGATTCACCTCTTCAGCCGCCTCCATCTGCACCATATGCCCAGCCTCGGGCAGCACCAGTACTTCTGCCTCCAGGCCTTCGGCATGGCTGGCCGGGATGATCGCGTCCTTGCCGCCCCACACCACCAGTGCCGGATGCTGCCCCAGCACCCCGCGCAGGTCGTGGCGCTGGCGGTCGCCGTCGGCAATGGCTGATGCCAGCTGGCGCAAGGCGTCATCAACACCTTCCAGGCGCTTGAACTTGAGCATGTCCTCCAGCATTTGCCGGGTGACCAGCGCCGGGTCGGCAAACAGTTGCACCATCTGCGGTTTGAGGGCGTTGCGGTTGGCGGCGGCGACGAAGCCTTGCAAGTACTGCCCGTTGATCGCTTCGCCCAGGCCGGCACTGGCGACCAGGCTGAGGCTGGCCACCCGCTGCGGCGCCAGGCGTGCCACGTTGAGGCTTACCGCGCCGCCCATGGAATGGCCCGCCAGGTGGGCCTTGGCGATGTCCAGGTGGTCGAGCAGGGTCAGCACGGTTTCGCTCAGTTCATCCAGGTCGCCCCGCTGCAGGGCCTTGGCCGACTCGCCGTGCCCCGGCAGGTCGAGTGCGATCACGCGGCGTTCAGCGGCCAATGCCGGGTGGTTGAACAGCCAGTTGTTGAGGTCGCCGCCAAAACCGTGCACCAGCACCAGCGGCGTGCCACCTTCCCCCAACTCGAACCAGCGCAGCAGGCGGCCGCCAACCTCTGCCTTCTGTGGGGCCGGCCCCTGGGCCTGATCGGCGCCCCCCTCGGCGACGAACTCGGCCTGGAAGCGCTGCACCAGCGCATCGATTTCGGCTTCTTCGGCTTCGCCTTCCACCACCACGGCCAGCAACGCGCCCACTGGCAGGGTTTCATCCGGCTTGGCCACCTGGCGGCGCAACACGCCACTGAACGGGGCTTCGACGCTGCTGCTGATCTTGTCGGTCTCGACGTCCAGCACCTCGTCGCCCTTGTTGATTTCGTCACCCTCCTGCTTGAGCCAGGTATCCACCCGGCCTTCGGTCATCGACAGGCCCCACTTGGGCATGGTCAGGGTATGGATCTGGCTCATGCGGCACTCCTTGCGGCTTCGATCACCTTGCGCACGGCCGCTTCGATCTTCGCCGCGTCAGGGATGTACAGGTCTTCCAGGGCATCGGAGAACGGCACCGGGGTGTGCGGTGCAGTGACCATCTCGATCGGGCCCTTGAGTGCGCCGAAGGCCTTCTGCGCCACCAGCGCGCTGATGTCGGTGGCCATCGAGCAGCGCGGGTTGGCTTCGTCGATCACCACCAGGCGGCCGGTTTTTTCCACACTTTCAAGAATGCTGTCTTCGTCCAGCGGGCTGGTGGTGCGCAGGTCCAGCACTTCGCAGTCGATGCCCTGGCGGGCCAGGTTGTTGGCGGCTTCAAGTGCTACATGGACCATGCGCCCATAGGTGACCAAGGTCACATCGTCGCCATCACGCAGGAAGTTGGCCTCACCGAACGGCACGGTGTACACCTCTTCCGGCACCTCGCCCTGCATGCTGTACAGCAGCTTGTGCTCACAGAAGATCACCGGGTCGTTGTCGCGGATCGCCTGTATCAGCAAGCCCTTGGCATCGTAAGGGGAAGAAGGGCACACCACCTTCAGGCCGGGGATGTGCGTCCACAGCGAGGTGAGCATCTGCGAGTGCTGGGCGGCCGCACGCAGGCCGGCGCCGTACATGGTGCGCATCACCAGCGGGGTGACCGCCTTGCCGCCGAACATGTAGCGAAACTTGGCAGCCTGGTTGAGGATCTGGTCCAGGCAGCAGCCGGCAAAGTCCACGAACATCAGTTCGCACACCGGGCGCAGGCCTTGGGTGGCGGCACCGACGGCAGCGCCGACGTAGCCGATTTCCGATAATGGAGCGTCCAGCACGCGGCCGGGGAACTGGTGATACAGGCCCTTGGTCACGCCCAGCACGCCACCCCAGGCGTCCTCCTCGCCGGGTGCACCGGCACCGCCGGCGACGTCTTCACCAATGATGAACACCGTGTTGTCGCGGCGCATTTCCTGGGCCAGGGCTTCGTTGATGGCCTGCTGGTAGCTGATCTTTCTTGCCATGGTGGTTCTCCTGTTGTTCTTGTAATCCGCGGCTCAGGGGTAGCTGACGTAGACGTCGGTGAGCAGGTCGGCGGGCTGTGGCTTGGGGTCGGACTTGGCGCGGCGCACGGCGTCTTCGATCAGGTCCTCGATGCGCGCGTCTATGGCGTCCAGTTGCTCGGCAGTGAGCAGGCCGGCGCGGGTGGTCTTGTTGCGGAACTGCATCAGGCAGTCGCGGGATTCGCGCAGGTTCTTCACTTCATCCGGCGCGCGGTAGGTTTGCGCATCGCCTTCGAAGTGGCCGTAGTAGCGGCTGAGCTTGACCTCGATCAGTGACGGCCCTTGCCCGGCACGGGCGCGCTCGATGGCGGCGCCGGCGGCCTCGTACACGGCAAAGAAGTCGAAGCCGTCGATGGTGACGCCCGGCATGCCGAAGCCGGCTGCGCGGTCGGCAATGTGGTCGCAGGCGACGGACCAGTTGGAGGCTGTGGCCTCCGCGTAGCCGTTGTTCTCGGCCACGAAGATGCACGGCAGGTTCATGATCGACGCCATGTTCATGGCTTCGAACACGGCGCCTTCGTTGGAAGCGCCATCGCCGAAGAAGGCTACCGACACGTCATCACGGCCCTTGAGTTTGGCTGCCAATGCCGCCCCGGCCACCAGCGGTGCACCGGCGCCGACGATGCCGTTGGCACCGAGCATGCCTTTTTCCAGGTCGGCAATGTGCATCGAGCCGCCTTTGCCGCCGCACACGCCGGTTTTCTTGCCATAGATCTCGGCCATCATGCCGTACACATCCACCCCCTTGGCGATGCAGTGGCCATGGCCGCGGTGGGTCGAGGCGATGCAGTCGCTGTCGCGCAGGTGGGCCATGACCCCGGCGGCGGAGGCTTCTTCGCCGGCGTACAGGTGGACGAAGCCGGGGATCTCGCCAGTGGCGAACTCCACGTGCAGGCGTTCTTCGAAGGCGCGGATGGTGCGCATCACTTCATAGGCATGCAGCAGTTGTTCGGTACTGAGTTGATTGGACATCTTGTTGTTCTCCAGGGTTGTCTCAACGCGGGTTTGCAGGGTGCAGCCGGTGGCCGCGCGGGACGGCCAGCAGGTGATGGCGGGCGGCATGTGCCAGGACGGCCTCGACATCCACGCTCAGCGGGCCTTGGTGGTCGAGGGTGATGGTGGGCGTATCGTGCTCGGCGAATTCGATTTCGCGCTCGCCGTCCAGGGCCAGGGTGCCGCTGGCCAGGCTCAGGCGATGGGCGACGCCGGGCGTCAGCGGGCCGCTGGCGGTGATGCCGCAGCCTTGCAGCAGGCCGGGCGCCAAGGGGGCGAGCAGCGCCTGTTCGGCAGCGGGGTTCAGGCGTACCCAGGCGCCGTGCGGGTCCTGGCGCGACACCGGGCACCACAGCCCGCACAAGGCTGACAGGCCAATGGCATGGGGCTCGGCGAAGCAGGCAAAGACTTCGCTCAAGTCTTCGCTGCGGCTGAGTGCACGGGCACCGATGAAGCGCTGGGGCGATACCGCCACTTCCACCAAGGCCCATTCGGCAAGCTGCTGCTCGGGCACTTTCACCAGCAGGCGCTTGTTGCGGCGCAGGCCGATGCTGGCCGGTACCTGGCCGCTGGCGAGCAGGCCGCCGGCCAGGCCCGCACTGGTAGCTTCACGCAGTTCGGGGAAGGCATTGTTGGTGCCGGTGGACAGCGTCAGTAGCGGTATGTCACCGGCCTCGGCAGCGACTGCCTTGTGGGTGCCGTCGCCACCGAGCACGGCGATCATCGCCACGCCACGCTCGACCATGCGCCGGGTGGCCAGGCGGGTATCGGCAACGGTCTGGGTCAGCGGCAGGTCGAGTATTTCGATGGCCGGCCAGTGCTGGTCACGGGCGCCCGGGCCTTGGCTGGCCTTGAGCACGGCGGCGGCTATGCCGGTCATGTCGCTGGGCAGCAGCACCTGGCCGATGCCCGTGGCACCGAAGGCCGCCAGCAGGCGCTGGATCGCCGAGGCCTTGTCGGTGCTCGAATAGAGCCCGGCATTGGCGGTCAGGCGGCGCAGGTCGCGGCCAGAGGCAGGGTTGGCAATGATCCCGACGGTCAGGGCGGGTAGCTGCATGGCGCACCTCGTATTTTTGTTTGCAAGGGCAGGAGCAAGCGCGGTGCCAGCTTTTCGTGGCGCGGCTGAAATGGCCGTGCCAGAGCGGTTTTGTTGCGCTCAGGCAGGTGCTCATTGCGCTGCTTGCGAGACGCCGGGTGCCAGCGCGGGGCCAGGGTTGGCGAGACGCTGAGACGCAGCGTCTCAAGCCGGCCGGTAATCACACAGTGCTTGTCGGGGCATGCGTGGAAGCGCTTAATGGCCGGACAACGATAAAAACAGCAACGAGAACCGGAGGGCCTGAATGCTTGCCGCGAACTCCCGAGCCCATGTCGACTGCGTCAGCCGGGTGCTGAAGAACGCCGACCGCCTGCCACAGGCGCCGGTGCCAGCGCTGATCCTCGATTCATGGCGCCGTTCCATGGAGCTGTACCGCCTCGACCCCGGGTCCCAGCAGGGGCCGCGCATCCTGTCCCAAAGCCTGCTCAACGAATGCCGCGAACGCGCCGAGCTGTTTCTGCGCATCGCCAGCGATGCCGTGGCACGCCTGCACGAGCGGGTACGCGGCGCCGACTACTGCGTGCTGCTGACCGATGCCCAGGGGCGCACCATCGATTACCGGGTCGAATCGGCCATCCGCAATGACTGCCGCAAGGCCGGGCTGTACCTGGGCACCTGCTGGTCGGAGGGCGAGGAGGGCACCTGCGGTGTAGCGGCGGTGCTGACCAGCAAGGCCCCGGTCACGGTGCACAAGCGCGATCACTTCCGCGCAGCCTTCATCGGCCTGACCTGCACCGCGGCGCCGGTGTTCGACCCGCAGGGCGAGTTGCTGGGGGTGGTGGATGTCTCGGCCTTGCAGTCACCGGACGACCGCCGCAGCCAGCACCTTATCCGCCAGTTGGTCGAGCAGACTGCCCGTGAAATCGAAAACGCCTTCTTCATGCACAGTGCCCAAGGCCACTGGGTAATGCGCGCCCATGGCACCCCGGGTTATGTGGAGAGCCAGCCCGATTACCTGCTGGCCTGGGATGCCGATGGCCGCTTGCAGGCCATCAACAGCCTGGCGCGGCAACGGCTGGTGCAGCACCTGGGGCGCTTGCCCGAGCACATTGGCGAACTGTTCGACATGGGCCAGCTACGGCGCGTCAACACGTCGTCCGCCCAGCGCCTGCCGGGCCTGGGTGGGCTGTATGGCCGGGTCAGCGCTCCGCAGCAACGCCAGCGCGCGCAGCCCTTGCAGCAGGCGCAGGACACCCGCATCGAGCAGCATTTGCGGCTGGCCACGCGGGTCAAGGACTGCAACCTGGCGGTGCTGGTACAAGGCGAAACCGGGGCCGGCAAAGAAGTGTTTGCCCGCCAGCTGCACCAGCAAAGCCAGCGCCGCCACGGGCCATTTGTCACGCTAAACTGCGCCGCCATCCCGGAAAACCTGATCGAGAGCGAACTGTTTGGCTATGTAGCCGGGGCCTTTACCGGGGCTTCCAGCAAAGGTATGCAGGGGCTGTTGCAGCAGGCCGATGGCGGCACCCTGTTCCTTGACGAAATCGGCGACATGCCGCTGAACCTGCAAACCCGCCTGCTGCGTGTACTGGCCGAAGGCGAAGTGGCGCCGCTGGGGGCTGCACGGCGCGAGCGGGTGGATATCCAGGTGATCTGCGCCACCCACCGCGACTTGGCGAAGATGGTGGCGGAGGGCCGTTTTCGCGAGGACCTGTACTTCCGGCTGGCCAATGCCCGGTTCGAGCTGCCGCCGCTGCGAGAGCGCGAGGATCGCTTGGGGCTGATTCACCAATTGCTGGCCGAGGAGGCGCAAGCGTGTTCGGTGGAGGTGGTGTTGGCGGATGCTGCGTTGCAGTCGCTGCTGCTTTACCGCTGGCCGGGGAACCTGCGCCAACTGCGGCAGGTGTTGCGTTATGCCTGTGCGGTGAGTGAAGGCGGGCAGGTGCAGTTGCAGGATTTGCCGCAAGAGGTGCGCGGTGATGCGGTTGTCTCGGCTGAAAGCGGCGTGTCCTGCCCGGCCCGGCAGTTGTTGCTGGATGCACTGATCCGCCATCGCTGGAAACCGGCCGATGCAGCGCGGGCGTTGGGTATTTCGCGGGCTACCTTGTATCGGCGTGTGCACGAGCACCGCATCGAGATGCCGCGGATGAAGGGGTAGGGCCCTGGGGCTGCGCTGGAGCCCAATCGCCGGCAAGCCAGCTCCCACCCCGACCGCATCGGCCTCAAGCCGGCCTCAAGCCATGTGCAGTACCTGTGGGAGCTGGCTTGCCGGCGATGAGGCCCCGACAGGCAATAAAAAACCCCGGAACAAGTCCGGGGTTCTGGTACATCACACTATTCGATCAATGCTCGTTTGCCAGCTTGTGTTCGAGGTAGTGAATGTTGACGCCGCCTTTGCAGAAGCCTTCATCACGCACCAGGTCGCGGTGCAGCGGGATGTTGGTCTTGATGCCGTCGACGACGATCTCGTCCAGGGCGTTGCGCATGCGCGCCATGGCTTCGTCGCGGTCTTTGCCGTAGGTGATCAGCTTGCCGATCAGCGAATCGTAGTTCGGCGGAACCGAATAACCGCTGTACAGGTGCGAATCGACGCGAACGCCGTTGCCGCCTGGGGCGTGGAAGTGCTTGACCTTGCCAGGGCTCGGGATGAATTTCTTCGGGTCTTCGGCGTTGATCCGGCACTCCAGCGAGTGGCCACGGATAACCACGTCTTCCTGGCGGAACGACAGCTTGTTGCCAGCGGCGATGCTCAGCATCTCCTTGACGATGTCGATACCGGTAACCATCTCCGACACCGGGTGCTCAACCTGCACGCGGGTGTTCATCTCGATGAAGTAGAAGCGGCCGTTCTCGTACAGGAACTCGAAAGTACCGGCACCACGGTAGCCGATCTCGATGCACGCATCGACGCAACGCTTGAACACTTCCTGACGGGCTTTCTCATCGATACCCGGGGCTGGTGCTTCTTCCAGTACCTTCTGGTGACGGCGCTGCAGCGAGCAGTCGCGGTCGCCCAGATGGATGGCGTTGCCCTGGCCGTCGGACAGGACCTGCACTTCCACGTGGCGTGGATTGGTCAGGAACTTCTCCAGGTAGACCATCGGGTTGCCGAAGGCGGCACCGGCTTCGGTACGGGTGAGCTTGGCCGAGGAAATCAGGTCCTCTTCCTTGTGCACCACGCGCATGCCGCGACCACCACCGCCACCGGCGGCCTTGATGATCACCGGGTAGCCGACATCACGGGCAATCGCCAGGGCGACTTCTTCGTCTTCCGGCAGCGGGCCATCGGAGCCCGGTACGGTCGGTACGCCCGACTTGATCATCGCGTCCTTGGCCGAAACCTTGTCGCCCATCAGGCGAATGGTGTCGGCTTTCGGGCCGATGAAGGCAAAGCCGGACTTTTCCACCTGCTCGGCGAAGTCGGCGTTTTCCGCCAGGAACCCGTAACCCGGGTGAATGGCGGTAGCGCCTGTCACTTCGGCCGCAGCGATGATCGCCGGGATGTGCAGGTAGGAATCTTTGGACGAAGCAGGACCAATGCAGACCGACTCGTCTGCCAGGCCCAGGTGCATCAGTTCGCGGTCGGCCGTGGAGTGCACGGCGACGGTCTTGATGCCCAGCTCTTTGCAGGCACGCAGGATCCGCAGGGCAATTTCCCCGCGGTTGGCGATCAGGACTTTTTCCAGCTTCCCAGACATCGTTGGCTCTCCGCGAATCAAACGACGGTGAACAGCGGCTGGTCGAACTCAACCGGCTGGCCGTCTTCTACCAGAATGGCGTCGATGACACCGCCAACATCGGCTTCGATGTGGTTCATCATCTTCATGGCTTCAACGATGCACAGGGTGTCGCCTTTCTTCACGGACTGGCCCACTTCAGCGAAGTTCGGCGAGGTCGGCGAAGGCTTGCGGTAGAAGGTACCTACCATTGGCGAGCGGATCACGGTGCCTTTCAGGGCCGGGGCAGCAGCAGCGGCTTCGGCGACTGGAGCAGCAGCGGCAACCGGGGCAGCAGCAGCAGGGGCAGCGGCCATCGGTGCTGGTGCGTAGAACTGCTGGGCAGCTGGGGTCTTGCTGTGACGGCTGATACGGACCGACTCTTCGCCTTCCTTGATCTCCAGTTCGTCGATGCCAGACTCTTCCAGCAGCTCGATCAGTTTCTTGACTTTACGGATATCCATTAATCATCAACTCCCAAAGGTTCGGTCAGGGGGCGAAATACAAAAAAACGTATCGGAAACGTTTCTCTCGAACCCCGGCCCACTTAGGCCAGGGTTTTCATCATTTGGGCTGTGCGTTGGCAGCCAGTTGTTCCAGCGCGGACTCCAGGGCCAGGCGATAACCGCTGGCGCCCAGGCCGCAGATCACCCCTACGGCAACATCGGAAAAGTAGGAGTGGTGACGGAACGGTTCGCGTTTGTGCACGTTGGACAGGTGCACTTCGATGAATGGGATGCTCACCGCAAGCAATGCGTCACGTAATGCGACGCTTGTGTGGGTGAAAGCAGCCGGATTGATCAGGATGAAGTCCACACCCTCGTTGCGTGCGGCGTGAATACGGTCGATCAGTTCGTATTCGGCATTGCTCTGCAGGTACTGCAGATGGTGGCCCGCGGCGCGGGCACGTTGCTCCAGGTCCTGGTTGATCTGGGCCAGGGTCACGGCGCCGTAATGGCCAGGCTCGCGAGTACCGAGCAGGTTGAGGTTTGGGCCGTGGAGCACCAGTAGCGTTGCCATCTGCGGATTCCTTGGATTTGTAGGGCAATTCGACACAGCGCGGCGAGTGTGCCGTAAAGCGACGGCAAGTGTCCAGTTCCCGGCAATAGCCAGCACGATGTCCGAGATTCGCGCGAAGTATGTGACCAAATAATTAAATCTGGTCACCTATTACAGGATTTTTCCCCGCACGCGGGAAGTTATAGACCGACTTTGCCGCGCACGCGTGTCAGAATTTGCGCAAAATCACCGGCGTTTATCTCGCCAATCACCCGATCAGCGGTAATTTCGCCGCCGTTCGCGGCAAAGAACAGTAGGGCAGGTGGGCCGAACAGCTGGTAACGGTCGAGCAGCTTGCGTTGCTCGGCACTGCTCTCGGTGATGTCGAAACGCAGCAGCTTGAAGCCGGCCAGCTGCGTTTGCACCTGCGGCGCATTGAGCACTTCATGCTCGATCACCTTGCAACTGATGCACCAGTCGGCGTACCAGTCCAGCAGCACTGGCTGACCGGCCGCCTTGGCCTGGGCCAGTGCGGCGTCCAGTGCGCTGGGGGTGGTGATGGTCTGCCAGGCATCCGCCTGCGCCGCCTGGCTGCTGCCGGTGGCCGCCACTGTTGCAACGGGCAGCGGGCGAAGCGGGTCGCCCTGGCCGCTCAGGGCGCCGTACCAGCAGGCCAGGGCGTATACCAGCAAGGCCAGGCCAAGCAGTTGGGCCAGGCGTTGGCGAGCGGTCTTGACCACGAACTCCAGGGCGCCGAGGAACAGGGCCACGCCAGCGGCGAGGAAACCGACCAGCAGCAAGGTCACCGGCCCCGGCAGCACGCGGCTGAGCAAGCCGATGGCCAGGCCCAGCAGCAGTACGCCGATGGCGTTTTTCACCGTGTTCATCCACGGGCCGCTTTTCGGCAGCCATGCTGCGCCACCGGTGGCCACCAGCAACAAGGGGGCACCCATGCCCAGGCCCAGGGCGAACAGCTTGAGTGCGCCGCCCAGGGCATCGCCACTGGCACTGATATACAGCAAGGCGCCAGCCAGGGGGGCTGACACACAAGGCGAAACCAGCAGGCTGGAGAGCACGCCCAGCACTGCGGCGCCCAGCAGCGAGCCACCCCGGGTATGGTTGGCGACGTTGTTCAGGCGGTTGCTCAGTGCCTGGGGCAGCTTCAGCTCGAACAGGCCGAACATGGCCAGGGCGAACAGCACGAAAAACAGCGCGAAGGGCACCAGCACCCAGGCCGACTGCAGGCGCGCCTGCAGGTTCAGGCCGGCGCCGAACAGGCCCATCAGCGCGCCGAGCGCCGCGAAACTGGCCGCCATCGGCAGCACGTAGGCCAGCGACAGCGACAGCCCGCGCAGGCCACCGACCTGGCCGCGCAGCACTACGCCAGACAGGATCGGCAGCATCGGCAGTACGCACGGGGTAAAGGTCAGGCCGACCCCGGCGAGGAAGAACAACAGCAGCGATTTCCAGTTCCAGCCGTGTTCGGCGGTTGCGGGGGCGTTGGCGCCGCCTTCGCCATCGATGCTCAGGCGTGCGGTTTCCGGTGGGTAGCACAGGCCTTTGTCGGCACAGCCCTGGTAGCCCACCAGCAGGGTGAAGGCTCGCGGGTCGGTGCGCGGCAGCTCGATGTCGAGCACGCCGTGGTACACCTCGACGTCGCCGAAGAATTCATCGTGCTTGGCCTCGCCCTTGGGGATGTTCGGGGTGCCCAGGGCGATGTCGGCGGGCTCGGTGCGGAACTGGAAGCGGTGGCGGTAGAGGTAGTAGCCCTCGGTGGCAACGAAGCGCAGCTTGACGGTTTGCGCATCGGCCTGGACCAGGCTGAGCTTGAAGGCTTCGTGTACCGGCAGGAAGTCGGCGTTGTTGGCCAGCGAAGCGGCGCCGAGGGTGGCGCTGGGGCGGTTGTCGAGCAGGCCCGTGGCGAACGCAGGGCTGGCCAGCAGCAGGAACAGCAGGAAAAACAGGCGGCGCATGGCGGACTCGCGAGGTGGAACGTGCCGGGCATGATAGCGGAGTTGGTACAGGTTGGGGCCATGCAGGCGGCGTGGGCGACACATGGCCTGCGATATCTTCAAGGCATGCGCCGCTCCCACAGAGACTGCACTGCCCGTTCAGACTCTGAACGCCCGCACCGCCCGGTTCAGCTCACCACCCAGCCCCAGCAACTGCTCGCCTTGCTCGCGCCCTTCGCCAATGCGTTGCAGGTTGTCTTCGCCCAGCTCATGGATGCGCTCGCTGTGGTCACGAATTTCACTCACCGCACCACTCTGCTGGGCCGTGACATCGGCAATGCGCACCGCTGTGTCGGAAATGGTGCGGATGGCACAGACAATCTCGTCCAGCGCGCCATCCGCCGCCTGGGCCTGGTTGGCCGTGGCCTCGGCATGCTCAAGCTGCGCACGCATTCCCGCCACCGAACTTTTCGCAGCTTGCTGCAAGCGGTCGATCAGTGCCTGAATTTCGCCGGTAGCCCCCGTGGTGCGCTGCGCCAACGAGCGCACTTCATCGGCCACCACGGCAAAGCCGCGGCCCATTTCTCCCGCACGGGCTGCTTCGATCGCGGCGTTCAGCGCCAGCAGGTTGGTCTGCTCGGCAATCGAGCGGATCACCGTCAACACCCCGCCGATGGTCGCCGACTCGTCGGCCAGTTGCTCGATCATACGGGCGTTGCCTTGCACTTCATCGACCAGCTCGCGCAAGCCCGACAAGCTCTGGCCAATGACCGCCTGGCCCTGTTCCACTGCGCGCCCGGCATCGCGGCTGGCATCGGCAGCGGCGCTGGCATCGCCCGCCACTTGCTGAATGGTCGCTTCCAGCTCGCCCAAGGCATCGCGGATCTGGCCGGTATCGCCGGCCTGGCGCTCGGCGCCGTCGTGCAGGGCGGCGCTCATGCCGGCCAGGGCGTGGCTGCTGCCAGCCACCTGCTCGGCGTTGTGGCGGATGGTGCCTACCAGCTCCACCAGGTACTGGCGCAGGCGGTTGAGCGACTCCTGGATGTCGTGCAGTTCGCGGTTGGTCTTGCCCAGGGAGATGGCCTGTGCAAAGTCGCCCTCGGCCCAATGTGACAAGGCTGGGGCAAGGCTGACGAGGGTGCGGGTCAGGCGCCGCTGCAAGGTGTCGATCAGCAGGGCGATGAGCAGTATCAAGCCGATCATCAGGCCTTGGATAATGCGCACCTCAGCTGCGATCTTTGCATGCTCGCCGCGTACTTCGGGTTCCAGCGCGGCGATGGCCTGCTGCACCGCCTCCAGGCGCTGATGGGTGCTGGCGGCAAGGGCGGCGCGGCGTTCGATCTGTTCGCGGGTGCGTTGCAGTTCGGCCGGGTAGCGGCTGAGCAGGCTTTGCAGTTCACGCTTCAGGCCCACCGCAATGTCTTCCTGCTGGGCGCTGGCCTGGGTTTCCAGGCCCATCATGGCGGCGAAGTCGTCGGCACCGGATTCGGCTGCGCGGGTCACGCCCAGCAACGGCAAACTGTCGATGGCCTGCGCCTGGGTGCGGATCAGTTGCAGTTCACGCTCCACTTCGTCGGCCAGCTCCGGGCGGCCGCTGCTGACCAACTTGTCCCTTGCCAGCGACAGGCGACCCAGGTGCACGCTGGCGTCGAGCAAGGGCAACAGGTAGCGGTTGGCATCGGCGCTGCCGCTGTCACGGGCGTAGCCGGCCAGTTGTTCGAAGTTGGCCCCCATTTCCCGCTCGGCCTGCAGCAGCAGGGCTTGCGGATCGCCGGCCAGTTTACCGGCGGCCAGCAGTTCGTTGGCAGTGAAGGCCTGCAGATTGTCGAGGCTGGGGCGCAGCTTGCCGGCCAGTTCTGCGGGCCACTCGCTCAGGCTGGCCTGCAATTGCTGGTTGGCCTCCATGGCGGCGGCATGGCGCAGGGCATCGCCGCTGCCAAGGTAAGCCTGGATATTGCGTGCTGCCTGGTTCTGGAACTGCTGGGACAGGCCCAGGTAGCGCTCCATCATCTGGTAGGGGCGCTCCAGGGCACGCTGCGACCACCACAGGGTGACGGCCAGGGCGAGACACACCGTTACCAGCAACAGGGTGTTGAAATTGGTCAGCCACTTCAGGCGCATAGCCGCGAACTTCCTGCGCAGGGGAGAGGTAGGCGCCTGAAGTTATTGCGATTTTGTGACGGGGTGATGACGACAGGGGCTTGGTGCCAGAAAAAAGTGGCACAGTGCTGCTATTGGTGTGGACTGCTCTGGCCTCTTCGCAGCACAAGGCTGCTCCTACATTCAGCGTGCTCCTGTAGGAGCAGCCTTGTGCTGCGAAGAAGCCGGTACAGCCTATAAATAACTCAAGGCTCTACACGCACTACGCAATTACGCCCCGCATGCTTGGCCCGGTACAGCGCCTCGTCCGCCGCACTGGCCATGGTCAGTGCATCCAGCACCTCATCCAGCTGCACCACCCCGGCACTGAAGGTGCACTGCAAATCCTGCGGCTGCGCCGGGTAGAGGATTTCTGCAAAGCGCCGGCGAATCTCGTCCAGCACCTTGTGCGCCGCGTCCAGCGCGGTGTTGGGCATGACGATGGCGAACTCTTCACCCCCATAACGGCCAATGAAATCAGTCTTGCGCAAGCGTTGCTTGAGGAACAGTGCAAGGCTCTTGATCACCCGGTCGCCCATGGGGTGGCCGTGGCGGTCGTTGATCTTCTTGAAATGGTCGATGTCGAGCATGGCAAAGCTCAACGGCTGCTGTTCGCGGCGGGCGCGGAAGCTGCAGTCTTCCAGCAGTTGCAGGATGTGGGTGTGGTTGTAAAGCCCGGTCAGGCTGTCGCGCACCATGCGCGCCTTCAGGTGCCGGGCGCGGGCGGCGCGGTTGCGCACGGTGGTGATCAGGTGGCGTGAGCGAAAGGGCTTGGTCAAAAAATCATCACCGCCTTCGCTCATCGCATCCAGCTGCTTGTCCAGGTCGTCTTCGGCAGACAGGTAGATGATCGGCACGCTCACATAGCGGTCGCTGTGGCGGATCACCTTGGCCAGTTCCGGGCCGGTGCAGGCAGGCATGTACAGGTCGAGGATGATCAGGTCGGGCTGGAAGTCGGCAAGCTCGGCCATGGTGCGGATGGGGTCGGTCAGGCTGCGGGTGACCATGCCGGCGCTGGCCAGCACGCGCTCGGTGTGCAGCGCCTGGGTGCGCGAGTCGTCGATGATCAGCACGCGCAGCGGGTCGTGCGGGGTGGCGTTGGTCAGCAGTTCGACCTTTTCCAGCAGGCTGGAAGCTTCAAGGCTGCCGGTGAGAAAGTCCTGGCCACCCGCGCGTACGGCGGCAAGGCGGGTCGGGGTGTCGGCTTCGTGGTGGCTGAAGAACAGCAGCGGAACAGGTAGCGCCAGCCCCTGCTGCACCTGGGCGGCCAGCAGCAAGCCTTGGCCGGCACCGGTGAAGTCGACATCCATGATGATGGCCGAAGGCGGGTATTCGTTGATCGAGGCGAGAAACGCCGCAGCGCTGGGCAGCGCTTGCACCACCAGGCCAAAGAACTCCAGTTGCTGGGCCAGGCGCTGGGCACGCTCATGGTCCTGCAGCAGGATGTACACCGGCTTGCGCAGGGGCAGCAGCAGCGGGTCGAGCGGGTCGTCCTTGCGCAGGCCGCTACGCGTCACCTGTTGGGTGGGGCACTGCGGGCTCGGCTCAACTGCTTGGCTCATGTCCTGGCTACTTATAGGTTGGGATGTGCAGGGGCAATGATGGCTCTATGCTAGCAGCTCTTTGCAAATACGTGACTGCCCTGTATCAACAAAGCGGCCAGAACGAATATTCAGTTGCTGACTGATTGGTCGCTTATGCGTACGGTGGTGTCTGCTTTATAGTGCTGCCATGCGGGCTTGCCGTGGCACCCTGGCGCAGGCCTGTGGTCAAAGCCCTAGAACCGTCGTGACTGATTAAGGACAAAGCCATGCTGGACTGGAAAAACCGCGAGGCCAAAGCCGAGCCCCGTGAGCGTGTCGACGGCCGCGGCGCTGCCGCCCGTAGCTACCTTGGCGGCCTGTGGAGCCGTGCCCTGGGGACCCTGATCGGGTTGTACCTGCTGGTGTGCATCGGCCTGGGTTGGTACTGGAGCCAGGAGCCGGAACTGTTCCCGGTACAGCAGAATGCCCAGTCTGCCGCTGAGCGCGGCGGCCAGCAGATGGTGGTGGGCTACACCACCATCGAGACCCTCAAGACTGTGGCCGGCACCTTGCTGAACAAGCCGGGCGGCTACATTTCCAACGACCGCTTCCCGCCAGGGCTGTGGATGGACAACATGCCGAGCTGGGAATACGGCGTGCTGGTCCAGGTACGCGACCTGTCCCGCGCCTTGCGCAAGGACTTCGCCCGTTCGCAGTCGCAGTCCACCGAAGACGCCGACCTGGCCAAGGCCGAGCCGCGCTTCAACTTCGACAACAAGAGCTGGATCCTGCCATCGAGCGAGTCGGAGTTCGAAGAGGGCATCAAGTCGCTGAGCCGTTACCAGACCCGTCTGGCTGCCGGCGACAAGGGCGCGATTTTCTACACCCGTGCCGACAACCTGAACAACTGGCTGGGTGACGTGGCCACTCGCCTGGGCTCGCTGTCGCAGCGGCTGTCGGCCAGCGTTGGCCGGGTCAAGCTCAACACCACGCTGAAGACCGAGTCGGTGGTTGCCGGGCAGGCGCCGCAGGTGGACGAGGAGCTGGTGGAAACCCCATGGCTGCAGATCGACAACGTGTTCTACGAAGCCCGCGGCCAGGCTTGGGCGTTGTCGCACCTGCTGCGCGCCATCGAGGTGGACTTCGCCGACGTGCTGGCGAAGAAGAATGCCACGGTCAGCGTGCGCCAGATCATCCGTGAACTGGAGGCCTCGCAAGAGCCGCTGTGGAGCCCGATGGTGCTCAACGGCAGTGGCTTCGGCATGTGGGCCAACCATTCGCTGGTCATGGCCAACTACATTTCGCGGGCCAACGCTGCCGTGATCGACCTGCGTCAGTTGCTGTCGCAGGGTTGAGAATGGCCATCAGCCCGAACGAGGCCGCCCACCGGGCGGCCTCCGACCGCGAACTGGTCAGCTGGGTGGACGAGGCCGATCAGGTACTGGGGGCATTGCCCCGCGCAGAGTTGCGCGAGCGTGGCCTGATCGGCCGTTGCACCTTCATTCTGCTGTTCAACAGTGCCGGTGAGTTGTGTGTGCACCGGCGTACCCTGAGCAAGGCGCTGTACCCGGGGTACTGGGATGTGGCGGCGGGTGGCATGGTGACGGCCGGGGAGGGTTACGCCGACTCGGCGGCGCGTGAGCTGGCCGAGGAACTGGGAATTGAAGGGGTTGAGTTACGCTTTCACGAACGGTTCTATTTCGACCAGCCCGACAACCGGTTGTGGTGTGCGGTGTATTCAGCGGTGTCCGATGCGCCGTTGCGCTTGCAGCCGGAAGAGGTGATCGAGGCGCGGTTCATTGGCTTGGAGCAGGCTGAGCAAGAGAGCCTGAGCAAACCGTATTGCCCGGACTCACTGGCCGCTTTGCAGCGATATAAAGTCAGCCAGGGATAGTTGTTTTCAATACTGGCCCTTTCGCGGGCACGCCCGCTCCCACAGGGATTGTGAAGTGTTCGAGAGCTGCGCTGTACCTGTGGGCCGCGAATAGTCGCAAAACATTCGTAAAATGCCGCAATCCTGTACTTAGCAACAGCCGAATTTATCGTTACACTGCGCGCCCTTTTCGGGCTGTCGCAGGATCTTGCGGCAGTAGCGCCGCCCCTGCCAGAGTGGGGCTTCGCGGTCGGCCTCAACCCCAGGGCACGACCAGTTTTTGTCCTCAGCACAGAGGAACAAAAGTGGCCAAGAAAGCTTCTTCCTTTTCCGCCCTCGGCGGTCTCGTTTACTCCACCGACGCTGGTCGGCACTGCCCCGACTGTGGCCAGCCGGTGGATGCCTGCAGCTGCAAGCAGCAAATCATCCCCGAAGGCGACGGCATTGCCCGTGTGCGCCGTGAGAGCAAAGGCCGTGGTGGCAAGACCGTGACTACCGTCACCGGTGTGCCCCTTCCGCCCGACCAGCTCAAAGACCTGGCGACCACGCTCAAGCGCCGCTGCGGTACTGGCGGCGCACTGAAGGACGGGGTTATCGAGATCCAGGGCGACCATGTCGAGCTGTTGATCGGCGAGCTGACCAAACAGGGTTTCAAGGCGAAAAAGTCCGGCGGCTGAGGCCATCGCACAATTTTTTGCCCAGCGCTTTCTAAACTCGTTCCTGTGGTCAGGGTCTATGCCTGAGCACGGATGAATCGTCATTTACAGCTTTTACACTCGCTCCGCTGCCTGCGGGGCAGTGTCTTCGACTTATCTATAGGGGACTTGAATGTCCGTACGACGCACACGCAAAGACGATGGTAGCCAGTGGACCGTGGCCGACAGCCGCAGTGTTTATGGCATCCGCCATTGGGGCGCTGGTTATTTCGCCATCAATGAAGCCGGGCGCGTCGAAGTGCGCCCCAACGGCCCCGACAGCGCGCCGATCGACCTGTACGAGCAGGTTGACGAATTGCGCCAGAGCGGCCTGTCGCTGCCCTTGCTGGTGCGCTTCCCCGACATTCTGCAGGACCGCGTACGCCAGCTGACCGGTGCGTTCGATGCCAATATCGCGCGCCTGGAGTACCAGAGCCAGTACACCGCGCTGTACCCGATCAAGGTCAACCAGCAGGAAGCGGTGGTGGAAAACATCATCGCCACGCAAAACGTCTCGATTGGCCTGGAAGCCGGCTCCAAGCCCGAGCTGCTGGCCGTGCTGGCGCTGGCGCCGAAGGGCGGTACCATCGTCTGCAACGGTTACAAGGACCGTGAGTTCATTCGCCTGGCGCTGATGGGCCAGAAGCTTGGCCACAACGTGTTCATCGTCATCGAGAAAGAGTCGGAAGTGGCTCTGGTGATCGACGAGGCCGCCGAGCTCAAGGTGAAGCCGCAGGTCGGCCTGCGCGTGCGCCTGTCGTCGCTGGCGTCCAGCAAATGGGCCGACACCGGTGGTGAGAAGTCCAAGTTCGGGTTGTCTGCTGCCCAGCTGATCTCGGTGGTACAGCGCTTCCGCGATGCCGGCCTGGACCAGGGCATCCGCCTGCTGCACTTCCACATGGGCTCGCAGATCGCCAACCTGGCCGACTACCAGCACGGTTTCAAGGAAGCCATCCGTTACTACGGCGAACTGCGTGCGCTGGGCCTGCCGGTCGACCACATCGACGTCGGCGGCGGCCTGGGCGTGGACTACGACGGCACCCACTCGCGCAATGCCAGCTCGATCAACTACGACATGGACGACTACGCCGGCGTGGTGGTGGGCATGCTCAAGGAGTTCTGCGACGCGCAGGGCCTGCCGCACCCGCACATCTTCTCCGAGAGTGGCCGCTCGCTGACCGCGCACCACGCCATGCTGGTGATCCAGGTCACCGACGTCGAGAAGCACAACGACGACGTGCCGACCATCGAGAACAAGGAAGCCCTGCCCGAGACGGTGCAGTGGCTGGCCGACCTGCTTGGCCCGACCGACATCGAGATGGTGACCGAGACTTACTGGCGCGCCACCCACTACATGGGTGACGTGGCCGCGCAGTATGCCGATGGCAAGATCAGCCTGAGCGAGAAGGCCTTGGCCGAGCAGTGCTACTTTGCCGTGTGCCGCCGCCTGCATAACTCGCTGAAAGCCCGCCAGCGCTCGCACCGCCAGGTGCTGGACGAGCTGAACGACAAGCTGGCCGACAAGTACATCTGCAACTTCTCGGTGTTCCAGAGCCTGCCGGATACCTGGGCCATTGGCCAGGTGCTGCCAATCATCCCGCTGCACCGCCTGGACGAAGAGCCGCTGCGCCGCGCCGTACTGCAGGACCTGACCTGCGACTCGGATGGCAAGATCAACCAGTACGTCGACGAGCAGAGCATCGAAACCAGCATGCCGGTGCATGCGCTGAAGGATGGCGAGGACTATCTGCTGGGCGTGTTCCTGGTCGGTGCCTACCAGGAAATCCTGGGTGACATGCACAACCTGTTCGGTGACACCGACTCGGTGAACATCTACCAGAACGCCGACGGCAGCGTGTACCACGCCGGCATCGAGACCCACGACACCATCGAAGACATGCTGCGCTATGTACACCTGTCGCCGGAGGAGTTGATGACCCATTACCGCGACAAGGTCGCCAGCGCCAAGATCACTGCGCGCGAGCGCACGCAGTACCTGGATGCGTTGCGCCTTGGGCTGACCCGGTCTTCGTACCTGTCGTCGTAATTGCCGGGGCCGCTCCTGCAAAAGCCTGTGCTGCCTTTTGTGGGAGCGGCCTTGTGTCGCGATGGGCCGCAAAGCGGCCCCGACATCACTGAATCCACTCACCCCTCTGCTGCAACCGCCACCCTACCCACCCCAGCGTCACCGCCCGCAACCCCATGAACCCGAGAAACGCCAACCACAATCCATGGTTGCCGAACCCGCTCATGGCCACCGCCACCGGCAGTGCAATCAGCACCGACACCAACATCGCATTGCGCATCTCCCGCGCCCGGGTCGCGCCTATGAACAGGCCGTCCAGCAGGTAACTCCACACTGCAATCAACGGCAGCAGCGCCAAATAGGGCAAATATGGGTAGGCCGCCGCCCGCACACTGTCGATGTCGGTCTGCAAGTCGATGAACAGGTGCCCACCCAGCAGGAACAACCCGGCAAAGCCCAGGCTGGTGATCAGCGACCAGCCGCAGGCGACCACCAGCGAGCGGCGCAGGGTGTCGCGGTCGCGGGCACCAATGGCATGGCCACACAGGGCCTCCACCGCATGCGCCAAGCCATCGAGGGCATAGGCAGTCAGCAACAGGCCGTTGAGCAGCAGGGCATTGGCCGCCACCGTGGACTCGCCCAGGCGTGCGCCTTGCACGGTAATCAGCAGAAACACCAGTTGTAGCGCCAGGCTACGCAGAAAAATATCGCGGTTCACCGCCAGCAGCGGGCGCCAGGCCTGCCAGCCTTTGAGCGCCGCCCACGCCACTTGCCCCGGGTAGGCCCGCAGGGCCGGGCGGGTCAGGGCCAGGCCCAGCAGGGCGGCACTCCACTCGGCAATCACCGACGCCCGCGCCGAACCCAGTACACCCCAATCCAGCCCCAGGACGAACCACAGGTTCAGGACGATGTTCAACAGGTTGGTGGTCAGCAGGATGGCCAACGGTGCCCGAGCGTTCTGGGTGCCCAGAAACCAGCCCACCAGCGCGTAGCTGGCCAGTGCTGCGGGCAGACCCAGCAGGCGGGTGTGAAAGAAGTCTTCGGTGGACTGCTGCAAGGCTGTGCTGGGTTGCATGGCATGAAGTGCAAGCTGGCTGAACGGCAGGGCCAGCAGGCCGATCACAACGGCGAAACCGACTGCCAGCAGCAGCCCTTGCACCAGCACCTGGCGCAACGCCGCGCCGTCGCCACGGCCGGCGGCCTGGGCGGCGAAGCCGGTGGACCCCATGCGCAGGAAGCCCATCAGGCCGACCATGAAGGTGAACAGCGTGGCGCCCACCGCCACCGCACCCAGCTGATGGGCGTGGGGCAGGTGGCCGATGACCGTGCTGTCGACCAGCGCCACCAGCGGCACGGAGATATTGGACAGGATCATCGGCGCGGCCAGCGCCCAAACCTTGTTGTGGGTGGGACGGTGGCGCCAGTCGGCAGAGAGTTGGGGCATTTGCATTCCATGAGAGTTGGGGCCGCTGCGCGCCCCTTTAACCAATGCCACAGTGTAACGGCCAGGCAACCATTTAGCGCGACCATGGTCTCACTTGCCGCGCAACGCCCGGGTGCTGCACCTGACGTTGAGCTATAGTTGCTGCCCTCACGAACACGCTGCCTAAGAGTTCCTACTCCATGTTCAACAAAGGATTGTTGCTGGCCTGCGCGCTGGCTTTGCTCAGTGCCTGTGACTCTTCGACGCCGGACAAACCGGCGCCGGTCGAGAAACCCGTAGCTACAGCACCCGCCGAAACCCAGGCGCCCAAGCGCGAAGACCCGGCTGTGCTCGCCAAGCGCTACGAAGGCCGCGAGCTTTCGGTGCTGGATGTTTCGGAAGTGCAGCTCGATGGCGCAGCAACGCTGTCGATCAGCTTCTCAGCACCGCTGGATGCCAAGCAGGACTTCGCCACCAAGGTGCACCTGGTAGACACCGTCAAGGGTAAGCTCGATGGCGCCTGGGAACTCTCCGACAACCAGATGGAGCTGCGCCTGCGCCATCTGGAGCCGCAGCGCAAGCTGGTGCTGACCGTCGACAAGGGCCTGCTCGCGGTCAACGGCAAGCAACTGGACAATGAGTCGGTCTCCCAGCTGGAAACCCGCGACATGCAACCGACCATCGGCTTTGCCAGCCGCGGTTCGTTGTTGCCCACGCGCCTGGCCGAAGGCCTGCCGGTGATTGCCCTGAACGTCGACAAGGTCGATGTCGAGTTCTTCCGGGTGAAGCCGGAAATGCTCTCGACCTTCCTGGCCAGCTGGGGGCGCAACAGCAGCCTGTACTACTACCAGTCCAAGGAAACCCTGGACATGGCCGAGCTGGTCTACAGCGGCCGCTTCGACCTCAACCCCGCCCGCAACACCCGCGAAACCGTGCTGCTGCCCATCGCCGGCATCAAGCCGCTGCAGGACCCGGGCGTGTACCTGGCGGTGATGCGTGCCTCGGGCACCTATGACTACTCGCAGCCAGCGACCCTGTTCACCCTCAGCGACATCGGCGTGTCGGCGCACCGGTACCGGGACCGCATTGACGTGTTCGCCCAAGCGCTGGAAGGCGGCAAGGCGCTGAACGGCGTCAACCTCGAAATCCATGACGAGAAGGGCAAGCTGCTCGCCCAGGCCAGCACCGATGGCAAGGGCCACGCCCAGCTGCCGATCACGCCCAAAGCCGATACCCTGATCGCTACCCAAGGTGTGCACACCACCTTGCTGCGCCTGAACACCGCCGCCCTGGACCTGGCCGAATTCGACATCACCGGGCCCCAGGCCAACCCGTTGCAGTTTTTCATCTTCGGCCCGCGTGACTTGTATCGCCCAGGTGAAACCGTGCTGCTCAACGGCCTGCTGCGCGACCAGGACGGCAAGCCCGTCAAAGCCCAGCCGGTGAGCGTGGAAGTGCGTCGCCCGGATGAACAGGTGAGCCGCAAGTTCGTCTGGGAAGCCGACAGCAATGGCTTGTACCAATACCAGTTGCAACTGGCCACCGAGGCCCCGACTGGCCGCTGGCAATTGCTGCTCGACCTGGGCGGCGGGCGCAAGCAGGTGTATGAATTTTTGGTCGAGGACTTCCTGCCCGAGCGCCTGGCGCTGGAGCTGAAGGGCAGCAGCACGCCGCTGTCGCCGGAGGAGGATGCGCGCATCCAGGTCAATGGCCGTTACCTCTATGGCGCCCCGGCTGCCGGTAATCGCCTGAGTGGCCAGGCCTATGTGCGTCCACTTCGCGAGGCGGTGCCTGCGCTGCCGGGCTACCAGTTTGGCTCGGTCACCGAAACCGAGCTGAACCAGGACCTGGAGCTGGACGAAGTTACCCTCGACCAGGCTGGCAAGGCGGTGGTCGATATCGAAAGCCGCTGGGCCGAAGCCCGCTCGCCGCTGCAACTGACAGTGCAGGCCAGCCTGCAGGAGTCCGGTGGCCGGCCGATTACCCGGCGGCTGGAGCAACCGATCTGGCCAGCCGAGCGCCTGCCGGGCCTGCGTGGCCTGTTCGATGGCGAGGAAACCGATAGCGACGGGCCGGTGGAATTCGAGTTCTTGGTAGCCGACCGCGATGGCAACAAACTGGCGGCCAACGACCTCAAGGTGCGGTTGATCCGCGAGCGCCGTGACTACTACTGGAACTACTCGCAGAGCGACGGCTGGAGCTACGCCTACAACGAGAAATTCCTGACCCAGAGCGAAGAGACAGTCAGCGTCAAGGCGGGCTCCACTGCCAAGCTGAGCTTCCAGGTTGAATGGGGCCCGTACCGCGTCGAGGTGGAAGACCCGCAGACCGGCCTGGTGTCCAGCGAGCGCTTCTGGGCCGGTTACCGCGCCCAGGACAACGCCGAAGGCGGTGCCGTGCGCCCCGACCAGGTCAAGCTGGCGCTGGACAAACCGTCCTACGCCGACGGCGCCACGGCCAAGGTTACCGTCACCCCGCCTGCCGCTGGCAGCGGCTACCTGATGATCGAGTCCAGCGATGGCCCGCTGTGGTGGCAGGAAATCGAAGTGCCCGCCGAGGGCAAGACCTTCGATGTGCAACTGGACAAAGCCTGGGCACGCCACGACCTGTACATCAGCGCGCTGGTGATCCGCCCGGGTGAGCGCAAGGCCAACGCCACGCCCAAGCGTTCAGTCGGCGTGCTGCACCTGCCGCTGGACCGCGCCGAGCGCAAGTTGGCGGTGAGCCTGCAGGCGCCGGAAAAAATGCGCCCGAAACAGCCGCTGACCGTGAAGGTGAAGGCCGCCAATGCTGATGGCAGCGTGCCCAAGCAGGTGCATGTGCTGTTGTCGGCGGTGGATGTGGGCATCCTCAACATTACCGATTTCAAAACCCCCGACCCGTTTGCCAGCCTGTTCGGGCGCAAGGCCTATGGCGCCGACCAACTGGACATCTACGGCCAACTGATCGAAGCCGGGCAGGGTCGCCTTGCCAGCCTGGCGTTTGGTGGCGATGCGGCGATGGCCAAAGGCGGCAAGCGCCCCAACACCACGGTCACCATCGTTGCCCAGCAGAGCCTGCCGGTGACGCTGGACGACAAGGGTGAGGGCCAGGCCACGGTCGATATCCCCGACTTCAACGGCGAGCTGCGCTTGATGGCCCAGGCCTGGACCGACGAGCACTTCGGCATGGCCGAAGGCAAGACGGTGGTCGCCGCCCCGCTGATTGCCGAGCTGTCGGCCCCGCGCTTCCTGGCCGGCGGCGACCGCACCAGCCTGGCACTGGACCTGGCCAACCTGTCGGGCCGCGCCCAGCAACTGAGCGTTGAAATCACCACCGAAGGGCAACTGAGCCTTGCCACCAATGTCATGCAGACCGTCGCCCTGGCCGAGGGGCAGCGTTCGACCCTGATGATTCCTGTGCAGGCCCAGGGTGGTTTGGGGCAGGGCAAGGTGCATGTGCGTGTCACAGGCCTGCAACTGCCGAACGAGCCGACCACCGCGTTCGAACGTGAGTGGACGCTGGGCGTGCGCCCGGCCTACCCGGCAATGCTCAAGCACTACCGCGTGGCCTTGAAGGACCAGCCATGGACCCTGCCCGAAGCAGACCTGGCCGCGTTCGAACCCGCAGGCCTGGAGGCCAGCCTGGCCTTGTCGAGCCGGCCGCCGTTGAACCTGGCCGAGCAGATCCGTGCGCTGGAGGCTTACCCTTACGGTTGCCTGGAGCAAACCACCAGCGGCTTGTATCCGTCGCTGTACGCCGATGCCGACAGCCTCAAGCGCCTGGGCATCAAGGGCGAGCCGGCGGATGTGCGCAAGCGCAAGATTGAAATGGGTATCGAGCACCTGCTGGGCATGCAGCGCTACAACGGCAGCTTTGGCCTGTGGAGTTCGGACAGCGAAGAGGAGTACTGGCTGACCGCCTACGTTACCGACTTCCTCTTGCGTGCCCGTGACCAGGGTTATGGCGTGCCGGCCGAAGCGTTGAAGAAGGCCAGCGAGCGCCTGTTGCGCTACCTGCAGGAGCGCAACCTGATCGAAGTCGATTACAGCGAAAACGCTGACCACACCCGCTTTGCCGTGCAGGCTTACGCGGCGCTGGTGTTGTCGCGCAGCCAGCAGGCGCCGTTGGGCGCGCTGCGCGGCCTGTTCGAGCGCCGCGCCGATGCCCGCTCCGGCCTGCCGTTGGTACAACTGGCGGTGGCGCTGGACAAGATGGGCGACAAACCGCGCGCCGAGCAAGCCTTGCAGGCGGGCCTGGGCATCAGCCGTGGCAAAGGCTGGATGGCCGATTACGGCAGCGCCCTGCGTGACCAGGCGCTGATATTGGCATTGCTGCAGGAGAGCAACCTGGCCAGCAGCCAGGTCGACCAGCGCCTGTTCGCCTTGTCGGATGAACTGGCGGCCAACAGCTGGCTGTCGACCCAGGAGCGCAATGCACTGTTCCTGGCCGGCCGTGGCCTGCTGGGCAAGCCGGAAGGCAAGTGGCAGGCACGCCTGGACAGTGCGGGCGAGGTCCGCGAGTTCAACAACGCCGAAGCCGGCATGAAGCTGGAAGGTCTGTTGCTGGCCTCGCCACTGAGCGTACAGAACGAAGGCAGCGAGACGCTGTACCAGCAACTGACTTTGTCCGGTTACCCACGCCAGGCACCTGCGGCCGGCGGCAACGGTATGCAGATTCGTCGTGAGTACCTGGGCATGAACGGACAGCCGCTGGACCTGCACAACCTGCGCAGTGGCGACCTGGTGTTGGTGCACCTGGCGCTCAAGGCCGAAGACCGTGTGCCGGATGCGCTGGTGGTAGACCTGCTACCGGCCGGCCTGGAGCTGGAAAACCAGAACCTGGCGCAAAGTGCCGCCAGCCTGGACAACGCCAGTAGCGCCGTGAAGGAATGGCGCGAGTCGATGCAGAACGCCAGCGTGGTGCACCAGGAGTACCGTGATGACCGTTATGTTGCCGCGCTCAAGCTCGACAGCTATGGCACCACCCACCTGCTGTACCTGGCGCGGGCGGTGACCCCTGGCACTTACCGCGTGCCGCCGCCGCAGGTCGAGTCGATGTACCGGCCAAACCTGCAGGCCGTGGGGGATGGGCAAGGTGAAATGACCGTAAAAGCCCGCTAAAGACCCGCTCTACACGGACCATGTGGGAGCGGCCTTGCGTCGCGAAAGGGCCGCAAAGCGGCCCCGGCAATTAAAGCGGCGAAGCTGCAATCCTGGGGCTGCTGTGCAGCCCTTTCGCGACGCAAGGCCGCTCCCACAAAAACCGCGCAGATCAGCTGAGTAATTCAGTGAATCACCCAGCTCATCACCCACAACCCCAGCACCAGCCAGATGATCCCGAGGATGATCGAGGCGCGCATGAACGCGCGGATTGCCGAGTACAGCAGCATCAGGCCGATGACCACGGCCAGGATGCTGATCAGCGAGGTGTCCGTGCCCAGGGTGCGCGCCAGGCCGTCGATGAAATTACCACCGGCATTGGCCAGCAGGTTGAACAGCCCGCTCAATGCGTCGACGATGAAGCGGATCACAGACCCCAGTGCCTGGCCCAGCCACTCGAAAAAACCTTCTACATGCATAGTTGCTTCCTGATGAACGAATTGGCGAGGTTGCCGTTCCCAAGCCTTTGGCCATTACCTGGCCAGGTCGGTTCCCGATGCCAAGCTTAGCGCGTGTGGCCAGGCTGTTGCGCGCCACGCTGATTGGCCTGCTGGTGCTGTGCGGCCTGTTGTGGCTGGCCGACCGCCTGTGGCCGCTGCCGCTGCCGGGCGACGACTTGGCGCGGGTAGTGCTGGCCGAAGACGGTACACCCTTGTGGCGCTTTGCCGATGCCGAGGGGGTATGGCGCTACCCGGTCAGCCCGGACCAGGTTTCGCCGTTGTACCTGCAGGCCTTGCTGACGTACGAGGACCGCTGGTTCTACCGCCACCCCGGGGTCAACCCGTTAGCCTTGGCACGTGCGGCCTGGCTGAACCTGCGGGGTGGGCGCGTGGTGTCGGGCGGCAGCACGCTGTCGATGCAGGTGGCACGGTTGCTGGACCCGCATGACCGCACCCTGGCCGGCAAGCTGCGCCAGCTGTGGCGTACGGCGCAGTTGGAGTGGCACCTGTCCAAGCGCGAAATCCTGCAGATCTACCTGGACCGCGCGCCCTTTGGCGGCACCTTGCAGGGCGTGGCCGCCGCCAGCTGGGCGTACCTGGGCAAGTCGCCGATGCACCTGACCCCGGCCGAAGCAGCGCTGCTGGCCGTGCTGCCCCAGGCTCCTAGCCGGCTGCGCCCGGATCGCCACCCCGAGCGTGCCCAGCGTGCCCGCGACAAGGTGTTGCAGCGCCTGGCCGAATACCAGGTGTGGCCTGCGCAACAAATCCGCGAGGCAGCCGAAGAGCCGCTGGTGCTGGCACCACGCCAGGAGCCAGCCTTGGCGCCCTTGCTCGCCCGGCGCCTGAACAGCGCCGACAGCCCGCCGCTGATCCGCACCACGCTGGATGCAGCGTTGCAGCGGCGCCTTGAAGACTTGTTGCTGGGCTGGCGCGCGCGGCTGCCGGAGCGCACCTCTGCCGCCATCCTGGTGGTCGAGGCACAGACCATGGCGGTGCGCGCCTACCTGGGTTCGATCGAGCTGGCCGACGAGCGCCGCTTCGGGCACGTCGACATGGTGCGCTCGCTACGCTCGCCCGGCTCCACCCTCAAACCGTTCCTTTACGGCATGGCGCTGGACGATGGCCTGATCCATTCCGAATCGTTGTTGCAGGATGTGCCGCGCCGCTATGGCGACTACCGCCCCGGCAACTTCTCCATGGGCTTCAGTGGGCCGGTGTCGGCCAGCTCGGCGCTGGCCCTGTCACTCAACCTGCCGGCCGTGCAGTTGCTGGAGGCCTACGGCCCGAAACGCTTTGCCGCGCAACTGCGCATGGCGGGCATGCCACTGGCATTGCCGCCCTTGGCCGAACCCAACCTGTCGCTGATCCTGGGCGGTGCCGGCAGCCGGCTGGAAGACCTGGTGGGTGGCTACGCGGCGCTGGCGCGGGGTGGCAACAGTGCGCGGGTGCGCTTGCAGCCGCAGGACCCGCTGGTGGAGCGCCGGCTGCTGTCACCAGGGGCGGCGTGGATCATCCGGCGCATCCTCAGTGGCCAGGCGCGCCCCGACCGCGACCCGCATGCCGAACTGGTACAGCGCCCGCAACTGGCCTGGAAGACGGGCACCAGCTATGGCTTTCGCGATGCGTGGTCGATTGGCGTGGGGCCGCGCTACCTGATCGGCGTGTGGATCGGTCGCCCCGACGGCACGCCGGTGCCCGGCCAGTTCGGCCTGGCTTCGGCGGCGCCGTTGATGCTGCAGGTGCACGACCTGCTGAGCAACCGCGACAGCCAGCGTGGCATCAGCGTGCCGGTGGAGCGGGTGCCGGCGAATGTCGGTGTGGCGGCGATCTGTTGGCCGCTGGGCCAGCCGATGAGCAAACAGGACCCCAACTGCCGGCGCCAGCGTTTTGCCTGGACCCTGGACGGCACCACGCCGCCGACGCTGCAAGCCGCCGATCAGCCCCTGGGTCTGGGCTTGCGTGAAAGTGTGTGGGTCAACGACCAGGGGCTGCGAGTGGATGGCAGTTGCCCAAGCGCCAAGGCCCGCGACATTGCCTTGTGGCCGGCCCCGCTGGAGCCTTGGCTGCCCCGCGTGGAGCGGCGCGCGGCGCGGCTGCCGGCCATCGACCCGGCCTGCCCACCGCAGGTGCCGGCCAGCGCTCCGCCGCTGTCGATAGTGGGCGTGCGACCGGGTGACAACCTGCGCCGCCCGGCGACCAGCAGCGAGCCGTTGCAGCTGCATGTATCGGCCCTGGGCGGTGGCGGGCGGCGCTGGTGGTTCCTCAATGGCCAGCCGTTGGGCGAAACCCTGGGGCAGGACAGCCTGCTGGTGCGCTTACCGCAGGCCGGGCAGGCCGAGGTCAGTGCGCTGGACGAAAGCGGCGAGACCGCGCGAGTGGCGTTCCAGGTCAGCGAGTAGGCGTTCGACGGCAGCCGGGCCAGCACCTACGCTTGCAAGTGACGGGTGTGACCGGCTGGTGCCCCGCAACCCAAGGGAACATGGAGCGCCCTATGCGTCCTCTGGCCGTGCCCCTGTTGTTGCTGCCTTGGGTGTTTTTGGCCCAGGCCGAGTCGTTGCCGGGTTTTCTCGACAGCCATGAGTACGAACGGCGCCTGCCCGACACCAACCTGCCGGTAGACACCTATCGGCCCGCCAGCCCCAATCTGCGAATGCCCCGGCCAAACGCCGAAAGCCAGGCCTGGGCACCTGCGGATACGCGCATGGTGCTGCACAAGGTGCGTTTCGAAGGCGGTACGGTGTTCCCCTTGAGCGACTTGCGCGAGCACTACCAGCCGTTGATCGGGCACAGCATCACATTAGGCGAGCTGCAGCAGTACACCGAGCGCCTGACCGAGCGCTACCGGCAGGACGGTTACCTGCTTTCCTACGCCTACCTGCCACCTCAGGATGTGGCCGAAGGCCGTGTGAATGTGGTGCTGGTTGAAGGTTACATCCGGGATTACCGCGTGGAGGGCGACATCGGCCCGGCCGGTGGCTATTTGCAGCAGCTGCTGACGCAACTGGAAGCCGAACGGCCGCTGACACGTGAAACCCTGGAGCGCTACCTGGGTCTCGCCGAACGCCTGCCGGGTGTGTCGATTGAGGCTGAGCTGGCGATGGCGCAAACCGCTGACGGTGCCACCCGCTTGACCGTGCATGCGCAGCGCAAGCCGTTCAGCGCCGCTGTTACCCTGGCCGATTCCAGTCGCGACGATGCGCAGGCACTGCTGACGGTCACCAGCAATGCCCAGACCCGCTTTGCCGAACGGTTCAAGGCCAGCCTGCTGCTGCCTCCGGGGGATGACCAGGTGCATTACCAGCGGCTGGACTACAGCCAGTACCTGGACGCTGCCGGCAGCCAGTTGCTGCTGTCGGCTTCGCGCTACCGCAGTGATCCGGGCACGCGCATACGCCTGGATGATGGCCGTGACATGACCCGCGAGCGGGACAGTGAACGCTATGCAGTGGGCCTGCGTCAGCCAGTGGTTGTCAGGCCGAACGAATGGATGGCCGTGCAGGGGCACCTGTATGCGGTCAGCGAGCACGTCGAAGACCAACTGGACGGGGTGCCTT
Source organism: Pseudomonas sp. LPB4.O (assembly GCF_038383825.1). Classification (NCBI taxonomy): domain Bacteria; kingdom Pseudomonadati; phylum Pseudomonadota; class Gammaproteobacteria; order Pseudomonadales; family Pseudomonadaceae; genus Pseudomonas; species Pseudomonas sp. LPB4.O. The sequence goes on from NZ_CP151298.1 coordinate 657,004, forward strand.
CACTACGGGACTACGACACTTCCGTGCGCGCGCTGTCCTTCGAGGGCGACTGGCGCAAAGTGGAAGGTGGCCGCCTGCGTATTGTCAGTGCCGGGGTTTACCAGGGGCTGGATTACCTGGGCGCGCGTAGCGATGCTGACTACGATCTGGATTTCCTGCGGTTGCGGCTTTCCGGACTGCAGAGTGACACGCTGGCTGGCAACTGGCAGGGGGTGGCGTCGGGCGCGTTGTACTGGAGTGATGACCGGCTGCCCGACAGCGAGCGGGCGGGCTTTGGTGGGCAGCATTTTGGCCGTGGCTACCCGCGTGATCAGGCGGACGGGGACAAGGGATGGGGTGTGGCTTACGAACTGAACTACAGCCTGCGAGGTAACGGGCTGGCACTGGTTCAGCCCTATGCGGCAGTGGATGTGGCGCAGGCCTGGCATAACCGGGGGCCGGTGGACGATGCCCACCTGGCTTCGGCGGCACTTGGCGTACGGTTGGGGGATGGGCGCTACTTCAACGTTGCGCTGGAGGTGGCGAAGCCTTTGGCGGATGTGGCGTTGGATAGCCTGGACCGTGGCCCCCGGCTAATCCTGAGTTTGGGTTTTCAAATGTAGGGGGCTGCAAAGCAGCCCCGGCAATCTCCAGGCAAACCCCTCAATGGGTAGTAAACCTCAGATGCACCGGCGACGAGCTGGGCGTCAGCGCCAATGCCAGCTGGGTACGGTTGTGCATGTGGGTCAAACGCAACACTTGCGACACATACAGCTTGACGGTGTTTTCGGTAATGCCCAGCTCACAGGCGATCTGGTAATTGGTCTTGCCCTTGCTCACCAGCCGCGCCACTTCCAGTTGGCGTGGGGACAGCTTCTCGAAGGCAGCTGGCAGCTCGCTTTCGCTCTCTTCCACATCGGTGGCACGGCGGTGGGTACCTTGGCCACGGGCTTTTTCCAGGTCCTGGTACAGTTCGTCCACCGAATCGGCCAGGTCCTGCAAGCGCTGGTTCAACCCGCCCAGGGCGCGGAAGTTGCGCTGGCGTTCTTGCAGGGCCTGTTCCTGGCGGCGCACGCCCTCCAGCAGTTCGTCGAGGTTCATGGGCTTCTGGTAATAATCGGCAAACCCTTCGCGCAGGGCGCGGATCACGTCCTGTTTGTCCGCACGCCCGGTCAGCATGATGGCTTCAAACATACGTGGCCCGGTGACTTCCTTGAGGGCGCGAACCAGTTCGATGCCATCACGCTCAGGCATGTGCAGGTCGCAGATGATCAGGCCGATGGCCTCGTCGGCCAGGTAGCGCTGGATGGCTTCGTCGGTCGAATGGGCTGGCAGGCAGTGGTAGCCCTGGGTTTCGAGAAATTCACACAACTGTTCGACGATGACTGGTTGGTCATCGACCACCAATAGCTTCATTTCACTGAATGGTCTGGACACGATCAACTCCCTGTTCGTATGCGGCCCTGCTCCCGTGCCAGACACGCTGGCAGCTTAAAAATAGTCGCACTTTCTGGATATGTACAAGTTATAAGTTATGTACAACTCATAGGACCACAGGAAGGATTATTGGATCCATACCGCCGTTAGAAGAAAACCTGCTAACACGTAGGGTACGAATGCCTGTTTCTCGCCCATTTCATCGGTCAGAGCCTGCAAACGCTTCTTCACCTTGGGGTTGAGCAGGGTCCACAGGCGCCGACGGGTGAGCAGCCACACCAGCACACTGACACCGGCGCCAATGAAGGTGCCGAGCACGTATTGCGGGCTGGTGGCCAGGGCCAGTGCGCCCATCAGCTTGACGTCGTCGGCACCGAAGCGGCCGAGCATGTAGCCGGGCAGTGTAAGCAGCATGACGATGGCCAGTGCCCAGCCGGCATCACTGGCATCGGCGCCGATCCAGCTGTGGCCGGTGGCGAACAGCCAGAACAGGGCGCCGGCAGCCACGCCCAGGGTCAGCAGATCGGATATCTGGCGTTGACGCACATCCTGTTCGGAGCACAAGGCAAGCCACAGCAGGAGAACAATGCTTTGCATTGGCAGGTCGCCTTTCCCAAATGTTGAACACATCTACCCGGTCAGTCAGGTTTCCTTAAGTGAAGATAGACAAGAACCTGCGCACGAGTGGCGCTGGAAAGGCAAAAAGGCGGTGTCGAAATGGATTTTGTCGCTCCTGACACCGCTCAGGTGGGTGCTACTGCCTTGCTCAACATTCAAAGGTGGCACGGTCACTGTGGGAGCGGGCGCGCCCGCGAACACGGGCGAAGCCCGTGCCATGCACCGCGGTGTCTGCTTCGCGGGCATGCCCGCTCCCACAGGGGGGGTCGGTGCACGCAAAAGCCGCATTACAACCTTATTTCTTGCTACCCGGCGGGTAGTTGGCCAGCACCTTGCTCACGGTGTTGTGAATGGCGCTGTTGCGTTCTTCCGGGCTTGGCGGGTAGTTGTTCATGATTTGCTCGGCACTGCCGCGCCACACCAGCTTGCCGTCACGCCCGTCGAACATATCAACCTGAATGGTGGCGACCTTGTAGTCGACACTGCGGGTTTCGTTATACATCGGGCCGCCCCAGTAGCCGCCCCAGTAGCCACCCCAACCACCGCCATAGTTGGTGGTGATCTGTTGCTGGCGCTGTTCCACGATCAGGTAGGTGCGCACCGTCAGGTCAGGCCGCGCGCCGCCTTGTACCGGGCGCAGGCCGCGCTGGTCGAGCTGGTCTGCCACTGCCTGGCGAATCCGCTGCTCGGTGAGGTCACTCTTGATCCGCGGGTCATCCGGGCGGTACTGCAGGCCCGGCTCTTGCCACGCCCAGCTGCGATAGGCGGCAAAATCACGGCTGGCATCAAAATCCTGTTGCACGTTATTGCTGGAGCAGGCGGCAAGCAGTAGCGCGAATGACAGTAGAACGAGACGGCGCAACATGATGGTTCTCCGTTAGCTATTAACTGGGAGGATAGCCGCTGAGCGCCTTGTGCACAGAATCGCGCAGGGCGCTTTCGCGTTCACGCGGCGAGTTCTTGTCGCTGCCGCTTTCGGCGCTGGCGCTCCACACCGGCTGGCCGCTGCGGGCGTCGTACAGGTCGATGCGCACCACCATCACTTCGACCTCGTAGGTGCGCACGATGGGCACGCTGGCATAGCCCCCGTAGCCATGGCGATAGCCGCCATAACCGACACCACCGTAGGGATAGGGGCCGTAGTAGGGGTCGTAGGTGTCGTAGTCACGCACTTGGCGCAAGCGTTTTTCCAGACGCATGTCGGCGCTGACCAGCAAATCGCCGGAAGCCCCCCGGGCAGGGCGTAGGCCATGCTGGTCGAGTGCGCCGCTGACGGCATCGGCCAGTTGCGCCGGGTCGGCATTGGCCGAGCCGCTGGGCAACTGGCCGTTGCGCCAGCTCCAGCTGCGGTAGTGCCCGTAATCCCGGGCGGGCGCGGGGTAGGCACTGGCGTCGAAGGTGGTGGCCGCCTGGGCGGGGGCCGGTGGCAGCGGGCGGCTGCTGGCCACATACGGGTTGCTGCCCTGGCAGGCAGCCAAGGCAAGCGGCAGCAGGGCCAGGCACAACAAACGGTACGGCATGTATTCCTCCCGGCGGGCGAGTCAACGGGGGCGGCAGACCCAGTGCAGGTAGCGGCCAAGCCCGGCGAAGCCGGGGTGGCGGCGGTAGGCCAGTTCCATTTCCAGCAGGTCGAGCAGCTCGGCCTTGGCTTGGAACTCTTTGGGCATGTAATCGTGGAACACCCGCACCCCGCTCTCGGTTTCAACCTGCCACATAGGATCAAGTTGCGCCTTGAGCTCGCGTGGATCAAGCGGTTTCTGTGGGGTCAGGCTCTGCTTTTCACCTTCCAGCCGGTTGCTGCGCAATTTGCGGAAATGGCCCTTGAGCAGGTTGCGATAGACCAGCGCGTCGCGGTTGTAGAAGGCCAGTGACAGCCACCCGGAAGGGGCCGTGAGCTGGTGCAGCACGGGCAGGATGCTTTCGGGCTCTGCCAGCCATTCGAGCACGGCATGGCACAGCACCAGGTCGTAGGGCTCGGTCAGTTGGCCGAGCAGGTCTTGCCAGGGTGCCTGGATGAACGTGGCGGTCTGGCCGGCCTCGGCAAAGCGCGCCCGGGCGCCTTCGAGCATGGGGGCGGCAGGCTCGGCTAGGGTCAGGTGGTGGCCACGCTGGGCCAGCCACAAGGCCATGTGCCCCAGCCCGGCGCCGATGTCGAGGATGCGCAGCGGGCGATCGGGCAGCGCCTCGGCCAGGTCGGCCTGCAGTACGGCCAGGCGGATCGCGCCCTTGGCGCCGCCGTAGATCTTCTCGGCAAAGCGGGTGGCCAGCTCATCGAAGTGACGGTCGTTCATCGGGCGAAGCGCCTCTCGCTGTCGGCCAGCTTGGCCCGCACCACCTGGTCCATGTCCAGGCCCAGCTCGCTGCACAGCAGCAGCAGGTAGAGCACCACATCACCGACTTCCTGGCCGGCGTGGGCGAGTTTGTCGGCAGGTAGCTGGCGCGATTGGTCTTCGCTTAGCCACTGGAAGATTTCCACCAGCTCGGCCATTTCGACGCTGGCGGCCATGGCCAGGTTCTTCGGGCTGTGGAAGCCGCGCCAGTCATTGTTGTCGCGAATCTGGTGCAGGCGTTGGGTGAGTTCTTGCAGGTTCATCGGGGGTCTCCTAATGCTGCATAGCTTCGGCCCAGGCCCGATGCAAAGCAAGCGTATACCGGCTCTACAGCGGAGCCCAGCGCCCGACCATATGCAGCACCCCGCCATGCCCATCCAGCCGCAACGCACCCTCAGGCCCCGCCTCACTGGCACTGAGTACCACCTCTGACGGCAACCGCACCGGTTTGCGGAAATCCACTTCAAAGGCGTAGCCGCTGTGCGGCAGGTGCCCACGCAGTGCCGCCAGGGCCATGGCCTTGCTCCACATGCCATGGGCAATGGCCGTGGGGAAGCCGAACAGCCGCGCGCTGGTGGCACTGAGGTGGATAGGGTTGTAGTCCCCGCACACCTTGGCATAACGCCGGCCGATATCACTGTCGGCGTACCAGCGGGTGGCCTCGGGCAATGGCTCCGGTTCATCGTCGGCGGGCTCGCCTGCCTGGCCCTCCAGCTTCAGCCCGCGCACCAGCATGCGGCTGGTCTCCCGCCAGAGCAGGCCAATCCCGTCGTCTGCCTCGGTAACCAGGTCGAAGGTGCCGCCCTTGGCATGTGCCTGAAGGTTTTGCGCATACACCGCAAAGCGCAGCCCTTCGATACCACCAAGCGGGCGCAGCACCTCGATGCGGTTGTGCAGGTGCACCAGGCCGAGCAGCGGGAAAGGGAAGTTTGGGGCGGTCATCAACTGCAGCTGCAGCGTGAACGCCATGACGTGGGGATAAGTGCCTGGCAGGCGGCCATCGTCGGTAAAGTGGCAAAGCCGTCTATAGGCTGCCAGGTTGCCCGGCTTAACCGGGATGAAGCAGCGCAGGCCATCGTCCGGCAAGCGGTCACCGCTGATGCTGCGCTTGCTGGCTGCACGCAGGTACAGGCTGGCGCGGGCAGCCGGGCTTTGCAGGTCGTGCCAGTTTCTGCTCATGTTCACGCTCCCATCAATGCTTGGCCGCACACACGCAGCACCTGGCCGTTGACTGCCCCGGAGCCTGGCTGGCTGAGCCAGGCGATGGCCTCGGCGACGTCCTGCGGGCGGCCGCCCTGGCCCAGTGAGCTCAAGCGCCGCCCGGCCTCGCGCAGGCCCATGGGCATGGCCGCGGTCATGTGGGTTTCGATGAACCCGGGGGCGACAGCGTTGATGCTGCCGCCGTGTTCGGCGAGCCGGGGCGCCCAGGCCTGGGCCAGGCCGATCAGCCCGGCCTTGCTCGCGGCGTAGTTGGCCTGCCCGCGGTTGCCGGCGATGCCACTGACCGAGGCCAGCAGGGTGATGCGCGCGTTTTCGCCCAGTGCGCCGTTGTCGTACAGCGCCTGGGTCAGTACTTGCGGTGCCTTGAGGTTGACCGCCATGACCGCGTCCCAGTATTCCGGGGTCATGTTGGCCAAGGTCTTGTCGCGGGTGATGCCGGCGTTATGCACCACGATGTCGATGCCGTCGGGCAGGGCTGCTAGCAGTTGCGTTGCCGCATCGCTGGCACAGATATCCAGTGGCAGCGCTTTGCCACCCAAGCGTGCGGCGAGGGCGTCGAGGTCCTGGCTGGCCTGTGGCACATCCAGCAGCAGCACATCGGCGCCGTCCCGCGCCAGGGTTTCGGCAATGGCGGCGCCGATGCCGCGGGCCGCACCCGTGACCAGGGCGCGGCGGCCAGCCAGCGGGCGGGTCCAGTCGCCTACCTGATTGGCGCAGGCTTCCAGGCGCAGCACCTGGCCGGAAATGAACGCACTCTTGGGCGAGAGGAAGAAACGCAAGGCGCCTTCCAGCTCGTCTTCGGCGCCGGGCGCGACATACAGCAGTTGGGCGGTCGCGCCATTGAGCAATTCTTTGGCCAGGGAGCGGCTGAAGCCTTCAAGGGCCCGTTGGGCAACGCTGGCCAACGGGTCGTCGAGGCTTTCCGGCGCGCGCCCCAGCACCACGACATGGGCGCTCGGGGCCAGGCTGCGCAGCAGTGGCTGGAAAAATTCGCGCAACTGCTTCAGCGCATCGCTGTCGGACAGATGACTGGCATCGAACACCACGGCTTTGATTTTCGGCCCCAAGCCGGCCACCCAGGCTTCGGCCTGCAGGTGGTCGGCATTGAAGCTGTAAAGCGCGTCGGTCAGGCGCGGGGCGATGGCTTCGACCTGGCCTGCCAGCGGCCCGCCCCCCAGTACCAGGGCCCCTTCGACCGGGCGCAGGCGGCCGGCTTCCCAGCGCTCCAGCGGCGCCGGGCGTGGCAGGCCGAGGGCATCCACGAGGCGGCGGCCGAGGTTGGAGTTGGCAAAACCGAGGTAGCGATCGCTCATGAGTGGGTCTCCGCAAAAGGCAAGCTTGAAAGTGTGGACCAACTTTGTGGCAAGGTCGTTCGAATGCGGTAAAAACACCTAGGCTGTACGGATCAAATTGTTTCAGGAGGAACAAGCACATGCGTTCACCTCGCCGGGTCGCGATCCTGGGCGGCAACCGAATCCCCTTTGCCCGCTCCAATGGCGCCTACTCCACGGCCAGCAACCAGGCGATGCTCACGGTCGCCCTCGAGGGCCTGATCGAACGTTATCGCCTGCATGGGTTACGGCTGGGGGAGGTGGTGGCTGGCGCGGTGCTCAAGCACTCACGTGACATGAACCTTACCCGCGAATGTGTACTGGGTTCGCGCCTGTCGCCGCAGACCCCGGCCTACGACATCCAGCAAGCCTGCGGCACCGGGCTTGAGGCCGCGCTGCTGGTGGCCAACAAGATTGCCCTGGGGCAGATCGACTGCGGTATTGCCGGCGGCGTGGATACCACTTCCGATGCACCGATTGCCGTCAACGAAGGGCTGCGCCACATCCTGTTGCAGGCCAACCGTGGCAAAAGCCTGGGGGAGCGGCTGAAGCCTTTGCTCAAGTTGCGGCCTCACCACCTGAAACCCGAGTTCCCACGCAATGGCGAACCACGCACGGGGTTGTCGATGGGCGAGCATTGCGAGCGCATGGCCCAGGCTTGGCGGGTTGGCCGTGCAGAGCAGGACGAGCTGGCGTTGCTCAGCCACCAGAAGCTGGCCGCCGCGTATGTCGAGGGTTGGCAGGACGACTTGCTGACGCCGTTTCTGTCGCTGACACGGGACAACAACCTGCGCCCGGACCTGAGCCTCGAGCAGTTGGCCAGGCTCAAGCCCGCCTTCGACCGCAGCGGCCAGGGCACGCTGACGGCGGGTAATTCCACACCACTCACCGACGGGGCCTCGGTGGTGTTGCTGGGCACTGAAGAATGGGCTGCGCAGCAGGGGCTTCAGGTGCTGGCTTACCTGGTCGATGGCGAAACAGCTGCAGTGGATTTCGTCACCGGTCGCGAAGGGCTGTTGATGGCCCCGGTGTATGCCGTGCCACGCTTGCTGGCGCGCAATGGCCTGACCCTGCAGGACTTCGACTATTACGAGATCCACGAAGCCTTTGCCGCCCAGGTGCTGTGCACGCTGAAGGCCTGGGAGGATGCCGACTATTGCCGCGAACAGTTGGGGCTGGAGGCGCCGCTAGGGGCGATTGACCGCAGCAAGCTCAACGTCAAGGGCAGCTCGCTGGCGGCCGGGCACCCGTTCGCGGCGACCGGGGGGCGGATATTGGCCAACCTGGCCAAGCTGCTGGCCACGGCGGGGAAGGGGCGTGGGTTGATTTCGATTTGTGCGGCGGGTGGGCAGGGGGTGACCGTTATCGTCGAGCGTTGATTTTTTGCAATACCGCGTCGCCTGCTGCGCGGGTAAACCCGCTCCCACAGGACAGCGCAGATGTCCCCGTGATGTCCACCAGCTGTTAGGCTTGTCTGCTCAGAACTACAAGAAACCGCCATGCCGATCATCGGACATCCTCGCGCTATTCCTGCGCTGGACCACTTGCCCAGGCCCCTCTATGCCCGTGCCGAAAGCCTCGGTGCCGGCTCCTGGACCACCCGCCACCAGCACGACTGGGTGCAGTTTTCCTACGCCATCAGCGGCGTACTGGCCGTGTACACCCGGGACGGCAGTTACTTTGCCCCACCCCAGTGGGGTGTGTGGATCCCTGCCGATGCCGAACACGAAGTGCTGACCTCGATGCAGGCCGAGATGCGCAGCCTGTATGTGCGCCGCGATGCCTGCCCATGGGCACCGGAGCAATGCCGGGTGCTGGAGGTGACGCCACTGGCACGCGAGCTGATCAAGCAGTTCTGCCTGTTCCCGGCGGACTACCCGGAATATGACAGTGCCGAGGCGCGTCTGGTGGCGGTGCTGCTCGACCAGTTGCGCACGTTGCCGGAAGTCGGGTTTTCGCTGCCGTTGCCACGTCACCCTGGGTTGCTGGCGCTGTGCAACGGTTTGATCGCCGCGCCGGACCAGCCGCAGACTTTGCAGCAATGGGCGCGGGAGCTGGGGTGTTCGGAGAAGACGCTGATGCGGATGTTCCAGCGCGAGACCGGGTTGAGCTTTCGCAACTGGCGGCAGCGCATGCGGCTGTTGTCGTCGCTGGCGTTGCTGGAGGCGGGGGAGAATGTGACCGAGGCGGCGTTGGGGTGTGGGTATGACTCCACCTCGGCTTACATTGCCGCATTCAAGCAGCTGTTTGGGGCGACGCCGGGGGAGTTGAAGCTGTAGTGCCTGGTTGCCTGAACCGGCCTCTTCGCGGGTAAACCCGCGAAGAGGCCGGTTCAGGCCACACATCAGGTACGGAACCTGCGCACCAGCGAATCCAGCTCATTGGACAGCCCCGCCAGGCTCTCCGAGTCCTGCCGCGCCGCCTGGGCCAGTTCGGCCACCAGCTGCGCATCCCCGTGAATCTGGCTGATATGCCGGTTGATGTCCTCGGCCACCTGGTGCTGTTCCTCGGCCGCCGTGGCGATCTGCGTGTTCATGTCGCGGATCACATCCACCGACTCACGGATTTGGCCGAAGCTGTCGCGGGCCAGGCCGATGCGGCTTACCGACTGCTGCGACACTTCCAGGCTGGCATGCATCTGCTCGGCCACTTCGGCCGTGCGGCTGGCCAGGTTGCCCAGCAGGCCGTCGATTTCGGCAGTGGAGTCGGCTGTGCGCTTGGCCAGGGCCCGCACTTCGTCGGCCACCACGGCAAAACCACGGCCCTGCTCACCGGCACGGGCTGCTTCGATGGCCGCGTTGAGGGCCAGCAGGTTGGTCTGTTCGGCAATCGAGCGGATGGTGCCGAGGATCGACTGGATAGCGTTGCTGTCACGCTCCAGCTGCTGGATCGACTGCGCGGACTGTTCGATCTCGTGGCTCAGGCGGTCGACGCTTTGTACGGCGGCGTCGATCTGCTGCTGGCCCTCGCGTGCTTGCTGCTGACCGCTGTCGGCCGACTGGGCCGCCTGGCTACAGGAACGGGCCACTTCGTTGGCGGTGGCGACCATTTCGTGGAAGGCGGTGGACACCATGTCCACGGCTTCGCGCTGGCGGCCAGCGGCTTCGGCCATGTCGCTGGAAACGCGGGTCGAGCTGCTGGAAGTGCTGAGGATTTTGCCGGCAGCAGCGCCGATGTGCTGGATCAGGCTGCGAATGGCGCCGAGGAACTGGTTGAACCAGCTGGCCAGTTGCGCGGTTTCGTCGCGGCCACGGATTTCCAGGTTGCGGGTCAGGTCACCCTCGCCCTGGGCAATGTCTTCCAGGCCGCTGGTGACGCTATTGATCGGGCGCACGATCAGCTTGGCGAAGCCTGCACCGACCACTGCGAACAGCGCGGCCAGCACCACGGCGATGCCGCCGATCAGCCAGGTCAGCCGGGTGGTGGTCTGCATCACTTCGCTTTGTTCGATCAGGCCGATGAAGGTCCAGCCCAGTTGCTCATCGGGGTAGACGTTGGCCATATAGCGCACGCCATTAAGCTCGACCTCGACCAGGCCTTTGCCGGCCTTGGCCAGCGCGGCATAGCCGTCGCCAAAGCTGGCCAGCTGCTTGAAGTTGTGAGCGGCGTCGCGTGGGTCGACCATGACGTTGCCGTTGCTTTCCACCAGCATCAGGTAGCCGCTTTCACCCAGCTTGATCTGTTTGACGATCTCGGTCAGGCCTTTGAGCGACACGTCGATGTTGACCACGCCGCCGGGGTTGCCCAACTGGTTGGCCACGGCGCGCACGGTGCTGACCAGTACCGCGTCGTCGGCCGCCCAGTAGTAGGCGCCGGTACGCACGGTCTTGCCCGGGTTGGCCATGGCCAGTTGGTACCAGGGGCGGGTGCGTGGGTCGTAATTGACGAACTTTTGCCCGGCCGGCCAGCCCGTGTAGCCGCCGTCGTTCACCCCGTAGGACAGGTAGGCATAGGACGGATGCGCGTTGGCCAGGCGGGTCATGAAGTCGAGGAGCTTGCCGGCCTGCTCGCCCAGTTCGTAGGACGGCGCGGCGCTCATGTACTTGTTCAGCTCGCTGCCGGTGGCGGCGACCATTGGCTGCGAAGCCATGTACTCGACGTTCTGGTTGATGCCCTGGAAGAAGATGTTCATCGCGTTGCTGACCTGGCGGATTTCCCGGCTGCTACCGTCGAGGAATCCGTCACGGGCTTCGCCGCGCAGGTTGAGGACCACCAGGGTGGCCACGAGGACGATGGGCAAGCCGGCGATGACCGCGAATGCCCAGGTCAGTTTCTGTTTGATGCTCATCGACGCTCCCGGAATTTTTAATTGTCGACCCACGAGGCAGGTAGCCAGTGCATCGGCAGCATCCGGGTTTTATGTAGGAAAACGCCCGTATTTATTGGATAAAGTCGCGGCTGGTGACTATTCGGTCGCGTTTGGACGCTTATGGCATACCAAAGGCTGATGACCGATCAGTGACAGCAACTTCCAGCAGCACCGTTGGCCAGGTCCTTGAGGATCGGGCAGTCCGGGCGGTCGTCCCCTTGGCAATGCGAAACCAGCTCGCCAAGAGTGTCGCGCAGGCTCACCAGCTCCTCGATACGCCGGTTCAGTTCATCGATGTGCTGCATCGCCAGCGCCTTCACATCGGCGCTGGCACGCTGGCGGTCTTGCCACAGGGTCAGCAGCTTGCCGACCTCTTCCAGGGAAAAGCCCAGGTCGCGGGAGCGCTTGATGAAGGCCAGGCTGTGCAAGTCTTCTGCCTGGTACAGGCGGTAGCCGCTGTCGCTGCGCGTGGCAGGTTTGAGCAGGCCGATGGATTCGTAATAACGGATCATCTTGGTGCTAAGCCCGCTGCGGCGGGCGGCCTGGCCGATGTTCATGGCGCTTCCTCGTTGGTGCTGGTGGGTTTCCACGCCTTGAGCCACAGCGCGTTGCTGACCACGCTGACGCTGGACAGGGCCATGGCGGCGCCGGCCAGTACCGGGTTGAGGTAACCCAGCGCGGCCAGCGGGATGCCGATCAGGTTATAGATGAACGCCCAGAACAGGTTCTGGCGGATTTTGGCGTAGGTCTTGCGGCTGATTTCCAGGGCGGCCGGCACCAGGCGCGGGTCGCCACGCATCAGGGTGATGCCGGCGGCCTGCATGGCCACGTCGGTGCCGCCACCCATGGCAATGCCGATATCGGCGGCCGCCAGGGCCGGGGCGTCGTTGATGCCATCGCCAACCATGGCGACCACGCCATCCAGCTTGAGCGCGGCCACGGTGGCGGCCTTGTCGGCCGGCAGCACTTCGGCATGCACATCGTCGATGCCCAGGGCGTCGGCCACCACTTTGGCGCTGCCGCGGTTGTCGCCGGTCAGCAGGTGGCTGCTGATGTGCTGTGCGTGCAGGGTATTTATGGCTTGCGCGGCGCCGGGCTTGAGGCTGTCACCAAAGGCGAACAGGCCCAGCACACGGGGTTGCGTGCCGCGTTCGATCAGCCACGACAGGGTGCGCCCCTCGGCTTCCCAGGCCTGGGCCTTGGCGTCCAGGTCACCAGGTTGCAGTGCGCTTTCGTCGAGCAGGCGGCGGTTGCCCAAGGCCAACTCGCGGCCCTCTACACATCCGGCGATGCCGCGCCCGGTCAGCGACTGGCTGTCGGTAACGCTTGGCACGTCCAGCTTCTGTTCGGCGCAGGCATCCAGCACCGCCTTGGCCAGTGGGTGCTCACTGCCGCGCTGCAGGGCGCCGGCCAGGCGGTGCAGGTCGGCGCTGCTGCCCACTTGCGCCTGGCTGTGGACAACCCGCGGGCTGCCAGAGGTAAGCGTGCCGGTCTTGTCGAAGACCACGCGGTTGACCGCATGGGCACGCTCCAAGGCTTCGGCATCCTTGATCAGGATACCGTGGCGGGCGGCAACCCCGGTGCCGGCCATGATTGCTGCAGGCGTGGCCAGGCCGAGGGCACAGGGGCAGGCGATGACCAACACAGCAACGGCGTTGATCAGTGCGGTTTCCAACGGTGCGCCGGCCAGCCACCAGCCGATCAGGGTGATCAGGGCCAGTACCAGCACGGCCGGGACGAACACTTGGCTGACCCGGTCGACCAGCTTCTGGATCGGCGCCTTGGCGGCCTGGGCGTCTTCCACCAGGCGGATGATACGGGCCAGCACGGTTTCGGTGCCCAGCGCCTGGGTGCGCACCAGCAACCGGCCTTCGCCATTGATGGCACCACCGGTGACACTGTCGCCGGGTTGCTTGGGCACCGGCAGGCTCTCGCCGCTGATCAGGGCTTCATCGGCATGGCTGCTGCCGTCTTCGACCACACCGTCTACCGGGAAACGCTCGCCGGGCTTGACCAGCACCAGGTCGCCCAGGCGCAACTGCGCGATGGCCACGTCTTGCTCCTGGCCGTCTACTACACGCAGGGCGCGTTCCGGGCGCAGTGCCTCAAGGGCGCGAATGGCGCTGGCGGTCTGGCGCTTGGCACGGCTTTCCAGGTACTTGCCCAGCAACACCAGGGCAATCACCACGGCCGAGGCTTCAAAGTACAGGTGTGGGGCCATGCCGGCAGGGGCCTGCGCCCACTGGTACAGGCTCAAGCCGTAGCCAGCGCTGGTGCCTAGCGCCACCAGCAGGTCCATGTTGCCGGCACCGGCGCGCACGGCCTTCCAGGCGGCTACGTAGAAGCGGGCGCCAAGAATGAACTGCACCGGCGTGGCCAGCAGGAACTGCGCCCATGCAGGCAACATCCAGTGCAGGCCGAATGGCTGCACCAGCATCGGCAATACCAGTGGCAGGGCCAACAGCAAGGCTGCGCCGACTGCCAGGCGCTCGTTGCGCAGGCGGCGCTGGGCAGCGCTTTGGTCGACGTTGGCCGTTTGCGGCAGGCTGGCGCTGTAGCCGGCCTTGTGCACGGTGTCGATCAGCAGGTTGTCATCAACGGCCGCCAGCACTTCAAGGTGCGCGCGTTCGCTGGCAAGGTTGACGCTGACCTGCTCGACCCCGGGCAGCTTGCCCAAGGCGCGCTCTACGCGGCCGACGCAGCTGGCGCAGGTCATGCCGCCAATCTGCAGTTCGATGGTACGGGTGGGCACGCCGTAGCCGGCTTCGCGCACGGCATCGACCAGGGCGGGCAGGCTGTCGGCCGGGGCCTGGACCCGGGCCTGTTCGGTGGCGAGGTTGACGCTGACCTGTTCAGCGCCGGTGACCTTGCGCAGGGCGCGCTCGACCCGGCCGGCACAGCTGGCGCAGGTCATGCCGGAGATCGGCAGGTCATACGTGGTGGATGCGGGCATGGCTCTCCTCCTTGGACAGGCCTCCAGCATCAACCTTGCCATGCAGGTAAGGTCAATAGCCCAGGCCGGCTCGCTTCAACTCAAGCCCATAATGCCCCATGGCGATGCGGTATTTGTTGATCTGGCCCGCCTGCAGGTTCAAGCGTGTGCTGCGTTGGTCTTCGATGCCCGCTGCGCAGCCTGGCATCTGCCCTGGCAAAAGGCGCAGGCGCACATCTACCGGGCCGGGCGGCAGGTTGAACGAGGTGGATTGCTCCTGGAACACACGCCCGGAAAGCTGATCGTTGAGGTAGACGCCGATTTCGCAGTTGGTGGCCACTTCCAGGCGTTCCCGGGAAATGATCAGTACGCTGTAGTCCGAATTGCCCTCGGCACTGGCCGGTGGCACCGCAGCCAGCGCGCTCAATAGCCCGACGACGCCCAATGCTGCCCTGAACATGAAGAATCTCCTGCTTGCCTGATCGTCAAACGCGAAGCTTGGCCGACGCGGGCGCGGATTTCCACCCCAGGTGTTGCTGGCAGGGCTTGACCTTGCCCCGATGGCAAGCTTGAGACTCGTTGAAAACCTGAAGGAGGAAACCCCCATGCAAGTGTTCAATGTACAAGGCATGACCTGCGGCCATTGCGTGAAAGCCGTGACCCGCGCGGTGCAGGAGCAGGATGCAGCGGCCAAGGTCGAGATCGACCTGGCAGCCAAGCAGGTACGGGTGCAGAGTGAACTGGCGCAGGAGCAGATCCTTACCGCCATTCGTGATGAAGGTTATCAGGCCGAACTCGCCTGAAGACTTGCCAGTGGGAGACTCACCTGTGGGAGCGGGCGTGCCCGCGAATACCGGCATAGCCGGTGCCATCCACCGCGTTGCCTGATTCGCGGGCACGCCCGCTCCCCACAGGGACCACGGCAATTTTCAGGTTTCGAGCCAGACAGTTGTCCCCGCAAGGCCCAGGTTTGTTGCAAATGTTTTCATACCGATAGGGTCCACAGCAGGTAGAATCAATCACTTGCTTAGCCTGCTATGGATTCCTGATGAACCTGCGAATGGTGCTCATCCTGGGCGCACTCAGTGCGTTCGGGCCCTTGGCGATCGACTTCTACCTGCCCGCCTTCCCGGCCATGGCGCAGGCGTTCGCCACCGATGAAAAACACATCCAGGCCACTTTGGCCGCCTACTTCCTCGGCCTGTCCATCGGCCAGTTGGCCTATGGCCCGGTAGCTGATCGCTTTGGCCGGCGCATACCGCTGATGTTCGGGGTGACCCTGTTCACCCTGGCGTCGCTGGCCTGTGCCTATGCCCCCAACCTCGACACCCTGGTGCTGGCGCGCTTCGTCCAGGCACTGGGCGGTTGTGCTGGCATGGTGCTGTCGCGGGCCATCGTCAGCGACAAGTGCGACCCGGTGGCCTCGGCCAAGGTGTTTTCGCAACTGATGCTGGTCATGGGCCTGGCGCCGATCCTGGCACCGATGCTGGGCGGGGTGCTGGTGAACCTGGCGGGCTGGCAGTCGATCTTCCTGGTCTTGAGCCTGTTCAGTGCCGGCTGCCTGCTGGCGGTCAGCCTTGGCCTGCCGGAAAGCCTGCCTGAGCACATGCCGCGTCAGCCGCTGTCTGGCGCTTTGCGCCAATACCTGCGTTTGATTGCAGACCGGGTGTTCCTTGGCCATGCCTTGACCGGTGGTATCGCCATTGCCGGCATGTTTGCCTACATCGCTGGTTCCCCTTTCGTGTTCATCAAGCTCTATGACGTGCCGGCCGAGCACTACGGCTGGCTGTTCGGCACCAACGCCGCCGGCTTCATCCTGGTGGCACAGGTGAATGCACGTCTACTGGCCAAGCGTGGCCCGGCGTTCCTGCTGGCGCGCGGGGTGTGGGTTTACCTGGCGGCAGGCCTCGCGCTGTTGGGCGTGGCAGCGTTGCAGCCGGCACAGTTGTGGCCGCTGCTGGTACCGCTGTTCATCTGCATCGCCAGCCTGGGCTGCATCATCCCCAACGCCTCTGCCTGCGCCATGAGCGGGCAGGGCGCACGGGCTGGCAGCGCCTCGGCACTGATGGGCTGCCTGCAGTTCAGCGTCGCCGCAGGGGCGGCGGCACTGGTCGGCCTGCTGCATGATGGCAGTGCGGTGCCGATGGCGACGGTGATCAGCTTGTGCGGTGCACTGGCGGTCAGTGTCGCGCTGCTGACCCGACGCTTGCAGGCCAGGCGTCCCGCATAAGCGGGTGAGGTGCCTGCAGGCGGGTTTCGAGCGTGGCGACGAAGGCCCGCGCCTCGGCCTCGCTGCGGAAACTGACCACGTGTTGATCGAGCTGGACCTGCCAGGGGCAGGCAGGATTTCGGCTCGATGCACTGACGACAATTTTCATCGCGGCAAACCTCCAGAAGGGGTAGCCGCTCAAGTGTAGCGCCGCCCTTCGTGGCTGCCACGGGCTGGATCAGTGTCCTGACTGACGGTCGACAGGCGCATTTACTCTCCCTGTTTCCCGCTTTGGGCGTAATGCCCGCAAACCCGCAGAACCTTCGCTTCGTTGCGCGCTATTTGCGGAACATGGCTGTGGGCCATATCTGAAATTGCAGCCGGTCTTTTTTCATCAAGATGTTTCTACGCCGCTGTACGCGTATATCGGACCTTTGGTTGACCGGGTTCCGGGCAGTTTTCCGAGGCTGTTTCACTGTTTGCCAAGGGTAGGCATACCCAGTGGTTTTTCGCCGCAGGTATATCGGCAGGTGAGCGTCTGAACGGCGTTTGCTGCGGCCTATACTGGCGACCCAGGCCAGTGACAGCGAGAGGTGCTTCCCCGCCAGGGTTGGCCATCGCATCCACACCGTGAACTTGCAGGGAGTTACAGGGATATGAACGCAGCCAGCAGTATCAGCCAGATTGCCAGCCTGATGGCCGACCCGAAGCGCAGTGCCATGTTGTGGGCATTGATCGACGGCACGCCACGGCTGGCCAATGAGCTCGCGATAATGACCGGCCTGACTTCGTCATCGGCATGCGCGCACCTTTCGTTGCTGTCGTCGGCCGGGTTGCTCAGGCATGAAGCACGTGGCCGCAAGCGCTATTTCCGCCTGGCGACACCGCAGGTCGGGGCCGCCGTGGAGGCCTTGGCCAGCGTTCAACTGGAGGGCGCCAGGGGGGAGCAGGCCAAGGCGCCGGTATCACCGTTGCCCATGTCGATGCGCCGCGCTCGCCGTTGTGGCGATCACCTGGGTGGGGAGCTGGCCAGTGAGCTGTACCATCGCGTGGTGGTGGCCGGCTGGCTGGAAGGCAGCGGCCGACAGTTGATGGTAAGTGACGAGGGGCGGGCGCAATTGGCGCTTGTCGGGGTCTACATCGATGCCCTGGCGCCACACCAGCAACGTGGTTGCGTGATCTGTCGTTGCACCGAGTGGAACGACCAGGCCCCGCACCTGGGTGGCGTGCTGGGCCAGGCCTTGTTCAGGCTGTTTCTGCAATCTGGCTGGATGCGCGAGGCCGAGGACACGCGGGCATTGCATATCTCGGCGCTGGGTATCCAGCAGATCAATCGCATAGCCCGCGTGGCGACGTTGCAGGTCGGCTGAGCGCAACGGCGTCGGTCAATCAGACCAGCCGGGCATCCAGGCTGTTCTGCGCCAGCCGACGGGCCTGGTCTTCGGTCATGCCCAGGTGGGTGTGCAGGGCGTGGAAGTTTTCCGTCACGTAGCCGCCGAAGTAGGCCGGGTCGTCCGAGTTGACCGTAACCTTCACGCCGCGTTCGAGCATGTCCAGGATGTTGTGCTGGCTCATGTGGTCGAACACGCAGAGCTTGGTGTTGGACAGCGGGCACACGGTGAGCGGGATCTGCTCATCGATGATGCGTTGCATCAGGCGCTCGTCCTCGATGGCGCGAACACCGTGGTCGATACGCTTGATCTGCAACAGGTCGAGCGCTTCCCAGATGTACTCGGGCGGGCCTTCTTCGCCGGCATGGGCAACGGCAACAAAGCCTTCGCTGCGGGCCCGGTCGAACACGCGTTTGAACTTGCTTGGCGGGTGACCCATTTCCGAGCTGTCCAGGCCGACGGCGATGAACGCGTCGCGGAACGGCAGGGCCTGGTCGAGGGTTTTTTGCGCTTCCTCTTCACTGAGGTGGCGCAGGAAGCTGAGGATCAGGCCACTGCTGATGCCCAGTTGCTTGCGGCCATCGTTCAGCGCCTGGTTGATGCCATTGAGCACCACTTCGAAAGGGATGCCGCGGTCGGTGTGGGTTTGCGGGTCAAAGAACGGTTCGGTGTGGATCACGTTCTGGGCTTTGCAGCGTTGCAGGTAGGCCCAGGTCAGGTCGTAGAAGTCCTGCTCGGTACGCAGCACATCCGCGCCTTGGTAATACAGGTCGAGAAACTCCTGCAGGTTGTTGAAGGCATAGGCACCGCGCAGGGTCTCCACATCGGCCCAGGGCAGGGCGATCTTGTTGCGCTCGGCCAGGGCGAACAGCAGCTCGGGCTCCAGCGAGCCTTCCAGGTGCAGGTGCAGTTCGGCCTTGGGCAGGGCGTTCAACCAGTCATACATAGTGGGGCATCTCAATCAGGTACGGTTGCCGCCATTCTACAGGGCCTGGCCGGGCATTGCGCCCGGCCAGGCTGCGACCCGGTGAATCACCAGACCAAGGGTTCGCCCTTGTAGTTGATGAAACGCAGGCCGCCGTTGCCGCTTTGTGCGTTGATCTGGTCGAGCATGCCGCGGGTGCTGGTGAACACGTCGATTTCGGCGTTTTCGCCGCCCATGTCGGTTTTCACCCAGCCCGGGTGCATGGCCAGCACGCACAGGTCGGGGCGCTGTTGTTCAACCACGAAGCTGTTGATCATCGAGTTAAGCGCTGCCTTGCTGGCCTTGTACAGGCAGATTTCGCCACCGTCGGGGATGGTTACGCTGCCCAGGATCGAACTCATGAAGGCCAGCACCCCGCTGCCCTCGCGCACCTGGCCGACCAGGCGGCGGGCCACGCGGATGGGCGACACGGCATTGGTCATGAACAGGTCGCCGATGTCTTTGTTCTGAACCGTCTCCAGGTCTTGCGGCAGGGCGCCCATGACGCCCGCATTGACGAATACCAGGTCGAACACCTGGCCTTGCAGGCGTTGTCTCAGCCCATCGAGTTGGGCGGTGTCGTTCATTTCCAGCTGTTCGATGTGCACGCCGGTCACGTCCGCCAGGGCGCCGGGTTGCTGCGGGTTGCGCACGGTGGCAGTGATGCTCCAGCCGTCTTCGTTCAGGCGTTGCACCAGGCCTAGGCCAAGCCCGCGCGAGGCGCCGATGATGAGGGCAGTTCTTGAAGTAGCCATAGGAACATTCCTTTATCGGTGTGGGAAAAGGAATTGAGCATACGTCACGGCGAATACGCGTGCCTGGTTTGCGTCTGGTTAAAAAATGGTCAGTTTCGTCTGGGCCTTGCGGGGCCGGGCGCTTCGCCCGTTGGCGCACGGGTTATCCACAGGCTGGTCCACAGTTATTGTGTGCAAGGTGAGCAAGGGGGGGCGGCTTGGATGGGCGGTTCGCTGGGGATAAGTCGCGGACATTCAGCAGTTTACGACTGTCATCAAATAGTGATCAAAATATGATCAAAGCTCTGGGGGCCTCGAAATCACTAGCCTGCAAGAGAGTGCCCCAAGCTTATCCACAGGCAGGCCCACAGTTGTTGTGGGCAATGTTCAGCATGCTTCGAGCAGGATGCGCCCGCGGCTCAGGTCGGCCAGTTGCTGCTGCAGTGGCGCCCTGTGGGCATCACCAAGCGCGATCAGCAGGTCTACGCCATTGGCGGTGAACTGTTCATCCAGTACCAGGCCGTCCACCTCCGCCAGGCGCAGTTTCACCAACGCAAGTTCGCTGAAACTGCAACTGCAGGTGAATTCGCTGCGCTGCACCAGCAGCCGCTTGGGTGCCTGTTGCAGGCACTTGTTGGCGCCGCCGCCATAGGCCCTCGCCAGGCCGCCGGTACCCAGCTGGATACCGCCGTACCAGCGGATCACCAGCACCACGACCTGGTCGCAGTCCTGCGCTTCGATGGCTGCCAGGATCGGCCGGCCTGCGGTGCCGCCGGGTTCGCCGTCATCGTTGCTGCGGTACTGCCCGCCGAGCTTCCAGGCCCAGCAGTTGTGGGTGGCGGCCAGGTCGCTGTGGCGTTCGATAAAGCTCATCGCATCGGCGGCACTGCTGATCGGCCCGGCGAGGGTGATGAAGCGGCTTTTGCGGATGTCCTCGCGGTATTCGCAGAGGTCGAGCAGGGTAGAAGGCATAAATGACGGTTACACAGCGGGCTTGATGCCGCAGCCTTTCAGAATGATGTGGATAAGGTTGTTGCTTGCGTCTTCCATGTCCTGCTTGGTCAGGCGACTGCGGCCGGTAACCTGGCAGATCTGGGTAGCGAAGTCGGCGTAGTGCTGGGTGCTGCCCCAAAGCAGGAAGATCAGGTGCACCGGGTCGACCGGGTCCATCTTGCCGGCTTCGATCCAGGCCTGGAACACGGCAGCCCGGCCGCGGAACCACTCGCGGTAGTCGGCACTGAAATATTCGGTCAGGCAGGTGCCACCGCTGATTACCTCCATGGCGAAAATCCGCGAGGCCTGCGGGTTGCGGCGCGAGAACTCCATCTTGGTGCGGATGTACTGGCTCAGGGCTTCCCCGGGGTCGTCCTCGACGCTCAAGGCGTTGAAGGTACTGTCCCACAACTCGATGATGTTGCTGAGCACGGCAATGTACAGGCCCAGCTTGTTGGTGAAGTAGTAGTGCAGGTTGGCCTTGGGCAATTCCGCCTTGAGGGCGATGGTGTTCATGCTGGTGCCCTTGAAACCATGGCGGGCGAACTCGTCTTCGGCGGCCTGGATAATGGCCTGTTCGTTTTTCTGGCGGATGCGGCCCGCGGGCTTGCCCGAGGCGGAGAGGCGGTGCGCAGGGACTTCTAGGGTCATGGACGATTCCGTACGGGTCAGTGGCTGCGGCTGTCGGACAAGATTACCTGCCTGCGCCGAAGTGACAAGCGTTTGCGGCACAGACTGGCATCAACGTGTCGCAGCCAGGCTGTCGAGGAAGCTTTCCAGTACCAGGTTGGGCCGCCGGCCCTTGCGCGTTACCCAGCTCAGGCTCAGGTCATAGAAGCGCTGTTGGGGCTTGAGGGCGCGCAAGCGGCCTTGCTGCACCCAGAATGTGGCGTAGTGGTCGGGCAGGTAGCCAATGTAGCGCCCGGTGAGGATGAGAAACGCCATGCCTTCGCGGTCTGAAGCACTGGCCGTGCAGTTCAGCGCCTGGTAATGGGCCTGGATGTCGGCGGGCAGGCGGAAGGTGGGGGTGATGGCTTCCTGGCTGTTGAGGCGGTCGTCGTCGATCTGTTGGTCGT
Source organism: Pseudomonas sp. LPB4.O (assembly GCF_038383825.1). Lineage (NCBI taxonomy): Bacteria > Pseudomonadati > Pseudomonadota > Gammaproteobacteria > Pseudomonadales > Pseudomonadaceae > Pseudomonas > Pseudomonas sp. LPB4.O. Next base: position 678,528 of record NZ_CP151298.1, read on the forward strand.
CGGCATAGAACAGCGGGTGGCCGACCGCGCAGTACAACAGCGAGCGTTCGCTGTACAACGGCTGGTACTCAAGGCCCGACAGCGGGCTGGTCTGAGGTACCACACCAACATGCAGGCTGCCGTCGAGCACGCCGTGTTCGACCTGGCTGGGTGCGATCATCCGGATCTGGATACGTACATCGGGCCCGCGGTCCTTGAGTTCGGCCAGGGCATGGGTGATGCGCATGTGCGGCAGGGTGACCAGGTTGTCTGTCAGGCCAATGTTCAACTCGCCACGCAAGTGCTGGTGCAGGCCGTTGACCTCGGTGCGGAAACTTTCCAGGGCGCTGAGCAGTTGCAGTGCCGAATGGTAGACCTCGCGGCCTTCCTCGGTCAGCGAGAAACCGGCGCGGCCGCGCTGACACAGGCGCAGGCCAAGGCGTTGCTCCAGGTCGTTCATTTGCTGGCTGATGGCCGAGCGGCCAATGCCCAGCACGTTCTCGGCGGCCGAAAAGCCACCGCACTCGACCACGCTGCGGTAGATCTTCAGCAGGCGGATGTCGAAATCGCTGACTTGGGCGAGTGGATCGGGGCGTCGGCTCATCAGTTTAGTCACGGCCTGTCTGAAGATTAGAAATGTTGGCTTTTTCAGACTTTATCGCCGTGCCAATTTAGCTGCAACAACATACATCGTTGCCTAATCGTCTTTCGAGGAACCGCCGATGAACATGCCCGAAACCGCTCCCGCCGGTATCGCTAGCCAGCTCAAGCTGGATGCCCACTGGATGCCTTACACCGCCAACCGCAACTTCCACCGCGACCCACGGTTGATCGTGGCGGCCGAAGGCAACTACCTGGTCGATGACCAAGGGCGCAAGATCTTTGATGCGCTGTCTGGCCTGTGGACCTGCGGCGCCGGGCACACCCGCAAGGAAATTACCGACGCGGTCACCCGTCAGCTGAGTACCCTGGACTATTCCCCGGCGTTCCAGTTTGGCCATCCGCTGTCGTTCCAGCTGGCGGAAAAGATTGCTGATCTGGTTCCAGGCGATCTGAACCACGTCTTCTATACCAACTCCGGTTCCGAGTGCGCCGACACCGCGCTGAAGATGGTGCGTGCCTATTGGCGCCTGAAAGGCCAGGCGACCAAGACCAAGATCATCGGCCGTGCCCGCGGCTACCATGGCGTGAACATCGCCGGTACCAGCCTGGGTGGCGTGAACGGTAACCGCAAGATGTTCGGCCAGTTGCTGGATGTCGACCACCTGCCTCACACCGTGCTGCCGGTGAACGCCTTCTCCAAGGGCATGCCGGAGGAGGGCGGTATTGCCCTGGCTGACGAAATGCTCAAGCTGATCGAGCTGCACGATGCCTCCAACATCGCTGCGGTGATCGTCGAGCCGCTGGCGGGGTCCGCCGGTGTACTGCCGCCGCCTAAGGGTTACCTGAAGCGCCTGCGTGAAATCTGCACCCAGCACAACATCCTGCTGATCTTCGACGAAGTGATCACCGGCTTTGGCCGCATGGGCGCGATGACCGGTGCTGAAGCCTTCGGCGTGACCCCGGACCTGATGTGCATCGCCAAGCAGGTAACCAACGGCGCCATCCCGATGGGCGCGGTGATTGCCAGCAGTGAGATCTATCACACCTTCATGAACCAGCCGACGCCGGAATACGCCGTGGAATTCCCGCACGGCTACACCTATTCGGCCCACCCGGTGGCCTGCGCCGCCGGTATCGCCGCGCTGGACCTGCTGCAGAAGGAAAACCTGGTGCAGTCCGCCGCCGAGCTGGCGCCGCACTTCGAGAAGCTGCTGCACGGCGTGAAGGGCACCAAGAACGTTGTCGATATCCGTAACTACGGCCTGGCCGGCGCCATCCAGATCGCCGCCCGTGACGGTGATGCCATCGTCCGCCCGTACGAAGTGGCGATGAAATTGTGGAAGGCAGGTTTCTATGTACGCTTCGGTGGCGACACCCTGCAGTTCGGCCCAACGTTCAACACCACGCCGCAGGAACTGGATCGCTTGTTCGACGCCGTCGGCGAAAACCTGAACCTGATCGACTGATCTTTCCGATTTCGATGCCAGGCGCGCGCATGTATAGATAGCGCGCCTGCCTCTACCTTCTATATCCGGAGTTTTGCATGAGCATTGTTCAGCACCTGATCCATGGCGAGCTGGTTTCCAAAGGTGAGCGCACCGCCGATGTCTTCAACCCGTCCACCGGCCAGGCTGTACGCAAGGTCGAGCTGGCCAGTCGCGCGACCGTGCAGGAAGCGATCGACTCCGCCAAGGCGGCCTTCCCGGCCTGGCGCAGCACCCCACCGGCCAAGCGCGCCCAGGTAATGTTCCGCTTCAAGCAACTGCTGGAGCAGAACGAAGCCAAGATTTCGCAGATGATCAGCGAAGAGCATGGCAAGACCTTGGAAGACGCAGCCGGCGAACTGAAGCGCGGCATCGAGAACGTCGAGTTCGCCTGCGCAGCGCCAGAAGTATTGAAAGGCGAGTACAGCCGCAACGTCGGCCCGAACATCGATGCCTGGTCCGACTTCCAGCCGCTGGGCGTGGTCGCTGGCATTACCCCGTTCAACTTTCCGGCCATGGTGCCGCTGTGGATGTACCCACTGGCCATCGCCTGCGGCAACGCTTTCATCCTCAAGCCGTCCGAGCGTGACCCCAGCTCGACCCTGTACATCGCCCAGCTGCTGCTGGAAGCCGGCTTGCCGAAGGGCATCCTGAACGTGGTGCACGGTGACAAGGAGGCGGTGGATGCGCTGATCGAAGCGCCAGAAGTAAAAGCACTGAGCTTTGTCGGTTCAACGCCGATCGCCGAGTACATCTATGCCGAAGGCACCAAGCGCGGCAAGCGCGTGCAAGCCTTGGGTGGCGCGAAGAACCACGCGGTACTGATGCCGGATGCCGACCTGGACAATGCCGTCAGCGCACTGATGGGCGCGGCCTACGGTTCGTGCGGCGAGCGCTGCATGGCCATTTCGGTGGCGGTATGCGTGGGCGACCAGGTGGCCGATGCCCTGATTGCCAAGCTGGAACCGCAGATCAAGGCACTGAAGATTGGTGCCGGCACTTCGTGCGGCCTGGACATGGGCCCGCTGGTAACGGCTGCTGCCCGTGACAAGGTAGTGGGTTACATTGATGACGGTGTTGCTGCCGGCGCCAAGCTGGTGGTGGATGGCCGCGGCTTCCGTGTGGCCGGTAATGAAGATGGCTACTTCGTGGGTGGCACCCTGTTCGACAAGGTGACCCCGGAGATGCGTATCTATAAAGAAGAGATCTTCGGCCCGGTGCTGTGCGTGGTGCGTGTGAACAGCCTGGAGCAGGCGATGCAGCTGATCAATGATCACGAGTATGGCAACGGTACCTGCATCTTCACCCGTGACGGTGAAGCGGCGCGCCTGTTCTGCGACGAGATCGAAGTGGGCATGGTGGGTGTGAACGTGCCGCTGCCGGTGCCGGTGGCTTATCACAGCTTTGGTGGCTGGAAGCGTTCGCTGTTCGGTGACCTGCATGCCTATGGCCCGGACGGAGTGCGCTTCTATACCCGTCGCAAGGCGATTACCCAGCGCTGGCCGCAGCGTGCCAGCCATGAAGCGTCGCAGTTTGCATTCCCTAGCCTTTAAGGGCAGGTAATTAAAGCGGGGAGGCCGAAAGGCCTCCCCGCTTTGTTTTTGGGGGGGCGCCTCGGGCATTTCAGCTTTGTTCGCCTTGGGTCTCACAGGCGCTGAATGCGTTGTACGGGCCTTTCTAGGTATTTCCCGCTTATATTTCAGTTTCTTGAAATTAAAGGTTGACGCCCTTCCGAATCCCCTTATAATGCGCCCCACTTCCAGCGACATCGGAACGACAAACTCCTTGAGATTCAATGGGTTAGGTAGTTAAGATGCTGCTGAAAGGGCTACGATCGAAAGATCGCAAGCGGTTGAAATGGTGGTTGACAGCGCTTCTAAACGCTGTATGATTCACCTCCCGCTACG
>NZ_CP151298.1:685000-1947500 GCF_038383825.1 Pseudomonas sp. LPB4.O
TGAAATCGAGTAGGACGGAGCACGAGAAACTTTGTCTGAATATGGGGGGACCATCCTCCAAGGCTAAATACTACTGACTGACCGATAGTGAACTAGTACCGTGAGGGAAAGGCGAAAAGAACCCCGGAGAGGGGAGTGAAATAGATCCTGAAACCGTATGCGTACAAGCAGTGGGAGCCTACTTTGTTAGGTGACTGCGTACCTTTTGTATAATGGGTCAGCGACTTATATTCAGTGGCGAGCTTAACCGAATAGGGGAGGCGTAGCGAAAGCGAGTCTTAATAGGGCGTTTAGTCGCTGGGTATAGACCCGAAACCGGGCGATCTATCCATGGGCAGGTTGAAGGTTAGGTAACACTGACTGGAGGACCGAACCGACTACCGTTGAAAAGTTAGCGGATGACCTGTGGATCGGAGTGAAAGGCTAATCAAGCTCGGAGATAGCTGGTTCTCCTCGAAAGCTATTTAGGTAGCGCCTCATGTATCACTGTAGGGGGTAGAGCACTGTTTCGGCTAGGGGGTCATCCCGACTTACCAAACCGATGCAAACTCCGAATACCTACAAGTGCCGAGCATGGGAGACACACGGCGGGTGCTAACGTCCGTCGTGAAAAGGGAAACAACCCAGACCGTCAGCTAAGGTCCCAAAGTCATGGTTAAGTGGGAAACGATGTGGGAAGGCTTAGACAGCTAGGAGGTTGGCTTAGAAGCAGCCACCCTTTAAAGAAAGCGTAATAGCTCACTAGTCGAGTCGGCCTGCGCGGAAGATGTAACGGGGCTCAAACCATGCACCGAAGCTACGGGTATCACCTTTTGGTGATGCGGTAGAGGAGCGTTCTGTAAGCCTGTGAAGGTGAGTTGAGAAGCTTGCTGGAGGTATCAGAAGTGCGAATGCTGACATGAGTAACGACAATGCGAGTGAAAAACTCGCACGCCGAAAGACCAAGGTTTCCTGCGCAACGTTAATCGACGCAGGGTTAGTCGGTCCCTAAGGCGAGGCTGAAAAGCGTAGTCGATGGAAAACAGGTTAATATTCCTGTACTTCCAGTTATTGCGATGGAGGGACGGAGAAGGTTAGGCCAGCCTGGCGTTGGTTGTCCAGGTTTAAGGTGGTAGGCTGGAATCTTAGGCAAATCCGGGATTTCAAGGCCGAGAGCTGATGACGAGTTGCCATTAGGCGACGAAGTGGTTGATACCATGCTTCCAAGAAAAGCTCCTAAGCTTCAGATAACTGGGAACCGTACCCCAAACCGACACAGGTGGTTAGGTAGAGAATACCAAGGCGCTTGAGAGAACTCGGGTGAAGGAACTAGGCAAAATGGCACCGTAACTTCGGGAGAAGGTGCGCCGGCGAGGGTCAAGGACTTGCTCCGTAAGCCCATGCCGGTCGAAGATACCAGGCCGCTGCGACTGTTTATTAAAAACACAGCACTCTGCAAACACGAAAGTGGACGTATAGGGTGTGACGCCTGCCCGGTGCCGGAAGGTTAATTGATGGGGTTAGCGCAAGCGAAGCTCTTGATCGAAGCCCCGGTAAACGGCGGCCGTAACTATAACGGTCCTAAGGTAGCGAAATTCCTTGTCGGGTAAGTTCCGACCTGCACGAATGGCGTAACGATGGCGGCGCTGTCTCCACCCGAGACTCAGTGAAATTGAAATCGCTGTGAAGATGCAGTGTATCCGCGGCTAGACGGAAAGACCCCGTGAACCTTTACTATAGCTTTGCACTGGACTTTGAATTTGCTTGTGTAGGATAGGTGGGAGGCTTTGAAGTGGGGACGCCAGTTCTCATGGAGCCATCCTTGAAATACCACCCTGGCAACTTTGAGGTTCTAACTCAGGTCCGTTATCCGGATCGAGGACAGTGTATGGTGGGTAGTTTGACTGGGGCGGTCTCCTCCCAAAGAGTAACGGAGGAGTACGAAGGTGCGCTCAGACCGGTCGGAAATCGGTCGTAGAGTATAAAGGCAAAAGCGCGCTTGACTGCGAGACACACACGTCGAGCAGGTACGAAAGTAGGTCTTAGTGATCCGGTGGTTCTGTATGGAAGGGCCATCGCTCAACGGATAAAAGGTACTCCGGGGATAACAGGCTGATACCGCCCAAGAGTTCATATCGACGGCGGTGTTTGGCACCTCGATGTCGGCTCATCACATCCTGGGGCTGAAGCCGGTCCCAAGGGTATGGCTGTTCGCCATTTAAAGTGGTACGCGAGCTGGGTTTAGAACGTCGTGAGACAGTTCGGTCCCTATCTGCCGTGGACGTTTGAGATTTGAGAGGGGCTGCTCCTAGTACGAGAGGACCGGAGTGGACGAACCTCTGGTGTTCCGGTTGTCACGCCAGTGGCATTGCCGGGTAGCTATGTTCGGAAGAGATAACCGCTGAAAGCATCTAAGCGGGAAACTTGCCTCAAGATGAGATCTCACTGGGATCTTGAATCCCCTAAAGGGCCGTCGAAGACTACGACGTTGATAGGTTGGGTGTGTAAGCGCTGTGAGGCGTTGAGCTAACCAATACTAATTGCCCGTGAGGCTTGACCATATAACACCCAAGCAATTTGAGCCTAAGACGCCAAATTGTGGTGGTGAAGATGACACGAACCGAAAGTTCGCAACAACCCACAAATATCGCATATCCGGATTCGCTGGGCTGTCCATCTGGACATTCTGGCTACAGAATTTCTTGACGACCATAGAGCATTGGAACCACCTGATCCCATCCCGAACTCAGTAGTGAAACGATGCATCGCCGATGGTAGTGTGGGGTTTCCCCATGTGAGAGTAGGTCATCGTCAAGATTCATTTCGCAAAACCCCTATCTGCGCATGCAGGTAGGGGTTTTGTCTTTGCAGCGCAAATACCCCAGTCCTGCCCGACTCCCTGTAGGAGCAGCCTTGTGCTGCGAAGAGGCCGGTAAGGCTAAAGATTATCTTCGACTGCAATGGCCTCTTCGCAGCACAAGGCTGCTCCTACAGGGATCTGTGGTAAGTCGCCTCCCACAATTCGAGCCAGAACACTAGAATAGGCCCACGCACCTATCCAGAAGCGCTATATGCCCAATCCTGTCGAACCCGAAGCCCTGGCCCAATTGCCGTTGGACGAGCTTGTCGCCTGCCACGAATGCGACCTGCTGCTGCGCAAGCCTGTGCTGCAGCGCGATGAAAAAGCCGAATGCCCCCGCTGCGGCTACGAGCTCTATGCCCACCGGCACAATGTAGTCAACCGCAGCCTGGCCCTGGTGCTGACCGCGCTGTTGCTGTTCGTACCTGCCAATTTTCTACCGATCATGCAACTGCACCTGCTTGGCCAGACCTCGGACGATACTGTCTGGAGCGGCGTACTGGGCCTGTACAATTCGCAGATGCGCGGTGTGGCGGTAGTCGTGTTCCTGTGCAGCATGGCCATCCCTCTGGCAAAACTGCTTTGCCAGCTGGCGGTATTGCTGAGTATCCGCTTGAACGTGGGGCGCAACTTCGGCCTGCTGTTCTACCGCATCTATCACCACTTGCGTGACTGGGGCATGCTCGAGGTCTATTTCATGGGTGTGCTGGTGGCTATCGTCAAGCTGGTGGACCTGGCAGAACTGACCGTGGGCCTGGGGCTGTTCTGCTTCATCAGCCTGTTATTGGTCCAGGTATGGCTGGAGGTGGTGATGTCGCCGCACCAGATCTGGAGTGCGCTATCGGGGGAGGACCTGCATGCGGGCGATTGATGCAGGCATTGTTGTCTGCAATGAATGTCATGAACTGAACCGGCAAGTGCCAGATGGCACTTCGCAGACCTGCACACGTTGCGGCGCCATTGTGCATGCCCGCCGCCCGAACAGTATCGTACGTACCTGGGCTCTGCTGATTGCCGCGTCGATCCTGTACATCCCGGCCAACCTGCTGCCGATCATGACCGTGAGTACACTCGGCCAGGGCAGCCCCGACACGATCATGTCCGGCGTCATCACCCTGCTCAAGCACGGCATGGTGCCGATTGCCGCGGTGGTGTTCATTGCCAGTATCCTGGTGCCCACCTTCAAGCTCGTGGGCATCGGCTTGCTGTTGTACTCCGTTCAGCGTCACCAGCCGCTTTCAGCGCGGCAACGGATATTGATGTACCGCTTCATCGAATTCATTGGGCGCTGGTCCATGCTCGATATCTTCGTCATCGCCATCCTGGTGGCAGTGGTGAATTTCGGCCGAATAGCCAGTGTCGAAGCCAATCTGGGCGCTGTCGCCTTTGCAACTGTGGTGATCCTGACAATGCTTGCCGCTTTAACTTTCGATCCCCGACTGATTTGGGATAACACGGAGTCGGATGACGACCATGAGTGATCTGCCAACGGCTAAAACCCGGCCAGCCTCGAACTGGTCGGCCATCTGGATCCTGCCTTTGATCGCCCTGATGATCGGTGGCTGGCTCGCGTGGCAGGCCTATAGCAAGGCCGGCGTGGAAATTGAAGTCCGCTTCGAGTCGGGTGAAGGTATCGTCGCCAACAAGACCGAAGTCATCTACAAGGGCATGCCGGTAGGCAAAGTGAAGAGCTTGTTGCTCGACGCCAAGGGTGACAACCAAGGTGTGATCGCCACCATCGAGATGAACAAGGACGCCGAACCACACCTGACCAAAGGCACGCGTTTCTGGCTGGTGAAGCCGAGTGTCAGCCTGGCGGGTATTACCGGCCTTGAAACACTGGTGTCGGGTAACTACATTGCCGTCAGCCCGGGGGAGGGTGAGCGTACCAAGCGCTTTACCGCCCTGAAGGTTGCGCCGCCGCTCTCGGATTCGGAGCCTGGCCTGCATCTGACCCTTAAAGCCGACAGGCTGGGTTCGCTCAACCGTGACAGCCCGATCTTCTACAAGCAGATCCAGGTGGGTCGGGTGAAAAGCTATCGCCTGTCCGAGGATCAGAGCACCGTCGAGATCAAGGTGTTCATCGAGCCCGCCTACGCCAGCCTGGTGCGCAAGCACACGCGTTTCTGGAACGCCAGCGGCGTCAGCATCGATGCTTCGCTGTCAGGTGTGAAGGTGCGCAGCGAGTCGCTGTCGAGCATCGTAGCCGGTGGTATTGCCTTTGCCACGCCGGAATACCGCAAGGACAGCCCGGCTACCGACCCTAGCCTACCGTTCCGCCTTTATGAAGACTTCGACGCCGCCCAGGCGGGTATACGGGTCAAGGTGAAGCTGAGCGATTACGAGGGCCTGCAGGCAGGCCGCACGCCGGTCATGTACAAGGGCATTCAAGTGGGCTCGTTGAAAGCCCTGAAGATGGAAGACAACCTGTCCAGCGCATCGGCCGAGCTGACGCTGGACCCGCTCACCGAAGACTATCTGGTCGAGGGCACGCAGTTCTGGGTGGTCAAGCCGTCGATTTCCCTGGCAGGTATCACCGGCCTGGAGGCGCTGGTCAAAGGTAACTACATCGCCATCCGCCCGGGTGAGAAGGGTGAACGGCCCGAGCGTGAGTTCGAGGCCCGCGCCAAGGCGCCGCCGCTCGACCTCAAGGCGCCAGGCCTGCACATGGTGTTGTTCGCCGATACCCTGGGTTCTCTGGAAATCGGCAGCCCGGTGATGTACCGCCAAGTCAAAGTGGGTAGCGTGCAGAGCTACCAGTTTGCTCGTAACAGCAACCGTATCCTGATCGGTGTGCATATCGAGAAGGAATACGAAAAGCTGGTCAACGGCTCGTCGCGCTTCTGGAACGTCAGTGGCATTACCCTGACCGGGGGGCTGTCGGGCATCAAGATCAAGAGTGAATCGCTGCAAACGCTGATGGCCGGCGGTATTGCGTTCGACACGCCACGGCCCGATGTGGCGCTGAAACGCCACATTCCACGCTTCCGTCTGCATGACAGCCAGGAAGCGGTAAACCGCGCGGGTACCTTGATCACCGTCCGTGTAGACCGTGCAGATGGCCTGAAGCCGGGTACGCCAATCCGCTTCCGTGGCCTGGATGTGGGCAGTATCGAGAGCGTCGACCTGACCGATGACTTGCAGGCAGTGCTGCTGCGGGCACGTATCACCGAGGCGGCGGGCCGTATTGCTCGTGCCGGTACGCAGTTCTGGGTGGTCAAGCCAGCCTTGGGCCTGGTACGCACCGAGAACCTCGACACGCTGATTGGCGGGCAGTACCTGGAGGTGCAGCCGGCAGCCAAGGACCGTGGCCCGCAGCGCGACTTCATCGCTTTGGCCGATGCCCCGCAAGTGGCTGGGCCTGAGGTGGGCTTGCCATTGACGCTCAGTGCGCCACGGCGTGGTTCGATCAAGCCCGGTGTGCCAGTGACCTATCGAGAGGTTGCGGTTGGCAAGGTGACGGGTTTCGAGTTGGGCCAGAGCGCTGACCGCGTGCTGATCCATATCCTCATCGAGCCGCGCTATGCAGCCCTGGTCCGTAGTGGCAGCCGCTTCTGGAACAGCAGTGGCTTCGGTTTCGACTGGGGGCTGTTCAAGGGGGCTACCGTGCGTACCGAGTCGGTGGAGACTCTGATCGATGGCGGTATCGCCTTTGCAACGCCGGATGGCGAGCAGATGGGCAACCCGGCGCGGCCGCAGCAGACCTTCGCGTTGTTCGACAAGGCAGAGGATGACTGGCTGCAGTGGGCGCCGAAGATTCAGATAGCCAAGTAATGTAAAAAAAGTAGGGCCGCCAACCGCGGCCCCGCTTTTTTGTGGGAGCGGCCTTGCGTCGCGAAAGGGGCGCGTAGCGGCCCCTCGGTCTTGGCGCAGAAGCTGAGATTGCCGGAGCTGCTCCGCAGCCCTTTCGCGGCGCAAGGCCGCTCCCACAGAGACCGAGTTTCATATGGGGCCGTGCCAGCAAGCATAAATCGCAGGCAACAAAAAACCGACCCTAGGGTCGGTTTTTCGAATAGCGCGTCGCTTAGGCAGCTGCAGCTTCTTTCAGCGCCTTGATGTGGCCATTCAGACGGCCTTTGTGACGAGCAGCTTTGTTCTTGTGGATGATACCTTTGTCGGCCATACGGTCGATTACAGGTACAGCCAGAACGTAAGCGGCTTGCGCTTTTTCGGCGTCTTTTGCGTCAATGGCTTTAACTACATTCTTGATGTAGGTGCGGACCATGGAACGCAGGCTGGCGTTGTGGCTGCGACGCTTCTCAGCCTGTTTTGCACGTTTCTTGGCGGAAGGTGTGTTGGCCACCGTCGAGCTCCTCGAAAGACTTTAGGTAAATAGCAAACAAAATAGGCCGCGAATCATGCCGATCAAGAGATCGATTGTCAAGGCCACCTGCAAGGTTCCGCCGAGCGGTGCGCCAACAAGAGGGAAAGATTCCTTTCTGCTGCGCGACCTGTACACTCGGGAATTTTTGGCTCCCCTGCGAAGGCGCGGGAGTATCGCACATTCGGACGCTGTCTGGCAGCGTCCTCTGCCATTGGCGTGAATCTTTTCGATGAACCTGCTCAAATCCCTGGCCGCAGTAAGCTCGATCACCATGATTTCGCGGGTGCTGGGCTTCGTTCGCGACACCATCCTGGCGCGCATCTTTGGTGCCGGCGTCGCCACCGACGCCTTTTTCATCGCGTTCAAACTGCCCAACCTGTTGCGGCGCATTTTTGCCGAGGGTGCGTTTTCCCAGGCCTTTGTTCCGATCCTGGCCGAATACAAGACCCAGCAGGGCGAGGAGGCGACACGTACCTTCATCGCTTATGTCAGCGGCCTGCTGACCCTGGTCCTCGCCCTGGTGACTGCCATCGGCATCCTCGCGGCGCCGTGGGTGGTGTGGGCAACAGCCCCAGGCTTTGTCGACAACGCAGAAAAATACGAGCTGACCACCTCCCTGTTGCGGGTGACCTTTCCTTATATATTGCTGATCTCGCTGTCTTCCCTGGCCGGTGCGATCCTCAATACCTGGAACCGCTTCTCGGTACCGGCCTTCACCCCGACCCTGTTGAACGTGGCGATGATTGCCTTCGCCGTGCTGCTGACGCCGTACTTCAACCCGCCAATCATGGCCCTGGCCTGGGGCGTGCTGGCGGGTGGCCTGGCGCAGTTGCTGTACCAGCTGCCAGCGTTGAAGAAGATCGGCATGCTCGTACTGCCGCGCCTGAACCTCAAGGACGCGGGTGTGTGGCGGGTACTTAAACAGATGCTGCCGGCGATTCTCGGGGTGTCGGTGAGCCAGATTTCGTTGATCATCAACACCATCTTCGCCTCGTTCCTGGTGGCCGGCTCGGTGTCGTGGATGTATTACGCCGACCGCCTCATGGAGCTGCCTTCAGGCGTACTGGGCGTGGCCCTGGGCACCATCCTGCTGCCCACCCTGGCCAAGACCTACGCCAACAAGGACCGCGAGGAATACTCGCGGATCCTCGACTGGGGCCTGCGCCTATGCTTCCTGCTGGTGCTGCCGTGCACCTTGGCCTTGGCCATCCTTGCCGAGCCGCTGACCGTTGCGCTCTTTCAATATGGCAAGTTCAGTGCGTTTGATGCGGCCATGACACAGCGGGCGCTGATGGCCTATTCGGTAGGTTTGCTGGCGATCATTCTGGTCAAGGTGCTGGCACCCGGCTTCTATGCGCAGCAGAATATCCGCACGCCGGTAAAGATTGCGATTTTCACCCTGGTCTGTACCCAGTTGTTCAACCTCGCCCTGGTCGGCCCGCTTGCACATGCCGGCCTGGCATTGGCAATCAGCCTGGGTGCCTGCCTGAATGCCGGCTTGCTGTTCTGGAAGCTGCGCAGCCAGCAGTTGTTCGAGCCACAGCCAGGCTGGGCAATGTTCCTGCTCAAGCTTGTCTTGGCAGTGGTGCTGATGTCGGCGGTACTGTTGGCCGGCATGCACTACATGCCGGCCTGGGAGCAGGGCATCATGCTTGAGCGCTTCCTGCGGCTTGGGGCGTTGATTGTGGCAGGTGTCGTGACGTATTTCGGCTGCCTGTACCTGTGCGGCTTCCGGCCCCGGCACTTCGCTCGCAAGGCCCTGCACTGAGGCGTCAGGCGGGTCAGGCGTCGGTTTTTCATATTCCACGCCGCCCTTGGGCGCTGCTGCCTGTCACCGGCGCCCGGGTGTGGTTATAATCGGCCACTTTATGAGCAAGAAGCGCGTTATGCAGCTGGTTCGAGGTCTTCACAACCTGCGCCCCGAGCACCGGGGCTGTGTCGCCACCATTGGCAACTTCGACGGGGTTCACCGCGGCCACCAGGCTATCCTGGCGCGCCTGCGCGAGCGTGGTCAGGCCTTGGGCCTGCCGACCTGCGTGGTGATCTTCGAACCGCAACCACGCGAGTACTTCGCCCCCGATACCGCACCGGCGCGCCTGGCCCGCCTGCGCGACAAGGTCGAACTGCTGGCCGCCGAGGGCATCGACCGGGTGCTGTGCCTGGCGTTCAATCAGCGCCTGAGCAAGCTCAGCGCCGATGCCTTCGTCAAAGCCATCCTGGTCGACGGCCTGGGCGTGCGCCACCTCGAAGTGGGTGATGACTTCCGCTTTGGCTGCGACCGCGCCGGCGACTTCGCCTTCCTGATCGAGGCCGGCAAGCAGTACGGCTTCACCGTCGAGGCCGCCAACACGGTAATCCAGGACGGCCTGCGGGTCAGCAGCACCGAAGTGCGCAAGGCCCTGTGCGAAGGTAACTTCGAGCTGGCCGAGCACCTGCTGGGCCGCCCGTACAGCATCACCGGCCGTGTGCTGCATGGCCAGAAGCTGGCCCGCCAGCTCGGCACACCTACCGCCAACATCCAGCTCAAGCGCCGCCGCGTACCGCTGTCCGGGGTCTACCTGGCCAGCATCGAAATCGACGGCAAGGCCTGGCCGGGTGTAGGCAATATTGGCGTGCGTCCCACCGTTGCCGGTGATGGGCGCCCGCACCTGGAGATTCATCTTCTCGATTTTGCCGGCGACCTGTATGGCCGGCGTCTGACGGTGGAGTTCCACCACAAGCTGCGTGAAGAGCAGCGATTCGCCTCCCTGGAGGCGCTGAAGTCGGCGATCGATGCGGATATCGCCGCCGCACGTGCACATTGGCACGCTCAACCGCTAACGAAGAGCCTGAAATGACCGACTACAAAGCCACGCTTAACCTTCCGGACACCGCCTTCCCCATGAAGGCCGGCCTGCCTCAGCGCGAACCGCAGATCCTGCAGCGCTGGGACAGCATTGGCCTGTACCAGAAGCTGCGCGAAATTGGCAAGGATCGTCCCAAGTTCGTCCTGCACGACGGCCCGCCCTATGCCAACGGCAAGATTCACATCGGTCATGCGCTGAACAAGATCCTCAAGGACATGATCGTCCGCTCCAAGACCCTGGCCGGCTACGATGCGCCGTATGTACCGGGTTGGGACTGCCATGGCCTGCCGATCGAGCACAAGGTCGAGGTTACCCACGGCAAGCACCTGTCTGCCGACCGCACCCGCGAGCTGTGCCGCGAGTACGCCGCCGAGCAGATCGAAGGGCAGAAGACCGAGTTCATTCGCCTGGGTGTACTGGGTGACTGGGACAACCCGTACAAGACCATGAACTTCGCCAACGAGGCCGGCGAAATCCGCGCCCTGGCCGAGATGGTCAAGCAAGGCTTCGTGTTCAAGGGCCTCAAGCCTGTGAACTGGTGCTTCGATTGCGGTTCGGCCCTGGCTGAAGCGGAAGTCGAATACGCCGACAAGAAATCCCAGACCATCGACGTGGCCTTCCCGGTTGCCGACGAGGCCAAGCTGGCTGCCGCCTTCGGGTTGGACGCGCTGGCCAAGCCAGCCGCCATCGTGATCTGGACCACCACCGCGTGGACTATCCCCGCCAACCAGGCGCTGAACATCCACCCGGAGTTCAAGTATGCCTTGGTCGATACCGGCGAGCGTCTGCTGGTGCTGGCCGAGGAGCTGGTCGAGTCGTGCCTCAAGCGTTACAACCTGGAAGGCTCGGTCATCGCCACTGCCCAGGGTTCGGCGCTGGAGCTAATCAACTTCCGCCACCCGTTCTACGACCGCCTGTCGCCCGTCTACCTGGCCGACTACGTCGAACTGGGCGCCGGTACCGGTGTGGTTCACTCCGCGCCTGCCTACGGTGAAGACGACTTCGTCACCTGCAAGCGCTACGGCATGGTCAACGACGACATTCTCACCCCGGTGCAGAGCAATGGCGTGTATGTCGAGTCGCTGGAGTTCTTCGGCGGCCAGTTCATCTGGAAGGCCAACCCGGCCATCGTCGAGAAGCTGAGCGAAGCCGGTGCGCTGATGCACACCGAAACCATCAGCCACAGCTACATGCACTGCTGGCGCCACAAGACCCCGCTGATCTACCGCGCAACCGCGCAGTGGTTCGTCGGCATGGACAAGCAGCCAAGCGCTGGCGAGCCGCTGCGTGAGCGCGCCCTCAAAGCCATCGAAGAAACCAAGTTCGTACCGGCCTGGGGCCAGGCGCGCCTGCACTCGATGATCGCCAACCGCCCGGACTGGTGCATCTCGCGTCAGCGCAACTGGGGTGTGCCGATCCCGTTCTTCCTGCACAAGCAGACCGGCGAGCTGCACCCACGTACCGTCGAACTGATGGAAGCGGTGGCCAAGCGCGTTGAACAGGAAGGTATCGAAGCCTGGTTCAAGCTGGATGCCGTCGAACTGCTGGGTGAAGAAGCAGGCCAGTACGACAAGATCACCGATACCCTGGACGTGTGGTTCGACTCCGGCACCACCCACTGGCACGTGCTGCGTGGCTCGCACGATATCGGCCACGCCACCGGCCCGGTCGCCGACCTGTACCTGGAAGGCTCCGACCAGCATCGTGGCTGGTTCCACTCGTCGTTGCTCACCGGTTGCGCCATCGACAACCACGCGCCGTACCGCGAACTGCTGACCCACGGCTTCACCGTGGACGAGAACGGCCGCAAGATGTCCAAGTCGCTGGGTAACACCATCGAGCCGGAGAAGGTCAACAACACCCTGGGTGCCGACATCCTGCGCCTGTGGGTTTCGGCCACTGACTATTCCGGTGAAATGGCGGTTTCCGAGCAGATCCTGCAGCGTAGCGCCGACGCCTACCGCCGTATCCGCAATACCGCCCGCTTCCTGCTGTCCAACCTGTCCGGTTTCGACCCGGCCCGCGACCTGCTGGCCCCGGAAGACATGCTGGCACTGGACCGCTGGGCCGTGGACCGTACCCTGCTGCTGCAACGCGAGCTTGAAGAGCACTACAGCGAGTACCGTTTCTGGAACGTCTACTCCAAGGTGCACAACTTCTGCGTGCAGGAGTTGGGCGGCTTCTACCTCGACATCATCAAGGACCGCCAGTACACCACCGGCGCCAACAGTGTCGCCCGCCGTTCCTGCCAGACCGCGCTGTACCACATCAGCGAAGCGCTGGTGCGCTGGATTGCGCCGATCCTGGCGTTCACCGCTGACGAAATCTGGCAATACCTGCCGGGCGAGCGCAACGAGTCGGTGATGCTCAACGGCTGGTATCAGGGCCTGAGCGAGCTGCCGGAAGGCACCGAGCTGGACCGCGCCTACTGGGACCGCGTAATGGCGGTGAAGGCATCGGTCAACAAGGAGCTGGAAAACCAGCGTACCGCCAAGGTCATCGGCGGCAACCTGCAGGCCGAAGTCACCCTGTATGCCGACGAAGGCCTGAGCGCCGACCTGGGCAAGCTGGGCGACGAGCTGCGCTTCGTGCTGATCACCTCGGCCGCCAGCGTGGTGCCGTTCGTGCAGGCACCGGCGGACGCCGTGGCCACCGAAGTCGAAGGCCTCAAGCTGAAAGTGGTCAAGTCCGGCCATGCCAAGTGCGGCCGTTGCTGGCACTTCCGCGCCGACGTAGGCAGCCACCCGGAGCACCCGGAAATCTGCAGCCGTTGCGTCGATAACCTGACCGGTTCGGGCGAGGTGCGTCACTATGCCTAACCCGGCAGTGGGGCGCTTCGGGCGCCTTGCATGGCTTTGGCTGAGCTTGCTGGTGCTGGTCGTCGACCAGGCCACCAAGCTGTATTTCAACAACGCCCTGACCATGTACCAGCAGATTGTGGTCATCCCTGACTACTTCAGCTGGACCTTGGCCTACAACACCGGCGCCGCTTTCAGCTTCCTCGCTGATGGCGCTGGCTGGCAGCGCTGGCTGTTCGCCCTGATCGCAGTGGTGGTCAGTGCCGTGCTGGTGGTGTGGCTCAAGCGCCTGGGGCGCAACGAAACCTGGCTGGCCGTGGCGCTGGCGCTGGTGCTGGGTGGCGCCATTGGCAACCTGTACGACCGTGTCGTGCTGGGCCATGTGGTCGACTTCATCCTGGTGCACTGGCAAAACCGCCATTACTTCCCGGCCTTCAACGTGGCCGACAGCGCCATCACCGTTGGTGCGGTGATGCTGGCGCTGGATATGTTCAAGAGCAAGAAGTCCGAGGATCCGGTCCATGACTGACACCCGTATCGGCCAGAACACCGAAGTCACCCTGCACTTCGCGCTGCACCTGGAAAACGGCGACACCGTCGACAGCACGTTCGACAAAGCCCCGGCCACCTTCAAGGTTGGCGATGGCAACCTGTTGCCGGGCTTCGAAAACGCGCTGTTCGGCTTCAAGGCCGGTGACAAGCGCACCGTGGTAGTGGCCCCGGAGAACGCCTTCGGCCAGCCCAACCCGCAAAACGTGCAAGTCATGCCGCGGTCCAACTTCGAGGGCATGGAGCTGTCCGACGGGCTGCTGATCATCTTCAACGATGCCGCCAACGCCGAGCTGCCGGGTGTGGTCAAAGCGTTCGATGACGACCAGGTGACCATCGACTTCAATCACCCACTGGCTGGCAAGACCCTGACCTTCGAGGTGGAGATCCTCGAGGTGAAGGCCCTGTAAGCCTGGAGCCGATCATGCAAATCAAACTCGCCAACCCTCGCGGCTTTTGCGCGGGGGTGGACCGGGCGATCGAGATCGTCAACCGCGCGCTGGAAGTCTTCGGCCCGCCGATCTATGTGCGTCACGAAGTGGTGCACAACAAGTTCGTGGTAGAAGACCTGCGCAACCGCGGTGCCATCTTCGTCGAAGAGCTGGACCAGGTGCCGGACGATGTCATCGTCATCTTCAGTGCCCACGGTGTTTCCCAGGCCGTGCGCCAGGAAGCGGCTGGCCGTGGCCTGAAAGTGTTCGATGCCACCTGCCCGCTGGTGACCAAGGTGCACATCGAGGTGGCCAAGTACAGCCGCGACGGCCGTGAGTGCATTCTCATCGGCCACGAAGGGCACCCGGAAGTCGAAGGCACCATGGGCCAGTACGACGCCAGCAACGGTGGTTCCATCTACCTCGTCGAAGACGAAGATGATGTAGCCAGGCTGCAGGTGCGCGACCCTGACCACCTGGCCTTCGTGACCCAGACCACCTTGTCGATGGACGACACCAGCCGCGTCATCGACGCCCTGCGTGCGCGCTTCCCGAACATCGGTGGCCCGCGCAAGGACGACATCTGCTACGCCACCCAGAACCGCCAGGACGCCGTCAAGCAACTGGCGGGCGAGTGCGACGTGGTGCTGGTAGTCGGCAGCCCGAACAGCTCCAACTCAAACCGCCTGCGTGAGCTGGCCGAGCGCATGGGCACCCCGGCCTACCTGATCGACGGTGCCGAGGACATGCAACAGGGCTGGTTCGAACAGGCGGCGCGTATTGGCATCACTGCGGGTGCTTCGGCCCCCGAAGTGCTGGTACGTGGCGTGATCGAACAGCTCAAGGCCTGGGGCGCTACCGGTGCTGAAGAGCTGGACGGGCGTGAAGAGAACATCACCTTCTCGATGCCAAAAGAGCTGCGGGTTCGCTCGCTGATCTGACTGAAGCCTGTACTGGCCTCATCGCCGGCAAGCCAGCTCCTACAGGTACTGCACAAGCCTTGAAGGCAGTGATATCCCTGTGGGAGCTGGCTTGCCGGCGATAGGGCCGGCAAGGTCGGCTCAAGGCTATGTACTTGCACAGCGAGTATTGTTTCGGTCCTCTGCAAGCAATCTGACTCTCCCGGTCGATGCCAGCACCACTTGATATCGGCTGCTGGCAGATGAGCGTTCACACACTTCCAGCGTTGTTCCCAACCAGCTGTTGTTCAGCGCCATTGGAACGCCCAGCGCACTGAACTTGAACTGCTCCCCGCGATTGCTCGTAACCTTGAGCGGCCTCGAAAGCCGCTGCTCGCGCAGCAGCTGCTGGTTATGCTCCAGCACCACCCGCCAACCATTCCCCCAATTACCGTCCAGCGCCTGCACCAGCACCGGCTGGCTTTGCAGCATCGCGTGGCTGCGTGCGCTGCGCAGTGCCTGTGCCAAATCACGCGCCGCGGCTGCCCTGTGTAGGTCGTCGCTCATCCTGGCGTAGGCCGGCATACCGAGCTGTGTCAGCAAGACAGCTATGGCCAAGGCCGACAACATTTGTATCAGTGTTACGCCTCGTTGCTTCACCGTGCATTCCTCCCTGGAAGTGCTTGGCTATAGCTTCACGTTCGCTGGCCAGGCGGTCTAGTCGGCCAGGTTCAGGGCTATTGCAGGAAAAGTCGCAGGAGGTGCAGGGATGCACGCGAGGCAACGGGGCATGACGCTCATGGAAGTGTTGTTGGCGGTCGTGGTTGTGGCCGTGGGCATGTTCGCAACGGCATCAATACAGTTGCAGGCATTGCAGGCTGCGGACAGCGCGCGTCGCGATGGGCAGGCGGCAATGGCGGCGCACAGTGAGCTTGAGAGGCGGCGATGAAGGCCCGTCAGAGCGGGTTCGGTTTACTTGAGGTGGTGATGGCGCTGGCCATCGGGTTGATGCTGCTGGCCGCAGCCAGCCAGCTCTTCGCTTCGGCACACCAGACGTGGCGCCTGCAAAGTACCGCGGTGCGCATGCAGGATGAGGCACGTCAGGCGTTGCTGCGTATGGCTCAGGATATTCGCATGGCCGGAATGTTCGGCTGCCTGCGCCTGCGACCTGACGACTTCAAGAGCTCCACTGCACAGCAGGCCTTCGCCCGTCCTCTGGAGGTGGCACCGTCCATGCTGAGCCTCGTGGTAGCAGAGCTGCCCGGGCAGGCAGGAGCACCTGACTGGTTCTTGCAGACAGACTGCCTTGAAAAGGTATCTGTGGAGGATGGGCAAAGCGCGAGCAAGCCCCACCCACTGGCGTATCCCGTTAGCAAGTACGTCTACCAGCTTAACGGCGATACCCTGAGCTTTAGACGACGAACCAGCTTCCAGCCGCTGGTGGAGAATGTGCGAGAAGTGCATTTCGAGCGTGTGCAAACGCTCCGGGGAGAGCGGGTAGATATCGCACTCACGTTGTACGAGCCCACGCTCAAACTCGAACAGCGCCATGAACTGAGCGTGGCACTGCGCAACCCGGTGCCGGGGCCATGAAGCGTCAACGCGGTGTTGTGCTGCTGTTGGCGTTGGTACTGAGCTTGCTGCTCGGCTTGTTGGCGGCCTCGGCCCTGCGCGAGGCCTTGATGGAGACGCGAATGGCTGGCTACATGCGCGATGGTCTGCTGGCGTTCGAAGAGGCCGAGGCCGCGTTGCAAGCAGGTGAGGGTGAGCTCAAGCGGGCACCTCCCGATCGGTGTACCGCGTGCTTGCCGCCAGCTCGACCGCACGATCTGGCCGGGCAGTGGCAGGGCACACAGAGCGGTTACTTCCATGTACAGAACCTGGGCACGAGCACCTGCGCTGCGCATATGCCGGATGAGCTGCTTGTCACCTTGTTCCGGGTAACGGCCGTCAGCAAGCAAACCCAGTCCCGGCATGTGCTGGAGGCCGTCTACGCCGTGGCCGGCGACACAACCCGGCGCATCACCTGGCGGCAAAGACTCAGGGGAGACTGACATGCAGCAAGGCTTGAGCCTGATCGAGTTGTTGATTGTGCTGGCCGTGACCGGCATTCTGGCAGCCATTGCCTACCCCAGTTACAGCGACCAGCTTCGGCGAGCCGCACGCAGCGAAGTGGTTGGCCTGCTGCATGATGCCGCCCTGCGCCTGGAGCGCCACCGCGTACGCACCGGCCAATATGCCGAGGGTGACCCGGCCTTGCCCGACGGTACCCGCTATTACAGCCTGCAGGCCCAGCGCGACAGCGACACCTTCACGCTGCGCGCCCGGCGGCTGCCCCATGGGCTGATGGCGCAGGATGGCTGTGGCGACTTCCAGCTCGACCAGGCCGGTGTGCAGCGCAACCCCGGTGCCGTTGACGGCAGCGAGCACTGCTGGGGAAGCTGAAGGTTGAATGGTGCCCGGTGCATCGCGGTTTTACTTCAGGTGTTGGATCGACAGATGAGCAAGCAAGTAGTGGTGGTCGGCGGCGGGGTGATCGGCCTGCTGACGGCGTTCAACCTGGCGGCCAAGGTCGGGCAGGTGGTGGTGTGTGATCAGGGCGAAGTCGGCCGTGAGTCGTCGTGGGCCGGGGGCGGCATTGTTTCGCCGCTGTACCCGTGGCGCTACAGCCCGGCAGTCACCGCCCTGGCGCACTGGTCGCAGGACTTTTATCCACAGCTGGGCGAGCGCTTGTTCGCCAGCACCGGCGTCGACCCCGAAGTGCACACCACGGGCTTGTACTGGCTCGACCTGGATGACGAGGCCGAAGCGCTGGCTTGGGCCGAACGTGAGCAGCGGCCGCTCAGTGCCGTGGATATCTCGGCGGCCTACGACGCGGTGCCGGTGCTGGGCCCGGGTTTCAAGCGCGCCATCTACATGGCCGGTGTAGCCAACGTGCGCAACCCGCGCCTGGTGAAATCGCTGAAGGCGGCGCTGCTGGCGTTGCCCAACGTAACCCTGCGAGAGAACTGCCAGATCACCGGCTTTGTTCAGCAGGGCGGGCGCGTGACCGGCGTACAGACCGCTGAAGGCGTGCTGGCGGCGGATGAGGTGGTGCTCAGTGCCGGGGCTTGGAGTGGCGACCTGTTGCGTACCCTTGGCCTTGAACTGCCGGTAGAGCCGGTGAAGGGCCAGATGATCCTGTTCAAGTGCGCCGAGGAATTTTTGCCGAGCATGGTGCTGGCCAAGGGGCGCTATGCGATCCCGCGGCGGGATGGGCACATTCTGGTGGGCAGCACGCTGGAGCATGCCGGGTACGACAAGACCCCGACCGAAGATGCACTGGAAAGCCTTAAGGCATCGGCGGTGGAGTTGCTGCCAGGGCTCGAAGGGGCCACGGTGGTGGGGCACTGGGCCGGGTTGCGGCCGGGCTCGCCCGAGGGTATTCCCTACATCGGGCCGGTGCCAGGGTACGAGGGGTTGTGGCTGAACTGCGGTCACTACCGCAACGGGCTGGTGCTGGCGCCGGCTTCCTGCCAGCTGTTTACCGACTTGCTGACCGGGGCCGAGCCAATCATCGACCCGGCGCCGTATGCACCAGCAGGGCGTCTGGGTTGAGATCGCCGGGGCTACAGAGAGTACACGATGCTTTGTAGGCGCGGCCCTATCGCGAGGCAAGGCCGCTCCTGCAGCGGTTTGGTGTTCAGCCTTGTTGGCCAGGCCCCTGTTGCAGGTGCGCCTGGCTGCAATACCACTCTTTGCCCTGCTGCAGCGCCCGGTCGTTGGGCAGGTGCACGCCGCAATGGGCGCAGCGCACCATCTGCAGGGGCGCATCCAGCTTCGCCTCGGGGTGCGACTGTTGGCTGACTTTGAACTTGCGCCACAGCCAGAACGCGGCGGCGATCAGGGCGATCCAGAAAAGTAGGCGAACCATGGTGTCCAGCTTGTCGATTGAAGAAGCTGACAGTCTAGGGCGCGGCCAATAAAAAAGGGAGGCCCAAGGCCTCCCTTTCATTTACCGCTGTGTGTCAGTCGAACAGACCAAAGGTCATGTAGCTGAACCAGGAACGGTCTTTTTCGGCTGCTTTCGGGCCTTCCGGCACGATCGGATCGCCGTTTTCGTCTTTCGGTAGCAGCTCTTGCGGCATCTCGTCACGCGCGTCCTGGAACTGCTTGACCACGTCCTGGTTGGCGCGGGTTTCGCCCGGCGGCAGCGGCGTATCGGTTTCGATCAGGCCCAGGGTGGCCTTGGACAGCCAGCCGCGCCCGTCAGACTCGGTCTGCTTGGGCTGGAACTCGCCATCGGCCAGGCTCGGGTGGTCCGGGTAGTTGAGCTTGAGGGTTTCCAGGCTGCTGGCGGCCAGTTCGTCCAGGTGCATCTTCTGGTACGACTCGACCATCACCGCCAGGCCGTCGCCGACCGATGGGGTTTCCTGGAAGTTTTCTACCACGTAGCGGCCACGGTTGGCGGCGGCCACATAGGCCTGGCGGCTCAGGTAGTAGTCGGCCACATGAATTTCATACGAGGCCAGCAGGTTGCGCAGGTAGATCATGCGCTGCTTGGCGTCGGGCGAGTAGCGGCTGTTGGGGAAGCGGCTGGTCAGCTGGGCGAACTCGTTGTACGAGTCGCGGGCGGCACCCGGGTCACGCTTGGTCATGTCCAGCGGCAGGAAGCGCGCCAGCAGGCCACGGTCCTGGTCGAACGAGGTCAGGCCTTTGAGGTAGTAGGCGTAGTCGACGTTCGGGTGCTGCGGGTGCAGGCGGATGAAGCGCTCGGCGGCCGACTTGGCAGCCTCGGGCTCGGAGTTCTTGTAGTTGGCGTAGATCAGCTCGAGCTGCGCCTGGTCGGCATAGCGACCGAACGGGTAGCGCGACTCCAGGGCCTTGAGTTTGTTCACGGCGCTGGTGTAGCTGGAGTTGTCCAGGTCAGCTTGCGCCTGCTGGTACAGCTCGGCTTCGCTGAGGTTCTCGTCAATGACCTCTTTATTAGAGGAACAGGCCGCGGTAAGCCCGAGGATGGCGATCAGCAGCAGGTGTTTCACTTGCATGGCGGCTTGCGTCCCTTTGACGGCCGCTGTCTTGGGCGGTGCCGTCCTGTTATGATGAGCGCCCCGGCCAACCCCGGGACAAAAGAAGCCGTATTTAACCACAAGCTCGCAGCCGAAACCAAAGGCTGTGCGCCCGCCGAATCGAGCATGTCCGAGATCATTCAACTTAGCGCAGAGGTACCGTCCGAACTGGGCGGCCAACGCCTCGACCAGGTCGCCGCCCAATTGTTCGCTGAGTACTCGCGTTCGCGGCTTACTTCGTGGATCAAAGAGGGCCGCCTGACGGTCGATGGCGCCGTTGTGCGCCCTCGAGACACCGTCTATGGTGGCTCGCTGCTAGCACTGCAGGCCGAACAAGAGGCCCAGGGCGAGTGGATCCCAGAAGATATCGAACTGGATATCGTCTACGAAGACGACCATATCATGGTAATCAACAAGCCTGCCGGGCTGGTTGTGCACCCGGCTGCCGGTCATGCCAGTGGTACGCTGCTCAATGCGCTGCTGCACCACGTGCCAGACATCGTCAACGTACCGCGCGCCGGCATCGTTCACCGGCTGGATAAAGACACCACCGGCTTGATGGTGGTGGCCAAGACCTTGCAAGCGCAGACCAGGCTGGTCGAGCAGATGCAGGCGCGCAAGGTCAGCCGCATTTATGAATGCATCGTGATCGGCGTGGTAACTTCCGGTGGCAAGATCGATGCCCCGATCGGCCGCCACGGCGGCATGCGCCAGCGCATGGCAGTCACCGACGGCGGCAAGCCGGCGGTCAGCCACTACCGCGTGCTCAAGCGCTTCCGCTCGCACACCCACGTGCGGGTAAAGCTGGAAACCGGCCGCACCCACCAGATTCGTGTGCACATGGCCCACGTTGGCTTCCCGCTGGTCGGTGACCAGACGTACGGTGGGCGCTTCCGCATTCCACCGGCTGCCAGCCCGACCATGGTCGAGGCGGTGAAAACCTTCCCTCGCCAGGCGCTGCATGCGCGCTTCCTGGCGTTGGCTCACCCGATCACCGGTGAAATCATGAAGTGGGAATCGCCACTGCCCGATGACTTCCTCTGGTTGCTGTCGCTGCTGAGCGAAGACCGCGAGAGCTTTATCGGATGAGTGGCCTGACGCAGTCGCTGCTGTTTCCCGACTGGCCGGCCCCGGCCTCGGTTCGCGCCTGTGTCACCACCCGTCAGGGCGGCGTCAGCCTGCCGCCCTACGAAACCTTCAACCTTGGCGACCACGTAGGGGATGACCCTGCTGCCGTTGCCGAGAACCGCCGTCGCCTCAGCGACACGTTCGCCATCCAGCCGGCCTGGCTCAAGCAGGTGCATGGGCTGGTGGTGGCGGATGCCGACCCGGCCGTGGTGGCCGAGGCCGACGCCAGCTGGACCGACCAGCCTGGCATTGCCTGTACGGTGATGACCGCCGATTGCCTGCCTGCGCTGTTCTGCGACCGGGCCGGTACTCGCGTGGCGGCGGCGCATGCGGGCTGGCGCGGGTTGGCGGGCGGCGTGCTGGAAGCCACCTTGGACCGCCTGGCACTGCCACCTGAAGAAGTGCTGGTGTGGTTGGGGCCGGCCATTGGCCCACAGGCTTTCGAAGTGGGGCTGGAAGTGCGTGATGCCTTTACCGCCGTGCACCCGCAAGCCGCTCGGGCATTCGTCGAGGGCGAACGGCCTGGCAAGCTTATGGCGAATATCTACGAGCTGGCGCGCATTCGTCTGGCTGCCCGTGGCGTAACTGCCGTGTATGGCGGCGGCTTGTGCACGGTCAGTGATGCGCGGTTCTTCTCCTATCGCCGTACCCCGCAGGGTGGGCGGTTTGCATCACTGGTGTGGCTGCAACCCCGCTAGCCTGTACTGGCCTCTTCGCGGACTCGCCCGCGAATGGCCTCCGTTAATCCAACAGGTTGACTTCGGTCAACCCCGCTACGCTTGAATCTTCCAGAATCAGCCTTATCTATAAGGTCATCTCAGGCAGGTTTCTTCATAAACAGGCGCTGTCCATCGCTCCGACCTGCCCTTTAAAGGAAGGTACACCATGCGAATAGACCGTTTGACCAGCAAGCTGCAATTAGCGATATCCGATGCTCAATCCCTGGCCGTTGGCATGGACCACCCAGCCATCGAGCCCGTGCACCTGATGCAGGCACTGCTTGAACAGCAGGGCGGTTCGATCAAGCCGCTGCTGATGCAGGTTGGCTTCGACATCAACAGCCTGCGCCAGGCACTAGTGAAAGAGCTCGACCAGCTACCGAAAATCCAGAACCCCACCGGCGACGTGAACATGTCGCAGGACCTGGCACGCCTGCTTAACCAGGCCGACCGCCTCGCCCAGCAGAAGGGCGACCAGTTCATTTCCAGCGAACTGGTGTTGCTGGCTGCCATGGACGAGAACAGCAAGCTCGGCAAGCTGCTGCTGAGCCAGGGCGTGAGCAAGAAAGCCCTGGAAAACGCCATCAACAACCTGCGTGGCGGCGCGGCAGTGAATGATGCCAACGCCGAAGAGTCGCGCCAGGCGCTGGACAAGTACACCGTCGACCTCACCAAGCGTGCCGAAGAAGGCAAGCTGGACCCGGTGATTGGCCGTGACGACGAAATCCGCCGTACCGTGCAGGTGCTGCAACGCCGTACCAAGAACAACCCGGTGTTGATCGGTGAGCCTGGTGTGGGTAAAACCGCCATCGCCGAAGGCCTGGCCCAGCGCATTATCAATGGTGAAGTGCCTGATGGCCTCAAGGGCAAGCGCCTGCTGGCGCTGGACATGGGCGCGCTGATTGCCGGTGCCAAGTACCGCGGCGAGTTCGAAGAGCGCCTCAAATCGCTTTTGAACGAGCTGTCCAAGCAGGAAGGCCAGATCATCCTGTTCATCGATGAACTGCACACCATGGTCGGCGCCGGTAAAGGCGAAGGCGCCATGGACGCCGGCAACATGCTCAAGCCAGCCTTGGCGCGCGGCGAGCTGCACTGCGTCGGCGCCACCACGCTGAACGAGTACCGCCAGTACATCGAGAAGGACGCCGCCTTGGAACGCCGCTTCCAGAAGGTGTTGGTAGAGGAGCCAAGCGAGGAAGACACCATCGCGATTCTGCGTGGCCTGAAAGAGCGCTATGAAGTGCACCACAAGGTGGCCATCACCGACGGTGCCATTATCGCAGCCGCCAAGCTCAGCCACCGCTATATCACTGACCGCCAGCTGCCGGACAAGGCGATTGACCTGATTGACGAAGCGGCCAGCCGCATCCGCATGGAGATCGACTCCAAGCCGGAAGTGCTCGACCGCCTTGATCGCCGCCTGATCCAGTTGAAGGTGGAATCGCAGGCGCTGAAGAAGGAAGAAGACGAAGCGGCGAAAAAACGCCTCGAGAAGCTGACCGAAGAAATCGAGCGGTTGGAGCGTGAATATTCCGACCTGGAAGAAATCTGGGCATCGGAAAAGGCCGAAGTGCAGGGCTCTGCGCAGATCCAGCAAAAGATCGAACAGGCCCGCCAGGAACTGGAAGCCGCCCGCCGCAAAGGTGACCTGAGCCGCATGGCCGAGCTGCAGTACGGGGTAATCCCCGACCTGGAGCGCAGCCTGCAGATGGTCGACCAGCACGGCAAGACCGAAAACCAGTTGCTACGCAACAAGGTGACTGAGGAAGAAATTGCCGAAGTGGTGTCGAAGTGGACCGGCATCCCTGTGTCCAAGATGCTGGAAGGCGAGCGCGAGAAGCTGCTGAAAATGGAAGCGCTGCTGCACCAGCGCGTGATCGGCCAGAACGAGGCGGTGACCGCCGTGGCCAACGCCGTGCGCCGCTCGCGTGCCGGGCTGTCCGACCCGAGCCGGCCAAGCGGTTCGTTCCTGTTCCTCGGCCCCACCGGTGTGGGCAAGACCGAGCTGTGCAAGGCGCTGGCCGAGTTCCTGTTCGACACCGAAGAGGCGATGGTGCGCATCGACATGTCCGAGTTCATGGAGAAACACTCCGTGGCTCGCCTGATCGGTGCACCACCAGGGTATGTAGGGTATGAAGAGGGCGGTTACCTGACCGAGGCCGTACGGCGCAAGCCATACTCGGTGGTGCTGCTGGATGAGGTGGAGAAAGCCCACCCGGATGTGTTCAACGTGCTGCTGCAGGTGCTGGAAGACGGCCGCCTGACCGACAGCCACGGGCGCACCGTGGACTTCCGCAACACGGTGATCGTGATGACCTCCAACCTGGGCTCGGCGCAGATCCAGGAACTGGTAGGCGACCGCGAGGCACAGCGTGCGGCGGTGATGGATGCAGTGGGCGCGCATTTCCGTCCGGAGTTCATCAACCGTATCGACGAAGTGGTGGTGTTCGAGCCACTGGGCCGCGAGCAGATCGCCGGCATTACCGAGATCCAGCTGGGCCGCCTGCGCAGCCGTCTGCTGGAGCGCGAACTGTCGCTGAGCCTGAGCCCGGAGGCCCTGGACAAGCTGATTGCCGTGGGTTACGACCCGGTGTACGGCGCACGGCCGCTGAAGCGGGCTATCCAGCGCTGGATCGAAAACCCGCTGGCGCAGCTGATCTTGGCTGGCCAGTTTGTGCCGGGTACCTCGATTACCGCCACAGTGGAAGGCGACGAAATCGTCTTTGGGTAATGTGTTTCACCATGAGCCCCGCTTTTGCGGGGCTTTTTTTTGCTTTCTCACAGGCGCTGTGGGGCCCCTGTGGCAGCGGGTTTACCCGCGAAGAGGCCGGCACAGCCCAGTAAAATCGGGGCTTTCGGGGAATTCAGGATAACTTGCTGAAATTTTTGAAATTTTTGCTTGCATCAAAATTCGAGTGACCCTAATATACGCCGCGTTGTCAGGCACTAAGCGAATCACCAGCAACATCGGTGACCGCAAAACAACTTACAAATCAGTAAGTTGAATGAAAAAAAGTGGTTGACAAGCAAAACGAAGAATGTAGAATAGCCGGCCTCAGCAGCGACAAAGCGAAAGCTAAGAAGCTAAAGAGTCCGAAGCGAACACAGCCTTCGGAGTAGCAAATCGGTAAGTTGTACCGAAGTTCAGTTCCGCGATAGCTCAGTCGGTAGAGCAAATGACTGTTAATCATTGGGTCCCTGGTTCGAGTCCAGGTCGCGGAGCCATCTCGGGGTGTAGCGCAGTCCGGTAGCGCGCCTGCTTTGGGAGCAGGATGTCAGGAGTTCGAATCCCCTCACCCCGACCATTTTCCGGGTCGTTAGCTCAGTTGGTAGAGCAGTTGGCTTTTAACCAATTGGTCGTAGGTTCGAATCCTACACGACCCACCATGTAAAGAAGGGCATCTCCAAGAGATGCCCTTTTTTTTGAAAGACCCGGGGTGTAGCGCAGTCCGGTAGCGCGCCTGCTTTGGGAGCAGGATGTCAGGAGTTCGAATCCCCTCACCCCGACCATTTTAGGGTCGTTAGCTCAGTTGGTAGAGCAGTTGGCTTTTAACCAATTGGTCGTAGGTTCGAATCCTACACGACCCACCATGAATAAAGGGCATCTCGAAAGAGATGCCCTTTTTCTTTTGCCTCAATTTAACCCACCTCTTACCGCAACACGGGCCCTTGTGGGAGCAGCCTTGTGCTGCGAAAGGGCCGGTACGGCAAAAGATTTTCTCTGCGGGTAATGGCCTCTTCGCAGCACAAGGCTGCTCCTACAGGTCAGTGCATTGCCTGCAGGAGCGAGTGCCTGTCAGTGCAGCTTCAGGCGCGGCTCGGTACCCCGGCCTATCTTGCTACCTAGCATCATCAACGCCGTGCGGAAGAACCCGTACAACGCCATCTGGTGCATGCGGTACAGCGACACGTAGAACATCCGCGCCAGCCAGCCTTCCAGCTTCACGCTGCCCATCAGGTTACCCATCAGGTTGCCCACCGCCGAGAAGCGCGACAGCGACACCAGCGAGCCGTAGTCCTTGTACTCGTAGGTTGGCAGGGTCTTGTTCTCCAGGCGCGCCTTCAGGCTTTGCGCCAGCATCGAAGCCTGCTGGTGTGCCGCCTGGGCACGCGGCGGCACATTGCGGTCGCTGCCCGGTTGCGGGCAGGCAGCGCAGTCACCGAAGGCGAAGATGTTGTCGTCGCGGGTGGTCTGCAGGGTAGGGCGCACCACCAGCTGGTTGATGCGGTTGGTTTCCAGCCCATCGATGTCCTTCAGGAAGCCCGGCGCACGGATACCCGCCGCCCACACTTTCAGGCTGGCCTGGATCACCTCGCCGTCCTTGGTTTTCAGGCCGTCCTCGGTCACTTCACTGACAGCCGCGTTGGTCATCACCTTCACCCCGAGTTTTTCCAGGGTCTTGTGCACCGGCACGCTGATGCGCTCCGGCAGCGCCGGCAGCACGCGTGGGCCTGCCTCGATGATGGTGATGTGCATGTCCTTGGGCTGGATGCGGTCCAGGCCATAGGCCGCCAGTTCGTGGGCGGCATGGTGCAGCTCGGCCGCCAGTTCCACACCGGTGGCACCGGCGCCGACGATCGCTACGCTGATCTGCTCGCTAGCCACGTCGCCGGCATGGGCGCGCAGGTAGTGGTTGAGCAACTGCTGGTGGAAGCGCTCAGCCTGCTTGCGCGTGTCGAGGAACAGGCAGTGCTGCGCCGCGCCCAAGGTGCCGAAGTCGTTGGTGTTGGAGCCCACGGCAATGACCAGCGTGTCGTAGCCCAGGGTGCGCGCAGGCAGCAGCTCGCGGCCCTCGTCATCGAGGGTGGCGGCCAGTTGAATCTGCTTGCCCTCACGGTCCAGGCCGCTCATGCGCCCCAGCTGGAAGTTGAAGTGGTTCCACTTGGCCTGGGCCACGTAGTTCAGTTCGTCTTCCGAAGAGTTCAGCGAGCCGGCGGCCACTTCGTGCAGCAGTGGCTTCCAGATGTGCGTGAGGTTGGCGTCGACCAGGGTGATTTCGGCCTGCTTGCGCTTGCCCAGGCTTTTACCCAGGCGGGTCGCCAGTTCCAGGCCGCCGGCGCCGCCGCCGACAATCACGATGCGATGAGTCATGGGGATATCTCATAAGGTTTACGGAATTCGTGGCCCTTTGGGCCGGCCGCAAACTGCACGAGGGGAGGGCGAGCGCGAAGCAGCTCATAGCACCAGTCCACTCAGCAGGCGGCTGATGAGACCCAACCCGATGGTCACGGCCACCACCAGCACAAGGAGCAGCCACGGCCGGAATGGCCTGCGCTCGACTTGGTGCTGGGGGGCTCGCAGATACTCATCGACACGACGCTGATCTTCCGGGTTCAGGCGGCTGGTCATGGTGGGCCTCGTCAGGTAGACGTTTGTGACTGCGCAAACGCTACAGCGTTCGTGCAGGCGCTTTGAAACAAATGATAATGCTTTCTATCTCTGGCGCCGAGTGTACGCCATCGCAAACACTCGCTGCACTGGATCAAAGACTGATGCCCACATCAAAAACAATGCTGCGCCCCAGGTTGCCACGCAGGAAGTCTGGCGCGTCGGGGTGGGCGAACAGCACCCGGGCAAACGTCGGCCCCACCAGCGACAACGAGCGCCAGCCTTGGCGCAGGTATTCGGTGGGCGGCGGGAAGTGGGTGTTGAGGTCGAGCACTTCGCGCTTGAGGCTGGAGAAGGCGATGATGTCCAGCTCGTTCAGCTCCAGCCCGCGTTCCCGGTAGTTGTGCGCTTTCTTGCGCAAGGTCGGCGCCAGGCGCGCCAGCAGCTCGGTGGCACTGATGCGCCGCGGACGCGCTTCACGGCGCACCAGTTGTGCCAGGGAAAACGCACTGCGCCGGCGCTGCAGCTCTTCGCGCCACTCATCGTTCAGCCGACGCCCCTCGTCGAGCACGAAAAACACCTCGAAGGCCGCATCGCGGAACAGCACATCGGGCGGCTCTTGTCCGGCCGGGGTGAAGTCCTCGCTGCGGTAGGGGATGTTCAACCCCTGCAACAGACGCTGGCACACCCAACGCTCCCGCTCCCACTTGCGGGCGTTGGAGAGAAAGGCGTTAGCTTGTTCGGCCTGGATGGTAAGCAGGCGCAGGTAGTCTGAGTCATCCATGCAGACAAGCTTAGCCGCTAATCGATGACGGTAAGATGCTGTTTAAGCGTGGGAATCAGCCCAGTACCGACAACGCTTGCACAGGTGCGCCCGATTTCTTCGGGCTTGACCGATGCTTCCTGGATCGAATGAGGGCACTAATCCACCGCAGCCGAAGGAAAGGGAGAATGGGTGTAGACTCGATCTTATCCACATGGCTGCAAAGGGTATTGTTCAGGTGATCAGCGCGCAGGTGTTGTCCGGCACCACCCTTACTCTTGGCTGGCTGGGTTTTGTGCCGTTGCTGATCTGGGCGGTAAGCCGGGTTCGCTGGGTTGAACTGTTCACCGACCGGCGCCGCCAGCATTTGCTGTTTGGCACGGTGTTCTGCCTGTTCGCGCTGTGGCTGGTGAGGCGCGATTTTGATACCGGGGTGTCGTACCACTTTATTGGCATGACCGCAGTCACCCTGTTGCTGGACTGGCCGCTGGCGGTGCTGGGCGGGTTCATGGCCCAGCTTGGCTTGCTGGCGCTAGGGCGACAGGACCTGGCGGCGCTGGGGGTGAACGGCTTGTTGCTGATTGGTTTGCCGGTGCTCATTACCGAGGTGTGCGCGATAGTGGTCGAGCGCGCCCAGCCGCGAAACCTGTTCGTTTATATCTTCTGTTCGGGGTTCTTCCCGGCAGCGCTCACCGTGCTGGTTTGCGTACCGGCGGCGCTAGGGTTGTTGTGGCTGGACGGGCGTTTTGCCCTGCCGGAGTGGCTCAGCGACTTTGTCGGCTACCTGTGGCTGATGATGTTCCCCGAGGCGTTCATCAACGGCATGGTGATCAGTGCGCTGGTGGTGTTTTGCCCGGAATGGCTGGAAACCTTCAACCGCACACGGTATCTGCAGGCGCCCTGGAAGGACGATGAGCGGTGATCATACGGCGGCTCTGCCATCATATCTAAAACCTGACGCGGTCTCTGTGGGAGGGCCCTTTCGCGACACAAGGCCCCTCCCGCAGGCCGGCACAGCCGCCTTGCAATCAGCTCAGTGCCGCGGCTCCAGGTCCCCCGAATACAGCTCATCTTCGGACTCTTCCGACCCCGCAATCTTGTGCTCCTCGGCTGCCCAGGCCCCCAGGTCGATCAGTTTGCAGCGGTCCGAACAAAACGGCCGGAACGCGCTTTTCTCGGCCCATTCCACAGGTGCGCCACAAGTAGGGCAATCGACGGTCAACGGCTGGCTCATGGCTGGCCTCCTTTCAAAGTCAGGTAAAAGTGGTGCAGGCGGTCAATCTGCTCATGCAGCGCGGCCAAATCGCCGTCGTTGACCACCACATCATCGGCATGGCGCAGGCGGTCTTCACGGGCCAGCTGGGCCTGCAGAATCGCCTGCACCTGTTCGGCACTGGTGTTGTCCCGCGCCAAGGTACGGGCTATTTGCAGTTCCTGCGGCGCATCGATCACCAACACGCGCTGAGTCTTGTGGTACTGGCCCGATTCGATCAGCAGCGGCGACACGTACACCGCATACGGCGACTGCGCCTTGGCCAGGTAGCTGAAAATCTCTTGCCCGATCAGCGGGTGCAGCAGTTGCTCCAGCCATTTGCGCTGCGCCGGGTCGGCGAAGATCAGCTGGCGCAGGGCGGCGCGATCAAGCTGGCCGTCCGCCTGCAACACACCCGGGCCGAAGCGCTCGACGATGCTGGCCAGGGCCGGGCGGCCAGGTTCGACAACCCAGCGCGCCGCCTGGTCGGCGTCGACCAGGTGCACGCCAAGCTCGACAAAGCGCTCGGCAGCAGCGCTCTTGCCGCTACCAATGCCGCCGGTCAGGCCGAGAATCCAAGGGGTAAAGGCTGCAGTGGCCATCAGTATCCAAGCAGTTGCATGTAAGAGGCGTATATTTCATCACCCCAGAGCACAGCAATCCACCCCGCAATCGCCAGATAAGGGCCAAACGGTATCGCCGTGCCCATCGCATGCCGGCGCAAACGCAGCAGGCACAGGCCAACCAGCGCCCCCACCACCGACGACAGCAGCAGCGTCAACGGCAGCACCTGCCAACCGCCCCAGGCCCCGATCAGCGCCATCAGCTTGAAGTCGCCGTAGCCCATGCCTTCCTTGCCGGTGACCAGCTTGAACACCCAGTACACCGTCCACAGGCTGAGGTACCCGGCCACTGCGCCCCACAGCGCGTCGGCCAGTGGCACATACAGGCCAAAGGCGTTCACGATCAGCCCAAGCCACAGCATCGGCAGCACCAGCACATCCGGCAACAGCTGGTGGTCCGCATCGATCAGGCTCAGGGCCAGCAGGCACCATGTGAGCGGCAGTGCCAGCAACGCCTCGGCCGAAGCGCCAAAACGCCAGGCCACCACCAGCGACAGCAGCGCGCTGGCTATCTCGACCAGCGGGTAGCGCGGGCTGATACGCGCTTTGCAGGCTGAGCACCGCCCGCGCAACGCCAGGTAGCTGAGCACCGGAATGTTCTCCCACGCACGAATCTGATGCGCGCAATGCGGGCAGCGGGATGCCGGCAGGCACAGGTCGAACCGTTCGTGTTGCGCAAGCGGCAGCCCCAATACCTCCTGCGCCTCACGCTGCCACTGGCGCTCCAGCATGATCGGCAGGCGATACACCAGCACGTTGAGAAAGCTGCCCACCAGCAAGCCGAGCACCGTGGCCAAGGTGAGGAAGTACGCCGGCTGCTCAGCCAGCAAAGTCCATAAAGTCATGTTCAGATCAAACTACCCAACTGGAAGATTGGCAGGTACATCGCCACCACCAGGCCACCCACCAGCAGGCCCAGGATCAGCACGATGGCCGGCTCCAGCAGGCTGGTCAACTGGTCCAGCGCCTGGCTGACCTGTTCCTCGTAATGGCTGGCGGCTTTTTCCAGCATCTGGTCCAGCGTGCCACTGGACTCTCCGATGGCGGTCAGCTGCACCAGCAGCGGTGGGAACAGCAACTCGCCCGCCATCGCCTGGTTCAGCCCTTGCCCATTGGCCATGCCCTGGCGCAGCCGCAACACCGCCTGCTCATGCAGCTCGCCCCCCATCACCCTGGCCACCGTGCCCAGCGCATCCAGCAACGGCACCCCGGCGCCGTACGACGTTGCCAGGCTACGCGCAAACCGCGCCAGCGCCGCCTCCCTCAGCAACTTGCCGAACACCGGCAAGCCCAGCACCCGCCGAGATATCCACAGGCGCGCTGGCGCATGCTGCCGATACAGCTGGCGCACGGCCAAACCCAGCACCACCCCCATCACCAGCAACAGCGGCGCAAACCGGCTCAGCCCTGTGGACAAGTCGATCACCCACTGGGTAAATGCCGGCAACGCCGCGCCCATCCCCGAGAACATGCTTTCGAATTTCGGGATCACCTCCAGCAACAATATCGCCGACACCCCCAACCCCGTCAGCAACAGCAGCAGCGGATAGACCATCGCCTTGCGCACCCTCTTGTGCAGCGCCCGGTGCTGTTCCAGCATGCCCGCCAGTTGCTCCAGCTGTCGGTCCAGCGTGCCGGACTGCTCACCTACCCGCACCAGGTTGCAGTACAACGCATCAAACCATCCCGGGTGACGCTGCAACGCATCCGCCAGCCCCAGGCCCGAGGCCACATCCTGCTTCAACCTATCCAGCAACGCCGCCTGCGCCGCATCGCAACCACTGCGCCCCATCACCTCGAACGCCTGCAACAGCGGCACCCCGGCCTTGAGCAAGGTCGCCAACTGCCGGCTGAACCCCGCCGGGTCCGCCTTCACCCGCCGCTTCGGCAAACTGAACGCCAGCCCGCTGGCCGGCCGCAAACTGGCCACTGTGATGCCCTGGCGAATCAGCCCGGCGCGCACATAAGCCGGGCTGCGCCCAGGCGTTTGGCCGCTGACCGGCGTGCCGTTGGCGTCGGTGCCGTGCCAGCTGTAAAGCAGTGAAGTTGAAGTCATGCAAAGGTCCTTTTTCTGCCCCGGCGACAAGCCTGGAAACAGCTTGCCGCGTCCATGCAAGGGCGCGCGTCCGTGATGCTCACTAGAGTAGTTCAGCGAAGATGACGCCCAAGCGGGCAGGGGTGACAAAAGGTGTCTGTTCAGGCCTACTGCGCCGCTGCCGGTTGGGGCGCAACCCACCTCAATGTGTAAGCGAATCAAAAAGGAAAGATGTTCATGAAAGGGCAACGCGGTATCACCCTGATCGAACTGATGATCGTTGTCGCGATCATCGGCATTCTGGCGACCATCGCCTTACCGATGTACACCAACCACCAGGCACGCTCCAAGGCCGCGGCCGGGCTGCTGGAGATCAGCGCGCTGAAGACGGCGATGGACCTGCGGTTGAATGACGGGAAAGACGTAGCGGCCGTGGCCGAACTGGGTGGCCAGCCGGCGACCGCGCATTGTGCGATCACCGCTAGCGGCAAGGCGGCAGATGGCAGCGGCAGCATTGCTTGCACGCTGGTGGATGCGCCGGCCAACGTGCTGGGCAAGGCACTGACCCTGACCCGTTCGGCCAGCGGCTGGGCGTGCACCACCGACATCGAGGAAGACCTGGCGCCCAAGGGGTGCAAGGGGGCTTGAGGGCAGGGCAATAAACCAGCGGAAACAGGGGTTTGCGTTGCGGGTGTGAGCAGTGGTACGTTGCGCTACACGCCGGTGTAGCTCAGTCGGTAGAGCAGCGCACTCGTAACGCGAAGGTCGCAGGTTCGATTCCTGTCTCCGGCACCAGAATCAGTTGGCCTATGGCGATTTCTCGCTACGTGGCACCAATAGAAGCCCGCCTTGTGCGGGCTTTTTTGTTCCCGCTTTTTTCCCGCGGATCTGCGTGTTTTTGACTTAATGGTTCGCAGTTTTCCACTTAGGGGTGTACGTGTTTTTAGATAATGGTTAGCTGTCGATCAGGTTTTGGCCAGTGTTTACGGGGTTAGAGCCGAAATTTTTCTAGATAATGATTTTCCCGTTTAGAGATAATTTTGAGATGCTCCAGTTTTCTCACCACGACCTGCAGCTACTGAACCCATCCTTCGACTCGCCGCTGGTTGACGTTCTGGCCGAGCTCGAATTTCTGCGCAGGCGGAGGCTGGAAGGGGACACTCCACCTCGCTACGCCTGGACCCTCGAACTGCTAGGCGAGGCCCTGGTCCAGCACGATGAAATGCTGGAGTGCGAACACAATCCGCAATTGAGCTTTCGCAACACGGCCGGTATCCATCAGGCGATTCGGATTATCAGCCGGTTGGCCAGTGAGCAGTGTGGGAAGGTGATGGAGCGGAACGGCCATGAGTTGGAGGATAGGGGGGCGTTGATGAGTGGGGGCCAGATGTCGGGGGTTGCAGCTGGCTCCTTCTATTGAAGGCCGATGGTGGGTTATTCCTGCCAGGCCGGGGTATGGGGCTGCTGCGCAGCCCATCGCAGGCAAGCCAGCTCTCACACCGGCCGCATTGAACTCATGCCTTGTGTACTACCGGGGGTATGGGGTAGCAAGAGGCGGTCGTTTCCCCGTCATGGTCAAGAAAAGGAAATCACCCTGTCCAACCACCACTGGAATGACTGGGCCGGCGGATTGACGCTAGTCCTTCAGGCAATCGTTTATATCCCGCTGCTTTACATCCTCCTGATGCCATGGCTTTGCCTGGCGCTGGTCAAGCTTGGGAGGATTCCTTTCTTGCCGAGCTTTTCCAGTCAATGGCCTCGACCGGGTGGCTGGTTGCTTCTGGGCTTGCGGGCCTGGTAGTACTGTTTGTTGTGGTTCGTAGCTTGCTCCGATGATTTACCGGCAGCTAGCTGCCCCAGTTCCATCCAACATCGAGAATACACCGCTATGGAAAGCACTTTCGCCCAAGTCAAAGACCGGCTGCACAATCGTCGTTTTGCAGTCGCCAACAATTCCCAGGGCCTGTCTGGCACTGGCACGGTTTTCCATTACCAGGTCGATGGTGTTGCGATCACCAGCACCTACCAGGGTGGCCGGATTCGGACCGGCCACCAGGTGGGTCGAATATCTGGCCCCGATACCATCGAGCTGCTTTACCACTGCATCACTAACGACGGCGAAATGCTCGCCGGTTGGTCACGTGGCAGGGTCATGGTCGATGATGCGGGGCGTACTACGCTCCATTTCGTATGGGGTTGGTTGTCGGGGGCTCAGGGTGGTGGGGAGTCAAACTACGTTGAAATCGAAGCGGCGGACGCTCTGATCAATTAAGCGAGGGTCGGTCATGAGCCCAGGCATGTAAGTAGAAATGCAGAAGTCCTCCGTATGGTTAGCAGCTGCTTCGGCGCCGTTCGTACATTATTCAGAGACGTTTCCTACAACTTCCATACTTGCCCGGCCAAGCAATGTGAGGCTAAATCTCTGCGTCACGGTAAATCCCGTGACCGGGCGTAGGAACCCGTTGGTAAACTTGGCGCATGCACTAGGCGCCCCTGCACCACAGCTGGCGCTTTTTTTGTGTCTGCCGTGCTGTGTCATGGCGGCTGTGTGTGGGCAGGCTTCGGCCTGGCCGGGTTTCCAAGTTTCCCGGTATTCCTACCCCGCACACAGCTGCCACCCAATCCCGTAGGAAGGATCGTGGCAGCTCCAACTAAAACTTGGAGCCTCATGCATGCTTACCTCAAGTCCAAGCAGGACCCTCGCATCCGATCTCCTCCGTCGTTCCTCGACGACCCTCAGCTATTTCACCGTCAGCCAATCCCGCTTCGTCTCCGCCCAATCGGAGGCACGCCATGACTGACCAAGAACGCCTCTCCACCATCCAAAGCTACGCCTGGACCCTCGAACTGCTCGGCGAGGCCCTGGTCCAGCATGACGAAATGCTGGAATGCGAACACAACCCGCAACTGAGCTTCCGCAACACTGCCGGCATTCACCAAGCTATCCGGATCATCAGTCGATTGGCCAGTGAGCAGTGTGGGAAGGTGATGGAGCAGAGTGGTCAGGCCCCGGCTGATTAGGCTGGGCCTTTGCTGACTGGCGCTTCCTGCGCAGTGCGCCGCCGGCTAGCCGTTGAGCAGGCATCACGGTGGGTGGCACGGGCTGCGCCCGTGTTCGCGGGCTCGCCCGCTCCCACAGGGATCTTGTCAGGTCTCAGGAGTTGAGCGGGGCAGCTGTCGTACACCCGGTGTTTGGTGCGGAGGTATAGATTACTGGGGCTGCTTTGCAGCCCTTTCGCGACACAAGGCCGCTCCTGGAAATGACCACTTTGGGGCGGGTTGGGGATATCTTTACAGGCATGGTAAATGGGGCTCATGCCTTGTGTACTAACGGCGGTATGGGGTACCAAGAGGCGGACGATTCCCCGTCACGTTCAAGATAAGGAAATCACAATGTCCAACCACCACTGGAATGACTGGGCCGGCGGATTGACGCTAGTGCTTCAGGCAATTGTTTATATCCCGCTGCTATACATCATCCTGATGCCATGGCTTTGCCTGGCGCTGGTCAAGCTTGGGAGGGTTCCTTTCTTCCCGGGGTTTTTCCAGGCAATGGCCTCGACCGGGTGGCTGGTTGCTTCTGGGCTTGTGGGCCTGATAGTACTGTTTGTTGTGGCTCGTCCCTTGGTCCGTTGATTTACCGGCACGAGGAAGGTGCTTTTGGAACCGTGTTGTTCACTGTTCGTAAGTCTTCAGGGCGAGGGTAAGCATTTCATGAATGTGCGCCCGCAAGGCAAGCGGCTCCAGCACCTCGATGTCGGCAGCATTGGCCATCAGAAACAACCGTAGCCCCTGGGTATCGCGAACCTTGCAGGTCAGCAGCCATTTGTCGCCGTCCTGCAACAGCTTCTGGTTTTTATCCAGCGGGTTTTCAGCAAGGCGGTTGTACAGGTTCTGGCTAAGCCGAAGGCGGGTTTTTTGCGCAGGGGAGTGGATGGTCACCAGGTCTGTCTGGGCTTCGTCTGCGTGAATATCGTAACCCTCCGGGTCGTCGATAGTCCGCTTGCCCGGCTCTACCTTGGTAATCCTGTGCAGCATCAGCGCGCAGAGTGTATTGGGCCCGTTGCTGCTGTACTTGCCTCGTGGCACGTCGGGCGCGGGTGCCTTACCCAGCCACTGCTCTTCGGTGACATAGGCAGACAGGTAGATATTGGAATCCTGGTGGGACAGGCCCAGTGGTTTGAGCTGGTAGACACACTCGACCCCGTCGGCATTACGCGGGCGGTACCAGACTTCAAGGGCTTCGTTATCGAGGATGGCCATCTGTATCTGCTTGAGGTGTTGGGCTTTGTACTTGCCCGGCTGTAGCTGGGTAAACCGCGTCCCTGAAGTAATACGCTTGGTGAAGTTCAGCTTGCGCACCGAGCCGTCCTGCATCACCAGTTCCGTATAGTCGCGCAAGCCCTTCAACTCATCGGTGGCTGATTGCAGGCCGAACCGTTCGGCATGCTGGAAAACCGCCCAGAGTGACATGGCGTCTGAAGGTGAAAGCACCAGCGAGTGGCTGCGGCCCACCGCAGACCAGAGCAACCCTCGTTTATCTTCTGGGTCCGTTTGCGACTGAACGTAGTTCAGCTCCTCCAGCGCCTTCAAATCCCTGATGGTGGTTTTATCACGTTGGTCATCAGCAGCATCCCCATGGCGCCCAACCCAGGCAACCAGCTTCGCGTGCACGTCTGCGGTGGAGAGAGGCTTAACCGCTGCACGAAGGATTTGCCGCAGATAGTCACGGCGATGGGCAAGATTGATCATTTTTTTTGAATCCGGACAAGAAGTGTCCCTATTGGAGTTCAAGATGTTCTTCGTTGGCAAGGCAACGACCTTGATCACGGTATTCCCGCGTCCTGCGTCGAGGATGCAGCAGAGATAAAGAGGGCATCGCGATGAGCGACATCGATAAGGTGAAAGCACTGATTGTTCAACACGCGGCCGGCGGCATCAGTGCTCCGGAACTGTTCCTGCGGCTAATGCCACAGGGTGCCCATCTGGCGGGAATTGAAATTCAGATGACCCTGTTCGCACTCCAGGAAGAGGGCCACCTTTACGGCCAGGAAGTAGAAGGCCAATGGTGGTACACCAGCATCGATCAGAACGACCCTGCCAGCGCAGCGCCGGAATACAGCCCTCAGTTTGCAGAACGCATCATTGCTGCATCCTGTGGAGCGTTTCAAGAGATCGACGCAGACGATCTGATCAAACAACTTGATGACATGATCGCTCAAGCGCGACGTGGCCAAACCGATACCCAGTAAGCGCCTGTCACCGGGCAACTGTCAGCCAACCAAGGAAGTACACACTATGGTCAGCACTGATGTGACCTCTGCCATTATCAACGCCAAGCCTGGCATCCAGAAATACCTGGCCCTGATGGACCAAGTGGAAACGGTGGATGTCTCGACCGACGCAGTGTTCCAGCGCATGTACAACGGGTTTTACCGCGTGCAGCGGCGTGAACGCTCCTGGTATGGCGCCTACTACCAGTTGATGCAGCAAATGAAGGGCGCGCAGCCTACGTTTGGCGACGTGCTCGATCATATGTACGAAGCCACCGGCCGTTACGAGCCTTCGTTCTCCAGCAAGCTGGTTGCGACGTTGAACCCTGGCAAACCGGTCTGGGATATTCATGTGCTACGCAACATCAACCAGAAGGCGCCGGCCTACTATTCGCGCAAAAAAATCGAGGACGCCAAGGGCTGCTACGCAAAGATGGAAGACTGGTACCAGGCCTTCCTCGCATCCAGCCAAGGCGCCAGCTGGGTTGACCAGTTCAACCAACTGACCCCAGAGCACAACAAGCTGACCGACCTGAAGAAAGTGGATTTCATTCTCTGGCAGATGCGCGGTTAATACCCCGTTTGATCCCCGGGCAGGGCAGGCCAGTGTCCCGTTAGTTGCCGGCCATCAGCCTTTGGGTGGCCTTTTCGCCTCGGCGGGTAATACTTCTCTGTATATGCAGGCGTGTTCCTGGTGGCGCGCGCCGCTGGGAGGTGTCAGGTGAACAAACTAACAATCGTGGGCGCCGGCTTGGTCGGCGAGGCAGCGGCGCAGATCATCGCGCGGGACGAGTTGTGCCGTGAATTGGTATTGATGGACGTACAGGGCGAGCTGGCGCAGGGCAAG
The DNA here is from genome assembly GCF_038383825.1 of Pseudomonas sp. LPB4.O. Lineage (NCBI taxonomy): Bacteria > Pseudomonadati > Pseudomonadota > Gammaproteobacteria > Pseudomonadales > Pseudomonadaceae > Pseudomonas > Pseudomonas sp. LPB4.O. The sequence goes on from NZ_CP151298.1 coordinate 722,704, forward strand.
GCGCTGGACGTGTGGCAGGCAGCCGTGGAATCAGGCTCCGATACCCGGGTTTACGGCGGGGGCAAAGCCGACATGCTGGACGGCTCCGAGCTGGTGGTAATTACCGCAGGCGTGCCGCGCAAGCCCGGCCAGTCGCGCCAGGATGTACTGAGCATCAACCTGCCAATCCTCGACAGCATCATGGCCGACATCAAGCACCATGCGCCGGCAGCCACGGTGCTGGTGGTGTCCAACCCGGTCGACGTGCTCACCTACCGCGCCTGGAGCGTCAGCGGCCTTGGGCGGGACAAGGTGTTCGGGCAAGCGGGGGTGCTGGATACCGCGCGCATGAAGTGTTTCATCGCCGAACAAACCGGGTTTTCTGCCCGGGATATCACCGCGCTGGTGCTGGGCGGCCATGGCGACAGCATGGTGCCGCTGATGCGCTACTGCCAGATCGGCTCGGTGCCGCTGTCGCACTTCCTGTCCAGCGAGCAGATCGAACAGATTGTCGAGCGCACCCGTAAGGGCGGCGGTGAGATTCTGGGGTTGAAGAAGACGGGGAGCGCCTGCGATGCGCCGGGCGTGGCCATTGCGCAGATGGTCGATGCGATCGCCAATGGGCGGAACCGTATTTTGCCGGCGGTGGCGATTCTCGAGGGCGAGTATGGGCGAACGGATATCGCCATGGGTGTGCCCTGCGTACTGGCAGAGAAGGGGCTTGCGCGGATTATCGAGTTGCCGCTGGATGCGCAGGAACAGGCGATGTTCGACCACTCTGCCGACCAGGTGGCGCGGGATATTGCAGAGATGAAGGCGTTGTAGGGCTTGAAGCGTCATGCATCGGGTGTGGCGGCTCGGGCAGTGGGGGAACATTTTGCCTCCGTACCTGTCACACCCGTTCATTGGGGTTCAGACCCACCATTACCAAGGAGAGGTAGGCATGGCTTTCGACGCTTTCATCCAAATCGACGACATCGCTGGCGAAGCGCTGGATGAGCAGTACACCAACTGGATCGAGATCAACGGCTACAACTTCGGTGTCAATCAAAGCACGTCGGCTACCGCAAGCTCTTCCGGCGGTGCAACATCGGGACGTACCACCTTGACCAACTTCACGTTCACCAAGTTTCTCGACAGCGCGAGTTGCAAGCTGCTGGAAGCCAGCTGCTCGGGCCAGCATCTCAAGGAAGTAAAACTTGCGCTTTGCCGGGCAGGCACCGACAAACTCAAATATTACGAGATCGTGCTGGAAGAGGTCATCATCGCCGACTACTCGCAGAACGCAAGCTCGGGCGTTCCCATCGAAATCGTCCAGTTGAACTATGGGCGTATCAAGACCACCTATACCCGCCAGAAACGCTCCGACGGCAGCGGTGGCGGTAATGTAGCCGGCGGTTGGGACCGGATCAACAACAAGAAGTACGCGTGAGGTAGGGCCATGTCCGAAGCACGCAGCTTCATCAACCCCAGAACCCAGTCTTATCAGTCGCTTAAAGCCAGCACACCGTTGTCGGGGTATGCCAAGAGCAAGTTCGATGTGTTGAATGCCCACATTGCCAACAGCGTTGTCATGGCCGGGGAGTTGGTCATCCTGGGTGACGCTGGTACTCCTTCCTGCACCAGCCACGAAGCATTACTGATGGCCAAAGCTGTCGAGGTGCACGCTGGCCTGCTGACTAGCGGCGTAGACGCGGATGATTTTTTTCTCGAGCACTTCGACTTGCTGCAGAGCTTGCTGGCTAACGCCTCGATGGGGGCGGGCGCCGCTAGCGAGGGCTGGAGCAAGCACCTGACCAATATCAAGACCACCCTTGAAGAAATCGAGAAACTGCACCGCGACTACCTCGGCTCTGGCACTCTCGCTGCCCGTGATGCTTTCTACGCCAAGCGCTCTGCACTTTTCATGAAGCTTGAAAAGCAATTGGGCAACGTTGCTGCGTATGGTTCGGGTTTACGCCGTCAGGGCAAGATCAAGCAGGCATTGGGCATCTCGACCCGCAGTTATCTGCATACCGGCGAGATTTCGGGTTATGCCGAAAAGGTGTCTGGCGTTGCCAGGGCGTCGAACTTGGTGAAAAGGGGCACTTATATCGGTACTGCGCTGGATGTGGCGTCCACCGGCCTCTCAATTCATAAGGCATGCACCACGGGCCGGGAGGATCAGTGTCGGCGCGCCAAGTATGTCGAAACCTCGACGTTGATGGGTAGCCTGGCGGGCGGCAGCGCCGGGGGCTATTTGGGGGGTATGGCAGGCACCGGTATTTGTGCCGTCGTTCTGGGGGTCACTACAGGCGGCCCCGGTGCACTGGCTTGTGCTGTCGTCGGAGGAGCAGTGGGCGGTAAAGTCCTCGGAGATGCCGGGGGCAAGGGGGGCGAGATATTTGGTGACTTTTTGTATGGCGAGGTATCGGAGTGAATGAAGTTGAGCCTGGGCTAATTGCGATTCTGATTCTTGCACCCATGATGCTGGCGATGGTCGTACAGTGTTTCATCGCACATAAATACACTGAGTACTACGAGTCGTTCCTAACGCGCTGTAGCTTCGTGACCGGCAATAAAATCACGTTTCAACATGCAGGCCTTCTGGGCAAGGTTATGCGTACGGGTTTGATCTCCATGGTGCTGGCTATACCGAGCCTCTTCGTGCGCAGGGGGTTGATTGACTTCGATGAAGTCAAACGTTTCCCCTCAAGCATGAGACGACTGCTGGTGAGTCTGTTGGTCATTCACATCCTGCTGGCTACCGCGCTGATTATTTTCACTTACGCGTAGCCTGGCCGCTCCTGCATGGGGCGCGGTCAGGCCTGTCGGTTTTGCACGGGCCGCAGCCCTCAGCGCTGATAAGCCTTGCCAAAATGCCGTTCCAGGCGCGCCTGCAGCAGTTCCAGCAGTATCGACAGCACCCAGTAGATCACTGCGGCGGTGGTCAGCATTTCCAGGTAGCGATAGCTCGAACGCCCATACGACTGCGCCAGAAACATCACCTCCCAAACCCCCATCACGGAAATCAGCGACGAGTCCTTGAGCATCGAGATGAACTGGTTGGCGGTGGGCGGAATGATCACCCGCATGGCCTGGGGCAGGATGATGTGGCAGAAGATCTGCGGCGTGCGCATGCCCAGCGCCAATGCTGCTTCACGTTGCCCACGGGCCACGCCGAGGATGCCGGCGCGGAAGATCTCGCTCAGGTAGGCCCCGTAGTTCAGCGACAAGGCAATGATGCCGGCGCTGATGGCGCCGGGTACCAGGCCCACCTGCGGCAGCCCCAGGTAGATCAGCAGAATCTGGATCAGCAGCGGCGTGCCACGGAAGAACGAGGTGTAGAAGCTGGCCACACCCACCAACACCGCGCTGTTGGATAACCGTGCCAGCGCGGCGGCAAAGCCGAGCAGCACGGATACCACCATCGAGCACAGGCACAGGAACAGGGTCAGTGCGGCGCCTTGCAGAAAACCATTGGGCCCCAGCTTGAAACCGGCCAGGTTGGGAAACTTCTCCAGAATGATGGCGAACTTCAGGTCAAAGCTGAGGAAGAAGGCGACAAACAGCCCGAACAGCGCCAGCCAGGTCAGCAGTAACCGGGTGCGAAAGCCGAACAGGCCGGCGCCCGCAGGCTTTGCCACGGGCTTGGGGGAGGGGGGGAAGGTGCTCATTTGCTGATGTCGGCGCCAATCCATTTCTGCGACAGCTTGGCCAAGGTGCCATCAGCCTTCAGCTCGGCGAACACCTGGCGTACCTTGGCATCCCACTCAGGGTCGCCTTTTTCGATGGCTACCGCGTTGGGCTCTTCATACAGCGGCGCGCCGGCCAGCTTGAAGCGCTTGTCTTGCTGCAGGCGCGGCTGCGCGGTCACCAGGTTGGTAATGATGGCGTCCAGGCGCACGCCAGTGCCCAGGCCCAAGTCCTGGAAGGCGACGTTGTCAGTGTCGTAGGGCGCAGCCTGCACGAAGTCGAACGGGTAATCGATCTTCTGGTCTTCCTTGCCTTCAATGACCAGGTTCTTGTTCAGGTAGCTTTCGTAGCTCGATGCACTGATCGAACCCACCTTGCGGCCTTCCAGGTCTTTGGCGCCATGGATGCGCTCATCCGAGGCATTGACCACGATCACGGCGGGCGATGCGTAGTACTCCACGGGGAAGTCGAACACCTCGGCGCGCGCCTTGCTTGGGGTCATCGAGCAAATGCAGATGTCGTAGCGCCCGCTCCAACGGCCAGCGGCAATCACGTCCCAGGACGGTGTTTCCAGGCGCAGTTTGACGCCGAGCTTGTCGGCCACTGCCTTGGCCACGTCCACGTCGTAACCGTCGAGCTGGTTGTGGTCATTGAGGAAGGAAAACGGCGGGTAGCTTTCCATCAGCACGTTGACCATTTCCTTGCGCGATTCAACCCGCTCCAACGTGGCGCCAGCAAAGGCTTGGGTGGCAGTTGCGAGCAGTACAAGGCCCGCACCCAGCAGAGAAGAAAATCGCATGTACATACCTGATATGTTGGGCAAATGGGTGATAGGGTATTTAATAGTTATAACCCCAAACCCCATAATGAATTTTATTCATAAGAACCTTCAGAGAAGTTATATGGCAGAGCGAACGATGGTAATTCTGGACGGTGGTATGGGCCGAGAGCTGCAGCGCAGCGGTGCACCGTTTCGCCAGCCCGAGTGGTCGGCGCTGGCGCTGAGCGAGGCGCCGGAGGCGGTCGTGGGCGTGCATGCAGCCTTCATCGATGCGGGTGCGCAGGTCATCACCAGCAACAGCTATGCGGTAGTACCATTCCACATCGGTGAAGAACGCTTTGCCGCCGAAGGGCGACAGCTGGCCCATATCGCAGGCCAGCTTGCGCGGCACGCGGCAGATAGCGGCGCGCACCCGGTCAGGGTAGCAGGTTCGTTGCCGCCGCTGTTCGGGTCCTACCGCCCCGACCTGTTCCAGCCCGAGCGTGTGGCAGAGGTGCTGACCCCGCTGCTCCAGGGCCTGTCCCCGCATGTTGACCTGTGGCTGGCCGAAACCCAGAGTTCCGTGGCCGAAGTGCGGGCCATTCGTAGCCATTTGCCAGCAGACGGCAGGCCGTTCTGGGTGTCCTTCACCCTGCAGGACGAGGACGTCGACGAGGTTCCGCGCCTGCGCTCCGGTGAACCGGTGGCCGACGCCATCGAAGCCGCAGTCAGCCTGGGGGTGGCTGCGGTGTTGTTCAACTGCAGCCAGCCGGAGGTGATCGGCGCCGCCATTGATGTCGCGCGCTCGGTCATCGAGCGACACAACGCCGAGATTGCCATCGGTGCCTATGCCAACGCCTTCCCGCCGCAGCCCAAAGAAGCCACTGCCAACGATGGCCTGGACGAACTGCGCGAAGACCTCGATCCGCCGGGTTACCTGGCATGGGCCAAGGACTGGCGTGCGCGTGGTGCCAGCATGGTCGGCGGTTGCTGTGGCATCGGCCCGGAGCATATCGCCGAGCTGAAGCGCAACCTGGCCTAAGCGCCCACGTGGCCGGGCGGCTTTTGCAGCGCCCGGTCCGCAGCCATTAAAAAAAACGCCAGTCAGACCCGGATTCCATCGTTTTTCAGGCCCCCGCCATCTCCCTATAGTCCGCTCAAGGCCGATGCTGCATCGGTGTACACAACTCAGCTGGGCGGGAACCGGATATGAACAACAACGAAAAATTCGAGGGCAATGCTGCGGCCGGTGTGGGGACGCGGGTCGTGTGGAGCGGGGAGCAGGTACAGCACCCGTACAACGCCACGCAGACCCCGATCGTGGTCAGCGCCGCTTATGGCTATAACGATATCGATGCCTGGTACGACGTGGCGCAGGGCAAGCAGCCGGGCTTCATCTACAGCCGCATGAGCAATCCCACGGTCGCCACGCTGGAAGCCAAACTGGCCGAGCTGGAGCAAGCCGAGTCGGCAGTCGCGTTCAGCAGCGGCATGGCGGCCATCAGTGCCGTGCTGCATACCTTCCTGTCCAACGGCAAACGCGTGGTGTCGACCCGCGACAGCTATGGCGGCACCAACAAGATCTTCGAAGAGTTCCTGCCGCGCATGGGCGTGCAAGTGTGCCTGTGCGATACCTTGGACACTGAAGCGCTGGAGCGCGAGATTGCCGCCGGCTGCGACCTGCTGTACCTGGAAACCCCCACCAACCCGACGCTGAAGGTGCTGGACATTCGTCGGCTGAGCGCCGCTGCGCACAAGGTGGGGGCGCTGGTGGTGGCCGACAACACCTTTGCCACGCCACTGAACCAGAACCCGCTGGCGCTGGGTGTTGATGTAGTGGTGCACAGCGCAACCAAGTTTCTGTCCGGGCATGGTGACGTGCTGGGTGGGGTGGTGTGCGGCGTGGAGGCGTTGATGGCTCAGGTGCGGCACTACCGGGAAATCAACGGTGCGGCGCTGGACCCGTTCTCGGCCTACCTGATCATCCGCGGTATCAAGACCCTGGCAGTGCGCCTGCGCCAGCAGCAAGCCAGTGCCATGGCGTTGGCCCTTTACCTGAGCACCGAGCCGCTGGTTGAAGCTGTCAACTACCCAGGTTTGCCGACGCATGCCGGGCATGCCATTGCCAAGGCGCAAATGCGCGGGTTTGGCGCCATTGTCAGCTTCGTGCTGAAGGGCGGCATGCCGACCGTGGCCCGTTTGCTGCCGCGGCTGAAGTATGCCCATCGGGCCGGCAACCTCGGCGCGGTAGAAACCATCTATGGCCCGGCGCGCACCACCAGCCATGTCGAGAACACTTTGGAAGAGCGCCTGGCGCTGGGCATTTCCGAAGGGCTGGTGCGCATTTCAGTGGGCATCGAGGAAACCGATGACCTGCTGGCGGACCTGGCACAGGCCTGTGCATCGGTGCGTGAGGAACTGGCCGTTGCAAAGGAATTGCACGCTGACGCAGACGCCTGCCAGCGCCCGGTGCAGGCCTGAGGCTGGCGTGTAGCACTCACCCGTGCGGTGGGTGCCACTTCATGAAGTCGAACAAAAACAATATGCAAGGCAACTCGATTCGCTCTGCCAAGACGAGGTCGTTGCTACGTCCTTGCCCGCCAACTTTCATGAGTAACCCACAATGTCCGTGCAGACAACCACAACTAGAAATGCCTCGGCGCATACCTTCAAGCAGGATATGCAAACCCGCCACATCGTCATGCTGGCACTGGGCGGTGTGATAGGCACCGGCCTGTTTCTCACGTCGGGCTACACCGTTAACCAGGCCGGCCCGTTGGGCGCGGTTATCGCCTACATACTCGGCGCAATCATGGTGTACCTGGTCATGATGTGCCTGGGTGAGCTGGCGGTACACATGCCGGAAGTCGGCTCGTTCAGCAGTTATGCCACGCGTTACCTCGGCCCGGGTACCGGCTACATGGTGGCCTGGATGTACTGGCTGACCTGGACGGTGGCCATCGGCTCCGAATTCACCGCTGCGGGCATCCTGATGGTGCGCTGGTTCCCCGACACGCCGGTATGGATGTGGAGTGCGCTGTTCGGCGCTGCGGTGTTCATCAGCAATATCATTTCGGTGCGATCGTTCGCCGAAACCGAATTCTGGTTGTCACTGGTCAAGGTGTTGGCCGTCATCGCCTTTCTGGTGGTGGGCGGCGGAGCCATTCTGGGTGGCTTCGAGATCCAGCAGGCGCACAGTGCAGGGCTGGGCAATTTTACCCGTGAAGGGTTGTTCCCCACCGGTTTCTGGTCAATTGCCATGACCCTGCTGGCAGTGGCCTTCGCGTTCTCGGGTACCGAGCTGATCGGCATCGCTGCCGGCGAAACCAAAGACCCGGAAAAGAACGTGCCCAAGGCCATTCGCACCACGGTGCTGCGCCTGGCGCTGTTCTTCATCGGCACCATCTTTGTGCTGGCCACCTTGCTGCCGCGTGAACAGGCCGGGGTTATTGAAAGCCCGTTCGTGATGGTCTTTGCGATGATTGGTATCCCGTATGCGGCCGATATCATGAACTTCGTCATCATCACCGCGCTGCTGTCTGCCGCCAACTCCGGCCTCTACGCCGCTTCGCGCATGCTCTGGACCCTCAGCGACCAAGGCAACATGCCCCGCCGTTACGCCACGCTGTCGCGCCGCGGCACACCCTTCAATGCAATCGTGCTGAGCATGGCTGGCGGCATGGCTTCGCTGTTGAGCAGTGTGTTTGCCCCCGACACCATCTACCTGGCGCTGGTGTCGATTTCAGGGTTGGCCGTGGTGGTGGTGTGGATCAGCATCGCGGCCAGCCAGATCGCATTCCGCCGTCATTACATCGCCAGCGGCGGCAAGCTCGAGGACCTCAAGTTCCGGGTGCGTGGCTACCCGTTCGTACCACTGGGGGCCATTTTCTGCTGCGTACTGGCCTGCGTCGGTATTGCCTTCGACCCTGCTCAGCGTGTTGCCTTGTACTTCGGCTTGCCCTTCATTGCCTGGTGCTACCTGGCCTATTGGCTGACGTGCAAATACCGCAGCCGCCGTACGGCCCCGCTGGAAATCGTCGCCCCAGGTTCCGAGGCCGCCTGAGCAGGTGATACTAGGCCACCGGAACCTAGCTACGAGAAGCCGCCGATGACCCAGAAAACTTTGCCCCCCCTGAACTGGCTGAGAGCCTTCGAAGTGTCGGCGCGTTACTTGAACTTCACCCATGCGGCAGAAGAGCTGCACCTTACCCAAGGGGCGGTGAGCCAACAGATTCGTCACCTGGAAAGCCAATTGGGTGTGGCGCTGTTCAAGCGCCTGCCGCGCGGGCTGGGGCTGACCGAAGAAGGGCAGTCCTACCTGCCGGTGGTGCAGGACGCCATCAGCCGCCTTGCGGTAGGCACCAATGAAATCTTCGGGCAACGCCAGCGTCGGCCCCTGAAGGTACGCGGCAGCCTGTCGTTCCTGCACTTCTGGCTGGCCCCCCGGCTGGCCGACTTTCGACGTTCGCACCCGCAGGTGGACATCCGCTACATCAGCAACCTGTGGGTCAAGGAGCTGGATGCCGAAGATGATCTGGAAATCCGCTGGGGCAGCGGGCAGTGGGCCGGGGTAGAGGCGCAGCGCCTGACCCGCGACATGCTGGTGCCGGTGTGCGCACCCGCGCTGCTGGCCGGTTGCCCGCTGCGCGACCCGCGCGACCTGGCCCATGTGCCGTTGCTGCATGTGCTGGGTTACGAGGAGGGGTGGGGCTACTGGCTGGAGCGGGTCGGCGCCGATCAGGTCGACTCTTCCAGTGGCCTGCAGTTCGACACGCTGGTGTCGACCCTGCGCATGGCGGAGCTGGGGCTGGGCGTGGCGCTGGCACGCTCGTCGCTGGTAGAGGACCTGCTGCAGGAGGGGCGGCTGGTCGCTCCCTTTGCCCAGCGTATCGAGGCAAGCGAGTCGTTTTTCCTGGTGCGCGGCCTGGGTGAAGCGTTGTCCCCGGATGCCCAGGCGTTCAGCCATTGGCTGGTGGCCATGGCGCATCGTTAACTTATGTAGCTATCTGGAGCACCGATGCAGTACACATCCACGCGCGGCAACGAGACACGGGTCGATTTCCGCACGGCATTGCTTTCTGGCCTGGCCGACGATGGCGGGCTTTATGTACCCACCTCGGTGCCAGTGTTCAGCCCACAGGAAATTGCCAGCTGGTCGTGGTTGCCCTTCGACGAACTGGCCTGGCGGGTAATGGCACCGTTTGTCGGCGATACCCTCGACGAGCCTACGCTCAGGGCGCTGGTCAGCGACAGCTATCGCGGGTTCCGCCACCGCGGCATTGCGCCGTTGCAGCAGCTTGGCCATAACGAATGGATCCTGCAGCTTTTCCATGGCCCTACCCGGTCCTCCAAGGACTTTGCCGCGCAGTTGCAGGCGCGCTTTGTCCGGCACTTTCTGGGGGCGGAGTGCGAGCGGGTCATGCTGGTCGGTGCCAGCAACGGCGATACCGCAGTAGCGGCTATCGAAGCGTTGCGGCATTGCCCTGCAGCAGGCTTGCTGGCGCTATACCCCAGCGCAGGCACGCCCGCCGACCGTGCTGCAGTGATGCGCAGCGCCGCATCCGACAGCGTGAGCTGCGTGGCCGTGGATGGCAGCTTTGACGATTGCCAGTCGCTGGTGTCGGCGCTGCTGCGTGACTGGCCATGCCCCGGGCTGATTCCGGTCAGCTTCAACTCCACCAACTGGGTCGGTGTGCTGGCGCAGATCGTGTTCTATTTCCATGCAGCGCTGCAGCTCGGTGGCGGGATACGCCCGGTCGGGTTCAGCATCCCCACGGCCAGTTTTGCCGAGATCTACGCAGGGTTCATTGCCCAGAAAATGGGCCTGCCGATCAACCAGATCATCGTCTCCACCAACCGCAACGATGCCTTGCACCGGTTCATCCACTGCAACCGCTACAGCCGTGGCTCCACCAGCCAGACCTTGTCACCGGTCATGGACTTTTCGCTGTTCTCCAACCTGGAGCGCTTCGTCTGGGAACTGTATGACCGCGATGGCGGGGCGACCCGGGCACTGATGGAGCACTTCGAGGCGTGTGGCGAGCTGAGCATCGGCAACCGCCAGTGGTTGCATGCGCGCATGCTGTTCGACTCCTATGCCGTGGACGACGTGCTGATTCGCGAAGAAATTGTCACGCTGTTCCACGAAACGGGCAGCGCAGTAGACCCCCATGCCGCGACAGGGGTATTCGCCGGGCGCCTGCACCGGCGCAACATCGGTGCGCCCATCGTTACGCTGGGGCAGTTTGCCCCCGAAAAGTCTGCCGGGCTGCTGGCGGAGCTGGGGGCCTGGCACGGTGAGGTGCCGGCCGGCGCGGTCGGCACAGCGGGTGATGGGCCGCTGTTGGCACCTGACGACCTGGCCGGTGTTCATGCCTTGTTAACCCGGTTGCAGGCTGGGCGATGAAGCGCATCCTCGATCCCCTGGACGAGCGCATTCTCGCCGAGCTCACCGCCAATGCGCGTATTGCCCACGCAGAGTTGGGGTTGAAGGTGAACCTGTCGCGCAATGCGGTACGCCAGCGCATCGAGCGCCTGGAGCGCGACGGCGCCATTCAGGGTTATACCCTGCGCATCGGTGAGGGCAGACGGCCGGCGTCGTTGATCAACGCGGTGATCTTCGTCTACCGCTATGACCGCATGCGCGGTGAGGCGGTACTCGATGCACTGCGCCAGATCCCCGAGGTGATCCAGTGTGAAGTGCTCAGCGGCGAGTTCGACCTGATGTTGCGCGTCGAGGCCTCCAGCCCGGAGCGGGTGCATCATGTGTGGAAGGAAATCGCTGCCATGCCCGGGGTGGAGAACACGGTGACTTCGTTCGTCCTGGCTGCGGTGGTCTGAACCGCGTCTTTGCATTGGCTAGCACAACGCCGCCTGGGTTCGCGCCCAGGCGGCGTTGTGCGTTTTGCCCCGGCGCAGGTGCGCGCTTTGCACTGGCCAAATTGGCCAATAAATACAGCGGATTGCCATATTCAACTGGCAGTGCACGGCTCTTACGCTAGTCCTCATCGACCCACTGCCTGAGCAGGACAGCAAACCATGACCGAATACAAAATTGCACTCGTTGGCTTTGGTGGCGTTAACCGCGCTCTTGCCCAACTGATCGCCGAACGCAATGCGCGCTGGCAGCAAGAGTTGGGCTTTGGCCTGAAAATCGTTGGTGTCACCGACTTGTTCCTGGGGTCGGTGATCGACCACGACGGCCTGGATGCCGCCATGCTGGTCGCGCTGCCGGCCCAGAAGGGCGCGCTGGCGCAAATCCCTCAAGGTTCGGCCGAGGCGTTCAATGAGGCGGTGATCAAGCAATCAGGCGCCGACATCATCGCCGAGGCCACATTCACCAACCCCAAGGACGGTGAGCCGGCGGCAACCTTCTGCCGCTGGGCGCTGGAGGCGGGCAAGCACGTGGTCACCACCAACAAGGGGCCGATTGCCTTGCATGCCCAGGCGCTCAAGGCCTTGGCCCAGGCCAACAATGTGTCGTTCGAATACGAAGGCGCCGTAATGAGCGGCACACCGGTGCTGCGCATGGCGCGCCAGACCCTGGCGGGCGCGGGCCTGGTGGGTTTCGAGGGCATTCTCAACGGGACTTCGAACTATGTGCTAACGCGCATGGAGGAAGGGCTTGGCTTCGACGAGGCGGTGGCCCAGGCACAAGCGCTTGGCTTTGCCGAGGCTGACCCGACCGCCGATGTGGAAGGCCATGACGTACGCCTGAAGGTGGTGATCCTCGCCAATGAGTTGCTCGGCGCCTGTCTGCAGGTGGGTGATGTGGCGTGCAGCGGTATCAGTGCCATCGACAGCGCGGCTATCGAGCGGGCACGGGCGGCGGGCGAGCGTTGGAAGCTGATCGGCAGTGCCCGCCGTGAGGCCGATGGCTCGGTGCGAGCCAGCGTCGAAGCGAAGCTGCTGCCTGGCCATCACCCCTTGGCAGGTATTTCAGGCGCCACCAATGCGCTGGCGTTCGACACCGAGTTGCTGGGGGCTGTAACCGTGTCCGGCCCGGGGGCGGGGCGCATCGAAACGGCTTTTGCCCTGCTGTCGGACATCATCGCCATTCACACGGCCGGCCATTCGGCCTGAGGAGCAACGTTCATGAGCCTGACTTCCGTTTCCCGGGCGCTTGTTCAGCAACCCGCCTTGATCGATGTGTACAACCCCTTCGATGGCAGCCTGGTCGGCAGCGTCGACAATCTCGGGGCAGAATCGGTGCCTGCCTTGCTCGCCCGTGCCCGTCAGGGTGTGCGTGAAAGTGCGGCGCTGCCCCGGCACCGCCGGGCCAGAATTCTGGAACACGCCGCTCAGCTCATTGAACGGGATGCGGCAGACTTTGCCGGCCTGATCGTCGATGAAGCGGGCAAGACCCTGCGGCAGGCCGAAAAAGAGGTCAAACGCTGCATCAACACACTCAAGCTGTCTGCCGAAGAGGCGCGGCGTAACGCCGGTGAGGTGGTGCCTTTCGATGCCTATGAAGGCTCCGAATCGCGTCAGGGCTGGTTCACCCGCGAGCCGTTGGGGCTGATCCTTGCCATCACGCCTTACAACGACCCGCTCAACCTGGTGGCGCACAAGCTGGGGCCAGCACTTGCAGGGGGCAATGCAGTCATTCTGAAACCCTCGGAACTGGCCCCTCTTTCTGCCCTGAAACTGGTGCAGTACCTGGTGGATGCAGGGTTGCCGGAGGCCGTCGTCACCGTAGCCACAGGGGGCGCCGAACTGGGCAAGGCGCTGGTGGCCGTGCGTGAGGTGCGCATGGTTTCCTTTACGGGCGGTTTCGCGACGGGCGAACAGATTGCGCACGGGGCTGGCTTGAAAAAGCTTGCCATGGACCTTGGCGGCAACGCCCCGGTGCTGGTGCTCAAGGACTGCGACCTTGAAGCCACGGTCGAGTCGTGTGTGTCTGGCGCGTTCTGGGCGGCCGGGCAGAACTGCATCGGCACCCAGCGCATTCTCGTAGATGCCTCGATCTACGAGGCGTTTCGTGCACGCTTCGTGGCATTGACCCAGGCGATGGTCTGGGGCGATCCGGGCCGGCGCGAAACCGATATGGGGCCGATGATCACCGAAGCGGCTGCACGGCAGATCGAAGCACGCGTCAACCAGGCGCTTGAGGGCGGTGCCCGCCTGCTCTGCGGCCACCAGCGTCAGGGGGCGGTCTATGCGCCAACAGTGCTCGAAAGCGTTGACCCCGTCAGCCGGCTGTGGCTTGAGGAGGTTTTCGCACCGGTGGTGATGTTGGCGCCCTTCGAGACTGTCGAGCAGGCGATAGCGCTGGCCAATGCCCCGGAGTACAGCTTGCATGCCGGTGTGTTCACCCGCGACCTGTCGCTGGCGTTGAACCTGGCCCGGCGTATCGAGGCCGGCGGTGTAATGATCAACGACTCTTCCGACTACCGCTTCGATGCCATGCCATTTGGTGGGGCCAAGTATGGGAGCCTTGGGCGTGAGGGGGTGCGGTTTGCCTACGAGGACATGACCCAACCCAAAGTCGTCTGCTTCAACCAGATGGGTTGAGGGGGAGGGTACCTCGATGATCACTCGCTACGGATCAAGCGCGCGGATGTCACTGGCGGTCAGTTACAGGGGCCTGTTTGAAACGGCAGGCATCGTGGCGGATGACCTGCAACAGGATGTGCAGGGGCAGTTGCGTCAGGCGCTGAGCGTGATCGACGGCCTGATGGTGCAGGCCAACGTCTGCAAGGCGCAGCTGACGCGGGTTCAGATGTGGCTTGCCGACTACCGCCACTTCGACCTGGTCAACGAAGTGTACGACGCCTGGTTGCAAGGCTGTGCAAAACCGGTGCGGGCCTGCGTGGGCGCAGCCCTGGGGGATGGCTACCTGGTAGAGGTGCAGGTGTTCGCTGTGTGCCCTGGGTGCCCGGATTCACTGTGACCGCTAGGCTGAAAGCGCAGACCAGTTGCTTGATATGGGCAGGCCTCGGCCTGATCGCAAAATCATCCCTGCCATGACCAAACCGGGCAGCGTTGCTTATCGCAATTGCCCGGCGTCATTCATCCACGCTACCATTGTGAATAATTCCTATTAGCATAATGGCCGGCCCCATGAATGCCTCTCCCAGTGCTCCAGCCCCTGGTTTCGACCTGGAGGAACTCTACCGTTCCCACCATGGCTGGATTCGCCAGTGGCTCCAGCGCAAGCTCGGCAATGCCCATGATGCGGCGGAACTGGCCCAGGATGTGTTCGTTCGGCTGTTGTCCAAACCCCGTGTGTTCAATGACCACGAGCATGCCCGTGCGTACCTGGGACGTATGTCGCGCAATGCGTGTGTGGACTTCTGGCGACGGCGGCGGGTGGAGCAGGCTTATCTGGAAGTGCTGGCCGCCCAGCCCGAGCAACTTGCGCCTTCGCTGGAACATCAGGCCGTTATCCTCGAAACCCTCGAGCAACTGCAGGCAATGTTCGAGCGTATGCCCCAGCGCGTGGCCGAGGCATTTTCCATGGCGCAGTTGCAGGGCATGAAGCAACGCGAGATCGCCGAGCAGTTGGGCGTGAGCGAGCGCAGTGTGAACAGTTACCTGGCTCAGGCTATGTACCAATGCCTGCTGCTGGAAGCCGAACTGGATGGCTCGCTGGCATGAGCAGGGCGCCACTCGACCATGGCGTACTGCAAGCGGCTGCCGGTTGGTTCGCACGGCTGCACGCGGCGCAGAATGACGCTGCGATCCAGGCGCAGTGGCATGCGTGGCTGAACGAGGATGCGCGGCATCGCCTGGCCTGGTCGTACGTAGAGAACATCAATCAGCGCTTTGGTGGCCTTGGCGGCCAGGCAGAGCAGGCTCGGCAAGTGTTCGACAGCGTGCGCCGTGACCGGCATTCGCGCAGGGCCGTGCTCGGTAGCCTCTGTGTGGCGGGTGTGGCAGGTGTGTTGGGTTGGGGCGGATGGCAGCGTGGTTGGGTCGATTCGCCACGTGCCTGGTTCGCCACTTACCGCACTGGCCTGGGTGAGGTGCGGCCGGTCACCCTGGCCGATGGCAGCCAGCTGTGGCTGAACGGCGGGACGGCGCTGGATGTGCAGTTCGATGAGGGATCAAGGCAATTGCGCCTGTATCGCGGAGAAATCCTGATCGAGTCCGGCAAGGACCCACGTCCACTTTCCGTGGTGACGAGGGCAGGGCGGGTGCAACCGCTTGGCACGCGCTTCAGTGTCCGGGACCAGGGGTTGCAGACCACCTTGAGCGTATTTGCCGGCGCCGTGCAGGCAACTTGCTCCGGCAGCGGCAGGCAAACCACGCTGCAAGCCGGGCAAATGATGGTGTTCGACGCGCAGCAAGTCGGCGCCCCATCAACTGCACAACGCTTGCGCGAGGATTGGAGCCGCGGTGTGTTGGTGGCGGAGGACATGCCGCTGGCTCAGATAATCGACATTCTGCGCGATTACCGCCTTGGCCACTTGGGCATCGACCCGGCGATTGGAAGCCTGCGTGCGGTCGGCACCTTCCCGTTGCTCGACACCGACCGTGCGTTGGCCATGCTCGAGCGTGCGTTGCCCATCCGGGTTGTGCGTACCTTGCCTTGGTGGGTCTCCATCGAGGCGGTCTGAAGTTTTTTCAAAATTCTTTTTCCGGTTTTGCGACGCTCATTCGCTTGGTGGGATGACGCTACTTCATCCTCTTTGCGAAAGGATTCTTCCATGCTGCTTCGCGACTCTGCTTCCGCGCACCGTCATCCGTTGGCCCTGGCCATTTTGCTAGCCCTTGGCGGCCACGTTGCCGTCGCCGAGGCCGACAGCAGTGCTGCAGCCCAAAGCGTGGTATTCGACATTCCAGCCGGGCCATTGGCGCGCCAACTGAACCTGTTGGCCAGCCAGGCCGGGCTGTTGATCGGCGGTGATGCGGCGCTGACGGCCAACAAGCAGAGCCAGGCGGTGCACGCCTTGAGCGTAGAGGTGGCGCTGGCGCAGATGCTGGCCGGCACCGGTGTGGCGGCCGTGCGCACGGGTGAGCGGGAGTTCCAGCTGGTGAGCCAGGCCGAAGATGCGGCAGGCGCGATGACCTTGGGCGCCACCACCATCTCGGGCCAGGGCCTGGGTGCTGTGACGGAGGGTACAGGGGCTTATGCGACGGGCCGTTCGTCCACTGCCACCAAGCTGCCGATGAGCCTGCGTGAAACGCCCCAGTCGGTCACGGTGGTCACCCGTCAGCGCATGAACGACCAGAATATGAAGAACCTTGACGACGTAATGCGTAACGCCACCGGCGTCACCATCATCAAGAACGGCAGCGAGCGCTCGCTGTACCAGGCTCGCGGGCAGACGGTCGACAACCTGCAGATTGATGGCGTGCCGACCAACATTGGCAACCCGTACTCGATGGATACCATTTCCAAGCCCAACACCGACATCTACGACCGCGTGGAAGTGGTGCGGGGCGCCACCGGCCTGATGGAAGGCGCGGGTAATCCGTCGGCCTCCATCAACCTGGTCCGCAAGCGGCCCACGGCCGAGCACCAGGCGTTGATCGAAACATCGGTCGGCTCCTGGGACGACTACAAGACCATGGTCGACCTGTCTGCGCCGCTGAACGAAGCAGGCACCCTGCGCGGCCGCTCGGTCATTACATACAACAATGCCAACAGCTACCTGGACACTGCCCAGAAAGAAAACCAGCTGTTCTACGGGATTATCGAGGCCGACCTGGATGAGTCGACCCTGGCCACCTTCGGTTTTACCTACCAGAAGGACCGCAACTCAGGTTATGACTGGTCGGGCCTGCCCAGCAAGCAGAGCGGCGCGTTCTACCCAGTTTCGCGCTCTACCTCGCTGACCGGCGAGTGGAACCACCTGGACAAGCGCAATACCACCGTGTTCGCCGACATCCAGCACACCTTTGCCAACGGCTGGAAGGGCGTGGTGGCCGTGAACCAGATGTGGGCCAAGTCGGACTTCCTGGGTAACTACACCTACCCGGGTGGTGGTACCGACCTGTTCACCCTCAACCCCCGCCACTTTCACTTCGATGATACCCAGACCAGCATCGACGGTTATTTCACCGGCCCGTTCCAGCTGCTGGGCCGCCAGCATGAGCTGATCGTTGGCGGCAACTGGAACAAGGACGACTTCGACTATCACGGCGGGCGCGACGCAACCTATCGCTACATCGTCGACATGAACAACCTGGCAGCCTTCGATCCACCCAGCCCGACTGCCCTCAACGTCAACCAGTGGCAATACAACCGCACCCAGGAGCAGAAGGGCGTGTATGTGGCCAGCCGGTTCAGCCTCACCAACAGCACCACATTCATCCTCGGCAGCCGCCTGAGCTGGTACAGCCACGATTCGCTGGACGATACCAATGGCGTGCGTGAAGCCTCCGACCGCAAGCACTTCTCCAAGAGTGGCGAAGTCACCCCTTATGCGGGCCTGGTGCAGGACCTGAACGAAAACTGGTCGGCCTACACCAGCTACACCGAAATCTTCAAGCCGCAGAGCGCGCAGGATGTGAATGGCACCACGCTCCTGCCAATGACCGGCAGCAACTACGAGATCGGCTTGAAGGGTGAGTTCCTGGACAAGCGCCTGCAAACGGCCATCGCGCTGTTCCAGGCTGACCAGACCGGCCGTGCCGAGCGGGTAACCTGTGCGCAGACCTGGGCTTGCTACCGCGCGTCCGACAAGGTGCGCAACAAAGGCATCGAGCTGGAACTGACCGGTGAGGTACTGCCGAACTGGAATGTATCGGCGGGGTATACCTATACCCAGTCCAAGTACATCGGCGGCCAGCAGAAAGGCGACGACTTCAACGGCGCCTCGCCACGCCACCTGTTCAAAGTTGCGACCGACTATCGTCTGCCCGGTGCGCTTGACCAGCTGCGGGTAGGTGGCAGCTTCTATGCGCAGAGCAAGATGACCCAGACCGAGGTTGGGGCAGACTACAAGCTCCAGCAGGACGCTTACCACCTGACCAACCTGCATGCGATCTACGAGATCAACAAGAACCTTGAGGTGCAGTACAACCTGGATAACGTGTTCGACAAGAAGTACTACCAGACCTTGGGCAACCCCAATTACTGGAACTTCTATGGCGAACCACGCAACTTCAACGTGGCGTTGCGGGCACGGTTCTAACCGGCCGACTTGACTCCCGCAACGCTGACATCGCCGCATCTGCTACATCCAGCACGCGCGCGGCGATTAACCGGCTACTAGAAACTGTACCGGGCAGTCAGTTTCACGTTACGTGGGTCACCGTAGATGTCGTATGGGCTCCACCCACCGTTGGCGACGCTACTGTAGTAGGTGCGGTCGAACAGGTTGTTGACGTTGACCTGCAGGTCTAGCTGCTCGCTAGCCTTGTAGCCTGCCACCAGCCCGACCACCGTGTACGAGCCCTGCTGGTTTTGCCATGCAGTAGCACCGGCGCCCCCAGAGGTACGGATGCGGCTCTGTTGGTAGATATCACCGCCAATGCGCCAGCGCTGCAGCTCGCCGGGCAGGTTGTAGATCGTGGACAGTTTGAATAGCTGGCGCGGTTTGGCACGGTCGAAGTCTTCGCCTTCGCGGGCCTTGTTGGCGTCGTTGACGTATTTTGTCTGGGTGTAGGTGTAGCCGGCAGCCAGCTGCCAGTTGTCGGTCAGGGCGCCTTGAATTTCCAGGTCGATGCCCTTGCTGCGTACCAGGCCGGCCGCCTCGTAGCAGGCACTGGCGGCGCCCGAACCGCAACCCTTGTTGTCAGGTAACTCCTGGGCGCGGTTCTTCTGGTCAATTTGAAAAACAGCCAGGCTGGCGTTCAGTGCGCCACCAAAGTACTCCCCCTTGATGCCCGCCTCGTAGTTTTCACCCACCACAGGGTCGAGCACTTTTCTGTCCATGCCTTTGCTGGTCTGCGGCTTGAAAATATCTGTGTAGCTGACATAGACCGAGTGATGGGCGTCCAGGTCGTAGATCAGGCCGGCATAGCGGGTCAGGTTACGCGTGATCTTGTAGTTGCCTTCACTGTTTTCGCTGTCATCGAATTCATACCAGTCGAGACGGCCGCCGAGAATCAGCGACAGTGGTTCAGTCAGGCGCAGGCGGCTGCTGGCATAAACGCTGTCCTGTGTGGTGGTCTCGGGCAGGCCGTCAGGGCCGGTAACGTAATCCGGTTTGGCATGACCACGGGGGTTCCATTCGAAGGGGTTGCTGCCGGTGTCGATGAAATCGCTCCAAGCCTTGCCAGAACGATAATCCAGCTGGCGCTTGCTGACGCCCAGGGTCAGGTCATGTGTCTGGCCGAGCAACTGGAAGGGGCCGCTGAGTGCCAGGTCGTAGCCTTTTTCCTTTTGCTCCATGGCTTCTGTCCATAGATAGTGGCGATCATATTCCCATACCGAAGAGGCCAATACGTCGGTGTCGGTTTTCGTCTGCATGGCCGCGAGGCGAAGCGACCAGTCATTGGCGAAGGCATGCTCCAGGGTGGCGAAATAGCCGGTGGTGCGATTGTCCGAATATTCCCAGTCATGGCCCAGGAAGGTGTCGCGCGGTAGCCCGAGGTGGCCGCCGCCCCGGGCCATGGGCAACCCGCCCCAGATATAGTTGGTGTGGTTCTTCTGGCGGTAGGCCCCCAGCGTGAGGGTGGTGCTTTCGCTAAGGTCGGCGTCGACTACGCCGTAGAACAGGTCGTGATCACTCTCTACCGAATCACGGAAGCTTTTGGCGTCCTGCCGGGAGACCACGGTGCGGGCACGCAGGGTGCCGTTTTCATTGAGCGGGCCGCCGACATCCAGCGTGCCGGTGTAATCGTCCCAACTACCAGCACTGCCGGTGAGCGTGCCCTGAAATTCATGGGTGGGGCGCTTGCGAATCAGGTTGATTGCACCACCGGGGTTGCCGGCGCCTTGGGCCAGCCCGGTGGCCCCGCGTACGATCTCCACCCGGTCATACATGGCCAGGTTTGCTTCCCCACTGGGCAGGTAGGTCAGGAAGCTGGTGGGAAACCCGTCGTACATGATGTTGTCGACGTCAAAACCGCGGGCGCTGAAAGATGGCCGCCCAGCGCCACCGGAGTTACTGAGAAAAATCCCCGGCGCACTTTTGACCACATCGCTGATAGTCGTCATGGCCTTGTCGTCCATGCGCTTGCGCGTAACCACGCTGACCGACTGCGGCGTTTCGCGCAGACTCAAGGGTAGCTTGGTGGCAGTCTGCATCGTGCCGGTGGTGTAGGAACCGCTGTTCTCGGTAGTTGCCGACAGGCCCTGCCCGGTAATGCTGGTAGCGCCCAGCTCCATGCCTGTGCCCATTGCCTGCGGGGTCAGCAGGTACAGACCATTGCCTTGTGGTGAAGCTTGCAGGCCTGTGCCTTGCAGCAGTTGGTGCAGGCCGTCTTGCACGCTGGTGGCGGCGTTCAGGCCAGGGCTGCGCAAACCTTCCACCAGCCCCGGTTCGATGGGAAGGGTGATATCCGCCTGGCTGGCGAACTCGGCGAGGACGCTGCTCAGGTTACCGGCTGGTACCTGAAAGGTACGGCTCTGCTGCGCGGTCTGCCCGGCGGCTTGCGACCCAACTGCCGCCAGGCTGCCACCGGTGATGATCAGGCCCAGTGCAGCAGCATGCACTGCCCGCGCCAATGGTTGCATGCCCTGTGTCGTCGCCATGTGTTCGTCCCCGCCCTGTGAAAGTGATGTGCTTACGGAAGGGACACGCAGCTTGAGGAAAACACGACAACGATTCTTTCTACGCGTTGGCACGCGCAGTGAGGGTGACCCAGTAAGGCGTCCGGTAGTGGACATCCACCGGCAATGTCTGGCTTAGGGCGCGCAGAATCTGATCGGTGTCGCGCAACTGGAAGGTGCCGGAAATCAGCAGCCCGGCCACGGCCGGATCGCACCGCAACAGGCCGGGGCGATAGCGCCCCAGCTCGCTGATGAAGTCATCCAGGCGCGTCTTTTCTACCCGCAGCACATGGCTGAGCCAGTCGAGATGATGCTGGGCCAGCGGCATGGGGGGCTGTGCAGCCTGGATGCTGACATGGGTTTGCTGGCCGGCAGCCAGGCGCACCAGGCCATCATCACCCGGTGACAACCGCGGGCGCACTTCGACAGCGCCCTCCAGTGCGGCGAGGAACGTGCTGCCTGGGTAATGACGCACTAGCAAACGGCTACCGAGCGTGGTGATTTGCGCTTCGGCGGTATCGACGATGAATGGGCGCCTTGCAGGCTCGCTCAGCACCTCGACCAGCATCTCACCGGTGATAAGGTGCACGCGGCGAGCACTGTCGTCGTAGGCGATATCGACGGCGCTGCCGGTATTCAGACGAATCTGCCCGCCATCCGGCAGGTGCACGGTGCGTAGCTCCCCGGCGGCGGTACGCGCGTCCGCACGCCATTCGCGCCACGGCAGCCCTCGGTAGGCTGCGAGGCCAAGCGGAGCGGCGGCGATCAGCAGCGCAAGGGTCTTGAGCGCATTCCGGCGTTCCTGGCTGCGCGGGCGCTCCAGGGCCGCCCGTGCGGGTTCACCGGTAAGCTGCTGTGCCCGGCTGCTGAAGCGCACGGCCAGTTGCCAGGCGCGTTCGTGGTCAGTGTGCCGCGCTCGCCACTCGGCACCGGCCGCATGCTCTGCGGCGCCGGCGCTGCTGTTCTGCAAGCGCACGAACCAATTGGCCGCTTCACGGGCAATGCGCCGGTCGATGGGCGTATTACTCATGTTGCACGCACAGGCTGGCGAGCACTATGCATTCCTCAAACGCCCGCGCAAGGTGGCGTTGTACCGTGCGTACGCTGAGCTTGAGCCGGCTGGCGATCTCTTCTTGTGTATAACCTTCCAGTTGCGCCATCAGAAACGCCTGCCGGCTTTGGGCTGGCAGCAGCGCAAGTACCTGGTCAACTTCGTCGAGGGCTTCGAGCACCAGCGCCTGATGTTCCAACGACGGTGCCAGTGCTTCCGGTGTTTCCGCCAGCGCGGCCAGATAGGCTTGCTCCAGTGACCGGCGGCGGTAGAAGTTGATGGTCAGGCGATTGGCAATGGTGGCCAGATAGGCGCGCGGAGCCGAGCAGTTCAGTGGTTCGCCAGCCGCACTGCAGAGAAGCCGCACGAACGTGTCCTGGGCCAGGTCTGCGGCATCGGCGGCACTGCCCAAGCGCTTGCGCAACCAGCTCTGCAGCCAACTGTGATGGTGGCTGTAGAGCTGATCGATGGCCTGATGCTGGTGGTGGTTTACCGATGAAGTGGATTGCACGGGATAGAATGAATGTTAATGAGAATTCATCGCATTCTATCAGGGTAGGGGCGCGCGCGTACAAGCAAAAGGTTCAGCTTCCCTCAATCTGCCTTTATTCATCAGCCTCGCACTAATGCGGGGACTACGCGCACATAAACCAGCTCACTCAACAGTTCCACCAGCGTCTGGGTAATCACTGCCGCTGCGGCCAGCCCGCGAATGTCCTCCGGCAAAGCTAACGCCAGCGGCAACACCACCAGCGAATTACGCGTGGCGGCGCTGAAGGTTACCGAACGTGCTTCGGTGGCCGGCAGGCGCAGCAGCCGCGCCGCGATGAAGCCGAGCGCTGGCGCCAGCAGCATGAAGCCGATGTACACCGGAATCACCGGCAGCAAGCGGTCGAAATCACGCAGCACCACGGCAATCTGCGAAGCGATCACGACCACCAGCACCAAGGCCATGGCTGGCACGGGCAACCACGCCCAGGCGTCATTCCAGGCCGCGACTGTGCGCGAGCGGCGGGCACCGAGGCTGGTGAGCACGGCAAGCAGCATGGGCAGCACGATCAGCAGCACGAAGGCTTCCACGAACGGGGTGATGGAAATGGCCACGTTGTTGCTGTCTCCCAGCATCAGGGCGAGGTAGATCGGCAGCAGTGCCAATTGCACCAGCAATAGCACGGGTGTGGCGGCCAAGGTCAGGCGCGAGTCGCCTTTGCCGATGTGGGTGAACACCACCACGTAGTCGATGCAGGGTGTAAGCAGTACCAGCAGCGCGCCAACAAGGATCGCCGTGTGCTCGACCAGCCCACGGGTAATTGCCCAGACCAGCAGCGGGACGAGGATGAAATTGGCCAGTAGCAGGGCAGCGATGAAACGCCGATTGCCCAGGCCCTGGCGCAGGTCGAGGAAGGGTATTTGCAGAAACATCGCGTACATCAGCACGGCAATGGCGGGGGTGACCAGGGCTTCCAGGTGGCGCGCGCTGTCACTGGCCATCAAGCCGAAGGCAACGGCTGCGAGCACGGCAGCGAAGTAGATCGGGATCTGGTGGGTCTCGAGTTGTTCTCTGGTCAAGGTGCGGCCTGTGTGGGGTGATGAACTGGGAACGCGGTCTTTGTGGGGGCGGCGGTGCGTGTGAAGCAACCGAAATCAAACAAAAAAGCCCGGCACTGGGCCGGGCTTTTTTACTTCAGGCTGGCGCCAATCAGTTGCCGTAAACCGGCAGCTTCTTGCAGATGGCCTTGACCTTCTCACGAACGGCGTCGATCACCGCTTCGTTGTTCAGGTCAGCCAGAATGTCGCAGATCCAGCCGGCCAGTTCCTTGCACTCGGCTTCCTTGAAACCACGGGTGGTAACGGCTGGGGTGCCGAAACGCAGGCCCGAGGTGACGAACGGCGAACGTGGGTCGTTCGGTACCGAGTTCTTGTTGACGGTGATGAAGGCTTTGCCCAAAGCGGCGTCAGCGTCCTTACCGGAGATTTCCTGCTTGATCAGCGACAGCAGGAACAGGTGGTTCTGGGTGCCACCGGACACCACGTCGAAGCCACGCTCGATGAATACGCTGGCCATGGCCTGGGCGTTTTTCACGACCTGCTGCTGGTAAGCCTTGAACTCAGGCTGCAGGGCTTCCTTGAAGCAGATGGCCTTGGCGGCGATGACGTGCTCCAGCGGGCCGCCCTGGGCGCCTGGGAAGACAGCGGAGTTCAGCTTCTTCTCGATGTCGGCGTTGGCACGGGCCAGGATCAGGCCGCCACGTGGACCGCGCAGGGTCTTGTGGGTGGTGGTGGTGACCACGTCGGCGAACGGAACAGGGTTCGGGTACACGCCAGCGGCAACCAGGCCGGCAACGTGGGCCATGTCGACGAACAGGTAGGCACCGACCTTGTCGGCAATGGCGCGGAAGCGGGCGAAGTCCAGAACCTGCGAGTAGGCCGAGAAGCCGGCAACGATCATCTTCGGCTTGTGCTCGACAGCCAGGCGCTCGACTTCGTCGTAGTCGATCAGGCCGTTGCCGTCGATGCCGTACTGGATGGCGTTGTACAGCTTGCCCGACGAGCTTACCGAAGCACCGTGGGTCAGGTGGCCACCGTGGGCCAGGCTCATGCCCAGGATGGTGTCACCGGCCGACAGCAGGGCCAGGTAGACAGCGGCGTTGGCCTGGGAGCCAGCGTGCGGCTGGACGTTGGCGTAATCGGCGCCGAACAGTTCCTTGGCACGGTCGATGGCCAGTTGCTCGACGATGTCGACGTACTCGCAACCACCGTAGTAACGCTTGCCTGGGTAGCCTTCGGCGTACTTGTTGGTCAGGACCGAGCCCTGAGCTTCCATGACTGCCGGGCTGGTGTAGTTTTCCGAAGCGATCAGCTCGATATGCTCTTCCTGGCGCAGGGCTTCTTGCTGCATGGCTTCGAAGAGCTCGGCGTCGTACTTGGCAATGGTCAAATCACGGCTGAACATGGCGGTCCTCAAGGATCGGGGTAGTTTGGGGGGGCATTCTAACCGATTGATTCGCGGCTGGCATATGAAGTGGCATCAAGTCGCGGACCAATGGGGCTCATGTTGCATCCCGCGCCGTATCTGGGCTGGGTGGGTGCCGGAGCTGACTCTCAGGTCCATTTTTTGGGGCGCATATGCCCGGCGATGAGGCCAGTGCAGGTACCGCATCAATGGAACATGAACAGTGTCTCGTTGGAGAACTGCGCCTCGAACTGGTGTGCCGGCATCGGCCGCCCGAACAGGTAGCCCTGCACTTCGTCGCAGCCATGCTCGCGCAGGAACTCCAGCTGCTCGTGGGTTTCAACGCCCTCGGCGATTACCGCCAGGTTGAGGCTGTGGGCCATGGCGATGATCGCCCGGGCTATCTGCGCGTCCTGCTCGCCCTCGGGCAGGCCGTCGACAAAGGTGCGGTCGATCTTCAGCACGTCGATGGGGAACTGCTTGAGGTAGTTGAGCGATGAGTAGCCGGTGCCGAAGTCGTCAACCGCAATGCTCAGGCCCAGGTTTTTCAGGCTGGCCAGAATCTGCAGCGCCTCGTTCACCTCGCGCATCAGGATACTTTCGGTCAGCTCCAGCTCAAGGCAGGCCGGCGGCAGGCCGCTTTCTTCAAGAATGTTGGCAATCCGCGTGCCCAGCTGGCCGTCGGAGAACTGTCGTGCCGAAATGTTCACCGACACCTTCGGCACCCGCACCTTCGCCTTGTGCCAGGCCTTGAGCTGGCGGCTGGCCTCGCGCAGCACCCAGTCACCCACGTCCACCACCAGGCCCAGTTCCTCGATCACCGGGATAAAGTCGCCCGGCGGCACCAGGCCCCGGGTGGGGTGGCGCCAGCGCAGCAGTGCTTCGGCGCCGGTCAGGCGCTTGCCGTCGCCGCTGAATTGCGGCTGGTAGTAAAGAATGAACTCGTTCTGCTCCATGGCGTGGCGCAGGTCGCTTTCCAGCTCCAGGCGCTCCAGGGCGCTGGCGTTCATCTCGGCCTGGTAGAACTGGAAGTTGTTCTTGCCGCGTTCCTTGGCGTGGTACATGGCGGTGTCGGCGTTTTTCATCAGCTGGCTCAGCTCACTGCCATCCTGCGGGCTGAGGGCGATGCCGATACTGGCCGTCACGAAGAACTCGCGGTTTTCCAGTACAAACGGCCGCACCAGGCTGCCGAGGATGTTCTCGGCCACGTGGATGGCGCGGTTCAGCGCCAGTTCGCGGCTGGCGCGCGGTTGCAGCAACAGGGTGAACTCGTCGCCGCCCATGCGCGCCACAGTGTCGTCGTCATCCACGCAGGCTAGCAGGCGCAGGGCCATGTCCTTGAGCATGCGGTCGCCGGCGGCATGGCCGAGGGAGTCGTTGATCGGCTTGAAACGGTCGAGGTCGAGGAACATCAGCACCACCCACGCCTTCTGCCGCTCGGCCTGCTGCAGCGCGTTGTACAGGCGGTCCTGGAACAGCGTGCGGTTGGGCAGGTGGGTGAGGGCGTCGTAGTAGGCCAGGCGGTGGATGCGCTGTTCGCTGGCCTTGCGTTCGCTGATGTCGGTGAAGAAGCACACGTAGCTGGCCAGGTCGCCTTCGTCGTCCAGTACCGCAGTAATGCCGACCCATGCCGGGTAGTGGTCGCCGTCACGGCGCTTGAGCCACACCTCGCCCTCCCAACTGCCGCGCTGGTGCAGTTGCTTTACCACATAGCGCAGGTGGCCTTCCTGCTGTTCGTCGACGGTGAGCATGCCCGGCAATTGGTCGAGCACTTCACTGACGGCGTAACCGCTGACGCGGCTGAACGCCTCGTTGGCCTGCACGATATAACCGGCCGGGTCGGTGATGAGAATGGCCGAAGTGGAATGCTCGAACACCGTCGCGGCCATGCGCAGGTCTTTTTCGGCGCGGCGTTGCTGGCTGATGTCACGGCCTACCCCAAGCACACCCTCGAAGCGCTGGTCGTCGTCCCACACCAGCACCAGGCGCAGCTCGATTGGGATCTTGCGGCCATCGCCGCGCAGGCAGTCGAACACGAACAGCTGGGTCGGCAGCTGGCTGCGCAGTTGGGCCAGCTGAACCGGGTCGCTCATGGCCTTGCTCACGCGCTCCATCAGGCTGTAGATGCCGGTGAGTTGGGCCGGGTTGGCGATGATCGACTGCCAGCCGTTGGCAAAAATCCAGTCGGCCTGGTAGCCCAGCACGCTCTGCACCGAAGGGCTGACATAGTTGAGCTTGAGCAGGCTGTCGGTGGAGAAGATCACGTCGCTGATGCTTTCGGCGAGCATGCGGTAGCGCTGTTCGCTGTCGCGCAGCGACTGGCTGGCCTCTATCTGCACCGTCACGTCCTTGCCCACGCCGATGATGCGCGTTACCAAGCCTTCGGCGTCTCGGGTCAGCACCTGCTCGCGGATGTCATAGCAGCGCCAGCCGCCATCACGGTGGCGAAAGCGTAACTGGCAGTGCAGCGGGTGGTCATGGCCGCTATCGCGCTGTTGCTGGCGCAGGGCCTGATAGTGCGCGGCGTCTTCGGGGTGCAGCAGCAATTCCCAGAAGCGGTCGCCCATTTGTGCAAGCTCGGTGCGGTCGTAACCCAGGGTCTGGCCCAGGTGGCGATTGCTGAAGATCATCCGCTGGCTGAGCACGTCCTGCACGTACAGTTGGTCGGGGACGGTGCGCACCACGTCCGACCAGAAGCTTTCGCGCTCCAGCAGCGACAGCTCTACCTGCTTGCGGCTGGTGATGTCGCTGATGCTGAGAATGACCGCCTGGTAGTCGCGGCGCTGCTGCGGCAGGCGTGCCATCAGCCACAGGTGCAGCTCGCCGCCCAGCGGCGCCGGCAGGCGTACTTCCAGCTCCAGCAGTGGCCGTTGTTCGATCAGCGCGTCGATCAGTTGCATGCCGATGCTGTCGCGGCCATCGCCCGTGCCGTCGATCAGCCGCTGCCAGGCACCTTCGTGGCAGTTGATGTTCAGCAACTGGCGCGCAACCTGGTTGACCTCGGTGATTTTCAGCTCCAGCAGCAGCGAGCGGCGCAGGTTCGGGTCCAGGGCCAGGCTGTGCTTGAGCGCGGCGCGGTTGCGCAGGTGGTAGCGGTCGAGCTGGCTGGGCAAGCTGGACAGGTCGAGCACACACAAGGCCACGCCGGTGCCTTCGAAAATTTCCTGGTAGCGCCGGCGGTCCTCCTGCAGCGCGCGCTGGCGGCGGCGCATGTTGATCAGGGCCAGCACTGGCAGCAGGGCGCAGAACAGCACCAGCAGGCATTTGCCGATCAGTGCAGGCAGCAGTTTCTGCTGGGTCAGCTGGGCGTCGAACAGGCCGCGCAGCTGCCAGGTGCTGTTGTCGATAAAGGCCAGCATCACGCTCTGTAGCGGCTCGCTGCCGGTGTCGGCCGGCGCGTGGCGTTGCAGTACCTCGCCGCTGCGGCTGTTTTCCAGCAGCCACAGGGGGTGGCCGGCGCCATCGAGGTGGACGGTGAGGGTGCGATAGTAGTCCGGCGAAAGGCGCAGCAGCCAGAAGCCACGGTCCTGCTCGGGGGACTGACGCAGTAGCAGATAGAGGGTGCGGTTGTCGGCGGAATTGGTGAAGAAGTACGGGCGGCCCTGGTTCAGTGTGAGCAACTCGTCAAGCAACTTCCGGTCAGGGCTGCCGGCCAGGCTGTCGCCGCGCAGTTGCCCTGCGCTGTCCAGCCAGGCCACGCTCTGCAGGGCAGGCAGGCGCTCGCGCAAGGTATGCACAAGGCCCGGCAGGGCGTCGGGCGTCGGCGGATTGACGTAAGGCTGCATCACATTTACCGCCTGCTGCGCCTTGAACGCCATGTTCAGGCTCAGGTGGTCGGCCAGTTCCGCGGTGGCGTCCAGGCTTTGTTTGCGCAGGTCGGCCTGGGTGTGGTTGAACTGGGCAAAAAGCTGCCACAGCAGCAGGCCTAGCAGTATCAGGGCAAGCATCGCCAGCGCACCCTTGACCGACCCGCGCAGGGTAGCGGCGGGCGCCTGTGACGCGGTACGCAATGTCGACGGATGAGTAAGGTTGGTCAAGCGTTGATCCTGCGATTGGGCTGGCGATGGCAGGGAAGCATCATGCACGGTGTATGCCGGTGTCTGGTGGCGCACAACGGTGGCGCACTATAAGGCCGGACACCCGAAACCGGCTAGCATGCCTAGGATTATGGCAAAGTGCCAGCCGTGTTGACCGATGGTGCCGGCCCGGTGGTTCGGCAAGCCCCTGCAACCTGTGCGAGAATAGCGCCCGCTATACATGACAACGCATCGGAGATGTTCGGTTTTGGTTACTCACTTTTCCTCCAATGGCCTCGATTCCGCCTGTGGGCGCAGCAGTCAGACCCTTGTCAGCACTGCCGTGACCGAGGACGTATCCTGCAAGTCTTGCCAGCGCTCGCTGGTCAAACCTGACGCTGGCGCCAGCGCCAAGAGCAAAGCGCCCTCGCTGGCTGAACTGCGCAAGACCGCCAAGGCGGCAGCAGCGCCAGCGCCGGCAGAGGCGGCGGTCAAGCCTGCTGCCAAGGTGGTCAGCACTGCGCCTGCGGCTGCCAAACCGGCCAAACCTGCCAATGTGGCCGAGCAGCAACCTGCCCGCAGCGGCGGCTTCAGCGTGAAGTCCGCCTGGGCCGCGCGCCTGGCCGGGCAGGGCGACCGTTGCCGTTTGCCGCGGGGCAAGGCCAAACAGCGCCACGTCTGAGCCATCTCGGCTGCTGTGCCGGCCGTTTCGCGGGCACGCCCGCTCCCACAGGGATCACGGATTGCTCAGGCCCTGTGGTGAACCTGTGGGAGCGGGCGTGCCCGCGAAGAGGCCGGTACAGGCAATAGCATCTTCTCTGGGATCCCCCCACCCTCGACCCCTCCTATGCAACGCCGCGCGTTGGCGTAGAATGGTCGACTTTGTTCAATGACACCCGAACACGCATCCCCCTGGCCATGCTGCCTGGGCGATCGTCGATGTCTTTACCTATCTGAATTAGAGGGCTTGGTTTTGGCTCAATACGTCTACACCATGCATCGGCTGAGCAAGGTCGTGCCGCCGAAGCGGGAAATTCTCAAGAACATTTCCCTGTCGTTCTTCCCGGGCGCCAAGATTGGCGTGCTCGGCCTGAACGGCGCCGGTAAATCGACCCTGCTGCGGATCATGGCGGGCGTCGACAAGGAATTCGACGGCGAAGCCCGTCCGATGCCCGACATCAACGTTGGCTACCTGCCGCAGGAGCCACAACTGGACCCGACCAAGACCGTGCGTGAAGTGGTCGAGGAAGCGGTCAGCGTGATCAAGGACGCCCAGGCCCGCCTGGACGAGGTCTACGCCGCCTACGCCGACCCGGATGCCGACTTCGACAAGCTGGCCGCCGAGCAGGCCAAGCTGGAAGCCATCCTGCAGGCCGCCGACGGCCACAACCTGGAGCGTCAGCTGGACGTGGCCGCCGACGCCCTGCGCCTGCCGGCCTGGGACGCAAAAATCGAACACCTGTCCGGTGGTGAAAAGCGCCGTGTGGCCCTGTGCCGCCTGCTGCTGTCGGCCCCCGACATGCTGCTGCTCGACGAACCGACCAACCACCTGGATGCCGATTCGGTGGCGTGGCTTGAGCGCTTCCTGCACGACTTCCCAGGCACTGTGGTAGCCATTACCCACGACCGTTACTTCCTCGACAACGTCGCTGGCTGGATCCTGGAACTGGACCGCGGCGCCGGCATCCCGTACGAAGGCAACTACTCGGGCTGGCTGGAAGCCAAGTCGGACCGTCTGGCGCAGGAATCCAAGCAGCAGAGCGCCCACGAGAAGGCCATGAAAGAGGAACTGGAGTGGGTGCGCAAAGGCGCCAAGGCTCGCCAGTCCAAATCCAAGGCCCGTCTGCAGCGCTTCGAAGAAATGCAGTCGCAGGAATTCCAGAAACGCAGCGAGACCAACGAGATCTACATCCCGGCTGGTCCGCGCCTGGGCGACAAGGTCATCGAGTTCAAGAACGTCTCCAAAGGCTACGGCGACCGCGTGCTGATCGACAACCTGTCGTTCGCCATGCCTAAAGGCGCCATCGTCGGCGTGATCGGTGGTAACGGTGCCGGTAAGTCGACCCTGTTCCGCATGCTGATGGGCAAGGAACAGCCGGACTCGGGCAGCATCGAGATCGGTGAAACCGTGCAACTGGCCTGCGTGGACCAGAGCCGCGAAGACCTGGACGGCGCCAAGACCGTGTTCCAGCAGATTTCTGACGGTTCCGACCAGATCCGCATCGGCAACTACGAGATCCCGTCGCGTACTTACGTTGGCCGCTTCAACTTCAAAGGTGGCGACCAGCAGAAGTTCGTCAAGGACCTGTCCGGTGGTGAGCGTGGCCGCCTGCACCTGGCCCTGACCCTGAAGGAGGGCGGTAACGTCCTGCTGCTCGACGAACCGTCCAACGACCTCGACGTCGAAACCCTGCGTTCGCTGGAAGAAGCCCTGCTGGACTTCCCGGGCGCTGCGATCGTGATTTCCCACGACCGTTGGTTCCTGGACCGTGTGGCTACCCACATCCTGGCGTACGAAGACGACTCGAACGTGGTGTTCTTCGAAGGCAACTACACCGAGTATGAAGCTGACCGCAAGAAGCGCCTGGGCGATGCTGCTGCCCAGCCGCACCGTGTACGGCACAAGAAACTGGCCCAGTAAGCCGGTTTTTTGATGCACAAGAATGGGGCCCTTGGTGGCCCCATTTTCGTGCTTCGCTCAAACGGGAAAACAGCTGATCGAGCGCGTGCTTTGTATACACTTATATAAAACGCACCAAATAATTTCAAAAAAACGACATTTCGCCCTATTCCAGTGCGATTGCTTCTTGGTACATTCGAAAAAAAACCAATAAGTCCAATCCTCTTGGTGAGATGTCTACCATGATCGAATCTGTCGACCATTTCCTTGCACGCCTGCAACAGCGTGACCCCGGCCAACCGGAATTCCACCAGGCGGTGGAAGAGGTGCTACGCACTTTGTGGCCGTTCCTTGAAGCCAACCCCCACTACCTGCAATCGGGCATCCTCGAGCGTATGGTCGAGCCTGAGCGCGCGGTGCTGTTCCGCGTTTCCTGGGTCGATGACCAGGGCAAGGTGCAGGTCAACCGCGGCTACCGCATCCAGATGAGCAGCGCCATCGGCCCGTACAAGGGCGGCCTGCGCTTCCACCCGTCGGTGAACCTCAGCGTGCTGAAGTTCCTGGCCTTTGAGCAGGTGTTCAAGAACTCCCTGACCTCGCTGCCCATGGGCGGCGGCAAGGGCGGCTCGGACTTCGACCCGAAAGGCAAGAGCGACGCCGAAGTGATGCGCTTCTGCCAGGCGTTCATGAGCGAGCTGTACCGTCACATCGGCGCTGACTGCGACGTACCGGCCGGCGACATCGGCGTGGGTGCCCGCGAAATCGGCTTCATGTTTGGCCAGTACAAGCGCCTGGCCAACCAGTTCACGTCGGTGCTGACCGGTAAAGGCATGACCTACGGCGGCAGCCTGATCCGCCCGGAAGCCACCGGCTTCGGCTGCGTGTACTTCGCCGAAGAAATGCTCAAGCGCCAGGACAAGCGTATCGACGGCCGCCGCGTGGCGGTTTCCGGCTCGGGCAACGTGGCCCAGTATGCGGCGCGTAAAGTGATGGACCTGGGCGGCAAGGTGATCTCGCTGTCCGACTCCGAAGGCACCCTGTACGTCGAAGCCGGCCTGTCCGATGCCCAGTGGGACGCCTTGATGGAGCTGAAGAACGTCAAGCGTGGCCGCCTGAGCGAACTGGCCGGGCAGTACGGCCTGGAGTTCCGCAAGGGCCAGACCCCGTGGAGCCTGCCGTGCGACATCGCCCTGCCGTGCGCCACGCAGAACGAGCTGGGCGCCGAAGACGCCCGCACCCTGCTGCGCAACGGCTGCATCTGCGTGGCCGAAGGCGCCAACATGCCGACCACTCTCGAAGCTGTGGATATCTTCCTGGACGCCGGCATCCTGTATGCCCCGGGCAAAGCCTCCAACGCCGGCGGCGTGGCTGTGTCGGGCCTGGAAATGTCGCAGAACGCCATGCGCCTGCTGTGGACTGCCGGGGAAGTGGACAGCAAGCTGCACAACATCATGCAGTCGATTCATCATGCTTGCGTGCACTACGGTGAAGAAGCGGATGGCCGTATCAACTACGTCAAAGGTGCGAACATCGCAGGCTTTGTGAAAGTGGCTGATGCGATGCTGGCCCAAGGCGTAGTCTGACCTGAAGTTTTTGGGGGCCGCACGGCGGCCTCCTCAGGGCTCACCCTCGATCCCGACCACTTCAATCACCTGATCCCCCACCGGCCGCCGCCAAACCACTTCATCCCCAGGCCCCGCGCCCAGCAACGCCCGCCCCAGCGGCGAACCCCAGTTGATCAACCCCCGCCCGGCATCCGATTCGTCCTCGCCCACCAGTTGCACCACCTGCTCCTGGTCCTTGGCATCGACAAACCGCACCCGGCTACCAATCTGCACCTTGCTGTGTGAGGTGGCTGCCGGCACCACCTGGGCACTCTGCACTCGCGCACTGAAGTAACGCAGGTCCCGCTCGGTATCGGCCAGCCGCTGCTTGTCGCCACGTTCGCCCTGCGCCTGCAGTTCGCTGCGCAAGGCATTAAGCTCGGCCACGCGGGCCTGGAGCTGGCGCAGGCCGTTTGCGGTGACGTAGTTGGGTTGTTCGCTGACGCGACGCTCGACCGGCTGGTCGGCCTGGGCGGCAGCCTGGTCTTCGTTGACGAATGCTCGGCTCATGCAGGGCCTCCTATGTGCAGGAGACCATCATGGCAGGCCGCCGGTTTCAAGGAATGTCCGTTTGCGACTCAGTTGTGGCGATAAGCCTTGGCGGCGCCGCGGTCCTTTTCCTGCTCCCAATCGCGGTCGCGCTGGTCCCAGAAGCGTTCGTGGTACTCGCGCTGTTCTTCACTGTTCTGCATGGCATGACACTGGCGGAAGCCGTCGTCCCAGCCGGTTTCGTACTGGCGTTCGTGCAGGTAGCGCGGCACGTTCTTGCTGAAGCCGCCCACCATCAGCCCGGCCGCCTGCCGGCCGCTGCTGCAGCCATCCTCAAAGCCATCGGCATAGGCAGGGGGGTAACCATGGTTGAGCATCTGCTCGTGAGTGGTTTCGCAACCTGACAGCAACAACGCAATGCACACGCCGAACCAGTACCGCGACATGACCACCAGACCCTCCCGTAGATAGTGGAAAGTCTAGGTGGCCATTTGTCGAGGAGCTGTCAAAACGGTGTCAAAGAGTCGATTGGATCACTCAGTAGTGGTACCACTTCAATTCGAGCATTATCTCGTTCTGTGCGGTAGCCAGGTGGCTGAACTCGCGCGAGGCACTCAACCGCAGCCCCAGGTTCTGGCTGAGCTCCCACTGCTGGTTCAAGCTCACACTGCGCCGCACTTCGCCGTTGGTGAAGTAATCACCCTTGGCCTCCAGCGTCAGGTTGCCCAAGCCGTTGCGCCACAGCAGGCCGCCATTGAACCCCGCCGCCGGGGCAATGAACTGGGCGAAGTCGTTGTGATGCTCGACCCGCACCGTACCCAGAGCAAAACCCAGCAACCCGTCGGCCAGTTGCCAGGTGCCACCGGCGCCGCCGTTCACGTGGCTTACCAGCACCTCGTCATCATGCTTGCCCGGCACTCGCTCCAGGCCGCCGGCCACCTGCCACGACCAGGGTTTGAGCAGCTCGTTACGAGGTGTCAGCGAGCGAATGGTAGCCAGGTCCAGGCGCTGCACCTGCCAGTCATTACCCTCGTACTGGCGCACCTTCAGCTGCAGGATCTCGATTTGTGCCCCCAGCGGGAAGCCGTAGGCATTGTCGTTCAGGTCGTGGTAGGCCATGCGCAGGCCGTACTCGGCGTAGGCGCGGTCTTCACGGGTGCCCACGCCCAGTTGCCAGGTGCGTGAGTCATGGCCATCCTCGGGCAGGCCGGGGCGCTCGATCTGCAAGGGCGGCGGCGGGTTGCTGTTGATCGCCCGCAGCAGCTCAAAGCTGCGTTTCGCCTGCCCAGGGTCGCGTTCCTGGCCATTGGCCCGGTAACGCTCAAGGCGATAGGCGGCGTCTTGTACCAACGCCTGGCGTTCGCGGGGCAGGGCCTTGAACTCAGGGCTCTGCAACTTTGCAGTGTTGGCACTCACGGCCAGCACCTGACGCTTTTCGTCGTGGTCCAGTGGCTCCGCCCGGGCCAGCAACTCACGTTCGCGGGAAGGGCGGTAGACCTCGCTGGCGACCAGGCCGGACTGTTTCACGGCCTTGACCGTATCGGTCGGGATGGCGGTCAGCGGGAACTGCGAGGTCAGGTCCAGGCTTGGCCGAGCCACTTGCAGCAGCTCCAGCAGCCGATAGGAGCAGTTTTCGTCGAAGAAGAAGTAGTCGAACTGGATCTGCTTCAACTCCCACACATGCTCGACCATGCGCCCGGTTTCTTCGGGGGTGAGGTCCAGCTGGTATTCCCACAGGTCGCGGTTTTCCAGGCTGCGGTATTCGGACAGTTTTTCCTGGTAGGGCATCAGCGCGAACAGCCCTGGGTAGCCGCCCATCAGGCCCTTCCAGGCGTACAGGATGCTGTTGTCGCTGCCTTCGATGTAGGCGCCGAAGTTGATCGCGTAGCTCAGCAGCGTGGTGTCGTCGTTGCGGGTGCTGGACTGGTCGATGCGCAGCAGGGTGTGGCCGAACATTGACGAGGGGCTGTTCAGGTAGGCCGCCGGGAAGATCAACGCGGCGCTGTGCGGGTCGATGGACTGGTACCAGGTCTTGAACTCCTGGCAGTCCGGCTGCGGCAAGCCTTGCAGGTCGAGCTGCTCGCGCAGCCAGCGGGTACGCGCGGGGAACACGCACTGCGCGTGCTTGTCGCCGAGGCTGGCCGGGGCATACAGCGCTTCGACCGTGGCTTGCAGCTCTTGGTCGGGGTGGTGCGCACCGTCCTCGGCGAGGAAGAAGGCATCATCATCCACATAGCTACGCCAGCCGCCGAGCTTGGCGGTTTCGTAGTGACCAATGGCGTGCCAGTAAGGGGTATTGGCCAGTTGCTGGAGACGGCCTTGATCCAGCACGGGCGCGGCATGAACAGGGGCGCAGGCACACAGCGCCAGGGAAGCGAGGCGTTTGAGCATATCGGGCAACTACTTCTTCACGATGCCGAAAAAGGCGAAACCCGCCCCCGTGGGGGGCGGGAACAGCAGTGCTTAGGCCTCGGTAGCGTATTTGGCCAGGCGTGGGTCGCTCTTCAGAACGGCCAGGGTGTTGGTGTGGACAGTTTCGGCAGTGACATCGGCGCTGCTGAAGATCTGGTTGAAGTGCTGGTGGGTAACCGAGTTGAAGTAGACGCGGTCTTCCGGGGCCACGCCAAGCACTACGGCATAGGTGGTCAGTGCTTCGCCCTGGCCCATGGCCATGTCTTCGGACAGCTCGTTCATCATGCCATTCATGGCAAACCAGGACTTGCCGCCGTAGGTCAGCGAAGCCTTGGTCGAGCAGCCGTTGGTGCCGGAGGTCATGCCGAAGGTGGCGTTACCGGATGTGCCGTTGGTGGTAGAAGCCAGGAAGTGTGCCGGAGTGCCACGCTGGCCTTCGAACAGCATGTTGCCCCAACCGCAGTTCGGGCCGCCTGGCGCTTCGGCCATGGCGTTCAGCGAGACCACGGTGAACAGAGTACCCAGAAGAATCCGTTTCATAGCATTTGTTCTCTTTGTCTTAACCAAGGGTCAGGGTTTCTGGCAACTCGGTTGCCAGGTCGGGAAAGCTTTTCACCCACCCGCGCAGCTTGGAGTTTAGGCACGATCTAAAGGTTGCGTTGTTGATTGCGAAAAATTTGCTGTGACATGACCTGCACCGGCTGCGACATAAAGTCCCATGGAGCCTTGCAAGGCGCGCGCGGGCAGCGCCAGAATGCTGCTCATCTGCCCCGCCGAAGTAAGGAAACCCAATGCCCGATCCTGTCGCTGCGCGCCTGCGTCTCGCGCCTGAAGCCCTGACCCGGCGTTTCTCCCCCGAGCAGTTTGCCTTTACCCATACCGACGATCTGGAGCCGTTTCGCGGAGTACTGGGCCAGGAACGTGCTGTCGAGGCCCTGCAGTTCGGCGTGGCCATGCCGCGCCCCGGTTACAATGTGTACGTGATGGGCGAGCCCGGCACTGGGCGCTTCTCGTTCGTCAAGCGCTACCTCAAGGCTGAGGGCAAGCGCCAGCAGACCCCGGCCGACTGGGTCTACGTCAACCACTTCGACGATACCCGGGAACCCCGCGCGCTGGAGCTGCCGTCTGGCAGCGCTGCCGAGTTCATCAGCGACATGGGCGGATTGATCGACAACCTGCTGTCCACCTTCCCGGCAGTGTTCGAGCACCCCTCGTACCAACAGAAGAAAGGCGCTATCGACCGTGCCTTCAACCAGCGCTACGACCGTGCCCTGGATGTAATCGAGCGGGCCTCGCTGGAAAAGGACGTCGCTTTGTACCGCGACGCCAGCAACGTCGCCTTCACGCCGATGGCCGATGGCAAGGCGTTGGATGAAGCCGAGTTCGCCCAGTTGCCGGAAGCGGTGCGCGAGCAGTTCCACCAAGACATTGCCTCGCTCGAGGAACAGCTGAACGAAGAGCTGGCCAGCCTGCCGCAATGGAAGCGCGAGTCGAACAACCAGCTGCGCCAGCTCAACGAAGAAACCATCACCCTGGCCTTGCAGCCGTTGCTCGCGCCGCTGTCGGAAAAGTACGCCGAGAACGCAGCGGTGTGCGCCTACCTGCAGTCGGTGCAGCTGAACCTGCTGCGCACCGTGGTCGAGCAACTGGTCGACGACAGCAAGACCGACGCCGCTGCGCGCAAGCTGCTTGAAGAGCAGTACGCTCCAAGCCTGGTGGTCGGCCACCATGCCGCCGGGGGCGCGCCGGTCGTGTTCGAGCCGCACCCGACGTACGACAACCTGTTCGGCCGTATCGAATACAGCACCGACCAGGGCGCGCTTTACACTTCGTACCGCCAGTTGCGCCCAGGCGCGTTGCACCGTGCCAACGGCGGCTTCCTGATTCTTGAAGCCGAGAAAATGCTCGGCGAGCCGTTCGTGTGGGATGCGCTCAAGCGTGCGCTGCAGTCGCGCAAGCTGAAGATGGAGTCACCCATCGGTGAACTGGGCCGTGTGGCCAGCGTCAGCCTTCAGCCGCAGATGATTCCGCTGAACGTGAAACTGGTGATCATCGGCTCACGCCAGCTGTACTACGCGCTGCAGGACCACGACCCGGACTTCCAGGAGATGTTCCGCGTGCTGGTGGACTTCGACGAAGACATGCCCATGGTCGACGAGAACCTGGAGCAGTTCGCCCAGCTGTTGCGCACCCGTACCAACGAAGAGGGCATGGCGCCGCTGACAAGTGACGCGGTAGCACGCCTGGCCACCTACAGCGCCCGCCTGGCAGAGAACCAGTCACGCCTGTCGGCGCGTATCGGCGACCTGTTCCAGCTGGTCAGCGAAGCCGATTTCATCCGTCAGCTGGCCAGTGACGAAATGACCGACGCCGGGCATATCGAACGTGCGCTCAAGGCCAAGGCCACCCGCACCGGGCGTGTTTCGCAGCGGGTGCTGGACGACATGCTGGCCGGCATCATCCTGATTGATACCGAAGGGGCGGCCATCGGCAAGTGCAACGGCCTGACCGTGCTGGAAGTGGGCGATTCGGCGTTCGGTATGCCGGCCCGTATCTCTGCCACCGTGTACCCGGGCGGCAGCGGCATTGTCGACATCGAACGCGAGGTCAACCTTGGCCAGCCGATCCACTCCAAGGGTGTGATGATCCTCACCGGATACCTGGGCAGCCGCTATGCCCAGGAATTCCCGCTGGCGATTTCCGCGAGTATCGCCCTGGAGCAGTCCTACGGTTATGTGGACGGTGATAGCGCCTCGCTGGGCGAAGCGTGCACGCTGATCTCGGCCTTGTCGCGCACGCCGCTCAAGCAGTGCTTCGCCATCACCGGTTCCATCAACCAGTTTGGTGAAGTGCAGGCCGTGGGCGGGGTCAACGAGAAGATCGAGGGCTTCTTCCGCCTGTGCGAGGCGCGTGGCCTGACCGGCGAGCAGGGGGTGATCATTCCGCGTGCCAACGTAGCCACCCTCATGCTCGACGAGCGCGTGCTGCAGGCTGTGGAGAACGGCATGTTCCACGTTTACGCGGTCAGCCAGGCCGATGAGGCGCTGAGCCTGCTGGTGGGCGAGGAGGCCGGGGTACTTGATGACCAGGGCCTGTTTACCGAGGGCAGCGTCAACGCCCGGGTGGTGGAACGCCTGCGTGAAATCGCCGAAATGATCAGCGAGGAAGACATCGAGAAGGCAGAAAAAGAACGCCTGGAAGAGGTGATTGCCCAGGCCAAACCGGCCTGAGTCAATAAACCGGCGCTGGCGGCGATGTGCTACCGTTCAGCGCCGGTTTTCCATCTTTTTGTGCTGTTATTCTATGCTGGAACTTAAGGACGGTATCAGCGTTCAGGATGGAAACAGCCTGGTGTTCAGGCTGAACAAGGCTTATTGGAGGGGACGCGGCCATGCGCAACCTCAGCCTCACACGCCAGTGCCTGGGCCTGGTGACCCGCATCGAATGCAGCATTCGCCCACTGGCCGGGGATAACGGCATGTGGACGCTGCTGTTCGCCGCCGGCATGGCCGGTGAGCAACCTTCCGCGATCAAGGCTCAAGGGCCGTTTCATGGGCCGTTGGTGGCCGAATCGGTGCTTAACGCCATTGTCGACAGCCTGACCTTGCATGGCTACCAGGTATCCGAAGACCCGCAGATCTGGTGCTTGCACCTGCAGGCCCAGTTGCGCCGGATCAATGGCGAGCGGTGCCGGAATCTGGGGGATTATCAGTTTCATCCTGAGACCTGATTGATGCCGGGGGCCGCTTTGCGGCCCATTCGCAGCACAAGGCTGCTCCTACAGGAGATCGCGGTCGGTTGTAGGAGCAGCCTTGTGCTGCGAATGGGCTGCAAAGCAGCCCCATTCACCGGGCTTTTGCTGTAACAGGTGGCTGGCTATACTCGCTGTCGTTTTTTTAGTCACCTGACGAGTCCCAAACCCTCCATGGAACGTATTCTCGAAAACGCGATGTATGCCTCGCGCTGGCTGCTCGCCCCCATCTACTTCGGCCTGTCCCTCGGCCTGCTGGCCCTGGCGCTGAAATTCTTTCAGGAAGTGGTCCACGTCCTGCCCAACGTCTTTGCCTTGAGCGAAGCTGACCTGATCCTGGTGATCCTCTCGCTGATCGACATGTCGCTAGTGGGTGGCCTGCTGGTGATGGTGATGATCTCCGGCTACGAGAACTTCGTCTCGCAACTGGACATCGACGACAGCAAGGAAAAGCTCAACTGGCTGGGCAAGATGGACTCCTCGTCGCTGAAGATGAAGGTGGCTGCGTCGATCGTGGCGATTTCGTCCATTCACCTGCTGCGGGTGTTCATGGATGCGCAGAACATCTCCACCGACTACCTGATGTGGTACGTGATCATCCACATGACCTTTGTGGTTTCGGCGTTCTGCATGGGCTACCTGGACAAGCTGACCAAGCACTGAGCCCCGTTGTTGCCTGCACCGCCCGTCTGTTGCAAAACGGACGGGCGGTGTCGTTTCTGGCTTGTGCTTTCGGCCCGCCTGTACGAAAAATGAGCACTCATGCGTGGTTCTCATCGCGAGGTGCTTACATGAACCTGCATCAGCTCAATCTCGAGGCCAGGGCTGGCCATGTCGACGAAGTGAACCTGATCGCCATCGAAGGCGGCGATTACCTCATTGAAGCCCGGCTCAAAGGCCGCGCCCACCCGCTGTCTGACACCCGTGGCGAGCGTTTGCGCGTGCACTCGGTGGAGGATGCCCGCAAGTTGCTGCAAACCATCCCCATGGTCTCGATGAACCTGGTGCACTGGTCGGTGCAGGATGAAATGTGCGGCATGGGTTCGCACCCGGAAGAAGACCTCAAGGTGCCGATTTCCCAGCGTTCGGCCTGGTAGCTGCTCGCAGCTCATCAGTGTGCTAGGCTGCTCGCCCTTTTCATCAAGGGCGCGGCTGCACTGCGCCCTGCAGTGGAGCACGACAATGTCCGAACTCAACCTGTCTACCGACGAAACGCGCGTCAGCTACGGTATCGGCCGTCAGCTGGGCGGCCAGCTGCGCGACAACCCGCCACCAGGCGTAAGCCTGGAAGCCATCCTGGCCGGCCTGACCGACGCCTTCAACGGCGCCGACAGCCGCGTCAGCGAAGCCGACCTGTCGGCCAGCTTCAAAGTGATCCGCGACATCATGCAAGCCGAAGCGGCTGCCAAGGCTGAAGCAGCTGCTGGCGCTGGCAAGGAATTCCTGGCTGAAAACGCCAAGCGTGAAGGCATCACCACCCTGGCTTCGGGCCTGCAGTTCGAAGTACTGACCGCAGGTGAAGGCGCCAAGCCGACTCGCGAAGACAACGTGCGTACGCACTACCACGGCACCCTGATCGACGGCACCGTGTTCGACAGCTCCTACGAGCGTGGCCAGCCGGCTGAATTCCCGGTTGGTGGCGTGATTGCTGGCTGGACCGAAGCCCTGCAGCTGATGAATGCCGGCAGCAAATGGCGCCTGTACGTGCCGAGCGAGCTGGCCTACGGCGCCCAAGGCGTTGGCAGCATCCCGCCGCACAGCGTGCTGGTGTTCGACGTCGAGCTGCTCGACGTTCTGTAATACCGCTTGGGGCCGCGTTGCGGCCCATTCGCGGCACAAGGCCGCTCCTGCAGGGGTACGCATTTTCCCATGGACATGCGTACCCCTGCAGGAGCGGCCTTGTGCCGCGAACGAGGGCGAAGCACTCGCCAGATCTGTCAGTTCCAGTCTGTTCCCATCGGGCGCAATGCCCGCGCATAGCAGAACAGAAACAGATTGCGCACCAGCTCCTTGAGCACCCCCGGTTCACTCGAATTCAGCCCGCTCATGTCCAGGTCGCCCTGGTCACGCAGTTCGTCCAGCGCTTCTTCTTCGAGCACCGCGCACACTTCGCCGGTTTCGCGATGAAGAATGCGCAGGTAGGGGTGAGGGCGGTCAAGCCAGGCGTCAATCAGATAAGTCATGGCTATTCTCCTTGGATATCAGTCCCAATGAGAATAATTCTTATTATCATAATAGCAAGCGCCTATTGGCCTTTTTTTCTGTAATCAGACTTTGCGAACGAACTCGGACTTCAGTTTCATGGCGCCGATGCCATCGATCTTGCAGTCGATATCGTGGTCGCCGTCGCACAGGCGGATGTTCTTGACCTTGGTGCCGACCTTCACCACCAGGGACGAACCCTTGACCTTGAGGTCCTTGATCACGGTGACAGTGTCGCCATCCTGCAGGACGTTGCCGACCGAGTCTTTCTTCACCGCCTCGTCGCTGGCCGCTTCGGCGTCGCCACTGGCAGACCACTCGTGGGCGCATTCAGGGCAGATCAGCTGAGTGCCATCCTCATAGGTGTACTCGGAATTGCATTTTGGGCAGGGTGGCAGAGTGCTCACTTCGGTTCCTCAAACAAACAGACGGGCGGTTAAAAACCCACATTGTAAAAGGTATTTTTCCAGAAGTGATTATGTCCGGACAAAAAGCATCGCGGGCAAGTTCGCTCCTCCAGGTGACGCAATCCTGTAGGAGCGGGCTTGCCCGCGAATGAAGACGATTCGGTCTGTCAGTGAGTACGCGCGACCGCAAACTCGCTCAGCTCGACCAGGGCATCCCGGTATTCACTGGCCGGCAGCACTTCGAGGCATGCAATGGCGCGCTTCACATAGTCGCGCGCCAGCTCTGCTGTGTACTTAAGCGCGCCCGACGCTTCGACCGCCACGCGGATCTGTTCCAGATCCTCAAGGCCACCTTTCTGGATCGCCTGGCGTACCAGCGCAGCCTGCTCGGCAGTGCCTTCGCGCATGGTGTAGATCAGCGGCAGGGTAGGCTTGCCCTCGGCCAGGTCGTCACCGACGTTCTTGCCCAGGGTTTGCGAGTCGCCCTTGTAGTCCAGCAGGTCGTCGACCAGCTGGAAGGCCACGCCCAGGTGGTCACCGAAGGTGCGCAAGGCTTCGCGCTGCTCGTCGGTGGCTTCGGCCAGCGCGGCGGCGCTGTGGGTCGAGGCTTCGAACAGCATCGCGGTCTTGCCGCGGATGACCTCCATGTAGATTTCCTCGGTGGTGCTGGCATCGCGTACCCGCGACAACTGCAGCACTTCACCTTCGGCAATCACACGGGTGGCCTTGGACAGGATCTGCATGACCGGCATCGAACCCAGTTCGACCATCATTTCGAACGAGCGCGAATAAAGGAAGTCGCCCACCAGCACGCTCGGCGCGTTGCCCCACAGGGCGTTGGCGGTGGAGCGGCCGCGGCGCATGCCGGACATGTCCACCACGTCGTCGTGCAGCAGGGTGGCGGTGTGCAGGAATTCGATGGTGGCAGCCAGCAGGCGCAGGTCGTCGCCTTCGCGGCCCAGGGCCTTGCCACACAGCAGTACCAGCAGGGGACGCAGGCGCTTGCCACCGGCCGACGTGATATAGTCGCCGATCTTCGATACCAGCGGCACGCGCGAGGTCAGCTGCTTCTTGATGATCTCGTCGACGGCGCTGAAATCATCAGCCACCGCGCGGTAGAAGGTTTGGGGTTGCATCGGCTGCTCCAGTGAGGTTGCGCGGCATGCTAGGTCGCGGGTACCGGTGTGTCAAGGCGCGGTGCCAGCGGGCCGGGGGCGGCACTTGCAAGCAAAACCAGGGTTGCGTACAATCGCGCACCCTAACTTCCTGGGCAGCACCTGCCTTACGCAATTGCGCCGGGCCGTTCCAGCCTTGTGCAGCCATGCCAGCCAATACTCATCATATAAAGCGCTGGGTGAGCAGGATTATCGGAGAAATACCATGTCTTACGCAGTAATCGTTACCGGCGGCAAGCAGTACAAAGTCGCTGAAGGTGAATTCCTCAAGATCGAAAAACTGGAAGTCGCCACTGGCGAATCCGTGACTTTCGATCGCGTTCTGCTGGTCGCCAACGGTGAAGAAGTCACCATCGGTGCTCCAGTTGTTGCTGGCGCTAAAGTAGTGGCCGAAGTCGTTTCGCAAGGCCGCCACGACAAGGTTCGCATCATCAAGTTCCGTCGTCGTAAGCACCACATGAAGCGTATGGGCCACCGCCAGTGGTTCACCGAGATCAAAATCACCGGCATCCAGGCTTAATCCCCTAGATCCCCTGAATTTATTTGGAGAATTGAACCATGGCTCACAAGAAGGCTGGTGGTAGTACTCGTAACGGTCGCGACTCAGAATCTAAACGCCTTGGCGTGAAGATGTATGGCGGCCAGGTTATCAAGCCAGGCAACATCATCGTCCGTCAGCGCGGCACTGAATTCCACGCTGGCTACGGCGTTGGCATGGGCAAGGACCACACCTTGTTCGCCAAGATCGAAGGCGTGATCAAGTTCGAGAAGAAAGGCGAGTTCATGCGCCGTTACGTGAGCATCGTCGCCGCTTAATCGCGACGTCGCTCCAGAAGCCCCGTCATGCGACGGGGCTTTTTCGTTTGTGGTGAGCCTCTTGCAAAGCTGTTTGTCTGGGTTGCCGGCGTTGGTTTCTACGGTCGTACGGGGCCGCCGCGCTCATTTTTGCAAGAGCCTCATGTTTTTGATTCATTCAACTCGTCTACCGACGAGAGGCGGTTTTAATGAAGTTTGTTGACGAAGTATCGATTCGGGTCAAGGCCGGTGACGGCGGCAACGGTTGCATGAGCTTCCGTCGCGAGAAGTTCATCGAGAACGGTGGCCCTAACGGCGGTGACGGCGGTGACGGCGGCTCGGTGTACATGGTCGCCGACGAAAACCTGAACACCCTGGTCGACTACC
Organism: Pseudomonas sp. LPB4.O; assembly: GCF_038383825.1. NCBI lineage: Bacteria > Pseudomonadati > Pseudomonadota > Gammaproteobacteria > Pseudomonadales > Pseudomonadaceae > Pseudomonas > Pseudomonas sp. LPB4.O. The sequence goes on from NZ_CP151298.1 coordinate 767,589, forward strand.
GCTACACCCGTCACCACGAAGCCCAGCGCGGCTCCAATGGTGGCAGCACCGACTGCACCGGCAAGAAGGGTGAAGACCTGTTCCTGCGCGTGCCGGTCGGTACCACCGTGATTGACGCTTCCACCCAGGAAGTGATCGGTGACCTGGTCACCCCTGGCCAGAAGCTGATGGTCGCCCAAGGCGGCTGGCACGGCCTGGGCAACACCCGTTTCAAGTCCAGCACCAACCGTGCACCGCGCCAGACCACGCCAGGCAAGCCGGGTGACCAGCGCGACCTGAAGATGGAAATGAAGGTGTTGGCTGACGTTGGCCTGCTGGGCCTGCCCAACGCCGGCAAGAGTACCTTCATCCGCTCGGTCTCGGCCGCCAAGCCGAAAGTGGCCGACTACCCGTTCACCACCCTGGTGCCAAACCTGGGCGTGGTCAGCGTCGACCGCTGGAAGAGCTTCGTCATCGCCGACATCCCCGGCCTGATCGAAGGTGCTTCCGACGGTGCCGGCCTGGGTATCCGCTTCCTCAAGCACCTGGCGCGCACCCGCGTGCTGCTGCACCTGGTGGACATTGCGCCGCTGGACGAAAGCAGCCCGGCCGATGCTGCCGAAGTGATCGTCAACGAGCTGACCCGCTTCAGCCCGTCGCTGGCCGAGCGTGAGCGTTGGCTGGTACTGAACAAGTCGGACATGGTGATGGACGACGAGCGCGATGAGCGTGTTCAGGAGGTGATCGATCGCCTGGAGTGGGAAGGCCCGGTCTACGTGATCTCGGCGATCTCCAAGCAGGGTACCGACAAGCTCAGCCACGACCTGATGCGCTACCTCGAAGACCGCGCCGACCGCCTGGCCAACGACCCGGCCTACGCCGCCGAGCTGGCCGACCTCGACCAGCGCATTGAAGACGAAGCCCGTGCCCAGCTGCAGGCCCTGGACGACGCGCGTACCCTGCGCCGTACTGGCGTCAAGAGCGTGCACGACATCGGTGACGATGACGCTTGGGACGATGATTTCGAGGACGACGAAGACGGTCCGGAAATCATTTACGTGCGCGACTGACCGGTTGCAGTACACTAAACGCCGCTCTCTGGAGCGGCGTTTTTGTATCCACGGTATCTACAGATTCGACATAGGTTGGAAGAAGATGCGAAGCAAGGTGACGGGCGCCAAGCGCTGGGTCGTGAAGATTGGCAGTGCTCTGCTGACCGCCGATGGCAAGGGCCTCGACCGCGGTGCCATGGCCGTTTGGGTCGAGCAGATGGTCGCGCTGCGTGAGGCAGGCGTGGAGTTGGTACTGGTCTCCTCCGGGGCCGTGGCTGCCGGCATGAGCCAGCTGGGTTGGACTTCGCGACCGAGCGCGATGAACGAGCTGCAGGCCGCTGCCGCGCTCGGCCAGATGCGCCTGGTGCAGGCCTGGGAGTCGAGCTTCGGCGAACACGGCAAGCACACCGCGCAAATCCTGCTGACCCATGACGACCTGTCCGACCGCAAGCGTTACCTGAACGCCCGCAGCACCCTGCGCACCTTGGTCGACCTGGGCGTGGTGCCGGTGATCAACGAAAACGACACCGTGGTCACCGACGAAATCCGCTTCGGCGACAACGACACCCTGGCAGCGCTGGTGGCCAACCTGGTCGAGGCCGACCTGCTGGTGATCCTCACCGACCGCGATGGCATGTTCGACGCCGACCCGCGCAACAACCCCGAAGCCCAGCTGATCTACGAAGCCCGTGCCGACGACCCGACGCTGGATGCCGTGGCCGGTGGTACCGGTGGTGCCCTGGGCCGTGGCGGCATGCAGACTAAACTGCGCGCCGCGCGCCTGGCCGCCCGTTCCGGTGCCCACACCATCATCATCGGTGGCCGCATCGAGCGCGTGCTGGACCGCCTCAAGGCGGGCGAGCGCCTGGGTACCTTGCTTTCGCCCGAGCGCGGCATGCTCGCTGCGCGCAAGCAGTGGCTGGCCGGCCACCTGCAGACCCGTGGCACCCTGGTGCTGGATGCCGGCGCCGTGCAGGCGCTGCGCCAGGCCAACAAGAGCCTGTTGCCGGTTGGCGTGAAGACCGTGCAGGGCAGCTTCCGCCGTGGCGAGATGGTGGTGTGCGTTGGCCCGGACGGTGTTGAAGTGGCCCGTGGGTTGGCCAACTACAGCGCCCTGGAGGCGCAGAAGATCATCGGTCAGTCGTCCGATGGTATCGAGTCGATCCTTGGCTATAGCGCTGAGCCCGAGCTGGTACACCGTGACAATCTGGTGCTGGTATGAGCCTGTTCAAGCGAGTGATTACCGTAGTGGCGCTGGCGCTGCCAATGCTGGCCGGGGCCGAGGAAGTCGGCCAGGTGTCCACTGTCTTCAAGTTCCTGGGGCCGAACGACCGCATCGTGGTCGAAGCGTTTGACGACCCCAAGGTGGAGGGCGTGACCTGCTACCTGTCGCGGGCCAAGACTGGCGGCATGAAGGGTGGCCTGGGGCTGGCGGAGGACCGTGCGGAGGCGTCGATTGCCTGCCGTCAGGTCGGGCCGATCAACTTCAAGGGTGAGTTGAAAGACGGCGAGGAAGTGTTCAAGGAACGCACCTCGCTGGTGTTCAAGACCATGCAGGTGGTGCGCTTCCTGGACAAGAAGCGCAATACGCTGGTGTACCTGGTGTACAGCGACCGCATGATCGAAGGCAGCCCGCAGAACGCAGTGACCGCGATTCCGATCTTGCCTTGGGCGCATTGATAGCCTGGTAGATTGCCGGGAGGCCTTCGGCCTCCATTCGCGGCACAAGGCCGCTCCTACAGGGATATGCGTCCCCTTGTGCCGCGAATGGGCCGCAACGCGGCCCCATACACAAATGTCAGGCCAGTTCCTCGGCCTTATCCTCGCGCACAACCGCCTTCACCTCATCCAGCCGGCTGATGAACTTCCAGTCCGCCTCGTCGATGTAGATGCCGTTCGGCCCGCTGCCGCCTTCCAGGTCGATCGCCACGTGCGCGGATACCTGGGGCTTCACACTCGCCAGAATCGGTACGAAGCCCAGCTGCAAACTGGTCTCCAGCAGTGCGGCCTGGTTGCGTTCGTCGATGTCCGCTGCTTCGTCCAGGTAGTACGGCAGGCGAATGCGCCCGGCCAGGTCGCGGTCCATCAGGTGCAGCAACAAGTACATGTTGGTCAGCGCCTTGATGGTCATGGTGGTGCCGTTGGACGCAGCGCCGTCGATGTCGGCGTGGATGATCGGCTGGCCGTTGACCTTGGTGATCTCGAACGCCAGCTCGAACAGGTCTTTCAGGCCCAGCTGGTTGTGGTTGGCTGCCACAAGGCGTGCCAGGTATTCCTTGGCCTCTTCGTTCTTGTTGTCCTGCTCGGCGCTTTGGGTCAGGTCGAACACCGACAAGGTTTCGCCTTCTTCGTACTGGCCGGCACTGTGGATGATCTGGTCGATGTGCTTGAGCGCTTCCTTGTTCGGCGCCAGCACCACGCGGAAGCTCTCCAGGTTGGAAACCTGGCGCTTGTTGATCTCGCGGTTGAACAGCGCCAGCTGGTGCTCGAGGCTGTCGTAGTCACTGCGGATGTTGCGCAGGGTCCGGGCGATGTCGGTGACCGCGGCGCGGCGTGCCTTGGCGAGGGTCAGGGCTTCTTCGGTACGGTGCGCATAGGCGTTCACCAGCAGCTGCAGGCGGCGCTCCATGTCGTCTTCGCTGTCGAATTTGGCCACGCCTTTCAGGCGCACCTGGGCATACAGCGCCTCGATCTGGTTGTCTACCCGTTGCAGGCCTTGCCAGCTGTCCTGGTAATCGTTGAGCAGGGGCAGCAGGTTGTCCATCGAGTCGTCGATGGCTTCCATGAACGGGGTGCCGTAAGGCAGGTCGGCCGGCAGCAGCTGGCGACGGCGCAGGGCGTCTTCCAGGGTGCGCTGCTTGGACTCGAGGTCGCCGATCTGGCGGCCGACCAGCTGCAGCTTGGCCGACAGCTGCTGGACGCGCTCGGTGAAGGCATCACTGGAGCGCTTGAGTTCGTCCTGGGCGGCTTCCAGTTGCGACAGCTGTTCCAGCTTCTCGGGCTCTTCGGCTGCCAGGGTTTCGCTGCGGCGGAAGTCTTCCAGCGCCTTCTGCGCGTCCAGCACTTGCTGGTACAGGGTTTCGGTCTGCGCCTTCGAGGCGGTGCGGTCGGCGGTTACAGCCTGCTGGGTCTTGAGCTGTTTCAGCTCCTTTTCCAGGCGCTCTTTCTGGTCGCGCAGGGCGGCGCGGTCGGCCAGGGCCTGCAGCGCCGGTGGGTCGATGTGGGTGAGGTCGATGGACAGGCCCGGGGCTTCGAAACGCTCGCCCTTGAAACCGTCCAACACCGCTTCCAGCGATTTTACCCACAGGGCGCTGTCGTCCAGCTCGATGCCACGGTCGCCCAGCGGCAGGCTGAACAGTGCACCGTTGAACAGGCGCATCAGGCGGTCGACGTCCTGCTGCGAGAACTCCTCGCGCAGGCGGGCGTAGCTGTTGTTGTCAGCGTGGTCCAGTTGCTGCTTGACCTGCTTCAGGCGTTTTTCCAGGTCGCGTACGCGCTCGTCCAGGTCTTCGGCACTGAACTGGCGCGACTGCGCCAGGGCGCCGGCCAGTTCGTCGTGGGCGTCCTTGGCCGCCAGCAGCTGCTGCTCCAGTACCTTGACGTCATCGACCAGGGCAAAGCGGTGCTTGAGCACCGACAGCTCGCCCAGCCAGCGCTGGATGCCGGTGATTTCACGCTCCAGGCGCATCAACTCCTGGGTGCCGCCGCGCTGGTCGTTCTGCAGGCGGTCCTGCTCGCCACGGTAGTGCTCGGACTGGATGACCAGCTCTTCCTTGCGCGCCATGGCGTATTCCTGCCAGGTGCCCAGCAGGGTGTCGAGCACTGGCGAAATGCGGTGCAGCTTGCCACGCAGGATGTCGCGCTGGGCTACACCACCGGCCAAGGCCTCGACCAGCGGGCCGGCGGCGACCAGGGCGTTGTAGTCCTGCTCCATGCGGCGCACGTCGCGGAAGGCTTCCTCGCACGCGGCGATGTAGTCGACGCTGCCCGAACGCAGGCTGTGCTCGAAGGCGTCCAGGAACAGCTGCTTGAGCTTGGCTGCGGTGATTTCGCGCATGTGCAGCAGGTTGATGAACAGCGCGCGGAAGGTTTTCAGGCTTTGCTCGCTGGTGGAGCGCAGCGGGATCATGGTCAGGTCCAGCGGCACCGAGGTGTGGCCGCCAACCAGCAGGCGGCGCAGTTCGTCCGGCTTCAGCTCGTAGGCTTTGATGCCCAGCCGCTCCAGGTTGGTGAACAGCTCTTTCTGGCGCAGGCAGGTGTCGTTCTTCTGGTAATGGGCCAGGTCCAATTCGCCTTTGTAGGCGAAGAACTGGTGACCGAAACCGCCGCCCGGGCCGCGGCCGACCACGCCGATCACGTGCGGGCCGTGGGGCAGGCTCAGTTCACAGAGAATGTACGAGGTGTCGCTGGCGAAGTAGAAGCGGCGCGACTGCTCGAGGCTGTACTTGCCGAAACTCATGTCTGACATGCGTGCCAGGATCGGGAACTGCAGGGCGTTGATCGACGCCGACTTACCCAGGTTGTTGGCACCGTAGACCGACAGCGGGTGTTCCAGCGGGAACAGGCCAAGGCTGTAGCCGGCGGTGTTGAGCAATGCAAAGCGGCGGATGCCGTAGCGTTCCTGGCTCATGCGTCAATCTCCTGTTGCTCTTCGCGGATGGCCCGGGCCAGGGCGTCCTCTTCGCTTTCCTCGCCCTCGAAGGGCGTGAGGTCGAGCGGATCGTCGGTGCGGTTGAGTTCTTCGGGGCTTTCTTCCTCGACCAGCACCGGGGTCGGCAGCGGCAGCACGCTATGCAGGGTGGCGGCCAGGTCGCGGTCCTGCTGCACCGAAAGGCACACATCGAGGAAGCGGTGCATCGGCGGCAGGAAGCGGTAGATGCCGCCTTCTTCATGGGCGAAGCCAAGTTGGGTCATGCGGCGCAGGATTTTTTCTTCCAGCTCGTCCACGGTTTGCACTTCGGCCTGCAGGAACAGGTCGCGGTACTTGTCCAGCAGCGAGGGGAGTTCGTCGCGGCCGATGCTGCCGCCGTCCAGCACGGCCATCGGGTCACGGCCCTGGTCGGCCAGGTGCTCGACCAGGATGAAGGTGAACAGCGACAGGCGCTGCGCGGTCTTGTTGACCTGCGCGGCGGTCATGTCCGGCACGAAGTAATAGAAACCGCGGGTGTCGCACACCAGCTCGAAGCCCAGGGCCTTGAACAGAGTGCGGTACTGGTCCTGGAAGTTTGACAGCTGCGCGTACAACTCGGGATCGCGGCGGCTGACGTGGAAGCCTTTGAACAGCTCGCGGAAGATCGGCGCGAGCTGGGACAGTTCGGAAAGATCAAGATGCATGGGCTGGGCTCGCGTTGGGTTCGGTAGTCGCGCTGGTGGCGTCTTCGCGGCTGGAGGTCAGGGCGTACGAGCGCAGGCTGACCAGGTGTTCCTGGGTGGTGTATTCGCGGCGGTCGAGGCGTTCGCGCTTGAAGCGCTTTTCCCGCGACAGGCGTGAGAACCAGTACAGCAGTTCGTCGGTGGCGCCTTCGGGTTCCTGCTCCAGCAGCCAGACCATCAGGTCGGGCAGCGGCAGGGCCTGTTCGCAGCGTTCGGCCATTTCCTTGACCGTGCGCGGTGCACGGGGCAGGGCGCCGGACTGGGTCTTGTGGGCCTTGGGGAAGCGCGCCGGCTTGGGCTCGAAGCGCGCCAGGGCGTACACATAGGCTTCGACCTGGCTGGCACTGCCGAGGAAGGTGCTCTGCGGGCGGGTGAACATCGGCATGGCCGCCTGCGGCACGGCGTCGATGCCCTTGCGCCGGATCACCGACAGGGCCAGCGCGGCGCCACGGGTCACGGCGTTGTGACGGCGGGCTTCTTCGCGCAGCGGCAGCAGCAGTTCACGGGCGTGGCGCAGGGTCAGCTGGGCGCTGGTCTGCATTTCCAGGATACGTGCGTGGGTGCGCAGCAGCATGTCGTCGTCGACCAGGTGGCCCAGGCGCGCCTGTTCGCCCAGCAGCTTCAGCAGCACGGTCTCGACCTTGCGCACGCCTTGTTCGAAGGCGCCGTCGGCGTTCACCAGCTGGATCATCGGCTCGACGTATTCGTCCCAGGTGGCCAGTACTTCGGCATAACGCTGGCGCAGCGGGATCTGGCGGTTGCTGGTCTTGGCCCGCTCGGCCACGGCGACCAGTGCCTGTTCGTCGTTATCGAGCTTTTTCAGCACATCGCGCACGCGCATGTCGAGCAGGCGCAGCTGGCGCGCCAGGTCGTCGCTGTCGCGGTTGTCGAAGGCGTCCTGGATATGGCCGGCGAGGCGTTCGAGGTGGCGCAGGTAGGCTTCGATCTCCAGGCACAGGCCCAGGCGGTGTTCGCGGCGCAGGTACGCAAGAAAGTCGTGGATCTGCGCGTTGAGCTCGAAGCGGTTCGGGCTCTTGGCCACCGGGACCAGGATATCCAGGCGGATCCATACGTCGAGTAGCTGGGTGATGTCCTGCGGGGTGCTTTCGAGCTGCTGGCGGCCCACATGCTGGCGCAACTCGACCAGGCTCAGGGTGCCCTGGTCGAAACGCTCGCACAGCGGCTCGATCAGGGCCCAGTGTTCGGCTAGGGCGCGCAGGACGCGCTTGGGTTCGATCATTGGCTTCGACTCGTTGCCAAGAAAAAGGGGGCGATTGTACTGCATCCGGGGGGGAGGTTTTCACCCCTTGGTCTGTAATGAGAGATAACCTTATGGCCAGTAGGTGTATGGCGTTGTTTTTGGGGTGGTTTTGAAATCGAGCGCCGCCCGCGCGGCGCTTCGCAGCACAAGGCTGCTCCTACATCTGTTTCAGGCCAGTGACGCCTGTACCCATGCGCGCGACCGCCTGGTTTGTTCGACACGATGTCCAGGTGAACACCAGGGGGCGCGCGCCTTTGTCTCAGGAATAACTGGCCCGAAACAGATGTAGGAGCAGCCTTGTGCTGCGAAGCGCCGCGCGGGCGGCGCTCGGTCTGATAGGCGCTGCAAAAACCACGGCGTACACGTTAGAATGCCCAACTGTCTTGAGCCCCCCGGATACCCGCCCCTTGCTGACCGAACCCCGTCGCCGCGCCTACCTTTCCGCCATGCAAGTGGTGCACTGGCTGCCGCGCGCCGAACTGCCGTTCGCCGCACCGTCGCGCCCCGAGCTGCTATTGCCGGTGGTGCCGGTCGAGGACATCGATTTCGAGGTCAGGCCGGCACCGGCTGCAAACGAAACGCCCGCCAGCCCCCAGGCCCGCTCCGGTGAGCGGCCGAAAATCGAGATCCCGCGCCCGGGTAGCGTGCCCAAGCCTGCCGCCAAGCCCGTCGAGGCCGAAGAGCAGCCCGCACCGCCACGGCCGGCCCCGGTGCCGCCACCGCGCTTCTCGCTGCAGTTGCTGCGCGCTGGCAGCTGCCTGCTGCTGGTAGAACTGGCCACCGGCCAGCCGTTCCAGAGTCGCGACCCGTCCTACCTGCTGCTAAAGGACATGCTGCGCGCCGCCGGCCTGCCTGACGCCCCGCAGATCATCGGCGAACCGGTGCGCTGGCCGTTGCTGGTACGCGGCAACATGGACCAGGGCCCCGAAGCCGCGCGCGACTTCGTCCAGGGCTTTGTCCAGGCGCGCCTGGAAGACGCCCCGAGTACCTGCCTGTGGCTGATCGGCTTGCCGGCACTGCGCTTTGCCGCCAATGCTGATGCCGAGGCCTATTACCAAACCCTTGAGCTGGACGGCCTGGGCGATGCCTGGGCGCTGCCGGGCCTTGAATTGTTGATGGACGAGCCGCAGCGCAAGGCGGACGTCTGGAAAGCCATGCGCCAGCTGATGGCGCGCTGGAAGAGCGTTGAATGAGTGAATCGATCAGTTTTCGCCCGATGACCGAGGCGGATCTGGATGCCGTACTTAAGATCGAATATGCCGCGTTCAGTCACCCCTGGACCCGCGGGATCTTTCAGGATGCGCTCAAGTCGTACGAAGTCTGGCTGATGTTCGATGGCCAGCAGCAGGTTGGCCATGGGGTGATCAACGTGATCATCGACGAGGCGCACCTGCTCAATATCACCGTCAAACCGGAAAACCAGGGGCGCGGCCTGGGCCTGCGCCTGCTGGAGCACCTGATGGCCCGGGCTTACCAGCTCAATGGCCGCGAATGCTTCCTGGAAGTACGCGCCAGCAACCAGTCGGCCTATCGTTTGTACGAGCGCTACGGTTTCAACGAAATCGGCCGCCGTCGCGACTATTATCCGATTGCCGGGGGCCGTGAAGATGCCCTGGTGATGGCCTGCACGCTGCTTGAAGACTGACCTCGCACAGTCGGCGCCATCCACCGCGTAGCTTTCTTTGTTCTCTATGCAGGGATGGATAAAGAATGAAAAAACTGCTTCTGGCGGCAGGCCTGCTGATAGCGGGTACTGCCCACGCCGACCAACGCGACCTGTGGATGTTCGCCCAGTGGGCCGGCGACCATCAAACCCGTCCCTTCCGTGAAATGCTGGTGGATGCCCGTCTTTACGGTGTGGTGCCTATCCACCAACTGCTGCGTTCGGCCTCGGACTGGAAGCTGTGCCACGCGTCTCCCTTCGCCGTGCCGCCTGTGAGCAACTGGCCGGCTGTACGCTCGACCCTCTCGCTGATCAAGGTGCTCGACGGCCAAGGCATCCTGCGTCAGTTCGAGGTGGTTTCGGCCTATCGCGACCCTCGTCTGAATGCGTGCGCAGGCGGTGCTGCCGACAGTGCCCATACCCGCGCCTTCGCCGTCGATATTCTGTTGCCGGCCTGGGCTGACCCTAACCCGCTGTGCCGTTTCTGGCAGCAGCATGGCCAGGCGTGGAGCATGGGCCTGGGGCGCTACCCGTCGGGGCGCATCCATCTGGATACCGCGGGCTATCGCACCTGGGGCGGCGATGGCAGCGCGGGGTCGTCGTTTTGCGTCAAACCCAGGTGAGCCAGGCAGCGCTGGCACTCGCCCATTACCCACTCTGCGAAGCGCTGGCGCTTGCCGCTGTCGTCCAGGGGCTGTGGGCTAAGCAGGTGATAAGCCGAGCCATCGCGCACAAAACCGAACGGTGCCTGCAGCTGCCCGCTGTCGAGTTCGTCGCGCACCATCAGGGCTGAGGCCATGGCCAGGCCCAGGCCGGCGCTGGCGGCCTGGATCGTCAGGTAGAAGTGTTCGTAGTCGCTGCGTTCGTTGTGCCGCGCCTGCTGGCCGCTGAGGCGCAGCCAGGTGGGCCAGGCAGCGGCGCGGGTGGTGCTGTGCAGCAGGCGTTGGCCGTCGAGCTGGGTGGGGGAGGTGGGGTGGCACACCGGGCCGATCCATTCGTCGCAGATTTTTTGATTGAACAGCTGGTTGTCCCAGTGGAAGTCGTCGCGGCGGATGGCCAGGTCGACACCGCTGCGGGCGAAGTCCAGCGGCCCGCCGGCGGCCACCAGGTGCAACTGCAGGTCGGGGTGGTCCGCATGGAAGCGGGGCAGGCGCGGGATCAGCCAGCGCATGGCGATGGTCGGCTCGCAGGACAGCACCAGCACATTGTCGCGGGCCTGTTGTTGCAAGCGCTGCACGGCGCCTTCGAGCTGTTCGAAAATCGCCTGGGTGGTGCCTTGCAGGGCACGGCCGGCGGAGGTGAGGAAAATGGCCCGGTTACGGCGCTCGAACAGCGCCACGCCAAGGCTTTCTTCAAGCAGGCGTATTTGGCGGCTGACCGCGCCGTGGGTGACGTGCAGGTGCTCGGCGGCGCGCACGAAGCTCTCGGTCTGGGCGGCGATGTCGAAGTAGCGGAAGGCGTTGAGCGGCGGCAGTTTCATGGCATCCCTTTTTGCCTGTGCCGGCCTCTTCGCGGGTTCACCCGCGAAGAGGCCGGTACAGGGTCTAAATATCTGTGAGGAAAACTATCAGATATGCCTCACTATAAATCGATTTTTCCTGGTTCATAAGCCCTCGATAATCCCCAAGTCTGTGCATTTTCATCGCCTATCGAGAGCCATCAGCATGACCGAAATTATCGCCGTCGCCCTGTTCACCTTGCTCGCCGTCATCAGCCCTGGCGCCGATTTCGCCATGGTCACCCGCAGCAGTTATGCACAAGGCCGCAAGGCCGGGCTGGCCGCCGCGATCGGCATCGCGTTGGGGGTGCAGGTGCACGTGCTGTACACGGTGCTGGGCATTGCCGTGATCATCAGCCAGAGCCCGGCGCTGTTCCTGGTCATGAAAGTGCTCGGTGCGGGTTACCTGATCTACCTGGGCTACAAGTCGCTGACCAACACTCAGCGCATCCACCTCGAGGGCGGCAGTCAACCCGCTGCCAGCGTGCTGAACGCCCTGCGCACGGGCTTTCTGACCAATGCCCTGAACCCCAAGACCATGTTGTTCGTTATCAGCGCTTTCACCCAGGTGGTGCAGCCGGGCAGCCCGCTGGCGCTGGATTTCGCCTACGGCGCGTTCATGTCCTTTGCCCATTGGCTGTGGTTCAGCCTGGTTGCAGTGTTTTTCTCCAGTACTGCGTTGCGCAAGGCGATGATCGACCGGCAAGTGCTGGTGGACCGCGTCATCGGGCTGGCGCTGATCGGCCTTGGGCTGGCAGTGGCGGTGACGGGGATTCGTTGAGGGGCGATTGCATGTTAGGGGTAGCTGCTTGCTCAAATTGAAAGCGTGCAGCTTTTTCGCAGGCAAAGAAAAAGGGCTTACCTTGCGGTAAGCCCTTCGTCTTGTTTGGTGGCTACACAGGGACTTGAACCCCGGACCCCAGCATTATGAATGCTATGCTCTAACCAACTGAGCTATGTAGCCGATGGCGCGCATTATTCTCTTGAACGGACCCTCTGTCAACACTCATTTCAAAAAAAATTTGCACGCTTTCAAAAACTTAGCGGCCGGGCTTGGTTTCAGTGCACCACAAGCCAGTGCCCGAGCACGCCCTGAAGCTGCAGATGCTGGGCCGCCGCCAGGGATTGCAGGCTTTCGCGAGGGTGGTCTAGGTTGAAATCACCGCTCACGCGCCGATGGGCCATTTGTTCATCCACCATCCACACGCGCTGCCCTTGGTAGCTGGCCAGGCGCTCCAGCACCTGGCCCAATGGCATGTCGGTGGCTTTCAGACGGCCGTTGCGCCAGCTGTCTGAGGTTTTCAGGTCAGCCTTCTGCACCGGGTCGATGCGTGTGTCATTGAAGGTGACCCGCTCGCCCGCAGAGACCATGCGCTGTTCACCCCCCTGGGTGACCATGGCCTTGCCACTGAGTACCACAAGTTCATCATGACCGGCATGGCGGGCTACCTGCAGGCGGGTGCCGAACACCTGGATGCGTGCGTTGCCCACGTCCACTTCCATGGCCCGGCCGTCGAGCACGACTTCCAGGTACACCTGGCCCTGCACCAAATGCAGTTGGCGGGTGCGGCCGCGCAGGTCGATGTTCATTGCGCTGGCGCTGTCCAGGTTCAGGGTCGTGCCATCCGCCAGGCGTGTGCTACGCCGCTCGCCCACGTCGGTGTGCAGCTCGCTGGCCAGGCGCTGCAGCAGCGGCCAGTACAGGTAGGCTGCGGCGCCCAACCCGACCAGGAACCCCAGCGCCAGCCATTTACCCAGGTGGCTGCGGCGTACCGTGACGTGCCGTGGGCGAGGGCGGGCGGGTGGTGGCTGCAGTTGTTGCCAGAACGTTTCCAGCTCGGCGTAGGCCTGGGAGTTTTCGGGTGCCTGGCACCAGGCTGCGAATGCCTGGCGCTGGGTTTCGTCGCAACCGGGCTGGCGCAACAGCGAAAACCATTCCAGCGCTTCCTGCTGTGGGTCGGGCTGCTGCAGCTGCTTGGCGGGCATCGGGCTCATGGGTTCAGTCTGCTCACGATAGGGGCCGTTTCGCCCAACGATGACAGGGGTATGGGCCGAGGATGCTAATTATATTGAGAACCATTTTCAAGTACGTTGCGACGGAGGGATAAAAAAGGTAGCTATGTATCTATTTGTTTCCCGATAATCGGATCCCAAACTGAGGACGGAGATTCAGGCACATGGCCACCAGTAGCGCCTCCACGGCATCCACCAGCGCAGCGGCGAGCCAAGCGACGCCGCTGGTAATGCGCATCATCGGCTTCTGCGCCCTGGCGCACTTGATCAACGATCTGATCCAGTCGGTGCTGCCGGCGATCTACCCGATGCTCAAGGCCAATTACGACCTGAGCTTCGCCCAGATCGGCCTGATCACCCTGACGTTCCAGATCACCGCTTCGCTGCTGCAACCCTGGGTCGGCTTTTTTACTGACCGCCGGCCAGCGCCGAACCTGTTGCCGATGGGCACCCTGTGCACGCTGGTGGGGATCGTGATGCTGGCCTTCGTCGGCAGCTTCCCGATGATTCTGCTGGCTTCGGCGCTGGTGGGCATCGGCTCGTCGACGTTCCACCCGGAAACCTCGCGTATAGCGCGCCTGGCCTCTGGCGGGCGCTTCGGCCTGGCCCAGTCGACCTTCCAGGTGGGCGGCAACACCGGCTCCGCACTGGGCCCACTGCTGGCGGCGGCCATCGTCATTCCGTTCGGCCAGACCCACGTGGCCTGGTTCGGCCTGGCCGCATTGTTCTTCCTCGGTGTAACCCTGATGCTGCGCGGCTGGTACAAGGAACACCTCAACCAGGCCAAGGCGCGCAAGGCGGTGCAGGCCACCCATGGCATTTCACGGAATCGGGTGATCGCGGCGCTGATCGTGCTGGGCCTGCTGGTGTTCTCCAAGTACTTCTACATGGCCAGCTTCACCAGCTACTTCACCTTCTACCTGATCGAGAAGTTCGATGTGTCGGTGGCCAGCTCGCAGTTGAACCTGTTCCTGTTCCTGGGTGCAGTGGCGGCGGGCACGTTCTTTGGCGGCCCGATCGGGGACCGCATCGGGCGCAAGGCCGTGATCTGGTTCTCGATCCTGGGGGTGACGCCGTTCACCCTGGCGCTGCCGTATGCCGACCTGTTCTGGACCACCGTGCTGAGCGTGGTGATCGGCTTTATCCTGGCCTCGGCGTTTTCCGCGATCGTGGTGTATGCGCAGGAACTGGTGCCGGGTAGCGTGGGCATGATCGCCGGCATCTTCTTCGGGCTGATGTTCGGCTTTGGCGGCATTGGCGCGGCGCTGCTGGGGTATGTGGCGGACCTGCGCGGTATCGAGTATGTGTACGGGCTGTGCTCGTTCCTGCCGTTGTTCGGGTTATTGGCGGTGTTCTTGCCGTCTACAGGTAAACGCTGAAATCGCTGGGGGCTGCTTTGCAGCTCATTCGCAGCACAAGGCTGCTCCTACAGGCAGCACGCGCTCGTTGTAGGAGCAGCCTTGTGCTGCGAATGGGCCTCGTAGAGGCCCCAGGGCGGTTGACTACCCTCCTTCAGGTGGCTAGAGTGCCGCCTCTTTTTACCCACCACCTGCGTAGTAGCCAGAGCAATGCGCCGTAACCCGTCCCTCCCACATGCCCGCCAGCCTGCCCTCCAGGCCTTGCGTCGTGCCTGGCCGAGAGACACGGTGCTCAAGCGTCGCCGCAGCGTGCTGTTCGCCTTCACCTTCTCGCCACACCTCGCCTGAACTGATCTGCGCTTTTGCGTCGCTCGCCCCCCCGGCGAGCGCGCCTGTGTCTGCACGTCTTTCTGGTTTGCAAGGAGTGGTACATGAACATGCGTTTGCTGGCGGGCCTGTTGTTCGCCGTTTCCGTCGTGGGTTTCAGCCTGGGGGCCAGCCTGCCGCTGGTGTCGTTGCGCCTGCATGAGGCCGGCGCCAGTACCCTGGAAATCGGCATCATCTCGGCCATCCCCGCTGCGGGCATGATGCTCTCGGCGTTTCTGGTCGACGCCTGCTGCCGCCACCTCACCCGGCGCACCATCTACCTGCTGAGTTTCAGCCTGTGCACCGTCAGCATCGCCCTCCTCGAATCGGCCTTCGGCTCGCTGTGGTTGCTGGCCCTGCTGCGCCTGGGCCTGGGGCTGGGCATGGGTATCGCGATCATCCTCGGCGAGTCGTGGGTCAACGAGCTGTGCCCTGAGCACAATCGCGGCAAGATCATGGCCCTTTATGCCACCAGCTTTACCGGCTTCCAGGTGCTGGGCCCGGCCATGCTCGCGGTGCTGGGCGCCAACAGCCCGTGGATCACCGGAGTGGTCACCGTCTGCTATGGCCTGGCGTTGCTGTGCATCGTGCTGACCGTTCCCAATGACCATGTCGAACATGAAGAGGGCGACAAGAGCTTCGGCCTGGCCGGCTTCTTCCGCGTGGCACCGGCGTTGTGCGTGGCGGTGCTGTTCTTCTCGTTCTTCGATGCCGTGGTGCTGTCGCTGTTGCCGGTGTACGCCACCAGCCATGGCTTTGCCGTGGGCGTGGCGGCGCTGATGGTGACGGTGGTGTTTGCCGGCGACATGCTGTTCCAGCTGCCGTTGGGTTGGCTGGCCGACCGAGTGGAGCGCACCGGGCTGCACCTGGTGTGCGGGTTGATGGCGATGTCGATTGGCATCGGCCTGCCGTGGCTGCTGAACATGACCTGGCTGCTGTGGCCGCTGCTGGTGGTGCTGGGCGCGGTTGCGGGGGGCATTTATACCCTGGCGCTGGTGCTGATCGGGCAACGTTTCAAAGGCCAGGATCTGGTCACTGCCAATGCCAGTGTGGGGTTGTTGTGGGGCGTTGGTAGCCTGATCGGCCCGCTGGTGAGTGGTGCGGCGATGGATGTGGCCCCGCACGGCCTGCCTATGGCGCTGGCGCTGATGGCCGGGTTGTTCGTGTGTTTTGCCCGGCAATCGTACCGACGCGCGGGCCGGATGCGCGCCGTGGCGGAGTGAAGTGCTTTTCAGGCTGCGCCAATGCTTACCCAGTAGCGCGTTTTGTAGTCGACACGCACCGGCAGGCTGCGGGTGAGCAACTGCAGGATCTGAGCGGTATCGGCCAACTGATAGGTGCCTGACACCTTCAAGTTCGCCACCTCAGGGGCGCAGCGCAACAGGCCCGGGCGGTAGCGGGCGAGCTCTGCGACAAACTCGCCCAGTGGCATCTGCTGCACGCTGAGCACGCCGTCGGTCCAGCCCCAAGGGTCGCTGTGCAGCGCCACCGCGTGGACACTGCCATTGGCCCCAACCTGTACCGTTTCGCCCGAATGCACCTGACGCGGTGAGGCCGACGTGGGAAACAGCGTAACTTCACCACGTCGCACTGCCAGCAGCAGGCCTTGGTTGTTTTCACGCAGCAGCAACTGGCCGTTGAGGGTGGTCAGCGGGCCGATGCGGGTGTCGATGTAGAACGGGCGGGTATCGTTGGGGTTGCTGTCCAGGCTGACCTCGCCACGTACCAGTTCCAACTGGCGTTGCTCGGCGCTGTAATGCAGGTCGATGGCGCTGGCAGTGTTTAGCAATATGTGGCTGCCATCGCTGACTTGCCACTGGCGCCGTTCACCCGTGGCGGTGCTGCTGTCGGCCAGCAGTTGCGGCAGGCCCAGAGGTTCGCGCGTGGCCCAACCCAGGCTGCCACCCACGGCCAGCAGGGCCAGTAGCTTGAGGTGGTCACGCCGGCTGCTGCGCTGGCGCTGGCTGCCGTCCAGGGTGCGCCGGCTCAGGTCCTTGGGCAGCCCGGCCAGTTCGTCGCCGAGTTGACTGACCCGTTGCCAGGCCAGCGGGTTGTGCGGGTGGCTGGCCAGCCAGTGCTGAAATTGCTGCTCGGTACGTGGGCTGGGGCGGTCGAAGCGCAGCTTCACCAGCCAGTCGATGGCCTGGTCGACCTGCGACTGCGCTGGCGCGGGCTCATGCATCGGCATAACGTAACCGGTAGCAGACGCCCAAGGCTTTGGCCAGGTCGCGCTCGACGGTGGCCCGCGACACTTCCAGCTGCTGAGCGATCTGCACGATGCTCAAGCCGTCCAGTTGAGCCAGCAGAAACGCCTGGCGAACACGCGGCTTGAGCTGGTGCAGGGCACGGTCGAGGCGGCCCAGGGCATCGAGAATGACCAGGCGGTGCTCTTCGCTGGGTACCTCGGCTTCGGGCAGGTGGGCCAGGCTTTGCTGGTAGGCGTGCTCCAGTGCGCGACGGCGGAACTGGTCGATCATCAGGCCACGGGCGATGCTGCTGAGATAAGCGCGTGGCTCTTTCAGCGGTGAAACCTGGCGGGCCCGCAGCAGCCGCACGAAGGTATCCTGGGCCAGGTCGGCGGCATGCTCGCTGCAACCTACCCGGTTGCGCAACCAGCCGCGAAGCCAGCTATGGTGGGCCTGGTAGAGCAGAGCGACCTCGGTCGGCTTGAGCGTGTCGTTGATCTGCATCGTAGCGAAGGCCCGGCCCTGTGAACTGTGCGATTGTGAATAGTTCTCAATTCTATGCGGGGAAAGCGGCGCAGGGCAATGGTATGCCAGGAATTCGCCGCGCAAGAACCGGCGTTTACCCGATGAACGGCTGAGCTAAGCTGGGCCTGCGTTCAACCTGTTGGAGGCGTCATGATCCTGGCCGACCTTTCGCCCGAGGCCTACTGCGAGGCCACTGAATACCTGGCAGCACTCGACTCGGACTGGTCGCGGCACATTGCTGCAATCGGGCCTTGCCTGCACCAGGCCACGCCCGGGCGTGAGCCCTACGAGGCATTGGTGCGGGCCATCGCCTACCAGCAACTGCATGCCCGTGCTGCCGAAGCAATCCTTGGCCGGTTGCTGGCGTTGTTCCCGGAGGTTGCGTTCCCGACGCCACAGCAGTTGCTGTCGGTCAGCCCGCAAACCTTGCGCGCCTGTGGGTTCTCGGCAAGCAAGATGGCCACGGTGCAAGGCATTGCCCAGGCACGGCTGGAAGGCCTGGTGCCGACGCGGGAAGAGGCATTGGCCATGGCCGACGAGGCACTGATCGAACGCCTGGTGGCCTTGCGTGGGGTAGGGCGATGGACGGTGGAGATGCTGCTGATCTATAGCCTGGAGCGTTCGGACATTCTGCCGGTGGACGATTTTGGCGTGCGCGAGGGGTACCGACGGCTGAAGGGGCTGGACAAGGCGCCGACACCTGCGCAGATGCGCTCGCTGGGCGGCGGCTGGCGGCCGTTTCGAACCGTGGCGGCCTGGTACCTGTGGCGGGCCTGAGGTTTTTGCATCGCCTGAACGGGCCCCTTCGCGGGCATGCCCGCGAAGGGGGCCCGTTCAGGCGACAACTTATCTGGATGCTAACCCATGAATCTCTACACCACCCCCGACCAACGCTGGCAAGCCGTGGAGTCCCGTGACTCCACCGCCACGGGCCACTTCGTCTACGCCGTACGCACCACCGGCGTCTACTGCCACCCCGGCTGCAAATCACGCATGGCCAAGCGCACCAATGTCGAGTTCTACGACACCCCTGCTGGTGCCGAAGCTGCGGGCTACCGTGCCTGCAAGCGCTGTATCAGCAAGGCCAGCACCACCCGCCGCAGCCAACTGGTCACCCGCGCCTGCCGCCTGATCGAAACCAGCGACCCCGCCCCCAGCCTCGACCAGCTCGGTGCGCAACTCGCCGTCAGCCCCTTCCACCTGCACCGCCTGTTCAAGGCCGAAACCGGCGTTACCCCCAAGGCCTATGCCACCGCCTTCCGTGCCCGGCGCCTGCGTGAGCACCTGGAAGACGGGCAGCGTTCAGTCACCGACGCCATCTACGATGCCGGCTTCAACTCCAACAGCCGCTTCTACGAAAGCGCCGATCAGCGCCTGGGCATGCGCCCCCGCCAGTACCGCGCCGGTGGCGCAGGGGCCACCATCCACTTCGCCCTCGGCCAGTGTTCGCTGGGGGCGATCCTGGTGGCCCAGAGCGAGAAGGGCATTTGCGCGATTTTGCTGGGCGACGACCCTGAAGGCCTTCTGCACGACCTGCAGGACCAGTTCCCCAAGGCCCGCCTGATTGGTGGCGATAGCGCCTACGAACAATTGGTCGCCGAAGTGGTGGGCTTTGTCGAAGCCCCGGCGTTGGGCCTGGCGCTGCCGCTGGATGTGCAAGGTACGGCGTTTCAGGAGCGGGTGTGGCAGGCGTTGCGCGAGGTGCCGGCCGGCAGCCGGGTCAGCTACACCGATATTGCCGAGCGTATCGGTGCGCCCAAAGCGGTACGCGCGGTGGCCAAGGCCTGCGCGGCCAACCACATCGCGGTGGCCATCCCCTGCCATCGGGTGGTGCGCCGGGACGGCGACATCAGTGGCTACCGTTGGGGTGTCGAGCGCAAACAGCAACTCCTCAAGCGAGAGACGGCACTCTCCTGATTGCCTGAAGCCGCGTAGAATCCCCCGCCAAATCGAGTTGTGAAGAGGAAACTTCGATGAGGCGTGTCAGCCTTGCCCGTTATTGCCCAGGCCTGATGGCCCTGCTGGCCCTGATGCTGGTTATTGCCAGCCCGGCCTGGTCGGCCCCGGCCACGCCATTGTCTAATCTGGCGGCTGCCGAAGCGCCAGCGCTGGATGAAAACGCCAGCATCGAACAGCTGAGCGACCGGCTGGACCTGATCCGCCAGGGCGTCACCAGTGAGGCCAACGACGACTTGCTGTCGCAGTTGCGCCTGGCGGCGATGCAGGTTCAGCGCCAGGCTGATGCATTGAGTGCACAGCGCACCGCCGACCTGGAAAAGCTCGAGGACAAGCTCAAGGTCATCGGCCCGGTGCAGCCGGACGAGGCCGCCACCCTGACCCAGCAGCGCAAAGCGCTGGAGGCCGAGAAAAAAGCGCTGGTAGCGCAGCAGGACCAGGCCACCAAGCTGAATCAGTCGGCCCGCGACCTTTCCACGCAAATCGTCAACCTGCGCCGTAGCCAGTTCAACTCGCAAATTACCAGCCGTGCGGCCTCGCCACTGACCCCGGCGTTCTGGCAGAGCATCATCCGCCCCACCCAGGACGACGTGGCGCGTCTGCGTGACCTGCGCGGCGAGGCGGCCGACGCCATCGGCAGTGCCTTCAGCGCCGAAAACCGCTGGCTGTTCATTACCAGCCTGGTGGCGGCGATTCTGGTCTGGACCTTGGTGCGGCGCGTGCTCGAGCGCCTGCTGGCCAGTGCCATGGTCGGCTGGTTGCCCGAGGGCCGCTTGCGCCGCAGCGCCCTGGCGCTGGGCGTCAGCCTGGCAACCCTGGGTACCATTGCCGGCTCTGTATCGCTGCTGCGCTGGGGGCTGGAGAGCAGCGCCGAGCTGGGCTCGGATATCGCCAGCCTGGTCAACCACATTCTCACCCTGGTGGTGTTCAGCGCCTTCATCACCGGCCTGGGCCGCGCCATGCTGATGCTGCAGCGCCCGTCCTGGCGCCTGCCGCCGATGCATGACGAAGTGGCCAGTGCGCTCGGTTGGTTCCCCAAGGTACTGGCCTTGGCGCTGATGGTGATGATGACCATGGAGCGCATCAACAGCGTCATCGGCGCCAGCCTGGCGTTGACCGTGGCGGTCAATGGCCTCACCGCGCTGGTCGTGGCGTTGATCTTTGCCGGCGCGCTGCTGCGTTATCGCCGAACCCTGCGCAAGCATGACCTGGAGCGCCCCACCGGTCTGGTCGGGCTGATCCCGTTCGTGATGGTCGTCTGGCTGACACTGATCTTGCTGGCACTGCTTACCGGCTACCTGACGCTCGCCTATTTCCTCACCGCCAAATTGCTGTGGGTCAGCCTGGTGGTCACCTGTGCGTACTTGCTGACCACCTTCTTCGGTGACCTGTGCGAAACCTTGCTGTCGCCACGTCAGCCAGGTGGTTTGGCGCTGGCCTCCACCTTGGGCCTGGCGCCTCGCCACCAGGCGCAGGCCAGCACCATCCTGGCCGGCATCGGCCGTACCATCGTGCTGTTCCTGGCACTATTGCTGGCGCTGATGCCGTCGGGCACCAGCCCCAGCGAGCTGCTGATGAGCCTGGGCGACTGGGACGGCACCGGCGGCAAGCTGCTTGGCAATCTCAACATCGTGCCGCAGGACATCCTGCTGGCCTTGGCGATTTTCTTCGGTGGCCTGTTCGCCATTCGCGTAGTCAAGCGCTGGCTGAGTGAACGCCTGCTGCCGGAAACCGATATGGACGCCGGCATGCGCGCCTCGCTGGTGACCCTGGTCGGTTACCTGGGCTTCCTGTTCCTGGCCATGCTGGTCATGTCGACCCTGCGCATCAACCTCACCAGCCTCACCTGGGTAGTCAGTGCCCTGTCGGTAGGTATCGGTTTTGGTCTGCAGCAGATCGTGCAGAACTTCATCTCCGGCCTGATCCTGCTCACCGAGCGCCCCGTCAAGGTGGGCGACTGGGTCAGCCTGGCGGGCGTCGAGGGTGATATCCGCCGCATCAATGTGCGTGCCACCGAAATCCAGATGTCCGACCGCTCGACGGTGATCGTGCCCAATTCGCAGTTCATTTCGCAGAACGTGCGCAACGTGACCATGGGCAATGCGCTGGGCGTGGTCGGCATTACCCTGACCCTGCCACTGGAGACCGATGCCAACCGGGTACGCGAGTTGCTGCTGACGGCGTACCACGAGCATGAGGCGATTCTGGATGCGCCCGCCACTTCGGTGTCGTTCAAGGACCTGACGGCCAGTGGCATGGTGATTGGCGTCAGTGGTTACGTGGCGGGGCCGCGGCAGGTGTCAGGCACCCGTAGCGACCTGCTGTTCACCATTCTTGGTCGCCTGCGTGATGAAGGCATTCCGCTGTCTTCGCCGCAGAGCATGGTGCTGGTGCAAGAGGGTACGCGCCCCGCTGACGAGTCGGTGTAAAGCGCGGGGCTGCTGCGCAGCCCTTTCGCGGCACAAGGCCGCTCCTACAGGGAATGCGAACGCTATCAGGGCACGCGATCCCTTGCAGGAGCGGCCTCGTGCCGCGAAAGGGGCGCATAGCGCCCCCGAATTCAATGCTGCTTGGCCTGCTTGATCCTCAGCAGAATCACCAACAATACCAGCAGCACCGGCGGCGCCATGGCCAGCAACCCATCCCGCGCCGTCAGCCCCAACCCCAGCACATTCAGCCCGCCATACAGCAGCTTGAACAAATTCAGCAGGTAGTAGGTGATGGCAATGATCGACAGCCCCTCCACCGCCCGCTGGATCTTCACCTGGGCATCGGCCCGGGCATTGAGGCTGCGCAGGATCTCGGCGTTCTGTTCTTCCATTTCTACCTGCACCCGCGCCTGCAACAGGTCGCCCAGGTTTGCCACGTTCTTCGCCAGTTGCTCCAGCCGCTGCTCGGTCGCCGCGCAGTAGCGCACAGTCGGCTTGAACCGACGCTCGATGAACACCCCCAGGCGCTGGCAGTCGCCCACATGGCTTTCCCGCAGCTCGCCCAGGCGTTCGAACACCAGTTGCGCATAGGCCTGGGTGGCGCCGAAGCGGTGGCGGGTTTTTACCGTGTGGCTGACCACCTGGCGTGACAAGTGGGCAATGGCGTCCAGCAGCCCTTTGGAGTCATGGCCGCCCCCCCCGGCACTGCGCTCCGAGAGGCTGACCAAAGTCTTGTCGAAAGTGTCCAGTTCTTGGCTCAGGGCCTTGGCCGTGGCCAGGGTCAGCGAGGCCATCATGCGGTACGTCTCGATTTCCAGCAGACGGCGGATCATGCGGCCCTGGCGGTAGGCATTGAGGCGGCGGTTGATGAACAGGAAACGGTTGGTGCCATCTTCGGTCAGGCGGAAATCGCTCCACACCACCGCATCGCTCCCGCCAACGCACGAGCCGCACGGGTCTTTGAAACCGTAGCGAGGCAGCTCAAGCCCCTGTTCGTCACGCACCAGCACCTGCACGGCGTTGATCACCTGCGCCGCCTGCGGGGCGATGGCTTCGGCCAGCACGGGAGGCAGGGGCCGCCATTCGGTGTCGGTGGCAGCGCACGGCACCACCAGTGTCAGGGTGAAGAACTCGGTGTGCCGTTCCCACTTGAACGGGTGGCCATCCAGGCGGGTAATGCCTTGGGCGGCAGCGGTGTCCAGGGCCTCCGGGCAGCAGCGTTGCAGCAGCGCTGCACAGGCAGCATCACCGCCGAGCAAGGCCAGGTGGAAGACATGCGCAGGGCCGTCGAAGTACAGCGACGGGCGGGCGTGCAATTCGTTGTGCAAGGCGGTGCGTTGAGGGTGCATGGGTGGTCCGGCCTGGTGTTGTGATTGTTGGGGTACCAGGAAGTGGGACTTTGCAGCGGGCGGGGAAAGTCACGCGGGGCGGAGTTTTGTTCCACCTGTGACGGCCTCTTCGCGGGCACGCCCGCTCCCACAGGGGAGCACACAGCCTGAGGTATATGCGGTCGAGGTGGAGGCTGGCTTGCCTGCGAAAGGGCCGCAAAGCGGCCCCTGATAATTCAGCCCAGACACCGGGTCACATGCTTGACCGATTGGTAGGCGGACAACCCCCAAGGCCCCAGCTCGCGGCCGATGCCGCTACCCTTGGTACCGCCCCACGAGGTTTCGACGAACACCGCCTGCACCGAGTTGATCCACACATGGCCAACCTCCAGCGCATCGGCCACACGCTCGGCGCGTTGCAAATCGGCAGAGCACACGGTCGCCACCAGCCCGAAGCGGCTGTCGTTGGCCTCGGCAATCGCCTGCTCTTCACTGGCAAACCGGCGTGCGCACAGCACCGGGCCAAAGATTTCCTCGGTCCACAAGCGGCTGTGTTTCGGCACATCGGTATACAGCGTAGGGCTGACGAACCAGCCGTCGCGGTCCAACGCCTTGCCACCGGCCAGGCACTGCAAGCCTTCTTCCCGCGCCGTGGCAAAGTAGCTGGCCACCTTCAGCCACTGGGCCTGGCTGGTCAGCGGGCCCATGTCGACCTCTTCGGTCAACGGGTTGCCAACCCGCAGGTTTTCCAGTGCCGCCTGCAAGCGTGGCAGCAGCGCATCGGCAATACCGTCCTGCACCAGCAGCCGCGAGGTGGCCGAACACATCTGCCCCGCGTTCCAGCTGATACCAGCAACAATCCACTCGACCGCCTGATCGACATCGCAATCGTCAAACACCACGATGGCCGACTTGCCGCCCAGCTCCAGCGTCACCGGCCGGCACTGTGCCGACGCGCTGCGCATTACCTGGCTGCCGACGCTGTTGCTGCCGGTGAACGACAGTTTGTCCAGGCCATTGTGATTGCTCAGCGCGGCGCCGGTCTCGGCCTTGCCGTTGACGATGTTCAGCACCCCGGCCGGCAGGCCCAGGGCGTCGGCGATGTGGCCGTAGGCCTGTTCGATCAGCGGGGTGACTTCCGATGGCTTGAGCACCACGGTGCAGCCGGCAGCCAGCGCCGGAGCTAGCTTCCAGGCGCTGGTCACCAGCGGGAAGTTCCATGGCACGATCAGGCCGACTACACCCACCGGCTCAAGGCGAGTGCGCGAGGTGAAGCCTGGGGCGGCCAGTGGCACGTCGCGATTCTTCGCAGGCAGTTGCTCGGCCAGCTCGGCGTAGTAGCCGAAGGTGGCGATGGCGTCGTCCAGGTCGATCTCGGCTTCGTGGCGCGGCTTGCCGTTGTTGCGCATTTGCAAGGTGATTAACGCTTCGCGGCGTTGCCCGAGCTGTTCGGCAAAGCCGCGCAGGTAGGCCGCGCGTTCGCTGGCGCTGGAGGTTTTCCAGGCGGGCAGGGCGCTGCGGGCAGCGGTTACGGCCTGGTCGACCTGGGCCACGCTGGCAGCCATGAACTCGGCGAACGGTTGCCCCAGCGCAGGGTCGTTGACGCTGATGCAGTCGCTGCCTTGGCCTTCGACCCAGCGGCCGGCGATGTAGTGGGAATTGGTCATGGTCGGTTTCCAGTCAGGCCATTTCGGCAGTGGTCACAGGCGTGTGCGCGGTGCTTTTGCAACGCACCCAACGCGGGCCCCGGGGGCCATACACGCCAGCAGGTTCAGGGAACAGGTTGAGCAGCAGCAGGTACAGCACGCCAGCCAGCCCCAGGGTGACCGGCAGGCTCAGGTCGATGCCGCCAGCCAGGTCGCCCAGCGGGCCGACGAACTGCCCCGGCAGGTTGACGAAGCACAGGCCGACCGCCGCGCTGGGCAGCCACGCCCCCATGCCGCGCCAGTTCCAGCCATGCAGGAACCAGTAATGGCCGCCACGCTGGCCGCGGGTGAATACCTGCAGGTCATCGGCGTGGTAGAAGCCGCGGCGAGTGATCAGGCCGAGGATCATGATCACCATCCACGGGCTGGTGCAGGTGATGATGAGTACCGCAAAGGTCGACACGCTCTGCACCAGGTTGAAGGTGAAACGGCCGACGAAGATGAAGCCGATCGCCAGCACACCGATCAGCAGCGTGGCGCCGGCGCGGCTGAGCAGGCGCGGGAACACGCTGGACATGTCCAGGCCAGTGCCATACAGCGCAGTGGTGCCGGTGGACATGCCGCCGATCACCGCAATCAGGCAAACCGGCAGGAAGAACCAGCTTGGCGCCACCGCCAGCAGGCCACCCACATAGTTGTTGGCGGCAATGTAGTCCGGTGCCTGGGTCGCTACCAAGGTGGCGGTGCACAGGCCGAACAGGAACGGAATCAGCGTTGCGCCCTGGGCGGCAATTACCGCCAGCATGATGCGCGTCTTGGGTGTTGCACGCGGGATATAGCGCGACCAGTCGCCCAGGAAGGCGCCGAACGACACCGGGTTGCTCATGGCCAGGATCGCTGCGCCGACGAACGCCGCCCAGAAGCCCGCCTGGCCGTGGTTGACGCTACCTGCGTAGCTGGCGTCGAACGGCCCGGCAAAGGCAACGATGCCCAGCAGGAACAGCAGGCTTGAAGCCCACACGGCAATCTTGTTGACCCACAGCATGAAGCGGAAGCCGAAGATGCACACCACCAGTACCAGCACCGCGAACAGGCCGTAGGCCAGGCCCAGGGTGAGGTCGGTTTCCGGCAGGCCGGCCAGGCGCTTGGCGCCGCCGACCAGGGCATCGCCCGAGCTCCACACCGACAGCGAGAAGAACGCCACCGCCGTGAGCAGCGACAGGAACGAGCCGACGATACGCCCGTGCACGCCAAAGTGTGCGCCCGACGACACGGCGTTGTTGGTGCCGTTAAGCGCACCAAACAACCCCATTGGCGCAAGAATCAGCGCGCCCACGCCAACGCCGAGCAGAATGGCCCACACGCCCGCCTGGAACGACAGCCCGAACAGCACGGGGAAGCTGCCCAGCACGGCGGTGGCGAAGGTATTGGCCCCGCCGAAAATCAGGCGGAACAGGTCCAGCGGGGAGGCGTCGCGTTGATCGTCGGGGATCTGTTCGACGCCGTTGGTCTCGATACCGGTCGAGTGGCTCATGGTGATGCTCCAGCGCGGTTGTTGTGGGCCTGCGCGTGCGCGGGCCTTCTTGTGGGTGCGATGGCAGGGCGGCAGGGCCGCGTAAAAAGGTGATCAGGCCGGCGAGACGACCGACAGGTGCTCATGGCAGGCCAGCCACTGGTCACCCTGGCGGCGGAAGACGATGGTCTCGCGTTCGCTCAACTGGTGTTCTTCGCCGGCGATGCGGATATGCGTGGCCACATCGTGCATGAAGATCGCTACGTCACCTTGCAGGCTCACGTGGGCATTGCCCGACTCGCAGGCGAGCACGGCAAAACCTTCGGCCTGCCACTGCGCCCAGAGGTCTTCGTAGGCACGGCGCGACAGCAGCGGTTGCGGCAAGGTGTGGAAAAGGAACGTGGCGTCTTCGCTGAAGCAGGCGAAATAGCGGGCGGTGTCGTTGCTGGCGAACGCGGCAACGAGGTCGGCGGCGGCTTGGCGCACCTGAAGGGTCTGGTCCACGGGAGTGGCCTCACGGTTTTTGTGATTATGGTGAAGCGATTCTGGTGATGGTTGGCGAGGGAACAAATCGCTGGAGGCAAATAATCAGTTCAGGAATTTGTGAAGTGATGTCAGGGTGCAGATGCTATACGGCCTGCACTCTGTGAGAGCGGGCTTGCGCGGTGCCCAAGCAAGACACAGTACCTTGTGGGAGCTGGCTTGCCGGCGATGAGGCCGGTACAGGCAGCAACAAGCGAACCGACTGACGGTCTACCCCACCCTTGATCCTTGCCTACGCTGATACTCCCAACCCGCTGAAGCAAGGAGTTCACCGTGACCTACCAATACAAGCGTCTGGACAAGAACAACGTCGCCGTGCTGCTGGTCGACCACCAGACCGGCCTGCTCTCGCTGGTAAGGGACATCGACCCCGACCGCTTCAAGAACAACGTGCTGGCCCTGTCCGACCTGGCCAAGTATTTCAAGCTGCCAACCATCCTCACCACCAGCTTCGAGACCGGCCCCAACGGCCCGCTGGTGCCGGAGTTGAAAGAGCAGTTCCCTGACGCCCCCTACATCGCACGCCCCGGCAACATCAACGCCTGGGACAACGAAGATTTCGTCAAAGCGGTAAAAGCCACTGGCAAGAAGCAGCTGCTGATCGCTGGTGTGGTCACCGAGGTGTGCGTGGCCTTCCCGGCCTTGTCGGCGCTGGAGGAAGGCTTTGAGGTGTTCGTCGTCACCGACGCCTCCGGCACCTTCAACGAACTGACCCGTGATTCGGCCTGGCGGCGCATGGAGGCGGCCGGGGCGCAGTTGATGACCTGGTTTGGCGTGGCCTGCGAGCTGCACCGCGACTGGCGCAATGACATCGAAGGGTTGGGGACGCTGTTCTCCAACCATATCCCGGACTATCGCAACCTGATGACCAGTTATAACAAGTTGGCCAAATAGCGCCTCGTGGGGGCTGCAAGGCAGCCCCTCACCAATCTGCAAGCGAAGCGGCAAACCGTCATGAATCGACCATACTGACTCTTCATTCGCCTTCAGGAGAGTGTCATGTCGAAGCCGTCCAGGAAGAAACCCACCCAGGAACAGCCAGAGAAACTGGGCGGCAAGGCGTACGAGAAAGCGCTCAAGCACCTGCATGTGGAGCTGGTGAAGTTGCAGGAGTGGGTGGTGGCCAAGGGGCTGAAGGTATGCATCGTCTTCGAAGGCCGCGATGGCGCCGGCAAGGGCGGCACCATCAAGGCCATTACCGAGCGCGTCAGCCCGCGGGTGTTTCGCGTGGTGGCGCTGCCGGCACCGACCGAGCGGGAAAAAACCCAGATGTACCTGCAGCGCTACCTGGGGCATTTGCCCGCAGCGGGCGAGGTGGTGATCTTCGATCGCAGTTGGTACAACCGGGCGGGCGTCGAGCGGGTAATGGGCTTTTGCTCCGACGAACTCGTCGACAAGTTCCTCACCGGTGTGCCCGTGTTCGAAAAGGTCATGGTCGAGTCGGGGATCATCCTCATCAAGTACTGGCTCGAGGTAAGCGCCGAGGAGCAGACCCTGCGCCTGCAGGATCGCATCAACGATGGCCGCAAGCTGTGGAAGCTTTCGCCCATGGACCTCAAGTCGTATACCCGCTGGGATGACTACACCCAGGCGCGTGACGACATGTTCACCGCCTCGGATACCGCCTGGGCGCCGTGGTTCATGGCCCATTCCAACGATAAACGCCGCGCCCGCCTGAACATCATCAGCCATCTGCTCAGCCGGATTCCGTACAAGGACATCACCCGTGACCAGGTGGTGAAGCTGCCCAAGCGGGGCAAGATCGGCAAGTACAAGGCTGTGGCCTACCCGTTCAAGGTCGTCGAAGAACGCTTCTGAACCCCTCCCTGCGGGGAGCTGCGAGGGTAAGAGCTCATGCCACATGACGGCAGCCTGTTGCAGGCGACGGTGGTGTTCCTGCTGGCCGTGGTGCTTCTGGTGCCACTGGCGCAGCGTTTGCGGATGGGCGCTGTGCCAGGGTATCTGCTGGCAGGCATGCTTATCGGCCCATCAGTGTTCGGCCTGCTGAACAACCCCGACAACGTGGCGCGTCTGTCGGAGATGGGCGTGGTGATGCTGTTGTTCGTCATTGGTCTGGAGCTGTCGCCCCGGCGGTTGTGGACCATGCGCCGGGCGCTGTTCGGTGTAGGTACCCTGCAAGTGGGGCTGACCGCCGTGGTGCTTGGGCTGCTGGCCTATTGGCTGTTCGACCAGTCCAGGCCGGCCGCCATCGTGCTGGGCGTAGGCCTGGCGCTGTCTTCCACTGCCTTTGGTTTGCAGGTACTGGCCGAGCGCAAGGACCTGGGCAAACCGCACGGCCGCCTGGCTGTGGCCATCCTGCTGTTTCAGGACATCGCCGCCATTCCCTTGATTGCCGTGGTGCCGCTGCTCGGTGGCAATGTCAGCACCGCCGACGAAGGGGCTTGGCCGCTGCTGGCTGTGGCTGTGGGCATTGGTGTGCTGATTATCTTTGGTCGCTATCTGTTGACCCCGGTGTTCAAGTGGACGGTGGGTTCGGGCCTGCCCGAGCTGTCCACCGCCACGGCCTTGCTGGTGGTGCTTGGCACCGCCTGGTTGATGGAACACGTGGGCGTGTCGATGGCGCTAGGGGCATTTCTGGCCGGCGTGCTGATGGCCGAGTCGCCGTTTCGCCACGAGCTGGAAACCCAGATCGAACCGATCAAGGGCTTGCTGCTGGGGCTGTTTTTCGTGGGCGTGGGGATGAGTGCCGACCTGCACCTGCTGTTCGGCATGCCGCTGGCGGTGTTGGGGCTGACGCTACTGCTGGTGAGCATCAAGCTGCCGTTGCTGTATGGCCTGGGGCGCATGGCCGGTGGCCTGAACCCGTCCCAGGCGTTGTGCCTGGGCGTGGTGCTGGCCTCCGGGGGCGAGTTTGCCTTCGTGGTGTTCAAGCTGGCGCGGGACCACCAGGTGTTATCGCCCCAGGTGCATGACTTGCTGGTACTGGCCATCACCCTGTCGATGGCCGTGGTGCCGTTGGTGATGATGGCCTTGGCGCGGCGGCTGCGCGACGTCCCCCCCGCGCAGGCAACCCCGGAAACGGACCCCTGAATCGAAACACACGGCGAACGGAATGTTCGGAGGTGCAGCATGCAACCGGGTATCAAGCTGGACAGCGCGCTGTCGCGTGGCTTGCTCGATGTGTTGATCAAGGCTGGCCTGGTGGCCGCCTTGGTGATATTCGCCTTCCAGGTGTTCCAGCCGTTCCTTGAGCTGATGCTGTGGGGGGTGATCCTGGCGGTTACCTTGTACCCGTTGCATTGCCGCCTCCAGCGCCGTACCGGGTTCAGGCAAGGGTATGCGGCAACGCTGGTCGTGCTGCTGGTACTGCTCGTGCTGCTGGTGCCGATATACCTGGTGGTAATGTCGATCGGCGAATCGGTGGACAGCCTGGTGGCATTGCTCAAGAGCGGTGCCTGGAGCGTGCCTGCACCTGCCGAGTCCGTGCAGGCTTGGCCATTGATCGGGCCAAAGGTATACGCGCTGTGGTTGGCGGCTTCCGAAAACATGGCCAGTGTGCTGAACCAGTGGATGCCCCAGCTCAAGGGCGCCGGGCGCACCCTGTTGGGGGCGGCAGCCAGCGCTGGTGCGGCCTTCCTGCTGTTTATCGGCGCGATCATTGTCTCCGGGGTGATCATGGCCTTTGGTGACCGCGGCCAGGTCGCGGCGCAGCGCATCGCCATGCGGGTATCGGGCGAAGAGCGGGGCAAGCCACTGGCCAGGCTGTGCACCGCGACCATTCGCGCGGTGGCGCAGGGCGTGATCGGCATCGCCTTCATCCAGATGCTGCTGATCGGCGTCGGTTTTGTGGTCAAAGGGGTGCCCGGGGCCGGCATGCTGGCCATCGTCATCCTCATGCTGGGGATTGCCCAGGCACCCGCTACCCTGGTCACGGTGCCGGTGATCATCTACGTGTTCAACGTCGAAGGCTTCACTGTGGCGACCATCATCTTCGCCATCTACACCTTTGTCGCCGGGCTGGCCGACAACGTGCTCAAGCCGCTGCTGCTGGGGCGCGGTGTGGACGTACCCATGCCGGTGGTGCTGATCGGGGCACTGGGCGGCATGGTGGTCAAAGGCATCATCGGCTTGTTCATCGGCCCGGTGATCCTTGGCGTAACTTACGTGTTGTTCTGGCAATGGGTTGCGCTGCAGGTGCCGGAGCAACCGGCACCACCTGCTGCCTGAGCCATGCCCAACCGCCGCTGTGGCCTGGGCCTGCTGATGGTGCTGGCCGGCTGCACCCAGGTCGGCCCGGATTTCGAAAAGCCCCAGGCGCCGTGGCTGGACGGCTGGAGCACGCCATTGCTGGAACAGGCAGGGCGTAGCGCCGCAACACCCGACCTGCGCCAGTGGTGGGCGGTGTTTGCCGACCCGATGCTGGACGCGCTGATTGCCGAGGCCGACGCCAACAACACCAACCTGCGCCTGGCTGGCCTGCGCATCGCTGAAGCCCGCGCCCAGTTGGCCATCGTGCAGACCGGGCGTTATCCACAGCTGCAGCAGCTGAGTGCGCAGAGCCTGTACCTGAAGCAGAACCAGTCCGGCACTGCCACTGCGCGCGACTCGGTGTTCTGGCAATCCAGTGTCGGCTTCGACATTGGCTGGGAAATCGACTTCTGGGGCCGCTTCAGTCGCGCCATCGAAAGCGCCGATGCTCTGTACTTCGCCTCTGAGGCCAACTATGCCGACGCCATGCTGCTGCTGCGTGCCCAAGTGGCCGACACCTACTTTGCCCTGCGTACTGCCGAGGCGCGGCTGGATATCGCGCAAGAGAACGGCAAGCGCCAGGCGCGCAGCCTGGAGATCACCGAACGGTTGTTCCGCCATGGCGAAAATGACGAACTCGACTGGCAGCAAGCGCGTACTCAATATCTGGCAACCCTGGCCACCATCCCCGAATTCGAGAACCAGCTCAACGCCCTGCGTAATGTGTTGTGCACGTTGCTGGGCCGCCCACCCGGGCCGCTGCCGCAGCTGGATGGCGGCCATGGCCAGCTGCCGTTGCCAGACCGCGCCGTGCTGCAGGACGTACCTGCCAGCCTGCTGCAGCGTCGCCCGGATATCCGCGCCGCCGAGCAGGCAGTGGCGGCGCAGTCGGCGTTGGTCGGCGTGGCCGAGGCGGATCTTTATCCACAGCTGAGCCTGCTGGGCAGCATCGGCTGGAGCTTTGTCTCGGCCAGCCACCTGCCCAATACCTTCGACATCGCCGCCGGGCCCAGCCTGATCTGGAACCCGTTCGACTATGGCCGGCGCAAGAACGCTGTGCGCGTAGAAGATGCCCGCTTGCAGCAACTGATCGAGTTGTACCACCTGAGCGTGCGCGAAGCCGCCCGTGAGGCCGACGATGCCGCCAGCGGGCTGGTGCGCTCGCTGCAGAGTGCAACCATTCGCGACCAGGCCTCCCAGGCTGCGCAACGCTCGCTGAACCTGGCCAGCTCGCAGTACCGCGAAGGCTTCGCCGACTTCCAGCGCGTGCTCGACGCCCAGCAACTGCTATTGCAACAACAGGACGGCTACCTGGTCAGCCGCGGTAATGCCGTAAGCAGCCTGGTGACCTTGTACAAGGCCTTGGGCGGTGGCTGGGACACCAGCCGCGCACCAATCGACCCAGCCACGCGTCAGCAGATGCAACAACGTACCGACTGGGGCGACCTGCTCGACCCGCCAGCCCCCACCGCACATGCAGAAGGTGAAAGCCAATGAGCGACGCCACGCCCCCGCCAGCCCCTGATCGCGGCATGCGCTGGGTACTGCTGCTGATCGCCGTGAGCCTGCTCTGGTACCTGCTGGCCGACCGCTTCACGCCTTACACCCAGCAGGCGCGCCTGCAGGCCTACGTGGTGCCGGTGGCCGCCGAGGTGGCAGGGCAGATCAAGCGGGTGGCAGTAGGCAACAACCAGGACGTGCGCCAGGGCGATGTGCTGTTCGAACTCGACCAGCAGCAGTACCGCATTGCCTTAGCCCGCGCCAAAGCAGACCTCGATACGGTGCGCCGGCAGATCGGCGCCAGTACCGCCGGCATCGATTCGGCCCAAGCAGCGCTGGTGGCCGCTCAGGCCAACGAGCGCAAGGCGCGGCAGGATGCCGAGCGGCTCAAGCGCCTGATCGATGAGGACCCAGGCACGGTATCGGTGCGCCGCCTGGAAGGCGCCCAGGCCACCCGCGACCAGGCCATCAGCCAAGTGGCAGCGGCCCGTGCCGAAGTGGAGCGCGCCCGTGAGCAGCAGGGCGGGGCGCAAGATGACAACGCCCAGTTGCGCAGTGCCGCAGCTAACGTGGAAAAGGCTCGCCTGGACCTTGCCCGTACCGTGGTGCGCGCCGACGCCAACGGCCTGATCACCGATTTGCGTACCGACGTTGGCCACTATGTCGGGGCTGGCAGCCCGATGATGACCCTGATCACAATCCATGACGTGTGGATAAGTGCCGACATGACCGAGAACAACCTCGGCCGCCTGCGCCCCGACACCCCGGTGCTGGTAGTGCTTGATGCGCTGCCCGGCACCGTGCTGAAGGGGCGTATCCGCAGCATCGGCTACGGCGTGAGCGTGGGCCAGAGCACCCCGCCGGGCACATTGCCCACCGTGCAGAACAGCCGCGAGTGGCTGCGTTCGGCCCAGCGCTTTCCGATGATTGTCGAGCTGGAGCGTGATCAGCTGCCGGACAAGCGCGGGCTGCGGGTAGGCGGGCAGGCGGAGGTCATGGCGCTGCCCAGCGAAGGTAACCCGCTGAACCTGCTGGGCCGGCTGTTCATGTGGTTGATGAGCTGGTTGTCCTATGCCTATTGAGTTGCGCCGCCTGCGCGCCCTGCGCCTGGCCTGGGGTGTGGCGCTGTGCCTGGCGGTGAGTTTTGGCATTGGCTTGCCGGTGCCGATCCTGGCACCGGTGTTCGCTGTGCTGTTGCTGGCCATGCGCAGCCACCCACTGCCCCTGCGAGCGGCGCCGGCCCTGGCGGTGCTGGTACTGCTCGCCTGTGGCAGCGGGCTGTTGCTGATTCCGCTGTTGCGCCACGCACCGCTGAGCGGGGTGTTGCTGGTGGGCGTAGGTGTTTTCCTCACCTTGCGCTACGCCCTTGAGGGCGGCAACGGCCTGCTGGCCAACTTGCTGGTGGTCGGCCTGACCATGATCGCCGCCGCCGGCACCAGCGACTTCACCTTGGCGCTGTCGGTGGTCGAAGCGCTGGCCAAAGGCATGCTGCTGGCAGTGCTGGGCACGGCGCTGGCGCATATGCTGTTTCCCGAACCTGCTGGTGCATCGGCGCGACCGGTACCACCGCTGCCGGGCAGCGAGCATGTCAGCTGGGTGGCATTGCGCGCCACGCTGATCGTGATGCCTGCGTTTCTGCTGGCGTTGATTGCCCCGGACCAGTACATGCCGCTGATCATGAAGGCGGTAAGCCTGGGGCAGCAGGCCGGGGAAACCCGCGCACGGCATGCCAGCCGAGAGCTGATTGGTTCGACCTTGCTTGCCGGCCTGCTGGCGATACTGATGTGGGGCGCGTTGAGCCTGTTCGTGCACCTGTGGATGTTCTTCCTCTGGGTGCTGCTGTTCGTCCTGTGGCAGGCGCGGCGGCTGTATCAGGCGGTGCCCAACCGGCAGAGCCCGGCGTACTGGGTCAGTTGCCTGACCACCATGCTGATCTTGCTGGGGCAGTCGGTGCAGGACAGTGCGGGTGGGCAGGATGTGTACAAGGCCTTTGCGGTGCGCATGGCCTTGTTTCTGGCGGTCTCGGTGTATGCCAGTGCCATGTTGATCTGGATTGACCGGCTTCGTGCTCGGCGTGCGCTGCTTCGCGGGTGAGTTCGCGAAGCAGCCAGCACAGGGAACCTAGGGCTGCCAATCAACCCCACTTTCTTCCAGATAGGCATCCACAGCGGCACCCACCGTGGGGTGAAAGGCCTTTTCCCCCATATGCTGAAACAACCCGAACCGCCGCATCTTGTCCTTCACCGGGTCTTTCATCTCGGCAAACTGCAATTCCACCCCTCGTGCCTCCAGTGCACGGTCCAGCTCGGCCAGCATATCTGCCGAGGTGATGTCGATACTGGTCACCGGTTCCGCGGCGATTAGCAGCCGCTGCACCGGCGTCGGCGACTCGTCTACAGCCGCCATCACTGTGCTCTGGAACTGCTCGGCATTGGCAAAGAACAGCGGCGCGTCCCAACGCAGCAACACCAGCCCCGGAATGCGTCGTGCCTGTGGATAACGCTGCACATCGTGGTACCCCCGGGTGCCATCCACCCGGCCCAGCACTGCATGGTGTGGCCGCCAGCCGTCCCACAGAAACTCGATCACCGCTATTGCCACCGCAATGCAGATACCGGGAATGGCGCCAAACACCGCCACGCCGACGAAGCAGGTGAACGACAGCCAGAACTCCCACTGCTGCATGCGGAATATACGTTTGAGGTCGGCGAACTCGAACAGCCCCACTGCTGCGGCAATCACCACAGCCGCCAGGGCGCTGTTGGGCAGGTGCTGCATCAGGTTGGGCGCCACCAGCAGCAACAGGGTGACCGCCAGCGCACCGATAATGCCGGTGAGCTGGGTTTGCGAACCGGCAGCTTCGGCCACCGGTGTGCGCGACGAGCTGCTGCTGATGGGGATGCCCTGAAACAGCCCTGAGGCGAGATTGGCTACGCCCAGGCCAAACATTTCCTGGTTCGGGTTGACCGGCATTTTCAGGCGTGCGGCATAGGAACGTGACAGCACACTGGTATCGGCGAACGACACCAGCGCCACCGCGATGCCGCCAAGCAGCACCTCCACCAGGTCGATATCGCTGACCCAGGGCAAGGCAAAGCTGGGCAGCCCTTGCGGCAACTTGCCGAGCACTTTCACGCCTTGCTGGTCGAGCCCCAGCAGGCTCACCGCCAGCGTGGCCAGTACCACGGCAATGAGGATGCCTGGCAGGCGCTTGAATGGCTTGAGCAGCAGGATCAGCGCCAAACTGGCGCCACCGACCATGAAGCTTGGCCAATGACCCTGGCCGGCGAGCAAGGCCTGGATCAGGTTCCAGATATCCCGCAGTGGGCCTTGGCTGTCCACGGACAGGCCGAACAGTTTGGGCAGTTGGCTGATCAACACCGTCAGGGCGATGCCGTTCATGTAGCCATAGCGGATCGGCTTGGACAGCAACTCGGTGATGAAGCCCAGGCGCAGCAGTCCGGCAATCACACAGAACGCCCCGGCGACCAGCGCCATCATGCTGGCGATGGCGATTGCCCGCTGCGGGTCGCTCGCAGCGTACTGCACCACCACCGCCAGGATCGGCGCGGCCAGTGCCGAGTCCGGGCCCAGCACAAGGATGCGGCTAGGGCCGAACAGGGCGTAGGCCAGCAACGGGATGATGGTGGCGTACAGGCCGTAGATACCGGGTACGCCGGACGCTTCGGCGTAGGCGATGCCCACGGGGACCAGCATGGTTGTCAGCACCAGGCCGGCGGCGATGTCCTTGGCTAGCCAGGCGCGTTGATAGTGGAGCAGGGTGACCAGGCCGGGCAGCCAGCGTTGCCAGTCGACGCGAGGTGGTTCGGGCATGGCGCAGGCTCTGGGGGAGGAGGGTGCTCCATCACAGCTTAGATGCTGACATCGGGGGCCGCTTTGCGGCCCATCGCTGACCAAGCAACATCCTGGCCCCGGCTTTTTCTCGGCCGGTGCTGCAAATGCATGGCCCTTAAACACAAAACCCCCGTATCGCTTGGCGATTACGGGGGTTTTGAAGTCTTTCAAGTACCGTGGAGTTCCACGGCACCCATCAGACGTTGTATCCCCACCGTTTACTAATCATCTATGGACATTCTTTTAAGTGCTTGATTTGTATGGTGTTAATTTCAAAATAAAATGTCAATAGGTTTCTAGCGTTTTCATCATTCCTTTTTAAAAAATGTCCATACGTTTGTTACGGCGTACATAAGCGTGTACCTAAAGGATCCTCCCGGCCAGAGGTGAATACCCGTAGGACTCTGGATTTCCCAGTTTGGTTTGCAGCCATGCTAGCCGGATTGAACTATCCCTCAACTATTTCGACTTGCCAGTCCTTGCTGTGTCAAAAGGCCTTTAGGCTATAAGATAAGTCCTCAGTCAGCCTGACGCCCCCCAAAAATGCACACACTATTTCACGTAGATACAGCGGACATAAAAGCCCTTAACGACGAGCAAGCGCGCGCACTGATCGCAAGACTGTGTCGGGCCGAGATTCGCAAGCACGGTGGCTCAGAGTCGGCCGTCACCTGGGGTGGCGATCAAAGAGCAAAAGATGGAGGGGTGGACGTCAGGGTAGAGATAAATCCGCCACTGGATATATCTGGCTATCTACCCAATGACAACACAGCCTTTCAGGTAAAGGCCGAGGTGTTCCCCCCTAGCAAGATACCTGGGGAAATGGCGCCCAAGGGAGTGCTAAGGCAAGCAATACGCGACCTCGCCACGATCGAAGGAAGTTATGTCATCGCCGCGACGCGAGACGACACCTCCGAATCCGCTCTCGATCTGCGACTCAATGCGATGCGATCTTGCTTGTCGGCCAACGGCCTCTGCTCCTCGCCGCATATTGCCTTCTATGACGCGAGAAAGATTGCAGACTGGGTCGAGCAACACCCAGCGATCGTCGCCTGGGTAAAACACCAGTTGGGCAAACCACTGGTGGGTTGGCGCCCATACTCGGGATGGGCCTACCAAGAGACGACCGTCGACTCCGAATATCTGATCGATGATCGAGTCAATGTGTTCACGCCTGACGCAGAGAAGGGCATTAATGTTTCGGCCGCCATTGATCGCCTGCGTATCGACCTGTCGAAGGGGGCAAGCGTACGCATTGTCGGCTTATCTGGCGTCGGTAAAACGAGACTGGTACAGGCGCTCTTCGATCCGCGCGTGAGGGCACATCAGGCTGCGCTTAGTGCTGACGACGTGCTGTACACGGACCTTTCAGATGGACCTTCACCTCAACCATCAGCGATGCTCGAAGCGCTAATTGAAGACGGTAGTCAGTGTGTTCTCGTCGTGGACAACTGCGGAGCTGACACTCATCAGAGGCTCACCGAGCTGCTGAAAAAGTCTGGCAGCAAGATAGGCTTGGTTACTGTTGAGTACGACGTTCGGGACGACTTACCAGACGCCACGAAGTGCTACCGTCTCGAAGGCTCCTCCGATGACGTAATCAAGCAGCTTCTTCAGCGGCGTTATCCAGTCCTATCGTTCAGTGATGTCGATACCATCACCGCATTCTCCGACGGTAACGCTCGCGTCGCGTTTGCGTTGGCAGCGACTGTTACGACGACTGGTGAGCTGGCGCGGTTGCGAGACTCCGACTTGTTCAAGCGCCTGTTTCATCAGAAGAACGCCGAGAATGAAGATCTCCTCAGCTGCGCTGAAGCGGCCAGTATTTTGTACTCGTTCGACGGCGAGGACGATGGCCCTGGCTCAGAACTCAACAAAATTGCCGCTGTTGCTGACGTTTCATTGATCACCCTAAAGCGAAAAGTGGTTGATTTACAGCGAAGAGGTCTCGTACAGGAGCGC
Source organism: Pseudomonas sp. LPB4.O (assembly GCF_038383825.1). Lineage (NCBI taxonomy): Bacteria > Pseudomonadati > Pseudomonadota > Gammaproteobacteria > Pseudomonadales > Pseudomonadaceae > Pseudomonas > Pseudomonas sp. LPB4.O. The sequence goes on from NZ_CP151298.1 coordinate 805,804, forward strand.
GGCAAATGGCGTGCTGTTTTGCCACACGCGATTGCTAATCGACTTGCAGCCCAGGCACTAGAAGCGATACCCAAATCGCAGATCGTGAATGCCTTTGTCGATAACGCGACCGACCGTGTTGCCCGGTCGTTCTCTCGGCGACTTGGTTACCTACATGAAAGCGCAAAAGCCGCCGAGCTCGTACGGGACTGGCTCTCGCCATCCGGGCGCTTGGGCGATCTAACGGCTCTCAATGACATTGGCCATGAGATCTTTCACAACATTGCGCCTGTATCTCCAAAGATTGCTCTAGCGGCAATTGGACGGGCTGCCAATATCCCTAGCTTTCTTTCGGATGAAAACAGGCAACGTGCTCAGTATGCGCAGACGTTGAAAGCCATCGCGTTCGAAGACGAAGACTTCGATATCGCCGCCGATATTCTTGTCCGATTCGCCTTGGCGGAGCCCCAGGAAACTGGGGGGCACGAATCCACTGAAGGAATTCTAACGTCTCTGTTTTTCTGCGTGCTATCCGGAACGAATGCCCCACCCACTCAAAGGGCAAAATTCGTCAGAGAACTACTTGAATCGGGGGACTCCAAACGAGAGCAGTTGGGGCTTTTAGCGCTCGAAGCGGCGCTTGAGACAGGATATTTTTCCTCCGTGAGCAGATTCGATTTTGGAGCCCGAAAGCGCAGCGAGGGATGGGCTCCTGCATCCAGCTCAGATGTTAATGCGTGGTACATGCCATTCATTCGCATAGCACTAGACATTGGTAAGCAGACGTCCGAGCTTTCTGAAAGTTGCAGATCTATTTTGGGACGCCGCTTAAGAGGGCTTTGGGTTGACACGAATCTGAGGCCAGAAGTGTGTGCAGCAATAGAAGAACTGGCTTCAGTCCTGAGCTGGCCTCAGGGTTGGTTTGGGATCAAAAACATTCTCCGCTTTGACTCGGGTCAACTCGATGAGCCGGTTCAAAACGAGCTGCGCGAACTGGAGAAACTTCTCAAGCCGAAGTCTATACCCGACATGATTCGAGCTCGATTTCTAGAATCGAATCAATTCGACCTAGATCTTGATGACGATGATACAGATCAGATCGCTGAAACGACTGGGGAGCGCATCCGCAGATCAAACCAGGTCGTGGAGGAGCTCGGGGAGGCTGCTGCCACCACTGAGGGCCTTCTCTTGGAGTTACTCCCGCAATTGCTCTCAACTAAGTCAGGAGCCAGTGCATTTCCTTTTGGGGTTGGGGTTGGTAAACACATTGCGGACCCGAGCTGGATTTTGGATGCGGCGAAAGAACATATCGCCACTGCCTTGCCCGGAACGATTGGTTTCTCGTTCCTCCGCGGCTTGCTTAGCGGCTGGCATCACGCATCTCCAGCTTCAGCCCAGCAGTTTCTCGACAGCGCGGTGAGTGATGCAATTTGGGTCAAATGGATCATGGACCTGCATTGCAGCATACCGATGAACCAAGCGGCTTACGCTCGAATCCACCAATCAATCAACGCTGGAAGTACTCCTGCCTGGCAATACTCATATCTCGGGATGGGCAGGCAGACCGACTCATTCTCTGTTGCAGAGATTGGCGAGCTGCTTTCTGCGATAGCACTGCTGCCAGATGGTGGTGTCGTGTGTCTCGACGTCCTTGCCATGGTCGTCCACTGCGCGTCAGATCGCGATGAGGGGTATAAAGATTCACTGGCGGCAACCTGCCTCAATCTTCTGGGCACGGTAGAATGGGGAAAGGTTTTTGGAGATCGTGCCAACAGTGGATACCGCCTTAAGAGCATATTGGAATTTTCCTTGAAGCGATTAACTTCTTCCGACGCAGCGCAGGAGGTGCTGGACAGTCTAGTTGCCTTTGCGCGCACGAGAGAATGTAGGTACTTCGACAGGGGCGTCATCAAAGACGCCATCTCACCGTTCCTCAGGCACATGCCGCGACGAGCGCTCGACGCGATCTATGTTCCCGGAGAAGAGGCTTACTACCGTCAGGTGTTGCCGGTAATTGGGCGCCCATACACTGATCGCAAAGAGACAGCCCTCAGCGTAGTCCCAGTGGACATTTTGATCGATTGGTGTAATGCCTCGCCGTCTGATCGTTACGTGTTTGCGGCGCGGAGCTGCAAGCTATTCGATACCCGAAGTCGAGCAAGTGAAGAGCATACCAATATCGACTCTGCGAACGATTCTGAGTTGGTTATTTCGGATGTCGCGCTGGCTGTGCTCGCTAATGCTCCTGATAAGAAGGCTGTAATCGAAGCCTATTTGAAACGATTTACGCCTTCAGGCTGGTCCGGGTCTTTGGCTGCAATCCTGAAGAAACGGATTCCGCTTCTCGATGCTTTGAGTCTCGATAACGAAGAACAGCTGAAGCCAGTATTGGCGACAGCTAGAGCGAGCCTCGAACGAAGAATCGCAGCGGAAGAGCTTCGAGAGGACGTAGAGGAGCGCGAGCGTACTGAGAGCTTCGAATAGGCTAGGCCCACGACTCCATTGGCCGGTAACTGCCCGTCCTAACCGGCAGCTATGGGTCGGTTAGCGCCTCTGGATCGGGCTGATATTCTTGTCCTCCCTCAAATGTAGGACAAGCCATGAACGCTATTAAAACCAGCAGCCATCAGCCTTGGAACAAAGGAAAATTGGTCGGGCAAAAATCTGCGCTCCGACTGAAAGATATCTGGGCCATTCGGGTAAGGCTTCAGATCGCGGAGGAAACTCGTGATTCCCGCGTTGCAACAGGTGATGCAGGTGATCGCCGAATTGCCGCCGCGCTGCCGCGAAGTCTTCATCCTGTGCCGTATCGATGGGCTAGATCACCAGCAGGTTGCCGAGCGCTTAGGCATTTCCAAAAGCACCGTGGTTTCCCAGATGGTCAAGGCTAGGTATCGCACCGTGCTTTCAAGTTTTGTATGGCCGAGTAGGAGCTGAACTGCTCTCAGGTTCCTTGTCCTGTGATAGATCAGCGATGCCTTTGTACGCCTCATCGTGTGGGTGCCGTACATAGCTGGATCTGTAATCGCTCTTATGGGAGTCCTCCCGCGGCAGCCGCTTCGGCTTCAAGCAGCACTCCATCGGTATCTGCGGCTATGAAGCGAGGGGGGTTAACCACGGGATTCAGCTGGATACAAGCCCTGACCACCGGTCACCAAACAGGGCGATTGCCAAGCCTCCGAGCATCACGATTGCCCCGGCCAACTTGAAACCAGACACCGGCCTCTCGACTGCTCCGAGCAGTCCGAAGTGATCGATAACTATGGACGAAATGATCTGCCCGGCGATGGCGAGGCCAAGCAGCGCTGAAAGGCCAATTTTTGGCGCGAGTATTACGTAGCTAAGCAACGCGCCGGCACCTAGCAGGCCACCCAGAAGGCTCCACAAGGGCTGGGCAGGAATAGCCGCGATTGAGGCCACTATCCCGCCACGCATCAACGAAAAGATGCCCAGGCATAGCGCACCGGCAGAAAAAGAAAACAGTGCCGCCGCTACGGAATCTCCACCCACCCCTTTAGCGAGTTGGCCATTCAGCGTGGTCTGCAGGGTGATCCCAAGCCCCGCGCAGATAGCCAGTACGTAGTAGGCTGCATTCATTTAACGCCTCCTTACTTGGCTGACTCAAGCGGCAAGAATGCTTCGGCAAACATATCCGGCTGATAGCCAGCAGCAGCAAACAGATGCTCACGGGACTCGTCGATCGCCGCACGCAGCCTTTCGCTATTCACACCCAGAACCTTTCCGCCCTGCTTGACGATACGCCCGCCGATCATGACAGTGTCGACATTGCTGCGCTCTGCCGCATGTACCACGGTGCCGAAGGCATTGCCTGACGGATAAAGGTTGATGTCCTGCGCGTTGATAAGGATCAGGTCCGCCTGTTTGCCGGGAACTAGGCTGCCGATTTTGTCCTGCAAGCCAGCGCAGGTGGCGCCGTCGACAGTCGCGGCTTTGAGCAGGCCATGGGCGGGCAGGGTCACCACCGGATGATGGTCTTCGCTGCAGCAGCGCTGCTGATGCATGCCCATGACGCGCTGCAGATAAAACGCTACCCGCATCTCCATGAACATGTCGCCGCTGTAGGAAGTTTCGTTATCGACGCTCAACCCAGGGCTGATGCCATGACGCTGAGCCGCCTGCATGGCGAACATTCCATCTTCAATGCCGTAGTGGGCATCTGAACGCGGGCATACGTTGACCCGCACGCCAGCCTCGCGAAGGATCTTCCACCCGGCGTCCGGCAGCGCGGTGCAGTGGTTGAAGATGTTGTCAGAGCGCAGCAGCCCCTCGCGATGCAAGCCTTCCAATTCAGCTGCCATGTCCCCACCAAAAAACTCGGTGATGATCGGTAATCCCAGGCGCCTGGCCTCAGCCCACAGCTCAGGTTCCAGCTGCGCCATCACTGCCAGTGAGAGCAGCGGGTTGTCACCGTTCTTGATGTATTTGTCCTGCAGACGCTCGAGGTTGCCCGGCCAGTGGGCTTTGTCCCACTCACCCGCCACCGGCGCTCCCGAAGCATGTACGGCGCGTATGCCTGCATCGAGCAGCGCCTCTACTGCGGCATCGGAGTGCGCACCGGTGCGGCTGTTATGCGAGTTGTCGACAAGGGTCGTGATACCAGCATCGATGCAGCCCAATGCACTCAGCAGGTTGCCGATATACATGTCCGCCGGACGATAATATTTGGCGAACGAAAAGTGGGTGGCGTTGCAGTAATCCTCCAGGGTTGCGGCGTTCGGATTAATTCGCCGTAGTTGCCCCTCCCAGGAGTGACGGTGGGTATCGACCATGCCCGGCATGGCGATCATGCCGGATGCCTCAATCACAACAGCGTCGCCGGCTTCGAGATTTTCATCGATGGCCGAGATGGTGCTGCCTTCTATGAGGATATCGCCACGCGCCAGATTGCCGATGTCGCCGTCCATGCTCAGCACAGTTGCGCCGCGGATAAGTGTGCGTACGGCCGAAGCGGCTGGAGCCTGCACGATGCTGCGGTTGTATTCATCCACTTCAGTACACCTCTTCAAATTTCGTTGGAAGCAATGTACGCAATGCGATACTGCGGGAAAAAGATGGTAGAACTGTTTTTATTATTCAATTTATGCGAATAATAATGCCTCCTTTTACCGCTCCAAGGCTGTTACCCGTCATGGACCGTATTCAAGCAATGCAGGTTTTCGTCCGTGTGGCTGAGGCAGGAAGCTTTAGCCAGGCGGCGCAGACGCTCTCTCTACCGGCCTCAACGGTGACCAGCAGCGTTAAAAATCTTGAGAAGTACCTGCAGGTGCGCCTGCTGAACAGAACAACGCGGCGGGTTAGCCTGACCCCTGAAGGCGCCCAATATCTGGTGCAATGCAGGGAAATATTGGGACTGATCGAACGCACGGAGACCAGCCTGACGGATTCCGTGAAACGGCCGCAGGGGCGTTTGCGCGTCGATATGCCGGGCGGCATTGCACACTTCATCGTCATTCCAAACCTGCAAGACTTTTACCGGCGCTACCCGGATATTTACCTGATGATAGGCGTCAACGATCGGCAGGTTGACCTGGTTCAGGAGGGCGTCGACTGCGTCATCCGTACAGGCGAGCTGGATGACTCAACGCTCGTTGCGCGACCACTAGGCCGTTTTCGCTGGGTGACCTGTGCATCTGCTGCCTATCTCGAAGAGAACGGTACTCCGCAAACTCCGCGAGATTTGTCTCGTCACCGGGCCATCCATTACTTCTCCGGCCGTGCAAGGCAAGCAGGTGAGATGCGCTTCGCCCGTGGCGCCGAGAAAATCTCAGTCCCGGTCAAGGGCACAGCAGCCGTCAACGAGACTGGGCTCTACATCAAAATGTGCCTTGAAGGCTTTGGGCTCGTGCAACTCGCCGAGAATGTTGTTTCCGAATATCTACGAGAAGGGCGGCTGGTCGAAGTGCTTGCTGACTGGCAGCCTGACCGGGTTCCTGTGCACTTGTTATATCCACATCAGCGCTTTCTATCACCAGCTGTGCAGGCGTTCGCTGACTGGATCGCTGGGCTAGTTCACGACGGCGGTTCGCCTGCTGGCTGATCAGGAGATGAAAGCTTCTCCGGGCTAAAATACCAACCACTATTGGCGTTTATGGGATGGTTGAATGTTGCGCCTGGCTTGGCCCAGCAGTAGTGGACCGCGGCTGCAATTGAAAAGTCGACGCATTCCGCCGCTCCTGAAAGTGAGCCGTGTCGTCAGCTTCATTTGCACGCAAACCGATGAACGTCAGGCCGAGCATTATGCTGGCGCCCGAGCCGAAGCGCAGAAAGGCGGCCCCCAAAATGGCGTAATCTGGCGCGCAAATGATCCTAATGAGGAATTAGCTAGTTGTGCCCGTCCATTTTGGCTCGGAAGCGGCTCATTCTATGAGCGTGCCATGCGGGCGCGTACACGCTTGCCGTGCTGCGCAGACCGCAGCCCGGCCAGAAATACCCGCGGACGTTTCGACACTGGTAAATGACCTATCGGGCGATTTGTGCCCCAGTGAAAAAACGTCGGTACCCGGATGTGTACATATCACTGTGAAGGACGGTCACCGGTGACCTCGGAGGTGGTGGAACTGAATCTGCGCAGATTTTCCTTGAATTGCCTTCTTTGGTTGCGTCACAGCATGCTGCTAGCCCCTTTATGACTTGGCCCCCGTGACTACCCCGGATCTGCAATCGCCTTATCTGCGCAAGGTTTCGAATAGAAATGCCCTGAACCATCGATTGCCGGCATCAGCGTCGTAGGCACCATGCCAATGAACAGTAGACTCGACCCCCGGCATCTCCACTGGCAGCGGGTAAATCACGAAATCATCCGAATGATTCAGCGCATGTGCGACGCCTTCAGGGAGGGTGACCATCCACCCTGTATGCCTGAGTATCTGCGGCACAACTGTAAAGTGGGGTACCCTCAAAGCGATGTGTCGGTTCAGGCCACGTGAGGCTAGGGTGTCCTCGATGGCTACGTGGCTGCTGTCAGTGGAGGTGACACTGACATGGGAGAGGGCAAGAAAATCCTGCACGCTGATTTTCCCGGCCGGAAGTTCGTCACGCTTACGAGTCATGCAGGCGTATTGCTCACGGAACAGGGATTGGTACCGGGTGGTGGTTTTCAGTGTGGGCAGGTTACCAATTGCGAAGTCCAGTTGCCCCATACGCATCCGTTCGACCACCATCGCGACGGGTACCAGCTCTGATGAGAGCTTAATGGCCGGCGCAAGCGTTTGTAGCCGTTCACAAAGCGACGGCAGAAACACCTGTTCGCCGATGTCTGACATACACAAACGGAACTCCCGGTCGCTAGTACCAGGATCGAACGGTTCGGTTTCATTCAGAGCATCGCGTACTGCCAAGAGTGCCCGTCCGATCGGTACAGCAATCCGCTCGGCGGTCTGGGTCGGCATCATGCCTTCCGGCGTGCGTACGAACAGCGCATCGTCAAAAAGCTTGCGAAGTCGACCCAAGGCGTAACTTACAGCAGGTTGAGTAATCGCCAAGCGTCCAGCCGCGAGTGTCAAGCTGCGTTCCTCCATTATGGCCTGAAAAACCCTAAGCAAATTTAGATCGACATCATTCAAGTTGCGCATTTGTATAAATACCGTTTATCAATTGTATAATTGCCATGAATTTGACTTATAGAGTACAGGTTCATAGACTTTGGAACAACAGCGAGGCGATACAACAATCTGAGGCTTTGAGTGATGGACACAGGTTTTTGCAAACAACAAGCAGTTGGCGGGGCATTAACACTTCCGGTGCTGCTGTCGAAACGTATTGAACGCAGCCCCGAAACGGCGCTTTTTTCCGACCGAAGCTGCACTTGGACTGCTGCGCAACTTGTCGACGTGATAGGACGGCGTGCCACAACACTCGCGGAATATGGGATAAAGCGTGGAGATCGGGTTGGATTGATGTGCGCCAACCGCGCCGAGTTCCTTGAGGTGCTGTTGGCATGTGGTTGGCTGGGAGCGGTTGCGGTGCCTATTAATACCGCTTGTCGCGGCATGCAGTTGAATCATGTGCTGGCTAATAGTGGGGCGCGCTTGTTGGTCAGTGAAGAGGTCAATCTGGATGTGCTCGCGGCACTTGATTACTCTGCGCTTGCTGTCGAAGCCCTGTGGGTCGTTTCGCCGCAAGGCGATGTCAACGCGGTTTGGCAGGAGCGGTTAAGGGTGCGGTCGATGCCCCCTCGCAGTGCGTCCATGGCCCCACCTGCAGTGCTCGAGGATGGCGACCCGCTGGTTATCCTTTACACCTCCGGGACTTCCGGGTTGTCCAAGGGCGTGATCTGCCCTCACGCCCAATTCTTTTGGTGGGGGCTGAATACCGGTGGCGACCTACAGGTGCGCCCCGGGGATGTGCTGTATACATGCCTGCCGTTGTTCCATACCAATGCATTGAACGCCTTTTTCCAGGCCTTGCTGCACGACGCACAGCTGGTGGTAGACAAACGTTTTTCCGCTAGCGGCTTCTACCAGGCGCTGGCGGAAACCGGGGCCACAGTGACGTATCTGCTGGGAGCCATGGTGCCTATCCTTCTCAGCCGTCCGCACAATGAGCTCGAGCGCGCGCACAACGTGCGTGTCGCGCTAGCCCCAGGCGTCCCTGAACAGTTCCACGCCCCGTTTATTCAACGCACAGGCATCGGCCTCATCGATGGTTATGGGGCTACCGAAACCAATGCCGTGATTGGAGGGACTCTGGAGAATCAGCGGCCTGGTTTTATGGGCCGATTGGCCAAAGGCTTCAGTGCCCGGGTGGTAGACAGCCAGGATCAGCCGGTAGCGGATGGCGAACCAGGAGAGCTTGTATTGCGCGCTGAGCAGCCCTTCGCTTTCGCCTGCGGCTACTTTGGTATGCCGGAAAAGACTGTCGAAGCCTGGCGCAACCTGTGGTATCACACCGGCGACCGGGTTGTGCGCGATAGCGACGGCTATTTCCGCTTTGTTGACCGCTTGAAGGACACAATCCGTCGCCGTGGAGAGAACATCTCGTCTTTTGAGGTGGAGCAGGTTCTGTCGAGCCACCCCGCGGTGGAGCTCGTGGCGGTATATGCGGTGAAATCTGAACTGGCGGAAGATGAAGTCATGGCATCTATCGTCATCAAGGAGGGGACTAAGCTCGATCCACTGGAGCTGACGCAATATTGTGAGTCACGGTTGGCTTATTTCGCCGTGCCGCGTTACTTAGATTTTGTTATCGAGTTGCCGAAAACCGAAAACGGCAAAGTTCAGAAATATAAATTGAGAGAACTCGGCGTTACCGCCAGTACATGGGACCTAGAGTGCTCCGGCTACAGGCTTAAACGCGCCTAATCATTTAGCTTTGACTGCCGTGCAATAAAAAACGATGCAACAACAATAAAAATAGCGTTCATAAATATTCAGTCATTGACGGAGACGGCCATGACGGGCACGCATTCGCTTGAACTATCAGATAACCAGTCGGAGCACAGTCATGTTTCCGCCGCAGTTGATAACCGAGTACCGATCGACAGCAAGACCTTTCGCAAGATCGTCTTGGCTTCTGTCACTGGCACGGCGTTGGAATGGTACGACTTCTTTCTCTACAGCACAGCGGCGGCGCTCATATTCGGGGAATTGTTTTTCCCCAAGGGCACCGATCCACTGGTGGGTACGATCGCGGCACTGGCCGGGTTTGCGTTGGGTTTTCTCGCGCGGCCTTTCGGTGGGGTGATATTCGGCCATATCGGGGACAAGTACGGTCGCAAAAAAGCCTTGGTATGGACGCTCTCTATCATGGGCGGGGCAACTTTCTTGATCGGATTGTTGCCCACCTACGCTCAAGCGGGCATGTGGGCGCCCGCGTTGCTACTGCTGTTACGTATCTTGCAGGGCATCGCAGCAGGAGGCGAGTGGGGCGGTGGCGTGCTGATGATCAGCGAGTCGGCGCCACCTGAGCGCCGCGGCTTCTACGCTTCGATTAGTCAGATCGGAGTGGGCGGTGGGTTCGTCTTGTCCGCAGCGGTGTTCTATCTAGTCCAGTTGTTGCCGGAGCGGGATTTCCACAGCTGGGGTTGGCGCATTCCGTTCCTTATCTCGATCGTCATATTCGTCCTGGGCGTCTACATTCGCCGGACATTGCCAGAGAGTCAGGATTTCCAGCGAGCTGAGGCAACGGGCAAGACGGCGCATATGCCCGTGCTGGATGTGTTGCGCAGATATCCGCGGGAAGTGCTGATGGCCATGGGGTTGCGAGTGGCTGAAAACGGCGGCTCCTACATCATGCTGGCGTTCGCTCTTGTCTACGGCAAGTTTCTTGGCGTGCCCAATAGTGTGATGCTGGCGGGAGTCACGTTCTCCACGTGCGTGGAGTTGGTGGCCATGCTGTTCTGGGGGCGTTTGTCGGACCGCATAGGTCGCAAGCCAGTATATATGGTGGGTGCCTTAGGGATGGTGCTAATGGCATTCCCATTCTTCTGGTTACTCGAGACACGAGAGCCTGCCTGGATCTGGCTCGCCTTCCTCATTGGCAATGCCATCTGCCACGGGGCCATGATCGGTACGCAGCCTAGTCTTATGGGCGAACTGTTCAGCACTGAGGTCCGCTATTCCGGAATGGCTCTCGGGCACGAAGTCGCCTCGGTATTCTCCGGTGGCCTGACGCCGATGATCGCTACCGCCTTGCTGGCGCATTACCAGGCTAGTTGGCCAGTTTCTCTGATGATGATGGCGCTGGGGCTGATCACAGTCATCTCTCTTTGTTTCACCAAGGAGACCCGCGTGCGGGCCAAAGGAGGGCGGTCATGAACCGGTCAGCAAGCAATGACGCCGTGGCGCTGATCGCCGGGGCCCTGGAAGTACCTTACAACCGGCGCGGCACGGGTGAGTCGACGTCGCAACTGCTCGGCAGGGCGGTGCAGCAATTGCTGCGCCAGGCAGGCGTGGCAGCGCATGAGGTCGACGGCCTGGGCGTGGCATCCTTCACCCACCGGCCGGACAACGCCATCGATCTGGCGTGGCGCCTCGGGCTGACCCTGACCTGGTGCATGGATGACCGCAATGGCGGGGCTAGCGCGATCAATATGCTGCAGCATGCCGTGCGTGCCATCCAGCACGGTGATGCCAACGTGATCGTACTGGTGGCCGGTGATACGTTCACCCCGGAGGATTTCAAGACTCTGGTCGACCATTACAACCGGACCACCGAGGAGTACCTCAAGCCGCTTCAGCACGGCGGGCCCAATGGGGTGTTCGCGATGCTCACCCAGCGTCATGCGCAACGCACCGGCCTTGGCCGCGAAGACTATGCAGAGCTGTGCATTGCCCAGCGAGCCTGGGCGCAGCGCAACCCGCTGGCGGTCTACCGCGAGCCGCTGACCATCGAGCAGTACCTTGAGGCGCCCATGGTGGCCGACCCGCTGTGCCGTTTTGACTGCGTACCGGTAGTCAATGGCGCCAACGCCATCCTGCTGACCCGCGCCGACCTCGCCCGCAACACGGTCAACGTGGCGGTGCGTGCAGTAAAGGCGCTGCACAACGATGACCACCAGGCTGGCGATGGCCTGCAGACGCCGCTGGCAAAGATTGCCGACACGCTGTGGGACCGCGCCAATACCGGGCCTGATGCCATGGACCTGGCGTGCGTGTATGACGACTATCCGGTCATGGCCCTGATCCAGCTCGCCGACCTGGGCTTCGTCCCCGACGACGATTACCGGCGAGCGCTGCGGCGGATAGCCCGTTTCGAACTGCCGGTGAATACCTCGGGCGGGCAGCTCTCGGCCGGCCAGGCGGGCGCGGCGGGGGGTATGCATGGGTTGGTCGAAGCCATTACCCAGCTGCTTGGCGACGCCGGTCAACGCCAGGTCAGCGATGCGCGCCTGGCGGTGGTGACCGGCTATGGCATGGTCCAGTATCGCTACGGCATGTGCGCCAACGCGGTGGTGCTCGAACGGTGGCAAGGGGGTGTGGCATGGCGTTCATGATCCAGCAATGTGTCGGTTGCGGCCAGGCCAGTTTCCCGCCGCGTTACAGCTGCCCGCGCTGCGGTGAGGCGCAGTGGCAGGAAGTCTCTGCCGGGGTCGCCCGGATTGCTCAGGCTACCGTCGTGCGCGCGCGGATCGGGATCGCTGCCGCAGAGCTCCTGCACCTGGCTAGTGTCGAGCTGAGCGATGGGCCAGTGGTAATTGCCCAGACAGCAGAGCCTTTGCCTCCTGGCACCTTGGTAGAGCTCGCCATAGATGAATATCGGCGAATCGTAGCCCACCCGGCCGACCGCGACTTGTAATCAACAACTGTTCGAGCCGACCTCGATCGCCGAAGCGTGCGTCGTCGGCCGACCCCCCAGCTAGTCATTCCCTGACCATGCATGGCCTCAAGGCCTTGCGCGTGGTGCACGTGAGTACCCAGGAGTGTGGTTATGCCTGCAGTGATCGATTACCGACTAGTGTCTGGCTTAGGGCTGGCGCTGGCTTGCCAACAGGCCTTGGCAGATGAACTATGGGCCGATGCTTCAACATATTTTCAGCAGGGAAGCTTGTCCGGTTTAACCCGGAACTTTTATCTCAACCGCGACTTCCGCAACGGTGGTGCCAACCGCCGATCAGGCACCGTCAACGGTTATCGCGCCGAGTGGGCCCAAGGCTTGACTCTGGACTATCTCTCCCCGTTCACGCCTGGTGTTCTCGGCTTGGGATTCGACGCGCATCTGTATGCGGGATTGAAGCTTGACAGTGGTCGTGGCAAGACCGGCACCAACCTGCTTCACGTCAACAACGACGGTGATGTGGCGAATGAGTACAGCGTGGGCGGCGGTGCGCTCAAGCTCAAGTACCGTGAAACGGTGCTCAAGTACGGCTCCATGGAATTGCGCACCTCTCCGGTGTTCCTCACCGATGGTGGCTCCGGGCGCCTGTTGCCGCAAACGGTGACAGCATGGCAGCTCATCAGTCGCGATCTGCAGCCGCTAACCTTCGATGCCGCCCACATCACCGCCGGCAAGGCGCCTTCGGAGAACCGCAACGACAGCACGCTACGTTCCCTGTATGGCGCTACGGAGACGGATACGGTCGATTATCTCAGCCTGAATTATGAGCAGGGCGCAGTCAAAGGCTACCTCAGCACTCAACGTGCCGAAGATCTTTGGCGCCAGGATTACCTGGGGTTTCGCTACTTGCCTGCCCTCGTCGAGGGGCTGACCCCAACCTTGAATGTCAGCATGTACCGAACGGTCGACATCGGTGCCGCCCATGGCGGGCCCATCGACAACTCAACCTGGTCCTTTGCTCCGGGCGTCAAGTTCGGTGCCCACTCCCTCATGCTTGCATACCAGAAGGTGCAGGGCGACACGCCCTTCGATTATATGGCGTTCCGAGACGGGCAAACCACCGTGGCACAGCTGGCTAACAATGTGCAGCTCAGTGATTTCAACGCGCCCAACGATCGGTCCTGGCAGGTTCGTTACGACTATGACTTCAGTGCGCGTGGCGTGCCTGGCCTGAGGTTCATGATTCGCTACATGCAGGGACAGGGTGGCAAAGGCTCCGATATCGAACCGGACAGTTCCTACTATCCCCTCGGCTTTCGAGATGGGGGGCGCCACTGGGAACGCAATATCGAGATGCAATATGTCGTGCAAGACGGGCCGGCAAAAAACCTCAGCTTGAGAGCGCGGTACGGCGTGCACCGCGGTAATTCGGCTGAGCCACGCGGTGACATGGATGAGATTCGCCTGATCACCGAATTCCCTTTCAAGCTGCTGTAGATGGCGCCGTTGGCAATGCTTCATCAAAGCTGCTTCGCCAAGAATTCATGTAGAGCAATGTCTGTCCGCTTACCGTAGAAGGAGTAATGAGATGAGCAAATACATCGATATTCAGGCACGAGACCAGGCTGGAAGTTTCAAGGGATATCTGGCGCTGCCGCCTGAAGGCAAGGGGCCAGGCATCGTGTTGGGCCAAGAAATATTTGGCGTGAACGCCAACATGCGCGAGGTGGCGCAGATGTATGCCGAGGAAGGTTATGTGGTTCTGGTGCCCGACTTGTTCTGGCGTCTACAGCCGGGTATCGACCTGGGCTACACCCCCGCAGATTTCGATAAGGCTTTGAGCCTCTACACCGCACTGGACCTGGACAAGGCCGTAGACGACATCGCCGCCGCCTTCGACACGCTGCGGGATCTGGCCGAGGTCACCGAGCCCGCCCTGGGCTTCGTGGGCTATTGCCTGGGAGGCAAACTGGCCTACCTCACCGCCACCCGTACTGATGTCGCGGTTGCGGTGGGCTACTACGGCATGGGTATTGAGCAATACCTGGATGAAGCCGATGGCCTGAGCGGTGGGCTGGTGCTGCATCACGGCGAACTGGACGGGCTGTGTGACGCCACGACCCGTGCGCGTATCGCCGAGGTGCTGCGTGGCCGCCCAGGCGTAGAGCTGTATACCTACGAGGGTGCTGACCATGCCTTTGCCCGCCTGGGCAGCGATCACTTTCACAAACCCTCGGCCCTCATGGCTCATGGGCGCACCATTGGCGCATTGAAGAAGTACATCGGGCCGGCCTACAACCTTTCAGACCTGTGGGACGAGCACATCCACCATGAGTTCGTTACCCGAGACGTGCCGGCCACCCTGAAGACCATGGTCGCCGAGCCTTACGTGAACCACATTCCGACGCTGACCGGCGGGGTGGGCAGCAAGCAACTCGGACGCTTCTATCAGCATCACTTTGTCCACGCCAACCCCGAGGACACCAAGATGATTCCGGTTTCTCGCACGGTCGGCGCCTACCAGGTCGTCGATGAATTCATCATGTCTTTCACCCACACCTGCGAAATGGACTACATGCTGCCTGGGATAGCACCTACCGGCAAATACGTGGAAGTACCCATGGTGGCGGTGGTCAACTTCCGCGGCAACAAGCTATACCACGAGCATATCTACTGGGACCAGGCCTCTGTGCTGGTACAGATCGGCCTGCTCGATCCAGAAGGGCTTCCGGTGGCGGGCATCGAAACGGCCAAGAAATTGCTCGATGAATCGCTGCCTTCGAACACGCTGATGGCCCGCTGGGCCAAAAGTGAGCACCTGTGAGCGCTATCACGACTGTGGGCAAGGAGGTCCTGATCACCGGCGCCAACGGAGGGTTGGGCCTTGCCTTGATCGAAGCGTTTTTGGCTGCGGGGGCAAGTCGTGTCTACGCCGCTTGCCGTAACCCTGAGCGTCTGCTGTTCGATCATCCGCAGGTGGAGGCGGTGGATCTGGACGTCACCGACCAGCAGCAAGTCGCGCAGGTGGCGAGCAGGGTACGGGTCGATATCCTGGTGAACAATGCTGGCCTCAATAGGCAGCAGCGGTTGCTGGGCACCGAGGACCCCGAAGCCGCTGCCCAGGAAATGGCCGTCAACTACTTCGCCACGCTCGCGATGATGCGTGCCTTTGCGCCGACGCTTGTCGAGCGCACTGGCGCTATCGTCAACGTGCTGTCGATTCTGGCGCGGGTGGCGTTGCCAGCCATGGGGTCGTTGTGTGCGTCCAAGGCGGCCGCGTTGCGCCTGACCGAGGCCGCTCGGGCCGAGCTGGCCGGCCAGGTGCAGGTGATGGCGGTGCTCCCCGGTGCGATCGATACCGCGATGAGCCGTGACGTTGCGGGTGCCAAGGCCAGTCCTCGGGACGTGGCCGATGCGATCGTAGCGGGGTTGGCCAGCGGTGCCACGGAGGTCTATCCCGACCCCATGGCACTGGACGTTGCGCACAAGCTCGCCGCCAACCGGGCAAGTACGCAGGCCTACTTCGCCCGGCACCTTTAAATGGGCCGCAGCGGGAGTGCTGCTCAAGTGTGCAGCACCACCGCAAGCGATGCTGCACGCTCGGGCTGACTGCAACGCGCTGGCCTGCTGGCTGAGATGAAAAGTCGCGGCGGCTTGAGCATTACCTGCAAGCTTACAAGCAAAACCCGAAGTTGTTTGGGTGGCGCAATTAAGTTGCGGGCATCGTTAACATGAAAGTTGCAGTGAATTACTAAAGCGCATTCACATACATAGCTTTGCCTGAAATTCATGTATTCCGAGTTCTGATACCCGAAGACGATATTTCTATTATTAATTTATATATGACGTCCCTAAACTCATTGAAAACATCCTGCTCAGGAGGGCGCTGTGTCCAAACATTTGCTACGTCACTATATCGCTGGGACTTTCGTCGAGAGCAGCCGCAGGTTCGACAACATCTCTCCTGTCAATGGGAGCCTATTGGGCCAGGTATGTGAGGCTGGTGAAGATGAAGTGAATGCTGCCGTCGAAGCGGCGGCAGGCGCTCAATTGGGGCCGTGGGCTGGATTCAGTACTGCCCAGCGGGCTGATCTGCTAGAGCGGATCGCCGATGGCATCGAGCGTCGATTTGAAGACTTCGTGGCTGCCGAAGTCGCTGATACTGGTCGGCCCGTGCATCAGGCGCGCAGCCTGGATGTTGCACGGGGCGTGCAGAACTTCCGTACCTTCGCTGATTTAGTGCGACACGGCGGTAGCGAGCTTTTTGAAATGCGCACCGGCGATGGTACGGATGTGTTCAGTTATACCGTGCGTAAGCCGCACGGCGTGGTGGCCATCATCTCGCCGTGGAACCTACCGCTGTTGCTGCTTACCTGGAAAGTCGCGCCAGCGTTGGCCTGTGGTAATTCTGTGGTTGTCAAACCATCGGAAGATACGCCTTCCAGTGCCACGCTTTTGGCCGAGGTCATGCACGAGGCCGGTGTGCCCGCCGGTGTATTCAATCTTGTGCATGGCTTTGGCCCTGATTCTGCCGGTGAGTTTCTTACTCGCCACCCTGGCGTCAATGCCATCACCTTTACCGGTGAGTCGCGCACCGGCTCGACCATCATGCGCGCTGCTGCCGAGGGCGTACGTGAGGTGTCTTTCGAACTGGGTGGCAAGAATGCCGCAGTCGTTTTTGCAGATTGCGATTTTGATGCGGCAGTTGCCGGTGTGCTGCGTTCCAGTTTCACCAATTCTGGCCAGGTCTGCCTATGCACGGAGCGGGTCTACGTCGAGCGGTCGATCTACGAGCGCTTTGTCGCGGCGCTCAAAGCAGGCGCCGAGAAGCTGAAGATCGGCTATCCCGACGAAGACGGCGTGAACATGGGGTCGCTGATTTCCCATAAACACCGCGACAAGGTGTTGGGCTACTTCCAGTTGGCTGTGACAGAGGGCGCGACAGTGGTCAGTGGCGGCGGTGTGCCGACATTTGGCGACGAGCGCGACCAGGGCGCTTTTATCCAGCCGACTATCTGGACCGGCCTTGCCGATGACGCTCGCTGCATTCGCGAAGAAGTGTTCGGTCCGGTCTGTCATATCGCGCCCTTCGATAGCGACGAGGAAGTGCTGCAACGCGTCAATGATTCGGCCTACGGCCTGGCTGCTTCTCTGTGGACTCGCGATCTGAAGCGGGCCCACCGTCTCTCTCGACGTATCCATGTCGGCATGGTGTGGGTCAATACCTGGTTCCTGCGCGATCTGCGTACGCCTTTTGGTGGCGCACGCTTGTCTGGGCTTGGCCGCGAAGGAGGGCGCCACTCGCTGGATTTCTATTCCGAGCTCACCACCATTTGTGTCAATCCGTAAGGACAGGAGAACTCCATGCATCCAGCAATCGCTGAAGCAGCAGCGTGTCTGCGCCGGGCTCGTGAACAGGGCAGGCCCTGTGCGCCAGTACGCGATCTCATCGAGCGTGCGGCTGCCGAGCAAGATGAACCCGCGCTAAAGCAGGCCTACGCCGTGCAACAGTACAACAACGCCGCCGACATTGCCGCAGGCTGGAACCCGGTAGGTCACAAGATCGGTTTGACCTCCAGTGTTGTCCAGCGCCAGTTGGGGGTTGACCAACCGGACTTTGGTCGGCTGTTTGCCCAGATGGCCCGAGGTGACGGCCAGCTTATCAGCTGGAGTGAATGCCAGCAGCCCAAGGTAGAAGCAGAGATCGCCCTGGTTCTGGAGCGCGATCTGTGCAATGAGCGCCACACCCTGGCCGACATTATCCGTGCCACTGCTTTCGCCCTGCCGGCCATCGAAATCGTCGGCAGTCGAATCGCCAACTGGGACATCAGTTTGCTCGACACGGTCGCCGACAATGCTTCGTCCGGGCTGTTTGTCCTGGGCAGTCAGCCGGTATCCCTGGGGCAATTGGACCTGGTCAATTGTGGCATGCGCCTGACTTTACGCGGCGAGCCGGTATCGGTCGGAGCCGGCGCAGCCTGCCTGGAAAACCCACTGAATGCGGCGGTGTGGCTGGCCAATACCATGGTCCGTCTCGGCGAGCCATTGCGTGCCGGTGACGTGGTGTTGACCGGTGCCTTGGGACCTATGGTGTCGGTGAGCCCGGGCGATGTGTTTACCGCTGAGATCCAGGGCTTGGGCCGCGTCACTGCGTCCTTTGCTCAAGCCGAGTAAGGGGGCCCTAAATGAGCCAGAAACGCAAAGTAGCCATCATCGGTTCCGGCAACATCGGCACCGACCTGATGATCAAGATCCTGCGCAACGCCAAGCACCTAGAGATGGCAGCGATGGTCGGCATCGACCCGGCCTCCGACGGCCTGGCCCGCGCCGCCCGCCTGGGCGTGACCACCACCCACGAAGGCGTGCAGGGCCTGACCCGCCTGCCGGTGTTCAGGGACATCGATTTCGTCTTCGACGCCACTAGCGCTGGTGCCCATGTGAAGAACGACGCCGTCCTGCGCCAGCACAAGGCCGACCTGCGCATCATCGACCTGACCCCGGCGGCCATCGGCCCGTACTGCGTGCCGGTGGTAAACCTCGAGCAGCACCTGCAGGCGACCAACGTCAACATGGTCACCTGCGGTGGCCAGGCGACCATCCCAATGGTCGCAGCGGTATCGCGGGTGGCCAAGGTGCACTACGCCGAGATCGTTGCCTCGATTGCCAGCAAGTCCGCCGGCCCCGGCACCCGCGCCAATATCGACGAGTTCACCGAGACCACCAGCAAGGCCATCGAAGTGATAGGCGGCGCGACCAAGGGCAAGGCGATCATCATCATGAACCCCGCGGAACCGCCGCTGATGATGCGCGACACGGTGTACGTGCTGAGCGAAGCCGCCGACCAACAGCGAATTGCGGCGAGCATCGAGGAAATGGCCGCCGCAGTGCAGGCCTACGTGCCGGGCTACCGCCTCAAACAGCAGGTGCAGTTCGAACCCGTGTGCGGCCTGAGGTTGCCTGGGCAGGGCACCTTCACCGGTCTCAAGACCTCGGTGTTCCTTGAGGTGGAAGGCGCCGCCCATTACCTGCCGGCTTACGCCGGCAATCTCGACATTATGACCTCCGCCGCGCTGGCCACCGCCGAGCGCATGGCACAAGCAATGGGGGCGTCGGTATGAACGGCAAGAAGCTCTATATCAGTGACGTAACCCTGCGGGACGGCATGCACGCCATCCGTCACCAGTACTCGCTGGATGACGTGCGTGCCATCGCCACGGCGCTGGATCGCGCCAAGGTCGACTCCATCGAAGTCGCCCATGGCGATGGCCTGCAGGGTTCCAGCTTCAACTACGGTTTCGGTGCCCACACCGACCTCGAATGGATCGAAGCAGCGGCCGACGCGGTCAACCACGCCAAGATCGCCACGCTGCTGTTGCCAGGGATTGGCACCCTCCATGACCTGAAGAGCGCCTATAACGCCGGTGCTCGCATTGTTCGCGTGGCCACCCACTGCACCGAGGCAGATGTTTCGCGCCAGCACATCGAATATGCCCGTGAACTGGGCATGGACACCGTTGGCTTCCTGATGATGAGCCATATGCACACACCTGAAGGGCTCGCGCAGCAGGCCAAATTAATGGAGAGCTACGGCGCCACCTGCATCTATGTGGTGGATTCGGGCGGGGCGATGAACATGGACGACATCCGTGCGCGCTTCCGTGCGGTCAAGGCTGTGCTCGACCCAGCGACGTCGACCGGTATCCATGCCCACCACAACCTCAGTCTGGGCGTGGCCAACTCCATCGCCGCCGTGGAGGAGGGCTGCGACCGCATCGACGCCAGCCTCGCCGGCATGGGCGCCGGCGCCGGCAACGCACCGCTGGAAGTGTTCATCGCCGCTGCCGACAAGCTTGGCTGGCAGCACGGTACCGACCTGTACGCGCTGATGGATGCCGCCGACGACCTGGTGCGCCCGCTACAGGACCGCCCGGTACGGGTGGACCGTGAAACGCTGGCCCTGGGTTACGCCGGGGTCTATTCGAGCTTCCTGCGCCACGCCGAAGTGGCCGCTGCCCGCTATGGCATCAAGGCCGTGGACATCCTCGTCGAGCTGGGCAAGCGGCGGATGGTCGGTGGCCAGGAAGACATGATCGTTGACGTCGCACTCGACCTATTGAAGCCATCGCTGGAGAAGCGTGCATGAATACCGATATTGCTCGTATCGCCGAAGCCCTTGACCGAGCGGCGCGAAGCGCCGAACCACTGGCACAGTTCAGTGGCAGCACCGCCTTTTCCCTGGATGACGCCTACCGGATCCAGCGCGCCTCCATGCAGCGTCGTTATGCCGATGGTGAGCACAGCATCGGCATCAAGCTGGGCTTCACCAGCCGCGCGAAGATGGTGCAAATGGGGGTGGATAGCCTGATCTGGGGGTGGCTCAGCAACACCATGGTGGAAGAGGACGGCGGCCTGATCGACTTGGCGCGCTACATTCATCCGCGAGTCGAGCCGGAGGTCTGCTTTTTAACGCGCCGTGCGATTGATCGCCCGCTGACCCTGCTGGAAGTGGGCAATTATGTCGAGGCCGTGGCGCCGGCGCTGGAGATCATCGATTCACGCTACCAGGCGTTCAAGTTCAGCCTGGAGGATGTGGTGGCGGACAACTGCTCCTCGGCCGGCCTCACCATTGGCCCTTGGTCGAGCAACTTCTCTGGGCTGGACAACGCCGGCGTAGTGATGCGCCTGGATGGGCGTGTGGCTCAGGCCGGCTCCACGGCTGCAATCCTCGGCAATCCGCTGCGCAGCCTGGTGCACGCCTCACGCCTGCTGCACGCCGCCGAACTCGAATTGCCCGCGGGTAGCCTGGTGATGGCAGGCGCCGCCTGCGCTGCGGTGGCGTTGTACCCAGGCGTGCATGTCAGTGTCGATGTCCATGGCGTTGGGCAGAGCAGCTTCAGCGTCCGCGGTGACCACGGAGGCGTCAGCCATGAGTGACCTCAACGCCACTGTCGTTGCTGGCAAGGCCACACCGCGTGGGCGCTTTCCGCATATCAAGCGTGCGGGTGACTTCCTGTTCGTATCCGGTACCAGCTCACGGCGCCCGGACAACAGTTTTGTCGGCGTAGAGGTGGATGCCATGGGCACCACCCAGCTAGACATTCGGGCGCAGACCCGCGCAGTGATCGAGAACATGCGCGACATCCTCGCCTCTGCAGGTGCAAGCCTTGCAGACGTGGTGGAGATCAGCAGCTTCCTCGTCGATATGAACGACTTCGGCGGATACAACGACGTCTACGCCGAATACTTTGACGAAAGCGGCCCGACCCGCACCACCGTAGCCGTACACCAATTGCCACACCCCCATCTACGTATCGAGATCAAGGCCATAGCGTACGCGCCGCGTCGTCGCTGAACCGTAGGGAGAAAACAACCATGGACAAGCATCACTTCAGCGCCCCTTTCAACTTCAACCGCTGGATCGACGAGCACGCGCACCTTCTCAAGCCGCCGGTGAACAATCAGCAGATATGGCAGGACAGCGATTACATGGTCACCGTGGTGGGTGGGCCTAATCAGCGCACCGACTTCCATGACGATCCGGTGGAGGAGTTTTTCTACCAGTTCAAGGGCAATGCCTACTTGAACGTCTGGGACCGAGGTCGCTACGAGCGCGTCGACCTTAAGGAAGGCGACATCTACCTGATGGCCCCCCACGTTATCCATTCGCCGCAGCGTCCTGAGCCCGGCAGTCTGTGTCTGGTGGTGGAGCATCGCCGCCCGGAAGGGCAGTCCGACGCCTTGCAGTGGTCCTGTGCGCACTGCGGCACCGTGGTCCGGCGCTATGAGTTGAGGCTCAAGAGCATCGTTGCCGATCTTCCACCGGTATACGACCAGTTCTATACCACCACCGATGATGAGCGTCGTTGCCCTGGTTGCGGCGAAATCCACCCAGGCCGCGATTGGCAGACCTGGCACAAGACGCTGCGTGAGGTCCACGGCTTATGAAAATCGATATCCATTCGCACTTTTTTCCCCGCATTACTCAAGCCGAGGCCGCCCGCCTGAGTCCTCAGCGTGGCCCTTGGCTGCATACCGAGGGGCGTCAGGGGCAGATCATGCTGGGAGATAAACCGTTCCGTCCGGTACATGATGTGCTGTGGGATCCGCAGCGCCGCATCGAACACCTGGATGAGCAGGGCTTGGACGTGCAAGTGATGTGCGCAACGCCGGTGATGTTCGGCTACGACCAACCTATCGCGCAGGCGCTGCCGTGGGCACAGATGATGAACGATCGGGCCCTGGAGATGACGGCCCTGATACCCGATCGCCTCAAGGTGCTGGCCCAGGTACCCCTGCAAGATATCGAGGCGGCCTGCCTTGAGGCCAGCCGGGCAAAGGCCTGTGGCCATGTCGGCGTGCAAATCGGCAATCACGTGGGCCACCACGATCTGGACGAAGCGGGCCTGATCACCTTCCTGCACCACTGTGCGGTGGAAAATATCCCGTTGCTGGTGCACCCGTGGGACATGATGGGCGGCGAGCGCATGAAGAAATGGATGTTGCCTTGGCTGGTCGCGATGCCGGCGGAAACACAGCTGGGTATCCTGTCGCTGATCCTGTCTGGCGCTTTCGAACGCTTGCCGGCGTCCCTGCGCATCTGTTTCGCCCATGGCGGCGGCGGCTTCGCCTTCCTCCTGGGACGGGTAGATAACGCCTGGCGCCATAGAGATATTGTCCGAGAGGATTGCCCGGAACTGCCGTCTAGCTATGTCAAACGTTTCTTCGTCGACTCGGCGGTCTTCGACCCTCGTGCGCTGCGTTTGCTGGTGGACGTGATGGGGGCAGACCGCGTCATGCTCGGCTCCGACTCTCCCTTCCCGCTAGGCGAACAGGCAATTGGCGCTGGTGTACTGGAGCATCCGCAGTTGAGCAAGCAGGACAAGTCGCGTATCTGCGCCGAGAACGCCCGGGGATTCTTCGGCATCTGATTGGCCATCGCGAACGAGCGGCAACCTGATCGGAAAAAAGTCGTGGTTGCCGAGGAGCGTCATGAAATCAAGCGTACTCACGGTTTCGCGCAAGCTGAAGTTCTACCAACTGGTGGTATTTGACCAGGTCGTGCAGAGCGGCTCACTACTACGTGCCGCTCAGATATTGAACATGACTCAACCTGCCGTCACCAAAGTTATCCATGAGATAGAGTCGTACTTCACCGCGCCGTTGCTGGTACGTAGCAATCGCGGCGTGCGCCTGACGGAGCTGGGCGAGGTAGTGCTGCGCAGAGCCCGTGCAATGCTGGCAGAGCTTAGGGCGCTAACTGATGAAGTGCAGGCTCATCACGAGGGGGGGGCAGGCCATGTGGTTGTAGGCACGCTAATTTCAGCTTCGGCATCGTTGTTGCCGCTCGCGCTACGGCTGCTCAAGGAGCGCGCCCCGCAGGTGCTGGTGTCGGTGCGGATCGGGCAATTCGATCAACTCTTCCCCGCCTTGATAGTGGGTGAGGTGGACCTGGTGATCGGGAGGATCCCTGACGACTGGCGGGGGCGGGAGGAGAGCCGGACGTTGGGCGTTGACTCGCTTTACGTGGAGTCTTTGTCGATCGTTGCCGGAAGCCGACACCCGCTACACGATCAGGCCGTGTCGAGCTTGGCCGATTTGCAGGCCTATCCGTGGATTTTGCCGCCACCCGGCTCGTCACTACGTCGTACCGTCAATGGGCTTTTTGCCGAGGCTGATTTACCGCTGCCAGCCAATGTAATCGAGTCGCTGTCGGTGCTTACCAACGTAGCGTTGATGCAGGACCAGAAGACTGTGGGTTTGCTGCCGATGGAGACGGCTCGGCAATTGTCTGGTCAGGGCGGGATTCGAAGCTTCACCTTCGGCACGCCCTTACGTTTCGGCGGGATCGGCTGTTTTTATCCCCATAACCGTGACCCCGGGCCTGCCGCCAAGCTTTTTAGGGAATGCACCCGACTTGCCTGCGAGCGGCATGTCATCAGCGACTGACAGTCGCCCCCCGGTAGAACCAGTGATGGTTATTCCGCCAAAAGGCGAGAGCGGCCAGTCAGGGCTGACCGCTATCGGTTCAACGCCCGCGCGGGATATTCAAACGCATCAAGACGTGGGCCGCGAGCCGGATCCAGCTTTAGCTCGTTCGTCGCTGGCGCCTCGGGCCATGCTGGAGAAAACACCGTCTCTTAGTACCCAGGCATGCATCAATGCGGCGCCCAGATGTCCCAGGATGATCGCGAACAGCAGCCACGCCAGAGCGCCATGTGCCAGCCGAAGCCATGCGTAGAGCACCGGATTTTCCGGAACCAGCGCAGGCAAGCTCCAGTCGCCCAGAAGGATGACGGGCCAGTTGCCTGCCGAACGCACCGCCCAGCCGAGCACTGGCAACCCCACCATCAATAGGTAGAGCAAGCCGTGCAACAGGTGGGCGGCTACGGCTTGCCAGCGGGGAATACTTGCGGGCAGTGCCGGCACAGGCCGGCAGAAGCGATTGGCCAGGCGCACCAGTGCGAGGCAAAGGATGGCGATGCCCAACGGCTGATGCACGTCGATCAACACGGGACGGAGGGCTAATGAGCTCATCATGGCTACCCCGATGAACAGCATGGCCATGATGGCGATCGCCATTGCCCAGTGCAGTAGCCTGGCGGTCAGGTTGAAGTGCCGGGGACTGCGCGTACGGGTAGTTGGTACGTCTTGCATCACTTGTGCTCCTGCTGGCCAATGGCGTCGGTTGCCCTGCCGAACGCGATTTCGCGCAGACGTGCATTGTAAGAGTGCGAGTAAATACCCGCGCGCGCTGCTAGCACAGGATCGTTCGACAGCGCGATACCGGATGGCACCAAGGTGGGGTCGAAGTTGATATCGCGACAGCCCCCTTCGCGCTGATCGCGAACGCTGGTCACTTCCAGCGTGCCGGCGACCACTTGCTGTCGCTCGGCGGGCCAGGGTTGTGACGGATCATCGACCGGATCTCCCGCCTGCGCCAATTGCAGTACCAGATCCCAGCGAACGGGCGCTTGTGCCACCCGCTTCTTGATATCGTCGAACAGGAAATCACGGCTGGATCGCGCCCGCTCTTCTGGGGAGAGGCCATGGAAGGGAGCGTGGGGCCGCATGAACCAGCGCACGGGCTGGCGTGTGCCATCTGCCGCAAGCAGGATAAATGCGTTGATGACGTTGTACTGGGCCTGCGCAAAGCTGCTCGGCCAAGGCGCAGTCGCCTTGTACTCCACCGCCTTGCGAGCCTCCGGGTACTTTTCGAAGAACGCCGCGACTCGCGTGGGGTCAGGCTGTCCGGTGGTCGGGTCGGGCTCGAATGCGTGCCTTTGTGCCAGGAACCCCTCGGCATCACGCGTAGGGAAGTAGGGGGCATTGTTCAGCTTCATCCGCCATTGAGATCTGTCGTCTGCACTCAACAACAAGGCCATGCTCACGGTGGCGGTAGAGGCGTCCGGCGCATGGGGGTCGGCGGACCCGATCGAGAAACGTCCGATTGCCGGGACTTCATCCTGGGCGAACACTCGAGCGGTCGAGAGCGACGCCGCTGCATTGCTGCTGCGAAAAACTCCTGCGAAACAGATGCCCTTACCATGCGCTCGACGATAGCCCGGTTCGAAGTGCTGCAGCGAGTCACCGAGAAACGTTCGAGTGGTCGTTCGGCCCCCGACCAGCCCGGCGGCCCAGGCGAATGACAGTGCCAGTGCGCCGACGATGGCTGTGATGGCCAGCACGGGCATCCAGCGTTTGTTGAATGTGGGACGTTGCAAAGCGCTCACCCTGACCTTGACCGATGATCCGCACGCACTATAAGTTCGCTACCCCACCCTAAGGAAGTACGCACCTTTTGGTTAGTAGCATGACTGACTCTCGCTTAGACACCGGCAACCCCCAGCGCTCATCCGCGCTTGACGAGCACACGCTGACCGCCAAGCTCAGGCGCGGCGACCTATTCACGGGCAAATGCAAGGCCAGGGAAGTGCTGTCTCACGTTACGAGTCTGTGGGGAATGCTATGCCTGATTGCGTTAATTGACGGCACGCTGCGTTACAGTGAGCTGCGTCGCAAAGTGAACGGCGTCAGCGAAAAGATGTTGTCGCAGACCCTTCAGCGGCTGGAAAGCGATGGTTTCGTGCGCCGGACTTCATATCCCGTTGTCCCTCCGTGGGTCGAATATGATCTGACCCCTTTTGGTCAGGAAGCCGCCGCGCATGTTGCGGCACTCGGCGACTGGTTGGAGATGAATCTTCATAAAGTCCCTAAAGCCTAGCGGGGTCTTGACGACTCATAGCTTCCATTACCTGATTTAAACAACGGCCACTGTGTAAACACTAGTTTTTGATAGCTTCGGCCCCTCGGATTCGCCAGCAGAGTGTTAGCGCAAAGAAGAGAAGTACTGGGTAGGTGACTTACCTAAGGCTTTCTTGAACATCGTAATGAAGGCATTAACGGAGTCATATCCAAGAATGCCCGCCACACGTTGCACGGATACCCCCTCTGCCAAATGGCTGAGTGCGATCATCAAATGCAGCTGCTGGCGCCACCGCCCGAAGCTGAGCCCGGTCTTGCTTTCAATTAGCCTGGCCAGCGTTCGTTCACTAGTCGCAAGCCGAGTGGCCCATTCGCGCAGGGTGGTGCGGTCGCCGGGAGTAGCAAAGAGCGTATCCGCGATGTGTTTGATCTTCGGATGGTCTGATATTGGCAAGTGCAGCTCTGTCACCGACGCATCGGAAAGCTGCTCGAGTAGGACTGCAACCAACCGCGCGGCCTTGCCCTCTGAAAGACAAGAGCGGTCTTGCTCAACAAGGTGCAGGATCAACTCCCGGACAAGCGGCGTAATAGCAAGTGTACAGCATCCATCAGGCATGACAGCTGCGCTGGGCTCGACGAACAGAAAGCAGGTACTGGCATTCGCGGTTACACGACAACTGTGCGGCGTGCCGCCGGGGATCCATACCGCGTGCTGGGGGGGCACAAGCCAGATTGCGTTCTGCACCTCACAGCTCACCGCCCCCCGCAAAGACAAGATCAGTTGGCCTTTACGATGATCATGTGTGCCGGTGCCGGAATGATTAGGTTCCGGCACAACCTTGAGTGCAATCGCTGCCTGGAAAAAAAGGTCTGAATCGAAATCTTCTGGTGAGGAAATGACATTTTTTGAGAATGGCATGATTTAGGTATCATGTGGCTTGATATCTATATTTTATAACTCTCAAGCTCTCTACAGTTGCCTTTTTTTCAGAGGACTGCTTGAGAATATGTCAGATCCAAAAAACAAGTGGCAGGCCACCATGCTCGTCGCGGGCATCCTGCTTATTGCCGTTAATCTGCGCGCTCCCTTCACGGGCATCGCGCCCATTCTGCCGCTAATCCAGAATCATTTTGGCTTGAGTGCATCAGCACTGGGCCTGCTCACTTCACTGCCACTCCTTACTTTTGCGGGGTTCTCCCCGCTCAGCGCTGCGGTCGCCCGAAGGTCCGGTACTGAGCGCACCCTTTTCGGTGCTCTGTTGGTGATTTCAGTGGGCATCCTGCTCCGCTCCGCAGGTAGCGCGTGGGCGTTGTACGCTGGTTCGATACTGATAGGCACCGGAATCGCCCTTGGCAATGTGCTTCTTCCCAGCCTGATTAAACGCGATTTCTCATCGAAAATGGCGTCTATGATCGGCGCTTACTCCATCACGATGGGCGCAGCAGGTGCTGTTGCGTCAGCCGCTATCGTTCCTCTGACCCAATCATGGGGATGGTCGATAGCCCTGAGTTTGGTGGTGGCAGCCCCGCTGTTGGCGATGTTGGTGTGGCTACCGCAGTTGAAAGTTAAAGAACACATGAGCCTGCCCAGCCCGAACCAAGCGGCATCTGTGGCTGTATGGCGTTCGACGCTTGCCTGGCAGGTCACCCTGTTCATGGGGCTCAACGCGATGCCTTTTTATGTCACAGTGAGCTGGCTTCCTACTATTCTGATGAACCATGGGATATCCCCCGAACAAGCAGGAGCAATACACGGCACGCTTCAACTGACTACAGCGATTCCCGGCTTGATCCTGGCGGCCACGCTTCGCCGTCTCACAGACCAAAGACTGGCGGCCGCTACCGTCAGTCTGCTAACAGCCTTATCACTTATCGGACTTATTTATGCGCCAGGCCACGCTATGTGGTGGGCCGCATTCCTAGGCTTTGGCTCTGGCGCCAGCATGATGCTCGGCCTGACGTTCATCGGTTTGCGCACAAAGAACTCCGTTGACGCGGCTGCACTTTCAGGAATGGCGCAATGTGTGGGCTATTTGATGGCAGCGGCAGGCCCGATATTGCTGGGGCATCTGCATGACTTAACCGGTGGTTGGACTGCACCGCTGCTGACCACCGCCGCCATCTCTATCGCAGGTGCATTCACCGGCATTTTGGCAGGACGCAACGTCCAACTCGAACCCTCTTATCGCTGCGCAGAATTTACTGGTTCTGAGTGAGGGGAGGCAGTGCTTGTCGGATCGGCTTGCGGCTGAGTTGACGTCCCGAAGCCCGCTGCCATCCGATCGACAGCATTGGTAGCTTACGCGAATGTCGGCTGTGGGTCGTTAGCGGCCAATCGTCAATTACTTATTTCGCTCCTCCGTCAATAAGCGACAGGTGTTATCGAATTAAATCGACTGGTCACGTCGAGCGCAAACGGCTGGTCAGCATGCATGATAGTTACTAGTCAGTGCAGGAGGATTTCCACCTATTTGCTGAGGTTGGGCCGCAAAGCAGAGGCTCTAAGTGGCCCCTTCTTCACGAAAATCACATCAGCTAAAAAGCAAAGAACGAGCAGCCCTCCGCACCCCATCGGCTGACCCACAACTCATCGGTATTAATGCGATCCATTTATGTGTAAAACTATGCTGGTGGACCCTGCTGTATGAGTACACCTTCACCGAGGCAACCGACATGCCCCTTACTAACCAAGAGCAAGCTGATTTTTCACGGTTATTAACACGAACTGCAGAGAATGCTGCGATGTATGCAGCTCTTACCAGGTCTGAGGAGATGAGTAATATTGGTGGCGAGACAGGTTACTGTGCTGAGCCTGGGTACCGCCTGATCCGCGTTGACCATCGGCTTGATCCGACCAGTGACAATGAATTCGAGATCGCCCTCGTGGACGACGCTCAATTATGCGTGGCCTATTACATGAGAATAACTCTGTCGCATATTCCCCAATTGAGTTTCAGACTTGTTGCGCGGCATGACTTGTGGAGATCGGCGGGAAGTCGCCACGCTTTAGTGCTTCGCGATATTTCGCGAAAGGTGCTATTCAGTTACGTCATCCGCGATTACGATCTCCTATTAACGGAGGAAAAGTACACACGGGGTGGCAAATTTTATTGGTTCAAGCAGGTGTCTTTGGCGATAGAGCTAGGCCTTTCAGTTCACGCATACGATCCATCAACGCAGACGCTTAGGGCCATTCCAACTCAGCGCATGCTCAGAACAGTGCAAGATCATGCCTGGTCGGGCGCATACTCAGTGTCTTTGCTAGCGATTATATCAAATAGGGGTAGATGAAGAGTTAAGAAGGCTTGGTTTTTTATCACTCGATACCCGAGTTGCTCGCTTATGATTCTCGCTGTAAAGTTCAGCAGTGATCGTTACATGGCCCTCACTATAGATGAGAAAATTCCAAGTATTAAATTTAGACCACTAGGTTCGAGGGGCGCTCGGAAAGGCTCTTGATCGAGTATGCCTGCCGAGCTTGAATATATGTCGCTGCAGGTCATAGAGGCAAGCGCAGTTGATTAATTCGCTTATAAGTTTCATGGAGAGAGTTAAAATCACCTCGAGACATTATTTCAAGAGGCGATCGACCTTCAAAAAATGGGTTGTTATTTTTTAGACCCGGAAATGCGACGACGTTCTCTGGATTGCTAAAAACAGCCCGAAGCGCAGTATGGATGTTTAGTATTAAACTAATACGTTGTTGTTGGTCAGTGTTCAGCATGAATTTGTCCTTTTTCCCTGATGTAGCGAGCTCATATGCAGCGGGTGAAATTCTAAGAATCTGGCACGCCTGGCTAGGTGATGCATTCCAGCTATCAATGATCCGAAGCGCTACCTTCAAGCCAACTGTTGAAAACGCTGGGCTAAGGCTTTCTACATCTGACATATGGATTTTCCCTACTCTGATAAATAAATGTACACACTGCTACCGAAAGTATGGGTAGGTTTTCACAGCTTTGAAAGCTCTAGCGTTACAGTCCTCCGACCCGGGCCGAATGGCTGGTCCGGGTCAGAACCATCGCGTCGCTTTCACAGGATCCATGACCTACCTTTATTCGAAAATTGCTGGACCTGTGAGGCACTAGCCTAGGCTACGCTATACGTCGACCTCTGGACAGCGATCGGATGTGTCGAACGTTTAGGGCATAGGTTCACCCAGGATCTGCTGAGTTAAAGGATGTTCCAGGTCGGCTCGCCAGGGTCGAAATAGTTCCACGATGGAACTCTGCAGGAAACCTGAGTTAGGGATATTTAGCTAGCCAATGGCCATCGGAGTCCTACGGTAACTGAATTTCTAAAGGGTGGGTCGGGCAAAATTTCACTGGTTAAGCCTAGTAACCCCTAAATCCCGTCTCACCTTGGAAAAGAGCGCTTCCACATCGGATTCGTTATCCGCTAACAGAAATATTTCTGTCAGTAAGCTCAGCG
Source organism: Pseudomonas sp. LPB4.O (assembly GCF_038383825.1). Lineage (NCBI taxonomy): Bacteria > Pseudomonadati > Pseudomonadota > Gammaproteobacteria > Pseudomonadales > Pseudomonadaceae > Pseudomonas > Pseudomonas sp. LPB4.O. Next base: position 836,650 of record NZ_CP151298.1, read on the forward strand.
GGTGCACATCCATTGTGGAAGCTAGCTCAACCAGCTTCTCTAGGGTGGGGCTCTTCAAGCCTCTCTCTAATGTGCTTATGTAGGTTCGACTGCTCACGTCACTGAAATCTTCCTGGGTGAGGCCCCGACCTGTCCTGACCCTACGTAGCGTTTGACCGATAGCTAGCTTGAGCTCCATTTGCGTTTCAGATCCACAAAAGGAATTATCAAGCCTGTTTGAATACTATAGCGCTACAATCTATAGTGTTCATTTTTGAGGAGGTCCTATGACGAGATTGCTAGTAACGCTGGAAACGTTGGCTGAAGCCATTGATTTATCGAGAGAGTCAACGATTCTGATTGCCTGTCTCATCAATCTTCACAGCATCGACGAGGTAATCGAAATACAGGCATTCAAAAACGGTCAAGCCGTACTTGACCTGCTTAACAGGCTGGACCGCCCGAACGCCGACCTGGTAGTAGTAGGGCTTCATATAGCTCTTCCGCCCTGTTTATTTGATGAAGGAAAATGGCATGTTAAACCAATATTGGACTTCATGAGGGTCGTTGTACGAGAGGAAGGGTATCTAAAAGATGTCTACGCCTATAGAACTCCTTCGGGCAGGATTTTCGCAGATGGGGAAGAACTACTTAAAGAAAAAATAACTAGTATGCGAAGCATCTATCAAGCATCTAATGCAAATGCTCAAGGTGATAAAGAGCTAGAGGATTATCAGGTTGCAACGGCAGGGTTTTTGACAAGGTTCATTGCCGAAATATATGGATCTAAACATTAGCTTTTGTAGATGTTTGTGAGTATATCATCTATCTATTTTTTTGTATTTGGCTGGGAAGGTACAAATTGATGTAGCTTCTCTTTCAGGTTTGTGAGTTCATCGCTCAATTCAATAATTAATTCTTGCGCCGTAACAAGTTGACAATGAGCATGATCCCGCTGAAGAGTGAGCGCTTCAATTTTCGACTTTAGCCGCGAGATTATATTTCTTTTTTTCTCTGCGAGCTTGCGCTTTGATATCGCCTGATTAGTTTGAATGTCGACGTACGCTTGGATTTCTCGCACTAAGGATGGATAACGGCTTTTTCGCAGTGCACTGGGATCACAGCCGGCCTCCTTCGCGACATTATTTTGAGAAACCAACGCTGAAGGTTTTAACACATTGGGTCTTCCCAGCTTTAGACGGTTAAAAGCTTCTCTAAAGCGTTCCTCTGCAGTAGTATTTAGATTATTTGAGGGCATTTAAAATATACTCCAAGCCAAGAGCTTCGCTTACAAGGGATTGGTGGCGAGGTTGATCTGAAGGGATTTTATCAGCTTCTAATTTTAAATATTCTAGCTGTTGGGAAAGTTTGTGGATTTTTTCGCGGTCATAAAGTGCATCCGGGCAAGGTCCATTTCCATCGCTGCCGGCGCAGCGCGAAATCGATTCGATTCCTCCATATTCGCAAACCCCTCGATGGGTGCAAGCTCCAGCGAGAGTCTCTCGGAAAAAGATTGTTCCTCGCTCTGCCGCTTTCGTTAGCTGCTTTATATCCTTGGAGCCGATCAAATTTATTAAAGTAATATCTTTATTGTCCTTTCCAAGTGGAGATATGAATCGATCACCCATCGCCGTTTCGATACGAAGAGCCATGGTTTCATACATTGTTTTGACTACAAGCGAAGAGGTTTCTTCGTTGAGTAATAGCTTGGTGTAGCCTCGGCCATAGTACAGTGGCATCAAACGTGAGACATGTTTCATCAGGAACTGTAATGTGGAATCAGAGATAACGCCACTTGCAAACATATTGACCGCGCCAGTACGCCGTAATTGATGCCAGGTGAAGGGCCAAATATTGCCTACGACGAATTTTGAGCTATTTTTTAAATTTGGCGTGAGTTTTAAAGCTACTGTATGGTCTTCAGATGTGATAAGCATTTGACATTTGTCAAATAATTTACTGTATCGCCGAGTTAGCGCAGCGCCACATTGTAACCTTACACGAGAAGCAGATATTCCCGACTTCTTTGTAGACCACGGAATTTGGGTGGCGGTAAATAAATACGGATTCTTTCTGTCATGCTGGCTAGCAGTCGTGTTGCACAGCATGCGAAGCTTACAGATGGACTTCAAAGCTCTAACTGCTTTTTCAACGTTTGGGGTTGTGATCCACCGCGCGTCTGAGTCTTGGTCAGTCTTGGTCGTAGATCCAACTATTGTTAAGATGCGACCTAGGTAACCATCTTCTTCCCAGAGCAAGCATTCATAGCGAAGCGAACCAACCTCATCAATACGCTGCAGTGTAAAACTAGCGATATATCCTGCACACACTGTCTGAACCAGACCCATGTAAGAGGTTAGATGTAATATTGACATACCAGATTGCCGGATCTCTACCCATTTCTCTAATAAAGAATCTATTCTGAATTTTTCAGCGGTTTTGCCGAAATGTCCATGAAAATCGCTTCCATTTTCTAAGTTGGTGCCAGGTTTTTTTCTTCTGTTAAATGGCCCAGCACTTTGCTTTCGTCTATTTCCTGCAAGAGCATTTGTGTTTTTTTGGTATGATCGTAGGCAGTGTTCAAAGCAATTCTCTATATCGTCTAAGTTCGCTAAATAATCCTCAATGCAAGCGCTGAACCGAAGAACAATGTAGGTCCAAATCCGTGCTGGAATGTAGGCTGTCTGCTGATGATCTTCATATCTGTCTAGTTGAGATAATCTTTGGATTCCTTTGCTGTCGATCAGAATGAAGCCTAGATATTGTGAAGCGTCTAGCAGGCGATGAAGTTCAAGTATCAGTTTAGACCGACTGCTCGGAGTGATTTGTTGAGCGATTTTATCTATCAAGTTTGGGAAGTTTGATAGGTTGCTCGCAGTAATATTGTTAATGCTACATGTCGTGATTATTTGTTTTAAAATGAAGAAAATTGAACGAAACCCATTTGCACTGTTGCAAGATTTTATGCCCCAAATGCGCCAGGTGCAGATTAGCCTCAAAATATCTGCATTTGCCCTATCTATTAAAGTTTCATTTTTCTTAAGGTTATTAGGGTTGTCACTAAAACTAATGCTGAAAGTTTTTCCTGCCCAAGGTGAAAGATTCCAAACCGAATCTGCCCAATATGAAAAAACTTTCCCCTCTCTGTCTTCGCTCACCACCCAGTCTGATGGAGGCGGCCAGTGGGGAGGTCGGTAGGATTTTCTTGAATCGTCTAACCAATCATTATGATGACGTAGTCCGAAAATATTTAAAGATGAAATCATGGCTGACCCTCCATCGCATGGATGAGCATTCTCCAATCTGGATGATAATTCCCTTCTTCCACTCGAGCCAAAGCTTCACCTAACCACTGACTTCTTTCATTGCTCGACTCGCCAAACCATTTAAGCTTATCTGAAATCCTTACAATCACAATTTTCGCTGGGTGTGTTATTTCGTTATTGCTAGGCGGCACCCATTTTGATAGCTCAATTATTTTTAAGTGTCGGAAACTTGTGAGCGCCCAAAGATAATCCATTCGGTCTATATCACGGTGATGGGCGCACCAAAAGCAGCCTGACGGGCGTAGACAATCTGGCTTTAATGTTGCTACATCTGAGTCAACGCGTGCAGGTACGCCGTTGCAATGTCCTGGGGCTACCGCGACTTTTTTCAATATGGTTGGATCAAAGCTATTCCAGAAACTAACAATCTCAGTGATAGCTTGTTGTTGATTAGGTTTCTCATAAACGCGCAGTAATGTCTCCTTAGTATGTTGCCCCATCTCTGCAGTTACACTAGGGTTTCCTGTGCGCCGTAATAACCAATTCACTCGAGTGTGCCTTAAGGTCTGCGGGGGGATAAACTTAAGTCCAATTGATTTACAGACGGTGCGTATAGTGAATTGAGGCTTTGTTTGGAAGTTTCGACCGTGTTTGCGTACTAGAGGGAACAGCTCTTTGCGCTCAGGGAAAAGAGTTTTGCGCCACGCTAAATATCGCTCGAAATGAGGCTTGTATTCAGAGTAAATGTCGAATAAAACTTCACCTCCCCGGCGAGCTTTCCTGTCACGAATTTGGTAGCCGTCCAAATGGCTTGAGTAATAAAAGTTTTTAAGTTGTAACTTATGAGCTTGCGATAAATTCATTCCGGTTTGGCTAATGAAGATAAGAAGTTCAGCCTCTATCCTTCTGTTTAATAATGGGTGGCGGGTTTTCTGAGTCGATTCACTTTGCCAGGCTTGGAGATTACGGATTGATTTATTTCGTGCTTTTAACGCAATTTTATCCAGTTTGGCTGGGTCTAATGATAAATAATAAGTTGCTTCTTTAGGGTGTGGGTAGCCAGACCATTCTAAGAGTTTTCCTCCACGTCGCAGCGGTATGCTGATAGGCAGATTGCCCTTCAGTACGATGTCTGCACTTAAAGCGTCGCAAATATCTTGAAGGAAGAAACCAAACTCGAATGTATTCTCTAAACTCTGTTTTTCTGACGCAGCACTGGTGGCTTTCGGCCTAAGGGATGGCATCCGTAATCGCGTTATAGAAATCAGTGGTGTGGTTCTTTCCAGGACGCTATCAAGTATATAGGCGGCGGCAGATACATTGCAGTATGCTGACCTTTGGCTAATGGATTTAGCAATTTGCCAACGGTATAGTACAAAGTCAGACCAAGCGAGAAACTCGCTTTGAAGATTCTCTAAGGATAGTATTCTTGCTTCTTCATCAGCCCATTGAAAAAGTTTCCTTATTTGAGTGATTGCCGACTCGGCCGTCCATTTACTTCCGCCACCCACCAGTCGATCGTTAATTGCTTGGTGTATTTTGGTAACGAGGCTAAGCCTTTGCTTCACTGGTTGTCCTAACTTGCCGCTTGAAATTAGCGTCTGAACTTCTCTAGCAGGTGCGCCAGCACCGCCGATGTACAAAAGGGCTGTGAGGTCCCAGGGAGTTTCTCTCTCACCAAATGCTACGGTCGGAAAGTTCAAGCTTGGGGTAACCGTATTACTAAGTGATGAACTCCTTCCATTTTCTTTCATGCAATCCGCTGAATGCTTCATGGAATGCTTTGGCAGCCTCTTGTTTACCTTTCGTAGACTCAATAAATTTTACATATCTAAAAGTAGTAGACTCGTGTTTGTGAAACATTGCGTTTCTTACGAATTCAATCGCGGCTCCTGTGGGCGCGACCTTGAGTGCAAGCTTCATTAACCATGTTCCGTAAGTTGCTCGGGTTTGATGAAACTTAAATTTTGACATAAATTTTAGCCCATGCTTTACTCCCTTTCGCCTCAGTGATGACATCAAAACTCCCATAGCTGTTTTGCTGTAGCCATTGCCCCGGCTAGTCAAGAAAATAAGCGACCGAACATTAGGCGAAGCTCTAGATTCGCGCTTCAGGCGTCTTATCGAATAAGCATATGCCTTCAAAGCCTCAAATAGCGCTTTCGGTATCAGTAGCTCTCCTGATACATTGAACTTTGTAGCTACTCCGGTTCCAGGGCCGATTCGTACTAAGTAGATGTTTTCGATATATGCATCCGGGCGTGCCTGTTCGAGACATTCAATTGTAAGGCTTGAAACTGTGCCAAGGCGTGCTCCGGTAAAGAATCCCAATGAGAGCATCAAATGCATTTCTTCGGTTTCTACCGCAAGTGTTAACTCCAGTAACTCGGTCATATTTGAATCACTGAGGGGTAGGAGACCATCTTCAAGCCGAACAACTGGTGCTACTCGATTAGGGATCGCTAAATCGGTAGACATTCTCTGCAAGGCTCTGGGAAATCCCGCAGTGTCGAAATATCGCACAGTAATGATGCGGTCGCGCCAAATGTTGCGAGACTCTACGAAGCGCTGATCTGATGCGTATTTGTAGAATTGGATAACAGCGGTGATTCGGGAGCGCGCTGTGCTAGGGGCCAGGTCGCCACCTTCTATTTTGTCTATCAGGTAACCTCGAAAACGAACTGTAGCACGCTCAGACAGCTTTATAGGAAAATGACGCCAATCTAGCAATTGATCTTCGAGGAAGTTTGCATACGCGTGTAGGTGTTTAACCAAGCTGAGAACAGTTGCAACGCTAGCATGATCGTTATAAATCTTTTCAAGAACCCACAGGTTAACTTCGCGCCAGCTTTCACCGGTGGTCCAAAAGATTTGAGGAAGGGATGGGATTGGGCTGCGTATGACATCAGGCACCCATGAGAGCTTGTCATGGGTAATACATGCATGAGTGGGGATAAAATTCACAGACTCGAGAAAAGCCATGCGCCCCCCAGCTAGGGAGTGGGGAGTAAGGCGGATGCACATCCATCACACCTTACTCCAGTTGATCAGTCACTATGTCCATAGCATGGCACAGGTGGGGTGACTGTCAATGACCGCAAACTATACGTTGAAGCGGAAGTGCATCACGTCGCCGTCTTTGACGATGTAATCCTTGCCTTCCAGGCGCCATTTACCGGCTTCCTTGGCACCGCTTTCACCCTTGAACTGGATGAAGTCGTCATAGGCCACCACTTCAGCGCGGATGAAGCCTTTTTCGAAGTCGGTGTGGATAACCCCGGCTGCTTGCGGTGCGGTGGCACCGATGCGAACGGTCCAGGCACGCACTTCCTGCACGCCGGCAGTGAAGTAGGTTTGCAGGTTCAGCAGCTCGTAACCGGCGCGGATCACGCGGTTCAGGCCAGGCTCTTCCAGGCCCAGGGCCTCGAGGAACATGTCCTTCTCTTCACCGTCGTCCAGCTCGGCGATTTCTGCTTCGATCTTGTTGCACACCGGCACCACTACCGCGCCTTCTTCCTCGGCGATGGCCTTGACCACGTCCAGGTGCGGGTTGTTGTCGAAGCCGTCTTCGGCGACGTTGGCGATGTACATCACCGGCTTGCTGGTCAGCAGGTGGAAGCCACGGATGACGGCTTTTTCGTCGTCAGCCATGTTCTTCATCAGGCTGCGCGCAGGCTTGCCTTCGGTGAAGTGCGGGATCAGCTTTTCCAGAATGGCCTTTTGCGCCAAGGCTTCCTTGTCGCCGCCTTTGGCGTTGCGGGTAACCTTCTGCAGTTGCTTCTCGCAGCTATCGAGGTCGGCGAAGATCAGTTCGAGGTCGATGATCTCGATGTCACGCTTGGGGTCGACGCTGTTGGAAACGTGAATCACGTTCTCGTCTTCGAAGCAGCGCACCACGTGGGCAATGGCGTCGGTCTCGCGGATGTTGGCGAGGAACTTGTTACCCAGGCCTTCGCCTTTCGAGGCACCGGCAACCAGGCCGGCGATGTCGACGAATTCCATGGTGGTCGGCAGGATGCGGTTTGGCTTGACGATTTCAGCCAGCGCAGCCAGACGAGCGTCGGGCATCGGCACGATGCCGCTGTTTGGCTCGATGGTGCAGAAAGGGAAGTTCTCCGCCGCGATGCCAGACTTGGTCAGGGCGTTGAACAGGGTGGACTTGCCGACGTTGGGCAGGCCGACGATGCCGCAATTGAAACCCATGGGTATTCCCCTCTCTAAAGGAAATCAGGCCTTCTGGCTGTGCAGTTCGCGCATCGCCTTGGCAAAGTCGCCGGCAAGCACGTCCGGCAGCACGCCGAGGGCAAAATCGATGCTGGCGTCGAGCTTCTCCTGCTCGGCGCGCGGCGCGCGGCCCAGGACGAAGTTGGAGACCAGTTTGGCGTCGCCCGGGTGGCCAATGCCAAGCCGCAGGCGGTGGAAGTCGTTCTGGTTGCCGAGCTGCGCGATGATGTCGCGCAGGCCGTTGTGCCCACCATGGCCGCCGCCGCGCTTGAGCTTGGCAACGCCCGGAGGCAGGTCGAGTTCGTCGTGTGCCACCAGGATTGCTTCCGGCTTGATGCGGAAGAAATTGGCCAAGGCCGCTACGGACTGGCCGCTGCGGTTCATGTAGGTGGTGGGGATCAACAAACGAACGTCGTTGCCCTGATGGCTGAATTTAGCCGTCAGGCCGAAATACTTTTTGTCAGCGGTAAGCGAAATACGCTGGGCGCTGGCAATGCGTTCAACGAAAAGAGCCCCTGCGTTATGCCGGGTCTGTTCGTATTCGGGGCCGGGATTACCCAGGCCAACGATCAACTGGATGGCGGTCACGTCAGGGGCTCTTCCTTGGAGTTGGTGGGTTACAGTGCGCGCGGCACTGTAACCCGATCAACGCCGGCGTGCGAGTGGATTACTCGGCAGCGCCTTCTGCTTCTGGAGCAACGCGTGGAGCGTGAACGTTGGCAACAGCTTTGTCATCACCGTGGGCCAGAGCTACGAACTCTACGCCTTTCGGAGCTTTCAGGTCCGACAGGTGGATGATGGTGCCGACTTCGGCGTTGGCCAGGTCAACTTCGATGAACTCAGGCAGGTCTTTGGCTTCGCAGGAAACTTCGATCTCGGCAACAACGTGGGAGATCTCGCCGCCTTTCTTGGCCGGTGCTTCTTCGTTGATGAAGTGCACTGGAACAACAGCGGTCAGTTTCTGGCCAGCAACAACGCGAACGAAGTCGGCGTGCATGATGAACTGCTTGGCTGGGTGGCGCTGCATGGCCTTGATGATGACGTTCTGCTTGACACCGTCAACATTCAGCTCGATAACGTGGCTGAAAGCAGCTTCGTTTTCGAACAGCTTGGTGATTTCCTTGGCCACGATGGTCAGGGATTGAGCTTCTTTATCACCACCGTAGACAACGGCCGGGATGCTCAGCGCATGACGCAGGCGGCGGCTCGCACCTTTCCCCAGGTCAGTACGCGCTTGGGCGTTCAGAATAAAATCAGTCATTTTGTTTCTCCAAAATAGCCCCCCGAAGGCGTTTGCGACCAGCGCCAACGGGGATGGCAAAAAAGCCCCGCCCCAACACATGTTGGGGCGGGGCGCTTCACATCAACACGCGTTCCGCTTAGCGGAACATCGCGCTGATCGATTCTTCGTTGCTGATGCGGCGGACCGCTTCAGCCACAACCGGTGCGATATCCAGCTGGCGGATACGGTCACAGGCTTGAGCAGCGGCGGACAGCGGAACGGTGTTGGTCACCACCAGCTCGTCCAGTACCGACTTCTCGATGTTCTCGATCGCGCGGCCCGACAGAACAGGGTGCGTGCAGTAGGCGTAAACCTTGGCAGCGCCGTGCTCTTTCAGGGCTTTGGCCGCGTGGCACAGGGTGCCGGCGGTGTCGACCATGTCGTCTACCAGGATGCAGGTGCGCCCTTCGACGTCGCCGATGATGTGCATAACCTCGGAGTGGTTAGCCTTCTCGCGGCGTTTGTCGATGATACCCAAGTCGACGCCCAGGGACTTGGCAACGGCACGTGCGCGCACGACACCACCAATGTCCGGGGAGACGATCATCAGGTTCTCGAAACGCTGGTCTTCGATGTCATCGACAAGTACGGGCGAGCCGTAGATGTTGTCGACGGGGATATCGAAGAAGCCTTGGATCTGGTCAGCGTGCAGGTCGACGGTGAGTACACGGTCGATACCTACGACAGTGAGCATGTCAGCGACAACTTTGGCGCTGATGGCTACACGTGCCGAACGCGGACGGCGGTCCTGGCGGGCATATCCGAAGTAAGGAATCACGGCGGTGATTCGGGATGCTGAGGAGCGGCGGAAGGCGTCGGCCATCACTACCAGTTCCATCAGGTTATCGTTGGTCGGGGCACAAGTCGGCTGAATAATGAAAACGTCTTTACCGCGAACATTTTCATTGATCTCAGTGCTGATCTCGCCGTCGGAGAATTTACCGACAGAGACGTCACCGAGAGGGATATGCAGCTGACGTACGACACGCCGAGCCAGATCGGGGTTAGCGTTCCCCGTAAAGACCATCATCTTGGACACGCGCAGTACCTGAAGGCTGAGGGTATACCTGGATGAGTATAGGAAAATGGCAGGGGCGGCTGGATTCGAACCAACGCATGGCAGGATCAAAACCTGCTGCCTTACCGCTTGGCGACGCCCCTGTATCTGTTGCTGCGAACGCTTATGCGCTCGACTTCTTGACCAGACTTTGCAGCTTGCGATGCAACATCGAAATATTGCTTCCTTTCGCCACAAACCCTGTTTGGGTCGCTGAAAGAAGGGCCAGAACTTTATCAGCTTCGGCTTTGTTTGGGAAGGCCCCAAACACACAACTTCCAGTGCCGGTTAGTCGAGCCTCAGTGAATTTACCCAGTGAATTCAACGCATTGCGAACTTCTGGATAACTCTGCTCTACCACCGGTTGGCAGTCATTTCGACTGTTTCCCTCGGGAACGGGGCGCATATTAAGGGGGAGGGAATCACGTGTCAACTGTGGATGTGAAAAAATTTCTACTGTGCTGACAGACACTTGCGGCACCAGCACGACATACCAGGGCTCGTGCGGGTTGACCGGGGTCAGTTGCTCGCCCACGCCCTGGGCGAACGCCGCATGGCCGCGTACGAATACCGGTACGTCGGCGCCCAGGCTCAGGCCCAATGCGGCCAGGCGGTCTTCGTCCCAGTCCAGTTGCCACAGGTGGGCGAGGGCCAGCAGGGTGGTAGCGGCGTCCGAACTGCCGCCGCCGATGCCGCCACCCATGGGCAGTACCTTGGTCAGCCAGATGTCGGCGCCCAGTGGGCTGCCGGACTGTTCCTGCAACTTGCGGGCGGCACGCACGATCAGGTTGCTGTCGTGCGGCACGGCCTCGATCTCGGTGTGCAGGCGGATCACGCCATCGTCACGAACGGCGAAACTCAGTTCGTCGCCATGGTCGAGAAACTGGAACACGGTTTCCAGCTCGTGATAACCATCCGCGCGACGGCCGATGATATGCAGCCACAGGTTGAGCTTGGCCGGGGCGGGCAGGGTGATTTTCTGCATGTGATCAGTGCCCCAGCTGGCGTGGCTGCCAGTCCTTGACCACCAGGGTCACGTCCAGGTCCTTGCCGTGCAGTTTCAGGCGCTCGGGCAACCAGTAGCCATTCTGCTCGGTGTAGCTCAGGTACTGTACCTGCCAGCCATCCTGCTCGAGGCTGGCCAGGCGGCTGTCGCCGTCCAGGGTCAGCTTGCTCTTGCTGTCGGGAGAGGGCAGGCCGCGGACCCACCAGACCAGGTGCGACACGGGCAACTGCCAGCCAAGCTGCTCTTCCAGCAGGGCTTCCGGGCTGGTGGCCTCGAAGCGGCCTTGGTTGGCCACTTCCAGCACCACGCCGCCGGGTCGGCCGGTCAGGCGTGCGGCACCACGGCCGAGCGGCCCAGCCAGGCGAATGTCGTAATAGTCCTGGCGCTGCAGCCAGAACAGCGTGCCGCTGCCGGAGTCGCGCGGGGCACGGATCCCGACCTTGCCGTTGATCTGCCAGCCATCAAGGCTGCTCAGCTGCTCTTTATGGGCCCGCCACTGTTGTGGGTCGCCGTGACCTTGCAGGGCTTCGCGGCTACCGAAGCCGGCACAGCCGGCCAGCAGGGCGATCAGGGTGAAGGTGATGCAATGGCGCAAAAACATGGCGTTAAAGGGTCTCGGATCCGGTCAGGCGCAGGAGGGTCTTGCGCAGGATGGGGCTGTCGGCCTGGGCTTCGAAGCCCTTGGCCCATACCTGGCGGGCTTCGCGGCGCTTGCCGTTGGCCCACAGCACTTCGCCCAGGTGGGCGGCCACTTCGTGGTCGGGGAAGTTGGCAAAGGCTTGGCGCAGGTAGGTTTCAGCCTCGTCGAGGTTGCCCAGGCGGTAGTTGACCCAGCCCAGGCTGTCGAGTACCGCCGGGTCGTCCGGGGTCAGCTGGTGGGCCTTGTCGATCAGCGCCTTGGCTTCGGCGTAGCGCGTGGTGCGGTCGGCCAGGGTGTAGCCCAGGGCGTTCAACGCCATGGCGTTTTCCGGTTCGCGGGCGATGATGGCGCGCAGGTCTTTTTCCAGCTGCACCATGTCGTCGCGTTTTTCGGCCAGCATGGCGCGGGTGTACAGCAGGTTGAGGTCGTCGGGGTAGCGCTGGATGGCTTGTTGCAATACCTGGCTGGCCTGGGCGTCCTTGCTGTTGTTGCTGTAGCTTTCCGATTCGATCAGGAACAGCTGGATGGCATAGTCCGGCTGGGCTTCGCGGGCCTCGGCGAGCAGGCGCGAGGCCTCGGTGCCGCGGCCGTTGGCAATCAGGATGTCTGCCTGGCGCAGCTGCGCCGGGAGGTAGTCGGGGCCAGGGCCGACCAGGGCGTATTCGCGCAGGGCGCCAGCGGGGTCGTGGCGTTCCTCGCGGATGCGGCCCAGGTTCAGGTGCGCGGCGTCGACGTTGCTGTCACGCTCGACCAGTTCCTGCAGGTAGCCTTCGGCTTCATCCCAGTCTTTGTTCTCCAGGCACACCAGGGCCAGGGAATAGCGCAGTTCGTCATCGTCCGGGTATTGCTGGACCAGGCTGAGGAACTCGCCCTTGGCATCAGCGATGCGGTCCTGCTCGACCAGGGTGCGGGCGTAGGTCAGGCGCAGGCGCTTGTCATCCGGGTTGTCGCGAATTGCACCGCGCAGCAGGGGCAGTGCCTCGGAGCCGCGGTCCAGGGCTTGCAACAGGCGGGCGCGCAGCAAGATCGGGGCAATTTCGCCGTTGTGCGCCGGGTGGGATTCGAGCAGTTCCAGCGCCTCTTCGGCCTTGCCGTCCTGGTTCAGCAACAGGGCCTTGCCGAACACCAGCTGGCCGTTGTCCGGGTATTTCACCAGCAGGCGCTCGAAGCTTTGCAGCAGGCCGTCGCGGGTGCTCTGGTCGGTTTCGGCGGCGGACAGGGCGAGGAAGTCGAAGTGGGTGTCGCCCTGGCCCTGCAGCACCTTTTCCATGTAGGCCATGGAGTCGTCATAGCGGCCGGCGCGGGCCAGCTGGATGGCGGCGGCGCGCTGGGCGTCGAGGTTCTGCGGGTCGTTGCGGGCCCAGACCAGTGCGTTGTCCAGTGACGGCTCGTCGGCGCCGAGGTATTCAGCGATGCGATAGGCGCGTTCGGAAACCGCGGGGTCCTGGGTTTTTGCTGCCTGGTCGGTGTAGTTGGCCAGGGCAATGTCGAAGCGGTTGCGCTGGCCGGCCAGCTCCGCGACCAGCAGGCTATACAGCGTGTCCTGCTTGAACGAGCCATACACCACGGGCTTCTGGGCCTCGCCCTTGCCGGCTTCGGCGACGGGAGGCTCGGCCTTTTGCGGGGCCAGGCTCTGGCAGCCCTGGAGCAGGGCGAAGGCAAGCAGCAATGCGTATGGTTTGTTCATAGAAGGCTTTAGGAGGACTCACCGGCGGTCGGAGCATGATGACACAAGCGCGGGGGCAAAACCCACCTGCGAAGGTATGAAGCATATGCTTAGCACATGCAGACCGCGCAGCGCGCGCAGGGTTCGCCCCAGGCTTGCCACAATGCCCAGGGCTCCGGCTCTTGCTCTTGCTTCTAAGCGCGCGATAGCTCAGGCGACGCGGATTGCGACTTCAGGAGGCGGAGCGCAGGGCTTGCGGAGGGAGGTGACGGGCATGGATGCCCGTCAAGCGCTGAGCCCCAGGATGGGGCCTGCAGCGCGGTCCTCCCGGGAGCAAGCCCGGAGCGAGGGTTAAGGCCCACATCGCACGAAGCGAAAAGCGTATCTGTCTGTTTTGGTTCAGCGAACAGTCCGTTTGCGATGGCGACGCTGACTCACCTTTTCGCCCTTACGGCGAGTCACTTTTTGCCAAACGCGGCAAAAAGTAACCAAAAAACGCTGCGCTCCGATCCTCCGGCCCCTGCGCTACGCTCCGGGGTTCCCTCACTCCGGCCTTGCTCCCGGGAGGACCGCGCTGCAGGCCCCATCCTGGGGCCCAGCGCTTGACGGGCATCCATGCCCGTCACCTCCCTTCGCAAGGCCTGCGTTCGGCCTCCTGAAGTCGCGAAGATCAAAAGCCAGATCAAAGGCAGATCAAAGGCAGATCAAAAGCGGGAGTGAAACCTGAAATCAACGCTCATGCTGGCCCGGGAGCGGCGATAGCCGCAGCGCTATCAGCGCAATAGCGAACGGTGGTTGTTCTAAAACCTGCGAAAGAGGACAATTATCGGCTTCCCGTCACAACCAGCGACCTTGCATGGCCTTTCTTGCACTTGGTATCAACCATAAGACTGCCTCGGTAGACGTACGCGAGCGCGTGGCGTTTACCCCAGAGCAGCTGGTAGACGCCCTGCAGCAGCTCTGCCGACTGACCTCCAGCCGCGAGGCGGCGATCCTGTCGACCTGCAACCGCAGCGAGCTCTATATAGAGCAGGATCACCTGTCCGCCGACGCCGTGCTGCAATGGCTGGCCGACTATCACCGCCTCAGCCTGGACGAGCTGCGCGCCAGCGCCTACGTGCATGAAGAGCACGATGCGGTAAAGCACATGATGCGCGTAGCTTCGGGCCTGGACTCGCTGGTGCTTGGCGAGCCGCAGATCCTCGGCCAGATGAAGTCCGCCTACGCCGTGGCACGCGAGGCCGGCACCGTCGGCCCGCTGCTCGGGCGCCTGTTCCAGGCCACCTTCAGCGCTGCCAAGCAGGTGCGTACCGACACCGCCATCGGTGAAAACCCGGTATCGGTGGCGTTTGCCGCCGTCAGCCTGGCCAAGCAGATCTTCAGCGACCTGGGCCGTAGCCAGGCCTTGTTGATCGGTGCCGGCGAAACCATCACCCTGGTCGCCCGCCACCTGCATGAGCAAGGCGTGCGGCGTATCGTCGTGGCCAACCGCACCCTGGAGCGGGCCAGTATCCTGGCCGAGCAGTTCGGCGCGCATGCCGTATTGCTGGCCGACATCCCCCAGGAACTGGCCAACAGCGACATCGTCATCAGCTCCACCGCCAGCCAACTGCCAATCCTGGGCAAGGGCGCGGTCGAGAGTGCGCTGAAACAGCGCCGGCACAAGCCGATCTTCATGGTCGACATCGCCGTACCGCGCGACATCGAACCTGAAGTCGGCGAGTTGGACGACGTCTACCTGTACACTGTCGATGACTTGCACGACGTGGTGGCGGAAAACCTCAAGAGCCGCCAGGGCGCCGCCCAGGCTGCCGAAGAGCTGGTATCGGTGGGCGCCGAAGATTTCATGGTGCGCTTGCGCGAACTGGCTGCGGTGGACGTGCTCAAGGCCTATCGCCAGCAAAGCGAGCGTCTGCGCGACGAAGAACTGCAAAAGGCCCAGCGCCTGCTGGCCAACGGCGGCAACCCCGAGGACGTGCTGGCCCAACTGGCCCGGGGGCTGACCAACAAACTTCTGCATGCGCCCAGCGTGCAGTTGAAAAAGCTCTCGGCCGAGGGCCGCCTTGATGCGCTGGCCATGGCCCAGGAACTCTTTGCCCTCAACGAGGGCTCCACGGACAAATCCCCGCAATGAAAGCGTCGCTGCTGAACAAACTGGATATCCTCCAGGACCGCTTCGAAGAGCTCACCGCACTGCTCGGTGATGCCGAGGTCATTTCCGACCAGACGCGCTTTCGCGCGTATTCCCGTGAATACGCCGAGGTCGAGCCGGTCTACGCTGCTTATAAAGAGTGGTGCAAAGTCCAGGGCGACCTTGAAGGTGCCCAGGCGCTGCTCAAGGACAGCGACCCGGACCTGCGTGAAATGGCCGTGGAAGAAGTGCGTGAAGCCAAGGAGCAGCTGCTGACGCTGGAGGCGAAGCTGCAACGCATGCTGCTGCCCAAAGACCCCAACGACGGCCGCAACGTGTTCCTCGAAATCCGCGCTGGCACCGGTGGCGACGAGGCGGCGATCTTCTCCGGCGACCTGTTCCGCATGTATTCGCGCTACGCCGAAAAACGCGGCTGGCGCCTGGAGATCCTGTCCGAGAACGAAGGCGAGCACGGCGGCTACAAGGAAATCATCGCCCGTGTCGAGGGTGAGAACGTCTACGGCAAGCTCAAGTTCGAGTCCGGCGCGCACCGCGTCCAGCGCGTGCCCGAAACCGAATCCCAAGGCCGCGTGCACACCTCCGCGTGCACGGTGGCGGTGCTGCCCGAGCCGGACGAACAAGCAGCCATCGAAATCAACCCGGCCGACCTGCGCGTGGACACCTACCGTGCATCTGGCGCGGGTGGCCAGCACGTCAACAAGACCGACTCGGCGATCCGTATCACCCACTTGCCCACCGGCATCGTGGTCGAATGCCAGGAAGAGCGTTCGCAGCACAAGAACCGCGCCCGTGCCATGTCCTGGCTGTCGGCCAAGCTCAACGACATGCAGACCAGCGCAGCACAGAATGCCATTGCCAGCGAGCGCAAGCTGCTGGTGGGCTCCGGTGACCGTTCCGAGCGCATCCGCACCTACAATTATCCACAGGGCCGGGTGACCGATCACCGTATCAACCTGACCTTGTACTCGCTGGACGACATCCTCAGCGGAGGCGTGGACGCAGTGATCGAACCGCTGCTGGCCGAATACCAGGCCGATCAACTGGCTGCCCTGGGGGACTGATGACCATCATCGCCAGCTTGCTGCGCAACGCGCAGCTGCCCGAATCGCCCACCGAGCGGCTGGATGCCGAACTGCTGCTGGCTGCTGCCATCGGCAAATCGCGCAGCTACCTGCACACCTGGCCCGAGCGAATTGTCAGCAGCGAAGATGCCCAGACCTACGCCGATTACCTGCAGCGCCGCCGTGGCGGCGAGCCGGTCGCCTACATCCTCGGGCAGCAGGGCTTCTGGAAGATCGACCTGGAAGTGGCGCCGCATACCCTGATCCCGCGGCCGGATACCGAACTGTTGGTCGAGACGGCCCTCGAGCTGCAACCTGCCTCGCCAGCCAAGGTCCTCGACCTGGGCACCGGTACCGGTGCAATTGCCCTGGCCCTGGCCAGCGATCGCCCGGCCTGGCAGGTAACTGCGGTTGACCGGGTGGAGAAGGCCGCTGCCTTGGCCGAGCGCAACCGCCAGCGCCTGGGCCTGGGCAACGCCCAGGTGCGGGTAAGCCACTGGTTCGACAGCCTGGCCGGCGAGCGTTTCGACCTGATTGTCAGCAACCCGCCCTACATTGCCGCCGCAGACCCGCACCTGGTGGCCGGTGACGTGCGCTTCGAGCCCAGCAGTGCGCTGGTGGCCGGTGCCGATGGCCTGGACGACCTACGCGTGATTGCCGCCCAGGCCCCCGCGCACCTGTTGCCGGGTGGCTGGTTGCTGCTGGAGCATGGTTACGACCAGGCAGCGGCAGTACGCGCCTTGCTGGCTGAGCAAGGTTTTATCGAGGTTGCCAGCCGCACGGACCTGGGCGGCCATGAACGCATTACCCTGGGGCGCCTGCCATGCTGAGTGATGAGGAACTGTTGCGTTACAGCCGGCAGGTATTGCTGGCCCAGATCGACATCGACGGCCAGTTGCGGCTCAAGCAGAGCAAGGCCCTGATCGTCGGGCTCGGCGGCCTGGGCTCGCCGGTTGCGCTGTACCTGGCTGCCGCCGGGGTCGGTGAGCTGCACCTGGCCGACTTCGACACCGTCGACCTGACCAACCTGCAACGCCAGGTGATTCACGACAGTGCCAGCGTCGGCATGAGCAAGGTCGATTCGGCCTTGCAACGCTTGCAGGCAATCAACCCGGAGATCGGCCTGGTCGCCCATCGCCAGGCCCTGGATGAAGACTCGCTCGCTGCTGCTGTGGCGGCGGTCGACCTGGTGCTGGATTGCTCCGACAATTTCGCTACCCGTGAAGCGGTCAACGCTGCCTGTGTGGCTGCTTGCAAACCGCTGGTAAGCGGCGCGGCGATCCGCCTGGAAGGGCAGCTGTCGGTGTTCGACCCTCGGCGCGACTACAGCCCCTGCTACCACTGTCTGTATGGGCATGGCAGTGAAGATGAGCTGACCTGCAGCGAAGCGGGCGTTATCGGGCCGCTGGTGGGCCTGGTGGGCAGCCTGCAGGCGCTGGAGGCGATGAAGCTGCTGGCCGGGTTCGGCGAGCCGCTGGTTGGCCGCCTGCTGTTGATCGATGCCCTCGGCACCCGCATTCGCGAGTTGCGGGTCAAGCGTGACCCGGCCTGTACTGTTTGCGGCAAGCGCGATGGCTGAGCGCTCGGCGCCGGTCGGCGTGATGGACTCGGGGGTCGGCGGTTTGTCGGTGCTCGCCGAGATCCAGCGCCTGCTGCCCAACGAGACGCTGTTGTACGTGGCCGACTGTGGCCATGTGCCTTATGGCGAGAAGTCGCCAGACTACATCCGTGGACGCTGCCGGCGTATTGCCGCGTTCTTCCATGCACAAGGCGCCAAGGCCATGGTACTGGCGTGCAACACCGCCACGGTAGCGGCGGTGGCTGACTTGCGCGAGTTGTACCCGACCTGGCCGCTGGTGGGCATGGAACCCGCCGTGAAGCCTGCGGCGGCGGCTACCCGCTCGGGCGTGGTCGGTGTGCTGGCCACTACCGGTACCCTGCAGAGCGCCAAATTCGCCGCTTTGCTCGACCGCTTCGCCAACGACGTACAGGTCATCACCCAGCCTTGCCCGGGGCTGGTCGAGCTGATCGAAACCGGCGACCTGACCAGCCTGGCGCTGCGCCAGATGCTGCTTGGCTATGTGCAGCCGTTGCTGGCCGCCGGCTGCGACACGCTGATCCTCGGTTGCACCCATTACCCGTTCCTGCGCCCGTTACTGGCCGACCTGGTGCCAGCGGACGTGGCTATCATCGACACCGGCGCCGCTGTGGCGCGCCAACTGCAGCGGCTGCTGGGTGCCAATGATCTGTTGGCCGAAGGCCCGGCCGGCGATGCCCGCTTCTGGACCAGTGCTGATCCAGAAAATCTCAGAAAAATCCTACCTGTGCTGTGGCGTAAGTCCGACGATGTGCAAAGCTTTGCGTTGTGAAAAAAACGTGAAAGACAGCTGAACTATCGTTCCACTTCCGCTTTCTACCGCTTGCCTGCTTGAGGCGGACACTAATAACAGCATCAGGAAGAAGGATGTTTCTTATGAGGAAACTGCTTGGCTTGGCGGCGGCTGCTGCCTTTACATTGGGGCAAGCGATGTCGGCACAGGCTGCCGACGTTTCGTTTTCGGTAGGGCAGACCGGTGACTCGACCATGGTCTACCGATTAGGGCTGCAATCGAACTGGGATGCGAGCTGGTGGCAGACCAGCGTTGGTCGGCTGACTGGTTATTGGGATGGGGCCTACACCTATTGGGATGGTGACGAGACGGCGAGCAACCATAGCCTGTCGTTCGCGCCAGTCTTCGTCTATGAATTTGCCGGGGAGTCGGTGAAGCCCTACATCGAGGCTGGGATTGGTGTAGCGGCGTTTTCCAGCACCGAGCTGGAAAGCAATGAGCTAGGCTCGGCGTTCCAGTTCGAGGACCGCATCGGCTTCGGTTTGCGCTTTGCCGGCGGGCATGAGATTGGGGTGCGGGCGATCCACTACTCCAACGCGGGTATCAAACAGCCCAACGATGGTGTGGAGAGCTACAGCCTCCATTACCGCATGGCGCTCTGAATTCACCTGCGCCGGCGTCTTCGCGGCGGTTCGACGCTTCGATGAACCCGCTTCTACAGGGATACCGCAGCATTCAAGATCTGGGTATTCCTGTGGGAGCGGGCGCGCCCGCGAAGAAGCTAACCCTGTTTTCAGGTATTAGCGCGTCAACGGCCACAGGCTACTGACGTCCAGGGTTTCCAGGATCAGTTCCGGTTCTCCCTGCGGCCACCGACGCAACAACGCTTCAGCGACACCCTGCGGCGTCCACTCCTCCGGTATCGCCTGCACCGACGTCACCGGCACCTTCAGCGACTGTGGCGCCACTACAGTCAGCCCGATGCCCAGCTCCTTCAGAGGCTTGCGTTGCTCACGCATCCATTGCGGCAGGTTGTTCCAGCCCGCAATGACCTGTGTCGGTGCATACAGCTGCAACGCTGAATACCGGTTGAACAACGCCATCACCTGCGGCGAATCGCCCTTCGCCAGCAAAGGCAGCGCTTTGCTCAGGCACAGCTCACCTGCCAGCTGGTTGGTACTGCCTATCGCCTCGAACAGTTCGCTGTCTGCTACATCGGCCGGCAGGTAATCACTGGTACCCGCATTGATGATCAAGCCATCCAGCGAGCACCAGGCATGGCATATCTGCTGGCAGGCATCGGCTGCGTCGGGTTCGGCATGCAGCTGCCATGGCAGGCGCAAAAAACGCCGACCATGTTGTGCTGCCAACCTATTCAATTCATCGCTTTCCTTTGCACTGGCGGCAACGCGATGGCCCTGTTCGAGCAAGCGTTCCACCAAAGCCAGACCTAGTCCATTGCTGGCGCCCGTGACCCAAAAACTTCGTGAGTCATTCAAGACGTTGTCCTCTAATACTGCCGGCGTGGAAGGGCCTTGAAGGCTTCCAGTGCACGCAGGCGACTGCTGCCGAGATCGACCACAGGACTGTGATACAAATTATTAGCAAATAAATCCCTGCATTTCATCGGTTCATGGATATTTTTCTCGCTTATGTCACGTAACTCCGGCAGCCAGTGCCGAATGAAATGCCCTTGAGGGTCGAAACGTTGAGACTGTGAAATCGGGTTGAAGATACGGAAATAGGGCACTGCGTCTGTGCCGGTGGATGCACTCCACTGCCAGCCGCCATTGTTGGCAGCCAGGTCACCGTCTATCAGGTGGCGCATGAAGTGCCGCTCGCCCTTGCGCCAGTCGATCAGCAGGTTCTTGCTGAGGAACATCGCCACGACCATGCGCAGGCGGTTGTGCATCCACCCGGTATCCAGCAGCTGGCGCATGGCGGCGTCGATGATCGGGAAGCCGGTGCGGCCTTGTTCCCAGGCCTCCAGGTCTGCCGGGGCGTCACGCCAGGGCAAGGCTTCGGTCTGGGCGCGGAAGGCGCGATGGCGTGAGACCTGTGGATAACCGCTCAGGATGTGCTTGTAGAATTCGCGCCACAGCAGTTCGTTGATCCAGGTTTGTACGCCCGTACTGCCACTGTCGAACTCGCCTCGGTTGCTGGCCAGTGCGCCGTGCAGGCACTGTCGGGGCGAGATCACGCCGGCGGCCAGGTAAGTCGAAAGCTGGCTGGTACCGGGCTTGGCAGGCAGGTCACGCTGAAGCTGGTAGTCGTCGATGGCTTCGTCAAGGAAGCGGGACAGCCGCCCCTGCGCCTCGGCTTCACCCGCCGGCCAATGGTCACGCAAGGCGCGCGTGGGTGTTTCAAAACCGTCCACGTGTTGCGGAACCGGGTCGGCAGGGATGTGCAGCGGTGCCTGGCGCTTAACCCGGTGGGCCAGGGCAGGCAGGCTGCGGTGCAGGTGCTCCAGGCAGGTTTTCTTGAACTGGCTGAAAACCTGGAAGTAGTCACCACTGCGGGTCAGGATGGTGCCCGGGCGGAAAAACAGCTGGTCGAGGTGGCTGTGGGCCTGAATGCCCGACTTTTCCAGCAGGGCACGGGTGGCATCGTCACGGCGCTGCTCGTTGATGCCGTACTCTTCGTTCCAGTGGGCGCTTGCCACCTGATGTTGGCGGCATACCTCAAGCACGGCTTGTGGTGCCTGGTCCCAGGTGTCGATCTTGCGGATCAGCAGGGGGATATTCAGGCCTTCCAGCGACTGGCGCAGGTCGCGCAGGTTGCGCAGCCAGAAATCGACTTTGCAGGCGGCATCATCATGGGCTTGCCATTGCCCGGGGCTGACCAGCCACAGGGCAATGGTCGGCCCGCGCTCGGTGGCGGCGCTGAGTGCGGTGTTGTCATTGATGCGCAGGTCGCTGCGCAGCCAGGTCAGGTGCATGGGGCATTCATCTCTACAGGGTGGCCGCTTTGGGCTTGAAGCAAGCGCAGTGCCACCTGCGGGGTTTCGAACAAGGCGAGGTTGGGGAGCTCGAGGGCAAGCAGCTGATTTTCATGCAGCAACAGCATCGGGCCGCCGGCCAGGATTGTCATGGGCAGGTTGTGCAGGGTGCGTTGCAGTGCCTTGCCATCGATGCGGGGCCCCAGGTGCAGGAGCACGGCGCGGGGGTTGAGTGTGCTGACCGCGCGTTGCAGGTGCGGGCCTGCAACGGGGTTTTCCAGTACTTCGACTGGGAACCCGTTGCTGGTGAACAGCCAGGCGCATAGCCATAAACCGGCGCTGAAGGCACGTTCACTGTCTTCCACCAGCAACACCGCAGGGCCCTGCAATAACTGGTTGTCATGGTAGACGCGGGCACCAAGCTTGCTGCGAAGCCAGCTGTGGAAAAACGCCTGTTCCAGCTGCGCATTGAAGTAATTGCACCACCGCAGGTCGAGGAGGTCGAGCAGCGGCAGCAGCAGTTGTTCGCACAGGGTAACGGCCGGGTACAGGGCCATGGCCTGGTTAAGCTGTTGGTCAAGGGCGCGCTGTGAAAGGTTGGCAATGGCCTCGATCAGCTGGAACTGCCGGGCCTGCCAGTCACCCTTGGGCGGCGTGCTGGACGGCTTGTCGAGCAGCTCGCTCACTTGGCCGACCGATGCCCCACGCTGCAACCAGCCAAGGATTGCCTCGACCCGCTCGACCTGTTCCTGCGGGTACAGGCGATGCCCCTTGGCGGTGCGCTGGGGCTTGAGCAGGCCATACCGGCGTTCCCAGGCGCGCAGGGTGACCGGGTTGACGCCGGTGCGGCGGGCCAGTTCGCCGATGGGCAGCAAGTCCTCAGACCGCATTGCGCAAGCCCAGGCTCTCGGGGTGCGGCTGCAGGTAGGCTTGCTGCTGCAGATAGGAGTCGGGGTGCTTGCGCAAATGGTGCTTGAGCAGGGTCAGCGGCACCACAAGTGGCACCACGCCTTGTTGGTACTGACTGATGAGTGTCTGCAACTCGGCCTTGTCCTGTTGCGTCAGGCTGTCCTTGAAATAGCCGCTGAGGTGCTGCAGCACATTGCAGTGGGTGCCGCGGCTGGCGCAGCGGCGCAGGGCCTGCATCAGCTGGCTGAAGTAGCGTGGGCCGATGCTGTGTGGGTCGTCATCCTTGCTCATGCTGCCCAGCAGGCGGCCCAAGGTTCGATAGGCCTGGGGGTTGTTGGCCATCACCAGGTATTTGTAACGCGAATGAAAGCGGACCAGGCTGCCACGGCTAAGGCCCTCGGCAAGCAGGCGCTGCCAGTCGGCGTAGGCATACACGCGGCTGATGAAGTTCTCGCGCAGCACGGGGTCATGCAGGCGGCCTTCTTCTTCTACTGGCAGGTCCGGGCGTTGAGCGCAGAAAGCCTGGGCGTAAACGCCGCGCCCACCGTGGAGGGCCGGATGGCCGTTGTCCTGATACACCTTGACCCGCTCCAGGCCACAGGAAGGCGACTTCTGCATGAAGATATAGCCGCAGATATCGTCGAGCTCGGCGGCCATCTGCTCGCCATAGCTGCGTAGCGGGCCGGTCAGGTCCATACCAGGGTTGCGGGTGCCGACCACTATCGGTCGTTCCGGATTGCCCACCAGGCGGATCGGGTCGCGCGGTATGCCCAGGCCGATGGCGACTTCCGGGCACACCGGTAACCAATCGAAATGGGCATCCAGTTGCGTACGGCACAGGTCCGAGGCTTTGTGGCCGCCGTTGTAACGCACGCTATGCCCGGTCAGGCAGGCGCTGATAGCGATACGCGGCTTGCTGTGGGCGGAAGGGTCGTGCATGGCTGCCTCCGGTAAACCTGTACGAGTCTAAAATTTTGTACAAGTTTATTCCAGCACAGCCGGGGAGTTATGCAAACTAGAATTTGTGTATAACGCTACATCACTCCAAGTGTTCGAGCAGCCGCCGCGCCGCTTCCTGGCCGCTGAGCCAGGCGCCTTCTACGCGCCCGGACAGGCACCAGTCGCCGCAGGCGTACAAGCCTTGGTCAGCATCGGCCAGTGCGCCCCACTCATGATTGCTGCTGGGGCGCGCATACAGCCAGCGGTGGGCCAGGGCGAAGGTGGGCGCCGGTACCACGCAGCCGACCAGCTCGGCGAACTCGCCCCACAGCTGTTCGATCACTTGCTCCTTGGGCAGGTCGATGTGCTGCCGGCTCCAGTCGGAGGTCGCGTGCAGCACCCAGGTATCGAGTTGCTCGTCGCGGCCGGGCTTGCTGCGGTTACGGGCCAGCCAGTCAAGCGGGTTGTCCTGCACGAAGCAGCCTTGCATCGGGGTGTCCAAAGGTGTCTGGAAGGCCAGCGCGACAGCCCAGACAGGTTCCATTTGCACGCCCGCAGCCACGGCGGCCAGTTTCGGGGTGGAGGCTAGCAGTGGCGTGGCCTGCGGTGCCGGCACGGCGATCACCACGCGGCTGTAAGGACCATGGCTGCAGCCTTCGGTATCTTGCAGGTGCCAGTACTGCTTGCCACGGAACACTTCGGCGATACGGCAGCCGAAGTTCACCGTCACATCCTTGAGCAGGCCACGGGTGATGGCGCTCATACGTGGTACGCCTACCCAGCGGGTCTGTTCGTCAGGGGAGGGGGTGAGCTCGCCATCACGGTAGTTGTACAGCTGTGGCTTCCACTGCTCGGCCCAGCCGGCGGCAACCCAGTGTTGCACCTGCTCGACGAAGCGCCGGTCACGGGCAGTGAAATACTGGGCGCCGAGGTCTAGCGCGCCGGCCTCGCTGCGCTTGCTGGCCATGCGTCCACCACTGCCGTGGCCTTTGTCGAACAGATGCACGGATTGCCCGGCTTTTTGCAACGCCTGGGCGGCTGACAAGCCGGCGATACCGGCCCCGATGATGGCAATAGGTACTGTCATGATGGCCTCTTCAAACCTTGCTGTTAGCAGACTACGCTGTCAGGCAAACCTGTACAATCCAGAAATTCTGTATAAGGTTATTCCGCTTTGGCGGTCAGGTTGGCCTATGTTTATCCGAGAGCGTCGGGTCAAAAAAGTGCCTTGATGTTAAAAATAGACCACCGCCGCACTCTGCGAGGACACAGCCATGCATATATTGCTGACAGGTGGCACCGGTTTGATTGGCAAGCATCTTTGCCAGTACTGGCTTGGCCAGGGGCATCGGCTTACGGTTTGGAGCCGGCGACCTGAACAGGTGGCAAAAATATGTGGTAGTGGCGTACGTGGCATCGCCCGCCTGGAGCAACTGGAGGCGGACGATCACCTTGATGCGGTGGTCAACCTGGCCGGTGCGCCGATTGCCGATCGGCCCTGGACGGCTGCCCGACGCAACCTGCTGTGGGCCAGCCGGGTCACCCTGACCGAGCAATTGCTGGCCTGGTTGGGCACCCGTGAGCAACGCCCGCACGTGCTGATCTCCGGCTCTGCGGTGGGCTGGTACGGTGACGGTGGCGAACGCGAACTGACCGAGGCTTCGCCACCGGTGCGCGAAGATTTCGCCAGCCAGTTGTGCATTGCCTGGGAAGAGACGGCCCAGCGCTCCCAGGCTCAGGGTATCCGCGTGGTACTGGTGCGCACCGGGCTGGTGCTGGCCAGCGATGGCGGCTTTTTGTCGCGCCTGCGCGTGCCCTTCAAGCTGGGGCTGGGCGGGCCATTGGGCAATGGCCGGCAGTGGATGCCGTGGGTCCATATAGACGACCAGGTCGCCCTGATTGATTTTCTCTTGCAGCACAACGATGCCAGCGGTCCTTATAATGCCTGCGCCCCGGAGCCGGTGCGCAACCGCGAGTTCGCAAGGCGCCTGGGCCGGGCCCTGCATCGGCCAGCGCTGCTGCCAGTGCCGGCACTGTTGCTCAAGGCTGGCCTGGGCGAGATGTCGACCTTGCTGCTGGGCGGGCAGCGGACACGCCCGGTACGCTTGCTGGCGGCTGGCTTCACTTTCCGCTTCAACGATCTGCAATCGGCCCTGGACAACCTGTCCAGCCGCCTCTGACATAGGACGCTGCATGACCGATCACGCCCTGCTGCTGGTCAACCTGGGTTCCCCGGCTTCCACCTCGGTGGCCGATGTGCGCCGCTACCTCAACCAGTTCCTCATGGACCCGTACGTGGTCGACTTGCCTTGGCCGGTGCGGCGCCTGTTGGTGTCGCTGATCCTGGTCAAGCGCCCGGAGCAGTCGGCGCATGCCTATGGCTCGATCTGGTGGGAGGAGGGATCGCCGCTGGTGGTGCTGACCCGTCGTCTGCAGTCAGCAATGGTGGAGCACTGGCCCCATGGGCCGGTGGAAATCGCCATGCGCTATGGCCAGCCAGCCTTGCCCCAAGTGCTGGAACGCCTGGCAGCCCAAGGCGTGCGCAAGGTGACCTTGGCGCCGCTTTATCCACAGTTCGCCGACAGTACCGTGACCACTGTGGTCGAGCTGGCTAAACAGGTGATCAACGAGCGCCAGTTGCCGTTGCAGATGCGCGTGCTGCAGCCGTTCTACGAGCACCCTGAATACATCGAGGCGCTGGCGGCCAGCGCCCGGCCTTACCTGGAGCAGGATTACGACCACCTGCTGCTGAGTTTCCATGGCTTGCCGGAGCGGCACTTGAAAAAGCTGTTTCCGAAGGGCAGCAAGCACGACCTGCGTACCGCCGATTGCTGCCACGGTGCATCCGCCGAGGTACGTGCGGTGTGTTACCGCGGGCAATGCCTGGCTACGGCCAAAGCCTTTGCGCAGAGAATGGCCATACCGGATGGCAAATGGTCGGTATCGTTCCAGTCTCGGCTGGGGCGGGACAAGTGGATCGAGCCCTACACCGAGACGCGGCTGGATGAGCTGGCCAAGGCTGGTGTGAAGAGGCTGCTGGTGATGTGCCCGGCATTTGTGGCCGATTGCATCGAGACGCTGGAAGAGATCGGCATGCGGGGCAGCGAACAGTTTGTCGAGGCCGGCGGGCGGGAGCTGGTGCTGGTGCCGTGCCTGAATGATCACCCCGAGTGGGTGAGGGTGCTGGCGGATATGTGCGAAAAGGCCTGACACTGCGGCTGCCTGTACCGGCCCTATCGCCGGCAAGCCAGCTCCCACAAGGGCATCACAGTCTCTGAAACCTGTGGTGTACCTGTGGGAGCTGGCTTGCCGGCGATAGGGCCGGCTCAGGTTAAAGCCGGATCAAGGCAACTGATCATCCAGCTTCTTGTGCTTCCAGCCATCATTGCCCGGCAGGATGAGGTTCAGGGCAATTGCCACGATGGCGCACAGGGCGATGCCCTTCAGGCCCCAGTCATCCGGGCCGTCACCGCTGCCGATCAGCACGCCGCCGATACCAAACACCAGGGTTACCGACACGATCACCAGGTTGCGCGCTTCGGCCAGGTCGATCTTGTGACGGATCATGGTGTTCATGCCCACCGCCGCGATCGAACCGAACAGCAGGCACAGAATCCCGCCCATCACGGGTACCGGGATGCTTTGCAGCAGTGCGCCGAACTTGCCGATGAACGCCAAAGTAATGGCGAAGACCGCCGCCCAGGTCATGATTTTCGGGTTGTAGTTCTTGGTCAGCATCACCGCGCCAGTCACTTCGGCGTAGGTGGTGTTGGGCGGGCCGCCGAACAGGCCGGCTGCCGTGGTGGCCAGGCCGTCACCCAGCAAGGTGCGGTGCAGGCCAGGCTTTTTCAGGTAGTCACGGCCGGTCACGCTACCGACCGCAATCACCCCGCCAATGTGCTCGATCGCCGGTGCCAGGGCAACCGGGACGATAAACAGGATGGCCTGCCAGTTGAATGCTGGTGCGGTGAAGTTAGGGATTTCCAGCCACGGTGCAGCGGCGATCTTCGCCGTGTCGACCACGCCAAAGGCGAAGGCCAGGGCAAAGCCCACCAGCACGCCGGAGATGATCGGTACCAGGCGGAAAATGCCCTTGCCGAACACGGCGACGATCAAGGTGGTCAGCAGGGCTGGCATGGAGATCAGCATGGCGGTCTTGTACGGCATCAGTGCTGCGCCGTCCCCACCTTTGCCCATCGCCATGTTGGCAGCGATCGGTGCCATGGCCAGGCCGATGGAGATGATCACCGGGCCAATCACCACAGGCGGCAGCATGCGGTCGATGAAACCGGTGCCTTTGATTTTTACCATCAGGCCCATGAAGGTGTACACGAAACCTGCAGCCATCACGCCGCCCATGGTCTCGGCCAGGCCGAACTGGCCCTTGGCGAGGATGATCGGGGTGATGAAGGCAAAGCTGGAGGCCAGGAACACCGGTACCTGGCGGCCGGTTACCAGCTGGAACAGCAGCGTGCCGATGCCGGCAGTGAACAACGCGACGTTCGGGTCGAGGCCGGTGATCAGTGGCATCAGCACCAACGCGCCAAATGCCACGAAGAGCATCTGCGCGCCCGAAACGACCTGGCGCCAGAGCGGGTCGTTGAAGCCGTCCTGCATGGTCAGGCGTCCTTTTGCTTGGTGCCGAAGATCTTGTCACCGGCATCGCCCAGGCCCGGCACGATGTAGCCGTGCTCGTTCAGGCGCTGGTCGATCGAAGCGGTGTAGATCTTCACGTCCGGGTGGGCTTTTTCCACCACTTCGATGCCTTCTGGCGCGGCGACCAGCACCATGGCGCGGATCTCTTTGCAGCCGGCCTTTTTCAGCAGGTCGATGGTGGCGACCATCGAAGCGCCGGTAGCCAGCATCGGGTCGATGATCAGGGCCAGACGCTGGTTGATGTCCGGCGCGAGCTTTTCCAGGTAGGTATGGGCTTCGAGGGTTTCTTCGTTGCGGGCAACGCCAACGGCACTGACCTTGGCACCCGGGATCAGGCTGAGCACGCCGTCAAGCATGCCGATACCCGCGCGCAGGATCGGTACCACGGTGATCTTCTTGCCGGCAATTTTTTCAACTTGCACCTTGCCACACCAGCCATCGATCTCGTAGGTTTCGAGTGGCAGGTCCTGGGTGGCTTCGTAGGTCAGTAGCGCGCCGACTTCCTGGGCGAGTTCGCGAAAATTCTTGGTGCTGATATCGGCACGGCGCATCAGGCCGAGCTTGTGGCGGATCAGCGGGTGGCGGATCTCACGAGTGGGCATAGGGGGGCTCCGAAAGGCGGGCAAAAAAACCGCGCTAGATTAATCTATTCAGCCTGTGCTGTCGTCTGGTCATTCTGGACGTTAGTCCATAAATGCTTGATCTGGGACGAGCGGATGCGTACCTTTGCCCGCTTTTCCAAAATGCACCCCCGGAGAGCGCCATGTCCGCCGATCTCGAGCACATCCGTCAAGTCATGCGTGAAGCTGACTGCCTGTACACCGAAGCCGAAGTCGAAGCGGCCATCGCCAAAGTCGGCGAGCAGATCTGCAAGGACCTGCACGACAAGAACCCGGTGGTGTTCTGCGTGATGAACGGTGGCCTTATCTTCTCCGGCAAACTGCTGACCCACCTGCAGTTCCCGCTGGAAGCTTCGTACCTGCACGCCACCCGCTACCGCAACCAGACCAGCGGCGGCGAGCTGTTCTGGAAGGCCAAGCCTGAAGTGTCGTTCATCGACCGTGACGTGCTGATCGTCGACGACATCCTTGACGAAGGCCACACCCTCAGCGCCATCATCGAGTTCTGCAAGCATGCCGGCGCGCGCTCGGTGCACACCGCTGTCCTGATCGACAAGGACCACGACCGCAAGGCCAGCCCGGACCTCAAGGCCAACTATGTGGGCCTGCCGTGTGTCGACCGCTACATCTTCGGTTACGGCATGGACTACAAAGGCTACTGGCGCAATGCCAACGGCATTTTCGCCGTCAAGGGGCTGTGACCATGCGCCAGCCTGCGTTCATCGACCAATCGCTGTTCGCCGGGCTGGCCGAAAAGGCTGCCGCCAACCCGCGTGGGCGGCAGCACCATACCTTCCATGAAATGGAAGAGCCCTGCCACCGCATGGCGGTCGGGCTGCAGCCGAGTACCTACATTCCGCCGCACCGCCACCTGAGCGCCGACAAGGCCGAGACCTTGTTAGCGCTGAAGGGGCGCTTCGGCCTGCTGATATTCGATGATCAGGGAAGGGTGACTGACAAGCGGGAGCTGCAGGCAGGCGGTGATTGCCTGGGTGTGGACTTGGCACCCGATACCTACCATGGGCTGGTGGTGCTGGAGCCGGACAGCATCTTGTTCGAATGCAAGGCCGGGCCTTACCGGCCGGTGGGCGAGGGCGAACATGCACACTGGGCGCCGCGCGAGGGGGAAGCCGGCGTGGCCGAGTACCAGGCCTGGATGCTCGCGCAGTTCGATTGAGGTTGCCTGCACCCGGCATGCTAGAGTGCTCCTTCATACAAGGAGCCTCACATGCGTGCGATTCTTCCCCTCCTGCTGGCCGTCAGCATGCCACTCGCCGCCGCCCCCCTGCACAGCCAGTTCCTGCCGCCCGATGATCAGTCCTTGCGCCAGGAAGCGCCGACCGGTCAGCAACTGCTGCAAGTGACCGACTACTCGGTGGTGGTGGGGGCCCAGCGCCAGTCCGACCAGCAGCCGATCCCGATCACCTCGTCGTTGCAGGTGCGCCTGAAGGGCAAGCCGTTGAGCAAGGGCGCGACCATCGCCCAAGTGCTGCTGACCTTCGACGGCGAAGCGGCCAAGAGCTTGAAGAAGCCCGTGTATGACGAAAAAAGCCGCACCTTGAGCCTTAATTACCCGGTCAGTGACTACCGGGTAATCATGGACCTGCTGCGTAACGAGACCCTGTACGTGCAGTTTCTCACCTATGGTAACGGCCACATCTGGGCCGACCTGCACACCGGTACCGTACGTACGCGTTGAGCCACGCGGCCTGCGAGGGGTAAACTGCCGGCCTTCGAAATCCCGTGATGGTCCAGTTGGAGTCGGCAATGCGTAAAGACAAGAAACAGGTAATCGGCGACGAAATCAGCGACGACTACATCAAGTCGTTCCTTCAGTTCGAACCGGCCGATGGCGTGACCTCTCCTTCGCACCACAAGCTGGTCAAGGCGTACCGCGGGCTGCGTGTCGACGATTTCGAGCGCTTTGTCGGCTTCTTTGTCGAAGCTGGCCTGGACCTGGATGGCAAGGACGAGCACGGCAAGACCTTCGTCGAGCAAATTGCCGACCAGCGCAATGCGCCTCAGTACATCGAGATCATCGACAACGCCCGCGGTTGATTTGTAAGCCTGTACCGGCCTCTTCGCGGCTTCAGCCGCGAAGAGGCCGGTACAGGCAGATAACGCCTCAGGCACAAAAAAACGCCCCGAGGGGCGTTTTTTCGTTACCGGGCGGTTCAGGCGTAGTGCTTGGCCGCCGGGCTGCTTTCCACCAGGTCCAGCGCCACATCGTTGTCGGCACTGATCTTCTGGTACAGGGCAGCATCGGTTGCCAGTGTCTTCTCGCGCGCCGGGAAGATTTCCTTGAGCTTGGCAGCCCAGGCACCTTTGGCCTGCTCGGGGAAGCAGCGTTCGATCAGTTCCAGCATGATCGACACGGTCACCGAAGCGCCTGGCGAAGCGCCGAGCAGTGCGGCGAGGCTGCCGTCCTGGGCCGAGACCAGCTCGGTACCAAACTGCAGCACACCACCTTTTTTCGGGTCTTTCTTGATGATCTGCACGCGCTGACCAGCCACTTCCAGGCGCCAGTCTTCGGCCTTGGCCTGCGGATAGAAGCGACGCAGGGCTTCCAGACGCTGCTCCATAGACTGCATCACTTCGCTGACCAGGTACTTGGTCAGGTCCATGTTGTCACGGGCCACGGCCAGCATCGGGCCGATGTTGCCCATGCGCACCGACAGCGGCAGGTCCATCAGCGAACCGTGCTTGAGGAACTTGGTGGTGAAGCCGGCGTACGGGCCGAACAGCAGCGAAGTCTTGCCGTCCACAACGCGGGTATCCAGGTGCGGTACCGACATCGGCGGGGCGCCCACGGCGGCCTGGCTGTAGACCTTGGCCTGGTGCTGCTTGACGATTTCCGGATTGTCGCAACGCAGCCACTGGCCGCTGACCGGGAAGCCGCCAAAGCCTTTGCTTTCCGGGATGCCCGAGACCTGCAGCAGCGGCAGGGCCGCGCCGCCGGCGCCGAGGAAGACAAAGCGGGCGTCGACTTCGCGGCTGCCGCCGCTGTTGACGTCCTTGATGCTCACGGTCCAGCCTTTGCCGTTACGGCGCAGGCCGACGACCTTCTTGCTGTATTTCACCTGCGCGTCCGGCGAGTCGCCCAGCAGCTTGAGCAGCTTGTTGGTCAAGGCGCCGAAGTTGACGTCGGTGCCTTTGGCTACACGAGTAGCTGCAATGTGCTGGTCGGCCGGACGGCCTGGCATCATCAACGGCATCCAGTCGCTCATCACCGCCTTGTCTTCGGTGTATTCCATGTCAGCGAAGGCATGGTGCTGCTTGAGCAGCTCGAAGCGCTTCTTGAGGAAGGAAACACCCTTGTCACCCTCGACGTAGCTCAGGTGCGGGACAGGGTTGATGAACGCACGCGCCGAGCCGAAGTTGCCCTTCTTGCTCAGGTAGGCCCAGAACTGGCGCGACACCTCGAACTGGGCGTTGATGTGCACGGCCTTCTTGATGTCGATGCTGCCATCGGCGGCCTGGGGCGTGTAGTTAAGCTCGCACAGACCAGCGTGGCCGGTACCTGCGTTGTTCCAGGGGTTGGAGCTTTCCGCGGCTCCGGAGTCCATCGCCTCGACGACCTCAAGCTTCAGGGTCGGGTCAAGCTCCTTCAGCAGTACGGCCAGGGTGGCACTCATGATGCCCGCGCCTACCAGTACTACATCAACCGATTCGTTCTGCGCCATTTAACGCGTCTCCACAATCTACAGCTACCTAATTGACAGCATAGGACCTGGGGTAGCCAGGGTCGCCATGTCCGACTTTTCGCAGTTCTTGCAACTTCCGCGGACACCGCCAATCAGTCTTCGGGTTCAGCTATTGAACGCCGTTTGCCACGGGTGCGGCAATTCGACTTATGGTCAAGGTGTCGTGCGTGCGTTATGGAACGGTTCAGACACTCATACGGGATGAGCGCATTTGCCGCCTGTTCAGGGCTGTTCGGGACACATCTGCCGCTTTTGCACATGCCAGACTGTTCATTTGCTCGCCACACTCTTGTGAAGTTGTGAAAACCGTTTTTTCACGCTCTTTTGGAGACGTGAACCTCAAAAGGGGACTGCGCGATGGCAACCCGCAGGTTCATGCAGTGTGAAGGGCCGGAAAAGCAGGCACGACAGCCGATGCAAGACCTGAGTGGAAGGCTCTCTGTGGGCGAAGCGGTGAAGTTGCCGGGGTCAATCGGCGAGTGCGGGGCCCGATCAGGAGACGTCCTTATAATCGGGGGGAGATTATAGCGATGTCGCGGGCAGAAATGTCGCCATTCGTGGTTTTTATTGCAGCGTTTGTCAGGCCGCGAGGATGCGCTGGTGCCAGCGGCGGCTTGCGCGAGCGCAAACCCGGGCGTCGGCGGGCAGCTCGCGGCCCAGCCAGGCCAGCTGGATGTCACCAACCTGGACCCAGCCGCTGCCGCTTGGCACCTGGCTGCATTGCTTGAAAGCCAGGCATTTGCCTTGGCTATCGAGGCGGGCGTAGGTGTTGTGGCGCGGGCGTTGGAAAAGCAGAGTCCAGAGCGAGGCCATGGCGGCGAGTCCTTTGCATGAGGGCTTGGCGCAAGGATAAGGGTGGGGCCATGAAACGATTGTGACAAGCGGGTCGGGCCGATGACTGGTCTGTGCCTGGCTAGGTATACTGTGGGCCTTTGCCGCATTTTCTGGAGAAACGCGCATGTTGCAACGTCTGTTGTTCGGTTTGATTGCCGTGGCCAGCCTCAGCCTGGTCGGTTGTGCCCACAGCCCGCAACAACTCAACCCGCAACCCACGCTCAAGGCCCAGCTCGCCCCTGTGGGTCACGGCCAGCCGGTCGTGGTGCGGGTGGTTGACGGCCGGCCTTCGCAATCCTTGGGCACCCGTGGTGGCATGTACCCTGAGACCAGCACCATCAGCGTCAGCGGTAACGACGTGGTACCCAAGCTGCAGGCCCAGGCCGAAGCTGCCGTGCGCCTGCTCGGCTTCACCCCGACGCCGAATGCCTCTGGTGCCCCCCAGCTGACCGTGACCCTGGCCGAGCTGAAATATCAGTCGCCTAAAGACAACCTGTACGTGACCGAGGCCACCATCGGTGCCACCTTCCGCGCCGACGTGCGCAATGGCGGGCGCAGCTACAGCGGCCGCTACGGCGCTTCGCTGGACCAGCGTTTCGGCATGGCGCCGAACCAGGACACCAATACCCAGCTGGTGGGTGATGTGCTGAGCGATGCCCTGACCCGCCTGTTCAAAGACCCGACCATCGGGCAGGTGCTGGGCCAGTAAGCGTTTGGCTGGATGAAAAAAACCCGCTCCCTGTGCCAGGTAGCGGGTTTTTTGTTGCCTGTGCTGGCCTCTTCGCGGGTAAACCCGCGAAGAGGCCGGTTCAGGCTTACGCTGCTTCTACGTAGAAATCCAGCAAGCTGAAGCCCGTCCCGGCATCGACCTCTGGCAAATCTTCATGTACATGCCCGCCCAGCGCACAGTAGACCAGCCACTGGCGGTCCTGCACATTGATGGCAAAACCATCGATCAACGCCTGTTGTTCATCGCTCTGGGCAACGAGGTAGAGGCGGTCCTGGTTTTCGGCGTGCAACATGAACAAGCTCCGGATCATGAGAGGCCGACAGGGTGGCCTGTTCAGATGACGAGCAAATGACAGATGAAATTTAATGACACTTTGTCGCCCATGCCGGGCGCCGAACAGCGACTTGGGTAGAATGCGTGCCTTTGCCGCTGCTCACACCGAGGTTGCGTGATGTCCTTGCAAGTGCTCTGGGGGTTCCTGGCCGCCCATCCCACCAAGTTGATCAACCTGCTGGCGCTGCTGCTGACCTGCCCGGGCGGGTTGCTGCTGCACAGCGCACGGCGGCGCGAGGCCGAGACCCGCGAATACATGGCGGTGGAGGAGGGGGTGGTGGACGCATTCGACCTGCGGGTGCCACGCTACTTCTACATTCTCGGTTTTTCGTGCCTGGCGATGGCGTTGCTGTTGTCCTGGTTCAGTACCTGGGTCTGAGAACCATTGGGGCTGCAACGCAGCCCCCGGGATCGATCAGGCGACCGGCGTCTGCTGCCTGACCTGATACTGGTTACGCACCGGCGTCGCATACTGCAACACAAGGTAAGGCCGCTGCTCTTCAGGGCAGGCATCTAGCCGGCGCTGCCATTCTTCCTTGGCCTTGGCCAGCTCGTCCGCCGGGAACACCTTTTCGGCACTCGGCACCTGCAGCGCCTCATCCTTGCTGTCCCACATCGCATACGCCAGGTAATGCACCGGGAACAGGCGGTAGCTGCCAAGGATCTGCCGGTCGATTTCGGCTGCCAGCTGCTTGGTGTCCTCGTAGTACGCGGTCACCGGCGGGGTGAACGTGATGTGCACCCGGCCCTTGTAGCCAGTAATGCCCTTGGCGATGCTGTTGTCATCCTCGCCCGGCGCCTTCGTGTAGGTGCCGGTGGTGGCGCGGATGTACAGCTCGCGGGCCTTGGCCTGGTCGCACGGGTCGTATTCGTAGCTGATCGACACCGGCGTCAGGTTCAGGCCCTGGATCACCGCACCGAACGGCTCGTCCTTGCGGCTCATGTGGAACATCTTGAGGATCGCCGAATCGGTGCGGTCGTCACCGTCCTTGGCGCGGCCTTCGGCCTGGGCGATCCAGATCGACGTGGCGTCGTTGCGGATCGAGTGGCTGATGTAGGCCGAGAGCAACTGATAGGCTGCCAGCTTCTCGCGGCGTCCGCTGATCGAACGGTGCACGATGAAGCTCTTGTTCAGACGCATCATGTCGCTGACAAACGGCTTTTGCAGCAGGTTGTCACCAATGGCAATGCGAGGGGTGGGCAAGCCTGCGTGGTACACCGCGTAGTTGACAAACGCCGGGTCCATGACGATGTCACGGTGGTTGGCCAGGAACAGGTAGGCGGTGCCGGCCTTGAGCTGTTCCACGCCGGAATAGGTAACGCCGTCGGTGGCGCGGTCGATGGTCTGGTCGACGTAGTATTCGACTTTGTCCTGCAGGGTCGAAACGCAGGTGACGCCAGCGAATTCCTTGCGCAGGCGACGGGCAATCAGCGGCTTGAGCAACCAGCCGAGAGCACCGGCCGCACGCGGGAAGCGGAAGTGAGTGAGGATATCGAGGAATGCCGGGTCGCTGAGCAGGCGTGCCAGAACGGCAGGGACCTCAGCGTCGTCGTACGGTCGGATGGCATCGAATTCGCCCATCATGCTCTCTTGTTGGAAACGGCTAGGGTAATAAGGTAGGGGCGGGCTCCGAAAAACGGCTCGGACACACACAGGCCCTGTAAACAGACCGGCAATTATACGCATAAGTCACCCCGGAGGCCGCGATGCTGGAAACTGCGAACTACGAATGCCCTTATTGTGGCGAAGAAGTCGAAACCACGGTCGACCTGTCCGGTGGCGATCAGGAGTACATCGAGGACTGCCAGGTGTGCTGCAAGCCTATCCGCTTCGTGCTGCAGGTGCATGGCGAGGAGTGGATGCTGGACGTCTTCGGTGAGAACGACTGATGCGGCGTATCTACGAACCTGAAAACCTGCTGGAAGCCGAAATGCTGGTCGGCATGCTGGCCAGTGAAGGCATCAACGTGCAGCTGGTGGGCCGTGACTTGATGGGGGGCGTAGGCGAACTGCCCCTGCAAGGTCTG
Source organism: Pseudomonas sp. LPB4.O (assembly GCF_038383825.1). Lineage (NCBI taxonomy): Bacteria > Pseudomonadati > Pseudomonadota > Gammaproteobacteria > Pseudomonadales > Pseudomonadaceae > Pseudomonas > Pseudomonas sp. LPB4.O. The sequence continues at coordinate 873,003 of NZ_CP151298.1, forward strand.
CTCGGGCTTGCGGTAGCTGATGAGCAGGCCGAGTACGCACGGCAGCTGATCGATGCGTACAATGCTGCCCAGCCACTGGTTGGCGACGAACCGGAGAGCTTCCCCGGTACCTTGATCTGCTAGGTTCTGAATTCGCCCATGTGTGGACGTTATGCCCTGTTTCGCTGGCCCCAGGCGCTTGCCAGCCTGCCTGGCTTCCCCGAAGGCCAGCCGGCCCAATGGAACATTTCGCCCGGGGCTTCGGTGTTGATCCAGCGCCAGCTCGACGGCCAGCAGCAACTGGCCAAGGCGCGCTGGGGGCTTACCCCGGCCTGGCTCACAGACCTGTCCCGCACCCCCGCGCATGCCCGCGCCGAAACCCTGGTCGAGCAGCCAATGTTTCGCGATGCATTTCGCCAGCGTCGCTGCCTGATGCCGGCCAATGGCTTTTACGAGTGGCGTGGCAACGTGCGTAAACGCCCGTACTGGTTAACCCCGGGGGAGGGCTCGTCGCTGTATTTTGCAGCAGTGTGGGAGGCCTACCCGGTGCAGGACCAGGTGTGGCTGAGCTGCGCGGTGGTGACCCAGGCGGCCATGAGCCAGCGTCGGCCGCTGATACTGGACGAGGCGGGGCAGGCAGCATGGCTTGATCCGGATACGCCGATTACCCGCCTGCATGAGTTGCTGGCCAGCCCGTCGGTAACATTGCGAGAGCGGGCCTTGGCCAATTTCGTCAATGACCCGAAGCTGGATGCGCCGGAGTGCCTCACGCCGGCCTGATGCTCTGGCCCTTTCGCGGGCATGCCCGCGAAGAGGCCGGTACAGGCGAAGAAAATCTTCCCTACGGCTATAGCGGGCACTGGCGACTCGGCCTAGGATACGGCGCATGTAAAAAGGGAGTGTTTTCATGCGTAAGTCTTTTGTCGTCAGCCTGTTGAGTGCTGGCATCCTGCTGGCCGGTTGCCAGGCGGTGAACACCACCAGCGGCGGCGCTGTCGGCGTGCAGCGCCAGCAGTACATGTTCAGCATGCTCTCGACCGATGAGGTCAACCAGATGTACGCCCAGTCGTACCAGCAGACCCTGGGTGAGGCATCGAGCAAAGGTGTACTCGACAAATCCAGTGCCGATGCCAAGCGCGTACAGGCCATCGCCAACCGCCTGATCGCCCAGGCGCCCAAGTTCCGCCCGGATGCCGCGCAATGGAACTGGGAAGTCAACGTGATCAAGAGCGACGAACTGAACGCCAACTGCGGCCCGGGCGGCAAGATCATTGTCTACACCGGGCTGATCGATCAGCTCAAGCTCACCGATGCGGAAATCGCCGCGGTGGTGGGGCACGAGATTGCCCACGCCCTGCGTGAGCACAGCCGCGAGGCCATGTCCAAGGCGTACGGCGTGGAAATGGCCCGTCAGGGTGCCGGTGCCATCTTCGGCCTCGGCCAAGGCAGCATGGCCATGGCCGACACCGTGGTGAACTACGCCATGACCCTGCCCAACAGCCGGTCCAACGAGAACGAGGCCGACCTGATTGGCCTGGAGCTTTCGGCGCGTGCCGGCTACGACCCGAATGCCGCGATCACCTTGTGGAACAAGATGAGCAAGGCTTCCGAAGGTGCACCGCCTGAGTTCATGAGCACTCACCCGGCGTCCGAAAGCCGCATCGCTTCACTGCAGGCGGCGATTCCGAAGGTGATGCCGCTGTATCAGGCTGCGGCCAAGCCGTAAGACTTTGTTTTCGGTTTACGCGGTCCCATTGTAGGAGCAGCCTTGTGCTGCGAAAGGGCCGGTAAGGGCAGTCCACTTGGGGTGCCTGTACCGGCCTCTTCGCAGCGCAAGGCTGCTCCTACAGGCTTTGCGTCAGGCTGCAACTTTTGGTTAACCCACCCAACCACTGGCTTTCATCGCCGTATAGACCGCCACGATGGCCAGCACGAAGAACGCCGTTGCCGCCAGGCGACGGATCAGGGTCAATGGCAGCTTGTCTGCCGCGAAGTTACCCGCCAGAACCACCGGCACGTTGGCGATCAGCATGCCCAGGGTGGTACCGATGATCACCATGATCAGGTGCGGATACTGCGCCGCCAGCATCACGGTGGCGACTTGGGTCTTGTCACCGATTTCTGCCAGGAAGAACGCGATCAGCGTAGTCAGGAACGGCCCGAAGCGGCGCGCCGGGTTCTCGTCGTCATCCATCTTGTCGGGCACCAGGGTCCACAGCGCAGTGGCGGTGAAGCTCGCGGCCAGGATCCAGTGCAATGCCGAGTCGCTGAAGAAGCTGCCGAACCAGGCACCCACGGCGCCAGCGGCGGCATGGTTGGCCAAGGTGGCGGCGACGATGCCGGCAATGATCGGCCAGGGCTTGCGGAAGCGGGCAGCGAGAATGAGCGCGAGCAGTTGCGTCTTGTCGCCGATTTCGGCGAGGGCAACGATGGCGGTGGGGACCAGCAGAGATTCCAGCATCAGGTTTCCTACGGGGGCGGGTCGACACGGCTATGACACGTACATCCTCCCCGCCCCGGGTAAGGTGTGCGTGTCATAGGTCTTGTCAAACCCTGGATCCGTCTCTGCGGATCTCTCCATGCAGGCTGGCATGGTGGGTCGCACGCGCCATGGTCTGTTGACCAAGTATGTTGACGCGTACCGGGCGAGCAGGGTGCTCGCGGGAGACTACTCCCCTAGGACGGTGCGGATTCTGCCTAGGCAAAACGCTTTCGGCAAGCGCTGTTTTTATCCGCGTGTTGCCTGATAGATACGGAAACCGTCAGCGTCGGCGCGCACCTGGCAGTTGCCCAGCGCCCCTTCGATCAGCGGCTGGTAACGCAGGAAGCTGTTGGCAACCAGGCGCATTTCGCCGCCTTTTCGCAGATGAACGGCCGATTTTTTCAGCAAGTTCTCCGAAGCGTGGTAGTTGGTATGTACCCCGGTGTGGAACGGAGGGTTACTCAGGATCAGGCTGAGATCGGTCGGGGCCGCGTCGATACCATCCCCGCTGATCACCTCGCCTTCCAGGCCGTTGGCCGCCAGCGTCAGGCGGCTGGCCGCCACGGCGAAGGCGTCCACATCCAGCAGGGTTACCCGGCTTTGCGGATAGCGGCGCTTGACCGTTGCGCCCAATACCCCGGCGCCGCAGCCGAAGTCCAGCACATGCCCGCTCGGCAGGCTGTCGAGGTGCTTGAGCAGCAGGGCGGTGCCGCGGTCGAGGCGCCCGTGGCTGAATACGCCAGGCAGGCTGACCACTTGCAACGGGCCGTCGTCAAGGGCCAGTTCGAAGCGTTCGGCCAGGCTTTCCAGCGGCTTGGCCTCAGGCGTCTGCTCGATGGTCACTTGCCACAGCTGGCAGTGCCGGGCGCTGTCCAGCTTGCGCGGTTTGCCAAAGGCCTGCAGCTGTTTGGCCGCGCCTTCGATGCCGCCGCGCTTTTCGCCGACCAGGTACAGCTCACGGCCGGCCAGGCGCGACGCCAGGGCATTGAGCAGGTAGGCGGCCAGTTCGCGGGACTTGGGCAGGAACAGCACGGCGCTGTCGAAGGGCACTTCAGGTGGTTCGACACCATGGTGGCTGCGGCCGGCAAAGCGGCTGTCGAGCAGGGCCTGATCGCCTGCGTGCCATGTCCAGGCCTGGGCCTGTGGCAATTGGCCGAGCAGGCCATCGGCGGGGGCGCCGGCAATCAGCAGCGGCCCCTGGAACAGCTCTGCCTGGCGGAGCAATACTTCACTGCGCGGGTCCATGGACGACGCCTCCTGGAAAAAAGTGGCGCAGTGTAGCAGAGGCGGGCGCCCCGCTCAGCTGACCACGCGGCGTGGCTGGCCGGCGAAGAAGGCCTGGGCGTTCTCGCTGAGCTGGCCGACGATGCGTTGGCGCGATTCCACTGCCCCCCAGGCGCTGTGCGGGGTGATGATCAGGCGTGGGATGCCGGGTGCGAGCAACGGGTTGCCGTTGACCGGCGGCTCCACGCTGAGCACGTCGGTGGCCGCGCCGCCCAGGTGACCATTGCGCAGGGCATCGGCCAGCGCCTGCTCGTCGATCAGGCCGCCACGGGCGGTGTTCACCACCAGCGCACCGGGTTTGAGCAGGGCCAGTTCGCGGGCACCGAGCATATGCCGGGTGTGCTCGTTCAGCGGGCAGTGCAAGGTCAGGGCGTCGACTTGTGGCAGCAGCTCGTCCAGCGGCAGGCGGTCGGCGCGTTCCGGGCGGCCGGGAATCTGCCCGCTCAGTACGCGCATACCGAAGGCTTCGGCCAGCCGCGCCACCGCGCCGCCCAGTTCGCCGTGGCCGAGCAGGCCGAGGGTTTTGCCTTCGAGCTCGACGATGGGAAAGTCCAGCAGGCAGAACTGGCTGGCCTTGGCCCACTGGCCGTCCGCCACCGCCTGGTTGTAGTCGCACAGGCGGGTGGCCATGGCCAGCAGCAGGGCGAGGGTGTGCTGCGCGACGGACGGCGTGCCGTAGCCCTGGCAGTTGCATACCGTGATGCCCTGCGCGCGCGCTGCTGCCAGGTCGACATTGTTGGTGCCGGTGGCGGCCACCAGGATCAGCTTGAGCTGTGGGTTGGCAGCCAGGGTCGCGGCGTCGAGCATGACCTTGTTGCTGACCACCGCCACGGCGCCCTGCAGGCGCTGGCTTACCTGGTCAGGGCGGGTTGCATCGAACAGCTCCAACTCATCGAACTGGCTTCGTAGCGGGGAAAGGTCGAGGTCACCAAGGTCCAGGGATTGGTGATCGAGAAACACGGCGCGACGCGGGCTTGGCATCAGTAAGGCTCCGTTGGCAGGGCAGGGATGATCCATCACCCGGACAATGCCACTCATACCCCGCGCAGCCAAATCATTCCTTCGGCTGATTTAGCCGTCACATTCGCGAACTACAGTTGTTCCCAGACTTCTCCGGCCCGCTTTTTCAGAAAAGGGATACCCATGCTGCAGACCCGCATCATCAAGCCCGCCGAGGGCGCCTACGACTACCCGCTGCTGATCAAACGCCTTTTGATGTCCGGCAGCCGCTATGAAAAGACCCGCGAAATCGTCTACCGCGACCAGTTGCGGCTGACGTACCCACAGCTCAACGAGCGTATTGCGCGTCTGGCCAATGTGCTGACCGAGGCGGGGGTAAAAGCGGGTGACACGGTGGCGGTAATGGACTGGGACAGCCACCGCTACCTGGAGTGCATGTTCGCCATCCCGATGATCGGCGCTGTTGTGCACACCATCAACGTGCGCCTGTCGCCCGAGCAGATCCTCTACACCATGAACCACGCCGAAGACCGCGTGGTGCTGGTCAACAGCGATTTCGTCGGCCTCTACCAGGCCATTGCCGGGCAGCTGACCACCGTTGACAAGACCCTGCTGCTGACCGATGGCCCGGACAAGACCGCCGAGCTGCCTGGGCTGGTGGGCGAGTACGAGCAGCTGCTGGCAGCCGCCAGCCCACGCTATGACTTCCCGGACTTCGACGAAAACTCGGTGGCCACTACCTTCTACACCACCGGCACCACCGGTAACCCCAAAGGTGTGTACTTCACCCACCGGCAACTGGTACTGCACACCCTGGCCGAAGCTTCGGTCACCGGCAGCATCGACAGCGTGCGCCTGCTGGGCAGCAACGACGTGTACATGCCCATCACGCCGATGTTCCATGTGCATGCCTGGGGCATTCCCTACGCCGCCACCATGCTTGGCATGAAACAGGTATACCCGGGGCGCTACGAGCCGGACATGCTGGTCAAGCTGTGGCGCGAAGAAAAGGTCACGTTCTCCCATTGCGTGCCGACCATCCTGCAGATGCTGCTCAACTGCCCGAACGCGCAAGGGCAGGACTTCGGCGGCTGGAAGATCATCATCGGCGGCAGCTCGCTCAACCGTTCGCTGTACCAGGCTGCCCTGGCGCGTGGCATCCAGCTGACCGCCGCGTATGGCATGTCCGAAACCTGCCCGCTGATCTCCGCCGCGCACCTGAACGACGAGCTGCAGGCCGGCAGCGAGGATGAGCGCGTCACCTACCGCATCAAGGCCGGCGTGCCGGTGCCGCTGGTCGAGGCGGCCATTGTCGATGGCGACGGCAACTTCCTGCCGGCAGACGGCGAGACCCAGGGCGAGTTGGTGCTGCGTGCACCGTGGCTGACCATGGGTTATTTCAAGGAACCGGAAAAGAGCGAGGAGCTGTGGCAGGGGGGCTGGCTGCACACCGGCGATGTCGCTACCCTCGACGGCATGGGCTACATCGACATTCGTGACCGCATCAAGGATGTGATCAAGACCGGTGGCGAGTGGGTTTCTTCGCTCGACCTCGAAGACCTGATCAGCCGTCACCCGGCCGTGCGCGAAGTGGCGGTGGTGGGGGTAGCCGACCCGCAATGGGGCGAGCGCCCGTTTGCCCTGCTGGTGGTGCGCGAAAGCCAGGCCATCGATGCCAAGGCGCTCAAGGACCATCTCAAGCCATTTGTCGAGCAAGGGCACATCAACAAGTGGGCGATTCCTAGCCAGATCGCTGTTGTTACTGAAATTCCCAAGACCAGTGTCGGCAAGCTCGACAAGAAACGCATCCGCCAGGACATCGTCCAGTGGCAGGCCAGCAACAGCGCGTTCCTTTCCACGCTGTGACCGCCGTGCGGGTCGCTGACGTCAGAACGCGACCCGCACGCTAGAGGCCCCGGCGCCTTGCCAAATGGCAAAAATGCGCCATCCTTGAGCTCTGCCAGCCCGCAATCGGGACAATACTGCAGCGAGTTGGCGGCATGGAGCGCAAATCACACTTTAGAGGGATCAAGCGCCTGTGCCTTGCTGGCTATAGTCGGGGCCAGGGGATTTTCAGGAATGGGGGAGGGCGACACGCGCAAGCCGTGTCGCCGCAGGTGAAAACCTGCAAACCGGTCGCTCGGGCCGTTCTTGAAAGGACTCACTGCCATAACAATAAAGTACATGGAGTAGCGTCGATGAAATCTGCAAACCTGTTCTGGCGCCGGGCCAAGTTGCCCCTGGCCGTCAGCCTTGCTTCCACGCTCGCAAGTCCTGCTTTCGCTGTCAGTTTCAACATTGGTGAAATCGAAGGGCAGTTCGACTCGTCGCTCTCCATCGGCGCTAGCTGGTCGACGGCCAACCCCAACAAGAACCTGATCGGGGTGAACAACGGCGGCAAGGGCCTGTCGCAGACATCCGACGACGGCCACCTGAACTTCAAGAAGGGCGAAACCTTCTCCAAGATCTTCAAGGGCATTCACGACCTGGAGCTCAAGTACGGCGATACCGGCGTGTTCGTGCGCGGCAAGTACTGGTACGACTTCGAGCTGAAGGACGAAGGCCGCGAGTTCAAGGACATCAGCGACTCCGGCCGCAAGGAGGGCGCCAAGTCGTCCGGCGCCCAGTTGCTCGACGCCTTTGTCTATCACAACTATTCCATCGGCGATCAGCCGGGCTCGGTGCGCCTGGGCAAGCAGGTGGTGAGCTGGGGTGAGAGTACCTTCATCGGCGGCGGCATCAACTCGATCAACCCCATCGACGTGTCGGCGTTCCGCCGCCCAGGGGCCGAGATCAAGGAAGGCCTGATCCCGGTCAACATGTTCTATATCTCGCAAAGCCTGACCGACAACCTGTCGGCCGAGGCCTTCTACCAGATCGAGTGGGACCAGACGGTTGTTGATAACTGCGGTACGTTCTTCTCCCAGCCGGACATCATCGCCGACGGCTGTACCGACAACCTGCGTGTGCTCAACAGCAGCCGCACGGTGCCCGGCGCGGCCCAGCAGTTTCTCGCCTCCCGGGGCGTGGACATCAACGAGGAAGGGGTGATGGTGCGCCGCGGCGCCGACCGTGATGCCCGCGACAGCGGCCAGTTCGGCGTGGCACTGCGCTATATGTTCGACCCGCTGGACACCGAGTTCGGCGCCTACTTCATGAACTACCACAGCCGCGCACCGATCTTCAGTGCCACCGGCGCCCCACCATCGGTGTTCGCCGGCCTGAGCGCGCTGCCTGCCCAGTTGCGGGCGCTGGCACCGCTGATTGTGGCCGGCAACTCCGAGTACTTCGTCGAGTACCCCGAAGACATCCGCCTGTACGGCCTGAGCTTCTCCACTACGCTGCCTACAGGTACGGCCTGGAGTGGTGAAGTCAGCTATCGCCCCAATGCCCCCGTGCAACTGAATACCACCGACATCCTGTTCTCGGGCGTGCGTCCGATTGGTGGCGCACTGACCAACGCTTCGCTGCTCTCCGGTACCCCCGGCCAAGACCTGCACGGCTACCGTCGCAAGGAAATCACCCAGTTCCAGACCACGCTGACGCACTTCTTCGACCAGGTAATGGGTGCCAGCCGCATGACTGTGGTGGGCGAAGTTGGGGTAACCCACGTTGGCGGCCTGGAAAACGCCCGCGAGACCCGCTATGGCCGTGACCCGGTCTTCGGGCCAGGCCCGCTGCCTGCCACTGGCGGTGCGGACACCTGCCAGGCACTCAATGCCAGCACCATCGCCGGCGCAGGTGCTGGGGCATCCACCACCAACTTGAATCGTAAATGCGAAAACGACGGCTACACCACCAGTACCTCCTGGGGTTACCGCGCACGGGTCATCTGGGACTACAACGACGTCTTCGCCGGGGTCAACCTCAAGCCCAGTGTGGCCTGGTCGCATGACGTTTCCGGCTACTCGCCCGGCCCGGGTGCCAACTTCGAGGAAGGCCGCAAGGCAGTCAGCCTGGGCCTGGACGCCGAGTACCAGAACACCTACACGGCGAGCCTGTCGTACACCAACTTCTTCGATGGCAAGTACAGCACCGTGGATGACCGTGACTTCGTCGCGCTCAGCTTCGGCGTGAACTTCTAAGCATACAGATCCAGGACGACACGACATGAACAAGACCAGAAGTCTGCTGCAAGCCGGTGTACTGGGCCTGTCCCTGCTGGCGACCAGCGTCATGGCTGCGGTATCCGCTGACGAGGCGGCCAAGTTGGGCAGTACCCTGACCCCGATGGGGGCTGAAAAGGCCGGCAACGCCGATGGCTCGATCGGCCCTTGGGAGCCGCTGTCGGTGAGTGCGGGCAGCGTCGACGGCAAGGGTTTCCTGGCCGACCCGTATGGCAGTGAAAAGCCGCTGTTCACCATCACTGCGCAAAACGCCGAGCAGTACAAGGACAAGCTTTCGCCGGGCCAGATGGCCATGCTCAAGCGCTACCCGGACACCTTCAAGATCCCTGTATTCAAAACCCATCGCGGCTCCACGGTACCTGCGGACGTGTTCGCCGCCATCAAGAAAAACGCCACCCAGACCACGCTGACGGAAGGCGGCAACGGTTTGAACAACTTCAACACGGCAGTGCCGTTCCCCATCCCGAAAACCGGCCTGGAAGTGATCTGGAACCACATCACCCGTTACCGGGGGGGCAGTGTCAGCCGCCTGGTGATCCAGGCCACGCCACAGCAGAACGGCTCTTTCAGCCCGGTTTACTTCTCCGACCAGTTCGTCTTCCGCGACAGGATGAAGGATTACGACCCGAACAACCCAGGCAACATCCTGTTCTACTTCAAGCAGGAAGTGACCGCGCCAGCGCGCCTGGCCGGGACCGTGCTGCTGGTGCACGAAACCCTCGACCAGGTGAAGGAGCCGCGCAAGGCGTGGATCTACAACGCCGGCCAGCGTCGCGTACGCCAGGCGCCGCAAGTGTCGTACGACGGCCCGGGTACCGCCGCCGACGGCCTGCGTACCTCGGACAACCTGGACATGTTCAACGGTGCGCCAGACCGCTACGACTGGAAGCTGGAAGGCAAGAAGGAGCTGTACATCGCCTCCAACGCCTTCAAGCTGGATGACCCCAAGCTGAAGTACGCCGACATCATCAAGGCCGGGCACATCAACCAGGACCTGTCCCGTTACGAACTGCGCCGCGTCTGGCACGTGGTCGCAACCCTGAAACCGGGCCAGCGGCACATCTACGCCAAGCGGGACTTCTACATCGATGAGGACACCTGGCAGGCCGCAGTGATCGACCAGTACGACGGCCGTGGCCAGCTGTGGCGTGTGTCCGAAGCCCATTCCCAGCCGTATTACAACAAAGAGGTGCCTTGGTACACCCTGGAAACCATCTACGACCTGCAGTCGGGTCGTTACCTGGCCCTGGGCATGAAAAACGAAGAGAAGCGTGCCTACGACTTCGGCTTCAGTGCCAGCAAGGCGGACTTCCAGCCTGCGGCTTTGCGCCAGTCGGGTATTCGTTGATCTGACAACCCTTCGCTCCGTGTGATCCCCAGAACGCCCCGGCCTGCCCGGGGCGTTTCTGTTTACTGCTCCGGCGATAATTTCCAGTCAAACACAGGCCCTGTAGGAGCAGCCTTGTGCTGCGAAGAGGCCGGTAAGGCTAAAGACTATCTTCGGCTGCAATGGCCTCTTCGCAGCACAAGGCTGCTCCTACCGCTACTGCACTGGCCTTGAAAGCTGTGCAATCCCTGTGTGAGCGGGCGATAAATCTGCTGAATACCCACCCAAACCCCCGCCCCAGCCCCCTGTCCATCAGCCATGTTGCTTTTTGTCGCAGTCTTTTCCGGGGCAATTGCGCCCATCATCTTCAAATGCGCTGCGTTACCGGCTAGTCTCGCAAGCATCCATATCGCCGAAGTCCTCCACCCAGAACGAGCCGGCCATGACAGATTTGTCCCGTACACATGGATTTGCCAGCCAGGCCCTGGGCCTGCTGGACGGGCGTTTCTTCCGGCCGCCGCTGCCGGACGGCCATGTGCCGCGCTTGCGCCTGTGTCAGCGTCTGCAAGCCGGGTTGGGTGGCCGGCTGTTGCTGGTCAATGCCCCGGCGGGTTTCGGCAAAAGCTCCCTGGCCATCGAATTTTGCGAAGCGCTGCCCGAGCATTGGCGTAGCCTGTGGCTGGGCCTGAGCCAGCGTGATGCCGACCCAGGCCGCTTTCTTGAACGCCTGCTCGAAGGCCTGCAGCAGTACTGCCCTGCGCTGGGCGGGCAGGCCATGGGCTTGCTGAAAATGCGCCAGCGCCACCAGCCGTTCGCCTTCGAGGAGTGGATCGACGGCCTGCTCGACGAGCTGGCGCTGTACCTGCAAACCGATACCCCTTTGCTGCTGGTACTGGACGACTATCACCTGGCCCAGGGGCCGGTGCTCGACCGCTGCCTGCAGTTCTTCCTCAACCACCTGCCCGCCGGCCTGGTGTTGCTGGTTACCAGCCGCCAGCGCCCGGATTGGCACCTGGCGCGCTTGCGGCTGTCGCGCCAGCTTGTCGAACTGAACGAACAGGATTTGCGCCTCACCGACGAAGAGTCGCTGGCGGTGATCGGCCGGCAGCCAACGGCCCTGCGCGGCCAGGCACTGGATAACCTGATCCAGCGCAGCGACGGTTGGGTGGCCGGTTTGCGTTTCTGGCAACTGGCAGCCAGCGAGTCGGCGGACGAGCAAGCCTTGCCCCAGGCCTTACATGGCGGCGAAGGTCTGATCCGCGACTACCTGCTTGAAGAAGTCATCGACATGCTGCCCGCCGACGTACAGGCGTTCCTGTACGACACGGCCTGCCAGGAGCGCTTCTGCGCCCCGTTGTGCGACGCCCTGCGTGGCCGCCAGGACAGCGCAGCTGTGCTGCGTTTCCTGCAGGCGCACCAAGTGTTTTTGGTGCCGCTGGACGAGCATGGCCACTGGTTCCGCTACCACCACCTGTTCTCCGACCTGCTGCGCAGCCGGCAGGCCAGCGAACCACTTGCCGGTTTGCAACTGCGTGCCTGTCGCTGGTTTGAAAAGCAGGGCCTGCTGGACGAGGCGGTGGAGCAGGCGCTGCGTGCCGGCCACCTCGATGTCGCTGCCGACCTGGTGCAGAGCCTGTCCGAGGAGCAACTGCTGGCTGAACAGAACGTCGGCATGCTGCTGCGCTGGAAGATGGACCTGCCCGACAGCCTGCTGATCAGCACGCCACGCTTGATCGTGCTGTACAGCTGGGCGTTGGGGCTGGCGTGCCAGCTGGACGCCGCCGAGGAACTGGCCGGCTACCTCAGCCGCTTTCTGCCCGCGCCTTCGGCCACCGCGCAAAAGTCGATGCTGGCCCAGTGGCTGGCGCTGAGTGGGGTCATTGCCCGCGGCCGTGGCGACCGCGAACGCACCTTGGCCTATTGCGGCGAAGCGCTGCAGAGCCTGCCGAGCAAGCGTTATGGTCAACGCCTGGTGTGTTTGTCGACGCTGTCCAACCTGGCCATTGCCGACGGCGACTTCTGGCGGGCCCGAGGCTGGAACCGCGAAGCCCTGGAGCTGGCCCAGCGGGTTGGCAACCCGTTGTTCGAGGCGCTGGCCCATTACGACCGTGCGCGGGTGCTGCATGCCCGTGGCGAGGTGTTGCGCGCACTGGACGAAGTGCGCCAAGGGCTTCAGCGCCTGCAAGGGCTTTCGGCGCAGCGGCTGTATGCGGTGCGCGCGCGCCTGACGCTTTACGAAGGTTACCTGCTGGTCTCGCGCCTGCAGCCGGCCCAGGGCCGTGCGCGTTTGCGCGCGGGGCTGGGCGAGGCGCGGGCCTGCCGGGATATCAGTGTGCTTATCGGCCATTGCGTAATTGCTACGCTCGATGGCCGGGAAGGGCACTTTTCGGAGGCTTTTGCCGAATTGGCCGAGGCCGAGCGCCTGATGCATATCTGGGACGTCCCCCCGGTCTACTACCTGGCCATGATTACCCTGATCAAATGCGAACTGTGGCTGGCCCAGGGGCGTACCGACCTGGCCGAGTCCTGGCTGCTGCGCCTGGGCCAGACCTACGGCGGCGAGCAGCCGGCAGCCGCACCGGAGTTCCACCCGCTGCTGCCGTTGCACATTGCGTTGCAGCAGGCGCTGCTGGAGCGCATCCAGTTACGCGGTGACGACGCCGTACAACGCCTGGCAAGTCTGGTTGAGCGTGGCCAGGCCAGTGGCGGCATGCTGCTCACCGTCAGCGCCCTGTGCCAATGGCTTTCCCTGCTGCTGGACGAAGGCCGGGAGGGGCAGGCCGCGCAATTGCTGCCAAGCCTGCTGGCATCCGCTCATGGCGGCGTGCTGCAACCGTTCCAGCCGCTGCTGGAAAAGCACCCGCACTGGCTTTCTGAGCAATTGCAGGCAGGTTCGTCCTGCCCGGTTCAGGCGGAATTGCTCAAGCGCCTGCCGCAGCAGCGAAGCGCCACCACCGGCACCGGCGAAGCCCTGAGCGGCCGCGAACTGGCCGTGCTCGAACTGATTGCCCAGGGCTGTTCCAACCAGCAGATCAGCGAGCGGCTGTTCATTTCCCTGCACACCGTGAAGACCCACGCCAGCCACATCAACAGCAAGCTGGGCGTTGAGCGGCGTACCCAGGCGGTTGCCAAGGCCAAATCCCTGGGGGTGCTGGCGTGATACTGGCCCTGCAGGTCATTGCCCGCTAAAGTGATGGCCTGAGGCCATGGATTGTGGCCGGTGATGCTCTACCCTCATCTTTCCCGACCAGCTGCCGATACAGCGATCGGTGGCATCGCCTCGCGCGATTTTTCAATCATTCCAAGGCAGGTCGTGTTGATGCTGCAGTACGGGCAAAAAAGCTTTCTGATCGTCGACGACTTTACCGACTTTCGCACGTCGACCCGTTCCATGCTGCGCGAGTTGGGCGTGCGCGACGTGGACACCGCCGACAGCGGCGAGCAGGCGCTGCGCATGTGCGCGCAGAAGCGCTATGACTTCATCCTGCAGGACTTCCACCTGGGCGACGGCAAGAAGAACGGCCAGCAGGTGCTCGAAGACCTGATCATCGACAAGCACATCAGCCATGAGTGCGTGTTCATCATGGTCACGGCCGAAAGCAGCCAGGCCATTGTCCTCAGCGCCATCGAGCACGAGCCCGATGCCTACCTGACCAAACCGTTCAACCGCGTAGGCCTGGCCCAGCGCGTCGAGAAACTGTTCCAGCGCAAGACGTTGCTAAAGCCGATTTTGCAGGCGCTGGACCGCAATCGCCCGGCCGAAGTGCTGGCCGCCTGTGCCGAGCTGTGCAAGAAAGACCCGCGCCTGGCACCGCTGTGCCTGCGTTATCGGGCCGATGCCCTGCGTAACCTCAACCGCTTCGAGGAACTGGAAAAGTTCCTCAAGGCCATCCTGGCCAGCCGCCCGCAGCCTTGGGTGTACGCCGCGCTGGGCGCCCTGATGCACAAGCGTGGCCAGAATGCCCAGGCCCAGGGTGTGTACGAGCAGGCGCTCAAGGCGTTCCCGATCATGCCCGGCCTGTACGACGGCATGGCCGAGGTGCTGGTGGCCCAGGGCGATACCCGGCGCGCGCAAAACCTGCTTGAAGAAGCCGTGCGGCTGTCGCCACTGTCGGTACGTCGGCAGTCGACGCTGGGCAAGCTGGCGCTGGAAAACGAAGACTTCGAGAGCGCGTCGAAGGCGTTCCGCCATGCGGTGAACCAGGGGCAGAGCTCGCGCTACAAGGATGCTGAAAACAACCTTGGCCTGGTGCAGGCGCTGATGAGCAAGAACGCAGGCTTTGGCCTGGACGCCCGTACCCGGGTCGAAATCAACACCACGCTCAGCGAGGTGGCCAAGGAAAACCCCGAGGACCAAGGCTTGCAGGTACGTGCGCGGATGATGAAGGCCGCCAGCCTGCAACAGGCGGGCGACCCGGAAACGGCCGGCAAGCTGACCGAACAGGCGATCCAGCGCCTGGACAAGATGAACCAGTTCTTCTCGGTCGATTCGGCCCTGACCGTTGCCGCACAGTTGCAGGCAATGGGGCAGGAAGCCGCCGCCCTCGGCGTGCTGAAGAGCTGTGTGGAAAGTTATGGCGATGACCCCAAGGTCATGGAGAAAGTGGGCAAGCTGACGGACGACCCCAGCGTGCTCAACGCCATTACCGAAGCGGTCACCCTCAATCGCCAGGGTGTGCGCAGTTACCAGGGAGGGCAGCTTGGCGAGGCGTTGCAGATGTTCCGCAAGGCGCTGGGTATGCAGCCGAAAAACATCAGCATCGCCCTTAACACCGCCCAGGCGCTGCTGCGCATTGGCGGTGAAAACCCTCAGCCCGCGATCATGCAGGAATGCCAGGACGCCTTGACCAGCGTGGCCGGTATCCCTGCCAGCGACAATCGCTATGACCGTTACCGCAAACTGCACATCCGAGTGTTCGGCGCATGAATCAAGACAATCAGGGGCTGGATTTTTCCACGGTGATCGCCTCCACCGTGCACGACCTCAAAAGCTCTTTGTCAGCGCTGATCCAGTCCCACAGCCAGTGGATGGAGCGCTTGCCCGAAGAGCTGCGTGGTGGTGCCGAGCAGGGAATCATGGAGCACGAGTTTCGCCACCTCAACGGCATGCTGGTGCAGTTGCTGGGCCTGTACAAACTGGGTATCAACCAGTTGCCGGTGTGCCCGGACTACCACGAACTGGACGATTTCATCGAAGCCCAGTTGGCGGCGCATCAGGAAGTGCTCAAGCACAACGACATCCTCGCCACCTGGCGCATCGACACCGACAACCCGCTGGGCTTCTTTGACCGCGAGCTGGTGGCCTCGGTGATTGCAAACGTCATCACCAACGCCACCCGCTTCGCTGGGCACGCCTTGCTGATCACCATCGAAGAAGCCGACAACCAGCTGGCCATTTGTGTAAACGATGACGGCCCGGGTTATCCAAAGCACATGCTCGAGCGCCAGGAGGAATACATCCAGGGCATCGACTCGACCAGCGGCAGCACGGGCCTTGGCCTGTACTTTGCGGCGCGGATCGCGGCACTGCATGAAAGCGGCGGGGTGCGCGGACGGATCGAGATCTCCAATGGCGGGGCGCTTGGGGGCGGGTTGTTCAGGTTGTTCCTGCCTTAAGATATGTGGCGTCCATGAGATCGAGCGCCGCCCGCGCGGCGCTCGATCTCATGGACGCCACACCTCCCAAGGCATGAACCACGTGCGCCCGCCCCATTTTCCTGTCACGCTCTTGAAAGACCCCAGGCTTTGCTTTCGAGCTCATGATGACCCAAACCCCACCTGTCCTCATCCGCGAAACTTTCCCCGTAGGCCCCCTGCAATGCAACTGCACGCTGATCGGCGACCCGCTGACCAAGAAAGCCATCGTCGTCGACCCAGGCGGTGACCCGGAGAAGATCCTGGCACGCCTGCAGGCCCACGGCCTGACGCTGGTGAGCATCATCCATACACACGCGCACTTCGATCATTTTCTTGCCTCGGGCAAGCTCAAGGCGCTGACCGGCGCCACCCTGCACCTGCACAAGGACGACCAGGTACTGTGGGACAACCTGGAGATGCAGTGCCAGATGTTCGGCGTTCCCTACACGCCGGTACCGGCACCCGATCGCTGGCTGGGCGATGACGAAGCGCTGGCCTGTGGCTGTGGCGTGGCATTGCATACGCCTGGCCACACCCCGGGGTCGATGAGCTTCTGGTTCGCCGATGCCAAACTGCTGATCGCCGGCGACACCTTGTTCCGCCGTGGCATTGGCCGCACCGATTTGTGGGGGGGTGACCAGCGGGCTATCGTGCGTTCCATCAAGGAGCGGCTGTACCGGCTGGACGAAGAGGCCATTGTGGTGACTGGCCACGGGCCCGATACCCGCCTGGGTGACGAGATGCGAGAAAACCCTTTCGTGCGTGCCTGAGTGCACATGAAGGCACTTTCATTGAATTTTTCATTGCCGATGCAATCCAAGGCTGGCATAGATCCCTTCGTGATCTGCCGCATTTATGAATTTCAGTAGGAGCTTGTCCATGTTCACCATGCGTCGTCTGATTATCGTCGCAACTGCCGCTGCCCTGATGACTGGCTGTGCCGGCCAGAACCCTTATGACAACCAGGGTCAGGCGCAGGGCTCCACGGGGATGAGCAAGACTGCCAAATACGGCGGCTTGGGCGCGCTGGCTGGCGCCATCGCCGGTGCTGCCATCGACCACAACAACCGTGGCAAGGGTGCGCTGATCGGCGCCGCCGCGGTAGGTGCTGCAGCAGCGGGTTATGGCTACTACGCCGACAAGCAAGAGGCCGAACTGCGCGCCCAGATGGCCAACACCGGCGTGGAAGTACAGCGTCAGGGCGACCAGATCAAACTGATCATGCCGGGCAACATCACCTTTGCCACCGACTCGGCCAACATCGCCCCAAGCTTCTACTCGCCGCTGAACAACCTCGCAGGCTCGTTCAAGCAGTTCAACCAGAACACCATTGAAGTGGTCGGGTTCACCGACAGCACCGGCAGCCGCCAGCACAACATGGACCTGTCCCAGCGCCGCGCGCAGGCGGTCAGCACCTACCTGACCTCGCAGGGTGTGGATGCTTCGCGTATCTCGGTGCGTGGCATGGGCCCGGACCAGCCGATCGCCAGCAACGCCGACGCCAATGGCCGGGCGCAGAACCGCCGGGTGGAAGTGAACCTGAAGCCGATTCCGGGCCAGCAGTATGACCAGCAACAAGGCCAGGTTCAGCAATATCCCTGATTGATGCCCGGGGCCGCCTTGCGACCCTATCGCGACACATGGCCGCTCCCACAGGCATTACGCGATTCCTGTAGGAGCGGCCTTGTGCCGCGAATGGGCTGCAAAGCAGCCCCAGCTTTTAGCGCACCACGCTGGCCTGAATCGCCGTCAGGGCAATGGTATGCACGATATCGTCAACCTGAGCCCCCCGCGGCAAGTCGTTCACCGGCTTGCGCAACCCCTGCAGCATCGGCCCCAGGCTGACCCCGTCGGCACTGCGTTGCACCGCTTTATGCGTGGTATTGCCGGTATTGAGGTCAGGGAACACGAACACCGTGGCACGCCCGGCCACCGGGCTATCCGGCGCCAGTTCCCGTGCAATCGCCGGGTTGGCCGCCGCGTCATACTGCAGCGGCCCGTCAATCAGCAGCTGCTGCGCTGCACCCTGCGCCAGGCGTGTCGCTTCGCGCACTTTCCCGACCTCTTCATCACTGGCCGAATCGCTTGAATAACTGATCATCGCCACCCGCGGCGCGATGCCGAAGGCCTGCGCCGACTCGGCACTCTGCCGGGCGATCTCCGCCAGTTCGGCAGCGCTCGGGTGTGGGTTCATCACGCAGTCGCCGTACACCAGCACCTGCTCGGGGAACAGCATGAAGAACACTGACGACACCAGGCTGGAGCCCGGCGCGGTCTTGATCAACTGCAGGGCCGGGCGGATGGTGTTGGCGGTGGAGTGCACCAGGCCCGATACCAGGCCGTCCACTTCGTCCAGGGCCAGCATCATGGTGCCGATCACCACCGGGTCTTCCAGTTGCTGCTCGGCCATTGGTGCGTTGAGGTTCTTGCTCTTGCGCAGCGCGACCATCGGCTCCACGTAGCGCCCGCGAATCAGCTCGGGGTCGAGGATTTCCAGGCCAGGCGGCAGGGTAATGCCTTGGGCGCGTGCCACCGCCTCGACATCTTCGGGCTTGGCCAGCAGCACGCAGCGAGCGATGCCACGCGCCTGGCAGATGGCTGCGGCCTGCACCAGCAACGGCTCGGCACCCTCTGGCAGGACAATGCGCTTGTTGGCCTGCTGCGCCCGCTGAATCAGCTGGTAGCGGAACACCGCTGGCGACAGGCGCATCTCGCGCGGGGTGCCGCAGCGTTGGTGCAACCAGGCCGCATCGAGGTGGCTGGCGACGAAGTCGGTGATGAACTCGGCGCGCTCGCGGTCGTCGACCGGGATTTCGCGGTTCAGCGAATTGAGCTGGTTGGCGGTGTCGTACGAGCCAGTGCTGACCGACAGGATCGGCAGGCCGGCCTGCAGCGCGCCGCGGCACAGGCCGAGGATGCGCGTGTCCGGCTTGCTGTCGCTGGTCAGCAGCAGCCCGGCCAGCGGTACGCCATTGATGGCGGCCAGGCTGACAGCGAGGATGATGTCGTCGCGATCGCCCGGGGTGACCACCAGGGTACCCGACGTCAGCAGCGGCACCGTGTTGGCCACGGTGCGTGCGCAGATGATGATCTTGCTCATGCGCCGCTGCTCGTAGTCGCCGGCGTTGAGCACCTGGGCGCCGAGCAGCTCGGCCACGTCGCGGGTGCGCGGGGCGTTCAGCTCGGGCTGGTAGGGGATGCAGCCGAGCAGGCGGAAGTCGTTGCCGCGTAGCAGGGGCGAGTGCTCGCGCAGGCGGGTGGCGAAATCCGCCATGCTTTCGTCGGTGCGCACCTTGTTGAGGATTACCCCGAGTACCTTCGGGTCGCGTGGGCCGCCGAACAGCTGGGCCTGCAGTTCAACCCGGCCGGACAATTCGCTGAGCACTTCGTTTTCCGGGGCCGATACCAGGATCACTTCGGCATCCAGGCTCTTGGCCAGGTGCAGGTTGACCCGAGCCGCGTAGCTGGCGTGGCGCGTGGGCACCATGCCCTCGACCACCACCACGTCATTGCCGACGCAGGCTTGCTGGTAGAGGCGGATGATTTCTTCGAGCAATTCGTCCAGCTGGCCGTCGCCGAGCATGCGCTCGACCTGGGCCAGGCTCAGTGGCACGGGAGGCTTGATGCCGTGGGTGCGCGCCACCAGTTCTGTCGAGCGTTCAGGGCCGGTGTCACCCGGGTGGGGTTGGGCAATCGGCTTGAAAAAACCGACCTTCAGGCCGGCGCGCTCCAGGGTGCGCACCAGGCCGAGGCTGATGGAGGTCAGGCCGACACCGAAGTCGGTCGGCGCAATGAAAAATGTCTGCATGCGTGCTTCTCGAAATAAGCGGTGCAAGAAATTAACGGCCAAGGGTAGCGCTATCGACCCCTTGCGCGCACCAGCCGCACGTAAAAGGCTGGCCGATGCGCTGCGCGCGTTGCGCCGGGTCGAGCACCCAGGGGCGTGCCTGCCACGGCGGTTGGTGGCGCAGGTGCTGGGTATGGCCGCAAGACAGCTCGGCCACCCAGTGGCCTTCTTCGTCCTGATGGAAGCCGGTGATCCGACTGATGGGCCGCTGCTCGTCCGCAGTGCGTTCGCAATCGGACGATGGCTTGGTTACACTTGTCCGCTCTACATACTTTTGCAAAAGGTCTTGCCCCATGCTGATCGCCGCCAACAAGGCTGTCTCCATCGACTATACCCTGACCAACGACGCCGGGGAGACCATCGACAGCTCCGCCGGTGGCGCGCCGCTGGTCTACCTGCACGGTGCCGGCAACATCATCCCGGGCCTGGAAAAAGCCCTGGAAGGCAAACAGGCCGGTGACGAGCTGAACGTTTCCATTGAGCCGGAAGACGCCTACGGCGAATACCTGGCCGAGCTGGTCAGCACCCTGAACCGCAGCCTGTTCGAAGGCGTTGACGAGCTGGAAGTAGGCATGCAGTTCCACGCTTCGGCACCGGACGGCCAGATGCAGATCGTCACTATCCGCGACCTCGACGGCGACGACGTCACCGTTGACGGCAACCACCCGCTGGCCGGCCAGCGCCTGACCTTCCAGGTCAAGGTAGTCGACGTGCGTGACGCCAGCGAAGAAGAAATCGCTCACCGTCACATCCACGGTGAAGGTGGCCATCACCACTGATTTTCTGCGCTAAGCTCAGAAAGTCGCCAGGCGCTCGGGCAAGCCGATTTGCCTTCCTACGGGAGGTGGACGGTTTGGACGGGCGCCTTTTTATTGGGCGGAATTCGCCCGCGCGGCAACCGGGAACCTGAGAGGGGATGTCATCATGAGTGCATTTCACGACCTGAAACTGGACGCGCTGAACGGCGGGGAGCTGCCCCTCGCACCGTTCAAGGGCCAAGTGGTGCTGGTGGTCAACGTTGCCTCCAAATGTGGTCTCACGCCGCAATACAAGGCTCTGGAAAACCTCTACCAGGTTTACAAGGCCAAGGGCTTCAACGTGCTTGGCCTACCATGCAACCAGTTTGCCGGGCAGGAGCCGGGCAGCGAAAAGGAAATTCAGGAATTCTGCAGCCTCAACTACGGGGTGAGCTTCCCGCTGGGGGGCAAGCTGGAAGTCAACGGGCCGCAACGCCATTCGTTGTATCGCCTGCTGGCGGGCGAAGGGGCTGAGTTCCCTGGCGACATCAGCTGGAACTTCGAGAAGTTTCTGGTTGGCAAGGACGGGCGGGTGCTGGCGCGCTTCTCGCCGCGCACGGCGCCGGATGACCCGGCGGTGGTGCAGGCAATCGAAAAAGCACTGGCCTGAAAGTCTTGCGCGGTCCCTGTAGGAGCGGCCTTGTGCCGCGAATGGGCCGCAACGCGGCCCCTCGATGGCTTTGACATCGAGATCCGGGGCCGCTATGCGGCCCATTCGCGGCACAAGGCCGCTCCTACACAGATCGCGTAGCACCCAGCCGCGAAGCGGGTGAGGCTGCAGCCTGGTTCCGGGCCGCATCGAGATACCCCTCAAACTGCTCGACAATCGCCGGCCAGCCCTGGCGGCTGGCATGCTGCCGCGCATTCAGGCGCACCCGGCGCAAGGTTTCCTCTTCCTCCAGCAGCCAGCAAGCCGCATCGACAAACGCCGCCTGGTCCCCCGGCATGGCCAGCGCCCCGCTGTGGCCATGGCGAATATGCTGCGCAGCCGCCGCCTCGTCATAGGCAACCACCGCCAACCCCGAAGCCATGGCTTCGAGCACCACATTGCCAAACGTTTCGGTCAGGCTCGGGAACAGGAACAGGTCACCGCTGGCGTAATGCTCGGCCAGCACCTCGCCGCGCTGGGCGCCGCAGAACATGGCATCCGGCATCTGCTGCTGGAGGGCGGCGCGCTGCGGGCCGTCACCCACCATGATCAGGCGCAGGCGCTTCTGTGGATAAGTCGTCTGCAGTGCCTCAAGGCAAGGCCGCAGCAAGCCAAGGTTCTTTTCCACCGCCAGCCGCCCGACATGCAGCACGGCGAGATCGTCCGGGCCCAGCCCCCAGCTTTCGCGCAACGCCTGGCTTCGCCGGGCCGGGTTGAACAGGCACGCATCGACACCCCGAGCGAGCAGTTCCAGGCGCTCGAAACCACGGCGCTCAAGCTCCAGGCGCTGGCTGACACTGGGCACCAGGGTGATTGCCGTGCGCCGATGGAACCAGCGCAGGTAGTGGGTGAGCAAGCGTGCCAGCAAACCCAGGCCGTACTGGCCGGAGTACTGCGGGAAGTTGGTGTGGAAGCCGCTGACGACCGCGATTCCCAGGCGCCTGGCCGCGCGCAGTGCGCTGAGCCCCAGCGGCCCCTCGGTGGCGATGTACAGCACATCCGGGCGCTGCCGCCGCCAGCGGCGCAACAACTTGTGCATCGACACCTCGCCCCACTGCAAACCGGGGTAACCAGGCAGCGCCCAGCCACGGCAGAGCATCAGGTACGGGTCGTTGTGCACGGGGGCTTCGCCGGCTTGGCGCGGGCGCACCACCTCCACCTCATGGCCGCGCTGAAGCAGCCCTTCGCCAAGGCGGCCAAGGGTGTTGGCCACGCCGTTGATTTCGGGTGGGAAGGTTTCGCTGACCAAGGTAATGCGTAGGGCGGGTGTATTCATGACAAAAAGTTTCCGCCTGCCGGGTTGCGCCAATGTGACTGCAATGTGACGTACAGATGACGCCTGACCGCTGACGCTTTTGCCTTTATGAATATTTCGTTGCGCGGTGCTCAAGAAGGTGCAACCGGCAGCCGATGAAGATGCATTCGACTAGGTGATGCGCTCCAGGAGTGCGGTGATGTTCAACAGCAAGCTCAAGCAAGAAATCCGGCAGCTGCGCGAAGATCTGATGTCCGTGGAACAGGTCAAGAGTAGTCTCGACAGCGAGATGCTGGTACTTCAACTCGACCCACAGGGACGGATCGAGATGGTCAACGGCAACTTCGAGAGCGAAATGCTCTACCGTTCCGATCAATTGCTTGGACGCAACATCGAGGACATCGTCCCAGCCCATGTGAAGTCGCTGGATTTCTACCAACGCATGAAGAGCGCGATCAGCCGTGGCGAGCATTTGAACGGCGCCTTCCGTCTGCTGCGTGGCAACGGCCAGGAAGCCTGGCTGCGGTCGATCCTGCAGCCGGTAAAGAACAGCGAGGGGCGCATCAAGTACTTCACGCTGCACTCCAGCGACCTGACCCGCACCATTGAGACGTCTCGTGAGCACGAAAGCCTGATCAAGGCGCTGATGCGCTCTACTGCAGTGATCGAGTTCGACCTCGACGGCACCATCCTCACTGCCAACGAGCGTTTCCTGGCCACAGTCGGTTATCGCCTTGAGCAGATTCGCGGCAAGCACCACCGTATGTTCTGCGAGCCGGAGGAGGTTCACTCGGCCGGCTATCAGGCGTTCTGGGACAAGCTGCGCCGGGGTGAATACGTTGCCGAACGTTTCAAGCGTATCGATGCCCATGGCCGGGTAATCTGGCTGGAGGCTTCGTACAACCCGATCTTCGATGCCCACGATGTGCTGTACAAGGTGGTCAAGTTCGCCACTGTGATCACCGACCAGGTCAACCAGGAGCAGGCCGTGGCCCAGGCGGCAGATGTCGCCTATAGCACCTCGCTGGGTACCGATGTCAGCGCGCGCAAGGCCACCGAGGTGGTCACCCAGACCGTCAGTGTGATGCGCGGCCTTGAGGCCTCGATGCAAGAGGCGGCGGAGGGCATCCAGGCGCTGGACACCCAGTCACGGGTGATCGGGTCGATCATCAAGACCATCAGCGACATTGCCGGGCAGACCAACCTGCTGGCCCTTAACGCGGCCATTGAAGCGGCCCGCGCGGGCGAGCAAGGGCGAGGTTTTGCCGTGGTTGCCGACGAAGTGCGCCAGCTGGCTTCGCGCACCAGCACCGCTACCGAGGAAATTGCCCGGGTAGTAAAGCAGAACGAGCAACTGGCGCAGGCGGCGGTGGAGATCATCGACACCAGCAAGCGCCAGGCCGAGCAGGGACTGGCGCTGGCCGATGAGACGGGCAACGTGATTGTCGAGATCCAGGACGGGGCGAAGCGGGTGGTGGATGTGGTGGGGCAGTTTTCCAGCCGGTTGGGGCAGTAGAGCCCCAAGCAGATTTGGTCTGCCTTTTGGTGGACCCAATGTCTTTCACCATCACTCAGGCTGCCCCCTCATCTTGTAGGAGCAGCCTTGTGCTGCGAAGAGGCCGGTAAGGCTGAAGATTATCTTCGGCTGCAATGGCCTCTTCGCAGCACAAGGCTGCTCCTACAGGGGGGCGGGTACACCTCGGCAGTCAGTTACGCTCCCGCACCCAGAACAATGTAGCCCCGGCCACCGCCGCCGGCATCATCAGCACGTTCACCCCTGGGATCATCAGTGCCAGGTAGGTGATGCCGCCAAAGCCCAGCGACTGCCAGCGCTTGCTGCGCAGCCAGGCCAGCATGTCCTGCCAGCTCATCTTGTTGTTGTCCGCCGGGTAGTCGATGTACTGAATGGCCATCATCCATACCCCGAACATCAGCCACAGCGGCGCGGCGATTACGTTGACCACGGGGATCAGCGACAGGATGAACAGGCCGATGGCCCGTGGCAGGAAGTAGCCCAACTTGCGCATTTCGCGGCTGAAGGTGCGTGGCACCATGGCCACCAGCTCGCCCCAGCTGAACGCCGGGAAGGTGTCTTCGCCACGCACCACCACTTCGACCTTTTCCGCCAGGAAGCCATTGAACGGCGCGGCAATGATGTTGGCCACCAGGGTGAAGGTGAAGAACACCATCAGCACCAGCAGGGCAACGAACAGCGGCCAGAGTATGTAGCTGAGAAAGCTCAGCCAGTCTGGCAGCGTTGGCATCAGGGCATCGAGCCACAGGCCGAACTGGTGGCCGGCGAAGTAGACCATGCCACCGAACAGCAGCAGGTTGACCGCCAGCGGCAGTAGCACGAACAACCGCAGGTTGGGGCTCAGCACCAGTTTCAGGCCTTCGCGCAGGTATTGGGGGCCGGAGAGGACAGGGGCTTGCATCGGGAGACTCCGCAGAGAAGGAAAACGCGCTGACCTTACCGAGTTTGCCGCGCCGACGAAAGGTGGCTGGCAAGCGGGACACGGGCTGTAACAAAAGCGCCAGGGCTGGCCTATGAATGAAATCAATGAATAGACCGTGCCTATGAGGTGGATTGTCTAAGGATATTTCCTTAATCTTTGCGACCTCGCTACAGTGCGCTCAACTTTCCGCTTTTCGGGCCTGCGCGTTGTAGCCTTCCCCAAGTGCTGCGTGGGTCCGTTTTAATTTTCCAGCTGGCGCAGCCGGTACACCGATGCCGGCCCGTGCCGCCGGCTCGACAGGAGTTCGACATGTCTGAAGTACGTCATTCGCGCGTCATCATTCTCGGTTCCGGCCCTGCCGGTTACAGTGCTGCAGTCTACGCTGCCCGCGCCAACCTCAAGCCGCTGCTGATCACCGGCATGCAGGCGGGCGGCCAGCTGACCACCACCACCGAAGTTGACAACTGGCCGGGCGACCCCCACGGCCTGACCGGCCCGGCCCTGATGCAGCGCATGCAGGAACACGCCGAGCGTTTCGAAACCGAAATCGTCTTCGACCACATCAATGCTGTCGATCTGGCCAACAAACCGTTCACCCTGCAGGGTGACAGCGGCAAATACACCTGCGACGCACTGATCATCGCCACCGGTGCCAGCGCCCGCTACCTGGGCCTGCCGTCGGAAGAAACCTTCATGGGCAAGGGCGTTTCGGCCTGCGCCACCTGCGACGGTTTCTTCTACCGCAACAAGCCAGTCGCCGTGGTTGGCGGCGGCAACACTGCCGTGGAAGAAGCGCTTTACCTGGCCAACATCGCCAGCAAGGTTACCTTGGTGCACCGTCGCGAGACCTTCCGCGCCGAAAAGATCCTGGTCGACAAGCTCAACGCCCGTGTGGCCGAAGGCAAGATCGAGCTCAAGCTCAACGCCACCCTGGACGAAGTGTTGGGTGACAACATGGGCGTAACCGGTGCGCGCCTGAAGAACAACGACGGCAGCAGCGACGAAATCAAGGTCGACGGCGTATTCATCGCCATTGGCCACACCCCGAACACCTCGCTGTTCGAAGGCCAGCTGACCCTCAAGGACGGCTACCTGGTGGTCAACGGCGGCCGTGAAGGCAACGCTACCGCCACCAACGTTGAAGGTGTGTTCGCTGCAGGTGACGTGGCTGACCACGTTTACCGTCAGGCCATTACCTCGGCCGGCGCTGGCTGCATGGCGGCCCTGGACGTAGAGCGTTACCTGGACGGCCTGGCCAACGCCTCGTTCTGATCAGATAGCGCCCCAAAAAAACCGGCTGAAAGGCCGGTTTTTTATTGCCTGCGGTCAGCTCACAGGCTCAACCGCATGGACAGGTCCACTGCTTTCACATCCTTGGTCATGGCACCAATCGAGATGTAGTCCACGCCAGTCTCGGCAATTACCCGCAAGGTCGTCTCGTTCACCCCGCCGCTGGCCTCCAGCTTGGCCTTGCCCGCGTTAATACGCACCGCTTCGCGCATTTCGTCCAGGTTCAGCTCGTCGAGCATGATGATGTCCGCGCCCGCTGCCAGCGCCTCGCGCAGTTCATCCAGGCTTTCCACTTCGATCTCTACCGGCTTGCCCGGCGCAATTCGGTGCGCCGCCGTTACGGCCTCGGCAACACCACCGCTGGCGGCGATGTGGTTTTCCTTGATCAGGAAGGCGTCGTACAGGCCGATGCGGTGGTTGTCGCAGCCGCCGCAGGTAACCGCGTACTTCTGTGCCAGGCGCAGGCCGGGCAGGGTTTTGCGGGTGTCCAGCAGGCGCACCTGGGTGCCTTCCACCAAGTCGGCCAGGAAACGCGCACGGGTGGCGACCCCCGACAGCATCTGCAGGAAGTTCAGCGCGCTGCGCTCGCCGCTCAGCAGCGAGCGGGCCGGGCCTTCCAGGTGGAACAGCGGCTGGTTGGCCGTGGCGCGATCACCGTCGGCCACCTGCCAGTGCACGGCCACACGCGGGTCAAGCTGGCGAAACACGGCGTCGACCCAGGCAGTGCCGGCAATCACGCAGTCTTCGCGGGTGATGATGGTGGCCTTGGCCAGGCGCTCGGCCGGGATCAGCTGCGCGGTGATATCGCCACTGCCGATGTCCTCCAACAGTGCGCGGCGCACGTTGGCTTCGATTTCAGCGGTCAGGTCGGCAAGGCGTAGGTTCGGCATGGTCGGCTCCACAAGCTAGATGCCGGCGATTATAGGGCAGGGGGCCGATGTGTACAGCCGCCCCGGCCATGACCTTTGGTCGGTCTTCGTGAGCAATGCCTGCAAACGAGGGTCATTAACCCGTCCATGAATCGGCGCTGGCAGCTGTGCGATTTTTTACTGATAATGGCGACCAGTATTTGGCGTCATAGCTTTGACGATTTACAGCCCCTTCGGGCATGACACCCTGCAAGGAGTCCAGGATGCAAAAAGAAGGCAAGGTGGTGCCCCTGGCGGCAGCCATCGACCGAGGGGGGCGCACGCCTCTGCCTTGCCTTCCGGTGTTGCTCCTGCAAGTGCGCGACAAGGCTGCGCTGCAATTGCGCCAGGGCTTGCAGGCGCTGTTCGACAATGCTGACGACACCCTGTTCGAGATGGCCGACAAGGCCGTTGATCGCTGCGACCAGAACCTGTACTTCGAGGCCATGCGGGATCTGCGCCTGAAGCGCAAAAGTATCGAACGCGGCTTCCTTGATACCTTCTATGACGCCTACGCCCGCATCGGCCAGGTCGACCTGCTGGTGCATCTGGCAGAACCCGGCAACCTGCGTAGCAAGGTGCAACTGGAACGGGCTGCGGCCATCGAAGGCATGGTCGCGCGGGTGCTGTCGCGCGATGGCATTGCCCTGCAGCAACTGGGCCTGCGCTTGCAGGCCTTGCTCGACCGCCCCGTGCATGAGCAGCGCAACCCGCTCGGCCCTGCTGCATTGTGCGGGTACTTCCTTGAAGCTGGCCGTAACCTGGGGGTGGGCTTACGGGTCAAACTGGTCCTGCTCAAGCTTTTCGAGCGTTATGTCTTGCGCGATGTCGACGTCATCTATGCCGAAGCCAACCAGTTGCTGGCCGTCGCCGGTGTGCTGCCCGAGTTGCAACCGGCCCCGCGCCGGCGTGCCGAAGACCGGCGCATGAGGGCAGGACGAGGGCCGGCAAGCCAAGGCCAGGAAGTGGGGGCGGATGCGGCAGGCCAGGCCTTCTTTGCCTCGTTGCAAACCTTGCTGGCCCCGGCGCGCGGGCAGTTCGCACCGCGATTGCAGGCGGTGGCTGCGGCCCAGTCGATCAGCACCGCCGACCTGGTCCGCCTGCTTTCGCATTTGCAGCACTACTTGCCGGCTACCGGCGAGCCTGATGATTTCGAGCTCGGCCAACAACTCGAACAACTGCTGCTGCGGGTCAGCGTGCGCAGTGGCACGCGCCGGCGCATCGCCGTAGCCGACGAGGACATGATCAACCTGGTCGGCCTGCTGTTCGCCTGTATTCAAGGCGACGACAACCTGCCGGCCAGCCTGCGTGCGCTGATCGCGCGCCTGCATATCCCGCTGCTCAAGGTCGCCCTGCTGGACAAGGGGCTGTTCAGCCGGGCCAGTCACCCTGCACGCCGGCTGCTCAACGAAATCGCAGGCGCAGCCATTGGCTGGGAGTGCGGTGGCGAAGGCCTGCGCGACAGCCTGCACTTGCGAGTAGAGCGCATAGTCCAGCGCTTGATTAATGATTTTGCCGAAGATACCGGCCTGTTTGCCGAACTGCTCGACGAGTTCCTTGCGTTCAACCAGGAGGAACGGCGGCGCAACGAATTGCTTGAGCAACGCACGCGCGACGCCGAAGAAGGGCGTGCCCGTGCCCTGCAGGCGCGGCAGCAGGTGCAGCGGGTGCTCAACCAGCGCCTGCGTGGCCGGGTCTTGCCCTTGGTGGTGGTGCAAATGCTGGTACAGGCCTGGAGCCAGGTGCTGCTGCTGGCTTGGCTCAAGCAGGGTGAAGCCTCCCAGGCCTGGCGAGATAGCTTGCAGACGGTGGACACGCTATTGGCTACTATCACCCCCGGGCATGAGCCGCAAACCCTGTTGCAGCAGGTGCCGGGCCTGCTCAAGGCGCTGCGCGATGGCTTGGCTAGCGTGGCCCTGAATTCGGCGGCAACCCGTGAGTTCTTCCTGCAACTGGAGCAATTGCACCTGCGTGCCTGCGCAGGCGCTGAGCTAACGGTTGGCCATGGCCAACCCTTGGCCGAAGTGCTGGTGGACGAAGATATCGTGCTGGCGATTGCCGAAGAACCGTCCTGCGCGCCTTTACACATTGCCGATGGCCAGGCTGCAGCGTTGCGGCAGGTGCAGCGCTTGCGTATCGGGACCTGGGTTGAAGTACTTGATGACGACGAACCGCTGCGCTGCAAGCTGGTGGCACACATCGACAGCAGCGACAGGCTGGTGTTTGCCAACCGCACCGGCATGAAGGTGCGAGAGTGGAGCGGCGCGGGCCTGGCGCAGGCGCTACAGCGGGGGGACGTGCGGGTGCTGGATGACGGATTGTTGTTCGAGCGGGCGCTGGAGGCGGTGCTCGACGGGCTGCGGCAACCGCAGGTGCGGTAACCGGCAACATTACAATCATTCACATGCCAACGGCGTTGGCGGCAGGGCATACTGTGGTTCTGTTCAAGGCGCTTTCAGGATTTGCCCCATGCAATTGGACCGTGCCACTGGCTGGTTCCACGGAATCGGAATCACCCACTGCCCCTCGCCGAACTTCAATGCCCGCCCCGAAGGCGAAGTGATTTCCCTGCTGGTGATACACAACATCAGCCTGCCGCCGGCCTGCTTTGGTACCGGCAAGGTGCAGCAGTTCTTCCAGAATTGCCTGGACCCGAACGAACACCCTTATTTCGCCAGCATCAGCCAGCTGACCGTGTCGGCGCACCTGTTCGTCGAACGTGACGGGGCGGTGACGCAGTTCGTGTCATTGCTGGAGCGCGCCTGGCACGCGGGTGTGTCGTGCTTCGACGGGCGCGAAGGCTGTAACGATTTTTCCATCGGCATCGAGCTGGAAGGCACCGACGACCTGCCCTACACCGATGCCCAGTACGGCGTGCTGGAGCAGCTAACCCGGCACATTCGCAGGGCCTGGCCGGCCATCGACCTGGGCCGCATTCAGGGCCACAGCGACATTGCCCCGCAACGCAAGACTGACCCCGGCCCGTCGTTCGATTGGCCGCGCTACCGTGAAGCGTTGCTGCACAACGAGGACAAGGCATGAGTTTTCTGGTGTTGCTGCTGGCACTGTGGGTCGAGAAGTTTTCGGCCCTGCGCCATCAAGTGCAGCGTGATGGGTTCTTTCTTGGCGAACTGGTACGCCTGGAGCGCAGCGGCAAGGTGCACCCCTGGTGGACGCTGGCCATCCTGGTGTTGGCACCGGTAGCGCTGCTGGTGTTGCTGCTGCATGTGCTGGAGCCGGTGGCCTATGGGCTGTTGGCGCTGCCGGTGCATCTGCTGGTGTTGGTCTACAGCCTGGGCCGTGGCGATGCCAAGGCGTCGCTGGGACCGTTCCGTGATGCCTGGCGACGCGGTGATGATCAAGCGGCGCTGCATGTTGCAGAGCGCGACCTGGGCGTGGTGGCGGACGAGCCGCATAGCCTGTTGGTGCGTGTGCAGGGCAACCTGCTGTGGCAGGTGTACCAAGGCTTTTTCGCGGTGATCTTCTGGTATTTCGTGCTGGGCCCTGGTGCGGCGCTGGCTTATCGCCTGCTGGCGCTGTGCGGCGAGCACAGCCAGCAGCCTGCGTTGAAGGCGCGGGCCGAACAACTGCGGCACATCATGGACTGGCTGCCGGTTCGCTTGATGGCGTTGAGCTTTGCGCTGGTGGGCAACTTCCTTGCAGTGACCCGGGTGATGCTGCACGAGGTGCTCAACTGGCACATCAGTGCTGCGCACCTGGTGGCGCGGGTGGGGCGTATTGCCGATGACATTCCCGATGAAGAAGACAGCCAGCGTGGGCTGGGGCGGCTGGACAGCCTGTGGGAGCTGCTGCTGCGCTGTGCGGTGTTGTGGTACGCCGGGTTCGCGCTGTGGACCGTGCTGGTTTGACATAGGGTCGCCTTGCTATTTGCGTCGCCTGGCAGATCGAGCGCCGCGCGGGCGGCGCTCGATCTGCCAGGCGCAGCAACTACAAAGGCGAGCACCAGCCAAACAACTCGCAAGCATTGCGGCTACTGGCTTGCGCCAGCGCCTCTACATCCACTCCCATCACCTGGGCCAGCGCCCCGGCAATGTCCGGCAGATGCTCCGGGCTGTTCCGTTGCCCCGGGTACATCACCGGCGCCATATCCGGCGCATCGGTCTCCAGCACCACACTCTCCAGTGGCAGGCGCGCCAGCGTCTTGCGCAGCCGCAGCGCCTGTGGCCAGGTGCCGGCACCGCCAAGCCCAAGCCGAAAGCCTAGCTTGATGTATTCGCGCGCCTCTTCGTAACTGCCGGCAAACGCATGAATCACGCCCGCCCGCGCCGGCTTGTAGCGCTTGAGCGTGGCGATTGCCTGGGCATGGCTGCGGCGTACGTGCAACAGCGCGGGCAGTTCGAAGTCGCAGGCCATTTGCAGTTGCGCTTCGAACAGGTCCTGTTGGCGTGTTTTGTCCAGGTCTTCGAGGTAGTAGTCCAGGCCAAACTCACCCACGGCGCACAGCCGTGGGTCGCCATGCAGGCGTTCCAGCCATTCGCGCAGTTGCGTCAGGTGCTCCGGGCGATGCTGGTCGAGGTACACCGGGTGCAGGCCGAGTGCTGCGAACAGGCGCTGATCGGTGCAGGCGAGGTCCCACACCCGCTGGAAATTCGCCTGGTACACCCCCAGTACCACCATCCGTTCCACCCCGCGTGCCGCCGCGTTGGCCAGCAGGCGCGGGCGGTCGGCGTCGAAGTCGGGGAAGTCCAGGTGGGTGTGGGTGTCGATCAGGCGCATGTTCAGGCCGCCGTGATGCGCTGCTTGAAGGTGCGGCCCACGGCATGCACGCCAGGTTCGTAGCGTTTTTCCTCGATTGCGGCCAGCGCCAGTTCCAGCGCGGTGGCGGCAATCAGGCCATGCTGCTGGGCCATGGCATTGACCGGCAGTGGCAGGAAGTCGAGCAACTGGTTGTCACCAAAGGTGCCCAGCTGCAACTGGCGCGAGTCGGCCGGGCGTGCCTGAAGGGTGTCGAACACCCCTTGCAGCAACACGTACGAGGTGGTCACCAGGGCATCCGGCAGGCCGCCCAGGTCATGGATAAGCTGTTGCATAAGGCGCTGGCCGCACTCACGGCTGAACGCCTCGCCCTGGTAGCGACGGACATCACCGGTATAGCCTTGCAGGGCTTCGTCGAACCCGCCGGCACGCGCCTGGCTGACTGACAGCTCGGGGCGTGCGCCTATCAGGGCAATGCTGCGTGGGGCGGCGCTGAGCAGGCTGGTAGCCAATTGCCGGCTGGCATCGCGGTCGTCGCTGATGACCGAGCAGAAGTGCGTAGGGTCCAGCCGGCGGTCGATGGCGATCACCGGCAGGCCTTTGTCCTGCATATCGCGGTAGCTGTCGTCTTCCGGCGGCAGGCAGCTGGCGACGAACAGGGCATCGCAACGGCGCGCGCGGAACAGTTGCTGCAACTGGCGCTCGCTGTCGGGCTGGTCGTCGCTGCTGGCGATCAGCAACTGGTAGCCACGGGCGCGGGCGCCTTGCTCCAGCTGCTTGGCAATGCGGGCGTAGCTGGGGTTCTCCAGATCCGGGAGAATGAAGCCCAGGGTGCGGGTGTGTCGGCTGCGCAGGCCAGCGGCCTGCGGGTTGGGTGTGAAGCCGTGGGCTTCGACCACCGCGCGCACCCGTTCGACAGTGGCGTTGCTGATGCGCTGCTGTTCAGCCTTGCCGTTGATGACGTAGCTGGCCGTGGTCACGGACACACCGGCCAGACGGGCGATATCGCTGAGTTTCACCGAATTTTCCTTGTTATTTCCGGGGCTGGCTCTGAGGCCGGACCGGGTATTTTGACCCGGCGCTGGCGCCATGCGCAGACGACCATTGTCGCAATTGTCCGACAGGATGGGGCTTTTTACCGGGCAGATTATCGAGTAACGTGGCCGTCTGGTCAGATTAAACGTTTCAGCTGCCGAATTTTCTGCCTCGGCTGCCATCTGTGCAAGGCTGTTGAACTGGCCCTTCATGTGAATTTCACAACAATACTCCAGTACCCGACCGGGAACTGCAAAAGGAGAAGGTCATGCTCGAACTCGCCAAGGAGCAGATAGCCATGGGCCAGACGGCCGCCGACAAGGCCGCGGCGTTGCGCCTGCTGGCGGACCGGCTGGTTGCCGACGGCCTTGTCGCGCAGGGGTACCTGCAGGGGTTGCAGGATCGCGAGGCGCAAGGCTCCACCTTCCTTGGCCAGGGCATCGCCATCCCCCATGGCACCCCGCAAACCCGTGATCTGGTGTATGCCACCGGCGTGCGTCTGTTGCAGTTTCCCGAAGGCGTGGACTGGGGCGATGGGCAAATGGTCTATCTGGCCATCGGTATCGCCGCCCGTTCCGACGAACACCTACGCTTGCTGCAACTGCTGACCCGCGCCCTGGGCGAAACCGACCTGGCCGAAGCGCTGCGCCGGGCCAGTTCCGCCGAAGCACTGCTCAAGCTGCTGCAAGGCGCGCCACAAGAGCTGGCGCTGGATGCGCAACTGGTCGGCCTGAACCTGCCGGCTGAAGACTTCGACGAACTGGCCTGGCGCGGTGCCCGCCTGTTGCAGCGCGCCGACTGCGTCGACAGCGGTTTTGCCGCTGTGCTGCAGCAGGCCGAGCCGCTGCCACTGGGCGAGGGCCTGTGGTGGCTGCACAGCGAGCGCCAGGTGCGCCAGCCGGGCCTGGCTTTTATTACCCCACAGCAGCCACTGCGTTACCGCGACCAGCCGCTCAATGGCCTGTTCTGCCTGGCCAGCCTTGGCGCGGCTCATCAGGCCCTGCTTGAGCGCCTGTGTGAAGTGCTGATAGAAGGCCGCGGGCAGATGCTCTATCAGGCCACCAGCAGCCGTGCAGTGCTGGAAGTGCTGGGCGGCGAGGCGCCAGCAGACTGGCCCAGCGCGCGCATTGTGCTGGCCAACCCGCATGGCTTGCATGCCCGCCCGGCCAAGGTGCTGGCGCAACTGGCGAAAGGTTTTGAAGGGGAAATCCGTATACGTCTGGTCGACAGCGCGCAGCCGGCGGTGTCGGTGAAGAGCCTGAGCAAGCTGCTCAGCCTCGGTGCCCGTCGTGGCCAGGCCCTGGAACTGGTGGCCGAGCCGGGTATCGCCGCCGATGCCTTGCCGGTGCTGCTGGCTGCTATCGAACAAGGCCTGGGTGAAGAGGTGGAGCCGCTGCCGCAAAGTGCGGAGCCCGTTGCCAGTGTTGCCGCCCAGGTGCTGCAAGCCCCCGCGGCCGGTAGCCGGGTTCAGGGCGTGGGCGCTGCCCCCGGCATTGCCAGTGGCCCTGCCCATGTGTGTGTCGAGCGTGAGTTCGACTACCCCCTGCGCGGGGAGTCCTGTGCCCAGGAACGGCAAAAGCTGCGCCAGGCCCTGGCAACGGTGCACAGTGAGCTGCAGGCCTTGGTCCAGCGCAGCGACAAGGCCATTGGCGAGATTTTCGTCACTCACCAGGAAATGCTCGCCGACCCGGCCTTGACCGATGATGTCGAGCAGCGCCTTGCCCAGGGGGAAAGCGCTGCGGCGGCGTGGATGGCAGTGATCGAAGCCGCAGCCCGCCAGCAGGAGGCGTTGCACGATGCCCTGCTGGCCGAGCGCGCCGCCGATTTGCGCGACATCGGCCGCCGCGTGCTGGCGCAGTTGTGCGGTGTGCACGCCCAGGCTGAGCCCGAGCAACCGTACGTACTGGTGATGACCGAAGTTGGCCCTTCCGACGTCGCCCGGCTGGACCCAAACCGGGTCGCCGGTATTGTCACTGCACAGGGTGGTGCCACCGCCCACAGCGCCATTGTGGCCCGTGCCTTGGGCATCCCGGCGGTGGTCGGCGCGGGGGCGGCGATCCTGTTGCTGGAAGCTGGCACACCATTGCTGCTGGATGGCCAGCGCGGCGTGGTCAGCGTGGCACCGCCGGAGGATGAGTTGCAACGTGCGCTGGCCGAGCGTGATGCGCGCGAACAGCGTTTGCAAGCCGCCTGGGCCAACCGTTTTGAACCCGCTGTCACCCGCGATGGCCACGCCGTGGAAGTGTTCGCCAACATCGGTGAGAGCAGCGGCATCGCCAAGGTGGTGGAGCAGGGCGCCGAAGGTGTGGGCTTGCTGCGCACCGAACTGATTTTCATGGCCCACACCCAGGCCCCCGACGTTGCCACCCAGGAGGCCGAGTACCGTCGTGTGCTCGATGGCCTGGACGGCAGGCCGCTGGTGGTGCGCACCCTCGATGTAGGCGGCGACAAGCCGCTGCCGTACTGGCCGATCACCGCCGAGGAAAACCCCTTCCTCGGCGTACGTGGCGTACGCCTGACCTTGCAACGCCCGCAAGTGATGGAAGACCAGCTGCGCGCCTTGCTCAGGGCTGCCGACCAGCGCCCGCTGCGCATCATGTTCCCGATGGTGGGCCAGGTGCATGAGTGGCGCGAGGCGCGGGCCATGGTCGAGCGCCTGCGTGCAGAAATCCCGGTGGCCGACCTGCAACTGGGCATCATGGTGGAGGTGCCTTCGGCGGCCCTGCTGGCCGCGCAACTGGCCCGCGAAGTGGATTTCTTCAGTATCGGCACCAACGACCTGACCCAGTACACCCTGGCCATCGACCGTGGCCACCCCAGCCTTTCGGCCCAGGCCGACGGCCTGCACCCGGCGGTATTGAGCCTGATCGACATGACCGTGCGCGCCGCCCATGCCCACGGCAAATGGGTGGGCGTGTGCGGCGAGCTGGCGGCTGACCCCCAGGCGGTGCCTGTGCTGCTGGGGCTGGACGTGGACGAACTCAGCGTGTCCGCGCGCAGCATCGCCGAAGTCAAGGCCCTGGTTCGCCAGGCCGATCATCAGACGGCCCGCGCCTTGGCGCGCGAGGCCCTGCAACAAGACAGCGCCGCAGCGGTTCGCGCGCTGGTGGAGCGTTACTGAATGGCCAAGATCCTCACCCTCACCCTGAACCCGGCGCTGGATATCACCATCGGCCTCGATACCCTGCGCCCGGGGCAGGTCAACCGCAGCCAGGCCCAACAGAGTCACGCGGCGGGTAAAGGGCTGAACGTTGCCCAGGTACTGGCCGACCTGGGGCACAGCGTGACCGTTGGCGGTTTCCTCGGGCGCGATAACCTGCAGCCGTTCGAGGCGCTGATCGACTGGCGCGGCTTTACCGACTGCTTTGTTCGCGTGCCGGGCGAAACCCGCAGCAACATCAAGCTGGTTGAGGCCGATGGCCGCGTCACGGACATCAATGGCCAAGGCCCGGAGGTCGACGAGGCGGCATGCAGTGCCTTGCTGCACCGCCTGCAGCAGGTCGCCCCGGGGCACGATGCCGTGGTGGTGGCGGGCAGCCTGCCGCGAGGGATCAGCGCCGACTGGTTCCGCCAGTTACTGGACCGGTTGAAGGCCCTTGGCCTCAAGGTGGCGCTGGACAGCAGCGGCGAGGCCTTGCGCGCTGGCCTGCAAAGCGCGCCCTGGTTGGTCAAACCCAATACTGAAGAGCTCGGCGAAGTGCTTGGCCAGGCTGTGGATAACCCAGCGCAGCAACGTGCTGCCGCCGAGCAGTTGCTGGGCCGCGGCGTCGAACATGTGGTGGTGTCTGCCGGCGAGCAGGGCGTCAGCTGGTTCGCCCGCGACCTGGCCCTGCATGCCTGCCCGCCCAAGGTAAGGGTTGCCAGCACGGTAGGGGCGGGGGATTCGCTGGTGGCCGGCATGGTCCATGGCCTGCTGCAGGGCGAGGCCCCTGCGCAGACGCTGGCCCGCGCCACGGCGATTGCCGCCCAGGCCGTGACCCAGGTTGGCTTCGGCATCCGTGACCGTGAGCAGCTGGCGCGACTGGAAGCCGCAGTGCAACTGACAGAACAACAAGAGGGTTGCCGATGAACATTGCCATTGTCACCGCCTGCCCCAACGGCCAGGTGTCGAGTGTGCTGAGCGCGCGCTTGCTGTCTGCCGCTGCCCAGCGGCGCGGCTGGAGCACCAGTGTGGAAGTGCAGGATGCCGGGCACCCCGAGCGGCAACTGAGCACCGTGCAGATTGCCGAGGCCGACTGGGTGCTGGTGATCAGCACCGGCCCGGTGGACCTGGCCCGCTTCGTCGGCAAGCGTGTGTACCAGAGCACGCCATCCCAGGCCCTGGCCGACCGCGAGGGCTTTCTTGATGAAGCGGCGGCCAACGCCCAACTATTGCTAGCTGCAGCAGACGCGCCGGCCGAGGTTGCCAGCGCTGGCACACGCATCGTCGCAGTCACGGCCTGCCCGACGGGCGTCGCGCACACGTTCATGGCGGCGGAGGCTTTGCAGCAAGCCGCGCAACAAATGGGCTATCAGCTCACAGTCGAAACCCAGGGTTCGGTCGGTGCGCGTAACCCCTTGTCTGCCGAGGCCATCGCTGGAGCGGATGTCGTACTGCTGGCTGCTGACATCGAAGTGCCTACCGCGCGGTTTGCCGGCAAGCGTATCTACCGGTGCGGCACCGGCATTGCGCTCAAGCAGGCACGCGCCACCCTGGACAAGGCGCTGGCCGAAGCCAAGGTGGAAACCAGCGCCGATGCCGCAGCGGCTGCCACGACGGCGAAGGGTGAGAAGACGGGTGTGTACAAGCACCTGCTCACCGGCGTGTCGTTCATGCTGCCCATGGTGGTGGCGGGCGGCCTGTTGATTGCGCTGTCGTTCGTGTTCGGCATCGAGGCCTACAAACAGCCGGGCACCTTGCCGGCTGCGTTGATGCAAATCGGCGGGGAGGCCGCGTTCAAGCTGATGGTGCCGCTGCTGGCGGGCTATATCGCCTGGTCCATCGCCGACCGCCCGGGGCTTGCGCCGGGAATGATCGGTGGCCTGCTGGCCAGCACCTTGGGTGCCGGCTTCATCGGTGGCATCGTCGCCGGCTTCATTGCCGGTTACAGCGCCAAGGCCATTGCCCGCTGGGCGCGCTTGCCCAGTAGCCTGGAAGCGCTCAAGCCGATCTTGATCATTCCGCTGCTGGCCAGCCTGGTCACCGGCCTGGTGATGATCTACGTGGTCGGCCAGCCGGTGGCGGCCATGCTCGAGGGCCTCACGCACTTCCTCGACAGCATGGGTACCACCAATGCCATTCTGCTGGGGCTGTTGCTGGGCGGCATGATGTGTGTCGATCTGGGTGGGCCGATCAACAAGGCCGCTTATGCCTTCTCGGTGGGGTTGTTGGCGTCGTCGAGCTACGCACCGATGGCGGCGACCATGGCCGCCGGCATGGTGCCGCCGATCGGCCTGGGCATCGCCACATTCCTGGCCCGGCGCAAGTTCGCCCAGAGCGAGCGTGAGGCGGGCAAGGCCGCGTTGGCGCTGGGGCTGTGCTTCATTTCCGAAGGGGCGATCCCGTTCGCTGCCAAGGACCCGCTGCGGGTGATCCCGGCCAGTATCGCCGGTGGTGCGCTGACGGGGGCGTTGTCGATGTACTTCGGTTGCAAGCTGATGGCACCGCACGGCGGCTTGTTCGTGCTGCTGATCCCCAATGCGATCAACCATGCCTTGCTGTATTTGCTGGCGATCGTGGCGGGTAGCCTGCTGACGGCGGTGGTGTATGCGGTGATCAAGAAGAGCGAGCGGGTAGAGTTGGCCGTGGCGCCCGTGAAAGGCTAGCGACTTCTGTAGCCTTTACTGGCCTCTTCGCGGGCACGCCCGCGAAGAGGCCGGAGCAGGTCAACGCCCATGCTTCTTGCGCAACGGTACCAGCAGATCCCCCAGCCCGTTGTGGTCGATTTCATGCATCAACGCCAGCAACCCGCCCAGTTCCCCCGTGGGGAAGCCCTTGCGCGCAAACCACGCCAGGTAGTCCCCCGGCAGGTCGGCAATGATGCGCCCCTGGTATTTGCCGAACGGCATGCTGCGGGTCACCAGCAATTCGAGCATTTCCGGCTTCATCTTCGGCGCACCTTCAGTGGAAAGCGCCGACCATACTGCAATCTGCACGAAGGCCCAAGCGGCGATCATGCAGAACGCCGGTATCAGCCATTCTTTTTGTTTCGACAAGTAATTGAAAAATAAAGAATTTATTTTTTTAGAGAGCATGGCACGAACGCTGCAACTCTGTAGATGACTATCACCTGCCAAGGAGTTCGACCATGAGCAACCCCAACAAAGACGTGATTGACGTACTCAACGATCTGATCGAATACAGCAAGGATGGCGAGAAAGGGTTCAAAGCCTCGGCCGATGACGTGAAGAATCCAGAGCTGAAAGCGTTCTTCGTGCAGCGTGCCGGTGAATGCGCCAATGCCGCTGGCGAACTGCAAAGCGAAGTGCGCCGCCTGGGTGGCGACCCGGAAACCTCCACCAGCATCAGCGGCGACTTGCATCGCGGCTGGGTCAACCTGAAGTCGATGGTCACCGGCAAGGACGAAGAAGCGGTGCTGAACGAGGTCGAGCGCGGTGAGGACCACGCCCTCAAGGCCTACAAGGAAGCGCGCGAGAAGCTGGTAAAACTGGGCCGCAGTGCCAGCGACATGACCTACAACCTGGTGGAAAAACAGCTGCAAGGCGTGCAGCGCAACCATGACCAGGTCAAGGCCCTGCGCAACGCCGCCCGCGCCCGCTCCTAAGCGTCGGGCCCCTCTACCCGGTTGCGGCCCTTGGCCTTGGCCCGGTAGAGCGCTTCGTCCGCAGCCCCCAGCACACTGCTCAGGTCGTGCTGGGGGCCGGACAGGCCTATGCCGATGCTCACCGTCACCGAGTGGGCGTCATCGGCAAAAGGTGCCAGCGCTTCCACACTGGTCCTAATGCGCTCGGCCAGCAGCCGCGCGCCGGCAAGGTCGGTTTCCGGCAGTACCACCTGAAACTCCTCCCCCCCATAACGAGCGGCCAGATCTGCAGGACGGCGGATGCTCGCCTCGATGGTTTTGGCCACCTCCCGCAACGCGTGGTCACCACCGGCATGGCCGTGTCGTTGGTTGAATGCCTTGAAGTGGTCCACATCCACCATCAGCACGGCCAATGGCTTGCGATTGCGCTGCGCACGCGCCCATTCCTGGCGCAGCACCTGGTCCAGACGACGGCGGTTGGCCAAGCCGGTCAGGCTGTCGGTGGCGGCTAACGTCGCCAGGCCCTGTTCGGCCTCCTGGCGGCGGCGCAGTTCGCGGCCCAGCAGCAGGGTCAACCAGAGAATGCCCACGCACAGCACACCTGTGGCGACGCTAACCAGAATCGCGGTGCGGCGCCAGGACTGGAACACCTCGTCGGCCGAGTGCACCACCAGCACGATCAGCGGCAACTGCGCGACCCGGGCGAAGGTGTACATGCGCGGGTTGCCGTCGCTGCCAGAGCGGGCTGTGAAGTTACCGCTCTGTTCGCTGAGGATGCGCTTGAAGTTGGGCCGCTCGGCATAGTTGGTGCCGATCAGCGGGTCTTGCGGGCGTGAGGGCTGGCGGGCGAGGAGCTGCCCGTCGGTATTGAACAGGTTGATGCTGCTGTCGTCACCGATGTCCAGGCGCTGGAACAGCTCACTGAAGTACGACAGGCGCAATGCGCCTGCTGCCAGCCCGGCAAACTCGCCATCGGGGCCGGGGATGCGCCGGCTGAAGCTGATGCACCAGTCCAGGTCGCCGAGCTTGGCCTTGAATGGCGGGCCTACCAGCAAGCCCAGATTGGCGTTGGCCTGGTGTGCCTTGAACACACCGGTTTCGCTAAAGTTGGCCTTGCGCGGCACACTGCTGGTGGAATCGCCCACCACATTGCCTTGCTTGTCCAGCCATAGCACGTCACCGCGTTTGCGGTCGACGAAGGCTTCATTGAACAGCAGGCGCTGGCGCAGCGGGCCGGGTATGTCTGGCAGCTCCTTGCGCCCCACGGCCCAGATCAGGCCCTGCAGTGACTGGTCGTAGAGTTCGGCGTTGCGCAGGATGTCGCTTTCGATCAACTGGACTATGTTGTTGGACGAGCGAATCGCCGACAGCTCGACGCTGTCCCGTTCACGTGCCAGCAGGAAGCTGACGATGGCCACGATGGCGAGCACGGCAAGGCAACTGCCCAGGTTGAGGGTCAGCTCGGGGTGCGACCTGTGAAATGCGAAGCGCGGTAATCGGGTGGGCATGCTCGCTACTGCGTGGGCAGGGCCATTCGCGGCGGCGACATTCTAGGGAAGCAGTGATTGTCGGACAAGATTTGTCCGACGGAATCACGTCTGGGGCTGCTGCGCAGCCCTTCGCCGGCAAGCCAGCTCCCACAGGTACAGCATCAGGCTTAGCGGTTATGCAATACCTGTGAGAGCTGGCTTGCCGGCGATCGAGGGCGGAGCCCTCGCTAGCGGTCCTGGATCAGAACACGTTCAGCGGGTAGTCGACGATCACCCGCACTTCGTCGTTGTCGCTGTTGCTGTCGATCGACGCATAACCCTGGCTGCCACGGTGGGTGGCGTAGCGCACCAGTACCGACAGGTCCTTCAGGTCACCCTGCTGGAACACGTACTTCACGTCCAGATCACGTTCCCAGTGCGTGGCGTTCTTGCCATTTTCACGGTAGTAGTCGTAGTGACTGGTGTCCTGGGTGGCCTTGGTCAGGTCGGCCTCACCGCGCGAGTATGACAGCGAGGTGGTCAGGCCAGGCACGCCGACACCGGCGAAGTCATAGTCGTACTGCAGCTTCCACGAGCGCTCGTTTGGCGCGTTGAAGTCCGAGTACATGCGCGAGTTGTCCAGGTACACGCTGTCGCCCAGGTTGATGTAGTCGAACGGCGTGTTGCCATTGACCCGCTGGTAGGCGGCGGTGACGCTGTGGAAGCCTGCGTTGACGGTGAAGTGCACGCTGTAGGTGTTGTTATCGATCTTGCCCAGCAGGGCCTGGCCGGTGTCCTGGGTGTGGTAGAAGTGCACGCCCGGGTTCAGGCTCACCAGGTCGTTGACCACGTAGGTGTAGTCGAAGTCAGCGTAGTACTGGTTCCAGATGTCCTTCAGCTCGGCGGCGTAAAGGTTGGTGGTGATGTTCTCGGTACCGCTCCACGACGCGCCGGCCCAGTTAAGGTGCTTGCTCTTGTCGTGCTCGTCCAGCGACCCATAGTAGGTGTCGATGCGGCGGTGGCCGCTCTGGTTGTACGGGTGGGTGAAGCTCACCTGGCCGCCTTCGAGCAGCAGGCCGTCGATGCTGGTGTTGGTCAGGCTCACACCACGGAAGGTCTGCGGCAGCATGCGGGTTTCGCCGCCAGCGATTACCGGGTTGGTGAGGAACAGATCACCGGCTTTCAGCTCGGTGTCGAACGCCTTGAGCTTGATCGCAGCACCGGCAGTGGAGAACGAATGCGGGGCAGCGCCCAGCTCACCGTCGTCCTTGATGTGCTCGGGCAGGATGCTGGTGCCGGCATGGCCGCCACCGCCGTCCAGCTTGAGGCCCAGCATGGCATGTGCATCCAGGCCAAAGCCGATCACGCCAGGGGTGTAGCCCGACTCGAAGCGCGCAACCGCGCCCTGGCCCCACTCGCGGGTGTCACGCACGCCAGCGTTGTGGTTGTCGCGGTTGAAGTAGGCATTACGGAAATGCAGGTTGAAGGACGAGCCTTCGATGAAGCCATCAGCCTTGTCTTCATCTGCCTGGGCGGCGAAAGGGATCGTTGCAGTCAACGCAATGAATAGCGGGGTAAAACGAAACGCGGAAGGCACCGGTACTAGCTCCTTTGGTCTGACGGTGGGGCAGTTTTTATTTTTGAATGTGCGTCTTTTTTTATAGGTAGACGTTACAGCGTGGCTGAGAGTTAAAGCACATAAAAAAAGCCGCTGATCGGCAGCGGCTTTAAAAGGCTAACATATCGGCACCGGTGGTGCCCAATGCGTAGCCAAGGGAAATCGGGAGCAGTGACAGCGCTTGATCAGCTGTCGGCGTTGGCATCGACAGAAACTTTGGAAGCTGTCTGTTTTGCGTCTTTGGCGGCGTCAGCCTGGTTTGCAGCTACCGCGTCGCGGGCATCTTGATGGACGGCGGCGAGCTCTGCAT
Source organism: Pseudomonas sp. LPB4.O (assembly GCF_038383825.1). Lineage (NCBI taxonomy): Bacteria > Pseudomonadati > Pseudomonadota > Gammaproteobacteria > Pseudomonadales > Pseudomonadaceae > Pseudomonas > Pseudomonas sp. LPB4.O. The sequence goes on from NZ_CP151298.1 coordinate 915,892, forward strand.
TACGGGTGACGAAAGCGCTGGATTCTTCGGCCATGGCCAGGGGCGACAACAACAGGGAAGACAGAACGAAGACGCTGGCAATACCCATACTGTTGGACATTTGAAACTACCTTCTTGCGGGGCAAGTGCTAATGAGGACAGGGGTAAAGTTAGTCCTTTCAGTACACTTGAAACAGAGCGAAGTGCGATAAGCACTGTTGCGCAAAAGGTAACGATCCAAAGAAAAGCAATAGTACTTTCGCCGCAAAGCCCCGCACTAGAGAGCCTGCGCGGTCTTTGTAGGAGCGGCCTTGCGCCGCGAATGGGCTGCGCAGCAGCCCCGGCAATCTTGGCCCTGCCAAAGAGTCTGGGGCCGCTTCGCGACCCTTTCGCGGCACAAGGCCGCTCCTACACAGAGCGCGCAGGCCTCAAGGTCGGCAATTGGATACCGAAGGTATTGAGCCCGGCCCCACTGCGCACAAACACCTCCCCCCCATGCATCAGTGCAATCGCCTTGACGATCGCCAACCCCAACCCATGGTTACCCCCACCGCTGTTGCTGCGCGCCGCATCCACGCGGTAGAACCGCTCGAACAGCAACGGCAGGTGCTCATCGTCAATCGCCGGCCCCGGGTTGCTCACGGCGATGCTGACCTGCTTGGGCCCGGCATCGATCTGCACCTGGATCACCTGATGCGGCGCGGTGTGCTGCACGGCGTTGTTCAGCAGATTGATCAGCGCCCGGCGGAAATGGGCCTTTTCGATGGGCGCCTGGGCATCGCCGATCACGCTCACGCTGACCTGGGCGTCTTCGAGGATGTAGTCCAGGTAGTCGAGGGTGGTTGCCACTTCCTCGGCCAGGGAGGCCTGGATCAGGGCGGTGGCCTTGCTGCCTTGGTCGGCGCTGGCCAGGAACAGCATGTCGTTGATGATGCCGCGCAGGCGCTCCAGCTCTTCCAGGTTCGATTGCAGCACTTCGAAGTAATGCTCGGCACTGCGGCCGCGGGTCAGCGCGACCTGGGTCTGGCCGATCAGGTTGGTCAGCGGCGAGCGCAGCTCGTGGGCGACGTCGGCGTTGAAGGCTTCCAGCCGTGAGTAGGCCTGGCTGACCCGGTCGAGCGCGGCGTTGAAGGCCCCCGCGAACTGTGCCAGCTCCGGCGCCAGGGCATGGGTTTGCAAACGCCCGTCCAGGCGTGGAGGTGCCAGGGCCTGTGCCTCGTTGGACAACGCCAGTAGGGGGCGCAAGCCAATGCGCGCCACCCAGTAACCCAGTACTGAAGCCAGCAGCACGCCGAGTACTGCCAGCCCGACAATCGCCACCAGCAAGCTGTGCTGGGCCTGCCAGAAGGTTTCGGTGTCGATGCCGATCAGAAAGCGCAGTGCCGGCCGTTCGCCCAGCGCCGGTAGTTCACTGACCAGCACCTTGTACGGGTAGGGCCGGTCAGGCAGGTGCAGGTCGCGCATGCCCTGTGGCCCCTCGGCGAAGGCGCGCACCAGCTCGCTGGGGTGACCGTAGTCGTAGGCCGGGTTGCTGCTGACCACCCAGAAGCGGATGCGCTTGTCCTCTTCGCTGAGCAGGTTGAGCTTGTTGTTGATCTTGGTCCAGTGATCTGGCGTGCCGAAGCGGTTTAGGGTGGATTCGAGCACGCTGAAGCGCGCGTCCAGCTCCGCTTGCGGCAGCAGGTCGAGGCTGCGGTCGACCTGGCGATACAGCGCCCAGCCGATCAGCAGGAATACACCCAGCGCCACCAGAATGAACAGCGCCGACAGGCGCAGGGCGATGGAATTACCCCGCACGGTTTTCCAGGACATAGCCCATGCCTCGGATGGTGTGCAGCAGCTTGTTGTCGAAGGGCCCGTCGAGCTTGGCGCGCAGGCGTTTGATCGCCACTTCCACGACGTTGGCGTCGCTGTCGAAGTTGATGTCCCAGACCAGCTCGGCAATCGCCGTCTTCGACAGGATTTCACCCTGCCGCCGGGCCAGCACGCTGAGCAGCGAGAACTCCTTGGCAGTCAGGTCCAGACGCTGGCCGGCGCGTGTGGCCTTGCGTGCCATCAGGTCGATCCACAAGTCTGCCACTTGCACCTGCAACGGTTCATGGCTGCTGCTGCGGCGGGTCAGGGCTTGCAGGCGGGCGACCAGTTCGAGGAACGAGAACGGCTTGCCCAGGTAGTCGTCGGCGCCTTCACGCAGGCCATGAATGCGGTCTTCGACCCGCTCACGGGCGGTCAGCATGATCACCGGCGTCTGTTTGCGCGCGCGCAAGGCGCGCAGCACACCATAGCCGTCCAGGCCAGGCAGCATCACATCCAGCACGATTACCGCGTAGTCGCCCTCCAGAGCCAGGTGCAGGCCATCGATGCCGTCCCGTGCCAGGTCCACGGTAAAGCCCTGTTCGCTCAGGCCGCGATGCAGGTAGTCGGCGGTTTTTTCTTCGTCTTCGATGATCAGCACACGCATGGTCTTGTCCTAGCTGGCACTTGGCGCTGCCGCAGGGGCGGCCTGGCGGCGGTGGAACAGGCGCTCCAGGGCCAAGTATATGACCGGGGTGGTGAACAGCGTCAGGGCCTGGCTCACCAGCAGGCCACCCACCACCGCGATGCCCAGTGGCTGGCGCAGCTCGGCGCCGGTGCCAAAGCCGAACATCAGCGGCACTGCGCCCAGCAGCGCGGCCAGGGTAGTCATGATGATCGGGCGGAAGCGCACCAGGCAGGCCTGGCGTATCGCATGCTCGGGCGTCATGCCGTGATGGCGCTGGGCTTCGAGCGCGAAGTCGATGAGCAGGATGCCGTTCTTCTTGACGATGCCGATCAGCAGTACCACGCCGATCAGCCCCATGATGCTGAAGTCCTGCCCGCTGGCCCACAGCAGGATGATCGCGCCCAGGCCGGCGGAGGGCAGGGTGGAGATGATGGTCAGCGGGTGGACGAAGCTCTCGTATAGCACGCCGAGGATGATGTACACCGCCACCAGCGCGGCAAGGATCAGGTAGGGCTGGCTCGACAGCGAGCTCTGGAACGCCTGGGCGGCGCCCTGGAAATTGCCGGTGATCGAGTCGGGCATGCCCAGCTCGCGCTGCGCACGCTCCAGGATCTGCACCGCATCGCCCAAGGCCACGCCGGGGGCCAGGTTGAACGACAGGTTGGCGGCCGGGAACAGGCCGTCGTGGCTGATCGACAGCGGCCCGGTGCTTGGTGCGGCGACATGCGCCAGGGCCGACAGCGGCACCATCTCGTTGGTCAGGGGCGAGCGCAGGTAGAAGAAATTGAGGCTTTCAGCCTTGCCACGCTGTTGCGCGTCCAGTTCGAGGATGACCTTGTACTGGTTGGTCTCGGTCTGGAATTCGCTGATCTGGCGCTGGCCGAAGGCATCGTACAAGGCCTGGTCGACGTCGGTGGTGGTCAGGCCGAAACGCGCCGCGGCCTGGCGGTCGATATCGATGCGGGTGACGCTGGCGCCCAGTTGCAGGTCGTTGGACAGGTCGCGCAGCGCCGGGTTTTCCCGCAGGCGGTCGGTCAGGCGCTGGGTCCACAGGTTGAGGGCGACCCCGTCGTTGCTCTTGAGCACGTACTGGTACTGGGTGCGTGACGGGCCGGAGCTGAGGTTGATGTCCTGGCCGGCGCGCATGTACAGGACGATGCCCGGCACCTGGGCGAGTTTCGGGCGAATCCGGTCGATCCATTCGCTGGCCGAGACGTCGCGCTCGCCACGGGGCTTGAGCGAGATCCAGAAACGGCCGTTGGCGATGGTCTGGTTGCTGCCGGTCACCCCCACCGAGTGCGAATAGGCGCGCACTGCCGGGTCGTCACCGATGATCTTCGCCAGCGCCAGGTGCTTCTGGATCATCGACGGGTAGGACACATCCGCCGCTGCCTCGGTGGTGCCAAGAATGAAGCCGGTGTCCTGCAGCGGGAAGAAGCCTTTGGGGATGCCCACGTAGCCGGCCACGGCCAGCGCCAGGGTAATGCCGAATACCCCGAGTGTGGTCCGCCGGTGGGCCAACGCGCGATCCAGGCCTTTTTCGTACCAACCCAGCAGGCGCTGGCCGAAACCGCCCTGGTGGTCCCCGGGTGGTCGGCGCATGAACAGCGCCGAAAGGGTGGGGGCCAAGGTCAGCGATACCACCACCGAAATCAGGATGGTCGCCGTGGCAGTCAGGGCGAATTCCTTGAACAGCCGGCCCACCACACCGCCCATGAACAGCAGCGGAATGAACGCGGCGATCAGCGAGAAACTGATCGACACCACGGTGAAACCGATCTCGCCGGCGCCTTTGAGCGCCGCGGTGCGGCTATCGTCGCCGGCTTCCAGGTGGCGATGGATGTTTTCCACCACGACGATCGCGTCATCGACCACGAAGCCGACGGCAATGACGATGGCCACCAGCGTCAGGTTGTTGAGGCTGAAACCGAACACGTACATCAGTGCGCACGTGGCGATCAGCGAGACGCCGAGCACGCTGGAGACAATGAAGGTGGCCGACCACTGACGCAGGAACAGCGCCATTACCCCGATCACCAGCGCCACCGCGATCATCAGGGTCAGCTCGACCTCGTGCAGCGAGCTGCGGATGGTCTGGGTGCGGTCCTGCAGCACCGACACTTCAACCGAGGCCGGCAGCATTTCCTGCAAGCGCGGCAAGGCGTCGAGCACCCGGTCCACGGTGTCGACGATATTGGCGCCGGGCTGGCGGAAGATCACCAGGTTAAGCCCCGGCTGATTGCCCGACCAGGCCCTTACATACGCGTTCTCGGCACCGTTGATCACCTTGGCCACGTCCTTCAGGTGCACCGGGGCGCCGTTGCGGTAGCTGACGATCAGCTGGGCATAGTCTTCGGGGTGAAACAGCTGGTCGTTGGCGGCAATGGTCGACACGCTGTGCTCGCCGTACAGCGCGCCTTTGGCCAGGTTCAGGCTGGTCTGCTGGATGGCCTGGCGCACGTCGGCCAGGGTCAGGCCGATGGCCGCGAGTTTCTCGGGTTGTGCCTGCACCCGGATGGCCGGGCGCAGTTGGCCGGTGATGTTGATCAGGCCGACCCCGTCGATCTGGCTGAGCTGGCGGGCCAGGAGGGTTTCGGCGTAGTCGCTGAGCTCGTTGCCGGGCATCTGTGCAGAGCTGACGGTGAGGATTACCACCGGGCTGTCGGCCGGGTTGACCTTGCGCCAGGTAGGCGGGCTGGGCAGGTCCTGGGGCAGGCGGGCGGTGGCGGTGTTGATCGCGGCCTGCACTTCCTGGGCGGCGGTGTCGATGTTCTTGTCGAGGGTGAACTGCAGAATCAGCGTAGTCGAGCCCAGCGCGCTGCTGCTGGTCATCTGGGTCATGCCGGGGATGGCGCTGAACTGCACCTCCAGCGGCGTGGCCACTGACGAGGCCATGGTTTCCGGGCTGGCACCGGGCAGCTGGGCGGTGACCTGGATGGTCGGGAAGTCGGCCTCGGGCAGCGGCGCCACGGGCAGCCGCGGGAAGGCGATGGCGCCCAGCAGCACCAGGGCGAAGGTCAGCAGCAGGGTGGCGATGGGGTGGTCGATGCACCAGGCCGAGACGCCATTGCGGGTGTTCATGGCTGGCTCCTGCGGTCGGCCATCTCGGCAGGCGCCGGGGCATCAGGGGTGATCTCGACCCTGGAGCCGGGTTTGAGGCGCGACTGGCCATCGAGCACCAGCTGGTCACCGGCCTTGACCCCGGCGACGATGTTCAGTGTGCTGTCCTGGTACAGCACCTTGACCGGCACGCTGGTGACCTTGTCGCCGTCGACGCGGTAGACGAAGTGGCCATCGATGCTGCGTTGCACCACGGGGGGCGGTACCACCAGGGCGTCTTCGTCCATTGCCGTGCGCAATCGTACGGTGACCAGTTGCCCCGGCCACAGCAGGCCGTCCTTGTTGTCGAACTCGGCCTTGACCCGCACCGTGCCGGTGTTGGCCGAAATCTGGTTGTCGATCAGCGCAAGGTGGCCTGCGCCCAGCAGGTTGCGCTCGCCATCGGCATCCATGTAGGCCTCGACCAGCGCAGGGGCTTGCGCCTTGAGCAGGCCTTGCAGGGTCGGCAGCATCTGTTGCGGCAGCGAGAACTCCACGGCGATCGGGTCGATCTGGGTCACGCTGAACAGCCCTTGGGTGTCGCTGGTGCGGACCAGGTTGCCGGGGTCGATGTTGCGGATGCCGACGCGCCCGGTTACCGGTGAACGTATCTGGGTGTAGGAGAGTTGCACCTCGGCATTGGCGATGGCCGCCTGGTTGCCCTTGACCGTGGCTTGCAGCTGGTTGACCAACGCCTGTTGCTGGTCGAGGGTTTGCTTGGACACGCCGTCATCGCTGCTGAGCAGGCGGTAGCGCTTGAGGTCGACGCCGGCCACCTGGATCTGTGCCTGGCTCTGGCCGAGTTGTGCACGGGCCTGGTCGAGGCTGGCGCGGATGCTGCGGTCGTCCAGGGTGGCGAGCAGGTCGCCTTGCTTGACCCATTGGCCTTCCTTGACCAGCACTTCAGTGAGTATGCCCTCCACTTGTGGCCGGACCTCGACGCTGTGCAGCGACAGCACCGAGCCGATGGCGCTGGCATAGCGCGGCACGTCCTGCTGGGCGACGCTGACCACGCGTACCGGCACGGCGGTTTGCGCACGATTAGCCGGTGCGGGTTGGCGCTGGCTGAACCAGATGCCTGCTCCCACCAGGGCCAGGAGCGCTAGGGCGGCGAGGAAGGCAGAGCGGGACGGACGTCGCATCGGTGCGGGCACCTTGGCCAGAAGGGAGGGAAACGGTTGTCTGTACTCAATCTTATAGCCCCCGAACCGGGTCGGCAGCGTGACGGCTGGCTGACAGCGCTGTCAGTTTCACCTGGTGGTATGCGACCGGGGACCAGTGTGGGAGCGGGCACGCCCGCGAAGAATACAACGCGGTGGATGGCACCGGCTGCGCCGGTGTTCGCGGGCACGCCCGCTCCCACAGTTACCGTGCATGAGTTTCTGCAGTCGCTCAGGCTAGAAGCCGATGAAGGCGTAGTACACCGGGGTTTCACTGGTAGTGCGCAAACCAAGCCCCTGCAAGCTGGCGACCAGCGTTTCATCCTGCACATGCAAGGTCCACTGCCCATCGTCATCCCACTGCTCGCGCGTCAGCGCCGTGGCAAACGCGCCCATGTCCGGCAGGTAGGCGGTAAAGCCATTGCCCTTGAGCGCACTGGTGGTCATGCCCAGCGCCTGGCACACCGCCACCTTGGCGGCAATGTCATCGCGGTCGGCCTGCCGTGACGCTTGCACCAGCGCTTCCAGTTCCGCATCGACCAGTCGCGTGCCGTGAATCAGTTCCGGGCCTTGCTGCCAGGCCTCCGGCGGGCAGTCCTTGCTGGCCGGGCGCAGCGGAATGTGCGGGTTGATTTCCACCGGGTAGATGCGACAGACCAACGGTCGCTGGTCGTAGATGGTGCACAGGTCGTTGTCGCCGAGGTTGCGGCATCGGCCGGGGTTGAACGCGGCGAAGGTCACCGACACGCGTGCCTCGCCGTTGCCGCAAGCCACGGGATACGAGCGGCGCAGCACATGTTCGCGCTGCTCAGGCGGCATACCGGGGCCATCAGTCACGAAGGCCTCGATCAGCACTATCACCTGACCGGCATCATCTGCCCACCGGCGGGCCTCGGCCAGCGTCAGGGGCACGTGGTGACCGGTGCAGCACTTGCCGCAGCCGGTACAACCGAATCGCAAGCTGTCGGTCACTTGGCTTCCGGGCTCCACTCGCTGATGAAGGCACGCTGGTGCTGGCGGTCGTACAGGCACAGCTCGGTGCCGGTGCGTTGCTGCATGTGCTTCTGCGGATAGACGCCTTCGACGAGCAGGGCGCTCATGCCAACCTGGTCATCGAACTCGGCGGGCTTGCCGCGGGCGTGGGCATCCTTGAACTGGCTGGCGGCCAGGCAGGCCTTGAGCATCTGTTGGCGCTGCTCGTTCCAGGCCTGGCTGCTGGAGGCCTGGGCGATACCGCTGAAGAGGGCGCAGGTGATCAGGATAGAGCTGAAAAACTTCATACGCGATTCCGGCAATTTGCTTGCGAGGGGCGCGAATTATGCCCGACTCACCCCCGGCGGCAAGCCGGGGAGTTTGTCGCTTAATATATCAGTGCTCGGCAAACACCACGGTACGCGCGGCCACCACCAGACAATCGGTCAGCTCTGGCGAGGAGAACTTGGTGAGGATGGCGTTGGCCCCGGCCTGGGTTGCCTTCTCGCTGCTCATTGCGCTGTCCAGCGAGGTGTGCAGCAGCACGTACAGGTGCTGGAAGTCAGGGGTTTCGCGCAGGGTGCGGGTGAAGGCATAGCCGTCCATTTCGCTCATTTCGATGTCGGAGACGATGATGTTGATCTCCTGCGCGGTGCCTTGCAGCTCCAGCAACACGTTGATGGCGTCCTTGGCGCTGCGCGCGGTGTGGCATTCGATGCCCAGGTTGCGCAGGGTATGTACCGACTGCTGCAGGGCCACCTGGCTGTCATCCACCACCAGGATGTTGGCGGCGGCCAGCAGGCTGGCGTCTTCTTCGCTCAAGGTGCCGTGAGCTGGTTCTGCCTGCGGTGGGGCGATGGAGTGGATGACTTTTTCGATGTCCAGCACCTGCACCAGGGTGTTGTCGACCCGCGTCACGCCGGTGATGTATGAGCGGTTGCCCGAAGCAAAGGGCGGCGGTTTGATGTCGGTGCTCAGGCAATGCACGATGCGGCTGACCGCCTGCACATGCAGGCCTTGGCGCGAGCGGCTGATTTCAGTGACGATCAGGCAGCCGCCTTGCGGGTCTTCCAGGGGCCGTTCGCCAATGGCGCGCGACAGGTCGATAACCGACAGCGAATGGCCACGCAGGGTCGCCACACCTTTCACGTTGGGGTGCGATTCCGGCAGTTTGGTCAGCGGCGGGCAGGGGATGATCTCGCTGACCTTGAGCAGGTTGATTGCCATCAACTTGCCGCTGCGCAGGGTGAACAGCAGCAGGGACAACGAGTCCGCGCGGGCATTTTGCGTGGCCATGGTGACCTTCGGTGGGGAACAGGGGATAACCGGTTATCGGCCTGTTTTGGTCGGGCTTTAGCCTTGCTTTGCCGGCAATGGCCCAATCGCTCATGCTCGCTCATTTCCCTGTAGGAGCAGCCTTGTGCTGCGAAGAGGCCGGCAAGGCAAAAGACCATCTTGGGCAGCGATGGCCTCTTCGCAGCACAAGGCTGCTCCTACAGCCACTACCGTTCGCGCAGGGCCTCCTTGGCCCGGCTCAGCGGCTAGAATGGTCTTGTCACCGGTGCGAATATCCACCGTGGCAATTTTGCCGCCAATGGCCAATCGCTCAGGCTTGCTCATTTACCTGTAGGAGCAGCCTTGTGCTGCGAAGAGGCCGGCAAGGCAAAAGATCATCTTGGGCAGCGATGGCCTCTTCGCAGCACAAGGCTGCTCCTACAGCCACTACCGTTCGCGCAGTGCCTCCTTGGCCCGGCTCAGCGGCTAGGATGGTCTTGTCACCGGTGCGAATATCCACCGTGGCAATTTTGCCGCCAATGGCCAATCGCTCAGGCTTGCTCCTACAGCCACTACCGCTCGCGCAGGGCCTCCTTGGCCCGGTTCAGCGGCTTGATCAGGTAATCGAGGATGGTCTTCTCACCGGTGCGGATATCCACCGTGGCAATCATCCCCGGCACGATCGCAAAGTGCTTGCCGGTCTTGTTCTGCAAGCTGTCCTGCTCGGTGCGGATGAACACCCGGTAGTAGTAGATTTCCGGTTTCACCTCATCCTGCAGGGTGTCCGGCGAAATACCTACCACCTTGCCTTCCAGCCCGCCATACACCGAATAGTCATAGGCACTGATCTTGACCTTGGCCGCCTGGTCCGGGTGAATGAAGGCGATATCGCGCGGCGCGATGCGGGTTTCGATCAGCAGGCGTTCGTCCATCGGCACGATCTTCATCACCTGGCCACCGGGCTGCACCACGCCGCCCAGGGTGTTGACCTCGATGTCCTTGACGATGCCACGCACCGGTGAGCGCAAGGTCAGGCGGGTAAGCGAGTCACTGCGCCCGCGGACCACTTCCGACAGGCTGTCGGCCTCGGCGCTGGCTTTGGCCAGCTCTTCCCGGGCACGTACCAGGTAGTCGGAGCGGGCTTCGTTGGCCTTGAGCTCCAGTTCCGAACGCTGGCGGTTCAGGCGAATCACTTCGACCCGGCTTGAGGCGCCCATCTTTGCAAGGTTCTCGGTAATCTTCAGCTCGCTACGCACCAGTTGCAGCGAGTCCTGGATGCCCGCCAGGGTCTGCTCCAGCCCGCGGCGGCGGGTCTGGTACAGCGCGGTTTCTGCGTCGATCAGGTCGGGCGAGTCGCGCAGGCTTTCGGGGAAGGTCAGCGGCTTGCCCGTCACCTCTGCCTGCAGGCGGGCCTGGCTGGCCTTGGCAGCGCGGTACTTGGCTTCGCTCTCGCCGACACTGGAGGCGGTCTTGGTTGGGTCGAGCTGGGCCAGCACCTGGCCGCGCTCGACCAGGTCGCCTTCGGCCACGCTCATCTGCGCGACGATGCCGCCCTCGAACGACTGGATCACCTGCTCCCGCGAACTGGGGATCACCTTGCCGGTGCCGGTGGACACTTCGGTCACCTCGAACCAGGCGGCCCAGGCCAGGAATGCGGCCAGCATCAAGGCACAGATGGTGATGATGCGGCCGGCGCGGAACACCGCCTGGTCGTCCTGCCCATCCAGGTAGGAGGCCGGGAGTTCATGGTTGCTCATGCCTGGGCTCCTTGCAGTTTGGCCAGCGCGGCATCGCGGGTGTCATCGATGACGATGCGCCCGCCGTCCAGCACCAGGATGCGGTCGACCCGTTGCAGCACGCTCAGGCGGTGGGTGGCGATCACCAGGGTGCGGCCCTGGCAGAAGCGTTCGAGGTTATCCAGCAGCTTGCGTTCGGTCATGTCGTCCAGCGATGCGGTTGGCTCGTCCAGCAGCAGTACTTGCGGCTGTCGTACCAGCAGGCGCGACAGCACCAAGGCCTGGCGCTGGCCGCCGGACAAGCCCAGGCCGCCTTCCAGGATCAGGTGGTCCATGCCCTTGGGCAGGCGGCGGACGAAGTCCAGCGCGCCCGTGGCAGCCAGCGCGGCCACCAGCTCCTGGTCACTGGCCTGGCCGGCGCCGAGGGTGAGGTTTTCCCGCAGGGTTCCGTGGAACAAACGCGCGTACTGTGGCAGCAGGCCCACGTCACGGCGCAGGTCGGCAGGGTCGAGGTGGCCCATGGCGATGCCGTCCAGGCTGACCTCGCCTTGCACCAGGTCCATGGCCCCTCCCAGGGCTTGCAGCAGGGTCGACTTGCCGGCGCCGTTGCGCCCGAGAACGGCAATGCGCTCGCCCGGCTGGATATCCAGCTGGCCGATGTTCAGCACTGGCGGGGACTCCTCGCTGTAGCGGAAGTTGGCCTGGCGCAGGCGGTACTCGCCACGAATCGCCGGCAGGTGCACGCGGGCTTCGCCTTCGGGGTGGTCGACCGGTGACTGCATCAGCTTGTCCAGCCCTTGCAGGGCCACCTTGGCCTGCTGCCAGCGGGTCAGTACATGGGTCAGTTGCGCCAGTGGCGCCATCATCCGCGACGACAGCATCGACGCCGCCACCAGGCTACCGGTAGTAAGGTCGCCGGCGATGACCATCGGCGCGCCGACCACGATGACCACGGCAAACACCGCGCCCTGCACGTTCTGGGTCCAGGTCACCAGGCCGTTGGTGAGGGTGCGCAGGCGCAGGTTGGTGTGGGCGCAGGCGGCGTTGTACTGGTTCCACTGCCGCTCGAAGCGTGCTTCGGCCTGCAGTGCCTTGATCTCGTCCAGGCCCTGGATGCTTTCTACCAGCATCGCGTTGCGCAGCGCCGACTCGCGCATGGAGGCATTGGCCAGCCGCGCCAGGCGCCGTTGGGCCAGTACCCCAGGCACCACCATGGCCAGCAGCGCGGCTAGCGGGATGAACACCAGCACGCCGCCGATCAGCCAGAACACGAACAGGAACAACAGGAAGAACGGCAGGTCGGCCAGCGCCGTGGCGGTGCTGGAAGTTATCAGGTCGCGGATCGATTCCAGCTCGCGCAGTTGCGAGATGAACGAACCGGTGGACTTCGGCCGCACCGAGTTGCGCAGGCGCAAGGCATGCCCATAGACCAGGTCGCTCACCCGCAGGTCGGCGCGTTTGCCGAGCAGGTCGGTCACCTTCAGCCGCAGCAGGCGCATGCTGAAGTCGAACACCAGCGCCAGCACTACACCCCCGAACAGCACGTACAGGGTTGGCAGCGACTCGGCCGGGATCACCCGGTCGTACACCTGCATCGAGAACAGAACCCCCGCGAGGGCCAATACGTTGGCTACCAGCGAGGCGACCATCACCTGCCCATAGGGGCGCAGGTCGCGCAGCACGATGCGGGCAAACCAGTGGCGGTCGTAGGGTGCGGTGTAGTCATCGGTGCGCACATCGCGCAGCGGCCGTGCCGGGCGCAGCAGCGCAACGCGGTTGATGCGGCCCTTGAGGCTGTCGCGGGGCAGGCGAGAGGTCAGGCCCTGGTCACCGGCAAACACCACCGCCAGGTCGTCCTCTTCGGTGACCGACTCCACCACCGCCAGCTGGCCATCATCCAGTTCCAGTACCAGCGGTGTACGCCACTGTCTCAAGCCCTTGGCGTCGAAGCGCACGAAGCGCAGGGCCAGGCCGGCCTGGCGCGCCATGTGGCGAAGGATTTCATCCAGCGGGCGGGCATCCTCGACGGCGGCCAGGCGAATACGCTGGGGCGACACGTCCAGGCGGTAGTGGTGCGCCACCTGCAGCATCACTTCCAGCCACGGCCCAAGGTCCGGTCGATGAGGCGCTTCGGCCGCGGGGGCCGTGGGCTGTTCAGGCAGGGTCACATTGATCGAATCGGTCATGGCTGGATCTCCACCCCTTGCAGGTTGCGCCCCTCAAGGCCAAAGGCCGTGCGCAGGGCGCCGGTGTTGTACAGGCAGTCGACATCCAGGCGCAGCAGGTCGGAGCGGGTGCCTGCGAGTTCGAAGCGTGACTGGTAGATCTCCTGCTCGGCGTTGAGCAGGTCGAGCAGGGGCCGCGTGCCCAGGTCCAGGTACTGGCGGCCGTAGAGCATGCGCGCTTCCTGGATGCTGACCTGGCGCGCTTCCAGCGAAGTCAGCCGGCGGCCTAGCCCGGAGGTTTGTGCCATGGCCTCGGCCAGGCCACGACGGGCTTGCAGGCGGGCCGCGTCTTCGGCGGAGTCGGCGGCGGTCAGGGCGTGGCCGGCTGCGCGGCTGCGGGCGCTGATGGCACCCCCTTGATAGATAGGCACCTCGACGTTCAGGTAGATGCCTGCCTGGGTGCGGTCCATGCGTGAGTTGTCGCGGTTGTAGTCGTTGTCCAGGTAGTGGTTGACCTGCGGTTGCAACGACAGGGTCGGGTACGCCTCGGCCTTGGCCTGGGCCAGCTCGGCCTGGCCCTGGGCGCGCTGGGCCAGGGCCATGAGCACAGCAGGCAGGCGGTCATCGCCTTGCGAGGGCCGCTTGCAGGCTTGGTTCAGCGCTGCTGGCGAATCCTCGGCCAGCGCCGGTGGGGTGATGCGCCCCATCAGTGCCGCCAGGGTCGAACGCCAGCGCTCGTACTGCGACTGGTATTCCTCAAGCGTGGCGCGGGCGCTTTCCACCCGGGACTCGGCCTGCACCACGTCGGAGCGGGTGCTGGCGCCCATGTCGCTGCGCTGGCGGGCCATGCCGGCAATGTCACCGACCCCGCGAATCTGGTCGCGGGCAATGGTCATCAGTTGCTCGTAGCGGCGGGTTTCGATCCAGGCATAAGCGGTGTCGCGGGCCAGGTCGTCGACCACCAGCAGGATATTGGCCTGGGCGCGCGCGGCGGCCGCCTCGGCCGCGCTGACGGCGCTGTCGACCTTGCCGAAGTCGTAGAGCATCTGCTTGAGCGACAGGTTCAGGGCCTGGCTGTTGCGGTCGCCGCCATAACCGGTGTCATAACCGGTGCGGATACCGCCGGAAATCTGCGGGTAATACCCCGCGCGGGCGACGTTGATGCCTTCGCCCTGCTTGTACAGGTTGCCGATGGCCTCGGCGATGCTGGGGTGCCATTGCGCTGCCTGCAGCACCGCATCGGTCAGCTGCAGCCGCTCGCCACTGGCGACCGGGGCCATGCCGGTGGGGGGGCGGGCAGGCACTGCATCGGGCGCATCGCGTAACAGCGATGGCCCGACCTGGCGCAGTTGAGGGTCTATATCATCGGCTGCCTGGGCAACCGGGTGGAAGTTCAGGGCCAGGAGCCCGAAGGCTCCCAGCAACAGCGGTGACAGCGGACTGCTTCGCTTCACATAGTTCCCTTACTGCTGGTCGTCCATGCCGCCGGGCATTTGCCCGGCGGGATTGCAGCGGCCTCACACCACATGGATACCGTTCTGTACCCACAGGTGATGGCTTGGATCCTCCTGGGCCGTGTATTGGTTATAGTCGATGCCGTCGGCAGTTTGGTTCCCGACCAGGTTCCAGTTGTCCGTCATGTGAACCGTGTCTTTGTCGTCCCCTTTGATGATGAGTGTGTCGGTGCCGGTTTCGGTGATTGCCACCACGTCTGCCAGGTTGAGGGTAAGCGCCACCGAACTGGTGTCGTTGAGGTCGATGACTTCGATGTCGTGCACGCGCCCGGCCAGGTTGCCCAGGTCGATGCTGGCATCGCCGCCGCCCCACAGCAGGGTGTCGGTACCTGTGCCGCCCTCGACGCTGGCGAAGTTCTGGTCGACCACCACCAGCGTGTCGTCACCCGCACCACCCTGCAGGGTGATGTGGCCACCCTGGCTGCCATCGAGGTGGTCGTTGCCGTCGGTGCCGGCGATCACATCGGTGGCGGCTGCCAGGCTGGCCAGCGCCACTGCCTCGTCGCCGGTGTCGGTCAGCAGCGATGTGGTCGTGGTGAGGCCGGCAGCATTGTCCAGGTTGACGGTCAGCGTGGCGGTGTCGGTGGTGCCGTTCGGGTGGGTCAGCTCGTAGGTGAAGGTGTCGTGCTGGCCGACCACCGCCGAGGTAAGCCCCGGGTTGAGGGTGTAGGTGTAGCTGCCGTCGGCATGCACCAGCAACGTGCCGTAGGTGCCGGCCACGCTCACCCCGTTGTAGCCCGGGATGGTGTAGGTGTTGGCCGCTGTCAGCACGCTCAGCACGGTCAGTGCCGAACCGACGTTGTCGTCACTCAGCAGGTTGCCGGTGGCTGCCGTCGCGCCGCTGACCACGAACTCGGTCAGGTGCGTGGTGGTGGCGTTGAGGCTGGTGGTGATGGAACTGAGCAGGCCGATGCCGCCGGCGGTGACACGCACGTGGTAGGTGCCAGCCCCCTGGTTCTGGAAGGTATACCCCGCGCCGCCACCCAGCAGGCTGATCAGCGAACCCCCCGGTACCGACTGCACCAGCACATACTGGCCGGTGGCCGGGTTGAGCTTGAGCAGCTCGATGGTGGTGCCGTTGAGCAGGCTCAACAGGTTGGTGGAGTTGACCACCACCTGCAGGTTGGCCGTGGTATCGGCGGCAACCGTGGTGGTGTAGGTGGCCTGGCGGGTGCCGATCACCGGCAGGCTCAGCGAGCCCAGCGTACTGCTGCTGGTGTCCACGCGGTTGGCCAGGGTGACGTGGCTGGTACCGACATCGTTGACTGCGTCGACCACCGTGGCCGGTGCAGCGTAGTTGGTGTTGCTCCAGACCTCCGTGGCTTGCGGGCTGTCGATGCGCACGTACAGGTTGGCGGTATCGGACAGGCCGTTCGGGTGCACCAGCTGGTAGCTGAACACGTCCACCTTGCCGACACTGTTCGGGCTGCCGTTAGGCGTGTAGGTGTAACTGCCATCGGCACTGATCACCAGGGTGCCGTACTGGCCCTGGACCGTGGTCGAGGTACCGGCCGAGACATAGCTGCCGTTTTTCAGCACTTGCAGCACGGCGGCGCTGTCCGGGCCACGGGCATCCACCGCGCCATCGGTGCCCACGTCGGTGATGACGTTGCCCGAGGTGGCCGTGCCGGTGCCGGTGAACTGGGTCAGGCTGGTGGAGGTGATGTCCAGCGTGGTGCTCACGTTGGTCACCAGGCCGATGCCGCCACTGCCCACGGTCAGCCGGTAGTCACCGGCTTGCAGCACGCCGATGTCCACCTGCAAGCCGATCGGCAGCACGATCAGATCGAGCAGGCCCTGCGTGTTGCCGGTGGCGATGGTCACCCAGGCGCCGCTGGCGTCTTTTACCTGCAGGGTGAAGCTGGTGTTGTTGAGCAGCGCCAGCACGCTGTTGGTGGTCAGTGTAAGGGTCGGGTCGGCCGTGGTGCCTGGCGCCACCGTCCAGGTGTAGGTCTTGGAGAAGCCCGACAGCAGCGTGGTGAAGCTGTCGGTGTAGGTCTTGGTGGCACTGACCGCTGCCAGGTTGACCGTGGCCGTGGCCAGGTTGTCGCTCGCGATGAGCGGCGCGTTGGCATCCACATCCGGTGCGGTGACGTTGACGTTGCCCGACACGTTGCCGCGCGGGTCACTGAGGGTCACCGAGAGGATCTGGCCGTTGTCCTGAGGCGGGCTCAGGGTCACGGTGAAGGTGCCGTTCGGCTGCACCGTCGTGGTTTGCAGCACGGTACCGCTGGCGCTGCGTACGGTCACGGTGGCGCCCACTTCGCCAGTACCGGTCAGGGTACCGCCGTCGGCACTGATCAGCAGGTTGCCAGCAGCCGCAGGCGGGGTCAGGTCTGGTGCGGTCAGCCCAGTGCCAGTGGAGACGTTGCCGGCGCTGTCGGTGAGGGTGACGCTGAGCGCCTGGTTGTCGATCTGCGCCGCAGTCAGGCTGACCACGAACAGGCCGTTGCTGCCCACCGTCGCGGTCCCAAGCACGGTGCCGGCGCTGTTGCGGACGGTGACCGTGCTGCCGATCTGGCCAGAACCGCTGACCGAGGTGCCGTTGGCGTTGATGGTGGCCAGCGGTGCGGCTGGCGGGGTGGTGTCTGGCGCGGTCAGGCTGGTGCTACCGGACAGGTTACCGGCAGCATCGGCCTGGCGCACCACCAGCAGTTGCCCGTCGTTCTGTGGTGCGGTCAGGTTGATGGTGAAGGTGCCGTCGGCTTGCACCACTCCGGTACCGACCTGGCCGTTCGGGCCTTGGACCGTAACGGTGGCGCCCGCTTCACCGTTACCGGTGAGCACCGTGCCCGCGCCGTTGATGGTGACGTTGGTCGGTGTTGCAGGTGGTTGCACGTCTGTGGCGGTGTAGCTGGTACTGCCGGACACATTGCCCGCAGCATCGGCTTGGCTCACGCCCAGCACCTGGCCATTGAGCTGCGCGGCGTTCAGGTTGACGGTGAACACACCACCGCCATTTACCACCGCCGTGCCGAGCACGTTGTTGCTGGCGTCGCGCACGGTTACCGTGGCACCGGCTTCACCGGTGCCGGTCAGCACCAGGCCGTTGAGTGACAGGCTGGTCACCAGCGGGTTGGCCGGTGGCGTGACGTCGGCGGCTTGCAGGAAGGTCGGCTGCGATTCGCCGCCCACCAGTGCCACAGCAGTCACCGAAATATGCTCGCCGTTGAGCTGGGCTGTGTTCAGCGTCAGGGTAAAGGTGCCGTTCAGGGTAGCGCCGCCTGTGCCGATCAGGTTGCCTGCGGCATCGTAGACGCGAATGCCCACGCCACTCGGCGCATTACCGGCCAAGGTCAGGCCGTCGCTGCCCAGAGTCACGTTGGTGGGGGGCACTGGCGGTGCGATCAGTGGTGTGATGTACGTCGCGACCGCAGAGGTATTGATGCCGTCGGATTGCGTCACTGCCAAGGTTGCCAGCGAGCCCGCCGCCGGCACCAGCGTTATCTGGAAGTTACCCGCGGCATCTACCGTGCCAGTGCCGATCACCGATCCGCCGCGGCTGATGGTGACGGTGGCATCAGGCTCGCCCTTGCCGGTCAGCACATCGAACGTATTGTTGATGGCCATGTCGGTGACCACCCCAGGAGGTGAAGTGTCGTTGGTCTGATAGGGCACAATCACCGAGGCGTTGCCCGCATCGTCCGTGGACACCACTGTGAGCAACTGGCCGTTGTTCTGCGGCGGGTTGATCGGCACGGTGAACTGGCCGTTTGCACCCACTTCTACGGTGCCTACGACGTTGTTGTTCGGGTCACGCACCGTGATGGTGGTGCCGGCCTCTGCCGTACCAGTCATCGACGTGCCTGCCGGGTTGAGCAACAGGTTATCGGGTTGCACTGGCGCCGTGAGGTCTGGCGCGTTCACCTGCAGGGGCGCCGACGGGTTGCCGGTGGTGTCCTGGGCGATGACGGTGAGGACTTCGCCGTTGATCTGCGGGTTGTTCAGGTTGAGGACAAAGGTGCCATCCGGGTCGACCGTCACCTGGCCCAGCAGGTCGCCGTTGTTGTTGATCACGGTGACACGCGTGCCGGCTTCGGCAGTACCGATCACCTGGGTACCGCTGTCGTTGATGGTGGCGATCACCGTGGCCGGCGGCGTGGTGTCCACCGCCGTGACCGAACTGATTGGCGAGATGTTGCCGGCTGCATCGGTCAGGGTTACCTGCAGCACCTGGCCGTTGAGCTGCGCACCATCAAGCTCGACGATGAAGGTGCCGTCGGCGCCCACTGTGCCGGTACCGACCTGCGTGGCACCGACGAAGACGCGCACGGTGGCGCCCACTTCGCCGAGCCCGCCCAGCTCGTCGCCTGCCGCATTGAGCCGCAGCTCGGTTGCCGCCGCAGGTGGCGTGAGGTCCGGCGCCAGTACGCTGACCGGTAGGCTGACATTGCCGGGTGGGTCGGCCTGCAGCACCGACAGCAGCTGGTTGTTTATTTGTGCGGGTGACAGGTCGACGCGGAAGCTGCCGTCGGCAAGCACGGTACCTGTGCCCAGTACGGTACCGGCGGCGTTGCTCACGATTACCGTCGCGCCGGCTTCGCCTTGGCCGCTGACCACACTGCCGTCGGCGTTGATCACCACCTGGGTGAGCGGTGCTGGCGGGGTGAAGTCCGGGGTTTGCAGGGTTGCCACTGCCGACACGTTGCCGGCCGCATCGGCCTGGGTGAAGCTGAGCAGCTCGGCGTTACCCAGTGCCGGGTTCAGGGTGATGGTGAAATGGCCGCTGGCATCGACGGTGGCGCTGCCGATTTCGTCGCCGGCCGGGTTGGTCACGGTCACCAGCGCGCCTGCTTCGCCGCGACCGGTGAGGGTGACGCCATCCCCGGAAACGGCCAGTTCGGCAGGTGCCGTTGGCGGCGTGGTGTCGGGTGCAGTAATGGCGCTGGCGGCAGACTGGTTGCCAGCCGCGTCGGTCAGTACCACTTGCACTTGCTGGCCGTTGGCCTGAGGCGATGCGAGGTTGACCTGGAAGGTGCCGTCGGCGCGCACCGTTGCACTGCCCAGCACCGAACCATCGGCGGAGAGCACCCGCACGGCGGCACCTGCTTCGCCGGTACCGTCGAGCAGGCTGCCACCCCCGGCGAAGGCCAGGTTGCCGGCAGCCTCCGGGGCGACGCGGTCAGGGGCGATCAGGCTGACGCTGTTGGACTCGTTGCCGGCCACATCGGACTGGCTGGCGCTGAGCTGTTCGCCGTTGATCTGTGCGGCGCCCAGGTTGACGCTGAAGTTGCCGCTGGCATCGACCACGGCACTACCCAGCTCGATACCGCCTTCGCCAAGCACGGTAACGGTGGCACCTGCCTCGCCGCGGCCACTGAGGACCAGGCCGTCGTTGGACAGCACCAGGTTGGTCAGTGGTTGCGGTGCCGTGGTGTCCGGTGCCTGCAAGGTGGCAGGCAGCGATACGGTGCCATCGGTGCCTGTTGCGCTGACCTGCAGCACTTCACCATTGGCCTGTGCACTGCCCAGGTTGACAGTGAAGGTACCGTCGTTGGCGACCGGGCCGCTGCCCAGCAAAACGCCGTTGGGGCCATACACCTTGACTGTGCTGCCCGCGTCGGCCGTGCCGGTCACCGACAGGCCGTCGCCGGCCAGTACCAGGTTGTCCGGTGTTGCCGGTGCCAGAGCACCCGGCGCAGTGACGCTTTGCCCAGGGGAGACGTTCTGCGCGGCATCGGCCTGGACCACGTTCAGGCTTTCACCCGTGATCGCCGCCGGCGACAGGGGCACGCTGAAGTGGCCGTCGGCTGCCACTGTGGCGGTGCCCAGCACGGTACCGTCAGGTGCCCGCACGCTCACGGTTGCGCCTGCTTCGCCATTACCTGTCAGGGTGGCGCCACTGGCGGAAACCGCCAGGTTGGTCACGGCGGCTGGCGGCGTGGTGTCGGCTGCGGTGTAAGGCGCGGTCGGCGACACGTTGCCGGCTGCGTCGGTGGCGGTCACCTGCAGGGTCTGGCCATTGGTCTGGGCACTGTTCAGGGCGACCTGGAAGGTGCCGTTGCTGCCGGCTACCGCCGTGCCCAGCACGTTGCCGCTAGCATCGCGTACGGTCACGGTGCTGCCGGCTTCGGCGTTACCGGTCAGTTGCAGCCCGGTACCGGACAGGGCGAGTGCGGTGGGTACCGCAGGCGGGGTGAAGTCCGGCGCGGTGACCGCCACGGCGGTGGAGGTGTTGTTGCCCGCGTCGGTCTGCGTAACGCTCAGGTGCTGGGCGTTGAGCTGGGCACTGTTGAGTGTGAGGGTAAAGCTGCCATTGGCCGCCACCAGGCCGGTGCCGATGATGGTGCCATCCGGGCCGCGTACGGTGACTGTGGCGCCGGCTTCGCCCAGGCCGGTCAGGGTCAGGCCGTTGTTGTTCAACGCCACGTTGGTCAGCGGCGCGGGTGGAGTCAGGTCCGGGGTCGTCACATTGACTGCTGGCGACGTGTTGCCGGCGGCATCCACTTGCGTGACGCCGATAGCCTGGCCGTTGGCTTGCGGGGTGTCGAAGGTCACCGTGAAGCGACCGTCGGCGCCCACCGTGGCGGTGCCGAGCACCGCACCGGCAGCGTTGCGTACCTGTACCGTGGCGCCCACCTCACCGCTGCCGGAGAGCTGCCGGCCGTCCTGGCTCAAGGCCGGGTTGGTGATGGCGGCGGGTGGCGTGCGGTCTGGCGTGGCGAGGTTGGCCGGCCCGGAGACGTTGCCGGCAGCATCGCTGAGAGTCACCTGCAGCGGGCTGCCGGTGGTTTGCGCGCTGGGCAGAGTGACCTGGAACTGGCCGCTCTGGTTGACGGTGCCGGTGGCCAGGATGGCGCCACTGGCATCGCGAATGGTCACTGTGGCGCCGGCTTCGCCCTGGCCGCTGAGCACGGTAGCCGCGCTGTTCAGGCTGAGGTTGCTGGCCGCCAGCGGTGCTTGCAGGTCGGGTGCCTGCACGCTGGCTGCCAACGATACGTTACCGGCGGCGTCGGCCTGGGTGACGATCAGGTTCTGGCCGTTTGCCGCAGCCGGAGAGAGGTTGACGCTGTACAAGCCATTGTTGCCAACCACGGCGCTGCCCAGCAGGGTGCCCTGGGCGTCGGTGACCCGCACGGTTGCGCCCACTTCACCCTGGCCGGTCAGCGTGCTGCCGGTGCGGTCGATGTCTGCGGTAGGTGCGTTGGGCGCGGTGGTGTCGTTGGCGACTACGGTGGCCGGAACCGATGGCTGGCCATCGGCGCCGATACGTGCGCTGACCTGCAAGGTTTGCGCGTTGAGCTGGGCGTTGCCGAAGAACACCCGGAAGGAGCCATCGCTGCCCACTGTCGCGGTGCCCAAGGTGGTGCCGCCGGAAGTTACGGTAATCAGCGAGCCGACCGTGCCGGTACCCGTCAGCACGAAGCCGTCGGCACTGATGGCCAAGCCTGCTGGCGTTGCTACCTCGGTGCCGGTCGGGCCGGTCAGGGTAACGCCATCGGATTCATTGCCGGCAGGGTCGATGACCACCACGCTGACTTGATCGTCCGAGGTCAAAGGCGGGTTGACCGGTATCACGAAGGTGCCATCCGGGCCCGCAGTTGTGGTGCCGAGGTCGTCGCCGGTGACCGGGTCGCGGATGACCACGGTGCTACCCGGCTCGGCGGTACCGCCAACGGTACTGCCATCCGGGCTCACGGTCACGCCGGTGGCGGGTTCCGGATCGGTGTTGTCTGGTGCGGTGACGGTAATCGGCGCCGAGCTGTTGCCAGCCGGGTCGGTGACGATCACAGTCACGGTTTCGCCGTTGTTCTGCGTGGTCGGTAGCGTCACGCTGAAGCTGCCGTCGGCATTCACCGGAACCGTGGTTTCTACGCCAGCGCCGTCACGCACGGTCACGGTTTCTGCACCCGGCGCGTTGCCGCTGACGGTAGTGCCATCCTCGCTGACCTCAACCCCGGTCGGCAGGGCCGGTGGGGTGATGTCCGGTGCATTGATCGGTGTGTTGTCGGAAACGTTGCCCGCGGCATCGGTCAGGGTTACCTGCAGGGGCTGGCCGTCCAGCTGTGCAGGTGCCAGCGGCACGGTGAAGTTGCCACCTGCCGGTACTACCACGGTGCCAAGCAGGTCACCGCCAGCGTTGCGTACTTCAACGGTGCTGCCTGCCTCGCCGGAGCCCTGAATGGCGTTGCCGCCTGGGGTGATGGTGAGGTCGGCCGGAGCGGTCGGTGCTGTGCTGTCGTCAGCGGTGAAGGTGGCCGACGGTGAGGCATTGCCACCGCCATCGATCAGCACCACCGACAATACTTCACCGTTGGTCTGGGCGGGGACAAGTGTCACTTCGAACGTGCCGTCTGTATCCACCACAATGGTGCCTAGCAGGTCGCCCGCAGCATTGCGTACCTCTACGGTGCTGCCAGCCTCACCCTGCCCGCTGAGCACTGTTCCGGTAGGGTCAAGGTCCAGGCCTTGTGCCGGCAGCGGTGCCTCGAGGTCAGGTGCAGTGACGGTGCCAGCGAGCGAGTCGTTGCCAGTATTGTCGGCCTGAGTGACAGACAGCGTCTGGCCATTGAGCTGTGGCGGGTCGATTGTCACCTGGAAGGTACCGTCCGGCTGGACCGTTGCGGTGCCCAGTACGGCGCCGCCGGTGCCGGTCACGGTCACCTGCGCACCTGGCTCGCCGCTACCGCTCACGCTGCTGCCGTCACCAGCCAGGACCAGGCCGGTGGGTATATCCGGTGCCTGGGTATCCGGCGCCGACAAGTCGACCGCCGCTGACAGGTTGCCGGCCGGGTCGCGTTGTTCCACGGTCAGTGCCTGGCCGTTGGTCTGCGGCGTGTCGAGGGTGATTTCGAATGCGCCGCCAGTGCCGACCACGGTGCTGCCCAGCACGCTGCCGTCCGGCCCGCGCACGGTGACGGTGGCGCCCGGTTCGCCGTTACCGGTGACCGTGGTGCCGTTGCCATCGATGGCCGGGCTGGTGACCACTTGCGGTGGGGTAGAGTCTGGCGCCGTGAAGTTCACCGGCCCTGCGCTGTTGCCCAGGCTGTCGGTGGCTTCGACGGTCAGGCTTTCGCCATTGCGCTGCGGTGCGCCGAGGGTGATGTCGAAGCGGCCGTCGCCGCCCACGGTCGCGGTGCCCAGCACGTTGCCGTCAGCGTCACGCACGGTGACGATGGAGCCGCTCTGACCTTGGCCGGTAAGGTGAATGCCCGCGGTATCGATAGCGAGCCCCGAGGGTTGCAGCGGGCCATCGGTGTCCGGTGCCACGATGGTGGCGGTCGAGGTATTGCCCGCGGGGTCGCGCAGCACTACGTCCAGTTCCTGGCCGTCAGTTTGCGGTGGGTTCAATACCACGCTGATCACACCGTCGACACCAACCTGGGCGTTGCCCAGCACAGTGCCGTCGGCACTGATGACCTGCACGGTGGTGCCCGGTTCGCCGCGGCCGGTGAGCAGGCCGCCATCGGCACTCAGTTGCAGTTCGCTGGCTTCATTGGGCGGGGTGATATCGGGGGCGGTGATCTGGGTAGGCAGCGAGCTGTTGCCAGCGCCGTCAACTGCCACCACATCCAGTGTCTCGCCGTTGGCCTGGGCCGGGCTCAGGCCGATGGTGAAGCTGCCGTCCTGGCCGGCCTCAACGCTGCCCAGCACATTGCCCTGTGCGTCACGCACTTGCACCTGCGTACCTGCCGGTGCAGTACCGGACACGCTGGAGCCGTCACTGGCCACCACCACGCCGCTCGGGCTTTCGGGCAGCGGTGTATCGGCAACCGTCACACTGACCCCTGCCGAGGTATTGCCGGCGGCATCGGTCTGCACCAGCACAATTTCCTCACCTGCGGCCAGCGGTGCGTCCAGGTTAACCACGAAGGTGCCATTTGGCGCCACGATGCCAGAACCGAGCACAGCACCTTGGGTATCACGCACTTCCACCGTGGCGCCGGGCTCACCACGGCCAGACACGGCCAGGCTGCCATCGCCTGCCACCACGTCGGTGACGATCGTCGGTGCGGTGATGTCCGGCGTCACATAGCTCAGCGGCACCGAAGTGTTGCCTGCCGCATCGGTCACAGTGATGGACAGGGTTTCGCCATTGGCCTGTGGCGGGTCGAGGGTCAGGCTGAAGCTGCCATCCGGCCCGGCAATGGCGCTGCCGATCAGGTTGCCCGAGGCATCTTTCACCTCCACCCGGGCGCCCCCTTCTGCCGTGCCGACCAAGCTGTCGCCATTGCTCAGCACCAGGTCGGCTGGTTGCAGCGGTGCTACCTGGTCCGGCGCCGTCAGTGGGCTAGGTGTAGAGACGTTGCCGGCGGTATCGGTGAGGGTCACTTGCAGTGACGAGCCATCCACCACCGGGGTTGGCAGTTGCACATTGAAGCTGCCATCCGGTTGCACGGTGCCGCTTGCCAGCACCTGGCCCTGATCGTTGCGCACTTCCACGGTGGTGCCTGCTTCACCACGGCCGGAGACCGTGCGGCCATCATCGCTGATGGCCAGTTGGGTGGCTGGCGCTGGAGGGGTGGTATCACCGCCGTTATCAATGATCGGTGCAGTGACGTTGCCGGCAGTGGAGGCGTTGCCTGCGGTATCGGTGGCGGTCAACTGCAACTGCTCGCCCGCCACTTGTGGCGGGGTGAGGCCGATGCTGAATGTACCGTTGGCACCCACTACGACGCTGCCCAGTACGGTAGTGCCGTCGGCTGCCAGCACGCGCACGGTGCTACCGGCTTCGGCACGCCCGCTCACCACGCTGCCATCGGCATTGACTGCAAGTTCGCTTGGTGCGGCGGGTGCGGTGATGTCGGGCGCGGTCACTTGTACCGGCAGTGACGAAGCGCCGTTGTTGTCGATGGCGACCACGTCCAGCAATTCGCCGTTGGCCTGGGCCGGGTTGAGCACCACGGTGAAGGTGCCGTCGGCGCCAACCACGATGCTGCCGACCACGGCGCCGTTGGCATCATGCACTTCCACGCGGCTGCCGACCGGCGCGGACCCGCTGACGCTGGTGCCATCCGCAGCGACGACCAGGTCGCTCGGGCTGGCCGGTGTGGGCACCATTGGTACGTCGAAGGTCAAGGCCTCGGAGGCATTGCCGCTGGCGTCGGTCTGCACCAGGCTCAGGCGCTCGCCCGGCAGCGCGGCCGGGTCCAGGTCGAGCAGGAAGGTGCCGTTGGCGGTCACCGTGCCAGTGCCGATCACGGTGCCATTGACGTCGCGCACTTCGACGGTCGCCCCGGCTTCGCCGCGACCGCTCAGGGTCAAACCGTCTGCACCGACCACGATGTTGTCGACTACGGCAGGGGGCGTGGTATCCGGCGCATCGAACTGCAACGGGGTCGAGACATTACCAGCGGCGTCCACCAGGCGGATGTCGAGGACCTCGCCATTGGCTTGTGCAGGGGACAGGGTAACGCTGAAGCTGCCGCTGGGGTTGACCACGCCGGTGCCAATCACGTTGCCCGAGGCGTCGCGTACCTGCACGGTAGCGCCAGGCTCACCACTACCGGTCAAGGTGACGCCGCCGGCCAGGTCCAGGCCGGTCGGTTGTGCAGGGGCTTGCAGGTCTGGGGTGGCCACCGTGCCAGGGGTGGAGGCATTGCCGGCGGCATCGGTCAGCACCACTTGCAGGGTACTGCCATCGTCGACCGGCGGGGCCAGGGTGACCTGGAAGGAGCCATCCGGGTTGACCGTACCGTTAGCCAGCATGTTGCCCTGGGCATCGCGCACTTGCACGCTGGCGCCCGCTTCGCCACGGCCGCTCAGCTGGCCACCGGCGAGGCCGACGACCAGGTTGGTCGGGGCCTGGGGTGGGGTGGTATCGACACCGTCGATGTCTGGGGCCGTGACACTACCGGCGCTGGAGGCATTGCCGGCGGCGTCGGTAGCGGTGACTTGCAGCACCTCACCGTCCACCTGTGCCGGGCTGAGGGTGATACTGAAGCTACCGGTGGCGCCCACTACCGCCGTACCCAGCACGGTAGTGCCATCGGCTGCCAGCACACGCACGGTGCTGCCCGATTCGGCACGGCCGGTGACGACGGTACCGTTGGCATTGATCGCGAGTTCGCTCGGGGCGGCCGGGGCGGTGATATCCGGCGCACTGATCTGCACCGGCAGGGACGATGCACCCGTGCCATCGATGGCTACCACCTCCAGCAGCTCACCATTGGCCTGGGCCGGGTTGAGGATGACGGTGAAGGTACCTTCGGCGCCCACCACCACACTGCCTACCAGCGTGCCGTTGGCATCGTGGACTTCCACGCGGCTGCCGGCCGGTGCAGCACCCGTGATGCTGGTGCCATTCGCGGCCACTACCAGGTCGCTTGGGCTGGCCGGGGCAGGGGTCAGGGGCACCTCGAACTGCAAGGCTTCGGAGGCATTGCCGCTCGGGTCGGTCTGTACCATGCTCAGTGCGGCACCCGGTTGGGCCGCCGGGTCGAGATTGACCACGAAGGTGCCGTTGGCGCCTACCGTGGCAGTGCCGATGACAGTGCCGAGGGCATCACGCACTTCCACGGTGGCACCGGCTTCGCCGCGACCGCTGAGCACCAGGCCACCGGTACCGACCACGACATTGCTGACAGCAGCAGGCGGGGTGATGTCCGGTGCATCGAACTGCAGCGGTGCAGAGCTGTTGCCGGCGGTATCCACCAGGCGCACATCCAGGGCTTCGCCATTGGCCTGGGCGGGGAACAGGGTGACGCTGAAGGTGCCGTCTGCGTTGATCAGGCCGGTACCAATCACGGTGCCGGCGCTATTGCGCACCTGCACCGTGGCGCCAGGTTCGCCGCGCCCGGTAAAGGTGACGCCATCGGCCAGGGCCAGTTCGCTCGGCTGTGTCGGGGCTTGCAGGTCTGGCGAGGCGACCGAGCCCGGTTGCGAGACGTTGCCAGCGGCATCGGTGAGGGTGACTTGCAACGTGCTGCCGTCATTAACGGCAGGGGACAAGGTTACCGCGAAGGTGCCATCCGGGCCGACGGTACCGGTTGCCAGGACAGTGCCTGCGGCGTCACGCACCTGTACGGTGGTGCCGGCCTCGCCACGCCCGCTCAACTGGCTGCCGGCGAGGCCGATCACCAGGTTGGTGGGTGCGTCAGGTGGTGTGGTATCGCCCCCGTCGATGTCTGGCGCGGTGACCGAGCCAGCGGTCGAGGTGTTGCCTGTCGCATCGGTGGCGGTGACTTGCAGCACTTCGCCGTCGACCTGTGCCGGGTCCAGGGTGATGCTGAAGCTGCCCGTGGCGCCCACTACCACGCTACCCAGCACGGTGGTGCCATCGGCGGCCAGCACACGCACGGTGCTGCCGGGTTCGGCACGGCCGGTGACTACTGTACCGTCAGCGTTGACGGCCAGTTCGCTCGGGGCGACAGGTGCCGTGATGTCCGGTGCGGAGACCTGCGTTGGCAGGGACGCTACGCCAGCATCGTCGATGGCCACCACATCCAGCAGTTCGCCATTGGCCTGGGCCGGGTCGAGGACCACGGTGAAGCTACCATCCGGGCCTGCCACGACACTGCCAATCAGTGTGCCGTTGGCATCGTGCACTTCCACGCGGGTGCCGGCGGGTGCCGTACCGCTGATACTGCTGCCGTCTTCGGCAAACACCAGCTCGCTGGGGCTTTCCGGGGCGGTGGCTACCGGCACTTCGAACGGCAACGCTTCGGAGGCGTTGCCGCTTGGGTCGGTCTGCACCAGGCTCAGTTGCTCGCCCGGCTGCACCGCTGGGTCGAGGTTGACCAGGAAGGTGCCGTTGTCGGCGACCACACCGGTGCCGATCACGGTGCCGTTGGCATCGCGCACTTCGACAGTGGCGCCGGCTTCGCCGCGACCACTCAGGGCCAGGCCGCCGTTGCCGACCACGATGTTGCTGACCGCCTCAGGCGGGGTGATGTCCGGTGCATCGAACTGCAGTGGGGCAGAGGTGTTGCCGGTGGCATCCACCAGGCGCACATCCAGGGCTTCGCCGTTGGCTTGAGCGGGTGTAAGGGTAACGTTGAACAGGCCGTCGGTGCCAACGATGCCAGTGCCAATAAGGGTGCCGGCGGCATCACGTACTTGCACGGTGGTACCGGGTTCGCCGCGACCGGTGAAGGTCACGCCGTCGGCCAGGGCCAGCTCAGTGGGCTGGGCAGGGGCCTGCAGGTCCGGCGAGGTGACCGAGCCGGGTGGCGAGACGTTGCCAGCAGCATCGGTCAGGATTACTTGCAAGGCGCTGCCATCGGTAACGGCAGGGGTCAGGGTAACTGCGAAGCTGCCATCGGCGCCGACGGTGCCGGTGGCCAGCACAGTACCTGCTGCATCGCGTACCTGTACGGTGGTGCCGGCTTCGCCACGCCCGCTCAACTGGCTGCCGGCGAGGCCGATCACCAGGTTGGTGGGTGCGTCAGGTGGTGTGGTATCGCCCCCGTCGATGTCTGGCGCGGTGACCGAGCCAGCGGTCGAGGCGTTGCCTGCTGCATCGGTGGCGGTGACTTGCAGCACTTCGCCGTCGACCTGTGCCGGGTCGAGGGTGATGCTGAAGCTGCCGGTGGCGCCAACCACCACGCTACCCAGCACGGTGGTGCCATCGGCGGCCAGCACACGCACGGTGCTGCCGGGTTCGGCACGGCCGGTGACTACTGTACCGTCAGCGTTGACGGCCAGTTCGCTCGGGGCGGCAGGTGCGGTGATGTCCGGTGCGGTGATCTGTGTTGGCAGGGACGCTACGCCAGCATCGTCGATGGCCACCAAGTCCAGCAGTTCGCCATTGGCCTGGGCCGGGTCGAGGACCACGGTGAAGCTGCCATCCGGGCCCGCCACGACACTGCCAATCAGCGTGCCGTTGGCATCATGCACTTCCACGCGGGTGCCGGCAGGTGCCGTGCCGCTGATGCTGCTGCCGTCTTCGGCGAACACCAGCTCGCTGGGGCTTTCCGGGGCGGTGGCTACCGGCACTTCGAACGGCAGCGCTTCGGAGGCGTTGCCGCTTGGGTCGGTCTGCACCAGGCTCAGTTGCTCGCCCGGCTGCACCGCTGGGTCGAGGTTGATCAGGAAGGTGCCGTTGTCGGCGACCACACCGGTGCCGATCACGGTGCCGTTGGCATCGCGCACTTCGACAGTGGCGCCGGCTTCGCCGCGACCACTCAGGGCCAGGCCGTCGTTGCCGACCACGATGTTGCTGACCGCAGCCGGCGGGGTGATGTCCGGTGCATCGAACTGCAGCGGGGCAGAGCTGTTGCCGGCGGTATCCACCAGGCGCACATCCAGGGCTTCGCCATTGGTCTGGGCGGGCGCAAGGGTAATGCTGAACAGGCCATCGGCACCGACGATGCCGGTGCCGACGACGGTGCCGGCGGCATTACGGACTTGCACGGTGGCACCGGGTTCGCCGCGACCGGTGAAGGTCACGCCGTCAGCCAGGGCCAGCTCGGTGGGCTGGGCAGGGGCCTGCAGGTCCGGCGAGGTGACCGAGCCGGGTTGCGAGACGTTGCCAGCGGCGTCGGTCAGGGTGACTTGCAGCGCGCTGCCGTCGGTAACGGCAGGGGTCAGGGTAATTGCGAAGCTGCCATCGGCAGCGACAGTGCCGGTGGCCAGCACAGTACCTGCTGCATCGCGTACCTGTACGGTGGTACCGGGTTCGCCACGCCCGCTCAGTTGGCTGCCGGCCAGGCCGATTACCAGATTGGTCGGGGCTGCCGGTGGCGTGGTGTCGACGCCGTCAATGTCCGGCGCGGTCACCGCGCTGGTGGGTGATGTGTTGCCGGCGGCATCTGTTGCCGTGGCTTGCAGCACTTCACCATCGACTTGTGGCGGGTTGAGGTTGATGCTGAACACGCCGGTCGGGCCGACCACGGCAGTGCCCAGTTCGCTGCCGTCGGCGGCAACGATGCGCACGGTGCTGCCCGGTTCGGCACGGCCAGTGAGGACGGTGCCGTCAGCGCTGACGGCCAGTTCGGTCGGGCTGGCCGGGGCGGTGATGTCTGGCGCGGTGATTTGCGCCGGCAGCGAGGACACGCCGCTGTCATCGATGGCGACCACATCCAGCAGTTCGCCGTTGGCTTGGGCAGGATTGAGCTCGAGGCTGAAGGTGCCATCGGCATTGGCGATGGCGCTGCCGATCAGTGTGCCATTGGCGTCATGCACCTCCACGCGAGTACCGGCAGGCGCGGAACCGCTGAGGGTGGTGCCGTCGGCATCGACGGCCAGGTTGCTCGGGCTGACCGGTGCAGTGGTCAGTGGTACATCGTATTCAAGGGCAACGGAAGCGTTGCCGCTTGGGTCAGTCTGCACCAGGCTCAGCTGTTCGCCCGGCTGTGCAGCTGGACTGAGGTCGATCAGGAAGGTGCCGTTGGCAGCGACTACGCCAGTGCCGATCACGGTGCCGTTGGCATCGCGCACTTCGACAGTGGCACCGGCTTCACCGCGACCACTCAGGGCCAGACCGCCGTTGCCAACCACGATGTTGCTGACCGCATCGGGCGGGGTGATGTCCGGGGCGGTGAATTCCAGTGGTATCGAACTGTTGCCGGCCGCGTCCACCAGGCGTACATCCAGTGCTTCGCCGTTGGCCTGCGCAGGGTTCAGGGTCAGGCTGAACAGGCCATCGGCGCCGACTACACCCGTACCGATGATATTGCCTGCTGCGTCACGCACCTGCACGGTGGTGCCGGCTTCGCCACGGCCGCTCAGTTGGCTGCCGGCCAGGCCGATTACCAGGTCAGTCGGTGCTTCAGGCGGCGTGGTGTCGACGCCGTCGATGTCCGGCGCGGTTACCGAACTGGCCACGGAGGTATTACCAGCGGCATCGGTGGCGGTAGCTTGGAGTACTTCACCGTCTACCTGTGGCGGAGCAAGGTTGATGCTGAACACGCCGGTCGGGCCGACCACGGCAGTGCCCAGTTCGCTGCCGTCGGCGGCAACGATGCGCACGGTGCTGCCGGGCTCGGCACGGCCGGTGATGACGCTACCATCCGCGCTGACAGCCAGGTCAGTCGGAGCGGCGGGCGCGGTGATGTCCGGCGCGGTGACCTGCGTCGGCAGCGAAGAAACGCCGCTGTCATCGATGGCGACCACATCCAGCAGTTCGCCGTTGGCTTGGGCCGGGTTCAGCTCGATGCTGAAGGTGCCGTCGGCATTGGCGATGGCGCTGCCGATCAGGGTGCCGTTGGCATCGTGTACCTCTACGCGGGTACCCGCAGGGGCGGAACCGGTGAGGGTGGTGCCGTCGGCATCGACGGCCAGGTTGCTCGGGCTTACTGGTGCAGTGGTCAGCGGTACATCGTATTCAAGGGCAACGGAGGCGTTGCCGCTCGGATCGGTCTGCACCAGGCTCAGCTGTTCGCCCGGCTGTGCAGCTGGACTAAGGTCGATCAGGAAGGTGCCGTTGTCACCGACAACGCCAGTGCCGATCACGGTGCCGTTGGCATCGCGCACTTCGACAGTGGCGCCGGCTTCGCCGCGACCACTCAGGGCCAGGCCGCCGTTGCCGACCACGATGTTGCTGACCGCCTCAGGCGGGGTGATGTCCGGTGCATCGAACTGCAGTGGGGCAGAGGTGTTGCCGGTGGCATCCACCAGGCGCACATCCAGGGCTTCGCCGTTGGCTTGAGCGGGTGCAAGGGTAACGTTGAACAGGCCGTCGATGCCAACGATGCCAGTGCCAATAAGGGTGCCGGCGGCATCACGTACCTGCACGGTGGCACCGGGTTCGCCGCGACCGGTAAAGGTCACGCCGTCAGCCAAAGCCAGCTCGGTGGGCTGGGCAGGGGCCTGCAGGTCCGGCGAGGTGACCGAACCGGGTGGCGAGACGTTGCCAGCGGCATCGGTCAGGGTCACTTGCAGGGCGCTGCCGTCGGTAACGGCAGGGGCCAAGGTAACTGCGAAGCTGCCATCGGCGCCAACAGTGCCGGTGGCCAGCACAGTACCTGCCGCATCGCGTACCTGCACGGTGGTGCCAGGCTCGCCGCGCCCGCTCAGCTGGCTACCGGCCAGGCCGACTACCAGGTCAGTCGGGGCTGCCGGTGGCGTGGTGTCGACGCCGTCAATGTCCGGCGCGGTCACCGCGCTGGTGGGTGATGTGTTGCCGGCGGCATCTGTTGCCGTGGCTTGCAGCACTTCGCCGTCGATTTGTGGCGGGGTGAGGTTGATGCTGAACACGCCGGACGGGCCGACCACGGCCGTACCCAGTTCGGTGCCATCAGCGGCAACGATACGCACAGTGCTGCCGGGTTCGGAGCGGCCGGTGATAACAGTGCCGTCAGCGCTGACGGCCAGTTCGGTTGGGGCGGCCGGCGCGGTGATATCCGGGGCGGTGATCTGTGCGGGTAGCGAGGACACGCCACTGTCATCGATGGCGACCACATCCAGCAGTTCGCCATTGGCCTGGGCTGGGTTCAGTTCGATGCTAAAGGTGCCGTCGGCATTGGCGATGGCGCTGCCGATCAGTGTGCCATTGGCGTCATGCACCTCCACGCGAGTACCGGCAGGCGCGGAACCGGTGAGGGTGGTGCCGTCGGCATCGACGGCCAGGTTGCTCGGGCTTACTGGTGCAGTGGTCAGCGGTACATCGTATTCAAGGGCAACGGAGGCGTTGCCGCTCGGATCGGTCTGCACCAGGCTCAGCTGTTCGCCCGGCTGTGCAGCTGGACTAAGGTCGATCAGGAAGGTGCCGTTGTCACCGACAACGCCAGTGCCGATCACGGTGCCGTTGGCATCGCGCACTTCGACAGTGGCGCCGGCTTCGCCGCGACCACTCAGGGCCAGGCCGCCGTTGCCGACCACGATGTTGCTGACCGCCTCAGGCGGGGTGATGTCCGGTGCATCGAACTGCAGTGGGGCAGAGGTGTTGCCGGTGGCATCCACCAGGCGCACATCCAGGGCTTCGCCGTTGGCTTGAGCGGGTGCAAGGGTAACGTTGAACAGGCCGTCGATGCCAACGATGCCAGTGCCAATAAGGGTGCCGGCGGCATCACGTACCTGCACGGTGGCACCGGGTTCGCCGCGACCGGTAAAGGTCACGCCGTCAGCCAAAGCCAGCTCGGTGGGCTGGGCAGGGGCCTGCAGGTCCGGCGAGGTGACCGAACCGGGTGGCGAGACGTTGCCAGCGGCATCGGTCAGGGTCACTTGCAGGGCGCTGCCGTCGGTAACGGCAGGGGCCAAGGTAACTGCGAAGCTGCCATCGGCGCCAACAGTGCCGGTGGCCAGCACAGTACCTGCCGCATCGCGTACCTGCACGGTGGTGCCAGGCTCGCCGCGCCCGCTCAGCTGGCTACCGGCCAGGCCGACTACCAGGTCAGTCGGGGCTGCCGGTGGCGTGGTATCGACACCGTCGATGTCCGGCGCGGTAACCGCGCTGGTGGGCGATGTGTTGCCGGCGGCATCTGTTGCCGTGGCTTGCAGCACTTCACCATCGACTTGTGGCGGGTTGAGATTGATGCTGAACACGCCGGTCGGGCCGACCACGGCAGTGCCCAGTTCGCTGCCGTCGGCGGCAACGATGCGCACGGTGCTGCCGGGCTCGGCACGGCCGGTGATGACGCTACCATCCGCGCTGACAGCCAGGTCAGTCGGAGCGGCGGGCGCGGTGATGTCCGGTGCGGTGACCTGCGTCGGCAGCGAAGAAACGCCGCTGTCATCGATGGCGACCACATCCAGCAGTTCGCCGTTGGCTTGGGCTGGGTTCAGCTCGATGCTGAAGGTGCCGTCGGCATTGGCGATGGCGCTGCCGATCAGCGTGCCGTTGGCGTCATGCACCTCCACGCGAGTACCCGCCGGGGCAGAACCGGTGAGGGTGGTGCCGTCGGCGTCGACGGCCAGGTTGCTCGGGCTGACTGGTGCAGTGGTCAGCGGTACATCGTATTCAAGGGCAACCGAAGCGTTGCCGCTCGGATCGGTCTGCACCAGGGTCAGCTGTTCGCCCGGCTGCACCGCCGGGTCGATGTCGATCAGGAAGGTGCCGTTGGCACCGACTATGCCAGTGCCGATCACGGTGCCGTTGGCATCGCGCACTTCGACCGTTGCACCCGGCTCGCCACGGCCACTCAGGGCCAGGCCATCAGCGCCGACCACGATATTGCTTACTGCGCCAGGCGGGGTGATGTCCGGTGCATCGAATTGCAGCGGCGCCGAGCTGTTGCCGGCGGCATCCACCACGCGCACATCCAGGGCTTCGCCGTTGGCCTGCCCAGGGTTCAGGGTCAAGCTGAACAGGCCATCGGCGCCAACGATGCCAGTGCCGATAAGGGTGCCGGCGGCATCACGCACTTGCACGGTGGCACCCGGTTCGCCGCGACCGGTGAAGGTCACGCCGTCGGCCAAGGCCAGGTCAGTCGGTTGAGCAGGCGGCAGCAGGTCGGTAGAGGTGACCGAGCCCGGCTGCGACACATTGCCAGCAGCATCGGTCAGGGTGACTTGCAGGGTACTGCCGTCGTTCACGGCAGGAGTCAGGGCAATGACGAAGGTGCCATCGGCGCCAACGGTACCGGTCGCGAGGATGTTGCCTTCGGCGTCACGCACTTGCACGGTGGTGCCGGCTTCGCCGCGGCCGCTCAGTTGGCTGCCGGCCAGGCCGATTACCAGGTCAGTCGGGACTTCAGGCGGTGTGGTATCGCCACCGTCGATGTCCGGTGCAGTGACCGAGCTGGCCACGGACGTATTGCCAGCGGCATCGGTCGCAGTGGCTTGGAGGACTTCGCCGTCCAGCTGCGGTGGGTTGAGGTTGATGCTGAACACGCCGGTCGGACCGACCACGGCCGTGCCCAGTTCGCTGCCGTCGGCAGCAACGATGCGCACGGTGCTGCCCGGTTCGGCACGGCCAGTGAGCACGGTGCCATCCGCGCTGACAGCCAGTTCGGTCGGGGCGGCAGGCGCGGTGATGTCTGGTGCGGTGACCTGCGCCGGCAACGAAGAAACGCCACTGTCATCGATGGCAACCACGTCCAGCAGTTCGCCGTTGGCCTGGGCCGGGTTCAGTTCGATGCTGAAGGTGCCGTCGGCATTGGCGATGGCGCTGCCGATCAGGGTGCCGTTGGCGTCATGCACCTCCACGCGAGTACCCGCCGGGGCGGAACCGGTGAGGGTGGTGCCGTCGGCGTCGATGGCCAGGTTACTCGGGCTGACTGGTGCAGTGGTCAGCGGTACGTCGTACTCCAGGGCCACCGAGGCGTTGCCGCTTGGGTCTGTCTGTACCAGGCTCAGTTGCTCGCCTGGTTGCGCGGCTGGATTGAGGTCGATCAGGAAGGTACCGTTGGCACTCACCACGCCAGAGCCGATCACGTTACCGTCGGCATCGCGCACTTCTACGGTGGCGCCAGGTTCGCCACGCCCGCTCAGGGCCGTGCCTCCCGGGCCGACCAGAATGTCGGTGACGGCATCAGGCGGGGTGATGTCCGGGGCGGTGAATTCCAGTGGTATCGAGCTATTGCCCGCGGCATCGACCTGGCGAATGTCCAGGGCTTCGCCGTTGGCCTGGGCAGGCGAGAGGGCGAGGCTGAAGGTACCGTCAGCGTTGACCAGGCCGCTGCCGATGAGGTTGCCGGCAGCATCGCGCACCTGCACGGTGGCGCCGGGTTCGCCGCGACCGGTGAGGGTTACACCGTTGGCCAGGGCCAGGTCGGTTGGCTGGTCTGGGGCGGTGGTGTCAGGGTTGTCGACGTCCGGTGCCGTGATGCTTGCAGCTGGCGAAGTATTGCCGGCTGCGTCCGCGGCGCTGACTTCCAGGGCCTGGCCGTCGGTTTGTGGCGGTTGCAGGGTGATGCTGAACTGGCCGTCCGCACCCGCTACCGCAGTGCCCAGCACTACGCCGCCAGTGCCGCGTACGGAAACCGTCGAGCCAGGTTCGGCACGCCCGGTAAGGGTGGTGCCCTGTTCGTTGATGGCGAGGTCGGTCGGTGCCAGTGGTGCGGTTGCATCCGGGGCGGTGACGGTGCCTGGTGCCGAGACATTACCGGCACCATCGGTCAAGGTGACTTCAAGGTTCTCGCTGTTGATCTGTGGTGGGTTCAACGTCACGTTGAAGCTGCCGTCGGCACCCACGGTGCCGCTGCCGATCAGGTTGCCGGCGGCATCACGGATATTCACCGTGCTGCCCGCTTCACCCCGGCCGGTCAGGCGCAGGCCATCCGGCGACACCAGCAGGTCGATGGGCGTGGCCGGGGCAGTGGTATCGGGGTCCGAGCCGCCACCGCTGCTTCCGCCACCGCCGCTGTCGGCTGCAGCTGCTGCGCCACCGACACCGAGCAGGCTGAGCCCGGCAATCGCCCAGGTCGGCATGGCGTTACCGGCGGTGCCGATACCCGCGACCAGTTCGTCCAGCGAGGCTACGTCTTCGAAGGTAAAGCCGGTGAACGCTGCCGCGTCGTACTGGGCGTGCCACAGTGTGCCGTCTTCGCCGACGAAGACGATGTCGCTGCCGACCCCGGCCTGGTCCACCGCGAAGAAGTTGCCGACGGTGACTTTCTCACCCGACTTCAGGGTGATGATCAGGTCCTGCCCGCGTTGGGTAACGGTGGCTACTTTGTCGGGAGATACCGGCATCTGCACGACGCCTGGTGCTTTGAGATTGATATTGCCCCAGGCGCTCTGAGTGGCGACTTCGGATTGCTTGTCGGCGATGACGATGTTGTCCATGGATGCTCCCTGCTGGTATCCGGATCCCCCGGCCCGAAACGTTCGGGCCACAACCGCCATAACAGAGCCCTTGCCGGGGTGTTACGCGCAGCCTCGACCAGGCAGTCGAGATTTGGGTGGTTAGGGAGATATAGCAGTCGGGCAGGAAGCAACCAGAGGCTTTCTGGGTTAATCCTTTTGTAGGTGATCCTCAGCGGAGCCCCAGCCGGCGGGCCAATCGGCTCAAGTTTGCGCGGTCCAGGCCCAGCTCGCGCGCGGCTGCCGCCCAGTTGTCCTGGTGGCGTTGCAGGCAGGCTTCGATCACCTGGCGTTGGTAGAGGTCGACCGCTTCACGCAGGCCGCCTTCAGGTAATGCTGCCACCTGGAGCGGGGTTGTGGGGGAGAGTAGGGGCCCCGGTGTTGCCGAAGACACGCGCAGGTCCAGGTCGATGGCTTCGAGTGTGAGGATACGTGGCCGATCGGGGTGTTGGCCCAGTGCCTTGAGGGCCGAGCGGCCGATCAGGTGTTCCAGTTCGCGCACGTTGCCTGGCCAGTCGTAGGCGACCAGCGCGGCTTGGGCGTCGTGGCTCAGTCGCAGGCTGTTCAGGCCCAGGCGCGAACGGTTCTGTTCGAGGAAGTAGCCAGCCAACAGCAGTACATCTCGACCACGTTCGCGCAAAGGCGGCACGTGCAGCGGGTACACGCTGAGGCGGTGATAGAAGTCGGCGCGGAAGTTGCCGTTGCGCACTTCTGCTGCCAGGTCACGGTTGGTGGCGGCAATCAGGCGCACGTCCACGCGGTGCTCGCGGTCCGAGCCCAGGCGTTGCAACTGGCCGCTTTGCAGCACACGCAGCAGCTTGGCCTGTACGGTGAGTGGCAATTCACCCACTTCGTCGAGGAACAGCGTGCCGCCGTTGGCCAGTTCGAACTTGCCGCGGCGCTCGCCGTGCGCACCGGTAAAGGCACCGCGTACATGGCCGAACAGTTCGCTTTCTACCAGCGTGTCGGGCAGGGCGGCGCAGTTCAGGCTGACCAGCGGCTTGTCTGCGCGGCTGCTGGCCTGGTGCAGGGCAAGGGCCACCAGTTCCTTGCCGACGCCGGTTTCGCCGGTGATCAGCACGGTCAGGTCGCTGCCACCGACCAGGCGGATTTCCTCTACCAGGCGCTTGTGCGCCGGGCTCTGGCCAATCAGTTCTTTATCCTGGCCGCTGGCCTGGCGGTAGATCTCGGCGCGGTGGTGTTCGTCCTCGGCGCGCAGGGCCAGGTGCTCGATGCGCTCGGCCACGGTAACGGTGGCGGCGGCCAGGCTGGCGAAGGCCTGCAGGGCATCCAGTTCCAGGCTCTGGAACTGCCCGGGGGTGAGGGCATCGAGGGTGACCAGGCCCCAAGGGCGTTCATCGACCATCAACGGGCAACCCATGCAGTCGTGCACTTCAAGGTCGACGTCCGGGGCATTGACCAGGCCATCGTAGGGGTCGGGCAGTTCGGAGTCGCTGGCAAAACGGGTGGGTTCCGAGCGGCTGAGCAAGATCTGGAACCGTGGATGCTCGCTGACCCGGAAGCGCCGGCCGAGGGTGTCGGGGCTCAGGCCATCCACAGCCAGCGGTACCAGCCATTCACCATCCAGGCGCAGCAGCGCGGCGGCATCGCACGGCAGCAGGCCGCGCATGGCCTGCAGTAGGCGCCGGTAGCGCTCCTGATCGGGCAAATCGCGGGACAGGTCGCTGACCAGGGGCAGCAGGGCGGTGAGCAATGGCTTTGTGGTCATAAAGACTCCAGTGGGTCGATATGACTATACGCCGGGGTGGGTCGTTTTGACATGACCTGCGTCAAACCCCTGATTTTGCTGGCGATAAAAGTTGGCACGATTTCTGAAATGGCTAGAGCAGTCATTTGAAGCCACAGGCTCAGGAGTTGTCGCAATGCTCAATGCCGAACAACGTGCAATCATCAAGGCCACTGTACCCCTGCTGGAAAGCGGCGGCGAAGCGCTGACCACCCACTTCTACAAGATGATGCTCAACGAGTATCCCGAGGTCCGTCCACTGTTCAACCAGGCCCACCAGGCCAGTGGTGACCAGCCGCGGGCCCTGGCCAACGGCGTGCTGATGTATGCCCGCCACATCGACCAGCTGGAGCAGTTGGGCGGCCTGGTCGGGCAGATCATCAACAAGCATGTTGCCCTGCAGATTCTGCCGGAGCACTACCCGATCGTCGGCAGCTGCCTGCTGCGCGCCATCGAGGAAGTGCTGGGCAAGGAAATCGCCACCCCCGCGGTGATCGATGCCTGGGCCGCGGCCTATGGCCAGCTGGCCGACATCCTGATTGGTGCTGAAGAAAACCTTTATAAACAGAAGGAAGAGGCCGAGGGCGGCTGGCGCGGTACCCGCGAATTCCGCCTGGTGCGTCGCGAGCAGGAAAGCAGCGAGATCGTCTCGTTCTACTTTGCCCCGGTAGATGGCAAGCCGGTGCTCAAGGCCGAGCCAGGCCAGTACATCGGCCTGAAGCTGGACATCGACGGTGCCGAGCAGCGCCGCAACTATTCCCTGTCGGCGCTGTGCGATGGCAAGGAGTACCGCATCAGCGTCAAGCGCGAGGCGGGCGGCAAGGTTTCCAATTACCTGCACGATGAGCTGGTGGTGGGCGATACCCTGCAACTGTTCCCGCCTGCGGGTGACTTCACCCTGGCTGCCAGCGACAAGCCGCTGGTGCTGATCAGCGGGGGCGTGGGCATCACGCCGACCCTGGCGATGTTGCAGGCGGCGTTGCAGACCCGGCGCGAGGTGCATTTCATTCACTGCGCCCGTAACGGTGCGGTGCATGCTTTCCGTGACTGGGTCGATGGCCTGGCGGCGCGTCATCCGCAGCTCAAGCGCTTCTACTGCTATGCCGAGCCTGCGGGTGGCGCTGAGGCCGATGCCATCGGCCTGCTGAGCGAGGACCTGCTGGCCGAGTGGCTGCCGCCGGAGCGTGATGTGGATGCCTACTTCCTTGGGCCCAAGGCCTTCATGGCGGCAGTGAAGCGCCAGTTGAAGGGCCTGGGTGTGCCGGAGCAGCAGAGCCGCTACGAGTTCTTCGGGCCGGCGGCTGCCCTGGAGTAATCCACCGAAGGTACTGCGCTGACCTGTAGGAGCGGCCTTGTGCCGCGAAAGGGCCGCAAAGCGGCCCCTGCAATATCAGCTGCGAAGCTGAGACCCTGGGGCCGCTTTGCGGCCCTTTCGCGGCACAAGGCCGCTCCTACAGGGAGAGTGCAAGCCATTCCCGGGCCTTTCATCCCAGCCGGTGGGTCGCACCACACCTTCCTGCTTATATATAAAGGAAAGATGAAACCGGGCGCTGCGCTTTCATCTTTAATCCTCCTTTAATCACGGTATCCTTCACTCCCGGGTGTCGAGGGGCTTGCCCCTGCGCGGCACCCGGGCTGCCGTTTTTTTGCCGCCCAGCGTTGAACCGACGTTGTGATAGCCGGTCTCAGCCACACCGGATAGCCCTGCGCAGTGCGATCACGCTGCTTCCTCGGCACGCTCAAAGGCCCTGCCCAGCGTGTAGACTTGCGCTCAGGCAGGCGGACCACGCTGCCACTATCCATCGAAGGAACCGGCAATGAACGAACAAACATCGCGCCTGAATCGGGAACGGCGCTTTCTGGTGCTGTTGGGCCTGATCTGCCTCTCGCTGATCGGCGGCGCCCTCTATATGCAAGTGGTGTTGGGCGAGGCACCGTGCCCGCTGTGCATCCTGCAGCGTTACGCGCTGCTGTTCATTGCCGTATTCGCCTTTGTCGCCGCGGCGATGCCCGGGCGCCGCAGCCTGACCTTCTTCGAGGCACTGGTGGTGCTAAGCGCAATTGGCGGAATCATTGCGGCCGGCAACCATGTGTATATACTCGCCAACCCCATGGTCAGCTGTGGCATCGATACCCTCCAGCCGATCGTTGACGACCTGCCTCTGGCCAAACTCTGGCCGCTGGCATTCCAGGTCGACGGCTTCTGCAGCACGCCGTACCCGCCGCTTCTCGGCTTGTCGCTGGCGCAATGGGCGCTCGTGGCGTTCGTGCTGACCGCCATCCTGGTTCCGCTCGGGATCTACCGCAACCGACGCCAGGCTTAGACAAAAGTCCTGAATTGCATGTGGTCTTTTACACCGCATGAGAAGAGGGAAAAGTCGCTCACCGCTTGATCCAGATCAACCACAAAGCCTTGCAGAATGCGGCTTTGAGGCCTAGCAAGCGGGGTGCGACAAACTGTCGCGAAGTTGAATTATCGAGCAGCATTGTTACGCATTCTGTAAAAGACTGTTGCTCAATAAGTCATAGTCAAGGGTTGGCGACCTCACTACAATCGCCCCCAATTTCCGTTCGGCACTGCTTGCGAGTCGCAGGATTGAAGGAAGCCCCAGCGCTCCTTTTTGCTGACTTCGTCAAGTTTCGCCCAACGGCGATACCGGGCGGACCCCCCTCCGCGTTTTCCCGCACCAAATGGACTTGGTCTGAAGTACAGGCCTGTTGCCTACGAAACCATAAGCACCGCTAACACGCTTGAAGCCAAGGTCCTGCAGTCGGACCCCAGGCAGGAGCGAGTACGGGCGCAAAATGCCTCACTTGGCAGGACGAAGTGTTGGCTACCAAAACACAAATTGCATTGAAGCAAGCTGATCTAGAGGTCGTGAGATGAGTAAAAAGCGTTACCCCAGACTGTTTGGCATATTGCCCTTTTTAGGCATGCTTTTACTCAGTGGGTGCAACTGGACCCTGCTCGACCCGAAGGGCCAGGTCGGCATTGAGCAAAAGAACCTGATCCTGATCGCTACCGGCCTGATGCTGCTGGTGGTCATTCCTGTGATCATCATGACCCTGGCGTTCGCCTGGAAGTACCGTGCTTCCAACAAGGCAGCCACCTACACCCCTGACTGGTCGCACTCGACCAAGATCGAGGCCGCGGTGTGGATCATCCCGATCCTGATCATCATCGCCCTGGGTTACGTCACCTACCACTCCACCCACAAGCTGGACCCTTACCGTCCGCTGGACTCGGACGTGAAGCCGATTCAGATCGACGTGGTCGCACTGGACTGGAAGTGGCTGTTCATCTACCCGGAACAGGGCATTGCCACCGTCAACAAGATCAACTTCCCGGCTAATACCCCGGTGAACTTCCGTGTCACCTCCGACGCCGTGATGAACTCGTTCTTCATCCCGGGCCTGGGTGGCCAGATCTACGCCATGGCCGGCATGACCACCAAACTGCACCTGATCGCCAACGAAAACGGTGTGTTTGACGGTATCAGCGCCAACTACAGCGGTGCTGGTTTCACCGGCATGAAATTCAAGGCTACTGCCACTTCCCAGGCCGACTTCGATGCATGGGTCGCCGAGGTCAAGCAGTCGCCGTTGAAACTGGGCAAAGCCGAGTACGAAGCTCTGGCCAAGCCTAGCGAATACAACCCAGTCGCGCTGTACAGCGAGGCGCCAGCAGAGCTGTTCCAGTCCATCGTCGACAAGTACGAAGGCATGAACCGCGGCAAGCCGGTCCACGAAGAAGCAGGCAGCAAAGATCTGGCCACAACCAAGGGTGTGGAATCGAGTATGCAACCAGCTGCCGGTGCAGAGGAGTAAGAGATGTTCGGTAAACTAAGCCTGGAGGCGATACCCTATCACGAGCCGATAGTCATGGTGACGCTTGCCATGATCGCGCTCGGCGGTATCGCTGTCGTCGGTCTTATCACCTATTTCCGCAAGTGGACCTACTTGTGGAGCGAGTGGCTGACTACTGTCGACCACAAAAAGATCGGCGTGATGTACATCATCGTCGCGATGGT
This sequence comes from Pseudomonas sp. LPB4.O, assembly GCF_038383825.1. Lineage (NCBI taxonomy): Bacteria > Pseudomonadati > Pseudomonadota > Gammaproteobacteria > Pseudomonadales > Pseudomonadaceae > Pseudomonas > Pseudomonas sp. LPB4.O. Next base: position 958,618 of record NZ_CP151298.1, read on the forward strand.
CATGCTGCTGCGCGGCTTTGCCGACGCCATCATGATGCGTACCCAGCTGGCTGCCGCTACCGGTGGCTCCGAAGGCTACCTGCCGCCTGAACACTATGACCAGATCTTCACCGCTCACGGTGTGATCATGATCATCTTCATGGCGATGCCGTTCTTCACCGGCCTGATGAACCTCGCGGTTCCTCTGCAGATCGGTGCACGTGACGTTGCCTTCCCGTTCCTGAACTCCCTGAGCTTCTACCTGCTGCTGGCAGGCGTGCTGCTGGTCAACATCTCGCTGGGCGTTGGTGAATTCGCCAAGACCGGCTGGGTTGCCTATCCGCCGCTCGCAGGCATCCAGTACAGCCCTGGGGTAGGTGTCGACTACTACATCTGGGCGCTACAGCTATCCGGATTGGGTACGACGCTTACCGGCGTGAACTTCCTCGTCACCGTGATGAAGATGCGCGCACCTGGCATGAAGCTGATGGACATGCCGATCTTCACCTGGACCTGCACCTGGGCCAACGTACTGATCGTTGCTTCGTTCCCGATTCTGACTGCTGCACTCGCTCTGCTGACTGTTGACCGTTATCTGGACTTCCACATTTTCACCAACGAGCTTGGTGGGAACCCGATGATGTACGTCAACCTGTTCTGGGCGTGGGGTCACCCTGAGGTGTACATCCTGATCCTGCCGGCCTTCGGCGTGTTCTCGGAAGTTACCTCGACGTTCTCTGGCAAACGCCTGTTCGGCCACCACTCGATGATCTACGCATCGGGCGCGATCGCCATCCTCGGCTTTGCGGTATGGCTGCACCACTTCTTCACCATGGGTGCCGGCGCCAGCGTCAACACCTTCTTCGGCCTGGCGACGATGCTGATCTCCATCCCGACCGGTGTGAAGCTGTTCAACTGGCTGTTCACCATGTACCAAGGCCGTGTGCGCTTCACCGCACCGATGCTCTGGACCCTGGGCTTCATGGTCACCTTCTCCATCGGTGGCATGACCGGCGTACTGCTGGCCGTTCCGGGTGCTGACTTCGTTCTGCACAACAGCCTGTTCGTAATTGCGCACTTCCACAACGTGATCATCGGTGGCGCGGTATTCGGCTACATCGCCGGTTTCGCGTTCTGGTTCCCGAAAGCCTTCGGCTTCACCCTGAACGAGAAGTGGGGCAAAGCTGCCTTCTGGTTCTGGCTGTCGGGCTTCTACGTTGCGTTCATGCCGCTGTACGCCCTGGGCTTCATGGGCATGACCCGTCGTCTGAACCACTCCGACAACCCACTGTGGGAACCCTACCTGTACGTAGCCGTTGTCGGCGCCGTGCTGATCCTGTTCGGTATCGCTTGCCAGCTGATCCAGATCTACGTGTCGGTTCGCGACCGCAAAGACAACATGGACGTCACTGGCGACCCATGGGGCGGCCGTACCATCGAGTGGTCCACTTCGTCGCCACCGCCGTTCTACAACTTCGCTCACATGCCTGAGAAAGTTGGTCTGGACGCCTGGCACGAAGCCAAGGAAGCCGGTGTTGCGTACAAGGTTCCGGCCAAGTACGAAGCGATCCACATGCCGAGCAACACCTCCACCGGTCTGTTCATGGGTCTGTTCCTGACCGTGTTCGGCTTCGCCTTCATCTGGCACATCTGGTGGCTGGTGGGCGCGAGCCTGTTGGCAACCATCGCAGTCTTCGTTCGCCACGCTGCACGTGACGACCAGGGCTACATGGTTCCGGCCGAAGAAGTGGCGCGCATCGAAGGCGAGCGTATGAAAGCGCTGGCCAAAGCAGGTGCTCTGCCTGCCGGCGCACGTGTCGAATCGTTTGAGCGGGTGTAATCAATGTCCAGTCAAGTAATGCACGGCGGCGCTGCTCATGGTCACGACCATGGGCATGACGACCACCACCACGACTCGGGCCAGATGACCGTACTGGGTTTCTGGCTGTACCTGATGACCGACTGCATCTTGTTTGCGTCGCTCTTCGCCACCTACGCGGTGCTGTCCGGCAGTTTTGCCGGCGGCCCGTCGGGTCATGACATCTTCCAGCTCGATTTCGTAGCTGTTGAAACGCTGTTCCTGCTGCTGTCCTCGATCACCTTCGGCTTCGCCATGCTGAAGATGTTCGATGGCAAGAAAGCTGGCGTACTGGGCTGGTTGGCTGTGACCTTCCTGTTCGGTGCAGGCTTCATCGCGATGGAAATCTATGAATTCCATCACCTGATCAGCGAGGGCTTCGGCCCGCAGCGCAGTGGCTTCCTGTCGGCGTTCTTCGCCCTGGTAGGTACCCACGGTCTGCACGTGACTGCCGGCCTGATCTGGATGGCAATCATGATGTACCAGATCAACAAGCATGGCATCACGCCGACCGCCAAGACCCGCATGAGCTGCCTGAGCCTGTTCTGGCACTTCCTGGACGTGGTCTGGATCTGCGTATTCACCGTCGTCTACCTGCTGGGGGTTCTGTAATGGCTAGCGCACACGACACTCATCACGAAGGTAACCACGGCAGCGTCAAGTCGTACATGATCGGCTTTGTCCTGTCGATCATCCTGACCGCGATCCCGTTCGCGTTGGCGATGACTGCCAGCCTGCCGAAGAACCTGACCGTTCTGATCATTGTTGCCATGGCCGTGATCCAGGTAGTGGTACACCTGGTGTACTTCCTGCACATGGACCGCTCGAAAGAGCAACGCAACAACGTGTCGACGTTCCTGTTCACCGTGCTGGTAATTGCACTGCTGGTCGGCCTGTCGCTGTGGATCATGTTCAACATCCACATCGAAATGATGGCCAAGTGAGGTAAGACTGCATGTCCGTTAAGCACTTTATCCAAATCACCAAACCGGGGATCATTTTCGGTAACGTGCTTTCCGTGGCAGGCGGTTTCTTCCTTGCCTCGAAGGGCCATGTGGATTTCGCCTTGTTCCTGGCGGTGGTGATCGGTACTTCGCTGGTGGTTGCGTCCGGATGCGTGTTCAACAACTGCATCGACCGTGACATCGACCACAAGATGGAGCGCACCAAGAACCGCGTCATGGTGCAGGGCGGCATGTCGCTGCCCCTCGCGCTGATCTACGCCACCCTGCTCGGGGTGGCGGGTTTCAGCCTGCTGTATGTCCAGGCCAACCCACTGTCGGCGTTCTGCGCAGCTGTAGGCTTCATTGTCTATGTCGGTTTCTACAGCCTGTGGCTGAAGCGTAAATCGGTGCACGGCACCTTGGTCGGCAGCCTTTCGGGTGCCATGCCTCCGGTGATCGGCTACTGCGCCGTTAGCAACAGCTTCGACCTGGCTGCGGTAACCCTGCTGGTGATGTTCAGCCTGTGGCAGATGCCGCACAGCTTTGCCATCGCAATCTTCCGCTTCAAGGATTACAGCGCTGCCAACATTCCGGTCCTGCCGGTGGCACGTGGCATCCTCGCGGCGAAGAAGCAGATCGTGCTGTACGTGCTGGCCTTCGTGCTCGCCACCTTGATGCTCACCCTCGGCGGTTACGCCGGCCTCGGCTACCTGGCCGTGGCAGCTGCCATGGGCCTGTACTGGCTGTACATGGCCTGGGGTGGCTACAAGGCCGAGGACGACAGCAAGTGGGCCCGCAAGGTGTTCGGCTTCTCCATCCTCACTGTCACCGCTCTGAGCGTGATGATGGGCGTGGACAGCCAGACTGCTGCGGACGTGCTGATGACTTACGCACGCTGATACTGCTGCCTGTTTCACGAAAACCCCGGCCATGTGCCGGGGTTTTTTGTGGGCGTTTTTCTGTGCCGGCCCTTTCGCGGGCTTGCCCGCTCCGACAGGTACGGCGCAGGTCCCAAGGGCTGTGAGTAACCCTGTGGGAGCGGGCGAGCCCGCGAAGAGGCCATCACAGCAAAATATAAATCCTGTATTTTCAAAAAATACTTCTAAAAAGATCTAGAAAAACAGGATTTTGCCCTTTACAGGAATCATGTTTCGGCACTATCTTCTGTCTCAGGCCGCCACATCGGCCAGCGTCGCTCGGACGGTTCCGGGCGCTTACGTCCTCAGAGGAAGCCATGGCCAACCCAGGTTCGCCGCGCCGCTTTGCGCGCATCGATCGTCTCCCCCCTTACGTCTTCAACATCACTGCCGAGCTCAAGATGGCCGCCCGCCGCCGTGGCGAGGACATCATCGACCTGAGCATGGGCAACCCCGATGGCGCCACCCCGCCGCACATCGTCGAGAAGCTGGTACAGGTCGCCCAGCGTGAAGACACCCACGGCTACTCCACCTCTCGCGGCATCCCGCGCCTGCGCCGGGCCATCTCCAACTGGTACAAGGAACGCTACGAGGTCGACATCGACCCGGAAAGCGAAGCCATCGTAACTATCGGCTCGAAAGAAGGCCTGGCCCACCTGATGCTGGCCACACTCGACCAGGGCGACACGGTGCTGGTGCCCAACCCCAGCTACCCGATCCACATCTACGGCGCAGTGATCGCCGGTGCCCAGGTGCGTTCGGTGCCGCTGGTGCCGGGTGTGGACTTCTTCAACGAGCTTGAGCGGGCCATTCGCGAGTCGATCCCCAAGCCGAAGATGATGATCCTCGGCTTCCCGTCCAACCCGACCGCCCAGTGCGTGGAGCTGGACTTCTTCGAGCGCGTGGTGGCCCTGGCCAAGCAGTACGACGTGCTGGTGGTGCATGACCTGGCCTACGCCGACATTGTCTACGACGGCTGGAAAGCCCCGTCGATCATGCAGGTGCCTGGCGCCAAGGACATTGCGGTGGAGTTCTTCACCCTGTCCAAAAGCTACAACATGGCGGGCTGGCGGATCGGCTTCATGGTCGGTAACCCCGAGCTGGTCAACGCCCTGGCCCGGATCAAGAGCTACCACGACTACGGCACCTTCACCCCGCTGCAGGTCGCTGCCATTGCGGCGCTGGAAGGTGACCAGCAATGCGTCCGTGACATTGCCGAGCAGTACCGCCAGCGCCGCAACCTGCTGGTGAAAGGGCTGCACGAGCTGGGCTGGATGGTCGAGAACCCCAAGGCATCGATGTACGTATGGGCGAAGATCCCTGAGCAATATGCACACATGGGCTCGCTGGAGTTTTCCAAGAAGCTGCTGGCTGAGGCCAAGGTGTGCGTGTCGCCGGGCATCGGTTTTGGTGAGTATGGCGATGACCACGTGCGCTTTGCCCTGATCGAGAACCAGGACCGCATACGCCAGGCCATTCGCGGCATCCGGCAGATGTTCCGGGCTGACGGGGTGGCCCGCAAATAAGCAACCGGGGCTGCAAAGCAGCCCCTCGATTTTGCAGCAGGGCGAGCTTTCCGCCTGCGTTTCACCGATCAGCCTACTTATCTTCAGCACTCATTTCTCACCAAAGAGATCCCTCCCCATGAGTGTGTTCACCGCCTACTTCTGCGGCACCGGCTCGCATCGCTTCGACGATGCAAACCCCAACTTCTGGAACGGCGAGCTGGTTTCGACCCTGGCCGCCAACGACCAGGGCCGCGAATTCGCCCACTGGATTGCTGTTGACGGTCCCGGCAGCGGCAACCTTCAGGATGACAAGCTGTTCGTAGAGCCCGGCGGCTACTTCAACTGGACCGGCCAGTTGTTCGGTAGCGGCTGGGAAGAAAACGTCAACCACGTGCTGCAGGTGATCAAAGGCGAAAGCAACTGGCAGCGCACCAAGCTGAGCGAGGAAGAGTACGGGCGGCTGAAGGATGCTGGCGTACCTGTTCCGGAAGTGTCATCCACGGCCTCGTGGTTCTGGCGTACCTACGACTACGGTGACCGCCACCCAACGCCGCAAGAGTTGCAAGAGCGCATCATCAGCATGTTCCGCAAACCGCGCATTCCGACCCAGGTGAACCTGGTGGGCTGGAGCCGGGGCGGCATCAGCTGCCACATGCTGGCCAACGCCATGGCGAAAGACCCGGTATTGCGGAACGTACCAGTGAATATCTTTGCGATCGACCCGGTGCCTGGTGTCGGCAATGTGCAAGCCGAGCGCATCGGACTGGCGGAAAACGTGCGTGAATATGTCGGCTTCTACTCGCGGGATGAGCGTTCCAAAGGGTTTGCCTGCGTGATCCCGTCAGTCGCCAGTGGCACGCAAATCTGTATTTATCCGATGCCCGGGCGTCATGCCACGCTGGTCGGCAACGCATCGGTAGATGGTGCAAGCGACGGCACGGTGCTCAAGGAGCCCGGGCTGATCGTGCGACATTTCGCTGAAGTCTGCCTGACCCGCTGGGGGGTTCGACTGGGCAGGCAGCTGGCGTTGAACGACAGCCAGTTGATGAAGTGTCACCAAGCCATGGCCGCAGCCGAAGCGCAGTACCAAGCCATGCGCGTCAAATCCTACACAGTGTTGACCGAGGGTCAGAAGCATGACCGGTTGGTGCATTGCGGCGAGGACCGTACGCAGTTCAGCAAGGTGTGTGGTGATGACTATGACCCGACCGAAGGGCTTGCCTTGCAGCGTTGGGATGTCTCCACCTACAAGGCATTGCGCTGAACGAAGCGGGCGGCCGGATCAGTGGCAAATTTTTTTGCATGCACCCTCTATCCAGCCGCCCCGGGTTCGATTGAGAATGGCGCCGCGGGCCAACCCCGATAACAACAACCTTCCCTCCGTGGCATCATGTCTGAATATAACCCTTGCCTTGACTGCGGCGCCTGCTGCGGGTACTTCCGTGTGTCTTTCTTCTGGGGCGAATGCCAGTCTGCCGGGGGCGTTGTGCCGGACGACCTGGTGGTACAGATCAACCCCACCCGCGTTGCCATGATCGGCACCGATGCCAAGCCCTGCCGCTGCGTCAGCCTTGAAGGCGAGATCGGCAAGGAAGTCGCTTGTACCATTTACGCCAACCGCTCCAGCCCTTGCCGCGAATTCGAAGCATCGTGGGAGGGGGGTGTGCATAACCCCAGCTGCGACGATGCGCGGGCGGCGTATGGGCTGCCACCACTGACGCCGCCAGGCGCCAACGAGCCGCATTGGCCGGATGATGGGGCTGAGGTGGCCTGAACCCTTTATGCTCGCCTGGGCTGGCCCTGTCGCCGGCAAGCCAGCTCCCACAGGTACTGCACAAGGCTTAGGTTTTGTGGTGGCCTGGTGGGAGCTGGCTTGCCGGCGATGGGCTGCAAAGCAGCCCCGGGATGCCTGAACCCTGCACTTGACGTTAAACTGTCATCTCCCCAGCAATGGACAGGAGATCCGGCGTGACCCCACCCCGCAGTTTCCCCAGTGACCTCTGCCTCGACAGCCCGCGTCTGCACTTGCGCCCCATGCGCCATGCCGATGCTGCGCAATGGCTGGCGATCATGGCCGACCCCGAGGTCATGCGTTATTGGCACCATGCCCCCTGGCAAGACCTGGCCGAAGCCGAAAGCGCCCTGGCCGCCGACCGCGAAGCCTATGCCAATGGCGACCAGCTCAAGCTCGGCATGTATCGCCGTGATAACGGCGAGCTCATCGGCATGGTGCAGCTGTTCAATATCGACGATGTGTCCCGCCGCGGCGAAATCGGCTACTGCCTGGCCAGTGCCGTGCAGGGCAGGGGCTACATGGACGAAGCATTGACCTGCTTCATCGACTACCTCGCCCACACCCTGCACATGCGCCGCCTTGAAGGGGAGATTGACCCGCGTAACCAGGGCTCGGCGCGCACACTCGAGCGGCAGGGCTTTGTGCTGGAAGGCACCCTGCGGGCGCGCTGGTGCGTGGCCGGCGAGTTGTCCGACTCGGGTATCTACGGGTTGTTGCTTGAACCACCTGTTGCATAGTCTTACGGCGAATAGCTACTATTCGGGAACAATTCTCACTTGTGTCCCGGTACCCGATGCCCGTAGCCGACTCAACCAGCCCGTACCCGCTTGAACAGCTGTACAGCGAGCACCACGGCTGGCTGTTCAGCTGGCTACGCCGCAAGCTGCGCTGCTCTCACAGCGCAGCCGACCTGGCCCAGGACACCTTCGTGCGCATCCTGGCTTCGCGTGATGCCCTGCTGGGCATGCGCGAGCCACGCGCCTACCTCAGCACTACGGCGCGCCGCCTGCTGATCGACCGGGTACGCCGGCAGCAGATCGAAGCGGCCTACCTCAGTGAACTGGCCCAGGCTGCCGAGGCGCTGGAAGGGCACCAGTCCCCCGAGAGCATCCTCATCACCCTTGAGGCGCTGGAGCAGATCGCCTTCCTGCTCGAAGGCCTGCATGTAAATGCACGTGAAGCGTTCGTGGGTTACTACCTGGACGACCTGACCCAGGTGCAGATTGCCGAGCGTCTGCAGATTTCCCCGCGCATGGTGCGCAAGTACCTGGCCCAAGCGCTTATCCACTGCCACCGCACGCTGGACATTGCCGCACCGTGAACCCGTCCCGCATCGAACAGGAGGCTGCCGAGTGGGCCCTGTGCCTGGGCGAAGGCGAACTGGATGCCGCTGATGCGTGCGAACTTGAGGCCTGGCTGCAGGCCGACCCGCGCCACGGCGCCACCTTGCGCCGCATGCAGGGGGTGATCAGCCAGGTCCAGGCGCTGCGCCAGCAACGCGGGCCGGTGGGCGCCGGGTTGCGCGCCGGGTTACAGCTTTCGACGCCACGCTCGGGTGCGCGGCGCACCCTGTTCGGCCTGGTGCTGGCGGCCTCGTTGCTGGGCGGCTTGCCGCTTGCCGGCGTATCGCCAACGGACTGGTTGGCCGACCTGCACACCGCGCCGGCCGAGTGGCATAGCGAAACCCTGGCAGATGGCTCACAGCTGACGTTGGCGGGCAATTCTGCCGTGGATGTGCAGTTCAGCGCTGGCGAGCGGCGCATCCGCCTGCTGCATGGCCAGGTGCTGGTGGATGTCAGCCATGACCCGACGCGGCCGTTCGTGGTGCAAACCGATGAGGGCAGCTTCAAGGCGCTGGGAACGCGCTTCGTGGTCAGCCAAGGTAACGCACGCAGCGAGCTGACCATGCTCGAATCCAGGGTCGAGGCGCGCAGTGCGGTGTCCGGTGATCAGTTGGTCGCCGGGCGAGGTGAACGCGCCTGGGTGGCACGCGACGGCCTTGGACCACTGCCGGCCATCGACCCGGTGCGGGTGGGCCGGGCCTGGCAGCGCCACCAACTGGTGGCCGAAGACGTGCCGCTTGATCAGGTGCTGGACGCGTTGTCGCAACAGCGGCGCGGCGTGCTGCGCTTCGACCGCCAGGCCATGCAGGCCATCAAGGTTTCGGCGGTGCTGCCGCTGGATGACAGCGAGCGCGCCCTGCGCCTGCTGGCCGAGGCGTTGCCGATTCGTATCGGCGGTGTTGGCCGCTGGTGGACCACGGTCGAGCCAGCCCCGCGAGAAAATCGATAAAGGTGGTTCCGCTTCTGCGCAGTGGCCCGTCAAACAAGAGGCCAACCGATCAAGAACAAGGAGCCGATCCACCATGCGCCGATTCCCTGGCCACCCCGTCTTCAGCCCGCTAGCCCTGGCCTTGCGCCTGTCCTGCGCCGGGCTGGCCCTATCCATTGCAGCCCTGCCGGCCGTGGCCGAGGAGGCCGCCCGCCGTAGCTTCGACGTGCCCGCCGGCAACCTGGCCGAGGCGCTTGGCAGCTATGCCCAGCAAGCCGCCGTGTCGCTGGCCTTCACCCCCGAAGCGCTGACCGGGCTGCAAAGTAGTGGCCTGCACGGTCTGTATTCGGTGGACAGCGGTTTTGCCGTGTTGCTGGCTGGCAGTGGTTACCGGGTGAAGCGCAGCGACAACGGCTACCGGCTGGTGGCCGAGCCGCAGGTGGCCGTGGCGGGTGACGCGATGGAACTGGGCGTTACTACCGTGGCCGGCCAAGGCATGGGCGAGAGTACCGAGAACACCGGCTCGTATGCCCCAGGCCTGATCAGCGTCGGCTCCAAGACCCCGACCAGCTTGCGCCAGACGCCGCAATCGGTATCGACGGTGACCCGACAGCTGATCGAAGATCAGCAACTGACCGACATCAACCAGGCGATGAAAGTAACGCCGGGCATCGTCACCCAGAGCACCACCTTCCGCACCCAAGACTTCCTTTCACGCGGCTTCAGCATCCAGAACCTGCAGATCGACGGCGCTGCGCCACAGGCATTGGGGACCGCGATGGGCTCGTTCTATTCGTCGAACATCTTCGAGCTGGCCGAGTTCGACCATATCGAGGTGCTGCGCGGTACCGCGGCGCTGTATGGCGGCTCGGGCGACCCGGGCGGCATCATCAACATGGTTCGCAAGCGGCCGACTGCTTACAACCAGCTCAAGATGACCCTGTCGGCCGGCACCTGGGACAACTACCGCCAGGAGTTCGACCTCTCCGGCCCGCTAGGCTGGGATGGCCGCCTGCGCGGACGCCTGGTGATGTCCAACACCGATCGCCAGTATTTCACCGACAACCGTGCCACCGAGCGGCCGTTGGTGTATGGCGTGCTGGAGGCGGACGTTACGGACGACACCATGCTCACCTTCGGTGCTCGCTACAACAAATCCCACGAAACCGGCAGCAATAGCGCGGTGCCGCGCTACAGCAATGGTGCGGACCTGAACCTGCCACGGCATACCGGCCTGACCAAGAATTGGGCCTACCTCGACGCCACCGCGCGCGAGTACTTCGCCAAGGTGGACCACCGATTCAACGACGACTGGAAGCTCAACCTCAGCTACACCAACACGTGGGACCTTGGGTTGTTCAAGACGGCGACCACCCTGAATGCAGTAGACCCGGTGACCAATAGCGGGGCGACCTGGTACGGCACCTCGACCCGCCAGGAGAACGAGCAGCACCTGTATGACGGTAACGTCTCTGGCCACTTCCAGGCCTTTGGTCTTGACCATGAAGTAGTCTTCGGTGCCGACTACCAAAAGATTGACAGCCGGTGGCTGGGCACTGCGCCTTATGCCGCCTCGGGCGCGCCGGCCAACGTGTTCGACCCCGACAGCTCGGCGTTCGACGACCCCGGCAACGGGCGTGACTACAAGCGCGACTACAGCCCCAACTCGCAACGCCAGTACGGCCTGTACGGCAGCCTGCGTTTGCAGCTGGCCGAACCCCTGCACCTGATTGTCGGGGCGCGAGCACAGCGTTTCCACTTTTGGCAGACCTACACCAACAACCTGACCTCGCCAGCAAGTATCTCCAGCCCGGAGCAGCGTATAGGCACGAAGGTCACCCCGTTCGGTGGCCTGGTCTACGACCTTGACGATCAATGGTCGACATACGTCAGCTATTCGGAAATCTACAAACCGCAGTCCAGCCGAATCAGCGGCCCTGCGCAAAGCGGTGCGCCGCTTGAGCCCATGACCGGCAAAACCTACGAAACCGGCCTCAAGGGTGAGTTGTTCAATGGCGCACTCAACGCCAGCGTGGCGCTGTACTACAGCACCCGCGAAAACGAAGCGGTGCAAGACCCGAACTTCCTGGCCACCAATGCCGGCTTCTCGGGCAGCTGCTGCTATGTGTCCAACGGTAAGGTGGTGAGCAAGGGCATCGACATGGAGCTGTCTGGCGAGCTGCTGCCGGACTGGATGCTGGTGGGGGGCTACACCTTCAACCTGAACCGTAACCGCAGCGCCGATGCACCGCTGAGCACGGTGATGCCAAAGCACCTGTTCAAGCTGTACAGCACCTACCGGCTGCCGGGTATCCTCAGCGACTTCAAGGTTGGCGGCGGCGTGCAGGTGCAAAGCGCCACGTACATGAGCGGTACAGTGAATCGCTACGACAGCAGCGGCGCGCTGGTTGAGCGAAACGTACCGTTCGACTTCGACCAGAGCGGCTATGCGATCTGGAACGCGTTGGTCGAATACCGTGTCGATGATCACTGGAACGTCACGCTCAACGGCAACAACCTGTTCGACAAGAAGTACTACGAAACCGTGGGTACTTCGACCTATGGCAACTACTATGGTGAACCACGCAACTTCATGGTGACCCTGCGCGGCACCTATTGAGGGTTTGGAAGCGGGGCAGGGCCTGGGTTAAGGTCGTAGGCTGTCCCGTTTCTCTCAGGAATCCCCTTTGCCCGCTTTCTACCTGAGTATCAGCCTGCTGCTGTATTTGCTCGCCCTGTTCTTCGATGGCGCGCTGATGAGCGGCGAGCGTCATATGCCGGCCTTGCAGATGTTGCTGTACGGGCCATGGGGCATGCCCTTCGGTTTGTACCAATGGTTTGCCAACCCGCTGCTGGCCCTGGCCATCCTTGCCCATCGGCGGTTCCGCCGCTTGGCATTGCTGGCCGGGTTGGCGGCGGTGTACCTGGCAGCCAGCAGCTTCGGCATCACCCGCCTGCCCGACAACCAGAGTTATGAGTTTCACGACCTGACCGGTTTTGGTGCTGGTTTCTATCTGTGGCTGGCGGCCATCGGGGTGTTCTGCCTGGGGCAGGCCTGGCATTGCTGGAAGGCACGTAGCGCCGACGACATGCCGGGCTGGAACTGGCTGGATGTGGCGTTGATTGCGGCGCTGGGCGTGGCGCTTTATTCAGCCACGCAGATGCCATCGCTGCGCTTCCACCCAGGCAAGGTACTGATGCCGCCGGAACAACCGCAGTCGTTTTGATACCCGCAAGGAGGGTTTGCATGATCAAGCATTGCCTGACAGGCCTGGCACTGGCCTGCGTTTTGCCGCTGGCCGTGGCGGACGATTACACGCCGGCCTACGGAAAGTGCATGGACAAGGCCTCCAGCACCGTGGCCATGAGCGAGTGCATCCAGGCCGAGACACACGTGCAGGACCAGCGTCTGAACCGGGTGTACAAGCAGTTGATGGGCAAGCTGGATGCCGGGCGGCAGAAAAGCTTGCGGGATGTGCAGCGTAAATGGCTTGCCTACCGCGATGGCAATTGCCAGTTTCATGTGCAGGCCAGTGGGGGGACGATGGCGCAGCTGGAGGGAGGGTCATGCATGATGGACATGACCCGCGACCGGGCGGCGGAGCTGGAACGGGTGCTCAGCCCCGGGCAGTGAGGTTGCCTGTCCCGGCCCCATCGCCGGCAAGCCAGCTCCCACAGGTACAGCTCACAGGCAGAAGATGGCACTCAACCTGTGGGAGCTGGCTTGCCGGCGATGGGGCGCGAAGCGGCCCCGCTTTTACTGGCGAGGCTCGCGCAGCGCCCGGGCCTTGAGGTATTCGCGCACTTCCACGGCATCCCCGGCAAACTCGATACGCTCTGCCTTGGCTGCACGCTGGTAGGCATACATCGGGTCGTAATACTCGTTGAGCAAGCCTTCGATCCAGCCCCGGTGCAGGTCCACCGCGCCGCTGCGCTGTTGCGCTTCAAGGGCGAGGCGCAGGATCTGCGAAAGCCGCTGATAGCGCTCCCCACCCAAGCGCTTGCAGATGTTGGCCATGCTTTGCAGCATGCGCTCGGCAAACAACCGGCGGCCATCCTCTTCGCCATGCACGGAGATAAACTCGGCACTCAAGTTGACCACGTAGTCGCGCAAGATGCGCTCCACGCGGTTGGCGAAGCTGTCTTCCAGCCACACCAGCGGGTACTGCTGCATACCCTGATACAACTCCAGTGGCACCGTGCAGCTGCCGACGATGCGGCCTTCATCTTCCAGCACGAACTGCTCGCAGCCGCGGGCGCGCTTTTTCAGCACATCGATGGCCAGCTGGTTTTCGAAGTCGATTTGCGCCGGCTGCGCGGTGGCGCGTTTGCCGAAGCTGGAACCGCGATGGTTGGCGTGGCCTTCCAGGTCGAGCACGTTGTCCAGCTGGTGCAGCACATCGGTCTTGCCGGTACCGGTCAAACCGCCCACCAGCACAAAATCGCATTGCGCCACCGCCTGCTGGGTGGTTTCCAGCAGGAAGGTGCGCATGGCCTTGTAGCCACCTTTGACACGCGGGTACTGGATGCCTGCTTCATCGCGCAGCCAACCCTGCACGATCTGTGAACGCAGGCCGCCCCGGAAGCAGTACAGGTAACCTTGCGGGTGGGTCTGGGCAAACGCTACCCAGGCATCCATCCGCGCCTGCTTGGTGGCGCCGCTGACCAGCTGGTGACCCAGGACGATGGCGGCCGCCTGGCCTTGCTGTTTGAAGCAGGTGCCGACCTTCTGCCGCTCCTGGTCGTTCATCAGCGGCAGGTTGACCACGCCAGGGAAGGCGCCTTTGGCGAATTCGAGCGGCGCGCGCATGTCCATCATCGGCACGTCGTCGAGGAACAGCTGACGGAAGTCGGTGCAGTCGGGGCGCATCAGATCACCTCGACCGCGTGGCTCTGTCGCTCGACCAGCTTGCCGATAGGCGACAGTTGCAGGCCCAGTTCGGCAGCCACGGCGAGGAAGTCGGTTTCACCCTCCGGGGTAACGGCCACCAGCAGGCCCCCGCTGGTCTGCGGGTCGCACAGCAGGTGCTTCTGGTCGTCAGTGAGGGTGCCGATCTTGTGCCCGTAGCTGTCGTAGTTGCGCAGGGTCCCACCGGGGATGCAGCCCTCGGCCAGGTAGTGGTCGACACTGGGCAGGCGCGGTACCGCGGCGTAGTCCAGGTGCGCGGTGAGGCCGCTGCCTTCGGCCAGCTCGACCAGGTGGCCGAGCAGGCCGAAGCCGGTGACATCGGTCATGGCCTTGACCCCGTCGAGTTTGCCGAAGCGGCTGCCAGGTGTGTTAAGGGTGCACATCCAGTCGCGGGCGAGGCCCTGGTCCTGCGGGCGCAGCTTGGCCTTTTTCTCGGCGGTGGTGAGGATGCCGATGCCCAGTGGCTTGGTCAGGTACAGCTGGCAGCCTGCAGTGGCGGTGTCGTTGCGCTTGAGGTGGCGCTTGCTGACCACACCGGTGACGGCCAGGCCGAAGATTGGCTCGGGGGCGTCGATGGAGTGGCCACCCGCCAGCGGGATACCGGCTTCGGCGCACACGGCGCGGCCGCCACGGATCACTTCACGGGCCACTTCCGGTGGCAGCACGTTGACTGGCCAGCCAAGAATGGCGATGGCCATCAGAGGGTCGCCGCCCATGGCGTAGATGTCGCTGATGGCGTTGGTGGCGGCGATGCGGCCGAAGTCGTACGGGTCATCGACGATCGGCATGAAGAAGTCGGTGGTCGAGACCACACCGCGCTCTTCGTCCAGCGCGTACACTGCTGCATCGTCGCGTGACGCGTTGCCGACCCACAGTTTAGGGTCCAGGGCCTGGGTGCCGCTTTCGGCGAGGATCACGTCCAGCACCTTGGGGGAAATCTTGCAGCCACAGCCGGCACCATGGCTGTACTGGGTCAGGCGAATCGGCTCGCTCATGTGTACCTCAGCAGGTCAAATTGTTGCGCGATTGTAGCAAAGCTGGCCTTTGGGCCCTTGCCTCTTATAATTCCCGATGTCGGCGGATTTGTCGGCACTTCCCCGCTATTGAACCGGAGAACACCCATGCTCAAACGCCCCCTGGCGCTCGCCGCCGGCCTCGTGCTGTCTTGCTGTGCCGTTGTCGTACAGGCCGCTGAAACCCTGCGGGTCAGCGCCATCCCCGACGAAGCGCCGACCGAGCTGCAGCGCAAATTCAAGCCACTGGGTGAGTACCTGGCCAAGCAACTGGGCATGGAGGTGAAGTTCGTACCCGTGGCGGACTACCCGGCGGTGGTGGAGTCGCTGGCCGCAGACCGTCTCGACCTGGCCTGGCTGGGGGGCTTCACGTTCGTTCAGGTGCACCTGAAGGACCCGACCGCCACGCCACTGGTACAGCGTGAGCAGGACGCACAATTCACGTCCAAGTTCATCACCGCCAACCCCGACGTGAAGAGCCTGAGTGATCTGAAGGGCAAGTCGTTTGCCTTCGGTTCCATTTCGTCTACTTCGGGCAGCTTGATGCCGCGTTACTTCATGCTCAAGCAGGACAATATCAAGCCTGAAGAGTACTTCAGCCGCGTGGCCTATTCTGGCGCCCATGATGCCACCGTGGCCTGGGTGCAGGCTGGCAAGGTCGAGGGTGGCGTGCTGAACGCCAGCGTGTGGCAAAAGCTGGTGGATGCAGGCAAGGTCGACACCACCAAGGTGAAGGTGTTCGCCACCACCCCAACCTACTTCGACTACAACTGGACCGTGCGCGGCAACATGGACCCGGCGTTGAAACAGAAAATCAAGAAAGCCTTCCTGGACCTCGACCCGAGCAACCCGGAGCACAAGGCGATCCTTGACCTGCAGGCCGCCAGCCGCTTCATCGAGACCAAGCCTGAGAACTACAAGGGCACCGAACAGGCTGCACGCGAGGCCGGCCTGCTCAAGTGACAGCTTCGAATGCGGCAATTCATCTGCACGGTGCCAGCCTGCGCCATGGCCAGGTACGCGCGCTTGACGCGGTGAGCCTGCGTATCGCGCAGGGCGAGCGTGTCGCCATCATCGGGCCGTCGGGGGCGGGCAAGTCCAGCTTGCTGCACCTGATGGCCACGGCCATCCAGCCCAGCAGTGGGCGCCTGGAGTTGCTTGGCGAGCAACCTTGGGCACTGTCGGCAAGGGCACGCCAGCGACTGCGTGCGCGGGTTGGCCTGGTGCATCAGTCGCCGCCTTTGCCACCGCGTCAGCGGGTGGTGACCGCCGTGCTGGCGGGTCGCCTGGGGCAGTGGGGTACGCTGCGCGGCTTGCTCAACCTGCTGTATCCCAGCGATGTGCCGGGGGCGCGCCAGGTGTTGGCTGAACTGGGCCTGGCCGACAAGCTATTCGTGCAGTGTGGGCAGTTGTCCGGTGGCCAGTTGCAGCGGGTGGGCATTGCTCGGGCGTTGTACCAGCGTCCGCAGGTGCTGCTGACCGACGAACCGGTGTCGGCCATGGATCCGGTGTTGGCCGACCACAGCCTGGCTTTGCTCAATCGCCATGCCCAGGCCACTGGCGTGACGTTGGTGGCGAGCCTGCACGCCGTAGAGTTGGCGCTGGCGCATTTTCCGCGGGTGATTGGCATTCGGGAAGGGCAGGTTGTGTTCGACTGCCCGGCCGAAGCGGTCACCGAGCAACTGCTGGACGCGCTATACGCCAACGAACAACTGGCTCCGCCGCCAACCCAGGGGCCGACCCTGACCGTGCAGATTCCGCGATGCTGAAGGCCGACGCCCGCGACCCCGCGCTGCTGCCGCGGTTGCTGCTGGCCCTGTTGGCGGTAGCGGTACTGTGGCCGGCTATCCTGACAAGCGAACTGAACCCCGGGGTGCTGTTGCAGGCGGACAACCGTCAGCAGATTGCCAGCTTTACCAGCGCCTTCTGGCCGCCGGCACATGATGCCGATTTTCTTGCACTGCTCTATGAAGCCACCTTGCAGACCCTGGCCGTGGCGACTGCCGGCATGGGGCTTGCGTTGTTGTTGGCGATCCCGGCTGGCTTGTTGGCCAGCCGTGCCTTGTCCTTGCGTGCTGCTTCACGCGGCGGGCGGGCCGGGTTCTGGTCGCGACTGTTGCGTCTGCCGGTGCGCGGGCTGCTGATTTTCCTGCGTAGCGTGCCGGAGATCGTCTGGGCGTTGCTGTTCGTGCGCGCCGTGGGGCTGGGGCCGACGGCGGGCGTACTGGCTATCGCCATCACCTACAGTGGCATGCTCGGCAAGGTTTACGCCGAAATATTCGAGTCGGTCGACCAGCGCCCGGCGCATGCCTTGTTGCAGGCGGGCAGTGGCCGGCTGGCGGCGTTTTTCTACGGCATCCTGCCCAATGCTGCCTCCGAAGTGGTGTCGTACACCGTGTACCGCTGGGAGTGCGCGGTGCGGGCTTCGGTGGTGATGGGCTTTGTCGGTGCCGGCGGGCTGGGCCAGCAGATCGACCTGTCGATGCGCATGTTCGATGGTGCGCAAGTGGCGAGCATGCTGCTTACGTTCTTGCTGCTGGTGATGCTGGCCGACCTGCTCAGCCGCCTGCTGCGCTGGAGGCTGGCATGAACCGCGCAATCAACCTGTTGCTGCTTGGCGCCATCGCGGTGGCGGTGGTGGCCTCGTTTGCTTACCTGGAGCTGGACCTGCGCGCACTGGTAGGCAACGGCGGGCTGGGGCAGATGGGCGAGTACGCCGGGCGCTTCCTGCAGCCGGATCTGTCTGCGGGGCATCTTAAGGCGGTGTGGCGCGGGGCGCTGGAAACCCTGGCCATGTCTGGCATGGGCACCTTGTTGGCAATGGTAGTGGGGATGTTGCTGGCACTGCCTGCGGCGGGCCGCTTCGGTTGGCCGTTGCAAGGGGCCGCGCGTTTGCTGCTCAATGCCTTGCGTGCCATTCCTGAACTGGTGTGGGCTGCGCTGACTGTGCTGGCGGCTGGGCTGGGGCCGAATGCCGGTACCCTGGCTTTGGCGTTGCACACCGCTGGCGTGCTGGGGCGGTTGTTTGCCGAGGCGCTTGAGAATGCCCCGCCCGAGCCGGCGGCGGCGATCCGTTTGCAGGGGGGCAGCCAAGTGGCGGCGTTCTGCTTTGGTACCCTGCCCAACCTGTGGCCGCAGTTGCTGGCCTACAGCTTGTACCGCTGGGAGAACAACATCCGCATGGCCAGCGTGCTTGGATTCGTCGGGGCGGGCGGGTTGGGGCAGATGCTGTACACCACCTTGAGCCTGTTCCAGGAGGCCCAGGCCAGCACGGTGATCATCGGGATGCTGGTGCTGGTGTTGCTGGTGGATGTGTTGAGTGACGTGTTGCGCCAGCGCTATGTGCGGGCCTGACGGAAAGCCCGGGCTGCAATGCAGCCCCGACATCTCTCAGGCGTCTACAGCCTCGGCACACTGCGCCTCCCGCTGCATCGACTCCAGGTTACGCTCGATCGTCTCGCATATGGTATCCATCTGGATCTGATGCTCGCTGAACCTGAACGGGCTCTGCAAGTCCGTGCCGATCCGCTCGATGGCCAGCAGCATGAACCCTACCACCGTCGATGCCAGCGGCGTGAACCAACCCAGCGATTCCACCAGCCCCACCGGCACGATCAAACAGAACAAAGTAATGAACAGCCGCGGAAAATACACATAAGGGTAGGGCAGCGGCGTGTTGGCGATCCGCTCCATGCCACCCTGGGCATTGGACAGGTCCACCAGCGTCGACTCCAGCCGTGCGAGGCGGATGCTGTCCAGCCGCCCGGCCTGGTATTCCCGCGCCAGCAAGGCCGCTGAACCGCCGAGAATGTCATTGGCGAAGTTATTCGAACGGTTGCGCCGCTCGAACTCCGCAGGCGGGATGAAGGCCATCAGCTCGTCCGGGCAGCGTTCACCCTTCAGGTGCGCCGCCAGGCAGTTCACATAGGCGATATGCCTGCGCAGCAGGGTGGCCTTGACCGGGTTCAGGCCATCATCCGGGTCGTCGATCAGGGTCAGCGTCTGCCGGGCGAAGCTGCGCGACCCGTTCACCAGCGCCCCCCACAACGTGCGTGCCTCCCACCAGCGGTTGTAGGCGCTACTGTTGCGAAAACTCACCAGCACCACCAGCGCCGAGCCCAGCAAGGTCAATGGGATCAGCGGCAGGGTGAACTTGCTGTTGAAGAACAGCATGAAGTCGATGGTGACCAGCACATCCCAGATCAGCAGCCAGAACAGCGACCAGCCGATGTAGCCGATGGTCTTCACGGCCAGGCGGTACTTGCGGGTGATGATGTCTTTCACGCGGGGGCGCCTCGAAACGCGGGGGATGCAGGATGGGACGCCGAGGCTCGTCGAAGGTTCGAGGGTTGAATGTTGCAAGGGATTTTGTAGCTGAAACGAAGGGAAAAATCCGACCAGCCTGTCAGATGTGCCTGAATTCCTGATTCAGCTCAAAAACGACAGAGTGGGTCGCTTCAATCCTTGAATAGGTGTATCCATAAGGATACGATTGGGTGACCATTTGATGTTTCTCGTTGAACAGACGGAAAGCTTTGCCGCTTGGCTACTGCCACCCAGGCCGCCGATATCCTCAAAGCCAGAAAGCTGCTGAAGGAGATGAAATGAGCGAAAAATTGATCCCGTTTGATATGGCAGCCTTGTTGAGCAGCGATGAGGCAATCAGTGAATACCTTAGCCAGGTGCTATCAGATGGCGATACCGAGGAAATCATTCGAGCACTTGGACATATCGCTCGTGCACGAGGCATGACAAATATTGCTACGGAGAGTGGGCTGGGTAGAGAAAGCCTGTACAAGGCGCTGAGCCCTGGCGCGAAGCCTCGTTTTGACACTGTATTGAGGGTCATTCGTGCTCTGGGGGTGGACCTTCTCGTTCAGCCACATGCAATGACCCGCTGATCCAGCTCGGTTAAGTCAGTATTTGCTTCATCTGCACCAACGCTACCCGCGTGCCGTCCCACGCCTGCCGCTCCTCGATGCCGAACGGTGTGAAGCCCAGCTGTGGATAAAGCAGCAGGCCGGCGGTGTTGTGATTGAAGCATGACACCCAGACCTCCCGAGCGCTGTACTGCTGACGGGCGAGGTCGATCATTGCCGTTACCAGATAACGCGCTACACCAAGGCCGCGGGCGCTGGGGGCCACCACTACGTTGCCCAGGGCACATACGCCGCCATGTTCGGCTTTGTAGAAATTGGCGAAGGCCAGGACAGCGCCGTTACCTTCCACTACCGTGGAGCCGCTGCGTTGGGCAATGGCGTCGCTCAGCTGGTTGGGGGTGAGGGGGTAGGTGGCTTTGGGGAACATGTAGAACAGTTCGTCCGGGTTCTGCGGGAAGCTGCAGATGACGGGGATGTCTTCAGGCCGGATGGGGCGGTGAGTCAGGTGCATGGCAGGTCCTTCTCGCGTTGGTTGGCACGGCCTCTTCGTGGGTACTGCACAAGGCTCAAATCCTGTGCAGGCCCTGTGGGAGCGGGTTTACCCGCGAAGAGGCCATCAGCCTCACATCATAGGCCGCTTTCCATCCAATACCGCGACCCGATTCACGGCTTGGCGGCCACCGCCACGTAGCCTTTGACCGAAGCCGGTGCCTGGGGCTTGGCCTTGTGCGCCAGCAGGTACTGGTAACGCCGCCATTCCTTGTCGATTTCGCTGAACGACATGAACACGCTGATGCGGTCCTTGCCGGCCAGGTCCGGCCGCTTGCCGGCGTCGATCTCGCTGGTGGGGATGATGGCCACGTTGATGCCCACCACCTTGCCGTCATCGGCAAACACCGGCCCACCCGACATACCCTTGGTGATCGGGCCGTCATGCACTGAGTAGAAGACGCTGCCAGGCGTACCTTCAAGCCGTACCAGTGACGACAGGGCATGGCCCTTGCCCTGCATTGGCATCATGAAACTGTTGAAACCCACCGCCGTCACGGCTTCCCCAGGCACGTACTGGCGCCAGTGCGGCACGCTGCTGGCCTTGTGCTTGAAGAACACTACATCACCGAGGCCCTCGTGGACCACGTTGCGCAGGAAGGGGGTGTGTTTGGCGGTTACTGCGTAATCCTCGTTCCACTGGATGGCGCTGGCCATCAGCAACATCGGCAGAGGGGCACCAGAAGTGACCACGAAAGCCTGGCTGTAGACGGGATCTGAAACGTACGACGTTGGCACTCCATTGCACCCACTGAGCAGCATCATTGCCGCCATGCAGGGCGCGATTGTTTTCATGTGTCACACAGGGTGTGGAGAAATGGGAGCGCAACTATGGCTAAGTGCCATTACGCTGGCAATACTTTCGGCATATACCCGACGAATGACAGCTTAAGTGTTAGTCATGACGGCGGCCAATAGAATGCAGGTATGGCTACAGGTCCCAGAGCCATTGGGGCGGCGTCAAAGTGGAGGGGTTTTTTTCGGGCGATCTGATGGGTGTGAGCTGCATTGGGCTATCACACTGACAAGCTACCTTTTTCAGGGCGACCTGTTCATAGTTGCCAGTCGACTTACCCTGAAAGGAATCAGAACATTGTTTAAGCTAAATCCCTTGGTGCCCGAGCTGATCGTTTCTGATCTACCTCGCAGCCTGGCATTCTACTGCGGCGTACTCGGCTTCAAGATTGAATACGACCGGCCAGAAGAGCATTTTGCCTTCCTGTCCTTTGGTGGCAGCCAGCTGATGCTGGAGCAGGACTGGCAGAGTGAGTCACCCTGGCGGGTCGGCCCGCTGGAGCCGCCGTATGGTCGAGGCATCAACCTGTCGATCGAATGCGCTGATGCACTGTCCTTGGTCGCGTCGCTGGGGGTTGCGGGGCATAGCATCAGAAAGCCGATTGAAGAGTGTTGGTACCGCCAGGGCGGCATGCTGGTCGGCCAGCGCAATTTCCTGGTGCAAGACCCGGACGGCTACCTGCTTCGGTTTGCTGAAGATCTCGGCGTGAAGAGCGCCTGAGCCAAGGGCGGATCCACGGAAAATTGACCCCAGGTTGCGCTCGATGGTCTCGAAAAGGGTATCCATCTGGGTCTGGTGCTCACTGAACCTGAACAGGCTCTGCAAATCCGTGCCGATCCGCTCGATGCCACCCTGTGCATTGGACAGATCTACCACCGTGAGATGCTGATGCCTTTGTCCACACTGAATATGTGGCAATGAAGAGTCGCCACATAGCGCTATACACCCCACAGTTACTGAATTCTCAGCGCTTATTGCCTCCGTGCACTTTCGAAACTAAGCCAGCATCTTTTCTCGAACTAACTTCCCTCTTTCGAGTGCTGAATGTCGCCATATCAACTATTTATGTCCCCTGCGCGATAGTTTCAAAATGGCTGAACTAAGTATTTGCCCACAGCGCTTTTTCCCGAAGTGGGTCATCAACAAAATAGCCGCCCCTCAATTTTAACCATCAGCCTGACGCGGTGGCCGAAAGTTGACCGCGGCGGCTGGCGGCCAAGTAGGTGGCTCGCCGCCTGAACTGATGACCCCACACCGTTTACCAGGAAAGGAAAGTGTCATGGGAATGACGAGGCGTAAGTTTTTGATCGGCGGCGGCGTCGTGGCCATTGCAGGTGGCGCAGGCATTCTGACCCCCTTGCTGACCCGCGAAGGCCGGTTGATCCCCGGCAAACCGCGGTTTGGTTTTGTAGAAGGCACGGAAGGTGCACTTCCCAAGCAGGCGGACGTGGTAGTTGTTGGCGCTGGTATTCTGGGGCTCATGACCGCGATCAATCTTGTCGAGCGTGGCCTCTCGGTAGTCGTCGTTGAAAAAGGTGATATTGCCGGCGAGCAGTCATGCAGGTTCTATGGTCAGGTCATGACCTACAAGATGCCTGATGCGACGTTCCAGTTGCACCATCTTGCCAAACAACGGTGGCGCGAGATGAACGCCAAAGTGGGTGCAGATACCAGCTATCGCACACAGGGCCGGGTCGAAGTTCCTTTCGATGAAGAAGATCTGGAAAGCGTCAGAAAGTGGATTGATGTCAAAAGCCGGGAAGTAGCAGCGGACAACCCCTTCAAGACTCGGATCATTCAGGGGAATGAACTCGAACAGCGGCTGCGCGGTGCATCATCGAGCTGGAAAATTGCAGGCTTCGAGGAAGACTCCGGTAGCCTGGACGCCGAGCGCGCATCGTTTGTCATGGCGGAGTACGCCAAGAAAATGGGGGTGCGCATCTACACCCACTGCGCCGCAAGGGGTCTGGAAACCCAGGCAGGCGTCATCTCCGATGTGGTGACCGAGAAGGGCGCCATCAGCACTTCTCGCGTGGTCGTGGCAGGCGGCGCCTGGTCCAGGCTGTTCATGCAGAACCTGGGCGTCGATGTGCCTACCTTGCCGGCCTACCAGTCCCAGCAAATCATCAGCGCGGCACCCCGTGCACCGGGGGGCAACGTTGCATTGCCAGGGAACATCTACTTCCGCGAGCAGGCCGACGGTACATACGCCACCTCACCGCGCGTCGTCGTTGCCCCGGTGGTCAAAGAATCGTTCATGTATGGCTATAAATACCTGCCATTGCTGGCCATCCCCGACTTCCCGGTGCACATCTCACTCAACAAGCAACTGATTGATTCGTTCACTCAGCCCACCCAGTGGAGGCTGGACGAGGTATCGCCCTTCGAGAAAAACAGGCTGATGACGGCGGCCCCGGATATTCCAGAGCTGGATGCATCTCTGGAAAAGCTCAAGGTCGAGTTCCCTGCCTTCCAGGATGCGAAGTTGATCGATCAGTGGAGCGGTGCCATGGCCATCGCCCCGGATGAGAACCCGATCATTTCGCAGGTCAATGAGTACCCTGGCCTGGTCATCAACACCGCCACCGGTTGGGGTATGACGGAAAGCCCGGTGTCGTCCGAGCTGACGGCAGACCTGCTGCTTGGAAAGGCGCCGGTGCTGGACCCTAAACCCTTCAGTTTGTATCGATTCTAAGCACACATACCGCAATGGAATGACCCGTACACGCATCACCGGTGCGTGTACATTCTTGTGTAACCATCAGGAGAGAAATATGAAATTCGCGTTCAAGACCGTTGCTGCATTGGCGTTGGGATTAGCCGGTGCCGGCAGCGTTCATGCACAAGATATCGTGCGCCATGGCGCAGGTAGTTTCCCTATCTCCTCGGCAGTAGAGATTCCTGCCGGGAAGTCGATCGTCTATCTGAGCGGTTCCGTCCCGTCGGTGATCCATCCCGACGCGCCCAAGGATTCGCTGGAAGCCTACGGTGATACCAAGGCACAAACCATCAATGTGCTTGAAAGCATCCAGCAGCAGCTGAAAGCGCTGGGTCTGGGCCTGACTGACGTGGTGAAGATGCAGGTATTCCTGGTGGGCGGGCCGGAGAACGGCGGGAAGATGGATTTCGACGGTTTCATGGCCGGCTACACCCAGTTCTTCGGGCCAGCCGCCAAGCAGCCGGTGCTACCTGCGCGCTCGGCGTTCCAGATTGCAGGCCTGGCGCACCCCGCCTGGCGGGTTGAGATCGAAGTGACAGCGGTTCGTCCCTGAGAGGACCTTGGCCCAGCCCGACATAATCGCCGGGCACAAAAAAACCGACCATAAGGTCGGTTTTTTCCGGATTTTGGTGCCCCGAGGGAGACTCGAACTCCCACTCCTTTCGAAAACGGATTTTGAATCCGCCGCGTCTACCAATTCCGCCATCAGGGCGTGTGGCGCGCAGTATAGAGAGGTGCCGCTAGTCGGTCAATCGGCTTTCATGGTCAATTTTCACACATTGGGCTAAACTTCCCGGCCCTGCCGAACCGAACATCATCATGCGCGTCGCCGATTTTTCCTTCGAACTCCCTGATTCCCTGATCGCCCGCCACCCGTTGGCCGAGCGCCATGGCAGCCGTCTGCTGGTGCTCGATGGGCCGACCGGCGCGCTGGCGCACCGGCAATTCCCCGACCTGCTCGAGTACCTGCGTCCCGGCGACCTGATGGTGTTCAACAACACCCGGGTCATCCCGGCGCGGTTGTTTGGCCAGAAAGCCTCCGGGGGCAAGCTGGAAGTGCTGGTCGAGCGCGTGCTCGACAGCCACCGGGTGCTGGCCCATGTGCGTGCCAGCAAGGCGCCGAAAGTGGGCTCGGTCATCCTCATCGATGGTGGTGGCGAGGCCGAAATGGTCGCGCGCCATGACACGCTGTTCGAGCTGCGTTTCACCGAAGAGGTGCTGCCATTGCTCGACCGCGTCGGCCATATGCCGCTGCCGCCCTACATCGACCGCCCCGACGAGGGCGCCGACCGTGAGCGCTACCAGACCGTGTACGCCCAGCGCGCCGGTGCGGTTGCCGCGCCCACTGCGGGCCTGCACTTTGACGAAGCGCTGCTGGAAAAAATTGCTGCCAAAGGTGTGGAGCGGGCTTTCGTTACCCTGCACGTGGGCGCGGGCACGTTCCAGCCGGTGCGGGTCGACAAGATCGAAGACCACCACATGCATAAAGAATGGCTCGAAGTGGGCCAGGATGTGGTCGATGCCATCGAGGCCTGCCGCGCACGTGGCGGCCGGGTGGTCGCGGTCGGCACCACCAGCGTGCGTTCGCTGGAAAGCGCGGCGCGCGATGGCGTGCTCAAGGCCTTCAGCGGCGACACCGACATCTTCATCTACCCGGGCCGGCCGTTCCATGTGGTCGATGCCCTGGTCACCAACTTCCACCTGCCGGAGTCCACGCTGCTGATGCTGGTCTCGGCGTTCGCCGGTTACCCCGAGACCATGGCTGCCTACGCGGCGGCGGTCGAGAACGGGTACCGCTTCTTCAGTTACGGTGATGCCATGTTCATCACCCGCAATCCGGCGCCACGCGGCCCCGAGGATCAAGCATGAGTCGCACCTGTCGAATGTCCTTCGAACTGCTGGCTACCGACGGCAAGGCCCGTCGTGGTCGCATCACCTTCCCACGCGGCACGGTGGAAACCCCGGCGTTCATGCCGGTGGGCACCTATGGCACGGTCAAGGGCATGCTGCCACGCGACATCGAGGCCATTGGCGCCGAGATGATCCTGGGCAACACCTTCCACCTGTGGCTGCGCCCGGGCACCGAGGTGATCAAGAAGCACAACGGCCTGCACGATTTCATGCAGTGGAAAGGCCCGATCCTCACCGACTCCGGTGGCTTCCAGGTGTTCAGCCTGGGCGCCATGCGCAAGATCAAGGAAGAGGGCGTGACCTTCGCCTCGCCAGTCGATGGCTCGAAGGTGTTCATGGGCCCTGAAGAGTCGATGCAGGTGCAACGCGACCTGGGCTCGGACGTGGTGATGATCTTCGACGAGTGCACCCCGTACCCGGCCGAGCACGACGTGGCACGTACTTCCATGGAGCTGTCGCTGCGCTGGGCCCAGCGCTCGAAGAACGCCCACGCCGACAACACGGCGGCGCTGTTCGGCATCGTCCAGGGCGGCATGTACCAGGACCTGCGCATGCGCTCGCTGGAAGGCCTGGAAAACATCGGTTTCGACGGCCTGGCCATCGGCGGCCTGTCGGTGGGCGAACCCAAGCACGAAATGATCAAGGTGCTGGATTACCTGCCGGGCATGATGCCTGCTGACAAACCTCGTTACCTTATGGGGGTAGGCAAACCGGAAGATCTCGTTGAGGGTGTGCGCCGCGGCGTCGACATGTTCGACTGCGTGATGCCTACGCGTAACGCGCGTAACGGCCATCTGTTCGTCGATACAGGGGTGATCAAGATCCGCAATGCGTTTCATCGCCACGATGAATCGCCGCTGGATCCGACCTGTGACTGCTACACCTGCACCAACTTCTCCCGTGCCTATCTCCATCACCTGGACAAGTGCGGCGAAATGTTGAGCAGCATGCTGAATACCATCCACAACTTGCGCCATTACCAGCGCTTGATGGCCGGTTTACGCGAGGCTATTCAACAGGGTAAATTGGCCGCCTTCGTCGACGCCTTCTACGCCAAGCGCGGGCTTCCTGTACCGCCTTTGGACTGACTGTCTGCATCCATTATTAGAAAATTACATTAGGAGTGCCCAATGAGCTTCTTCATCCCCGCCGCATACGCGGACGCTGCAGCACCTGCCGCTGGCCCAGCCGGTACCGGTTTCGAGTGGATTTTCCTGGTCGGTTTCCTGGTCATCTTCTACCTGATGATCTGGCGCCCACAGGCCAAACGTGCCAAAGAGCAGAAGAACCTGCTCGGCAACTTGCAGAAAGGTGACGAAGTTGTCACCAACGGCGGTATCGCCGGCAAGATCGTCAAGGTTTCCGATGATTTCGTGGTGCTGGAAGTTTCCGACACTGTCGAGCTGAAGTTCCAGAAGGGCGCCATCGCGGCAACCCTGCCAAAAGGTACGCTCAAGGCTATCTGAGTTACCGGTTTTATTTTCCAGTCGGGGCGCGCAAAGCGCCCCGCGTCTTGAACGGGCGGCGTGATGCTGAACAAATACCCTCTGTGGAAATATGCACTGATCGTGCTGGTACTGGTGGTCGGTTTCATTTATTCCGCTCCCAACCTCTACCCGGATGATCCGGCGGTACAGATCAGCGGTGCCAGTTCGGCGCTGCAGGTGAACCAGGCCGACCTCGATCGCGTCAGCAAGGCGCTGGTCGATTCCAAGATCGCCGTCAAGGGCGTTAGCCTGGGTGAGAAGGGCAGCGGGCTGATCCGCCTGACCAACCAGGAAGACCAGCTGCCAGCCAAGGATGTGGTACGCAAGGCACTGGGCGATGATTACGTCGTGGCCCTGAACCTGGCACAAACTACCCCGCAATGGCTGCGCAACCTGGGTGCAAGCCCGATGAAGCTGGGCCTGGACCTGTCCGGTGGTGTGCACTTCCTGCTGGAAGTGGACATGGACAAGGCCATGACGGCCCGCATGAAAGTCTACGAAGGCGAGGTCAAGACCTTGCTGCGCAAAGAGCGCGTCCGCTACCGCAGCCTGCCTCAGCAGGATGGCGGCATCATGCTGGGCTTCGCTGACGATGCTACCCGCGAACAGGCACGTGCCCTGATCCGCAAGAATTTCAATGATTTCGACCTGACCACCACCGAGCGCAACGACCTCGCCGTGCTGCGTCTGGCGCTGACTCAGGCAAAAGTTGCCGAGATCCGCGAATACTCGATCAAGCAGAACCTCACCACCGTCCGCAACCGTGTCAACGAGCTGGGCGTGGCCGAGCCGCTGGTGCAGCGCCAGGGCGCCAACCGTATCGTGGTCGAGCTGCCGGGCGTGCAGGACACTGCCGAAGCCAAGCGTATCCTCGGTAAAACCGCCAACCTGGAGTTCCGCTTTGGTGCCGAGCCGGGTGCGTCCAAGGCCACTACCGAAGTGTTCGAGTTCCGCGAAGGCGGCCGTTCTGCGCCGGTCGAGCGCGGCCTGATCATCACCGGTGACCAGGTTACCGACGCCCAGGCCAGCTTTGACGAGCACGGTCGCCCACAAGTGAACATCCGCCTGGATGGCCACGGTGGCGAGCTGATGAGCCGTGCTACCCGTAGCAACGTCGGCCGCAGCATGGCAGTGATCTTCATCGAGCAGAAGCCGGTCACTCGCTACGTGAAGCAGACCGTCGACGGCGTCGAGAAGGACGTT
The DNA here is from genome assembly GCF_038383825.1 of Pseudomonas sp. LPB4.O. Classification (NCBI taxonomy): domain Bacteria; kingdom Pseudomonadati; phylum Pseudomonadota; class Gammaproteobacteria; order Pseudomonadales; family Pseudomonadaceae; genus Pseudomonas; species Pseudomonas sp. LPB4.O. The sequence goes on from NZ_CP151298.1 coordinate 987,357, forward strand.
GCCGTACAAAGCTTCGTGGAAGAAAAGAAGATCATCAGCCTGGCGACCATCCAGTCGCCACTGGGCAGCCAGTTCCGCATCACCGGCCTGAACGGCCAGGGCGAATCGTCCGAGCTGGCCCTGCTGCTGCGTGCCGGTGGTCTGGCCGCGCCGATGTACTTCGCTGAAGAACGTACCATTGGCCCAAGCCTGGGTGCCGACAACATCACCAAGGGTATCGATGCGTCGCTGTGGGGCATGCTGTTCGTCTCGCTGTTCATCATCGCCATCTACCGCGGCTTTGGCGTGATCGCCACCATCGCCCTGGCGGGCAACATGGTGCTGCTGCTGGCGCTGATGTCGCTGCTCGGTGCCACCCTGACCCTGCCGGGTATTGCCGGTATCGTGTTGACCATGGGTATGGCGGTGGACGCCAACGTGCTGATCTTCTCGCGTATTCGCGAAGAGCTGAAAGCCGGCATGTCGGTACAGCGCGCCATCCACGAAGGCTTCAACCGCGCCTACACCGCGATCATCGACGCCAACCTGACCAGCCTGCTGGTCGGCGGCATCCTGTTCGCTATGGGTACCGGCCCGGTCAAAGGCTTTGCGGTTACCATGTCCCTCGGGATTTTCACCTCGATGTTCACCGCCGTCATGGTGACCCGCGCAATGGTCAACCTGACCTGCGGCGGGCGTGACATCAAGAAGCTGTGGGTTTGAGGGAGCTGCGATGAAAACCATCAACTTCATGGGCGTGCGCAATGTTGCGTTCGCCATTACCGTGCTCCTCACCGTGCTGGCGCTGTTCAGCTGGTGGCAGAAGGGCCTCAACTTTGGCCTGGACTTCACCGGCGGTACGCTGATCGAGCTGACATACGAGCGCCCGGCCGACCTCAAGGCGGTGCGTGCCGAGCTGGTCGACTCCGGCTTCCACGAGGCCGTGGTGCAGAGCTTCGGCGCTACCACCGACCTGCTGGTGCGTATGCCGGGCGATGACCCGCAGCTGGGTAACAAGGTAGCCGCTGCCCTGCAGAAGGCTGGCGGCGACAACCCGGCCACGCTCAAGCGTGTCGAGTTCGTTGGCCCGCAGGTGGGGGAAGAGCTGCGCGACCAAGGCGGCATGGGCATGCTCATGGCCTTGGGCGGCATCCTTATCTACCTGGCCTTCCGTTTCCAGTGGAAGTTCGCCGTGGGTGCGATCGTTTCGCTGATCCACGACGTGGTGGTCACCCTGGGTATCCTGTCGTTCTTTCAGATTACCTTCGACCTGACGGTGCTGGCGGCGGTGCTGGCGATCATCGGCTACTCGCTGAACGACACCATCGTCGTGTTCGACCGGGTGCGTGAAAACTTCCGCGTCATGCGCAAGGCTTCGCTGATCGAGAACATCAACGTTTCGACCACCCAGACCCTGCTGCGCACCATCGCTACCTCGGTTTCGACCTTGCTGGCCATTGCCGCACTGCTGTTCTTCGGTGGCGACAACCTGTTCGGCTTCTCGCTGGCCCTGTTCATCGGTGTCATGGCCGGTACCTACTCGTCGATCTACATCGCCAACGTGGTACTGATCTGGCTGAACCTGAACAGCGAAGACCTGATCCCTCCAGTCAAGGCTGAAGGTGTGGACGAGCGCCCGTAAGGCCTTTTCCCTACGCCGTGCGGCGACCAAAAGGCGCGAGTGTTGAACTCGCGCCTTTTTTTTTGCTCCAAGGCTGGGAGAAGCGCGGGTTAATGCCCGCTGGTACGATCAGGAGGTTCACGTGAACAAATCAATGCTGGTGGGTGCGGTACTGGGTGCTGTCGGTGTAACAGCCGGAGGTGCTGTGGCGACCTACAGCTTGGTGAACAAAGGCCCCGAAGTCGCCCAGGTGACGGACGTGCAGCCGATCAAGCAGCAGGTGAAAACCCCGCGTGAAGTATGCAAGGACGTGGCCGTGACGCGTCAGGCGCCGGTCAAGGACCAGCACCAGATTGCCGGTACCGTGGTCGGTGCGCTGGCAGGTGGCTTGTTGGGTAACCAGATTGGTGGTGGTACTGGCAAGAAGATCGCTACCGTAGCCGGTGCGGTCGGTGGTGGTTATGCCGGTAACAAGGTGCAGGAAGGCATGCAGCAGCGTGACACCTACACCACCACGCAAACCCGCTGCAATACGGTCAATGACATCAGCGAGAAGGTGGTGGGTTACAACGTGACCTATTCCATCGGTGATCAGGTAGGCAAGGTGAAGATGGACCGCGAGCCGGGGTCCACCATTCCGCTGGACAAGAATGGCAAGCTGATCCTGAGCGAAGCTGCCCAGTAATCAATGTCGCCTGGTTTGGCCTCTTCGCGGGTGAACCCGATCCCACATCTGTAATGCGATCGCTGGGGGAGCGGGTTCACCCGCGAAGAGGCCAGACCAGGCAATACACAGCTGTCAGGTATAAAAAAAGCACCCCGAGGGGTGCTTTTTGCTTTCTGGCAATTCGCGCTTAGCGCTTCATGCTTTCTGGCAGGTGCGGCTGGATTGCGGTCAGCACGGCCTTGAAGCACTTGATGTTGCCTGCAACGATGTGGCCTTTGTCGAGGAAGTCGTGGCCACCGTTGAAGTCGCTCACCAGGCCACCGGCTTCCTGGATCAGCAGCACGCCAGCTGCCATGTCCCATTCGGACAGGCCCGACTCCCAGAAGGCGTCGAAGCGGCCGGCGGCTACGTAGGCGAGGTCCAGGCTGGCGGAGCCGGCGCGGCGGATGCCGGCGGTCTGGCCAGTCAGGGCGCGGAACATGCCCAGGTAGTTGTCCATGTCGGCCATCTGGCCATCACGGAACGGGAAGCCGGTACCCAGCAGGGCGCCTTCCAGGCTGGTGCGCGAGCTGACACGCAGGCGACGGCCATTGAGCTGGGCGCCACGGCCACGGCTGGCGGTGAATTCTTCCTGGCGTACCGGGTCGAGCACCACGGCGTGCTCAAGGCGACCACGGTATTTGCAGGCGATGCTGACGGCGAAGTGGGGGATACCGCGCAGGAAGTTGGTGGTACCGTCCAGTGGGTCGATGATCCACAGGTAGTCTTTACCTTCTTCGCCGGTGCCCGCGTGCATGCCCGTCTCTTCACCCTGGATGGAGTGGTTCGGGTAGGCCTTGCGCAGCGCGTCGACGATCTTCTGCTCGGCGGCACGATCAACCTCGGAAACGTAGTCCTTAGCCTCTTTCTCGTCCACCTTGATGCTATCCAGGCGTTCGATGGAGCGGAAAATCAGTTCACTGGCGCTGCGAGCGGCGCGCAGGGCGATATTCAGCATAGGCTGCATGGGCGGGTCACCTGGAGATGTTAAAGAAGAAAGCCGATCATTCTAGCAGAAAAGTTTGTCGGCAGAAGTGTCACATTTGCTTTCATGGCGTTACGTCTGTCGGTTCTGTAAGATCGAAGGCCCTGATTCCTGCATCTGTGAGCACAACACCTTGCTGCAAAATATTCGTGTTGTTCTGGTCAATACCAGCCACCCCGGCAACATCGGCGGCGCTGCGCGTGCCATGAAAAACATGGGCTTGTCGCGCCTGGTGCTGGTGCAGCCGAAAGAATTCCCCGCCCTGGAAGCCAGTGCCCGCGCCTCGGGCGCCGACGATGTGCTGGATAACGCCCAGGTGGTCGACAGCCTTGAACAGGCGCTGGTCGGCTGTAACCTGGTGATGGGTACCAGCGCCCGTGAGCGCAGCATCCCCTGGCCGTTGATTGGCCCGCGCGAGTGCGGCGCCAAGGCGGTGGAGCATGCCAAGGGGGGCGAAGAAATCGCCCTGGTGTTCGGGCGCGAACACGCCGGCCTGACCAACGAAGAACTGCAGCGATGTCACTTCCACGTGCACATTCCCTCCAACCCCGACTTCAGCTCGCTGAACCTTGCGGCCGCTGTGCAGGTGCTCTCTTACGAGGTGCGCATGGCATCGCTGGCTGCCGGTGAGGCGCCGGGCAAAGTCGAGAAGGTTGACGCCAGCGAGCTGGCGACAATGGACGAAATGGAGCTGTTCTACGACCATCTGGAGAAAACCCTGGTGGGCATCGGCTTCCTCGACCCCGAAAAACCCAAGCACCTGATGCCGCGCCTGCGCCGGCTGTATGGGCGGGTGGCGGTCGAGCGTACGGAAATGAGCATTTTGCGCGGCATCCTCACCGAGACCCAGAAAGTGGTCCGTGGCGAGCCGCATAAACGGAAGGACTGACAGATGTTCGAACGCCTGCGTGAAGATATTCAAAGCGTATTCCACCGTGACCCGGCTGCGCGCAATGCCTTCGAGGTGCTCACCTGCTACCCGGGCATGCATGCCATCTGGCTGCACCGCCTGGGCAATGCCCTGTGGAAACGTGATTTCAAGTGGCTGGCCCGGCTGGTGTCGAACTTCGGCCGCTGGCTGACCGGTATCGAGATCCATCCCGGTGCCACCATCGGCCGGCGCTTCTTCATTGACCACGGCATGGGCATCGTCATCGGCGAAACCGCCGAGATCGGCGACGACGTCACCCTTTACCAGGGTGTGACCCTGGGCGGCACCAGCTGGAACAAAGGCAAGCGCCACCCCACCCTGGAAAACGGCGTGGTGGTAGGGGCGGGGGCCAAGGTGCTGGGCCCGTTCACCGTCGGCGCCGGGGCCAAGATCGGCTCCAATGCGGTGGTGACCAAGGCTGTACCGGCCGGCGCCACAGCGGTGGGTATCCCGGGGCGGATCATCGTCAAGAGCGAGGACACCGAAGTCGAGGCCAAGCGCAAGGCCATGGCCGAGAAGATCGGCTTCGATGCCTACGGTGTCAGTGGCGACATGCCTGACCCGGTGGCGCGAGCCATCGGCCAGATGCTCGACCACTTGCAGGCCGTCGACGAGCGGTTGGAGGGCATGTGTGGCGCCCTGACCAAGATGGGTAGCGACTACTGCGCCAAGGAACTGCCGGCTCTGCCGGAAGATGATTTCACCGAGGTTGCCCAGGTGGCCCAGCGCGACACTCAGTCGCATTGATTGCGCCGCGCTGAAACCCTGGTGACATACGGGGCGTGTGCTCACGCCCCTCGTCTGCTACAATCGCGCCCGCCTCCCCGACGCAAACCCGACTAAAGCAGTAGGTCTAATAGTTGACTTAAATGCTCGGGAATCGCATACTCGCACACATCCCGAAACTCCCGTGGTACCCAATAGCCATGCGACTGACTACCAAAGGCCGATACGCCGTGACTGCCATGCTCGACCTGGCGTTGCACGCGCAGCATGGGCCGGTGTCTTTGGCCGACATTTCCGAGCGCCAGGGCATTTCCCTCTCTTATCTGGAACAGCTGTTCGCCAAGCTGCGCCGCAGCAGCCTGGTCTCCAGCGTGCGCGGTCCAGGTGGTGGCTACCAGCTGTCGCGGGGCATGGAAACCATCCAGGTGGCCCAGGTCATCGATGCGGTCAACGAATCGGTCGATGCTACCCGTTGCCAGGGCCTCGGGGACTGCCATGCCGGTGATACCTGTCTGACCCACCACCTGTGGTGTGACCTCAGTCAGCAGATCCATGAATTCCTCAGCGGCATCAGCCTGGCCGACCTCGTCATGCGCCGTGAGGTGCAGGAAGTTGCCCAGCGCCAGGACCTGCGTCGTGTCGCAGGCCGAACCGCCCAGCTGGACAAGATTGAGACGTCCGCCGTCGATTGATCCCCCAGGGACGACGAGCGACGCCACCGCCTGATAGGAGAGACAAATGAAGTTGCCGATCTACCTCGATTACTCCGCGACCACCCCGGTCGACCCACGTGTGGCCCAGAAAATGGCCGACTGCCTGCTGGTCGACGGGAACTTCGGTAACCCGGCCTCGCGCTCCCACGTTTTCGGCTGGAAGGCCGAGGAAGCGGTCGAGAACGGTCGTCGCCAGGTTGCCGAACTGATCAACGCCGATCCGCGCGAAATCGTCTGGACCAGCGGTGCCACCGAGTCCGACAACCTCGCACTTAAAGGCGTCGCGCACTTCTATCAGACCAAGGGCAAGCACATCATCACCTCCAAGATCGAGCACAAGGCGGTCCTGGATACCGCTCGCCAGCTCGAGCGTGAAGGTTTCGAAGTGACCTACCTCGAGCCAGGCGCAGACGGCATCGTCACCCCGGCCCAGGTCGAGGCAGCATTGCGCGATGACACCATTCTGGTCTCGCTGATGCACGTGAACAACGAAGTCGGCTCGATCAACGACATCGCCGCCATTGGTGAACTGACCCGTTCGCGCGGCGTGCTGTTCCATGTCGACGCCGCCCAGTCGGCCGGCAAGGTCGAAATCGACCTGCAAAAGCTGAAAGTCGACCTGATGTCGTTCTCGGCGCACAAGGTCTACGGCCCGAAAGGCATCGGCGCGCTGTACGTCAGCCGCAAGCCGCGTGTACGCCTTGAAGCCATCATTCACGGCGGTGGCCATGAGCGCGGCATGCGTTCGGGCACCCTGCCGACCCACCAGATTGTCGGTATGGGCGAAGCGTTCGCCATTGCCAAGCAGGAAATGGCCGCCGAAAACGTGCGCATCAAGGCCCTGAGCGACCGCTTCTTCAAGCAGGTCTCGGACCTCGAAGAGCTGTACGTCAACGGCAGCAGCACCGCTCGCGTGCCGCACAACCTGAACCTGAGCTTCAACTACGTCGAAGGCGAGTCGCTGCTGATGTCGCTGAAAGACATCGCCGTATCGTCCGGTTCGGCCTGCACCTCCGCTTCGCTCGAGCCGTCGTACGTACTGCGCGCTCTGGGCCGCAACGACGAGCTGGCGCACAGCTCGATCCGCTTCTCCTTCGGCCGCTTCACCACCGAAGAAGAAGTCGACTACGCCGCGCAGAAAGTCTGCGAGGCCGTTAACAAACTGCGTGAGCTGTCGCCGCTGTGGGACATGTACAAAGACGGCGTTGACATCTCCAAGATCGAGTGGGCCGCCCACTAAGCAGTCGCCGGCAAGAGCGGCTCCCTGATGAGGAAGGAATTGCACCATGGCATACAGTGAAAAGGTCATCGACCACTACGAAAACCCACGCAACGTCGGCAAGATGAATGCCGAGGACCCGGATGTCGGTACCGGCATGGTCGGTGCTCCAGCGTGCGGTGACGTGATGCGCCTGCAGATCAAGGTCAACGAGCAGGGCGTCATTGAAGACGCCAAGTTCAAGACCTACGGCTGCGGTTCGGCCATCGCTTCCAGCTCCCTCGCCACCGAGTGGATGAAGGGCAAGACCCTGGACGAAGCCGAAACCATCAAGAACACCCAGCTGGCGGAAGAACTGGCGTTGCCGCCAGTGAAGATCCACTGCTCGGTACTCGCCGAGGATGCCATCAAGGCAGCCGTTCGCGATTACAAGCAGAAAAAAGGCTTGATCTAAGTCGCCTGCAAGGTAAGAGGTAAGGAGTTCTGATGGCTATCAGCATGACAGAAGCCGCCGCCAACCACGTGCGGCGTTCCCTCCAGGGGCGCGGCAAGGGCGAAGGCATTCGCCTGGCCGTGCGCACCACCGGCTGCTCGGGCCTGGCCTACGTGCTGGAGTTCGTCGACGAAGTGGCGGGCGAAGACCAGGTGTTCGAGAACCACGGCGTGAAGGTCATCATCGACCCTAAAAGCCTGGTGTACCTTGACGGCACCGAACTGGACTTCGTCAAGGAAGGGTTGAACGAAGGCTTCAAGTTCAACAACCCCAACGTGCGCGGTGAGTGTGGCTGCGGCGAAAGCTTCAACGTCTGAGGCTGGCTGTGGGTACTCCTTGTCATTACGCTCTGTTTGATCTCCAGCCGTGCTTTCGGCTGGACCTCGACAAGCTGGCCACTCGCTACCGCGAGCTGGCCCGCGAGGTCCATCCTGACCGCTTTGCCGACGCTTCCGAGCGTGAGCAGCGGGTAGCGCTGGAGAAGTCCGCGGCCCTCAACGACGCCTACCAGACGCTGCGCAGTGCGCCGCGCCGTGCCCGCTATCTGCTGGCCATCGGCGGCCACGAAGTGCCCCAGGAGGTCACGGTCCACGACCCCGACTTCCTGCTGCAGCAAATGCAGTGGCGCGAAGAGCTTGAAGAGCTGCAGGATGAAGCCGACCTCGATGGTGTTGCCGTGTTCAAGAAGCGCCTCAAAGGTGCACAGGACACGCTGAACGAGGATTTCGCCGCCTGCTGGGATGTGCCTGCCGAGCGCGACAAGGCCGAGCGCCTGATGCGCCGCATGCAGTTCCTCGACAAGCTCGCCCAAGAAGTGCGCCAACTGGAAGAGCGCCTCGACGATTAACCCGGCGTTGCCCGTGATGACGCCTAAGGTATTCAGATAAGCATGGCCCTACTGCAGATCGCCGAACCCGGTCAAAGCCCTCAGCCGCACCAGCGCCGCCTGGCGGTTGGTATCGACCTGGGTACCACCAATTCTCTGGTCGCTGCCGTACGCAGCGGTCGCAGCGAACCCCTGCCCGATGCGCAGGGCAACGTCATTCTGCCCTCTGCGGTACGCTACCTGGCTGACCACACTGAGGTCGGCCAGGCTGCGCGTGAGGCGGCCGCCAGTGACCCGCTGAACACCGTGTTGTCGGTCAAGCGCCTGATGGGGCGCGGCCTGGCCGACGTCAAGCAATTGGGTGAGCAGCTGCCGTACCGCTTCATTGGCGGTGAATCGCACATGCCGTTCATCGACACCGTCCAGGGGCCGAAGAGCCCTGTGGAAGTGTCCGCTGACATCCTCAAGGTGCTGCGTGAGCGTGCCGAAGCGACCCTGGGCGGTGACCTGGTAGGCGCGGTGATCACCGTGCCGGCTTATTTCGACGACGCTCAGCGCCAAGCGACCAAGGATGCGGCCAAGCTAGCCGGCCTGAATGTGCTGCGCCTGCTCAACGAGCCAACTGCCGCTGCCGTTGCCTACGGCCTGGACCAGAATGCCGAAGGCCTGGTGGCCATCTATGACCTGGGGGGCGGTACTTTCGATATTTCGATCCTGCGCCTGACTGCTGGTGTGTTCGAAGTGCTGGCCACTGGCGGTGATACCGCTTTGGGTGGTGACGACTTCGACCACGCCATTGCTGGCTGGATCATCGAGCAGGCCGGCCTGTCCTCCGACCTCTCCCCGGGTACCCAGCGCCAACTGTTGCAGGCTGCCTGCGCCGCCAAGGAAGCCCTGACCGACGCTGACGTGGTCAGCGTCAGTCACGGTGCCTGGCAGGGCGAGCTCAGCCGGGCGGCCTTCGATGCCATGATCGAGCCGCTGATCGCCCGCAGCCTCAAGGCCTGCCGCCGCGCCGTCCGCGACAGCGGTGTCGAGCTTGAGGAGGTAGGTGCGGTGGTCATGGTCGGTGGTTCGACCCGCGTACCGCGTGTGCGTGAGGCTGTCGGTACACTGTTTGGCCGCACGCCGCTGACTTCGATCGACCCTGATCAGGTGGTCGCCATCGGTGCCGCCATCCAGGCCGATACCCTGGCAGGGAACCGCCGCGAAGGCGGTGAGCTCCTGCTGCTTGACGTCATCCCGCTGTCCCTGGGTCTTGAGACCATGGGTGGGCTGATGGAGAAAGTGATCCCGCGCAACACCACCATTCCGGTGGCGCGTGCCCAGGAGTTCACTACTTATAAAGATGGCCAGTCGGCCATGATGATCCACGTGCTGCAGGGCGAGCGCGAGCTGATCAGCGACTGCCGCTCGTTGGCGCGCTTCGAGCTGCGCGGCATTCCAGCGATGGTTGCCGGGGCTGCAAAAATTCGCGTCACCTTCCAGGTGGATGCCGACGGTCTGCTCAGCGTTGCCGCCCGGGAACTGGGTTCGGGTGTGGAAGCCAGCATCCAGGTCAAGCCGTCCTACGGCCTGACCGACGGCGAAATCGCCCGCATGCTCAAGGATTCCTTCGAACACGCAGGTTCCGACAAGCAGGCCCGCCAGTTGCGTGAGCACCAGGTGGACGGCGAGCGCTTGCTCGAAGCGGTACAGGGCGCCCTGGACGCCGACGGTGAGCGCCTGCTTAGCAGCGACGAGCGCGACGCCATTGCATTCCAGATGCAAGAACTACGTGATTTGCTGGCCGGCACCGATGGCGCAGCCATCGAGCAACAGACCAAGCGTCTGTCGCAGGTGACCGACGCATTTGCCGCCCGTCGCCTTGATTCGACGGTCAAAGCCGCACTGGCCGGGCGCAACCTGAATGAGATCGAGGAGTAACCGATGCCGCTGGTGACATTCCTGCCGCATGAGAAGTTCTGCCCAGAAGGGCTGACCGTGGAGGTCGAGCCCGGGACCAACATCCTGGAGCTGGCCCACGACCATCACATCGAGATGGAAAGCGCCTGCGGCGGCGTCAAGGCCTGCACCACTTGCCACTGCATCGTGCGCAAGGGCTTCGATTCGCTCGAAGAAGCCGACGAGCTGGAAGAGGACATGCTGGACAAGGCATGGGGCCTGGAAGCGCAGTCGCGCCTTGGTTGCCAGGTGGTCGTGGGGGATACCGACCTGACCATCGAGATCCCCAAGTATTCGCTCAACCACGCTGCCGAAGCGCCGCACTGAGGTCTTGTACATGAGTCTGAAATGGGTTGATGTACTTGAGATCGCCATCCAGCTTGCAGAAAGCAAGCCTGAGGTCGATCCTCGTTATGTGAATTTCGTGGACCTGCACCGCTGGGTGCTGGCATTGCCAGAGTTCAGCGACGATCCGTCACGCGGCGGTGAGAAAGTGCTTGAGGCAATCCAGGCCGCCTGGATCGACGAAGCCGACTAAGCGTCATGTGCAGGTTAGGCAATCCCCTGAAACCCGCGTATAATTCGCGGGTTTAATTTTTCGTAACACTCATATTCTGGAGTTTTCCATGGCTGTTCAACGTACTTTCTCGATCATCAAGCCTGACGCAGTTGCCAAAAACGTCATCGGCAAGATCACCACTCGCTTTGAAGACGCCGGCCTGAAAATCGTTGCCTCGAAAATCAAGCAACTGTCCAAAGCCGAAGCCGAAGGCTTCTACGCTGAGCACAGCGAGCGCGGCTTCTTCGGTGACCTGGTTGCCTTCATGACTTCCGGCCCGGTTGTTGTTCAGGTTCTGGAAGGCGAAAACGCCATCGCTCTGAACCGCGAGCTGATGGGCGCTACCAACCCTAAAGAAGCTGCTGCCGGTACCATCCGTGCTGACTTCGCCGAGTCGATCGACGCCAACGCCGTTCACGGTTCGGACTCCGAAGCTGCTGCTGCTCGCGAAATCGCTTACTTCTTCGCTGCTACCGAGGTAACCACTCGCTAAGCGAAAGCTTACGGGTGAGGGTGAATCCATGACGACATCTACTGGCAAAATCAACCTGTTGGGTCTGACCCAGCCGGAAATGGAACAATTCTTCGACTCAATCGGGGAGAAGCGCTTCCGTGCCGGCCAGGTGATGAAATGGATTCACCATTTTGGCGTGTCCGACTTTGCGGCCATGACCAACGTAGGCAAGGCCTTGCGCGAAAAGCTTGAGGCCGTTGCCGAGATTCGCCCACCGGAAGTGGTCAGTGAAGACATTTCCGCCGACGGCACCCGTAAGTGGGTGATCCGCGTTGCCTCCGGCAGCTGCGTCGAGACCGTCTACATTCCTACCGACGACCGCGGCACCCTGTGCGTATCGTCGCAAGCCGGCTGTGCCCTGGATTGCAGCTTCTGCTCCACCGGCAAGCAAGGCTTCAACAGCAACCTCACCGCCGCTGAAGTCATCGGCCAGGTGTGGCTTGCCAACAAATCCTTCGGGACCGTTCCTGCCAAAGTCGACCGCGCGATTACCAACGTGGTCATGATGGGCATGGGCGAGCCCTTGCTGAACTTCGACAACGTCATCGCTGCCATGAAAATCATGATGGATGACCTGGGCTATGGCATTTCCAAGCGTCGCGTCACTTTGTCCACCTCGGGCGTGGTGCCGATGATCGACGAACTGGCCAAGCACATCGACGTGTCGCTGGCCCTGTCGCTGCACGCACCGAACGACGAGCTGCGCAACAAACTGGTACCTATCAACAAGAAGTACCCGCTGAAAGTGCTGCTGGAGTCGTGCATGGGCTACATGTCCACCTTGGGTGGCAAGCGCGTGCTCACCGTCGAGTACACCTTGCTCAAGGACGTCAACGACCAGCCCGAGCATGCCGCGCAGATGATCGAGTTGCTGCGCGATGTGCCGTGCAAGATCAACCTGATCCCGTTCAACCCATTCCCGCATTCGGGCTACGAGCGGCCGAGCAACAACGCCATTCGTCGCTTCCAGGACCTGCTGCACCACGGTGGTTTCAACGTCACCACCCGTACCACCCGTGGTGAGGACATCGATGCCGCCTGTGGCCAGCTGGTCGGCCAGGTCAACGACCGCACCCGTCGCAGCGAGCGCTACATCGCCGTACGCCAGCTTTCCGCGGACGTCGAGCTGCAAGACAGCGCCGCCAGCCACTGACCGGGACTTAGCCCATGAGCCTGCGCGCTGCGCTGTCGATCCTTGCGCTTTTGCTGCTGGCCGGCTGCGTGTCGGGCGGCGCGGGCGACCCCCTGGCCAGCCGCCAGGGCAGGGCGGATGCGGGGCGTGCTTATGTGCAGCTTGGCCTGGGTTATTTGCAACAGGGTTTGACCGAGCAGGCCAAGGCGCCGCTGGGCAAGGCCCTGGCCCTGGACAGCCGTGATGCCGACGCACATGCCGCCCTGGCGCTGGTGTTCCAGGCCGAAGGTGAGCCGCCACTGGCGGAGGCGCATTTTCGCAAAGCCTTGCAGGCCCGCACGGGCGACACGCGAATTCGCAATAATTACGGCAGTTTCCTTTATGCTCAGGGGCGATTTGCCGAGGCCGAGCAGATGTTTCGCCTGGCCAGTAGCGATACCCTGTATCCTGAGCGCTCACGCGTGTACGAGAACCTGGGCCTGACCGCCCTCAAGCTCGATAGCCGCGAGGCGGCGCACGCGTATCTGCTCAAAGCGTTGCAACTCAACCAGCGGCAACCGAAAGCGTTGCTGGAAATGGCTGAGTTGTCCTACGAAAACAGGCATTATGTGCCGGCCCGGGACTACTACGATCGTTTCAGCCAGCTGAGCGACCACGATGCCCGTAGCCTGCTGCTGGGTAGCCGCCTTGCCAGGGTGTTCGACGAGCAGGGCACATTGGCCGAGCTGGGCCAGCAATTACAACGACTTTATCCCGGTACGCCGGAATATCAGCAATACCTGTCGGAGCAACGATGAACGCCGCGCATCCCGAAGTAGCAGTAGCGCCTGGCCAGAACCCCGGTGAGCTTTTGCGCCTGGCCCGTGAGAAACGGGACTGGTCTCAAGCCGAGGTGGCCCGCAAGCTCAACCTCACTGTCAGTTCGTTGAACCATGTGGAAACCGGCGCCTTCGACAAGCTGCCCGGGCATACCTTCGCCCGTGGCTATATCCGCGCCTATGCCAAGTTGATGGACCTTGACCAGGCCACCCTGGTAGAAGCCTTCGACCGCTACACCGGTACCCACGCCAAAGGCAGCGATGTGCACTCGCTGGGGCGCATCGAAGAGCCGGTACGCCTGTCGCACAACATCCTGCGCGGCGTCAGCCTGTTGTTGCTGGTGGCCGTGGTCGGCGGTGGCTTCGTCTGGTGGCAGGACCAGGGCAGCCTGCGTGGCAAGGACCTGGCCAAGATGGCCCTGGAGCACGTCGAAGTCGAAAGCGCCGACGGCACCACTCAGATTCACCCGCTTGACGAGCCTGAAGATCAGGCTGTTACCGCTGGCCAGCAGCCTGAGAGCGCGCCGCTGGCACTGGAGCAGGGCACTGCCGAACAGCCTGCCGCTACCGCCGAACAGGCCCCGGCAAGCCCGGCGCCAACGGCTGCTGCACCCGCACCCGCCCAGCAGGTGCCTGCGCAGCCCGCAGCCAGCGTAGCGCCTGCTCCGGTCGCACCGGCCACCCCTGCACCGGCCGCCGTTGCGCCAGCAGCACCTGCAGCCGCCGTGGCCGCTGCCGAGCCCGCCGCAGTACCGGCAGGCAGCGCCAAGGTCGCCATCCAGTTCACCGCCGATTGCTGGACCCAGGTCTCCGATGGCAACGGCAAGGTGCTGTTCAGCGCCGTCAAGCGCAAGGGGGACAACCTCGAGCTGACCGGCAAGCCGCCGTTCGCGGTGCGCCTGGGCTTTGCCCGTGGCGCCCAGGTCAGCTACAACGGCCAGGCCGTCGATGTTGCCCCGTTCACCAGTGGCGAGACTGCTCGCCTGAAGTTGGGACAGTAAGTCATGCACGGCGAATCTCCGATCAAACGTCGCGAATCCCGCAAAATCTGGGTCGGCAATGTGCCGGTAGGTGGTGATGCACCTATCGCGGTGCAGAGCATGACCAACACCGACACCAACGATGTCGCCGCCACCGTGGCGCAAATCCAGCGCCTGGTCGATGCCGGCGTGGACATCGTGCGGGTTTCGGTGCCGGACATGGACGCGGCCGAGGCGTTTGGCAAGATCAAGCAACTGGTCAGCGTGCCGCTGGTCGCCGACATCCACTTCGACTACAAGATCGCCCTGCGCGTGGCCGAACTGGGCGTCGATTGCCTGCGTATCAACCCGGGTAACATCGGCCGCGAAGACCGTGTACGCGCCGTGGTCGATGCTGCCCGCGACCGTGGCATCCCGATCCGCATCGGCGTCAACGCCGGGTCCCTGGAAAAGGACCTGCAGAAGAAGTACGGCGAACCGACCCCGGCGGCGCTGGTGGAGTCGGCCCTGCGCCACGTCGAGCACCTCGACCGCCTGGACTTCCAGGACTTCAAGGTCAGCGTCAAGGCATCCGATGTGTTCATGGCCGTCGAAGCCTACCGGCTGCTGGCCAGGCAGATCGTGCAGCCGCTGCACCTGGGCATCACCGAAGCCGGTGGCCTGCGTTCAGGGACGGTGAAATCCGCCGTCGGCCTCGGTATGCTGCTGGCCGAGGGCATTGGCGATACCATCCGTATCTCGCTTGCGGCCGACCCGGTCGAAGAAGTGAAAGTCGGCTACGACATCCTCAAGTCGCTGCACCTGCGTTCGCGTGGCATCAACTTCATCGCCTGCCCGAGCTGCTCGCGGCAGAACTTCGATGTGGTCAAGACCATGAACGAGCTGGAAGGGCGCCTGGAAGACCTGCTGGTGCCGCTGGACGTGGCGGTGATCGGTTGTGTGGTCAACGGCCCGGGTGAAGCCAAGGAAGCCCATGTAGGCTTGACCGGCGGCACGCCGAACCTGATCTACATCGACGGCAAGCCGGCGCAGAAGCTGACCAATGACAACCTGGTCGATGAGCTGGAAAGGCTCATCCGTCAGAAAGCGGCCGAAAAGGCCGAAGCCGACGCGGCGCTGATCGCCCGTGGCTGACACACAGAATTCGTAAGGACTTTTCGTGAGCAAATCGCTGCAAGCCATCCGTGGCATGAACGACATCCTGCCAGAACAGTCGCCACTGTGGCGCTACTTCGAAGGCACCGTGGCCGGTCTGCTGGACACCTACGGGTACAGCCAGATCCGTACGCCGATCGTCGAGTTCACCGAGCTGTTCAAGCGCTCGATCGGTGAAGTGACCGACATCGTCGAAAAAGAGATGTACACCTTCGAGGACCGCAACGGCGATTCGCTGACCCTGCGCCCCGAAGGCACCGCCGCGTGCGTACGTGCCGTGCTGGAGCATGGCATCACCGGCAACGGCCAGGTGCAGAAACTGTGGTACATCGGCCAGATGTTCCGCCACGAGCGCCCGCAGAAGGGTCGCTACCGGCAGTTCCACCAGATTGGCGTGGAAGTGTTCAACCTGGATGGCCCGGACATCGATGCCGAGCTGATCATGCTGACCTGGCGCCTGTGGGGCCTGCTGGGCATCCAGGATGCGGTCAAGCTGGAGCTCAACAGCCTGGGTACCAGCGAAGCCCGTGCGCGCTACCGTGATGCGCTGGTCGAGTTCCTCTCGGCGCGCCTGGAGCAACTGGACGAAGACAGCCAGCGCCGCCTGAAGAGCAACCCGCTGCGCATCCTCGACAGCAAGGACCAGAACACCCAGGCGGTGCTGGTGGGTGCGCCGAAGCTGGAAGATTACCTGGACGAAGCCTCGCGCGTGCACTTCGAGGGCCTCAAGGCCCGCCTGGACGCCGCCGGCATTCCGTTCGTGATCAATACCAAGCTGGTGCGTGGCCTGGACTACTACAGCAAGACCGTATTCGAGTGGGTCACCGACAAGCTCGGCTCCCAGGGCACCGTGTGCGCCGGTGGCCGCTACGACGGCCTGGTCGAGCAGATGGGCGGCAAGCCGACCACTGGCGTCGGTTTCGCCATGGGTATCGAGCGCCTGATCCTGCTGCTGGAAACCCTGGGCAAGGTGCCGGAGTCCATCAACCGCCAGATCGACGTCTACCTGTGCGCCTTTGGCCAGCAGGCCGAGCTGGCTGGCCTGCGGCTGTCCGAAACCCTGCGCGACCGTTTGCCGGGCCTGCGCCTGGCGGTGAACGCGGGCGGTGGCAGCTTCAAGAGCCAGTTCAAGAAAGCCGACAAGAGCGGGGCGCTGTTCGCCCTGATCCTCGGTGACGAGGAACTGGCCAGGCAAGAAATCGGCTTCAAGCCCCTGCGTGGCCAGGGCGAACAACAGAACATTGCCTGGGATGCTCTGGCAGAGCACCTGGAAACCGCGATCGCGCAAGCGTAACGCGGTTCAACAAGCGAATAGGCGAAAAGGAGTATTGGGGTGTCGAGTACCGATGATGATGACCTGGCAGGGGTCAAGGACTGGTGGAACCGCAACGGCAAGCCGCTGCTGACTGGCGCATTGCTGGCAGGCGTGGTGGTGTTGGGCTGGAATACCTGGCACAAGTACCAGAACAACCAGTCGCAAGGTGCCTCGCAGCTGTATCAGGCGTTGCTTGAAACCAGCCTGACGCCGACTGGCCAGCCAGACGCCACCAAGGTTGCGGAACTGGCCGGCAAGCTCAAGAGCGAGTTTGGCGGTACCGCCTATGCCCAGTACGGCAGCCTGTTCGTGGCCAAGGTCGCGGTCGAGAGCGGCAAGCTCGACGACGCCGCTGCCGAGCTCAAAGGCGTGCTGGACAAGCCGGCCGACGTGACCCTGGGCGAGATTTCGCGCCAGCGTCTGGCCCGCGTGCTGGCCGCCCAGAACAAGGCCGAGGATGCCCTCAAGCTGCTCGACGGCGACGCCGACAAAGCCTTCCTGGCCAGCCGTGAAGAGTTGAAGGGTGACCTGCTGGTACAGCTGGGTCGCGCCGACGACGCGCACAGCGCTTACGAAAAAGCCAAGGCTGCGTTGTCCGATGAGGCGGCGGTCGGTGGCCTGCAATTGAAGCTGGATGACCTGGCTAAAGGGGACGCGTAAGTGATCGGTTGGAAACATGCAGCAGTGCTGACCCTGGCCGTACTGGCCGCCGGTTGCAGCAGCAACAGCAAGAAGGAACTGCCCCCGGCCGAGCTGACCAAGTTCACCGAGGAAGTGGTCCTGAAGAAGCAGTGGAGCCGTTCGATCGGTGACGGCCAGGGTGAGACCTACAACACCCTGGTACCGGCCATCGAAAACGACCGTATCTACGCCTCCGACGTCAATGGCGAAGTCTTCGCCCTCGACCGCATCACCGGTGACGTGGTGTGGAAGAAGGACCTGGAGCTGCAGGTTTCCGGCGCTGTCGGCGTGGGCTACGGCCTGGTCATGCTCGGCACCCTCAAGGGCGAAGTCATTGCCCTGGACTCCAGCACCGGTGAAGAGCGTTGGCGCTCGCGCGTGACCAGCGAAGTGCTGGCCCCGCCTGCCAACAACGGTGATGTGGTGGTGGTGCAGACCCAGGACGATCGCCTGATCGGCCTGGATGCCGCCACTGGCGACCGCCGCTGGATCTACGAGAACTCCCCGGCCGTACTGACCCTGCGTGGTACCGGTGCTCCGATCGCCACCAACCGCCTGGCCGTCGCCGGCCTGTCCACCGGCAAGGTGGTGGCGGTGGACATCAACAACGGTGTGCCGGTGTGGGAAAGCCGCGTGGCCATCCCGAAGGGCCGTTCCGAGCTGGACCGTGTGGTTGATATCGACGGCGGCTTGCTGCTGTCTGGTGGTACCCTGTACGTCAGCACCTACCAGGGCCGTGTAGCGGGCCTGGACCTGGAAAGCGGCCGCGAGCTGTGGCAGCGCGATGCTTCCAGCTATGTGGGCGTCGCCCAGGGCTTCGGTAACGTCTACGTCAGCGAAGCTTCGGGTACTGTGGAAGGCGTGGATGAGCGCTCTTCCAGCGCCCTGTGGAGCAACGACAGCATGGCTCGCCGCCAGCTGACCGCCCCTGAAGTGTTCAGCAGCTACGTGGCTGTGGGTGACTTTGAGGGTTACCTGCACCTGCTGAGCCAGGTGGATGGCCGCTTCGTCGGCCGTGAACGTATCGATAGCGATGGCCTGCGCGCCCGCCCACTTGTGGTCGGCGACACCATCTATGTCTTTGGCAACAGCGGCAAGCTCGAGGCACTGACCATCCGCTGAAGCTATGCTTGAAGCCTTGGCGGGCTTCAAGCCGCGGCGTAGGACACGCCGCCCAAACTCCGGCCGCTGCCTTGCAGCGGCCTTTGCATTTTCAAGAATTCGAGAGTGGAGAGCCGATGGTTCCCGTAATTGCCCTGGTGGGCCGCCCGAACGTCGGCAAATCCACCATGTTCAACCGCCTGACCAAAACCCGCGATGCCATCGTGGGTGACCTGTCGGGCCTGACCCGTGACCGCCAGTATGGTGATGCCAGCTGGCAGGGTCGTTCCTTCATCCTGATCGACACCGGCGGTATTACCGGTGACGAAGTAGGCATGGACGAAAAAATGGCCGAGCAGTCGCTCATGGCCATCGAAGAAGCCGACTATGTGCTGTTCCTGGTCGATGCCCGCGCCGGCATGACCGCCGCTGACCAGATGATTGCCGAGCACCTGCGCAAGCGCAACAAGTCGGCGATTCTGGTCGCCAACAAGATCGACAACATCGACCCCGATGTTGCCCGCGCCGAGTTCTCGCCGATGGGCATGGGCAACGCCATTCCGGTGGCGGGCTCCCAGGGCCGTGGTATCAGCGCCCTGATGGAAGCCGTGCTCGGCCACCTGCCACGTGATGCCGAGGAAGAAGCCCTCGACCAGAACGTCGCCGAAGGCGAGGAGGCTGTGCGCATTCCTGGCCCGAGCGAGAAGGATGGCATCAAGATCGCCATCATCGGCCGCCCGAACGTCGGCAAGTCGACCCTGGTCAACCGCATGCTCGGCGAAGAGCGTGTGGTGGTCTACGACGAGCCGGGTACTACCCGAGACAGTATCTACATCCCGTTCGAGCGTGATGGTGACAAGTACACCTTCATCGACACCGCCGGGGTGCGCAAGCGCGGCAAGATCCACGAGGAGGTCGAGAAGTTCTCGGTGGTCAAGACGCTGCAGGCGATCAAGGACGCCAACGTCGTCATCTTCGTCATGGACGCCCGTGAAGGGGTGGTCGACCACGACCTGAACCTGCTGGGCTTCGCCCTCGAAGCCGGCCGCGCCATCGTCATCGCGCTGAACAAGTGGGATGGCATGGAGCCGGGTGAGCGCGCCTACGTGAAGACCGAACTGGAGCGCCGGCTGTTCTTCGTCGACTTCGCCGACATCCACTTCATCTCCGCCTTGCACGGCACCGGTGTAGGCAACCTGTACAAGTCGGTGCAGGCCGCATTCACCTCGGCTGTGACCCGCTGGCCAACCAGCCGCCTGACGCAGATCCTCGAAGATGCTGTCAGCGAGCACCAGCCACCGCTGGTCAACGGCCGCCGCATCAAGCTGCGCTATGCCCACCTTGGTGGTGCCAACCCGCCGCTGATCGTGATCCACGGCAACCAGACCGAGAGCATTCCCAAGTCGTACTCGCGTTACCTGGAAAACACCTACCGCCGGGTGCTGAAGCTGGTCGGTACGCCGATCCGCATCGAGTACAAGGGTGGTGAGAACCCGTTCGAGGGCAAGAAGAACACCCTCACCGACCGCCAGGTCAACAAGAAGCGCCGCTTGATGTCGCACCACAAGAAGGCTGAGAAGAAGCGCCGCGACAAGCGCTGATTCCGCGTCAGATTCTTCGCGGGCTTGCCCGCTCCCACAGGTCCTCCACAGATTTTGAATATTGTGCAGCACCAATGGGAGCGGGTTCACCCATGAAGAGGCCCTTTGATCCAAAGCAATCCCCCTATTGTTTCAACCTTTTTCCTGACTGCTTGATCCGCTATGCTCGGTCTCCACCCCGTGCCGGATACACCCCAGGAAAGAGGGCTCCATGATCCGCAGCAAACTGCCGAATGTCGGCACGACCATCTTCACCACCATGTCCCAGCTCGCCGTGCAGACCGGCGCGCTCAACCTGTCCCAGGGCTTCCCTGATTTCAACGGCCCGCAGGCCCTGCTTGATGCAGTGGGCCGGCATGTGGCTGCCGGGCACAACCAGTATTCGCCAATGACCGGCCTGCCGGCCTTGCGCCAGCAAGTGGCGGCGAAGGTGGCGCGACTGTATGGCGCACAGGTGGATGCCGACCAGGAAGTGACCATCACCCCCGGTGCTACCGAGGCGATCTTCTGTGCCATCCAGGCGGTGGTCCACGCCGGTGACGAGGTGATTGTCTTCGACCCGTGCTACGACAGCTACGAGCCGTCGGTGGAACTGGCCGGTGGCCGCTGTGTGCATGTGCAACTGAGCGACGGCGACTTCCGTATCGACTGGCAGAAGTTCAGTGATGCCCTGAGCCCGCGCACCCGCATGGTCATCCTCAATTCGCCGCACAACCCCAGCGGCGCTCTGATCACTCGCGAAGACCTTGAGCAGTTGGCAACGCTTATTGCCGACCGCGATATCTACCTCATCAGCGATGAGGTCTACGAGCATCTGGTTTACGACGGCGTTCACCACGCCAGCGTGCTGGCCTACGAGCAGTTGTATCAACGTGCCTTTGTGGTCAGTTCGTTCGGCAAGACCTACCACGTTACCGGCTGGAAGACCGGCTACGTAATCGCGCCCCCGGCGCTGAGCGCAGAGCTGCGCAAGGTGCACCAGTACGTCAACTTCTGTGGCGTGACGCCATTGCAATGCGCCCTGGCTGATTTCATGGCCGAGCACCCTGAGCATATCGATGAGCTGCCGGCCTTCTACCAGGCCAAGCGCGACCTGTTCTGCGGCTTGCTGGAAGGCTCGCGTTTCAACTTTACCCGTACGGCGGGCACTTATTTCCAGCTGGTGGACTACTCGCAGATCCGCCCGGACCTGAACGATGTCGACATGTCGCTATGGCTCACCCGTGAGCACGGTGTGGCGACCATCCCGGTATCGGTGTTTTACCAGCAACCCATCCCCGAGCAACGCCTGGTACGCCTGTGCTTTGCCAAACGTGAGGAGACGCTGCGTGAGGCAGCGGAACGACTATGCGCGATCTGAGCACTCTGCCCAACCTGAAAGTCGCCCTGGTGCAAACCACCCTGGCCTGGCATGACCGCGAGGCCAACTATGCACACTTCGAGGTGTTGCTGGAGCAGGTAGGGGAGGTGGACCTGGTGATCCTGCCAGAGATGTTCACCACCGGTTTTTCGATGGACTCCGAAAGCCTGGCCGAACCGGAAAATGGCCCGAGCTACAAATGGCTGAAGGCCCAGGCGAAGAAGTACAACGCGGTGATCACCGGCAGCGTGATCATCCAGGCCGCCGATGGCAGCCACCGCAACCGCCTGCTATGGGCGCGGCCGGACGGCGAGATATTGCACTACGACAAGCGCCACCTGTTCCGCATGGCCGGTGAGCACAAGCACTACACCCCCGGTGAACGCCAGGTGCAGTTCGAGCTCAAGGGTTGGCGAATTCGCCCGCTGATCTGCTACGACCTGCGGTTCCCGGTGTGGAGCCGTGACGCCCAGGACACTGACCTGCTGCTGTACACCGCCAACTGGCCGGCTGCGCGCCGCCAGCACTGGAACCGTCTGCTACCGGCGCGGGGCATCGAGAACCTGTGCTATGTGGCAGCGGTGAACCGGGTGGGCACGGACGGCAAGGGCTTTGCCTATTCGGGCGACAGCCAGGTGCTGGACTTCCAGGGCGAGAGCCTGCTCAGTGCAGGCGAGGCAGACGGGGTGTTTACCGCCGTGCTGAGTGCGTCGGAACTGGCGGCGTACAGGGCCAAGTTCCCGGCCAACCTGGATGCCGATACCTTCGATTTACACTGACAGCTTGTACCGGCCCTGTCGCCGGCAAGCCGGCTCCCACAGGTACAGCACTGGGCCCGAGGGCAGTGGGTTACCTGTGGGAGCCGGCTTGCCGGCGACAGGGCCAGCACCGGCTACATCAATGGATGATCAGTACACATCCCGCCGATACCGCCCATCCTCGATCAACTGCTGCACAGCGGCTTCACCAAGCATGCCGTTGAGCGCCGCATCCACCCCCGCAGCCATCCCTTGCAGGCTGCCGCAGACATACACACAGGCGCCATCCGCCACCCAGCGTTTGAATTCCTCGGCTTGCTGCAGCAACACATCCTGCACATACACTTTCTCGGCCTGATCCCGCGAGAACGCCAGGTCCAGGCGTGCCAGGTCGCCGCTCTGCAGCCAGCCTTGAAGCTCGTCACCACACAGCAGGTCATGCGCCCGGTTACGCTCGCCAAACAGCAGCCAGTTGCGCTGTTCGCCAGCATTCACCCGTGCGCGGATCAGGCTGCGCAGGCCGGCCAGGCCGGTGCCGTTACCGATCAGGATCATCGGTGCTGCGGTCTCCGGCAGGTGGAAGCCGCTGTTGCGCCGCAGGCGCAAGCTCAGCGTGCCGTTCAGTGGCAGGTATTCGGTGAGCCAGCCGGAGCCCAGGCCCAGGTTGCCATCGGTATGGCGCTCCTGGCGCACGATCAGCTCCAGCGCGCCGTCACTGGCGATTGAGGCGATGGAGTATTCGCGGCTGCCGATCGGCACCAGGGCGTCTACCAGCGCTTGCGGCTGCAAGCCGATCAGGTGATCACGGCGCGCCGGCAACTGGCGGCCAGCGAGGGCTTGGGCAAGTGTTTCGCCCAGGCCATTCACCTGTACCGGGGCGCTGGCGTCCAGCGCCATGCCCTTGAGGAACGCGTCGATCCGTGGCTGCCCATTGAGCGGCAGTATTTCAACCAGGTCGCCGGCTTCCCAACTGGCAGGCTCTTCAGCCAGCAGGCCAAGCAAGTACACCGGCTGGCCCTGGCTGCCCGGGTTGAGCAGTTCGCGACGCACCAGTGACCAGTTGCCAAAGCTTGGCGGCTGCCAGGCGGCCACTGGCTGGGCGCCGGTCAGTTGCGCCAGCTCCTGCTGCCACTGCTGCAGGGCGGCCTGGTCGGCGTTGTCCACTTCCACCGGGCTGAACGCGCTGCTGGCACCGCGCTCCCCCAGCCACGCCTGCAGGCGACGGGCGAAGCCGCAGAAGTGCGGGTACTGGCGGTCGCCGAGGGCGAGCAGGGCGTAGTTGAGGTTGTTCAGCGCCCAAGGCTGGCCGAGCACCTTGCGCTCGAACCCGCGGGCGCTGTCGGGTGCTTCGCCGTCGCCGAAAGTACTGACCACGAACAACGCGCGGCGGGCCTGGCGCAGGTCGTCTTCACGCAGTTCGGCCAGTGCGCGAACCTGCACCGGTAGGCCGGCTGCCTGCAACTGGCCGGCACTTTGCCAGGCCAGTTGTTCGGCAAAGCCGCTTTGGCTGGCAAAGCCGATCAGCCAGCTGTCGCCGCTGCCGGTGCCGGTGGCGACGTTGCCACGGGCTGCGCGGACTTGGCGCTTCTTGCGGCGGCGGTCGAGGTATAGCAGCCAGCCCGTGACGAAGAACAGTGGCATGGTCAAGCTGGCGATGGTGACGATGATGCGCCCCGGCAGGCCGAAGTATTCGCCCACGTGCAGCGCGTAGACGCTCTGCAGCAGCTGGGCCTTGAAGGATTTGTCGGAGTAGCGGTCGTGTCTTTTCACCTGGCCGGTTGCCGGGTCCAGTTCCAGGGTGTTGAAGGCGCGCGGGTGATCGGCGCTCTCCAGCAGGTAGAAGAGGTTGGCCGGCTGGCCGCCAACCGGTGGCAGGCGCAGGTTGTAGGCGGCAAGGCCTGGGCCTGCGGCGTCTTTGAGGTTGGCCCAGATGGCGTCGTAGTCGACCACCAGCGGCGGGGCGTTCTTGTCGACCTTCTGTGGCCCGTGACGGCCACGGCCTTCGCCGCGTTTTTGTTGCTGGCCGGCTGCCGGCGCGTCGGCCAGCAGCTTGTTCAGGCCTTCGCGGTACCACTCATAGGACCAGAACAGGCCGGTCAGGGCGAACAGAAGATAGAACAGCAGGCACCATGTACCAGCCACGGCGTGCAGGTCCCAGTTGAAGGCTCGGCCTTTCTTGGCCCAGTCGAAGGTCAGCCAGGTACGCCAGTCCAGCGCCTTGCGCGGCCAGCGCAGGTACAGGCCGGACAGGCAGAAGAACACCAGCATCAGGGTGCAGGCGCCGGTGATTTGCCGGCCGGTGTCGCCAATGGCCAGAAAACGGTGCAGGTTGAGCATGAGGTTGAAGAAGCCTTGCCCGGCCACTTCACCTTTGAGTTCGCCCGTATACGGGTCGGCATAGCGCAGCTCGCCACGGCGCTCGCCCGGTGCCGGCATGAAGAAGATGCGTGCGGCATTGCCTTCACGCACGTCCACCCACAGCATCGACACCTTGTCGTGTTGCTGGGCCTCGACCCGTTGCACCAGCTCGGCCGGCGGCAGTACGCCTTCGGCGCGCACTTCTACCTTGAGCACATCGGCATTGAACGCGCGCAGCAGTTCTTCCTGGAACGAATACAGGGCCCCGGTGATGCCCATCAAGGCCAGCACCAGGCCAGCGGTGATGCCAAAGAACCAGTGCAATTGGAACAGCGTCTTCTTCACCACATCGATCACCTTGTGTTGCTGCCGCAGACTGCGCGGCGTGCATTATGCCTTGATACGCAAAAGCCCCGCTCACTGGAATGAACGGGGCCCTTGGTTGTTGCTTTAGAAGTGGACGCTGGTGGTCAACAGTGCAGTCCGCCCGGCCGCCTGATTGGCAAAGTGGGTGGAGAAGGCCTTGTCGTAGTACACCTCGTTGGTCAGGTTCTGCACGTTCAGCTGCAGGTCGACGTTTTTGGTCAGCTTGTAGGCGGCCATGGCGTCGTAGCGTACGTAGCTGTCGACCATGGTGGTGTTGGCCACGCTGCCATACACGTCATCCACGTAGAACGCACCACCACCCACGGTCAGCTTTGGCGTGATCGAGTAGGTCGTCCACAGGCTGGCGCTGTTGTTCGGGGTGTTCGGCAACTGGTTGCCATCGTTGGCTTTGCCCAGCGGGCCGCCGTCGATCTGGCGAGCCTGCATGTAGGTGTAGCCGGCAAACACCTGCCACTTGTCGGTGATCTTGCCGCTGGCCGACAGCTCGATGCCCTGTACGCGGGTTTCGCCGACGTTTTCGTAGGTGGTGGTGTCCACCTGGACGCGGGCGTTTTCCTTCTCGGTCCGGAACAGCGCTGCGGTCAGCGACAGGCGCTGGTCGAGCAGGTCCCACTTGGTGCCGATCTCGTAGTTGGTGGTTTCCTCTGGCTCCATGTCACTGGCCAACAGGTTGCCGTTACGATCCGGGGTGCCACCCAGCGGGTTGCCTTCTGTACCTTCGCCGAGCATCGAGCCTGGTGGCGTTGCAGAAGTGGCGTAGGAAACATAGATACTGCCGTTTTCGGCCGGTTTCCACACCAGGCCCAGTTGGCCGGTCACGAACTCGCTGACATCCTTGCCTTTGGCGGTGGTGGTGCCAGCGGCGTTGTAGGTCTTGTAGTCGGTATCGAAGTGGTCGTAGCGCAGGCCCAAGTTGACCAGCCACTCGGGGGTAAGCTCCAGAGTGTCGAACACGTAGATCGCCCGGGTCTTGCTATTGGTGGTGGTGCCGGCGTAGTTGCGCGAGATGGTACCGTTCCACGGGTCATCCGGGTTCGGGTTGCTCAGTGAGGTGCAGTTGTAGCCACTGGTGGCGCCGATCATGCCGGGGGTGCAGTTGGTGTTGGCGGCGCCGCCTGGCACGGTGTCGGTGTCGACGGTGTAGGACGAACGGTCGCTCTCTTCACGGCTCAGCTCGATACCGGTGGAGAAGCTGTTTTTCAGACCACCGACGTAGAACTCGCCGAACAGGTCGGTCTGGTTGGTGGTGGTGGCGGTGTTGCCAACACGGGTGTTGGCACGGCGCCAGACGCTGCCGTTGTTAACGTTGCCCTTGCTGTCGTCAGGCTGGGTCAGGATGTAGTCCTGCATGCTGTTGCCGTGACGCAGGGTGTTCTTGATGGTCAGCGAGTCGGTCAGGTCGTGCTCGATCGCGAAGGTGGCGATGTCTACACGGCTCTTGCGGAAGTCACGGCCGGTCAGGCCATAGAAGTTGTCGCTGTCGCCGCCGTCATTCGGCTTGCTCGGGTGTGCCGAGGTGCGCCCGCCGCTGCCGTTGGTCGGGATGGTGTACGGGATGCCCGAATCCGGCAGGTCGTCGCTTTCCAGGTGGTAGTAGTCGAGGTTGACGCGCGTCGGTGTGCCCAGGCCGAAGGCCAGCGACGGGGCGATGCCCCAACGGTCGTAGTTGACCTTGTCGCGGCCGGCGACGTTGCTTTCGTGGGTCATCAGGTTCAGGCGGCCGGCAACGGTATCGCTGAACTGGTAGTTACCATCGAAGGTGTAGCGCTGGGTCTGGTCACTGCCCCAAGTCCAGGCGCCGTCCAGCGAGTTGCCCAGGTGCGCACGCTTGCTCACCAGGTTGATGGTACCGCCGGCAGCACCACGGCCACCGATGGCCGAGTTCGGGCCCTTGGCCACTTCTACCGACTCGATGGCGAAGATTTCGCGGGTTTGCGCGCCAGTGTCACGCACGCCGTCCAGGTAAGTATCGCCTTGGGCGTCGAAGCCGCGGATGAACGGGCGGTCGCCTTGCGGGTTGCCGCCTTCGCCGGCGCCGAAGGTGATGCCTGGCACGGTGCGCAGGGCGTCCTGCAGGGTCAAGGCGTTGGTGTCCTTGATCACTTGCTGCGGGATGACGGTGACCGAGCGCGGGGTGTCTACCAGCGGCGCGGTGTACTTCTGCGAGGCGGCCTTCTCGACTTTGTAATCGGTGCTGGCCTGTTCAGCCTTGCCGTTGACGCTGGTAGCGTCGAGGGTGATCGCGCTATTGGCGGCCGGGTCGGCGGCATACACCGATGTGGCGCTAAGCGCGACGCCCATGGCGGATACGATCAGGCGTGGCGAACTCACTGCAGATGGTACGTACTGGCGCATTGCTAAGGACCTTCCCCAAGGTGTTGAGGCGGCGGATCTTAATGTAAGCAATTGTGACTAACAATTGAGAGTCGTTACCATTCGTGAAGAATTTACAATCTTTACATTTGGCCTTTACGGTTTCATCAAGCTGAAACGTCTTAAGCGGCGAAAAGGCTTGTGCAGCGCAAAAGGGAATCAATATCATTGCCACCTTTACATTTCCTAACGGTGCTGCCGCCATGCTGCTTCACATCCCAGGCCTGTTTGACGCTGACGAACTGGCCCGTATCCGCGAGGCGCTGGAGCAGGCCGACTGGGCTGATGGCAAGGTGACTGCCGGTTATCAGTCGGCCAAGGCCAAACACAACCTGCAGTTGCCGGAAGGGCACCCGTTGGCCAAGGAGATCGGCACTGCGCTGATCGACCGCCTGTGGAAAACCCCGCGCTTCATGTCGGCGGCCCTGCCGCACAAGGTGTTCCCGCCGTTGATCAACTGCTACCGCGAGGGCGGCAATTTCGGCTTTCACATCGATAACGCCTTGCGTCAGCCCAAGGGCAGCCCGGAGCGGGTGCGTACCGACCTGTCATCGACGTTGTTCCTCAGCGACCCGGACAGCTACGACGGCGGTGAACTGGTGATTCAGGACACCTATGGTGAGCGGCAGGTGAAGCTGGCGGCCGGTGATCTGGTGCTGTACCCCGGTACCAGCCTGCACAAGGTCAACCCGGTGACCCGAGGCCAGCGTTACGCCGCGTTCTTCTGGACCCAGAGCCTGGTGCGCGAGGACAGCCAGCGGGCGCTGCTGTTCGAGATGGACAATGCCATCCAGCAACTGACTGCCGATGTACCCGAGCACCCCTCGTTGCTGCAGCTGACCGGCACCTACCACAACCTGCTACGCCGCTGGGCCGAGGTCTGAACCGTGTCCTATCAGTTGCGACGTGAGGAAGTGGTGGATGTGGCTGGCTTGCAGTCCATGCTAGAGGAGAGCCCCGGCAAAGCTGCCCAGGCAATCCTGGCAGCGGCGGGGCAGGGCGCGGTCGAGGCGCAGTTGCTGCTGGGGCAGATCCTGCTGGATGGGCGCGGTATCGAAGAAGATGCCACCGTGGCCCGGCGTTGGTTCGGCATCGCCGCACAGGGCGGCAGTGCCATGGCGCACAACATGCTCGGGCGTTGCCTGGAGCATGGCTGGGGCGGTGAGCCAAGCCTGACGCAGGCGGCCATTCATTATGCGCGTGCGGCCGACGCCGGGCTGGACTGGGGCCTTTACAACCTGGGCAACCTGCTGGCCACCGGGCGCGGGGTGCCGGCCAACCAGGCACAGGCGCTGCAGTGTTACGAGAAGGCTGCGCAGCTGGGGCATGCCAAGTCGATGAACCTGTATGGGCGTTACCTGGAGCAGGGCATTGCCACGGCGCCCAGCCCGGCGCGGGCGGTGCGCTGGTATCGGCGCTCGGCCGAGGCGGGGGATTTCCGTGGGATGTTCAGCCTGGGGCTGGTGCTGGTCGAGCGCGGGCAGCTGGCCGAAGCAGGGCAATGGCTGGAGCAGGCGCGGGTTGAGGGGAACATGAATTTCCTGCGTGCTGCGTTGGTAACCTTGCAGGGTGCAGGGCCGGTGTTGATGGCCTTTGCGGCGCGGTATGCCGAAGAGATCGAACGGCGCGGGGATTGAAGTTGCCTGTGCTGGCCTCTTCGCGGGCAAGCCCGCGAAGGGGCCGGTACAGCGGAGCACACATGAAAACGGGGCCTTGCGGCCCCGTTTTGCGTTACAGGTAGTAAGCCTTCAGCGGCGGGAAGCCGTTGAATTCGACCGCGCTGTAGCTGGTGGTGTAGGCACCGGTCGACAGCCAGTACAGGCGGTCACCGATGGCCAGGTTCAGCGGCAGGCCGTACTTGTAGTTTTCGTACATGATGTCGGCGCTGTCGCAGGTCGGGCCGGCGATGACGACTTCTTCGGTTTCGCCTTTCTTCTCGGTCCAGATCGGGAACTTGATGGCTTCGTCCATGGTTTCGATCAGGCCGGAGAATTTGCCCACGTCGGTGTAGATCCAGCGCTCGACGGCAGTGCGCGACTTGCGCGCAACCAGCACCACTTCGCTGACCAGGATGCCGGCGTTGGCAATCAGCGAACGGCCTGGCTCCAGGATGATTTCCGGCAGCTCGTCACCGAAGTCTTCCTTGAGGAAGCGGATGATTTCTTCGGCGTAGGTTTCCAGGCTGTTGGTACGGGTGATGTAGTTGGCCGGGAAGCCGCCACCCATGTTGATCAGCTTAAGCTCGATGCCGTCTTCTTCCTTCAGGCGCTCGAAGATCACCTTGACCTTGGCGATGGCGGCGTCCCACACACTGATGTCGCGCTGCTGCGAGCCCACGTGGAAGGAGATGCCGTAAGGCACCAGGCCCAGGTCACGGGCGAGGATCAGCAGGTCCATGGCCATGTCGGTCTGGCAGCCGAATTTACGCGACAGCGGCCAGTCGGCAGTGGTGGAGCCTTCAGTCAGGATACGCACATACACTTTCGAACCCGGTGCGGCCTTGGCGATGTTGCGCAGGTCGGCTTCCGAGTCGGTGGCGAACAGGCGCACGCCCTTCTCGAAGAAGTAGCGGATGTCCTTGGACTTCTTGATGGTGTTGCCGTAGCTGATGCGGTCGGCGCTGACACCGCGGTCCATCACCTTGTCCAGTTCGTAGATCGAGGCGATGTCGAAGCTCGAACCTTTCTCTTTGAGCAGGTCGATGATTTCGACGGCAGGGTTGGCCTTGACCGCGTAGTAGACCTTGGCGAATTCGAAACCGGCGCGCAGGTCGTCATAGGCCTGGCTGATCATCTGGGTATCGATGAGTACGAACGGGGTTTCCTGCTTGTCGGCGAACGCCTTCATTTTCTGGAAGGTGTCACGCGCGAAATAGTCTTCGACCTGGATCGACATGCTCAGGGACTCCATGGGCAAACAAAAAGAATAAGTGGCTGCAAACTGAACGTCCTCCGTATCCCCACTTTGGTTCGCCTACTCAGTACTTGAGCCGGATGGATCGTTTCCAGCATGGACGTTCGGCGCGCACTTTAGGGCGTGAAGAATGCAGAATCAACAGGCAATCCGGGCGTGATCGGCGTGGATCGACGACCAGCCATTTGAATAACCGACTCATGTGACCGGCTGATGTTCCCCGCGATGTTTCAAGCGTTAAATATTGTGGAATAGACCGTGTTGGTCCCTTTGTAGGTAAACCCGCTCCCATAGGCTTTTCGCAATTCTCGGGTGGGCGGGGTCACCCGCGAAGGGGCCAGAGGTGTTCATATTTATGGCCACATTTTCCTGGTACCCACGTACAGGAAATGGCCCATAAATTTTTTGTTACCGACTGGCGGATTTGCTGGTTTTGATGAGAAACATTACTATTCGCACCCTTATCCGCCTCCCTGATGACCCAGACCGTGTCCGGACACAAAGGCTTCCTCGACCATTACCATGAGCTGATCGGCACCTGGACGCGCAAACTGCGCAATCGCCAGCAGGCTGAAGACCTCACCCACGATGCCTTTGTCCGGGTACTGGAAAACCCGCGCGACCAGGTCGAGCAGCCCCGCGCCTACCTGCACCAGACCGCACGTAACATTGCCGTGGATGGCTTGCGCCGCGAAGACCGCCGCCAGGCCCTGGCGCTGGAAGCGTTCGACGAGGGCACTGGTGGCAGCGATGACCCGGAGGCCTACGTGCATGCGCTGGAATTGGCCGACAGCGTCGAGCGGGCGCTGGCCGAGTTGCCGCTCAACTGCCGGCAGGTGTTCATCTGGCAGAAGCTCGAAGGCCTGACCCAGGCCGAGATCGCCGAGCGGATGGGGTTGAGCAAGAACATGGTCGAAAAGTATATGATCCGCACGCTCCGGCATTTGCGTGAGCACCTGGATGTGTCGGCATGATGAGTCAGGAGACCTTTTCGATGAAACAGCACGGTACCGATACCGTCCGCGAGCAGGCGGCCGCATGGTTTGCCCGCGTGCAGGATGCGCCTCGGGATGCCGGGCTGCAGAAACAGTTGCGCGCCTGGTTGGCCAGCGACGAGCGTCACCGGGAGGAGTACCAGCACCTGTGCCGCGTGTGGCAGGCCGCCGACTTCATTCCACGCCAGCGCCTTGAAGCGTTGTGCCAGCCGGACCCGGTGCAGCAACTGCCGCGTCGGCGCTTCGTGCGTCAGGCCCTGGCCGCCAGTGTCGCGGTGTTGGCGTTGGGCCTGGGTTGGGGCGGCTGGCACTACCAGCAACTGAATCACCAGGGTAGCTTGCAGACCGCCTTCAATGAACGCCGCCAGGTCGAACTGCCGGATGGCTCCTTGCTGGATCTCAATGGCAGCACACAGCTGCAGGTCGACTTCAGCGCCGGCCAGCGGCATATCCGCCTAAGTGCCGGCGAGGTGATGTTCAACGTCGCCCACGACAGTGCCCGGCCGTTTGTGGTCGACACCGCCCAGGGCAGCGTGACGGTAACCGGTACCCGCTTTGACGTGCGCCAGGACCCTGTCAGCACCCGGGTGGCGGTGGAGCAGGGTTCGGTGCGTGTGCAGGGCAAGGGCGACGCGCTGGCGCAGCTTACGGCCGGCCAGGGTTCACATATAGATGCACAGGGCGGGGTGGCTGCGCCCTACGCCGTCAACACCGCTGCCGTGACAGCCTGGCGCCAGGGCAAGCTGGTGTTCGACAACGCCACCCTCGCCGAGGTGGTGGCCGAAGCCTCGCGCTATCGTAGCCAACCGCTGCGGGTCGCCCCCGGTAAAGTCGCCCAGATGCGCCTTTCGAGCACCTTCAGCACCGACGACACCGACGCACTGTTGCGGGCCTTGCCGAGCATCCTGCCGGTGGCCATCAAGGCCCATGAAGACGGCTCTCGCGAAATAATTGCGAAATAGATTCAGGTTTTTTTTCGCTCGTTCGTCTTCCTCGCCAGCTGCAACTGCCAAGCATTTCCATTTGCACGCGGTTGGCGTTTATTCCGCACTCCAGGATGTTTCGACGACGTGAACAACAACAAACCCTTCCCACGCTTCCGCGCCCTGGCGCTGGCCCTGGCGGTCAGCGCCGTGGCCGTCAACAGCCAGGCTGCTGAGGCGGGCAACACCATCCAGATCCAGGCCCAACCGCTCGCCTCGGCCCTGAATCAGCTGGGTCAGCAAACCAACCTGCAGCTGTTCTTCAGCCCCGAGCTGGTGGCCGGCAAACAGGCCCCGGCGGTGTCCGGCAACCTGGCGCCGGTGCAGGCGCTGCAACAGTTGCTGCAAGGCAGCGGGCTGACCTTCGAGATGTCCCAGGACACCGTCGTGGTAAAGCCGCTGCCGACTACCCTCGACCTGGGCAGCGGCAGCCTGGAGCTGGCGCCCACCGACATCAAGGTGGTCGGTGACTGGTTGGGCGATGCCCAGCAGAGCGTGGTGCAGAACCACCCCGGTGCGCGCACCGTGGTGCGCCGCGAGGCGATGGTGGAGAAGGGCGCTATGAACGTGCGCGACGTACTGCGCGGCATCCCGGGTGTGCAGGTGCAGGACTCCAACGGCACCGGCGGCAGCGACCTGTCGCTGAACGTGGGCGTACGCGGCCTGACCTCGCGCCTGTCGCCGCGCTCCACCGTATTGATCGACGGCATCCCCGCCGCCTTCGCGCCGTATGGCCAGCCACAGCTGTCGATGGCGCCGATCTCCTCGGGCAACCTCGACAGCATCGACGTGGTGCGTGGAGCCGGCTCGGTACGCTATGGCCCGCAGAACGTGGGAGGGGTGATCAACTTCGTCACCCGGGCGATTCCGGAAAAGGCATCAGCGGAACTGTCCACCACCCTGGAAACCTCCCAGCACGGCGGCTGGAAGCACACCGAGTCGGCTTTCGTCGGCGGCACGGCTGACAACGGCATGGGCGTGGCGCTGCTGTACACCGGGGTGAACGGCAACGGTTACCGTGAAAGCAACAATGGCAACGACATCGACGACGTCATCCTCAAGACCCACTGGGCGCCCACCGATGTCGATGAGTTCTGGCTCAACTTCCATTACTACGATGGCCGTGCCGACATGCCCGGCGGCCTGACCCAGGCCCAGTACGACAGCAACCCGTACCAGTCGCTGCGCGACTATGACTACTTCGCCGGTCGGCGCAAGGATGTGTCGTTCAAGTGGCAGCGCCAGCTTGACGATGCCACCCAGTTCGAAGTGCTGACCTACTACACCGACAGCTTCCGCGGCAGCGCCATCGCCTCGCGTGACATGAAGACCCTGTCGTCGTACCCGCGCAACTATCACACCTTCGCCATCGAGCCACGGGTGTCGCGCATCTTCTTTGCCGGCCCGACCACCCAGGAAGTCAGCGTGGGTTATCGCTACCTGAAGGAAGCGATGCGCGAACAGTCGACCCGCCTGGCGCTGATCGACAACGTGCCGACCGTGACGCCGACCTCTGACGGCCACGTGTTCCAGGACCGCAGCGGGGGTACCGAGGCCAGCGCCTACTACATCGACGACAAGATCGATGTGGGCAACTGGACCATCACCCCGGGCGTGCGCTTCGAGCACATCAATACCGACTGGCGCGACCGCCCGGTGCTGGATGCCAACAACCGCCCGGTGGCGGAGAAGAAGCGCAGCATCACCAGCAACGAGCCGCTGCCGGCGCTGAGCGTGATGTACCACATCTCCGACGCATGGAAAGTGTTTGCCAACTACGAAACCTCGTTCGGTAGCCTGCAGTACTTCCAACTGGGCCAGGGCGGTACCGGCAACAGCACGGCCAATGGCCTGGAGCCGGAAAAGGCCAAGACCTACGAAATCGGCACGCGCTATGACAATGGTGGCTTTGCCGGCGAGCTGACGGCGTTCTACATCGACTTCGATGACGAGCTGCAGTACATCAGCAACGATGTGGGCTGGACCAACCTCGGGGCGACCAAGCACCAGGGTATCGAGGCGTCGGTGCGCTACGACCTGGCCGGGCTGGACCCGCGCCTGGAAGGGCTTTCGGTGAGCGGTGGGTACACCTTTACCCGCGCCACATATGAAGGTGAGATCCCGGGTTTCAAGGGCCGTGACTTGCCGTTCTATTCACGTCAGGTGGCCACCGCCGGCGTGCGTTACGCGGTCAACCGCTGGACCTGGAACCTGGACGCCTACGCCCAATCCAAGCAGCGCGCGCCGGGGACCGGGATCAACGCCGATGGCAGCTTCAACGGCGACTACATCACCGAGCCAAGTGCGGATGGGCAGTATGGCGATATTCCGGGTTACGTGACCTGGCATGCCCGTGGCGGGTATGAATTCGGGCCCGAGATGTCCAACCTGAAGCTGGCGGCGGGGGTGAAGAACCTGTTCGACAAGCAGTACTTCACCCGCTCCAGCGACAACAATGCCGGCATCTATGTAGGTGAGCCGCGGACCTTTTATGTGCAGGCCAGCGTAGGGTTCTGACTCGAGATTGCTGGGGCGCGAAGCGCCCCCGGCTTTCTAGGAAACCACCGCGTCAGCCGGCGAAACAATGCTGGTCTTGCCCCCGCGCGATCTGCCCGAGCTCAGGTACGCCGCAATCGACTCCTGCGTCACCTCGCCCAAAAACACCTGCTCAGCGTCCAGCACCGGCAACCACGCCCGGTTGAACTCGTACATGCGCGACAGCAGGATGCGCAAATGCTCATCGTGCGAGGCCGTGGCATTGAACGGCCGCAGGAAGTCGCCACACGTCCCTTGCTGGCGGTGCATGTCACGTCGGCGTACATAGCCCAGTGCCTTGTTCTGTGCATCGGTCACCACCACGTAGCGGCGGTCGTGCTCATCCAGCAGCTCCAGTGCATCGCTCACGGGCGTCTCCGGGCTCACCGATGGCGCGTTGTCCGCTGCATCCTCGGCACGCACCAGCAGCAGGCGCTTGAGCGTGCTGTCCTGGCCAACGAAGTTGCTGACAAAGTCATCCGCCGGGTGCGCCAGCAGCGTGTCCGGGTGGTCCAGCTGCAACAGTTTGCCGGCACGGAAGATGGCAATCTTGTCGCCCAGCTTGATCGCTTCGTCGATGTCGTGGCTGACCATGATCACGGTCTTGTTCAGCGCCCGCTGCATCTCGAAGAACTCGTTCTGGATCATCTCGCGGTTGATCGGGTCGACTGCGCCGAATGGCTCGTCCATCAGCAATACCGGTGCGTCGGCGGCAAGCGCGCGGATCACGCCGATGCGCTGCTGCTGGCCACCGGACAGCTCGCGCGGGTAGCGCTGCAGGTACTGCTTGGGTTCGAGCTTGATCATGTGCATCAGCTCGCGGGCGCGTTCATGGCACTTTTGCTTGTCCCAGCCGAGCAGGCGCGGGACCACGGTGATGTTTTCTTCGATGGTCATGTTGGGGAACAGGCCGATCTGCTGTATCACATAGCCGATATGGCGGCGCAGGGTGACTTCGTCCAGCCCGGTGGTGTCCTCGCCATTGATGAACACCTGGCCCGAAGTAGGCGTGATCAGCCGGTTGATCATTTTCAGCGTGGTGCTCTTGCCGCAGCCCGAGGGGCCGAGGAACACGCAGATTTCCCCTTCGTTGACAGTGAGGCTTACCGCGTCGACGGCTTTGACGTCCTTGCCGTTGACGTTGAAGGTTTTGCTGAGGTTCTTCAGTTCGATCATGGGCGCAGTCCTTCTGGAGTCAGGGCACGTTGCAGGGTTTGCAGCAGCAGGTCGGCAATGATGGCCAGCAGGCTGACCAGTACGGCACCGACCAGCAGCATCGACATGTCGCTGCGGCTGATGGAGGTAAGAATGAGCACGCCCAGGCCGCCGGCGCCGATGGTGGCGGCAATGGTCATGACGCCGATGTTCATGACCACGGCAGTGCGCACACCGGCGAGGATCACCGGCACGGCGATGGGCAGCTCGACCATGCGCAGGCGCTGGCCGAAGGTCATGCCGATGCCGCGCGCAGCTTCACGGATACCGGGCTCTACGTTGGTCAGGGCCAGGTAGGTGTTGCGCAGGATCGGCAGCAGCGAATAGAGGAACACCGCAGTGATCGCTGGCAATGGCCCCAGCCCCTGGCCGAACTTGGAATAGAACGGCAGCAGCAGGCCGAACAGGGCAATCGACGGGATGGTCAGCAGCACCGTGGCGCTGGCTTGCAGCGGCCCGGCAACGGCCGGGAAGCGGGTCATGAGGATGCCCAGCGGCACGCCGACGAGAATGGCCAGGCTCACCGCAACGCCCACCAGCATGATGTGCTGCCAGGTCAGTTGCAGCACCTGGGCCCAGTCCAGGTGGCTGAAGGTATCGATCAGGTTCATGGCTGGCCCTCGCTGTTCAGTGGGTGCTCGCGCAGGAAGGTGGCGGCCACGGCGGTGGGGTTCTGGTGCTCCACGTCGACCTTGGCGTTGAGCTGGCGCATGGTTTCGTCATCCAGCTGCTCGGCCAGTGGCTTGAGCAGTGCGGCCAGTTGCGGGTTTGCGTCGAGCACGGCTTTGCGCACCACGGGCGCTGCGGTGTAATCGGGGAAGTAGTGCTTGTCGTCTTCCAGCAGCTTGAGGTTGAACGCACTCAGGCGGCCGTCGGTGGTGTACACCAGCCCGGCGAATACCTGG
Source organism: Pseudomonas sp. LPB4.O (assembly GCF_038383825.1). NCBI lineage: Bacteria > Pseudomonadati > Pseudomonadota > Gammaproteobacteria > Pseudomonadales > Pseudomonadaceae > Pseudomonas > Pseudomonas sp. LPB4.O. The sequence continues at coordinate 1,024,138 of NZ_CP151298.1, forward strand.
TTGTTGCGCATGGCGGTGTACACCAGGCCACCGTCCATCTGGCGGATGTTGCGCCGGTCCAGCGGCAGGCCGTACATCTCGCGCAGGCCAACGAGGCCGTCGGGGCGGTTGGCGAACTCGGTGTCCAGCGCCACCAGGTGGTTGTGCTGGCTTTCGTCACGCAGTACCTGGTTGAGGTCACTGATGGTGTTGACCTGCGGGTAGGCCTCGGCCACTTGCTTGGGCAGGCCCAGCGCGTAGGTGTTACTGAACTTCGACGGGGACAGCCAGATCAGGTCCTTCTTTGCATCCAGCTCCTTGACCTTGGCGAAGGTGGCTTCGGCACTGGGCATGCGCTCGTCGATGTGGTTGTACGACACCAGCGAAACCCCGGTGTATTCCCACATCAGGTCGAGCTGGCCGGTCTCCTGGGCCTGCCGCGCGATGTTGCTGCCAAGGCCGCTGGTGACACGCACGTCAAAGCCATTGGCGCGCAGGTATTGCGCAGTGATTTCGGCGAGCACGGTCTGCTCGGTGAACACCCGCGCGCCGATGCGCACCAGCGGTTTTTCCACTGCCTGGGCAAATCCTGCGAACAGCAGGGCCGCGCCCAGCAGCAAGGCGATTCTCTTGTTCATACGTTCCCTATCCTTATTGGGCCAGGCCACGTTCCAGCCAGCGCTTGCTGGAGAAACTCACCGCCGCGTCCAGCACCAGTGCCAGCAGTGCGGTGCAGGCGGCACCCAGCAGCAGCTGTGGCTGGTTGTTCAGGGCGATGCCGGGGAAGATCAGGCTACCCAGGCTGTTGGCGCCGATCAGGAAGGCCAGCGGTGCGGTGCCCACGTTCAATGCCAAGGCCACACGGACACCACCGACGATGATCGGCACGGCATTCGGTAGCTCCACCTGCCAGAGCTGCTGGCGCGGGGTCATGCCGATGCCGGTGGCGGCTTCCTTGAGCGAGGCGGGGACATTTTTCAGGCCCTCGTAGGTGTTGCGCACGATGGGCAGGAGGGAGGCGAGGAACAGCGCGAAGATCGCAGGCCCGGCGCCGATGCCCAGGATACTGAGCGCGATGGCCAGAACGGCCAGGGGAGGAATGGTGTTGCCAACGTTGAAAAACTGCATGAAGCGCTCGGCTTTGTCGACCCGGTGCGGTCGACTGAGGGCAATGCCAGCCGGGATGCCCACGGCCAACGCCGCCGCCATCGAAGCCAGAACAAGAACCAGGTGCGCTTGCAGGTAGAACCCAAGATCGTCGCGGTAACGCGCGATCGTGTCGATGCCGATCCAGTGGACCAGCAGGGCCAGGATGACGAGCACGGTGGCGCATCCCAACAGCCCTTTTCCGTAGCGTTTAGCCACAGGCGGACTCCTTGTGTTGTCGGCGAGCACACTTCTTTTTTGCCGGCCAGTCCTGGCGGCGGTTGGTGTGTTCGCGAGTAGCAGCGTGACGCACGCCGAAGGCTGCGATCAGGCCATGAGCCGAACCCCGTCGGGCCCGAAAATGCTGATGAAACCAGTCCCCAACCGAAGCGGGTTGCAGGGGAATGGACGTCTCCGTGGGCGCAAAGGTTCCCATTTGAGGCGGCATTTGGCCAGCGTTAATCACTGGGTGTCAGGAATTTTGGCGAGAAAAAACAGCAGCTTAATGCGCTGCAGGCGTTGAAATAACTGCGCTTTGGCCATTTGTCGTGATAAAGCGATTGCCTGATGATTTTTTGCTGTCGGGCTGGCCCTGTCGCCGGCAAGCCAGCTCCCACAGGTACTGCTCAAGGCTTGAAAACAGCGCAGTCATTGTGGGAGCGGGTTCACCCGCGAAGAGGCTGGAACAAGTGCCGCTGGTTCAGCAGATTTTGGTCCCAGCCCAACTTCAGGTATGATATCGCCCCTTTTTGAATCCCCCAGTCAGGCGATTTCCCATGACCAACCAGGCCGCCGAAGTCGCGAAGCGCCGCACTTTCGCAATCATTTCCCACCCCGACGCCGGTAAGACCACCATCACCGAGAAGCTGCTGCTGATGGGCAAGGCCATTGCCGTCGCCGGTACCGTGAAGTCGCGCAAGTCCGACCGCCACGCCACCTCCGACTGGATGGAAATGGAGAAGCAGCGCGGCATCTCCATCACCACCTCGGTGATGCAGTTCCCGTACCGCGAGCACATGATCAACCTGCTCGACACCCCCGGCCACGAAGACTTCTCGGAAGACACCTACCGCACCCTGACCGCGGTGGACTCGGCGCTGATGGTGCTCGACGGCGGTAAAGGTGTAGAGCCGCGTACCATCGCCCTGATGGACGTGTGCCGCCTGCGCGATACGCCAATCGTCAGCTTCATCAACAAACTCGACCGTGACATCCGCGACCCGATCGAACTGCTCGACGAGATCGAAGCCGTTCTGAAGATCAAGGCTGCGCCGATCACCTGGCCGATTGGCTGCTACCGTGACTTCAAGGGTGTGTACCACCTGCAAGGTGACTACATCATCGTCTACACCCCGGGCCACGGCCATGAGCGTACCGAGGTGAAGATCATCGAGAAGCTCGACTCCGATGAAGCCCGCGCGCACCTGGGTGACGAATATGATCGCTTCCTCGAACAGCTTGAGCTGGTACAGGGCGCATGCCACGAGTTCGATCAGGACGAGTTCATCAATGGCCAACTGACCCCGGTGTTCTTCGGTACGGCGCTGGGCAACTTCGGTGTCGACCATGTGCTCGATGCCGTTGTCGACTGGGCGCCGCGCCCGCTGGCCCGTGTCGCCCACGAGCGTACCGTGGAGCCGGTGGAAGAGAAGTTCACAGGCTTCGTGTTCAAGATCCAGGCGAACATGGACCCGAAACACCGCGATCGTATCGCCTTCATGCGCATCTGCTCGGGCAAGTACGAGAAGGGCATGAAGATGCGCCACGTGCGTACCGGCAAGGACCTGCGCATCGGTGACGCGCTGACCTTCTTCTCCTCCGAGCGCGAGCAACTGGACGAGGCCTTTGCCGGTGACATCATCGGCCTGCACAACCACGGCACCATCCAGATTGGCGACACCTTCACCGAAGGTGAGGCGCTGGGCTTCACGGGTATTCCGCACTTCGCCCCGGAGCTGTTCCGCCGCGTGCGCCTGAAGGACCCGCTCAAGTCCAAGCAGCTGCGCCAGGGCCTGCAGCAGCTGGCCGAAGAGGGTGCAACCCAGGTGTTCTTCCCGGAGCGCAGCAACGACATCATCCTCGGGGCGGTCGGTGTGCTGCAGTTCGATGTGGTCGCCAGCCGCCTGAAGGAAGAGTACAAGGTCGAATGCGCCTACGAGCCAATCACCGTGTGGTCGGCGCGCTGGATCAGCTGCGATGACAAGAAGAAGCTCGAGGAATTCCAGACCAAGGCCATGGAGAACCTGGCCATCGACGGTGGCGGGCACCTGACCTACCTGGCGCCGACCCGGGTCAACCTGGCACTGATGGAAGAGCGCTGGCCGGACGTCAAGTTCCGCGCGACCCGCGAACACCATTAAGGCCTGAAATCGGGGGCCGCTAGGCGGCCCCATTTCAATTTCCGGCTTTGATACTGGTCCAGATCCGGGTGCGAATGCGGTCGATCTTCGCCGGCATCGCTTCCAGCGCATACAATTTACCCATCATGTCTTCGCTCGGGTAAATCATCGTATTGCCCTTCATGGCCGGCTCCACCAGCCCGTCCGCTTTCAGGTTGCCGTTAGCGTATTGCACATGGTTGCTGATGTTGGCCATCACCTCTGGCTGCAGCAGGTAGTTCATGTAGGCATACCCGGCTTTTTCGTCCGGAGCATCGGCCGGCATGGCCACCATGTCAAACCACATGGGCGCGCCTTCCTTGGGTATCGAATAGCCCACCTTCACCCCGTTCTTCGCTTCTTCGGCACGGTTTTTCGCTTGCAGCACATCCCCCGAGAAGCCCACCACCACACAGATATCGCCATTGGCCAGGTCGCCGGTGTACTTCGATGAATGGAAGTAGCTGATGTAAGGCCGCACCTGCATCAACAACGCCTTGGCCTTGTCGTAGTCCGCCGGGTTCTGGCTGTGGTGCGGCAGGCCCAGGTAGTGCAGGGCAATCGGCAGCAGTTCGGGGCCGTTGTCCAGTACGGCGACGCCACAGCTTTTCAGCTTGCTCATGTACTCGGGCTTGAAGATCAGGTCCCACGAGTCCACCGGCGCGTTGTCGCCGAGCACCGCCTTGACCTTGTCGATGTTGTAGCCGATGCCGGTACTGCCCCACAGGTACGGGAAGCCGTACTGGTTGCCCGGGTCGTTCACCTCCAGTGCCTTGAGCAGCACCGGGTTGAGGTTTTGCCAGTTGGGCAGCTGCGACTTGTCCAGCTTCTTCAGGGCCTTGCCCTGGATCTGCCGGGCCATGAAGTGGTTGGAAGGGAACACCACATCGTAGCCGGAGTTGCCGGTCATCAGCTTGCCGTCGAGGGTTTCGTTGCTGTCGTACACGTCGTAGGTGGGCACGATGCCGCTGGCTTGCTGGAAGTTCTTCAGCGTGTCGGGGGCGACGTAGCTGGACCAGTTGTAGATTTTCACCGTTTCGGCGGCGCCGGCCACACTGGCGGCCAGCATCAGGGGAGCGAGAAGGAGCGTGCGCATGTCGGGTTTACCTTGCTTTGTCTGTTGTTATCGAAGGCAGGCGATCAGCGGATCAGAAAATGAGTACGTAGGTCTTGCGCACGGTCTCCTGGATGTCCCAGATGCCGGTGCTGTTGGCCGGTAGCATCAATGCGTCTCCGGCTTCTATGACCAGGGGCTCGCCACCGTCGGGGGTGAAGGTGCAGCGGCCCTTGATGAAATGGCAGAACTCCTGTTGCACGATCTGCCGCCGCCAGCGCCCCGGGGTGCACTCCCAGATGCCGGTTTCGACGCCATCACTGCGTTCCACGCAGGTGACAGATGTCACCGCCACGGGTTCGCCAAGCGGCACCGCGACCGGGTTGGAGCTGTCGAGCACAGCGCTGTCGGTGTTCTTGAACTGGGTAATGCTCATGACCGGTGGATCCTGTGCAGTTGATAAGGGAAGTCAGTGCATGAAGCCTTCCATGAAGTCCGCAAGCGAGCTGGCCAGGCGCCGCCTCCACGGCGCGCTGGCGGGGTTGGCGAGGGTCCGGTCCTCGTGGACGAAGCTTTGGATGATCGCGTTGTAGCCCAGCCAGCGGCAGGGCTCTGGCGGCCAGCTGGCCAGACTCGATACGGGGCGGTTGTCCAGTACCCAAGGTTGCGCAGTCAGTTCGTTGTGCTGGTTAAGGATTAGCGCCGCCAGGGTGCGTCCGCCCAGGTTGGTGGCACCGACGCCTTCGCCACCGTAGCCACCGGCCAGGGCAATGCCGCGCTGACGGTCGCAGAGCATGTGCGGGCGGAAGCGTCGCGCCATGCCCAGGTTGCCGCCCCAGGAGTGGGTGATGCGCACATGCTTGAGCTGCGGGAACAGCTCGCTGAACAGGTAGCGGCGCAGTTCGATTTCGTGCTCTTGGAGGTTGAAGTTTTCGCGCAGGCGGCCACCGAAGCGATAACCACCGCGTGCGCCGAATACCAGGCGGTTGTCGGCAGTGCGCTGGCCATAGGTGACCTGACGGCTGCTCTCGCTGAAGGCTTGGCCCTGGCTCAGGCCGATCTGCTCCCAGGTCGATTCCGGCAGCGGTTCGGTGGCTATCAGCAAACTCTGTACTGGTAACTGGTGCTTGCCCAGCGGCGGCAGGCTGGCGGCGTAGCCTTCGACGGCCGGCACCATCCACTGGCAGCGAATCCGCGCCAGCGGGGTGCGCACCTCGCCGGGTTGCCAGTCGATGGCCGGGGCGTTTTCGTAGATTGGCACCCCCAGCGCTTCCACGGCCCGCGCCAGGCCACGCACCAGCTTGGCCGGCTGGATGGTCGCTGTGTGCGGGCTGTAGATGGCACCAAATGCATTACTGACCCGCAGCTGGTTTTCCAGTTGCTCGGGGCGTAGCCAGCGGTAGTCGTCCTCGGTCATGCCTTGGCGATACAAGTCATCGAGGTAGGCACGCAGGCTGCGTTCTTGCTCCGGGTAGCGCGCGGCGCAGTACAGCACGCCGCCCTTGCGGTAGTCGCAGTCGATGCCTTCGCGTTGCAACACACCCTGCACTTCATCGGGAATGCCGTGCAGCAGGTCGATGCTGGCGCGGCGCTGTTGTGGCGACAGGGTGGCGAGCAGGCGGTCTTCGCCCAGCAGGTTGCCCATCAGCCAGCCGCCATTGCGCCCGGACGCGCCGAAGCCGGCGATGTTGGCGTCGATCACGGCGATGCTCAGTTGTGGCGCCTGGCGCTTGAGGTAGTAGGCGGTCCACAGGCCGGTGTAGCCGGCACCGATGATGCACACATCCACTGCCAGGTCTTCGTGCAGGGCCGGGCGGGCGCACAATGGCTCTTCGAGCTGGTCCATCCACAGGCTGAGCGTGCGCAGGGGTTGCATCGGGTTCGGCTCCACATCGGTCAAGGTCTGTGGGCGATCCTAGTGCTGTCAGCCAGTGGCTGTCTTACGTGCGTGCACGCAGAGAAATTTGCTTGAGGTAGGCCTTGGGCGTGAGCCCGGTGTGCTCGCGGAAGCACTTGTAGAACGCCGACAGCGAGTTGAAACCGGCGCTGAACGCCAGCTCGTCGATCGTCGCCTCGACGCTGTCGTCGTCGAGGCTGGCCATCAGGTGCTGCAGGCGGGCCTGGTTGACGTAGCGGTAGAAGCTTTGCCCGAGCACCTGGTTCAGCAGGTAGGAAATCTGGTTGCGGCTGTAGCCGCTGGCGTCGGCCACCTGCTGCAGGTCCAGCTCCGTGTCCAGGTAGGGGCGCTGGCGCTGGAAGTAGTGCTCCAGGTCCTGGGCCATGGTCGACAGCTGCCGCGGCGACAGGCCCAGGCGGCTGGTGGCCGGGCGCGGGCCGCTGCGGCCATCCCCGCTGTCGTTCTGGCGAACCAGCGTGGCGTATTCGTTGACCCGCCAGATCAGCCCGTCCTTGACGGTGATCGCCTCGCTGGACTGGAACGCCACCAGGCCGTCACCGCCCTGGACGGTGACCTGGTACTGGATGAATGCGGTGCAGCCATCGACGCGGATTCGGTCGCTGTGAACGATATCTTCGCCGGCTTCATGGGGCAGGCAGGCGCGCACGTAGTCGCGCAACTCAACGTAGCCAAGCACGCGGTTCTGGAAGAAATCGTGGTACTGGATGTCGGGGTGGTACAGCGCAATGACGCCGTCGAGGTCGCGATGCTTCCAGCACAGGTGGTAGCGCAGCACCGTGTCGGCGGTAATCGGGGTCTGGGCAGGGCCATCAGGGAGCGTCATGGGTGAATGATGCCTCGGCGCAAAGCTTGCTACAAGAATGCAGAACACCTGATGCACAGCGCCAAGTCGCGCAATTTGCACGATCATGAACAAGCCGATATTTCTAACTCTTTGTTTTATAAGGGTGTAATTTTTTGTCGCAAATGGCACAGCCGCTGCAGTGGTTACTGCGCGAATGGACTTGTCGCTAACCACTTAAGGCGAAAACATCATGATCACCCCTGCCGACTATCCCGCTGTCGATTCACAAAGCCGCTCAGGTGTTTCCTGGGCTGCGATTTTCGCTGGCGCCGCTACCGCAGCTGCCTTGTCCCTGATCCTGGTGGTCCTTGGTGCAGGGCTTGGCTTCGCAGCTACTTCCCCTTGGGCAGACGAGGGGGCCAGTGCCAAGGCCCTGGGCATTTCCACCATCGTATGGCTGCTGCTGACGCAGATCATCGCTTCGGGCCTGGGCGGCTACATTGCCGGTCGGTTGCGGGTGAAATGGGCCAACTTGCATGGCGATGAAGTGTATTTCCGCGATACCGCGCATGGCTTCCTGTCCTGGGCTGTAGCTACCCTGGTCACGGCCATGCTGGTGCTGGGCGCTGCGGGCAACCTGGTGGGCGCTGGTGCCAGCGCGGCTTCGCAGGCGGCCACAGTATCGGCGGCTGCCGGTGGTGTGGCGGCGTCCGGTGACAACAACGATTCGATGGGCTATTTCGTCGATAGCCTGTTCCGTGGCGATGGCCCTGCACCCGTGAGCGACGATGCAGCAAACGGCGTAGCCGCACGCATCCTGGCCAAAGGCATTGCCAGCGATGGTGCGCTACCTGCCGAGGACCGCACCTACCTGGCGCAGCTGGTGGCCCAGCGCACCCGTCTGACCCAAGCCGAGGCCGAAGCCCGTGTCGATCAGGTGATGGCCCAGGTGCAACAGTTGAAAGTGCAGGCCAAGCAAGCCGCTGATACCGCCGCCAAAGTAGCTGCCTGGACAGCATTGTGGACCTTCGTCGCGCTGCTGTGTGGCGCCTTCTTCGCCAGCCTTGCAGCGCTTTACGGTGGTCGCCGTCGTGACCAGGTGCAGTGGCTGGAAGGTGAGTACGTCGCACATCGCACCATTCAACGTTAAGCAAGGAGAACCGACATGCGCTCGATACTGCTCTGGATGCTTGGTGTACCGATCCCGGTCATCATCCTCATCGCCATTTTCATGCATTGACCGAGAGGGCCGCCTTGCGGCCCTCTCGCAGCACAAGGCTGCTCCTACAGACGACCGCGATATCCCCTGTTATCGCGATCCCTTGCAGGAGCAGCCTTGTGCTGCGAATGGGGCGCAAAGCGCCCCCGGTCATCTACAGGAACTGCTCGGCATAGTGGCAAGCCACCTGCCGGCTACTCACCTGCCGTAACGCCGGCACCTCCTTGGCACACCGCTCGGTCGCATACGGGCAACGCTTGTGAAACGCGCACCCATCCGGTGGATTCAGCGGGTTGGGCAGCTCCCCGACAATGCGGATCTTCGGCTTCAGCGGGTCGGGATGAATGGCTGGCGTCGCCGACAGCAGCGCCTGGGTGTAGGGATGCAGCGGTTTCTCGTAGATATCATCCTTGGCCCCCATTTCCACCGGGCGCCCCAGGTACATCACCAGCACGTGATCGGCCACATGTCGCACCACAGCCAGGTTGTGCGAGATGAACACGTAGGCGGTGTCGAACTCCTTCTGCAAGTCCATGAACAGGTTCAGCACCTGTGCCTGGATCGACACGTCCAGCGCCGAGGTCGGCTCGTCCGCCACCAGCACTTTGGGTTGCAGCATCATCGCCCGGGCCAGGGCAATGCGCTGGCGCTGGCCCCCGGAGAACATGTGCGGGTAGCGCTGGTAGTGTTCCGGGCGCAGGCCCACCTGCTCCATCATTTTTTGCACTTTCTCGCGCCGCTCGGCCTTGCTCAGCGAGGTGTTGATCAGCAGTGGCTCGGCCAGCTGGTCACCAATTTTCTGCCGTGGGTTAAGCGAGGCGTAAGGGCTCTGGAACACCATTTGCACATCGCGGCGCAGTTGCTTGCGCTGCGCCTTGCTGGCGCCTGTCACCTCGGTACCGGCGATTTGCAGCGAACCGGACGACGGTTCTTCGATGAGGGTCAGGGCACGGGCCAGGGTCGACTTGCCGCAGCCGGACTCGCCGACCACCGCCAAGGTCTTGCCGGCTTCCAGTTCGAACGACACGCCATTCAGTGCGCGGACCAGGGCGTGGCCTTTGAACAGCCCGCGGGAGACTTCGTAATGCCGGGTCAGGTCCCGGGCAGATAGAACGACGGCCATCACGCCACCTCCTGGTTCAGCGGATAGAAGCAACGCACCAGGCTGTGGGCCTGAGGATCGAGAGGCGGGCGCTGGCGCCGGCAGTTGTCTCGCACGTAGGGGCAGCGCGGCGACAACAGGCAGCCGACCGGGCGGTCGTAGCGGCCGGGGACGATGCCGGGCAGGGTGGCCAGGCGCTCGGCGCCGATGCTGTGCTCGGGGATCGCCGCCAGCAAGGCTTCGCTGTAAGGGTGGGCGGGCACGTCGAACAGCGTCGGCACCTGGCCCACTTCGACGGCTTCGCCTGCGTACATCACGCATACCCGCCTGGCCGTTTCGGCGACCACGGCAAGGTCGTGGGTGATCAGGATGAGCGCCATGTTGCGCTCCTTCTGCAGGTTGACCAGCAGCTCCATGATCTGCGCCTGGATGGTCACGTCCAGCGCGGTGGTCGGCTCGTCTGCGATCAGCAGCTTGGGCTCGCCGGCAATGGCCATGGCAATCGCCACGCGCTGGCTCATGCCGCCAGACAGCTGGTGCGGGTAGGCGTCCAGGCGGCTTTCCGCTGCCGGGATCTCGACCTTTTTCAACAGTTCAAGGGCACGCTGGCGCGCGGCCTTGCCCTTCAGGCCCAGGTGCTGGCGCAGCACTTCTTCGATCTGGTAGCCCACGGTATAGCTGGGGTTGAGCGCGGTCATCGGGTCCTGGAAGACCATGGCGATGTCCTTGCCCACCACCTTGCGCCGCTGGCGGCCGCTGAGCTTGAGCATGTCGGTGCCGTCGAAGCTGAGGGTGTCGGCGGTGATGCGCCCGGGGGCGTCGATCAGGCCCATCAAGGCCATCATGGTCACGGATTTGCCCGAGCCGGATTCGCCGACGATGGCCAGGATTTCCCCGGCGTCCACCGACAAGTCCAGGCCATCGACCACGGGTACCGCATTGGCATCGCCGAAGCGCACGTTCAGGTTTTTGATTTGCAACAGTGACATGGCGTTCTCCTCAGGCGGCGTTCTTGAGTTTCGGGTCCAGCGCATCGCGCAGGCCGTCGCCCATCAGGTTGATTGCCAGCACACTGAGCAGAATGGTCAGGCCGGGCAGGCTCACCACCCACCAGGCACGCTCGATGTAGTCACGGGCCGAAGCCAGCATGGTGCCCCACTCCGGGGTCGGCGGTTGCACGCCCAGGCCGAGGAAGCCCAGGGCGGCAGCGTCGAGGATCGCCGAGGAGAAGCTGAGGGTGGCCTGCACGATCAGCGGCGCCATGCAGTTGGGCAGCACGGTGACGAACATCAGCCGTGGCAGCCCGGCACCTGCCAGGCGTGCGGCGGTGACGTAGTCGCGGTTCAGCTCGACCATCACCGCAGCCCGGGTCAGGCGCACGTAGGAGGGCAGGGATACGATGGCGATGGCGATCACCGTATTGATCAGCCCTGGGCCGAGGATGGCGACGATGGCCACGGCCAGCAGCAGGGAGGGCAGGGCCAGCATCACGTCCATCAGGCGCATGATCGACGGGCCGAGGATGTGCGGGAAGAAGCCGGCCAGCAGGCCCAGCAGGATGCCCGGGATCAGCGACATCACCACCGACGACAGGCCGATCAGCAGCGACAGCCGCGCCCCTTGGATCAAGCGCGAAAGCAGGTCGCGGCCCAGTTCGTCGGTGCCGAGGATGAACTGCCAGGTGCCGCCTTCGAGCCATACCGGCGGGGTCAGCAGGAAGTCGCGGTACTGCTCGCTCGGGTCATGGGGGGCAACCCATGGCGCGAACAGTGCGCAGAACACCACCAGGCACATGAAGGCCAGGCCCATTACCGCGCCTTTGTTGCGCGCGAAGGCTTGCCAGAATTCTTTGTACGGCGAGGGGTAGAGCAGGCTCTGGTCCACCGGGCTGGCCGGCGACACGGATTTTGCAATCGGGCTAGTCATGGCAAAGGCCTCAGCGCTGATGACGGATGCGTGGGTTGGCCAGTCCGTAGAGGATGTCCACGACGAAGTTGACCAGGATCACCAGGCAGGCAATCAACAGGATGCCGTTCTGGACCACGGGGTAGTCACGGGCACCGATGGCTTCGATCAGCCACTTGCCGATGCCCGGCCAGGAAAAGATGGTTTCGGTCAGCACTGCACCGGCCAGTAGTGTGCCGACCTGCAGGCCGAACACCGTGAGCACCGGAATCAGGGCGTTGCGCAGGCCATGCACGAACACCACCCGGGCGGGCGAAAGGCCCTTGGCGCGAGCGGTGCGGATGTAGTCTTCGCGCAGCACTTCAAGCATCGACGAACGGGTCATGCGGGCGATTACCGCCAGCGGGATGGTGCCGAGCACGATGGCTGGCAAAATCAGGTGCATCACCGCGTCCTTGAACGCGCCTTCTTCGTCGCTGAGCAGGGTATCGATGAGCATGAAGCCGGTCTTCGGCTCGATGTCGTAAAGCAGGTCGATACGCCCGGACACCGGGGTCCAGCCCAGGCTTACCGAGAAGAACATGATCAGGATCAGGCCCCACCAGAAGATCGGCATCGAGTAGCCGGCCAGGGATATGCCCATGACCCCGTGGTCGAACAGTGAGCCGCGCTTGAGCGCGGCAATCACCCCGGCCAGCAGGCCGACGATGCCGGCGAACAGCAGGGCAGCGAAGGCCAGTTCGAGGGTGGCCGGGAACAGCGTGAGGAATTCGGTCCACACGCTTTCGCGGGTGCGCAGCGATTCCCCGAGGTCACCCTGGGCGAGCTTGCCGACGTAGTCCAGGTACTGGACCGGCAGCGGCTTGTTAAGGCCCAGGCGTTCCATGGCCTGGGCGTGCATTTCGGGGTCGACCCTGCGCTCGCCCATCATCACTTCCACCGGGTCCCCGGGGATCAGGCGTATGAGCGCGAAGGTGAGCAAGGTGATGCCGAAAAAGGTCGGTATCAACAGGCCAAGGCGCCGGGCAATAAAACTCAACATTGTCGGGGTTACCTCATCAGGCCGTGGGGCGATCAGCCCGCTACGGCAGTGCCGCCGGTTCCCGTATGGGTTGCCGGCGGTCGTTGTTGTTCTACTTCACCTTGGTGGTGGCGAAGTTATTGTTGGTCAGAGGGCTGATCACGTAGCCCTCCACGTTGTCACGCATGGCGGTGAACATCTTTGGATGGGCCATGCTGATCCAGGGTTGGTCGTCATCGTACACCTTCAATGCCTCGCTATAGAGCCTTGCACGCTCCTCGTTGTCGACCACCTCGCGGGCACGGGTGATCAGTTCCTGGAATTTCGAGTTGCACCAGCGGGCATAGTTCTCGCCGGTCTTGGCCGCGTCGCAGCTAAGCAGTGGGGTGAGGAAGTTGTCTGGATCGCCGTTGTCGCCCGCCCAGCCGGTGGACACCATGTCGGCTTCGCCCTTCTTGGCGCGGCGCAGCATTTCGGCCCACTCCATCACGCGGATATCCAGCTTCAGGCCGATCTGTTTCAGGTCGGCCTGCAGCATTTCGGCAGATAAGCGAGGGTTGGGATTGGTCATACCGCCGCCGTTGCGGGTGAATAGCGTCATCACCGTGCCGTCCGGCACGCCAGCTTCCTTGAGCAGGGCGCGTGCTCTTGCGAGGTCACGGGGCGGGTTCTGGTTTGCAGTGTTGTAGCCAGGCATGGTCGGCGGGTAGGGGTTCACACCCACCAGCGCGTTGCCTTTGCCAAACAGCTGGTCAACATGGGTCTGGCGGTCGAAAGCCATATTGATGGCTTTGCGCACGCGTACATCGCTGAGGTATTTGTGCTCGGTATTCATGGCGATGTAGCCGGTGACCAGGGCTTCGATTTCGGCGACCTGGAGCTTTGGGTCGGTCTTGATCGATGGCACGTCATCCGGCTTGGGATACAGGGCGACCTGGCATTCATTGGCGCGCAGCTTTTGCAGGCGCACGTTGCTGTCGGAGGTAATGGCGAACACCAGGGCGTCGGCCGGCGGTTTACCGCGGAAGTAGTCCGGGTTGGGTTTGAAGCGCACCTGCGCGTCCTTGTTGTAGCGCTGGAAAATGAACGCGCCGGTGCCGATCGGCTTGCTGTTCAGCTCAGCGGTTTTACCAGCCTTGAGTAACTGGTCACCGTACTCGGCGGAGTAGATCGAGGTGAAACCCATGGCCATGTCATGCAGGAAGGGCGCTTCCGGGCGGGCTAGGGTGATCACCACGGTGCGCTCGTCGGCCTTCTTCACCGACTTGAGCAGCTCTTTGAAGGCCATGCTTTCAAAATACGGGTAACCGACACTGGTCTTGTCGTGCCACGGATGGTTCGGATCCAGTTGGCGGTTGAGGCTCCACAACACGTCGTCGGCGTTGAAGTCGCGGGTTGGCTTGAAGTAGTCGGTGGTGTGAAACTTCACCCCTTGGCGCAGATGGAAGGTGTAGGTCAGGCCGTCTGGCGAGATATCCCAGCGCTCGGCCAGGGCTGGCTGGATGTCAGTGGTGCCGGGCTTGAAGTCGACCAGGCGGTTGAAGAGCGTCTCGGCCGAAGCATCAAAGGTGACGGCGGTGGTGTACTGGACAACGTCGAATCCTTCCGGGCTGGCCTCGGTACACACCACCAGCGGTTTGGCTGCAAGCTGCGCGGCGCTGCCCAGCACCAGCGCGGCCAGGGCCAGGCGTAGCGGTAGCGATTTGATGAAAGCTCTCTGCATGGGTTGAAGACTCCCTGCTTTTGCATTGATTCCAGCGTAGCCGCCACGGCCCGTCACGAAGGGGCCGTGGCGCCAGCGGTCAAAGAATGTTGAATGGAATGGTGGTGACCACGCGGAACTCGTCCAGGCTGCCGTCACCCTGGGCCTTGCTGGCACGGTGGGTGGTGTAGGTGGCGCGGACGCTGGTGTCTTTCAGCGGCCCGCTCTGCACCGCGTAGCTGGTGCCGATGCCCCACTCGTAGTGGGTTTCGCCGTTCAGGCCATTCACGTCGTAGGCGGTGCCGCGGTAGTGGGTGCCGTCGATGCCCCAGCCGCGGGCGTTGTACAGGTTGAACTTCAGGCCGGGCACGCCGTAGGGCGCCATGTTCAGTACGTAGGAGATCTTCAGCGATTTTTCGTTGGGGCCGTTGAAGTCCGACAGCAGCGAGTTGGCCAGGTAGATGCCGTTGGTTTCGTGCAGGTAGTCGAAGTACTCGTTGCCGTTCACCTGCTGCCAGGAGGCACCGAGGGTGTGGGCCTGGTGGGTCAGGTCGAGCGACAGGCTGTAGGTGTCGTTGTCGATCTTGCCCATTTTCTGGCTGCCGGCATCCACGGTCTTGTAGTAGTTCAGGCCGGTGCTCAGGCTGAGCACTGCGCTGTCGCCGAGCACGTGGTTGGCGCCGAAGTAGTACTGGTTCCAGAAGTCGTCGACCTGGGTGGCGTACAGGCTGGTGCTCAGGCTCCTGAACGGCTGGTAGTTGATGCCGGCGGTGCTGGCGCGGTCGGTTTCCACACCCGTGGCGCTGTATTCGCTGCGGAACTTGCTCAGGCTCTGTTCGGTACGTGGCGAGACACGGTCGAAGGTGCCCAGGTCGAAGCTCAGGTTGTCGAACTCGGCGCTGTGCAGGAACGCGCCCTGGAAGCTCGATGGCAAGGCGCGGTTGCCGATGTAGGCGATCATCGGCGTGTCCACCGACTGACGGCCGAGGGTAAGGGTGGTGTTGGACACACGCGCCTTGATATTGCCCAGGCCCAGCTTGCTCCACTGGCCGATGGGGTCGCCATCGCTGTGGGTCAGGGTGCGGTTGTTGGGGCCGGCGACGGCCTGGCGGTTCTGTTGCAGGGCAATGGCGTTGTAGGCTGCGGCCTCGACGGCGATGCCCACGGTGCCTTGGGTGAAACCGGAGCTGTAGTTGAGGATGGTGCCTTGCACCCAGTTTTCCCGGCTGTGGGTGGGGTGGCGGGTGCCGTCGCTCTTGTAGTAGCGCCACAGCGGCGCGCGTGCGGCGCGTTCACGGGCGTACCAGTTGCGGGTGGTGCCGGACAGGCTCTGGCCGTCGATGAAGCCGCTGGCTTGCGCCTGCTCGCTGCTGGCTTTGAGGGTGAGCGGGATGAAGGCCTGGCTTTGCGGACCGGCCTGGGCCACGGTGGAAAAGGCACTGATGGATAAGGCCAGTGCGGTCAGGGTGAATACTCTCAAGGTTGAAGCTCCCATTTTTTTCTAGTCATTGCCGGCCTTGTGGGCCGGATGGTTGTTGCGGTGTTGCCAGGGTTGCCCGGGGTCGCCGGGCTAAATCGGGGGTGTTGTGCTACCTGTACCGGCCTTTTCGCGGGTAAACCCGCTCCCACAGGGACCTGTGCAGGCCCTGGCTGATGGGGGTACTTGTGGGAGCGGGTTTACCCGCGAAGAGGCCCTTGAAGGCTAAAAGTCAGTCAACACTCACGCCGGAGAAATCATTGCGCCCAAACGGGCTGACCTTGAACCCGGAAACCTTGACGCTGAGCGGCTGGTTCACGGTGGAGTGCGCCACCGGGGTAATCGGCACCTGCTGCTTGAGCCGCTGCTGGGCCTGCTGGTACAGGGCGCTGCGCTGCGCCTGGTCGGTGACCTGCTTGGCCTGCTTGACCAGGCTGTCGTACTGCGGGTCGCACCACAGCGAGTAGTTGTTGCTGCCGATGGCATCGCAGCTGTAGAGGGTGCCCAGCCAGTTGTCCGGGTCGCCGTTGTCGCCGGTCCAGCCAATCAGGGCGATGTCGTGTTCGCCGCTTTTCATGCGCTTGAGGTACTCGCCCCATTCGTAACTGACGATGCGCACCTTGAAACCAAGCTTGTTCCAGTCGGCCTGGAGCATTTCGGCCATCAGCTTGGCGTTGGGGTTGTACGGGCGTTGCACCGGCATGGCCCACAGGGTGACTTCGGTGCCCGGTTTGACGCCCGCCTGCTGCAGCAGCTGCCTGGCCTTTTCGGGGTCGTAGGGCTCGTCCTTGAGGCTTTCGTCATAGGGCCACTGGGTGGGCGGCATGGCGTTGACCGCCAGTTGGCCGGAGTCCTGATAAACCGCCTGCAGGATGGCTTTCTTGTTCACAGCCATATCCATCGCCTGGCGCACCTCCAGCCGGTCGAAGGGTGGGTGCTGTGTGTTGTAGGCGATGTAGCCGAGGTTGAAGCCCGGTTGCTGCAGCACCTGCAGCGAACGGTCGGCCTTGAGCGCCGGCAGGTCGGCGGGGCGTGGGTGCAGGGTGACCTGGCATTCGTTGCGGCGCAGCTTCTGGATGCGTACCGAAGGGTCGATATTGATCGAGAACACCAGGTTGTCGATCTTCACTTCATCCGGTGCCCAGTAATCCTTGTTGCCCTTGTAGCGGATCTGCGAATCCTTCTGGTAACGCTGGAACACGAACGGCCCGGTGCCAATGGGCTGCTGGTTGATGTCGCTCGGCCTTGCGCTGGCCATCAGGTGTTCGGCGTATTCGGCGGAGAGGATGGAAGCGAAGCTCATGGCCAGATTCTGGATGAACGCGGCATCGACCGTGTTCAGGGTGAATGCCACGGTGAGTGGGTCGATTTTCTCGACGTGGGCGATGTTCTTGTCCAGGCCCATGCTGATGAAGTAAGGGAACTCGGTGGGGTAGGCCTGGCGGAACGGGTGGCTCTTGTCGAGCATGCGGTTGAAAGTGAACAGCACGTCGTCGGCATTGAAGTCACGGCCAGGTTCGAAGGCCTTGTTGCTGTGGAACTTCACCCCTTCACGCAGGTGGAAGGTGTAGCGCAAGCCATCGTCGGAGACTTCCCAGCGGGTCGCCAGGGCAGGGTGCACGGCAGTACCGCCGCGCTCGAACTCGACCAGGCGGTTGTAGACCGGTTCGGCGGCGTCGTTGTCGGTGGCGCTGGTGTACTGGGCGGTGTCGAAACCGGCGGGGCTGCCTTCGGAGCAGAACACCAGGTTGTTGGCCAGCACGACAGGGGATTGGCTGAGCAGGCCCAGGGCCAGCAGCGCAGAAAGGCGGGTAACGTGGCGCATGGCAAATCCTTTTTCATCTGTTCGCGCCGCCTCCGGGTACGAATGGCGGCAACAGTTTGCCGACCCCGCAGCGTTTGGCCGCAGGACAACATGAAGAGGTGGCGGGGGTGAAGGGCACCCGCGATTCAGCGGGTGCCTCAGTCAGCCTATTTGTCCACGCTGACGCCGTAGAAGGAGTTCAGCGCGAATGGGCTGATCTTGAAGTCCTTCACCTTGGCGCTCATGGGCTGGTACACGGTGGAGTGGGCGATCGGGGTGATCGGCACCTGCTCCTTGAGGATGTGCTGCGCCTTTTGGTACAGCTCGGTGCGCTTGGCCTGGTCGGAGGTGGCCTTGGCCTGCTTGATCAGGTCGTCGTAGGGCTTGTAGCACCACTTGGAGAAGTTGTTGCCGTCGACGGCATCGCAGCCGTAGAGGGTGCCCAGCCAGTTGTCCGGGTCACCGTTGTCGCCGCTCCAGCCAATCAGCATGGCGCCCTGTTCGCCACCCTTGGAGCGTTTGATGTACTCGCCCCATTCATAGCTGACGATCTTTGCCTTGATGCCGATCTTGGCCCAGTCGGATTGCAGCATTTCGGCCATCAGCTTGGCGTTGGGGTTGTACGGCCGTTGTACGGGCATGGCCCATAGGGTGATCTCGGTGCCTTCCTTGATACCGGCTTCCTTCAGCAGTTGTTTGGCCTTTTCGGGGTCGAAGGCGGCGTCCTTGATGCTGTCGTCATAGGACCATTGCGTTGGCGGCATGCCATTGACTGCCAACTGGCCGGCACCCTGGTAGACCGACTCGATGATCTTCTTCTTGTCCACGGCCATGTCCAGCGCCTGGCGCACTTTCAGCTGGGCCATGGGGTTGGGCTCGTTGCTGCCCTTGATCTTGCCCATCACGTTGTAGGCGATGTAGCCGAGGTTGAACCCGGCTTGCTGCGGCATTTGCAGATTTTGGTCGGCCTTTAGCGGCTCGATGTCGGCCGGGCGCGGGAACAGGGTGACCTGGCACTCGTTCTTCTTCAGCTTCTGCATGCGCACCGAGGCATCGGTGGTGATGGCGAAGATCAGGTTATCGATCTTCACGTCATCGGGCTTCCAGTAGTCCTTGTTGCCCTTGAAGCGGATCTGCGCGTCCTTCTGGTACTTGCTGAACACGAACGGGCCGGTGCCGATCGGTTTCTGGTTGATGTCGGCAGCCTTGCCATTCTTGAGCAACTGGTCGGCGTATTCGGCCGACTGGATGGAAGCAAAGCTCATGGCCAGGTTCTGGATGAACGCTGCGTCGACTTCGTTGAGGGTGAACTTCACCGTCTTCTCGTCTAGTTTCTCCACCTTGGCGATGTTCTTGTCCATGCCCATGTCGGTGAAGTACGGGAACTCGGTGGGGTAGGCCTTACGGAACGGGTTGTCCTTGTCGAGCATGCGGTTGAACGTGAACAGCACGTCGTCGGCGTTGAAGGGGCGGCTGGGCTTGAAGTAGTCGGTGGTATGGAACTTGACCCCTTCGCGCAGGTGGAAGGTGTAGGTCTTGCCGTCGTCGGACACTTCCCATTTGGTCGCCAGGCCCGGGATGACCGCAGTGCCGCCCCGTTCAAACTGGGTCAGGCGGTTGAACACGGTCTCTGCCGAGGCGTCGAAGTCGGTCCCGGTGGTGTACTGCCCCGGGTCGAAACCGGCCGGGCTGCCTTCGGAGCAGAACACCAGGTTGGACGCGGCCAGGGCCGACGGTGCACCGGTGAGTAAGCCTGCGCCAAGCAGGAACGGAATGACTGCGTGTTTGAGCATGGTGGCCTCATTGTTGTCATTTTTTGGATG
This sequence comes from Pseudomonas sp. LPB4.O, assembly GCF_038383825.1. Taxonomy (NCBI): domain Bacteria; kingdom Pseudomonadati; phylum Pseudomonadota; class Gammaproteobacteria; order Pseudomonadales; family Pseudomonadaceae; genus Pseudomonas; species Pseudomonas sp. LPB4.O. The sequence continues at coordinate 1,043,450 of NZ_CP151298.1, forward strand.
AGGTGGCCTCGTGAGCCGACCTGCGGATACTTATGCAGGGGATGTTCCCAATGCAACAGGTAGAAGGATAGTTGGCGCCGGAAAAGTGGTACGACCGTACATGGATGTCGCATCGCTATAACTTTCGACGAAGTTAAACGTTTGCGCAGGCAAAATGATGGCATTTTGCGGGATGTTTCGAGCCGGGGGTATGCGTAGGATGCACCTTGGTGGTGCGTAGGAAACGTCTGAAAAGCAGGTTCAAGCGGCAGGCTTCAAGCAACAAGACAAAGCAGACCGGGTTCACCGTCAACTTGAAACTTGCCGCTTGAAGCTTGTGGCTGTCAGGGCATCTGCACTTCGATCAGGCCATCGGCATTCATGCTCACTTCGCTGGTACCCGCCTCGATGTCCGGCGCTGGCGCGGCTTCATCAGCCCCCATGGCTTTCATTGCCATCGGCGCACTGCGCAGGTACGGGCGCGGGTAACCGCTGCTGTTGAGGTTCAGGCTGACCACTTTATAGCCCTTGCCGCCCAGCGCTTCGGTGGCCAGTTGCGCGCGTGCCTTGAAGGCATCGACCGCGTCCTTGAGCAGTGCATCCTCGCTTGCCTTGCGCGTGGCCGGGGCGATGGCGAAGTCCATGCCGCCCATTTTCAGCTCTTGCAGCAGGTCGGCGGTAAGCTGGGACAAGGCCGGGAAGTTGTCGCTTTCCAGGCGCAGCTCGGCGCGCTCGCGCCAGCCGGTAATCTTCTGGCCCTTGCTGTCATACACCGGGTAGCTGTTGCGGCTGCCCTGGCTGATCTTCACGTCCTTGACCTGGCGCGACTGCTGCACGGCCTGGTTCATGGTTTCGGTGATCTGCTTGGCGAGCTTGCCCGGGTCGGTGTTCTGCGCTTCGCTGTACAGGGTCACGACCATCAGGTCGCGCGCCACTTCCTTGCTCACTTCGGCACGCAGCGATACCTGGTTGTAACGTGGCTCATCGGCAGCCAGCGCCGGCAGGCTGGCGAGCAAGCCGCAAGACAGGATCAGGGCGGCGCCGCGACGTGGGATTTGCATGTGGTACTCCTTGGCAATAAAAGGCGTGGGGTCTGGTCATCCATTCCACGCATGGCCCATCAGACCGGCAACAGTGTAGTGGGTTCAAAAGTGCCATCATCAACCTGTGACAAAGTGTGGCGCTTTGCCGCATCGCTGCAGTGAGGCGCCCGGCTTCGGTATACTCCAGCCGATTTTCTGGAGCACTCATCAGGAGAGCTCATGCTCGCTGCCGTACAACCGCTGTCCGCTACCCGCCAGAACCTGTGGCGCCTGACCGTCATTCGGGTCCTGGTCCTGGCTGCCCAGGCCGGCTCCGTGGGCGTCGCCTACTGGACCGAATTGCTGCCGTTGCCCTGGCTGTCGCTGGCTGGCACCTTGGCGTTGTCCTCGCTGCTGTGTGCCTTTACGGCGCTGCGCTTGCGCCTGTCGCTGCCAGTCACCGAAATGGAGTACGCCCTGCAGCTGGCCTGCGACCTGCTGATCCACAGTGCCTTGCTGTACTACTCCGGCGGCTCGACCAACCCGTTCGTGTCGTATTACCTGGTACCGCTGGCGATTGCCGCGGTGACCTTGCCGTGGCTGTATTCGCTGATACTTTCGGGTATCGCCCTGACCGCCTACAGCCTGCTGCTGGTGCAGTTCTACCCGCTCGAAGGCCTGCCCATGGCGCGGGACAAGATGCAGGTCTACGGCATGTGGCTGAGCATTGCCCTCGCCGCGGCGGTGATTACCTTCTTTGCCGCGCGCATGGCCGAAGAGCTGCGCCGCCAGGAGCAGCTGCGCTCCGAACGGCGTGAAGAAAGCCTGCGCGACGAGCAATTGCTGGCCGTGGCCACCCAGGCCGCCGGTGCCGCCCATGAGCTGGGCACGCCGCTGGCGACCATGAGTGTGCTGATCAACGAAATGCGCCAGGACCATACCGACCCGCTGCTGCAGGAAGACCTGCAGATCCTCCAGGACCAGGTAAAGCTGTGCAAAGAGACCTTGCAACAGCTGGTGCGCGCTGCCGAAGCCAACCGCCGCCTGGCGATCGTGGAGCAGGATGTGACCGCCTGGCTGGACGAGGCGCTGAACCGTTGGCACCTGATGCGCCCCGAAGCCAGCTACCGCTTCCAGCGCCTGCGCGATGGCAAGGTGCCGCGGCTGACACCGCCGCCAGACCTGACCCAGGCGTTGCTGAACCTGCTGAACAATGCTGCCGATGCCTGCCCCGATGACCTGGAGGTGCACCTGGACTGGGATGCCCAGGACATCGTCATCAGTATCCGCGACCATGGCCCTGGCGTGCCGCCGGCCATTGCCGAAGCCATCGGCAAACCCTTCATTACCACCAAAGGCAAAGGCTTCGGCCTGGGCCTGTTCTTGAGCAAGGCCAGCGTGACCCGTGCGGGCGGTTCGGTAAAACTCTATAGTCATGAACAGGGTGGCACCCTGACCGAATTGCGCCTGCCCTATGGCAAGCGAGGAGATGAATGATGAGCGAAGAAAACCAGGTCGAAAGCGAAGAGCTGCCGCACCTGCTGTTGGTGGATGACGATGCCACCTTCACCCGGGTCATGGCCCGGGCAATGAGCCGTCGCGGTTTCCGCGTGAGCACCGCCAGTTCTGCCGAAGAAGGCTTGATCCTGGCGCAGCAGGACTTGCCGGACTACGCCACGCTGGACCTGAAGATGGACGGTGATTCCGGCCTCGTGCTGCTGCCCAAGCTGCTGGAGCTGGACCCGGAAATGCGCGTGGTGATCCTGACCGGCTACTCGAGCATTGCGACTGCGGTGGAAGCGGTCAAGCGCGGCGCCTGCAACTACCTGTGCAAGCCGGCCGACGCCGATGATGTGCTGGCAGCGCTGCTGTCGGAGCACACCGACCTGGATACCCTGGTGCCGGAAAACCCCATGTCGGTCGACCGCCTGCAGTGGGAACACATCCAGCGCGTGCTGAACGAGCACGAGGGCAACATTTCGGCCACCGCACGGGCGCTGGGCATGCACCGGCGGACCTTGCAGCGCAAGCTGCAGAAGCGCCCGGTCCGGCGCTGATCCCTTTCGCCTGTACCGGCCTCATCGCCGGCAAGCCAGCTCCCACAGGGACCCCGCGGGTTCCGGCCTGCATGCAATACCTGAGGGGAGCCGGGTTGCCGGCGATAGGGGCGGCACTGTCGGAAACGTCTCTTTATCGCACCTGATCCCCGCAACTAGCGGCCGTTGGCGTATCATTAGCCACCTAACGGCAACCCTCTCCAGGATCGCTTGCGCATGCTCGCCCTTCTCATCCAGACGCTGAACATCACGGCACCTGTCTTCGCCATGCTGTTCATGGGCGTGCTGCTCAAGCGCATCCACCTGATCGACGACAATTTCAACCGTGTCGCCTCGCAGTTGGTGTTCAACGTCTGCATGCCGGCGCTGCTGTTCCTCGGTATCTACCACGCCGACCTGGCTGCAGCGGTAAAGCCCGGCGTCATCCTCTACTTCATTGCCGCCACCCTGGTTGGCTTCGCCGTCGCCTGGGGCATGGCCATCTGGCGCAGCCCGCTGGCCGACCGGGGCATCTATACCCAGGGCGCGTTCCGCGGCAACAACGGCGTGATCGGCCTGGCCCTGGCTGCCAGCCTGTACGGCGACTACGGCATTTCGCTGGGGGCGGTGCTCGCCGGCCTGGTCATCCTCATGTACAACTCGCTGTCGGCCGTAGTACTGGCGGTGTACAGCCCGGACCTGAAGTCCGACCCGTGGAGCATCTGCAAGAGCATCTTCAGCAACCCCCTGATCATCAGTGTGCTGGTCGCGACACCCATGGCTTACGGCCAGGTGCCGCTACCCAACTGGCTGCTGACTTCGGGGGATTACCTGGCGCAAATGACCCTGCCGTTGGCGCTGATGTGTATTGGCGGCACCCTGTCGCTGGCGGCATTGCGCGACAGCGGCAGGCTGGCCATCGACGCCAGCCTGGTGAAGATGGTCTGGCTACCGCTGGTCGGCACCCTCGGGGCCTGGCTGTGCGGCTTTCGCGGGGCCGAACTAGGCATCCTGTTCCTGTACATCGGCAGCCCTACCGCAGCAGCCAGTTACGTCATGGCGCGAGCAGCCAATGGCAACCATGAGCTGGCTGCGTCGATCATCGTCATTACTACGCTAATGGCGGCAATCACCACCAATATCGGCATTTTCATCTTGCAGTGGGGCGGATGGATCTAGATCCTTGACTGCAAACAACACAAAAAACACAGCCTCACTGAGCTAAAGGACACTTCATGCAAGACCAGAGCACGCCCGAGCTACAGCGCGGGCTGAAGAATCGCCATATCCAGCTGATCGCGCTGGGCGGGGCCATCGGTACCGGCTTGTTCCTGGGCATCGCCCAGACCATCCAGCTGGCCGGCCCCTCCGTGTTGCTGGGGTATGCCATCGCGGGCCTGATGGCCTTCCTGATCATGCGCCAGCTGGGCGAAATGGTGGTGGAAGAGCCGGTAGCCGGTAGCTTCAGCCACTTTGCCCACCAGTACTGGAGCGAGTTTGCAGGCTTCGTGTCGGGCTGGAACTATTGGGTGGTGTATGTGCTGGTGGGCATGGCCGAGCTGACGGCTGTGGGTATCTACGTGCAGTACTGGTGGCCGGATTTCCCCACCTGGGCCACGGCGGCGATCTTCTTCGTGGTGATCAACCTGATCAACCTGACCCAGGTCAAGGTCTACGGCGAAATGGAATTCTGGTTCGCCCTGATCAAGGTAGTGGCCATCGTCAGCATGATCGGCTTCGGCGCCTGGTTGCTGAGCAGTGGCCATGGCGGCCCGGATGCCAGCGTGGCCAACCTCTGGCAATACGGCGGCTTCTTCCCTAACGGTGTTAGCGGCCTGGTGATGGCGCTGGCGGTGATCATGTTCTCGTTCGGTGGCCTGGAGCTGGTGGGTATCACCGCTGCCGAGGCCGACAACCCGCGCGAAAGCATCCCCAAGGCCACCAACCAGGTGGTGTATCGCATCCTGATCTTCTACATCGGTGCCCTGGCGGTGCTGCTGTCGCTGTACCCGTGGCAGAAGGTGGTGCAGGGCGGTAGCCCGTTCGTGATGATCTTCCACGAACTGGACAGCGACCTGGTGGCGACCATTCTCAATATCGTGGTGCTGACGGCCGCGCTGTCGGTCTACAACAGCTGCGTATACGCCAACAGCCGCATGCTGTTTGGTCTTGCCAGCCAGGGCGATGCACCGCGCCAGTTGCTGAAAGTCAGCCGCAGCGGTGTGCCGCTGACTGCGCTGGGCGTGTCGGCCTTCGCTACCGGGCTGTGCGTGGTGATCAACTACCTGATGCCGGGTGAGGCCTTTGGCTTGCTGATGGCCTTGGCGGTGTCGGCGCTGGTGATCAACTGGGCGAGCATCAGCATTACCCACCTGAAGTTCCGCAAGGCCAAGCTGGCGGCCGGGATTACCCCGTTCTACAAGAGCCTGGGGCACCCGCTGACCAACTACCTGTGCCTGGCGTTCATTGTGCTGATTCTGGTGGTGATGTACCTGACCCCGCCGATTCGCATCTCGGTGATGCTGATCCCGGCATGGATTGCCGTGCTGTGGGTGGCCTTCAAGCTGAAGAAGGCTCGGCAGGTTCGCCGTTAGATTTGTATCGCCTGTGAGATCGAGCGCCGCCCGCGCGGCGCTCGATCTAAAGGGCGACACAAGGCTTAAGGCATGCGCCAGATGACATGGCCCGATCAATGCTGCCGGCGCCAGGCACGCACAGTGGTATACAGCAGCACCACGCCGAGCACAGGCAGTACATAGAACAGCATCAACCGCTCCAGGCGCCCGGCCAGCGGCATGCCCATTGTGAATGCCGCCACGTGCAGCCCGTACGCCAGGTACAGGCAGAGGAATACCAAGCCTTCGGCGCGGGTGATCCGGTAACCGGAATAGAACACCGGCAGGCTCAGCACGGCAACCCCGAGCATTACTGGCAGGTCGAACGCCAGGGCGTTGGGCGAGATCGACAGCGGCTCAGGGGTGATCAGGGCGGTCAGGCCCAGCACGGCCAGCAGGTTGAACAGGTTGCTGCCGATGACCGTGCCCACGGCAATTTCCCGTTCACCGCGCAGGGCAGCGATCAATGCGGCGGCGAGCTCTGGCAGGGATGTGCAGATGGCGACGACGGTCAGGCCGATGATGCGCTCGGACAGCCCCAGGTCGGTGGCAACCTCCACGGCGGCCTCCAGCAGCAGGTGCCCCGCCAGGCTCAGCAGGGCAAGGCCGGCCAACACCAGCAGCAGCGTGCCTGACCAGAAGCGCCGGGCGCTGGATTTGGCGGTGTCCGGCGCGGGGAAGGTGCGTGCGTAGTGGCGCGACTGGTGCCAGAGCATTACCAGGTAGCCGACCAGGCCAAGCAGCAGCAGCCCTCCTTCAACCCGGCCCAGGTAACCGTTGGCGCACAGGGCATAGACCAGGCCGCTGGCGACGATCATCAGCGGAATGTCCAGGCGCACCAGCTGGCGCGACACGCGCAAGGGGATGATCAGCGCGGCCAGGCCGAGAATGACCAGTACGTTGAATATGTTGCTGCCGATCACGCTGCCGACCGCCACATCCGGCGCACCCTGGTAGGTGGCCTGCAGGCTCACGGTGAGTTGTGGCGCGGTACTGCCGAAAGCCACCAGGCTCAGGCCGATGATCAACGGGCGAACATGAAGGCGTTGTGCCAGGCGCAGCGCTGCGCGCACCAGCAATTCGGCGCCGCCGACCAGCAACAGCAGGGCAATGCCCAATTGCAGCAGGCTGAAGGTGGGAAGGGTGGCCAGGTCGAAAATGGTCGGACTCCTGTCGCGTCAGTCGCTAAGCCCTTGTACTCGCACGCGCGCTGTTCCGCTACGGAGCATGCCGATTTTTTCTGCTGCGGCGCGAGACAGGTCGATCAGGCGGCCGCGGGTGTGCGGGCCACGGTCGTTGATGCGCACCACCACACTGCGCTGGTTGGTCGTGTTGGTGACCAGTACGCGAGTGCCGAACGGCAGGCTGCGATGGGCGGCGGTAAGGCCGTGCTGGTTGAACGGTTCGCCGCTGGCGGTGCGTTTACCGTGGTGGCGCGAGCCGTAATAGGAAGCGGTGCCCGTCTGGTCGTAACCGCGCGGGTCGATGTCGTGGCTGGCGCAGCCGGCCAGCAGGGAGAAGAGGGCGAGAGTACCCAGGGATCTTTTCAGCAAGTCAGATGCGCTCCAGTGCGGCCATTCGCGGGCTTGCCCGCTCCCACAGGCATATCACCGCCTGTGAGAGCGGTCCAGTACTGTGGGAGCGGGCAAGCCCGCGAACGAGGGCAGAGCCCTCGCAGCATATTCAGGTCAGCCTTCGAGCTTGGCCTTGAGCAATTGGTTCACCTGCCCCGGGTTGGCCTTGCCTTTGGAAGCTTTCATCGCCTGGCCGACAAAGAAGCCGAACATCTTGCCACGCTTGGCCTCGTCGGCGGCGCGGTACTGTTCGACCTGCTCGGCATTGGCTGCCAGCATTTCGTCGAGCATCTTGTCGATCGCACCGGTGTCGGTAACCTGCTTCAGGCCTTTGCTTTCGATGATGCTGTCAGCATCGCCTTCACCGGCAGCCATGGCCTCGAACACGGTCTTGGCGATCTTGCCGCTGATGGTGTTGTCGCGGATGCGCAGCAGCATGCCACCCAGGTGCGCGGCGCTGACCGGTGACTGGTCGATCTCGATGCCCAGCTTGTTAAGCAGGCTGCCCAGCTCGACCATGACCCAGTTGGCCGCCAGCTTGGCGTCGCCACCAATTTTCACTACTTCTTCGAAGTAGTCCGCCTGTTCGCGGCTGGATGCCAGCACATTGGCGTCGTAGGCCGACAGGCCGTACTGGCTCTGGAAGCGTTCGACCTTCTGCGGCGGCAGCTCCGGCAGGCCGGCGCGGATGGTTTCGAGGAAGCTGTCCTCGATCACCACCGGCAGCAGGTCCGGGTCGGGGAAGTAACGGTAGTCGTTGGCTTCTTCCTTGCTGCGCATGGAGCGGGTTTCGTCTTTGTTCGGGTCGTACAGGCGGGTTTCCTGCACGACCTTGCCGCCGTCTTCGATCAGGTCGATCTGGCGCTGGATTTCGCTGTTGATCGCGCGCTCGATGAAGCGGAACGAGTTGACGTTCTTGATCTCGCAGCGGGTGCCGAACTCGACCTGGCCTTTCGGGCGGATCGACACGTTGCAGTCGCAGCGTAGCGAGCCTTCGGCCATGTTGCCGTCGCAGATGCCCAGGTAGCGCACCAGCGCGTGGATCGCCTTGACGTAAGCCACGGCTTCCTTGGCACTGCGCATGTCAGGCTCGGAGACGATTTCCAGCAGCGGGGTGCCGGCACGGTTGAGGTCGATGCCGGTGGAGCCGCTGAAGTCTTCGTGCAGGCTCTTGCCGGCATCTTCTTCCAGGTGCGCGCGGGTTACCCCGATGCGCTTGATGGTGCCGTCTTCCAGGGCGATATCCAGGTGACCCTTGCCGACGATCGGCAGGTCCATCTGGCTGATCTGGTAGCCCTTGGGCAGGTCCGGGTAGAAGTAGTTCTTGCGCGCGAACACGTTGCGCTTGCCGATTTCGGCATCGATGGCCAGGCCGAACATGCACGCCATGCGCACGGCTTCCTGGTTCAGCACCGGCAGTACGCCGGGCATCCCCAGGTCAACCAGGCTGGCCTGGGTGTTCGGCTCGGAACCGAAGGTGGTGGCGCTGCCGGAGAAGATCTTCGACTGGGTGGCGAGCTGAGTGTGGATTTCCAGCCCGATCACAACTTCCCATTGCATGTGTGAACTCCTCAGAAGCCGTTGGGGGCACGGGTGTGCCAGTCGGTCACTTGCTGGTAGCGGTGCGCGACGTTGAGCAGGCGGCCTTCCTGGAAGTACGGCGCCAGCAGCTGCACACCGACCGGCAGGCCGTCGACGAAGCCGGCCGGCATCGACAGGCCCGGCAGGCCCGCCAGGTTGGCGGTGATGGTGTAGACGTCTTCCAGGTAGGCGGCGACCGGGTCGCTGCTCTTGGCGCCAAGCTTCCAGGCCGGGTTCGGCGTGGTAGGGCCGAGGATCAGGTCGACATCGTTGAAGGCGGCCATGAAGTCGTTCTTGATCAGGCGGCGGATCTGCTGCGCCTTCACGTAGTACGCGTCGTAGTAGCCGGCCGACAGGGCGTAGGTGCCGACCATGATGCGGCGCTGCACTTCAACGCCGAAGCCTTCGCCACGGGAACGCTTGTACAGGTCGGTGAGGTCTTTCGGGGCTTCGCAGCGGTAGCCGAAGCGCACGCCGTCGAAGCGCGACAGGTTGGAAGAGGCTTCAGCCGGGGCGATCACGTAGTAGGCCGGGATGGCGTGCTGCATGTTCGGCAGGCTGATTTCCTTGACCACTGCGCCGAGCTTTTCCAGCTCTTTGACACTGGCCTGGACCAGGTCGGCGATACGCGGGTCGAGGCCTGCACCGAAGTACTCTTTCGGCAGGCCGATGCGCAGGCCCTGCAGCGAACCATTGAGGTTGGCGCTGTAGTCCGGCACCGGCTCTTCGATGCTGGTGGAGTCCTTGGCGTCGAAACCGGCCATGCCTTGCAGCAGCAGGGCGCAGTCCTCGGCAGTGCGGGCCAGCGGGCCGCCCTGGTCGAGGCTGGAGGCGTAGGCGATCATGCCCCAGCGCGAAACACGACCGTACGTCGGTTTGAGGCCGGTGAGGTTGGTCAGTGCCGCCGGCTGGCGGATCGAACCGCCGGTGTCGGTGCCAGTGGTGGCCGGCAGCAGGCGCGCGGCCACGGCAGCGGCCGACCCGCCCGACGAACCGCCTGGGACGTGTTCGAGGTTCCACGGGTTCTTCACCGCGCCGTAGTGGCTGGATTCGTTGGCCGAACCCATGGCGAACTCGTCCATGTTGGTCTTGCCCAGGGTGACCATGCCGGCTTCAGCCAGCTTGGCGACCACGGTGGCGTCGTACGGCGCCTTGAAGTTGTCGAGCATCTTCGAGCCGCAACTGGTGCGTACGCCGTTGGTGCAGAACAGGTCCTTGTGGGCGATGGGGGCACCCAGCAGCGTGCCGGTTTCGCCTGCGGCGCGACGGGCGTCGGCGGCACGCGCCTGGCCCAGGGCCAGCTCTTCGGTGACGCTGATGAAGCTGTTGATTTGAGGGTCGAGTTGCTTGATGCGCGCCAACAGGGCGCCGGTCAGCTCTTCGGAGGAAAACGACTTGTCGGCGAGTCCGCGGGCGATCTCGGCCAGGGTCAATTGATGCATGGCAGGCTCTATCCCTTACTCGATGACTTTGGGAACCAGGTACAGACCGCTTTCGGTCGACGGCGCGATAGCCTGGTAGGCGTCGCGCTGGTTGCTTTCGGTGACCTGGTCGGGGCGCAGGCGCTGGCTGGCCTCCAGCGGGTGGGCCAGGGGCTCGATGCCAGTGGTATCGACCGCTTGCATCTCGTCGACCAGCCCGAGGATGCTGTTCAGGGCATCGGTAATGCGTGGCAGTTCGCCATCATTCAGCCCCAGACGGGCCAGATGGGCGATCTTTTCCACGTCGCAGCGTTCAAGCGCCATGAAGATCTCCAAGGGAAACAAAGAACGGAATTTGGGTCCGCGATGAGGAACATGTCAGCTTTCTGGCGGTCCAACGGCCGCGATCATCGGCTGGCATGCTCGGAAAAACAGCCAATTTAACATATTGGCTCCTTGCCCAAAATCCCTGCCATTGTTAGAGTTTGCCGCACTTTTTTACCCACGCTTTCCCCAGGGTCACTTTCCCATGTTCAAGAAACTGCGTGGCATGTTTTCCAGCGATCTCTCCATCGACCTGGGTACTGCCAACACCCTTATTTACGTGCGTGAGCGCGGTATCGTCCTGAATGAGCCCTCGGTTGTTGCCATCCGTACCCATGGCAATCAGAAAAGCGTTGTCGCCGTCGGTACCGAAGCCAAACGCATGCTGGGCCGTACGCCTGGCAACATTGCTGCCATTCGTCCGATGAAGGACGGCGTTATCGCCGACTTCAGCGTTTGCGAAAAAATGTTGCAATATTTTATCAACAAGGTTCACGAGAACAGCTTCCTGCAGCCAAGCCCGCGCGTGCTGATCTGCGTGCCGTGCAAGTCGACCCAGGTAGAGCGCCGCGCCATTCGCGAGTCGGCCCTGGGTGCCGGTGCCCGTGAAGTGTTCCTGATCGAAGAGCCAATGGCGGCTGCCATCGGTGCCGGCTTGCCGGTTGAAGAGGCTCGCGGTTCGATGGTCGTCGATATCGGTGGTGGTACCACTGAAATCGCACTGATCTCCCTGAACGGCGTGGTCTATGCCGAATCCGTACGTGTTGGCGGCGACCGCTTCGATGAAGCCATCGTCACCTACGTGCGCCGCAACTACGGCAGCCTGATCGGCGAGTCCACCGCCGAGCGCATCAAGCAGGAAATCGGTACCGCTTACCCGGGCGGCGAAGTGCGCGAAGTCGATGTGCGTGGCCGCAACCTGGCCGAAGGCGTACCGCGTGCCTTCACCCTGAACTCCAACGAAGTGCTCGAAGCGCTGCAGGAATCGCTGGCGACCATCGTCCAGGCCGTGAAGAGCGCCCTGGAGCAATCGCCGCCCGAGCTGGCTTCGGACATCGCCGAGCGTGGCCTGGTGCTGACCGGTGGTGGCGCGCTGCTGCGTGACCTCGACAAGCTGCTGGCCCAGGAAACCGGCCTGCCGGTGATCGTCGCCGAGGACCCGCTGACCTGTGTCGCCCGTGGCGGCGGTCGCGCCCTGGAGATGATGGACAAGCACGCGATGGACCTGCTCTCCAGCGAGTGATCCCACTCGCTGTTCACGAGCGCCCGGTTTACAGGTAGCACGCACAGTGCTACCTGTATGTGCTGGGCTGGCGCCCGTCAAGGGCGCCGTATCCGTCAACCCGCAACCAGGCTGGTGCGTAGTTCCATGTCCAATGACCTCCTGAGTCGTCCACGAGGAACGGCCCATTAAACCGCTTTTCTCCAAGGGCCCTTCGCTGGGCGTTCGCCTGCTCGTTCTGGTGGTGATGTCGGTCGCGTTGATGGTTGTCGACGCGCGCTTTGACGTGCTCAAACCCGTGCGCAGCCAGATGGGCATGGTGCTGATGGAGTCGTACTGGATCACCGACCTGCCGCAACGTGCGTGGCAAGGCGTGGCCGGCCAGTTCGGCAGCCGCACTGAACTGATCGCCGAAAACGAAAAGCTCAAGACCGAAGCCCTGCTGTTGCAGGGGCGTCTGCAGAAACTGGCAGCCCTGACAGAGCAGAACGTGCGCCTGCGCGAGTTGCTGAACTCTTCGGCGCTGGTCAACGAAAAGGTCGAAGTGGCCGAGCTGATCGGTGTCGACCCCAACCCGTTCACCCACCGCATCCTGATCAACAAGGGCGAGCGTGATGGTGTGTTCCTTGGTCAGCCGGTGCTCGATGCGCGCGGTCTGATGGGCCAGGTGGTCGAGCTGATGCCCTACACCTCGCGGGTACTGTTGCTGACCGATACCACCCATAGCATTCCGGTGCAGGTCAACCGCAACGGCCTGCGCGCCATTGCCAGTGGCACCGGCAACCCGGAGCGCCTTGAACTGCGTCACGTGGCCGATACCGCCGACGTCAAGGAAGGCGACCTGCTGGTCAGCTCCGGCATGGGCCAGCGCTTCCCGGCTGGCTACCCGGTGGCGACGGTCAACGAGGTGATCCACGATTCCGGGCAGCCGTTCGCCATCGTGCGCGCCATCCCCACCGCCGCGCTCAATCGCAGCCGTTACATGCTGCTGGTGTTCAGCGACCGGCGTACCCCGGAGCAGCGCGCCACTGATGCTGCCATCGCCCAGGAAGAGGCTGACCGCAAGGGCACCACGGTCCCCGGCCAACCGGCGGGTACGGGCGAGCAGGGCACACCTGCCAGCACTACGCCTGTAACCCCAGTCACACCCGCAGCGCCGACAGCACCGGCCGTACAGCCTGCAGCCCCGGCGGCTAACCCTGCCACGCCTGCCGCAGCGCCTGCCGCACCCGCTCACACCCGGAGACAATGATGGCTGCTTCGCGCCGCAACAACGGCTGGGTCATCTGGCTGACTTTCGCCATCGGCCTGCTGCTCAGCGTCTCGCCCATGCCGCAGTTCATGGAAGTGTTCCGGCCCATGTGGCTGGCTTTGCTGGTGTCATTCTGGACCCTGGCGGTGCCGGGCAAGGTCGGCATGACCACGGCGTTCGTGCTGGGCCTTGCCGAGGACGTGTTGTACGGCACCCTGCTGGGCCAGAACGCGTTGATCCTCACCCTCATCACCTTCCTGGTGTTGTCCCTGCAGCAGCGCTTGCGCATGTTCCCCATGTGGCAGCAGAGCCTGGTGATCCTGGTCATTTTCGGCATCGCCCAGCTCATCCAGCTATGGCTCAGCGCCCTGACCGGCAACCGGTTGCCTACCCTGGCGCTGGTCTGGTCGGCGGTCATCAGTGCCTTGCTTTGGCCATGGATCAGTTTCGCCCTGCGCGACCTGCGCCGACGCTTGCATATCAACTGACGGCGATGCCGCAACTGACAGGGAGATGTCTGCATGAACCCGTTATACCTGGCCTCTGGCTCTCCCCGTCGTCGTGAACTGCTGACCCAGATCGGTGTGCCTTTCACCGTTGTCAGTGCACCCATCGATGAATCCCCGCTGCCTGACGAAAGCGCCCCGGCCTACGTTGAGCGCCTGGCTCGGGCCAAGGCTGCGGCTGGTCTGGCCCGTGTCGAGGGCCCGGCTGTGGTGCTGGGGGCGGACACTGCCGTGGTGCTCGATGGTCGTATTCTGGGCAAACCGGAAAACCGCGAAGATGCCATGGCCATGCTGGCTGGCCTGTCGGGCCGCGAGCACCAGGTATTGACTGCGGTTGCTCTCAGCGACGGCCTGCATACGCAAAGCCTGTGCGTCACCAGCAAGGTGCGCTTCCGGGCGATCAGCGCCGATGAAGCACAACGCTACTGGGCCAGCGGCGAGCCTGTGGACAAGGCCGGTGGCTACGCCATCCAGGGCCTGGGCGCAGTGTTCGTCACCGGTCTGTCCGGCAGTTATTCGGCCGTGGTAGGCCTGCCCCTCAGTGAGACGGCCGAGTTGCTTGGCACGTTTGGTATCGCCTGTTGGCAATCGCCCGTGCATACGCCAGAGGTAACAAACCCGCAGTAGCCAGCACGGCATACGCCATCCATCATTACAAAAGACCTTTGACGAGAGCCGGCCATGAGTGAAGAGATCCTGATCAACATCACCCCGATGGAGTCACGCGTGGCGGTGGTGGAAAACGGGGTACTGCAGGAAGTGCACGTCGAGCGCACCCAGCGCCGTGGCATCGTCGGCAATATCTACAAGGGCAAGGTGGTGCGTGTGCTGCCAGGCATGCAGGCGGCCTTCGTCGACATCGGCCTGGAGCGCGCTGCGTTCATCCATGCGTCGGAAATTTCTCAGCGTGAAGGCTCGGCGGTCGAGACCATCACGGCGCTGGTGCACGAAGGCCAGGCCCTTGTGGTGCAGGTGACCAAGGACCCGATTGGCACCAAGGGCGCACGCCTGACCACCCAGCTGTCGATCCCTTCCCGCTACCTGGTGTACATGCCGCGCAGCAGCCATGTCGGCATTTCGCTGAAGATCGAAGACGAAGCCGAGCGAGACCGCCTCAAGCAGGTGGTCAGCAACTGCATGGAAAGCGAAAACATCAAGGATGCCGGTGGTTTCATCCTGCGCACCGCCGCCGAAGGCGCTCGTGCCGAAGAGATCTTGCAGGACATCCGCTACCTGCGCCGCCTGTGGGAGCAGATCGGCGCCCAGATCAAGACCTGCGGCGCGCCGATGGTCATCTACGAGGATCTGGGCCTGGCCCTGCGTACCCTGCGTGACCTGGTCAACCCGAAGATCGAGAAGATCCGCATCGACTCGCGTGAAACGTTCCAGAAGACCACGCAGTTCGTCGGTGAACTGATGCCGGAAATCGCCGACCGCCTCGAACACTACCCGGGCGAACGGCCAATCTTTGACCTGTACGGTGTCGAAGACGAAATCCAGCGCGCCCTCGAGCGCAAGGTGCCGCTCAAGTCCGGTGGCTACCTGGTGGTCGACCCGGCCGAAGCGATGACCACCATTGATGTGAATACCGGTGCATTCGTCGGCCATCGCAACCTTGAAGAGACCATCTTCAAGACCAACCTGGAGGCTGCCACCGCCATCGCCCGGCAACTGCGCCTGCGCAATATCGGCGGCATCATCATCATCGACTTCATCGACATGGAAGATGAAGAACACCAGCGCCAGGTGCTGCGCACACTGGAAAAACAGCTGGAACGGGATCACGCGAAGACCAACATCATCGGCATCACCGAGCTGGGGCTGGTGCAGATGACCCGCAAGCGCACCCGTGAAAGCCTGGAGCAGGTGCTGTGCGAGCCGTGCCTGGCCTGTCAGGGCCGCGGCAAGCTGAAAACCCCCGAGACCATCTGCTACGAAATCTTCCGCGAGATCCTGCGCGAGGCACGTGCCTATCAGGCCGAGGGCTACCGTGTGCTGGCCAACCAGAAGGTGGTCGACCGCCTGCTGGATGAAGAATCGGGCAACGTGGCAGAGCTGGAGGCGTTCATCGGTCGAACCATTCGCTTCCAGGTCGAGTCGATGTATTCGCAGGAACAATACGACGTGGTGCTGCTCTGAGGTCTTCTCGAACGCGCCACTGGATGGTCGGGCTGGCAAAACCGCCACTACCGGCCATCATGGATAAACGACTTGGAGGGCCATGGCCATGGGACGTCTGACCCGCGTTCTTGTCGCCTTGACCCGCTGGGGGCTGGGCTTTTGCGCCCTGCTGGCGGTATTGGTGGCGTTGTATGTCAGCCTCGGCCGCGAGCTGGTACCGCTGGTGGCCGAATACCGTGCCGATGTGGAACGCAAAGCCGAGCAGGCGCTGGGGCTGCCGGTGCATGTCGGTGCCCTTGAGGGGCGCTGGAGCGGCCTGGCACCGGTGCTGCGTGTGCGTGACCTGCAACTGGGTGAAGGCGCGACGGCGCTGCGCCTGGACGACGTCAAGGTTGTGCCCGATGTCTGGGCCAGCCTCAGTGCCCGCGAAGTGCGCCTGGCGCGTATACAGTTGGGTGGCCTGCAACTGATCCTGCGTGAGAACGAGCAGGGGGCCTGGGACCTTGAAGGCCTGCCGAAGAAGGACGATGCGCCGCTTGACCCCGCCGAACTGCTGCAGCGCCTGCGCCAGCTGGGCCGCATTGATGTGTTCAACAGCCAGGTCACCTTGCACCCGTGGCAGCGAGACCCGCTCACCCTGACGTATGTGAGCGCCGGCCTGCAGGCGGGTGCTTCGCGCCAGGCCCTGGACTTGAGTGCGACCCTGCCCGATGGCCAGCCCCTGGCGCTGAACCTGCGTAGCCGTGCGTCGGCAAAGGCCTGGCGTGACGCCCAGGTAGATGCCTACCTGAGCCTGCCGCAAAGTGACTGGGCGCGATGGTTGCCCCCACGCCTGCTGGGCCAGTGGCATGCCGAGGCGCTGCGAGCGGGCGGCGAGTTGTGGGTCGACTGGCGCGAAGGGCAATTGCAGCAGGCAGTGGTGCGGCTCAATGCACCCGAGCTGCAGGGCGGTTATGCCGGGCGCAAGTCCGCGACACTGAACAACCTGGCTGTGGGCGCCTGGTTCCAGCGCCAGGCCCAAGGCTTTGATGTAGTGGTCGACTCCCTGGCCATGGACATCGGCAAGACCCGTTGGGAGTCGCACCTGCAGTTGCAGCAGCGTCCCGGCCAGAGCGCTGCTGATGAAAGCTGGAAGCTGCAGGCTGACCGGCTGCACCTTACGCCCCTTACCCCGCTGATCGAAGCCCTGGCACCGCTGCCTGACAATGTCATGGCCGTAGTCGATGGCCTCAAGGTAACCGGCGCGTTGCGCAATGTACGGCTGGAGGCCCGGCCCAAGGCCGAGGGTGACCAGCGCCTGCAATTCGACGCCAACCTGGAGAAGGTCGGTTTCGATGCCTATCACGGTGCCCCGGCTGCCGGTAACGTCAGCGGCAGCATCAGCGGCGACCTGGGGCATGGTGAACTGCGCCTGGATACCGATGCATTCATGCTGCACCTGTACCCGATCTTCGCTAAACCCTGGCACTACCAGAAAGCCAACGCGCGCCTCACCTGGGCGCTGGACAAGGAAGGCTTCACCCTGGTTGCGCCTTACCTCAAGGTGTTGGGCGAGGAGGGCAAGATTGCTGGTGACTTCCTTATTCGCCTGTTGTTCGAAGAAGGCCGCGAGGACTACATGGACCTGCGTGTCGGCCTCACCGAGGGCGATGGCCGCTACACCGCCAAGTACCTGCCCGAGGTGCTCAGCCCGGCCCTCGACGAATGGCTGCGCAGCGCCATCGTCAAAGGCACGGTGGATGAGGGCTACTTCCAGTACCAGGGCTCGCTGAATCATGGCGCCGCACCGCAAGCCCGCAGCATCAGCCTGTTTTTCAAGGTGCGGGACGCGGCGCTGGACTTCCAGCCTGGCTGGCCGCAGGTTCAGCACGTAGATGGCGATGTGTTCATCGAGGACAGCGGTGTGCGCATCAAGGCCCAGCGTGGCCTGTTGCTCGACACCAAGGTGAGCGATGTCAGCGTTGATATCCCGCATGTCGAGGGTGAGCAGCACAGTCGCCTGTACCTGGATGGCGACTTCGACGGCAGCCTGGGCGATGGCCTGAAAATACTCAAGGAAGCGCCGATCGGCACGGGCGAGATCTTCGCCGGCTGGGAGGGCGAAGGGCCGTTGAAGGGCAAGGTCAAGCTCGACATCCCGCTGGCTCGTGGGGAACGGCCGAAAGTGCAGGTGGATTTCGCCACCAGCGATGCGCGCCTGAAAGTTGCCCCGCCGAGCCTGGAGTTGAGCCGCTTGAAGGGTGATTTCAGCTTCGATTTTGACAAAGGCCTGAGTGGCAAGGGCATCAGCCTGCAGGCGTTCGGCAAGCCGGTGACGGCGCAAATTACTGCCGAAGGCCAGCCGGGGCAGATGCAGACGCGCATCGACGCCAATGGCCAGGTATCGCTCAAGGCACTGACCGACTGGCTGCAGTTCAAACAGGCTTTGCCAGCGTCCGGTGACCTGCCTTACCAGTTGCAACTCAGCCTGGGTAGCCGGGACAACCGGCTGAGCGTCAATTCGAACCTGAAGGGCTTGGCCATCGACCTGCCGGCGCCCTTCGGCAAAGCCGCAGCAGACACCCGCGACAGCCGTTTCAGCATGAGCCTGCAAGGCCAGGAGCGGCGGTTCGATGCCGCTTACACCGACCTTGCACGCTTTGCCTACGCCGCACCGGCCGACAAGCTCATGCAGGGGCGTGGTGAATTGCTGTTGGGCACTGGTGACGCCCAACTCCCGGCTGGCCAGGGTTTGCGGGTACGCGGGCGCCTGGAGTCGCTGGACCTGGCGCCCTGGCAAGAACAGGCGGCCCGGCTTGCCGGTGACGACCCAGGTGGCAGCGCGCGACAGAACCTGCAAAGTGTCGACCTGAGCATCGGCCAGCTGAAAGCCTTCGGCATGGACCTGAACCAGGCCGTGGTGCGTATGGCCCGTGGCGGCCCGGCCTGGGACCTGCGCCTGGACAGCAAGGAAGTGATTGGCAACGCCCGTGTGCCGGATGCCAAGGGTGCGCCAATGGTCGTGCGTATGCAGACCCTGCGCCTGCCCGCTGCCGACCCTGCCCAGGCTCAGGCCGAAGAGGGCCCGGACCCGTTAGCCTCGTTCGACCCGCGCAAGGTACCGGCGCTGGACTTGAGCATCGATAAGCTTTACCGCGGCGACGACCTGTTCGGCAGCGCGGCGATCAAATTGCGACCGACAGCGCGGGGCGTGACCGCCAGCGATATCGACCTCGACTTCAAAGGGCTGCGCATCGACGGCGGTGGCGGCTGGGAGGGTGAGCAGGGCAGCACCAGCAGCTGGTACAAAGGGCGCCTGGACGGCAAGAACCTGGCCGATGTGCTCAAGGCCTGGGGCTTCGCTCCGACTGTGACCAGCCGTGACTTCCGCCTGGATGTGGACGGCCGCTGGCCGGGTTCGCCCGCTGCGGTGGGCCTGAAGCGCTTCTCTGGCAGCATGGACGCGGCGCTGCGCACCGGCCAGTTCGTCGAAGTCGAAGGCAGTGCACAGGCACTGCGCGTGTTCGGCCTGCTCAACTTCAACTCCATTGGCCGGCGCCTGCGCCTGGACTTCTCCGACCTGTTCGAAAAGGGCCTCGCCTATGACCGGGTCAAAGGCCTGCTCGTGGCCAGTAATGGTGTCTATGTCACCCGCGAGCCGATCAGTGTCACCGGCCCGTCGAGCAACTTTGAGCTGGAGGGCACCCTGGACATGGTGCGCGACCGGGTCGATGCCAACCTGCAAGTGAGCCTGCCGGTGACCAACAACCTGCCGCTGGCGGCACTGATTATCGGTGCGCCAGCCGTAGGCGGCGCGCTGTTCCTGGTCGACCGGTTGATCGGTGACCGCGTGTCGCGCTTTGCCAGCGTGCACTACCGTGTCGAAGGGCCGTGGAAAGAGCCTAGAATCACATTTGTGAAACCTTTCGAGAAAACCCGCTAGGAGTGCCCATGAAGGCAGCGGTAATCCAGATGGTCAGCCAGGATGATGTGCTGGCCAACCTGCAACGTGCCGGTGCCCTGTTGGAGCAGGCCGCATCTGGCGGCGCACGGCTGGCGGTGCTGCCGGAAAACTTCGCCGCCATGGGCCGCAAGGACGCCGCTGCCATCGGCCGCGCCGAAGCATTGGGGGAAGGGCCGATCCTCCCATGGTTGAAACGCACCGCCCGCGACCTCAAGTTATGGGTTGTGGCCGGTACCTTGCCCTTGCCTCCGGTCGGCCAGCCCGAGGCCAAGGCGCATGCCTGCTCGCTGCTGATCGACGAACACGGCGAGGTGGCGGCACGCTATGACAAGCTGCACCTGTTCGACGTGGACGTTGCCGACAACCGCGGTCGGTACCGTGAGTCGGATGATTACGCCCATGGCGCCCAGGTGGTGGTGGCTGACACGCCGGTTGGGCGGTTGGGGCTGAGTGTGTGCTACGACTTGCGCTTTCCTGAGCTGTACAGCGCACTGCGTGCTGCCGGCGCGGAACTGATCACTGCCCCAGCGGCCTTTACAGCCGTGACAGGGGCGGCACATTGGGAGGTGCTGGTACGCGCCCGCGCAATCGAAACCCAGTGCTACCTGCTGGCTGCGGCGCAGGGCGGCACCCATCCAGGCCCTCGGGAAACCCATGGCCATGCGGCGATCGTCGACCCTTGGGGGCGCATCGTCGCACAACAGGCGCAAGGCGAAGCAGTACTGCTTGCCGAGCGCGACATTGAAGAACAAGCGTCCATCCGGGCGCGCATGCCGGTGGTATCGCACCGGCGCTTTTTCTCGCAGGGCGCGTTGCGGCCTGCGCACACCTCGGAGTGACTATGAGCCAGATGTTATCCACCGTCAGTGAGCAGCTCCTGGCCCCAGGCGGCTTGACCCTGGACAGCCTGCAGAGCGTACTGGGTGAGTTGGCCGGCCCCGGCATCGACGCCGCCGACCTGTATTTCCAGGGTCAGATCTCGGAAACCTGGGCGCTGGAAGACGGCATCGTCAAAGAGGGCAGCTTCAACCTGGACCAGGGCGTGGGCGTACGTGCCCAGTCCGGTGAAAAGACCGGCTTCGCCTACAGCAATGCGATCAACCTCGAGGCATTGACCTCGGCGGCGCGCGCCGCCCGTTCGATTTCACGTGCCGGGCAAAACGGCAAGGTCCAGGCTTTCCGCAGTCAGGAAGTGGCCGCCCTGTATGCCGCAGACAACCCGCTGGATGTACTCAGCCGTGCCGAAAAGGTCGAGCTGCTCAAGCGTGTCGATGTCGCCACCCGCGCCCTGGACCCGCGCATCCAGCAAGTCAGCGTGAGCATGGCCGGGGTCTGGGAGCGCATCCTGATCGCTGCGGCCGATGGCAGCCTGGCCGCCGACGTGCGCCCACTGGTGCGCTTCAACGTCAGCGTCATCGTCGAACAGAATGGCCGTCGCGAGCGCGGCGGGCAGGGCGGTGGCGGGCGTACCGACTACCGTTTCTTCACCGAAGAACGGGTAATGGGCTATGCCCGCGAGGCATTGCGCCAGGCGCTGGTAAACCTTGAGGCGATCCCGGCACCTGCAGGCACCTTGCCGGTTGTACTGGGCTCGGGCTGGTCGGGCGTGTTGCTGCACGAGGCTGTAGGCCATGGCCTGGAGGGTGACTTCAACCGCAAAGGCAGTTCGGCGTTCAGCGGCCGCATTGGCGAGAAGGTGGCATCGAGCCTGTGCACCATCGTTGACGATGGCACGCTCGAGGGCCGCCGTGGCTCACTGAGCGTGGATGACGAAGGCACTCCGACCGAATGCACCACGCTGATCGAGAACGGTGTGCTCAAGGGTTACATGCAGGACAAGCTCAACGCGCGCCTGATGGGCATGGCGTTGACCGGCAACGGTCGCCGGGAGTCCTACGCGCACCTGCCGATGCCCCGCATGACCAACACCTACATGCGTGCAGGCGAAAGCGACCCGCAGGAAATCATCGCGTCGGTGAAGAAGGGTATCTATTGCGCCAACCTGGGCGGTGGCCAGGTGGACATCACCAGCGGCAAGTTCGTGTTCTCGACCAGTGAGGCCTACCTGATCGAAGACGGCAAGATTACCGCGCCGGTCAAGGGTGCGACCCTGATTGGCAATGGCCCGGAGGCGATGAGCCGGGTGTCGATGGTCGGGAACGACCTGGCGCTGGACAGCGGGGTAGGGACGTGCGGCAAGGACGGGCAGTCGGTGCCGGTCGGGGTGGGGCAGCCTACCTTGAAGCTGGATGCGATTACCGTCGGCGGTACCGGGGCGTGATGGCCATCTGGGACCGCTTTGCGGTCCTTTCGCGACGCAAGGCCGCTCCCACAGGGGCTGCGCCACGCAGGAATGGCTGCGCGAATACTGTGGGAGCGGCCTTGTGTCGCGATTGGGCCGCACAGCGGCCCCAGGGGCTCAGCGCAAACCGCGCTGCAGCTCGTCGAGGTCGCGGATGTACTTGAACACCTTGCGCGCAGCAGCAGGCGGCTTGTTACGCGCTTTTTCGTGCTGGGCATGTCGGATCAGCGAGCGTAGTTGCTGGCGATCGGTATCGGGGTATTCGTTGACGAAACGCTCGAGGTCTTCGTCATTACCGTCGATGAGCCGGTCGCGCCAGCGCTCCAGGCCGTGGAAGCGCTCGTTGTACTGGCGGGTCGAGCTGTCCATCTGCTCAAGCAAGGCGTGGATGGCATCCAGGTCCTGCACGCGCATCAGCTTGCCGACAAACGACATGTGGCGTTTGCGGGCACCGTGAGCGGTGTGCTTGGAAGCCTCGGCCAGGGCCTTGCGTAGCTCGTCGGTCAACGGCAGACGCGCCAGAGTGTCGGCCTTGAGCGTAGTGAGGCGCTCGCCGAGTTCAACCAGCTCATGCAGTTCGCGCTTGATCTGGGTTTTGCTTTTTTCGCCGTCGTAGGCGTCGTTTGAATCAACCATGGTGGCAGTCCGCTAGAAATCGTCGCCATGATAACCAGTCGGGGGCCGCTTGTCCGGCCCGGTCGTAGAATGACCCCAAGCCGTACGCAGAATTTTAGTGGAGAGAACCATGAGTGCAGTCCAGAGCGTAGGTCCGAAAGACCTGCCAGCATTGCAGGAGCAGGTCGAGGCGATCATTGCCGAGGCGCGCCGCCAGGGGGCCAGCGCCTGCGAAGTGGCGGTGTCGCTGGAGCAGGGCCTGTCCACCACGGTACGCCAGCGTGAGGTTGAAACGGTCGAGTTCAACCGCGACCAAGGCTTTGGTATCACCCTTTATGTTGGCCAGCGCAAAGGCTCGGCCAGCACCTCGGCCAGTGGCCCGGACGCGATCCGCGAGACCGTCGCCGCAGCGTTGGCCATTGCCAAGCATACCTCCGAGGACGAATGCTCAGGCCTGGCCGACGCGGCGCTGATGGCCCGCGAAATCCCGGATCTGGACCTCTATCACGACTGGGCCATGGAGCCTGAAAAGGCCATCGAAATGGCCTTGGCCTGCGAGGCTGCGGCGTTCGATGAAGACCCGCGCATTCTCAATGCCGATGGCACCACACTCAATACCCACCAGGGCTGCCGGGTGTATGGCAACAGCCATGGCTTCATCGGCAGTTATGCTTCGACCCGGCACAGCCTGAGCTGCGTGATGATCGCTGAAGGCGACGGGCAGATGCAGCGTGACTACTGGTACGACGTGAACCGCCAGGGCAACCTGCTGGCCGACCCGCGCAGTATCGGCGCCCGCGCTGCCCAGCGCGCAGCCAGCCGTTTGGGCGCACGCCCGGTACCGACCTGCGAGGTGCCGGTGCTGTTCTCCGCCGAGCTGGCCGGTGGCCTGTTCGGCAGTTTCCTCTCGGCCATTTCCGGCGGCAACCTTTACCGCAAGTCGTCGTTCCTTGAAGGCACCATTGGGCAACGCCTGTTCCCCTCCTGGCTTACCCTTGACGAGCGCCCCCATATCCCACGGGCACTGGGTAGCGCGGCATTCGACGGTGATGGCCTGGCTACCTATGCCAAGCCGTTCGTCGACAAAGGCGAGCTGGTGTCGTACCTGCTGGGCACCTATTCCGGGCGCAAGCTGGGCTTGCCTAGCACGGCCAACTCCGGTGGCGTGCATAACCTGTTCGTCACTCACGGTGTGGAAGACCAGGCCGCATTGATCCGCCGTATGGGGCGCGGGCTGCTGGTGACCGAGTTGATGGGGCATGGGCTGAATATGGTGACGGGGGATTACTCCCGTGGTGCGGCTGGCTTCTGGGTCGAGAATGGCGAGATTCAGCATGCGGTTCAGGAAGTGACCATTGCCGGCAATATGAAGGATATGTTCCAGCAGATTGTCGCGATTGGTAGCGATCTGGAAACCCGCAGCAACATCCATACGGGCTCGGTTCTGATCGAACGGATGACTGTTGCTGGTAGCTGATCATTAACCTGTACTGCTCAGATAAAATGAAGACCCGGCCCCTGCGCCGGGTTTTTTTCATCACCTTTTTCTTGAAGTGATTCTGTTTATCACTTAATAATGAATATCATTATCCAGTAACCCGGCGATGATGTTCATGAAACCCGTCCTCCGCGAACTGCCCTACCTGGAAAACTGGCGCTGGCTCAGCCGGCGCATCCGCTGTGCGCTCGAGCCCGACGAGCCGCGCCTGATCGAGCATTACCTTGCCGAAGGCCGCTATCTGGTGTGCTGCACCGAGACCTCGCCATGGACGGTGGCACTCACCTCTTTCCGCCTGCTGCTGGATACCGCCTGCGACCGCATGCTGCCCTGGCATTGGCGCTGCCTGTGCCTGGACCAGGCCTGGCGCCCACTGCTGGACATGCGCAACCTCGACCGCCAGGAACAGAACCAGCGCTGGCAGCCCTATGCCCTGCAGTTGGCCAATTGCCGTCTGCTGCCGTCGATTTCTCCCGATGAACTGATGCAAGGATTTGATGATGAGTGATACCCGTATCGAGCGTGACAGCATGGGTGAGCTGCAGGTGCCGGCCCAGGCCCTGTATGGTGCCCAGACCCAGCGCGCGGTCGACAACTTCCCGGTCAGTGGTCTGCGCATGCCGGCCCAGTTCATTCGTGCCTTGTTGCTGGCCAAAGCTGCTGCCGCCAAGGCCAACGTGGAGCTGGAGCAACTGTCTGCAGCGCAGGGCCACGCCATCGTCAAGGCTGTCGAGCAACTGCTGGCGGAAGACTTCATCCAGCACTTCCCGGTGGATGTGTTCCAGACCGGCTCCGGCACCAGCTCGAACATGAACGCCAACGAGGTGATTGCCACCTTGGCAAGCCGCGTGCTGGGTGACGCTGTCAACGCCAATGACCACGTCAACTGTGGCCAGAGCAGCAACGACATCATCCCCACGACCATTCATGTCAGCGCTGCGCTGGCCTTGCACGAACAGTTGCTGCCGGCCCTGAGCCACCTGGTACAGGTGATCGAGACCAAGTCGGCGCAAGTGCATCAGTATGTGAAAACGGGCCGTACCCACTTGATGGACGCCATGCCGGTGCGCATGAGCCAGGTGCTGGATGGCTGGGCGGCACAGATCAACGCTGCCAAGGGGCACATCGAAGCGACCCTGCCGAGCTTGCAGGCGCTCGCCCAGGGCGGCACCGCCGTGGGTACGGGCATCAACGCCCACCCTCTGTTCGCTGCCGGTTTCGCCCGACAGCTCAGCGGCCTGACCCAGGTCCAGTTCACCCCAGGGCAGAACCTGTTCGCCCTGATCGGCTCGCAGGACACCGCCGTGGCGCTGTCTGGCCAGCTGAAGACCACCGCCGTGGCACTGATGAAGATCGCCAACGACCTGCGCTGGATGAACTCCGGCCCACTGGCCGGCCTGGGCGAAATCGAGCTGCAAGGCTTGCAGCCGGGTTCTTCGATCATGCCAGGCAAGGTCAACCCCGTGATCCCGGAGGCCACCGCCATGGTTGCCGCCCAGGTGATCGGTAATGACGCGACCATCGCTGTAGCTGGCCAGTCCGGCAACTTCGAGCTGAACGTGATGCTGCCGGTGATCGCCCGCAACTTGCTGGAGAGCATCGAGCTGATGGCCAACGTCAGCCGTTTGCTGGCCGACAAGGCCATCGCCAGCTTCAAGGTCAACGAGGCCAAGCTCAAGGAAGCCCTGGCGCGCAACCCGATCCTGGTCACTGCGCTGAACCCGATCATCGGTTACCTCAAGGCTGCCGAAATTGCCAAGACCGCCTACAAGCAGGGTCGCCCGGTCATCGATGTGGCGCTGGAGCACACCGACCTGTCACGTGACCAGCTTGAAGCGCTGCTGGACCCGGAAAAACTCACCGCCGGCGGTATCTGACCCTGCGTCACCGCCCAGGAGACAACCCATGCAGCACTGGAAACGCACCACGGAAACCGCCAACCGCCTGTTCGAACAAGGCGAGCTGGTCGACGCCCGGGAACACTACCTGCAAGCCCTGGCGCTGGCCCAGGTGCTGTTCGAGCGCTGGCATGACGTCGACGAAGCGGTGGCCGTGTTCGTCATCGCCCACCACAACCTGGCCGACCTGCACGTGCGCCTGAATCAGCCGCACGAGAGCGCCGACTACTTGTGCGCCGCCCACCAGCGGCTGCTGCACGCCAGCCAGGAGGCGCGATTGCCCCAGCCGCTGCGTGACGCAGCGCTGCGCCACAGTGGGCGAACCTACACCGAACTGCTGAATTTCATCGCCGAGTACGGCCAGTACCCGCGAACCGAGCGCCTGCTCAACCGCCACAATGCCGGGGCCAGCGAACTCGCTGCCCAGCCGGACGTGGCGCCTGGAACCCATGCCTACGGAATTCACTGACATGCCCCATACCTTGCCTGCTTTGCCTTACGCCTACGATGCGCTGGAGCCGCACATCGACGCCCAGACCATGGAGATCCACCACAGCAAGCACCATCAGACCTACGTCAACGGCCTCAATGCCGCCATCGAAGGCACTGAGTGGGCCGAATGGCCGGTGGAAAAACTGGTCGGTGCGGTCAAGCAGCTGCCAGAAAACCTGCGCGCTGCGGTAACCAACCATGGCGGCGGCCACGCCAACCACAGCCTGTTCTGGACTGTGATGTCGCCGCAGGGCGGCGGTGAGCCACAGGGCCAGCTGGTACAAGCCATCTCCTCGCAACTGGGCGGTTTCGATGCCTTCAAGGATGCCTTCACCAAAGCGGCGCTGACCCGCTTCGGCAGCGGCTGGGCCTGGCTCAGCGTGACCCCGCAGAAAACCTTGGTGGTGGAAAGCAGCGGTAACCAGGACAGCCCGCTGATGCACGGCAATACGCCGATCCTCGGCCTGGACGTGTGGGAGCATGCCTACTACCTGAAGTACCAGAACCGTCGCCCGGAATACATCGGTGCTTTCTACAACGTCATTGACTGGGCGGAAGTGGAACGTCGTTACGTTGAAGCCCTGAAGTGAGTCGGACCGGTATGCGCTCTGAAGTGATGTCTGTCAGCAGTGTGCGCCTGTTTCGCCTGGCGCTTGGGACTTTGCTTTTGCTGGCGGGCACCGCGCTGTTGGTAGCGCGTGGCCTTGCCTGGCTGGACCTGGAACCACGGATGTTGCGCGCCCTGGAGGGCGGCGCATTGTGCGCACTGGGGACGGCGTTGGGGGCGGTACCGGTACTGGTCATTCGCAACATGCCAGTGGCGCTGGCCGACACGCTGCTGGGCTTCGGTGCTGGCGTTATGCTGGCAGCCACCGCGTTTTCCCTGATCATTCCGGGTCTGGGCGCGGCCCAGTCCATCGGTTTCAGCCCTTGGGGCGCGGGCGGCCTGATCAGCTTTGGCTTGTTGTTCGGTGCGCTCTGCCTGTTTCTGGTTGACCTCAAGGTGTCTGGCACCTCACCAGAAGCGCTGGTCGGCACCGACAACCAGCCGGTGATTGCTGCGCGCATCTGGCTGTTTGTCATCGCCATCATCGCGCACAACATTCCCGAGGGCATGGCCATCGGTGTGTCCGCCGGTGGTGGCATGGCCGACGCCGACAGCCTGGCCATGGGCATTGCCTTGCAGGATGTGCCTGAGGGGCTGGTAATTGCGCTGGTGCTGGCCGGGGCGGGCATGTCGCGCTTCAAAGCCTTCTTGATAGGCGCAGCGTCAGGCCTGGTCGAGCCGGTGGCTGCGGTGATCTGCGCCTGGCTGGTGAACATCGCCGAACTGCTGCTGCCGCTGGGCCTGGCCTGCGCGGCGGGGGCAATGCTGCTGGTGGTGACCCAGGAGATCATCCCGGAATCGCGCAGTAACGGCCATCATCGTCTGGCCAGCCTGGGGCTGTGTATTGGCTTCTGCCTGATGATGGTGATGGATACAGCATTGTCGTGAGCAAGCTTGGGTGCGCCTGCTCCATGCAGGCGGCACTCAGGTGATAATGACTTCAACCCGCCCTTCGCGACGGGAGCGAGGGGCTGGCTTGACCACAATCTGGATATCGCGCCCCAGTCGCGCCAGGCAATCGATCATCTTGGTCTCACTGATGCCGCGAAACTTGCCCCGCATCATTTCAGATACTTTGGGTTGGGGTAATCCAAGTACCGCTGCGGCTTCCAACTGGGTGAGGTGCCGAGCCTTGATGATGCTGCAGATCTTGCTGGCAAGCTGTGCCTTTACCAGCATTTCATTGGCGTCGGCACCGTTGAGGTCGGCATAGACGTTCCCACTGCCTGCTTCGATCTCAGTCATTTATTTCTCCTCTTGAGTGTGCCTCGGCCAGCTTCAGACGAGACCTGATCAAGGCGATGTCGTGACTGGAAGTCTTGATGCCGGAGACGGACTTCTTCTGAAAGCAATGCAGGACATAAATAGCCGAGCCAAAGCTCACGGTGTAGACCGCCCGGTAGGTGTTCCGGTTGTGATCCTCCATGATTTCCAGCACCCCCGCGCCTGAGAATCCCTTGAGGCATTTGGTTTGCTGATGCTTGCCGCCTTCCTGCGCCAAGTGCAGTGCAAAGCCGAAGATGTCCTGTACATCTTCAGGAAGTGCCTGAAGGTCTTTCTTGCTGCTGCCAACCCAATACAGCGCCCTGATTCGTTTTAATGCATCCATTGCATGGCCACAATCTATACCCATATAGGTATAAAGACAACCACGGCCGATTGCATCCTGATAATTGGCAGGAGATGTTGCGGGAGGGCTATTCGCCTTCGTCGAAGAAGTTGTTGATCAGCTCGACCAGCGCATCCATGGCGTCGTTGTCCTGCTCGCCTTCGGTGTGCAGGTGCACCTGGGTGCCTTTGCCGGCCGCCAGCATCATCACCGCCATGATGCTCTTGCCGTCCACCAGCTTGTCCGGCGTACGGCCAACCCGCACCTGGCAGGGGAAGCGGCCTGCCACGCCGACGAACTTGGCTGCCGCCCGGGCATGCAGGCCCAGCTTGTTGATGATGGTGATTTCGCGGGCGGGCATCGTGGGGCGGATCCTTGGGCTAGAGGTCGCGGTGGCGGACCTGGACGTTTTTCAGGGATTGCTGCAGCAACTGGCCAAGGCGCTCAGTGATGTACACCGAGCGGTGGTGGCCGCCGGTGCAGCCGATGGCAATGGTGACGTAGGCACGGTTGCTGGCGGCGAAGCGGGGCAGCCACTTGAGCAGATAGCTGGAAATGTCGCTGAACATGTCTTCGACATCCGGCTGTGCGGCCAGATAGTCGATTACCGGTTGGTCGAGGCCGGAGTGCTCGCGCAGCTCGGGCTTCCAGTAAGGGTTTGGCAGGCAGCGCACATCGAACACCAGGTCTGCATCGACCGGCATGCCACGCTTGAAACCGAACGACTCGACCAGGAACGCGGTGCCGGGCTCGGGTTGGTTGAGCAGGCGCAGCTTGATCGAATCACGCAGCTGATACAGATTCAGGTTGGTGGTGTCGATCTTCAGGTCGGCCAGGTCGGCGATCGGGCCCAGAAGCTCACTCTCGACCCGAATTGCTTCGGCCAGCGAGCGGTTGGCATTGGTCAGTGGGTGGCGTCGGCGGGTTTCCGAGAAGCGCTTGAGCAGCATGTCTTCGTCGGCATCCAGGAACAGCACATCACACTGGATGTTTCGCGCACGGGCTTCTTCGAGCAATTCGGGGAAGCGCGTCAGGTGGCTGGGCAGGTTACGCGCGTCGATCGACACGGCAACCTTCGGCTGTAGCAGTTCGGTGTTGATCAGAGCCTCTTCCGCCAGCTCCGGCAGCAGCCCGGCGGGCAGGTTGTCAATGCAGTAGAAACCGTTGTCTTCCAGTACATCGAGGGCGGTGCTCTTGCCGGAGCCGGAGCGGCCGCTGACAATGATCAGGCGCATGTTCAGTGCTCGTTCTGTACGTCCAGGACAACCTGGAACAGGGCCTCGTTACTGCTGGCGGCACGCAAGCGATCACGAACCTCCTTGCGATCGAGCATGCTGGCAATCTGGCGCAGCAGTTCCAGATGGGCATCGGTAGCGGCTTCAGGCACCAGCAGGACGAACAGCAGGTCCACG
This sequence comes from Pseudomonas sp. LPB4.O, assembly GCF_038383825.1. Taxonomy (NCBI): domain Bacteria; kingdom Pseudomonadati; phylum Pseudomonadota; class Gammaproteobacteria; order Pseudomonadales; family Pseudomonadaceae; genus Pseudomonas; species Pseudomonas sp. LPB4.O. The sequence goes on from NZ_CP151298.1 coordinate 1,073,479, forward strand.
GGCGCGCCATCGATGGCGTCGTAATCGATTGGAGCTTGCAGATGCAGCAAGGCACTGACCGGGGCGGAACAGCCTTCAAGCCGGCAGTGGGGGATGGCGATGCCATTGCCGAAACCGGTCGAGCCGAGTTTTTCCCGGGCGACCAGTTTTTCGAAGACGTCTTGCATCTCCAGTTCTGGCACTTGGTCGGCGATGACGGTGGCGACCTTTTCCAGGGCGCGCTTCTTACTGCCGCCCGGCACGTTCACGAGTGAACGGCCGGGGGTCAGGATGGTTTCAAGTCGGATCATGGATGAGGGGGATCAGCGTGCAGCTGCACCTTGCAGCAGGCTTTGCTGTTTTTCCTTGTGTTTTTTCAGTTGGCGGTCGAGCTTGTCGGCCAAGGCGTCGATTGCTGCATACATGTCTTGGTCTTCGGCATTGGCAACCACTTCACCGCCAGGAATCTGCAGGGTCGCTTCGACCTTCTGCTGCAGCTTCTCGACTTTCATGATGACCTGCACGTTGGTGATCTTGTCGAAGTGACTCGCTACGCGTTTGAGCTTCTGCTCCACATAATCACGCAGCGGTGGGGTGACTTCTACATGCTGTCCACTGATATTGACTTGCATACAGCTTCTCCTTTGTTGCCCGTGCATAAAGAGGCAGGTCTCGCACCTGCCCCACAAACGCTGTGGCTCATCTCAGGGGCTACATCAGTCGCTTGCGCTCGCTCGACGGTGCGATGCCGAGGGACTCGCGGTACTTGGCGACGGTGCGACGGGCTACCTGGATGCCTTGTGCCTCCAGTAAACCAGCGATCTTGCTGTCACTCAATGGCTTTTTCTGATTTTCCGCCGCAACCAGTTTCTTGATGATCGCGCGAATCGCCGTGGACGAGCATTCTCCGCCTTCGGAGGTGCTGACGTGGCTGGAGAAAAAGTATTTCAGTTCGTAGATGCCACGCGGTGTGTGCATGTACTTTTGCGTGGTAACCCGCGAAATGGTCGACTCGTGCATCCCCACCGCTTCGGCAATGTCATGCAGCACCAGCGGCTTCATCGCTTCGTCGCCGTGGTCGAGGAAACCCCGCTGGTGCTCGACGATCTGCGTGGCAACCTTCATCAGGGTTTCGTTACGGCTTTGCAGGCTCTTGATGAACCAGCGCGCTTCCTGCAACTGGTTGCGCATGAAGGTGTTGTCGGCGCTGGTGTCGGCGCGGCGCACGAAACCGGCGTATTGCGGGTTCACCCGCAGGCGCGGTATGGCTTCCTGGTTCAGCTCCACCAGCCAACGGTCGGTATCTTTGCGCACGATGACGTCGGGCACCACGTACTCGGGTTCGCTGGACTCGATCTGCGAACCAGGGCGCGGGTTGAGGCTTTGTACCAGTTCGATGACCTGGCGAAGCTCGTCTTCCTTGATTTTCATGCGCCGCATCAGCTGGCTGTAGTCGCGGCTGCCGAGCAGGTCGATGAAATCGGTGACCAGGCGCTTGGCTTCGGTCATCCACGGGGTATTGGCAGGTAGCTGGCGCAGTTGCAGCAGCAGGCATTCGCCCAGATTGCGGGCGCCGACACCTGCCGGTTCGAACTGTTGGATGCGGTGCAGTACCGCCTCGACTTCGTCCAGCTCGATGTCCAGCTCAGGGTCGAAACCGGCGCAGATTTCTTCGAGGGTGTCTTCCAGGTAGCCCTGGCCGTTGATGCTGTCGATGAGGGTAACGGCGATCAGGCGGTCGGTGTCGGACATCGGCGCCAGGTTCAGTTGCCACAGCAGGTGGCTTTGCAGGCTTTCGCCGGCCGATGTGCGGGTGGTGAAGTCCCACTCGTCGTCATCGTTGCTCGGCAGGCTGCTGGCGCTGGTCTGGTAGATGTCTTCCCATGCGGTATCGACTGGAAGCTCGTTGGGAATGCGCTCGCTCCATTCACCGTCTTCCAGGTTGTCGGCACTGATGGTGCTTTCCTGGAAGCTGTTGTCCTGGGCTTCGGCTGTCGGCTTGTTCTCGGCGTTGTCCGCCATCGGGTCGCTGTTGTCGAAGTCCTCGCCGTCTTCCTGACGTTCGAGCATCGGGTTCGACTCCAGCGCTTCCTGGATTTCCTGTTGCAGGTCCAGGGTGGAAAGCTGGAGCAGACGGATGGCCTGTTGCAACTGCGGTGTCATCGTCAGTTGCTGGCCCATTTTTAGGACGAGCGATGGTTTCATGGCAGGGGCTTGTACCTTGTTCGCCGGCGCGCATGCGCCATCCACTACACGAGGGCGCCGGGGCGCCAGATCAAGCAAGTTTTATGCCTTAAATTGTAGCGTTTGCCTAGAGCACCGTAACAACTTTACCCGCAGTTGTGCGGCTATTTTCCGGTGCTCCAGGCGCGTGCCGGGGTCAGAGACGGAACTCGTGGCCCAGGTAAACCTCTTTGACCAGGTCGTTGGCCAGGATGGTTTCGGCGTCGCCTTCGGCGATCAGTCGGCCATCATTGACGATATAGGCGGTTTCGCAGATATCCAGGGTCTCGCGCACGTTGTGGTCGGTGATCAGCACACCGATGCCCTTGGCCTTGAGGTGGTGGATGATCTGCTTGATGTCGCCGACCGAGATCGGGTCGACACCGGCGAATGGTTCGTCCAGCAAGATGAACTTGGGTGCGGTCGCCAGGGCGCGGGCAATCTCGACGCGACGGCGTTCACCACCAGAGAGGCTCATGCCGAGGTTGTCGCGGATGTGGCTGATGTGGAACTCCTGCAGCAGGCTTTCCAGCTCCTTGCGCCGGCCGTCGCGGTCGATGTCCTTGCGGGTCTCGAGGATGGCCATGATGTTGTCGGCCACCGACAGCTTGCGGAAGATCGAGGCTTCCTGCGGCAGGTAGCCGATGCCAGCACGGGCGCGGCCGTGCATGGGCTGGTGGCTGACATCGAGGTTATCGATGAGCACGCGCCCCTGCTCGGCCTGGACCAGCCCGACAATCATGTAGAAGCAGGTGGTCTTGCCGGCGCCGTTGGGGCCGAGCAGGCCGACGATCTGGCCGCTGTCGATCGACAGGCTGACATCGCGTACGACCTGCCGCCCCTTGTAGCTCTTCGCCAGGTGCTGGGCTTTGAGGGTTGCCATTTACTCGGCCTTCTTCTTGGGCTGGATCACCATGTCGATGCGCTGACGCGGTGTAGTCACGTTGCCACCGCGACCGGCGGTCGCCACCTGGGTCTGGGTGTTGTAGACGATCTTCTCGCCTTCGGTGGTGTTGCCTTCGTTCTCGACCTTGGCGCGGTCGGTGAGGATCACCAGGTCTTTCAGCGCCTGATACTGGATGGTCACGCCCCAGCCTTTCATCTTGTCTGGCTTGGCCGCGCTCTGCTGCTGCTCGAAGTAGGCCAGGTTGCCCACCGAGGTCACCACATCGATGTCGCCGGAAGCGGAGCGGGTGATGGTCACGGTGTTGCCTTTGATCATCATCGAGCCCTGGGTAATGACCACGTCGCCGGTGTAGGTGGCTACGCCTTGCTTGTCATCCAGGTGGGCCTGGTCGGCCTGGATGCGGATCGGCTGATCACGGTCATTCGGCAGTGCGAAGGCGCTCGCGCTTCCCAGTGCTGCGCTCAGGCTGAGCAAAAGGGGGAGGGTTTTAACGAGCCTCATACTGTCCTCTTACGTTAGAGAGCAGGTCCATCCTGCTTTCTTTCAAATACGCTTTCATTCCTTTGCCCGTAGTTGTGCCACCGGCGCCGTCGATTCTAACGGCTTGCTCGGTCTGCGCATATTGCTTCTGCGGGAACACGGTCATGCGTGAGCTGGTAATGATGGTTTCACGCTGCTTTTCGTCGATGCGCGCAATCCGGACCTTGTCGATCAGTTCGACCTCGGTGCCGTCCGGGTTGACCTCGGCGCGGGTGCTCTGCACGTGCCACGGGTATTCGGTACCGCGGTACAGGTGCAGGTCCGGCGTGGTCAGCAACGTGATTTCGCTGGCCTTGAGGTGCTCGACCTTGTCGGCAGTCATTTCGTACTGCAGCTTGCCATCAGGCAGAAACTGCACGCTGTGGGCGTTGATCGCATAGTAGTCGATGGCGCTTTCGTCGACCTGGGCCACCGGCTTGTCGAGGAAGCTTTCCGGGCTGACGTTCCAGTAGCCGACCGCCGCCAGCAGGGCGGCGATCACTGCTAGCAGCGCAATATTGCGGGCTTTCTTGCTGAACATGGGCAGCCTTACAGGTAATTGGCGTTGGCAGCGTCCAGGGTGCCCTGGGCCTGCATGATCAGTTCGCAGAATTCACGGGCTGCGCCTTCGCCGCCGCGTGCCTGGGTCACGCCGTGGGCGTGCTGGCGAACAAACGGAGCGGCGTTGGCCACGGCCATGCCCAATGCTACCCGGCGAATGACCGGCAGGTCGGGCAGGTCGTCGCCCAGGTAGGCCACTTGATCATAGCTTAGGCCCAGTTCGGCGAGCAGGCCGTCAAGCACGACCAATTTGTCCTCGCGGCCCTGGTACAGGTGCGGGATGCCGAGGTTTTTCGCCCGGCGTTCGACCACAGGCGTTTTACGCCCGCTGATGATCGCGGTGGTCACGCCCGAGGCCATGAGCATCTTGATGCCCTGGCCGTCGAGGGTGTTGAAGGTCTTGAACTCGCTGCCGTCTTCGAGGAAGTACAGGCGCCCGTCGGTGAGCACGCCGTCCACATCGAACACTGCCAGTTTGATGGTTTTGCCGCGTTGCATGAGATCCTGGTTCATTCCATCACTCCTCACATTACACCGGCGCGCAGCAGGTCGTGCATGTTCAGGGCGCCGGTCGGGCGGTCCTCGCGGTCCACCACCACCAGTGCGCCGATCTTGTGGTCTTCCATGATCTTCAGGGCTTCGGCAGCGAGCATTTCGGCGCGGGCCGTCTTGCCGTGCACGGTCATCACCTGGTCGATCAGGGTGGTGTGTACGTCGATGTTGCGGTCCAGGCTGCGGCGCAGGTCGCCGTCGGTGAAGATCCCGGCCAGCGTGCCGTCGGCTTCGACGATCACGGTCATGCCCAGACCTTTGCGGGACATTTCAAGCAGCGCATCCTTGAGCAGGGTGCCGCGGGCTACCTGGGGCAGCTCGTCGCCGCTGTGCATCACGTTCTCGACCTTGAGCAACAGGCGGCGGCCCAGTGCACCGCCCGGGTGCGAGAAGGCAAAGTCTTCTGCCGTGAAGCCGCGGGCTTCGAGCAGGGCGATGGCCAGGCAGTCGCCCAGCACCAGCGATGCGGTGGTGGAAGAGGTGGGTGCCAGGTTAAGTGGGCAGGCCTCTTGCTCTACGCGGGCGTCGAGGTTGACCTCGGCCGCCTGGGCCAGGGGCGAATCGGGGTTGCCGGTCAGGCTGACCAGCTTGATGCCCAGGCGCTTGATCAGCGGCAGCAGGGTGACGATTTCGGCAGTGCTACCGGAATTCGACAGGGCAAGGATGACATCATCGCGGGTTATCATGCCCATGTCGCCATGGCTGGCTTCAGCCGGGTGCACGAAAAACGCCGGCGTACCGGTGCTGGCCAGGGTGGCGGCGATCTTGTTGCCGATATGCCCGGACTTGCCCATGCCGACCACGACCACCCGGCCCTTGCTGGCCAGGATCAGTTCGCAGGCTTTGACGAAATTGTCGTCGATGCGCGCCAACAGGGCCTCTACGGCCTCGAGTTCCAGGCGCAGGGTGCGTTGGGCGGATTGGATCAGCTCGCTGGATTGGCTCATGTCGAGAAAGCAATGCCTGATGAAAAGGCAGCGATTATACGCGCAATGACGAAAACCCTCACCCCTTCGATTGCTGTAGCGAATGTCATCAAAGCCTGTCACAGGGCTGAACGACTGCTTGCCTGGCCTTGGGGCGGTGGCGTCAGCGGTGCTATAGTTCGCCGCTATTCGGCCTGGCAGGGGCGCTTGTGCCTTCCTGATGGAGGCTGGCGTCCACTAGGACGAGGCTGCACTAGCAAGGAGTCTAGATGAGTGTGGATAGCGCCTACGCGGTCGAGTTGAAGGGGGTTACCTTCAAACGCGGTTCGCGCAGCATTTTCAGCAACGTCGACATTCGCATCCCGCGCGGCAAGGTCACCGGCATCATGGGGCCATCGGGTTGCGGCAAGACCACGTTGCTCCGCCTGATGGGCGCGCAGCTGCGCCCCTCCAGCGGTGAGGTATGGGTTGCCGGGCAGAACCTGCCGACCCTGTCGCGCAGCGACCTGTTCGATGCCCGCAAGCAGATGGGCGTGCTGTTCCAGAGTGGTGCACTGTTCACCGACCTTGATGTGTTCGAGAACGTCGCGTTCCCGCTGCGCGTGCACACCCAGCTGTCGGAAGAAATGATCCGCGACATCGTGCTGATGAAGCTGCAGGCCGTGGGCCTGCGCGGTGCCATCGACCTCATGCCCGACGAGTTGTCCGGTGGCATGAAGCGCCGTGTGGCGCTGGCACGGGCAATTGCCCTGGACCCGCAGATCCTCATGTACGACGAACCGTTCGTCGGCCAGGACCCCATTGCCATGGGCGTACTGGTGCGCCTGATCCGCCTGCTCAACGATGCCTTGGGCATCACCAGCATCGTCGTCTCCCACGACCTGGCGGAAACCGCCAGCATCGCCGACTACATCTATGTGGTAGGCGACGGCCAGGTGCTGGGGCAGGGCACCCCTGACGAGCTGATGGGCTCCGACAACCCACGGATTCGCCAGTTCATGAAGGGCGACCCGGACGGCCCGGTACCCTTCCACTTTCCTGCGCCTGACTACCGCGCCGACCTGCTGGGAGCGCGTTGATGCGCAAAAAATCCTTACTCGAACGTGTACGCCTGCTGGGGCGTTCGGCCATCGACGTGCTGGCCGTGCTGGGGCGTTCGTGCCTGTTCCTGTTCCATGCGCTGGTCGGCCGTGGCGGCATCGGCGGCGGCTTCCAGTTGCTGACCAAGCAGCTGTATTCGGTAGGCGTGCTGTCGCTGGCAATCGTTGTCGTGTCCGGTGTGTTCATCGGTATGGTGCTGGCGCTGCAGGGCTACAGCATCCTGACCAAGTACGGTTCGGAGCAGGCGGTGGGGCAGATGGTCGCCCTGACCCTGCTGCGGGAGCTCGGCCCGGTGGTGACGGCGTTGCTGTTTGCCGGCCGTGCAGGTTCTGCGCTGACCGCCGAAATCGGCAACATGAAGTCCACCGAGCAGCTGTCGAGCCTGGAAATGATCGGCGTCGACCCGCTCAAGTACATCGTCGCGCCGCGCCTGTGGGCCGGCTTCATCTCGCTGCCGCTGCTGGCGCTGATCTTCAGCGTGGTAGGCATCTGGGGTGGCTCGTGGGTAGCCGTGGACTGGCTGGGCGTCTACGAGGGCTCGTTCTGGGCCAACATGCAGAACAGTGTTTCGTTCACTGACGACGTGCTCAACGGGCTGGTCAAGAGCCTGGTGTTCGCCTTCGTCACAACCTGGATCGCCGTATTCCAGGGGTACGACTGTGAGCCCACCTCAGAAGGGATCAGCCGTGCCACCACCAAGACCGTGGTCTATGCCTCGTTGGCAGTGCTGGGTCTGGACTTTATTCTGACCGCCTTGATGTTTGGAGATTTCTGATGCAAAACCGCACCCTGGAAATCGGTGTCGGCCTGTTCCTCCTGGCCGGGATCCTGGCGCTGCTGCTGCTGGCCCTGCGTGTCAGCGGGCTGTCGGCCAGCCCGAGCAGCGATACCTATAAAGTTTATGCCTACTTCGACAATATCGCCGGTTTGACGGTCAGAGCTAAAGTGACCATGGCCGGTGTGACCATCGGCAAGGTCACCGCCATCGATCTGGACCGCGATTCCTACACCGGTCGGGTAACGTTGCAGTTGGACAAGACGGTAGACAACCTGCCGACCGACTCCACTGCCTCGATCCTGACCGCCGGTTTGCTTGGCGAGAAGTACATCGGCATCAGCGTGGGCGGTGAAGACCAGGTGCTCAAGGATGGCGCGACCATCCACGACACCCAGTCGGCACTGGTGCTGGAAGATCTGATTGGCAAGTTCCTGCTCAACTCCGTTGGCAAGGAACCGAAAGAAGCGCAACCGGCTAATTAAGGAGTTTCCATGATTTCGATCCTGCGACGTGGCCTGCTGGTTTTGCTGGCGGCTTTCCCCCTGCTGGTCGTGGCCGCGCAGTCGCCCCACGATGTGATTCAGGGCACCACCACCGAACTGTTGGGCGACCTCAAGGCCAACAAGGAACAGTACAAGTCCAACCCTGGCGCCTTCTACGATGCACTTAACCGCATCCTCGGCCCGGTGGTGGACGCCGACGGCATTTCCCGCAGCATCATGACCGTCAAGTACTCGCGCAAGGCCACGCCTGAGCAGATGCAGCGCTTCCAGGAAAACTTCAAGCGTAGCCTGATGCAGTTCTATGGCAACGCGCTGCTCGAATACAACAACCAGGGCATCATCGTCGACCCGGCCAAGGCCGATGACGGCAAGCGCGCCAGTGTCGGCATGAAGGTCACCGGCAACAACGGTGCCGTTTACCCGGTGCAGTACACCCTGGAAAACATTGCCGGCGAGTGGAAGGTGCGTAACGTCATCGTCAACGGCATCAACATCGGCAAGCTCTTCCGTGACCAGTTCGCCGATGCCATGCAGCGCAACGGCAACAATCTGGACAAGACCATCGACGGCTGGGCCGGCGAAGTGGCCAAGGCCAAGCAAACCGCGGACAGCTCGCCTGACAAGGAAGTGAAATGAGTGATACCGGTGTGAGCATGGCCGAACCAGGCGTGCTGCGCCTGGCTGGCGTGCTGGATTACCGCAGCGGCCCGGGCTTGCGCAAGCAAGGCAAGGCGTTGATCGAAGCCTCTCGCGAGCCACGCCTGGTGCTGGATTGCTCGGCTGTCGAGAAGTCGTCGAGTGTCGGCCTGTCGCTGTTGCTGGCGTTCATTCGCGATGGTCAAGCCGCCGGCAAGGCCTTCGAGGTGCGCGGCATGCCCGACGACATGCGGGAAATCGCCGAGGTTTATGACCTCGATGAAGTGCTGGCGAGCTGATGGCCCGCCACTGATTGAGGCCCCTCGGTCAGCGCACGCCCTCGGTGGGCTTCGCAGGCGAGGGGCTTTTTTGTATGATGGCCGACCCGTGCGCATCGGGCGCCGATTGAGGTTGAGCATGCAGGCCCTAGAAGTTAAGAGCTTCCTTGAAGAAAAATTGCCGGGATCCCTGGTTGAAGTTGAAGGCGAAGGCTGCAACTTCCAGTTGAACGTGATCAGCGACGAGTTGGCTGGCCTGAGCCCGGTCAAGCGCCAGCAGGCGATCTATGCTCACCTTAATCCCTGGATCGCCAATGGCAGCATCCACGCGGTAACCATGAAATTTTTCAGCAGCGCAGCCTGGGCTGAGCGCACCTGAGCCAACTTGGCGGCGAGACTCCAATGGACAAACTGATTATTACTGGCGGCGCTCGCCTTGACGGCGAGATCCGCATTTCGGGCGCGAAGAACGCAGCCCTGCCGATTCTGGCGGCGACCCTGCTGGCCGATGGCCCGGTCACCGTGGGCAACCTGCCGCACCTGCACGACATCACCACCATGATCGAGCTGTTCGGCCGCATGGGCATCGAGCCTGTGATCGACGAAAAGCTGTCGGTGGAGATTGACCCACGCACCATCAAGACCCTGGTTGCGCCTTACGAGCTGGTCAAGACCATGCGCGCCTCGATCCTGGTGCTGGGCCCGATGGTTGCCCGTTTCGGCGAAGCCGAAGTGGCCCTGCCTGGCGGTTGCGCGATTGGTTCGCGCCCGGTCGACCTGCACATCCGCGGCCTCGAGGCCATGGGCGCGAAGATCGAAGTGGAAGGTGGCTACATCAAGGCCAAGGCGCCTGAGGGTGGCCTGCGCGGCGCGCACTTCTTCTTCGACACCGTCAGCGTCACCGGTACCGAGAACATCATGATGGCCGCTGCCCTGGCCAAGGGCCGCAGCGTGTTGCAGAACGCCGCACGCGAGCCTGAAGTGGTCGACCTGGCCAACTTCATCAATGCCATGGGCGGCAATGTCCAGGGCGCGGGTACCGACACCATCACCATCGATGGCGTCGAGCGCCTGCACTCGGCCACCTACCGCGTGATGCCGGACCGCATCGAGACAGGTACCTACCTGGTCGCTGCTGCCGTCACCGGTGGCCGCGTCAAAGTCAAGGACACCGACCCGACCATCCTTGAAGCCGTACTGGAAAAACTCAAGGAGTCCGGTGCCGACATCAACGTCGGCGAAGACTGGATCGAGCTGGACATGCACGGCAAGCGGCCGAAAGCCGTCAACCTGCGTACCGCCCCGTACCCGGCGTTCCCGACCGACATGCAGGCGCAGTTCATTTCGCTGAACGCCATTGCCGAAGGCACTGGCGCGGTGATCGAGACCATCTTCGAAAACCGCTTCATGCACGTTTACGAAATGCACCGCATGGGCGCGCAGATCCAGGTCGAAGGCAACACTGCCATCGTCACTGGCGTCAAGTCGCTCAAAGGCGCACCGGTCATGGCCACCGACCTGCGTGCTTCCGCCAGCCTGGTGCTGTCGGCGCTGGTTGCAGAAGGCGATACCCTGATCGACCGCATCTACCACATCGACCGTGGTTACGAGTGCATCGAAGAGAAACTGCAGATGCTCGGCGCAAAAATCCGCCGCGTACCGGGCTGATAGCCCGCAGGTGCAAGGATGCACCTTTCGAATTGAATGCGGCCAGGTCGATGACCTGGCCGGCAGCAGCCGCTTAAGGACCGACGTTCCAATGTTGACCATCGCGCTTTCCAAAGGCCGTATTCTCGACGACACCCTGCCGTTGCTGGCCGAGGCCGGTATCGTGCCGACCGAGAACCCGGACAAGAGCCGCAAACTGATCATCCCCACCACGCAGGACGATGTGCGCCTGCTGATCGTGCGTGCCACCGACGTGCCGACCTATGTCGAGCATGGTGCCGCCGACCTGGGTGTGGCCGGCAAGGACGTGCTGATGGAGTACGGCGGCCAGGGTATGTACGAACCCCTGGACCTGCAGATTGCCCAGTGCAAGCTGATGACTGCCGGCGTGGTCGGCGCAGCCGAGCCCAAGGGCCGCCTGCGCGTGGCCACCAAGTTCGTCAACGTAGCCAAGCGCTACTACGCCGAACAGGGCCGGCAGGTCGACATCATCAAGCTGTACGGCTCGATGGAGCTGGCACCGCTGATCAATCTCGCCGACAAGATCATCGACGTGGTCGACACCGGCAACACCCTGCGTGCCAACGGCCTGGAACCCCAGGACCTGATCGCCACGATCAGCTCGCGCCTGGTGGTCAACAAGGCCTCCATGAAAATGCAGCATGCCCGTATCCAGAGCCTGATCGACACACTGCGTAACGCGGTCGAATCGCGACACCGCGGCTGACTCCTGAGCGCGGCCTTCGCTGTCGCGCCCGTCTATCCGCGTCATAGCCACTTTTCTCGGGTGCCCGCGCGGATGGACTGGTAGCCTAGGGCGCCTGAGCATTCGCTAATAATCGAGGCCCTCGCCATGACCGTGTCCACTGCAATTGCCCGTCTCAACGCTGCTGATCCGGATTTCGCCCGACATCTGGATCATCTGCTGAGCTGGGAAAGTGTGTCTGATGACGCGGTCAACCAGCGCGTGCTCGACATCATCAAGGGCGTGCGCGAGCGCGGCGATGCAGCACTGGTGGAGTTCACCCAGCGTTTCGACGGCGTTGCCGCCAACAGCATCGATGACCTGATCCTTGGTCGCGAGCGCCTTGAACTGGCCCTGACCCGCATTACCCCGGTGCAGCGTGAAGCCCTGGAAAAGGCCGCCAACCGTGTGCGCATGTACCACGAGCGGCAGAAGCAGGACTCCTGGCAGTACACCGAGGCCGACGGCACGGTGCTGGGCCAGAAGGTTACCCCGCTGGACCGTGCAGGCCTGTACGTGCCGGGCGGCAAGGCGTCGTACCCGTCGTCGGTGCTGATGAACGCCATTCCGGCCAAGGTTGCCGGCGTGGCCGAAGTGGTGATGGTAGTGCCGACCCCACGTGGTGAGGTCAACGAACTGGTGCTGGCCGCCGCCTGCATCGCCGGCGTCGACCGCGTGTTCACCGTCGGTGGTGCGCAAGCTGTCGCGGCGCTGGCCTACGGCACCGAAAGCGTGCCGCAGGTGGACAAGATTGTCGGCCCGGGCAACATCTACGTGGCCACTGCCAAGCGCCACGTGTTTGGCCAGGTAGGCATCGACATGATCGCCGGCCCGTCGGAAATCCTCGTGGTATGTGACGGCCAGACCGACCCGGACTGGATCGCCATGGACCTGTTCTCCCAGGCCGAGCACGACGAGGATGCCCAGGCCATCCTGGTCAGCCCGGATGCCGCGTTCCTCGACCGCGTTGCCGCCAGCATCGACAAGCTGATGCCGACCATGGAGCGTGCCGATATCATCGAGAAATCGATCAACGGTCGCGGCGCGCTGATCCAGGTGCGTGACATGCAACAGGCCATGGATGTGGCCAACCGCATCGCCCCGGAGCACCTGGAGCTGTCGGTGGCCGACCCGCAAGCCTGGTTGCCGCACATTCGCCACGCTGGCGCGATCTTCATGGGCCGCCACACCAGCGAAGCGCTGGGTGATTACTGCGCCGGCCCCAACCACGTGCTGCCTACCTCCGGCACCGCGCGTTTCTCGTCGCCGCTGGGGGTGTATGACTTCCAGAAGCGTTCGTCGATCATCTTCTGTTCCGAGCAGGGCGCGTCCGAGTTGGGCCACACCGCTTCCGTGCTGGCCCGCGGCGAGTCGCTGACCGCCCACGCCCGCAGCGCTGAATACCGTATCCTGACCCAAGAGAAGGGGAACTGAGCATGAGTCGATTCTGGAGCCCCTTCGTCAAGGATTTGGTGCCTTACGTGCCGGGCGAGCAACCCAAGCTGGCCCGTCTGGTCAAGCTCAACACCAACGAAAACCCCTACGGCCCGTCGCCCAAGGCGCTGGAGGCCATGCGTGGCGAGCTGAACGACAACCTGCGCCTGTACCCGGACCCGAACGGCGACCGGCTAAAGCAGGCGGTTGCCGAGTACTACGGCGTAACCCCGGGGCAAGTGTTTGTCGGCAACGGCTCGGACGAGGTGCTGGCGCACATTTTCCACGGCCTGTTCCAGCACGATGCACCGCTGCTGTTCCCGGACATCAGCTACAGCTTCTACCCGGTCTATTGCGGCCTGTACGGTATTGCCTTCGAGCAGGTGGCGCTGGATGAGCAGTTCCAGATCCGCATCGAGGACTACAACAAGCCCAACGCCGGCATCATCTTCCCCAACCCCAACGCGCCGACTGGTTGCCTGATGCCGCTGCAGGCGGTGGAGCAATTGCTGCAGGCCAACCGTGACTCGGTGGTGGTGGTCGACGAGGCCTATATCGATTTCGGTGGCGAGACGGCCATCAGCCTGGTGGACCGCTACGACAACCTGCTGGTGACCCAGACCCTGTCGAAGTCGCGCTCCCTGGCCGGCCTGCGGGTTGGCCTGGCGGTCGGGCACCCGGACCTGATCGAGGCGCTGGAGCGGATCAAGAACAGCTTCAACTCCTACCCGCTGGACCGTGCGGCGATCGTTGGCGCGGCGGTGGCGTTTGAAGACCGCGAGTACTTCGAGCAAACCTGCCGCAAGGTGATCGACAGCCGCGAAGTGCTGGTCGGGCAGCTTGAGGCCAAGGGCTTCGAGGTACTGCCTTCGGCCGCCAACTTCATCTTCGCGCGCCACCCGCAGCAGGATGCCGGCGAGCTGGCAGCACGTCTGCGCGAGCAAGGTGTAATCGTGCGTCACTTCAAGCAGCCACGCATTGCTCAGTTCCTGCGCATTACCATCGGTACGCCAGAGATGAACCAGGCGCTGCTCGATGCGTTGAACTGATTGCATCGCCACTCAGGCTGACGCATCACCCTGTAGGAGCAGCCTTGTGCTGCGAAGAGGCCGGTAAGGCAAGAGACTTTCTTTGGCTGCAATGGCCTCTTCGCAGCACAAGGCTGCTCCTACAGGGCTTTTGTTAACCTTGAAATCGACGCAGGACTGCTCCAGCACGGCTTAATAGCTGCTCTCTTCGATAACAAATGCCTTGGCCGCTGGCCGGTTGCGCACCGCCGTCGGCGTGCCATCAAGCACCAGCACGTAATCGTTCTGCTTCTCCATCCCTTGCGGATCAGTCCATTGCCCGTCCTTGGCCGGTACCTGTGCAACCACTTGCCCGTTCTTCAGAATCGTCAGGTAGCCAGTGGCATTGCTGTTCCAGCGTAACCGTCCCTTGTGTTCATCGGCCCGAGCCTTGCGCGCACCGGTTTTTCCCAGCAAAGGCGTGCCATCCAGTAGCCATTCCGGCTGCAGCGTCAGGCCCATGTGGCGTAGCACAGTGGGTGCTACCGAAGTCTGCGCGGGAAGGCCGTACAGGTTGTTGGGCCCTGGCATTTCCGCAGGAATACTCAGCTCGGTCAGCTCCTGATTCAGCGGCTTGTTGCTGGCGATGAAGATGCTCTTTTCCTGCTCCGAAGCGCTGCCATGGCCTTTCCCCCAGTAATCGCGCCCATGGTCTGTGCTGATGATCACCAGCCAGTCTTCCTGCGGGTGCAGGCGCCGGCGTTCGTCGACCTTGTCCAGCAAATGCCCGATCTGGCTATCGAGTGTGCGCAACGCCTGCTGATAGTGATCGCCAAAGCCACTGTCGTGCCCGACCTGGTCTGCCGCATCCAGCTGAATGAATGTGAAGTCGGCGGGCGTGTTGGCAAGGATTTCCAGCGTTCGCTCAATTACCCGCGCATCTGACAAACCACTCTCGCGTACATCGGCACCATGGGCATCTTCCAGCAGGAATGCCGTGTTCAGCGGTGACCAACCCACCACACTGGACAGGTAAGCGTTGGGCATGGCCAGGCGGAGCCGTTTGAACAGGCTGGGAAACGCCGGATCTACCCGCAACGACTCGGTATCCGAGTCGACGCCATGCTTGTTGCTCCAGACGCCGGTAAGCAGCGTGACCCAGCCCGGACCGCTCAAGGTAGGCTGCTCGCTGGCGCTGCCGTTGATTCCGCCAGCGTAGGCCTTGCCGTAATACAGCCGTTGATTCAGGTTGGTGGCGTCGCCCAACAGCAGGTATTGCTCCAACTGCACACCGTCCAGCCCGATGAGCAAGGCTTTGGGGCGGCTGGGGTGTCTGGCCGGATCGCAACCCGGCAGCATTGCCAGAAACAGCATTAACAGCAGGCTCGCCAGTCGCATGTAAGTACACCCCTGAAAAAACAATGCGAGCGTTGCAACAAAGGGTTTTCTTCACAACTGGCAGAAATACCAGGTGGTTTGCGGCGTTACCCGGCATCCAGTAAGCTGTGCCAATTCATCGGATGATTGGTTGAGTAAGATGAGCACTGAGTTGACCAAGCGTTCCCTGGTCGAACTGGCCGTGGAGCGCATGCGCGAGCGCATCGTGTTGGGCGACTGGCAAGTCGGCCAGCGTTTGCCCACCGAGCCGGAACTGGCCCTTCAGCTGGGCATTAGCCGCAACACTGTGCGTGAGGCCATGCGCGTGCTGGCGTTCAGTGGCCTGGTGGAAATTCGTCAGGGCGACGGCAGCTACCTGCGCACGGCCCAGGACCCATTGCAGGCGGTGCAGGCAATGTCCCGCTGCACCCCCGAGCAGGCCCGTGAAACCCGCCATATCCTCGAAGCCGAGGCCATTGGCCTGGCGGCGTTGCGCCGCACGGATGCCGACCTGCAAGCGCTGCGCGAGGCCCTGGCCGGCAGTGCCGGGCACTTCCACGGGAATGTCGATGCCTATGTGGCGTGTGACCTGGTGTTTCACCAGCGGCTGGTAGATGCCGCCCACAACCCGGCATTGAGCGAGCTGTACCGGTACTTTTCCGGGGTGGTGGCTGCCGCTCTTCAGCACAACATGGCGACCGTGCCCCGTTGCCAGGCCACGTTCGATCTGCATGGGCAGATCCTCGATGCCATCGAACAACGTGATGCGGAGCGGGCCAAGCGCCTGAGCCGTACCCTCATCGAATCCTGACTCCGAGAAGGCCATGGCTGAATCCATCACCCGTAACAACCCGCGCAACGAGCGGGATCTCGATGAGCTGCTGATCGACGCTGAAGCGGACGACGAGCAGGTGCAGCAACAGCCTGTGGTATTGCGGCGGCCCTGGCTGTTGCTGCTTGGCCTGGTGCTGGTGGCATTGAACCTGCGCCCTGCATTGTCGAGCATGGCGCCGGTGCTGGGGCAGGTTGCCGAAGGCCTGGGGCTGAGTGCTTCGCAGGCCGGGTTGCTGACCACCTTGCCGGTGCTGTGCCTAGGGCTGTTCGCCCCACTGGCGCCGGTGCTGGCGCGGCGTTTTGGCAGCGAGCGGGTGATCCTGGGCATCCTTGTCACCCTGGCGCTGGGCATCGTTGTGCGAAGCGCCTTTGGGGCTATCGGGGTCTTCCTTGGCAGCCTGATGGCGGGGGCCAGCATCGGAATTATCGGCGTGCTGTTGCCGGGTATCGTCAAGCGCGACTTCCCGCAGCACGCTGGCACACTGACCGGTGTGTACACCATGGCGTTGTGCCTGGGCGCAGCGATGGCAGCCGGTGCCACCGTACCTTTGGCCCAACATTTTGACGGCAGCTGGGCGCTGGGGCTGGGCTTCTGGGTGCTACCGGCCTTGATGGCCATGCTGGTGTGGCTGCCGCAGGCCCGCCAGGGGCATGGCCTGCACAAGGTGGCCTATCGCGTGCGTGGCCTGTGGCGTGACCCGCTGGCCTGGCAGGTGACCCTTTACATGGGCCTGCAGTCATCGCTGGCTTACATCGTGTTCGGCTGGTTGCCATCGATCCTCATCGGTCGCGGCCTGAGCCCGACCGAGGCGGGGCTGGTGTTGTCGGGGTCGGTGATCGTGCAGCTGGTCAGCTCGCTGAGTGCGCCTTGGCTGGCCACTCGCGGCAAGGACCAGCGGCTGGCGATCGTGCTGGTCATGCTGATTACCTTGGCTGGCCTGTTCGGTTGCCTCTATGCACCGGTGTCGGGGCTGTGGGGATGGGCCGTGGTGTTGGGCCTGGGGCAGGGCGGAACCTTTGCCCTGGCGCTGACCTTGATCGTGCTGCGCTCGAAAGATGCCCATGTGGCCGCGAACCTGTCGAGCATGGCCCAGGGGGTAGGTTATACCCTGGCGTCGATGGGGCCCTTCGCTGTGGGCCTGGTGCATGACCTGACAGGGGGCTGGGCGGCAGTAGGGTGGATTTTTGCTGTGCTGGGGGTAGGGGCAATCGTGTTCGGGCTGGGTGCCGGGCGGGCGTTGCATGTGCAGGTGACCAGCGAAAAAGTTTGAGACTGGCATAAGCCATCGGGGCAGATTATCGTGCTGCTTTCGACCCCAGGACGGACCTGCCCCATGAGTGACGCCAACCGCGACCTGATCACCCGCTTCTACCAGGCCTTCCAGCGCCTGGACGCCGAGGGCATGGTCGCTTGCTACAGCGACGATATCGTTTTCAGCGACCCGGTTTTCGGTACCCTGCGCGGCAAGGATGCGGGGGACATGTGGCGCATGCTCACCACCCGCGCCAAAGACTTCACCCTGGCATTCGACAGTGTGCGCGCCGACGAGCGCAGCGGCGGCGCGCACTGGGTGGCGACTTACCTGTTCAGCCAGACTGGCCGTATTGTGGTCAACGACATCCAGGCCCGCTTTGTGATCCGCGATGGGCTGATCTGCCAGCATGACGACACCTTCGACCTGTGGCGCTGGTCGCGGCAGGCGTTGGGTGTGCCGGGTATGTTGCTGGGCTGGTCGCCACTGGTGCAGAACAAAGTACGCCTGCAGGCATTCAAGGGATTGCGCGCATTCCAGCAGGCCCAAGGTGAGTGATGCCTTTGAGACGGTTGTTGGCAAACCCTGGTATGTCTACCTGGTAAGGGCTGCCAACGGCTCGCTGTACTGCGGCATCAGTGATGACCCGCAGCGCCGGTTTACCGCGCATCAGAAAGGGCAGGGCGCGCGTTACTTCAAGACCAGCCCGGCCCAGGCGCTGGTGTATGTCGAGCAATGGCCGGACAAAGGCGAAGCGTTGCGCCAGGAGCGGTTGGTGAAGCGGCTGCGCAAGTCGGCCAAGGAGGCGCTGGTGGCCTCCTTCAGCGGCCTTGGGGGTATCAGTCCTTGCGCCGCTTCAGCTGATCCACCAGGGTTGTAGGCAAGCCCTTGATGATCAAGGTCCCCGCCTCTTCGTCATACTCCACTTTGTCGCCCAGCAAGTGCGCCTCGAAGCTGATCGACAGCCCCTCGGCACGCCCGGTGAAGCGGCGGAACTGATTGAGGGTGCGCTTGTCTGCGGGGATTTCCGGCGACAGGCCGTAATCCTTGTTGCGGATATGATCGTAGAACGCCTTGGGCCGGTCCTCGTCGATCAGGCTGGACAGTTCTTCCAGCGTTACCGGTTCGCCCATTTTGGTCTGGCTAGTCGCGTATTCGACCAGGGTCTGGGTCTTTTCGCGGGCGGACTCTTCGGGCAAGTCTTCGCTCTCCACGAAGTCACTGAAGGCCCTGAGCAGGGTGCGGGTTTCGCCCGGGCCGTCGACGCCTTCCTGGCAGCCGATGAAGTCGCGGAAATAGTCCGAAACCTTTTTGCCGTTCTTGCCCTTGATGAACGAAATGTACTGCTTGGAATTCTTGTTGTTCTTCCACTCCGACAGGTTGATGCGCGCTGCCAGGTGCAACTGGCCAAGGTCAAGGTGGCGCGAAGGGGTCACATCAAGCTCGGCGTTCACCGCCACGCCTTCACTGTGGTGCAGCAGGGCAATCGCCAGGTATTCGGTCATGCCTTGCTGGTAGTGAGCAAAAAGGGTGTGGCCGCCGGTGGACAGGTTGGACTCTTCCATCAACTTTTGCAGGTGCTCCACCGCCACGCGGCTGAATGCGGTGAAGTCCTTTTCCTCGTCGAGGTACTGCTTCAGCCAGCCGCTCAGCGGATACGCCCCGGACTCACCGTGGAAGAACCCCCAGGCCTTGCCTTGCTTGGCGTTGTAACTATCGTTGAGGTCTGCCAACAGGTTTTCGATGGCGTCGGAAGCCGCCAGCTCGGCGTCGCGGGCGTGCAATACAGCAGGGCTGCCATCGGGCTTTTTGTCGATCAGGTGAACGATGCAATGACGGATTGGCATGGGATTCTCGGCGAGCTGCAAAAGGCGTCAAGTTTACCCTAGACACAAGGTGATGCAGTGGCCGTATGTTGGCAGATATGTCGGTTGTTCGTTTTTTGTTCAGTTTTGCGCGTTTTAGGCTAAAACCCCCGAAAAACCTGCATTAAATCGAAGTGCGCAGCGGATATTTATCCATTCCTGTGGTAGTTTTGCGCGGTCTTGCGCCCCTCGTGTGGCGCAGTGCTGGCAGCGTGCTGTCGTCGTGTCGAACCAAACGTCGATTTACGTATCTACATACGCGATTGGCGCGGCCCTCCACTGTAAGGGGCTGGCCCGATAACGTCGTAGTTCGCTGCATAACCATCGAATTTGATAGGGAAGGAACATCACCATGGCATTGACCAAAGACCAACTGATTGCCGACATCGCCGAATCGATCGCCGCGCCAAAAGCCACCGCTAAAAACGCTCTGGAGCAACTGGGCCAGATCGTTGCCGACCAACTGGAAAACGGCGCTGAAATCACTCTGCCAGGCATCGGCAAGCTGAAAGTCTCCGAGCGTCCTGCCCGTACCGGCCGCAACCCTTCGACTGGCGCTGCCATCGAAATCGCTGCCAAGAAAGTCGTCAAGTTCGTTCCAGCCAAAGTGCTGACCGATGCCATCAACAAGTAATTGTTGAAGCGTTGACAAAAACCGCGCCTGGCTTGCCAGGCGCGGTTTTTTCATGCCTGTGATTTACGCTGGGCGTGCCAGGCCTGGCGCGCGGCGTCGTCATGGAAGCTCCAGGCGACCATGCGGCTCTGTTTCTGCCCCTGGCCCATCTCGATGATGCGTACGGCCTTGGCACCGGCCTTTTTCAACGCAGCGTCTATCCCCGGCAGGTTGCTGACCTTGGACACCAGGCTGGTAAACCACAGCACCCGCTTGGCGTACTGCACGCTTTCGCCAACCAGTTGGGTGACAAAGCGGATTTCGCCGCCTTCGCACCACAATTCATTGTTCTGGCCCCCGAAGTTCAGCACCGGCAGCTTGCGCTTGGGGTCCTGCTTGCCGAGGTTTTTCCACTTGCGCTGGCTGCCGCGGGTGGCTTCCTCGCGCGAGGCATGGAAGGGCGGGTTGCACAGGGTCAGGTCGAAGCGGTCGTCATCCTGCAGCAGGCCGCTGAGGATATGCGCGCGGTTGGCCTGCTGGCGCAGGGTGATGGCCTTGCCCAGGCCATTGGCCTGGACGATGGCCTTGGCCGAGGCCAAGGCCATCGCGTCGATGTCCGAGCCGAGGAAGCGCCAGCGGTAGTCGCTGTAGCCCAGCAGCGGGTAGATGCAGTTGGCACCCACGCCGATATCCAGCGCACGCACCTGTGCGCCTTTGGGCACCTCACCGGCATTGTCGTCGGCCAGCAGGTCGGCGGCCGCGTGGATGTAGTCGGCGCGACCGGGAATGGGTGGGCACAGGTAATCGGCGGGGATGTCCCAGTGCTGGATGCCGTACTGGGCCTTGAGCAGGGCGCGGTTGAACACCCGCACGGCTTCGGGGTTGGCGAAGTCGATGCTGGGTTTGCCGTGGGGGTTGGTGATGGTAAAGCGCGCCAGGTCAGGGTGGGCCTTGATCAGGCTGGGGAAGTCGTAACGG
The DNA here is from genome assembly GCF_038383825.1 of Pseudomonas sp. LPB4.O. Classification (NCBI taxonomy): domain Bacteria; kingdom Pseudomonadati; phylum Pseudomonadota; class Gammaproteobacteria; order Pseudomonadales; family Pseudomonadaceae; genus Pseudomonas; species Pseudomonas sp. LPB4.O. Next base: position 1,094,216 of record NZ_CP151298.1, read on the forward strand.
CCCTGGTGGCGGTTGCGCGGGTGCAGGGTGGGTTTGTCTTGGGTCATGCTCGGGTCCGGTGCTGCATGTGCTGGCCAGGCGGCCGCTGTGCGGCCCATTCGCGGCACAAGGCCGCTCCTACAGGATAGCGGCGCCCTTGAAACCGGCGCCGTCCCTGTAGGAGCGGCCTTGTGCCGCGAACGAGGGCGAAGCCCTCGCTGGTCAGATCAGCAGTGTCAAGTTACAGCGCTGCAATCCGCGCATGCTGCTCGGTGAAGTTGGCCAGGGCCTGTTCGGACTCGGCCAGCTTGGCGCGTTCCTTCTCGATCACGGCAGGCGGAGCCTTGTCGACGAAGGCGGCGTTGGACAGCTTGCCGCCTACACGTTGCACTTCGCCTTGCAGACGCTGGATTTCCTTGTTCAGGCGCGCCAGCTCGGCATCCTTGTCGATCAGGCCGGCCATTGGCACCAGCACTTGCAGGTCACCGACCAGGGCAGTGGCCGACAGCGGCGCTTCGTCGGTATCGCCGAGGACGGTGAACGACTCGACCTTGGCCAGCTTCTTCAGCAGCGCTTCGTTTTCGTGCAGGCGGCGCTGGTCGTCGGCATTGGCGTTTTTCAGGAACAGCGGCAGCGGCTTGCCCGGGCCGATGTTCATCTCGGCGCGGATATTGCGCAGGCCGACCATCAGTTCCTTCAGCCACTCGATGTCGCCTTCGGCAGCTGCGTCGATGCGCGCTTCATTGGCCACCGGCCACGGCTGCAGCATGATGGTCTTGCCTTCGATACCGGCCAGCGGCGCGATGCGCTGCCAGATTTCTTCGGTAATGAACGGCATGAACGGGTGCGCCAGGCGCAGCGCCACTTCCAGTACGCGCACCAGGGTGCGACGGGTGCCGCGGGCGCGCTCGACCGGGGCGTTTTCGTCCCACAGTACCGGCTTGGACAGCTCCAGGTACCAGTCGCAGTACTGGTTCCAGATGAACTCGTACAGCGCCTGGCTGGCCAGGTCGAAGCGGAACTGCTCCAGCTGGCGGGTCACTTCGGCTTCGGTGCGCTGCAGCTGCGAGATGATCCAGCGGTCAGCCAACGACAGTTCGTAGGCTTCGCCGTTCTGGCCGCAGTCTTCGCCTTTGTCCAGCACGTAGCGGGCGGCGTTCCAGATCTTGTTGCAGAAGTTGCGGTAGCCTTCGACGCGGCCCATGTCGAACTTGATGTCGCGGCCAGTGGAGGCCAGCGAGCAGAAGGTGAAGCGCAGGGCGTCGGTGCCGTAGCTGGCGATACCTTCGGGGAACTCGGCCTTGGTCTGCTTGGCGATCTTCTCGGCAAGCTTGGGCTGCATCATGCCGCTGGTGCGTTTTTCCAGCAGGGCGTCGAGGGTAATGCCGTCGACGATGTCCAGCGGGTCGAGGACGTTGCCCTTGGACTTGGACATCTTCTGGCCCTGGCCGTCACGCACCAGGCCGTGCACGTACACGGTCTTGAACGGGACTTGCGGGGTGCCGTCTTCGTTCTTGATCAGGTGCATGGTCAGCATGATCATGCGCGCAACCCAGAAGAAGATGATGTCGAAGCCGGTTACCAGTACATCGGTGGAGTGGAACTTCTTGAGGAACTCGGTCTGTTCCGGCCAGCCCAGGGTGGAGAAGGTCCACAGGCCCGAGCTGAACCAGGTGTCGAGTACGTCGTCGTCCTGGCGCAGGGCCACGTCGGCGCCCAGGTTGTGCTTGGCACGCACTTCGGCTTCGTCGCGGCCAACGTAGACCTGGCCGGCCTCGTCGTACCACGCCGGGATGCGGTGGCCCCACCACAGCTGGCGGCTGATGCACCAGTCCTGGATGTCACGCATCCAGGAGAAGTACATGTTCTCGTACTGCTTGGGCACGAACTGGATACGGCCATCTTCAACGGCAGCGATGGCAGGTTCTGCCAGCGGCTTGGTGGAGACGTACCACTGGTCGGTCAGCCACGGCTCGATGACGGTGCCCGAACGGTCGCCTTTCGGCACTTTCAGGGCGTGGTCGTCGATGCTTACCAGCAGGCCCTGGGCGTCCAGGTCGGCAACGATCTGCTTGCGCGCGACGAAGCGGTCGAGGTTGGCGTACTGGGCCGGCAGGCGGGTGTCGACCTGCTCGTTGATACTGCCGTCGAGGTTGAAGGCCTGGGCGCTGGCCAGCACGAAGGCATTCTTGTCGAAGATGTTCAGCAGCGGCAGGTTGTGGCGCTTGCCGACTTCGTAGTCGTTGAAGTCGTGAGCCGGGGTGATCTTCACGCAGCCGGTACCGAACTCGGGGTCGCAGTAGTCGTCGGCGATGATCGGGATGCGGCGGCCAACCAGCGGCAGTTCGACGAACTTGCCGATCAGCGCCTGGTAGCGTTCGTCAGTCGGGTTGACCGCAACGGCCGCGTCACCCAGCAGGGTTTCCGGACGGGTGGTGGCAACGACCAGGTAGTCCAGGCCCTCGGCGGTCTTGGCGCCGTCGGCCAGCGGGTAGCGCAGGTTCCACAGGTGGCCCTTTTCGTCGTGGTTTTCCACTTCGAGGTCGGAGATGGCGGTGTGCAGCTTGGTGTCCCAGTTGACCAGGCGCTTGCCGCGGTAGATCAGGCCGTCTTCGTGCAGGCGCACGAAAGCTTCCTTGACCGCGTCGGACAGGCCGTCATCCATGGTGAAACGCTCGCGGCTCCAGTCTACCGACGAGCCCAGACGGCGGATCTGGCGGCTGATGTTACCACCGGACTGGTCCTTCCATTCCCAGACTTTTTCCAGGAACTTCTCGCGGCCCAGGTCATGCCGGTTCTGGCCCTTGGCTTCGAGCTGGCGTTCGACCAGCATCTGGGTGGCGATACCGGCGTGGTCGGTACCTGGCTGCCACAGGGTGTCGCGGCCTTGCATGCGGCGGAAACGGATCAGGGCGTCCATGATCGCGTTGTTGAACCCGTGGCCCATGTGCAGGCTGCCGGTCACGTTCGGCGGCGGGATCATGATGGTGTAGGACTCGCCTGCACCTTGTGGGGCGAAATAGTTCTCGGACTCCCAGGTGTTGTACCAGGAAGTTTCGATGGCGTGCGGCTGGTAGGTCTTATCCATGCGCGGCGGGACCCTGTGCATTTATTCGGGAAAGCCGGGAAGTATAACCAAGCTGGGGTGTTGAGGCGACAGCCGCTGGGGCTGCTTTGCAGCCCATTCGCGGCACAAGGCCGCTCCTACAGGGATCGCGGTGCCTGCAGAAGCTGCCTTGTGCTGCGAATGGGCCGCAAAGCGGCCCCGGAATATCACTCGGTACGCTTGATCAAGCGCTCGATCCGCGCATCCAGCCGGCGCTTGATCTCGTTCTCGATATGCGGGGTAAAGTCGTTGATCACGTCCTGCATGATCATCTGCGCCGCTGCGCGCAGCTCGCTTTCCAGGTGCAGCAGGGTGTCCTGCCGGCGTGTCTGCGGGTCTTCCACGGGCTCGACAGCGATTGGTTCACCATCAGGCGCAGGGTTACCGGCAGGTTCTTCCAGCAGCAACGGGATCTGCTCCACCGTCTCGGTCAGCAGCGGTGGTTGCAGGTCGGCGTCGCCAAGCAGCTGGCGGATCGACTCGAGGTCATCGAGCAGATGGGCGGAGTCGGGCAAAGAGGAGGGCTTGTCCATCGTCGTCAAAGTCGCTGTAAGCGGTGGTCTTGCAGAGCATAGCCCTGTTCACGGTAGAAACGGAATCGCTCCCGGGCTGATTGGCGGATGCCAGGCTCTTCCACCACGATTTCGGCCACCCGCACGAACTGGCCGACGAAGCCCGGCACGCCGGCCCCCAGGTTGATCAGCAGGTCGCAGTGATCGCCCGCGTTGTCAGCCAGGCCAAGGGCCACGCCGGCATCGGCATGCAGCTCGGCCAGGTCGTGGGGCACGAAGGCCTCACCCTTGAAGCGCCACAAACGCAGGTCCAGCTCGCTGCGCTGTTCTTCATCCTGGCAATGCAGATAGACCCGGTGGCCGAGGCGCCAGGCCTTTTCGCACAGTTTGCAGGCGAAATCGAGCCGCGCCGACAGCGAGTCGGTGGGCAGGATGTAAAAGTCGACTTTGCTCATGGTGGTAATCGCCGGCCGGAGGTGCGCAAGGCACCACCGGCCTCACGGCGTCAGGCGCCAGCGCGGTCCAGCAGGTACTGGGTCAGCAGGGGCACTGGGCGGCCTGTGGCGCCTTTGTCCTTGCCACCACTGATCCATGCGGTACCGGCGATGTCCATGTGCGCCCAGTTGTAGGCCTTGGCGAAGCGTGACAGGAAGCAGCCTGCGGTGATGGTGCCGGCCTTCGGCCCGCCGATGTTGCCCATGTCGGCGAACGGGCTGTCCAGCTGCTCCTGGTATTCATCGAACAGCGGCAACTGCCAGGCACGGTCGTCGGCGCGCTTGCCAGCGTCGAGCAACTGGCCCACCAGGTCGTCGTTGTTGCCCATCAGGCCGGTGGTGTGGCTGCCCAGGGCGACGATGCAGGCGCCGGTCAGGGTGGCGATGTCGATCACCGCCTGCGGCTTGAAACGCTCGGCGTAGGTCAGGGTGTCGCACAGCACCAGGCGGCCTTCGGCGTCGGTGTTGAGGATTTCGACGGTCTGGCCGCTCATGGTGGTGACGATGTCACCCGGGCGGGTGGCGCCGCCGCTTGGCATGTTCTCGGCACAGGCCAGCAGGCACACCAGGTTGACCGGCAGTTGCAGTTCGAGCACCGCACGCAGGGTGCCGAACACGCTGGCAGCACCGCACATGTCGTACTTCATTTCGTCCATGCCGGCGCCTGGCTTGAGGCTGATGCCGCCGGTATCGAAGGTGATGCCCTTGCCCACCAGCACGAACGGCTTGTCTGCCTTCTTGCCGCCCTGGTAGTTGAGCACGATCAGGCGGGGTGGCTGGTCGCTGCCCTGGCCCACGGCGTAGAACGCGCCCATGCCCAGGTCCTTGATCTTCTTCTCGTCCAGCACCTCGACCTTCAGCGCCTTGTGCGCCTTGCCCAGCTCCTTGGCCTGTTCGGCGAGGAAGCTTGGGTGGCACAGGTTAGGCGGCAGGTTGCCCAGGTCGCGGGTGAAGGCCATGCCGGTGGCAATGGCGCTGGCGTGCTTGACGGCGCGCTCGACCTCGGCCTGGCCGGCCTTGTCGGCCAGCAGGGTGACTTTTTTCAGGGCGCGTGGCTCGACCTTCTGGCTCTTGAAGCGGTCGAACACGTACTCGCCGTCGAGCAGGGTTTCGGCCAGCAGGCGGTATTTGCCGTAGTGTGCATCGCGGTTGTTGACCGCGACATCGTCCAGGGCCAGCACTGCATCGGCGCCATTCAGGCCCTTGAGCACGCCGGCCACGCTGGCGACCAGTTTGCGCCAGGCGCGGTCGCCCAGGGCTTCGTCCTTGCCGCTGCCTACCAGCAGCACGCGCTCGGCTTTCAGGCCCTGCAGGTTCTGCAGCAGCAGGGTCTGGCCTGGCTTGCCAGCCAGGTCGCCGCGCTTGAGCACAGCGCTGATGGCACCTTCGCTGGCCAGGTCGACAGCCTTGGCAACAGTGCCGAGCTTGCGGTTTTCACCTACCGGAATGACCAGGGTGGCGGTTTTTACGGATGCAGCAGCTACGCTTTTTACAACCAGTTCCATGTCAGGGTCCCCGAATGATCGATACGAATGGCGCTGTGTATTCCAGCGCTCTGGACGGGCCTGGCGGCGGAGTCGCGCGCCAGCGGAAAAGCTGCCAGTTTGAGCCTGCGGCAAGCGTGCTGACAACCCCGTTATGCGCCTTCATGCGCGGCCAAGTGACAGGCGCGGTCAATCACAGGATAATGCGCGCACTTTACATGGAGGTTCGCCTTTGGCGAACCGGCATTGGTCTTGGCTGTACTAAGTCATTGTTTGGCGCCATTGCATGGCAGTCCGCCCTGACAACCCAGGAGTGTCTGGTTTGATCGTCTTTCGTTATCTGTCCCGCGAGGTCCTGGTGACCTTGAGCGCCGTCAGCGCTGTGCTGCTGGTGATCATCATGAGCGGGCGCTTCATCAAGTATCTGGCCCAGGCGGCCCAGGGCGTGCTCGACCCGGGCGTGCTGTTCCTGATCATGGGCTTCCGGCTGCCGGGTTTCCTGCAACTGATCCTGCCTCTGGGGCTGTTCCTCGGCATTCTCCTGGCGTACGGGCGGCTGTACCTGGAAAGCGAGATGACCGTGCTGTCCGCAACCGGTATGAGCCAGCAGCGCCTGTTGGGGCTGACCATGGTACCGGCGGCGCTGGTCGCCCTGCTGGTGGCCTGGCTGAGCCTGAGCCTTGCGCCGTTGGGCGTTGCCCAGGTGCAGCAGATCATTGCCCAGCAGGACACGCTGACCGAGTTCGACACCTTGGTGCCGGGCCGCTTCCAGACCTTGCGTGACGGTTCGCGGGTGACCTACACCGAGCAGCTGTCGGACGACCGCGTCAACCTGGCCGGGGTGTTCATCTCCGAGAAGCGCTTCAACCAGGACAAGACCAAGGACCGCGCCCCATCGGTACTGGTCGCTGAAAAAGGTCACCAGGAGATCCAGGCCGACGGCAACCGCTACCTGGTGCTGGAAAACGGCTATCGCTATGACGGTAACCCGGGCCAGGCCGATTACCGCGCGATCAAGTACGACACTTATGGTGTGCTGCTGCCCAAACCGGAAGTCGCCGAGGAAGTCACCGAGCGCGAGGCCATCCCCACTTCCGAGCTGATCGGCAAGAAGGGCCTGCGAGAGCGTGCCGAGCTGCAATGGCGGCTGTCGCTGCCGATCCTGGTATTCGTCGTGACCCTGCTGGCGGTACCGCTGTCCCGGGTCAACCCCCGCCAGGGCCGCTTCCTCAAGCTGCTGCCGGCAATTCTCTTGTACATGGCCTACCTGACAATGCTGATTTCCGTACGCGGCGCCCTCGAGAAGGGCAAATTGCCGATTGGCCTGGGCATGTGGTGGGTCCACGGCCTGTTCCTGCTGATCGGCCTCGGCCTGTTGTACTGGGAACCGATGCGCCTCAAGCGCGCCGCCCGTCGTGCGGAGGTGGCCCATGGGTAAGCTGGACCGCTACATCGGCCAGAGCGTACTGCTGGCCATCCTGGCTGTGCTGGGCATCATCCTCGGCCTGGCCTCGCTGTTCGCCTTCATCGACGAGATGAGCGACCTGAGTGACACCTACACGGTGATGGAGGCTGGCAACTTCGTCATGCTCACCGCACCTCGGCGGCTGTACGACATGCTGCCGATGGCCGCCCTGATCGGCTGCCTGATCGGCCTGGGCAGCCTGGCCAGCAGCAGCGAACTGACCATCATGCGTGCGGCCGGGGTGTCCATCGGCCGCATCGTCTGGGCGGTGATGAAGCCGATGCTGGTGCTGATGCTGGTCGGCCTGCTGATTGGCGAATACGTGGCGCCGGTGACCGAGAACAAGGCCCAGGCCGACCGTTCCCTGGCCCAGGGCGGTGGTGAGGCGCAAAGCTCCAAGCGCGGCATGTGGCACCGACAGGGTGAAGAATACGTGCACATCAACGCCGTGCAGCCCAACGGCCTGTTGCTGGGTGTGACCCGTTACCGCTTCGACAGCGAGCGCAAGATCGTTACTTCGAGCTTCGCCCGCCGCGCGCAGTACCAGAGCGACCACTGGTTGCTCGCCGACGTGCGTACCACCTACTTCCGTGGCGACCACACTGAAGTCGTCAGCGCACCGCAGGAGCGCTGGGATGTCTCGCTCACGCCAGAACTGCTCAATACGGTAATCCTGGCGCCGGAGTCGCTGTCCATTACCGGGTTGTGGGATTACATCCACTACTTGTCCGACCAGGGCCTGAACAATGCCCGTTACTGGTTGGCGTTCTGGACCAAGGTGCTGCAGCCGATGGTCACCGCGGCGCTGGTGCTGATGGCGATTTCCTTCATCTTCGGCCCGCTGCGCTCGGTAACCCTCGGCCAGCGCGTGTTCACCGGTGTGCTGGTGGGTTTCGTGTTCCGCATCGCCCAGGACCTGTTGGGGCCTTCGAGCCAGGTGTTCGGCTTCCCGCCGCTGCTGGCGGTGGTGATCCCGGCGGGGATCTGCGCCTTGGCCGGTGTCTGGCTGTTGCGTCGGGCAGGATAGTGGCCTGAGTTGTACAAAAAAGCCGACCTCAGTGTCGGCTTTTTCATGGGTGTTGCCTGTTCAGGCCTCTTCGCGGGTAAACCCGCGAAGAGGCCTGAACAGGCAACACAACGCTCGGATCATTTCTTCTGCTTCGGCACCCGCACCAGCTGGCTTTCCGAATAGATGTCATGCCAGCCACGCTTTCGCTTGTCGATCAACACCCAGAAAAAACCCAGCCCCAGACACAGCCATGAGGCAATCGATACCACGAAGCGCAACAACGCCTGCCACAGGCTGATGGCAGAACCATCGGCATTCTGCACGCGCACGCCCCACACCTGCATACCCAGCGTCTGCCCGCCATGGGTCCAGAACTTGGCAAAGAAGCCGAACAAGGCGAACAGCAGTACCGTCGACAATAGCGGGTCGCCATCCAGTGCGCCGGCTTCGGTCAGCTCTCGCATGCGCGCTTCGCCGATGATCGCCATCTGGATCAGCTTGTAGGCACCGGCTGTCACGATGAGCAGCGCAGTACATAGCAGGAAGTCATAGAACATTGCGGCCAGTCGTCGGCCCAGGCCAGCAGCGGGGAAATCGCCCTGAGGGATAAGGTGGGGCTTGGGCATCGCTCGGCAACTCCAGGGGAAAAAGCTCATTCTATGGAATCGCAAGCAAAAAAAAGCCCCTGCGCGTCAACGCAGGGGCTCTTTTTTAGAAGTATCAGGCTTCAGCCTGGACTTCGTCAGCCTGCATGCCTTTTTGGCCTTGCACAGCAACGAAGGTCACTTTCTGGCCTTCTTTCAGGCTCTTGAAGCCGTTGCCCTGGATGGCGCGGAAGTGCACGAACAGATCCGGACCGCTTTCTGGGGTGATGAAACCGTAACCTTTTTCGTCATTGAACCACTTGACGGTACCGTTCTGACGCTCAGCCATTGTCTTATTTCCTATGAAACTTAAATTTTGATGACAGTTTCTTCTGCATTGTTTGTAAGCAAAAGATTACTGGGCTGGGTTGCAGGAAAGTAAGAGACGTCGAACGGGTTGTAGCAGATTGCGGCTACTGGCCCAGGTCACGAACTGTTGCGACCCATGCAAACACAGTGCACTGACTCTACGACAACTCCCGAGCGAAAAACAAGCCCTTGGTCGAATGGAAAATCGGCCGCTTGCCGATAACCGACCAATTTGTCGGAAACGGCATGGCGCCTGGCCTGGCGCCATGTTCAAAAGTTATTGGGCAGGTTCGAAAACGAATATGTCGAACCTGGCCATAATCTTCACAAAGCCGTTTCAACCACGGTAGTAACGTTGCGCCACGAAAGGCATTTTGCTGACTTTCAAGGCAACCTTCTTGCCGCGCACCACGGCAAACAATGCGGTGTCGAGTGCAGCATGTTCACTATCGATATAACCCATTGCAACAGGTGCGCCGAGTGTCGGGCCAAAGCCGCCGCTGCACACTTTACCTACCGGCTTATCGTTCGCATCGACAATATCCGCGCCTTCACGTACTGGCGTGCGCTCCTGCGGCAACAGGCCGACACGTTTGCGCGCCACACCGTCGCGCTGGTGGGCAAAGATCGCTTCGGCGCCGGGGAAGCCGGCCGCACGTGCACCTTCGGCACGGCGCACCTTGGAAATCGCCCACAGCAGGCTGGCTTCGATCGGGGTGGTCTCGGTATTCATGTCATGGCCATACAGGCACAGGCCGGCTTCCAGGCGCAGCGAGTCGCGTGCGCCCAGGCCGATAGGCTGTACTTCGGGCTCGGCCAGCAGGCGGCGGGCCAAGGCTTCGGCGGCCTGGACCGGTACCGAAATCTCGTAGCCGTCTTCGCCGGTGTAGCCTGAGCGGCTGACGAAGCAGTCTTCACCCAGCAGTTTTACCGGCCGGAACTGCATGAAGGTCATGCCGCCCACTTCCGGGGCCAGGCGCTCCAGTACCTTGACCGCTGCCGGCCCTTGCAGGGCAAGCAGGGCACGTTGTTCGAACAGCGGCTGCACCTCGCAACGGCTACCGATGTGCGTTTGCAGGTGAGCCAGGTCCTGGTCCTTGCAGGCGGCGTTGACCACCAGGAACAGGGTGTCGTCGCCCAGGTTGGCAACCATCAGGTCGTCAAGGATGCCGCCTTGTTCATTGGTGAACATGGCATAGCGCTGCATGCCCACCGGCAGGTCGATGATATCCACCGGTACCAGGCTTTCCAGGGCCTTGGCGGCATCGGCACCGCGCAGGATGATCTGGCCCATGTGCGAGACATCGAACAGGCCGGCCTGCTCGCGAGTGTGCAGGTGTTCCTTGAGCACGCCCAGCGGGTACTGCACCGGCATGTCGTAGCCGGCAAACGGCACCATGCGCGCACCCAGTTCCTGGTGCAGGGCGTGCAGTGGGGTCTTGAGCAGTGTTTCGGACATCGGTGACTCCTTGGTTTTATTGTTGGGTCAACATTCGATGATGTTGACGGCAAGACCGCCGCGGGCGGTCTCCTTGTATTTGCTTTTCATGTCGGCGCCGGTCTGGCGCATGGTGCGGATGACCTTGTCGAGCGACACGAAGTGCTGCCCGTCGCCGCGCAAGGCCATGCGCACCGCGTTGATCGCCTTCACCGAGCCCATGGCGTTGCGCTCGATGCAGGGCACCTGGACCAGCCCGCCGATCGGGTCGCAGGTCAGGCCCAGGTTGTGTTCCATGCCGATTTCGGCAGCGTTTTCCACCTGCTGCACGCTGCCGCCCATCACTTCGCACAGCGCGCCGGCGGCCATGGAACAGGCCACGCCGACTTCACCCTGGCAGCCCACTTCGGCGCCGGAGATGGAGGCGTTCTCTTTGTACAGGATGCCGATCGCCGCGGCGGTGAGCAGAAAACGCACCACCCCGTCGTCGCTGGCGCCCGGCACGAAGCGCATGTAGTAGTGCATCACCGCCGGGACGATGCCCGCCGCGCCGTTGGTGGGTGCGGTAACCACACGCCCGCCATTGGCGTTTTCCTCGTTCACTGCCAAGGCGTAGAGGTTGACCCAGTCGAGCACCGACAACGCATCGCGCAGGCTGGCTTCCGGGTGGCGGCTCAGCTGGCGATACAGGGCTGGCGCCCGCCGCTTGACCTTGAGCCCGCCCGGCAGGATGCCTTCATGCTGGCAGCCGGCTTCGACGCAATCCTGCATCACCTGCCAGATACGCAGCAGCCCGGCGCGGGTCTCCGCCTCCGGGCGCCAGGCGGCCTCGTTGGCCAGCATCACCTGGCTTACCGACAGGTTTTGCGTGGTGCAGTGGCCAAGCAGTTCCTTGGCGGTCTTGAACGGGTAGGGCAGCACTGTGCTGTCCTCGACGATACGGTCGTGACCGGCGGCATCCTCGTCGACCACGAAACCACCGCCCACCGAGTAGTATTCGCGGCTGCGGATTTGCAGGCCGGCGTCGTCGAAGGCGCGGAAGATCATGCCGTTGGGGTGGTAGTCCAGCGGCTTGCGGATCATTGCCAGGTGCTGCTTTTCGATGAACGCAATGCGCTGTTCGCCCAGCAGGTTGATGTGGCCGCTGTCGCGGATGGCTTGCAGGCGGCCTGGGATGGAGCCGGTGTCGACGGTGTCGGGGTGTTCACCTTCAAGGCCTAGCAGTACGGCCTTGTCACTGCCGTGGCCCTTGCCGGTGGCGCCCAGGGAGCCATACAGCTCGGCCTTGACGCTAACCGTGCTGGGCAGCAGTCCGTCGCGGCGCAGGCCTTCGGCAAAACGTGCGGCAGCACGCATCGGGCCGACCGTATGGGAGCTGGAGGGGCCGATGCCGATCTTGAACAGGTCGAAGACGCTCAGTGACATGGTGGTTCCTCCAGCCAGGAAAATTAGGCGGACGGTGAACCCTGTGGGAGCGGGCGTGCCCGCGAATGCGTCGGTGAAGGCATCATCGCATTCGCGGGCGCGCCCGCTCCCACAGAGGTCCACACCTCAAGTCAGGTAGCGGGCCTGAGCGCAATCAGGCGTCCTGATAGCTCTCGATCGACGGGCAGGCGCACACCAGGTTGCGGTCGCCGAACACGTTGTCGACCCGGCCGACCGGCGGCCAGTACTTGCTTTCCACCAGGCTTGGCAGCGGGTAGACCGCCTGCTCGCGGCTGTAGCCGTGGGCCCACTCGCCAACCAGCTCGGCCGCCGTGTGCGGGGCGTTCTTGAGCGGGTTGTCGTCCTTGTCCAGGCTACCGCTTTCGACCGCACGGATTTCTTCGCGGATCTGGATCATCGCGTCGCAGAAGCGGTCCAGTTCTTCCTTGGCCTCGCTTTCGGTCGGTTCGATCATCAGCGTGCCGGCCACCGGGAAGGACATGGTCGGGGCGTGGAAACCGAAGTCGATCAGGCGCTTGGCCACGTCGTCGACGCTAATGCCGCTGGTGTCTTTCAGTGGGCGCAGGTCGAGGATGCACTCGTGGGCCACCAGGCCATTGCCACCGGTATACAGAACAGGATAGTGCTCTTCCAGGCGGCGGGCGATGTAGTTGGCGTTGAGGATCGCCATCTGCGAAGCACGCTTGAGGCCGGCACCGCCCATCATGCGGATGTACATCCAGGTGATCGGCAGGATGCTGGCGCTGCCGAACGGTGCGGCGCACACCGCCCCTTCGGTGTTTTCCAGCTGCGCATGGCCTGGCAGGAACGGCGCCAGGTGCGACTTGACGCCAATCGGGCCAACGCCCGGGCCGCCGCCACCGTGCGGGATGCAGAAGGTCTTGTGCAGGTTCAGGTGCGATACGTCGCCGCCGAACTTGCCCGGCGCGCACAGGCCGACCATGGCGTTCATGTTGGCGCCGTCGATGTACACCTGGCCACCGTTGTCGTGGATGATCGCGCAGATTTCGCCGATCGCTTCCTCGAACACACCGTGGGTCGACGGGTAGGTGATCATGATCGCGGCCAGGCGTTCGCGGTGCTCGATGGCCTTGGCGCGCAGGTCCTCGACATCGACGTTGCCGCGGGCGTCACAGGCGGTGACGACTACGCGCATGCCAGCCATGTGTGCGGTGGCCGGGTTGGTGCCGTGGGCCGACGACGGGATCAGGCAGATGTCGCGGTGGCTTTCGCCACGGCTGCGGTGGTAGGCGCGGATGGCCAGCAGGCCTGCGTACTCGCCTTGGGAGCCGGCGTTGGGCTGCAGCGACACGGCATCATAGCCGGTGGCGGCGCACAGCATGGCTTCCAGCTCGGTGGTCATCTGCAGGTAGCCCTGGCTCTGCGCGGCCGGGGCGAACGGGTGCAGGTTGCCGAACTCGGCCCAGGTAACCGGGATCATTTCACTGGCCGCGTTCAGCTTCATGGTGCACGAGCCCAGCGGGATCATGCTGCGGTCCAGTGCCAGGTCCTTGTCGGCCAGGCGGCGCAGGTAGCGCATCAGCTCGGTTTCGCTGTGGTAACGGTTGAACACCGGGTGTTCGAGGATGGCCGACTGGCGCAGCAGGGCGGCAGGCAGGAGCGAACCGGTGCTGGCGGCCAGGGCGGCGAAGTCAGGCTGGGCCTTGTCGTCACCGAACAGCTGCCACAGGGATTCAACGTCAGCCTGGCTGCTGGTTTCGTCCAGCGACAGGCCCACGTGGGCGGCATCGATCTGGCGCAGGTTGATGCCCTGGGCGCGTGCCTTGTCATGCAGGGTTGCGGTGGCAGTGCCAGTAGCCAGGGTCAGGGTGTCGAAGGCGCTGGCGCCCACTACCTGTACGCCCAGCGTCTTCAGGCCGGCGGCCAGGATCGCGGTCAGTGCATGGGTGCGTTCGGCAATGCGCTTGAGGCCGGCCGGGCCGTGGTAAACGGCGAACATGCTGGCGATGTTGGCCAGCAGCACCTGGGCGGTGCAGATGTTGCTGGTGGCCTTTTCGCGGCGGATGTGCTGCTCGCGGGTCTGCATGGCCAGGCGCAGGGCGGTCTTGCCGAAGCGGTCGATCGATACGCCGACCAGGCGGCCCGGCATGTCGCGCTTGAACGCGTCCCGGGTGGCGAAGTAAGCCGCGTGCGGGCCACCGAAGCCCAGTGGTACGCCAAAACGCTGGGCGCTGCCGATGGCCACGTCGGCATCAAACTCGCCCGGTGGGGTCAGCAGGGTCAGGGCCAGCAGGTCGGCCGCGACGGCGACCAGCGCGTTGGCGGCGTGGAAGCGCTGTACCACTTCACGGTAGTCAAACACTTCACCGTTGCTGGCGGGGTATTGCAGCAGGGCGCCGAAGAAGGCACTGACATCGCCCAGCTCACGCTCGTCGCCGACCACCACCTCGATACCCAGCGGCTCGGCACGGGTGCGCAGCACGTCGAGGGTTTGCGGGTGGCAGTGCACGGAGGCGAAGAAGGCGTGGCTGGCCTTGTTCTTCGACAGGCGCTTGCAGAAGGTCATGGCCTCGGCCGCAGCAGTGGCTTCGTCGAGCAGGGAGGCGTTGGCGATCGGCAGGCCGGTCAGGTCGCTGATCAGGGTCTGGAAGTTCAGCAGCGCTTCCAGGCGGCCTTGGGAAATTTCTGGCTGGTACGGTGTGTAGGCGGTGTACCAGGCCGGGTTTTCCAGCAGGTTGCGCAGGATCGGCGCCGGGGTGTGGGTGTTGTAGTAGCCCTGGCCGATGTAGCTTTTGAACAGCTGGTTCTTGCCGGCGATGGCCTTGAGCGCGGCGAGCGCGTCGGCTTCGCTCTGGCCGTCGTGCGAGCCCAATACGCTGGTGCCCTTGATGCTGTCTGGGATGACTGCGGCCGTCATGGCGTCCAGCGAGTCGAAGCCCAGGGCGGCGAGCATGGCCTGCTCGTCAGCGGCGCGAGGGCCGATGTGGCGGGCGATGAATTCGTTGGCTGTGCTGAGGTTGATGGTCATGGCGGGGTTCCTCAGGCGTCGTCGTTGGCTTTGATCAGGCGGTCGTACGCGTCCTGGTCGAGCAGGGCGGTGACTTCGCTCATGTCGGCCGGGTTGAAGCGGAAGAACCAGCCTTCCCCCATCGGGTCTTCGTTGACCAGTTCAGGGCTGCTTTCGAGCTGGCCGTTGACCTCGACCACTTCGCCGGTCAGCGGCATGTACACGCCGCTGGCGGCCTTGACCGACTCGACGGTGGACGCTTCGCTACCTTTCTCATACTGCTGCAACTCGGGCAGTTGCACGAAAACCACATCGCCAAGGGCGTTCTGGGCGTAGGCAGTGATGCCCACGGTGACGCTGCCATCGGCTTCGACGCGCAGCCATTCGTGATCTTCAGTGAAACGCAACTCGCTCATGGGGAATCCTCGGGAAGCAGGGCGTTGGGCGCGGTGGCTCCGCGCTCTTGGGTTGGGATTCCCTAAGCAATAATGCGGCCAATCATAATAAATCCTTTTAAATCAACAACTTATCTAGTTAATTCAATCCATTTGTCATTTTTGTGGAATGAAAACGCTACAGTTAGCGAGGAGGAGGAATGGGTTTTGGGATCAAACCCTTGTGCAGGCGCATTCGAATGCGTGTGTATCGATTTCAATCCGATGTATTGAAATCGATACAGGTGGGGTTGTCGGGATTCAACCTCCAGTAAGGAAGGGCAATGCCAGGTACAACTTGATCACGATCACATTGATGATGTCGATGAAGAACGCGCCCACCATCGGCACTACCAGGAAAGCAATGTGCGAGGCGCCGTAGCGCTGGGTCACCGCCTGCATGTTGGCGATGGCCGTCGGCGTTGCCCCCAGGCCGAAGCCGCAGTGCCCGGCAGCCAGTACTGCCGCATCGTAGTTGCGGCCCATCACCCGGAACGTCACGAAGATCGCGAACAGTGCCATGACCAGTGTTTGCGCGGCCAGCAATATAAAGAAGGGTAAGGCCAGTGCGGCCAGGTCCCACAACTTCAGCGACATCAAGGCAATGGCCAGGAACAGGGACAAACTGACATTGCCCAAGACCGAAACTTCCCGCTCGAATACACGGTAGAAGCCGAATGCGGAAAGAACGTTGCGCAACAGCACGCCGACGAACAATACGCACACGAAGGTCGGTAATTCAAATGCAGTGCTTTTCAATAAACCGTGAAGGAGGGTGCCCGCCAGCAAGCTGACGGCAATCAGGGCCAAGGTTTCGATGAATGAAGATGATGTAATCAGGCGCTCTTTATTCGGCTGCTCAAAGCCTTTTGGCAGTTGGGGGGCTTCTTCTTCGCTGCCGTGCGTCTTTACCCGCTTGATCAGCAGCCTGGCAACCGGGCCGCCAATAAGGCCGCCCAATACCAGGCCGAAAGTGGCAGAGGCCATCGCCAGTTCGGAGGCCGAAGGCAGGCCAAATTTTTCAGTGAACGTCGCGCCCCAGGCGGCGCCTGTGCCGTGGCCACCGGAGAGACTGATCGAACCGGCCAGCAGGCCCATCAACGGGTCGAGCCCCAAGGCCGTTGCCAGGCCGATGCCCATGGCGTTCTGCACCAGGAGCAAGCCAGTCACCACCAGCAGGAACACGGCGACCACACGCCCGCCTTTCTTCAGGCTGGCGAAGTCTGCACTCAAACCGATGGTGGCGAAGAACGCCAGCATCAACGGGGTTTGCAATGAGGTATCAAACTGGACCTGTATATCGAAGCTGCGTAATGCCAAAAGTGCCAAGGCAACGACCAATCCGCCTGCAACAGGTTCCGGGATATTGTAAACGCGCAGGAAACCAATGCGCGCGACCAGCCCGCGCCCCAGTAGCAGTACTAAAGAGGCGGCTACAAGTGTCCCGTAAAAATCGAGTTCAAACATCAAGGTACTCTTCGTTCAAGGTGACATGCGAAATTACGATGTCACCATTCTACGGCGAGCACTCCAGTCAATTGCGGCTACACGGCTAGGAAAAGTCTGAATGAGCTGTCGGTTTTGACGACACGCATCAAAGTTTCCCGGGTATTCCATATTTACGCAGCCGCTGGGCAATAGCGGTGTGCGAAGTTTGCAAGCGCCCGGCCAGCTGCCGCGTCGACGGGTAACTGGCATACAGGCGCTGTAACAGTTCCCGCTCGAAATCACCCACGGCCTGTTCCAGGCTGGCCACTTCGCCGTCCTGCCCGCGGGCCACCGAGGTGCCAGCAATGTCCAGGTCGCCGATATCCACCAGGTTGCCCTCGCAGATGGCTGCAGCGCGGAAAATCACGTTCTGTAGCTGGCGCACGTTGCCCGGCCAAGGGTTGGCCAGCAGTGCAGAGTGGGTGGCGGGGGTCAGCCGGCAGGCTGGGCGCTGGATCTGTGTGCAGGCTTGCTGCATGAAGAAGTGCGCCAGCATCAGGATGTCCTGGCCCCTGTCGCGCAAGGGCGGTACCTGCAGGTTGAGCACGTTGAGGCGGTAGAACAGGTCTTCGCGGAAGCTGCCTTCGGCGACCATGCGCTCCAGGTCGCGGTGGGTGGCGCTGATGATGCGCACATCCACCTTCACTTCGCGGTCGCCGCCCACCCGACGGAAGCTGCCATCGCTTAGAAAACGCAGCAGCTTGGCCTGCAAATACGGTGACATTTCGCCAATTTCATCAAGGAACACCGTGCCCTGGTTGGCCAGCTCCATCAGCCCAGGCTTGCCACCGCGTTGCGCGCCGGTGAAGGCGCCAGGGGCGTAACCGAACAACTCGCTCTCGGCCAGGCTTTCGGGCAGTGCGGCACAGTTCAGCGCCAGGAATGGTGCCGCATGGCGGCTGCTGATGGCATGGCAGGCGCGGGCCACCAGCTCTTTACCGGTGCCGGTTTCGCCATGCACCAGCAGCGGTGCATCGAGCGCCGCCACGCGCAGGGCCCGGGCCTTGAGGGTGCGGATGGCGGGCGACTCGCCGAGCAGGGCATCGAAGCCTTCGGCGTGGTCGTGGTGCAGGGCCGACAGGCGTTCGCCCATGCGCGTCGGGGGGTACAGCGTCAGCAGGCCACCGGCGTTGGTGATCGGCATGGCGTCCAGCAGCAGGCTCTGGCCGTTGAGCTGCATCTCGCGCATGGGCAGGTGGAAGTTGTTGTCCAGCAGCGCTTGCAGCAGCGCGGGGTCGCCGAACAGTTCACCCACCGAGCGCCCGGCGGATTCGCGGCCGCACAGGGCGATCAGCGCCGGGTTGGCCAGCAGCACCAGGCCTGCGCTGTCCACTGCCAGCACCGGGTCGCTCATCGCTGCCAGCAGGGCATCGAGCTGCAGGTGACGACGCTGGCCTGGGAGGATGTCGACCACGTCCACCGATTGCACGCCCTGCACCTCGAACAGTGCATCATGCAGTTCTTCGAGCACGGCGGGGCTGAGGGTGGGGGCGTCGATGTAGACGTTCGGCGGGACCATCTCCACGGCGTCCAGGTTGAGGTGGCGGGCACCGAGCAGGGCGAGGACTTCCTGGGTGATGCCGACGCGGTCGATGAAGCTGACGTGGATGCGCATGAGGAGGCGAAAGGTGGTGGCCGGGGAGGGCGGTAGTATGCCTTAACATTGCCGGGGCCGCTTTGCAGCCCCATCGCGACACAAGGCCGCTCCCACAAAGTTTATGCATTCTCCTGTAGGAGCGGCCTTGTGCCGCGAATGGGCTGCAAAGCAGCCCCAAAATTCTGAAATCACTCCAGATGTTCAGGCTTGATCGAGTCGCCCGACTTCACATCCAGTTTGGCGCGGATATCTTCGAACATCGCGTCGTAGATCTTGTGCGGTGAGCTAAGGGTTTCGAATTTCTTGGGCGGGGCGAGGTGGGCCTGGGCCTTGCGGCTCATCACCATCAAGAAACTGGGCAGCACCTGGTCCTTGGGCAGAAAGAACTTTTCATCAATCGTCTTGCCTTCGATGCTGCCATGCATATGGAACTGTATGCCGCGGCCTTCCTTGGGATCTTGCGTCGCTTCGTACTCGATGTTGAGGTCGTAACTGTGGTCGGTGCTGTTCAGCGCAGTGCGCTCGATATGCACGTGACCGGGTTGAAACTGAGCCATGGCGAATCCTCCCGGAGGTCGAAAACGGCGGGCGCCAGGCACCCGCCAACTGCATTCAACGGTAGCTGATCCCAGGCTTCTCGGTGGAAACCCGTGTGCCGGCAGTACCTTTGACAATGTCTTCAATGTTTTCCAGCGAACTGATCACCGCCACCTTGCCGGTGTTGCGGGCAAAGTCACTGGCAGCTTGCACTTTCGGCCCCATGGAACCGGCGGCGAAGCCGAGGCGTTCGAGTTCGTCCGGGTGGGCCTGGGCAATGGCTTTTTGCGTCGGCTTGCCCCAGTCAATGTAGGCTGCATCGACGTCAGTGGCGATGATCAGAAGGTCGGCTTCCAATTGCTCTGCCAGCAGTGCCGAGCACAGGTCCTTGTCGATGACCGCTTCGATACCTTTGAGCTTGCGGTTTTCATCGTACATGGTGGGGATGCCGCCACCGCCTGCGCAAATCACGATGCTGTTCTTTTCCAGCAGCCACTTGATCGGGCGGATTTCGAAGATGCGCTTGGGTTTCGGGCTGGCCACCACACGACGGTACTTGTCGCCATCGGCCTTGACCACCCAGCCTTTCTCTTTGGCCAGGCGCTCGGCCTCTTCCTTGCTGTAGACCGGGCCGATGAACTTGGTCGGGTCCTTGAAGGCGGGGTCGTTGGCGTCCACTTCCACCTGGGTGAGCAGGGTGGCGAACGGCACCTCGAAAGCCAGCAGGTTGCCCAGTTCCTGTTCGATCATGTAGCCGATCATGCCTTCGGTTTCTGCACCCAGCACGTCCAGTGGGTAAGCCTCGTCAGGCTTGTAGGACAGGGCCTGAAGCGACAGCAGCCCGACTTGCGGACCGTTGCCGTGGGCGATGACCAGTTCGTTGCCAGGGTGAATCTTAGCGATCTGTTCGGTGGCGGTGCGGATATTGGCGCGCTGGTTGTCAGCGGTCATGGGCTCGCCGCGACGCAGCAGGGCGTTGCCGCCCAATGCAACAACGATACGCATGGGGAATGTCCTTTACGCAGATGGGGTGAGCGCCTCGATCCTTTGTGGGAGCTGGCTTGCCGGCATCGCCGGAAGCCAGCTCCCACAGGAGCGAAGTGATTGTCAGAGGTCAGCCAGGGTCGAAACCAGGATCGCCTTGATGGTGTGCATGCGGTTTTCCGCCTGCTCGAAGGCGATGCAGGCCGGCGACTCGAACACGTCGTCAGTCACTTCGATGCCGTTGGCCAGGTCCGGGTACTGTTCGGCGATCTGCTTGCCGACCTTGGTGTCGGAGTTATGGAACGCTGGCAGGCAGTGCATGAACTTGGTCCGTGGGTTGCCAGTGGACTTCATCAGCTCGGCATTCACCTGGTAAGGCTTGAGCTGCTTGATGCGCTCACCCCAGGCTTCGATCGGCTCGCCCATCGAAACCCACACGTCGGTATGAACAAAGTCCACACCCTTGACCGCCGCTTTCGGGTCTTCGGTGAGGGTGATGCGGGCGCCGCTTTCCTCAGCGTACTTCTTGCAGCGCTCGACCAGGTCGTCATGCGGCCACAGTGCCTTGGGCGCAGCGATGCGCACATCCATGCCGAGCTTGGCGCCAATCAGCAGCAGCGAGTTGCCCATGTTGTTGCGGGCGTCGCCCAGGTAGGCGTAGCTGATGTCGTGCAGCGGCTTGTCGCTGTTCTCGCGCATGGTCAGCACGTCAGCGATCATCTGGGTGGGGTGGTACTCATCGGTCAGGCCGTTGAACACCGGTACGCCGGCAAACTTGGCCAGCTCTTCGACGATTTCCTGCTTGAAACCGCGGTACTCGATGGCGTCGTACATGCGCCCGAGCACGCGGGCGGTGTCCTTCATGCTCTCTTTGTGGCCGATCTGCGAAGAGTTGGGGTCGATGTAGGTAACGTTCGCGCCCTGGTCGTAAGCCGCCACTTCGAAGGCGCAGCGTGTACGGGTGGAGGTTTTTTCGAAGATCAGCGCGATGTTGTTGCCCTTCAGGTGCTGCTGCTCGGTGCCAGTGTACTTGGCACGCTTGAGGTCGCGGGACAGGTCCAGCAGGTAGCGCAGCTCACGGTTGGTATGGTGTTCCAGGCTGAGCAGGTTGCGGTTGTGAATGTTGAACGCCATGATTGCTTCTCCTTGAGTTCGGTAGTGTCCCGGCCGGCACTTTGTGGGCGCGGCCGGGTGCAATGGTCGTTAGTAGTCGATCGGGTCACGCACAATCGGGCAGGTCATGCAGTGGCCGCCGCCCCGACCCCGGCCCAGTTCGCCGGCGCTGATGGTGATGACCTCGATGCCGGCCTTGCGCAGCAGGGTGTTGGTGTAGGTGTTGCGGTCATAGCCCATGACCACGCCCGGCTCGATGGCCACCACGTTGTTGCCGTCATCCCATTGTTCGCGCTCGGCGGCAAAGCTGTTGCCGCCGGTCTCGACCACGCGCAGTTTGTCTTTGTTGCCCAGCAACTGTTCGGATACCACCTCGAGGAACGAGGCATCCTGCGGCGCGATGTTCATGCCATAGGGCTTGCTGGAGTCTGGGGTGATGATGAATGGCTTGATCTCTTTCACCACCTCCGGGAACACCGTTACCAGGTCGCGGTCGCAGAAGCTGAACACGGTGTCCAGGTGCATCGCCGCGCGGGACTTCGGCAGGCCAGCGACGATGACTTTCTCGGCCGCGCCTTTCTCGAACAGGTTCTGAGCCAGTTGGCCGATGGCATGGCGCGAGGTGCGCTCACCCATGCCGATCAGCACGATGCCCTTGCCGACCGGCATCACGTCGCCGCCCTCGAGGGTGGCGTTACCGTGATCCTTGTCCGGGTCGCCGTACCACACCTGGAAGTCGGCGCCGGTGAATTCCTTGTGGAACTTGTAAATGGCTGTGGTCAGCAGGGTTTCCTGGCGTCGCGCAGGCCAGTACATCGGGTTGAGCGTCACGCCACCGTAGATCCAGCAGGTGGTGTCGCGGGTGAACTGGGTGTTGGGCAGCGGCGGCAGAATGAAGCTGGAGTGGCCCAGGTACTTGTTGTACATCTTGATCACTTCGGCGCCTTCGCTTACTGGAAGGTCCTGGCCCGCCACGCCGCCAATCAGGAACTCTGCCAGGTGGCGTGGTTCCAGCCCTTCGAGCCAGCTACGCACCTCGTTGGTCAGGCCGACACCCACGGTGTCAGAGGTAATCTTGCGGTCAAGGATCCACTTGAGGGCTTCGGGTTGCTGCACGATGTCGGTCAGCAGGTTGTGCATTTCCAGCACATCCACGCCGCGCTCGCGCATTTTGGTGACGAAGTCGAAATGGTCACGCTTGGCCTGGTCGACCCAGATCACATCGTCGAACAGCAGCTCGTCACAGTTGCTCGGCGTCAGGCGCTTGTGCGCCAGGCCCGGCGAGCAAACCATCACTTTGCGCAGTTTGCCGGCTTCGGAGTGGACACCGTACTTCTGTTTTTCAGCGGACATGGTTTCATTCCTCCAATTGAACGAAGACGTGGGTCAAAGGGTCAGGAAGCCGTCGTACAGGCCATAAGCTGCCACCAGGGCGCCAATGACCACGGCTGCGAAGATCAGTTTTTCCACGCTGGTGAAGATAGGTTGGCCAACTTCACGCTTGGCTTTGGCGAACAAAATCGCCCCAGGTGCGTAGAGCAGGGCCGAGAGCAGCAGGTATTTCACGCCGCCGGCGTACAGCAGCCAGATGGCGTACAGCAGGGCGATGCCGCCGATGATCAGGTCTTTCTTGCGTTCGGCCAGGGCCTGCTCGTAGGTTTCGCTGCGCAGTGCCAGCAGGAACGCATAGGCTGCCGACCACAGGTAGGGCACCAGGATCATCGAGGTGGCGAGGTAGATCAGCGACAGGTAGGTGCTGTTGGAGAACAGCGTGATCACCAGGAAGATCTGCACCATGGCGTTGGTAAGCCACAGGGCGTTGGCCGGTACCTGGTTGGCATTTTCGCGGCGCAGGAACTCCGGCATGGTGTGGTCTTTGGCGGCAGCGAACATGATCTCGGCGCACAGCAGTACCCACGAAAGCAAGGCCCCCAACAGCGAGATGATCAGGCCGACGCTGATAAGCACCGCGCCCCAGTGGCCGACCACATGCTCCAGTACGGCTGCCATCGACGGGTTCTGCAGCTTGGCCAGTTCCGGTTGGGTCATGATGCCCAGCGACAGTACGTTGACCAGCACCAGGAACAGCAGCACGGTGACAAAGCCGATGACCGTGGCCTTGCCCACGTCAGAGCGCTTTTCCGCCCGGGACGAGAAGATGCTCGCGCCCTCGATGCCGATGAACACCCACACGGTGACCAGCATCATGTTGCGCACCTGGTTCATCACGCTGCCCAGCTCCGGTGTACCCAGGGCCCAGATGTCGGCGGTGAAGATGTCGAGCCTGAAGGCAAACAGGCAGATCAGCGCGAACAGCACCAGCGGCACCACTTTGGCCACGGTGGTGACCAGGTTGATGAATGCGGCTTCCTTGATGCCGCGCAGCACCAGGAAGTGCACCGCCCACAACAGCACCGATGCGCCAATGATGGCGGCCGGCGTGTTGCCTTCCCCGAAGATCGGGAAGAAGTAACCCAAGGTGCTGAACAGCAGCACGAAGTAGCCGACGTTACCCAGCCAGGCACTGATCCAGTAGCCCCAGGCCGAGGAAAAGCCCATGTAGTCGCCGAAACCGGCCTTGGCGTAGGCATACACCCCGCCATCCAGGTCAGGCTTGCGGTTGGCCAGGGTCTGGAACACGAACGCCAGGGTCAGCATGCCGACCGCGGTGATGCCCCAGCCGATCAGCACGGCGCCAACCCCTGCACTGGCGGCCATGTTTTGCGGCAGCGAGAAGATCCCGCCGCCAATCATCGAACCGACGACAAGTGCAACTAACGCGCCGAGCTTTAGTTTTCCGGATGAATCAGACATTTAACAACTCCTGCCAGGAGAAAGTTGACGTCAGCATAAATCCGACGCCGTTGCCGTAAGCTGACTTGTGTCAGTTTAAGGCGACGTGAAGGAGGCAATTCCTTCACGGGTGCTCCTGGAGAGTGCCGACAGCTAAAGCTGCAAGCCTTGCGCGCTGGCACCTCCATGTCTTTCTAGAGCAAACGCTCTGTTCAGCCTGCGATGCTTGAAGCTAGCCGTTTTTGACGCTTTCGCAAATTTTTCACAATAATTTTGAGTTTTATCGGGAACTGTTCTAGTTGCTGTCCAGCTGCTAGCTTTTAAGGAAGGGTGCATAGACAAAGCAGTTATGAGTGCTATAGCTTGAGTGGCGGGTTCCCTTATAAGTAACCACATTTATATGACCCGCAGGGCTGTTTCAAAGGCATGACAGCGCGTAAAAAAATGGGGGATGCATGAGCGAACCGGGACAGAAGCTGCGCCTGGGCGCGCTGATCGCACTGGTGGTCGGCTCGATGATCGGTGGCGGGATCTTCTCGCTGCCACAGAACATGGCGGCGCGTGCCGATGTCGGGGCGGTGCTGATCGGCTGGTGCATCACCGCCGTCGGCATGCTGGCCCTGGCGTTTGTGTTCCAGACACTGGCCAACCGCAAGCCGGAACTGGACTCGGGGGTGTACGCCTACGCCAAGGCAGGGTTCGGCGACTACATGGGCTTCTCGTCAGCCTGGGGCTACTGGATCAGCGCCTGGCTGGGTAATGTCGGCTATTTCGTACTGCTGTTCAGCACCCTGGGCTTTTACTTTCCGGTTTTCGGCGAAGGCAACACGCCGATCGCCATCGGCTGTGCCTCGTTGCTGCTGTGGTCAGTCCACTTTCTGGTTCTGCGCGGCATCAAGGAAGCTGCGTTCATCAACCAGGTGACCACCGTGGCCAAAGTGGTGCCGTTGCTGATGTTCGTGGTGATTGCGGCGTTCGCCTTTCGTGCCGATATCTTCACCCGTGACATCTGGGGCTTGAGCAACCCGCAATTCGGCAGCGTGCTGGAGCAGGTGCGCAACATGATGCTGGTGACCGTGTTCGTGTTCATCGGCATCGAGGGCGCCAGCGTGTACTCCGGGCGCGCCGAGCGTCGTTCGGATGTGGGCAAGGCTACCGTTATCGGTTTTCTTGGTGTGCTGGCGCTGCTGGTGCTGGTCAACGTGCTTTCGCTGGGGGTGATGACCCAGCCTGAACTGGCCGGTTTGCAGAACCCGTCGCTGGCCTCGGTCCTGGAGCATATCGTCGGCCCTTGGGGGGCGTTGCTGATCAGCCTCGGCCTGGCGGTTTCGCTGCTGGGTGCGTTGCTGTCCTGGGCGCTGCTGTGTGCCGAGATCCTGTTCGCCACGGCGCGGGACAAGACCATGCCGCGCTTTCTGGCCAAGGAAAACGCCAACCATGTGCCCTCCAACGCCCTGTGGCTGACCAACTGCATGATCCAGGGCTTCCTGCTGATTACGCTGTTCTCGGCCGGTACCTACACCAGCCTCATCTACCTGGCTTCGTCGATGATCCTGGTGCCTTACCTGTGGTCGGCGGCGTATGCCGTGCTGCTGGCTGTGCGTGCAGAAACCTACGCCGGGCAACCGGGGCTGCGCCGCAAGGACTTGCTGGTGGCGCTGGTTGCCTTGCTTTATGCCGTGTGGCTGTTGTATGCCGGCGGGCTCAAGTACCTGCTGCTGTCGGCGCTGCTGTATGCCCCCGGCGTGATCCTGTTCGCCAGGGCCAAGCATGAGCAGGGCCAGGCATTGTTCACCACATGGGAAAAGCTGATTTTCGCCGCCGTGCTGGCGGGCGCTGCACTGGCGGCCTACGCCCTGTATTCAGGGTTGTTGAGCTTGTGACGGGGCAGGGCAGGCGTGTTCCGGGCGTGACCAGATCCACAGGTTGCCCAGGGTCATGCCGGCGATTGCCACGAACACCGGCCAGTGGTGCTCCAGAAACGTCAGCATCAGGCCCGCGCACAGCAGCATGCTGATGGTAGCGCTTACCTTGGCCCGGCGCTGGATCACCTTGCCGTTGCGCCAGTTGTAGAGAATCGGCCCGAACAGCCGGTGGTTCTCCAGCCAGGCAGACAGGCGCGGCGAGCTGCGGGTCGCCGCCCAGGCGGCCAGCAGGATGAATTCGGTGGTCGGCAAACCGGGTATGACGATCGCGACCAAGCCCACCCCGAGGCTCACGTAAGCCAGGATTCCATACAACAGGCGGGCGATCTTCGAGCGGGCAGGTCGGGTCATGGTCTCACTGCAAAAAGCGGTTCGGCCACCGGTAGGGTGGCCGGGTACGGCGTATCAGACCAGCGCGGCATCCGCAGCATAGGCATGTTTGAGCAGTTCGGTGAAACGCTCGAAGGCGGCAACTGCACCGCGTTCGGCAGCGGCTTCCTCTTCAGCGGACAGCTCAAGGCCATCGAGGATGCGGGTGAACTGCTTCCAGCCTTCGGCACGGCCACCGGCTGGCTCGCCCAGGTGGCGGGCACCGAAGGTGTCGGACAGCTCCAGGGCCACGGCACGCTTGATCAGAAACGCAGCGCCCAGTTTGGAGCCTTCAGAGACGAAGATCCAGCCCATTGCCTCGCCCAGGCTCGGCTTGCCCACGGCGCCTGGCACGGCGGCTGGCACTTCGGTGTCGAGGTCGGCGAGGTCCAGGCGGGCCTGGTCGGCACGGCAGCGCTCGGCCAGGTCGGGGACTATGGCGTTCAGCTGCGGATCGTTGTACAGGGCTTGCAGCTCGGACTGGAACAGGTACTGGGCAACGACGAAGCGGGCGAAGCTTTCGCGGCTGTCGAAGGGCGCGTGGGATTTGACCAGGCCATCCAGCTCGGCGTGCGGGGCGTGGGTGATCTGGTTCAGGCGCTGGGAGCGCAGGGCTGGGCGTTCGGTCATGGGGGCAGTCCTTGGAAAGAGGGGCATCTAGATACAAGACGAAACAGCGGCGGCGGGACAGTAAAAAAACTGCGTTTTTGGCTTGAGAGCGGCAGCGTCTGTGGAATCGAGCGCCGCCCGCGCGGCGCTCGATCTCACAGGCGATTCAAAGTTAAAGCCCTCAGATATCCCAAACCACATTGATACCGAAGTTGCGCCCCGGCATGGTCAGGCGGTCGATGTTGGCTGGCTGGGTCACAGCCGCTTCACCCTGGCCGTCGTAGCTGCGTACCGAATCCCACTGCCAGTACTTCTTGTCGGTGAGGTTGTACAGGCCGGCGTTGATGGTCACGTCGTCGGTGACCTTGTAGTAGCCGGTCAGGTCCAGCACGCCGTAGCCCGGGGTGCGGAACTTCGAGCTCGAACCGTCTGGCGAGTAGAAGCTGGAGTCGTCGACACGGGTCTTGCGCTTGACCAGCGTCCAGCTCAGCAGGCCGCCGTAGTTCTGCTGCTCGTAACCAAGGCCGAACACGCCCTTCAGCGGGTTGACGCTGTTCAGCGGCTCACCAGTGTCATCGTTACGACCATAGGTGTAGGCAATCGAGCCCTGGGTATACAGGCCTTGCGGCGCGCCGAAGTGGTCGAGGTTCAGGCGGCCCTTGACCTCGGCACCCTTGATGGTGGCGTGCTTGATGTTGTTGGCCTGGAAGGTCTGTTCCAGATTGGCGCTTTGCACCGCATCTTCGTCGATGAAGTCGCGGTACTTGTTGTAGTACACCGCCACATCGAAGTTACCTGCGTCGAAGTTGCCACGCAGGCCCGTTTCGTAGCTCTTGCTCTTTTCCGGTTCCAGGCCTGGGTTGCCTTCTACGCGGTAACCTTCCTCAAGGTTCACGAACTTTCCGTACATGGCCTTGGCGGTCGGAGTACGGAAGCCTTCGGCATACTGACCATACCAGGTGTAGTTGTCGTTGAAGGCGTAGGTCAGGCCGAACTTGGGCGAGACGCGGTGCCACTTCTTGTCCGAGTCGTCCTGGGAGGTGGGTGCCGTGCCGGTGGACTCCAGGCCACGCAGGAATTCGTCGGTGAACTTGGGTTCCATGCGCGTGTAGTCGTAGCGCGCACCGGGCATGAAGGTCCAGTTGTTCCAGCGGATTTCATCCTGCACGAACAGGCTGTAGGTGTTCACGGTCGGGTCCGGGAAGTCGCTGACCAGAACCTGGCCGTCTGCCGGGCGTTCGGCGCCTGCGGCGGAGCAACCGGAGCCCACGGCCAGGCAGGTGCCCGTGCCGCTGCGCGTACCGGTGATTTTCTCGTGCTTGATCGTGGTGCCATAGGTCAGCAGGTGGCCGGTGGCGCCGATGCTGAATGCCTTGTCCAGCTGGGCATCGAAGACCCACTGGCGGTCCTTGTAGGTCGTGTCACGCGTGCGCAGTACCTGGCGGCCAGGCGGTGCGTAGACTTCTTCGGTGTGCTGGTCGGTCTTGGCGATCTGGTAGTTGAGGCTCCACTTGACGTGGTCAGCGACCAGCGAATCCAGGCCGAACTCATGGTTGATGCCAAAGCGCTCGCGGGTGATGGTGTCGTTGCCACTGCGCGCCTTGTAGTAACCCATGCCGCCAAAGCCCGGAATGAACGGCCCGCCCACCGCGCTGAGGATGTTCTGGTCGCGGTCATCCTTGTAGCGCTCGTAGGTGAAGCCCAGGCGCGCGTCGTCGTCGTAGTTCCAGCCCAGCTTGGCCAGCACGTTGGTGGTGCGCACGTCCATCGGGTTGGCTTCGGTGCGCGACAGGCCGGCACCGCTGTGGCTGCCGTGGGTTTCGGTCTCGTGGCCGTTACGCTGGCTCAGGTGCAGCAGGCCATCGAAATCACCCTCCCGGCCGGCAACGGTGGCGGAGGTCAGCCAGCTTTCGTCGGCCGAGCTGTAGCCGGTCTTCAGCCGCGCACCCACGTCTTTGCCGGGCTTGATGATGTCGTCGGGGTCGAGGGTGAAGTAGCTCACAGCGCCGCCGATGGCATTGCTGCCGTACAGCACCGAGGCCGGGCCGCGGAGGATTTCCACGCGCTTGACGATTTCCGGGTCGACGTAGTTGCGTTGGGTCTGGGCGTAGGGGCCGTAGAAGAAACTGTCCGGGATCGATACACCGTCGACCTGGGTGAGGATCCGCTCGCCGTCGATACCACGGATGTTGTAGCCGTTCAGGCCGCTGCGCTGGCCGGTGCCGGCCACCGATACGCCCGGCTCGTAGCGCACCAGGTCCTGGATGTTGTTGACGTTCTGCCGGTCCAGCTGCTCTCGGGTCTGCACACTGACGGTGCTTGGCACCAGGCTGACGTCCTGGGCACTCCGGGTTGCGCTGACGGTCACCTGCTGCAGGGCGATTACGTTGCCGCCAGCCTGGCGCTCAAGCACCACGTTGCCGTTGCTGATCTTGCGAAAACTCAGCCCGGTACCGTGCAGCAGGCGCTTGAGGGCGGCATCTGGCGGCAGCGAGCCTTGTACACCCGGCGAAGCCACGCCGTCGGCCAGCTCGGCGCTGAAGCCGACTTGCCAGCCGGTGACCTGGCTGAAGGCGTTGATCGCCGACACCAGCGGCTGCTGGCCGATGCTGAAGCGGTAGTCCCCCATGCGCGGGCTGCTGGCCCGGGCCGGTTCGGCGGCCAGCGCTGGCAGGCTGCAAGCGCCGCTGGCGAGCAGGGCCAGGGTCAACAGGGACAGTTGCCCGGTTCGGCGGGGAAGGGTGGACGTGCGGGTAGGACCAGTGGACATCGAAAGCGCTCCCTGATGCGCGGGCTGTTATAGATGATTGCTGTTCTCGTTTTCAAACAAGAATCAGTTGCATTGGCTATAACGAGACGGGCGGGGCAGGGCGATCGCGTAAAAATAATTTCGGGGTCAGTTCAGAATCACCAGCGCAGGGTACTCATGCAGCTGTGCCGAGGTGATATGGGCCAGTGCGCGCAGGGTTTCCAACGGCTGGTCGAGGCGGTAATTGCCGGTGACTGAAACGTCTTCGAGCTGGGCATTGCGGTTGATGATCCAGCCGGGATAGTAGCGCCGCACTTCAGCCAGCACCTGGCTCAGTGGGCAATTCTCGAACACCAGGCGGCCGTCGACCCAGGCCAGGTCCTTTTGCATGTCGGCGCGTTGGCGCTGGCCGAAGCCCTGCGGGCCCACGCTGATGCTGTCGCCGGCACTCAGGCGGATGCGCTGGTCGCGTGCCCCTTGCAGGTCGACATCACCGCGTTGCACCCGCAGCTGGGCCTCGCCATCGAGGTAGCGCACGGCAAAGTCGGTATCGCGCACCTGTGCGCGCAACGGCCCGGCCTCTACTTCAAGCGGCAGCAGTGCGCCCTCCGGTATCTGGAAGTAGGCCTCACCCTGCAGCAGGCGGGCGACCGGGCGGCCGTCCCGGCGGTCGCTGGCAAATGCCGAGTTGGTGTTAAGCAGCACTTTCGCGCCGTCTTCCAGTTGCAGGCGCTGGCGCTCGCCTACCACCGTCAGGTGGTCGGCCTGCAGGCGGGTGGGCAGGTCGCCAACGGTGAACAGGCCGACCAGCAGCACCGCAGCGGTGGCCAAGGGTTTCCAGTGGCTGCGCAAGCGCCCGCGCCATGAGCGGCGCTGCTGCTGGTGCATCTGCGTGGCAGCCTGGTGCAACGGCATACCGTTCCACAGTGCTTCTGCCTCGACATAGGCCTCGGCGTTTTCCGGTGCGGCGCTCAGCCAGGCTTCAAAGGCCTGGGTGTCTGCGGCATCGGCGCATTGCAGGCGCACCAGCCAGTCCAGCGCCTCGTCCATGGCACGAGCACGGGCACTAGGCCCGGCAGGTGACGGGCGAGGGGCAGGGCTGTCGGTCACGGTGAATCCTTGAATGGTTTTTTGCGAATGATCAAGGCTAAGACGGGGTGTGGCAAGGGCTTTGCGTCGCCGTTCGCCTGCGGTCAGCTTACTTGAGGCGTTCGGCAACACCCATGCAGATCGCCATGATCAGTTTCAGTTCCTTTTGCACCGTACTGGGCGAAACACTGAGTTGTTCGGCGATTTCCAGGTATGTGGCGCCGTGCAGGCGGCTGAGGATGAAAATGCGCTGCTGGCGTTCACTCAGCTGGTTGAGGCTGACGCTCAGGTGCTTGAGCAGCTGCTCGGCGTGGGCGGCATCCTCGCTGCTGGTGGCGGGTGCGGCCACGCTGTGCAGCACTTCGTCGGGCACGTCGTCGACCAGCATGCGTGCCTGCACCCGGCGTGCGCGCAGGTGGTCCAGTGCCAGGTTGCGCGCGGTCTGGAACACGAACGGCTCGATGTGCTCGATGGGCCGCTCGCCCAAGGCGCGCGACACCCGCAGGTAGGTTTCCTGCAGCAGGTCTTCGGCCGTGCTGGGGTTGCCAACCATGCGCTGCAAGGTACGCAACAGGGTGAGGCGCTGGACGAGGAAGACGGAGTTGAACCGGGACTGACTCACGGGGTGACCTGGCCGACGAAAGGTTAATGATAATGCTTATCATCCGTAGCGTTGGTCAAGTGTGGATGTGCTAGGAAATGGTAAAGATTGTGAGTTCCCAGTCGCTGCGCATTCCTTGTAGGAGCAGCCTTGTGTTGCGAAGAGGCCGATAGCCGCACAGAAAATGATGGGCTTTACCGGCCTCTTCGCAGCACAAGGCTGCTCCTGCAGGGGAGCGTATGCCCTATGGATTACCGGGCCTGGCACAACGCCAGGCAGTTATCCAGCATGCGGTTGCTGAACGCCCACTCGTTGTCATACCACGCCAGCACCTTGAGCATGCGCCCGTTGGCCCGGGTATGGTTGGCATCGAAAATCGACGACAGCGGGTTGTGGTTGAAATCGCAGGAAACCAATGGCAACGCGTTGTAGCCCAATACCTTGGAATGCTGGCTGGCTTCAAGGAACAGTTGGTTGACCTGCTCGGCCGTGGCCTCGCGCTTGAGGTTGACGGTGAGGTCCACCAGCGACACGTTGATCACCGGCACCCGCACTGCCATGCCAGTGAGCTTGCCGGCCAGCTCCGGCAGCACCAGGCCCACGGCCTCGGCGGCGCCGGTCTTGCTGGGGATCATCGACTGGGTGGCCGAGCGAGCCCGGTACGGGTCGCTGTGGTACATGTCGGTCAGCACCTGGTCATTGGTGTAGGCGTGAATGGTGGTCATCAGGCCTTGCTCGATGCCGAACTCGCGGTGCAGCACCTGGGCGATCGGTGCCAGGCAGTTGGTGGTGCAGGAGGCGTTGGAAATGACCTGGTGCGAGGCCCGCAGGATGTCATGGTTTACCCCGTACACCACGGTGGCATCGGCACCTTTGGCCGGCGCCGAGACAATGACCTTGCCCGCCCCTGCCGCAAGGTGTGCAGCGGCCTTGGCGCGGTCGGTGAACAGCCCTGTGCACTCGAACACCACGTCGATCGCCTCGGCTTTCCAGGGCAGTTCGGCCGGGTTGCGGATGGCACTGACCGCGATACGGTCACCATTGACCGTCAGGCTTTCGTGGTCGGCCTCGACCGTGGCGTCGAACGTGCCGTGCACGCTGTCGAACTTGAGCAGGTGAGCATTCATGGCGCTGTCGCCCAGGTCGTTGATGGCGACGACCTGCAGGTCCTGGCGGTAGCCTTGGGTATACAGTGCGCGCAGGACGTTGCGACCGATGCGGCCGAATCCATTGATGGCGATGCGTAGGGTCATGACAGTACCTCTGGCAGTCCGAGTGAAACCTGTGGCAAAAAGGAGCTTCACTGAAACGGTTTTGTTGTTGGAATTACAAGATTATTCACTAGCCGATAGAAAACAAGCCTTTTTAATGGCAGTATTTTGTTTAAACATACAACGAGTGGTTGGGCGATGCGCCTCCACCGATGCAGCAGGCTCCTTTGCTTGAGCCTAGGCCGCAATCGTTTGGAGGGGAAATGCCCGGTAAACCGCCCTTACAATTAGCCTGGAGTCCAGTACATGCATCCGCGCATCCTTGAGGTCACCCAGCGGCTGATCGAACGCAGCCGAGCCACCCGCGAACGCTACCTGCAGCTGATTCGCGGCGCGGCCAGTGAAGGCCCCATGCGTGCCAGCCTGCAATGCGCCAACTTCGCCCATGGCGTGGCCGGCTGTGGCAGCGAGGACAAGCAGACTCTGCGCCTGATGAACGCGGCCAATGTGGCTATCGTCTCGGCCTACAACGACATGTTGTCTGCCCACCAGCCGTACCTGCACTTCCCCGAGCAGATCAAGCAGGCCCTGCGCGAGGTCGGTTCGGTCGGGCAGTTCGCGGGGGGCGTGCCGGCCATGTGCGACGGCGTGACCCAGGGTGAGCCTGGCATGGAGCTGGCCATCGCCAGCCGCGAAGTCATCGCCATGTCCACGGCGGTAGCGCTGTCGCACAACATGTTCGATGCCGCGCTGATGCTGGGCATCTGCGACAAGATAGTCCCAGGCCTGATGATGGGCGCGCTGCGCTTCGGCCACCTGCCGACCATCTTTGTCCCGGGCGGGCCGATGGTGTCCGGCATTTCCAACAAGCAGAAGGCCGATGTGCGCCAGCGTTATGCGGAAGGCAAGGCCAGCCGTGAAGAGCTGCTGGAGTCGGAGATGAACTCCTATCACAGCCCGGGTACCTGCACCTTCTACGGCACCGCCAATACCAACCAGCTGGTGATGGAAGTGATGGGCCTGCACCTGCCGGGCGCCTCGTTCGTCAACCCGTACACGCCGCTGCGCGACGCCCTCACCGCCGAGGCCGCGCAGCAGGTCACGCGCATGACCAAGGCCAGCGGCAGTTTCATGCCGTTGGGCGAAATCGTCGACGAGAAGGCACTGGTCAATTCGATTGTCGCCCTGCACGCCACGGGCGGCTCGACCAACCACACCCTGCATATCCCGGCGATCGCCCAGGCGGCAGGTATCCAGCTGACCTGGCAGGACATGGCCGACCTCTCCGAGGTGGTGCCAACCCTGTCCCACGTCTACCCCAACGGCAAGGCCGACATCAACCACTTCCAGGCCGCCGGTGGCATGGCCTTCCTGATTCGCGAGCTGCTGGATGCCGGGCTGCTGCACGAAGATGTCAACACCGTGGCTGGCCACGGCCTGCGCCGCTATACCCAGGAGCCGTTCCTCGACAATGGCAAGCTGGTGTGGCGTGAAGGGCCGCAACAGAGCCTGGACGAAAGCATCCTGCGCCCGGTGGCGCGGCCGTTCTCGGCCGAAGGCGGCCTGCGGGTGATGGAAGGCAACCTGGGCCGTGGCGTGATGAAGGTGTCTGCTGTCGCCCCCGAGCACCAGGTGGTCGAAGCCCCGGCGCGCGTGTTCCAGGACCAGCAGTCGCTGGCCGAAGCGTTCAAGGCCGGCGAGCTGGAACGTGACTTTGTCGCCGTGGTGCGCTTCCAGGGCCCGCGTTGCAACGGCATGCCCGAATTACACAAGCTCACACCCTTCCTCGGTGTGCTGCAGGACCGTGGCTACAAGGTGGCGCTGGTCACCGACGGGCGCATGTCCGGTGCCTCGGGCAAGATCCCGGCGGCCATCCACGTTTGCCCCGAGGCGTATGACGGCGGCCCGCTGGCGCGGGTGCGCGATGGTGATATCGTGCGGGTCGACGGTGTCGAAGGCACATTGCGGGTCATGGTGTCGGCCGAAGAACTGGCCAGCCGCGACCTGCCGCCGGCCCCCCAGGGCAATGACCTGGGCTGCGGGCGCGAGCTGTTCGGCTTCATGCGCATGGCGTTCAGCCCGGCAGAACAGGGCGCGAGTGCCTTCACCTCGGCCCTGGAGAACCTCAAATGAAGGACCTGCTGGTTGGCGACATTGGTGGCACCAATGCCCGTTTTGCGTTGTGGCGTGACAACCAGCTGCATGAGGTAAAAGTCTTCGCCACTGTGGACTACACCAGCCCGGAGCAGGCTATCGAGGCTTATCTCGAAGACCAAGGTATCGCCCGTGGCGGGTTGGCGGCTGTATGCCTGGCGGTAGCCGGGCCGGTCGATGGCGATGAATTTCGCTTTACCAACAACCATTGGCGCCTGAGCCGTACGGCTTTCTGCAAGACTTTGCAGGTTGAACGGCTGTTGCTGATCAACGATTTCACCGCCATGGCGCTGGGCATGACCCGCCTGCGCGATGGGGAGTTTCGCGAGGTGTGCGCTGGGCAGGCTGACCCGTTGCGACCTGCGCTGGTGATCGGGCCAGGCACAGGCCTGGGCGTGGGTTCGCTGCTGCGCCTGGGCGAACAGCACTGGCATGCCTTGCCGGGGGAGGGCGGCCATGTCGACCTGCCAGTGGGCAATGCGCGCGAAGCGGCGATCCATCAGCAGATCCACGGCCAGATCGGCCATGTCAGTGCCGAGACCGTGCTCAGTGGCGGTGGCCTGGTGCGGCTGTACCAGGCAATCTGTGCGCTGGATGGCGATACAGCCCGGCACAAGACCCCGGCGCAGATTACCGACGCAGCGCTGGGCGGCGAGCCACGGGCGCTGGCGGTGGTCGAGCAGTTCTGTCGGTTTCTTGGGCGCGTGGCGGGTAACAATGTGCTGACCCTGGGCGCGCGGGGTGGGGTCTATATTGTCGGCGGTGTGATTCCGCGTTTTGCCGAGTTGTTCCTGCGTAGCGGTTTTGCCGCGAGTTTTGCCGACAAGGGCTGCATGAGTGGTTATTTCGCCGGTGTGCCGGTGTGGCTGGTAACGGCGGAGTTTTCCGGCTTGCTGGGGGCCGGTGTGGCCCTGCAGCAGGCCTTGGACCACAGATAAATGTAAGGGGCCGCTGATAGTTCCGGCACAGCACGCTCCCGGTAGGAGCGGCCTTGTGCCGCGATGGGGCGCGAAGCGGCCCCAATAACAGGCAACCAAGACCTGTAACTAACAAGAGGAAGGACCACCTTGAGCACTGCCGGCAAATCGATCCTGATGGTCGACGACGACCAGGAAATCCGCGAACTGCTGCAAACCTACCTGAGCCGCTCAGGCTTCCAGGTGCATGCCGAAGCCGATGGAAAAGGCTTTCGTCACGCGCTGGAAACCACCCCCTGCGACCTGGTCATCCTCGACGTCATGCTGCCCGACGAAGATGGCTTCAGCCTGTGCCGCTGGGTGCGCCAGCACCCGCGCCAGGCACGCGTGCCGATCATCATGCTCACCGCCAGCTCCGACGAAGCCGACCGAGTCATTGGCCTGGAGCTGGGCGCCGACGACTACCTGGGCAAACCCTTCAGCCCTCGGGAACTACAAGCAAGGATCAAGGCCCTGCTGCGCCGCGCCGAATTCGGTCAGTCGGCGCCGGGCAGTGCGGTGCTGGCTTTCGACGACTGGCGCCTGGACACGGTCAGCCACCGTCTGTTCCACCACGACGGCGAAGAGGTGATTCTGTCCGGCGCCGACTTCGCCCTGCTCAAACTGTTCCTCGACCATCCGCAGCAGATTCTCGACCGCGACACCATAGGCAACGCCACCCGTGGTCGCGAGCCGATGCCGCTGGACCGCATCGTCGACATGGCGGTCAGCCGCCTGCGCCAGCGCCTGCGCGATACCGACAAGCCCCCGCGGCTGATCCGTACGGTGCGTGGCAGCGGCTACCTGTTGGCGGCGCATGTCTGCAGTGCGCCCTGAGCGGCGCTGGCGCCTGCTGCCGCGCTCGCTGCTGGGGCGCATGCTGCTACTGACCCTGCTGGTGGTGCTGCTGGCCCAAGGCTTGTCGAGCATCATCTGGGTGGCGCAGTTGCGTGCCAGCCAGCTGCAGGGCCTGCGCGCCAGCGCCAGCAGCCTGGCCCATTCCATGAGCGCCAGCGTCAGTTACTTCCGCTCGCTGCCGGTGGCCTATCGGCCGATGGTGCTCGACCAGTTGCGCAGCATGGGCGGCACGCGGTTTTTCGTCTCGCTCAACGCCAAGCCGCTCGACATGCCGGTGCTGCCCATCACCCCGCGCAAGCAGGCGGTGATCGATGTATTCCAGCAGGTACTGCATGAGCGACTGGGCTCGCAGATGGATATTTCCGTTGAGTTCGTCGCGCCCGACGATCTGCGCATTTTCAACAGCGGCCTGAAACTCGACGAGCTGCCACGCTCCTGGGCGCATTACTCACTGACCCTGGAGCCGCTCAACCCGCCGGTGCTGGTGACGCAGATCCGCCTGGGCGAGGGCGAGTGGCTGTACATCGCCTCGTTGCTGCCCGAGCCCTATACCAGCCTTGAGGCCGAACGCCTGCCACGCCAGCAGATCGGTTTCATCGTGCTCACCACCGCCTTGCTGCTGTTGTTCATCGGTTTGCTGGTGCACTGGCAGAGCTGGCCGCTCAAGCGCCTGGCGCGCGCTGCGCGGGAGATGTCGCTGGGCGCCGATGTGGCGCCGGTGGCGGAAGGGGGTGGTAGCGAGGTGGTCGAAGTAAGCCGGGCGTTCAACAGCATGCGTGAGCGCATCAGCCGCTACCTGACCGAACGCAGCCAGCTGTTCAGCGCCATCTCCCACGACCTGCGCACGCCGATCACCCGCCTGCGGCTGCGTGTCGAACTGCTGGAGGACGAGCGCCTGCAGGCCAAGTTCAGCCAGGACCTGGACGAGCTGGAGCTGCTGGTCAAAGGTGCCTTGCAGTGCGTGAAGGACACCGATATCCACGAGAACATAGAGCCGGTCGACCTCAACCAGGTGCTGGAGATTCTGGCCGAGCCTTATTTGCGTGATGGCCGTATCACCGTCGAAGGTCGGGCGCTGGCGCCTTACCCAGGCAAGCCGCTGGCGCTGCGGCGCTGCATCGGCAACCTGATCGACAACGCCATCAAGTACGGCGCGCAGGCGCGGCTGCGCATCATCGACAGTGCCGAGGGCTTTGTGCTGCAGGTGGACGACCAGGGGCCGGGCGTACCGCAGCAGCAGTTGGAGCAAGTGTTCGAGCCGCATTTCCGCCTGGCTGGACAGCAGCAGGGCTATGGGCTGGGGTTAGGGATTGCGCGCAACATTGCCCATAGCCATGGTGGCGAGGTGAGCTTGCTGAACCTCAGGCAGGGTGGCTTGCGGGTGACTTTGCACCTGCCGCGGGGCATGGAGTGAAGCGTTGTGTTGCCTGCGCGGGCAATGTAACCAAACGATGACATTCACGCATCGCTTCGTTACCTGGCGGGGTGGGCACGCTGTTTAGAATCCATGCAACGCAAGCGACCGACTTGCACGGCATAACAACAAGAAAGGTGCTTCGATGAATCCCACGCTCCGTCTCGCTGCCGCAATTTCCCTGGCTTCCTTACTCCCGCTCAGTGCCCTGGCTGCCGAACCCAAAGGCAGTGTCGAGGTGGTGCACTGGTGGACCTCCGGTGGTGAAAAAGCAGCCGTCGATGTGCTCAAGGCCCAGGTCGAGAAAGACGGCTTTACGTGGAAGGATGGAGCCGTGGCTGGCGGTGGCGGTGCCACGGCCATGACCGTGCTCAAGAGCCGCGCCGTAGCCGGCAACCCGCCGGGTGTCGCGCAGATCAAAGGGCCAGACATCCAGGACTGGGCGGCCACCGGCCTGCTCGACGGCGATGTGCTCAAGGATGTGGCCAAGGAAGAAAAGTGGGACACATTGCTCGACAAGAAGGTCGCCGACACCGTGAAGTACGACGGTGACTATGTCGCCGTGCCGGTAAACATCCACCGTACCAATTGGCTGTGGATCAACCCCGAGGCCTTCAAGAAAGCTGGCATCGACAAGGCGCCTGCCACCCTCGACGAATTTTACGCTGCTGCCGACAAGCTCAAGGCCGCCGGTTTCATCCCGCTCGCCCACGGCGGCCAGCCGTGGCAGGACAGCACCGTGTTCGAAAGCGTGGTGCTGTCGGTGATGGGCGCCGAGGGCTACAAGAAGGCCATGGTCGACCTCGACAACGCCGCCCTGACCGGCCCGGACATGGTCAAGGCGCTGACCGAACTGAAGAAGGTTGCCACCTACATGGACCCGGACGGCAAAGGCCAGGACTGGAACCTGGAAGCGGCCAAGGTCATCAACGGCAAGGCCGGCATGCAGATCATGGGCGACTGGGCCAAGAGCGAATGGACCTTGGCCAAGAAAACCGCCGGCAAGGATTACCAGTGCGTGCCGTTCCCCGGTACCGAAAACGCCTTCCTCTACAACATCGACTCGCTGGTGGTGTTCAAGCAGAACAACGCCGGCACGTCTGCCGGCCAGCAGGACATTGCCCGCAAAGTGCTGGGCCAGGACTTCCAGAAGGTCTTCAGCGGCAACAAGGGGTCGATCCCGGTGCGTAACGACATGCTTGCCGACATGGGCAAGCATGGCTTCGATGCCTGCGCGCAGGCGTCGGCCAGGGACTTCCTGGCCGACGCCAAGAATGGCGGCTTGCAGCCGAGCATGGCGCACAACATGGCCACCACGCTGGCCGTGCAGGGCGCGTTCTTCGATGTGGTGACCAACTACATCAACGACCCCAAGGCCGACCCGGCCGATGCGGCGAAGAAGCTGGCGGCGGCGATCAAGGCTGCCCAGTAAAGCTGACAATCATCCTGTAGGAGCAGCCTTGTGCTGCGAAAGGGCCGGGATGGCTTGAGGCATTGCTGTGCCTGCAATGGCCTCTTCGCAGCACAAGGCTGCTCCTACAGCAGTGCGTGCCGTTTCTGAAACGGGGATCTGAACCATGACCACGACTACCGCCCAACTGCGGGCCTCACCCCTGGACGCGCTTCAGCGCTGGCTGCCCAAGCTGGTGCTGGCCCCCAGCATGTTCATCGTCCTGGTGGGCTTCTACGGCTACATCCTCTGGACGTTCGTGCTGTCCTTCACCACCTCGACCTTCCTGCCCACCTACAAATGGGCCGGCCTTGCGCAATACGCGCGGCTATTCGACAACGACCGTTGGTGGGTCGCCAGCAAGAACCTGCTGCTGTTCGGTGGCCTGTTCATCGCCATCAGCCTGGCCATCGGCGTGTTGCTGGCGGTGCTGCTGGACCAGCGCATCCGCCGTGAGGGCTTCATCCGCACCATTTACCTGTACCCCATGGCGTTGTCGATGATCGTTACCGGCACCGCCTGGAAGTGGCTGCTCAACCCCGGCATGGGCCTGGACAAGTTGTTGCGCGACTGGGGCTGGGAGGGCTTTCGCCTGGACTGGCTGATCGACCCCGACCGGGTGGTGTATTGCCTGGTGATCGCTGCTGTGTGGCAGGCGTCGGGCTTCATCATGGCGATGTTCCTGGCCGGCCTGCGCGGGGTCGACCCGTCGATCATCCGTGCGGCGCAGATGGATGGCGCCAGCCTGCCGCGCATCTACTGGACCGTGGTGCTGCCCAGCCTGCGCCCGGTGTTTTTCAGTGCACTGATGATCCTTTCGCACATTGCCATCAAGAGCTTCGACCTGGTGGCGGCGATGACCGCTGGCGGCCCGGGCTACTCGTCCGACCTGCCGGCAATGTTCATGTACTCGTTCACCTTCAGCCGCGGCCAGATGGGTATGGGCTCGGCCAGCGCCATCCTCATGCTCGGGGCGATCCTGGCGATCCTCGTGCCGTACCTGTACTCGGAGCTGCGGAGCAAACGCCATGCATAGCCCTGTCGACAAACCCACGCTCAGCCTCAGCCGCATCGCCATCCACGCGGTGTTGCTGAGCGCCGTGCTGCTGTACCTGGTGCCGCTGGTGGTGATGCTGCTGACCAGCTTCAAGACCCCTGAAGACATCAGCACCGGCAACCTGCTGAGCTGGCCGGCGGTGATTACCGGCATTGGCTGGGTCAAGGCCTGGAGCACGGTCAGCGGTTACTTCTGGAACTCGATCATGATCACCGTGCCAGCGGTGCTGATCTCCACCACCATCGGCGCACTGAACGGCTATGTGCTGTCGATGTGGCGCTTCCGTGGTTCGCAGCTGTTCTTCGGCCTGCTGCTGTTCGGCTGCTTCCTGCCATTCCAGACCGTGTTGCTGCCGGCCTCGTTCACCCTCGGCAAGCTGGGCCTGGCCAGCACCACCGGCGGCCTGGTGCTGGTGCACGTGGTCTACGGCCTGGCCTTCACCACGCTGTTTTTCCGCAACTTCTACGTGAGCATCCCTGATGCGCTGGTCAAGGCCGCGCGCCTGGACGGGGCCGGGTTCTTCACCATCTTCCGGCGCATCATCCTGCCGATGTCCACGCCGATCATCATGGTCTGCCTGATCTGGCAGTTCACTCAGATCTGGAACGACTTCCTGTTCGGCGTGGTGTTTTCCAGCGGTGATTCGCAACCGATCACCGTGGCCTTGAACAACCTGGTCAACACCAGCACCGGAGCCAAGGAATACAACGTCGACATGGCGGCAGCGATGATCGCCGGCCTGCCAACCCTGCTGGTCTAT
Organism: Pseudomonas sp. LPB4.O; assembly: GCF_038383825.1. Classification (NCBI taxonomy): domain Bacteria; kingdom Pseudomonadati; phylum Pseudomonadota; class Gammaproteobacteria; order Pseudomonadales; family Pseudomonadaceae; genus Pseudomonas; species Pseudomonas sp. LPB4.O. The sequence continues at coordinate 1,135,218 of NZ_CP151298.1, forward strand.
GTGGTTGCAGGCAAATATTTCGTGCGCGGGCTGACGGCCGGCGCGGTAAAGGGGTAAGTCATGGCAACGCTCGAACTTCGCAATGTGAACAAGTCCTACGGCAGCGGCCTGCCGGACACCCTCAAGGACATTCAGCTGTCGATCAAAGATGGCGAGTTCCTGATCCTGGTCGGCCCCTCTGGCTGTGGCAAATCCACCTTGATGAACTGCATCGCCGGCCTGGAGCAGATCACCGGCGGTGCGATCCTCATCGACGAGCAGGACGTCAGCGGCATGAGCCCCAAGGACCGTGACATCGCCATGGTGTTCCAGTCCTACGCGCTGTACCCGACCATGAGCGTGCGCGAGAACATCGAATTCGGCCTGAAGATCCGCAAGATGCCGCAGGCGGCCATCGATGAAGAAGTGACGCGGGTCGCCAAGCTGCTGCAGATCGAGCACCTGCTGGCGCGCAAGCCGGCACAACTGTCCGGTGGCCAGCAACAACGGGTAGCCATGGGCCGCGCGCTGGCGCGGCGGCCGAAGATCTACCTGTTCGATGAGCCGCTGTCCAACCTCGATGCCAAGCTGCGGGTCGAGATGCGCACCGAAATGAAACTGATGCATCAGCGCCTGAAGACCACCACCGTTTACGTCACCCATGACCAGATCGAGGCCATGACCCTGGGTGACAAGGTGGCGGTGATGAAGGACGGCATCATCCAGCAGTTCGGCACCCCGCAGCAGATCTACAACGACCCGGCCAACCAGTTTGTTGCCAGCTTCATCGGTTCGCCGCCGATGAACTTCATTCCGGTGCGCCTGGCCAGGCAGGATGGCCGCTTGCTGGCGCTGCTCGACAGCGGCCAGGCGCGCTGCGAGTTGCCCCTGGGGCTGGCAGCTGACGAACTGGATGGCCGCGAGATCATCTTGGGCATCCGCCCTGAGCAGATCGCCCTGGGCGCTGTGCAGGGCAATGGCTTGCCGGGTATTCGCGCCGAGGTGCAGGTTACCGAACCTACCGGGCCCGACTTGCTGGTGTTTGTCACCCTCAACCAGACCAAGGTGTGCTGCCGCCTTGCGCCGGATGTGGCGTGCAGCGTGGGTGACACCCTCAACCTGCAATTCGACCCGGCCCGGGTGCTGCTGTTCGACGCCGGCAGTGGCGAGCGGATACGCCTGGCCAGCACTGTCGCAACCGCAAAGGACAACGTGGCTCACTTGAAAGGCCGTTGACTCGTCTACACCATCAATAAGAAAAAAGAGGACGCAAAGGGATGGAACAGCGCAAACGTATCAGGACATTGGGCTCGCTGGCTTTGCTCGCCGTTGTCGGCAGCAGCGGCGCGCAGGCTGCCGAGGCTTTTTCCAGCGAATCGAAATGGATGACCGGGGATTGGGGCGGCACTCGTACCGAGTTGCTGGAGAAGGGCTACGACTTTACCCTCGACTACGTCGGGGAGGTGGCCGGCAACCTTCATGGTGGCTACAACGACGACAAGACTGCACGCTACAGCGACCAGTTTGCCCTTGGCGCACACCTGGACCTGCAGAAGATCTTCGGTTGGCACGATGCCGAGTTCAAGCTGGCGATCACCGAGCGCAGCGGCCGCAACCTGTCCAACGACCGCATCAGCGACCCGCGCGCCGGGCAGTTCAGCTCGGTGCAGGAGGTGTGGGGCCGCGGCCAGACCTGGCGCCTGACCCAGATGTGGATCAAGCAAAAGTACTTCGACGGCGCGCTGGACGTGAAATTCGGCCGCTTTGGCGAGGGCGAGGACTTCAACAGCTTCCCGTGCGACTTCCAGAACCTGGCCTTCTGTGGCTCGCAAGTGGGCAACTGGGTGGGCGGCATCTGGTACAACTGGCCGGTCAGCCAGTGGGCGCTGCGGGTGAAGTACAACATCACCCCGGAATTCTTCGTGCAGGTCGGCGCCTTCGAACAGAACCCCTCCAACCTGGAAACCGGTAACGGCTTCAAGCTCAGCGGCAGCGGTACCAAGGGGGCAATCCTTCCGGTGGAAGCGGTGTGGTCGCCCAAGGTCAACGGCCTGCCGGGGGAGTACCGTCTGGGTTACTACTACAGCACGGCCAAGGCCGACGATGTGTTCGACGACGTCAACGGCAACCCGCAGGCGCTGACAGGTGGGGCATTCAAGTCGCATTCCAGCAAGCACGGTTGGTGGGTAGTGGCGCAGCAGCAGGTCACCGCCCAAGGTGGCGACGTCAACCGCGGCCTCAGCCTGTTCGCCAACTTTACCGTGCACGACAAGGCCACCAACGTGGTCGACAACTACCAGCAGGTGGGGTTGGTCTACAAAGGCGCCTTCGACGCCCGGCCCAAGGATGACATCGGCTTCGGTGTGGCGCGTATTCATGTGAATGACGACGTGAAGAAGCGCGCCGAACTGCTCAACGCCCAGAGTGGTATCAACGATTACGACAACCCAGGCTTCGTGCCGCTGCAACGCACCGAGTACAACGCCGAGCTCTACTACGGCTTCCACGTCACCAATTGGCTGACCGTACGGCCCAACCTGCAGTACATCAAGAGCCCGGGCGGGGTGGACGAAGTGGACAACGCGCTGGTCGCAGGCTTGAAGATTCAGTCGTCATTCTGAGGGCATTTGTTGTAAATTTACGCCAATCCCTTTTCGGTTCCCGGCACCCACTGGCCTGCAGTGGTTGTCGGGGATAGGCCGAGACAGCGCTATCTCAAACAACAAGAGCTCTGAACCATGCCCGAACATCCGCTCCATCGCTTCTTTTCCTCGCAGCGGCCAAGGCCGACATTCGAGTGGGAGCGTTACCAGCAGCGCGATGTGCTGATCATCGATCACCCCCGTTGCCAGGCGGTATTCAGCCGCCAGGGCGCACAGCTGCTGCACTTTCAGCCGGCAGGTGAACGGCCTTGGCTGTGGTGCGCCGAGCAGTGGCCGCAGGTGGGGGCGATCCGTGGCGGTGTGCCGGTGTGCTGGCCGTGGTATGGCCGTCACCCCAGTGAGGACCTGTGGCCGGCCCATGGCTGGGCGCGCCTGCTGGACTGGAAGCTGGTGGACAGCCGCGAAGACGAGGAGGGCGTGACCTTGAAGTGGCGCCTGGACCTGTGCGACTGGCAGGTCGACCTGCACGCAAGGCTGGGCAGCCGTATGGAGCTGAGCCTGAGCACCGAGCACCAGGACAGCGAACCCTGCCAGCTGAGCCATGCGCTGCTGGCGTACTGGCGTATCAGCGACGTGTCCGAGATAGCGCTGTCCGGGTTGGAGGATATCGAAGGTTACGACCGCCTCAACCGCCAGGCCTGCCGTGAAGAGGGCGCGCTGAAGCTCAAGGGCGGCTGTCAGAAGGTTTACCCCGGCACGCCGAGGGTGCAGCTGCAGGACCCGGCCTGGCAGCGCGAGCTGTGCATCGATACCGGCGACAGCGACGACACCGTGGTCTGGCACCCGGGTAACCGACCGCTGATGGGCGTGACCGGCCGTGAAAGCCAGCGCTTTGTCTGTGTCGAGGCCGCCAGCGGCAGTGGCGAGGGCCTGAGCCTGGCGCCGGGGCAGCGTGCCCACCTGCGGCTGCAGGCGCACCGGCTCAGTTGAGTTCGTCGTCCTCGATCGGGTAGCGGCTGGCGTTCAGGCTTTCCTTGATCTTGCGCAGGTGCGGCTGGAAGTCGACGCCACGGCGCAGGGTCATGCCAGTGGCCAGCACATCGAGCACGGTCAGCTGGATGATCCGCGAGGTCATCGGCATGTAGATGTCGGTGTCTTCCGGCAACGGGATGTGCAGGCTCAGGCTGCAGGCGTTGGCCAGCGGCGAGCCTGCGGCGGTCAGGCCCAGCACCGAGGCGCCGTTTTCACGGGCCAGGCGGGCCACTTCGACCAGTTCGCGGGTGCGCCCGGTGTAGGAAATGATCACGAACAGGTCGCCAGTGTGGGCCACCGAGGCCAGCATGCGCTGCATCAGTACATCGGCGTGGGCCGACACCGCCAGGTTGAAGCGGAAGAACTTGTGCTGGGCGTCCAGGGCCACCGGGGCCGAGGCGCCCAGCCCGAAGAAGTGGATCTGCCGGGCCTGGATCATCATGTCCACGGCGCGGCTGACCTGCTGCGGGTCCAGTTGCTGGCAGGCGCCGTCGAGCGAGGCGATGGCACTGGCGAAGATCTTCTGGGTGTAGGCTGCCGGGTCATCGTCGGCCTCTACCGCGCGGCTGACGTAGGCGGCGCCGCTGGCCAGGCTCTGTGCCAGTTGCAGCTTGAGTTCGGGGTAGCCGCTGACGCCAAACGAGCGGCAGAAGCGGTTGACGGTCGGTTCGCTGACCTTGGCCGCCTGGGCCAGCGCAGCAATGCTGAAGCGGGTGGCTTGTTGCGGGTTGAGCAGGATGACTTCGGCGACTTTGCGTTCGGCCTTGTTCAGCTCGTCGAGGCGTCCCTGGATCTGCTCCAGGAGGTTTCGCACGCGGTCCATGGGTGTGTCCTTGGGTCGGGAAGACAGCCGGCTGACGAAGCAGCAGGCTTTTTGCACGGTCGTCTATCGTACTGTCGGTGCGGGTGGCGCACCACTTGTCTGTAATACTTGTGTTTAATGTTGTGGTTTTTACTACATTATCCCTTGAAAACCGTATTCGAAAGCGGTATTCCTAGACCAACTTTAGGAAAGAACCTACATCATGGCTGCGATCAGTGTCGATCCTTGCACATTTGCCCTGTTTGGCGCCCTTGGCGACCTGGCGTTGCGCAAGCTGTTTCCTGCGCTCTACCAGCTCGACCGTGCCAACCTGCTGCACCCGGACACCCGCCTGCTGGCGCTGGCCCGCGAGGCAGGCAGCGCGCAGGAGCACCTGAACAGCATCGAAGCCCACCTGCGCCGGCATGTGCCCGAGGCCGATATCGAGCCTGCTGCATTGGGCCGCTTCCTGGCCCGGTTGAGCTACCAGCACCTGGACTTCCTGCAACCTGAGGGTTACCAGGCCCTGGCCGAGCAGTTGCCGGGCGACCTGCCGCTGATCGCCTACTTCGCCACGGCGGCAGCGGTGTACGGGGCCATCTGCGAAAACCTCGACAACGCCGGGCTGGCCCCGCGTACCCGGGTGGTGCTGGAAAAGCCCATCGGTCACGACCTGGAGTCGTCGCGACGGGTCAACGATGCCGTGGCGCGGTTCTTCCCCGAAAACCGGGTGTACCGTATCGACCACTATCTGGGCAAGGAGACGGTGCAGAACCTGATTGCCCTGCGTTTCGCCAATAGCCTGTTCGAAACCCAGTGGAACCAGAATTCCATCTCCCACGTGGAGATCACCGTTGCCGAAAAGGTCGGTATCGAAGGCCGCTGGGGCTACTTCGACAAGGCCGGCCAGCTACGCGACATGATCCAGAACCATCTGCTGCAGTTGCTGTGCCTGATCGCCATGGACCCGCCCAGCGAGCTGTCCGCCGATGCCATTCGTGATGAGAAGGTGAAGGTGCTAAAGGCCCTCGCACCGATCACGGGCGAGGGTTTGAGCACCCAAGTGGTGCGTGGTCAGTACATTGCCGGCTACAGCGAGGGCAAGCCGGTACCTGGCTACCTGGAAGAGGACAACGCCAACGCCCGCAGCGACACCGAAACCTTCGTCGCCCTGCGAGCCGATATCCGCAACTGGCGCTGGTCGGGTGTGCCGTTCTACCTGCGCACCGGCAAGCGCATGCCGCAGAAGCTGTCGCAGATCGTCATCCACTTCAAGGAAACGCCGCACTACATCTTCGCCCCGGAACAGCGTTTGCAAATCGGTAACAAGCTGATCATTCGCCTGCAACCGGACGAAGGCATTTCTTTACGGGTGATGACCAAGGAGCAGGGCCTGGACAAAGGCATGCAACTGCGCAGCGGCCCGTTGCAGCTCAATTTTTCTGACACCTGGCGCAGTACGCGGATTCCGGATGCCTACGAGCGCCTGTTGCTCGAAGTGATGCGTGGCAACCAGAACCTGTTCGTGCGCAAGGACGAAATCGAATATGCCTGGAAGTGGTGCGACCAGTTGATCGCTGGCTGGCGTAATGCGGGCGATGCGCCCAAGCCATACGCGGCGGGCTCCTGGGGGCCGATGAGCTCGATTGCATTGATCACACGCGATGGGAGGGCGTGGTATGGGGATATCTGAACTGAAATTGCCGGCAGCCGTGAAGGTTCACGAGCTGGCCGACGCCAAGACGCTGGCTGCAACCCTGGCCCATGATGTGGCCGAGCGCCTTCGTGCAGCCATTGCCGCCAAGGGCCAGGCCTGCGTGGTGCTGTCTGGTGGCCGCAGCCCGGTGCCATTCCTTGAGAAGCTGGCCAGTGAACACCTGGACTGGGCCAAGGTTACCGTCAGCCTGGCCGATGAGCGCTGGGTGCCGGTGGAGCATGCTGATAGCAACGCTGGCCTGTTGGCCCGCCACCTGCTCACGGGGGCGGCGGCCAAGGCCCGCTTTGTTAGCCTGTACCAGCAGGCGGAAAACCTTGATGCCGCTGCGCTCAAGGCCGACCAGGCCTTGACCGGGCTGCCGCCGATCGACGTGCTGGTGCTGGGCATGGGTGACGATGGCCATACCGCCTCGCTGTTCCCCGCCAGCCCCAACCTGGAAGCAGGCCTGGACCTGGCCAGCCCGCGTCGCTGCCTGCCGTTGCTGGCGCCGAGCGTGCCGCACCAGCGCCTGTCGATGACCCGCTCGCTGCTGGCCAGCGCCGCCTTCATCGCGCTGTCCGTGCAAGGGCCGGGCAAACTCGCTACCCTGCGCGCCGCGCTGGCTGGCAACGACCTTACTGAAATGCCGATTCGCGCTTTTCTTCACGACCCCCTGGACATCTACTGGTGCCCATGAGCCAAGGATCCACTGTCATGACCACCCTCGAACGCCCACAGCCAAAGCTCTCGATGGCCGACAAGGCCGCCCGGATCGATGCCATCTGCGAAAAGGCGCGCATCCTGCCGGTGATCACCATCGCCCGTGAGGAAGACATCCTGCCGCTGGCCGATGCCCTGGCCGCCGGCGGTATCCGTACCCTGGAAGTGACCCTGCGTTCCCAGCATGGGCTCAAGGCCATCCAGGTGCTGCGTGAGCAGCGCCCAGAGTTGTGCGTTGGCGCAGGCACCGTACTGGATCGCAGCATGTTCGCCGCCGTCGAGGCTGCCGGCGCACAGTTCGTCGTCACCCCGGGCATTACCCAGGACATTCTCGAAGCGGGCGTGGACAGCGAAATCCCGCTGCTGCCAGGCATCAGTACGCCCTCCGAAATCATGATGGGCTATGCCCTGGGCTACCGCCGGTTCAAGTTGTTCCCGGCGGAAATCAGCGGCGGCGTTGCGGCGATCAAGGCCTTTGGTGGCCCGTTTGGCGATATTCGTTTCTGCCCAACCGGCGGCGTGAACCCGGCCAATGTGCGTAACTACATGGCCTTGCCCAACGTGATGTGCGTGGGCGGAACCTGGATGCTCGACAGCAGCTGGATCAAGAACGGCGACTGGGCGCGGATCGAAGCGTGCAGTGCGGAGGCGATGGCACTGTTGGACGCCAGCTGAATTTGTTGTGTGCTTTACAGCTTGAGGGGCGCTTGGTCAGCGCCCCTTTTTTTATGGGCGTTTTTTGTGTGACCGGGTCGCCGGTGCAAGAAGCCTTTCCCGATTATCGATACCGAATACGACGATTACGATGGCGCTGCAATCCTGAATGCAAAGCGGAGAGTTTGTATGGGCTTCATCGATAAAGAAATGATTAGAACGATTGGCAACTTTCCCCATAAGCGGGGAGCTTATGAAATAGAAACTTATTTGTATGGCGTAGACGGTAAGGTCAATCCTGGCTGCTGGATACTTGGCGACACCGTTTACGGTGACATGTATGTCGTCAATCAGAACTGGGGTACCTACTCTACCCCGATAATGGCGTATCTGGAGTATGCGGGAATGGCACGGGTTCCCAGTAGCGTAACGCATACTGAAGAAGTGTCTACGGTGGAGGGGTATAGCCGCTCGTTCTCTTCCTCTGTAGAAACAGAGGTCAACCTCGGGGCGGGATTTCTGGGGAGCGTTGTGGGTGGGAAGCTGACATCCACGACCACTCAGGGTATTAGCCACTCGACTACGCGGTCCCGGAAAATTGAATTGGAAGGGCCGGGTATTTTCAACTTTTATCAGATGCACATGGTCTATGCGCATTGTGTTACAGGTGCCGGAAATTTCGCGGATTTCTTTAAATACGCAAAGGCTAAAACCTACGCCAAAGCGGGTAGGAAGGACAGGGAGGATCTGTGCATACTTACGTCTATTGCAACCAGTTCAATCATCACGGTAGCTGCTGAAAATTCGGTCAAGCCGCTAGGGTGGGATGAAATTCAAGAGGCAGCGTTGGTGAAGGGCCATCAGTTCCCGGAAAATAGTGGCCGATGGGTATTCAATTATGGTGCTTACTTCACACCCGGTAATCGCTATTAAATTCTGACGGAAAAAAACCGCATCATGGATGCGGTTTTTTTGTAGCTGGAACCATCAGGCTGCTTTGGCTTCCTGCTGACTCAGCGAGCGGTTCAGCGCGCTGAACAGGGCCTTGAAGCTGGCCGTGGTGATGTTCTCATCGATACCCACGCCATGTACCGGGCGGCCACCGGCCACGCGCAGTTCGATGTAGGCAGCTGCCTTGGCGTTGGTGCCAGCGCCAATCGCATGCTCGTTGTAGTCCATGATCTCCACGGCAATCGGCAGGCCGGCCACCAGTGCTTCCAGGGCGCCGTTGCCCTTGCCGCGCCAGTGCAGTGTGGTTTCGCCTTCGCCAGCAACTTCCACTTCCACGGCGCTGTGGCCGTTTTCTTCCTGCAGGCGGTGGCTGACCAGCGCGTACGGCGCGTTGGCCTGGAGGTATTCCTTGTGCAGCAGGCTGTAGATCTGCTGGGCGGTCATTTCCAGGCCCAGGCGGTCGGTTTCACCCTGTACCACCTGGCTGAATTCGATCTGCATGCGACGCGGCAGGCTGATGCCATATTCCTGCTCGAGCAGGTAGGTGATACCGCCTTTGCCCGACTGGCTGTTGACGCGGATTACCGCTTCGTAGCTGCGGCCGATGTCGGCCGGGTCGATCGGCAGGTATGGCACTTCCCACAGTTCGCCATCCTGCTGCTTGGCGAAGCCCTTGCGGATGGCGTCCTGGTGCGAGCCGGAGAAAGCGGTGTGGACCAGGTCGCCCACGTACGGGTGACGTGGGTGCACCGGCAGCTGGTTGCACTCTTCGACCACTTTGCGCACGCCGTCGATGTCGGAGAAGTCCAGCAACGGGTCGATGCCTTGGGTGTAGAGGTTCAGTGCCAGGGTCACCAGGTCGACGTTACCGGTACGCTCGCCGTTGCCGAACAGGCAACCTTCGGCACGGTCGGCGCCGGCCATCAGGCCCAGCTCGGTGGCGGCGATGCCGGTGCCACGGTCGTTGTGGCAGTGCAGGCTGATGATCACGCTGTCGCGGCGGCTGACATTGCGGCAGAACCATTCGATCTGGTCGGCGTAGATGTTCGGCGTGGACACTTCCACGGTGGCCGGCAGGTTGAGGATGATCTTGTGCTCGGGCGTCGGGTTCCATACCTCGATGACCGCGTCGCAGACTTCCTTGGCGAAGTCCATCTCGGTGGCACTGAAGGTTTCGGGCGAGTACTGGAAGGTCCACTGGGTTTCCGGCTGCTGGGCAGCGTACTTGACGAACAGCTTGGCCGCGTTCACCGCGATGTCCTTCACGCCTTGCTTGTCCTGGTTGAAGACAATGCGGCGGAACGACGGGCTGGTGGCGTTGTACAGGTGGACGATGGCCTTCTTTGCGCCGCGCAGCGATTCGAAGGTGCGTGCGATCAGGTCTTCACGGGCCTGGGTCAACACCTGGATGGTGGTGTCGTCCGGGATGTGGCCGTCCTCGATCAGGGTGCGCACGAAGTCGAAATCGGTCTGCGAGGCAGACGGGAACGACGCTTCGATTTCCTTCACGCCCACCTGCACCAGGGTCTTCCAGAAGCGCAGTTTCTTCTCCGAATCCATCGGCTCGATCAGCGACTGGTTGCCATCACGCAGGTCGGAGCTGCACCAGATCGGCGCGGCGGTGATGGTCTTCGACGGCCAGGTACGGTCGGGCAGGTCGATGGTCGGGAAGGCGCGGTACTTCTTCGAAGGGTCTTTGAGCATGGACATGGAAGCAATCCTTTTTGTGTGCGGCCGAGATCGGGCCTGCCGAGCGATAACGAGATGAAGAGGCGAGGCGACGCGATTCAGCCTGGTAGTCGGGCGCTGACCAGGCAGAGGCTGCGATGTTGTCGGAGCAGGATGAGGGTGCTGAAGGTTTTCATGCCTTCAACCCTAACCAGAGAGGTCAGGGATGGCAAGTGCTCGGGAAAAATTGAGAGAAATGCTTAAAAAAAGCCATTGAGCGAGATTTTATGGCTGTAATTAGCTGAGTGTTTCTTTATTTTTGCGCGGTATATTTCGATGGCGCAACCCAGTGGTATGGGTGATGACAGTGCTGGCCTCAGGGTTGGAATGCGCCAATGAAAATCGCCGGGTCCACCCGCGCGTCATTCAGGCTGATGTTCCAGTGCATGTGCGGCCCGGTTGCCCGCCCGGTCGAGCCCACGCGCCCGACCACCTCGCCACGGCGCAGTTGCTGCCCCACCTGCACATCGATCTTCGACATATGGCAGAACATGCTGATAAAGCCCTGCCCATGGTCGACGAACACCGTGCGGCCATTGAAGAAGTAATCCCCCACCAGGATCACCTTGCCATTGGCCGGGGTCTTGATGGGTGTGCCCGCCGGCACCGCGAAGTCCAACCCGGCATGGGGGTTGCGCTCCTCACCGTTGAAGAAGCGGCGCACGCCGAATTTGCTCGACAGCGGGCCGTTGACCGGCTTGTCGAGGATCAGGTTGCTCGGCAGGGTAGGGCTGAAGCTACGGTAGGCCTTGATCTGCTCGGCCAGTTCGCGGTCGATGCGCTTGAGGTCGGCCGGGTTCGGGTTCACCTGGCGAGTGTTCTTCAGGGTGATGCGCTGTTCAGGGTACTTCTTGCTCCCGACGCTGAAGGGCAGGGTGCGGCCGTCCTGGCTCAGCACGGCTGTACCGGGCTTCTGGGTCAGCGGGATGCCGACGATGGCCAGCCAGTTGTCCTGCTCCTTCACCACCAGCACCGGCTTGCCGTCGAAACGGGCGCTGGGCGCGCTGGTGGCGGGGCCCAGGTCAACCACCGCCACGCCACCCGGCACCGGCTTGTTCAGTGTGCGGGTGATATAGCTGGCCTGGGCGCCGCTAGCCAGCAGCAGGAGGGAGAGGGCGAGCAGGGGCGCGAGCAGGCGGGGCATGTGTCAGTCCAGTAGTGAAAGAGTGACCGGGGTCAGGTGGTTGTCTTCGACCCGCACCTGCAGTTCGCCTTCGTTCAGGCGGGCGGTGAGGCGCTGGCCGTTGCGGGTCTGTTCGGCACTGCGAATGGCCTGGCCCTGGTCGTCCAGCAGGATGCTGTAGCCGCGGGCGAGGGTGGCCAGCGGGCTGACCACTTGCAGGGTTTGCAGCTGGGCCTGGAAGCGTTGGCGACGGTCTTTCAACACATCGCGCATGGCCCGGGGCAGGCGCTCGGCCAGGCTGTCGAGGCGCTGGCTCAGCAGTTTCAGATTGCGCCCCGGGTGCTGCGCGGCCAGGCGGGTGTCCATGCGTGCCAGGCGCTCGCGGCGCTGGTTGAGGCTGAGCATGAAGGCGCGGCGCAGGCGCATGTCCAGGTCGTCCAGGCGCTGGGCTTGCTGACGCAGGCGCTCGCCCGGGTGACGCAGGCGCCGGGTCAGTGACTCCAGGCGCAGGCGGTCATGGGTCAGACGGTTCTGCATGCGCAGCAACAGGCGCCGTTGCAGGCCGTCCAGCCGTTGCTGCAAGCCACTGTTGTCGGGGGCCAGCAACTCGGCCGCGGCAGACGGCGTGGGGGCGCGTACGTCGGCGACGAAGTCGCTGATCGACACGTCGGTTTCATGGCCCACGGCGCTGACAATAGGGGTGACGCAGGCGGCCACGGCACGCGCCACGGCTTCTTCGTTGAAGCACCACAGGTCTTCCAGCGAACCACCACCCCGGGCCAGGATCAGCGCATCGAAACCAAGGCTGTCGGCCAGGCGAATGGCGCGCACGATCTGCGCGATGGCTTCGCGCCCCTGAACCGCCGTAGGGATCAGGTTCAGTTCCACCTGTGGGGCTCGGCGGCCAAACACGCTGATGATGTCGCGGATCACAGCGCCGGTAGGCGAGCTGATGATGCCGATCCGTTGAGGATGGGCCGGTAGCGGTTTTTTGCGTTCGGTGCTGAACAGCCCCTCGGCACTGAGCTTTTCCTTCAGCGCCTCGAAGGCAAGGCGCAATGCGCCGTCACCGGCTGGCTCGACGGTGTCGAGAATCAGCTGGTAGTCGCCACGCCCTTCGAACAGCGAAACCTTGCCGCGTACCCGCACCGCCAGGCCGTCGCGCAGGGCCTGGCGCACCCGCGTGGCGTTTTGCCGGAACAGCGCGCAACGCACCTGGGCGCCGCTGTCCTTGAGGGTGAAGTACATGTGGCCGGATGCCGGGCGGGCAAGATTGGAGATTTCGCCTTCCACCCAGACGCTGCGGAACACGTCTTCCAGCAGCACGCGGGCGCGGCCGTTGAGTTGGCTGACGGTAAGGACCTCACGGTCCAGGCCGAGTCGTTCGAAGGGGTCTTTGATCATGGCGGGCATCATCGCAGTTGCAGGCAGAGAGCTTCAAGCAATATGAACCTCCATTTGCCAGATTGGCGCCACCTCAACTCAGACCTGACATATTGTACATAGGCTCAAATTGAGGCACGGCGACGACTGGGTGAATTGGCTCGTAACTCATGTGCCTGCATTCTGATATCTGTTACCTCCGTTGTGTTCGGAGTTGTAGTTTGCACCGATTGTTGTATCGCCGACGGGAGGTCGGTGAGCGAAGAGTTTTCACTGCTTTGCAGGCTCTCCATTGACGCGTAAGGGGTCGCTTCAGCGCTACCGATAACCTCCTGCGGGCGGGGTTGTGCACGCTGCGTCAGTTCCCGTTGCAGGGTGAGAGCTCGCTCAGTTTGTGCAATTAGATCTGCGGCTTCAGTCGTTTCTTGCTGCTGCGCAAGCCTCTCGAATGCCGAAGTAAGGCTGGGTCGCCTGGAAGAGGTTGCCCGGCGTGTTTGGGCAATACGTTTCGGAGGCGCTAAATGCCCAGATGGGTCAGCAAAGTTCACCGGGTCACCCGCACAGTAGGCATAGCTATTGATTCCCCCTTTGCCGAAGGGGCTCAGGCTATCTGGCGAAAGGAAACGCAATAGGCGTGGGTTGTAGGCGCGATATCCTCTGCCCAGCATGTAGTACTCAGATTGTCGGTCTTGGGGTTCTCCGTTGAATCCCAGCCAAGTTGTAAGGTGGCCTTCCGATTTGCGGTGCCCGTAAGGGCAGTACGGCGTTGCGCGTTGAAGTGCGCAGCACTTGATGCTTTGCAGTGGTTTGAACGCTTCCATGGCGTGAGCCCTGCTTCGTTTCCAGATGTTATTCAAACCCTCTAGCGGGGCAAACTCAACTGGCAGATTTGACTGGTAGGGTGGTGGCTTGGGTCAACGCTGCATCGCTGCCACGAACTGCCGCACCATCTGCCCCGCATCACGTCGGCAAGCCAGCGCTACGGTGCTCTCGCAGCCCCCTTTCAGCGCCACGAAACTGACCGAAGCCGATGCAATTTCACGCATGCACGCTGGCAGTAACGCCACCCCGAACCCCGCCTGAATCAGCTGCAATTGTGTAGTTTTGCGCGACAGCACCTGCGCCGCGCGCGGAAAGAAGCCGGCCTCCATGCACAACGAAGCCGACAGGTAACTCAGCCCGCCACGGTCCCGGTGCGGGATGGAAATAAAGCGTTCTTCCCTCAATTGCTCCAGTTGAACGTGCTGCGCGTTGGCCAACGGGTGCCCAGCGGCGACCGCCAGCAACAGCGGTTCGCTGAACAGTTCATGCAGCATCACGCCTTCGTGCTGGCGCAGCACTGGCAAGCGCAGCAGGCCAATGTCCAGCCGGCCGGCCGCAATATCTTCCAGCTGGGCCTCCGACGACTGCTGCGCGATCTCCAGCGAAACTCCCGGGTTTTCCCGCAAATAGTCCCCCAGGCGAGCCAGCATCGGGCCGATCAGCGGCACAGTACTGGAATGATTCAGGCGCAGGCTGCCCTGCAACCCCTCCCCAATGTCGCGCGTTACGCGCTCAGCTTGCGCCAGGTCGGCCAGCAAGCGGCGTGCCCGTTCCAGAAAGGCCTGGCCGGCCAGCGTCAGGCGCGGCAGGCGTGCCGTGCGTTCGAACAGCGGCGTGCCCAATTGCTGCTCCAGCTCCTTGATCTGCCGGCTCAGCGCCGACTGGGCGATGTACAGCCGTTCGGCGGCGCCGCTGAAGCTGCCACACTCGGCAATTTCCACGAAGTAACGCAACTGGCGGATCGACGTCATGTCATGCCTTTTCGAGATGGCTTTGGCGATAAAGGCATATTAGTCGGCATGGCTCATCGCTGGCTAACCTTGGCCTGTCTTCCCAGGAATTGCTGCCATGCTTGCCCAACTGTCTTTTTCCGGCCTTGAATGGTTACCCATCCTGCTGGGTGTTGGTGTTGCCTACATCGTCTTTGGTATTGCCGGTTTCGGTACCGCGCTGGTGGCCGGGCCGGTACTGATCCATTTCATGCCGTTGTCACGCATCATCCCGCTGCTGGTGCTGCTGGACTTTGTTGCCGCGTTCGGCAACCTGCTGCCGTCGCGCCGGGATGTGGTGCGCAGCGAGTTGTTACGGCTGTTGCCGTTCATGGCCCTGGGCTGCACGTTGGGCGTGGTGTTCCTGCTGCAACTGAAGTCCGACCTTTTGCTGCTGTTGATGGGGGTGTTCGTGACCGCCTATGCGTTGTACGGGCTGGCAGTGAAAGTGCGGCCGGCCAGCCTGTCGGGCTTGTGGGCGTTGCCGATGGGTACGGCAGGCGGGTTGTTCGGGGCGCTGTTCGGCAGCGGCGGGTTTCTTTATGCCCTTTACCTGAGCGCACGGCTGGAAGTGAAGGAACAGGTACGCGCCACCCAGAGCGCGCTGATCAGTTGCAGCACGGTCGTACGCCTGACGCTGTTCCTGATCGCCGGTGTGTATGCCGACCAAAGCCTGTTGCTGCTCGCCGCCTGCTTGCTGCCAGTCATGTTCGTCGGCCTCTGGGTGGGGCGCCGGCTGACCAACCGGCTGTCCCGTGAAGCCTTTGTTCGGCTGGTCACCTGGCTGGTGCTGGCCAGTGGGCTGGCGTTGATTGGTCGCTACCTGAGCGCCTGAGCGGTAGAATTGCGTCATTACCGGCGTTTTTCAGGCTTGTCCCGTACATGAACACCCAGAGCATCATCGTTCCCAAGCTGTCCACCGTCCCGGTGCATGAAGCCCGCGCCCGCGCCATCCTGCGCTGGCTGGTGCGCGAGAAGGTCGTCGAAGAACAGCTGACTACCTGTGGCCGCACCGGCAACCGTATGGGCCATGCCCTGGCCGCAGGGGCGCGCAAGGTGGCCCTCCACCCGGAAAAGCTGCCCTTCGACCAGCAGGTCAACGGCATGGAGGTGGTGCTCAAGCGCTGCATCTACACCCCCACCGAAGGCTTTCTCGAAGAAGCCGGTTGCCCGGAGTGCCGGCGCGAGGTGGGCGAGCCGCTGTTCGAAAGCCTGGAAGAGTGGTCGCCGGCGGTAACCGACAACTTCACCTGCCCGCTGTGCGGCTTTGAAGATGACATCAATGGCTTCATTTACCTGCAGCCATGTGCCTTTTCCAACCTGGGGTTCATCTTCAACAACTGGGGCGAGGCCGGGTTTACCCAGGCCTTTCTCGACAGCTTTGCCGACTGGCTCGACCAGCCGGTGGCCGTGGTGCAGGTAAAAGTGCCACAAGGCTGACCGAAGGCCCTTATTTTGCATTGAGCGGCGCGCCCTGCATGAGTATAATGGCGCGCTTCCATTTTTCCCGCCCGGGAGCCCCCGCGATGCTGCGTATCAGCCAAGAAGCCCTGACCTTCGACGATATCCTCCTTGTACCTGGCTACTCTGAGGTACTGCCTAATGAAGTCAGTCTCAAGACCCGTTTGACCCGTGGCATCGAGCTGAACATTCCGCTGGTTTCCGCCGCCATGGATACCGTGACCGAAGCGCGTCTGGCCATTGCCATGGCCCAGGAAGGCGGCATCGGCATCATCCACAAGAACATGACCATCGAACAGCAGGCCGGCGAAGTACGCAAGGTCAAGAAGTTCGAGGCTGGCGTGGTCAAGGACCCGATCACCATCGAAGCCGACGCCACCGTGCGTGACCTGTTCGACCTGACCCGCCTGAACAACATCTCCGGTGTTCCGGTGCTGGCGAACGGCGACCTGGTCGGTATCGTCACCTCCCGTGACGTGCGCTTTGAAACCCGCCTGGACGCCAAGGTCCGCGAGGTGATGACCCCCAAAGAGCGTCTGGTCACCGTCCGCGAAGGCGCCGACAAGAACGAAGTCCGCGAGCTGCTGCACAAGCACCGTCTGGAAAAAGTCCTGATCGTCGACGACAAGTTCAGCCTCAAGGGCATGATGACCGTCAAGGACATCGAAAAAGCCAAGGCCTACCCGCTGGCCAGCAAGGACGACCAGGGGCGTCTGCGCGTCGGCGCTGCGGTCGGCACCGGCAAGGACACCGGCGAGCGCGTTGCCGCCCTGGTTGCCGCTGGCGTTGACGTGGTGGTTGTCGACACTGCCCACGGTCACTCCAAAGGCGTGATCGACCGCGTTCGCTGGGTTAAAGAAACCTACCCGCAAGTGCAGGTGATCGGCGGCAACATCGCCACCGGCGCCGCAGCCAAGGCTTTGGCCGAAGCTGGCGCTGACGCCGTCAAGGTCGGTATCGGCCCAGGCTCGATCTGCACCACCCGTATCGTTGCCGGTGTCGGCGTGCCGCAAATCAGCGCCATCGCCAACGTCGCCGCTGCACTGGAAGGCACTGGCGTGCCACTGATCGCCGACGGCGGTATCCGCTTCTCCGGTGACCTGTCCAAGGCCATCGTTGCCGGTGCTTCCTGCGTGATGATGGGTTCGATGTTTGCCGGTACCGAAGAGGCCCCGGGTGAAGTCGAACTGTTCCAGGGCCGTTCCTACAAGGCCTACCGCGGCATGGGCTCGCTGGGTGCCATGGCACAGGCGCAAGGCTCGTCCGACCGTTACTTCCAGGACTCCTCGGCCGGCGCCGAGAAGCTTGTTCCTGAGGGGATCGAAGGCCGCGTGCCTTACAAGGGCGCCCTGGCCGCGATCATCCACCAGCTGATGGGCGGCCTGCGTTCGTCCATGGGCTACACCGGCAGCGCAACCATCGAAGAGATGCGCACCAAGCCGGAATTTGTACGCATCACTGGTGCCGGCATGGCCGAGTCCCACGTGCATGATGTGCAAATCACCAAAGAAGCCCCTAACTACCGCGTAGGCTGAGGCTTCCAGCAATATAAGGATGCGGGGCTGTCACGACAGCCCCGCGTCGTTTCCGATTTCCACTGACGAGATTGAGTCATGGCCCTCGACATTCACGCTCACCGCATCCTGATCCTCGATTTCGGTTCCCAGTACACCCAGCTGATTGCCCGCCGCGTGCGCGAAATCGGCGTGTACTGCGAACTGCACCCGTTCGACATGGACGATGAAGCGATCCGCGAATTCAACCCGCGCGGCATCATCCTCGCTGGCGGCCCCGAGTCGGTCCACGAAGCCAACAGCCCGCGTGCCCCGCAGGCTGTGTTCGACCTGAACGTACCGGTGCTGGGCATCTGCTACGGCATGCAGACCATGGCCGAACAGATGGGCGGCAAGGTCGAAGGTTCCGAGCTGCGTGAGTTCGGTTATGCCCGCGTAGACGTGGTCGGCAAGAGCCGCCTGCTCGACGGCATCGAAGACCACGTTGACGCCGACGGCGTGCTGGGCCTGGATGTGTGGATGAGCCACGGTGACAAGGTCACCCAGATGCCGGGCAACTTCCATGTACTGGCCAGCACCCCGAGCTGCCCGATCGCCGGCATGTTCGACGATACTCGCGGCTACTATGGCGTGCAGTTCCACCCTGAAGTGACCCACACCAAGCAGGGCGGTCGCATCCTGTCCCGCTTCGTGCAGGACATCTGCGGCTGTGAGGCCCTGTGGACCGCCTCCAACATCGTTGAAGACGCCATCGCCCAGGTGCGTGCGCAAGTCGGTTCGGCCAACGTCCTGCTGGGCCTGTCTGGCGGCGTAGACAGCTCGGTGGTTGCCGCACTGCTGCACCGCGCCATCGGCGACCAGCTGACCTGCGTCTTCGTCGACAACGGCCTGCTGCGCCTGCATGAAGGCGACCAGGTGATGGCCATGTTCAAAGAGAACATGGGCGTCAAGGTGATCCGCGCCGACGCTGAAAAGCAGTTCCTCGACAACCTGGAAGGCGAAGCCGACCCGGAGAAGAAGCGCAAGATCATCGGCCGCACCTTCATCGACATCTTCGATGCCGAAGCCAGCAAGCTGGATAACATCCAGTTCCTCGCCCAGGGCACCATCTACCCGGACGTGATCGAGTCGGCTGGCGCCAAGAGCGGCAAGGCCCACGTGATCAAGTCGCACCACAACGTGGGTGGCCTGCCGGAGGAAATGAACCTCAAGCTGGTTGAGCCGCTGCGTGAACTGTTCAAGGACGAAGTGCGCAAGATCGGCCTGGAACTGGGCCTGCCGTACGACATGGTCTACCGCCACCCGTTCCCGGGCCCGGGCCTGGGCGTGCGTATCCTGGGTGAAGTGAAGAAGGAATACGCCGACATCCTGCGTCGCGCCGACCACATCTTCATCGAAGAACTGCGCAAGGCCGACTGGTACCACAAGACCAGCCAGGCATTCGTGGTGTTCCAGCCGGTCAAGTCGGTGGGTGTTGTTGGCGACGGTCGTCGCTACGCCTGGGTCGTGGCGCTGCGTGCCGTCGAAACCGTGGACTTCATGACTGCGCGTTGGGCACACCTGCCATACGAGCTGCTGGAAACCGTCAGCGGCCGTATCATCAACGAAATCGACGGTATCTCGCGCGTTACCTACGACGTGTCGAGCAAGCCGCCGGCCACCATCGAGTGGGAATAAGTTGAGCCACAAGGGCGCCGCAAGGCGCCCTTGTCGTATCTGCGCCTTGCCTGGCTCAAGGAGCAATGTGTTGCATGCCGCGTAATCTCAGCTGGGCATGAAGCTCGGCAAGGTTTTGAAAGCGACGTTCATGAATGGCCGGCCAGTCGGGGCGCTCCACGTAGTAAAATCGCCCATCGCGCTTGATCAGCGTGCGTCGCAAGGTCGAATCCCGGCTGCGGTTGATCAGGTATTCCTGGCCATTGGTGCGTTCGATCGCGTAATCGCCAGGCCTTACCAGCAGGCTGTCAAAGTCCGGTGATGGCGGGCGGGTGGTCAATACTGCGGCACGTAGACGCAGGTCGCTTTGCACATGCCTCACCGTGCCACCTTCGTCCAGGGCATCCATACCAGGGTCTTCGCTGTAAGCGTCAGGCTCGCCGATTGGGCGGTCTTCGACGCGCAGTCCAATCGCGCCTTCGGTTTCTGCCAGGCCGGTTACGCCATGGAAGGTGTTGGCGTGGGTACTGCCTACCAGCGCAATCCATTTTCCCGAGCCGCGCGCTGCCTGGTCTGCCTCGATAATCAAGTGTGCATGGAAGTTCATCATGCGCTGGCGTGCCACATCGGAAACGGGTGTCGCCCACGCCTGGCGGTAACTGGCCATGCAGTCGATGGACTGTATGCGTACGCCGTTTTTCTGTGCGCTGACCAGTACCTGCCGAAAGGTGTAGCGGCCTTCGGCGTCGGTGCGGTGGCCGACATCCTGGCCTTCTACATAGCGATCCAGCTCCTGCGGCATCACGCCTGTGCGGTTGAAGGTATCGATGTCTGCTTGCTGAAAGTCGGTGGTGAAGTGCTCCATGTACAGTGTGTTTACCTTCAGCTTGCGTAGCAGGCGCATGTTGTCGATCAGCAATCGCTTGCTGCCAAGGCCACTGTGCGCTTCGCCAATCACCAAGCCGTTAGTGTTCTGGTACAGGGTTTTGAAAACGGTTTTGGATGAAGCGTTGGCGGGGATTTCGGGTATCTGTGGACGTGGCGGTGTTTGCACTGTGGCCATGAACGCATCGGCATCGGCCGCCAGTTGATCACGTACCTGGCGGAAGCGGGCTATGGCGGCCTGTCGATCCGGGGCGTCGAGGAACGCTCGCGCACCTGTAATCTCATCATCGGAAACATCCTTCAGCGAGGCGCGCAAGTCAGCTGGTATTTCGTAAGGGGTGCCGGGCAAGGGCGGCACGCTTGCGCTTGCCGACGGCCGACCCCAGATTTTCAGGCTCGAAAGCATACCCCCGTTGAGGCCGAGGCGTTCCACTGGCTGCCACTGGCCTGCGCCATCCAGGCGGATGGGTAAGCTTTTGTAAAATGAGAAAGGGTTTTCAGGGTCGACGATGGTCCAGGATTTCAGTTCGGGTACAAAACGCACTTGGTAAGGCATCTCATCGATCAGTGCGTAAAACTGCCCATCTTGCAGATGGATACCTTCAAGAAATCCTGTACCAGGTTTGCCGCCAAGTACTACATTCGTCTCGAAAGGGCGTAGTGCAGCCCACCTTTCGCTTGGCTGGAAGGGCTGAGGTACCCAGGTTTCAATCGCGTCCGCCACCTCTGAAGCACTTTCATCAGTGGGTTCCCCGCTGTGTTCATGCGCTGATTCTTCCGCCGGTATCGGGGCTTCCCCTTCCTCAGTCGCAGCGCCTGCTTCAGCCACCTCTGCGACCTCGTCAAGGGGTTTGCCGGGTGCGCTGAGCAGAAAGGTCGCGTTGAACAGTGTCTCGATGGCGGCGAAAATCGCGCCGGTAATACCTGCCTTGCGTTCACGCGTGGTGTGCCCGTGAATCGCCTGGTAGATGTTCAAACCCATTTCAGCAATGCCGGCCCCCACCAGCGCCAAAGCTACCGGCCAACTCACTGCCGCCATGGGGCCGAACACCTGCACGCCCGCTTTCAGATAACCGATCCACAATTGTCTGCGCAGGTCGGCGTTGGAGCGCAAAGAGAAATGCGCATCATCGATCATCCGCTGGCGAGCTTTGTTGCGCAGCCAGTCGAAGGCATCCTCTTCAATTGCCAGGTCGAGGGTGTTGAGACCGGTGTAATCCTGTTTGCTCAAACCATGAAAGAGCAGATCAATCAGGTGATTCAGCCCGACTTTACCGTCAGCCTCTTCGCGATCGTCGAGGGAGAAATGTGCCAGAAAACGGGTTCGGTTTTCGACATAAGTGCAGTTCGTGAGCACCCAACAGAACAGTGCCAGGTCATTTGGAAAGTAATGTAGACCGTCGACATCGCCCGGCATGTAAATCAGCTGGCTGCCATTGGCCAACTGCAGGCGAAGGATGTCCGTCGCCACATACCCGCCAATGTCCAGCGCGCATACGCGCGTTGCTCCACCCGGCAAGACCCTTTGTTGCAGTGCTTCCAGCGACGGCGGCCAGGTCGTCTCGCCCACCAGGGCATGAGCGATATCCTGGCCGTGGCGGGCTAGCTCGGATGAGGGATCTTCCGCGCATGCCTCCAGTAATTTGCTCATGAAGTTGGCTTTGGCCAACGTGCGGAAGTTCTCTGAATGCTCGGCCCAGAAAGACGTCATCCGCGTTTTGAATGCCGTGGCAAAATCAATGCTCCAGAAATAATCCAGAACATCCTTGGCTTGGAGTCGAACTTCATTGCGCTCGTCATACGCGTCTTTGCCTGGCCCATCGCTGTAGAAGCCAGCGAGATAACTGAGCACGTCTGCGTTGTCCTGGGCCTGGGCATCGAAGCGGTGCATCACCAGTTGTGGCAGGGTCAGGGATTCATACGGCTGATCCAGGTGTTGCCAACCGTTGAAGGTTCGAGGGCTGCTGACGGCGGTGTGAAAACGGTGCAGGTAGACATTGTCGGGCTCCAGCGCTTTCAGATCATGGCGCGCGAGGAGTTGTTGCGCGACTTCACGCGCCATCTCGCGCATGTCAGGGCAGTCTTCAGTGAGGTGTGCGGCGAGGGTCATCAGCATTTGCTGGTCGCCAGGGAGGGTGTCGGTAAGCATCACGGTGGTCCAGTTAAAGTGAAAGGGTGCCAGCTTCGAACGGCCGTGAGCCAGGGCGGTGGTGCTTATTGCTTGTCAGGTCGCTTCGGGATGCCGGGTTTTCACTTAATATTTCCCATTTGCAGGTGTATCGTATTCGCCCTTTATCGCCAGCCACGGCTGGCAGCTTGATTGCGCAGAACACGAGGTACCCGCACCGATGTCCTTCACCCGTCGACAAATGCTCAAGGGCCTGACCGGCCTGGTTGTGGTTGGCCTGGGCGCCGGTGGCGCGGCGCGTTACTGGCTGGGCAAAGTCGAAGATGACAATGCCGGGCATGATTACGAGCTGATCGCCGCGCCGCTGGATGTCGAGCTGGTGCCAGGCTTCAAGACCGAGGCCTGGGCGTTCGGGCCGTCGGCACCGGGCACCGAGCTGCGCGTGCGCCAAGGCACCTGGTTGCGGGTGCGCTTCATCAACCACCTTCCGGTGGAGACCACTATTCACTGGCACGGCATTCGCCTGCCGCTGGAAATGGACGGCGTGCCTTATGTGTCGCAATTGCCGGTCAAGCCGGGCGAGTACTTCGACTACAAGTTCCGCGTGCCGGATGCTGGCAGCTACTGGTATCACCCGCATGTCAGTAGCTCCGAAGAGCTCGGCCGCGGCCTGGTCGGCCCGCTGATCGTCGAGGAGCGTGAGCCCACCGGGTTCCAGCATGAGCGCACGTTGAGCCTGAAAAACTGGCATGTGGACGAGCAGGGCGCCTGGCTGCCTTTCAGCATCCCTCGCGAGGCGGCGCGCAATGGCACCGCAGGGCGCTTGATCACCATCAATGGTCAGGCCGGCTCGGTCACCGAGCTGCCGGCTGGCCAAGTGGTGCGGGTGCGCCTGCTGAACCTCGACAACACCTGGACGTACCGCCTGAACCTCAAGGGCAACTGCGAGGCGAAAATCTATGCCCTCGACGGCAATCCGGTGACCCCGCGACTACTGGAGGACGAGTACTGGCTCGGCCCCGGCATGCGCATCTGCCTCGCCATCCGTATTCCCCAGGCCGGCGAGGAGATCTCCCTGCGCGATGGTTTCGTGCGCCTGGGTACCCTGCGTTCGGTGGCCAGCAATGACGCACCGAGTGACTGGCCGCCAGCGCTGCCGGCCAACCCGATCGCCGAGCCGGACCTGGAGAATGCCGAAAAGCTCAACTTCAATTTCGAGTGGGCGGCCGGCGTCTCGGTCACCCCAGACCCGGGCAAGCCGTCGAGCATGTGGCAGATCAACGGACAGGCCTGGGATATCACCGACAAGACCTGCGCCGACCGCCCTATCGCCACGTTGACAAAGGGCAAGAGCTACATCTTCGAGCTGAAGAACATGACCCAGTACCAGCACCCGATCCACCTGCATGGCATGAGCTTCAAGGTGATCGGCTCCAACCGTCACGACATCAAGGAGCCGTGGTTCACCGACACCTACCTGCTGGGCAAGAACGAGCGCGCACAGGTGGCACTGGTGGCGGATAACCCGGGCACCTGGATGTTCCATTGCCACGTCATCGACCACATGGAAACCGGCCTGATGGCCGCGATTGCGGTGGTCTGATGCGCCCGCAAATCGTCGATCGCAGCCGCGATCAGGAATTCATGCGCCTGGCCCTGGCCCTGGCCGCCGAAGGTGCGGCGCTGGGCGAGGTGCCCGTGGGGGCGGTGCTGGTGCAGCATGGGCAGGTGATCGGCCAGGGCTTCAACCGGCCGATCATCGACAGCGACCCCAGTGCGCATGCCGAGATGGTGGCCATCCGTGCAGCGGCGAAATCGGCCAGCAATTACCGCCTGCCCGGCAGCACCCTGTACGTGACCCTGGAACCGTGCAGCATGTGCGCGGGGCTGATCGTGCATTCGCGGGTGATGCGCGTGGTATTTGGCGCGCTGGAGCCCAAGGCAGGTATTGTGCAGAGCCAGGGGCAGTTCTTCGGCCAGGGGTTCCTCAACCACAGGGTGATGGTGGAGGGCGGGGTGTTGGCGCAGGAGTGCGGGCAGATCCTCAGCGACTTCTTCAAGGCCCGCCGGGCCAAGACCTAGCGCTCCAGAGAGGCGCGGTTCCTGTAGGAGCAGCCTTGTGCTGCGAAGAGGCCCGCATGGCAATAGATTCTTTGTGGCTATACCGGCCTCTTCGCAGCGCAAGGCTGCTCCTACAGGAAATCTATTGGCCTGAGGGCGATGGTGCCTACATCGGCGGCGACTGGTCCGCCGGCTTGGTCTTGTTGACCCCGGGCACATGCAGGTTGCCTTCGGCCACCTGGCCTTCGAGCTGCGGCTGGGTCACCCAGGTAAGGATGTCGTAGTAGCGGCGAATGTTGGCCACGAAGTGCACCGGCTCGCCGCCACGGGCATAACCGTATTTGGTCTGGCGATACCACTGCTTCTGCGACAGGCGCGGCAGCATCTTCTTCACGTCCAGCCACTTGTTCGGGTTGAGCTTCTCGCGCTTGGCCAGGGTACGGGCGTCTTCCAGGTGGCCACTGCCGACGTTATAGGCAGCCAGGGCGAACCAGGTGCGGTCCGGCTCCTGGATACTGTCGTCCAGCTCGGCCTTGATCTTCATGAAATACTTGGCACCACCCTGGATGCTCTGTTTCGGGTCCAGCCGGTTGGACACACCCATGGCCTGGGCGGTGCGCTGGGTCAGCATCATCAGGCCGCGAACACCGGTCTTGGAGGTGACCTCCGGCTGCCACATCGATTCCTGATAGCCGATGGCGGCCAGCAGACGCCAGTCCACCTGCTCGACCTTGGCGTAGCTCTTGAAGTGCTTTTCGTACTTGGGCAGGCGCTGTTGCAGATGCTGGGCGAAGGTGTAGGCACCCACATAACCCAATACGTCGACATGGCCGTAATAACGGTCTTTCAGGCGTTGCAGGGTGCCGTTCTTCTGCGCCTTGTCGAGAAATTCGTTGATTTCGTTAAGCAGGCTGTTGTCTTCGCCGGCTGCCACTGCCCAGCGTTGGTCGCGGGTGTCGCCCACGTCGAAGGCCACGCGCACGTTGGGGAAGTACACCTGGTTCATCGCCAGCTCGTTGGAGTCGACCAGGGTCAGCTCGATCTGCCCTTCGTCGACCATGCGCAGCAGGTCGACCACCTCCACGGCATCCGACTCTTCATATTCCAGGCCGGGGTTCTGTTTTTTCAGCTCGGCCAGCAGGTCGGCATGGCTGCTGCCTTTGAGCACCATGATTTTCTTGCCGACCAGGCCCTTGGCATTGGTCGGGCGCGGGCGGCCGTTGCGGTAGATGACCTGCGGGGTCACTTCCAGGTACGGGTGCGAGAATTTCGCCTGGGCCGTGCGCCGCTCGCTGCTGACCAGGCCGGCGGCTGCCAGCACCGGGCCGGAGGGTTTGCCGAGGTCGTCGAACAGCTCATCGAGGTTGTCGGCAGTCTCGATCTCCAGCTTCACCCCGAGATCGTCGGCGAAATGCTTGACCAGCTCGTACTCGAAACCGGTTTCGCCGTTGCGATCCTGAAAGTAGGTGGCCGGGCTGTTGCGGGTGATCACGCGCAGCACGCCATCCTCCTTCACGCGCTCGAGGGTGCTGGGTTTTTCAACGCAGGCACCGAGCAGCAGAAAGAGTCCGGTTGCGAGAAGCCATTTGGCGCAACGCTGGCGCAAAGCAGTGTGGGCGAACATAGGTTGCAGTATACGCAAAGGACCGGTTCAACCATATCTCGACAACGGTTAGCTTGTCTGGTAGCGGGTTTTGTGGTTTGAGGGGCTTGCCTGGCGATGCGCCGCGCGGGCGGCGCTCGATTCCCCAAGCGCTGAAGAACCCAAGGCGAACCCCTCGGAAATCTGACCCGAAAGTCCGGTTACGCCGCCCGGCAGCCGTGGCGTAGAGCGGGTGCCGAAAGCCATCGAATTAGGCTAGAATGCACGGCCTCTAAGCACACCCCTTCCTGAGGCTGTCCCGACGATGTTGATCCTGCGCGGCGCTCCTGCCCTTTCTGCCTTTCGCCACGGTAAATTACTCGAGCAACTGAGCCAGAAAGTCCCCGCTGTTACTGGTTTGTATGCCGAATTCGCCCACTTCGCCGATGTCGATGGCGAGCTGACCGCCGACCAGCAGCAGGTGCTGGGCCGTCTGCTCAAGTACGGCCCGAGCGTGCCGGTACAGGAGCCGACCGGCCGCCTGTTCCTGGTCGTGCCGCGGTTGGGCACCATTTCGCCGTGGGCCAGCAAGGCCAGCGACATCGCCCACAACTGCGGCCTGCAGTCGATTCAGCGCCTGGAGCGCGGTATCGCCTACTACGTGGCCGGCACCCTGAGCGACGCTGATGCCGCACTGATTGCCGCCGAATTGCACGACCGCATGACCCAGCGTGTGCTGGCCCAGCTGGAGCAGGCATCCGACCTGTTCAGCCACGCCCAGCCCAAGCCGATGACCTCGGTGGATATCCTGGGCGGTGGCCGTGAGGCCCTGGCCCAGGCCAACATCGACCTGGGCCTGGCCCTGGCCGAAGACGAGATCGACTACCTGGTCGCCGCCTTCCAGGGGCTCAAGCGCAACCCGAACGACATCGAACTGATGATGTTCGCCCAGGCCAACTCCGAGCACTGCCGCCACAAGATCTTCAACGCCAGTTGGGACATCGACGGCCAGGCTCAGGAAAAAAGCCTGTTCGGCATGATCAAGAACACCTACCAGATGCACAGCGAAGGCGTGCTGTCTGCGTACAAGGACAACGCCTCGGTCATCGTCGGTAACGTGGCCGGCCGCTTCTTCCCGAACCCTGAGACCCGCCAGTACGGCGCGGTGCAGGAGCCGGTGCACATCCTGATGAAGGTGGAAACCCACAACCACCCGACCGCCATCGCCCCGTTCTCCGGCGCCTCCACCGGCTCTGGTGGCGAAATTCGCGACGAAGGTGCTACTGGCCGTGGCGCCAAGCCCAAGGCGGGCCTGACCGGCTTCACCGTGTCCAACCTGCGCATTCCGGGCTTCGAACAGCCTTGGGAGCAGGCCTACGGCAAGCCTGAGCGTATCGTCGACGCCCTCGACATCATGATCGAAGGCCCTCTGGGTGGCGCAGCGTTCAACAACGAATTCGGTCGCCCCGCCCTGACCGGTTACTTCCGTACCTTCGAGCAGTCGATCAACACTCCGCACGGCGAAGAAGTGCGCGGCTACCACAAGCCGATCATGCTGGCCGGTGGTATGGGCAACATCCGTGAAGACCACGTGCAAAAGGGCGAGATCACCGTCGGCGCCAAGCTGATCGTGCTCGGTGGCCCGGCCATGCTGATCGGCCTGGGCGGCGGCGCCGCTTCGTCGGTGGCGACCGGTGCCAGTTCGGCTGACCTGGACTTTGCTTCGGTACAGCGCGAAAACCCGGAAATGGAGCGCCGTTGCCAGGAGGTCATCGACCGCTGCTGGCAGCTGGGCGACAACAACCCGATCGCCTTCATCCACGACGTGGGCGCCGGCGGTATCTCCAACGCCTTCCCCGAGCTGGTCAACGACGGTGGCCGTGGTGGCCGCTTCGAGCTGCGTAACGTGCCCAATGACGAGCCGGGCATGGCCCCGCACGAAATCTGGAGCAACGAATCGCAAGAGCGTTACGTGCTGGCCGTCAGCGCCGTCGACTTCGAGCGCTTCCAGGCCATCTGCGAGCGTGAGCGTTGCCCGTTTGCCGTGGTCGGGGAAGCAACCGAAGAGCCACACCTGACCGTAAGCGACAGCCACTTCGGCAACACGCCTGTGGACATGCCGCTGGACGTGCTGCTGGGCAAACCGCCGCGCATGCACCGTTCGGTTACCCGCGAAGCCGAGCTGGGCGATGACTTCGACCCGAGCGAGCTGGACCTGGACAACGCCGTCCAGCGCGTGTTGAACCACCCGGCCGTGGCCAGCAAGAGCTTCCTGATCACCATCGGCGACCGCACCATCACCGGCCTGGTTGCCCGCGACCAGATGGTCGGCCCTTGGCAGGTACCGGTCGCCGACTGCGCCGTCACCGCCACCAGCTTCGACGTCTACACCGGTGAAGCCATGGCCATGGGCGAGCGCACCCCGCTGGCGCTGCTGGATGCCCCGGCGTCCGGCCGCATGGCCATCGGCGAAACCCTGACTAACCTGGCGGCCTCGCGCATCGATAAGCTGTCCGACATCAAACTGTCGGCCAACTGGATGTCCGCTGCCGGCCACCCGGGTGAAGACGCCCGCCTGTACGACACCGTCAAGGCTGTCGGCATGGAACTGTGCCCGGAGCTGGGCATCACCATTCCGGTCGGCAAAGACTCGATGTCGATGAAGACCAAGTGGAGCGATGAGGGCGGCGAGAAGAGCGTCACCTCGCCAATGTCGCTGATCATCACCGGCTTTGCCCCGGTCACCGACATCCGCAAGACCCTGACTCCTGAGCTGCGCATGGACAAGGGCGAAACCGACCTGATCCTGATCGACCTGGGCCGTGGCAAAAACCGCATGGGCGCCTCGATCCTGGCCCAGACCTACGGCAAGATCGCTGCCCAGGCACCGGACGTCGACGACGCCGAAGACCTCAAGGCCTTCTTCGCCGTAATCCAGGGCCTGAACGCCGACGGCCACCTGCTGGCCTACCACGACCGCTCCGACGGCGGCCTGGTCACCACCGTGCTGGAAATGGCCTTCGCCGGCCACTGCGGCCTCGACCTGCAACTCGACCCGCTGACCGACAACCGCAAGGACGTCCCGGCCATCCTCTTCAACGAAGAGCTGGGTGCGGTCATCCAGGTTCGCCAGGATGCCACCCCGGACGTACTGGCACAGTTCAGCGCCGCTGGCCTGGGTGAAGAGTGCGTCGCGGTGATCGGCAAGCCGGTCAACAACGCCGAAGTGTCCATCAGCCTGAACGGCGAAGTGCTGTTCGACGACGACCGTCGCATGCTGCAGCGCCAGTGGGCCGAGACCAGCTACCAGATCCAGCGCCTGCGCGACAACGCTGACTGTGCCGACCAGGAATTCGACCTGCTGCTCGAGGAAGACAACCCGGGCCTGTCGGTCAAGCTGGGCTTCGACGTCAACGACGACATCGCCGCACCGTACATCAAGAAGGGCGTGCGCCCGCAAGTGGCCATCCTGCGTGAGCAGGGCGTCAACGGCCAGGTCGAGATGGCAGCCGCCTTCGACCGCGCCGGTTTCGCCGCCATCGACGTGCACATGAGCGACATCCTCGCGGGCCGTGTCGACTTCGAGGCCTTCAAGGGCCTGGTCGCCTGCGGTGGCTTCTCCTACGGTGACGTGCTGGGTGCCGGTGAAGGCTGGGCCAAGTCGGCGCTGTTCAACGCCCGTGCCCGTGACGCCTTCCAGGCCTTCTTCGAGCGTACCGACAGCTTCGCCCTGGGTGTGTGCAACGGTTGCCAGATGATGTCCAACCTGCACGAGCTGATCCCGGGCACCGAGTACTGGCCGCACTTCGTGCGTAACCGCTCGGAGCAGTTCGAGGCACGCGTGGCCATGGTCGAGGTGCAGAAGTCGAACTCGATCTTCCTGCAGGGCATGGCCGGTTCGCGCATGCCAATCGCCATCGCCCACGGTGAAGGCCATGCCGAGTTCGCCAACGAAGCGGCACTGCTGGAAGCCGACCTGTCCGGTTGCGTGGCCCTGCGCTACGTCGACAACCACGGCAAGGTTACCGAAGCCTACCCGGCCAACCCGAACGGCTCGCCGCGTGGTATCACCGGCCTGACCAGCCGTGACGGCCGCGTGACCATCATGATGCCGCACCCGGAGCGTGTGTTCCGCGCCGTGCAGAACTCCTGGCGCCCGGATGAGTGGCAGGAAGATGCCGCGCTGATGCGTATGTTCCGCAACGCGCGGGTGTGGGTGAACTAAGGCGTGTACAAGCTCGCCTTCTTCGTCCCCGCCAGCCACGTCGAAGTGGTCAAGGCCGCTGTGTTCGCTGCGGGTGGCGGGCGCATCGGTCACTATGACCACTGTGCCTGGCAAACCCTGGGCCAGGGCCAGTTCCGCCCGTTGGACGGCAGCCAGCCGTACCTCGGGCAAACCGGCCAGGTCGAGGTGGTAGAAGAGTGGAAGGTGGAGCTGGTGGTGGCTGACGACCTGATTGCCCAGGTCGTCGCAGCGCTCAGGCAAAGCCACCCGTACGAGACGCCAGCCTATGAGGTCTGGCGGCTCGCCGAGTTCTAGACCGCATCAAGGCCATCGCCGGCAAGCCAGCTCCCACAGGGATATCACCCTTTTCACATCCTGTGATATCCCTGTGGGAGCTGGCTTGCCGGCGATAGGGCACTGTCAGTCAGCCACAATCTCCTTGCCTTGCCCAGGCTGCTTCAACATTCCACAAGCCAGCAACCCCACCTCGAACAGCACCCACATCGGCACCGCCAGCATCGTCTGCGAAAACACATCCGGCGGCGTCAGGATCATCCCCACCACAAAGCACCCGACGACCACGTAGGGCCTGCTGCGCCTCAGTGTGGCTACATCTGCCAACCCCACCCAGACCACGATGAACGTCGCCACCGGGATCTCGAACGCCAACCCGAACGCCAGGAACAGCGCCAGGATGAAGTCCAGGTACTGGCTGATATCGGTCATCATCGCCACGCCGTCCGGCGTTACGCTGGCAAAAAAGCCGAACATCATCGGGAACACCAGAA
Source organism: Pseudomonas sp. LPB4.O (assembly GCF_038383825.1). NCBI lineage: Bacteria > Pseudomonadati > Pseudomonadota > Gammaproteobacteria > Pseudomonadales > Pseudomonadaceae > Pseudomonas > Pseudomonas sp. LPB4.O. The sequence goes on from NZ_CP151298.1 coordinate 1,166,000, forward strand.
AGAACGCGAACGCCATGCCGGCATAGAACAACACGATGCTCGACACCAGCAGCGGCAAGGCAATGCGCTGCTCTCGGCGGTACAGCCCCGGTGCCAGAAAACCCCAGGCCTGGTGCAGCAGTAGCGGCATGGCCACGAACAGTGCGCACATTGCGGTCAGCTTGAAGGGTGTCAAGAATGGCGAGGTGACGCTTGTGGCGATCATGCTCGCGCCTTCCGGCAAAAAGCGCCGCAGCGGCTCGGATACGAGCGTGTACAGCGTCTGGGCGAAAGGGAACAGGCCGGCGAACACCACTGCTACCAGCGCCAGGCAACGCACCAGGCGTTTGCGCAGGTCGCGCAGGTGTTCGGTCAGCGGCATGCCGGCCGCCGGGTCCATGGCAATACTCATGAGGCGTTTTCCTTGGGCAGCGTGACGGTGGCCGCGTCATTGGCCGGCTCCGTGTTCAGGCTGATGCCTTGGCGGATCTCCTGTTCCAGGCGCTGCAAGGGGGCGCTGTCGAGGTCGGGCAACTCGATCTCGCGCTCTACCTGCGTGCGCAAGGCATGCATGGCCCGGCGCGCCTGGCCCAGGCCGCGCCCGAGGGTGCGCGCTGCCACCGGCAGGCGCTCCGGGCCCAGCACCAGCAGCGCGACGACGCCAACCAGCAGCAGTTCGCTGAAGCCTACCTCGAACATCAGGCCTGACGGTCCGCTTGAGGCTGCTGCGTGGCCTGGCCGGTCAGCGGGGCCTGTTGCTGAACCTGCGCCTGGCCAGGTGCGTTGGCGTCAGCGTCGCCGCCCATGGACTTGCGAAAACCCTGGATCGCCTCGCCCACATCGCTACCAAGGCCCTTGAGGCGCTTGGTACCAAACAGCAGAAATACGATCAGCAGTACGATCACCAGTTGCCAGATTCCAATGCCACCCATTGCGACCACTCCTGTAAGGTCATGAAAAGGAACGGCAATCCTGCCTCGTGTAGATGACGTGCACATGACGAACGGGCATTGCCATCTACCTGCAACACGCCGCGTGTTGACTGGCGTCTTTATTCCACGAGCGAGGCACGCACGGATGGGTGGCAGGCAACAGCAGGGTGCGGCCCTGCTGATGGTGATGGTGGTGCTGGCAATGCTGGCGGCGGGCATGGCCTGGCTGGTGGAAGATGGCCGGCGCCAGGTGGATGAAGTGCGCCTGCTGCACCAGCGGGTGCAGGCGCGGGCCATGGAGCAGGCTGGCCTGGCCTATGCCGGGCAGGCCCTGCGCGACCCCGCCTGGCGGCTTAGCCCGCTGTTTTGGCAGGCCTTGCGTGGGCAGCCGCTGAACTACGATTTTGGCGCCGGTCAGGCGCAACTGCGGGTGCGCGACCAGCACACCTGCTTCAACGTCAATGCGCTGCTGGGCGCCGATGGCGAGCGTGCCGAACGCCAGTTGCGCTACCTGCTGGGCGACGACATGGCTGCCGAGCGCCTGGTCGATGCGCTGGCCGACTGGCTCGACGCCGACAGCGACACCCGCCTGCAGGGCGCCGAAAGCGCCCAGTACCTGCGCCAACAACCGCCGCGCCTGGCGGCCAACCAGCCGATGCTCGACACCAGCGAGCTGAACCTGCTGCTGAAGCCGGACGCCGCTCGCCAGGCTCGTTACCCGATGCTGTGTGCCTTGCCCCAGGTCACCGGCTGGCGCCTGAACGCCAATGCGCTTGGGCTGGAGCACCTTCCGTTACTGGAGGCGCTGTATGAAGGGCGCTATTCGCGGTCGTTGCTCAGCCGCATCATCAGCGGGCGGCCGGCGTCGGGGTACGTGGATGCAGCCGCGTTGCGCCAGGCGCTGGGGGCGGTGGATGACGAAACGTTCGAACGGCTGAGCGAAGGGTTGCTGCTGAACAGCGGGTATTTCCTGTTGCAGTTGTCGTTCGAGGAAGAGGGGCGGGCGATACGCAGCGAATTCCAGGTGGAAGCGCTGGGGGTGGTGCAATGGCATGCCCGGGTGCCGGCGCAGCAAGTGCGGGTGCGTAGCCGGGAGCCGATGGCCTGGTAAGGCTTGAGATGGTCGGGGCTGCTGTGCAGCCCATTCGCGGCACAAGGCCGCTCCTACAGGGGTACGCGATCCCTTGTAGGAGCGGCCTTGTGCCGCGAATGGGCCGCAAAGCGGCCCCTGTACGCTGGACGATCAGGCAGTTCCGATCTCCCCGCCATCATTGCGCTGAATCACTACCGTCGAAGCCCGCGGGCGAACGGTGGCACCAGCCGGCGTAGCATCGGTCGCCTTGTCGGTATACGGCCAGTTCCCCGGGTGCTGAATGTTGACGAACAGCGTCTTGTTGTCCGGGGTAAAGGCAATCCCGGTCACTTCGCAATCATTCGGCCCAACAAAGAAGCGGCGCAGGTCTACCTGGTTCTGTGCGTTCACCGGCACTTGCTTGCCGGTGGCATCCACCAGGTCGGTAGGGATCACCGCCAGCAACTGGTCGTTGGTGTAATCGGTGAGGGTACTCTCGCCGTTGTCGGTCTCGAACCACAACACGCCGCGGCTATCGAAGCTCATGCCGTCGGGGCTTGCGAACTGGTTCAGTTCGGTCAGGCCGGAACGGTTGATGTCGGCAGTACCGGCGGCGTTTGCGCCGAACACGAAGATGTCCCAGTTGAAGCTCAACTGGTCGTCGCTGTCGTGCCAGCGAATGATGTGGCCGTGGCGGTTCGGGCCTCGCGGGTTGGCCGCATCGACCTTTTCCGGAGTGCGCGCGCTGTTGTTGGTCAGGGTCAGGTACACGTCGCCGTTCAGCGGGTTGACCGTCGTCCATTCCGGGCGGTCCATCGGCGTTGCGCCCACGGCATCGCCAGCCCCACGGGTGTTGAGGATGATGCCTGGCAGGTCACCATACAGCGCACCCAGGGTGCTGCCACCCGTGGTGGCGGTGGCCACGTCCAGCAGCAGCCATACGCCGGTGCCATCGGCATTGAAGCGCGCCACATAGAGCTTGCCCTGGTCCAGGTACTTGGCGCCGGTGGCGAGGCGGTCGGCCGGGTTGGCATCGGCGGCATCCCACACAGCGGTGGACACCCACTTGTACAGGTACTCGTTGTTCGAGTCGTCACCCATGTACCACACCAGCGGCTTGCCGGCGACTGGCAGGCCTGGGGCGCAGCCCTCGTGGCGGAAGCGGCCCAGCGCGGTGCGTTTGGTGGCCAGGGTGCTGCTGTTGTACGGGTCGATCTCGACGATGTAACCGTAGGTGCTGGCTTCGTTGCGGTAGTCGTCGGTGGCGCTGGCGCCCTTGACGGTGACGTCGAAACGGGCGAACTCGTCGGCCACTTCGGTGCTGTCACCGGCAGCGCTTTCCCACTTGTACTGGCCGCTGGAGGTGCCCACGCCAATACGGCGCTGGTCTTCGGGGCGGGTGCCCTTGTTGACGAAGATGCCCGGCCAGTTCTCTTCACAGGTCAGGTAGGTGCCCCACGGGGTGTAACCGTTGCCGCAGTTGTTGTTGGTGCCACGGCAGTGGGTACCGGCGGTGGAGTATTTGGTCTTGACGTGGTCGGTGCCGCGCAGCGGTCCGGTGATTTCCATGCGCGACGCTGTGGTGAAGCGGCGGTTCAACGGGTCGTTGTCGACCACCTGCCAGCGGCCGCTGACTTTCTTCAGGCGCACCACGCCAGCCCCATGGGCGTTGATTTCCTTGCGCACTTCCTCGACCGGGCGCTTGCCGTTGACATCGGTGGTCGGGCCGGCCGGGTGCAGGGCGGCGGCGTCGATGTACTCGAAGTTGATCGCCAGCAGGCCGTCTTCCGAGCTGCCGTTGATGGGGAAGAAGTGCATGCCGTCATGGTGCATGCCCATGGCGTTGGCTTGGTCGGTCGAGGTGTTGCTGCCGTCGGACTTCCATGGGTTGGCGTTGCTGTTCAGCGGCGTGCCCCACGGCGCCAGCACGTAGGCGCTGTAGCCGGCGGCAACCACACAGGCGTCGGTGCGCGAGCCCGGGATGGACTGGAAGCCCAGTGCCAGTTTCGGTACTTCCGGCTCGGTGACAGGCGGCTCGGTCACCGGTGGCTCGGTGACCGGATCATCGTGATCGGAACCACCACCGTCGAAGCAGCCTGTCAGGCCGGTACCGGCAATCATGGCGATGGCGGCGCCCAGGCTGCCGCGCATCACGCTGCGGCGGCTGAGGTAGGCGTCCATGACGTTGGCCATCGGCATGTTGGCGCTGTGGTTCCGGTCCAGGTTGTCGCCGGTATCTCGACTCATCAGGGTGTCCTTGTAGTGGCTGAGTTAGAGGAACCCGCGACTTTAGTGAGGAAATATGATGATTGATTGGCAGAAATGTTAAGGGGTTTTTAAAACGGCTCGCTCTTAGAAGGTCTTCTGACAGATCAATTTGGAATGTCTGTCGGATTTCTGCCATCAAACTGTAATGCCAACGCCGCAACATCCGGGGCCCGGAATGAATGTGGAAAAGGATGGCAGGTGCGATGGCGAGCAGTGTGCACAGGCGCGAAGTGATCGGCTGGATGGGTGTCGGGGCATTGGCACCGCTGCTCGGCGCTTGTTCCGCCTTCCCTGGGCAGCAGGGCAGCAACGCCGGGCTCGATCTGCTGTACGTGGCCGATACGCTCGATGCCCGCCAACCCGGCCAGGCCGTGGTGCCAGCGACCCGCCTGGGCCCGGTCAGCCACTTGGGCCGCGCGCCCTGGATGACCGGCAGCAGCGCCCGCCTTGCCTACCCGCACCTGGCACCTCTGCTCGATGCCAGCCAGGCAGCCGCCGCGCAGCTGGGCGGCTATGCGGTGCTGGCGGCGCTGCTGGAGCAACTGCGCGGCGAGGCCGGCGCAGGCAACAGCCTGACCCTGGAGAATGGCCAAGGCTGGAACGGCAGTGGCCTGGCCTACCTGACCCAAGGCGAAAGCGGGGTGCAGGGCAGTCAACTGCTGGGCACCGAAGCGCGGGTCAGCAGTGACGAGCGTGTGCTGTGGCCACAACGCAGTACCGGGCTGTATCGCCAAGCTGGCGGCGTTACCCTCGGCGCAGGCCTGGCGGACGCGCAACGCAAAGCCCTGGGCCTTGAAGCCTTGCACGTCTTCGAGCGCGGCGGTGCACGGATTGCCGTAGTCGGCGTGACCGACCCCTATGCCCAGGATCAGAAAGCCTCCCTCAAACTGTGGTACCAGTCGCTGCAGCCGGTGTTCGAGCAGGCCCGGCGCGAGGCCGACCTGGTGGTGGCCATGGCCGATGTCGGCACCGGCCCCGGCCTGTGGCTGGCCGAGCGGGTGCCGCAAATCGATGTGCTGTTGTGCGCCCGTGGCCAGGACCTGTGGCCGGCGCCCGTCGAGGTAACCCAGGCCAGTGGTCGGCGTGTGCCGGTGCTGTTTGCCGGTTGCCGGGGCAGCGGTGCCTTCCGCCTGCGCTGCCAGCGCGTGGCCGGGCTGTGGCAGTTCGACGGGCGGTTCTTCCCGGCCTTTGAACAGCAACTGGCGCCTGCCGCGCAGCTGCGTGTGGGGGCATTGCAGGCAGAACTGCGCCAGCAACGTGCCGGCCATGCGGCGTGGCTCGATCAACCGCTGGCCCGCGCGCCACAGGCCTTGTGGCGCCGTGATACCCGTGGCGGCAGCTGGGACCGCCTGCTGCATCAGGCCTTGGCCGATGACAGCGGCATGCCCGTGCTGTTGCCGGGCCTGCGTTACGACTACCCGCTGCCCAAAGGTGCGTCGATCACACGGGAACACCTGATCAGCCTCACCGGTGGCTACCCGGCACCGGTGGTCGAAGCGCCGGCCCGGCAGGTGGAACAAGTGCTGGAGAACGCTGCAGAGCAGCTGTTCGGCGACCCGCTGCTGCTCGACAACAGCCAGGACCTGCCGCGCTGGCAGGGCCAGGCCTGGGGTGTCAGCTACAGCCCGCAAGGCAAGCGCATCACTGGGCTGGAGCCGGTGCAGGGCCTGTGCCGCACCTTCGGCCTGCAGTTTGAAAGCCAGGCTGGCGAACCCCTGTGGCAACGGGTCGAAGCCTGGCTCGCCCGCCAACCTGGCGACTGGCAACTGGCGCCGCTGCAATTGCCCGAAGTGCGTTACGTGCAGGGGCACCCGGGCTGGCACCCACGGCAGTTGGCCTCGTGACACTCGCCTCGCGCTTTTTCACCGGCGCTGGCCTGACGCTGGCCGGCTGGCTGGCCGCCCAGTGCGTGCTGCAACTGAGCCGCCAGCCGCAGCCGGCCATGGCGCCGACGGCAGCCGTAAGCCCGCTGCCAGGGCTGATGGTCGGTCACTGGCAAGCGCCCATCGACGACGGCGCCATCGCCATCACTCGCCTGCCATTGCACTACCTCGGCGGCCTCAGGGCGCAGCCGCTGTCTTCCAGTGTGGTGGTGCTGCGCTACGGCGAGCAGGTGCGCACCCTGGCCCGCGGTCAGCGCCTGGCGCCGGGGATCGTGCTGCAGGACATCGACACCGATGGCCTGATTTTCAACAACCAGGGGCGGCGTGAACGCCTGCCCTGGCCGCCACGCCCCGCCGTGACCGGCTTCAAGCGGCAAGGATGAACGATGCCTGTTAGATACTGCGTGGCCGCCGTGCTGAGCTTGGCCCTGGCCACAGGCCTGCCAGAGGCCCGCGCCGAAGAGCCGGTGTTCGATGAAAATGGTACGCCGATGTACGAGGTGAACTTCGTCGACACCGAACTGGGCGAGTTCATCGACAGCGTGTCGCGCATCACCGGCACCACCTTCATCGTCGACCCCCGGGTCAAGGGCAAGGTCACCGTGCGCACCGTCGACCTGCACGACGCCGATGCCATCTACGACATCTTCCTGGCGCAGTTGCGCGCCCAGGGCTACGCCACTGTCGACCTGCCCAACGGCAGCGTGAAGATCGTCCCCGACCAGGCCGCGCGCCTGGAGCCGGTGCCGGTGGAGGCGGGTGGGCAGCAGGGCGAAGGCAGTGACAGCGTGGCGACGCGGGTATTCAACGTGCGCAACGCCGCCAGCGAGCAGGTGCTGGGCATCCTCAAACCGCTGATCGACCCACGGGTCGGTGTGATCACACCGTACCCGGCGGCGCACCAGTTGGTGGTGACCGACTGGCGCAGCAACCTGGACCGAATCGCCAGCCTGCTGCGCCAGCTCGACCGCCCCCAGGAAGCACCTGGCAACGGCAGTACCCAGGTCATCTACCTGCGGCACGCCAATGCAGGTGAAGTGGTCAAGGTGCTGCGCGGGCTGAGCCAGGAAGGCATGGCGCCGGCTGAAGGCACGGGCGAAGGCGAGGGCAAGGACAGGCCGGTAATGGCCGCCGCCGGTGGCCCGGGCATTCGCCTGGAGTACGAAGAAGGCACCAACGCTGTGGTCATGGTCGGCCCCGACAGCGAGCTGGCCGCCTACCGCACCATCGTCGAACAGCTGGATATCCGTCGTGCCCAGGTGGTGGTGGAGGCCATCATCGCCGAGGTGTCCGACAGCAGCGCCCAGGAGCTGGGTGTGCAATGGCTGTTTGCCGACGAAAAATTCGGCGCCGGCATCGTCAACTTCGGCAGCAACGGGGTGAACATCGCCAATATCGCCGGGGCTGCTGCCAGTGGTGACAACGAGGCGCTTGGCGACCTGTTGTCCGCGACCACCGGCGCCACGGCGGGCATCGGCCATTTCGGCGGCGGGTTCAACTTTGCCATGCTGGTCAATGCACTGAAGGGCAAGAGCGGCTTCAACCTGCTGTCCACGCCCACCCTGTTGACCCTGGACAACGCCGAAGCGTCGATCCTGGTCGGCCAGGAAGTGCCCTTCGTTACCGGCTCGGTCACGCAAAACAACGCCAACCCGTACCAGACCATCGAGCGCAAAGAGGTCGGGGTGAAGCTGCGTATCAAGCCGCAGATCAACATCGACAACAGCGTGCGCCTGGACATTGTCCAGGAGGTGTCGTCGATTGCCGAGTCCAGCGCGGCCAGCGACGTGATCACCAACAAGCGCGAGATCAAGACCAAGGTCATGGTCGAAGACAATGGCCTGGTCATTCTCGGCGGCCTGATCAGCGACGAGTTGAGCACCAGCAACCAGCGCGTGCCGCTGCTCGGTGATATCCCTTACCTGGGCCGGCTGTTCCGCTCCGATGCCACCAGGAACACCAAGCAGAACCTGATGGTGTTCATCCGCCCGCGCATCCTGCGGGACGGGCCGAGCCTGGCCGGGCTCAGCGAAGACAAATACCGCACCCTGCAGCAGACCACAGCGCTGCAATTGCCGGACCTTGCAGAGGGCACGCCGCTGTTGCAGGTGTTCCCCTCCAGCCGCGCACGCCTCGAAGGCGGTGCCTGGTGATGTTGCCGTATCGCCAGGCACGCCAGAGCGGGGTGGCCATGACCACGACGGAACAGGGCTGGCAGCTGTGGCTGCGGCCCGACGCCGACAGTGCCCAGTTGCAGGAACTGCTGCGGGTACATGGCCAGCCCTGCATGCTCGAATACCTGGAGCCTGCCGTGTTCGACGAGCGCCTCGGCCAGCTGTACCAGGCCGGCGATGGCGCCAATCAAGCGCTGATCGAAGGCATCGGCGACCAGGTCGACCTGGACAGCCTGATGAGCGAGATGCCCCAGGTCGAAGACCTGCTGGAAAGCGATGACGAAGCCCCGGTAATTCGCCTGATAAACGGCCTGTTCGGCCAGGCGCTGCGCCTGCGCGCCTCGGACGTCCATATCGAAACCTTCGAGCAAAGCCTGGTGGTGCGCCTGCGCGTCGATGGCCACCTGCGCGAAGTGCTGCGCCCGCCGCGTGCGCTGTCGGCCATGCTGGTGTCGCGGATCAAGGTCATGGCACGGCTGGATATTGCCGAGAAGCGCCAGCCCCAGGACGGCCGTATTACCCTGCGCGCGGCAGGGCGCGAGGTGGATGTGCGGGTTTCGACCCTGCCCGGCATTCATGGCGAGCGCGTGGTCATGCGTGTGCTCGACAAGCAGGCCAGCTTGCTCGCACTGGGCAACCTGGGCATGCCGCCCGCGGTGTTGCAGGGCCTGCGCAGTTGCCTGGCGCGGCCCAACGGTATCGTGCTGTCCACCGGCCCGACCGGTTCGGGCAAAACCACCACCCTGTACGCCAGCCTCAACAGCCTCAACGATGGCAGCCGCAACATTCTCACCGTCGAGGACCCGGTGGAATACGCCATCGCCGGCATCGGCCAGACCGCCATCAACCCGCGTGCGGGGCTGACCTTCGCCAGTGGCCTGCGCGCCATCCTGCGCCAGGACCCGGACGTGATAATGCTCGGCGAAATCCGTGACCAGGAAACCGCGCAGATAGCCGTGCAGGCCAGCCTGACCGGCCACCTGGTGCTGTCCACCCTGCACACCAACAGTGCCGTGGGGGCGGTGACCCGCCTGCGCGACATGGGTATCGAGCCGTTCCTGATTGCCTCGTGCCTGCGCGGTGTGCTGGCCCAGCGGCTGGTGCGGCGTTTGTGCAGTTGCGCCGTGGCGCACCCGCTGCAAGCTGCCGAGCGTGACCTGTGGCCAGAACTGACGTCGCTGGGCAGCAGCTACCACGCGGTGGGCTGCGAGCAGTGCCAGGGCAGCGGCTATGTCGGGCGCTTGGGCCTGTACGAATTCATCGAACTGGATGCCGGGCTGATCGGCCTGCTGTATGACGGCGCCAGTGAACTGGCCATGCAGGAGTACCTGGCCGGGCGCCGGCAGAGCCTGGTCGCAATGGCCAGCGACTGCCTGGCCAGTGGCGAGACCAGCCTGGCCGAAGTACTGCGTGTGGTGCAGGGCTAAACCATGCCGACCTATCGCTACGTGGCCGTCGACCTCGCCGGCAAGACCCGTAAGGCCAGCGTGCAGGCTGACAGTGAACGCCATGCGCGCCAGTTGCTGCGCGATCAGGGGCTGTTTGCCCGCCAGTTGCAGCGCCAGGACATCGGTAATCGGCAACCCCGACGCCAGCGTTTGAGCCGTGCCCAGCTGTGTGAACTGACCCGTCAGCTGGCCACATTGACCGGTGCCGGCATCCCCTTGGTCGATGCCTTGGGCACCCTTGAGCGCCAGTTGCGTCAACCTGCCCTGCACAGTGTGCTGGTGGCCCTGCGCGGCTCCCTTGCCGAAGGCCTGGGCCTGGCCCGCAGCCTGGCGCGCCAGGGGGCGCCATTCACTGGCTTGTACTGCGCGCTGGTCGAGGCCGGCGAACGCTCCGGGCGCCTGGCACAGGTGCTGACCCGGCTGGCCGATCACCTTGAACAGGTCCAACGGCAACAGCACAAGGCGCGTACTGCGCTGATCTATCCCACCGTACTGATGGGCGTATCGCTTGCCGTGGTCGTTGGCCTGATGACTTTTGTCGTGCCCAAGCTCACCGAACAGTTTGCCCACGCCGGGCAAAGCCTGCCGCTGATCACCGCGTTGCTGATCGGCCTGAGCCAGGGGCTGGTGCAGGCCGGGCCCTGGTTGCTGGGCCTGGCGCTATTGATGGGCGTGCTCGGCACCTTGCTGTTGCGCAAGCCGCACTGGTGCCTGCGCCGCGACCAGATGCTGCTGCGCCTGCCTCGTATCGGCAGCCTGTTGCAGGTGCTGGAAAGCGCACGCCTGGCACGCAGCCTGGCGATTCTCAGCGGCAGTGGCGTAGCCCTGCTCGAAGCTTTGCAAGTAGCTACCGAAACGGTCGGCAACCGGCGCATCCGCCTGGCCATGGAGCAGGTGCGCCAGCAAGTGCAGGGTGGCACCAGCCTGCACCGTGCGCTGGATGCCAGCCAGCAATTCCCGCCGCTGCTGGTGAACATGGTCGGCAGCGGCGAGGCCAGCGGCACCCTGGCCGACATGCTCGAGCGCGTGGCCGACGACCAAGAGCGCGGCTTTGCCCGCCAGGTGGATACCGCCATGGCGCTGTTCGAACCCCTGATGATCCTGGTGATGGGCGCCGTGGTGCTGTTCATCGTGCTGGCGGTGCTGCTGCCGATCATGCAACTCAACCAGGGCCTGCAACTGTGAATACAAGGAGTACTGCCATGCAGCATCGACGTAACCGCCAGCGCGGTTTCACCCTCATGGAAATCATGGTGGTGATCTTCATCATCGGCCTGCTGATCGCCGTGGTCGCGCCCAGCGTGCTGGGCAACCAGGACAAGGCCATGAAGCAGAAGGTGATGGCCGACCTGGCCACCCTGGAGCAGGCGCTGGACATGTACCGCCTGGACAACCTGCGCTTTCCCAGCACTGAACAGGGCCTGGCCGCGCTGGTGAAAAAGCCGAGCCAGGAACCGCAGCCGCGGGCCTGGCGCAGTGACGGCTATGTGCGCCGCCTGCCGGAAGACCCATGGGGCACCCCGTACCAGTACCGCATGCCCGGTGAGCATGGCCGGGTGGATGTGTATTCGCTGGGTGCCGATGGCCAGCCGGGCGGTGAAGGCCAGGATGCCGACCTGGGTAACTGGGCGCTGTAAGGGTGAGCCGTCAGCGGGGCTTCAGCCTGATCGAGCTGCTGGTGGTGCTGGCCATCGCCGGCCTGATGACGGGGCTGGCAGTGGCCGGGCTCGGCAGCGGTCAAGCGCCTGTCGATCAGGCCCTGCAACGCCTTGCCAGCGAAACCCGGGCCCAGGCGGCGCTGGCCCGGCATGCGGGGCAACTGCGTGGGCTGCGCTGGAATGGGCAGCGCCCGGAGTTCGTGCGGCGTGAGGGCAATGCCTGGGTGGTCGAGGCGGTCGGGCTTGGCGACTGGCCCAAGGGCCTGCACCCGGACTGGCCCGCCAGCCCGCAGCCCCACTTGCTGTTCACCCCGCACGGCTGGGCACAGCCGGGCAGCGTGCGCTGGCGCTGGGCCGATGGCAGCCAGCAATGGGCGTGGGGCCGCGATGGCCGCTTGCAGGTGGCGGTTGCGCCATGAAGCAACGTCAGCGTGGCTTCACCTTGCTGGAGGTCACTGTGGCCTTGGCGATTGCCGCCGTGTTGGCGGTGATCACCAGCCAGGTCCTGCGTCAGCGCCTGGCCGTACAAGATAACCTGCAACAACACCGCCTTGGCCTGTTGTGTGCTCGTGAACTGCAAACACGTTTCGCCGTCGAGCAATTCTGGCCTTCTGCCAATCAAGTGAAGGGTGAACTGAGCCAGGGTGGCCTGCCGTGTCATTGGCAACTGCAACTGCGCCGCACCGGCGTGCGTGACCTGCGCCGTGGCGAACTGCAACTGTACGCCGACCGCGACCAGCGCCTGCCGCTGGGCCAGTACACCGTGTTTCTGGAACGCCCATGAAAAGCTCCCCACCACTCCGCGGACCCGGTAGGAGCAGCCTTGTGCTGCGAAGTGGCCAGTGTGGCCACAGCAAATCTGCCAGTCATTCCGGCCTCTTCGCAGCACAAGGCTGCTCCTGCAAAGGTTCTGGGCAGGCATTGAACCCGAGCATCAATACATGAAGCGCCGCCAGGCAGGCCTGACCCTGATCGAACTGATGGTGGCCCTGGCCCTGACAGTCCTGCTCGGCATCATGCTCGCTGCGTTGGTCAATGGCTGGATGAAAGTGCGCGAACGCCTGCAAGTGACCACCCAAGAAACCTCGGTGCTGGATTTCTGCCTGGCCCTTGAGCGGCGTTTCGACAGCCCGGTGCTGCGCCGCGTCTACGACCAGCGCCTACCCCTGGCCAGCCGCTGGCTGGACTGGCAACCGGCAAGCAACCAATTACAGTGGGTCGCCACCACCGGCCTGCCGGAAGCCGAAGGTGGCTCGCGGCTGCAACGCCAGCGGCTGCGCTTCGAGGCCCGTGAGCAGCGCCTGCTGCTGGAAAGCTCGGTCGACCTGTACGCCGCCGCCACGCCGCGCTGGGTCCAGCGTGAGCGGCTCGACCGGGTTGGCGCCATGAACGTCCTTTATTACCAGGGCGGCCAGTGGCTGGCCTGGCCTTCTGACCAACCTGCGCACCCCGGCCGTGGTGTGCGTCTGGAACTGCAGCGTGATGGAGCACCCTATGTCTGCACCTTCGCCCTCCCGTGGGGGCGCTCATGAAATTTGAATGGCGACAGCGCGCACCTGCTCAACCGTGGTTGTTGCTGCGCCCGGGTGTTGTCTGGCACTGGGCGCTGGCCGAGGGCGGCATCGTGCAAAGCCAGGGGCAGGGTGAGCCACCGGCAAACCTGCAAGCCCGGGTTGCCCTTGTTCTGCCTGCCGAGGCCTGTAGCGTCTTCCACGTGCCTGCCCCACCCGGGCTCAAGCGTGAGGAGTGGCCGTTGTTGCTCGAAGACCGCTTGCTGCAACCGCCGCACGAGGTGGACTGCGCCTGCCTGGCCCGCCAGCCCGGCCACCTTCGCTTGCTGGTGGTGGCGCGTCAGCAACTGGACGACTGGCGCGGACAGTGTGGCGTATGGGGCTTGCAGGTAGAACGTTGCTGGGCGGAGTTGCAGTTGCTGCCCAGGCCTGAGGCAGGCAGTGCCTGGCATTGGCAGCGAACGCCCGGCATGTCCTTGTACAAAGGGCTGGCCGAGGACGAGCAGGAGCATTGGCTGGCATGGCCGCAAGCACTGGGTGAAGCGCCGCGGCAACCCTGGGCACACATGCAAAGCGTGCCACTGAGTGGCGACTGGCCAAGCACGCTGGCACCGCTTGACGCGATGCCCGGCCTGTTCGAGCGCGCTCGCAAGGTACCTTCGTTGCCCATCGTTTCACGCCCGCAGCAACGCCTGTTGGCCGCCTGCCTGGTACTGGCGGCAGTCTGGGGTGGGCTGTGGTTGAACCAGCAGTGGCGTCAGGCACAACTCTGGCGCGCCCAGGTGTTTGCCGTGACGGGTAAGCAGGCCAGCCCACGGCACGCCGCGCAGGCGCTCAAACGCCTGCGGGAAAGCGAGCTTCAACAGCAAGTACGCACCCGCCAGCTCGAAGACCTGCAGGCAGCCTTGCAGGCCTGGCTGCAGGATCACCCTGGCTGGCGCTTGCAAGCGGTGCGCTTCGATGGCCAGCGCTGGCACCTGCGGTTAGAGGGCGACGGCGCCGCGCCACCCTGGCAGGACATGGCCAACGCCGCCGGTGCTGCCGTACAGATACAAGGTGGCGAAGTGGTCTTTGACCTGGGAGTAGCAACATGAGCCGGGACTGGATACAGCGTCATCGGCTGAAGGTCGCCTGGCTGCTGATCGCCGTGTTGCTGACCTTTCTGGCCCTGCGCGAGGGCCTCGCGCAATGGCGCGAGCTCAGCCAGTGGCAGGGGCTGGCAGAACAAGCCGCAAGCCTGCATGGCGGCCAGCGCTTGAGCCTGGAGCGTCTGAAGCAGTCGGCTGAAGCGCGACGGGTCGTACTGGCCGAGGTCGATGCGCAAGGCAAGACCTGGCAACTGCGTGGCCAGGTGGCCGATGAGCGGGTGCTGCAGGGCTGGTTGCAGTCCCTGCATGAAGAGGGCGCAACGCCGCTGCAATGGGGGCTGGAACAGGATGGCAAGGCGTTGCGCTTCGACGTGGTGGTGCAGCCATGAGCCGTAAAGGTGTGGCGTGGGTCCTGCTGGTTTTCGGCCTGACCGTGCTCGTTGAGCTGCCCGCCGCCTGGGTCGCTCGCGGGGCTGGGCTGCCAGTGCGTGAGGCCAGCGGCAGCCTGTGGCAGGGACAGGCACAACAGTTGGGGCCAGTGGGGCCCCTGCGCTGGTCGGTGCAGCCTTGGCGCTTGCAGGCGACTGCGCAGTTGGGGTTCCAGGGGCAGGCCTGGCAGTTGCGCGCCGAAGGCTGGCCGTGGCGCTGGCGGCTGGAGGCAACGGCGATGGGCGCCCAGGCGACGGTGGCCACGGATTACCGCCTGGCCGGGCTGTGGCAGGGCGCAGTCCGCATGCAGGGGGCAGGGCGCCAATGCCTGGGCAGCGAGGGCCGTGTAACGGTGAGCGACCTGGCGCTCAGCGAACCGTGGTCACTGGGCCTGGGGCAGGGCTGGCTGGAAATGGACTGCCGCAGTGGCTGGCGCCTGCGGGGGCAACTGGCGCAGCAGGGGCAACATGAGCTGTTCGTGGATGCTGACCTGCCAGGGCGGCGGGCCCAGGTGGGGTTCGAGCTGCAGCCGGAGGCGGCGTTGACGCCCTTGCTGCGGGGCGCGCAGTGGCTGGGGCCGCAGGCGCTGGCAGGACAACGCGATTTACGCTGGTAAGCTGTGGGCGCAACTGTCTTTCATCATCACGCCGGCTACCGCCTCACCTTGTAGGAGCAGCCTTGTGCCGCGAAGAGGCCCGTATGGCTAAAGATCATCTTCGTCTGCAATGGCCTCTTCGCAGCACAAGGCTGCTCCTACATGAGACTGTGTTTCTCTTCAGGGCCGGATTTCGATCAGCGTGCCATCGCGCACCAGTTCCCAGACTTCCTGCATGTCACGGTTACGCATGGCAATGCAGCCATCGGTCCAGTCCAGGGTGTGGAAATACCACTCCGGGTACTCGTCGTTGATCGGCGTGCCGTGAATCATGATCATGCTGCCGGCACTCACCCCTTCGCGGGTGGCGCGGGCGGCATCGCTCACGTTCGGATAGTTGATGTGCATGGCCAGGTTGAAGCGGTCGCTCTGCTTGCGCCAGTCCAGCCAGTACAGGCCTTCGGGGGTTTTCTTGTCGCCTTCGCGTTCCTTGGCGCCCTTTGGTTGCTTGCCCAGGGAAATACGGTAGGTTTTCAGCGGCTCGCCGCGGCTGATCAGTTGCAGGCGACGCTCGGACTTGATCACCAGCACCTTGTCGATCAGCGGTTGCATCGCCTGCTGTGAAGGCGATGGCGTTTGCGCTGCCGGCACGGGCTTGCGAATGATGGTCTCGGTGAAAGCCGCCTGGGACACCGAGGTAACGCAAAGGCAGAAAAGGGCAAGCAACCAGCGCATGTAACGGTATCCCTGAAGGCTTCTTCTAAGTAGAGGTCGAGGTCGAGACGTTCATCGGCGGCAGGTACTCATGGCCTATGGGGTAGTGCTGCCCGATGCGGTCGCGATAGTAGCATTCTAGTGTGCGTGTGACGGTGCGGAAAGCCAGCTCGCCCCACGGTATCTCATGTTGCTCGAACAACCGCACTTCCAGGCTTTCGACACCCACATCAAACGCCAGGTCTGCCAGCTCAGCGCGGAAGAACACATGCACCTGGTCGATGTGCGGCAAATCGAACAGCTGGTACAGGCTCATCGGCCCGACTCGGGCGCAGGCTTCCTCGACGGTTTCGCGACGGGCGGCCTGGTCGAGGGTTTCGCCGTTCTCCATGAAGCCGGCGGGCAGGGTCCAGAAGCCGCGGCGTGGTTCGATGGCACGCCGGCACAGCAGCACCTGGCTGCCCCAGGTCGGTAGCACGCCGGCGACGATGTTGGGGTTCTGGTAATGGATGGTCTGGCAAGACTCGCAGACATACCGCAGGCGGCTATCGCCTTCGGGAATCCGCTGAGTGACCGGCTGGCCGCACGCGCTGCAGAATTTCATGTGGGGTTCCCTTTTGTTCAAGGCTATCTTGGCGCGCCGGCAGGGCCGCCGCAAGCGCGGGGGCTTGGGTGCTTCGCGGCTTTGGTGCATCATGCAAGGCAGGCCTTGGATACGAGCGTGCGCAATGCTGGACGAGCTACTTCGCCGAATGAGCAATCACCAACCCGCATCACTGGAAACCGACCGGCGGTTCCCCGAAGCGGCGGTCCTTTTGCCCATCACCCGCAGCGAAGCGCCCGAACTGGTCCTGACCCTGCGCGCTCAGGGCCTGTCCACCCATGGTGGCGAAGTGGCCTTTCCCGGTGGCCGACGCGACCCGGAAGACCCGGACCTGGTGTTTACCGCCCTGCGTGAAGCCGAAGAAGAAATCGGCCTGCCCCCTGGGCTGGTGGAGGTGATAGGCCCGCTGAGCCCGCTGATTTCGCTGCATGGCCTTAAAGTGACGCCATTCGTCGGGCTTATTCCCGACTTCGTCGAATACCGCGCCAACGATGCCGAAATCGCGGCAGTATTCACCGTGCCGCTGGAATTCTTCCGCCAGGACCCGCGTGATCATACCCACCGTATCGATTATCAGGGGCGCAGCTGGTACGTGCCCAGCTACCGCTATGGCGAATACAAGATCTGGGGGTTGTCGGCGATCATGATCGTCGAACTGGTCAACGTGCTGTTCGATGCCGGCATCAGCCTGCACCAGCCCCCTGAGCGTTATATCGAAAACTGAGCGGGGCCTGCCCCGCCGTCTGCGTTCCAGCCTGAGGAGCATGCATGAAATACCGCCTGGGCGACCTGCGGGTCGAAAGCCACCCCACCAGTTGGGCCGCACCCAACGCCACGCTGATCGGCAACGTGCGCCTGCAGGCCAATGCCAGTGTGTGGTTTGGCGCGGTGCTGCGCGGGGATAACGAGCTGATCGATATCGGCGAAGGCAGCAACGTGCAGGATGGCACGGTGATGCACACCGACATGGGCTCGCCGCTGACCCTGGGCAAGGGCGTCACCGTTGGTCACAACGCCATGCTGCATGGCTGCACGGTGGGCGACTACAGCCTGGTCGGTATCAATGCCGTGATCCTCAATGGCGCGCGCATTGGCAAGCACTGCATCATCGGCGCCAATGCACTGATCGCCGAGGGCAAGGAAATCCCCGACGGTTCGCTGGTGGTCGGCTCGCCCGGCAAGGTCGTACGTGAATTGACCGAGCAGCAGAAGCGCATGCTTGAAGCCAGTGCCGCGCATTACGTGCAAAATGCCCAGCGTTATGCGCAGGAGCTGGTGGTTGATGATGAGTAAGGTGGTAGAGCGGCCGGTGGCTTCGCCGTGCGTAAGCATTTGCGCGCTGGACGAGCAGGATATCTGCACGGGCTGCCAGCGTACCGTGGCGGAGATTGGCCGCTGGGGGCGGATGGACAACGATGAGCGCCGGGCGGTGCTGAAGCTGTGCCATGAACGGGCAGTAGAGGCCGGCCTCATCCTGTAGGAGCGGCGTTGCCTGTCGAGGGCGCCAGCGGTAATCTGTACGGCTTGCCCATAGACTACCCGCCATGTTCTATCTGATTGCCTACATCAGCAGCGTAGTGCTGATCAACTACGCCTTTTCCAGCGCGCCGCACCTGGACATCATCTGGTCCGCCTGGGGCGGCCTGGTGTTCATCCTGCGCGACATGGTGCAGACCCGCTTCGGCCATGGTGCGCTGGTTGCCATGCTGGTGGCCCTGGTGCTGTCCTATGTCACCTCGGAACCGGCCATCGCCCTGGCCAGCGCCACCGCGTTCTTCATTTCCGAGCTGATCGACTGGCTGGTGTTCAGCATCACCCGCCGGCCGTTGCGCGACCGCCTGTGGCTGAGCTCGGCGCTGAGCATCCCGGTGGATACCTTCATCTTTTTCGGCATGATCGGCGCCCTGACCCCGGCAGTGATCGGCACCGCCATGGCGTCGAAGTTCGCCGGTGTCACTGCCGTGTGGCTGGCCATGGCATTTCGCGCCCGACGGGCTGCCGTCGCCGGTTGATGGTGTAGAATAGCGGTCCTTTTTCAGCGGGCGGCGCATAGCCTGGCGCGGCCCCGGACGCCTTCGAGGACCTGAAATGACCCGTATCGGAACCCCCTTGTCGCCCACCGCGACCCGTGTACTGCTGTGCGGCTGTGGCGAGTTGGGCAAGGAAGTGGTGATCGAGCTGCAGCGCCTGGGCGTCGAAGTGATCGCCGTCGACCGCTACGCCAATGCCCCGGCCATGCAAGTGGCGCACCGCAGCCACGTGGTCAACATGCTCGATGGCGTTGCCCTGCGCGCGGTGATCGAGGCCGAGAAGCCGCATTATATCGTCCCGGAAATCGAAGCCATCGCCACCGCCACCCTGGTCGAGCTGGAAAACGAAGGTTTCAACGTGGTGCCGACAGCCCGCGCCACGCAGCTGACCATGAACCGTGAAGGCATCCGCCGTCTGGCCGCCGAAGAGCTGGACCTGCCAACCTCGCCGTATCACTTCGCCGACACCTATGAAGACTACGCCAAGGCCGTGGCCGATGTCGGTTACCCATGCGTGGTCAAGCCGGTGATGAGTTCGTCTGGCAAAGGCCAGAGCCTGCTGCGCAGCGACGCCGACCTGCAGAAGTCGTGGGACTACGCCCAGGAAGGCGGCCGCGCCGGCAAGGGCCGGGTGATCGTCGAGGGCTTTATCGACTTTGAATACGAAATCACCCTGCTGACCGTGCGCCACGTCGGCGGTACCACCTTCCTGGAGCCGGTTGGCCACCGCCAGGAAAAGGGCGACTATCAGGAGTCGTGGCAGCCGCAGGCCATGAGCCCGAAAGCGCTGGCCGAGTCGCAGCGCGTGGCCAAGGCTGTTACCGATGCCCTGGGCGGTCGTGGCCTGTTTGGCGTGGAACTGTTCGTGAAGGGCGACCAGGTGTGGTTCAGCGAAGTGTCGCCGCGCCCGCATGACACCGGCCTGGTCACCCTGATTTCCCAGGACCTGTCGCAGTTCGCCCTGCATGCCCGTGCCATTCTCGGCCTGCCGATTCCGGTGGTGCGCCAGTTTGGCCCGTCGGCCTCGGCGGTGATCCTGCCAGAAGGGCAGTCGCAGCAGACCAGCTTCGCCAACCTGGGCGCAGCGCTGAGCGAACCGGATACCGCCATTCGCCTGTTCGGCAAGCCGGAAATCAACGGCACCCGCCGCATGGGCGTGTGCCTGGCGCGTGATGAGTCGGTCGAGTTGGCGCGGGCCAAGGCGACCCGCGCTTCGCAGGCGGTAAAGGTCGAGTTCTGATTCGAAACCGCAGGGGGCCGCGTTGCGGCCCATTCGCAGCACAAGGCTGCTCCTACAACGGCAACGCACGTCCCTGTAGGAGCAGCCTTGTGCTGCGAATGGGGCGCAACGCGGCCCCCATTGCTTACAGCTCGGTATTACGGGTCTCTTTCAGGCACAGCACCGCAATCAGGCTGATCACCGCCGCAGCCGACACATAGCCCCCCACCCAGCTCAACCCGCCCATGCTCACCAGCTTCTGGGCAAAGAACGGTGCCGCCGAGGCCCCGACGATCCCGCCCAGGTTATACGCCGCCGAAGCCCCGGTATAACGCACGTGAGTCGGGAACAGCTCGGGCAGCAGTGCCCCCATCGGCGCAAAGGTCACACCCATCAGGAACAGCTCGATGGCCAGGAACAGCGCCACACCCGTCGTCGATCCCGAAGTCAGCAGTGGCTCCATGGCAAAGCCCGAAGCTACGGCCAGCAGGCCGCCGACGATCAGCACCGGCTTGCGCCCGTAACGGTCGCTGAGCCAGGCCGACAGCGGCGTGGCCAGGGCCATGAACACCACCGCGAAGCACAGCAGGCCCAGGAACGTCTCGCGGCTGTAGCCCAACGTGGTCACGCCGTAGCTCAGCGAGAACACCGTGGAGATATAGAACAGCGCGTAGCACACCACCATCGCCGCAGCGCCCAGCAGGGTGGGCAGCCAGTAGCTGGAAAACAGCTCGACCACTGGCATTTTCACCCGCTCGTGGCGGGCGACAGCTTTGGCGAAGACCGGGCTTTCTTCAAGTTTCAGGCGCACATACAGGCCCACCAGCACCAGCGCCGCACTGAGCAGGAACGGAATACGCCAGCCCCATTCACGGAACTGCTCGTCGCTGAGCGTCAGGGCCAGGCTCAGGAACAGGCCGTTGGCGGCCAAAAAGCCGATCGAAGGGCCCAACTGGGGGAACATGCCGAACCAGGCGCGCTTGCCTTCGGGGGCGTTCTCGGTAGCCAGCAGCGCCGCGCCACCCCATTCACCGCCCAGGCCCAGGCCTTGGCCAAAGCGCAGCAGGCACAGGATGATCGGCGCCCACACGCCAATGCTGTCATAGCCCGGCAAAACGCCGATGGCGGTGGTGGAGACACCCATCAGCAGCAGCGAGGCAACCAGGGTCGATTTGCGGCCGATACGGTCGCCAAAGTGGCCGAACAACGCCGAACCCAGCGGGCGAGCGAGGAAGGCGATGCCGAAGGTGAGGAAGGCTGCCAGCATTTGCGCGGTGCCCGACCCGGATGGGAAGAATACCGGGCCGATCACCAGGGCAGCAGCAGTGGCGTACACGTAGAAGTCGTAGAACTCGATGGCGGTGCCGATGAAGCTGGCAGTGGCTACCCGCGCGGGCGAGTTGACCGGCGCGGCAGGCGCTTCGGCGTAGGTGCTGCTTGTCATTAAGTAGGTCCCTAACAGTCTGGTCCGGCTCCATGGGCATGGCCCGCGCGGTGTGCTGAGCGAAAGGGCAGGCACGGTTGCGCGGACGCCGGAGCGTTTTGTTGTTGTGTGCGCCCGACTGACGATAGCCCAGGGGGGATAGGGGCGGGGCGGGCACTGTTCGGGGTGTTGAAGCAGGACCGCGGGGCGTGTCAGTGGAGCGGACTGGCCGTGGAACGCCGGGTGCGGGTAGCAGGCGTGACGGCGGGGCTGGGTAAGCGTGACCCGAGTATAGCTATCGGGTCACGGTCCACACCAGTACCTTACTGGCACAATTGTCCTCTGTTTCGAGGATTTCCAGGCGATAGCGGCCGATCTTCAGGCAAACGGCACTTTCCGGGATGCTTTCCAGTGCTTCGGTAACCAGCCCGTTGAGGGTTTTCGGCCCGCCGTCGCAGGGCAGGTGCCAGCCCAGGGTGCGGTTGATTTCGCGCAGCGAGGCGTTGCCGTCGATGACGAAGGTGCCATCGGGCTGCGGGTGTACGTGGGGGTTTTCCAGGCTCTGTTCGTCCTCGAACTCGCCAACGATCTCTTCGAGGATGTCTTCCAGGGTGACGATGCCCTGCACCTCGCCGTACTCGTCCACTACCACACCCAGCCGGCGCTGCTGCTTGTGGAAGTTCAGCAGCTGCATTTGCAGGGGCGTGCTTTCTGGCACGAAATAGGGTTCGTAGCAGGCACCGTGCAGTGCCTCCAGGGTCAGGTCGCCCTTGGGCAGCAGGTGGCTGATCAGCTTGGTGTTGAGGATTGCTTCTACCTGATTGATGTCGTTGTGGTAGACCGGCAGGCGGGTGTGGCGGCTGACGATCAACTGCTCGATGATGCGCTCGATCGGCTCGTCGAGGTTGATGCCGTCCACTTCGTTGCGCGGTACCAGGATGTCGTTGACGGTGATTTTGTCCAGCGACTGCAGGCCGTCGAGCAGGCCATGGCGAGGTGGTTCGTGCTCCTCGTCTTCGTCGAAATCATCGGCTTCCTGCGGGTGCAGGGCCACGGCCGTAGGCTGCACGCGGAACGGGCGCAGGAGCAGCTTGGCGAAACCGTCCAGCAGGCAGGCCAGCGGCTGCAGGAGGGCGAGGGGCACTTTAAGCAGGCTGCTACCGAGGCTGACGCAGGCGTGCGGGTTACGCCGGGCCAGGCGCCGCGGCACGTACTCGGCAAACACCAGCAATGTGAGGGTGGCGGCCAGCCCTGCCAGCCAGAAGCCGTGCTCGCCGCTATGGCGCTGGCCTATCAGGCAGGCGAGGCCCAGCACCAGCAGCTTGCCCAAACTGGCGCACAGCACCAGTGCCTGGGCCGGGAGCAAGGGCTGGCCGTCATCAAGGGTGCGCAGCGAGCCATTGAGCAGCAGGCGGGCGGCATCCACCGTGGTGAACAGCGCCGACCACAGCAGCGCCAGTGCCAGGGTGCCGAGTAGCGGTGCGTACGGCAGTGTGTCCATGAGCGGCCGTCAGATATGCAGGATGAATTCGCGAACCAGCTTGCTGCCGAAATAGGCCAGCATCAGCAGGCAGAAACCGGCCAGCGTCCAGCGGATGGCCTTGTGACCACGCCAGCCCAGGCGGGTGCGGCCCCACAGCAGTACGCTGAAAACCACCCAGGCGACACAGGCCAGCAAGGTCTTGTGTACCAGGTGCTGGGCAAACAGGTTGTCGAGGAACAGCCAGCCGGAGATCAGCGACAGCGACAGCAGGCACCAGCCGGCCCAGAGGAAGCCGAACAGCAGGCTTTCCATGGTTTGCAGGGGCGGGAAGTTGCGAATCAGCCCGGAGGGGTGCTTGTTCTTCAGCTGGCGGTCCTGCAGCAGCAGCAGCAGCGACTGGAACACCGCGATGGTGAACAGCCCGTACGCCAGGATCGACAGCAGGATATGCGCGAGGATGCCGGGCTCTTCGTTGATCAGCGGCACGGTGCCAGGCGGCGCGAACTGCGCCAGCAGCGCCGTCACCGCGCCCAGCGGGAACAGCAACACCAGCAGGTTTTCGACCGGTATGCGCAGGCAGGCCAGCAGGGTCAGGCCGATGACGGCCACGGCGATCAGGCTGGCGGCGCTGAAGAAGTCCAGGCTCAGGCCCAGCGGGGTGATCAGCTGGAAGTACAGCGCACCGGCCTGGGCGAGCACCGCGAAGGTACCCAGCAGGGCGAGCAGGCGCTTGTCGGACTTGCGGCCCTGGGCCAGGTGCGAGCCCTGGTAGATGGCCGCCGCTATATATAGGCCGGCAGCGATCAGGTTGGGGATGAGGCTGGGAGAGGAGACCATAAGTCCTGGTTGGCGAGCCTTAAAGAGACGGAGTTTGGCATAGATTCCGCTGATCAAGGAAGACTGAAGGCTTGCGTCAGGGCATTCGCGGGCTCGCCCGCTCCCACAGGTAAGGCGCAGGTCCGCAACAGGGTTGAAATCCTGTGGGAGCGGGCATGCCCGCGAAGGGGGCAGTGCAGCCACCGAATATCTCCCAAGGTGTGCGCCGCCGCCGCACTTCGCTATAATCGCCGCCTTGCTGTGCCCGGCGGGTGTGTATTTCCCCCAGGGTGCCTGACAAACCTCGGCTTTTACTGGGCCTGAAAGGATCACCATGTTCGAAAACCTGACCGACCGCCTGTCACAGACGCTGCGCCATGTCACCGGCAAGGCCAAGCTGACCGAAGACAACATCAAGGACACGCTGCGCGAAGTGCGCATGGCCCTGCTCGAGGCCGACGTTGCCCTGCCGGTGGTCAAGGATTTCGTCAATAGCGTCAAGGAACGTGCGGTCGGCACCGAAGTGTCGCGCAGCCTGACCCCGGGCCAGGCGTTCGTGAAGATCGTCCAGGCCGAGCTGGAAAGCCTGATGGGCGCGGCCAACGAAGACCTCGCGCTCAATGCCGCACCGCCTGCCGTGGTACTGATGGCCGGCCTGCAGGGCGCGGGTAAGACCACCACCGCCGGCAAGCTGGCGCGCTTCCTTAAAGAGCGCAAGAAAAAGACCGTGATGGTGGTATCCGCTGACGTCTACCGCCCGGCGGCGATCAAGCAGCTGGAAACCCTGGCCAACGACATCGGCGTCACCTTCTTCCCGTCCGACATCAGCCAGAAGCCTGTGGCCATTGCCGAAGCGGCCATCCGCGAAGCCAAGCTGAAGTTCATCGATGTGGTCATCGTCGACACCGCCGGCCGTCTGCACATCGACGCCGACATGATGGACGAGATCAAGGCGCTGCACGCTGCGGTCAAGCCGATCGAGACCCTGTTCGTGGTCGACGCCATGACCGGCCAGGACGCCGCCAACACTGCCAAGGCCTTTGGCGAGGCCCTGCCGCTGACCGGCGTGGTCCTCACCAAGGTTGACGGTGACGCCCGTGGCGGTGCTGCACTGTCGGTGCGTGCCATCACTGGCAAGCCGATCAAGTTCATCGGTATGGGTGAGAAGACCGAGGCCCTCGAGCCGTTCCACCCCGACCGCGTCGCTTCGCGCATCCTCGGCATGGGCGACGTGCTCAGCCTGATCGAGCAGGCCGAGCAGACCATCGACAAGGCCAAGGCCGACAAGCTGGCCAAGAAGCTGAAGAAGGGCAAGGGCTTCGACCTCGAAGACTTCCGCGACCAGCTGCAACAGATGAAGAACATGGGCGGCCTGGGCGGCCTGATGGACAAGCTGCCGAGCATCGGCGGGGTCAACCTGTCGCAGATGGGCAATGCCCAGGGCGCGGCCGAGAAGCAGTTCAAGCAGATGGAAGCGATCATCAACTCAATGACCCCGGCCGAGCGCCGCGACCCTGACCTGATCAGCGGTTCGCGCAAGCGCCGTATCGCCCTTGGCTCCGGCACCCAGGTGCAGGACATCGGCCGGCTGATCAAGCAGCACAAGCAAATGCAGAAGATGATGAAGAAATTTTCTGCCAAAGGCGGCATGGCCAAGATGATGCGCGGCCTTGGCGGCATGATGCCCGGCGGCGGCATGCCCAAGCTGTAAACAGATTCAGGCCAGTGGCGGCAACCCCGCCACTGACCGGAACCCGCTTCGGCGGGAACACCGCCGCCCCTATGATGAGGCGGCTTAATAGCAGATCAGCAGGCTGGCCGTTTTATTTGAAGTAAAAAGGCATTTGCAAATGTCCGTATATTCCTTGAGAATGTGCGGCCTTTCGGGCACCCGTGTGCCCGCTGTGCATCATGATTTGCAGCACCGACTACAGGAACGATGTTCAATGCTTACCATTCGTCTTGCCCGTGGCGGCTCCAAAAAGCGCCCGTTTTACCAACTGACCGTAACCGACTCGCGTAACCCGCGTGACGGCTCCCACATCGAACAGGTTGGCTTCTTCAACCCGATCGCTCGTGGTCAGGAAGTTCGTCTGTCCGTTAAACAAGACCGCGTTGCTCACTGGCTGAGCATCGGCGCACAGCCGTCTGAGCGTGTTGCTCAGCTGCTGAAGGAAGCGGCCAAGGCTGCTGCCTGAACCGTATGAACGCGACGCCAGAAAAGGCTGACGACCTCATCGTCGTTGGCAAGATTTTTTCGGTTCACGGCGTTCGCGGCGAGGTGAAGGTGTATTCCTTTACCGATCCGATTGAAAACCTGTTGGATTACCGTAACTGGACGCTTCGGCGCGAAGGGTCGGTCAAGCAGGTCGAGCTGGTCAGTGGCCGTTCCAATAAAAAGGAGCTGGTCGCCAAGCTCAAAGGGCTCGACGATCGTGACGAAGCGCGTCTTCTGAGCGGTTACGAGATTTGCATCTCGCGCAGCCTTTTGCCCAACCTGACGGACGACGAGTACTACTGGTACCAGTTGGTCGGTCTGAAAGTCATCAACCAGGACGAACAGCTGTTCGGCACGGTTGATCACCTGTTGGAGACCGGCGCGAACGATGTAATGGTGGTCAAGCCTTGCGCAGGCAGCCTGGATGACCGTGAGCGCTTGTTGCCCTATACGGCGCAATGTGTGCTGGCAGTCGACCTTGAAGCCGGTGTGATGCGGGTCGAATGGGACGCGGATTTCTAACTGATGGGTAACCTTCGCGTAGAAGTCATCACGTTGTTCCCCGAGATGTTCTCGGCCATTACGGAGTACGGCATTACCAGCCGCGCGGTGAAGCAGGGCTTGTTGCAAGTCACTTGCTGGAATCCGCGGGACTACACCAGTGATCGCCACCACACGGTGGATGATCGGCCTTTTGGCGGTGGTCCGGGGATGGTGATGAAGATCAAGCCTCTGGAAGATGCGCTGGCCAGTGCCAGGCAAGCGACCGGAGCAACGGCAAAGGTAATCTATCTTTCGCCACAAGGCCGCAAGCTGGATCAGCAAGCGGTCAAAGGCTTGGCCGAACAGGAATCTTTGATCCTGATCGCCGGCCGTTATGAAGGCATTGACGAGCGTTTTATTGATGCTTATGTCGATGAAGAGTGGTCGATTGGCGACTATGTGCTTTCCGGTGGTGAGCTACCGGCCATGGTACTGATCGATGCGGTTACGCGGCTGCTGCCCGGAGCTTTAGGGCATGTAGGCTCGGCGGAGGAAGATTCCTTCACCGATGGCTTGCTGGATTGCCCGCACTACACCCGACCTGAGGTGTATGCGGATCAGCGTGTTCCCGACGTGTTGCTAAGTGGCAACCATGCACATATCCGGCGATGGCGGATGAAGCAGTCCCTTGGTAGGACCTTCGAACGACGCGCCGATCTTCTGGAAAGTCGCTCACTTTCTGGAGAAGAGAAAAAGCTGCTCGAGGAATACCTCCGCGAGCGGAACGATAGTTAACGTATCGATGGTGGATCACGTTTGTCCACCTTAGGAGCACAGCATGACTAACAAAATCATCCAGCAGCTCGAAGCAGAGCAGATGAGCAAGGAAATCCCGACCTTCGCACCAGGCGACACCGTTGTCGTTCAGGTTAAAGTGAAGGAAGGTGAGCGTTCCCGTCTGCAGGCGTTCGAAGGCGTTGTTATCGCCAAGCGTAACCGTGGTCTGAACAGCGCCTTCACCGTGCGCAAGATCTCGAGCGGCGTTGGTGTTGAGCGTACCTTCCAGACCTACAGCCCGCAAATCGACAGCCTGGCCGTGAAACGTCGTGGTGACGTGCGTAAAGCCAAGCTGTACTACCTGCGCGACCTGTCCGGCAAAGCCGCTCGCATCAAGGAAAAACTGTCCTGAGGACAGTTTGCCCGGTGGCCAAGGCCGCCTAGCGAGAAAAAAGCAGCCTTCGGGCTGCTTTTTTGCGTTTTGAACCCCCGAAGATGTGATTGCCATGACTACCCGAGACCAGGAAATCCAGCGCCGCACCGAGTTGTCGGTGACCCGCGTGACCAAGGCGGTGTTCCCCAACACCACCAACCACCACAACACCCTGTTTGGCGGCACCGCCCTGGCCTGGATGGACGAAGTGTCGTTCATTGCCGCCACGCGCTTCTGTCGCCTGCCGCTGGTGACCGTGTCCACTGACCGCATCGACTTCAAGCACCCGATCCCGGCGGGCTCGATCGTCGAATTGGTGGGCTCGGTGATCAAGGTCGGCAATACCAGCCTGCAGGTGCAGGTGGACGTGTTTGTCGAGAACATGTACCTGGACGGCCGCGAGCGGGCGATTCACGGTGTCTTCAGCTTCGTCGCCATTGATGAAGACAAACGCCCGGTGCCGGTGCTGCCAGGCGCCTGAGTATCATGCTTGCGGCGCTGGTTCGATCAGTGCCACCAAGGTCCACCCCGGTTGCGGCTGTAACGGGTTGTCGGGGCTGGCTACATGCACCCAGCCATGCCCGTCGCGAGCAAACAGCAAGTGCGCACGCTCGCCGTGCAGGGCCTGGTAGGCGTCCCAATCAAAGCCTTCGGTCAGGTTGGTGCTGTACAGCTCGGCGCCCTGATGCAAGCGGTTGGCCAGTTGCAGATACGTCATCGAGCTGGCCCCCAGCAAGTGCCCGCGGTGCTCCTCGGCCGCCCGATGCTTGTCGCTGCGTTGTTTCTCCAGGCCGCTTGCCAGCACGAACAGCCGGCCGTGGCCGAAATCATGGCGGAACCTGGCGCAGGCCAGGGCATTGATTTCGCCGGCGGGGGAGAGGCCAAGCAAGTGCCCGAGCCCGACCAGGTCCAGGTGGGCGTCGGCATGCTGCGAGGCGGGGTTGCCAAAATAAGTCGGTAGCCCGTCCATGCGCGCGGCGCGAATGTTTTCCCAGCTGGAATCCGTCAGTAAAACCCGGCAGCCCAATTGTTGCAGGGCTTTGGCGATGGCCCGGGCCGGCCCGTTGGCACCGACGATGAGAAACCCGCTGGGTGCCGGTTCGGCGACCTTCAGCAAGCGCGCCAGCGGCCTGGCCGTGGCGCTTTGCAGTACCACCGTGCCGATGATCACTGCGAAGGTGAGCGGTACCAGCAGCAAGGCGTCCTCGTGGCCGGCCTGGTGCAGGCGGATGGCGAAAATCGCCGAAACGGCCGCGGCAACGATACCGCGTGGCGCGATCCACGCCAGCAGCGTGCGCTCCCGCCAGCTGAGTGCCGAGCCTAGTGTGGCCAGCCATACGTTGAGCGGGCGTGCCAGCAACTGGATCACCAGCAGCAATGCCAATACTGCCGGGCCGAGCCCCAGCAGGGCATGCAGGTCAAGGCGCGCAGCCAGCAGGATGAACAGACCGGAAATCAGCAGCACGCTGAGGTTTTCCTTGAAGTGCAGGATTTGCCGCACATCGACCCCGCGCATGTTGGCCAGCCACATCCCCATCACGGTCACCGCCAGCAACCCGGACTCGTGCATTATCTGGTTGGCGGCGATGAAAATACCCAGCACAGCCGCCAGCGAGGCCAGGTTGTGCAGATACTCCGGTAGCCACTGCTCGCGCATGATCTGCCCCAGCAGCCACCCACCGGCCGCGCCCAGGGCAGTGCCGCAAAAAATCACCCCGGCAAAGGTGGTCAGGCTGTGGCTCAGGCCGTTGCCGTCGGCGCTGGCGATGATGAAGCTGTACACCACCACGGCGAGCAGCGCGCCGATCGGGTCGATCATGATCCCTTCCCAGCGCAGGATATTGGCGATGGTCGACTTTGGCCGCACCACACGCAACATGGGCACGATTACCGTGGGGCCGGTCACCAGGGTCAAGGTGCCGAACAGGATAGACAGCGGCCAGTCGAACCCGAGCAACCAGTGGGTCGCCAGGGCGATCACCAGCCAGGTGACCAATGCGCCCACGGTGACCAGGCGATGCACCACGCTGCCGATCTCGCGCCACTGCGACAGGTGCAGGGTCAGGCTGCCTTCGAACAGGATCAGCGCTACGGCCAGCGACACCAGCGGCATCAGAAACGGGCCGAACAGCGCCTCGGGGTCGAGCCAGCCCAGTGCCGGCCCCGCGATGATCCCGGCCAGCAGCAGAAACAGAATCGCTGGTAGTTTCAGGCGCCAGGCCAGCCATTGGCAGGCAAGCGCAGCGGCACCGATACCACCGACGCTGAGAAGAATCTGCTGTTCGTTCATACGGGCTCCCTATGCCTGCAGTGTTATGAAAGACTAAGCGCCAATTCGCCGTTTGCCACCGAGTCTTCATGCCCGCCCTCGACCACCCCCTGATCGACCAGTTTCTCGACGCCCTGTGGCTTGAAAAAGGCCTGTCCGACAACACCCGCGTGTCCTACCGCAGCGATCTGGCATTGTTCAACGGCTGGTTGCAGGAACATTCGGTTTCCCTGCCCGACGCTGGCCGTGACCTGATCCTCGACCACCTGGCCTGGCGCCTCGATCAGGGCTACAAGCCACGCTCCACGGCGCGCTTCCTGTCCGGCCTGCGCGGTTTCTTCCGCTATCTGCTGCGGGAAAAGCTGGTGGCGGTAGACCCGACCCTGCAGGTCGACATGCCGCAACTGGGCAAGCCGCTGCCCAAGTCGTTGTCCGAAGCCGACGTTGAAGCCTTGCTGCAGGCCCCGGACCTGGGCGAAGCCATCGGCCAGCGCGACCGCGCCATGCTCGAAGTGCTCTATGCGTGCGGCCTGCGCGTCACCGAGCTGGTCAGCCTGACCCTCGACCAGGTCAACCTGCGCCAGGGTGTGCTGCGGGTGATGGGCAAGGGCAGCAAGGAGCGCCTGGTGCCCATGGGCGAGGAGGCAGTGGTGTGGCTGGAACGCTACCAGCGCAATGGCCGTGCCGAGTTGCTCAATGGCCGCCCCAGCGATGTGCTGTTCCCCAGCCAGCGCGGCGAGCAGATGACCCGCCAGACCTTCTGGCACCGCATCAAGCACCATGCCCGGGTGGCAGGTATCGACAAATCGCTGTCGCCGCACACGCTGCGCCACGCGTTCGCCACCCACCTGCTCAACCATGGCGCCGACCTGCGCGTGGTGCAGATGCTGCTTGGTCACAGCGACCTTTCGACCACCCAGATTTACACCCACGTTGCCAAGGCCCGCCTGCAGCAGTTGCACGCGCAGCACCACCCGCGTGGATGAATGTTTTTCATGTTCCGCCGACTGGTCCTTGCAAGGCCCTTCACCGGTGGTGTGATGTGGTAGGCTTGGGCGGTTTGCACCAAGGGCCGCACGGCCACCGCGTCTTTTCCGCAGGTGGCGCCCTCCGGTCCCTGTCCGCCTTCAGGAGTTCCCATGCGCGTGACCCAGTTTTTCGCCGCCGCCGCGTTGGCGCTGGCCAGTACCTTCGCTGTTGCCGCGGCAACCGATAGCAACGCCGTCGCCGAGCAGGCCATCCGCAAATCGCTGCAGAACCTCGAGCTGGAAGTGCCCGTCGAAAGCGTGGCCAGCAGCCCGCTGAACGGCCTGTATGAAGTCAAGCTGCAGGGCGGCCGCGTGCTGTACGCCAGCGCCGACGGCCAGTTCGTGATGCAGGGCTACCTGTTCCAGATCCAGGACGGCAAGCCGGTCAACCTCACCGAGAAAACCGAGCGTATGGGCGTCGCCAAGCTCATCAACGGCATTCCAGCGGCCGAGATGGTGGTTTATCCTGCCAAGGGCGAGACCAAGTCGCACATCACCGTGTTCACCGACACCACCTGCCCGTATTGCCACAAGCTGCACGCCGAAGTGCCCGAGCTGAACCGTCGCGGTATCGAAGTGCGCTATGTCGCCTTCCCGCGCCAGGGGCTGGGCTCGCCGGGTGACCAGCAGTTGCAGGCTGTGTGGTGCTCCAGCGATCGCCGTGGGGCGATGGACAAGATGGTCGAAGGTGAAGAGATCAAGGCCGCCAAGTGCGCCAACCCGGTCGGCAAGCAGTTCCAGTTGGGGCAGTCGATCGGTGTCAATGGCACGCCGGCCATCGTCCTTGAAAGCGGCCAGGTCATTCCGGGCTACCAGCCGGCACCGCAAGTCGCCAAGCTGGCACTTGCCAAGTAATCCAATTCAGTACGCCGTCGTCATGGGGTGACGGCATGTTTCACGGTCGGCGAAGGTGTCGGCCGTTCAATGGGGAGTTCACAGTGAAACCGGTCAAAGTAGGCATCTGTGGGTTGGGGACCGTCGGTGGCGGAACCTTCAATGTACTTCAGCGCAACGCCGAGGAGATTGCCCGCCGTGCCGGGCGCGGTATTGAAGTGGCACAGATCGCCATGCGCTCGCAGAACCCGAACTGCCAGATTACCGGTACCCCCATTACCGCTGACGTGTTCGAAGTTGCGAGCAACCCGGAGATCGATATTGTCATCGAGCTGATCGGTGGCTACACCATCGCCCGCGACCTGGTGCTCAAGGCCATCGAAAACGGCAAGCACGTGGTCACCGCCAACAAGGCGCTGATTGCCGTGCACGGTAACGAAATCTTTGCCAAGGCCCGCGAGAAGGGCGTGATCGTCGCCTTCGAAGCGGCCGTGGCGGGCGGCATCCCGGTGATCAAGGCCATCCGCGAAGGCCTGTCGGCCAACCGCATCAACTGGCTGGCCGGCATCATCAACGGCACCGGCAACTTCATCCTCACCGAAATGCGTGAGAAGGGCCGTGCCTTCCCGGACGTGCTGGCCGAAGCCCAGGCGCTGGGTTACGCCGAAGCCGACCCGACCTTCGACGTCGAGGGCATCGACGCCGCGCACAAGCTGACCATCCTGGCGTCGATCGCTTTTGGCATTCCGCTGCAGTTCGACAAGGCCTACACCGAAGGCATTACCCAGCTGACCACTGCTGACGTGAACTATGCCGAGGCCCTGGGCTACCGCATCAAGCACCTGGGCGTGGCGCGTCGCACCGCCGAAGGCATCGAGCTGCGCGTGCACCCGACGCTGATCCCGGCCGACCGCCTCATCGCCAACGTCAACGGCGTGATGAACGCTGTCATGGTCAACGGTGACGCCGCCGGTTCCACCCTGTACTACGGTGCGGGCGCCGGCATGGAGCCTACTGCTTCGTCGGTGGTGGGCGACCTGGTCGACGTGGTCCGTGCCATGACCTCCGACCCGGAAAACCGCGTACCGCACCTGGCCTTCCAGCCAGACTCGCTGTCGGCCCACCCGATCCTGCCGATCGAAGCCTGCGAAAGCGCCTACTACCTGCGCATCCAGGCCAAGGATCACCCGGGCGTACTGGCCCAGGTGGCCAGCATCCTGTCGGAGCGTGGCATCAACATCGAGTCGATCATGCAGAAGGAAGCCGAGGAGCAGGACGGCCTGGTGCCGATGATCCTCCTGACCCATGGTGTGGTCGAACAGAGCATCAACGACGCCATCGTCGCCCTGGAAGCCCTGCAGGACGTGATCGGCAAGGTCGTGCGTATCCGCGTCGAACAGCTCAACTGACAAAATTATTGCCGTCGGGCCGCCAGCGCGGCCCCGGCCCCAGCATCGAAGGTTTGCACCCATGCGCTATATCAGTACCCGCGGCCAGGCACCGGCCCTGAATTTCGAAGACGTGTTGCTGGCTGGCCTGGCCAGTGACGGCGGCCTGTACGTGCCAGAAAACCTGCCACGCTTCACCCAGGAAGAAATCGCTTCCTGGGCTGGCCTGCCATACCACGAGCTGGCCTTCCGCGTGATGCGCCCGTTCGTTGAAGGCAGCATCGCCGACGCCGATTTCAAGAAGATCCTCGAAGAAACCTACGGCGAGTTCGCCCACGCTGCGGTCGCCCCGCTGCGTCAGCTGAATAGCAACGAATGGGTGCTGGAGCTGTTCCACGGCCCGACCTTGGCGTTCAAGGACTTCGCCCTGCAACTGCTCGGCCGCCTGCTCGACCACGTGCTGGCCAAGCGCAACGAGCGCGTGGTGATCATTGGCGCCACCAGCGGTGACACCGGTTCCGCCGCCATCGAAGGCTGCCGCCGTTGCGATAACGTCGACATCTTCATCCTGCACCCGCACCAGCGCGTGTCGGAAGTGCAGCGCCGCCAGATGACCACCATCTTCGGGGACAACATCCACAACATCGCCATCGAAGGCAACTTCGACGACTGCCAGGAAATGGTCAAGGCCAGCTTCGCCGACCAGTCGTTCCTCAAGGGCACCCGCCTGGTGGCAGTCAACTCGATCAACTGGGCGCGCATCATGGCCCAGATCGTCTACTACTTCCACGCAGCCCTGCAGCTGGGCGGCCCGGCACGTTCGGTGGCGTTCTCGGTACCAACCGGCAACTTCGGCGACATCTTCGCCGGTTACCTGGCGCGCAACATGGGCCTGCCGATCAGCCAGCTGATCGTCGCCACCAACCGCAACGACATCCTGCACCGCTTCATGAGCGGCAACCAGTACGTCAAGGACACCCTGCACGCGACCCTGTCGCCGTCGATGGACATCATGGTCTCGTCCAACTTCGAGCGCCTGCTGTTCGACCTGCACGGCCGCAACGGCGCCTCCATTGCCGAGCTGATGGACAACTTCAAGCAAGGTGGCGGCTTCAGCGTCGAGCAAGGCCGGTGGACCGAAGCCCGCAAACTGTTCGACTCGCTGGCTGTCAGCGACGAGCAGACCTGCGAAACCATTGCCGAAGTCTTCGCTGCCACCGGTGAAGTGCTGGACCCGCACACCGCGATTGGCGTCAAGGCTGCCCGCGAGTGCCGTCGTAGCCTGGACACGCCAATGGTGGTGCTGGGTACCGCGCACCCGGTCAAGTTCCCGGAAGCGGTGGAAAAGGCGGGTGTAGGCAAGGCGCTGGAGCTGCCGGCGCACCTCAGTGACCTGTTCACCCGTGAAGAGCGTTGCACGGTGCTGGCCAATGACCTGAAAGCAGTGCAGGGCTTTGTCAGCCAGCACGGCAACCGCGGCAAACCGTTGTAAGCGCGTTGCCATGTGGGGCCGCAAAGCGGCCCCACATGTCAGCCTTTTCCTTTGATCCTTCAGAAATTTCCTCTTCGGCCCGTCCAGCGCCAAGCCTAAATTAGCCGGTCCTCCCACCAGGAGCGGCATATGCACCAGCCCTACGTGTTGATCCACCAGGCTCGCCCGTCCCACCAGATCCTCCTGCACCAGGCCCTCAACGCCCAAGGCATTTTCAACGTGCGCATCAGCGCAAACGCCACCGACCTGGACGCTTGCCTGGCTGCTGAACGTCGCCCCGACCTGCTGATTCTCGACCACGCCATGCCAACCCGGGCCGGCCTTTCTCTGCTCGCACGGCAGCATCGATCACGAGCGTTGCTGTTCGTCGGTCAGGCTACCCCCAAGCACCAGAACCTTGCCCAGGAGGCAAGAAAGCGGGGCCTCTGGGTACTCGCCGAACTCCCCTGGCCGCTTTCGACGACACGCCTGCAGCGTGCCCTGCAAGCGCTGCACGAGCGCCCGTGGCGGCGTATTCAAACTGTCATGTCTGCCCCGCATGCTCAATGAAACAGCTGCGGCATACGAACTTTGCGCTGCGCCTGTTGGTCAGTTCCTTTATATCCCACCACGCAGCGAGTGAACCGGATGGAAAGAATCTGCAAACTGCTCAACGAAGCCCTGACTCCCTATCAGGCCCAGCTTGGCATCGCCGATGCCAGCGGCAATCGTCAGTTGACCGTTCACGACCGCGTTGCCGGTATTACCTTGCGACGCATGGTCAGCGAGCGTCAGTTGCAAGAGCAACGCCTGTTGATCGATCTGGTAGATGGCCTGCACCGTGACTTGCAGATTGCCGAAGGGCGGTTGCAGCCTTGTGTGATCGCGGCGCTGCAGCAGCGTCAGCAACCCCAGGGAACCTTTGCCTGAGTGGTGTATCAGACAGTGTAAGGGTAGCCAGCCAGTGCTTTGCTCCGGTGCTGGCAAGGCTGCCTCGGGAAGTCCCCAAGGACTTTCGCTTGGCCCCGGGCGTCCTCCCCAGCGTCCGGGGTTTCTTTTTTCTGCGCAGGCACATTTCCCTGCAGGAGCAGCCTTGTGCTGCGAAAGGGCCAGTGCAGCTTGAGAATGTCGTTTGTCATGAGGGCCTCTTCGCAGCACAAGGCTGCTCCTACAGCGACCGTGTATGTCGGTTGGCTTATTGGCCTTCGAAGAAGCGTTTGCTGTCTTCCAGATAGTCTTCCTG
The DNA here is from genome assembly GCF_038383825.1 of Pseudomonas sp. LPB4.O. NCBI lineage: Bacteria > Pseudomonadati > Pseudomonadota > Gammaproteobacteria > Pseudomonadales > Pseudomonadaceae > Pseudomonas > Pseudomonas sp. LPB4.O. Next base: position 1,201,470 of record NZ_CP151298.1, read on the forward strand.
TAACGCCGGATCCAGCCAACGCGCATACAACGCCGGCAAAACATCCCGGCGCAGTGCAGGTAACAGCTGATCGATATGCGCGATCGCTTCGCGGCCCAAAGGGCTGTCCGTGCAACCCACATGCAGAAACTGGTAGCGCTCTACCCCCTGCACCGGATGAAACTGGTAATCCGCCAGTGCCTCCCCTTGCTGCTGAATCAGATAGCGCACTTCCGGCCAGTAGCCGAGCACCATGCGCAGGCGCCCCAGCTGTTGCATCTGTAGCAGGTTGGCGGTGGCATCGTTGCCGTAGTGACGGCTGAGCACGCTGTCGGGCAACTGGCGCAGGATGGCGTCGATCTGGGTGCCGTAGCTGCGTTCTGCAACAATCCCCAGCTTCAGCGAGTCGTTGCTCAGCAGACCATGCAGGTCTACCTGCTGACCGTCGAGGTACGGCACCACCAGCGCCTGGTTTTCCTTGCGCAGCACCAGGCCACCGCTGAGCACGCCCAGCGATGGCATGGAAAAGCGCACATATTCGGCACGTTCCGGGGTCCATAGCAGGGTAGGGTCGCAGGTGAAGCTGTTGCGGTCTTGCAGCATCTGGATGCCACGGGCGCGGTTGACCCGCACAATGCTGTGGTCGTATTCGGGCATCTGCCCAATCAGCAGCGGCAACAACTGGTCGATCACCCCTTGGCCTTTTTCCGGGCCTGCAAAAATGGTGAACGGCGGCAGGTCACGCACCAGCCAGAACATGCGTTCCTTGGCACTGACAGGCTGTAGCAGCAATGCGGGCAGTAGCCCGCACAGCAGGATCAGGTGGCGTAGCCCGCGGGTAGCGCGCATGGGCGAGGGCGGCGCCAGGCGTCAGACCGCGCCGGCTTCGCGCAGGCCGGCAATGGCCGCTGCGTCGTAGCCCAGGCGGGAGAGCAATGCCTCGGTGTGTTCGCCCAGCGCCGGGCCGACCCATTCGGTGGAGCCAGGGGTATCCGACAGCTTCGGCACGATGCCCGGCATGCGGAACGTCTTGCCGTCCGGCAGCTTGGCCTGCAGGAACATTTCCCGCGCCAGGTACTGCGGGTCATTGAACATGTCCTCGGCCGAATAGATACGGCTGGCCGGTACTTCGGCCGTGGTCAGTACCTGCATCAGTTGCTCAAGAGGCAGGCTGTTGGCCCAGCGGTCGATCACCCCGTACAGCTCGTCACGGCGCAGGTCGCGGCCATCGTTGCTGGCCAGGGTCGGGTCATCTGCCAGGTCGGCACGGCCGATGGCCTGCATGAAGCGCTTGAAGATCGCATCGCCGTTGGCGCCGATCTGCACGTGCTTGCCGTCGGCGCTGGTGTGGATGGAGGAGGGGGTGATACCCGGCATGATGTTGCCGGTGCGCTCGCGGATAAAACCGAACACATCGAACTCCGGGACCATGCTTTCCATCATGGCGAAGATCGCTTCGTACAGCGCCACGTCCACCACCTGGCCCTGGCCGCCATTGACCTCACGGTGGCGCAGCGCCATCAACGCACCGATCACCCCCCACAGGGCGGCGATCGAATCGCCGATGGAAATGCCCGTGCGTACCGGCGGGCGGTCGTCGAAGCCGGTGATGTAGCGCAAACCGCCCATCGACTCGCCCACCGCGCCGAAGCCCGGTTGGTCTTTCATCGGCCCGGTCTGGCCAAAGCCCGAGAGGCGCACCATTACCAGGCGCGGGTTAAGGGCATGCAGCACATCCCAGCCCAGGCCGAGTTTTTCCAGCACGCCCGGGCGGAAGTTCTCGATCAGGATGTCGGCGTCGGCCAGTAGGCGCTTCAGAATCTCGAGGCCTTCGGGGTGCTTGAGGTTGAGGGTGAGCGATTGCTTGTTGCGCGCCTGCACGAACCACCACAGCGAAGTGCCCTCGTACAGCTTGCGCCACTTGCGCAACGGGTCGCCGCCATCGGGGGATTCGACCTTGATCACCTCGGCGCCGAATTCGGCACAGATGCGCGAGGCGAACGGCCCGGCAATCAGGGTACCAAGTTCGACAACTTTGAGGCCGGCGAGGGGTTTGCTGGGCGTCGACATGGGGCATCCGTGGCAGCTGGGCAGAGCCGTGGTTTTATCACACGTCGGTTTCGCCGGGTACTGCTGCGGCGCATGGAAGGTGCGGATGGGTTAGACTGTGCCACTTTTCTTTTGCACGAAGCCCGTCGACCATGGCCCAGCCGTCCACCACCTACAAGTTCGAATTGAATCTGACCGACCTTGATCGCAATGTCTACGAAAGCGTCAAGCAGACCATTGCTCGCCACCCTTCGGAAACCGAAGAGCGTATGGCGGTTCGTCTGTTGGCGTATGCGCTCTGGTACAACGAGAACTTGTCGTTTGGCCGCGGTCTGTCGGATGTCGATGAGCCGGCACTGTGGGAAAAGAGCCTGGACGATCGCGTGTTGCACTGGATCGAAGTGGGCCAGCCAGACGCCGACCGCCTGACCTGGTGCTCGCGCCGTACCGAACGCACCAGCCTGCTGGCCTATGGCAGCCTGCGTGTGTGGGAAGGCAAGGTGGTGGGCGCGGTCAAGAACCTGAAAAACCTGAACATCGCTGCCGTGCCTCAGGAGGTGCTGGAGACGCTGGCCACCGACATGCCGCGCAGCATCAAGTGGGACGTGATGATCAGCGAAGGCACGGTGTTCGTGACGGATGACCGTGGCCAGCACGAAGTGCAACTGCAGTGGCTGCTTGGTGAGCGTGGCTGAAGCGACCCATGCGCATCGAACCTCGTCCCCTGCCGCCGACCCTGCCATTTCTGGGTAACTTGCCACCCTTGCTGACCCGCCTGTACGCCGCGCGCGGCGTGCAGTCCGAGGCCGAACTGGACAAAAGCCTGGCGCGCCTGCTGCCGTACCAGCAGCTCAAGGGCATCGAGGCCGGTGTCGACCTGCTGGTCGAGGCGCTGGACCAGCGCCAGCGCATTCTTATCGTTGGCGACTTCGATGCCGATGGCGCCACCGCCAGCACCGTCGGGGTGCTGGGCCTGCGCCTGATGGGTGCAGCCCACGTCGATTACCTGGTGCCCAACCGCTTCGAATACGGCTACGGCCTGACCCCGGAAATCGTCGAGGTGGCACTGCAGCGTCAGCCGCAACTGCTGATCACCGTGGACAACGGCATTTCCAGCGTCGAGGGTGTGGCGGCAGCCAAGGCCGCCGGGCTCAAGGTACTGGTCACCGACCACCACCTGCCGGGCCAGCAATTGCCCGATGCCGACGCCATCATCAACCCTAACCAGCCGGGCTGTACGTTCCCGAGCAAGGCGCTGGCCGGGGTAGGGGTGATCTTCTATGTGCTGATGGCCCTGCGCGCGCGCCTGCGCAGCCTGGGGCGCTACGAGACGCACCCACAGCCGAACATCGGCGAACTGCTCGACCTGGTCGCGCTAGGCAGCGTCGCCGACGTGGTGCCGCTGGATGCCAACAACCGCATCCTGGTGCACCAGGGTCTCGAGCGCATCCGCGCCGGCCGCGCCCGGCCAGGGCTGAAGGCGATTCTCGAAGTGGCCCGCCGCGATCACCGGCGCATCACCTCGACTGACCTGGGTTTCATCCTCGGCCCACGGCTGAACGCCGCCGGTCGCCTGGACGACATGAGCCTGGGCATTGAATGCCTGCTGTGCGAAGACGCGGCACTGGCCCAGGACATGGCCCAGCAGCTGGACGACCTGAACCAGGACCGCAAGTCCATCGAGCAGGGCATGCAGCGCGAGGCCCTGGCCCAGCTCAAGGACCTGCCGGTCGAGTCGATGCCGTATGGACTGTGCCTGTTCGATGCCGACTGGCACCAGGGTGTGATCGGTATTCTGGCTTCGCGCCTTAAAGAGCGTTATCACCGGCCAACCATCGCCTTCGCTGATGCCGGCGAGGGCATGCTCAAAGGTTCGGCGCGCTCGGTACCAGGCTTCCACATCCGCGATGCACTGGATGCCGTGGCGGCGCGTCACCCGCAACTGATCAGCAAGTTCGGCGGCCACGCCATGGCTGCGGGCTTATCGTTGCCTGAGGGTAATTTCCCGGCCTTTGCCGAGGCGTTCGACGAAGAAGTGCGGCGCCAGCTGCGTGAGGAAGACCTGACAGGCCGGCTGTTGTCAGATGGCAGCCTGGCCGTGGAGGAATTCCACCTCGACCTGGCCAAGGCCCTGCGCCATGCCGGGCCTTGGGGCCAGCATTTCCCCGAGCCGCTGTTCCACGGCGTGTTCCAGCTGGTGGAGCAGCGCGTGGTGGGCGAGCGGCACCTGAAGGTGGTGCTCAAGAGCGAGTGTGGTTCGGTTCGACTGGATGGCATTGCCTTTGGCGTCGACCGCGAAGTGTGGCCGAACCCGACCGTGCGCTGGGTCGAACTGGCGTACAAGCTGGATGTGAACGAGTTTCGTGGCAACGAAAGTGTGCAGTTGATGATTGCCCACATGGAGCCGCGCTGACGGGTTCGCTGGGCTTGCCTTGATTCTTGTGGTGTGCGGAAATCCAGCGCCGCCCGCGCGGCGCTCGATCTCAAAGCCGACATCACTCTCAAGGCAGGCACCCAAATCCCATGGAACCTCCCCCCCACCCATTCTGGTCTAGTCTGAAGTTATGACCGGACCTGGGCCAGGGACGTGCAATTGAGTGTCCGGGCCGGATCACCATTGGAGTCCTTGGGAGGTGCCCTCATGAGCCTGCTGCTCGAGCCTTACACCCTGCGTCAGCTGACCTTGCCCAACCGCATCGCGGTATCGCCGATGTGCCAGTATTCCGCCGTCGATGGCCTGGCCAACGACTGGCACCTTGTCCATTTAGGCAGCCGTGCCGTTGGTGGCGCGGGCTTGGTGATCACGGAAGCCGTGGCGGTGACCGCCAATGGCCGTATCACCGCCGAAGACCTCGGCCTGTGGGACGACACCCAGATAGCGCCGCTGCAACGCATCACCCGCTTCATTACCGCCCAGGGTGCCGTACCTGGCATCCAGTTGGCCCATGCCGGGCGCAAGGCCAGCACTTACCGCCCATGGTTGGGCAAGCAAGGCAGCGTCAAGCTGGAAGAGGGCGGCTGGCAGCCAGTAGGCCCGTCGAAGATCGCGTTCGACCCGCAACACACACCGCCACATGAGCTGACCCCGGCCGAGATCCAGGATGTGATCGCGGCCTTCGTCGCCTCGACCGCGCGCGCCTTGAAGGCCGGTTTCAAGGTGGTGGAAATCCATGCAGCCCATGGCTACCTGTTGCATCAGTTCCTGTCACCTTTAAGCAACCAGCGCCGCGACGAGTACGGCAGTTGTTTCGAAAACCGCATCCGCCTGACCCTGCAGGTGGTCGAGGCCGTGCGCAAGGTGTGGCCTGCCGAGTTGCCACTGATGGTGCGGGTATCGGCAACCGATTGGGTGGAGGACGGCTGGAACCCGGATGAAACCGTCGAACTGGCTCGTCGCCTGCGAGGGTTGGGTGTGGACCTGATCGATGTATCCTCTGGGGGCACCTCGGTAAACGCCGAGATCCCCACCGGCCCCGGCTACCAGACCCGCTTCGCTGAACGCGTGCGCAAGGAATCGGAAATTGCCACCGGCACCGTGGGCATGATCACCGAACCGGCCCAGGCCGAGCACATCCTGCGCACCGGCCAGGCCGACCTCATCTTCCTCGCCCGCGAGCTGCTGCGTGACCCGTACTGGCCACTGCACGCCGACGACGACCTGGGCGGCAACAAGGCCACCTGGCCTGCGCAATACCAACGCGCGACCAGCCGCGCCAACCCGATTCACGAGTCCGACCTGCGCGATTGACCCAACCCTTGCGCGGTCCCTGTAGGAGCGGCCTTGTGTCGCGACAGGGCTGCGAAGCGGCCCCAGATTTTTCAGCTCCGCCGCTGACAATTCTGGGGCCGCTTCGCAGCCCTTTCGCGACGCAAGGGCGCTCCTACAATGACCGTGTTGGCAGCTCGAATCAGTTATGGGCAGCCTTGCTGAGGATATCGCTGACCCATTGGTTGATGCTCTTTTCCGCCAGCTCTGCCTTGGCCGCCACGCTGGCGTGAAGGGTAGGCTCAAGGCGTAGGCTAAGCTTTCCGGAGTACGTTTTCTGCGGCTCCCTCCCGAGGCGTTCGCAAGTCTCAAGATAATCGTCAACGGCCTCTTCAAATGCTTGACGCAATTCACTGATCGATTCGCCATGAAAACCGATCACGTCGCGAATACCTGCGACATGGCCGATCAGCAACTGGTCTTCGTCGCTGTATTCGATACGAGCGGCGTAGCCGCGGTAAGTCATTACATTCATGGTAATAGTCCTGCCTGCTCAATGAACTGACGGGCGTCTCGCAGTTGATAAGGCTTGGCGTGCCTGTCCGGATGAGGGCGGTGGAAGGTTGCCACCGCTCCATTGAGTTCAAAGCGAACCCGTGACCCCCTTCCTTCTATGACCCTTGCACCCAGCGATACCAGCAGTGACTCCACTCGCGCCCAATCCAGTGTCTTGGGAACCGGCCTTTTCAGTAATGCTTCAAGTGTGGCTTGCTGATGATTATTAATGGTATCAGATTATGATACCAATCATAAAGGCTCAATGGGCGCGCAGTAGGAGGACGTAGATCGCGGTTGAAGGAAAATTCTGAGATGTTGACCGAGGGGCATTGGAGGCCCTCGGCCAACGCGAGCGCTTAGTGCTTGATCATCACATGCCGCACACAGGTGTAGTCCTCCAGCCCATACATCGACATATCCTTCCCATACCCCGAATGCTTCTGCCCGCCATGGGGCATTTCGCTGACCAGCATGAAGTGGGTATTCACCCAGGTGCAGCCATACTGCAGGCGCGCCGCCAGGCGGTGGGCGCGGCCGGTGTCGCGGGTCCAGACCGATGAGGCCAGGCCGTAGTTGGAGTCGTTTGCCCATTCCAGCGCCTGCGCTTCGTCCTTGAAGCGGGTGACCGATACCACCGGGCCGAACACTTCGTTGCGCACGATCTCGTCGTCCTGCTGGGCATCGGCCAACACCGTCGGTTCGAAGAAGAAACCATCGCCATCAATCGCCTTGCCGCCGGTCACCAGGCGAATGTGCGGTTGGGCGATGGCCCGCTGCACAAGGCCTGCGACCTTGTCGCGGTGCTGGGCACTGATCAATGGCCCCAGCTCGGTGTCCTCGGCCTCCTGCAGGCCCGGTTTGAGGCTGGCTACGGCTTCACCCAGGCGCTCGACAAAGCGCTCGTAGATGCCGTCCTGCACGTACAGGCGGCAGGCTGCGGTGCAGTCCTGGCCGGCGTTGTAGAAGCCGAAAGTGCGGATGCCGTCGATGGCAGCGTCGATGTCGGCGTCGTCGAACACCAGCACCGGGGCCTTGCCACCCAGCTCCATGTGCATGCGTTTCACGCTGTCGGCGGTGGCGCTGATGATGTGCGCACCAGTGGGGATGGAGCCGGTCAGCGACACCATGCGCACCTTGGGATGGTTGACCAGCGGGTTGCCGACGGTCTGGCCGCGGCCAAAGAGAATGTTGAGGACGCCCGGTGGCAGCAGATCCTGGGCCAGTTCACCCAGGCGCAAGGCGGTCAGCGGGGTCAGTTCGGAGGGTTTGATCACCACTGTATTGCCGGCTGCCAGGGCCGGCGCGATCTTCCACGCCAACATCATCAGCGGATAGTTCCACGGTGCGATGGAAGCAACTACGCCCAATGGGTCGCGGCGGATCATCGAGGTGTGGCCGGGCAGGTACTCGCCCGCCGCCAAGCCCCCCAGGCAACGCGCTGCACCGGCGAAGTAGCGGAACACGTCGGCAATCGCCGGGATTTCATCGTTCAGCGCGGCGCTCAGGGGCTTGCCGCAGTTCTGCGATTCCAGCCGGGCCAGTTCATCGCCATGGGCTTCGATGGCATCCGCCAGCGCCAGCAAGGTTTGCGAGCGGTCCTTGGGGCTGGTTTGCGACCAGCTGTCGAAGGCCTGGTCGGCGGCGCGCACGGCGCTGTCCACCTGGGCTTCGGTGGCTTCGTTGATCTGTGCCAGGGCGGTTCCCAGCGCCGGGTTGAGCACGGTCCAGGCCGGGCCTTGGCCAGCGACCAGTTGGCCGTTGATCAGCATCTGCGTTTGCATCGGGGACTCCTCCAGGGTCATTTGCCACTGCCCGCGACGCTCTCGCCGCCACGGGTCAGGTAGTAGGCGCCAAGGATTGGCAGCATGGTCACCAACATCACCAGCATGGCGACCACGTTGGTCACCGGCACGTCGCGCGGGCGGCTGAGCTGGTTCAACAGCCAGATCGGCAGGGTGCGTTCGTGGCCGGCGGTGAAGGTGGTGACGATGATTTCATCGAACGACAGGGCAAAAGCCAGCATGCCACCGGCCAGCAGTGCCGAGCCAAGGTTGGGCAGGATGATGTAGCGGAAGGTCTGCCAGCCATCGGCGCCCAAATCCATCGACGCTTCAATCAGGCTCTGCGAGGTGCGCCGCAGGCGGGCGATCACGTTGTTGTAGACGATCACCACGCAGAACGTGGCGTGACCGATCACGATGGTGAACACCCCGGGCTCTATCCCCAGGGACTTGAAGGCCGAGAGCAGGGCGATGCCGGTGATGATGCCGGGCAGGGCGATAGGCAGGATCAGCATCAGCGAAATGCTCTCTTTGCCGAAGAAGCTGCGCCGATACAACGCGACCGACGCCAGTGTGCCCAGCACCAGGGCAATCAGCGTGGCCAGGCAGGCCACCTGCAGCGACAGCTTGATCGCCTCCAGTACATCGGGCCGGGCGAAAGCCACGCCGATCCATTTCAGGGTAAAGCCCTTGGGCGGGAAGCTGAACGCCGCGTCTTCGGTGTTGAAGGCGTACAGGAAGATGATCAGGATCGGGAAGTGCAGGAATAGCAGCCCGCCCCAGGCCGCCAGTCGCAGCCCTGTTGAAGCTTTTTCAGAGTGCATCGAAGGCCCCCAGGCGCTTGACGATGGACAGGTACACGGCAATCAGCGCGATGGGCACCAGGGTGAACGCGGCGGCCATCGGCATGTTGCCGATCGCCCCTTGCTGGGCATAGACCATGCTGCCAATGAAGTAACCGGGTGGGCCGACCAGCTGCGGCACGATGAAGTCACCCAGGGTGAGCGAGAAGGTGAAGATCGAGCCGGCGGCGATGCCTGGGATCGAAAGCGGCAGGATCACCTGCACGAAGGTTTGCCCGGGCCGTGCGCCAAGGTCTGCCGAGGCTTGCAGCAGCGAAGGCGGCAGGCGCTCCAGCGAGGCCTGGATCGGCAGGATCATGAATGGCAGCCAGATGTACACGAACACCATGAAGCGCCCCAGGTGGGAAGTCGACAGCGTGCTGCCGCCCACGCCCGGCACGGCCAGCAACGCCTGCAGCAGGCCATCCAGGTGCAACTGCTGGACGAACCACTGGGCGACGCCGCCCTTTGCCAGCAGCAGGGTCCAGGCATAGGTTTTGACGATGTAGCTGGCCCACATCGGCATCATCACCGCGATGTAGAAAAACGCCTTGGTCTTGCCGCTGGTGAAGCGCGCCATGTAGTAGGCGATGGGGAAGGCCAGTACCGCGCTGGCCAATGATACGGCCACCGCCATGCCCAGGGTGCGCAGGATGATGTCGAAGTTCGACGGGTTGAACAGCGCGGCGAAGTTGCCCAGGGTCAGGTCCGGGGTCACCGCCATGGTGAAGTCGTCGAAAGTGTAGAAACCTTGCCACAGCAGGTTCAGCAACGAGCCCAGGTAGATTGCGCCGAACCACGTCAGCGGGGGGGCCAGCAGCAGTGCGAGGTAAAGGCTCGGGCGCCGGTACAGCAGGTTGGACAGGCTGCGCAGTGTGCTCATGTCAGCGGGCCTCGGTTTCCTGCAGCACCGTCATGGCCTCGCGGGGCCAATGTGCCAGCACCCGTTGCCCGGGCTGCCACGCTGGGGGCTGCGCCTGCCAGCGGTCGTTGGCCTGGCTCACCGCCAACAGCTGGCCGCTTTCCAGTTGCAGCTCGAAGCGTGTGGCGCTGCCCTGGTACTGGACATCGCGCAACAAGCCGCTGACCTGCACTTCATGGCTGGTCACCACCGGCTCGCCCAGGCGGATGTGCTCGGGGCGGATGGAGAAGGGCGCCGGGCTGCCATTGAGCTGCTTGGCCAGCTCGCCACGCACTACGTTGGAGGTGCCGACGAATTCGGCGACGAAGGTGGTAGCGGGCTTCATGTACAGGTTGCGCGGGGTGTCGACCTGTTCGATACGGCCGCGGTTGAACACCGCGACCCGGTCGGACATCGACAGGGCCTCGGTCTGGTCGTGGGTGACGAAGATGAAGGTGATGCCCAGTTGGCGCTGCAGTTTTTTCAGCTCGCCCTGCATCTGTTCGCGCAACTTCAGGTCCAGCGCGCCCAGGGGTTCATCCAGCAGCAATACCCGTGGCCGGTTGACCAAGGCACGGGCCAGGGCCACACGCTGGCGTTGGCCGCCGGACAGCTGCGCCGGCTTGCGCGCGCCATAGCCGGCCAGGGCCACCATGGCCAGGGCTTCTTCGGCGCGGCCGTGGCGCTCGGCCTTGGCCACACCTTTCACTTTCAGGCCATAGGCGATGTTGTCCAGCACGTTCATGTGCGGGAACAGCGCGTAGTCCTGGAACACGGTGTTGACGTCGCGCTGGTAGGGCGGCACGCCAGCGGCTTCGATGCCGTGGATACGGATCGAACCGCCGGTGGGTTGTTCGAAGCCGGCGATCAGGCGCAGGCAGGTGGTCTTGCCCGAGCCGGAAGGGCCGAGCATGGAGAAGAATTCGCCATCGATGATGTCGATGCTGACCTGATCGACAGCCTTGACCTCGCCGAAGGTGCGGGAAACCTGGGTGAACTGGACGGCTAGGGGCATAGGCAGTACTCAGTTGTCTATGTATTGCCTGCCCTGGCCCTGTCGCCGGCACGCCAGGGCAGGCCAAGTAACTTTTAGCGCCCACCCATGATCGCAATGTAGTCCTGGGTCCAGCGGCTATACGGCACGAACTTGCCCCCCTGGGCCTGCGGGGTTTTCCAGAAGGCGATCTTGTCGAAGTTGTCGAACCCGTTGGTCTTGCAGCCCTCGGCGCCCAGCAGTTCGCTGCCGGTGCACGCTGCCGGCACCGCCGGCAACGAGCCGAACCAGGCCGCTACGTCACCCTGCACCTTAGGTTGCAGCGACCAGTCCATCCACTTGTAGGCGCAGTTGGGGTGCTTGGCCTCGCTGTGCAGCATGGTGGTGTCGGCCCAGCCGGTTGCGCCTTCCTTGGGAATGGTCGAGGCCACCGGCTGGTTCTCGGCCTTCAGGCCATTGACCATGTAGCCCCAGGAACTGGCGGCGACCACGCCTTCGTTCTTCACGTCGCTCATCTGCACCGTGGCGTCATGCCAGTAACGGTGGATCAGCGGTTGCTGCTGGCGCAGCAGTTCCAGCACGGCCTTGTATTGCTCCTCGTTCAGCTCGTAGGGGTCCTTGATGCCCAGTTCGGGCTTGGTCGACTTCAGGTACAGCGCCGCGTCGGCTATGTAGATCGGCCCGTCGTAGGCCTGCACGCGGCCTTTGTTCGGCTTGCCGTCGGGCAGGTTCTGCGGCTCGAACACCACACCCCAGCTGGTAGGGGCCTGCTTGAAGGTGTTGGTGTTGTACAGCAGCACGTTCGGCCCCCACTGATACGGGGTGCCGTACACCTGCTTGTCGACCACGTACCAGCCACCGTTCTGCAGGCGCGGGTCGATGTTCTTCCAGTTGGGGATCAGGGTGGTGTTGATCGGCTGCACGCGCTTGCCCACGATCAGCCGCAGCGAGGCATCGCCCGAGGCGGTGACCAGGTCATAACCGCCCTTGGTCATCAGGCTGACCATCTCGTCCGAGGTGGCGGCGGTCTTCACACTCACCTTGCAGCCGGTTTCCTTCTCGAAGCCGGTCACCCAGTCGTAGGCCTTGTCGCTTTCACCGCGCTCGATGTAGCCGGGCCAGGCAACGATATCCAGGCGCCCCTCGCCGGGCCCCAGGGCTTTGGGCGGTTCGGCAGCCTGCAGGCTGGCGCTGGCCAGCACGGCACCGGTCATGGCGCCGAGCAATGCGGTCTTGAGCACTGACATGGTGTTCCCTCTTTTTGGAGATCTTGTTCGGGGCAGTCATCAAGCAAGCCGTGAAGCAATTGTTATAAGCGTAGTGCGATCGCGCGAGGTATTGGCGATATCGAGTCTAGTTGGCTTTTTGCCAGCCAATGCAACATCCGGAAGCAAATCCGCGATGGCGTGCGTTCTGCCAAGCCTTACTCTGGCGGTTGAATCTTCTTGCGTGGAGACACATGAATGAACACTCGGGGCTTGCTTGATCAACTCCTCAAATCCGGCCAGCAGATGCTCGAAAAACAGGGGGGCGCCAACAAGTCCGGCGGCGCTGGCGGTGGGCTTGGCGGGCTGTTGTCCGGTGCCGGTGGCGGCCTGTTGGGTGGGGGCGCCCTGGGCCTGCTGCTCGGTAGCAAGAAAGCCCGCAAGTACGGCGGCAAGGCCCTGACCTACGGCGGCCTGGCTGCGCTGGGTGTGCTGGCCTACAAAGCCTACGGCAACTGGCAGGCCAATCAGCAGGGGGCCGCAGCCGAACCGCAAACCGTCGACCGCCTGCCGCCTGCCCAGGTCGAGCAGCATAGCCAGGCGGTGCTGCGGGCGCTGGTAGCGGCGGCCAAGTCCGATGGCCATATCGACGAGCGCGAACGGGCGCTGATCGAGGGCGAATTTACCCGCCTGGACAGCGACCGTGAACTGCAGCACTGGCTGCATGCCGAGCTGAACAAACCGCTGGACCCGGCCGAGGTGGCCCGCGCCGCGCAAACACCAGAAATGGCCGCCGAGATGTACCTGGCCAGCGTGATGATGGTCGATCAGGAAAACTTCATGGAGCGCTCCTACCTGGACGAACTGGCCCGCCAGCTGCGTTTGGACCCGGCGCTGCGTCAGGAACTGGAAAGCCAGGTACGGCTTGCTGCTGGCCAGTAATCACTCATTCAGGCGTGCGCGCTCCCTGTAGGAGCAGCCTTGTGCTGCGAAGAGGCCATGAAGGCCCATGCAGAAGCATTGATCATCCAGGCCCTTTCGCAGCGCAAGGCTGCTCCTACAGGGGCCATGGTGCGCTCATGATCTACGAAACAAATGGCATGTCCATCAGCAGGGATGCCTGTTTACCCCTCACTTCATCCGAAAATGTGTAAGGCCTCTGGGCTATACTTCAGCGATTTTTCCCGCTCGTTGAGAATTCCTGAGGGCTGAATGTGAAAAACTGGACCTTGCGCCAACGGATCCTGGCAAGTTTCGCCGTGATCATCGCCATCATGCTGCTGATGATCGTGGCCGCCTACTCGCGGTTGGTGGCCATCGAAACCGCCGAGGAGGCAGTGGGGACCGACAGCATTCCCGGGGTCTACTACAGCTCGATGATCCGCAGCGCCTGGGTCGACAGCTACGTCACCAGCCAGCAACTGGTGGGCCTGTCCAACCACCGGGAAATCACTTCGGCCGACATGGAGCTGTTCAAAAGCTTCGAGGACCGGCTCAAGCAACACATGGCCAGCTACCAGACCACCATCCAGGACAAGGACGACCAGACCCGCTTCGACAGCTTCGTGCAGTTGGAACAGAACTACATGAAGATCGTCGGTCAGGTACTGGACACATACCGTCAGCACAACTACGCCGAAGCCGAACGGCTGATCATCGAGGTGCTGACGCCGGCCTGGGTAGATGGCCGCAAGCACCTGAATGAAGTGATCGAGCACAATCGGGCCTCTGCCGACACCGCCACCAACGAGATCGTCAGCGCCGTCAGCACGGCCAAGGGCAGCATGGTGGTATCGCTGCTGCTGGCAATCGTCGCCGCCGGCATCTGCGGCCTGTTGCTGATGCGCGCCATCACCGCGCCCATGCAGCGCATTGTCCATGCCCTCGACAAGCTGCGTTCGGGTGACCTGAGCATGCGCCTGAGCCTGGACCGCAAGGACGAGTTCGGCGCCATCGAAAGCGGCTTCAACGAAATGGCCGAAGCACTGGCCAACCTGGTAGCCCAGGCCCAGCGCTCGTCGGTGCAGGTGACCACGTCGGTTACCGAAATTGCCGCCACGTCCAAGCAACAGCAGGCCACCGCCACCGAAACGGCCGCCACCACCACCGAAATTGGCGCCACCTCGCGGGAAATCGCCGCCACTTCGCGTGATCTGGTGCGTACCATGACCGAAGTCACCTCCGCCGCTGATCAGGCTTCCAGCCTGGCCGGCTCCGGCCAGCAGGGGCTGGCGCGCATGGAGGAGACCATGCACCAGGTGATGGGCGCCGCCGACCTGGTCAACGCCAAGCTCGGTATCCTCAACGAAAAGGCCAGCAACATCACCCAGATGGTGGTGACCATCGTCAAGGTGGCCGACCAGACCAACCTGCTGTCGCTCAACGCCGCCATCGAAGCGGAAAAGGCCGGCGAGTACGGCCGTGGCTTTGCCGTGGTGGCCACCGAAGTGCGCCGCCTGGCCGACCAGACCGCCGTGGCCACCTACGACATCGAGCAGATGGTGCGTGAAATCCAGTCCGCAGTGTCTGCCGGGGTCATGGGCATGGACAAGTTTTCCGAAGAAGTGCGCCGCGGCATGTTCGAGGTGCAGCAGGTGGGCGAGCAGCTCAGCCAGATCATTCACCAAGTGCAGGCCCTGGCGCCGCGTGTGCTGATGGTCAACGAAGGCATGCAGGCCCAGGCCACCGGTGCGGAGCAGATCAACCAGGCGCTGGCGCAGCTCAGCGATGCCAGTACCCAGACCGTCGAGTCGCTGCGACAGGCCAGCTTTGCCATCGATGAACTGAGCCAGGTGGCCGCCGGCCTGCGTGGCGGCGTGTCGCGTTTCAAAGTCTGAACGCGATGAACGACTTGCCACCGCACGCCGCATCCGCGCACAACGCCAAGGGCGCGTTGTACCTGCAGTTTCGCCTCAGGGAACAGCGCTTTGCCCTTAGCGTGCACGAGGTGATCGAGGTGCTGCCGCGCCAGCCGCTCAAGCCGATTGCCCAGGCACCTGCCTGGGTCGCGGGCATCCTCGCCCATCGTGGCCATCTGGTTCCTGTGATCGACCTTGGCGCGCTGAGTTTTGGCCAGCCGGCGGCGCAGCGCACCAGTACGCGCCTGGTGCTGGTGCATTATCGTGGCAGCCTGCAACTCGGCCTGATCCTGGAGCAGGCCACCGAGACCCTGCGTTGCCACCCGGAGGAATTCCAGCCTTATGGCGTGGACAGCGGCGAAGCGCCGTATCTGGGCCCGGTACGCCAGGATGAGCAGGGCCTGCTGCAGCGCATCGAAGTCAACGATCTGCTGCCTGATGCCGTGCACCACCTGCTGTACACGGATGAGCCGACAGGGATGCCGACATGAACGAACAGCGTTTCTTCCGCTTCTTGCGCGAGCGCATCGGCCTGGATGTTGAGTCGGTAGGTGCGCCCATGGTCGAGCGCGCGCTGCGTCAGCGTTGCGTGGCCGTGGGCGCCGTCGACCTGGACCATTACTGGCTGCGCCTGCAGCAGTCGGCGGATGAGCAACAGGCGTTGATCGAGTCGGTGATCGTTCCGGAAACCTGGTTTTTCCGCTACCCGGAGTCTTTTACCGCCCTGGCCGGCCTGGCACACAAGCGCCTGGCCGAACTGGCCGGGGCCCGCCCACTGCGCCTGCTCAGCCTGCCATGCTCGACCGGCGAGGAACCCTATTCGCTGGCCATGGCCTTGCTCGACGCGGGCATTGCGCCTGGTGCGTTTCTGATCGATGGCATGGACATCAGCCCCAGTTCGGTGACCAAGGCCGGGCAGGCCGTGTATGGGCGCAATGCGTTTCGCGGCAGCAACCTGGGCTTTCGCGAGCGCTACTTCGATGCCCTCGATGAAGGCCACCGCCTGCACGGTCGGGTGCAGCAGCAAGTCAGCCTGCAGGTGGGCAATGTGCTCGATCCCGCGCTGGCCAGCCGCGACGGCCTGTACGACTTCGTGTTCTGTCGCAACCTGTTGATCTATTTTGACGTGCCTACCCAGCAGCGTGTATTCGAGGTGCTCAAGCGCCTGCTGCATCCGCAGGGTGTGCTGTTCATCGGCCCGGCCGAAGGCAGCTTGCTGGCGCGGCTGGGCATGCGCCCGCTAGGGATCGCCCAGTCGTTTGCCTATGTACGCCAGGAAGGTGGCAATGTCCCGTTGGCAGTGGCACCTGAACCCGCACGGCGCACCGTACCGCCGCTGGCCACGGCGGGTTATCCGCCACCCGGCGCGCCGCTGCCGCGCCCGCTGCGTGTATTGCCGATGGCGCCCAAGCCAGCGCCGGCCCGCGAGCGTGCGCGTGAGGACGCGAGCGAGCTGCTGGCCAGTATCGCCCGGCTTGCCAACGCCGGCGCCAGCGAGCGGGCGCGTGCCGAATGCCAGCGCTACCTGGGCCAGTTCGCGCCGTCGGCGCAGGTGTACTACTGGCTAGGGCTGCTCAGTGATACCGAAGGCGATGCGCAGCAGGCGCTGACCCATTATCGCAAAGCCCTGTACCTGGAGCCGCAGCACCCCGAGGCGCTAGTACACCTGGCGGCCTTGTTGGCGTCCCAGGGTGACCTGGCCGGTGCCCGGCGCCTGCAGGACCGCGCTGCACGGGTTGGCAGGGAGCCTGAACGATGAAGGGTGAAATGGCGATGCAACTGCTGGCCGAAGATGACGCGCACATCGACGACTGCTGGAACCGCATTGGCGTCCACGGCGACAAGCAGTGCCCGCTGCTGGAGCGGCATGTCCACTGCCGAAACTGCGATGTGTATGCGGCTTCGGCCACCCGGCTGCTTGACCGCTACGCGCTGATGCAGGACCACCAGGCTGCGCCGGCGCAGCCAGTAGAGGAAAACACCGGCCGCTCCATGCTGCTGTTCCGCCTGGGCGAAGAGTGGCTGGCGCTGGCCACCGCCAGCCTGGCCGAGATCGCCCCGATGCAGGCCGTGCATTCGCTGCCGCATCAGCGCTCGCGGCTGCTGCAGGGGGTTGCCAATGTGCGCGGTGCGTTGGTGCCGTGCCTGTCACTGGCTGACTTGCTGGGTGTGCAGGCCGACACCGCCGAGCAACGCAGCGGTCGGGCCATGCCACGCATGCTGATTCTGGCGGCCGAGGGAGGGCCGGTAGTGATGGCCGTTGAGGAAATCGACGGTATTCACCGGCTAGACCCACTGCTGCTCGGCAGCGGCCAGGACGCCACGCGCTTTACCGCCGCAGTCCTGCAGTGGCGCGGCCGCAGCGTGCGGGTGCTGGACGATCAACACTTACTGTCTGCCGTGCAGCGGAGCCTGTCATGACCCCAGAGCAAATGCGCGACGCATCGTTGCTCGAACTGTTCAGCCTGGAGGCAGAGGCGCAGACCCAGGTCCTCAGCGCCGGCCTGATGGCGCTGGAGCGCAACCCTACCCAGGCTGACCAGCTTGAGGCTTGCATGCGCGCCGCCCACTCGCTGAAGGGCGCGGCGCGCATCGTTGGGGTGGATGCCGGCGTCAGCGTCGCCCACGTCATGGAAGACTGCCTGGTGGCGGCACAGGAGGGCCGCTTGCGCCTGAGTGCCGAGCACATCGACGCGCTGTTGCAAGGCACCGACCTGCTGATGCGTATCGCCACACCCGGCGACGTCGGGGCGCAGGCGACCCTGCCCGTGTTCCTGGCGCAAATGGCCAGCCTGCTCGACCCAAGGGCTGCGGCCATGCCTGCCCCGCCGCCGTCAGTGCCCGTGCTGCCAGACTTGCCGCTGGCAACCTTGCCAGCCGAGCCTATGGCGTTGCCACTTGATGCTTTGGAGTCCGACCCCGAACCTGCCCCGCGCCGCAAGGCCGGCAAACGCGGCGGCGAAGGTGCCGAGCGGGTGCTGCGGGTCACCGCCGACCGCCTCAACAGCCTGCTCGACCTGTCCAGCAAGTCGCTGGTGGAAACCCAGCGGCTCAAACCTTACCTGGCCACCTTGCAGCGGCTCAAGCGCATGCATGGCCAGGGTATGCAGGCGCTTGATGGCCTGCGCATGCAGTTGGAGGACAGTGGCCAGGACAGCGAGGTGCTCGAAGCCCTGGCACAAACCCAGCGTCTGCTGGCCGAAACCCAGCAGATCCTGCAGCAGCAGGCCGCCGATCTGGACGAATTCGGCTGGCAGGCCAGCCAGCGTGCACAGTTGTTGTACGACACCGCCCTGGCCTGCCGAATGCGGCCGTTCGCCGATGTGCTGACCGGCCAGAGCCGTATGGTCCGAGACCTTGGCCGCTCGCTGGGCAAACCGGTACAGCTGGCGGTAGAGGGGGAAAAGACCCAGGTCGACCGCGATGTGCTGGAAAAGCTTGAAGCACCGCTGACCCACCTGCTGCGCAACGCGGTTGACCACGGCATCGAGCTGCCGGAGCGTCGCCTGCTGGCGGGCAAGCCAGAGGAAGGCGTGATTCGCCTGCGCGCCTCGCACCAGGCCGGCATGCTCAGCCTGGAACTGATCGACGATGGTGCCGGCATCGACCTGGAGCGCTTGCGCAGCAGCATCGTCGAGCGCGCCCTGTCGCCTGCCGACACGGTGGCGCGGATGAGTGATGCAGAACTGCTGACGTTCTTGTTCCTGCCCGGCTTCAGCCTGCGCGACAAGGTCACCGAGGTGTCTGGGCGCGGCGTGGGGCTGGATGCGGTGCAACACATGATCCGCGAGCTACGCGGCTCCATCGAGCTGACCCAGGTGGCGGGGCAGGGCTGTCGCTTCCATCTGCAGGTGCCATTGACCCTGTCGGTGGTGCGCAGCCTGGTGATCGAGGTGGGTGGCGAGGCCTATGCCTTCCCGCTTGCCCACATCGAACGCACGCTGGAAGTGACCACCGAGCAGATCGTGCAGATCGAAGGGCGCCAGCATTTCTGGCACGAAGGCCGGCTTATCGGCCTGGTGGCGGCCAGCCAGTTGTTGAACCGGCCTGCCGGCCAGGCGCAAGACGGCAGCCTGCGGGTGGTGGTGATCCGTGAGCGCGAGCAGCTGTACGGCGTGGCCGTGGAGCGGCTGATAGGTGAGCGGGTACTGGTTGTGATGCCGCTCGACTCACGGCTAGGCAAGGTGCAGGACATTTCTTCCGGCGCCTTGCTCGATGACGGCTCGGTGGTGTTGATCGTCGATGTCGAAGACCTGCTGCGTTCGGTGGAGAAACTGCTCAGTACCGGCAGCCTGGAACGCGTCGAACGCGGAAGCAGCGGCGCTCGTGGTGTGGTGCGCAAGCGCATCCTGGTGGTCGACGATTCGCTGACCGTGCGCGAGCTGCAACGCAAGCTGCTGGGCAACCGTGGCTACGATGTGGCGGTTGCGGTAGATGGCATGGACGGCTGGAACGCCCTGCGCAGTGAGGACTTCGATCTGCTGATCACTGACATCGACATGCCACGCATGGACGGCATCGAACTGGTCACCCTGGTGCGTCGCGATCAGCGCCTGCAATCGCTGCCGGTGATGGTGGTGTCCTACAAAGACCGTGAGGAAGACCGACGGCGTGGCCTGGATGCTGGCGCCGACTACTATTTGGCGAAAGCCAGTTTCCACGACGATGCGTTGCTGGAGGCTGTAGTCGAGCTGATCGGAGGTGCTCAAGGATGAAGATCGCCATCGTCAATGACATGCCCATGGCTGTCGAGGCCCTGCGCCGGGCGGTTGCCTTCGAGCCCGCACACCAGGTGGTGTGGGTGGCCAGCAATGGCGCCGAGGCGGTGCAGCGTTGCGCCGAGCAACTGCCGGACCTGATCCTGATGGACCTGATCATGCCGGTGATGGACGGCGTGGAGGCCACCCGGCGGATCATGGCCGAAACCCCGTGCGCCATCGTCATCGTCACGGTGGACCGCCAACAGAACGTGCACCGCGTGTTCGAGGCCATGGGCCATGGCGCCCTCGACGTGGTCGACACCCCGGCACTGGGCGCTGGGGATGCCCGCGAAGCGGCGGCGCCACTGCTGCGTAAAATCCTCAATATCGGCTGGTTGGTCGGCCAGCAGCGCACGCCAGCGGCAAGGCCGGTGGCCACACCGCTGCGTGAGGCCTCGCAGCGTCGCGGGCTGGTGGCGATCGGTTCGTCGGCGGGTGGCCCGGCAGCCCTCGAAGTGCTGCTCAAGGGCTTGCCTGCAGCGTTTCCGGCGGCCATCGTACTGGTTCAGCATGTGGACCAGGTGTTTGCTGCCGGCATGGCAGAGTGGCTCAGCAGCGCAGCCGGCCTGCCGGTGCGCCTGGCCCGTGAAGGCGAGCCGCCGCAGCCGGGCCAGGTATTGCTGGCCGGCACCAACCACCACATTCGCCTGCTACAAAATGGCCAACTGGCCTACACTGCCGAACCTGTCAATGAAATCTACCGGCCCTCGATCGATGTGTTCTTTGAGAGCGTGGCACGTTACTGGAATGGCGATGCGGTGGGCGTGCTGCTCACCGGCATGGGGCGCGACGGCGCCCAGGGCCTGAAGCTGATGCGTCAGCAGGGCTTTCTGACCATTGCCCAGGACCAGGCCAGCAGCGCAGTGTACGGCATGCCCAAGGCCGCCGCGGCAATCGATGCCGCAGTGGAAATTCGCCCGCTGGAACGCATCGCCGGGCGCTTGATGGACTTTTTCGCAAAATGACGAAATGTATTGAATCACGCCGCCAGAACGGCAGTGATCGGGTGAACAGGTATGAATGACTTACCGATCGAAGGTTTTGCCACCACCAACGAAAACTCGGCGATGGTGCTGCTGGTCGACGACCAGGCCATGATCGGCGAGGCGGTGCGGCGTGGTCTGGCCAATGAAGACAACATCGACTTCCACTTCTGTGCCGACCCGCACCAGGCGGTGGTCCAGGCCATGCGCATCAAGCCCACGGTTATCCTCCAGGACCTGATCATGCCTGGCCTGGACGGCTTGACCCTGGTACGCGAATACCGCAACAACCCGGCCACCCAGGACATCCCGATCATCGTACTGTCGACCAAGGAAGACCCGCTGGTCAAAAGCGCGGCGTTTGCCGCCGGGGCCAACGATTACCTGGTCAAGCTGCCGGACACCATCGAACTGGTAGCGCGCATTCGCTACCATTCGCGCTCCTACCTTACCCTGCTGCAACGCGACGAGGCTTACCGCGCCCTGCGCGTCAGCCAGCAGCAGTTGCTCGACTCCAACCTGATGCTGCAGCGGCTGATGAACTCCGATGGCCTGACCGGGCTGTCCAACCGCCGTCACTTCGACGAATACCTGGAGCTGGAGTGGCGCCGCGCCATGCGTGAACAGCAGCAGTTGTCGTTGCTGATGATCGATGTGGACTATTTCAAGGCCTACAACGACAGCTTCGGTCACCTGGCCGGCGACGAGGCCTTGCGCCAGGTGGCCGAGGCGATCCGTGGCTCATGCTCGCGGCCGACCGACCTGCCGGCCCGCTATGGTGGCGAGGAGTTTGCCCTGGTGCTGCCCAACACCTCGCCAGGCGGGGCACGCCTGGTGGCTGAAAAGCTGCGTCAGACCGTTCTCGGCCTTGGCATCCCGCACAGCGCCCCGGTGGCCGACTCACACCTGACCGTGAGCATCGGCCTGGCCACCCAGACCCCGGCCGTCGGCAGCCACTGCCGGCAGCTGATTTCGGCGGCGGACAAAGGCTTGTACCAGGCCAAGAACAGCGGGCGTAACCAGGTGGGTATCGCCTGACACAGTGCCGCTCCTGCAGTGCCCGCTGACAGGCTATACGAATGTGACCGCCCGGCGGGTCTGCCGCCGTGCTGCGGACTCGGTTATACTCGCGGGCTTTTCACCGAATTCGTACGAGAGCCGCGCGCCCATGGAAATCCAACCGATTCTGAACACCATCAAGGACCTCACCGAGCGTTCCCAGTCCATTCGGGGGTATCTTTGACTACGATCACAAGCATGACCGCCTGATCGAAGTCAATCGCGAGCTGGAAGACCCAAACGTCTGGAACAAGCCCGAATACGCCCAGGAGCTGGGCCGCGAGCTCGCTGCCCTGAAGCAGATCGTCGAAACCCTGGATGAACTGTCCGGTGGCCTGAACGACTGCCGCGACTTGCTGGACATGGCCGTCGAAGAAAAAGACGAAGCCGCTGTCGAGGACGTGACCGCCGAGCTGCAGCGCCTGGAAGAAGCCCTGGCGAAGCTTGAGTTCCGCCGCATGTTCAGCGGCGAGATGGACATGAACAACGCCTACCTGGACATCCAGGCCGGTTCCGGCGGCACCGAAGCCCAGGACTGGGCCAACATTCTGTTGCGCATGTACCTGCGCTGGGCCGACAAGCGCGGTTTCGACGCCACCATCATCGAGCTTTCCGAAGGTGAAGTCGCCGGCATCAAAGGCGCTACCGTGCACATCAAGGGCGAGTACGCCTTTGGCTGGCTGCGCACCGAGATCGGCGTGCACCGCCTGGTGCGCAAGAGCCCGTTCGACTCCGGCGCCCGTCGTCACACCTCGTTCTCGGCGGTGTTCGTGTCGCCCGAGATCGACGACAAGGTCGAGATCGACATCAACCCGTCCGACCTGCGTATCGACACCTACCGCTCCTCGGGCGCCGGTGGTCAGCACGTGAACACCACCGACTCCGCGGTACGTATCACCCACGTGCCGACCAACACCGTGGTGGCTTGCCAGAACGAACGCTCCCAGCACGCCAACAAGGACACCGCCATGAAAATGCTGCGGGCCAAGTTGTACGAGCTGGAAATGCAGAAGCGCAACGCCGCTTCGCAAGCGCTGGAAGACAGCAAGTCGGACATCGGCTGGGGTCACCAGATCCGCTCGTACGTGCTCGACGCGTCGCGTATCAAGGACCTGCGTACCAACGTTGAACGCAGCGACTGCAACAAGGTGCTCGACGGTGATATCGACGAATACCTGGAAGCCAGCCTGAAACAGGGCCTGTAAGCTTCACTCCTGCTGAAAGACCCTCGCCTGCGGGCGAGGGCAATGAATTCCCTGATGGAAGATGTGACGACATGAGCGACCTCAAGACCGACTCGCAAGACCTGCAACAGGAAGAAAATGCCCTGATCGCCCTGCGCAAGGAAAAACTTGCCGCCGAGCGCGCCAAAGGCAACGCCTTCCCCAACGACTTCCGTCGCGACAGCTACTGCAACGACCTGCAGAAACAGTACGCGGACAAGACCAAGGAAGAGCTGGAAGCAGCCGCGATTCCGGTCAAGGTTGCCGGCCGTATCATGCTCAACCGTGGCTCGTTCATGGTTATCCAGGACATGACCGGTCGCATCCAGGTCTACGTCAACCGCAAGACCCTGTCGGAAGAAACCCTGGCCGCAGTCAAGACCTGGGACCTGGGCGACATCATCAGCGCCGAAGGCACCCTGGCACGTTCCGGCAAGGGTGACCTGTACGTCGAAATGACCAACGTGCGCCTGCTGACCAAGTCGCTGCGCCCGCTGCCCGACAAGCACCACGGCCTGACCGACACCGAACAGCGCTACCGCCAGCGTTACGTCGACCTGATGGTCAACGAAGAAACCCGCCACACCTTCCGTGTGCGTTCGCAGGTTATCTCGCACATTCGCAAGTTCCTCATCGAGCGTGACTTCCTCGAAGTCGAGACGCCGATGCTGCAGACCATCCCGGGCGGCGCCGCTGCCAAGCCGTTCGAAACCCACCACAATGCCCTGGACATGGCCATGTTCCTGCGTATCGCGCCGGAGCTGTACCTCAAGCGCCTGGTGGTGGGTGGCTTTGAGAAAGTGTTCGAGATCAACCGCAACTTCCGTAACGAAGGTGTTTCGACGCGTCATAACCCCGAATTCACCATGCTCGAGTTTTACCAGGCCTACGCCGACTACAACGACAACATGGACCTCACCGAGGAACTGTTCCGCGAGCTGGCGCAGTTGGTACTGGGCAGCACCGACGTGCCTTACGGCGACAAGGTGTTCCACTTCGGCGAGCCGTTCGTGCGCCTGTCGGTGTTCGACTCGATCCTCAAGTACAACCCGGAACTGACCGCTGCCGACCTGCAGGACGTTGACCGCGCCCGGGACATCGCCAAGAAGGCCGGTGCCAAGGTGCTGGGCCACGAAGGCCTGGGCAAGCTGCAGGTGATGATTTTCGAAGAGCTGGTCGAGCACAAGCTGGAGCAGCCTCACTTCATCACCGAGTACCCGTTCGAAGTGTCGCCGCTGGCTCGTCGCAACGACGACAACCCGGCCGTTACCGACCGCTTCGAGCTGTTCATCGGTGGCCGCGAAATCGCCAACGCCTACTCCGAGCTCAACGATGCCGAAGACCAGGCCGAGCGCTTCCTGGCCCAGGTGGCCGAGAAGGACGCTGGTGACGACGAGGCCATGCACTACGACGCCGACTTCGTGCGTGCGCTGGAGTACGGCATGCCGCCGACCGCCGGTGAAGGCATCGGCATCGACCGCCTGGTCATGTTGCTGACCAACTCGCCGTCGATCCGCGACGTGATCCTGTTCCCGCACATGCGTCCACAGGCCTGAGTGAATTGAACAAGCCGCCTTTCGAGGCGGCTTTTTCTTGCCTGAAGCTTTATGTTGTCTGTACTGGCTCCATCGCCGGCCAGTGCAGGCCGCAGATGACTTGAACCGTGAGGTATCCCCCGTGACACCCGCCATGCCTGATCAAGGCGCCGCCGGCATCGCTACCGCCGTCGCCGAAAACGTGCAATACCAAGGCCGCAAGACTGCCCGCCAAGGCAGCGAACAGCGCCGCCAGCTGATCCTCGACGCCGCCATGCGTATCGTCGTGCGCGATGGCGTGCGCGGTGTGCGCCACCGTGCGGTGGCCGCCGAGGCCGCTGTGCCGCTGTCGGCCACCACCTACTACTTCAAGGACATCGAGGACCTGCTCACCGATACCTTCGCCCAGTATGTCGAGCGTAGTGCCGCCTACATGGCCAAGTTGTGGGCCAACACGGAAGTGGTACTGCGCCAGTTGCTGGCCCAGGGTGACGGCAGCCCGGCGGCACGGGCGCGGCTGGCTGACGAAGTGGCGCGCATGACTGCTGACTATGTTCAGCGGCAACTGCTGAACCGCCGCGACTTCCTGATGGCCGAACAGGCCTTCCGCCAAGAGGCGCTGCTGTGCCCACGCCTGGCTGAGCTGGTGCGTGCCCACGAGCAGATCCTGCTGCACGGCACCCGTCAATTGCTGCAGGTGGTGGGGTCGCGACAACCAGAACAGGACGCCCAGATGTTGACGGCGATTATCGAGCAGATGGAATATCAGGGCCTGCTCAAGGATGCGAACGCGCAAGCCGATGGGCAGATGCTCGCTATGCTTACCCGATACCTGCAGCTGGTGCTGGCATCGGCCTGAGCCGAGACCGATTTTTCAAGGAGAACCTGATGAAAGCCTGGCGTGTGGTGTTGTTGACTCTGTCATTCCTGCTGCTGGGCGGTTGTCTGGTGACCTTCCATGAGCCCTTGCCCAGCAACCAGGCGGCGCCCAAGGCGCTGCTCGGCAAGTGGAGCAGCAAGGACGCCTGGGGCGAGCCGTTGAAGCTGACCATCAGCCGCAGCGGTGGCGGTGCCTACAAGGCGGTGGCCACGGCCAAGGGCAAGGCCCCTGAGGAGTACGTGTTCACCGTGTCGCGCCACGGCAACCGCTGGTACCTGTCGGCCGGAGTGCCCAAACGACTGGGGGGCAACTTCCTGATCGGCGGTTTCGACATCGTCGAGGGCAAGGAGCTGGTGGTCTACAACCTGGATGTCGAGCAGGTGCAGCAGGCGGTGGACAAGAAGGAACTGACCGGGCGCAGCACCGAGGTGCCTGAAGACAACGGCGACGGCGTGCTGATCGATAGCCCCTCGGCGCGGGTGCTGGCGTACCTGGACGACCCGGCCAACTCCGACCTGTTCGTCGAAGTGGCGCGGTTCCAGCGTACTGGCAAGTAGTTACCTGTGCCGGCCTTTTCATGGTTTGAAATTGCAATGCGATCCCGGTAGGAGCAGCCTTGTGCTGCGAAAGGGCAGGTAAGACAACAGATATTTGCTGCCGATAGAGGCCTCTTCGCAGCACAAGGCTGCTCCTACAGGGACCGAGGCCGAGACAGATAAGGAGTCCCCGTTGGACGAATACCAGCAAACCATCCGTGCCCTGTCCGACCGCATCGTTGCGGCGCAGACCCCGATCCGGGTCCTGGACGCGGTTAAATGGGACGAAAACATTCGTCAGGGCTTCCTCAAAGCCAAGGGCAAAGAGCCGCCGGCCGTCGACCGTGCCTATTACCAGTCGCGCCCGCTATCGTTCGACTCCGGCGCGGTGAAGGCCGAGTTCCAGGGCATCGAGCGTGACATCATCCGCCAGCTAGGTCAGTTCAACCCGGTCGGGCAGATCATGAAGCGCATGTGCCGCGAGTACCGCATGGTGGTGCGCATGCTCGAAGCGCGCGGGACCGAGGACTTCGGCCTGATCTCCCAGGAACTGTATGGCGCTGCCTCCGATGCCTTCCATGCCGGTGACCCGACCCTGGCCGACCTCGGTCTGA
Organism: Pseudomonas sp. LPB4.O; assembly: GCF_038383825.1. NCBI lineage: Bacteria > Pseudomonadati > Pseudomonadota > Gammaproteobacteria > Pseudomonadales > Pseudomonadaceae > Pseudomonas > Pseudomonas sp. LPB4.O. The sequence goes on from NZ_CP151298.1 coordinate 1,227,933, forward strand.
TGCTGTCGGATTACCTCAACAATATCGATGGCCGTGGCGACCTGAAGGACGAACCGAAGAACCTCACCGCCAAAGAGGCGGTGGAGATCCTCCAGCGCCGGCTGAACAAGGTGTTCGGCGAGGCCGAGGGAACCATCCGCGTGTTCGAGTCCGACGGTATCGTCGCCGATGCCGCGGCCGGTGCCGACTACATCAAGGTGCGCGCCGATGCCATGTTCAACGCCCGCGACGTGCGCGCCCTGGAGGTGCACGAGGGGCTGGTGCATGTCGGTACCACGCTCAATGGCCTGAACCAGCCGATCTGCACCTTCTTGGCCAAGGGCCCGCCCTCGTCGACGGTGACCCAGGAAGGCCTGGCCATCCTCATGGAAGTGATTGCCTTCGCCTCCTACCCCAGCCGCCTGCGCAAGCTCACCAACCGCACTCGCGCCATCCACATGGTCGAGGAGGGCGCCGATTTCCTCCAGGTGTTCGATTTTTTCCGTGGGCAAGGCTTCGAGATGGCGCAGAGCTACAGCAACGCCAGCCGGGTGTTCCGCGGTTCGGTGCCCAATGGCCTGCCATTCACCAAGGACTTGTCCTACCTCAAGGGCTTCATCATGGTTTACAACTACATTCAGTTGGCCGTGAAGAAGGGCAAGCTCGAACAGATCCCGTTGCTGTTCTGTGGCAAGACCACCCTGGAAGACATGCGTACCTTGCGCCAGCTGGTGGAGGAGGGCCTGGTTGCGCCGCCCAAGTACTTGCCCGAGCAGTTCCGCGACCTTAACGCGCTGTCGGCCTGGATGTGCTTCTCCAACTTCCTCAACCACCTGAGCCTGGACCGTATTGAAGCCGACTACGCGAACATTCTCTGAGTGCTGCCGCCTGCTGGCCCTGGGCTTGGTCCTGCTGGGCCTTGGCGGCTGCAGCAGCCTGCTGTTCTACCCCGAGCGTGGTCAGGCCTTTACGCCTGAGCGGGCCAAGCTGGCGTACCGCGATGTAACGTTGACCACAACTGATGGCATCCGCCTGCACGGTTGGTGGTTGCCGGCCAAGGTCGGGGTCGAGGTCAAAGGTACGGTACTGCACTTGCACGGCAACGGCGGCAACCTGCCGGGGCACTTGGGTGGCAGCTACTGGCTGCCGGAGCAGGGCTATCAGGTGCTGATGATCGATTACCGCGGTTATGGCCTGTCGCAGGGGGCGCCAAGCCTGCCAGAGGTGTACGAAGATATCGCCGCCGCCATGGCCTGGCTGGACCAGGCGCCCGAGGTAAAGGGCAAGCCCCTGGTGCTGCTGGGGCAAAGCCTTGGAGGGGCCATGGCCATTCACTACCTGGCGGCCCACCCCGAGCAGCGCCAGCGCTTCAGTGCCCTGGTGTTCGATGGCGTGCCGGCCAGTTACCGTTCAGTCGGGCGCTTTGCCCTCAGCACGTCGTGGATGACCTGGCCGTTGCAGGTGCCGCTGTCGTGGCTGGTGCCGGACGGTGACAGTGCAATCCGTTCGATCGAGCAACTGAGCAGCCCGCCCAAGCTGTTTTTCCATAGCATTGACGACAACCTGGTGCCGATGGACAACGGCATCCGCCTGTACCAGCACGCGCCACCGCCGCGGGTGCTGCAACTGACCCGCGGTGGCCACGTGCAGACCTTCGCCGACCCCACATGGCGCCAGGTGATGCTGCGTTTCCTCGACGACCCTAGCCATTTCAACGGCCTGCGGCGGCTTGCCGAAGTGCCCAATTTCCCTGACGAGAAGAACAAGCAATGAGTGAAGAACGCAACGCCATCCCGCTGATCCTGACCGGCGTCGGCAGCATCATCGTGACGGTGGGGGCCTTGTGGTACTACGGTTACCTGCATTTCGCCAAACCCGAGGATGCCCTGTTGCTGCAGGACTTCACCATGCTCAAGACCATCCCGGGCGAGGACTACAAGGTTTCGCTGGACCCGGCGCCGCAAGTGGCCCAGTGCGTCGATGGCGTGCTGGTGTTGTTCGACACCGAGCAGAAAGGCCTGACCGGCGTGCTGGTGGACAACCGCAAGCGTGCGGTGCGCTGCATGGGCGAGGAAACCCCGCAGCAGGTGAAGTGAGCCATTATCCCTACTGCCTGTACCGGCCTCTTCGCGGGCGTGCCCGCGAAGAGGCCGGTACAGGCAAAAAAAAGCCCCGCGTCGAGCGCGGGGCTTTCTTTTCAGCTAGCCAGCCTTACCGCTGAACCTGGCTCACCGAACGGGGTGCCACTGGCTGGTTGTCGTTGGAGATGGTTACCTCCACGCGACGGTTTTGCGCACGGCCCGAGTTGCTGCCGTTGTCCGCTACCGGGTACTCCTTGCCATAGCCCTGGGAGACGATGCGCGCCGGATCTACGCCGGCACGTACCAGTGCCATGCGTACGCTGTTGGCGCGGCGCTCGGACAGGGTCTGGTTGTAGTTGGCCGAGCCGACGCTGTCGGTGTAGCCCTCGACAATCACCTTGCGCTCCGGGTTTTCCTGGAGGAACTGGGCCAGCTTGGTGACGTTCGGGTAGGCGTTGCTCTTGAGTTCGGCCTTGTTGAAGTCGAACAGCACGTCGCCGAAGGTCACCAGCGTACCGCGGTCGGTCTGCTTGGCGTTGAGGCTGTCCTGCAGCTTGGCGATCTGGGCGTCGCGGGCATCCAGCTTGGCCTGGGCGCGTTGGGCCGAGGCATTTTTCAGCTCGCCTTCGGCGGTGCGCAGGGCAATGGTCTGCTTGGCCACTTCAACGCGCTGGTTGGTCAGATAGGCCAGTTGGTCGACCTTCTTCTCGTCTTCACGGTCCATGTAGGCCTTGTCGGCCTTGTTCAGCCAGTCCTGGGCGTCCTTGGTCTCCAGTGCCGCGACCTTGCTCGATTGCGGGTCGCTCTGCAGCGAGGAGAAGTTGGTGCGGGCCGACTCCAGGTTGGCGTTAGGGTCGTGCGAGCAGGCAGCAAGACCAACGCTGAGGGCCAGCAGGGCGGGAATCATGACGTAATTGCGCATAGTGTTCATCCTTTGATCGAGTGCGAAGGCTAAGGTTGGCGGGGCAGGGCTCACTGAGCGCTGCGCAGGCCTTCCTCACGTACGTCCTGAACGCCCTGACGGGCATCCTGCACGGCCTTCTGGGCCTTGGCCGCCTGGGCCTTGCGTTCGGCGAGGCGTGCGTCCCACTCGGCCTGTTGGGCCAGGCGCTTGGCCTCGTCGTACTTCTTGTCGTGCATGGCGATTTCGGCTTGCTTGAACTTGTCCTGGGCCGCTTTCATTTCCACGGCGGCGAACTCGGTGCCACCCGCGCTCACGGCGGAGTTCACGGCGGATTGGGTAACTGCGTACTGCTCGGTAGGCGGGTTGCCCGCACAGCCGGCCAGGACCAGGCTACTGCCCAGGGCCAGCGCGGCCAGCTTGAACCCGCGCACATGAGTGGATGACAGTTTGCTAGTGCGGGTCTTCATGGTGGTCAGTTCCATTGGATCACTCCTGATTACGACGATGTCCGTAGCAGTCCATCGCTTATTCCCTGACAAAACCGCGCGCTTCAGCTGAACGGTGCACGAGGGCAGTGTGCAGGGTTTTAGCGTGATGGCTATTGGCTCCGACTCGACCGCTTTTGGAATGGTTCAGAAAAAAGTGCACTAAACGAGGAATTATTTCTGACTGATCGGTCAGCGCGATTTGCCTGGAACTTTCGCAGGAAAAGGCGGTACTCCGGGCCTTGCCGAGGCCCGGAACGGTGGTGCGGGTGGTTATCTTTCGCTATCGTCGTCGGTGGTGCTCAGGCTGTGCAGGTGCTGTCGCGAGAGGGCCAGAAAGCGCGGAGTAGAGCCGACATCTTCGTACAGCGGGTCACCTTCTTCATCGGTGGCGATGACCTGGCGACCCTGCACATAGGGGAAGCTGGCTTCCAGCTCTTCGAGTGCGGCCGCCACCAGTTCGCCGAGCAGTTCCTCGGCGGTGCGCTTGGGGTACATGTCGATCAGCGCGGCCAGGCGCGCCTCGGACTCCAGGTCCAGATGCAATACATGGCCCGTGCGGCTGAGGGTACCGGCGGCATTCTGTTCCCAGTGCTGGGCGAGTTCACGGATTTTCATGATGACCTCTGTTGACGCCTGCTATGGCTGCATTGCATGGGAGTGCTTGCGTTCACTTTAGTTTGCTTTGGCTGATCACGGCTTGCCATTGGCGCTCGGCAGGGGGCACTCTTCGGTAGAGCTGTGTACAGGAGTGCGCCAGAGCCGCGCCAAAGAGAGGGCCAATGACCGATATCGATGTGCGTTTGCGTGAAGATGTCCATGTGTTGGGTGAGCTGCTCGGCGAAACCATTCGCCAGCAGCATGGCGATGCGTTTTTGCAGAAAATCGAAGATATCCGCCACAGTGCCAAGGCCGACCGCCGTGGCCCTGGCGAGCAACTGACGTCCACCCTGGCCGACCTTGCCGAAGAAGACTTGCTGCCCGTGGCCAGGGCCTTCAACCAGTTCCTCAACCTGGCCAACATGGCCGAGCAGTACCAGTTGATCCGCCGCCGCGACGCCGGCCAGCCCGAACCCTTCGAGGCCCGTGTGCTGCCCGAATTGCTGGCGCGCCTGAAGCAGGCCGGGCATAGCAACGATGCCCTGGCTCGGCAGCTGGCCAAGCTCGACATCCAATTGGTGCTTACCGCGCACCCCACCGAGGTGGCCCGCCGCACCTTGATCCAGAAGTACGACGCCATCGCCGGCCAGCTGGCTGCCCAGGACCACCGTGACCTGACCCCGGACGAACGCCAGCAGGTGCGGGAACGCCTGCGCCGGCTGATTGCCGAGGCCTGGCACACCGAAGAAATCCGCCGCACCCGGCCGACGCCGGTAGACGAAGCCAAGTGGGGCTTCGCGGTGATCGAGCATTCGCTGTGGCACGCCATCCCCAGCCACCTGCGCAAGGTCGACAAGGCTCTGCTGGATGCCACCGGCCTGCGCCTGCCGCTGGAGGCCGCGCCAATCCGCTTTGCCTCGTGGATGGGCGGTGACCGTGACGGCAACCCCAATGTGACTGCCGCCGTTACCCGGGAAGTGCTGTTGCTGGCGCGCTGGATGGCCGCCGACCTGTTCCTGCGCGACATCGATGCACTGGCCGCCGAGTTGTCCATGCAGCAGGCCAGTGACGCTTTGCGCGAACGGGTGGGCGACAGTGCCGAACCCTACCGCGCGGTGCTCAAGCAACTGCGCGACCGCTTGCGGGCGACGCGTGCCTGGGCGCATTCGGCATTGACCAGCAGCCAACCGGCCAGCGCCGAAGTGCTGGTGGATAACCGCGACCTGATTGCGCCGCTGGAGCTGTGCTATCAGTCGCTGCACGAATGCGGCATGGGCGTTATCGCCGAAGGGCCGTTGCTCGATTGCCTGCGCCGCGCCGTCACTTTCGGCCTTTTCCTGGGCCGCCTGGACGTGCGCCAGGACGCTGCCCGCCACCGTGACGCGCTGACCGAAATCACCGACTACCTGGGCCTGGGCCGCTATGCCGACTGGGATGAAGATCGCCGCATCGAATTCCTTCAGGCCGAGCTGAAAAACCGCCGCCCGCTGTTGCCCGCGCACTTCAGGCCGCAGGCAGACACCGCCGAGGTGCTGGCCACCTGCCGGGAAGTCGCCGCCGCGCCCGCTGCCTCGCTGGGCTCCTATGTCATTTCCATGGCCGGGGCCGCTTCGGATGTGCTGGCGGTGCAACTGTTGCTCAAGGAAGCCGGCCTGACCCGCCCCATGCGTGTGGTACCGCTGTTCGAGACCCTGGCTGACCTGGACAACGCCGGGCCGGTGATGCAGCGCCTGCTCGGCCTGCCGGGTTACCGGGCCGGGCTGCGCGGCCCGCAGGAAGTGATGATCGGCTACTCCGACTCGGCCAAGGATGCTGGCACCACGGCGGCGGCCTGGGCGCAGTACCGGGCCCAGGAAAACCTGGTGCGCATCTGCGCCGAACACCAGGTCGAACTGCTGCTGTTCCACGGCCGGGGCGGTACGGTAGGGCGCGGCGGTGGCCCGGCCCACGCAGCGATCCTGTCGCAGCCACCGGGTTCGGTGGCGGGGCGGTTCCGCACCACCGAACAGGGCGAAATGATCCGCTTCAAGTTCGGTTTGCCGGGCATCGCCGAGCAAAACCTGAACCTGTACCTGGCCGCTGTGCTCGAAGCCACGCTGTTGCCACCGCCGCCCCCGCAACCGGCCTGGCGCGAGGTGATGGACCAGTTGGCTGCTGATGGCGTCAAGGCGTACCGCAGCGTGGTGCGCGACAACCCCGATTTTGTCGAGTACTTCCGCCAGTCCACGCCGGAACAAGAACTGGGGCGCCTTCCGCTGGGCAGCCGCCCGGCCAAGCGCCGGGCAGGCGGGATCGAAAGCCTGCGGGCCATCCCATGGATCTTCGGCTGGACCCAGACCCGGCTGATGCTACCGGCCTGGCTGGGCTGGGAAACCGCGCTGAGCAATGCCTTGGCCCGTGGCCAAGGTGAGTTGCTGGCGCAGATGCGCGAGCAATGGCCGTTCTTCCGCACCCGCATCGACATGCTGGAAATGGTGCTGGCCAAGGCCGATGCGCAAATTGCCGAGGCCTACGACGAACGTCTGGTGCAACCCCGCTTGCTTCCTTTAGGTGCACACCTGCGCGACCTATTGTCGCAGTCTTGCCAGGTGGTACTGGGGCTGACCGGGCAGCAGGTGCTACTGGCGCACAGCCCCGAGACGCTGGAATTCATCAGCCTGCGCAACACCTACCTGGACCCGCTGCACCGCCTGCAGGCCGAGTTGCTGGCCCGCTCGCGCAGCCGCGAAGCCGCTCTGGACAGCCCGTTGGAGCAGGCCTTGCTGGTGACCGTGGCGGGTATTGCCGCCGGGCTGCGCAATACCGGATGACGGTGTGCCCAAGCCAGCAGGGGTGAGTGGCGTGCAGGCCCTGCACGGGTAAGGGGAGGGTGGTTGCGCCGGGCGCAACCACCTGCCCGGTCGGCCACAAGTGGCGCATTCCTGCAACTTTGGGACGCTTGTATGGCTGCCGGGCGCTGTGTATCTTGAGCAGCCTTCTGACCGTTTTATGGTCATACCCGATTTTCCGGACTTGGCCCTGGTTGCCGAATCCATTGAATTTCATAAAAAAATTTGAGGAGCACAAGATGCGCGTAATTCTGCTGGGAGCTCCCGGGGCCGGTAAAGGTACTCAGGCAAAGTTCATCACCGAAAAGTTCGGTATTCCACAGATCTCCACCGGTGACATGCTGCGTGCCGCCGTCAAGGCCGGCACCCCGCTGGGCCTGGAGCTGAAGAAAGTCATGGATGCCGGCCAGCTGGTCTCCGACGAGCTGATCATCAGCCTGGTCAAGGAGCGCATCGCCCAGCCTGATTGCGCCAACGGCTGCCTGTTCGACGGCTTCCCACGCACCATCCCGCAGGCCGAAGCCATGGTCTCTGCCGGTGTCGACATCGACGCCGTGGTCGAAATCGCCGTGGACGACGAAGAAATCGTCGGCCGCATGGCTGGCCGCCGCGTACACCTGGCCTCGGGCCGTACCTACCACATTCAGTACAACCCGCCGAAAGTGGAAGGCAAGGACGACGTCACTGGTGAAGACCTGATCCAGCGCGACGACGACAAGGAAGAAACCGTTCGTCATCGCCTGTCGGTCTACCACACCCAGACCAAGCCGCTGGTGGAGTTCTACCAGAAGCTGTCGGCCGCCAATGCCGGCAAGCCGAAGTACAGCCACATTGAAGGTGTCGGTTCGGTCGACGCCATCACTGCCAAGGTCCTGGCAGCCCTGAGCTGATCAGCGCCTGACGCCCCCCGACAACGGCCCGCTAGCGGGCCGTTGTCGTTTCAGGCCTGCGATCCACGGCCTGGCGCTCCTACAGGGACCGCGCCAGGCCACCTGCAAAGGCCGCACAGCGCCCCTTCGGGACACAACGCCGCTGCTGCTCTATACTGCCGCTCTTTTCATTCGCACCTGGATACCCGTTCGATGACCACCCTGCTGGCCCTGGATACCGCCACCGAAGCCTGTTCCGTCGCGCTGCTGCATGACGGCAAGGTAACCAGCCATTACGAGGTGATCCCGCGTCAGCACGCGCAGAAGCTGCTGCCGATGATCAAGCAGTTGCTGGCGGAATCCGGCGTTGCGCTGAATGCACTGGATGCTATCGCCTTTGGCCGTGGCCCGGGCGCCTTCACCGGCGTGCGCATTGCCATTGGTGTGGTCCAAGGCCTTGCCTTCGCGCTGGAGCGCCCGGTGCTGCCGGTGTCCAACCTGGCCGCGCTGGCCCAGGGTGCCTTGCGCGAGCAGGGCGTGCAGCAGGTGGCGGCTGCGATCGATGCGCGTATGGATGAAGTGTACTGGGGCTGCTACCAGGCCACGGCCGGCGAAATGCGCCTGGTCGGCCGCGAGGCGGTGTTGCCGCCCGAACAGGTAGCGCTGCCGGCGGGCAGCAGTGGCGAGTGGTTCGGTGCCGGTACCGGATGGGGCTATGCCGAGCGCCTGGCGGTACAGGTGGCGGCCAGCAACCCTGGCGCCTTGCCCAATGCGCTGGACATTCTCAGCCTGGCTACCTTCGCCTGGGCTCGTGATGAGGCAATCGTTGCCGAGCAGGCGCAACCGGTATATCTGCGCGATAATGTAGCTACGCCCAAGAAGCACTGAGTGTTGTTCGTCGGTTATCGCCGATCACTCTAAAACCTTTTGCGCGATCTGTGGTCCAGTTATCAGTCAAGCATTAGCGACGGAACCCTGATGCTGCTAAATTGCCATCATTGGTCCTGAGTGCTCATGCCATGCGTATCGACGGTTTCTCTTCGCAGTCCTACCCGGTCAAGCGCACCCCGCGCAAGGCACCGGCGCGTGACGAGGCCATCGATGATGCCGAGCTGATTGAAGACAGCCAGGGCGCCCCCGTGGAGGCCACCGCCCGCCGCCGCAGCGGTGGCCTGCCAGCCCGCCAGCAGGACATGGTCTTCCCCCGCGCCCGTGACCGGCGCACCGCCACTGCCTTGGCCAGCTACCTGAGCACCGCCGGTTTCACCGACTGGGACATGGAAGTACTGGGGCTCGACCTGTACATTTAGTGGATGAGTCCACCACCACTGCCTTATTTTCTCGGTTGCCCGTCCTGGAGCGAAAACGCCTGGCGCGACTACCTCTATCCCGCCGATGCCAACAGCAACGAAATGCTTGGCCTTTACAGCCAGGTGTTCAACGCCGTCGAGGGCAATACCACCTTCTATGCACGCCCCGCCCCCGGCACCATTGCCCGCTGGGCGCAGGTGATGCCCGGGCACTTCCGTTTCACCGCCAAGTTTCCCCGGGACATCAGCCACGAGGGTGACCTGCGTGATCAACTGGAGCCTGCCTTCGACTTCACGCGGCTGATGGCCCCGCTGGGCAAGCGCGTTTCGCCGTACTGGCTGCAGTTGCCGGCCCAGTTCGGCCCGGCGCGCCTGGGCGAGCTTTGCCACTTCCTCGATGAGATCGGCCTGCCGGTGGCCGTGGAAGTGCGTAACCAGGCCTTCTTCGCCAAGGGTGAAGAAGAACGCCTGCTCAACCGCCTGCTGCACGAACGCGGCGTGGAGCGCATCTGCCTGGACCCGCGTGCGTTGTTCAGCTGCACCTCGCGCGACCCTGCCGTGCTGCATGCGCAGTCGAAGAAGCCCAAGGTGCCGCCACGCCCTGCGGCCTTCAGCCAGCACCCACAGGTGCGCTTCATCGGCCATCCGGAGCTGGAGGCCAATCACACCTTCCTCAGCCCTTGGGTAGAAAAAATCGCCGATTGGATCGAGGAAGGCCGCAACCCCTATATCTTCCTGCACACCTCGGACAATCGCCTGGCTGCGGCGTTGGCCCAGCATTTCCATCAACGCCTGATGGCACGCCTGCCAGGTCTTGCACCTTTGCCGGAATTGCCGCGCGCGCCCGAGGTCGAACAACTGGGCTTACTCTGACCTTTCCCTGACTGCCGGAGGTTGAACCATGGATGTGCAAACCCTGCGAGCCGAAGCCTTCAAGGCTTTACACGAGCGCGAAGGCGCGTTCGTCATCCCCAACCCGTGGGACGCCGGCTCCGCCAAGCTGCTTGCCAGCCTGGGTTTCGAGGCGCTGGCCACCACCAGTGCCGGCCTGGCATTCAGCCTGGGCCGCCCAGACGCCGAAGGCGCCTTGAGCCTGGACGATACCCTGGACAACGCCGGCGAGATCGTCGATGCCACTGCGTTGCCGGTGGCTGCGGACCTTGAGAACGGCTTCGGCGACATGCCTGAAGATTGTGCCCAGACCATATTGCGTGCTGCCGAAATCGGCCTGGTAGGTGGTTCCATCGAAGATGCCAGTGGCCGCAGTGATGCGCCCATCTATGACCTCGGGCTGGCCGTGGAGCGCGTGCGCGCCGCCGTGCAGGCTGCGCGTAGCCTGCCGTTCCCGTTCACGTTGTGCGCCCGGGCAGAAAACCTGCTGCATGGCCGCATGGACCTCGACGACACCATCCTGCGCCTGCAAGCCTATGCCGAGGCCGGCGCCGATGTGCTCTATGCCCCCGGGCTGCGCACCGTCGAGGAAGTACGTGCGGTGGTGCAGGCCGTCGCACCGCGGCCGGTGAACGTACTGATGGGCATGGCGGGTGTGTCGCTGAGCGTGAACCAGTTGCAGGACCTGGGCGTGCGCCGCATCAGCGTCGGCTCGTCGCTGGCCCGTGCTGCGCTGGGGGCCTTCCACCGTGCTGCGTTGGAGATTCGCAACGAGGGTACGTTCGGCTACGGTGAGCAGGCACTGCCGTTTGCCCAGCTCAACGACCTGTTCCGCCGCTGATGCGGGCAATGCTGGCGCTGCTGGCCGGCCTGTTGGTGCTGGCCGGCCTGGCCTGGCACTTCGGCTGGCGCCTGCCTGCCGTGTGGAACCCCTGGGCGCCGCTGGATGTGCGTCAGCCGCCCAACCTGCTGACGCCGTACAAGCTTTCACGCCTGCGCAATGACCCGGCCTTGTGCCGGCAGGCACTGGAAACCAGCCAGCTGCGCTACCGGGCGCAAGCCGACAGCCCGGCTGCGGCCAACTGCCCGTTGCAGAACGTGTGGCGCATCGAGGGCGGCCAGGCGCGGCTAAGCAGCAGCTTCCTGGCCAGTTGCCCGCTGGCGGTGGCTTATGCACTTTTCGAAAACCACGGCTTGCAGCCGTTGGCGCAGCGGGTGCTGGGCCAACCGGTGACGCAGGTCGATCACCTGGGCAGCTTTGCCTGCCGCAATGTCTACCACCGCAAGCAGGGCCGCCTGAGCCAGCACGCTACGGCCAATGCGCTGGATATCAGCGGTTTTCGCTTGCAGGACGGCCAGCGCATCGTCCTGGCGCGTGACTGGCAGGCAGGGGGGCAGAAGGCAGAATTCTTGCGTCAGGTGCAGCAGGCGGCTTGCGAGAGCTTCAGCACAGTACTGGGGCCGGGCTACAACGCCGCGCACCACAATCACTTCCACCTGGACATGGGGCGCTGGCAGGTGTGCCGTTAGCCTCAGGCGTGAACGCGTACGTTGTTCAGCACCACCGGGCGTGCCCAATGGATGTCGAATTCCAGATCGTTCTGCTGCCTGGCCAAGGTAGCGTCGTCGAACGGCTCGGGGGCCGGGTCCAGCAAGTTGGTCTCGAACTCGGCAATGGGCAGGAACAACGACCGCGGGGCTGGGCCCGGGCCGGGCTCGGCAATCGGATGGCCTTGGCTCATCACCACCGGGCGCATCCAGCTATTGCTGGTGTCGAGCTGGCGCTGCTGTTCAATCAGTTCCATGGCACTGAACGGCTCAGGCGCAGGCGGCAGCAGGCTGGCTTCAAGCTCTGCCTTGGGCAAGAACAACGGCTCGGGCGGTGTTACCTCGTTGTCCAGCACCGGGCAGGCGCGCTGGGCGTCGATCAGGGCCAGCGCACGGGCGCCGCCGATGGGTTCGCCGCTGTCGTGGTCGTACTGCACGAACGACTGGCTGACGCTGTCTACGGGCTCTTCCTGCTGCTCGGCCATGGCCCGGGCAAAGAAATCCTGCCACAGGTGGCTGACGCCCCCGAGTGCCTGGGTGTTGTGCTGACTGTAGTTGCCGACAGGCGACAAATAGGTCAAGCCGATAGGAAGAGTATCTGACATGGCAGTCGCGCGCGTTGTGCTCTGGCAGAATAGCGGGATATTGCCTGTATCGGCCGTGGCTGCTGATTCATTAAGGCTTGGTTTGATTTTTTAGGTGTGGACGATGGAAGAGCAAGGCACGGGTATCAGGGTCGAGGCGATGTCGGCTGAGTATGCGGAGCAGGCCAAGGTGTGGGCTGAACGCCTAAGCCTGCCGCTACAGGACGAGAGCGCCGGCTTCGCCGTGCAGGTCGGCGCCGAGGGTTTGCAGATCCAGCAGCTTGGGCCACAGGCACCAGGGCCGGTGCGGGTGGACTTTGTCGAAGGCCAGGCCGCCCACCGGCGCCAGTTTGGCGGTGGCAACGGGCAGATGATCGCCAAGGCCGTGGGCATTGCCCAAGGCGTGCGGCCGCAGGTGCTGGATGCTACGGCAGGTCTTGGCAAAGATGCGTTCGTGCTGGCCAGCCTGGGCTGCCAGATGACCCTGATCGAGCGCCAGCCGCTGATTGCCGCGCTGCTGGAAGATGGCTTGGCGCGGGCGCGCTCGGATGACGAGGTGGGCCCGATTGTCGGGCGCATGCGCCTGCTGACCGGCAACGCCATCGAGCGTATGCGCGCCTGGGAAGGGGAGGCGCCGCAGGTCATCTACCTCGACCCGATGTTCCCGCACCGCGACAAGAGCGCCCTGGTGAAAAAGGAAATGCGCGTGTTCCGGCCCTTGGTGGGGGACGACCTGGATGCCCCGGCCCTGCTCGAAGCGGCCCTGGCGCTGGCCAGCCACCGGGTGGTGGTAAAGCGCCCGCGCAAGGCGCCGATCATCGACGGGCCGAAGCCCAGCCATAGTCTAGAGGGCAAGTCGAGCCGGTATGATATATATCCGAAGAAGGCGCTGAAGGCCTGAGCGCAACTGTGAAATCACTTTGTTAGCTTCGCCTTAAGGCCATTCTGCGATACTGCGGAGTCTATTTACTTCCCGGTTGATGTAATTACCTGTGAAATCAAGGAGGTTTTGCGATGGTGGCTTGTTTCTCGGCCAGGTATGCGAAGGCTGATTCGGTATCCCCGAGAAGGTAGCGGAGGTAGGGGCAATGTCGCTCATGCCTACAGCTTTGATTTTTTCAAATCTGTCGTTTAGATCTTCCCAGGATGGTAAGTCTATCGAGCCGATGTATCGTGTTTTACCCTTGATTTTTACAGGCGTAAGGCTCGTTAATATGGATTCTTGGAGGGTGGCGTTGAGTATTCTTTGGTCACCTTCGTTTTTTATTTTGTTGTCGTGGGATTTTGTCTCTGTCGCGCCTTTAGCTTTTTGGGTCGCAATGTGATTTTTAAGTATTTTGTATTGTCGGCGTGTGAGGCTGGGGTTTTCTTGATCCAAGCGGGAAGAAATTTTTTTTACGCTGTATCCTCCCTTCATGAGTTTTACTATCGAAAACATGCCGCTAGGATCCGATCTGTTAATAGGATCATTGGTGCAGTAAGCGTAAGCATTAATCCCCCCCCTTTCAAATGGCGACCAGGTATCTGGACTGTGAAAGCGCATCAGTCCTGGATTGAACAGACGATGACCATTACCCAGCAAGTAGCCTATGGCAGAGGGTAACCAGCTCTGGCCTGTGAATCGAGATAACAATGTATTGGCCGGCGGGGTACTGTCATAGCCGTAGGGGCCGTAAGTAATGGTCGTCTGGCTTTCTGAAACCATGTTAATGGTTGATGCTTGTGTGTCAGTGCCCAAGAGGCTCGCTTGCGAAGGTAGGCTTATCATTTCGCATAGGTTTAGGTTATTGGCGCTGAGCACGGTCTGCTGAGCGCTGCTTGTATATAAAGTTGACAGCTTATTGCCTTTGTAAAAGATCTTCAGTTTTTGAACTGTCATGGGGGCGTGCTTATATTCGTAGCTTAAATACAAGCTTGCGGGCGAATTGCATGGTTGGCTACTGGCAAAAATGCTAGGTGGGCGTGTCGGTTAAACGGGCTCTGGCTGATTGGCGAGCGTGGTCCGTGCAGGAGCGGCTTGTATCCAGCCCCCGATGTGTGTCCACCACCGATCAGTGTGGAGGTTTACCCTCGAATACGGTGGTGGCTGCAACGGTGAACGGCAGGTGGGAATTGGCCGGTAGGCCCAGCCCTTTCGCGGGTAAACCCGCTCCTACCGTGGGGCGTGATAGGTGTTTTCAGGATGGAAAGCCCGCAAGAATACTCTTACCACCTCGCGCACATGCGCCTCGGCTTCATCGCCCTCCAGCGGCCCCGCGCACCCCAGCAGCAAGCGGTAATCCGGCGCTCCCTTGACCAGGCAGAAGAAGTGCTCCGCCGCACGCAGCGGGTTGTCGATGCGCAACAGCCCGCGCTCATCCGCGCCGCGCAGCAGCGCTTCCATCCCTGCCAGCACGCGCTTGGGCCCGGCTTCGTAGAAGTACTCGCCAAAACTCGGGTCCAGGCTGCCCTGGGCCATGATCAGGCGGCTGAGCTTGACCGCTTCGTCACTGCTGATAAGCGCCTGGAAGTTGCGGGCAATGGTCAGTAGCACTTCTTCCACCGGCACCCCCTCGGGATACTCGAACAGCAGGTCAGGCAATTGGATCTGGCAGGTGGCCATGACCGCCGAGCAGAACAGGGTCTGCTTGTCGGTGAAGTGGCTGTACACGGTGAGTTTTGAAACACCTGCCGCCGCAGCGACCGCATCCATGCTGGTGTTGGCGTAACCAAGGCTGAGGAACAGGGCCTTGGCCGCTTCGAGAATCGCCTCGCGCTTGACCAGGTCCTTTGGCCGGCCTGGGCCGATGGGTGCGTCGTTGGGCATTGTGGTCTGCATCTGGTTTAAGAATCACCATCTTAACGGGTCAGGCGCGATCCGGCTAAAACCAGCTCACATTTGCCTGCTGTCTGCCAGCGGACAGTTGTTCGACAGTGATGTCGTCGCTCAGGCATCAGTGCTGTTTTTTTGTATATAAATTACTGATTTATAACGATTATTTTTGGCATGAATCGTGTTGATAAAGAACTCGCCGACTGGGTCGGCATCGGCGGCTTTGGCCCGCTGATCGTCGGCAGTGCGCAAACGGTGGCGGACGAACTGCAGGCCTGGGTTGAAGAAACCGATGTCGACGGCTTCAACCTGACCTATGCCCTGGCCCACGAAACCTTCCGCGACGTGGTCGAGCTGCTGGTCCCCGAGCTGCAGCAACGCGGCGCCTACAAGACCGAATACCGCGCCGGCACCCTGGGCGAGAAGCTGTTCGGCGACGGCCCGCGGCTGCCGGCCAGCCACCCGGCAGCCGGTTATCGCGACCTCAGCCGCCAACACCAAACAGCCTGAAATAGTCGGGGCTGCAAAGCAGCCCCGCTTTTACGACTGCTTCGCACCCCCGCCAATCTGCCAAACGTACGGCGGTTGAGTACCGTTCACGTGCCAGTCACCAATAATCCGCTCCTTGTAGATCACCGGGTTGTGCGAGGCCGCCGTGCGGGCATTGCGCCAGTGGCGGTCGAGCTGGCGGCTGGTGCTGGTGGTGGAGGCACCCAAGGCGTTGAACAGGTCGCTGGTGGCGCGTAGCACCAGGTCGATGGCCGCCACCTGGGCCTGGGCGGACGCCAGTTCGGCAAACACATTGGCCTGCTGTTCAGCGGCCGGGTCATTGGCAAAACGTGCCAGGTACGCCTGCTGACTGGCCTCGGCGGCACGCAGGGTCGCAGCTTCGGCTGCATACACCTGGCCCGAGGCCTTGCCGATCACCTGCAGCACCTGTGGGTCCTGGCTGACGGCAGCGCCGTTACCATGGCTGAACACGCGGGTGCGCTGGCTGGTCTCGTGGCTGAAATCGCGCACTGCAGCACGCCCGGAGCCGGTGATCACTGCCAGCAGGACCAGCTGGTAGAAGGCGGTCTGGTATTTGAAACGGGTGGCGAAGTCGATGATGTTCTCTTCCTCGACCACGGCATTTTCGAACACCGAGGTACCGCTGCCGGTGGTGCGCTGGCCGAAGCCATCCCAGTCGTCGCTCTGGCGCACGCCGGGCTGGCGGGTGCGAATGGCCGCTATCACGTCGGCGCCGGTGTCGTCGCGGCGGGCGAACAGGTCGATCCAGTCGGAGAACAGGCTGCCGGTGCTGTAGTACTTGGTGCCATTGACCACCCACTGCTCGCCCTGGCGTGACACGCGCGTGATGACATCGCCAATCTTCACCGCGCCAATCTCGGTCCAGGCACAGCCCACCAGGTCGCCGGCGACAAAACGCCGGAACCATACATCCTGTGGCGCGCTGGCGTGGGCGTTGAGCCGGTCTTCGACGAAGGCGAAGTGGCCGCGCAGCGCTTGGGGCACATTGGAGTCGGCTGCGGCCAGTTCGATCAGCAGCTGAAACAACTGCGGCAAGGATGCGCCGCCACCGCCATGTTCTACCGGTACCCGCACGGCGCCAAAGCCAGCTTCCTTGAGCCACTGGATAGCCTCATGGGGCAGGGTGCGGTTGCGCTCGCGCGCCACGCTGGTTTCGGCAATGCGGCTGAAGATCGGCCGAAAGCGTGCGGCGAGCGTGGCGTAGTCGGCGCCGTTGGCGGAGGCGGGCAGGTGTTGTTCGAGGGCAGTCATCGGAATACTCCAGGTACATGAAGAAGGGTATGTACGGGTGATTGCACAGGTCGTGCCGGGCGCTGGAGGGGCCGTGGGGCGGGGTTTGCGCCGTGTTTGCCGGTTTTAGGCTGTGGCGGGGCAGGGCAATTTGTTGGTCGGCTGTGGGCTGGGCAACAGCGGGCGGCCTTGCAAAAAACGCTTGGATTTCTTTGTAACGCTGGCTTCCCGGCATCGCTTGCCTGACTTAATATACTCGCCAGTACAAATATTCGAAGTGCCCTCCGCGAAAGGATTCATCATGTTGCGCCATGCCTTGTCCATCGCCTTGCCCGCCGTTGCCGCGTTGTTACTGACGGCATGCGGTCAGGAAGCCACCCCGCCTGCCGCGCCGCGCCCGGCGCTGGTGGTGCAGCCGCAGCCGGCCGAAGCCGCTGCCGACAGTTACCCCGGCGAAGTACGTGCGCGCTTCGAGCCGGACCTGGCCTTCCGCATTGGCGGCAAGGTCACCAAGCGTCTGGTTGAGGAGGGGCAGCGAGTCAAGGCCGACCAGCCGCTGGCTGAGCTGGACCCGCAGGACGTGCGCCTGCAACTGGAAGCCAACCGCGCCCAGATGGCGGCTGCCGAGGCCAACCTGGCGCTGGTGCGCGCCGAGCGTGACCGCTACCAGAAGCTGCTGGACCGGCAGATGGTCAGCCATTCCCAGTTCGATAATGCCGAGAACCTGTACCGCGCCGGCCTCGCCCGGCTGAAACAGGCCAAGGCCGAGTTCGACGTGGCTGGCAACCAGGCCGAATATGCCGTGCTGCGCGCGCCGCAGGCCGGGGTGGTTGCCAAGCGTCAGGTCGAAGTGGGCCAGGTGGTTGCCGCCGGGCAAACCGTGTTCACCCTGGCCGCCGATGGCGAGCGCGAAGTGGTGATCGGCCTGCCGGAGCAGCAGTTCGCCCGCTTTGCCGTGGGGCAACCGGTCAGTGTGGAGCTGTGGTCACACCCGCAAGCGCGCTTTCAGGGCCGTATCCGCGAGCTGTCACCGGCCGCCGACCCCCGCTCGCGCACCTTTGCTGCGCGCATCGCCTTTACTTCGGCCGCCACGCCGGCGGAGCTGGGCCAGAGTGCCCGGGTGTTCATCGCCCATGAGGGGCTGATCCCGTTGGCAGTGCCGCTGTCAGCGGTTACAGCGGAAAACGGCCAGGCCTATGTGTGGCGCGTCAACAAGGATAGCCGCCTGGAGCGGGCCGAGGTGCGTCTGGGGGCTTATGGCAGCGACAGTGTGCCAGTGCTCGAAGGCCTCGCCGCCGGTGACTGGGTGGTCGCCGCCGGTGGCCATGTACTGCGTGAGGGCCAGGAAATACGCCCTGTTGACCGCAGCAACCGTGTAGTGAAGCTGACGGCCAAGGAGTAAGTCCCGATGGGTTTCAACCTTTCTGCCTGGGCGCTGCGCAATCGCCAGATCGTCCTGTTCCTGATGATCCTGCTGGCGGCCATTGGCGCCATGTCCTACACCAAGCTCGGCCAGAGCGAGGACCCGCCATTCACCTTCAAGGCCATGGTCATTCGTACCCTGTGGCCGGGCGCCAGCGCCGAGGAAGTGTCGCGCCAGGTCACCGAACGTATCGAGAAGAAGCTGATGGAAACCGGCGAGTACGAGAAGATTGTCTCGTTCTCGCGCCCCGGCGAATCGCAAGTCACCTTCATGGCCCGCGACTCGCTGCATTCCAAGGACATCCCCGAGCTGTGGTACCAGATCCGCAAGAAGGTCGCGGACATTCGCCACACCCTGCCACCGGAGATCCAGGGCCCGTTCTTCAACGATGAGTTCGGCACCACCTTCGGCAATATCTATGCGCTGACCGGTAAGGGCTTCGACTACGCGGTGCTCAAGGACTACGCAGACCGCATCCAGATTCAGCTGCAGCGGGTCAAGGATGTGGGCAAGGTCGAGCTGGTGGGCCTGCAGGACGAGAAAATCTGGATCGAGCTGTCCAACCTCAAGCTGGCCACCCTCGGCGTACCCCTGGAGGCCGTGCAGCAGGCCCTGCAGGAGCAGAACGCGGTGAGCACCGCCGGCTTCTTCGAGACGCCCAGCGAGCGGTTGCAACTGCGGGTGAGCGGGCGCTTCGACAGCGTGGAGCAGATTCGCCAGTTCCCCATCCGCGTAGGTGACCGCACGTTCCGCATCGGCGATGTGGCCGAAGTGCACCGTGGCTTCAATGACCCACCCGCGCCACGTATGCGCTTCATGGGCGAGGATGCCATTGGCCTGGCCGTGTCGATGAAGGACGGCGGCGACATCCTGGTACTGGGCAAGGCCCTGGAAGGCGAGTTCGAGCGCGTGGCGCGCAACCTGCCGGCCGGCATGGAGCTGCGCAAGGTCTCGGACCAACCTGCGGCGGTCAAGGCCGGTGTGGGCGAATTTGTCCAGGTGCTGGTCGAGGCGCTGGTCATCGTGCTGTTGGTGAGCTTCTTCTCGCTAGGCCTGCGCACCGGCCTGGTGGTGGCGCTGGCCATCCCCCTGGTACTGGCCATGACTTTCGCCGCCATGCACTATTTCGGCATCGGCCTGCACAAGATTTCCCTTGGCGCGCTGGTACTGGCGCTGGGCCTGCTGGTGGACGACGCGATCATTGCCGTGGAAATGATGGCGATCAAGATGGAGCAGGGTTACGACCGGCTCAAGGCAGCCAGCTATGCCTGGAGCAGCACTGCCTTCCCGATGCTGACCGGTACCCTGATCACTGCGGCAGGCTTCTTGCCCATCGCCACTGCTGCTTCCAGCACTGGCGAATACACCCGCTCGATTTTCCAGGTGGTGACCATCGCCCTGTTGACCTCGTGGGTGGCGGCGGTGGTGTTCGTGCCCTACCTGGGCGAGCGCCTGCTGCCAGACCTGGCCAAGCTGCACGCTGCGCGTCATGGCAAGGACGGCCACGCGCCAGACCCTTACGCCACGCCCTTCTACCAGCGTGTGCGGCGGGTGGTGGAGTGGTGCGTGCGACGGCGCAAGACGGTGATTCTGCTGACCATCGCGGCCTTTGTCGGCAGTATCCTGCTGTTCCGCTTCGTGCCCCAGCAGTTCTTCCCGGCCTCCGGGCGTCCGGAGTTGATGGTTGACCTGAAGCTGGCCGAAGGCGCCTCGCTGGCCAATACCGCCGAGCGGGTCAAGCAATTGGAGGCACTGCTCAAGCAGCAGGATGGCATCGATAACTACGTGGCCTACGTGGGCACCGGCTCGCCGCGCTTCTACCTGCCGCTGGACCAGCAGCTGCCTGCAGCCAGCTTTGCCCAGTTCGTGGTGCTGGCCAAGTCGATGGAGGACCGCGAGCGCCTGCGCAGCTGGCTGATCAGCACCGTGGACCAGCAATTCCCCGACCTGCGTGCCCGCGTCACGCGCCTGGAAAACGGCCCGCCCGTGGGTTACCCGGTGCAGTTCCGGGTCACCGGCGAGCACATCGAGAAGGCCCGTGCGCTGGCCCGCGAAGTGGCCGACAAGGTGCGCGAGAACCCGCATGTGGTGAACGTGCACCTGGACTGGGAAGAACCCAGCAAGGCTGTGTTCCTCGAAATCGACCAGGACCGCGCCCGCGCCCTGGGCGTGAGCACCGCGCACCTGGCCAGCTTCCTGCAAAGCTCGTTGACCGGTACCACGGTCAGCCAGTATCGCGAGGACAACGAGCTGATCGAGATCCTGCTGCGCGGCACCCAGCAGGAGCGTGGCGAACTGGGTAACCTCGGCAGCCTGGCACTGCCGACCGACAACGGCCAGAGCGTGGCGCTGTCGCAGGTAGCGACCCTGGAGTACGGCTTCGAGGAAGGCATCATCTGGCACCGCAACCGCTTGCCGACGGTAACCGTGCGCGCCGATATCTACGACAAGGAGCAACCGGCCACGCTGGTGAAACAGATCGAGCCGACCCTGCAGGCGATACGCGCCAAGCTGCCGGATGGCTACCTGCTGGAAGTGGGCGGTACGGTTGAAGATTCCGAGCGTGGGCAGAAGTCGGTGAACGCCGGCATGCCGCTGTTCGTGGTAGTGGTGCTGAGCCTGCTGATGATCCAGCTGCGCAGCTTCTCGCGCACGGTGATGGTGTTCCTCACCGCACCGCTGGGGCTGATTGGCGTGACTCTGTTCCTGCTGGTGTTCCGCCAGCCGTTCGGCTTTGTCGCCATGCTGGGCACCATTGCCCTGGCGGGCATGATCATGCGCAACTCGGTGATCCTGGTGGACCAGATCGAGCAGGACATTGCGGCAGGGATGGAGCGTTGGCAGGCGATCATCGAAGCCACGGTGCGGCGCTTCCGGCCAATCGTGCTGACTGCACTGGCGGCGGTGCTGGCGATGATCCCGTTGTCGCGTAGCGTGTTCTACGGGCCGATGGCGGTGGCGATCATGGGTGGCTTGATCGTGGCCACGGCGTTGACCCTGTTGTTCCTGCCGGCATTGTATGCGGCATGGTTCAGGGTGAAGAAAACCTGACTGACCTCACCGCCCTGTAGGAGCAGCCTTGCGCTGCGAAGAGGCCGGTGCAGCAAATGAAAATTCATCTTGCTGTCCCGGCCTCTTCGCAGCACAAGGCTGCTCCTGCGAGGGTACTGCGGCCGCGTTGCGGATCAGAGGGCGCCGAAGACCTTCTTGGCCAGGCTGGTAGCGGCCTGCGCCGGGTTCTGGCGAATGCTCTGCTCCTGCTTGCCAATCATCTCGAACAGGCCGTCCAGCGCCTTCTCGGTCACGTAGTTCTCGATGCTGGCGCTCTTGGCGTCGACCACACCCAGTGCCACCGCCTGCCCGGCGAAGTTGTTGTACTGCTGGGCCAGGCCGACCTTGTCGGTAGCCTGCTTGACGATTGGCAGGAACTTGGCGCGGATCTGCTCGCGGCTGCTCTTGTTCAGGTACTGCGTGGCCGAGTCGTCACCGCCGCTGAGGATACCTTTGGCATCGGTCACGCTCATGTTCTTCACGGCATCGACCAGAATCGCCTGGGCCTGCGGCACGGCGGCTTCGGCGGCCTTGTTCATGCTGGCTTCAAGGGCATCGACCTGTGCACCTTTGCCGAACATCTTCATGGCCTTGGCCGCTTTGCCCAGGTTGCCCGGCAATTCGATGCGCACGTCGGGGTTATTGCTGAAACCACCCGGGGTGCTCAACTGCTTGACGGCCAGCTGCGCACCCTGGGTCAGGGTATCTTTCAGGCCGCCAGTGGCGTCTTTCTGGCTCAGGTCGCCCAGCGACAGGGCCAGTGCGCTGGCCGACAGCAGCAGGCCGGCGCACAGGGTGGAAAAACGCAGGGAAGTGCGGATCATGAAGCTTTCCTTGTAAACAGATGAATACGGGTGTCAGCGAACCTGGTCGACCTTGATGCGTACAGTTTTCGGGTCACTGCCGTCGAGCATGACACCATGGTGTTCGGTATTGATGAACAGCAGCTTGCCATCCAGCTCGATGCGCGCACTCACCGCATAGCGGTGGCCGGGTTTGACCTGGGCTGGGTCGTAGCTGAGGTGGAACGGCAGCGGCACGTTGCCTTTGACCGGGCCGGCCTGGCGGGCGAGGGTCACGGCAGGGGCGTCCATCAGCGAAACATCCTGCAGCTCCACGCTCAAGGTAGCAGCAGGCGGCAGGGCGATACGCTGCAGGTAGAAGACTTCACCGTCCAGGCTGGCCTGGGTGGATGGGCTTTGGCTGGAACAGGCTGCGAGCAGGGATGCGCAACACAGCATAAAGAGCTTTTTCATGGAATCTCCATAAGTCCTTGGAGCTGGCTTGTGGCCAACCCCAGGGACTTTAGCGGATTTTCCCGGTAGATGAACCGTTAGATGGTCGAAGTTTCCAGGCCATCGTCACGGTGCAGGGCCACCTGGCGGATCGACAGGCGCAGCTCGGCCGACAGCACACGCTTGGCTACGCCCTCGGCCAGCTCGGCGAGCTTGTCGTGATAACCCAGCTTGCCGTGCCCGTCTGCATGCACCACGCCTTGCTGGAGCAGGGTCTGGATGAAGTGGCGGAACAGCGTCTTGTCGAAGAACTCCGGGGCATTCAGGCCATGCAGGATCGACAGGCGCTGGGCCATCATCACGCAGAGGTCTTCCAGCGCTTCGGCGCTGAGTGTGTTTTGTCCGCTATTGAGCAGCAGCGAGGTGGCCATGTAGAAGCGCTGCAGGGTCTGGGTGATGGTGCGGGCGAGCAGGGTCAGCAGCACGAACTGCCGCGAGCTGGGCGCCGGGCGTACGTACACGTCGTTCTCCTGGCGCAGCAGGCCTTGCCCGACCAGCGCGGCCAGCCATTGGTCGATCACCTCGTCCAGTTGCTCTGGCGTCCAGCGCAGGAACAGTTCGGCCTGCAGGTATGGGTACAACGCGTGCACATACTGGCCCAGCAGTTCGCGGCTCATGCGCGAGCTGCTGAGGAAGAAGCTGGCCAGCAGCGCCGGCAGGGCGAAAATGTGCAGCACGTTGTTGCGGTAGTAGGTCATTAGTACCGCATTGCCTTCATCCAGGTAGAGGATGCGGCCCAGTGCGTCCTTCTGCTCGGCCACCAGGTTCATGCTGCGCACGTGTTCGATCAGTGCCTGGCCGTCGCCGTCGGGCAGGGTGGTGTGCGGCGAGTAGGGCACCTGGCGCAACAAGGCCAGGTAAAGGTCGAGCACGCGGGTCAGGGCGCGTTCGTCCAGGGCCAGGCGGCTGGTGGACAACAGCGCCAGGGCCACCAGGTTGACCGGGTTGATGGCGGCCGCCTCGTTGAGGTGACGGGCCACGGTTTCGCCCAGGCGGGTAGTGGCGGCGTTGAGCCAGGCCGGGCGGTACTGCGGGCCGTGATCCTGTTCACGCCAGCCGGGCTGCTGCTCATCGAGGAAACCGGCGAGACGGATGGGTTCGCCGAAGTTGACGTAGACCTGGCCAAAGCGCTGCCTGAGCGCGCCAAACACCTTGAAGATGTCGAACACCGACTCCTTCTTTTTGCTGGCACCGCGCAACTCGCCCAGGTAGGTGCGGCCTTCGAGCACGCGCTCGTAGCCGATGTACACCGGCACGAACACGACCGGCGTGCGTGACGAGCGCAGGAAGCTGCGCAGGGTAATGGCCAGCATCCCGGTACGCGGCTGCAGCATGCGCCCGGTACGCGAGCGGCCACCTTCGACGAAGTACTCGACCGGAAAACCTTTGGTATACAGGGTATGCAGGTACTCGTTGAACACGGCGGTGTACAGCGGGTTGCCCTTGAACGTGCGGCGCATGAAGAAGGCGCCGCCACGGCGCAGCAGGTTACCCACCACCGGCATGTTGAGGTTGATGCCTGCGGCCACGTGCGGTGGGGTAAGGCCGTTGCGGAACAGCAGGTACGACAGCAGCAGGTAATCGATGTGGCTGCGGTGGCACGGCACGTAGATCACTTCGTGGCCGGGGGCTATGCCCTGAACCTGTTCGATATGGTTGACCTTGATGCCGTCGTAGATCTTGTTCCAGAACCAGCTGAGCACCACTTCGAGAAAGCGGATGACCGTGTAGGTGTAGTCCGAGGCGATCTCGTTACCATAACGCAGTGCCTGTGCTTCGGCCTTGGCCAGCGGCAGGTTCTCGCGTTGGGCCTCGTCGGCGATGGCCTGGCGCACCTGCGGGGCATGGATCAGGCCTTTGACCAGGTTGCGCCGGTGCGAGATGTCCGGGCCGATGACGGCGGTCTTGAGGTTGCGAAAATGCACGCGCATCAGGCGCTGGGCCATGCGCACGGTGCGCTCGTGGCCCTTGTTGTGCTGCACCAGTTCGCGCAGGTGGATGGGCGCGGAGAACTGCACCCGGGTCTTGCGCCCCAGGATCAGCACGGTCAGCAGCCGGCGCAAACGCCCGGTCACCGCCCAGCTGTCGGCGAACAGCAGCTTCCATGGGCTGGACTCACTGGCCGGGGTCTGGCCCCAGAACACGCTGACCGGGATGATCTGCGCATCTTCTTCGGCATGCTGGCTGACGGCAGCCACCAGGCGCTCAAGCGTGGGCGGGGCGCCGCTTTTGTCCTGGCGGCCAAGCCAGTCCGGGTCGGGGGTCAGGTAGAAGAACCCGGCCGGCTCCTGCAGCGGGCCGACAGCCACCGGCAGCACCGGGCGCGGCAGCCCCGCCTTGGTGCACTCGTGGTCGAGCACGGCCAGGTCGGTGAGCGCGGGCGAGGGCAGCGCATAGAACACCGGCCGACTGCGGTCGAGGTTGAGGGACATGGAAGACTGGTTGATGGTCTCGGAGCGCACCCACAGGTACAACAGGCGACGCAGGGCGCCGAAGATCAGGCGGCGCAGGGGGGAACGGGTCATGGGGTGAGTGCCCTGGGTGTGATTTTCAGGTGAGTATCCAGCTATTTAGTCTGCCGTATCGGCGTAAGTTCAGCAAAAAACGGCCAACTGCGGGACCGTCATCAATTTTTTTTGTTCTGTGTCATATACTCGGCCTGCCACTTGCAGGATATTTCAGCAAGCGGCGTTGGCACGGGGCCGTGAGCTCATGCCTACAAGGCGATCTTCACAATAAAAATCCGGAGTAGTTCAGATGTCGTCTCGTGAGACTGGGAATGTAAAGTGGTTCAACGATGCCAAAGGCTTTGGCTTCATTCAGCGCGAAGGTGGTGCGGATGTGTTCGTCCATTATCGGGCGATCCGCGGTGAGGGGCATCGTTCCCTGGTCGAGGGGCAGCGGGTTGAGTACTCCTGCGTGCAAGGCCAGAAAGGCCTGCAAGCCGAGGACGTAGTAGGGCTCTGAGCCTCAAGCTGTAAGCCTCAAGCTGCAAGTGACCGTGTACTTGCAGCCTGATGCGATCCGTCTTGGCGCTTGCAGATTAAAGCTTGCAGCTCAAGAAGTGCGCCAGGTGATTTCCTCTTCACCGTCGGCGCTGATGCGGACCCAGCGGTCGGCATCTTCTTCCCCGTCTTCCTCGACCCAGCCACCCGGCGCGCAGCGCACTTCCACACCCAGTGCGGCGAATGCAGCGCGGGCGCAGGCGATATCATCGGCCCATGGCGTCTGATCACTTTCCAGGTACAGGCTGTTCCATTTCCCTACAGCCTTGGGTAGCCAGGTGACCGGAATGTTACCGGCCTTGCATTTGAACGTCTGGCCTTTCTGCTGCCATTCGCTGCAGGGGCCAATCGCCTGGGCGAGCCACTCGGCAATCTGCTTGTGGTCGACGTCGGCGTCCTTCAGGTAGATCTCGATATCGGGTTGGCGCATAAGGGCTCCGGGTTTGCTCAGTCTTGGCGCACGAAATAGTCATAACGCATTGAAACCGTGACCTCGAACGGCTCGGGCTGGTCGATCACCCGGGCGCGCTTTTCGGCGCTGGCGCGCCACCCGTGCGGGGTCATCGCCAGCAGGTCGGCGCGTGCCTTGGGCACGGCCAGGCTCAGGCGGAACTCGAGCGTTTCGCTGTGGGCGTGGGTCATGCCTTCGGGGACGAGGGCCAGGTGCTTGTCGTCGGCGTAAGGGCGTACTTCATCGTACAGCACCTCGCGCAACTCCATCAGGTGGCCGCTGGTCGGGCCCACCCGCATCAGGCCACCGCCGGGGCTGAGCAGGCGCTTGGCCTCGGCCCAGTCCAGCGGGCTGAACACGCTGGCGATGAACTGGCAGGTGGCGTCGGCCAGCGGCACGCGGGCCATGCTGGCGACCATCCATGTAACCTGCGGCGCGCGGCGGCAGGCACGCTTGACCGCCTCGCGGGAGATGTCCAGGGCGTAACCGTCGGCAGCCGGCAGGGCCTGGGCGAGCAGCGCTGTGTAGTAACCCTCGCCGCAGCCGATGTCCAGCCAGGCGCCGGGCTGGCGCTCGGCGGCCAGCTCGGCCAGGCGGCGGGCCACCGGGGCGTAGTGGCCAGCGTCGAGGAAGTCGCGGCGGGCCTCGACCATGGCCTGGTTGTCACCTGGGTCGCGGCTGTTCTTGTGCTGCACCGGCAGCAGGTTCAGGTAACCCTGGCGGGCGCGGTCGAAGCGGTGGCCGGCCGGGCACACCACACTATTGTCGAGCCGGCTCAGCGGCGCCTGGCAAAGGGGGCAGGCGAGCATCAGGCGAGCAACCGAACCAGAGTCTGGTAGTAGATTTCGGTCAGCAGGTCGAGGTCGCTGGCCAGGATCCGCTCGTCCACCTGGTGAATGGTGGCGTTGACCGGGCCAAGCTCGACCACCTGGGTGCCCATGGTGGCGATGAAACGGCCATCGGAGGTGCCGCCGCTGGTGGATGGCTGGGTATCGCGGCCGGTGACGCCCTTGATGCTATGTGCCACTGCGTCGAGCAGTTCACCAGGTTCGGTGAGGAACGGCAGGCCCGACAGCGCCCAGTCGACCGACCAGTCGAGTTCATGCTTGTCGAGAATCGCCGACACTCGCGCCTGCAGGCCTTCGACAGTCGACTCGGTGGAGAAGCGGAAGTTGAACAGCGCGGTCAGGTCGCCCGGTACCACGTTGGTGGCGCCGGTGCCGGAATTGAGGTTGGAGATCTGGAAGCTGGTTGGCGGGAAGAACGCGTTGCCTTCGTCCCAGTGCTCGGCTGCCAGTTCCGCCAAGGCCGGGGCGGCCAGGTGGATCGGGTTACGTGCCAGGTGCGGGTAGGCCACGTGGCCCTGCTTGCCGCGCACGGTCAGCTTGGCACCCAGCGAGCCACGGCGGCCGTTCTTGACCACGTCACCCAGCTGGGTGGTGCTGGAGGGTTCGCCGACGATGCACCAGTCCAGGCGTTCGTTGCGTGCTTTCAGGCGCTCGACCACTGCCTTGGTGCCGTGGTGGGCCGGGCCCTCCTCGTCGCTGGTGATCAGGAAGGCGACCTTGCCGCGGTGGTTCGGGTAGTCGTGCACGAAGCGCTCGCTGGCGATCACCATGGAGGCCAGGCTGCCTTTCATGTCGGCGGCGCCGCGGCCGCAGAGCATGCCGTCAGCGTCGATCAGCGCTTCGAACGGTTCGTGCTGCCATTGCTGCACCGGGCCGGTGGGCACCACGTCGGTGTGGCCGGCAAAGCACAGCACCGGGCCGTCCTGGCTGCCATGGGTGGCCCAGAAGTTGTCTACGTCTTCAATGCGCATCGGCTCGAGCTCGAAGCCCACGGCGCCCAGGCGTTTCATCATCTGCGCCTGGCAGTCGGCGTCGACAGGGGTGACCGAGGGGCGACGGATCAGGTCGCAGGCCAGTTGAAGGGTAGGCGAGAGCTCGGCAGGGGCCGTCATGGGGGACTCCGGGGCAAGGCAAGGCGGGGAAATCTGAGGGGCGTTATCTTATATCAAACCGAAGGGCCAATGGGGCCGCTTTGCGGCCCTGTCGCGACGCAAGGCCGCTCCCACAAGCGATCGCGGGTTATCTGGCTGCCGCGGTCCCCTGTAGGAGCGGCCTTGTGCCGCGAAAGGGCTGCAAAGCAGCCCCGGCAATCTCAAGCCTGTTGCGGCTCGGCAGCCTTCTCCACTGGCTTGGGCAGCGAAGACAGCAACGCCATCACCAGCGCCGCCACGTAAGGCAACGACTGCACCAGCAGCATCCCCACCCAGAAGCGCATGTCCGAACTCGGCAGCCCCTGCACCAGGTAGATACCCAGCGCCGCACCCCACAGCAGCAACATGATGAACAGCTCTTCCCGCGCTTCGGAAAGTGCCACCAGCAGCCCATGGCTGTCGGCATTCTTTGGCGTGCGGAAGAACGGCATGCTGCTGGTGAAGAAACCGTACAGCACCGCCTTGGCAATGGTATGCGACAGCGCCAGCCCGGCCAGTGCTGCGGCAAAGGCGTCCTTGAGGTTGACCCCCACTGCGCGGCGGTAAAGGAAGATGATCTTGCCGACCTTGAAGAAGAACAACGCCAGCGGCGGGATGGCGAAGATCATCAGCGGCGGGTCGACCCGGTGCGGCACGATGATCATCGCCGCCGACCACAGCAGCGCGCCGATGGTGAAGAAGATGTTCATGCCGTCGGCGACCCACGGCAGCCAGCCGGCCAGGAAGTGGTAGCGCTGGCCACGGGTCAGCTCGCTGCCCTTGCCGCGCAGCAGGGCACTGGCGTGGTGCTTGATGATCTGGATGGCGCCGTAGGCCCAGCGGAAGCGCTGCTTCTTGAAGTCGATGAAGGTGTCGGGCATCAGGCCCTTGCCGTAGCTGTTGTGGGCGTAGGCGGCCGACAGGCCCTTCTCGAACACGCGCAGGCCCAGCTCGGCGTCCTCGCAGATGCACCATTCGGCCCAGCCCAGCTCTTCCAGTACCGTGCGTCGGGTCATGGTCATGGTGCCGTGCTGAATGATGGCGTCACGGTCGTTGCGGGTGACCATGCCGATGTGGAAGAAGCCCTTGTACTCGCTGTAGCACAGCTTCTTGAAGGCGCTTTCGTGCTGGTCGCGATAGTCCTGCGGCGACTGCACCACGGCAATTTTCGGGTCGGCGAAATGCGGCACCATGTGCTTGAGCCAGTTGCGGTCGACGCAGTAGTCCGAGTCGATCACCGCGATCACTTCGGCGTCCTTGGCCGTGTGCGGGAGCAGGTAGTTCAGTGCGCCGCCCTTGAAGCCGGCCAGTGGCGCGACGTGGAAGAACTTGAAGCGCTCGCCGAGCTTCTCGCAGTGGGCCTTCAGCGGCTCCCACACGGCCGGGTCCTTGGTGTTGTTGTCGATCACCAGCACTTCGTAGTCGGGGTAGTCCAGTGCGGCCAGGGCGTCGAGGGTCTGCTTTACCATCTCGGGTGGCTCGTTGTAGCACGGCACATGCACCGACACCTTGGGCCGGTAGGCGCTGTCGGCCTGTACCGGCAGGAACTCGCGTCGGCGCTTGTGTATCCATACTGCCTCGGCCAGTTCATGGGCCTCGGTCAGCAGCACGATGAACACGCCCAGCGCGCCAAGGGCAAGCAGCACGCCCACGGTGAGGCTGAACCAGGTGCTGTATTGCTGGCTGTAGTCATAGGCAATCCACACCAGCACCGACCCGCACAGGAAGGTGATGAAGGTGAGGAATGTGCGGCCACGCTGGCGCAGCGCCGAGCCGTCGATGAACAGCACCATCAGCGCAATCATCGCCAGCACCACCGAGGCTACCGCCAGGGCACGCCACTGCGGGATCGCCACCACGGGGCCGTCGAAGTTGAATTTTTGCTGGCGCTCGGCGTTGTACACGCCCCAGTAGGCGCCTACCGAGCCTTCGTCGCTGGCCTTCCACGGCTGGTCATAGGCTTCGATGACGAAGTAGTTGTAGCCACGGCGGTTTAGGGTGTTGACCAAGGTGCGCAGGTAAATGGCCTGGTCGGCCTGGCTGGCATCGGCACCACCGCGCATGCGGCCGTTGCTCGGCCAGCCGACTTCCGACAGCAGCAGCGGTTTGCGCGGGAACTGGTGCTTCAGCTCACGGGCGCGGTCGAGCACGAACTCGACCGAATCCTTCATCGGCACGAATTCCCAGTAGGGCAGGATGTGCGCGGCAATCAGGTCGACGTGCTTGGCGATCTCCGGGTTTTCCTTCCAGATGTGCCATTGCTCACTGGTGGTCACCGGTACCTTGACGGCTGCGCGTACCCGGTCCAGGTATTTGATCAGGTTTTCCGGGGTGACTTCTTCACGGAACAGCGCCTCGTTGCCAACCACTACCCGCACCACGCTGCGCGAGGTGTTGGCCAACTGGATGGCCGTGGCGATTTCGCGTTCGTTGCGCTCCAGGTCCGGGCTGATCCATATCCCCAGGGTCACGCGCAGGCCGAATTCCTCGGCCAGACGCGGGATGTCGGCCTGGGTGCCCTCCACCGTATAGATACGGATGCTGTCGGTGAGTTTGCTCAACTGCTCCAGGTCCTGGCGCATCTCGTCGTCAGTGGGGTACTGGCCCTTCTGCGGGCTTTCACCCAGACGGAACGGCGAATACGAAAAGCCAGAGATCTGCTCTGGCCAGGCGGGGGCGGAGACCGGGCGGTTGATCAGTGCCCAGAACCCGGTGAACAGCGCGGCGATGGCCAGCACCACAACCAGGTTCAGGCCGAATTTACGTGAAGACATTGTCGTCCATTTGTGTCGAAGTGATAGGACATTAAAGCAGGGTTGGTAGTGTCTTTCCTAACGATGCAGGCCATGGGCCCGCTGGCATATAATGCGCGCCGGTTTTTTGGGGTATGAACATGAGCACAGAAGATCCACGCTTCGCCGGCGTTGCCCGGCTATATGGCGACCAGGGGCTGCAACGCCTGGGCCAGGCCCATGTGGGCGTGGTCGGTATTGGCGGGGTTGGCTCGTGGGTGGCCGAAGCGCTGGCCCGCAGCGGCGTGGGTGAAATTTCCCTGTTTGATCTGGACGACGTCTGCGTCAGCAACACCAACCGCCAGGCCCATGCCCTGGAAGGGCAGGTGGGGCGGCCCAAGGTGGAGGTCATGGCTGAGCGCCTGCGGGCGATCAACCCGGCATGCACGGTGCATGCGGTGGCCGACTTCGTCACCCGTGAAACCATGGCCGAGCACATCCACGAGCAGCTGGACTGTGTAATTGACTGCATCGATAGCGTCATGGCCAAGGCTGCGTTGATTGCCTGGTGCCGGCGGCGCAAGATCGCCATCGTGACCACGGGTGGCGCTGGTGGTCAGATCGACCCGACACAGATCCAGATCGCCGACCTGAACAAGACCTTCAACGACCCGTTGGCCTCGCGGGTGCGCTCCACCCTGCGCCGCGATTACAACTTCTCGCGCAATGTCAGCCGCAACTATGGTGTGCCGTGCGTGTTCTCCAGCGAACAGCTGCGTTACCCCAAGGGAGATGGCAGCGTTTGCCTGCAGAAGAGCTTCGTGGGTGAGGGTGTAAGGCTGGACTGCTCGGGTGGCTTTGGCGCGGTGATGATGGTGACCGCGACCTTTGGCATGGTGGCGGCGAGCAAGGCGATCGAGAAACTGGTGGCAGGTGCACGGCGGCCTTCGGAACGTATCAAGCCTGAGTAATCATTCACAGGTCAACTCGGTCCTTGTAGGAGCGGCCTTGTGCCGCGAAAGGGGCGCGTAGCGGCCCCATTTCAGCCTCTCCACGAAGATTGCTGGGGCCGCTGGGCGGCCCTTTCGCGGCACAAGGCCACTCCTACAGGGAGCAGCGTATGCCCTGGATTTAGCGGGTAGACGCCAATTTTGTCATCCGCTGCAACACTGCATGCAGCCCATTGCTGCGCGACGGCGAGAGCTGGCGCTCTAGCCCCAGTTGGGTGAACCACTCGCGCAGATCAAGCCTGGCCAGCTCTTCACTGGTCAAACCCTGCACCCGCACCAGCAACAACGCCAGCAGCCCGCGCAACAAGCGTGCATCGCTACTGGCCTTGAACCGCCACTGCCCATCGACGCGTTCGGCCACCAGCCAGACCAGGCTTTCGCAGCCATGCACCCGGTTGGCTTCGGTCTTGTCAGTCTCGGCCAGTGGTTCCAGGCGGTCGCCCCACTGCATCAGCAGCCGGGCGCGCTGTTCCCAGCCCTTGCCCTCCTCAAACGCTTCCAGCGCCTGGCGCGCCTGTTCCGACATGCTCATCGCAGCAACTCCAGACCCTGATCAAGCGCAGCGAAGAAGCGCTGCAAGTCGTCGCTGTCGTTGTACAAGCCCAGCGATACGCGGATTGCGCCCTCCAGCCCCAGCCCTTGCAAGAGCGGCATGGCGCAGTGGTGTCCGGCACGCACGGCTATCCCTTGCTCGGTGAGCAAGTGGGCGATATCGGCGTTGTGCACGCCCTCGATGACGAAGCTGGCCAGCGCCGTCTGCGGTGCCCCCAATACCCGCACGCCCTCACGGTCAGCCAGGCCGCGCAGCAGGTGCTGGTGCAGGCTGGTTTCGTGGGCTTCGACAGCCTGGGCGTCGAGGCTGGCCAAATAATCCAGGGTTGCCCCCAGGCCTATCACCCCGGCGATTGGCGGCGTACCTGCCTCGAACCCCAGCGGTGCGGGGCGAAAGCTGGCGCTCTGGTACTCGGCCAGTTGCACCATCTCGCCACCGAACTGCCAATGGCGCAGCAGCTCCAGCGCCTGAGTGTGGCCGTACAGCACGCCAACCCCATCCGGGCCGTACAACTTGTGGCTGGAGAACACATAGAAGTCGCAGCCCAGTTGCTGCACATCGTGGCGGCCATGCACCACGCCCTGGGCACCGTCGACCACGGTCAGCGCGCCTTGTGCGCGGGCATGGGAAAGCAGGGCCGGCAGCGGTTGCCAGGTACCCAGTACGTTGGACAGCTGGCTGACGGCGAGCACCCGGGTGCGCGGGCCTATCAGTTGCAGTGCCTGGTTCAGGTCGATGCGGCCAAAGGCATCCAGCGGCAGTATCACCAGGCGCAGGTTGCGCCGGCGTGCCAGCTGTTGCCAGGGCAGCAGGTTGGCATGGTGCTCCAGCGCGCTGATGGCAATTTCGTCACCGGCTTCGAAGCGGTGCTCAAGGCCGTAGGCCAGCAGATTCAAGGCCGAGGTGGCACCGTGAGTGAACACGATCTGCCGTGAGTCCGCAGCATTCAACCAGGCGGCGACCTTGTCGCGGCTGGTTTCGAAGGCCTGGGTCGCCAGTGCACCGGGCAGGTGCTGGGCACGGTGTACGTTGGCCGCGCCATGACCGTAGTAATGGCTCAAGGCATCGATCAGGGCTTGCGGCTTTTGGGTGGTAGCGGCGCTGTCCAGATAGGTCTGGTGCTGCCGTTGCAGGGCGGCGATGGCGGGGAAGTCGGCACGCCAGGGGGAGGGCTGGAACATGTTCACGGGGCCTGGAATGAAAATCGGGTCTGGCGTGGTGCCAGACCCGATCTTAACATTTCAAACGCCGAGCATGCTCAGTTGTGAGCGTGCAGGGCCTCGTTCAGCTCGATGGCCGACTTGTGGGTCTTGCACTCTACCGCGCCGTTCAGCGAGTTGCGGCGGAACAGCAGGTCGGTCTGGCCGGCCAGGTCGCGGGCCTTGACCACTTTGACCAGCTCGTTGTTTTCGTCCAGCAGGTTCACCTTGGTGCCAGCGGTGATGTACAGGCCGGCTTCAACGGTGTTGCGGTCGCCCAGCGGGATGCCGATACCAGCGTTGGCGCCGATCAGGCAGCCTTCGCCCACCTTGATGACGATGTTGCCGCCACCGGACAGGGTACCCATGGTCGAGCAACCGCCGCCCAGGTCGGAACCTTTGCCAACGAATACGCCGGCGGACACGCGGCCTTCGATCATGCCCGGGCCTTCGGTGCCAGCGTTAAAGTTGACGAAGCCTTCGTGCATGATGGTGGTGCCTTCGCCGATGTAGGCGCCCAGGCGCACACGGGCGGTATCGGCGATGCGCACGCCGGCCGGGACCACGTAGTCGGTCATCTTCGGGAACTTGTCCACCGAGAACACTTCCAGCAGCTCGCCCTTCAGGCGCGCTTCCAGTTGCAGCTCGGCCAGTTCGGCCAGGTCGACCGCGCCTTGGTTTGTCCAGGCTACGTTCGGCAGCAGCGGGAAGATGCCAGCCAGGCTCAGGCCGTGTGGCTTGACCAGGCGGTGCGATAGCAGGTGCAGCTTGAGGTAGGCCTCCGGGGTGGAGGTCAGGGCAGCGTCTTCGGCCAGCAGGGTGGCGACCAGCGGCTTGTGGCTTTCGGCCAGGCGGGTCAGCAGGGCGGCCTGGGCAGCATCCACGCCTTTCAGGGCTTCGGCCAGTTTCAAGGCCTGGCCGTTGCTGAAGGCGATGGCCTGGTTGCCACCTTCGTAACCGAGAACAGGGGCTACAGCGGCAACCAGCTCGGCGCTCGGGTTGAGCAGCGGTTGTGCGTAGAACACTTCCAGCCAGGCGCCCTGGCGGTTCTGGGAGCCGACACCGAAGGCCAGGCTGAACAGGGTATTGGACATGTGATTACCTCGTGCGAAATAGGGTGGGGGCTCAGGCCAGGGCAGCGGCGTACAGGTCCGGCTTGAAGCCGACCAGGGTGCGCGCGCCAAGGTCCAGCACCGGGCGTTTGATCATCGACGGCTGGGCCAGCATCAGCTCGACGGCCTTGGCCTGGTCGAGGTCTGCCTTGCTGGCGTCGTCCAGCTTGCGGAAGGTGGTGCCGGCACGGTTGAGGATGACTTCCCAGCCGTGTTCGTCGCACCAGCGGTTCAGGCTGTCGCGATCGATGCCTTGGTTTTTGTAGTCGTGGAATTCGTAGGCGATGGCTTTGTCTTCGAGCCAGGTACGCGCCTTTTTCATGGTGTCACAGGCTTTGATGCCGTAGAGCGTGTAGGTCATTGTGTACATTGGGGTTACAAGTCGCCCCAATCTCTCCGTTTTTCGATGTCAGTCGCGGGATTATGCGGGAACGAAACAGTGAGCGCCACGGGTGTGCTTGCCTTGAGCCTTGCAGCGTGTCGGAGATCGAGCGCCGCCCGCGCGGCGCTTCGCAGCACAAGGCTGCTCCTACATTTATTTCGGGCCAGTGACGCCTTTTCCAAAGCACCCGCCCGCCTTGTTCGTCGATTGAGGTGGACGCCAAGGGGCCGCGCGCCTCCGTCACAGGAATAATTGGCCCGAAACAACTGTAGGAGCAGCCTTGTGCTGCGAAGCGCCGCGCGGGCGGCGCTCGATCTCAAGGGCGCTGCAAGAATCAAGGCCTCCACCTCCTGATCGACAAGGTATCCACCCGGCCCCACCACCCTCATGAAGTATCATCATGTTACATATTCCCCCGTCACCTGCGACTATCGTGCAGCGGCCCCGAACCGTCGGTCGCCGCTAACATATTGTTCCAATGGCGATGTTTCGCCTTGCTATCGTTTCTGGTTCACAAAGGAAGCTTTCCCGGATGCAGTCCGCCTACACCGTCCTCATCCTGCTGACGCTGGTCAGCCTGTCGAAGCTGGTCGGCCGCATGATTCCGCTGCCCCTGCCGCTGGTACAGATCGCTGCCGGTGCCTTGCTGGCCCTGCCGACCCTGGGCCTGCACGTGGCCTTGGACCCCGAGTTGTTCCTGTTCCTGTTCTTGCCGCCGCTCCTGTTTGCCGATGGCTGGCGCATCCCTAAGCGTGAGTTGTGGCGCATTCGCGGGCCAGTGGTGGCGCTGGCCGTTGGTCTGGTGCTGTTCACCGTGGTCGGGGCCGGCTACTTCATTCACTGGCTGCTGCCGAGCATCCCCCTGCCGGTAGCGTTCGCCTTGGCGGCGGTACTCTCGCCGACCGATGCCGTGGCGGTTTCGGCCATCGCCCAGGACCGCCTGCCCACCCCGCTGATGCACATGCTGCAGGGGGAGGCCCTCATGAACGACGCATCGGGCCTGGTGACCTTCAAGTTCGCCCTGGCGGCGGCGATCACCGGGGTGTTCTCGCTGACTGATGCAAGCTTCAGTTTCGTCCTGGTGGCGCTTGGCGGCCTCGCGGTGGGTGTGGGCCTCAGCTGGCTGGTGGGCCGTCTGCGCGCCTGGATGATCGCCCGCGGTTGGGACGACCCGGCCACCCACGTGGTGTTCATGTTGTTGCTGCCATTCGCCGCCTACGTGCTGGCCGAGCGTCTGGGCGTGTCGGGCATCCTGTCGGCGGTGGCCGCCGGCATGATGCAAAGCTGGCTTGACTTGCTGCCACGGCAGACCAGCACCCGCCTGCTCAATCGCAGCGTCTGGTCGCTGCTGGAGTTCGCCTTCAATGGCCTGATCTTCCTGCTATTGGGCCTGCAGTTGCCGGACATCATCAAGGCGGTGGTCAGCCACGAAGCCACCGTCTGGCCGACCCTGGCCTACCGATGCCTGGACGTGGTGGCGATCTTTGCTGCGCTGATCCTGCTGCGGTTCATCTGGGTGCAGAGCATCTGGCGCTCGATCGGCGTGGTGCGCCGCTGGCGCGGCAAACCGGCGCTGGTGCTGATGCCTACGGCGCGCTCCTGCTGGCTGCTGACCCTGGGCGGTGTGCGCGGTGCGGTGACCCTGGCGGGTGTGATGTCGGTGCCGTTGCTGATGGGCGCGGGCAAGGCCTTCCCTGAGCGTGACTTGCTGATCTTCATTGCCGCCGGGGTGATCCTGCTGTCGTTGATCAGCGCCTGCATCGCGCTGCCGATATTGCTGCGCGGGGTGACCAAGAGCCCGGACGAGCGCTTGCACCAGGAAGTGCAGGAAGCCTGGCGGCGCACGGCCGAGGCGGCGATCCATGCCCTGGAAGCAGAGGAAGTGATCGACGCCAATGCCCCGCAGGATGCTGCGCAGGCAACCCTGGCGACCGAGCTGAAGGCGCGCTTGATGGCTGAGTACCGGGATGAGCTGAACAGCTACAACGACAGTGCCGAAGCCAAGGCCCTGGCCGAGCAGATGGACTTGCTGGAGCGGCGCTTGCGCTTGCGTGCGCTGAGGGCGCAGCGGCTGGAGCTGTATAACCTGCATCGCCAGCACCTGGTGGGCGATGAGGTGGTGCGGCAGGTCCTCGGGGAGCTGGATATGAGCGAGGCCAACCTGGGGCAGGTCAGGTAGACCCTTCGCGGGCACGCCCGCTCCCACAGGTGCTGCGCTGGGCTTGGAATCAGCGCATTACCTGTGGGAGCGGGCATGCCCGCGAATTGGCTGTCAGCGGTTTTGCAGGAAGGCGCGAATCCGTTCTGCCGCCTCGATGCATTCGGCCAGCGGTGCCACCAGCGCCATGCGCACGCGCCCGGCACCGGGGTTTACACCATCCACTTCACGCGACAGGTACGAGCCCGGTACCACCGTCACATGTTGGGCTTCGAACAGGTCGCGGGTGAACTCGGCATCACAGCCCGGCACCTTGGCCCACAGGTAGAAGCTGCCGTCCGGGCGCTGCACGTCCAGCACCGGCTGCAGGATGTCCAGCACGGCATCGTACTTGGCGCGGTACTGGTCGCGGTTCGCGCGTACATGCGCCTCGTCCTGCCAGGCGGCGATGCTGGCCAGCTGGGTTTGTACCGGCATGGCGCAGCCGTGGTAGGTGCGGTACAGCAGGAACGGTTTGATGATCTCGGCATCGCCAGCCACGAAGCCCGAGCGCAGGCCCGGCAGGTTGGAGCGCTTGGACAGGCTGTGGAACACCACGCAGCGCTTGAAATCACTGCGGCCGAGCTCGGCGCAGGCGGTCAGCAGGCCCGGTGGTGGCGCGTCTTCATCGAAGTAAAGCTCGCTGTAGCACTCGTCGGCGGCGATCACGAAGTCGTGTTCGTCGGCCAGGGCGATCAGCTTCTTCAGGGTGTCCATCGGCACCAGCGCGCCGGTGGGGTTGCCCGGCGAGCACAGGAACAGGATCTGGCAGCGCTTCCACACCTCGGCTGGTACGGCGTCGAAGTCAGGGTTGAAACCGTTGTTTTCCAGGCACGGCAGGTAGTGCGGGGTAGCCCCGGCCAGCAGCGCTGCGCCTTCGTAGATCTGGTAGAACGGGTTCGGGCTGATCACCAGGCCGTCATCGGCACGGTTGACCACCGCCTGGGTGAAGGCGAACAGCGCTTCACGGGTGCCATTGACCGGCAGGATGTGACGGTCGGCATCCAGCCAGCCGGCTGGCACGCCAAAGCGACGCTCGCACCACTGGCCGATCGCCTGGCGCAGGCCCGGCAGGCCGATAGTGCTGGGGTATACCGCCAGTTTGTCGAGGTTGTCGGCCATGGCCTGGGCGACGAACGCCGGAGATTCGTGCTTTGGCTCACCGATTGACAGGGCGATGGCGCGTTTGTCTGCCGCAGGCTTCACGCTGCCCAGCAGGGCACGGAGTTTCTCGAACGGGTAGGGCTGAAGCTGGGTCAAGGCATGGTTCATCGGCGCAAGGTCTCGTCAATCGTCTAGTCGTTAAAAGGTCACGCGGGTAGGGCTGGCATCGCTGGCCTGGCCGGCCTGCAACTGCTGGACGATGGCCTCCTGCAGGCGGCTGCACAGCTGCGGGTCGGACAGCGGCTGGTTGTCGGCATCAGTGATGAAGAACACGTCTTCCACCCGTTCGCCGAGGGTGGCGATCTTGGCGTTCTGCAGCGACAGGTCGAACTCCAGGAAGATCCGCCCCAGCCGGGCCAGCAGGCCTGGGCGGTCTGGTGCGGTGATTTCGAGGATGGTCACCGGCCGCTGGGCATCGTTGAGGATGGTCACCTGCGGCGGGAAGTTGAAGTGTTTGAGCTGGCGCGGTACCCGGCGCTGGATGATGGTCGGGTAGTCCTCGGGGTTGCGCAGCGCTTCGGTCAGGCCGTCGCGAATCTGCTTGACCCGCTGCGGGTTGTCGCCGATAGACCCGCCGTCGTTGTCCAGCACGATGTAGGTGTCGAGGGTGAACTGGCTGCTCGACGTGATGATGCGTGCATCGTGGATGTTCAGGTTCAGCTGCGACATGGCCGCCACCGTCACGGCGAAGAAATCGTGCTGGTCAGGGGCGTAGATGAAGATCTGCGTGCCGCCTTCGAACTCGCGCTGGGTGGTTTCCTTGATCAGCACCAGCGGCCCGCCATCGGCCGGTTGCTGCAGGATCGCGTCCGTGTGCCAGGCCACATCGCCGGCGTTGTGCTTGAGAAAGTAGTCATCGCCCAGCTGCGACCACAGTTGCTCGACATCGTCCGGGTCGGTGCCCTCGCGTACAAGGATGTCCAAGGCTGCAGACTGGGTCTGGCGAATCTGTTCTTCGCGGTCCAGCGGGTTTTCCAGGCCGCGGCGCAGGGCGCGCTTGGTTTCGCTGTAGAGCTGGCGCAGCAGGCTGGCCCGCCACGAGTTCCACAGGCTGGGGTTGGTGGCGTTGATATCGGCCACGGTCAGCACGTACAGGTAGTCAAGGCGCGTCTCGTCGCCCACGTGCAGGGCAAAGTCGTTGATCACCTGCGGGTCGGACAAGTCCTTGCGCTGGGCGGTGGTCGACATCACCAGGTGGTTTAGCACCAGCCAGACGATCAGCCGGCTGTCCCAGGCCGGCAACTGGTGGCGCTCGCAGAACTTCTGCGCATCCACCGCGCCCAGCTCGGAATGGTCGCCCTGGCGACCTTTGCCTATGTCGTGGTAGAGGCCGGCCAGGTAGATCAGTTCGGGCTTGGGCAGGCGCCCCATCAGCTTGCTTGCCAGCGGGAATTTCTCGGACACCGGCGTGTACTGCAGCTTGCGCAGGTGCTTGATGAGGTTGAGCGTGTGCGCATCGACCGTATAGATGTGGAACAGGTCGTGCTGCATCTGCCCGACGATCAGGCCGAACTCCGGCAGGTAGCGGCCAAGGATGCCGTAGCGGTTCATCCGCCGCAGGTTGCGGTGGATGCCGATTTCGCACTTGAACAGCTCGATGAACAGGCTGGTATTGCGGATATCGGTGCGGAAGGTGTCGTCGATCAGGTGGCGGTGCTCACGCAGCAGGCGCACCGTATCGGCACGCACGCCCTTGATTTCGGGGTGCTGGGCCATCAGCACGAAGATTTCCAGCATGGCGAACGGTGTGCGTTTGAACACATTCGGGTTGGTAGCCTCGATATAGCCGTCATGCAGGCGAAAGCGTGCATTCAGCGGCTGGGTGGTGCCGCTGTCTTCGTCGGCGAGGATGACCTCTTCGAAGTGCTGAATGATCAGGTCGCACAACTGGCTGATGCTCATCACCACCCGGTAGTACTGCTGCATGAACTGCTCGATTGCCCGCTTGGGGTTCTCGTCGCTGTAGCCCAGCAGTGCGGCGAGGCTGCGCTGGTGGTCGAACAGCAGGCGGTCCTCGGCGCGACCGGCCAGCATGTGCAGGGCGTAGCGCACCTTCCACAGAAAATCCTGGGACGAAGCCAGCAGTTCGTTCTCACTTTCCAGCAAGAAACCTTCGCCGGCCAATGCGTGCAGGTTCAGGGTGCCGTACTGACGGCGGGCCACCCACAGCACTGTCTGGATGTCACGCAGGCCACCGGGCGAGCCCTTGACGTTGGGTTCGAGGTTGTACTCGGTGTCGTTGTACTTGTGGTGACGGGCCTTGAGTTCGGCGCGTTTGGCCAGGAAGAAGTCTTTGCTCGGCCACATGTGCGCGGTGCTGGTCACCTCCAGCATGCGCTGGCGCAGGGTTTCGGGCCCTGCAATGGTGCGGCTTTCCATCAGGTTGGTAATCACCGTCAGGTCGGCGCGGGCCTGTTCGGCGCACTCGTCGACGGTGCGCACGCTTTGGCCCACTTCCAGGCCGATGTCCCACAGCAGGGTGAGAAAACGCTCAATGGCGTTGCGGTACTGCTCGTGCTCGGCGGCGCCCAGTAAAATGAGCAGGTCGATGTCTGAATGCGGGTGCAGCTCACCACGCCCGTAGCCACCCACTGCGACCAGGGCGATACCGCTGTGGTCGCCCCAGTCGAACTGGTTCCAGGCCTGTTGCAGGATATTGTCCACGAGCCACGCGCGGGCTTCGATCAGCGGGCGGATTTCGCCGCCACTGCGGAAACGCTTGTCGAGCACCTCGCCGGCCTGGCGGATGGCTTTCTTGAAGGCGGCGATGGGGCTCGCCTTGAGGGCCAGTTCCGCCTGGAACTGGCCGCGATCGAACAGCTCGGGGTCCACCTGGGGCATCGCGTCACGTTCCTGTCGTCGGGTGGCCTGTCTCGGTGCGGTCAGGCCGAGGTGCGCGGGATGGTGTCGTCCTTGCGCAGGGTGAAGATCTCGTAGCCGGTCGCAGTCACCACCAGGGTGTGTTCCCACTGAGCCGAAAGCTTGCGGTCCTTGGTGATGGCGGTCCAGCCGTCGCCCAGCACCTTGGTGTCGGCCTTGCCCTGGTTGATCATCGGTTCGATGGTGAAGGTCATGCCTTCTTTCAGTTCCATGCCGGTGCCGGCGCGGCCATAGTGCAGGATCTGCGGCTCTTCGTGGAACACCTTGCCGATGCCGTGGCCGCAGAACTCGCGCACCACCGAGAAGCCGTTCTTTTCAGCGTGCTTCTGGATCACTTCGCCGATATCGCCCAGGCGGCAGCCCGGCTTGACCAGCTCGATGGCCTTGTACATGCACTCCTGGGTAACCTTGGACAGGCGCTCGGCCCAAACCGGCACAGTACCGACGTGGAACATGCGGCTGGTATCGCCGTGGTAGCCGTCCTTGATCACGGTGACGTCGATGTTCAGCGTGTCACCTTCCTTGAGCGGCTTGTCGTTGGGGATGCCGTGGCAGACCACATGGTTGATCGAGGTGCAGATCGACTTCGGGTAGCCCTTGTAGTTGAGGGGCGCCGGGATGGCCTGCTGGACGTTGACGATATAGTCGTGGCACAGGCGGTCGAGCGCTTCGGTGGTAACACCGGGCTTGACGTGCTCCTCGATCATTTCCAGCACGTCAGCGGCCAGGCGGCCGGCGATGCGCATCTTCTCGATGTCTTCTGCGGTCTTGATGTTGACGGTCATTACAGGCTCTCTACGGCGCCGCACGCGGCGCGAACAAACGGGAAAGGCCGGATTCTAGCAGAGCAGGGCGGCATTCTGTCGGGATAAAGGCGGCCATGCTGCTGTCTACAGGAGGCATTCTGGCCTGTTTGGCGGGGCGCTGCAAAAACCGCTGACAGACGCAACCTCATTCGGGTTTCGTTCGCTCGCGGTCTGTGGTATAACATGCGCCGCTTTCGGGGACGACCCCGTGAGCTTAAACCCACACACGTGTCGACACGATGACCTGGGTGCCCCGGATTTTCGAATTTGCGGGTTGGTCATTGGGATGCGTGGAGGCCCAACCCGACTTATCAAGGAACTATCATGTCCCAAGTCAACATGCGCGATATGCTGAAGGCCGGTGTGCACTTCGGCCACCAGACCCGTTACTGGAACCCGAAAATGGGCAAGTACATTTTCGGCGCGCGTAACAAGATCCACATCATCAACCTGGAAAAAACCCTGCCAATGTTCAACGAAGCTCTGGCTTTCGTAGAGCGTCTGGCTCAGGGCAAGAACAAGATCATGTTCGTCGGCACCAAGCGTTCCGCCGGCAAGATCGTCGCCGAGCAAGCTGCTCGTGCCGGTTCGCCATACGTTGACCACCGCTGGTTGGGCGGCATGCTGACCAACTACAAAACCATCCGTGCTTCGATCAAGCGTCTGCGCGACCTGGAAACCCAGGCCGAAGATGGCACCTTTGCCAAGCTGACCAAGAAAGAAGCCCTGATGCGTTCGCGCGATCTGGAAAAGCTGGACCGCAGCCTGGGTGGTATCAAGGACATGGGCGGTCTGCCTGATGCCCTGTTCGTGATCGACGTTGATCACGAGCGCATTGCTATCACCGAAGCTAACAAGCTGGGCATCCCGGTTATCGGCGTTGTCGATACCAACAGCAGCCCGGAAGGTGTTGACTACATCATCCCAGGCAACGACGACGCCATCCGCGCCATCGAGCTGTACATGACTTCGATGGCCGACGCCATCATCCGCGGCCGCAACAACGTTGCTGGCGGCACCGAAGTCTATGTTGAAGAAGCGGCTGCACCTGCTGCTGAGTAATAGGCGCTAGCGTCTACTTGGCACGCAAAAAGGGGGCTTAGCCCCCTTTTTGCCACCTTGAAATCCTGCTGTCAGCAAGGGCCCCGCATTATGGGGTGGCTGAGACAATAACAGCGGATTCGCAGAATTTAACGCCCGTGTCGAGCGGGTGGAATGGTTGAAAAACTTTCCAAGAGGATTTTGAAATGGCAGCAATTACTGCAGCGCTGGTAAAAGAACTGCGCGAGCGTACTGGCGAAGGCATGATGGATTGCAAGAAAGCCCTGGAAAAGGCTGGCGGCGACATCGAAAAAGCCATTGACGACATGCGTGCCTCGGGCGCCATCAAGGCCGCCAAAAAGGCTGGCAACGTCGCTGCTGAAGGCGCTATCGCGGTCAAGACCGACGGTAAATCCGCCGTTCTGCTGGAAGTGAACTCGCAGACCGACTTCCTGGCCCTGCAAGACGACTTCAAGAACTTCGTTGCCGAAAGCCTTGAAGAAGCCTTCGCCCAGAAGCTGACCGACGCTGCTCCGCTGATCGCCTCGCGTGAAGCTGCTCGTGAAGCCCTGGTTGCCAAGTGTGGCGAAAACGTCAACATCCGTCGCCTGGTGCGCGTTGAGGGTGACGTTGTCGGTGCCTACCTGCACGGCAACAAGATCGGCGCTGTCGTCGTTCTGAAAGGCGGTGACGTCGAGCTGGCGAAGAACATCGCCATGCACGTTGCAGCGTCGAACCCTGAGTTCCTGGATTCGTCGGAAATCTCCGCCGAGGCCATCGAGCGCGAGAAGAATGTCTTCCTGCAGCTGAACGCCGACAAGATCGCCGGCAAGCCGGAAAACATCGTTGAGAACATGATCAACGGCCGTATCACCAAGTTCAAGGCCGAAGCTTCGCTGAAAGAGCAGGCTTTCGTCATGAACCCAGAAGTCAAGGTTGGCGAGCTGGCCAAGAAAGCCGGCGCTGAAATCGTTTCGTTCACCTACTTCAAAGTAGGTGAAGGCATCGAGAAGCCAGTCGACGACTTCGCTGCTGAAGTTGCCGCTCAGGTAGCTGCTGCCAAGCAGTAAGACAGCCCCGTCTGTCGCCCCAAAGAGGCTGCCCGCTCACGCGCGCAGCCTCTTTGTCAAAGCGGGAGCGGTTTACGAGACCGTTGCTCGCTGACGCAGTCGCTGCGTCACGTTAGAGTTACATGCAGGCTCAAGCAGCCCGCCAGAATTTTTTACAAACGCCGCAGGAGAGATTCGCAATGGCTCAGCAGGGCAGTGGTCATCAGGCTCGCTATAAACGCATTCTACTCAAACTTAGCGGCGAGGCCCTGATGGGCTCGGAAGAGTTCGGGATCGACCCAAAAGTCCTGGATCGCATGGCGCTGGAAGTCGGCCAACTGGTCGGCATCGGTGTTCAGGTAGGTCTTGTGATCGGTGGTGGCAACCTGTTCCGTGGTGCGGCGCTCAGTGCAGCCGGCATGGACCGCGTCACCGGTGACCACATGGGCATGCTGGCGACCGTAATGAACGCCCTGGCCATGCGCGACGCGCTGGAGCGGGCGAACATTACCGCCATTGTCATGTCGGCTATTTCCATGGTTGGCGTGACCGATCACTATGATCGCCGCAAAGCCATGCGCCACCTGAACGCCAAAGAAGTCGTAATTTTCGCGGCCGGTACCGGCAACCCGTTCTTCACCACCGACTCTGCTGCCTGCCTGCGCGCCATCGAAATCGATGCCGACGTGGTATTGAAGGCAACCAAGGTCGATGGTGTATACACTGCTGATCCATTCAAGGACCCGCATGCCGAGAAGTTCGATCATCTGACCTACGATGAAGTGCTGGATCGCAAG
Organism: Pseudomonas sp. LPB4.O; assembly: GCF_038383825.1. Taxonomy (NCBI): domain Bacteria; kingdom Pseudomonadati; phylum Pseudomonadota; class Gammaproteobacteria; order Pseudomonadales; family Pseudomonadaceae; genus Pseudomonas; species Pseudomonas sp. LPB4.O. The sequence goes on from NZ_CP151298.1 coordinate 1,272,710, forward strand.
CTGGGTGTGATGGATCTGACGGCAATCTGTCTCTGCCGCGACCACAAGATGCCGCTGCGCGTCTTCAATATGAACAAGCCCGGCGCCCTGCTGAACATCGTGCACGGCGGCGCGGAAGGAACCCTGATCGAGGAAGTTCAAAAATGATCAACGCTATCAAGAAAGACGCCCAGGACCGCATGGGCAAGTCCATCGAGGCGCTGGGTCGTCACCTGGCGGCGATCCGTACCGGTCGTGCCCACCCAAGCATCCTGGACAGCGTCAAAGTCACTGCCTGGGGTAGCGAAATGCCGCTGAACCAGGTCGCTGCGATCAGCGTCGAAGATGCCCGCACCCTGAAGATTGTCGCTCACGACAAAAACCTCAGCGCTGCCATTGAGAAGGCCATTCTCACCTCCGACCTGGGCCTGAACCCGTCCAGCGCCGGCACCACCATTCGCGTGCCGATGCCAGCCCTGACCGAGGAAACCCGCAAGGGCTACACCAAGCAGGCCAGCGGCGTGTGCGAGGATGCCAAGGTAGCCGTGCGCAACGTGCGCCGCGACGCCTTGGCCGACCTGAAGAAGCTGACCAAGGACAAGGAAATCAGCGAGGACGAAGAACGTCGCGCCGCTGACGAGATCCAGAAGCTTACCGACAAGTTCGTTGCCGAAGTCGATGCTGCCTTCAAGGCCAAGGAAAAGGACCTGATGGCCGTCTAAGGCCGGGGTTTCTTAATGGAAAAGACCAAGCCAGTGGCGCCGTCCTCGGTGCCGCGTCATGTCGCGATCATCATGGATGGCAACAACCGCTGGGCGAAAAAACGCCTGCTGCCCGGCGTTGCCGGGCACAAGGCGGGTGTCGACGCCGTTCGCGCGGTCATCGAGGTGTGTGCCAAGTCCGGGGTCGAGGTATTGACCCTGTTCGCGTTCTCCAGCGAAAACTGGCAGCGCCCCGCCGAAGAGGTCGGTGCGCTGATGGAGCTGTTCTTCTCGGCCCTGCGCCGTGAAGCCAAGCGCCTCAACGAGAACAACATCAGCTTGCGCATCATCGGTGACCGTTCGCGCTTCCATCCCGAGTTGCAGGCTGCCATGCGCGAAGCCGAGGCGCTGACCGCCGGCAACAACCGCTTCATCCTGCAGATCGCGGCCAACTACGGCGGCCAGTGGGACATCGCCCAGGCCGCGCAGCGGCTGGCGCGGGAAGTGCAGGCCGGGCACCTGCGCCCGGAAGACATCACCCCGGGCCTGCTGCAGACCTGCCTGGCAACCGGCGAGCTACCGTTGCCGGACCTGTGCATTCGCACCGGTGGCGAGCACCGCATCAGCAATTTCCTGTTGTGGCAGCTGGCCTACGCCGAGCTGTACTTCTCCGACCTGTACTGGCCGGACTTCAAACACGAGGCCATGCGCAATGCCCTGGTCGATTTCGCTTCGCGCCAGCGCCGCTTCGGTAAGACCAGCGAGCAGGTCGAGGCTGGAGCTCGTGCTTAATGCTTAAACAACGCATCATTACTGCGCTGATCCTGCTGCCGATCGCGCTGGGTGGCTTCTTCCTGCTCAACGGCGGGGATTTCGCCCTGTTCATCGGCTTCGTGGTGACCCTTGGCGCCTGGGAGTGGGCGCGCCTGGCCGGGTTGATGACCCAGCCAATGCGCATCGCCTATGCCGCGGTGGTCGCCGGAGCGCTGATGTTGCTGTACATCCTTCCGGAGCTGGCGCCCTGGGTGCTGGGTGCCGCGGTGATCTGGTGGGGGCTGGCCACCTGGCTGGTGCTTACCTACCCGCGCAGCAGCGAGCTGTGGGCCAGTGCGGCCTGCCGGTTGCTGATCGGCCTGCTGGTATTGCTGCCGGCCTGGCAGGGGCTGGTGCTGCTCAAGCACTGGCCGCTGGGCAACTGGCTGATCCTGTCGGTCATGGTGCTGGTGTGGGCCGCCGATATTGGCGCTTACTTCTCTGGCAGGGCCTTCGGCAAGCGCAAGCTGGCCCCGCAGGTCAGCCCGGGCAAGAGCTGGGAAGGCGTGTATGGCGGCCTGGCGGTGAGCCTGGCCATTACCTTGGCGGTCGGCATCAGTCGCGACTGGGGTTTCGGTCAGATCCTGCTGGGCCTGCTGGGCGCCGCACTGCTGGTCATGTCCTCGGTGGTCGGTGACCTGACAGAGAGCATGTTCAAGCGCCGTTCCGGTATCAAGGACAGCAGCAATCTACTGCCCGGCCATGGTGGTGTACTCGACCGCATTGACAGCCTTACAGCAGCGATCCCGATTTTCGCCGTGTTGTTGTGGGCTGCCGAATGGGGTGTGATGTGAGCCGCCCGCAGCGTATTACCGTTCTCGGGGCCACCGGCTCCATCGGCCTGAGCACGCTGGATGTGATCGCGCGCCATCCCGATCGCTACCAGGTGTTCGCCCTCAGCGGGTATTCGCGCATCGACGAGTTGCTGGCCCTGTGCGTGCGCCATCGCCCGGCGTTCGCTGTGGTGCCGAGTGCCGAGGCGGCCGTGCGGCTGCGCGAAACCCTGGCAGCGGCCGGCTGCGCCACCGAGGTGCTGGAAGGCGAGGCCGGGCTTTGCCAGGTGGCTTCGGCAGCGGAAGTGGATGCAGTGATGGCAGCGATTGTCGGTGCCGCCGGCCTGCGCCCGACCTTGGCTGCCGTGGAGGCGGGCAAAAAGGTGTTGCTGGCCAACAAGGAAGCCCTGGTGATGTCCGGTGCGCTGTTCATCGAGGCAGTGCGGCGCAGCGGCGCCGTATTGTTGCCGATCGATAGCGAGCACAATGCGATCTTCCAGTGCATGCCCGGCGACTACGCACGCGGCCTGAGCGCGGTTGGCGTGCGTCGGATTCTGCTGACGGCTTCCGGTGGCCCGTTCCGCGAAACGCCGGTCGAGGCGTTGCTCGATGTGACGCCGGAGCAGGCCTGTGCGCACCCCAACTGGTCGATGGGGCGCAAGATTTCCGTGGATTCGGCCAGCATGATGAACAAGGGGCTCGAACTGATCGAGGCTTGCTGGTTGTTCGATGCCGCGCCGGCCAAGGTCGAGGTGGTGGTGCACCCACAGAGTGTCATCCACTCCCTGGTCGATTACGTGGACGGCTCGGTATTGGCGCAGCTGGGTAACCCGGACATGCGTACGCCCATCGCCAATGCCCTGGCCTGGCCTGAGCGCATCGATTCCGGGGTGGCTCCGCTGGACCTGTTTGCCATCGCCCGTCTGGATTTCCAGGCGCCCGACGAACAGCGCTTCCCTTGCCTGCGCCTGGCGCGGCAGGCTGCCGAGGCCGGCAACAGCGCACCCGCCGTACTCAATGCGGCCAACGAAGTGGCGGTCGAGGCATTTCTTGAGCGGCGTATCCGCTTCCCGGAGATCGCGGGTATGATCGAACAGGTGCTCGATCAGGAGCCCGTCGTGCCGCTGCCGTCGCTGGACGCGGTGTTCGCCGCCGACCAGCGTGCCCGGGAGCTTTCCCGTGAGTGGCTGAGGCGTCACGGTCGCTGATGCAAGCCCCCCCAGGTTCGTGAGGGGGTTGGCATGATGCCGGCCCGCTGAACATCATTCGGAGATGGACATGACAGCGCTCTACATGATTATCGGCACCCTCGTGGCTTTGGGTGTGCTGGTCACTTTCCATGAATTCGGCCACTTCTGGGTGGCACGCCGCTGCGGCGTCAAGGTGCTGCGCTTCTCGGTGGGCTTCGGCACGCCGCTGCTGCGCTGGCATGACCGCCATGGCACCGAATTTGTGGTAGCAGCAATTCCGCTGGGCGGCTACGTGAAGATGCTCGACGAGCGCGAGGGCGATGTACCGCCTGCGCTGGCTGATCAGTCGTTCAACCGCAAGTCCGTGGGCCAGCGTATCGCGATTGTCGCGGCGGGCCCGATTGCCAACTTCCTGCTGGCCATCCTGTTCTTCTGGGTGCTGGCGATGCTGGGTACCCAGCAGGTCCGTCCCGTGATCGGTACGGTCGATGCTGGCAGCCTGGCAGCATCGGCCGGGCTGACTGCAGGTCAGGAAATCGTTTCAATCGACGGCAAGCCGACCAACGGTTGGTCGGCGGTCAACCTGCAGCTGGTTCGTCGCCTGGGCGAAAGCGGCACGTTGCAGGTTGGCGTGCGCGACGAAGGCGCCACGGCTGAGCGCCAGCTGCAGGTCAAGCTGGACAGCTGGCTCAAGGGTGCTGACGAGCCGGACCCTATCCAGTCCTTGGGGCTGCACCCTTGGCGCCCGGCGATGGTGCCGGTGCTGGCCGAGATTGATCCGAAGGGGCCGGCTGCCGCTGCGGGTCTCAAGACAGGCGACAAGCTGCTGAGTGTCGATGGCGTGCCGGTGACGGAATGGCAGCAGGTCGTCGACAGCGTGCGTGCTCGCCCGGATGCCAATGTGGTCGTGCGTGTGGAGCGCGACGGCGCTGCCCTGGAGGTGCCGGTGACCCTGGCACGCAAGGGTGAGGGCAAGGCTGCCGGTGGCTATCTTGGCGCCGGGGTAAAAGGTGGCGAATGGCCTGCCAGCATGCTCCGCGAAATCAGCTACGGCCCGCTCGAGGCGGTGGGTGAGGGGTTGTCCCGCACCTGGAACATGAGCGTGCTGACCCTTGAATCGCTGAAGAAAATGCTGTTCGGGGAGCTCTCGGTAAAAAACTTGAGTGGACCGATAACCATTGCTAAAGTGGCGGGCGCTTCAGCCCAGTCCGGCGTGGGGGATTTCCTGAATTTCCTGGCCTACCTGAGCATAAGCCTGGGGGTTCTTAACTTGCTGCCCATCCCGGTACTGGATGGGGGGCATTTGCTGTTTTACCTGGTCGAGTTGGCGCGCGGTCGTCCGCTGTCAGATCGGGTGCAAGGTTGGGGGGTCCAGATCGGTATCAGTTTGGTCATAGGGGTGATGTTGCTCGCCCTGATCAACGATCTGGGTCGACTATAAAGCTTCGCTCAATTGCGAACCTGCCGCGTTGTCGCGGCAGGTTGTTTATTGCCAGTTGGAATAAAAGGACTTCATGAAACGTCTGCTGCTAACTGCGGTCATGTCCGCACTGATGATCGCTGAAGTTCACGCCGAGTCCTTCACCATCTCCGATATTCGCGTCAACGGCCTGCAGCGGGTTTCCGCTGGCAGTGTCTTCGGTGCCTTGCCGCTGAACGTCGGCGATCAGGCCGATGACCGCCGCCTGGTGGACTCGACCCGTTCCCTGTTCAAGACCGGGTTCTTCCAGGACATCCAGCTGAACCGCGATGGCAATGTGCTGATCATCAACGTGGTCGAGCGCCCGTCGGTGTCGAGCATCGAGATCGAAGGCAACAAGGCGATCAGCACCGAAGACCTGATGAAGGGCTTGAAACAATCGGGCCTGGCCGAAGGCGAGATCTTCCAGCGTGCCACCCTTGAAGGTGTGCGTAACGAGCTGCAGCGCCAGTACGTGGCCCAGGGCCGCTATTCGGCCGAGGTCGACGCCGAAGTCGTGCCGCAGCCGCGCAACCGCGTGGCGCTGAAGATCAAGATCAACGAAGGCACCGTCGCTGCCATCCAGCATATCAACATCGTTGGCAACAACGTGTTCGATGATGACACCCTGGGCCAGCTGTTCGAGCTGAAGACCACCAACTGGCTGTCGTTCTTCAAGAACGACGACAAGTACGCCCGCGAAAAACTGTCCGGTGACCTGGAGCGGCTGCGTTCCTACTACCTCGACCGCGGCTACATCAACATGGACATCGCCTCCACCCAGGTGTCCATCACGCCAGACAAGAAACACGTCTACATCACCGTCAACATCAACGAAGGCGAGAAGTACACCGTTCGCGACGTGAAGCTGTCCGGTGACCTGAAAGTGCCGGAAGACCAGGTCAAGTCGCTGCTGCTGGTGCAGCCGGGCCAGGTGTTCTCGCGCAAGGTGATGACCACCACCTCCGAGCTGATCACCCGTCGTCTGGGCAACGAAGGCTACACCTTCGCCAACGTCAACGGCGTGCCACAGCCGAACGACCAGGACCACACGGTCGACATCATGTTCGTGGTCGACCCGGGCAAGCGTGCCTACGTCAACCGCATCAACTACCGCGGCAACACCAAGACCGAAGACGAAGTGCTGCGTCGCGAAATGCGCCAGATGGAAGGCGGCTGGGCTTCGACCTACCTGATCGACCAGTCCAAGACCCGCTTGGAGCGCCTGGGCTTCTTCAAGGAAGTCAACGTCGAGACTCCGCCGGTGCCAGGCACTGACGACCAGGTCGACGTCAACTACAGCGTTGAAGAGCAAGCCTCCGGCTCGATCACCGCCAGCGTCGGTTTCGCCCAGAGCGCCGGCCTGATCCTCGGTGGTTCGATCAGCCAGAGCAACTTCCTGGGTACCGGTAACAAGGTGTCCATCGGCCTGACCCGTTCGGAATACCAGACCCGCTACAACTTCGGCTTCGTGGACCCCTACTTCACCGCCGACGGTGTCAGCCTGGGTTACAACGCCTTCTACCGCAGCACCGACTACGACGACCTCGACGTCGATGTGGCCAGCTATGCGGTGGACAGCCTGGGTGCCGGCGTCAGCCTTGGCTACCCGATCAGCGAAACCTCGCGCCTGACCTACGGCCTGAGCGTGCAGCAGGACAAGATCAAGACCGGTAAGTACACCGTTGACGAGATCTTCGACTTCCTCGAACAGGAGGGCGAGAACTTCCTGAACTTCAAGGCCTCGATCGGCTGGTCCGAGTCGACCCTGAACAAAGGCGTGCTGGCCACCCGTGGTCACTCGCAAAGCCTGACCCTGGAATCCACCATTCCGGGCAGCGACCTGTCGTTCTTCAAGCTCGATTATCGTGGCCAGCTGTTCCAGCCGATCAACAACGACTACACCCTGCGCCTGCACACCGAGCTGGGCTATGGTGATGGTTATGGCAGCACTTCCGGCCTGCCGTTCTACGAGAACTACTTCGCAGGGGGGTTCAACTCTGTCCGTGGCTTCAAGGACAGCAGCCTGGGCCCGCGCAGTACGCCAAGTGACGGTACGCGAGAGGGCACCATCGCCGACCCGGATCAGGATCCGTTGCCGTTCGGCGGTAACGTGCTGGTGCAAGGTGGCGTCGAGTTGCTGTTCCCGCTGCCGTTCGTCAAGGACCAGCGTTCGCTGCGCACCTCCGTGTTCTGGGACGTGGGTAACGTGTTCGACACCAATTGCGGCAACAAGCCTGATTGCGAGAAAGTCGGCTTCTCGGGCATGGCCAGTTCGGTCGGCTTGGGTGTGACCTGGATTACCGCACTGGGCCCGTTGAGCTTCAGCCTGGCAATGCCGGTCAAAAAGCCGGACGATGCCGATACCCAGGTGTTCCAATTCTCTCTGGGCCAGACCTTCTAAGGTCGGCCCTTGCTTAACGACAACGGTTTATCCAGGAGTGCATCGTGCGTAAATTGGCTCAACTGGCCGTAGTGGCCGCGGCGCTGGTCGCCACCCCGGCATTCGCCGAAATGAAGGTTGCCGTGCTGAACTATCAGATGGCCCTGCTCGAATCGGATGCCGCCAAGAAATACGCGGTCGATGCCGAGAAGAAGTTCGGTCCGCAACTGACCAAGCTGAAAAGCCTGGAAAGCAGCGCCAAGGGCATCCAGGACCGTCTGATCAAGGGCGGCGACAAGATGCAGCAGCAGGAGCGTGAGCGCCTGGAGCTCGAGTTCAAGCAAAAGGCCCGTGACTTCCAGTTCCAGTCCAAAGAACTGAACGAAGCCAAAGCCGTTGCTGACCGCGACATGCTCAAGCAACTGAAGCCGAAGCTGGATGGTGCTGTCGAGGAAGTGATCAAGAAGGGCGGTTTTGACCTGGTCCTCGAGCGTGGTGCGGTCATCGATGTCAAACCTCAGTACGACATCACCCGCCAGGTCATCGAGCGCATGAACCAAGCCCGTTGATATGAGTGTGACCATGACGCTAGGCCAACTGGCCGAGGCCCTCGGTGCCACCCTCAAGGGGCCCGAGGCGTTGCAGATTACCGGGCTGGCCACCTTGCAGGAGGCAGGCCCCGGTCAATTGAGCTTCCTCGCCAACCCGCAGTACCGCAAGTACCTGGATAACTGCCAGGCAGGTGCGGTATTGCTCAAGGCTGCGGATGCCGAAAGTTTCGCTGGCAATGCCCTGATCGTGGCCGACCCGTACCAGGCGTATGCGCGTATTTCCCACCTGTTCGACCCCAAACCCAAGGCTGTGGCGGGAATCCATCCCAGCGCCGTGGTGGCTGGGGACGCGCAGGTGGACGCCAGCGCCAGCATCGGGCCGTTCGCGGTGATCGAAAGCGGTGCGCGCATCGAGGCTGATGTCTGCATCGGCGCCCATTGCTTCATCGGTGCGCGTTGCGTTGTAGGTGAAGGCGGCTGGCTGGCGCCGCGGGTGACGTTGTATCACGACGTCGTGATCGGCAAGCGCGTGGTCATCCAGTCGGGTGCTGTGATCGGCGGCGAAGGCTTCGGCTTTGCCAATGAGAAGGGTATCTGGCGCAAGATCGCCCAGATCGGCGGCGTCACCATTGGTGATGACGTGGAAATCGGCGTCAATACTGCCGTCGACCGTGGTGCGCTGTCCGACACGCGGATCGGCGACGGGGTCAAGCTCGACAACCAGATCCAGATCGCCCACAACGTGCAGATCGGTGACCACACGGCCATGGCCGCTTGTGTGGGCATTTCCGGCAGTACGCGCATCGGCAAGCATTGCATGCTGGCCGGGGGCGTGGGCCTGGTAGGGCACATTGATATTTGCGATAACGTATTTGTTTCAGGGATGACAATGGTAACCCGTTCGATCACTGAACCCGGTTCCTATTCATCCGGCACAGCCATGCAGCCTTTGGCTGACTGGCGCAAGAGCGCTGCGCGGATCCGCCAGCTGGATGACATGGCCAAGCGTCTTCAGCAGCTGGAAAAACGCGTCGATACCGTGACCTCAGGTGGCCTGCCGACATCAGAAGGCTGATACCATTCCCTGAGCAAGAGTGAACAGTCGCTAGCTGGCTCCTCTTTGGATTGCTAAAGGAGCGTGTGGTCAGCACCTGCGCTCCCTATTCTTATTACAGGCTTCCCCCCCGAAATGATGGACATCAACGAGATTCGCGAATACCTGCCTCACCGTTACCCGTTCCTGCTGGTGGACCGGGTGACGGATCTGGACTTCGAGGCCCAGAGCATTCGTGCCTACAAGAATGTCAGCATCAACGAGCCGTTCTTCAACGGCCATTTCCCGGCGCACCCGATCATGCCGGGCGTTTTGATCATTGAAGCCATGGCCCAGGCGGCCGGCATCCTCGGTTTCAAGATGCTCGATGCCAAGCCCGCTGATGGCACCCTGTACTACTTCGTTGGTTCTGACAAGCTGCGTTTCCGTCAGCCGGTACTGCCGGGTGACCAGTTGGTGCTGGAAGCCAAGTTCCTCAGCCGCAAGAGCATGATCTGGAAGTTTGAATGCCGCGCCCTGGTCGACGGCAAACCGGTTTGCTCGGCACAGATCACATGCGCGGAACGCTCCCTATGAATTCGATTGATCCTCGGGCCATTATCGACCCGTCGGCCAAGCTGGCCGATGGTGTCGAGGTCGGCCCTTGGTCGATCGTTGGCCCCGATGTGGAAATCGGGGAGGGTACCGTTATCGGCCCGCATGTTGTGCTCAAAGGGCCGACCCGCATCGGCAAGCACAACCGTATCTTTCAGTTTTCCTCCATTGGCGAAGATACCCCGGACCTCAAGTACAAGGGTGAGCCGACGCGCCTGGTGATCGGCGATCACAATGTGTTCCGCGAAGGGGTGACCATTCACCGCGGCACCGTTCAGGACCGTGCGGAAACCACCGTGGGCGACCACAACCTGATCATGGCCTATGCCCACATCGGCCACGACAGCGTCATTGGCAACCACTGCATCCTGGTCAACAACACGGCCTTGGCCGGCCACGTGCACGTAGGCGACTGGGCGATTCTGTCCGGCTATACCCTGGTGCATCAGTACTGCCATATCGGTGCCCACGCGTTTTCCGGCATGGGCACGGCGATCGGCAAGGACGTCCCGGCCTTCGTCACCGTGTTCGGCAGCCCGGCCGAAGCCCGCAGCATGAACTTCGAGGGCATGCGCCGCCGCGGTTTCAGCGACGAGGTGATCCACGTGCTGCGCCGTTGCTACAAGATTGTCTATCGTCAGGGCCTGACCGTCGAAGACGCGCTCAAGGAACTGGCCGAAATGGCGGCGAAGCACCCTGAGGTCGACCTGTTCCGTCAGTCGATCGTGAATTCCGCCCGCGGCATCACCCGCTGACATGGCCCCGCTTTGCGTAGCCTTGGTCGCAGGTGAGGCCAGCGGCGATATTCTTGGTTCAGGCTTGATGCGTGCCCTCAAGGCACGCCACCCCGATGTACGTTTCATTGGCGTTGGCGGCCCGTTGATGGAAGCCGAAGGCCTGCAATCGTACTTCCCCATGGAGCGCCTGGCGGTCATGGGCCTGGTCGAAGTGCTGGGGCGCCTGCGCGAGCTGCTCAAACGCCGCAAGCTGCTGATCCAGACACTGATCGACGAAAAGCCGGATGTTTTCATCGGCATCGACGCCCCCGACTTCACCCTCAACATTGAACTGAAACTGCGCCAGGTCGGAATCAAGACCGTGCACTACGTCAGCCCGTCGGTCTGGGCCTGGCGGCAGAAGCGCGTACTGAAGATTCGCGAAGGCTGCGACCTGATGCTGACGCTGCTGCCGTTCGAGGCGCGGTTCTATGAAGAGCAGGGAGTGCCGGTGCGCTTTGTCGGTCACCCGCTGGCCGACACCATACCGCTTGAAACCGACCGCCCGGCAGCACGTGCTGCACTGGGCCTGGGCGACGGGCCGGTGGTTGCACTGATGCCTGGCAGCCGGGGTGGCGAGGTAGGGCGCCTGGGGGCGTTGTTCCTCGACGCCGCCGAGCGCCTGCAGCAGCAGGTGCCAGGCGTGCACTTCGTGCTGCCCTGCGCCAACGCCGCGCGGCGTGCCCAGGTCGAACAGATGCTCGAAGGGCGCCAACTGCCACTGACCCTGCTCGATGGCCGGTCGCACCAGGCCCTGGCGGCCTGTGATGCAGTACTGATCGCCTCGGGCACAGCCACCCTCGAAGCGCTGCTGTACAAGCGGCCAATGGTGGTGGCCTACCGCCTTGCGCCCTTGACCTACTGGATCCTCAAGCGCCTGGTGAAGAGCCCTTACGTGTCCCTGCCAAACCTGCTCGCCCAGCGTGAACTGGTGCCCGAACTGTTGCAGGACGCCGCCACCAGCGAAGCCTTGGCCAACACCCTTGCACCGCTGGTGCGCGATGGCAGCCAGCAGACCGAACGTTTCGACGAAATTCACCGCACCCTGCGCCGTGACGCCTCCAACCAGGCGGCCGAGGCGGTACTGGCCTTGCTCAAGGACCGCTGACATGCAAATTGGACTGGACTTCAACCTGGTCGAGGACCTGGTCGCCGGCGTCGACGAAGTGGGCCGCGGGCCGCTGTGCGGGGCGGTGGTGACGGCGGCGGTGATCCTTGATCCGGCGCGCCCGATCCTCGGCCTGAACGATTCGAAGAAACTCACCGAAGCCAAGCGCGAGGCGTTGTTCGACGAGATCTGTGAAAAGGCCTTGAGCTTCTGCATCGCCCGCGCCGAGGTCGAGGAAATCGACCGCCTGAACATCCTGCAGGCCACGATGCTGGCCATGCAGCGTGCGGTGCAGGGCCTGCACATTACGCCGAAGCTGGCCCTGATCGATGGCAACCGCTGCCCGAAGCTGGCCGTGCCGGCGTCGCCGGTGATCAAAGGCGATAGCCAGGTGCCGGCTATTGCAGCTGCCTCGATCCTGGCCAAGGTAACCCGTGACCGTGAGATGAGCGCGTTCGAGCTGATCTACCCAGGGTATGGCATGGGTGGGCACAAAGGTTACCCGACCCCGGTGCACCTTGAGGCGCTCGCACGCCTGGGCCCTACGCCCATCCATCGGCGTTCCTTTGCCCCGGTGCGTGCGGCCTTGGAAGCACGCGAAGGCGTCACCGATTCCCTTATCTGACCTGCCAGGGCACTTCGCGGCCCTTTCGCTCTTGTAGGAGCAGCCTTGTGCTGCGAAAGCGCCAGTCAGGTAAATGAAGTTGCTGTGCCTGTACTGGCCCTTTCGCAGCACAAGGCTGCTCCTACAGGGAGGGTGCAAGCAGCCCCAAATCTCTTCCCCATTTAAGCTACAATCCCGCCCTTGTCGTTAAGCACTGCTACAGGATCTTCCATGTCGGTTCCCTTCGTTCACCTGCGCGTCCACTCCGAATTCTCGCTGGTCGACGGCCTGGTGCGGATCAAACCGCTGGCCAAGGCGCTGGCCGGGATGAACATGCCGGCGGTGGCGATCACCGACCAGAGCAACATGTGCTCGCTGGTGAAGTTCTACAAGGCTGCCATGGGCGCGGGCATCAAGCCGATCTGTGGTGCCGACCTGTGGCTGGCCGGTGCCGATCCGGAGGCGCCGCTGTCGCGCATCTGCTTCCTGGCCATGGATGCCAAGGGCTATCGCAACCTCACCGAGCTGATCTCGCGCGGCTGGACCGATGGCCAGCGCAACGGCTTGGTCATCCTCCAGCGTGAATGGATCGCCCCCGCCAGCGAGGGCCTGATTGCCCTGTCAGCGGGCAAGGAAGGCGATATCGGCATGGCCTTGTTGTCCGGCCGGGATGAAGAAGCCCAGGCCCTGCTGCAAGACTGGATGGGCATGTTCCCCGAGCGCTTCTACGTTGAAGTGCAGCGCACCAACCGCGCCCGCGATGAAGAATACGTGCACGCGGCGGTGGCCCTGGCCGACAAGCTTGGCGCCCCGCTGGTGGCCACCAACGACGTGCGTTTCATCAAGCAGGCGGACTTCGACGCCCACGAAACCCGCGTTTGCATTGGCGAGGGCTGGACCCTTGACGACCCGCGCCGCCCGCGTGGCTACAGTGACCAGCAGTACCTGAAATCGTCCGAGGAAATGGCCGAGCTGTTCAGCGACCTGCCCGACGCCATCGCCAACACCGTCGAGATCGCCAAGCGCTGCAACATCCAGGTTCAGCTGGGCAAGCACTTCCTGCCCGACTTCCCCACGCCGAACGGTATGGGCATTGACGACTACCTGCGGCTTGTGTCCCACGAAGGCCTGGAAGAGCGCCTGGCGGTGTTGTGGCCGAAAGACACCACACCCAATTACGAAGAGAAGCGCCAGGTCTACCTGGACCGCCTGAAGTTCGAGCTGGATATCATCATCCAGATGGGCTTCCCCGGTTACTTCCTGATCGTGATGGACTTCATCAAGTGGGCCAAGAACAACGGCGTGCCGGTCGGACCTGGCCGTGGTTCGGGCGCAGGCTCGCTGGTGGCCTACGTGCTGAAGATCACCGACCTCGACCCGCTGGCCTACGACTTGCTGTTCGAGCGCTTCCTCAACCCTGAACGGGTTTCCATGCCCGACTTCGACGTCGACTTCTGCATGGATGGCCGGGATCGGGTGATCGAATACGTGGCCGATGCCTACGGGCGCAATGCGGTCAGCCAGATCATCACCTTTGGTACCATGGCCGCCAAGGCGGTAGTGCGAGACGTGGCGCGGGTGCAGGGCAAGTCCTACGGCCTGGCCGACCGCCTGTCGAAGATGATCCCGTTCGAAGTGGGTATGACCCTGGAGAAGGCCTACGAGCAGGAAGAAATCCTGCGCGACTTCCTCAAGGGCGACGAGGATGCCCGCGAAATCTGGGATATGGCGCTGAAGCTGGAAGGCGTCACCCGGGGTACCGGCAAGCACGCCGGTGGTGTGGTTATCGCGCCGACCAAGCTCACCGATTTTTCGCCGATCGCCTGTGACGAAGAGGGCGGCGGCCTGGTAACCCAGTTCGACAAGGACGACGTCGAGGCCGCCGGCCTGGTCAAGTTCGACTTCCTCGGCCTGCGGACCCTGACCATCATCAAGTGGGCGATGGAGATCATCAACCGCGAGCAGGCCAAGAAAAACCTGCCAGATCTCAACATCGACTTCATCCCGCTGGATGACCGCAAGACTTACGAGCTGCTGCAAAAAGCCGAAACCACTGCGGTGTTCCAGCTTGAATCCCGTGGCATGAAGGAGCTGATCAAGAAACTCAAGCCCGACTGCCTCGAAGACCTTATCGCACTGGTGGCGCTGTTCCGCCCGGGCCCGCTGCAGTCGGGCATGGTGGACGACTTCATCAACCGCAAACACGGCCGCGCCGAGCTGGCCTACCCGCACCCCGATTACCAGTATGAAGGCCTGCAACCGGTGCTGGCGCCTACCTACGGCATCATCCTGTACCAGGAACAGGTGATGCAGATCGCCCAGGTGATGGCAGGCTACACCCTCGGTGGTGCAGATATGCTGCGTCGGGCTATGGGTAAGAAAAAACCCGAGGAAATGGCCAAGCAGCGTGGTGGCTTCATCGAAGGTTGCGCCAACAACGGCATCGATGCCGACCTGGCCGGTAACATCTTTGACCTGGTGGAAAAGTTTGCGGGTTATGGCTTCAACAAATCCCACTCCGCCGCCTATGGCCTGGTGTCCTACCAGACGGCCTGGCTGAAAACCCACTTCCCGGCGCCGTTCATGGCTGCCGTGCTGTCCGCGGACATGCACAACACCGACAAGGTGGTGGTGCTGGTCGAGGAGGTGCGCAGCATGAAGCTGCGCCTCGACGCGCCGGATGTGAACTTTTCCGACTTCAAGTTCACCGTCAACAACGATGGTCGTATCGTCTATGGCCTGGGCGCCATCAAGGGTGTCGGCGAAGGCCCGGTGGAAGCGATCGTCGAGGCGCGTGCCCAAGGCGGGCCGTTCAAGGACCTGTTCGACTTCTGCGAGCGCATCGACCTCAAGCGGGTCAACAAGCGCACCCTGGATGCGCTGGTGCGCAGTGGCGCACTGGACCGTCTTGGCCCGCACTTCCATGATGAGATCAAGGCCTACCAGGCCAACATCGACATCAACCGTGCAACCTTGCTCTCGGCCCTGGGTGAGGCCATCAAGGCTGCAGAGCAGGCGGCTCACACCGCTGACAGCGGCCATGTCGACCTGTTCGGCAGCATGTTCGACGAGGTGGAAGTCGACGTCTATGCCAACCACCGCAAGGTGCGCGAGCTGACCCTCAAAGAGCGCCTGAAGGGCGAGAAGGACACCCTTGGCCTGTACCTCACCGGCCACCCGATCGATGAGTACGAGGCCGAGATCCGCCGCTTCGCCCGCCAGCGCATCATCGACCTCAAGCCGTCGCGCGAAACCCAGACTGTCGCCGGCATGATCATTGCCCTGCGCGTAATGAAGAACAAGAAGGGCGACAAGATGGGCTTCGTCACCCTGGATGACCGCTCCGGGCGCATCGAGGCTTCGCTGTTCGCCGATTCCTTCATGGCGGCACAGTCCTTGCTGCAGGCCGATGCGATGGTGGTCGTCGAAGGCGAGGTCAGCAACGACGACTTCTCCGGCGGCCTGCGCCTGCGGGTAAAGCAGGTGATGACAATGGAAGACGCGCGCACCAAGCTGGCCGAGAGCCTGCGCCTGAAGGTGGCACACGAGGCGCTCAAGGGCGACCGGCTGAAGTGGCTGGGCGAACTGATCACCCGCCATCGCGGTGCTTGCCCGATCACCCTGGAGTACACCGGCAGCGACGCCAAGGCCATGCTGCAGTTCGGTGAGCAGTGGTCTATCGACCCGGCCGATGGGCTGATTCAGGCGCTGCGTGACCAGTTCGGGCGTGAGAACGTCTTCCTGCAATATCGTTGAATCGACAAAAATTTAATCTCGACCTGAATGCGCCTGATCCCTTAAGGTAGGGCGCCAAACGGATCAACCGGCCGGCCGCCTGGCCGTAGACCCAAGACGGATGACTATGAACCCGAATTTTCTCGATTTCGAACAGCCGATTGCCGACCTGCAAGCCAAGATCGAAGGCCTGCGCCTGGTAGGTAACGACAACTCGCTGAACATCAGCGATGAAATTGCCCGTCTGCAAGACAAGAGCAACACACTGACCGAAAGCATCTTCGGCAACCTGACCAGCTGGCAGATCGCCCGCCTGGCACGTCACCCGCGTCGTCCTTACACACTGGACTACCTGGAGCACATCTTCACCGAGTTCGAAGAGCTGCACGGTGACCGCCACTTCTCCGACGACGCCGCCATCGTCGGTGGTACCGCGCGCCTGGATGGCAAGCCGGTCATGGTGATCGGCCACCAGAAGGGCCGTGAAGTGCGCGAGAAGGTACGCCGCAACTTCGGTATGCCGCGCCCTGAAGGCTACCGCAAGGCTTGCCGCCTGATGGAAATGGCCGAACGCTTCAAGATGCCGATCCTGACCTTCATCGACACCCCGGGTGCCTATCCGGGTATCGATGCCGAAGAGCGCAACCAGAGCGAGGCAATCGCCTGGAACCTGCGCGTGATGGCGCGCCTGAAAACCCCGATCATTGCCACCGTGATCGGTGAGGGTGGTTCTGGCGGTGCACTGGCCATCGGCGTGTGCGACCAGCTGAACATGCTGCAATACTCCACCTACTCGGTGATCTCGCCGGAAGGCTGCGCGTCGATCCTGTGGAAGACTGCCGACAAGGCGGCCGACGCCGCTGAGGCCATGGGCATCACTGCCGAACGCCTGAAGAGCCTGAACATCGTCGACAAGGTCATCCAGGAGCCGTTGGGCGGCGCCCATCGTGATCCGGTGAAAGTGTCGGAAAGCATCCGTGCTGACCTGATCGAACAGCTGGACATGCTCGGCAAGTTCGATAACGACGCGCTGCTGGCTCGCCGCTACGAGCGCCTGATGAGCTACGGCCTCTGACATACCACCGGGGCCGCTCTGCGGCCCATTCGCCGGCAAGCCAGGCTCCCACAAGGCTCACTGTGGGAGCCTGGCTTGCCGGCGAAAGAGGTGCAAAGCACCCCCGGCAATCTCAAGCCATGTGAGGCCCTCATGATCAACCTCACCCCCTGGCTGCAAGCCCCCACCTGGTGCATAGCCTTCTCCGGCGGCCTCGACTCCACCGTCCTCCTGCACCTGCTGGCCGACCACGTCCGCAACCACGCATCCCCCCCACTGCGCGCCCTCCATATCCACCACGGCCTGCAAGCCGCTGCCGACGCCTGGCCCGCCCATTGCAAAGCCGTCTGTGACAATCTCGGCATCGAACTCCAGGTCATCCACGTCCAGGTCAGCCCCGGCGCGAGCCTGGAACAGGCTGCCCGCGACGCTCGCTATGCCGCTTTCAAGCAGTCCCTCGGCCCTGGCGACATTCTGTTCACCGGGCAGCACCGCGACGACCAGGCCGAAACCCTGTTGTTCCGCCTGTTGCGCGGCGCCGGGTTGCGTGGCCTGGCGGCGATGCCCGGGCAGCGGGCGCTAGGGCAGGGCACCCTGGTCAGGCCGTTGCTGGGTTGTTCACGCCAGCAACTGCATGACTATGCCAAGGTGAATGGGCTTGCATGGATCGAAGACCCGTCAAACACCGACACACAATTTGCCCGCAACTACCTGCGCGGCGAAGTGTTCCCGCAGTTGCAACAACGTTGGCCACAGGCCAGCCAGAATCTCGCACGCGCCGCAGAGCACCTGGGTGAAGCCCTGGGCCTGCTGGATGAACTGGCCCAGGGCGACCTGGCGCCTGCGCAGGAGGGGGCGTCCGTCGCCTGGTCGGGCCTGGACTCCCTTGACCTGGCCACGCTCACGGCGCTGTCGCCAGCCCGTCAGCGCAATGCCTTGCAATACTGGCTGAGCCGGCGCACCCGTCTGCCCGACACTCGGCATTGGGCCGGCTGGGCAGACCTGCGCGATGCTGCCGCCGATGCCCGGCCGGTCTGGCGGCTTGCCGATGGGCAGCTGCTGCGCAGCGATGGCCGCATCTGGTGGCTGAGCGGCGACTGGCTGCAACAGCCTGTCGGAGAAATGGCCTGGCCGAATTCAACGTTGCCCTTGGTACTGCCAGGTAACGGCAGGGTGCGTCTTGATGTCGCCGTGCCAATGGCTGGTCTGCGCATTGCCTACCGCCAGGGCGGCGAAATGCTGGAGGTTCCCGGTCGCGGCCGGCGCGATCTCAAGCGTCTGCTCAATGAGCAGCGGGTGCCGTATTTCCTGCGTCCGCGCCTGCCGTTGCTGTACCAGGGGGAGCGCCTGCTGGCGGTGGCCAACCTGCCTGGGCTGGTGCAGGCGGATTGCCAGCTGCATTGGCAGTTGCCGACGAGCGCGCAAGGTTTGAGATGAAGGGTACATTCCGGTAGACTACCCTCCCTTCTTGATACAACTTCTGTGGCTTCCGCGAAAACACAGGGGTTGCCGGTTACCAAGCAGTTTTTTGCTGGGCTGATTCTGAAAATGACGAGCGAGCTCCATGCCGGGGATACCCCTGGTCTGTACAGACGCGACAGTTTTTCGAGATGCACTGTGACTGACGCAGGTGATCGGGGGCTTCGGCCTTCCTTCGCTTTCTCCGGCGGCGCTGGCCGCCTTAACGCAGACTTCTAGGGTTTTTCATGACGCGCTACATATTCGTCACGGGCGGTGTTGTTTCTTCATTGGGGAAAGGCATTGCCTCGGCTTCCCTGGCGGCCATCCTGGAAGCGCGGGGCCTGAAGGTCACCATGCTCAAGCTGGATCCGTACATCAACGTCGATCCGGGCACCATGAGCCCGTTCCAGCACGGTGAAGTGTTCGTCACCCACGATGGCGCCGAGACTGACCTCGACCTGGGCCACTACGAGCGGTTCATCCGCACCACCATGACCCAGAACAA
Organism: Pseudomonas sp. LPB4.O; assembly: GCF_038383825.1. Taxonomy (NCBI): domain Bacteria; kingdom Pseudomonadati; phylum Pseudomonadota; class Gammaproteobacteria; order Pseudomonadales; family Pseudomonadaceae; genus Pseudomonas; species Pseudomonas sp. LPB4.O. The sequence goes on from NZ_CP151298.1 coordinate 1,291,450, forward strand.
CAACTTCACCACGGGTCGAATTTACGAGCATGTGCTGCGTAAAGAGCGTCGTGGTGACTACCTGGGCGCGACCATCCAGGTCATCCCGCACATCACCGACGAGATCAAGCGTCGCATCATCAAGGGCGCCGGCGATGCCGACGTGGCCCTGGTGGAAATCGGCGGTACCGTGGGTGACATCGAGTCGCAGCCGTTCCTCGAGGCCATTCGCCAGCTGCGCGTCGAGGTGGGCTCCAAGCGCGCCATGCTGATGCACCTGACCCTGGTCCCGTACATCGCCACCGCTGGCGAAACCAAGACCAAGCCGACCCAGCACTCGGTCAAGGAGCTGCGCTCCATCGGCCTGCAGCCTGACGTGCTGATCTGCCGCTCCGACCACCCGGTCGATGCTTCGTCGCGTCGCAAGATCGCGCTGTTCACCAACGTTGAAGAGCGTGCGGTGATTTCGCTGGAAGACGTCGACACCATCTACAAGATTCCGGGCGTGCTGCATGCACAGGGCCTGGACGACTTCGTCGTCGAGCGTTTCGGCCTGCAGTGCAATGGCGCCGACCTGTCCGAGTGGGACAAAGTGGTCGATGCCAAGCTCAACCCTGAGCACGAAGTGACCATCGCCATGGTCGGCAAGTACATGGAGCTGCTGGATGCGTACAAGTCGCTGATCGAAGCGATGAGCCACGCCGGCATCACCAACCGCACCAAGGTCAACCTGCGCTACATCGACTCGGAAGACATCGAGAACCAGGGCACCAGCCTGCTCGAAGGCGCCGACGCCATTCTGGTGCCGGGCGGTTTCGGCCTGCGCGGCGTGGAAGGCAAGATCACCGCGGTGCAATACGCCCGTGAGAACAAGGTACCGTACCTGGGCATCTGCCTGGGCATGCAGGTGGCCGTGATCGAGTTCGCCCGTAACGTGATGGGCTGGAAAGACGCCAACTCCACCGAGTTCGACCGCAACAGCGGCCACCCGGTCGTCGGCCTGATCACCGAGTGGGCTGATGCCACCGGTGCCGTCGAGACCCGTACCGAGGCTTCCGACCTTGGCGGCACCATGCGCCTGGGCGCACAGGACTGCCAGCTGGCTGCCGGTTCCAAGGTGCACGACTGCTACAACAAGGACGTGATCACCGAGCGTCACCGTCACCGCTACGAAGTGAACAACAACCTGCTGCCGCAACTGGTCGATGCCGGCCTGGTGGTTTCCGGCCGTTCCGAAGACGGGGCGCTGGTGGAAGTGGTCGAGTCCAAGGACCACCCATGGTTCGTTGCCTGCCAGTTCCACCCGGAATTCACCTCCACCCCGCGTGACGGCCACCCGCTGTTCAGTGGTTTCGTCAAGGCAGCCCTGGCTCAGAAGAACAAGGCCTGATCAATGACCCAGAAGATCATTCGCGTCGGTAACATCGAGATCGCCAACGACAAGCCGTTCGTCCTGTTCGGCGGGATGAACGTCCTGGAGTCCCGTGACCTGGCAATGAAGGTCTGCGAAGAGTACGTGCGGGTGACCGAGAAGCTCGGTATCCCGTACGTGTTCAAGGCCAGCTTCGACAAGGCCAACCGTTCGTCGGTGACGTCCTACCGTGGTCCGGGCATGGAAGAAGGGCTGAAGATCTTCGAAGAGATCAAGCGCACCTTCAACGTGCCGGTGATCACCGACGTGCACGAGCCTTACCAGGCCGAGCCCGTAGCCAAGGTGTGCGACATCATCCAGCTGCCGGCCTTCCTGTCGCGGCAGACCGACCTGGTGGTGGCCATGGCCAAGACCGGCGCGGTGATCAACATCAAGAAGGCCCAGTTCCTCGCACCCCAGGAAATGAAACACATCCTGGCCAAGTGCGCTGAGGCCGGTAACGACCAGTTGATCCTCTGCGAGCGTGGTTCGAGCTTCGGCTACAACAACCTTGTAGTGGACATGCTCGGCTTCGGCATCATGAAGCAGTTCGAGTACCCGGTGTTCTTCGACGTGACCCACGCCCTGCAGATGCCGGGTGGTCGCAGCGATTCCGCCGGTGGCCGCCGCGCCCAGGTCACCGACCTGGCCAAGGCCGGCATGAGCCAGGGCCTGGCCGGCCTGTTCCTCGAAGCCCACCCCGACCCGGACAACGCCAAGTGCGATGGCCCATGCGCCCTGCGCCTGGACAAACTGGAGCCATTCCTGGCCCAGCTCAAGCAACTGGACGACCTGGTGAAAAGTTTTCCGACGGTAGAAACCGCGTAAAGCTCATTTCTCGGGTAAAGTACCGCCCGATCCACCCCTGACCAATCGGTCAGGGGCTCCCTTCACCCGGCCTGCCCACTGCAAAGTCCGCCTGGTGAACGGCAAGAATTTCTTAAGCTAGGTTGTTTTCGTCAATTCTGGAGTGCTTACAACAATGGCAAAAATCGTCGACATCAAAGGTCGTGAAGTTCTCGATTCGCGTGGCAACCCCACCGTGGAAGCCGATGTACTGCTCGACAACGGCATCATCGGCAGCGCTTGCGCGCCGTCCGGTGCTTCCACCGGCTCGCGCGAAGCGCTGGAGCTGCGTGATGGCGACAAGAGCCGTTACCTGGGCAAGGGCGTGCTGAAAGCCGTCGGCAACATCAACGGCCCGATCCGTGAGCTGCTGCTGGGCAAGGACCCTTCCGACCAGAAGGCCCTGGACCGCGCCATGATCGAACTGGACGGTACCGAGAACAAGGCCAAGCTGGGCGCCAACGCCATCCTGGCTGTTTCCCTGGCTGCCGCCAAGGCCGCTGCCCAGGACCAGGACCTGCCGCTGTACGCGCACATCGCCAACCTGAACGGTACCCCGGGCCAGTACTCGATGCCGGTACCGATGATGAACATCATCAACGGTGGCGAGCACGCCGACAACAACGTCGACATCCAGGAGTTCATGGTTCAGCCGGTTGGCGCCAAGACCTTCTCCGACGGCCTGCGCATGGGCACCGAAATCTTCCACCACCTCAAAGCCGTGCTGAAGGCCCGTGGCCTGAACACCGCCGTGGGTGACGAAGGTGGCTTCGCGCCTAACCTGGCTTCCAACGAAGACGCCCTGGCTGCCATCGCCGAAGCGGTCGAAAAAGCCGGCTACAAGCTGGGCACCGACGTGACCCTGGCACTGGACTGCGCGGCTTCCGAATTCTACGAAGACGGCAAGTACAACCTGTCCGGCGAAGGCAAATCGTTCGACGCCGAAGGCTTCGCCGAGTACCTGAAAGGCCTGACCGAGCGCTTCCCGATCATCTCGATCGAAGACGGCCTGGACGAGTCCGACTGGGCTGGCTGGAAGATCCTCACCGACAAGATCGGCGAGAAGGTACAGCTGGTTGGCGACGACCTGTTCGTGACCAACACCAAGATCCTCAAGGAAGGCATCGAGAAGGGCATCGGTAACTCGATCCTGATCAAGTTCAACCAGATCGGCTCGCTGACCGAAACCCTGGAAGCCATCCAGATGGCCAAGGCTGCCGGCTACACCGCGGTGATTTCGCACCGTTCCGGTGAAACCGAAGACTCGACCATTGCCGACCTGGCCGTGGGTACTGCTGCCGGCCAGATCAAGACCGGTTCCCTGTGCCGTTCCGACCGCGTTTCCAAGTACAACCAACTGCTGCGCATCGAAGAGCAACTGGGTGCCAAAGCGGTTTACCGTGGTCGTGCCGAGTTTCGCGGCTAAGCAAGAGATGGTAAAAAGACAGCAGCCGGAGCTGTAGGACGTTCGTGCTGAACGTTACTGCGTTCCAACGGGTTTCTGTCTACGAAGCCTGGCCTCGGCCAGGCTTCGTGCTATTTGAGACCCCGAAATGCATAGTGTGCGGCGGTCTTTTTAACCTGGATACCTAGATGCGCAGTCCTTATTGGTTGTTCCTCGTCCTGCTCCTGCTGCTGGGTGGCCTGCAGTACCGCCTGTGGGTGGGTAATGGCAGCCTGGCGCAAGTGGCCGAGCTGAAGCAGCAGATTGCCGAGCAGCATGCCGAGAACGAGCGCCTGCTCGAGCGTAATCGTGTGCTCGATGCCGAAGTGCTGGAGCTGAAAAAAGGCATGGAGACCGTTGAAGAGCGGGCTCGCCACGAATTGGGAATGGTCAAAGAGGGCGAAACCCTCTTCCAGTTGCCACAGAAATGATCGATACCTTGCCGGCCTTCTGGGCCGTGATTCCTGCTGCGGGCGTTGGTGCCCGCATGGCTGCCGACCGCCCCAAGCAATACCTGGAGCTGGCCGGGCAGACCCTTCTCGAGCACAGCCTCGACTGTTTTCTTGGCCATCCGGGGCTTAACGGCGTGGTGGTCAGCATTGCTGAAGATGACCCGTTCTGGCCCACCCTGCGTTGCGCCAGCGACTCGCGCATCCAGCGCGCAGCGGGCGGGCGTGAGCGCGCCGACTCGGTGCTTAATGCGTTGCTGTTGCTGCATGCCCAAGGGGCCTCGGACAGCGACTGGGTGCTGGTGCACGATGCCGCGCGGCCGAACCTTGCGCGCAGCGACCTGGACAAGTTGTTGTCGGAGCTGGCAAACGACCCGGTGGGTGGCCTGCTGGCCGTGCCGGCGCGCGACACCCTCAAGCGTGCCGACAGCGATGGCCGGGTCAGCGCTACCGTGGACCGCAGTACTATCTGGCAGGCGTATACGCCGCAGATGTTCCGCCTGGGGGCGTTGCATCGGGCGCTGGCCGAGTGCCTGGTATCGGATGTGGTGGTGACCGATGAGGCCTCTGCCATCGAATGGTCCGGCCAGGCGCCGCGGCTGGTGGAAGGGCGCAGTGACAACATCAAGGTGACCCGCCCCGAAGACCTGGAATGGTTGCGCCAGCGCTGGGCGGGCAGGCGTTGAACGTCGCTCTTCTGTACCGGCCTCTTCGCGGGTGAACCCGCTCCCACAGGATCTCCACCGGATCAGCAACTTGTGGAATACCTGTGGGAGCGGGTTCACCCGCGAATGGACCGGTACCGCAAATGTATCCCTTCAGCCAAGCTTATATTCCGGCAACCCCGCCAACCCTTCCTTCAGGTAATCCACCAGCCGCCGCACCTTCGGTGACAGGTGCCGCTGCTGCGGATACAGCGCCCACACTGCCGTATTTGGCGGCTGGTGCGCCTCCAGCAAGGACACCAGCGCACCACTGTTCAGGTGCTCCAGCACGTAGTAATCCGGCAACTGGCACAACCCTATCCCCTGCAGCGCCGCGTCCAGCACTGCCTGGCCACTGTTGCAGCGCCAGTTGCCCTGTATCCGCTGGCTGAGCTCGCGGCCGTCCTGTTGCAATGCCCACAAGTCCGAACTGCCCACCAGGCAATTGTGCCGCGCCAGTTCCGACAGGCTGTGCGGCCGGCCATAACGTTCCAGGTAGGCCGGCGAGGCGCACAGGTACATGCGCCGCGGCGCCAGGCGCGTGGCCACCAGCCGGGAATCGGCCAGGCGGCCCAGGCGGATGGCCAGGTCCATGCCCTCATGCAGCAAGTCGAGGGTGTGGTTGCTCAGTTCCACATCCACCCGCAACTGTGGGTATAGCGCCATGAACCGTGTTACCAGCGGCACGATGAAGCGCTCGCCGTAGGCGACCGCGCAGGTCATGCGCAGCAACCCTTTGGGTTCGCTGGCCAGGTCACCCATCGCGCGCAGGGCTTCCTCGCGGCCATCCTGGAGGCGCTGGCAATGCTGCAGAAAAGTCTGCCCGGCCTCGCTCAGGGTGACCCGACGGGTGCTGCGGTAAAGCAGGCGCGTCTGCAGGCGCTCCTCCAGCCGCGCGATCTGGCGACTGATGTGCGATGACGAAACCCCCAGGCGTTCGGCTGCTGCCGTGAACTGGCCCGATTCGGCCACGGCGACGAATTCGTCGATGCCTTCCCAGCGGCTGCTCATGGATTGTCCCTGTGTGGCAATAATGTTTTGTCTTTGGCCGGATTATTCATCAAAAGGCGGTGAATTACACTGTTAGTCTGAATCGACCCTCTGTCTGGAGACCTTTGATGATCAAGTCCCGTGCTGCCGTAGCCTTCGAAGCCAAGAAACCCCTGGAAATCGTCGAAGTCGACGTGGCCATGCCCAAGGCCGGTGAAGTGCTGCTGCGTGTGGTCGCCAGTGGTGTCTGTCACACCGATGCCTATACCCTGTCCGGTGCCGACCCGGAAGGCATCTTCCCGTCGATCCTCGGCCATGAAGGCGGCGCGATCGTCGAAGCGGTAGGCGAGGGCGTGACCTCGGTGGCCGTGGGCGACCATGTGATCCCGCTGTACACCCCGGAATGCGGCAAGTGCAAGTTCTGCCTCTCGGGCAAGACCAACCTGTGCCAGGCCATCCGCGCTACCCAGGGCAAGGGCCTGATGCCGGACGGCACCACGCGCTTCTCGTACAAGGGCCAGCAGCTGTTCCACTACATGGGTACCTCGACCTTCTCCGAGTACACCGTGCTGCCGGAAATCTCCGTGGCCAAGATCCAGAAAGAAGCACCCCTGGAAAAGGTCTGCCTGCTGGGCTGTGGCGTCACCACCGGTATCGGCGCGGTGCTCAACACCGCCAAGGTCAAACCCGGTGATACCGTGGCCATCTTCGGCCTGGGCGGCATCGGCCTGTCGGCAGTGATCGGTGCGGTCAAGGCCAAGGCCTCGCGCATCATTGCCGTCGACATCAACCCGGCCAAGTTCGAGATCGCCCGCCAACTGGGTGCCACCGACTGCATCAACCCGAAAGAATACGACCGCCCGATCCAGGAAGTGATCGTCGACCTCAGCGACGGCGGCGTGGACTTCTCCTTCGAGTGCATTGGTAACGTGCAACTGATGCGCGCTGCCCTGGAATGCTGCCACAAGGGCTGGGGCGAGTCGGTCATCATCGGCGTAGCCGGTGCCGGGCAGGAAATCGCCACCCGTCCGTTCCAGCTGGTCACCGGGCGCGTCTGGCGTGGTTCGGCGTTTGGCGGCGTGCGTGGCCGCAGCGAGCTGCCAAGCTACGTGGAAATGTCTGAAAAAGGCGAGATTCCGCTGGATACCTTCATCACCCATACCATGGGCCTGGAGGACATCAACAAAGCCTTTGACCTGATGCATGAAGGCAAGAGCATCCGCAGCGTGATCCACTTCTGAGAGGTGTGCCATGAGCCTGGATAACATCTCCTGCCAGAAGAGCTTCGGCGGCTGGCACAAGCGTTACCGGCATCACTCCAAGGTGCTGGGCTGCGACATGGTGTTTGCCGTGTACCTGCCACCGCAGGCCGAGCAGGGCGAGAAGCTGCCGGTGCTGTACTGGCTTAGCGGCCTCACCTGCACCGACGAGAACTTCATGCAGAAGGCCGGCGCCCAGCGCATGGCTGCGGAGCTTGGGCTGATCATCGTGGCCCCCGACACCAGCCCGCGTGGCGAGCAGGTGCCGGGCGACCCGGACGGCGCCTGGGACTTCGGCCTGGGGGCCGGCTTCTACCTCAACGCCACCCAGCAACCCTGGGCCCAGCACTACCGCATGCACGACTATGTGGTGGAGGAGTTGCCGGCGCTGATCGAGGCGCACTTCCCGGCGTCGGGCGAGCGCAGCATCAGCGGCCACTCCATGGGTGGGCACGGCGCGCTGGTGTGCGCCTTGCGCAACCCGGGGCGCTACCGCTCGGTGTCGGCGTTCTCGCCGATCAGCAACCCGATGGATTGCCCGTGGGGCGAGAAGGCCTTCAGCCGCTACCTGGGTGAAGACCGGGCGCGCTGGCGCGAGTGGGATGCCAGCGTGCTGCTGGCCGAAACCCCTGCTGGCCAATGCCCGCCGTTGCTGGTCGATCAGGGCGACCGTGACGACTTCCTCGAAAAGCAGCTCAAGCCTGAAGCGCTGGAGCAGGCGGCACGCAAAGGGGGGCATGAAATGACCCTGCGTTTGCAGCCGGGCTACGACCATAGCTACTACTTCATTGCCAGCTTCATCGAGGATCACCTGCGCCATCATGCGGTGGCACTGGGGCGGGTTTAACGCTTCGAAGGCTGCGTTGTTTTCTTCGCGGGCACGCCCGCGAAGGGCTGCACAGCAGCCCCAATCCCACAAATCCCCTGCAAAGCAGGTAGAATCACGCCCTGACTCATTCAGGGCGTTTTTCTATGCGTATTGGCCATGGCTACGATGTGCACCGTTTCTGCGACGGTGATTTCATTACCCTGGGCGGGGTGCGTATCCCCTACAAGTACGGCCTGCTGGCCCATTCCGACGGCGACGTGCTGCTGCATGCCCTGAGCGATGCCTTGCTGGGCGCCGCGGCGCTGGGCGACATCGGCAAGCACTTCCCCGACACCGACCCACAATTCAAGGGTGCCGACAGCCGCGTGCTGCTGCGCCATGTAGTCGGCATCGTCAAGGCCAAGGGCTGGAAGGTCGGCAATGTCGACGCCACCATCGTCGCCCAAGCGCCGAAGATGGCCCCGCACATCGAGACCATGCGCCAGCTGATCGCCGAAGACCTGCAGGTCGAACTCGACCAGGTCAACGTCAAGGCCACCACCACTGAAAAGCTGGGCTTCACCGGCCGTGAGGAGGGGATTGCCGTGCATTCGGTCGCCCTGCTGCTGCCTGCATGACCGAACCGGAACTGCTGGGCCCGCGCGCATCGGGCGAACCCTTGGGCACTGCCGTCCTCAAGGCGGTAGCTGAAGACTTCCAGGTCGATGAAGTGCTGGACATTCCGCTGTCCGGCCAAGGCGAGCACCTGTGGCTGTGGGTCGAAAAGCGTGACCTGAACACCGAAGAGGCTGCCCGCCGCCTGGCGCGCGCCGCAGGCGTGCCGGTGCGTTCGATCAGCTACGCCGGGCTCAAGGACCGTCAGGCCCTGACCCGCCAGTGGTTCAGCCTGCACCTGCCGGGCAAGGCCGACCCGGACCTGTCGCGCGCTGAAGATGCCAGCCTGCGCGTGCTCAAGCAGGTGCGCCACCAGCGCAAGCTGCAGCGTGGCGCGCATTCGGCCAACGGCTTCACCCTGCGCCTGACGGCCCTGGCTGCCGACCACCAGGCTGTGGATGCACGCCTGGCACAGCTCAAGCAGCACGGCGTGCCCAACTATTTCGGTACCCAGCGCTTCGGTCACGGCGGGGGCAACGTCCATGACGCCCTCGACTGGGCCGCGCGCAAAGCATTACCCGAGCAGCGCAACCTGCGTTCGCGGCTGCTTTCGGCCGGGCGCAGCTACCTGTTCAACCAGGTGCTGGCGGCACGTGTCGCCGAAGGTAGCTGGGCGCGGGCCCAGGTCGGCGACCTGCTGGCGTTCACCGACAGCCGTAGCTTCTTCCCGGCTGGCGAGGCGGAATGCGCCGATCCACGCCTGGCGATTCTCGACCTGCACCCGACCGGCCCGATGTGGGGCGAGGGCGACTCGCCTGCAGGCGCCACCACCGCGCAGCTGGAAAATGCCGTCGGTGCACGGCAGCCGGCACTTTGCCAGTGGTTGGCCCAGGCGGGCATGGATCACGAACGGCGTATTTTGCGGCTCCCTATTGGCGGCCTGACATGGCATTATCCCGAGCCTGATATCCTGCAACTGGAATTCGTCCTGCCGGCCGGATGCTTCGCCACCGTAGTGGTACGCGAAGTCTTGGATCTGGTGTCGGCAGGGCAGACGGACAGCCCATGCGTATTCTGATTTCGAACGACGACGGTGTTACCGCACCCGGCCTCGCCGCGCTGCACGCTGCGCTGGCGGATTACGCCGAGTGCGCGGTGATCGCCCCGGATCAAGACAAGAGCGGCGCCAGCAGTTCACTGACGCTGGACCGGCCACTGCACCCGCAGACCCTGGCCAACGGCTTCATCAGCCTCAACGGCACACCGACCGACTGTGTGCACCTGGGGCTCAATGGGCTGTTGCCGCAGGTGCCGGACATGGTCGTGTCGGGGATCAACCTCGGCGCCAACCTGGGTGATGACGTGTTGTACTCCGGTACGGTCGCCGCTGCGTTGGAGGGCCGTTTCCTGGGCACCACATCGCTGGCGTTTTCGCTGTTGTCGCGTCAGCCGGACAACCTGCCGACGGCGGCCTACATCGCCCGTCGCCTGGTCGAGGCACAGTCGCGTCTGGTGCTGCCGCCACGCACCGTCCTCAACGTCAATATCCCCAACCTGCCGCTGGAGCACATCCGTGGCATCCAGCTCACCCGCCTCGGTCACCGGGCGCGGGCGGCGGCACCGACCAAGGTGGTCAACCCGCGCGGCAAGGAAGGCTACTGGATCGCCGTGGCCGGTGATGCCGAAGATGGCGGTCCTGGCACCGACTTCCATGCGGTGATGCAAGGCTTCGTCTCGATCACGCCGCTGCAGCTCGACCGTACCTTCAATGATGCCTTCGAGCAGCTCGACGGTTGGCTGGAGGGCGTGCTCTGATGCGCGAGGACGATATGCTGCGGCGTGGCATCGGCATGACCTCCCAGCGTACCCGGGAGCGTCTGATCCAGCGCCTGTGCGAAGAGGGTGTGTCGAACACCAAGGTGCTCGACGTGATCCGGCGTACCCCGCGTCATCTGTTCGTCGACGAGGCACTCGCGCATCGTGCATACGAAGACACCGCGTTGCCGATCGGCCACAACCAGACCATCTCCCAGCCCTTCATGGTTGCCCACATGAGCGAGCTTCTGCTCGAAGCCGGTCCGTTGGACAAGGTGCTGGAGATTGGCACTGGCTCGGGTTACCAGACGGCGATCCTTGCCCAACTGGTGGAGCGGGTATTCTCGGTTGAGCGTATCAAGGTGCTGCAGGACCGGGCCAAAGAGCGCCTGGTGGAGCTGAACCTGCGCAATGTGGTATTCCGCTGGGGCGATGGTTGCGAAGGCTGGCCGGCGCTGGCCCCGTACAACGGCATCATCGTCACGGCAGTGGCGCCGGAAGTGCCGCAGGCACTGCTTGACCAACTGGCACCTGGTGGCCGCATGGTTATCCCGGTGGGGCCGGCCGGCGAAACCCAGCAACTGATGCTGATCGTGCGCGAGGAGCATGGATTCTCCCGCCGAGTGCTGGGGGCAGTGCGCTTCGTACCGCTGCTCAATGGCCCGCTGGCCTGAGCACTGCGTCGAGCCGGGCGCTGGCGGTGTAAGCTGCGCGGTATTTTTGCGCCGGCGGCGAATTCTTGCAGCTTCGCCCTGTCTATCTGGCGGAGCGAAGCGCTAGTACGCAGCGCGCACCATGGCTTTGCAACAGCCTTTTGCATCAGCCTGCCATTACCGGCCGGCTTGGTTATAATTGCAACAATATTGCATTTCTTGTCTTCATATCGTATTTCGGCACCATGAGGGGAGCGCGGGTGGGTCACACAGTCATTCGGCAGCGCAAGGATGGGTCGGGTTTCAAGCTTCTGGTGATTGCACTGGCCATGGGCACGCTACTGGTGGGTTGTTCGAGCACCAGTAACACCAGCGCGCGGGTTGTCGACCGCAACAACAGCGTGCCCAAGCGCCCGGCGGTTACGTCCGGGCAGTACGTCGTCAAGCCGGGTGACACGCTGTTCTCCATCGCCTTCCGCTACGGCTGGGACTACAAGGAGCTGGCTGCGCGCAACGGCATCCCGGCGCCTTATACCATCCGGCCGGGCCAGGCGATTCGTTTCAGCAGTGGTTCGAGCAGCAGTACCACGGTCGTGACCAACCCGTCCTCGTCGAGCCGCACCACGGTCACGCGGCGGCCTGTGGGCAGCACTGCCACGGTGCCTGCCAGCACCGGCAAACCGGCCACGCCGGCACCTTCCGCCAGCTCGCCGGTGGTTGCCACCGTGCCCGCTGCGGAGCGCGCGGTAGGCGGCTGGACCTGGCCTGCCAACGGCGTGCTGATTGGAAAATTTGCTTCAAACGGTAGTTTGAATAAAGGCATTGATATCGCCGGTGATTTGGGACAGCCTGTTTTTGCTGCGTCTGATGGTGCGGTGGTTTACGCCGGGAGTGGTTTGAGGGGCTACGGCGAGCTGATCATCATCAAACACAGCGATACCTACGTCAGTGCCTACGGTCATAACCGCAGGCTGTTGGTTCGGGAGGGGCAGCAGGTCAAGGCAGGGCAGTCGATTGCTGAAATGGGGTCCACGGGCACAGATCGGGTGAAGCTGCATTTTGAGATTCGCCGCCAGGGCAAACCCGTCGATCCACTCCAGTTCCTGCCACGCCGTTGATTGTTGTACCCGGCCTGTTCCTGTGATGTAGAGGGGACAGGCTCCAGCGCTGCCAGGGATCAAGGTGCCGCTCGAGTCTGAGTTCGAACTCAGCAAAGGACTATAACAATGGCTCTCAGTAAAGAAGTGCCGGAGTTTGACATCGACGATGACGTCCTCCTCATGGAGACGGGCATCGTTTTGGAAACGGATGTGGTGTCAGACGAACCTGCTGTATCTTCGGTTCGGACGAGGGCCAAGTCGGGCTCTTCGCTCAAGCAACACAAGTACATCGATTACACCCGGGCGCTAGATGCCACCCAGTTGTATCTCAACGAGATCGGCTTCTCGCCGCTGCTTTCGCCGGAAGAAGAAGTGCACTTTGCGCGCCTGTCGCAGAAGGGCGACCCCGCTGGCCGCAAGCGCATGATCGAAAGCAACCTGCGCCTGGTTGTAAAAATTGCCCGTCGTTACGTGAACCGCGGCCTATCGCTGCTCGACCTGATCGAGGAAGGCAACCTGGGGTTGATCCGTGCGGTCGAGAAATTCGACCCAGAGCGTGGTTTCCGTTTCTCGACCTATGCGACCTGGTGGATTCGCCAGACCATCGAACGGGCGATCATGAACCAGACCCGCACCATCCGCCTGCCGATCCACGTGGTCAAGGAACTCAACGTCTACTTGCGCGCCGCACGCGAGCTGACCCAGAAACTCGACCACGAACCCTCCCCGGAAGAAATCGCCACGCTGCTGGAGAAGCCGGTCGCAGAGGTCAAGCGCATGCTGGGCCTGAACGAGCGGGTATCGTCGGTGGATGTGTCGCTTGGCCCGGATTCGGACAAGACCCTGCTCGACACCTTGACCGACGACCGCCCCACCGACCCGTGCGAATTGCTGCAGGATGACGACCTGTCACAGAGCATCGACCAGTGGCTGGGCGAGCTGACTGACAAGCAGCGGGAAGTGGTGGTGCGCCGCTTTGGCCTGCGTGGGCATGAAAGCAGCACCCTGGAGGATGTTGGCCTGGAGATTGGCTTGACCCGGGAACGGGTACGGCAGATCCAGGTAGAGGGGCTCAAGCGTCTGCGCGAGATCCTTGAAAAGAACGGCCTGTCCAGCGAGTCGTTGTTCCAGTAGCGAAGGCCTGTGACACAAAACGCCCCGATGACCTCGGGGCGTTTTTGTGTGTGTCATTTGAGAATGTCGGGGGCGCTGCGCGCCCCATTCGCAGCAGAAGGCTGCTCCTACAAGAGACCGTGATTGCCTGCATGATCGCGTATATCTGTAGGAGCAGCCTTGTGCTGCGAATGGGCTGCAAAGCAGCCCCCAAAATCTGCCAGGTAAAACAGATATCTAATGTGTACTGCGCTACCCCAGTAACATTGCGTGTAAGCCTTTTCTTACTTGTTTTGTAAGCTATCTATGCAAGTCGCAGTAAATCATTGTCGTTTTCAGCCCCTGTATTTTTACAACCCATTGAAAAGCATGGCTTATTCGGTTGTGAGGAAATGTGTCCCCTGTAATACCTTGTGAGGTCTCGCGCTTGCCCGCCCGGCTGAACCCGCTAGTATTCGAACTGTGCACAGGGACATGCACAGGCATTCAGGACGAAGGCCAAGGACATCGCAAGAAGCGATTTCATCAGGAAGATGTTCGGGACAAGCAGGGACTACGGAAAAAAATGTGGGCGGGTCAAACCGCCCCTTTTTTTGCCCGCAGAAAAACAAAAAAGGCCCCGAGGGGCCTTTTTCGTGTCCGGTCGCTATCAGCGCTCCAGGTCTGCAATCTTGCCAGTCTTGCCGTCCCACTCTTCAGCGTCAGGCAGGGCATCCTTGCGCTCGGTGATGTTTGGCCAGACTTCCGCCAGTTCGGCGTTCAGCTCGATGAAGTTCTCCATCCCGGCAGGGATTTCGTCTTCCGAGAAGATGGCTTGCGCCGGGCATTCCGGTTCGCAGAGCGCGCAATCGATGCACTCGTCCGGGTGAATGACCAGGAAGTTCGGGCCTTCGTAGAAGCAGTCCACCGGACAGACTTCCACGCAGTCGGTGTATTTGCATTTGATGCAGTTGTCGGTGACGACGAAGGTCATTTCTAGTTCTCTCCTCAGGCGACGGCGGCGGCCCTTCCTCTCAGGGCCGCGCGGTTTACAGGTATGTGGCTGCAGGCCAGGCTAATAACCTGCAGCACCAGCAAACCGCGGCGGATTCTACCAGCTTGTAGTGGGCGCCGTTATAACAGGTTCTTTAGTTGATATAGCATTTCGATAGCTTGGCGCGGGGTCATGTCGTCCAGTTGCAGCTTGCCCAGCTTCTCGATGGCCGGGTGTGGCAGGCTGGCGAACAGATCGCTCTGGTGCGGCACCTGTGGCACATCCCTGGCCTTCTCGCTCGGGACTTGCTCATGCGGCAGGCTGGTGGTTTCCAGGCGCGCCAGGTGTTCGCGAGCACGCTGGATCACCACACCCGGCACGCCGGCCAGTTGTGCCACGGCCAGGCCGTAGCTCTGGCTGGCAGGGCCAGGCAGTACATGGTGCAGGAACACGATGCGCTCGTTGTGCTCGGTGGCATTCAGGTGCACGTTGGCCACCAGCGGCTCACTTTCTGGCAGCACGGTGAGCTCGAAATAGTGAGTGGCGAACAGTGTATAGGCGCGCAGCTGGGCCAAACGCTCGGCGGCAGCCCACGCCAGCGACAGGCCGTCGAAGGTGCTGGTGCCGCGGCCCACTTCGTCCATCAGCACCAGGCTGCGGTCGGTCGCGTTGTGCAGGATGTTGGCGGTTTCGCTCATCTCGACCATGAAGGTCGAGCGCCCGCCGGCCAGGTCGTCACTGGAGCCGATGCGGGTGAAGATGCGGTCGACCAGCGACAGTTCGCAGCTGGCCGCCGGCACGAAGCTGCCGATGTGCGCCAGCAGCACGATCAGGGCGGTCTGGCGCATGTAGGTGGATTTACCGCCCATGTTCGGGCCGGTGATGATCAGCATGCGCGTGCTGTTGTCCAGGCCCAGGTCGTTGGCCACGAACGGCGTGGTCAGTACCTGCTCCACGACCGGGTGGCGGCCTTGCTCGATACGCAGGCACGGCTCGTCGACGAAGCGGGGGCAGTTCAGGTCGAGGTTCAGCGCACGTTCGGCCAGGTTGCTGAGCACATCCAGTTCGGCGAGGGCGGCGGCGCTGTCTTGCAGTGGCGCCAGGTGGCTGATCAGGGTTTCCAGCAGGGCGTCGTAGAGCATCTTCTCACGGGCCAGGGCGCGGCTCTTGGCCGACAGCGCCTTGTCCTCGAACACTTTCAGCTCGGGGGTGATGAAGCGCTCGGCGCCCTTGAGGGTCTGACGGCGGATGTAGTCGCCCGGCGCCTGCTCGGCCTGCTTGGTCGGCAGCTCGATGAAGTAGCCGTGCACGCGGTTGTAGCCGACCTTGAGGTTGGCAAGGCCGGTGCGGGCCTTTTCCCGGGTTTCCAGGTCGATCAGGAACTGGCCGGCGTTCTCGCTGATCGCCAGCAGCTCGTCCAGCTCGTTGTCATAGCCGGTCTTGAGTACGCCGCCGTCGCGGATCACCGCTGGCGGGTTGTCGATGATCGCCCGCTCCAGCAGGCTGGCCAGCTCCGGGTAGGTGCCGGTAATGGCCGCCAAGCGTGCAAGGTGCGGCGCCTCCAGCTCGCTCATGGCATTCTGCAGTTCGGGCAAGGCACCCAATGCGTCGCGCAGGCGCGCCAGGTCACGAGGGCGGGCATTGCGCAGGCCGATTCGGGCGAGGATCCGCTCGATGTCGCCAATTTCTTTCAACTGCGGCTGCAGCTTCTCGAAGCTGTAGCTGTCGAGCAGGCAGCGGATCGAGTCCTGGCGTGCCTGCAATACCTTGAGGTCGCGCAACGGGCGGTTCAGCCACCGGCTCAGCAAGCGGCTGGCCATGGCAGTCTGGCAGCGGTCGACCACCGATTGCAGGGTATTGTCACGCCCGCCCGCCAGGTTGACGTCCAGCTCCAGGTTGCGACGGCTGGCACCATCGAGGATGACAGTGTCGTCCAGGCGTTCGTGGCGCAGGCTGCGCAGGTGCGGCAGGGCAGTGCGCTGGGTTTCCTTGGCGTAGGTCAGCAGGCAGCCGGCGGCGCCGATGGCCAGCGTCAGCTTGTCGCAGCCAAAGCCCTTGAGGTCCTTGGTCGCGAACTGCTGGCACAGGGCCTTGCGCGCCGAATCGCGGTCGAAGTCCCACGGCGCACGGCGGCGTGCGCCCGGGCGTTTTTCGGCGGGCAGGTCGCGCGGCCAGTCGTCAGGGATCAGCAGCTCGACCGGGTTAAGGCGCTCAAGCTCGGCCAGCAGGTTCTCCCAGCCTTTGATTTCCTGCACGCTGAAATTGCCGCTGGTGATGTCCAGCACGGCCAGGCCGAACAGGCGTTCGTCACCGAGTAGCGCGGCAATCAGGTTGTCGCGACGCTCGTCCAGCAGCGCCTCGTCGCTGACCGTGCCTGGGGTGATGATGCGCACCACCTGACGCTCCACCGGGCCCTTGCTGGTGGCCGGGTCGCCAATCTGTTCGCAGATCACCACCGATTCGCCCAGCTTGACCAGCTTGGCCAGGTAACCTTCCAGCGAATGGAACGGAATCCCGCACATGGGGATGGACTGGCCGGCCGACTGACCGCGCGCGGTCAGGGTGATGTCCAGCAGTTTCGCGGCCTTCTTCGCATCTTCGTAGAAGATTTCGTAGAAGTCGCCCATGCGGTAGAACATCAGCTGGTCCGGGTGCTGGTTCTTCAGCTTCCAGTACTGCTGCATCATCGGGGTGTGTGCGGAAAGATCGGAGATTGCTTTATTCATCAAAGGCTTAGAAAGTAGGTCTCAACATTGTGGGGCAAATTGGGGCGTTCCGTGTTGCGTGCGCGGCGCCGAGACCCACCTGATTTTTCAAGCCGCATAGCGTACCACGGCAACCGCACGGGCAGTACCTGCACGTCCTGGCAGCGATCAGGGTTGAAGTGAGGGCATATTGACAGCACGGCGCCCCCATGGAGAATTGGCGGCTTTTTCACATCAGGGAAGACCTGCCGGAATCAACTGCGGTGGCGTGTGACCCAATAAACAGTTATTGCAATCGGGTTGATTAAAGCAGTGAGCGGAATTCGTTTTGATGTCGATGCAGTTTTTTGCATCTCTCTCGATACCCGGGGTGACCGGCGTAAACTATTCACAGAAACTATCGGTCAGCAGCTGGACAATGAGGTGGTTTTTCATGTCGTCCAGAAACACAGCGATCCCGCGCGTGGTTGCTACGAGTCGCATCAGCAACTGGCTCGCCATGCACTGGAAAACGGCCTGGATAGAATTTTGATTTTCGAGGACGATGCCAAGGCCTATGAATTTACGGCTACGCGGGTTCGCTGGGTAAACCGCTTCATGCAGAAGCGGCCTTTCGAGGCTCTGCACCTGGGCTACTCCATGGGGCGGACGTGGCTGACCTGGTTTCCGTTTATCGCCCGGGGGCGGGTGGTCGCGTTGCACGCCTATGTGTTGTCGCGCCAAGGCTGCCGGATCCTGGCCGACACGCCCTACGATGGCACGCCGGTGGATGTGGTTGTCAAACACAGGATCCGCCAGCATTGCGTGTTCCCCATGATGTTCCGCCAGCATGCTGCCGCTGTTACCGGCAGTGATCTGGAGCAGGTGGTACGCAATGAAGATGAATGGTGGGAGCGCAACTGGGCCAAGCATCGTCGTTCACCGGCGAAGAACATCTGGCGCACCGTGCTTCGGTTGAACTTCTGATATGACCGAATGGCTCAGGCTTGTGCTGTGCCGGCTGTACAGGCACAAGCCTGTCGAAGTCGAGCGCGTGTTTGTCGGCGAAATCGTCATTTCACGGCAGGCCTGCTGCCGTTGTGGTCGCAGGCTTCGCGAGCTGGCCGAATATCAGTGAAACACACAAGCTGGTAGGGTAGGTGCAGCCTTCAGGAGCCCGACATGGACCCGATCACCACACTTGCCACCCGCCTGGGTAAACACCTGCGCCGTTTCAATGCACAGGTGGCTACCGCCGAATCCTGCACCGGCGGTGGCATTTCCGAAGCCATCACCCGTATACCTGGCAGCTCGGCCTGGTTCGAGGTTGGCTACGTGACTTATTCCAACGCCCAGAAAACCCGCCTGTTGGGCGTGCCCGAGGCCTTGTTCGGCCAGGTGGGCGCAGTCAGCCAGGAAGTGGTCGAAGCCATGGTCCGCGGTGCCCAGGCCGCCAGCGGCGCGCGCTTCGCCGTGGCGGTGAGCGGCGTGGCCGGGCCGGACGGTGGTTCGCCAGCCAAACCGGTAGGTACCGTATGGCTCGCCTGGGGTGACGGCAACCGGGTGTTCAGCGAGCGCCGCCAGTTCGAGGGTGACCGCGAAGCGGTACGCCGACAGACGGTGAGCGCCGCGTTAGACGGCTTGTTACAGCTTGGTGCCGAGTAAATCGACGACAGGGGTTTGCGCGGGCGCCTGCCTGTGGAATAATACTGGCTACTTATACAGGTATTCCGGCCGTCAGGGCCAAGTCGAACACGTGAGGATTTCAATGGACGACAACAAGAAGCGCGCCTTGGCTGCGGCCCTGGGTCAGATCGAACGCCAATTCGGCAAAGGCGCAGTCATGCGCATGGGTGACCAGGAGCGCCAAGGCATTCCGGCCATCTCCACCGGCTCCCTGGGCCTGGATATTGCCCTCGGCATCGGCGGCCTGCCAAAAGGCCGTATCGTCGAGATCTATGGCCCGGAATCGTCGGGTAAGACCACGCTGACCCTGTCGGTCATCGCCGAAGCCCAGAAAAGCGGTGCCACCTGCGCCTTCGTCGATGCCGAACACGCCCTCGACCCTGAGTACGCCGGCAAGCTGGGCGTCAATGTCGACGACCTGCTGGTCTCGCAGCCGGACACCGGCGAACAGGCCCTGGAAATCACCGACATGCTGGTGCGCTCCAACGCCGTTGACGTGATCATCGTCGACTCCGTGGCCGCGCTGGTACCCAAGGCCGAGATCGAAGGTGAAATGGGTGACATGCACGTGGGCCTGCAGGCTCGCCTGATGTCCCAGGCCCTGCGCAAGATCACCGGTAACATCAAGAACGCCAACTGCCTGGTCATCTTCATCAACCAGATCCGTATGAAGATCGGCGTGATGTTCGGCAGCCCGGAAACCACCACCGGTGGTAACGCCCTGAAGTTCTACGCCTCGGTGCGTCTGGACATCCGCCGTACCGGTGCGGTCAAGGAAGGCGACGAGGTGGTCGGTAGCGAAACCCGCGTCAAGATCGTCAAGAACAAGGTTTCGCCGCCGTTCCGTCAGGCCGAGTTCCAGATTCTGTACGGCAAAGGTATTTACCGTAATGGCGAGATCATTGACCTGGGTGTGTCCCAAGGCCTGATTGAGAAGTCGGGTGCCTGGTACGCCTACCAGGGCAACAAGATCGGTCAGGGCAAAGCCAACGCTGCCAAATACCTGGCCGAGAACCCGGCTATTGGTACCGAGATCGAGAAGCAGATTCGTGAGAAGCTGCTGAAAGCCGGTGCTGCCGCTGAAGCCAACAAAGCTGCCGCCGTTGATGTCAGCGCCGACGATGTGGCTGACGCCGAAGCCGGTTATTGATTGCGCGGTAGATAGCCAATATGTCCGCCGTACTCGACACCCCCGTCGCCATTCGGCGGACAGCCATGGACCTGCTCGCGCGACGTGAGCACGGTCGCGTCGAGCTGACGCGCAAGTTGCGTCAGCGCGGCGCTTCGGACGAGCTGATCGAGCCTGAGCTCGACCGGCTCGCCGAAGAAGGGCTGCTTTGTGAAGCCCGCTACCTCGAAAGCTTCATCAGGTACCGTTCCAGCGCTGGCTATGGCCCTTCGCGTATTCGTGAGGAGCTGGGCCAGCGTGGTCTGGCGCGTGCTGATATCGAGCAGGCATTGCGCAAGAGCGAGGTGGACTGGCGCGAGCGCATGCGTGATGTGTGGCAGCGCAAGTTTGCCGGGCAGCACCCGCAGGATCCGCGCAGCCGTGCCCGGCAAACCCGTTTTCTGGCTTACCGGGGTTTCCCCATGGACATGATCAGCCGCCTGCTCAGTGGGCGTGATCTCGACGATTACTGACCACCAGATCTGCAGTTGTAGGCGGTCTTGCATGGTTAAGGTCTGACTTAAAATCCGAAAGCTGACGCAATCCATGTGGGAGTGGGCGAGCCCGCGAACACCGGCAGCGCCGGTGCCATCCACCGCGCTGGATTCTTCGCGGGCACGCCCGCTCCCACAGGTACAGTGCAGGAAGCGAATCTCAAGCGGCATCAGCTCACCTTCAACGCCTCCCTGGCCCGCTGCGTGGTATGCATTGGCTGAGGCTTGGCCCAGTTCTCCGGCAAGTTGATGAAATCCACCAGCTCGCGCAGCCGGCCCTGGTCGCGGCCATTGAAGGCGAATGACAGCCGGGTCAGGTGGTTGAAGTTGCCCACTTCATGTTCGGCACTGCTATCCGCTTGCTGGTGGTACTTGCCACTCAGGCGCAAGTCGGCAAAGCCTTCCTGAATATCAAACAGCGCTGCTTCGCTGAGCGGGTGGTGCATGCGGATCACGAACTGGTTCTTCAGCCAGCGGCTGGAGTGATAGTTGCTGTAGAACTGGTTGATTTCCTCCACGGCCTCATCGGCACTGTGCACCAGGCGCACCAGCTTCAGGTCGCTGGGCAGGATGTAGCGGTTTTCTTCCAGCTGGCGGCTGATGAAGTCCAGGCAGTCGCGCCAGAAGCTGCCGCCGGGCGAGTCCAGCAGCACCACCGGCACCAAGGGGCTCTTGCCGGTCTGGATCAGCGTCAGCACTTCGAGCGCTTCATCCAGGGTGCCGAAGCCGCCCGGGCACAGCACCAGGCCATCAGCTTCCTTGACGAAGAACAGCTTGCGGATAAAGAAGAAATGGAAGGGCAGCAGCTTGTCGGTGCCGCCCACGGTGGGGTTGGCGTGTTGCTCGAAGGGCAGGGTGATGTTGAAACCCAGGCTGTGGTCGCTGCCAGCGCCTTCGTGGGCGGCAGCCATGATGCCGCCGCCGGCACCGGTGATGACCATCAGATCGGAGCGCGCCAGGGTAGCGCCCAACTCGCGGGCCAGGGCGTACATCGGGTGCTCCAGCGGGGTGCGTGCCGAGCCGAACACGGTCACCTTGCGCCGGCCCTTGTAGCGCTGCAGAGTGCGGAACGATTGGTCCAGTTCGCGCAGCGCCTGCAGGGTGATCTTGGCGCTCCAGCGGTCGCTGTCGTCATGGGCCATGCGCAGGATGGTCAGCATCATGTCGCGGTATAGCGGCAGGTTGGGGCTGTCGGGGGCTACCAGTTGAAGTTGTGCGTCGATGTTGCTCAGGTCGATATTGTTGTCACGGAAGTGGCTGAACAGCAGTTCATTCGCTTGGTAAGGCATGCAACGTCTCCTTCTGCACCAATACCTCTGACCTCAATCTAGACCCTCGCGCAGGATCGTGCCGGGCTGTTTGGCGCAGCCGCCCGTCGGTATGTGGCCACCGGCAGCAGGGGTTTGGTTAACTGGTAAAGCGAAACGTATCGATGCAGGAGGTGGCGGTATGCATCGCTTGATCATCGAGATTGACCGGCAGCTCTACCAGCAGCTGGAGAGTGCGGCTCAGGTGCATCACTTGAGCCTTGAGGACGAGTGCTGCCGCAGGTTGGCGGGGCTGGAGTGCCAGTCGCGCTACTTGCAGGCGTTATTGGCCGAGATGCGCGCCGATGCGGCCGAAGGGCGCTGGCGCGCCCGTGAGGATGAGAAGGTATAGCTTGAACAGCTGCTGTTACTTCTTCTTGTTGCCGGCCACGCAGCTGGCACTGTCGAATGCCTGGTCCATGATCGGCTGGTTGGTCTTGTACACCGTGAAGCGATAGACCATGACCGCGCCCTTGGACATCAGGTTGCGAAAGCCGCTGTTGCGGCACACGCTGTCGCCCAGCTGGCTGCGTACCTGGGCGGGATTGGCCTGCATGCGCTCGGCGTGGCTCTGGCGTACGCTCAGGTGGTTGACCAGTGCCTTGCCTTCCACGGTGTAGCCCTGGTCGAGGATGTCCTCGTTGATCGCGCGCGGGGTACCGACGCTGCTTTCTTTGGCAACCTTCTGCAATGTCCTGTTCAGGTCGTAATCCTGCTTGGAGGCTGCCTGGGCTGCCAGGGGCAGAGCGAGTAGCAGGCTCAGGGCGGGGACGATAAGGCGCAGCATGAATCTCTCCTGGTTCGATGACTGGCGCTTTGACATGCGCAGGTCGACGGCGTTCCGTGAAAGTCGCGCGAGCGCGAGGTTCGGGCACGGTAAGCGTCGATTATAAGGGGCACTTCGCCAGCTGCACAGTAAATGGCCCCTGTTCTGCTAAACTGGGCGCCTTGTTTTTTCCGAGTCATCCTTGTGCCCATTTCCTACCTGTCCAGAGGCCTGCCGGCATGAGCCACGCGGTAGCGCGGCTGCGCGCCGAACGCCTGGCCCGCAGCAACAAGCCTTTCATCGCCCGTGGCTCGCGTGCCGAGCGCTGCGCGGATTGCCGGGTCATCGCCACCCATTGCCTGTGTGCCTGGAAGCCTCGGGTGCAGGCCGAGTCGGGCGTATGCCTGCTGATGCATGACACCGAGCCGTTGAAGCCCACCAACACCGGCTGGCTGATTGCCGACCTGATCCAGGACACCTGGGCCTTTGGCTGGCTGCGCACCTCGGTCGACGAGCGCTTGTTGGCGTTGCTGGACGACCCGCACTGGCAGCCCTATATCGTCTTCCCCGGTGAGTTCGTGGCCGAGCAGCGGGTGGTCAGCGAGGTGGCGCGTGAGCCGGGCAAGCGCCCGCTGTTCATCCTGCTGGATGCCACCTGGACCGAAGCCCGCAAGATGTTCCGCAAAAGCCCGTACCTTGACCGCTTCCCGGTGTTGAGCCTGCAGGCCGAGCAGATGTCGCGCTACCGCCTGCGGCGCTCCAAGCGCGACGACCATTTCTGCACGGCAGAGGTCGCAGCCATGTGCCTGGACCTGGCCGGCGACAGCCAGGCTTCGCAGGCGCTGGATGCCTACCTGGATGTATTCAGCCTGCACTATCTGAGCGGCAAGCGGCGTCTGCCGCTGGATGATCAGGACGACACCCACCAGCGTTTGCATACCTTCCTATAGTCCAAGGGGCACAACCCCTGCTTTGGTTCATAATGACGGGGCTGGCAGCCAAGGTGGGCGAGACGGCAGGGCAATGGCTTGACCACCCTTGACCGTGCTCGGCATCCTTGGCGCCGATTCCCCGCCGGGCGCTTCTCAATCCCCCGAGCGCCTGGCATAGAACAGGATCCTTAGATCGATGGCCACTTACGAAATCCTGATTGCCGATGACCACCCGCTGTTCCGTGGCGCCCTGCGCCAGGCCGTTACCCTTGGCCTGGGCCCGGATGTGCGCCTGGTCGAAGTCGCAAGCATTGCCGAACTGGAAACCCGCCTGAGCGAAAAAGCCGACTGGGACCTGGTGCTGCTGGACTTGAACATGCCGGGTGCTTATGGTTTTTCCGGGCTGGTGCTGCTGCGCGGGCAATACCCGCAGATCCCGGTGGTGATGGTGTCGGCACAGGAGGAGGCCGCGGTGGTGGTCAAGTCCCGCGAGTTTGGCGCCAGTGGCTTCATTCCCAAGTCCAGCACCCTCGAAGTGATCCAGGATGCCGTGCGCAAGGTGCTCGATGGCGAAGTCTGGTGGCCGCCGCAGGCGTTCGAAAAGGTCGATGTCTCGGCCGAGGCCAAGGCCGCAAGCGAGGGACTGGCCAGCCTCACGCCGCAGCAGTTCCGCGTGCTGACCATGGTCTGCGAAGGCCTGCTGAACAAGCAGATTGCGTATGAGCTGAGTGTCTCCGAGGCCACGATCAAGGCCCACGTCACTGCAATATTCCGCAAGCTGGGCGTGCGTACCCGCACCCAGGCCGCGCTGCTGCTGCAACAACTTGAATCGGTTGCCAGCAACTGACTGCGCGTGGCTTCACGCTTTTTTGACCCGAGCCGGTCTAGTCTGCTGGCCTTTCTGTTGTTAAGTGACCCACATGACATCGCCATTCAAGGGCCAGACCGGCCTGAAACGCATCTTCAACGCCGCCGGCTACTCGCTGGATGGCCTGCGTGCCGCCTTCAAGGGTGAGGCCGCATTCCGCCAGCTGGTGCTGCTTAACGTGCTGCTGATCCCGATTGCCTTCTGGCTGCCGGTCAGCCGTGCCGAGCGGGCGATCATGATTGCGGTGTGCCTGTTGGGGCTGATCGTCGAGCTGTTCAACTCGGCGGTGGAGGCGGCCATCGACCGCATCTCGCTGGAGCGCCACCCGCTGTCGAAAAACGCCAAGGACATGGGCAGCGCCGCGCAACTGGTGGCACTGACCATGGTGGCGCTGGTTTGGGGCGTGATCCTGCTCTAAGCGATCGGCGGCAGCACGATTTCATCACTGCGGGTATAGCCCGCAGTGAAGTTGCGGCACAGTTCCAGAAACTCGCGCATGGCCGAGGTCTGGTACTTCTGTTTGTGCCAGATGAAATAGAACTGGCGCATCAGGTCCAGTTCCGGCGTTTCCACCGGTACCAGGCTGCCCCGGCGGAAAGCGTCACGCAGCGCCAGCCGCGAAATGCAGCCAATGCCCAGGCCCGACTCCACCGCGCGCTTGATCGCTTCGGTGTGTTCCAGCTCCAGGCGGATGTTGAGGTTGGCGCGGTGATGGCGCATGGCCTGGTCGAAGGTGAGGCGGGTGCCTGAGCCTTGCTCGCGTAATATCCACGCCTCTTGCGACAGGCTTTCGATATCAGCCCGGCCCGGCTTGGCCAGTGGATGCTGCGGCGCGCAGAACACCACCAGTTCGTCCTCGACCCACGGCTGCACTTCCAGGTCGGGGTGGTTGCAGTCACCTTCGATTAGACCCAGATCAATTTCGTAGTGCGCGACCTGTTGCACGATATGCACTGTGTTCTGTACATGCAGCTTGACCTGGCTTTCCGGGTGGGTCTGCATGAAGCTGCCGATCAGCAGGGTGGCCAGGTAGTTGCCGATGGTCAATGTGGCGCCGACCGCCAGCGAACCGAAACCGGACTTGCCGTTAAGCAGGTCTTCAATTTCCTTGGCCTGGTCGAGCAGGGCCACTGCCTGTGGCAACAGTTGATGGCCCAAGGCGTTGAGCGCCAGGCGCTTGCCGGCACGGTCGAACAGCTGGCAGCTCGATTGCCGCTCCAGTTCGGTGATGGAAGTGCTGGCGGCCGACTGCGACAACGCCAGCAGGCTAGCGGCCCGGGAGACGCTTTGGTGCTGTGCGACGGCGACGAAGACTTGCAGTTGACGGAGTGTGAATCGCATATCGATATAACCGATAACACATATCTTGATAATCCAGTTAACAGATATTGTCGCTGCCCCTAAACTATCGCGCAACTGCGCGTTTTGCGCGCCGCGTTTTTCTTCAGGAGCCCCATCGATGAGCAACATGAACCACGAACGTGTCCTCAGTGTGCACCACTGGAACGACACCCTGTTCAGCTTCAAGTGCACCCGCGACCCGGGGCTGCGCTTCGAGAACGGTCAGTTCGTGATGATCGGCCTGCAGCAGGAAAGCGGCCGTCCGCTCATGCGTGCCTATTCCATCGCCTCGCCGAACTGGGAAGAGCACCTGGAGTTCTTCAGCATCAAGGTACCTGACGGCCCGCTGACCTCGCAGCTGCAGCACCTGAAGGAAGGCGATGAGATCATCATCAGCAAGAAGCCTACCGGTACCTTGGTGCTCGACGACCTGAACCCGGGCAAGCACCTGTATCTGCTGAGCACCGGCACTGGCCTGGCGCCGTTCATGAGCGTCATCCAGGACCCGGAAACCTACGAGCGCTTCGAAAAAGTGATCCTGGTACACGGCGTGCGTTACGTGAACGAAGTGGCTTATCGCGAGTTCATCACCGAGCACCTGCCGCAGAACGAGTTCTTCGGTGAGTCGGTCCGCGACAAGCTGATCTACTACCCGACAGTGACCCGCGAGCCTTTCGAAAACCAAGGCCGCCTGACCGACCTGATGCGCAGCGGCAAGCTGTTCAGCGACATTGGCCTACCACCGATCAACCCGCAGGACGACCGTGCGATGATCTGCGGCAGCCCGAGCATGCTCGACGAGACCAGCGAAGTGCTGGACAGCTTCGGCCTGAAAGTCTCCGCCCGCATGCGCGAGCCGGGTGACTACCTGATTGAGCGTGCCTTCGTCGAGAAGTAAGACGCAGGCTGGTACTAGAAGGCGACCCCCGGGTCGCCTTTCTTATGCCGGTGATTTTTGCATTGCTTGTGTCGGCTTTTTCGCGGGCTTGCCCGCGATGAGGCCGGCCCCTATTCGACGCGGGTCTCGCCGCTGTACACCAGAATCTCCCGGCAGCGTTTGCACAGGTACCGCCGCCCCTGGCGCACCAGCTTGTGCCGCTGTGCGGTAAACGGGAAATCACCCTGCGGGCACGGGCAGCGGTAGATGTAGCGAGTTACCACGCGCCGTTGCACTTCATAGTTGTGGCAACGGTTGGGTGGCAGCTCATACACCCCGCGCATGATCAATTGCCACTCTTCGCCATGGGCCTGTATGCGGTCGCCAAACAACTGGTGGGCCACCAGGTGCGCCACTTCGTGGGCAACGGTCTGGCGCAGGAAGTCTTCCTGGTTTTCCCGGTAAAGCTGCAGGTTGAAGCGCAGCAGGTTCTCGTGCAGGTGGGCGACGCCGGCTTTTTGCCCGCGCAGCTTGAAGCTGACTTCCGGGCGCGGGAAGGGGCGTTTGAAAAAGGTTTCGGCTTGCTGGTAACAGGTTTCGACGCGTTGTTTGAGCAGCTCGGGCATGGTGGGGCGGTTCTCCTGACCGGGCATTATGCCGCAAGCATCGGCGGCCTGCCGTGCCACCGGTCTGCGCACAGCCAGAGGCCGCCTTGCGGCGGCCCCTGGTTGATGCCCCAGTGTTGGTTGAGTCTGTTCTAGTTGGTGTAGACGGGCCCCACGCCCAGTCCCCAGATAATTACCGTGGCAGCCATGATCGCCACGAGTACCACAAGGCCCACTGCCAGCACCGAGCTGGAGAACAGGAAGCCTTCGTCGGACGGTATGTTCATGAACGTCGGCAAGCCGACATACAGCAGGTACACCGTGTAGCAGATAGCAGCAGTGCCGATCAGCATGCCCAGCCAAAGGTGCGGGTACAGCGCCGCCAAGCCGCCGATGAACAACGGTGTGGCGGTGTAGGTGGCAAAGGCGATGCACTGCGCCATGGACGGATTGGCATCGTAGGTGCGAGCCATCCAGTGGATGAACGCGCCCATTACCGCCACCCCGCCGAGCATGGCCAAGTACGACATGATGCTCATCCAGATGGCGCTTTCCATGGTGAGCATCACGGCTGGCCGGTCACCGATTACCCAGCCCACCTGGGTGGTGCCGATGAATGCGGAAACGGCAGGGATCGCCGCCAGGATCAAGGTGTGCGTCAGGTACATGTGGCTGATGGTTTCTTCTTCGCCACGAATTTCCCGCCATTCCTGATCGGGATGGGTAAACAGCCCCACAACGTGATGAATCATGCCGATCACTCCTCTCAATGTTGCCAAACGCCCCCCAGATGGAGCGCAAGCGGCCCGAGGCCCGAACACCGATGCAAGCGGTAATGTGGCCTTATGTCGCAGTATAGGAAGCGGTTACCGGCACGAACCGTGCTTTTTAGAGCAAATTGCGCTGTAAGGGGGGCTGTTGATTACATCGAAGTCTTTATCGGAATGCCTACAGCGATGCTGCGTTTGTGCGTAAAATAGCCGGCTTTTGTCACACCTCGCGGATCCAAGCGCTATGGGCACCCTCTCGGTCAACCAGAACAAACTGCAAAAACGCCTGCGTCGTCTCGCCGGCGAAGCCATCACCGACTTCAACATGATCGAGGATGGCGACAAGGTCATGGTCTGCCTGTCTGGCGGCAAGGACAGCTACACCATGCTCGACGTTCTGTTGCACCTGCAGAAGGTGGCACCGATCAAGTTCGAGATCGTCGCGGTGAACATGGACCAGAAGCAGCCAGGCTTCCCTGAGCACGTGCTGCCGGCCTACCTCAAAGAGCTGGGCGTCGAGTACCACATTGTCGAGAAAGACACCTACTCGGTGGTCAAGGAGCTGGTACCCGAGGGCAAGACCACGTGTTCGCTGTGCTCGCGCCTGCGCCGTGGCACCCTGTACACCTTCGCCGACGAAATCGGCGCGACCAAGATGGCGCTGGGGCACCACCGCGACGACATCGTCGAAACCTTCTTCCTCAACATGTTCTTCAACGGTGCGCTCAAGGGCATGCCGCCGAAGCTGCGCGCCGACGACGGCCGCAATGTGGTGATCCGCCCCCTGGCCTACTGCAGCGAGAAGGACATCCAGGCCTACTCGGACATGAAGGAATTCCCGATCATCCCGTGCAACCTGTGTGGCTCGCAGGAAAACCTGCAGCGTCAGGTGGTCAAGGACATGCTGGTGGAGTGGGAGCGCAAGCACCCGGGCCGTACCGAGAGCATCTTCCGTGCCCTGCAGAACGTGGCGCCGTCGCAACTGGCCGACCGCAACCTGTTCGACTTCATCGGCCTGAAGATCGACGAAAACGCCACGCCGCGTTTCCTCGACGTGCTGAATATCTGAGCCCATGCGCGATTACCAGTGGCTGCATGAGTACTGCCTGAACCGTTTTGGCTCGGCCCAGGCGCTGGAGGCCTTCCTGCCGCAGCCGCGCACAGCTGTGCAACTGCGCGGTATCAGCGACGACCGCTACCTGTCGACCTTGGCCCTGCGCGTGTTCCGCGCGGGGCTCAAGCACAGCCTGGTGGATGCCAAGTGGCCAGCGTTCGAGCAGGTGTTTTTCGGCTTCGACCCGGAGAAGGTCGTGCTGATGGGCGCCGAGCACCTGGAGCGGCTGATGCAGGACGAGCGCATCATCCGCCACCTGGGCAAGCTCAAGAGCGTACCGCGCAATGCGCAGATGATCCTCGACGTGACGAAGGAGAAGGGCAGCTTTGGCGCCTTCATCGCCGACTGGCCGGTGACCGACATTGTCGGCTTGTGGAAGTACCTGGCCAAGCACGGCAACCAGCTGGGTGGGCTGTCGGCGCCGCGCTTTTTGCGTATGGTTGGCAAGGATACCTTCATCCCTACCGATGACATGGCGGCGGCGTTGATTGCACAGAAGGTGATCGACAAGCAGCCGACCAGTCAACGCGACCTGGCCTTGGTGCAACAGGCGTTCAACCAGTGGCATGAAGAAAGTGGGCGGCCGCTGTGCCAGTTGTCGGTGATGCTGGCGCATACCGTCAACCATTGAGATCGTCGGGGCTGCAGGGCAGCCCCCGAATTCAACTCCCTTCGCCCGCCATGCGCCGCTCATGCTGGAACTTCCAGCGCACATACAGCAGCCCGGCAATGAACAACCCCAGGCTCACCAGCACTTCAACCCAGCCAAACACCGCCCGCGCCGGGTCGAACGCCGCCAGCACGCCCTTGATGAAATAGATATTCACCACGAAACAGGCCCAGGCATGTGCCCGGGCGCTGCCTGTCAGCATGCCCGGCAACAGCAGCAGCAGTGGCACCAGTTCGATTGCCAGAATCACCCCGACTCGCGCCCCATGCAGGTTGGCGAACCACAGGTTGTTCACCAGCAGCAGGCCGATCAGGCCGAAGAAAAACGCCAGGCTCAACGCCCGTGTCAGGCGCAGGCGCGGTGCCAGCCATTCCAGCGGCGGCAACACCTTGGGCTTTTTAGCCACGCGCGTCCTCCAGGGCCTTGGCCGTGGTCGCCAGGCGTTGGCCCAGAGCGCGGCACAGGGCAATTTCGTGCTGATCAAGCTCACGCTTGCCATCGGCCCCCGCATGGTGGCTGGCGCCGTAAGGGGTGCCGCCGCCGCGGGTTTCCAGCAAGGCCGACTCACTGTACGGCAGGCCCATCACCAGCATGCCGTGGTGCATCAACGGCAACATCATCGACAGCAGGGTGGTTTCCTGGCCACCGTGCAAACTGGCGGTAGAGGTGAACACCCCCGCCGGCTTGCCGACCAGATCACCGCCCAGCCACAGGCTGCTGGTGCCATCCAGGAAGTACTTCAGCGGCGCTGCCATGTTGCCGAAGCGGGTCGGGCTGCCCAGTACCAGGCCTGCGCAGTGGCGAAGGTCGTCCAGGGTGGCGTACAGCGCACCACTGGCCGGAATGTCCGGTGCCACCGCTTCACATTCGGTAGAGATAGCAGGCACTGTGCGCAGGCGCGCCTCCATACCGGCCAGTTCGATGCCGCGGGCGATGTGCCGGGCCATTTCGCTGGTCGAGCCATGGCGGCTGTAGTACAGCACCAGGATGTAGGGCGCGCTCACGGCAGGATCTCCAGCACTTTTTCCGGCGGGCGGCCGACCACGGCCTTGTCACCAGCGACCAGAATCGGCCGTTCGATCAGTTTAGGGTGCTGGGCCATGGCCTCGATCAGTTGTGCGTCGGTCAGCGCCGGGTCGGCGAGGTTCAGCGTTTTGTATTCGTCCTCGCCGGTACGCAACAGCTCGCGCGGGGCGATGCCCAGCTTGGCGAGCAGGGCCTTGAGGGTGGCGGCGTCGGGCGGGGTTTCCAGATAACGCACGATGGTCGGGGCGAGGCCACGGGCTTCGAGCAGTTCCAGCGCGCCGCGGGATTTCGAGCAGCGCGGGTTATGATAGAGCGTCAGGTCAGTCATGTCGGGTCGCATCCAGCTGGGTGTGGCGGCTATTCTAACCGCAGCGACTGACCCATTTGCTTTAAAACTCGAGAAGGATTGACCCATGGCAAGGCGTCTGGCAGCAGTACTGGCCATCACCGCGAGCCTGTTGCTCGGTGGTTGCGGTGCCGATTATGGCGTGGACCAGCACGGTAATACGGTTAAGGCCGAACAGATAGAAGGGCACTGGGTGGTGCTCAACTATTGGGCCGAATGGTGCGGGCCGTGCCGTACCGAAATCCCGGAGCTGAACACGGCGGCCAAGCAGTGGGCGGCCGATGGCATCAAGGTGGTGGGGGTGAACTTCGATGGCTTGCAGGGGCAGGACCTGAAACAGGCCTCTGAAACCCTGGGCATCGGTTTTACCGTGCTGGCCCAGGACCCGGCCGAGCGC
Organism: Pseudomonas sp. LPB4.O; assembly: GCF_038383825.1. Lineage (NCBI taxonomy): Bacteria > Pseudomonadati > Pseudomonadota > Gammaproteobacteria > Pseudomonadales > Pseudomonadaceae > Pseudomonas > Pseudomonas sp. LPB4.O. Next base: position 1,322,660 of record NZ_CP151298.1, read on the forward strand.
TATGACTTGCCGCGTAGCGAGGCGCTGCCGGTGACCTACATCATCGATGACAAGGGCAAGGTGCGCGAACAGCTGCTGGGCGAGCAGACCCTGGAAGGGCTGCAGGCCAGGATCAAGGCCCTGAAAGGCGCCTGATGCAGTTGGGGCCGCTTTAGCGGCCCATCGCGGCACAAGGCCGCTCCTACAGGGAATCGCGCGCCCTTGTAGGAGCGGCCTTGTGCCGCGAAGGGCTGCAAAGCAGCCCCCATGATGTCAGCCTTCCTCTGGCCAGAACCGCAGCGGCTTGCCTTCGGCCGGCCAGAAGCGCATCTGCTCCACCGGCGACACATCCCAGCGCTCTACCGTTTCCAGCGCCTGCAAAAAGCGCTTTTCCTGCTCCATCAACGCCGGTGCGCACAGCTTGCGGGTCTTGCCGACCTTGCCGAAGCTCAGGCGCTCACCCTCCAGCGTATACGGCGCAAACCAGTGGTTGCAGCCGCCATTGCCGTAGGCGCGGCCGTCGCTGGCCAAGGTCAGGGTCAGGTGGCTGTAGTCGATCAGCGGGCGCTCGCCAATCCACTCCAGCACGTAGCTGCGCTCCTGCTGCAGCTTTGAAGGTTCTGCGGCGCAGCCGAGCAGGCCGGTTGCAATCAGCACGCCGGTCAGCAGATTCTTCACTCGGCGCTCTCCTGGCAACGCGGGCACAGGTGTTTTTCGCCACGGCTGGCCCAACCCAGTTCGGCAATGCGTGCGCTGGCGGCGGGCTGACGGGCTTTCTTGCCCAGCTTGGCGTCCACGGCAAATTCAAAATCCAGCACGGCGTCGCAGCTGTCGCACTCGACCTGCCAGGTGAGAATTTCCAGTTCGTTGAACACCGGTCCGCTGGCCACGGCGACCCACTGGCCGCGCGGGTTGATCAGGTGGCGCACGCTGTCCACGGTCAATCGCATGGACAAATCCTTGCTGCCCTTGAGGGTCACCAGCAGGGTGTCGCCTTTATGCATCGAACCACCGTTGCCGGTGACTTGATAGCGGCCCGGCACCAGTGCACGGCACTCGATCAGGGTGTGTTGCGGGTTGAAAAGGGTGTAGCGGAAATCGTGCTCGACCATGGGTCCTCCAGAAATGCCGCGTATCCTAGCACTAACCCATTACCAGATTCTGTGGATTGCCCGCCGCCCAGCAGTTGATGTTGTCGAGCGTGGTCGCGGCAATGGCGTCCAGCGCCTCGCGGGTAAGGAAGGCCTGGTGGGCAGTGATGATCACGTTGGGGAAAGTCAGCAGGCGGGCCAGCACATCGTCTTGCAGCGGCAGGTCGGAGCGGTCCTCGAAGAACAGCTGGGCTTCTTCTTCGTAGACGTCCAGGCCCAGGTAGCCAAGCTGGCCGCTTTTCAGCGCGTCGATCAGTGCCGGGGTGTCGACCAGTGCGCCACGGCCAGTGTTGATCAGCATGGCGCCGTGCTGCAGTTGGGCCAGGCTTTGTGCATTGATCAGGTGCCGGGTGTGCTCGGTCAGCGGGCAGTGCAGGCTGATGATACGGGCTTCGCGCAGCAGCTCAGGCAACGTCAGGTAGCGCGCGCCGAGGGCCAGCAGCTCCGGGTTGGGGTAAGGGTCGTAGGCCAGCAGTTGGCAGCCGAAGCCGGCCATGATGCGGGCGAAGGCAACGCCGATCTGGCCGGTGCCGACCACGCCGACGGTTTTGCCATGCAGGTCGAAACCGGTCAGCCCGTGCAGGGTGAAGTCGCCTTCGCGGGTGCGGTTGTAGGCCCGGTGCAGGCGCCGGTTGAGGGCCAGGATCAGTGCCACGGCGTGTTCGGCCACGGCGTGTGGCGAGTAGGCCGGCACGCGTACCACGGCAAGGCCCAGGCGCTTGGCAGCGGCCAGGTCGACGTGGTTGTAGCCGGCCGAACGCAGGGCGATCAGGCGTGTGCCGCCTTCGGCCAGGCGCTGGAGCACCGGGGCGTCGAGTTCGTCATTGATGAAGGCACAAACGGCTTCGTAGCCACTGGCCAGGGCGGCGGTGTCGAGGGTCAGGCGGGTGGGCTGGAAATGCAGCTCCAGCGCGCTGCCATTGGCGGCCTGGGTGAAACTTTCCTGGTCGTAATGTTGGCTGCTGAACAACAGGACGCGCATGGTGAAGGTTTCCTTTGTGGTACATGTCTTGTGTTGGCCGCTGCCCGTGAGATCGAGCGCCGAATCTAGCCGTTCAGGCACTCAACCTGGCCTGCGCCGCCAGCCGGCTGATCGCGCCGTCCAGCTCATCCAGCGCTTGCTGCGCCTGTGGGTGTTCCTGCTTGAGCAAGGTCTCGCTGCGCTGGCAAGCGGCGCGCAGCTGTGGCACCCCGCAATAACGCGAGGCACCGTTCAGGCGGTGTACCTGTTCTATCAGGCGGTCGCGGTCGTCCGCCTCGCGAGCAGCGCGTATGGCATCGCGGTCCGCGTCCAGCGACGACAGCAGCATGCTCAGCATGTCGGCCGCCAGGTCCGCCTTGCCCGCCGCCAGGCGCAGGCCTTCTTCGGGGTCGAGCACCTTCAGGTCATCACTGCTGGTCGCTTGCTCGGCCTGCGCCTGTTGCGGCACGCCCAGGCTCATGCCGGTCCACTTCATCACCACCTGGGCCAGTTGCCGCTCGCTGATCGGCTTGGTCAGGTAGTCGTCCATGCCGGCGTGCAGCAATGCGCGTTTTTCGTTGGCCATGGCATGGGCGGTAAGGGCGACGATCGGCAACGGGTTGCCACTTTGGGTGTTTTCCCAGAGGCGGATCTGCTCGGTGCAGACACGGCCGTCCATGCCGGGCATCTGCACGTCCATCAGCACCAGGTCGAACGGTTCATCCTGCACGGCCTGTACCGCTGCATAGCCGTTGTCGACGGCCAGCACCTCGGCGCCCAGGTCTTCGAGCAGGGTCTGCACCAGCAGCAGGTTGGCGGCATTGTCGTCGACGCAGAGGACCTTCGGCTGGCGCTGGCCGTTGAGGCTCTGTGCCTCGCTCTGCGGGCGGCGCGGTTGCACCAGTTCCATCAGCAGGCGGCGCAGTTTGCGGGTGCAGGTGGGCTTTGACAGCAACTGGCCATGGCCGTTGGGCAGGTACGGGTGGTACAGCGCCTGCTCGGTGGTCGGGCACAGCACCACGCACTGGCAGTGGTAACGTTCGAGTTGCTGGTAGTAGTGGCCCAGTTGCTCGGGCGAAAGGTTGCCCAGGTTGGCCCCGAGCACGGCGAACTCGAACGGCAGGCCGGCCTGGCTGGCAGCCTGAACCGCCTGCAGCAACTGGTCGTAGGAAGCAAACAGGCTAACGCTGAGGCCGCAGTCTTCCAGTTGGTGCTCCAGCGCCTGGCGTGCCAGCTCGTGGCCATCGACGATGGCTGCGCGACGGCCCAGCAGCGGCTGCATCGGCTGCTCCTCGAGGTCGTCGTGGGCTTTGGGCAGGTTAAGGCTGATCCAGAACTGCGAGCCCTCGCCCGGGGTGCTGTCGACGCCGATTTCGCCGCCCATCTGCTCGATCAGGCGCTTGGATATCACCAGTCCCAGCCCTGTGCCGCCGGGTTGGCGGGCCAGCGAGTTGTCGGCCTGGCTGAAGGCCTGGAACAGCGTGCGCACCTCCTGCGGCGACAGGCCGATACCGGTGTCCTGCACGCTGATGCGCAGCTGCGCGCTGTCTTCGTGCTCGTCTTCGAGCATGGCGCGCACGACGATGGTGCCTTCGCGGGTGAACTTGATGGCGTTGCTGACCAGGTTGGTGAGGATCTGCTTGAGCCGCAGCGGGTCGCCGATCAGCGAAGCAGGGGTGTCGCGGTAGATCAGGCTGAGCAATTCCAGCTGCTTGGCGTGGGCGGCCGGGGCGAGGATGGTCAGGGTGTCCTGGATCAGGTCGCGCAGGTTGAACGGAATGCTGTCGAGTACCAGCTTGCCGGCCTCGATCTTGGAGAAGTCGAGGATCTCGTTGATGATCCCCAGCAGGTTGTCGGCGGACTTCTCGATGGTGTTCAGGTAGTCCAGCTGGCGTGGCGTCAGCTCGCTTTTCTGCAGCAGATGGGTAAAGCCGAGGATGCCGTTGAGCGGGGTGCGGATCTCGTGGCTCATGTTGGCCAGGAATTCCGATTTGATGCGGCTGGCCTCAAGGGCCTCCTTGCGCGCCATGTCCAGCTCGATGTTCTGGATTTCGATGGTTTCCAGGTTCTGGCGCACGTCTTCGGTGGCCTGGTCGATGCTGTGCTGCAGTTCTTCGTGGGCGTTCTGCAGGGTTTCGGCCATGCGGTTGATGCCGCGGGCGAGCTCGTCCAGCTCATGGCTGCCCATGGTTGGCAGGCGTTCTTCGAGGTGACCGTCCTTGAGTTGGTTGACCGCGTGCTTGATGCGTTCGATGGGGTCGTTGATGGTGCGGCTCATGCGCAGCGCCAGCAGGCCGCTGAGCACCAGGCAGGCGAGGATCAGAAGCAGGCTTGTGAACAGGTTGCGGTAACCGCGCAGCAGGGTGCCGTCGTGCGACAGCTCGATCTCGACCCAGCCTAGCAGGCGCTCGGCTTCGGCCGGCACGGCATCGGTGGCGAGATCGCGGTGGTGGCCGAATACGGGCATCAAATAGCGGGTGGCGTCATTGCCGCTGCGCTGCAGCAATTGCGTGCCGGTACCGCCGCTGGGAGGCTGGTTGAGCATGCTCGGGCCGGCGTGTGCCAGGCGCGTGCGGTCCGGGGCCAGGAAGGCAACGGCGCGAACGTCGGCCTGCTCCAGGGTTTGCGCGGCAATGCGCTCCAGCTGTGCGGGCGCAAGCCGGGCCATGGCGGGCGCAGCCAATGGCGCCAGTTGCTCGGCGATCATCTTGCCGCGTTGCAGCAGCTGGGTGCGCAGGTCGTTCTGTTGCAGCCAGGTGAAGTAACTGCCCAGCACCAGGGCCATCAGGCCGGCAGGCAGCAGGGCTAGTAGCAGAACCCGGCTGCGGATTCCCAAGCGATCGAGCACACTCGCCTCCTGTGATGTGCCTGGAAGCCGTCAAGCGATGACGGCCAAGCCGGGAAGTTACTCCGCCTGCAGCGCTATTGCACCTCTTTAGTCGCTGTTTTGCGTTGTTGCCGGGGCATTGGTCGCAGGGCGGTTGCCTGACCGGTAGTGGATACTCAATAATTGCGCAATTGAGAATGCATGGCAGTTGCCAATGAATCCTGTAGCTATTTACAACTCCAATATCCTCGCCATCGAGGATGACCCGGTCCTGGGTGCCTACCTGCACGAAGAGCTGCAACGTGGCGGCTTCCAGGTCACCTGGTGCCGTAATGGGCTGGAAGGCCTGGAAACGGCTGGTCGCGAGATTTTCGATGTGGTGCTCATGGATATTCTGCTGCCCGGGCTGAACGGCCTGGACGCCCTGGCGCAGCTGCGCAAGCGCAGCGCTACGCCGGTGATCCTGATGTCGGCGCTGGGGGCCGAGGCCGACCGCATCAGTGGCTTCCAGCGCGGGGCCGACGATTACCTGCCCAAGCCCTTCAGCATGGCCGAGCTGCAGGTGCGCATCGAGGCAATCCTGCGCCGCGTGGCCCTCGAACGCCGTCATCAAGCCCCGCAGGAGCAGGCTGCCTGCGGCGAGCTGCAGTTCGACGAGGGGCTGTGCGATGTACGCCTGAATGGCCGCCTGGCAGGCCTGACCCCCAGCGAGTACCGGTTGTTCGACATCCTCAACCGCAACTTCGATGATGTGCTGAGCAAGCCGTTCCTTTACCAGCAGGTGTTGCAGCGCGGCTATTCGCGGCACGACCGCAGCCTGGACATGCACGTCAGCCAGATCCGCCGCAAGCTCAAGGGCATCGACTATCACGAGCGGCAGATCCGTACCGTGTGGGGCAAGGGGTACGTACTCAGCACCGGCGAGGCAGAGTGAGCCATGCTTGACCGCCATTCGCTGTTCTGGAAGCTGGCCATCCTGCTGGTGGGCTTTTGCCTGCTGATGATCGGCCTCAGTTACACGTGGGGCCGGCACATGGAAATCCAGAATGCCTTCCTCTCGGAACCGGCGCGGCAGACGCTGCGAGGCTACGCCAGTGAGGCTGAGCAGGCGTGGCGCAGTGGTGGGCGGGAAGGGCTGGACAAGTGGGTGACGGCGATGCACCAGCGCGAACGGGGCTGGGTTGGCGTGCTCGATATCAACCTGCGACCGCTCGACAGCGCTACTCTCGATCCGCAGATCATGCAGCGACTGACGCGTCTGCGCGGTGTCGACTGGCCGATGAGCCGGCGCAGCGTCGACCAGCCGTGGGTACGCATACCGTTCCCGGGGGCACCGGAGCAGGGCATGCTGGTGATCGAACTGCCGCAGCGGTTCAACCCGGACCAGTACCGGTTGCTGTGGCGCATCGTCACCAACGGCATCATCCCTGGCCTGTTCACCTTGCTGTTGTGCGTGGGCCTGTACCGTATGTTGATCGTGCCGCTGAACCAGCTGCGTGAGCAGGCCAATGCCTGGCGCGCCGATCAGCTATCGGCGCGCCTCGACTCGCGCACCATTGCCCGGCATGACGAACTGGGCGAGCTGGCCCGCGCTTTCGACCAGATGGCCGAGCGGCTGCAGGGCACGGTGGCCATGCAGCAGCAGTTGCTGCGCGACCTGTCGCACGAAATGCGCACGCCATTGAGCCGGTTACGGGTGGCCTGTGACGGCGAAACCGACCTGACGCGCCTGCGCGAACGCCTGACCCGTGAAGTGGACTGCATGCAGCAGTTGGTGGAGGACACCCTGCAGCTGGCCTGGCAGGACGCCGAGCGTGCGCCGATGAACCTGGAACCCATCGAAGTCCACGCGCTTTGGGAACTGCTGGCCGAAAATGCCAGCTACGAGAGTGGCTGGTCGCCCGAGCGCCTGCGCTGCGAAGTACCGGCCGACTGCTGGGTGCAGGGCAACCTCAATCATCTGGCCCAGGCGCTGGAAAACATCTTGCGCAATGCCATTCGTCACTCGCCGCCCGAGGGTGTGGTGCGCCTGGGTGGGCAACGCGAAGGCAGTTATTGGTGGCTGTGGCTGGAGGACGAGGGTGGCGGTGTGGCTGAAGAGGACCTGGAGCGGATCTTCGCGCCCTTCTCGCGGCTGGACGGTTCTCGGCCGGGGGATGGTGGTTTTGGCCTGGGCTTGAGCATCGCCCGCAGTGCCATCCAGCGCCAGGGCGGCACCTTGTGGGCGCAGAATGGCAAGCATGGGCTGCGGCTGTGGATGCGATTGCCGTTACATGTGGCGGCCCCTTCGCGGGTAAACCCGCTCCCACAGGGTCACCACTACTCTTGAGGCCAGTGGAGTACCTGTGGGAGCGGGCGTGCCCGCGAAGAGGGCGATGCAGACCATCGATATAGCTTGTAGCTATATGCACCACAGATTGCGTGATATGGCCGCGAAGGGTTTGCCGGTATGATAGGCGCCCCTGCCGTCCGGATTGTGAAATACGCCATGACCTTGCAGTACCCAACCATCGCCGATTGCGTCGGCAATACGCCCCTGGTTCGCCTGCAGCGCATTGCTGGTGAAACCAGCAACACCCTCCTGCTCAAGCTTGAAGGGAACAATCCTGCCGGCTCGGTGAAGGATCGCCCGGCGCTGTCGATGATCACCCGCGCCGAATTGCGTGGCCAGATCAAGCCCGGCGACACCCTGATCGAAGCCACGTCCGGCAACACCGGTATCGCCCTGGCAATGGCGGCGGCGATCAAGGGCTACAAGATGATCCTGATCATGCCCGACAACTCCACCGCCGAGCGCAAGGCCGCCATGACCGCCTATGGCGCCGAGCTGATCCTGGTGACCAAGGAGGAGGGCATGGAAGGCGCCCGCGACCTGGCCGAGAAGCTGCAGGCCGAAGGCCGTGGCCTGGTGCTCGACCAGTTCGCCAACGGCGACAATCCGATTGCCCACTACAACAGCACCGGCCCTGAGATCTGGCAGCAGACCCAGGGCAACATTACCCATTTCGTCAGCTCCATGGGTACCACCGGCACCATCATGGGCTGCTCGCAATACCTCAAGGAGCAGAACCCGGCGGTACAGATCATCGGGCTGCAACCTATGGAAGGCTCGGCCATTCCGGGCATTCGCCGCTGGCCCGAGGAATACCTGCCGAAAATCTTCGACGCCACGCGCGTCGACCGCGTGGTCGACATGTCGCAGCAGGAAGCCGAAGACACCACCCGCCGCCTTGCCCGTGAAGAGGGCATTTTTTGCGGCGTGTCCTCAGGTGGTGCGGTTGCAGCCATGCTGCGCCTCTCCCGCGAAGTGGAAAATGCCGTGATGGTCGCCATCATCTGCGACCGCGGCGACCGTTACCTGTCCACCGGCCTGTTTGATCCGAGCTAAATGTCCAAGAAAAAAAGCAACAGTGGCCTGCGCTTCCAGCCGGCCGGCGGCAACCGCACTCCCCAGGTCCCCGTGGGCAAGAAGCAGCGCCTGGACATCGAGCGCCTGGCCGGTGACGGCCGTGGCATCGCCTTCCTCGACGGGCGCACCTGGTTCGTCAGTGGTGCCCTGGCCGGTGAGGCCGTGGAGGCGCGGGTGCTCAACGCCCGTGGCAAAGTGGTCGAGGCCCGCCTGGAGCGGCTGCTGCAGGCCAGCCCTGAGCGCCGTGAGGCACCGTGCCGCCATTATGCGCGCTGTGGTGGCTGCAACCTGCAGCATCTGCCGCATGACGCGCAGCTGGCGCTCAAGCAGCGCACCCTGGCCGAGCAACTGCAGCGGGTGGCCGGCGTGCAACCCGAGGAATGGGCCGCACCCCTGAGCGGGCCGGAATTCGGCTACCGGCGCAGGGCCCGTGTGGCCGTGCGCTGGGACGTCAAGGCGCGTCAGCTGGAGGTGGGCTTCCGTGCCGAAGCCAGCCAGGACATCATTGCCATCGACGATTGCGCAGTGCTGGTACAGCCCTTGCAGTCGATTCTGCGCCACTTGCCGACGGTGCTGCGCTCGTTGAGCAAACCGCAGGCGCTGGGCCACGTGGAACTGTTCAGTGGCACCGCCGAGGCGGTGTTGGTGCGCCACGTTGCGCCGCTGCCGGCAGAAGACCTGGCAAAGCTGCAGGCGTTCTGCGACCAGGCCAATGCCCAGCTGTGGCTGCAAGGTGAAGATGAGCCGGCGCCGGTGAACCCTGCCGCGCAACTGGGCTTTGCCCTGGCGCCGTGGCAGCTTGAGCTGGCCTGGCGCCCAGGTGACTTCGTGCAGGTGAATGCCCAGGTCAACACGGCGATGGTCGAGCAGGCCCTGGCCTGGCTCGCACCGCAGGCCGACGAGCGGGTGCTGGACCTGTTCTGCGGCCTGGGCAACTTTGCCCTGCCGCTGGCCCGCAAGGCCCGCGAGGTAGTGGCAGTCGAAGGTGTACAGGCCATGGTCGATCGGGCCGCGGCCAATGCCCGGAACAACAATGTGCATAACGCACGGTTTTTTCAGGCCGATTTATCGCAGCCTTTGGCAGGCACCGGATGGGCCGCCGAGGGCTTTTCTGCGGTACTCTTGGATCCACCGCGCGACGGTGCGTTCGAGGTGGTGCAAGGCATCGCACGCCTCCAGGCCAAACGGCTGGTTTACGTATCGTGCAACCCGGCCACGCTGGCGCGAGACGCGCAGGTGCTGGTCGGCCAGGGGTACCGGTTAAAAAGGGCCGGGATTCTCGACATGTTTCCTCAAACGGCGCATGTCGAGGCCATGGCGTTATTCGAAGCGGGCTAGCAGACTGGCCCCTTGGTGTGGCTTCCATGGAATGGCAGCCACACGGTGATCGCCAGCGCACCCGCGTGGTGCGCTGTATGGAAAGGTAAAACAAAGATGGTACAGGTGAGAGTGCACCAGCCGGTCAACACCGACGGCAGTATCAATCTCGAAGGATGGTTGGACCATGTGGTAAGCGTCGATTCGGCACTGGATCGCGCAGCGCTCAAAGAAGCCTGCGAGTTTGCCCATGAGATCGAGAAAAAGGGCAACCCGGCCAAGCATTCCTGGGCGGACGGTACGTCCAGCTTCCAGGCGGGCCTGGAAATTGCCGAAATCCTGGCTGACCTCAAGCTGGACCAGGATTCCCTGGTGGCCGCGGTCATCTACCGTTCGGTACGCGAGGGCAAGGTGACCCTGGCCGAGGTCAGCCAGCGGTTCGGTCCGGTGGTGTCCAAGCTGATCGACGGCGTGTTGCGCATGGCCGCCATCAGCGCCAGCCTCAGCCCGCGGCAGTCGCTGGTGCTGGGCTCGCAGGCGCAGGTCGAGAACCTGCGCAAGATGCTTGTGGCCATGGTCGATGATGTGCGTGTGGCACTGATCAAGCTGGCCGAGCGTACCTGCGCGATCCGTGCGGTCAAGGCCGCCGACGACGAGAAACGCCTGCGTGTCGCGCGTGAGGTATTCGACATCTATGCGCCGCTGGCGCACCGCCTGGGTATCGGCCACATCAAGTGGGAGCTGGAAGACCTGTCCTTCCGCTACCTCGAACCCGACCAGTACAAGCAGATCGCCAAACTGCTGCACGAGCGCCGGCTGGACCGCGAACGCTTCATCAGCGACGTGATGAACCAGCTGCAGAACGAGCTGCTGGCCACGGGCGTCAATGCCGACATCAGCGGCCGGGCGAAACATATCTATTCGATCTGGCGCAAGATGCAGCGCAAAGGCCTGGAATTCAGCCAGATCTACGACGTGCGTGCAGTGCGCGTGCTGGTGCCGGAAATTCGCGACTGCTACACCGCGCTGGGTATCGTGCACACGCTGTGGCGGCACATCCCCAAAGAGTTCGACGACTACATCGCCAACCCCAAGGAAAACGGCTACCGCTCGCTGCACACCGCAGTGATCGGCCCCGAGGGCAAGGTGCTGGAAGTGCAGATCCGCACCCACGGCATGCATGAAGAGGCCGAGCTGGGGGTTTGTGCCCACTGGCGATACAAGGGCACCGACGTCAAGCCCAGCTCCAACCATTACGAAGAGAAGATCTCCTGGCTGCGCCAGGTGCTGGAATGGCACGAAGAGCTGGGCGACATCGGTGGCCTGGTCGAGCAATTGCGGGTCGACATTGAGCCGGACCGGGTCTACGTGTTCACTCCTGACGGCCACGCCATCGACCTGCCCAAAGGGGCGACCCCGCTGGACTTCGCCTACCGTGTGCACACCGAGATCGGCCACAACTGCCGGGGGGCCAAGATCAACGGCCGTATCGTGCCGCTGAACTACAGCCTGCAGACCGGTGAGCAGGTGGAGATCATCACCAGCAAGCACGGCAACCCCAGCCGTGACTGGTTGAACTCCAACCTGGGCTACGTCACCACCTCGCGGGCGCGGGCCAAGATCGTGCACTGGTTCAAACTGCAGGCGCGTGACCAGAACGTCGCCGCCGGCAAGACCTTGCTCGAGCGCGAGCTCAGCCGCCTGGGCTTGCCGCAGGTGGACTTCGAACGGCTGGCCGAGAAGACCAACGTCAAGACCGCCGAGGACATGTTCGCCTCGCTCGGCGCGGGCGACCTGCGCCTGGCCCACCTGGTCAACGCCGCTCAGCAGTTGCTGGAGCCCGAGCGTATCGAGCAGATCGAGCTGGTGCCACGCAAACCTACCGGGCCGCGTACCGGCAAGCGTGGTGACATCCAGATTCAGGGGGTCGGCAACCTGCTGACGCAGATGGCCGGGTGCTGCCAGCCACTGCCGGGCGATGCCATTGTCGGTTACATCACCCAGGGCCGAGGCGTGAGCATCCACCGCCAGGACTGCGCCTCGGTGCTGCAACTGGCGGGCAAGGAGCCGGAGCGCATGATCCAGGTGAGCTGGGGGCCGATCCCGGTGCAGACCTACCCGGTCGACATCGTCATCCGCGCCTACGACCGCCCAGGGCTGCTGCGCGATGTGTCGCAGGTGCTGCTGAACGAGAAGATCAACGTGCTGGCGGTGAACACCCGCTCGAACAAGGAAGACAACACGGCGCTGATGTCGCTGACCATCGAGATTCCGGGCCTGGACGCGCTGGGGCGCCTGCTGGGACGAATTTCGCAGTTGCCGAACATCATCGAGACGCGGCGTAATAGAACCCCTTGAGACCGGGGCGCCTGCTTCGCGGGTAAACCCGCTCCCACAGGTACGTTACAGGTGCTCGGTCCTGTAGCCATCCTGTGGGAGCGGGCAAGCCCGCGAAGAAGCCACCGCCGAAGGACCTGCCTAGATGACCTACACCCTCCAAGACCTGCTGCACCTCATGGCCCGTCTGCGCGACCCGCAGTACGGCTGCCCGTGGGACCTGAAGCAGAACTACGCGAGTATCGTTGCCCACACCATCGAGGAAGCCTACGAGGTCGCCGACACCATCGAGCGCGGCGACTTCGAGCACCTGCAGGGTGAGCTGGGCGACTTGCTGTTCCAGGTGGTCTATTACAGCCAGCTGGCCCGGGAAGAGGGGCGTTTCGAGTTCGATGGCGTGGTGGACAGCATCACCCGCAAGCTGATTCGCCGCCATCCGCATGTATTCCCCACTGGCGAGCTCTATGCGCCGCTGGACACCCCCAGCCTGAACGAGGCCCAGGTCAAGTCACGGTGGGAAGAGATCAAGGCGCAGGAACGTGCCGAGAAAAGCACGCCCGAACAATTGTCGCTGCTCGACGACGTACCGTCGGCCTTGCCGGCCCTGTCACGGGCAGCCAAACTGCAGAAACGTGCGGCCACGGTCGGTTTCGACTGGCCGGAAGCATTGCCGGTGCTGGACAAGGTGCGCGAAGAGCTGGATGAAGTACTGCAGGCCATGGCCGACGGTGATGCCGATGCGCTCGAGGATGAGGTCGGCGACTTGCTGTTTGCCGTCGTCAACCTGGCTCGCCATCTTAAGCAAGACCCTGAAAATGCCCTGCGCCGCGCCAACCGCAAGTTCGAGCGACGTTTCCGTTTTATCGAGCAGGCATTGCGCGACAGTGGCCGCTCCATTGAAGATTGTAACCTTGACGAACTGGACGCCCTTTGGGGTGAAGCCAAACGTCAGGAAAAGAACCTGCCCAGCTGCGGCTGAGCTGTTGCATAAGTGAGTGAACATTCATGAGCCTTTCCCTTCGCGACCAATTGCTCAAAGCCGGTCTGGTCAACCAGAAACAGGTCTCGCAGACCAACAAAGCTGAAAAGAAACAGAAGCGCATGGAGCACAAAGGCCAGGTCGAAGTCGACGACAGCCAACAGCGCATCGCCAAGGAAGCCATGGCCGAAAAGGTCAAGCGCGACCAGGAACTGAACCGCCAGCAGCAGGAAAAGGCTGAGCAGAAAGCCCGTGCCGCACAGGTCAAGCAGTTGATCGAAGCCACGCGCCTGCCCAAGCTGAACACCGAGGATTACTACAACTTCGTCGATGACAAGAAGGTCAAGCGCATTGCCGTCAACGCCCTGATGCGGACCCGGTTGAGTAACGGCGCACTGGCGGTGGTGGCCCATGCCGGCGGCTACGAGGTCATTCCCCGTGAGGCGGCGGTGAAGATCCAGGAGCGCGACCCCAGCCGTATCCTGCTGCTCAACACCCATGTCGAGGAAGCGGACGAGGACGACCCGTATGCGGCCTACAAGATCCCGGACGACCTGATGTGGTAAACACGAAAAACCCCGCTTTGGCGGGGTTTTTCATTTGAAGAGTGCTCACTGCGAGGTGCGCTGGCCTTCCAGGACTTCCAGCTCTACGCGGTACTGGTGCGCTTCGTGTTCATTGTGGAACATGCCCACCAGTTGGCCTTGTTGGTGCACATCCCAGATCCGCACGCCAGCGGCCAGGCCTTCGTGGGACATTTTCGATTCGTCGCGTTCGGTTACTTGGACTGTCATCGGTAAACTCCACTTCTTCAGTTGGCTGCGACAGTGTGTCGCACACCCTCTTTATAGAGTTTGTTAGCAGGCTAAGTAAATAAAACAGCCATGAAACAAGTTTCATGTACGGCTTCCGGGCCTGGCTTTTCGTAGGAGCGGCCTTGCGTCGCGATAAGGCCGCAGAGCGGCCCTGGAGAGCATGAAAAAGCCCCGCACTGGGCGGGGCTTCGGGGGCAGCAGGCGGTGCTGGATCAGTTGCCTTTCACCGGCTTGCCATCGACCGTGCCATCCTGCAGCACGATCACGTACTCCTTGCCATCCGTCTCGACCTGGCGCAGTTGCACCAGCAGGTAGTCCCAGTTCTTGGCGAACCACAGCTCGGTGATGCGCTTGCTCTGGCTCGGGTCGCGCACACGCTCGACCTTCACTGCATCAACCTGGCCGGTCTTGGTGGCGACCTTTTCAGTGCCCAGCACGCGGAAGTCGTAGGTGTCGATCTCGTCACCGTCAACGACCTGGTAGGTCATGCTTTTCTTGCCGGCGGCTACATCATGCTGCAGGGCCAGCTGGTAGGACGACTTGTCCAGCACGCCGCGGTTCAGCGGCAGGCTGACTGCATCGCCACGGTCGCTGCCGGTGACCTTCTTGCCGGTCCAGTCGAAGTTCAAATCGACCTTCTTGGCTTTGCCCAGGCCGCCGCGCTCGAAGTGGTACTTCTGCGGCAGCAGGGTATCGTTTTCCAGGCGCAGGGTGCTTTGCTCGGTCAGGCTGGCGATCATCATGGAAGCCTTGAAGTTAAGGTCCCAGGTACCGTTGGCATTCTTGACCAGGCTGCGCTCGGCGGTGCCACTCATGGGCAGCTGCTTCCAGTCGGCGGTGTAGCTGGCCGAGAAAGGCTTGAGATCAGCTGCCTGGAGGGGCAGGGCAAGCACGGCGAGAGCCAAGAGCAGGGCGCGACGCATAAATTCTCCTAGGATCGAATCAAGTGACCGCTGGCCGCCAGCGGCTGGCCATCCAGTAATGCACCCTGTTCGCCAAGGCGCAAGCGCCCTTCAGCGAACCAGCGCACCGCCAGCGGGTAGATCAGGTGTTCCTGGTGGTGTACCCGCTGGGCCAGGCTTTCGACGGTGTCGTCAGACGCCACCGGTACTACAGCCTGTACGACCAGTGGGCCGCCATCGAGTTCCTCAGTCACGAAGTGTACGCTGCAGCCATGCTCGGCGTCGCCTGCCTCCAGCGCCCGGCGATGGGTATGCAGGCCCTTGTATCTGGGCAGCAGCGACGGGTGGATGTTGAGCAGGCGGCCCTGATAGTGGCGTACGAAGCCGCCACTGAGGATACGCATGAAACCGGCCAGCACCACCAGGTCCGGGGCATAACCGTCGATGCGCGCAACCAGTGCGGCATCGAAGGCTTCACGGCCGTCGAACTGGGTGTGGTCGAGCACGACGGTGTCGATGCCGGCCGCCGCCGCACGTTGCAGGCCGTAGGCATCGGCGCGGTTGGAAACCACCGCACGGATGCGCACCGGGCTGTCCTGGCCTTGGCAGCTGTCGATCAGGGCTTGCAGGTTGCTGCCGGAACCCGACAGCAACACCACTACATTGCAGGTCTTGCTCGGCATCAGTGTGCCTTGAGGTTTTGCAGCTCGACCTGGGCGGCGCCTTCGGCGGCTTCGGCGATGTGGCCGATGACCCATGGCTGCTCACCGGCGGCGCGCAGTTCGTTCAGGGCAGCTTCGACCTGATCCTGGGCTACGCAGATGACCATGCCGACGCCGCAGTTCAGCACGCGGTGCATTTCATGCTCGTCGACGTTGCCTTTTTCCTGCAGGAAGTCGAATACCACCGGGCGCTGCCAGCTGGCGACGTCAACCACGGCCTGGGCGTTTTTCGGCAGTACGCGCGGGATGTTGTCCAGCAGGCCGCCACCGGTGATGTGGGCCATGGCCTTCACGGCACCGGTGTTCTTGATCAGCTGCAACAGCGGCTTGACGTAGATGCGGGTAGGCGCCATCAGCAGGTCGGTCAGCGGCTGGCCGTCCAGCTGGGTGTTCTCGATGTCGGTGGCGGACACTTCGAGGATCTTGCGGATCAGCGAGTAGCCGTTGGAGTGCGGGCCCGAGGACGGCAGGGCGATCAGCGCGTCGCCAGTGGCAACCTTGGAGCCGTCGATGATTTCGGCCTTTTCCACCACGCCGACGCAGAAGCCGGCCAGGTCGTAGTCTTCGCCTTCGTACATGCCAGGCATTTCGGCGGTTTCACCACCAACCAGCGAGCAACCGGCCAGTTCGCAACCGGCGCCAATGCCGGTGACGACGGTGGCAGCTACGTCAACGTTCAGTTTGCCGGTGGCGTAGTAGTCGAGGAAGAACAGCGGCTCGGCGCCGCACACCACCAGGTCGTTGACGCACATGGCGACCAGGTCCTGGCCGATGCTGTCGTGCTTGTTCAGGTTCAGCGCCAGGCGCAGCTTGGTGCCAACGCCGTCGGTGCCGGAGACCAGCACTGGCTGCTTGTAGCCGGCCGGGATCTCGCAGAGGGCGCCGAAGCCGCCCAGGCCACCCATGACTTCAGGGCGTGCAGTGCGCTTTGCCACGCCCTTGATGCGTTCGACCAGTGCTTCGCCGGCGTCGATGTCTACACCGGCGTCCTTGTAGCTCAGGGAGGGTTGCTTGCTCATTGATCCAGGCCTTTAGGAGGGAGGGATTCTTAAAAACGACCATGACGGCCAAGACCGACGGGTAAGCGGCGGCTGCCTGAAACATCAGTGGTCTGTGAAGGCGCGCGATTTTATCAGGGTTGCCGGGCAGCGGCCATCCTCAGGCCGACGGGCAGGGCGGTAAATTGTTGAAAAAGGGCCGAGGGTGGTTGATGTGGTTGCATGTGTATAAGCTGCAAGTAGCGAGCTTCGTGCTCGACTGGACAGGAATCCTCCATGCGTTTTTTCAATATTCTGGCAGCCGGTTGCCTGGCCCTGATAGCGGCCACCGCTCAGGCTGAAAACGTCTCCGGCCTTTATCAGGTACGCGAGCCGGTCACCGGGCAGGGCCCTGAAGCCCGTACCGCAGCTACCGCCAAAGCCCTCGACACGCTGGTGCTGCGCCTCACCGGCGACGCCAAGGCCGCGCAGAGCCCGGCGCTGGCCGAGCTGCGCAAGGACCCGCAGCAAATCATCAACCAGGTTGGCAGCGAAGCCGGCCCGCCCGAGTCGGTGCTGGTGGAGTTCGACCCCGGCAGTACCGAGCGTGCCCTGCGCAAGGCCGGCCTCGCGCTGTGGGGCAGCAATCGGCCTTCGATTCTCGGCTGGTGGCTGAATGACAGTGTCGACGGCAGCAGCCTGGTCGGTGACGGCCAGGCCAGCGCCCAGCCTCTGCGTCGTGCCGCCCAGCACCGTGGCCTGCCGCTGCGCCTGCCGCTGGCCGACCTGCAGGAGCAACTGGTGGCCAATGCCAAGCAGATCGAAGGCAGCGACCCGGCACCGTTGCGTGAGGCCTCCGAGCGCTATGGCGCCGACGCCTTGCTGGCGGTACATGCCCAGGAAGCCGATGGCAAGTGGCAGGGCAAGTGGCAGCTGTGGCTGGGCGACCAGCGTGAGCAAGGTACTGCCGAAGGGGCCGACCCGGCAGCCTTGGCCGATGCGGTGATGCTGGCGGTAAGCAGCCGCCTGGCGCCGCGTTATGTCGCCCGCCCGGGCGCCAGTAGCCAGATGCAGGTGCAAGTACAGGGGATGACCCTGCAGCGCTATGCCGAGCTTGGCCGCGTACTTGAGCCTTACGGCCCGCGCCTGAAGATGGTTGAAGGCACCACCCTGACCTATGGCGTGACCGGCAACCGCGAGCAATTGCGTGCCCAGCTTGGCCTGGCCAAGTTGCAGGAACTACCCGTCGAGCAAGCGCCCGCAGCGCCCGTCACGCCAGCCCCGGTCGCGAGTGCAACGGGTGAGCAACCCGCGCCGGCCTCGGCTGCGCCCAAGCCGTTCGACGGCCTGCATTTTCGCTGGTAAAGGGAGCATACCTTGATCGATGTCCGTCGATGGATCTGGCTGGGTGCAGCCCTGCTGATCGCTGTGCTGCTTTATAGCTTGCACAATATTCTTACACCGTTTCTGGTCGGCATCCTGCTGGCCTACCTGGCCGACCCGCTGGTTGACCGCCTGGAGCGCCTGGGGCTGTCGCGCACCTGGGGCGTGGTGGTGGTGTTCGGCCTGTTCACCTTGTTACTGATGGCCTTGCTGCTGGTGCTGGTGCCGATGCTGGCCAAGCAGCTGGTGCGCCTGTACGAGCTGGCGCCGCAGATGCTCGACTGGCTCGAACAGGTGGCGCTGCCATGGGTGCAGGGTCGTCTGGGCCTGGCCGATGGCTTCTGGAAGTTCGACAAGATCAAAGCCGCCATCGGCTCGCACATGGGGCAGACCACCGATATCGTGGGCATGCTGTTGTCCCATGCCACCGCCTCGAGCCTGGCGTTGATGGCCTGGTTGGCGAACATGGTGCTGATTCCTGTGGTGGGCTTCTATCTGCTGCGCGATTGGGACCTGATGATGGCCAAGCTGCGCGGCCTGCTGCCGCGCCAGCGTGAGCCGCAGGTGATGAACCTGGCTGGCGAATGCCATGAGGTACTCGGGGCATTCGTGCGCGGGCAGCTCATGGTGATGGTGGCCTTGGGTATCATCTATTCGGCCGGGCTCATGCTGGTGGGGCTCGAACTGGGCCTGCTGATCGGCATGCTCGCTGGCCTTGCGGCCATCGTGCCGTACATGGGCTTCATCATTGGCATTGGTGCCGCGCTGGTGGCTGGCCTGTTCCAGTTTGGCGGCGACCTGTACCCGATGCTGGGCATCGTCGCGGTATTCATGGTCGGGCAGGCGCTGGAAGGCATGGTGCTGACCCCGCTGCTGGTGGGCGATCGCATCGGTCTGCACCCGGTTGCGGTGATCTTTGCCATCCTCGCCGGTGGTGAGCTGTTCGGCTTTACCGGGGTGCTCCTGGCCCTGCCGGTGGCGGCGGTGATCATGGTGCTGCTGCGGCATATGCATGACTTGTACAAAGAATCGGACATGTATGCCGGGGATATTGACCCGGAGCTGTAACGTACAGGCTTATGTTAAACCTGTGGGAGCGGGCACGCCCGCTCCCACAGGCACCGATTTCAGCCGCAAGACAGCGCAACTTGTTGATTTTGCTTGCGCTATCTATTGCCGTGATTGTGCGCCTCGCGTTGCGGGTATAGACTTTGCAGATTGTTCACCAAAGGCCCCCTGCGGTCCTGCTGACCGCCCGCGAGCATGAAACCACCGATCCAGTTGCCCCTGGGTGTGCGCCTGCGCGATGACGCCACCTTCATCAACTACTATCCGGGCGCCAATGCTGCGGCATTGGGTTACGTCGAGCGGCTATGCGAAGCCGACGCCGGCTGGACCGAGAGCCTTATCTACCTGTGGGGCAAGCAGGGTGTTGGCCGTAGCCACCTGCTGCAGGCCGCCACCCATCGTTTCCAGCAACGTGGTGAGCCCGCCGTCTACCTGCCGTTGGCGCAATTGCTCGACCGTGGCGTAGAGGTGCTCGACTACCTGGCCCAGTACGAACTGGTCTGCATCGACGACCTGCATGTGATTGCAGGCAAGGCAGACTGGGAAGAGGCCATGTTCCACCTGTTCAACCGCCTGCGCGACAGCGGCCGGCGCCTGCTGCTGGCCGCCTCGGCATCGCCACGGGAGCTGCCGATCAAGCTCCCCGACCTGAAGTCGCGCCTGACCCTGGCCCTGGTGTTCCAGATGCGTGGCCTGTCCGACGAAGACAAGCTGCGCGCCCTGCAATTGCGTGCTTCGCGCCGCGGCCTGCACCTTACCGACGAAGTCGGCCACTTCATCCTCACCCGCGGTGCGCGCAGCATGAGCGCGCTGTTCGACCTGCTCGAACGCCTCGACCAGGCCTCGCTCCAGGCACAACGCAAGCTCACCATCCCTTTCCTCAAGGAAACCCTCGGCTGGTAACCCCCTGAAAACGCTGGGCCAGAGCGGCAAAACAGAAAAGTCACATCTTTTTCGATAAAATTTGCAAATGGCCATGATAGAGGGCATAGTTTCCCCCTCTAAAGGATTACAGACACGGTCGTGCCCATGCTAAAGCGCTTCGCACCCCTCGTGCCACTCGCACTCGTGACCCTGCTGTTTGGCTGCGCGGCCCAAGGCCCAGCTTCTCAGGTTCAGGATCACACCCCGGTCGCCGCACAATCGGTGATCAAGGCCAAGGCCTCGTCCTCGTCGGTATTCGGCGAACCGGAAGAGCTGGCCACTGAAGATGATCTGGAGGCTTTCTCCAGCAACAGCAAGCCTTACCAGCTGCCAGTGCTGGCGGACAGCATTCTCGAGCGCGGTATGTCGTTGATCGGCACCCGCTACCGCTTCGGTGGTACCTCGGAGAAGTCTGGTTTCGATTGCAGTGGTTTCATCGGCTACCTGTTCCGCGAAGAGGCGGGCATGACCCTGCCGCGCTCCACGCGTGAAATGATCAACGTCGATGCCCCGAAAGTGGCACGCAACAAGCTCAAGCCAGGTGACTTGCTGTTCTTCAGCACCAATGGCCGCGGCCGCGTCAGCCATGCCGGCATCTACCTGGGTGACAACCAGTTCATCCACTCCAGCAGCCGCCGCAGCGGTGGCGTGCGCATCGACAGCCTCGGTGACCGCTACTGGAGCAAGACCTTCATCGAAGCCAAGCGTGCCTTGGCCATGGCGCCGACCAACATCGCGCGCAACTGATGGCGAAATGATATATCCTGCCGCGGCGGCGATGCTTTGAAAAAAGCTCGCCGCCGTGCGCATTTATAGAAAGCGTCTAATCTAAATTCTCAACTCTTTTCGGCTGCTGCGCAGCGGTCTCAGACAGGATGTTCTGGCCATGATAAAGATGGC
This sequence comes from Pseudomonas sp. LPB4.O, assembly GCF_038383825.1. Taxonomy (NCBI): domain Bacteria; kingdom Pseudomonadati; phylum Pseudomonadota; class Gammaproteobacteria; order Pseudomonadales; family Pseudomonadaceae; genus Pseudomonas; species Pseudomonas sp. LPB4.O. Next base: position 1,343,311 of record NZ_CP151298.1, read on the forward strand.
GCGCTTCGCATTTCTCTCCTTGGCGACATTGCTTGCTGCCTGCTCCAGCCGTGCGCCTGCGCCGGCCCCTGTGGTTCAGCCGCAGGTTAGCTATAGCCAACCGAGCCCTTCGCCGATTGCCGATGACGTGCTAATCCGCGCCATTGGCCTGGTGGGTACGCCTTATCGCTGGGGCGGCAACACCCCGGACTCCGGCTTCGATTGCAGTGGTTTGATCAAATATGTCTACCGTGATGCAGCCGGCATCAGCTTGCCGCGTTCCACGCGGGAGATGATCGTCATGCGTGCACCGACGGTGGATGCCAAGGCGCTGCAATCCGGTGATCTGGTGTTCTTCGCCACCAGTGGCGGCTCGCAGGTCAGCCATGCAGGCATTTATGTAGGGGAAGGGCGTTTCGTGCATGCGCCCTCAACGGGCGGCACGGTACGATTGGACTACCTGTCCAACAGCTACTGGGCCAAGGCCTATCTGCAAGCCAAGCGTGTGATTCCGCAAGGCCATCTGGCACAGAACCCCTGATTCTCAATGCCTGAAGCAGCGGCCCCGTTCAGCGGGGCCGGTACAGGCCGTCGGGTTCAAGGTGCTTTGCTCACCCGCCAGATGACATTGCCCACATCGTCGGCCACCAATATCCCGCCTTTCCCGTCGTTGATCACTCCCACCGGTCGCCCCATCGCCTTGCCATCGCTGTCGAGAAACCCGGTGAGCAGGTCGATGGGGTGGCCTGCAGGTTTGCCTGCACGGTTGAAGGGTACGAACAACACTTTGTAGCCACTGTGGGGTTTACGGTTCCACGACCCGTGCTGGCCGACCAAAGCTCCCTGTTCGAAAGGCGGCGGCAGCATGCCAGGTTGGACAAATGCCAGCCCCAGGGATGCGGTATGCGGGCCCACCGCGTAGTCGGGCGCTAGCGCCTGGGCGACCTTCTGCGGGGCCTGCGGTTGCACCCGTTGGTCTACGTGCTGCCCGTAGTAACTGTATGGCCAGCCATAAAAGCCGCCGTCTGTCACTGAGGTGATGTAGTCCGGCACCAGGTCGCTGCCGATTTCGTCACGTTCGTTGACTGCTGTCCACAAGGCGTTGCTGTGCGGCTCCCAGGCCAGTCCGTTGGGGTTGCGCAGGCCGGTGGCGAACAGCCGGTGCTTGCCGCTTGCCCGGTCCACTTCCCAGATCGCGGCGCGGCCTTGCTCTTTTTCCATGCCGTTTTCCCCGACGTTGCTGTTCGAGCCAACCGTGACGTAGAGCTTCTTGCCGTCGGGGCTTGCGATCACGTTCTTGGTCCAGTGATGGTTCAGCGGCCCGCCCGGCAACTCGGTCACCGGGTGGCCCTTGTCGGTCACCTTCATGGCGCCCGGTTCATAGTGAAAGCGCAGCAGCCTGTCGGTGTCGGCCACGTACAAGTCCTTGCCCACCAGCGTCATGCCGAACGGTGAGTTGAGCCCTTCGATGAAAGGGCTGCGGATTTCTGCCACGCCATCGTGGTCGGCATCGCGCAGCAGGGTGATGCGGTTGGCGCTGGGTACGGTCGCGCCGGCGCGTTTCATCGCCTTGCCCATGGCCCAGCCGCGGATGCCCTTGCCATCTTCGGGCTTGGGTGGCGCGTTGGTCTCTGCCACCAGCACATCGCCGTTGGGCAGCAAGTAGAGCCAGCGCGGGTGGTCGAGGCCGCTGGCGAAGGCTTCGACTTGCGTGCCTGCAGCTGCGGTCGGCTTGCTGCCTTTTGGCCAGCCGACGGCGGGGGCGATTTTTACGGTGGGGATCAGTGTTTTGACGGGGGCGGGGAGGCTAGGGGTTGGCCCGCTGCCCTCGTTTACGCTCAACAGGGCTGTTTCGCCGCAGCCTGCCAAGCTGGCTGCGATTAACCAAGGCATCAGGCATTTCATGTGCGGCGTCCTCTCAAGAAGCCTGTTGAATTGAGAGGCCGGCCGTGTTCGCCAGGTTCCCCACCGTTTGCTCTGGCTATTGCTCTTGCTCTTGCTCTTGCTTCGGCTTTTGCTTCTAAGCGCGCGGTAGTTCAAGCGACGCAGATTGCGACTTCAGGAGGGCGAGCGCAGGGCTTGCGAAGGGAGGTGACGGGCATGGATGCCCGTCAAGCGCTGGGCCCCAGGATGGGGCCTGCAGCGCGGTCCTCCCGGGAGCAAGCCCGGAGCGAGGGGACCCCGGAGCGCAGCGCAGGGGCCGGATGATGGGAGCGGACGGTTTTTGGTTCCTTTTTGCCACGACAAAAAGGGACCCGCCGTAAGGGCGGAAAGGTGACTAAGCGCCACCTTTGAAAATGAATGTTGACCTCATTGTTGATGCCCACGCCTTCAAGCGAAAAGCGAAACAGTGGTGGTTTTTAGCTCGCGCAAAGGCCATTTGCGATGGCGACGCTGACTCACCTTTTCGCCCTTACGGCGAGTCACTTTTTGTCAAACGCGGTGCGTGTCAATGTACCTGTCGCCTTAACGTCAGCTAGCTATGGCAACGCCAGCTTCAGAGCGCTCCGGATTCAAGTAAACAGCATCTGCAAGTCGCCAATTTCGCGTCTCACCGCTCCAGCGTGTTGGATTAGCTGCTTTGGCAGACGAATACAATGCCGCTCGCGCCTCTAGCAACGCGGTCGCTCTGCCTTCGTGACGCTCGTTGGGCGTGATGTATCGCAGGGCACTGTGCCGGTGCTCTTCGTTGTACCACTCGACAAATCTCTGTACGCAGAGTCTCGCTTCCGTAAGGCTGTCGAACGGATGGTCGGGCCACAGTGGGCAGTACTTCGCAGTGCGGAAGAGTGTTTCCGCATAAGCATTATCATTGCTCACCCGCGGACGACTGAACGAAGGCTTAACACCCAGCGAAATCATTTGTTCGCGTAACAGTGAGCCCCTCATCACGAGGCCGTTGTCAGAGTGCAGCACCAAAGGACGACCCGCTGTTCGCTCACGCAAACACCCCTTCTCAAGCAGCACGCAGGCGTTCTCAGCACATTCGGATTCATGGACTTCGTTAACTACAAGCTTGCGGCTGTAGATGTCTTTGACCATGTACCAGTAGTAGAAACGCCCCTTGATCGTGGTCGGCAACCATGTGATGTCCCAGCACCACACCTGGTTCGGGCCATCCGCTCGATGCGTAGTCAAGATTCGGCGTTTCGGTGCTTTAGCCCGGCCTCGGCGCACATTTTGATTCGCCTCTTTGAGCACTCGATAGAAAGTCGACTCCGATGCTAGGTAAATGCCTTCATCCGCTAACTTTGGCACGATCTGATGCGGCGTCAGACTTGCATAACCTGGCTGATTTGCAGCGGCTAATACTGCCTGTCGCTCCGCCACACTTAGCTTGTTCGGTGGTGCCTTGCGTTGAACTGTCTGACGCCTATCACCGTTGCTATGGCGCCAGCGCTGGATCGTTCGAAGGCACAGCCCTAGCTCGCGGCACGCATGGGATCTTCTTGCCCCCGCTTCCACAGCTTCGGCTATTAAACCTAACGCCTGCATGCGATCTGAGGGACTGATCAGTCTTCCTTGTCCTTGCCCCAGATCGCATTGGCTTTTTTTCGCAGTTCCAGTAAAGCCTCCGCCTCTTTGCGACCAGCATCTGACTTCGACAACTGACGTTCTAGTTCCTTGATGCGTCGTTGTTCGGCAGTTTTCTTGGCGCAAGGTTGGGGCTCAGCTACCTCGTTGGCGTTCTGGCAAGCCAAACGCCACTGCTGGATCTGCTCAGGGAATATCCCTTTCATACGGCAATACTGTGAGAGCTCAATCTCACTCAAGGGAGCTGTCTCCATGACAGCATTGAATTTGTCGGCGCTGGACCATTGATCGCTGGTCTTGTTGTTACCAGGGACGATCAACCCTTTATCTCTAGCCATTTGTCTCCAGTTTCGCAGCGACTGCGGAGTAACGCCGATTGCAACGGCAAGCTCCGCCACAGAACGGTTCAGAGGCGGCATCATTTGCTGGACAGCCCAGTCTCTGAACTCATTGTCATAATGCTCTTTCATTACTGTGCACCTTCGCCCCCTTGAATAATTGAGTCAATCAGTAGAGGCGACAGGTAGGCTGACACGGGGGGAACGCGACAAAAAGTAACCAAAAAACGCTGCGCTCCGATCATCCGGCCCCTGCGCTGCGCTCCGGGGTTCCCTCACTCCGGCCTCGCTCCCGGGAGGACCGCGCTGCAGGCCCCATCCTGGGGCCCAGCGCTTGACGGGCATCCATGCCCGTCACCTCCCTTCGCAAGGCCTGCGTTCGGCCTCCTGAAGTCGCGAAGATCAAAAGCAAGATCAAGAGCCAGATCAAGAGCCAGATCAAAAGCCGGAGCAAGATCAAGCGCATACGTCGCGGCAACACCCGCTTCGATTGACGCTCAGGGTGCAACCCTCTAACCTTCGCGCGTGTTTCAGGTGCCCTGCCAGCCCCAACTGGGCAGGGTGAAACTGGGAAGCCGGTGGGCGCCAGCATGGCGCGATTCCGGCGCTGCCCCCGCAACGGTAGGTGAGTAGAAGGCCGCGCAGGGCCACTGGATGCCAGCATCCGGGAAGGCGCGCAGGCCAGGGCCAAGGCCCGCTCACAAGCCCGGAGACCGGCCTGAAACTGTCAACGGCATCACGGAGGGTGATGCGCGGTGCACCGTGGCGCCCTGCCATGGCCCCTGCGCGTTCTTCGTCTGCCTGCCTATTACCTGTCGCCACGCCTTGCCGTGGCGCCAGCCTGCGGAGAACCCTTGATGAGCGAACCCACCGACCGCGACGAACGCCACCTCGCGCGCATGCAGCGCAAGAAGGCGGTCATCGACGAACGCATCGCCAATTCCCCCAACGAATGCGGCCTGCTGCTGGTGCTGACCGGCAATGGCAAGGGCAAGAGCAGCTCGGCCTTCGGCATGCTCGCGCGCGCCCTGGGCCATGGCATGCAGTGCGGTGTGGTGCAGTTCATCAAGGGCCGCAACAGCACCGGCGAAGAGCTGTTTTTCCGCCGCTTCCCCGAGCAGGTACGCTACCACGTGATGGGCGAAGGCTTTACCTGGGAAACCCAGGACCGCCAGCGTGACATCGCCGCCGCCGAAGCCGCCTGGGCGGTGTCGCGCCAGTTGCTGCAGGACCCGAGTGTGCAATTTGTGGTGCTGGATGAGCTGAATATCGCCCTCAAGCACGGCTACCTCGACCTGGATCAGGTACTGTCCGACATCCAGGCCCGTCCGCCCATGCAGCACGTGATCGTCACTGGCCGCGCTGCAAAGCCGGAGATGATCGAACTGGCTGATACCGTGACCGAGATGGGTATGCTCAAGCACGCCTTCCAGGCCGGTATCCGCGCGCAGAAGGGCGTCGAACTGTGAGTCAATCGCGCCACTGCCCCGCCGTGTTGATTGCGGCACCGGCCTCTGGCCAGGGCAAGACCACTGTCACTGCTGCCCTGGCCCGCCTGCACCGCAACCTCGGGCGCAAGGTGCGGGTGTTCAAGTGCGGGCCCGATTTTCTGGACCCGATGATTCTCGAGCGGGCCAGTGGCGCGTCGGTGTACCAGCTGGATTTATGGATGATCGGTGCCGAGGAAAGCCGCCGCTTGCTGTGGGAAGCGGCCGGCGAGGCCGACCTGATCTTGATCGAAGGGGTGATGGGGCTGTTCGATGGCACCCCGTCCAGCGCCGACCTGGCGCGCCACTTCGGCGTGCCGGTGCTGGCGGTGATCGACGGCACGGCCATGGCCCAGACCTTCGGCGCCCTGGCCTTGGGCCTGGCGCGATACCAGGCCGACCTGCCGTTCGCCGGCGTACTGGCCAACCGGGTGGGCAGCCTGCGCCACGCGCAACTGCTCGAAGGCAGCCTGACCGAAGGGCTGCGCTGGTATGGCGGCTTGTCCCGCGAGCGCGGCATCGAGCTGCCCAGCCGCCACCTTGGGCTGGTGCAGGCCAGCGAGCTGAACGACCTGGATGCCCGCCTGGACGCCGCAGCCGAGGCGCTCGGCGCCAGCTGCGACGCAACCTTGCCACCGCCGGTGACTTTTGCCGAACCCGAACCGCAAGCGTGTGCTGCCTCGCTGGCTGGTGTGCGCATTGGTGTGGCGCGGGACGAGGCGTTCGCCTTCACCTATGGCGCCAACCTGGAACTGCTGCGCAACCTGGGTGCACGGCTGGAATTCTTCTCGCCGCTGCATGACCGTGAACTGCCGGTGGTGGACAGCCTGTACCTTCCGGGTGGTTATCCCGAGCTGCATCACCACGCCCTGGGCGCCAATGCGTCGATGAGCGAGGCAATTCGTGCCCATCATGCTCAGGGCAAGCCGTTGCTGGCTGAATGTGGCGGCATGCTGTACCTGCTCGATGCCCTGACTGACGTGGCCGGTGAGCGTGCCGAACTGCTCGGCCTGCTGCCGGGCGAGGCGACCATGCAGAAGCGCCTGGCGGCCCTGGCCTTGCAGGCGGTGGAGCTGCCGGAAGGTACCCTGCGCGGTCACACCTATCATCACTCGCTGACCAGCACGGCGCTGGACCCGATTGCCCGTGGCCTCAGCCCCAACGGTGGGCGTGGCAACGAAGCGGTGTATCGCCTGGGCCGGTTGACGGCCTCCTACGTGCACTTCTACTTCCCCTCCAACCCCGATGCGGCGGCGGCGTTGTTGCGACCATGAGCGAACACGCTTACAGCGACGCCGAACGCGCCGCGATCTACCGCGCCATCGGCGAGCGCCGTGACATGCGCCATTTCGCCGGTGGCCAGGTGGCGCCGGAGCTGCTTGGCCGCCTGCTGGCGGCCGCGCACCAGGCACCCAGCGTCGGCCTGATGCAGCCCTGGCGGTTCATCCGCATTACCCAGCGTGACTTGCGCACCCGCATCCAGGCCCTGGTGGAGGCGGAGCGGCTGCGCACCGCCGAAGCATTGGGCGAGCGGTCGGATGACTTCATGAAGCTGAAAGTAGAAGGCATCAACGACTGTGCCGAGTTGCTGGTAGCGGCCTTGATGGACAACCGCGAGCCGCACATCTTCGGCCGTCGCACCCTGCCGGAGATGGACCTGGCCTCGCTAGCCTGCGCCATCCAGAACCTGTGGCTGGCGGCCCGTGGCGAAGGGCTGGGCATGGGCTGGGTATCGCTGTTCGACCCCCTGGCGCTGGCGGCACTGCTGGGCATGCCTGATGGAGCCAAGCCGGTCGCGGTGCTGTGCCTGGGGCCGGTGACCGAATTTTACCCGGCACCCATGCTGGTGCTGGAAAACTGGGCCGATGAACGGCCCCTGAGTGACATGCTGTACGAAAACCAATGGGGAGAGCGCCAATGAGCGTGGCCTTGCTGACCATGGCCGGGGTGGCCCTGGATGCCTTGCTGGGCGAACCGCAGCGGCGCCACCCGCTGGTGGCCTTCGGCAATATGGCCGGTAACCTGGAGCGCCGCCTGAATGCAGGTGGCCGCGGCTGGCGCAGCCACGGTGTGAGTGCGTGGTTTCTGGCAGTGGTGCCGCTCACCCTGGTGGCGCTGATCCTGTCCTGGCTGCCCTATATTGGCTGGCTGGTGGATGTGCTGGCGCTGTACTGCGCCCTGGGCCTGCGCAGCTTGGGTGAACATGTGCTGCCGGTGGCCAACGCCTTGCGCCAGGGCGACCTGGAAGAAGCGCGACGCCGCGTCGGCTACCTGGTCAGCCGCGAAACCCGCGAGCTGGACGAGCCTGCCGTGGCCCGGGCCGCCACCGAGTCGGTGCTGGAAAACGGCAGTGACGCGGTGTTCGCCGCGCTGTTCTGGTTTGTGGTGGCCGGTGCGCCGGGCGTGGTGTTGTACCGCCTGAGCAACACCCTGGACGCCATGTGGGGGTATCGCAACGAGCGCTTCGAGCGCTTCGGCTGGTGCGCGGCGCGCGTTGATGACGTGCTCAACTATATTCCCGCAAGGCTTGTGGCGCTCACCTACGCACTGCTGGGCAAGACCCGCCTGGCTCTGGCCTGCTGGCGCAAGCAGGGCCCGTTGTGGGACAGCCCCAACGCCGGGCCTGTGATGGCCGCCGGTGCTGGTGCGCTGGGGGTAGAGCTGGGCGGCCCGGCGGTTTACCACGGCGAACTGCATCAGCGGCCACGACTGGGTGAAGGGCCGATGGCTGACGCCGATGCCATCGAGCGTGGCTGGAGCCTGGTGCAGCGCGGCGTGTGGCTGTGGCTGTTGTTGATCTGCCTGGGGGCTTACGTCAATGCTTGAACACGGTGGCCGCCTGCTGCGCGCGGTGCAGCAATACGGTATCCCTCGCGAGCAGTGGCTCGACCTGTCCAGTGGCATCGCGCCCTGGCCATTCCCGATTCCCGCGATACCCACTGATGCCTGGGCCCGCCTGCCAGAGACCGAGGACGGCCTGGAAGAGGCTGCCCGTGCGTATTACGGCGCCCGCCAGTTGCTGCCGGTGGCGGGCTCCCAGGCGGCGATCCAGGCGTTGCCGCTGCTGCGTGCGGCTGGCCGGGTAGGGGTGTTGACGCCGTGTTATGCCGAACACCCGTACGCCTGGCAACGGGCGGGGCATCAACTGGTTGAGCTGGATGAGGCGCAGGTCGAGGCAACACTCGACAGCCTCGATGTACTGGTGCTGGTCAACCCCAACAACCCGACCGGGGGGCGGGTGCCGCGTGAGCGCCTGCTGGGCTGGCATGCCCGCCTGGCTGCCCGTGGTGGCTGGCTGTTGGTCGATGAGGCGTTCATGGACAACACCCCGGCGGATGGCGTGGTCGATTGTGCCGAGCGCCCGGGGCTTATCGTGCTGCGCTCGTTCGGCAAGTTCTTTGGCCTGGCCGGGGTGCGCCTGGGCTTCGTCGCCGCCGAGCGCAGCCTGTTGCTGCGCCTGGCAGAGCTGCTTGGCCCGTGGACGGTCAACGGGCCAACCCGGGTGCTGGCCCAGGCCAGCCTGGCCGACAAGCCTGCCCAGCGCATGCAGATAGAGCGTTGCGCTGCCGCCAGCCAGCGCTTGGCTACATTGCTGTCCAGTAACGGCCTTGCGCCCAGCGGTGGCTGTGACCTGTTCCAGTACGTGCGCAGTGAGCGCGCCGTGCAGTTGCATGGCTTTCTCGCCCGCCGCGGCATTCTGGTGCGCTTGTTCGAACACCCACCGGCCGTGCGCCTGGGGCTGCCCGAATGTGCGGCGGACGAACAGCGCCTGGCCCAGGCCCTGGCGGACTACCAAAAGGAATCGGCATGACCACCCTCATGGTGCAAGGCACCACCTCCGACGCCGGCAAGAGCACGCTGGTAACTGCCCTGTGCCGCTGGCTGTTGCGCCAGGGCGTTGGCGTGGTGCCGTTCAAGCCACAGAATATGGCGCTGAACAGCGCGGTGACTGCCGACGGCGGCGAAATTGGCCGCGCCCAGGCGGTGCAAGCGCAAGCGTGCCGGCTGGCACCCCACACCGACATGAACCCCGTGTTGCTCAAACCCAACAGCGATACCGGCGCCCAGGTCATCATCCATGGCCGTGCGGTCACCAGCATGAACGCGGTGGCTTACCACGACTACAAAGCCATCGCCATGCAGGCGGTGCTGGCTTCGCACCAGCGCCTGAGTGCCGCCTGGCCGGTGGTCATGGTCGAAGGCGCGGGGTCGCCGGCGGAGATCAACCTGCGTGCTGGCGACATCGCCAACATGGGGTTTGCCGAAGCGGTGGACTGCCCGGTGATCCTGGTCGCCGACATCAACCGCGGCGGCGTGTTCGCCCACCTGGTGGGCACGCTGGAGTTGCTGTCGCCCAGTGAGCAGGCGCGGGTCAAAGGCTTTGTCATCAACCGCTTCCGTGGTGATATCGCCTTGTTGCAGCCGGGGCTGGACTGGCTGGAGCAACGCACCGGCAAGCCAGTGCTGGGGGTGCTGCCTTACGTCACCGACCTGCACCTGGAAGCCGAAGACGGCATCGATGTGCGCCAAGGCGCCAAAAGCGAGCGTGTGCTCAAGGTGATCGTCCCGGTATTGCCGCGCATCAGTAACCACACCGACTTCGACCCGTTGCGCCTGCACCCGCAGGTCGACCTGCAGTTCATTGGCCCGGGCCAGCCGATCCCGGCTGCCGACCTGATCATCCTGCCGGGTTCCAAGAGCGTGCGCGGTGACCTGGCGCAGTTGCGCGAGCGCGGTTGGGACAAGGCCATCGAGCGGCACCTGCGCTACGGTGGCAAGCTGATCGGGGTCTGCGGCGGCCTGCAGATGCTTGGCCGCGACGTGCATGACCCGCTGGGTCTCGAAGGGGCTGCCGGTTCAAGCCCGGGGCTGGGCCTGCTCGATTACGCCACGGTGCTGGAAGCCGAGAAGCAACTGCGCAACGTTGCCGGCACGCTGAACCTTGAAGCAGCACCGGTTGGCGGCTATGAAATTCACGCTGGCGTCACCACCGGTCCTGCCTTGGAGCAGCCCGCCGTGCAGTTGGCCGATGGCCGCTGTGATGGCGCTGTCAGTGCCGATGGCCAGATCCTCGCCACCTATCTGCATGGCCTGTTCGAGGGCAGCCAGTCGTGTGCTGCGCTGCTGCGCTGGGCTGGCCTGGAGGATGTGCAGAGCATCGATTACGAAGCCCTGCGTGAACGCGACATCGAGCGCTTGGCCGACCTGGTGGAAAAGCACCTGGACACCGCTCACCTGCGCCAACTGTGCGGGGTGGCCTGACATGCGCAGCCTGATCCTCGGTGGCGCCCGCTCCGGCAAGAGCCGCCTGGCCGAACAGTTGGCCAGCGCCAGCGGCCTGCCAGTGACCTACATCGCTACCAGCCAGCCGCTGGACGGTGAAATGAACGAACGAGTGTCGCTGCATCGCCAGCGCCGTCCCGCAGACTGGGGGCTGATCGAAGAACCGCTGGCCCTGGCGGCAGTACTGCGCGCCGAAGCGGCCGAAGGGCGCTGCCTGCTGGTGGACTGCCTGACGTTGTGGTTGACCAACCTGCTGATGCTCGAAGACGACCAGCGCCTGGCCGAAGAGCGTGATGCCCTGCTGGCCTGCCTGGAGCAGCTGCCTGGCACCCTCATTCTGGTCAGTAACGAAACCGGCCTGGGCGTGGTGCCCATGGGCGAGCTGACCCGTCGCTATGTCGACCTGGCCGGCTGGTTGCACCAGGCCGTGGCCGAACGCTGCCAGCGTGTGGTGCTGACCGTGGCCGGCCTGCCCTTAATGCTCAAAGGAGCTGCACTATGACTCAAGCCTGGTGGCGCGACGCCTGCCAATCCCTCGACAATGCCGCCATGGACCAGGCCCGCGCCCGTCAGCAACAGCTGACCAAACCTGCCGGTTCACTCGGCCAGCTGGAGGGCCTGGCCATCCAGCTGGCGGGCCTGCAAGGGCGTGAACGGCCAACCCTGGACCAGGCTGCCATCAGCATTTTTGCCGGTGACCACGGTGTGGTCGAAGAGGGTATCTCGGCCTATCCGCAGGCGGTCACCGGGCAGATGCTGCGCAACTTCGTCGGCGGTGGTGCGGCGATCAGCGTGTTGGCCCGCCAGCTGGAGGCCAGTCTTGAGGTGGTCGATCTGGGCACCATCGACCCTCATCTGGAACTGCCTGGTGTACGCCACCTGCGCCTGGGGGCCGGTACGGCCAACTTCGCCGGTCAGCCAGCGATGACCGAGGGGCAGTTGCAAGCTGCCTTGCAGGCCGGCCGCGACAGCGCCTTGCGTGCCGCCGAACAGGGCGCGCAGCTGTTCATCGGCGGCGAGATGGGTATTGGCAACACCACGGCCGCCGCTGCCTTGGCCAGCGTCCTGCTAGGTTGCCCGCCTGCTGAACTGAGCGGCCCGGGCACCGGCCTGGACAACGCTGGCGTGCGGCACAAGGCCGAGGTCATCGAGCGGGCGCTGAGTCTGCATGGCCTGCAGGCCGCAGATCCATTGCAGGCACTGGGTTGTGTCGGCGGTTTCGAGATCGCGGCCTTGGCCGGGGCCTATATCGGCTGCGCGCAGGCGGGCATCGCCGTGCTGGTGGACGGCTTCATTTGTAGCGTTGCCGCCCTGGTGGCGGTGCGCCTCAACCCGCAGTGCCGGGCGTGGTTGCTGTTTGCCCATCAGGGCGCAGAGCCTGGGCACAAGGCGTTGCTGGATGCATTGCAGGCTGAACCGCTGTTGGCGTTGGGCCTGCGCCTGGGCGAGGGCAGTGGTGCTGCGTTGGCCGTGCCATTGTTGCGCCTGGCCTGTGCGCTGCACGGACAGATGGCGACCTTTGCCGAGGCCGCCGTGGCGGACCGCCCGGCATGATCCTCGACCTGTTGCGCCACGGTGAAACGGAGCAGGGCGGCCTGCGTGGCAGCCTGGACGATGCGCTCACCGACAAGGGCTGGGCACAGATGCGCAGCGCCGTGGCCGAAGCCGGCCCGTGGCAGGTGCTGGTCAGTTCGCCGCTGCAGCGCTGTGCGTGTTTTGCCGATGAACTGGGTGGGCGGCTTGATTTGCCTGTGCAGCGTGAACCAGGTTTGCAAGAGCTGCATTTCGGTGACTGGGAAGGCCGTAGCGCGGCGCAGATCATGGAAGACCAGGCCGATGCGCTGGGGCGCTTCTGGGCGGACCCGTACGCCTACACCCCGCCCAATGGCGAACCGGTGCAGGCATTTGCCGAGCGAGTGCTGGACGCTGTCGAGCGTTTGAGCCGCCAGCATGCAGGTAAGCGGGTGCTGCTGGTTACCCATGGCGGTGTGATGCGGTTGCTGCTGGCCCGGGCGCGAGGCTTGCCGAAGGCGCAGTTGCTGCAGGTTGACGTCGGGCATGGGGCGCTGGTGCGGCTAGTGATGGGTGACGACGGTCAACTGGCCGAGGGCCACTGAAATGTTGCCGTTCTGGATCGCCTTGCAGTTCCTCAGCAGCTTGCCCGTGAGCCTGCCGGGCATGCCGGAGCCGCGTGAGCTGGGGCGTTCGCTGCTGTTCTATCCGCTGATCGGGGTGTTGTTCGGGCTGCTGCTGTGGCTGGCCAGCCTTCTGCTGCAGGGTACGCCAGCGCCGTTGCATGCGGCTTTGCTGCTGACGGTGTGGGTATTGCTCAGTGGCGCCTTGCATCTGGATGGCCTGGCCGACAGCGCTGATGCCTGGTTGGGTGGTTTCGGCGACCGTGAGCGCACCCTGCAGATAATGAAAGACCCGCGTAGCGGGCCGATTGCCGTGGTCACCCTGGTGCTGGTGCTGTTGCTGAAGTTCTGCGCCTTGTGGGTGCTGGTGGAGCAGGGTATCGGGGCGCAATTGCTGCTGGCTCCCTTGATTGGGCGCGCGGCGATGTTGGGCCTGTTCCTCTGTACCCCTTATGTGCGGCCTGGCGGCTTGGGCCAAGCGTTGGCCGAGCACTTGCCGCGACGTGCAGCTGGGTGGGTGCTGCTGGCCAGTGCACTTTTCTGTCTGGTCTTGGGCGGCTGGGTGGTGGTGCTGGCGCTGGCCATGTTTGCCTGGCTGCGGCACCTCATTTGCCGACGACTGGGTGGGACTACCGGGGATACAGCGGGTGCGCTGCTGGAGTTGCTGGAACTGGCAGTGATACTTGGCTTGGCAATGGGCCTTTAATCGCTCGGCCAGGGCCTGGGATCTGTAGGAGCGGAGTTGCCGGTAGCGAGGGTGCAGTAACGTCTGGCAACGGTTTGATAAATCCTGCACTCCATTGTCATCGTATTCTCAGTCTTCCCCCCTGCAACCAGGTAGGCCTCCCGTGCGAAACCGGATCCTCGCCAGTCTATTGGTGCTGTCCAGCCTTCCAGCCACTGCGGCAGATCTCATGGCATTCTGGGACGCGCCACGCCACGGCGGCAACAGCTTCAACCGGCTGCCACCCGATCAAGCCTACTTCGATGCCCTGAGGGGCTATGGCGCGACATGGGTACGATTGTCGTACGATAAATGGCAACCGGTAGAACGTGATTTCCTCCTCGGTAATGCCGATGGCTATGAAGGCCTGCCCGCCGCCGACCTGGCTACGCTGCGCGCCACCCTCGATCGTGCTCATCAGGCGGGCCTCAAGGTCGTCATTGCCCCTCTCTCGCTACCCGGTATGCGCTGGTCGCAAAACAACCAGGGCCAATTTGATGATCGGCTGTGGCAAGACAAGCGCTACTGGTCCCAGGCTATGACCTTCTGGCGAGACATGGCGCGCGAACTGAAGGGCCACCCGGCCATTGCCGCCTACAACCTGATCAATGAACCCGCCCCGGAAAAACAGGGCGGCCTGGCCGAACACGACGAACTGGGGCAAATGCGGCAGTGGTATGTGAAAGAGCAGGGCACCGCGCGGGATCTGCCGTTGCTGTACCGGCAACTGATAGCGGCAATTCGCGAGGAGGACGCCGACACTCCGATCATGGTCGATGCCGGCTGGTATGCCGCCGCAGACGCCTTCGGCTACTGGCCTGCCCACCTGGAAGACCCGCGAGTACTGTACAGCGTGCACATGTACGAACCCTATGCCGCTACCAGTGCGCCCAACATGGCGCGTAAACACCCCATCCCCTACCCCGGCCCCACACCCTTCGCCGGGCAGACACAGCAGTGGGATGGTCAACGCGTTGAGCGCTATTTGCGCCAGCCGCTGGCATGGGCCGAAGCCATGGGCCTGCCGCGGTCGCGGCTGGTGGTAGGCGAATTTGGCTGCATGCGCAGGCTACCGGGTTGCTCGCAGTATCTGGAAGACGTACTCACCGTTCTGGATCGCAACCAGTTGCACTGGGCTTTCTATAGCTTCCGTGAAGACAACTGGGACGGCATGGACTACGAACTAGGTTCGGCAAAGGTGCCGTGGCGCTACTGGCAGGCGATCGAGCAAGGGGCGCCAGACCCTTTGGCGCGCAAGGCCACGGCTGAGTTCGAGCCGATTCGAAGGCGCTTGAACACGGACTGATGCGTATCGGCAACAGTGAACCCTCTTGCAACACTCATGATGCGGGTATATACACGTATCCATGCTGACCAGTGAATGCATCTGTACCCATCTGCGTCGTGCCGCCCGCGGGGTGAGCCGGCATTACGACGAGGCTCTTGCCGGCTTCGGGGTCAATGTCGCGCAGTTTTCCCTCCTAAGGCACCTGCAGCGGCTTGATCGCCCCAGTATCACTACCTTGGCCGAAGCCATGGGCCTGGAGCGCAGTACCCTGGGCCGTAACGTGCGGGTGCTGGAGGCTGAAGGGCTGGTGGCCCTGGCTGATGGCGACGACCAGCGCAACCGCGTGGTGCTGCTGACCGAGGCTGGAACGAAGCTGCTGCGCGACGCGCATCCGGCCTGGGAACAAGCCCAGATCGAGCTGGTGGAGCGATTGGGCGCAGGGCAACGGGATGAACTGGTGCGTTTGCTGGACCAACTGGCTTGAATTGATACGACTCTAAGCGGGTATATACCCGTAAAAACCTTGCGATGTGCTGGAGATAACGACAATGACTTCGGTGTGGCGAACCAGCGGGTGGGTATTGGTAGGGGCGGCTTTGATTCTGGCGCTGTCTCTGGGTGTGCGGCACGGCTTTGGTCTGTTTCTGGCGCCGATGAGCGCCGATTTTGGCTGGGGTCGTGGGGTGTTCGCCTTTGCCATTGCCTTGCAAAACCTGATCTGGGGGCTGGCGCAACCGTTCGCCGGTGCCTTGGCCGACCGTATGGGGGCGGCGCGGGTGGTAATCATCGGCGGTATTCTTTACGCCGCCGGCTTGCTCCTCATGGGCATGGCTGATTCTGCCTGGTCGTTGTCGCTCAGTGCCGGTTTGCTGATCGGCATCGGCCTGTCCGGCACATCGTTCTCGGTCATCCTCGGCGTGGTCGGGCGTGCGGTGCCGGCAGAGAAGCGCAGCATGGCCATGGGCATTGCCAGCGCCGCCGGTTCGTTTGGCCAGTTCGCCATGCTGCCGGGCACCCTTGGCCTGATCCAGTGGCTGGGTTGGTCCGCAGCGTTGCTGGTGCTGGGCCTGATGGTGGCGTTGATCGTGCCCTTCGTTGGCCTGCTGCGTGACCGCCCGCTGCCCAGCCATGGCGCCGAACAGACCTTGGGCCAGGCGCTGCGCGAGGCGTGCTCGCATTCCGGCTTCTGGTTGCTGGCGCTGGGTTTCTTCGTGTGTGGTTTCCAGGTGGTGTTCATTGGCGTGCATCTGCCGGCCTACCTGGTTGACCAGCACCTGGCCGCGACCACCGGTACCACCGTGCTGGCGCTGGTCGGCCTGTTCAATATCGTGGGTACGTTCACGGCTGGCTGGCTGGGTGGTCGCATGTCCAAGCCGCGCCTGCTGACCGGGCTGTACCTGCTGCGTGCGGTGGTGATCGTGTTGTTCCTCTGGGCGCCGGTGAGTGCCTTCAGTGCCTACCTGTTCGGCATCGCCATGGGCCTGCTGTGGTTGTCCACGGTGCCGTTGACCAATGGCACCGTGGCTACATTGTTCGGGGTGCGTAACCTGTCCATGCTCGGCGGTATCGTCTTCCTGTTCCACCAGCTGGGTGCCTTCCTCGGTGGCTGGTTGGGCGGGGTGGTCTATGACCGTACCGGCAGCTACGACCTGGTCTGGCAGATTTCCATCCTGCTCAGTCTGTTGGCCGCTGCCCTTAACTGGCCCGTGCGCGAACGGCCGGTTGCGCGCCTGCAGGCGCAGGCCGCATGAACCGCTACCTGGCCCGCGGGTTGCTGGCCTTTGGCGCGCTGGTGCTGCTGGCGCTGGCGTGGTGGGGATGGCACAAGGGTGGGATGGCATTGATGCAACTGGGCATGAGTGTTTGTTAGGCGCTACCCTGCAAGCTCAAGGGTTGTCTAGCAGGAGAAACGAATCATGCGTGCTCATTGGTTGACAGTGCCGTTGTTGGCCGTGCTTGCCAGCGCTTCGAGCTGGGCTGCCGATTGCCCGGCGTTATTGCAGGGCAGCCTGCCGGAGTTGCGTGGCAAGGGGCAGGTCGACCTGTGCCAGCGCTTTTCCGGCAAGGCTTTGGTGGTGGTCAACACGGCCAGTTATTGTGGTTTTGCACCGCAGTTCGAGGGGCTTGAGGCGACGTACAAGGAGTATCACGACCAAGGCCTGGAAATGCTTGGTGTGCCGTCCAATGACTTCAAGCAGGAAGATGCCGACAGCGAGAAGACTGCCAACGTTTGCTATGCCAACTATGGCGTCACCTTCACCATGACCAAGACGCAGGCCGTGCGGGGCAAGGATGCGATACCGCTGTTTGCTGAGTTGGCCAGCCAGAGCAGTGCGCCGAAGTGGAATTTCTACAAGTATGTTGTCGATCGCAAGGGCAAGGTGATCGGTGACTTCTCCAGCCTCACCAAACCGGATGATCCGGAATTCCGCGCAGCCATCGAGAAGGCCATCGCTTCGCAACAGTAATCGGGCAGCTCTGGATCTTGATCTTGATCTTGATCTTGATCTTGATCTTGATCTTGATCTTGCTTTGGCTGCTAAGCGCGCGGAAGTTCAGGCGACGCAGATTGCGACTTCAGGAGGCCGAGCGCAGGGCTTGCGGAGGGAGGTGACGGGCATGGATGCCCGTCAAGCGCTGGGCCCCAGGATGGGGCCTGCAGCGCGGTCCTCCCGGGAGCAAGCCCGGAGCGAGGGGACCCCGGAGCGCAGCGTAGGGGCCGGATGATGGGAGCGGACGGTTTTTGGTTCCTTTTTGCCACGACTGTAGAGACCGGACACATGGTGGACACGTGTACGGAGACATGGTTGACACTTTCTGGTAGCCCACTTGCCAGGATTTTCACCATGCCTTGGAACGTGAGAAACGCCATGAGCCTGAAAGAAGAGTTCGTATCCCTGGCGCGACAACCGGATGCCAATATTCGAGCGTTATGCCGACACTTCAGTATCAGCCCTCAAACCGGATACAAATGGCTGCGCCGTTTTGAAGAAGGCGGCTCGGCCGCTTTACAAGAGCGATCTCGGCGGCCGGCTAGCAGCCCTCGCTTGACCGAGGCTAGCTTGGAAGCCCAAGTCGTAGCCCTTCGACAGGAGCATCCGGCCTGGGGCGGACGCACCATCAGCAACCTGCTGAGCAAGGGTATTGCCCCCAGTACCGTCACTAACGTGTTGCACCGTCATGAACTGATCCAGAGTCCTGAAAAGACGCGAGAGGCGCGGCTTAGGTTTGAACACGATGCGCCCAACGATCTCTGGCAGATGGACTTCAAAGGCCACTTCGCCCTGCAGCAAGGCCGGTGCCACCCGCTGACCATTCTTGACGATCACTCCCGCTTCAACTTGGCCATTCATGCTTGCGATAACGAGCGAGGAGCGACGGTCAGGGCTAAAATGATCGAGGTCTTCCAGCGCTATGGCCTACCGGTACGAATCAACGTCGATAATGGTGCTCCCTGGGGTTCGCCGCGCAACCCTGGAGAGGTGACAGAACTAAGTATCTGGTTGATTCAGTTGGGAATAAGGATCAGTTTTAGTCGCCCGTACCACCCTCAGACGAATGGCAAGATTGAGCGTTTCCACCGCTCCTTGAAGGCTGAAGTACTCGATGGTCGGCAGTTCTCGACCCTGGAACAAGCCCAAACGGCGTTTGATCGATGGCGTGAAATTTACAACCTACAGCGACCCCACCAGGCTTTGGGGTACCAAGTACCGATGGCCAGATATCACACCAGCCCGTGGGCCTACCCCAATCGGCTTGAGGAGTTTGAATATGGGCCGGACGATATCCTCGCCAAGGTTTATCACAGTCGCTTCCACTTCCAGAAACGCTATTTCAGCATCGCAAAAGGCCTGGTTGGGCATACTGTAGCGATTCGCCCTGGGCGGGATGGCGGGGACATGTTCGATGTCTATTTTTGCCATCAGCGGCTGCGAACCATCGACGTAAATAAACCTGATTACGGACCATAATGTGTCAACCATGTCTCCGTACACGTGTCAGCGATGTGTCCGGTCTCTACAGCCACGACAAAAAGGGACCCGCCGTAAGGGCGGAAAGGTGACTAAGCGCCACCTTTGAAAATGAATGTTGACCTCATTGTTGATGCCCACGCCTTCAAGCGAAAAGCGAAACAGTGGTGGTTTTTAGCTCGCGCAAAGGCCATTTGCGATGGCGACGCTGACTCACCTTTTCGCCCTTACGGCGAGTCACTTTTTGTCAAACGCGACAAAAAGTAACCAAAAAACGCTGCGCTCCGATCATCCAGCCCCTACGCTGCGCTCCGGGGTTCCCTCACTCCGGTCTCGCTCCCGGGAGGACCGCGCTGCAGGCCCCATCCTGGGGCCCAGCGCTTGACGGGCATCCATGCCCGTCACCTCCCTCCGCAAGGCCTGCGTTCGGCCTCCTGAAGTCGCGAAGATCAAAAGCAAGATCAAGATCAAGATCAAGAGCCGGCGCCGATGGCGTGGCTCGGCATCGGATTATTTCATTTCGCATGCACCGTAATCGCCACCAACCGCACCACCACCGGCCTGACCATCAACACGCAAACGAACGCCACTGGCATCGCCAATTGATAGGCCTTTAGCACATTGCTCAGGTACTGCGCAGTAACCCCGGCATTCGCCGCGGTGATCACGAAGCACATTAGCAGCGCCATGATTGACGACATGAAAAAGGCAAAAACGTAGGGCGTAGCGCCCGGGTGCAATTTGCGTCGGCTGCGCGACTGGGACAGGTTGCTCATGTGAACTCCTGAAAGGTGAGTGGACGCGCAGGTTAACAATCCCCTCAGCCGCAGCTGTAGACCAGCCTCGCTGAGTTCTTTATAAAGAGATTCTTATGAATGCACGAGCTCTCGCATGGACCTGCTCAACGCCATCCGCAGCTTCATCAAGGTGGTCGAGGCCGGCAGCATCGCCGGGGGCGCCCGTACCCTGGGCCTTAGCCCGGCAGCGGTCAGCCAGAACCTGGCACGCCTGGAGGGCCATCTGCAGGTGCGCCTGCTCAGCCGTACCACCCGCAGCATGGCGCTGACGCCGGCGGGTACGCAGTATTATGAGCGTGTCAGGCATATCGAACGTGACCTGGCCCTGGCGGAGCAGGCCATCGCTACGCCAGACAGTGAACCCCAAGGGCGGCTTTGCATCGCCTCTACATCCGCGTTTGGCCGCCACGTGCTGGCGCCACTGATACCCGCCTTCAGTGCCCGCTATCCACTGCTTTCGATAGAGTTGCTAACGACTGATCGTCGGGTCAACCATGCACGTGAAGACGTCGACGTCAGCCTGCGCATTGCCCCGCAGCTGGAAGACCAGCTGATGGCCAGGCATATCGCTCGGATCCCGTTCATTTGCTGTGCCTCGCCCGGGTACTTGCAAAGCGCTGGGGTGCCGGGTTCGCCTGAGGCATTGCGCGACCACCGTTGCCTGGTGTTCCGTTACCCGGTGGATGGGCGGTTTCTGCGCTGGGGTTTCATGCGTGATGGGCTGCGTTTTTGAAGCGGAGTTCGGCAGTGTACTGATCAGCGACGACATCGACGCCCTGACCCAGATGGCGCTGCACGATGGCGGTATCACCCGCCTCGCCGAGTTCATCGTGCGACCGCACCTGGCCAGCGGTGCGCTGGTGCCGTTGTTCGAGTACTGCGACAGTGGCCAGGCCTACGCCCAGACCGAACCAATGGACATCTACCTGTGCCTGGCCGACCGTTTCGCCATGACCGCGAAAGTGCGTGTGTTCATGGACTACCTGCGTGAATGCCTGGGGGACAGTTGGCAGGTGCAGGCATGAAAAAACCGCCACGAGGGCGGTTTTTAATGGGGTGCGTACGAATCAGAAGCGGTAGGTGAGGGATGCACCGATACCGTGAGCGCTGTTCTCGTACTTGGCCTGGTAGCTGCCTTTGGTCGCGCTTACCTGATTGACCTTGGTGTCTTCTTCCCACAGGTAGGAATAGGCCACGTCGATGGTCATATCGTTGGTTGGACTCCAGCCGGCACCCAGGCTGAACACCTTGCGGTCGCCCGTCGGGATACGTGGTGAACGGTCATGGTTGTTGGTCGGCGACTGGTCGACGGTGAAGCCGGTGCGCAGCACCCACTCCTTGTTGACCTTGTACGACGCACCAATGGCGTGGGCCCAGGTGTCATGCCAGTTCTGTTCTTCGGTGATGGTCTGGAACGCCGAACCTGCCAATGGCGCCGGGACATCGTTCTGCACGGTGATGTCTTTCAGGCGGCTCCAGCGGGTCCAGGTGCTGCCTGCATACAGGGTCCACTGGTCGTCGAGTTCGTGGGTAACCGAGAAGTCGACCGATTCCGGCGTCTTGATCTTCAGCGAGGCGTCGAACTTGTTGCCGTTGAACGGCCCGATCAGCGGGGTGCTGACGCGGGTCTTGCCCTCGAGCTTGTAGTCGACCATCGAGTGGTAGGTCAGACCGAGGCGGGTGCTGTCGGTAGCCTGTACCAGGATGCCGATGTTGTAACCAACGGCGGTATCGTCGCCCTTGATTTTCACTTCGCCATCGTTGCGGCCGGGGGTGAACGGGTTGATCAGGCTCGAACCCAGTTCACCCTTGATGCGGTTGATGGTAGGGCCGAAACCGATCGAGACCTTGTCATTGAAGGCGTAGCTGACGGTTGGCTGGAAGGTGACTACCTCGACGTGGCTCTTCTTGCCCCAGTAGCGTGCGGCATCATCGCTGCCGTAGTCGGTTACCAGGCCGAACGGTACATAGACACCGAAGCCGACGCTCCAGTGGTCGTCGATCGGCTTGACGTAGTAACCCATGGGGACGCCAACGAGAGGCACCATGTCACCATCGGTTTCCCCCCCGAGGTTGCTGCCCCGGCCCGAGATGTCGGACTTGGCGATGACGGCAGCGCCGCCCACGGTGAATTGTTCGCGTTTGAGGCGAGACATGCCGGCCGGGTTGCCAAACACGGTGCTGGCATCTTCGGCAGAAGAAGAACGTCCCGCGAAACCTGTCCCCATGCTGCTGATGCTCTGTTCGTTCAGGGCGAAGCCTGCAGCGAACACTTGGCTGGATGCCACGGCAACAGCGACGGCGAGGGAGGTTTTGAGCATTACTTTTTTCATTATTAGAAAACTCCTTGGGATCTCCGGGGCGAAAAGCTACCAACAAATCACGCACCGCGCCATAGCCTCAATCGCGGAAGATAGAGCCGTTTTGTAGGACAATCCGACCAAAATTCCCTTTTTTCCGGTAATGTTGTAGGACGATTCTTAAGATACCTGTGGCAATCTCTGATCTATGCAGGTCTGCCAGGCATGAGTGAAGTCGCGCAAGCGACCTTGGGGGTGGAAAATCTGGCGCCATATCCGCGCCAATGCCAACAGGTCGTCAGCGGCAGGCAGTGGCGTGGCCTGCTCTTCGATGAGCATCCAGGCAATGG
Source organism: Pseudomonas sp. LPB4.O (assembly GCF_038383825.1). Classification (NCBI taxonomy): domain Bacteria; kingdom Pseudomonadati; phylum Pseudomonadota; class Gammaproteobacteria; order Pseudomonadales; family Pseudomonadaceae; genus Pseudomonas; species Pseudomonas sp. LPB4.O. Next base: position 1,365,497 of record NZ_CP151298.1, read on the forward strand.
CTGTGGAATAGCGCAGGTTTACGGTGAGTTCCAGGTGCGGGCCGCCGAGGAAGGCGTGCTGGCTGGCCAGGCCGCGCACAAGGCTGGCCAGGTCGGGGTCGCGGGCCAGGTAATCATCCCAGAGCGCCTGGTGACGGTGTTCGCCAATGCGGTAAAGGCCGTGCCCGCGTCGGTCATGCAAGGCGGACCCGAGCGCCGACTGGCTGGCGGCAATGCCCAATAGCAGGGCTTCCGCGCTGGCACAGTGACGGTTCAGGTAGACCAGGGTGGGTCGGATCACATACTGACACAATTCATTCGCCGCAATACCCATGATGCCCTCGAGCAATTAAGGGCCGGACGGGCGCTGGAGCTTGGCAGCTGGTGAATGATCAGGCCCGCCGGAAGCGGCAAGCACCGCTCGAGTTGAAGTGTAGTGTGATAATCGTGGTGTAAAGGGCTGTTTTTAAATCGATTGCTGCCTGACGTACCGGGCTATATGCCCGTAGGCAATTACGCCAAGAACGTTCAGGCAGGCTTGCGATGGGATGATTCAGCGCTTGAATGCCCCGGTATTCGCCACTCACGCGGTGAGCGATTGGCGAGTCCGGGCGATGACCGCCTGCAGCGGTTCATTGCGGCTGTACTGTTCATGGTACAGGCGCTCGGTGTGGCAGGCGACGCCGTGTTCGTCTACCAAGGTGAAGCTGAAGCTGCCCTTGCGTGGGGCAACGATAAGGCACTTCAACGGCGAGAAGGCCTGGGAGAGCGTGCCAATGGCAGCCTGAATCTGATGATGAGTTTGCATATTGTTGGAGGTTCCTGCTTTAAACACGGGAGATATGATCCGTGCATGATAGAAACGTTCCAGTGACGCCTTTATTAAGGGACGAACGAACCTGACTGGAACAAAGCAGCCAGAGAGAGCGCAATCAAAAGTGGGCGCTTGGGCTGACTGGTAGGTACTTCGGAAGGCAGGCAGCACGTCGGGGCCAAGGTTCTAGGCCGTCGGGTGGAATCCTGATCAATCTGTCACGTGATTCGTGCTTGAGCAGCCTGAGGCTGGCGAGTGAATCATCGAATGGGCAATCCTGCTTCAGCAGCGCACTCTTGGGAAAGTGGGTCTGCAAGGATGTTGTGGCCCGAATTGACTTTCAGCTTGGTACTAACGAGGCGCACCTTACCGGAAATACCGGCGCTTGGCAAGCACTACGTTTGTTCAGGTGAGCCGAGCAGTATGGCGCGTATTTGTACCGCTGTGAAGAGGGGGCAAATAGCCCACACACAGGCGGATGTGCCCATTTCGTGCACTCATATGAGGGATCATGGTGCACTTGTTCACATTCGGGGCAAGGGTTGTAACAGGCCGGCAACAGGCTGCAACGGCCTCGCCAATGCCTTGACTAGGCGGTTAAGTCAATGAAAAAAAACACTATTTTCAGCTGGTGAAAAAATCGTCAGTTTGACACAAAGCCCCAATTCACGGGGCTTTGCGGGGTGTGCAAGGGGGTTGTCCACCGAGTTATCCACAGGAACTGTGGATTGTCCCGGGCGCTTGCTCTAGAACGGGCGTGCCAGCAGTGCAGTGAACTGTCCGACAATCGACATGCCCCGACAGACCGGTCGGTCATCCACTCGAAAACGTCAAGAAAAGATCATTGAAATATTTTTTCAATTCTCCATAAATCGACAGTTCACAGCGAAAAAAAAAGAGTAGAGTGGCGCGCCTTTCGAGTTGCCAAACCTGTTGCTCATGAAGTTTCGCGGTAAACACCTCGCCAGCGCTGCAGCATCGACGCCTCCTTCCGAGCGCTTTTCCTTGAAAGTGGCCTTGTGGCTGCTCGACAGCCCGCGCCTGGGCGACAAGCCCCAGGTCAAGCACCTGGCCGGGCGCCTGCTCAAGCAGCCGGCGCGTCAGGGCGTGGTGGTGGCACAGAGCCGCTTGGGGCAGATGCTGTGCCGCGATTGTGGCAACGCCCGTGACCGGCGTATTGGCCACGAACTGCTGCGCCAGGCAGCCCGCGCCGGTGACCGGCGAGCACAGCTGGAGTATGCGCGGCTATGCCAGCAAAACGATCCGGACCAGGCGAAGTAATGCTCCGACAAGCCCCAGGCTGATAAGCTGCACTCAATTTGCATCAGCGTGATCGGGGTAAGCATGACAGTGGATCTGGCCAGCATTCTGCTGGGCTTGGTGGCAGGTGCTTTACCCTGTCTTTTTTGGGTCATGCAGGTGCAGCGCCGGCAGGGCGCGCGGCAAGGCGAGCAGGCCTTGCTCGAAGAGCGCCTCAACGCAGCCCTGCTGGCCCAGGCCGGCCTGCAGGCGCAGCTTGAGGCCAGCCGCGACGAAGTCAGCGACCTCAGCGAAGCCAACACCGTCAAGCAGGCCCAACTGGCCGCCCAGGGCCGTGAACTTGAACTGCTGCAGATCGACCGCGACAACGCCCGTGACGCTGCCCACGCCTGGAGCCTGGAGCGCGCCAACCGTGAAGCCGAGCTGCGTCGTCTGGAGTCTCAGGGTGCGCGCCTGGAGGCTGAACTGCGCGAACAGCAAGAAAGCCATCAGCAGCGCCTGGAAGACCTGCAGGAAGCCCGCGACACCCTGCGCGCCCAGTTCGCCGACATGGCCACCAAGATCTTCGACGAGCGCGAGCAACGCTTCGCCCAGACCAGCCAGCAGCACTTGGGCCAGTTGCTCGACCCGCTCAAGGAGCGTATCCAGTCCTTCGAAAAACGCGTCGAAGAAAGCTATCAGCAGGAAGCCCGCGAACGCTTTTCCCTGGGCAAAGAGCTTGAGCGCCTGCAACAGCTCAACCTGCGCCTGTCCGACGAAGCCACCAACCTGACCCAGGCCCTCAAAGGCCAGAAAACCCAGGGCAACTGGGGCGAACTGATCCTCGAGCGGGTGTTGGAACATGCTGGCCTGGAAAAAGGCCGCGAATACCAGACCCAGGTCAGCCTCAAGAGCGCTGACGGCGAGCGTTTCCAGCCCGATGTGCTGATCATGCTGCCCGGCGACAAACAGGTGGTGGTGGACGCCAAGGTCAGCCTTACGGCGTACCAGCAGTTTGTCGCCAACAACGACGAGGCCGCGCTCAAACAGCACGTGCAGTCACTGCGCAGCCACGTCAAAGGCTTGTCGAGCAAGGACTACAGCCGCCTCGAAGGCCTGCACAGCCTGGATTTCGTGCTGCTGTTCGTGCCCATCGAAGCGGCCTTCTCGGCAGCCCTGCAGGCTGAGCCGAATCTGTTCCAGGAAGCCTTCGACCGGCATATCGTGATCGTCAGCCCTACCACCTTGCTGGCTACCTTGCGGGTGATCGACAGCCTGTGGAAACAGGAGCGCCAGGGCCAGAACGCCCGGGAAATTGCCGAGCGCGCCGGCTGGCTTTACGACAAGTTCGTGTTGTTCATCCAGGACCTGGACGAGCTGGGCAGCCGCCTGCAACAGGTGGACAAGGCTTATGCCGCTGCCCGTAACAAGCTGTGCGAAGGGCGCGGCAACCTGGTCAGCCGCAGCGAACAGCTGAAGCTGCTGGGCGCCCGCGCCAGCAAGAGCCTGCCGGCAGACTTGCTGGAACGGGCGCTGTCCGATGAGGTGCCGGACACCACAGTTACTGAACCTGGCTCAGATGGCGATTGAGCATGGCGCGCAAGGCTGCCGGCTTGACCGGTTTGGCCAGGTAATCCAGGCCTGCCGCATGCACCATGGCGATGGTTTCCTTGCTGCCGTCGGCGCTGATCACCACGCCTGGCACCGGTTCGCCCAGGCGCGCACGTAGCCAGCCCATCAGCCCGGTGCCGGTCTCGCCGTCATCCAGGTGGTAGTCGACCAGTGCCAGATGCGGGCGCATGCCCTTGGCCAGCAGGGCTTCGCATTCCGCCTGGTTGCGCGCGGTCCATACCTGGCAGCCCCAGCGGCTGAGCAGGCTGTTCATGCCAATCAGGATGCTGTCTTCGTTGTCCACGCACAGCACTTGCAGCCCGGCCAGCGGCTGGCCGCCCTGTTGTTCAGCGGGGGCGCTTGGTGCCGGGGCGGCCTGGCGGGCAATCGGCACGCTGACGCGGAACACCGTGCCCTTGCCCGGCCACGACCGCACTTCCAGCGGGTGCCCCAGCACCCGGCACAGGCCGTCGGCAATTGCCAGGCCCAGGCCCAGGCCTTTCTCGGCGCGTGTCTGGTGACTGTCCAGGCGTTTGAACTCCTGGAAGATCACTTGCAGCTTGTCGTCGGCGATGCCCGGGCCACGGTCCCACACCTCCAGCCACAGGCGCTCGCCCTGGCGGCGCGCGCCCAGCAGGATCGGGCTCTTGCCGTAGCGCAGGGCATTGGTGAGGAAGTTCTGCAGTACCCGGCGCAACAGCTTCATGTCGCTGTCCACCCGCAGGCGGCTGCCACGCAGGCGGAACTCCAGGTTTTTCTCGGCCGCCAGCACCTTGAACTCGGCACCCAGCGTGTCGAACAGTTCGTTGAGGGCGAAGGGCTTGGCGTCTGGGGTGATCTTGCCGTTTTCCAGGCGCGAGATGTCCAGCAGGTCGCTGATCAGTTCTTCGGCCGAGCGCAGCGAGCTGTCCATGTGCTGCACCAACTGCTGGGCCTCTTCGTTCATGCCCTCCGCCTGCTGCGACAGGGCGGCGGAGAACAGCCGGGCGGCGTTCAGGGGTTGCATCAGGTCGTGGCTGACCGCAGCCAGGAAGCGGGTCTTGGACTTGCTCACCGCCTCGGCCTGGCTCTTGGCTTCGGACAACGCCTGGTTCAGTTGCGACAGTTCGTGGGTGCGCTCGGCCACCCGTTGTTCCAGGCCTTCGTTGGCATCGCGCAGGGCCTGCTCGGCCTCCCGGAACGGGGTGATGTCGGTGAAGCTCATGACGAAGCCGCCACCCGGCATCGGGTTGCCGATCAGCTCGATCACCCGGCCATTGGGGAACAGCCGTTCGGAAGAATGCGCGCGGCCTTGGCGCATCCAGTGCAGGCGCCGCGCCACATGCACCTGCGCTTCGCCCGGGCCGCACAGGCCGCGCTCGGCGTTGTAGCGGATGATGTCGGCAATCGGCCGGCCCACGCTGATCAGCCCGTCGGGGTAGTTGAACAGCTCCAGGTAGCGACGGTTCCAGGCCACCAGGTGCAGGTTCTGGTCGACCACGCTGATGCCCTGGTTGATGTTCTCGATGGCGCCTTGCAGCAGCGCGCGGTTGAACTGCAGCACCTCGCTGGCTTCGTCGGCAATGCGTACCACGTCTTCCAGCTGCATGTCGCGGCCTTCAATGGCGGCCTTGACCACGGCGCGGGTCGACGAGGTCCCGAGCACCCCGGCCAGCAGGCGTTCGGTGTGTTCGATCCAGTCGCCGTCGGCATTCTGGTTGGGGTTGAAGCCCTTGCCCTGGCGGTAGGCAAAGCGGATGAAGCTCTGCCGGGCGCGTTCCTCACCGACAAAACGCGAGGCCAGGGTCAGCAGGTCGTCGATCTGCACCGCCAGCAGTGGTTTGCTGCTGGGGCGGGCGCTGGTCTGCTGGCCGATGAAGCGGCCGGCCTGCCAGTGTTCGGAAACCCGTGTGCGCGACAGTACCGAAACCCAGGCGAACAGGGTGAAGTTGCCTGCCAGCGACAGCACCACCCCTTGGGTCAGCGGGCTGATCGGCAGGCCCAGCGGGTTGCCATGCAGCCACGCCAGCCCTGGGAACAGCTGCAGTGACCAGCCCAGGCTGTGCGCGGCAATCGGCAGGACCAAGGTGTAGAACCACAGGAAGATGCCTGCCGCCAGGCCGGCGAACACGCCGCGACGGTTGGCCTGCTTCCAGTACAGCGCGCCGAGCATGGCCGGGGTGAGCTGGGTGACGGCGGCGAAGGCGATCTGGCCGATGGTCGCCAGGCTGGCGGTGGAGCCCAGCAGGCGGTAGCTGACGTAGGCCAGCAGCAGGATCACCACGATGGTTACCCGGCGTACCGAGAGCATCCAGTGGCGGAACGCCTCGAACGGCCGCTCGGCGTTGTTGCGCCGCAGCAGCCAGGGCAGCAGCATGTCGTTGGACACCATGGTCGACAGCGCCACCGCTTCGACGATGACCATGCCGGTGGCTGCCGAAGCGCCGCCAATGAATGCCAGCAGGGCCAGGCTTGGGTGCGCCTCGGCCAGTGGCAGGCTGATGACGAACGAGTCGGAGATCACCGTGCCCGGCAGCAGCATCTGCCCGGCCAGGGCAATCGGCACCACGAACAGCGCGGCCAGCACCAGGTACATCGGGAACACCCAGCGCGCCAGGCGCATGTCCTGGGGCTCGATGTTCTCCACCACGGTGACGTGAAACTGCCGCGGCAGGCAAATGATCGCCATCATCGCCACAGCGGTTTGCACCACCATTGACGGCCAGTTGATGGTCTCTTGCCAATAGTCCTGCAAGTGGATCGACTGGCGAGCCTGGCTGAACAGGTCGTCAAAGCCGTCATACAGGTTGAATACGACGAAAATGCCCACGGCCAGGAAGGCCAGCAACTTGATCAGCGATTCGAAGGCAATCGCCAATACCATTCCCCGGTGGTGTTCGGTCACGTCCAGGCTGCGGGTGCCGAACACGATGGCGAATAGTGCCAGCACCAGTGACACCACCAGCGCGGTGTCCTGCACGCGGGTGCCGGTGGCGTCGGCGTTGGCCCCGATCAGCAGGTTGACGCCCAGCACGATGCCCTTGAGCTGCAGGGCGATGTACGGCAGCACACCGACCAGGCAAATCAGTGCCACCACCACCGCCAGGGTTTGCGACTTGCCGTAGCGTGCGGCGATGAAGTCGGCGATTGAAGTGATGTTCTGCTGTTTGCTGATCAGCACCATCTTCTGCAGCACCCAGGGCGCGAAGACCATCAGCAGCACCGGGCCCAGGTAGATCGGCAGGAATGCCCAGAGCTGTTCGGCGGCCTGGCCGACGGCGCCGAAGAAGGTCCAGCTGGTGCAGTAAACGGCCAGCGACAGGCTGTACACCCAGGCGCGCAGTTTCGGCGGCAACGGCGTGCTGCGGCGGTCACCATAGAAGGCGATGGCGAACATGACGGCCATATAGGCCAGGGCGACCACGGCGATCAGCCCGCTGGACAACGACATGAAGACTCCGAAGCAAAAAATATAACGCGGTCCCGATCAACCAGTCTGGCACGCAGGCGCCGCTTCGTCAGCGCAGACGATGGTTGTAGGCGAGAGCTTGCTCGCGATTGATCTGAAACAAAACATCAATTTTTTTGAGTGCCCAACCCGTAAAACACCCCCGCCAGCAACACCGACAACACCAGCAGGTAGAAGATTGCCCCCGGCCACAGGTGCACCAGGGCAAACCCTACCATCACCGGCCCCAGCGCAGCCCCCAGGTTGGACAGGTTCTGCGCGCCGTAATACACCCCGCGCAAGTGCTCCGGGGCGATCAGGTCGATGAACATGTATTCGGCAGGGATCACGATGATCTCGCCCAGGGTGAACACCAGCATCGCCAGGCACCAGGCCAGCACCGAGCCTGCCAACGAAAAGCCCAGCAGCCCTGCGATGAACAGGGCCATGCCGGCCAGCAACCAGGGCATCAGGTGCTGACGACTGATGCGTCGGCCAATCAGGTACTGCAGGGCAATCACCGTCACCGCGTTGGTGGTGACCAGGTAGCCGACCAGCCGCGCCGCTTCCGTCGGGCTGCTGGTTACCACCAGGTACTGCGACAGGTAGGCGGTGAACTGGCCGAACACCACCGCGCTCAGCACCCCGCCCAGGGTGAAATACACCAGCCGGCGGTCACGCGCCAGCCCCAGCGCCACCTGGCCGAAGCCGGCCGCAGGCTTGTCCGGTGCGCTCGCCTGCAGGTCACGGTCGCCAAGGCGCCAGTAGGCCAGGCACATGCCCAGGCCAAGCAGGGCCGAGGCGATGAACGGCATGTGGTCGTCCAGTTCCAGCATGGCGACCCCCAGCAGCGGGCCGGCGGCGTAGCCGACGTTGCTGAGGGTGTACTTGATGGCGAACACCTCGGCCCGCTCTTCCACTGGCAGCAAGGCACAGAAGCCTGCCTTGGCGGCGATGTCGACCACTGCAAGCGCCAGGTTGATCAGCACCAGGCACAAAAAGAACAACAGCGCCGATTCACTGACGACCGCGGCGACGAAGGCCAGGGCGAACAGCAGGGTGCTGGCGCTGACCAGCGTGTGGTTGCGCAAGGTGTCGACCAGGTGGCCGCCATACAGGCTCAGCAGCGAAGCGATGATCAGCGCGCCACCTATCAGCAGGCCGATCTGGCTGATCGGCAGCTGGAAGTTGTCGGCCAGGTACACCACCAGGTAGGGCAGGGTAAGGGCGCGGGCGACCGTGAGGGTGAAGGTGGTCAGCAGTAGCAGGCGTACGGTGTGCGGGTAGCGTTTCAGGGCGGCGAGCATTACCACGTCCTTGTTGTTCTGGTTTGCCGAGCACCAGCATAAGCCACATAGGGCACCTGCAGGAGCGCCTCGGCTGCTTCTGAAAAAAGCGTGTAGGCTTGCCAGCCAAGGCATTTCCCATGCAGATTTGTGGCCTGACGTGCCCGGCGCGCCTCCAATTGAAAAGCCTTCAGGACCAAGGACGATGAGTCACTCCTCGCAATTCACATTGCTCGGCAAGCGGCGCTTCCTGCCGTTTTTCATCACCCAGTCGCTGGGTGCCTTCAACGACAACCTCTTCAAGCAATCGCTGATCCTGGCGATCCTGTTCAAGCTCAGCCTGGGCGACGGTGACCGTTCGATCTGGGTCAACCTGTGCGCCTTGCTGTTCATCCTGCCGTTCTTTCTGTTTTCGGCGCTGGGCGGGCAGTTTGGCGAGAAGTTCGCCAAGGACGCGCTGATCCGTGCGATCAAGCTGGCCGAGATCGTCATCATGGCAATCGGTGCGCTTGGCTTCATCACCAACCACCTGGCGCTGATGCTGGTGGCGCTGTTCGGCATGGGGACCCACTCGGCGCTGTTCGGCCCGGTGAAGTACTCAATCCTGCCGCAGGCCCTGCGCGAGGAAGAGCTGGTCGGCGGTAACGGGCTGGTAGAAACCGGCACATTCCTCGCCATTCTCGCTGGCACCATCGGCGCCGGGGTCATGATGTCGGCCGACAGCTATGCCACGGTGGTGGCTGGTGGGGTGGTCGGCACTGCGGTGCTTGGCTACCTGGCCAGCCGCTGGATCCCGCGGGCCGCGGCCGCCTCGCCGAGCATGCCGCTGGACTGGAACATCTTCAGGCAGTCGTGGGCGATCCTGCGCATGGGCCTGGGGCAGCCGCCCGCCGTATCGCGCTCGATCGTGGGTAACTCGTGGTTCTGGTTTGTCGGTGCCATCTACCTCACACAGATCCCGGCCTACGCCAAGGACTGGCTGCACGGCGATGGCACGGTGGTCACCCTGGTGCTGACGCTGTTCTCGGTGGGCATCGCCCTGGGGTCGTTGCTGTGCGAGAGGCTTAGCGGGCGCAAGGTAGAGATCGGCCTGGTGCCGTTCGGCTCGTTCGGCCTGACCCTGTTCGGCCTGCTGTGGTGGTGGCACTCCGGCGATGTGCCGGCTGCAGCTGCGCCGCACGACTGGCTGGCGCTGCTGGGTATAGGCCAGGCCTGGTGGATCCTGCTGTCGATCGTGGGCCTTGGCGTGTTCGGTGGCTTCTACATTGTGCCGCTGTATGCGCTGATTCAGGCACGCACGGCCGAAGACCAGCGCGCCCGGGTGATTGCGGCCAACAACATCCTCAATGCCTTGTTCATGGTGGTGTCGGCGGTGCTTACCATCATCCTGATGGGGCTTGCCGAGCTGAGTATCCCGCAGCTGTTCCTGGTGGTGTCGCTGCTAAATATCGCGGTCAACGCCTACATCTTCAGGATCGTGCCCGAATTCACCATGCGCTTCCTGATCTGGCTGCTCAGCCATTCGATGTACCGTGTGCAGCACCGCGACCTTGAGCGCATCCCCGACGAAGGCGCGGCGCTGCTGGTGTGCAACCACGTGTCGTTCGTTGATGCATTGCTGCTGGGAGGAGCAATCCGCCGGCCGATCCGCTTTGTGATGTATTACAAGATCTACAACCTGCCAGTGCTCAACTTCGTGTTCCGCACTGCAGGCGCCGTCCCGATTGCCGGGCGCAACGAAGACCCCGCCACGTACGAGCGTGCGTTCGCGCGCATTGCCAGGTACCTGGCCGATGGAGAGCTGGTGTGCATCTTCCCGGAGGGCAAGTTGACTGGCGATGGTGAGATCGATGTGTTCAAGGGCGGCGTTAACCGCATCCTCGAAGAAACACCGGTGCCGGTGATCCCGCTGGCTTTGCAAGGGCTGTGGGGCAGCTTCTTCAGCCGCGACCCGGCCAAGGGCTTCTTCAAGCGCCTGTGGTCGCGGGTAACCATCGTGGCGGGCGCCGCCATCTCGGTGGAGGCAGCGCAGCCTGAGCTGTTGCGCGAGCAGGTCAGCCGCCTGCGCGGTGACCTGCGATAGGGGAGGGGGTTAGCTGGCGCTGACTTTCAGGCCGACCAGGCCGCAGATGATCAGCGCCACACTGACCAGCCGCACCAGGGCCATGGACTCGCCGAACAGGATGATCCCGGCGATGACTGTGCCGACTGCGCCAACACCCGTCCAGATGGCATAGGCGGTGCCCAGCGGCAGTTCTTTCATGGCCAGGCCCAGCAGGCCCAGGCTGATGACCATGGCGCCGACCGTGAGTACGGTGGGAATCGGTTTGCTGAAGCCGTCGGTGTATTTCAGGCCTACGGCCCAGCCGACCTCGAACAGGCCGGCGAAGAACAGGATGATCCAGGACATGAGTGTGTCTCCATCGTTTAAATGATGGGGCCGTCCCCGGAATGGTCACGCGGTGCGTCGTGAGGTCGTCCTCACAGTGGGCAATATAGTGCACACCCGAAGGTTTCAGGGCAAGCCAGTACTGGCCCTTTCGCGGGCAAGCCCGCGAAGAGGCCCGTACAGGCACCCTCAATGCCTGGCAGGCTCCACTTCTTCAGCTTCCACCGCAGGCTCATCCATCCGCCGGAACCAGGTCGACAGCAGCGCCCCGGAAATATTGTGCCAAACACTGAACAACGCACTGGGCACTGCCGCCAATGGCGAAAAGTGCGCCGCCGCCAGCGCCGCCCCCAGCCCGGAGTTCTGCATCCCCACCTCCAGCGCCAGCGACTTGCGTTGGGCCAGCGGCAACTTGCACAGCTTGCCGGTCAGGTACCCCAGCAAATAGCCAAAGCTGTTGTGCAGCATCACCACCGCCATGATCAACAGCCCCGATTCGGCGATCTTCGCCTGGCTGGCCGCCACCACCGCGCACACGATCATCACGATGCTCACCACCGATACCAGCGGCAGCACCTGCACCGCTGCCTGCACGCGGGCACCGAGCAAGCGCTGGGCCAGCACGCCGAGCACGATCGGCAGCATCACCAGCTGCAGGATCGACCAGAACATGTCCATGAAGGACACCGGCAACCAGGCCGACGCCAGGAACCAGATCAGCGCCGGGGTCAGCAGTGGTGCCAGCAGCGTGGTTACTGCAGCAATCGCCACGGCCAGCGCCAGGTCACCACGCGACAGCCAGACCATCACGTTCGAGGCGGTGCCGCTCGGGCAGCAGCCGACCAGGATCACGCCCACGGCAATTTCCGGCGGCAGGTGGAACAGCTGGCACAGCAGCCAGGCCATGCCCGGCATGATCACGAAGTGCGCGACCACCCCCAGCATCACCCGCCAGGGCTGGCGGGCGAGGGCGGCGAAGTCGTCGAGCTTGAGGGTAAGGCCCATGCCGAACATCACCAGCCCAAGCAGCGGCACGATGGCGACCTTCAAGGCGATGAACCATTGCGGTTGCAAAAAGGCCAGCACGGCAAACACCAGCACCCACAGGGCGAAGGTATTGCCGACAAAGCGGCTTAAGGCGGCGAGGGCACGCATGGGGCAATTCCTTTTCTACTTATAGCTTTGTGAATTTCCAGGGCCCTATCGCCGGCAAGCCAGCTCCCACAGGTACGCCAGAGGTTCGGAAAACCGTGGTGTACCTGTGGGAGCTGGCTTGCCGGCGATAGGGCCGGTGCAGGCAAAATGGCCTTCAGGCCTGCACTGGCATCTCAAGACACATCAGACCCCTTGTGGAATCTCCTCCCCACCCAGCGCCTCGAACAGCACCGGCAGGAACTCGGTAAAGGTCATCATCATCAGCAGGAAGCTGGCATCGAACTGCTGCGCAGCCTCATCGCCACCGTCCTGCTCGGCCTGCTCCTGCAGCAGCTCTTCGAACTTCAGGCGCTTGATCACCATCTTGTCGTCCAGAATGAACGACAGCTTGTCCTGCCAGGCCAGGGCCAGCTGGGTTACCACCTTGCCAGTGCTCAGGTGCAGCTGGATTTCCTCGCCGGTCAGGTCCTGGCGCTTGCAGCGTACGATACCGCCGTCTTCGGCGGTGTCACGCAGTTCGCACTCGTCCAGTACATAGAAGCCTTCGGCGGTTTGCTGCGACTTGACCCAGTCGGTCATGGTGGCGGTTGGCGCAATCTTCACCGTGGCCGGGCGCACCGGCAGCGAGCCCATCACTTCACGCAGGGTCGACAGCAGGTCTTCGGCGCGCTTGGCGCTGGCCGAGTTGACCAGGATCACACCCAGGCGCGGGGCGATGGCGGCGAAGATCATCGAGCGGCGGATGAACGCACGCGGCAGGAAAGCCTGGATGATCTCGTCCTTGATCTGGTCGCGTTCTTTTTTATAGACCTTGCGCATCTGCTCGGTCTCGATCTCTTCGACCTTTTCCTTGACCGCGTCGTTGACCACGCTGCTCGGCAGGATGCGTTCTTCCTTGCGTGCGGCAATCAGCAGGAACTCGCCGCTGACATGCACCAGGGGAGCGTCTTCGCCTTTGCCGAACGGCGCGACGAAACCGTAGGTGGTCAGCTCCTGGCTGGCGCAGGGGCGGGCCGGCTTGCTGGCCAGTGCGGCTTCCAGCGCTTCAGGCTCGAACGGGACTTCCTGGGTCAGGCGGTAGGTCAGCAGGTTCTTGAACCACATGAGGGGTAACTCTCCTTAATGCATAAGGCGGGCATTATTCTCCGAGCGGAGCTCTGAGGCCAACCCTGTCAGAGGGCCAGCAGTGGCTTATGCGTGAAAGAAACACCCGGCAACGCTAGGCCTTTGAAAGGAATGAAGTTTTTTTTGAAAAAAGTTTAAAAATTGCTTGCCAGGGTGCGGGGTCGTCCGTAGAATGCGCGCCACACCGAGACGAAGGGTGATTAGCTCAGCCGGGAGAGCATCTGCCTTACAAGCAGAGGGTCGGCGGTTCGATCCCGTCATCACCCACCACTCGATGTATAGCGCAGCGGTAGTTCAGTCGGTTAGAATACCGGCCTGTCACGCCGGGGGTCGCGGGTTCGAGTCCCGTCCGCTGCGCCATATTCCACTTCCAGGCCCACTGAACACCTGGAAGTAACAAAGAAAGCGACCTTAGGGTCGCTTTTTTTGTGCCTGAATTTTGGTGTTTAAACGAAGTTTGAAAAAACTTCGATAAGTGCTTGCCAGAGTGCAAAGTCGCCCGTAGAATGCGCGCCACACCGAGAGACATGGGTGATTAGCTCAGCCGGGAGAGCATCTGCCTTACAAGCAGAGGGTCGGCGGTTCGATCCCGTCATCACCCACCACTCGATGTATAGCGCAGCGGTAGTTCAGTCGGTTAGAATACCGGCCTGTCACGCCGGGGGTCGCGGGTTCGAGTCCCGTCCGCTGCGCCATATTCCGCTTCCAGGCCCACTGAACACCTGGAAGTAACAAAGAAAGCGACCTTAGGGTCGCTTTTTTTGTGTCTGCAATTTTTGTATCAGCGCTCTTCTTCTCGCAACGTCAGCACCTCGAACCCGTCCTCGGTCACCGCCACAGTATGCTCCCACTGCGCCGACAGGCTGTGGTCGCGGGTAATCACTGTCCAGCCATCCTTCAATGTGCGCGTACCGCGCCCACCCTGGTTGATCATCGGCTCGATGGTGAACACCATCCCCGGCTTCAGCTTCATGCCCATGCCGCGCTGGCCAATGTGCAGTACTTCAGGCCCTTCATGCATCTGCTGGCCGATACCATGGCCGCAATACTCGCGTACTACGCTGTAGCCCGCCGCCTCGGCATGGGCCTGGACGGCGTGGCCGATATCGCCCAGCGTGGCCCCGGGGCGCACCTGCTCGATGCCCTTCCACAGCGCGTCGTAGGTGGTGTCGACGAGGCGTCGGGCTTCATCGCTGATGTGCCCGATGCTGTACATCTTCGACGAGTCGGCAATGTAGCCGCCTTGTTCCAGGGTGATGTCGACGTTGATGATCGAGCCTTCCTTCAATACTTCATCGGCATTGGGCATGCCATGGCACACCACATGGTCCACCGAGGTATTGAGCGAATAAGGAAAGCCGTACTGGCCTTTGCTCGCCGGCCGGGCCTTGAGCGTGTCGACGATGAATGCTTCGGCACGGTCGTTGATCTGCATCGTGGTCACGCCGGGGCGGATGAAACCGTCGAGGTCGGCGAAAACCTGGGCCAGTAGTTGGCCTGCGCGGCGCATCAGGTCGAGTTGGGCGGGGGTCTTGAGAATCACCTGGGACATAGGGGGAGGGCAGTTGCTCATGCTGTAATTTGCCCCAGCATAGCGCCAGGGGGCGTGAGGTTGCCACCGCATGGTGCGTGAACTGGGCAGGCCTCTTCGCGGGCACGCCCGCTCCCACAGGCACATCACCACCCTCAGGCCCTGTGGAATCCCTGTGGGAGCGGGTTTACCCGCGAAGAGGCCGGTACAGCTGGCCCACTAATTGCTGATCCACCTCAATCCCGGGCTATCAACGTCGACAGCCCACAAAACTTCACGACAAAGGCGCCGTGTTGCCCCCGCTTGCTCAGCAAGCCAGGGCAGCCGGCGCCTTTTTGCGTTTCCCACAGGAGCCCGCCCATGGCCAACAGCGAAGTACGCAGCGTCTGCCCCTACTGCGGCGTTGGCTGCGGCATCGTCATGAGCGTTGCCGATGGCAAGGTCGTCAAGGTCAGCGGCGACAAGCAGCACCCCAGCAACTTCGGCCGGCTGTGCACCAAAGGCCTCACTGCGCACGTGCCGCTGACCGCCGCCGGCCGCCTGGAAGACGCCTATGTGCGCCAGCAGCGCAACCAGCAACCGGCGCGCACCGGCATGGACCAGGCCATCGCCGACACCGGCAAGCGCTTGCGCGGCATCATCGACCAGCACGGCCCCGACGCCGTGGCGCTGTACGTGTCGGGGCAGATGTCGCTGGAGGCTCAGTACCTGGCCAACAAGCTGGCCAAAGGCTTTATCCGCACCCGCCACATCGAGTCCAACTCGCGCCTGTGCATGGCCAGCGCCGGCAGCGGCTACAAGCTGTCGCTCGGCGCTGACGGCCCGCCTGGCAGCTACCAGGATTTCGAGCACGCCGACGTGTTCCTGGTGATCGGCGCCAACATGGCCGACTGCCACCCCATCCTGTTCCTGCGCCTGCTCGATCGGATCAAGGCCGGCGCGAAGCTGATCGTCGTCGACCCACGGCGCAGTGCCACCGCCGACAAGGCCGACCTGTTCCTGCAAGTACGCCCCGGCAGTGACATGGCCTTGCTCAACGGCTTGTTGTATCTGCTACACCGCAATGGCCACACCAACCCCGACTTCATCGCCCGCCACACCGAAGGCTGGAACGAACTGCCAGCCTTCCTCGATGACTACACCCCCGAGCGCGTAGCCGCCATCACCGGGCTGGCCGAGGCCGACATCATCAAGGCCGCCGAATGGATCGGCAGCGCCAACGACTGGATGAGCTGCTGGACGATGGGCCTGAACCAGAGCATTCACGGTACCTGGCACAGCAACGCCATCTGCAACCTGCACCTGGCCACGGGCGCCATCTGCCGCCCTGGTAGCGGGCCTTTTTCGCTGACCGGTCAGCCCAATGCCATGGGCGGCCGTGAGATGGGCTACATGGGCCTCGGCCTGCCAGGCCAGCGCTCGGCGTTGGTGGAAGGCGATCGCACATTTGTCGAGCAGCAGTGGCAACTGCCACCCGGCAGCCTGCGCAGTGAAGGCGGCGAGGGTACGGTGGCACTGTTCGAGCAGATGAACGCGGGTGAAGTAAAAGCGTGCTGGATCATCTGCAGCAACCCGGTAGCCAGCGTTGCCAACCGCCAGCAGGTGATCGATGGCCTGTGCCAGGCCGAATTGGTGATTACCCAGGATGCCTTCCTCGACACCGAAACCAACCGCTACGCCGACATCCTGCTGCCGGCCGCGCTGTGGGCCGAAGGCGAGGGCGTGATGATCAACAGCGAACGCAACCTCACCCTGATGCCGCGCGCCGTAGAGCCGCCAGGGCAGAGCCTGCCCGACTGGCTGATCATCGCCCGGGTGGCCTGCGCCATGGGCTACGCCGAAGCCTTCGACTACCCCGATGCCGAAGCGGTTTATGAAGAAATCCGCCGCTTCCATAACCCCGCCACCGGCTACGACCTGCGCGGCATCGGTTACGCCGAGCTGCGTCAGCAACCACGCCAGTGGCCTTGTGCGCCAGGCCATGGCAGCGATCGCAGCCCATTACGCTACATGAACGACGGCAGCAGCCAGGCGCTGCTGCACGATGCCCAGGGCGATTGCCCGGCGCTGGCGTTCCCCACCTCCAGCGGCAAGGCCCGCTTCTTCGCCCGGCCCTGGTTGCCGGCACCGGAGTTGCCGGATGACGACTACCCCATGGTGCTGAACACCGGCCGCGTGCAGCATCAGTGGCACACCCTGACCAAGACCGGCAAGGTGCCGGCGCTGAACAAGCTGGAGCCTGGCCCCTTCGTCGAGGTTCACCCAGACGACGCCGTACGGCTTGGCATCGCTGAAAAGGATCAGGTGGCCGTCCGCTCACGGCGCGGTCAAGCCGTACTGCCGGCGCGAATCAGCGACCGGGTCATGCCAGGCAACTGCTTTGCGCCGTTCCACTGGAACGACCTGGTCGGCGAGCAACTGGCAATCAATGCCGTCACCTGCGATGCCGTCGACCCGCTGTCGCTGCAACCCGCTTTCAAGCACTGCGCCGTGGCCCTGCAACGGGTCGCAGGCGAGCGTATCGACGCCCTTGACCTGAACGCTGCCATTTCGGAGCCAGCCCGCATGCCCACTGCCACCCTGTCCCGTCTGCTTGGCCTGGACACCTTGCCAGCCCCGGTGCTGGCAGAAGAAGAGCGCCATTACCTGCAAGGTTTCGTGCTGGGCCTGAACCAGGCCCGCGCCGAGGGCGTGCCCAGCCTGCCGGCCAGTGCGCCACTGGCGGCCAACCACCGGCTGTTTATCGACGGCTTGCTGGCCGGGCTGTTCGCCCAGCCTGCGGCACTGCCCGTTGCGGCGTTGGTGGCGCCACGGCATCAGGTGCTGTGGGCCTCGCAGACCGGCAACGGCGAGCAGCTGGCCGAGCGCTGTGCCGAACGCCTGCGCGGTGCCGGCCTGGATGTGCAGCTCAGTTGCATGGAGGCGGTCAGCCCGAGCCAGCTGCAGGGCGCCGCCAGCGTGGTATTGATCGCCAGCACCTTTGGCGATGGCGATGCGCCCGACAGCGCAGCGGCGTTCTGGAACGCCTTGCAGGGCGAGGAGGGCGCCTGCTGCGCCGAACTGCCCTATGCAGTGCTGGCCTTGGGCGACTCCAGTTACGACCAGTTCTGCGGCTTTGGCCGCAAGCTCGACCAGCGTCTGACCGAACTGGGTGGCCGGCGCCTGTTGCAACGGGTGGACTGCGAGCCAGACTTTGACGAAGCGTTCGCAGGCTGGCTTGACGCGTTGCTGCCCTTGCTGGGCAGGGCCGCTGCGCCACCACCGGCGAGTGAACCTGCACCTATGGCGGGCTGGAGCAAACAACAACCCTGGCCCGCCACCTTGCTGGAAAACCACCTGCTCAACGGCCCCGGTGCCAGCAAGGAAACACGGCAACTGGTGTTCGACCTGAGCGGTAGCGGCTTCAGCTATGCCGCCGGTGATGCCTTGGGCGTGTGGCCGCGCAATTGCCCAGCGCTGGTCGACGAACTGCTGGCGCTGATGCAGCTTGATGGCCAGGCCATGGTCGAGCTGAAGGGCCAACCTGCCATGCCACTGGCCGAAGCCCTGCACGCTCACCTGGAAATCGCCAAGGTCACCACGCAGCAACTGCAAGCCTTCGCGGGCAGCGCCCCGGACCTGCAACGTCTGCTGCAGCCCGAGTGCAAGGCCGAACTGCAGGACTGGCTGTGGGGCCGGCAACTGGTCGATGTGCTGCGGGCCTTTCCCCAGCAGCTACCGCTGGCCAGCTGGCTTGAACTGCTCAAGCCCTTGCAGCCGCGTCTGTACTCGATCAGCTCCAGCCCGTTAGCGCATCCCGGCCAGGTACACCTGACCGTTTCCACCGTGCGTTATGGCGAGCGCAAGGGCGTGTGCTCGGCCTTCCTCGCCGACCGCGCCCAAGCGTTGAAGGTGGCAATTTTCCCGCAGGCGTCCAGGCACTTCCGGTTGCCCGCGGACGACAGCGTGCCGGTGATCATGGTCGGCCCCGGTACCGGCATTGCGCCGTTCCGGGCGTTCCTGGAAGAGCGGGAGGCGCGGGGGGCGAAAGGGGGCAACTGGCTGTTCTTTGGCGAACAGTGCGCCGCTACCGACTTCTATTACCGGGAGCAGCTACAGGCTTGGCAGGCAAGCGGCCACTTGTGTCTGAATACGGCATTTTCCCGCGACCAGGCCGAGAAGATCTATGTGCAGCAGCGCATGCTGGAGCAGGGCGCGCAGCTGTGGCAGTGGCTGGAAGCGGGGGCGTATTTCTATGTGTGTGGGGATGCGCAGCGCATGGCCAAGGATGTGGATGCGGCGTTGCGGACGATTGTGGCTGAGCATGGCGGGATGGATGCGGCGCAGGCGGCTGCCTATGTGGAAGGTTTGAGCAAGGGCAAACGTTATCTGCGGGATGTGTACTGAGTGCACCGGGATGGGCTGATGTGCACCCCGGTTGTGCATTTTGATCGCCTGTGGGGCCCCTTCGCAGCACAAGGCTGCTCCTACAGGGGCTCGCGATAGCTGTAGGAGCAGCCTTGTGCTGCGAAGAGGCCGGTACAGGTAAAACAATTGGCACAGTCCCTGCTTTACCTCCAATACAACAAGCCCCACTGATCAACGGCGATCAACCCGGGGGCACACCGTGATGAATACAGGCAAAGGCGCCTGGAGCTTCGGCTCCAGGCGCTTTTTTTTTGATCGAGGATCGGCTTATGAAGGCAACAGCGAGCAGCGGGCAACGAGAGCGACTGGTCATCGTCGGCAACGGCATGGTCGGCCACCATTGCGTCGAACAACTGGTCAGCCGCGGCGCCCTGCAGCGCTTCGAGGTGCGGGTGTTCGGCGCAGAGCGCCAACGCGCCTACGACCGCGTGCACCTGTCCGAATACTTCGGCGGCAGCTGTGCCGAGACCCTGGCCCTGTGCGAGCACGATTTCTACAACGCCAACGGCGTGCACCTGCACCTCGGGGAGGCCGTGCTGGAAATCGACCGTGAACGCTGCGAAGTAGTCACCGCCGAGGGGCGCTACGGCTACGACCAACTGGTCCTGGCCACTGGCTCCTACCCCTTCGTGCCGCCGATCGAAGGCTCCAGCGGCAATGCCCGCCTGGTCTACCGTACCCTTGATGACCTCGATGCCATTCGCGCTGCCGCAGCCGGTGCCCGCCGTGGCGTGGTGGTCGGTGGTGGCCTGCTTGGCCTGGAGGCAGCCAACGCCCTCAAGTCGTTGGGCCTGGAAGCCCACGTGGTGGAGTTCGCCCCACGGCTGATGCCGGTTCAGCTGGACGGCGAGGGCGGTGCCGCGCTCAAGGCGCAGATTGAAGCGCTCGGTGTGGGCGTGCACCTGTCGCGCGCCACCCAGTCGATCAGCGCCGGTGAAGCCTACCGCTACCGCATGAACTTCGACGGTGGCGAGCATCTGGAAACCGACCTGATCGTGTTCTCCGCCGGTATCCGCCCGCAGGATGCCTTGGGCCGTGGCTGCGGCCTGGACATCGCCGCCCGTGGTGGCGTGGTGATCGACAACCATTGCCGCAGCAGCGACCCGCGCATCTTTGCCATCGGCGAGTGCGCCTCGTGGAACGGTAGCGTGTTCGGCCTGGTCGCCCCAGGCTACAGCATGGCGCGCAACCTGGCGGCTTTGCTGATGGGGGAAGCGGCGGTAGCGTTTACCGGTGCCGACATGTCGACCAAGCTCAAGCTGCTGGGCGTGGATGTCGGCTCGATTGGTGATGCCCATGGCGCCACCCCCGGTTCACGCAGCTACCGCTTCATCGACGAAGCCAACAGCGCCTACCGCCGGCTGGTGGTGGACGCCAGCGGCAAGCACGTGCTCGGCGCAGTGCTGGTCGGCGACAACAGCTACTACGACACCCTGCTGCAATACGCCCAGAACGGCATCGCCCTGCCAGCCGACCCGGCAGCGCTGATCCTGCCGCAAGGCGGTGGTGCACCAGCCTTGGGCGCCGATGCGCTGCCCGACAGCGCGACCATCTGCTCGTGCCACAACGTCAGCAAGGGCGCGGTGTGCGACGCCATCGACAGCGGGTGCAGCGACCTTGCTGCGGTCAAGGGCTGCACCAAGGCCGGCAGCGGCTGCGGCGGTTGTGCGGCCTTGCTCAAGCAGGTGTTCGAGCACGAACTGACCGCACGTGGCGTAGCGGTGGACAAGAGCCTGTGCGAGCACTTCGCCTACACCCGCCAGGAGCTCTACGGGCTGGTGCGGGTGGAGGGCATCCGCACCTACAGCGAGCTGCTCGCACGCCACGGTAAGGGCCACGTTGGCTGTGACATCTGCAAGCCGGCGGTGGGCAACATCCTCGCCTCCTGCTGGAACCAGCCGATCATGGACCCGGCGCTGGTGCCGCTGCAGGACACCAACGACACCTTCATGGCCAACATGCAGAAGAACGGCACCTACTCGGTGGTGCCGCGTATTCCGGGTGGTGAAATCACCCCCGACAAGCTCATCGTCATCGGCCAGGTGGCCAAGAAGTACGACCTGTACACCAAGATCACCGGCGGTCAGCGCATCGACCTGTTCGGTGCCCAGTTGCACGAGCTGCCGCTGATCTGGGGCGAGCTGATCGAGGCCGGCTTCGAAACCGGCCACGCCTACGGCAAGTCGACCCGCACGGTGAAATCGTGCGTGGGCAGCACCTGGTGCCGTTACGGCGTGCAGGACAGTGTCGCCATGGCCCTGCGCCTGGAAGACCGCTACAAGGGCCTGCGCAGCCCGCACAAGCTCAAGTTCGCGGTGTCTGGCTGCACCCGCGAGTGTGCCGAGGCGCAGAGCAAGGACATCGGCGTGATCGCCACCGACAAGGGCTGGAACCTCTACGTGTGCGGCAACGGCGGCATGCGCCCACGGCATGCCGAGCTGTTCGCCACCGACCTGGACGACGAAACCCTGGTACGCCTGATCGACCGTGTACTGATGTTCTACATCCGTACGGCCGACAAGTTGCAGCGCACCTCGGTGTGGCGCGAGAACCTGGAAGGCGGCCTGGACTACCTGAAGCAGGTCGTGATCGACGATAGCCTGGGCCTGGCCAGCGAGCTGGAAAGCCAGATGCAGCATGTGGTCGACCAGTATGAATGCGAATGGGCCAACGCCCTCAACGACCCCGAGAAGCTCAAGCGCTTCCGTACCTTTGTCAACGATCGCCGCGCTGACCCGGACGTGCACTTCGTGCGTGAACGCGAACAACGCCGGCCAGCGGCGCCGCTGCACCTGATCCCTACTGTCGAGGAGGCTGTCTGATGAACCTGTCCAATGCTGCTGTGAAAACCTGTGAGAACTGGCAGGCGGTGTGCCAGGCGCAAGACCTGGTGGCCGATTCCGGGGTCGTGGTGTGGCTCGACGGGGCTCAGGTGGCGCTGTTCTACCTGCCAGGGCAGGCGCAGCCGCTGTATGCGGTGGACAACCGCGACCCACGCTCCGGCGCCAACATCATCGGTCGCGGGCTGGTGGGCAGCGTGCAAGGTGAGTTGGTGGTGGCAGCGCCGCTCTACAAGCAGCACTTCAGCCTGCTGAGTGGGGAGTGCCTGGAGGATGCCGGGCAGAGGTTGCGGGTGTGGCCGGTGCGGTTGAAGGGGGAGGCCGTGGAGCTGTCTGTGGCCTGATCACCATTTGTTGGCTGCCCCCACTTCGCGGGCTTGTCCCGCGAACACGGGCGAAGCCCGTGCCATGCACCGTGTTGGATGCTTCGCGGGGGCAAGCCCGCGAAGAGGCCGGCACCAGCCGGCTAGATCACCAAGCCCTGCGGCGTGCGCCCGGCAAATACATCCACCAGGCTGGCCACCACCATCTCGCCCATGCGCGTGCGGGTCTGCACCGTGGCGCTGGCTCGATGCGGCTGCAGCACCACATCCTCACGCTCGAACAATGCCTCGGGCGCGCGGGGTTCGTCGGCAAACACATCCAGCGCCGCGCCAGCGATTTCCCCGGCCTGCAGCGCCGCGATCAACGCCGGCTCATCCACCAGCTTGCCGCGTGCGATGTTGATCAGGTATCCCTCTGCACCTAACGCCCGCAGCACTTGGCGATCGATCAGCGCCTCGCCCTTGTCGGCCGCCGCCGCCAGGATCAGTGCATCACTGTCCTTGGCCAGCTGCAGCAGGTCTGCCTCAAAGCCGTAAGGCACGTCCAGCGGCTGCAGGTCGGTGTAGCGAATCGGGCACCCGAACGCTGCCGCCCGTTGGGCGACTGCGCGGCCGACGCGCCCCATGCCGACGATGCCCACGCGCATGCCCGACACCTGCCGGGCCAGTGGCAACGGTGCCAGCGGCGTGGCACTGGTGGCCCAATGGCCGGCGCGAACGAAGCGGTCACCGGTGCAGATACCCCGGCACAAGCCGATCAGCAGGCCAATCGCGAGATCGGCGACGTCCTCGGTGAGGGCACCGATGGTTGCCGTTACCTGGATGCCACGATCGCGAGCATAGGCCAGGTCTACCGCGTCGGTACCGACACCATTGACCGCGATCACTTCAAGGTGGGGCAAGCGTGCCATCAGCGCCTGGCTGATACCGGTGTGGCCGCCGGTGATCACGCCGCGAATATTGCCGGCATGCTGGCTGACGTAGGCCTCCTTGTCGGCCTGTTCGTAGTAGCGGTGCACGGTGAACAGCTGTTCCAGGCGCTCGCGGATCTGCGGGATCAGGACAGGGCTCAGTTGCAGGACTTCGGGTTTCATCGGTCACTCCATCATAAACAGGGATCAGCCACGGCCAACGAACGGCATGTTGCTGGCCATCACGGTCATGTTCAGTACGTTGGCGTCCAGCGGCAGCGCCGCGATGTAGCGCACCGCATCGGCCACATGGCGCACGTCCAGCATCGGCTCGGCTGCGACCTCGCCATTGGCCTGGCGTACCCCCCGGGTCATGCGCTCGGACAACTCGGTCAGGGCGTTGCCGATGTCCACCTGGCTACACACGATGTTGTACGGCCGGCCATCCAGCGCCAGCGCCTTGGTCAGGCCAAGCACCGCATGCTTGCTGGCCGTGTAGGGTGCAGTGAACGGGCGTGGGGTGTGCGCCGAGATCGAGCCGTTGTTGATGATTCGCCCACCTTGCGGTTGCTGGCGGCGCATCAGGCCGAAGGCAGCGCGGGCGCACAGGAACACACCGTCGACGTTGGTGGCGATGACGTTGCGCCAGTTCTCCAGCGGCAGCTCGTCCACCGGCACGGCGGGCGCGTTGATACCGGCATTGTTGAAGATCACATCGAGCCGGCCGTGCACTTCTTCGATGGTGGCGAACAGCTGCGCGACGCTCTGCTCGTCGCGTACATCGGTGGGCACGGCCAGCGCCTCACCGCCTGCTGCCAGCGCCTGTGCAACCACGGCTTGCAGGGGTTCGGCGCGGCGCCCGGCGAGCACCAGGCTGAAGCCGTCATCCAGCAGGGCGAGGGCGACGGCGCGGCCGATGCCGCTACCGGCACCGGTGACCAGGGCGATTTTCTTGTTCTGGGTCATGTCGGGTCTCCGTCAGGTTCAGGCTGCGTTGGCTGTTTGCCCGGCAGGGCGGGGGCCGACACGCAGATGCAGTTCGCCGATACCGTCGATGCCGGCGTGTATCGTGTCCCCGGGGTTCAGCGGGGCCACGCCGGGCGGGCTGCCGGTCATGATCAGGTCGCCCGTGCGCAGCGGCAGCTGGCGTGACAGCCGGCTGATCACTTCGGCCAATGCCCAGGTCTGCTGGCTCAGGTGAGCACGCTGGCGCTCCTCGCCATTGACTTGCAGCCACAGCGACGCATCCAGTGGCCAGGCGCATTCGCTGGCGGGGACGATGGCGGTCATCGGTGCCGAGGCCTCGAATACTTTGGCACCTTCCCAGGGCAGGCCCTCGGCCTTGGCCTTGCGCTGGTGATCGCGGCGGGTCAGGTCCAGGCCGGCGGCGAAGCCGAACACGTGCTCCAGGGCGTGTCCCGGGGCAATGTCGGCACCGCCCTTGGCAATGGCCGCGACCAGCTCGATTTCATGGCAGAACTCGTCGGTCTGCGGCGGGAAGGGCAGCTCGCCCGATGCCTCGACGACGTTGCTCGCCGGCTTCATGAAAAACACCGGCTCCAGCGGCGCCGCGCCGTAGGATTCCGGCCACGGGTAGTTGCGGCCGATGCAGAACACCCGGCCGACGGGGAAGCGCGCATCGCTGCTGCGGATCGGCAGGCTGACGATGGCCGGCGGGTTGAACAGGTAGGTCATGGGTGAATCCTCCGTACTGGAGTGGCCAGCGTATCCAGCGGCTGGCCGGCAAAGTTGGACGAAAGCGGGGTTGGATTGGATTATCCAAGTAACCTGTACCGGCCCAATCGCCAGCACAGGCAGTGCAATCTCAAGCAGTTGTTTTCAGCTCGATGCGATAGAGCTTCCCAAGCAGCAGCGAGTAAGACAGCGTGCCCATCAACGCCACGCCGCCGATGAACCAGAACGCCATGGCGAACGAGCCACTGGCGTGCACGATGGCGCCGATCACGATCGGTGTGACGATGCCGCCGATGTTCGCCGCCAGGCTGGTGATGCCGCCGGTCAGGCCGATCAGCTCCTTCGGCGCCACTTCCGACACGGCAGCCCACGACGACGAGGCGATGCCCTGGGCGAAGAACGCCAGGGTCAGCACGGCGATGCACAGCACATTGGAATCGGTGAAGTTCACCAGCACGATCGACATCCCCAGCATCGAGCCCACCACCAGCGGCAGCTTGCGGGCAAACGACAGCGAGTAGCCCTTGCGGATCAGCAGGTCGGAGACGATGCCCGCCAGGAGGATGCCGA
Organism: Pseudomonas sp. LPB4.O; assembly: GCF_038383825.1. Lineage (NCBI taxonomy): Bacteria > Pseudomonadati > Pseudomonadota > Gammaproteobacteria > Pseudomonadales > Pseudomonadaceae > Pseudomonas > Pseudomonas sp. LPB4.O. The sequence continues at coordinate 1,390,799 of NZ_CP151298.1, forward strand.
CCGTGGCACCAATGAACGGCATGACCGCGAAGATGCCGACCTTGATCAGCGTCAGCTGGCGTTCTTCGATCAGGTAGGTGGGGAACCAGGTAAGGAAGAAGTACAGTGCCGAGGTGCTGGCGAACTTGCCCAGGCAGATCGCCCAGACCTGGCGATAGCGGAACAGTTCGGCGACCTGCCGCCAGTCGAAGCGGGTACGTTGCTGGCTGCTTTTCACCAGGCCACCGCCGTTCTCGATGTAGGCCAGTTCCTCCTTGCTGACCTTCTTGCAGTTCAGCGGGTCGCGGTATAGCACCAGCCACACGACGCCGAACAGGATGCCCACCAGGCCGGTGCTGTAGAACACGTGGCGCCAGTCATAGGTGGTCGCCAGCCACAGCAGCGCGCCGGTGAATAGCGCGGTGCCCAGGTACTGGCCACATACGTAGATGCTGCTGGCCATGCCGCGCTCGCGGGCGGGGAACCACACCGTGACCGCACGGCTGTTGGCCGGGAAAGCCGGGGCCTCCATGGCGCCGACCGCCAGGCGCAGGCCGAACAGTGAGGCGAAGCCGCTGGCCAGGCCTTGGGCCACGGTGACTGCCGACCAGCTGATCAGCGACACGCCGTAGGTCAGGCGCGAGCCGAAACGGTCGGCGATGAAGCCGGCCGGCACCAGTGCCAATGCGTAGGTCCAGGCGAAGGCGGAGAAGATCAGGCCCATCTCGACCTTGTCCAGGCCCAGGTCCTTGGCCATGAACGGCGCTGCGATGGAAATGTTCACCCGGTCGACGTAGTTGATGATGGTCGCCACCAGCAGCAGCGACAGCATGAACCAGCGGCGGCGGGAGGGCAGGCGCTGGGCAGGGGCCGCGTCCAGCGCGTACGACGACGCGGCGCGGGGGGTAGGCGTGCTCGACATGAGTCGACCTCGTTTGTTGTTGTTGGTAGAGGTTGGGCTGCAGTCCCGTTCCTACAGTGGTCGTACGACGTATTGAATGCAACGGCGGTTTTAGACCGTTTTTTTCGCTGAAGGCGGGGTAGGGCTGTGCTGTCCAAGAAAATCAGAAGGTGGGGTTTTGCGCGTATTTTCAGCTGTATGTCGCATTCCCAGCGGGTTGTGGACGGTTAGGGTTGCGCGAGTTTTTGCAGACAGGTTTAATTTGATGACTTTAGACATCGTACAACCTGTAGTGCATGCCCCTGGTCTCTCGCGGCCTTGCCCGTGAAGGGGCCAGACAGCGCCATCCTTGAAGACTGGAGCCAACCCAATGCCCCCCAAGCGCGAGGTTCCGACCTACGTCATGCAGCAGCGCAGCGAGCTGATGGATTTCTACATCCGCGACCAGCGCGGGCGCCCCGCCGAGACCGCGCCGCACCGTCACGAGTATTTTCAGATCCAGGTCAATTTAGGCGGCGACACGGTGCAACACATCGGCAGCGTGCAGCGCCCGTTCAGGCGCAACACTCTGGCTTTCATCCTGCCGCACAGGGTGCACGTGATCCCACATCCGGCGGACAGCGACTTCGTGGTGATCAATTTCTCCCAGACGTTCCTCCTGCCGCACCTGGCCTGCGACCCGATGGACCTGGAAGAAGTGTCGATCCTGCAGGCGCCGGAGCTGTCACCGTTCCGCTTTCAAGAGCATCTCGACTTTTGCCTGGGTGACGCCGACTTTGCCGAGGCCCGGCAAATCCTCGATCGCTTGCGTGAACTGGATGCCAACCGCCGCTTTGGCACCCGCGAAATGCTCAAGGGCCTGTTGCTGCAGCTGATCGGCCAGGTCTGCGGCCTGTACGCCGAGCCGCTGCGCGAACTGGCCGACAGCAACGCTGCCCAGCTCAGCCGCCGGGCCGCGCTGGGCCGCATGAGTGAATACCTGCGCCGGCATATCGATGACCCCGACCTGAACCTGCAAAAAGTCGCCGCCGCCACCTACCTGTCGCCCACCTACCTGACCCACTGGCTGCGCAAGGAAATCGGCAAGACCTTCAGCGAGCTGGTGCTGGAGCGGCGCATGCACACCGCGCGCAACTACCTGCTCAATGGCAGCCGCCCGGTGGGCGAGGTGGCGCGGCTCTGTGGCTTTGCTGATGAAGCCTACTTTTCCCGGCGCTTCCGGCAGATCCATGGCCTGCCGCCCGGGCAATTCCGCCGCCAGCAGCGCGACCCGGATACGCCGCAGGTAGCGATGCGGTAAGCTTGCCGCCATGAACCTCGACACCCGCATCAAATACCGCCACCTGCTGTGTTTCCTGGAGATTGCCCGGCAGGGCAGCCTGGCCAGGGCGGCCGATAACCTGTCGATCAGCCAGCCGGCGATTTCCAAGACCCTCAAGGAACTCGAAGGCCTGCTGGAAGCGCGCCTGTTCGCGCGCAGCCGCCAAGGCGTCGAGCTGACCCCGGCCGGGGCGCGTTTCATGCGTTATGCCGGGCCCAGCGTGCAGGCCCTGCGCGATGGCGTCAGCAGCTTGCGCGGCGAAGCGCGGGCGCCGTCGCAGGTGCGTATTGGCGTGCTGTCGACGGTCGAGGGCCTGCTCATGCCCGAGGTGCTGTGCCGCCTGCACCAGCGCCATGAAGCGCTGGTCATCAGTGTGGCCACCGGGGTCAGCGCGCAGCTGCTCGGCCAACTGCGTCTGGGTGAGCTGGAACTGGTAGTCGGGCGCATGACCGACAGCCCGCAGATCCAGGGCCTTTCGTTCGAGCACCTGTACAGCGAGTCGATGAGCCTGGTGGTACGCCCGGGCCACCCGTTGCTGGCCGCCACGCCGGTCGAGCGCGCCAAGGTCGGGCGTTACCCGTTGGTGTTGCCACCGGCGGGCACCACCATCCGCCAGCATGCCGACAGCCTGTTTGTGCAATGCGGCATCCAGATGCCGGCGCAGCGCCTGGAAACCCTGTCGTTGGCCCTGAGCCGGCGCTATCTGCTGGGCAGCGACGCGTTGTGGGTAGCGCCGCGCGATGCGGTGCTGCTCGACCTGCGCCGTGGTGAGCTGGTCGAGCTCGACCTGGGCGTGCGCGAGCCGGGCGGCTCGGTGGGTATCTGCCGCAATGCCGCCTTGCCGCAGAGCCTGCCTGGGCAGTGGGTGTGCGAGGTGTTGCGCGAGGTGGCAGGGGAGTACCGGGACGGCAACTACCCCTGAGTGCAGGCCTTTCAGAGTCCAGCGAAATAAATCCCCTTTAGAACCGGGCAAAAACGGCACAACCGGTCAATACTGGCCAATGGCTGCAAGCCCGGCATGAATTACCGTTTAACTACTGAACTTCCTTACCAAAACCCGCTCCTATGCCGGTAGCCATTGGTCATGGCCGCCTGCTAAGCTCGCGGCTTTACCCTGATTGCCCTTATGGCGCATGAACAAGGAAATAGCATGAAACAGCATCGTTTGGCGGCTGCGGTTGCCCTGGTAGGCCTGGTACTGGCTGGCTGTGATCAACAGGCCAGCAGCCCCGAGCTGAAGACTCCGGCGCAGAAAGCCTCCTACGGTATCGGCCTGAACATGGGCAAGAGCTTGGCTCAGGAAGGCATGGAAGACCTTGATTCGAAATCGGTCGCCCTCGGTATCGAAGACGCCGTTGGCAAGAAAGAACAACGCATCAAGGACGAAGAGCTGGTAGAGGCGTTCACCGCCCTGCAGAAACGCGCCGAGGAGCGCCTGGCCAAGGCCAGCGAAGAAGCCGCCTCCGCCGGCAAGAAATTCCTCGAAGAAAACGCCAAGAAGCCAGGCGTGGTCACCACTGCCTCGGGCCTGCAGTACGAAGTGGTCAAGAAGGCTGATGGCCCGCAGCCAAAGCCGACCGACGTAGTCACTGTCCACTACGAAGGCAAACTGACCGATGGCAAGGTGTTCGACAGCTCTGTCGAGCGTGGCAGCCCGATCGACCTGCCGGTCAGCGGTGTGATCCCGGGTTGGGTCGAAGGCCTGCAGCTGATGCACGTTGGTGAGAAGTACAAGCTGTTCATCCCGGCTGAGCTGGCCTACGGCGCCCAAAGCCCAAGCCCGCTGATCCCGGCGAACTCGGTACTGGTGTTCGACCTGGAACTGATCGCCATCAAGGATCCGGCCCAGCTGCAGGGTGGCGAGCCGGAAGCCGAGGCTCCAGCTGAAGCGCCTGCTGAAGCACCTGCCAAGTAACATTGGTTGGTTCTTGCAAAACGCCCCGTCCTGACGGGGCGTTTTCGTTTGTGGCGATTGGACGAACCAGCAACAACTGATACTGTCCGAGGAAATGCAGCTAGTAGATGTAGGATGTTTCTGGCGCAAATCGTTTGCGGTCAGGTACCCACGGCTTGAAACGGTTGTGTAAAAAACGCCCGATCTGACCGTGGGCCTTGCCTGGCAGGCACCTGGGCTCAGAAACGCGACCCTGTTCACAAGGTTATCCACAATAAATGTGGATAACCTGTTCCGCCTGGAGGCTCCATGAGCGCACCCTGGAATTTTGCCCGTTTCCTGCCCTTGGCCGAGCGCCTGCTCAGCCGTGGTCGGCTGCCGGCCCTGCTGTTTGCAGTGGCCCGCAAAGGCCCGCGCATCGGTCAGTTGCGTGAGGACGTGAAACTGCTGCAGTCGCTGTGCCTGGCGTGGTGGCGTGGCGAATACCGCGCCATCAGCCCCAAGGCCCTGGTCACCATCGTGGCTGGCCTGCTGTATTTCGTCAGCCCCATCGATGCCATCCCCGACTGGTTGCTGGGCGTGGGTTTTCTCGATGACATCGCGGTGCTGGGCTGGGTGCTGAAGACCGTGGCCGACGAACTGGCGCGCTTCAAGGCTTGGCGCGACAGCCAGGCACCCGAGCGGCTGCGCGTGGTCGAGCGCCTGCCGGCTACCCCGCAAGCGCTGGGGCTGGAGCGCAACACGCAATGAAAACAGCCTGAACTGCAGTCAACCGGACAGACCCCGGAGTTGGTAATATAATTGGCATAAGGGTTATGCCTACGGATTACATGCTGTAATCCTTTTTTAAGGGGTTTGTAATGGGTATTCAGGTCATTAGCCGGGACGGTCAACCCGAGTACGCCGTCGTTCCCTGGGAGCAGTACCAGGCACTGCTCAAGGCGGCTGGGCAGGCGCCTGCAGAGGCGGTCGTCAGCGAAGAGCCCGGCTCAGCTGCCGTGGCGCCATTGCCGGCGTTCAGCGAAGTGGCGCAGATTCGCCAGGCCAAGGGCATTGCCCCTGAGCAACTGGCGCGCAATGTCGGGGTGAGCCCGGCGTATCTGGCCATGATCGAATCGGGTGAACGCCAGCCGGATGCTGCCATCCGCCGCGCCTTGGCCTGGCATCTGGGGGTGGCTGGCTGGAGCGAGCCATCATGAGCCAGGTCAGGATCAGCCGTCAGCACTGGGATAACCTGCTGGGCGAGCTTGACCTGGCCCGTCGTCAACGTCACTTGCTGACGTACCGAGCGCTGATCGAGCGCTTGCAACTGCCTAGCCCTGCCATGCAGACGCTGACCGCTGCGCTGGAGTACCTGGCGGTGCTGGATGCCCGTGCCGAGCAGCCGTTGCGCAGCTCCTTGGTGATCAGCCAGGGCGCAAGCCGTTTGCCGCGTACCGGCTTCTTTGAATGTGTTGAACGGCTGGGGCGCTTTGCCGGGCCGGTCGATGGCATGGAGGCGGCGTCGTGGCATGCCTCCGAGGTGGTCCGGGTGTTCGAGTACAGCTACCCGGAAACAGCCTGATTGTCAGCATCAGCGCGGTCCCTCCCGCCGGTACACCACCGGCCTGTAGGAGCAGCCTTGTGCTGCTCCTACAGATACAGCGCGAGGCTCAAGGCCTGTGGTGAACATGTGGGAGCTGGCTTGCCGGCGATAGGGCCAGAGCAGGCAAACCATGCCGGTGGATCAATCCACAACCTTTGCCATCAGCATCCACCACCTCCAATGCCTCCAGGTGCTGATGCCGCTCGAACAACTCCAGCAACTGCCCAAGCGTCGCATTGAGCCGCACCGTCGGCTGTCCAGCCAGTGGCGCGCTCATCGGCGTCGGTAAAGGCCAGCTTTCCCGCACCCCCAACTCTTGCGGCCGCCCCAGCAGGTAGCCCTGCACCAGGTCTACACCCATCTCAGTCAGCACTTTCAGTTCTTCTGCCAGCTCGATACCTTCGGCAATAACCTGTGCCTTCGAGGCCCGGGCAATCTGCAATATCGAGCCGACGAACTCGCGCTTGAGCGGGTCGCGGTGAATGCCGTCTATGAAGTGGCGGTCGATCTTCACGTATTCGGGGCGCAGCTCCGACCACAGGCGCAAGCTCGAATAGCCCGCGCCCAGATCGTCGAGGGCTATCGAGAAGCCCATGTCGCGGTAGTGGTGCAGTGCATTGGACAGCAGCTGGAAGTCGTCGGTCGGGGTGTGCTCGGTCAGCTCGATCACCACCCGGCTGGGCGGCAGGCCGACCTGCTCCAGCAGCTTCAGGGTAAGGCCGGACGGGTAGTGTGGCTCCAGCAACGATTCGGGCGAGATGTTGAGAAACAGCTTGCCCTGCAGTTGTTGCTCGCTGAAGCGCCGGCAGGCGCTTTCTCGGCAGGCGGCTTCCAGCTCGGTCAGGCGGCCGGCATGGCGGGCGATACTGAAGAGGTTCAGCGGTGCATGCAGCGGGCTGTTGGACGGCCCGCGGCTCAGCGCTTCATGGGCGAAAACCCGTTGCTCGCTCAGGCACATGATCGGCTGGAACAGACTGTGAATGCTGCGTTGAGCCAGGATGGCACTCAAGGCACTGAGCTGTTCGGCGACGGTCATGACGTATTCCTGAAAATGAAAGGGCCGGGCATCTGCATGCCCGGCCCCCGTATTTCACGACAGCGCGATGACTGTTTGATGACAGGTCACATTATTCTGCCATCACTGCCGGTGCGCCTTACTTCTTGGCCACCTTGGTGCTGGCGCTGAGGTAGTCGATCAGGATACGACCGGTTTCGGACAGGTAGGCGTCGTCCTCCGGCTTGGTGTTTTCATCTTCGACCGGCAACGCGTCCTCATCCTCTTTCTTCAGCTCTTTGAGCGGCTCTTCACCCTTGGCCTTGCGGCGGATGTTTTCCAGCGCCAGCTGCTTGGCTTCGATTTCGTCGTGGCGTGCACGGCGATCCTGCTCGTTGAGGCTGACGGTTTTTTCGGTCATCAGCTTCTGCGTCAGGGCCAGGCGGTCGCGAATGTAGGTGAACTCGGCATCCTTGTCGCTGCGCGCTTCATGCTGTGCCTTGAGCTGGGCCAGGTACGGCTTGAACGGGTCGGCCGCCGGCTTGACGACCGGGCGAATGGTGTCCCAGGGCATGGCCTCGGGCAGGGCGCTCTCGCCAATTTCCTTGGTGTCGATGATCGACGGGTAGTCGATGTCCGGCAGCACGCCCTGGTGTTGGGTGCTCTGCCCGGAAACCCGGTAGAACTTGGCCAGGGTCAGCTTCAGCTCGCCATGGTTGAGCGGCTGGATGGTCTGCACGGTGCCTTTACCGAAGGTCTGGCCACCGATGATCAGCGCGCGGTGGTAGTCCTGCATGGCGCCGGCGAAGATCTCTGACGCCGAGGCCGACAGGCGGTTCACCAGCAGGGCCAGCGGGCCCTTGTAGAAGGCGCCCGGGTTTTCGTCTTCCAGCACGTCGACGCGGCCGTCGCTGTTGCGCACCAGTACGGTCGGGCCTTTCTCGATGAACAGGCTGGTCAGCTCGGTGGCTTCCTGCAGCGAGCCGCCGCCGTTGTTGCGCAGGTCGATGACCACGCCGTCGACTTTCTCCTTCTGCAGTTCGGTGAGCAGTTTCTTCACGTCACGCGTGGTGCTCTTGTATTCCGGGTCACCGGCGCGGTAAGCCTTGAAGTCGAGGTAGAAGGCCGGGATCTCGATGATGCCCAACTTGTAGTCACGCCCGTCCTGCTTGAGCTTGAGCACCGACTTTTTCGCCGCCTGCTCTTCGAGTTTTACCGCTTCACGGGTGATCGACACGACCTTGCTGGTCTGGTCGCTCGGCGCATTGCTGGCCGGGATGACTTCCAGGCGTACCACCGAGCCTTTCGGGCCACGGATCAGCTTGACCACTTCGTCCAGGCGCCAGCCGACCACGTCGACCATTTCCTTGTTGCCCTGGGCCACGCCGATGATCTTGTCGGCCGGGGCTACCTGCTTGGTCTTGGCTGCCGGGCCTGCCGGCACCAGGCGCACGATCTTGACCTGGTCGTTGTCGCTTTGCAGCACCGCGCCGATGCCTTCGAGCGACAGGCTCATGTTGATGTCGAAATTCTCGGCGTTATCCGGCGACAGGTAGTTGGTGTGCGGGTCGTAGGACTGGGCGAAGGTGTTGATGTAGGCCTGGAAGATATCCTCGGCACGGGTCTGGTCGAGGCGCGCCAGCTGGTTCTTGTAGCGCTTGGTCAGGGTTTCCTGGATCTGCTTGGGTTCCTTGCCGGCGATCTTCTGGCGCAGCACTTCGTCCTTGACGCGTTTGCGCCACAGGTCGTCGAGCTCGGCTTGGTCCTTCATCCACGGGGCATCCTTGCGGTCGATCAGCAAGGTTTCCTTGGTGTTGAAGTCGATCTTGTCCACGCCCTTGTTCAGCTCGGCCAGGGCAAAGTCCAGGCGCTGCTTGACGCGGTCCAGGTAGCGTTTGTAGATGGTGAAGCCCGGGTCAAGGTTGCCGCTCTTGAGGAAATCGTCGAATTGCGTTTTCCACTTGTCGAATTCGGCAATGTCGGCAGCGGTGAAGTAGCTGCGCGCCGGGTCCAGCAGCTTGATGTAGCTGTCGTAGATGATGAGCGAACGGGCATCGTCCAGAGGCGGCTTGCTGTAGTGGTGGCGCTTGAGCAATTCCACCACGTTGAGGCTGGCGACGATCTCGTCGCGGTCCGGCTGCAGGCCGTCCCACTTGTTGGCGGCCGCTGCATTGCCGCCGAGCGCGAGGCTACCCAGGCCGATCATTACAGCGAGGGCGGTGCTTGGGAGGAAATGCTTCATGCTGATTCGACGTGGAGGCAATTGATCACGCATAGTAGGCCGTCTTTTCCGTTGCCGGTTCCATGGAACCGGGCAAATACTGCAAAAAGCCTGGGGTGTGCGTTCCCCAGGCCCAGTCATGATTCAACTATGGAGGCACTGTGAAGGCATTGCAAGGCGTTGACGGACATGTGGAGTGGGTCGAGGCCGAACGCCCGGCCTGTGACGCGGGCCAAGTGCGCATTCGCGTGGCGGCTGCGGGCCTGAACCGCGCCGATCTGCTGCAAATGAAAGGTTTGTACCCGCCGCCGCCCGGTGCCAGCCCGTACATGGGCCTTGAATGCGCCGGTGTGGTTGAGGAAGTGGGCGCCGGTGCCGACTGGCGCGTGGGCGACCGGGTGTGCGCACTGCTGGCTAGCGGCGCCATGGCCGAGGAGGTGGTGGTCGATGCCCGCCATGTACTGCCGGTACCCGAAGGGCTCAGCTTGCATGAAGCGGCAGCCTTGCCGGAGGTGTATGCCACTGCCTGGCTGAACATCTTCCAGCTGGGTGGCGTGAAGGCCGGTGAGAAGGTGCTGGTGCATGCTGGCGCCAGTGGCGTTGGCTCGGCCGCCATTCAGCTGTGCAAGGCATTCGGCAGCCCGGTGTGGGTCAGCGTCGGCTCGCCCGATCGCCTGGCCTATTGCGAAGCGCTGGGCGCTGCGGGTGGTGTGGTACGTAACGAGAACCTGGATGCACTGGAAGGTTTCGGGCCGTTCGACGTGATTCTCGACCCGGTGGGCGCCAGCTACGGTGAGCTCAACCTCAAGCTGCTGGCCCGTGACGGCCGTTGGGTGATCATCGGCCTGATGGGTGGGCGCAAGTTTGAGCTGGACCTGGCCCAGGTGCTGGGCAAGCGCCTGGAGATTACCGGCTCTACGCTGCGCAACCGTGACGACGGCTTCAAGGCCGAGTTGCTGCGCGAGCTGCAACAGCAGGTGTGGCCGCTGTTCGCCGAAGGGCGCTTGTCGCCGCAGCTGGTCGATACCTACCCGGTGGAGTTTGCCCAGGCGGCGTATGCCGAGCTTGAGACCAACCAGGTGTCGGGCAAGTTGGTGATGGTCATAGATCCGAGCCAGGCTTGATATTGCCGGGGCTGCTTTGCAGCCCTTTCGCGGCACAAGGCCGCTCCTACAAGGGATCGCATCAGGTCGAACCTGTGCGTAAATCCCTGTAGGAGCGGCCTTGTGCCGCGAAAGGGGCGCAAAGCACACCCAAGGCCTTCAAGACCAGCTCAGAATCGGCCATCCATTGGTCTGGGCATGCTCGCGCAGCACCGCATCCGGGTTCACCACATGCGGGTGATCTACCTTCAGCAACAACGGCAAGTCATTGCGCGAATCGGAATAGAAACTCGCCCCCTCCAGGTTTTCCTGTTCCTGATCCAGCCACTCCAGCAACCGGGTGATCTTGCCCTCGCGGTAGGTCAGCACCCCGTGAGTCTTGCCCGTATACACCCCGTTCACCGCCTCCAGCTCGATCGCCAGGTACTCATCCACCCCCAGGCGCGCCGCAATGGGCCCGACCAGGTGCGTCCCCGAAGCGGAAATGATCAGAATGCGGTCCCCACGCTGGCGGTGCTCGGCAATGCAGCGGCAGGCGTCGCCGTAGATGATGGGCTCGATCACGTCCTCGACCCACGGCTCAACCAGATGCTCGACCTCCTCCAGCGTACGCCCGGCCATCGGCTCCAGGCTGAAGGCCATGTAGTCCTCCATCTGCAGGTGGCCCTTGCCGTAGGCCTCCATCAGCTCACGGTCGCGGCGCAGGAAGTCCTTGCCGTCGACCCAGCCCAACCGGGCCATTTGCTCGCTCCACAGCGACGCACAGTCCCCGTGGATCAGGGTTTCGTCCAGATCGAAAATTGCCAGTGCCATTGTGTTGAATCTCCTTAAGCCACTTCCCGCAGCGCTGTCGGGTCGATCGACAAGCTAACGCGTTTTCCGTCCGCGTGCAGGTCGGCCGGCGAGCGGTTGAGCACGTCGACCACCAGTTCCACCTCGCGCACGTTTACGCGGTAGCGAATCACATTGCCCAGCAGGCTGTGGCTGCGTACTTCTGCGTCCAGTTCGCCATTCACGCCCAGGGTGATCGACTCCGGGCGGATCGCCAGGCGGCTGGCCACCGGGCGTTGCAGCAGGCGGCTGGCGCTGTCGGCGTCGAGCAGGTTGTAGTTGCCGATAAAGCCGGCGGCAAACAGGTCCACGGGCGCTGTGTAGAGGGTTTCGGCATCGCCGCTCTGCACGATACGCCCCTGGTTCATCAGGAAGATGCGGTCGGACAGGGTCAGCGCTTCTTCCTGGTCGTGGGTAACGAAGATGGTGGTCAGCCCAAGTTCACGCTGAATGGCACGAATCTGCTCGCGCAGGTGTTTGCGAATGCGCGCATCCAGTGCCGACAATGGCTCGTCGAGCAGCAGCAGGCGCGGGCGGGTAACCAGCGAGCGGGCCAGGGCCACGCGCTGGCACTGGCCGCCAGACAACTGGTGCGGGTAGCGCCCGGCAAAGTTGCCCAGCTCCACCAGCGCCAGCACCTCGCGCACCCGGGCCTGGCTTTCGTCGGCCTTGACCTTCTGCATGCGCAGGCCAAAAGCCACGTTCTGTTCCACGGTCATGTTGGGGAACAGCGCGTAGCTCTGGAACACCATGCCTATGCCACGCTTTTGCGGGCTCAGCGGCACGATGTCGTGGCCGTCGAGGAGTATCTGCCCGCTGTCTACCGGGGTCAGCCCGGCGATGCAGCGCAGCAGGGTGGACTTGCCGCAGCCGGACGGGCCCAGCAGGGTAACGAACTCGCCGCGTTCGATGTGGCAGTCGATGTTCTCGAATACCGGGCTGCCGGCGTAGCTTTTCTGCAGTTTCTGTACGCTGACGAAGCTCATGTCAGGTCTTGTCCTTGTTCAGGCGGTTGGCGACCCAGGTCAGTACCAGCACGAAGGCGAAGTACGAGATCACCAGTGCGCTGTTGAAGTGGCCGCTGCTGTTGCGCATGTTGTTCAGGTACACCTGCAGGGTCTCATAGCGGGTGCCGACCAGCAGGTTGGCGAACACGAATTCGCCGAACAGGAACGAGAACGACAGCAGCAGCGCCACCATCAGGCCCTTGCGCAGGTTTGGCAGCACCACCAGCAGCGCGGCCTGCCAGGTGCTGGCGCCGAGCAGTTGGGCGGCGTCCATCAGGTCGCGCAGGTTGATGGCCTGCAGGTTGTTGGTAATGGCCCGGTACATGAACGGCAGGGCGATGGTGAAGTAGCAGCCGATCAGGATCCATGGCGTGCCGACCATGGCCATCGGCCCGCTGCCGTACAGCTGCAGCAGCCCTACCGACGACACTACCGGCGGTACCGCGAACGGCAGCAGGATGAGGATGTTCATCAGCGCGTCGAGCCGCGGGAAGTGGTAGTGCACCACGAACAGCAGCGGCAGTATCAGCACCACCGACAGCAGCAGCGCCCCCATGCACACCAGCAGCGACTGGCCGAAGGCGGCCAGGAAGCGCGGCTCGCTCCACAATGCCACGTACCATTTCAGGGTCAGGCCGCTGGGCAGCAGGCTGGCCGACCAGCTGGTCGCCAGCGAATAGAGCAGGGTGCCGGCCAGTGGCAGCAGCAGGATCAGGAACAGCAGGTAGACCACGATGCGGTGGTACCAGCCGCCGGAACGGGTGTCAGCGCGCATGGTAGCTCCGTTTCAGTAGCCATTGATGCACCACCGTGACCAGCGTCATCAGCCCCACCAGCACCATCGCCAGGGCGCTGGCCAGGTTGGGGTCGAGGCTGATGTCGCCGGCCACCAGGCCAGCGATGCGGATCGGCAGTACGTTGAAATTGCCGGTGGTCAACGCATACACGGTGGCGTAGGCGCCCAGGGCATTGGCCAGCAGGATGACGAACGTGCCCAGCAGTGCCGGGGTCAGCACCGGCAAGCCGATGTGCCGCCAGTATTGCCAGTGATTGGCACCGAGCAGCGCGGCCGACTCGCGCCAGTCTTCACGCAGGGCGTCGAAGGCGGGGTAGAGCAGCAACACGCCCAACGGGATCTGGAAGTAGGTGTACACCAGGATCAGCCCGCTTTTGGAGTAGATGCTGAAGTCTTCCAAAAGGCCGATCTGCTTGAGCAGCAGCGTCAGTGCGCCGTTGAAACCGAGCAGGATGATGAAGGCGAAGGCCAGCGGCACCCCGGCAAAGTTGCTGGTCATGTTGGCGAAGGCGCTGACGAAGTCGCGCAGTTTCGAGTTCACCTGGCGCAGCGAATAAGCGCCAAGGGTGGCGATGACGATGCCGAACAGACTCGACCAGAAGCTGATTTCCAGGCTGCGTTGCAGTGCCTGCAGGTAGAACTTCGAGCTGAATACCTTGCTGAAATTTTCGACGCCCCAGCCGGCTTCCGATTGCACGCTGTTGATCGCTACCCAGGCCAGCGGGGCAATCTGGAATACGACAAAGAACACGGCAAATGGCAGCAGGCAGAGCAGGGCCAGGTAGCGGCCACGGGCGCCGCTGCGCTTGGGTGCCGTCACTTCAGCAGCTCCCGGCACACGGTCTTGTCGTGGGCAGCGCCAAGCAGCTCGCACATGGTGCCGCACAGCTCGGTCTGCAACGGCTTGGCCGCCGGGTCCAGGCTGAACGCGTCGCCAAAGACGAATAATGGCACTTCGCGCTCCTCGGCCAGCAAACCGTTGTGCGAGCGGTCGTTGTTCATGCCGTGGTCGGCGGTGACCAGTACCTGGTAGCCCTCTTCGAGCCAGCCTGGCAGGTAGTCGGCCAGCAAGATATCGGCGCTGCGCGCGGCGTTGCGGTACTGGCTGCTGTCCAGGCCGTGGTGGTGGCCGACATCGTCGATGCTCATCGGGTGCACCAGCAGGAAGTTGGGGGCATGGCGGCGGCGCAGGTATTCGCCATCGGCCAGCAGGTGCGAATCGGGGTAGCGGTCGTCCCAGTAGAACAGCCCGTGCTGGATCGGCAACTTCGGCGCGTGGGTATGGCGGTCGCGCTGCGGGTCGAAGGGCGAGCGGTTGTACAGCTCGCTCATCCAGTGATAAGCCGCCGCTGCGGTGCCCAGGTTGGCCTCGCGGGCGTAGTGGAACACGCTGCGCTGGTTGGACAGGCGGTTGACGTTGTTGTGCACGATGCCGCTGTCGATCGGCGGTACGCCGGTGAGGATGCATTCGTACAGCGGCCGTGACAGCGATGGTAGCTCGCATTCCACGCGGTACAGCGCGGCGCGGTCGGCCTCGACATAGGCATGCAGGTGGCCCATGGCGTGGTGGGCGACCTGATAGTTCAGGCCGTCTAGCAGGACCAGGATGACGTTGTGTTGCATGGTGGCTCCAGTCATAAACCGCGTTGGCTTCTTCGCGGGCATGCCCGCTCCCACAGGGTTTTGCACGGTCTCTGTGGGAGCGGGCGTGCCCGCGAAAGGGCCGGGTCAGGCACTAGACAAGCTAGCCCTTTACTCCATCTCGATGATCACCTGCTCCTGCCACATCTGCGGCAGTTTCTTGGAGGTGGCTTCCCAGGCTTCGGCATTCTTGATCGGCTGGGCGGCACCGTACTGCTCGTTAGGCAGCAACTTGGCCTGCACATCCGCCGGCAGCTTCAGGTGCTCGGCACGGATCGGCCGGGCATGCCCTTTGGCCAGATTGATCTGCCCGGCATCGCTGAAGATGTATTCGCGGGTCAGTTTGGCCGCGTTGGGGTGCTTGGCGTATTTGTTGATGACCGTGGTATAGCCGGAGATTACCGAGCCGTCCGACGGGATCAGCACTTCGAAGCGCTTGGGGTCGATCTGTTCACGGTAGCTCAGGCCGTTGAAGTCCCACACCACGCCGACTTCCACCTCGCCTTTCTCCAGGGTCTGGATGGTCGGGTTGGCCAGCGACAGGCGCTTCTGCTGGGCCAGTTTGGTGAACAGCTGCAGGCCCGGCGCCACGTTGCTTTCGTCGCCTTTGTAGGCGATGGCGGCGGCGAGCACCCCATTGGCGGCCTGGGCGGCAGTGCCCACGTCGCCGATGGCGACCTTGTACTTGCCTTTTTCCAGGTCATGCCAGGTTTTTGGCCGTTCCTCTTCCTTGACCAGGTCCTTGTTGATAATGAAGGCGATGGTACCGGTATAGGCCAGCGCCCAGTGGCCGTCCTTGTCCTTGGCCCACTCCGGCACCTGGTCCCAGGTGCTTGGTTTGTACGGCTGGCTCACGCCCTTGGTCACGGCGATGGGGCCGAAGGCGGCACCCACGTCACCGATGTCGGCGCTGGCGTTGTCCTTCTCGGCTTCAAACTTGGCGATTTCCTGGGCCGAGCTCATGTCGGTGTCGCTGTGCTTGAGGCCGTACTTGCTGGCCAGGTCTTCCCAGGTGCCTTTCCAGTTGGCCCAGGCATCGGGCATGCCCACGCTGTTGACGGTGCCTTCCTTGCGGGCGGCATCTTCCAGGGCCTTGAGGTCCTCGGCCATGGCCGAGGTACAGAACGCGATGGCCGAACCGAGCAGTGACGCCATGAACAACTTTTTCATCCGTAGCTCCTTGGGTGGGTGCCTTTAACCGATCGTTGTTATGAGTGAAGCCGTTGCCTGGAACCTTTGGTCTAGGTCAGCAAACCTTGAGCCAAGGTAGGCCGCTTGCGTGACAATTTGATGTAGGGAAGGGCCCGTGCCGCTGGCTGCGGGCTCCTGGCAATACAGCGTAGACCATGGTGAACCCGCGGTTTTGCGGGGCTGGCCCGATTCTGGCAGTACCCCGTGGGCAGCCTTGTCACAGGATGTTCATCAGCCCTGCCTAGGCTTGCACTATTCTCCAAGTGCCCTGTTCTGGGGCTGGACTAGTCCAGATAGGTAACCTTTGATGCAGCCGATGCCACCGCGTGCGGTAACAGCCATCTGCCATGCCTTGCAGGAGCAGATCGAGCACGGCCTGCTGGCGCCGGGCGGCAAGCTGCCGGCCGAGCGCAAGCTGAGCGAGGTGTTCGACACCACGCGCATCACCCTGCGCGAGGCGCTGGCGCAGCTGGAGGCCCAGGGCATGATCTACCGCGAAGAGCGCCGCGGCTGGTTTGTCGCGCCCGAGCGGCTGACCTACGACCTGATCGAGCGCAGTCACTTCCATGCCATGGTCCGCGACCAAGGGCGTGTGGCCAGTACCGAACTCCTGTCGGCACGGCTGCAGCCGGCCTCGGCGGCGATCTGTGCGCGCTTGCAGCTGCCGGCGTTGTCCAGCGTGGTGCGCATCTGCCGGTTACGGCGGATTGACGGGCGGGCGGTGCTGTATGCCGAGCACTATCTGAATCCCAGGTATTTCCCGGACATTCTCGAACAGGACCTGGCGCAGTCGCTGACCGAAATTTATGGGCGGGTGTATGGCATCCGGTATGGGCAGGTGTGCTTCGAGATTTTGCCGACGGCGTTGCCGGTGGAGGCGGCAGGGGCGTTGAAGGTGTCGGTGGGCAGCCCGGGGTTGCACATTACCCGGGTCAACAGCGACCAGCATGGGCACCTGATCGACTGCGACCTGGAGTATTGGCGGCACGATGCAATCCGCATTCGTGCACAGGCCGGTTGATCCTGGATTCTGGGGCTGCTTTGCAGCCCATCGCCGGCAAGCCCGCTCACACCTTGACTGCATGGGTGTCAGGCCCTGTGCAGTACCTGTGGGAGCTGGCTGGCCGGCGATAGGGCGCTAACTGGAGGAACCTGCCTCCGTCATGCCACCGCCCCCGGCGGTCACCACCTGTACCGACAACCGCGGCGTCGCCAGGTCCAGCCCGGCCTCATCCAGCTGCCGCTTCAGTGCCAGGTTGAATGCCCGCGACACTTCCCACTGCTTGATCGGCGCGGTCTTGAACCGGGCCCGCAAGATCGCCGACCCCGACTCGAAGCTCTCCACGCCTTGCAGCTCCAGCGGCGACCAGATGTTGCGGCGCATCAATGGGTCATTGCGCAGCTTCTGCCCCACCTCGCGAACCAGCGTGATCGCCTGGTCGATGTTCATGCTGTGCGGGACGGCCACACGGAAGATGGCGTAGCCGAACTCCCGCGAGTAGTTCTTGATGCTCTTGATCTCGCTGAACGGGATGGTGTGCACGATGCCGTCGATGTCCCGCAGGCGTACGGTACGGATGGTCAGCCCCTCCACCGTGCCTAGGTGCCCGCCCACATCCACGTAGTCGTCGATGGCCAGCGAGTCTTCTATGATGATGAACAACCCGGTGATCAGGTCGGCCACCAGCGATTGCGCGCCAAAGCCGATGGCCAGGCCGATCACACCGGCACCGGCCAGCAGCGGGGTGACGTTCATGCCCATGTTGGCCAGGGCGACGATCACCGCAATGATGAAGATCACCACGAACAGCACGTTGCGGATCAACGGCATCATGGTTTGTGCGCGGGCGTTGGCCAGGCCCCGGCGCGAACGCACCAGGGCGTGGTGCACGGCGGTGTCGGCAAGGATCCACACCAGCCAGGCGACGATCAGCGTGCCGGCCAGGCCCAGCAGGCGCAGGCTGACTTCGTGGCCGTCGCCCTCGGCAAAGCCGATCATCGACAGGCCCCACACCCGCAGCCCCAGTTCGATGAACACCAGCCAGATGAACAGGTGCACCAGCAGGTAGCCGAAGTTGCGCAGGCGTTCGGCGTACACGGCCTGGCGCTTGTTGGCGCGTTTGGGGTTGGCGGCGTGGCGGCGTACCAGGCCGTTGAGCACCATGCACACCACCACCAGCACGGTACACATCAGCGACTGACGCAGGGCGGTGCTGGTGTCGCCGGCCGAGACGAAGGTGGCGAACAGCGAAATCGCCACCAGGATCAACGCCGGGATGAACCAGAAGCTGCCGAGGATCTCGATGGTGTCGCTGAGGGTGCGGCGGGTCAGGCGTCGCGCCAGGGGCTGGTTGCGGATCAGGTGGGCGATCGGGCGGCGGAAGCGCAGAATGAACAGCCCGGTGCACAGCGCGGCGATGACGTTGGCCAGGGTCGCCAGGGCATGGGCCAGGTGGGTCCCCAGTGCGACCAGCATGCGCGGGTCGCTCATGGCCTCGCCAAACGCTGCGAAGCTGCCGATCAGCCACAGCGGGCGGAACGCCTGGTGCCGCAAAATGTGAAGGGCGCGGTGGCGGTGCGGGCCGTCGAGCAGCGAGAAGGCGATCACGCAGATGGCCGAGAAGCAGGTGCCGACGACCAGCGCGTAGGCCAGCACCATGGCCAGCGACTTACCCAGCGACGGCGGCAGCACAAAGCTCAGGTACACGGTGAACACCAGCGCCACCAACCACGGGCCGAGCTTGCGCAGGGCAAAGCGCACCAGGTCCCAGGTACGCGGGTGCTGGGGCAGTTCTTCGCTCAGGCCAAAGCGCAGGCGTATCCGGTGGCCGACCCAGTTGAAGGCGTAGGCCAGCACGCTCCACACGGCAATGACGGCGGCAAAGCCGAACAGGATCGGCGGCCACTGGTGCACCGGCACCACCAGTTCGGTCAGTTCGGCCTGGGCTTGTTCGATTTCCGTAGACCAGCGGTGGAACGGGCTGGCATCGCCACTGAACTGTTTTTCGAAATCATGCAGGGCGCCGCCGATCAGGCCGAGCACGCCCTGTTCCACGCTGGGTTGTGATTGCTTGGTGGCGTCGCGCAGCTTTTTCAGGTCGGCCAGCAGCTTGGCCCGCTGCTGGTCGTTTTCCAGGTTCTTGATCACTTCGTCCAGCGACTTGCCCAGTGGCTCGGTGGCCTCCGGCTGCGCGGGCGCACTGCCGCCCAGCAGGCCGGGGAGGCCCGCTGCCTGTACCGGAGTGATGAACAGCAACAGCAGCAGGAACAGGTAACGCAGGAGGGCAGGCACGGGTAAATCTACCTCAGGTCAAACGATTGACCGAGTGTAGAGGTTTATGTCGGCAGTTTCTCGAGGATCTTCCAGCAGGTGAGGCCGAAGATGCCCAAGGTGCCGATCCACATCATCAGCACTCCGATATTGCGCTCGCGCATGCTGAAGCCGATGGTCAGCAGCATCAGGAACAGGAACACCGGCACGAACAGTGACAGAAACGGGGACATGGACAGCAATCCTTTTGCAGTGGGGCCATGTAACAAGCATAGCGCTTGGCAAGCGAGGCGGGATTGACCTTGAGCATTCGATCAGGTCACATCCCTTTTATGTAGGAGCAGCCTGTGCTGCGAAGAGGCCGGTACACCCAGTAAAGATGCATGGGTTGTACTGGCCTCTTCGCAGCACAAGGCTGCTCCTACAAGTGCGGTATGGGGCTCAACTGCTCAGGGCAGCTCGCGGCTACGGTAGAAGGCAGTTAGCACCTTCACCAGGTGTGCAAGGTCGTGGCTGCCGCACAGCTCGCGAATGGAATGCATGGCAAAGGTCGGCAAACCGATATCCACCGTGCGCACGCCCAGGTGGCTGGCTGTGATCGGCCCGATGGTCGAGCCACAGCCCATGTCGCTGCGCACCACAAAGCTTTGCACCGGCACTTCCTCGGCCATGCACAGGTGGCGGAAGAAACCGGCGGTTTCGCTGTTGGTGGCGTAGCGCTGGTTGTTGTTCACCTTGATCACCGGCCCGGCGTTGAGCTTGGGCCCGTGGTTGCCATCGTGCTTGTCGGCGTAGTTGGGGTGTACGCCGTGGGCGTTGTCTGCCGACACCATCAGCGAGCGCTGGATGGTGCGCACGTAAGCGTCGCCATTGGGCAGCAGGCGCTGCAGGGTCTGTTCCAGCATTGGGCCGTCGGCGCCGCAGGCTGAGCTGCTGCCGACTTCCTCGTGGTCGTTGCACACCAGCACGCTGGTTTCGTCGCTGTCGGCGGCCAGCAGGGCTTGCAGGCCGGCGTAGCACGACAGCAGGTTGTCCAGGCGGGCCCCGGCGATGAAGTCGCCATTCAGGCCGACCAGCGCGGCGCCTTGGGTATCGTAGAAGCTCAGTTCGTAATCCAGCACCACGTCGGCGATCAGCTCATGCTCGCGGGCCAGTTGCTCGGTAAGCAGGGCGCGGAAGTCGATGCGATCGTCACCCGCGACTTGGGCCAGGATGGGCGGCAGCTCGTTCTGCGGGTTGATCGCCCAGCCTTCATTGGCGGTGCGGTTCAGGTGGATGGCCAGGTTGGGAATGATCGCGATAGGCAGTTTGAAGTCGATCAGCTGGCTTTCTACCTTGCCGTCACGGCGATAGGTAACGCGGCCGGCCAGGGACAGGTCGCGGTCGAACCAGGGCGCCAGCAGGGCGCCGCCATACACTTCCACACCCAGTTGCAGGAAACCGTGGCGCTGCAGCTCGGGCTGCGGCTTGACCCGCAGGCACGGGCTGTCGGTATGGGCACCGACCATCCGGATACCGTTCAGCAACGGTTCGTGCTTGCCCAGTTTGATGGCGATGATCGACGAGTCGTTGCGGGTGACGTAGTAGCGGCCGCCAGGCACGGTGACCCAGCTGTCACGCTCGTCCAGGCGCTGGTAGCCGGCAGCTTCCAGGCGCTGGGCCAGGCTGGCGGTGGCATGGAAGGGCGTGGGGGAGGCCTTGAGGAAATCGATAAGGCCAGAATTCAGTTCGTCGCGCATAGCTCACTCCAGACAGCAGTGGCGCGAGTTTAACGCACAATGTCGACAATTTGTGTCTGCATTACACCCTGTAGGAGCAGCCTTGTGCTGCGAAGAGGCCGGTGCGAACAACCTCTATCTGTGTTGTTGGGACTGGCCTCTTCGCAGCACAAGGCTGCTCCTACAGGGGGGGCGAGGTGCGGCTTAGAAGGGCGCAGGGCACTCGAACTTCAACCGCTCCCCGGACACCGGGTGGGTAAAGCTCAGCATGGATGCATGCAGGCAAAGCCGCTCGTGCGCCGCCAGCGCTTCGGGGTTGGCATACAGCCGGTCACCCAGCAGCGGGTGGCCGATCGACAGCATGTGCACGCGCAACTGGTGCGAGCGCCCGGTGATCGGCGTCAGTTCTACCCGGCAGTGGTCGCCGCAGCGCTCGACGATGCGCCAGAACGTCAGCGCATGCTTGCCCTGCTCGTGGTCCACCACATGCCGTGGCTTGGTTGGCGGGTCGTAGCGCAGCGGCAGGTCGATGCTGCCGCTGTCCAGTGCCGGTTGGCCCCAGCACAGCGCGGTGTAGGCCTTTTCGGTTTCGCGGTCGTGGAACTGGCGCGACAGCTCGCGGTGGCTGTCGGCATCGCGGGCCAGCAGGATGATGCCGGAGGTTTCCCAGTCCAGGCGGTGCACGATCAGCGCGTCGGGGTAGCCGTTTTCCTGCAGGCGGGTGATCAGGCAGTCCTTGTTGTCCTCGGCGCGGCCAGGCACCGACAGCAGCAGGGTCGGTTTGTTGATCACCAGGATGGCGGCGTCTTCGTGCAGGATCTGGATATTGGACAGCGGCATTGCGTGTTCTCTGTTAAATCGGGAGAAAAAAGCGGGGCCGCTCTGCGGCCCATTCGCGGCACAAGGCCGCTCCTACAGGGGAACGAGATCCCTTGCAGGAGCGGCCTTGTGCCGCGAATGGGCTGCAAAGCAGCCCCGGCTTTCAGCCAGATCAGCGATCCGGCAGGGTAATGTTCAGCTCCAGAATCGAGCAGCTGCCCTGGTTTTCCAGCTCGATATGCACGTCATCGTTGCCGATGTTCACATACTTGCGGATCACTTCCAGCAGTTCTTTCTGCAGCGCCGGCAGGTAGTCCGGCTCGCTGCGTTGGCCGCGCTCGTGCGCCACGATGATCTGTAGACGCTCTTTCGCTACCGACGCGCTGGTCTGTTTCTGTCTGCCACGAAAGAAGTCAAAAAGGTTCATGGTTTACTTGCCTCCAAACAGGCGCGCGAAGAATCCTTGCTTCGGCACTTCAACAAAACGCAGGGGTTTGTCTTTCCCCAGCAGGCGGTCGACGGTGTCGCTGTACGCCTGGCCAGCATCGCTCTGGTCGTCGAGGATGACCGGGATACCTTGGTTGGAGGCCTTGAGCACAGCCTGGGACTCAGGGATTACGCCCTTGAGCTTGATCGCCAGGATGTCGGTGACGTCGTCGATGCTCAGCATCTCGCCGTTGACGACGCGCTCTGGGTTGTAGCGAGTGATCAGCAGGTGTTCCTTGATCGGCTCCTCGCCGTTTTCGGAGCGGCGCGATTTGCTCGACAGAATGCCCAGCATGCGGTCCGAGTCACGTACCGAAGAAACCTCAGGGTTGGTTACCACGATGGCTTCGTCGGCGAAGTACATCGCCAGGTGCGCACCTTTCTCGATACCGGCCGGGGAGTCGCAGATGACGTACTCGAAATCTTCTTTCAACGCCATCAGCACCTTCTCGACGCCTTCCAGGGTCAGCGCGTCTTTATCGCGGGTCTGGCTGGCGGCAAGTACATACAGGTTCTCGAGGCGCTTGTCCTTGATCAGGGCCTGCTGCAGGTTGGCTTCTTCGTTGACCACGTTGACGAAGTCGTACACCACGCGGCGCTCGCAGCCCATGATCAGGTCGAGGTTACGCAGGCCCACGTCGAAGTCGACGATGACGGTCTTGTGGCCACGCAGTGCGAGGCCGGTACCAATGGCGGCGCTGGTGGTGGTCTTGCCCACACCCCCCTTGCCGGAAGTAACCACGAGAATCTTGGCCAAGGTGTTTCACCCCTAAAATAAGTCGGGACACGTGTCCCGGCAAAAAGCAAATAAACGGCAACAGTTAAAAAAGTTGCTCTGAAAATGACGGCAAGTATCCGTTAAAGACGGGTGATGTTCAACACATCACCGGACAGGCTGACTTGCACACCTGTGCCCCACAGGGGGTCGCGGCGCAGGTCTTCGCAAACCTTGTACTGGCCGGCGATGGAGACCATTTCGGCGGTCATCTGCTGGCAGAAGATCCGCGCCTTGGTATTGCCTTTGATGCCGGCCAGGGCCCGGCCGCGCATGGCGCCGTACACATGGATGTTGCCATCGGCCAGAAGTTCCGCACCCGGGCTGACCGAGGCGGTAACGATCAGGTCGCCACCCTGAGCATAGATCTGCTGGCCGCCGCGCACCGGCGCAGTAATGATCCGGGTCGGCCGCACCTCGGGCTCGGGGGCCGGTGGTGGGGCGGGCGCCGGCTCGGGCTTTCTGACTACCTCGGGCTCGGGCTCCAGCGGCCGCTCGCGGGCGCCGGACGGCGGTAGCACCGGCAGGTCGATGGCGATGGCGGCGGCGATGTCCTCAATGCGGTTGGCGCGGATGGCCAGGGTACGCAGGCCATGGTGGCGGCAGATGCGCATCAAGCCTGGCAGGTCGATTGCCCCTTCGCCGGCCGGCAGTTTGTCCAGCGCCAGCACCAGTGGCGTATTGCTGAAGAAGTTCGGTGCCTGGGCAACTTTGGCCGCCAGCTGGCGGTCGAGGGCTTCAAGATCATTGCGTGCCAGCTCCAGCACTGTGATGGCGAGCATGCTGCCCTTGAGCTGGAACACGGAGGCGGTGTCGGATGTGTGGTTTGGGCTCATGGTCTGCATAGACGGCTTGTTGCGAAAAAAGTGCCCTGATTTATAACGAGAACACCGGTTGCCCGCAACATACGCTGATCCGTTGTAGAATGCGCAGCCTTTGTCTTTCCGGAAGCTTCAATGGAACGCCCGCGTTTTCGTCCCTATTTCCTTCACCCAAAGTTCTGGGGCCTGTGGCTGGGCCTTGGCCTGCTGTGGCTGGTGGTCCAGTTGCCGTACCGGGCCCTGTTGAAAGCCGGTGCCGCGCTGGGGGCCGTGATGTATTGCTTTGCCGGCGAACGTCGGCGCATTGCCGCGCGCAACCTTGAGCTGTGCTTTCCGGAGCTGTCGGTCGACGAACGGCGGCGTTTGCTCAAGGCCAACTTCGCCTCCACCGGTATCGCCTTCTTCGAAATGGCCATGAGCTGGTGGTGGCCCAAGGCCAGGCTGGCGCGCCTGGCTCATATCGAGGGGTTGGAGCACCTGCAGGCCGCCCAGCAGGCGGGGCAGGGCGCCATCCTCATGGCTGTGCACTTTACCACCCTGGAAATCGGCGCCGCCCTGCTGGGCCAGCAGCACACCATCGACGGCATGTACCGCGAGCACGGCAACGCGCTGTTCGACTTCATCCAGCGCAGCGGCCGCGAGCGGCATAACCTCGACTCGCTGGCGGTGGAGCGCGAGGATGTGCGTGGCATGCTCAAGCTGCTGCGTTCGGGCCGGGCGATCTGGTATGCACCGGACCAGGACTACGGCGCCAAGCAGAGCATTTTCGTGCCGCTGTTCGGCATCCCGGCCGCGACGGTAACCGCCACCACCAAGTTCGCCCGGCTGGGCAAGGCGCAGGTTATTCCGTTCACCCAGAAGCGCCTGGAGGATGGCAGTGGCTATCGTCTGGTCATCCACCCGCCATTGGCGGACTTCCCCGGCGAAAGCGAAGAGGCCGACTGCCTGCGCATCAACCAGTGGGTCGAGAGTGTGTTGCGCGAGTGCCCCGAGCAGTACCTGTGGGCGCACCGCCGTTTCAAGTCGCGGCCCGAGGGTGCGCCGCGGCTGTACGACAAGAAAAAGCGCTGAACTGACTTTACCTGTGCCGGCCCTTTCGCGGGCCTGCAAACAGCTGATCCAGGAAGGAAGCGATGGCCCCACCCCCGGTAACCGGTCTTATCCTTTCTGGCGGCGGCGCCCGCGCCGCCTATCAGGTCGGCGTATTGGCCGGCATCGCCGAGCTGCTGCCCGCAGGCGCGCACAATCCGTTCCCGGTCATCGTCGGCACCTCTGCCGGTGCCATCAACGCCGTCACCCTCGCCAGCGGCGCCACCCACTTCAACGATACCGTTCAGCGGCTTACCGCCTTCTGGCAGAACTTTCGCAGCCACCTGGTCATCCGCAGTGACTGGCCCGGCGTCGTCCGCCAGGCCAGCCGTTTCGTCGGCCACAGCCTGTTGGGGTTAGGCGGCCAGGCGCCGGTGGCGCTGCTGGACAGCAGCCCGTTGCGCAGCCTGCTGGAGGCACACCTGAACCTGGATGGCATCGGCCATTCCCTGGCCGCCGAGCAGTTGCGCGCGGTGGCAGTCACCGCCTTTGGCTACGAGTCCGGCCAAGCGGTCACCTTCTACCAGGGGCGTGGCACCATTGAAGCCTGGCTACGCCACCGCCGCATCGGCGTGCCCACGCCATTGACCATCGACCACCTGCTGGCCAGCGCGGCCATTCCGCTGCTGTTTGCGCCGGTGCAGCTGGGCGACGAATTTTACGGGGACGGCGCGGTGCGCCAGTCGGCGCCGATCAGTCCGGCGTTGCACCTGGGTGCCAGCCGGGTGCTGGTGGTCGGGGTCAGCGGTAACCCGCAGCGGCCAGCGCCTCCGTTGCCCACTCAGCGTGTGTTCAGCGGGCAGCAGCCGAGCCTGGCGCAGATCGGTGGGCACATGCTCAACAGCACGTTCATCGACAGCCTGGAAGACGACATCGAACTGCTGCAGCGGCTCAACCATTTGAGCCGGCTGTTGCCGGCGCACCTGGATGCCCGCCGCTTGGGGTTGGCGCCGATCGAGGTGCTGGTGGTAGCGCCCAGCCAGCCGTTGGACGAGATCGCCGCCCGGCACCGGCGTGAGCTGCCGGCGGCGTTGCGCCTGTTCCTGCGCGGGCCGGGGGCGACGCGCACCAGCGGGGCGGGGGTATTGAGCTATCTGCTGTTCGAGGCCAGTTATTGCAGTGAACTGATCGAACTGGGGCGCAAGGATGCCCTGGCCAAGAAGCGGGAGCTGTGCCAGTTCCTCGGAATTTGATGTTGCCTGTACCGGCCTCATCGCCGGCAAGCCAGCTCCCACAGGATCACCACAGCCTTGGGCATTGTGCGGACCTGTGACAGCCGGCTTGCCGGCGATTGGGCCGAAGCAGGTTTACTCCGCAATCTGCAACTTGCGCGCCTGGGTATACACGTATCGCACCTTCTCGTACTCGAACGGTGAGTTCAGCTGGCCATAGCGGAAGTTGGTGGTATAGCGCTTGTCCACCACGCGCAGGGCGAAGATTTCCGGGTGGTCGGTGCTGGTTTCGGCCACGTTCAGGTAATTGATTGCCTGCTCGCCCGCATAGTCCACCACCAGCCCGGTGGTGTCGCGCAGGTTCGAAGGCCCCAACACCGGCAGCATCAGGTACGGCCCCTCCGGTACGCCATAGAAGCCCAGGGTCTGGCCAAAGTCTTCGCTCTGGCGCGGCAGGCCCATGCTGGTCGCCGGGTCCCATAGCCCACCCACCCCGATCAGGGTGTTGAACATCAGCCGCGCCGTGATCTCGGCCGAACGCTTGGCCTTGAGCTGCAGCACGCTGTTGAACAGGTTTGGCACATCGCCCAGGTTGTTGAAGAAGTTGCTTACCCCCGTGCGCACGAAGCGCGGGGTTACATACTGGTAACCACTCACCAGCGGCAGCAGCACCCATTGGTCCAGCCGGTAGTTGAAGTGATAGACGCGCCGGTTGATCGACTCCAGCGGGTCGTACACGTTCAGCGCTTCCAGGGTTGAGCGCTCGAACTCGCGCTGGTCCAGCCCCGGGTTGAATTTCAGCTCGCGCAGCGGGTCGATGAAGCCATCGGATTCAGGTACCAGCGGCGCGGTACCGATCACTTGCGGGTCGGCCTCGATCACGCTGGCCCGGGGGGCGGTTTCGGCGGCCAGGCTGTGGCCGGCGGCAAGCAGGGCAGTGGCGAAGAGGAGTTTGTTAACCACGGAAGAACTCCAGCATGGCGTCACTGTTGACGCGGTAGTTGAGGTTGCCGCAATGGCCGCCATGGGGGTAGAGGGTCAGCCGGTCACCAAATACCTTGCGCAGGAAGCCGATGTCGCCCGGGCCGAGAATGACGTCGTCGGCGTTGTGCATCACCGCGATCTTGTCACTGCCGCGCAGGTAGTCTTCCAGGGCGTACAGGCTCACCTGGTTGACCAGCTGCAGGATGCTGTTGCCGTCGGTGCGGGCACGCCACATCGGGATCACCTGTTCGGTCATGTAGCAGTCGAAATCACACTGCAGGGCACGCTTGAAGAACGGCGTGAGACTGCTGCCCTCGGTAATCGGAAACTTCGGCGGAATGATCAGGCCGCGGCGGTTGATCAGGTCGGAAGTGAAGGCAATGTCGGCTGCCGAGAAACGGAACGAAGTGCCGATCAGCATGGCCATCTGTTCGTTGGACAGGTGCTGTCTGGACTGCTGGAAGTCATACAGAAGGGCGTCGTTGAGGTCGATGTAGCCCTTGTCCTGGAAGTAGCGGGTCAGCTTGGTCAGCATCAGCTCGTAGAACGTAGTGCTGCGGTCGATGCCCTTGACCTGGGTTTGCACCAGTTTGTCCAGGTTGTTGATCGAGGTGTACAGGTTGACCGGTGGGTTCAGCAGCAGCACACGCTTGAAGTTGAAGCTGCGGCGGGTTTCGTCCAGGTGGCTGACGAAAGCAGCGTCCAGCGCACCCAGGCTGTAGCCGGTGAGGTAGAACTCACTGACTGGCAGGCGCGGGTGCTGGGCACGCACGGCCTGCATCACCCGGTACATGTCTTCGGCGTCTTCCTGGCTGACGCCGGGGGTGGCAAAGCGCGAGGCGGCACTCATGAAGTCGTAGCTGGTGGGCGATGACAGTTGCACCACGTGGAAGCCGCCCTGGTAGAACAGCTTCTTCAGGTATTCATTGATGCTGCTGCTGTACGGCGCACCGGTGCCGGCGATGATGAAGATCAGCGGCGCTTCGTGATCCTGGCGGGCCAGGCGGTACTTGAGCTTTTTCACCGCCCAGAAATTGTCGGGCAAGGTGAACTCACGCTCCGGGCGCAGGTTGAGGCTGTAGTCCGATTGGTCGATGTCCTCGTCGCTGGGCAGGGTCGGGCGCTGGTCCGGCGGCGTGGTGGCGATGGTCGCCTCGAACGGGTTGGTCAAGGGGTAGCCGTAGCTGGCAGCGTCGATATCCCGCGCTGAAGCGGCCACCGCCATGAGCAGGCTACCGAGCACGGCAGCGAGGCGCAAAGATCGAAGCATGTAATCCCCCAAAAGAACGCAAGGTCGAGCAGTGTGCAGGCTAGGACCACAGCCAACCGGGCAAAGTTGCCAGTGGCGGTGGCCTTTGGTGTGCTTGTTATCTGCAACATAGCTGCAGGGTTGTGATTTTGCCTTACAACCGGGCATAAGCGATCATGGATGCTTTCGATTACCGCTATTGGAGAACAGGATGTCTCGTTCGCTGCCGGCTGCGCTGTTTGTGCTGTTTCTGGGGCTGTGGCTCGCTGCCAGCTATGGCGTGCGCTATGGGCTGATGGAGGATGGCCAGTGGGTTGGACTGTGCACGGTGCCTGCGGCGTATTGGCAGTGTGAGGTGCGCTCGCTGCTGGGGTTGGGCATTCACCTCCAGGTGCTGGCCTGGAGCGGGCTAGGCCTGGCGCTGCTGGCGCAGTTCGTACCCGCGCGCGCGGGCTGGTGGCTGGCGGTGTTGGCATTGGTGTTCGCTGTGCCGGCGCTGGTGTTATATACCGCCAGCATTGCCGTGTTTGCGCTGGTGCTGGCGGGGTTGCGCCTGGTCAGGTAACCGCGCCCCACCCCAACAATCAAGCCGGTCGCAACCGCAAGCTGCGCCACAATGCGGCTGTCATCAGCACACTCACCACCGCCCAACCCCAGGCCTGCTGGTTTTCCAGCCCTTCAACGAACAACTGCGGCGCCACCCCGGCCCCGACAATGAACGCCAGCAACGCCACCTCCGCCCGCCGTGCGCGCACCGGCCACAGCACATACACCAGCGCCGGCAGGGCCAGCGCGGCGCTGGGGAAGCTGCGGTAGCGCGGGTCGAACACCATCGCCAGCATGCTCACCGCCGCGGCAAAGCCCGCCGCCAGCAACAGCCAGCCCGTCCGCGCCTGCAGCCAGGCGAACAAGCGCTCGCGCCAGCCGGCCCGCTGCGCCAACGCCAGCAGCGCATGGGCCAGCACCAGCAGGTTCAGCCCGGCCAGCGCAACGGCCCACAGCCACTCCCCGGCAAAGCGTGCATGGGTGCGCATCAGTTCGCCCCACAACCCCAGGCAACCTGCGCCAAACGCGGCCAGCAGTGGCAACAGCAAGGCCGCCATCGGCGTAGCAGGGCGCCCGGCCAGCAACAACATGGCCGCCATCAGCAGTGCACTGGCCAGCAGCCATTGCGGCCAGTCATGCAGGTTGCTCACCGGCCCTTCCAGCACGCCCTTGTCCTGCCGGTCGGCATCGTAAAGCCCCCAGTAACCGCCAACTGCCCCTTCATTGGCGCGCTTCCACGGCTGGTCGAACGCTTCGATCAGGTTGTAGTGCCAGCCGTTGCTTTCGGCCATGGCCACGAAGCCGCGAATAAAGCGTGCCTCGTTGACCCGGCTGGGTATTGCGGTTTCGCGTTGGCGGCCTTCGCTGGGCCAGCCGGTTTCGCCAATCAGGATGTCCTTGGGCGCAAAGCGTGTGCCGAACACCCGGCGCACATCGGCCACGTGGGCCAGCGCATCGTCGATGCCGCGCGGATCGTCTTCCCAGTAGGGCAGCAGGTGGATGGTCAAAAAGTCCACCTCGGGTGCTACCTGCGGGTGCTGCAGCCAGAACTCCCACACATCCGCGTAGGTCACCGGCACCTTCACCTGGCT
Source organism: Pseudomonas sp. LPB4.O (assembly GCF_038383825.1). Lineage (NCBI taxonomy): Bacteria > Pseudomonadati > Pseudomonadota > Gammaproteobacteria > Pseudomonadales > Pseudomonadaceae > Pseudomonas > Pseudomonas sp. LPB4.O. The sequence goes on from NZ_CP151298.1 coordinate 1,420,284, forward strand.
TTTCACCCGGGCGATCAGCTTGGCCAGCTGCGCGCCTGTGACTTCCTTGCGCAGCAACGTCTCGTTGCCCACGATCACCGCGCTGACCACATCGGGGTTGGCGTTGGCGGTGGCGATCAGCAGGTCGATTTCCTTTTCGGTGTCGGCCGCGTGAGCGTTGACCCAGGCGCCCAGCATCACTTTCAGCCCATGCTTGCGCGCCAGCGCCGGGATTGCCTCAAGGCCGGTCACGGAATAGGTGCGGATGCACTGGAAACGCTCAGCCAGCAACGCCAGGTCGGCGTCCATGCGTGCCGGGCGCAGGCGAAATGGTTGGTCGTAGGGCGACTGGTCCTTGTCGAACGGGGTGTAGGACGCGCATTGCAACTTGTGCGTCGGGCTGGCCGCATCGGGCAGGTGCACCGGCTTGCCAAGCCCGTACCAGAGCCCGGCGAGCCCGAGCAGGGCCAGCAGGCAGGCAAGCAGGTACAGCGGCAGCAACAGGCGGGCAGAACTGGGCATCGGGCGGTCCATCGTCAGGCGCAAAAGGGTAGATAGTAGCCCGGCGCCAAAGCTTTGGCATGCAAGGATCGCGCAGGCGGGTGTAGGCCGATGACGCTAATGGCACAGTGCTGTCGCATATGGGGCGGGTGCAGGTCGCAGCTGGATCAGGTCGACCTGTGTTGCAGGAAGATGATGCAATCTCCAAGACCTGACGAGGGGATGCTTTGATGGCAACTTTGAAAAAAATGCGACGTTTACTGGGTGTGGGCACCGCCCTGGTAATGGCCATGAGCGCTGCACAGGCAATGGCCAAAGAAGTAAGCATAGGTTACGTGGATGGTTGGGCCGACAGTGTGGCCACCACCAACGTGGCCGCCGAAGTGATCAAGCAAAAGCTCGGCTACGACGTGAAGTTGCAGGCTGTGGCCACGGGGATCATGTGGCAGGGTGTGGCAACCGGCAAGCTCGATGCCATGTTGTCGGCATGGTTGCCGGTGACCCATGGTGAGTACTGGACCAAGAACAAGGACAACGTGGTCGACTACGGTGCCAACTTCAAGGACGCCAAGATCGGCCTGATCGTCCCCGAGTACGTCAAGGCGGCGAGCATCGCCGACCTCAAGACCGATAGTAGCTTCAAGCAGAAGATTGTCGGCATCGACGCGGGCTCCGGCGTGATGCTCAAGACCGACCAGGCGATCAAGGACTACGACCTGACCGGTTACAAGCTGCAGGCGAGTTCGGGCGCGGCGATGACGGCGGAACTGGGCCGTGCCTATGCCAAGCAACAGTCGATTGCAGTGACTGGCTGGGTACCGCACTGGATGTTCGCCAAGTGGAAGCTGAAGTTCCTCGAAGACCCGAAAGGCGTGTATGGCGCGGCGGAAACCGTGAACAGCATCGGCAGCAAGGAACTGGCCACCAAGGCACCGGAAGTGGCGGAGTTCCTGAAGAAATTCAGCTGGCAGTCCAAGGACGAGATTGGCGAGGTGATGCTGGCGATCCAGGAAGGGGCCAAGCCTGAAGCGGCGGCCAAGGATTGGGTTGCCAAGCACCCAGATCGCGTGAAGGAGTGGACGGGTAAGTAAGCAGCTGTTGCAAATTCCTGTAGGAGCAGCCTTGTGCTGCGAAGAGGCCGGTACAAGCTGCGAAGATTCGGGCAGCCTGCACCGGCCTCTTCGCAGCACAAGGCTGCTCCTGCAGGGCAGGCGCAAGCTGTTTTGTTGCGCAATCGGTAAAACACCGTTGCATCTAAGACTAAGGTCGTCTGGTTGCCGTCCAACAGCCGCATAAAGTAAGGGCGTGGGTTTCACCCCTACCTGTGCTGCTAGGACAAAAACAATGAACGACAGCATTTACCTCTCGATACAAAACAGCCCCCGTTTCAAGGAGCTGGTCACCAAACGCGAACGGTTCGCCTGGATTCTCTCGGCGATCATGCTCGGCCTGTACTGCGGCTTCATCCTCCTCATCGCCTACGGTCCTCATCTGCTGGGCGCCAAGCTCAGCCCTGAGTCGTCGATTACCTGGGGCATTCCCCTGGGCGTCGGCCTGATCGTTTCGGCATTCGTCCTGACCGCCATCTACGTACGCCGCGCCAACGGCGAATTCGATGAGCTGAACAAGGCCATCCTGAAGGAGGCGCAACAATGATTCGCCACGCCAAAGCCCTGGCTGTACTGGCCTGCGGAGCCTTCGCACCCGCCGTGTGGGCAGCCGATGCCCTGACCGGCGAGGTGCAGAAACAGCCGCTGAACGTTGCCGCGATCGCCATGTTCGTGGCTTTTGTCGCCTTCACCCTCGGTATCACCTACTGGGCCTCCAAACGCAACAAGTCGGCGGCGGACTACTACGCTGCCGGTGGCAAGATCACCGGCTTCCAGAATGGTCTGGCGATCGCTGGCGACTACATGTCGGCTGCCTCCTTCCTGGGTATTTCCGCGCTGGTGTTCACCTCTGGCTACGACGGCCTGATCTACTCGATCGGCTTTTTGGTCGGCTGGCCGATCATCCTCTTCCTGATCGCCGAACGCCTGCGCAACCTGGGTAAGTACACCTTTGCCGATGTGGCCTCGTACCGCCTCGGGCAGAAGGAAATCCGTACCCTGTCGGCCTCCGGCTCGCTGGTGGTGGTGGCGTTCTACCTGATCGCGCAAATGGTCGGTGCCGGCAAGCTGATTGAGCTGCTGTTCGGCCTGGACTACCACGTTGCGGTGATCCTGGTGGGTATCCTGATGTGCCTGTATGTGCTGTTCGGCGGCATGTTGGCCACCACCTGGGTACAGATCATCAAGGCCGTGCTGCTGCTGTCCGGTGCCAGCTTCATGGCGCTGATGGTGATGAAGCACGTAGGCTTCGATTTCAACACCCTGTTCTCCGAAGCGATCAAGGTGCACAGCAAGGGCGAGGCGATCATGAGCCCGGGCGGCCTGGTCAAGGACCCGATCTCGGCCTTCTCGCTGGGCCTGGCACTGATGTTCGGTACCGCCGGCCTGCCACACATCCTGATGCGCTTCTTCACCGTCAGTGATGCCAAGGAAGCGCGCAAGAGCGTGCTCTACGCCACCGGCTTCATCGGCTACTTCTACATCCTGACCTTCATCATCGGCTTCGGCGCGATCCTGCTGGTCAGCACCAACCCGGACTTCAAGGACGCCGCCGGTGCCCTGTTGGGCGGCAACAACATGGCAGCGGTGCACCTGGCCGATGCCGTGGGTGGCAGCATCTTCCTCGGCTTCATTTCGGCAGTGGCATTCGCCACCATCCTGGCAGTGGTTGCCGGCCTGACCCTGGCCGGTGCCTCGGCGGTGTCCCACGACCTGTACGCCAGCGTATGGCGCAAGGGTAAGGCCAACGACAAGGACGAGATCCGCGTGTCGAAGATCACCACCATCGCCCTGGGCGTGCTGGCGATCGGCCTGGGTATCCTGTTCGAGAAGCAGAACATCGCCTTCATGGTCGGCCTGGCGTTCTCCATCGCCGCCAGCTGCAACTTCCCGGTCCTGCTGCTTTCGATGTACTGGAAGAAACTGACCACCCGGGGCGCCATGATTGGCGGCTGGCTGGGCCTTGTAAGTGCGGTAACACTGATGATCCTCGGCCCGACCATCTGGGTGCAGATCCTCGGCCACGAGAAGCCGATCTACCCGTACGAGTACCCGGCGCTGTTCTCCATGGCCATCGCCTTCGTCAGCATCTGGTTCTTCTCGGTCACCGACAAGTCCAAGGCTGCCGACGACGAGCGTGCGCTGTTCTACCCGCAGTTCGTGCGTTCGCAGACTGGCCTGGGTGCCAGCGGGGCGGTTTCCCACTGATGCAATAGCAATAACGCGCTGAAATGCATAACGCCCCGCTAGCCGGGGCGTTATGCATTCTGGGGTTTCTCCCGGCAATACTGGCAAGCTGCGTCCCTTGGGAAATTTCCTAAATCCGCTCGGAACGGTCCTAACTTCCAATCGCCAGCGTTCACGAATAATCGCCACCACTGATCGGGCAGTCGCCCGTCAGCCAGTGATTCCCTCAAGGAGATTTGATCGTGAAACGTATGCTGCTTGCCCTCCCTCTGGCCATGCTGTTTGCCGGTGCCGCCCACGCCTTGGACCCGATCGAAAAGCAAGTGCAAGTCACTGCCCAGGTGCCGACCGATGCGTTCTTCGTCGAGCCGGTGGGCGGCAACTGGATGAACGACCCGCAAGAACTGGGCTGGAACCCCAATCAGGCCAAGCTCGACCCGGTCCGCAAGGAGCTGCAGGTCAAGAGCACCGTTGGCGCTATCAACGCCTACCTGGTTTCGCCCGCAGTCATTGCCAGCGGTTCCCACAACATTGGCCTGGATGTGAAGGTTGGCGGCACCGTGCTGCAGACCACCCCAGCCGAAGTGGTCAGCGCCACCCAAGCCGCACCGGGGGCGATCATCGGCTTCGAAATTGCAGCCCAGCCAGCCCCCGCCGCGGGTTATGAGCCAGGCAACTACCAAGGCCTGGTGAGCATGATCTTCGAAACTGGCACGCCTTGATTCCCCCCCATCGTTCATCCGTTGTTGCCTGTTCCTGCCCTCGGCGCTTGCCGCGGGGCGGGCAGGTATTGCCCGCAAGCGACGCCAATGACCCTACAGTTTCCCCTTTCCGCGCTGTACCTGAGCTTGCCGTTGGCAGCCTGCCTGGCCGCAGTGCCAGTTACGGGCCACGCTGCGACCGCGGCGCTGGGTGGCATCGAAGGCCTGCCCAGTGAATTCGAAGCGCACTTCTATGAAGTACCGTTGGCCGTGAGGGTAGACCTGGACGGCCGCTATCTGGGTGATGCAATGGTCGTGCTCAGCCGGGATCAGCGCGTGCAACTGCTGGAATTCACCGAAACCGTCGACAGCCGTGAGCCAGAAAGCCTGAGGCGGCGCTGGCGCGAACGCCTGGTCGAAGGGCGCCCGTTGGGTGATTGCCAGGCTGACTGCCCAGATGGCCTGCGCGCAGTGCACTACAGCTTGGCCAATTCGCAGTTGTCACTGCTTACCGACCAGGTCGAAGCGTCAACGGCAGACGAGCGTTATCACCGGCTTCCCGAACAAGGCAGCTATGGCCTGCTGGTGCGTAACCAACTCAACCTGGTCAATGATGGCCGGGTCACCAGCGGCCGCTATGCATTGCAAGGGCAGGGCAGCCTGGGTAACTGGACGACCCTGGCCGATGGCCAGCTTGACCGTGGCAGCGACAGTCAACAGGGCACGCGCTACCGGGTTGATCAGTTGTACGGTGAGCGACTGGTGCAGGACCATTTTTATCGCCTGGGTTATTTCACCCCCAGTGCCCAAGGCTTGACCCGCCAGCCACGGCTTATGGGTGCCAGCCCTGATACCACCCTGGGCCTGATGTTCGGCAGCAGCGACAGCCTGGCCACCGACAATGGCGCGCCCAGCGCGACGCCCATCTATGTCACGCCTAACCGCCCCGCCGTGGCGGAAATCTACCGCAACGGCGTACTGATCAATAGCCAGCCGGTACAGCCCGGCCTGCAGACGCTGGACAGCAAAGTGTTGCCCGGGGGCATCTATGAAGTGGAAATCCGCCTGGTCGAGGACGGCCAGGTGACCTCGCGCAGCCAGGCATTCATCTACAAACCCGGCAACTGGCGCAGCACCGATGCCCCTTGGCGCTACAATCTGTACCTGGGGCGGCAGACCAGCCTGTTGAGTAACTGGCAGCGTGACGCAGATGACAGCCTGGCGGCAGGCGTGCTGGCCAATTACCTGGTGCACCCCCGGGCTATCCTCGGCGTCTCGGCACAGCGCATCGACCAAACCCGGCAATACGGCACGTCGCTGGACTGGGATGTGCGCGACCGTTTCAAACTGTACGGCAACCTGTTTCGGGCCCAGGGCTACGGCAACGGCTACGACCTGCAAATGATCCACGCTGGTGAAAACAGCTCATTGGTGGCCAGCCAGAGCAGCACCTGGCTGACCCGCCCCGAGTCACTGCGTGATGACCGTCAGCCGAGCCGCTGGCAGGCGCGGCAAACCCAGACGTCGGTGTCTTACAACCATCGCCTCGACCCGCGCAATACCGCCAGCGTGCGTGTGTCGCACAGCAGTGGGGCCAGCGCCGGTACGGGGGTGGATATGGGCTGGTCGTACTTCGGCCAGTTACTGGGGTCGCAGGCCAACTGGCGCCTGTCGCTGTTCGACCGACCGGGCAACGCGGGTACCGGTGAGGCCCGCAGCCGCGGCGTCAACCTGAGCCTGAGCATGAGCCTGGGTGGCACGAGTGGGCGGCGCCTGTCGGCCAGCGTCGGCAGCCGTACAGCGCGCGATGGCGGGCGTGACCTCAATGCTGCGGTGGCCTATCAGCAGGACGTCGACCTGGGCCCGTTGCGCAGCGTTGGCCTGACCGCCAGCGCCGACCGCTATGGCGCCGGCCTGGGTGGTGACACGCAGTTCGAGAGCCAGCAGCTGCACGGTGATGCCTATTTCCAGCGTTCTTCCTACAACGGTGAGTTCAGCGGCGGCCTCAACCTGGAAAGCATGCTGGCTGTCGGGGCTGGCAAGGCGGCCGTGAGCGGCCAGTACTTGCCGCACCAGGCTGGGCTGATCGTCGATGTCGAAACCGATATCCAAGGCTTGAAACTACGCGCTGACGACCGCCATGGCGGTACTGCCAATCTGCGGCCTGGGCGCAACCTGGTCCCGGTGGCCGCTTACAAGGCCGGACATGTGCAATTCGACCTTGAAGGCGCGCAAGCTACCGCCGCGGTGATTCAGCCTTCCAGTGTGGACTACCACCTGAACCGTGGCGGCATTGGCTACCGGCAGCTGCGGGTATTGCGCACGCTGACCGTCATCGGCCGCCTGCTCGACAGCCAGGGTCGTCCGCTGCGGGGCGCGCAGGTGATCAACCACGCCAGTCGCAGTGTCAGTGAGGCCGATGGGTTCTTTGCGGTGGAAATGAGCGAGTCCACCCCCAGCCTGGAGGTGCGTCAGCAAGGGCAGGTCGTATGCCTGCTGACGCTGAATCTTACGCAGCTGGTACGTGAAGACGATGTGCTGTTGGCCGGCGACCAGCGTTGCACGCCGGCAAGCCTGGCCAAAGCCGCTGATAACGGGGGTGAGCCTGTTGAGAGCTAGCTCAGGGTCAGTAACAGAGCCGCCTTACCGTCGTTGCAGACGGCTCCTACATATCCTGCGATTGCTCCCGGTTTACGGTATGCCAATCGCTGTACTTATCCAAGGAACCTTCAAACGTGAATATCCATCGTCTGCTTGCCCTGGCCTTTCTGGTTACCCCGCTGGCAGCCATTGGGGCGCCCGAGCTTAACGTCGGCGCGTTGTACGATTACCTGGATTCCGGCAAAAGCACCTTGCTCAAGCGGGTGCGCAATAGCGGTGATACCACGGCGTTCGTCAAGGTGAGTGTCGCTGAGCTGGTGTACGACAGCGATGGCAATGCCCGCGAGGTCGACACCGAAGGCCTGCCGTTGGAACAGCGCGGCCTGGTAGCCAGCCCGGCGCGGCTGATCGTGCCGGCGCAGGGCATGCAAGCGGTGCGCCTGGTGTACCGCGGCCAGCGCGATACAGAGCGCTATTTCCGCTTGCGCTTCGTCCCGGTACTGCCCGAGCTGGGTGATGGGTTCACCGTGGACGAGGGAGAGGCCGAGCGTTACCGCAGTAGCCTGAAGGCTGGGGTCAACTTGCTGGCCGGCTATGGCACGTTGCTGTTCGTTCGGCCTGGCGAAACCCGGTTCCAGACGCCTGTGCAGCGCAAGGGCGGTAGCCTTACGGTCAGCAACCAGGGCAATGCCACTGTCGTGCTGGATCTTTTCCGGCAGTGCCAGGCGGCTGGCGTGGCCTGCGAGACTGCCACCAAACATCATGTGTTGCCGGGGCGTACACGGCAATTCGAAGGGCAGGCGGCCAAGGTTCATCAGTTTGAGTTGCATGAAGGCGAAGCGCGCAAGCGCATGGTGGTGGAAGGATGAGTAGCAGCACAGGGCGCTTGGCCCGCATCCGTCACTTGCGCGCCGGGCTGGTCGCAGGTTTGCTGGCATTCGCGCCCTTGGCCAGCGCGCTGGAGGTGACGCTTTCGGCGCAATACCGTGGCGGTGGGTCGGGGCGCTTCGAAAACACCACGCCGCCTGCTGAATTTTGCAGGGTCTGGTCTAGCCTGTGCGCCAGTACCGGCACCGTAAGCCTGCCAATTACCTACCAGAAGACAAGCATCAACCGTGCCCCCGACATGCGCGATCGATATTTCGTGAAACTGCCGGGGCGTCGTGAGGTGGAGGTACGCCACCAACAGACGGGCGAGCCCAGGCAGATGACCTTCGAGGTACGCTCCATCAGCCAGGAAGCTGTGTTGGGCAGCCCTTACAACCCTCTCAACGGCACCTGGGTAGGCGGTTGTCGTGGCAAGAACGCCGTCGGCAACCAAAGCCGCTTCAGATACTACACCTCGTTGGTCAACCCGCAGAGTCCGACCCCTTGCGTTATCAGCTACTCATGGGTGCCGGATGATCAGGTAGATACTACGACGGTATTGGACATGGGTATTTCCTTCGAGCTGGACATCCCCCCGCCGTATCGCCTGCGCGCCGGTATGTACCGTGGCAGCCTCACTTACACCATAGGCCCTGGGGGCGACTTTGATTTCGGCAACAATGTCACCGGCCTGAGCGGCGATACGTTGGTGATCAACTTCGAACTGGATGTTCAGCATGCTTTCATCTTTGAGTTCCCGCCTGGCTCGGAGCGCGCCGTGCTTGAGCCCAAGGGTGGCTGGCAGGCCTGGCTGGGAGGCGGCCAGGCCCCCGGGCTCATCTACCGTGACCTGCCGTTCCGGCTATGGTCCACCGGCCCATTCAAAGCCTACAAGTTGTGCCAGCACTACACCGCAGGTACGTGCGGTATCCGTAACGACGCCAACCATGAAGTGCCTGTGACCGTGGCCATTACCTTGCCCGGAGGTATCGAGCACCAGGGCCGGCCGGTTCAGCAACTGGCGTTGCCGAGCGGGCAGGCGGCTGCGTTAGCGTTCGAGTCGGCGATGCCCACGCTCAATCGCCCTGGCCAGTTGCGTTTCCAGGTGGAGCGCAACGACGTGCAGGCCATGCTCCGATACCCTGGCGCCACCTATGCCGGCCAGGTCACCGTCGTTTTCGACGCTGAGCTTTAGCCCACCGCCATGATGCGCGAGGTTAACCTATGTACAAAGTCGTGGTGGTTGACGACCATCCGTTCATCCGGGCCACCGTTTGCATGCTGCTGCGCAAGGAACGGCTCGATGTCGTCGGCCAGGCAGACAATGGTATTGACGCGGTGCGGCTGGCGCGTGAGTTGGCGCCGGACCTGGTCATCCTCGATATCGCCATGCCCGGGCTCGATGGCCTTGAGGTAATCGCCCGCATCAAGGCCATGACGCAGCCGCCCAAGGTTCTGGTGCTGACGTCGCAATTGCCCGAGGCCTATTCGCTACGCTGCATGCAGGCCGGTGCAATGGGCTTCGTGGCCAAGACCGATGAGCTGGACGAGCTTGGCAAGGCGGTGCGCGCAACGTTGTCGGGTTATATGTATTTCCCTGAAGTGACATTGAGTTCGGTGCACAAGCAGGACCTCAAGTTCACAGACGCGCAATGCATCGCCTCACTGACCGACCGTGAGCTGATGATCTTGCAGCAGCTCGCCCGCGGGCTGAGCAACAAGGCGATCGGCGAAGCCATGCTGCTGAGCAACAAGACCATCAGCACCTACAAAACCCGGCTCATGGAAAAACTGCGGGTCAACTCTTTGATCGACCTGGCGGACTTCGCCCGTCGCAATGCGCTCATCTAGTCGCTACCCGTGCCAATCCGCGTCCTGCTGCTGTGGCTGCTGTATTGCCTGAACCCGCTACCTGCTTTCTGCGCACCGCAGCTCTACACCCGGGGCGTGGAAACGGGCCCTGCGCTGGCGCTGGCCCCCGCCGACCTGCGCTGGCTGTGGGAGAAGCGCCATCTGAACCTGGGGGTAGTCGGCCGCGACAACCCGCCCTTCGACATGCTCGGCACCGGCCACGCCTACGAAGGCATCAGCGCCGAGTACGCCAGTGTGCTGGCCGAGAAGCTAGGCCTGGAAGTACGCCTGCGGCTGTTCGAGACCTACGACGCTGCCTTCGCGGCCTTGCGCAAGGGTAGTGTCGACCTGGTCAGCTCGGTAACAGCACAGCAGGCGCACGAAGCCAAGCTGCGCCTGTCCAGCCCCTACATCGTTGACCAGCCATTACTGCTGGCCAGTGAGCAGTTCGTCAGTGGTAACAACGCAAGCCCGCAGCTGCTGGCGGTCGAGGGATATCGACCGTTGGCCCTGCTTCAGCACACCTACCCCAACGCACGGATCCAGCTGCATCCCACCCCCTACAGTGCCTTGGCGGCGTTACAGCTTGGCGAAGCCGAGTTGTTTCTAGGCAATGCCCTGAGCAGCCGCTATCTGTTGGCCCGAGGGCAACTGCCAGGCCTGGAATGGGTCGACCAGCCCGATTTTGCAGCCCAGCCCATGGGATTTGCCATGCTCGGGGACCGCGACACATTACCCAGGTTGGTCGATGCCGTGCTGCAAGGCCTGACCGAACAGCAACATGCCCGCATTCGCGGACACTGGAGCCCACAGCCTGCCAGCCCGGTCAAACCCGGCCTGGTTGAACTCAGCGAAGCCCAGCAGCGCTGGATAGCGGAAAACCCCGTGGTCAAGGTGTTGCTCGGTGAGCACCAACTCCCGTTGAGCTACCGCGATGAGCATGGCCAGTTGCGCGGCTTGAGCATGGACTTGCTGCAACGCATCAGCCGCCTCACTGGCTTGCACTTCGAGGTGCACGGGAGCACAGACATACAGCACATGATCGGGCAGGTGCGCCAGGGACAGGCCGAACTGATTGCCGGGCTTGGGTACAGCCCGGCACACGCCAGGCAACTGCGTTTCAGCCGCAGTTTTCTAAGCTTGCCGCTGGTGCTGGTAACGCGCAACGAGACGGTGGCCCCCAGCAGCCTGGCGCAGCTCGGCAGGCGGTCGCTGGCGCTGGTACGTGGCAGCGCCCAGGCGCAGACGCTGGCCAAGTCATACCCGGGTATCCGTCAGCGGCTCGTGCCTCATCCATTGGCTGCGCTGCAGGCGCTGGAGCAAGGTAAGGCAGGCGCCGCCGTGCTGCCACTGGACCAGGCATGCTCGCTGGTTGCACGTCACTTCCCCAGCAGGCTGCGTATCGCTGCCAGCCTGGCGTTGCCACCGATGCACTTCGCCTTTGCCAGTAGCCATGCCGACGAAGAGCTGCTGGGTATTCTCGACAAAGCCTTGCTCGCGCTGCCCACGGCAGAAATGGAGACCATGCTGCGACGCTGGGGTAACCCGATGATCGTTGGCGACGGGCTATGGCGCCGTTATGGCGGGCTCATGCTGGCGGGCATCGCCTTGGCATGCAGCCTGCTGTTGCTGGCCTTGCTGTGGGTTCGCTACCTGCGGCGGATGCAGGGGCAACTGCATCGTGCAAAGCGCGAGGCCGAGGCGGCCAACCAGGCCAAGACGCAGTTTCTCGCGGCCATGAGCCATGAAATCCGCACGCCACTGCATGCCGTGCTGGGCATGCTGGAGCTTGCCCGACGCAAGGCAGGGCAGGGCGAACTAGACCATCTGGCCATCGAAGTAGCGGCGGATGCCGCTATCGGGCTGCAGGAGTTGATCGGCGATATACTCGACATCACACGCATCGAAACCGGCCAGTTGCAGCTGGCACTGGTGCCGGTGAGCCTGCGCGAGCAAGTCGCCCGGGTGGTTCAGCTGTTCGAGCAACAGGCACGCGGCAAGGGGCTGGCCCTGGACATGGTGTGCAAGGGGGCGGTGGAAAACTGGGTGATGCTTGACCCGGTGCGTTTCAAGCAGGTCCTGGCCAACCTGGTCAGTAATGCAATCAAGTTTACCGCGCAGGGCAAGGTCCTGGTCAGCCTGAATATGCAGGCTGCAGCCGGGCGGGCAAGTGTATTGCTGGAAGTGGCAGACACTGGCATAGGCATTGCCCAGGCCGAGCTGGAAAGCCTCGGGCAGCCTTTTCGCCAAGCCAGCAATCAGCGCCAGTCGCCACGCAGCAGTGCCGGGCTGGGGCTGGGGATCAGCCGCAGCTTGTGTGAAATGCTTGGCGGGCAATTACGCTTGCACAGCGTGCTGGGCCAAGGTACGCGGATTGAAATCCGCCTGGACCTGGCGCTGGCAGCCCGGCCGGTGCTGGCCAAGCCGGCAACGCCGCAGGGCAACCCTGCCAGGCTGGCTGCCCTGCGCGTGCTGGTGGTCGATGACTACCCGGCCAACCGCTTGCTACTCGCGCACCAGTTGGCGTTTCTCGGTCACCAGGTACAGGTTGCCGAAGATGGCGATCAAGCCTTGCGTCTCTGGTTGCAGCAAACGTTCGACGTCGTCATCAGCGATTGCAACATGCCCAGGCTTGGCGGTTTTGCCTTGGCCCGGGCAATCCGCGAACACGAACGGCGCCGGGCGAGGCCGCGCTGTCGGGTGGTGGGGCTCACCGCCAGTGCCCTGCAAGAGGAGCGCCGTCGCGCAAGGCTTGCAGGTATGGACCACTGCCTGTTCAAGCCGCTGAACCTGGATACCCTCATGCAAACGTTGCAAGCTTTCCAGTACGTCAGCCGCGAGCCAGACGAACATTTGCCTGCCGTTGATCTGGCCCATTTGCGTAAGCTGGTATGCGATGACCGGGCTGTGCTGGTGGCACTGCTGGCCGATCTGGCCCGCAGTAACCTGGCGGATCTGGCGCAGCTCAGATACTCGAGCGACAACCCCTCGGCGCTCGTTGAAGTGGCGCACAGGGTGAAAGGCGGTGCACGCATTGTGCGGGCACAAGCGTTGGTTGCGTCATGTGAACGGCTTGAAGCCCAGTGTATGCAACGGCCGGCGGATGCGTCACAGGTGCGCCAGGCCGCCAGAGCGCTGGAGGAGACCATGCTGCGCCTGGACCGCTGGCTTGCCCGCTACCTCGCGGAGCATGCCCCGCGCCGCGAGGGCGGTACCGACCACACAGTCATGTCTGCCCATTCACTACCCTGATGAACCCTGCCAGCCCCCCAGGCCTTGATTAGACTCGCTGCATTACCTGCCAGAACAAGGCCAGCCAACATGCATAACCGCATCATGATCACCGGCGCCGGGTCCGGCCTCGGTCGCGAGATCGCCCTGCGCTGGGCGCGCGAGGGCTGGCGCCTGGCGCTGGCCGATGTCAACGAAAACGGCCTGCGCGAAACCCTGGAACTGGCCCGTGCCGCCGGCGGCGAAGGCTTCATCCAGCGCTGCGATGTGCGTGATTACAGCCAGCTCACTGCCCTGGCCCAGGCATGCACCGAGCAGTTCGGGGGCATCGACGTGATCGTCAACAACGCTGGCGTTGCGTCTGGCGGGTTTTTCGCCGAACTGTCCCTGGAAGACTGGGACTGGCAGATCGCGGTCAACCTGATGGGCGTGGTCAAGGGCTGCAAGGCCTTTTTGCCGCTGCTGGAGCGCAGCAAGGGCCGGATCATCAACGTTGCATCGATGGCCGCACTGATGCAGGGCCCTGGCATGAGCAACTACAACGTCGCCAAGGCTGGCGTGCTGGCGCTTTCGGAAAGCCTGCTGGTGGAGTTACGCCAGCTGGAGGTGTCGGTGCACGTGGTGTGCCCGTCGTTCTTCCAGACCAACCTGCTGGACTCGTTTCGCGGGCCGAACCCGGCGATGAAGGCGCAGGTGGGCAAGCTGCTGGAGGGTTCGCCGATCAGCGCCGCTGACATTGCCGGGTACATTCATCAGCAGGTCGCCGCGGGCGAGTTCCTGATTCTGCCCCACGAGGCCGGGCGCCAGGCCTGGCAGCTGAAATGCCAGGCGCCTGAGCGGCTGTATGATGAGATGGCCGATATGGCGGTGAAAATGCGCGCAAAGGCCCCTTCGCGATGAAGGGGCTGTAGAAGCACTGACCGGGGCAGGCTGGTGCAAGCCTGCGCTCGACAAGTCCCAGGCAGCTGATGCGCTAAATCGGAGCAATCGCAGCACTCAAGAACGCCCCGCTTGTCGGGGCGTTTTCATTTCAGCGGTCGCCTGAAGTGGCTGTCCGCATCGGGTCATATCATCCCGAGCAACAGTAAGACCAGCAGAATCACCAATACCACGCCAATAATGCCGGACGGGCCATAGCCCCAGCTACGCGAGTGGGGGAAGACCGGTAAGCCGCCGATCAGCAGCAGAATCAGGATGATGATAAGGATCGTGGTCATGGTGGAGTCCTTGCGTGGTTGAGGGGCAAGGGCCTCGAACTGCAGGCCTCTTGTTAAATCGGACCGGCGCCGCTTGCGAAAGATTCCATCGGTGTACCGCTTGTTCCGGCCGCTTCGCAGCACAATGCCGATAGGCCGGTGAAAGTGCGCGCCAAGTCCTGTTCACGAGGAATAGTCTGTAGGGGAAGTTACCCTGAAATGTAGGGCTCTTCTGAATTGTAGTGGAACTATTGAGTAGCCGAATGCCTGGCAGGCAGTCTCCGGTTTTCCCTTTGGCAAGAGGATCGGAACATGTTGGTAATCGGGCGTGAAGTGGGGGAAATCATCGTGATTGGCGATAACATCCGCATCATGGTGGTGGATGTCCGGGAGGGCGTGGTGCGTTTTGGCGTGGAAGCCCCGCGCTCGGTGCAGGTGCACCGGGCCGAGGTGTACAAGCGCATCAAGGAGGCCAAGCAAGGCGAGGCCTGATGGTGCCTTCAGCATCCCTGCGCAGTCTTGCCCGCGAAGGGGGCCGGGCCTGCTAGTCGAGCAGCTCGCGGGGCACGTCATGCTTGGCGAGCAACTGGCATTGCTGGCTTTCCAGGTCGAACAGGATGAATGCCTGGCCCTTCGCCAACGCCTGGCGCACCCGCAGTACGCGCGTCTCCAGCGGGGTATCGTCGCCGTTGTCGGTGCCATCGCGGGTGACGAAGTCCTCGATCAGCAGGGTCAGGGTTTCGGCTTGCAGTTGGTCGTAGGGGATCAGCATGGTGGGTCGTTTCTGAAGTAAGTGTGGCAATGCTACGCGAAACGTTCGGGAATTGGGGGGGCTGCCAAGCAGCCCCCCAAGGCCATCAGCTTTTATTGCCGACCAGGCTGTCCACCGCAGGCACTCGCGTGTCGCTTTCCATCTGTGCATCGTGCTCCAACTGGTGGCTGAACCTTTCCAGCGAGGCATTGGCCGGCTGCGAGTCGCTGGCAAACACTGGCGGGCTCAACAAGTACGCCGACAGCAACCGGCTCAACGCCGCAAGGCTGTCGATGTGCGTGCGTTCGTAGCCATGGGTGGCGTCGCAACCAAATGCAACTAGTGCGGTGCGGATGTCATGCCCCGCCGTCACCGCCGAATGGGCATCGCTGAAGTAATAGCGGAACAGGTCACGGCGCACCGGCAAATCGTGGTCGCCGGCCAGCTTCAGCAAATGCCGGGACAGGTGGTAGTCGTAGGGCCCTGACGAGTCCTGCATGGCCACGCTCACCGCATGCTCGCTGGACGCCTGGCCGGGTGCCACCGGGGCAATGTCGATGCCGACGAACTCGCTGACATCCCATGGCAGGGCGCCGGCTGCGCCCGAGCCGGTTTCCTCGGTGATGGTGAACAGCGGATGGCAGTCGATCAGCGGCTGGCGACCGCTTTCCACCACAGCTTTCAGTGCCGCCAGCAATGCCGCGACACCGGCCTTGTCGTCCAGGTGACGGGCGCTGATATGGCCGCTTTCGGTAAACTCTGGCAACGGGTCGAAGGCGACAAAGTCACCAATGCTGATCCCCAGTGCCTCACAGTCGGCGCGGGTGGCGCAGTAGGCATCCAGACGCACTTCCACATGCTCCCAGCTCACCGGCATCTGATCGATGGCGGTATTGAAGGCATGCCCGCTGGCCATCAGCGGTAGCACGCTGCCACGGAACACGCCGGTATCGGTGAATACACTGACCCGGCTACCTTCGGCAAAGCGGCTGGACCAGCAACCCACCGGTGCCAGCGCCAGGCGGCCGTTGTCCTGCAACTGGCGCACGCTGGCGCCGATGGTGTCCAGGTGGGCCGACACGGCGCGGTCGGGGGATGTCTGGCGGCCTTTGAGGGTGGCGCGAATGGTGCCGCGGCGGGTCAGCTCGAAGGGTATGCCCAACTCGTCCAGGCGTTCGGCCACGTAGCGCACGATGGTGTCGGTGAAACCGGTGGGGCTGGGGATGGCCAGCATCTCCAGCAGCACACGTTTGAGGTAGTCGAGATCGGGTTCGGGGAGTCGTTCGGACATGAGTACTCCTTAGAGTTGCGTTGACTTCTTCGCGGGCCCGGCCGCGCCCACAGGGACCCCACAAGCCTCAGGAACTGTGGCGGGCCTGTGGGAGCGGGCGCGCCCGCGAAGAGGCCATCAGCGGTTACGCCAACGGCCGGCTATGCGGAAACAGCAGGTCGATAAAGCGCTCGGCCGTTGGCTGGGGTTCATGGTTGGCCAGGCCGGCACGTTCGTTGGCTTCGATGATCACGTACTCCGGCTGCCCGGCATCGCGCACCATGAAGTCCAGCCCGACCACAGGAATTTCCAGCGCCCGTGCAGCACGCACGGCAGCGTCCGCCAGCACCGGGTGCAGGCGTTCGGTCACATCTTCCAGGGTGCCACCGGTGTGCAAGTTAGCGGTGCGTCGCACGGCCAGGCGCTGGCTGGCAGGCAACACATCGTCATAGCCAAGCCCCGCGGCGCGCAGGGTGCGCTCGGTTTCGTCGTCCAGCGGAATGCGGCTTTCGCCGCCGGTGGCAGCCTGGCGCCGACGGCTCTGGGCTTCGATCAGCTGGCGCACGCTGTGTTTGCCATCGCCCAGCACCTGTGCCGGGTGGCGGATGGCAGCGGCCACCACTTCGTAGCCGATCACCACGATGCGCAGGTCGAGCCCGGCATGGAAGCTTTCCAGCAGCACGCGGCTGTCGAACTGGCGAGCGTGCGCCACGGCGCGGGTGATGTCATCGATGCAGGTCAGGTTAACCGCCACGCCCTGGCCTTGCTCGCCGTCGACCGGCTTGACCACCACCGCGCCATGCTCGTCGAGAAACGCCAGATTGTCGTCGGCATTACCCGCCAACTGCTGCGCCGGCACCTGCAGCCCGGCGTTGCCCAGGGCGTGCTGGGTCAGGCGCTTGTCCTGGCACAAGGTCATGGTCACGGCACTGGTCAGGTCGCTGAGCGATTCACGGCAGCGAATGCGTCGCCCGCCCAGGCTTAAGGTGAACAGACCGCCAGCGGCGTCATCCACCTGCACCTCGATGCCGCGGCGCCGGGCCTCATCGACAATGATGCGGGCGTAGGGGTTGAGGTCCGCCTGCGGCCCGGGGCCAAGAAACAACTGCTCGTTGATGCCGTTCTTGCGCTTGACCGCAAAGGTGGGCAGGTTGCGAAAACCCAGCTTTTCATACAGGCGCTTGGCCTGGCGGTTGTCGTGCAGCACCGACAGGTCGAGGTAAGCCAGGCCACGGCTCATGAAGTGCTCGATCAGGTGGCGCACCAGCACCTCGCCCACGCCAGGGCGGGTGCAGTGCGGGTCGACTGCCAGGCACCACAGGCTGCTGCCATGCTCGGGGTCATCGAACGCCTTGGCGTGGTTCAGGCCCATGACGCTGCCGATCACCGCGCCGCTGTCTTCGTCCTCGGCCAGCCAGTACACCGGTCCGCCCAAGTGCCGGGGCGTAAGCAGTTCGGCGTCGACCGGCAGCATGCCGCGCGCCTGGTACAGGGTGTTGATCGCCTGCCAGTCGGCGGGGTTCTGCGCCCGGCGCACGCGGAAACCGCGGAACACCCGCTGCGCTGGCCGGTAGTCGGTAAACCACAGACGCAGGGTGTCGGACGGGTCGAGGAACAGTTGCTGCGGGGCCTGGGCCAACAACTGCTGCGGCGCGGCCACGTACAGGGCGATGTCGCGCTCGCCGGGGCTTTCGTCCAGCAGCGCCTCGGCCAGGCTGGCCGGGTCGGGGTAGGTATGGCCGATCAGCAGCCGGCCCCAGCCGCAGTGCACGGCACGCGGCTGGTCGTGGGGCAGGCTGCCGTCGCCGGCCAGGCGCGCCTGCAGGCGCTCGTAGGACGGCGCCTGGCCGCGCAGCAGGCGCTGACCGTATGCGATTTCATGGGCTTTCATCGGTCAGATTCCTTGTTCGCTCAGCCACAGGTTCAGCGCCGCCAGCTGCCACAGCTTGGAGCCGCGCAGCGGGGTGAGCTGGCCGTGCGGGTTGCTCAGCAGGCGGTCGAGCATGGCCGGGTTGAACAGCCCACGGTCCTGGCTGGGGTCGGTCAGCAGCTCACGCACCCAACCCAGGGTGGCGCCTTCAAGGTGCTTGAGGCCCGGCACCGGGAAGTAGCCCTTCTTGCGGTCGATCACCTCATGCGGGATCACCCGTCGCGCCGCCTGCTTGAGCACCTGCTTGCCGCCATCGGGCAGCTTGAAGCGCGCCGGAATACGCGCCGACAGCTCCACCAGGCGGTAATCGAGGAATGGCGTACGTGCCTCCAGGCCCCAGGCCATGGTCATGTTGTCCACTCGCTTGACCGGGTCATCAACCAACATCACCGTGCTGTCCAGGCGCAGGGCTTTGTCCACCGCGTCGCGGGCGCCGGGGCGGGCGAAGTGCTCGCGCACGAAGTCGCCGGCCGCGTCGGTTTCAAGCAGCCAGGGCGCCTGCACGGTGTCGCGGTATTCGGCGTGGCTGCGGTCGAAGAATGCATCGCGGTAAGCCGCAAAGGCGTCATCGGCGCCGTCCACCTGCGGGTACCAGTGGTACCCGGCGAACAGCTCGTCGGCGCCCTGGCCGCTTTGCACGCCCTTGCAGTGCTTGGCCACTTCCCGCGACAGCAGGTAGAAGGCGATGCAGTCGTGGCTGACCATTGGCTCGCTCATGGCGCGGAATGCCGCTGGCAGCTGGTCGATTATCTCGTGTTCGGCGATGCGCAGCTGGTGGTGGCGGGTGCCGTAGTGCTTGGCGATCAGGTCGGAATACTGGAACTCGTCGCCACGTTCGCCACCGGCATCTTCAAAACCGATGGAGAAGGTCGACAGGTCGTCCACGCCCGCTTCGCGCAGCAGACCGACCAGCAGGCTGGAGTCGACACCACCGGACAGCAGCACGCCGACGTCGACGGCCGCGCGTTGGCGGATGGCCACGGCGTCGCGGGTGGCGTCGAGCACGCGGGTGGTCCAGCCTTCCAGGTCCAGCTCACGCTCATCCGGGTTGGCACCGTATTTCAGCTGCCACCAGGTCTGGCGCTCGATCTCGCCATGGCGGTCGATGCGCATCCAGGTGCCGGGCTCCAGCTTTTGCACGTTGGCCAGCAGGGTACGTGGTGCCGGCACCACGGCATGGAAGTTCAGGTAATGGTTGAGCGCCACCGGGTCGAGCATCGGGTCGATGTCGCCGCCCTTGAGCAGCGCTGGCAGGGTCGAGGCAAAACGCAGGCGCTCGCTGTTGCGCGACAGGTACAGGGGCTTTACGCCCAGGCGGTCGCGGGCCAGGAACAGGCGCTGGTTGTCGCGCTCCCAGATGGCCAGGGCGAACATGCCGTTGAGCTTGGGCAGCAAGGCCGCGCCCCAGGCGTGGTAGCCCTTGAGCAGCACCTCGGTGTCGCCGTCGGACCAGAAGCTGTAGCCCAGGTCTTGCAGCTCCTGGCGCAGTTCGGGGAAGTTGTAGATGGCACCGTTGAACGCCAGTGACAGGCCCAAGGTGTTGTCGACCATCGGCTGCGCCGAGCCGTCAGACAAGTCCATGATTTTCAGGCGCCGGTGGCCGAGGGCAATAGGGCCTTGGCTATGGAAGCCCCACGCATCCGGGCCGCGAGGCGCCAGGTGATGCGTTATGCGCTCTACTGCAGCCAGGTCGGCTGGGCGAGGGGCCTGGTCGATGGGGGTGAAACGCAACTCTCCTGCTAATCCGCACATAAGTCCTTACCGGTTTTTCCGTTGGGGAGGGGGCGCCCAGGATTAGGGCACCTTAAGGAACTGACCGATGTGCTTTTTGAGAGTTTTAGAACGATTTGTTATATGTGGCCGCTGGGCAATGTCCGGGGGCAAGCCCGACTCGTGCTATGCCTGTGGGAGCGGGCGAGCCCGCGAAGGGCCGCACAGCGGCCCGATTTCTTACTTCCCCCGAATCAGCTTACGCAAGGCAAACCGGTTCGGATGACACGCCTCTGCCACTGCCCGGGGCAACGGCAGCGGTTCACCACACACCCAGGCCGCCACCAGCTCGCCACTGAGCGGCGCCGTGATCAACCCGCGCGACCCATGCCCGCTGTTCACATACAACCCATCCAGCCAAGGGCAGGCTACATCCGGCACTTGCCGCGCATCCCGGCCCAACACCGCATAGGCCTCGGTAAACGCCTGTACATCAGCTACCGGCCCCACGATCGGCAGGTAATCCGGGCTGGTGCAACGGAATGCCGCGCGCCCCTGCAACTGCTCAGGGGCCAACCTGGCTGTGCCCAGGCGCTGCGCCAGGTCGACGGAAATCTCGTCCAGCAACGCCAGGTTGCCCTGGTGCTCGGCCAGCGTCGGCGCCAAGTCTTCGCTGTGAAAATCAAAGCTTGCGCCCAGGGTATGTTCATCACCGCGCGGCGGCGCCACGTAGCCCTCCGCACACACCACGGTGCGCAACGCCCGGCTGCTGGCGGTGGCGGGCAAGCGGGTAATCTGCCCCCGGATACGCTTGAGCGGCAGTTGCGCGCAAGGCTCGAAGCGCCTTACTTCGGCGGCACCGGCCAGAATCACCACGGGCGCGCTGGCAATCAGGCGGTCACCTGCCCAGGCCTGCCACTGCTGGTCTGCCTTGCGCAGCTCCAGCACTTCCTGATGGGTGACCAGCCGAATCCCTGGGTGCTGCAGCTGTTGCTGGCACAACGCAGGTGGGTGCACCCAGCCGCCTTCGGGGTAAAACAACCCGCCGGCCGGCAAGGCCACCCCGGCGATGGCTTCGGCGTCGGCGCGCTCCAGTGCGTGCAGCAAATCGTGGTCGAAGGCGGCAGCCAGCTTGCCTTGACGCTCAGCTTCCTTGTTATCGAAGGCCAGTTGCAGCACGCCGCAGGCATCCCAGTCGCGGCCACGCTGCAGGCGTTCAAGCTGGCGCCGGGTGTAGCCGAAACCGGACAGGATCATCTGTGAAAGTGCGGTGCCATGGGCGGACAGCTTGAGGTACAGCACCCCCTGCGGATTGCCCGAAGCTTCCTGGGCCGGCGCTTCGTGGCGCTCCAGCACGGTGACCTGCCAGCCACGCCGGGCCAGGCTGGCAGCGGTTGTGCTGCCGGCCAGCCCGGCACCGATCACCAGTGCCTCGCGTGGCCCCTGTGAAGGGGCGGGGCGTGCGTACCAAGGTGCGCCTTGGGCTGGCTGGGGGCCGACGTAGGCGCCGCTCATAACCTCCCACTTCTTGCCGATGCCTGGCACCTTCTTCATGGCGAAACCGGCGTCGACCAGGCTGCGGCGCACCCAGCCGGTGGTGGTGAAGGTGCCCAGCACAGTGCCCGGGTGCGATAGCCGCGCCAGCTGCGCGAACAGCTCCGGTGTCCACATGTCGGGGTTCTTGGCCGGGGCGAAACCGTCGAGGAACCACACATCGATCTGCGCATCGAGCTGTGGCAGCTGCTCGAGCACGTCGCCGATCAGCAGGGTCAGGGTGACCCGGCCATTGGCGAAGGTGAATTGCTGAAAGCCCGGGTGCACCGCCACATATTGTTCCAGCAGGGGCTCGGTGTAGGCGGCAAGTTCAGGCCACAGGCGCACGGCGCGGGCCATGTCGTCGTGGCCGAGGGGGTATTTCTCGACACTCACGAAGTGCAGGCGTGCGTCGCTGTGGGCGTGCTGGTCAAACAGCTGCCAGGCGCAGAAAAAGTTCATGCCGGTGCCAAAACCGGTTTCGCCGATCACCATGCAGCTGTGCGGCGTCAGGTTGGCAAAACGCTCGGCCAGGCGGGTCTGGCCGAGGAATACGTGTTTGGTTTCTTCGATGCCTTCGTTGACCGCGAAATAGACGTCGTCATATTGCCGCGAGTGGGGGCGGCCCTGGTCGTCCCAGTCGATCTGGGCGTGCTGGAGGAGGGTGGACATGGTTGGCTCGGTTGCAGCGGATGGCGGGATTTTATGCCATCCGGGTTACCTGTGGGAGCGCGTTCACTCGCGAACAGGTCAGTACAGGCATAAATGAAATCCGCTAGTCTTGCTTATCCATTGAAGGAGCCAGTGCATGTTCGAATCCGCCGAAATCGGCCACAGCATCGACAAGGAGGCTTACGACGCCGAGGTGCCCGCTTTGCGCGAGGCCCTGCTCGAAGCCCAGTACGAACTCAAGCAGCAGGCGCGCTTCCCGGTGATCGTGCTGATCAACGGCATCGAAGGCGCTGGCAAGGGTGAGACGGTAAAGCTGCTCAACGAGTGGATGGACCCGCGCATGATCGATGTGCTCACCTTCGACCAGCAAACCGACGAAGAGCTGGCACGGCCGCCCGCCTGGCGTTACTGGCGGGCTTTGCCACCCAAGGGGCGGATGGGCGTGTTCTTTGGCAACTGGTACAGCCAGATGCTGCAGGGGCGGGTGCACGGCGTGTTCAAGGATGCCGTGCTCGATCAGGCCATCATGGGCGCCGAGCGCCTGGAGCAGATGCTGTGTGATGAAGGTGCGCTGATCATCAAGTTCTGGTTCCACCTGTCCAAGAAGCAGATGAAGGCACGGCTGAAATCGCTCAAGGACGACCCGCTGCACAGCTGGAAGATCAGCCCGCTGGACTGGCAGCAGTCGCAAACCTACGACCGCTTCGTGCGCTTTGGCGAGCGCGTGCTGCGCCGCACCAGCCGCGACTATGCGCCGTGGCATGTCGTCGAAGGGGTAGACCCGAACTACCGTAGCCTGGCGGTGGGGCGCATCCTGCTGGACAGCCTGCAAGCCGCGCTGGCCAACAACCCCAAGGGCAAGCACCAAGGCAATGTCGCCCCGCTGGGCCGCAGCATCGACGACCGCAGCCTGCTCGGCGCCCTGGACATGACGTTGCGCCTGGACAAGGCTGACTATCAGGAGCAGTTGGTCACCGAACAGGCCCGCCTGGCCGGCCTGCTGCGCGACAAGCGCATGCGCCGGCACGCCCTGGTGGCCGCGTTCGAAGGCAACGATGCTGCCGGCAAGGGCAGTGCCATCCGCCGCGTGGCGGCGGCGCTGGACCCGCGCCAGTACCGCATCGTGCCGATTGCCGCGCCCACCGAAGAAGAGCGGGCGCAGCCCTACCTGTGGCGGTTCTGGCGGCATATTCCGGCACGCGGCAAGTTCACCATCTTCGACCGTTCCTGGTATGGCCGGGTGCTGGTGGAACGGGTCGAGGGATTTTGCAGTTCGGCCGACTGGATGCGTGCCTACAGCGAGATCAACGACTTTGAAGAGCAGTTGGTGAACGCCGGTGTGGTGGTGGTGAAGTTCTGGCTGGCGATCGACCAGCAGACCCAGCTGGAGCGTTTTCAGGAGCGTGAGCAGATCCCGTTCAAGCGCTACAAGATCACCGAGGACGACTGGCGCAACCGCGACAAGTGGGACGAGTATGCCCAGGCGGTGGGCGACATGGTCGACCGCACCAGCAGCGAGATTGCGCCATGGACGCTGGTGGAGGCCAACGACAAGCGCTGGGCGCGGGTCAAGGTGCTGCGCACCATCAACCAGGCGCTTGAAGCGGCGTTTGCCAAGGACAAGAAATAGCCAGGGCTCTTGATTGCCTGTTCTGGCCTCTTCGCGGGTGAACCCGCGAAGAGGCCAGAACAGGCTGCACACCTGCCAAGCCATGCCACACAAGAATGACCTGATGAATTCTTTTCTTGGCACTCTTCCCCGTCACTGCCCTCCAAGCCCGTAGAATTCAGTCACCCCCACTACGGGCTTGATCGAGGACGCTATGCACACCACTTCCGGCCGCTGGAGCTATGGCCTGTTCCTGGCACTTCTGACCGCATTGCTCTGGGGCATCTTGCCGATCAAGCTCAAACAGGTACTGCAGGTGGTCGACCCGATCACCGTCACCTGGTACCGCCTGCTGGTTTCCGGTGGCCTGCTGTTCGCCTGGCTGGCAGCCAGGCGGCGCCAGCCGTCATTCACCCGGCTGGCACCCAGGGGCAAAGGCCTGGTAGTGGTGGCCGTGCTGGGCCTGATGGGCAACTACGTGCTGTACCTGATCGGCCTAAACCTGCTCAGCCCTGGGACCGCGCAACTGGTGGTACAGGTCGGCCCGGTGCTGTTGCTGGTGGCCAGCGTGTTCGTGTTCCGCGAGCGCTTCAGCCTGGGGCAGGGCGTGGGCCTGGTGATTCTGCTGGCGGGGTTTGGCCTGTTTTTCAACCAGCGCCTCGAAGAGCTGCTGACTTCATTGGGCACCTACACCACCGGCGTGCTGACCATTCTGCTGGCCACCAGCATCTGGGTGTTCTACGCCCTCAGCCAGAAGCAACTGCTGACCGTGTGGCATTCACAGCAGGTGATGATGGTGATCTACCTCAGTTGTGCTGCGCTGCTCACGCCTTGGGTACACCCGCTGGAGGCGTTGCAACTGACTCCGGTGCAGGGCTGGCTGCTGCTGGCCTGCTGCCTGAATACCCTGGTGGCTTACGGCGCATTTGCCGAGGCGCTGGCGCACTGGGAGGCGTCGCGGGTGAGTGCCACCCTGGCGTTGACACCGCTGGTGACCTTTGTTGCGGTGGCACTCGCGGCACTGGTGTGGCCGGAGTATGTGCACGCCGAGGACATCAATGCGCTGGGCTATGTAGGGGCGGTGACCGTGGTGTCCGGCTCGGCGCTGGTGGCGCTGGGGCCCTCGCTGGTGGCCAGTTGGCGTGCGAGGCGGGCGCGGCTGGCCCAGGTTCATTGATCGCTTGCTCCGGCCCGATCGCCGGCAAGCCAGCGATCGAGCCGGGGCAGGCAATAAAGAGCTCAGCCCTTGCCACCCGGTGCCAGCATGTTCTCCGGCCGCACCCACTGGTCGAACTGCTCATTGGTCAGGTACTTCAACTCCAGCGCAGCCTCGCGCAAGGTCTTGCCTTCGCTGTAAGCCTTCTTGGCAATTTCCGCCGCCTTGTCATAGCCGATATGCGGGTTCAACGCTGTCACCAGCATCAAGCCCCGCTCCAGGTGCGCGGCCATTTGCTCGGCATCGGGCTCGATGCCCGCCACGCAGTGCAACTGGAAGTTGCGGCAGCCATCGGCCAGCAGTTCGATCGACTGCAACAGGTTGTGGATGATCACCGGCTTGAACACGTTCAGCTGCAGATGCCCCTGGCTAGCGGCAAAACCGATGGCGGCATCGTTGCCCAGCACCTGGCAAGCCAGCATCGACAGCGCCTCGCACTGGGTCGGGTTAACCTTGCCGGGCATGATCGAACTGCCCGGTTCGTTGGCCGGCAGGCGCACTTCGGCAAAGCCTGCGCGTGGGCCGGAGCCCAGCAGGCGCAAGTCGTTGGCGATTTTCATCAGCGCCACGGCCAGGGTTTTCAAGGCGCCTGCCAGGCTGGTCAGCGGTTCATGGCCGGCCAGCGCCGCGAACTTGTTTGGCGCCGTCACAAACGGCAGGCCGGACTCCGCCGCCAACTCGGCAGCGATGGCTTCGGCAAAGCCATGCGGGGCATTGAGCCCGGTGCCCACAGCGGTGCCGCCCTGGGCCAGTTCGCATACCGCCGGCAGGGTGGCGCGGATGGCGCGCTGGGCATAGTCGAGCTGGGCGACGAAGGCGGACACCTCCTGGCCGAAAGTGATCGGCGTGGCGTCCATCATGTGCGTGCGGCCGGTCTTCACCAGCTTTTGGTGGCGGGCCGACAGCTCGGCAAGCCCCGACGACAGTTCGGCGACCGCCGGCAGCAGCTGCTCGTGCACCGCCTGCGCCGCAGCGATGTGCATGGCTGTGGGGAAGCAGTCGTTGGAGCTCTGCGAGCGGTTGACGTGGTCGTTGGGGTGCACTGGCGCTTTGCCGCCACGGCCATTGCCGGCCAGTTCGTTGGCGCGCCCGGCGATCACTTCGTTGACGTTCATGTTGCTTTGCGTGCCGCTGCCGGTCTGCCACACGACCAACGGGAACTGGTCGTCGTGCTGGCCATCAAGCACTTCGTCGGCGGCTTGTTCGATCAGTCGGGAGATGTCGGCCGGCAGGTCGCCGTTGCGGTCGTTGACGCGTGCCGCGGCTTTCTTGATCAGCGCCAGGGCGTGCAGCACCGCGAGGGGCATGCGTTCCTTGCCAATGGCGAAATTGATCAGCGAACGCTGGGTTTGCGCACCCCAGTAGGCGCCATCAGGAACTTCGACCGGGCCCAGGCTGTCTGTCTCGATACGGCTCATTCTGTACTCACTCCTGTGTAGTTCGAAATCGCAGTTTAGGCCCTGATTCGACCGAGCGGTTCCGTCGCTCGTCGTGCCACTTGAGCACATCGCCACCACGGCGCAGAATGCTCTACTCTGAGGTACCCGCCTCCCTCTTCTTGAAGGAAATGCAATGACCCGTCTCCGTGTCCTTTGTGCCGCCGTTGCCCTGGCTTGCGCCAGCGGCCAGGTGCTCGCTGCCACCGCCAGCCACAACGCTGCTGCCGAGAAATTCCTGACCCTGGCCAACGCCGACAAGCTGGGCACCCCGGTGTACATGCAGGTCCAACAGATGTTCGCCCAGCGCTTCGCGCAAACCAAGGCCCCGGCCGCCAAACAGCCAGTGCTGGAAAGCTACCAGGGCAAAGCCAACGCCGCGCTGGACAACGCCATCGGCTGGAACAAGCTGAAGCCGAAGATGGTCGACCTGTACACCCAGACCTTCACCGAGCAAGAGCTGAAAGACCTGGTCAAGTTCTATGAATCGCCGCTGGGCAAGAAAGTCCTGCGTGAAATGCCCAAGGTTACCCAGCAGTCGGCCCAGCTGACCCAGCAGAGCCTGGAGCCAGCAGTGCCGGTGGTGAACAAGCTGCTGGAAGACATGACCAAGGAACTGGACCCTAACGCTGGCAAGGCTGCCGTCCCTGCCAAGAAGTGAGCACGCCGCAATGACCATGCAACAGCGCATTGAACAACAGCTGGGCGCCCTGGCGCCGCAGCACCTGCAAGTGCTCGACGAAAGCCACATGCACAGTCGTGGTCAGGAGACCCACTACAAGGCAGTGATCGTCAGCGAGCAGTTTGCCGGGTTGAACAGCGTCAAGCGCCACCAGAAGGTGTACGCCACCATGGGTGAGCTGATGGGCCAGATCCATGCCCTGGCCATTCATACCTACACCGCGGAAGAGTGGGCCAAGGTCGGCGTTGCGCCGGCCTCGCCGGTGTGCGCCGGCGGCGGGCACTGAAACCTTTTTGTTGTTCTGGTAGAATCCGTACCATCCAAGGGGGCCGCTGTGCGGCCCATTCGCGGCACAAGGCCGCTCCTACAGGGATTGCACCACCCGTTGGGTTGTGTATTTCCCTGTAGGAGCGGCCTTGTGCCGCGAATGGGGCGCAAAGCGCCCCCTGCTTTTTGTCAAACCCGGTCCGCCCCTTACGAGGGCAACCACCTGGAGAACCCGCTTCATGTCACAACCTATCGTCGTCGCGGCGCTGTACAAGTTCGTCACCCTGCAAGACTACGTCGAGCTGCGCGAGCCGCTGCTCAAGGCCATGCTCGACAATGACGTCAAAGGCACCCTGCTGCTGGCCCACGAAGGCATCAACGGCACCGTGTCGGCCACCCGCGAAGGCATCGACGGCCTGCTGGCCTGGCTGCGCAACGACCCGCGCCTGGCTGATGTCGACCATAAAGAGTCGTACTGCGACGAGCAGCCGTTCTACCGCACAAAGGTCAAGCTCAAGAAAGAGATCGTCACCCTCGGCGTGCCGGGCGTGGATCCGAACCAGGCGGTCGGCACCTATGTCGAGCCCAAGGACTGGAACGCGCTGATCAGCGACCCGGAAGTGCTGCTGATCGATACCCGCAACGACTACGAAGTGGCCATCGGCACCTTCAAGGGCGCGATGGACCCGAAGACCGAAACATTCCGCGAGTTCCCGGCGTACATCAAGGCCAACTTCGACCCCAGCAAGCACAAGAAAGTGGCCATGTTCTGCACCGGCGGCATTCGTTGCGAAAAAGCCTCCAGCTACATGCTCGGTGAAGGCTTCGAGGCGGTCTATCATCTTAAGGGTGGCGTGCTGAAGTACTTCGAGGAAGTGCCTCAGGAAGAAAGCCTGTGGGACGGCGACTGCTTCGTCTTCGACAACCGCGTTACGGTGCGCCATGACCTGAGCGAAGGCGAGTACGACCAGTGCCACGCCTGCCGCCACCCGATCAACGCAGAGGAGCGCGCGTCCGAGCACTATTCGCCAGGTGTCAGCTGCCCGCATTGCTGGGACACCCTGAGCGAGAAAACCCGGCGCAGTGCCATCGACCGGCAGAAGCAGATCGAGCTGGCCAAGGCCCGCAACCTGCCGCACCCGATCGGTTACAACTACAAAGCCGAGGCCTGATGCATGCCTGCACGCCTGATTTATGTGATGGACCCGATGTGCTCCTGGTGCTGGGGTTTCGCGCCGGTAGCCGCCGCCCTGATCGCCCAGGCGCGTGAGGCGGGCGTTGTCACCCGCGTGGTGCCGGGCGGGCTGCGCACCGGCGGCAGCGCCCTGGACAGCTCCACCCGCAAGTACATCCTCGAACACTGGCAGGCGGTGGCCGACGCCACCGGCCAGACATTTCGTTTCGAAGGGGCCATGCCTGAGGGCTTCGTCTACGACACCGAGCCGGCCTGCCGCGCCCTGGTCACTGCCCGTGAGCTGGACGCCGAACGCGTCTGGCCGCTGCTGGCGCTGATCCAGCGTTCGTTCTACGAGCAGGGCGTGGACGTGACCACGGCGCCGCAGCTGGTCGAGCTGGCCTCGCAGTGCGGCTTCGACCGCACCGTGTTTGCCGAAACCTTCGCCCGCGCCGATACCCGCGCCGCCACCGCAGCCGATTTCAGCTGGGCCCAGGACCTGGGTATTGCCGGCTTTCCGACCCTGCTGGCCGAGCGCAATGGCCAACTGGCCCTGCTGACCAACGGCTACCAGCCGCTGGAGCGCCTGCAACCCTTGCTTGGCCGCTGGCTGCAGCAGGCCGCCTGTGCTTGATGTGCCTGGGTCACCCGACCCGGTGCCGGGCAAGCCTCACGCTGCGGGTGATCGACTGAGCTGGGCGGAAATCCGCCGCCTGGCCCTGCATCACAAGAAGAACCTCTGGTCTGCCAACTTCATCGCCGTGCTGGCGGCTTGCTGCAGCGTGCCCATTCCGTTGCTGCTGCCCCTGTTGGTGGACGAAGTACTGCTCGGTCATGGCGATGCTGCGCTGAAGTGGATGAACCACCTGCTGCCCTCCAACTGGCAGGTGGCAGCCGGTTATATCGGGCTGATGCTGGCGCTCACCTTGTGCCTCCGCGTGGCTGCCCTGGCGTTCAACGTGATCCAGGCCAAGCTGTTTGCCGGTTTGGCCAAGGATATCGTCTACCGCCTGCGCATCCGCCTGATCGAGCGGCTCAAGCGCATTTCGCTGAAGGAATACGAAAGCCTGGGCAGCGGCACGGTAACCACCCACCTGGTCACCGACCTGGACACCCTGGACAAGTTCGTGGGCGAAACCCTCAGCCGCTTCCTGGTGGCCATGCTGACCCTGACCGGTACAGCGGCGATCCTGATCTGGATGCACTGGCAGCTGGCCTTGCTGATCTTGCTGTTCAACCCGCTGGTGATCTATTTCACCGTGCAGCTGGGCAAACGCGTCAAACACCTGAAAAAGCTTGAGAACGACAGCACCGCGCGCTTTACCCAGGCGCTGACGGAAACCCTCGATGCCATCCAGGAAATCCGTGCCAGCAACCGCCAGGGTTACTTCCTTGGCCGTTTGGGCCTGCGCGCCCGCGAAGTGCGTGACTACGCCGTGGATTCGCAGTGGAAGAGCGATGCCAGTGGCCGTGCCAGCGGCTTGTTGTTCCAGTTCGGCATCGATATCTTCCGCGCCGCAGCCATGCTGACCGTACTGTTCTCCGATTTGTCGATCGGCCAGATGCTGGCGGTGTTCAGCTACCTGTGGTTCATGATCGGGCCGGTGGAGCAACTGCTCAACCTGCAATATGCCTACTACGCCGCCGGCGGTGCGCTGAGCCGCCTCAACGAGCTGCTGGCGCGCGATGACGAACCGCAGTACCCGGCCGCCAGCGACCCGTTCGCCGGCCGTGAGACGGTGGGCATCGAAGTGCGCGACTTGCGCTTTGCCTATGCCGACGAGCCGGTGCTGGAAAACCTCGACCTGTCTATCGCTCCGGGCGAAAAGGTGGCGATTGTCGGCGCCAGTGGTGGCGGCAAGAGCACCCTGGTGCAACTGCTGCTGGGCCTTTACAGCGCCCAGGCCGGGACCATCCGCTTTGGCGGTGCCAGCCTGCAGGAAATCGGCCTGGAAACCCTGCGCGAAAACGTCGCGGTGGTGTTGCAGCACCCGTCGCTGTTCAATGACACCGTACGCGCCAACCTGACCATGGGCCGCGACAGCAGCGACGACGCCTGCTGGCAGGCGCTGCGCATCGCCCAGCTGGACGCCACCATCGCCGCCTTGCCGCAGGGCCTGGACAGTGTGGTGGGGCGCTCCGGCGTGCGCTTGTCTGGCGGGCAGCGGCAGCGCCTGGCCATCGCCCGCATGGTGCTGGCCGAGCCCAAGGTGGTCATTCTCGACGAAGCCACCTCGGCGTTGGACGCCGCCACCGAGTACAACCTGCACCTGGCCCTGGCGCGCTTCCTCAGCGGCCGCACCACGCTGATCATCGCCCACCGGCTGTCGGCGGTGAAGCAGGCCGACCGGGTGCTGGTGTTCGATGGCGGGCATGTAGCCGAAGATGGCGACCACCAGCAGCTGATTGCCGAGGGTGGGTTGTACGCCAAGCTTTATGGGCACTTGCAGCAAAGCTGACGTTCAGGCTTGATCGTGTGTTGGCGCTCGATCCAACAGTCGCCACCTACCTCAAGCCAGCCCCTAAAAAAACCCCGTCACGTTGATGGCAGATGGCCTACGCTGTGCTTGTCTGGGTCGATTTGCGCCTTATCTGCTCTGTGACAGGGACTCCATGAAGGGACATCGCACACTCGAAGCGCCGAAGTTGCTCGGCATCACCTGGCCCTTCATCGCCGTTGTGGTCTTTCAGGTGGCGCTGGGCAGCCTCAGCCTTTATACGCTCTCGGCCGTGCGCGCCTATGTCGCGGGCGAAAGCCTGTGGTCGAAGGCGCAGAAAGACGCCATCTATTACCTGAACCTGTACGCCGACACCCGCGACGAAAGCACCTATCAGCGCTATCGCCAGGCCATTACGGTGCCCCAGGGCGACCACCAGCTGCGCGAGGTGCTCGATCAGCCCAGCCCCGACCTGGAGGCTGCTCGCCAGGCCGTTCTGCAAGGCGGCAACCACCCCGACGATGTCGAGCGGATCATCTGGTTCTACCGTAACTTCCGCAACATCAGCTACATGCAGACAGCCATCGACTACTGGGATATCGGCGACGACTACCTGGCCAAGCTGGATGTGCTGGCCGGCGAGATGCGCCAGAGCTTTGCCAGTGGCCCGGTCGACGCCCAGGCCGTCAATGCCTGGAAGGCGCGCATCGTCACCATCAACGAAGGGGTCACGCCCGCTGCCAAAGCGTTCAGCGATGCCTTGGGCGAAGGCTCGCGCATGTTGCTGCGGGTGCTGCTGATCACCAACCTGCTGACAGCGATGTTCCTCATTACCATTGCCTGGCGCCGCTCCAGCAAGCTGCTGGCCCAGCGTCAGGCTTTCGCCACCGCCCTGCAGGCAGAAAAAGAGCGGGCACAGACCACCTTGCAGGCCATTGGCGATGCGGTCATTACTGCCGACGTGGATGGCTGCATCGGCTACATGAACCCGGCCGCCGAGCAACTGACCCATTGGCAGTCTGGCCAGGCCCAGGGCCTGCCACTGTCGGCGCTGTTCAGCCTGGTGGACGAGCAGGCCGAGGAAGATGGCCGCAGCCTGGTCGAGCAGGTGCTTAGCGGCAGCCTCAAGGGCGGTGCCGAGCATGCCCGGCTGATCCAGCGGCTGGACGGCAGCACCGTGTCGATCAATCTGGTGGGCTCGCCGATCGTCAGTGACGGCCAGCTCAGTGGCATCGTGCTGGTGCTGCATGACATGACCCAGGAGCGCCAGTACATCGCCAACCTGTCCTGGCAGGCCACCCATGACGCCCTGACCGGCCTGGCCAACCGCCGTGAGTTCGAATACCGCCTGGAGCAGGCGCTGAACGGCCTTGCGCGCCAGGCCGGGCGGCATTCGCTGATGTTCCTGGACCTCGACCAGTTCAAGCTGGTGAACGACACCTGCGGCCATGCCGCGGGTGACGAATTGCTGCGGCACATCTGCGCCGTGCTGCAATCTGGCCTGCGCGAAGGTGACACGCTGGCCCGGCTGGGTGGCGACGAGTTTGGCGTGCTGCTGGAAAGCTGCCCGCCAGACCAGGCCGAGCGCATCGCCGAGCAGTTGCGCCAGATGGTGCAGAGCCTGCACTTCGTGTGGAAGGGGCGGCCGTTCGTCACCACGGTCAGTATCGGCCTGGTGCACATCGCCCAAACCCCGGGCACCCTGGAAACCTCGCTGCGTGCTGCCGACATGGCCTGCTACATGGCCAAGGAGAAGGGGCGCAACCGCGTGCAGGTGTACCACGCCGACGACAGTGAGCTGTCCATGCGTTTTGGCGAAATGGCCTGGATCCAGCGCTTGCATGTGGCGCTGGAAGAAAACCGCTTCTGCCTGTACGCACAGGAAATTGCCCCGCTGAAAACCTTCGAAGGCCCAGGCCACATCGAAATCCTGCTGCGCCTGCACGACGAAAGTGGCCGCACCATCCTGCCCAGCAGCTTCATCCCCGCAGCCGAGCGCTACGGCCTGATGACTGCGCTGGACCGCTGGGTGGTGCGCAATGTGTTCCAGGTTGTGCGCCAATGCCTGGACGAAGGCCGCGAAGGGCCGCTGTCGATCTGCGCGATCAACCTGTCGGGGTCGAGCATCGGCGATGACAAGTTCCTCGATTACCTGCAGCGGTTGTTTGTCGAGTACGCCATTCCGCCGCGGATGATCTGTTTCGAAATTACCGAAACCAGCGCGATTGCCAACCTGGGCAGTGCCATTCGCTTCATCAACGAGTTGAAGGGGCTGGGCTGTCGCTTCTCGCTCGATGACTTCTGCGCCGGCATGTCGTCGTTCGCCTACCTCAAGCATTTACCCGTGGATTACCTGAAGATCGACGGCAGTTTCGTCAAGGACATGCTCGATGACCCGGTCAACCGGGCCATGGTAGAGGTCATCAACCACATCGGCCATGTCATGGGCAAACGCACCATAGCCGAGTTCGTCGAAACACCCTTGATCGAGCAGGCCCTGCAGGAAATCGGCGTGGATTACGCCCAGGGTTACCTGATCGAACGCCCCCAGGTGTTCACCTGTGACAGTCTGCAGCGCCAACGGATCGCCGCCCGGCCTCTGTTGCAGCGGGCGCCTGGCACGTTTCGCTAGCGAGAAATCACAAGGATCAAGGAGCTGAAAGTGATTGATGCATTCGTTCGTATCGGGCCTTTGATGGACCCCGCCAGCTATCCCCAATGGGCCCAGCAACTGATTGAAGACTGCCGCGAGAGCAAGCGCCGGGTGGTGGAGCATGAGTTCTACGCGCGCCTGCGCGACGGCCAGCTCAAGCAGTCGACCATTCGTCAGTACCTGATCGGTGGCTGGCCGGTGGTGGAGCAGTTCTCGCTGTACATGGCCCACAACCTGACCAAGACCCGCTATGGCCGCCATCAGGGCGAAGACATGGCGCGGCGCTGGCTGATGCGCAATATCCGGGTTGAGCTCAACCATGCCGACTACTGGGTGAACTGGTGCCAGGCCCATGGTGTGCACCTGCATGAGCTGCAGGCCCAGGAAGTACCTCCCGAGCTCAACGGCCTGAACGACTGGTGCTGGCGCGTGTGCGCCACCGAGAACCTGGCCATTTCCATGGCGGCGACCAACTACGCCATCGAAGGTGCGACCGGGGAATGGTCGGCGGTAGTGTGCTCGACCGATACCTACGCCCAGGGCTTCCCGGAAGACCAGCGCAAGCGGGCGATGAAATGGCTGAAGATGCATGCCCAGTATGACGATGCGCACCCGTGGGAGGCGCTGGAAATCATCTGTACCTTGGCCGGCGAGAACCCGACCCTGGGGCTGCGTACCGAGTTGCGCAGGGCGATTTGCAAGAGTTATGACTGCATGTACCTGTTCCTGGAGCGGTGCATGCAGCTGGAAGGGCGCCAGCAAGGCCGTTTGCGCCCGGCGTTGGCGGCGGGCTGATCATCCGCCTGTACCGGCCCATTCGCGGCACAAGGCCGCTCCTACAGGGATAGCGTTCCTGGCGGGTTGTACATTCCCCTGTAGGAGCGGCCTTGTGCCGCGAATGGGCTGCAAAGCAGCCCTGGCAATCTCAAGGCTTATTGGGCGTTCAACGCCTGCCCATTCACCTCTTTGCTATCCGGCCCCATCAGGTACAGGTACACCGGCATGATCTCTTCAGGCAGCGGGTTGTTCTGCGGGTTTTCGCTGGGGTAAGCCTGGGCCCGCATCGCCGTGCGCGTGGCGCCCGGGTTGATGCTGTTGGAGCGCACGGGTGCCACGCCTTCCAGTTCGTCGGCCAGGGTCTGCATCAGGCCCTCGGTGGCGAACTTCGACACGCCATAAGCGCCCCAGTAGGCCCGGCCCTTGCGCCCGACGCTGCTGCTGGTGAATACCACCGAGGCGTCTTCCGACAGTTTCAGCAGTGGCAGCAGGGTGCTGGTGAGCATGAAGGTAGCATCGACGTTGATGTGCATCACGCGCATGAAGTTGTCGCCCGACAACTGCTCCAGCGGCGTGCGCGGGCCAATGATCGAGGCGTTGTTCAGCAGGCCGTCCAGGCGGCCGAACTGGTCTTCGATCATCACGGCCAGCTCGTCGTACTGGTGGGGCAGGGCGGTTTCCAGGTTGAACGGGATGACCACCGGTTGCGGGTGCCCGGCGGCTTCGATCTCGTCGTAGACCTCGTTCAGGTTGGCTTCGGTCTTGCCCAGCAGTAGCACGGTGGCGCCCACTGCCGCGTAAGCCTTGGCGGCCGCAGCACCGATGCCGCGGCCGGCGCCGGTAACCAGGATGACCCGGCCTTGCAGCAGGTCGGGACGGGCGGTGTAGTCGAACATTGTGTATTCCCTGTCTCTAGTTCAGCAGCCACACAGCGCGCTGTCGATCACTTTGCGCAGTTCCAGCGGGTGGTCCACCACCACGTCGGCACCCCAGTTGTTGGGGTTGTCCTCTGGATGAATATAGCCGTAGCGCACCGCTGCCGTGCGGGTGCCGGCGTCGCGGCCAGACTCGATGTCGCGCAGATCGTCGCCGACGAACAGCACAGTGGCAGGGTCCAGGCCCAGCGTCGTGCAGGCCAGGGTCAGTGGCTCGGGGTCAGGCTTGCTGTTTTTCACGTGGTCCGGGCAGATCAGCAGTGCCGAGCGCTCGGCCAGGCCCAGCCGCTGCATGATCGGCTCGGCGAAGCGCACCGGCTTGTTGGTGACCACGCCCCACAGCAGGTTGCCTTTCTCGATGTCGGCCAGCAGCTCGGCCATGCCGTCGAACAGCTTGCTGTGTACCGCGCAGTCGCGCTGGTAGCGCTCCAGAAACTCCAGGCGCAGGGCCTCGAAGCCTTCGGCTTCCGGGTCCATGGCAAACGTGGTGGCAACCATGGCGCGGGCGCCGCCAGAGATCACGCCACGGATCAGGTTGTCGTCAATGGCCGGCAGGCCGCGCTCGGCGAGCATGGCCTGGCAGATGGCGATAAAGTCCGGCGCCGTGTCGAGCAAGGTGCCGTCCATGTCGAAGAGTACTGCTCGCAAACGCATGCTCATTCCTCGCGCAGGGTCTGGATCATGTAGTTGACGTCGACGTCGCTGTTGAGCTTGTAGTGCTTGGTCAGCGGGTTGTAGGTGAGGCCGATGATGTCCTTCACCTGCAGGCCGGCATCGCGGCTCCAGGCGCCCAGTTCGGACGGGCGGATGAACTTCTTGAAGTCATGGGTGCCGCGCGGCAGCATCTTCAGGATGTACTCGGCGCCGACGATGGCCAGCAGGTAGGCCTTGGGGTTGCGGTTGATCGTGGAGAAGAACACCTGGCCGCCAGGCTTGACCATGCGGTAGCAGGCGCGAATCACCGAGGATGGGTCGGGCACGTGCTCGAGCATTTCCAGGCAGGTGACCACGTCGAACTGTTCAGGCATTTCTTCGGCCAGGGCTTCGGCGGTGATCTGCCGGTATTCCACCTGTACGCCCGACTCCAGCTGGTGCAGCTGGGCCACGGCCAGGGGGGCCTCGCCCATGTCGATACCGGTGACCGTGGCGCCGCGCAGGGCCATGGCTTCGCTGAGGATGCCGCCGCCGCAGCCTACGTCCAGCACTTTCTTGCCGGCCAGGTTGGCCCGCTCGTCGATCCAGTTGACGCGCAGCGGGTTGATTTCGTGCAGCGGCTTGAACTCGCTTTCGCGGTCCCACCAGCGGTGGGCCAGCGCTTCGAACTTGGCGATTTCGGCGCGGTCGACGTTGCTCATTGAACAGTCCTCTGAAACTTCGCAAAATTGCGCCGGAGTATACCCGAGCGCTCGGCCCCCAGGCTCGCTATAATCGCCGGCTTTTGACATGCGAACCACGGGGAGAGGCGATGCGCGAGCGACTTTTGGCGGCGGAGAAGGTGACCGGGATCCGCTGGCAGGGCGGCATCTTGCACCTGCTCGACCAGCGCCTGTTGCCGTCGGAAGAACGCTGGCTGGCCTGCGACAATGTCGCGCAGGTGGCGGCGGCAATCCGCGACATGGCAGTGCGCGGCGCCTCGGCCATCGGCATTGCTGCCGCCTACGGCCTGGTACTGGCCCTGGAAGAGCGGCTGGCAGAGGGTGGCGACTGGGAAATGGACCTCGAAGAGGACTTTCTCACCCTTGCCGAAGCACGCCCCACGACGGCCAACCTGTTCTGGGCACTGAACCGCATGCGTGAGCGCCTGCTGCGTCTGCGCCCGGATGAAGACGTGCTGGCAGCGCTGGAGGCAGAAGCAGTGGCCGTCCACGAAAGCGACCGTGAAGCCAACCTGACCATGGCCCAGCAAGGCATCGAGCTGATCCGCCGTCATCAGGGCAATGCCCAGACGCTGCTTACCTACGGCAATGCCGGTGCCTTGGCCAGTGGCGGTTTCGGCACTGCGCTGGGGGTGATCCGCGCCGGCTACCTGGAGGGCATGGTGGAGCGGGTGTATGCCGGCGAAACTCGCCCTTGGCTGCAAGGCTCGCGCCTGACGGCCTGGGAGATGGCCAACGAGGGAATTCCGGTGACCCTGTGCGCC
Source organism: Pseudomonas sp. LPB4.O (assembly GCF_038383825.1). Lineage (NCBI taxonomy): Bacteria > Pseudomonadati > Pseudomonadota > Gammaproteobacteria > Pseudomonadales > Pseudomonadaceae > Pseudomonas > Pseudomonas sp. LPB4.O. The sequence continues at coordinate 1,457,700 of NZ_CP151298.1, forward strand.
GACTCGGCGCTGGCGCATCTGATGAAGACCAAGGGCATCACCTGGGTGGTGGTGGGCGCGGACTGCATCGCTGCCAATGGCGACGTGGCCAGCAAGATCGGCACTTACCAGTTGGCGGTCAGTGCCATGCACCATGGTGTGCGCTTCATGGTGGTGGCGCCGAGCACCAGCATCGACCTGAACCTGGCCACCGGCGAGGATATCCCGCTGGAAGAGCGTGACGCCGACGAGTGGCTGGACTTTGGCGGTGCCCCGGCGGTACGGGATGTGCAGGTATTCAACCCGGTGTTCGACGTGACCCCGGCCGACCTGATTGACGTTATCGTGACCGAGCGGGGTGTTGTCGAGCGCCCGGATACCGCCAAACTGGCCCAGTTGATTTGCCGCAAGCGCCTGCACTGATACCTCGGTGGAGCGCGCACTTTGTGGGAGCGGCCTTGCGTCGCGACAGGGCCGCAAAGCGGCCCCGGGATGTTGACGAAGAAGCAAAAATTGCCGGGGCTGCTGCGCAGCCCTTTCGCGACACAAGGCCGCTCCCACAATGACCGTGTACTGCCGTTCAGATCTCCCCACCGCCCCCGCCTTTGTGATAACATCCGGCAGTTTCCAAGACCGCCCATCACGGCGGCCTTCATTGCGCAGATCCATGGCACAACTCATTGATTTGTCGTAAGTCGTCGCACGCTTGAACGCTGCGGCGGCGAGCTTCGTTCGGCCCTTGATGGAGCTGCGAAGTTTCACCAGAAAAAGGAATCAGGCTTCTCATGGGCGAACTGGCCAAAGAAATCCTCCCGGTCAATATCGAAGACGAACTGAGACAGTCTTACCTCGACTACGCGATGAGCGTGATTGTCGGGCGAGCGCTGCCCGATGCGCGTGACGGCTTGAAGCCCGTGCATCGTCGCGTTCTCTATGCGATGAGCGAACTGGGCAACGACTGGAACAAGCCGTACAAGAAATCCGCCCGTGTGGTCGGTGACGTGATCGGTAAGTACCACCCGCACGGCGACACTGCGGTCTACGACACCATCGTGCGTATGGCCCAGCCGTTCTCGCTGCGCTACCTGCTGGTCGACGGCCAGGGCAACTTCGGTTCGGTGGACGGCGATAACGCCGCAGCCATGCGATACACCGAAGTGCGCATGACCAAGCTGGCGCACGAGCTGCTGGCCGACCTGCACAAGGAAACCGTCGACTGGGTGCCCAACTACGACGGCACCGAGCAGATCCCGGCGGTCATGCCGACCCGTATTCCCAACCTGCTGGTCAACGGTTCCAGCGGTATCGCCGTGGGCATGGCGACCAACATTCCGCCACACAACCTCGGTGAAGTCATCGACGGCTGCCTGGCGCTGATCGACAATCCGGAAGTCACCATCGATGAGCTGATGCAGTTCATCCCTGGGCCAGACTTCCCGACTGCCGGCATCATCAACGGTCGCCAAGGCATCATCGAGGCCTATCGCACCGGTCGTGGCCGCATCTACATGCGCGCCCGCTCCGAGATCGAAGACATCGACAAGGTGGGCGGCCGTCAGCAGATCGTCGTCACCGAGCTGCCGTACCAGCTGAACAAAGCGCGCCTGATCGAAAAGATCGCCGAGCTGGTTAAAGAGAAGAAGATCGAAGGCATCACCGAGCTGCGCGACGAGTCCGACAAGGACGGCATGCGCATCGTCATCGAGCTGCGTCGCGGCGAGGTGCCGGAGGTGGTGCTCAACAACCTCTACCAGCAGACCCAGCTGCAGAGCGTGTTTGGCATCAACGTGGTCGCCCTGATCGACGGTCGTCCGCGCCTGCTCAACCTCAAGGACCTGCTCGAAGCGTTCGTCCGTCACCGCCGCGAAGTGGTGACCCGTCGCACCGTATTCGAGTTGCGCAAGGCCCGTGAGCGTGGCCACATCCTTGAAGGCCAGGCGGTTGCGCTGTCCAACATCGACCCGGTCATCGCCCTGATCAAGGCTTCGCCGACCCCGTCCGAGGCCAAGGAAGCCCTGGTTTCCACACCGTGGGAATCCAGTGCCGTGCAGGTCATGGTCGAGCGCGCCGGCGCCGATTCCTGCCGCCCTGAAGACCTGCCGGAGCAGTACGGCCTGCATGATGGCAAGTACTTCCTGTCGCCGGAGCAGGCCCAGGCCATTCTCGACCTGCGCCTGCATCGCCTGACCGGCCTGGAGCACGAGAAGCTGCTGGCCGAGTACCAGGAAATCCTTGAGCAGATCGGCGAGCTGATCCGCATCCTCAGCAGCGCCGAGCGCCTGATGGAAGTGATCCGCGAAGAGCTGGAAGCCATCCGTACCGAGTACGGCGATGTGCGCCGTACCGAAATTCTCAATGCCAGCCACGACCTCAACTACGGCGACATGATCCCGGAAGAAGAGCGCGTGGTTACCATCTCCCACGGTGGTTATGCCAAGACCCAGCCATTGTCCGCTTACCAGGCCCAGCGCCGGGGCGGCAAAGGCAAGTCGGCAACCGGCGTGAAGGACGAGGACTACATCGAGCACCTGTTGGTCGCCAACAGCCATGCCACCCTGTTGCTGTTCTCCAGCAAGGGCAAGGTGTACTGGAAGAAGACCTACGAAATCCCCGAAGCGTCCCGCGCTGCCCGTGGTCGCCCGCTGGTCAACCTGCTGCCGCTGGAGGAGGGTGAGCGCATCACCGCCATGCTGCAGATCGACCTCGAAGCGCTGCAGCAGAACGCCGACCTCGACGAAGAACTGGAAGACGCTGATGACACCGTGCTCGAGGGTGAGCTGGTAGAGACCGAGGAAATCGACGAAGAAGACGGCGACACCGCAGAATGGGTGGCAGAGCCTACTGGCGCTTACATCTTCATGGCCACCGCTTCCGGTACCGTCAAGAAGACCCCGCTGGTGCAGTTCGCCCGTCCGCGCTCCAACGGCCTGATCGCCTTGAAGCTGAAGGAAGGGGACACCCTGATTGCGGCGGCCATCACCGACGGCGCCAAAGAAGTCATGATGTTCTCCGACGCCGGCAAGGTCATCCGCTTCGCCGAAAGCGTCGTGCGTGAAATGGGCCGTACGGCCCGCGGTGTGCGCGGCATGAAACTGGGCAAAGGCCAGCAGATCATTTCGATGCTGATCCCGGAGTCCGGCGCGCAGATCCTCACCGCCTCCGAGCGTGGCTTCGGCAAGCGCACCCCGCTGTCCAAGTTCCCGCGTCGCGGCCGTGGTGGCCAGGGCGTGATCGCTATGGGGACCAAGGGGCGCAACGGTCTGCTGGTCGGTGCTATCCAGGTGCAGGAAGGCGAGGAGATCATGCTGATTTCCGACCAGGGCACGCTGGTGCGTACCCGGGTTGGCGAGGTGTCCAGCCTGAGCCGTAACACCCAGGGTGTTACGCTGATCAAGCTGGCGGCTGACGAGACCCTGGTGGGCCTGGAGCGTATCCAGGAGCCGTCCGAGGACGAACTCGATGATGTGATCGAGATGGACGAGGAGGGCGTCGAGGCTGAAGCGCCAGACAATGAAGAGGCTGCGGGTGCCGAAGAGGCCCCGCAGGAGTAAGCAAGCGTAAACCCGAACGGGGCGACCAAGGTCGCCCCGTTTGACTGATTACGGCAGGCAACGCCTGGCCCTGTAGGAGCAGCCTTGTGCTGCGAATGGGGCGCGAAGCGGCCCCTGGGGTTCAGAGATAGCACATGAATAGCCGGGGCCGCTTTGCGGCCCATTCGCAGCACAAGGCTGCTCCTACAAAGAGCGGCGAGCAGCATGCAATAACGAATGTGTTCTATTTGGCAGAGCGAGAGTGGATGTGAGCAAACGAGCCTTTAACTTCTGCGCAGGCCCTGCCGCGCTTCCTGATGCTGTCTTGCAGCGCGCCCAGGCAGAGATGCTGGACTGGCGCGGCAAGGGCTTGTCGGTGATGGAAATGAGCCATCGCAGCGACGACTACGTGGCCATCGCCGAAAAGGCCGAGCAGGACCTGCGTGACCTGCTGTCCGTCCCCTCCAACTACAAGGTGCTGTTCCTGCAGGGCGGCGCCAGCCAGCAGTTCGCCGAGATTCCGCTGAACCTGCTGCCTGAAAGTGGCACTGCCGACTACATCGAAACCGGTATCTGGTCGAAAAAGGCCATCGAGGAAGCGCGCCGCTTCGGCAACATCAACGTCGCCGCCAGTGCCAAGCCCTACGACTACCTGAATATCCCGGGCCAGAACGACTGGAACCTGACCAAGAACGCTGCCTACGTGCACTATGCGTCCAACGAGACCATCGGTGGCCTGCAGTTTGACTGGGTGCCGCAGACTGGTGATGTGCCGCTGGTGGTCGACATGTCCTCCGACATTCTCTCGCGCCCCATTGACGTGTCGCAGTTTGGCCTGATCTACGCCGGCGCGCAGAAAAACATCGGCCCAAGCGGCCTGGTGGTGGTCATCGTGCGCGAAGACCTGCTGGGCCATGCCCGCAGCAGCTGCCCGACCATGCTCGACTACAAGGTTTCGGCTGACAACGGCTCGATGTACAACACCCCGGCCACTTATTCCTGGTACCTCTCGGGCCTGGTCTTCGAGTGGCTGAAAGAGCAGGGTGGCGTCGACGCCATGGAGCAGCGCAACCGCGCCAAGAAAGAGCGCCTGTACGGCTTCATCGACAACAGCGATTTCTACACCAACCCGATCAGCGTCAACGCCCGTTCGTGGATGAACGTGCCGTTCCGCCTGGCTGACGAGCGCCTGGACAAGGCCTTCCTCGCCGGCGCCGATGCCCGCGGCCTGCTCAACCTCAAGGGCCACCGTTCGGTGGGCGGCATGCGCGCTTCCATCTACAACGCCTTGGGCCTTGAGGCTGTAGAAGCCTTGGTGGGCTACATGGCCGAATTCGAGAAGGAGCACGGCTGATGTCCGAACAGGAACTCAAGGCGCTGCGTGTACGCATCGACAGCCTCGACGAGAAGATTCTCGAGCTGATCAGCGACCGTGCCCGTTGCGCTGAAGAAGTCGCCCGGGTCAAGACCGCCTCGCTGAAAGAAGGCGAAAAGCCGGTGTTCTACCGCCCTGAGCGCGAAGCTGCTGTGCTCAAGCGCGTCATGGAACGCAACAAGGGCCCGCTGGGCAACGAAGAGATGGCGCGGTTGTTCCGCGAAATCATGTCGTCGTGCCTGGCCCTTGAAGAGCCGCTGAAAATCGCCTACCTCGGCCCTGAGGGTACCTTCACCCAGGCTGCGGCCATGAAGCACTTCGGCCACGCGGTGATCAGCCGGCCGATGGCGGCCATCGATGAAGTGTTCCGCGAAGTGGCGGCCGGTGCCGTCAACTTTGGCGTGGTGCCGGTGGAAAACTCCACCGAAGGCGCTGTCAGTCACACCTTGGACAGCTTCCTTGAGCACGACATGGTCATTTGCGGCGAAGTCGAGCTGCGAATCCACCATCACCTGCTGGTAGGTGAGAGCACCAAGACCGACAGCATCACGCGCATCTACTCCCACGCCCAGTCGCTGGCCCAGTGCCGCAAGTGGCTGGACGCGCACTACCCGAACGTGGAGCGCGTGGCGGTTTCGAGCAATGCCGAGGCGGCCAAGCGAGTCAAGGGCGAGTGGAACTCGGCGGCGATTGCCGGCGACATGGCGGCCAACCTGTATGGTTTGACCCGCCTGGCAGAAAAGATCGAAGACCGCCCGGACAACTCCACGCGCTTCCTGATGATCGGCAGCCAGGAAGTGCCGCCGACCGGCGACGACAAGACCTCGATCATTGTCTCGATGAGCAACAAGCCAGGTGCCTTGCACGAGTTGCTGGTGCCGTTCCACCAGAACGGCATCGACCTGACCCGCATCGAGACCCGCCCGTCGCGCAGTGGCAAGTGGACCTACGTGTTCTTCATCGACTTCGTTGGCCACCACCGCGACCCGCTGATCAAGGCGGTCCTCGAGCAGATCAGCCAGGAGGCTGTGGCGCTGAAGGTGTTGGGCTCTTATCCGAAGGCGGTGCTTTGATTCAAGGCCCTTGGGGCTGCTTTGCAGCCCTTCGCGGCACAAGGCCGCTCCTACAGGGTCCTTGTAGGAGCGGCCTTGTGCCGCGAAGGGTCGCGAAGCGGCCCCGTAGGGTCCAGCAGGCTGTCCAGATTTCAGAACAGGGTTCGCACCAGTGGTAAAAGCAGCAAAAACCAAACCCGCGCCAATCATCAGCCGCCTGGTCGTGGTCGGCCTCGGCCTGATCGGTGGCTCGTTCGCCAAGGGCCTGCGTGAAAGTGGCCTGTGCCGCGAAGTGGTCGGTGTCGACCTGGACGCCCCTTCGCGCAAGCAGGCCGTGGCTCTGGGCGTGGTCGACCGCTGCGAAGAAGACCTCGCCGCAGCCTGTGTCGGTGCCGATGTCATCCAGCTGGCCGTGCCGATCCTGGCCATGGAAAAAGTCCTGGCCCTCCTGGCCCGGCTCGACCTGGGCGATGCGATCATTACCGATGTCGGCAGTGCCAAGGGTAATGTCGTCCGTGAGGCGCGTTCTGTTTTTGTAAACGAGAGCGGTCAGCGCCTGCCGCGCTTCGTCCCCGGCCACCCGATCGCCGGTTCCGAGCAGAGCGGGGTAGAGGCCTCGAACGCCACCCTGTTCCGTCGGCACAAGGTGATCCTCACGCCGCTGGCCGAAACCGACCCGGCCGCGCTGGCTCTGGTCGACCGCCTGTGGCGTGCGCTGGGTGCCGATGTGGAGCACATGTCGGTCGAGCGTCATGACGAGGTGCTGGCAGCCACCAGCCACCTGCCGCACCTGTTGGCCTTTGGCTTGGTCGATTCGCTGGCCAAGCGCAATGAAAACCTCGAGATCTTCCGGTACGCTGCGGGAGGCTTCCGCGATTTCACAAGAATCGCCGGCAGCGACCCGACCATGTGGCATGACATCTTCCTCGCCAACCGCGACGCTGTCCTGCGCACACTCGATACATATCGCAGCGATCTCGACGCCTTGCGCGACGCGATCGCAGAAGGGGACGGGCACCAGTTGCTGGGTGTATTCACCCGTGCGCGTGTTGCCCGCGAGCATTTCAGTAAAATCCTGGCCCGCCGGGCCTATGTGGACGCTATGAACGCCAACGATCTGATTTTCCTGGCCCAACCGGGTGGCCGCCTGAACGGGCGGATCCGCGTACCGGGCGACAAGTCGATTTCCCACCGCTCGATCATGCTCGGCTCGCTGGCCGAAGGCACCACCGAAGTCGAAGGCTTCCTCGAAGGTGAGGACGCACTGGCGACCCTGCAGGCATTCCGCGACATGGGTGTGGTCATCGAAGGCCCCAACCACGGTCGCGTGACCATTCATGGTGTTGGCCTGCACGGCCTCAAGCCGCCGCCCGGGCCGCTGTACGTGGGCAACTCGGGTACCTCGATGCGCCTGCTGTCGGGCCTGCTGGCCGGTCAGTCGTTCGACGTGACCATGACCGGCGACGCTTCGCTGTCCAAGCGCCCGATGAACCGTGTGGCCAACCCGCTGCGTGAAATGGGTGCTGTGGTCGAAACCGGTCCGGAAGGCCGTCCGCCGCTGACCATTCGCGGTGGCCACAAGCTCAAAGGGCTGACCTACACGCTGCCGATGGCCAGCGCCCAGGTCAAATCCTGCCTGCTGCTGGCCGGCTTGTACGCTGAAGGCAAGACCACCGTTACCGAGCCTGCGCCTACCCGTGACCACACCGAACGCATGCTGCGCGGCTTTGGCTATGCGGTCGAGTCGAACGGCCCGGTGGCCTCGCTGCAGTCCGGCGGCAAGCTGACCGCTACCCGCATTGAAGTGCCGGCCGACATTTCCTCGGCAGCCTTCTTCCTGGTGGCGGCCTCCATTGCCGAAGGTTCCGAGCTGGTGCTGGAACACGTTGGCATCAACCCGACCCGCACCGGTGTAATAGACATCCTGCGCCTGATGGGTGGCGACATCACCCTGGAAAACCAGCGCGAAGTCGGCGGCGAGCCAGTGGCTGACCTGCGCGTGCGCGGTGCCAGGCTGAAAGGTATCGACATCCCTGAAGAGCTCGTGCCGCTGGCCATCGACGAATTCCCGGTACTGTTCGTGGCTGCCGCCTGCGCCGAAGGGCGTACCGTGCTGCGTGGCGCTGAAGAGCTGCGGGTGAAGGAGTCCGACCGTATCCAGGTGATGGCCGATGGCCTGATCACCCTGGGCATCAAGTGCGAACCAACCCCGGACGGCATCATCATCGACGGCGGCCAGTTGGGCGGTGGCGAAGTGCATGGCCACGGTGACCACCGTATTGCCATGGCCTTCAGCGTCGCCTCGCTGCGCGCCAGCGCGCCCATCCGCATCCACGACTGTGCCAACGTCGCCACCTCGTTCCCCAACTTCCTGGCGCTGTGCGCCGAAGTGGGAATCCGCGTGGCGGAAGAGGGCAAGTCGTGAATTCGCTGGCACCGGTCATCACCATCGACGGGCCGAGCGGCTCGGGCAAGGGCACGGTCGCCGGCCTGCTGGCCCGCGAGCTGGGCTGGAAGCTGCTGGACTCCGGCGCGCTGTACCGCTTGCTGGCGTTCAACGCCAGCAATCATGGCGTCGACCTGACCAACGAAGAGCTGCTGACCAGGCTTGCCGCCCATCTGGATGTGCAGTTCATCGCTGCCCAGCCCGGTAAGCTGCAACAGATCATCCTTGAGGGTGAGGACGTCAGCAATGTCATCCGCACCGAAACCGTCGGCGCCGGCGCGTCGATGGTGGCCTCGCTACCGGCAGTGCGTGATGCCCTGCTGGTGCGTCAGCGCGAATTTCGCGATGTGCCGGGGTTGATCGCCGACGGCCGCGACATGGGTACCGTGGTATTCCCTGACGCGCCGTTGAAGGTCTTTCTGACCGCCAGCGCAGAAGAGCGCGCACGTCGCCGTTACCTGCAGTTGAAGGGCAAGGGTGAAGATGTTAGTCTGTCGAGTCTGCTGGATGAGATTCGTGCGCGTGATGAGCGCGACACCCAACGTGCAGTGGCCCCGCTGAAGCCAGCGGCCGATGCCATTCAGTTGGACTCTACCGAGTTGTCCATCGAGCAGGTGTTGCAACGTATCAGAAGCGAGATCGCCCTGCGCGACCTCGCCTGATCGCCAGGAAAGCAGGCAGGGGCACCAGTCAACGTCCTGCCAGCTTTCCTTTACTTAAAACGAACCCACATTGTCTGGAATGTGGTTATGGGCGTTTGTTTCGCCCGAATCTACAGGAATTAAAATGAGCGAAAGCTTTGCAGAACTCTTTGAAGAAAGCCTGAAAACCCTCAATCTTCAGCCGGGTGCCATCATCACCGGTATCGTTGTCGACATCGACGGCGACTGGGTTACCGTACACGCTGGCCTGAAGTCCGAGGGCGTCATCCCGCTCGAGCAGTTCTACAACGAAGCTGGCGAGCTGACCATCAAGGTCGGTGACGAAGTTCACGTTGCGCTGGACGCGGTCGAAGACGGCTTTGGCGAAACCAAACTGTCCCGTGAAAAAGCCAAGCGCGCCGAGTGCTGGATTGTTCTGGAAGCAGCTTTCGCCGCTGAAGAAGTGGTCAAGGGCGTTATCAACGGTAAGGTTAAAGGCGGCTTCACTGTCGACGTTAACGGCATCCGTGCGTTCCTGCCGGGCTCCCTGGTTGATGTCCGCCCTGTGCGCGACACCACCCACCTCGAAGGCAAAGAGCTGGAATTCAAGGTCATCAAGCTGGACCAGAAGCGCAACAACGTTGTTGTTTCGCGTCGCAGCGTGCTGGAAGCCGAGAACAGCGCCGAGCGCGAAGCCCTGCTGGAAACCCTGCAGGAAGGCCAGCAAGTCAAAGGTATCGTCAAGAACCTCACCGACTACGGCGCATTCGTGGACCTGGGCGGTATCGACGGCCTGCTGCACATCACCGACATGGCCTGGAAGCGCATCAAGCACCCTTCGGAAATCGTTAACGTTGGCGACGAAGTCGACGTACGCGTTCTGAAGTTCGACCGCGAGCGTAACCGCGTTTCGCTGGGTCTGAAGCAGATGGGCGAAGATCCGTGGGTAGCTATCACTGCCCGTTACCCAGAAGGTACTCGCGTACAAGCTCGCGTTACCAACCTGACCGACTACGGCTGCTTCGCTGAGCTGGAAGAAGGCGTTGAAGGTCTGGTACACGTTTCCGAAATGGACTGGACCAACAAGAACATCCACCCGTCGAAAGTCGTTCAGGTTGGCGACGAAGTGGAAGTCATGGTTCTGGACATCGACGAAGAGCGTCGTCGTATCTCCCTGGGCATCAAGCAGTGCAAGTCCAACCCATGGGAAGACTTCTCCGGCCAGTTCAACAAGGGTGACAAGATCACCGGTACCATCAAGTCGATCACCGACTTCGGTATCTTCATCGGCCTGGACGGCGGCATCGACGGCCTGGTTCACCTGTCCGACATCTCCTGGAACGAAACCGGCGAAGAAGCCGTACGTCGTTTCAAGAAGGGCGACGAGCTGGAAACCGTCATCCTGTCGGTCGACCCAGAGCGCGAGCGCATCTCCCTGGGCATCAAGCAGCTGGAAGACGATCCGTTCTCCAACTTCGTTGCTGTCAATGACAAGGGCGCTATCGTCAAGGGCATCGTGAAAGAAGTTGACGCCAAAGGCGCCATCGTCACCCTGGCCGACGACATCGAAGCTACTCTGAAAGCTTCCGAAATCAGCCGTGACCGCGTTGAAGACGCGCGTAACGTTCTGAAGGAAGGCGAAGAGATCGAAGCCAAGATCATCAGCGTTGACCGCAAGTCCCGCGTTATCAGCCTGTCGATCAAATCGAAAGACGACGCTGAAGAGCGTGAAGCCATCCAGAGCCTGAAAAACGCTCCGGAAGCGGCTGCCGACACCACCATGGCTGCGCTGCTGCGCGAAGCAATGGCCAAGCAGAACTGAGTTCTGTTTGATCGGTAAAAAAGGGCGACCCTCGGGTCGCCCTTTTTTTATGTCTGAAATGCGTCAGCCGTGGGGGTGTTCATGTTGATGTTTGGCGACGTTATGAAAGGTCGCGGGCGTGATAATAATTTTCTGATCATCCGGTTGCTGGCGGCGACCGCTGTGGTGATTGGGCATTCTTTTGCGCTTTCCTATCTGGAGTGCCTGAGTTGCGCGGACCCTGCTATGCAGCTGGGCATGCCGGTGCCCGTCCACAGCCTTGGGGTGGAAGTGTTCTTCGTGGTCAGTGGGTTCTTGATCGCTGCCAGCGGTGAGCGCAATAGCGCCAGGGATTTCTACCTGGCACGCGCGCTCAGAATCCTGCCTGGTCTGGTGATGTGCCTGTTGCTCATGGCCTTTGTGCTAGGGCCTGCCGTTACCTCGCTGCCGCTTGCCGAGTATTTTTCGCAAGCCCAGGTATACAAATACTTCTACAGCCCGCTGCTGATTTTCAAAGATGCCCAGTTCGTACTGCCTGGGGTGACCTTTACCCCGCGTTTCCAGGGGGTTTCGGTCAATGGCAGTTTGTGGACCATTCCGCTGGAAATGCGCATGTACCTGGTATTGGGAGTGGTGGTGCTTGTAGCCAGGCTTTTCCGGTGGCCAATGTCGGGGCTGACGCTTGCGGCACTCTTGGTTGCGTTGGGGTTGCATGCCTGGCATCCGGCATTTGCAGCGTACCCATTCAAGCTGGTGGTGTGTTTCCTGGCGGGGTCGGCATTCTATTCGTGCCGAGCGGTGATACCGCACACCGGGTGGCTGTTGCTTGGCTGCGTCGCGTTATTCTTGCTGAGCAAGGGAGGGCGTTTTGAGGTGTTCGCGTTCGCCATCCTGACGATTTACGCCACGCTTTATTTTGCGTATTGCCCGCAGTTGAAGCTGCCTTCGGTGGTGCAGGACTACTCCTACGGTATCTACCTGTATGCGTTTCCGATTCAGCAGATTTTGGCGGGGGCGATGCCGTGGGCCGGGCCATATTGGCTAATGCTGGTTGCAGTGCCGGCCTCGTGGGTGGCGGGGTATGCGTCGTGGCAGCTGGTGGAGAAGCCTGCGCTGGCGATACGAAAGCGCTTTTCGCAGGAAAGTCCTCGGCAGCAATTGGCGTGAGAGAGGGGGCCGGGAGCCGGCATGCCGGCGATGGGGCGGTTCCTGGTAACCCCTTCGGCTAGACCATTCTTGTAAAACTTCAATCTTGAATTTTTTTATTAAGTCAAGAACCGCCCTGTTCAAATCCCTCCCGGCGTGCTACAAACTGGTTAAGCAATGATCTAGCTGCTTGATAACGAAGGGAAAAATATGACGAAGTCGGAGCTGATCGAACGTATTGTCACCCATCAGGGGCTGCTCTCGTCCAAGGATGTGGAGCTGGCCATCAAGACCATGCTTGAGCAGATGTCACAATGCCTTGCCACTGGTGATCGCATCGAGATTCGCGGTTTTGGCAGCTTCTCGCTGCATTATCGCGCCCCGCGCGTGGGTCGTAACCCGAAGACCGGCCAGTCGGTCAGCCTCGAGGGCAAGTTTGTGCCGCACTTCAAACCCGGCAAAGAGCTGCGTGACCGGGTCAACGAAGAAGACGAGGCTGAAGCCTGAACAATCAAGGAGCATTCTGATGCGTAACCTCAAGCGCGCCCTGGCGGCGGTGTTCGTGCTGCTGTTGGCGGCTGTGGTGCTGTTCTTCGTGCTGGAGAACCAGCAAGCCGTGTCGCTGGTCCTGTTCGGTTGGGCTGCGCCGGAAATGCCGGTTGCCGTGCTGGTATTGGCCGCCCTGGTCATTGGCTTGGCAGTAGGGCCGTTGCTGGGGGCCTACGGCGTGCAGCGCAGCAAGCGCAAGATCAGGGAGTCTGCCCGTCAGGCGGCACTGAGCAGCAACTAAGGAAGTTTCCTGCACCTACTTAGGAAAGTCTCACCTATGCATGCACCGGCCGTCATGGAGTAATAGCCCACTTCATTTTCGGCCCCGGCGAGTGTGCGCAGCATGGAATACCCCAGCCTTTCCCATCACGGTGGTACCCGTGGTGTCACCGGGTCTTGCCACCAGCTGCACCTTGATTCAGCCACCAGTCTGCTGATCGACTGCGGGCTTGAGCAGGGGAGCGAGGCTGCACCGGGTGCCGAAAGCGCGGCGCTCGGTTTCGACATACAGGGCATCCAGGCCCTGGTTGTTACCCATGTTCATCTCGACCACGTTGGCCGCATTCCTGCGCTGCTGGCCGCCGGCTATCGCGGCCCTATCCTGTGCAGCGAGCCATCCGCCCGGCTGCTGCCGCTGGTACTGGAAGATGCCTATAAGCTAAGCATCAGCAGCGAGCCTGCGCAGGTGTCGCGGTACATCGATTTCATCCGTGAGCTTATCGTGCCGCTGACTTTTGAGCGGTGGCACGCGGTGGTCGAGCGCCCTGGCCTGGTTTGCCGTATTCGCCTGCAGCGCGCCGGGCATCTGCTGGGTTCGGCTTATGTCGAGTGCGACATGCAGCATGAGCTAGCCAATACCCGCTATGTGTTTTCGGGCGACTTGGGTGCCTGTGGCAACCCGTTGCTGCGCCCGGTCCAGCCTCCGGAGCGTGCCGACGTACTGGTGCTGGAAAGCACCTATGGCGACCGCCTGCATGCGCAGGCCGGCGACCGCAGGCAGCGGCTGGAAGCCGCCATCGATCGCGCCTTGGCCGACAAAGGTACCATCCTCATCCCGGCTTTTAGCCTGGGGCGCACCCAGGAGCTGTTATACGAGCTCGAAGACATCCTTCATCGCAAGGCTTTGTTGGGCGGCGCTGGTCCCGGGCCTGATGGCGACCCGCTCGACTGGTCGCAGTTGCCCATCATCCTCGACTCACCCCTGGCCCAACGCATCACCAGCGTGTACCGGGAGCTGCACGACTACTGGAATGTCGAAGCCAGGGCGCGCCTTGCAGAAGGGCGCGACCCCCTGGGCTTCAGCCAGCTGATCAGCGTGGACTCCCATGCCCGACACCAGCAGGTGGTCAACTACCTCAAGAGCACCGGCCGGCCTGCGATCGTGATTGCCGGCAATGGCATGTGCTCGGGTGGGCGTATTGTCAATTACCTCAAGGCCATGCTGGCGGATGCGCGACATGAGGTGATGTTCGTGGGGTATCAGGCCAAGGGCACGCCAGGGGCGATGATACAGGCCGGCGAAGGCGCAGAGGGGGTTGTGCAGATCGATCTGGATGGCCAGATGTATGAGGTGTGGGCGAAGGTCATGACGCTGTCAGGGTACTCGGCGCACGCTGATCAGGCAGGCTTGCTGCAGTTCGCGCTCGGTGGCCCGGTGCAGCCAGGCAAGGTGCTGCTGGTGCATGGCGAAAAAGCCGCGAAAACCACGTTGAAAAAAGCCCTGATGCAGCGCGCCGCGCGCGAGGGTGCTGGGCTGGAGGTGTGCATACCCTGAACCCTTGGTCTGACTATGGAGTGCTGGCCGACGCAAGGCGGGAACTAATCACGCTAGCGTTTATCTACTGCGACTAACCCTGGCGCTGGATGTGTAAGATGTTGGCATAATGCCGCTACACTCAAGAGGCGTGCGCCTGGTCGGGTTCCGGGCAGTCGCTCGTGATGTTTTGGTATGCCAGAAACCGTGTACACAGTCAGACCCAAGGAAAAACACAAGAAATGCGCAATGACCTTGAGCGCCGCAGTAACGAAAGTGAAGAAGTTGACCTGTTGGAGTTTCTGGAAGGTGTGTGGCGGCAAAAGCTTCTCATCTTTCTGGTAGCGCTTGTAGTCACTGCAGTTGCACTGGCTTATGCACTGTTGGCGAAACCGGTTTACGAGGCCAAAGTATTTCTGGCAGCCCCGGCGACCAGTGATATCGCCGATCTCAACTATGGCCGTACCAGCCAGACCGGGTTGGAGCCTTTCACGTCGCGTAAGGTTTTTGATATCTTCGTCGAACATTTGAACGGTGAAACCCTGCGTCGTCAGTTCTTCAAGGAAGTTTACTTGCCTTCCGCAGATGCGGGGCAGGGGACGCAAGGTGCATTGTATGCCGCGTTCAATGGCTCCTTTGATGTCGTGCAACTGGCAGGTGAGCCGCCGCGTGCCTATGTCGCCTTCCGTGGGCGTGATCCTGTCGTGGCTTCACAGTGGGCTGCTGCCTATGTCGAGAAGGCCAGCGCCGCCGCCAAGGCCGAGCTGTTGCAGGATGCCACCCGAGAGGCCGATGTCCGCGCAAACGCCTTGCAGCTGGAACTCGACAACCTGCGTGAAAACGGCCAGCGACAACGTGAAGACAAGATTACCCGCCTGCAAGAGGCACTGCGTATTGCCAATGCCATTGGCCTGGAAAACCCCCCGCTGATAAACGGCGAAATCTCCAAGGCGTTGTCGTCAAAAATGGATGGCGAGCTGACTTACATGCGTGGCAGCAAGGCGTTGGCCGCCGAGATTGCCAATTTGCAACAACGTAAAAGTGAAGACCCGTTCATTCCTGAACTCAGCGAAATAAAAACGAGAAAGCAGTTTTACCAAGGGTTGGTTGCCGCGAAGCGTAATGTAAGTGTGTATCAGCTTGACGGCACGATAGAACAACCAGATGTACCGATTAAACCTAAGCGGAACTTGATCGTTGCCTTGGGTGTGATTGTTGGCCTGGGCCTGGGTTGCCTGATCGCTACCCTGAGATATGCCGTACAGAATTTGCAAAGACGCCGGGCCTGACCCGGGAAACGAACAGCATCGCGCACGCCACATTTTGCGCGAGACATTTGCCGTGCAAACGGTGAAACTGCACTAATAAAGGGGGGCGGCGCGACTGGCCCCGACAAAAAATCATGCCAAAGGTTTACCGATGAAGCTTGTTCAAACGAACATTCCCGATGTAGTCATAGTCGAGCCCGCCGTGTACGAGGATGATCGCGGGTGGTTCACGGAAACCTTCAATGAAACACGCTTTCATGGCGCATTGCTTGAGCTGGGCTTGAGCAAGCCCCGTGCGTTCGTCCAGGACAACCACTCGATGTCCCATCGCGGTGTGCTGCGCGGGCTGCACTTCCAGCGTTCGCCGAATGCCCAGGGCAAGCTGGTGAGGGTAGTGCGTGGTGCGGCCTATGACGTGGCGGTCGATATCCGCCCTGGCTCTCCGACGTTCGGGCAGTGGGTAGGTGTTGAGCTGACCGAACACAATAACCGCATGCTGTGGATTCCCGAAGGGTTCGCGCACGGGTTTATTGCCCTCGAGGACGAAACACATTTTCTGTACAAGACAACGGATGTGTACAACAAGGACGCCGAAGGCAGTATCCATTGGGATGACCCCGACCTGGCGATTGAATGGCCAATGCGCGACGGCCTCATTGTCAGCGAGAAGGATAACCAGGCCCCGTCGTTCCGCCACCACCTGAACGTCGCGGAGGAAGGGGCGCTTGCCCAGACCGAACTGTTCAAGGTGCTGGGTGATCATCGTGGCCAGTTGGTAGCCCTGCAAGCCTTGGATAACGTACCGTTCGCCATACAGCGCGTGTATTACCTGACCGAAACGCTGCCAGGGGTTTCCCGTGGCTTCCACGCCCACAAGGCACTCAATCAGCTGGCAATCTGCGTGTCAGGGCGTTGCCGGATGGTCATGGATGATGGCACCACCCGCACAGACCATTGGCTGGACGCGTTCAACAAGGGCATCCTGATTCCCCCCATGGTCTGGCACGAAATGCATGATTTCAGCCCGGACTGCGTGCTGCTCGTACTGGCCGACGCCCATTACGACGAGGCCGACTACATTCGTGACTACACCTCGTTCACGGAGCTGAAGCGCAATGCCTAGCATTCATCAACTGGCCGATGTGAAAAGCGACTTCATCGGTGAAGGCACCCGGGTGTGGCAATTCGTGGTGATCATGAAAGGTGCGCAGATCGGGCGTAATTGCAACATCTGTGCGCATACCCTTATTGAAGGTGATGTGGTGCTGGGTGATAACGTGACGGTGAAGTCCGGTGTTTACCTGTGGGACGGTACCCGCATTGCCGATGACGTGTTCATCGGCCCCAATGCCACCTTTACCAATGACGCGATGCCGCGCTCCAAGGTTTACCCGGAGCAATTCAGCGGTATTACGCTGGAGCGTGGCGCCAGCATTGGTGCCAATGCGACCTTGCTGCCAGGCATTGTCGTTGGCGAGTACGCGATGGTGGGCGCAGGGGCAGTGGTGACCAAAGACGTCCCGCCTTATGCCGTTGTTGTAGGGAATCCAGCAAAAATTATCAGGGTGATAGACCGCAATGGTTAAGTTTCTCGATCTGCAAGGTGTGAATGCGCAATACCGTCAGGCGTTGATCGATGCCTGCACCGAGGTCATCGACTCGGGCTGGTACATCATGGGCGAGAAGCTCAAGCAGTTTGAAACCCAGTTCGCCGGCTATTGCGGGGTAAAGCACTGCATCGGCGTGGCCAACGGCCTGGACGCGCTGACCCTGACCTTGCGGGCCTGGAAGCTGTTGGGGCGTATCGCCGAGGGCGACGAGGTACTGGTACCTGCCAACACCTACATTGCAACCATCCTGGCGATTACCGAGAACAAACTGGTACCCGTGCTGGTGGAGCCTGATGAAGGCAGCTTCAATCTGGGCGCGCACAACCTGGCGCAAGCGCTGACCCCGCGTACCCGTGTGATCATGCCGGTGCACCTGTACGGCCGACTGGCCGACATGCCGGCGATCAACGCATTCGCCGGGGAGCATGGCCTGCTGGTGCTTGAGGATTCTGCCCAGTCGCACGGTGCCGAGCTGGATGGGCGCCGGGCAGGGGCGTGGGGCGATGCCTCGGGCTTCAGCTTCTACCCAGGCAAGAACCTTGGCGCGCTGGGTGACGCCGGTGCAGTCACCACCAACGACGATGCGCTGGCCGACACCCTGAAATCGCTGCGCAACTATGGTTCGCATGTGAAGTACATGAACATGTACCAAGGGGTCAACAGCCGCCTGGACGAACTGCAAGCTGCGTTGTTGAGCGTCAAGCTGGCGTACCTGGACAACGAAACCCGCCTGCGCCAGCAAGTTGCGCAGCAGTACCTGGCCGGCATCGACAACCCGGCGATCCAGTTGCCCGACCCGGGCGTCGCCGGCCAGCACGCCTGGCACCTTTTTGTGGTGAGAAGTGAATGCCGTGAGCAGTTGCAGCAGCATCTGGCTCAACAGGGCGTGCAAACGCTGGTGCACTACCCGATACCGCCGCATCGGCAGCAGGCCTACCCGCAGTTGGCCGACCTTTCGCTACCGCTGACCGAGCGGCTGCATGAGCAGGTACTGAGCCTGCCCATGGACCCGACCCTGACTGTGGCCTCTATCCAGCACGTCATTGACGCCTGCAACAGCTTTTCGCGTCCTTGAGTGCCAGGTATGACCCTGATCAGAACTAGTCTTCTCAATGCGATAGCGGTTGCGGTAAAGATGGCCACCTTGCTTGGCCTTAACAAAGTGTTGGCCCTGTATGTGGGGCCGGCCGGTTACGCGGCCATCGGCCAGCTGCAGAATGCGGTGACCATGTTCACCACCCTGGCCAGTGGTGCCGTCAGCACCGGCGTTACCAAGTACACGGCGGAATTCGCCGAACAGCCCGACGAGCAGCGCAAGATATGGAGAACCGCCGGCACGCTGTCGGTGGTGGTTTCGCTGCTGCTCGCAGTACTGATCATGGGACGGCGCAAGCCCTTGGCCAGCTGGTTTTTCAATGACGAATCGCTGGCGTCGGTGCTGGTCTGGTTTGCCGCCACGCTGGTGTTCTTTGCCTTCAACTCGTTATTGCTTGGCGTGCTCAACGGCAAGAAGGATGTGCCCCGCTATGTGCTGGCCAATATCCTCGGCAGCCTCATTTCGCTGGTGGTCACCTGTGCGCTGACCATCCAGCTTGGGCTGTACGGTGCGCTTGTGGCGCTGGCGGTGTATCAGTCGCTGAGCTTCGTGGCCACCCTGGTTATCTGCATGCGCACGCCCTGGTTCCACCTTGGCGACTTTTTTGGCGGGCTGGACCGTCAGGCCCTGAGGCGGCTGTCGAAGTTTGCGCTGATGGCCGTGGTCACGGCCTGTTCCCTGCCGGTTTGCCACGTGTTCCTGCGGGACTACCTGGGCAATACCTTTGGCTGGGAGCAAGCGGGATACTGGGAAGCCATGTGGCGCCTGAGTTCGGCGTACCTCATGCTGATTACCACCACCCTGGCGGTGTATTACCTGCCGCGGTTGTCCGAACTGAAGGATGCCGGTGAGCTGCGCAGGGAGATTCTGCAGGGCTACAAGCTGATCCTGCCCATGACCATAGTGGCCGGGCTGATCATCTACCTGCTGCGCGATTTCATCATCCAGGTGCTGTTCTCCGAATCGTTCCTACCCATGCGCGAGCTGTTCGCCTGGCAGATGGTGGGCGACAGCCTGAAGATCGCCAGCTGGCTGATGGCCTACCTGATGCTGGGCAAGGCCTTGACGCGGCTGTACCTGGTGACGGAAATCCTCGCCACTTTGTCGCTTTACGCCCTGACCGTGTACCTCACGCAACTCTGGGGGTATGAGAAGGTCACACTTGCCTACGCGGTTAATTACCTGTTGTACGCAATCGTCATGTATTTCACGGTTTTCCGGCGTTTGTCGTCGATTGTCGCTGATTCGGCACGGAGCTGAGCAATGAAGCAAGTGGTTGAGCAGCTGCACGCCCGGATACTGAAGGCAGCACCAGGGCCGGCTTTGGCTGAGGCGCAAGTCTATGGTGCACTGCTGTGGGCCGTGGACCTGGACATCTACGAGGCCGCAGCGCTGGAGCGCCATCTGGTAGCCCAGTGCACCAGCCTGGTCACGGTACCGGTCGCCAGCGGCACATCCCGGGGCTGCCTGCACGTGGTCAGCGAACCCTACCTGCAAGGCGGGCACACCCGTTTGATGGAGCGCCTGGCGCACATGCACGAGGGCCCCGTGGACCTGCTGGTGGCGCGCAGCGCCAAACCCCAGGTAATCGAACGCCTGAATGACTACTTCGCCCACATCGAAGTGGCGCGGGGTGAGGACCCGTGCGCGCGGCTGCAATCCATCGTCGACACCCTTGCCCAGTACGACAAGGTGGTGCTGCACATTCACCCTGACGACATCATCACCACGGTCGCCTGTGGCCTGCTGAAGCAGCAGCGTGGCGCCGCGGTGACAGTGTATTTCGTCAACCACGCCGACCATGTGTTCAGTTTCGGCGCTTCAGTGGCTGATGTGTATTTCGAGATCAGCGCCTACGGGCACCACCTCGACAAGAAAAAACACCTCGCCTGCCAGAAGAGCTTCCTGGCGATACCGATCGAAACCAGCGGCGCAAAAGTGCCGGACGCCGCGCCCGCGCATGAGCGGATCAAGGTGTTCAGTGCCGCCTCGGCGGCCAAGTACAAGCCCCATGGCGGCCTGGACATGCGCCCGTCGATCACGGCTATTCTCGACAGGTTCCCGAACGCCGAGTGCTGGATCATTGGTGCCAACCCGCTGACCAACACCTGGTGGTGGACAGTGAAGCTGCGTTACCCCACGCGCTTTTTCATCCGCCGTCACCTGCCGTACAAGGACTACCTGGCGTTTGCGGAAAAAGCCGACTTTTATCTGGACAGCTACCCTATACCCGGCGGCACGGCGTTCGCTGAACAACTGCTCAAGGGCCGGCGCTGTGTCGGGTTGGTTGCGCCCATTCAGGGCTATTCACCCGCAGACAGCCTGAAGGTAGCCAGCGTCGACCAACTGCTGGCCAGCATCGAGCAACCGCGGCCCAGTGCACCGGTGGTCGAAGCCGTGAAGCAGGTGAACTCGCTAGAAGCCGTGAAAGCGCGCTACCTGGCTTGCATCGAGCGTGGCGAATACAGCGAAAACCAGCTGGCGACCATGCTGCCGTGGTCGGGCAACCTCGATTTCATGAAACCGACAGGTAAGGTCACTAGCATGGTGCCTGCGGATGTCTTCGACGCCTTGTGCCGTATGGACACAAAGCTGGCGTTGCGAGCGCTGCTTTCCTACGCCTGGGTGCCGCGCATCAAGATCCTCATCAAGGTCACGCTGTTGCGGCTGGCCAGGTTTGCCAAAGCGCGAGGGTGAGTGTGATCAAGATCTTTATCGGCGTGTTGTTCGGCCTGCTGTTCTTCAGCGACTTTGCAGTGCTGACGCTCGGCCTGGGCAGTGCCTTTGCCGGTTGGCGCGAAATGATCAGCCTGCTGATGATCATGTGGCTGCTGTTACGGGCACTGGCCAGCATCACGGCGCGGGGTGTGGTCAACCTCGAGGTGGGGCGGTCGTTGCTGATCCTTTTGTTCTTCGCCTTCCTGTACCTGCTGTTCGGTGACCTGAGCGCAGGGTCGTTGCGCATGTTCCGCGCATTGGCCGTGCCGGTGTTTATCGGTATGGCCGTGGCCATCTGGGCACAGGCGGTGTCGACCGAGAAGAAGCTGCGCCATGTGTACTGGTCGGTGCTGGCCATGAGCGTGCTCACCGGCGTGTATGCGCTGTACCAATACCTGACCATCGCCTCGGCCGAACAGTTCTGGTACTGGCCGCTGCTTACCGCCAAAGGTTATGAACTGCAGCCGTACAACTCGATGCGTGACGGGCTGCCGCGGGTTTCCGGCTTCTTCACCGGCACTCTGGAGTTTTCCGCCGTCATTCTCAATACCGCCGCCATGACGCTGGCCGTGTTGCTCAGCGGGCGCCACTGGTCGCTTACCCGGCGCCTGTTGCTGAGCGCCGCGTTTGTGCTGCTGTGCGGGTTGATTGCGATCGGTTCGGTGCGCACGGCCATGATCGGCCTGGTGTGCATCTGCGCGATGCTGGTGGTGGCGCGGGTGCTGCGTACGGCCTGGCTGATTTCGCTGCTGGGTTACCTGCAGTTCGTTGGCCTGACCGTGGCGATCTTTGCCTACCTGTCGATGGGTTACACCCAGGACTTGTCTGCGTTGGACCGTGAGCGCCAGTGGCTGCACATGTACGAGGTGCTGAGCGCGCACCCCATGGGCTATGGCTTTGGTTCGGTGGGCCCGGGCCAGCCGTACTGGTTCGATTCGTTCTGGCTCAACCTGCTGGCCACCTGCGGCTGGGTTGGCGCGCTGATCATGGCCGGGTTGATTCTGTGGTATCACAAGCTGGTGACGATCATCGTCCGGGACAGGCCGCATGCCAGCGCATGGAAGAACGGTTTGGGCAACTTCGTGATTGCCAGTTACCCGTTCTTCCTGAGCTCGTTCTTTTTCCAGTCCTATACGAACAGTGTGGTCCTTTACATATTCGCGATCGTGGTGATGGTGATCATTGGTGAAAACAGAAGAACAAAAGTTGAGCTTGGCCGTACTGATCGTTCTGTATCGGAAAGCTAGCCAGGACTCGATTGCCCTGCAGTCGCTGCTCGCACAAAAGGCACTGCTGCAGGATGAGGGTGTCGACCTGCAACTGCACGTCTGGAACAACTCTCCCAGCATGGCGCAGCCGTGCCCAGGCGTACGTTGGTACGAGGCGGACAACCAGCGGCTGTCGGTCATCTACAATCAGGTGGCCAAAGAGGCATTTGCCGCCGGGGTCGAGCTGTTCATGATCTCGGACGACGACACCAACTACTCGAACATTCGCCTGTCCAGTTGCCTGACGCAGATCGGCAAGGTGCGCAGTGCGCCGGGTGGCGATCAGGTGGGCGTGTTCATGCCCCGCCTGGTCAGCCATGGGCAACTGGTCAGCCCCGGCCAGCGCTGGTTGTTCATGGGCCGTCTTACCCCCGATGTGGCCCCTGGCCTGGTGGACTCGAAAAACCTGCTGGGTATCAATAGCGGCCTGATTTTCACCCGCCAGTGCTTCCAGCGCATGACGCCTTTCTATGACGAGCGGTTGCGCTTCTATGCCACCGATACCGATTTTTTCATCCGCTACGAGGGGTATTTCCCCAAGGCCTGTGTGCTGGATGTGGAAATTGCCCACGACCTGTCCGAACACAGCGCCGATACCCCGGAGCGTGCCTTGTTCCGCTTCGAGGAAATGATCCACGGCCTGCGAATCAGCTTTCATTCCCACAGCCTGCTGCAGCGGGGCCTGCTGGACCTGTACCTGGTCTATGCTGCCTTTCGCAAAGCGCTGGCCTATCGTCGCCCGGCTTTCATCAAGGCCTTGTTTACCCAGGTGAGGGCCGTGAAATGATGCATGCCTTGCTCGAAAAACTGGTGTTGGTGGTTAAAAAGCGCCCAATGGTGATCGACCGGCGCATCTCGTCGGGCTACCTGCTGGGGCTGATCGTGAGCAAGCTGGTAATGGCCTGTCGCGGGGTGATCCGGCTTCGCCAGCGGCGGCTGGCGTTCATCGGCTCGGGAGTGACACTGAAGGAAGTGGGCAAGATCCAGTACGGGCCTGGGCTGGTGATCGACCAGGGCTGCTTCGTCGATGCCTTGTCCAATGACGGCATTCGCTTCGGCACTGCGGTATCGCTGAACAAGCACATCATCATCGAGTGCACCGGCAGCCTGGCCAACATCGGCAAGGGCCTGGTAATTGGCGACAACGTCGGCCTGGGCGCCGGTTGCTTCCTGGGTTGCGCCGGCGGTATCGAGATTGGCAGCGACACCATCATCGGCAACTTTGTCAGCTTTCATTCTGAAAACCACAACTTCGAAGACCCGCTGCAACCCATCCGCCTGCAGGGCGTGACCCGCCAAGGCATCAAGGTTGGCCGCAACTGCTGGATTGGCGCCAAGGTGACCGTGCTCGATGGCGCGGTGATCGAAGACGGTTGCGTGTTTGCCGCGGGGGCCGTGGTGGCTGCGGGTGTGTACCGCAAGAACTCGATTTATGGCGGTGTGCCTGCCAAGTTCATCAAGGCGCGCATCGCAGAAGAAGGGGTGGCATGAAAACGTTGCACTTTGTTCATTTGCTGAATGATTACAGTGGTAGCCCCCGGGTACTTAACCAGACCATCACCGCGCTGCAGCAAAGTGGGGCCGACTGCACCCTGCATGTGGGCAGCAGCGGCCACGGCGTGCTCGACGAACTGCAGGTGCGCACCTGCAAGTTTGCCTACAAGCGTTTCGACAACCGCTGGCTGACACTGCTGGCGTATGCCGGTTCGCAACTGGCGCTGTTTTTCAGCCTGCTGCGCAAGGTGCGCCCCGGGCACGTTGTGCTGATCAATACCATGCTGCCCTTCGGTGCGGCGCTGGCTGCCCGCTTGCGCGGTGCCAAAGTGGTTTACCACGTGCACGAAACCTCCATTCGGCCTGCGCTGCTCAAGGCGTTTCTGCGGCGGGTGATTGCCGGCTGTGCCAGCAAGGTGGTCTACGTGTCGAAGTACTTGCAGGCACAAGAGGGCGTTGCCGGGGTGCCAGCGGTGACCGTTTACAACGGCCTGGCCGAGGGCTTCCAGCAGCAGGCGATGGCCACGGCGTACCAGCATCTTCATGGCGGCCGCTTCAATGTGCTGATGCTGGCGTCGCTGAAGGGCTACAAGGGCGTCGACGAGTTCATCGCACTGGCCACGGCACTGGCTGCGGACCCGGTGCTCAAGTTCACCCTGGTGCTCAATGCCAGCGCCCAGGAAGTGGACACTTATTTCGCCGGCAAGGTATTGCCGAAAAACCTCACCCTTAGCCCGGCCAGCGCCGACGTGGCGAGGTTCTACCGCGAAGCCAGCCTGGTGCTGAACCTGTCCCATGTGGATGGGTGGGTCGAAACCTTTGGCCTGACCATTCTCGAGGCGATGGCCTTTGGTATCCCGACCATCGTGCCCCCGGTAGGCGGCCCGGTGGAGCTGGTCAGTGATGGGGCAGAGGGTTATCAGATCGACTCGAAAAACCACCAACAGCTGGTGCGCACGGTTGCGCGCCTGTCGCAGGACCCACAGCTGTGCCAGGCATTGTCTGAGCGCGCACGCATGAAAGCGAGTGAGTTTTCCACCGCCAACTTCCAGAAAAATATCGTGATGGTGTTTGATGACCTATAAGATTGCAGTAATTGGTACGGTAGGTTTGCCCGCCCAATACGGTGGCTGGGAAACACTGACCGAACAATTGGTGCGCAACCTGCCGGGTGACTGCGAGCTCACCGTGTACTGCAGCGCGCCGCATTACCCCGAGCGCCCGAAGTTTTTCGAACGTGCCCGCCTGGTCTACCTGAACCTCAAGGCCAATGGCGTACAAAGCATTCCGTACGACGTGCTGAGCATGCTGCACGCCTACCGCAAGCATGACCTGATGCTGATCCTGGGGGTTTCCGGCTGCATCGCCCTGCCATTCATGCGCCTGCTGACGCGCAAGCCGATCGTGGTGAACATCGACGGCTACGAATGGAAGCGCGCCAAATGGTCCAACTTCGCCCGCTGGTTCCTGAAACTGTCTGAAGCCGTGGCCGTGCGCTTTGCCCACGCGGTCATCACCGACAACAAGGTGCTGCAGGAGTATGTGACCGCCGAATACAACAAGCCCAGCGAACTGATTGCCTACGGTGGTGACCAGGCCCGGGCCGGCCAGCCAAGCGAGCAAGCCCGCCAGGCGTACCCGTTCCTTGGCGCGCCTTACGCCTTCACGGTGTGCCGCATCGAGCCGGAGAACAACATCCACGTCATTCTCGAGGCCTTTGCCGGGTCTGGCATGCCGCTGGCGATCATCGGCAACTGGAACCACAGCGAATACGGCGTGCAACTGCGCAAGCAGTATGAAGGGGTGAGCAACATTCACCTGCTGGACCCGATCTACGACGTAGAGCAACTGAGCCCCCTGCGCAGCAATGCCACGGTATACCTGCACGGCCACAGCGCCGGCGGTACCAACCCGTCGCTGGTCGAGGCCATGTGGCTGGGCTTGCCGGTAGTGGCCTTCGATGTGTCATTCAACCGTGCCACTACCGAAGACCAGGCGCTGTACTTTGCCGACAGCACGTCGCTGCGCAACCACGTACAGACGCTGCTGGGCGATGCTGACGCTCGTGCGCAACTGTCGACGCACCTGCATGAAATTGCCAACCGCCGTTACCGCTGGTCGGTGGTAGCGGAGCAGTACCGCAGCGTGTTCACCCGATTGCTGGGCCGGGCGGGGAGAGGTTGATGGCCGGGCAAGGCAACGCACAATGCCCAGGCATCCTGGTCACCGGCGGTAGCGGTTTTGTCGGCAAGGTGCTGCTGCAGCGGCTTGCTGCAGACGAGCGCCGGGCGCCACGGGCCTTGGTGCGGAAGTTGCCCGGGCAGCCGCTGGAGGGCGTGGATTACCGTGCATTCAGCGAGCTGTCGGCGGTGGACGTTGCGTCCGGGCACTTCGACCAGGTGGACACCGTTATCCACTTGGCTTCCCGCGTGCACGTGATGCACGAAACCGCCACCGACCCACTGGCCGAGTTCCGCCGGGTAAACGTTGAAGGCACCCTGAACCTGGCTCGGGCTGCGGTCCAGGCAGGTGTACGGCGCTTCATCTTTGTCAGCTCGGTGAAGGTGAATGGCGAGACCACCGACGGCCGCCAGCCCTTCAGCGCGGACGAGGCGCCAGCGCCTTCAGACCCCTACGGCATCTCCAAGCGCGAAGCCGAAGACGGGCTGCGCCAGCTGGCAGCGCAAAGCGGGCTGGAAGTGGTGATCGTACGCCCGGTGCTGGTGTATGGACCTGGGGTGAAAGCCAATTTCCGCAGCATGATGAACTGGCTGAGCAAAGGCGTGCCGCTGCCGTTTGGCGCCATCCACAACAAGCGCAGCCTGGTGGCCCTGGATAACCTGGTGGACTTGCTGGTGACCTGCATCGACCATCCGGCCGCCGCCAACCAGACGTTCCTGGCCAGCGATGGCCACGACCTGTCCACCACCGAGTTGCTGCAGCGGCTGGGCAAGGCACTGGGCAAGCCCGCCAGGTTGCTGCCCGTACCTGCCAGCTGGCTGAAGGGGGCGGCGACCCTCGCCGGCAAGGGCGGCCTGGCGCAGCGCCTGTGCGGGTCGCTGGAGGTAGACAGTGGCAAAGCCCGTGAACTGCTGGGCTGGCAGCCCCCGCTGGATGTGGACCAGGCTCTGCGGGCCACGGCACTCAATTTTATGAAAGGGCAAGACAAATGACGGTTTGGTGGCTTATTCCCCTCGTCGCAGGGGCATCCCTGCTTTTGACTGCTGCGCTACGGCGCTACGCCCTGAACAAGCAGATCATCGACGTGCCCAACGCGCGTAGTTCGCACACCGTGCCCACCCCCCGGGGCGGTGGCGTGGCCATTGTGCTGAGCTTCCTGGCCTGCCTGCCGCTACTGGGCATGGCCGGTGCCGTGCCGCTGGCGCCGCTGGTCGCCATTGGTGGGGCAGGGGCGTTGATCGCGGTAATCGGCTTCATGGACGACCACGGCCACATCGCTGCCCGCTGGCGCCTGCTTGGCCACTTCGCCGCCGCCGCGTGGATGCTGTACTGGCTGGGCGGCCTGGCGCCGTTGCAGGTGTTCGGCTTTACCCTCGACCTGCAGTGGTTCGGCTTCATTCTTGCGGCGTTCTACACCGTGTGGATGCTTAACCTGTATAACTTCATGGACGGCATCGACGGCATTGCCAGCGTCGAAGCGGTCACCGCCTGCCTGGGTATGGTGCTGCTATCGGCCCTGGCCGGTGTGCCGCAATTGATGGCACTGCCGCTGTTGCTGGCTGCGGCAACGCTGGGTTTTCTGTTCTGGAACTTCCCGCCGGCCAAGATCTTCATGGGCGATGCCGGCAGTGGCTTCCTTGGCATTGTACTGGCGGGCTTGTCGCTGCAGGCTGGGTGGGCTTCGCCGCAATTGTTCTGGTGCTGGCTGATTCTGCTGGGCGTGTTTGTCGTAGATGCCACCTTCACCCTGATCCGCCGCTTGCTGCGCGGTGACAAGGTGTACGAAGCGCACCGCAGCCACGCCTACCAGTTTGCTTCTCGTCACTATGGCAAGCACCTGCCGGTAACCCTGGCGGTGGCTGCGATCAACCTGTTCTGGCTGCTGCCAGTTGCCCTGTGTGTGCTGTTGCTGGGCCTGGACGGCGTGTGGGGTGTGATCATTGCCTACCTGCCATTGGCATATCTGGCCGTGCGCTGGCGCGCCGGTGAGCTCGAACACTAGCTAAAGTGATAGGACGAAGACAGTAGACATGTCAGGTTGGAAAGCCCTAAGAGGTTCTATGGATAAGCTGCGCTCAAGACTGCTTGGACTACCTAGACGCCACAAACGGCTGATTCAGGTAGCGGCTGATGTGATTCTGGTCTGGTTCGCGCTGTGGCTGGCGTTTGTCGTGCGCCTGGGCATCGACGACCTGGCCAACCCTGTTGTGGACCACACCTGGTTGTTCATCACCGCGCCGATCATCTCGATCCCGTTGTTCATCCGCTTTGGCCTGTATCGGGCAGTCATGCGCTATTTCGGCAATGACGCACTGATCGCCATCATCAAGGCCGTGACACTGTCGGCGCTGATCCTGGGCTTCATCATCTACTGGGCCAGCAACCATCAAAACGTGGTGCCACGCTCGATCACCTTTAACTACTGGTGGCTGAGCCTGATCATGGTCGGCGGCCTGCGCCTGGCCATGCGCCAGTACTTCCTCGGTGACTGGTTTGCCACCGCCGTACAGCATGTGCCCTTTGCCAACCGCAACGATGGCCTGCCACGGGTTGCCATCTATGGCGCCGGCTCGGCCGGTAACCAGCTGGTTGCGGCCCTGCGCATGGGCAAGGCCATGCGCCCGGTAGCGTTCATCGACGACGATGGCAGCATCACCGACCGGGTGATCGCCGGCCTGCAGGTGTACCAGCCAGAACAACTGCAACGCATGATCGACGACACCGGCGCCGAAGAAATCCTGCTGGCGCTGCCCTCGGTCAGCCGCAGCCGCCGCCGCGAAATCCTCAACCTGCTCGAAGGCTACCCGCTGCACGTACGCAGTGTGCCCGGTTTCATGGACCTGGCCAGCGGCCGGGTCAAGGTGGACGATATCCAGGAAGTGGACATCGCCGACCTGCTAGGGCGCGACGCGGTGCCTGCACAAGGTGACCTGCTGCAGCACTGCATCATCGACCAGACCGTAATGGTGACCGGTGCCGGTGGCTCGATCGGCTCCGAGCTGTGCCGCCAGATCCTGGGGCAGGCGCCGCGTACCCTGCTGTTGTTCGAACACAGCGAATTCAACCTGTACACCATCGCCGGCGAGCTGGAGCAGCGCATCCTGCGCGAAGGCCTGGCCGTGCAGTTGATCCCGATACTGGGCTCGGTCCGCGACCAGGCCAAGATGCTCGACGTGATGCGCGCCTGGCAGGTAGACACCGTCTACCATGCCGCCGCGTACAAGCATGTGCCCATTGTCGAGCACAACATTGCCGAAGGCCTGTCGAACAATGTGTTCGGCACCCTGTACACCGCCCAGGCGGCGCTGCAGGCTGGCGTGTCGAACTTCGTGCTCATTTCCACCGACAAGGCCGTGCGCCCTACCAATGTGATGGGCAGCACCAAGCGCCTGGCCGAAATGGTGCTGCAGGCCCTGAGCAACGAGCTGGCGCCGGTACTGATGGGCGATACCGGCAATGTGTCGCAGGTGAACAAGACCCGTTTCACCATGGTGCGTTTCGGTAACGTGCTGGGCTCGTCGGGCTCGGTCATTCCGTTGTTCCACAAACAGATCAAGAACGGCGGGCCGCTGACGGTGACCCACCCGAAAATCACCCGCTACTTCATGACCATCCCCGAGGCTGCGCAACTGGTGATCCAGGCCGGCTCCATGGGGCAGGGCGGCGATGTGTTCGTGCTGGACATGGGCGAGCCGGTGAAAATCGTGGAACTGGCCGAAAAGATGATTCACCTGTCCGGCTTCAGCATCCGCTCCGAGCGCAACCCGCTGGGCGACATCGCCATCAACTTCACCGGCCTGCGCCCCGGCGAGAAACTGTACGAAGAATTGTTGATCGGCGACAACGTGATTGCCACGCGCCACCCCATGATCATGAGCGCCAACGAAGACTACCTGACCTGGGATGTGCTGAAGCAGCGCCTGGATGCACTGCGTACCGCGACCGCGGCCGATGACTTTGCCACCGTGCGCCAGCTGCTGCGCGACACCGTAAGCGGCTATGTGCCGGGCGGGGAAATTGTTGACTGGTTGTACCAGCGGCGGCGCCTGGAGCCCTGAACGCTGAACTGATAAATAGAACAGGCGTTGCCGGCAAAGCAACGCCCACATGAACTTCAAACGCAGTGAAGTTTGAAAGCGGCAATTGGGAAGAACTGAACGATGACTATTCTGGTAACTGGTGGTGCGGGCTTCATTGGCGCGAACTTCGTGTTGGACTGGCTGGCCGCCAGTGACGAGCCCGTGGTCAACCTCGACAAGCTCACCTATGCAGGCAACCTGCAAACCCTGAGCAGCCTGCAAGGCGACAAGCGCCACATCTTCGTGCACGGCGATATCGGTGACTCCGAGCTGGTAGCCCGCCTGCTGAAGGAGCACCAGCCGCGCGCCATCGTCAACTTCGCTGCCGAGTCCCACGTCGACCGCTCGATCCATGGCCCGGAAGACTTCATCGAAACCAATATCGTCGGCACCTTCCGCCTGCTGGAAGCCGTGCGCGCCCATTGGGGCGGCCTGGATGAACAGGCCCGCCGGGCGTTCCGCTTCCTGCACGTGTCCACCGACGAAGTGTATGGCTCGCTGGCTGCCGACGAGCCGGCCTTCACCGAAACCCACCAGTATCAGCCCAACAGCCCGTACTCGGCCAGCAAGGCCGCCAGTGACCACCTAGTGCGCTCCTACCACCACACCTACGGCCTGCCGGTGCTGACCACCAACTGCTCGAACAACTACGGCCCGTACCACTTCCCGGAAAAGCTCATCCCGCTGATGATCGTCAACGCCCTGGCTGGCAAGCCATTGCCGGTGTATGGCGACGGCCAGCAGATCCGTGACTGGCTGTACGTCAAGGACCACTGCAGCGCCATCCGCCGTGTGCTGGAAGCCGGCACCACCGGTGAGGTGTACAACGTGGGCGGCTGGAACGAAAAGCCCAACCTGGAAATCGTCAACCGCGTGTGCGCCCTGCTGGACGAGCTGCGCCCCCGCGCCGACGGCAAGCCTTACGCCGACCAGATCACCTACGTGACCGACCGCCCCGGCCATGACCGCCGCTACGCCATCGACGCCCGCAAGCTGGAGCGCGAGCTGGGCTGGAAACCCGCCGAAACCTTCGAGACCGGCATTCGCAAAACCGTAGCCTGGTACCTCGACAACCAGGACTGGGTGCAGAATGTACAGTCCGGCAACTACCGCGATTGGGTAGAGAAAAACTACGCAGGGCGTTCGGCATGAAGATTCTGCTACTGGGCAAGGACGGCCAGGTAGGTTGGGAGCTGCAACGCAGCCTGGCCCCCTTGGGCCAGGTGCTGGCGCTGAACAGCCGCAGCCAGGTGCACTGCGGTGACCTGGCCAACCTGCCAGGCCTGGCCGAAACCGTGCGCGCCTACGCCCCTGATGTCATCGTCAACGCCGCCGCTTACACCGCCGTCGACAAGGCCGAAAGCGACCGCGATCAAGCCTTCAAGGTAAACGCCGAAGCCGTCGGCGTGCTGGCCCGCGCCGCCGCCGACTGCGGCGCACTGCTGGTGCATTACTCCACCGACTACGTGTTCCCGGGGCAGGGCACCCAGCCTTGGCGCGAAGACGACAACGTCGGCCCGCTGAACACCTACGGCGAAAGCAAGCTGGCTGGCGAGCAAGCCATCCAGGCGGCCGGCTGCCAGCACCTGATATTCCGCACCTGCTGGGTGTATGCCGCCCGCGGCAACAACTTTGCCAAGACCATGCTGCGCCTGGCCGCCGAACGCGACAGCCTGGGCGTGATCGACGACCAGCACGGCGCCCCGACCGGTGCCGAACTGATCGCCGACATCACCGCCCACGCCATCACCGCCACCCGCCGCAACCCGGCCCTGGCCGGCCTGTACCACCTGGCGGCCGGCGGTGAAACCACCTGGTGCGGCTACGCCCGCTTCGTGCTCGAGCAGGCGGCGGCACAAGGGGTAGCGTTGAAAGCCCACGCCGAACAGGTCAACCCGTTGACCACCGACGCCTACCCGACGCCTGCCAAGCGGCCATTCAACTCACGTCTTGATACCCAAAAACTGCAGAAGGCTTTTGCCCTGACCCTGCCAGACTGGCGCCAGGGAGTGGCCCGCATGCTCACGGAAATACACGAGAAATGACCACTATGAACCGTAAAGGCATCATTCTGGCGGGCGGGTCGGGTACCCGCCTGCACCCGGCGACCCTGGCAATTTCCAAGCAGCTGCTGCCGGTGTACGACAAACCGATGATCTACTACCCGCTGACCACGCTGATGCTGGCGGGCATCCAGGACATCCTGATCATCTCCACCCCACAAGACACCCCACGCTTCGAGCAACTGCTTGGCGACGGCCACCAGTGGGGCATCAACATCACCTATGCCGTACAAGCCTCCCCGGACGGCCTGGCACAGGCGTTCCTGATCGGTGAAGACTTCATCGGCAACGACCTGTCGGCGCTGGTGCTGGGCGACAACATCTACTACGGCCATGACTTCCAGCAGTTGCTGCGCAACGCCATGGACCGAGACGACGGCGCCAGCGTGTTCGCCTACCACGTGCACGACCCGGAGCGTTATGGCGTGGTCGAGTTCGATGACACGGGCAAGGCCATCAGCCTGGAAGAAAAGCCCGCCAAGCCGAAGTCCAGCTATGCCGTGACCGGGTTGTATTTCTACGACAAGGACGTGGTCGAGATTGCCAAGGGCATCAAGCCGTCTCCCCGTGGCGAGCTGGAGATTACCGATTTGAACCGGGTGTACCTGGAGCAGAACCGGCTGTCGGTGGAGATCATGGGGCGCGGGTATGCCTGGCTGGATACCGGCACGCATGATTCGTTGCTGGAGGCGAGTGGGTATATCGCTACGATCGAGCGCCGGCAGGGGCTGAAGGTGGCTTGCCCGGAAGAGGTAGCGTACAGGCAGGGGTGGATTGGGGCGGAGCAGCTGTTGAAGCTGGCTGAGCCATTGGCCAAGAATGGGTATGGGCAGTATTTGAAGCGGTTGGTGGGGGATAGGGTTTATTGAGTTGTTTTCATGCTTCTAATGTTAGTGGAGAAATTGGCAGAGCGCGACTGATCATATCCGCCTACCCAGTCTTGATAAACAGGGTGAAAGTAATCTCAGATAGTTGCCAAGAGACCTGCTACCGAAGACGGTAGCAGGCTGTTCGAGTTACTTAGTTTACAACAATAGAAGGGTGAGACAGCGCTTGAAGCGATTTCGGTACTTTTCCGGACTGAATCGCAAGGTGGCCTAAAGTTTCTGAACCTACTCGGCTAAGGTGTCCGCTATCGTAGTAAAGCTGAGTTTTTCCTGAGAAGGCTGAGCAAGAAACTCCATTGCAAATCAAGTCGCGAACGCCAAAATACGAGACGTTCTCTCTTTCAGAAATACGCTTGATTATCTCTTGGTTCACTCGCATTTCACCTGTATCCGGTAAGGTCGTCCGTTTGCCGCAATCGAGGTATGGAATCTTCAGCGCTTTTTCCGAGCACTGTCTATCAATAGCGTTAAAAGTCGGTGCTTTTAAGGCAATTATGACTTTTTTGCCGCCTTTTTCTAGTTCGTCTAGCATTGCGTCAAAATCATCGAAGAATGCTGTTTTGTCCACTTGATGGTAAGAAGGCCAGCTAGCACCTACAATGACAGTTTCGTAGTTTTTAATTTGGTTCAAAACTTCTGCAAAGTAGGATGGGCAACTTATCTTATACCCCTCCTTGATATAGCGTATGCTGCGTTGACCGGGGAAAGGAGGGCATGCGCTGTGTTCCACATTTCTCATGGATATACCCTGCTTCAATGCAATGATATTTAAGTATCCAGCGAAATGCGCAGCATTGGAATCACCAACTAATATAGCAGTCGGCGGTTTGGATATGTCGCCAAGCAAGCATTTTGGGGACGTGAAGAGTTCAGGTTTGAATGCGTTCTGGCAAACATAAGGCAGTTCGGCTGCAGGGTCGGAGCCTGAACGATTGGCTGCTAGCGCAGCCTGATATCCAACTGGGCTGATCGCACCGAGCACGCCATTGTTTATATATAGAAGTCCTGCTAGAGCAAGTGCCAATGACGCCGAAACTGGGATTGCAACGGTGAACTTCCAGCTCTTTTTACTTCTGAATGGGACTTCTACCATGAAGTAGCTAAAGAGCGTCAGCGCAGTCATGGAGAATAAGCATATTACGTAGCCAAATACGTCAGGCTCGCCAAAACCATAACGATAAAATGCCAAAACTGGCCAGTGCCATAGGTACAGGGAGAAGGAGACCAGCCCGATTGCGACCATGGGTTTAAAAGATAGTAGTTTACCTGCGTATGTCCTATGGAAGCTCCCCGAGGCTAAGACCAATGCTGCACCAATTGCAGGCACTATTGAAATAAAGCCAGGGAAGCCTTCAGTCTCTCGGATAAATGCTAGAGACCAGATCAAAAGCAACGAGCCCAGCATAGCCAAAGCTTGGGCATAAATTTCCTTGACATGACCTTTGAGCGCATCTGTTAAGAAGAATGCGATGCCGCCGAGAAGGAGCTCCCCAGCCCGGGAAGGTAACATGTAATAAGCGAACGTAGGATCACTCGACAGCGTTAATTGGCCATATGCAAAGGAAGCTGCAGCAAGCACTAACGCGACTGCCACGGTCGCCCTGCGACCCCAGAACTTCAGCGTGACGAGAAGCAAAGCGGGCCAAACTAAGTAGAACTGCTCTTCAACGCCTAAAGACCACATGTGGAGCAGTGGCACTGTGTCAGAAGATGCAGCGAAATAGCTGGTGTCCAGAAACTTCCAGAAATAGATGTTCGCAGCTGATACAGTGGATGCGACAGCTGATAGCGATAAAGCTTTCGCATCATCTGGGAGCATGAAGATTGAACCGAAAGCTAGCGTTGTCAGGGTTGCTAGCAGAGCCGCTGGCAGAATGCGTCGAACGCGCCGCATATAGAAATCAGCGAACGAAAAAGATCCGCTCGCGGCTTGTTTGGCAACAATTCCGGTTATAAGGAAGCCAGAAATGACAAAGAAAATATCGACGCCGACGAAGCCGCCAGGCAACCACTGTTTGTTCAAGTGGAAAATCACAACGGCCAATACAGCCAATGCTCGTAGACCGTCGATATCGGCACGGTACGCAAGTGCTTTGTTGCTCATGAAATCCCTTTCGGCCGACATGGCTCTGGCAAAGAGTAGTAGAAGCGTGGATTTTACAGATGGTGGCTACGTGATGTAAGGGGAAAACTACATCATGGCTGCGAATTTTTGCGATTTTGATCGAAAAATGATCGGTTCGTGAGAGGGAAAGCTTTGATCCCGATGTGTATGTACTAGGGCAATTTCGGTCATATGTCTTAAACACCACAGCAGCTCAATTCTGATTGATGTTCAAGCGTCGTTCTTCTCAAATGTGCACTAAATCAAATTAATACGTGACGTCTAGCTGTAAGGAGGAGGTTATAAGGTCCCCTGCCCACCGACCCTCTATAAAGCAATTTTATTTTTGGAGAAACGTCGATATTCCGCGGAAGTGTGTCCAGTGCAAGTTTTTATGGGAGCATCGATTAGGTTGTTAACATTAAGTGAGGGTAGTGATTTTGATCGGATTGTCTGGTATGCTCCAAGTGTGTTGAGCATGTGTGCATGCTAAGGCTGCTCGTAAAACTGGCAATAGTTATAGCGCAGCAGCTGGGTAGATTTTTATGTCGTATCACTGGCTTGATTTGGCCGTGTTTTACTGGAGGTCTTGCGAACCTTATGAAATTATTCATTTATGGAAGTTGTGTTTCGAGGGATATATTTAATCTCGAGGAGAGTCGAGCGTTCAATCTTTGTACATATTTCGCAAGATCTTCTATGGCAGCACTGTGCAGTGGGGCTTATCATAATGACAGGGTCTTGGAAAATATTTCGTCAGACTTTCGGCGCCGCATGGTCGCCAATGATTTTTCTAAAGGCTTGCTGAGTGCTGAGGAAAGCATTAAAGAAGCTGATGTCATCCTGGTCGATCTCATAGATGAGCGGTTTGATATCCTTGTCTTGGAAACGGGCGAGCTCATCACGCATTCAAACGAACTAGTAGAAAGCGGTTTGTTGAAAGAGATTGAGGGGTCAGCTTTTAGACGCATTCCTCAGGGAACCTTGGAACGACGTGATTTATGGCTCAAGGGTATGAGATGTTTCATTGACCTTCTGCGAAAGTTCAATAAGCTCGATCAGCTTGTCGTGAACAGGGTTTTTTGGGCGAACAGGTTCGAGTCTGATTCAGTTACCATATTCCCGGTTGCTCAGGCATCTATCGAAAAAGCTAACGCTGAGCTGTCGTGGATGTACGATGTACTCAGCAAGGAATTAAAACCAAATCAGTTCTTGAGGTTTGCGCCTGAGTTTTTATCAGCTGATGAGCATCATCGGTGGGGAGCATCACCATTTCACTACAGTGAGCGTTATTATAAAGAAGCACTGGCGCAATTATTAGATGAAAAAAGGAGAGGTTCACCGGAGGAGCACGAAGTTCGTAAGGCTCCACTTGTTACTCCTGAGTTGGTTCTCAGCATTGCAGCGTACCGGACAGAGAAAGAGGTGTTTGCTAACTGCTCTCTCGAAAAAGAGGGTTGTGTATATGAAGATGGTGAATTTTCATTTTATCTTCTCGTCGACGGTGTTGGGCGCGAAGTGCGGTGGTATGGACGCTCTAGAAGCGTGAAGTTCTGCGCTCCAGCCGACAATAGCAGTCTAGAAGTGCTTGTTTTCTATAGGGATGAGGCTGGCCATAAGCTCGCTTCAAAATGCCGGGTGAAGAATTTGGTTAGCCAAGATGCTTAGGCTAACCTTTTGCACAATAACAGTTATATAGAATTCGTCTAAGCGCTAGGTGCCCATGAAATATCGTGGAGAGGGGAAGTTAGCTTGGCGTAGTGAAAACTATGTTTGATCTTTAGGTGTTATGTATTTCTCCCAGGCTCTGACATGGTCTACGTTAAATTCACATTTGCCATTGGGTGAAGAGCTCAGGTGTTTTGTGGCGCTTGATATGATGTAGTGGTCGGAATTTTTTCTGTAGACGATATAGTTTCGATCTGTATATTCATCGCCGTCAGCTATGTCGATCACTTGGTTTTTCTGCGTCACCAAGATCGACTCCCCCTCGTTGAACTTGACCTTTACTAGGCCACTATCCCCGTTGATCTTGATCGGATGAAGGAACGATGAGTTCGCTATGCATTCTTCATCACTTTGCATAAGGGATCTCGTTAGCGCGTTATATGTCAATATTCGGCCGTGAGTTGTTTTGATATGTACGCCGTGAGTGGTGGATTCTTTACTTTTGCAGCGTATCTTCAGTAATTTACAAATCCCATAGTCATTGATGTTTTTGGATGACGCATAGTTCTTAAGTAGAGCACTTGAAAGTGTGTTTCTAACGCGCTGATTGTCCTTGATTAAATTGCGGGAAAGCTTGGTTGCTAGCAGTTGCAAGGCAACAGCTGGGCGCCTTCTTAGAAGGTATTCGGCTAAGCTTTCAATATAGCTGGGGACTGCGTGGCGTCGCTCTCTGTATATGCTGAGCAAAACTGCGGGCCTCATTTCCTTCGCGCTGACTATCTCATCGATAAAGGAAGAGCATGCTAGAATTGTGGTGGCGCCGTGCATCGAGAAACGTAGTGGGAGGTATGTAATAGGATAGCCAAGTTTTTTGATCTGCTCGACATGCTGATCATCACCTGCGAAAGCGGGGTCGTGGGTGATAAATATTTCCCCGCTTAAGTCTTCGAGGCGAATCGCATTATTCGCATTGTTTTGCTCGTTGAAGTAAAAATTATAACGGTGGTCTTTGATGGCGCTCGGATCTATGGAGTACTGGGGTACTAATGAAATTACCCTGTCAGCACTCAGGAGTTTCGAAAACTTAAGTGCAGCATAACCGCCCATTGAACCACCATAGGCAGTGATAAAATGTGCCTTGTTAATGTGTTCCGTAATGTATTCTGCTGCTTTTTTAACGCTTTCTAATGGATACCAGTTGCGATCTTTGGCCATAAAGCCAATGGCATTCAAATTTCGCTTTGAGATCGGGTTTTCAGCGAAAAAGAAATTGTCATTTGCCAGCGAAAACATATCGCCAAACGTAATTACTAAGTTTTCATCTTCACCGGGATGGTATATGACTCGAATATGATCATCTTCATAGGAAATAGTCTTCACAAAGCACCCGTGTTGATAGTCTATGCTTGGTTGTTGAGGCTGTACTGTGCTGATCAGTGACATGCATTTTTGACGCCTGCGGAATCCTTCGTGCAATGAAGGATGTCGGGCACTAGATTCAATGCAGACTGATAGTCTCGTTTGTTCATGAATCTTTCGAATAGATACATAAACGAGGCTAGTTTAGCTACCTCAAAGCTAAATTTAGAGCCTGCTCTAATCGCCTCTGCCTGTTCTAATGACTCTGCTAATTTTGGATGCTCATTAACCGGCCAGTTGGCGCCTAGAGGTTCTAAATGCCAATTACCCCAATGAATACAGGAAAGATTTTTGTTGTCATCGACGAGCAAGGTATCAGGCGTAACATCAAAAGAAATGAGCTGCCGAGGAGACTGGCCCAGGCGCTCTTTTATGGTGTTAAAACTTTCATGTAGAGAATTGACATTTTGCTGCTCTTCATCGCTAACGGCGTGTAAAGTTAGTTCTTTTAGCATTTCGCTGTTGAGTCTTGACTCCAGGTAGCTTTTGGATCTTTCAAATTTCTTCAGAAACACCTGAGGCGGAGTTAAGCACATAAGTGCGGCATGAAAACTTAGCGAGCTGGTGTAGTATTCTCTTCCAGTCATTTTTTGCTCGTTTAAGCACTCGAATATGTGATAAGTACAGCCCCTTACTTGGCCGTATTGTAAGAGATTTGGGCTAAGGATCTCTGGGAATTCTGTAAGTAGTGACCTTTCTTGCGAGGCTGGATACTCGCGTGAAGTGTCAAACAATTTAATGATAAAGTTTCTGGCTATACCATCCGAGAAACAGTGGATCTCATAACAATGAATGTCAGGATAGCCGAGTTGAAAGCGTTTAACGCTTTCAATCGTAAAAGTATTGTGGAACAGAGGCTGTAGTATTTCAGGAATCCAGAGGTTGCGTTGTTCATTGGACAGCAGCGCGTGAATACTCTCTGTTTTTTGAGACGGCGCAATGACTAATGGACGGTCATGAAAAAACAATGCACTAACCTGATAGTGCTGCTGCCTCAGAAGAATAAGCTTGACGCAAAATCCAACCAGGCGTTGCAAGGATTGCCTGACTAATAGAAGTGAAATGAGTGCTGTGAATGCAGGTGGGGGCGTGAAATATAAAAAATCTGCAATCACGCCGAAGAACGTGACAAGAAAAATAAAGCCGCTTGCTGAGTTAAGGACTTCCTGATAATGGGCTGTAACTAGCTTTTGCAGTTTTGTGGAAAGTCCGCATATAGCTGAAATGACGGCGCAAAACAATGTGCTGCATGTCGCAATTAGAATGAATATAAGGGGGTAGAAAGCGCAAAGCGCAAGACCAGCCAAGATGAAAAAAAGTAGGTCGGCCAAGCCGCGAGTAAATCTTGAATATGCATTTATCGCAATGGAGTCTTGGTTATCAAAGAGTGAGATCTTCTTGGCTTTGGATATCAACAACCGAGCGCCATTGGCCGTAACCCTTGTTGCAAAAAACTCAAAAATCAGATGTGCAGTAAAAAATAGCAGCGCGCTAGCACTTAGCCAAATCACAACTGTGTTATGTGAGTACGCCTTAATGATTCCAGGGAAGTAACTGGGGATGCTCCCTGAGCTGACAATGATGATGGCTTTCAGGGGAAGAAAGAAAGCCAGGAGGAGGAGCACCTGACTTAAAATATAGATGATTTGTACTGATATCGTTTGAACAGGCGCCGCTCTTAAAAGCTTTTTTCCAAGCGAGAAAGCCCAGCGTATGCTTTTGTTGAGTTCAGCGCTTAATTGCGACATGGTGCCATTCCAATTGCATTCATGAGGATCGAGTGATTGCCAAGGCTTGAAGATATCTTGGCAATCACAAATTATCAAAAGTTCTCAATAAACTCTATAAGTTGTTTGTGGCTTTGGAACTGGTGAGTTGCCAAGTGCTCATCATAATAGCTTTTTTTGTTCTGGTTGGAGTAATTTCCACCATGGCGGTTGTAAGAGAATATCGGCTTATCCAAGCTGCAAATCTTGTGAGGTATATCCCGCACAGCACTGTTCTGAACTTCTTCAAAGCGCTCATAAATTGCATATGGAGTCAGAGGAATGATGCCGCGCGAGATTGAGAACTTACAGCCGGTCATCATTCTCGAGAATTTCACATCATGCACGACCGAGTTACCACCAGGGGTCAGGTGGGTAATCCAGACACGGTTGATGCCGATGACAATTTGTGGAGTTTGTTTATTAAGTTCTGGCGCTTGTCCAGTGGCCAGTTCGGCGATCTTGGCGAAATAGTGCGGTGACACAAAGTCATCATCATCGATCGCAACGCGAACCAGAATTTGTTCGGGAGCTATATCACTCCGATTGATTCCGGCAGCAGCTAGTGCATTATCGAATATTTTTTCACGCAGTTCAGGATAGGACGAGTTTGGTCGACGCAGGCGATCAATGTGTGTTTCATGTTCATTCTGATAGCCGCCCACGGGGTGGTCATAGATGTTGATTACAGT
This sequence comes from Pseudomonas sp. LPB4.O, assembly GCF_038383825.1. Taxonomy (NCBI): domain Bacteria; kingdom Pseudomonadati; phylum Pseudomonadota; class Gammaproteobacteria; order Pseudomonadales; family Pseudomonadaceae; genus Pseudomonas; species Pseudomonas sp. LPB4.O. The sequence goes on from NZ_CP151298.1 coordinate 1,498,285, forward strand.
GTTATTATTAAGATCCAGGCGTTCAACAATTTTTCGGACTTCATCTATTGCCCTTCCTTTGTCACTGGAGATGTGAATGAACCAAATAAAGTTTCGGTATTGCTGTTTGGCAATCAGGCCAATTAGCCCTTTGAAATAGCTTAAATACTTTTCAATCGCGGAAGAATTCGATTCTGTGTCGCAAAAAAGGGTTTCTAGGAAAATTAATGGTTGCAGTTCAGAGTAAGATATTCTCTCTGCCTTTAAAGGGGTATGGTTAAAGCTATTATATTCAGTCATCAATGCCAGGACGCTATCACTATCGCCCGTTAGCATCGCGATTAAAAGATCCTCCGCCGGCCCGTACACCCGAAGAGCTACTCGGAAGTAAACCGTTCCTTCTGGAGGATTGAAAGAAATCATTTGGTTGGAGGGAAAAATTTTACTATCAAGCTTCGACTGAGAAGAGTCGAAGAAAAAGAAAGCTACGCTGACGGAATTGCCTTGTTTACAGAGGAGCGAAAACGTCGCAGTTTCAGGGTCGTTGAACCATTCCGAAAAATTAAGAATTTCAGAGTAAATATACTCGTGTTCGGACTCCCCCAGGGTTGAGATATACTCAATGCCTGCGTGCGTGAAGTTGAGCTTAACTTTTTTTGGTTTGCAATTTTTAAAAGTTGTTAAAAGATTCATTTTATCATGTATTCAGTGAGTGGCTAGAGTGCAAGTAGGTTGCTGCTAAAATTCATGTTTTTTGCAGCAGTTCGTTTGCCATCTTTTTGACAATATTTTTCCGTGAAAACTTTCTAATAAAATCTGTTCGGTCGGTCATGCCGATATGTAGCTTATGAAGTGCATTCATGGCGGATTGGACATCGCACGGCTCGAACAGTGCTATGTTGGCAATGTTGCTTGATGCGAATTCAGCTGAAAATCCGCTCAGTCCGCCAAGAATAGGTTTCTCAGTTGCAGCGTATTCAAAAAGTTTAGAGGGTATGACTGTTTTCAGTGAGGGCAAGTCATTCAAATGTAAGAATAGCACGTCTGCATTCTGATAATATTTTATAAGATCGGCTCTTTTTACAGGGTTGATAACCTTCACGTTGGTTGTTTTGTATTGTGCAAGGGTTGCCTTCAATTGATTGGCCGCTCTGCCGCAGCCAATTACTACGAATTGCGCTTTGTCCGTAAGCTGTGCAGCCAGTTGGGGGATTATACGATGTAGGCCTTGGCCGACCCCAATATTCCCAGCATAAAGTATGTTTAACTTTTCTGCGCTTGGCTTTGGTAGTGAAAACACCTTTTCTATGAAAATGTCATCGACGCCATTGGTGTGCACAGTGAAGGGTATACCCGGATATTTCTTTTCGAAATATTTAATAAAGCCAGGGGATGCCAAGTTTACAGATTGGGCTCTGACTACGGTCCAGCGCTCGACATAATGGAGCACCCAGGCGGCGGGAGACCCTAATTGCATCGGCAACATATCTGGGAGCGCGTCTACCAAAAGGTCCCTGAGGTCAAGGAAGAGCTTGGCATCGAGCTTTCGAGCAACCCATGAACCTAAAGAGGCGGTCATCATTCTGGAGGATGTGGCAAACACCAAATCATATGTTTTGCCTTTGATTGCCTGATTAACACCTAGTGCATATTGTGCGAAGAGTAGCGCCTGGCCGAAGACACCGCTTCCGCGCTGGGCAACGGGGATTCTTTTAATCGTCACAGCGCCCGATCTTTCAATAGATGAAGCTGTGGGCGAATAGGTGCTGTACCGACTCGGTTGTGTAGTAAGTACAGTAATGGTTACCTGCTTTTCAGTATCCTTTAAAAGCGAATTTACCAGCGCCATCGTCCTGAAAGACCCAGCGGACAAATCAGGTGGATAGTAAAAGCTTAATATCAGGATATTCATGATCAGGCAGCCTTATCCTGGCGAGTGGACAGGATTTTTTGATACAGGCCTATGAGCAGGTGTTCTTGGGATTCCCAGCTCAGTGCTTCAGCGGATTTTCTAGCATTTTCTGAAAGCAAAGTGCGCAGGTTCCTATCGTCAAGTAGCTTATTTACGCAATCCACAAAGCCGTCGTCATCGTTATCGGGGGCAAGAATTCCAACGTGGTATTCATTGATAATCTTCCGTATTTCCGGAAAATTAGTCGCCACAGACGGTACGCCCGCAATGATGTACTCGAATAGTTTGTTCGAGTCAGTGCTGAAATGGTTAAAGCACGTATTTTCAATGGGCTGTACGGCGATGTCGGCTGCAGCTGTATAATGAGGAAGATCCGAAAGTGCAACAGTCGGGATGAAATGGACTACGCTTTGTAGCTCCAGCGACTCACGGATATCCAGCAGCTTCTGAGTCAGGCGGCCGCCTCCAATCAGGACCACGTAGCAAGGTTGGAAGTGTTTGGCACAGCGGACAAGTTTCTCTAAACCGCGGCCGCTTTGAATTCCACCTTGATAAAGGACGATTGGCCAGTCCTCCGTCAGCCCGAGCTGCTCATGCAGAATTCGGGTTTTAGTACTTTCTACAAAGCGAGGGCGGTTTTGAAGCGTAAGGGGGCGGTTCACATTGTATAACCGAGCCAGGTACTTTGCGCGTGTGTCCGTCGTTGTGATAACTGCAGAAGCGCGAGGAATCAAATGCTGCTCTACGAGAGCAACAATTTTTTTGAATTTAGCGTACCCTTCACGGCTGGTGCTAATTTCATGTGCATCATAGACCAGCTTTGCACCGGTAACTAGTTTTGCCAGCCACGCGGTTGGCAAAGTGTTTACATCGTGTGCGTGAATCACGTCTGGTCGGAACGAAATTATATTTACCAGAAGCCCTAAGTGGGTCCAGGCTCTGGCTATCAATCTCAGGAGGGAAACATGAGCATGTTCAGGGATGCTCTTCGAAACTACTTCGCGCACATTGGCTTTGTATTTTGCCTTTCTCCAGCGCCAAAAAGGGGAGCGTGCAATTCTAAGTACGCTAAGGTTTTCTTGTATAACTTCATTCGCCAGGGTTTTTCCAGGCGTGTGAAGCGCGAAAACCTTAACGTCGTAGTGTGAGGTCGCGAGTGTTTGAGCTTCCTTCAATACTCTTGCGTCATTGACGAATTCATTCCAAACAATCATCGCGACCTTTGTCACTTTTCTACCTATACAGTTTTATTTGGTAATGTGGCTTATAAGAGCACTTAGTCGAAATTAGGAAGCGCTGAAGTACATCTTCATTTTGGTGACTGGAGCACTGCTTTCGCCACTTTCGGTGTAAATTGCGCCGATTGTCGAGGAACCTTCTTTTTTGTAGTGAACCTTGAATTGAGTGGCGCTATCTTCCATCACGCTTCGCTTGAAGCCAAGGTTTTTGAGCTGAGTGTAGACTGCGTTTTCTGTAGTCTTGGCGATGGCGTTAGAGAAAATCTCATAGTTTTTAACCTTGCCGTCCGTCGACTCACGGTCATATTCTCGGAAGGCCTCGCCAGTCGTGTTCAGGGTGTCCCCACTCGGCAGCACGATTGCGTAAGTATTTACGGTCTTCTCTGCCACAGGAGCTTGAGCACTTTTTTCTTCGCCCGAGCCGCAGCCGAACAGGGAAAGGGAGAGGAGGACGGCTGCTGTTACTTTCAGTTTAGTGTGCATATATTCAATTCTTGCTTTATCAGTGGTCGTTTTAGGAGGGGTCTATACGGTAATGATATTGAGCTCTCGCTCAATAATCTGACCTTTGGCAGTTTGACTCAGTACCCGCTTGTGTGCAGCGTGTGACATCTTGCTGAATAAATCAGGTGATTCAATAATTTTTTTAATGCCGTCAGCCATCATTTGGGCGTTATCGGCGTCTGCAAGGATGCCGCACTCATGGTCTACAAACTCTGGTATGGCGGTCACTCCGTTGGTCACTGCAATCAAGCCTGACGACATGGCTTCATCGCGTGAAACGCCCTGAGCGTCCATTCGCGTAGGACAGAGGAACAGTCCATATTCCTTATGAAGTGCTGCAATTTGCTCATGCCGCAAGAATCCACGCTCAATTTTTACATTCTTGAATTGGCGGAGGTCTGCGAGTGTTTCATCAAACAGAGCACCATCACCGATCATTCTAAATTCAATATCTTCAAAGTACTTTTCCCGAGACAGTATCTTAATCGCTTCCACGCTCAAGTCGTTTGCATACTTGGCTGACGCATACGGGCGAATGGAGAGGACTTTGAATCGTTGGGATGCCGGCTTTTCACGATAAGAGAATGTATCAGTATCAATAGGGTTGTGAATGATTTCGTACTGATCTTCAGGGATGCGGAAGCCCACGTCCTCCATCACCTCTTCAGCGAAGTAACGGGATACGAAGACAAATTTAAGATTGGCTGGCATGTTGGTCAGCGTCTCACGCCAGAACGCCATGCGTTTTTCGCTTTCAACTTTAGCGACTGCCAACTGGTTTTCATCTGAGTAGTTGTACTCGCGCCGCCACCAAGGCTGAACCTCTGCACCATGTACCCACACCACCACCTTGACCATGTGAGTGAAGCGTTTGAGTACCTCCCACATGTCAGGGTCCAGGAAGTGCACTAGAACGCTCTTGTACTGGCCACTTTCCAGCATCTTGGCGAGCGTAGACTGGCACCCAGTCACCACATCAACGTTCTGGAACTCGTGATAGCTGACAGCCTCGTTCTTGCGCAGACGGAATATATCAACGTTAACGTTCTGTTCCTGATAGGCCATCACTCGGCTATGAACAAAGCCGTTGCGGTACAGGTCAGCATAAGCCGGGTAGTGATTGGTAACGACCAAGTGCTTCGAGCGGCCCAGCATTTCCGAAGGCTGCAAATCTCGGTGGCCAAGCACCAGCGCCTTGATCTCGGTATTGCCGGCTGCGTAGGCACGCAGGCCGAAACGCACGAAGGCGGCTTCCGGTGGTACCTCGGATGTCTGGTTGCGGTTGGCATGCTGCATGACGTGGCTGATCCGCTGCTTTTCAGCATCCAGGAACAAGACCACCAGTTGCAAGTTCAGGCCGGGCGTGCAGTCGAGGTACAGCTTGAGCTGTCGGTCTTCGAGATTCAGTTGATCCAGGCTTACTTCTTTCAGGGCGTACACGTACTCATGCTTGCCATCTGCCAACGTGGAGCTGACGCGCCAGTTATCTACATCCACCGCCAGGTTCAGGAACTTGCTGTGCTTGGCACCAAACATCTCCGCCAGTTCGCGGCCGGTGATTTCTGGTGAATCGTGGCTGTCTTCCAGGGGGGCAATGGCCTGGGCACGCGCTTGAAGCTGGTCGATGGTCATGCCAAGGTTCAGCTCCAGGTCGTCCACCTTGGCGCTGATAGCCTCGTGCTGTGCGGCGCCGTTTTCGCAGTAGTTGAACGGATCTATCGCCAGGCCTTGTTCATGGGTGTATTGCAGCGATGGCAGGCTCTTCAACCAAGTGCGCAGCGGTTGGCCGGCAACGTTTTCAGTAGCCACCAGCGAGCGACGTGCGCTCAATGATTGAGCCGGGCGGTATGCCAGTCCATCTGACTGCAGCTGGGCATTTTGGCCTTCGCTGGTGAAGTGTGCGGCCTTACCCACGACCTGTGCTTGGCTGTAGCGAGTAGCGAGGGCCAGGTCCAACAGGTAGTTAGGGCCGTAGTAGTCGCCCGGTACAAAGCCGGCTACCCAAGGCGTATTGCCGACCAGCTCGCCAAGGCTGGTTTTCTTCAGCTGTGCAGGTTTAAGCACCAGAATGCGCGGGTCGTCGCTCACGATGCTGCTCTGGTAAGCATCGGTGATGATGACCATGCGTACCTGGCTGTAGGTCTGGCGGTTCAGGTGAGCGCGCAGCATGTCGAACTGCTGACGGTCTTGTGCTTCAGCAACGACCACGATTTCTGGCAGGCGTTGAGCCTTCACGGTGCCAGTGACCTTGCTCAGCACATATTCCAGGCGCTGGGTATAGGTGTGCTCTTGCATCACCTTGCGCAGGGCGGCGAGCTTCAGCTTGTCGCTGTTGAGCGGGTCTTCGGCCAGCAGTTGCAGACGGCGCAGCATTTCTTCGCCGTTGTCGGTGGTGACCACCAGGTCGCCGAACAGCAGGCGCACACCGCGCGAGAAGTTGCTGACGGTAATGGTGTTACAGCCCAGCAGTTCGAACACGCGACGTGCGAACATCGATTGCGATTGCTTGATCGAGTTCAGGTTGATCGCGTAGCGGTAGCCCTTGTAAGCCGTATCGATTTTCTCGAAGGGCAGGGTGCCGACGATGTACGGCTGGTATTCCTCGGGGAACTGGTAGTTGGCGTCGTTCTTGCCATAGTTGCGGTCGAAGATTTCCAGCGGGCGGAACTTCGGTAGCTCGCAGACGAAGTTGCCCAGGTCGCGGGTACGCTCCGGGTAACGGGCGTAGTAAGCGCCGGCGAAGCAGAAGGCGTCTTTGCGCTCGTACAGCTCGATCGGGTTGTGCAGCGCTGGCTGGCAGGCGAACGGCAGCAGGTAGACACGGTCGTGACCGAGCGCACCCTTGTACCGGTGGATGCAGTCGATGTCGGTGGTGAACACGTGGTCGAACTGCTTGGCAGTGGTAAGGAAGGTCTCGAAATGAACCGGGTCTTCCTTGTTCCAGAATACGGTCGGCACCTTGTTCTGACGGCACCAGTTCAGGATGTCCTGCAGTTCCTGGCTGTTGTGGCCTACCTTGCTACCCCACAGTTCATCCTTGCCGCGCCAGGCGGACTCGATGAACAACAGCTCAGGGCGGAAACCCTCCAGCTCTGCTTTCCAGCCGCCAGGAGTGAGCTGCATGAGGTCACATTCGTAGCGATAGGAACCGAAGGTGAACTCATCCATAACGCACGCCACTTTCAGGCGGCTTACGGGTTTGTCGGATTGGCGCAGCAGGGTAGAACGGCTCCGTTCACTGCTCGGCAGTGCAACAGGCAGCTTCAGATAACTGTCGTCCTGAACCACCGGTGCTGGTGGCAGAAGAGCCTTGAGCGGCTCATTTCCTAGCAACTTTTGCTCGTTCTGCTGACGTTGCTGGTTAGCTTTGCGGTAAAGGCGCAGAAGGCGTACAGGAAGCTTGACCAGACCGCCCAAGGAGTTTGCACTGTTCTTGATCTGATAGCCTAGCTGGTAAGTCATGCTTGAGCGTGTTTTGACCAAGCGCTGCTCTGCCAAGTGGCGCTGAGTATTAGCACGTTCCAGATTGGCGTTGAGCTCATCAATTTTACGCTGCTGGCTAGAGCTGCGATCCAGCAATTGCTTGAGATTGGCCTTTAATTGCGGTATGTGCTCAGCATTGAGGGTGCGGTACTTAAGGTTCGCGGCCCCCAGTCCTGCCTTCGACGAGTTCAACTCGCTCTCGAGCTGCATGCGAAGTACTTGCCATTGCTCGTTTGTGGCCGCGAGACTCGCCTCGGCCGCTTGTCGACTGGCGATTTCTAGCGCCAACTGCTCCTCAAGTTCTTCCTTTGCCTGAGAGAGAGAAGCAATAGCTTCAGCCTGTTCAGTTTTGGCTACTTGCGCCTCTGAACTCACAACCTCCAAGGCTTGAAGTTGGCCTTCCAAAATGCTGCGGTGCTCAACTAGGCTATTTATGGTATTTACCTGAGCGGTGTGCTCGCGCACAGCACGAGCCTGAGCTTCGGTAAGCTGTAGCAGTTGAGCTTCCAGCTCCGCCTGGCGCGTGTGCAGCTTGGCGATAGTTTCAGCTTGTGATGTCTGTTGCGCGAAACTCTGGTTTTGCAGTTCATTCATAGCCTGTCGGTGATCTTTAAGATCTGCCTCCAGCTCTACCTGACGAGTTTTCAACAGCGCGATGATTTCGGCCTGCGCTGCGTTGGCGCGCTGGCTTTGAGCCTGCAATTCCTTCATATACTCCAATTCGCTTTCCATTTCGGCTTCGAGTTCAGCCTGACGCGTGCGCAGCGCCGTGTTGATATTAGTCTGGTCTTCTACCACTTGTTGGCTTTGCGCTAACAAACTGCCCAGATGCTCCACTTGACATTCCAGCTCTGTTTCAAGCTCGGATTGGCCCTTGCGTAAGGCAGCAATGGTTTCTACATGGGTCGCATTAATTTGGTTCGCCTGTGCATTTGCTTCGGATAGCTCCTGCAACTGGCATAACAGTGCTTCATGCTGGACCTGAAGAGCTGCGAGGCTAGCGGCTCCTGACACCGCGCGCTCTTCCGCGTCAGTGCGTTGGTGCACAGCGCTCTGCAATTGCTCTTGAGTCGATTCGTGCAGTTGCTGCAGCGCTTCCAGCTCGCCACTGCGCTGGTTCAATGCCGAGCTTAGCTGGTTGATTCGGGTTACATGAAGATCAGAATCTTTCTGTGCTTGATCCAGTTGGCAATGGGCAGCCTGTAACTGCTCTTCCAATGCTTTTGATCTATCTACTGCGTTATGCAGTTCGACATTCAGTTGTGCATTGACATTAACCTTTTGGCTCAGCTCTTCGTTAGCTGCTTTGAGTTTGTCGTTCGCTTGCGCGTTCTCTATTTTCAGCTTGTTGTGCTGCTGCTCAGCCACCGTAACACTCTGCAGCCGAGCTTCTTCAAGTGCTGCAAACTGCTGCTCAAGCTGGGTATACTGCTCAGTAGCTGAGAAGTATTTTTGATTGGCTTCCCCTAGTTGGGATCTAAGCGAATTAAGCTCTTCGTTTAGCGCTTGAACGTTACGAACGCTAGCTTCTAAAGAGTGGCGTGCTGACTGTTCTAGTGTGGCGAACTCCAGTTGCTGAACTTGAAGTTGATGTGAAAGCGCTTCAGCCTTTTGCGCTTCAGGTCTGATCTGACCTATTAGCTCGTTAGCTCCACGATACTTGAGGTTTGCCTCGTCCAGCTTCTCCTTGATAGCGTCCAGCTCCCGGACTCGCTGAGCTTTAGCTTCGAGAATTTCAAGATTGGACTTCTGCAGTGCCTCGATATCAGCATCGCGCATTTGCAACTGGTTGGAGAGTGCTTCAGCCTTTTTCGCCTCAGGCTTCAGTTGGGCAATTTCCTCGGTGGCGCTCGTGTACTTGTTGTTAGCGTCTGACAGTTGAGCACCGATCGAAACGAGGCTCTCGCGCAAGGTGCGCTCAATCGACTCAAACGCCTTCTCCAGCTCACGTACACGCTCGATAGTCAGCGAGTCGATGCTACTCGGCTTATGCGCTTCACTCTTAACGGCCACTATCCCCAGCCACTTGCCCAGTATCTTCACTTCGATGATGTGCAAGTGCTCGGCCAGCAGCTGGAACGGCTCCATCAGGTAGAACGTGTGCTTGTGGTCAATGGGGTCATTGACCCCGAACGGTACGGTAATCACTAGCCGGCCACCCTGCTTGAGCAGGTCGTAGGCCTTTTCGACGAACAGTTCCGGGCGCACCAGGTATTCGAGTACTCCGCTGATGACTACGGTGTCCGGTTCAGCCTCGAGCGAATCCAGCGCGAGGAAGTCTGAATTGATATACGTGACGTTCTGCTGGATGCGGGGCGGCTCGGCAGACAGGTAATCCTTGGCCTCTTCAATGGCTTGTGAGTTTTTGTCTACCCCAGTGACCTGGCAACCCTCCCGCGCCAGCAGCAGGGGCACGATACCCTGCGAGCAGCCCACATCCAGGATCCGGCGCCCTTTGACCTGGGCGCAGATCCAATGGATGCGGGACTGCGTTTCGCGCATGAACTGATCCCCCAGCTTGCCGTAATAGGCTTCCATCACGCGATCATGAATATCGGCCAAAGGTGAAGGCAGCTCTGTGTTCACGGTAGGTTTCTCAAGCGTGGGGTTATTCATGCGGTTTGGTCCATCAGCCCTGGGTTACGCCAGCGGCGTCGATCACGAACGCTGCATCGCGTACGTTGAAGGTGCCGCGGAATTCGCGGTGCTTCACCAGCAGCACGTGAATGTCGGCGCTGTCCAGGGCGTAGATGAAGTCCACGTGCTCGTGATGCGCCAGGCGCTGTGGCAGCGCTTCGATGTTCGGCTCGACCAGTTGCAGGGTGGCTTCCAGTTCGTTGCCCAGGCGCTCGGCAATGCTCAGTGCCGGGCTTTCGCGCAGGTCGTCGATGTCGGCCTTGAAGGCCAGGCCGTAGCAGGCGATCTTCACTTGCTGGGCCGACTTGCCCGGGTTCTTGATCAGGAAGTTGGCCAGGGCCATCTTGACCTTGTCGATCACCCACTCAGGCTTGCTGTCGTTGACCACACGGGCGGTGCGGATCAGGCGCGCCTGCTCTGGGGTCTGGCTGACGATGAACCATGGGTCCACGGCGATGCAGTGGCCGCCCACGCCTGGGCCAGGCTGCAGGATGTTGACGCGCGGGTGGTGGTTGGCCAGGCGAATCAGCTCCCACACGTCGATATCCAGCTTGTCGCAGATGATCGACAGTTCGTTGGCGAAGGCAATGTTCACGTCACGGAAGCTGTTTTCGGTCAGCTTGCACATTTCGGCGGTGCGGGCGTTGGTGATGATGCACTCGCCTTCGACGAAGGTGCGATACAGGCGTACGGCTGCTTCGGAGCACTTCCTGGTCATGCCACCGATGATGCGGTCGTTTTCCACCAGCTCGCGCAGCACGTGGCCCGGCAGTACGCGCTCAGGGCAGTGGGCGATGCGCACGTCGGAGTCTTCACCGTGGGTCTGCGGGAAGCTCAGGTCTGGGCGGGCCTGGGCCAGCCAGAACGCCATCTGCTCGGTAGCGCCGACCGGGGAGGTGGACTCCAGGATGACCAGGTCACCCTTTTTCAGCACAGGCGCGATGGCCTTGCTGGCGGACTCGATGTAGCTCAGGTCCGGCTGGTGGTCATCCATGAACGGCGTCGGCACGGCGATCAGGAAGGCATCGGCTGCTTCCGGCACGGTGGAGGCGCGCAGGTAGCCTTCGGTTACGGCGGCGTGTACCACCATGTCCAGCTCAGGCTCGACGATGTGGATTTCGCCACGGTTGATGGTGTCGACCGCGTGCTGGTTAACATCGATACCGATCACGTGCTTCTTGCGGGCGGCGAAAACGGCAGCGGTTGGCAGGCCGATATAGCCCAGGCCGACGACGGAAATCTTGTTGAAGCTCATGCTGCGTCCTTGGAGTTAGAGAATGCGGAGAGTGCGTCGAGGATTCGCGCGCACGCTTTTCCATCGCCGTAGGGGTTGTGGGCGAAGCTCATCTCGCGGTAGGTCGACTCGTCGGTGAGCAGTTTCGCCAGGTTTTCGGTGATCGATGCCACATCGGTGCCCACCAGCTTGACGGTACCTGCTGCCACGGCTTCAGGGCGCTCGGTGGTGTCACGCATGACCAGTACCGGCTTGCCCAGTGCAGGGGCTTCTTCCTGGATGCCGCCGGAGTCGGTGAGGATCAGGTACGAGCGGGTCATCAGGTAGACGAACGGCAGGTAGTCCAGCGGCTCGATCAGGTGGATGTTGTTGACGTCGGCCAACAAGCGGTTAACCGGTTCGCGTACGTTCGGGTTCAGGTGGACCGGGTAGACGATATCCACGTCAGGGAATTGACGCGCGGTCTGTACCAGGCCCTGGCAGATACGCTCGAAGCCTCCACCAAAGTTCTCGCGGCGGTGGCCGGTGACCAGAACCATGCGGCGCTCCGGGTTCAGGAAGCTGAACTGGGCTTCGAACTGGTTTTTCAGTGCTGGGCTTTCCAGCTTGCGGACTACTTCCAGCAGCGCATCGATCACCGTGTTGCCAGTGGTGTAGATGGTCGCGGGGTCGGTGCCTTCACGCAGCAGGTTGTCCTGCGAGTTGCTGGTAGGCGCGAAGTGCAGGGCGGCCAGGGCGCCGGTCAGGCGGCGGTTGCCTTCTTCTGGCCAAGGCGAATACAGGTTGCCGGTGCGCAGGCCTGCTTCCACGTGGGCGATCGGAATCTGCTGGTAGTAGGCGGCCAGGCTGGTGGCCAGGGTTGTTGCGGTGTCGCCGTGCACCAGCACCACGTCGGGCTTGAACTCGGCCAGCACAGGTTTCAGGCCCTGCAGGATGGCAGTGGTCACATCGGTCAGGTCCTGGCCGGGCTTCATGATGTTCAAGTCGTAGTCGGGCGTGATCTCGAACAGTTCCAGTACCTGGTCAAGCATCTGCCGGTGCTGGCCGGTAACGCAGACGCGCGACTCGAAACGGTCGTCCTGGGCAAGGTTGAGGGCCAGCGGTGCCATTTTGATGGCTTCTGGGCGGGTGCCAAATACGATGAGGGTCTTGAGGGACACGGCGACGGTCTTCTGTATGAGAGTGAAGGCGGTTGGAACTGGCGCTAACGGTAAGGATCTCGGGTGTTACTCAGATCGGCCTGGGGTGGCCTGGTGGCGCAGCACGACGGAAATCGGGCACGGCCAAGGGGGGAGGTGAAAAAAAATTCATTCTGCTCGGATCCTTCAAGCGAAGCGGTTGTCCTATGTCCGCAAATTTATCATTTCGTCATCACTATGACATCCCATCTGGCACGTTTTTTTCCCCTGATCGAAGGAAAATGCCGACAAGTATCGATGGATTGGATCCTATTTATGTTTAAATGATCAACAAAAACGATTGTTTGATGTTATTCAGACATCATGCCAATGAAGTCGATATCACTCAGGTATACGACGAACGGGTGGGGGCCTTGTCCGGCAAGGCTCGTAGGAAAAACAACAGCGTTTGGTCTGAATGAAACCCAGGTTAAACGGGAATTTACCTGGCGGCGATTTGCTATCGCTTTTTTTTCATGAAGTTAACTTGAAATATGGCGTAACGCCATCATTTTCGTGTGGCCAAAGTTGCTTTTTTTACTGTTGGATTCGGTAACGATTAAATGGGCCGAGTCGCTGTTTGCAAATTCGCAGAACCGCTAGGGTTTGTTGCGCAGCCGAAGGAAAACGGCTGCTGGAAAATGACCAACCCAAGGAGTGTTCATCAATGCGTAACAACGTTCTGTCGTACCTGCTGCTGCCGCTGTTCGCCAGCCTGTCTTTTTCCCTTAGCGCGGCCCCGGCCAGCGCCACGGCGGTGCTCGAGCCGGTGCCGGTAGTGGCTCAAGCCCAGGCCCAGCAAGGGCTGCGGCTGGATCTGAACAAGGCCGATGCGCTGACTTTGCAGAAGGAGCTGAACGGGATAGGGAAGGCCAAGGCCGAGGCCATCGTGGCTTACCGCGAGGCCAATGGGCCGTTTGCTTCGGTGGATGAACTGCTGGAAATCAAGGGGATCGGGAACGCGTTGCTGGAGCGTAACCGGGACAAGGTGATGGTGGAGTAAGGGGCAGCAAGGCAGCCTGCGGGTGGGGTTGCCTTTTAGAAAACGGGGCTGCTTTGCAGTCCGTCGCGACTCAAGGCCGCTCCTGCCTGGACCACCTTCCTTGTTGAAGAGTGATTGGGGCAGGGGCGGTTTTTTGTTTGGAAGGGATAAAGCTTAATGAGGTAAAAATCCCATAAAACAATGGGTTAAAAGTACTATTCGGTTTTCGTCAAAAAGCCGCCTGAAAAAATGGCTGTAAAACTCAATGCTTAAACCTTTCAGCGGTCTTGCGCATCCTTGGCATCCGCTTCGGCATTGCGCTCATGCACCTTGCGCAGTTGCTCCTCAGTCAGTGGCAGTTTTTTTGCCGTATCGCGCAGCATCATCAGCCCACCGACGATGGAGCCGAGGGCTATGATGAGGATCAGCCAGGCATACCAGGGCATTGTCGTTCTCCTTAAACGGGTGGTGGGGCAGTGCTTGTACGAAATTTGAGCAGTAACCCGTTCCGTTGGTTCAATTATAGGAGCCAGCTGCCGCCGGGCCAATTCCGTGACCCGCGGGCCCCAAAGCCTGCGTCACTTCGTTTACAATGCGCGCCGTTTTCGACTTGCCAAGAGACCCTGCCCATGTCCGCCTGCCAGACGCCCCTGATCGTCGCCCTGGATTTCCCTACCCGTGAGGCCGCCCTGAAGCTGGCTGACCAGCTAGACCCCGCGCTGTGCCGGGTGAAGGTTGGCAAGGAGCTGTTCACCAGCAGCGCTTCGGGCATCGTCGAAACCCTTTGTGCCAAGGGCTTCGAAGTGTTCCTGGACCTCAAGTTCCACGACATCCCCAACACCACGGCCATGGCGGTAAAGGCTGCCGCCGAGATGGGTGTGTGGATGGTGAACGTGCATTGCTCCGGTGGCCTGCGCATGATGGCCGCCTGCCGTGAAGTGCTGGACAAGCGCAGCGGCCCGCAGCCATTGCTGATTGGCGTGACCGTGCTGACCAGCATGGAGCGCGAAGACCTGGCCGGCATCGGCCTGGATGTCGACCCGCAAGAGCAGGTGCTGCGCCTGGCAGCGCTGGCACAGAAGGCGGGCATGGACGGTTTGGTGTGCTCGGCGCTGGAGGCCCCGGCGCTGAAGGCGGCGCACCCGTCGCTGCAGCTGGTAACCCCGGGCATTCGCCCGGCGGGCAGCGCGCAGGACGACCAGCGCCGTATCCTCACCCCGCGCCAGGCGCTGGATGCGGGTTCGGATTACCTGGTGATCGGCCGGCCTATCAGCCAGGCCGCAGACCCTGCGCTGGCGCTGGCTGCGGTGGTGGCGGAGATTCGTGGGTAATTAACCCGCGTTATTTAGAAAGGCCAGCCCGAGTGTGCTGGCCTTTTTTTATATCCGTCCGCTCCCTCATTGGTGCTACCGCAGTCAGATCACGGTGCGCATCGGTTTCAACAGCCTGATCAGGTAGATCGGGACTAGAGTCAGCACGAACACAGCCACCGCCAGTACGGGTATCAACCACGCCAGCGAATGCCCCTCGATCAGCGGGCCGTAGAAGATACTGGCCCTGTTCATGACGAAAACGTGCAAGCAGTACAGGCCCAACGTGCAACCAGACAGCTCGGCCAGCAGCTTGCTGTGCTGTACCAGTCGCCCGCCGAGCGCAAGCAGCAGGCGGAAGGCGAAGATGGCGGCCAGTACCACCAGCGGGGATACGTAGGAATAGAAAATCTGGCTGGGCTCGCCTTGCTGCAGGGACAGGGTGTGCGTGGCGGCGGCGGTCAGGGCGCCGGTGATGGCGAAGCCGCCAAGGTTTACCCAAGGGTTGCCAGGGCCGTGCTGCCGAATCTGCTCGTAGACGTAAGCCCCCAGGAATGCATAACCCGCAAACCCCATGAACGAAAACAACTCATAGGTATGGACCATGCTGGCCAGTGCAGGGCTGAACTGGGCGGCGGTGGGCAGCAGGCAGCTGATTACCAGCCAAAGGCCCAGGAACACCCGCTTCTCTTGCGGCCCGCAGTGTTGGTAGACCTTGGCCATGAACGGCATGAACAGGTAGATGCCGATGATCGCGTAGAGGTACCAGAGGTGGTAGTACACGGGGCCGTGAAGCATCGCCACGGTCGCTTGCCACAGGCTGCCATACCCGGCGCCCATGGTGTCCCGCCACAGTGCATAGAACACTGACCAGAACAGCAGCGGCGGCAGTATGCGCAAGAAGCGCTTCTGGTAGAACGTGATTGCACCGTCTGTTCGGTTCAACAACAGGGCACCGGACAACATCAGGAACAGCGGGACGCAAGACCTGACCAAGGAGTTGTAGATGTTGGAGGACATCCAGTTGTCATCAAGTTGGATCGCCCCGGCTGACGCGATGTGAAGGAGTACCACCATGAAGCAGGCGGCGATCCTGCAAAAGTCGAGTCCGGCATTCAAGCGCTGCTGCATCGGTTGCCCACCTTGTCGCTACCTTGCGTAATGGGTGTTTGTCGATGCCTGAATGTACGGTGGGAGGGGAAAACTACAAGCGGCGAAAGTGCCACAACAAGGGCTGGCGCCCGATTTCACGGGCTGCGCCGCCCCTTCATGGTGCGGCGCAGGCCTACAGGGGTTAGACCTTCAGCACCAACTTGCCAAAATTCTCCCCATTGAACAGCTTCAGCAGCGTCTCGGGGAACGTCTCCAGCCCTTCCACCACATCTTCCTTGCTCTTCACCTGCCCGCTGGCCAGCCACCCGGCCATCTCCAGCGCGGCCTTGCCGTAGTCCTTGGCGTGGTCCATCACCACAAACCCTTCCATACGCGCACGGTTCACCAGCAGCGACAGGTAGTTGGCCGGGCCTTTCACCGCTTCCTTGTTGTTGTACTGGCTGATCGCGCCGCAAATCACGATGCGGGCCTTGAAGTTGATACGCGTCAGCACGGCGTCGAGGATGTCGCCGCCCACGTTGTCGAAGTACACGTCCACGCCTTTGGGGCATTCGCGCTTCAGGCCAGCCAGCACGTCTTCGGCCTTGTAGTCGATCACCCCGTCAAAGCCCAGTTCGTCCTTCAGGTACTGGCACTTCTCGGCGCCCCCGGCAATGCCGACCACGCGGCAGCCTTTGACCTTGGCAATTTGCCCGACAATGCTGCCCACCGCACCGGCCGCACCGGAGATGACCACGGTTTCGCCGGCTTTGGGCTGGCCAACTTCCAGCAGGGCGAAGTAGGCAGTCATGCCGGTCATGCCCAGTGCCGACAGGTAGCGGGGCAGGGGCGCCAGGTTGGGGTCGATCTTGTGCAGGCCCTGGGGCTCGCCGGTGAAGTAGTCCTGCACGCCAAGGGCGCCGCTAACGTGGTCGCCCGGCTTGAATGCCGGGTGGTTGGAGGCAACCACTTCGCCCACGCCGAGGGCTCGCATTACCTGGCCCAGGGCCACAGGAGGGATGTAGGACTTGCCTTCGTTCATCCAGCCGCGCATGGCCGGGTCCAACGACAGGTACAGGTTGCGCACCAGCACCTGGCCTTCGCCGGGTTGTTCGGCAGGCACGCTTTCAAAGGTGAAGTCGTCACGGCATACGGCGCCGACCGGGCGTTTGGCGAGCAGGAAGCGGCGGTTGGTCTGGGTCATGGCGGGGTCCTTGTGGGCAGTGGAAGATGCTAGGTGTTCAATCTACCTTGTTGATGTAGGCAGGTGGTTAACATCACTGACAAGCATGGTAGCCCAACCGTTGGTGTGATGATGCTGCCCGGCCAGGCAGTGGCTGACTATGCTCTGAACCCCAGCATCCCCTTCAGGAGCACGCAATGAGCATGACCTTTTCCGGCCAGGTAGCGCTGGTCACCGGCGGCGCTGCCGGCATAGGCCGGGCAACGGCCCTGGCGTTCGCCCGCGAGGGCCTGAAGGTGGTAGTGGCCGACCTCGACCCGCTGGGTGGCGAGGCCACCGTCGCGCAGATTAACGCCGCAGGCGGCGTGGCGTTGTTCATTGCCTGTGACGTCACCCGCGACGCCGAGGTGCGCCAGCTGCACGAGCGCCTGATCGCCGCCTATGGCCGGCTGGACTATGCCTTCAACAACGCCGGCATCGAGATTGAGCAGCACCGCCTGGCTGAAGGCAGCGAGGCGGAGTTCGATGCCATCATGGGCGTGAACGTGAAGGGCGTATGGCTGTGCATGAAGTACCAGTTGCCCTTGCTGCAGGCCCAAGGCGGTGGGGTGATCGTCAATACAGCCTCGGTGGCGGGGCTGGGAGCGGCGCCGAAGATGAGTATCTACAGCGCCAGCAAGCACGCGGTGATCGGCCTGACCAAGTCGGCAGCCATCGAATACGCGAAGAAGGGTATCCGCGTGAATGCCGTGTGCCCGGCGGTAATCGATACCGACATGTTCCGCCGCGCCTACGAGGCCGACCCACGCAAGGCCGAGTTCGCCGCCGCCATGCACCCGGTGGGGCGCATTGGCAAGGTCGAGGAAATCGCCAGCGCCGTGCTGTACCTGTGCAGCGATGGTGCGGCGTTTACCACCGGGCATTGCCTGACGGTTGATGGCGGGGCCACGGCGATCTGAGCCAACTCAGATAGCCTGTTCTGGCCCTATCGCCGGCAAGCCAGCTCTCACAGGGCCCGCAGGTACCCGAAGTTAACGCGAGCCCTGTGGGAGCTGGCTTGCAGGCGATAGGGCCCGGCCAGACCACCACAATGCAAGCCCAACCGCTGCACAGCCCACCACCAACACCCCACCGAATACCAGCAACGCCATCCGTGACCCCAACCGGTCACTCAGCAACCCGGTAAAGATTACCGGCAAGCTGAACCCCAGGTACGCCAGCAAGAAGAACCCGGCACTGGCCCGTGTTTTCTCACTGCCAGCCAACTGGTTCACCGCCGCCAGCCCACCCAGGTAGATAAACCCGTAGCACGCACTGCTGGCCGCCACAGCACCCAGCAATACCGCACTCAGCTGCCCGCTGTCCGCGCCCCAAGCCAGCACGGCATAGCTGCAGGGCAGTATCAGTAGCCCCAGCAGTGTGGCCGTGCGGCTGCTCAGGCGCCGGGCCATCGGCTGGAACAACAGCCCGCAGCTGATCACGCAGAAAGTCGAAAACCCTGACCAGTCACTAAGGCCATGCTGGCGCAGGATGCTTGGCAGCAAGGCGATCACCAGGCCCACGCAGGCCCATGCCAGCAAAATGGCCAGGCCATAGGCCACGCTGCCACGCGGGTAGCAGGGTAGGCGCAGCATGGGGTTGTGTTGTGCCGGGCGGGGGTCGGGCAGGCGCCATACCAGCAGGATGGCCAAGGCTGCCAACAGCAGTTGCAGGTGGAAGCTGCCGGGGGTGAGGCTTGGGCCGCTTAGCAGGAACACACTGGTCAGCGCCGCACCCAGGCCAAAGCCCAGCGAGGTGCTGGCGGTGACCCAGTTGGCCGCGCGGGTGGTGTGCTCACCGCCCATCAGCTCGCCCATGTAAGCGGTGGCCGTGGCCGAAGCCAGCCCGGTGCCCAGGCCCAGGAACAGCCGGGCTAGGCCCAGGGTCTGCAGGCTGGGGGCCAGCAGCATCAGCACGGTGGCGATCATCGACAGGGCAAGTGCCGCCACAATCAGTGGCCGGCGCCCGACCCGGTCGGCCAGGCCGCCCAGGGCCAGCAGCACGGGCAGTACGCCCAGCACATAGCCGGAGAACGCCACCGCAGTGGCAGCGGCACCCTGGCCGGAAAGGTCGGCGTAGGTGATGTACAGCGGGGCCTGCAGGTTGACGGCCAGGGTGATCAGGCAGAGGGCGAAGGCCAAGCGGGCCGGGGCGGAGGGCATGGGTAGGGGTCCTGGTTTCTCTAGTGGCTGTACCGGCCCTTTCGCGGGTTCACCCGCGAAAGGGCCGGGCCTGCTCACTCTGATGCCAGCCTATTCCACCTGCCAGACACACCGTCACTCCATTTATGCTTAACTGTTCGCTCAAAATCTGCGAACACTTACCCATGCACTTCTCCCTCGATCGCACCGGCCCCACCCCGTTGGTGCAGCAACTCACCGACCACCTCCAAGGCTGGATCGTCCAGCAACGCCTGCGCCCCGGCGCACGTCTGCCATCGATCCGCGCGCTGGCCCGCAGCCAGGCGGTCAGCGCGTCCTGTGTGATCGAGGCCTACGACCGCCTGGTCGCCAGCGGCTGGCTGGAGGCCCGCCACGGCACCGGTTTTTTTGTCGCCGAGCGCAAGCCCGGGCCCCCGATTGACGATACGCAACCCTGGGGTGAGTCTGGCGACGGCAACTGGCGGCAGTTTCGCGAGGGCCATGACGAGTTGCTGAAACTGGGCTGCGGCTGGCTGCCCAGCAATTGGCGCGCTGCAACCGAGCTGGCCCAGGTGGTGCGGCAGGTAAGCCGCGGCGCCCCGCAGGACCTGTTCGACTACTGCCCACCCCTGGGCCTGGCCAGCCTGCGTCAGCAATTGCACAAGCGCCTGGCGCAGCTGGGCATCGCTGCCGGCCCCGAGCACATCCTCACCACCCACGGCGCCAGTCACGGTCTAGACCTGCTGGTGCGTACCCTGCTGCGTCCAGGCGACACGGTATTGGTGGAAAACCCTGGTTACTACAACCTGTACAACCTGCTGCGTCAGCACCAGGTGCATATGCTGCCGGTACCGCGTACCGCAGAGGGCCCGGACCTGGCGGCCGTCGAAACCCTGCTGGCCACGCACAAGCCGCGCTGCCTGTTCATCAACAGCCTTTACCAGAACCCTACCGGCACCAGCCTGACACCCAAAGTCGCCTACCGCCTGCTCGAACTGGCCCGTGAACATGATCTGCGCATTGTCGAGGATGATATCTACGCCGACTTCCAGGAGGGCCCGGCTACACGCCTGGCCACCCTCGACAGCGAGCAACGGGTGATCTACATGGCCAGCTTTTCGAAAACCCTCAGCAGTTCGTTGCGGGTCGGCTACCTGGTCGCCGACCCTGCGTTGCTGGCGCGTCTGGCCGAGCTGAAGATGGTCAGCGGTATCGGCACGTCACGCTTTGCCGAGCAGGTGGTGGGCCAGATGCTCGCCAATGGCAGCTACCGCAAGAGTGTTCAACGCCTGCGCGTACGCCTTGGCCAGCACATGGCCAAGCTGCTGGGCCAGTTGGAGCAGGCGGGTTGGCAGGTATTTTGTGAGCCTTGTGGCGGCATGTTCGTCTGGGCGCGCGTGCCCGGCCGGGACTTCGCCAGCCTTGAGCAGGTGGCGCGGGAGCATGCGGTGCTGCTTACCCCGGGCAGCGCGTTCGATTACCAAGGCACGCCCAGCAGCTGGCTGCGCATCAATGTCGCCTATGGGCAGGATTCCCGTGCCCAGGCCTTCCTCCAGCATGCAGGGCGACCTCTGCCAAGCTGAAAACGACACGCTCATAGCTATTTGACACTATCCTGACGCCAAGCCCTTGTTCATCGGCAGGCAACGTTGCCACCCTTGGCCTTCGGGATAACCTCGCACGCAGAAGGGGAATCGGCGATGGGCGCGAGCAAGCACAGTGTGCTGGCCAACCTGGGCATGGCCCGCAAACTCGGCCTGGGCTTTGCCTTGGTGCTGGTGCTGACCCTGGCGGTGGCGGCCATCGGCATCGCCGCGCTGCACAGCGTGGGCCAGCGCTTCGACAGTTTGCGCCAGCTGGCACAGTTCAATACCGACCTGCTGCGTTTGCGTCAGCATGAGCAGGCGTTTGCCCTGCGCTCCGACATCCAGCAGGCCGAGGCCTTGCGCAGCGGCTTGCAGGGCTTGGCCGAGCGCGCCCGAGGCCTGCCGGCGCTGGTGGCGGCCGAAACCGATCTGGCTGCCTACGGCCAGGCGTTCGAAGCTTATGTGGCGGCGGTGCAGGCCAAGGAGCTGGCGCTGGACATGGCCAGCTGGTCGGTGTCCAGCGTCGCCAATAACCTTGATGTGCTGCAGGCCGGCCTGGCCGACGACGGCGTATACACACTCAAGCAGTCCCAAGGTCAGCAGGGGGGCGAGTTTCTTGAGCAGGCTGCGCAAGTGGCGCAGGTGTCGCGGCTGATGTTGCAGGCCATGGACGAAGCGCGGGTGCGCCTGGAAAAAAGCCGCAAGGGCGAAGAGGGCGTAAGCCAGGAGCGCATTGCCCAGACCGTGGAAGCCGCCAGCCTGGTTGGCCAGTTGCAGGGTGCGGTCAGTGATGCCGGCTACCAGAGCGTGCTGGGCGAGGTGGCCGGGCATATCGGCAGCTTCTCGGAAAAACTCAACGAATACACCGACCAGCTGGCCCGCGAGCAAGGGCTGAAAGCCCAGTTGCAGGCCAGTGCCGAGCAAGTCACCGGGAGGGTCGACCAGGCTTACCTGGGGCAGGAGCAGGCGCTGCAGGGTGAGCTGCAACGCAATGCCGTGGCCATTGCCCTGGCCACCGGCCTGGCACTGCTGGTGGGTGTGCTGGCCGCCTGGCTGATCACCCGCGCGGTGGTCGGCCCGCTCAAGCATGTGATCGCCCGCGCCCAGCGCATTGCCGCTGGCGAGCTGGGTTTTGACGCCCAGGCACCGCGTCGTGACGAGGTGGGGCAGCTGATGCAGGCCATGCAGCAGATGGCCGCGGGCCTTTCAGGCATTGTCAGCGGCTTGCAGCAAGGCATCGAACAGCTGGCGGGTAGCGCTCAGGCGTTGTCGGCAGTGACGGAGCAGACCAATCGCGAGGTGGGCAGCCAGAAGGAGGAAACCGAGCAGGTGGCCACTGCCATGCAGCAGATGACTGCCACCGTGCACGATGTGGCGCGCAATGCCGAGGAAGCGGCGCAGGCGGCCCAGGCGGCGGACGACAAGGTTGAGTCGGGGCAACAGGTGGTGCGCCAGAGCATGCAGCGCATCGAGCAGTTGGCGGCGGCGGCAGAAACCGCCAGCGCCGGCATCGACAGCCTCAGTGCCGAAATCCATACCATCGGCGACGTGCTGGAGGTGATCAAGAGTGTGGCCGAGCAGACCAACCTGCTGGCGCTGAACGCCGCCATCGAGGCTGCCCGCGCTGGCGAGCAAGGCCGTGGTTTTGCCGTGGTGGCCGATGAGGTGCGTGCGTTGGCGCGGCGTACCCGGCAGTCTACCGAGCAGATCGAGGTACTGGTTGCCAGCCTGCGCGGTAACGCCCAGCAGTCGGTGGCGCAGATTCGTGGCAGCACTGAACTGGTTCGCCTGGCAGTGGCTGATGCGCTGCAGACGGAAAGCGCGCTGGGCAGCATTGCTGCTGCGGTTTCATTGATTCAGCAGATGAACCAGCAGATTGCCGCGGCAGCCGAGCAGCAGAGCTCGGTGGCGGAAGAGATCAGCCGCAGTGTCACGCAGATTCGTGGCAGTGCGGACCAGGCGGCGCTGGCGATGCAGGACAATGCCCGGTCGAGTGTGCAACTGGCGCAGTTGGGCACCGATTTGAAGGGGATGGTGGGGCATTTCAGGTTGTGAGCCTGACCCGGAATATCTGTTGCCTGTGCGGGCCTCTTCGCAGCACAAGGCTGCTCCTACAGGAATATCATTGGGCCTGAGGGCTGTGGTGCCCTTGTAGGAGCAGCCTTGTGCTGCGAAGAGGCCCGCACAGGCACCAATAAACCTCAGGCCTTGCGCGGGTTGAGGATCATCAAGGCCAGCACCCCCGCCACAATCCCCCAGAACGCCGAGCCAATCGAGAACAATGTAAGCCCCGAGGCGGTGACCATGAAGGTAATCACTGCCGCCTCCCGCTCGCGCGCTTCGCTCATGGCCACGGTCAGCCCGTTCATGATCGAGCCGAACAGTGCCAGTGCGGCAATCGACAGCACCAGCTCTTTCGGCAACGCTGCAAACAGCGCCGCCAGCGTCGCGCCGAATACCCCGGCAATGCCGTAGAAAATCCCGCACCACACCGCGGCGGTATAGCGTTTGCTCGGGTCTTCATGGGCGTGCGGCCCGGTGCAGATCGCCGCGCTGATCGCCGCCAGGTTGACCCCGTGCGAGCCGAATGGCGCCAGCAGCAGGGAGGCAAAGCCGGTGGCCGAAATCAGCGGCGAGGCTGGCACCTGGTAGCCGTCGGCGCGCAGCACGGCCACGCCGGGCATGTTCTGGGAGGTCATGGCCACGACGAACAGCGGAATGCCAATGCTGATGGTGGCCGCCAGCGAGAAGCTCGGAGTGGTCCACACCGGCTTGGCCACTTCC
This sequence comes from Pseudomonas sp. LPB4.O, assembly GCF_038383825.1. Lineage (NCBI taxonomy): Bacteria > Pseudomonadati > Pseudomonadota > Gammaproteobacteria > Pseudomonadales > Pseudomonadaceae > Pseudomonas > Pseudomonas sp. LPB4.O. The sequence goes on from NZ_CP151298.1 coordinate 1,521,567, forward strand.
AGGTGGAACCCGCTGAAGTCCAGCAGGCCCAGGGCGCCGGACAGTGCCGTGCCCACCAGCAGCGCCGCCAGCACGCAGTAACGCGGCGACAACCGCTTGACCAACAGGTAGCTGAAGAACATGCCCAGCACCAGCAATGTGCGATGCTGCGCCGCAACGAAGATTTCGCTGCCGATCTTGAACAGGATGCCCGCCAGCAACGCCGAGGCCAGCGAGGCCGGGATACGCTTGACCAGGCGCTCGAAGCTGCCAGTGAGGCCGCAGATGAGCACCAGCACGGCACAGGTGATGTAGGCACCAATGGCCTCGCCGTAGCTCACTCCGCCCAGACTTGTGATCAGCAACGCGGCGCCGGGGGTAGACCAGGCGATGGTGATGGGGGTGCGGTAGCGCAGCGACAGGCCGATGCTGCACACCGCCATGCCGATCGACAGCGCCCAGATCCATGACGAAATCTGCGCGGTGGTCAGCCCGGCCGCCTGGCCAGCCTGGAACATCAGCACCAGCGAACTGGTATAGCCGGTGAGCATGGCGATGAAGCCGGCGACCACCGCCGACGGGGAGGTATCTGCCAGGGGCCGCAGGCGTGCGGAAGTGGCATCGGTCATGAACAAAGTCCTTGTAAAGGTGTAAGCAGTTTTTTCAGACTACAGCGAGCAAGATTGATCCTTGCCATACAGCGGCCATTGCTTTTAGCCGTACAGTCGCCAACTATTGGGCGCAATTAAAAAACTGCACGGTTTGGCACCTGCCTTTTGTAGGAGCAGCCTTGTGCTGCGAAGAGGCCCTTACAGGCGCAGCAAATGCATGGGCTGAAACGGCCTCTTCGCAGCGCAAGGCTGCTCCTACAAGGGCGATACAGATACGGCGACAGGGGAGAGGGGCGATGTACAAGGTCTATGGCGACTACCAGTCGGGCAACTGCTACAAGGTCAAGCTGATGTTGAGCCTGCTGGGCCGGCCGTATGAATGGCACCCGGTGGACATCCTCAAGGGCGAGACCGAAACGCCCGAGTTTCTGGCGATGAACCCCAACGGCAAGGTGCCCGTGCTGGAGCTGGAGGACGGCAGCTACCTGTGGGAGTCCAATGCCATTCTCAACTTCCTGGCCGATGGCAGCGAGTTCCTGCCCAGCGAACCGCGCCTGCGCACGCAGGTGTTGCAGTGGCAGTTCTTCGAGCAGTACAGCCATGAGCCGTACATTGCCGTGGCGCGCTTTATCCAGTTTTACCTGGGGCTGCCGGATGAGCGGTTAGATGAGTACCGCAAGCTGCACAAGGGCGGCTACAAGGCACTGAGGGTGATGGAGCGACAGCTGCAGATGACGCCTTACCTGGTGGGTGAGCAGTATTCGATTGCCGATGTGGCCTTGTATGCCTACACCCATGTGGCGCAGCAGGGCGGGTTCGACCTGGCCGATTACCCGGCGGTCCGGGGCTGGCTGGAGCGTGTCAGCAGCCACCCGCGGCATGTGCCGATGGTGGGCTGATCTTCATCCTGGACCGGCCCTATCGCCGGCACAGGATGACTAGAATCTGTCAGGCCGACGCGAACCGCTCATCCAGGTAGGCAATGATGGCTTTGGACTCATACATCCAGGTCACCTTGCCGGCTTCTTCAATGCGCAGGCACGGCACTTTCACCCGGCCGCCACCTTCCTGCAGGGCCTGGCGGTGCACCGGGTCGTTCTTGGCATCGCGCAGCGCCACCGGCACGTTCAGCCGGTGCAGGGTACGGCGGGTCTTGACGCAGAACGGGCAGGCATGGAACTGGTACAGCTCCAGGCCCTTGGCCGCTTGCTCGACGCGGGCCTGGGCAGCGGCGTCGCGCTTGCGCTTGGCCGGGCGGCTGATCCAGTCAGCGAACACGATGAGCTGGCCGAGGCCAACCCGCAGGGCTTTGACGATCATGGGCAACTCCTGAAATGCAAAAGCCGACCCGGCGGGGTCGGCTTGGGGTCAGCAGCCAATCACTTGATCAGGCTGAGGAACTCGCTGCGGGTGGCGGCGTTATCGCGGAACTCACCCAGCATCACCGAGGTGATCATGGTCGAGTTCTGCTTCTCGACACCGCGCATCATCATGCACATGTGCTTGGCCTCGACGACCACGGCTACACCGGCGGCACCGGTGACCTGCTGCACGGCTTCGGCGATCTGGCGGCTGAGGTTTTCCTGGATCTGCAGGCGACGGGCATACATGTCGACGATGCGCGCTACCTTCGACAGGCCCAGTACCTTGCCCTTGGGCAGGTAGGCCACGTGTGCCTTGCCGATGAACGGCAGCATGTGGTGTTCGCACATCGAATACAGCTCGATGTCCCGGACCAGCACCATTTCGCTGTTGTCAGAGCTGAACAAAGCGTTGTTGGTGACTTCTTCCAGTGTTTGCTCATAACCGCGGCAAAGGTACTTCATCGCCTTTGCAGCCCGCTTGGGCGTGTCGAGCAGGCCCTCACGGGAGACGTCCTCGCCAATCTGGCTGAGGATCTCGGTGTAGTTCTGTTCCAGGGACATGGATCTACCTGTGGGAAAAAATCGCAAAAACGAAGGTTACGGCGGTGAGGGCGGCGCTGCAAGCGCGGCGTTACTCGTCGCGGCCTTCGAGCATGGTTCGCTTGAGCATCACATACACCGCGCCAGTGCCGCCGTGGCGGGCGCTGCACGAGGCAAAACCGAGCACTTGCGGGTGCTGGCGCAGCCAGGTGTTGACGTGGCTCTTGATCATCGGGCGCTTGCCGTCCAGGCGTGCCGCCTTGCCGTGGGTAACCCGTACGCAGCGCACTTCCAGCTTGGTGGCTTCGGCTATGAAGTCCCACAGGGTTTCGCGGGCCTTTTCCACGGTCATGCCGTGCAGGTCGAGGCTGCCCTCGAACGGGATCTGGCCCAGCTTAAGCTTGCGCAGCTGGCCTTCCTGCACGCCGTCGCGGCGCCACATAAGCTCGTCTTCGGCGCCAACATCGATGACGAACTGGTCGGACATGCCGTCGATGACCAGGGCCTTGTCACTGCGCACGGTTGCAGCGTGGCGCAGCCCGGCCAGCTTCTGGCGGTCGGCCTTGGGCTTGCCGACTTCGGCGCGGTCGTGGCGAATTTGCTTTACGCCACGCACTTCGGCCTTGAACAGGGAAAAATCGTCGTCTTGCATGATGCCTCCACGTGGGCGGCGTAGTTTACGCGACTGTGGGGCCAAGTGCAGCCTGTGCGGGCCTCTTCGCGGGTTCACCCGCGAAGAGGCCCGCACAGGCGACATAAAATCATCAGTCGTGCTTTTTCATCAGATGCGGCGACAGGTTCAATTCCCGCCCGCGACGCAAGCGAATGCGGCTGCGCCGCCAGAAGCGCACGCCCAGCCACAGCAGCAACAAGCCAGCCCCGGTGAGGATGCTGGACAATGGCTTGTTGGCATTGAGTTCTTGCAGGGCAGGGTAGTTGCCCAGCAGGCCTGCGACGCCGGCCATGGCCAGCAGCACGCCCAGGGTCGCCAGCAGCGCCGACAGGCCGGCCGCCAGGCGGGCGCCCCAGTTACGCGGCTGGCGCGTGCGCAGGCGCTTGGCGTCGAAACTGCCTTTAAGCTTCATTCCGCTCTCCTCTGTGGATATCCGGAATTCGACCTGCCGCCGCCCATCGGGTTCCGCCCGGCTGCCGGGCGGTCAAGCCCTGCCGCTCAGATCAGGCTGGCGGTGGGGGCCACGCAAGCGAAGTTGTCGGCCATGACGGCCATTTCGCACTGGTGAATCTGCGCCGCCGGGATGACACCATCCTTGAAGGCCAGGTCGCGGGTTGCCGAGGCGTCTTCCACCAGGGTGCACCGGTAACCATAGTCCTTGGCGCGGCGAACGGTGGTGCTGACGCTGGAATGGCTCATGAAGCCGCAAACAATCAGGTCGAGATGGCCAAGCGCCTGCAGCGTTTCGTGCAGTTGGGTGTTCTTGAATGCGTTGGGCATGCGCTTTTCAATGACGATTTCACCTTCCAGCGGCTCCAGCCCCGGAATGAACTGGCCGGCAGGCCCCTGTGGATCGAAGCGGCCACCGACTGTGCCCAGGTGGCGAACATGGATGATCGGACGGCCGCTCTTACGGGCGGCGTCGAGCAACCTGGCGATGTTGGCCACGGCCTCGTCCATGCCCGACAGCTGCAGGGGCCCACTGAGGTACTCCTTTTGCGCATCGATGATGATCAGGCTGGCGTGGCTCAGCTTGGCCGGCGGGTAGTCGCGGCCAGTGAGGCGGAACATCGTGGTTGGAACGGACATCAAGGGCTCCTTGGAAGGGCTTTTGTATACCTATTGTCCCCTGCCTTGACGCCAATGGGAATGGTTGACAACGCAAGCGGCATGGTTACTGGCCTGTGGCTAGCCTTTGGGCGCTGCAAACGAACAAATGTGCGGGTGGGGCTGTTAGACTTTTGTCCGGTCTGAAATAGGAGTACCCCGTGATCACATCCCGTCTGCGCACGCTGCGCGACTACATCCGCTGGGCGGTCAGCCGCTTCCACGAGCACGACCTGTTCTTCGGCCACGGTGCCGACAACGCCTGGGACGAGGCCCGCCTGCTGGTGCTGGGCGCAGTGCACCTGCCATGGGAGGTGGCCGACAGCTACCTGGACTGCATGCTCGAGGACGACGAGCGGGTACGCCTGCAGCATTTGCTCAAGCGCCGTATCGAAGAGCGGGTGCCAGCCGCCTATCTGTTGGGCGAAGCCTGGTTCTGCGGCATGTCGTTCATCGTCGACGAACGTGTGCTGGTGCCGCGCTCGCCCATTGGCCAACTGATCGAAAAACGCTTCGAGCCGTGGCTGGCGAGCGAGCCCGCGCGCATTCTCGACCTGTGCACGGGTTCGGGCTGCATCGGTATCGTCGCGGCCGACGTGTTCCCCGAGGCCGAGGTGGTGCTGGCCGACCTGTCGTTCGAGGCCCTTGAAGTGGCCAACCAGAATATCGAGCGCCATGGCCTGGACGGCCGTGTGTACACCGTGCAGGGCGATGGCTTTGGCGGTTTGCCGGGGCAGCGTTTCGACCTGATCCTGTCCAACCCGCCGTATGTCGATGCCGAAGACTTCGACGACATGCCGGCCGAGTACCACCACGAGCCAGAACTGGGCCTGGCCTGCGGCAACGACGGCCTGGACCTGGTGCGGCGCATGCTGGCGGAAGCTGCAGACCACCTGACCGACAAGGGCTTGCTGATTGTTGAAGTGGGCAACAGCCAGATCCATGTCGAGGCGTTGTACCCCGAGGTGGACTTTGCCTGGCTGGAGTTCGAGCGTGGCGGGCATGGGGTGTTCATGCTCACCGCGGAGCAGTGCCGCCAGCATCAGGAGTTGTTCAAGGCCCGCGTTTAGGCTATTTGGGGCCGCAAAGCGGCCCCAATATCCACCCGCTCACGCGATATCAGCGGGTGGCTATCCAGATCAACAACCCCGCCTGAAACACCGCAAACGCCACCAGGCAGGTAATGGTAAAGCGCAGGCCGCTGTCTTCGCGGTGGTACTTGGCCACCCGTTCATCGCGCTCGCGCAGTTGCCCTTCCTTTTCCTGCAACTGCTGGTCCGCCTGCTGCAGCAGGTTGGCAGCATCCAGAATGTCCACCCGCTGCAGGCGCTCGTTGCTCCAGGCGGCCTTCAGCTGGCCGACGGTCATGTCCACGGTACGGCCCTTCAGGTGCTGACCGTCCTCGTACTCCACCTCGATACCCACCCCGCGCAAGCAGTGGTCACGGCGCAGGCGCGAGTCCTCGTTGAGGGAATCCTTGTTCGGCAGCGCCATGCCTTCCACCCGGTAGTGCGGCCATTTGCGCTGCAGCCACTGTGCGGCCTGGGCCAGCATGAAGCGGCCGATGCCACGGTTCACCGGCTCCAGTTGCAGGCCATGTTCACTGCCAATGCGCACCAGTCGCTCGGCATGGTCGACGCGGATATCCAGGCGGTTTTGCTCTTTGTGCACCTTTTGCCCAGGCAACTGGATTTCCATGCGCAGCAGGCTGTGGGCCTTGTCGTGGCGCTCGGCATAACCGAACTGCACAAAGCGCAGCGGCCGTGCGCCGGTGCTGCGGTCGGTGGGCAGAGCGGCCAGGCGCAGCAGCTGGAAGTGTTCGGCGGCCAGCTCGGCCCAAGGCAGGGCAGGGCTTTCCTGGGGTTCATCGGCCGGCTCTACGGCGGCGGGGGCGGTGGTCATCAGGCTTGTCCTCGGCTATGCCTGCTGTATCGGCAGGCTTGCCACGGACCTGAGCCCTTACCTCACGCCGAAGGCAAATGCTGGATGAACGTCACAATTCGCTCCCCCAGCTCGCGCGCCAGCGGCAGCTCGGGGTTGAGGTAGCTGTCGCGCTGCTGGCTCATGCCCCTGGGGCTGATGCGCAGCATGTGGTTCATGCCGTCGATCAGCACAAGCTGCGCATCCGGCTTGGCCGCCTTCAGCCGTTCGGCGTCGGTGACGTCCACCTGCACGTCGTTGCGCCCCTGCACGATCAATGCGGGCATGGGCAGGCGGGCGAAGGCTGCCGCCGGGTTCTGCTGGAACAGCGAGATCAGGTACGGCTGCACGCTGGGGCGGAACACCTGGCGCAGTGGCGCGGGCACTTCCAGGCTGGTTTGCCCGGCCTGCAGGCGGTCGAGCAGGGCGCTGCCACCGGCCAGTTGCGCCGGGGGCAGGCGCTGGGCCAGTTGCTCGCGCAGTACGTCGGCCAGCGGCCTGCCGCTGCCGGCCAAGGTGATCACTGCGCTGGCGCCGGCCTGCTCGGCGGCCAGGCTGGCGATCAGCGCGCCTTCGCTATGGCCGACCAGGATCAGCGGGCCGAAGCGCGGGTCGGCCTTGAGTTTGTGGCTCCAGGCGATCACATCGGCCACGTAGCGCTCCACGCTGAGGTCGCGCTCATCGGGCGTGGCCGGCTGGCTGGCAGCCACCCCACGTTTGTCGTAGCGCACGCTGGCGATATGCTCGTTGGCCAGCAGCAGCGCCAGCCGCTTGAGGTTGTCGATGCGGCCCGACGCCGGGTTGTTGCCGTCGCGGTCTGTGGGGCCGGAGCCAGCGATGATCAGCACCACCGGCGGCGGGGTGGCCTGTTGCGGCAGCAGCAGGCTGCCGTGCAGCACGCCTTGGCCAGTGTCCAGGTCGATCGGGCGTTGCAGCACAGTAGGGGCGGCGGCCTGGGCCAGGCCGGTGCACAGCAGGAAGAGCAAGGCGACGAGGCGCGACATCATGCGGTACTACATGGAAAGATGAAGGTTTGACACAGTGTTTGCGGGAAGGTTCTAGGGTGGTGTGTTGCAGGATCGGCCCCATCGCCGGCAAGCCAGCTCCTACAGGTCTACCACAGGCCCAGGCCTTGTAGATTACCTCTGGGAGCTGGCCTGCCGGCGATAGGGCCAGTACAGACAACCAATCCATCTGTATACTGCCGCTTTCGTCCATTTCAGGCAGAACTCGCGGAGCGTCCATGTCCGGTAATACCTACGGCAAGCTGTTCACTGTCACCACCGCTGGCGAAAGCCATGGCCCGGCGTTGGTCGCCATTGTCGATGGATGCCCACCGGGCCTGGAAATTTCCCTGGCCGACCTGCAGCACGACCTCGACCGGCGCAAGCCCGGCACCAGCCGGCACACCACCCAGCGCCAGGAAGCCGATGAGGTGGAAATCCTTTCCGGCGTGTTCGAAGGCCGCACCACCGGCTGCTCGATTGGCCTGCTGATCCGCAACACCGACCAGAAGTCCAAGGACTACTCGGCCATCAAGGACCTGTTCCGTCCGGCCCACGCCGACTACACCTACCACCACAAGTACGGCATCCGCGACTACCGCGGCGGTGGCCGCAGCTCGGCCCGCGAAACCGCCATGCGCGTGGCCGCCGGTGCCATCGCCAAGAAGTACCTGGCCACCCAGGGCATCACCGTTCGTGGCTACATGAGCCAGTTGGGCCCTATCGAAATCCCGTTCAAGACCTGGGAATCGGTGGAGCAGAACGCCTTCTTCAGCCCCGACCCGGACAAGGTGCCGGAGCTGGAGGCGTACATGGACCAACTGCGCCGTGACCAGGACTCGGTGGGTGCCAAGATCACCGTGGTGGCCGAGGGCGTGATGCCGGGCCTGGGCGAACCGATCTTCGACCGCCTGGACGCAGAACTGGCCCACGCGCTGATGAGCATCAACGCGGTCAAGGGCGTGGAAATCGGCGCCGGCTTCGCCAGCGTGGCCCAACGCGGCACCGAGCACCGTGACGAGCTCACCCCGGAAGGCTTCCTCAGCAACAACGCCGGCGGCATCCTGGGCGGCATTTCTTCGGGCCAGCCAATCGTTGCCCACCTGGCGCTGAAACCGACCTCCAGCATCACCACCCCGGGCCGCTCGATCGACGTCGACGGCAACCCGGTGGACGTCATCACCAAAGGCCGCCACGACCCGTGCGTGGGCATCCGCGCCACGCCGATCGCCGAGGCGATGATGGCCATCGCGCTGATGGACCACCTGCTGCGCCACCGCGCGCAGAATGCCGATGTGAAGGTAACCACCCCGGTGCTGGGCCAGCTCTGACCGTGTTGCTTGCGCCGGCCCGCTCTTTGCAGGAGCAGCCTTGTGCTGCGAAAGGGCCGGTGCAGCAAGCACACATCTCTATGGCGACACCGGCCCTTTCGCAGCACAAGGCTGCTTCTACAGGTGGGTGCCGGTTCAGACGGTAAATCCATGCAACCCATCCCCTACTGGCGCCTGTCCAGCTTCTACCTCTTTTACTTCGCCCTGCTAGGTTCCACCGCCCCCTTCCTGGCGCTGTACTTCGACCACCTGGGCTTCTCCCCGGCGCGCATCGGCGAGCTGGTGGCCATCCCCATGCTGATGCGCTGCATCGCCCCCAACCTGTGGGGCTGGCTGGGCGACCGTACCGGCCAGCGCTTGCTGATCGTGCGCCTGGGCGCGTTGTCTACCCTGGCCACCTTCGCCCTGATCTTCTTCGGCAAAAGCTACGCCTGGCTGGCGCTGGTGATGGCCCTGCACGCGTTCTTCTGGCATGCCGTGCTGCCGCAGTTCGAGGTCATTACCCTGGCCCACCTGCACGGGCAAACAGCGCGCTACAGCCAGGTGCGCCTGTGGGGCTCGATCGGCTTCATCCTGACGGTGGTTGGCCTGGGCCGCCTGTTCGAATGGCTGAGCCTGGACATCTACCCGGTGGCCCTGGTCACGATCATGGCCGGCATTGTCGCCGCCAGCCTGTGGGTGCCCAATGCCCAGCCGGTGGAGCAGGGCGAGCGCAGCGGGGCGGGTGGTTTTGTGCAGCAGCTGCGTGCCCCGGGGGTGATCGCGTTCTACGCCTGTGTGGCGCTGATGCAACTCAGCCACGGGCCGTACTACACCTTCCTTACCCTGCACCTGGAGCACCTGGGCTACAGCCGCAGTGCCATCGGCCTGCTGTGGGCGCTGGGGGTGGTGGCCGAGGTGCTGATGTTCATGGTCATGAGCCGGCTGTTCGCGCGCTTCAGTGTGCAACGCGTATTGCTGGTCAGCTTCCTGCTGGCGGCGCTGCGCTGGTTGTTGCTGGGCAATCTGGCCCATGAACCGGCCGTGCTGATCTTCGCCCAGCTGCTGCACGCGGCCACCTTCGGCTGCTTCCACGCTGCCAGCATCGCGTTCGTGCAAGCCAGTTTCGGCGCCCGCCAGCAGGGCCAAGGCCAGGCATTGTACGCGGCGCTGTCGGGCACCGGCGGCGCGCTGGGGGCATTGTATTCGGGCTACAGCTGGAAACTGCTGGGCCCCACCTTCACCTTTGGTATGGCCAGTGCCGCAGCCCTGGCTGCAGCCGTTATCATTGCCCTTTGTTCGCAACCGACCAGGACCCGCCCCTGATGAGCATTCTCAGCGTTTTCCACCCCGCCAGCCCGGAACTGCCGAACAAGGTGCTGACCCACCACGAGGACATCGCCGCCACCCTGGCTGAACAGGGCGTGCGTTTTACCCACCGCGAGCATGGCCTGCGGGTGCGGCCCGGCACAGCACAAGACGAGGTGCTGGACGTATGCCGTGAGCATCTGGACCAGTTGATGACGGCACACGGCAGCAAGGCCTACGTGTTGTTGAACCGTGACGGTGAAGCCCCGGTGCAGGCCGATGTACGCGATGAGCATGTGCATGGCGCCGAAGAGGTGTTTGCCGTGGTCAGTGGACGTGCTCAGGTTGGCCTGCGGTTGGGCGACTGGGTGTACTCGGTACTGTGCGAGAAGGGTGACCAGCTAGTGATACCAGCGGGCACGCGTCGCTGGGTAGAGCTGGGCGATACGCCGTTTTGCCTGGCGCTGCGTCTGTATGGCAGCAAGCAAGGCGTGCAGGCGCAGTTTACCGGGGATGCGACTGCGCGGGCGTTTCTGGGGATTGACCAATTCTGACGACCTTGCCGTCCTCTTCGCAGCACAAGGCTGCTGCTACAGGGGATCGCGTCCGGTCGGCGGTCGCGTTCACTTGTAGGAGCAGCCTTGTGCTGCGAAGAGGCCAGATCAGGCAACACAAAACTCAGCGGTAGGTCGGCAGGGCAAACCGTTGCTGGCTTTGCAGCATGCCAATCACCGGCAATTCACTGGCCTGTTCAGCCAAGTCACGGCGGATGGCGCTGATTGCCCAGGACAACTGTTCGGCGCTGTGCAGTTGCCCATAGGTCAACACCCGGCGGGTCACCTTGCCATCCGTCGCGCGCAGCGTAAGCAACACCCCGCCATCAGGACGCGCCTGGGTGTTCACTTGATAGGCCGAAAATACCGAGACGAACTTTTGCTGGATGAGGTCCATATCAACTCCTGGCTGTTATGTGGCAGACATGAGTTGATGGTTGCAGCGACCGTGCCAGAACTTGATTGTAAGAAAAACCCAGTAAATACAGGTACTTATGGGTTGTTTTCAGAGGCGGCGCCGTGCAGGTTGCATGGTCGTGCATTTTGCACAGTGCATTTTGCACGGATCCGGCTTTACCTATCGGCCCTATAGAATCTGAACCTTTGACCGCAATGGCGTGCCTGACAAAGACTTGGGCAATCATTTATGCCAGGAGGTTCCCGATGTCCAGCCAAACCGCGCCCGCCACCATGACCGATGACGAAACCGCTGCATTCGCAGAGCAGGTATTCGAACGTGCCCGCCAGGGCGATGCCGAAATGCTTGGGCGCTTGCTTGCCAGTGGCCTGCCGGCCAACCTGCGCAACCACAAGGGCGACACCTTGCTGATGCTGGCCAGCTACCACGGCCACCACGACGCAGTGCGGGTGCTGCTGGCGCAGGGCGCCGACCCGCTGATTGCCAACGACAACGGCCAGTTGCCCATTGCCGGTGCTGCATTCAAGGGGGACCTGGCGATGATCCGCCTGCTGCTGGAGCACGGCGTGCCGGTGGACGCCGCTGCGCAGGACGGGCGTACCGCGTTGATGCTGGCGGCCATGTTCAACCGCAGCGAAATCCTTGAATACCTGTTGGCCCAAGGCGCCGACCCGGCGCGCCAGGATGCCCGCGGCGCCACCGCGCTGATGGCGGCGCAAACCATGGGTGCGGTGGACGCTGCTGCACGCTTGCAAACGCTGGCCGGCTAACCGCAAGGGGGCATTTGCGGCTATCCTTGGCGACTTTTCACCCGTCGCAGGCCCCCTTTCATGAAAACTCAGTTGCTCGAATTCATCAGCCTCATTGGCGCCGGCTGCATGCGTGAGGCCGACATCGAGCGCATCGCCGACGAGGCCGCCCAGGCCTACGCCGACCCGGCCGCTTTCTTGGCAGCCAACCCGGACATCAACTACGACGACAGCTTCCCCATCCCCCTGGGCGAATGGGTGGTGCTGGGCAGCCTGCCGGACACGGTGGTGTTCCAGGCCGACAGCTACCAGGACCTGTTCCAGCAGATCAGCGACTCGTTCGACAACAGCGTGCCGTTTACCCTCAAGCCCAAGCAGCTGGCCCGCACCGAGCCACTCACCGCGCTCAACCGCATCCAGGTACAGATGGGCGCGTTGAACAAAGAAGCCGGTGGTTATGTGCTGTTGAACTTCAGCCAGCTGCTGGATGACGAGCTGCAGGTGGTGATGGTGGGCCAGAACGACCTGGCGCGGGTGCTAGAGCTGGGTGCCGAGCTGGGCATCAAGGTCGAGCCGGCCCTGGAAGCCCTGAAAGTCGCTGTACACGTTTGATTTCATCGTTTGTTTCTTCGCGGGCAAGCCCGCGAAGAGGCCGGCACTGGCAACCTCAAAACCTCAGCCCAGCGCGGTATCCAGAAACATCATCACCGCAAACCCACCCATCAAACCCAGGGTCGCCGCCGTCTGGTGCCCGTTACGGTGGGTTTCGGGGATCACCTCGTGGCTTACCACAAAGATCATCGCTCCCGCCGCCAGCCCCATGCTGATCGGGTAGGCGAGGGCAAAGCCGGTCGAAATCCCCAGCCCGATCACCGCCCCCAGCGGCTCCATCAGCCCGGACCCTATCGCAACCAGTGCCGCTTTCATGTTCGACAGCCCGGTGGCGCGCAGGGCCAGCGCGACGGCCAGCCCCTCAGGGATGTCCTGAATGGCGATGGCGCTGGTCAGTGGCAGCCCGATGTTCATGTCGCCATTGGCGAAGCTCACGCCAATGGCCATGCCTTCGGGCAGATTGTGCAGGGTGATCGCCAGCACGAACAACCACACCCGGCTGATGCGCTCCGCCTCAGGGCCGCACGGGCCGGTGCTTTCGTGCTCATGCGGGGTGAAACGGTCCAGGCCCAGCATCAGCAGCACGCCCAGGCCCATGCCCAGCACCACGGTAAAGGCCGCAGCGGGGCCGTTGCCGGTGATCTCGCGGGCGGCGTCCAGGCCCGGCAGAATCAGCGAAAACGAACTGGCGGCCAGCATCATGCCGGCGGCAAAACCAAGCATCACATCCTGGTTGCGGGCGCTGACGTCGCGCAGCACCACTGCCAGCACCGCACCCAGCGCGGTGGCGCCAAAGCCGGACAACCCACCCAGCACGGCCAGGTGCAGGTTATCGGCATGGTCGCCGTTCACCGCGTTCCAGAAACTGGCCGCCAGCAGTGCGACCACAGCCAGCAGGCTCAGGCCCAGGCCGGCACTGAGCCAGGGGGTGTTGGCTACCTGCTGGCGCCAGGCGTGCAGCAGTGACGATGGGGCGGCGCTTTGGCTGTGTGCGGGGGGCATGCGAACCTCGAATCAATTATTGCAGTCAGTCTACTCAGGGACCTGCGCCAACGGCCAAGGATTCCCTTCTATTGGTGCGATAGCTGGCTATGCTGTGCAGCAAAGCCTCTGGGCAAGGAGTTTAAGCATGGGGTCTACATTCAACAGCCTGGTCGGGCTGATCATTCTGGCGCTGGATATCTGGGCCATCCTCAATGTGATCAAGAGTGGCCGCGAGGTGGGTATCAAGGTGTTGTGGATCTTGTTGATCGCACTGCTGCCGGTGGTGGGGCTGGTGATCTGGGCGATTGCCGGGCCGCGGGGGAATGTGCGCATCTGAACCCTGTGAGGTGCTCATTGTGGAAGCGGCCGGTGTAACAGGTATAAGCGGTAATGGGGCCGTGACAAAATTTTCACATTGGTTTAAACAGAATCCGCACCCGCACAATGCTGCGTTGGTCTAGCACCAGCGCCTCTTCGCAAACCGCAATCCTAGGACCTTCCCATTCATGGCTAACACGGACGCCTTGAAGCAACAGGGCGCGCGAACGTCGTTTTCGCCGACCCTGAAATCCCATTTGGCCTACACGCTGCTCAGCGGCCTGGTGATCATGCTGATGCTCAGCCTGGTGCGCCTGGCGCTGCTGGTCTACAACAGCGACATGATCGGCGATACCCCTTATTCGACTGTCGCCGAAGGCTTCCTCAACGGCTTGCGCTTCGACCTGCGGGTGGTGGTGTACCTCAGCATCCCGCTGCTGCTGGCCATCCTCAGCCCCTGGGCCATGGCCCGGCGGGGCGTGTTTCGCTTCTGGCTGACCCTCACCTCGAGCGTGGTGATGTTCCTTGGCCTGATGGAAATGGACTTCTACCGCGAGTTCCACCAGCGCCTCAACGGCCTGGTGTTCCAGTACATCAAGGAAGACCCTAAAACCGTCATGAGCATGCTCTGGTACGGTTTCCCGGTGGTGCGCTACCTGCTGGCCTGGGCATTCGGCACCTGGCTGCTGAGCCTGCTGTTCAAAGGGATCGACCGCGCCACCCGTGGCGATGGCCTGCACCGCGTTGCCCCGTGGTACAAACGCGTGGCGGTGTTCATGGTGATTCTGCTGGTGGCCGTGGTCGCTGCCCGTGGCACCCTGCGTCAAGGCCCGCCAATGCGCTGGGGTGATGCGTTCACCACCGACTCCAACTTCGTCAACCAGCTGGGCCTGAACGGCACCCTGACCCTGATCGACGCTGCCAAGAGCCGCTTTGGCGAAGACCGCGCCAATATCTGGAAGCCGGTGCTGGAGCAGAACGTGGCCACGCAAAGCGTGCGCGAACAGCTGCTGACCCCCCACGACACCCTGGTCGATGCCGACGAGGCTGCCATCCGCCGCGACTTCGTGCCGCCGGCCGAGCGCACCCTGCCGATCAAGAACGTGGTGGTGATCCTGATGGAAAGCTTCGCCGGCCACTCGGTGGGCGCGCTGGGCAGCCCCAACAACATCACCCCGTACTTCGACAAGCTGGCCAAAGAAGGCCTGCTGTTCGACCGCTTCTTCTCCAACGGCACCCATACCCACCAGGGCATGTTCGCCACCATGGCCTGCTTCCCCAACCTGCCAGGCTTCGAATACCTGATGCAGACCCCGGAAGGTGGCCACAAGCTGTCTGGCTTGCCGGCACTGCTCAGCGCCCGTGATTACGACGACGTGTACGTCTACAACGGCGATTTTGCCTGGGATAACCAGTCCGGGTTCTTCGGCAACCAGGGCATGACCACCTTCATCGGCCGTAACGACTTCGTCAACCCGGTGTTCTCCGACCCGACCTGGGGCGTGTCCGACCAGGACATGTTCGACCGCGGCAACGAGGAACTGGCCAAGCACGACGGCAAGAAGCCGATCTATGCGCTGCTGCAGACCCTGTCCAACCACACCCCGTACGCGCTGCCCAAAGACCTGCCGGTCGAGAAGGTCACCGGGCAAGGCCGCCTGGACGAGCACCTCACTGCCATGCGTTATTCGGACTGGGCGCTGGGCCAGTTCTTCGAGAAGGCGCGTAAAGAGCCTTACTTCAAGGAAACCCTGTTCGTCATCGTCGGCGACCATGGCTTTGGCAACCACCAGCAAGTCACCGAACTGGACCTGGGCCGTTTCAACGTGCCGCTGCTGCTGATTGCCCCGGGCATTCAGGAGAAGTTTGGTGCGGTGAACCACACCGTGGGTACCCAGGTCGACATTGTGCCGACCATCATGGGCCGCCTGGGTGGCCAGGCCCGCCACCAGTGCTGGGGCCGCGACCTGCTCAACCTGCCTGAGGGCGACCAGGGCGTGGGCATGATCAAGCCGTCGGGCAGCGAGCAGATCGTCGGCCTGGTGCAAGGCGACCGCATCCTGATCGAGTCCAAGGACATGACACCGCGCATGTACCGCTATCAGTTGGGCAGCGAGTTCAAGGCCGAACTGATCGAAAGCCCGGACCAGCCGGAAATGCTGAAAAAGCTGGAAGCGTATATCCAGACGGCGACCAAGAGCCTGCTGGATAACACGGCCGGTGTGGTACACGGCACACCGAAGTAAGGCTGCAAAAGGGGCCATTCGCGGGCTCGCCCGCTCCCACAGGTGCTGCACCGTGCTTTAGGCCGGTGGATTACCTTGTGGAAGCGGGCTTGCCGCGCGATGAGGCACCAACAGACTGAACATTCTCCCAGCCTCAAGGTCAGTTGATCAGGCATCACACCTTGGTGTCTCTGGATTGGGAGGACTTGTTCAATGAAAGAGTGGGAAGTCACTTTTGCCGATCAAAAAGGCGAACCGTCCACCATGATGCTGCGGGCTGAGCATCGTCCCAGCGAAGAGGAAGCTGCAAGGGCCATCCGTTCGCAGCTGTTCCCGGTGATGGACGAGCTGGACCTCAACGACTTCCAGGACCGCACCATTTCCCCGACTGCCCGCTGGCTCAAGGAGCATAGTGGGGTGACCATCACCAGCATCCACGAAGCGCCTTGACCCACACGTTTGCGTGGCGCCTGTTCAGGCGCTACGATGATGAAAGGTGCCCGCCTATTCTGCGGGTTGGCGCCGTTTCAATTCGCGTCTTGCATCAGCTCGGACTGTTCGGCCATTGATTGCCGGCAGGTGCGTAGTGCACGGAAAGTCTATCCATTGCTTTATTCAGGAGGACGATTCATGAGCAGCCAGAACGACGATATCAGCACCAACGTCCTGCGCCAGATGAAAGCAGGCGGTTTCGACTTCACCCAGATCCACCCCATCGAGTTCTATGCCGTATTCCCCGACGAAGCAGGGGCACGCCGTGCCGCCGGGCAGTTTCGTGGCGAATCGCTCAATGCCCAGGTGAAAGAGCTGGGCGACGGTGCCTGGCACCTGGAACTGAGCAAGGTCATGTACGCCACCTATGGCGGTATTGGCGACTTTGAAGAGACCTTTGAGCAACTGGTGACACCTTATGGGGGGGAGGTGGAAGGGTGGGGCGTCAAGCACGAACGGCAGACTGCCTGAAGGTATCCGTTGCCTTTTTCGCGGGGCTCCCAGAGATATCTCACAATGTTTAGCCCTGTGGTGATCCTGTGGGAGCGGGCAAGCCCGCGAAAAAGCACACGCTGCGCTTACGGTTTGCGCCCGGCCATATGCCCCAGATAGGCCAGCAACGCATCCAGTTCCTGTTCACTCAGTACACTTTCAGTAAACCCCGGCATCTTTGCCTGTGGCCACTGCCGCAGGCTTTGCGGGTCGCGAATCAACTTGCGCAAATAACCTGGTTGAAAATACTCGGTCGGGTTGTGCGGCATATTCAAATCCGGCCCCATCTGCGCATCCCCGGCGCCGTTCAGGCGGTGGCACGCCATGCAGTTCTGCTGGAACAAGGCAAAGCCCTGGCGCACGGAGCTGTCAGCTGGCAACTTCGGGTCGGGGAGCAATGCCGGGAACCGCGTCTCAACACCCGCCAGTTTACGCAGGGTAGAAATCTGGAATGGCCACTGCTCCGGGCGGATGCCGCTGGCCCGGGGTTCAGTCCACACGAGATAGAACGGCCCCGCGCTGGGTTTGCCCTTGCTCAGTGCCGGCCACGGTTTGTCGGGGTCTTCCACGGCTAGCCAGGCCCGTGCCGGCCCTTGCTGCAGCAGCGGTGCGGCGGGCATCTCGGCGGCAAAGCCATCCAGTGCCACGGCTTGCAGGTGATCGCTTGGGCTCACGCCTACAAGCAGCGTGGCCAACGGCACCGCCCTATAGTGCATGGGGCGTTTGTAGGAAACATCCTGATCGACGCTGATATCCTGGGCCTGTGGGTGGCCGAGCAACTCGGCGCTGCTCCACTCGCGCGCGCTGGTGCCCAGTTCAAGGTGCAGTTGCGCCGCCGACAGCGGCAGGCTCAGGAACAACGCAAACAGGGCAAGGCAGTGGCGCATGGGCAATCTCCGACCATCAAGGCCGGCAGGTTACCTGTGCGCTGCCTGTTGGCGCCACCGCCGCTGTCAGCCGAACAAACGTGTCAGGTTCGGCAAGATCAACAGCAAAGTCGTGGCAAACAGAATGAGCCCAGCTTGGCGAATTTTTGATTGTCTGAACATGGCGGACCGCCTTCTTGTTGTTATTCCTGAATACCCGTTGGCTTCCTTGTCGCGCTTCGGGTCGATCACAGTGGCACCGCGTGGTGCCAGAACTGCCTGCCTCTTGAAAGTGGATATACAACCAACAGTAGGGGGTGTGTGATCCATGTTTGAGAACCCTTTGTTCTAATTGTCTGGTCCGTTGATTTCCATTCGCTATGAGGCCATGTGCCATCTGGCTGGCATGCTCTGGCTAGACAGTGGCGCAACTGCCAGGCACGTACCGACGAAATGTGACCGTTCGTCAGTGCAGCCTACTTGCTTGTACGTGCCTTTCGCGTCAGTCTCTACAGCAGATTCCCACCCATGTCGTTCAGGACTACCCCTATGTCGTTACGCATCTGCATCCTTGAAACCGATGTCCTGCGACCGGAGTTGACGGCGCAGTACCAGGGCTACGGCAGGATGTTCGAGCAGCTCTTCTCGCGTCAGCCGATCGCCGCCGAATTTCGTGTCTACAACGTGATGCACGGCGACTACCCCGCCGACAATGAAGTGTTTGATGCCTACCTTGTGACGGGCAGCAAGGCCGATTCGTTCGGTACCGATGCCTGGATCCAGACACTCAAGGCCTACTTGCTGAAGCTGTACGAGCGTGGCGAGAAGCTACTGGGTGTGTGTTTTGGTCATCAGTTGCTGGCATTGACCCTGGGCGGCAAGGCCGAGCGGGCAGAGAAGGGCTGGGGCGTGGGCATCCATCGCTACTCGCTGGCGGCCCATGCGCCGTGGATGGACCCGGAGGTGTCGGAGCTGACCTTGCTGATCAGCCACCAGGACCAGGTCACCGAATTGCCGGAAGGCGCCACGGTCATTGCTTCAAGCGATTTCTGCCCGAATGCGGCGTATCACATTCGTGACCAGGTGCTGTGCTTCCAGGGCCACCCGGAGTTCGTGCACGACTACTCCCGCGCGCTGCTGGATGCCCGCCAGGAGTATTTGGGGGATGAGGTGTACCACAAGGCCGTGGCCAGCCTGGCCAGCGAGCACCAGGGCGACCTGGTTGGGGAGTGGATGATGCGCTTTATCCAGCAGCCGGCGAGTAAAGATAACGCAGCGTGATGACCGGGGGCTGCGGCGCAGCCCATCGCGGCACAAGGCCGCTCCTACAGATTGATCGTGATACCTTGTGGGAGCGGCCTTGTCGCGATGGGTCGCAAAACGGCCCCGGCAATCTCAGAGCCAGCCAGACTTCTTGAAGCTGGCAAACAACCCCGTACACCCCAGCACGATCACCCCCAGTACCCCGAAATACCCATAGTGCCACCCCAGCTCCGGCATGTTCTGAAAGTTCATCCCGTAAATCCCGGCAATCGCCGTAGGGAACGCCAGGATCGCCGCCCAGGCCGCGAACTTGCGCTGCACGATGCTCTGCCGTGACGACTCCAGCAGCATGCCGATCTCGATGGTCTGGCTGGCGATGTCACGGATGCCGGCCAGGTCTTCCATCTGCCGCGTCACGTGGATCTGCACATCACGAAAGTACGGGCGCATGTTCTTGTCGATAAACGGGAAGCTCAGGCGCTGCAACTCCTCGCTCACTTCCACCATCGGCGCCACATAGCGGCGCAGGCGCAGGATGTCGCGACGCAGGCTGTGCAGGCGGCGGATGTCGTCTTCCTGCAAGGAACCGCCGAGCACGCTTTGTTCCAGCTCTTCGATCTCGCCATGGATGGCCTCGCTGACCGGCTGGTAGTTCTCGGTGACGAAGTCGAGCAGGGCGTACAGCACAAAGTCTTCACCGTGCTCCAGCAGCAGCGGCCGGGCCTCGCAGCGCTGGCGCACCAGGGCGTAGGACTTGGAGTGGCCATTTCGGCAGGTGATTATGTAGCCGTTGCCGGCAAAGATATGGGTTTCGATGAACTCCAGCTTGCCTTCGTGGCGCACTGGCGAATAGGTGACGATGAACAGCGCGTCGCCGAAAGTTTCCAGTTTGGGCCGGCTGTGCTTTTCCAGGGCGTCTTCGATGGCCAGTTCGTGCAGGTTGAACTGGCATTGCAGGTTGGCCAGCTCCTCGGCATTGGGCTCTTCCAGGCCGATCCACACAAAGTGCCCCGGCTTGCGCGCCCACTCGCTGCCTTCGTCGATGCTGATGTTGGTGACCTTTCTGCCGGCGCTGTACACCGCCGATGCCACGACTCGACCCATGGTTGCCCGCTTATTCCGGTTGAACACGGGGTACAGCTTGGGCCGTAGCCGGCCCAAGAGCAACCCGCTTCAGGCCAGCTCGTGTTCCATGCGGTCGATGCATTGCTGCATCTGCACCCGGCACTGCTCGATCAGCGCCGGAATGTCCTTTTGAGTCATGCCGGTGGTGGCAATGGGCGGCAGCGAGCGCACCACCACCGTGCGCTGGCGCCAGCTGTTCAGGTTCATGCGCGTGGCGTAGCGGCTGACGCACACCGGCACAATCGGCACACCTGCCTCGATGGCCATGTGGAACGCGCCTTTCTTGAAGGGCAGCAAGTGTTCGCCAGGGTTACGCGTGCCTTCGGGGAATACCCAGATCGAGGTGTCATCCTGCAGCACACGGGTGGTTTCCTGCAGCGCCTTGCGGGCCTGGTAGCTGTTCTTGCGGTCGATCAGCACGTTGCCGCCCAGCCAGAACAGCTGGCCGAACAGCGGCACCCAGCCCAGGCTCTTCTTGCCGATGGCCACGGTGCGTCGTGGCACCGCCTGGCCCACCACGAACAGGTCGTAGTTGGATTGGTGGTTGGCGATGATTACGCAACCGGGTGGCTGGTCCCACAGCGGGCCGACTTCGGCCTTGACCTTGATGCGCATCAGCCAGGTGGCCGGCCGGCTGTAGAGGTGGGCGAATACCCGGCTGTTGTCGGGGTTGAAAGGGCGGCACAGGCCAATGACCAGGCCCACGACGCCAACCACAAGGAAATGCAGCGCCAGCAGAAGCATGCGCAAGGAATAAAGCATGGTACGACTCACACCAGACGGTCGCCGGAGTGTACGGGTGTGCACTGGTTCGGGCAAATTCAGGTGCTGCGCCCACTTTCCCTGTAGGAGCGTGAGCGCAGGGGTGAGTCGATTATCAGCCCATATGGTGCTGGTCCAGCTCGATCGCCTTGTCCAGCGCCTCCAGCAGGCCTTTGCGCACTTTCAGCTTGGTGTTCTTGTGCGCCAGCATGTTCAGCTTCTTCAATTCACGCGCCGCCGTCAGTGCCGCTTCTTGCAGTTGCTCAGCCGGCACCACCTTGTCGAGGAAGCCGGCATCAACCGCCGCGTGCGGGTCGAACACCTCGGCGTTGATCACCGACCGGTGGAAAGCTGAGCGGCGCAGGCGGTCGCGGGCCAGTTCGATACCGGCATGGTGCATGGTCATGCCGATCTGCACTTCGTTCAGGCACACCTTGTACGGGCCTTCGACGCCAATGCGGTAATCGGCCGATAGCAGCAGGAAGGCACCCTTCGCCACGGCATTGCCCGGGCAGGCAACCACCACCGGGAACGGGTGCGACAGCAGGCGGCGGGCGAGGGTGGAGCCGGCAGTGACCAGGCTGATGGCCTCTTTCGGGCCGCTGGTCATCACCTTGAGGTCGTAACCACCCGACAGGATGCCTGGCTGCCCGGTGATGATCACCACTGCACGGTCTTCGATCGCGCGGTCGAGCGCGGCGTTGAAGGCGGTGATGACGTCTGGCGAGATGGCGTTGACCTTGCCGTTGTT
Organism: Pseudomonas sp. LPB4.O; assembly: GCF_038383825.1. Lineage (NCBI taxonomy): Bacteria > Pseudomonadati > Pseudomonadota > Gammaproteobacteria > Pseudomonadales > Pseudomonadaceae > Pseudomonas > Pseudomonas sp. LPB4.O. Next base: position 1,542,994 of record NZ_CP151298.1, read on the forward strand.
CAGGGTCAGGGTGGCGATGCCGTCTTCGGCGTGGTAGGTAATCAGCTCGCTCATGGCAGAGTCCTTTTGTTGGCGTGGCGACGACGTTACCCAGCGCCAGAGGCCAGGTAAAGCAGCAAGGCTGACTGGTCGGTCAGTGTTCACCGCGGTCCAAATGCAAATACATGAAAAATTTGAAAAAAGTGCTTGCCAAAGGGAATGTCTTTCACTAAATTAGCGCACCTCGACGGGCCGCAAGGCTTGAAGAGAAACGGTGAAGTGTCCGAGTGGTCGAAGGAGCACGCCTGGAAAGTGTGTATACGAGAAATCGTATCAAGGGTTCAAATCCCTTCTTCACCGCCACATTCTACGAAGAGCCCCCGCGCTGAAAAGCACGGGGGCTTTTTGTTTTCAGGGCCATTGGGGCCGCTTTGCGGCCCATTCGCAGCGCAAGGCTGCTCCTACAGGAGGGCGCGAGCCCTGCAACTGGCGCAGTCCCTTGTAGGAGCAGCCTCGTGCTGCGAATGGGCTGCAAAGCAGCCCCAACAAACCTAGAAGCTGACGGAGGCCGACAGCCGAGCCGTGCGTGGCGCGCCCTGGAACAGATAGTTATCTCCCAGGTAGTCCCCCACATCGCGCCAGTAACGCTTGTCGAACACGTTATCCACGGTCAGGCGCAGCACCGTGTCATACCCGCCAATGCGCGTACGGTACCGGCTCCCTACATCGAACACGGTATACCCGCCAACCTCCACATTGCCCGCCTGGCTCGCATACTTGCTGGCGCTGTAACGCGCCCCGCCCAACAGTGCCAAGCCCGGTACCGGCAGCGAGTATTGCGCGTGCAGTGCTGCCCGGAACTTGGGCACATTGATTGCCTGATGGCCTTCATAGGCATCGGTACCGCTGTTTTTCATCCGCGCACGAATGGCTGCGGCGCTGGCCTGCACTTGCAGGTTCTGGCTCACCCAGCCGCTGGCGCCCAGCTCCAGGCCGGTGTTTTTCTGCTGGCCCTGCTGTACGTAGGTGAAGTTGCCAGCACCGTCCGGGCGTGCGTACTGGTAGGCCTGGCGGATCTGGAACAGCGCGGCGCTGAAGCTCACGCCTTGCCAGTCGTGCTTGAGGCCAAGTTCCAGTTGGTGCGAAGTCGTGGGCGCGAGGATTTCGGCGGCGTTGCTGGCAAACCAGGGTGCCGTGCCGCCGGCAGACAGGCCCTTGGCGTAGCTGGCGTATAGCGTGGTGTCTGGCTGCGGCTTGTAGATAAGTGCAGCATTGGGCAGTAACTCGTATTGGCGGGTATGGCGCCCGGCAACACCGTTCTCGTCCCAGGTCTTTTCATCCAGGCGCACTTCACGGGCGCCCAGCACGGTCTGCCACTGGTCGTTGAAGCTGATGCGGTCGCTGACGAACAAGCCGTACTGACGGCTGTCCAGTCGGCGTTCGCTGGCGCCGACGGGTTTGTCGGACGGCTCGAAGGCAGGGGCCCCGGTGTAGATGTTGCCGGTGCCAAGCCACTCGTTGTAGTACGGGCGCTGATCCAGCGTGCGTCGCTGCGCACTGGTGCCCATGGTCAGTTCATGCCCCACGCCCAGCGCATCGAAGTGCCCGTTGAGCATGGCCTGTGCTTCATCGGTGCGGCGGGTGTCGTCGGGGCTGCGGAAGTCGTAGATGTCGTAGTCGCCATTGCTGCCAAAGAACGCGCCCTCGCTCGAACCCCAGGCAAAGGCGCTGTAATCGTCGATCACCACCTTGCTGCGCGAGGCACTCAAGGTGCCGGTCCAGGCCTCGTTGAAGCGGTACTCGAAGCGCCCGCCCAGGTTCAGCGAGTCGTTTTGCACGGGCTTTGCCCAATCCTGGTAAGCCAGGCGGTCGTCCGGGTCGATGCCGTGGGGCACTTCGGTGCCACCCAGCAGTTGATAACCCGGCACCGAGCGCTGCTCGCGGTGCTGGTATTCGGCATCCAGCTGCAGGGTGGCATCCGGGCTGATCTGCCAGTCGAATGCCAGCGAAGCGAAGTCGCGTTTGCCATCTGCGTGGTCGACGTAGGAGCGGATGTCTTCATGGGCGAGGTTGGCCCGCAGGCCGAACTGTTTTTCGCTGCCAAACCAGCCACCCAGGTCGGTGGCCAGGTAGCGTTCGCCTTGTTCGTTGGTCGACACCGTCACGCTGCGCACATCCTCCGCGCGCTTGGTTACGTAGTTGATCAGGCCGCCCGGCTCCGACACACCGCTTTGCAGCCCCGACAAGCCCTTTAGCAGCTCCACCTGCTGCTTGTTCTCCAAAGCCACGTTCTGCTCGCCGGCGATGGTCTGGCCGTTGATGCGGTAGCTGCTGGCGGCATTCAGCTCGAAGCCTCGGACGTTGAAGTTTTCGTAGTAGCCGATGGGGGCGTAGCTTTCGCCAACCGAGGCATCGCTTTGCAGCACTTCGCTGAGCTTGCGCACCTGGCGGTCTTCCAGCAGTTGCTGGCTGAACACGCTGATGGCGGCCGGGGTATCAAGCAAGGGCGCGGGCTGGAAGCTGCCCACCGCTGCCTGGCGAGCCTGGTAGCCGTCATTGGCATAGGTGTCGGACACCTGCAGTGGGGCCAGCACCACGCTGTCTTCGGCGAGCACATGGGGGCAATGCAGGGCCAGGCCCAGGCTGAGCAGGCTCAGGGGCAGGCGGGGGTGACACGGGGGCATGCGGGGCTCCTGGATGGGCACAGGCCATGAAAAAGGCGGCATCTTAGCAGCCGCCTTCAGCATAAAACGATCCAGGCCCCGCGATATTCAGCCCTGGTTGGCGGGGCGCTTGTGCTGGCGCCAGCTGTCATCGATCTTCGACCAGGTCTTGCCGTCGGTAATGGCCATGAGCTTGCGCCCATCCTTGAAGGTGGCCAGGAAGGTGGCTTCTTGCTCCTTGCCGCCTAGCCACAGCCCGGCAAGCAGCCCCACCGGCCCGGCCACCAGGGCCCCGGCGACGCCCCAGCCCAGGGCGCTGCCCAGGCTGCGGTTGGTTTCGAGGCTGGCCAGCCTGAGGTCGCTGATGCGGGACAGGGAAATCCGCTCACCCGGGGAAGGGCTACGCGGGGTCTTGAGTGTGAGCGATCCATTGCGATACTCGCCTTCACCTTGCAAGAAATCGCCGGATTGCACCGTGAGTCTTGTCATAACGTCGTCCTGTCGGGAAAGGGCATTGACCAGCGCCTAATGAGCGCTGCCCGGCCAGGCAAGTCAACGACCATGCGACGGAGGGTAGTGCGGTGCATTGTCGCCCACTGGGGTTACACGGTGGTTTTGCGGGCAGATACAAGCCACACCAGCAACGCCAGCCCGCCAATCACCAAGCCCGCCACCACAATGCCCATCCAGCCCTGGTGCTGGAACAATTGCGTGCCCAGCAACGACCCCAGCGCCCCGCCAATGAAGTAGCAGGTGATGTACCCGGCGTTCAGCCGCGTGCGTGCCTCGGGGCGCAGGGCGATCACCGCGTTCTGGTTGCTCACGTGCACCAGTTGCACCGCCAGGTCGAGCAACAGCACACCCAGCAGCAGGGCCAGCAACGAGTGCTCGGCAAAGCCCAGCGGCACCCACGACAGCAGCAACACCACCAGGCCCACGGTAGTACCCAGCGCGCCCTTGCCGCGGTCGGCCAGGCGCCCGGCCCAGTTGGCCGACAGCGCACCGGCCGCACCGGCCAGGCCGAACAGGCCGATCGCCGCATCCGAATAATGGTACGGGCCCTTGGTCAGCAGAAACGCCAGGGGCGTCCAGAACAGGGCGAACAGGCTGAACGCCAGCAGGCCGAGCAGCGAGCGCAGGCGCAGCACCGGTTCTTCAATAAACAGCCGGAACACCGAGCCTATCAGCGCCGGGTACTTCAGCCCGGCATGGCTGTGGTGCTGCGGCAGGTTGCGGTACAGCGCCACGGCGGTGATCGCCATCAGCACAGCGGCGAGCACGTAGATGCTGCGCCAGCCGCCCAGCTCGGCCATGAAGCCGGCAGCGGTACGTGCCAGCAGGATGCCCAGCAGCAGGCCGCTCATCAGCGTGCCGACTGCGCGCCCACGCTGATGCGGCTCGCTGAGGGCCGCAGCCATGGGCACGAGGATCTGCGCCACCACGGAGAACAACCCGGTCAGCGCCGTGCCGAGGAGCAGCCAAGGCAGGCTCGGCGCACAGGCACTGATCACCAGGCCCAGGGTAGCAATGGCGGTCATCACGGTGATCAGCCGGCGCTGCTCGAACAGGTCACCCAGTGGCGCCAGCAGCAACAGGCCGGCGCCATAGCTGAGCTGCGCGGCGATGACGATACTGCCGGCGCTGGCAGTGCTCAGGCCGAACTGCTGGGCGATGCTGTGCAGCAGCGGTTGGGCGTAGTAGTTGCTGGCCACGGCCAGGCCGGTGGCAGTGGCCATCAGCAGGATCATGGCGCGGCTGAGAGTGGGGGCGTTCATGGAGATCTCGTGGCGGGCAGTAGTCAAGCGGGGGAATTATCAAGAAGTATCAGGCATGACACCAATGTTTAGTTCTCAATCAACCATCCTGTTCTGGCCCCATCAGGAACACCACAGGTTCAAGGCCTGTGGTGTTCCTGATGGGGCCAGAACATGCAACTCATCAAATCAAGCTGCAAACCCACCATCGATCGTCAAACTTGCCCCGGTGATATACCCCGCCTCTGGCCCCGCCAGGTACGCCACAAAGCTGGCAATCTCTTCCGGCTCGCCATACCGCCCAATCGCCATCAACGGGATCAGGCTCTCGGCAAACTCGCCGCTGGCGGGGTTCATGTCGGTGTCCACCGGCCCCGGCTGTACGTTGTTCACGGTAATGCCCTGTGGCCCCAGGTCACGCGCCATGCCACGGGTCAGGCCAACCAGCGCCGACTTGCTCATGGCGTAAGGCGCTCCACCGGCAAAGGGCATGCGCTCGGCGTTGGTACTGCCGATATTGATGATGCGTCCGCCCGGGCCCATGTAGCGCGCTGCGGCCTGGCTGGCGACAAACACGCTGCGCACGTTTACCGCCAGCATGCGGTCGAAGTCGGCCAGGTCGAATTCGGTCACCGGTGCCACCGTCAGCACACCGGCGTTGTTGACCAGGATATCCAGCCTGCCGAAGGCCTTCACGGCGTCATCCACTGCCAGTTGCACGGCGGCTGCGTCGGCGCTGTCGGCCCGCAGGGCCAGGGCTTTGCCACCGTTTTCGGTAATTTCGCGGGCCAGTTCTTCTGCCGGGCCTGCGGAGCTGGCATAGGTGAAGGCCACCTGCGCACCTTCGCGGGCCAGGCGCCGCACGATGGCTGCGCCTATGCCGCGGGAACCGCCCTGAACCAGGGCCACTTTGCCTTCGAGTGAAAGTTGCTTGGACATGCTGATCTCCTGCTGGAAGCCAGGCCGAAATGCCTTGGATGTGCAAAGTATCGGCGCTTGATTACCTGCTGATAAGATGGCAATCACTATCAGCAGAGTAAACCTTTGGTTGCTAATCATGGCCATGGAATCGTTCAACGCGTTGGAATGCTTCATCCGCAGTGCCGAAGTTGGCAGTTTTGCCGAGGCTGCCAGGCGCCTGAGCATTACGCCCGCCGCCGTGGGCAAGCATGTGGCCCAGCTGGAGGCGCGCCTGGGCGTGCGGTTGTTCCAGCGTAGTACCCGCAAGCTGACCCTGACGGAGGCGGGGCAGCGTTTTCTTGGCGAGGTCGGCGACAGCTTCCGCACTATCCAGTACGCCGTGGCCAACCTGGCCAGCGCCGAAGGCCAGCCAGCCGGGCTGTTGCGGGTGAGCATGGGCACGGTGTTCGGGCGTTTGTATGTGCTGCCTTTGCTGGGCGAGTTCTTGCGCCGCTACCCGGCCATTACCCCGGATTGGCATTTCGACAACCGCCAGGTCGACCTGATCGGCCAAGGCTTCGATGCAGCGATTGGCGGTGGTTTCGATCTGCCGCCGGGGGTGGTGGCGCGCAAGCTGACCCCGGCCCACCGGGTGCTGGTGGCAGCACCGGCCTACCTGGAGCGGCACGCACCGATCGACGACCCGCAGGTGCTGCAGCGGCACGATGGCATCCTGATCCGCTCACCGCAGACGGGGCGGGTCCGCTCGTGGCCGTTGACCAGCCGCTGGCAGGTGCAACAGCCGATGCAACTGCGCCAGGCGATGACCATGAGCGATTCGGACGCGGCTTGCGCGGTGGCCGAGCAGGGGCTGGGGATTGCCTTGGTAAGCCTGCCGTTTGCCGTGCCTTACTTGCAGGGTGGTCGGCTGCGGCGAGTGTTGCCGGACTGGTACGTGGATGACGGGCATATCAGCCTGTATTTTGCCGAGCACAAGCTGATGCCGGGCAAAACCCGGGCTTTTATCGATTTTGTGGTGGAGCAGTTTGCCGAACAGGGGTTGGCGGGGCGGTTCGATGCCTTGCAAACCCGTTAGCTGTGTATTGCCTGTAGTGGCCCTATCGCCGGTAAGCCAGCTCCCACAGGGACCCCAAAGTATTCAGGCCTGTGGTAATCCTGTGGGAGCTGGCTTGCCGGCGATAGGGCCCGATCAGGCAATACCGGTAATGAAAAATGCCTGCGCCCCCAGGCTCACCTCATCATCCACCCGCTTGCCCATCAATTGCTGCCCCAGCGGTGAGCGCGGGGTGATCACGGTCACCAATTCATCCCCCTCGCCAATCTTCAACCCCGCCGCCTCAGGGCCGAGGAACAACCGGCGCTGCCCGCCAGCGTCATCTTCCAGGGTCACCAGGTTGCTGATCTGCACCCCGCGCGCAGGGTCATGGTCGCGCAGCAGCAATTGCTGGTAGATCAGCAGCGCCTGGCGGATTTCGGCGCTGCGGCGGGCCTGGCCGGTGGCCAGGTACGAAGCTTCCAGGCCCAGGGTGTCGTACTTGTTCTCGGCAATGTTCTCTTCGGCGGTGGCAGTTTCGTAGGCGCTTTGCGCCGCACGGGTCAGCACGTCGAGGTCATGCTCGAGGGTGGCGACGATCTGCACCAGCAGGCGGGTCTTGTCCATGGTCAGTAGCAGAACTCCAGCACATTGGCCTGGCTTTTGTCGGTGGGGGCGGTACGGTTCTGCTGCATCCAGAACTGGCATTTGGGGCTGTTGAGGTTGCGCGGGTTGCCCTGGGCGGCCTCGGCGGCCTGTTGCAGTTCCTGTTTGCGCAGCATGTCCTTGTAGTGCTCGAACATTTCGGCCTGGGCGTCTTGTGCCGGGGCTGGCGCCGAGGGGGCGGCAGGCCGGTAAACGCTGGGCGCCACGGCCTGGGCCAGCGGCTGCACCTGTTGGGGCCACAGTTGCAGCGCCAGCCACAGGCTCGCGGCAATGGCCACGGCGCCCAGCCACAGGCCAAAGGCAACGCATACAATCAACGGCAGCGGCTTGAGGGTGATTTTCAGTTCACGGTGGCGGGCCATGGCAGCCTCCTGGCAGGGTAGGTCGGGTGCATTGTCGCATGCGCTTGGGCATTTTTCCGTGCGGGTGCTTTTGTCGGCGACAATTTATCCGCAGAATTCGCGGTTTTTGCACCAGAACGGGAGGGGCGCATGAAAGCCACCTGGGACATTTTCTGCAGTGTCGTCGACAACTACGGCGATATCGGTGTGACCTGGCGCCTGGCCCGGCAACTGGTGGCTGAGCATGGCTTGGCGGTACGCCTGTGGGTAGACGACCTGCAAGCATTCACGCCCATGTGCCCAGGGGCGGATGCCAACGCTGCGCAGCAGTGGCAGCACGGTGTGGATGTGCGTCAGTGGCCGGCGGCCTGGCTGCCGGTGGCACCGGCGGATGTGGTGATCGGTGCCTTCGCCTGCCAGTTGCCGGCGGCTTACGTAGAGGCAATGCGTGCCCGCGCCACGCCGCCGCTGTGGCTGAACCTTGAATACCTCAGCGCCGAGGACTGGGTGGAGGGCTGCCATGGCTTGCCTTCGCCGCAGCCCAACGGCCTGCGCAAGGTGTTTTTCTTCCCCGGCTTTACCGAGAAAACCGGCGGGCTGCTGCGCGAGGGCTCGCTGCTGGCGCGGCGCGACGCGTTCCAGCAATCGGCCGAGGCACGCCAGTCGTTTCTGGAGGGGCTTGGTGTAGAGCCCGAGCAGGGGGCATTGCTGCTCTCGCTGTTTGCCTACGAAAACCCGCAATTGGCCAGTTGGCTCGATGCCCTGGCCACAGGCGCGCAACCGTGCCACCTGCTGGTGCCCCAAGGGCGCATCGTCGCGGGGCTGAGCCAGTGGCTTGGCGAGGCGCCGCTGCCAGTGGGCAGCGTGCGCCAGCGCGGGGCGCTGACCGTGCAGGTGCTGCCTTTCGTCAGCCAGGACGACTTCGACCGGCTGTTGTGGAGTTGCGACTTCAACGCGGTGCGCGGCGAGGACTCGTTCTTGCGTGCGCAGTGGGCCGGGCAGCCGATGCTGTGGCACATCTATGTGCAGGACGAGAACGCCCACTGGGAAAAGCTCGAAGCGTTTCTGGCGCATTATCGACGCGGCCTGTCAGATGAAGCCGATGCCGCCCTGCTGGGCCTGTGGCGTGCCTGGAACATGGACCGTGACATGGGCCAGGCGTGGCAGGCAGCCCGCCAGCACTGGCCAGAACTGCAACAGCATGCCCGGCTGTGGGCGGTTCGACAGGCCGCTCAGCTGGACCTTGCCACAGCGCTAGTACACTTTTACCGAAATTCGCTATGATACGCGGCCTCGATTTTTATAAATCCATCCAGATTCGGATACTTCGTAATGAAAACTGGTAAAGAGCTGAAACCCGGTACCGTCCTGCGGATCGACAACGACCCGTGGCTGGTTCAAAAAGCTGAGTTCACCAAGTCGGGCCGTAACAGCGCGATCATGAAGACCAAGCTGAAAAACCTGCTGACCGGCTACAAGACCGAAACCGTATACGGTGCGGACGACAAGCTGGACGACGTGATCCTGGATCGCAAAGAAGCGACCCTGTCGTTCATCAGCGGTGACTCGTACACCTTCATGGACACCACCGACTACACCATGTACGAGCTGAACGCCGAGGACATCGAAGCCGTTCTGCCGTTCATCGAAGAAGGCATGGAAGACATCTGCGAAGCCGTGTTCTTCGAAGGCCGTCTGGTATCGGTTGAACTGCCGACCACCATCAGCCGTCAGGTTGTCTACACCGAGAACGCTGCTCGCGGCGACACCTCGGGCAAGGTCATGAAGCCTGCCAAACTGAAGAACGGTACCGAACTGCAGGTTGCCGACTTCATCAACATCGACGAGTGGATCGACATCGACACTCGCGAAGGTGGCGTGTACAAGGGCCGTTCCAAGAAGTAATCCTTCTTGCAATGAGCACAAAAAACCCGGCCTCGGCCGGGTTTTTTTGTGCCTGTGTTTTCGCCAGTTCTCGATGCTTGCTCTGACGGGAGCAACTGTCTTGCACCATGACCCATGGCTAGCTCAGCACCCTGTAGGAGCAGCCTTATGCTGCGAAGAGGCCATTGCAGCCGAGATGATCTTTAGCCCTACCGGCCCCTTCGCAGCACAAGGCTGCTCCTACAGGGAATCGCGCAAACCGTCAGATTTACCGCCTTAGACGGTTACGTGCAGGCGCACATCCACGTTCCCGCGTGTGGCATTGGAGTAAGGGCACACCTGATGCGCCTTCTCCACCAGCCCTTCGGCATCGGCCTGCGCCAGGCCCGGCAGGCTGATGTGCAGGTCGATGTCCAGGCCGAAACCGCCCGGGATCTGGCCAATGCCCACCTTGGCGGTGATCGAGGCATCGGCCGGCAGGGCTTTCTTCTCTTGCCCGGCTACAAATTTGAGGGCGCCGATGAAGCACGCCGAGTAACCGGCGGCGAACAGTTGCTCGGGATTGGTGCCGTCACCGCCAGCGCCGCCCAGTTCCTTGGGGGTGCTCAGGCTGACGACCAGCTTGCCGTCGCTGGACTTGGATTTGCCGTCGCGCCCACCGGTGGAGGTAGCTTCTGCGATGTACAGCGGAGTGACCTTTTGCATCTTGAGCCTCGCTAATGTGCTGTGCGCTCCCGGTTGAAGGAGGGCGCGGGTTGGTGTGGGATTTAAGTTAACGCGCAATTAATTAGCGCGCAAGATAAATCGTCACCGCTCGTCCGAACGGCCATTGCACAGCATAGCTGTCAGAGGTTTTTCTGCAGGTTCTCGCGCAGGTTCAGCAGGTCGGCTTGCAGTTGCTGCAACTGCTCCAGGCTGCGCCCGCTGGCCTTGAGGATGCACGGCGGCACTGCTTTGGCTTGCTGTTGCAGGGCGCGGCCCTTGTCGGTCAGTTGCACCATCACCACCCGTTCGTCTTCCCGGCTGCGGTTACGCTGCAGCAGGCCTTCGCTTTCCAGGCGCTTGAGCAGCGGGGTGAGCGACCCCGGGTCGGTCAGCAGGTGCTGGCTGATTTCGCCCACGGTCAGGTCGTCGCGCTCCCACAGCACCAGCATGGCCAGGTACTGCGGGTAGGTCAGGCCCAGGGCCTGCAGCAGCGGTTTGTAGACTTTGGTCATCAGCAACGAGGTGGAGTGCAGGGCGAAGCAGACCTGGTTGTCCAGCAGCAGCTCGTCACAGGAGGCTTGGGTGTCGGCGTTCATGCAGGTCCTTGAAATTGATCAATGGGGAATTCTGGCACGCTTGTTTTTAGTGCGCGCATTACTCGCGCAGTTCACTGCGCAAGGCCAGGTCCCAGGGTGGAATCGGGCTGAAGCGGCTCTTGAGGAATTCGAGCAGCAAACGGCTGCGAGAGTTCGTTTCATGTTCCAGGCGTAGCGCATAAATGCCGCTGGTCTCGGCTTCGGGCAGGCCGCCGTCGCAAAACAGCGGCACCAGCTCGCCCCGCAGCAGGTATTCGCTGATCAGCCAAGTGGGCAGGTGGGCAACACCTAAGCCGGCGAGGGCGCCGAACAGCAGGGTTTCGGCATTGTTGGCGGCCATGCGCATGCGCGCGGGGCGGTACAGGCGGTTTTGCCCGGCCACGTTGAAGCGCCAGGCGAACGGCGGTGCCAGGCCGTCCCAGTCCAGGCCGTCGTGCCCGGGCAGTTCGCTGGGGCATGTGGGCACACCGCGGCTGGCCAGGTAGGCCGGGCTGGCACAGGCGATGCGCACCATGTAGGCCAGTGGCGTGGCGACCAGCCGGGTGTCGGCCAAGGGGCCGGCGCGCAGCACCAGGTCGACCTCGCCCAAGTGGCTGCCATGCAGGTCGACGAAGCTGTCGATCAGGCGCAGTTGCACGTCCAGGCCTGGGTAGGCCACCAGGAAGTCGGCGATGGCCGGGGCCAGGTGGCGACGGCCGAACGCGGCGGGGGCGTCGATGCGGATCAGGCCTTCAGGGGCGTTGCTCAGCGATACCGCCTCGGCCCGGGCCAGGCGCAGCTCCTCGATGATTCGCCTGGCCCGCTCGGCAAAGGCATTGCCGGCGGGTGTGGCGCGCACCGCGTGGGTGCTACGGGTGAACAGGCGGCTGCCGACGGCATTTTCCAGGTTATCGATGCGTCGGGCCACCGCGGACGGGGTCAGCGGATGGCGCCGGGCGGCGGCGGAAAAACTGCCGGTCTCCAGCACATCGAGGAACAGGCTCAACTGGTCGGTGAGGGTATCGGGGCTCATGGCTGCCTTGTTTTGCGAAAAACGCACAGCCATTGTGCGCTGCTGTGCGTTTCCCCGCCAGCACCCAGCCGTTAGGATGCTCGCATTATCTGTACAGGCGAACGAGGCCCTGATGATCGAGTGGTTGTTGTATATCGTGCTGGGCGCTGCCCTGGGCACCATGGGGGGCTTGTTCGGCATTGGTGGCGGGCTGATCGCGATTCCCGCGCTGGGTGTGCTGTTTGGCCTGGACCAGCAGTTGGCGCAGGGTACGGCGTTGGTGATGGTGGTGCCGAATGTGCTGCTGGCGTTATGGCGCTATCACCAGCGTAACCGCATCGAATTGCGTCATGCCTTGCCGTTGTCAGCGTGCAGTTTCCTGTTCGCCTGGCTGGGGTCGATCTGGGCCGTGGGGCTGGATGCGCACTCCATGCGCCTGGGCTTTGTCGGCTTTCTGGTGGCCTTGGCGGTGTGGAATGTGGCGCGGATGTTCATGAAAGTGTCGCCGCCCAGTGCCGAGCTGCGTCATGCCTGGCCATGGCTGGCCGTGCTGGGCAGCTTTGCCGGCACCATGGGCGGCTTGTTCGGCGTCGGCGGGGCGGTGGTGGCCACGCCGATCCTGACCAGTGTCTTCGGTACCACCCAGGTGGTGGCGCAGGGGCTTTCGCTGGCGCTGGCTGCGCCGAGTACCTTGGTGACGTTGGTGACCTATGGGGTGCACCACAGTGTTGACTGGGGCGTGGGGATTCCGTTGGCGGTGGGGGGCTTGCTCAGCATCAGCTGGGGGGTGAAGCTGGCCCATGCGTTGCCGGAGAAGGTATTGCGGGCGATGTTCTGTGTGTTTTTGGTGGTGTGTGCGGTGATGCTGGGATTCGAGTTGTGAGATTTGGGGCCGCATTGCGGCCCATCGCGACACAAGGCCGCTCCCACACGGTAATTACTTGAACCCTTCGATGATGTAACCGGCCATGCAGTCGGTAATTGGCGAAGGGTTCTGCGTACTGCGTACCAGCATCACATTGGCCACCGGCAGCTGCGGCAGGCCGTCCTGTTCACCCAGTATGCGGATGTTCCCGGTAATCAGACTTTGCAGCTGCGCCGTCACGGCCAACCCTGCCGTGACAATGGCAAAGATCGCCGCCAGGCTGGGGCTGGTATAGGCAATGCGGTAGTCGATACCTTGTGCTTCCAGGGCATTGCAGGTCCAGGCCCGGCAGAAGCAGTCGGTGTTGAACAGCGCCACCGGCATCGGTCGCTGTTCCTGTGGGCAAAAACCTTCGGCGGCGGCCCATACCAGGCGCTCCTGGCGCAGCAGTTGGCCAACCTCGTTACCTGGCTCGCGGGTGACGATGGTCAGGTCCAGGTCCTGGCGCAGCATCAGTTGCTTGGACGAATCGCAATGCACCTCTACCTGCACCAACGGGTAGGCCTGGGCAAAGCTCGACAAAATGGTCGGCAGAAAACGCATGGCATAGTCGTCGGGCGTGCCAATGCGCACCAGCCCGACCATGTGCGGCATGCGCAGGGTGTTGAACACCTCGCCATGCAGCTTGAGGATGCGTCGGGCATAGCCCAGCAGCACCTGGCCCTCGGCGGTCAGGCGTACCTGGCGGCCGTCGCGCTCAAACAGCTGGCGCTGCAGGATGTCCTCCTCCAGGCGCTTCATCTGCATGCTCACCGCCGACTGGGTGCGGTTGACCACTTCGCCGGCGCGGGTGAAACCGCCTTGCTCGGCAATGGCGACGAAGGTGCGCAAAACGTCCGCATCGAGGCTCTGGTACTGGGACATTGCATCAATCTCCGAGATGCATGGCATCAGAAACATTCGTTGGATTGATCTTAAGCCCGGCGCGAGACTGAGGCCATCCAACACGGAGGGCTTCACGATGAAAGGTCATGTCAGCAGCATCCAGCAACCTGCCTTTTCCCTGAACCACCTGTGGCATGCGGCCCTGCAACGCCCGGCGCGCTGGCTGCAGCTGTACCGCCAGCGCCAGGAGCTTGCCAGCCTCAGCGATGCAACCTTGCACGACCTGGGGTTGAGTCGGGCGGATATCCAGCAAGAGGCCGAGCGGCATTTCTGGGATGATCCGCTGAGGAAGTGAGTGTGGGCCGGGGCGCCTGGCCTCTCAAGGCATGCGCCCCAGCCTCACCGCCGTACCTGCTTCAACGTCTCGGCAATCAAAAACGCCAGCTCCAGCGACTGATCGGCATTCATCCGCGGGTCACAATGGGTGTGATACCGGTCAGACAACGCATCTTCGGTGATCGGCCGGGCGCCGCCGATGCATTCGGTGACGTTCTGCCCGGTCATCTCGATATGAATGCCGCCGGCATGGCTGCCCTCGGCCTGGTGCACCTGGAAGAACTGCTTCACCTCATCGAGGATTTGCGCAAAGTCGCGGGTCTTGTAGCCGCTGCTGGCCTTGATGGTGTTGCCGTGCATCGGGTCGGAGCTCCACAGCACCTTGCGCCCCTCGCGCTCGACGGTGCGGATCAGCCCCGGCAGGTGGTCGCCAACCTTGCTCGCGCCCATGCGCACGATCAGGTTCAGGCGCCCGGCGTCGTTGGCCGGGTTCAGCGTGTCGATCAGGCGGATCAGCTCTTCGGGGTTCATGCTGGGGCCAACCTTGACCCCGATCGGGTTGTGCACCCCACGCAAAAACTCCACGTGGGCGCCGTCGAGCTGGCGGGTGCGGTCGCCGATCCACAGCATGTGCGCCGAGCAGTCGTAGTAGTCGCCGGTCAGGCTGTCCTGGCGCACGAAGGCTTCTTCATAGTTGAGCAGCAGCGCTTCGTGGGCAGTGAAAAAGCTGGTTTCGCGCAGTTGCGGCGCGCTGTCCAGGCCGCAGGCACGCATGAATGCCAGGGTTTCGTCGATGCGGTTGGCCAGTTGGTGGTACTTGTCGGCCAGCGCCGAGTTGGCGATGAAGTCCAGGTTCCACTTGTGCACCTGGTGCAGGTCGGCAAACCCGCCCTGGGCGAAGGCGCGCAGCAGGTTGAGGCTGGCAGTGGACTGGTGGTAGGCCTGCAGCAGGCGGTCCGGGTCGGGGATGCGGCTTTTCGGGTCGAAGCCGATGCCGTTGACGATGTCGCCGCGGTAGGCGGGCAGGGTGATGTCGCCAATGGTTTCATCGCCCGAGGAGCGTGGTTTGGCAAACTGCCCGGCCATGCGGCCGACCTTGACCACCGGGCAGCCGGCAGCAAAGGTCATGACGATGGCCATCTGCAATAGCACCTTGAAGGTGTCGCGGATTTTTGCCGCAGAGAACTCGGCGAAGCTCTCGGCGCAGTCGCCCCCTTGCAACAGGAAGGCGCGGCCTTCGGTAACCTCGGCAAACTGCCTGCGCAGTTCGCGCGCCTCGCCCGCGAACACCAGCGGCGGGTAGCTGGCCAGGGTCTGTTCGACCTTCAGCAGGTGCGCGGCATCGGGGTAGGTCGGTTGCTGCTGGATCGGCAGTGCGCGCCAGCTGTCAGGGCTCCACGGTTGGTTCATCTCGGGCTCGGTCTTGTAGGTTATAGGCTATAGGCCATGGTAACAGTTGGCGCTGCGCTTGTTGCATCAAGGGCGTTGACGGACAATGCGCGTTTTTGCGCGGGTAGGTGGTCAGCATGACGGCGGAACGGGAAGAGCGGCTACTGGCACGGGTAGAGGACGCTTTTGGCGTCATCAGCGTGTATGAAGTGGACGACTACCGCTTTCTGGAATTCGGCGATGCCATCGAGCAGAGCTGCGTGTTCACGGCCGACCCCAGCTGGCTGGAGTACGACTACACCCGCGCCATGCTGGTGGGGGCGCTGTGCCATGAACAGCCGGAGAGCGCGCTGTTTCTTGGCCTGGGTGCCGGCACGCTGACCCAGGCGTGCATGAAGTTTCTGCCGCTTGAGGACATCGAGGCCATCGAACTGCGCCCGGACGTACCGCGCCTGGCCATGGAACACCTGGGCCTGGATGACGACCCTCGCTTGTACGTGCGCATCGGTGACGCCATTGAGTTGTTGCCCACGGCAGAAAAGGCTGACTTGTTGTTTGTCGACCTGTACACCGACCACGGGCCGGGCGTGGGGCACCTGGCGTGGAAGTTTCTGGAGAACTGCCAGCAGCAGTTGAACCCGGGTGGCTGGCTGGTGATCAACCAGTGGGCCACCGACGACGGCAGGCCGCTGGGCGCAGCGTTGTTGCGCGGGCTGTACCACCGGCATTACTGGGAGCTGCCGGTGAAGGAGGGCAATGTGATCTTGCTGGTGCCGGCTGACCTGGAGCAGGCGCTGGACCTGGAGGGGTTGCGGGCCCGGGCCGAAGCGCTGGCGCCGCAGCTGGGTTATAGCCTGGAAGGGTTGATCAAAGAGATTCGGCCAGCTACCTGAGAGACTGGCGCGGTCCCTGTAGGAGCGGCCTTGTGCCGCGAATGGGGTGCGAAGCGCCCCCAAGAATTTCAGCTTCGCCGCATACGTTGCCGGGGCCGCTCTGCGGCCCTTTCGCGACACAAGGTCGCTCCTACAGGGAATTATCGATTCAGCGTGGATTGATTGATGGCCCGGTAATGGCCTTGCACCCTGAAAAAATTCCTCACGGCTTCCACTATTTCGGGTATAGTACGCGCCGGTCTTTTAGCGGGCCGCAAAATCAGGTGGTGCAAATCCTCCGAGTCCAGCTTCGGCTGCACGTCCGCTAGGCGGACCTTCCCACGTTTTCTTTTTCAATCGTTTTCGCAAATCCCCGCCGCCAAAGCTGCCTGGGTGACCTGACGGTCTTTCAAGGCATGTGCAGCTTTGGAGCATGGGTCTTTGCGGATGCACCTAGAGGCAGACCCATGACCCAGGAAACCGGCGGCTTCGCCGCTCTCGATCTTAATCCGAACATTGTTGCTGCTGTTGTGGCTACCGGCTACGAAGAGCCGTCCGCCATTCAGCAACAATCGATCCCGATCATCCTCGCCGGTCACGACATGATCGGCCAGGCGCAGACTGGCACCGGCAAGACCGCTGCCTTCGCCCTGCCGATCCTCAACAAGATCGATGTGAGCAAGCGCGAACCGCAAGCCCTGATCCTGGCGCCAACCCGTGAGTTGGCGCTGCAAGTTGCTACCGCTTTCGAAACCTACGCCAAGCAGATGCCGGGCGTGAACGTGGTTGCCGTATACGGTGGTGCCCCGATGGGCCCACAGCTGCGTGCAATCCGCAACGGCGCGCAAATCGTCGTGGCCACCCCAGGCCGTCTGTGCGACCACCTGCGTCGTGACGAAAAAGTCCTGTCCACCGTGCAGTACCTGGTACTGGACGAAGCCGACGAGATGCTGAAGCTGGGCTTCATGGATGACCTCGAAGTGATCTTCGACGCAATCCCGGCTACCCGTCAGACCGTACTGTTCTCCGCTACCCTGCCGTCGTCGATCCGCTCGATCGCCGAACGTCACCTGCGCGAGCCCAAGCACGTCAAGATCCAGACCAAGACCCAGACCGTTACCGCAATCGACCAGGCCCACCTGATGGTCCACGCCGACCAGAAGATCCCGGCTGTGCTGCGTCTGCTGGAAGTGGAAGAGTTCGACGCGCTGATCGCCTTCGTGCGTACCAAGCAAGCCACCCTGGACCTGGCCGCCGCGCTGGAAGCCAAAGGCTACAAGGCTGCTGCGCTGAACGGTGACATTGCCCAGAACCAGCGTGAGCGCGTGATCGACTCGCTCAAGGATGGCCGCCTTGACATCGTCGTCGCCACCGACGTCGCTGCCCGTGGTCTGGACGTACCGCGCATCACTCACGTGTTCAACGTTGACATGCCGTACGACCCGGAATCCTACGTGCACCGTATCGGCCGTACTGGCCGTGCCGGTCGCGAAGGCCGTGCGCTGCTGCTGGTCACCCCGCGTGAGCGCCGCATGCTGCAGGTGATCGAGCGTGTGACCGGGCAGAAAGTTGCCGAAGCCCGCCTGCCGAATGCCCAGGCCGTGCTGGATGCCCGCATCAAGAAGCTGACCTCGAGCCTGGCGCCGCTGGTAGCCGAAGCAGAAGCCACCCACGGCGAGCTGTTCGACCGCCTCACCACCGACCTGGGTTGCAGCGCGCGTGCCCTGGCTTCGGCCCTGCTGCGCAAAGCCACCAATGGCCAGGCGCTGGACCTGGCTGCGGTAGAGCGTGAGCAGCCGCTGGTGCCGGGCGTTGGTGCCCCGCGTGGTGAGCGCAGTGAGCGCCCTGACCGTGGCGAGCGTCCTGACCGTGGTGACCGCGAGCGCCGTGCGCCGCTGCCACTGGCCGAAGGCCGTGTACGTTGCCGTACCGCCCTGGGCGCTCGTGACGGTATCGCTGCCAAGAACCTGCTGGGCGCGATCCTCAACGAGGGTGGCCTGGCGCGTGACGCCATTGGCCGTATCCAGGTACGCGACAGCTTCAGCCTGGTCGAGCTGCCGGAAGATGGCCTCGAGAAGCTGCTGTCCAAGCTCAAGGACACCCGCGTGGCCGGCAAGCAGCTGAAGCTGCGCCGCTACCGCGAGGATTGATCCTGGCGCACTAAAAAAATCCCCGGCCTAGGTCGGGGATTTTTTTTGCCTGTGCAGGACCTGTGGGAGCGGGCAAGCCCGCGAAGAGGCCCTTCAGTCGAACTGATATATATCCATCCCCAGCGCCCCCAGGGTAAACCCCTGATGAACCACCCCAAACCTGCCCCCAGCCCCCAGGGCAAAGAACAGCGGCAGCAAATGCTCATCACTGGGGTGGTTACGCACTGCATAGGGCGCCTGCCGGCGATAATCCAGCAATGCCGCCTGGTCATCTTCCTGCAGCCGCTCCACCACCCAATCCCTGAACGCCAGCGCCCACGGCTCGATCACATCCGGCCCTGCATGCCAGTCCAGTTCCCCAAGGTTATGGGTGATGCTGCCCGAACCTACCAGCAAGATGCCCTCGGCACGCAAGCTCGCCAGCGCCTGGCCCACCTTCACCTGCAGCGCCGGCCCCATGTGGCTGGGCAGGGAAACCTGCACCACGGGAATGCTTGCGTCCGGGTACATCAGCGACAGCGGTACCCAGGCGCCGTGGTCGAACGGTCGCTGAGCGTCCAGCCGGGCTGGCAGCCCCGCTGCCTTCAGCAACTCGCTGATCTGGCCTGCCAGGGCGGGCTCACCCGCCGCTGGGTACTGCACCGCGTACAAGGCCGGGGGAAAACCGTAGAAGTCGTGCCAGGTTTCTGGCTGTGCGCTGCTGGTCACCAGCAGCTCACGGCTCTCCCAGTGCGCCGACACCACCACGATGGCCTTGGGGCGTGGCAGGCTGTTGGCCAGCCCGGCCAAGGCCGGCCCGCTGGCACCGGGTTGCAGGGCTAGCATGGGGGAACCATGGGAGATGAACAGGCTGGGCAGCATGGCAAGGTCCTGAAGGTTAAGATGCACTCATCTTCGATCAGAAACTGATCGATAACCATCGCAAGTTTTACGCGATTTCTATCGGTTTACTCGATAAACAAGGAGCAACCATGGAGCCAGCGTTCTGGCACAAGCGGTGGGCCGACAACCAGATCGGCTTTCACCAGGGGCAGGTCAATTCGTACCTGCAGGCGCACTGGCCGGCACTGGGCCTGGCGCCTGGCAGCCGCGTGCTGGTGCCGCTGTGCGGCAAGAGCCTGGACTTGGCCTGGCTGGCCGGGCAGGGGTACCGCGTGTTGGGTGTGGAGCTGTCGCGGCGGGCGGTAGAGGATTTCTTCCGCGAGCACGGGCTTGAAGCCGAGGTGCAGCAGCGCGGGGACTTCGAAGTTTGGCGCAGTGGTGACGTGGAGCTGTGGTGTGGTGATTTCTTTGCGTTGCGTGCGCAGGATATCGGCGACTGCGTGGGGCTGTATGACCGGGCGGCGCTGATTGCGCTGCCGGCGCAAATGCGCGCGATGTACATGCAGGTGCTGACGGCTTTGCTGCCGGCGAATTGCCGGGGTTTGGTTGTGACCCTGGATTATGACCAGTCACTGCTGCCCGGGCCGCCGTTTTCAGTCAGGGACCCAGAGCTGCGGCAGGGGTTTGCAGGGTGGCAGCTGCATGAGCTGCAGACGGTAGAGGTGATTCAGGAGAGCCCCAAGTTTGTGCAGGCCGGGGTTTCCAGCCTGTTGGAGCGGGTTTACCGGCTTGGCCGGTAATACGAAAAAGGGCGACCGAAGTCGCCCTTTCTGTATTACCCGATGGATCAACCGCGACGGCGCAGGGCCTCGATACGGTCTTCCAGTGGCGGGTGGCTCATCAGCAGCCCGGCCAGGCCGTGCTTGAGGCCACCGTTGATGCCAAAGGCCTTCATGGTGTCGGGCATGTGCACCGGCAGGCCTTGCTCCACACGCAGGCGCTGCAGCGCGCCGATCATGGCCGAGGTGCCGGCCAGCTGTGCACCGGCTTCGTCGGCGCGGTACTCGCGGCGGCGCGAGAACCACATCACGATCATGCTGGCCAGGATGCCCAGGATCAGCTCGGCAATGATGGTCGCCACGTAGTAGGCAATGCCCTGGCCCTCTTCGTTCTTGAAGATGACCTTGTCGACGAAGTTGCCGATGATGCGTGCGAAGAACATCACGAAGGTGTTCACCACGCCTTGCACCAGCGCCAGGGTGACCATGTCGCCGTTGGCTACGTGGCCGATCTCGTGGGCCAGCACTGCCCGCACTTCATCGGGCGAGAAGCGCTCCAGCAGGCCCTGGGACACGGCTACCAGCGCGTCGTTGCGGTTCCAGCCGGTGGCGAAGGCGTTGGCCTCGTACGCCGGGAAGATACCTACCTCGGGCATTTTGATGCCCGCTTCACGGGACAGCTCTTCGACCGTTTGCAGCAGCCACTGCTCGTGGCGGGTGCGCGGCTGGCTGATGATCTGGGTGCCGGTGGTCATCTTCGCCATCCACTTGGAGATGAACAGCGAGACGAGGGAGCCGGCAAAGCCGAACACGGCGCAGAACACCAGCAGGCTGCTGAGGTTCAGGTCGACCCCGTTGGCGGCCATGAACCCGTTGAAACCGAACAGGCTCAAGGTAATGCTTGCAACCAGCACCACCGCAAGGTTGGTGGCCACAAACAACAGAATGCGCATCATGGTTGTTACGTTCTCCTGACGGATGAATTGTCGCTTACTGCGGGGTATATAAGGGGCCTGTCGCGTGGATTCAATCGTGCGACTATTTCAAACTGTGTACGGCGGAGTATGGCAGAGGATGGCGCGGGGGCAGTGGGATAGAGCATTGCAGGATGTAAGAAACACCCTGTGGGATTGCAAGGGGCTGCTGTGCAGCCCATTCGCAGCGCAAGGCTGCTCCTACAGGAGAACGCGTACACCTGTAGGAGCAGCCTTGCGCTGCGAAGAGGCCATCATTTACTGCGAATAAGTCCGCAGGAAATTGCCGATCCGGCCAATCGCCGCTTCCAGGTCATCCACTCGCGGCAAGGTCACCACGCGGAAGTGGTCCGGCCACGGCCAGTTGAACGCCGTACCTTGTACGATCAGCAGCTTTTCCGACAGCAGCAGGTCAAGGGCGAACTTTTCGTCGTTGAGAATCGGGCACACCTTCGGGTCGATCCGGGGGAACGCATACAGCGCACCCATCGGCTTCACACAGCTTACGCCCGGGATGTCGTTGAGCAGCTCGTAGGTACGGTTGCGTTGCTCAAGCAGGCGGCCTGGCGGCAGCACCAGGTCGTTGATGCTCTGGTAGCCGCCCAGTGCGGTTTGGATGGCATGCTGGGCCGGCACGTTGGCGCACAGGCGCATGTTGGCCAGCATGTCGATGCCTTCGATGTAGCTTAGCGCGTGGTGCTTGGGCCCGGAGATGATCAGCCAGCCGGAGCGGAAGCCCGCCACCCGGTACGACTTGGACAGGCCGTTGAAGGTCAGGCACAGCAGGTCGGGGGCCAGCGAGGCGGTGCTGATGTGCACGGCTTCGTCGTACAGGATCTTGTCGTAGATCTCGTCGGAGAACACCACCAGGTTGTGCTGGCGGGCCAGCTCCAGCATGCCCAGCAGCAGCTCCCTGGAGTACACTGCGCCGGTCGGGTTGTTCGGGTTGATGATCACCAGGGCCTTGGTGTTCGGGGTGATCTTGGCCTTGATGTCTTCAAGGTCGGGGAACCAGTCGGCCTGTTCATCGCACAGGTAGTGCACCGGCTTGCCGCCAGCCAGGCTCACTGCGGCAGTCCACAGCGGGTAGTCGGGGGCCGGGATCAGCACTTCGTCGCCGTTGTTCAGCAGCGCCTGCATCGACATGACGATCAGCTCGGACACACCGTTACCGAGGTAGATGTCCTCGATGGTGACGCCTTCGATTTCCTTTTGCTGGCAGTACTGCATCACCGCCTTGCGTGCGCTGAACAGGCCTTTGGAGTCGCTGTAGCCCTGGGCGGTAGGCAGGTTGCGGATCACATCCTGGAGGATTTCATCAGGCGCCTCGAAGCCAAACGGCGCCGGGTTGCCGATGTTCAGCTTGAGGATGCGGTGGCCTTCCTCTTCCAGGCGCTTGGCGTGCTTGAGCACTGGGCCGCGAATGTCGTAGCAGACATTGGCGAGCTTGTTCGATTTGCTGAACTGCATGATGGGATCCCGATATGAGAAAACGCGCTACGCCCCGCCGAAAGGTTTGAAACGGCAGGAAGCGGGTGCCAGACTGAACGCCTGGCACACGAAGCCAACTAATATACGTGCCACCCGCGCCCCGGAAAAGACGGTGCGGGGTGAAATTCAGCCTGCCGAGGTTTCCACATGCAAAAGATCGAGAAAACCCTGGAACAATGGCGGTCGATGCTCGACCCCGAGCAGTACCAGGTATGCCGCCTCAAAGGCACTGAGCGGCCGTTCAGCGGCAAGTACAACAGCGAGCGCCGCGACGGTATCTACCACTGCATCTGTTGCAGCGCGAAACTGTTCGATGCGCAGACCAAGTTCGATTCCGGCTGCGGCTGGCCAAGTTTCTACGCGCCGATCGAAGACAGCGCGATGATCGAGATCCGTGACACCTCCCACGGCATGATACGCACCGAAGTCACCTGCGCCCGCTGCGACGCGCACCTGGGCCACGTGTTCCCCGATGGCCCGCCACCAACTGGCCTGCGCTACTGTATCAACTCGGTGTGCATCGACTTGCGCCCGCGTGACTGACCGGAGCCCGAACATGGCTGGATCGATGCTGGACATCCCCTGCGTGACCCTGGGCGGCGAGCACAAGAAGCTCGGCGACTTCCCGGGCAAGGCGTTGCTGGTGGTCAATACCGCCAGCCAATGCGGCTTTACCCCGCAGTACAAGGGCCTGGAACAACTGTGGCAGGCCTACCACGAGCGTGGCCTGGTGGTGCTGGGCTTCCCGTGCAACCAGTTCGGCAAGCAGGAACCGGGCGATGCGCGGGACATTGCGCAGTTCTGCGAGCGCAACTTCGGCGTGAGCTTCCCGCTGTTTCGCAAGGTCGAGGTCAATGGCCCGGGCGCCCACCCGCTGTTCGTCGAGCTCAAGCAGCGCGCACCGGGCATTCTGGGCAGCCAGAAGATCAAGTGGAACTTCACCAAGTTTCTGGTCGACCCGGCCAGCGGCCAGGTGACGCGTTATGCCCCCACTACCAAGCCACAGGCCCTGGAAGCAGACATCGAGCGCCTGCTCAGCCGTTGAGCGGCACCCAGTGCTCGACCAGCGCCAGTAGCTCTTCGCGGCGGAACGGCTTGGCCAGGTAGTCGTTCATGCCCGCAGCCCGGCAGCGTTCGCGCTCCTCGGGCATGGCATTGGCGGTGAGCGCGACAATCGGCAGGTCGGGCCAGCGGCCGCTCTGGCGGATGCGCCGGCTGGCCTCGTAACCGTCCATCACCGGCATGTTGCAGTCCATCAGCACCAGGTCGAAGTCGTCCAGTTCCAGCAGCTCCAGGGCCTCGGCGCCCTGGGTGGCCAGTTGCACCTGGCAGCCGAGCTTGGCCAGCATGCCCTTGGCCACCAGCTGGTTCACCGGGTTGTCTTCCACCAGCAGAATCCGCGCACGGCCTGCCTCCAGGGTGATGGCCGGACTGGCCAGCGGGTGTTCGGGGTCGAAGCCTTGCAGGGTGCGGCGCAGGGTCTGGTACAGGGCGTTGCGCGCCAGCGGCCGGGCCAGTTGATGGAGCGGGGCGAGGGCGGCCGATTGCTCGCTGGGCAGGAAGTTACCGTAAGCGGTCACCAGCAGGATGGGGGTTTTCAGCGTTAGGCGCAGGTCGAACAGGCGGTCGACATCGTCGGTAATCAGCAGGTCCATCGCCGTGGCGTCCAGCGTCGCGCTGCTGTCATGCCGCTGGTAGGCCAGGCCCCAGGTGGGCAGCAGGCCCTGCAACAGTTCGTTAAGCCCGCTGCCTGCAGCGCTCAGGGCGGCTACGCGCCCGTGCAGCGGTACCGGGGCGATGGCTTCGGTGTGCTCGGCCAGCGGTAGTTCGGCGCTGAAACAGCTGCCAAACCCCGCTTCGGAGCGAATGTGCAAATGGCCTTGCATGGCCTTGCACAGGTTGCGCGTCAGGGCCAGGCCCAGGCCCGTGCCGCCGTACTGGCGGGTGATGCCGGCGCCGGCCTGGGTGAATGGCTGGAAGATCCGCGCCTGGGCCTCTTCGGGTATGCCGATGCCGGTGTCGCGCACCTCCAGGCGCACGCCGCCGACGATGCTCACCAGGCGCACATCGACACGGCCAAAGCGGGTGAACTTCAACGCGTTGGACAGCAGGTTGCTGACGATCTGCCGCACCCGCGTGGGGTCACCAAGCACACTGCTGGGGAAGTCACGGGCAATCAGGCAGGTCAGTTCCACGCTCTGTGCGGTGTTCTGCGACAGCAGGTTGGCGGTGTCTTCCACCATCGAACCCATGTCGAACGGGATGCGTTCCAGCTCCAGCTGGCCCGCATCGAACTTGGACAGGTCGAGGATATCGTTCAGCAGCTCCACCAGCACCTTGCCCGAGTCGTGGGCAATCGCCAGTTGCTGGCGCTGCTCGCTGGGCAGCGGGCTGTCCAGGGCCAGTGCGATCATGCCGAGCATGCCGTTGAGCGGGGTGCGGATTTCGTGACTCATGTTGGCCAAAAAGGCAGCACGCGCCTGGGCCATGTCCAGTGCGCGGCGGCGCGCTTGTTCCAGCTCCTGGTTGGACAGGCTCAGGCTGCTGTTGCTGGCCTTCAGTTCGTTGGTGCGTGCCGAGACGATGTCTTCCAGTTCGTTAAGGTACTGGGTAAGGCGGTTTTCGGCGGTACGCCGCTGCTCGATTTCGGTGGCCATGCTGACGAACTGCTGGTTGGCGACTTTCACCAGCACGCCGATTTCGTCGTTTTCGTGGCCGTGTGGGCAGTCCAGGCGGGTTTGCCGGGGTTTGCGCGGGTCGCTGCCGCTGAGCGCGCCGATCACCGTGACCAGCGGTTTGGTCAGCATCATGTAGAACAGCGCCAGCAGGATGCCGGTCAGCACCAGGCTGCGGGCAAAACCGTTCAGCAGGGTGATGCCGGCGCGGTCGAGAAAGCGGCTGCCGAAGGCAAAGGTGTCGACGTCCAGGTACAGCGTGCCCAGGTATTCCTCCGGCATGTGCGTCAGGTACAGGCGTGCCTTGAACTGACGCTGCTCACCAAACAGGAAGTCGCTCAGCGGCCGGTAGCGGTCCTGCAGCCTGGGCCGCTCGACATCGGCCAGCACTGTTTCGTTGTTGTCGATCAGCCGTGCACGGATGACGGCCGGCGACTGCAACAGGCCGCGGGTCAGCTCCAGCGCCAGCTCCGAGTCGATGTTGTAGGCGATGCGCGAGGCCGGGTTGTGGCTGATTTGCAGCAACGCGTTCACTTCACGGTTGATGGACGCGTCTTCGCTGGCATAATCGATGCCGATCTGGATGAGACTGAGCAATGTTCCCAGGATGAAGCCGACCAGGACTGTCAGCCGGGCTTGCTTGTATGACAGGCGATTGGTGAACTTTATATCCATGAGTCCCGAGCCGGTTTTCACGTTCCTTGCGCTGCGCAAGCATAGCCGAATAGCCCCGGCTGCTGGCGGGTCTGTCTGTTCATTTCAGTTGATCGCCAAGCGGGGACCGCTCTGCGCCCCAAAAACTGAAATTGTTAGGAGTCGTCATGGACGCTCGCTTGATTGCTTTTCTGGACCGCGCCGAATCGGTACTGGCGCGCCTTGAGCCCTTGTTGCCCGCACAACGCCCGAACATCGACTGGGGCACCACCTTGGCCGCCCGCTGGCAGCGCGATGGCCGCAGCGGCTACCTGCTGCCGCTGGAAGTCAGCCTGGACATCCGCCTGAGCGACCTGATAGGCGTCGACAAACAGCGCGACCAGCTGGGCCGCAACACCCACCAGTTCATCAACGGCCTGCCAGCCAACCACGCGCTGCTGTGGGGCTCGCGCGGTACCGGCAAGTCGTCGCTGGTGCGCGCCTTGCTCGCCGAACATGCCAGCGCCGGCCTGCGCCTGATCGAAATCGAACGTGACCACCTGGCCGACCTGCCGCGGGTGGTCGAGCAGCTGCAGAAGCTGCCGCAACGCTTCATCCTGTTCTGCGACGACCTGTCGTTCGAAGCCGGGGAGGGCGATTACCGGGTGCTCAAGAGTGTGCTTGACGGCTCGCTGGAGCAGGCCCCGGACAACGTGCTGCTGTACGCCACCTCCAACCGCCGCCACCTGGTGCCCGAGAAGGAAAGCGACAACGAGAACTGGAAGCGTGTGGACGGCGAACTGCACCCCAGCGAAGCGGTGGAGGACAAGATTGCCCTGTCGGACCGTTTTGGCCTGTGGCTGTCGTTCTACCCGTTTACCCAGGATCACTTCCTGAATGTGGTTGAGCACTGGATCGGCCAGTTGGCAAAACCTGCCGGCCTTGCCTGGCAGCGCTCCGAAGAACTCGACATCCTCGCCGTGCGCTGGGCCACCGGCCGCGGTAACCGTAATGGCCGTTGTGCCTATCAGTTCGCCCGCTACTGGGTCGGGCTGCAATTGCTGGAGCAAAAGTAAATGATCGACCTCAATGCCAGTGGCGCAGGCCTGGACGGCTACAACCTGCTGGCGGCGCAAGTGCAGGCGCTGTTTGCCGACGAGCGTGATTTTATCGCCAACGCCGCGCAGTTTTCGGCGTTTCTGTACAACCAGGTGGACGACCTGAACTGGGCGGGGTTCTACCTCAACCGCAACGAAGAGCTGGTGCTGGGCCCGTTCCAGGGCCAGGTGGCGTGTGTTCGCATTCCGTTCAGTAAAGGTGTGTGCGGGGCCGCGGCGGCAACGCGGCAAACCCAGCGGGTAGAAGATGTACATGCATTCCCGGGCCACATTGCCTGTGACAGTGCCTCCAACAGCGAGCTGGTGATCCCGTTGGTGAAGGAGGGCAGGCTGATTGGTGTGCTGGACCTGGATAGCCCCAAGGTTGGGCGGTTCAGCGAGGCGGACCAGGTGGGGCTGGAGCGCTTGGCGGCGGTCTTCCTTGAGCTGACCGACTGCTGACTACTGTTCGAAGGCTTGCGCTATCCCTGTAGGAGCGGCCTTGTGCCGCGATGGGCCGCAAAGCGGCCCCGGCGATATCGGCGTTGGTGCATAAATGTGGGGCCGCTTTGCGGCCCATCGCGGCACAAGGCCGCTCCTACAAGGGCGCGGCGCAGGGCTTAGTCGTAGATCACCTTCTTCTTCCAGGTCTCTTCCTCATCGGTCTTGAGCCCGTCGGTCAATTCGTTGTGCTCGTCCTCCGCCGGTGCCATGCGGTCCAGCACCTGGGCATTGGCCCGGGCCAGCAACTTCTCCAGGTACGTCAGCTGCTCTTCATACACCTTGGGCTCGGGCTGCTTGCGCAGGTATTGCACGCCGCGCTCGAATGCCAGGCGCGCCTGGCCCGGCTGGTTCTTCTGCAGGGCCTGCTGGCCGAGGTTGTTGAAGAACTCGATATGCAGCAACACCAGTATGTGGCGGATTTCCTTGACCCAGTGCTTGGCCTCGGGCGTGGGCAGGAAGCCTTCCTGGGCCGCACGGGTTACCTGGTTGTGCATGGCTTCCAGCAAGAACCGTACGTCCTTGGCCTTGACCTCGGTGTGGATCGGGTTGGGCGGGTTGTTCACCGGGATCTTGTCGCCCAGGGCTATCAGCCCCTCCAGCTCGGCAATGCGCGCCTTGAGTTCGGCATTGTGCTTGTCCACCGCCAGCTGGCGCTGATTGAGGTTCAGTTCCAGGCGGGTCAGCAGCAGTTTAAGGGCCGGGGTCATGAACTGGCCGGGGAAGGTCTCGGTGATTTCGCCACAGCGGCGCAGGCGGTCGGCCAGTTCGACCCTCGTCCGGACGCGTTCGATCTTGCCGTTCTCGACCACATTGTTTAGGTAGCCGATCACGATCAGCAACGCGATGCCTGCCACGATGAGCAGTGTGATCAGAAGTGGTGTCACCGTTAATGCCTCATGAATAGGTTTGCATTATTGAGTGTAGGAGCGAGCTTGCTCGCGAGAGGCCCCGACAGCCATTCTCTTTTTCTATCGGCAAACTGTGCCATAACTGGATGCTGGCACATTAATGCTGACTTGACGCCAGAAAATCAACGGCAACCCCCCGGAGGCTTGCCGAAACAGCGCTGGGTGTACCCGGAAGTCATTGATTTAAATAAATTTCTACAAAGGGGTTGACGCCTTCCCGAACCATCCATAGAATGCGCGCCACTTGCAGCGTAAAGCACACAGCGAAACGCAGCAGGGAGTGAAAGCAGGCAGTAATGCCAGCAGCGTGTCCCCTTCGTCTAGTGGCCTAGGACACCGCCCTTTCACGGCGGTAACAGGGGTTCGAGTCCCCTAGGGGACGCCAATGCGGGAATAGCTCAGTTGGTAGAGCACGACCTTGCCAAGGTCGGGGTCGCGAGTTCGAGTCTCGTTTCCCGCTCCAGTTTCTCCGGCACTGCTTAACGGCGGGGCAGGAAAAGAAAATCCAGGCTGAATCGTGAGGTTCATGTTCTGGTGCACTGAAAAGTGTTGTGTGTCCCCTTCGTCTAGTGGCCTAGGACACCGCCCTTTCACGGCGGTAACAGGGGTTCGAGTCCCCTAGGGGACGCCAAATGCGGGAATAGCTCAGTTGGTAGAGCACGACCTTGCCAAGGTCGGGGTCGCGAGTTCGAGTCTCGTTTCCCGCTCCAGTTTAAATACTGTGGCGTCTATGCGGTGCAGTGGTGGTGAAGGTCGTCAAGGCGCTTCACGCCGAAAGCGGTAAAGTTTCACAATGCGGGAATAGCTCAGTTGGTAGAGCACGACCTTGCCAAGGTCGGGGTCGCGAGTTCGAGTCTCGTTTCCCGCTCCAAAATCAAGATTTACAGCCTTCCACGGAAGTCTGTAGATCCTCGAAAATAGACGCTTCGGCGTCTTTTTTCGTTTCGGTCAAAGCCATCGGGATCCATGGTCATCCCGACATTTGGCTTCAACTGCAAAAAACGCCACTCTTTCGGGTGGCGTTTTTTTTGCATCGGGCTACGGCTTGTCTTCCAGTTGGGCTGCCGCATCGGGAAATTTCAACCAGCTCAGCTTATCGTCGAACGACACTTCAACCGACACCCGGAACTGATAGTTGATTGCCAGCCTCAACAGCTCGGTTTTCGTGACGGTACCCAGCACCATTACGTCCGTTTCGCTGGGTACAGGCAGCGCGGTGGCAATCGGCAGCCTGATTTCCCGAGTGACGTTGCCGCTTTCCACCCCGTCGATCCAGGCGTTGACGAATTGCGACGTATGCCGGAACGGCCAGCTTTCCAGGGTAAAGGTCGTGCTTTCGCCCAGTGTGCGCAGGTTCAGTGCGCGGTTGTGAATATCGCTGCACTGTACGATTGGCAGTCCTTCGATTTTCCGCACCGTGACATAGTGCGAAAGCGAGGGGGGCACGTCAGGCTTGTCGATTTGGTAATACAGTTCCACCCGGTCGTTCATGTGCGGCGGCACATATTGGCTGGGGATCAGGTATTCAAGTGCGCCTGGCGATATGGGCGTGTTGGTGGAGTAACCGCCGAGCGTCCCGGGTTGGCCCCAGAATACGGTGACAGTCTCATTCGGCCGGATTTCTGCCCCGTCGGGTATGACGAATGTGACGCCGTCGGATGCATTGCCAGGTTCCAGCGTGCTGGAGAATTCGCTGCCCTTCGCCTCCTTGATGTGTGGCGGTGGCAATTCGCGTGGTGCCAGGGAAAGGTCGGACTCCAACGCGACCGCTAGCGCACGCTGGGGCTGTGTGCCAGCGCGGTCCTGCACTTCATAACGCACGTAACGCGTGCCGTTGCCGGACTGGCGAATGAAAGCGCCCGGGAAGGTCAGCTCGAGCGGTTTGCTGGTGCCTAGCGGGCCCAGTGTTTCGATGTGCTCCTGAGTCAGTGTCATCATGTCGACCATTTCCTGCCCGGCGCCGTTTTCGCTGTAAAACCACTTCACGACATCGCCTGGCTCCGCACCAATGAACGAGGGGACTGTGCAGACGAGCTTGTCGCCGTTGGCCGCGAGGTAGTCCTCGGTGACACCTTCGCGAATAACGTAGTCGGGAAGCATCAATCGATCATCCGCGGGGAGCAGCGGCGGGGTCTTGTCGATGTAGATATCCAGTGGCCGTGAAGGCACATGGGTATCGTTGTGCAGCGTGACTGCGTAGTGCAGGCGGTGCGTGCCTTCAATAAGCCTGTCGACCGGTACCAAAATGAACAGCTCTTCAGGTTCGATAGGCTTGCTGAAGGTCTTCTTGTCGACCAGTACTTCATTCCAGTAGAGGAAAAGGTATTCCTCATCTATTTCCGGGTGCGAATTTGCCCACGGGTGAAACTCTACCCGCAGGGGGGAATAGGTTGCCCGGAACTCGACCGTGTTGGGTTTCCCCCCTTCAACATCGGGCACCACGCTTGGTACGGTTGGGGGGACAAGAGGGGCCGAGTCCAGTTCAGGGGTGGGAGTTCTGCGGTTACCGGAGCGCTTGTTCTGCGTCATCGTCCATCTCCATGTGTCACGCATGAATGCAAAAGGGAAGGCGCATTGGCCTTCCCACGTTTTTTCACCAGTTGTAACGGGCGCCGACGCTCACGCCCCATGGCTGTTCAAGCTTGCTGCCATGGCTGTAATCGAAGTCGGCGTGGGCCTGCCATTTTTCGCCCCAGGCGACCGCCACCCCTGCACCGATTTCAGCACGCGAACCGGCCAGGTTGCTGCTGAAGCGGTTGTCGTTGACTTTCACCTGGTTGTCGTTGACGAACTCATGAACTGCTGCCACCCGCAGGTAGGGTTGCACGCTACGGCCTGTGCCCGCACTGAAGGTGCGCCCGACCGAAGTGCCCACTTTGCCCAGCAGCGAGTGGGTACTGGTGCTGTTGGCGCGCATGCCGTTGTCCAGGCTGTAGTCCTTGCCCTGGACCACGAGCCCGGACAGTTGAGCGAACGGTTCGAGGAACCAGTCGTCGGCCAGGTTCAGATGACGTCCCACCTCCAGCGAAACGCCAGCACCCAGGTTGCTGTAGTCACCCTTGGCCTTGCTGCCGTCACTCAGGCGCACGTCGGCCCGGTTGTGGAAACGGTTGATGCGCGCCACGGTGTCGATGTAATAGCCGCTTTCGGGATCGAGCCAAGTGGCGTAGGCGCCGGCATGGTAGCTGTCTACGCTGGCCGAAGAGCCGCGGGCGAGGTTCAGGTCGGAATTGCTGTAGCCGGCCGTGATCCCGACCAGCCAGTTGCCGTCGCCAGCTGCCAGGGGCGCATCTGCGCCGATCGACAGGCCTTGTTGCTGTTGCTGGTACGCCGCGCCAGACGTCGCCGAGACATTGAATTGGTTACCGTAGCTGCGTACCCAGCCACCGGCTTTGCCAGGGTTGCGGCGCACGTCGCCCATGCGGCTACGCAGCACGCCGAGCTCGCCGTACCAGATGGTCGGCACGACGTTGGCCAAGGCCATCACTGTTTGTGTCCCGGGGCTGACCGTACGGGTGGTCGCGTCCAGGTACCAGTCGTTGTCGCTGCGTTGCACCAGGTCGTAGGAATAGGCGCCCAGGTCCACAGAGCTACCTAGCAGCGAGAATTGTGAATCGCCAGCAGCGGTATGCACCACATGCAGGCTGTTGTCTGTCAGCGGATCGTTGCCGCTGGCGCTGATCAGCAACTGGTGGTTGCCGCTGGCGGTGCCCGTCACGTCGAGGAAGTCCGACTGCGAGGTGCTGAAATCGGCCTCCATGATGAAGGTGCCGTTGCCGGTGAGGTTTTCCACGGAAAGGGTAAAGAATTCGCCCGGCCCGCCGAAGCGCACGGCACCGTTATCCAGTGACAGGTCGGTCACCTGGCTGTTGTCGACCAGGGCCCATTCGCCACCGCTGTTGATTTCCAGGCTTGCAACGTTGTCCAGCCGGCCTTTGAGGGTGGCGAAGTTTTCCAGCAGCACGTTGGCGGTGCCGCCGCTGGCGGCGACGATATCGCCGACCAGGTGGCTGTTGTTGACCCGCAGGTTGGCGGCAGCATCCTCCGCCACCTGCAGCAGCACGCCGTTGCCACCACTGAGGCTGGCACCGTTGATAACGTCGATCTGCGCCGATGCTGCAAAGCCGGCCCCTCGGCCGACGGCAATCGCTGGCCCGTTGCGTCCCTCGATCAGGCTGTTGTCGACCACCAGCGTAGAGCCGCGGCCGTCGTCCTCAAGAATGCGCGCGCCATAATTGCCGCCGCTGATGGTGCTGCCGTCCCTGGCAATCAGGGTGCCGGCAACCAGTCGTGCGCCCTCGCTGCTGGCGCCCGTGCCGCGTAGTTCGCTGCGCTGCAGTTCGGCAGAACTGGCATTGATGGTCGCGCCTTGTACGCCGCCTTCGATCACGCTGTCGTTGATCGAGGCGCGCGAGCCGTTGCCCGCCCCTGCAGCACTCAGCGCCAGGCCACGGGCGTCACTGCGGATGGTCGAGCGGTGTACGGTGGCACTGGCACCATTGAGCGCCAGGCCATTGCCATTCGATTCAGCGGTGACCTGGCTATCCGACAGGTTCACGGTGGCGCCCGCCTGGCCGGCGATCTGCAACGTCGTCGCCCCGGTGGCTGTCAGAATGGCCGGGCCGATCACCCGGTAGCTGTCGAGTGTGCTGCCGGCATCCAGCTGAGTATCGGCATCTATGAGGGTTTCTGCCCAGCATGCACTGGCGAAAAACAACGGGCCTGCCAGCACGAGATGAGCGGGTGTTGAACAGTGGCGAAGGGTGTGAAAAAGGCGGCTCGGCATTCAGGGAAAACCTCGAAGTGAACAAATTTTTGTAAGACCGTTCTGCTTTTCGTTGGAGAACAATCCGCATACCGCGAGGCTAAGCGCGTTAAATCGCAAAAAATGTAAGGAAATTCCTACTCCTCAACGGAAAATTCCTATAAGTGGATCGGCAGCGGACGATTGCCAAAGCCGCTGCCGAGGCTTGCTCAAGGTTGGCTTACGTCACACGAGCCCCCGGTACCCTGATCGGCGACGCTGATCTTGTTGGCCGTGGTATTGGAGGTAATGGGTGGCTGCGTGTTGAGGACGTAGCTCACCTCGGCCCGCCCGCCGGACGGCGCGGCGTCATAGATGGGCTTGATGTGCTGATCGTACGGCTCGACTCGCGTGACGAAGCCGTTCGCGATCTGCTCGGCGTTCAAGGTCACAGTCCAGGTTTTCTCAACGCCATCGATCAGGTTGCCATCCACAATTTGGTCATACACCACCCAGTTCAGTGTCATGGTGGTGTTTGGTGGCACATTGAAGCGGCTGCAGGGCGGTACCTGCACCCTGATCGCCGGGGCGGCGGAGGGGTCATCAGGGTCCCAGAGGGATCGGCAACTCAGCCAGAGCCGGTCCGTTAAACCCAGGAACTCGAGATCGTCGGCCGTCATGTCGATGGCCGATACCTCTACGAACTGTGGAAGCGACTCCTGTTCATTGAGCGCGTTTTCGTCGCCCTTCACGGTGTAATGCACAGGCAGCGCCAGCTGGTTACCAGCAGCCTCGATATAGCTCCACGGAATCGTGACGGACTTGTCGGCACCGGGTGCCTCATTGACAACCCAGCTTGTCACGTGCGTGCCGTCCCAGTAGAAGTCCACTACCTGGGGGGCTGCGGCGCCCTCGAATACCCTGAAGGTCAGCGTGGCGTCTTTGCCGCGGTCGGCCGGGGGAATGAGGTTCGTATCGCCGCTGAAACTGGTGATTGTGGGGGCGAGCATCTTGTCGTTGACCGGGTCCGGCCAGTCGGGGTCGGGGTCAGGGCGTTCCGGGCCAGCAACGGAAAAGTCGACAGCGAAGTTATCGGCCGCCGGTCCATAGGCGGCGTGGCCACGTAGCACCTGGTAGCTGACAGGGGTCGCTACCTCCCCGGAAGCCTTGCCGTATTCGTTTCGCAAGATATCGCTGGGTACGGATATCGATATAGGGAATGAGCGTGAGCCCACCTGTTCGGCGATCAGGGGCGTCGTGCCCCACTTGATCGCGATCTTGTCCTCTTTGCGGGAATTGGTGTAAGCCTGTATTTCTACCTGCACACCCGCCTGTGCATCTTTCAGGCTCAGTACGCCGTCATCTACCGCTAGCGGCACCTCTGGTGGCAGCAGGTCTTTGGGCTCTGGTGTGAGCACCACATCGACCGTCGCCGGCAGCCGGATGCGACTGCGGTTCTGGGCTTTATCGAACAGGTAGTAGACGATGTAGAACCTGCCATCACCCAGGCTGCGTACCACATCTGCCGGAATGGTTATCTTGCGGTCGTCTGTGACGGTGCCATCAACGACAGGGTTATCGTAGTCCGCATTTTCTTCAGGCCATTCCTTCAGATAGAACGCCTGGTATTTATCTTTGGATGTACGGTCCGGGTACTCGGGTATACCCAGTTCAATGCCGGCCTGGTGGTTGGTCAGGTAGGCTTCGTTGATGATGTCCGTGGGCGCGGTCAGCCGGGGAGCGGGCTCATCCCCCCAGGGCGGAACACTGTCACAGATCAGCTCGATGGGGTGCGAAACATATGGGTCGCTCTTGTGGTCGACCAGTTCGTATCGAATCCACAGTTTGCCATTGCGTGGAATGGACGCTTGGGGAAAAGCCAGTGCTAACGGAAAGTCTCCTGGCACGAGGGGCGGGAGGAACTTCTTGACAGGGCCAATGGCCCTGAAGGTGTTTTCGGCGCCAGTCAAGGTGAACTGCAGTTGTAACGTCGAGTAGTCATTTGGATCACTGCCCGGTGGCAGGTCAGACCATGCGGGGATCTCGACGGTCAGGTCGGTTTTCAAGCGGTCTTTGTGCAGCGTGCCATCGTCACTGTCGATGATGCCTTGGACATTGGGGGCGGTCACCGGTAACGGCGCTGTCTTGTCAGGGGCATCTTGCAAGTTCAGATACTTGCGCCGGGCTTTGGTGGTGCGGTCATGTTGCTGCGTGCTGAACGTTAGTGGTTTCATTGTTGTCTCCAACAAATATGACTACATGAGGTGTTGAACTGCAGCGACGGGTTTCGTGTTCGTGGCTTCGGGTTGTTATTCAGTGTCTGATATCAGTGGTGGATGGTAAATATATTTTGCGTCGCAGCCTTATTTGATTGACTGATTTTGTGAAGTGCCAGCTTTTTTCAGTTGGAGTGATGAGGGTTTCTGGTCTGGAGAAGTTATTGATTGATTTTACTTGGTGGAGGGTTCTTCCGCTATTTTGAAAAGTTTCAAATGCATGGTCGAGTGTATAACTTCCACTGCGTGTAAATAAATTTGCCAGCTTTGGCACTTGTGAAGCCAACTGCATCGCGCCCACCGCAAGCCCTAAAATAGCTGCCGAGTAATTCAGGATTGTCCCAATATTATTCCGCGTTTCATGTCCCGAAAGTATCGCTTCCGTTTGTAGCGTCGTACCGGCGACTGACAACGCGGCTGTAGCCACCGTGGCCGCCAACTTGATGCCGGCGGCGAGCGATACGCTGGCAATTGCCCCGACACCTGCCGAAAGTGCCGCACCCGCGCCACTGATGCCGCCACCGGCGGCTGACCAGGCAGCCGCGATTGCCGGCGCAGCTACGCCACCTGTCACCACGACGGCGGCCACGGAGGCAACTGCGGCGAAGAGTATGCCCAGGCCCATCCCGATCCAGCCGATCGCACCTAAGGCCATGCCCCGCGAGATGCTGTAGCTATTCAGATCTGCCAGCGATCGGCTCTGCCCGCTATAGCCGATGCTGTAGTGCCCGGTCGGGTCGCGGAAGGTTATCGGGTTGCCTTGGCAATAGCCGTAGTAGTTCAGCCCCCCCGCGCCGAAGGGGCTGAGTGCGTCGGGGCTGTGAAAGCGCATCAGCACCGGGTTGTAGGCGCGGTAGCCACTACCGAGCAGGTACCAGCCGCTGTCGGGATCGAGCGCTTCGCCGTTGTAGCCCAGGGTGCCGAGCAGTGGATCGTCGGCGTGCCGTTCGCCATAGGCGGTATAACGGACGGCGCGCGTGCTGCCGGCCTGGCTCTCGGCGATCACGCTGTGGCTGGCACTGGTGTGCAGCAGCAGGGGCGATTGCGCACCACTGCCTTTCTGCTGCTGGCCCAGCGCTTGCTCGTCATGATGCAGGTACAGGGTTTGCAGGCTGTCACGCACGGCCATGCGCAAACGCTGGCCGTCATGCAGCAGCAGCGTGCGCTCGCCGGCCTCGGGCCTGCTGACCAGCAAGCCGCCTGCGTCGTAGCCATAGGTGTCCGGGGCGCCGCTGTCGTTAAGGCCCAGCAACCGGTTCTGGCTGTCGTAGCGAATCGGCCGGGCTCGCTCGTCTCGGGTCAGGTTGCCATTGGCATCGTAGTTGAACTCAGGATTGGGCTCGGTGCGCGGCGGTGTGTACTCGATATGCTGCAGCTGGCAGGGGTCGCGTTCGGCATGAATGAACTTGGCGCGTTCAGCGGCCGGCCCACCTGTGAAGGAAGTGACGGTCAACTCGATGTTGTTGTAGGCATCGAAGTTGAACACCTGCATGGCGATGCTGCGGCCCAGCGCATCGCGAGGTTGGTCCGGCCCTGTGCAGTTGTACATGTTCAGGCGTGCATGGCTGTCGTAACCGAACTTTTCGACTAGTTGCGATACTCCGCCGACCTGCAGGGTGCGGCTGAGCAGGAGGTCATCCTTGTCCCAGACGGTTTGTTGTGTGCGTTCTGGCTGCCCGGGCTGACGTCAGGTGCGTTTGACCTCACGGTCCTGGTCGTCGTACTCAATCTCGGTTTCCAGGGCCTGTGCGCTGGCTCGGTCATGGCTTGTGATGAATTTGATACGGCCCAGATCATCGTATATGAACTCGGCCTGCAGCTGCCCCTGAAGGGTTGAGATCAGGCGGCCCTGGGTGTTGTATTCGTGGGTGGTGTCTTCACCGTAGGGTTCGTGGGTGTTCTTCAGACGATCCTGCAAGGTGCTGCTATGAATGCGGCTCCAGGTCTTGCCGTCGCGCTTGTCCTCCCAGTGTTCGGCGGTCAGCTGGTTGGCTTTGTTGTATTCGAAGCGCCGCGCGCATTGCCGGTTGTCGTCGCTCAGCAATCGGGCGCTGACAGGGTCGTAGGCGAAGCTGGCGTGGTCCTCGGGTGCGGTGTTGCTGATCGGCTCATTGGTCAGTTGCAGGTTGTAGTCCAGCTCGACGGTCTCGCCAGCGGGGTTGATGCGTTGGCGCGGTATCGATTCACCGTCGCGGAACAGGAAGTACTCCGTCCGGTCACCGGTGGTGGTACCTATCAGGCGGTCCAGGCCGTCGAAGTACTGCGCGCCGATCTGGCGGGCGGGCAACTGCACATTCGCCGGGGTCACCACCAGGCGGGTCGGCAGGTCTTCGGCAGAGTGTTCGGCGTAGGTGCGGGTGAGCAGGGTTTTATTCGGTTGCTCGGTCGTGAGCATCCGGCCCCAGGCGTCGTAGCTGAATGCAGTGGTGTGGTTTCGCTCATCCGTTTCGGTGAGCGTGCGTCCGAGGCCGTCATAGCTGTAGCGACGTTCGCCAATCAGCTCCCCCAACGCATCCAGGCGCTTGCGCAGCACCGGCTTGTTGAACAGGTTGAGCCAGGTCTCGGTCTTGCCGCTGATGGCCCGTGCCTGGTGGGTGAATCGGATGTTCCTGCCGTTGCGGTTCTGCACCTGGGGCCGTGATCTCTCTTTCCCGGCTACGCGCCAGCTGTAGCGAATGGCGCCCTGGTGATTGGCGTCGCCGATCGGGTCCAGTACGTTGTGCTGCTCCACGTCGTCCGGGCCGATGGTGCAGCATTGCTCACCCCAGTCGTCGTACCGCGTTTTTGTTACCAGGTGCAGGTACTGCTGGGCTTCCAGCCAGTCGGTAACGCTTTCCTTCACCCGATTGCCGTAGGCATCGTACTGGATGGCCAGGATTTCGTAGAAAGCGCCCGGCCTCGCCTCGAGCACGTTGTCACGGCTCTCCCGGGTCGGCCGTCCGAGGCCGTCCAGCTCGGTTTCGGTGGTGATGCCGCGAGCGTTGGTGACTCGGGCGCGGGCAATATCGACATCGCTGGCACAGAGTTCGTAATCGTAGCGTTTTTTGGCCTCGAACAGTGTCTCTGGCGATACCCTTTCCTCGGTGACTCGGCGCAGGGCGTCGTACGCCCATTGTGTGTGAACCCCGTTCTCGTTGAGTTCGTAGAGCTTCTCGCCATGCAGCAGCGAGCGCCGTTGAACGGTGGATCGTTGCGCGCCGTCGTAACCAAAGAGGGTCTTGCGGGTTTCCAGTACCTGATGGCCGCCCAGAGGGTCTAGCAGTGAATTGAACTGGTACTGGGTGGTGGTTTCCAGCTTGTTGCGTTTAACCACCTCCTGATAACGACGGCCATGCCGCAGGCTGGACTTGGGCGCGTCGAGGTAATAGTAAATTTTCTCTTCCAGGGGGTGCGCCGGATCGTGCGCCTGCGTCAGGGTTTCACTGTGCTCGACAATCATCGGGTTGAGGGTGATGGCGTTGCCTGCCAGTGGCGCCAGCGCCTTGTAGCGGTAGTGCTGAGTGAGAACAGGGGCTTGCCCCCGGCCGCTGCTCGCCGGGGTGGTGGTTTTGCTCTTCAGGTGACGAACGAAACCATTGGCATCACCGGGGTAGCCATCTTCCGCTTGCGTGCCATACCACTCTTGGGTCTCGGTCACGCCGTTGGCAAGTTTGCGCCAGATGATGTTGCCCGATGAATCGTAGGTGGTTTCGACGGTTTCAAGGCGGCTGCGCGTGATGTTGTCCGCCAGCGACCAGCGTGTCTGTTCCCTGATCGGCATTTGCAGGG
Source organism: Pseudomonas sp. LPB4.O (assembly GCF_038383825.1). Classification (NCBI taxonomy): domain Bacteria; kingdom Pseudomonadati; phylum Pseudomonadota; class Gammaproteobacteria; order Pseudomonadales; family Pseudomonadaceae; genus Pseudomonas; species Pseudomonas sp. LPB4.O. The sequence continues at coordinate 1,581,695 of NZ_CP151298.1, forward strand.
TCGACGCCTGTAGAGCGAAGGGGGCGTCCTTGATGTTGTACTGCTTGGTGACTTCATGTACGCAGTTGTTCTGCACGGTTCTGGTCGAGGTCAGCAGATGGAAGCGGTTGAAGGTGCGGGTGATGTCGCGCAGTGCCGTTCCGTCCTTGTCGCGCAAGGTTTCGACCGTTTGATACTCAAAGTCATACCGTTTCGAATCGTACAAGTTGTCCAGCCCGTTGTCAGACCAACCGATCCCGGCGCCGTAACCCAGAAAGTTGTTTGAGCCCGGGTAGGTATAGGTTCGCTGGAACGCAGGTTGGCCACCGCGCGGTTCGATGACGTGCCGGGTCACCCGCGGCAGGGCTGTTGGCCGAGCGTTACCGGGGAACAGATGGCCACGGTCCTCGTAATAGAGATATTCACGGGCACCGGTAGGTGGCTCGACCTTGCTCACGCACAACAGCCCGTTCACCAGGCGGTATTCCAGGCGCCAACTGGCCAGCTCACGGGTTGGCAGAACGATCGATGTGACCCAGTCAGTATTGATCAGGTTCATCGTATAAAGGGCAACGGGCTGGCCGTTGTCGCCCTTATAAGGGCGCTCGCGCAATTCGATGCGGCCATCGTCGCGTTCGATTTCCAGCAGGATCTCCTTACGCTCGTCGCTGATCGAGCAGAGCATCATGTAAGACGGGTTGAACGGTTTGTATTCGAGGTCGATCCTGTGCCCCGTGGCCGCGTATATCTCCACCGGCAGGGCGATACGCCCGTTCGCGCTGCCCATTTCTTCGAGGATTTCCACCAGGCCTGAACGGTGCACCACGCGATAGCGCGCGTTGCCGCCTGGCCCGGCAGGTTCGCGGTAGAAGTGAAAGTGCGCCAGCCGTTGCTCCTGCATTAGCAAGCGTGAACCCGAACTACCGGTCACTTTGAATGATTCACCGCTGTACGTGGTGATGACCTGTGTATGTGGTGCGAACTGCGTCAGTGACAGATTCCATCCCCGCCCCCAACCCGAATCAATCGTATTGAGCGGGTTGAAGTTTAGGCTGAGTTCAAGCTCGGGGCCGGAGAAATAATTGGCGCCCAACTCGGGAAGTTTGATGGACAGTGTGTATTGTCCGGTGCGGCTATCGACACCGCTCTCCATGAAGCTCATAAAGTTAAGGGCGTTGGAATGCAGCGAAGATTCCGTACTCATAATGAACGTTCTCACTCTGCTTGTCAGGGGTGGCGGGCGCTGTAAGACAGGGGTTGCGCGTGCCGAATACGTGTCGACAGTAGTGGAAGTTTCGTGTGTTGACACCTATCAGTTTTGCCAGGTGTTCAGGTTCAGGGGCGGTGTTATATCTATGCCAACTCTCGAATCGGACATGTGCAAGGCGGAGATATTCATACATGGACATGCCAGAAGTTTCACACCTTAACGAACGTATGAACTCTGTCGACCTGGACGCGCTTGGCACCGCTGATCTGACGACTTGGATTAGCTATCCCGGCATTGCCGAGCACGACCTGGTATCTATCAACTGGCGGGGGTGCAAGGCCGACAACAGTGCCGAGGACCTCTTTGTTGAACGCGAAGTATTGAGCCTGGATGCCGGCCGCGGGGTGATCCTGATCGATAACGCACTCGTCACTGCCTTGCGCGGTGGCCAAGTGTTCTATTCGTTCACGCGTCTGGACAACGCCGGCGATCCTGTGGGGCCTGAGTCCAAGCGTCGTTTCTTCTTCGTTGACCGGCCTGCTGAAGGCATATGGGCTTTGCCGGTTGCTCACTTGCAAGATGCCCATGAGGGGGTGATCGACGTCAACCTGCTCAATCCCGAAGGCATATTGCTGGCAACAGCGCCCTATGCCGCCATGGCCGAAGGTGACAAGGTTTTCCTGAGTTGGGAGCCCTGGTTCAACGAGTCCTTGCCAGGTGAGCTGTTCGAGCAAGTACTGGAAGTGCAGGAGTCTGATCCTGGCCGACCACTGCTGTGGCACCTGGAGCTCGGCGTGGTCTTCATGTATCTCGGCGGGTTCGCCTTTTTGCACTATCGCATCGAATTCGCCGATGGCACCAGCAGCCGGTCGCCAGTGCAGCGCTTCGACATCGTTTCGCCCGCCGCCAGCGACCCACCGCCGGCACCTTTGCTGGCGGCGCCACGTATCCCCGGGGCGACGGATGGCGCGCTGGATCCTGATGACGAAACCTATCGCACCGGCCTTCTGGTGGAGGTGGATCCCTATCCGGAGCTGGAATTGGGCGATTCACTGGTGCTCTATACCGTAGGGCCGGAGGTGACGCTGCGCAGCCTGCGTGTGGATGCGACTTCGGTGGACAGCAAACGCTTGACCTTCCACCTGGAGCGGGAGTGGCTGCAGAGCGAGGTCAACCGCGGCAAGCGGTTCGCGTTCAGCTATGAGTTTTCGCGTCAGGGTGTGCAGATGCGCTCCCAAGTGCTGCATCTGGTCTTGCAGCGCAAGCTTTACCTGCCTTTACCGAATATCCCGGACGCCACGCAGGAGGACGGTGACGCGCCGTACCAGGGCGTGGTCCATCCGAGCAAGCTGGAGTCTGGCGCCACCGTGCGAATCCCGGATAAGGCCGAGCTGGGTGATGGCGAGGAGCCGGCGCTGACCGTCAACCTGCATTGGGAAGGGCACGGCAGCACGGGGGCGGCCATCATTCCCCGGCCGTCCACTGGTGACACACGCCTGTTCACCGTGCCGCGGTCGGCCATGGCCGCCAATCTGGGTAGACGTCTGTGGGTGTACTACACCGTCACCCGCACCGGCGAACCGCCACGCACATCAGAAAAGTTCGAGCTGCGGGTAAGCGATTTCGATCAGCGCAAATACTCGATACTTCAGGTCAAAGGTGCCGAGAACCGGGAATTGAAACTGCACGAAGTTCCAGTGGGTGGTGCTTTGTGCACGCTGCCTTTTTGGCCGTTCATGGCAGAAGGGCAATTGCTGGGTATCGAGGCGCTAGGCCGTTCGCCATCTGACCAGGATGTCACGCATATTCTGCGTCCCCCCACCGAGGCGGTGACATACGACGAATATTCTGATGGCGTTATTGAAGCCTACCTGCCCAAACAGTTTCTCGAAAAACTGGAATTTGGCAAAGATTTCAGGTTGAGCGTATCTGCAAGTTTCGATGACGGCGAAACCTGGCGGGCATTTCCAATCGTTGATATTAAGCTGTTCCCTTAAGCAGACGCGCCTGCGTGTGTGTAAATGTGAGGTGATGTATGTCGAGCAATTCGAAACAGGATTTGCTGGAGTGGTTGCAGTCTGACTACCGGATGTTGGGGTGGAATACGATTTTCGCTATCCAGAAGGACAAGGCGGACACTTTGTTGACCCAGGAATATATACGGCGCTTCAAGACCAGCTCTTACCTGGACCCTGTCAGCGGTGAGACGGCGCCGGACAATGGTTACAAGGTTTATATGCAGAACTTTGTTCTGGATCACCCGCGATTGTCATTCGATAATGCCGATATCACCGGTTCGCGTGCCAGCCTGCGTATGAAAATACTCGGCGGCAACCAGGTAGGGCTGAAGCAGGCGGGGGCCCATTGGTACCCACAGCGGATCGATCGGATAGAACCTCTGGTCGGGCCAGAGCTGCGCCTGCGACTGGAACTGTCCGACGTGCCTGGCTATGTCGCTGACAACGGCGCATTGACGCTGGACTTGCACAAAAGTGATGACTTTGTGGTGACCTTCTCGGATTCCAGGCGCGTTCGCGAGCTAGGGGGGGACTTCTTCAAGGAGTTGTTTCGCGGGTTGCCGGACCATCAACGTGTCTGGTCATTCGGCAGCATCGAACATGGCGAAAATGACCTGATGCGGCCCGAGTCGTTCATCCTGCGTACCCAGCGTAACCCCTCGGTCGCCCTGGCCCCGATGGAAAGCGATGACGCCGCTGACATGGATGGTGCACTCGTGGGGCTGGTCGCCATGGGGCCCAGTAACGGGCCGCAGAATATGCCTGGCCCGGAATACCGTTACTTGATTCCCGATGACAACGGTGATTACTCGGCGACGGTACTGCTTGATAAAACCTGGGTGGCGTTGGCTACCGTGTTAAGCAAACTGCCTTTGGAGTTTTTCAAAAATGTTGAATTTAAACTCGAACGTGCAGAAAACGGTGATCTGACAGCGACTGCCATTGCAGGTGTAATACCCTCAGAGACAGAAAGTCGTGTTGAGCCTTACCATGAGGCAAACTGGCGCGGTAGTGTTGATTGCCGGGCGTACATCGATTTAATTACCGATGAGCTGCCGCTCAAGGATGTGCTGAAGTTTCGTGTGTCAGGGGAGCGTGTGTCCATGGAGCTGGTCACCGTTCATACAGCCACTGCGGATTTTACCCGATATGAAGAAATCGTCGCCACGCCGCATTCCTGGACGTGGGGGTACGCGTGCGTGGGGCTCTGGCATGCTGAAATCAATGTGGAAATAACAGCCAGTTGGCAGATGCAAGACCTGCAAGGCGCTACGTTGAAACTTGAAGAGTATAAGCACTCTATATACCCCAAAGAGGACGGTTCGTTTAAATTTGAAGGTGACCCCTACGAAGATCAGATCAGGGCGTTGAGCCTTTTCCATGTACTGTGGGGAGTTGCAGCGCCGAATGTTTCATTTGTCTCGCTGATGAGCGATCGCGGCCCCCTTGCCGCAGCAAGAGCCGCACTCGCCAAGGACCTTCGTTCAGACCTGTACATGGAGGAATTAATCGATAAGACCATCAAACTGAACTTTGGTGACGCGATAGTCGCAGGCGAGCGGCACATGCCCCGCGACATTGCCTGTTTTGGCAGCGTCGCTCCACAGCGGACCACGTTCGCCGTCACCCCCCTGGAAAAAATCGTGACCCACGGCAGCCCGTTGCAGCTTGCCACCGTCCCGGCGCAAGCCAACGTAACCTGGTCGGCCGAGTCGGTAGAGGGCTCCTCGGATGACCCCGGCCATTTCGACCAACACACCCATGGCCTGTATCTGGCGCCCGGGGCCACGGGCATCGAAGGTGAATTTACCCGGGTGCGTGTCACTGCCACTGTTCCAGGCTCAAGCGTTGCCAGTTCGGCCCTGCTCACCGTGGTCAAGAACGCGCTGCAGGTCAGCCCATTGCTGTCGGTCTGCCAGGTGGGCGATGAGGGCGTCAGCCTCAAGGCGGACAGTGTCGTTGAAGGACCGCTGCAATGGCGCATCCTCGGCGCTTCACCCCATGGCAGGCTGGCGCAGGAATCGGGCACGGCCAATCGCTATATCCCCGGCGAGAACCTGCCCGACAAGTCATTCATCGTCGAAGAAGTCGAGGTCCGTAACAGCTTGACCGATGAGCACCGGACGCTGTGCATCGTTACCCAGATGACCCTGAAACGTCCCTCTGATGTGGTGGTGGAAAAGCGCGATGAACAACACGCCAGGGTGTGGCTGTCGATCCATTTCAGCGGGGTGTCAGGTGTCGACCAGTTGACGGTGGTGCATGGCCCGGGGCAGATCGATATCGATGAAGACGGCAAGCCTTACTACCAGGCCGACGCCGCGAGCCCCGCACATTTCTGCGTGGTTGACGCGGTCTGGAGGCCCTCCCCCGAATTACCCATCACGCTCCAGGGCTTCATCGTGCTGCCGCTGCCGCTGGGGCAGCACAGCCAAGCCTATCAGGCCCTTGAGCAGGCAGCGCAAAGGGCAACGCGCAGGTAGTCAACCGGCGTTCACCTAAACCCATACCTTTCAGCACTCCAGTTGAGCGGGGCCACATCATGCCTACCAATTACCTCTCGGTCATCACGGCCTGGATGAAGCATAACCACAAACACCTGAACTGGGACCTGACGTTCGCCACGCGTCCCGAGGCCATCAACGACCTGCTCGCGTTGGCACATTGCAGCCAACCAGACAGTGCCTTGGGCGATATCGAAGGTGAGATCGCCATGCCCGATTCCGATGTCACCCACATCCTGACGGGCTACCGCATGGGGCCGCCCGCACTGGTGGATATGCAAGCGAACTACACGTCGCCCAAGGTCCGGCAAAGCCTGGCATTGGAAGGTGGCAGCCACCTGGTCATGGACAAGACCGACGGGTTGCTCAGCCTGTCGGTTCATGACCTCCTCGACCCGTTGCCGGTTACTCAGACAGTGCCGCTGAGCGCCGATGCCCAGGGCGTGAGCGCCGACCTGCGTGAAGGCACGGACACCGAGCTGGACCTGGGCGGTGGTTTGCCACAGCGGCAGGCCGCCGGGCGATTCTTCAAGGAGGTGCTCAGCGGGTTGGGCAGCGCCCGGCAGGTCTATCCCTTGGCGGACTTTAAGGCGCTGTCTGGCAACCCCTACCTGGCGGTTCGGCACAGTGAAGTACGCACCCACGTCAGCAAAGCCGACGGCAAGTCCGCACTGGTGATATTTGCGGGTATCAACAATGGCTCTGTGGGCAACCTGCCCGCTGAGCAGTCCGATTACCCGTTCCTGCTACCCGATGATCTTGCGCAACCGGTCGACAGCACATTGTTGCTGACGGCGCGCTTCCTGCACCGTGCGGCTTACGCCACAGGCCTGGCGCAGATGCTCGAGGGGGGCGCGTTCGAGGCCCAGTTCGATGAAGACAATAACTTGCAGCGGCTGAATGCCACGGCCGGCCTGTTGGAGGTGTACCCCAGCACTTACGAGAGCGACAATTATCAGTTTGCCTGCGAGGGTTTCAAAATTGCCGTGGACGCAGGGGCCCCGGCCAGCGATCAGGCGCGGGCTGCCCTGGCGGATTTTCAGCCCCTTCTGAGTGTCACCTTCGAACACGATGAGGTCCGCCAGCAATGGAAGTCCCATTGCACGCTGACCTTCACCTACAAGCCCAAGCCAACAGGTCCCCTGTACAGCCGAACCGCAACGTTCCAGTTCGACCTGCAAACGGTGTTCACCCTGAATGCACCTGCATCACCTGAGGAAAGCGCTGGTTGTATGTTGCTAGGGCAGGTTTTGTGGCCGTGGCAGGCGGCCGAAGTGACGGAAGTCAGTGGCCTGCCCAGCGACACGCCATCGGCCCTGCGAGAGGAGATTTATGCGTTTGTCGCCTTCCTGGTCAAGCAGGCGGTACTTGAAGGGCTGGCCAGGGAGTTGACCGCGATGATCCCGGAACAGGTGATGGCCGGTCTGTCGCTGGCAGATGGCAAGCGCCTTGTACCGTTCGACTTCCAGTTACCCGATGGAATGGCCGTGTTCGACAGCGGCTATGGCACGGCCGGCATGCGCATCGTCGATCGCCCCGTGACGCTGGCACCCGGGCAGCGGCATACGTTCAGCGTTGAACCGCCGCGTGAAGGGCTGACATGGTCCCTGGAGGCTTTGCCAGGCACCGTCGGTGATCTGGGGCGCATCGACCCCGCCAGCGGTGAATACCGGGCACCGCCTGCGCACGCCATGGCGGGGGAACCCGTGCGGGTCCGGATCATCGCCACCGACCCGGGTACCAACAAGCAGGCCATCAGCATGGCCTCTGTGGCGCCCGCGACATTGACGGTCAATCCACTGATCCGGGTCTGCTACTTCGACGACAAACTGACCCTCACGGCGGGGGCGCTGACCGGAGACCTTGACTGGTCTGTGGTCGATGATGGCGAAGAAGGACGGGGCTCGGTCGTCGCTGAGGGCGATGGCAGGCGTTGCACCTATACCGCAGGCAGTAAGGTGGATGCCAACGTGGCCTACGTGCTCGATCAGGTCAGGGTACAGAACCGGGAGAACAGCGAGTCGCGTTCAATTTATGTGCTGGTACGCCAGCGGCGGCCTGAACTGGTGATCGACGTCGAGCAGTTGCCCGATGGCGACCTGCAGTTGACAGGTATTTTCGATGGGGTAGGCCGGCCAGACACCCAGTGGGCATTGCCAATTGCAGGGACTGGGGAGATCGATGAGGCCACTGGCCGCTATTCCCCTGCATCTGCCGACGCCGATGCGCGTTTCGCGCTGATTACCGCCAAATGGGCGATTCCAGGTTCTGTCTTCATCCTCGAAGGCCACCTCATTCTGCCGCTGCCCCTTTCCTTGCACTTCGACGCCGCACGGCGCGCTGCCAGCCCGACAGGCCTGCGTGTGGCCACATCACCATCCATTGGAGGCTGAGACCATGTCCAATTCACTGGAAGAACTGCTCGAGCACATGAAAAAGGGCTCAGTAACGCTAGGCTGGGGGGCGGTTGCTGTCTATAGCCGTGACCGGCTCAACCGCTTGCTGGAGCAGCAATACCTGACGCGCTTCAAGGAAAACCGCTACCTCCCGCCTTTCAGTCACACGTTCGCAGGCGTGGGGGTGAAGGAGGCCGTGAGCGTTAAGTCGCTGGAGTTCGGTACGCCCTTGCTGTCGTTCAGCAATGCGTCGACGAGCGATGCCAAAGCAACCCTGACCATGAACATCATCAAAGGTACGGTGAACAACAGTGGCAAGTTGGTCAGCAGCGTCGAGATCACCGAGGCGTCGGGGTACTGGCTGCAGATGGAGGTCGACCTGGAGACCGTGCGCGGTGAGGTTCACCCGTACGGCCTCGTTGCGCTCAACCTTGCCAAGGGGGGGCGGTTCACCAGCAACCTGTTCGAGGATAAACCCGACCTCGCTCAGCAGCTGATCGACGCACTGCAAGCCTGGATGGGCGAGATGCCTGGCCGTTGCGCCAGGTTCCAGCTGGGCACCGTGGACTTTTCTGGTTATGGCCCGCTGACACCTACAGGCTTCATCCTGCGCACCCAGGCGGCACCTGGTGCGCGAGTACGCGATGGCGTCAACTACGGCGATGGCGCAGTGCTGGTGTTCATCCGCCTGCGCGATAGCCTGATCGATGGTCAGCCGCCAGGCACAAGCTACCCGTATCTGTTGCCCGACGGCGATTACTCGGCAACGCTGGTGCTGAACAAGGACATGCTTGGCCATGCCTCCGACGACGGCCTGGAGCTACTCGCCCGACTGCTGTTCCCTGAGCTCAATGCCTTTGTCAAGAAAGTGGACAGTACGCCGTTGGACCGCGTCATGTTCGGCAATATCGACCCGTTGCGCACGCAACTGACGGTGAAACCGACCATGGACACCGTGGTGACGGCCGGCAAGACGCAGCAGTTTCGGCTGTACGACGGCAAGGATCAGGTGATCACTGCCAGCGCCTGGTCGGTGATCAACCCGCAAAGCCATGATGACGCAGGGCATGGTTCGATCGATGGAGATGGCCTTTTCACGGCCCCTTCACCGGAAGTGATCGGACAGGAAGTGCAGACATTCATCATCAAAGCTGAATACAAGCAGGGTGAGGACACTTACCATGCCGCCGCCCGCGCACTGGTGATTTCCGAGCCAGTGCTGGCGATGCCTGCCTTCGGCGCATATCGCCCGCAAGAGAGTGCGAACGGGATCGATCTGTGGAATGCAGGTAAAGGCAACGTCAGCTTTGAAATGCTCGGGCAGCCGCTGGGCCAGATAGCCAGCCTGGGCAATGGGCGCTCGCGCTTTGTGCCTGATCAGCAAGCCAGCCGGCGGATTCTGGGCGTGCAACGATTGCAAGCCAGTTCAACGGCAAAGGGCTACAACGCGCTTGTCCTGGTGAACAACCAGCCACTGGTTTCGGTTGACCCACCTTTCGTACCCAGGCTCGGCCACGGTGAGGCCACCCAGCTGAGCGAGGTGAACCGTATCATGCCCAACGAAGCGCGGCGTTGGCGGATGCTGGCAGGGCCGGGCAGCGTCTCGCCATCGGGCCATTTCCGGGCTTCTGAGCTTGCTGTTTCGCAACCCAACGTAGTGACCTGTGAAGTGGTGCGCAACGGTGTCGTGTTCGCGGCGGGCTACAGCGTGGTGAAAGAGACCGCGGTCAAAGCCATCAGCGGCTGGGTGGATCTGCAGCGCTTTGCCCTCACGGTCGGCAAGAGCCCTGACGGTGTGACCGGCACCGTGGGTTCCAATGGTTACCAGCAACTGGAACTCGAGGTCACCATCGAAACCATGCAGGCGGATGGCAAGGACTACAAACTGAATCTGGACGAGATAGCCTCCATCTCGCTGTTCGACAGGTCGGGGCAGAAGATTCCTTTTCTGTGCGAGGACGGGATAGGCTCGGGCTCTGGCAATGTCTGGCGCACACACCTGGAGCGGAATGATTTTATCCTCGCCAATGAAAGTCTGATGGCGACTGAAGGGCAGGGGCCGCAGCCCGCAGCGCCACAAGGCGTGGAGGACCGAACCATCCGCCTGCAGCTGTTCTTGCACCGCCGCGGAACCTCTTCGTCGGAAGTTTTTTACGCCGGTTTCCAGGCAAGGAGCGGGATATGGCACTACTCGAACGACACCCGTCATCAGAATGCCGAAATCGAGGTCAAGGTACACACGCCGGACGCCTACAAATCCACAGACTACACATTTACCCGCATACGGGCGGCGGGTGGCGGTGGTAACTCGGGCTCGACAGAACCGGAGCACGAAGATTTCGACCTGCACCCGGAGACCGACGATTACTGGATGTTGAGCTACAACCACGGGACCTTCTATACGGCCGAATTCGTCAAGGCCAGGGAAAGTGATAACGACAGGGATGTGAATACCTCGATGGTACGCTGGGAAAGTTCTTTTCCTGGAGAGAACTATCGCAGTTACACAGGGTATGTTTTTCAGGGCTACAACGAGCCGCTGCCGAAGTTTGTTTCCTTTGACCCCGATTCGAAGCCTTTGATCGATGGCGTCGAACGTGAAGTCAGCTCGGTGTACCAGGCCGGTCTTTTGGCAATTGTCAATTTCCGTCGGCGGGACCTGTCCTATGGTGAGGCGACCAATAATAAGGCTGTCTTTGAGAAGCTGAGTAAACCGTTATTTGTTCAGTTGCGCGACGCTCACGCGAATTTGCATATTGTCCAGATCGATTACCTGCCCGCTGACACCATCGGTGATCGTAATATTCTTGTCCACACGGTCCCTTGGCGACCGACGGGCAGACAAACTTCGATTGTCCGGCTTAGTAATTACCAAGAAGGAGAACACGTATGAAACGTTATTGCATGGCACCCCTTGTAATCGGTATGTTTTTCGGCTTCCACAGTGTGGGCCAGGCAGCGACTGAGCCAGTTCGTCCAGGTACGATTCAGTTCGCCGAGAATATGGATCCGTCAGGGCTACCCAGTGGCAAGCAATGTACGGTCTCGGGGAAAGAGGGTGGTGGATTCAAAAACATCGTAATGTCGGACACCACCTGTAAAAATGATTCGGCTTCCTACTTCAAATTCAATAATGTACCCTCAACGGCAACGGTGATGTTTAACTCCGAAGCAAACTGCCGCGATTTGGATGACTGGAGGTTTCGCGTTTTAACAATAAAGCAACCGACTACCACGGGTTGGATGAGTATCGAAGAGCTCAAGGCGCATGCTGAAGGTGACGTGGTGACGGCGGGATTGGAGCTAGATCAACATATTTATAATCATGGCAATATCCATGGCAAGTTATCTTGTGTGCGCATTTGGTTGCCGGGGCCCGAATATCCGTAATCATCAATAGTCTAGATTCTTTGATGGAGCTAACTAATGAGCACATCCACTTCAGTGCATTCCAACGCTTTTAACTTTTCTTCCTATATTGAAAACGGCGTTGATCCTCGCACCGGGCAATACACCGTGTCGATCAGGCTGCCCGAATTGCAAGGTAATGATTTGCAAGGCCCGGGTTTCGAACTGACGTTGTTCTATAGCCCTTTGAATGGCGAGGACTCTGGATTCGGCAAGGGCTGGAACCTGCAACTGACACAAGTACGCAAGCACATCGTGACGCTGAGCAGTGGTGAAACGTACAGGATCACCGGTAAGTCATCGGTTACCGGGCGGCTGGAAATGAAAGAACAGAAGCTGCGGCAGTTCGATCTGTATGAGGATCCCCCTGGGCCCGGTGGTGCCGCACGTTATCGCGTGGAGCACCGTTCAGGGTTGGTCGAGGTACTGGAAGTGATGGGCTCGGAAGATGGCGAGGTCGCCTTGCCCGTGGAGCTGCATTCACCGCTGGGGGACATGTTGCACCTGAGTTACCTGCCCTTCGGCGAGGGTCACATGCGTTTGGACGAGGTCCAGGATGAAAGTGACGTGCTGCTGAGGCTGCTACGCAGCGACAACAGCCGTGTCGAACTGCTTTGCTACCCTTCCGGTGGTGATGATGGTGGCCCGCTGGCCCGGTATGCGATGACGTTGCGCGAAAGCGACAACCGGGTCAGTGAGATCATCCTGCCCACGGCCAATCAGGCCCGCTGGCGCTTCACTTATGACTACGTATTGGGGTACTTGTGCGTACTTGAGTGCACAACACCCTATGGTGGGGTGGAGCGCGTGTTCTACGAGGACGCCGGGCATGAGTTCCCAAGCAGCGCAGCACGTGACAAAAATCTGCCCAGGGTTACCCGCCATGAAATCGATCCACGCTTTTGTCAGGCGGCGAAAGTGGTGCGGTATGAATACCCCGGCACGCACAACTTCATCGGCGGTGGCAGCAGCATCCCGTGGTCTGACGAGGGCCTGGACAATCTCTATGAGGTGCCGGAGGACTATACCTACCAGTCGCTACAGATACAGGAAGTGCTCAGGCAGCCTGTGCGTACGATCACGCGTACATTCAACCGCTTCCATTTGCTCACCGAGCAAGCCACCGCTCAGGGTGACAAGCTGTTGCAAGCCTTCACCCGTTACGCTGACAAGGCTGGCAAATTCGAGAGCCAGGAGCCTTATTTCCAGCTGCCCCATGACGAGACCCAGCGTTGGTCGCTGATCAGCAACTCCTCCCGGCAGCGAGAAGAGCAGCGAGTCACCCGCTATGATAGCCACGGCAACGTGTTGACTCGCCTTTTGCCGAATCAGGTACTGGAAACCAATGTCTGGTACTCGGCTGAGGAGGAGGGTGATGAGCACGGTTTCGTGCGCAACCTGAAGACCCGGACCGTGCAACCCGCAGCGACAGGACACGGGGCGGCGGCCACCTTGACCCAGGCGTACCAGTACCGGGCGCTGACCCCGCTGGGTAGCTACCTGAAGCAGCCCTGGCGCTTGCTGGAAAGCGAGACCCTGAGCGAATCAGGTAGCGCGCCTGATACGTTCCTGGAAAAAATCAGCAAGCTTTACCGGGAGGAATCGGCCGAGCGCTTCAGCTATGGGCGAGTCAGGCAGCAAACCGTCAGTTACCCCGGTGTCGATGGGGGCAGCCCGTTCGACACCCTGACCCATTATGGCTACTCCCTGCCGGACGATGAGCGTGCACTGCAGACGGTGGAAAAGCTGGTGGGTGTTGACGGTGAGTCCAAGACCATCACCTTGCGACATTCCCTGGAAACGGGCGAGCCGCTGCTCAACCTCGACGACAACGGTGTCGAAATCCGATACTACTACGACGCTTTGCGTCGGGTAACGCGCGAGGTCGTGGCGCCAGGCAAGATTTTCGAAGCGGAACGCAATTACAAGTACTTCCTCTGCGCATACGACAACGAGCAGGCCCAGCAATGGGCCTATGACGTGAAGCAAGTCGAGACGCACACGCTGCTCGACGGGCTCAGCCGACCCATCTTCGAAGAGCGCGCAGACAAGGACAGCGCGACGTATGCTGGTGCTTTGCGGCCTATCTACCGCGCACGTTACGACGAACTGGACCAGCTGGTCGAGGAAACCGAAATCGACTGGCTGGGTGATGGGTTGCTGGAATTGACCAGCCACATCAGTTACGACGACTGGGGCCAGAGGTACGCTGTCCTGAATCCGGATGGCACGACTCAAGTCGAGGAGATCGACCAGGTGGCGAGCAAGGACGGTCCGGTGCATCGCGCCTGGCGAGAGGTGGAGCACTCACGGGTCAGCGGCATCAACGAGACGTGGTACAACCTGTTCGAGAAGCCGGTGCGGATCGAGCGATTTGCCCTGGATGGAAGCACCAGTATCAGCTTGCAGGTCAATGACTACGATGGGCTTGGCCGGCTGAGCAGGGAAGCTCAAGGAAGCGGTACAGGCCAGCGTGTGGTTGAGTATCGTTACGACGCTTTCGACCGTGTCCGCGAGGAACGGCTGGCAGATCGAGTCAACACGGTCTATCGCACCTATGCCGGGCACAGTCGCAATGACCTGCCGGTCAGCATCAAGGTGGGTAACACCGAAAACGCCGCCGTGTTGTTGGGCGAACAGGTGTTCGATGGCCTTGAGCGGCGAACCGTGGCCATCACCGGAGGGCGAGAGCAGAAATTCGAATATGACCCAGGTGAGCGGCAACCGCACTGGGTGGAGGCGCCGGATGGTACCCGGATCGAGTACCATTACCGGCCAGAGTTGGGTGAAGAGCCCGTCCTTCGGGTCCTATCCGGCAAGGAAGCGAAATACACGTATGACGAGAAAAATGCCAGGCTTACCCATTGCGAAGAGCCTGGGGATGACGAGAATTCCGGTTACACATTGGACCGTAGCCATTTCCTGAGCAACGGTGAGGTCAAGCACGAGTCGCGTACGGTGGATGGTGAAGTGTTCAGCATGGCCTACGACTACAGTTTTCGCAGTCGCTTGCGTGCCTATGTGGATGTGCTGGGGCAGACACAGCTCTATGATTTCGACGATGTCGGGCGCCTGGAAAAAACCACGCTGCACGCGCCTGAGCCCAAAAGGACTCGCTACCGGCTGCAGCGTGCGCCTGCCGGGCAACTGCTGCTGGAGTCGACGTTCGGGTATGACCCCCAAGGACGCATGGAGTCCATTACCACCACCGATGCCAGCACCGGGAATGCTTTGGCAATTCTGCTCGAGTACGATGAATTCGACAGGGAGATCCTGCGGACCTTCGATTTTGGTGACACCGTGCAAACGTTGGCACAGGACTATGATGAGTTCGATTGTTTGAAGTTCCGCACTCTGAAAGAGCGCCCGAAGGGCAGCGACGAAAGCCAGGCCACGCTGTTGCGGCATGAGACTTACCTGTACGACCGGCGCGGGCGGCTGCAGATATACACCTGTGATGGCCCTGAAGCGCCCGTGGACCCCTCCGGTCAAACCATTGCCAGGCAGATATTCGGCTTCGATGGCCTGGACAACATCCTCTCGGTGATCACTTTCAGCCCGGACGAGTCGTGGCAGCGGACCTTGTACGAATTCAAGAATAGCGATCCGGCACAAATGAGCCGGATCATTCCGCCTGATGCGCTACTGGAGACCTATGACGTCGATCACGACCTGGAGGAGTTGTTCAAGATCGTCAAATACGATCCGCAGCTGGCTATAGAGTTGCATTACGACGACAATGGCAACCTGATCAGTGATGAGCAGGGGCGGGTACTGACGTATGACGGGCTCAACCGTTTGCTCAGGGTCGAGACCCCGGACGGTGAACGCTGTCGCTACAACTATGACCCAGAGAACATTCTGTCCGGCACGACACCTGGCTAAGGGCACCGGGGCCGACGAGGCCGGTATGGGAACCGGCCTTGTCGCATTTAGCGGTAGCGAATGGTGAAGTTCAAGGCACCCTTGGCCAAGCCCGGGCGCAGGCTGCTGTTGGGTTCTGTCTGGAAGAAGCGAGCCTGAAAATTCAAAGGCACCTTTCTGCTCGTCAGGGGTACCAGGTCGATCTCTTTGTTCAGGGGCATCGATACCCCGTTGTACAGCATCTGAATACCTATGCCACGGGCTGCGGAGTCGTCGGTCAGGCTGAACACGTTTTCATCCGCAGGGCCAATCGGTCGAGAACCATTGATGCCATCGAGTTCGATGGTAGCGAGGGCCTCGTTACCCGGGTCAGGGTCCACCTTGCAGTTGTTCAAGCGGACCTGGAATGCTGCAGGGGGCGTGGTGAAGCCTGGGCCGGTGAAGTCGTTGACGCTCCATTCGCCAAGGTCCACCGGGTTGGCACTGACGTCTGCTGAAGCATCGCACTGGGTCTGGATGACCTTTGCCCTGAGGGTGTATTCCAGAACTTTGCCAAAGCCTCCCCAGTCCAGATGGCCGGTCACCAGTACGCCATCCAACTCATGCTCGCCGGGCGGCAGATCGCCGGTCTTGACCAGCGTGATCCTGTGCCTGAACGTGGATAGCGTGGCCGGGCCCAACTGGGTCTGCTCGTAATAGGCCGTGAACGGCACCCTGGGTGGCCTGCTGTCGGGGATGAACTGGTCGGTGCCACCGAGAAAGGGGTACAGCAACTCTACGATCGCTCCGATGCCTGGAATGTTGGTCCTGAGGACGGGGGCGTCGAGGAAGCGTCCATCAACCGCAGGCAGGGGAGGATGTACCCCGCGGGCGGCCTGGAAGTTGAAATTTATCCGCTCGCCGTAGGTCCGGCACCGGAGGGTAAGGTTGTTCTGGTCGATAGTGCCGTCGAGCAGCTCAGGGGTGCCGATCGTTGTGCCGATCCGCGCATCGCGTGGCACATAAAGGGTGTACAGGTCGCGGATATGGACCTTGAGGTTTGCGCTGGTCAGCTGTTGGAACTCGCAGCCGGTCCGGTCTACCGGCATGGCCATGGCGTTTGCAGCCGGCCATGCCAGGGTGGCGAGCAGCGCCTTGAAAAGGGTCTTGTTGATGTTTTTCATGGGGGTCCTGAAAGACGCGGTACGGCCGTGGGTAAGGCGGCACCGCGTGAAGGTTGCTAGATACAGGTCAGGGTTTGCTGGCGATAGCCGTCGACGACGGGAGCGTCCAGTTCATCGAGATGCACCTGGCAGCCGGCGTTGGGCTGGTCGCCCCAACTCACCTGTAGCGGTTGCTCCTGGCTGGGGTTGGTGAGCATTACCAGGCCCGCCTGCCCGACCATGCCGAGTCGGGTACCGTTCTGGGCCAGCACCCGGGCCCCAAAGGGCAGCGGTTGACCCTGGGTATCGTGCAGGGTCAGTACAAGGCGTGAAACGCGGCGTGCCTCGAAGCGGTGCTTGACCACTGCACCCTGGCGAGGCACTACCTGGGCGATGCCGTTGTCGATTTCCACATCAGGATCGAGACGGTCGGTTTCCAGGACGACCGAATTGGTCCGGTACGGTTGCAAGTAGGGCAAAAGTGCATAACCGCGTGAATTGGTGCGCGTACCCGTTGCGTTTTGCAGGCCCACATTGGCCACGCCAGGGACTTCGATCAAGGCCGCGGTATCTCCCAGGTATCGGCCGAACTCCAGCCCGTCAGCATGCAGCAGCACCGCACCACTGGCATTCAAGGACAGGCTGCGGTAGTTGTCGGCTTCGGTATAGCCAGCACTCACGCTGGCATAGGGCGCCTGATGGCCGAGTGACAGTGCTGCTGTCTTGCGGGCGTGTTCGTCACGGCTCAGGCTGGTGCTGTAGCTCAGCGCGCTGTCACTGCCGCTGAGCGTGGCGCGCTGGCTGTAGCCGTTGGCGTTGTGCTGCAGGTCGAAGGTCGCATTGGCGCGGTGACCGAAATGCAAGGGTATCGTCACGCTCAGGCCGAACTGACGATCACTGCCGTAACGGTCGGTCAACGATTGTGAGGCGAACAGGTTGTAGCCTACACCCCGATGATGGGTATTGAAGTTGAACTGGTATTGCCGTTGGGTGGCATTGCTGCGCCAGTAGTCCTGTTGTGACAGCGTCAGGGTCAGCGAGCTGGTCCTGCCCAGGCTCTGGTGGACCGAGGCCTCCAGGCGGCTGCGGCGACTGCCGCTGAACGTAGTGTCTTGGCTGCGCTGGCGCACCACTTCATCGAAGTCACGGTAGCCTTGGGTCGAATAGCGATATCCGGCAAAGCGCAGGTTGGTTTGGGTGGTGAAGGCCTTGGCATACTTCAGGGCATAACTGGAACCCTGCACCTCGCGCTCATCGGCATTGTCGATTGCGCTGGACGCCTGCGTTACATCGAAGGCCACTGCACCCAAGTGGCCCAGGTCCTTGCTAAACCCCAGGTTGGCCGCGCGGTAGAATTCGCTGGCCATCAAGCCGCCGTAAACAGTGGTGTCCCAGTAGGAGCCTACGGCCAGCGTGCCTTGCCAGAGCAGAGGGGTCTCGAGGGCGCTGGAGGGGTTGTAGCGCCCGACCGTGGCACTGTAACGCCATACGCCTGGGCGCAGCAGATTGCTCATGGTCGAGTACGGCTGGATGAAGCGGCGGACCTGGCCATCGGCCTCGGTCACGACGACTTCCAGCTCGCCGCTGCCTGCGGTACTCAGGTCGTCGATGGCGTAGGGGCCGGCGCTGACGTACGTCGAGTAGATCGGATAACCATGCTGCCAGATCTCGACTTTCGCCCGGCTCTGGGCCACGCCGCGAATGATCGGGGCATAACCGCGCTGGTTGTCGGCCAGCATGCCCATGTCCGAGGCCACGCGTACGCCTGATATCGGCACCGAACGGAACACGTCCCTGTCCGTGAAGGTTTCGCCGATCGTCAGATTGGCGAGGGTACCCGGTATATCGCGCTGTGCGTAGGTCTGTGCCCGGGTCCATTCAGTTTTGCCCTGGCTGTCCTGGCGCCAGGACTGGGTACTGCGCAGGCGCCATTCGCCCAGGTTGATACCGCTGTTCAGGTACAGGTCGTTGCTGGTGTAACGGCCAGAGGAGCGATTGCGGCCATTCAGGGTGGAGGCCTGATAGTTGATGAAAGCGGCATTGATACCACTGTCCCAGCGGGAAGGGTCGACCTGGTTAGCGGTGTTCCGGCGCATGGCGATCTGCGGAATCGAGATGGCCAGGTGCAGCTCCGCAGGGGTGAAGACGATTTGTGCACCAGGAACGACGGCCAGCAAGTCCAGGCAGGCACTCGCCTGATCCTCTGGATTGGCCAGTGCGTCCAGGCGCATTCCCCATTCGCCAAGCAGCCTGGCTGGCAGGCAAGGCTGCAGCTCGCCGTCCGGGCCTGGCTGGAAGTCCAGCTCGTGCTGGCCGGCAGGTTCAAGATTGACCTGTACCTCTACCCGGTAGCGGCCAGGCGCGAGCCCCTGATCGCTGGTCAACATGCTCAGCGACCAGGCACTCGCTGCTTGCGGTTGGCCAGGCACCTGGCGCAGGAAGCCGCTCTGGAACCCGGAGTCTGCCTGGGAATAGGGCACTGAGAGCAAGGTGGAGCTACCCAGCAGGCACAGCAGTGCGCTGCGCTGGCGGCGCATAGTGCGCCAGCGTAGTGGGGGGAGGACCATGATGACGATTCCTGTTTGCGTGCGAGGCAGGCCCTAGTTGGCCAGTTGAATAGGCGCGCTCAGCGGTTCGGTGAAGCCACCGTAGTCATTGACGATGGAAAAACGGGCCTGCAGGCTGGAGGCGCGAGTGATGCCGGTCAGCGGGTAGGCTTTTTCGCCAAAGGGTTCCAGCATGGCGGTGTTTTTCAAGGTGTGTTGCTGGCCTGGGCCATTCACCTCCAGGCGGTTGAAGGTGATGTGGAAAGGCGATGGGTTCTTGACCACCAACTGCTCCACCCCGTTACGTACGCTCAAGGAAAATGTCAGCGAGCTCAGGTGATCGGTCGGCGTACCCTTGAGTGTGGGCGGCCGATAGAACAGTTTGATGCGTGTGCGCAAGGCGATGTTGAGTTGATTGCCCGTGTCGCTGCTGACTTGCGGAATCTCCTGCACGTTGAAGAAGAACAGCGACTCGCGGTCGTGCGGCAGTGTATTGGGCAGTCCAATTATCTTTAGAAGTTGTTCACTGTTCGGGTTGATTTTGAACAGCGGTGGGGACGTTGCAAAGGGTACGCTGGTCGTATTGTCGTCGGCGTCCGTATTTATCCAGGCCTGCACGGCATAAATGCTTTTCGATGGGTTTCGAACAACGACGGATGTACTGCGTTTGTCACCGTTGAAAACGAGGCGTGTGTTGTTTAATGTCAAGGCGGCATGACTGCTTACCGAGAGGGTAAGCATCCATAAGGTCAGGCAGGCGCAAGCAACGACGCGGGCGGGTATCGTGAATATTGACGGATTGGTCATCGGGTAACTCGCTGCATCCAGACGCACAACTACGCCTGGATGGTTTAACCGTGCAAGGACTGCACAGAATTTATGCGTAATTATTGATAGTCGACTGTGTAACGAACCTGGGCGGATGCAAGGCCGTGCGTCACGGTGCTGGCAGTGGAACGGTAGTAGGCGTCGAACCGGAGGTCGGTTGGGCCTGTCGCGTTGAGTGGGTAATCAACCGAGGTTCCACCGGGTTTGATCGAGGCCTTGGAACTGTCCCTGATCACAATCGAGATGTTTTCTGCCGTGCCGACACTGGTACCAATGCTGAAATAGTCGCCGCTGGCATCAGCGGCACCGTCAAACTTTACGAAGGCATTGTCTTCGCTGATGCCACAGACTGTTTTGTCGGGTACGCGGATGTTAAAAGATGCGCCACGGACTTCAACGTTGGCAGCGGGGAATCGCCCCATGGGAATTTCGCCCATGGCGACGCGGTCACTGACATTGCCGTCACCGGGATTGACGATCTCGATAGGGCACGTTTCGGGCGTGATGCGGCCTTCAAAGAATATCGAGCCGGAAGCGAATGCAGGCCAGTAAGCAGGCCGAGGGATAGTACTAAGGACTTCTTCATGACATAACCTGATTGGGTAAATGGGTCAAGTTTCAGTGCGGGGGTGGGCTGGGTCTTTCCAGTTTCCCGTTTTCGCCCCGGCGCTGATTCTATTTGTCATGAGATTTATCGGGCTGTAGGAATAAGCCGGAAAACTTTGCGATCTTTCGCTTTGTTACAAGATCTTGAGGTGTAAGCGTCCACAGGTGCCCTGGCGTTACCAGGGCACGTGAAATCAGGTTAATGGGTACTGCTTGGGCCACTCTGGCTCAGCAGTTGCTTTTCCAGGTTCCAGTCGAATGGCTCTGCGTTCAACTCGGCCTCGTGACGACGCTCTTCAAGCTGCTGATAAAGCGCCAGCTCCTCGTCTGGCATGAAGTGCAGGCAATCGCCAGCGAAGAACCACAGCAAGTCACGCGGCACCAGATGAGCGATCTGCGGGTAACGCTGGATAACCTGACACATCAGGTCCTGGCCCAGGTACTGGCTCTCAAGCGGATCCTGCGGCAATAGCGTCAGCAGTTCGTCGAAGCGTTCGAGGAACAGGGCGTGGCTTTCTTCTGGCACCTGCTCTGCTTCACCCAGCGCCACCAGAATGGTGCGCAGGTGCTGGAGCAGTTGCAGGTGATATTCCAGGTAGGGGTTGGCCATGGAATGGGTCCTCGGTATGGCTGAAACGGGGGCGGAGTATACGCCGCCCCCCCGTTTCTCGCGAAGGGTCAGCGCACCTTGCCCGGTTCGGCGAGCAACTGCGCCTTGTCGAAGGCATCGACATCGATCACCTTACGCCGAGCCTGTTCGGCCTCGTGCAGCCGCTGGCCCTCGCCGGGTTGCAGCACGCCTGCCTCGACGGCGGCGTCGATACCGGACTGGCCGGGGGCTGGCTGGACTTTGCCTTCCTTGACGGTTTGGTACAGGGCCTTGCTCAACTGTGCCGTGTCTTCGAGCAGGTCACTGGCCCGTTGCAGATCCGCGACCGGGTCGTGTTGTGCCTGCGGGCGGTAGCAGCCGGCCAGCAGTTCCTCCAGCGCCGGATCGCCCTTGCGCCGGCCGATCAGCTCGGCCACCTCGGCATCCAGTTCATCACTGGGGCCCTTATGGCGGCGGCCGAAGGGGAATACCAGTACCCGCAGCGCGCAGCCGGCGAAGCGGTTGGGGAAATTGTCGAGCAGGCGGTCCAGCGCACGCTCCGTTTGCGCAAGGCTTTCCTCCATGGCCCAGCGCAGCAGCGGCTGCAGGTATTCAGGCGAGCCCTGATCGTGATAGCGCTTCAGGGCGGCGCTGGCGAGGTACAGGTAGCTCAGCACATCGCCAAGTCGAGCGCTGAGGCGCTCGCGGCGCTTGAGCGCCCCACCCAGCAGCATCATCGAAAGGTCGGCCATCATGGCAAACGCCGCCGCCTGGCGGTTAAGGGCACGGAAGTAGCCCTGGCTCAGGGCATCGCCCGGCACCCGCTCAAAGCGACCCAGCCCCAGGCCGTAGACCAGGGTGCTTGCCGCATTGCCGGCGGCGAACAGGATGTGTTTCATTAGCAGGTCATCGAATTCCTTGAGTGCCTGATCGTGGTCTTCACGCCCGGCCAATGCCATTTCCTTGAGCACGAACGGATGGCAGCGAATGGCGCCTTGGCCGAAGATCATCAGGTTGCGCGAAAGGATGTTGGCGCCCTCGACCGTGATGAAGATCGGCGCACCTTGCCAGTTGCGGCCCAGGTAGTTGTTCGGGCCCATGATGATGCCCTTGCCACCGTGCACGTCCATGGCGTGCTGGATGCATTCGCGGCCACGCTCGGTCAGGTGGTACTTGAGGATCGCCGACAGCACCGAGGGCTTTTCGCCCAGGTCCACCGCCTTGGCGGTCAGCAGGCGGGCACTGTCCATCAGCCAGGCGTTGCCGCCAATGCGTGCCAGTGATTCCTGGATGCCCTCGAAGGCCGCCAGTGGCACGTTGAACTGCTCACGGATATTGGCGTACTGGCCGGTGACCAGGCTGGTGTACTTGGCAGCCCCTGTACCCACGGCAGGCAGTGAGATGGAGCGGCCCACCGACAGGCAGTTCATCAGCATCATCCAGCCTTTGCCGAGCATGGCTTGGCCGCCAATGAGGAAATCTAGCGGGACGAACACGTCCTTGCCGCTGTTGGGGCCATTCATGAACGCGGCGCCCAGTGGCAGGTGGCGTTTACCGATTTCCACCCCGGGGGTATCGGTGGGTATCAGCGCAAGGCTGATGCCCAGTTCTTCCTCATCGCCCAGCAGGTGGTCCGGGTCGTAGGCCTTGAATGCCAGGCCAAGCAGGGTAGCGACCGGGCCCAGGGTGATGTAGCGCTTTTCCCAGTTCAGGCGCAGGCCCAGCACTTCTTCGCCATTCCACTGGCCTATGCAGATGATGCCAGTGTCGGGCATGGCGCCGGCATCAGAGCCAGCGAGCGGGCCGGTCAGGGCGAAGCAGGGGATTTCCTCGCCTCGGGCCAGGCGGGGCAGGTAGTGGTTGCGTTGTTCGTCGGTGCCGTAGTGCAGCAGCAGTTCGGCAGGGCCGAGGGAGTTGGGCACCATCACCGTGGAGGCCAGGTCACCACTGCGGGTGGCCAGTTTCATCGCCACCTGCGAATGCGCGTAGGCAGAGAAGCCTTTGCCGCCATATTCCTTGGGGATGATCAGCGCGAAGAAACCATGCTGCTTGATGTGGTCCCAGGCTTCGGGCGGCAGGTCCAGGTCCTGGCCGATCTGCCAGTCGCTGACCATGGCACACAGGTCCTCAGTGGGGCCGTCGATGAAGGCCTGTTCTTCTTCGGTCAGCTTCGGTGCCGGGTAAGCCAGCAATGTGCGCCAATCGGGGCGCCCGCTGAACAGTTCGCCGTCCCACCATACCGTGCCGGCATCGATGGCCTCGCGCTCGGTTTGCGACATTGGCGGCAGGGTGCGCTGGAACCAGCTGAATACCGGGCCGGTGAACACTTTGCGGCGCCACTCCGGCAGCGCAACCAGGGCGATCTTCAAGGCCAGTACGATCCAGATCACAGCCAGAAGCCAGCCGGGCGCGCTGCTGAAAATGCCCATGAGCAGCACATAGGCCGCCATGATGCCGAGAATCTGCAAGGGCGCCAGGCGCCGGTGCGTGAGGTACGCCGCGCCGATCACCAGCACTACCAACCACAACAGCAACATAATCGGTCCTCCTTGGAACCAAGGGCTTGAGCCGTCCCAGACAGCTTAGACGCAATGCTGTGAACGGCAGCTTCAGAACAGTGACAGGGTGTGGCAGCGGGAGTTTCAGTTGATTTGTTCGTCTGTACCGGCCTCTTCGCGGGCGTGCCCGCGAAGAGGCCGGTACAGGCGGCGAAGGTCTGGAGTAGACTGCACTACCTCCGCATTTATAAGGACGTTGCCATGCTGAAGATCTGGGGCCGCAAGAATTCGAGCAATGTGCGCAAGGCACTGTGGATTGCCCAGGAACTGGGCCTTGATTTCGAGTCCATCGACGCCGGTGGCGCTTTCGGCGTGGTCAACGAGCCGCACTACCGCGCCCGCAACCCCAACGGGCTGGTGCCCATGCTCGAAGACGGCGACCTGACCCTGTGGGAGTCCAACACCATCGTCCGCTACCTGTGCGCCGAGTACGGCGCAGAGCAGGGCTGGTACCTGGAGGACCCGCGCCAGCGCGCCTTGGCCGACAAATGGATGGACTGGACCACCTCGTCCTTCGCCGCACCGTTCCGTCCGCTGTTCTGGGGCCTGTTGCGCACCCCGGAAGACCAGCGCGACTGGGTGGCGATCAACGCCGCGCACAAGCAGTGCGCCCAGCTGCTGGCCATTGCCGATGAAACCCTGGCCAAACAGCCCTACCTGTCCGGTGACCGGATCGGCATGGGCGACATCCCACTGGGTAGCTTCATCTATGCCTGGTTCGAAATGCCCATCGAGCGCCCGGCCATGTACAACCTGCAAGCCTGGTATGAACGCCTGAAACAACGCCCGGCCTACCAGGCCGCGGTGATGACCGCGCTCACTTGAACCTGCTTCGATAGTCATTATCAATAGATGTGACTGTACTTGTGCGGCCTGGCCTTGCACCATGGCTGCACTCACTGCGCCAGTGACTTTACCTGGCGTGTCCTGCACCTTTTTTCGGTAAATGACCCGCTATGAGTTTCGCCCTGTCCATCCGACAGCTGACCAAGACCTACGGCAATGGCTTCCAGGCCCTCAAAGGCATCGACCTCGATGTTGCCGAAGGCGACTTCTTCGCCTTGCTCGGCCCCAACGGCGCCGGCAAATCCACCACCATCGGCATTCTCTCCACCCTGGTGAACAAGACCAGCGGCACGGTGAGCGTGTTCGGCCATGACCTGGACCGCGAGCCTTCAGCGCTGAAGCGCTGCCTGGGTGTGGTGCCGCAGGAATTCAACTTCAACCAGTTCGAGAAAACCTTCGACATCGTCGTGACCCAGGCCGGCTATTACGGTATTCCGCCCAAGCTGGCCAAGGAGCGCGCCGAGCAGTACCTGACCCAGCTGGGCCTGTGGGACAAACGTGATGTGCAGTCGCGTTCGTTGTCCGGCGGCATGAAGCGGCGTCTGATGATTGCCCGTGCATTGATCCACGAACCGCGCCTGCTGATCCTGGACGAACCCACCGCCGGGGTGGATATCGAGCTGCGCCGCTCGATGTGGAGCTTCCTCACCGAGCTGAACCAGAAGGGCATCACCATCATCCTCACCACCCACTACCTGGAAGAGGCTGAACAGCTGTGCCGTAACATCGGCATCATCGACCATGGCACCATCGTCGAGAACACCAGCATGCGCCAGTTGCTGGGCAAGCTGCATGTCGAAACCTTCGTGCTCGACATCAAGCAGGACCTGGCCAGCGCGCCGGTGCTGCAAGGCTATCCGTGCCGGCTGCTGACCCCGCATACCCTGGAAGTGCAGGTGGAGAAGGACATCGGCATCACCGCGCTGTTTGGCCAGCTGGCGCTGCAGAACATCGAGGTGCAGAGCTTGCGCAACAAGACCAACCGACTCGAGGAGCTGTTCGTGTCCCTGGTGGAAAAAAACCTGTCGAAGGTGGCCGTATGAGTGTGGAACTGCGCACCAACTGGGTCGCCCTGAACACCATCGTCTACCGCGAAGTGCGGCGCTTCTTGCGCATCTGGCCGCAGACGTTGCTGCCGCCTGCGATCACCATGGTTTTGTACTTTGTCATCTTCGGTAACCTGATCGGCCGACAGATTGGCGACATGGGTGGCTTCACCTACATGCAGTACATCGTGCCGGGGCTGATCATGATGTCGGTGATCACCAACTCCTACGGCAACGTGGTGTCGAGCTTCTTCGGCAGCAAGTTCCAGCGTTCGATCGAAGAGCTGATGGTGTCACCGGTGTCGCCGCACACCATTCTTGTCGGCTATGTGCTGGGCGGCGTGCTGCGCGGTTTGGCGGTGGGGGTGATCGTAACCATCCTGTCGATGTTCTTCACCGACCTGCAGGTGCACCACCTGGGCGTGACCGTGGTCGTGGTGCTGCTGACGGCCACCATCTTCTCGCTGCTGGGCTTCGTCAACGCCGTGTTTGCGCGCAATTTCGACGATATCTCGATTATCCCGACCTTTGTGCTGACGCCGCTGACCTACCTGGGCGGGGTGTTCTACTCGATCAACCTGCTGCCGCCATTCTGGCAGACCGTGTCGCTGGCCAACCCGGTGCTGCACATGGTGAACTCGTTCCGCTACGGCATCCTAGGGGTGTCGGATATCAGTATTGGCACGGCGATCACCTTCATGCTTGTGGCCACCGCAGTGCTCTACACATTGTGCATCCGCCTGCTGGTCAGCGGCCGCGGGATGCGGGCATGAGCCCTGTTGTGAACATCTGAGCTTGCGCCGGCGCCACTGCCGGCCAATCCACCAGCGCCAGTACAGCAGGGTGGTGAAGTAGGCGGCAATGCCCAGCACCACCCCGCACACCACCGACCCCAGCAGGAACGGCTGCCACACGGTGGCAAGCTGGTCGGTGATCCAGTCGAACGTCAGTTCGTCGGGCAATGTGCGCGGCGGCACCTGCATCAGCCAGGCGCCGGTCATGTAGGTGACGAAGAACACCGGCGGCATGGTGAGCGGGTTGGTCAGCCACACCAGGCTGACCGCGATCGGCAAGTTGCCACGTACCGGGATTGCCAGCGCCGCCGCCAGCAGCATCTGCATGGGGATAGGAATCAACGCCGCGAACAGGCCCACGCCCATGGCCCGTGCCACCGAATGGCGGTTCAGGTGCCAGAGGTTGGGATCGTGCAGCAACTTGCCGAAAAAGCGTAAGGACTTGTGTTCCCGAATGCTGGTCGGGTCCGGCATGTAGCGTTTGAAAAGGCGGCGCGGCATGTAGGCTCCCGGAGCGTTGATCCGCGCAGTATGCCCTTAATCCTGCGCAGTCTCGTTTAGAGTTTGTGACAATTGTTGAGCAAGCTTTGCCGGCAATTGAGCTATGCCTCAGGGGGTGATTTACCTTCTGGAGCTCTACCTCATGCGCACAGGGATGTTTGCGCTCGCGCTCGGGCTGCTGTGCCTGGCCTATCTCCCCGTATTGCCATCGGTCGGATGGCTGCTGGCGCTGGCGGCCTTCGCTGTCCTAAGCCTGTTTTCCCGCGCTTGGCCGTTGGGCTGCTTTCTGCTGGGCCTGTGCTGGGCGTGCTGGTCTGCTCAGCACGCCCTGGATGATCGCCTGGCTGACGGCCTGGACGGCCGCACCTTGTGGCTGGAGGGGCGGGTGGTCGGCTTGCCAGCCCGAACGGCGCAAGGCGTGCGCTTCGAGCTGGAGGCAGCACACTCGCGGCGGGCCGAGCTGCCGCAACGGTTGCAACTGAGCTGGTTCGACGGGCCGCCGCTGCGGGCCGGTGAGCAGTGACGGCTGGCCGTGACCTTGCAGCGCCCCGCCGGGCTGCTCAACCCACATGGGCCCGACCGGGAGGCGCAACTGCTGGCGCGGCGGGTGGGTGCCACCGGTACGGTAAAAGCCGGGCAACTGCTGGCGCCGGTAGCCGGTGGTTGGCGCGATGTGCTGCGTCAGCGTTTGCTGGCGGTCGAAGCCAATGGCCGGCAGGCCGCGTTGGTGGCACTGGTGCTTGGCGACGGCACAGGCCTGGCCCGGGAGGACTGGCAGACGTTGCAAGCCACCGGCACGGTGCACCTGTTGGTGATCTCTGGCCAGCACATCGGCCTGGTGGCCGGCTTGCTGTACGGTCTGGTCGCCGGGCTGGCGCGTTGGGGGCTGTGGTCCGCTCGGTTGCCGTGGCTGCCCTGGGCGTGTGGTCTGGCCATGGCGGCGGCGCTGGCCTACGGCTGGCTGGCCGGTGCTGGGGTGCCGGTGCAGCGCGCCTGCCTGATGCTGGCGGTGGTGTTGCTCTGGCGCCTGCGCTTTCGCCACCTCGGTGCGACGCTGCCGCTGTTGCTGGCGCTGATCGCGGTGCTGCTGGTCGAACCACTGGCAGCGCTGCTGCCTGGGTTCTGGCTGTCATTTACGGCGGTGGCCACGCTTGTCTATTGCTTCAGTGCCCGGCTAGGGGGCTGGCGGCCTTGGCAGGCCTGGACGCGCGCGCAATGGGTGATCGCCATCGGCCTGCTGCCGGTGTTGCTGGCCACGGGCTTGCCGGTGAGCCTGAGTGCGCCGCTGGCCAATCTTGTCGCAGTGCCTTGGGTGAGCGTGGCGGTGCTGCCTTTGGCACTGCTGGGTACGTTGCTGCTGCCACTGGGCGGGGTAGGGGAGGCGTTGCTATGGCTGGCGGGTGGCCTGCTGGATGGGCTGTTCCGGCTGCTGGCGCTGGTGGCGCAGCAGCGTCCGGCATGGGTGGCGCCGGCCCTGCCATTATGGGCCTGGCTATTGGTGAGCCTGGGCGCTCTGTTGGTTTTGCTGCCCCGTGGTGTGCCGCTGCGCGGGTTGGGCGGGGTGATGCTGCTGGCTTTGTGGGTGCCCAGGGAACCGGTGCCCCACGGGCAGGTCGAGGTCTGGCAGCTGGACGTTGGCCAAGGGCTGGCGGTGCTGTTGCGCACCCGGCATCACAGCCTGCTGTACGACGCCGGGCCGGCCAGAGGCGAAAGCGACCTTGGGGAGCGGGTGGTGCTACCGACGTTGCGCAAGCTGGGGGTGGGCAGCCTGGACACGATGGTGATCAGCCACGCGCATGCCGACCATGCGGGTGGTGCCTCGGCCATACAGCGTGGTCTGCCGGTCAGGCGGCTGATCGGCGGGGAAGCGCTGGAAGAAGTGCCATTGCAGCCCTGTGCCAGTGGCGAACAATGGGACTGGGATGGCGTGCGCTTTTCGCTGTGGCGCTGGGCGGCCGGGCAGAGCAGCAATGACCGTTCCTGTGTGCTGTTGGTAGAGGCGCAGGGCGAGCGCTTGCTGCTGGCGGGGGATATGGAAGCTGCTGCCGAACGGGCCTGGCTGGCGGACCATGAAACGCCGCGTATCGACTGGTTGCAGTCACCGCACCATGGCAGCCGCAGTTCGTCCACCGAGGCATTCATCCGGGCTACTGCGCCGCGTGGGGTATTGATTTCGCGAGGGCGCAACAACAGCTTCGGGCACCCCCATGTTCAGGTCATGGAGCGTTATCAGCGGCATGGGCTGGCGGTGTATGACACGGCGGTGGAGGGGGCATTGAGGTTGGTGGTGGGGCAGCATGGCGAAGTCGAAGGTATGAGGGGGCAGCGGCGGTTTTGGCGGGTTCGAGCTGAGTGAGCGGGAGGCAGGCCGGTGCATACGCCAATTCCCTGACCTCCGGCAGATGAGCCCTCGGCGCGCCTATGGTAGAGTGGCGGCCTTTTTGCGAAGGGGCGTTTACTGTGTGGGAATTGGTCAAGTCCGGTGGTTGGATGATGCTGCCGATCATTCTGAGTTCCATCGCTGCCATGGCTATCGTCGTCGAGCGCCTGTGGACCCTGCGCGCCAGTCGCGTCACCCCGCCGCACCTGCTGGGCCAGGTGTGGATGTGGATCAAGGACAAGCAACTGACCAGTGACAAGCTCAAGGCCCTGCGCGCCGATTCGCCATTGGGCGAAATCCTTGCCGCGGGCCTGGCCAACTCGCGCCATGGCCGCGAAATCATGAAAGAGTGCATCGAGGAAGCCGCCTCGCGCGTCATTCACGAACTGGAGCGCTACATCAGCACGCTCGGCACCATCGCCGCCATGGCCCCGCTGCTGGGCCTGCTGGGCACCGTGCTGGGCATGATCGACATCTTCAGCGCCTTCATGGGCTCGCAGATGAATGCCAATGCGTCCGTGCTGGCCGGTGGTATCTCCAAGGCCCTGGTCACCACTGCGGCCGGCCTGATGGTCGGTATCCCGGCGGTGTTCTTCCACCGCTTCCTGCTGCGCCGCATTGATGAGCTGGTGGTGGGCATGGAACAGGAGGCAATCAAGCTGGTGGAAGTGATCCAGGGCGACCGTGAAGTGGAAGTGGCCGGAGGCAAGGCGTGAAGTTCCGGCGCAATCGCCAGCGGGAGAACGTTGACATCAACCTGGCGTCGTTGATCGACGTGGTGTTCGTCCTGCTGCTGTTCTTCGTGGTCACCACCACCTTCACCCGCGAGACCCAGTTGCGCGTCGAGCTGCCCGAAGCTGCCAGCGCCGAGAAGGCGCCGGCCGACCAGGACAAGCTGGTGGAAATCACCATCAGCGCCGAAGGCGTGTATTCGGTGAACAACCACCTGCTGCCCAAGAGCGACCTGGCCACCTTGAGCGAGGCCATCGAGCGTGAGTCGGGCGGTGACAACAAGCTGCCGCTGGCCATCAGCGCCGACGGCAAGACCCCGCACCAGGCTGTGGTCACCGCAATGGACGCCGCCGGCAAGCTCGGTTTCAGCCAGTTGCGCATGACCACCGTCGAGGCGGCCCAGGGCACGCCTTGATGGCTTTCGCCGACCGTTTGCTCGCCGCCTGGTACGCCGGGCACCCAGCGCTGGCGCTGCTGCGCCCGCTGGAGGCGTTGTACCGCCGCGTGGTCACGCGCAAGCGGGCACGTTTTCTCAGTGGCGAAAGTGCCAGCTACCGGGCGCCAGTGCCAATCATCGTGGTGGGCAACATCACCGTGGGCGGCACCGGCAAGACGCCGATGATTCTCTGGCTGATCGAGCACTGCCGCCAGCAGGGGCTGAAGGTGGGCGTGGTCAGCCGTGGCTATGGTGCCAAGCCGCCGCAGCTGCCCTGGCGGGTGCAGGCCGACCAGCCGGCCGACCAGGCGGGCGATGAACCGCTGCTGATCGTGCAGCGCACCGGCGTGCCGCTGATGATCGACCCCGACCGCTCCCGCGCTGTGCAGGCGTTGTTGGCCAGCGAACCGCTCGACCTGATCCTGTGCGATGACGGCATGCAGCACTACCGCCTGGCCCGCGACCTCGAACTGGTGCTGATCGATGCCGCCCGCGGCCTGGGCAATGGCCGCTGCCTGCCAGCCGGCCCTTTGCGCGAGCCCGCCGAACGCCTGCAGGATGCTGACGCGGTGCTGTTCAACGGTGCCAGTGCCGACCGCGCCGATGGTTTTGGCTTCTGCCTGCAGCCGTCCGCCCTGGTCAACCTGCGCAGCGGCGAGCGTCGTGCCCTCGACCATTTCCCCGCAGGCCAGCGCCTGCACGCGGTGGCCGGTATTGGCAACCCGCAACGTTTCTTCAATACCCTGCTGGGGCTAAACTGGCAGCCGGTTCCGCATCCCTTCGCCGACCATGCACAGTTCAGTGTCCAAAGCCTGGCCTTCAGCCCGCCGCTGCCGCTGGTGATGACCGAGAAGGATGCGGTGAAATGCCGGGCCTTCGCCGCTGATGACTGGTGGTACCTGGCCGTCGAGGCGCAGCCCACGCCGGCTTTCAGCGCCTGGTTCGACAACCAGCTGCAGTGTCTGCTGCGCAAGCCCTGAGCCCGTTTTCAATTTTCGGCCACCTGGCCTAGAAGGAAGCCTCCAATGGACACCAAACTGCTCGATATCCTGGCCTGCCCGATCACCAAGGGCCCGCTCAAGCTCAGCGCCGACAAGACCGAGCT
Source organism: Pseudomonas sp. LPB4.O (assembly GCF_038383825.1). Lineage (NCBI taxonomy): Bacteria > Pseudomonadati > Pseudomonadota > Gammaproteobacteria > Pseudomonadales > Pseudomonadaceae > Pseudomonas > Pseudomonas sp. LPB4.O. The sequence goes on from NZ_CP151298.1 coordinate 1,613,183, forward strand.
GATCAGCAAGGGCGCTGGCCTGGCCTACCCGATCCGCGACGGCATCCCGGTCATGCTGGAAAGCGAGGCGCGTACCCTGACTGACGACGAGCGTCTGGACAAATGAGCCTGGACTTCACCGTGGTGATCCCCGCCCGGCTGCGCTCCACACGCCTGCCAGGCAAGCCGTTGCTGGCGATTGCCGGCAAGCCGATGGTGCAGCATGTGTGGGAGCAGGCGCGCAAAAGTGCTGCCAGCCGTGTGGTCATCGCCACCGACGACGCCAGTATCCTGGAAGCCTGCCAGGCGTTCGGCGCCGAAGTGCTGATGACCCGTGCCGACCATGAATCGGGCACCGACCGCCTGGCCGAAGTGGCGGCGCACCTGGGCTTGCCGGCTGACGCCATCGTGGTCAACGTGCAGGGCGACGAGCCGCTGATCCCGCCGATGATCATCGACCAGGTGGCGGCCAACCTGGCTGCGCACCCGGAAGCTGGCATCGCCACCCTGGCCGAGCCGATTCATGAGCCGGAAACCGTGTTCAACCCCAACGCGGTCAAGGTGGTGAGCGACAAGAACGGCCTGGCCCTGACGTTCAGCCGCGCGCCGCTGCCCTGGGCCCGCGATGCTTTTGCCAGGGACCGCAACGTGCTGCCAGAAGGCGTGCCGTATCGCCGCCACATCGGCATGTACGCTTACCGCGTCGGCTTCCTGCAGGACTTTGTCGGTTGGGGCCCGTGCGGGCTCGAACAGACCGAAGCGCTGGAGCAGCTGCGTGCCTTGTGGCACGGCGTGCGTATTCACGTCGAGGATGCCATCGAGGCGCCTGCCGTGGGCGTTGATACACCTGAAGACCTGGAGCGCGTAAGGCGCTTGCTGGAGGCTTGATGCGCGTCCTGTTCGTCTGCCTGGGCAACATCTGCCGCTCGCCTACCGCCGAAGGCGTGCTGCGCCATCAATTGCAGGCCGCCGGGCTTGCCGACCGGGTGCAAGTGGCTTCTGCCGGCACCGGCGACTGGCATGTCGGCAAGGCGCCAGACAGCCGCACCTGCAAGGCGGCGCTGGCGCGCGGTTACGACCTGTCGCCGCAGCGCGCCCAGCAGGTCAAGGCGGCGCATTTTGCCGAGTATGACCTGATCCTGGCCATGGACGAGAGCAACCTGCGCGATCTGCGCGCCCTGCGCCCGCACACCGCAGCGGGCGAACTCGACCTGTTCCTGCGCCGCTATGGCTCGGTGCTGGATGAGGTACCTGACCCGTACTACGGCGGAGCTGACGGCTTCGAGCAGGTGCTCGACCTGGTCGAGGCGGCCTGCCAGGCGCTGGTGCTGGAAATCAAGGGGCGGCTATGACAGGGCAGTGGCAGGAGCAGGTATCGCTCAAACCGTACAACACCTTCGGCATAGACGTGAAGGCGCGTTACTTCAGCCAGGTGCAGGATGACCAGCAGGTGCGTCAGGCACTGGGCCAGGCGCAGCAGCGCGGGCTGCCGGTGTTGGTCATCGGTGGTGGTAGCAACCTGCTGCTCACCCGCGATATCGACGCGCTGGTGCTGCACATGGCCAGCCGTGGCTGCCGTGTGCTCAGCGACGATGGTGAACATGTCGTGGTCGAAGCCGAGGCCGGTGAGCCGTGGCATGTATTTGTGCAGTGGACACTGGCGCAGGGCTTTTGCGGGCTGGAAAACCTCAGCCTGATCCCAGGCACCGTGGGCGCCGCACCGATGCAGAACGTGGGCGCCTATGGGGTGGAGATCAAGGACGTGTTTGCCGGCCTGACCGCCCTGGACCGCGAGACGGGCGAACTGCATGACTTCGGTTTGGCAGAATGTGCCTTCGGTTATCGCGACAGCCTGTTCAAGCGCAACCCCGGGCGCTGGTTGATCCTGCGCGTGCGTTTTGCCTTGAGCCGTACCTTGCAGGCCCATCTGGACTATGGCCCGGTGCGTCAGCGCCTGGCGGAGCAGGGCGTGGCCGAGCCGACTGCGCAGGCGATCAGTGATGCTATTTGCAGCATTCGCCGTGAAAAGCTGCCAGACCCGGTGGAGCTCGGCAACGCCGGGAGCTTTTTCAAGAACCCGGTGGTGTCGGCTGGGCTGGTTGAGCGTATTCGTGCGCAATACCCGGCAGTGGTCGCTTATCCTCAGGCCGATGGCCAAGTGAAGCTGGCCGCGGGCTGGTTGATCGAGCAGGCTGGCTGGAAGGGCCATCGCGACGGCGATGCGGGCGTGCATCGCTTGCAGTCGCTGGTGCTGGTCAATTACGGGCATGCGAGCGGGGCGCAGATGCATGCGCTGGCTCAGCAGATCCAGGCGGATATCCTGGAGCGGTTCGGGGTTGAGCTGGAGATGGAGCCTAACCTCTACTGAGCGTTCGGCTTTGTAATTGCGGGGTGGCAGAAATCGAGCGCCGCCCGCGATGCGCCGCGTGGGCGGCGCTCGATCTCATAGGCAATGCGGCAGTAGCGACGAACACAAGAAAAAGCCCCGCCAGTTCGCACTGGCGGGGCTTTTTCATTCAGCCTTGGCTATCAACCGTGATGAGGCTTGTGCTCATCGGCGGCTTCCAGGGCTGGCTCCTCGGTCGCTGCAGCAGCTTCCTGCGCGGCTTTGGCGGCGGCCTCGGCCTCACGCTTGCGGCGGCGCACTTCCCGCGGGTCGTTCGGCGCACGGCCGTTGGCCAGCATGACGGTGGCAGCTTCTGCCTCTACCGGGGCTTCGACCGGGGCAGGCTCGACGACCACAGGTGCAGGCTCTGCGACTACTTCTGGCTGTGCTTCGACAGCCGGTGCAGGCTGCTCGGCAACCGGAGCGGTTTCAACCACGGCCGGAGCCTGTTCGATTTCGCCCGCTTCGACAACAGGCGTTTCAACAGGGGCGTCGGCGACGATCACCGGTTCGGCAGCAGGCGCTTCTTCAACCACGGGTTGCGGGGCGACTTCGACCACAGGCTCGGCGGTGACCTCGGCCACGACAACCGGCTCGCTGACAGGCTGCTCCACCACTGGGGCTACGGCAACTTCTTCAGCCTTGGCGACAGCTTCAACCTGCTCGACCTTTTCAGCCTTCTCGACCGGCTGGGCGGCTTGGCTGTTGTCGGTCTCTGCTGCGGCAGCGACTTCGGCGGTGGCCAGTTCGGCCTGCTGGTTGGCCTGGGCTTCGGCGTCCGCGCTGATGTTGCTGCTGGCAACAGCGGCAGTCACGGCCAGGCCGGCGGCCAGTTCGGCACCCAGCTCGGTGGCCTGGTGCTGTTGTGGCTGCCCTTCGCTGCCTTCTTCCTCTTCGCCACCGTCGATCAGCTCGCCATTGGCGTTGCGCTGGCGCTCACGACGGTTGCTGCGACGACGCTGGCCACGGGAGCGGCGGCGCGGACGCTCGCCATCGGTGCCTTCCTGTTCGTCTTGCAGCAGCTCTTCGTTCGGCAGTTGCTCTTCGGCCAGTTCGGCAGCCTGCTCGGCCGCTTCTTCGGCTACGCGTGGCTGGCGCTCTTCGCGTGGTGGGCGCGGGGCACGTTCTTCGCGTGGGGCGCGTTCTTCGCGAGGAGCACGCTCTTCACGCGGAGCACGTTCTTCACGCGGAGCACGTTCTTCGCGAGGTGCGCGCTCTTCACGCGGAGCACGTTCTTCGCGAGGTGCACGCTCTTCACGTGGGGCGCGTTCTTCACGGGCTACACGCTCTTCACGTGGCTGGCGCTCTTCGCGTTCGGCTGGCGGGGTGGCATCCAGCGGCTCACGCAGTTCGCGCACGCGCTCTTCGCCGCGGTTGCTGCGGCGGTCTTCGCGTGGCTGGCGTGGGGCGCGTTCTTCGCGTGGGGCGCGTTCTTCACGAGGTGCACGCTCTTCACGAGGTGCACGCTCTTCACGTGGCGTGCGTTCTTCACGAGGTGCACGCTCTTCGCGCGGGGCGCGCTCGGCACGTTCTTCACGCGGCTTGCGCTCTTCGTCGCGGCGGCCGTTGCGGTTGCGGCTCTGTTGACGGCCGTTGCGGCGCTCCTCGTTGCGCGGGCTGCGCTCGGCGGCCGGTTTCTCGGCGACGACCGGTGCAGCAGCGGCAGGTTCGTCCTTGCCGGCGAACAGGCTGACCAGCGACTTCACCAGGCCTTTGAACAGGCTTGGCTCTGGGGCGCTCGGGGCCGGGGCGGCCGGGGCGACAGCCTGAGGCTCTTCAGCAACCGGTACCGGCGCGTTGGTGCGGGCCGGGGCGGTCTTGACCGCTGCTTCCTGGCGAACCAGGGTGCGGGTGGCGGTCTGCTGCGGTGCCTCTTCGGCTTCGGTGGTGGCGATCTCGTAGCTGGACTGGTTGTTCAGCACTTCCGGGTTGTCGTCGCGCAGGCGCTGGACTTCGAAGTGCGGGGTTTCCAGGTGATCGTTCGGCAGGATGATGATGCGGGCACGTGTGCGCAGTTCGATCTTGGTGATCGAGTTGCGCTTCTCGTTGAGCAGGAACGCGGCCACCGGGATCGGCACTTGTGCACGGACTTCGGCGGTGCGGTCCTTCAGGGCTTCTTCTTCGATCAGGCGCAGGATGGCCAGCGACAGCGACTCGACGTCACGGATGATGCCGGTGCCGGAGCAGCGTGGGCAGACGATGCCACTGCTTTCGCCCAGCGATGGGCGCAGGCGCTGACGGGACATTTCCAGCAGGCCGAAGCGCGAGATGCGGCCAACCTGCACGCGGGCACGGTCCGCTTCCAGGCATTCGCGCACGCGTTCTTCAACGGCGCGCTGGTTTTTCGCCGGGGTCATGTCGATGAAGTCGATCACGATCAGGCCGCCGATGTCACGCAGGCGCAGCTGGCGGGCGATTTCCTCGGCCGCTTCCAGGTTGGTCTGCAGGGCGGTTTCTTCGATGTCGCTGCCTTTGGTGGCGCGCGCCGAGTTGATGTCGATAGACACCAGGGCTTCGGTCGGGTCGATCACGATCGAGCCACCGGACGGCAGGTCGACCACGCGCTGGAAGGCGGTTTCGATCTGGCTTTCGATCTGGAAGCGGTTGAACAGCGGTACGCTGTCTTCGTACAGTTTCACCTTGCTGGCGTACTGCGGCATCACCTGACGGATGAAGGTCAGGGCCTCTTCCTGGGCGTCGATGCTGTCGATCAGCACTTCACCGATGTCCTGGCGCAGGTAGTCGCGGATGGCGCGGATGATGACGTTGCTTTCCTGGTAGATCAGGAATGGCGCGGCGCGGTCCAGGGACGCTTCCTTGATGGCGGTCCACAGCTGCAGCAGGTAGTCGAGGTCCCACTGCATTTCTTCGCTGCTGCGGCCAAGGCCGGCAGTGCGCACGATCAGGCCCATGTCGCCCGGCACGGTCAGGCCGTTCAGGGCTTCGCGCAGTTCGTTGCGCTCTTCGCCTTCGATGCGGCGGGAGATGCCGCCAGCACGCGGGTTGTTGGGCATCAGCACCAGGTAGCGGCCAGCCAGGCTGATGAAGGTGGTGAGGGCGGCGCCTTTGTTGCCGCGCTCTTCCTTCTCGACCTGGACGATGACTTCCTGGCCTTCGCTGAGCACTTCCTTGATGTTCACCCGGCCTTCGGGGGCTTTCTTGAAGTATTCGCGGGAGATTTCTTTCAGTGGCAGGAAGCCGTGACGTTCGGAACCGAAGTCGACGAAGGCGGCTTCGAGGCTGGGTTCGATGCGGGTGATCTTGCCTTTGTAGATGTTGGCCTTTTTCTGCTCACGTGCGCCGGACTCGATGTCCAGGTCGTAGAGGCGTTGGCCGTCCACCAGGGCTACACGCAACTCTTCGGGTTGAGTTGCGTTAATCAGCATTCTTTTCATGTTGTACCGTCGGTTTCCGGGCTGCCGGAAACGGCGTTCGGCACACACGACGTCTCATGGTCGGTGCCAAGGTGCGCAAAGGGTGGCCGGGCCACCCCCGTGTCGAGCGACGTTCGGCACCAGCCGGTTGCCCAGCCTGCCGTTGTCACGACGACGCGTCCTGTTTGCTGCGGTGCCAACAAGGCCCCGGTGGCTTCGAATGGATATCGAATCAACCAAGCGGGCCTTGTGCACTCAGTCAGGAGGAGGAATCAACCTTCAGCCGTGGACGCCCGGGGGCATCTGTTCAGGACCTTATCCGCTCGCCAGCCGTCAGTGGCTGGTGGCCGGACGCGGTGCTACACGGTCCGAGGGCTGTGCATCTCCACCCTGCACGTATCCCTGATAATTCGGGTGCTGCCGCGCGCTGAATCCGCAACGGGTTGCATTTTTCGCCACTGCAGGTACTGCACTGGCGCCATTCATGTCCAAGGCAGGTATTTCCGAAGCATTCGCCGTGCGTTGCGTGGAAGCGACTCGCGGGCAGAGGTACTGCGAAAAGAATCGGGTAAGCAGGTGAAACACCGCACTTGTCGTTTTTTTTCGCTCTTCTCTACACAGCGCTGGTGGCGATTCCAGGCAATTCGGTAAACTGGCGAAAACCCCGTAGGACGGCCTCGCGTCCTGGAGAATTGCGTTGGTCAGGGCCGGCTGAAAGCCTGGTGCCGCTGGCCTGCCGCTTTTGGCGGCGTTCGCGACTATAGCAGCAATGATTAAGTGCTTCAATTCCATAAAAAATTGTTATGATCCCGCAATGACGACCAATACCCCTCCGACTTCCGGCGTACAGCTGATCGAAGTCGCGCCGGAGCTTGCCGGCCAACGCATCGATAATTTCCTCATCACGGCCCTCAAGGGCGTGCCCAAGACCTTGGTCTACCGCATCCTGCGCAAGGGTGAAGTGCGGGTGAACAAAGGTCGGGTAAAGCCTGAGTACAAGATCCAGGCCGGCGATATCGTGCGGGTACCGCCCGTCCGCCTGCCGGAGCGTGACGAGCCGGCGCCGGTGGCTCAGGGCTTGCTGCAACGCCTTGAGGCGGCCATTGTCTACGAAGACAAGGCGTTGATCGTGATGAACAAGCCGTCCGGCATTGCCGTGCATGGCGGCAGCGGCCTGAGCTTTGGCGTGATCGAAGCGCTGCGCCAGCTGCGCCCGGACGCCAAGGAGCTGGAGCTGGTACACCGCCTGGACCGTGACACCTCCGGCCTGCTGATGATCGCCAAGAAGCGCAGCATGCTGCGCCACCTGCATGCCGCCCTGCGTGGCGATGGCGTCGACAAGCGCTACATGGCGCTGGTGCGCGGCCACTGGCCGACCTCGAAGAAGCAGGTAAACGCCCCGTTGCTCAAGAGCAACCTGCGCTCCGGCGAGCGCATGGTCGAAGTGAACGAAGAGGGCAAGGAGGCGTTGACCCTGTTCCGCGTGCTGCGCCGCTTTGGCGAGTTCGCCACCATTGTCGAGGCCCGTCCGATCACTGGGCGTACCCACCAGATCCGCGTGCACACACTGCATGCCGGGCACATGATTGCCGGTGACAGCAAGTACGGTGACGAAGACTTCAGTCGCGAAATTCGCGAGTTGGGGGGCAAGCGCCTGTTCCTGCATGCCTATGCGCTGACCGTGCCGCTGCCGGACGGTGGTGAGCTGAAGCTTGAAGCGCCTGTGGATGAAGTCTGGGCGAAAACCATTGAACGTCTGAGTGCGTCCTGATCCATGAATAAAGGCTATGAGCTACTGATCTTCGACTGGGACGGTACCCTGGCCGATTCCATCGGGCGTATTGTCGAGGCCATGAATGCCGCCGCCGAGCGTGCCGGCGAGGCGCCCAGCCAAGACGACGCGGTCAAGGGCATCATCGGTCTGGCCCTGGGTGAGGCGATCCATACCCTGTACCCGCACCTGGCGCCTGTGCAGGTCGAGCGCTTCCGTCAGCACTATGCCGATATCTACATGGCGCTGGACCAGCAGCCTTCGCCGCTGTTCGAGGGCGTGGTCGAGTCGCTGGATACCTTCCGTGCCGAGGGTTACCGCCTGGCGGTGGCCACAGGCAAGGCGCGTCGTGGGCTGGATCGGGTGCTCAAGGCCAATGGCTGGGAGGCGTTCTTTGACATCACTCGCGCTGCTGACGAAACCCGCGGCAAGCCGCATCCGCTGATGCTTGAGGAAATTCTCGGCCATTGCGGCGTCGAACCGGGGCGGGCGCTGATGGTCGGAGATTCGGCATTCGACCTGCAGATGGCCAGCAATGCCGGCATGCATTCGGTGGCGGTGGGCTATGGTGCCATGTCGCTGCAGGCGCTGGCCGAGTTTGGTCCGCAGGTGTGCATCGATCACTTTTCCCAGCTGCGTGAGTGGCTGGGCGGTTCCGCAATTCCACTTCCAAGGTAGGTAAGCATGGCAGACGAATGGAAAGCCCCCGAGGCCGAACCCGAGGAGCGCGAAGGGCGCGAAGAGCGCAAGAGCTGGCAGCTGCTGGAAAAGACCTTGCTGGCCAGTGTGCAGGAGCAGCGCCGGGCGCGGCGCTGGGGGATCTTCTTCAAGCTGCTGACTTTCATCTACCTCTTCGGCTTCCTGGCATTGTTCACGCCGCTGATGGACATGGACAAGGCGGCATCGCGCAGTGCCAGCCATACCGCGCTGGTCGAGGTGCGCGGGGTGATTGCCGACCAGGAGGGCGCCAGCGCCGACAACATCGTCAAGAGCCTGCGCGACGCGTTCAAGGACAGCAAGACCAAGGCCGTGGTCATGCGCATCAACAGCCCGGGCGGCAGCCCGGTGCAGGCGGGTTACGTGTATGACGAAATCCGCCGCCTGCGTGCTGAATACCCGGCTATCAAGCTGTATGCAGTCATCGCGGATCTCGGCGCTTCTGGTGCCTATTACATTGCCAGTGCAGCGGATGAGATCTACGCCGATAAAGCCAGCCTGGTGGGTTCCATTGGTGTGACGGCGGCCGGTTATGGCTTTGTCGGCACCATGGAGAAGCTAGGGGTGGAACGGCGTTCCTATACCTCGGGCGAGCACAAGGCCTTCCTCGATCCGTTCTCGCCTGAAAAGCCCGAAGAAACCCGATTCTGGCAGGGTGTGCTGGATACCACTCACCAGCAGTTCATTGCCATGGTCAAGCAGGGGCGGGGCGAGCGGCTGAAGGACAAGGAGCATCCTGAGTTGTTCAGCGGCCTGATCTGGTCGGGCGAGCAGGCCAAGGCGTTGGGGCTGGTAGATGGGCTGGGCAGTGCCAGCTATGTGGCGCGTGAGATTGTCGGCGAGAAAGAGCTGGTGGACTTCACCGTCCAGGAGTCGCCTTTCGACCGTTTCTCCAAGCGCGTAGGTGCTAGCGTGGCCGAGCACCTGGCGATGTGGATGGGGTTCCAAGGGCCTCAGCTACGCTGAAGCTGCTGGGGGGGGGGGCGCTTTGCGGCCCCCAAATATCAAGGGATGACAACCCCTTCCTTGGTCAGCATATCCACCAACCGAATCAGCGGCAGGCCGATCAGGCTGGTCGCATCGCACCCGTGGGTGCTCTGAAACAAACTCACCCCCAAGCCCTCTGCCTTGAAGCTCCCTGCGCAATCCAGTGGCTGTTCCGCCGTCACATAGCGCTCCACCCGCTCCCGGCTCAATTCGCGCAGCGTCACCGTAAACGGCACGCAGTCCACCTGGCAGTGCCCGGTCGCGCTATTGAGCAATGCCAATCCGGTCAGAAAGCTCACCTGCTGCCCGCTGCACTCCAGCAGTTGCTCGCAAGCCCGCTCGAACGTGTGTGGTTTGCCCAGCACCTGTTCGCCCAGTACTGCAACCTGGTCCGAACCGATAATCAGGTGCGCGGGATGGCTACCCGCCAAAGCTTCGGCCTTTTGCCTGGCCAGCCGGCGCACCAGTTCCACGGCGGGCTCGTCATCCCGTCGCTGTTCGTCTATATCGGGGCTTGCCCAAGTGAAGGGCAGGCGCAGGCGTGTCAGCAGTTCGCGGCGATAGGCAGAGCTGGAAGCCAGTAACAAAGGAAGCATGGTAGACTCCGTTTCGGTTGAACCAATCCTATCACGCACGATGCCGCCGAATTTCCTTTGACAGGGACGGGGGGCATCCCTAGAATGCTGCGCCTATGTTGAATGACCCGATTCCACCTCACGTTGACCCGCGCAAATTAGCCGATCGTGGCGTAACCCTCAACGGTTCGCTGCAACTCGCTGATTTGGAAAGACTCTGCGACCCGCTTTCCGACAATGTCGGTACGGTGCAGGCGAAGTTCGATTTTGAACGAGATGAACAGCACGTGGTGGTTATCCACACCGAGCTGAACGTCGAGGTCAAGATGGTTTGCCAGCGTTGTCTTGAGCTGGTCACCCTGCCGATCTACAGCGAATGTACATACGCTGTGGTGAAGGAGGGTGCGAATACCCAGTCGTTGCCGAAAGGCTATGACGTGCTGGAACTGGGCGAAGATCCTTTGGATCTGCAGGCATTGGTCGAGGAGGAGCTTCTGCTCGCCTTGCCAATCGTGCCTGCTCACCATCCGGAAGAATGCCAGCAGCCGGCGGGCGCAGACGAGCCCGAATCGAGCAAGGACGAGGTATCGCGGTCCAACCCGTTCAGTGTTTTGGCGCAGTTAAAGCGTGACCCAAACGTTTAGGAGTTAATCAATTATGGCTGTTCAGCAGAACAAAAAATCCCGCTCTGCCCGTGACATGCGCCGTTCGCACGACGCCCTGTCGGAAAACGCGCTGTCGGTAGAGAAAACCACCGGTGAAATTCACCTGCGCCACCACGTTTCGCCAGAAGGCGTATACCGTGGTCGTAAAGTGATCGATAAGGGCGCTGACGAGTAATCCTTGTCCGCTCAGATCATCGCGATCGACGCAATGGGCGGGGACTTCGGTCCCCGCAGCATTGTCCAGGCTAGCATTGCCTGCCTTTCGGCTACCCCCTCGCTGCACCTGACCCTCGTCGGTCAACCCTCCCTCCTAGAAGATCTTGTCAGCGGCCTTGCAGCTGCGGATCGCGCGCGCCTGCAGATTGTCGCCGCCAGTGAGGTGATCGGTATGGACGAGCGGCCCTCCCAGGCGCTACGCGGCAAGCCGGACTCGTCGATGCGCATCGCCCTCGAACTGGTGCGTGACGGCAAGGCCCAAGCCTGCGTCAGTGCCGGCAACACCGGGGCGCTGATGGCGCTGTCACGCTTCGTGCTCAAAACCTTGCCGGGTATCGATCGGCCAGCCATGGTGGCGGCGATCCCGACCCAGGCGGGTTACTGCCAGCTGCTGGACCTGGGTGCCAATGTCGATTGCAGCGCCGAGAACCTCTATCAGTTCGCGGTGATGGGCTCGGTGGCCGCCCAGGCCCTGGGTGTGCATCGGCCGCGTGTGGCATTGCTGAATATCGGTACCGAGGACATCAAGGGCAACCAGCAGGTCAAGCTGGCGGCCACGCTGTTGCAGAACGCTCGCGGCCTTAACTACGTCGGTTTCGTCGAAGGGGATGGCCTGTACAGAGGGGAGGCGGACGTGGTGGTGTGCGACGGTTTTGTCGGCAACATCCTGCTTAAATCCAGCGAGGGCCTGGCAACGATGATCGGTGCGCGCATCGAAAAGCTGTTCAAGGGCGGTGCATTTGCCCGGGTTGCCGGGGCCGTGGCCATGCCGCTGCTCAAGCGCCTGCAGGCCGACCTGGCGCCGGCGCGTCACAACGGTGCGAGCTTTCTGGGGTTGCAGGGTATCGTCATCAAGAGCCATGGCTCGGCAGGCGTGCAGGGTTTTCAGAGCGCCATTCAGCGCGCGCTGATCGAGATCCAGGAAAACCTGCCGCAGCGCCTGCATGGGCGCCTCGAAGACCTGTTGCCTTAGGCATTTCGCCGATGAAGTGCTTAAATGTGACCGCTTGGTCTGTGTTTCCATCCAAGTTTTCAGATTCTGCGTCTAGCCCCGGGCTCGGCGCACCCTATCCGACGACAAGATCATAAGGGCTTGTTCAATGTCTGCATCCCTCGCATTTGTCTTTCCCGGTCAAGGTTCCCAGTCGCTGGGCATGCTCAATGAACTCGGCGCCGAGAAGCCGGTAATCGTCGAGACCTTCAAGGAAGCGTCCGAAGCTCTGGGCTACGACCTGTGGAAGCTGGTCCAGGAAGGGCCGGAAGAGCAACTCAACCAAACCGACAAGACTCAGCCGGCGATCCTCGCTGCCTCCATCGCGCTGTGGCGCCTATGGCTGGAAGAGGGCGGCGCGAAGCCGGCCTTCGTTTCCGGTCACAGCCTGGGTGAGTACAGTGCGTTGGTCGCGGCGGGCAGCCTGTCGCTCAAAGATGCAGTGAAGCTGGTCAAGCGCCGCGGCGAACTGATGCAGGAAGCCGTGCCTGCCGGTCACGGTGCCATGGCCGCGATTCTCGGGCTGGACGACGCTGTCGTTGTCGAGATCTGTGCCAAGGCTGCCGAAGACGAAGTGGTCAGCGCAGTGAATTTCAACTCGCCAGGCCAGGTCGTGATCGCCGGTAACAAGGCGGCGGTAGACCGCGCCATGGCGCTGTGCAAAGAGGCCGGTGCCAAGCGCACTCTGCCGCTGCCGGTCAGCGTGCCGTCGCACTGCGCACTGATGAAGCCGGCTGCCGAGCGTTTTGCCGAATCGGTCAACGCCATCGAATGGAAGGCCCCACAGATTCCGGTGGTGCAGAACGTCACCGCCGCCATCGCCGCCGACCTCGATGCGCTCAAGCATGACTTGCTGGCGCAGCTGTACCAGCCGGTACGCTGGGTCGAGTGCGTGCAGACGCTCGCCGCAAACGGCGCGGTCAACCTGGTCGAGTGCGGCCCGGGCAAGGTCCTGGCTGGCCTGAACAAGCGTTGCGCCGACGGCGTGACCACCTACAACCTCAATACCCCTGACGCCGTTGCCGCCACCCGCGCGGCACTGGCCTGATTTGGAGAAGCTTGCATGAGCCTGCAAGGTAAAGTTGCACTGGTCACCGGCGCCAGCCGTGGCATTGGCCAGGCCATCGCCCTCGAGCTGGGCCGCCAGGGCGCGACCGTGATCGGTACCGCCACTTCGGCCTCCGGCGCCGAGCGCATCGCTGCCACCCTGAAAGAGCACGGCATCACCGGTACCGGCATGGAGCTGAACGTGACCAGCGCCGAATCCGTTGAAGCTGTTCTGGGTGCCATCGCCGAACAGTTTGGCGCGCCGGCCATCCTGGTCAACAACGCCGGTATCACTCGCGACAACCTCATGCTGCGCATGAAGGACGACGAGTGGTTCGACGTGATCGACACCAACCTGAACAGCCTCTACCGTCTGTCCAAGGGCGTGCTGCGTGGCATGACCAAGGCACGTTGGGGTCGTATCATCAGCATCGGCTCGGTCGTCGGTGCAATGGGTAACGCTGGCCAGGCCAACTACGCCGCCGCCAAGGCTGGCCTGGAAGGCTTCAGCCGCGCCCTCGCGCGTGAAGTGGGCTCGCGTGGCATCACCGTAAACTCGGTGACTCCGGGCTTCATCGACACCGACATGACCCGCGAACTGCCAGAAGCGCAGCGTGAAGCCCTGCAAACCCAGATTCCGCTGGGCCGCCTGGGCCAGGCTGATGAAATCGCCAAGGTGGTTTCGTTCCTGGCGTCCGACGGCGCGGCCTACGTGACCGGTGCTACCGTGCCGGTCAACGGCGGGATGTACATGTAACACTGCAACTCAATGTGACGGATTTCGTAAAAAAAGAGTCATACTGCGAGCCTAAAATCCGTTATAAAGCTGCAACCAGATTCCAGGCGGCGGGTGCGGTGACTGGTTTGAAGGTGCGTTTAGCTTGAAAAGCGAACGTCTTTCTATAAAATTAGCCACCGGCCAGCTGCCTGACATATATCCATTAGGAGTGAAAACTAGGTATGAGCACCATCGAAGAACGCGTCAAGAAAATCGTCGCCGAGCAACTGGGCGTGAAGGAAGAGGAAGTGACTAACGAGAAGTCCTTCGTCGATGACCTGGGTGCCGATTCGCTTGACACCGTTGAGCTGGTGATGGCTCTGGAAGAGGAATTCGAGACCGAAATCCCTGACGAAGAAGCCGAGAAAATCACTACCGTTCAAGCCGCTATCGACTACGTCAACAGCCACAAGGCCTAAGACGCTGTAGTCGTCGCTATTTGACGAGAAAAACCGCACTGCCTTTGCCGGCGTGCGGTTTTTTCTTTGCGAACGTGCTGCTTTCGGGCGAGCCGGCTTCGCTGACCGCGCACCAAGAGCCTGTTGCCATTCCATTCCTGCGCTTGAATGTAATCGCAAGAGACTCTGTTATTAGAAAAGGAGAGTACTGTGTCGCGTAGACGCGTCGTGGTCACCGGTATGGGTATGCTGTCGCCACTGGGTACCGATGTACCGAGCACCTGGCAGGGCATTCTGGCTGGCCGCAGTGGCATTGGTCCGATCGAACACACGGACCTGTCTGCCTACTCCACCCGTTTTGGCGGCTCGGTGAAAGGCTTCGAGGTCGAGCAATACCTGTCGGCCAAAGAGGCCCGCAAGCTTGACCTGTTCATCCAGTACGGCCTGGCGGCCGGTTTCCAGGCGGTGCGTAATGCCGGCCTGGATGTCACCGACGCCAACCGTGAACGCATTGGCGTGGCCATGGGCTCGGGGATCGGCGGCCTTACCAACATCGAGGAAACCAGCCGTACGCTGCACGATTCGGGGCCGCGTCGCATTTCCCCGTTCTTTGTGCCGGGCTCGATCATCAACATGATCTCCGGGTTCCTGTCGATCCACCTGGGCCTGCAGGGGCCGAACTACGCCATTGCCACCGCCTGCACCACCGGCACCCATTGCATCGGCATGGCCGCGCGCAATATCGCCTACGGTGAAGCTGACGTGATGATTGCAGGTGGCGCGGAGATGGCTGCCTGTGGCCTGGGCATGGGCGGCTTCGGTGCCTCGCGTGCGCTGTCCACCCGCAACGACGAGCCAAGCCGGGCCAGCCGCCCGTGGGACAAGGGCCGTGACGGCTTTGTATTGTCCGACGGTGCCGGTGCCCTGGTGCTCGAAGAACTGGAGCACGCCAAGGCCCGTGGTGCGACCATCTATGCCGAGCTGGTTGGCTTTGGCATGAGCGGCGACGCCTACCACATGACTTCGCCACCCGACACCGGCGAGGGTGCTGCCCGCTGCATGGCCAACGCCTTGCGCGATGCCGGTATCCAGCCGGAAGAGGTCAGCTACATCAACGCCCACGGTACCTCGACCCCTGCGGGCGACGTGGCCGAGGTGGCCGCGATCAAGCGCGTGTTCGGTGAGCATGCCTACAAGCTGGCTGTCAGTTCGACCAAGTCGATGACCGGCCACCTGCTGGGCGCCGCAGGCGCGGTGGAAGCGATCTTCAGTGTGCTGGCGATCAACAGTCAGATGGCCCCGCCCACCATCAACCTGGACGAACCGGACGAAGGTTGCGACCTCGACTTCGTTCCGCACCAGGCGCGCAGCATGCCGATCGACGTGGTGTTGTCCAACTCGTTCGGCTTTGGCGGCACCAACGGCTCGCTGGTGTTCCGCCGGTTCGCCGGTTGATGCACAGCTGGGTCGATGGCCAGCCCGCGGTTGCAGTCAACCTGCAGAACCGCGGCCTGGCCTACGGCGATGGCCTGTTCGAGACCATTGCCGTGCGCGGCGGCCAGCCCAGCTTGCTGGACGGCCACCTCGCACGCCTGGCGCTGGGTTGTCAGCGCCTGGCGATCAGTGCCGACATGGCGCTGGTGCGCGACGAGCTCCTGCGCTATACAAGCCAGCTCGGTGAAGGTGTAGCCAAACTCATCCTTACCCGTGGTGACAGCCAGCGTGGCTATGCGCCGGTTGCCGGTGCCGCGCCGCGGCGAATCCTGCAGGGCAGCCCGTTACCCAGCTATCCTGTGGAGCATGCCGAGCACGGCGTGCGCTTGTTTCCGTGCCAGACCCGGCTTGGGGAACAACCGCTGCTGGCCGGCCTCAAACACCTCAACCGCCTGGAGCAGGTGCTGGCCCGTGCCGAATGGCAGGACAGCGAGCATGCCGAAGGCCTGATGCGTGACGGGCAGGGCAGGGTGATCGAAGGGGTGTACAGCAATCTGTTCCTGGTGCGCGATGGCGTGCTGTTCACTGCCGACCTCAGCCGTTGTGGTGTGGCCGGGGTGATGCGTGCTGCATTGCTGGAACAGGCCGCGCTGCTGGGCATCCCGGCGCAGGTCGCTGACCTGCCGTTTGACGCGCTGGAGCAGGCAGATGAAGTATTTGTTTGCAATAGCGTTTACGGCATCTGGCCCGTGCGGGGCGTAGCCGCGCTAAACTGGTCGCCTGGCCCGCTCACCCGTAAACTGCAGGCCGTTGCCCGTACGTTACTGGAAACCTGAATTCGTGAGACGTAAATTCCTGCTACTGCTGGAAATGGGCTTGATACTTGCCGGGCTGGCGCTTGGCTGGTCGGCCTGGAAGGTCAACTCGGTCCTGGAGCAGCCCCTGCACGTGACGCAGGAGCGCCTGCTCGACGTGCCAAATGGCACCAACCCCAACCGCATGTTCTACCGCATGCAACAAGAAGGGTTGCTCGACGATGCTGTCTGGTTGCGCTTGTACTGGCGCTTCAACATGGCTGGCACCGCCCTGCACACCGGCGAATACCGCCTCACCCCAGGCATGACGGTCGAACAGTTGTTCGACGCTTGGCGCCGGGCCGATGTGGTGCAATACAACCTCACTCTGGTCGAGGGCTGGACCTTCCGTCAGGTGCGCTCGGCTGTGGCCAAGCATGAAAAGATCAAGCACACCCTGGACGGCCTGTCGGATTCCGAAGTGATGGACAAGCTCGGCCACACCGGCGTGTTCCCCGAAGGGCGCTTCTTCCCGGACACCTACCGCTTCGTGCGTGGCATGAGCGATGTCGAGTTGCTGCAGCAGGCCTACATGCGCCTGGACGAAGTGCTGGCAAAGGAGTGGGCCGAGCGCACCACCGACCTGCCGTATCGCGACCCGTACCAGGCGCTGATCATGGCCTCGCTGGTGGAAAAGGAAACCGGTATCCCCCAGGAGCGTGGGCAGATTGCCGGCGTATTTGTACGGCGCCTGCGCCTGGGCATGATGCTGCAGACCGACCCGACGGTGATCTACGGCATGGGTGAGCGTTACAACGGCAGGATTACCCGCGCCGACCTGCGCGATCCGACGCCCTACAACACCTATACCATGACAGGGCTACCGCCCACCCCTATTGCCATGGTCGGCCGCGAAGCGATTCACGCGGCGCTCAACCCGTCCGATGGCACCAGCCTGTACTTCGTCGCCCGCGGCGATGGCAGCCATGTGTTCTCCGACGACCTCGACGACCATAATTCGGCGGTGCGCGAGTTCCAGCTCAAGCGTCGTACAGACTACCGCTCCAGCCCTGCGCCGCAGCAAGAGGCACAGCCGGGTACTGACGACGCCCAGCCCCAGGTGCCCGCAACTGACGAGCCGGCTGCACAGCCAGCACCCGAAGCGCTGCCTGCGCAGGATGCCCCTGCTGGTGGTGCGCAAGCGGCCGAACGGCCGACGCCTGACGAACAACATTAAGGACTGCCTGTGAGCGGCTTGTTTATTACGCTGGAAGGCCCCGAAGGCGCGGGCAAGAGCACCAACCGCGATTACCTTGCTGCGCGCTTGCGCGAGCAGGGCCTGGATGTAGTGCTGACCCGTGAGCCCGGTGGTACGCCGCTGGCCGAAAAAGTGCGCGAGCTGCTGCTGGCCCCCACCGATGAAACCATGGCGGCCGACACCGAGCTGTTGCTGGTGTTCGCGGCGCGCGCCCAACACCTCGCGCAGGTAATCCGCCCGGCACTGGCCCGCGGCGCCGTGGTGCTGTGTGACCGCTTCACCGACGCCACCTATGCCTATCAGGGCGGTGGGCGCGGTTTGTCGGTCGAGCGCATCGCTACCCTGGAGCAATTCGTCCAGGGTGACCTGCGCCCGGACCTGACCTTGGTCTTCGACCTGCCAGTGGAAGTGGGCTTGGCCCGTGCCGCCGCCCGCGGCCGCCTGGACCGGTTCGAGCAAGAAGGCCAGGCGTTTTTCGAAGCGGTGCGCCAGGCATACCTGCAGCGCGCCCAGCGCGAGCCGCAGCGCTACAGCATGCTCGATGCCGCGCAAACGCTGGAAGCCGTGCAGCGCGCCATCGATGCGCTGCTGCCGGCGATTGTGGAGCGTTGCCGTGGCTGACGCCTACCCCTGGCAGCAGGCCCTCTGGCAGCAACTGGCCGGCCGCAGCCAGCACGCGCACGCCTACCTGCTGCACGGGCCGCAGGGTATCGGCAAGCGGGCCATGGCCGAGCGCCTGATGGCCCGCCTGCTGTGTCAGCAGCCCCAAGGGCTGGATGCCTGCGGCGGGTGCAAGTCCTGCCTGTTGCTCAAGGCCGGTAGCCACCCGGACAACTTTGTGCTCGAGCCTGAAGAGGCCGACAAGCCGATCAAGGTCGACCAGGTGCGCGAGCTGGTGGCATTCGTGGTGCAAACGGCGCAATTGGGCGGTCGCAAGGTGGTGCTGATCGAGCCTGTCGAGGCGATGAACGTCAACGCCTCCAACGCGCTGCTCAAAAGCCTCGAAGAGCCATCTGGCAATACGGTGCTGCTGCTGGTCACGCACCAGCCCAGCCGCTTGTTGCCGACCATCAAGAGCCGCTGCCAGCAGGTGGCGTGCCCGCAGCCAAGCCTGGCCCAGAGCCAGGCCTGGCTGGCCGGTGCGTTGCCTGACAGTGACGAGGCCGAGCGTGACGAGCTACTGACGCTGGCCGCTGGTTCGCCATTGATGGCGGTCAGCCTGCAGGCACAGGGTGTGCGCGAGCAACGTGCGCTGGTTACTGACGGGGTGAAGAAGCTGATCAAGCAGCAGCAATCGCCCAGCCAGCTGGCCGATGCCTGGAACGGCGTGCCACTGCTGTTGCTGTTCGACTGGTTCTGCGATTGGTCGCATCTGATCCTGCGCTACCAGTTGACCCAGGACGAGGAGGGGTTAGGCTTGGCCGATATGCGCAAGGTGGTGCAATACCTGGCGCAGAAGAGCCGCCAGTCCAAGGTGCTGGAGGTGCAGGCCTGGATTCTGGAGCAGCGCCAGAAGGTGCTGGGCAAGGCCAACCTCAACCGCGCCCTGCTGCTCGAATCGCTGCTGGCTCACTGGCTGCAACTGCCGGGTGCCCGCTGATTTTCATTTTTTCATGTGTGCCGTTATCCCATGCTCGTAGATTCCCATTGCCACCTCGACCGTCTTGACCTGAGCGCCCACCAGGGCTCCCTCGATGCTGCCTTGCAGGCGGCCCGTGAGCGCGGGGTCGGGCATTTTCTGTGTATCGGCGTAAGTGCCGAAAACGCCGGTGCGGTGAAGGCGTTGAGCGAGCAGTATGCTGACGTCGATTGCTCGGTGGGTGTGCACCCGCTGGACCTGGCGCCGGGTGAAACCCCTGCGCTGGAATGGCTGCTGCGCGAGCTGGCCCACCCCCATGTGGTGGCGATTGGCGAAACCGGGCTGGACTACCACTATGAGCCGGAAGCTGCCGAGCTGCAGCAGGCTTCGTTCCGCCTGCACCTGGAGGCCTCGCGGCAGACCGGCAAGCCGGTCATCGTGCACACCCGTGCGGCACGCGCCGATACCTTGGCACTATTGCGCGAGGCCAACCTGCCGCAGGCTGGGGTGCTGCATTGCTTCACCGAAGACTGGGAAATGGCCAAGGCCGCGCTGGACCTGGGGTATTACATCTCGCTGTCTGGCATCGTTACCTTCCGCAATGCCGATGCCCTGCGCGAAGTGGCGCGGCAGGTGCCGGTCGATCGTTTGCTGGTCGAGACCGATTCGCCGTATCTGGCACCCATTCCGTACCGTGGCAAGCCGAACCTTCCGCAGTATGTGCGGGAAGTGGCGGAGTATGTGGCTTCGTTGCGGGGCGCCAGTTATGAGCAACTGGCTGAGCAGACTACTGCCAACTTCAAGCGGTTGTTCCCGTTGGCGCGGATGGCTTGATGGCGCATGAGCCTGAGTGCACTTGCACTTGCACTTGCACTTGCACTTGCACTTGCACTTGCTCTTGCTTTGGCTTTGGCTTCTAAGCGCGCGGTAGCTCAGGCGACACAGATTGCGACTTCAGGAGGCCGAGCGCAGGGCTTGCGAAGGGAGGTGACGGGCATGGATGCCCGTCAAGCGCTGGGCCCCAGGATGGGGCCTGCAGCGCGGTCCTCCCGGGAGCAAGCCCGGAGCGAGGGGACCCCGGAGCGAAGCGCAGGGGCCGGATGATGGGAGCGGACGGCTTTGGTTACTTTGGCCAAGACCAAAGTAACCCGCCGGAAGGGCGGAAAGGTGACTCAGCGCCACCTGCGCGAACGAATGTTTACACTGTGTTAAGGCCCACATCGCAAGAAGCGAAAAGTGGATCTTGCTGTATTGGCTCAGCGAACAGTCCATTTGCGATGGCGACGCTGACTCACCTTTTCGCCCTTACGGCGAGTCACTTTTTGCCAAACGCGGCAAAAAGTAACCAAAAAACGCTGCGCTCCGATCATCCGGCCCCTGCGCTGCGCTCCGGGGTCCCCTCACTCCGGCCTCGCTCCCGGGAGGACCGCGCTGCAGGCCCCATCCTGGGGCCCAGCGCTTGACGGGCATCCATGCCCGTCACCCCCCTCCGCAAGGCCTGCGTTCGGCCTCCTGAAGTCGCGAAGATCAAGATCAAGATCAAGATCAATATCAATATCAAGATCAAGATCACAGGCACGGTACAGCACAAACTCCGAGCGGGGAGTGCGGGTCGCTGTGCGACCCGTCGCGCAAGCAAAAAAAACCCGGGTTCTGGGGGGGGAATCCGGGTTAAGACCATTAGGAGTAAAACAAAGGTACGCGGTCCCTGAGCACCTTTATCGGCGCGCCACTTGGGGGGGATGCGCCGCGCCAACACTTCAAGTATTGGTCAGGTTTGGCGCAGTGCCAGCGTATATTGGTCGTTTTTTAAACAAATTTGGAATACGCCGAGGTTTCAATCCTTCCGCAGCGCATGGCAGTAAGCATGGTGAAACACAGACATGCGTGGATGATCCGTGCAATTTCTTGCAAGTTAGGCATAATAAACCGCTTCGATTGTCATCCAGTCCTTCCCATGCAGAAAGAACCTCGTAAGGTCCGTGAGTTTCGCCGTCGCGAACAGGAAATCCTCGACACCGCGCTCAAGCTGTTTCTCGAACAGGGTGAGGACAGCGTCACCGTCGAAATGATCGCCGACGCCGTGGGTATCGGCAAAGGCACGATCTACAAGCATTTCAAGTCAAAGGCGGAAATCTACCTGCGCCTGATGCTCGACTATGAGCGCGACCTGAACGAACTGTTGCACTCGGCCGACGTCGACCGTGACAAGGAAGCCCTGTCACGCGCCTACTTCGAGTTCCGCATGCGCGACCCGCAACGTTACCGGCTGTTCGATCGCCTGGAAGAGAAGGTGGTCAAGGGTAACCAGGTGCCGGAAATGGTCGAGCAACTGCACAGTATCCGTGCTTCCAACTTCGATCGCCTGACTCAGCTGATCAAGGGCCGCATCAGCGAAGGCAAGCTCGAAGACGTACCGCCGTATTTCCATTACTGCGCGGCCTGGGCGCTGGTGCACGGCGCCGTGGCGCTGTACCACTCGCCGTTCTGGAGCAATGTGCTTGAGGATCAGGAAGGTTTCTTCCAGTTCCTGATGGACATCGGTGTGCGCATGGGCAACAAACGCAAACGCGATCCGGAACCGACGAACTGAAGCGTTCCGTCACTTGACGCTGAAACCGGCAGGGTGCGGGGGCTTGCAAAAACCTGATTTATGAGTCAGGTTTCGCCTGCCCCTTATCATCCATGCCGGAGTCATTCATGATTGTCGATCGTCAAGGCAGGCGCTTTCGCAACCTGCGTGTCAGCCTGACGGCTGCTTGCAATTATGCCTGCACCTACTGCGTGCCAGACGGCAAACGCCTGGTGGCGGCGCAAGACGAACTCTCGGCAGATGCCCTGGCCCGCGGCGTGGCCTACCTGATCGAAGCGGCTGGTATCGAGCGCCTGCGCATCACAGGGGGTGAGCCGCTTGTCAGCCCGCGCCTGGATGCCTTTCTGGCCGCCGTGGCCAAGCTCGACCTCGACGATATTTCGCTGACCACCAATGGCCAGCTGTTGGCGCGTAAGTTGCCCCAGCTGCAAGCGGCGGGTATCCGACGCCTGAATGTTTCCCTCGACACTCTCGACCCTCGGGCCTTCCGCCGCATTGCCCGGGGCGGCGACCTGACCAGTGTGCTGGCGGGTATGGAGCAGGCCAGTGCACTGGGCATGCGAATCAAGGTGAACATGGTGCCAATGCGCGGGCACAACCTCGACCAGGTATTGCCGCTGCTGGATTACTGCCTGGAGCGCGGCTTCGAGTTGCGCTTCATCGAACTCATGCGCATGGGCCACCTGGCCCGTGAGCACAATGCCTTTGTGCAGCAGTTCGTCGGGCTCGACCAGTTGCTGGCGCTGATCGGCGGCAAGCATGCCTATGTCCAGGTCGATGCGCCGCTGGACGCCACAGCCCTGCGCTATGAAATCCCGGGCATTGGCCACTTCGGCATCATCGCCAACGAGAGCGTACCGTTTTGCCGTACCTGCTCGCGCTTGCGCCTGTCCTCCACGGGCTGGTTGCATGGCTGCCTGTCTTCGAGCAATCGCCACTTCGTCGGTGACCTGCTGGAAAAGCCGCGTCATCAGGCCCTGCCGGCCCTGCAGCGCCTGTTGGTCAAGGCGCTGGCAGACAAGCAGGACTTGGCGTTTTCCGGTGATGTGATGGTGATGAAGGTGATTGGCGGCTGAAGCTGGCGCAAAAGCTGCATCCGCCGGCTATTCGCCGGTTTTTCGTCGCCGGCCACTGGAGGAAAGATGCGTAGCCTGGTCTTGCTGCTGGCGCT
Organism: Pseudomonas sp. LPB4.O; assembly: GCF_038383825.1. Classification (NCBI taxonomy): domain Bacteria; kingdom Pseudomonadati; phylum Pseudomonadota; class Gammaproteobacteria; order Pseudomonadales; family Pseudomonadaceae; genus Pseudomonas; species Pseudomonas sp. LPB4.O. The sequence goes on from NZ_CP151298.1 coordinate 1,635,896, forward strand.
GATGGCGCTGGGCGGCTGCATGAATGTCAGCGATATGGGCGAAGGCGTCCGCTATCACATGAGCGATGCCGGTCTGCTGGACCACAGTGATACCCGGCGTACCCTGTCGATCCGCCTGCAGCCCGACTCGTTCATCTTCATCGGCCAGGGTGCATTCGTGCCGCCGGGCAAGGGGCCGGTGCCACGGCAGAACGCGGTGGCTGACGAGGCGTTCAAGAGCTTTGTCGAGTATTTCCCGTTGGTGCGCCGCGCCCAAGGCCCATTGGGCCTGGAAGACGCCATTGCCCAGGCACGTTCGGTGGGTGCCGACTACGTCCTGTACACCCGCTTCGCCCGTACCGATGACCGCATCGGCAATGGCGATGAGTGGTATGACGAACAGGCCGTCGACCGGCTGGGGTGGGACACTGGCGTGGTGCAGATGATGTTGATCGAAACCAATACCCGCTACCTGATCGACACCGCACGCATCAAGAGCCGTGGCGGTTTGTTGACGTTCCATGACAACACCCCGGAGGATTTGCTTGGTGCGCCGATGCGCGAGTACGCTCGTAGCCTTCTGGGTATGAGCGAATGAGGCAGGCGTGATGAGTGATTCCGGCAAGGCCAATGATCTTCTGGCACAGATCCCCAAGGCCAAGGGCCTGCCGCCGGTGCATCTGTGGAACCCGGATTTTTGCGGTGACATCGACATGCGCATTGCCCGCGATGGCACCTGGTATTACCTGGGCACGCCGATCGGGCGCAAGCCGATGGTGCGGTTGTTTTCCACGATCATTCGCCGCGATGGCGATGACTACTTCCTGATTACCCCGGTAGAAAAGGTTGGCATCCGCGTCGACGATGCCCCATTCGTGGCCGTGGCGCTGGAGGTGCTGGGGGAGGGGGAGCAGCAGGTGCTGCGCTTCACCAGCAATGTCGAGGACCAGGTTGACGCCGGGCCGGATAATCCCCTGCGGGTAGTGATTGACCCGGTGACGCAGGAGCCATCGCCGTATGTGTTGATGCGCAGCAACCTGGAAGCGCTGATACATCGCAATGTGTTTTACCAGCTGGTGGAACTGGCGGTGCCGCATGTAATCGAGGGGGAGGAATGGTTGGGCGTATGGAGCCGGGGGGAGTTTTACCCGATTGGGCGCAGTAGTTGAGGGCTCTGGGGCTGGAAGGCGCATGTCTTGAGTCTTGTGCTGCCTGGTAAATCGAGCGCCGCGCGGGCGGCGCTCGATTTACCAGGCGCTGACATACTTCCGGTGAACAACGAAAAAGCCCCCGGTTGCTTGCGCACCCGGGGGCTTTTCAATGTTTGGCTCCGCGACCTGGACTCGAACCAGGGACCCAATGATTAACAGTCATTTGCTCTACCTACTGAGCTATCGCGGAATCTGCGCCATATGTTACTGATTGCCCGGGAGATGTCAAGCCTCTCCCAGGCAAATCAATAGGTTACAGCACTTCGACGATGGCCTTGGTCACCACGTGGATGTTGCTCTGGTTCAGCGCGGCAACCGCGATCCGGCCTGTGTCCAGCGCGTAGATGCCAAACTCGTTCTTCAGGCGCGCCACTTGTTCAACGGTCAGGCCCGAGTAGGAGAACATGCCCGCCTGGCGGCCAACGAAGCTGAAATCGCGCTTGGCGCCATATTCAGCCAGCAGGCTGACCATTTGCTGGCGCATGCCGTGGATGCGCTGGCGCATCTCGCTCAGCTCGGCTTCCCACATCTGGCGCAGTTCGCCGCTGTTCAGCACGGTAGCGACGATGGTCGCGCCGTGGGTCGGCGGGTTGGAGTAGGTGGTGCGGATTACGCGCTTGACCTGCGACAGCACGCGAGTGCTTTCGTCTTTGTTGCCGGTGACGATCGACAGTGCGCCAACGCGCTCGCCATACAGCGAGAACGACTTGGAGAACGAACTGGAAACGAAGAAGTCCAGGCCCGACTCGGCGAACAGGCGCACGGCGAAGGCGTCTTCGGCGATGCCGTCACCAAAGCCCTGGTAGGCCATGTCGAGGAACGGCACATGGCCCTTGGCCTTGACCACTTCCAGGACGTTTTTCCAGTCGTCCAGGCCCAGGTCGACGCCAGTCGGGTTGTGGCAGCAGGCATGCAGCACGACGATCGAGCCGGACGGCAGGTTGTTCAGGTCTTCGAGCATGCCGGCACGGTTGACGTCGTTGCTCGGCGCGTCGTAGTAGCGGTAGTTCTGTACCGGGAAACCGGCGGTCTCGAACAGTGCGCGGTGGTTTTCCCAGCTCGGGTCGCTGATGGCAACCACGGCATTGGGCGACAGGCGCTTGAGGAAGTCGGCGCCGATCTTCAGCGCGCCGGTGCCGCCAACGGCCTGCACGGTGACCACGCGGCCGGCGGCCAGCAGTGGCGACTCGGCGCCGAAGATCAGTTTTTGCACGGCCTGGTCGTAAGTGGCGATGCCGTCGATCGGCAGGTAGCCGCGCGAGGCGTGCTGGGCGGCACGCTGGGTTTCGGCTTCGATCACGGCGCGCAGCAGCGGAATGCGGCCTTCCTCATTGCAGTACACGCCAACGCCCAGGTTGACCTTTTCGGTACGTGGGTCGGCGTTGAATGCTTCGTTGAGGCCCAGGATAGGGTCGCGGGGTGCCAGCTCGACAGCGGAAAACAGGCTCATTGTTACCTTGGCTCTGATTGGAGAGTGATAGGACGTACACGCTCCAGCCGAATGCACTGAAGCGGTGCACAAACGGGGAGTCAGTATAGTGATACCGCCCGGTCACTGCGACACTCTGGCACAGCTTTTCCGGCTATTTGCGCAAATATTTTTCGACCATTGGTCTAATTGCCGTGTCCACTGTAACAAGCGCTCACAGCCCGGCCTTGAAAGCGCGCCCGGATAGCCGCATTTGGGTATAGACTACTGGCTAAATTTACAGTTGCTGCAATACCGCGAGGTCCGACATGTCCGAGTTCCAGCTCGTCACCCGTTTCCAGCCGGCCGGCGACCAGCCCGAGGCCATCCGCCAGATGGTCGAAGGCATCGAGGCGGGGCTGTCGCACCAGACGCTGCTCGGCGTAACGGGCTCGGGCAAGACCTTCAGCATCGCCAACGTCATCGCGCAGGTACAGCGCCCGACCCTCGTACTGGCGCCGAACAAGACCCTGGCCGCGCAGTTGTACGGCGAATTCAAGGCGTTCTTCCCCAATAACGCGGTGGAGTATTTCGTTTCCTACTACGACTACTACCAGCCCGAGGCCTACGTGCCGTCGTCGGACACCTTCATCGAGAAGGACGCCTCGATCAACGACCATATCGAGCAGATGCGCCTGTCGGCGACCAAGGCGCTGCTGGAGCGGCGCGATGCAATCATCGTGACCACCGTGTCGTGCATCTATGGCCTGGGCAGCCCCGAGTCCTACCTGAAAATGGTCCTGCATGTGGACCGCGGCGACAAGCTCGATCAGCGCGCACTGCTGCGCCGGCTGGCCGACCTGCAGTACACCCGCAACGAGATGGACTTCGCCCGTGCCACCTTCCGTGTGCGCGGTGATGTGATCGACATCTTCCCGGCCGAGTCGGACCTTGAAGCCATCCGCATCGAACTGTTCGATGACGAGGTGGAGAACATCGCCGCCTTCGACCCGCTCACCGGCGAGGTTTTCCGCAAGTTGCCACGTTTCACCTTCTACCCCAAGAGCCACTACGTTACCCCGCGGGAAACCCTGCTGGAGGCCGTGGAGGGCATCAAGGAAGAGTTGAAGGAGCGCCTGGAGTACCTGCACAAGGCCAACAAGCTGGTGGAAGCGCAGCGCCTGGAGCAGCGCACCCGTTTCGATCTGGAAATGATCATGGAGCTGGGTTACTGCAACGGCATCGAGAACTACTCGCGCTACCTGTCCGGGCGCCCGGCCGGTGCGCCACCGCCCACCCTGTACGACTACCTGCCAGCCGATGCACTGCTGGTGATCGACGAATCACACGTCAGCGTTCCGCAGGTCGGTGCCATGTACAAGGGCGACCGTTCGCGCAAGGAAACCCTGGTCGAGTACGGCTTCCGCATGCCCTCGGCACTGGACAACCGGCCGATGCGCTTCGATGAGTGGGAAGATGTAAGCCCGCAGACCATCTTCGTGTCCGCTACCCCGGGCCCCTACGAAGCCGAGCATTCCGGGCGCGTGGTGGAGCAGGTGGTGCGTCCGACCGGCCTGGTAGACCCGCAGGTCGAGATACGGCCGGCACTGACCCAGGTGGACGACTTGCTGTCGGAAATCCGCAAGCGCGTGGCGCTGGGCGAGCGGGTGCTGGCCACTACGCTGACCAAGCGCATGGCCGAGGATCTCTCTGATTACCTCGCCGACCACGATGTGCGGGTGCGCTACCTGCACTCGGACATCGACACGGTGGAGCGGGTAGAGATCATCCGCGACCTGCGTCTGGGCACCTTCGACGTGCTGGTGGGCATCAACCTGCTGCGCGAAGGCCTGGACATGCCGGAGGTTTCGCTGGTGGCGATCCTCGATGCCGACAAGGAAGGCTTCCTGCGCTCGGAGCGCTCGCTGATCCAGACCATCGGCCGCGCTGCGCGTAACCTCAATGGCCGGGCCATCCTGTACGCCGACAACATCACCGGCTCGATGCAGCGGGCGATTGACGAAACCGAGCGACGCCGTGAAAAGCAGGTCGCCTTCAACGAAGCCAACGGCATCGTGCCCAAGGGCGTGGTCAAGGACATCACCGACATCATGGAAGGCGCCACTGTGCCTGGCGCGCGCAGCAAAAAGCGCAAGGGCATGGCCAAGGCGGCAGAAGAGAGCGCCCGTTACGAGGCCGAGCTGCGTACGCCGGGCGAGATCACCAAGCGTATCAAGCAGCTTGAAGAGAAGATGATGCAGTTCGCCCGCGACCTGGAGTTCGAAGCTGCGGCGCAGCTGCGCGACGAGATTACCCAGCTGCGCGAGCGGTTGATTACCAGCTGATCCCTTTGGGTGGCTGAACTGGCCCTATCGCCGGCAAGCTAGTGGGCTTCCCCAGCCTTCAACCCCGCCGGCAGCTTGCGGGTGAGCAACACTGCCACCATGCTCACCGCCAACCCGATCCCGACAAAGTGGAAGGCGTCGTTGTAGGCCATGATCATGGCCTGCTGGTGGGTGATTTCGCTTAACTTGCCCAGCGCCGCATTGTCATTGCCCAGCCGCTCGGCCAGTTGCGCCAGCCGTTCCGCTACCTGCGGGTTGCTCGGCACTACCGCTTCGCGCAGGTAGTCGAAATACACCTTGGTGCGCGCATCCAGCAGCGTGGCCAGCAAGGCGATGCCAATCGCACCCCCCAGGTTACGCAGGATATTGAACAGGCTCGATGCCGACCCCGCATCCTGCGGCTGGATGTAAGCCGTGGCGATCAGCGAAATGGTCACCATAATCATCGGCTGGCCAAGGGCGCGGATGATCTGGATATGGTTGAACTGCGGCCCGGCAAAGTCCGGGTTGAGCACCCCCGAGCCGAAACTGGCGGCGCCGAACAGACAGAACCCCAGGGCGCACAGCAGCTTGGGCGACACCACTTTCATCAGCTGTGGTACCAGCGGGATCAGAAACAGCTGCGGCACCCCCATCCACATGATCACCTCGCCGATCTGCAAGGCGTTGTAGCCCTGCACCTGGGCCAGGTACAGCGGCAGCAGGTAGATCGACCCGTACAGGCCTACGCCCATGCCCAGGCTGGCGATGCTCGACAGGCCGAAATTGCGGTTACCGAGGATGCGCAGGTTGATCAGCGGGTGTGGCTTGGAGAACTGCAGGATGACGAAGGTGATCAGGCTGACCAGGGCGACGCTGCCCAGGCCGACGATCAGGTGCGACTCCAGCCAGTCCTTGCGGTGCCCCTCTTCAAGAAACACCTGCAGGCAGCCCAACCCCAGGCCCAGGGTGACGATGCCTGCATAATCGGTGCTTTTCAGCAGCTCCCAGTGCGCCTCTTTCTTCTCCAGCCCGTACAGCAGGCCGGCAATCATGACCAGGCCAGGCGGGATGTTGATGTAGAAAATGTACTCCCAGCCCCAATTCTCTGTCAGCCAGCCGCCCAGGGTGGGGCCGATGGAGGGGGCAAACGTGGCGGTCATGGCGAACATCGCCATGCCTTTGGCGCGGTGGTGTTCGGGCAGCTTGATCAGCGTGAGGGTAAACGCCAGTGGGATCAGCGCGCCGCCGGTAAAGCCTTGCAGGGCGCGGAACAGGATCATGCTCTCCAGGTTCCAGGCCATCGAGCACAGCAGTGACGACAACAGAAAGCCCCCGGAAACCCACACGGCCAGGCGCCGGGCAGACAGCAGCTGCACCAGCCAGGCGGTCAGCGGAATCATGATGATTTCCGCCACCAGGTACGAGGTGGAAATCCACGAGCCTTCTTCCAGGGTTGCCGACAGGGCACCCTGGATGTCCTTCAGCGACGAGTTGGTGATCTGGATGTCCAGCACCGCCATGAACGCGCCGAGCATCACACTCATCACCGCGATCCAGTCGCGCCGGGTAGGCTCGTCGCTGGGCCTGAGCAGTTGGTCACCGGCCATCGTGGCCTTCGCTCTCGCTGCGCAGGTCGATGGTGGCGGTCACCGACATGCCGGGGCGGATGCGCCCATGCAGGGGGTTGTCGGCGCTGAAGGTGAGCTTGACCGGGATGCGCTGCACCACCTTGGTGAAGTTCCCGGTGGCGTTATCGGGTGGCAGCAGGCTGAACTGCGCCCCCGAGGCCGCGAACACACTGTTTACCCGGCCTTCGATGGGGGTGTCCGGGTAGCTGTCGAACAGCAGCTCGGCGCGCTGGCCAGGCTGCATGTGGCCGATCTGGGTTTCCTTGAAGTTGGCCTGCACCCAGATGTCTTCGTCGGGCACGATCGACAGCAGGTAGGCACCGGCCTGCACCACCTGGCCATTGCGCGCATTGCGCTGGCCGATAGTGCCGCTGATCGGCGCGCGGATTTCGCAACGGGTCAGGTTAAGCTCGGCCTGGGCCAGGTCGGCGCGGGCATTGGCGATTTGTGCATCGAGGCGTTTGAGGTCGGCGTTCAGGGCGTTGACCTGCTGGCGCTGGCTTTGCAGGTCGGCGCGGGCCTTGTCGACCTGAGAGCCGGCAACATGGCTGTCTGCCGATAGGGTGGTGACCCGCTCCTCGGATATGAAACCTGGCTTGCGCAGCTTTTCGGCACGGCTCAGGTCCACTCGGGAACGGTCGAACGTGGCCTGGTTGGCTGCCACCTGAGCCTGCCCGGCGGCGATCAGGCTACCTTGCTGGGTCAGGCGACTTTGTGCCTGTGCGTATTCCGCTTCACGGGTGGCCAGGGTGGCGCGGGCGCGGTCAACCGCCAGGTCAAAGTCTGCCGCTTCCAGGCGTACCAGCAGGTCACCTCTGTTAACGTGCTGGTTGTCCTCGACCGGCACCGCGTCGATACGTGCGCCCAGCTGGCTGGAGATACGGGTGATCTCGCCCTGTACGTAGGCGTTGTCGGTGCTCTCGTAGAAGCGGCCCTTGAAGTACCAGTGGGCCAGGAAGGCGAGGGCGATGATGGCCACCAGGGTGAAGAAGATCGCCAGGCGGCGTTTGAGTTGGACAGGCATGGGGACTATCGTTCCAGAAATGTAAGCAAATTTAACAGTGTCGCAGGGCCTGTCCACAAGTGACGTTCGCGCCATTGCTGGAGCCCGGTGCCTGCCTCCTGCTAACATCCCGCCTTTGTTTCATCTTCAGTTCGAGACCTTCCATGACCACCGTACGCACGCGTATCGCGCCATCGCCTACCGGCGACCCCCATGTCGGCACTGCCTACATCGCCCTGTTCAACTACTGCTTTGCCAAGCAGCACGGCGGTGAGTTCATCCTGCGCATCGAAGACACCGACCAGCTGCGCTCCACGCGCGAGTCGGAACAGCAAATCTTCGACGCCCTGCGCTGGCTCGGCATCGAATGGAACGAAGGCCCGGATGTGGGCGGCCCGCACGGCCCTTACCGCCAGAGCGAGCGTGGCGAGATCTACGCGAAGTATGCCAAGGAGCTGGTTGACGCCGGCCACGCCTTCTATTGCTTCTGCACCGCCGAAGAGCTGGAGCAGATGCGTGCCGAGCAACAGGCCCGCGGTGAAACCCCGCGCTACGACGGCCGCGCACTGCTGCTGAGCGCCGAGGAAGTGCAGCGCCGCCTGGATGCTGGCGAGCCACACGTGATCCGCATGAAGGTGCCGAGCGAAGGTATCTGCGTGGTGCCGGACATGCTGCGTGGCGATGTCGAAATCCCGTGGGACCGCATGGACATGCAGGTGCTGATGAAGAACGACGGCCTGCCGACGTACTTCCTGGCCAACGTGGTCGACGACCACCTGATGGGCATCACCCACGTCCTGCGTGGCGAAGAGTGGCTGCCGTCGGCGCCCAAGCTGATCAAGCTGTACGAATACTTCGGCTGGGACCAGCCCAAGCTGTGCTACATGCCGCTGCTGCGTAACCCGGACAAGTCCAAGCTGTCCAAGCGCAAGAATCCAACCTCGGTGACCTTCTACGAGCGCATGGGCTTCATGCCGGAGGCGATGCTCAACTACCTGGGCCGCATGGGCTGGTCGATGCCGGACGAGCGCGAGAAGTTCTCGCTGGACGAGATGGTCGAGCACTTCGACCTGTCGCGTATTTCGCTGGGTGGCCCGATCTTCGACATCGAGAAGCTGTCCTGGCTCAACGGCCAGTGGCTGCGCGAACTGCCGGTCGAGGAATTCGCCACACGCCTGCAGAAGTGGGCATTCAACAGCGACTACATGATGAAGATTGCCCCGCACGTGCAGGGCCGGGTCGAGACTTTCAGCCAGGTAGCCCCGCTGGGCGGGTTCTTCTTCGAAGGTGCGCTGAAGCTGGATGCCAAGCTGTTCGAAAGCAAGAAGCTGTCGGCCGACCAGGTGCGCCAGGTGATCCAGCTGATCCTGTGGCAGCTCGAAAGCTTGCGCCAGTGGGAAAAAGAGCGCATCACCGGCTGCATCCAGGCCGTGGTCGAGGCGCTGGAACTGAAGTTGCGTGATGCCATGCCGCTGATGTTCGCCGCCATTACTGGCCAGGCCAGCTCGGTGTCGGTGCTGGACGCCATGGAAATCCTCGGCCCCGACCTGACCCGCTACCGTCTGCGCCAGGCCCTGGACCTGCTGGGTGGTGTGTCGAAGAAAGAAAACAAAGAGTGGGAAAAGCTGCTGGCTTCGATCGCCTGATTCAGCGTTACACCTAACCTGTTGGGGCGGGCGTGCCCGCGAATGCGGTGTTTGATCTACCATCGCATTCGCGGGCACGCCCGCTCCCACAAGGTCCAGCTGAAGCCCGAAAAACCGGGGCAGGGCGGTAAGTGATTGTTATCTGTGAAAAAACTTTTGAATATTTTCAAAATTTCGTTTGACAGCCCTGCAATCCGATCTTAATATGCGCCCCGTCCACAGCGATGAACGAAAACGAAACGCCAGCCACCCAGCCAGCGATTCAGTTCAAAGCGACATTGTGGGGCTATAGCTCAGCTGGGAGAGCGCCTGCATGGCATGCAGGAGGTCAGCGGTTCGATCCCGCTTAGCTCCACCAAATTCCGCTTGTCAGTCACGGCTGGCGAGCAAGACCGGGTCCAGCAACCGGGTCTTGAAGGTAAGAAGGTTCGTCCCCTTCGTCTAGTGGCCTAGGACACCGCCCTTTCACGGCGGTAACAGGGGTTCGAGTCCCCTAGGGGACGCCAGTTTTACACAAGCGATGTTTCATGATGTCGCTGGGCCGCGAGGCTAGAAATCCGGGGCTATAGCTCAGCTGGGAGAGCGCCTGCATGGCATGCAGGAGGTCAGCGGTTCGATCCCGCTTAGCTCCACCAATTTTGCCGCGGTTCGCGTAAGCGGGCCGGCACGAAGGTTACGTCCCCTTCGTCTAGTGGCCTAGGACACCGCCCTTTCACGGCGGTAACAGGGGTTCGAGTCCCCTAGGGGACGCCACTTTTCCTGCGTTTTGCAGGGCTTAAAAAGGCTCGTCGATTATTGATGAGCCTTTTGTTTCGGGGCTATAGCTCAGCTGGGAGAGCGCCTGCATGGCATGCAGGAGGTCAGCGGTTCGATCCCGCTTAGCTCCACCATTTCTGCCAGGGTTCACGCAAGTGAATCTTCGCGAAGGTTACGTCCCCTTCGTCTAGTGGCCTAGGACACCGCCCTTTCACGGCGGTAACAGGGGTTCGAGTCCCCTAGGGGACGCCATCTTTACCCGCGTTTTGCGGGACTTTAAAGGCTCATTCGCTTATTGAATGAGCCTTTTGTTTTTTCTCCCTTCCGAACATTTCGCAGCTGACAAGTGGCGTGAAATTACGCTTGCCAAAAAATATGATATTGATAATATTTCGAGCATCATATTTTGAATGGCGAGTGCCTGATGAGCGACAAGAAGAGCAGAACCCGCGAGCGCATTCTGGAGGCGGCACGCAGCGCGCTGATCCAGCACGGCCCGGCCGAGCCCAGCGTCAGCCAGGTGATGGGCGCAGCAGGGCTGACCGTCGGCGGTTTCTATGCCCACTTCGACAGCAAGGACGAGCTGATGCTCGAAGCGTTCCGCCAGCTGTTGGGTGAGCGCCGCGCCTTGCTCGCCCAGATCGACCCCAACCTCGATGGTGCGGGCCGCCGGGCGCTGGCCAGTGCCTTCTACCTGTCGCGCAAACACCGGGATGCCGAGGTGCATGCCTGCCCGCTGCCCAACTCGCTGGGCGAGATGCAGCGCCTTCCGGAGGTCTTCCGCGAGGTATTGGCCGAGCACATCGAGCTGATGACTGCAGCCATGGTCGACCGCCCTGAAGATGCCGACAAGGCCCTGGCCGACCTGGCGCTCATGGTCGGTGGCCTTGCCCTGGCCCGCGCCTTGGGCACCAGCGAGCTGTCTGACCGTATTCTGCGCGCCGCCAAATCGGCGGTGCTTTAACCCTGGAGCATGGCGATGACTACCCTGAGCTGGATTCGTGGTGTCAATGGCACCCTGGGCCGCCTGGCCCCCGAGCATGTCGCGGGCAAGATGCGCCGTGCCTTCATGACCCCGCGCAATCTGCCGCCTCGGGATTGGGAGCTGCCCGTACTGGCCAACGCCGAGCGCATCACCCTGCGCTTCGGGTTGTCTGCCTTGCGCTGGGGGAAGGGGCCGACGGTGCTGCTGATGCATGGTTGGGAAGGGCGCCCGACCCAGTTTGCCGCTTTGATCGAGACCTTGGTCCAGGCCGGGCACACGGTGGTGTCGCTGGAAGGGCCGGGCCATGGCCGTTCGCCTGGCGAGCAGGCAAATGTGGTGTTGTTTGCCCGGGCGCTGCTGGAGGCCGCTGCCGAGCTGCCGCCGTTGCGTGCGGTCATTGGCCACTCCATGGGCGGTGCCAGTGTGCTGCTGGCCTTGCAGATGGGGCTACGCGCGCAGGCCGCGGTCAGCATTGCCGCGCCGGCGCGGCTGCTGGGCGTGCTGCGCGGTTTTGCCCATCGCCTGGGGATGCCGGCGCGCGCGCGGGCGGCGTTCATTCGCCAGGTTGAGCGGGATGTGGGCATGCAGATCGCGCGGCTGGATGTTACCGGTTACCAGCTGGAGCTTCCGGGGTTGGTGGTGCATGCCGCCGATGATGCCCTGGTGGCCGCCGATGAAGCCCAGGTAATCCACAGGGCCTGGTTCGACAGCCGCCTGATGCTGCTGGAGGAGGGTGGCCACCAGCGGGTGCTGTCCGATCCGCGCGTGAGTGAAGGTGTGCTCGAACTGCTGGCCAGGGCAGCTTCGCCGGCGCGCCAAAGCGCTTGAGCATCCGTTACACTCTGTGCGAATCCTGTAGGAGCAGCCTTGTGCTGCGAAGAGGCCCTTAGGAGCAGCGCATCTGTTGTGGCCGTAATGGCCTCTTCGCAGCACAAGGCTGCTCCTACAGGGGAGGGTTACATTTTCGATTCTCAGGAGTGTGCATGAGCTGGGACCTGGCAACACCCTTCGTCATCGACCTGCGCGTCGGCAGCGAGGATATCGACGGCCTAGGCCACGCAAACAACGCGGTGTACGTCACCTGGCTGGAGCGGTGCGCCTGGCGTCACTCCCAGCGGTTAGGCCTGGACCTGGCCGAGTATCGGCGCCTGGACCGGGCGATGGCTGTGGTGCGCCACGAAATCGACTACCTGGCCGCCGCCTATGAGGACGACGAACTGCAACTGGCCACCTGGATCATCGACTGGGACCAGCGCCTGCGCATGACCCGGCGCTTCCAGCTCAAGCGCCCGCGTGACGGGGTAACCCTGTTGCGCGCGCAAACCACCTTTGCCTGCATCGAGCTGTCCAGTGGCAAGCCCAAGCGCATGCCGGCGGAATTCGTCGAAGGTTACGGTCCGGCGCTGATCGGCGCCTGAATCGCCGGCAATTTTTGTTAGACTGCCGGCTTTTCCGCCGAGACCCCGACATGCAAATTGCCCTGGCCCCCATGGAGGGGCTGGTTGACAACATCCTGCGCGACGTATTGACCCGCGTGGGCGGTATCGACTGGTGCGTCACCGAGTTCATTCGCGTGTGCGACCGCCTGCTGCCGGCGTCCTCGTTCGACAAGTTGGCGCCCGAGTTGCGCCAGGGTGCGCGCACGGCCGCGGGGGTGCCCATGCGCGTGCAGTTGCTGGGTTCGGACCCGGTATGCCTGGCGGAAAACGCGGCGCTGGCCTGTGAGCTGGGTGCGCCCGTGATCGACCTGAACTTCGGCTGCCCGGCCAAGACCGTGAACAAGTCACGGGGTGGTGCCGTGCTGCTCAAAGAGCCGGAGTTGCTGCACGCCATCGTGCGTGAGGTGCGCCGCGCGGTACCAGCGCATATCCCGGTCACTTCGAAGATGCGCCTGGGCTTCGACAGCCCCGACGGCGCGCTGGAGTGTGCCACGGCCCTGGCAGAGGGGGGCTCGGCGCATCTGGTGGTGCATGCGCGGACCAAGGTCGAAGGCTACAAGCCGCCGGCGCATTGGGAGTGGGTGGCGCGGGTGCAGGATGTGGTCAAGGTGCCGGTGTTCGCCAATGGCGAGATCTGGACCGTCGATGACTGGCGCCGCTGCCGTGAGGTCAGTGGGGCCGAAGACATCATGCTGGGCCGAGGGCTGGTATCGCGCCCTGACCTGGGCCTGCAGATTGCCGCGGCGCGTGACGGGCGTGACTATCAGCCGATGAGCTGGGATGACCTGCTGCCGTTGTTGCGCGAGTTCTGGCGTCAGGCCCAGGCCAAACTGTCACCGCGCTATGCGCCGGGGCGGATGAAGCAGTGGTTGGCGATGCTGACCCGCAGTTACCCCGAAGCGGTGGTGTTGTTTGCCGAGTTGCGCCGGGAGGATGACTGCGCGCGGATCAGCCGGCTGCTGGGGGTGGAGGTGCAGGCTTTGGAGGCCTGTGTTGCCTGAGCTGGCCTCTTCGCGGGCGCGCCCGCTCCCACAGGTAGGGCACTGGTCCTGAGGCCTGTGGTGCTCCTGTGGGAGTGGGCATGCCCGCGAAAAGGGCTGCACCGATTTCAAATTTTTTACCCCTGGCCCCTTGAAAGCTTTTCCCTCGTCCATATCTCTTGAGTACGCGATGCCGAAGTCGGGTCGCGTAGTGACTTACTTGCTGAATCTCAGGAGTTTATGACCATGACTACCGCTTTCTCTCTTGCTCCACTGTTCCGCCATTCCGTTGGTTTCGACCGTTTCAACGACCTGTTCGAATCCGCGGCACGCAATGAGGCCGGTAGCAGCTACCCGCCCTACAACGTGGAAAAGCATGGCGAGGACCACTACCGCATCGTGGTTGCCGCAGCCGGTTTCCAGGAGCAGGACCTCGACCTGCAGGTCGAGAAAGGTGTCCTGACCGTAACCGGTGGCAAGCGCGACAATAGCGCCACTGAAGTGACCTACCTGCATCAGGGTATCGCGCAACGCGCCTTCAAGCTGTCGTTCCGCCTGGCCGACCATATCGAAGTGAAAGCCGCCGGCCTGGCCAACGGCCTGCTCAGCATCGACCTGCTGCGCATCGTGCCTGAAGAAGCCAAGGCCAAGCGCATCCCGATCAATGGCGAAAAACCAGCGCTGAACTGATCACGCTGCAATGATGAAGGGCACCCTCGGGTGCCCTTTTTTGTAGTCGCCTGCATCTGCTTCAGTAGTCTGCCGGCGCCTCCAGCAACAACTTGCGAAATTCCGGCAACGGCAGCGGCCGGCTGTGCAGGTAGCCCTGGTACAGGTGACAGCCCAGCTGTTCGAGAAACTCAAGTTGCTCGGTCAGCTCCACCCCCTCGGCAATCACTGCCAGGTCGAGGCTGCGGGCCATGGCGACAATGGCTCGGACGATTTCAGCGTCGTTGGGGTCGAACGGTGCGTCGCGCACGAAGGTCTGGTCGATCTTCAGCGCATCGACCGGCAGGCGCTTGAGGTAAGTCAGCGACGAATATCCAGTGCCAAAGTCATCCATGGCAAAACTCACCCCGTAACGCTTCAGTTCGCGCATCTTGCTGATGGTGTCTTCCAGGTTCTGGATGACGATGCCTTCGGTGATCTCCAGCTTGAGCATGTGCCGAGGCAGCCGGTAATCGTCCAGGCTGCGCAGCACGCGCTCGACAAAGTTGTTCTGGCGGAACTGCCGCGGGCTGATGTTCACGCACAGGCTGAAATCATCGGCGTCGATCAGCCCGTCGGCCAGCATGCGTGCGCAGGCATCGCAGGCTTCGTCAAGGATCCAGCTGCCAACTTCCAGGATCAGGCCGCTTTCTTCCAGTACCTGAATGAACTGCGCGGGCGGTTGCTGGCCCAGTTGCGGGTGGTGCCAGCGCAGCAGCACCTCGGCGCCGACGATACGGTTGTCGCGGGCATCCACCTGCGGCTGGAAGTGCAGCGCCAGTTCGCCCCGGGCCAAGGCCAGGCGCAGGTCGTTTTCCATGCGCAGGCGTTCGCTGGCGGCCTTCTGCATGGTGGTATGGAACAGCTGGGTGGTGTTGCGCCCGGAGTCCTTTGCCCGGTAAAGGGCGATATCGGCACGCTTGAGCAGATCGGCCGGGGTGGTGCCGTGGTCGGGGATCAGCGCCACGCCGATGCTGGGTGTTACCTGCAGGCGCTGGCCATCCAGTGACATCGGTTCGGCCAGCAGCTCACGCAGCGTGTCGGCCAGTTCGCGCACTTTTTCCTCCACCACCTCACGGCTGCCCTCCAGGCCGCTGAGCAGTACCACGAACTCGTCGCCACCCAGGCGGGCCACGGTGTCCTCCAAGCGCACACTGGCTTCCAGGCGGGCGGTGATGATCTTCAGCACCGTGTCGCCCACCGGGTGGCCCAGTGAGTCGTTGATGTGCTTGAAGTGGTCGAGGTCGAGGAACAGCAGGGCGCCGCGCAGGTTATGGCGCTTGAGCAGGGCGATCTGCTGGCTCAGGCGGTCCATCAGCAGGGCGCGGTTGGGCAGGTTGGTCAACGGGTCGTGATAGGCCAGGTGGCGGATCTGCGCCTGGGCGTTCTTCAACTGGCTGACGTCGCGGGCAGTCAATAGCAGGCAGTCGACTTCGTTGAGGGTGATCGGCTCTACAGAGACTTCAACGGTGAGGATATCGCCGCGCTTGTTACGGCCGAGCATTTCCCGGTGATGCACCCGGCCGCGGTCGCGCAATTCGGCCAGCAACGCGCTGCGCTGCTTGTCGTCGGCCCAGATACCGATTTCGTACACCGTGTGGCCGACCACATCGGCGGCGCTGTAGCCGGTCAGGCGGCAGAAGCCGTCGTTGATTTCCAGGTAACGGCCGCTGTGGCGTTCGGTGATGGTGATGGCGTCGGGGCTGGAGTGGAAGGCCTTGGCAAACTTCTCTTCGCTGGATTTGAGCGCCGCCTCGGCGCGTTGCTGCTGGGTGATGTCGCGCAGGGTGGTAACGCTGCAGGGCTGGTCGTCAACGGTGATCAGGCGGCTGGAGATCACGCAGGTCAACGGGGTGCCGTTGCGGTGGTTGACCACCACGGCGACGTTGCTCAAGGCCTGTTCGCGGATCACCCGCTCGATACGTTGCGCACGCTCGATGGACTCGGCCCACAGGCCGATTTCCTCGGCGGTGCGGCCGATCACCTGGCCGCTGTCCCAGCCAAAGGTCTGGCTGAACGCCGGGTTGATCTCGATGAACTGGCCGGTATCCTGGCGGGTCACGCAGATCGGGTCGGGGCTGACCTGGAACAGGCTCGCGAACTTCTCTTCCGAGGCGCTCAGGCGCTGCTCGCGCTCCACCTGGTCGGTGATGTCGAGCAGGGTACCGGCCATGCGCAGCGGGTTGCCCTGCTCGTCGCGGTACAGCCGTGCACGGCTTTCGATGTAACGCGAAATGCCGCTTTCCAGCTGCACCCGGTAGGTGATCTGGTAGTTCCCGGCGGGCCCTTCGCGCAGGCTGCGGTAGGCCTGGCGCATCGAGTTGCGTTCCTGCTCTGGCACCCCCTCGAAAAACGCATCGAACGATTCGTGAAAAGGGGTGGGCGGCAGGCCGTGCAGCTGCGCGGCGCGGGCCGAGCCGTAGAGCATGCCGCTGGGGATGTGCCAGTCCCAGGTGCCCAGCTGCGCCGAGTCCAGGGCCAGGTCCAGGCGCTCCTGGCTGTCCTTCAGGGCCTGCTCGGCGCGCTTGCGTTCGGTGGTGTCGACAAAGGTGCTGATCAGGAAGGTGACGCCCTCCAGTTCGATGCCCTGGGTGCAGAGTATGCCGTCGTGCACCTTGCCGCTGGTGGCGCGGAACTGCACCTCCATGATCAGCGGGCCGCCGCTGGCGCGGGTCGACTCCATCACCTGGTGGCGCTGTTCGGGGTTGACCCACAGGCCCAGCTCCAGGCTGGTCTTGCCTATTACCTGGCTGCCCGGCCAGCCAAACATGTCTTCGAAGTGCTGGTTGACCTCGAAGATCATGCCGTCGTGGCGGCGGGTGAGAAGAATGGCGTTGGGGCTGAGGTGGAACAGGGTGGCGAAGCGCTTTTCCGAATTGATCAGCGCTGTTTCCCGTTCGCGCTGGCGAGTGATTTCGCGGATCACCCCGATCATTTGTGGCCGGCCATGCTGGTCGTGGGTCAGGCTACCGTTGATCTCCAGCCAGTGCAGGCTACCGTCCGGCCAGCGAATACGGTGACGCATGGCCTGTTCCACCGGCTCGCCGTTGAATACCGCCTGGAATACCTGGCGCGTGCGCGCGCGGTCTTCCTCGGGCAGCAGGTCGAGGTAGTCGACATCGGCGGGCAACGGCCGCTGCGGGTCGAAGCCGAACAGGGCCTGGGTGCCCCGTGACCAGCTGACCCGGCCGCTTTCGATATCCCATAGCCAAGCCCCCAGGCGCGCACCGTTGAGGGCGGCCAGCAGTTGTGGGGCGTTTTGCCAGGCCTGTTCCGACTCTTGGGGATCGGCCGCTGGGATACGCGGCAGGCGCAAAAAGCGGTTTGCTGATTTGGGCATCGGTACCAGACCTTTGGCGTATGACGCGTCCTTGAATTGGAAGTACCGGGCTGACGGCCGGTCAGGCGGGCCCTGCGTGGCTGTCGAGCAGGGCCATGAATGCCCTGGCCGCGTTCGATAGCGTTCGCTCCGTGTGCAAGATGTAGCCTAGCTGGCGCGACAGCTGTATGCCCGGCAAGGCGATGGGTGCAACCTGTTCGTCGAGCATGGTGCGTGGCAATACGCTCCAGGCCAGGCCGATCGATACCATCATCTTGATGGTTTCCAGGTAGTTGGTGCTCATGGCGATGTTCGGCGTCAGGCCCTGGCTTTCGAACAAGCGCTGGACAATATGGTGGGTGAAGGTGTTGCCGCCAGGGAATACCGCCGGGTGGCGGGCGACATCCGCCAGGCTGACCTCATGGTTGTTGGCCAGCGGGTGCTCGGGGGCGGCGACGAAGTCCAGGGCGTCGTCCCACACCGGCACGGCTTTGACCAGGTGATGCGGGTCGGGCGCCAGGGTGATCACGGCAATTTCGGCGCGGCCATGCAGAATTTCGTCGTAGGCCTGTTCGGAATCCAGAAACTGAATATCCAGCGCCACGGCCGGGTACTGGCGGGTGAACGTCCGCAGCAGTGGTGGCAGGCGGTGCAGGCCGATGTGGTGGCTGGTGGCCAGGGTCAGACGACCGCTCACGGCCCCGGTCAGATTGGTCAGCGCGCGTCGGGTATCATCAAGGACATTGAGGATCTGGTAGGCCCGTGGCAGCAGGGCGCGCCCAGCCTCGGTCAAAGTCACCTCGCGGCCCAGGCGGTCGAACAGCCGTACACCCAGTTGCTGCTCCAGCCCGGCGATGCGTTTGCTGATGGCCGGCTGGGTCAGGAACAGCCGTTCGGCAGCCCCGGAAAAGCTGCCGGTTTCGGCAATGGCGATAAAGGCACTGAGGTTGGCCAGGTCCATGTAGTTGTATTCCTTTGGGTTATCCAAAGCATAAAAATTATGAATTTGAGTTATTCAATCTAACCCCATAGCATCGTCCGTACAAGCCAAGGGGTCTTTGGCATAGAAAGACGCTGATGAGGAACAGTCTGATGGCTGGCAAAACGCTCTACGACAAACTCTGGGAAGCCCATGAGGTCAAGCGCCGTGATGACGGCTCGTCCTTGATCTACATCGACCGCCACATCATCCACGAAGTGACGTCGCCCCAGGCCTTCGAAGGCCTGCGCCTGGCCAACCGCAAACCGTGGCGCATCGACACCAACATCGCCACCCCCGACCACAACGTGCCGACCACGCCAGAGCGCAAGGGCGGTATCGAGGCCATCGTCGACCAGGTGTCGCGCCTGCAGGTGCAGACCCTTGACGAAAACTGTGACGAATACGGCATCGTCGAATTCAAGATGAATGACGAACGCCAGGGCATCGTCCACGTCATCAGCCCGGAGCAGGGGGCCACCTTGCCTGGCATGACCGTGGTCTGCGGCGACTCGCACACCTCCACCCATGGCGCCTTCGGCGCCTTGGCCCACGGCATTGGTACTTCCGAGGTTGAGCACGTGCTCGCCACCCAGTGCCTGGTCGCCAAGAAGATGAAGAACATGCTGGTGCGCGTGGAAGGCCAGTTGCCTGCCGGCGTTACCGCCAAGGACATCGTCCTGGCCGTGATCGGCAAGATCGGCACCGCCGGTGGCAACGGCCACGCCATGGAGTTCGCCGGCAGCGCCATCCGCGAATTGTCGATGGAAGGCCGGATGACCATCTGCAACATGTCCATCGAGGCCGGTGCCCGTGTGGGCCTGGTGGCCACTGACGCCACCACCGTTGCCTATGTCGAAGGCCGCCCGTATGCGCCGAAGGGCGAGCAGTGGAAGCAAGCGGTCGAGTCGTGGAAAGACCTGGTGTCGGATGACGATGCCGTGTTCGACACCGTGGTCGAGCTGGATGCCAGCCAGATCAAGCCACAGGTCAGCTGGGGCACCTCGCCCGAGATGGTGTTGGCCGTCGACCAGCGCGTGCCGGACCCGGCTGCCGAAGCCGACCTGGTCAAGCGTGGTTCGATCGAGCGTGCCTTGAAGTACATGGGCCTGACCGCCAACCAGGCGATCACCGACATCCAGTTGGACCGCGTGTTCATCGGCTCGTGCACCAACTCGCGTATCGAAGACCTGCGCGCCGCGGCCGAAATCGCCAAGGGCCGCAAGGTCGCCGCTACCGTCAAGCAAGCCATCGTCGTGCCGGGCTCGGGCCTGGTCAAGGCCCAGGCCGAGCGCGAAGGCCTGGACAAGATCTTCGTCGAAGCCGGTTTCGAATGGCGTGAGCCAGGCTGTTCGATGTGCCTGGCGATGAACCCGGACCGTCTGGAGAGCGGCGAGCATTGCGCGTCCACCTCCAACCGCAACTTCGAAGGCCGTCAGGGCGCCGGTGGCCGTACCCACCTGGTCAGCCCGGCCATGGCGGCCGCTGCCGCAGTGACCGGCCACTTCATCGATGTCCGCGAGTTGATCCAAGGGAGCGCAGCATGAAAGCCTTTACCCAGCACACTGGCCTCGTCGCGCCGTTGGACCGTGCCAACGTCGACACCGACCAGATCATCCCCAAGCAGTTTCTGAAGTCGATCAAACGCACCGGCTTTGGCCCTAACCTGTTCGACGAATGGCGTTACCTGGACGTGGGCCAGCCCTACCAGGACAACAGCAAGCGCCCGCTCAACCAGGATTTCGTGCTCAACCACGAACGCTACCAGGGTGCCAGCGTGTTGCTGGCGCGGGAGAACTTCGGTTGCGGCTCCAGCCGTGAGCACGCCCCGTGGGCACTGGATGAGTACGGCTTCCGCAGCATCATTGCGCCGAGCTTTGCCGACATCTTCTTCAACAACAGCTTCAAGAACGGCCTGTTGCCGATCATCCTCAGCGATGAAGAAGTGGACGAGCTGTTCAAGCAGGTCGAAGCCAACCCGGGCTACCAGCTGACCGTCGACCTGCAAGCGCAGGCGGTGACCCGCCCGGATGGCAAGGTGCTGCACTTCGAGATCGATGCGTTCCGCAAACACTGCCTGCTCAACGGCCTTGACGATATCGGCCTGACCCTGCAGGACAGCGATGCGATCAAGGCCTTCGAAGGCAAGCACCGCGCCAGCCAGCCTTGGCTGTTCCGTGATGCCTGAGTGATGTAGGTGAGTTTGCTGGCCTCATCGCCGGCAAGCCAGCTCCCACAGGATCACCACAGGCCTGAATGCTGTTGGTTTCCTGTGGGGCTGGCTTGCCGGCGATAGGGCCAGTAAAAACAACCCAAGACCAAAAGGATTTAGACATGACCAGCACCCAACACACCGACGTGGTCCAGCGCCAGTTCGGCGAACAGGCCAGCGCCTACCTCAGCAGCGCCGTGCACGCCCAGGGCAGTGAATTCGCCCTGTTGCAGGCCGAGCTGGCGGGGCAGGCGAATGCCCGCGTGCTGGACCTGGGCTGCGGTGCCGGTCATGTCAGTTTCCACGTCGCCCCGCTGGTTGCCGAGGTGGTCGCCTATGACCTCTCGCAATCCATGCTCGACGTGGTCGCCAGCGCCGCCGCCGAGCGCGGCCTGGCCAATATCACCACCGAGCGTGGTGCTGCCGAACGCTTGCCGTTCGCCGATGCCTCGTTCGACTTCGTCTTCAGCCGCTACTCGGCCCACCACTGGAGCGACCTGGGCCTGGCCCTGCGCGAAGTGCGCCGGGTGCTCAAGCCAGGTGGCGTGGCGGCGTTCATCGACGTGATGTCGCCCGGCAGCCCGCTGCTCGACACCTACCTGCAAACGGTCGAAGTGCTGCGCGACACCAGCCATGTGCGCGACTACTCCGCTGCCGAATGGCAGCGCCAGGTCAGCGAAGCCGGCCTGCATGTGCGCAGCCACACGCGCCAGCCGCTGCGCCTGGAGTTCACCAGCTGGGTCGAGCGCATGCGTACCCCCGAGCCGATGCGCGTGGCCATCCGCCAATTGCAGCAAGCCATGGGTGAAGAAGTACGGCAGTATTACCAGATCGAGGCCGATGGCTCGTTCAGCACCGATGTGCTGGTGTTGTGGGCCGAGCGTTAAGCACTTTTCGGTGGGGCCCGTCTGGCCGCACCGCGTGAATGAATAGAGGAAAGCATGAGCAAGCAGATTCTGATTCTCCCAGGTGACGGTATCGGCCCGGAAATCATGGCCGAAGCGGTCAAGGTGCTGGAACTGGCCAACGACAAGTTCCAGCTCGGCTTCAGCCTGGAGCACGACGTGATCGGTGGCGCGGCCATCGACAAGCACGGTGTGCCGCTGGCCGACGAAACCCTGGAGCGTGCGCGCAAGGCCGATGCCGTGCTGCTGGGCGCCGTGGGTGGCCCGAAGTGGGACAAGATCGAGCGTGACATCCGCCCGGAGCGCGGCCTGCTGAAAATCCGTTCGCAACTGGGCCTGTTCGCCAACCTGCGCCCGGCCATCCTCTACCCGCAACTGGCCGATGCCTCGTCGCTGAAGCCGGAAATCGTTTCGGGCCTGGACATCCTCATCGTCCGTGAGCTGACCGGTGGCATCTACTTCGGTGCCCCGCGTGGCCAGCGCGAGCTGGAAGGCGGCGAGCGCCAGGCCTACGACACCCTGCCGTACAGCGAAAGCGAAGTGCGCCGCATTGCCCGTGTCGGCTTCGACATGGCCCGCGTGCGCGGCAAGAAGCTGTGCTCGGTGGACAAGGCCAACGTCCTGGCGTCCAGCCAGCTGTGGCGTGAAGTGGTCGAAGACGTGGCCAAGGACTACCCGGATGTCGAACTGAGCCACATGTACGTCGACAACGCTGCCATGCAGCTGGTACGTGCACCCAAGCAGTTCGACGTGATGGTGACCGACAACATGTTCGGTGACATTCTGTCGGATGAAGCTTCCATGCTGACCGGTTCCATCGGCATGCTGCCTTCTGCATCGCTGGATGCCGACAACAAGGGCATGTACGAGCCGTGCCACGGCTCGGCGCCGGACATCGCCGGCCTTGGCAGCGCCAACCCGCTGGCGACCATCCTTTCGGTGTCGATGATGCTGCGTTACAGCTTCAATCAGTTGGCCGCCGCCGACGCGATCGAGAAGGCCGTTAGCCTGGTTCTGGACCAGGGTTTGCGCACCGGCGACATCTACTCGGAAGGCTGCCGCAAAGTTGGTACGCAGGAAATGGGCGACGCAGTAGTCGCAGCGCTGCGGAATCTGTAATCTCTCTGGCCCGCCACCCCAAATTCCCGGTGGCGGCCCACTTTTAGCAAAGGTGTAGTTGCGATGAAACGTGTAGGTCTGATCGGTTGGCGCGGTATGGTCGGTTCCGTGCTCATGCAGCGGATGCTGGAGGAGCAGGATTTCGACCTTATCGAGCCGGTGTTCTTCACTACTTCCAACGTGGGTGGCCAAGGCCCGAACGTGGGCAAGGATACAGCGCCGCTCAAGGACGCGTATTCGATTGAAGAACTCAAGACCCTCGACGTTATCCTGACCTGCCAGGGCGGCGACTATACCAACGAGGTCTTCCCCAAGCTGCGTGAAGCCGGCTGGCAGGGTTACTGGATCGATGCTGCCTCGTCCCTGCGTATGCAGGATGACGCCGTGATCGTCCTCGACCCGGTCAACCGCAAGGTCATCGACCAGCAGCTGGACGCCGGTACCAAGAACTACATCGGCGGCAACTGCACCGTCAGCCTGATGCTGATGGGCCTGGGTGGCCTGTTCGAAGCCGGCCTGGTCGAGTGGATGAGCGCCATGACCTACCAGGCAGCCTCGGGTGCCGGCGCGCAGAACATGCGCGAGCTGATCAAGCAGATGGGTGCCACCCACGCCGCCGTTGCCGACGACCTGGCCAACCCGGCCAGCGCCATCCTCGACATCGACCGCAAGGTTGCCGAGGCCATGCGCAGCGAAGCCTTCCCGACCGAGAACTTTGGCGTGCCACTGGCGGGTAGCCTGATCCCGTGGATCGACAAGGAACTGCCGAACGGCCAGAGCCGTGAAGAGTGGAAGGCCCAGGCCGAGACCAACAAGATCCTCGGCCGCTTCAAGAGCCCGATCCCGGTCGACGGCATCTGCGTGCGCATCGGCGCCATGCGTTGCCACAGCCAGGCGCTGACCATCAAGCTGAACAAGGATGTGCCGATCGCCGACATCGAAGGCATGATCAGCCAGCACAACCCTTGGGTGAAACTGGTGCCGAACCAGCGTGAAATCAGCATGCAGGAACTGACCCCAACCAAGGTCACCGGCACCCTGAACATCCCGGTTGGCCGCCTGCGCAAGCTGAACATGGGCTCGCAGTACCTGGGCGCTTTCACCGTGGGTGACCAGCTGCTGTGGGGTGCTGCCGAACCGCTGCGCCGCATGCTGCGGATCCTGCTGGAGCGTTGATCGTTCTGCTTTGACTAAAAACCCGCGCTGGCGACAGCGCGGGTTTTTTTTGAGTGTTCGCCACAGCATTTTTAGTGCCGGTGAGATCGAGCGCCGCCCGCGCGGCGCTCGATATCACAAACACCGCAAATCCCAAGCCATCCCCGCTAGCCCTCACGCAACCCACAGCGACGAAGATACGGCCAGCACAGACAAAACCCTACAATCCGAGTAAAGTGCCGCCCCCGCCGTTTTCTGCAAGAGGATCCCTACCATGACACACCCTTTGGACATCGCCGTCGTCGGCGCCACCGGCAGCGTCGGTGAAGCCTTGGTGCAGATCCTCGAAGAGCTGGCGTTCCCGGTCGCCACCCTGCACCTGCTGGCCAGCATGGAGTCGGCAGGCAGCAGCGTGATGTTCGCCGGCAAGAAGCTCAAGGTGCGTGAAGTGGACAGCTTCGACTTTGCCCAGGTCAAGCTGGCCTTCTTCGCCACTGGCGCCGCAGTCAGCCGCAGCTTTGCCAGCAAGGCGCTGCAGGCGGGCTGCACGGTGATCGACCTGTCTGGTGGCCTGGACGACGCCCTGGCCCTGGTGCCTGAGGCCAACGCAGAGCGCCTGGCTGGCCTGACGCTGCCGGCGCGCATCGTCAGCCCATGCTCGGCCGCGGTTGCCGTGGCGGTTGCGCTGGCACCGCTCAAGGGCCTGCTGGACATTGAGCGGGTGCAGGTGATGGCGTCGCTGGCGGTGTCCGCGCAAGGCCGCGAAGCGGTCAGCGAACTGGCCCGGCAAACGGCCGAACTGCTCAATGCCCGGCCACTGGAGCCGCGTTTCTTCGACCGCCAGGTGGCATTCAACCTGCTGGCCCAGGTGGGGGCCGCCGATGAGCAAGGCCATACAGCGCCGGAGCGCCGCCTGGTCAGCGAGTTGCGCGTGCTGCTGGGCATGCCTGAATTGAAGATTTCCGTGAGCTGCGTTCAAGTCCCGGTGTTTTTCGGCGATAGCTTCAGTGTGGCCGTGCAGAGCCGTCGCCCGGTCGACCTGGCAGCGGTCAACCAGGCACTGGAGGCAGCTGATAGTGTCGAGCTGGTGGAACGTGATGATTATCCGACCCCGGTCGGTGACGCAGTGGGCCAAGACGTGGTCTATGTTGGTCGTGTACGTCACGGTGTTGATGAAGACCAGCAGCTCAACCTCTGGCTGACCACCGACAACGTGCGCAAAGGCGCCGCGCTCAATGCCGTGCAAGTGGCACAATTGTTGATTAAACAGATGCTGTAAAAGATACTGGCGAGCACTTTTGTCCTGCTCTGCTTGCAGGTTTCGGGACGATTCATACAAGGGAAGAGGTCATGCTTCGAATTCGCAAACTGGTTCTGGCCATGGCTGCAGCATCCGCGCTGTCGTCTGGCATGGCGAATGCGCTGGGCCTGGGGGAGCTGACCCTGAAGTCGGCACAGAATCAGCCGCTGGACGCCGAGATCGAATTGCTCGACGTGCGCGACCTCAAGGCCGCCGAAGTGGCGCCAAGCCTGGCGCCACCGGAAGAGTTCAGCAAGGCCGGGGTGGCGTTTCCGACCTACCTCGAAGACCTGACCTTTACACCGGTGATCAACCCCAACGGCAAGAGCGTGCTGCGTGTTACCTCCAGCCAGCCGCTGCCGGGGCCAGTGGTCAAGTTCCTGGTCCAGGTGATGTGGCCGCAGGGCCGCCTGCTGCGCGACTACAGCGTGCTGCTCGACCAGGCCAAGGCCCAAGGCGACAAGCCAGCAGCAGGTAATGTCACACCGGCCACAACCGGTGCCAGCAGCTACACCACCCAGCGCCGCGACACCCTGTGGCAAATTGCTGCGCGCAACACCCAGGGTGGCTCGATCCAGCAGACCATGATCGCGATCCAGGCGCTGAACCCCGACGCCTTCATCGGCAACAACATCAACCAGCTGAAAGTTGGCCAGGTACTGCGCCTGCCCGACCAGCAGCAGATCCAGAGCATTGCCCAGGGCGAGGCAAACAGCGAGGTGGCCGAACAGTATGCCGCCTGGCGTGAAGGCCGCCGCCTGGGCCCGCGTGCCCGCCAGCTCGACGCTACCCGCCGTGGCGCCGCCGAAGCTGCCCCGGCGCGCATCGCCCAGGGTGACAACCTGCGCCTGGTAAGCCCGGGTAACCAGACCGGTGCCGGCCAGGCCAAGGCACTCAACGACAAGCTGGCCGTGGCCCAGGAAAGCCTGGACACCAGCCGCCGCGACAACGACGAACTGAAAAGCCGCATGACCGACCTGCAGAGCCAGCTGGACAAGCTGCAGCGTCTGATCGAGCTGAAGAACGACCAGCTGGCGCGCCTTGAAGCCCAGGGTGCAGCCGCCCCGGCAGTGGCTGCTGCGTCGCCGGCCCAGCCGGCAGCGGCAGCCCAGCCGGTGGTCAAGCCGGCACCAGCTGCTGTGGATACCGCGCCCAAGCCGGTGCCGGCCGCCAAGCCTGCGCCAGCCAACCAGCCGAACAGTGCGCTCGACCAGGTCCTGGGTAACCCGTGGCTGCTTGGGTTGATTGCCGGCTCCAGCATTCTGGTGCTGGCGTTGCTGCTGTGGTTGCTGGCGCGCAAGCGCAAGGCCCAGCAAGAAGCTGAAAAGCACCTGCGCATGGCGCGGGCGCTGGAAGAAGAGCAAGCCCCAGGTTTTGACACTGATACCGAGAGCCTCGACGGCGTCGAAGTCTCGGAGCCGAGCGTGACCTTGTCGCCCGCTGTGGTCGCAGCTTCGGCTGCCGCTGCCGTTGCTGCGGAAAAAGTGGCAGCGCCAGTCGCCGAGGCAGACCTTGAGCCTGAGCCGCACGCCGACCCGCACGCCGCGCTGCTGGCGGAAGTCCATGAATGCCTGGCCGAAGGCCGCCTGAATCGCGCCACCGAACTGCTGGAGCCCGCTGTGGCCGCCGCGCCAGAGCGTGACGACCTGCGCCTGAAACTGATGGATGTGTACGCCCGCCAGGGTGACCAGAGCGCGTTCGCCGAACAGGAGCGCAAGCTGCCGGCCAGCGAGCAGAACACTGCCCAGGTTGCCGACCTGAAAGAGCGCTACCCGGCCATGCTTGGCCTGGCCGCGGCCGGCCTGGGTGCGGCGGCACTGGCTGCCGAAATGGATGAGCAGTACGTGCAGGAGCTGCTGCACGACGAGCCTGAGGCGCCGGTGGTTGCCGATGTGGTGTCTGACGAGGTGCCTGAGTTCGCGCCAGAGGCAGACGCTGAGCCGGAGGTTTTGGCGCAAGCAGAGCCTGAAGCCGAGCTGGACGCCTTCGAAGAAGTGCCAACCCTTGATGCACCGGGTCTGGGTGAACCGGACCTGGACAGCGACTTTGACCTGAGCCTGGGTGAAGACCTGCCGGAGGAAGATCCGCTGGCAGCGCCGTTGCTGGACGAGCCGGCGGCACAGGAACCTGTACCCGACGAGCTGGTAATTGCCGAGCCTGTGCTGGATGAGCCAGCGCTGGAAGAGGCTCAGCCAGAAGAGCAGCCGTTTGCCGTGGATGCCGAACTGCAAGCCGACGCCGACGCTGATTTCGAGGCCATGCTGGCCCAGGCAGAGCCACAGCCTGCCGTGGACCTGTCCGATTTCGACCTCGATGTCACTGAGCCGGTTGCCCCGGCCGCCCCGCAAGCGGTGGAAGAGGTCCCCGTGGACATCGCCGCTGAACTGGCTGCCTTCGACAGCGTGCCGGAGTTTGACCCGGTTTCCGAGTTCGACATGCCGTCGGACTTCGACCTGTCGCTGTCGCTGGACGACGATTCGCCGGCCGCCAAAAGCTTTGCCTCGGAGCTGGACGACGTCAACGCCGAGCTGGACAAGCTGTCGCAGAGCCTCGAATCGCCATCGCTGGAGCCGCACTTCACCAGCGAGGACGCGGTTGCGCAGCCTGAGCCCGAGCCCTTGGACGACCTGGACTTCGACTTCTTCTCCGGCAGTGACGAAGTAGCCACCAAGCTCGACCTGGCCCGCGCCTACATCGACATGGGCGACAACCAGGGCGCGCGCGATATCCTTGATGAAGTGGTCAAGGACGGCGACGACACCCAGCGCCAGGAAGCCGAGGACATGCTCTCTCGCCTGGTCTGATGCAAGCAGGGCAGGCCTCTTCGCGGGCTTGCCCGCTCCCACAGGGTCTCCACAAGTCTTCGTCCTTGTGAGTAACCTGTGGGAGCGGGCGCGCCCGCGAAGACGCCCGCAAGCGCTACACACCTCCAATGGCAGCCCTACAAGGCTGCCGTTGTCGTTATAATCCCCGCCATTCCGTACACCCCACAGGTTTCATGCGCTTGGACATCATCGACACCGCTGCCGCCGAATCCGCGGCCGAAGGCTACTCCCGAATCGCCCTGGGCGTGGAATACAAGGGCGCCCGCTATCGCGGCTGGCAGCGTCAGGCCAGTGGAGTGCCCAGTGTCCAGCAAGCGCTTGAACAAGCGTTGTCCAAGGTCGCCAACGAACCGATTTCGGTGATCTGCGCCGGGCGTACCGATGCCGGCGTGCATGGCTGCGGCCAGATCGTGCATTTCGATACCCGCGCCGTACGCGACGAGCGCGCCTGGACCTTGGGCACCAATTTCAACCTGCCGCACGACATCAGCGTGGTCTGGTCGCGGCCGATGCCGGCCGACTTCCATGCCCGCTTCAAGGCGTGTGCGCGGCGCTACCGCTACGTCATCTACAACGACCCGATCCGCCCGGCGCACCTGGCCGAGGAAGTGACTTGGAACCACCGCCCGCTGGATGTCGAGCGCATGGCCGAAGCGGCGCAGTTCCTGCTTGGCACCCACGATTTCAGCGCCTTCCGCGCCAGCCAGTGCCAAGCCAAGTCGCCGATCAAGCACATCTACCACCTGCGCGTTACCCGCCATGGCCAGATGATCGTGCTGGACGTGCGCGCCACCGCCTTCCTGCACCACATGGTGCGTAACATTGTCGGTGTGCTGACAGCCATCGGCGCCGGCGAGCGCCCGGTCACCTGGGCGCGTGAAGTGCTGGAAGGGCGCGACCGCCGTGAAGCCGGGGTCACCGCCCATCCGTACGGGCTTTACCTGGTCAAGGTGGAGTACCCCGAGGAATATGTGCTGCCCCAGCGTTACATCGGCCCACACTTTTTGACCGGCTACGAAGCGTTGGCAGACTGACGGACGAAAAGCCATTTGCTAACATCCGGCCTTTCACCGTAACAATCAGGGTTCGCTGTCCATGAGCAATGTTCGCAGCAAGATCTGCGGGATTACCCGAATCGAAGACGCACTGGCCGCTGCCGAAGCGGGTGCCGATGCCATCGGCTTTGTCTTCTACGCCAAGAGCCCGCGGGCCGTGGACGTGCGCCAGGCACGGGCGATCATTGCCGAGTTGCCACCGTTCGTGACCACGGTCGGGCTGTTTGTCAACGCTTCGCGTTGCGAGCTGAACGAGATCCTCGAAGTGGTTCCGCTGGACCTGCTACAGTTCCACGGCGATGAAACCCCGCAAGACTGCGAAGGCTACCACCGCCCCTGGATAAAGGCCCTGCGTGTGCGCCCGGGCGATGACCTGGAAGCGGCCTGCCAGCTTTACGCAGGGGCCCGCGGCATATTGCTGGACACCTACGTGGCAGGCGTACCCGGGGGAACCGGTGAAGCGTTCGACTGGTCACTGGTGCCGGCACACCTGAGCAAGCCCATCATCCTGGCGGGCGGGCTGTCGGCCGATAACGTCGGCCAGGCCATTGCCCAGGTGCGGCCTTATGCGGTGGATGTCAGCGGTGGCGTCGAACAGGCCAAGGGCATCAAGGACGCGGCGAAAATCGAGGCCTTCATGCAGGCGGTGAAACAGGCGTGATGGCAGATGTGACGGCTGGCTGCGCGCCATCGTCCATAGCTTTCGCAGCCCTGCGGGGCAGCCGCCGGTGGCGGCACAACAACACATTAGCGGTGGAGTGGCACGCTGGAAGCCCCGGCGGCCGGTCCATCATCGTTTCATAAAAGATTTTGAGCTCAAGGGCAGGGCAGGGCCGGTGAAGCCGACCCCCGCTTGCCAATACTGGAGAAAGAAAGCATGAGCAACTGGTTAGTCGACAAACTGATCCCTTCGATCATGCGTTCCGAGGTGAAGAAGAGCTCGGTGCCTGAGGGCCTGTGGCACAAGTGCCCGTCCTGCGAGGCCGTGCTGTATCGTCCGGAGCTGGAAAAGACCCTGGATGTCTGCCCCAAGTGCAACCACCACATGCGCATCGGCGCACGTGCGCGCATCGATATCTTCCTCGACGCGGAAGGCCGTGCCGAACTGGGTGCCGACCTGGAGCCGGTCGACCGCCTGAAGTTCCGTGACGGCAAGAAGTACAAGGACCGCCTGACCGGCGCCCAGAAGCAGACCGGCGAAAAAGACGCGCTGATCTCCATGAGTGGCACCCTGATGGGCATGCCGATCGTGGTCAGCGCCTTCGAATTCTCGTTCATGGGCGGCTCCATGGGGGCCATCGTCGGCGAGCGCTTCGTGCGTGCGGCCAACTACGCCCTGGAACACCGCTGCCCAATGGTCTGCTTCTCCGCTTCGGGCGGTGCGCGCATGCAGGAAGCGCTGATCTCGCTGATGCAGATGGCCAAGACCTCGGCCGTGCTGGCGCGCCTGCGCGAAGAAGGCATCCCGTTCATCTCGGTGCTGACCGACCCGGTGTACGGCGGCGTTTCCGCCAGCCTGGCGATGCTCGGCGACGTCATCGTCGGTGAGCCAAAGGCCCTGATCGGCTTCGCTGGCCCACGTGTGATCGAGCAGACCGTACGCGAGAAGCTGCCAGAAGGCTTCCAGCGCAGCGAGTTCCTGCTGGAGCACGGTGCTATCGACCTGATCATCTCCCGTGGCGAGCTGCGCCCGCGCCTGGCCCGCCTGCTGGCGCAGATGACCGGCCAGGAAACCCCGGAGCAAGCGCGTGAGGCGGCTGCCGTCGCGTGATGAAACAACGATCCCTGGGCGAATGGCTCGCCTACCTCGAGCAGTTGCACCCTTCGGCCATCGACATGGGCCTGGAGCGGTCGCAGAAGGTGCTTGCCCGGCTGGGGCTGGGCAAGCTGGCGCCCCGCGTGGTGACGGTGACCGGCACCAACGGCAAGGGCTCGACCTGCGCCTTCGTGGCCTCGCTGCTGCGCTCCCAGGGGCTCAAGGTCGGCGTTTACAGCTCGCCGCACCTGTTGCGTTACAACGAGCGGGTGGTGATCGATGGCCTAGAGGCCAGTGATGAGCGCCTGTGCGAAGCCTTTGCCGCCGTCGAGGCGGCGCGGGGCGAAATTTCCCTGACCTACTTCGAGATGGGCACGCTGGCCGCGTTCTGGTTGTTCTACCAGTCGCAGCTGGATGCCGTGGTGCTGGAAGTGGGCCTTGGTGGCCGCCTGGACACCGTGAACGTGGTGGATGCCGACCTGGCCCTGGTGACCAGTATCGGCGTCGACCATGTCGATTACCTGGGCGATACTCGCGAGCTTGTGGCCTTCGAGAAGGCCGGCATCTTCCGCGCGGGCAAGCCGGCCCTGTGCGGTGACCTGGACCCGCCGAAGCCGTTGCTGGACAAGGCCGCCGAACTGGCAGCGCCGCTGTTCCTGCGCGGTCGTGACTTCGATCTGGCCAGTGCCGATGGCAACTGGAGCTGGCGCGGTACGGCGGCTGATGGTGCGGAGGTAGAGCTGCGTGACCTGCCTTTGCTTGACCTGCCCATGGAAAACGCCACGCTGGCCCTGCAGGCTTACCTGCTGATGGGGCTGCCGTGGGATGCCGCGCAGGTGCGCCAGGCACTGCTGGATACCCGCATCACCGGCCGCCTCGACCGCCGCCTGCTGAACTGGCAGGGCAAGCCGGTGGAGCTGCTGCTGGATGTGGGGCACAACCCCCATGCAGCGGAGTACCTGGCCCGGCGCCTGGCGGCCCGGCCGCTCAAAGGGCGTCGCCTGGCGGTGTTCGGCCTGCTCGGAGACAAGGACCTGGACGGCGTTGTCGCGCCGCTGCAGGGCCTGGTCGACGACTGGGCCGTGGCGCCCCTGGATACCCCCCGCAGCCGCCCGGCTGCGGAACTGGCTACGGCCTTGACGAACCTCGGTGCTGCGGTGAAGTCTTATGTCAGCGTCGATGCCGCCCTTGAAGGGCAATGCGCGCAGGCGACGGCGGATGATCAGATCTTGCTGTTCGGTTCGTTTTTCTGTGTTGCCCAGGCGCTGGAGTGGCTGGAGCGGCACGCCCAGGAGGGTGGAGTAGATGGCAGTGCTGGATAAAGGGATGAAACAGCGCATGGTGGGTGCGCTGGTGCTGGTGGCGCTGGCGGTTATTTTCCTGCCGATGCTGTTCACCCGCGAGGACGAGATGCGCCAGGTGCACGTCGAAGCCCCGCAGGCACCGGCCATGCCAAGCCTGCCGGAAGTGAAAGTGGATCCGGTCGCCGTGCCGGAGCCGCAGGTCATTCCTGAAGAGCCGCAGCAGCCACCGGTGGTGGTCGACGAGTCCACTGCGCCGGCCGCTACGCCCAGCCAGCCAATCACGCCATCGCCGCAGACCCAGGCGCAGGTTCAGCCGGCCAAACCGCAGGTCCCGGCACCCAAGGTCGAGCCCAGGCCGGCGGCCACCCCGGCACCTGCCACGGCAGTGGCCAAGCCAGCTGCCCCCTCGAAGATCGACGTCAATGGCTTGCCTGTCAGCTGGTCCATCCAGTTGGCCAGCCTGTCCAACCGAGCCGGTGCCGAGAAGCTGCAGCAAACGCTGCGCAGTCAGGGCTACAACGCCTATATCCGCTCGGCGGGCGGGATGAACCGGGTGTATGTCGGGCCGCTGATCGAGCGGGCCGAAGCCGAGCGCACGCGCGACGCCATCAACCGCCAGAACAGCCTCAAGGGCTTTGTGGTGCGTTTCCAGCCAGAGCGCAGCTGAAAATCACCAGGGCGGCTTTGCCGCCCATCGCCGGCCAGCCAGTTCCCACCCCGATCGCACGGACCTCAAGGGCTGAGCTCTCCCTGTGGGGGCTGGCTTGCCGCGATGAAGCCAACACCATTCCGCCTGACATTCCGCTTACTCCCAGCGCATCGCTCTGGTAAAATGCGCCGCCTCAAACGTCTGCAGGCAGCACCGTGGCATTTACCTTGGTTGATTGGGCGATCATCGCGATCATCGCCGTCTCCACACTGATCAGTCTCAAGCGCGGCTTCGTCAAGGAAGCCTTGTCCTTGCTCATCTGGATCATTGCCGGTGCGGTTGCCTGGATGTTCGGCGGTTCGCTCTCGGTGTATCTTGAGAGCTATATCCAGACGCCATCGATGCGCGTCATCGCCGGCTGCGCCATTCTTTTCGTCGCCACCTTGCTGGTGGGGGCCATGGTCAACTTCCTCGTCGGTGAGCTGATCCGTGTGACCGGGCTGTCCGGTACTGATCGTTTCCTGGGCATGGCCTTCGGCGCCGCGCGCGGGGCCTTGCTGGTAGTGGTGGCCATCGGCCTGATCAGCCTGGGGCCTGTTCAACAAGACACCTGGTGGCAGGAATCACGCCTGATACCACAATTTCTCTTGGTCGCCGACTGGTCGAAAAACCTGATTTTGGGTTTCACCGGCCAGTGGTCGCCCAGTGGGTTGATCAGCGCTCCGGCTGATCTTCCGTTCAAGGAACAGTTGCTCGGTCCGTCCCGGCCCTGAGCGCTATTCACTCAAGTTTCGTCAAAGTAGGGGTTGCGTCGCATGTGTGGCATCGTCGGTATCGTCGGTAAGTCGAACGTCAATCAGGCGCTGTATGACGCGCTTACGGTCCTCCAGCACCGCGGCCAGGACGCTGCCGGTATCGTGACCAGCCATGACGGCCGGTTGTTCCTGCGCAAGGATAATGGCCTGGTACGCGACGTCTTCCAGCAGCGCCACATGCAGCGCCTGGTAGGTAGCATGGGCATTGGCCACGTGCGCTACCCGACTGCGGGCAGCTCGACCTCGGCCGAGGCCCAGCCGTTCTACGTCAACTCGCCATATGGCATCACCCTGGCCCACAACGGCAACCTGACCAACGTCGAGCAGTTGGCCAAGGAGATCTACGAGTCCGACCTGCGCCACGTCAACACCAACTCCGACTCGGAAGTGCTGCTGAACGTGTTCGCCCATGAGCTGGCGGTGCGCGGCAAGCTGCAGCCGACCGAAGAAGACGTGTTCGCTGCTGTTTCCCACGTGCACAGCCGCTGCGTAGGCGGTTACGCCGTGGTGGCGATGGTCACCGGTTACGGCATCGTCGGTTTCCGCGACCCCCACGGCATCCGCCCGGTGGTGTTCGGCCAGCGCCACACCGACGAAGGCGTGGAATACATGATCGCCTCGGAAAGCGTGGCCCTGGACGTGCTCGGCTTCACCCTGATCCGCGACCTGGCGCCGGGCGAAGCGGTATACATCACCGAAGAAGGCCAGCTGTTCACCAAGCAGTGCGCCGAATCGCCAAAACTGCAGCCGTGCATTTTCGAGCACGTCTACCTGGCGCGCCCGGACTCGATCATCGACGGTATTTCGGTGTACAAGGCCCGTCTGCGCATGGGTGAGAAACTGGCCGACAAGATCATGCGCGAACGCCCGGAGCATGACATCGACGTGGTCATCCCGATCCCGGACACCAGCCGCACTGCCGCGCTGGAGCTGGCCAACCGCCTGGGCGTCAAGTTCCGCGAAGGCTTCGTCAAGAACCGCTACATCGGCCGTACCTTCATCATGCCCGGCCAGGCCGCGCGCAAGAAATCGGTACGCCAGAAGCTCAACGCCATCGAACTGGAATTCCGCGGCAAGAACGTGATGCTGGTGGACGACTCGATCGTACGCGGCACCACCTGCAAGCAGATCATCCAGATGGCCCGCGAAGCCGGTGCCAAGAATGTCTACTTCTGCTCCGCAGCCCCAGCAGTACGCTACCCCAACGTCTACGGCATCGACATGCCGAGTGTTCACGAACTGATCGCCCACAACCGTACCACCGAACAAGTGGCCGAGTTGATTGGCGCCGACTGGCTGATCTATCAGGACCTGCCAGACCTGATCGACTCGGTCGGTGGCGGCAAGATCAAGATCGACCACTTCGATTGCGCGGTGTTCAACGGTGAGTACGTCACCGGCGATATCGACGATGCCTACCTCGAGCGTATCGAGCAGGCCCGTAATGACCTGGCCAAGGTCAAGAACCAGGCCGTCAGCGCGATCATCGACCTCTACAACAACTGATTCAGGGAGCGACGGCATGACAGATCAATGGGATGCCGGGCGACTGGACAGCGACCTCGAGGGTGTCGGTTTCGACACCCTGGCGGTGCGCGCCGGTCAACACCGTACACCCGAGGGCGAGCACAGCGAAGCGCTGTTCCTGACCTCCAGCTACGTGTTCCGCACGGCCGCCGACGCGGCCGCGCGCTTTGCCGGTGAAACGCCGGGCAACGTCTATTCCCGTTACACCAACCCGTCGGTGCGTGCCTTCGAGGAGCGCCTGGCGGCCATGGAGGGCGCCGAGCAGGCCGTGGGTACATCTACCGGCATGGCGGCGATCCTGGCCGTGGTGATGTCGCTGTGCAGTGCCGGTGACCACGTGCTGGTGTCGCAGAGCGTGTTCGGCTCGACCATCAGCCTGTTCGAGAAGTACTTCAAGCGTTTTGGCGTGCAGGTGGACTACGTGCCACTGGTCGACCTCGGCGGCTGGGAAAAGGCCATCAAGGCCAATACCAAGCTGCTGATCGTCGAGTCGCCGTCCAACCCGCTGGCCGAGCTGGTCGATATCACCGCGCTCAGTGAAATCGCCCATGCGCGCGGTGCCATGCTGGTGGTGGACAACTGCTTCAGCACCCCGGCGCTGCAGCAGCCACTGAAGCTGGGTGCCGACATCGTGTTCCACTCGGCCACCAAGTTCATCGACGGCCAGGGCCGTTGCATGGGGGGCGTGGTTGCCGGCCGTGCCGAGCAGATGAAAGAAGTGGTGGGCTTCCTGCGTACCGCAGGCCCGACGCTCAGCCCGTTCAATGCCTGGATCTTCACCAAGGGCCTGGAAACCTTGCGCCTGCGCATGCGTGCGCACTGCGAAAGCGCCCAGGCCCTGGCCGAATGGCTGGAGCAGCAGGACGGCGTGGAGAAGGTGCATTACGCCGGCCTGCCCAGCCACCCGCAGCACGAACTGGCCAAGCGCCAGATGAGTGGCTTTGGTGCGGTGGTGAGCTTCGAGGTCAAGGGCGGTAAAGAGGGCGCCTGGCGCTTCATCGACGCCACCCGGGTAATTTCCATCACCACCAACCTGGGTGACAGCAAGACCACCATCGCCCACCCGGCTACCACCTCCCACGGCCGCCTGTCGGCGCAGGAGCGTGAAGCCGCCGGTATCCGCGACAGCCTGATCCGCGTTGCCGTAGGCCTGGAAGATGTGGCCGACCTGCAGGCTGACCTTGCACGCGGGCTGGCCGCACTGTGATCGAAATCCGCGGCAGTACCCCGGGCCAGAATGGCCGGGTAGCCTTGGTCACCGGTGCCGCGCGCGGCATCGGCCTGGGCATTGCCGCATGGCTGATCTGTGAAGGCTGGCAGGTGGTGCTGAGCGACCTGGACCGTCAGCGTGGCGGCAAAGTGGCCAAGGCCTTGGGCGACAATGCCTGGTTCATCACCATGGACGTCGCCGACGAGGCCCAGGTCATTGCCGGGGTGTCCGAAGTGCTTGGGCAGTTCGGTCGGCTGGACGCGCTGGTGTGCAATGCGGCCATCGCCAACCCGCACAACCAGACGCTGGAAAGCCTGAGCCTGGCACAGTGGAACCGGGTGTTGGCGGTTAACCTCAATGGCCCGATGCTGCTGGCCAAGCATTGT
Source organism: Pseudomonas sp. LPB4.O (assembly GCF_038383825.1). Taxonomy (NCBI): domain Bacteria; kingdom Pseudomonadati; phylum Pseudomonadota; class Gammaproteobacteria; order Pseudomonadales; family Pseudomonadaceae; genus Pseudomonas; species Pseudomonas sp. LPB4.O. The sequence goes on from NZ_CP151298.1 coordinate 1,672,482, forward strand.
GCGCCGTACCTGCGTGCGCACAACGGGGCCATCGTCAACCTCACTTCTACCCGGGCGCAGCAGTCCGAGCCCGACACCGAGGCCTACGCAGCGAGCAAGGGCGGCCTGGTGGCCTTGACCCATGCCCTGGCCATGAGCCTGGGCCCGGAGATTCGTGTCAATGCAGTGAGCCCGGGCTGGATCGATGCCCGTGACCCGTCGCAGCGCCGTGCCGAGCCGCTGACCGAGGCCGACCATGCCCAACACCCGACGGGCAGGGTAGGCACCGTAGAAGATGTGGCGGCGATGGTTGCCTGGCTGTTGTCGCGCCAGGCGGCGTTTGTCACCGGTCAGGAGTTTGTGGTCGATGGCGGCATGACCCGCAAGATGATCTACACCTGAGCTCGGCGCTGTAAGGGAAGGGGACCGAAAGGTCCCTTTTCTGTTTTTGCTTTTTTTGAAAAAAATTCAATGGGGCTATTGACTTAGCTTCGCCACCTGCGTAAATTTCGCGGCCTCAGAGAAGCAAACGCAACAAGCAACACAGCGAGGGTGATTAGCTCAGCCGGGAGAGCATCTGCCTTACAAGCAGAGGGTCGGCGGTTCGATCCCGTCATCACCCACCACTTCCTGAGAAGTTCCTGGTGCAAAAGTTTCGCAAGAAGCCGATAGCCAGAGAGGAACGCACTGCGCAGCGGTAGTTCAGTCGGTTAGAATACCGGCCTGTCACGCCGGGGGTCGCGGGTTCGAGTCCCGTCCGCTGCGCCATTTTTCAGTAACAGATGGGTGCCATGCACCGGTCTGAAGCCACAAGGCAAAATGCCTTTGGCTGATCCCAGTTTCAATCAGGCGCAAGCCTGAACGATACGCAGCGGTAGTTCAGTCGGTTAGAATACCGGCCTGTCACGCCGGGGGTCGCGGGTTCGAGTCCCGTCCGCTGCGCCATCTTCGTTTCAAGGTCCCTAGAACACCTTGAAGCAAACACAAGAGAAGCGATCGTGTTGTCGCTTTTTTTGTGCCTGCCCTGAGGCCATTGCGCCGGAAGGGTAGACCCAGGTTTCAATCGGGCGCAAGCCTGAATGATACGCAGCGGTAGTTCAGTCGGTTAGAATACCGGCCTGTCACGCCGGGGGTCGCGGGTTCGAGTCCCGTCCGCTGCGCCATCTTAGCCTCAAGGCCCCTTGAACGCCTTGAAGCACGAAAAAAGCGACCTTCGGGTCGCTTTTTTTGTTTCTACGGCTGGAAACCCCCGGCTTTACCCAGATTTACGCCAACCTGACAGACTCTTCACCGACCAGTGGTTCCTGTGCCTGCCTGCTGTGTTGCACAATAGGCACCTTCTCGACTTACCCGGAATTCGCAATGACCAGATCTTCCGTCTTTGGTGCGCTCGGGCTGGCCCTGGTGCTGGCGGGGGTGGCCGGTTGTTCCTCGAAAAAAACCGCCGTGTACGAGCACGAGAACTTCGATGACTCGGGTACCTTCTCGCGCAGTTTTCCGGTGAGCGATGCCGGCTCCTGCGAGGCCGCCCGGCGTGCCTTGCTCAGCCAGGGCTACATCATCACCAACAGCGGCACCAACCAGGTGGTGGGCAACAAGAGCTTCCAGCAGAACAGCGAGAACCACCTGCAGATCAGCTTCAACGTGACCTGCGCGCCGGATGTGAGCGACGAGCAGCGTTCGACCATGTTCGCCAACGCCCTGCAGGACCGTTACGCCCTGAAAAAGTCCAACACCTCCGCCAGCCTGGGCGTGGGCGTGCTGGGTTCGGTATCGATGCCGATCGGCTCCAGCGACGACTCGATGGTCAAGGTGGCCAGCGAAACGGTGACGGCGGCGCAGTTCTATGACCGGTATTTCGCCCTGGTAGAGAGCTACCTGCCCAAACCGAAGCCGAAGAAGGTCGAAGAGGCCAAGGTCGAGGCGCCCAAGGTACAGAAACCCGCGGTGGAACTGGGGCTGCCGGAGCAGGCAGCTGCGAACCCGGTGGCACCTGCCCCGGCTCCGGAAGCCGTACCTGTGGCGCAAGTTGCACCAGCGGCTGCGGCCGTTGCCCCGGCCAGTGAAGCAGCAGCGGCACCGGTGGTGAATGACAGCCAGGGCTCGCAGCCGGTCGCGCCGCCGGCCGAAGCAGCGCCGATTCAGGTGCAGCAGGAAGCCCAGCCTGCCGAGGCCGCGTCGCCTTCCCTTTGACGGGGCGCCCGTACCGGCCCTTTCGCGGGCTTGCCCGCTCCCACATGTAATGCGCAAGTTTCAGAGCTTGTGAAGGACCTGTGGGAGCGGGCAAGCCCGCGAAGAGGCCGGTACAGGCTTTCAACATTCCCTGTTACAGACACCCCGCGATAACTTCCTGAACACCTGCTACGTTTATCACTCATAAGCTTGTCATCATCTCTTCATCCCACCTGCCTAGGCTGAAGGTGATACCTACGAAGACATAACGAGCAAAGAGGACGCAGGGCGATGGATGAATACCAGGAAGAACTACTCGAAACCCAGGCTTACGAACTGGACACCCCGGAACCGGCTGAAGACGCTACCGAGCTTTAGCCCGCCCGCCGCTGGCTGCGGCGGAACTCCCCCGGCGTAAGGCCCGTCCAGCGCTTGAACGCGCGCTGGAAGGCCTCGGCCGAAGCAAACCCCAACAGATAGGCAATCTCGCCAAAGGCCAGCTCCGTGTCACGGATATAGGTCTCGGCCAGGTCGCGCCGCGTTTCATTGAGCAAGTCGCGAAAGCGCGTGCCTTCCTCGGCCAGCTTGCGGCGCAGGGTCCAGGTGGGCAACTGCAAGTGCAGCGCCACTTCTTCCAGGTCCGGTTCACGGCCGCCATTGAGCAGCGGGCCCAGCAGATGAGTAATGCGCTCACCCAGGCTGCGCACCCGCGTAAGCTGTTGCATTTGCGCCTCACACAGCTGCAGCAGGTGCTGCCAGGTGCTTGGGCAGTGCCTGGGGTTGGCCAGCTGCAGTGTGGCGCGGCTCAGACGCAGCTGGTTGCCCTCGGCCGCGAACTGTACGGGTGCGCTGCACAGCGGCTGATAGCGCGCCGCATAGGGAGGCGCGGAAAATTCGATGTCCAGGCGCTCGGCCTGCACCGTTGTGCCAGCCAGATCGGCCAGCTGCGCCAGCCAGCCGGCAAGCAGTGAATCCACCACGAAGCGGTTGTAGGCGTTGTAGGGGCTGATGGAGTAGAAGCGCAACCAGGCGCCCTGGGCATCTTCCTCGAAGCTGGAATGGCCACGGTAGTTGGCCGCATACAGTGGCTCGAAGCGCAGCAGGGTGCGCGCCGCATCGCCCAAGGTCGGCGCCTGGGCGGCGGTGACCCCGGCGAGACCGGCATGCGCCAGTCGGCTCAGGCGCCCCATGTGCAGGCCCAGCGCGGCGTCACCGCACAGCTCGATGGCGGCGTGGCCCAGGTGCATGTAACGGGGGATCGACAAGCGCGCGCCGGCCTCTGCGAGGCGGGGTGCATCCAGGCCATAGCGGCGCAGCAGAGGCTCAGGCTCGTGACCCAGTTCGCGCAGGGCATCGGTCAGCGGCTGGACAAAGCCTACCGAAAGGTCGCCCAGGCGTACACGGGGGCGGGCCATGGGCCTATAGCCACAAGTTCAGCAGGCGAGCGCCATGGCTGGGGGTACCCGCCAGCAACTCACCCGACTGGCGGGCAAAGCCCTGGCCGTCGCTGGCCTGTTCCCAGAACTGCCCGCGCATGAACACGCTCATGCTGCTGACGCTGGCCCCTGCGGCCTCGGTCAGGCGTTGCCAGGCGCTCTGTTCGCTGACCTCGCCACGTTGCAGGGGCAGCCCGGCGCTGGCCTCCTGGTGGCGATTGCCACGCCATGGCGCTTCCCAACTGCCCTTGCCGCTGAGGAATACCGGGTTGGCGATCAGTTGTACCGCTTGTTGTGCCAGTTGCTGATGGTTTTCCGGGTACCAGCTGTCACTGCCCACCAGTACACCCAGGCGCCCGGCAGGGGTTTGCACCACTTGCAGGGGTTGTTGGCGGCCATCGTGGACATAGCGGCGCATTTCACTGTCGGGGAATTGCTGGCGCTGTGGCTGGCCCAGCAGTGAGCCATCACCGGCAAACACCAGGCTGCTATTGAACAGCGGGCCACTGCCGGCGTGCAGCACGCCCTGTTTCACGTATGGCGCAGGCAGCACGATGGAGCCAGCCACCAGGGTGACGCCAAACTCTTTGGCCAGCCCGCCGAACAGCTGTTGGTAGTCCGCGGCCATCTGCTCGGCCTTCATGCGCAGGTGTGCATCCGCGCGCCAATCGTCGCCGTCGGCACCCAGCATGGCCAGGCCGTAACGCAGCGGGTTGCTCAGCTCCAGCCATTGCAAGGCCTCGCGGCTTTGCGTGACCTGATACAGCTCGTTCTTTTCCCCGCGAGCCCATAGCCAGGTACCGATGTGCTCCGGCAGCACCACCACCGTGCGCGGGCTCACCAGGCCCTGGGCGCGGGCCTGCTCCAGATAGGCTGCCAGCTTGCGGTGAAGGCGTTGCAGGTTCTGGTAGTCGCCTGGGTACAGCAGCGGCTCGACGCCCAGCAGGTTGCCGTGCTCGCCCGGTACGCCATGGTTGAGTGCCAGCTCGATGCGCAGGTCGGAAAGGTAGTGGCCTTCCGGGCGCTGTTGGGTCCAGAAACCGTAGCCGCAGAGGGAAGCGATCATCACCAGCGCCAGGGCGCTTGCCAGGAGTTTTCGCATGAAACAGGACGACGCCTTAAGAAACGAGGGTTCCCTAGCGTAGTCCTGCTGTTCGTCAGGATCAATAACTTGTCAGTTTCGATCATTGAGCCAATTCAAACGGCTGTTTAATGTCGCTGACAGACAAACGACGGGCCCCGCCGACCAGTGAGGTGCCCGCATCCCGTGATCACGCCACCAGGGGACCTTCCATGGCCGCCGACCGCTACCCGCACCTGCTCGCTCCGCTGGACCTGGGCTTCACCACTCTGCGCAACCGCACCTTGATGGGCTCGATGCACACCGGCCTCGAAGAGCGCCCCGGCGGCTTCGAGCGCATGGCCGCGTACTTTGCCGAACGCGCCCGGGGCGGCGTCGGCCTGATGGTCACGGGCGGCATTGCGCCCAACGATGAAGGCGGGGTGTATTCCGGCGCGGCCAAGCTCAGCACCGAGGAAGAAGCCGACAAGCACCGCATCGTCACCGAAGCCGTGCACGCCGCCGGTGGCAAGGTGTGCCTGCAGATCCTGCATGCCGGGCGCTACGCCTACAGCCCACGGCAGGTGGCACCTAGCGCAATCCAGGCGCCGATCAACCCGTTCAAGCCCAAAGAGCTGGACGAGGAGGGCATCGAGAAACAGATCGCCGACTTCGTCAATTGCGCGGCACTGGCCCTGCGCGCCGGCTACGACGGCGTCGAGATCATGGGTTCGGAGGGCTACTTCATCAATCAGTTCCTGGCTGCCCATACCAACCACCGCACCGACCGCTGGGGCGGCAGCTACGAAAACCGCATGCGCCTGGCGGTGGAAATCGTCAGCCGGGTGCGCGGCGCGGTAGGGCCGAATTTCATCATCATCTTCCGCCTGTCGATGCTCGACCTGGTCGAGGGTGGCAGCACCTGGGACGAGATCGAGCTGCTGGCCAAGGCCATCGAGCAGGCCGGCGCGACCTTGATCAACACCGGCATCGGCTGGCACGAAGCGCGTATCCCGACCATTGCCACCAAGGTCCCGCGTGCGGCATTTACCAAAGTAACCGCCAAGCTGCGTGGTGTGGTGAGCATTCCGTTGATCACCACCAACCGTATCAATACGCCGGAAGTGGCCGAAGCCGTATTGGCCGAAGGCGATGCCGACATGGTCTCGATGGCCCGGCCGTTCCTGGCCGACCCGGACTTCGTCAACAAGGCAGCGGCTGGCCGCGCCGACGAGATCAATACCTGCATCGGCTGCAACCAGGCCTGCCTGGACCATACTTTTGGCGGCAAGCTGACCAGCTGCCTGGTCAACCCGCGTGCCTGCCACGAAACCGAGCTCAACTACCTGCCAGTACGGGCAGTGAAGCGCATTGCCGTGGTTGGCGCCGGCCCCGCCGGTTTGGCTGCGGCCACCGTGGCAGCCGAGCGTGGCCATGCGGTGACGCTGTTTGACGCCGCCAGCGAAATCGGCGGCCAGTTCAACGTGGCCAAGCGGGTGCCTGGCAAGGAGGAGTTCTTCGAAACCCTGCGCTATTTCCGCAACAAGGTGAAAAACACGGGCGTGGACCTGCGCCTGAATACCCGTGTCGACGTACAGGCGTTGGTGAGCGGCGGCTACGACGAAATCATCCTGGCCACTGGCATCGCACCGCGTACCCCGGACATCCCAGGTGTCGAGCATGCCAAGGTGCTCAGCTACCTGGACGTGCTGCTTGAGCGCAAGCCGGTGGGCAAGGCGGTTGCGGTGATTGGTGCGGGTGGCATCGGTTTCGATGTGTCCGAGTACCTGGTGCACGAGGGCGTGGCCACCAGCCAGGACCGTGAGGCGTTCTGGAAGGAGTGGGGCATCGATACCCAGCTTGAGGCGCGTGGTGGTGTGGCCGGGGTCAAGGCCGAGCCGCATGCCCCGGCGCGCCAGGTCTACCTGTTGCAGCGCAAGAAGTCCAAGGTGGGTGATGGCCTGGGCAAGACGACCGGCTGGATTCACCGCACCGGGTTGAAGAACAAGCGGGTGCAGATGCTGAACAGCGTCGAGTACCTGGGTATCGACGATGCCGGTTTGCACATCCGCGTGGCGGACGGCGAGCCGCAGGTGCTGCCGGTGGACAACGTGGTGATCTGCGCCGGGCAGGACCCGCTGCGTGAGTTGCAGGACGGCCTGGTGGCGGCGGGGCAGTCGGTGCACCTGATTGGCGGGGCCGATGTGGCGGCCGAGCTGGATGCCAAACGGGCGATCAACCAAGGTTCAAGGCTGGCGGCTGAGCTCTGAGGTTGCTGGGGCCGCACAGCGGCCCCAGGATTTCGCTGGTAAACTCGCACGATGCTTTTCGACTTCCCTCAAGCGCCCCTGCAACCCCTGAGCCTGCCTTGGCTGGCAATTGCCAATGTCGAGGCCGCCATCCTGCGGCTGGACCTGATCGACCCACTGATCAGCGGCAACAAGTGGTTCAAGCTTCGCCATCACCTGCAGCAAGCCAGCGTCAGCAAAGCCCCGGGCCTGATCAGCCTCGGCGGCAACCATTCCAACCACCTGCACGCCCTGGCCGCCGCCGGCAAGCGCTTCGGCTTCGCCACCGCCGGCCTGCTGCGGGGTCACGCTCAGGAAACACCTACGGTGCGTGACCTTCAGGCGCTGGGCATGGAGCTGCACTGGCTGGGCTACGGCGGCTACCGCGCGCGCAACGAACCCGGATTCTGGGGGCCCTGGCAGGCACGCTACCCAGGCTGGCATTGCATTCCGGAAGGCGGCGGCGGGCCGGCCGGTGCACAGGGCTGTGGCCTGATCATGGAACAGGCACGCGCGCAGATCACGGCACTGGGCTGGTCGGGCTACGATGCCTGGTGGCTGGCTGCCGGAACAGGTACTACCTTGGCCGGCCTGGTACTGGCCGAGGCGGGTGCACATGCCGTCCATGGCGCGCTGGCTGTGCCCAGGGATCATGGTGTGCCGGACGCGGTGACAGCATTGGCCGGTGCGCACGGCTACCAGCTACACGACGCTTGCCGTGGCGGTTTCGGCAAATTCGACGATGAGCTGCTGGGATTCGTCGCAGAGTGCGAGCTGCACAGCGGTGTACCGCTTGAAGCCCTCTACACCGGCAAGGCCCTGCTGGCCTTGCGTGATCAGGTCGAGGCCGGGCTGTTCGCGCCCGGCACCCGCCTGATCGTGGTACACACCGGTGGCCTGCAGGGCCGGCGAGGTTACTTGTAGGGCAGCATGCGCAGCAGCGTGTTGTCGCGCTGCACATAGTGGTGGTACAGCCCGGCCACCGCGTGCAGGCCGATCAGCCAGTAGCCCCAGCTGCCCACGCGTTCATGCCAGCCTTTGATGAACTTGGCCTGGTCCGGGTCCGGACCGATCAGGTGCGGCAGTTCCAGGCCGAAGAACGGCACCGGTTTGTCGGCGGCGCTGAGGATCAGCCAGCCGGCCAGCGGCAGGCCGATCATCAGCAGGTACAGCGCCAGGTGCATCAGGTGCGCAAGGCCGGTCTGCCAGGCCGGCGGCTTGGGCACGATGGGCGGGGTAGGGCGGCTCAGGCGCATGGCCAGGCGCAGCCAGACCAGCACGAACACGCTGAGCCCGAGCATGAAGTGCAGGTCCTTCATCAGGTTGCGTTCGGCACTGTCCTTGGGGAACAGGCCGCGCAATTCGATGAGTGCATAGACAGCGGCCAGCAGCACCAGCATCAGCCAATGCAGGGCAATGGACAGGCGCGCGTAATGGGTCGCGGGGGTGGATGAAACCATGATCGGTCCTCGTCATCAGGTCAAAATGGCGCTCTTGCTGGCGCTCAGGTACCACTGTAGTGGTTACCAGAAACAAATCTTTGCGCTAGGTCTGTGAAAATTGTGTTGCCTGTGCCGGCCTCTTCGCAGCACAAGGCTGCTCCTACACGGGCAGCACGGCTCTCAAGACCTGTACGGTCCCTGTAGGAGCAGCCTTGTGCTGCGAAGAGGCCGGGTCAGGCAACATCATGCCTGCGCTGAAAATGGCCAACTGTCAGCCACCAGAAACACCCGCTCCACCTCCTGCCAGGCACCATCAGCATCAGGCTCCAACCTCACCAGCAACTGCGCCGGCGCCTGCCGCTCAAGCATGTGCAACCAGGCCGCAAACTGCTCCACCGTCCAGCCGTCGCCTGCCTCGACCCGCGCAGGTGCCAGCCAGGCATGCCGCTGCAATGGCTGCCAATGCTCACCCTCTGCCATGACCCAGTCCCGCCGGCGCACCCAGCGCCCGCGCAAGTGCTGCGGGTTGGCGCCCGCAGGTGGTTCGGCATGCCCAGGCCACGGATAGAACAGGTAGCCACCCAGCCACACGTGTGCCTGCACCTGCTCAACCCCCAACCGTGCCAACAGCTCGCGGCTGTGCGCGCCGTTCGACATGGGCAACTGGTGCCCGGTCAGGTGCGCAAGCTTGGTCTCCAGCCGGTCATGGCACCCAGGCCCCAGCCAGGCATGCGGGTCGTGCCCGGCGTCTTGCGGCCCCAGGTACAACTTGATCGCCAGCTCAAGGTGGTGCACACCGTCGCGGTCGCGCAGCACCACGTCCAGCTCGCCCAGGGTGTGCCCACCGTCACGGATTGCCAGGTTGGCCGCCAGCAGCTCGATGCCGGGTGCCTGGCCCAGGGCAAATTGCCACAGCCGTTCGTAGTAAAGCCCCAGCCGCCGGCTGCCGAGCTTTGCCAGCCAATCGCGCAACGGGCGATCGTCGGCATCCAGCGCCCGCAACCAGCCCTCGAGGCGCTGCGGCTGCTCCGCCCAGAGGCTGCCCGTCAGCGGGTGGCGCTGGGGGCAGGGCGGGGCGCTGAGCAGGGGCGGCGACAGCAGGGCCCAGGCCAGGTCGCGCACGGCGGGGCGGCGTAGCTGCCGGGGCAGGTCGTTGAGCAGGGCGAATGGAGTCATCCAGCGAGCATAGCCGGTTTGCCGCTGCCCGGTGGTTTCGCCCATAATCGGTCCATCGTCACCCGTCGCAGAGCCCCGCAGGAGCCCCATGGAGCAATTTCGCAATATCGGTATCATCGGTCGCCTTGGCAGCTCGCAGGTGCTCGACACCATTCGCCGACTGAAAAAATTCCTCCTCGAGCGCCACTTGCATGTGATTCTCGAAGACACCATTGCCGAAGTACTGCCCGGCCATGGCCTGCAAACCTCCACCCGCAAGCTGCTGGGCGAGGTCTGTGACCTGGTCATCGTGGTCGGCGGCGACGGCAGCCTGCTGGGCGCCGCCCGCGCCCTGGCCCGGCACAACATTCCGGTGCTGGGCATCAACCGTGGCAATTTGGGCTTCCTCACCGACATCCGCCCCGACGAGCTGGAAGAGAAAGTGGCGCAAGTGCTCGACGGCCACTACCTGGTGGAAAACCGCTTCCTGCTGCAGGCCGAGGTGCGTCGCCACCACGAAGCCATCGGCCAGGGTGATGCGCTGAACGACGTGGTTCTGCACCCGGGCAAGTCCACGCGCATGATCGAGTTCGAGATCTACATCGACGGCCAGTTCGTCTGCAGCCAGAAGGCCGACGGCCTGATCGTCGCCACCCCCACCGGTTCCACCGCCTACGCGCTGTCGGCCGGTGGCCCGATCATGCACCCCAAGCTCGACGCCATCGTCATCGTGCCAATGTACCCGCACACCCTGTCGGGCCGGCCGATCGTGGTCGACGGCAACAGCGAGCTGAAGATCGTGGTGTCCAAGGACCTGCAGATCTACCCGCAGGTGTCCTGTGACGGCCAGAACCACTTTACCTGCGCCCCCGGCGACACCATCACGGTGAGCAAGAAACCGCAGAAGCTGCGCCTTATCCACCCGCTGGACCACAATTACTACGAGGTCTGCCGCACCAAACTGGGTTGGGGCAGCCGTCTGGGGAGCAGGGACGACTGATGCTCGATCCGGCGCGAAGTTTCGACATCATTGGTGACGTGCACGGCTGTGCACTGACCCTTGAACGCCTGCTCGACGCCCTCGGTTACAAGCGTGTGGCCGGCGTGTGGCGCCACCCAAGGCGCCTGGCGCTGTTCCTGGGCGATATCGTCGACCGCGGGCCACGCATTCGCGAGGCGCTGCACATCGTCCATGACATGGTCGAGGCCGGCCAGGCGTTCTGCATCATGGGCAACCACGAATACAACGCCCTGGGCTGGGTCACCCCGGCGCTGCCCGGCAGCGGCAAGGCCTATGTGCGCGAGCACACGCCACGCCACGCCCGGCTGATCGACGAAACCCTCACCCAGTTCGCCAACCACCCCGGCGACTGGCACGACTTCGTCAACTGGTTCTACCAGCTGCCGCTGTTCATCGACGCCGGGCGCTTCCGCCTGGTGCACGCCTGCTGGGACCCGCGGTTGATCGAGCCGCTGCGCCAGCAATACCCTGACGGGCGCATTGATGAGCACTTCATCCAGGCCTCGGCGGTGAGTGGCAGTTTCGCCGACACGGTGTGCAACCGCCTGCTGCGCGGCACCGACATGCGCCTGCCGGACGGCCTGACCCTGACCGGCGGCGACGGCCTGACCCGTGCCTTCTTCCGCACCAAGTTCTGGGAAGAAGACCCGCAAACCTACGGCGACATCGTGTTCCAGCCCGATGCCCTGCCCGAAGAGGTGGCCAGTACCCCGCTCAGCCACAGCCAGAAGAACGCCTTGCTGCGTTATGCCGAAGACGAGCCGTTGCTGTTCGTTGGCCACTACTGGCGCAGCGGCCGGCCGGCGCCGATCCGCGCCAACCTGGCCTGCCTGGACTACAGCGCCGTGCTCTACGGCAAGCTGGCCGCCTATCGGCTGGATGATGAAACCCGCATCGACCCGCACAAGTTCGTCTGGGTCGACGTCGACCGCCCACAGGCCAACCAATGAACATTATCGAAGTGATGCGCCTGCCGCTGTCGGTCGACCTCAGCGGCTTCATCCACCTGCTGCAGCGCCTGCAGGTGCCGCACCGGGTGAGCGAGGACGGCGATGCCCAGGTGCTCTGGGCTCCTGACACCCTGGTTGAAGACGTGCTGCAACTCTACCAACGCTACCCCGACGGCAATGCCGACATCCAGGTGGCAGAGGAACCAGGGCAAGCGAGCATGCCCACGAATAGCCCCACACAGCCCTCCCTGGTAGAACAGGCCAAAGCCTGCAAGGTCACCACCCTAACCCTGCTGTTGTGTTTCATCGTCGCCGGCCTCACCAGCCTGGGCGACAACTTCACCACCATCAGCTGGTTCACCTTCCTCGACTTCCGCGTCCAGGGCGACTACCTGTATTTCAGCTCGCTGGCGCAAGTTCTGGACGAAGGCCAGTGGTGGCGCCTGGTATCGCCCATGCTGCTGCACTTCGGTGTGCTGCACCTGGCCATGAACAGCCTGTGGTACTGGGAGCTGGGCAAGCGAATCGAACTGCGCCAGGGCCCCTGGATGCTGCTGGGCCTGACCCTGCTGTTCAGCCTGGTGTCCAACCTGGCCCAGCACTACACCAGCGGGCCGAGCCTGTTCGGCGGCCTGTCTGGCGTGCTGTACGGTTTGCTCGGGCATATCTGGCTGTATCAGTGGCTGGCGCCCAATCGTTACTTCAACCTGCCAAAGGGCGTGCTGGTGATGATGCTGATCTGGCTGGTGGTATGCCTGACCGGTGTGGTCGGCACGCTGGGCCTCGGCCAGATCGCCAACGCCGCCCATGTTGGCGGGTTGCTCATCGGATGCCTGACCGGGCTCTTGGGTGGGGCGCTGGCCCGGCGTAAACTGTCGGCTTGAATCAGGAGACACTATGTCCACTTTCGCGCAAATGATTGAAAACATCACACCGGAAATCTACGAGAGCCTGAAACTGGCCGTGGAAATCGGCAAATGGTCCGATGGCCGCAAGCTCACCGCCGAGCAAAAAGAGCTTTCGCTGCAAGCCGTGATCGCCTGGGAGATCCAGAACCTGCCCGAAGACCAGCGCACCGGCTACATGGGCCCGCAGGAATGCGCATCGAAGTCTGCGCCGATCGCCAACATTCTGTTCAAATCGGACTCGGTACATTGATCGAACTCGCTCGTGGCTCGTTGAGCAAAATGGCGGTAAGCCTGCAGGCACCCGTGGTGCAATACAGCTTCCGCCTGGATGACACGCAGGTGCCGGTCAACCCGCTGATCGGCCAGCGCCTGCGCCTGGAATACCTCGGCGCCATTCACTGCAACCACTGCGGCAAACGCACCAAGACCAGCTTCAGCCAGGGGTACTGCTACCCGTGCATGACCAAGCTGGCCCAGTGCGATGTGTGCATCATGGCCCCGGAAAAATGCCACTACGACGCTGGCACCTGTCGCGAGCCGTCGTGGGGCGAACAGTTCTGCATGACCGACCACGTGGTCTACCTGGCCAATTCGTCAGGGATCAAGGTCGGCATCACCCGCGCCACTCAGCTGCCCACCCGCTGGCTCGACCAGGGCGCCAGCCAGGCCCTGCCGATCATGCGTGTGGCTACCCGTCAGCAGTCAGGCCTGGTCGAAGACGTGCTGCGCAGCCAGGTGCCGGACCGCACCAACTGGCGCGCGCTGCTCAAAGGCGATGCCGAGGTGCTCGACTTGCCGGCTATCCGCGATCAGATCTTCGACGCCTGCGCCGATGGCCTGCGTGAGTTGCACGGGCGCTTTGGCCTGCAGGCGATCCAGCCGCTGGCCGACGCCGAAGTGGTGCAGATGAAGTACCCGGTCGAGGCCTACCCGAAAAAGATCGTCAGCTTCAACCTCGACAAGGACCCGGTGGCCGAAGGCACGCTGCTGGGCATCAAGGGCCAGTACCTGATCTTCGACACCGGTGTGATCAATATTCGCAAGTACACGGCCTACCAGTTGGCCGTGCTCCAGTAAAAAGGACCTGCACATGCGTACCGAACAACCGCAAGTGATCTACCTGAAGGATTACCAGGCGCCCGAGTACCTGATCGACGAGACGCACCTGACCTTCGAGCTGTTCGAGGACCACACCCTGGTTCACGCGCAACTGGTGATGCGCCGCAACCCGGCACGCGGTGCCGGCCTGCCGCCGCTGGTGCTCGACGGCCAGCAGCTGGAACTGCTGCGCGCCGCGCTGGACGACCAGGAACTGCAGGCGGGCGACTACCAGCTCGAAGCCGACAGCCTGACGCTGCACCCCAAGGCCGAGCAGTTCACCCTCGACACCAGCGTAAAGATCCACCCCGAGAGCAACACCGCGCTGGAAGGCCTGTACAAGTCGGGCAAGATGTTCTGCACCCAGTGCGAGGCCGAGGGCTTCCGCAAGATCACCTACTACCTCGACCGCCCGGACGTGATGAGCACCTTCACCACCACGGTGATCGCCGAGCAGCATCGCTACCCGGTGTTGTTGTCGAACGGCAACCCAACGGGCAGCGGGCCGGCCGAGGACGGCCGCCACTGGGCCACCTGGGAAGACCCGTTCAAGAAGCCGGCCTACCTGTTCGCGCTGGTGGCCGGTGACTTGTGGTGCGTCGAGGACAACTTCACACGTCAGTCTGGCCGCGATGTGATGCTGCGCATCTATGTCGAGCCCGAAAACCTCGACAAGTGCGACCACGCCATGGTCAGCCTGAAGAAGTCCATGCGCTGGGACGAAGAAGTCTACGGCCGCGAGTACGACCTGGACATCTTCATGATTGTTGCGGTCAACGACTTCAACATGGGCGCCATGGAAAACAAGGGCCTGAACATCTTCAATTCCAGCTGTGTGCTGGCCCGTGCCGAAACCGCCACCGATGCCGCGCACCAGCGCGTCGAAGGCGTGGTCGCCCACGAGTACTTCCACAACTGGTCGGGTAACCGTGTCACCTGCCGTGACTGGTTCCAGCTGTCGCTGAAAGAAGGCTTCACGGTGTTCCGCGATGCCGAGTTCAGCGCCGACATGAACTCGCGCACGGTCAAGCGCATCGAAGACGTCGCCTACCTGCGCACCCACCAGTTCGCCGAAGACGCCGGCCCCATGGCCCACCCCGTGCGCCCGGACAGCTTCATCGAAATCTCCAACTTCTACACCCTGACCGTGTACGAGAAGGGCGCCGAAGTGGTACGCATGGTCCGTACCCTGCTAGGTAACGAAGGCTTCCGCAAAGGCAGCGACCTGTACTTCGAACGCCATGATGGCCAGGCGGTGACCACCGACGACTTCATCAAGGCCATGGAAGACGCCAACGGCGTCGACTTCACCCAGTTCAAGCGCTGGTACAGCCAGGCCGGTACCCCGCGCCTGGAAGTCAGCGAAGCCTATGACGCTGCTGCGCAGACCTACAGCCTGGCCTTCCGCCAGAGCTGCCCGCAAACCCCGGACAAGGCCGAAAAGCTCCCGTTCGTGATCCCGGTCGAGCTGGGCCTGCTGGACGCCGAAGGCAATGACCTGCCGCTGCGTCTGGCCGGTGAGCCGGCTGCTGGCGGTACCAGCCGTGTGCTGTCGGTGACCGAGGGCGAGCAGACGTTCACCTTCGAGGGTATCCAGGCCAAGCCGTTGCCCTCGCTGCTGCGCGGCTTCAGCGCCCCGGTGAAGCTCAGCTTCCCTTACAACCGCGACCAGCTGATGTTCCTGATGCAGCACGACAGCGACGGTTTCAACCGCTGGGAAGCGGGCCAGCAGCTGTCGGTGCAGGTACTGCAAGAACTGATCGGCCAGCATCAACGCGGCGAAGCCCTGAAACTCGACCAGCGCCTGATCACTGCCCTGGGCACCGTGCTGGGCAACGAGTCGCTGGACGCCGCCATGGTTGCCGAAATGCTTTCGCTGCCGGGCGAGGCCTACCTCACCGAAATCAGCCAGGTGGCCGACGTCGATGCCATCCACGCTGCCCGTGAGTTCGCCCGCCAGCAGATCGCCGCACAGCTGTTCGACGCCCTGTGGGCGCGCTACCAGGCCAACCGTGAAGTGTCGCGCAGCACCCCTTATGTGGCCTCTGCCGAGCACTTCGCCCGCCGTAGCCTGCAGAACATCGCCCTGTCGTACCTGATGCAGAGCGGCAAGCCGCAGGTGCTGGAAGCGACCCTGGAGCAGTTCGATCAGTGCGACAACATGACCGAACGCCTCACGGCCCTGGCGGTGCTGGTCAACTCGCCGTTCGAAGCCGAGCGGGCCAAGGCCCTGGAAGCCTTTGCCGAGCACTTCAAGGACAACCCGCTGGTCATGGACCAGTGGTTCAGCGTGCAGGCGGCCAGCGCGCTGCCGGGCGGGCTGGCGCGGGTCAAGGCGTTGATGCAGCACCCGGCGTTCACCCTGAAGAATCCGAACAAGGTACGTGCGCTGGTGGGTGCCTTTGCCGGGCAGAACCTGGTCAACTTCCATGCGGCAGATGGCTCGGGCTACCGTTTCCTGGCGGACCTGGTGATCGAGCTGAATGCGCTGAACCCGCAGATTGCCTCGCGTCAACTGGCACCGCTGACCCGCTGGCGCAAGTATGACGCTGCGCGTCAGGCCCTGATGAAGGGCGAGCTGGAGCGGATCTTGGCTTCGGGTGAGCTGTCCAGTGATGTGTATGAAGTGGTGAGCAAGAGCCTGGCGTAAGCCTGGTAGATCATGGGGCCGCGAAGCGGCCCCCTGCATTCCCGGATAACAAAACATAACACCCCGCCCGTTGTATCCCCGCCAACATCCCCGCTACGATCCCCTCAAGCTATTGCAGGCCTCTAGATCAGGCTTTTCGCAGTACCTGCAATGCATTGACCCACCAACAAGAACACAACAAGGGGGCAGTCATGAGGGAACCGCTATGGGCGCCAGCCAGGCGTGGTGCCTGGCCATGGGCGGCCAGCGCAGTGCTGGCACTGGCTTTGGGGGTGTGGGCCGACAGTGCCCAGGCCGCCGCCGCCGACGAATACTCCACCGAATCCGCCAAGGCCAGCCAAAGCCTGTTGATCGACGCCACCCATGCCGGCAAGCGCCTGGTGGTGGTGGGTGATCGCGGCCACATTCTGTTCTCCGACGACCAGGGCAGCACCTGGACCCAGGCCCGGGTCCCCACCCGGCAGTTGCTCACCGCCGTGTTCTTCCTCGATGACAAGCGCGGCTGGGCGGTCGGCCATGATGCGCAGATCCTCGCCAGCAACGACGGCGGGGCCACCTGGAGCAAGCAGTTCGAAGACCTCGCCCGCGAAGCGCCCTTGCTCGATGTTGCCTTCCTTGACGCCCAGCACGGCTTTGCCGTGGGTGCCTACGGCGCCTTGCTGGAAACCACAGACGGCGGGCAGCACTGGCAGGACGTGGCCGAGCGCCTGGACAACCCTGACCAGTTGCACCTGAACGGTATCGCCCGGGTGCGTGACGCCGGCCTGTTCATCGTGGGCGAGCAGGGTGGCATGTTCCGCTCCGCCGACAACGGCCAGACCTGGTCCAAAGTCCAGGGCCCTTACGAGGGCTCGCTGTTCGGCGTGATCGGCACCGCCCAGCCAAACGCCCTGCTTGCGTACGGCCTGCGCGGCAACCTGTTCCGTTCCACCGATTTTGGCGACAGCTGGCAGCCGATCGAACTCAAGGCCGCGCGCGGTAACCTCGAATTCGGCCTGGCAAGCGCTACGCTTCTCGATGATGGCACCCTGGTGCTGGTCGGCAACGGCGGCAGCGTGCTGCGCAGCGCCGATGGCGGTCAGACCTTCAGCGTGTACAACCGCGCCGACCGCATCGCCTTGGCTGGCGTCAGCGGCCTGGCCAATGGCGGCCTGCTGCTGGTAGGGCAGGGCGGTGTACACCTGGCGGATGCCCAGGGTGCCGAGGGGGCGAGCCAATGACCAGCAGGGAGAGCATTACCATGCACCCGCACCACCAGGACAAGGCCACGCTGCTCGAACGCCTGATCTTCAACAACCGCCCCGTGGTCATCGCGCTGTGCGTGCTGGTGAGCATATTCCTGTTCTGGCAGGCCACGCAGATTCGCCCGTCCACCAGCTTCGAGAAGATGATCCCGCTGCAGCACCCGTTCATCGAGCAGATGATGGAGCACCGCAACGACCTGGCCAACCTCGGCAACACCGTACGCATTTCGGTCGAAGCGGTGAACGGCGACATCTTCGACAAGGACTACATGGAGACCCTGCGCCAGGTCCACGACGAGGTGTTCTACATCCCAGGCGTCGACCGTGCCGGGCTGAAGTCGCTGTGGAGCCCCAGCGTGCGCTGGAGCGAGGTGACCGAAGAGGGCTTTTCCGGTGGCGAGGTAATCCCCAACACCTACAACGGTTCGCAGGACAGCCTCGATACCCTGCGCGACAACGTGCTCAAGTCCGGCCAGGTGGGGCGCCTGGTGGGTAACAATTTCAAGTCCAGCATCGTCGACGTGCCGCTGCTGGAGAGCTACCCCGACCCGCAGGACCCAGGCAAGCAGGTCAAGCTGGACTACCAGCAGTTCTCGCACCTGCTGGAAGAGAAGATCCGCGACAAGTTCCAGGCGCAGAACCCCAATGTGAAAATCCACATTGTCGGCTTCGCCAAGAAGGTCGGCGACCTGATCGACGGCCTGGTGATGGTGGCGATGTTCTTCGGCGTCGCCCTGGCCATTACCTGGGTGCTGTTGTACTGGTTCACCTGGTGCATCCGCAGCACCATCGCCGTGCTCATCACCACCCTGGTGGCGGTGGTCTGGCAGCTTGGGCTGATGCATGCGGTGGGCTTTGGCCTGGACCCTTACTCGATGTTGGTACCGTTCCTGATCTTCGCCATCGGCATTTCCCACGGGGTGCAGAAGATCAACGGCATCGCCTTGCAGTCGAGTGACGCCGACAACGCCCTCACGGCGGCCAGGCGCACCTTCCGCCAGCTGTTCCTGCCGGGCATGATCGCCATCCTCGCAGACGCGGTGGGCTTCATCACCCTGCTGATCATCGATATCGGGGTGATCCGAGAGCTGGCCATCGGTGCGTCCATCGGCGTGGCGGTGATCGTATTCACCAACCTGATCCTGTTGCCGGTGGCTATTTCCTACGTTGGCATCAGCAAGAAGGCCATCGAGCGCAGCAAGAAGGACGCCACCCGCGAGCACCCGTTCTGGCGCCTGTTGTCGAACTTCGCCAGTGCCAAGGTGGCGCCGGTGTCTGTAACCCTGGCGCTGGTCGCCTTCGCCGGCGGCCTGTGGTACAGCCAGAACCTGAAGATCGGCGACCTCGACCAGGGCGCGCCGGAGCTGCGCCCCGACTCGCGCTATAACCAGGACAACAGCTTCATCATCAGCAACTACTCGACCAGTTCCGACGTGCTGGTGATCATGGTCAAGACCCCGCCGGAGCAGTGCTCGGTCCACTCGACCATGGCGCCGATCGACGAGCTGATGTGGACCATGCAGAACACCCCGGGTGTGCAGTCGGCGATTTCCCTGGTGACCGTGTCCAAGCAGGTGATCAAGGGCATGAACGAGGGCAGCCTGAAATGGGAAACCCTGTCGCGCAACCCGGACATCCTCAACAACTCCATCGCCCGTGCCGACGGCCTGTACAACGGTGACTGCTCGCTGGCGCCGGTGTTGGTGTTCCTCAACGACCACAAGGCCGAGACCCTGGAGCGGGTTACTGCTGCGGCCAAGGCGTTTGCCGACAGCCACAACAAGGAAGGCCTGCAGTTCCTGCTGGCGGCGGGCAACGCCGGGATTGAGGCAGCGACCAACGAGGTGATCAAGTCGGCCGAGCTGACCATCCTGATCCTGGTGTACATCTGTGTGGCAGTGATGTGCCTGATCACCTTCCGCTCGTTCGCCGCCACCCTCTGCATCGTCCTGCCGCTGGTACTGACCTCGGTGCTGGGCAATGCGCTGATGGCCTACATGGGCATCGGGGTGAAGGTGGCGACCTTGCCGGTGGTGGCGCTGGGCGTGGGGATTGGCGTGGATTACGGCATCTACATCTACAGCCGGCTGGAAAGCTTCCTGCGTGCCGGGCTGCCGTTGCAGGAGGCCTATTACCAGACCCTGCGTTCGACGGGTAAAGCCGTGTTGTTCACTGGCTTGTGCCTGGCCATCGGCGTGTGCACCTGGATCTTCTCGGCAATCAAGTTCCAGGCTGATATGGGGCTGATGCTGACCTTCATGCTGCTGTGGAACATGTTTGGCGCGCTGTGGCTGCTGCCGGCGCTGGCACGGTTCCTGATAAAACCGGAGAAGATGGTGGGCAAGGAAGGTGGGTCCATTTTCGCCCATTGAATCGCAAGGGGCCGCTTTGCGGCCCATTCGCAGCACAAGGCTGCTCCTACAAGGGTTACGCGATCCCCTGTAGGAGCAGCCTTGTGCTGCGAATGGGCTGCAAAGCAGCCCCAGGGTTATAATGCCGCCACATCTCCCACAGGTACCCCCATGTCCCCCCTCGCCACCGCCCTGCAGTCCTGCGACATGCTCCTGATCGACGGCCTGCACGCCTTCGATTTCACCGCCGACGCATCCGGCCTCACTGTCGAATGCATGGACGGCCGCCAGCTGCGTCGCTGGTCCTTCACCCCCGAACAAGTCGCTGCGGCTATTGCCACCGGTGATGAATGGCAACTCAACGATGCCAACGGCGAGCATCGGCTAGTCTGTATGAGTGCCTTTCGCGCCCCGGATGATGACCAAGATGAACCGGATCTGGACGAGCCTGCTGACCGCTAGCCTGATGAGCCTGACAATCCCCGCCCACGCCGCAACCTTGCTGGTGGGCAGCTACACCGACGGCGCCAGCCAGGGTATCTACCGCTACCAGTTTGACGACAAGGCCGGCCAGATCGGCCCCTCACCCCTGCAGGTGGTGAAAAGCGTCAGCCCTTCGTGGCTGGTGCTGTCGGCCGACCAGCGTCAGCTGTTTGCGGTGAATGAGACCCCGCAGGGCCATGCCAGCAGTTTCAGCATCAGCAGCAATGGCGAAATCAAGCCGCTCAACCAAGTGGCCACCCAGGGCGACGAGCCCACCCACGCCAGCCTCAGCCGTGACCAGCGCTACCTGTTCGTGGCCAACTACGCGGTCAACCCTGACCCCGGTGGCAGCCTGGTGGTGATCCCGGTGGCCAAGGACGGCACGCTCAAGCCCGTGGTGCAACAGGCCCGGCATAAGGCGAGCGGGGTCAACCCTGAGCGCCAGGCCGGTGCCCACGTGCATTCGCTGGTGCTGTCGCCGGATGGCCAGCACCTGTATGCCAGCGACCTGGGGGCCGACAAGGTGTTCATCTACCGCTACGACGGTGCCAGTGCGGACCACCCGCTGACAGCGGCGATACCTGCGTCCGTGGCCTTGCCGCCGGGCAGCGGGCCGCGTCACCTGCTGTTCGACGCCAAGGGCCGGCACGCCTACCTCACCCTGGAAATGAATGCCGAGGTGGTGATGTTCGATGTGCAGGACGGCAACCTGGTTGAACGCCAGCGCTTACCCCTGACCGAGCGCCAGGAGGCCGCAGCGAAGGCAGCAGGTGGCTTGCACCTGTCGGCGGACGGGCGCTTCCTGTACGTGAGCAACCGTGGCACGGCCAATGAAATTGTGGCGTTCAGCGTGGGCAAGCAGGATGGTCAGTTGACGTTCCTGCAGCGTCGCCCGGTAGAAGGCGATCACCCTCGGGAGTTTGCCCTGGCCCCGAGTGACAACTTCCTGCTGGTGGCCAACCAGAAGAGCAACCAGATCGTGGTGATACGTCGCGATCCGCGCAGTGGCAAGCTGCTGGAGACGGTGCAGACGCTGAAGCAGGATGCACCGTCGGACCTCAAGTTCATCGAGTGATATCGATCAGCGTGATAATCGGTACTGCCGCAATGAATTTTTGCGTGCGGCCTCGGCGGCGTAAGTTTGACTCAAGGCCCAAACGGGCCACCGTCAAACCACCGCCGTCGAGGTCAGCCCAGATGAACTTCAATCTCTTCCCGGTTATTGCCGCATCCGCCATTTCCGCATCGGTCGTACTGCCGGCGCATGCCCATGCCGACAGCAGCAAGGCTTCTGCCACCCACAGCTACACCGAGCAGTACCTGCGCCAGAGTGCCAATTTCCATGCGGCGTTGAGTGGCAAACAGCAGCACTGAGCCTTGTGCGTTCTCCTACGAGGGATCGCGTGAACTCATTTGGCCATGACTGACCTGAACAGCTCCGAAGCCAACCACTCCTCCAGCCAGCTCCGCACCTGCGGATAAGCCGCCTCGGCGAACCACTGCGGTTCGACCCCGGCAAACTGGCGCATCAGGGGTAGCAACGCGGCATCGGCAATGCTCGGGTGGTCGGCCAGCAGGTAGGGTCGTCCTGCCAGCAGGCCTTCGAGCTCCGCCAGCCAGGTTTCAGCCTGCTGGCGGTAATGCTCGCGGGAATGCTGCGGGTAACGCTCGGCATACTTGTACAGGTTCACCTGCGCCTTGAATGTGCTGTCATTGCGCGCAATCAGCGCTTCAGCCTGCTGCGCCGCCGCAGGGTCGGCCTGTAGTCGCCAGTCTTGCGGGTCGTTTTGCGTCAGCGCCCAGCGCATGATGTCCAGGCTCTCCTCCAGCACGCCAGCACCGGTATCCAGCACTGGCACTGTGCCCTTGGGCGACAAGGCCAGCAGTGCTGGCGGCTTGTTCTTCATCGCCACCTCACAGATTTCCACCTCGCACCCGGCATAACGCAAGGCCAGGCGCGCGCGCATGGCCCAGGGGCAGCGGCGGAACGAGTAGAGGATCACCCGCACACCTCCACGTCACTCAGGCCATTGCCTTGGCGACGCACCTGGATCTGCACCGGGATGCGCTCGTGCATTTCCTGCACGTGGGAAATCACCGCCACTTTTCGGCCCTGAGCCTGCAAGCCGTCGAGGGCGTCCATGGCCAGTTGCAACGACTCGGGGTCGAGGCTGCCGAAGCCTTCGTCGATGAACAGCGATTCGATGCGCAGCGTGCTGGAGGCCATCGAAGCCAGGCCCAGGGCCAGGGCCAGCGAGACCAGGAAGGTTTCCCCGCCCGACAGCGAGTGCACCGAACGCAGTTCGTCCCCCATCTCGGTGTCCAGCACCAGCAGGCCGAGGGCGCTGCCGCCGCGCTTGAGGCGGTAGCGGCGGGCCAGCTGGCGCAGCTGGGTGTTGGCGTGGTGCAGCAGCAGGTCGAGGTTGTAACCCTGGGCGATCTTGCGGAACACATCACCCGAGGCCGAGCCGATCAGGGCGTTCAAGCGGGCCCAGCGTTGCCATTGCTTATGGGCCTGTTCGATTTCTGCCGCCAACGCCTGGTGTGCCTGCTGGCGACGCTGGTCGTCGGCCTGCTGTGCACGCAGTTCGGCGCACTGCTGCTCGTGGCCGGCCAGGCGCTCGCGCAGCTCGGTCAGGGCTTGCTCCACGGCTTCGGCCGAGGTGTCCACGGTCATTTGTGCGGCGTGTTGTTGCAGGCGTTGTTCACGTTCCTGCAGCAGTACGCGACCTTGTTCGATGGCTTTCTCGGCGTTTTGCAGGTGCTGGCGCAGTTCACTGACGTGCGCATCGTCCATGGCCAGCAGGCGATCCAGGCCTGCGTCATCCAGTTCCGGGTGCTCGCTGCGCCACTGGGCGATCTGCCCTTGTAACTGCTGGCACTCGGCGTCCAGCGCCTGTTGCTGCTGGGCGTTGGCCTTGAGCTCACTGGCCAGTTGCACACCCTGGGTGCGCAGGTCTTGCAGGCGTTGTGCGGTGTCGGCGTCGAGGGCGCGGGCATGTTCCAGCGCGCAGTCCATGTGTTGTTGCCAGGCTTCGGCGCTGGCATGTTCGCCGAGCAGTTCGCCGAGCGAGGCCTGGGCTTGCTGGCGTTGCGCGTCGAGGGCGGCCAGATTCTGCTGCAATTGCTGCTGGCCTTGCACACGCGCTTGTTGTTGGTCGCGTAGCTTGTCCAACTGGGCCTGGCGGGCTTGTTGTTCTTCCTGTTCGTCCTTGCGTTGCTCCAGTTGTTGCAAGCGTTGGGCAATCTGCTGGTCCAGGGCGAGGAAAGCATTGGCCGGGTCGTCGTTAAGGGCCTTGACGGCTTCCTCAGGCAGCACGCCGGTCAGGCCGTTCAGGCCTTGCTGCAGTTGCTGCTCGTCGTTGGCCAGGGCCTGGTGCTGGTGCTCCAGGTGGCGCTGGGCCTGTTGTTGCGCTTCATGGGCGGCCTGCAACTGCTGGTTGAGGCGGGATGCATCTTTTTGCAGGGTGAGCAGGGCGCTCTGGCGCTTTTGGTCGTGACTGATTTCTTCTTCAAGACGCCGCAGTTGGCTGTCGAGCCAGGTGCGGCGGGCCTTGTCGTCCTGCGGGGCGAGGGCAGGCCACAGGCTGTGCGCCTGTACCTCGGCCACCAACGGTTGCAGCTGTTCGCCCAGTTGCTGCTGCTGTTGTTGGTAGTCCTTGAGCTGGGCGTTGATCACACCCAGCTGGGTACGCAGCTCTACCAGCTTGCTGCCGAGGGTTTCGACCTGCTGCTGCGCGGCGTCTACTTCGGCCTGATCGTGGCGACCCAGGCTTTGCAGCAGCGCTTCGGGTTGATGGAACGGGTGTTCGGCGCTGCCGCACACGGGGCACGGTTCGCCATCGCGCAGTTGGCCGCGCAGTTCTTCGACGCTGGTATTGCGCGCCAGGCGCTGGCGTTCCAGCAGCTGGCGGGTAAGGTTCAGCGCTTGCTCGGCGGCTTCCAGCTCGGCCTTGGCGGCGGTGCCTTCGGTAATCAGTTGCTGGCGTTGCTGCATGGCCTGCTGCTGCCGTTCGCGCACGGCATGCAGCTGCTGGCGCAGCTCTTGTTCACGGCCATGCAGGCGCGACAGTTCTTCGACGGCGCGCTGCTGCTTGCGGTTGTCCTGCAGCATGCCACCGAGCAGGTCGATTTGCTCGGCAAGGGCCTGCGGTTCGGCCTTGGCTTCGCGGAACAGCAGGTCGTAGGCGTCGCGCTCGGCCTGCAAGTGTGCATTGGCCTGGCTGGCCTGGGCCTGAAGGCCGGGCAGTTCTTCACGGCCTTTGGCCAGGCGCCCACCGATCAGCATCACCTGCTTCAGCTGTGGCAGGTAGGCGTGCCAGGCATTTGCCAGGCCTGCCAGGTGCTGGCTGTCGGCCAGCGCGGTGTCGATCTGGGCCAGTTGCTGCAGGCTGCGCTGCTGGTTGTCTTCAAGCTGCTGCAACTGCTGCTGGCCGTCGGCGACCTGCTGTTCAGCCTGTTGGCTGGTGCTGCGCTGCGCGGCCAGTTCCTGGTCCAGGCGCGCCAGGTTGTCCTGGGCGGCAAAGGCCTGGCGCAGGCGCGGTGCGTTTTCGCCATGCTGCGCCTGGCTGTCGGCAAGCGCCTGGCGTGCGGCGCCCAGCGCCTGTTCGAGCTCAAGGGTGCGCACCTGCAGCTCGGCTTGCTGCTGCTGTTGCTCAGCGATTTTCGCGGCCACGGGTGCCAGTTGCGCAGTCAGCGCCTGCTGGCGGTGGAACTGGTGGCGCTGGGGGGCCAGGCGCTCCAGGCGAACGAGGTCCAGGCGGGGTTCGGCCAGTTGCTGCCAGCTTTGTTCAGCGGCCTGTAGCGCGGTGCCGGCTTCGGCATGTTGGGCCTGCAGCTGGCGTTGTTCATTCAGCCAGTTGCGTTGCTGTTCCAGTTGGCGCTCGCCAGCCTGGTCGGCCTTGAACTGCTGCTGCGCCTGCTCCAGGCGCTGGTCAAGATCGATGCGGGCTTCGGCGGCCATCGGCAGCAGGTGGCTGGCGCGGTCCTTGAGGGCGTTGTGGGCCTCGCCGGCTTCACGGGCCTTGCTGAAGGCACGCTGGCCAAGGCGGGTGTAGATGGCGGTATTGGTGAGTTTTTCCAGCAGCTCGCTGCGCTCTTTGTCGTCCGCCTTGAGGAAAGCGCCGAACTCGCTCTGGGCCAGCATCACCGCACGGGTGAACTGCTCGAAGTTCAGGCCAAGACGGGCCTCGACCAGTTGCTTGTATTCGTTCTTGCCACTGCCCAGCACCTGTTCGCTGTCCAGGTCGTAGAAGCTCTGGCGGCTGTGTTGCAGCTTGCCGTTGGCCTTGTCGCGGGCGCGGTTGGCTTCCCAGCGGGCGCGGTAGCGGCGGCCGTCGATGCCGACGAAATCGACCTCGGCAAAGCCACTGCCGGTGCCACGGCGCAGCAGGTTACGCGGGTCGTAGGTGGGGATTTCGCCGTCGGCGTCGGGCACCTTGGCCTCGCGGCCGATGTCGTTCAGCCGTGGCACTGTGCCAAACAACGCCAGGCACAGGGCGTCGAGCAGGGTGCTTTTGCCGGCCCCCGTTGGCCCGGTGATGGCGAACAGGCCAGCGCTGGCCAAGGGCTCTGCGGTGAAGTCGATTTCGACCGGGCCGGCCAGCGATGCCAGGTTCTTCAGGCGAATGGCGAGAATCTTCATGGCTGCTCCTCTTCCTGCTGCACGTCCTGCAACAGCAGGGCAAAGTCGGCCAGCGCCTGCTCATCTGCGGGGTTGCCGTAAGCCTGCTCCCAGGCGCGGCTGAACAGGTCTTGCGGGGTCATCTGGGAAAGCTCGACAAAGGCCAGGTCATCGTCTTCGGCGTTATTGCGGCCGGCGTATTCGGCGCTGATGCGGATCAGCCGCACGGCCTTGCCTTCCAGTGCAGTTTCAATCTGCTGGCGCAGGTCGGGTTGCGGCTCGTCCAGTATCACCCGCACCTCCAGCCAGGGCTGGCGGTTGGGGTCTTCGAGCAGGTCGATCACGGGCAGGTCGGCCAGTTGTTGCAGCAGTTCGCCCAGGGGTGCCGGGCCAACCCGCTGCAGGGCCACCGCGCGCGGTACCGGGCGCGGTTCGACGCTGACCAGTTCGGTGCCGTCCAGCTCCACTTCCAGCACCTGGTGCGGGTAGTTGATTTCGGCGAACGACAGCGGGATTGGCGAGCCGCTGTAGCGGATGCGTTCTTCGCGGTTGACCTTCTGCGGTTTGTGCAGGTGGCCCAGGGCGACATAGCTGATGGCCTTGTCGAACAGCTTGGCCGGCAGTGCCTCGGCGTTGCCGATGATCAGGCTGCGCTCCGAGTCTTCCGACACCGAGCCACCGGCCATGTGCGCATGGCTGATGGCGATCAGCGCCTGGTCTTTCTTGCGCTTGGCTTGCGCGGCGGTGATCAGTTGCTGGTGGACCTGGGTGATGCCTTGCAGGTAGTCGTCGCCCAAGCTCGGGCCGGTGACCTCGGCCGGGCGCAGGAAGGGCAGGGCCAGGCACCATGCGGCGACCTTGCCGCGGCCGTTGGTCAGTGGGATCAACAGGCGCTCGGCATCCAGCTGGCCTTCGTCCAGCCAGTGCACACGGCCCAGGGCATGGGTGCGCAGGCGCCGCATCAATGCGGCGGGCAGCTCGATGCGCGAGCCGGAGTCGTGGTTGCCGGCGATCATCACGATATCCAGCTTGGGCTGTTGCTCATGGGCCTGGACGATGAAGTCGTAGAGGCGCTCCTGGGCTTTGACCGGCGGGTTGACCGTGTCGAAGATGTCGCCGGCAATCAGCAGTGCATCGGGCTGGCGCAGGCGCAGCTGGCCGAGCAGCCAGTCGAGGAAGCAGGCGTGTTCGAAGTCGCGTTCCTGGCCGTGCAGGCTTTGGCCCAGGTGCCAGTCGGAGGTATGAAACAGACGCATGGATGACCTGTTGGTGTCGAGTCGGACAAGCGGGGAAAGGGCGGTATGGTAACCCAAGGTTGGGGCTGAGAGGTGCCTGCCTGGAGATGTTTGGCGCCTGTGAGATCGAGCGCCGCCCGCGCGGCGCTCGATCCCACAGGCGCTGAAAACCTTGTGGCGAACACCCTGGTGGCCTACTTGGGATAGAGCGGCGGCAAGCTGCCGTTTTCACCTGCGGGCAGCAACACCTGCTCAGCCGGCGGAATGGTGCCAATCGCCCGCCACAAATCCTCACCCTGCCAATACTGCCCGGTTTCGCTGTACAGCGCCCCGTTCAGCCCATCCAGCGCATCCGACAACGGCACGAAACGCGCGGCCATCTCGGCCAGGGTTTCCGGCTGTTGCCGGGCCCACGCATCCAGCGCCTGGCGTGTGGCCTGCGGGTCGTTTGCCTGGCACGCACGCTTGAGGTCGTCCAGCAATGTGCGCGGGCTTGGCCCGTTTTGCGCCGCGCGCAGCACCGCTGGCCGCGAGCGGGCGCGCCACCACAGGGCGAAGCCCAGCACGGTGGTCAGGGCGAACAGCAGTGTGGCCAGTTGCCAAGGCCACAGCAGGGTGCTGGCGCTGCTGTTGTCGCCCACCGGGGTGTCTGCGCTCAGCGCCGGGTTGTCTTGCACGTTCAATGTGCGCGCTGGCAGGCTGCTGTGTTCCAGATGGTCTTCGCGGGTGTTCCACCAGGCCACTTCCAGCGCTGGCAAGGTCAGCGCACCTGCGTGGGTCGGCACCAGGGCTTCGCGCTCTTCGCGGTTGGCGGTCATGCCGCGCTCGCTGATTTCGTTGCGCAGCAGCGGCTGGTCGGGGTAGCGGCGCAGGCCGATGATTTCTGTGGCGGGCAGCGGCGGCAGTTGGGTGCTGGACAAGCCCTCGGCACGCAAGGTGATGTTGCGCGTCAGCGAGTCGCCAATCTGCACTTGCTGGCTGCCCGGGTCGGGGTTCCAGTGCTCTTCCAGGGTCAGGCTGCGGGCTGGTAGCCACGGCACGCCAGCGGGCCAGGCCGCGGGAATCGGCCGCACGTTCAGGCGCAAGGGCAGCGAACTGACCTGCACCTGGCGGCCGGCGCGGGCCGTGCCATTGGCCTGTGAGGCTTCGTCGTTGCTGGCGGCGGCAGTGGCGGTAAAGGTCAGCGGTGGAATGTCGAGGCTGCCACTTTGCTGGGCGTACACCGCATAGCGGGTTTCGATCACGCCATGACGCACGCCGTTGATTTCCTTTTCATACGTGCGCGATTCGCCCAGTGGCTCGACCTTGGCGTTCTCCAGTTGCAGCGGGCTGAGGTTGCTGTCGTCGTACAGCGCCACCGAATGGTAGATGCGCAGAGTCAGTACGGCCTGGGCCTGGACGTAGACGTCGCTGCTGTCCAGGGTCGCTTCGATGAACACTTGCGAGGCGCTGTCCTGGCGATTGGCATCGGCCTGCAGCACTTGCAGTTCGATGGCCTGGCTGTGCGACTGGCCCAGTTGCAGTTCGGGAATACGCAGGCTGCCGCTGCGCCGTGGCAGCAGGGTGATGATCCAGCGGGTGCTTGCGCGGGTTTCGCCGTCGAGGGTGTGCAGGCTGTTCAGCTGGCGCGTGCCACGCACTTCAAAGTCGCCTTCCAGGGCTTGCAGGTCGGGCTTGCCGAACTGGGTGACGTCCTGGCTTTCCAGGGTCAGCTCCAGGCTCTCGCCAGCTTCCAGGCGGGTGCGGTCAACGCTGGCTTGCAGCAGCGGCTCGGCCTGGGCCAGCACGGCCCATAGCAGGGTGAGCAGAAAGACGCCGAAGCGACTCATCGTGGGGTTTCCTGATGCAATTGCTGTTCATACCAGAATTTGCGCCGCAGCAGCTCCGCCGGGTTATCGGGGATCTCTCGCAGCCATTGTTCCAGGGCCTGGCGCTGTTCGGTGTCGAGGTTGGTCGATACCGGGCGCTGTGGCGGCTGGATGACGTCGTCGTCAGCACCCGCCTGGTTGCCGGGCGCGGCCTGGCTGTTATTGCTGCTTTCACCGGGCTGTTCGGCGTTGGCTTGTTCGTCGCTGCCGGGCGTGCCTTGGGCGGGGCTGCTGGCCGAGCTGCTGTTGCCCTCGGTTTCGCTGCCGGGGGTACCTTGGGCATCGCCGTTGGCCGGCTGCTCTTCAGCCTTGGCCTCGCGCTGTTGCAGCATTTGTTGCACCAGCGCCTGGTTGTCCAGCGCGGGTTGCAGGTCTGGCTGGCGCTCCAGGGCTTGCTCGTAGGCGTCCAGGGCGGCTTCCAGTTCACCGCTGCGGGCAAGGGCATTGCCTCGATTGTAGTGGGCGGCGGCGGTATCGCCTTGGGAAAACGCCTCGGCGGCACCTGCATAGTCGCCAGCCTGGTACAGGGCCATGCCGCGCCACTGCGGGTCCTGGAAGTGGCGTGCGGCGCTGGCCGGGCGGTTTTGCTCCAGCAGGCGCTGGCCTTGCTGGTCGGGGCGCAGCCACAGGTCGTTGAACTCGAAGGCCTGGCTGGGCTGTGGCAAGGCCAGCAGCAGTGGCAGGCAGAACAGCCAGCCACGACGGCCGGCGCAGGCGGCCAGCAGCAACAACGGGATCAGCAGCCAGTAACCCTGATCGGCCCAGCTGTCCAGTTGCAGGGTCTGGCCGTCATTGCGCGCGGTGCGGGGGTTGTCGAACAGGCCAAGGCCGCGCAGGTCGAGGTCGTCGATGCGGGCATGCCGGTAGCGCCCGCCAGTGCCGCTGATGAAGCCCTTGAGGCTGGCGCTGTCCAGCCGAGGCAGCAAGATACCGCCCTGGTCGTCCTTGAGGTATTCGCCGCTGGCCCGGCGCACCGGGGCGCCTTCGCGGCTGCCGATACCCAGCATCAGCAGGCTCGGGCCCTGGCGGCCGAGTGCCTGGCTGATGCCTTGGCGTTCCGGGGCGCTCAGCGACGAGCCGATCAGCAGCAAGCGGCCTTGGCCCAGGCCACTCTGGGCCAGCAGGGCCAGGCCCTTTTGCACGGCCAGGTCGGCGCGCTGGCCGGGTTTTGGCATGATCGACGGGTCGATGGACTCCAGCAGGTTCCGGGTGGTGGCCAGGTCATCGGACAGCGGCACCAGGGTGTGCGCCGAGCCGGCGTACACCACCAGCGCGGTCTGGCTGTCGCGGCGGTGTTCGAGCAGGTCGAGGACCTTGCGCCGGGCTTGCTCCAGGCGGTTGGGCGGGCTGTCTTCGGCGAGCATCTGTGGGGTCAGCTCCAGCAAGATCACCAGCGGGTCGGCCGGGCGTTGGCGGCTTTCTTCCACGCGTTGCCAGCTGGGCCCGAGCAGGGCCAGGACCACCAGCGCCCAGGCCAGGCCCAGTGCTATCCACGGCAGCTTGCTGGTGCTGCCGCTGCCACCGCCCAGCAATACGCCATGGAAGGCGGGCGGCAAGATCATCTGCCAGCGCCCGGCGCGCTTGCGCCTGTGCCACAGCTTGTACAGCAGCCAGCCGAGCAGGGGCACGGCCAGCAACCACAGCGGGCGCAGCCATTGGGGCCAAAGATCGATCATCGCCGCCTCCTCAGACGCAGGCGCTTCAGGCGCTGGCGCCATTCCGGGTGCGGCTGCAGGAACCGCGGCTTGCGCAACAGCCGTTGCAGCAGGTTGTCGGGCCATTGCACGGCCACCACCAGCAGCACGCTGAGCAGCAGGGCCAGGGCCAGGGGCCAGGCGTACAGGGCCTGGGCCGTGCGTGCCTGGGTCGGTTGCTGTGCTACTGGCTCCAACTGATCGAGGGCGTCGCCGATGGCGTCCAGCTCGGCACCGTCATGGGCACGGAAATAGGCACCGTGGGTGATGTCGGCGATTTCCTTGAGTGAGGCCTCATCCAGGTCCAGGCTGGGATTGAGGCCAAGCAGGCCGGGGGTGCCACTGGCGTCGGGGTTGGCGCCAATGCCGATGGTGTAGATGCGTACCCCTTCCTGGGCGGCCAGGCGAGCAGCGGTCAGCGGGTGGATTTGCCCGCCGTTGTTGGCGCCGTCGGTGATCAGCACCAGCACCCGGCTTTGGGCCGGCCGTTGGCGCAGGCGCTTGACCGCCAGGCCGATGGCGTCGCCGATAGCGGTGTTTTTACCGGCGATGCCGATCTGCGCCTCGATCAGGAATGTGCGCACGGTGCGCCGGTCGAAGGTGAGTGGCGCCTGCAGGTACGCCTGGCTGCCGAACAGGATCAGGCCCACGCGGTCGCCTTCACGGTCTTGCAGAAAGTCGCCCATCAGTGCCTTGACCAGGTCGAGGCGGCTGATCTCTTCGTTTTGCCACTGCATGTCGGGGAAGTCCATCGACCCGGACACGTCCACCGCCACCAGCAGGTCGCGGCCACTGGCAGCTACCGGTACCGGTTCGCCCAGCCATTGCGGGCGGGCGGCGGCGCATAGCAGCAACAGCCA
Source organism: Pseudomonas sp. LPB4.O (assembly GCF_038383825.1). Lineage (NCBI taxonomy): Bacteria > Pseudomonadati > Pseudomonadota > Gammaproteobacteria > Pseudomonadales > Pseudomonadaceae > Pseudomonas > Pseudomonas sp. LPB4.O. The sequence goes on from NZ_CP151298.1 coordinate 1,703,999, forward strand.
GATGACCACGAACGGCGCCTGCTGGCGCCAGGTGGGCAGGTTGAGGCGTGCGCGGCGCCCGGCCAGGCTTTCCAGTTCGTTGAGGAAGCCTACCTTGAGCACCGGCTCGCCGCTGTCGGCGGCTGGCAACAGCAGGCGCGCCAGCCAAGGCAGCGGCAACAGGGCGAAGACCCACGGCCAGGCCAGTTCAAACATGCTTGCGGATCCAGGTTTCGACGGCCTGGCTGAGCCCGACAATGGCCTTGTCGTCGAGCTTGCACTCGGGCTTGTAGGCGCCCTCGACCAGCACCATCCAGCGGGTCAGGCCGGCGGCCGGGCAGCGGTTGTCGAGAAATGCCAGCCACTGGCGGCCGTTGAGGGTGTGGCTGTTGGCACCCGGATAATGGCTGCGGCACAGGCGTTTGAGCAGGGCATTGATCTGTTGCAGCCAGGCGCCGGCCGGGGCGCCGTCGTACGGGCGCGGCAGGCGTGCCAGCTCGGCCAGGGCTTCCACACGCACCGGGTCCAGGGGTTGTTCGGCGCGCACGATGCGGCGTTTGCCCGGGCGCCAGCGGCGCAGCCGCCACAGCCCCCAACCCAGCAATGGCAGCACGGCCAGCAGCAGCCACCAGCCGGGTGCCGGCGGCCACAGGCCGACAGGCGTAGGGTCGATCAGCGGATGCAACTGGTCGAGCGGGTTCATGACGCGCTCCTTGGCCGCTGGGCGTTCAGGTATTCGCGCAACTGCTCGATCATGTCGCTTTGGGTGCTAAGTGGCATCAGCACGACGCGCAGCTTCTGGGCCATCAGCTCCCAGCGCTCGATGCGTGCCTCGGCCTGCTTGCGATAAGCCTGGCGCAGGTTGGCGTCCAGGGTGTCGAGCTCCAGCTGCGCACCGCGCTGGGCGAAGCGTAACAGGCCGGCGGCGGGCAGGGCGTGGTCGAGCGGATCGGATACGGGCAATAGCAGCAGGTCGCAGTGACGCGAGAGCATGGCCAGGTGCTGTTCGCACTGTGCGCTCAACGAACGCTCGTCACAGATGACAATGGCCAGGCTGCCTGGGCGCAGTACTTCGCGGGCCCGGCGCAAGGCCAGGCCAAGGCTGTCAGCTTGCGGCACGGCTTCGGTGTGCAGCGACTGGTTGACCTTCGCCAGGCGGTTGAGCAGTTGCAGCAGGCTCTGCTTGCTGCGCCGAGGCTTGATTTCGTGGGGGTCGTTGTCGCCGAATACCAGCCCGCCGATGCGGTCGTTGTGCCCCAATGCGGCCCAGCCGAACAGGGCCGCGGCCTGGGCCGCCAATACAGACTTGAACAGCAGGCCCGAACCGAAGAACAGCCGCTGGCTTTGTTCGACAAGGATGAAGATTGGCCGCTCGCGCTCTTCGTGGAACAGCTTGGTGTGCGGTTCCTGAGTGCGTGCAGTGACCCGCCAGTCGATGTTGCGCACATCGTCGCCGGCCTGGTACACGCGCACCTGGTCGAAGTCCACTCCGCGTCCACGCAGCTTGGAGTGGTGCAGGCCCACCAGCGGGCTGCGTTGGCCGGGCTTGGAAAACAGCTGGATTTCGCGCACGCGGTGGCGCATGTCGATCAGTTCGGCAAGGCCGATGCGGATGCCGGGTTCGGCCAGCTGCGCGGTGGGCATGGGCTCAGGCAACGGCGACGACGTCGAGGATGCGCTGGACCACGCGGTCCTGGTCGATCCCCGCCGCCTCGGCCTCGAACGAGAGGATGATGCGGTGGCGCAGCACGTCGAACAGCACGGCCTGGATGTCTTCTGGGCTGACGAAGTCACGCCCGGCCAGCCAGGCGTGGGCACGCGCACAGCGGTCCAGCGAGATGGAACCGCGTGGGCTGGCGCCGTACGCGATCCAGTCGGCCAGCTCGGTGTCGAACTTGGCCGGGGTGCGGGTAGCCATCACCAGCTGCACCAGGTATTCCTCCACCGCGTCGGCCATGTACAGGCCTAGGATTTCCTTGCGCGCGGCAAAGATGGCCTGCTGGCTGACCCGGCGCTCGGGCTTGGTTTCGCCGCCCAGCGCTTCGCCACGGGCCTGCGCCAGGATACGCCGCTCCACGGCTGCGTCGGGGAAGCCGATTTTTACGTGCATCAGGAAGCGGTCGAGCTGGGCTTCGGGCAGGGGGTAGGTACCTTCCTGCTCGATCGGGTTCTGCGTGGCCATGACCAGGAACAGCGGCGACAGGTCGTAGGTGCTGCGGCCCACGCTGACCTGGCGTTCGGCCATGGCTTCGAGCAGTGCCGACTGCACCTTGGCCGGGGCGCGGTTGATTTCGTCGGCCAGTACCAGGTTATGGAAGATCGGCCCCTGCTGGAACACGAAGCTGCCGGTTTCCGGGCGGTAGATTTCGGTACCGGTGATGTCGGCCGGGAGCAGGTCTGGGGTGAACTGGATGCGATGGAACTGCGCCTCGATGCCTTCGGCGAGTTCTTTGATGGCCTTGGTCTTGGCCAGGCCCGGGGCACCTTCGACCAGCATGTGGCCGTCGGCCAGCAGCACGATCAACAGCCGTTCGACCAGTTTCTCCTGGCCTAGGATCTGCGAAGAAAGAAAGGTGCGCAGCGCGGTCAGCGCTTCACGGTGTTCCATCGGTGACGGTTCCTGGTATGGGGCCGCAGGCGGGGCTGGAGGCAGCTGCCCTGGCAAGGGGTGATACTTTAATCCATCCGGGGGGGTGGCGACCAATGGCGGCTTGGAAATTTATCCAGCCTTGGGCCATGCAAGTACAGAATTGTCCTGCAAATGGCTGGCCATAGGCTGATGTTCAGCGTCGGCGCCCTGGCGCCTGCTTGTGTTTTTGACGCAAGCAGGCGCACAACGATGATCTTGAGATTTGGCGTGTTTTTCGATGGCACCGGTAATAACCAGCACAATGTGATGCCCACAGAGTCGAACGGCGGCAAGGGCGCCAGTTACACCAACGCCTTGAGCAATGTGGCCCTGTTGCACGCGCTTTATCCGGCAGAGGGGCAGAGCGGCGACGGCGCCATGGCGTTTCTCAGCCGTTATGTCGAGGGGGTGGGCACCTTGGAGGGCGCTGAGGATCATGCGTATGCCTCGGCCACCGGGCGCGGGCGCACCGGCGTCGAAGCGCGAGTCACCGAGGCATTGGAGGGTATCGCCGGCCAGCTGCTGGATTGGGCGCACGCCCATCCGCTCGCAAGACTCGAGGGGGTCGAGTTCGACCTGTTCGGCTTCAGCCGCGGTGCCGCGGCGGTGCGTCACTTGGCGAATCTGCTGCACGCTGACGGGGGCCGGGTGCTGGCCGTCGCTTGCGGCATCACGATCAATTTCATAGGCCTGTTCGACACCGTGGCGGCGATCGTTGCGCCGTTGCAGGGCGATTTCGACCCTGCCGACGACCGCCATGGCGGCTTGCGCCTGGGCCTGGGTGAGGGTATTGCCCGGCACGTGGTGCAATTGGTGGCCGGGGATGAGCAGCGGCACAACTTCCCATTGGTGAGCAGTGGTCACGACATCGTGTTGCCGGGTGTGCATTCGAATATTGGTGGTGGTTACCCGAACAGTACGCAAGAGCAGGTACTGCTGTGCAAACCGCAGTCACAGCGTGTGCCGCTGCGCATCCGCGCTGAACAGACCCGCGTGTACAGCACAGTCAGCGCCTTGGTGGCGTCGGCGTTTGGCGGCCTTGGCGCGCGGGTGATTACCTGGGAAGAAGCGATTGCCGGTGGGCGGCCGGATGAGGCGCAAAAGCAGGTGTATGCGGCGGTGTACCGGGAGCGGGAGGTGGCGGGGCAGCTTTCACGGGTTTACCTGAGTGTCATGCGCGCGCTGGCGGTGCGTGCGGGGGTGCCGTTTGGGCCGTTGGGCGGGCAGGCTGAGCATGGGTTGCCGTTTGAATTGCTGGAGATCAGCCGCAAGTTGCATGCGTTTGCCCTGGGTGAATGTGAGCAGCTGCGGCTGACCGAGGATGAGCAGCGGTTGTTGCGTGACAGGTATGTGCACGCCTCGGCGAACTGGAATGCGCTGAAGGGGTTGCGTAACAGTGTGCTGGATGTGCTGTTCATCAATCGGCCAGCGGCAGGCGGTCGAGTGGTGCATCCGAACCGGTAGCTTTATCAACCTGAACCGGCCTCATCGCCGGCAAGCCGGCTCCCACACGGATCGCGCCGCACTCAAGAAGTGTGGAGTCCTGTGGGAGCTGGCTTGCCGGCGAATGGGCTGCAAAGCAGCCCTAGGGTCTAAGCCAGCTGGCGACGCTTACTGGCGAAATATGCCTCCTGCGCCAGGGTCAGCAGCACGGTCAGCAGCATGAACACCACCGAAGCGATGAAGATGCCCTCAGGCAGGCGCTGGTCGAGCATCCAGCCGAACGCAACCGGCCCGATGGCGCCGCCGATATTGAAGCCGGTCGAGACCAGCCCGAAGGTTTTGCCCTCGGCACCACGTGGTGCTGCTGCCTTGACCAGCATGTCCCGCGATGGTGCGATGACCCCGGTCAGCAAGCCGATGGCCCCGAGCACCACCACCAATGCCCAGCCCTGCACCAGCCCCAGCGCCACCAGCGTCGTCAGCGCCGCCGCCAGGGCAAAGGCCATGGCGGCCACCAGGCCATGGCGGCGGGTGCGGTCAGCCAAGGCCCCGCCGCACAAAACGCCCACTGCACTGCACAGCAGAAAAGCCGTGAGCGCCGTGTTCGCCCAGGCCAGGGTCAGGCCTTGGCCCTGGACCAGGGCGGCTACGGAGAACTTCTCGATGGCACTGGTACTCAGGTTCAGCAGGATGAACAGCACCGTCAACACGCCGATCATCGGCGTGAGCAAGCGCACGCGGCCCGGCGCAGCGGCAGCCCCAGCGCCACTTGTGCGGCCATGCCCGGATACCTGATAGACACCGCTGCCTGGCACCGAGATCAGCAGCAGAGCGGCAACACCCACCACTGCACCCGCTGCCAAGGCTGCCTGTGTACCGAACGCGGCGGCAATGCCGAGAAACACCGCTGGCGTTACCGCCGAACCGAGGAAACCGGCGAACGTATGGATCGAAAACGAGCGCCCCAGGCGGCCTTGCTCGATGCCGTTGGCCAGCAACGCGTAATCGGCAGGGTGGTAAACGCCATTGGCGAGGCCCGCCATGGCCATCGTTACCAGCAACACCGCATAGCCGGGGCTGACCGCCAGCAGCAGGAAACTGAGGCTGCCCAGCAACAACCCTGCCTTGAGCACCTTGCGCGCGCCGTAGTGGTCGACGGCATAGCCCAGCGGTGCCTGCACCAGGGCAGAGACGATGTTGAACACCGCCAAGGCCACGCCAAGCTCGACAAACCCCACGCCCAGCAGGCCGGGGAGGACGGGCAGCAATGCCGGGATCAGCATGATGTGCACATGGCTGACGAAGTGCACGGCAGCAATCTGTGTAAGTAGCTTGGGGCCAGCGTGGGGCATGTCGATACCTGTCGAACGGCGTGGGCACATGGCGCAGGGTAGGGGGGGCAAGATTTTACCGGGGTGAGCGGTTGACGCGAGGCAGGCGCCCGTTCAGCACGGCATAGGCCAGCAGGCCAATGACCAGCCCCCAGAAGGCTCCGCCAATGCCGAACAGGCTGATGTTGGCCGCCGCCGCCAGGAAGGTGATCAGTGCGGCTTCGCGCGAGCGGGCATCGGCCATTGCACTGGCCAGGCTGCCTCCGATGGTGCCCAGCAGGGCCAGGCCGGCCAGGGTGGTGATGAAGGTACCCGGCAGGGCCATGAATACACTCGCCAGGGTGACCCCGAACACCCCCACGAGGATGTAGCAGGCACCGGCAGCAATCCCCGCCACCCAGCGCTTGCCCGGGTCTTCATGGGCTTCCTTGCCGGTGCAGATGGCCGCGGTGATGGCGGCGATGTTGAAGGCGTGTGAGCCGAATGGCGCCATCAGCAACGAGCCCAGGCCGGTGACCGCGACAATCGGGTTGGCGCTGGTCTTGAAGCCGTCGTTGCGCAGCACCAGCATGCCGGGCATGTACTGGCCGGTGAGGGTGATCAGGAACAAGGGCAGGGCCACGCTGAGGGCAGCGTTGAGGGAGAAGGTGGGCGCCGTGAACACCGGTGCGGCGAACTCCAGGCGCAGCGTCGCCAGGCCTGCTTGCCCCTGCAGCAGCAGGTAGCCCAGCCCCAGTATCAGAATGCCCACCACGGCGTAGCGGGCGGTGAAGCGTTTGAAGGCCACGTAGGCCACAATCAGCAGCCCTGCCAGGGCCGGGTCGACCGACAGGCCGGCAAAGGCACCGATGCCGAACTGCAGCAGGATACCCGCCAGCAATCCTGCCGCAACGCCTCCGGGGATGACCCGCACCAGGCGCTCGAAGCACCCGGTCAGCCCTAGCACCACGAAGCCGGCGGCCGACAACAAGTAGGCACCGATGGCTTCGCTGTAAGGCACGGTGGCCAGGGCCGTGACCAAAAATGCGGCTGCCGGCGTGGACCAGGCGGTGATCACCGGTTCGCGGCTGTACCAGGACAGCACCAGGCCGCTGAGGCCGACACCGATCGACACGGCCCAGACCCAGGATGAAGTCAGCTCCGGGCTCAGCCCGGCAACCTTGGCGGCCTGGAACACCAGGATGAAGGTGCCGCCATAGTTGACGATGACTGAAACGAGCCCCGCCACCACGGGGTGGAGGATGTCTGTCAGCCGTAATGGCGTTGAAGGTGTGTGTGCAGGCGCGTCCATGGTTGCCTCTGGTCAAAAGTCAGGTACAGGCGCAGCACCAGGCTGATCCTGAAAAAACGATGCCCGGCAGCGTTATGCCGCCGGGCGGGTTTCACGGTTAATTGGCCAGTTCGGCCAGCAGACCTTTTAGGTAAGTGCTGCCCTGGGCATCCAGCGGCTGCAGGGGCAGGCGTGGGGCGCCGACATCCTGGCCGAGCATTTTCAGGCCGGCCTTGATGGTGGTGGGCAGGCCGCGGCGGGTGATGTACTCCAGCAGCTCGTACTGGCGGTAGAACAGCGCGCGGGCTTCGGCCAGGTCGCCTTGCTGCACGGCATCCCACAGCGCCAGGTTCAGTGCCGGGATCAGGTTGGGTGCGGCGGTGCACCAGCCTGTGGCGCCGGCCACCAGCGCTTCCAGGGTCAGCGGGTTGCAGCCGTTGTAGAACGCCACCTGGCCATCGGTGGCCTTGTACAGGCGGTGCATGCGCTGAATGTCACCAGTGCTTTCCTTGACCATGGTCACACTGGGCACCTCGCCGAGGATGCGCAGGATCAGTTCAACCGACAGGTCAGTGCCGCTGGTGCCTGGGTTGTTGTAGAGCATGATCGGGATGTCGATGGCCGCGCCGACGGCCTTGTAGTGGGCGATCACTTCGGCTTCGGTGAGCTTCCAGTAGGAAATGGGCAGCACCATCACTGCCGTGGCGCCGCAGGCCTGCGCCAGGCGCGCGCGCTGCACTGTACGGGCGGTGGTCAGGTCGGAAACGCTGACCACACTGGGCACGCGCCCGGCAATGCGTGCCTGGCTGAAGCGCACCACGGTTTCCCATTCGCTGTCGGACAGGTAGGCCCCTTCGCCGGTGCTGCCCAGCGGTGCGATGGCGTGCACGCCGTTTGCGATCAGGCTATCGATGGACGTGCCCAGGGCATCCAGGTCGAGCGTGCCGTCAGCCGTGAAGGGAGTGATGGTGTAACCGATAACGCCGCGAATTACAGGTGTAGACATGACCAGGCACCTCTGCCGTTGTTGAGGAAAGAGTACAGCTTCGATCAGCCCAGGCAGTCGCCGTGGGCACGCAAGGCCCGGCGTGCGTAGTAGCTGAACGCGGCGCCGTGACGTTTGGGGGTGGAGATCCAGTCGTGGGCTTCTTTGCCCAGTGCTTCGGGGATGGGGCGGATGTCACCGGCGCCCATGGCCAGCAGTTGCATCTTTGCTGCGCGCTCGAACAGCAGGGCAAGTACGCAGGCTTCCTCGATCGAGCCACCGGCAATCAACAGGCCGTGGTGCGAAAGCAGGATCGCACGCTTGTCACCGATCGCCTTCGCGATGATTTCACCTTCCTCGTTGCCCACCGGCACCCCTGGCCATTCCTTGAGGAATGCGCAATCGTCAAATAGCGGGCACAGGTCCATGTGCGAGATGGCCAGCGGCACCTCCAGCATCGACAGGGCGGCGCTGTGCAGCGGGTGGGTGTGGATGATGCAGTTGACATCGGGGCGGGCGCGGTACAGCCAGCTGTGGAAACGGTTGGCCGGGTTGGCCATGCCGCGGCCTTGCAGCACGGTGAGGTCTTCGTCCACCACCAGCAGGTTGGAGGCGGCGATTTCATCGAAGCCCAGGCCCAGTTGCTGGGTGTAGTAGGTGCCAGGCTCCTGCGCACGTGCGGTGATCTGCCCGGCAAGGCCAGAGTCGTGGCCGCCGTCGAACAGGATGCGGCAGGTAAGGGCAAGTTTTTGCCGGGCCGTGTAGGTGTTGTCGGCCAGGGCCGTCAGCATCTGCTGCTGGGCGAGTTTGACCAACTGGTCCTTGGGGGTGTGCATGGTGGTCGTCATGGGCGGTACCTGCGTGGAAAAGGGCGGGTACTGGCTGATCGTCGTAGTGGCGCTGCCAGGACACATGGCGATATTAATGACACCTTGTGTCATTTGCAAGCGTTGTGTCATTCCCACGGTGAAGGCCGGCAGGCATGCGTGGTACGTTCTGATAGCAAATCCTTCGCGGGTAGTCGCGCAGGCTTCAGGCAGTACCTGTGGGGACAACTGTCTTGCACAACACTTGAAAGCTGGCGCGATCACTGTGGGCGCGGCTTTAGCCGCGAACACCGGCGGAGCCGGTGCCATTCACCGCGCAGGCTTCAGGCTAATGCAGTACCTCATGCGCCTATGCAAAGGTCGCCCAGCCTGCTTGCCACATCCCTTGGCGGGTACTGCCGGAAAGCATCTGAAATGGCAGTGATCAGCTGCGTGTCCCTGATCGGGTCCAGCCCTGGAAAACGCTTGCCGTTGCAATCAACTTCATGAGTAAGCACGGCCTCCACACTGGCGTCGTTTTCCCTGTAAACCCGCCTGATGGCCTGTGCTTCCAGCGCCTTGTCGTCTTTGCAGTGCAGGGCATGGTGAATGGCCAGTGCCGCGCCAAACGCCAGCGACGGGGTTTCAATACCATGCTTGCGTGCAAGGTCGATGCTGCTGAGGATGCGTTCGTTGCGCTGAAGCTTGCGCAACGGGTCGCGCCCCACCCGGGCACAAGGGTCTTTGAACGAAGTTGCACAGCGCTCCAGGAAGGTATCGGCAAAACGGCTGACCACTTCTGCCATGTGCGGGTACTCCGCCACCAGTGCCGGCCCGACTTCCTGGCGAATCAGCCGTTCGGCCAGTTCGCTGACACGCGCGTCGCCCATACCCTGGCCCACCGAGTCATGGCCCAGCAGGCTCGCGTACCAGGCAACGATGGCATGTGGGCCGTTCCACAGGCGGTTCTTGATGACCTGGATCTGGGTGATGTCAGGCACCGTCTTCACCTGGCGCAGGCGTTCGAGCAGCTCGCTGCCGTGCTCTACATACAGCGGCATGTCGGGTTCGCTGTTGAACAGGATCAGGTGCAGCTGGCTCATCGCACTGCTGGGCTGGGCAAAAGGCCTGAAGCGCCCGATCAGTCGCTCGTATTCAGGCACGGGCGTCGATGCCTTGGTGGCGACTGCCGGTTCGTCTTCCAGGCTGTTCTGGAACATCTGCGACTTGATGCGCAGTTGACGCACCAGTGCGTCGTTGCTGAGCTTGGAGACGATGCGGCTGACGACTGTTTCGGCGAAATGGGTCTTTTCCAGCACCTGCTTGCCAATTGCCGGCGGACACAGCAATGCCAGCTCTGCCTGCACATGGCGGCGCACAAACGCGGCGCCGCCCACCTTGTTCAGCACGATCAGCAACGTCAGCTCACGGCCACGTCGTTCGAAACGTTGCAGCAGCCCCTTGGCAATCACCTTCGCCTGGTTGCGGATGGCCTGCTCGGGCAGGCTCAGGCCGATAATTTCGGCCGTGGTGTACATGCCGATGACTGCGTCGTCATCGTCCAGGTCGATCATGCGCACATTGTCGAGGGTCTGGTCGAACGAAGTGGCCCCGTAGCGCACGCTGTAACGGCCGAAGGCATTGACGCTTTCGCGCAGCATGCGCGAGCGGGTCGCGGCGATGATTTCACGGGGCCGGGTGTAGCCATCCCAATGGGAAAACACCTGTGTCAGGTAACCACCGCCGATGGCGCCGAAGCCATGAATGCCCACGCTGAACTGGTTCAACGAAGCCGGGAATGGCTCGCTCAATGCCGGCATGCCCAAGTCAGGTACGCACCCGCTAAGGTCGGCGAGAAACTCATGCATGCTGCGGTAGGCTTTGAGCGCGCCAGCCTTGATCTCGGCAGCGGGCGGCTTGATGTCTTCGATCAGGATCGCCTGGCCTTCGGCACGGATGGCCGACAGCATGCCGTTCTCTGAATCCTCGACCATGAAGCACTGATCGGGTTCGCAATTGAGCGCGCGGGCGGCTTTCAGGAAAATCTCGGGGTGGGGTTTGCCCTGGCTTACTTCATCGCCACAGACAGTGATGTCGAAATACTTCAGCACATTGGCATTGATCAGGTATTCCTCGGCAATGGCACGGCGGCTGGAGGTGGCCACTGCCATGGTCAAGCCCGACTTGCGCAGGCGCTCCAGCACTTCCAGCAAGCCGGCCTTGATGGGTACGCCGTGATTGCGCACGTACTCCAGCTCAAGTTCATCCGCACGTTTGCGGATCTCGGCGTAGGGGAAGTCTTCACCGTTATGTGCCTTGGCAAGGGCTTCGGCCTTGGTCGCGCTCAGGCCAAGCGAGCCTATCAATGTGTCCTCGCTCAGCGCTGTGCCGAAGATCTCCAGAGAGGCTTGTTTCAGTGTCTTGAAGCGCAGGCGCTCGGTGTCGAAGAGGGTGCCATCCATATCGAAGATGGCGCTGAAAATGCGTTTACCGTGAAAGAAAAGCATTGGGTGTTGCCCCTTGTTGTTGCGTCAGACATCCCGCCTGTAACAGGCGAATTCGGTGTGTGAGCTGCAGCGGTGGCAGTCAGGTCGGGGGCACACGGTCGACAGGGGGGCGCTCAGGGGTAACGCAGAAGTAAGGTGGGGCGGAGCGGGGAGTGCAGAGCAGGTTTGCAACCTTTGAGGCGAGGCGGGCGGCTGGTTTGGCCTTGAGGTCACGCCCACTGGCTGCAGTCGGTTTTGCAGGCAGTGGGCGCAAATAGCGATGGATACGTGTGATTCCAAGCATAAGGTGCTTTGCTTCCTTTTCGTTATGGGTGATCCTTTTTCAGCCTTGCACGTATGCGCGCCGCCATGCAAGGCTTGGGCTTCCGTTACAAGGTGAACCGCAATGACCCAAGCTACCGATCAGGCCTTTTATGACCGCGCCGATGCGCACATCGACCTGGCCAACCAGCAGATTGAAAAATTCGAAGACCTGGGCAAGGTGAGTGCCTCGCTGACCTTCGGCGCAACGCGTTTCAGCGCCTGGATGAGCGCCCGCAGCTTCAAGAGCGGCGCGGAACTGGCGGCAGCCCGGGAGGAGATTCTGAAGTACTTCTGCGAGCAGTACCGGATGATGCTCGAAGACAACCTGGATGAGCACATCGAGCATTTTGACCACCTGGTACTCGGCAAGGACGCCTGACCTCGCCTGCCTGCGCAGCGGCGACTCAACGGTTGGGCCACTGCTGCAGCAGGATCGAAACGAACTTCTCCGCCGCAGGCGACAACGACGCGCCGCGCCGGTACACCAGCCCCAGGGTGCGTGTGACTTGCGGCTCGATCAACGGCACGCTCACCAGCGTTGGGTGATCAGCGTTGGGCATGGCCAGGCTGGGCATGGCCGACACGCCCAGCCCGGCCTCGACCATGCCCAGCGACGTCGACAGGTGTTGCACTTCGTAGAACCATTTGGGCCGCAGGTTGAGCCCGGACAACGCATGGTCCAGCAGCATGCGGTTGCCGCTCAGGCGGCCGACGCCGATCAGGCGGTAATCCGCCAGCTCTGTCCAGGTAACGGAGGCCCGGTTTGCCAGTGGGTGGTCGCGCCTGCAGGCCAGTACAAAGTGCTCTTGCACCAGCGTGACAAACTCGATGTCCGGGTGCTGGCCGCTCATCATGTTGATGCCGAAGTCGGCCTCGCCGCGCAACACGGCTTCGAGCCCGTCGTTGGCACTAAGGTCCAGCAGGCGAATGCGGATTTTCGGGTACTGCTCGTTGTAATCGCGGATCACCGACGGCAGGAAGTAGAACGCTGCGGTGGGGATGCAGGCGAGGGTGACCTGGCCGGTCTGGCGCTCGGCCAGCTCGCGGATGCTGAGGATGGAGTCTTCAAAATCATCCAGCAGGCGCCTGGCCTTGGGCAGGAAGTCGCGCCCCACGCTGGTCAGGCTGACCCGGCGGGTGGTGCGCTCCAGTAGCGAGGTGCCCAGGCCTTCCTCAAGCTTCTTGATCCGCCGACTCAATGCCGGCTGGGACAGGTGAAGCGCCTCGGCGGCCTCGTGGAAACTACCGAGTTCGGCGATTTTCACGAAAGATCTGATGTCTTGCAGCTCATATTCCATAAGAAAGCCCGCTACTGTCGCCGTGCATGATTAATGTTTGAATCGCAATAATGACTACGATATTTGCATTGGATTGATTTATCCATGCCTGTCACTCTTTTGCTCACAGCATCAATGATGTCCATTGATCAACAAGGGTGCAAAATCATGCAGCGAATTCCTTGCGTACTCATGCGCGGTGGTACCTCTAAAGGGCCGTTCTTCCACGCCTGGGACCTGCCTGCCAATGTAGTCGAACGTGACGAGTTGCTGATCAACCTGATGGGCTCCGGCCACGAGCTTGAAATCGACGGCATTGGTGGCGGCAGCCCGCAGACCAGCAAGGTGGCGATCATCAGCCCGTCTTTGCACGCCGACGCCGACGTCGACTACCTGTTCGTGCAGGTGATGGTTGCACAGCGGCGGGTCGATACTGCCCCCAACTGCGGCAACATGCTGTGTGCCGTTGGCCCGTTCGCCATCGAACAGGGGTTGGTCAAAGGCAAGGAAGGGAAGACCCTGGTCCGTATTCGCAACCTGAACACCGGTACCTTCGTCAATTCGCTGGTAGAAACCCCAGGCGGTATTGTGCGCTACGAAGGCCGTACCGCCATCGACGGCGTACCCGGCACTGCCGCCCCGGTGCACCTCACTTTCCTGGACGCAGTCGGCAGCAAGACTGGCAAGCTGTTTCCTACCGGCCAGGCCAAGGACCTGATCGATGGTGTCCCGGTGACCTGCATCGATATGGCCATGCCGATGATGGTGGTGGAGGCCAGCCAGCTGGGTGTCACCGGCTCGGAAACCCCGGCCCAGCTGGACGCCAACAGCGAACTGCTCGAACGCCTCGAAGCATTGCGCTTGAAGGCCGGCAAGGCCATGGGCCTGGGCGATGTCAGTGGCATGGTCATCCCCAAGCCAGTGCTGGTGTCCAAGCCTCGCTATGACGGCACGCTGCAGGTTCGCTATTTCATGCCGCACAACTGCCATCGCGCCCTGGCGATCACTGGCGCAGTGGGGCTGGCGACTGCCTGCGTCAGCCCCGGCACGGTGATTGCCGATCTGCTGGGCGAAGACGCGCAGCAGCTGACCGAAGTCCGCCTCGAGCACCCCAGTGGCGGCATCGATATCGCCCTGACGCGCAGCGGTGCCGATGGCCAGACGATCCAGGCCTCGGTAGTACGAACCGCCCGGCGGCTCTTCTCAGGGTTCGTCTACGCCCCTACATTCCGCAGGTTGGCCGGGTAGCCCGAGGCGTCGATCCAGATCCGCACATTCGTAACAAGCGCATCCGCACAATTTCAACAATGGTGATGCCCCATGAAACTCGCCAAATCGCTGTATTTCCAGATCCTCTGCGCCGTACTGCTGGGCGTGGTAGTCGGCCACTTCTGGGCGCAACAGGCCGTGGCCCTCAAGCCGCTGGGTGATGCGTTTATCAAGCTGGTCAAGATGATGATTGCGCCGGTGGTGTTCTGCACCATCGTCACCGGCATCGCGGGGATGACCGACAAGCGTTCGCTGGGGCGCCTGATGAGCAAGACGTTGCTGCTGTTCCTGGGCCTGACGGTGGTGAGCCTGGTGATCGGACTGGCGGCGGTATACCTGTTCAAGCCAGGGAGTGGCATGAACATCGACCCTGCCACCCTGAGTACTGCGGGCCTGAGCCAGTACACCGCCTCGGCCGCCAAGCTGAGCGTGGTGGACTTCTTCATGCACATCATCCCGGACACCTTCGTCGGTGCCTTCAACAAGGGAGAGGTCTTGCCGGTACTGTTCATCGCCGTGCTCAGCGGTTTCGCGCTGTCGTCGATGGGCGAAAAGGGCAAGCCGGTACTGGATGTGCTGGAATCGGCTTCGACCATGGTGTTCCGCATCTTCGGCTACCTGATGCGCTTTGCCCCGATCGGCGCTTTCGGCGCACTGGCATTCACCGTAGGCCAGTACGGTATTACTTCCCTCGGCGCGCTGGCCAAGCTGGTGGGGACGTTGTACATCGCCTGCGCATTCTTCGTTCTGGTGGTGCTCGGTGGTATCTGCCGGGCCCATGGCTTCAGCCTGTGGAAGCTTCTGCGCTATTTCCGCGAAGAGTTCCTGGTGGTGCTTGGCACGTCCTCCACCGAGCCTGTGTTGCCGCGCATGCTCGAGAAGCTCGAGAAGCTTGGGTGCAAGAAAGGCGTGGTCGGCCTGGTGCTGCCCACCGGCTATTCTTTCAATCTTGACGGTACTGCCATCTACCTGTCATTGGCAGCCGTTTTCATCGCACAGGCCTGCAACATCGACCTGAGCCTGGGCCAGGTGGTGACCATGCTGGCCATCATGCTGTTGTCTTCCAAAGGCGCGGCAGGTGTCACCGGCAGCGGTTTCGTGGCCTTGGCCTCGACCCTTACCGTTATCCACGACATTCCCCTGGCCGGCCTGGCCCTGCTGATCGGCGTCGATCGCTTCATGTCGGAAGCCCGTGCACTGACGAGTCTTGCCAGCAACGCAGTGGCTACGGTGGTGGTTTCGCTGTCGGAAAATGCCTGTGACCGCCAGACGCTTCATAGCCGCCTGAACGGCGAGCCGGTGGCCAGCACCGTGGTTGAACCTGCCGACTGGGTCGCCGAACCGCGCCGCCACGGCTGAACACCGACCCCTTCACGCTTTTGACAAGGCCCCCACCAGGCACTGCCGGGTGGGGTTGGGGGCTGTCTGCGCTGCAGGTGGCCACATAGACTATAAAAACAAGAGAACAAACCATGCTCGCACTCTTGGGCCTGATCATGGTGGTGACGTTCACCTACCTGATCATGAGTAAACGCCTGTCCCCAATCGTTGCACTGACCGTCGTTCCGATTGTTTTCGCCCTGGTGGGCGGCTTCGCGCCAGACCTGGGCAAGATGATGCTCGATGGGCTGAAAATGGTCGCACCGTCTGCCGCGCTTCTGTTGTTTGCCATCTTGTTCTTCGGCTTGATGATCGACGCTGGCCTGTTCGACCCGCTGATCCGCAAGATCCTCAAGCGGGTAAACGGCGACCCGGTCAAGATCGCCATCGGCACCGCACTGCTGTCGCTGCTGGTGGCGCTGGACGGTGATGGCACCACGACCTACATGATTACCTGCGCCGCCATGCTGCCGCTGTACAAGCGTATCGGCATGAACCCGATGATCCTGGCCACCGTGTCGATGCTGTCGTTGAGTATCATGAGTGGCATGAGCCCTTGGGGCGGCCCCGCCACCCGCGCCATTGCCGCCCTCGGGCTGGATGCGACCGAATACTTCATTCCGATGTTGCCCACCGTCATCGGCGGGGCATTGTGGGTAGTGTTCACTGCCTACCTGCTTGGCCGCACCGAGCGCCGGCGTATCGGCAATATTGCGCTGGAGTCCGGAGGGGGCAACTGCTACATCAAGGAAATCCTCGGTGACAGCCCGCACAAGCGCCCGCGCCTTGCCTATGTGAACCTGGTGCTGGTGATTGTCGTCATGACTGCGCTGGTGCTGGGGCTGATGCATGCGGCCATCCTGTTCATGATCGGTTTCGTCGCGGCACTGATGATCAACTATCCGCAGTTGGACGTGCAGAAAGAGCGCATCCTCGCCCATTCAGGCAACGCCATGACCGTGGTGCTGCTGGTGTTCGCCGCAGGCATATTCGCCGGTATTTTCTCGGGTACCAAGATGGTCGATGCGTTGGCGCAGACCCTGGTGGACTGGATTCCGGAAAGCTGGAGCCACTGGTTCCCGCTGGTGGTGGCGCTGACCAGCATGCCGCTTACCTTCGTGCTGTCCAACGACGCGTACTACTTCGGCGTTGTGCCGATCCTGGCAAACGCCGCTGCCGCGTACGGCATCGACCCGGTGGAAATTGCCCGCGCCTCGGTGCTGGGGCAGCCTGTGCACCTGATGAGCCCTCTGGTGGCTTCCACCTTGTTGCTGGTGGGCATGGTCGACCGCGATATCGGTGACTTCCAGAAGGCCACCGTGAAATGGGCCGTGCTCACCTCGTTGGTGATCACAGCACTGGCGTTGTTAACGGGCGCCTTGTCCTTCTTCGTCTAAGCATTACCGGGCGTTGCCAAGCGCCCGGGCTCCCGCTCACTCAGAAAATAACAATAGAGTACAGATCATGTCCCAAGCTGTGTTCCGTGGGGCCACCTGTGGCCTGCTTTGCGGCTGGCTGCCTGTTGCCGGCGCTTCCGGTTTTGTCGACGACAGCAAGCTCAAGCTGCAGTTGCGCAATGTGTATTTCAACGAGAATTTCCGTGACGAGCACGGTCTGAGCGCCCGCGCTGCCGCCACCGCCAAAAGCGAACGGGTGGAATGGGCGCAAGGCTTTCTGCTTGACTACCAGTCAGGGTTTACCGAAGGTACGGTGGGCGTGGGGCTCGATGCGCTGGGGCTGCTAGGCTTGCGCCTCGATTCCGGTCGTGGGCGCAGTGGCACGGGGCTTCTGCCGGTGCACGACGATGGCCGTGCAGCGCAGGAGTTTGCCAGTGCTGGGGCCACGGCCAAGGCACGCCTGGGCCAGACTGTGGTCAAGCACGGTACCTTGCTGCCAAAGACACCCGTGCTGGTCTACAACGATGCACGGCTGTTGCCGCAGACGTACCAGGGCACGCAGCTGACCAGCACGGATATCGATGGGCTGGCCCTGACGGCGGGGCACCTGGACCGCTTCAAGCAGCGTGACTCGTCCGACAGCACCGGTATCTATCTGGACGGATATGGGGGCGGCAAATCGGGTGACTTCAGCTTTGCAGGTGCCGATTATGCCGTGAGCAAACAATTGCGCCTGAGTGTCTACCATGGCCAGCTGGCGAACTTCTATCGCCAGGATTTTGCCGGGCTGGTCCATGACCTGCCGTTGGCCGGCGGGGTACTGACCACCGACCTGCGCTACTTCAAAAGCCGCGACAGCGGGGCGGCCTACGGCGGCGGCATCGACAACCACATGTTCAGCGGCCAGGTGGCGTATGCGCATTCCGGTCATTCTGTGGGTGCCGGTTACCAGGTGCTCGATGGCGAAGCCGGCTTGCCGTACATCAGCGGTGCGACCGTGTATTCGTTCAGCAACGTCGGCATCGGCAAATTCATCGAGGAGGAAGAGAAAACATGGATGGCCAGCTACGGCTACAACTTCGCTGCGGCCGGGGTACCGGGGCTGACCTTCATGACGCGGTACCTGAGTGGGGACAATGGCCGTTCAGCTGGCGAGGGCATCAAGGAGTGGGAGCGTGACGCCGAGATTGCCTACGTGGTGCAGGGCGGACCGCTGAAAGGGCTGGGCGTGAAGCTGCGAAACTATGTGTATCGATCAGATTTCGCCCGCGGCCGAGACAGCAATCGCCTGTACCTGACCTACGATATTGCCATCTGGTGATGGCACAGGCCGGACGATATCTCCGGCCCTGAGCCGCCTGAGGCGCCGTGGTTCAGCGGCGCAGCAGGCGAGAAACCACCAGTGTGACGGCGGCGGTGATGGCCAGTGCGGCGAAGGGCTTTTCCTTGACGAACGAAGACACCGTATCCAGGGTGTCGCCGTAGGTCTTGGTCACCTGGCCTGCGGCCTGACGCGCATCGCCTTCGGCTTCCAGCACCGGGTCTTCGACCAGACGGCCTACAGCGCTTTGTGCCTTGCCTGCGAGGTTCTCTGCAACACCTTCGATCTGTTCACGTTTCATGATGGCTTAGTTCCTTCCTGTGATCGGCTTTGGGTTAACAGCACAGGGTTAGGGCGGTGAAGGGCCGCAATGGTTCCAAGCGTCTGCTTGCAACCTGCAGGCCACGCGCTTTTGCGAAGGGTTGCACATGGCTCGAGAGCGCGAGGCTAGCGGGCTTTGTTCTCGAGGATCCGCGCCCCGGTACCTTCCTTGCCCAGCACATCCTCGGGGTTGCGCAGCGGGCAGTCCTCCAGTGACAGGCAACCGCAACCAATGCAGTTGTCCAGGCTGTCGCGCAGTGCCTGCAGCGTGCGGATGCGGGCGTTCAGGTCTTCGCGCCAGGCGGTGGACATCTCGCCCCATTGCGCCGCCGTAAGCTTGCTGTTGGGCGCATAGCGGCTGAACGCCTGCTTGATTTCCTCCAGCGGAATACCCGTGCGCTGCGCCACCTTGATGATCGCCAGTGTACGCAGCACCAGCGAGGGATAGCGCCGCTGGTTGCCTGCCGTGCGGACGCTGGCGATCAGCCCCTTGGTCTCGTAGAAGTGCAGCGCAGACACCGCCACGCCGCTGCGTCTGGCCACTTCACCCACTGTGAGCATCCGCGTGTTGTCCGCTGCCATGCCTGTTGACCTCAAGTTAAGTTGAGCTCTTATAGTCCTGCCCGATCTTCCCCGCAACCGCTTTCCCTCTGATCGGAGCTGTGCATGAACAAAAGGACGTTACTGGCCTGGGCCGGCGCTGTTGCCGGTGTGCTGGCCGCTGCCTATGCGTTGGTGGGTAGCGGGTCGGCGCCGCTCGCTGCGGCGGCGTGGCCGGCGACCAAGGTGGCGCTGGCCACGGCCGAGCAGGTGCAGCTGGCGCGGCAGAACTTTGCTTCGGGGGAGCTGGAGGCGGTCAACCAGGTACAGGTGGCGGCCGAGACGGCGGGACGCATTACCCGCATCGCCTTCGAGTCGGGGCAGGCGGTCACTGCCGGGCAATTGCTGGTGCAGCTCAACGACGCGCCGGAGCAGGCCCAGCGGGTGCAGTTGCGAGCGAAATTGCGTAACGCGCAAGTGGTGCTGCAGCGCAGCCGCAAGCTGCGGGCGATGAATGCCGTTTCGCAAGAGCTGCTGGACAACGCCGCCACCGCCGTGGACGTGGCCAGCGGTGAGCTGCAGCATGTCGAGGCGCTGATTGCGCAGAAGGCCATTCGCGCACCGTTTGCCGGCAAGTTGGGTATTCGCCGGGTGCATCAGGGCCAGTATCTGGGCGCCGGCGAGGCCATCGTCAGCCTGGCCGACATCAGCCAGTTGCATGTGAATTTCGCCTTGGGCGAGCAGGCCGCCCCCGAAGTGCATGCCGGGCAAGTGCTGGCACTGACGGTGGACGCCGTGCGCGGGCGAGGCTTCCAGGCCCGGGTGGTGGCGGTCGATCCGGTGGTCAGCAAGGCGCGCCTGGTGCAGGTGCAGGCAGCCTTGCCGAACCCGGACGGGCAGTTGCAGCCGGGCATGTACGCTGGCGTGCGCCTGGATGCTGTGCAGCCGTCGACTGTATTGGCTGTGCCAGAAACGGCGATCACCTACGCCGCCTATGGCCAGACAGTATTCGTTGCCACTCAGGACGCGGCGCATGGTACCCGGGTCAGCAGGGTACGGGTAACCACTGGTGAGCGCTGGCAGGGGCGGGTGGAGGTTACGTCCGGCTTGGCGCCCGGTGACCGGGTGGTGGTGTCTGGCCAGTTGAAACTGAGCGACGGCATGTCGGTCGAGCCGGTGGCGCAGGACAGCTTGCAGGCCAACCTCGGAGGGGGGCAGCCATGAAGTTTACCGACCTCTTCGTGCGCCGCCCGGTGCTGGCGCTGGTGGTCAGCAGCCTGATCATCCTGATGGGGCTGTTTGCCATGGGCAAGTTGCCGATCCGTCAGTACCCGTTGCTGGCAAGCTCGACCATTACCATCAGCACCGAGTACCCCGGCGCCTCGGCCGAGCTGATGCAGGGCTTTGTGACCCAGCCGATCACCCAGGCGGTCTCGTCGGTGGAGGGCATCGACTACCTGTCCTCGTCGTCGCAGCAGGGGCGCAGCCTGATCACCTTGCGCATGGTGCTCAACCGCGATTCGACCCAGGCGCTGGCCGAGACCATGGCCAAGGTCAACCAGGTGCGCTACCGCCTGCCGGAAAAGGCTTACGACCCGGTGGTGGAGCTGTCGGCAGGCGACTCCACCGCCGTGGCCTATGTGGGTTTTGCCAGTGACAGCCTGTCGATACCGGAGCTGAGCGATTACCTGTCGCGGGTGGTGGAACCGCAGTTCTCAGGCATCGACGGCGTGGCCAAGGTGCAGTCGTTCGGCGGGCAGCGCCTGGCCATGCGCCTGTGGCTGGACAGCGAACAGATGGCCGGGCGCGGGGTGACCGCAGCGGACGTGGCGCAGGCGGTGAGGGCCAACAACTACCAGGCGACGCCGGGCCAGGTGCGTGGGCAGTATGTGCTGGCCGATATCCAGGTGGACACCGACCTGTCCCGGGTCGAGGACTTCCGTGAGCTGATCATCCGCAACGATGGCACCGACCTGGTGCGCCTGCGCGATGTCGGCACTGTCGAGCTGAGTGCGGCTGCCACCCAGACCAGCGCCACCATGGACGGCAAGCCGGCCGTGCACCTGGGGCTGTTCCCCACGCCGACCGGTAACCCGCTGGTGATCGTCGAGGGCATTCGCCAACTGCTGCCGCAGATCCAGCAGACCCTGCCGCCCGGGGTGAAGGTGGCGCTGGCCTACGAGACGGCGCGCTTCATCGATGCTTCGATCCATGAGGTGCTGCGCACCCTGGTGGAGGCGATGCTGATCGTGGTGCTGGTGATCTGGCTGTGCCTGGGCTCGCTGCGCAGCGTGCTGATCGCGGTGGTCGCCATTCCGCTGTCGATGCTCGGTGCCGCAGGCCTGATGCTGCTGTTTGGCTTCAGCCTCAACCTGCTGACCTTGCTGGCGATGGTGCTGGCCATCGGCCTGGTGGTGGACGATGCCATCGTGGTGGTGGAGAACGTGCACCGGCATATCGAAGAGGGCAGGTCGCCGGTCGCTGCAGCATTGGCCGGGGCACGGGAAATTGCCGGGCCGGTGATCGCCATGACCCTGACCCTGGCAGCGGTGTATGCGCCGATCGGGCTGATGGGCGGGCTGACCGGTACGCTGTTCCGCGAATTCGCCCTGACTTTGGCGGGCGCGGTGATCGTATCCGGCATCGTGGCGCTAACCCTGTCGCCGGTGATGAGCTCGTTACTGTTGCAATCCGGGCAGCAGCATGGCGCGATGGCCAATAGGGCGGATCGGTTGTTTGCTGCGTTGACGGGTACCTATGGGCGGGTGCTGGCCTACACCTTGTCACATCGCTGGATCGGCGGTGGCGTGGCGCTGCTGGTGTGTTTGAGCCTGCCCTGGCTTTACCTGCTGCCCCAACGCGAGCTGGCGCCGCCCGAGGACCAGGCAGCGGTGCTGACCGCCATCAAGTCGCCGCAGCATGCCAGCCTCGAATATGCGGAACGCTTTGCGCTGAAGCTTGACCAGGTGATGAAGGCCATCGCCGAAACCACCGACACCTGGATCATCAACGGTACCGACGGCCCGGCCGCCAGTTTCGGGGGTATCAACCTCAGCGCCTGGGAGGCGCGCGAGCGGTCCGCCGCACAGGTGCAGGCGCAGTTGCAGCAGGCCGTGGCGGATATCGAAGGCAGCAGTATCTTTGCCTTCCAGGTCGCTTCGCTGCCGGGCTCCAGTGGCGGACTGCCGGTGCAGATGGTGCTGCGCAGCGCCAGGGATTATCCCGAGCTGTACCAGACCATGGAGGTGCTCAAGCAGCGCGCCCGCGACAGCGGCCTGTTCGCCGTGGTGGACAGCGACCTCGACTACAACAACCCGGTGGTCAAGGTGCGCGTCGACCGGGCCAAGGCGGCTAGCCTGGGCATCAGCATGCAGGCCATTGGCGAGTCGCTGGGTGTGCTGGTGGGCGAGCAGTACCTCAACCGCTTTGCCCTGTTCGGGCGTTCCTACGACGTGATCCCTCAGAGTATCCAGGACCAGCGCCTGAGCCCTGCGGCGCTGAACCGTCAATACGTGCGCGCCGAAGATGGCAGCCTGGTGCCGCTGGCCACGGTGGTGCACCTGGAAATCGAAGTGGCGCCCAACCGCCTGTTGCAGTTCGATCAGCAGAACGCCAGTACCCTGCAGGCCATCCCGGCGCCAGGGGTGTCGATGGGTAACGCCGTGGCCTTTCTCGAACAGCTCACCGGTGAACTGCCGCCGGGCTTCAGCCACGACTGGCAATCGGAATCGCGCCAGTATGTGCAGGAGGGCTTTGCCTTGATGTGGGCGTTTCTTGCTGCGCTGGTGGTGATCTACCTGGTGCTGGCGGCGCAGTACGAAAGCCTGGTTGACCCACTGATCATCCTGGTAACCGTGCCGCTGTCGATCTGCGGTGCACTGCTGCCGCTGGCGCTGGGCTGGGCCACGTTGAACATCTACACGCAGATTGGGCTGGTGACGCTGATCGGCCTGATCAGCAAGCACGGCATCCTGATGGTGGAGTTCGCCAACGAGATCCAGGTGCGCGACAACCTCGACCGTGCTGCCGCCATTGTTCGTGCTGCGCAGATACGTTTGCGGCCGGTGCTGATGACCACCGCAGCGATGACCTTCGGCGTGCTGCCACTGCTGTTCGCCAGCGGCGCCGGGGCCAACAGCCGCTTCGGGCTGGGGGTGGTGATTGTGTGCGGGATGCTGGTGGGGACCTTGTTTACCTTGTTCGTGCTACCGACCATCTATGCCTGGCTGGCGCGCGATCACCGGGTGACCACGGTGCGGGGGCAGCAGTTGATCGAAGCCGAAAGGCAATTGGGGACGCTGTAGGAGCAGCCTTGTGCTGCGAAGAGGCCGGCATGGTCAACACATTTCTTTGGCAGTAATGGCCTCTTCGCAGCACAAGGCTGCTCCTACAGGGATTTGCGCGCGCCTTTGGGACGGATCAGGTGGGCGAGCGATCCCGGCGCATCTGGGTGACCAGGGTAAAGCGGTCATCCGGGTGCACGGTTTCGGAAACCGCCATCAGATCACCGTTTTCCTCGCGGTAATGGCGGATGATCTTCAACCCCGGTGAACCCGCTTCGGCCTTCAGCGCCCGGGCCATTTCTGCGGTCAGCAGCACTGCCCGCACCTGCTGGTCGACCACCGCGATCGCCCGGCCATAGTGCTGCTCGATCAACCCCGCAATCAGCTGGTCGGGGTGCTCGCGGGCCCGTTCGATGACCTCGGCATAGTCGCGCTGGGCGTACACATCGGTCCAGCACAGCGGCGCGGCATTGTGCAGGCGGTCGACGCGAATGCTCGACACGCAGAAGTAATGCTCGCCCGGTACCAGCCCCAGCCGCGCCGCTTCGCTCAGGTCGGCGACGAAATGGCGAACGTCCTGGATTTCCCGCTGCTGGGTTTCGGCCAGGTGGGCCAGGTCGGCCACGCTGGCCAGCGACTGCGAGTAGCCGCCGCGCGGGCTGCTGGCTTCTACCCGGGTGCCCACGCGCTTGCGCCGTGACACCAGCCCCTGGTTGAGCAGCTGGTCGATCGCGGCGCGCACCGTGTGCCGGCTCACATCGTAAAGGTCGCACAGCTCGAACTCGGTCGGCAGCAGGCTGCCCACCGGGTAGCGGCCGTTGGCGATGCCTTCCATCAAGTCCTTTGCCACGGTGGAGTAGCGCGTCGGGTTCATACCTCTGGTCTGTCTCGCAAATTCATCGGTTGGCAGTGTAGCAGCGGCAGGGACAGGTTCGGCACCGCCGAAATGCGTGCGGTGCCGGGCCGCGCGCCGGGTGCGGCACTCTAAGCGCATGCCCCTTGTAGGAGCAGCCTTGTGCTGCGAAGAGGCCGGCATGGCCAACACGTTTCTTTGGCAGTAATGGCCTCTTCGCAGCACAAGGCTGCTCCTACAGGGAGATGTGTCGGCATCACAATTGGTGTTTTGACCGTAACAGCAATGCCGATACTGCACACCCGACCAACGCCAGGCACGCCAGGTAGAACGCATCACTATAAGCCATCAGGTAAGCCTCCCGCCGAATGGTCACCGCCAACCCCTCCAGCAGCTGCTGCTGGTGCGGCAACCAGCTCTGCACTGTCTGGTTGATGCGCTCTTGCATGCCAGGCTCGAACACTGTCACCTGCTCGTGAATACGCTCACTGTGAAAGCGCTCACGGGTGGCCACCAGTTGCGTCAACCCGGCCGTGCCGATGGCACCCCCCAGGTTGCGCAGCATGGAGAACACCGCCGAGGCCGAGCCGGCTTCACGCTTGTCCAGCCCGGCCACCGCCAGCACCGACAACGCCACCATGATGAATGGCTGGCCAATACCGCGCACCACCGTGGACGGGATGATCACGTTGTCGGCACTGTCGGCGCTCAGGCTAGCCCCCAGCCAGCAGCCCAGGGCCATGATCAGAAAACCGCTGGCGACCATGAACTTGGCGCTGGTCCAGCCCATCAGCCGGGGCATCAACGGCGCCAGCAGCAGCTGCACCACGCCATAGGCGATCAGCGCCACGCCGACATCGTGCGCGCTGAAACCCTGCAGCTGCGACAGGTAGTTGGGCACCAGAAATACCAGGCCGAACGTGGCGGCGCCAAATATGAACATGGCCACGCTGGCGACGCCGAAGTTGTAGCGCCCGAGCAAGCGCAGGTTGATGAACGCGCGCTGGCCGAACAGCTGGGTCACCACGAACACCACCAGGGCAATGGCGGCGACCCCGCTCATGGCAACGATGAATGGCGAGCCGAACCAGTCCAGCCGGCCGCCTTCTTCCAGCACGATCTGCAAGCCACCCAGGCCGATCACCATGGCGGCGATACCCAGCCAGTCACCTTTGCGTAGCAGCTCAAGCTTCATGGGCTTGGCCTCGATCGACCAGGCGATGGCGAACAGCAGTGCAATGCCGGGGAACAGTTGCAGATAAAAGATCCAGCGCCACGAATAGGCATCGGTCAGCCAGCCACCAATCGAGGGCCCGGCCGCCTGCGCCACGCTGTTGGCCAGGCTGAACAGCGCCATGCCCATGGCCATCTTGCTGGCCGGCAGTTCGGTGATGATCAGCTGGAACGACAGGGGAATCAGCACCGCGCCCGCAGCACCCTGGATCACCCGGATGGCAATCATCGCCTCCAGATTGGGCGCCCAGGAACAGGCCACCGAAGCTATCAGGAATATGAGTGAGCCGGTCCACATCACCCGGCGCAGCGAGAACACCTCCACCAGCCAGGCCGTCAGCGGAATCATCACGATTTCCGCCACCAGGTAGGCGGTGGAAATCCATGAGCCTTCCTCGAAGCTGGCACCCAGCGAGCCGCGGATTTCCGGCAAAGCGGCGCTGGTGACATGCACGTTCATGCCGGCCATGAAGCAGCCGAGCAGGCCGCCGAGCACCGCTACCCAGGCGCGCAGCGTGACCGTTTGTTCAGTGCGCATCGGCCACCTCAGCGGGGCGGGTGTCGACCGTGCTCACCACCGACATGCCGGGCAGTACCTGCGGGCTATCCAGCGGTTTGTCGAGCAGAATGCGCACCGGGAAACGCTGGACGATCTTGGTGAAGTTGCCGGTGGCGTTGTCCGACGGCAGCAAGGCGAAGACATTGCCCGAGGCTGGCGAAAAACTGGCCACATGGCCATGCAGTGGCTGGCTGGCGAAGCTGTCGACACGTATTTCTACCGGTTGCCCGGGGCGCATGCGGGCCAGTTGGGTTTCCTTGTAGTTGGCCACCACATAGGCTTGCTGCAGGGGCACCACAGCCAGCAGCGGCTGGCCCGGCACCACGTACTGGCCGGTGCGCACGCGGCGCTGGCCGACCACGCCGGTGATCGGCGCGCGGATCACGGTGTCCTGCTCGTCCTGCTCGGTGAGCTGTTGGTGGGCCTGGGCGCGTGCCAGGGCCGCAGCCCGTTGTTGCTGTTTGGCCTCGGCCTGGGCTGACTGGGCCTTGGCCATGGCCAGTTGTGAGCGTTGCTGGCGCAGCGCGGCCTGGGCACCTTGCAGCGCGGCTTGTGCCTGGCTGGCATGGGCACTGGCGGTTTCCAGGCGCTGCACGGTCGCTGCGTCGTCACGCACCAGGCCACGGTAGCGTTGGACATCCAGTTCACTGCGACGCTGTTCGGCGGTGGCGCTGCGCACGACGGCCTCGGCCTGCAGGATGGCTTGCTGTTGCTGGTCGATGCGCTCGGTCGCTACCTGTTGGCTGGCCTGGGCGGCGGCCAGTGCCGCCTGTGCCTCGGTCACGCCAGCCCGGGCCTGGTCGAGGCGGGCGCGGTAGTCGCGGTTTTGCAGGCGCACCAGCACATCGCCGGCTTTCACCGGCTGGTCGTCAGCCACCTCGACCTCGGCTACGTAGCCCGCCACGCGTGGGCTCAGGGCCACCCAGTCGGCGCGGACGTAGGCGTCGTCGGTGGTCTCCAGGTAGCGGCCGGTGGTGAGCCAGTAGCTGGTGAAGGCCAGCAGGGCGATTGCTGCCAGGCTGCCGCTGGCGGTGTAGGCCAGGCGGCGACGGGATCTGGCTTTGGCCCGCTGTTCAGTTTCGGCTGGTGCGGTTTGTTCTACGGCGACATTCATGTTCGGTTTCCATGCTTGATTTCTGGGGCCGCTAAGCAGCCCCATTTGTTGTTACCTGAGCTACCACCGCCCGCCCAGGGCGCGGAACAGGTTGACCTGCGCCTGCGCCAGGCGCCCTCGGGCTTCTACGTGGCTGGCCCGCAGGCGGATCAGTTCTCGCTCGCTGTCGAGCAAGGCCAGCCCGTCCACGGTACCGGCGCGGTAGTTGCCCTGGGCCAGGGCATAACCGCGCTGGCTGTGCGTCAGGGCGGCATCCAGCGCCTGCAACCGCTGCCGCTCACCGTCATAGCGGGCAAGGGCTTGGCGCACGTCCTTGAGCGCGCTCAGCGCCGCACCGCGGTAATGGGCAACCTGCGTTTGCTGCAATGCCTCGGCTTTGCCGACCCTCGCACGGTTGGCCTTCATATTCGGAAACTCCCAACGGATCAGCGGGCCAATGCCGAACATCACCGCGCGGCTGTCGCCGAGGTTGGCCAGGTGATGGTCCGAGGAGGTCAGCGAAGCGCCGAAGCTGACCTTCGGATACAGGTCGGCCCGGACGATGTCGGTTTCCAGGGTGGCAGCCTGCAGTTCCCGTTCGGCCTGGCGCACATCCGGCCGGCGTTCGAGCAAATGCCAGCCATCGCCGGCCGGTAGCGGCGCCGACAGCGTGGGGATGGTGGTGCAAGTCGCAGTGTCGGCCAGCGAGGCCTGGCCACTGAGCATGCCAAGTTCGTAAAGCGCCATCTGCCGCCGGGCTGCAAGCATCGGCAGCTGCGCCCGCACTTGTTCCCGTAAGCCCAGCAGGCGCTCGCTGTCGAGGGCAGTGGCCACGCCGGCCTGGCGCTGGCGTTCGCTCAGTTGCACGCTGTGGTCGAGGGTTTGCAAGGACTGCTTAGCCTCGTCCAGGCGCGCCGCGTAGATGCACTGGTCGATGTAGGCGCGGCTGGTCTGGGCGACCACTTGCAGGCGCACCAGGTCCAGCGCCGCAGCACTGGCTTCGGCCTGGGCACGGGCGCGCTCGATGGCAGCGCGCACCTGGCCCCAGATATCCAGCTGGTAGGCCAACTCGATACCTGGGTTGAATTGCCATTGAGCCGGCGCGTGGCTGTAGGTCGCCTCGGCCAGGGTCTGGTCATCGGCGCTCTTGCCATAGGTGGCGGCAACGCCCATCGAGGTTGACGGCCAACGCCTGGCATCGAACTCGCCGATGCCGGCCAGCATGGCCTGCACGTTGGCCTCGGCCTGGGCCAGGTCCTGATTGTGCGCCAGGGCTTGCTGTACCCAGTGGTTAAGTTGCGGGTCCTGGAACAGCGCCCACCATTGTTCGGGTAATGGTTGCCGGCTGACACCGGCCGGCACATTCGCCAGCGGGTTGGCCAGCAGCGCTGCGGGTGGCTCGGCAGGTGCGGGTTGCCGGGTGCACGCCGCCAGTACGCCGAGCATGGCGAGTACGGCAAACCGGGCCCGGAAGGGGAATGAAGGCTGTAAGGGCATCACACATGTCGCTCAAGGGTGGTGATGCGAGGTTAACGAGGGTGGGACGCACGCCGCTGCCGCAAGCGGGACAACCCTGCGCGCAAGTGGGACAACCTGGGGCTCAGTACCCGCGCGCGGTACTGTTTTGCCAATCGCTCGGCGCGTAGCCGAGGATGCGCTTGAACATGGCGGCAAAGGCGCTGGCGCTCTGGTAGCCGTGCTCCAGCGCCACGTTCAGGATCGGCTGGCCATCGGCCAGGCACTGCTGGCTGAGCATCACCCGGGCACGGGCGCGCCATTCGCCATACGACATGCCCACCTCGCGCTGGAACAGCCGCGCCACGCTGCGGGCACTCATGTTCAGTTGCGCGCCGCATTGCTCCAAGGTCAGGTCCTGGGCCGGGTCTTGCAGGAAGCGCTCGCACCAGGCGCGCAGCCGCGCATGTTGCGGTTGCGGCACAAAGGCATCGATGCGCCTGGCAGTGGCCAACTCAAGCTGGATCAGTGCCCGCACGTGCTCGCCGTCACGCAGGTCGAGCATGCGTGATGCAGCCAGGATCAGTTCGTGCAGCAGGCCGGACACAACGATGACCTGGCAGCGGTCGATGCGCGCATCGAGCAGCAGGGTGCGCATGCAGACCACCCCCTCCATGCGGATGGCATGGCTGACCCCGGCGGGCATCCACAACGCATGCCCGCCAGGGATCACCCAGCTACCGCCTTCGCTGCTGACCCGCATGACGCCGCTGGCGGCGTAGATCAGCTGGTCTTCGGCGTGGCAGTGGCTGGCCACCTCTTCGCCGTGTCCGTAGTCCATTTCCAATGCTTGCATACGGGGCATCCTCGGTGTTGGATCCGATTATACGGCGGCCTATTGGTGCTGGATTGCGAAGATTGGTGGTTCGGCGCAATTATTCAACGCCTGTGCGATCGAGCGCCGCCCGCGCGGCGCTCGATCTTGTAGGCGCTGAACATGTTGCGGCAAGCACCTGGTGGCCCTGACCCGATCCCTTGGCAGGCACCTCAAAGCCATGCCCTGTAAGACAATTCTGAACATGAAACCAAATGCTTCAGAATCAACCCGCTTAGGAATTATCCTACGCGCGCTGCTGAACTATCGCTGTTGTCGGGGAAGTACCTCAGGGATAACGTTTTCGCGTCGCTCCGGCGACCGGGCATGAGAACCCGACAGTCAAGCTAGCAGCACCTTCATGGTGGCCGTACGTAGGCGGGCCTTCGCCTGGCCGGGCCTTTGCTAGCTTCTGCCCGGTTTTCTCACACCTGCGTACGGCTGCCGCCTTCAATCCATGAGAAAGATTCAGGTGGTGGTTCCTTCCCTAGAAGCTGGAATTACACAATGAAAAAGCTCGTCCCCGATCCACCCCTCCGCCCAATCAATACCCCGTTCTTCACCCCCAAATCCGACATCTACCCGCCCCTCGCCCTCGCGCACGTGATCGAGCTGCTACGCGGCGTCATCGAAACCCTTGACGAACAATGCCGCAGCCACGCTGGCGATGCCGGCCTGGGCAATGCCCTGCATGCAACTGAAATCGCCCATTCGCTGGTAACACATTCGCATGCACGGCTGTTCGGCCAAAAGGAAGAGGGATGAAAACATGGCAGACGAACCCAAGGTCATCCTCACCATCGGCGCAGAAACCTTCCTCGAAGTCGGCAACCCGCCAAAGGATCTGCTGCGGGTCCAGCCCGGCATTCCTATCGATGATGCCTACGAGCAAGTTTCGATCCTGCTGAGCTACATCAAGCATCTACTGCGCGAAGGCGATATGGAGGACGACCACAAATTCCTGGGCGCCGCCGATTACCTCACGGCGTTGGCCAAGGCATTGATGAACGAAGTCGAACTGACCAAAAATACCTTGCGCTGAGCGGCTGCCCTCGGGGGGGCCGCTTTGCGGCCCTTTTTGCGACACATGGCCCGATGGACCGGTCCATCGCGGTGTGTGCCTTCTGGTCACGCCTGGGTGGGCAAGCTCATATGCAGCAAGGGGAACGGCCGGCCTTCGCCATCCAGCGGAGAGCGGCCCGTCTGGACGAAGCCGTAGTGCTCGTAGAACCCTGTTGCCTGGGGGTTCTGCTCGTTGACATCGACACTCATCGCGTTACGCGACTGGCGGCCAAAATCCAGCAGCGCCCGGCCAATACCTTGGCCATGTCGCTCGGGGTCGACGAAGAGCATTTCCACGTGGTTTTCATTGAAACCGATGAAGCCCAGCAGCTGGTCATCGGTGTCTGCTGCAACCCACAGCTCGACGGCCGGGAAATACACGTCGCGCAGCTGTGGCAACAGCGCGTCGATGTCGGACGGTTGCAGAAATTGGTGTGTGGCGCGTACGGCGCACAGCCAGATGTCGAGCAGCTGCGGATAGTCTGCAGCAATGCCTTGGCGAATGATCATGGGGTCATCCTGAATGTATAGATGGCAGATGGGCGCGCCAAAAGGTGGCGGCCATGCAGGTGTCGGCATCATGAATGACCGCTTCGCGATTTAACGCCTGGGCGGTGCACGGCAGGGGAAGCCGGAAGGGAAGTTGGCGGAAGGTTACCCGGATTGCGCAGTGTGGGGCAATGCAGCCTGAGTCGGGTTTTCCGGTTTTTACTCGACCGCAATCCATATCGATGCTGGAATTGAGTCCGCACGTCATGGCGATGGCCGGGAGCCCCAATGAACCGCAACGAACTGCGCAAAGCCGATATCAATTTGATGGTGGTGTTCGAAGCCCTGATGCAGGAGCGCAACCTCACCCGTGCCGCAGAAAAGCTGTTTGTCGCCCAACCCACGGTCAGTGCCGCGCTGGCCAGGTTGCGGGCAATGTTCAACGACCCGTTGCTGATCCGCGTGGGCAACCGCATGGAACCGTCGGCCAGGGCCGAGGAGGTCATCAAGTACCTCACCCCGGCACTGGACGCGATGTCCGTCGCCCTCAGCCTGTCCCATGATTTTGACCCGCTCACCAGCAAGATGACCTTCCGCATCGGTTTGTCCGATGATGTCGAGTCGGGGCTGTTGCCGCCGTTGCTGCGGGCGCTGCGGGTGGAGGCGCCGAATGTGGTGGTGGTCGTGCAGCATGTCGATTACTGGCGCATTCCGGATCTGCTGGCTGCAGGCGATGTAACAGTGGGCATCAGCCAGACCAAGGGGCTGCCGGCCAACGCCAAGCGCAAGGTGCTGCGCACGATGCAGGGCAGGGTGGTGCGGGCCGACAAATCAGCCACACCACTGACGCTGGATGAGTTCTGCGCCCGCCCGCACGTTCAGGTCTCGCCCACCGCCAATACACAAGGTGTGGTCGATGACTGGCTGAAAGAGATCGGCCGCGAACGCAAGGTGGTGTTGTCGGTGCCGCAGTTCAGCTCGTTGCCGGCGATTCTGGCCGGGACCGACCTGCTGGCCTGCTGCCCGGACTATGCCGCGCAAGGTATGGAGCGTTGGGGCAACCTGCAGGCCGAGACGCTGCCGTTCGAGACGGCTGCGCTGGAGCTGGCCATGGTGTGGCTGAGCACTACCGACAGCGACCCGGCCGAACGCTGGCTGCGCAGCCGCCTGCAGCAATACATGAGCGGCGAGCGTGAAGTGGCGATCGGGCTCTAGCCGCGATCATTGTGCGGATGACTACCGGGCAAGCCTTGTTCGGGCGCATGAGCGATTTCCTTATCTGCTAAAACAATCAATGGGTTGACGCGGCCCGTGTAGGAGCGACCTTGTGTCGCGATGGGCCGCGCAGCGGCCCCAGGGTTTCAGCCAACCTGCATCATTTGCCGGGGCCACCTTGCGCCCCATCGCTCTGTTCTCTGCACGATCCCCCGCAACCGCTGCGTGATCGCTTAGAACGCCCCTTGCAACGTCATCATGAAGTTGCGCGGTTCGCCATAGAAGTTGCCCCACGCCGGCGCACCGATGGTGGCATAGTACTTCTTGTCGAACAGGTTGTTGCCGTTGAGGGCGACCGTCCAGTTCGGGTCGATGCGGTACTGCACGCGGCCGTTCCATACGGTGTAGCCCGCCTGCTCGACGCGGGTAGTGCCGGTGGTACGGAAGTTCTCGCTCTGGCTGTTCAGGCCGGCGCCGACGGTGAAGCGCTCCAGTGCACCGCCCAGCTGGTAGTCACCCCACACCTTGAGCATGTGCCGCGGGATGAAGCTGGAGGTGAAGGTCAGCTCGGTGGGGTCGGTGTCTTCGATGGTACTCAGGTACTTGGTCTGGGTGTAGGTGTAACCCGCCAGCAGCTGCAGCCGCTCGATTGGCGAGCCGCTGATCTCGGCCTCGAAACCCTGCGCACGCACCTTACCGCTGTCGGTGTAGCAATAGCCGTCGCCTGACGGGCAGGCTTCGTTGTAGTCGGTTTCCGCGCGGTGATTCTCGATGGTGCGGAACAGGTTGAACGAGGTGTTCAATGCGCCGTCAAGCAGCTCGCCCTTGATGCCAATCTCATAGTTGGCACCGGTCTTGGGCTGTAACGCCTGCCGCTCGGCATTCACCTTGTCGCTCTGCGGCTGGAAGATGTCGGCGTAGCTGGCGTAGGCGGTCCACTGGTCGTTCAGGTCGTACAACACAGCGGCGAACGGCGTGACCTGGCCGTTTTCTTCACTGCGGTTATGTACCCAGTAATCGTAGAGCTGGGTATAGGAGTCGCTCTTGTTGCGGTACCAGCTGACCCGCGCGCCCAGCACCAGGGTCAGCGGCTCTGCCAGCTTCAGCCGCAGGTTGGCGTAAGTGCCGTACTGGGTGGTGGTGGAGTCGGTTGGCACGCTGCCGCCGCGGGTCGGGTTGACCAGGTAATCGCCCTTGGACGGTTGTGGGAAGTTCGCGGTCGGATTGAACGGGTCCTGCTTGGCGTTCAGCAGCATAAGCGCGAAATAGTCATGGGTTTTCTGCCGGCTGGCGTTGGCGCCGATGATCAGCTCGTGCTGCAGGCCGAACGCTTCGAACTTGCCATCGACATAGCTATCGAAGCCGTAGTCGTCCTGGTCGTAGTCGAAACGACCGGCTCGCACGTTCATGCTTGCGGTGCTGGCGCCGACCGGTACCGTGCCTTCGGAGTAGGCGTATTCGATGTCCTGGTTGTTGTGGGTGTAGATCGAGGCGAAGTTCAGCGTCCAGTCATCGTTGAAGCGGTGCTTGAGGTCGGCGAACCCGGTAATACGTTGGCTTTGCAGGTCGTTCCAGCTGGCCCCCAGGCAGGTGGAGCGCGACAGCTTCAGGTCACTGCCATCGGCGTAGCGTGGCAGGCCGGAATAGCACGGTGTGGCATCGACATCCTCGTAGGCCAGGCCAAAGCCAAGGGTGGTGTCGGCGGTGACGTCCCAGTCGATGGCGCCGTACAGTATCTGGTCCTGGCGCTTGGCTGTGTCATAGAAGTACTGGCGGTCCTGCAGCGACGCCACGGCGCGCCCCCGCACGGTTCCCGACTCGTTCAGCGGACCGCCTACATCCACCTGGCCGCGGTAGTTGTCCCAGCTGCCTGCAGACAGGGTGACGGTGGTGGCGGCTTGTTCCTGGCCGCGCTTGCGTACGAAGTTGACGCCCCCGGCAGAAGAGCCGGAGCCCTTCATCATGCCGGCTGCGCCTTTGAGGATTTCAACGCGGTCGTAGAACGCCATGTCGCTGGAAAAGCTGTTGGCCTGCACGTAGTTGCCGCCCACGTCCAGCGGCACGCCGTCGTACTGGTACTGGCCGTCCAGGTTGA
Source organism: Pseudomonas sp. LPB4.O (assembly GCF_038383825.1). Lineage (NCBI taxonomy): Bacteria > Pseudomonadati > Pseudomonadota > Gammaproteobacteria > Pseudomonadales > Pseudomonadaceae > Pseudomonas > Pseudomonas sp. LPB4.O. Next base: position 1,737,968 of record NZ_CP151298.1, read on the forward strand.
AACCACGGGAATAGAAGTACTTGCCGCCCATGGGCGAGTCGTACACGGTGATGCCTGGGGTCTTGTCCAGCACCTGTTCCAGCGTGTTGAGGTTCTGGTCGTCGAGCATCTTGCGGGTCATCACGGTGACCGATTGCGGCGTTTCTTTCAGCGTGTGCACGCCTTTACCGATGGTCACGGCACGGGCGGTGTACGACTGGGTGCCCTCGCTGGTTGCATCCAGCCGGTTGGCGTCGATGTTCAGCGGCCCGAGCTCCATGGCCGAGCCGGTGTCGGCAGGTACCAGCACATAGCCGCCATTGCCCTGACGCTGCGCCTGCAAGCCACTGTTGCCCAGCAGGCGCATCAGCCCTTCCTCGACGCTGTAGCTGCCCTCCAGGCCCGCGCTGCTGAGGTGGCGCGTTTGTGCGGTGTCGAACGAAATGGTCACGCCCGCCTGCACGCCAAACTGGGTGATGGCATTGCCCAACGGGCCAGCGGCGACATGGTAGGCAGTCTGGCTTTGGGCCATGGCCTGGGCAGGCATCAGCAGCAGGCCCGGCGCGCTGGCCAAAGACATGCCGAACAACACCAGGCGCACGGCCTGGCTCAGCTTGGTTGCAGGGGTGGGGTGCAGGTGAGGCATTTCGTGATCCTTCCGAGTCATGGCAGAAAGTCGCTGTCGTCGCGGCTTGTGTCAGGGACGGACGAGAATCGAAATCAGCAAGATTGCGGCGAAAGTTTTTTCGCAGTGGCTCAGACCGGTTCCACACTCACCCAATAGCGGCTGAGGTAGCGGAGCTTCACGGGCAGTGTTTTTGGCAGGTTGGCCAGGGCGATGTCGGTGTCGTCAATACGGAACGCGCCGGAAATGCTCATGGCCTGAATCGACGAGGCGCAGCGCAGCACGCCTGGGCGATAACGCCCCAGTTCTTCGATGAAGTCGCCCAGCTGCCAGTCGTTCACACTCAGCATGCCCTGCAGCCAGGCTGTCGAATCCACGGGCAGGGCATGTGCGCTGGCGAAGTCGTCGCGGTCAAAATTCACTTGCTGGCTGGCCTGCAGTTGCAGCACCCGATCAGGGTGGTGCTGCGGGCGTACTTCGACAGAGCCCTGCAGCACGCCCACGCGCGTCTGCCGGGCAAGTTTGCGGATGCTGAACTCGGTACTACGGGTGAGCACGCTGCCGTCTTCGGTGTGCACGATGAACGGGCGCTGCTGAAGGCCATTGATCGGGCGCACCAGGATTTCCCCTTGGTACAGCTGGATCGCCCGTACCTTGGCGTCGTAGCGCACATCCAGCGCGGTATTCACGTTCAGCTCAAGCTGCGAGCCATCCTCCAGCTGCATGGCGCGCCGTTCGCCGCCACGGGTGCGTTGCTGGGCCAGCAAGGCGCGATAGGGGACCTGCTCGGCTGCCAGCCAGCCACCGCCGCCCATGGCCAGCAACAGGCTCAGCACCTTCAGCACATCGCGCCGCTGTGCTTGTGCCGCGCCCAGGCTGGACAGCGCTGCCTGTGGCGGCACCATGGCCCATTGCTGCTGCAGTTTTTCTACCCGCGCCCAAGCGGCAGCGTGTTGCGGGCTGGCCTGCAGCCACTGCCGCCAGGCGTAGGTGCGGGCCTCGTCGCTGGCGCCATCGTTGAGCTGCACATACCAGGTGGCAGCGGCTTCGAGTGTCTTGAGATCCATCGCCCTCAGCCTTCGACTGCCAGCAGGCAGCGGGTCATCGCCTTGATCAGGTGGTTCTTCACGGTGGTAACCGACACGCCGAAGCGCTCGGCCGCAGCGCCGTAGGTCAGGCCTTCGAGTTGAACGGCAAGGAAGATGGCGCGGGTCTTGGCGCCGAGTTCGTCGAGCAGGCTGTCGACGGCCACCAGCATTTCGATGATCGACAAGCGCACTTCCGGCGAAACCTCGACCGGCTCCGGGCGCAGGGCCAGGGCTTGCAGGTAGGCTTTTTCGATGGCGCGGCGGCGGGCTTTGTCGATCAGCAGCGCGCGGGCGATAGCGCTGAGGTAGCTGCGCGGCTCTCGGATCGGCAACGGATTACGTGCGGTCATTACCCGCAAGAACGTGTCGTGGGCCAGGTCGGAAGCATCGGCGGCGTTGCCCAGGCGGACGCGCAGCCAGCCCTTCAGCCAGCTGTTGTTTTCGCTGTACAGCTGGTGCAGGGCCTGGGGATCGAGCGTTGACATGGCGTCAAGACCGCAATATTAATGGGAATTGATCGCATTGTCGTAGTAGGGCAGGCTGATTGCAAGGATCGTGTGCATGCACACATCCTTGTGGGAGCGGGCGTGCCCGCGAAACAGGCAACACGGTGGATGGCACCGGCTCTGCCGGTGTTCGCGGGCATGCCCGCTCCCACAGAGGTTGCGCCAGCTTCTGGATGTTGAGCAAGGCAATTGCTCACACAAAGGCAGCGCGCGCACATTGAATACGTTGTTAGAACCCGGCCTCCAGGCTCAGCAGGTCCTGCACCGTCTGCCGCCGGCGAATCATCCGCAGCGTCCCGTCTTCGATCAGAAACTCCGGCAGCAACGGCCGGCTGTTGTAGTTCGACGACATCGATGCACCGTAGGCGCCGGCATCATGGATCACCAGCAGGTCGCCCACCTGAGCCTGGGGCAGGTCCTGCGGAGTCAGTTCCTGGTCATCCTGGGTGAACACGTCACCCGATTCGCACAATGGCCCGGCCACCACGGTCGGCTGCCGTGGGCGGTCCACCGGCTGGCCGTTGGCGTCGAGCAGGGTCATGCCGTGGTAAGCGCCGTACATCGCCGGGCGCATCAGGTCGTTGAAGCCGGCGTCGATCATGACGAAGGTGTTGCGGCCCACTTGCTTGACGGCGCGCACTTCAGCCACGAGGTAGCCCGACTCGGCCACCAGGAAGCGCCCTGGCTCGATTTCCATGCGTACGGGGTGGCCCAGCATTGCTTCGATTTCCTTGCGCGCCACCGCCCAGGTCTGGGCGTAGCGTTGCAGGTCGACCGGCTTGTCGGTGCTGCGGTAAGGGGTGGACAGCCCGCCGCCGATGGAGAACGCCTCGATATCCACGCCCAGGCGGCCGACCAGTTCGATCATCGAGCGCGCCACCTGTTCCAGGTGCTGGTAGTCCACCCCCGAACCAATGTGCATGTGCACGCCTACCAGGTGCAGGCCATTGGCCTTGATGCACGCGAGGGCCTCGTCCAGTTCTTCGTGCCAGATGCCGTGCTTGCTGTTTTCGCCGCCGGTGTTGGTCTTGCGGCTGTGGCCATGGCCGAACCCCGGGTTGATGCGGATCCACACGCGGTGGCCGGGCGAGCGTTCACCCAGTTGGCGCAGCATGTCGATGGAGCCGGCGTTGACTTCGATCTTCTCTGCCACCACGCGCTCCAGGGTGGGCCGGTCCAGCGCGTCGCAGGTCAGCACCACGCCGGCAGGGTCACCGTCCACGCTCGCACCCGCAGCGAAGGCCCGCTCCATTTCACCCAGCGACACGGCGTCCAGCACCAGGCCATGGGCGCGCATCAGGCGCAGCACATGCAGGTTGGGGTTGGCTTTCTGGGCGAAGCGTACGGTGTCGAATACGTTCAGCTGTTCGACACGCTCGGCGATGGTGCTGGCGTCGTACGCCCAAAGCGGCGAGCCGTGCTGGCGAACTGCCTCGGCCAGAAGGGTGAAGGGTGCGGTCATGGTGGCGCTACTCGTATAAGGAAGGCCACGAGGATGAATCAAAGCGGGAATTCAGAAAAATAGCTATTTTTCTGCTAGTCATTCATATCTGATATACCCATTGTCGACTCACCGGGTATTGCCGTGAAATTGTCCGTCCGCCACATCGAAGTGTTCCGCGCCATCATGGCCGCTGGCAGTGTCACCGGGGCGGCGCGCCTGCTGTTCACCTCGCAGCCCACTGTCAGCCGCGAATTGGCGCGCCTGGAGCAGGTGACTGGCCTGAACCTGTTCGAGCGCGAGGGAGGGCGCCTGGTGGCGACGGCCCAGGCGCTGCTGCTGATCGAAGAGGTCGAGCGTGCCTACGTCGGGCTGGAGCGCATTGATCGCTTTGCCCAGGCCATCCGCAACTTCGAGCAGGGACGGCTGGCCATCACCTGTCTGCCGCTGTTCTCCCAGACCTTGCTGCCCAAGGCCTGCCAGCGCTTCCATCAGCAGCACCGCGGTGTGAGCGTGAGCATCGTGGCGCAGGAGTCGCCGTTGCTGGAGGAGTCACTGGTGGCCCAGCAGCATGATCTTGGCCTGACCGAAATCGAGCAGATACCGCGCGGCGCTTATGGCGAATTGCTGTTCAGCGCCAACATGGTGTGCGTGTTGCCCGAGCATCACCCGTTGCAGGCCAAGGCCGAGTTGGAGCTAAGCGACTTTCACGAGGTCGATTTCATCAACCTGGCCAGCCTGGACACCTACCGCCAGCGCCTGGACCAGCACTTTCGCGCGGCGGGGGTGAACCGCCGCACGGTGATCGAGACCACCAGTGCCGCCTCGGTGTGCGCCATGGTCAGGCAAGGCCTCGGGGTGGCGATCATCAACCCGCTGAGCGGCCTGGAGGCGGCCCAGGGCGGGTTGCCGATCCGCAGGTTGCGGGTGTCGGTGCCCTACCAGGTCATGCTGATACGCCCCGACCACCGGCCGGCATCGGCAGCGGTGGAGCCGTTTTGCGAAGCGCTGCGGGTGCAGGCTAAAGCAATGCAACAAGCGCTGGCATGATCATTGTGAGAGCGGCCTTGTGTCGCGAAAGGGCTGCGCAGCAGACCCAGCAACAGGTGCCGTGATGCCGCGGCGCTTTCGCGACACAAGGCCGCTCCCACAGAGATCGTGCAACCTTTCAGCTTTATTAAAGTTCGCAGACGAAGGTCCCGGTCCCGGTCAGGATGTTTTCCAGGGTTTGCTTCACTTCGTCCAGGTCGCTCAGGTCGCTGGTAAGGGTGATCTCCAGCACCTCGTCCCCCTTCAGCGCATCCTGGTCGCCGGCCGCCACTTCGATCAGCAGGCGCTTGGCACTCAGCGTCACTTTCAGCCCATCCAGCGTCGACGGCTCGTCATCCAGGGTCAGGTCGACGGTGTCTTCGTCCGGGTAGCGGGTAAGCAGGAACATCTGTCCCTTGTCGCTGTGGCAGCACAGGGTCGCCATGTTGTCTTCCTCGTCATCGCAAGGGGTGGCGAACAGCAGGGCGGTGTTGATTTGCATGAGCAGGCTCGGATCAAAGGAAACGGAAGGGAATTCTGACAGTCTTGCGTACAGGCATAAACGTAAAGTTACCGCCCCTTGACCGAAATTGTCGCAGCGCTGCAAGCGTTGATGACCGATCAGTCGTTAAGCTTCGGCGAGCCCTGGGCGTGCCCGCGCACGTTCAACGCCTGGTTTTACCGTCCGCCTTGCCACGGGTTGGCTATCGTTGATCCGTACACGGCGCACGCAGCGACGCTTCAACTATTACAAAGCCCAAGCGGAGTACCACAGATGGCGTTCTTCACCGCAGCCAGCAAAGCCGACTTCCAGCATCAACTGCAAGCGGCCCTGGCGCAGCACATCAGCGAACAGTCCCTGCCACAAGTGGCGCTGTTCGCCGAGCAGTTCTTCGGCATCATCTCTCTGGACGAACTCACCCAGCGCAGGCTTTCCGACCTGGCCGGCTGCACCCTGTCAGCCTGGCGCATCATCGAACGTTTCGACCCCGAATACCCGCAAGTACGCGTATACAACCCCGATTACGAACGCAATGGCTGGCAGTCGACCCATACCGTGGTCGAGGTGCTGCACCACGACCTGCCGTTTTTGGTCGACTCTGTGCGCACCGAGCTCAACCGCCGCGGCTACAGCATCCACACCCTGCAGACCACCGTGCTCAGCGTGCGCCGCGGCGCCAAGGGCGAGCTGCTGGAACTGCTGCCCAAGGGCACCCAGGGCGAAGGCGTGCGCCATGAGTCGCTGATGTACCTGGAGATCGACCGCTGCGCCAATGCCGCCGAGCTGACCGTGCTGACCCGCGAGATTGAGCAGGTGCTGGCCGAAGTACGTGTAGCCGTGGCCGACTTCGAACCGATGAAGGCCAAGCTGCGTGAAGTGGTGGCGCAGGTTGAACAGACCGCCTTTGGCCCAGCCCAGAACGAGAAGGGCGAGGTCAAAGCGTTCCTGGAGTGGTTGCTGGACAACCATTTCACCTTCCTGGGCTATGAAGAATTCACCGTCAAGGGCGACGCCGACGGCGGCCAGATGGTCTACGACGAGCAGTCGTTCCTCGGCCTGCCGCGCCGCCTGCGTGTGGGCCTGACGGCCGAAGAGCTGCGCATCGAAGACTACGCCGTGGCTTACCTCAACGAACCGCTGCTGCTGTCGTTTGCCAAGGCCGCGCTGCCCAGCCGCGTGCACCGCCCGGCCTACCCGGACTACGTGTCGATCCGCCAGCTGGACGCCGACGGCAAAGTCATCAAGGAACACCGCTTCATGGGCCTGTACACCTCGTCGGTGTATGGCGAAAGCGTGCATGCCATTCCGTATATCCGCGTGAAGGTGGCTGAAGTCGAGCGCCGCTCGGGCTTCGACGCCAAGGCCCACCTGGGCAAGGAACTGGCCCAGGTACTGGAAGTGCTGCCGCGCGACGACCTGTTCCAGACGCCAATCGACGAGCTGTTCACCACCGTCATGGCGATCGTGCAGATCCAGGAGCGCAACAAGATTCGCGTGTTCCTGCGCAAGGACCCGTACGGTCGCTTCTGCTACTGCCTGGCCTATGTGCCGCGGGAAATCTACTCCACCGAAGTACGGCAGAAGATTCAGCAAGTGCTGATGGAGCGCCTGAAGGCCAGCGACTGCGAGTTCTGGACCTTCTTCTCCGAATCGGTGCTGGCACGCGTGCAGCTGATTTTGCGGGTAGACCCGAAAAACCGCATCGACATCGACCCGCAGCAGCTGGAGCGTGAAGTCATCCAGGCCTGCCGCTCGTGGCATGACGACTATTCGACGCTGGTGGTCGAGAACTTCGGTGAAGCCCAGGGCACTAACATCCTGGCCGATTTCCCCAAGGGCTTCCCGGCCGGCTACCGTGAGCGCTTCGCCGCGCACTCGGCAGTGGTCGACCTGCAGCACGTGCTGAACCTGTCGGAAAGCAAGCCGCTGGCGATGAGCTTCTACCAGCCGCTGACCCAGGTTGGCGAGCGCATCCTGCACTGCAAGCTGTACCACGCCGATACGCCACTGGCGTTGTCTGATGTGCTGCCCATCCTGGAAAACCTCGGCCTGCGCGTGCTTGGCGAGTTCCCGTACCGCCTGCGCCATGCCAATGGCCGCGAGTACTGGATCCACGACTTCGCCTTCACCTACAGCGAAGGCCTGAGCCTGGATATCCAGCAGCTCAACGACACCCTGCAGGACGCCTTCATCCACATCGTGCGCGGCGATGCCGAGAACGACGCCTTCAACCGCCTGGTGCTCACTGCCGGCCTGCCATGGCGCGACGTGGCGCTGCTGCGCGCCTACGCCCGTTACCTGAAGCAGATCCGCCTGGGCTTCGACCTGGGCTACATCGCCAGCACCCTGAACAACCACACCGACATCGCCCGCGAGCTGACCCGGTTGTTCAAGACCCGCTTCTACCTGGCCCGCAAGCTCACCCAGGAAGACCTGGACGACAAGCAGCTGCGCCTGGAGCAAGCGATTTTGACTGCGCTGGACGACGTGCAGGTCCTCAACGAAGACCGCATCCTGCGCCGCTACCTGGACCTGATCAAGGCTACCCTGCGCACCAACTTCTACCAACCGGATGCCAACGGCCAGAACAAGTCGTACTTCAGCTTCAAGTTCAACCCCAAGCTGATCCCCGAACTGCCCAAGCCGGTGCCCAAGTTCGAAATCTTCGTCTATTCACCGCGCGTCGAGGGCGTGCACCTGCGCTTTGGCAACGTCGCCCGTGGCGGCCTGCGCTGGTCCGACCGCGAGGAAGACTTCCGTACCGAAGTGCTGGGCCTGGTAAAAGCCCAGCAGGTGAAAAACTCGGTCATCGTGCCGGTTGGCGCCAAGGGTGGCTTCCTGCCGCGCCGGCTGCCGCTGGGTGGCGGCCGCGACGAGATCGCTGCCGAGGGCGTGGCGTGCTATCGCATCTTCATTTCCGGCCTGCTCGACATCACCGACAACCTCAAGGACGGCGGCGTGGTGCCACCGGCCAACGTGGTGCGCCATGACGATGACGACCCGTACCTGGTGGTGGCGGCCGACAAAGGCACGGCAACCTTCTCCGACATCGCCAACGGCATCGCCATCGACTACGGCTTCTGGCTGGGCGACGCCTTTGCCTCGGGCGGTTCGGCCGGTTACGACCACAAGAAGATGGGCATTACCGCACGCGGCGCCTGGGTGGGCGTGCAGCGCCACTTCCGCGAGCGCGGCATCAACGTGCAGGAAGACCCGATCACCGTGATCGGTGTGGGCGACATGGCCGGCGACGTATTCGGCAACGGCTTGCTAATGTCCGACAAGCTGCAATTGGTGGCGGCCTTCAACCACCTGCACATCTTCATTGACCCGAACCCGGAGCCTGCGTCCAGCTTTGCCGAGCGCAAGCGCCTGTTCGACCTGCCGCGCTCGGCCTGGAGCGACTACGACACCAGCATCATGTCCGAAGGCGGCGGGATCTTCCCGCGCAGTGCCAAAAGCATCGCCATCAGCCCGCAGATGAAAGAGCGTTTCGCCATCGAAGCCGACCGCCTGACCCCGACCGAGCTGCTCAACGCGCTGCTCAAGGCACCGGTCGACCTGCTGTGGAACGGCGGCATTGGTACCTACGTGAAGGCCAGCACCGAAAGCCACGCCGACGTCGGCGACAAGGCCAACGATGCGCTGCGGGTCAACGGCAACGAACTGCGCTGCAAAGTGGTGGGTGAGGGCGGCAACCTGGGCATGACCCAGCTTGGCCGGGTCGAGTTCGGCCTGAACGGCGGCGCCACCAACACCGACTTCATCGACAACGCCGGCGGCGTGGACTGCTCCGACCACGAGGTCAACATCAAGATCCTGCTCAACGAAGTGGTGCAGGGTGGCGACATGACCGAGAAGCAGCGCAACCAGCTGCTCGGCAGCATGACCGACGAAGTGGCCGGCCTGGTGCTGGGCAACAACTACAAGCAGACCCAGGCGCTGTCGCTGGCCGCCCGCCGTGCCCGTGAGCGGATTGCCGAGTACAAGCGCCTGATGGCCGACCTGGAAGCCCGTGGCAAGCTGGACCGCGCCATCGAGTTCCTGCCGTCCGAGGAGCAACTGGCCGAACGCCTGGCTGCTGGCCATGGGCTGACCCGCGCCGAGCTGTCGGTGCTGATTTCGTACAGCAAGATCGACCTCAAGGAACAGCTGCTGAAGTCGCTGGTGCCGGACGACGACTACCTGACCCGCGACATGGAAACCGCCTTCCCGCCGTCGCTGGTGAGCAAGTTTGCCGACTCCATGCGCCGCCACCGGCTGAAGCGCGAAATTGTCAGCACCCAGATTGCCAACGACCTGGTCAACAACATGGGCATCACCTTCGTCCAGCGCCTGAAGGAGTCGACTGGCATGAGCCCGGCCAACGTGGCCGGGGCCTATGTGATCGTGCGCGACATCTTCCATCTGCCGCACTGGTTCCGCCAGATCGAGGCACTGGACTACCAGGTGCCGGCAGAAATCCAGCTCACCCTGATGGACGAACTGATGCGCCTGGGCCGCCGTGCCACGCGCTGGTTCCTGCGCAGCCGCCGCAACGAGCAGGACGCCGGGCGTGATACCGCGCACTTCGGGCCGAAGATCGCGCAACTCGGGCTCAAGCTCGATGAGCTGCTCGAAGGCCCGACCCGCGAACGCTGGATGGTGCGCTACCAGGGCTTTGTCGAGGCCGGTGTGCCAGAACTGCTGGCGCGCATGGTGGCGGGTACCAGCCACCTGTACACCCTGCTGCCGATCATCGAAGCGGCCGACGTCACCGGTCACGACCCGGCCCAGGTGGCCAAGGCGTTCTTCGCCGTGGGCAGCTCGCTGGACCTGACCTGGTACCTGCAGGAAATCAGCAACTTGCCGGTGGAGAACAACTGGCAGGCGCTGGCCCGCGAAGCCTTCCGCGACGACATCGACCTGCAGCAGCGGGCGATCACCATTTCGGTGCTGCAGATGGCCGATGCGCCGGATGACATGGACGCTCGCGTGGCACTGTGGGCCGAGCAGCATCGGGTGATGGTGGAGCGCTGGCGTGCCATGCTGGACGACCTGCGCAATGCCACCGGCACCGACTATGCGATGTACGCGGTGGCCAACCGTGAGCTGGTCGACCTGGCCATGAGCGGGCAGGCGACGGTGGTGCCCTCCTGAGCTTGAGCTGAAATGAAAAACCCGGCAGAGATGCCGGGTTTTTTTATCCCTGTGCGGGCCTCTTCGCGGGCATGCCCGCTCCCACAGGTATCACACAAGGTTCGAGATTGGCACGGGACCTGTGGGAGCGGGCGAGCCCGCGAAAGGGCCGGTTCAGGCTTACTTGAACCTGCGCTCGACCCCTTTTTCCACCAGGATCTTCGCCGAAATCTCTTCCACCGAAAAATGCGTGGAATTGATGTTGGGTATGTTCTCCCGGCGGAACAGGCTCTCTACCTCACGCACTTCAAACTCGCACTGGGCAAAGCTGGAATAGCGGCTGTTGGGCTTGCGTTCATGGCGGATGGCGGTGAGGCGGTCTGGGTCGATGGTCAGGCCGAACAGCTTGTTGTGGTGTTTTTTCAACACCGCCGGCAGTTGCAGGCGCTCCATGTCGTCTTCGGTCAACGGGTAGTTGGCGGCGCGGATGCCGAACTGCATGGCCATGTACAGGCAGGTGGGGGTCTTGCCGCAGCGTGACACACCCACCAGAATCAGGTCGGCCTTGTCGTAGTAGTGGGTGCGCGCACCGTCGTCGTTGTCCAGGGCGAAATTCACCGCCTCGATGCGTTCCATGTAGTTGGAATTGCCGCCGATCGAGTGCGATTTGCCCACGGAATACGACGAATGGGCGGTCAATTCCTGCTCTAGCGGGGATAAAAACGAAGAAAAGATGTCGATCATGAAGCCGTTCGACGTCGCCAGGATCTCCCGGATGTCCTGGTTGACGATCGTGTCGAAGATGATCGGGCGTACCCCGTCACGTTCGGCCGCAGCGTTGATTTGCTGGACCATGGTCCGCGCTTTGTCTGGCGAATCGATGTACGGACGGGTGAATTTGTTGAACGGAATGCTCTCGAATTGCGCGAGCAAACTCTGGCCCAGGGTTTCGGCAGTGATACCGGTGCCGTCGGAGATGAAGAACGCGGTTCGTTTCATTTGCGATCTAGGCCTTAAGCTGATGACGTTTCTTGGATATGATAAGTTCGGTTTGCCGAATGCGGCTGTCGGCATTCTCACTTATTTTCCAGGTACAGGCCACAAACGCCCGGCCAAGTCACCGAAGACAGGCGGGCGCCTTTTTGAGCTTTTCCAACACAGTTAGTGGAGAGATCACCTTGGTAGAGTACGTAGTTTCCCTCGATAAGCTCGGCGTCCATGATGTAGAGCATGTGGGGGGCAAGAACGCATCCCTGGGCGAGATGATCAGCAACCTTGCCGGTGCTGGTGTATCGGTGCCGGGCGGCTTTGCCACTACGGCGCAGGCGTACCGCGATTTTCTCGAACAGAGTGGTCTGAACGACAAGATTCACGCCGCGCTCGACGCGCTGGATGTGGATGACATCAATGCCCTGACCAAAACCGGCGCACAAATCCGCCAGTGGGTCATGGAAGCCGAGTTCCCTGCGCGTCTGGATTCGGAAATCCGAACCGCCTTCGCCGAAATGGCCGCTGGCAACGACAACATGGCCGTTGCCGTGCGTTCCTCGGCCACCGCCGAAGACTTGCCGGACGCCTCGTTCGCCGGCCAGCAGGAAACCTTCCTCAACATCCGTGGCGTCGACAACGTGATCCGCGCGGCCAAGGAAGTGTTCGCCTCGCTGTTCAACGACCGCGCCATCGCCTACCGCGTGCACCAGGGCTTCGACCACAAGCTGGTGGCCTTGTCGGCCGGCGTGCAGCGCATGGTCCGCTCCGAAACCGGCACTGCAGGCGTGATGTTCACCCTCGACACCGAGTCGGGCTTCCGCGACGTGGTGTTCATCACCGGCGCCTACGGCCTGGGCGAAACCGTGGTGCAGGGTGCGGTCAACCCTGACGAATTCTACGTGCACAAGCAAACCTTGCAGGCCGGCCGCCCGGCCATCCTGCGTCGCAACCTGGGCAGCAAGGCCATCAAGATGGTCTATGGCGAAGAAGCCAAGGCCGGCCGTTCGGTCAAGACTGTCGAAGTCGACCGTGCCGAGCGTGCGCGCTTCTGCCTGAGCGACAACGAAGTCAATGAACTGGCCAAGCAGGCCATGATCATCGAGCAGCACTACCAGCGTCCGATGGACATCGAGTGGGCCAAAGACGGTGACGACGGCAAGCTGTACATCGTGCAGGCACGCCCGGAAACGGTGAAGAGCCGTTCCAGCGCCAACGTCATGGAACGCTACCTGCTGAAAGAAAAAGGCACCGTACTGGTCGAAGGCCGCGCCATCGGCCAGCGCATCGGCGCCGGCAAGGTGCGCGTGATCAACGACGTATCGGAAATGGACAAGGTCCAGCCGGGCGACGTACTGGTCTCCGACATGACCGACCCGGACTGGGAACCGGTGATGAAGCGCGCCAGTGCCATCGTTACCAACCGCGGCGGCCGTACCTGCCACGCGGCGATCATCGCGCGTGAGCTGGGTATTCCGGCCGTGGTCGGTTGCGGCAACGCCACCCAGCTGCTGAAAGACGGCCAGGGTGTGACCGTGTCCTGCGCCGAAGGCGACACCGGTTTCATCTTCGAAGGCGAGCTGGGCTTCGACATCAAGCAGAACTCGGTTGATGCCATGCCGGAGCTGCCATTCAAGATCATGATGAACGTCGGCAACCCCGACCGTGCGTTCGACTTTGCCCAGCTGCCCAACGCCGGTGTCGGCCTGGCGCGCCTGGAATTCATCATCAACCGCATGATCGGTGTGCACCCCAAGGCGCTGCTCAACTACGCAGGCCTGCCGCCGGAGCTCAAAGACAGCGTCGACAAGCGTATTGCCGGCTACAGCGACCCGGTCGGCTTCTATGTCGAGAAGCTGGTAGAAGGCATCAGCACCCTGGCTGCGGCCTTCTACCCGAAAAAGGTCATCGTGCGCCTGTCGGACTTCAAGTCCAACGAGTACGCCAACCTGATCGGCGGCAAACTGTACGAGCCGGAAGAAGAAAACCCCATGCTGGGCTTCCGCGGTGCTTCGCGTTACATCAGCGAGTCGTTCCGTGACTGCTTCGAGCTCGAGTGCCGTGCACTGAAACGTGTACGCAACGAGATGGGCCTGACCAACGTCGAGATCATGGTACCGTTCGTGCGTACCCTGGGCGAAGCCAGCCAGGTCGTCGACCTGCTCGCCGAAAACGGCTTGTCCCGTGGCGACAACGGCCTGCGCGTGATCATGATGTGCGAACTGCCGTCCAACGCCATTCTGGCTGAGGAGTTCCTTGAGTACTTCGATGGCTTCTCGATCGGCTCCAACGACCTGACCCAGCTGACCCTGGGCCTGGACCGTGACTCGGGCATCATCGCCCACCTGTTCGACGAGCGTAACCCTGCAGTGAAGAAGCTGCTGGCCAACGCCATTGCCGCGTGCAACAAGGCGGGCAAGTACATCGGCATCTGCGGTCAGGGCCCATCGGACCACCCGGACCTGGCCAAGTGGCTGATGGAGCAGGGCATCGAAAGCGTGTCGCTGAACCCGGACTCGGTACTCGAGACCTGGTTCTTCCTGGCCGAGGGCCAGGGCGCAGCCTGACGAGGTAAAACGCGGGGGGACGTCTGGCGTACCCCCGCCTGGTTTTTTCCAGGGCGTGTTCCAGTAATGGTTCCCGCCCTTTTTTGTGCACCAAGCAACCTTATGCAAAGCAGCAGCATTCTATTCCCCGTGGCCCTGCTCAGTGCCGAGCGCCGCGGCGACCTCAGCGAAGACGTGTACCGGATCAAGGCCGGCAATGGCCCTGACCCTAGCGTCGAGCTTGCCCTTACCCGTCTGGGGCTGGCGGATCAGGGCCAGCCTCTGGGTGTGCCGGTCATTCTTCTGCACGGCAGCTTTTCCAATCGGCGTTTCTGGTACTCGCCCAAAGGGATTGGCCTGGGTGCGTATCTCGCCCGTGCCGGTTTCGATGTGTGGATCCCGGAAATGCGCGGCCACGGCCTGTCGCCACGTAACCACACCTGGCAGCACAACAACGTAGCCGCCTATGCCCGTGATGACCTGCCGCTGATTGCAGCGTTCGTGCGCGAGCAGTCGGGCCAGGCGCCACACTGGATTGGCCATTCCCTGGGCGGCACTACCCTGGCGGCAGCCTTGGGTGGTGGCTTTCTTGCTGCCGGGGAGGTGGCCAGCGTCGCGCTGTTCGGCACCCAGATCAGTCGCGTCTACTGGCCGCTGAAAGTGCCACCGCTGGCCTGGGGCGCGAAGCTGCTGCTCAAGCGCTGGGGGCAGATTTCCGGGCCACGTTTCAAGCGTGGACCAGAGGACGAGCCCATCGGCCTGGCGCTGGAGAGCATGCGCTGGCACGGCCTGTTCGGGCGCTTTGGCGACAAGCAGAGCGACTGGTGGGCGGGGCTGGCAGAGGTGGATGTGCCGCTGCTGGCGGTGGCCGGCGCGGGGGACTTCCAGGACCCGGTGTGGGCCTGCCGCAAGCTGTTCGAGCAGCTGGGGGGGGAGCGCAAGCAGTTCCTGCGGCTGGGGCGTGAAGAAGGCTTCGATGCCTTCGGCCATGTCGACATGCTGGTGAGCAAGGCTGCGCAGGTGCAGGTGTGGCCGCTGGTGGAGCGCTGGTTGCGCAACCCGCTGTTGCCGGTACAGGATGAATACAAATGACTGCCCGGTCCCGGATGACTACGGCAGCCTCCAAGGTGTAGCCTTGGCCGATACCCGCTTTCGTTGTGACTGACAGGAGCCTCCCATGCAGCATTACGTAACGCCCGACCTGTGTGACGCCTACCCGGACCTGGTACAAGTGCTGGAACCGATGTTCAGCAATTTCGGCGGCCGCGACTCGTTCGGTGGCCAGATCGTCACCATCAAGTGCTTCGAGGACAACTCGCTGGTCAAGGAGCAGGTAGAGCTCGACGGCAAGGGCAAGGTGCTGGTGGTCGATGGCGGTGGCTCGCTGCGCCGGGCGCTGCTCGGCGACATGCTCGCCGAAAAGGCCGCCAAAAACGGTTGGGAAGGCCTGGTGATCTACGGCTGCGTGCGTGACGTGGATGTATTGATCCAGACCGACGTCGGCGTACAGGCCCTGGCCAGCCACCCGATGAAAACCGACAAGCGCGGCATCGGCGACCTCAACGTGGCGGTGACCTTCGCCGGTGTGACCTTCCGCCCGGGCGAGTACGTGTATGCCGACAACAATGGCGTGCTGGTCTCGCCAAGCCCGCTGAAAATGCCGGAGTGATGCGCCGCACGCGCTGATGGAGCTTTGATGTTCGAGGAAGACAACGCGCAGTGGGGGCTGGTGCATGCCCTGGTGCTCGATGGTAAAGGCGGCGCGCGCTCGATTGCCCGTACTGAACTGGACGACCTGCAGCTGCAACCGGAGCAGAGCCTGTGGCTGCACTGGGACCGCAGCCATCCCCAAACCCGCACCTGGCTACTGCATGACAGCGGCCTGAGCGAGTTCGCCTGCGAGCTGCTGCTGGAAGAAAACACCCGGCCGCGCCTGCTGCCCATGGCTGACGAACAGCTGTTGCTGTTTTTGCGTGGGGTCAACCTCAACCCGGGCGCAGAGCCCGAAGACATGGTATCGGTGCGCATCTTCGCCCAGGCGCAGCGGGTCATCTCACTGCGCTTGCGGCCATTGCGCGCCAGTGACGAGATGCTTCAGTTGCTGGAGCAGGGCAGGGGGCCGAAGTCGGCTTCCGAGCTGTTGCTGCTGATGGGCGAACTGCTGACTGAAAAGGTCCAGGGCCTCGTCAGCGACCTGTCCGAACTGGTCGACCTGGAAGAAGAAAAGGTCGAATCCGACGAACGGTACACTCCGGAGAACGGCAGCCTGCAGCAGATCCGCCGGCGTGCAGCGGGCCTGAGGCGTTTCCTGGCCCCGCAGCGGGAGATCTACGCCCAGCTGTCACGCAGCAAATGGAGCTGGTTTGCCGATGCTGATGCCGATTACTGGAACGAGCTGAACAACAGCCTGATCCGCTACCTCGAAGAGCTGGAACTGACCCGCGAGCGTGCCGCGCTGGTGCTGGAAAGCGAAGACCGCCGGCGCAGCGAGCGCATGAACCGCACCATGTACCGCTTTGGCATCATCACCTGCATCTTCTTGCCCATGAGTTTCGTTACCGGGCTGCTTGGCATCAATGTCGGCGGTATCCCGGGGGCAGAAAACCCCTATGGCTTCCTGTTCGCCTGCATCGTCGTGCTTGGGCTGGCGGTGGGGCAGTGGTGGATGTTCCGGCGGTTGCGATGGGTCTAGGTGTTCATCTTGAAACATTCGTCCCAATCGGATGTGTGACCCATTGCCCGGCCATCTCGTCTCTTGCTGACACTGCGCGAGGTGCCCATGCACGATCCGTTTGAAGAATCCCTGCGTGACCTGCTCAAGGCGTCACCCTCCGGCAATGACCGCGATGACCGGGATGACGCTGCCTGCCTGGGTCGCGTGCTGAAAACCGCCAACCGCCAGGTTGGCGCGGGCGATCTGTTCAGCCTGCTTGGCCGCTGGAGCCAGGCGCTGCTGATTGCCGTCAATAATGGCTCGGCGCATGTCGCGCCGGTGCGTCGACACTCTTCCCGCAACGCTGCCACCGGCAGCAAAGCAGATAAGGCCGATTGAATATGGAACTCGATCTCTGGACCCAGAGCCTGGTCGCCGCGATGACTGCACTTTGGACCAAGGTAGCGAACTTCATCCCCAACCTGTTCGGCGCGCTGGTCGTGGTGCTGCTCGGTTTCGTGGTGGCCAAGTTGCTCGACACGCTGTTGTCCAAACTGCTGGCCAAGCTTGGCCTGGACCGCCTGATGGCCGGCACCGGCCTCACCAAGATGCTCGGCCGGGTCGGCATCCAGGTGCCGATCTCGACCTTGATCGGCAAGATTGTCTACTGGTTCGTGCTGCTCATCTTCCTCGTCTCGGCCGCTGAGTCGCTAGGCCTGGAGCGGGTTTCCGCGACCCTCGACATGCTCGCCCTGTACCTGCCAAAAGTGTTCGGCGCCGCCTTGGTGTTGCTGGCCGGCGTGCTGCTGGCGCAGGTGGCCAACGGGCTGGTGCGCGGCGCCGCCGAAGGCATCGGCCTGGAATATTCGGCAGGCCTTGGGCGTATTACCCAGGGTCTGGTGATCATCATCAGCATCTCGGTTGCCATCAGCCAGCTGGAGGTGAAAACCGACCTGCTGAACCACGTGATCGTCATCGGGCTGATTACCGTTGGTCTGGCGGTAGCCCTGGCCATGGGCCTTGGCAGCCGCGAAATTGCCGGGCAGATTCTGGCCGGCATTTACGTGCGTGAGCTCTACCAGGTCGGCCAGCAGGTGCGAATTGGAGAGGTCGAAGGGCATATCGAGGAAATCGGCACGGTCAAGACAACGCTGCTGACCGATGATGGCGAACTGGTGTCGCTGGCCAATCGCGAGCTGCTTGAGCAGCGCGTCAATAGCCGCTAACCGCACAAAAGCTGTTAATGTATGCCGCCGCGAAATTCGACCCACGGGGTCGCGCGGCGACATTGACCTGACTGTCGGCCAGATCCGTTTTGAATAAAGTTCATTCGCCGCCCATGCGTTATGACCCCCGCGAGCTCACCGATGAAGAGTTGGTGGCGCGTTCGCATGAGGAGCTGTACCACGTTACCCGCGCCTATGAGGAGCTCATGCGGCGCTACCAGCGGACCCTGTTCAACGTCTGTGCGCGTTATCTGGGGAACGACCGTGACGCGGACGATGTCTGTCAGGAAGTGATGCTCAAGGTGCTGTACGGGCTGAAGAACTTCGAGGGTAAATCCAAGTTCAAGACGTGGCTGTACAGCATCACCTACAACGAGTGCATCACCCAGTACCGCAAGGAGCGCCGTAAACGCCGGCTGATGGATGCCTTGAGTCTGGACCCTATCGAAGAGGCGTCCGAAGACAAGGCCCCGAAGCCGGAAGAAAAAGGCGGGCTGGACAAGTGGCTGGTGCATGTGAACCCGATTGACCGGGAAATTCTGGTGCTGCGTTTTGTCGCAGAGCTGGAATTCCAGGAAATTGCCGACATCATGCACATGGGCCTGAGCGCAACGAAAATGCGCTACAAGCGTGCGCTAGACAAGCTTCGTGAGAAATTTGCCGGCCTTGATGAAACTTAGTGGCGTGCAAATATCTCTAACGAATCGGCGAGTTCTGCTAGACTTGCCGTCGAGTTGTCCCCCTTGTTTGTGGTGGGACTGCTTAACTATCACCAGATGGGGATTTAACGGATGAAATTGAAAAACACCTTGGGCTTGGCCATTGGTTCGCTCGTAGCCGCCACCTCGATTGGCGCTATGGCACAAGGCACAGGCGCTGTGGAAGTCGAAGGCTTCTACAAGAAAGAATTCTTCGACAGCCAGCGTGACTTCAAGAACGACGGCAACCTGTTCGGCGGCTCGATCGGTTACTTCCTGACCGACGACGTTGAACTGCGCCTGGGTTACGACGAAGTTCACAACGCTCGTGGCGAAGACGGCAAGAACATCAAGGGCTCGAACACCGCCCTGGACGCCGTTTACCACTTCAACAACCCGTATGACGCCATCCGTCCGTACGTTTCCGCTGGTTTCTCGCACCAGTCGCTGGGCCAGACCGGCCGTGGCGGTCGTGACCACTCCACCTTCGCCAACGTTGGCGCTGGCGCCAAGTGGTACATCACCGACATGTTCTACGCCCGTGCCGGCGTAGAAGCTCAGTACAACATCGACCAGGGCGACACCGAGTGGGCCCCAAGCGTTGGTGTTGGTCTGAACTTCGGCGGTAGCCCGAAGCAAGCCGAAGCCGCTCCAGCTCCAGTTGCTGAAGTTTGCTCCGACTCCGACAACGACGGCGTTTGCGACAACGTCGACAAGTGCCCAGACACCCCGGCCAACGTTACCGTTGACGCCGACGGCTGCCCGGCTGTTGCCGAAGTCGTTCGTGTTGAGCTGGACGTGAAGTTCGACTTCGACAAGTCGGTCGTCAAGCCTAACAGCTACGGCGACATCAAGAACCTGGCTGACTTCATGAAGCAGTACCCACAAACCACCACCGTGGTTGAAGGTCACACTGACTCCGTGGGTCCAGACGCTTACAACCAGAAGCTGTCCGAGCGTCGTGCCAACGCTGTCAAGCAAGTCCTGACCCAGCAGTACGGCGTAGAATCTACCCGTGTTGACTCGGTAGGCTACGGCGAAACCCGTCCGGTTGCTGACAACGCCACCGAAGAAGGCCGTGCTGTCAACCGTCGCGTTGAAGCTCAGGTAGAAGCTCAGTCCAAGTAATTGGCCTGATGTTTCATGAAAAACCCGGCCTCGGCCGGGTTTTTCTTTCCCTGGGTTTTAACCGGCCTCACAGCCTGCACAGCACCTGTAGGAGCAGCCTTGTGCTGCGAAAAGGCCGGTAAGGGCAAAGGTATTCTGTTGCTGTAATGGCCTCTTCGCAGCACAAGGCTGCTCCTACAGTGACGGGTATTCAGCCCGCGATGGAAACCAGCTCCAGCTTCTGCTGTTCCCCGACCACTTCCCCAATCACCAGAATCGCCGGGCTACGCAAGCCAAACCTTCGCGCATCTTCAGCCATGCCCAGCACATCGCTCCTGCACTCACGCTGCTGCGGCATCGAGGCATTTTCGATCATCGCCACCGGCATGCCCGGTGCCATGCCCCCCGCCAGCAAGCCCTGGCGTACCTGCTCCAGCCGCGCCACCCCCATGTAAACCACCAGCGTCGTCCCGCCCTGTGCCAGAGCCGTCCAGTTCAGCTCGCTGTCGTCCTGGGTGTGCGCCGTCACCAGTGTCACCCCGCGGCTGACACCGCGTGAAGTCAGCGAAATGCCGCATTGCGTGGCGCCTGCCAGGCCCGCCGTGATGCCGTTGACCAGCTCCACCTCGATGCCATGCCCCTGCAGCCATAGCGCCTCCTCACCTCCGCGACCAAAAATACACGGGTCGCCACCCTTGAGCCGTACCACGCAACGCCCTTGTCGAGCATGGCGCAACATCAGGCGCTGGATGAACGCCTGTGGTGTGGAGCGGCAGCCGCCGCGCTTGCCCACTGCGATCACCCGGGCCTGGGGGGAATGTTCCAGTACTGCCGGGTTGACCAGGTCGTCGATCATCACCACGGCGGCTTGCTGCAGGGCACGTACCGCCTTGAGGGTGAGCAGTTCAGGGTCGCCAGGGCCGGCACCCACCAGCCAGACTTTTGCATTCATCGGGGTACTCCTCATCGGCAGGGTGCGCTCAGCCTTTTAGCAGGCTGAGCAGCAAAATCAGGTTGAACAGCAGGGACAGCAGGGCCAGCGTGCGCCACACTTTCAGTGGCTCGCGCTCCAGCAATGGCCTTGGCCGGCTGGGCAGCTCCTGGCGGTCGCCGCGTTCAAGCAGCAGCAACCAGTGTTCGGCCGTTTCGAAGCGTTGCGCCGGGTCGGCGGCCACCGCCTGTTGCAGGTTGTGCTGCAGCCATTCCGGCAGGTCGGGGCGGTAGCGAGCGGCGTTGACTGGCTGGCCGAAACGCGGGCGCTGGAAGGCTTCCACCTCGCCATACGGGTAGTGCGCGGTCAGCAGGTGGTACAGCGTCACGCCCACGGCATACAGGTCTTGGCGTGGGCTGGGCGGTTGGCCGTCGAACGCTTCCGGGGCGAGGTAGGAGGGTGTGCCGGGCACGTCGTGCAGCGGGTCTTCGGACAGGCCTGGGCAGTAGGCCAGGCCGAAGTCCAGCAGGCGCAGCTGGCCATCGCTGCCCAGGTGCAGGTTGTCTGGCTTGATATCGCGGTGCAGCAGGTTGCGCCGGTGCAGCACGCCGACCGCCTGCAGCAGTTGCCGGGCCATTTCCAGCCACTGTGGCAAGGGCAGCGGGCCATGTTCGGCCAGCAGCGTTGCAAGGGTCTGGCCGGGATATTCGCGCATCACGTAGTACAGGTGTTGCCGCTGGCTGGCTGCATGCAGCTCGGGGAAATGTCGGCCAGCGACCCGGCGCAGGAACCATTCTTCCAGCAACAGCCCTTGCGCCGCCTTCGGCTCCTGCTCGCGTGCGCCAGGCAGGGTCTTGAGCAGCCAGGTTTGACCTTGGCCGTCGCGCACCCGGTACAGCAGCGACTGGCGGCTGTGCGACAGCAGCTGTTCGGTAAGCCAGCCATCGATCACCTGGCCTTCGCGCAGGGGGCCGGGTAACGGCCATTGCTGCAGCTGTGCCAGGGTGTCACCGAGGTTGGCCGTGCCCAGTTGCTCGACCTTCACCAGCAAGGCGCTGGCGTTGTCCTGGCTGCCATTGAGGTGCGCGCTGGCAACCAGCGTGTCGACGGCCAGTTGCAGGTCGGGCTGTTCACGCAGTACCGCCTGGATGTGCTGGTCGCCCAGGCTGGCCCAGACTCCGTCGCTGAGTAGCAAAAAGCACTCACCCGGCTGCAGCTCGCCCTCGAGGTAATCCACCAGCAGATGTTGGTCCAGGCCCAGCGCGCGTTTCAGCACATGCTGCATGCCCGGCTGGTCCCACACATGGTCTTCGCTCAGGCACTGCAGGTGCCCGGCGTGCCAGCGGTACACACGACAGTCGCCGACATGGGCCAGGGTGAATCGTCGGCCCCGCAGTACCAGTGCGCTGAGGGTGGTCAACAATGGCTGGCCGCTGCCTTGAGCGCGCAGCCAGCGGTTCTGTGCCAGCAGCAGGCGATCGAGTGCCTGGGCCACGCTCCAGGTGGCGGGGGTGGCGTAGTAGTCCAAGGCCAGCGCCTGCAAGCTGGCGCGTGCTGCCAGGCCACCATCGGCGCATTGGCTGACGCCGTCGGCAAGGGCGAACAGGTAGCCCTTGCTGGCGGCCAGCTCTGGTGCCGGTGTCACCAGGCGCAGGGCGTCCTGGTTTTCCGCGCGCGGCCCGGTGGCGCTGGCCTGGGCAAAGCTCAGTTGCAGGCTCATCGGCGTGCCTCAGACCCGCGCTGCAGTGACTGCAGCCGAGCCCCAGGTGGTGCGCCAGCGCTGTTTCACGCCATGCAGGCCGAACCACGCCAGCAGGCCCAGGCTGGCGAACAGCCACAGCCCCAGCTGGTAATCGCCGGTGTGCTGCTTGATGGTGCCGAGCCCTGCCGCCAGCAGGAAGCCGCCGATACCGCCGGCCATGCCGATCAGCCCGGTCATTACGCCGATTTCCTGGCGGAAGCGTTGCGGTACCAGCTGGAATACCGCGCCGTTACCAGCGCCCAAGCCAAGCATGGCGCTGATGAACAGCGCCAGTGCGGCAGCCGCAGAAGGCAGGTTGAACCCGACTGCGGCAATGCAGATGGCTGCAACGCTGTACATACCCAGCAGGGTGCGGATGCCGCCGAAGCGGTCGGCCAGGGCGCCGCCGAGTGGGCGCATCAGGCTGCCGGCGAACACGCAGGCAGCGGTGTAGTAGCCGGCAGTGACCGGGCTCAGCCCGTACTGGTCGCTGAAATAGCCGGGCAGGGCGCTGGCCAGGCCAATGAAGCCGCCGAAGGTGACACTGTAGAAGAACATGAACCACCAGCTGTCACGGTCGCCGAGGGCCTTGAGGTAGTCCGCCATTGCTTTGGGCTTGGGGCGCTCTGGGGCGTTGCGTGCCAGCAGGGCGAACACCACCAGCACCAGCGTCAACGGAATCAGCGCAAAGCCGAACACATTGTTCCAGCCAAAGCCGGCGGCCAGCGCCGGCGCCAGCAGGGCGGCGAACACCGTGCCGGAATTGCCGGCGCCAGCAATGCCCATGGCCTTGCCCTGGTGTTGTGGCGGGTACCACTGCGACGCCAGCGGCAGCGACACGGCGAACGAAGCGCCGGCAAAGCCGAGGAACAAGCCCAGCAGCAGCACCTGTTCATAGCTGTGTACGCCGAAGTGCCAGGCCGCCGCCAGCGCGACGATGACCACCACCTGGCCGATCAGCCCTGCGGTCTTGGGTGACAGGCGGTCGACCAGCACGCCCATGGCAAAGCGCAGGATCGCCCCGGAGAGGATCGGCATGGCTACCATCAGGCCCCGTTGTTGTGCACTGAGTTGCAAGTCACCGGCAATCTGCACCGCCATCGGGCCCAGGAGGTACCAGACCATGAAGCTCAGGTCGAAATACAGGAACGCAGCGAACAGCGTGGGCACATGCCCGGATTTCCAGAAGCTGGTACTCATCGAACACCTCACTCGGCAATGCAACAGAACGAAAAAGACGCCGCTACCCACTCCAGGAAGCTGGAGGGGAGAGCGACGTCTTTGTCGGGATTTAAGTGGGGCAACCGCCGTTGGCTACCGGTGCTGTTTGCTCAGCAAGAGATGGGCCAACTTATGGGAGCGGCCGGCATGACATTTTCTGCGCCTGTGAGATCGAGCGCCGCCCGCGCGGCGCTTCGCAGCACAAGGCTGCTCCTACATTTGTTTCGGGCCAATAATTCCTGAGGCAGAGGCGCGCGGCCCCTTGGCGCCTGTCTCAATATCGAGTCGGACAGACAAGGCGGTCGCGCGCAAATGCCACAGGCTTGACTGGCCCGAAACAAATGTAGGAGCAGCCTTGTGCTGCGAAGCGCCGCCCGCGCGGCGCTCGATCTGACAGGCGCCAGAAATCTCATGCCTGGCACCTCAGCCGAGCATTTCGTGCATGGCAATGATCTGCTCTGCCACCTGAATCAGCTTCTGCTGCCGGCTCATGGCCTGTCGGCGCATCAGGGTGTAGGCCTGTTCTTCGTTGCAGTCTTTCATTTTCATCAGTAAACCTTTGGCCTGTTCGATGCGTTTGCGTTCGGCCAGTTGCTGGTCGCGTGCCACCAACTGCGCCTTCAGTGCCTGGTCGCTTTCGAAGCGGGCCATGGCCACATCCAGAATCGGCTGCAACCGGGCGGCATGGATGCCTTCTACGATATAGGCACTGACGCCCGCCTGGATCGCCTGGCGCATCACCCCGGGGTCGTGCTCGTCAGTGAACAGCACGATGGGGCGCGGCTGGTCACGGCTGACCAGCACCACCTGTTCCATCACATCACGGTCAGGTGAGTCGGTGTCGATCAGCACCACATCCGGGCGCACCGTTTCGACGCAGGCGGGCAGGTCGATGGTCAAGCCTGGGGCTTCGGTGACCTCGAAGCCCGCCTCGATCAACGCCGCCTTGAGGCGGCCGAGTTTGTGCTGGGTGTCGTCAATCAGCAGGATGCGCAACATGTTGGTCCCCTCACGCGCCGACACGGGCATCGGGCAATTCGCCCAGTGCATGCAAGCTGAAACTGCGGGCGTAGCCGTAGGGGTCGCTGCCGTCCCAGCAGCTGCCGTCAATCAGCATGCTGCTGCGCATCGGCAGCGAAGGGCAGGCCACGCCAAGGCTTTGCGCGGCCTCGCTGTACAGGGCCAGCTGCTGTACCTGGCGGGCCACATCGAGGTAGTCGGGGTCTTCGCGCAGCAGGCCCCAGCGGCGGAACTGGGTCATGAACCACATGCCGTCGGACAGGTACGGCAGGTTGGCCCGGCCGTGGTCGAACAGGCGCAGGGCATGCGGGTCTTGCCAGTGGTTGCCCAGGCCGTCCTGGTAGTTGCCGAGCAGGCGTGGCTCGATACTCTCCAGCGGCGTATCCAGATAGGCACTGCCGCTAAGCAGTTGCGCGGTGCTGCGGCGGTTTTCCGGGCTTTGCTCGATGAACCGGCTGGCGGCGAGGATTGCCTTGATCAAGGCGCGGGCGCTGTTGGGGTATTGCTCGGCAAAGGCGCGGGCACAGGCCAGGACTTTTTCCGGGTGGTCCGGCCAGATCGACTGGCTGGTGGCGAGGGTGAAGCCTTGGGCCTTGGCAACCGCATCGGCGGCCCAGGGCTCGCCCACGCAAAAGCCGTCGATGCGCCCGGCCTGGATATGTGCGGCCATTTGTGCCGGCGGCACCACCACGCTGTCGACGTCGCGCAGTGGGTGGATGCCCTGGCTGGCCAGCCAGTAATACAGCCACATGGCGTGGGTGCCGGTGGGGAAGGTCTGGGCGAAGGTAAGGCGCGCGCCATGCTGGTGCACCAATCGCGCCAGTGCTTCAGGGTTGGTCACGCCTTTGCGCTGGAGGGCCGGGGACAGGTTGATGGCCTGGGCGTTCTGGTTCAGCCCCATGAGCACCGCCATATCACTGGCCAGTACGCCACCAATGCCAAGATGCACGGCGTAGACCAGGCCATACAGGCAGTGCGCGGCGTCCAGTTCGCCGTTGACCAACTTGTCGCGCAGCCCCGCCCAAGAGCCCTGGCGCTTGAGGTTGAGGGTAAGGCCGTGTTGCTGGGCGAAGCCCTGAGTGGCCGCGACCACCACCGAGGCGCAGTCGGTCAGGGCCATGTAGCCGATGTTCAGGCTGGGCTTCTCGGGCGCATCGCTGCCGTTGACCCAGGCCAGGGGCGTTGCTCGGGGTGCAGTGTTCACAAGGTTCCTCGCCTGTACTGATTAGGCTGTGGGCCAAACCGGTGCAACCGATGTGCCAGGGCTGCAGTGGCCCCATGATTTACTGTCCTGTCAGCGCCACGGTGGCTATAATCGCCCCCTCACTCACCCCGAGTCTTGCCCGCCCATGTATACCCTGGCCCGCCAGCTGCTGTTCAAGCTTTCTCCGGAAACTTCCCACGACCTGTCCCTGGACCTGATCGGTGCCGGTGGCCGCCTTGGCCTCAACGGCATGCTGTGCAAGCAGCCGGCGGCCTTGCCGGTTTCGGTCATGGGCTTGAACTTCGCCAACCCGGTGGGCCTGGCTGCCGGCCTGGACAAGAACGGCGCGGCCATCGACGGTTTTGCCCAGCTGGGCTTCGGCTTTGTCGAGATCGGCACCGTCACCCCGCGCCCGCAGCCGGGCAACCCCAAGCCACGGCTGTTCCGGCTGCCGGAGGCCACGGCCATCATCAACCGCATGGGCTTCAACAACCTGGGTGTCGATAACCTGCTCGACCGGGTACGAGCCTCGCGCTACAGCGGTGTGCTGGGCATCAACATCGGCAAGAACTTCGACACCCCGGTCGAGCGTGCCGTCGATGACTACCTGATCTGCCTGGACAAGGTGTACACCGCCGCCAGCTACATCACCGTCAACGTCAGTTCGCCGAACACCCCGGGCCTGCGCAGCCTGCAGTTTGGTGATTCGCTGAAGCAGCTGCTCGATGCACTGGCCGTGCGCCGTGAGCAACTGGCCGCTACCCATGGCAAGCGCGTGCCGCTGGCCATCAAGATTGCCCCGGACATGAGCGACGAAGAAACCGCATTGGTGGCAGCCGCGCTGATGGAATCGGGTATGGATGCGGTAATTGCCACCAACACCACGCTGGGTCGTGAAGGTGTCGAGGGGTTGCCGTACGGTGGCGAGGCGGGCGGCCTGTCGGGCGCGCCGGTTCTGGAAAAGAGCACCCACATCGTCAAGGTGCTGGCAGGCGAGCTGGGCGGCAAGCTGCCGATCATCGCTGCCGGTGGCATTACCGAAGGCCGCCACGCTGCCGAGAAAATCGCCGCCGGGGCGAGCCTGGTGCAGATCTACTCGGGCTTCATTTATAAAGGCCCGGCACTGATCCGCGAGGCGGTGGACGCTATCGCGGCAATGCCGCGGGTTTGATCGACAGGCAAAAAAAGGGCCCCTTCAAGGGGCCCCTGGGCCTTCGCCCGCCGCCCGGATGGGGCGTGCATGGTAAATCGAATTCAGTGTCCTCGATCAGCCAACGGCGTGATTTTCGTTGAGTCTATGGATGCCAGCGGTGCCAGTCATTCCGTCCCAGTTATCACCGCGACCTTCGCGCCAGCCGTTGATCCAGGCTTGGCGAACAGAAGGAAGATTGAAGGGGCAAAGTTCGCGGGATTTGCCGGTGACCCCGTATTGGTAGCCACGTGAATATGCTCTTTCCAACGGATCACGCTTAAGTCTTCTCATAGGGTGTTGCCCTCACTTGTTGACTGTAATGTCCCGTCGGCCTCTCTGAGGCCGGGCAGAGTCTTTCTGCCGGTTTGCGCTCGCTGCCGGCGTGGCGAGCTGAAAGTGCCGCCTCGTTGCGAAGCGGCCTGAGACCAGTTCTAACGAATGCGAGTCACGGTGTGAATGATCGATTTGTCATAAGCACGTAACCTTTCATAGGGTCAGGGGATAAGTAAATAAATGCGACTTAACCTTATTTGAGGTTTAGCCCGCTATGATCAGGGTTTGCTGATCATTGACGTCATTTCGCCAGCGTTGCTCGCGGGTGACAGAAATAATTTGAAATGCGACGAAGGGTCACACAGGCCCCTCTATCGCCAGAATTTTTTGTACTGCCTGATGATCTAAGCTGTCTTTGCCACTTGGCCGAGCGCAGATCGGTCAGGCGGCCCGGCCCTTCGCGGCACGCTTATGTGCCAGAAAAGGCCACCCGCACGCCTGCTGGAAAGGCATGCGGGCAAACATCGCGTGGCGATGCGTCGCCTCGTCAGTCAAATAGCCCAAGGCTCTGGAATACTCATGTCGGACCGTTTCGAACTCTACCTCACCTGCCCCAAAGGCCTCGAAAGCCTGCTTGCCGAAGAGGCCAAGGGCCTTGGCCTTGACGAGGTGCGTGAGCACACCTCGGCCATTCGCGGCGCCGCCGACATGGAAACCGCCTACCGCCTGTGCGTATGGTCGCGCCTGGCCAACCGGGTGCTGCTGGTGCTCAAGCGCTTCTCCATGAAGAACGCCGACGACCTTTATGACGGCGTCAACGCGGTTGACTGGGCCGACCACCTGGCAGCCGACGGCACCCTCGCGGTGGAGTTCAGCGGCCATGGCTCGGGCATCGACAACACCCACTTCGGTGCGCTGAAGGTCAAGGATGCGATCGTCGACAAGCTGCGCAACCGCGAAGGCCTGCGCCCGTCGGTGGAAAAGATCGACCCTGACGTGCGTGTGCACCTGCGCCTGGACCGTGGCGAGGCCATTCTTTCCCTCGACCTGTCCGGCCACAGCCTGCACCAGCGCGGCTATCGCCTGCAGCAAGGTGCTGCGCCGCTGAAGGAAAACCTGGCGGCAGCAGTGCTGATCCGCTCGGGCTGGCCGCGCATTGCCGCCGAAGGTGGCGCACTGGCCGACCCGATGTGTGGTGTGGGTACCTTCCTGGTCGAAGCGGCGATGATCGCTGCCGATATCGCGCCCAACCTCAAGCGTGAACGTTGGGGTTTCAGTGCCTGGCTCGGCCACGTGCCGGCGCTGTGGCGCAAGGTACACGATGAGGCGCAGGCCCGGGCGCAGGCCGGCCTGGCCAAGCCACCGCTGTGGATCCGCGGTTACGAAGCCGACCCGCGGCTGATCCAGCCGGGCCGCAACAACGTCGAGCGCGCCGGCCTGGGCGACTGGGTGAAAATCTATCAGGGCGAGGTCAGTACCTTCGAGCCACGCCCGGACCAGAACCAGAAAGGCCTGGTCATCAGCAACCCGCCTTATGGCGAGCGCCTGGGTGACGAAGCCAGCCTGCTGTACCTCTACCAGAACCTGGGCGAGCGCCTGCGCCAGGCCTGCATGGGCTGGGAGGCGGCGGTGTTCACAGGCGCGCCGCAGCTGGGCAAGCGCATGGGTATTCGCAGCCACAAGCAGTACGCGTTCTGGAACGGCGCCTTGCCGTGCAAGCTGTTGCTGTTCAAGGTGCAGCCCGACCAGTTCGTGACCGGTGAGCGCCGCGAAGCGCAGGCTGACAACGCCGAAATCCGTGAGCAAGCGCCGGTAGCCAGTGAGCCGGCGCGCCTATCGGAAGGGGCGCAGATGTTTGCCAACCGCCTGCAGAAGAACCTCAAGCAACTGGGCAAATGGGCCCGCCGCGAGCAGGTTGACTGCTATCGCCTGTACGATGCCGACATGCCCGAGTACGCCCTGGCGGTCGACCTGTACCACGACTGGGTGCATGTGCAGGAGTACGCCGCGCCACGTTCGATCGACCCGGAGAAGGCTCAATCGCGCCTGCTCGATGCCCTGGCAGCCATCCCCCAGGCACTGGGTATTTCGCCGCAGCGTGTAGTACTCAAGCGCCGCGAGCGGCAGAGTGGTACGCGCCAGTACGAGCGCCAGGCCACCGAGGGCCGTTTCCAGGAGGTGAACGAAGGTGGCGTCAAGCTGCTGGTCAACCTCACCGACTACCTCGACACCGGGCTGTTCCTTGACCACCGCCCGATGCGCATGCGTATCCAGCGCGAGGCTGCCGGCAAGCGCTTCCTCAACCTGTTCTGCTACACCGCCACGGCTTCGGTGCATGCGGCCAAGGGCGGCGCACGCAGCACCACCAGCGTCGATTTGTCGAAAACCTACCTCGACTGGGCGCGGCGCAATCTGGCGCTCAATGGCTTTTCCGAGCGCAACCGCCTGGAGCAGGGTGATGTGATGGCATGGCTGGAAGCTAACCGCGACAGCTACGACCTGATCTTCATCGACCCGCCAACATTCTCCAACTCCAAGCGCATGGAAGGCGTCTTCGATGTGCAGCGTGACCACGTACAGCTGCTGGACCTGGCCATGGCTCGCCTGGCGCCGGATGGCGTGTTGTATTTCTCCAACAACTTCCGCAAGTTCCAGTTCGACGAGCACCTGATGGCGCGCTATGCCGTGGAAGAAATCACCGCCCAGACGCTGGACCCGGACTTTGCCCGAAACAACCGGATCCACCGCGCCTGGCGCCTGCAATTGCGTTGAGCCGACGAGGTACATTGCGCGGCTAATGGCCAATAGCTATAAATGTGAGGAGGGCGAGATAATCCGCAGGACGCTGACGTGACGAGATGGGTGTATGTCAAAGTGTGGCGTGCGTGCGCGGTTATTTGGCCTGTGCACAGAAGCGGTGTCCGCCTGGGCGGTGGCGCTGGTGGCTTTGGTGGCGGGCGGCCTGTTGACGGCCGCCTTGGCGCTTGCCGCGCAGACGTTCTACAAGCAGCAGTTGCGCCAGCGTTTCGAGTTGCTGGCCAGCGAGCGCTTCAGCCGCATTGCCGAGCGTTTTGATGAACAGCAGCAGCGCCTGGACGGCCTGCGACGGTTCTTCAGCTTTTCCAACGAAGTCACCCCGCTCGAATTTGACGGTTACGCCCGGCCATTGCTCCAGCGCACCCTGGCCTACGCTTGGGCGCCGCGTGTCGAAGCCGCGCAACGCGCCGAGTTCGAGCGCCATGCCAGTGAGCATTCAGGCCCGGACTATGTGATCCGTGACCAGGACGCACAAGGCCAATGGCGCCCTGCGCCGCTGCGCGACCATTACTTCCCTGTGCTGTATACCCAATCTGGTGAAATGCCAGGGCTGCCCTATGGGCTGGACCTTGCCGGCCAGGCAGCATCCCAGGCTGCCCTGGCACGGGCACTCGGGCCTGGCAGCATGGCGGTGTCCGAACCCCTGGCCATGTACGAGATCCCTTCGTACGCGCGTGGCTTGCTGCTGGTGGCGCCGGTGTTTTCCGACGCTAATCCGCATGGCGCAGCAGTAGGTTATGTGACGGCCTTGCTGAGCATGCGCGAGCTGGTCAGTGATGGGCGGCCAGTGGCGGCAGATGACAACCTGGTGGTGCGCATCGTTGATCCGTCCGGGTTGCAGGGGCCGGAAGTGATGTTCGACTCGCTGAACCAGGTCGCCCCCTTGTCGCTGGCCAGCAATCAGCAGTTGCACCTGGCCGATCGCCACTTCCAGTTGAGCATCCTGCCGAGCCTGGCGTTCGTGAAGGCCAATCGTTCGTCGGCAGTGCTGGCGGTGGTCCTGCTGGGTGGGTTGTTGAGCCTGCTGCTCAGTGCCTTGCTCTACAGCCTGTTCAGCCAGCGCCAACGCGCCTTGGCCCTGGTCGAGCAGCGCACCGCCGAACTGCGGGTCAGCGAGCAGTCGCTGCGCGGCACCCACAACCAGCTGCGCAGCGTGCTGGATGCGGCGACCCAGGTGGCAATCATCGCCACCAACCTCAAGGGTGTGGTCAGTACCTTCAATGCCGGCGCAGAGCGTATGTTCGGTTACCCGGCCAGCGAGGCGATCGGGCAGTTGCGCCTTGAGAACCTGGTGCTGCCCGAGGAACTGAGCCAGCGCGGCCATGCCCTGAGCCTGCGCTATGGTCGCCCGATTGCCGGTGGCCAGGCCATGTTCGCCGAAACGGTGCAAGCACATGGCGCCGAACCTGGAGAATGGACCTTGTTGCGCGCCGATGGCAGCCAGTTGGTGGCCAACATGCTGGTTACCGCCATGCTGGATGAGCAGGATTTGTGGGTTGGCTACCTGGCCATCTGCATTGATGTCACCGAGCGGCGTCGGGTACACGAGGCGCTGGCGGCGCGCGACCGGCTGCTGGAAAAGCTCAGTGCCGAGGTGCCGGGGGGCATTTACCAGTATCGCCTGGATGCCAACGGCCATTCGTGCTTTCCCTATGCCAGCCAAGGCCTGTACGACATCTACGAAGTGGACCTGCAGCAATTGCGCGAGGATGCCACGCTGGTGTTCGAGCGCATCCACCCCGATGACCTGGACCGCGTGCGCCGCTCGGTGCGTTACTCGGCCGAGCACCTGGCGCCCTGGCGCGAGGAATACCGGGTGTGCCTGCCGCGTGCCGGCCTGCGCTGGGTCCGTGGCGAAGCGACGCCAGAGGTGGGGGAGCAAGGCTGCACCCTGTGGCATGGCTACCTGACGGATATCTCCGACCTCAAGGGTGTGGAGGAGGAATTGCGGGCGTTGTCGGTCACCGACTCGCTGACCGGCATCCATAACCGCCGCTACTTCCAGGACCGGCTCAAGGTCGAACTGGAGCGCGCCCAGCGCGACGGCCTGGCGTTGGCCGTGATCATGCTCGACATCGATCACTTCAAATGCATCAATGATCGCTTCGGCCATGCCATGGGCGACCGGGTGTTGCGCAGCTTGTGTCAGCGTATTGGCCAGCGCTTGCGGCGTACTGATGTGTTCTGCCGGCTGGGTGGGGAAGAATTCATGGTGCTGTGCCCGGGCAGCGATGCCGAGCAGGCGCGGCTGCTGGCGCTTGAGTTATGGCAAGGGGTGCGCACGATGCCGGTGGAAGGCGTGGGCCAGGTGACCGCAAGTTTTGGAGTGGCGGGCTGGCGGCCGGGGGAGGGCGCCGACGCCTTGCTGCTGCGGGCTGATGCGGGTGTCTATACAGCCAAGCAGGCCGGGCGGGACCGGGTGGAAGGGGAATCCGCCTGGTAGCTGCCAGTTGTCGGTACTGGCCCTTTCGCGGCTAAAGCCGGTCCCACAGGATCTTCACGGCACTTGAGGCCTGTGCAGTACCTGTGGGAGCGGCTTTAGCCGCGAAAGGGCCGGTACTGGCTGACCAATCAGTTGGCCGCGGTGCTACCGGCCAGCTTCGGCTGGCGATACAGGTCGAGCAGCACCTGGTCGAGCACCTGCGACGCACCCCACGGTTTCGGGTCGTTGAGAATCGCTGCCACCGCCCAGGTATGGCCGTTGCTGTCGCGGCTGAAGCCGGCAATCGCCCGCACGGTGTTCAGCGTGCCGGTCTTGATGTGCCCCTCACCGGTCATGGCGGTGCGCTTCAGGCGCTTGCGCATGGTGCCGTCCATGCCTACCAGCGGCATCGAACTCATGAACTCGGCAGCGTAGGGGCTCTTCCAGGCAGCCTGCAGCATCTGGGCCATTTCCCGGGTGCTGACCCGCTCCGCACGTGACAAGCCAGAGCCGTTCTCCATCACCAGGTGCGGCGCGGTAATGCCCTTTTTCGCCAGCCATTGGCGCACTACGCGCTGGGCGGCGCGGGCATCGTCGCCATCGGCATCGGTGCGGAACTGCGCGCCAAGGCTCAGGAACAGCTGCTGGGCCATGGTGTTGTTGCTGTATTTGTTGATGTCGCGGATCACTTCCACCAGGTCTGGCGAGAAGGCGCGGGCCAGCAGGCGGGCACTCTTGGGCACGTTCTCGATGCGGTCGCCACCCTGGATGCTGCCGCCCAGCTCGTTCCAGATCGCGCGCACGGCACCGGCGGCATAGGTTGCGTGGTCGAGCAGCGACAGGTAGGTCTGCGAGTTGCAGCCGTCACCCAGCTGGCCACTGACGGTTACACTGATGCCATCGGCCTGGGGTACCGGGTTGTAGCGCACATCGCCAGTGCACTGCTTCGAAGCCACCGCCTTGACCTGGTTGTCGATACGGATGCTGGCAATCGGTGGCTCGACCGCGACGGTGACTTTGCCCCCATCGTTGCGGGCCACGAAGCGCAGGGCCTTGAGGTTGACCAGCAGCGAATCGGGCTTGACCAGGAACGGCTTGTTTTCATCGCCGCCGTCATCATTGAACTGCGGCAGGTTGGGTTGCACGAAGTGGCTGCGGTCCAGCACCAGGTCACCGGTGATGGTGCGCACGCCATTGGCGCGCAGGTCACGCATCAGCAGCCACAGCTTTTCCATGTTCAGCTTCGGGTCGCCGCCCCCTTTGAGGTACAGGTTGCCATTGAGCACGCCGTTGCTCAGGGTGCCATCGGTGTAGAACTCGGTTTTCCACTGGAAGGTGGGGCCGAGCAGTTCGAGGGCAGCGTAGGTAGTGACCAGTTTCATGGTCGAGGCCGGGTTTACCGAAACATCGGCATTGAACACGGTCGGCGTGCCGGGGCCGTCCAGCGGCAGCATTACCAGCGACAGGGCTGTGTCCTGCAGCTTGTTGGCCTTGAGCGCCTGCTGCACTTTGGCGGGCAGGGTGGTATTGACGGCGGCGGCCTGGCTGGGCAATGCGAGTGGCAACAGCAGGCTTGCAAGAATGAAGGGACGAAGCGTTTTGATCATAATGGATAAATACCCTGCGGCGAGGGAAAAGGGCACTGGGGCTGTAAGAGATGATGGCCCCACGACGAAAGAGTACGCATTATGCCCCAAGCGTAGCGACGATGCGCCACGTTCGACGGAAAAGCACCGCCAATAAAAAAGGCCACCCGCAAGGGCAGCCTTTTCAGCGATCAAGCCAGGCAGGTATCACTCAGCCTTGTTGATCGGCTTTTCCGGGTACCAGGCGTCCAGCAGCGGGCTGACTTCGATCTTGGTCAGTTCGCTACGGCCCTTCAGCCAGGTTTCAACGGCAGCGCGCTGTTCTTCGCTGGCCGAGCCGCGTTTGACCGAGCACACCAGGCCGTAATCGTCACCGCCTACATAGTCCAGGCCGTTGGCGTCCATCGCTTCTTCCAGGAACGCATCGAGGAAAGCATCGATTGCCTGGTCATCCAGATCTTCCTTGAATTCCAGGTTCAGCTCGAAGCCCAATTCCTGAAACTCGTCGACACACAGCTTTTTGCGCAGACGACGGGAGCGGTTTGTGGCCATGAAACAATCCTCTTAGGTAATAACGCCGCGCAGTCTACCAGTTAACACGTCTGGCTGCCTGCCTGTGTGCACGCGCCGGTGGACAGTTCCTTGGCCAGAGCCCGTTCTACACGGCACATGTGCCGCGCCAGTGCCTGGCGCCGCAGGCGCAACTGGTGCGTGGGCAGGCCGCGGGCCTCCAGCGCCTCGCAGGCCTGCATCAGGTCGGGGGCTTCCAGCATGCGGGCCGCACTCAGCACCTTGTGGGCCTGCTCGGCAATGGCGTCGCTGTCATGCTCCGGATGCAGCGCCATCAAACTGGCCAGATCGGCCTGCAGGCTTTGCTGCAAGGCCAGCAGGAAGCGCTGGCGGTCGGCGGGGTCATGCCCGACCACTGCAGCCAGGCCGTCCAGATGGTAAAGCTTGCGCCGGGGCTTTTGCTGGCGGCGCGGACGAATGCTCGCCAGGTGCTGGCTGAGGGTGCCCAGGCTGATCGGCTTGAGCAGGCAGTCGTCCATGCCGGCGCTCAGGCACCGGCGGCGCACCTCTGGCTGCGCGTTGGCGGTATAGCCGAGAATGGTGCAGCGCAGCCGCTTGCCATGGCGTTCTTCGGCACGGACGGCGGTCGCCAGTTGGTATCCGTTCATGTGCGGCATGTTGCAGTCGAGCACCAGCACATCGAAGTCGCCTGCGCGCCAGGCCGCCAGGCCTTCGCGGCCATCGCGGGCGCTGGCGTGCGGCAGGCCCAGGTAGCCGAGCTGCTGCGCCATCAGCTGCAGATTGGCCGGGTGGTCGTCGATCACCAGTACGTTCAGCCGCGGGTCAGGCACATCGAGGTGCTCGAGGAGCGACGCTGGGGGTGGGGCGGCGTCAATCCGCTGCAGCGGCATCTTCAGGCGCACCTGGGTGCCAACATCTTCCAGGCTCTTGATGGTCAGGCTGCCGCCCATCATTTCGCACAGGCTGCGGCAGATGGCCAGGCCCAGCCCGGTACCGGCACGGGCGCCCTGGCTGTGCGGGTTGGCCTGGATGAACGGATTGAACAGGCGTTGCAGGTCGTCGGCATGGATGCCGATGCCACTGTCGCGCACTTCCAGTTCCAGCACTGCGGGCGTGGTGTTGCCGTCATCCTGCAGACTGACGCTGATACGGACCTGGCCATGCTCGGTGAACTTGATGGCATTGCTCACCAGGTTGGACAACACCTGTTTGAAACGCAGGGGATCGAGCAGTGCGTGGCAGCGCGCGGCGGGTGCAATCTTTACCTCCAGAGCAAGGCCTTTCTGGCGCGCCTGCCCCTCGAAAATACGCCCTACCGATTCGACCAGTGCTGCAAGGTCGACGGCCTCCGGGGCCAGGGACAAGTGGCCAGACTCGATGCGCGCGATGTCGAGAATATCGCCGATCAGGCCCAGCAGGTCCTTGGCTGAATGGTGGGCCAGCTGCAGTGCGCTGCGGTCTACCCGGCCCTGGTCGGCGCGCTTGACTGCCAGTTCGAGCATGCCGATGACGGCATTCATCGGGGTGCGGATTTCATGGCTGATGGTGGCCAGGAAGGTGCTCTTGGCGCGGTTGGCATCGTCGGCCTGCTGCTTGGCCTGACGCAGTTCCATGACCAACTGGCGGCGCTCGCTGATGTCGATCCAGCCGCCGATGATGCCCTGCACCTCTCCCAGCGAGTCGCGGTACGGCAGTATCCAGTGATAGATGGTCATTTCGCGGCCCTTGATCCGCAGTGGCCGGTCCATGATCAACGGCGAGCCTGCGGCCATGACTTTCAGGTAGTCGGCCTGGATCTGCCGGGTTTGCTCTTCGTCGGCAAACAGGCTGCCGTCCAGCTGTTTGCCGATGACTTCGTCGGAGCGGGCTTGCACGGCTTCCAGATAGCTGTAATTGCAGCTTTGCAGGCAGGCCTCGCGGTCACGTACGTACATGGGGTGGGGGGTACCGTTGAGCAGGGCGCGCATGAACGCCAGTTGGTCGCTCAGTGCTCGTTCGGCGCGTTGGCGCTGGCGGATCTGCAGGCGCAGGCGGGCGTTCCAGAGCAAGGCCAGCAACAGCAGCGCGACCATGCCCAGCACCACCTGTAGCGCAAGCTGGCTGTAGCCGTTGCCGTTGCCATCGTCGTGCTGCCCGAAGCCGCGCCAGCGGTTGTTGATTACCCCCAGCTCTTCTGGCGAAATGCTAAGCAACGCCTTGTCGAGGATCGACATCATCGCCTGTGACGGAGTGCTTGTGGCCATGGCGAAGTTGGCGGGCTCGCTGCCCACCGTGGTGCGGATGACCAGCCCGGGGTTGTTGGCCAAGGCATGGTTTGCGTCGAGCAACGTGGTGATCACTGCGTCCACCGCCCCGCTGTTGAGCAATGCCATGGAATAGAACCCGCTTTCGGTCTCGACCCAGCCGATTGTCGGATAGTGCCGTGAGAGCTTCGCGTTCATGGCGCTGTAGCGGGTAATGGCCACGCGATGCCCCTGCAACTGCTCCAGGGTGTTCAGGGCCATATCGTCCTTGCGGCCTACCAGCACGAAGGCGCTCTCCAGGTAGGGCCGACTGACTTGCAGGTCATCGTCGGTCACCGCGCCGGTGGCCAGTGCGGCAATCACATCTGCGCG
The DNA here is from genome assembly GCF_038383825.1 of Pseudomonas sp. LPB4.O. NCBI lineage: Bacteria > Pseudomonadati > Pseudomonadota > Gammaproteobacteria > Pseudomonadales > Pseudomonadaceae > Pseudomonas > Pseudomonas sp. LPB4.O. The sequence goes on from NZ_CP151298.1 coordinate 1,775,026, forward strand.
GCCATCTTTGAGGCGGGCGATCATGTCGGCGATGCCGCTGGTACGCTGCACTTCAAAACGCAAGCCGGTGCGCAGGCTGATGAACTCCAGCAGGTCGGCAGTGATGCCGCGAAAATGCCCCGAGCCATCGAAATACGATAGCGGCGCAGCCGTATCATCGATCGTCACGCGCATCACCGGGTGATCTTGCAGCCATTGTTCCTCGGCGTCTGTCAGTTGCAGCTTGCGCTCGGTCAGCAGCAGGTCGCTGCCGGCGCTCCAGCGTTTGAAGATGCTGGCGCGCAGGGCGGGGGGCTGGCTGTCCAGTGTGGCGTTCACCACCTCCAGCAGCAGCGTGTCCTGCTGGCGCACGGCAAAGCCGAAGCCAATGGCCTCGTGCTTGCCGAAATTGGCCATGCGCAGACGCGGCAGGTGGCCGCGGTTAAGCAGATAGTGGGTGGAGATGGTATCGCCGATGTACACGTCGGCCTGCCCGAACGCCACGGCGTTCAAGGCCTGGCTGGAGGAGCCAAAGGCCAGCAGCTCGGCCATGGGGTAGGTGCTGTGTACCTCCTGCTTGGGCAGGTAATGGTAAAGCATGCCCAGGCGCAGGCCGGCCAGGTCCATGTCGAGCGCCCGGCTTTCGTCTTCGCGTGTTACCAGCACCGGCTGGTCAACGGCATACGGTTGCGACAGCGCCAGGCCGTCGCTGGCCGCTTCGTAGCCATTGGCGCTGCCAAGCAGGTCGATATCACCATGCCTGAGCGCCTCCACCGCCGCCTGCCGACTGGGGAAGCGCAGCACCCGTACGGGTAAGTGCAGGGCTGTGCCGATCAGGCTCGCGTAATCGGCGGTGAGGCCCTGATAGTCGCGGCCGCCACTGGTGATGTCGAACGGCGGGTAGTCTGGCGCCGACGTGCCCAGTACCAGTTCCTGACGGCCTTCGAGCCATTGCCGTTGTTCGGCCGTGAGCATGGGTTGGGTCGGCTTGGCCGATGACCGAGCCAGTAAAGTATAGGACGAAGCCCCTTGATAGGTGGCCTGCGCTACGCCGCTGAACAGGAGCAGGGCGAGCAGCAGGCGAGCAATAGGGTGCGGCATGACCACCCTCAGACCAGCGCGTTGCGTTTGGCTATTTCGATCAGGTCAACCAGTGTACTGACCTGAAGTTTGTGCATGAGGCGCTTCTTGTAGGTGCTGACAGTCTTGCTGCTGAGGAACATGCCCTTGGCAATTTCCTTGTTGCTGCGGCCTTGGGCGAAGAGTTGCAGTACCATCAGTTCGCGGTCATTTACCTGGCGGAAAAGTTGCAGCTCGGTATCGGTTGTCTGGTTGTGTTTTATTGCCTGGCTGGGGAAATAGTTGTAGCCGGCCAGTACCGCCTTGATAGCACTGAGCAATTCGCTCAGGTCTTCCTGCTTGCACACATAGCCTGCGGCGCCGGAGTGCATGCAACGCACGGCAAACAATGCGGGAGACTGGGCGGTCAATACCAGAACCTTCAATGGCAGGGCCATGGCCTGGAAGCGGGAAAGTACCTCCAGCCCGTCTAGCTTGGGGATGCTGATGTCGAGGATGACCAGGTCGGGCGCGGCTTCACGAATCATCTGCATGGCGTCCACGCCATTGTCCGACTCGCCGACGATCTTGTAATTCTGGTTTTCCAGCAACATACGGACGGCCAGGCGGATGACAGGATGATCGTCGACAATAAATATGGAATGCATGTTCAACTTCCCTGCGGGCGATTGAGGGGGACAACCGGCACCTTATCGCAGTTGGAAGTCATCGGGCATGCGAGGGAGGGCGATTCGCTCCTTATGGGAAATGGCTTACAAGATAAAACAAAACGGGCTACGAAATTTTTGTGTTTGACCCAATGTCAAAGCGTCTTTGGTAACTTTTCATGGGCTTTTATTCGTACTGTTTAACTTGCTGCCAGTATATGTAGGAAGTTTCCTGCAGTACGCGGTGCAGCACTGGCTGAGGGGCCGTGGCTGCACCGGCGTGACTCAGGTGGGGCTGGAGCGCCCGGTCATTTCCCGGGCCATTTCGCTGGCATAGCTGTCGGTCATCCCGGCGATGAAGTCGATCATGCGCAGGAAGGCGCTGTGCAGCGAGGCATGCGGATCCGGGGCATTGTTGCCGATCAGGTCCAGCACCCGGCGGCTCTTGAACGAGGGGGTGCGCCCGCCGTGCTGTTCGAGCGCTGCGCCACAAAAGGTGTTGAGCAGAATCTCCAGGGTGGTGTAGGCGCCGATTTCGTGCAGGGTCTTGCGCTTGTCCTGGAAGATCTTGTTGCGCGCCATGTCCTTGGCCTGCAGCACGCAGCGCTTGGCCGGGCCGTGCATGTGCTCGACCAGGTCGCCCGCCAGGTGCCCGGCCAGCAATGCCTGCTGCTGCTCGACGAACGCGTGGGCGGCGGCGTTGGTCAGGTGCTCGATGGCCTTGCCACGCAGAATCGCCAGCTTGCGCCGGCGGGAATCGCGTGGGCCGAGCTGGCGGTAAGTTTCTGGCAGGTCTTCGCCGACCAGGTCAAGCAGCAGCGTTTCGACTTCGGCGTATTCCAGCAACTCCATTTCCAGGCCGTCTTCCAGGTCGATCAGCGCATAGCAGATGTCATCGGCGGCCTCCATCAGGTACACCAGCGGGTGGCGCGCCCAGCGTTGCTCTTCCAGTTGCGGCATGCCGAGCTTGCGGGTGATCTGCTCGAGCAGGGGCAGTTCGCTCTGGTAGCTGCCGAACTTGTGCTTCTTGTAGCCCAGGGCGTCGGCGTGGCGCGCGCTCCAGGGGTACTTGAGGTAAGTGCCGAGGGTGGCGTAGGTCAGCCGCGTACCGCCGTCGAACTGGTGGTACTCCAGCTGGGTGAGTACGCGAAAGCCTTGGGCATTGCCCTCGAAATTCAGGAAATCAGCCCGCTCGTCGTCGCTCATGTCATCCAGCCACCCACGCCCGGCGGCCTGCTGGAACCAGTGGCGGATGGCGTCCTCGCCGGAGTGGCCGAATGGCGGGTTGCCGATGTCGTGGGCCAGGCAGGCTGACTGCACGATCATCCCCAGGTCGCTGGGGGCGCACCAGTCGGGCAGGTTGTCGCGCAGGGTTTCGCCGACGCGCATGCCGAGCGAGCGACCTACGCAGCTGACTTCCAGCGAGTGGGTGAGACGCGTATGGATATGGTCGTTGCTGGTAACCGGGTGCACTTGGGTCTTGCGCCCGAGGCGGCGAAAGGCGCCGGAGAAGATGATGCGGTCATGGTCTTTGTGGAAAGGGCTGCGCCCGAGTTCATCGGCGCTGTAGAGGGCTTTGCCCAGGCGTTCACGGGTGAGCAGGGTGTGCCAGTCCAAGGCGCATTCTCCTGTGGATCGAAGGAAGCAGCATATCCTGTAGGAGCAGCCTTGTGCTGCGAAGAGGCCCGTTTGATCGATACACGTGTGTCGCCGGGCCGGTCTCTTCGCAGCACAAGGCCGCTCCTGCAAAGGAACGGGCAGTGTTCAGGGGCGGCGGTTGCCTTGCAGGTACAGGCGCACCAGCGGCAGCAGGCTGCTGCCCAGGCGCACCAGCCGCGCCAGGTTACCGCTGCGCACGCCCTTGCCGGTGAGGAAACCCAGCGCCACCACAGCGCCAATCCCCCACAAAGGCGCATGCTTGATCCCCAGCCCTTCATGCAGCGAGCTGCCCATGCCGCGCACGCGGCGCAGCGGTTCCATCAGTTGGCCGGACTCATGGCGAATTTCCTGGCGGTGCATCTCCATGCGCAGGCGCAGCAGTGCTTTGCGCAGTTCGCGCGGGTTACGGGTGTTTGGCAGTTGTGGCAGGCTCATGGCAACAGGCGCTCCCGGTCCTTGGCGAGTTCGTCGAGGGTGGCCCCGAAGGGCGACGATTCGTCGAACACCGCAGCCTTCAGGCGCAAGCCGCAGTACAGCGCGGCAAGGCCATAGAACACGCACAGGCCGATGATGCCGGCCAGGCGATAACTGTCCCACAGCAGCACCAGCAGCAACCCGGAAAGGGCCGTCAGCAGCAACAGGGCAAACACCAGGGCGAGGCCTGCGAACAGCAGCAGGCTCAAGGTGCGGCCCTTTTGCTCCTGCAACTCGATGCCGAACAGTTCGATATGGCTGTGCAGCAGCCCCAGCGCTGCGGCGCCCAGGCGCTTGCCCGAGGCGCTGGCGCCGTTGGCGTCATTCTCCATGGGAACCCCTTAGCGCCGGTTGGCCAGCAGGCCGATCAACAGGCCGACACCGGCCGCGATGCCGATTGCCTGCCACGGGTTTTCCTGCACGTACTGCTCGGCGCTGCCCAGCGCGGCTTGGCCGCGTTCGCGGACAGAGTCCTGGGTCAGTTGCAGGGTTTCGCGAGCTTGGGTCAGGCGGTCGTGAATCTGTTCGCGCAATTCGTCGGCCTGGTCGCCGGCCAGGTTGGCAGTGTCTGCCAGCAGCCGCTCGGTGTCGCGTACCAAAGCCTGGAAGTCAGCCATCAGAATCTCTTGTGCAGTCTTTGCCGATTTGCTGGCCATGGGCCTCTCCCTGTCGATGAGTGATGGTAATTCGAGTAATAGCACGCGCGGAAGGTTCAAGTGCCGGTGCTGGTATGGGCCTTGCTAAGGCATTGCCACGTTGCGGGGCGTCGCTGGCAGCTGTTGCGCCGATTCAGGGCGCTAGCGCAGCGGGTACCGATAAACCTTAACCCAATCCTCGACAAACCCAAGAAAAAACCACGCAGGCTCCGACCCGGTCACCGAAACAGGGCAGGGGGCTGGCACCGATTCGGTGCAGGGATGCAGGTTCTTGAACTGTCCTGGTGCCTTTTTCAGCAGGTCTGCCTATTTCATGGAAAACATGCACAGCGCGATGGACTCCCTGGTCCACGGTTCCAATACCCTGTTCATTCTCATGGGCGCCATTCTGGTGCTGGCCATGCATGCCGGCTTCGCGTTCCTCGAAGTGGGCACGGTGCGCCACAAGAACCAGGTCAACGCCTTGTCGAAGATCCTCAGCGACTTTGCCATTTCGGCACTGGTGTATTTCTTCATCGGTTACTGGATAGCCTATGGCGTCAATTTCTTCCAGCCGGCAGCGGCGCTGGCGGTCGACCATGGCTATGCGCTGGTCAAGTGCTTCTTTCTGCTGACCTTCGCTGCGGCGATCCCGGCGATCATCTCCGGGGGCATCGCCGAGCGGGCGCGCTTTGCGCCGCAACTGTGTGCCACGGCGTTGATCGTGGCGTTTGTCTACCCGTTCTTCGAGGGCGTGGTGTGGAATGGCAACCTGGGGCTGCAAACCTGGCTGCAGGCCCGTTTCGGCGCGCCTTTCCACGATTTTGCAGGGTCGGTGGTGGTGCATGCCATGGGCGGCTGGCTGGCCCTGGCGGCGGTGCTGCTACTGGGCGCGCGCCGTGGACGTTACCGCGAGGGCCGGTTGGTGGCGTTTGCGCCGTCGAGCATTCCCTTCCTGGCGTTGGGCTCGTGGATTCTGATCATCGGCTGGTTCGGCTTCAACGTGATGAGTGCGCAGACGTTGCAGGGGGTGAGCGGGCTGGTAGCGATCAACTCGCTCATGGCCATGGTCGGTGGCACCCTGTCGGCCTTGCTGGCCGGGCGCAACGACCCAGGCTTTCTGCACAACGGGCCGTTGGCCGGCCTGGTAGCGATCTGCGCCGGCTCCGACCTGATGCACCCGATTGGCGCACTGGCCACCGGCCTGGTGGCCGGCGCGTTGTTCGTCTGGACCTTCACTGCAGCGCAAAACCGCTGGAAGATCGACGACGTGCTGGGCGTGTGGCCACTGCATGGCCTGTGCGGCGTGTGGGGTGGCATTGCCTGCGGCGTCTTTGGCCAGGCGGCACTGGGGGGCATGGGCGGTGTCAGCCTGATCAGCCAGTTGCTGGGCAGCCTGATGGGCGTGGTGGTGGCATTGGTCGGCGGCTTTGCCGTCTATGGCGCAATCCGCGCGCTGCATGGGCTGCGCTTGAGCCATGAGCAGGAGTTCCAGGGCGCGGACTTGTCGCTGCACCGTATCGGCGCCACCAGCCAGGATTGAGCCAGGTCAGGTGCATGACGGGCGCGACAGACCTAGAATAGGTTTCTCTGCATGCCAAACCGGGACCTGCCCATGCTGCCTGAATGCCAACTTTTCGGCACCCTCGGCTGCCACCTGTGTGAAGTGGCCGAAGCTGTGCTGATGCCTTTCGTCGATCATGGCCTGCTGGTGGAGCTGGTCGACATTGCCGAGAGCGAGCCCTTGTTCGAGCGTTACGGCCTGATCATTCCGGTGTTGCGACGCTGCGACAATGCCGCCGAGCTGCACTGGCCGTTCGATGCCGAACAGGTGGTGGCGTTCCTTGGGCAATGAAGGCCGCAGAGGAGTCGCAACCCTGCTCCATGATCTGTGACGCGAGCTGATGATCAGGTGCCGGCGCACTCTGGCGCCGTTACCTCCCTCATCATCGGAATAGTTCGCCATGTTGATCACCCCACATTTCACGTTCGATGAAATGACCGTTTCCCAGCTCGCCGCCAGGGACGGATTCGATAACACCCCGCCCCCTGAAGCCAGGGCCAACCTGCAATTGCTGTGTGGTGCGCTGGAGCAGGTGCGCGCACTGTTCGGTGCGCCAATCATCATCAGCAGCGGTTTTCGCAGCGAGAGGGTCAACCGGTTGATCGGCGGTGCCACGAACAGCCAGCATGTACAAGGCCTGGCGGCGGACTTCACGGTAATTGAAGTCAGCCCTCGGGAAACCGTACGCAGGATCAGCGAAAGCGCCGTGCCGTTCGATCAACTCATCCTGGAGTTCGACAGGTGGGTGCATCTGTCGGTGGCCCGGGGCACGCCGCGTCGGCAGGTTTTGACCATGCGCAAAGGAAGTGGCTGCCTGGCGGGGCTGCAATGAAGCGCATTGACGGCGGCAAGGGGATGTTCGTATGCTGTATATAAATACAGTATCGAGGTAAAGCCATGCTCAACGTCGAGCAACTCAAGTACAGCGTCAACCGCATGCCCGTGGATCGGGTGGCTGACGCCGTTCTGGAACTGCGCCTCGAAGGCCTGGTGACCGACGACCGCACGCCGTTCGGTAAAGTGCACTTCAATACCTGCTTCGCCGAAATCGAGGCCTTGTTCCAGCGTGCCGGTTACCACCGCGGGCTGGATGTGGTGGGTTACCAAGGGTTGCTCTATGCCCTTTACGACCCCAGCCGTTGGGAGCCGGTGCAGGTGCTGCGCTGGCTGAAGGAACGCAGCGAGGCGATAGTCCAGGCTGGTTGAGGGCGCGGGCTTGGGCGATAATGCGCGGCCGTGAACGTTTCGAGCCCTGCCATGACCGCGCCCTTCGACCCCGCCCGCCAGCAAGCCAGTACGGTGTGCCTGCCCCCCGGTAACTGGGCGACGGTGCTCGATTGCCTGTGCGACCATTTCAAGGCCATCGACCGCGCCCAGTGGCTCGACCGTTTTGCCCGTGGCAGGGTGCTGGATGCCGAGGGCCGGGCGGTTGCCGCCGAGTTACCCTACAAGCGTGGCATGCGTTTGCACTACTTCCGCGAAGTGCCGAACGAGCGGCCGATCCCGGTGCAGGAGGTGGTACTGCACGCGGACGAACACCTGGTGGTGGCAGACAAACCGCATTTCCTGCCGGTGACGCCAACCGGTGAGTACGTTGAGCAGACCTTGCTGCGCCGCCTGATCCGTCGCCTGGATAACCCGCACCTGGTGCCGCTGCACCGCATTGACCGGCACACCGCCGGGCTTGTGCTGTTTTCTGCCAACCCGCACAGCCGCAGCGCCTACCAGCGCCTGTTCCCTGAACGGCGCATCGACAAGCGCTACCAGGCCATTGCGGCGGCTATGCCGCAGCATGCATTTCCACTGGTGCACAAAAGCCGCCTGGTGCATGGTGAGCCGTTTTTCCGAATGCACGAAGTAGCAGGGGAGGCCAACAGCGAAACCCTGGCCGAGGTGCTGGAGAAGAACGGTGAGCTGTGGCGCTATGGGCTGTCGCCAGTGACCGGCAAGACCCATCAGCTGCGCGTGCACATGGCAGCCTTGGGGGCGGGGATCTGCAATGACCCGTTCTATCCGCAGCTGCTTGATGCAGCGGATGACTACCAGCGGCCGCTGAAACTGCTGGCGCAGAGCTTGCGTTTCGAGGACCCGTTGAGCGGCGAAGAGCGCTATTTCGAGAGCCGCCTGCGTCTGGACTGGTAACACAGACCGCAGGCATACGCGGCCCTTGTGGGAGCGGGCATGCCCGCGAACACCGGCCGGGCCGGTGCCATCCACAGCGGTGGAGTGCTTAAGTCGCGAGCATTAGCGGTTGAACCGCTCCACCAGTGAATACTGGCTACCCGCCGTGCTGGTCAGCTCCTCGCTCAGCAGTGCCGAATGCTGCGCCTGTTCGGCGGTTTGGTCGGCCAGTTCGGCAATGGTGCTGATGTTGCGGCTGATTTCGTCGGCCACTGCAGTCTGCTCTTCGGTAGCGGCGGCAATCTGGGTGGCCATGTCGGTGATGTTGGCCACCGCTTCGCTGATCCCCACCAGTGCCTCGTCAGCCTGCATCACACGGTCGACGCCTTCCTGCGCCTGGCGGTGGCCGGTTTCCATGGTCAGCACGGCGTTGCTGGCGGTTTGTTGCAGCTTGGCAATCAGGCCGTGGATCTGCCCGGTGGACTCGGCAGTACGTTGGGCCAACTGGCGTACTTCGTCAGCCACCACGGCAAAGCCACGGCCCATTTCACCGGCACGCGCCGCTTCGATGGCCGCATTCAGTGCCAGCAGGTTGGTCTGGTCGGCAATGCCCTTGATCACATCGACCACGCCACCAATCTCGTCGCTGTCCTTGGCCAGTTGGGTGACCGTCTGACCGGTTTCGCCCACCGCTGCCGACAGGCGCTCGATGGCCTCGCGGGTCTCCCCGGCAATCTGCCGGCCCTGGCTGGTCAGGCGGTTGGCTTCCTGGGTGGCATCGGCGGTGCGCTGAACGTGGTTGGCCACTTCCTGTGTGGTGGCGGCCATCTGGTTGACGGCGGCGGCGACCTGCTCGGTCTCCACCCGCTGGCGCTCCAGCCCCGAAGAACTCTTGTGTGCCAGGGCGTCGGACTGGCGCGCCTGGTCGCTGAGGTGTTCGGCACTGTCCTGCAGGCGGGTCAGGCAGGTTTTCATGCGGGCATCTTGGCTGAGCATGGCCATTTCCAGGCGCGCCTGTACGCCACGGCTATCGGTGAACATCTGCGCGATCAGCGGGTCGGAGGTGGTCTGTTCGGCCAGGCGCAATAGGCGCTTGAGGCCGCGCTGCTGCCAGCTCAAGCCCAGCAGGCCCAGGGGTACGGATAGCGCGGCAGCCAGGGCAAAGCCCCAGGAATGGCCCAGCCAGTTGCCGATCAGGAAGCCCACCTGGCTGATCAGGATGAAAGGCAACCAGTCCTGCAGCACCGGCAGCCACTTGTCCCTGCGAGGTACCGCTGGCTTACCCTGGTTGATGCGCTGGTACAGTGCTTCGGCGCGGCGAATCTGCTCAGCGGTTGGCTTGACCCGCACCGACTCGAAACCGACAACCTGGTTATTGTCGTAAATCGGTGTGACGTAGGCGTTGACCCAGTAGTGGTCGCCGGACTTGCAGCGGTTCTTGACGATGCCCATCCACGGCTGGCCCTGCTTCAGGGTTTGCCACATATGGGCAAACACGGCAGGCGGCACGTCGGGGTGGCGTACCAGGTTATGCGGCGCGCCGGTCAACTCTTCGCGGGTGAAACCACTGATGTCGATGAAGGCATCGTTACAGTACGTGATCACGCCCTTGGCGTTGGTGGTGGAGATCAACCGCTGCTGGGCAGGGAAAGTCCGTTCTCTCTGGGTAATCGGCTGGTTGTTACGCATGGGGTGATAGTCCGCAGGGCTTTGGACAGGTATCGGCAAGCCACTGGTTTTATTGAATGATTATTTAATGTGGCTGGGTTGGGGTTGTCGTTGTCGCTATGGCGCCTGAGAATCGAGCGCCACCCGCGCGGCGCTCGGTCTATCTCCAGCCGTACCTCCCAGCCTCAGCCGGCGATCATCTGTCGCAACACGTAGTGCAGAATTCCGCCGGCTTTGAAGTACTCCACCTCATTCAAGGTATCGATCCGGCACAGCACCTCGATCTGTTCCTGCTGCCCATCTTCGCGGGTAATGCGCAACGGCAGGCTCATGCCTGGGCGGATCTGTGCACCGCTCAAGCCCAGCACGTCGATCCGCTCCTTGCCGGTCAGCACCAGCTGCTTGCGGTCGTGGCCGGCCTTGAACTGCAGCGGCAGCACGCCCATGCCCACCAGGTTGGAGCGGTGAATGCGCTCGAAGCTTTCCGCCAGCACCGCCTTGACCCCCAGCAGGTTGGTGCCCTTGGCCGCCCAGTCGCGGCTGGAGCCGGTGCCATATTCCTGGCCGGCGATCACCACCAGCGGGGTGCCTTCCTGCTGGTAGCGCATGGCCGCATCGTAGATCGACAACTTCTCGCCGCTTGGCACGTGAAGGGTATTGCCACCTTCCTCACCCCCCAGCATTTCGTTGCGGATACGGATGTTGGCAAAGGTACCGCGCATCATCACTTCATGGTTGCCACGCCGCGAGCCATAGGAGTTGAAGTCGCGGGGCTCCACGCCCTTCTCGCGCAGATAGCGCCCGGCAGGGCTGTCGGCCTTGATGTTGCCGGCAGGGGAGATATGGTCGGTGGTCACCGAGTCGCCCAGCAGCGCCAGTACTCGCGCGCCCTGGATGTCGGCGATTTGGGGGGGCGGCCCGCCGATGTCGTCGAAGAACGGCGGGTGCTGGATGTAGGTAGAGTCGGCCTGCCACACGTAGGTGGCAGCCTGTGGCACCTCGATGGCCTGCCACTGCGTATCGCCGGTAAACACTTCGGCGTATTCCTTGTGGAACATCGCCGTATCGACCTTGGCCACTGCGTCGGCGATTTCCTGTTGGGTGGGCCAGATATCGCGCAGGTACACCGGCTGCCCATCCTTGCCCGTACCCAGTGAATCGCGGGTCAGGTCTACCCGCACGCTGCCCGCCAGGGCGTAGGCCACCACCAGCGGCGGCGAGGCCAGCCAGTTGGTCTTGACCAGCGGGTGCACGCGGCCTTCGAAGTTGCGGTTGCCCGACAGCACCGAGGCCACGGTGAGGTCGGCGCTGCCGATGGCTTTCTCGATCGCTTCGTCCAGCGGGCCGGAGTTGCCGATGCAGGTGGTGCAGCCATAGCCGACCAGGTCGAAGCCCAGTTGATCGAGGTAAGGGGTGAGCCCCGCTGCCTCGAAGTAGTCGGTGACGACCTTGGAGCCCGGCGCCAGCGAGCTCTTGACCCAGGGTTTGCGTTGCAAGCCTTTTTCCAGGGCCTTTTTCGCCACCAGCCCAGCCGCCATCATCACACTGGGGTTGGAAGTGTTGGTGCAGGAGGTGATTGCGGCAATCACCACCGCGCCATCGCGCAGGGTGTGAGTCTGGCCTCCATGGCTGTAGTCGATCTCGCCAGCCTGGTCGGCGTTGCCCACCGCTACACCGCCGCCGCCCTCGCTTTCCAGGCGGCCGACTTCCTTGGCCAGCGGCTTGGGCTGCAGTTCGATGAAATGGTCAAAGGCCTGGCTGACCTGGCCCAGCGCCACGCGGTCCTGCGGCCGCTTGGGCCCGGCCAGGCTTGCTTCGACCTCGTGCATGTCCAGTTCCAGGCTGTCGCTGAACAACGGCTCCTGCCCCGGCAGGCGCCACAGGCCCTGAGCCTTGCAGTACTGCTCGACCAGTTGCACAGTCGCGTCCGGTCGGCCCGACAGGCGCAGGTAGTCCAGGGTCACCTCGTCAACCGGGAAGAAGCCACAGGTGGCGCCATACTCCGGTGCCATGTTGGCGATGGTCGCACGGTCTGCCAGCGGCAGCTCGGCCAGGCCGTCGCCATAGAACTCGACGAACTTGCCCACCACACCTTTCTTGCGCAGCATCTGCGTTACCGTCAGCACCAGGTCGGTGGCGGTGATGCCCTCGCGCAGCTTGCCGGTCAGTTTGAAGCCGATCACCTCGGGAATCAGCATCGACACGGGTTGGCCGAGCATGGCCGCCTCTGCCTCGATGCCACCGACACCCCAGCCGAGCACGCCCAGGCCATTGATCATGGTGGTGTGCGAGTCGGTACCGACCAGGGTGTCGGGGAAGGCGTAGGTGCGGCCATCGGCTTCACGGGTCCACACCGTGCGGCCCAGGTATTCCAGGTTGACCTGGTGGCAGATGCCGGTGCCCGGCGGCACTACGCGGAAGTTGTCGAAGGCGCTCTGGCCCCAGCGCAGGAAGGCATAGCGCTCGCCATTGCGCTGCATTTCGATATCCACGTTCTCGCCGAAGGCCTGCGGCGTGCCGTAATGGTCGACCATTACCGAGTGGTCGATCACCAGGTCTACCGGTGACAAGGGGTTGATCCGCTGCGGGTCGCCGCCGGCCTTGGCCATGGCTGCGCGCATGGCGGCCAGGTCGACCACGGCCGGCACGCCGGTGAAGTCCTGCATCAGCACGCGCGCCGGGCGGTATTGGATCTCGCGGTCGGAGCGCCGCTCGCTTAACCATTGGGCAATGGCGCGCAAGTCATCGCCGGTGACGGTGTGGCCGTCCTCCCAGCGCAGCAGGTTTTCCAGCAGCACCTTCAGCGACATGGGTAGGCGTTGCAGGTCGCCCAACTGGCGGGCGGCCTCGGTAAGGCTGAAATAGTGATAGGTCTGGTTGCCGACCTGGAGGGTCTTGAGGGTGTTCAGGCTGTCGAGCGAGGGCATTGCCAACTCCTTCTGCGCCGGTGCCCGGCAAATACTCAAGGTCTGCCGGTGTCACCGCTCTGTTTCGATCCGCACGGTACGGACCTGGCTGAGTGGTCAGGTTAGACCGGTTTGCGGCCCCTGACCCTTTTCTGGACCGGCGGGGCGTGTCGCAGGTTCCGAACTTCCTTTATTATCGCCGCCCTGCCGGCGCCTGTTGCGCGCCAGCCGTAGTGGAGTGAGAGATGAATACCCTGTTCATGCATTGCCGGCCCGGTTTCGAGGGCGAGGTGTGCGCCGAAATCAGCGAACATGCCGCCCGTCTGGGTATTGCTGGCTATGCCAAAGGCAAGCCGCACAGTGCCAGCGCCGAGTTTGTCTGTACCGAAGAAGGCGGCGCCGAGCGGCTGATGGGGGCGCTGCGTTTCAACGAGCTGATTTTCCCGCGCCAGTGGGCCCGGGGCGGTTATGTCGAACTGCCGGAAACTGACCGCATCAGTGTGCTGCTGGCGGAGCTGGCCGACTTGCCTGTGTTCGGCAGCCTGTGGCTGGAAGTGCTGGACAGTAACGAAGGCAAGGAATTGTCTACCTTTTGCCGCAAGTTCGAAGTGCCGCTGCGCAAGGCGCTGGAGAAGGCCGGCCGCCTGGTTGACGACGCCAGCCGCCCACGCCTGCTGCTCACCTTCATCAGCGGCCGGCGGGTGTTCGCCGGTGTTGCGCCGGCCAACAACAGTGCCCTGTGGCCCATGGGCATTCCGCGCCTGAAATTCCCCCGCGAGGCACCCAGCCGCTCGACCCTCAAGCTGGAAGAAGCGTGGCATCAGTTCATCCCGCGCGAGCAGTGGGAGCAGCGCCTGGGCGATGACATGACCGGCGTTGATCTGGGCGCTTCGCCGGGTGGCTGGACTTACCAGCTAGTGCGCCGGGGCATGCTGGTGACCGCCATCGACAACGGCCCGATGGCCGAAAGCCTGATGGACACCGGCCTGGTTCAGCACTTGATGGCTGACGGTTTTACCTGGCAGCCGAAGCAGCCGGTGGACTGGATGGTGTGCGATATCGTCGAGAAGCCGGCGCGCACCACCTCGCTGATCGAAACCTGGCTGGGCGAGGGACTATGCCGCGAGGCAGTGGTCAACCTGAAGCTGCCGATGAAGCAGCGCTATGCCGAAGTACGCCGGCTGCTCGACCGCATGGAGGCGACGTTCAAGGCGCGCAAGATCAGGGTATCGATTGCCTGCAAGCAGCTGTACCACGACCGCGAGGAAGTGACTTGCCACCTGCGCCGGCTCGATCTGAAACCGCGCTGAGCCCAGCGCGCTGTTCGCGCTCCGGCTGTAGCTCTTGCTTCGGTTTTTGCTTCTAAGCGCGCGGTAGCTCAGGCGACGCAGATTGCGACTTCAGGAGGCCGAGCGCAGGGCTTGCGAAGGGAGGTGACGGGCATGGATGCCCGTCAAGCGCTGGGCCCCAGGATGGGGCCTGCAGCGCGGTCCTCCCGGGAGCAAGCCCGGAGCGAGGGGGCCCCGGAGCGTAGCGCAGGGGCCGGATGATGGGAGCGGACGGCTTTGGTTACTTTGGCCAAGATGTAGAGACCGGACACATCGCTGACACGTGTACGGAGACATGGTTGACACATTATGGTCCGTAATCAGGTTTATTTACGTCGATGGTTCGCAGCCGCTGATGGCAAAAATAGACATCGAACATGTCCCCGCCATCCCGCCCAGGGCGAATCGCTACAGTATGCCCAACCAGGCCTTTTGCGATGCTGAAATAGCGTTTCTGGAAGTGGAAGCGACTGTGATAAACCTTGGCGAGGATATCGTCCGGCCCATATTCAAACTCCTCAAGCCGATTGGGGTAGGCCCACGGGCTGGTGTGATATCTGGCCATCGGTACTTGGTACCCCAAAGCCTGGTGGGGTCGCTGTAGGTTGTAAATTTCACGCCATCGATCAAACGCCGTTTGGGCTTGTTCCAGGGTCGAGAACTGCCGACCATCGAGTACTTCAGCCTTCAAGGAGCGGTGGAAACGCTCAATCTTGCCATTCGTCTGAGGGTGGTACGGGCGACTAAAACTGATCCTTATTCCCAACTGAATCAACCAGATACTTAGTTCTGTCACCTCTCCAGGGTTGCGCGGCGAACCCCAGGGAGCACCATTATCGACGTTGATTCGTACCGGTAGGCCATAGCGCTGGAAGACCTCGATCATTTTAGCCCTGACCGTCGCTCCTCGCTCGTTATCGCAAGCATGAATGGCCAAGTTGAAGCGGGAGTGATCGTCAAGAATGGTCAGCGGGTGGCACCGGCCTTGCTGCAGGGCGAAGTGGCCTTTGAAGTCCATCTGCCAGAGATCGTTGGGCGCATCGTGTTCAAACCTAAGCCGCGCCTCTCGCGTCTTTTCAGGACTCTGGATCAGTTCATGACGGTGCAACACGTTAGTGACGGTACTGGGGGCAATACCCTTGCTCAGCAGGTTGCTGATGGTGCGTCCGCCCCAGGCCGGATGCTCCTGTCGAAGGGCTACGACTTGGGCTTCCAAGCTAGCCTCGGTCAAGCGAGGGCTGCTAGCCGGCCGCCGAGATCGCTCTTGTAAAGCGGCCGAGCCGCCTTCTTCAAAACGGCGCAGCCATTTGTATCCGGTTTGAGGGCTGATACTGAAGTGTCGGCATAACGCTCGAATATTGGCATCCGGTTGTCGCGCCAGGGATACGAACTCTTCTTTCAGGCTCATGGCGTTTCTCACGTTCCAAGGCATGGTGAAAATCCTGGCAAGTGGGCTACCAGAAAGTGTCAACCATGTCTCCGTACACGTGTCCACCATGTGTCCGGTCTCTACACCAAGACCAAAGTAACCCGCCGGAAGGGCGGAAAGGTGACTCAGCGCCACCTGCGCGAACGAATGTCTACACTGTGTTGAGGCCCATCTCGCAAGAAGCTAAAAAGCGGATCTGGCTGTTTTGGTTCAGCGAACAGTCCATTTGTGATGGCGACGCTTACTCACCTTTTCGCCCTTACGGCGAGTCACTTTTTGTCAAACGCGACAAAAAGTAACCAAAAAACGCTGCGCTCCGATCATCCGGCCCCTGCGCTTCGCTCCGGGGTTCCCTCACTCCGGCCTCGCTCCCGGGAGGACCGCGCTGCAGGCCCCATCCTGGGGCCCAGCGCTTGACGGGCATCCATGCCCGTCACCTCCCTCCGCAAGGCCTGCGTTCGGCCTCCTGAAGTCGCGAAGATCAAGATCAAGATCAAGAGCAAGAGCAAGAGCAAGAGCAAGAGCAAGAGCAAGAGCAAGAGCAAGAGCAAGAGCTGGGCTGGCGGGCAGCTGCGCATTTCTCAAGCGGTGCTTGGACCGCGTCGCGCTATGCGCGACAATGGCGATCATTTTCGGAGCCCCCCATGACCGATTTCACCCCCGACGCCATCCTCGATGCCACCGGCCTGAACTGCCCGGAACCGGTGATGATGCTGCACCAGCACGTGCGCGACCTGGCCGCCGGCGGCCTGCTCAAGGTTATCGCCACCGACCCGTCGACCCGCCGCGACATCCCCAAGTTCTGCAACTTCCTCGGCCACGAACTGCTGCAGCAGCAAGAAGACGCCGGTACCTTCCTGTACTGGATTCGCAAGAAAGCCGACTGAAGCGCTCTGGAACACGCCCGACGTTGCGCCTACACTGCGTTCCCCAGACAGGAGAGCGCCATGCTGATAGTTGCCGACGAGAACATCCCGCTGCTCGATGCCTTTTTCCAGGGTTTCGGTGAAATCCGCCGTTACCCCGGCCGAAGTCTCGATGCCGCCAGCGTCAAGGACGCCGATATCCTGCTGGTGCGCTCGGTAACCAAAGTCGACCGCCAGTTGCTCGAAGGCAGCCGCGTACGCTTTGTCGGCACCTGCACCATCGGTACCGATCACCTGGACCTGGACTACTTTGCCGAAGCCGGCATTTGCTGGAGCAGTGCGCCGGGCTGCAATGCCCGCGGTGTGGTCGACTACGTGCTGGGCAGCCTGTTGACCCTGGCCGAGCTGGATGGCGCGGCACTCCCCGAGCGGGTGTATGGCGTGGTGGGCGCGGGTGAAGTGGGTGGCCGCCTGGTGCGGGTGCTGCACGGCCTGGGCTGGAAGGTGCTTGTGTGCGATCCGCTACGCCAGGCCGCCGAGGGCGGCAACTACGTCAGCCTCGAAACCATCGTGCAACAGTGCGATGTGATCAGCCTGCATACCCCGTTGCAGCGCGATGGCGAGCACCCGACCTGGCACCTGTTAGGCCAGGCGCAGCTGGCGCAGTTGCGGCCGGGTGCCTGGCTGATCAACGCCAGCCGTGGTCCGGTGGTGGACAACGCCGCCCTGCGCGAGCTGCTGCTGGACCGTGAAGACGTGCACGCAGTGCTGGACGTGTGGGAGGGCGAGCCACAGGTCGACCTGCAACTGGCCGACCTGTGCACATTGGCCTCACCGCACATTGCCGGCTACAGCCTCGACGGCCGCCAGCGTGGCACGGCGCAGATCTACCAGGCGCTGTGCCGGTTCCTGGGTGTGGACGAGCAGGTGCAACTGGCCGACTTGCTGCCCCGACCGCCGCTGGCGCAAATCGAACTGGATGCCAGCACTGACCCGGCCTGGGCCTTGGCGACCCTGTGCCGCGCGGTGTACGACCCACGCCGCGACGATGCCGACTTCCGCCGCAGCCTGAGTGACGACCCGCAGCAGCAGCGTGCGGCGTTCGACCAGCTGCGCAAGCAATACCCGCCGCGGCGCGAGATCGAAGGGTTGGCAGTGCGCTTGCGTGGGGAGTCGCCGCAGTTGGCGCAGCTGGTGAGTGCCTTGGGGGCGGAGTTGGTCTGACAAGCTCGCAATTCCCCCAGGTTTTTACAGCCCCTGTAGGAGCGGCGTACAGCGGCTGTCAGGCAATAAAAACCCGGCGCAGGCGCCGGGTTGCAAAAAAATCGCTGATCAACCTTTGTGTACGCGCTCGACCCGGCTTTCTTCCAGGGCCTTGCAGGCCTGCTGGATCATCTGCTCGGTAATTGGCACTTCGCGCCCCTTGCCGTCGATGATCGAACCGCATGCCTGGGGTGGCGGGGTGGTCTGAGGCTTCTGGTTGTCACTGCCATGCTGCAAGCTCATGCACTGTCTCCTCTTCAGGTTCAAGTTCAGGGTAGCCCTGCGCCGTGACTGGGCTGTGACAGCTTCTGTGTCACGGCAGCAACAGTCCAACAGAAACCCTGTGAAAGCTCCATCATCTGTTTAGACCGATGCGTTATAGCAACCTGCATGCATTCCCCCTGCCGGATGAGTGGTAGTCTGCGGTTTCCCCGCCATCGTAGCCGCCGCCATGCCCGATTCGGTTTCCCCTCGCCAACGCCGAGCCTTGCGCCTGGCCTGGCAGTTCGTTCGTCCGTACCGTCGACAGGTGCTGCTGGCCTTGTTGGCCCTGGTGGTTACTGCCGCCATCACGCTGTCCATGGGGCAGGGCATCCGCCTGCTGGTAGACCAGGGCTTCATGACCCGCTCGGCGCACCAGCTCAACCAGACCATCGGCCTGTTCCTGCTGCTGGTGCTGGCCCTGGCGGTGGGCACCTTCAGCCGTTTCTACCTGGTGTCGTGGATTGGCGAGCGTTGCGTGGCCGATATCCGTCGTGCCGTGTTCGACCACCTGATCGGCCTGCACCCCGGCTTTTTCGAAGACAACCGCAGTTCCGAGATCCAGTCGCGGCTGACCGCCGATACCACCTTGCTGCAATCGGTTATCGGCTCATCGCTGTCGATGTTCCTGCGCAACGCGCTGATGGTCATTGGTGGTGTGGTGCTGTTGTTCATCACCAACCCCAAGCTCACCAGCATCGTGGTGGTGGCCTTGCCGCTGGTGCTGGCACCGATCCTGCTGTTTGGTCGCAGGGTGCGCAGCCTGTCGCGCCAGAGCCTGGATCGGGTGGCCGATGTGGGCAGCTACGTGGCCGAGACCCTGGGGCAGATCAAGACGGTACAGGCCTACAACCACCAGGCGCATGACCGCGAACGGTTCGCCGACACGGTCGAAGCCGCCTTTGGCGTGGCCCGCAAGCGGATTGCCCAGCGTGCCTGGCTGATTACCCTGGTGATCGTGCTGGTGCTGGGGGCAGTGGGGGTGATGCTGTGGGTCGGCGGCATGGATGTGATTGCCGGGCGTATCTCCGCAGGCGAACTGGCGGCGTTCGTGTTCTACAGCCTGATCGTCGGTAGCGCGTTCGGCACCCTCAGTGAGGTGATCGGCGAGCTGCAACGGGCAGCGGGTGCGGCCGAGCGCATTGCCGAGCTTTTGGCGGCGCGCAGTGCGATCCTGCCACCCACCGTGGCGCAGACGCTACCGCAGCAACGGGCCAGTGGACGTATCGAGTTGCAGCAGTTGGTGTTCGCCTACCCGTCACGGCCCTCGGTGGCAGCCGTCGATGGCCTGAGCCTGGTCATCGAGCCCGGGCAGACCGTGGCCCTGGTTGGCCCCTCGGGGGCGGGCAAGTCGACCCTGTTCGATTTGTTGCTGCGCTTTTACGACCCACAGCAAGGGCGCATCCTGCTCGATGGCCTGCCGGTGACCGAGCTGGACCCCGACCAGTTGCGCCGCCAGTTCGCCCTGGTGGCGCAAAACCCCTCACTGTTTCGCGGAACGGTGGAGGCCAACATCCGTTATGGCCGGCCCGATGCGACCCTGGCCGAAGTCGAAGCAGCGGCGCACGGTGCCCATGCCGACGAATTCATCCGGCAGCTACCGCAAGGCTACCAGACGCCCTTGGGCGAGGGTGGCATCGGCCTTTCTGGCGGGCAACGCCAGCGCCTGGCGATTGCCCGGGCGTTGCTGGTGGATGCACCGATCCTGCTGCTGGACGAGGCCACCAGCGCGCTCGACGCGCAGAGCGAACACTTGATCCAGCAGGCGTTGCCCAGCCTGATGGCCGGGCGTACCACGCTGGTGATCGCCCATCGGCTGGCCACGGTGCAGCATGCCGAGCGCATTGCGGTCATCGACAAGGGCCGGGTGGTGGCGGTGGGTACCCACCGCCAGTTGATCGAGGAAAGCCCGCTGTATGCGAGGCTGGCGGCCTTGCAATTCACCAGCGGCTAACGCTTCGCGAGTTTGTAACAATTTTGTAGCAATTGCCTGAGAATATCTGGCTCAACTGTTGCGTAAGTGCTCGACCTGGCTGCCATTGCTTGATGGCAGCTTTTTTTTGGCCTGCCAACAAGGACATGGAATGTCTTACCTGGTGTTGCGGATGCGCGCCATTCCTTTCCTTCCGGTTTCGAGATCCACGATGTTGCGTAAATCCCTCAGAGTGCAAATTCTCTCGCTGCTCGGCGGCAGCCTGGTGGCGATGCTGTTGATCGCCCTGGTGTGTTTCCAGTTTTTGTCGTCCAGCGTGCGCGGTTATGCCGAGCTGGTGGAGGGGCCGCTGCGGGCCTCGCAATTGATCGATGAAGCCAACCTGCAGTTCAAGATCCAGGTGCAGGAATGGAAGAACGTGCTGTTGCGCGGGCGCCAGCCGGCTGAGATGGACAAGTACTGGCAGCAGTTTCAGGCTCGCGAACAGCAGGTGCAACAACTGCTCGGGCAACTGATCGACAGCAGCGACGCCAGGCTCAAGGCGCCGTTGCAGCAACTGCGTGACAGCCATCGGCAGTTGGGCCAGGCCTATGCGCAGGGCCGTCAGGCCTTCCTCGCCGCCGGTGGCGACCCGGTAGCCGGCGACCTGGCGGTGAAGGGTGTAGACCGCGCCGCCAGTGAGCAGATGAGCGAACTGGTCGAGCAACTGCGTGCCGATGCCCGCCAGCGTGCGGCCAGCATCAACGCCAGTGCCGAACGCACGGTATGGCTGGGCTTGCTGGTGATGCTGGCCTCGGCGGTACTGGTGGGGCTGTTCAGCCTGTGGCTGGTCAACCGCAGCCTGATCGAGCCGATCCGCCAGTTGATCGAGTACGTCGCGCAGCTTAGCCAGGGCCGTTTTGCCGCCCGCGTGGACAGCCGCCGCGAGGACGAACTGGGGCGCCTGGCGCGGGCGGCCAACACCTTGCGCGACTTTCTCGCGGACACCGTCGGCCGGCTGAAGGACAATGCCCAGGAGCTGGAAGGTGCCAGTGGCCAGTTGCGCAGCATTGCCGGCGACATGGCCCGCGGCACCCATGACCAGTTCCAGCGCACCGACCAGGTGGCCACGGCCATGCACGAGATGTCTGCCACCGCCCAGGAAGTGGCCCGCCATGCTGCTGAAGCTGCCCGCGCAGCGGATGACGCCGACCACAGTGCCCAAGCGGGTGAGCAGGTGATGCAGCAGACCATCGATATCATTGGCGTGGTCAACCGCGAAATCGCCGGCACGGCGGCGGTAATCCGCGACCTGGAACACGACAGCACGCGCATCGGCAAAGTGCTCGAAGTGATCCGCGGTATTGCCGAGCAAACCAACCTGCTGGCGCTGAACGCGGCCATCGAAGCGGCCCGTGCCGGCGAGGCCGGGCGTGGCTTTGCGGTGGTGGCCGATGAGGTGCGCAGCCTGGCCCAGCGCACGGCAGCCTCGATTGCCGAGATCCATCAGATCATCGAAGCGGTGCAGTCAGGTGCGGTTGAAGCGGTCAAGGCCATCGAAAGCGGCCAGCAGCGAAGCGAAGAGGGGGCCGAGCAGGTGCAGCAGGCCGGGCAGATGCTGCAACGCATCACCCAGGCGGTAGAGGCGATCCGCGACATGAACCGGCAGATCGCCACGGCGGCCGAAGAACAGACCAGCGTGGCCGAAGACATTTCGCGCAACCTGATCGAAATCACCCGCATTGCCACGGCCAACCAGGAGTCGGTGCAGCACACCGAGCAGGCGGGGCAACGCCTGCATGGGTTGTCCGGGCAGCTGGGCGAAGTAACCTCGCGCCTGAGCGCCTGACACTTTTCAGGGGCAACAAAAAGCCCGCGCAAGGCGGGCTTTTTGAAAAGGATCTGGTCGGAGAGACAGGATTCGAACCTGCGGCCTTCTCGTCCCGAACGAGACGCGCTACCTGGCTGCGCTACACTCCGATGAACAAAATCCTACTGCATCCCGTTTTCGCCCACAAGCCCTTGTTGTTGTAGGGGCCTTTGCCAAAACAGGTGCTTGATCAGAGCTCTTTGACGGTGCGGATCTGGTCCTTGTTCAGGCGCGTGCGCTTACCGTCGAGTTGCTCGAATTCGTAGAAACCGGAGTCTTCGTCGAAGGAGGGTTTATCCGTTGCCTGGATCTCCCGGCCATCGTTCAGGGTGATGACGGTAGGGGTCGAGCAGCCAGCGAGGGCGCCCAGGCCCAAGGCTAGCAGGAAGGCGGGTAGGGTCCGTTTGATCATCGTGTTTCTCCAAGTGCGATGGTGCTAGATGACATTTATGACGCAGGACATTAGTGTAAGTTCACTCCAAGTGCAGCATAGCGACAAATCTGTCTTCTTGATCCAGGGCAAGGCTGATGGCGCAACGCCGGGCAAAGGTACGCTGTGATATAACTGCGGCCATCTCATCCTGTTGTGACGGACACCCATGAAAGCCAAGGCAGATACCCCCTTCGTGGCGCTGAACATCGCCGTGCTGACGGTCAGCGACACTCGCACCTTCGACACCGACACCTCTGGCCAGCTGTTCGTCGACCGCCTGAGCGCAGCGGGCCACCGCCTGGCCGAGCGCGTACTGCTGAAAGACGACCTGTACAAGATCCGCGCCCAGGTCGCCACCTGGATTGCCGATGACTACGTGCAGGTGGTACTGATCACCGGTGGCACCGGCTTTACCGGCCGTGACAGCACGCCCGAGGCGGTGGCCTGCCTGCTGGACAAGCAGGTCGAAGGCTTTGGCGAGCTGTTCCGGCAGATTTCCGTGGCCGACATCGGCACCTCCACCGTGCAGTCGCGCGCCCTGGCCGGGTTGGCCAACGGCACCTTGGTGTGCTGCTTGCCGGGCTCGACCAATGCGGTGCGCACCGGCTGGGACGGCATCCTGGCGGAGCAGCTCGATGCACGCCATCGCCCATGCAACTTCGTGCCGCACCTGAAGCAGGCAGCGGCCTGTGACAGCCGTGGCTGAGGCTAGCCAGGCCCGGCCATTGATGCCGGTGGAGCAAGCCCTGGAGCAACTGCTGGCGCTGGCCGAAGCGGCGCCGATCCGTGACACCGAGAACCTGCCGTTGGCCGAGGCCGAGGGCCGCGTGCTGGCCACTGACCTGGTGGCCACGCTCGACCTGCCGCCCTGGCCGAACAGTGCCATGGACGGCTATGCCTTGCGCAAGGCCGACTGGCAGGGCGAGCCACTGCCGGTCAGCCAGAGGATCTTCGCCGGCCATGCGCCGCAGCCCCTGCAGCCGGGCACCTGCGCGCGCATCTTCACCGGGGCGCCAGTGCCTGAAGGTGCCGATTGCGTCGAGATGCAGGAAAACACCGAGGTGGCCGAAGACGGTCGGGTGCGCTTTCTCGAGCCCTTGCATGCCGATCAGAACATCCGCCCTCAAGGCCAGGAGACCCGCAAGGGCGAGCAGGTGATGAGCGCCGGCACCCGGCTGGGGCCTATCGAACTGGGCCTGGCGGCGACCCTGGGCCACGGCCGACTGGACGTGGTGCGCAAAGTGCGGGTGGCGGTGCTGTCCACGGGTGACGAACTGGTCGAGCCCGGCCTGCCGCTGGGGCCGGGGCAAATCTACAACAGCAACCGCCGGCTGCTGGTCAGCTGGTTGCAGCGGCTGGGCTGCGACGTGGTCGATGCAGGCATCCTGCCTGATGATTTGGCGCTTACCCGCGCCTGTTTGGCCTCGCTTGGCGACGTTGATCTGATCTTGTCTACCGGTGGTGTCTCGGTGGGCGAGGCCGATTACCTGGGTGCAGCCCTACGCGAGGCGGGCGAGCTGGCCTTGTGGAAGCTGGCGATCAAGCCGGGCAAGCCACTCACCTTCGGCCACTTCCAGGGCGTACCGGTGATCGGCCTGCCGGGTAACCCGGCCTCTACCCTGGTCACCTTTGGCCTGCTGACCAGGCCCTATCTGTTACGTCGCCAGGGCGTGGGCGATGTCACGCCGCTGCGCTTCGACATGCCGGCAGGCTTTGACTGGCCCAAGGCCGGCAAGCGGCGCGAGTACCTGCGTGCACGCATCGAGCAGGGCCAGGTGCGTATCTACAAGAACCAGAGCTCCGGTGTGCTGCGCAGCGCAGCGTGGGCCGAAGGTTTGGTGGAAGTGCGAGAGGGCAGCACGCCGAAACAGGGCGACAGCGTGCCGTTCATTCCCTTCAGCGAGCTACTTGGCTGAGCGGCCCAGCCAGGCACTGCCCAGCGGCGCGGCGTCGGCCGGCGCTGCCTGGGCCAGGCGCATGTGCACGTTCTCCAGTTGCTGGGCGGCCACGCTCCAGTCGTGGCGTTGGCGGGCGAACTGGCGCCCGGCAGCGCTCAACTGGCTCATGCGCCAGGGCTGGTTGAGCAGTTGGGTGATCAGCAGGGCCAACTGGTCGCCGTCATCACTGCCCAGATAGTGCTCGCCGTTGTTTGCGGTCAGGCCCGATACGCCTTTGCCGGTGGTGATCACCGGTAGGCCTGCGGCCATGGCCTCCAGGATTTTTACCTTGGAGCCCCCGGCATAGCGCAGCGGCGCGAAGAACAGTGCCGAACGCTTTTGCAGCTCACGCAGGTCAGGGCGGTAGCCGAACCATTCGATGCGCGGGTCGTTCCAGTGCAGTTTCCAGCTGGCCGGCAGGGCATGCCCGGCTATTGCCAGGCGCACAGCCGGGTTGCTCATCCACACCTGCGGCATGATATCTTCCAGCGCCCACTCGATGGCCTCGAGGTTGGCGCCATATTCGAAGTTGCCGACGAACAGCAGGCGCTGGCTGTGTAACGCGGGCTCCACGTGCTGGTAGAAGTCACAATCCACACCGTTGACCACCACATTCACCGGTCGCCCGCTGATCTGCGCGATCAGCTCGGCGTCGTGGGCGCTGACTGCCACCAGCTCGGTGGGCTGGCATAGCACCCGCTGTTCCCAGCGCCGGTAGCGCCAGCGGTCGAAGGCGTTGAGTGGGCGCAGCCACAGGGGCAGCCGGTCATGGCAGGCACCGCCCATCACCGACTCGAGCGTGTGTTCGCTGAGCATGTAGGGCAACCCGCGGGCCTGCAGGGCCTTCTCGAACGGTTGAAAACTGTAGCTGTGCTCGATCTGGATCACGTCCCAGGGTTCGTCCAGCAATTGCTCGAAACGGTGCCGCAGGCAAGGGGACAGGCCGTTGATGATGGCCCGCATGGGGTAGTCGATGATGGGCGAAGCCAATAGGTTCAGCGGGCTGTGCAACGGCCGACGGGGCATTACGATCAGGCGTTCGAGCAGTGGCTCCAGGGCTTCGCGGGCTGTATCGCTGAGGGGGATTTTCGACTGCGCCAACAGGGTAATGCGGTGGCCCTGCTGTGCCAGTGCGCGCATCAGGTGGTATTGCCGGGTTTTGCTACCGCTGGTGGTCGGCCAGGGTAGGTAGGGCAGTGTCCAGAGAATGCGCATGACCCGGAATCCTCGTGAAAGGCCGCGGATGAAAAGACGCGCCCATCGGCAGTGTGCTGAACACCACTGCCGGGGCGCGTCCATGGCTAGGGTTTCGAGCCCGGCAAACAGAAGTCAAAAGGCTGACTTCCCAGGTAGCTGTGTTTGCCTAGGTCAAAAACTTGTCAAAAGTTCATTTTCTGAGCATAGCGCGCATTGTCGGGTGTGGGAAAAAGACCACGCTGGCTTCTGTATTTTTTTGTGGGCATGCAACGATCGGTGAGCGGGCATGGTCGAGATCTGGGTCGGTCAACTTCACGGAGAAGCGCGATGCAAAGGCGCAAGGCAATGCTGATCCTCCATGGCAAGCAGGCGATGAATGAAGCGCTGCGCAGCGCCGTTTGCGACCTGCGCGATACCGGCTGGGTGCTGGATGTGCGTGTCACCTGGGAGGCGGGTGACGCGCAGCGCCTGGTCGGCGAGGCGCTCGCGGCGGGCTACAGCCATATCGTCGCAGGCGGTGGCGACGGCACTTTACGGGATGTGGCCGAGGCCATGGGCCTGGCAGATGCCGAGGCCAGCCTGGCGCTGTTGCCGCTGGGCACGGCCAACGATTTCGCCAAAGCCGCCGGCATACCCCTGGAGCCTGCAGAGGCACTGGCGCTGCTGAATACACCGGCGCAGGCTATCGACCTGGGCCAGGCCGGCGACCAGTTGTTCCTCAACATGGCCACGGGCGGGTTTGGTAGCCAGGTCACCGCCAACACCTCCGAAGACCTGAAGAAGGTGCTGGGTGCTGCGGCCTACCTGTTTACCGGGTTGTCGCGCTTCAGCGAGCTGCAGGCAGCCTCGGTGGAACTGCAAGGGCCTGACTTCCAGTGGCAAGGGAGCCTGCTGGCGCTGGGTATCGGCAATGGTCGCCAGGCGGGCGGCGGGCAAGTGCTGTGCCCTGAGGCGGTGGTGAATGACGGCTTGCTCGACATCGCCATCCTGCCAGCGCCGCAAGAGGTAGTCGGGGCACTGCGCGACCTGTTGGCCGGTGACGGGCTTTTCGTCCGCGCCAGGTTGCCCTGGGTCGAGATCAAGAGCGCGCAGGGCCTGGACATCAACCTCGATGGCGAGCCGTTGCAGGCCGGCAACCTGCGCTTTCAGGCCAAGCCTGGCGCGTTACACCTGCACCTGCCGGCCGGGTCGCCGCTGCTTAGTCATCCAGGCTGATGATTTTCTCGCGTACAGCGAACAGCACCAGGCCGGCCACATCATGAATCTGCAGGCGCTTCATGATTTGCGAGCGGTGGGTTTCCACGGTCTTGATCGACAGGCCCAGGCCCGCGGCGATTTCCCGGGTGGACTTGCCGCGCACGATCAGGCGCAGGATTTCCAGTTGTCGCGCAGTGAGGTTATGCCGTTCGCCAGTCGCTTGGTTGCCCTGCTTGGTGTGCCGTAGGGCCTGGTTGATGACGGTGTGGGCAATGGCCGGGCTGAGGTAGCGCTCGCCGTTGCGCACTGCGCTCAGGGCCTGCTCCAGCTCGGTGGCGCTGGTGTCCTTGAGCAGGTAGCCGTGGGCGCCGCTTTCCAGGGCCCGCATGATCAGGTCAGGGTCGGTGTGCATCGACAGGATCAGCACCTTGCATGTACTTGCGCTTGCCCGCAGTTGGGTGAGGGCGTCCAGGCCGCTGGTCGACCGCATGGAGATGTCCAGCAAGACGATGTCGGGCGCCAGCGCGCGCACCTGTTCGAGCAGTTGGCTGCCGTCGTCGGCTTCACCGATCACGTCATAGCCGGGGATGTCGCAGACCAGTGCGCGCACACCGGCGCGGATCAGCGAGTGGTCGTCAACCAGCAGCAGTCTACAGGTCATGGGTGGCCTTGCTCCCGGCGCGTTGCTGGGTACGCGCAGGCCACGGGAACACCGCCTCGATACGCGTACCCAAGCCGAGCTGGCTGGTGATGTCGAGGCTACCCTGCAAGGCGGTGACCCGTTCCTGCATGCCAGCCAGGCCGCGCTGGCCTGCGTCGGCCGGGTGCCGTGCCGGGACGAAACCACGGCCATCGTCGTGGATCGACAACGCCAGCCCCTCAGGGGTGCGCTGCAGCTGGATGATCAGGTTATCTGCCTGGGCGTGGCGCAGCATGTTGGTCACGGCCTCCTGGGTAATGCGAAACACCGCCATGGCCACAGCTTCGTCGATGCCGCCCAGGCGCTGGTTGCACGCCAGGCTCCAGTGCACGCTGCTGCTGGCCAGGGTACGCACCAGGTGCGCGCGCAGGCTGGCTTCCAGGCCCAGGCTGGCCAATTGCCGAGGGTTGAGCAGGGCGGACACGTCGCGTACGTTGTCCAAGGTGTCATCCAGCGTGCTGCGCAGGGTGTTGCAGTGGCCTTGCAGCTCGTCGGGCATGCGCCTTTGCAGCCACTGCAGCTGCAGCTTGGCGGCAGTGAGCAGCTGGCCGATGTCGTCGTGCAGTTCCCGGCCCAAGTGCTGGCGCTCGTCTTCCTGGACCTTGAGCATGCGCTCGGCCAGTTCTGCCGGGCGCAGGCTGATCGACTTGGCGCTCAGGCCCAGGTAGACGACGGTGCCCAGCGTAGCGACCAGTTGCAGCACCAGCAGGCTGGCCGGGGCTGCCTGGTTGGCCAGGTACAGCATCAGGTTGGCGACCAGCGAGGCCACGCATAACGCGGCCGTCACCCAACGCAGCAGGGCAACGCGGGAGCAGCAACGCAAAGAAGTCTTCAAGCGTGGAAGCATAGGTAGGGAAGCCACTGAAGTATTGCTGATGGAGGCCTTGCACAATGCTGCTCAGAGGCTTTGGCGCAGTACTTTCGATATTTTTTTGAGCACGTGATCGTTCAACCTTTATTCAGGTTGCAAGCGTTTATGGGGGCGCATATTACCACTTCGCACTGTATCGGTCGCGGCGGGGTAATGCCTTGAAACGCCTGCGGGTCGGGCACTGGCGAGTGGCAAAGTGCCACCCATTGATCGCGCATTACGTACTTGTAGTGCAACTAGCGCGTTAGAGATTCATCTTGGCCCCCGAAAACTTGGCTAACTTCCCTAGTTCGATCTTTGTGGGGCATGAACGAACGTGCTTAGTTGCACTTCGTGTCAGGTTAATACGGTGGGTTCCACCGGCCTGTGCCTGTGCCGCGTGCCACTGGAGCGTGCGGGTGGATGCACACGCTGCCGTGCTCGTCGCAGGAGGTACAGGCTTGCGCAAACGGTTGCTTCACGACCTTGGCCAGGTCGCTGAGCAGCACCAGTTGCTCGCCGATGTCCAGGTTCAGCCGCCCGGTACGGGTATCGACCAGTTCCAGTTGCCAGGCCAGCAAGGTAAGGCAGGCCCCTAGCGCGGGCAGGGCTTCACGTTGCAGGCAGCCGCGGTGACAGGCGGGGGCAAGCAACTGATGCAGGGCATTGGTGTAATGGGCGACTTCACGCAGGCCCAAGCGTGTAGCCTGCCTGGCAAGGCTCTCGAGGGTGTTGTCCAGGCAGCGGCAGGCATCTGGATCATTGTCGATCAGTTCCAGATGCTGCAGACACTCCTGGGCCTGGGTCAGCAAGACCTGGGCATCCAGCAGATAACCCTGCAGGGCGTCATCGAACGATAAGGCAGTGTCCATGATCAGGTCCCCGCGCGTAGGGCAGGCGCAGGGGGCGGGCACGCCGAAACGATAGCTAGCAAAAGCCTGACTCCATTCATGCATTGAGAATGGCGTCACATTAATGGCTAAAGGATATCGCGAACATCAGGTTGCACCCGATTGCAGGTAGGGGTTTCCCTGATATCGAGCTCAGGTGGGGAACTTTTGTCGCGCTGCTGATTTGCCGTGTAATGCCCGCAGTAAAGCATGATGGTAAAGTGATATCAATTGCCTTCACGGCATTTTCGCGCAAGGGTCAAGGTGCGCGTGAAGCCGCCGATACAGGGTGGATGCTTACACTTTTTTGACTCAAGCCTGGGGGTTTTCCAATGGCTGGCATTCTCGACACAGTAGACCAACGCACGCAACTGGTGGGTGAGAACCGCCTGGAAATTCTGATGTTTCGCCTGGCCGGCCGCCAGTTGTTCGCGATCAACGTGTTCAAGGTGCAGGAAGTGCTGCAACTGCCTAAGTTGACCCTGATGCCCCAGCGCCACGCCTTCGTCTGCGGGGTGGTCAACCTGCGCGGCCAGACCCTGCCAGTGATCGACCTGTCCCAGGCGATCGGCATGCGCCCGCTGCAGCCGGGGCCGGACAGCACCATCATCGTCACCGAGTACAACCGGTCGGTGCAGGCCTTCCTGGTGGGTGGTGTCGACCGTATCGTCAACATGAACTGGGAGTCGATCATGCCGCCGCCTGCCAGCGCGGGTCGCCAGCATTACCTGACCGCCATCACCAAGGTGGATGAAAAGCTGGTGGAGGTGATCGACGTGGAGAAGGTGCTGGCTGAGATTGTGCCGTACAACGCCCGGGTCTCCGGTGAGAAGCTCGCCGACCCGGTGCTGGCCCGTGCCCGCGGGCGCGAGGTGCTGCTGGTGGACGACTCCAGTGTGGCTCTGGCGCAATTGCGTGACACCCTGTCCCAGTTGGGGGTGAAGCTGCACGTGGCCAGTGACGGCCTGAAGGCGCTGCGCATGCTCAAGGGCTGGGCCGATGCGGGCGAGGATGTGTGCGAAAAGCTGCTGATGGTGTTCACTGACGCCGAAATGCCGGAAATGGACGGCTACCGGCTGACCACCGAGATTCGCAGCGATGCCCGTTTGCGCCAGCTCTACGTCGTGCTGCACACCTCGCTGTCGGGCAGCTTCAATGAATCCATGGTGAAGAAGGTGGGTTGCGACAACTTCCTGTCCAAGTTCCAGCCTGATCGCCTGGTCGATGTGGTCAAGCAACGCCTGCTGCTGGATACTGCCACTGCGTGATCGCCGGGCCAGCCAGGTATAAGCTTGGCTTTTGGCATGACGCGAGGCGGCAGGGATGTTTCTCAGTGAGTTGTATCGATACCCGGTGAAGTCGGGCCAGGCGCAAAGCTTGCAGGCATCACGGGTGGGGCTGTTGGGGTTGCAGGGTGACCGGCGCTGGATGGTGGTCGAGGAAGAAACTGGACGCTTCCTGACCCAACGGGCCTGGCCACAACTTGGCCAGATCGACGCGCGTGATGACGACAACGGCCAGTTACTGCTGCAGGCGCCCGGGCTTGTGCCGTTGCGGGTGCCTGTACCTGCAGGCGATGACGGCCTGCGTTGCGTGACGATCTGGCGCGACACCCTGCGCGTGCCCGACGCTGGCGACGCAGCAGCGGCCTGGTTGAGCGCGTTGCTAGGCAAGGCCGTACGGCTGGTGCACTGCCCGGAGCAGCGCGCGCGTTACCTGCCCAATGGCTATGGCTACAACAGTGACCGGGCGGCGTTTCCCGACGGCTTTCCCTTGCTGCTGATTGGGCAGGGCTCGCTCGACGAGCTTAACCGGCGTATTGGCCGGCCCATGGAAATGCTCCGCTTTCGACCGAACCTGGTGGTGCAAGGGGCAGAACCGTTTGCCGAGGATGGCTGGAAGCGGATTCGCATTGGCAGCCTGGAATTTCGCGTGCTAAAGCCCAGTGTGCGGTGCATCTTCACGACCATCGACCCGGCCACCGGGGAGCGCAGTGCCGACCGCGAGCCGATGGCAACCCTCAAGACCTTCCGCGAGAAGGAGGGGGATGTGCTGTTCGGGCAGAACCTGGCGGTGGATGGCAGTGGGTGGCTTGAACCAGGAATGCAGGTGGAAGTTCTGAAGTGAATGTGCTGCCTGAACCGGCCCTATCGCCGGTTCAGGTTCAGCTGGCCTTACATGTCATCGAAATACCGCTCATGCCAATCCACCAGCGGCTGCGGCGAATTCAGCTTCTGCCCGTAGATCACCGAATAAGACAGCACGTTCTGTACATACTGGCGTGTTTCGTCGAACGGGATCGATTCAACCCACACATCGAAGCTCAGGTGCTTGGCGCCTTTCAGCCACTGCCGCACGCGGCCGGGCCCGGCGTTGTAGGCCGCCGAGGCCAGCACCCGGTTGCCGTTGAACTGGCTGTGCACCTGGCTCAGGTAGGCCGCGCCCAGCTGGATGTTCTTGTCCGGGTTCAGCACCTGCGCCGGTGATGCCAGCGGGATGCTGAACTTGCGCGCGGTCTCTTTGGCCGTGGCCGGCATCAGCTGCATCAGGCCGCTGGCACCCACCGGCGAGCGCGCATCCTCCATGAATGCACTTTCCTGGCGGGTGATGGCGAATACCCAGCTCGAATGCAGGCCGCGGACCTTGGCTTCGCGCACCAGGGTGTCGCGGTGGGCCATCGGGAAGCGGATGTCCAGGTCGTCCCAGTATTGCGCCTGGCTGATGGTGCGGATGGCCGGGAAGTACCAGCGCAGGTCGTAGCCCAGGCGTGCCTGGGCAACCATCTCGTCGCGGGTGAAATGGCGGCTGACGTGGTACCACTCGCGGCGGCCCTCGACGATCTGGCCACGTGCGTGGAATTCCAGTGCACGCTGGATGCCGGGCGTGTTGCGCACCTTCTTGACCAGTTGCGGGCTTAGCAGCAGCGGCTTGTTGTTCAGCTGGTATGGCGTCTGTGCCCGGTCGGCAGCGAGGAAGCCATAGAAGTCGCGCTCACGTGCCACGGTCTTGTACAGCAGCGGGATCTGCGGGTTGTTCGGCTGGGCCAGCTCCAGGCTGCGTGCCTGCCAGTATTTCCAACGGCTGCTGCTGGCCAGGTCCTGGGGCAGGCGCTTGGTCAGCTCGTAGGCGTCTTCCCAGCGGCCCAGGCGCAGCAGCAGGCGCAGGCGCCATTCGCTGACGGTGTTGTCGCGCAGTTCGGGGTCGTAGCGGGTCATCAGGTCGAGCGCGCGCGGGTCGTAGCGGCGAGCCAGGGTCAGGCCGATTTCGCGGGCGATGGCCACCTTCTCGTTGCGAGAGAAGTGCATGCGCTGGGCATAATCGTCGAGCAGTGCCATGGCCCGCTCCGGGTCCTGCCGGGCCAGGCGGCGCAGGCCGAGGCTGACGACATCGGACATGGCTTCGTTGACCGGGGTAAAGCGCGACGGCTGATTGAGCAGCTCTGGCTTTTGCGCCACGTCGACCAGAAGGCGCCCCTGAGGGCCGAGGGTGGTCAGGGTCTTGACCAGGTTGTTGGCCAAAGCGTAGTTGCGCGCCTGGGCCGCCAGCTTGGTGCGTTCCCAGCGCTTGGCCTCGGTCAACTGGCCTTCGGCCGCCCACATGCCGAACAGCGTGTCGCAGGCGGCAGGTTGCGACTTCCCGACGTTCCACAATTTGTCAGCTGTGGCATAGCCCTCGGCGCGCAGGCCATGGCTGAGCTGATACTGGCCGTTGAGGCAGTCCAGTTCGGTGAAATTGAGCTTGGGGTCGTAGTATTTGACGAAGGTGTCCCATTCGCCGCGTTCGGCCAGCCAGCGTAGCCAGCGCAGTTTCATCCAGTTGGCCTGGGGCAGGTCGCCATGCTTTGCGAGAAAGCCTTCGATCTCCTGGTTGCTGGCGCTTTTGAGGCGGGCGGTAAGCTCGTCGTAGGCCAGGTAAGGTGTCAGCGGGTAGTCGCTCAGGGCTTGCGCATAGCGCAAGTACGGGCCTTTGTCGCCTTTGGCCAGCGCACGCTTGGCCTCGTCGTAGTACTGGCGTTGCTGGGTGAGGTCGGAGGCCTGCGCTGCGCAGGTGGCAGCGGTGAGCAGCAGGCATGATGCAATGTGTAACAGGCGGCTGCGCATGATACGTCCGGGCAGTAGAACCATGGGGAAGTGACGGCGGAGCCAGCACTGTTGGAAGCAATTGCCTTAGCTTAGCTGTTTGCCGGCGGCGGGTGAAAGCACTGTGCTTGTATCGGGATATTAACTTCGACCAGATGTCGCAAAGCGCTCGTCGGGTGGCCAAGCGGATGCTGTCGAGGGCCAAGTCAGGTAGAATGCGCGCCCGATTTATGGAGACCAACATGACCCTGCTCAAATTCAGCGATGTGTCCCTCGCATTCGGCGCCATGCCGCTGCTGGACAAAGTGTCCTGGCAGATCGCTCGTGGTGAGCGGGTGTGCATCATCGGCCGCAACGGTACTGGCAAATCCAGCATGCTGCGCCTGGTCAAGGGCGAGCAGAAGGGCGACGACGGTGAAGTCTGGCGTGCCCCGGGCCTGAAGATCGGCGAGCTGCCGCAGGAACTGCCGGTGGCCGACGATCGCACGGTCTTCGATGTGGTGGCCGCAGGCCTGGATGGCGTCGGTGAGTTGCTGGCACAGTTCCATCACCTGAGCATGAATATCCAGAACGACGAAGACCTGGAAAAGCTCATGCACGTCCAGCACGAGCTGGAAGCCCGTGATGGCTGGCGCCTGCAGCAAGTGGTGGAAAGCACCCTCAGCCGCCTGCAGTTGCCGGCCGACAAGACCCTGGCCGAGCTGTCCGGTGGCTGGCGCCGCCGTGTGCTGCTGGCCCAGGCGCTGGTGTCCGAGCCCGACCTGCTGCTGCTCGACGAGCCTACCAACCACCTGGACATCGGTGCCATTGCCTGGCTCGAAGAGGCCCTGCGCAGCTTTAACGGCGCGGTCCTGTTCATCACCCACGACCGGTCCTTCCTGCAGAACCTGGCCACCCGTATCCTTGAACTGGACCGTGGCGGCCTGATCGACTGGAACGGTGACTACGCCAGCTTCCTGGTGCACAAAGAGGCCGCACTGGCCGCCGAAGAAACCGCCAACGCGCTGTTCGACAAGCGCCTGGCCCAGGAAGAAGTGTGGATCCGCCAAGGCATCAAGGCCCGCCGCACTCGTAACGAAGGTCGCGTGCGTGCGCTGAAAGCCTTGCGCGTGGAGCGTGGTGAGCGCCGCGAACGCCAGGGCAAGGCCAACATCCAGATCGAGTCGGCAGAAAAATCCGGCAAGCAGGTGATGGTGCTGGAAAACGTCAGCTTCCATCACGCCGGCGGGCCAATGCTGGTCAAGGACTTTTCCATGGTCCTGCAGCGCCAGGACCGTATCGGCCTGCTGGGCGCCAACGGCACCGGCAAGACCACCTTGCTCAAGCTGATGCTCGGCGGCCTGGAACCCACGTCGGGCAAGGTCGAGAGCGGCACCAAGCTGGAAGTCGCCTACTTCGACCAGATGCGCCACCAGCTCGAGCTGGAAAAGACCGTAATCGACAACCTGGCCGAAGGCCGTGACTTCATCGAGATCGACGGCCAGAACCGCCACGTGCTGAGCTACCTGGGCGACTTCCTGTTCAGCCCGCAGCGTGCCCGGACGCCGGTCAAGGCATTGTCGGGTGGCGAGCGTGCGCGCCTGTTGCTGGCCAAGCTGTTCAGCAAGCCGGCCAACCTGCTGGTGCTCGACGAACCGACCAACGACCTGGACGTTGAAACCCTCGAACTGCTCGAAGAAGTGCTGTCCAACTACAAGGGCACCGTGCTGATGGTCAGCCACGACCGGGCCTTCCTCGACAACGTCGTCACCAGTACCCTGGTGTTCGAAGGCGAGGGCAAGGTGCGTGAGTACGTCGGCGGCTACGAGGACTGGATTCGCCAGGGTGGCTCACCGAAGCTGCTGGGCGTGACCGAGAGCAAAGGCGGCAAGTCGGCGCTCAACAGCGCAGTGGTGGAGAAAGTCGAGGACAAGCCCGCGCCAGTTGCTGCGCCGGTGGCGGAAGAAGCTTCGAAGAAGAAGCTCAGCTACAAGCTGCAGCGTGAGCTGGAGATGCTGCCAGGGCAGATCGACCAGGTTGAGCAGCGCATGGCTGAGGCTCAGGAAGAAGTGAATGCGGCTGGCTTCTACCAGCGGCCGATTACTGAAACTTCCGCAGTGCTGGCCAAGATCGAGAAGCTCCAAGGTGAGCTGGATGCGCTGGTAGAGCGCTGGGCCGAGCTGGAAGGCTGATCGGCGTCAGCCTGAACTGGCCCTATCGCCGGCAAGCCAGCTCCCACAGGTGCACCACAGGTTTCAAGCTTTGTGGTATCCCTGTGGGAGCTGGCTTGCCGGCGATAGGGCCGGGGCAGGTTAAATCATTCTTTCTTTTGCAGCCGCACTGCCAGTACATCACACGGTGCGCCGTGCAGCACGTCATTGGCCGTGGAACCCAGCAGCAACGCCAGGCCATGGCGGCCATGGCTGCCGACCACGATCAGGTCGCACTTCTGGTCCTTGGCCAGTTGGTGGATTTCCTGGCGCGGCTGGCCGTAGGTCAGGTGTGAGTCGCCCCGGTTGATCTCAGGGTATTTGTTGAACAGGCGGTCCATGCGCTCCTTGGCCTGGTCGAACTGTTGCTGTTGCAACTGCGACAGGTCCATGGGCACGTCACCGCCGAATGCCATGGCCATCGGCTCGACGATGTGAACCAGGGACACCTTGGCGCCTGAGGGCTCGGCGAGCTTCATGGCACGCTTGATCACCGGGTCGCATTCTTCGGTCAGGTCGACGGCGACCAACAAATGTTCATATTGCATGAGCGGTACTCCTGGCAATCGCGATAGAAGAAGTATGGTCGCTTTCGGGCGGGTCTTCCGTGAAAAATGGCTAACCAGCTCATTTGCAACGCTTTATGGGAACTACTGATATGACGGTATTGCTGGTGGTGTCAATCCTTGCGCTGATTCTCAGCCCGCTTTCCTGGCTGCGCGGCTCGCGCAAGCAGAGCGAGCAGATGAAGCTGCGCCTGGAGGCACGGCGAATGGGGCTGGGTATGCAGCTGGCGCCGCAGCAAT
This sequence comes from Pseudomonas sp. LPB4.O, assembly GCF_038383825.1. Classification (NCBI taxonomy): domain Bacteria; kingdom Pseudomonadati; phylum Pseudomonadota; class Gammaproteobacteria; order Pseudomonadales; family Pseudomonadaceae; genus Pseudomonas; species Pseudomonas sp. LPB4.O. The sequence goes on from NZ_CP151298.1 coordinate 1,810,966, forward strand.
GGCCGCACTGGCTCGAAAAGGAGCCGCCAAGCCCTTGCCCGCAGTACCATCGGGCACGGCGTCGGGGGCACGAAGACAGCTTCAGCTTCTGGCAGATCAGCCCGGGGGTGTGGTGGAACCAGTGGCGTGAGCCCTGCGAAGATCCACGCTTCATTGAGCCTCTGGCGCGCTTGCCGGCGAGCGTCTACAAGGTCGAAGCTGATGCGCGGATGATCGCCCTGTACTGGACTGAACGCGGCGACACGGCTGTGTTGCAGGATGTTGCCTACGTCCTCGAAACCCTGGCTTGAACCCTGGGGCCACCTCGTACCTGTAGGAGCAGCCTTGTGCTGCGAAGAGGCCGATACGCCCGGAACACCTCTATCAGGCATACCGGCCGCTTCGCAGCACAAGGCTGCTCCTACAGGTACGGCGTAGGCGTTCAGGGCTTTAAACGACAAAGCGGCGGCTTGGCAGAACCCTGAAGGGGTGGGGTGCCAAGTCGCCGCTTTGCGTTCTGCTGCGCAGAAAAGGCCAGGCAGGCCGGGTATTCATTCAAGCAGGTGGCAGTGTAGCCGCCTTGGGTTGCGGCGCAAGTCGAAAGTCGCAGCGTTATTCAATCGGCCGTGGTCAATCGCTGACATGAATGGTCGGCGATCACTGTCATCATGTTTTGTACCCAGACGATACAAAGTGACTGGAAAGTCGCGTTTTCGCCGTGCTCGTGAGCATTTGACAACGCCGATCTTTTCGGAGAATGTGTGCACACCCAAATCAAACGGGCGTATGAATTGAGCGTTTGTATGTCATGACGCCAAGCCATACTTCCGACTAGCGCGCTGACGGGTGTGCCTGGGGCAGGGCAGCTAGGCCTGCTTCTGCTGCAGCGATCGGCGTGTACAGTTCAGCTTCCATATCGTGGAGATCAGTTGATGATTTACGAAGGTAAAGCCATCACGGTTAAGGCTCTTGAAAGTGGCATCGTCGAGCTCAAGTTCGACCTCAAGGGTGAGTCCGTCAACAAGTTCAACCGCCTGACCCTGAACGAGCTTCGCCAGGCCGTCGATGCCATCAAGGCCGACGCCTCGGTCAAGGGCGTTATCGTCAGCAGTGGCAAGGACGTGTTCATCGTCGGCGCCGACATCACCGAGTTCGTCGACAACTTCAAGCTGCCCGAGGCCGAACTGGTCGCCGGCAACCTGGAAGCCAACCGCATCTTCAGCGCCTTCGAAGACCTCGAAGTGCCGACCGTTGCGGCCATCAACGGCATCGCCCTGGGCGGCGGCCTGGAGATGTGCCTGGCCGCCGACTACCGGGTCATGTCCACCAGCGCCAAGATCGGCCTGCCAGAAGTCAAGCTGGGCATCTACCCCGGCTTTGGCGGCACCGTACGCCTGCCGCGCCTGATCGGTTCGGACAACGCTGTCGAGTGGATCGCCTCCGGCAAGGAAAACCGTGCCGAAGACGCCCTGAAAGTGGGTGCCGTCGACGCCGTGGTCGCCCCTGAGTTGCTGCAGGCCGGTGCCCTGGACCTGATCAAGCGCGCCATCAGTGGCGAGCTGGACTACAAGGCCAAGCGCCAGCCCAAGCTGGAAAAGCTCAAGCTCAATGCCATCGAGCAGATGATGGCCTTCGAGACCGCCAAGGGCTTCGTTGCCGGCCAGGCCGGCCCGAACTACCCGGCCCCGGTCGAAGCCATCAAGACCATCCAGAAAGCCGCCAACTTCGGCCGCGACAAGGCCTTGGAAGTCGAAGCAGCAGGCTTTGCCAAGCTGGCCAAGACGTCGGTTGCCGAAAGCCTGATCGGCCTGTTCCTGAACGACCAGGAACTCAAGCGCAAGGCCAAGGCGCATGACGAGATCGCCCATGACGTGAAGCAGGCCGCCGTGCTCGGTGCCGGCATCATGGGTGGCGGCATCGCTTACCAGTCGGCGGTCAAAGGCACCCCGATCCTGATGAAGGATATCCGCGAGGAAGCCATTCAGCTGGGCCTGAACGAAGCCTCCAAGCTGCTCGGCAACCGCGTCGACAAGGGCCGCCTGACCCCGGCCAAGATGGCCGAGGCGCTCAACGCCATTCGCCCGACCCTGTCCTATGGCGATTTCGCCAATGTCGACATCGTCGTCGAAGCCGTGGTCGAGAACCCGAAAGTGAAGCAGGCCGTGCTGGCCGAGGTGGAAGGCCAGGTGAAAGAGGATGCGATCCTTGCGTCCAACACCTCGACCATCTCCATCAACCTGCTGGCAAAAGCGCTCAAGCGCCCGGAAAACTTCGTCGGCATGCACTTCTTCAACCCGGTGCACATGATGCCGCTGGTGGAAGTGATCCGTGGCGAGAAGTCCAGTGAAGTGGCGGTCGCCACCACCGTGGCCTACGCCAAGAAAATGGGCAAGAACCCGATCGTGGTCAACGATTGCCCGGGCTTTTTGGTCAACCGCGTGCTGTTCCCGTATTTTGGCGGCTTTGCCAAGCTGGTCAGTGCCGGTGTCGACTTCGTGCGCATCGACAAGGTCATGGAAAAATTCGGCTGGCCGATGGGCCCAGCCTACCTGATGGACGTGGTCGGCATCGACACCGGCCACCACGGGCGTGACGTGATGGCCGAAGGCTTCCCGGACCGCATGAAGGACGAGCGCCGCTCGGCCGTCGACGCGCTGTACGAGGCGAACCGCCTGGGCCAGAAGAACGGCAAGGGCTTCTATGCCTACGAAACCGACAAGCGCGGCAAGCCGAAGAAAGTCTTCGACGCCGCCGTACTGGACGTGCTCAAGCCAATCGTGTTCGAACAGCGCGAAGTCACCGACGAAGACATCATCAACTGGATGATGGTCCCGCTGTGCCTGGAGACCGTGCGCTGCCTGGAAGACGGCATTGTCGAAACCGCTGCCGAAGCCGACATGGGCCTGGTGTATGGCATTGGTTTCCCTCCCTTCCGCGGTGGTGCGCTGCGTTACATCGACTCGATCGGTGTGGCCGAATTCGTCGCCCTGGCCGATCAGTACGCCGATCTGGGGCCGCTGTACCACCCGACTGCGAAGCTGCGTGAAATGGCCAAGAACGGCCAGCGCTTCTTCAACTGAGCGGTCAACGAGCTAGAGCGAGAGATTTGATATGAGCCTTAATCCAAGAGACGTGGTGATTGTCGACTTCGGTCGCACGCCAATGGGCCGCTCCAAGGGTGGCATGCACCGCAATACCCGCGCCGAGGACATGTCGGCGCACCTGATCAGCAAGCTGCTGGAGCGTAACGACAAGGTCGACCCGAAGGAAGTCGAGGACGTGATCTGGGGCTGCGTCAACCAGACCCTGGAGCAGGGGTGGAACATCGCCCGCATGGCGTCGCTGATGACCCCGATCCCGCACACTTCTGCAGCGCAGACCGTCAGCCGCCTGTGCGGCTCGTCGATGAGTGCACTGCACACCGCTGCCCAGGCGATCATGACCGGTAACGGCGATGTATTCGTGATTGGCGGGGTGGAGCACATGGGCCACGTCAGCATGATGCACGGCGTCGACCCCAACCCGCACCTGTCCTTGCATGCTGCCAAGGCTTCCGGGATGATGGGCCTGACTGCGGAAATGCTCGGCAAGATGCACGGCATCACCCGTGAGCAGCAGGACCTGTTCGGCGTGCGTTCGCACCAGTTGGCCCACAAGGCCACGGTCGAAGGCAAGTTCAAGGACGAGATCATCCCGATGCAGGGCTATGACGAGAACGGCTTCCTGAAGGTGTTCGATTTCGACGAAACCATTCGCCCGGAAACCACCCTCGAAGGCCTGGCGTCGCTCAAGCCCGCGTTCAACCCGAAAGGCGGTACCGTCACTGCCGGTACCTCGTCGCAGATCACCGACGGCGCTTCGTGCATGATCGTCATGTCCGGCCAGCGTGCGATGGACCTGGGTATCCAGCCATTGGCGGTGATCCGTTCGATGGCGGTGGCCGGTGTCGATCCGGCGATCATGGGTTATGGCCCGGTGCCGTCGACCCAAAAAGCCCTCAAGCGCGCCGGGCTGACCATGGCCGATATCGACTTCATCGAGCTCAACGAAGCCTTTGCTGCACAGGCCTTGCCAGTGCTGAAAGACTTGAAAGTGCTCGACAAGATGGATGAGAAGGTTAACCTGCACGGCGGCGCCATTGCTTTGGGCCACCCGTTCGGTTGCTCCGGGGCGCGCATTTCGGGCACCCTGCTCAACGTCATGAAGCAGAATGGCGGTACCCTGGGGGTGGCGACCATGTGCGTCGGCCTCGGTCAAGGTATCACCACTGTCTTTGAACGCGTCTGATCGCGTTGCGGGACAGCAACCGGGGCCTTGTGCCCCGGTTTTGTTTTTACAGGATTAATTCAAGAGGGTGGGCAACATGCAGATACAACCAGGCGTATACCGGCATTACAAAGGGCCTGAGTACCGTGTCTTCAGCGTTGCGCGGCATTCCGAGAACGAAGAGTGGATGGTGTTCTACCAATGCCTGTATGGTGATTACAGCTTCTGGGTGCGCCCCCTTTTGATGTTCCAGGAGTCTGTCGAGGTTGACGGCGAGCAGGTGCCACGCTTTGCTTTGGTCAAGGCCGAAGAAGGGCTGCCAGGGTTGCTGGGCAAGTCGCACGAGTGATCACCCGAGCTTGACCTCACACTTTTGCCACTATATATAGCGGTGCCGCGTTTGGTACCTGACGCGTTTTTCATTTTCAGATTCAGGAATACTCCGATCCATGGGCAAATCGCTGGTCATTGTGGAATCCCCGGCCAAGGCCAAGACCATCAACAAGTATTTGGGCAACCAGTACGTGGTGAAGTCGAGTATCGGCCATATCCGAGACCTCCCCACCAGCGGTTCGGCCAGCGCAAGCAAAGAGCCAGCCGCCAAGCGTGGCAAGGCCGCGGGGGAGGCTCCGGCGCTGTCGCCGAAAGAAAAGGCCCGCCGCCAGCTGGTGGCACGCATGGGCGTCGACCCGGATCACGGCTGGAAGGCCAAGTACGAGATCCTGCCTGGCAAGGAAAAGGTGATCGAAGAGCTGCGTCGCCTGGCGAAGGATGCCGACACCATCTATCTCGCAACCGACTTGGACCGCGAGGGGGAAGCCATTGCCTGGCACCTGCGCGAAGCCATCGGCGGTGACGACACCCGCTACAAGCGCGTGGTGTTCAACGAAATTACCAAGAAGGCCATCCAGGAGGCTTTCTCGCAGCCAGGCGAGCTGGACATCGACCGGGTCAATGCCCAGCAGGCGCGGCGGTTCCTCGACCGTGTGGTCGGTTACATGGTTTCGCCGCTGCTGTGGGCCAAGATTGCCCGCGGCCTGTCCGCTGGCCGTGTGCAGTCGGTCGCGGTGAAGCTGGTGGTGGAGCGCGAGCGTGAAATCCGCGCATTCATCCCGGAAGAGTATTGGGAGATCCACGCCGACCTCGGTACCGCCAAGAACGCCAAGGTGCGTTTCGAGGTGGCGCGCGAGAAGGGCGAGGCCTTCAAGCCGCTGAACGAAGCCCAGGCCATGGCTGCGCTGGAGAAGCTCAAGGCTTCCAGCTACAGCGTGGTCAAGCGTGAAGACCGCCCGACCAGCAGCAAGCCATCGGCGCCGTTCATTACCTCCACCCTGCAGCAGGCGGCCAGTAACCGCCTGGGCTTCGGGGTGAAGAAGACCATGATGATGGCCCAGCGCTTGTATGAAGCCGGCTACATCACTTACATGCGTACAGACTCGACCAACCTGTCGGTCGACGCCCTGGACATGGCGCGCAACTATATCGAGCGCGAGTTCGGCAAACAGTACCTGCCGGATGCGCCGCTGGTATACGGCAGCAAGGAAGGGGCCCAGGAGGCGCACGAAGCGATTCGTCCTTCCGATGTGAACACCCACCCGACCAAGCTCAGTGGCATGGAGCGCGACGCCGAGCGCCTGTACGAGCTGATCTGGCGCCAGTTCCTGGCCTGCCAGATGCCGCCGGCGCAGTACCTGTCCACCAGCGTCACCGTGGCTGCTGGCGACTTCGAACTGCGTGCCAAGGGCCGTATCCTCAAGTTCGACGGTTATACCCGTGTGTTGCCGCAGCAGAGCAAGCCGGGCGAAGACGACGTGCTGCCAGAGATGGTCCAGGGCGAAGCGCTGAAGCTGATTCAGATCGATCCGAGCCAGCACTTCACCAAGCCACCGGCACGCTTCACTGAAGCCAGCCTGGTCAAGGAAATGGAAAAGCGCGGTATTGGTCGCCCGTCGACCTATGCGGCGATCATCTCGACCATCCAGGACCGTGGCTATGTGACGTTGCACAACCGCCGTTTCTATTCCGAGAAAATGGGCGACATCGTCACCGAGCGCCTGTCGGAAAGCTTCTCCAACCTGATGGACTACGGTTTTACCGCCGACATGGAGGAGAACCTCGACGACGTGGCCCAGGGCGAACGTGACTGGAAGAACGTGCTCGACGAGTTCTACGGCGACTTCAGCAAGAAGCTGCAGACTGCCGAGTCCAGCGAAGGCGGGATGCGCGCCAACCAGCCGACCATGACCAACATTCCGTGCAAGGAATGTGGCCGGCCGATGATGATTCGTACCGCTTCCACCGGTGTGTTCCTGGGTTGCTCGGGTTACACCTTGCCGCCAAAAGAGCGCTGCAAGGCCACCGTCAACCTGGTGCCGGGTGACGAGATTGCCGCTGACGACGAGGGTGAATCGGAATCCCGCGTGCTGCTGGGCAAGCACCGTTGCCCGATCTGCGCCACGGCGATGGACGCCTACCTGCTGGATGAGAAGCACAAACTGCACATTTGCGGTAACAACCCGGATTGCGTGGGCTACGAGATCGAAGAGGGCAGCTACCGCATCAAGGGTTACGAAGGGCCGAGCCTGGAGTGCGACAAGTGTGGCAGCGAGATGCAGTTGAAGACCGGCCGTTTTGGCAAGTTCTTCGGCTGCACCAATCCAACCTGCAAGAACACCCGCAAGCTGCTCAAGAGTGGCGAGGCGGCACCACCGAAGATGGACAAGGTGGACATGCCGGAGCTCAAGTGCGAGAAGGTCGACGACACTTACGTGCTTCGTGACGGCGCTTCGGGGCTGTTCCTGGCCGCCAGCCAGTTCCCGAAAAACCGCGAAACCCGTGCGCCGCTGGTGATGGAAATCGTGCCGCACAAGCACGAAATCGATCCGAAGTACCACTTCCTGTGCGATGCGCCGCAGAAAGACCCGGATGGCCGCCCGACGGTAATCCGCTACAGCCGCAAGACCAAGGAGCAGTACGTGCAGTCCGAAGTCGATGGCAAGCCGACCGGCTGGAAGGCGTTCTACGACGGCAATGCCTGGAAGGTTGAAGACAAGCGCTGATCTTTCAGTGCTTTAATTGGGGCCGCTTCGCGCCCCTTCGCGGCACAAGGCCGCTCCTGCAAGGAATCGTGTTCTCTTGTAGGGGCGGCCTTGTGCCGCGAAGGGGCGCGAAGCGGCCCCAATCATTTATGATGCATGTATTCGCCTTGCAGCCTGATGGGAGGGCACAGAAATGGCCCAGGAAACCTACACCCGCACCAACCAGAAACTATTCTTCGCCGGTCTCGCCCTCGAGTCCATGGCCAAGGCTGAACAAAGCCAGGCCATGAACGCCCAAGGCATGGTTCAGGCTGAGCGCGAGTCGGCGCTGTTTCACCTGTATGGCGCGCTGCTGGGCCTATGCCATGAAATCGGAGTCTTCTACCGACTGCCGGTTGTCGCAACGGTCGAGCAGGCGCTGGCCGACGATGCGCTCAATGGCATCGCCATACCGGAAGTGGCCGAGTTGCTGGAATTGGCCCGCCAGCGCGAAACCTGGCTGGCGCAGATGCTGAGTGCTTATGCCGATTTGTTCCGACCACCGGTCGCCAGGAAAGCGCCAAAAACCGACGTCACCCAGCCATTGATCCAGGCCGTCAATCTCGATGAGCCCGAGCATCCTGCGCTGTCGCGTGCCGAGCTGGAAAGCTGGCGCAACAACCTCAAGGGCCTGGTGAGACGTTTCCGCGATGCGTTGAGTGAGTGCTGATAGCCGTTACGGCTGGTACAATATTGGCCTTTCGCGGAGAACTGCCATTTATGTCTACGTCTTTTCTAGAAATTGTCGAGTTGCCTGATGGCCGCATCGAACTGCGTCGCGCCGAGGATGAGGGCTCCCTGGTAACCTTGGATTTCTCGGAAGACGCCAAGGCGTTCCTGCAGGGCCAGCACGTAGAAGTGGCCAAGGCCATGCTCAGCGTGGGTGTGCAGATGGCAGGTCGCCTGATGGATGGCGAGCTTGAGCGTGATGAAGGGCCGCGCGTGCTGCACTGAAGGTGCAGCAGGGCATCAGGTTTGTTCAAATGACAGGCAAAGCCTGAACATCAGCCGAGGCGGATGTTCAGGCTTTGTGCGTTTCCGACACTGGCAGCGCGCTGCAATTGCTGGCGTGCAGTGGCGTTGACGTTGCCCAGCCAGCTGACCACGGTGTGGCTGAGGCCCAGGCGCAGGGCTTCGCAGGCCAGTTGCAGCGGGGTTTGGTTAGCGCGAGGTTGCAGCAGCAGGATGCGTTCACGGTTGAGGCCGGCATCGCGCAGCCAGGCCTGGGTCAGGCTCGACGGCGGGGCGATCAGGGTCAGCCAGCGGGCCTCGTCCTCTTCGCTCAGCTCGCGCAGTACCGGTGCCAGCAGGCTTTGGCAGTGCCCGGGGGCGCCGCGCAGCGACAATTCGCTGAACAGTTCAGGCTGGTTGCTCTTGCGCGCCAGTTCGCTGGCTTTCAGGCCCGGTAGTACGGGCTGGGCGAGAAATGCTTCGAACAGGGGCAACTGGGCTTGCTCGGGTGCGTGAATGAACTGCTGCATGACGCCTCCTGGATCAGCGGCGAATGACGCCGACGCTCAAGCCCTCAATCACCAGTTCCTGATCTTTCAGGTCAACTTCGATGGGGGCGAATTCGGGGTTTTCGGCAAGCAGCCAGACCTTGCTGCCTTCACGCTTGAAGCGCTTGACGGTCACTTCGTCACCAATGCGGGCCACGACGATCTGACCGTTGCGGGCTTCGCGGCAGGTGTGAACTGCCAGAAGGTCGCCGTCGAAGATGCCGACGTCCTTCATGCTCATGCCGTGGACGCGCAGCAAATAGTCGGCCTGGGGGTGGAAGAAGGCAGGGTTGATATTGCAGGATTGCTCAATGTGCTGTTCGGCAAGAATTGGCGCACCGGCAGCAACCCTGCCGATGATCGGCAAGCCGCTTTCTTCTGCCTTGGTATCCAGGCCCGGGATGCGGATGCCGCGCGAGGCGCCCGGGGTCATCTCGATCGCGCCCTTGCGGGCGAGGGCCTTGAGGTGCTCCTCGGCAGCGTTGGGCGACTTGAAGCCCAGCTCCTGAGCGATCTCGGCGCGTGTCGGCGGGAAGCCGTTGTCTTCCAGGCAGCGCTTGATGAACGCGAGAATTTCGGCTTGGCGTGGCGTCAGTTTCAACATGGTGAGCGCTCTGTCTTTTTGTACAGTGACTGGGATTATATACAGTACTGGATGCGCTGCAAGCCAAAGGGCGCAATAAACCTGAGCGGTGGCGCTTGCACCCCGCAGCCAGGCTGCTTTTAAATGGCGACCGCCCGGTCACCGAGCCTTGACAGAAGCAGGCCTGAAACGTATGTTTCAAACACCTGTTTGTCTGGCGGAGCACGCGGAGTAGTCATGGCCCAATCGGAAACCGTTGAACGCATTCTCGATGCTGCCGAGCAGCTGTTCGCGGAAAGGGGGTTCGCCGAGACCTCGTTGCGGCTGATCACCAGCAAGGCCGGGGTCAACCTGGCGGCGGTCAACTATCATTTCGGCTCCAAGAAGGCACTTATTCAGGCCGTGTTCTCGCGCTTCCTCGGGCCCTTCTGCGCCAGCCTCGAGCGCGAGCTGGAGCGGCGCCAGGCGAAGCCGGAGCACAAGCCCAGCCTCGAAGAACTGCTGGAAATGCTGGTGGAGCAGGCGTTGGCCGTGCAGCCTCGCAGCAATAACGACCTGTCGATCTTCATGCGCCTGCTGGGCCTGGCCTTCAGCCAGAGCCAGGGCCACCTGCGGCGTTACCTGGAAGACATGTACGGCAAAGTGTTCCGCCGCTACATGCTGCTGGTCAACGAGGCCGCGCCTCGTATTCCGCCACTGGAACTGTTCTGGCGCGTGCACTTCATGCTGGGTGCCGCCGCCTTCAGCATGTCCGGTATAAAGGCCCTGCGGGCAATTGCCGAGACCGACTTTGGCATCAACACCTCGATCGAGCAGGTGATGCGCCTGATGGTACCGTTCCTGGCCGCAGGCATGCGTGCCGACAGCGGCGTCACCGACGAGGCCATGGCCACGGCGCAGCTGCGGCCACGCAGCAAGACTACCGCGATCACCGCCAAGGCCTGAAGGCTGGGCGGGGCAGGGCGCTTCGGCTAAGCTAGCGCCCATGCCCGATCTCGACCTGCTGCACATTTCCCTCGCCGACCAATGCCTGTATGGCTTTGGCCGTGACCAGCTGCGCGTGCGCCTGCCGGTTTCCACGGCGCGCAACGGTGCCGGCGAGCGCAATGGCTCGGGCTGCACGCCGCGTGGCTTGCACCAGGTGCGGGCGAAGATCGGCGCGGGCCTGCCACTTAATGCGGTGCTGGTCGGGCGGCGCTGGACGGGTGAGGTGTGGTCGCCGGCGTTGCACGCGCAATACCCCGGCCGCGACTGGATCCTGACTCGCATCCTCTGGCTAAGCGGCTGCGAACCTGGCGTCAATCGCCTGGGCGCGGTCGACACCTTCCGCCGCTTTATCTACCTGCACGGCACCCCGGATACGGAACCCATGGGCGTAGCGCTGTCCCATGGCTGCATACGCCTGCGCAACACTGACTTGCTTGGCCTGTTCGACCGTATCGGGGTGCATTGCCCGGTGCAGGTCGCAGAGGCCGCATGCCCTGATTGGGCTTCTCTCGTTCTGCAATGAAGGATTACCTATGACCGCCAGCCTGCAAGGCTCCCTGATGGTGGATATCGCCGGTAAATGGCTGACCGCCGAAGACCGTCACTTGCTGCGCCAACCCGAAGTGGCCGGCCTGATCATCTTTGCCCGCAACATCGACAGCCCACGTCAGGTGCGTGAGCTGTGCGCGTCGATCCGTGCCATCCGCCCCGACCTGATTCTGGCGGTGGACCAGGAAGGTGGTCGCGTGCAGCGCCTGCGTCAGGGTTTCGTGCGCCTGCCGGCCATGCGTGCGCTGGCCGATAATGACAACGCCGAATATCTGGCGGAGCAGTGCGGTTGGCTGATGGCGACCGAGGTGCTGGCGGTTGGCCTGGACCTCAGCTTTGCCCCGGTGCTCGACCTGGACCACCAGCGTAGCGCCGTGGTCGGCAGCCGTGCCTTCGAGGGTGACCCGCTGCGTGCCACGCAACTGGCCGGGGCGTTCATTCGCGGTATGAATGCGGCGGGCATGGCTGCCTGTGGCAAACACTTCCCGGGGCATGGCTGGGCCGAGGCTGACTCGCATGTGGCCATTCCCACCGATGAGCGCAGCCTTGAACAATTGCGCCAGGTCGACCTGGTGCCATTCTCGCGCCTGAGCGGGCAATTGGCGGCGGTGATGCCGGCGCATGTCATCTACCCGCAGGTCGACAACCAGCCAGCCGGTTTCTCCCGGCGTTGGCTGCAGGACATCCTGCGCGGCGAGCTGGGCTTTGACGGGGTGATCTTCAGTGATGATCTGTCGATGGCCGGTGCGCATGTGGTGGGTGATGCGGCCAGCCGTATCGAGGCGGCGTTGAGCGCCGGCTGTGACATGGGCCTGGTGTGCAATGACCGGGCGGCAGCAGAGCTGGCACTGAGTGCTGCGCAGCGCATGAAGGTCAAGCCATCGCCGCGGATTGCGCGGATGCGCGGGCAAGGGTTTGCGCGGACCGACTATCGCCAACAGCCGCGCTGGCTGGAGGCGTTGGGGGCGTTGAAGGAAGCTCAGCTGGTCGATTGACTGCGCAGGCCTCTTCGCGGGTTTACCCGCGAAGAGGCCAGTACAGGCAGTACAACATGCTGAATTACCGCCCGCGCTTGCCTGGCAAGGGCGCAAACAGTGCCTCGATTTCTTCATCGCCCATGCGCCATTGCCCAGCCTGCCCGCCATCCAGCAAGCTGGCTGCCAGCGCCGCTTTTTCCTGCTGCAGCAACTGGATCTTCTCTTCAACCGTACCCCGGGTAATGAGCTTGAATACGAACACCGGCTTGTCCTGGCCAATGCGGTAGGCGCGGTCGGTGGCCTGGTTTTCGCTGGCCGGGTTCCACCAGGGGTCGAAGTGGATCACCGTGTCCGCGGCCGTCAGGTTCAAGCCCACGCCACCGGCCTTGAGGCTGATCAGGAACACTTCGCTATCACCCTGCTGGAACTGCTGCACAGGCGTGCGACGGTCCCGGGTATCGCCGGTCAGCAGGCTGTAGCGGATACTGCGCTTTTCCAGCTCCTGCTGGATCAGCGCCAGCATCGAGGTGAACTGCGAGAACAGCAGCACCCGGCGCCCTTCGCTTAACAGCTCTTCGAGCATTTCCAGCAGTGCGCCCAGCTTGCCCTTGTCGGCCTGGTTGCCTTTGCTTTCCACGCCCTTGACCAGCCGCAGGTCGCAGCACACCTGGCGCAGTTTGAGCAGCGCGTCGAGGATGACGATCTGGCTGCGTGCCGCGCCATTGCGGGCGATTTCGTCGCGGACTTTCTTGTCCATGGCCACCCGCACCGCCTCGTAGGTATCGCGCTGGGCGTCGCTGAGCTCGACCCAGTGCACCATCTCGGTCTTGGCCGGCAACTCGGTGGCCACCTGCTCCTTGGTGCGGCGCAGCAGGAACGGGCGGATGCGCGTGACCAGATGGCCCAGCCGCTCAGCGTCGCCATGGCGTTCGATCGGGGTGCGGTAGTCCTGGTTGAAGCGTTTGACATCGCCCAGCCAGCCGGGCATCAGGAAGTGGAAGATCGACCACAGCTCGCCCAGGTTGTTTTCCATCGGCGTGCCGGTCAGGCACAGGCGCTGGCCGGCCTGTAGCTCGCAGACGGCGAGGGCGGCCTTGCTGGTGCTGCTCTTGATGTTCTGCGCCTCGTCCAATACCAGCACGTGCCAGGCCTGGGCGCGCAGGTGTTCGAGGTCGCGTGGCACCAGGGCATAGGTGGTCAGGACCAGGTCGTATTCATGCAGCTTGGCAAAATGCTTGCTGCGACCCGGCCCATGCAGTGCCAGCACGCGCAGGTCGGGGGCAAAGCGCTGGGCTTCGTCCAGCCAGTTGGGTATCAGGCTGGTGGGCATGACCGCCAGGGCCGGTGTGCCCAGGCGCCCGGACTCTTTCTCCAGCAGCAGGTGCGCCAGGGCCTGCAGGGTCTTGCCCAGGCCCATGTCGTCACCGAGGATGCCGCCGGTGCCCATATCGCGCAGTGCCTGTAGCCAGTTCAGGCCCTGCTGCTGATAAGGGCGCAAGCTGGCCTGCAGCCCGGCGGGTGGTTCCACTTGCAGGTCGCGGGCATCGCGCAGGCGGCGGCCCAGATCGCGAACGTGCTCGCCACCCTCCCAGAGCAGGGGCAACCCTTCGATTTCGTTGAGGCGCGCGGCGTCGGCGCGTTCCATGCGTAGCGCCGGGCCCGCTGTGTCTTCGTGCAGGTACAGCTTGCCCAGGGTGCCCATCACGGCCTTGATGCGGCCGTAGGGCAGGGCGACGCGCAACGCCGGGGCATCCAGGCGGCCGCGGTTGAGGTCGATCAGCAGGTGTTCATCGTCACTGCGCCGGGCCAGTTCGTTGGGGCGCAGCAGCTCCGGGCTGCTGCGCAGCAGTTGCAGCACGATTGGCAGCAAGCTGTGACGCTGACCGTCGACCACGATGCCCAGCTCCAGGTCGAACCATTCATGGCCGGGCGCTTCGTCGATGGTGGCGTACCAGTCGTCCACCTCCTGCAGGTTGAAGGCGAAGTCACGGTGGACGTCTATGTTCCAGCCGGCTTGGCGCAGGCGTGGCAGGCCCTCACGGGCGAAGCGCAGCCAGGCTTCGTCGTCGGGCAGTTGGAACATTTCGCCGGCACTGTCGGGCAGGGCCTTGCTCTGGCGAGTGGCGGGTTTGAAGCCCAGGTCACGTAACGCCTTGCGCAGGGCCTGCTCGGCTTGCGGCTGTCGGCGAATTCGCTGGCTGGTATTGCCGACCAGGCGGGTCAACGGCTTTTCGTCATTGCCGCTGGCGCGCAGGTCGTCGTAGTCGAATGCCAGTGCGGCACGGTGTTGCATTTGCCGCTGCATACGCCCGGTCTTGGGCATGTAGGCGCTGAATTCGAGGCTGCCCAACGTCAATCGCCCTCTTGGCGTGATGTCTTCGATGTGCTCGGTGCTCACGGCAGTGGGGGTGGGGACGTGACGGTTCAAGGCGTTCAATCGATGACTCAAGGGGATGACCAGATGCTCGGGCACGATGGGCGCGCGTGCAAGCTGGCTGGCAATGAAGGGGTCGAGGTCGTGGCGCAGCATGCCGGTCAGATGCTGCTGCCGGTCAACATAGTGCATGGGCTCGATGGGCACCGCCTGCAACTGCTCGTGACCATTGTGATACCAGGCGCCACGGTAGCTGCCATTGTCCAGCCTGACCCAGCGGAACTCGGCGTGTAGCTCCGGCCCCGGGGCCAGTGGCGCCAAGTCGTCTTCAAACAGAAGGCGGCCCGTGGCCAGGGCATAGCTGTAGAGCTCACCGCCCGGTTTGCCCTCCAGTTGCACCGTGGACGCCATCGTTTCGCGGCGGGAATCGATCAGGCGCAACAGCCGCGCATCGTCTTCTGTGACGTAGCGAGGCGTGTAGTAGAGCATTTCGGGCATCGATGTGATGCGGCCGATCTTCAGGGTGTCGTCTGCCTGGCGGGTACCTTTGATTGGCTCAAGCCGCCAGAGCCCGTGATCCACCTGGATTCGGTAATAGATTGCCGGGCCTTTGCGCGCTGGCCCTTGAGGCGTTGGTTGCGAGGGGGACTCAAGGGCTTCCACCCATAGGTTGAGGTCCGGTGGCAGCGACAGGGCGGATTGTTCATGGGGGGCTGTGGCGTCGGGGCTGTCCTGCAATTGCAGCAGCGCCGCAACGCAGTGTTTGCAGTTGAGCCCGACTGGGCAGCTGCATTTCCCAAATACCCGCAGGTCCCCATAGTTGACGACCAGGCGGATTATCTGCTGGTAGGTCTCGCCTGCCGAACCCTGGCAGATGGCCTCGATCGTTGCGTCATCCTGCGACAGGATGCGTGCCCGCGCTTGCGCAGCATAGCTGCGGCCTCGTGCCAGCGTGCCGGCCTCGATGAAGTCGACCCAGCCCGGATAGGCCCTTAGCAGCTGCTGCGCATCGCCATCGCTCACATCACTGCTCCATCATCTCCGGGTCCATCACCGGCATTTTCGGCGTGCCCGGTGGCGTGACCTTCAGCAGCACCGCCAGGTGCCCGCCGTCGAGGAAGGTCAGCTGGCCGCCCTTGACGTTGCTGTTGCTCTGCTTGAACTGCTCGCTTTGCAGGACGCTGCCGTTGCCGTCCAGCTGGTTGACCCAGAAGTTGGCCTCGACCGAGATAAAGCGGCCTTCAGCGATGCTCAGGTTGCCTTCGATGGGGAAGTGGCCGAACTGTTCGGTGCCTTCGCCCAGGGCGATGCGGCCAGGCTCGCTGCCGACCTGCTGCTGCCAGGCCTTGTGCATCAATACGGTGTAGTCGGCAGTGGCTTCCAGGCGGGTGGCTTCGTCTTCCAGCGCCAGGCGGCGCTCGGCGTCCTTCGCCAGGCGCGGGGCGCCGGCGCTCCAGTCTTCAGGGGCAAACGGGCTGGTGAAGGCAGGCACGCTGTTCTGCCGCACCAGAATCATTTCTACCTGATACAGGCCTTCGGCGAAGGCGGCTGGCGCGAACAGCGCCAGCAGCAGGGTCAGGCAACGGATGGCACGCATGGATCTTCCTTAGGCAGGCTGTGGTGTCAGGCGCTCGAACAGCGCCTCCAGGGTATTGAAGCGTTCGTCGGGGCGTTCCATCGGGACCAGGAAGCGGAACTGGGTGGCGCCTTCGAACTTGTAGCGTTTGGGCTGGCCCTGGATCAGCTTGATCAGGGTCAGCGGGTCGACCGGGGTTTCGGCTTCGAACTCGAGCTTGCCGCCATTGGGGCCGGCATCGACTTTCTTGATGCCTAGCTTTTCTGCGTGCAGCTTGAGCGAGGTCAGGCGCATCAGGTTCTTGGTCGGCTCTGGCAGCAGGCCGAAGCGGTCGATCATTTCCACCTGCAGGTCCTTGAGGCCTTCTTCGTCGGCGGCCGAGGCAATGCGCTTGTACAGGATCAGCCGCGCATGCACGTCGGGCAGGTAGCTCTCGGGGATCAGCGCCGGCAGGCGCAGGTTGATCTCCGGGCCGCCGCCCAGCGGCTGCTCCAGATTTGGCTGGGTACCCTTGCGGATCGCCTTGACCGCGCGCTCGAGCATTTCCATGTACAGGGTGAAGCCCACCGCCTGGATCTGCCCGCTCTGGCCTTCGCCCAGCAGCTCGCCCGCACCGCGGATTTCCAGGTCGTTGGTGGCCAGCACGAAGCCGGCGCCCAGGTCTTGGGTGTTGGCGATGGCCTCCAGGCGTTTTTCGGCGTCGGCGCTGACTTTTTGCCGGGTAGGCGTCAGCAGGTAGGCGTAGGCCTGGTGGTGGCTGCGGCCGACCCGGCCACGCAGCTGGTGCAGCTGCGCCAGGCCAAATTTGTCGGCGCGCTCGATGACGATGGTGTTGGCGCTGGGCACGTCGATGCCGGTTTCGATGATGGTCGACGCCACCAGCACGTTGAAGCGCTTGTGGTAGAAATCGCTCATCACCTGTTCCAGCTCGCGCTCGCGCATTTGCCCGTGGCCGATGCCGATACGTGCCTCGGGCACCAGTTCGGCAAGGTCGGCGGCGCATTTTTCGATGGTTTTCACATCGTTGTGCAGGTAGTACACCTGGCCACCGCGCAGCAGCTCACGCAGCAGCGCCTCCTTCACGGTGCTGTTGTTGTGCTCCATGACGAAGGTGCGCACCGACAAGCGGCGCGCCGGCGGCGTGGCGATGATCGACAGGTCGCGCATGCCGGCCACTGCCATGTTCAGCGTGCGAGGGATCGGCGTGGCGGTCAGGGTGAGGATGTCGACCTCGCTGCGCAGGGCCTTCAGCTGCTCCTTCTGGCGCACGCCAAAGCGGTGCTCTTCGTCGATGATGGCCAGGCCCAGGTCCTTGAAGCGCACATCGTCCTGCAGCAGCTTGTGGGTGCCGATGAGGATGTCGATCTTGCCTTCGGCCAGGTCGGCGGCGGCGGCGGCCACCTCTTTGGCCGACTTGAAGCGGCTCATCACTTCCACGGTCACCGGCCAGTCGGCAAAACGGTCGCGGAAGCTGTTGTAGTGTTGCTGGGCGAGCAGGGTAGTGGGCACCAGCACCGCTACCTGGCGGCCACTGTGCACGGCGATGAACGCGGCGCGCATGGCCACTTCGGTCTTGCCGAAGCCGACGTCGCCGCACACCAGGCGGTCCATCGGCTTGGGCGCCAGCATGTCAGCCCGCACGGCCTCGATGGCGGTTTGCTGGTCCGGGGTTTCTTCGAACGGGAAGCCGGCGCTGAAGGTGGCGTAGTCGGCGGACGGATCGGCAAACGCATAACCCTTGCGCGCGGCGCGGCGGGCATAGATGTCGAGCAGTTCGGCGGCCACGTCGCGTACCTGTTCGGCGGCCTTGCGCTTGGCTTTCTGCCAGGCCTCGGAGCCCAGCCGGTGCAACGGTGCCAGGGCATCGTCGCTGCCGGTGTAGCGGGCGATCAGGTGCAGGTTGGCCACCGGCACGTACAGCTTGGCGTTCTCGGCGTATTCCAGGGTGAGGAACTCGGCAGCCTGGCCGTCGATCTCCAGGGTGGCCAGGCCCAGGTAGCGGCCCACGCCATGGTCGATGTGCACCACCGGCGCACCTTCGCGCAGCTCGGTGAGGTTCTTGATGACCGCGTCGTTGGCGGTTTCGCCGCGCTTGTCGCGGCGGCGGCGCTGCATCACCCGCTGGCCGAACAGTGGGCTTTCGGCAATCAGGGCCAGCCCTGGATCGTCCAGCAGCAGGCCGTCGTCCAGCGGGGCGATGGTGATCGCCAGGCGCTCGGCACCGGTAATGAAGTCGTCCCAGCCTTCGACGGTATGCGGGCGCAGCTTCAGTCGTTCGAGCAGCTCCAGCAGCACTTCGCGGCGGCCCGCTGATTCGGCGGTGAACAGCACGCGGCCGGGGAACTGGTCGAGGAAGTTGGCCAGTTCGGCCAGCGGCTGGTTGGCCTTGGCCTCGATAGCCAGGTTGGGCAGGGCGCGGGCCGGGAAGCGCTCACGGCCTGCGCCCGGCTCGATGTCTTCGCTGCTGACCACCACCCGCGGCCATTGCTTGAGCCGGGCGAAGCAGTCTTCCACCGGCATGAACAGCTCGGCGGGCGGCAGCAGCGGGCGGCTGAGGTCGCCGCGGCGGTCTTCATAACGCCCGCGCACGTCGTTCCAGAAGTGTTCAGCGGCCTGTTCCACACCGGGCAGCGAAAACACCTGGGTGTCGGCTGGCAGGTAGTCGAACAGGGTGGAGGTTTCTTCGAAGAACAGCGGCAGGTAGTACTCGATGCCGGCAGGGATGATACCGCTGGCCAGGTCCTGGAAGATTGCGCTGCGGCGGAAGTCGACGTCGAAGCGTTCACGGAAGCGTGCCTTGAAGCGGGTCACTTCCTCTTTCTGCATGGGAAATTCGCGTGCCGGCAGCAGGCGCACCGAATCCACCTTGTCGATCGAGCGCTGGGTCTCGGGGTCGAAGGTGCGCAGTGTCTCGATCTCGTCGTCGAACAGGTCGATGCGGTAGGGCAGCTTGCTGCCCATCGGGAACAGGTCGATTAGCGCGCCGCGCACGGCGAACTCGCCATGTTCATAGACGGTGTCGACGCAACGATAGCCACTGGCCTCCAGGCGCGTGCGCATCTGCTCCACGTCGATGGTCTGGCCCACGTCCAGCACCAGGCTGCTGCCCAGCAGGAAGCGCGTGGGCGCCAGGCGGTGCAGGGCGGTGGTGACCGGCACCACCAGGATGCCGTGGCTCAGCTCCGGCAGGCGGTACAGGCTGGCGATGCGCTGGGAAATGATGTCCTGGTGTGGCGAGAACAGGTCGTAGGGCAGGGTTTCCCAGTCGGGGAACGGCAGCACTGGCAGGTCGGGGGCGAAGAAGCGCAGCTCCTGCTCCAGACGGTCGGCGGCCTGGCTGTCGGCGGTCAGCAGCAGGGTGAAGCGGCCAGCGTTGCTGGCAGCCTCGGCGATGGCAAGGCTGAGGGCGGCACCGGGCAGGTTACCCCAGGTTTGTTTGCCGGCCGTGGCCGACATGTGCGGTAGGCGCAGAACTGACACGGGAGATTGCACTCCAAGCGTTGCGGCAAAGACACCGATTGTACCGGTGAGCGTGCCGGCTGTCAGGCTCGAAAGGGCGTGAACGCTGGCTTGCATCGCTACGACAGGCGCTCATTGCCGGTTCCGCGTCGGGGCGTCATAATGTAGCCCCTTTTTTCTGTCCCTACATGTGGAAGGTTCCCGTGACTCAGAAGCCCGACCAGTGTCTTGGTGAGTGGATTGATCGTGAAGCTCTGGCTGAAGCGATGATCCCGCTTATCGGTCAGCTCTACCGCAACAATAACGTGGTGAGCTCGATTTATGGCCGTAGCCTGATCAACCGTTCGGTTATCTCGATCCTCAAGGCGCACCGCTTTGCGCGTCATCGTCAAACCGACGAAACCGAACTGTCCGTCCACGAGACATTCCCCCTGCTCAAGGCCATGAGCGAGCTGAAACTGGGCGCCGCTTCGGTCGACCTGGGCAAGCTGGCCAACAAGTTCAAGCAGGAAGGCAATGGCCGCACTGCCGAGCAGTTCGTCCGTGAAGAGCTGGCCGACGTGGTTGGCCAGCAGAACGCTTCGGCGCGCAAAGGCACCGACGTTGTCCTGTACGGCTTCGGCCGCATTGGCCGCCTGCTGGCGCGCATCCTGATCGAGAAGACCGGTGGCGGCGACGGCCTGCGCCTGCGTGCCATCGTCGTGCGCAAAGGCGCCGAGAACGACCTGGTCAAGCGTGCCAGCCTGCTGCGTCGTGACTCGGTGCACGGCCCGTTCGATGGCACCATCACCATCGACGAAGCCAACAACACCATCACCGCCAACGGCAACCTGATTCAGGTTATCTACGCCAAGAGCCCGAGCGAAGTCGACTACACCCAGTACGGCATCGACAACGCGCTGATCGTCGACAACACCGGCGTATGGCGTGATGCCGACGGCCTGGGCCAGCACCTGGCCTGCCCGGGCGCTGCCCGCGTGATCCTCACCGCACCTGGCAAGGGCGCGCTGAAGAACATCGTGCACGGCATCAACCACGGTGACATCGCTGCTGATGACAAGATCATCTCGGCGGCCTCCTGCACCACCAACGCCATCGTGCCGGTGCTGAAGGCGGTGAACGACAAGTACGGCATCATCAACGGCCACGTCGAAACCGTTCACTCGTTCACCAACGACCAGAACCTGATCGACAACTTCCACAAGGGCAGCCGCCGTGGTCGTGCCGCGCCGCTGAACATGGTCATCACCGAAACCGGCGCCGCCACTGCTGCTGCCAAGGCGCTGCCAGTGCTGAAGGGCAAGCTGACCGGCAACGCCATTCGTGTGCCGACGCCAAACGTTTCGATGGCCATCCTGAACCTGAACCTGGAAAAGGCCACCAACCGCGACGAGATCAACGAGTACCTGCGCCAGACGGCCATGCACTCGGAGCTGCACAAGCAGATCGACTACGTCAGCTCGCAGGAAGTGGTTTCGACCGACTTCGTTGGCTCGCGCCACGCCGGTGTGGTTGATGCTGAAGCCACCATCGCCAATGACAACCGCGTTGTCCTGTACGTCTGGTACGACAACGAATTCGGTTACAGCTGCCAGGTGGTTCGCGTGATGGAAGACATGGCCGGTGTGAACCCGCCAGCGTTTCCGCGCTGATTTGCTTGTAAGGCAATGAAAAAACGGGAACCTTCGGGTTCCCGTTTTTTTTGCCTGATGAACTGATCGGGCATCTACTGTGTCTGTACTGACCTCATCGCCGGCAAGCCAGCTCCTACAGGTACAGCAAAGTCGTCAGACTCGGCTCAGTACTTGCGGGAGCTGGCTTGCCGGCGATGAGGCCAGTGCAGGCAACCGAGAGCCCGAACCTTGCGCACAGCCTTACTGTTCATCCTCCTGCTGCTCACCGCCTGCAACCAGGGCCCCACCCTGGAGCGCCTGGGCGGCCCGACCATGGGTAGCAGCTACAGCATCCAATACGTCCGCGAGCCCGGTGGCCCGGGGCCGGCCCAGGTACAGGCGGCGGTCGAAACCATCCTTGGCGACATCGACCGGCACTATTCGACCTACCGCAGCGACTCCACCGTCAGCCTTTTCAACCAGCTGCCCGCCAACCAGTGCCTGACCCTGCCGCCCGACATGCTCGAGCTGGTTGCCCTCGGCCAGCACCTGGCCGAGCAAAGTGATGGCGCCTTTGACCTCACCGTCGAGCCCTTGCTCGACCTCTGGGGCTTCGGCCCTCAGGCCCGCCACGAGCAGGTGCCGGACCCGCAAGCACTGGCCCAGGTTCGTCAGCGTGTGGGCCATCGGCACTTGCATATCGAAGGCCAGACCCTGTGCAAGGACGCCCCGGTGCAGCTCGACTTCAACAGCATCGCCGCCGGCCATGCCGTAGACTTGATCGCCGCGCGCCTGCTTGCCATGGGTGTCGCCAGCTTTGTCGCCGAGGCCACTGGCGAGCTCAAGGCGGTTGGCCGCAAACCCGACGGCACCCCTTGGCGCATCGCCCTGGAATTGCCCCGCGAAGACCGTCAGATCGCCCGGCAGATCATCGCGGTCAATGGCCTTTCGGTCTCAACCTCGGGTGACTATCGGCACTATTTCGAGGAGAATGGCCGGCGCTATTCGCACACCTTCGATGCCCGCCTCGGGCGCCCTGTGCAGCACGACCTGGCCGCAGTCACCGTGCTGGATGTCTCGGCGTTGCAGGCCGACGGCTACTCGACACTGCTGCTGATACTTGGCCCTGAGCGTGGCTGGGATTATGCCGTGGCGCATGGCCTGGCCGCAGTATTGGTGACTCGGGCCGAGGGTGGCTTCGTCTCTCGAGCTACGCCCGCATTCGAACGGGCAGTGAAAGGCGATTGAAAGCGCAGACAGGGATGATTGCCGCCAGGGAATGGGTGAACCATATGTAGTGCGGGCAAAATTGGCCTACGACGCGACCAAGGGTTAATGTGCGCGGCGTTCACGCTTGATTAGACTGCACCCGAATTTTCTCATGACGCCCCGGCGGCATGATCGCGCCCCGCGAGCGACCGTGGCTTGCGGGCAGTTCTGAAGGAGTACGCATGGCTGTCTACAACTACGACGTAGTGGTGCTGGGTTCTGGCCCGGCCGGTGAAGGCGCGGCAATGAACGCCGCCAAAGCAGGGCGCAAGGTAGCGATGGTCGATGACCGTCGCCAAGTCGGTGGCAACTGCACGCACCTGGGTACCATCCCGTCCAAGGCACTGCGTCACTCGGTGCGGCAGATCATGCAGTTCAACACCAACCCGATGTTCCGGGCCATTGGTGAGCCGCGCTGGTTCTCGTTCCCGGACGTGCTGAAAAGCGCCGAGAAGGTGATTTCCAAGCAAGTGGCATCGCGCACCGGCTACTACGCCCGCAACCGTGTCGATGTGTTCTTCGGCACCGGCAGCTTCGCCGACGAGCAAACCGTTGAAGTGGTGTGCCCGAACGGTGTGGTGGAAAAGCTCAACGCCAAGCACATCATCATTGCCACCGGCTCGCGCCCGTACCGCCCGGCCGACATCGACTTCCACCACCCGCGCGTCTACGACAGCGACACCATCCTCAGCCTCAGCCACACCCCGCGCAAGCTGATCGTATACGGCGCTGGTGTGATCGGTTGCGAATACGCGTCGATCTTCAGCGGCCTGGGTGTGCTGGTCGAGCTGGTGGACAACCGTGGCCAGCTGTTGAGCTTCCTGGATTCGGAAATTTCCCAGGCACTGAGCTACCACTTCAGCAACAACAACATCACTGTGCGCCACAACGAAGAGTATGAGCGCGTCGAAGGCCTGGACAACGGGGTGATCCTGCACCTGAAATCGGGCAAGAAGATCAAGGCCGACGCCTTGCTGTGGTGCAACGGCCGTACCGGCAACACCGACAAGCTGGGCCTGGAAAACATCGGCATCAAGGTCAACAGCCGTGGCCAGATCGAGGTCGACCAGGCTTACCGCACCACCGTGCCGAACATCTACGGTGCCGGTGACGTGATCGGCTGGCCGAGCCTGGCCAGTGCCGCCCATGACCAGGGGCGTTCTGCGGCTGGCAGCATCGTCGACAATGGCAGCTGGCGCTTCGTCAATGACGTACCGACTGGTATTTACACCATTCCGGAAATCAGCTCGATCGGCAAGAACGAGCAGGAGCTGACCCAGGCCAAGGTGCCGTACGAAGTGGGCAAGGCCTTCTTCAAGAGCATGGCGCGTGCGCAGATCGCCGGCGAGCCGCAGGGCATGCTGAAGATCCTGTTCCACCGTGAAACCCTGGAAATCCTCGGCGTACACTGCTTCGGCTACCAGGCTTCGGAAATCGTCCACATTGGCCAGGCGATCATGAATCAGCCGGGTGAGCTGAACAACCTGAAGTACTTCGTCAACACCACGTTCAACTACCCGACCATGGCCGAAGCTTACCGGGTAGCTGCCTACGACGGCCTGAACCGGCTTTTTTGAGCGGCTCCGACCGGTGGCCTGAGCCGGTCGGAGAGACCGATTTCAACCCTACCCGAGGGTGGTCTTGGCCAAACCGGGAAAGTCTGTAATCAGGCTGTCCACGCCAAAGTCAGCGAGCCGGCGCATAAGCGCCGGTTCGTTGACCGTCCACACCGACACGTGCAAACCCTGGCCCTGTGCTTTCAGCAGGCGCTCGGGGGTGCACAGTGTCCAGTTCAATGCCAGCAGCTCGCAACCGTAGTTCTGTGCCACCTTCAGCGGGTCGAGCCAGGCGTACTCGGCGACCAGCCCGCGTTTCACGTCCGGCACCAGCTCCACGGCCGCGCCCAGCACTTCGCGTGAGCTGGAGGTGATGGTGACCTTGTCCAGCAGGCCGTATTGCTGGGCCAGTTCGCGAATCGCCAGCACGGTAGTTGCGGCGCGGGTGCGCGAAGCGCTTTTCACTTCCAGCTGCCAGTGCTCGAACGGGCATTTCTCGAACAGCTCTTCCAGTTTCGGGATAGGGCAGGGCTGCACGTGGCCCGGGCCGCCGTTGCGCGCATCGATCTTCACCAGGTCGGCGGCAGGGTGATCGACCACCTTGCCGCGTCGGCCGGTGGTGCGCTTGAGGGTTGGGTCGTGGATCACCATCAGCTCGTTGTCGGCCGACAGGTGCAGGTCCAGTTCGCAGCGGGTGACGCCGTGGGACAGGCACTGGCGAAAGCTGTGCAGGGTGTTCTCGGGCGCTTCGCCCTTGGCGCCGCGATGGCCGTAGATCAGGGTCACGTTCGTTCCTTCAAATCAGAGAAAAACAGGGTCATGAGGCGGGATCGTTCTGTTCCAGCTGCTGGCGCCGTTGTTGTTGCTGGCGCTGCAGGATGTAGCGAGCCAGCAGTTGGCGCTGGGCGTCGGTCATGTCGATGAATTCGGTGCCGACCTCGAAGCCGCCCTCGGGGCAAGGGTCGCAATGGGTGACCTTGCCGCGCAGCAGCAAGCCATGGGCGCGCGGCATCAGCACCATCTTCACTTTTACCCGGGTGCCTGGGGCAATGTGCGTCGCCTGCGCGAATTCGATACCGCCTTCGGAAAGGACCACCGGCAGAGGCTGGCCTACTTCGCCGAGCAGGGTCTGGGCAACGACTGCGCTGAGCAGGTCGAGGCGTTTGTTTTGTGCCCGCAGGAAGGCCGCGAGGGTGCGGTCCTTGTCGCTTAGCTGACGCAGCAGGTGCTGCGACTCGAAGTCGGACAGGTGCAGCTCGCTGAGCAGGTTGAACAGCGGAGAATCATCTTGCAATACATCTGGCTCAAGGGCTTCGGCCGCGCTGAGGGGGCTGATTTGAAGTGCGATCCGATCTTCGATGCGGTAGTATTCGCGGCGATCTTCTTCGTCTAATGTCGTCATGGCGAACCCAAGGTAGCGGCGGTGGTCCGAGTGTAAAGCCGCCGTAGGCGCCTCGCCACAAGGACGTTCCCTTTCATCCGAACAAGCCCCGACATGTTCAGACCTCTTTTCGCATTCATAGGCACGCGTTATACCCGTGCCAAACGCCGTAATCACTTCGTCTCGTTCATTTCCCTGACCTCGATGATCGGCCTCGCCCTGGGCGTGGTGGTGATGATCGTGGTGCTGTCGGTGATGAACGGTTTCGACCACGAAATGCGCACCCGCGTGCTGGGCATGATCCCCCATGCCACGCTGGAGAGCGGCCAGCCCATTGCTGACTGGCCTGCCCTTGCCCAACAAGTAAAGCAGAATCCGCAGGTGGTGGCGGTTGCGCCGTTCACCCAGATGCAGGGCCTGCTGACCCATGATGGCAAGGTGCAGAAGGTGCTGCTCAACGGCATCGATCCGGCCCGCGAGCGTGAGGTGTCGATCATCGACAACTTCGTCCTGCAAGGCCGCCTCGACCAGCTGGCGCCGGGTGAGTGGGGCATCATGATCGGCGACAAGGCTGCGGCCAAGCTGGGTGTGGCCATCGGCGACAAACTCACCTTCGTCGCCCCCGAGGTCAGCGTGACGCCGGCGGGCATGTTCCCGCGCATGAAGCGCTTCACCGTGGTTGGCACCTTCCACGTGGGCGCAGGCGAGATCGACGGTTACCTGGGGTTGACCAACATCAGCGACCTTTCCCGCCTGCACCGCTGGAAGCCCGACCAGGTGCAGGGCCTGCGCCTGAAGTTCGACGACCTGTTCCAGGCGCCGCGCGTGGCTTGGAGCATCGCACAGCAGCTGGGCGACCAGGAGTTCTACAGCCGTGACTGGACCCGCACCCACGGCAACCTGTACCAGGCCATCCGCATGGAAAAGGCCATGATCGGCCTGCTGTTGCTGCTGATCGTGGCGGTGGCGGCGTTCAACATCATTTCCACCCTGGTGATGGTGGTCAACGACAAGCGCGGCGACATTGCCATCTTGCGCACGCTGGGCGCCACCCCCGGGCAGATCATGCTCATCTTCATGGTCCAGGGCACGGTGATCGGGGTGATCGGTACCCTGATCGGCGCCGTGGTCGGGATCGTTGCCGCGCTGAACGTGAGCGCGGCCATCGCAGGCATCGAGAAGCTGATCGGGCACAAGTTCCTCAATGCCGATGTGTACTTCATCGATTACCTGCCGTCGCAGATCCAGTCCCAGGACGTGTACATGGTCTGCGGTGCGGCGCTGGTCCTGAGTTTCTTCGCCACCCTGTACCCGGCCTGGCGTGCGGCCCGCACCCAGCCTGCAGAGGCGCTACGTTATGAGTGAGTCGCGCATGAGTGATAAAGCCGTTCTGAGTTGCCGCAACCTGGGCAAGTCCTACGACGAGGGCCCGGAATCGGTAAAGGTGCTGTCCGGGCTCAACCTTGAGCTGCATGCCGGTGAGCGGGTAGCCATTGTCGGTAGCTCCGGCTCGGGCAAGAGTACCTTGCTCAACCTGCTGGGCGGCCTTGACCGGCCGACCCAGGGCAGCGTCTGGCTGGCTGGCGAAGAGCTGTCGGCGCTGGGCGAACGTGCCCGTGGCCTGCTGCGCAACCGTGAGCTGGGCTTTGTCTATCAGTTTCACCACCTGTTGCCGGAATTCACTGCCATCGAGAACGTGTGCATGCCGCTGCTGATCGGCCGCACGCCCATCCCCGAGGCCCGGGAGCGTGCCGAAGCGCTGCTCAAGCGCGTGGGCCTGGGCCACCGCCTGACCCACAAGCCGGCCGAGCTGTCCGGCGGTGAACGCCAGCGTGTGGCGATTGCCCGGGCACTGGTCAACCGCCCCGGCCTGGTGATGCTCGATGAGCCTACCGGCAACCTCGACCACCATACCGCTCAGGGCATCCAGGAACTGATGCAGGAGCTGTCCAGCTCGTCGCGCACGGCGTTCCTGGTGGTGACCCACGACCTCAACCTGGCGCGTCAGATGGACCGTGTATTGAAGCTCGACGACGGCCACCTGGTGGCGATCTGATCGACTGCTCGGGGTGGCAGGTGCCGCCCCGTTTTCCTGTTTTCATTGGGTGATTTCGTACATGTTCAGACCCTTGCCCATCTTCATCGGCGCGCGCTACACCCGAGCCAAGCGCCGCAACCACTTCATCTCGTTCATCTCGATGACCTCGATGATCGGCCTGTCGCTGGGCGTGCTGGCGATGATCGTGGTGCTGTCGGTGATGAACGGCTTCCAGCGCGAAATGAGCTCGCGCATTCTCGGCCTGGTACCGCATGCCGCCATCCTCGGCGTGCAGCCGCTGGACGACTGGCACAAGGTGGCCGACGCAGCCTTGCAGAACCCGGCGGTGATGGCGGCTGCGCCGATTACCGAAATGGAGGGCATGCTGTCGTACAAGGGTGCGATGCAGCCGATCCAGGTGGGCGGTATCGACCCGGCCGAAGAGGGCAAGGTCTCGATCGTTGGCCAGCACATTGTCCAGGGCCGCCTGCAGGACCTGCAGCCGGGTGAGTTCGGTGTGGTAATCGGTGAATTGACCGCGCGGCGCTTCCGCCTGAACACCGGCGACAAACTGACCCTGATCGTGCCGGAAATCAGCAAGGAACCGGGTGGTATCACCCCGCGCATGCAGCGCCTGACGGTGGTTGGTATCTTCAAGGTCGGCGCCGAGCTGGATGGTTCGCAGGCCTATATCCACGTGGCCGATGCCGGCGAGATGCAACGCTGGGCACCGGGCCAGGTGCAGGGCGTTCGCCTGAAGCTGCATGACCTGTATGCGGCGCCGCAGGTGTCCAAGGCGATTGCAGCCGGGCTGGGTGATGCCTACCGCGCCGATGACTGGTCGCACACCCAGGGCAGCCTGTTCAGCGCCATGAAGATGGAAAAGACCATGATCGGGCTGCTGCTGATGATGATCATCGCCGTGGCGGCCTTCAATATCATTGCCACCTTGGTGATGGTGGTGAACGACAAGGGGCCGGACATTGCCATTCTGCGTACCTTGGGTGCTACACCCGCGCAGATCATGGGCACGTTCATGGTCCAGGGCAGCCTGATTGGTGTGGTCGGGACGTTGATCGGCGGCGTGCTGGGCGTGATTGCGGCGTTCAATGTCAGCCAGATCGTGGGTTGGCTGGAGCGGGTGAGCGGGCAGCACATCTTTACGTCGGACGTGTACTTCGTCAGCAGCTTGCCGTCGCAATTGCAGTGGGGCGATGTGGTGATGATCTGCACGGCCGGGTTGGTGATGAGCTTCCTGGCGACCATTTACCCGGCTTATCGGGCGTCGCAGGTGCAGCCGGCGATTGGCCTGGCGGTTTGATGTAGGTTCCAGGGCCTCATCGCCGGCAAGCCAGCTCCCACAGGTACCGCGCAGGCTCCGGGCTTGATGCAGTCCTGTGGGAGCTGGCTTGCCGGCGATGGGCTGCGAAGCAGCCCCAATTTCACCGATCCTGAGTGAACTCGATCACAAACCGTGTCCACCCATTTTCACATTCCGCCCGAATGGCCCCGCCATGGGCCTGCACGATCGACCGGGTAATCGCCAAGCCCAACCCAGCATGCTCGCTACTGCCTTCGCGCCGTGCCGGGTCCACACGGTAAAAGCGGTCGAACAACCGCGGCAAAGCAGCTGGCTCGATGGCCGGCCCGGTATTGGCCACGCTGATTCTCGGCCCAGGCGCCAGCGTTACCCTTATCTGCCCGCCCGCCGGGGTAAAGCGCATGGCGTTATCCAGCAGGTTGGACAGCGCCCGGCGCAGCATATGCCGGTCACCGTGCAACATGGCCTGCCCCTCGCGCAGCATCTGCACATTGTTGTCTTCGGCCAGCGGCGCGTAGTACTCCAGCAGCGCATCCACCTCGTCATGCAGCGCCAAAGGCGCTTGCCCCGGTACCAGCAGGCCGTGGTCGGCCTTGGCCAGGAACAACATGTCGTTGATCATCTGCGCCATCCACTGCAGTTCTTCCAGGTTGCCATGCAGCGCTTCGCGGTACTCCTCAAGGCTGCGCGGGCGGGTGAGGGTAACCTGGGTATGAGTTAGCAGATTGGACAGCGGCGTGCGCAGCTCATGGGCAATGTCGGCAGAAAATGCCGACAGGCGCTGGAAGGCATCGTCCAGGCGCTGCAGCATGGCGTTCATGCTGGTGGCCAGTTCGGCCAGCTCTTCGGGCATTTGCGCCACCGGCAGGCGTGTGGTGAGCGAGCGTGCCGACACGCTGGCGGCCACCTGGCCCATCTGCCGTAACGGGCGCAGGCCGCTGCGTACCGCCCAGGCGCCGAGCAGCGCGGTGGCAAGCGCTGAAAGGCCGACAGTCAGCCAGATCAGGCGTTGCATGCCCTGCAGGAAATGCTGGTGGTGGGTGATGTCGAGGTACAGGGCCAGTTGTGGCGACTGCACGGCGCCCTGCGCCAGGTGCACAGCCAGGCTGCGGTAGTCGGTGCCTTGTGCATGCAGGGTGGCCAGCCCGGCGGGCAGCGGTGCCTGCGGTAGCCCGGTGCGGCTTTCGAACCAGGTGGTGCCGTCGCTGCCGCTGATGCGCAGCGCCAGGTCGGCCTGGTGGCTCAGCTCATCGCGCAGGGCGGGCAGGCGTGCCTGCAGCTGGGTTGGGGTGGCGATGCCAGCCAGTTGCGTACGGAACAGTGACAGGCGCGAGTCCAGCAGTTGCTGGTCGAGTTCGACGAAGTGCTGCTCGCTGGCCCGGCTGAACAACACGCCGGCGCCCAGCGAAACGGCGGCGGTGCAGGCGGCGAACAACAGGGCCAGACGGCTGCCGAGGGAAACCCTGCGCATCATTCCGTGCGCTCTTCGAGCACATAGCCCATGCCACGTACGGTGTGGATCAGCTTGTTGGGGTGCGGGTCGTCGATTTTCAGGCGCAGGCGGCGGATCGCCACTTCGATCACGTTGGTGTCGCTGTCGAAATTCATGTCCCACACCTGCGATGCGATCAGCGATTTTGGCAATACCTCGCCCTGGCGCCGCAGCAGCAGTTCGAGCAGGGCGAACTCCTTGGCGGTCAGGTCGATGCGCTGGCCGGCGCGCTCGGCGCGGCGGCGGATCAGGTCCAGGCGCAGGTCGGCCAGGTTCAGGGTGGTGTCCTGGCTGGGGCTGGTGCCACGGCGCAGCAGGCTGCGCACCCGGGCCAGCAGTTCGGAAAAGGCGAACGGCTTGACCAGATAGTCGTCGGCGCCCAGCTCCAGGCCATGCACGCGGTCCTCGACGGCATCGCGGGCGGTGAGGAACAGTACTGGCGTATCCAGGCCGGCCTGGCGCACGGCCTGGAGGATCTGCCAGCCGTCACGGCCAGGCAACATTACGTCGAGGATCAGCAGGTCGTGGTCGCCGGTCAGGGCCAGGAACTGGCCGGTTTCGCCATCGGTGGCCAGCTCGGTGGCGAAGCCGGCCTCGCTCAAGCCCTGGCTGAGGTACTGGCCGGTGCGGGCCTGGTCTTCGACGATCAGCAGTTTCATGCACTGTCCATAATCTGAAAGTTTGTACCTGCCGTGTGGAAGCGGGTGGTGTAGTGGCTGAAATGATACGTGACGAAGCGTGGGCACGCCCAAGCTGACAAAGTTGTAATCTCCCTGTCAGGTAGCTGCCAGTCGCCCGTGACTAAGGTGGCCTCATCCTGTTGTACATTTCCGGAGTCATCATGAAACGCCTGTTCATCGCCGCCCTTGCCCTGGCCAGCCTGCCGACCTTTGCCGGCGAGGCGCAAACTTTCGCCTTTGGCGAGCCGGCCCCGGCGAACAAAGCCACCCGCACGGTCAACGTGGTGCTCAAGGACATCGCCTTCGAGCCCAAAGACCTGCAGGTAAAGGCCGGCGAGACAGTGCGCTTCGTGCTGGTCAACGAGGGTAAGCTGCCGCATGAATTCAACCTGGGTGACAAGGCCATGCACGCCGAGCACCAGAAGGAAATGGTCGCCATGCAAGGCAAGATGTTCACCGAGGCCATGAACCACGAAGGCATGGACCACGGCCAGATGATGGGTCACGGCGGCGGCCATGGCCACGGTGGCGGCAACACGGTGCTGGTCATGCCAGGCCAGCGCGCCGAGCTGACCTGGGCCTTCCGCAAGTCGGCGCCCATCGAGTTCGCCTGCAACGTGCCGGGGCATTATCAGGCTGGCATGGTCGGGGTGTTGACCATCGAGTGACTTGCGCTCCAAGGCAGGGTGCAAAAACGGTAGACTAGGGGCAATTTCGAACCTCTAGGTCAGTTTCCATGCATCCTGCTGCCGAACACTCGCCGCTGGGCAAGTCCAGCGAATACATCGCCACCTACTCCCCGGAGCAGCTGTTCCCGATCCCGCGTACTGCCAAGTGGGCCGAGCTGGGCGTCACCGCGCAGACCTTGCCCTGGCATGGCGTGGATTACTGGAACTGCTTCGAACTGAGCTGGCTGCTGCCGTCGGGCAAACCGGTGGTGGCGATCGGCGAGTTCGCCATCCCGGCCGACTCGCCGAACATCATCGAGTCCAAGTCGTTCAAGCTATACCTCAACTCGCTGAACCAGACGGTGTTTGCCTCGCTGGGCGAATTGCAGGCCTGCCTGGAGAAAGACCTGTCTGCCGCGGCCGGCAAGCCGGTGGGGGTGAAGGTACGTACCTTGGCTGAGGTCGAGGCCCAAGGCGTGGAGGCCTTGCCGGGGCTGTGCATCGATGCGCTGGACGTTGCCATCAGCAACTACGAGCAGCCGCAGCCAGAGCTGCTGCGCTGCAACCCGGAGCACGTGGTGGAAGAAACCTTGCACAGCCACCTGCTGAAGTCCAACTGCCCGGTAACCGGCCAGCCGGACTGGGGCAGCGTGGTGGTCGAGTACAAGGGCAGGGCGCTGGACCACGCCAGCCTGCTGACTTACCTGATCAGCTTCCGACAGCACGCCGACTTCCATGAGCAATGCGTCGAGCGCATTTACCTGGATTTGAAGAACCTGCTGCAGCCTGAGCACCTGACGGTGTATGCGAGGTATGTGCGCCGGGGTGGGCTGGATATCAACCCGTACCGTAGCACCGGGGCGATCAGCCCGGGTAACAAGCGGCTGGTTCGGCAGTAAGGCTCAAGTACGTTGGGGCGCTCTGCGTCCCTTTTCGCGACACAAGGCCGCCCCCACAGGTTCAGTGCATGATCAGGGTTTTGCGCTGAACCTGTGGGAGCAGCCTTGTGCTGCGAATGGGCTGCCGAGCAGCCCCGGCTATATCAGATCCCCATGCTGTGCAGCGAGTTGACGATACTGCGCAGGGTGGCGGTGAGGTCGGGGTGGTCGGCCTCGAAGCGTTCGATTGCCAGGTTCACGCCATCCACCACGTTGTTGTCTGGCGTGGCTTCTTCCAGTTTCAGTTGCGCTTCGATCTGGCGCGCTTCTTCGTGCAGTGCGGCCAGTTCGTCGTCCGAAAGCGGTACGTTGCGGTCCAGTTGCTCGCGCAAGCTGTTCAGGCGCTCTTGCAATTCGCGGGCAGGCATTGGTAGTTCTCCATCAAGGGCTTGGCAAACCATGGACCTCAGCGAAGCGGCAAAGGTTCTGGCCTGTCTTCAGCGTAATCCACCTGCCGCCGCTTTGCATGATCCGCGTCAAAGTTGCTGTATCAGGGTTTTTCACCTTTGCGCCGGCGCTGGGCGATGTCCTGCAGGCAGGTGTCCAGCGCCTCCAGGTGGTCGATTACCGAGTGCACGCCCAGGCCGAACAGTTCCAGCGTTGCCTTGCCACGGGCCACGTCCTGTTGCTGTGAGGTCATGGCTTGCCATTGCCGCGAGCTGCGGTCGCAGAACGGGCTGCAGGCGGCCAGGCCCACCGTCCACAAGCCCGCGTTAAGCCCGGACTGCAGCAGGCGCGGGTCGCCGCTGACCAGTACACAGCCGTCCAGGCGTTCGCTTTCCAGGCTCATCAACGCCTGCCAGCAGGCGTTGGGCGCCGGCCAGCGCGCGCCATTGACCGAATGCCCCGGCAGCCAGCCAGGCAGTACGTGGGCCAGGCGCTTGCTTTGGGTGGCGCCGAGATCATCCAGCCAGATGCACGGCACCTGGTGCTGGTGCAGCTTGGCGAGGGTAGCCAGGGCGCCGGGGGCGGGCGAGGGGGCGCCACCAGTGGCGGCCTGTACCAGGCAGCCGCGCAAACCGAACAGCACGGCAGTGAAGGTGGGTGCAGCGTCCATGGCAACTTCCCCCAAATAGTCCGCAGGCTATGCGGTGATTGTTACCGCCCTGTGACATCGGCCTTTTTGCAACAGTTGTTCACAAAATATTGAGCAAAGATGTGTAAAGCTGTTTATCAGCCCGCAAGCCTCTATACTGCCGCCTTACCAGCAGCGCGACCCGTTGCGCTTGCGGCCGAGAAATTCGATGGAGAGACATCTATGCGTAGGATCGGTGCCAGTGTGATCGAACGAGTCACCCAGGCCTGTGTCTGCGCCAGCATGCTGCTGGCGCCCGTGGCAGCCACCCAGGCAGCCACCGAGGAAGATCCCTGGGAAGCGGTCAACCGGCCGATCTTCCGCTTCAACGATACCCTCGACACCTATGCCCTCAAGCCGTTGGCCAAGGGCTACCAGGCGGTCACTCCGCAGTTCCTTGAAGATGGCATCCACAACATCTTCCGCAACCTGGGTGACGTGACCAACCTCGCCAACAACGTGCTGCAGCTCAAGCCTCATGCGGCGGGCGTGGATACTGCGCGGCTGATCGTCAACACCACCTTTGGCCTGGGCGGTTTCTTCGACGTGGGCACCACGATGGGCCTGCAGCGCAATGACGAAGACTTTGGCCAGACCCTGGGCTACTGGGGTGTGCCGAGCGGCCCGTACGTGGTCATCCCGTTGCTGGGGCCAAGCACGGTGCGTGACGGCGTTGCCAAGTACCCGGACAGCTACACCAAGCCTTACCGCTACATCGACCATGTGCCGACGCGCAATTCGATCTTTGCCCTGGACGTGATCGACACGCGTGCCGACCTGCTCTCTGCCGAGAAGCTGATACAGGGTGACAAGTACATCTTCATTCGTAACGCCTACCTGCAGAACCGCGAGTTCAAGGTCAAGGATGGCGAAGTCGAAGACGATTTCTGATCTGTGAACAGGGGCCGCAATAGGCCCCTTTTCAATGCATGGCCAGCACGCGCAGCCCGAACTTCTGCTGCCCACCCGGCTGGTCGGCAATCCATACCACTTCGGTGCTGGCATGCAGCCCTTTCAGCGCCGGGTGGTCGGACTCGATCCGCACCTCGATATGATCCCCCACCTGGAAGCGTTGCGGCGCCTGCACTTGCATGCCGCTGCTGGACAGGTCCAGGCACACGGCTGCGATCACCTGGCCCTCATGCAGCAGGCTGACCGCGGTATCGATGCGCATGCGGATGAAATCGCGTTTTTCGCTGTGGCTGGAGGGTGTGTGGGGCATGCTGCATCCTTCCCATCGGGGTGCGCTGGTCGACTTTCTTATAACTCCCAGTGATTTGCCCTGTAAAGAGCGGCGAGGTCGACCCTCGCATGCTTGAAACGCCTGCCGGATGGGAGTACCGTCTGCGCCTTACAAGGTACCTCTGAACAGTTGCCGGGCAGGTGTTCTTGTCCTACAACTCAAGTAGAGTGTGACCACAAAGAATTCCCGTAGCTGGCCGTCTGCTTTGCCGACACCGCTGCACCCACCCAAATCGGCGCCGTTCGCCCACATGCAGAAAACCAGTGCAACGCTGCTGATTATCGATGACGACGACGTGGTCCGTGCGAGCCTCGCCGCCTATCTTGAAGACAGTGGCTTCAGCGTCCTCCAGGCCGGTAATGGCCAGCAGGGGCTTCAGGTCTTCGAAGAACACCAGCCCGACCTCGTGATCTGCGATCTGCGGATGCCGCAGATGGGCGGCCTCGAACTGATCCGTCAGGTCAGCGAGCGTGCGCCGCAGTTGCCGGTGATCGTGGTGTCTGGTGCCGGTGTCATGAGTGATGCGGTGGAAGCCTTGCGCCTGGGCGCCGCCGACTACCTGATCAAGCCGCTGGAAGATCTGGCCGTCCTTGAGCATTCGGTGCGCCGCGCCCTCGACCGCTCGCGCCTGGTGCTGGAAAACCAACGCTACCGCGACAAGCTCGAAACGGCCAACCGCGAACTGGAAGCCAGCCTGCACCTGCTGCAGGAGGACCAGACCGCCGGTCGCCAGGTGCAGATGAACATGCTGCCGGAAAGCCCCTGGGTAGCTGGCGAGTTCGCCTTCGAGCACCAGATCATCCCGTCGTTGTACCTGTCGGGTGATTTTGTCGATTACTTCCGCGTCGACGAGCGGCGCATTGCCTTCTACCTCGCCGATGTCTCCGGGCATGGCGCGTCGTCGGCCTTTGTCACCGTGTTGTTGAAATTCATGACCACGCGGCTCATGTTTGAGCTAAAGCGCAGCAGGATGCGCGAGTTCAAGCCGTCCGAAGTGCTCAGCCACATCAACCGCGGCCTGATCAATAGCAAGCTGGGCAAGCACGTGACCATGGTCGGCGGGGTAATCGACGAAGAGGCCGGTCTGTTGACCTACGCCGTGGGTGGCCACTTGCCGCTGCCCGTGCTGCATACCCCCGGGCATACCCGCTACCTGGAAGGCCGTGGCCTGCCGGTGGGGCTGTTCGACGAGGCTACCTACCAGGACTTGGTGGTGGAGCTGCCACCTCAGTTCAGCCTCAGCCTGATGTCCGATGGCATTCTGGACCTTTTGCCGGGTGACACGCTCAAAGATAAAGAGGCTGCCTTGCCGGAGATCGTCAAGGCAGCAGGTGGCAGCCTGGATGGGCTGCGTCAACGATTCGGATTAGCTACGCTTGGGGATATGCCGGATGATATCGCCCTATTGGTGTTGAGCAGGAACCTTCAATGAGTACCGGTAGAATCCAGTTCGCCGAGCAGAGTGGTACCTTCGTATTGAAGTTCGTCGGTGAAGTGCGCCTGACCCTGTGTTCGGCGCTGGATGCGACGATCGAGAAGATATTCACGGCGTTGAACTTCTCGGCGATTGTCATCGACCTGACCGAAACCGAGAGTATCGACAGCACCACCCTGGGCCTGCTGGCCAAGCTGTCGATCCTGTCGCGGCAGAAGGTAGGCCTGTTGCCGACCGTGGTCACCACCAACCCGGACATTTCCCGGTTGTTGCAGTCGATGGGGTTCGATCAGGTGTTCAACATCGTCGATCGCCCGATTCCGTGCCCCGAGTGCCTGACCGACCTGCCGTCGCAGGACCAGAACGAAGAGGTGGTGCGCTCCAAGGTACTGGAGGCGCACAAGATCCTCATGGGCCTGAACGACTCCAACCGCGAAGCCTTCCATGACCTGGTCAATGCGCTGGAGCGGACCTGATTCTTGACCTGTGCCGGCCCTTTCGCGGGTAAACCCGCGAAGAGGCCAGCACAGACTGAAGACGAGACTCAGCCAGTAAACTCGGTAGCCTCACCCCCACCCGCATCGAGCTGATACACCCGTATCGGCCGCCCCTGTTCATCAAAGAACACCTGCCCCAGCCCCGCACCGTTCCACAAACGCTCCCCGGCCTTGCTGTGGCTGGGCGTACGCGGCACCACTTCCATCTCCCGGCGCTTGGTAAACCAGTTCAGCGGGGAGCGCGGTGCATACAGCCAGCGGTTGAGCCGGTCGAGTACGTCCAGCAGGCGCCGGGGGAACTCGTTCTTGATCCCGCTGCTGGTCACCTGCCACAAATGCGGGCTGCGCTGGCGGTGGCGGATCAGCACTTCATAGACGAACGAGTAGTGCACATCCCCGGACAACACCACGTAGTGCCCCGGCGTGCGCGAGTGGCGGAAGATGTTGAGGATGACCTGCGCCGCACCCCGGTGGGCCATCCAGTTTTCGGCATCCACCAAAAGCGGGTAGCCCAGCCAGCTGAACACCTTCTGCACAGTCTCGATCAGCTTCACGCCAAAAATCGGCGCAGGCGAGACAATCACCGCTGACGGGTGGTCGAGCAGCGCCTGCTGCAATTCGCTCAGTGCTTCCCAGTCGAGCAGGCCGGATGGCTT
Source organism: Pseudomonas sp. LPB4.O (assembly GCF_038383825.1). Classification (NCBI taxonomy): domain Bacteria; kingdom Pseudomonadati; phylum Pseudomonadota; class Gammaproteobacteria; order Pseudomonadales; family Pseudomonadaceae; genus Pseudomonas; species Pseudomonas sp. LPB4.O. The sequence goes on from NZ_CP151298.1 coordinate 1,848,154, forward strand.
GGCCAGGTTGCTTTCGCTGCGCCAGCGGCGGGTACGGGTGTCCAGTACCAGCAAGGGAGGGTTTGTCGGCAAGCTGAATTGCCAGCCCTGAAAGCGCAGCAGTTCGCCGATCAATTCATCGCGGGCCTGGCTGCACAAGGCCTGGCATTGCCTGACCAGTGGCTTGCAGCTGTCCGGATCGTTGCCCCAGGCCTGACACAGCAGGTAGCCAAGCAGTGCGTTGCCAATGATCCGCCGCGAGAAGGGGTGGCCGTAGGCGGTTTCTTCCCACTGTGCCGAGAGGTTCCAGTCGTCGGTGATGTCGTGGTCGTCGAAGATCATCAGGCAGGGCAGGTGGGCCATCACCCGCGCCACCTGGCCAAGGTTCCCGGCAAACCCCTGGATAAGCGGCAGCTCCTGTCGATAACGGGCCTGGCGCTGGTCGGTCAGCCCGCTGGGCATCGCCATGTCCACCAGCTGCCAAGGCACGGGTGACCACACCAGCAGGTACATGGCCATGACCTCGGCGAAGGTCACCAGATGGTTGTCGGCATTGCTGGACGAAAAGATCGGCTTGCGCTTGCCGCCAAAAAACCGCTCGCGCAAGGTGTCGTTGGTTTCCTGCGCCGGCAGCAGGTCGGCGCGGTGGTAGTAGCTGGCCGGGTGCTGGTACAGCGCCTGGCTGTCGGCAACCACGGCGCCATCCAGCTGCTCGTCGAACAGGCCCAGGCGCTCAATCAGGCTATGGATAGCACGCAGCATCGGGCCGGCGACATCGTCGGCGTACACCTGGTCGCCGGTCATCAGCAGCACGGCCGGGCGATCTTCAGGCTGCTCGCAGGCCTGCAGCAGGCGGTCAGCGCACAGCAAGCCATCGGCAGCGGGGTGGTGCGGCTTGCGGCAAGAACCGTGCAGCAAGTGGTCGAGACGGTCGCGCAGCACCAGGCTCGGGCGCTGGGTGCCGGGGTAGAGCAGGTGCGGCGCCCAGCCCGCGATGCCCTGGCCGTTGATGAGCAGGTCGTAGTCGAGCTGCTGGTTGCAGGGCAGGGGGTTGGCGAAGTGGATTTCCAGCAGGTGAATGAAAGCGTGCTGGCCGATCGGGACGACCTGGCAATCCACCTTGGCCTCGCTTGCCGGGAAGATGAATTCGGGTTGCAGCGGTTGGGTAGCGACCAGCCAGATGGCCAGGCGCTGGGGTTCCAGGCGGCGCAGTACCGGGCCGGTGAGTACAAGGGGCAAGGATGGGGTCATCAACAGCTCTGAAGGCTAGTCGACCCCTTCGCGGGCAAGCCCGCTCCCACAGGTACGGCACTGCACTCAAGGGCTGCACTTTACCTGTGGGAGCGGGCTTGCCCGCGAAAGGGCCCTTGGATTCAAGAAAATGCTAAAGCCTGGCGCGGAAACGATAGCAAACAAAAACGGGCGGAAAATGCTGAACACTTCCCGCCCGTCAGGCAAATTCGATATGTGTCAGGCTTTTTCAGCCATCAACTTCTCCAGTTTCTCCTGGTCCCGCGCAAACTGGCGAATACCCTCGGCCAGCTTCTCGGTGCCCATTGCATCTTCGTTCATTGCCCAGCGGAACTGGCTTTCATTCAGCTGCTGCTTGGGCTCGCCGGCATTGCCCGGCTTGAGCACGCGCGGCAGTTCACCCTGGTCATCGCTTAACTGCTGCAACAGTTCAGGGCTGATGGTCAGGCGGTCACAGCCGGCCAGTTGTTCGATCTGGCCGATATTGCGGAAGCTGGCGCCCATGACCACCGTGTTGTAGCCATTGGCCTTGTAGTAGTCATAGATGCGCGTCACCGACTGCACGCCAGGGTCGTCGGCGCCCACGTAATCCGTGCCGGTGCTCTTCTTGTACCAGTCGTAGATACGGCCCACAAATGGCGAAATCAGGAACACCCCGGCATCGGCACAGGCCTGGGCCTGGGCGAAGGAGAACAGCAGGGTGAGGTTGGTCTGGATGCCTTCCTTCTCCAGCTGCTCGGCAGCACGGATGCCTTCCCAGGTGGAGGCCAGCTTGATCAGCACGCGGTCTTTGGAGACCCCGGCTGCCTCATACAGCCCGATCAGCTGGCGGGCCTTGTTCAGCAGTGCCGGCTCATCGAACGACAGGCGAGCATCCACTTCCGTGGAGATACGCCCCGGAATCGCCTTGAGGATACCCGCGCCCACGGCCACAGCGAACTTGTCGCAGGCCAGGTCGACATCGCCCTTGGCGTCGCCTTTGACCTGCTTGAGCAGCTCGGCATAGCCCGGGATGGCGGCAGCCTTGAGCAACAGCGACGGGTTGGTGGTGGCATCCACCGGCTTGAGGCGGGTGATGGCGTCCAGGTCCCCGGTGTCGGCGACCACGGTGGTGAACTGCTTCAGTTGTTCCAGCTTGGAAGTCATGGGCGTGCTCTGTCCTGTGCATTTACTCGACATTACCCGAGCCCCGACAGCCGCTCAAGGGCCTGTAGAAGCGGGCTTGCCCACGAAGGGCCGTACGTAAGGTGAAGATTCGAGTGCCCGGCTGCCTTGAGGTTCCACATACTGCAATTCTCAAGCTCGCACGATCGTCTGCAAGAGCCGCCGGGTCGCGTGCACGGGTAGTATCACCGGCCTTGCAGCAACTCGACCGCCTGGTCAAACACGGCCAACGGCTGCGCCGCCTTGTGAATGTCCGCCGACAGCAACTGACGGAAGCGCCGCGCCCCTTTGAACCCTTGGGCCAGCCCCAGAATATGCCGGGTAACGTGGTGCATCGCGCCACCGCTTTCCATATGCGCCACGATATATGGCCGCAACTGCGCCAACGCCTCGCTACGGCTGACCACCGGCGCATCGCTGCCAAACAGCTGCTGGTCCACCTCGGCCAGCAGGTAAGGGTTGTGATACGCCTCACGCCCCAGCATCACACCATCGAAGGTTTCAAGGTGTGCCTGGCATTCTGCCAGGGTCTTGATCCCGCCATTGAGCACGATTTCCAGGTCCGGGAAGTCCGCCTTCAGCTGCGCCGCGATGTCATAGCGCAGGGGCGGAACCTCGCGGTTTTCCTTCGGCGACAGCCCCTCCAGAATCGCGATACGCGCATGCACGGTAAAACTCCGGCACCCAGCCTCACGTACCTGTCCGACGAAATCGCACAGTTCGGCGTAGCTGTCGCGGCCATTGATGCCGATACGGTGCTTGACCGTCACCGGTGTCGACACCGCATCCCGCATGGCCTTCACGCAATCGGCCACCAGCGCCGGGTGAGCCATCAGGCAAGCGCCGATCATGTTGTTCTGCACCCGGTCGCTCGGGCAGCCGACATTGAGGTTGACCTCGTCATAGCCCGCGTCCTCGGCCAGGCGTGCGCAGGCTGCCAGGTCGGCGGGTACGCTACCGCCCAGTTGCAGGGCCAGCGGGTGCTCGGAGGCATCGTGGCGCAGGAAACGGTGGGCGTCGTTGTGCAGCAGGGCACCGGTGGTGACCATTTCGGTGTAGAGCAGGGTTTGCTTGGACAGCAGGCGCAGGAAGAAGCGGCAGTGGCGGTCTGTCCAGTCCATCATAGGTGCAACGCTGAAGCGGCGTGACGGCTCAGGGCGTGTGTTTTCTGGCTTGTAGCCTGATTTTGCGGTCATTTCGTTCAACGTGTTTTTTACCAATTTTCGGGGTTTTGGGGCGTTTTTACCAAGCGCTTGGTGCAATGTACCAATCGACAGACGACGTGTACCAATCTCAGATGGCAACGATCAGAACGCGTAAAAAGGCCGATGGCAGCAGCTACCTCGTCCAGATCCGCATTAATCGCGACAAGGTGACAGTCTATCAAGAGAGCCAAACGTTCGCCCGCAAACAGGCTGCAGTGGCCTGGGCGAAGCGACGGGAAACCGAGCTGGCTGAACCTGGTGCTATCGAGCGCGCCAATCGGGTAGGGCACACAGTCAAACACATGATCGACCGCTATCTGGTTGAGGCCGAGAAAGCTCGGCCTCTGGGCGAGACTAAGCGACGCACGCTGAACGCCATCAAGAACAGCTATCTGGGTGAGATGGTCGATTCTGACATCAGCCAGCAAGCACTGGTGGACTATGCCCTATGGCGTATGAGCCCTGCAGGCGGTGCCATCAAACCGCAGACAGCAGGAAATGATCTGGCTCACTTGGGTTCAGTGCTGTCGCTGGCTAGGGCAGCGTGGGAGTACGAGATCAACCCCCAGGCTATGCCCGACGCACGCCTTGTCCTGAAGCGCCTCGGCTACAACATGAAAAGCCGGGAGCGGGATCGCAGGCCAACGCTCGAAGAGCTCGACAAGGTGCTTGAGCACTTTTTCGAGATGCTTGCACGTCGACCGACAGTCATTCACATGCCGAAGGTCGTGGCGTTTGCCATCTTTTCTACGCGCCGTATGGACGAGATTGCTCGCATCATGTGGGAGGATCTGGATGAGCACCGCCAGGCGGTGAAAGTGCGGGATATGAAGAACCCCGGTCAGAAGATCGGCAACGATGTGTGGTGCCATCTGCCGGATGAGGCGTGGGCGATTGTGCAAAGCATGCCGCGTCTGTGCACCGAGATCTTACAACACCGATTCAATCGGCACGGCCTGGTCCAGGGCGTGCAAGATGGTTGGCGTGGAGGACCTGCATTTTCACGATCTGCGCCACGAAGGTGTGAGCCGGTTGTTCGAAATGGATTGGGATATCCCGCGGGTATCGAGTGTATCCGGTCATCGTGACTGGAACTCGCTGCGGCGTTACACCCATCTGAGGGGGCGCGGCGACCGATACATGGAATGGAGCTGGTTGGAGCGGATTATCCAGGCACCAGTCACCCTAGGCGCCCGGGTAGGTTAGTGGGTCGGGTTATACGCAGAATTGACCATCGCTTGTACTCGTCTTGACGAATCAGTGCATTTGATCTGATCAGTGCATTGGGTGGTTTGCTGGTCTTCGATCTTAGGCGCCGACGGCGCGTTGTTCATGATGCGAAACGGCATCAACTGTTTCATGTCTTCCCCTTCTCGCCTGGCTCATCAGAATCATCCTCGACGGCCGGCAGGCTGGTGTATTTGAGGCCCAAGGCCGTTGCCCGGGCGATATCGGCGGCGTTCTCTTCGTCAACCACTTCGGCGTCGGTACCATTACGCAGGCATGCCTCGCTGCGCGACCCGAAGCCAGCAGCGATTTCCAAGCTGCGCGATTGAACGTCTTGAACCGGGTGGATGTAAGCCCACCCCTGTGGCACCCAACGGGTGCGCTGGTACTCGCGGCGGCGCAGCGAGTAGTCCGGCAAGTCCAGCGCGCCTGCAAGGACGGCCATGTCTAACCAGGCCTGCCGCACCGGCCGACACAACTGGTGGACGTATACCTGGAACTGGAGCTGCTCCAGGCGCCGACGAAACTCGTTCAGCACCACCCGGATTGCCCGGTCGTTCACGCCCTGCATGTCACCGGTCATCAGCTCGTAGGGCAGCCCCGAGCCCGCAGCCGCTGCCATCAGTTGCTGCCGCATGAAATCGGGGTAGTTGTTACCAGCGTCCGGCGGATCCGAGAACTCGACCTGTTCACCCGGGAGCAGCTCCTGCATCGTGCCAGGCTCCAGTCCCACCATCGGCGTGAAGCCATCCCGGTCGAGTCTGACCGGCGCCCCGGTGACCATGTCGAGTTGAGGTGCACCTTCGGGGGCAGGCTTGCGAACGAAGCCCGCGAACAGGTTGGCCACCTCCTGCCGGAACAACACCGCATCATCGAAGTTGTCCAGACTACGCAGGCGCTTCAGGACCGGCGCCAAGCGCGGCACGCCACGCAACTGCCCAGGCTCCAGAGGCTCGAAGATGTGCAGCATCTGCTCTGCCGGTATACGTACCAGCTGGTTGTAGCCGACATTGAGCGATGACTTGTCGCTGGGGTGGTTGCGGTAGCACCAGTACGCCACACGCCGGCCCATGCCGTTGAACTCGATTCCAGCCCGGATCACATTGCCGAACCGGGTCAGCTCGAACTTGTCGTCCGGGACGAACTCCGGTGCCAGGCACTGCAGCTGCAGCGGCACCGCGTAACCATCCTCCAGCCGACGCGGGCGCAGCCGGATGAAGCATTCACCCGACTGTTCAACAGTCCGCGCCACCAGCGCCTGCAGCCCGGAGAAGTCCGTGAGCTGATCGGCGTCGGCCTCATCAACCCAGTCTTCCCACAGCTCCTGCATCGCCTTGCGGATCGCTTTGTCTAGCAAACGCGGGTGCGGGGTGATGCCGGTGCCGATCAGGTTGCTGACACGCTTGTCAATGACGTTGGCGGCATAGGGGTCATTGCGCAGTTCGGAGCACAGCACATGCAACCCTCCCAATATGCACTCAGCGCCGGGATCGTCTTACTCTTCGTCTCGGCGATCCTGCCCTACTTGCTCGCTGGAGCCCGTCGCCGGGCACGCTACGCCAAAAGTTCAGCGTTGTCGTTGAGAAGACAGCCCGGGAGCTCGCCGGCACACCGTGCCTTGAGCTAGAGGAGGCTGCCCCGCCCAAGCAAGAGATTTGCTGCAGCCGCATGTTTGGCAAGCGCCTGACTGATTTGGCGCGGATCAAGCAGGCGGTGGCCAGCTATGCCGGCCGAGCGGCCGAGAAACTCCGGGTGCAGGGATCTGTGTGCAAGCGTATGCGAGTAAGCATCCGCACGGGCATGTTCAACCCGGACGAAGCCAAGTACGCCAAGGGTGTGCTGGTGGAGCTGCCGTATCCCACCAACGATACGTTGCTGCTTACCAGGGCGGCGACCGAGGCGGTGGAGCAGGTCTACCGGCCAGGGTATCGATACAGCAAAGCCGAGGTGCTCCTGATGGATCTGCGACAGCCGGGCGAGTTCACCGATGACTTATTTGCAGTAACACAACCGGTTGTCTGTGGCCGTCTGATGTCGGTGCTGGACGAGATAAATGGGAAGTATGGTCGGGGCACGATGCGTTCTGCCAGCGTCCCCCGCGCGCCAGATTGGGGGATGCGCCGCGAGATGATGAGCCGTTCATACACGACCCGGCTTGATCAATTATGGAGGGGGCGCTGAGTCGTTTGATGATTCAATCATTTGATGAGTTCTGCGGCCTAGAGTCCGGTGTGCCCTGGAACGCGCAGATGGGGCAAAACTTAGCCAAACGAACGCAATTGACGTGCCCTGTTGTTCCTTGACGCCTGACACACGAGAGAAATGCGCCCGGGCCCTGGTTTGCGGAGCGTGATGTATTTCTTCTATTGTTTCAGCGCAGTCGGAGTGGAGATCAAGATGCTCTAAAACGTGCTGCTTTTTTCAATAAGTAGATTTTGCGGTTAATGTCGCCGTCCGGTAGCGGAGAGTCTAAGAAAGAATTAGCCTCTTTGAGGCTCGCAAAATCTTTATTCCCAACGTAGAAAAAGATCAGAGATCTGAATATTCGATGTATTTGATAGGAAATTGAGTCCGCTAATGCTGAGGTCACGCCTGCATGTACGTTCCGGTTTCTATAGAATTTGGAGGCTTCAAGAATTTGTCTCACCAATTCATGATCCTTATATAAATAAGAGCAGCGGCGGACAATCAGTTCGCTATTGTCGTTTTCTCCAACCGTGGATTCAAGCGCACCCCAAAGCCGAATGATGGAGTAATCGCTGTCGCTTTCATCCAGTGCTCGGGTATAGCGGACGATACCCTCTCGAATCTTGTCTCCGCCCTTTATTTCTGAAATATGGTTTAATATTTTTCTAATGCTTCTGGCGGTTGCCGCATTTTTCGTGGCATCGAAGGAGTAGGTTTTTTGCTTGCCTTCGTTATGTTCGAACCAATATTGTTCTATGGCAAGCGAGCCGTCGGCTTGATGGATAGTATGCATTCCGGCAATCCGGATCCTGTTTATTGCTCCCTTACGGCGTCCAAATAATGGAAGACTCATTCCAGGATTCGCAAAAAAAGAAAGCACCCCTCTGATAAAGTCGAGGAAGTCCATAGCAGCATAGAAAGCATCTGTAGTGTTGCGCGCTTGGACACGAACAGTCACGCCTGTGTAGCCTGGCGGGGTATGCGGATGGTTACAGTTCCATAGGTCAACGAGGGAGGAACGCGGGCGAAGATATTTCTTGGGAATTCCAGTGGGGTGGAAGGTTATTTCGTTTTTGTCGAGTTGATATTTTTTTATAGGTATCGTAGGCGATAATGATATGCTGGTCACTATGTAATAAGTCTTTTTGGCAATCTTAAAGTAGTTTTTTAGGTGCTCGTTTATATGGGGAAGAAGTCCTTCTTTATCATGTGTGCCGGTGCTTATCTTGAATGCGATGAATGAATTCAGGCCGTTATCAAAAATCTTATCAAGGGACTCTGATGACACAGAGTTGCAGCCCACAAAGTCGATCATGCTGCGAAGGATGGATTTGTACTCGAAGTAGTTGAATCCAGAAAATTGGACGTTTCCGTCAGTATTTATCGTCGCGCCTTTTGCTATTATGTCGATTATGAGGTCGGGCTTGAATCCCTTATTTTTGCTCCACTGAACAGGCATGATGGGTTTCCTTAATGGTTAATGCTAAGCGTAGGCGGAAAGTTCATACTTGCGCGATCAAAGCAATGTGGAATTGCAAGTTTGGTGCCTCTGACGGAAGGCGTGCTGTCGCAGTGTATTGAACTCCGTACTTTACGTGAGCTATAGAGCTTCGGTAAAATTCTTTGATTCATGAACGTAGGCGCTCAATCCCTTTAGAGATTGATTCCGCGTAGTTGTCCAGCGTCGTCAGTGTGACCATGACGTTTTCATGGATGTGGACTGAACCGCGCTGACTGACATAGCGATCTGGTTAAGAAGCATCAACTCGAGTATATCTGCTGTGGTAGAAGCTTGATCATCCATGAGTTACTCCATGTTCGGGATGTATTAAGGAGGAGTCTAGAATGTGGTAAGCATAGTAATCAGTAACGGCTCGGCACAGTCGGAGCGTGTTCTCATTTGAAATTCACAAGTAAGTAGCATCCTTTCACGCGAACAAAGGATGCTACCCTCAAAAGTCATAGATTTTATTTGGAGCGCTAGCTAGATCGATATCGATTGCGGAGAATTTTTGACGGACAATGTAGCGCCCGTGTCTTTGTGAAAAGAAATGCACCTTTGTCGTATGGTTGATCCATGCTTAGGTACTCGGGTAGTTACCGCAAAGCATGCCTTTTTATGCTTGGCCAAAAAGGTTTTGGTGTGCGTGATTGTGGATCTGAGCTGGGAAATCGCTTTGTCTAAATCACATCCTTTTAATTCAATAAAAAGAGCGGTTTTCCTTGGGTCTTCATAAGTTATGAGCCAGTCGCATTTTTCAAGTTCAGGCCCAATTAGACAGCCGTCCACTTGTATCTTGTTTATGTCAACTCGCTTCGCGTTGTTAACTTCTATTCGACTTTTGTTTTCGCTCAGTACAATGATGGGGTCGTTTGTTTTAATTGTGCATGCAGCGTAATTCACTCGTCTTCTCCGCAAGTCAGGAGAGCGTTCATCACATCCTCAAAATGCTCAGAGATATTGTCAAGCATATCCGCGCCTATCATGCGATATTCAGTATTTGCGATGTTTTGCGACACGCCATCGGAAACTGTATAAGCTGACACATCTTCAAAGGCCAAGGGGAAACTTGGTCCGTTTATTTCTTGGAATTCTGAAAGAGTAATTTTGTTCTCGCTAAGCTTGTCATGAGCGAGAATCAAATTGTTGAAAGCGGAAAGAATGTAAGGGCTGTGCGAAGTGATAAATATCCGACTATTTGTCGTTTCCATGATTTGTGATAGGAAAGTGACAATTCGGCTTTGCGAGGTAGGGAATAAGTGGGCTTCTGGCTCTTCGATAAAATACATGTTTGTACAGCCCGCAAGCTTTCGCATTATGGGCCAGACAGTTAAGGTAATAAGCATCGGTAGAGATTCTTGCTGGCCAGAGGAAGCATGAGCCAGGTTTATTTTACGATTTTTCGAAACGATCCAGTCTTGGTCGTCTTGGAATTCGTATTTCCCACATACTATAGCTTCTAAAGCACTTTGGAATTGCTCGTACGCCGCGCGGTTTCCTCTGGTGAGAAATCGCTGATTGTAAATAGACTTTCCATGTTCGTAAAGACTTCCGAACTCTTTCAGGAATGGATCAATTTCGATGTTCGATGCCAAAAACGTAAAAATATTTTTCTGTAGGTTGGCAAAGAAGCTCCGGCTAGCAGGGATAAACATAGGAAATCCAAACAGATATCCGAATTCCTCACGGAGTGGCGCCCATATATTATCATTTACGAGCTGCCATTCTGAGAAGTGACCTGCTTCCGCACGCGTTCTTGCTTCTTCAGTTTTTCTTTGAAGTAATGCCTTTTTTCCGTTGAATATTTTTACAAAGGTTTCGCAGGATCTGAAGTAGAGCGTTGTTTTGCCCTTTGCGTTTTTCTTTCCTTCGATTTCAAACCGAAAGGCCCCGATATTGTAGTCAATATGGAAACTGGAGCCCTCCCAAGAATATCGAGGAAATCGTTGTTCAAAATCAGCTAGCAGGGCACGGTCAAGTTCCCTTTTTGTATCAAGTTTGCGAATGCTTGATACTAGCTTGTCAGGAATGTTCCGAAAGAAAAAGCAAAGCTTCGCAAGTAAACTTTTGCCATTTGCTTGAGGCCCAATTATGATATTCAGCTTTTTGAGCTCAATGTCGGCCTTCTTGATTACGACAAAGTTTCTAACTGATAGCGTTTCCTTAACATTTATATCCATATGCATCGCTGAATCCTTTGAAATATATGCATGGTGGTGGCGTAATGATGTCATTGGGCGCGACTGCTGTCTACGCATCGGGACGTCTATAGCGTGCTGAATCGATCTTAGCAAGACTAGAGAGATTTCTATCTGGGAGGGAGGCGTCGATGCCGGGATGAGGCACGCTTAGCTAGCAAACAAGAATGGCGAGGGGTCTGAATGGTACAAAAATGGTACTAGAGCTTTCTGTGTGGGCTGGAGATGGCGCTGTTAAGGACCCTCAGGAAGAGTATGCCCAATCCATCATAGGTGCAACGCTGAAGCGGCGTGACGGCTCAGGGCGCGTGGTTGTTGGGTTAGAGCCTGTATTAGCGGTCATATCGTTCAACGTTTTCGGTACCGGATGCTGGATTTTGGGGCGTAGCAGCAAATTGCAGGGGGCGGCTTAGCAAATGCTGGCAACAAAAAGGATCTGCGCTTGCCCTGGGTGTTGGCTAGTTTACCAAGACAGCTTGGTATCCGTCTGGTAACAGGTCGACCGCTCGCTCTACGGCCAACATGCGCTTGTAAGTCAAATTGATCCACGCGTGTAGACGTTAGCTAGACGTGCCGGTACCGTCGCTGTGTGGAGATCGCTCCACAGCTATGAGAAATAGTCATGTCGGCTCAAATCAACGAGGGTGATAAGCCCGTACCGATCAACATGCGAGTGGATACCAAGAGACGCAGCCTGATCGATGCGGCGGTAGAGCTGCTGGAAACGGACAGAACCAGCTTCATCCTGGATGCTGCCTGCCGGCGAGCAGAAGAGGTGATCATGGACCGTCAGGTTTATCTTCTCAGCGACGAAGCCTTCGACCGCTTTGAGCAGGCACTGGTGCAGAACGCGTTAAAGGATAACAAGTGCCTAGAGAAGGTCATGTCGAAACCCGCCCCGTGGAGCTGAGCAAGCCCCTTCGTCGGCGATTCTGGTTCATCCGCTTGATTAACCGCTTGGCGATTTCTATGCCCGCAAGGCCGGTTTTGCTCGCTGTCCCGATTTTTCGCCGCTGACCATGATGTTGTCCTAGCGCTAGGGGCGCAGCAAGCGAGCAGGCCGTGGCCTGCCGCCAAGGCGAACCTTGGCCTACTTCAGCGGTACATAGATATCCGTTTCCCACTGCTCCAGCGGCGTTTCCGGATACACGCTCAAATAATGGAAGAACAACGGATGGTCGCGCAGTTCTTCATTGCTCGACGGCAACCAGTCCCGGTACAGCGGGTAGATGGTTTCGCCAATGTAGTCAGGCGAGCCGCTATGCCGAATCACGGCACAACGGCTCGCCGGTATAACCCGTTCATGCACACCGAATTCATTGGGCTGCACAGCCTCGTCCATCTCCCCACAAACGGCGAAGCGAAAGGCGTGGGGAGGGGTGGTGTCGGGGTTGTCGTAGGGGATGCCGAAGGTGCGGCTGCTGGCCACCGGCGACTGGCCGCTGTTTATGCGCCATTGGCGAAAACGCGCAACGCTTTCACCGACCAGGCTGGGCGGCCCTCGGTGTTCGAGCGCGGCCACGCGGGTTTCGGCGAACTCGACTATACGGATCTGCATGGTGATACTCCTGCAAAGGCGTGGAACAACGAATACCGCACTCCATGCCTGCCAATTCGGCGCCTTGGCGAACACGCTCGGCGCCATGCCGAACGCACGCTTGAACGCTCTGGAAAAGGCTTCGGGGCTTTCGAAGCCGGCGCCGAATGCGGCGTCCAGAACGGGTGTTGCGGGCGAGGCGACCAGCTGGTGCGCCGCACGTCGAAGCCTCATCAGTTGCACATACCGTGAAACCGGAACGCCCATGTATGCCGTGAACTGCCGGTGAAAGTGAAACGCCGAAAAGTTGGCGATGCGGCTCAGGGCATTCACCGACAGGTCACCTTCGAGGTGGCTGTCGATGTAGGCAAGCACGGCTTCGAACCGTTTTGCATAGGCAGGGCTGTGCTGTGAGTCAGTCAACGAGCGAAGTCTCCGGAAGGTGCGGTGAGCGCTAGCATCCGTTGTTCAGGCATCGAGGTGCCTAGCCGTGATTGCTCTGTTGCGGATTATCCTGACGCTACCGTGGATGGCAGCGCCGTTGCATTGAGCTCAGCGGTCAACTGATCTGTTCTTGCAATCAGACGGGATGAGCGGAAAGCACCAAGGGGCAGCAGAGTCGACGTGCAGATGTTTCTGCTTCTTGGGCAGGAACGGTGTATCAAGCGTGCCCAGTGCTATCGAAACCCAGTCGGCAAACTCACCTTCAGAGCGTGACCAGAACAAGGTCGAGCCGCACTCTACGCAAAATTCCCGCACCACCGTCGGCGAAGACGCATAGGTCTTGATACTGGTGGCGCCACGAAGGATGCGCAGCATGCTGCGCGGAACGCTGCCGTATGAAGCGAATGCTGCCCCGTGGCCTTTGCGGCACTGGCTGCAATGGCAGTGGCTCACAGCTTTTGGCGTGGTAAGCAGCAGGTAACTGACCGCTGCGCACAAGCAGCTTCCTTGGTATGCCTCTTTCACTGGCGCTTCCGTGCAGGTGGAAAACGCCAGCGTAACCGCCCCGGCGTGATCAGTCGACCGTGGCACGCCTGTACACCTGCTTCGCTGTCAGCACGGTATCGATAACGAGCATGCAAAATTATTGTTGAGCCGGTGCATCCAGAACGGCACCCCGATGGGTAGTTCTTATCAGGCAGTCGGTGATTGCCTGACCCATGACCCCCACGGAGTTCGCCCCATGATCATCAAGCCCGCTTTCTCCCTGCTCGCCGCCTGCCTTGTACTGGCATCTGCCCCCGCCCATGCCCAGTCGGGCGTCCCGGAGGCGGTCAAGGTTCCCGATGGCCACGCCATAATGCTGGAAACCGTCGGTGTCGGTGAGATCACCTACGAATGCCGCGACAAGGCCAATGCGCCAGGCCAGACGGAGTGGATCTTCGTCGGCCCCAAGGCGGTGCTCAATGATCGCAGCGGCAAACCTGTAGGTGACTATTTTGGTCCTCCGGCCACCTGGCAGGCCAAGGACGGTTCGAAAGTGACCGGCACCCAGCTTGCCGTCGCCCCGGCGGCCAAAGGCGATATCCCGTATCAACTGGTCAAGGCCAACCCTGCCGAGGGCAAGGGCGCGATGCAAGGGGTCAGCTACATCCAGCGCCTGGCGACGCGCGGTGGCGTAGCGCCTTCTGTGGACTGTACGGCGCAGAGCAAAGGCGCGCAGCAGATGGTCAAGTACCAGGCGGACTACGTGTTCTGGTCCGCCAAGTGACGAGGGCTTGAGCGGCACGCCAGCGATTGATCATCTACGCTGCTGGACGTGCCCCAGGCCGCTAAGCCAGGGCACCGTCCAGGTTTCATGATGAAGGAACGCCCCATTTTGAATTCGCCCGTTGTTCCATTTGATTTCGAGGGCTGTCTTGCCGCTTGTGCCCAAGGAGACCGCCACGCCTTGCAGGCGCTCTATGAGCATGAGGGGGCACGTTTGCTGGGCGTCGCACGGCGCATCGTGCGCGATCACGCGAGCGCGGAGGACATCGTTCACGATGCCTTTGTGCGTATCTGGACACGTGCTGCCAGCTATGACCCATCGCGCGGTTCAGCCCGGGGCTGGGTGTACAGCATCACCCGTCACCTGGCGCTGAACTTCGTGCGTGACGGCCGCTGGGAAACCGACCTGGGCGAGCCTGGCATGATCGCGGCTGTAACCTTGGCCCCGGAGCTGGACGACCTGCAACTGTGGTCAGGTTCGGCGAAAATCTATCGCTGCCTTGAGCAACTGCAACCCTCTCCCCAGCGTTGCATCCTGCATGCGTATGTGGACGGTTGCAGCAATGCCGAAATCGCAGCCCTGCTGGGTGCGCCGTTGGGCACCGTGAAGGCATGGATCAAGCGAAGCCTGAAGGCCCTGCGGGAGTGCATGACATGAAGCGTACCCCAGGTGATGACAGCGCCGAGAACCTGGACGACCTGGCAGCCGAGTATGTGCTGGGTACCTTGAGTGGCGAGCAGCGTGCTGCCATGCAGGACCGTTTGAAAACGGAGCCGGCCGTACGAGCCGCGGTTGATGCCTGGGAGGCGCGACTGCTCGAACTGACCACGCAGGTTGAACCCATCACGCCAAGCCACCGCTTGTGGGGCCGGATCGAGCGCAGCCTTGCAGAGGCTTACCCGCCCAGGCATCCACGCGCTGGCTGGTGGCAGCGGCTTGGACTTTGGCAGGGCTTGAGCGCTGCGGGGCTTGCAGCGAGCTTGCTTCTGGCCTTTGCGCTGTTGACCAAGGCGCCGCCTGTGACCACCTACATGGTGGTGCTCGTAGCGCCGTCGGGCCAGGCTCCGGGGTGGGTAGTGCAGGCCAACGATGCGAGCATGATCGAACTGATCCCGCTTGGCCTGGACGATGTGCCCGAAGGCATGACCTTGCAGTTCTGGACCAAGGGTGAGCAGTGGCGCGCACCTGTTTCGCTGGGGTTGGTCAAACCGGGCGAACAGTACCGCGTGCCGCTGAGGCGCTTGCCTGCGCTTGAGTCGAACCAGTTGTTCGAGCTGACCCTTGAGAAAGCGGGGGGCTCTCCTACTGGTGCTCCAACAGGCCCGGTCAAGTTCATCGGCCGCGCAGTGAAAGTAATATGACGTAGGCGGGCCCAGGCAATACTGATTTGCTTGGCCGACCGATGACTCCAGCTTTAAAGTCAACTCAGGGTCGATAGCATTTTCAGGGTGGGTTATGAGAATAGGTGAACTGGCGAAGATCAGCGGATTGGCGCCGTCACGCATCCGCTTCTACGAGGCCAGCGGCTTGATCAGATCTGTCGAGCGCAAAGCAAATGGCTACAGGGACTACGCGCCTGATACCCAGTGGGTTCTGCAGATCATCACCGGGGCGCAGGCGGCGGGTTTTTCATTGGACGAAATCCGCCAACTGATGCCGATGAATGCCAGCGGCTGGCAGCACGATGAGTTGCTCAGCGGCCCTCGGCGAGCGCGCAGGGTTCACTGGCGTGGAAATCCACGCTGCCCATGGCTATTTACTGAGCCAGTTCCTGTCGCCGTTGACCAACCAGAGGACGGACGAGTGGGGCGGGGCTCTGGAAAACAGGGCACGCCTGTTGCTCGAAATCGTCAAGGCGGTCAGGGCTGTGGTTTCTGCGGATTTTGCAGTGGCGGTCAAGCTCAACTCGGCTGACTTCCAGCGCGGAGGCTTCACCGCCGATGACGCGAAAAGGGTAGTTGGGTGGCTCAACGACCTGGGCGTGGATATGGTGGAGTTGTCGGGAGGCAGCTACGAAGTACCGGCCATGCAAGGTGAAGCGCGCGATGGCCGTACCCTGGCTCGCGAAGCATATTTCGTCGAGTTCGCCCGTGATATCCAGACCGTCGCCAGGATGCCGGTGATGGTCACCGGCGGTATACGTCGCCGCCCGGTAGCCGAAAGCGTCGTGCAGCGTGGTGTGGACATGGTGGGCATCGGAACCGCGTTGGCCATCGACCCGCATTTGCCTCGTGACTGGCTGCAGGGCAAGGACACTGCCCCGCAATTGCCGCCCATCACCTGGAAAAACAAGGCCCTGGCAGCCTTGGCGAACATGGCAGTAGTGAAGTACCAATTGCGCAAACTCAGCCGAGCTAAAAAGCCCGACCCGAGTGTTTCACCAGTACGCGCGCTGATCTTGCAACAGCTCTCCATGGCCGTTCGTACTCGCCAGTATCGGAGATGGATAGAAAAGGCTTCGCATAATGGGCTGGGAGACGTAGGGTGAGCATGCCCTGGAACACTCCCCGATGACCTCAGAATGCGACTGACCTGCGGTGCTCAGCGGTTGCCACCACCCTGCCGCGCTTGAGTACCATCAGCCGTGTCGGCAGGTCGAGAATGACATCGGCCACAGCCCGGCAATCCACCATCACCAGGTCGGCATCATTGCCCACCGCCAAACCGTGGCGTTTCAAGCCCAAGGCTTTGGCAGGGTTTGTCGTGAGCATCGACAACACGGTGGCCTGATCATCCGCGCCGCCCAAGTGGCACGCGGGAATGGCCAGTTGCGCAATGTGCAGCAGGTCGCCAGTGCCATACGGTGTGAATGCGTTGCGGATGTTGTTGGTGGCCAGGCAAACCGTGACACCGCCGTCGCGCAGTGCACGCACCGGTGTCAGGGTGCGTCTGACATTGTGACTGTCACCCCGAGCCCCCAGGTGCAGGTCGGTGGCGGGCAGGCACATCACGCTGATGTCGGCCTCACGTAGCAACGCAATCACCTGTGCCTGTCGCGCTGGCGAGGCGGCGGCCAGGCTGGTCAGATGCCCAACGCAGACCCGTCCCTGGTAGCCTTCGGCAATGGTTCGACGTGCCACGTACTCGATGGTCATGTGCTCGGCGTCATCGGCGAAGTCCTGGTGCAAGTCGATGTCTTTGCCGTAGCGCTTGGCCAAGTCAAAGACGAAATCAATGTGCTCCAGCGGCGACACGTCGTTGTAGGGAATGCCGCCCACCACATCGGCGCCCATCTCCATTGCCTGGGCCATCATGGCCTGCATGCCAGGCAGCTTGAGAATGCCTTCTTGCGGAAAGGCCACGACCTGGATGTCGATCACCTCTCGGAACTGCTCGCGCAACTCCAGCACCACTTCGAGCCCGGTGAAGCCTTGGGCGGGGTCGAACTCGGCATGAGCACGTACATGCGTGGTACCGGCCTGAACCAGTGCCCGCAGCACCTGGATCGAACGTTCGCGGATATCCTCACGGGTCAGTGTGGGCTTCAGTTCGGCGGTGACGGCGATCGCTTCCTTCAAGGTGCCGGAACGGTTGGCCTTGCGCTGCATCACGTTGGCTTTTTCCAGGTGCAGGTGGCCTTCGACAAACCCGGCAACAAGCACTTTGCCGTCGCCTTGGATTTCGTGCGCTGCGGTGGTGGCGATGTGTCGCGCGATCTCGGCGATTTTGCCTGCTTGCACGGCCACGTCTACCAGTGGCTGGGCGTCGTCAATGCGTACATTGCGAAAGATAAGGTCCATCAACTTCAGTCCTCATATAGAGTGCTGCCGCGCTGGGAAGGCCGGGCTCAGTTATTCGAGCAGCCATTGCCCATCACGCGGTACTCAAGCACATGCTCATTGCCTTGGGAGTCTTCGTACGTCATGCGAGCGGGTACCACCTCGCAGACATCAGGTACCTGGCTCATGGAAATGACGCGAGCGATATCGAGGTGCCGGGAGTAGCTGTATTGTTCAACCGGTGCCTGCTCGACCTGCTGCTCGACGTCGGTCGCCATCGCCACGTTGCACAGCCCGCCTAGTATCAATGCGAACAACGCTTTCATTTTTGATCACCTTCAGGTTGGGGCCAGATCAGAACGGTTTGGTGGGCAGGTATTTGCCATCCAGGGTGATCACCGCGCGCGAGCCACCCTCGGGGTCTTCGACTTTCTGGATGTCCAGCTTGAAATTGATGGCACTGATGATGCCGTCGCCGAACTTTTCATGAACCAGCGCCTTCAAGGTGGTGCCGTACACCTGCAACATCTCGTAAAAGCGGTAGATGGTCGGGTCGGTCGGGACGCCATTTTGAATGCTGCCGCGCAGTGGCACGGTCTGCAGCAGTGCAATGCCGTCCGCGTCGAGGCCGAGCTTGTCACCCACCACCTGGGCGGCGGTCGCCGGCAACGGGTGCTGGCCCAACAGTGCTGCGGTGACGAACGCTTCGGACAAGCCGGTGCCTTCGGTGATCTGGGAGAACGACAGGTCTTTGCGGGCTTTGGCCAGAAGGATGACTTCGCTCAGGGCAAGGCGGGCGTTCTGGCTGATTTGCGATTGGATCATGGTGTTTCTCCTTGGTTGAAAAATACTTAGGCAACACGCTTGGGTTGATGGGAAACGGCGTGTACTTCGGGGTTGTGGGCGAGGGATACGAATGTGCCTGTACCGCCATCGAAGGCCTCGATTAGCCCGCTTTCGATGTCGTAGATCCAGCCATGCAATGTCACGCGGCCTTCTTCCAGGGCCAGCCGCACCGAGGGGTGGGTCTGGATGTTGGCAAGCTGGGCGATCACGTTTTCGCGCACCATGGCCTCGACCTTGGCCTGCGGGCCGAAATGGTTGCGGGCTTCGTTTACCACTCGTGCGGAATCGGCGTAGCGCAGCCAGCCGGCCACTGCGGGCATGTGGTCCAGGCATTTGCAGGTGGCGATGGCCGTCATGGCACCGCAATCGGAGTGGCCGCAGATGACGATGTCGGAAACCTGCAGGGCCGCCACGGCGTATTCCACCGAGGCCGATACGCCTCCAGGCTCGGGTCCGTAGGACGGCACGATGTTGCCTGCATTGCGGATGACGAACAGGTCTCCGGGTTCACGCTGGGTGACCAGCTCCGGCACCAGGCGGCTGTCGGAACATGAGATGAACAAAGCACGTGGGCTCTGCTGGCTGGCCAGGTCCTTGAACAGTTTGACGCGCTCGGGGTAGGCCTCTTTCTGGAACTTCAGAAACCCGTCGATGATGTCTTTCATGGTTGACTCCTTGAATGACGCGATGTGTTGAAGCAAAGGTTACGCAGGCCTTTCAATAAGGTAAAAGTCTGATTTATGATCTGGTAGATCAGATAATCTTATAGGTGCGTCCATGCTTGCCCGACACATCCAGTACTTCATCGCAGTGGCAAACCATCGCAGTTTCACGCGCGCTGCAGCGGCCTTGCATGTCTCTCAACCGGCCTTGTCGCAGCAGGTCCGGCAGCTGGAAGAGAGCCTCGGCACAACGTTGTTCGATCGCTCCGGCCGCACCACGCGGCTGACGGATGCCGGCGAGGTGTATCTGCGCTATGCCAAGCGGGCCGCGCAAGAACTGCAGGAGGCAAAGCGAGCCATTGATGACCTCGGCGATCTGAGCCGCGGGTCACTTAGGGTGGGGGTAACACCGACATTCACCAGCTATCTCGTTGGCCCGCTGGTTGAAGCGTTCCATGGCCGCTACCCGAACATCACGCTGGTGGTGCGAGAGATCGCCCAAGAGGCGATGGAAGAATTGTTGTTGGCCGACGAGGTTGATGTGGGCATAGCGTTCGACAACGGCCATCATCTGGACCTGGAGGCCCAAGCGCTCTTGGTCGAAACCCTCGCGCTGGTGGTAGGCAAGCAGCATCCCCTCGCCACGACGGCCAGTATTGGCCTGGAGGCGTTGAACTCAGAATCGTTGATACTCTTGAGCGCCGAATTTGCCACGCGTGAGCAGATCGACAGCTACTGCCGCCAGCACAACATTCGCCCTCACGTACAAGTGGAAGCCAATACCATCAGTGCGCTTATCGAAGTGGTCAGCAGGACCACGCTCTCGACCTTGTTGCCGGCCACCATCGCCCAGGCTCACGAGCAGCTGGTCGCTATCGAGCTTGACCAGCAGCGCTTGCAGCGCACTGCTGTTCTGATGCAACGAAGAGGGGTTTACCAAACGGCTGCAGCGAGAGCCTTTGTCGAACTGGCGATGAAAGTGGCCAAGCAACTTGAGGCGCCCGGCTGCTCCGCCCGGTTGATGTAGAAGGGCGCGATTGACTGCTATCGACCCATAGCTGCCAGTCACAGTGCCTAGAAACCTAAGGCCGACTCTGACTTGGACCTTGAAAGTTTTGATTTCCGAGCGGTGCAGGCGTTTGGGTTGAACTCATCGTCTACGAAATCCTCAGCAGTTCGTATAGTCTGGGCTAGGCCTCATCCAGGTTTCAGCGCTACCGGTGCGCAGACGAGTTGGAAGCGACTCTCGAATTCATTGGCAAAGGAAAATGTTGAGTGTTCAAAGATCAGGTCATCGAGCGGTTTCATCAAGAGTTCGGAAAGCCGGAGCGAATCACCGTGAAAGTTACCGCCTTCAATGTTGCGGGACTGGGTGTCGTTGTTCAGACCGACCAACCCAATCGCGAAGATGCTGCGTTTGTTTGGCTGCCTTATCCCCCAGACGATCAACCAGTACCGGAAATCGCCTTGGAATACGCGGGCGACTCAGGACGGCATAGTGGTACCCATGCTTCCGCGGGTCTGGAAAAAGGGCAGCCTGCGCTCAAGTTGATCCTAAGGTCTGACGCCGAGCTAAATGATGTTGTGGCTTATATCAAGGCCTTTGCCGCGAAGGCCGTGTTACCTTCGGTGATCGCTGCACCTCGGTCTGCCGCTTCACGCGAGGCGAACGCCGAAGGCGTGCTTATCCCCGTTAATATAAAAATGATGCCGCCACCTAAGCCTGTTGCCCCGCGCAGAGAGGCTATTCCCAGAGCCGTGCAGCGTGAAGTCTGGCAACGAGACGGTGGAGCTTGCGTACAGTGTGAGTCTCGAAAATTGTTGTGTTTCGACCATATCGTCCCATTTTCCCACGGTGGCAGTAACACCGTCAGAAATCTGCAATTACTCTGTGAACCTTGCAACCTGTCCAAGGGCAATCGGATCTAGATAATCAATAGGAGATGGTTAGGTGGACATTGCACATCAGCGGATTTTGGAGGGAAAGGTGTTCGAAGCAGTTCGCTCTCGCTCACCCCTAGCCGGAAAACAGATCATCAATGTAGGTTCGGTTAGCGTCTTGTTCGAAGGCGAAACATCAGCCTCGGTGTATCGATTGTCTTCCGACAATGCCACACATAACTTCGCAGCGAAGGCGAAAAAGCTCGGTATACTAGGTGTAGTCCAGCTATTGGCGGATTATGGCGCCGTTGCTCTTTATAAAAAAGACGTCTACTACCCCGATTATCTATGGTTGGCTCATCTAGAACATCTAAATAGCCTAGACACTTACCCCGATCAGCAAGCAGCCGTCGCGCGTCTCTTGCTGCATCTGACCGATAGTGATGACGGGGACCTGCTAGCCACGCCAGAAGACAAACATGCCCTTTTAGCAAGATTGGACGATGCCCCCATCGAGTCGTGCACGCGACAGGCCGTCGAAGCCATGCAACGCCTACTCCCTGAATACATCTTGGAAACAGACGTCGATGTGGATCTTGGAGCCACCAACTTCATGGTCCGCGCAACGACAGGTGACGTAGTATTAAGCGATCCAGCTAGCGGGCTTTCCAACATATCGGAAGAGCGGCGAAAGCGCTTGTTGGTGGACGAGATTGTGGTAGAAGTCTGCAATGAGTGAATCGCTCCGGCTTTTGTAGAGACTCGATGACCGCTCCTGGCCGTTAGCTGCCGTCCGCCAAGGGCAGCTTTGGGTCGAAAGCAGCCACACATGGCTGCTTTCAATCCCGGTCAGTGCTGCGCGCTATCTACCGCAATGCTTTCGCCGGACACTTCCAGGTACCTGGCGCTTCGATTGGCAATGGCGTAATGAATCAATCCGCCCAAACCCGCCCCGAAGAACCAGGAGAACTGCGACAGCGTCTCGAACGCCGGCACCAGTGCCAGCACGATGGCGATCAGCGCAGCGGGTATGAACGCCGCGACGGCGCGCAGGTTGACCCCGCCGCTGTAGTGATAGGCGCCCGCTGTGCTTTCGCTGTACAGCTGCGGCAGGTTCACCCGGCTGCGGCGTACCAGGTAATAGTCGGTGACGATGATGCCGTACAGCGGGCCGAGCAGGGCGCCCAGGCCGCCAAGGAAATACACGATCACGGACGGGCTGTTGTACAAGTGCCAGGGCAGGATCACCACCGCGATGGCGGCGCTGAGCAGGCCTGCGCGGCGGAAGTTCAGCAGGTTCGGCGCCAGGTTGGCGAGCACGTAGGCCGGGGCGACGAAGTTGGCCATGATGTTCACCGCCACGGTAACGATCAGGAAGGCCAGGCAGGCCAGCACCAGGCCGGCGGTGTCGGGGATGGCGGCGACGATTTCGGTCGGGCCCTGCACCAGCTTGCCGTCGATGCTGAACTGCGCACCGGCCAGCACCACGGCGATCAGCGCGAAGCCGAGCATGTTCACCGGCAGGCCCCAGAAGTTGCCCACGCTGATGGTGCGCCGGTCCGGGCAGTTACGGGTAAAGTCGCAGAAGTTGAGAATCATGGTGCCGTACAGCGAGACCCACAACGCAGCGGCGCCGAGCACCTTCAGCCACATTGTGGAGCCGGTTGGCGCGTTGCCGCTCGACCAGGCGATCGTCAGGCCGCTGCGCCAGTACATCCAGCCCGCCAGGCAAGCGAAAGCTACCAGAATGATCGGCCCGGTGATGGACTCGAAGCGGCGCACCATCTCCATGCCGTAGGCGAAGATCGCCACCTGTACGCACCAGATGCCGAGGAAGGTGAGCCAGCCCAGGGTCGACAGGCCGAGGATCGAGTTCTGGTCATAGGCCTTGAGGTCTGGAGCGATGGCGGTCAGCAGCACGCGCAAGACAACCGAGGCGAGGTAGGTCTGGATGCCGAACCAGGCAATGGCGATCACGGCGCGGATCAGCGCCGGGATCTGCGCCCCATGAATGCCGAAGCTGATCCGGCACAGGACGGGGTATGGCAGGCCGGTCTTCTGGCCCATGTAGCCGGACAGGTTCATCAGGCCGTAGATCACCAGCGCGCCGAGCGCGAAGGCGCAGAGGATCTGCGCGCCGCTCATGCCCAGGGCGAAGAGGCCGATGGCGAAGGAATAGTTGGCGATGTTATGCACATCGTTGGTCCACAGCGCAAACAGGCTGTAGCGCCCCCAGGTGCGATTTGCCGCGCGAGTCGGTGCAAGGTCGGCACTATACAGGCGCGGGCTCAACGCCAGCGGGCTGGGCCCAGCCGTATCGGCGGGGAGAGCATCGAGCTGGTCAACATCGGAACGTGAAATCGACGCCATCGGAACTCCGTGATGGTTGTGTACTTTTATTTTTGGATTTGTATACAAACAAGAATCATACCAACCCATGCGTATGGCCAGATCTAGGGTTTCAGCGCCTTCATCCGGCAAGTTCCATGGCGTGCGCTGCGCTTTTGAGTGGGAATTTTGTGCACATTTACTGTGCACAGTTGTTACCACCAGCTCCCGGTCTGGTCGCGTGGTATTCCGACAGCCTGGGCCGGTGCGTTGAACGTGTGGCTTTGCGGGTCATGTTCCGACTAAGCTGGCGGCAGGGTTCTATGGGGGCAATAGGATGTTGCATGTAACGCTCGGGCTGGGTCTGTTACTCACCGCTGCCTTGGTCGAAGCGGCTCCACTGCAGGTGCCCACACCGGCTGCACTCAGGAGCCAGCTTGAAAGCCTCAAGCCTGGCCAGTTTCTCTGGTACCCGCAGGTCTCGCCGGTGGGGCCGGTGACCGTCGTAGTCAGCCTTACCGAACAACGTGCCTACGTTTATCGCAATGGCATTGCCATTGGTGTCAGCACCGTGAGCAGCGGCAAGGCAGGGCGGGAAACCCCCACCGGGGTATTCAGCATTCTGCAGAAGAAGGTCGAGCATAAGTCCAGCCTCTACAACAGCGCACCGATGCCCTACATGGAGCGCCTGACGTGGGACGGCATTGCCCTGCACGCAGGCCATCTACCGGGGTACCCCGCCTCGCATGGTTGCGTGCGCCTGCCGATGGACTTTGCCAAGAAGCTGTACGAAGTCACCGGCTTCAGTTCCACCACCGTCATCGTTTCCGATACCAGCAGTGCCCCGGTGGAGGTCTACCACCCCGGCGTGCTGGCGCCCACGGTCAGCGATGGCAAGGCCCAAGGCCCGCTGATACTGAGCAACCAGCAATTCTGGAACGACCCAGACCCCACGGCAGGGCCCCTGTCGATCCTGATCAGCCGCGCCGACTTGCGTGCCTACGTGTATCGCGGTGGCCAGTTGGTCGGCTCGGCGCCAGCACTTTCGCCTGAAGGCAGCCAGCATCGCAGTGGCATGGCGGTGTATTCCCTGCTGCAAAAACCATCCGCCCTGGCACTCGATGGCGCGCTACCCTTACGGTGGTCGGTGGTGGGCCTGAGCAACCCGGAGTACGGGAATACCCCCTATGAACAACTGGGGCAACTGAACATCAACCCGGAGTTTCGCCGTCATTTACGTACGGCGATGGACGTCGGCACGATGCTGGTGATCACCGACTGGGCGTCCACCCGGGAAACCCGCACCGAAGGAAAATTCACGGTGATCACCACCGAAGGCAGTGAAGAATCTAAACCATTGGTCAAGAAGTGATCGGCTTTCCTGAGGTAATCAAGCAAAGTAGCCGCTTTTGGCTGCAAACAAGGCAAGAAAAGACAGGTTTTCAACAGGGTATTCCATGTCGATGTTCGAACCATTGCGGGGAGCCTTCCGGTTCTCAGCGGCCAGTATTGCCCTGTTTTTCCTCAGCGCCTGGCACGCTGCCTACGCGCAACCCCTGCCTAGCGCTGCCGAGCTGCAGCAGTTGGCGCCTAACGCCAGCCTTTCGACCCTGGCTCTGGCACTCACCGCCTACGCGTGCGCCAGTCACAGCGACGCGGACAAGTTGCTGACGGTGATCGATTACTCCAAGGCTTCGCGTGACAAGCGCCTGTGGGTGTTCGACCTGCGCGCCAGGAAGCTGTTGTTCGAGGAGTGGGTCGCCCATGGCAAGAACAGCGGCGCTGATGTGCCGACCACGTTCTCCAACGCGCCGAACAGCTACCAGTCCTCCATCGGCCTGTATGAAACCGGTCAGACCTACAGCGGCAAGCACGGCCGCTCGCTGCGCCTGCAGGGGCTGGAGCCGGGGTTTAACGATAACAGCATGTCGCGGGCGATCGTGATGCATGCCGCTGCGTATGCCGACCCCAAGGTCGTGCCCGGCCTCGGGCGCCTGGGGCGCAGCCAGGGCTGCCCTGCGGTTCGGCCGGCAATTGCCGGCAAGCTGATCGAGACGCTGCAGCGCGGCAGCTACGTGTTTGCCTATTATCCCCAGCAAGACTGGCTGAAGAAATCGCGTTTTCTTAACGCCCAGAGCTGTCCGCTCGTTAATCAATCGGTTGCCAGCAAGTAACTTGTCTCATTCCCTGGCTTGCGCGGCCCCTCGCAGGACCGCAGCAGCGCACACCACGGCCACAGGCAATCACACGCTGCGTGTCAGGCCGCCGTCGACCTTGATGTTTTGCCCGGTGATATAGGCAGCGCCCTCGCTGGCGAGAAACGCGATGGTGGCGGCGATTTCCTCGCTGGTGCCATAGCGTTTGAGCGGCACGCTGTCGCGGCGTTGTTCGGTGGCCGGCAGGCTGTCGATCCAGCCGGGGAGCACGTTGTTGATGCGCACGTTATCCCCGGCAAAATTGTTGGCGAAGATCTTGGTGAATGCGGCCAGGCCCGAGCGGAAAACAGCGGATGTCGGGAACAGCTCATTCGGCTCGAA
Organism: Pseudomonas sp. LPB4.O; assembly: GCF_038383825.1. Classification (NCBI taxonomy): domain Bacteria; kingdom Pseudomonadati; phylum Pseudomonadota; class Gammaproteobacteria; order Pseudomonadales; family Pseudomonadaceae; genus Pseudomonas; species Pseudomonas sp. LPB4.O. The sequence continues at coordinate 1,874,090 of NZ_CP151298.1, forward strand.
CGCCCAGGCGGTGGAAATGTTGATGATCACGCCCCCCTTCTGGCGTTGCATGTAAGGCGTTACCAGGCGAGTAGGGCGAATGACATTCAGCAGGTAGGTGTCCATGCCCTTGTGCCAGTCTTCGTCACTGATTTCCAGGATCGGCGCGCGCGGACCATGGCCGGCGCTGTTGACCAGCACGTCGACGCGACCCCACTTTTCCACCACGGCGTCGACCAGGCGTTTCAGGTCATCAACTGACTGGTTGCTGCCGGTTACGCCAATGCCGCCAAGCTCGGCAGCCAGTGCTTCGCCCTTGCCCGAAGAGGAAAGGATGCCAACCTTGAAGCCGTCAGCGGCCAGGCGCCGTGCTGCTGCCGCGCCCATACCGCTGCCACCGGCCGTGATAATCGCAACTTTTTCTACTGACATGCTGCCTCCAACGTGAACGGTTGATTGCTTAGGTGCAACCACCTTAGCAGCAGCCCCAGCGGTGAGGGAGGCAGCCAAACTTTACCGTGGCAGTAGATTAACTATTGTCAGCCTGTTGCTTGAGCCAGCGCTGCACAACGCTTAGCGACTCAGGCTGCTGCAGCTTGCGTGGCCACACCAGATAGAACGACTTATCGAGCCTGAGCTGCTGACCGAAGACCTGCACCAGCCTGCCCGCAACGATTTCATCGCTGACGAACGCCAGGCTGGCCAAAGCAATGCCTTGACCACTGATGGCCGCGTCGATGGCCAATGAAGTCTGATTGAACCGCAGGTTTTTCGCAGTCGGTTGGGTGTGTTGCGGGAACACTGCAGCAAGGTACTGAGGCCAGAAATTATGGGCATCGTGCAGCATGATGAATTCTTGAAGCTGGGCAAAGCTGGCGGGGGCATGAGTGCCTTCAAACAGCTTTGGGCTGGCCACGGCAACGATGCGCTGCTCCATCAGCAGTTCGCTGTTCAAACCCGCGCCGATTTCGGGCTTGCCATAGCGCACTGCGATATCCACGCCATCGGTGCTGAAGTGCGACAGCCGATCTGTGGCCAGCACACGCAGATCGATGTCTGGGTAGCTTTGCGCAAAGCTGCCCAGCCTCGGAATAAGCCATTTGGAGGCAAAGGTAGGTGTAACGCTGACCGTAAGGTGCGACGGCTGCGGCCGGAGCAGGCGGGTGGCTTCATCGATCATCGCCAAGGCGCTGCGAATGCTGGTGCTGTAACCCAGGCCCGCATCGGTCAGCGCCAGGCCCCGGGGCAGGCGCTCGAACAGGCGAAGGTTCAGGTTCGCTTCCAGCCCGCGTATCTGTTGCGCGACTGCCGCCTGGGTCACACCCAGTTCCTCGGCAGCCAGGCGGAAGTTCAGGTGGCGGGCAACCACTTCAAACACGCGTAGCGCGTTAAGCGGCGGCAATTCAGGGAAACCGTTTGGCATGACGAGGGCAATGGCCGGGCTGGGAAGATTCACCGCCGAGGCTACTCCCTGAGCACCTCTAAAGAAACCCGCGGCACCGCTGCCAATCCGGATCCTTGCACCCCTAACCCTCTGTTCGCTGCTGCACAAATTCAGGGTTCGGCTTGACTCGTGAAAATTTTCATGTAATTTTTCATGAAAAATAACTCCAAAAATTTCACGGCAGCCCAATCGATGAAGATGCACGAAGAGGTAGAAGCCCTCGCGATCCTTATTCACGACCTGCGCAAATTCAAGAACCTGACCCTAGGCGAACTGGCCGAGCGCATCAACCGCTCGGTCGGCTTCCTCTCTCAGGTCGAACGCGGTGTTTCGCGCCCTACCGTGGCGGACCTCACGGCCATCAGCGAAGCGCTCGGCGTATCGACCGCGTACTTCTACAACCTGAGCAAGCCCCGCAGCATTGGTTGGGTCACGCGCCCCCACGAGCGGCGCACGCTGTACCTGGAGTCGGGCATTACCGATGTGCTGGCTTCGCCCACCATCGCCGGTGCCTTCGCCATGCTCGACAGCCATCTGGAGCCAGGCGCCACCAGTGGCGAGGCATACCTGAGTGACCGTTCCGAGCAGGGTTGTTTCGTGCTTGAGGGCGAACTCACGGTATGGCTGGACGACGGCGAGGCCGTGACCCTGCAGGCCAACGACTGCTTCCAGGTGCAACCCCACGCGCAGTTCCGTTACGCCAACCTGACGGCAAAACCCACCCGCGTGCTCTGGGTCTTCAATTGAATTCGTTCACCTCACAAGGATAAGAAGATGAGTGTCATCTTTGCGGATCTGCTGGCTGAAGTGCGCTCGTTCCGAGCGGAGCACCCAGAAATTCGTTATGTCGACCTGATTGCGCTGGATATCCCCGGGCACTTCTACGGCAAGCGCTACCCCATGGACATGCTGGAGAAAGTCGCAGCCGGCGCGCCGCTGAAGCTGCCGCAGAACTGCGTGTTGTTGGGTACCCAGGGTGGCCTTTACCCGATTGGCGATTACTGCTTTGCCGACGGCGACCCGGATGCTGCCCGGCGCCTGGTGCCGGGTACCCTGAAGCCGGTGCGCTGGGAAAAGGAAGTGATTGCCCAGATGCTCATCACCTCCGACGGCACCGACAAGCCGATCGAGTTCGAGCCCCGTGAAGTGTTGGCCCGCGTGATTCAGCGCCTGGCCAAACGCGGCATACGCCCGGTGGTGGCTTTCGAGCTGGAGTTCTACCTGTTCGACCGCAAGCTCGACAACGGCCTGCCACAGTACCCGCGGGACACGGCGACCGGGGACGAGGACGACCAGCCGAACATGCACATCGAGCGGCTTTCACGCTTCTCGTCGGTGCTGCACGAGATGGTCGATGGCGCCAACGAGCAGGGCGTGCCGGCAAACGTCATTACCGCAGAGCTGGGCCCCGGCCAGTTCGAGATCAACTTCTCCCACAGCGACGATGCCCTGAGCGCGGCGGACTGGTCGGCGCTGTTCTGCCGCAGCACCCGTGGTATCGCGATGAAACACGGCTACCGTGCCAGCTTCATGAGCAAGCCATACCTGGACGCGCCGGGCAGCGGCATGCATGTGCACGTCAGCCTGTATGACGCTGCCGGCAACAACATCCTGGCCGGCGCTGAACAGCGCAAGCTGCGCCATGCAGTGGCGGGGTGCCTGGAGCTGCTGCCGCACTGCATGCCGATCTTCGCCCCCAACCACAATGCTTACCGCCGCTACGGCGCCATGGTGAACGCGGCGAGCAAGGCCAGCTGGGGCTTCGAAGACCGTGATGCGTGCATTCGCATCCCCGAGTCCGACCCGCGCAACCTGCGCATCGAACACCGCATCGCCGGTGCCGATGCCAACCCGTACCTGGTGTTGGCGGCCATCCTGACCGGCATGGAGCATGGCCTGGACCGCGGCGTCGAGCCCATCGCCCCGCTGAACGAAAACCGTCAGAGCGGCATCGACTTCCCCAAGGATGCCCTCAGCGCCCTGGCCGCCATGCGTCACCACCCGGTGGTCAACGAAGGCCTGGGCAGTGAGTTCGTGATGGTCTATTGCGAAAACAAATACCAGGAGCAACTGGACTTCATGCGCCACATCGATGCCCGCGAATACCGCTGGTTCCTGTAGGTGCCGAAGGTCGAACAGCGACGCTGCACCCTCCCTTTCAACACAACGCGCAATATGGATTTGCCGGAGGAAGATATGCCACGTGTGCCCGTTATCGGCATTACCGCATGCACCAGCATGATCGAGCTGCATGCAACCCAGACCATCAGCGAGAAGTACGCACGCGCGGCAGCCAAGGCAGCGTGTGGGCTGCCCATCGTGATTCCCAGCCTCGGTGAACTGATGGACAGCGCCGATATTCTCGACGTGGTGGATGGGCTGATCTTCACCGGTTCGCCGTCCAACATCGAGCCGTTCCATTACAACGGCGCGGCCAGTGCAGCGGGCACCCATCACGACCCGCTGCGTGATGCCACCACGTTACCGCTGATGCGTGCGGCCATCGCCGCCGGCGTGCCGGTGCTCGGCATTTGCCGTGGCTTCCAGGAAATGAACGTGGCACTTGGCGGCACCCTGCACCAGAAGGTCCACGAGACCGGTGTGTTCATGGACCACCGCGAAGGCAAGGGTGAGCCCATCGACAAGCAGTATGGGCCGCGCCACACCATGCATGTAGAGCCCGGCGGCCTGCTCGACCGCATGGGCTTGCCGGCGGTCTTCGACGTCAACTCCATCCATGGCCAGGGCATCGATGTACTGGCCCCGGGGCTACGGGTGGAAGCGCTGGCACCCGATGGCCTGGTGGAAGCGATTTCGGTCGAGAACGGCAAGGGGTTTGCCCTGGCCGTGCAATGGCACCCCGAGTTCCAGGTCATGGACAACCCGCATTACCTGACCATCTTCCAGTCGTTTGGCAAGGCCTGCCGGCATCGCTCGGTACTGCGCCAGAGGCTGTTGCTGTCGGCCTGAACGCCGACCGTTACCAACTATAAAAAGTACCCGCGCAGCCTGGCTGCGCAACTTGATGGAGTAGAAGTCAATGAGTGAAAAGAATTCGCAGACCCTTGCCTGGCAATCGATGAGCCGCGACCACCACCTGGCTCCGTTCAGCGATGTCAAACAACTGGCCGAGAAAGGCCCGCGCATCATCACCTCGGCCAAGGGCGTGTACCTGTGGGACAGCGAGGGCAACAAGATTCTTGATGGCATGGCGGGCCTGTGGTGCGTGGCGGTCGGCTACGGTCGCGATGAGCTGGCCGAGGTCGCCAGCCAGCAGATGAAGCAGCTGCCTTACTACAACCTGTTCTTCCAGACCGCGCACCCGCCTGCGCTGGAGCTGGCCAAGGCAATCGCCGATGTGGCGCCGCAAGGCATGAACCACGTGTTCTTCACCGGCTCCGGTTCCGAAGGTAACGACACCGTGCTGCGCATGGTTCGCCATTACTGGGCGCTGAAGGGCAAGAAGAACAAGCAGGTCATCATTGGCCGCATCAACGGTTACCACGGCTCTACCGTGGCGGGCGCAGCCCTGGGCGGCATGAGCGGCATGCACCAGCAGGGCGGGGTAATCCCGGATATCGTGCATATTCCGCAGCCATACTGGTTCGGCGAAGGCGGTGACATGACCGAGGCCGAGTTCGGTGTGTGGGCGGCCGAGCAGTTGGAGAAGAAGATCCTCGAAGTTGGCGAAGACAACGTCGCCGCCTTCATTGCCGAGCCGATCCAGGGTGCCGGTGGCGTGATAATTCCGCCGCAAACCTACTGGCCGAAGGTCAAGGAAATCCTGGCCAGGTACGACATCCTCTTCGTCGCCGACGAAGTGATTTGCGGTTTTGGCCGTACCGGTAAGTGGTTCGGTACCGACTACTACGACCTCAAGCCCGACCTGATGACCATTGCCAAGGGCCTGACCTCTGGTTACATCCCCATGGGCGGGGTGATCGTGCGTGACGAAGTGGCCAAGGTCATCAGCGAAGGCGGCGACTTCAACCACGGCTTCACCTATTCCGGCCACCCGGTGGCGGCTGCGGTGGGCCTGGAGAACCTGCGCATCCTGCGTGATGAGCAGATCATCCAGCAGGTGCACGATAAAACCGCGCCTTATCTGCAACAACGCCTGCGCGAACTGGCTGACCACCCGCTGGTAGGCGAAGTGCGCGGCCTGGGCATGCTCGGCGCAATCGAGCTGGTGAAAGACAAGGCCACCCGCGCCCGGTACGAAGGCAAAGGTGTCGGCATGATCTGCCGCCAGCACTGCTTCGACAACGGCCTGATCATGCGCGCCGTGGGCGACACCATGATCATCGCGCCGCCGCTGGTGATCAGCATCGAAGAGATCGACGAGCTGGTGGAAAAAGCCCGCAAGTGCCTGGACCTGACCTATGAGGCTGTTTGCTGAAGACACCGGGGCCGCAAGGCGGCCCCGGATTGCTTGCCTCACAGGCAGCAAATCCTTCAAGCAATTTGCTTTGTGAGATGAATCATGTACTTTTCAGGGCATTATTTTCCCGTCCGAAAGTCGCGATTCAACTATGAAAGTGCACGAAGAAATCGAAGGCCTGGCAGTACTGATTCGCGACCTGCGCAAGTTCAAAGGCCTGACGCTGGGTGAGCTGGCGCAGCGTATCGGCCGTTCGGTGGGCTTTCTGTCCCAGGTCGAACGGGGCGTATCGCGCCCGACCGTGGCCGACCTTACGGCTATTAGCGAAGAGCTGGGCGTCTCGACCGCCTACTTCTACAAACTGGACAAGCCCCGCGAGCTCGACTGGGTCACCCGCCCTCACGAGCGGCGCACGCTTCACCTGGCCGGTGGCATCACCGATGTGCTGGCATCCCCTACGATAACGGGCGCGTTCTCCATGCTCGATAGCCACCTGGAGCCAGGGGCGAGCAGTGGCGAGGAGTACCTGGACGACAGCTCGGAGCAGGGCTGCTTTGTGCTCGAAGGCGAGTTGACTGTGTGGCTGGGTGGCGGCGAGCCGGTAACGCTGCGCGCCAGTGACAGTTTTCAACTGCAACCCCACGCCAGTTTTCGCTACGCCAACCTCACCGACAAGCCTACCCGCGTGCTTTGGGTGTTCAGCTGAGAGGCGTTTGGATGCAGGTCACCTAGGTAAGCTGTTGTCCCGCTCGACAAGATACGACCCAGCGCAGACTATCAGAAGCTTCCACAAGGATGCCCAGGAACGAATGCCATGGATTGCTTGCCGACGCTGTATACCGATCGCCTTGTACTCACGCCCCTGCGACTGGAGGATGCACCTGCAATCCAGAAATTGTTCCCGCAATGGGAAGTTGTCCGCTACCTCGATCGTCGCGTCCCATGGCCATATCCGGAAGACGGTGCGCTGGCCTATGTGCGGGATATCGCCCTGCCTGCCATGGCTGCGGGCCGTGAATGGCACTGGATGATCCGCCTGCGCAACGAGGCTGACTGCACCATTGGCAGCATCAGTTTGTATGAGCAGCCTGGAAACAACAGAGGCTTCTGGCTTGCGCCGCAGTGGTGGGGCATGGGCTACATGCGCGAAGCCTGCAGGGTTATCAACGCCTATTGGTTCGAGGCGTTGTCACGCCCGCTCATGCAGGTTCCCAAAGCCGTTGCCAACCATGCCTCGCGCAAGGTTTCAGAGCATGAGGGCATGCGTAGGGTGAGTACCCGTGATGGATATTTTGTTTCTGGGCCAATGCAGGTCGAGGTATGGGAGATGACCCGCAGTGAGTGGTTCGGCGGGTCGAAAACCGGACAGTAGCTTGAGCATTCTGGTCACTCGACCAAGACAAGCCATGGCCAACGCTCCCGGTAGCTGGCGGCTTTTTCCCTGAACAAGCCTGGCCGTGGGTTCAGCTCGTTCATGTTCAGCAGATCGTGCTGCAGGTCATCCAGGCCATGGGTGCTGTACAACGTGCCCGTGCACACATCAACCCCAAGGCAGGTCGAGCGGATCAGGTAGCGGTCGATGCCATCCGTGACCTTAAGCAATGGCGAGTAAGCACCGCCGAATTTCCCCTGGTACCACAGGTGGACGCGGGCCTGGTTGCGCACTTCCACGTTGACGCCCAAGTGCGCGCAGGCCTGCTGCACCCTTGTGATAACCCGGTCCTCTGCCTCCCAGGACACGTCGGCGTCGAAATAGGCGATGTCATAGTCCTTGATACCCCAGCCGGCAGGCAGCCCTGCGCGGTGGTTCCAGAAGGTCTGGAACAGGGCGCCTGCCACCAGCATGCAGTGGGGGATCTCCAGCGTTGCCAGCAGCGCCAGAAGTGCTCGGTTTACCGGGTTCTCGCGGATGATCGCCAGTACCTGCTCGTCAGTCAGTGAATGCATGGGTACCGTCCTTGATGGTTGCATTGCAGGGGCTGAGCTTACCTGAATGGCGCCAGGCCCATCACTGGATGCCGTACAGTGCGCCGCTACACACGGGCGGGGTCAATACTTCCAGGTCACCGAAGCCGTCAGGTTGCGGGGCGCACCATAGCTGGCGGTTGTCGCGTTGTTGTACAGCGACAGGAGGTATTTGCGGTCGGTGACGTTGTTCAGGTTCAGCGACGTGCTCCAGTTGCTGTCAATGTCGTAGCTGGTCATCAGGTCAACCAGACCGTAGGCGTTCTGGTGGATGGCGCTGTTGGTGTCGTTCTCGACGCCGGTCTGCCAGCTGACACGGGCACCAACCTTCATCTGTGGCAGGGTCGGCAAGCGGTAAGTGACCATGCCGCGCAAGCTGTGGGCCGGCACATATTTGCGCGCACGCTCGCCGTTGTCATCGTCAATACGTACATAGGTGTAGCCGGCGAGCAGGTCGAGCCCTGGCGCCACTTCGCCGGACGCCTGCAGCTCTACGCCGTGGCTCTTGAAGTCGCCCGGAGTGTAAACCTCCTGAACCCCGTCGAATCCGGCATCCACGGCCACGTTGCGCTGCTCGGTCTTGAACAGCGCAGCGGTCAGGTGCAGGCGCTGGTCCATCACGCTGCCTTTTACGCCCACTTCCATGCTCTTGCCTTCCAGTGGGTCGAGCAGCTTGCCGTCGGTACCGACCACGTTGTATTGCGGGTTGTAGATCTTGGTCCAGCTGCCGTAGATGCTCCATACCTCGTTCAGGTCGTAGACCAGGCCGGTGTAGGGCGTGACCTTGCCGTGGGCGCGCGTGGAGTGTTCTGAACCGTAGCTCTCGCCCTTGCCGTCGGCGCTGAGCATGCGTGCACCGGCTATCCAGTGCAGGTTATCGACCAGGCTGAAGCGCGCACCGGCGAATACGCTTTTTTGCGTGTCCTGGAAGTTCTGCGCCAGGTCGTCACTGGTGACGCCAAACGAGGGCATAGGCGTATTGCCCGCCAGGATGCCCGAGAACGACGTGTTGAAGAAACTGCCATGCTCCAGGTCTTCGTCATACTCCTGGCCTTTTTGATGCGTGCGCCCGTACGCGGCACCGAAGGTCAGCTGGTGCTCGCGACCGAACAGGCTGAACGGGCCTTGCACCTTGGCCTCGCCCAGCAACTGGTGGGCCTCGCTGCGGGTGTGGTTGGCATACGCGTCGGCAACATCACCGGAGACGCCACCGACATAGAGCATGTTGGTGTTCTGCTTTTCCTGCTGCCCGGTGGTCGTGAGCGTGGCGTTCCAGTCATTGCCGAAATCATGCTTAAGCTCGACGAAGGCCCGCTGGGTGTGCAGGTTCCAGTAGGTCCACGGCTGGCCGATGCTGTTGCTGCGCCCGCTGTAGTGGATGGCATTGCCGTCATTGTCCACCAGTGGCAGGTTGCCCCAGGTGCTGCCGTTGGAATCACTGTTGTGCTGGGAGAAGCCCACAGTCACGGTGTCGGCGTCGGACACATCGAACGCCAGCAGGCCGGCAGCAACGTTGCGCTCGTGGCTGTAGCGGTCCATCCATGAGTTGCCCTTGTCGTGGGAGTAGATGAACCGGCCGCGCACATTGCCGCTGTCGGTCAGCGGGCCTGCAACATCGACGTCGATACGGCGGCTGTCCCACGAGCCGACGCTGGTGTCGACCTGCGCCTGGAAGGTATCTGTCGGGCGTTTACGCACGAAGTTGACCGTGGCCGACGGGTTGCCGGCACCACTCATCAAGCCATTGGCGCCGTGCAACACGTCGATCTGCTCGTACTCGGCCAGGTCCTGATCACCTACCAGCGTGCTGCTTACGAAGGGCATGCCCGTACCATCGTATTCGAAGGTATTGATGTCGAAGCCACGCGAGGTGAATTCGGTACGGTCGGTTTCGGTTTGCTCGACGGTTACCGACGGTGCTGCGCGCAGTGCGTCCTTGATACCGGTGATCTTGAAATCGTCCAGCGCCTGGCGGGTGATGGTTGTCACGCCCTGCGGGGTCTGCTTGTCGGTCAGGCCCAGTTTGGTGGTGCTGGATGAAGCCCTGCCTTCGTAGCCCTGGCTCACGCCATCCACCACTTCGCTCGTGCTGTCGATCTGGGTCGCGGGCAGGGTGAGGTTGTCGGCGGCATGAACGACAGGCATGGCGCCGCATGCGCCGACCAGCAAGAGGCGGGCAGGGAGATGACGTTTCACGGGGAATTCCTGAGGCGGGGGACTGATAAAAGGGTTACAGATTTCGTGCGAATGAGAAGCTACATCAAATGGGAATTTATATTGATAAATAATGTTTCATGCTTCTTCACATCTCGCGAAACAAGGCCTGGGTGGATGGCAGCAGCTAGCCGGTGCTCACGCAGGTTTCAAGCGGCTGCCGCGAGCAGCCTTGAAAGCGTTGGTTACAGTGCCCTGCGCTGTCTTGCGGCTGCCAGGGCCATAGTTCATACGTGTTCCGGGTCATCGCTCGAATCGGGGGGGACCGCTGGTCGCTTTGGCTTCGCAAGCGCTAGATTTGATCCGGATTTTGTACGATGATTTTCGTAATGGCAGGGATGAGCTATGAAAACCGGTTTCAGGGAGGCCCAGCGCGCAGTGATAGCGGCGCTTGAATCAGGGGAGTACCAACACGTTTCACGCGGGGATATCGATATAAAGAACCTGCTGGCTACAGGGGAAGTATCAGCCCGAGAGGTTGTGGAAGTCGTGCGCTCATGCCGGGGCATTCACCACGCAAGCAGCCCTCACCACGCTGTCGCTGCCGTAGAGGTGCATGTGCTCAAACGGGATGGCTGGTACATCAAGTTCTTTTTTATCGAACCAGACACCTGGTTCATAAGCGTTCACCAGTGAGTATCCAGATCATGAAGATTCTGTTCGAAGGGGATAGCGGAAAAGCACTGTGCGAGCAGTGCCAGGCAGTGGTGACCACTCGCTATGCCCGCCGGGATGTACCGTTCAGCGATGGCAAGGGTGTGGCCAGGGACATATTGGTGGGCGTGTGTACCCGTTGCGATGGCGTGGTCGCGCTTCCACCGCAATCCACACCAGCCATTCATGAGGCGCGCAAGCAGCAGCTCAAGTCTATCGAGGCGCGCTTGCCGGCCGTCTACGTGGACGTGCTGGATGCGGCCATGCATGCAGTCAGCAGCGACGCCGGGGCCAATTTACGCAAGTTGTTTCTGGCCCACTATGTTCAGAGGTTGGCGCAGGTTCAGCAGGGGGGGCGATTGCGGGCTGCGCACCTGGCGTTCATCCAGGCGCTGGATGAGCAGCGGGAGCAGCGCGGGCTTGCAAGGTCCAATGCAACCCGACGGTTGTCGATGAAGGTTAATCCGCACATGGCGGAGGACCTGCTTGCGCTGCAACAGCAAACAGAGATGAACCAGACTGAACTGCTGAAGGCAGTGATCGCCCTTATCCAGGCGGATGTGCTCGAAGAGCGGGACGAGGAAGTGATTGTGGCGCTGCAGCGGCTGGCGCGGTTGGCGGTATAGTCAGCACTGAACATTGTCGCTTGTGCGTGGGGCAACCACGCACAGGGCTCTTCGTTGGCCCGCCAGATTTTTTTTGCGCTCAGCTGCGTTTTATGGTGGCTGCGTACGGGTGGTCTTCGGACCAACCGGGCTTTCTAGTTGCCTCGGTCTTGCAGGCCCTTACGTAGCCGCCACCCAATCATCTGCAAGTGAGCAGGTGGCGATCTTGGTAGTGCAACTAGAGAGATTCGCCATGCTCAAAATTGTTCCCGATCCACCTTTCTCCGCTGACCCTTCGCACCACCTGGAAGACACCCTGATCCAGGCCACCGAATACGTCCTCTGCGCCTTGTCCGTAGGCCATCACGCCATCTCCACGCTGCCCAAGTCTCCCGCCACCGTCATGACCTTGGCGGTGATGCATGAAGTGGAGGCTGTGCGATCGTTGCTGGAGACGGCGATTGCGCAGGTGCAGTTCAAAGGCAAGCCGCAAATGCATACCTTGCATTGATGGGCTGAAATCAAGTTTTGCCAGCGGTGGATGGCACGGGCTGCGCCCGTGTTCGCGGGTGAACCCGCTCCCACAGGATAGTGGAGGGCAGTACCACTGGCTGGCATTTATCGGGGTAATGGACAACGAACCGGTGCTGGTCTGGGCCTCGCACTTCCTCTGCGACATGGCCAAAGCCTTGATGGATGACGCTCACATGGGCATGCGCAAGAACCGGTGAGCCAGCAACAAGCGGCGATGTTGCGCAGGCAACAGTGATCCGACAGCGTGTTTGACCACATGCAGTCAACATCGTCGACTAATTCCACTAACCCGTTGAAAGTAAAGCAATCCAGCCGTTGGCACGCTTGCTGCTCATGCCTCCTTGAACCCCAAGGATTCTCAAGGAGCTTCCCCATGAGCCACACCCCACTCAAGTTCGCCTACTGGGTCCCCAACGTCAGCGGTGGCCTGGTGGTCAGCACCATCGAGCAACGCACCAGCTGGGACATCGACTACAACCGCAAGCTTGCGCAAATCGCTGAAAAAGCCGGCTTCGACTACGCCCTGTCGCAAATCCGCTTCACCGCCGGCTATGGTGCCGACAACCAGCATGAGTCGGTCACCATCAGCCATGCGCTGCTGGCTGCCACGGAAAAGCTCAAGGTCATCGCCGCCATCCTGCCAGGGCCGTGGAACCCGGCGCTGGCGGCCAAGCAGTTGGCCAGCATCGACCAGTTCACCAATGGCCGCATCGCCATCAACGTGGTCTCGGGCTGGTTCAAGGGCGAGTTCCACGCCATTGGTGAGCCGTGGCTGGACCACGACGAACGCTATCGCCGTTCCGAGGAGTTCATCCGCGCGCTCAAGGGCATCTGGACGCAGGACAACTTCACCTTCAACGGCGACTTCTATCGCTTCCGTAACTACAACCTCAAACCCAAGCCGCTGCAGCAGCCGCACCCCGAGATCTTCCAGGGCGGCAGTTCGCGTGCGGCGCGGGACATGGCCGCGCGGGTGTCGGACTGGTACTTCACCAACGGCAACAGCGTGGAAGGGATCAAGGCCCAGGTCGATGACATCCGCGCCAAGGCCGCAGCCAACGGCCACTCGGTCAAGGTTGGGGTAAACGCCTTCATCATTGCCCGCGACACAGAGGAAGAGGCGCGGGCGGTGTTGCAGGAAATCATCGACAAGGCCAACCCCGAGGCGGTGCGGGCGTTCGGCCACGAGGTAAAGCATGCCGGGGCAGCCAGCCCGGAGGGCGAGGGCAACTGGGCCAAATCCAGCTTCGAGGATCTGGTGCAGTACAACGATGGCTTCAAGACCAACCTGATCGGCACGCCTGAGCAAATTGCCGAGCGCATCGTTGCGCTGAAGGCAGTCGGGGTGGACCTGATTCTGTCCGGCTTCCTGCATTTCCAGGAGGAAGTGGCGTACTTCGGCGAGCACGTATTACCGCTGGTGCGTGAGCTGGAAGCCGGGCGCAGCGTAGACAAGGCAGTGGCCTGAGGCCTGGAGGCAGGGTGGCTTGGCACCCTGCCAGTATTGTCGGATTGTCGTGCAGGGGTTAGGTTGCCGGGCTTACTTCAAGGAAGATAACCCCATGAAACGGACCTTACCGCTCCTGTTCGCCTGCGCGATGTTCCCCCTGCAAGCCTGGTCAGCGCTTGAAATCGGCCAGTTCACCCTCGGCATGCCCAAGCCCCAGGTGTTGGCCATCCTGCAGCAGCAGTTTGGCGAGGTTGAGCATTTCACGGGGTATCACTATCAGGTACCGACCGAGTTCTACAAGGGCGCCGGCCCGAAGGGGGACCTCAACCTGGGCGGTATTCCCATCTCGCAGGTGCAGGCGGCGTTCAACGAGGCAGACCAGCTGCGCCAGGTTGAGGTGCGGTTGGATACCACCGATGAAGCGCGGGTGCAGCAACTACTGCCAATGACCAGGGATGCGAAGCCTGTGCCGGATACCGGTGGCCGGCTGGAAGCGTTTTCCGCAGATGGCGAACTGGTTTACTGGGTGTCCAGGAACTGGGACAGGACGGTGGTGACCATTGCCGACAAGGCCAGTTCGGAAGACAACATCAAGGCGCGGGCCAAAAGCGACGAGAAGTTTGCCCAGTTGAACCGCAAGTTCGACAAGTTGATCGAGACGGCCAAGGCGGTGGAGGGCAAGGGCGCGCCTTGATCGATGGCGAGGATCGGGCGGTCTGTGAAGGTGAGTCGCGTTTGCTGGGTGCCGATGGCTGCGACCTGTGCAACTGTTACAAGGATGGCGGGCTGGCCACTGCCCTGAAACCTCGCCTACCGTGCAGGGGGCGTGCACTTGGCGTCGGTTTCAGGATGCGCCTGGTCGTTCGCACGCAACCCCCTGGCGCCACAAGTGCCATGCTTGCAGGATGCCTTCGGACCAGCGTGCGCAGATGCGCGGCCGTGGGCAAGGAGGCCGTCGGCGCCGCGCAACCGTGACGTGGCCGATGTGCCGCAGCAGAACACGCTGGATACCTGCCCTCACAATAATTCAGGCGGGGTCCGTGATGCCGAGGTCCGCTGTATGCCTGATGAACTGCTCCACCTGCCCGTGATCCAGCGCATTCTGGCTCGCGACAAGGACGCCCCTGGTGCCTTGTTGCCTATCCTGCATGCCATCCAGCACGACATCGGTTTCATCCCCGATGCTGCTGTACCCGAAATTGCCCATGCCCTGAACCTCAGCCTGGCTGAAGTGCGCGGGGTGATCAGCTTCTACCACGACTTTCGTACATCGCCACCGGCGCGCCACACCCTGCGCCTGTGCCGCGCCGAATCGTGCCAGAGCCGTGGCGCCGAGGCCCTGGCCGCGCAACTGCGCGATCAGCTGGCACTGGACGACCATGGCACCAGCGCCGACGGTGCCATCAGCCTGCGGCCGGTGTACTGCCTGGGTGCTTGCGCCTGCTCGCCGGCCCTGGAGCTGGACGGCCAGGTGCATGCGCGGCTTACCCCTGAGCGCCTGCGTGCATTGGTAAACGCTTGCCGGGAGGACGCAGCATGCTGAAGCTCTACATCCCGTGCGATTCGGTGGCCCGTGCCGTGGGGGCCGACCAGGTTGCCGATGCCTTGCAGCGCGAGGCCGAGCGCCGCCAGTTGCCGCTGGATATCCAGCGCACCAGTTCTCGCGGGCTGTACTGGCTGGAGCCGCTGATCGAGTGCGACAGTGCGCAAGGGCGCTTGGGCTTCGGCCCGGTTACCCCACAAGACGTGCCGGCATTGCTCGACGCCCTGGCCGGTGAGCCAGGTGGCCACTCGCTGGCGTTGGGGCTGGTCGAAGAAATCCCTTACCTGAAAACCCAGCAGCGGTTGCTGTTCGCCCGCGCCGGCATCTCCCGCCCGTTGTCGCTGGACGACTATCGCGCCCATGGTGGTTTCGCCGGCCTTGAAGCGGCCGTGGCCCTGAACGGTGCCGAAGTGGTCGCGGCCGTGCTCGACTCCGGCCTGCGTGGCCGTGGCGGTGCGGCGTTCCCGGCCGGCATCAAGTGGCGCACCGTGCGCGACGCCGGGGCTGGGCAGAAGTACGTGGTGTGCAACGCCGACGAGGGCGATTCTGGCACCTTCGCCGACCGTATGCTGATGGAAGGCGACCCCTTCCTGCTGATCGAGGGCATGATCATTGCCGGCCTCGCCGTGGGGGCCGACAAGGGCTACATCTATGTGCGCTCGGAATACCCGGATGCCATCCGCGTGCTCGACCAGGCCATCGCCATCGCCCGTGATGCCGGCTACCTCGGCACCGACGTAGCCGGCAGCGGCCAGGCGTTCGACCTTGAAGTGCGGGTGGGTGCCGGTGCCTACATCTGCGGCGAAGAAACTGCGCTGCTCGAATCCATCGAGGGCAAGCGTGGCATTGTCCGTGCCAAGCCGCCACTGCCCGCGCTACAAGGCCTGTTCGGGCTGCCCACACTGGTGCACAACGTGCTCACCCTGGCTTCAGTGCCCATCATTCTCGCCAAGGGGGCAGCGTTCTATCGCGATTTCGGCATGGGCCGCTCGCTGGGCACCATGCCGTTCCAGCTGGCCGGCAATATCCGCCAGGGCGGCCTGGTGGAGCGTGCGTTCGGCCTGACCCTGCGCGAGCTGGTGGAGGGCTACGGCGGCGGTACGGCCAGTGGCCGGCCGCTGAAGGCTGCGCAGGTCGGCGGCCCGCTCGGCGCCTGGGTACCCCCCAGCCACTTCGACACCCCGCTGGATTATGAAGCCTTCGCCGCCATGGGCGCGATGCTCGGCCACGGCGGTGTGGTGGTGGCCGACGACACCCTGAACATGGCCAGCATGGCGCGCTTCGCCCTGCAGTTCTGCGCCGAAGAATCCTGCGGCAAGTGCACCCCATGCCGCATCGGCTCCACCCGTGGCATGGAAGTGGTCGACCGGTTGATCGCCACGACTGATTTCACCGAGCGCCACGACCAGGCCCTGTTGCTGCGCGACTTGTGCGACACCATGCAGTACGGCTCGCTGTGCGCCATGGGCGGCATGACTGCCTACCCGGTGGCCAGCGCCCTCAAGTACTTCCCCGCCGATTTTGGGCTGACCACCACGGAGGCCGCGCAGTGATCAATTTCTTCGACCCCGCTTCTGATAAAAGCAGCGACCTCGGTACCCCGGCCCGTGATAGCGAAGTGCAGGTCAGCCTGAGCATCGATGGCCGCGCCATCAGCGTACCTGCCGGCACCTCGGTGATGCGCGCTGCGGCCATGCTCGGCACCAGCATCCCCAAACTGTGTGCCACCGACAGCCTCGAAGCCTTCGGCTCATGCCGCATGTGCATGGTGGAAATCGACGGCATGCGCGGTTACCCGGCGTCCTGCACCACGCCGGTCAGCGAAGGCATGGTAGTGCGTACCGAAACGCCACGCCTGGCCGGCCTGCGCCGCAACGTGATGGAGTTGTACATCTCCGACCACCCGCTGGACTGTCTGACGTGCTCGGCCAACGGCAACTGCGAGCTGCAGACCGTGGCCGGCCAGGTGGGCCTGCGCGAGGTGCGCTACGGCTACGACGGCGCCAACCACCTGGCTGAGAAAAAGGACGTATCCAACCCGTATTTCGATTACGAGCCCAGCAAGTGCATCGTCTGCAGCCGCTGCGTGCGCGCCTGCGAAGACATCCAGGGCACCTTCGCCCTGACCATCACCGGCCGCGGTTTCGAGTCGCGGGTGGCGGCAGCGGGTGGCGATAACTTCCTCGCCTCCGAATGCGTGTCGTGCGGCGCCTGCGTCCAGGCCTGCCCAACCGCGACGCTGACGGAAAAGAGCCTGGTGCAGCTTGGTCAGCCTGAGCGTTCGGTGATCACCACCTGCGCCTACTGCGGCGTCGGTTGTTCGTTCCGCGCCGAAATGAAAGGCGACCAGCTGGTGCGCATGGTCCCGGACAAGAACGGTGGCGCCAACCACGGCCACGCCTGCGTCAAGGGCCGCTTTGCCTGGGGCTACGCCACCCACCCGGATCGCATCACCAAGCCGATGATCCGCAAGCGCCTGGAAGACCCGTGGCAGGAAGTGAGCTGGGACGAAGCGGTCACCTACGCTGCTAGCGAGTTCCGCCGCATCCAGCTCAAGTACGGGCGCGATTCCATCGGTGGCATTACCTCCAGCCGCTGCACCAACGAAGAAGCCTATCTGGTGCAAAAACTGGTGCGCACGGCGTTCGGCAACAACAACGTCGATACCTGCGCGCGGGTGTGCCACTCGCCCACCGGCTATGGTCTCAAGCAGACCCTGGGTGAGTCGGCCGGCACGCAAAGCTTCGATTCGGTGATGCAGGCAGACGTGGTGCTGGTGATTGGCGCCAACCCCACCGACGCTCACCCGGTGTTCGGCTCGCAGCTCAAGCGCCGCCTGCGCCAGGGTGCGCGGCTGATCGTGATCGACCCACGGCGCATCGACCTGGTCGACTCGCCGCACGCCCGCGCCGAGCTGCACCTGCAACTGCGCCCGGGCACCAACGTGGCCATGCTCAACGCCCTGGCCCACGTGATCGTCACCGAGGGCCTGCTGGCTCAGCGTTTCATCGATGCCCGCTGCGAAACCGAAGACTTTGCCCGCTGGCGCGACTTCGTCAGCCAGGCAGACAACGCTCCCGAGGTGCTGGGCCCGGTGTGTGGCGTGCCCGCCGAGCAGATCCGCGCCGCGGCGCGCCTGTATGCCACCGGTGGCAACGCGGCCATCTACTACGGGCTGGGCGTGACCGAGCACAGCCAGGGCAGCACTGCGGTGATGGGCATCGCCAACCTGGCCATGGCCACCGGCAATATCGGCCGTGAAGGGGTAGGGGTGAACCCGCTGCGTGGGCAGAATAACGTGCAGGGTTCGTGCGACATGGGCTCGTTCCCCCACGAGCTGCCCGGCTATCGGCATATTTCCAACGAGGGCGTGCGCGCCGAGTTCGAGCGCGCCTGGGGCGTGACCTTGCAGCCCGACCCGGGCCTGCGCATCCCCAACATGTTCGAGGCAGCGCTGGACGGCAGCTTCAAGGCCCTTTACTGCCAGGGCGAGGATATCGCCCAGAGCGACCCCAACACTCAGCACGTCACGGCGGCCTTGCACGCCATGGAATGTGTGGTGGTGCAGGACATCTTCCTCAACGAAACGGCCAAATTCGCCCATGTGTTCCTGCCGGGCTGCTCGTTCCTGGAAAAGGACGGCACCTTCACCAATGCCGAGCGGCGCATTTCGCGGGTGCGCAAGGTCATGGAACCGCTGGCCGGCAAGGCCGACTGGGAAGCGACCGTGGCCCTGGCCAACGCCTTGGGCTACCCGATGAACTACCGTCACCCGTCCGAGATCATGGACGAGATTGCCCGCCTGACGCCGACCTTCCGCCGCGTCAGCTACGCCGAAATCGACCGCCATGGCAGCCTGCAGTGGCCGTGCAACGACGCGGCGCCGGATGGCACGCCGACCATGCATATCGACCAGTTCGTCCGTGGCAAGGGCCGCTTCATGCTCACCGGCTATGTGCCCACCGACGAAAAGGTCAACAACCGTTACCCGTTGCTGCTCACCACCGGGCGCATCCTCAGCCAGTACAACGTCGGCGCCCAGACCCGGCGTACCGGCAACGTTGCCTGGCATGACGCCGACCGTCTGGAAATCCACCCGACCGACGCCGAAAGCCGCGGCATCCAGGACGGTGACTGGGTGGGCATCGGCAGCCGCGCGGGGCAGACCGTGCTGCGCGCCAAGGTCAGTGCGCGGGTAGCGCCGGGGGTGGTGTACACCACGTTCCACTTCCCCGAGTCGGGGGCCAACGTGATCACAACGGACAACTCCGACTGGGCCACCAACTGCCCCGAATACAAGGTGACGGCAGTGGAAGTGGTGAAAGTGTTCCAGCCATCGGAGTGGCAAAAGCGCTATCAGGACTTCAGTGACGAACAGCGGCGCTTGCTGCAGGAACGCCGTACAGCGGAGAAAGCCGAGGTGCGCCGATGAGCAGCGATAACCTGGTCAAGATGGCCAACCAGATTGCCCATTACTTCGACAGCGAGCCAAACCGGGCGCTGGCGGTGCAAGGGGTGCGCCAGCATTTGCAAAGCTTCTGGACGCCGGCCATGCGCCGGCAGCTGGCAGAATGGATCGAGGCCAATGCAGGAGAGGGGCTGGACCCGAAGGTGCTGGAGGCGATGCCGTAACGGGTCTGCGCGGTCCTACAGGGACCGCGCCAATTGTGGAAATTGCGTCAGCCGCGGGCTAGTTCGGCCTGGTGGGCGATGGCTTCTTCGCTCTTGAGCACCAGCACATCCCCCTCAAGCGCATCCAGTACCACCTCCGAAGTATTGCCAATCAACGCCCCGGAAATCCCCGTGCGGCACACCGTACCAATCACCGTCACCACCGCGTTCAGCAGTTTCTCGGTATGCGGAATCAGTACATCTGCCGGCCCTTCAGCCACATGCAGGCACTCCTCGCTGATGCCGTACTCTGCCTGGAACGCCTTGCACGCATCGCGGTAGCGCTGCTCGATGGTCTCGCTCAACTGGTACGTCGGGTCCGAGGCCGACAGCATTGGCGACGGGTGCGCGCTGATGACATGCAGTTCGCCCTTGGCCAGCCCGGCGATGGCGTAGCCATGGTCGATGATGCTCGCATGCAGGCGGCGGTGGTCGTCGTCCTGGTTGCCCACGTCTACCGCAGCCAGAATCTTGCCACCGGTCCACGGCCGTTCGCTCTTGACCATCAGCACGGCACACGGGCACTGGCGCAGCAGCTTCCAGTCACTGGGGGTGAGCAAGGCTTTTTTCAGCGGGTTGTCCGGGCGGTGTTCCTTGATCACCAGCTCGCAGCCCTCGGCCTGCTGCACATAGATGATGGTGTCGTGCAGGTTGTCGCGCCAGGCCTCCTCGTGGGTGACGTTGTCGTACCCGTCATCGTGCAACTGGCTACTCAGCAGGCTAAGCAGTGCAGTGTGGTCATGCTTTTTGTCACACATCAGCAGGTGCAGGCGTGCGCCAGTGACGCCGGCAATCAGCTTGGCCCGGGTCAGCGCCCGGCTGTGGGCGTGCTCGGGGTCGAGGACGACGAGGATGCTGCGGACGGCTTGCATGGGCGTTAGCTCCCTTCAAAGGTGGCGACCAATGCCTGACTATAGACGGCGCGCCCCCCGCTGGCGCTTGATGTACATCAACAAGCATAGTCACTGGCGCCGCCCGCCGCCGCCGGTATAATCGCCGGCCCTGCCTGTTCTGTGTGGTTGCATGCTTATGTCCCTGATCCCCGAAATCGATGCCTTTCTTGGCTGCCCGACGCCAGACGCCTGGATCGAAGCGGCGCTGGCCGACCAGGAAACCCTGCTGATCGACCACAAGAACTGCGAATTCAAGGCCGCGAGCACTGCCTTGAGCCTGATGGCCAAGTACAACACCCACCTCGACCTGATCAACATGATGTCGCGCCTTGCCCGCGAGGAGCTGGTGCACCACGAACAGGTGCTGCGCCTGATGAAGCGCCGTGGCGTGCCACTGCGGCCGGTGTCGGCGGGCCGCTATGCCTCGGGGCTGCGCCGCCTGGTGCGCGCCCACGAGCCGGTCAAGCTGGTGGACACGCTGGTGGTAGGGGCGTTCATCGAGGCACGCAGTTGCGAGCGCTTTGCTGCGCTGGTGCCGCACCTGGACGAAGAATTGGGCCGCTTCTACCACGGCCTGCTGAAAAGCGAAGCCCGCCATTACCAGGGCTACCTGAAACTGGCGCACAACTACGGTGATGAGGCGGACATCGCCCGCCGGATTGAACTGGTGCGCGCTGCAGAAATGGAGCTGATCCAGTCTCCGGACCAGGAACTGCGCTTCCACAGCGGTATCCCGCAAGCGCTGGCCGCCTGATTCGCACCAGGCGGCCCAGGCTTCAGTTGCGCCGCCCCAGCAGCAGGCCCACCACCAGCCCCAGGCCGGCGGAAATGGCGACGGTCTGCCAAGGGTGGCCGCCGATGTAGTCCTGGGTGGCGTGCACCACCGGTTGCGCTTTGTCGCGCATAGTGCCAGCGGCCTGGCGCGCCTGTTTCAGTTTCAGGCTGACCTGCGCTCGCAGGGTTTCTGCTTCTTCGCCGACCAGGGCGGCGCTGTCGTTCAGCAGCTTTTCCGATTCTTCGATCAGCGATTGCAGTTCGCTGAATACCTGGTCCTTGATCTGGTCGCTGTCCGCCAGTGTGGCGTTTTTACGGGCCATGAACTCGTCCTCGTTGATGGGGTGGTGTGAACAATGGATGCCGCTGCGTCGGGAAAGTTGCGGTGGCTTTCCGATGTTGGGTTGCCTGGGTGTAAGATAGCGGCCATTTTCAAACCTGCAGGTACCTTCATGAGTTTCAATCTGGCCAACATGAGCTTCGAGGAACGGGCGCAGATCGAGGCAGAGAAGGCGCGGCTGTTCGAGATGTGGCAGAGCAGCCTGGGCAAGGCCAAGGGCGATGCGGCCCGGCTGATCGCCGAAAAGCCCCGGCGCAAGGGTAAATGGGCCGAGTGGGTGCGCGCCGAACTGGAGGGCATGTCGCCGCCCGAATACGCCAGCATGGTGCGCAGCGAAGTCAACAAGCTGATGGCCGCCGCCAGCGCCAGCCGCTGAATACCCCTGGCGGGCGCTTACCAGGTCGCGCCTTTCGGCAGGTCCAGCTTGCCCTCGTCAGTAAAGCGCACGGTCCCCAGCAACCCGCCCGCCAGCTTGCCGCGCAGCTTGTAGGGCAAACCCTTCAGTGAGTCCACCGTGCCCAGCCCATAGGCCTGGCGCAGGAAGGAAAACGCCGTGATGCTCACCGGCACCACGATCACCGCTTCGTCATAGCGGCCAATATGCCCCTGCTGGTCGCTGACCCCGGCGGCCAGCGGCTGGCCGTTCACTTCCAGGTTCAGGGCAATGCCGTTGTAGTCGATCGGCGACTCGTTAGGGTTTTGCACGCGCATTTTCACCGCCATGCGCAGTTCCAGTTCTTGGCCGGGCAGCGGCTCGATGCCGATCACGCTGATGTTGACCGGGTCGCGTGGCTGGAACAGTGCGCAGGCACCCAGGCCATAGGCCATCAGCAGGACGAGAAGCAGGCGGCTACAGCGGTGCAGGCGGGCAGTCATTGCGGGCGACCTTGCAAGAGTGAGCGAACCGCCAGTGTGGCAAATGCGCGTCGGCGTTGAAAGTCTCCTTGCAGATGAAAGATACTGTTTCTCATTAACGCCCGATAACTCATCCTGCTGGCAGTGCCCAAACCCATGCTGACGTCACCCGTGTCGGGCCTGCTGGCGACTTTCCAGGAGCACTACGACGACCTGCTGCAGTTCCTGACGCGGCGCATGAGCGACCGCCAGCGCGCAGCCGACGTGGCGCAGGAAACCTATCTGAAGCTGGTGAAAGTCGATGAACAGGCGGTGCCGGTGCTGCACGCCCGTAGCTTCATCTTCCGCGTGGCCGGTAACCTGGCAATTGATGCCTTGCGCCGTGAGCAGCGCCTGGCTGCCAGCCATGACGACTGTGACGCAGCGGGTGAGCTGGCCTGCCCGGCGCCAGCGCCCGAGGCGATGTTGCTGGCCCGTGAGCGCCTGCAAATCCTTGACGATGCGCTGCTGAAACTGCCCGACAATGCCCGCCAGGCGTTGTTGCTGAACCGCGTCGAAGGCCTGACCCAGGCGCAGATTGCACAGCGGCTGGGGGTTTCCGAGAGCATGGTGGCCAAATATATCGGCCAGGCCCTGCGCCATTGTCGCGACTGGCTCAAGCAGGCCGGTGTGGCTGCCTCCGTGGTGTTGCTGGTTGCCGCTGTGGCGGGTTGGCAGCAGGCACCGGTGTTGTTGGCGGACTACCACACCGCTGTGGGTGAGCGGCAGGTGATTACCCTGGCGGACGGCACGCGGGTGACGCTGAACAGCGCCAGTGCGCTGAGTGTGGTGTTCAGTGAGCACGAACGCCGTGTGGTGCTGGCTGCCGGTGAGGCCTTGTTCGAGGCCACGGATGATCCGCGGCCGTTTGTGGTCGATACGGCAGGCGAGCGGGTGCAGGGTGGTGCCGCCACCTTCAGCGTGCGTCGCGATGGCCGCGTGGTGTTGGCACGCGGTGAAGCCAAGGTCGGCGAACATGAACTGGCGGTGGCGGCTGATGCCGGTGCGCAGATGGCCTGGCAGCGCGGCAAGCTCATCTTCAACGGCAAACCGCTGGGGCAGGTGCTGACGGAGCTTGAGCGTTACCGGCATGGGCGCATCGTGCTGTCTGATAGCAAGCTGGCGGCGATGGAGGTGAGCGGGGTGTTTGACCTTGACGAGCCTGAGGCACTGCTGCGCACGCTTGAGCAGCGGTATGGGCTGAAGGTTACCTACCTGCCGTGGTTGGCTGTGGTTCATTGATCAGCCTGTGCCGGCCTCTTCGCAGCACAAGGCTGCTCCTACAGGCATGTGCGGTTCCTGTAGGAGCAGCCTTGTGCTGCGAAGAGGCCGGCACAGAAATAAAAATATTTTCCATTTGGCACTGCAAGTTCCTGCAAGCCAGATCGTCGTAGTGGGACTGATCAGCAACCCATTCTCATTTACGACTTGTCAGGAAGCTCATTCGTGCCTCTGATGCTCAAGCCCTTGCACCGCAGTCGCGGTCCTCTTCACCATGCCCTGATGTCCTGCAGCGCCCTGGCCATGCTGGTCGGCCCGCTGCATGCGTCGGCCGCGACCACCGCCGAACAAACCCAGATGCAGGCTCGCCAGGTTCAGCTCGACCTGCCAGCGCAGCCGCTGGACCAGGCCCTGACCACCTTTGCCGACCAGGCCGGGCTGCACTTGCTGTACACCACAGGTGACGTCGCAGGTATTGCCAGCCCGGCGTTGCACGGCAGCTACAGCGTCGAGCAGGCCCTGCAGCAGTTGCTGGCCGGCAGCGGCATGAGCTGGCACTTCAGTGACGCGGGCACCGTGACCCTGCGCAAGGCCCAGGCAGCGCCACAGGCGGTCAACCTCAAGCCGATCGAAGTCAGCGTGGCCTCGCGCACCAGCACCGCAATCAGCGAAATCCCCGGCACTGTGTGGGTAGTCGACCAGCAGCAGCTGCGCGAGCAGATCGACAGCGGCGTCAGCCTGAAAGAAGCCATCGGCAAGCTGGTACCTGGCCTCGACCTTGCGCCGGAAGGGCGTACCAACTATGGCCAGAACATGCGCGGGCGCAACGTGCTGGTGATGATCGACGGGGTCAGCCAAAACAGCTCGCGCGGCCTGTCGCGTCAGTTCGACAGCATTTCGCCGTTCAACGTCGAGCGTGTCGAAGTGCTGTCTGGCGCCAGCGCCATCTACGGCGGTGGTGCCACTGGCGGCATCATCAACATCGTCACCAAGAAGGGCGAACCCGGGCCGGCGCGCTTCGAGACCCAGCTTGGCGCCAGCAGCGGGTTCAACAACAGCGATGACCTGGCCACCCGCTTCGCCCAGTCGATCAGTGGCGGCAACGAGCGGGTCAATGCCCGGCTGGGTATTTCCGGCGAGCAGAACGAAGCCTTCTACGACGGTGCCGGCGACCAGATCTTCATCGACAACACCCAGACCGACCTGCAATACAACCGCACCATCGACGTGCTCGGCACCCTGGGCTTGCAGTTGAACGACCAGCAGAGCCTCGACCTGCTGGCCCAGTACTACGACTCGGGCAACCACGGCAGCACGGGAATTTACTTTCCCAACCTCAACTACAACGCGCCATCCGACCTGGAAGACGCCGAGCTGCGCAGCGGCTATTCGTCCGACCTGGAGCCGCGTACCCGGCGTTTGTTGCTGAACGCTAATTACCACCACAGCGATGTTCTGGGCCAGGATTTCTACCTGCAGGCCTCGTACCGCAAGGAAGACGACAACTTCTACCCGTTCCCGTACTACAACCGCGCCACGCCCACCGGCTCGCGCGGGGTGTACTTTGCTGCCTCGCAGCAGAACTTCGAGGTCACCAGCCTCAAGGGCCTGTTCGCCAAACAGTGGGATACGTTGAAGCTGACCTATGGCCTCGACCTGGATCGCGAGCGCTTCAATGCCGAGCAGACCACCTTCAACGCCCTGACCTCGTCCGAATCGGGCGGCCTGGAGATGGAAAAGGACAGCAAGGCCGCGCGCTATCCCAGCTACCGGGTCGATGGTGTGTCGGTGTACGCCCAGCTGGACTGGCATGCCACCGACAACCTGACGCTCTCCGGCGGTGCCCGTCGCCAGCAGATGGACGTCGACGTCAGCGACTTCAAGGGCGTGCCGGGCGGTAGCAACGATTACCAGGTCAACCTGTTCAACATAGGCGCCATCTACGACTTCAAGAACGGCCACCAGGTATGGAGCAACTATGGCGAAGGTTTCGACCTGCCAGACCCTGCCAAGTATTACGGCAAGCCGGGCCTGAGCGTGGCCGACAACCCGCTGGCCGGCATCAAGAGCCGCCAGGTGGAACTGGGCTGGCGCTATGCCGACCTGGACTGGGATGCCCAGGCGGCGCTGTACTACATCTGGTCGGACAAGATCATCAACGTCGATTCGCAAACGCTGACGATCAACGTGGAAGAGCAGAAGAGCCGCGACTTCGGCTTTGAAGGTGCGCTAACCCGGCACTTCCAGACGGGCTGGGAAGCGGGCGGTACCCTGCACCTGACCCGCTCCGAGGAAGAGGCTGCCGACGGCGGGTGGAACAAGCGTGATGCCCGCTATGCATCCTTGTCCAAGGCCACTGCGTTTGTTGGCTGGAAGGGCGATGGCCGCAGTGCGCGGCTGCAAGCCAACCATGCGTTCAGCCTGAAGGACGATGCCGACCACGAGATCGACGGTTACACCACCTTCGATTTGCTGGGCAGCCAGGACACCGGCTTCGGCACCTTCAGTGCCGGCATCCAGAACCTGCTGGACAAGCAGTACAGCACGGTCTGGGGCCAACGCGCGACGCTGTTCTATTCGCCGACCTACGGCCCGGCGTACCTGTATGACTACCAAGGGCGCGGGCGCACCTACACCCTGACCTGGAGCATGGCTTACTAACCCTTCTCCAAGGCGTGCCCGGCCCTTGTAGGAGCGCATCAGGCAAACGCCGCGAGTAAATCCTCGGCAATCGCCTGCTGCGCTTCACCCGTCACCTGTGCCCGATGCCTGGCCAGGGTAAACGGCACCACAAAATCCAGCCCTGGGTTTAACGCCCACAACAACCCCTCCGCCTCCCAGGCGTGCGCGCAGTGGCAGGGCAGGTAACCAATATGCCGCCCCGACAGAATGAACGTCAGCACGCTCTCGATCTGCTCCGCCACAGCCATGCTGTGCCGGCTCTGGAACGGCTCACCGCCTTTGAGAAACCGGTATGGATGGCGCACCTGGTCCATCTCCAGCAACCGCTCAAGCTCAACACCCGATTCGCCGAACAGCACATGCCCCTTGCCGCAATACAGCCGTTGCGGTTCCTCGAACAATGGCTGGTAATCAAAGGCCGCCTGGTTGCCGGAGAAGTAGCTGATGGCGTAATCCAGCCGCTGCTCCAGCAACAACCGCTCCAGCTCCGCCGGTGGTGCACTGATCAGCTCCAGCTGCACTGATTCCTCTCGTGTGCGGAACGCGGCAATGGCCGCCGCCAGTTTCAGGCTCACTGCCTTGTCCTGGTTTTCCGCCATGCCGATGCGCACGGTCCCTAGCAACCGCCCGGCAACGCCGGTGGCCTGCTGGCGAAACTGCTCGATGTTCAGCAGCAGCCCGCGCGCTGCATCCAACAGCAACGCGCCTTTCTCCGTCAGGTGAAAGCCACCTTTGCCTCGGCTGCACAGGCGGTAGCCAAGGCGTGTTTCCAGCTGCGCCATGCGCTGGCTGATGGTGGGCTGGCTCAGGCCCAGCACGCCTTGCGCGGCGCTGAAGCCCCCGGCCTCGACTACAGTGACGAACAGCCGCAGCAGGTGCAGGTCGGGATCGTGCACTTGTCCGAGCATTACATTGCTCCTGATGAATGTCAGCTTTGCAAACTTGCCATTTCTGCAATGTAACCCGGCTGGCATGCTCGCGGCATCCACCCATTTGCCGAGGTGTCCGTCATGCGTCGATCGTTGTGCCTGTTGTCCCTGGTTCTGGCCCTGCCGCTGCAGGCCGAAGAAAAGGTCGTCAACCTCTACAGCTGGGCCGACTACGTCGCCCCGCAAACCCTTCAGCGTTTCGAACAGGAAACCGGCTACAAGGTGCGGTATGACACCTTCGACACCACCGAAGTGCTGGAGACCAAGTTACTCACCGGTGGCAGTGGTTACGATGTGGTGGTGCCATCGTCGACCGTGCTGGCTCGGGCGCTGAAGGCCAATGCCCTGCAAGCGCTCGACCCCCAGGCCATGCCCGGCTACAGCAACCTCGACAAGGACCTGCTGGCCAAGCTCGCCGAGGCCGACCCCGGCAACCGCCATGCCGTGCCGTACACCTGGGGTACGCTGGGCCTTGGGGTGAATGTGGAGGCGGTGCGCCAGCGCCTGGGCGACGTGCCGCTGGACAGCCTCGACCTGCTGTTCAAGCCCGAATACGCCAGCCGGTTGAAGGACTGTGGCATCGCCATGCCCGATTCGCCGCAGGAAGTGATTGGCGTGGCCCTGAACTACCTCGGCAAGGACCCTTACAGCCAGGACAAGGATGACCTGGCCGCCGCGCAGCAGCTGCTGAGCCAGCTGCAACCCTCGATCAGCTACGTCGCCAATGGCCGGCAGATCAGCGACCTGGCCAACGGTAGCGTGTGCCTGGCGCTGACCTACAACGGCGATGCCGCGATGGCGGCCGACCAGGCCCGCCGCGCTGGCAAGCCGTTCGAGCTGATCTACCGCATCCCGCGTGAAGGCACGCTGGTGTGGCAGGACAACCTGGTCATCCCCAAGGACGCGCCGCACCCCGAGGCCGCGCGGGCGTTCATCGTATTCATGCTCAAGCCCGAGTCGGTGGCTGCGCTGACCAACACACTGTTCTTTGCCAACGCCAACCAGGCTGCCACGCCGTTGGTGGACGAGGCGGTGCGCAATGACCCGGACATCTACCCGCCTGCCGAAGTGCGCCAGCGCCTGTTCGCCGACCGCAGCATGGCCCTGGCCGACCTGCGCCAGCGCAACCGCCTATGGACGGCCTTTCGCAGCCGCCAGTGACTGATAACAACCAAGGAGCCCGACCGTGGAGCAAGCCGCAAGCAACGACCAGGCGATGACTCGCGACAGCCTGTATGGCACTGCCGCTGAAAGTACCTACGCCGGCATTACCAGTTTCTCCCGCCGCCGCTACAGCCGCGATTTGCGTGGTGTGGATGTGGTGGTCAGCGGAGTGCCGTTCGACACTGCCACCAGCAACCGCCCAGGTGCGCGTTTCGGCCCGCGGGCGATCCGCGCCGCCTCGGTGCAGCAGGCCTGGGCCCGGCACTGGCCGTGGGCGTTCGACCCGTTCGACCACTTGGCAGTGATCGACTATGGCGACTGCGCCTTCGACAGTGGCACACCGCAGTCGGTGCCGGACAGCATCGAGGCCCATGCCACCCATATTCTGGAAGCGGGCTGCGCCATGCTTACCCTCGGTGGCGACCACTTCATCAGCTACCCGCTGCTCAAGGCCCACGCCCGCCGCCATGGCCCGCTGGCGCTGATCCACTTCGATGCCCACAGCGACACCTGGCCGGACGAGGAGGGCAAGCGTATCGATCATGGCACCATGTTCTGGCATGCCGCCCGTGAGGGCCTGGTTGATCCTGCCTGTTCGGTGCAGATCGGCCTGCGCACCACCAATGACGACAGCCAGGGCTTTGCCATCCTCGACGCCCGCCAGGTGCACCGTCAGGGCACCGAGGCGGTGATTGCGGCAATTCGCCAGCGTGTAGGTGAGCGGCCGGTGTACCTGACCTTCGACATCGACTGCCTCGACCCGGCCTATGCGCCTGGCACAGGTACGCCGGTGTGTGGTGGGTTGAGCACGGTGCAGGCGCTGGAGATTCTGGGCGGGCTGCGGGGGATCAACCTGGTGGGCATGGACCTGGTGGAGGTGGCGCCGGCTTATGACCATGCTGATATCACTGCGCTGGCGGGGGCGACCCTGGCGATGGAAATGCTGTGCCTGTATGCGGCGCGGCACAGGGTAGACAAGAGCCAGTGATCCGGGGCCGCTTTGCGGCCCATTCGCAGCACAAGGCTGTTCCTGCAGGGCCTTGCGTCCCAATGGTCTGCAAAGCAGCCCCACGAGCACATACTGAAACATCAGGAATCATCTCCGCCCAAATTCACACTTTTGTCTCGAACCCCTCGCGCCTTAGGCTATCAAACCCACGAGGCGCGGCATTTTCGTACAGGAGGTGAAGCATGAACCCGACATTGCCCATCCTGGCCCTGGGCCTGGCCTTGTGCCTGCCTGCGCACGCTGCCCCGCAACAGCCTTTGCAGCTTGCCGCTGGCAACAACAACCCCTACAACAGCCCGATCCAGCGCGCCAACCCCAACAGCCGCCAGGGCAGTATGCCGGCCACGCCCCCAGTGCGCGGCCCGTCCACCGACCCGTACCAGCGCACGCCCAGCCTGGACAACCGCGGCATCGGCAACGGCGACAACCTGCGTCGGCAGCAACAAACCCCAAACCTGGAACCGAGCCGGCCGCCCCGCGACAGCACGCGGGCGCCGTGAGCCCATACGGAAGGAATCCTGCATGCCCAGAGCAACCTGGCTAGCTACCCTGACTGCCGCCGCACTCATGCCCCTGCTGGCACAGGCGGCGGCAGAGCAACAGTTTCGCAGCGAAGAAGGCACGTTGACCGTCACCACCCTGGCCGACGGCCTGCGCAATCCTTGGGCGCTGGCATTTCTGCCGGGCGGCAAGGACATGTTGGTAACCGAGCGCGCCGGCAACCTGCGGGTGGTCAACGCTGAAGGCAAGGTCGGCCCGCCGATCAGCGGCGTGCCCAAGGTCTGGGGCGAGGGCCAGGGTGGCTTGCTGGACGTGGTGCTGTCACCGCAGTTCGACAAGGACCGTACCGTGTACCTGTCCTACGCCGAGGAGGGCAGTGACGGCAAGGCCGGTACCGCCGTCGGTCGTGGCCAGCTGTCCGAAGACCGCGCGCGGCTGGATAACTTCAGCGTGATCTTCCGCCAGCAGCCCAAGCTGTCGGTGGGCAACCACTTCGGCTCGCGCCTGGTGTTCGACCGCGACGGCTATCTGTTCATCGCGTTGGGTGAGAACAACCAGCGCCCCACTGCCCAGGATCTGGACAAGCTGCAAGGCAAGATCGTGCGCATCTTGCCGGATGGCGAAGTGCCCAAGGACAACCCCTTCGTCGGCAAGGACAACGTGCGGCCGGAGATCTGGTCGTTCGGCCACCGCAACCAGCAGGGCGCCGCGCTCAACCCCTGGACCGGCAAGCTGTGGACCCACGAGCACGGCCCGCGCGGTGGCGACGAAATCAACATCCCCGAGCCCGGCAAGAACTATGGCTGGCCGATTGCGACCCATGGCATCAACTACTCGCTGCTGCCGATACCCGAGGCCAAGGGCAAGCATGTGGACGGCATGGTCGACCCACACCATGTGTGGGAGAAGTCACCGGGTATCAGCGGCATGGCGTTCTACGACAGCCCGACATTCAAGGCTTGGGACCACAACCTGTTCATTGGTGCACTGGCGACACAGGAGCTGATCCGTTTGCAGTTGAAGGGCGACAAGGTGGTGCATGAGGAGCGTTTGCTCGGTGACTTGAAGGCGCGTATCCGCGATGTGCGGGTTGGGCCGGATGGCTACATCTATGTGCTGACCGATGACAAGGACGGCGCATTGCTGAAGGTAGGCCTGGCCGACTGACGCGGTCCCTGTAGGAGCGGCCTTGTGCCGCGATGGGCCGCAGAGCGGCCCCAACAATCTATGCTGCAATGCCGAAGTCCTGGGGCCGCTGCGCGGCCCATCGCGGCACAAGGCCGCTCCTACAGGGACCTGTGTAGAATGCGGCCATGGCCATCACTCCCCAATCCCTTTACCAGCAAGCCCTGAGCACTCAGGGCTACGCTGACGACCCTGCCCAGGCCCGCGCCGTCAATGCCTTGCAGGCCTGCTTCCTGGCTGTCGAGCAGGGCCGCCCCACCCAGGGCATCTACCTCTGGGGCCCGGTCGGCCGGGGCAAGACTTGGCTGATGGACCAGTTCCACCGCTGCTTGTGCGTATCCAGCCGGCGCCAGCACTTTCATCACTTCATGGCCTGGGTCCACCAGCGCCTGTTCCAGCTCAATGGCACCGCCGACCCGCTGCTGGCGTTGGCCCGGGAGCTGGCCGGGCAGATCCGCGTGTTGTGCTTCGACGAACTGTTCGTCAACGACATTGGCGACGCGATCATCCTCGGCCGCTTGTTCCAGGTACTGTTCGACCAGGGCGTGGTGATCGTCGCCACCTCCAACCAGCCACCCGACCATCTCTACCGCGACGGTTTCAACCGCGAGCGGTTCCTGCCGGCCATCGCCGCCATTGAGCGGCACATGCAGGTACTGCCGGTGACGGGCGAGCAGGACCACCGCCTGCACCCCGGTGCAGAACGGCAGCGCTACTGGGTTGCAGCGACAGGGCAGGCCAGCCCGCTGGGCGAGGTGTTCTGCCAGCTCAGCCCGGATCACACGGGTACTGATCAGCCCTTGGTTATCGGCTCCAGGCAGGTACAGGTCGTGCGGCGCAGCGAGCAGGCTATCTGGTGCCGCTTCACCGACCTGTGCGAACAACCGCTGGCGGCCATGGAATTCATGGCACTTTGCGACCGTTTTCCGGCCATCCTGGTGTCGGGTATTCCGGCGCTGGGCGGTAAGCAGCAGGCCGGTCGCATTGCGCGTGGCACTGAAGATGGTGCGGCGCGGGTGGTGGCAGGCGACCGTGAGCTGCCGGCGCTGTCGCCCAAGGACGATGCGGTACGCCGCTTCATCGCGCTGGTCGATGAGTGCTACGACCGCCGTGTGGCACTGTACCTCGAGGCCGAGGTGCGGCTGGAAGAGCTGTATACGCAGGGGTATCTGGCATTCCCGTACCAGCGGACCTTGAGCCGGTTGCGGGAGATGCAACTGCAACGGTTTGGCTGAACGGTGCAGGGGGCCGCTGTGCGGCCCATCGCGACGCAAGGCCGCTCCCACAGATACCGTGCTGGTCTCGAGCCGCCGTTTTACTTGGCCAGCCACTCGACCAGCGTGCGGTTGAACCGCACGGGTTCTTCGATCTGCGGCGCATGCCCCATGCCTTCGAAGGTGATCAGTTCACCTTTGGGGATCAGCTTGGCCACCTGCGGGCCAAGCACTTCATACTTGCCCAGCTTCGCCTTTACCTCCGGCGGTGCGATATCGCTGCCAATGGCCGTGGTGTCCTTGTCGCCGATCAGCAGCAAGGTCGGCATTTGCAGGTCCTTGAACTCGTGGTACACCGGTTGGGTGAAAATCATGTCGTAGATCAGCGCCGAGTTCCACGCCACCGCTTCATGCCCCGGCCCCTTGTTCAGGCCCGCCAGCATCTGTACCCAGCGCTCGTACTCCGGCTTCCAGCGCCCGGCGTAGTAGGTCTTGCGCTCATACTCGCGCACGCCCTCGGCATCCAGCTTGAGCTCGCGCGCATACCACTGGTCCACCGTACGGTAGGGCACGCCCAGCGCTTTCCAGTCCTCCAGGCCAATCGGGTTGACCATGGCCAGGCGTTCCACCTGCTGCGGGTACATCAGCGCATAGCGGGTGGCGAGCATGCCGCCCGTGGAATGCCCGAGCACGATGGTTTGCCTGATACCCAGCTGTTCGAGCAAGGCATGGGTGTTGTCGGCCAACTGCTGGAAGCTGTACTGGTAATGCGCGGGCTTGCTGGAAGTGCAGAAGCCGACCTGGTCGGGGGCGATGACCCGGTAACCGGCCTTGCTCAGGGCGTCGATGGTGGTTTCCCAGGTGGCGGCGCAGAAGTTCTTGCCGTGCATCAGCACCACGCTGTGGCCGTTGGCTTGGCCTTGTGCGGGGACGTCCATGTAGCCCATCTGCAGGGACTGGCCCTGGGACTTGAAGTCAAAGTGCTTGAGCGGGTGGGGATAGCTGAAGCCTTCGAGCTGGGGGCCGTAGGTAGGCGTTTCGGCGGCGATGGCCGGGCTGCCGGCAAGGCAGGCCAGGGCCAGGGCGGTTGCGCGCAGCATGGGGGCACTCCGTGTAGGGCCATATAGGAGAAGGCGACTTTAGCAGCCAGGCGCGCGCCGGGAACGTGAAAGGTGTTACCAGGCGTGAAACCAGCCCAGGGTAATCATCGCCAGCACCGCATAACGGCCAGCCTTGGCCAGGGTCACCAGCAGCAGGAAGCGCCAGAACGGCTCCCGCATGATCCCGGCGACCAACGTCAGCGGGTCGCCGATCACCGGCATCCAGCTGAGCAGCAACGACCATTGCCCCCAGCGCTGGTAACGCTGCTGCGCGCGCTGCAGTTGGGCAGCGGTGAACGGGAACCAGCGTTTGTCGCGCAGGTGCTCGACGGCGCGGCCCAGCAGCCAATTGACGACCGAACCCAGCACATTGCCCAGAGTGGCCACCAGCAGCAGGGTTGCCCAGGCCTCGGGCTGGCGCAGCAACAGGCCGACCAGCACGGCCTCCGATTGCAGCGGCAGCAGGGTGGCGGCGCCGAAGGCGCTGAGAAACAGCGCCCACAAGCTGAGCATCAGTAGTTGGCTACAACGGTGTCCTGGCCATCCTGGGTGACGCCGATGACCTGGTAGGCATCCTTGTGGTCACCCATTTCCATGCCGGGCGAGCCCATGGGCATGCCCGGTACGGCCAGGCCCTTGAGGTCGCTACGCTTTGCCAGCAGGCGCACTTGCTCGGCCGGCACATGGCCTTCGACGAACTTGCCGTCGATCACCCCGGTGTGGCACGACGCCAGGCGCGGCGCCACGCCCAGGCGCTGCTTGACCGCGCTCATGTTCGGCTCGACGTGGTCGTTGACGGTGAAACCATTGTCACGCAGGTGGCTGATCCAGGCCTTGCAGCAGCCGCAGTTGGGGTCGCGGTAGACGTCGATGGTCTCGGCGGCCTGGGCCAGGCCGGTGATGGCCAGCAGGCCCAGGGCCAGCAGGTGTTTGCGCAGCATGGTGAGGCACTCCTTTAGAAACGCAGGCGGATACCGGCAACCAGGCGGGTCTGGCCCAGGTCTTCGCCGTCTTCGCGGGCCTGGTCGGCACGCGTGCCGTGCAGGCGATTGAAGCTGACCCCGATGTAGGGCGCGAAACCGCGCGTGATCTCGTAGCGCAGCCGCAGGCCCACCTCGCTGTCGGCCAGCCCAGCGCCTTGCTCGCGCCTGGCGTCGTTGCGGCCGTAGAGGTTGGCTTCCAGGTTCGGTTCCAGTATCCAGCGGTTGGTCAGCAGCATAGCGTAAGCGGCTTCCAGGCGCAGCGCGGTCTGTTGCCGCTCGCCGGCGTAGGCGGTGGCTTGCAGCTCCAGGCCATACAGCGGCGTGCCTTGAATGCCGAAGCCGGCCCAGGTCTGGCCGCTGGCGGGCTTGAAGTCCTGGCGCACGCCGGCCACCAGCTCCCACCACGGGCTCACGGCATGGCCCCACAGCGCCTGCACTTCGGCCTTGTGCGTCTTGCCTTGCTCGCGTTCGCCTTCCGTGCGCAGCCACAGGCGGTCGATATCGCCGCCGACCCAGGCCGTGGCGTTCCAGTTCAGCGCACTGTTGCCCTCGAAGTTCTGGTATTCGAGCTTGTCGACGATCACGGCCCAGTTCAGCGCCCGGTCGTGTACCTGGTGCCCAGGCAGTGGCGGGAAGGCGGCGCGGCGGTCGGCGTCGGTGATTGCAGGCAGGGGCGTGCGCGGCGGGCTGGGCGTAGCCGGGCCATGGCTCATGCTTTCATGGTTCATCTGGCCATGGTTCATGTGCGCCATGCCAGCGGCCAGCGCACGTTCGCTGGCGAACAGGGTCAGCAGGGCCACGCCGGCCACGACGCTGCGGTTGCGTGTGTCATTCATCGACGCGTACCTCGCGGAACATGCCGGTCTCCATGTGGTAGAGCAGGTGGCAGTGGTAGGCCCAGCGGCCAAGGGCGTCGGCAGTCACCCGGTAGGAACGTCGGCTGCCGGGCGGGATGTCGACGGTGTGCTTGCGCACCAGAAACTGGCCGTGCTCGTCTTCCAGGTCGCTCCACATGCCGTGCAGGTGGATGGGGTGGGTCATCATGGTGTCGTTGACGAGGGTGATGCGCACCCGCTCGCCGTAGGCCAAACGCAACGGCTCGGCATCGCTGAACTTGACGCCGTCGAACGACCAGGCGAAGCGCTCCATGTGGCCGGTCAGGTGCAGCTCGATGTCGCGGGATGGCGTGCGGCCGTCCGGGTCGGGGTAGGGGCTGCGGAGGTCGGCGTAGGTCAGCACGCGGCGGCCATTGTTGCGCAGGCCTATGCCAGGGTCGGCCAGGTTGGCGCGCGGGGCCATGGTCTGCATGTCCACCAACGGGTTGCCGGTTTCACTGGCCGGGTGTTGTTGCATCGCTGACATGGCCGTGTGGTCCATGCCGGCCATGTTGCTGTGATCCATGCCGGTCATGTCGCTGTGATCCATGCCCGCCATGGCGCCCATGCCGCCGTGGCCCATGTCGTCCATGCTCAGCACCGGGCGCGGGTCGGGGGCAGGCACCGGGGCCTGCAGCCCGGTGGCGCGGGCCAGGGTGCCGCGGGCGAAGCCGGTACGGTCCATGCTCTGGGCGAACAGGGTGTAGGCAGGTTGGTCGCCCACGGTCACCAGCACGTCATAGGTTTCGGCCACGGCAATGCGCAGCTCATCCACGCTCACCGGCGTCACCGGCAAGCCGTCGGCGGCGATCACCGTCAGCTTCAGCCCGGGGATACGGAAATCGAAATAGGTCATGGCCGAGGCGTTGATCAGCCGCAGGCGCACGGTTTCGCCCGGTTGGCACAGGCAGGTGAAGTTGCCCTCCGGCGGCTGGCCATTGAGTAGGTAGGTATAGGTGGCGGCGCTGATGTCGGCGAGGTCGGTAGGGCTCATGCGCATGCGCGCCCATGCCGTGCGCTCGGCGACGGTGGGGCTCCAGCCGTTGTCGGCCAAGTCATCGATGAAATCGCCGACCGTGCGCTTGTGGTAGTTGTACGCGTCGGACTGTTTCTTCAGGGTGGACATCAGCTGTTCCGGCGCCTGGTCCGACCAGTCGCTGAACAGCAGCACGTGGTCGCGCTGGTAGTGGTGCGGTTCGGGTTCGCGCGGCTCGATCACGATGGCCCCGTATACTCCGGCCTGTTCCTGCAACCCTGAATGGCTGTGGTACCAGTAAGTTCCACTTTGGCGCAAGGTGAACCGGTACAGGTAGACCCCGCCGGGTTCAATGCCGGCGAAGCTCAGGCCAGGTACGCCGTCCATGTTGGCGGGCAGGATGATGCCGTGCCAGTGGATCGAGGTGTCCTGTGCCAGCCGGTTACGCACGCGCAGGGTCACGGTGTCGCCTTCGCGCCACCGCAGCACCGGGCCGGGCAGGCTGTTGTTGATGGTCAGTGCGGTGCGCGGGCGGCCGGTGATGTTGACCGGGGTCTGGCCGATGAACAGCTCGAAGTGCTGGCCGGCCAGGTCCTGGCCTTCGGCGGCCTGGGCCAGCGGGCGCCACAGCCCCAGGCCCGCCAGTGTGGTGGCGGCGCCCAGGCCTTTGACGAAGGTACGGCGGGTGGGGGTGCGCAACATGGCGTGGCCTCATGCGGGGGAGCCACGATGTTCGCTGCAGGCGCCTGTCAGGCAGCTGAGGCGCACATTACAGCATTGTCAGCTTGCCACCTCGTCGGCGCGCAGGTCGCGCATCAGCAGGGCGTAGTCAAGTGCGACCTGCTCCGGAATGGGCAGGTACACCACATGGCCGTCGCCTGGTGCCACGTCGATGGCCTGCTGCTGGCGGTTGCACAGGCGGTGCAGGTCGAAGTGGTAATTGCCACGCGGGGTCATCAGCTCCAGGTGGTCACCTACGGCAAAGCGGTTCTTCACCTTGACCTCGGCCAGGCCTTCGACACGCACGCCGGTCAGTTCACCGACGAACTGCTGGCGCTCCGAGACCGAGTTGCCGCGTTGGTAGTTCTGGTATTCATCGTGCACGTGGCGGCGCAGGAAGCCTTCGGTGTAGCCGCGTTGCGCGAGGGATTCGAGGTTGCCCATCAAGGCGCGGTCGAACGGCCGCCCGGCCACGGCGTCGTCGATCGCCTGGCGGTACGACTGTACGGCACGGGCACAGTAGAAGTGCGACTTGGTGCGGCCTTCGATCTTCAGCGAATGCACGCCCATGCCGGCCAGGCGCTCGACGTGCTGGATGGCGCGCAGGTCCTTGGCGTTCATGATGTAGGTACCGTGTTCATCTTCGAACGCCGGCATTTCGGTGCCGGGGCGGTTGCTTTCCTGCAGCAGGAAAACCTGCTCGGTAGGGGCGCCCAGGCCAAGGGTGGGCTGCACTTCGCGCACGATGTCGCCGGTGGCGTTCTCGGTGGCCGGCGTGGCGTCGTACTTCCAGCGGCAGGCGTTGGTGCAGGTGCCCTGATTGGCGTCACGCTTGTTGAGGTAGCCCGACAGCAGGCAACGGCCGGAATAGGCCATGCACAGCGCGCCGTGGACGAACACCTCCAGCTCCATGCCCGGCACCTGCTGGCGGATTTCCTCGATCTCTTCCAGGGACAGCTCGCGTGACAGGATCACCCGGTTCAAGCCCATTTGCTGCCAGAACTGCACGCTCGCCCAGTTGACTGTGTTGGCCTGCACCGACAAGTGCACCGGCATCTGCGGGAAGTGCTGGCGCACCAGCATGATCAGGCCGGGGTCGGACATGATCAGCGCGTCCGGCGCCATGTCGATGACCGGTGCCAGGTCCTTGAGAAAGGTCTTGAGCTTGGCGTTGTGCGGGGCGATGTTGACCACTACGTAGAAGCGCTTGCCCAGGGCATGCGCCTCCTGGATACCCAGCGCCAGGTTGGCGTGGTCGAATTCGTTGTTGCGCACCCGCAAGCTGTAGCGCGGCTGGCCGGCGTAGACTGCGTCGGCGCCGTAGGCAAAGGCGTAGCGCATGGTCTTGAGGGTGCCGGCAGGAGCGAGCAGTTCGGGCTTGGCGGTAGGGTTCATGTGCGCACCGGGGCAAAAAGGCCGGGATGCTAGGGGCGATGGACAAGGCGCGTATTGATTTGCGTCAAGTGAGCGCGGCACTTTTGCCCGAGTGCCATGCACTAATCTCTCACAAGCCATGAGAGGAACTGCAATGAACGAAACCGCGCTACAGAACAAAGCCCTGGCAGTACTCCTGGCGCTGGTGACCATTGCCTTCTTCTGGATCCTGTTGCCGTACTATGGCGCAATCTTCTGGGCGGTGATCCTCGGCATCCTGTTCGCCCCGCTGCAGCGCCACCTGCTGATCCGCTTCGGGCGGCGACGCAACCTGGCTGCGGCCACGACCACGCTGGTGTGCCTGCTGGTGGCGATCCTGCCGGTGATCATCACCAGCGCGCTGTTGGTCCAGGAGGGCGCCACGCTGTACCAGCGCATCGAAAGCGGGCAACTGGACATTGCCGGTTACGTCGAGCACGGCAAGGACCTGCTCCCGGCATTCGCCCAGCATGGCCTGGACAACATGGGCATGGGCAACCTCGACGGGTTGCGTGACAAGATCACCAAGTGGGCAACCCAAGGTAGCCAGGTATTGGCCAGCCAGGCATTCAGCTTTGGCCAAGGCACGTTCGAGTTCGTGGTCAGCTTTGGCATCATGATGTACCTGCTGTTCTTCTTTCTGCGCGATGGCCCGGAAGTGGCCCGCCGGGTGAGGCAGGCCGTGCCGCTGCCCGAGCACCAGAAACGCCGTTTGCAGCTGAAGTTCAACCGTGTGGTGCGGGCCACGGTAAAAGGCAACGTATTGGTGGCCATTACCCAAGGGGCGCTGGGCGGGTTCATTTTCTGGGTGCTGGATATTCCCAGCGCACTGGTGTGGGCGGTGCTGATGGCGTTCCTGTCGCTGCTGCCAGCGGTGGGTGCGGGCATCGTCTGGGCGCCGGTGGCCGCGTATTTCCTGCTGACCGGGGCAATACTGCCGGGGATTATCCTGACCGCGTTCGGGGTGCTGGTGATTGGCCTGGTGGATAACGTGCTGCGGCCGATTCTGGTGGGCAAGGATACGCGCATGCCGGACTACCTGATTCTGGTGTCGACGCTGGGTGGGCTGGCAGTATTCGGGCTCAACGGCTTCGTGATCGGGCCATTGATCGCGGCGCTGTTCGTGTCCAGCTGGGCGATCTTTGCCGCGACCAAGCCGCAGGTGCAATTGCCACAGTAGGGGTTTACCAACGCGCCAGGGTTGGGTTCAATGCCGTCACAGTCGCCGCCATGGACAACAGCCAGATCGACAAGCCCAGCTACACCTACCAGGCGGTCTACCGCTACTTGCTCGACAGGATCGAGGCAGCGCCCTGCGATGTGGAGCAGCGCTTGCCGTCGCTGCGCGAGTTGGCCCAGCGCCTGAGTGTTTCGGTATCCAGTACCAAGTACGCCTATGCGCTGCTGGAAGACGAAGGGCGGGTGTATGCGCGCCCCAAGCAGGGCTACTTCAGCCGAACCCGCGCGCCCGCCATGCGTGGCCATCACTCACCGAGCCTGCTCGACACGGTGTTCGCCAGTGCCCGTCAGCCGGGTATGCTGGCCCTGGGCAGTGATGCGCCGGCCATGTTGCTGTCGCTGCAACAGCCGCTGATGATGATCGAGCGCGAACTGGCGCGCCAATACCCGCACTCGTTGGCACCGTTGTTCCAGCCGTTCGGTGAGCCTGAGTTGCGCAGCGTGCTGGCCGACCGCTACACCCGCTCGGCGCAGCATTACTGGAGCGCCGATCAGGTGTTTATCGGCGCGGACCTGCGCAGCATCCTCGAATTGTCGTTACGCGCCCTCGACCTGGAGGGCCAGGTGGCGCTGGTGGAGTCGCCCTGCAACTGGGCGGTGCTAAGGCAGTTGCAGGGTGCACGCATGACCATCATCGAAGTGCCATTGGGTGATGACGGGCGTTTCGATCTGCAGCAGTTCCACCGACTGATGTGCGATCAGCCTGTGCGCCTGGCAGTGCTGTCGTCAGCGGCCAACGTGCCGCAAGGCGGTTTGATGCCCGCAGCGGACAAGCAGCAGATTTGTCACTGGCTGGCTGAGCACGCTGTATGGTTGTTCGAGAACGATGGCTACGGCGAGTTGTGTTTCCACGCGTCAGCGCCGCTCTACCGGGACTTCGCCGACCCTGACCGGCTGCTGGTGTTTTCGACCTTGGACAAGCTGATCGGCGCAGAGGCGCCCTTTGGCTACCTGCTTTGCCGGCAGCATAACGAGCGGTTGCAGCAGCTGTTTCTCGAACGTGCTTTTCGCTTGTCACCGATTCGCCAAAAGGCCATCGCCAAGCTGTTCACCTCGCGCCGGGTCGAGCTGCATGTCAAGCGCTTGCGGCCTATGCTGCGCCAACGCCTGCAGCAGATGAAGGCGCTACTGGACGTCTACGGCCAGGGCTGCCTGCGCATCACCGAGCCCCAAGGCGGGGCCAGCCTGTGGTTGCAGGCGACCCGGCCAGTGGATATGGGCCGGGTCTTCGAGCGGTTGCTGGCGCAGCGCATCGTCATCGCCCCCGGGGAGCTCTTCAGCCAGTGTGGCCTATGGCGCAGCCACCTGCGGCTGTGCTGCACAGTGGACTGGAGCAAGAATATTGCCTCCGCGCTGCAATGCCTTGTCGAGGCGATTCAGGCCGAAGCTCAAACCCCGTAGCAGTGGTGCAAGCCAGGGAACGCCCCGTCGCGCACTTCGTCTGCATAGCGCGTGCAGGCCTCGCGGATCACCTGGCCGACGTCGGCATACTGCTTGACGAAGCGTGGCACGTGGTCACCCCCCAGCCCCAGCAGGTCTTCGGTGACCAGCACCTGGCCATCGCACGCGGGTGAGGCGCCAATGCCAATGGTCGGTTTATCGCTGGCCTGGGTGATGGCGTGGGCCACGGGCTCCGCCACGCCTTCGAGCAGCAGGCTGAAAGCACCCGCGTGCAGGTTCGCCTGCGCATCGGCGCGCAGGGCTGCAGCGCTGTCAGGGGTCAGCCC
This sequence comes from Pseudomonas sp. LPB4.O, assembly GCF_038383825.1. NCBI lineage: Bacteria > Pseudomonadati > Pseudomonadota > Gammaproteobacteria > Pseudomonadales > Pseudomonadaceae > Pseudomonas > Pseudomonas sp. LPB4.O. The sequence goes on from NZ_CP151298.1 coordinate 1,915,369, forward strand.
CTGAGCCTTGTAGCCGCCCATGGCATTGACGAACTGCGGCATCAAGCCGATGTGCGCCATGATCGGAATACCCCGTGCGACCAGGAATTCGACGGTGCTCGCCAACGCCTGGTTGGCCTCCAGCTTGAGCGCATCGCAGCCGGTGCGGGCCAATACCTGGGCGCAGTTGCGAAAGGCTTGTTCGTGGGATTCCTGGTAGCTGCCAAACGGCATGTCGGCGACCACGCAGGCCAGACGGGTGCTGTCGACCACGGCGCGGGTGTGGGCGATGGTCTCGTCCAGGCGCATGCCCAGGGTGGACGGGCGGCCGTAGCCGACCATGGCCGTGGAATCGCCGACCAGGATGAAGTCGACCAGCGGGTCGATCACCCGGGCAATGGAGCTTGAGTAGGCGGTGAGCGAAACGATCTTTTGCCGGCCTTTCATGGCTACCAGTTGCGGGACGGTAAGGCGGCTGGTGCGGGTGTGTGTGCTCATTGGGGGCTGGGCATCTCAGGACAGGGATGGCCCATTTTTGGGAACTTGCACCGGCAACTCAATGTACAGATCCAGGCTGAAAAGCGACCCAGGTTACCTTCTCGATTCGGCCGGCTTAGCAGCCTTTTGTGGGAGCGGCCCCTCGGATTCAGCCAAAAAAGGTCTGGATCGCTGGGGCTGCTGCGCAGCCCGATCGCGACACAAGGCCGCTCCCACAGAGAAGGTGCATGGCTTCAGAAGGCTTGTGGCATCTCGCCTTTGGCCAGGCGTCGGTTGATGTCCGCAATCACTTGGGGCAGTTCGTTGATGGTGTCGATCAGGTAGTGCGGGCGCGAGCCGGCGAACAGCGCATGGATGCGCTGACGCTCGCTTTCCAGCTGCTCGGCGCTCAGCGCCCGGAAGCCTTCCCAGGTCAGCCCCAGCGCGTTGCCCGAGCACACCAGTGCCACGGTCCACATGCCGGCACGGCGGCCTTCGAGAATGCCAGGCACGGTGTCGTCGACCTTCACGCAGGCCGCCACATCGTCAATACCCAGTGCAATCACGTTGGCCAGGGCCTGGGCTGGCCATGGTCGGCCGTTAGGGGTTTCGTCGGTGGCCACCACGTGGTCGGCCACGTAGCCGTTCTGCGCCGCCAGTTCCACCACCTTGTCCATCACTACCTTCGGATACCCCGAGCACGAGCCGATTTTCAGGCCGTCCTGGCGCAGCCGGGTAAGGGTGTCCAGCGCACCGGGGATCAGTGCCGAGTGCACGGCGATCTTCTCTATCTGCAGCGGCATGAAGCGGTTGTAGATGGCGGTGACGTCGTCGTCGGTCGGCGTGCGGCCGAACACCTTGCGGTAGCGTTCGGCAATTTCCGGCACGTCGCACAGGGTGCGGATGTGGTCCCATTTGCCCATGCCCATCGGGCCACGGGCTTCCTCGATGGACACTTGCACGTCGAACTCGGCAAAGGCCTCGACAAAGATCTGGGTGGGGGCGAAAGAGCCGAAGTCGACCACGGTGCCGGCCCAGTCGAGGATGGCGGCTTGCAGCTGGGTGGGGTTGCTGTAGTTCATGTGCGCTAATTCCTGAATTCGGGTGGGCAAAGGGTCAGATGTCCAGCACTTCCATTTCCCGCAGTACTTCGGCCACGGCATTCACGGCGGCCTGCATGCCATCGGCACCGACCACGCCAATGCAGCCGACGCGGAAGGTTTCGACCTGGGTCAGCTTGCCCGGGTAGAGGATGAAGCCCTTGGCCTTGACCCGCTCGTAAAAGTCCTTGAACTGGTAGCGGGGATCGTTTGGTGCGTGGAAGGTGACGATGATCGGCGCCTGGATGTCAGCTGGCAGGAAGCTGCGCAGCCCGATGGCGGCCATGCCGTCGAGCAGGGTCTTGCAGTTGTCGGCATAGCGTTGGTGGCGTGCAGGCAGGCCGCCTTCTTCGTTGTATTGCTGCAGTGCTTCGTGCAGGGCCGCGACCACATGGGTGGGCGGGGTGAAGCGCCACTGGCCGGTCTTGGCCATGTAGGTGTGCTGGTCGTACAGGTCCATGGCCAGCGAGTGGGCATTGCCCTCGGCGGCAGCCAGGGCGGTTTTTTCGGCGAAGACGAAGCCCATGCCGGGTACGCCTTCCAGGCACTTGCCGGAGGCGGCGATCAGCGCTTCGAAGGGGATTTCGCGGGCATCGATCGGCAGCGCGCCGAACGAGCTCATGGCATCGATGATCAGGCGCTTGCCGTGGCGTTTGATCACCTGGGCGATTTCGGGCAGCGGGTTGAGGATGCCGGTGCTGGTTTCGCAGTGGATCAGTGCCACGTGGGTCACGGCCGGGTCGGCAGCCAGCAGCCTGTCGACATCAGCGGCAGTGGTGGGCTGGTCTTCGGCGGTTTCGAAGGTGCTGTAGGTGCGGCCCAGCACTTTGCAGATCTTTGCCAGGCGCTGGCCATAAGCGCCATTGATCAGCACCAGGACCTTGCCGTCGCGTGGCACCAGGGTGCCGATGGCCGCTTCCACGGCAAAGGTGCCGCTGCCTTGCAGGGGCACGCAGTGGTGGCTGGCGCTGCCGCCGATGATCGCCAGCAGTTGCTCGCAGACGCTGGCAGTCAGCTGGTTGAAGTCACGGTCCCAGGAGCCCCAGTCCACCAGCATGGCTTGGCGGGTGCGGATTGATGTGGTCAGGGGACCGGGGGTCAGCAAGATAGGGGCGTTGCTCATTCCGTTTTCCTCACAAGCGGTGGAGTGAAACTACGGGGCCTAGGTTGCAATTCGGGCTGTCATCAATCAAATTGTTTGTTGTTATCCCAGCTATAAGTCAGGCCGATAAATATGAACCTGTTCCAGCTACGTGCCTTCGACGCGGTGGCCCGAGAGGGCAGTTTTACGCGTGCTGCCGAGCGCCTGTTCATCAGCCAGCCGGCGGTGACCGGGCACGTCAAGGCACTGGAGGAGCACTACCAGATCACCTTGCTGCGGCGCACCGCACGGCGTGTGGAGTTGACCGAAGAAGGCATCCGCCTGGCGGCCATCACCCGCGCCATGTTTGGCCTGGCCGAAGAAGCGCAGGCCATGCTTGAAGCCAATCGCCAGTTGCTGACCGGGCGCCTGGAGGTGGCAGCCGATGGCCCGCACCGGGTGATGCCGATGCTGGCGCTGTTGCGCGAGCGCTACCCGGGCATCACCGTCAACCTGCGCCTGGGCAATGCCCAGGAAACCCTGGCTGCGTTGCTTAGCGAGCATGCCGACGTGGCTGTGCTGACCGAGATCGAGCCGCGCAAGGGGCTGCATTTGCAAAGTCTTTGTGAGTCTCGCCTGTGTGCCTTGTTGCCGGCGGGGCATGCCTGGGCGAACGATGGGGAAGACTTGCCGTTGGCCGAGTTGCACCAGCAGATCATGGTGCTGCGCGAACCCAGCTCCACCACCCGGCGTACCTTCGACAAGGCCTGTATCAAAGCGGGTGTGCAACCGCGTGTATTACTGGAGCTGGACAGCCGTGAGGCGGTGACCGAGGCGGTGGCCTCGGAGTTGGGTATTGGCGTTGTTTCATCCACTGAAGTGGCCAATGACCCACGGGTGGTCGCACGACCATTATCTGGCGAGGGCCTGATCAACCAACACTTGATTGGTTGTCTGGAGCGTCGTCGAGAATTGCGCCTTATCCAGGCATTCCTGGGGCTGGCGGCGGGGCTGTGATGGCTGTTTTCAGCGTGGCAGCCTAAGATGGCCGGCAACCAGCCGACAGGACCGTCGATGAGCGACAAAGATACCATTTCGATGCAACTGGTGCGCGAAGCGCTGTTGCAGACCTGCCCCGCCGGTGAGCCCGATAGCGGCTTGCTGGCCCGGGCAGGCATTGCCGTTGAACAATTGCACCTGCCAGAGGCGCGGGTCAGTGCCGAGGCCTATGCTCGACTGTGGCGCTTGCTGGCACGGCGCTGCAACGACGAGTTCTTCGCGATGGATCCGCGCGGCCTGCGCAGCGGCAGCCTGGCGTTCATGTGCCGTGCCAGCATGGGTCAACCGACCTTGGGCGCCGGCCTGGAAACCGCGCTGGCGTTCCTGTCGCTGATGCTCGAAGACATGCAACCCAGCCTGGTGCGCCAGGAAGGCCTGGCTGAGATTGTCATCAACGAACCGCGTGACGAACCGCGCCGCGCATTCACCTATTTCACGTTCTGGATGATCGTGCATGGGGTGGCCTGCTGGCTGGCCGGGCGGCGCATCCCTATCCTGGCCATTGACCTGCGCTGTGCCGAGCCGCCGTTCTGTGACGACTATCGGGTGATGTTTTCGGAAAACCTCTGCTTTGAGCGCCCGCGTACGCGCATGATCATCGCGGCTGATTGCCTGGAACTGCCGCTAAAGCGCAGCGAAGAGGAGTTGCAGCGGTTTCTCGCCGGTGCGCCGGATAATATCCTGGTGAAATACCGTGACCCCGCCAGCCTGGCGCGGCGCATCCGTGATCAGTTGCGGCGCATGGACCCGGCCGGCTTGCCGGATGCCGAAGCCGTGGCTGGCGGGTTGTGCATCTCTCTTTCAACCTTGCGCCGGCGCCTGGTGGAGGAGGGGCAAACCTACCAAGGGCTCAAGGACAGCGTACGCCGCGAGCAGGCCATTGCCTGGTTGTCCGACCCCGCCGTGGGCCTTGGCGAGATCGCCGAGCGGTTGGGCTTTGCCGACAGCAGTTCGTTCTACAAGGCTTTTCGCAAGTGGTTCGGTTGCAATCCGGGGCATTACCGAAGCCTGGTACTGGGGCGACAAGCGCCCGCACAGGAAAAGCCTTGATACGGGATGAAGCTGCGCTGAAAAACGCCTCGCCAGCCCTTCCTCTCGAGGCGGTTCATGCAGACCCTGGGGCCGGTGGCTGAGGTTCCCCCTGATGACGGCGCGTATCAGCTGACAGAGTGGGTGTTCCCCATGTCAACAAAGATCGCCCCCAATCATGGCCAACCCCCCCGAAACCCCTACTGCCCAGACCCCAACGCGCGCCAGCGCAACCGATGCCTTCATCGGCAAGCTGCTGCCCGAATGGTTACGTGCAGCGACCCCGCAACAAATCAAACGCCTGCGCAACCTGTTCAAGGAACACAAGGCCGGGCAGGACAACGTACGCGCAGCCACTCGGGGGCTTGTCCCGCTGCAAACCTTCGCCCTGGACAAGCTTGGCACGTTGCTCAAGGGCCGGCTGCCCGCGGGCAGCAAACTGAACGAGCTTGAATGGCTTGAACCCGAGGGCGGGGTGGTTAGCGACGGCTTTCTCGGTTTTTCCCTGGGGACGATCGAGGTGCGCCAATCCGCGCTGCTGCGTCTCATGCAGAACTTTCCCAGCGGCGCCACGCCGCTACGCGGTGAGTTTGTCGTCAACGGCGGGCGCAAGGTGCTCTATCGCGTCGACGATGCCTTTGTCAAAGCGTGCAGGGACCTGGACACTGGCAGGTTGTATCAAACCCTGATTGATCAAACCTTCAACGCTCAAACGTGCAAGCTGCTTGTCGCGGAGAAGCGGGCGGGGCTCCGGCTGGCTGCTGAGCTGGCAGTGATCCAGGGTGAACTGAACGAGCAGGTGTGTGAGGCGCTGGCCGAGGTGGCGGATGCCAAGCAAAGTGAGGGCCTGCACCTGCAAGGTTACCCAGGGTTGTTGACCATGCTCGGCAAGCCTGTGGCAGATGCCCTGGTGATCCCGTTGCGTGACGCCGCTGGCGAGGCAAGTGGCTGGGTCCTCTATCTTCCCAGCGACCCGTCGCAGGCCCTGCATCACTTCCTCACGCTGGGTCAGATGCATCAGGCCATGGTCAAGCGGCTGAATGCACCTGAATACCAGAGTTACTTTATCCAGTTGATTGCGCTTGAGGACCGTCAGGACTTCGTCCAGCTGCTTCAGACACGTCTCAAAGACCCAGAGCCTGACCTGCAGATGGATGGCACGACTGGCCAGGGTGACGTGTTTGTACGGCTGGTCGAGCAGCAAGTAAAACGGATAAAAAGCGACGCCAGCTTGCTATTGGTGCCGCTGGCACAAGCTGATGCGCGGGCGGCCAAACAGCGCCAGGCAAGCTGGAAGTCGCTGGGCTGGGACGTGGCCAATCTGGCCGGCATGTTTGTCCCTGTGGTGGGTGAGTTGTTGCTGGGGCGAATGCTGGTACAAACCGTTTCCGGGGTCTACGAGGGTGTGACGGACTGGGCGTACGGCCACCAGCATGAAGCGCTGGAGCACCTGCTTGGTGTGGCTGAGACCTTGGCCCAGGTTGCGGTGACGGGTGCGGTGATCGGCGCCACCGGCCATTTCGTACGCAGCCGCTTTGTCGATGGCCTTGAGCCGGTGAGGCTGGACAACGGCCAGCAAAGGTTATGGTCCAGCGACCTCACGGTCTACGAGTCGACGCCCGATGAACGCACCCTGGCAGATGATGGCTTGTATGGCAGCGGTACACGCCGCTGGATGCGCAGTGGTGATCGCTACCATGAGGTTCATCGCCCGCAGGCGGAGGGGCCGTGGCGGCTGCGTCATCCACGCGGTGATGAAACCTTTGGACCGGTCGTGGAGTTCAATGGAGAGCGCAGTTGGCATGTACGGTCGGCGCGCCCGCAGACTTGGGATGACAGCGCCCGCATGCTCGATACGTTGTGGCCGTTCCAGGCACTGCTGAGCACCGAACATGCACAGCAGATCGTACACATGGCGGGCATGAACAAGGACATACTCCGCGGCCTGATAATTGAGAACCGCCCGCTGCCGGTTACCCTGCGCGAGACCTTGCGGCGTTTCGATGCCAACACCCGTATCGAGGCGTTCTTCACATCGCTTGGCGATGCATCGGTGGTGGGGGGGGATGCCGAGATCCAGGCGTGGTGCCTGGCCCGGCCTGGAATGACGGGCTTGGATCCGGCCGCCCTCAAAGCCGCTTTACTGCAGCAGCAACCCCAGCTGGAGGGGCCTCTGCTGCAGCATCTGACCCGGGTCAGGCTGCCGGATGACCCCGTAGCCAGGTTGGTCAAGCGTGACTTCCCCCACTTGCCTGACGCCTATGTCGCAGAGGTCGTGGCCGAAGCCGATAACGCCCAGGCCAAGCTTTCCAGGCTCGGCAGGCTGTCTGTGAAGATGGCGACCAAGGCGCGCTTCTTGTCGCAGGTGGCGCGGCTGGACCGGGCAGTGCAGGGCGTGTTTCTAAGCAGTGCTTACACAGACGAGGCCGGGGAACTGGTGATCAACCTGCTGTCGAGGCTGCCCAACTGGCCTTCGCAGCTCGGAGTGGAGTTACGCGACGGCTCGCCCTACGGTCGTTTGCTGACCCGGTTGTCGGCCATGTCGACCGAAGGTGAAACCGTGTCAATGGTCCATGTCCACGGGCGTTTTCGCTTGTTCGATGGGCAGGGCTACGAACATTCCGCGGAAGTCGCCGAACCAGGCACGATCTTTCAGGCCCTTGCCGCTCTGCTGACGCCCGAACAGCTTGGCCGAATGGGGTTGCCCGCTGAGCAGCCTGCCGCGCTATTGCGTGCCAAGCTCCAGGCCTTGGTGCCCGACACGCGCACCGCCCGCCTGCACCTGCTCGGATGGCGTGAGCAAGCCCCGTGGTTCAACCCGGGCCAGCGTTTGACCAATGGCAGGGTCGGCTATCTGCTGAGCGGCCGCGGCGAAGCCGGTACCGGCCTGCAGCAGCTGTTGCGCGCCCGCCTGGGGGTACTGTACCGAGGGCTCGGTGACGTCGAGCTCGAGCAAGAGGCTGTACGGCTGCAAGGCTTCGGTGATCAGGCATTCCAGCACCTGCTTGATCTGGAGGATAGCTACAACCGATTGGATCGGGCACTCAACCAATGGTATGGCAGCGAATTGAACGAGGCCCGCCAAACGTGCCGAAAGGTCGTCGCTGACAGCATTCGCAGGGCTTGGCGTTTCCAGGGCGAACAGGTTTACGACAGCGAAGGAAACACCATTGGGCAGCGCCTCAGGCTGGAGGGGCCAAGCATCACGACACTCCCGTCATTGCCGTTGTCGGTGGACTTCCCTCGCCTCGTTTCATTAGTCATCAACGACACCGCGGTCACCGTTGTACCGGTGGACTTCCTCCACGGCCTTACGGCCCTGACCGAGGTGAACCTCGTCGGTAACCAGCTATCTGCAGTACCGATAGGTATCGCCTACCTTATCGAACTGCGCACCTTACGCCTGGCGCGTAACAACATTCATTTGAACATCAGCTCCATCAGCGCCATCAACCGCCTCCCACGGCTGGAAGCGGTAGACCTGAGTTACAACCCATTGGGGCAATATCCTGTGCCCTACAACCAGCTGTCTCATTTGCGTGAGCTGGATTTGCAGCATTGCCGGCTGGGTGTCTGGCCGAGTGGCCTCGAACACTGCAACTCGCTTGAAAAAGTGAACCTGAGTGGTAATCACCTGAAGGTAATACCGGAAGTTGTGCTGAGGATGCCGCAGTACTTTCGACACATATTCGTGGTGATGGGCAACCCCCTGAGCACGTATGACGTGCAGCGCCTGTATGCCTTCGATGTCATTCTGGAAGAGGGTGTAATGCCTTCGCCGTCGTTGAAAGGGCTGCAACGGGCACGTTCGCTTTGGGTGGGTGGTAGCGAGGCCAGCACTTTGGAGGCGCGAGGGCGGCAGTGGGATGAATTGGCAGGCATGCCTGACAGCGTCGGTTTGTTTGCGCTGGTTGAGCAGTTGGAACGCACTACCGACTATGTCAACGCCAGCGAGAACTTGCGGGGCAACCTGTGGACGCTGTTGGATGCCTTGTGCAGCAATACGGCTTTGCGTTTGGAAGTGTTCGCCGAGTTGCGCCCCCCGTTCGGCTCGATCAACCGCGTCGTTCGCCGCTTCAGCGATTTGCTAAAGCAGGCAGCGATTGCCCAGGCTGAAAACAACACCTCACCTGATCGCGGTAATCAATTGCTCAATCTTGGGCGGGGGTTGTTCCGCCTGGAGCAAGTCGAACGACGTGCCACTGCCGAAACAGCCCGACGCGCAGCCCAGGGGCAGTTTGTTGACGACGATACCATCGACACGATCAACCTGTATTTCCGAGTCAAGCTGCACGAGGTACTGCAGTTGCCCTTCCAGCCGCAGACCATGGATGCCAGCGAAACGGCGGGGGTTAGCGATGCAGCGATTGCGCAGGCGTTGCGTCAAGTCAAGGATGCTGAAACATTGCTCAACGTCTCGCGTAGTCTTGCACAGCGGGAGTTCTGGCAGCGTTACCTGCGCGAACGGAGCAGCGAGTACTTCACCAACCTGGAGCGTGTCTATTGGGACCGCGTACAGCTTTTAGAGCAGCAACGTGCTGAACTTACTCCCGCTGAAGTCACCCAGCGCCTTGACGACCTGGTCATCGAACGCGACCAGGACGAGCGAGCCCTGTTGGTGCGCCTGACTCACCAACTGTTATATAGCAAGGAGCGCGGCCAGGCCTGAGGCCGACAGCGGCCAAACCGGTCATCCAGATTGACAACTTTGGCCATTGCCGCCGCGGTTGAGCGGCGCGAACATCATCGGACTTATGGTTCAACTCCAAAAACAATAAACCAGGAGTCCGACGATGCGTGATTACGCCGAGGCCGCTCGAGCGTTCGACCCTGCCCAGGCCGCTAGCGCGGCGCTGCATGGCCACCTCGAAGCCCTCAATGCCTGTGTCGAATGCTGTGACCGCCATGCCGGTGACGGCAAGCTGGCGCTGATCCACGAAGACCGCGATGGCAACAGCGCACGCTACAGTTTTGATCAGCTCAAGGCACAGGCGGCCCGCTTTGCCAATGTGCTCAAGGCGCAGGGCGTGGGTGCAGGGGACCGGGTGGCGGGCCTGATGCCGCGTACTCCCGAGTTGCTGGTCACCATTCTCGCCACCTGGCGTCTCGGTGCGGTGTACCAGCCGCTGTTCACCGCGTTCGGCCCCAAGGCCATCGAACACCGCCTTGAACAGTCCCACGCCCGCGTTATCGTCACCGACAGCCACAACCGTGCCAAGCTGGACGAGGTGCAGGCCTGCCCATCGATCATCACGGTCAAGGCCCGCAGTGGCGAGCTGGATTTTCAGCAATGCCTGGATGCTGCCTCACCGGTATGTGAACCGGTCATGCGCTCGGGCAACGACCCGTTTCTGCTGATGTTCACCTCCGGCACCACCGGCCCGGCGAAACCCCTGGAAGTGCCATTGCGTGCCATTGTCGCGTTCCAGGGTTACATGCGTGATGCCATCGACCTGCGCCCCGAGGACAACTTTTGGAACCTGGCCGACCCGGGCTGGGCCTACGGCCTATATTACGCCGTCACCGGCCCATTGTCGCTGGGCCATGCCACCACCTTCTACGATGGCCCGTTCAGCGTTGAAAGCTGTGCCCAGGTAATCGACAAGCTGGGTATCACGAACCTGGCTGGCTCGCCCACGGCGTATCGCTTGTTGATTGCCGCGGGCAAAGCGTTTTCGGCACCGATCAAAGGTCGCCTGCGCGTGGTCAGCAGTGCCGGAGAACCGCTCAACCCGGAGGTGATCCGCTGGTTCGCCGAGGAACTGGACGTGACCATTCACGACCACTACGGCCAGACCGAGTTGGGCATGGTGCTGTGCAATCATCATGGCCTGTTGCATCCGGTGCACCTGGGCTCGGCAGGCTTCGCCATCCCCGGCCATCGCATCGTGGTGCTGGATGCCCAAGGTAACGAACTGCCAGCTGGCCAGCCAGGCATCCTCGCGGTTGACCGCGAGCAGTCGCCCTTGTGCTGGTTTGCCGGCTACCACGGCCAGGCGACCAAGGCCTTCGTCGGTAAGTATTACCTAAGCGGCGACACGGTGGAGCTGAACCAGGACGGCAGCATCAGTTTCGTTGGCCGCAGCGACGACGTTATCACTACCTCCGGTTACCGAGTCGGCCCGTTCGATGTGGAAAGTGCATTGATCGAGCACCCGGCGGTGATCGAGGCAGCGGTGGTTGGCAAACCGGACCCCGAGCGTACTGAGCTGATCAAGGCCTTCGTGGTTTTGGCCAACGGCCATGTGGGCAGCGTCGAGCTGGAAGAAACCTTGCGCCAGCACGTGCGCCAGCGCCTCTACGCGCACGCCTACCCCAGGGAAATCGAATTCGTCAGCGAGCTGCCCAAGACCCCGAGCGGCAAGCTGCAACGCTTCATCCTGCGCAACCAGGAAGTCGCCAAACAACAAGCGCAACAGGCCACCCCTGCCAGCGTCTGAAAGGAAACCGATCATGCACATAGCCAATAAACACTTCATCGTCAGCGGCGCCGCCTCCGGGTTGGGTGCTGCCACTGCGCAGATGCTGGTCGAGGCCGGCGCCAAGGTAATGCTGGTCGACCTCAATGCCCAGGCCGTCGAGGCCAAGGCCCGTGAGCTGGGTGACAACGCCCGCTTCGCCGTGGCTGACATCAGCGACGAGCTGGCCGCCCAGGCGGCCGTTGATGCAGCCGTCAGCGCCTTTGGCAGCTTGCAAGGGCTGGTCAATTGCGCCGGCATCGTGGGTGCCGAGAAAGTGCTGGGCAAGCAAGGTCCGCATGGCCTGGCCAGCTTCGCCAAGGTTATCAACGTCAACCTGGTCGGCAGCTTCAATTTGCTGCGCCTGGCCGCTGCAGCCATGGCTGAAGGGGCTGCCGATGAGGCCGGCGAGCGTGGCGTGATCATCAACACCGCCTCCATCGCTGCCTATGACGGCCAGATCGGCCAGGCTGCCTACGCTGCCTCCAAGGGCGCGATTGCCAGCCTTACCTTGCCGGCCGCGCGCGAACTGGCACGCTTCGGCATCCGCGTGATGACCATCGCCCCGGGCATCTTCGAAACGCCGATGATGGCTGGCATGACCGAGGAAGTGCGTGCTTCGCTGGCTGCCGGCGTGCCGTTCCCGCCACGCCTGGGGCGCCCGCAGGAATACGCTGCGCTGGCCCGTCACATCATCGAGAACAGCATGCTCAACGGCGAGGTGATCCGCCTCGACGGTGCACTGCGCATGGCTGCCAAGTAAGGAGAGCGAACATGACCCTCGCCAATGATCCGATTGTTATCGTCAGCGCCGTGCGCACGCCCATGGGCGGCCTGCAGGGCGACCTGAAAAGCCTGACCGCGCCACAACTGGGCAGTGCGGCCATTCGTGGTGCGGTGGAACGTGCCGGCATCGATGCTGCCAGTGTCGAGCAAGTGCTGTTCGGCTGCGTGCTGCCGGCTGGCCTGGGCCAGGCGCCGGCACGCCAGGCGGCACTGGGGGCTGGGCTGGACAAGCACACCACCTGCACCACCCTGAACAAGATGTGTGGCTCGGGCATGCAGGCCGCGATCATGGCCCATGACCTGCTGCTGGCCGGCACCGCAGACGTGGTGGTGGCGGGGGGCATGGAAAGCATGACCAACGCCCCGTACTTGCTGGACAAGGCCCGTGGCGGCTACCGCATGGGCCACGGCAAGATCATCGACCACATGTTCATGGACGGCCTGGAAGACGCCTATGACAAAGGCCGCCTGATGGGCACCTTTGCCGAAGACTGCGCCCAGGCCAATGCTTTTAGCCGCGAAGCGCAGGACCAGTTCGCTATCACCTCGCTTACCCGTGCCCAGGACGCGATCAGCAGCGGCCGTTTTGCCGCCGAGATCGTGCCGGTGGAAGTCACCGAGGGCAAGGAAAAGCGCGTTATCAAAGATGACGAGCAGCCGCCCAAGGCGCGCCTGGACAAGATTCCGCAGCTCAAGCCCGCCTTCCGTGAAGGTGGCACGGTGACCGCAGCCAACTCCAGCTCGATTTCCGACGGCGCTGCGGCGCTGGTACTGATGCGTCGCTCCGAAGCCGACAAGCGCGGCCTTGATGCACTGGCAGTCATCCACGGTCACGCGGCCTTCGCCGACACCCCGGCGCTGTTCCCGACCGCGCCGATCGGCGCCATCGACAAGCTTATGAAACGCACGGGCTGGAGCCTGGCCGACGTCGACCTGTTCGAGATCAACGAGGCCTTTGCCGTGGTCACCCTGGCGGCCATGAAACACCTTGACCTGCCCCACGACAAGGTCAACATCCACGGCGGCGCCTGCGCCCTTGGCCACCCGATCGGCGCTTCGGGCGCACGCATCCTGGTGACCCTGCTCTCGGCCCTTCGCCAGAACAACCTGCGCCGCGGCGTGGCGGCCATCTGCATTGGCGGCGGCGAGGCCACGGCCATGGCCGTCGAATGCCTGTACTGAGGTGAACCATGCTGGTAACTGACGAGCAACAACAGATAGCCGATGCGGTACGCGCCTTTGCCCAGGAACGCCTGAAACCATTTGCCGAGCAGTGGGACAAGGAACACCGCTTCCCCAAGGAGGCCATCGAGGAGATGGCGGGGCTGGGACTGTTCGGCATGCTGGTCCCGGAACAGTGGGGCGGCAGCGACACCGGTTACGTGGCTTACGCCATGGCCCTGGAAGAAATCGCCGCTGGCGATGGTGCCTGCTCGACCATCATGAGCGTGCACAACTCGGTAGGCTGTGTACCCATCCTGCGTTTTGGCACCGAGCAGCAGAAGGCGCAGTTCCTTACCCCCCTGGCAACTGGCGCGATGCTGGGTGCCTTTGCACTCACCGAACCGCAGGCTGGCTCCGATGCCAGCAGCCTGAAGGCCCGAGCGCGCCTGGACGGTGACCACTATGTGCTCAATGGAAGCAAGCAGTTCATCACCTCCGGGCAGAACGCCGGGGTAGTGATCGTGTTTGCCGTGACCGATCCAGAGGCCGGCAAGCGCGGGATCAGCGCCTTTATCGTGCCCACTGATTCGCCGGGCTACCAGGTAGCGCGGGTGGAGGACAAGCTCGGCCAGCACGCGTCGGACACCTGCCAGATCGTCTTCGACAATGTGCGTGTGCCGGTGGCCAACCGCCTGGGCGCAGAAGGCGAGGGCTACAAGATTGCCCTGGCCAACCTGGAAGGCGGGCGCATCGGTATCGCCTCGCAGGCTGTGGGCATGGCCCGTGCGGCGTTCGAAGTGGCGCGGGACTATGCCAATGAGCGGCAAAGCTTTGGCAAGGCGCTGATCGAACACCAGGCCGTGGCCTTCCGTCTGGCCGACATGGCGACGAAAATTGCCGTGGCCCGGCAGATGGTGCTGCACGCCGCCGCACTACGTGACGCCGGGCGCCCGGCGCTGGTGGAAGCGTCCATGGCCAAGCTGTTTGCCTCGGAAATGGCCGAAAAGGTCTGTTCGGATGCCTTGCAGACCCTGGGCGGTTATGGCTATCTGAGTGACTTCCCGCTGGAGCGGATCTACCGCGACGTTCGGGTTTGCCAGATCTACGAAGGCACCAGCGACATTCAGCGCATGGTCATTGCGCGCAATCTTTGAAGGAGCAGACTGCATGGCATTCGAAACCATCCTGTTGGACATTCACGGCAAGGTCGGGCTGATTACCCTCAACCGCCCGCAGGCACTGAATGCGCTGAACGCGCAGATTGTTGGCGAGATCAACCAGGCCCTGGACCAGCTCGAGCGTGACCCGAACATCGGCTGCGTGGTGCTTACGGGTTCGGCCAAGGCCTTTGCCGCTGGCGCCGACATCAAGGAAATGGCCGACCTGCAATACCCGCAGATCTACGTCGATGACCTGTTCAGCGATGCTGACCGCATTGCCAACCGGCGCAAGCCGATCATTGCTGCGGTATCCGGCTTCGCCTTGGGCGGCGGCTGCGAGCTGGCGATGATGTGTGACTTTATCCTTGCTGCGGACAACGCCAAGTTCGGTCAACCTGAAATCAACCTTGGCGTGCTGCCGGGCATGGGCGGCACCCAGCGGCTCACCCGTGCGGTGGGCAAGGCCAAGGCCATGGAACTGTGCCTGACCGGTCGCCTGATGGGGGCCGAAGAGGCCGAGCGTGCTGGCCTGGTGGCGCGCATCGTGCCGCAGGCAGAGTTGGTGGAAGAGGCGCTGAAAGTAGCGGCGACCATTGCCAGCAAGTCGATTCCGGTGAGCATGATGGTCAAGGAGAGCGTCAATCGCGCGTTCGAAGTTACCCTTAGCGAGGGCGTGCGCTTTGAGCGTCGGGTGTTCCATGCGGCGTTCTCTACCGAAGACCAGAAAGAAGGCATGGCCGCATTCATCGCCAAGCGCGAGGCGCAGTTCAAGAATCGCT
This sequence comes from Pseudomonas sp. LPB4.O, assembly GCF_038383825.1. Taxonomy (NCBI): domain Bacteria; kingdom Pseudomonadati; phylum Pseudomonadota; class Gammaproteobacteria; order Pseudomonadales; family Pseudomonadaceae; genus Pseudomonas; species Pseudomonas sp. LPB4.O. The sequence continues at coordinate 1,930,441 of NZ_CP151298.1, forward strand.
GATCAGACTCGGTTCGTGCCGTTGCCGTTGCCGTTGCCGTTGCCGTTGCCGTTGGTTTTGCTTTTGCTTTTAAGCGCGCGGTAGTTCAGGCGACGCAGATTGCGACTTCAGGAGGCCGAGCGCAGGGCTTGCGAAGGGAGGTGACGGGCATGGATGCCCGTCAAGCGCTGGGCCCCAGGATGGGGCCTGCAGCGCGGTCCTCCCGGGAGCAACCCCGGAGCGAGGGGACCCCGGAGCGTAGCGCAGGGGCCGGATGATGGGAGCGGACGGCTTTGGTTACTTTGGCCAAGATGTAGAGACCAAAGTAACCCGCCGGAAGGGCGGAAAGGTGACTCAGCGCCACCTGCGCGAATGGATGTCTGCACTGTGTTAAGGCCCACCCCCAAACATCAAGGGCTTCTGCGGCGGTTTTGAAACGGAGAACAGTCCGTTTGCGATGGCGACGCTAACTCACCTTTTCGCCCTTACGGCGAGTCACTTTTTGTCAAACGCGACAAAAAGTAACCAAAAACGCTGCGCTCCCATCATCCGGCCCCTGCGCTGCGCTCCGGGGTTCCCTCACTCCGGCCTCGCTCCCGGGAGGACCGCGCTGCAGGCCCCATCCTGGGGCCCAGCGCTTGACGGGCATCCATGCCCGTCACCTCCCTTCGCAAGGCCTGTGTTCGGCCTCCTGAAGTCGCGAAGATCAAGATCAAGATCAAGATCAAGATCAAGATCAAGATCAAGATCAAGATCAAGATCAAGAGCAAGAGCAAGATCACGATCAAAAGCCGGCGATATGGCCGCAGCCAGAAATACTGTTCACTACTGGCTATGCAGCAGAGCTGGGGTGCCGACCGGCGGATTGTAAGCACGGGAAGCAAATTTGCACCCGATTGCAGTTGCTCCACGCGACGTGGCGCCTTAGACTGCCGCCCCCTGAGAAAGAGTGCCGGTTGGCGCTTGAAAATTTCCGCTGCCGATGCCAAGGCGTCGGCGGCACCCGAATCGCCCCAATGCACATTTTTTCATAGAGAAATCGATGACCAAGGAACAGTTGCTGGCCATGTCGGCCGATGACTACATGAACGCTGACCAGCTGGCTTTCTTCACTGGCCTGCTGCAGTCGATGAAAGTCGAAACCCATGAACGCATCGAGCTCAGCCGTGCCACCATCGAAGGCCTGGACACTCCGTCGGACCCTGCCGATGTGGCGTCGGTCGAAGAAGAGCGTAGCTGGCTGGTCAATGCCATCGAGCGCGACCAGCGCCTGCTGCCTCAGCTGGAAATGGCGCTGGACCGTATCTCCGACGAGAGCTTCGGCTGGTGCGATGACAGCGGTGAGCCAATTGGCCTGAAGCGCCTGCTGATCAGCCCGACCACCAAGTACTGCATCGAAGCGCAAGAGCGCCACGAGCAGCTCGACCGCCACCAGCGCCAGGTATAAACCCGCGCGCGGTGCCAAGCCCCACGGAGCAATCCCTGGGGCTTTTTGTGTTTTTTGCTGATACCGGTTTTGTTGTCCCGAACGTAACAGTGCTGTACCGCGAAGCGCTGTTTTCTCCCGGCGGGCAGGCGTATCATAACGCTATCGTTAGGGTGCTAACTAAGTGCCGGAGGGCATGATGAATAGCCGGGTCGATGTAGCTGTGATGATAGGTTCGGGTGTGCCAGCCACCTTGCAGGCGCTGGGTAAACGCATCTGTTGGGTGGTGCTGGTCAATGGCGAGCGTCGGGGCACCGCCTTCGCCACGCGTGCAGAGGCACTTGAATGCCAAGCTGCCTGGCAGCAGCAACTGAAGAAAGGCCTGGCCGCCTGAAATTGTTTTTTGCCTCTCGACGGGTTTCGGTGTTTTCGGGCATATTTGTCCTACGGTAATACGCACATGGATGCCAGGGCTTGTCTACTTGCAGGCTCACCCCCATGGTTGCGTTTTCTGGTAAGTGATCTCAGGCATCACGCTTCCCAAGTCGGGAATGAGCCAAACGCCTTCGTTTGAGGGCGAATCTGGCAAACCAGAGTAAAGATTCCTGCACGCTGCATCGTCAGCGGGCACAGACATTTCGCATATCGCTTTATTACTCTTTTCGCCTATCGATAAGAAATGGCCGTGCCTCCCCGAGCTTGGGAGAGGGCGGGTTGTAACCGGTTGAGGATTACTTCATTGGCAGTCAGCACACTTGATACCCATGCGTTGTTCGCCTTAGGCGACTTGCGCGGTAAATTGGCCCAGCTGTTCCAGGGCCGCTTTATCTACGTTACCGAACAAACACCCGAAGGCCTTTACATGGCCGAAATCGACACCGAAGAAGCATTGGTGGTCGATGACAAGCAGCGCCTTGAATTGAAAGTCGGCGATCACTTCCGCGCTGCGGTGTTGCCCAGCCGTGAAGGTGGCAAGCTGGAAATGCGCTTTCGCGAAATCAAACTGAATGTGTATGGCGTGGGCGATTACGCCTTCGTTTCGGTACCCGAAGGTGAGGGCATCGTGTTGCGCGAGGGGCATGGCGTGATGCTGGTTTTCGCCGCGCAACAGCAGGTTCAGGAAGGCTTGGGCAAATTGCTAAAGGCGGTGACCGGCAAGGTTGCCAAATGGCGCAAGGGCGAGTTGACCACCTTCAAGGCCAGTGAATGACCGACAGTGGCGATGCGCCTGTCACGCGTGTCGAGTTTCATCGACAGCACCAGGCAGATGCCGTGGCCGAGGCCGAACGTTTGCTGGCCAGGCGTGGGGAGCTGCAAGGCGCCTGGTTGCACTGGGTGGCGGGTGAGTTGTACCGGCTCGGTCCGCCCCCTTATGCCGCCATGGTACGGCGGGAGCTGCAGCGCCTCAGCCAAGGGTGAGGCGGCGGCCCTTCAGTTGCCCCGGTCGCGGCCGCTGCTGACTTCTTCAGGCACTGGCTCTTTCGACATGCGCTTGCGAAACAACGCCGCCCGGGCCAGCAGCAGCGTGGTCACTGGCACGGTGATCGACAGCAGGATAGGAATCAGCCAAGCGTGCAGTACCGGTGCTTCCTTGAGCCATGAGAAGTAGATGATCGAAGCCAGCGCTACGCACCAGGCGCCAATGGTCGACGCCAGCGCTGGCGGGTGCATGCGCTGGAAGTAATCCTTCAGGCGCACCAGGCCTATCGCTCCGACCAGCGCGAACAGGCTGCCGGTCAGCAGCAGCGCGGCGGTGACCACTTCCAGCCAGAAGGGCAGTACCAGGGTTTCGGTCATTCGATCACCTCACCGCGCAGCAGGAACTTGGCCAGGGCAAACGAGCCGACGAAGCCGAACAGCGCAATTAGCAGGGCACCTTCGAAGTAGGTGTCACTGGCATAACGGATACCCAGCACCAGCATGGTCAGCATGGCCAGGATGTACAGATAGTCCAGCGCCAGCACCCGGTCCTGGGCGGACGGGCCACGGAACAGCCGGATCAGCGCCAGGCCCATGGCCAAGGCGAAGATGAACAGGCTGGCAAGGACAGCATTGGCGAGCAGGCCTGTCATTGGAATATCTCCATCAGCGGGCGTTCATAGGTGTCCTTGAAGTGCTGGATAAAGGCCGCCTCATCGTCCAGATCGAACACATGCAGCAGCAATACGCTGCGGTCCAGCGCCAGCTCGGACCAGACCGTGCCGGGCACGACCGTAGTGATCATCGACAGTGCCGCCAGCCCATGTGCATCGTGCAGGGCCAACGGAATGTGCACGAACGCCGAGCGTGGTGGTTGCTTGCCAGCACGCAGCACGCCACGGGCAACCAGCAGGTTGGACAGGATCACATCGATGCCTACGCGGCCTATCAGCCGGGCGATGACCATTGGTCGACGCACGTGGGCATGCTGTGGGCGCAGTGGCGCCATCAGCAGTGGCGCCAGCACGCCAAGTGCGGCGCCCAGCAGCAGGTTGCCGGGGCTGACCGAGAGGTTCAGCAGCAGCCACAGGCCGAACAGCGAAACCGATAGCAGCGGGGCGGGGAACAGTCGGTTCATGGCTGCACCTGGATGTCGAGCGAGGTGGGGCCAGGAATCGGCCGGGCGGCCATCACGGCTTCAATGTAGGCATCGGGGGCCTGCAGGCTGGCGGCAGTGTCCTGGGTGTAGCGCAGCAATGGCTCGGCCTTGAGGCTGAGGATGATGCACAGGCCGAGCAGGATGACGATGGGCAGACACTCATAGCGGCGCAGCACCGGCGACGGGCGCTCCTCGGGCTTCCAGAAGCGCTGGATGCCGACGCGGCCGAAGGCGATCAGCGAGGCCATGCCGGACAGGATCAGCAGCGCCACCAAGCCCCAGCCCGCCGCACTCAGCGGCTGCTCGGCCGCCACGCCAAGACCCTGCGGGTTGAACAGTGCGCTGATCAGGTTGAGCTTGCCGACGAAGCCTGACAACGGCGGCATGCCGATGATCAGCAAGGCGCAGGCGATGAAGCTGAGGCCGAGGAAGGCCATGGTCCACGGGATGATCTGGCCGATCACCACCTTCTGCTCGTCGTCGAGGTTGATGCCCTTGGGTGGGTGCAACGACTCCAGCGGTGGCGGCATGGCGTCTTCCTCTTCGTCCAGCGGCACTTCGTTGGCCGAGCGCGAGCGTTCGACCAGTTCGGCGAGCAGGAACAGCGCGCACAGCGCCAGGGTCGAGTTGACCAGGTAGAACAGCGCCGCACCCGTCAGCGCCGATTGGGCAAAGCCGACGGCGCCAAGCAGGGTGCCGGCCGAGACCAGGATGCTGAGCGCCGCCATGCGTTCCAGGCGTTGTGCCGCCAGGATCGACACTGCTGCCACTGCCAGGGTGACCAGGCCACCGTACACCAGCCATTCGCCACCGAAATGCGCCGAGGCCCCAGCCTGCCCGGAGAACAGCAGGGTCCACAGGCGCAGCAGGGCGTACAGGCCGACCTTGGTCATGATGGCGAACAACGCAGCTACCGGTGCGCTGGCCGAGGAGTAGGCGGGCACCAGCCAGAAGTTCAGCGGCCAGATACCGGCCTTGACCAGGAAGGCCATGGCCAGGATTGCCGCACCGGCATGCAGCAGGCCACGGTCGGCCTCCGGTACCAGTGGGATCTTCAGCGCCAGGTCGGCCATGTTCAGGGTGCCGGTTACCCCATACAGCATTGCCGCGCCGATCAGGAACAGCGACGAGGCGAACAGGTTGATGGCGATGTAGTGGAGGCCGGCACGTACCCGTGCACGCCCCGAGCCATGTAGCAGCAAGCCATAGGAAGCTGCCAGCAGCACCTCGAAGAATACGAACAGGTTGAACAGGTCGGCGGTGAGAAAGGCGCCGTACAGGCCCATCAGCTGAATCTGGAACAGCGCATGGAAGCTGGCCCCGGCCCCGTCCCAGCGGGCGCGGGCAAACAACAGGGCGCTAAAGCCGATGATCCCGGTGAGGGTCAGCAGCAGCGCCGACAGGTGGTCCACCACCAGGACGATCCCGAACGGTGCAGGCCAGTTGCCCGGCAGGTAGACGCCGATCGACTCCGCCTGGCCCTGGGTGCGCACCCACAGCAGCAGGCTGACCGCGACGGCCAGGCCCGCGAAGGTCGACAGCAGGTTGAGGCGGGCCTTGATATGCCGGTGTTTCTCCCCCAGCAACAACATCACGGCTGCCGTTAACAGTGGCAGCAGGATGGGCGCGACAATCAGTTGGCTCATGCCATTCATTCGTCACGCTCCCGGCCATCCACGTGGTCGGTGCCGGTCAGGCCGCGCGAGGCCAGCAACACCACCAGGAACAGCGCGGTCATGGCAAAGCTGATGACGATGGCCGTCAGTACCAGGGCCTGGGGCAACGGGTCGGTGTAGTGCAGCAGGTCCTGGGTGACGCCATCCTTGATGATCGGCTCCTTGCCGATGAACAGGCTGCCCATGCTGAAGATGAACAGGTTCACGCCGTACGACAGCAGGCACAGGCCCATGATCACCTGGTAGGTCCGCGGGCGCAGGATCAGCCACACCCCCGAGGCGGCCAGCACGCCGATGGCGACTGCAATGACTTCTTCCATCAGGCGGCTCCTGCTTGGCTGGTTTTCGATGAATTGCCCGGGCGGTAGGCGCGCACAGACTGGTGCGCCAGGGCAGTGAGGATCAGCAGGGTCGAGCCGACCACCACGGTGTACACGCCAACATCGAAGAACAGCGCGCTGGCCACGTGCACATCACCGAGCAACGGCAGGTGCAAGTGGGCGGTATGGGTGGTCAGGAACGGGTAGCCCAGCAGCATGGCACCGACCCCTGTCAGGGTGGCGCACAGCAATCCGGTACCCATCCAGCGCAGTGGGCGCAGGCTCATCTGCGCCTCTACCCACTGGGTGCCAGCCACCATGTACTGCAGGATGAACGCCACCGACATCACCAGGCCGGCGACGAAACCGCCACCTGGCTGGTTGTGGCCACGCATGAACAGGTACATCGACACCAGCAGGGCGATGGGCAGCAGCAGGCGCACCAGCACCGCAGGCACCATCATGAAGCCCAGGGCGGTGTCGGTGGCATGCCGCGGGTTGATCAGGTCGGTGACCACATCAGGCGCGAGCTGGCGTTGTTGCGCCGGCAACTGCATGCTTTCTTTCGGCGGGCGGAAGCGCCGCAGCAGGGCGAACACGGTCAGCGCCACGGCCACCAGCACGGTGATTTCACCGAGGGTATCGAAGCCACGGAAGTCGACCAGCATGACATTCACCACATTGGTGCCGCCGCCTTGGGGCAGCGCCCGGCTCAGGTAGAACGAGGAAATGTCGTTGGGCGTCGGCCGGGTCAGCATGGCGTAAGACAGCACGGCCATGCCGCCACCCACCAGCACTGCCAGTAGCAGGTCGCGCAGGCGACGCATGCGCGCGCGTTCCAGGCTGCCCGGTAGCGGCGATACGCCTTCGATACGCCGTGGCAGCCAGCGCAGGCCCAGCAGGATCAGCACCGTGGTGACCACCTCCACCACCAGCTGGGTCAGGGCCAGGTCGGGAGCGGAGAACCAGACAAAGGTAATGCAGGTCATCAGGCCGCAGACACTGACCATGATCAGTGCCGCGAGGCGGTGGTACTTGGCCTGGTAAGCGGCGCCGATGGCGCAGGCAATGGCGATCAGCCACAGCGCGACGAACACGCCCGAACCCGGAATCTTGGGCCGGTCGCCCCAGCTGAGCCCGCCGTAGAGCATGGGCGTGAGGCCGGCGAGGAAGGCGGCGAGCACCAGCATGAACAGTTGTGACTGAAGGCGGCGGGTGGTGAACAGGCGCTCGACGTGCCGGGCCAGCAACATCAGGTGCACCTGGCCGTGCTCGAACAGGCGTTTGCCATTGAAACGTTCGATCACCGGTGGGTACGGGAAGCGGCCCAGGCGCAGTTGCTTGCGCAGCAGCAGGTACAGCACGATGCCGCCGCTCATGGCCACCAGGCTCATGATCAGCGGCGCGTTCCAGCCATGCCAGATGGCCAGGCTGTACTCTGGCAGGGTACCGCCTACTACCGGAAGGGCTGCGGCGGCCAGCAGCGGGCCGACCGACTGGGCGGGGAAAATGCCCACCACCAGGCAGGTGAGTACCAGCAGTTCGACCGGCGCACGCATCCAGCGTGGTGGTTCGTGCGGGGTGTGGGGCAGGTCCTGCGCAGTGGGGCCGAAGAACACATCTACGGTAAAGCGCAGGGCATAGGCCACGCTGAAGGTACCGGCCAGTGTGGCGATCACCGGCAGCGTTGCTTCGACCCAGGCGGTAGAACTGATGAACACCGTTTCGGCAAAGAACATTTCCTTGGACAGGAAACCGTTCATCAGCGGCACGCCGGCCATGGAGGCGCTGGCCACCATGGCCAGGGTGGCGGTGTAGGGCACCAGGCGGATCAGGCCGCTGAGACGGCGGATGTCACGGGTGCCGCTCTCGTGGTCAATGATGCCGGCGGCCATGAACAGCGAGGCCTTGAAGGTGGCGTGGTTGAGGATGTGGAACACCGCCGCGACCGCGGCCAGCGGGCTGTTCAGGCCCAGCAGCAGGGTAATCAGGCCCAGGTGGCTGATGGTTGAATAGGCCAGCAGGCCTTTGAGGTCGTTCTGGAACATGGCGGCGAAGGCGCCGAGCAGCAGGGTGAGGGCGCCGGCACCGCCGACGATCCAGAACCACTCTTCGCTGCCCGACAGCACCGGCCAGAAGCGCGCCAGCAGGAACACCCCGGCTTTGACCATGGTGGCAGAGTGCAGATAGGCCGATACCGGGGTGGGCGCTGCCATGGCATGGGGCAGCCAGAAGTGGAAGGGGAACTGTGCGCTTTTGCTGAGGGCGCCGATGAGGATCAGGGGCAGCAGCACCGGGTACAGCGCATGCTGGCGGATGGTGTCGCCGGCAGCCAGGACCTTGTCCAGGTCATAGCTGCCGACCACATGGCCGAGCAGCAGGGCACCCACCAGCAGGCACAAGCCACCTGCGCCGGTCACCATGAGCGCCATGTAGGCGCCACGCCGGGCGTCTGCGCGGTGGTGCCAGTAGCCGATCAGCAGGAAGGAGAACAGGCTGGTGAGTTCCCAGAAGAACACCAGCTGGATCAGGTTGCCGGAAATGACCAGGCCGAGCATGGCGCCCATGAAGGCCAGGAAGAAGGCGAAGAAACGCGGCACCGGGTCCTGTGGCGACATGTAGTAGCGCGCATACAGCGACACCAGCGTACCGATGCCCAGCACCAGCAACGAGAACAGCCAGGCAAAGCCGTCCATGCGCAGTACCAGGTTCAACCCCAGGCTGGGCAGCCAGAGGAATTCTTCGCGAATCACGCCCCCGTGGGCAATTTGAGGGTACAGCAGTGCTACCTGGACGGTGCCGACCAGGGCCACGAGCCCGGCGAGAATGGACTCGGCGTTACGTGCGTTGTGCGGCAGCACGGCTGCCAGGCAACTGCCCACGAACGGCAGAAGCAATAGCACTATCAATGACATAGGGGCCTATTCTGGAGAAGTTTGCAAAGATCATACGTGCCGGGGAAGTGATCACCAACACGCAAGCTGTCGCAGAATCCTACAAACAGGCTGTGACAAGCTGTTTTTTTATAACAGTTTTTTACAAAGCATAGTCGCTGTTGTCATCTTTACAGACCGGTCTGGCGCTCGCCTTCACTCTGGACGTCCTGCGCTTCGACGGTTTCGCGGGGGCGGCGTACCTTGAGTTCGCTGACTACCACCGCGATCACGATCAGCAGGCCACCGAGCAGCGCCACGCCCGGCAGGCGTTCGCCGGCGATGCGCCCGACGATCCCGGCCCACACCGGTTCACCGGCATAAATGAGGGTGGCGCGGGTGGGCGAGACCGACTTCTGCGCCCAGTTCATGGCCACCTGGATCACCGCGCTCATGGCACCCAGGCCTATTGCGCTGGCCAGCAGCAGCCAAGAAAAGTCGGGGATGCGCTCCTGGGTCGGCACGATCATCAGGAACGCCAGCAGCGAAGCAGTCGCCAGTTGCACCACGGTGACCCGGCGCACATCGACCTGGCCGGCGTAACGGCTGATCAGGATGATTTCGGCGGCGATCGCGACGGCGCTGACCAGGGTAACCACCTCGCCCTCGCTGAAGTGCAGGCTGCCGCCTTCCGGCCCGGCCAGCAGCATCAGGCCGATGAATGCCAGGCAAATGCCGATGCTGGGCATCAGGCCAGGCCGGCGGCCCAGCACCAGCCACTGCAACAGCGGCACGAACGGCACGTACAACGCAGTGATGAACGCCGACTGGCTGCTGCTGATGGTCTGCAGCCCCATGGTTTGCAGGCCGTAGCCGAGCATGATCGACACGCCTATCAGCATGCCGGCCTTGAGCTCGGTGAAGGTCAGCCCGGGCAACGCCCGCGCCGAAACCACGCCCACGAACAGCGCTGCCGCAGCGAAGCGCAGGCCGACGAAGAACATCGGGCCGCTGACGGTCATTACGTTATGCACCAGCAGGAAGGTGCCGCCCCACAACATGGTGATGAACACCAGCACCAGTTCTGCCTTGCTCAGGCGAAAGGTAACGGCGGGGGTGGGTGTGTTGCGGGCCTGGCTCATGGTCTTGCGCACTCGGAGGGGGCGGCGCACAATCGCCGCAAAGTGGGCAGTATACTGCGCAGTCTCTACCAGTGAGCAATATAGTGCACAAAGATACTTCGCATCGGGCATCGGTGCTGCAACATGTAAGCCTCAACGTACGCAGCCTGCGCCATGCTTCCGGGTTGAGCCAGACAGCGTTGGCCGAGCGCTCAGGGGTCAGCCGGCGCATGCTGGTGGCAATCGAGGCGGGCGAGAAGAATGTCAGCCTGACCACCCTCGACCTGATCGCCGAAGCCTTGGGGGTGGCTTTCAGCACCTTGATCCAGGCACCGGACCAGCGTGACCCCGGGCGCATCGAGGAACTGGCCTGGGCCGGTGAATACCCGCAGAGCAAGGCCGTGCTGCTGGGTAGCAGTGCGGCACGGCGTGAGGTGGAGCTTTGGGAGTGGACCCTGGCACCGGGCGAGTGCTATTCCAGCGAGGCTGATGCCGAAGGCTGGAGCGAGCAGATCTATGTGGCAGAAGGGCAACTGACGCTGGTCATTGAAGGGGTTGAGCATCGGCTGCTGGTGGGGCAGTTCCATGTGTTCCCTAGCAACTGCCAGTATGCCTACCGTAACGATGGGGTGGTGGCAGTGCGTTTTGTGCGTAATGTGGTGATCTGAGTTTGCAAGCGTTGGGGCTGCTGCGCAGCCCATCGCGACACAGGGCCGCTCCCACAGGGATCGCTTACGGTTCTTGCTTGCGCGTTACCCGTGGGAGTGGCCTCGCCGGGGCGCCGGACAGGTCGGAACGGGGGCGCAAAGCGCCCCCAAAGCTCTGATGCCGATCAGTTTTTCAGCAGCTCATCGGTCTTCACCACCGACGCATAGGCAAACGCCAAGGCTGCCATCGCCGAATCATGCACCTGCGCCGCCGGCACCTGCTTGCCGTCGAACTCCAGCGGCAGGGTAGCGCAGGCATCGTGTGCCACGGTCACCGTGTAGCCCAGGTCGGCCGCGGCACGGGTAGCGGCATCGATGCACATGTGGCTCATGCTGCCAACGATGGTCAGGGCTTCCACGCCATGTCGGTCCAGCGTGTTCTCAAGGTCGGTACCGAGGAAGGCGTTGACCTTGTGCTTGAGCACCACCGGCTCACCTGCCACCGGCTCGACCTTGGCGTGGATGGCCGCACCCTGCGAACCGGGTGCGAAAAATGGCGCATCGGCGCTGTCGAATTCATGCCGCACATGGACCACCAGGTCGCCGCGCTGGCGTGCCGCCGCCAGCAGCCGGCCGGCGTTGTCGGCCGCCTGGTCGGCGCCATCGAGGGGCCACTTGCCGCCTGGGAAGTAGTCGTTCTGGATGTCGATGATGATCAGCGCCTGCTTGCTCATGCTGCCTCCTGTGGCAGTAGTTGTCGGGAGACGTTAGTTATAGGCTGTTTGCACGGGCAGAAACCACTTGACCTTGACTTTGCTTGAGGTTTTACCCTGCTCGGCATCGCCAAGCATGCGTCCGTAACCAGGAGAACGTCGATGTCGGCAAACCCTCATGCGCTGTGGTTCACCCAGATGATCGAATACGAAGTGCCCAGCCTGTGCCAGCAAGCGCTGGCCCAGGCGCTGGTGGCGCGCAGCGAGGCGCTGGCCACGCGCTGCGAAGGGCTGCAGGGTGTCAGCATCCAGGCCAGTGACGATGGCAGCCGGGTGTTGCAGTACCTGCAATGGCAATCTCGCCAGGCGTGGGCGGCGGCGGCCGTGCACTTCGTCGAGGAGTCTTTCCTTGAACTGCTGGGCCAGCATCAGGCGCGGGGCGTCAACTTTGCCGCCTACCAGACCTTGCGCAGCCTGGTGCGTGGCGCTGATGGTGGCCTGCAGTGCGAGGTGGGTGAGCCTCAGGCATACCAGGGGGCGTAGTGCGGGTAGCGGTCCAGGCGGGCACCGATCACCATTTCGCTGATCCACGCCGCCAGGATCGAACTGTAGGCTTTCTGGCTCGCTTCGCTGGACAACGCGTGGTCGGCACCGTCGACGATGCGATGGGTAAGTGAGTGGGCGCTGACGAATGCCGAACGGTAGCTCATCAGCGTACTGTGCGGCACGTAGTCGTCCTGCTCGGACTCTACCAGCAACACATCGCCGCCGAATTCTGCGCACGCCGCCAGCGCGCGATTGTCTGCCGGGCCCAGCGATTGCTGGCGGTAGGCGCTCAGGCGTTGGCGGTCGAGGGTTTGCTTGGGGGTGTTCCATTCGTCGTCCCAGTACATGGCCGGCACCCTCAGGGCCAGCCATTTGACTGGCCGTTCGCGGGTCAGCAAGGTTGCCAGGTACCCTCCATAGCTGCTGCCGATGATGGCGATGGCACTGCTGTCTACGGCCGGATGGCTGAGCAGCCGGTCGTAGGCCACCAGCAGGTCCTGCAGGTTCTGTTCGCGGGTGACCGTCAGGCGTTGGCTTTCGGTTTTTTCGTGGCCGCGCAGATCGAAGGTCATGCACACGCAGCCCAGCCCGGTGATGTGCCGGGCACGGGCCAGATCACGCTGCTGGCTACCGCCCCAGCCGTGGACGAAGAGGATGCCCGGCATCTTGCTGCCAGGGCTGACCAGGGTGCCGACAATGCTGTCGTTGTCGACTTGCAGTTCAACGGTTTCACTCTGAACGGCCATGTTCGCGAATCCGTGCAAATTTGCTGAGTTGTCCGAGTTCACTGTCGTTTCCTTGGTAGAAGAGGGTGGCGTCAGCGGGCAGGTCGGGGGTGCCGAACACTTCATGGGTGGATGCACGCACCCGCTGCAATGCCGGGTCATCGGCAAATGCCTGCAGGGCCAGCAGCTCGGCACTGCTGGCACCGCCCAGGCGCCAGGATTGTTCGAGCACGCCGCTGCGCAGGTGGCCCTGGGGGGTCAAGCCGCGGGCGATGTCGTAGTTGCGCCGCGAGGCGATGAAACCGGGGAAGTGTTGCTCGGCGGCCTGCTCGTAGGCGATCGCCTGGTTGATGGCCAGGCGCACGTAGTCTTCCAGTGGTAATTGCAATAGCGCCTGGTAATCGCCACGTACCACCACCAGGTCGGAGCCGCCATACACCTCGGTGCCCTGATGGTCACGGGTCAGTTGCTGGGTGCCGTGATAGCTGCAGGTCAGGCCGGCGACGCGCACCTGGCCGACGCTGAAGGTTTCTACATCGCTCAAGTCTTCTTCGAGCACCAGCCCCCACAGCGCCAGCATCTGGTCATCCATGCCCGCCAGCAGAGGCTCTAGCGCGTCCGCACTGATGATGACCTGCTGCCCCCGACCTGCGCAGGCCAGCACGGGCTTGACCCTCAGGGGGCCGTTGAGCAGCAGCAATTGTGCGGCGCTGCGCGCATCGGCTTTACTGAACACGGTATAGCCGCGCAGCAAGGCGTCGCTCGCCTGTCGGGCGAAGTCGTCGGTCCAGCCCGGCGGGAAACTGGCCCCGGCTGGTAGTGGGTGGGAAATCGCCTTGGTCGCCATGTAGGGGTGTGGCACCAGGCCGCCGAACAGGTCCTGCTCGCTGCGAATGCCCAAGGTGGCAGGGTGCCTGGGATCGACGAGCGTTTCGGTAGGTAGGTAATAGTAGTTATCAGCGGCGGTGGGTGCATGAGCGGGATGGACGTGCTGGCAGCCCAGCAGGCCGGCCAGGCCATCGGCTAGCTTCAGGTGCACGGCATGCTCATGGTCAGGTGTATGTTCGCGGGTATCGAGCAGCACTACGCCGGCTTTCGGTGCGCTGGCACTGGGCATGGTCATTTGCCTGTGTGCAATGAATGTACTGTGTCTGAAGCCGGTGTCCTGGGGAAGTTCAGCGGAACTTGATCGGTGGTCCTGGCCCTTTTGTAGGAAGCGTCCTGTTGGCACAGGGCGTGACGGGCAATGCATGCCGTGTCCTGGTCTTCCCGATTGCAGGGCTCTGGCGGCTGTTCCATTATCAGCGCATTGGATCAACCGTGATGTAGCCGCAGGAGAGCGCATGAACGTCCAGACCACCCTTGAACAAAGCGTGCCACAGCGCCTGGCGCATGTGCGCCAGGCCATGGCAGCAGGGGGCATCGATGCCTTGCTGGTACCTTCGGCCGACCCCCACCTTTCCGAGTACCTGCCCGGTTACTGGCAGGGGCGCCAGTGGCTTTCGGGTTTTCACGGCTCGGTCGGCACGCTGGTAGTCACGCCCGCTTTTGCAGGGTTGTGGGTCGATAGCCGGTACTGGGAGCAGGCGGATCACGAGCTGGCCGGTAGCGGTATCGAACTGATGAAGCTGCTGCCCGGCAAGCCCGGAGCGCTGGAGTGGCTGGGTGATAATGTCGAGCCCGATGGCAACGTCGCGGTGGATGGGGCCGTCATGGCGCTGGCGTCGGCGCGCCAGCTGGGTGAGCGGCTCAAGGCCCGCGGGGCAAGGCTGGTGACCGACAAGGACCTGCTAGCCCAGGTCTGGGTAGGGCGCCCGGCGCTGCCCGCCAACCCGGTGTATCAGCACTTGCCGCCGCACGCCACGGTAAGCCGGGCGGAAAAGCTCGCGCAATTGCGCCGGGGCATCCAGGCCAAAGGGGCTGACTGGCACTTTATTGCAACTCTGGATGACATCGCCTGGCTGTTCAACCTGCGTGGCAGTGATGTTTCGTACAACCCGGTTTTCCTGGCCTTTGCCTTGATCAGTCAGCAGCAGGCCATTCTGTTCGTGGGCCAGGACAAGGTGGACGCGCATTTGCTTCAGGTGCTGGCGGTGGACGGCATCGAGGTGCGCAACTATAGCGAGGCAGGCAACGCCCTGGCTGCTGTTCCGGTGGGGGCGCGGTTGTTGGTGGACCCTGCCCGTGTCACCTGCGGCCTGCTGGGGAACCTGGCGGCAGAGGTGGTGCTGGTCGAGGGGCTCAACCCCACCACCCTGAGCAAATCCTGCAAAGGTGACGATGACCTGGTGCATATCCGCCATGTCATGGAGCAGGACGGTGCGGCCTTGTGCGAGTTCTTCGCCTGGTTCGAGGCCAACCTTGGCCAAGAGGTCATTACCGAGCTGACAGTTGACGAGCAATTGAGTGCCGCACGTGCCCGGCGGCCGAACTTCGTGTCGCTGAGCTTTTCGACCATTGCCGCCTTCAATGGCAATGGCGCCATGCCCCATTACCGTGCCACCGAGCAGTCGCATGCGGTCATCGAGGGTGATGGCTTGCTGCTGATCGACTCTGGCGGGCAATACCTGGGTGGCACCACCGACATCACCCGTATGGTGCCAGTCGGTAGCCCCAGCCACGCACAGAAGCTGGACTGTACCCGGGTGCTCAAGGGCATGATCGCCCTGTCGCGTGCCACTTTCCCGCGAGGAATACTGTCGCCGTTGCTCGACGCCATTGCCCGGGCGCCAATCTGGGCTGACCAGGTCGATTATGGCCACGGTACCGGGCATGGTGTTGGCTACTTCATGAACGTGCACGAAGGGCCCCAAGTGATTGCCTACCAGGCGGCACCTGCACCGCAGACCGCGATGCAAGCGGGCATGATCAGCTCGATCGAGCCGGGTACGTACCGCCCGGGGCAGTGGGGTGTCCGTATCGAGAACCTGGTGGTCAACCGTGAGGCGGGCAAGAGTGCCTTCGGCGACTTCCTGCGCTTCGAGACCTTGACGCTGTGCCCCATCGATACCCGCTGCCTGTTGCCCGAGCTGCTGGCCAAGGAAGAGGTGGAGTGGCTGAACGGCTATCACGCGAACGTGCGTGAGCGTCTGGCACTGCTGCTCAAGGGTGATGCGCTGGCCTGGCTGCAGGTGCGTACCGCGCCCCTGTAAGGGCAAATGAAAAAGGGCAGCCTGTGAGCTGCCCTTTTTTCTACTTGCAGATGACGATCATGCTGCGGCTGGTGTAGCCCGCCGGGTTGATGCCGAACAAGTAATCACCGGCTTCTTCATCACTGTCACCAGAGCGGGCGATGACCCGGTATCCGCGCGTGCTGCAGGAGCTCTCGGCCTTGCTGTAGCAGTTGTCCCATGAGGAGGAAAGGCCGGAGCAATTGATATGCAGGCCCTTCTTGCCCCTTTTGACCTCAGTCTTGGCTGTAGCGGCACATCCAGCAATAGCCAAGATGGCCAGGATGAGAAAAATACGTTTCATTCCTGTCCTTAAATGCAGGGCGGATCAGCTGCCTGGCCCTGTCGTTATCGCTTCTTCCTGAAAATATTCCCAGCGTCCGTGTTCGGTCCAGTAAATAGCGCAAAGATGATGATTCTGTGACAGCTTAATCAGCGAGACGGGCGGCTACAATCACTAATCCTGTCTCAAATGAAAATATTTCTCATATCAGTCTGCTGCAACAGCCGGTGTGGGCTCCTTGCGCATGGACAAGGTAGTGCCAACCGACGCGGCGATGATTGCCCCGATCGCCAGCCATTGGGTGAGTGTCAGCACCTCGCCGAGGAACATCAGGCCGGACAGTGCGCCGAACGCTGGTTCGATGCTCATCAAGGTGCCGAAGGTGCGTGCCGGGATACGCGTGAGGGCAACCATTTCCAGGCTGTAGGGCAGGGCGGTGGACAGTACCGCAACGGCCAGGGCCATGGGGATCAAGGCAGGTGTGAGCAGAGCGCTACCGGCGTGGGCGATACCGATGGGGGCGACGAACAGGGCGGCGACTACCACCCCCAAGGCTGCACTCTGGATACCGTGCTCGGCCCCGGCGCGTTGCCCGAACAGAATATAGAGGGCCCAGCATACACCTGCGCCCAGGGCGTAAGCAGCGCCCACCGGGTCGAGTGCCTGGCCGCTGTGGCCAGCTGGCAGCAACAGCAGCAGGCCGGCGATGGCCAAGGCAATCCACAGGAAGTCGATCGGCCGGCGCGAGGAGAAGATCGCCACTGCCAACGGCCCGGTGAACTCCAGGGCCACGGCGATGCCGATCGGTACTGTTTGCAGGGCCATATAGAAGAGGAAGTTCATCCCGCCCAGTGCCATGCCATAGATGACCACGTTGCGCAGGGTGGCGGCGGTCATGCGTACCCGCCATGGGCGCAATATAAGCAGCATGATGATGCTGGCGAAGATCAGGCGCAGGGTGGTGGTGCCTTGTGCGCCAATGATGGGGAACATGCTTTTGGCC
>NZ_CP151298.1:1952500-6124223 GCF_038383825.1 Pseudomonas sp. LPB4.O
GCGCTTGACTGCGAGACACACACGTCGAGCAGGTACGAAAGTAGGTCTTAGTGATCCGGTGGTTCTGTATGGAAGGGCCATCGCTCAACGGATAAAAGGTACTCCGGGGATAACAGGCTGATACCGCCCAAGAGTTCATATCGACGGCGGTGTTTGGCACCTCGATGTCGGCTCATCACATCCTGGGGCTGAAGCCGGTCCCAAGGGTATGGCTGTTCGCCATTTAAAGTGGTACGCGAGCTGGGTTTAGAACGTCGTGAGACAGTTCGGTCCCTATCTGCCGTGGACGTTTGAGATTTGAGAGGGGCTGCTCCTAGTACGAGAGGACCGGAGTGGACGAACCTCTGGTGTTCCGGTTGTCACGCCAGTGGCATTGCCGGGTAGCTATGTTCGGAAGAGATAACCGCTGAAAGCATCTAAGCGGGAAACTTGCCTCAAGATGAGATCTCACTGGGATCTTGAATCCCCTAAAGGGCCGTCGAAGACTACGACGTTGATAGGTTGGGTGTGTAAGCGCTGTGAGGCGTTGAGCTAACCAATACTAATTGCCCGTGAGGCTTGACCATATAACACCCAAGCAATTTGAGCCTAAGACGCCAAATTGTGGTGGTGAAGATGACACGAACCGAAAGTTCGCAACAACCCACAAATATCGCATATCCGGATTCGCTGGGCTGTCCATCTGGACATTCTGGCTACAGAATTTCTTGACGACCATAGAGCATTGGAACCACCTGATCCCATCCCGAACTCAGTAGTGAAACGATGCATCGCCGATGGTAGTGTGGGGTTTCCCCATGTGAGAGTAGGTCATCGTCAAGATTCATTTCGCAAAACCCCTATCTGCGCATGCAGGTAGGGGTTTTGTCTTTGCAGCGCAAATACCCCAGTCCTGCCCGACTCCCTGTAGGAGCAGCCTTGTGCTGCGAAGAGGCCGGTAAGGCTAAAGATTATCTTGGGTTGCAATGGCCTCTTCGCAGCACAAGGCTGCTCCTACAGGGGCCGCGGAAACAGGTCAGGATCATGAAATGTACGTCATTAATGCCTGATGATCCGTAGGGCAATGCTACGCTCGCGGAAATACTCAGCACGGATACCCACCATGGACATGAACTGGCACCAGGCCCTGCAAGAGAGCCTGAGATGGTTGGCAATCGCTTCGTTCATCACCCTTGTCTGCTTTACCGCTGCCGCGACACTGGCTGTCCGTTGCACACGCTGGGGCAGCCAGTTCTGGCAGCTTGCCGGGCCCTACTTCAGTTTCAGGCGCAGTTGGCGGCCACTATTGGTGTTTGCGCTGTTGCTGGTGTTGACGCTGTTCTCGGTGCGCCTGAACGTACTGTTCTCGTTCTGGTACAACGGCTTCTACAGTGCCTTGCAAGGCCTGGATCAATCCGCCTTCTGGTACATGCTCGGCGTCTTTGCCGTACTGGCCACCATCCACGTGCTGCGCTCGCTGTTCACCTTCTATGTAACCCAGGCATTCAGCATTCGTTGGCGGGTCTGGCTTACCGAGCGCCTGACCCACGACTGGATGCATGGCGATGCCTACTACCGTGGTCAGTTTCTGGCCGAGCCGGTGGACAACCCTGACCAGCGCATCGAGCTGGATGCCAATGCATTTGTCACCAACTCGGTCACCCTGGCCTTGGGCGCTGTCAGTGCACTGGTGTCGCTGGTGGCCTTCACCGGGATCCTCTGGTCGCTGTCGGCACCGCTGGCGGTTGCCGGTGTGGAAGTCCCCCGGGCGATGGTGTTTGCCGTGTACCTGTATGTCATCGTTGCCACCTGGATTGCCTTCCGCCTTGGGCGCCCGTTGATCCGCCTGAACTTCCTCAATGAAAAACTCACCGCCAACTTTCGCTATGCGCTGATGCGCCTGCGCGAGAATGCCGAGAACATTGCCTTCTACCAAGGCGCCTTGGTGGAGCGTGGCACGTTGCTGGGCCGCTTTGGCGCCTTGATCGTCAATGCCTGGGCGCTGGTGTTCCGGAACCTGAAATTCAGTGGTTTCAACCTGGGTGTTAGCCAGGTTGCCGTGGTGTTCCCGTTTATACTCCAGGCGCCACGCTTCTTCAGCGGTGCGATCAAGTTGGGTGACGTCATGCAGACCGCCCAGGCCTTTGGCCAGGTGCAGGATTCATTGTCGTTCTTCCGCGAATCTTACGATGCATTCGCTCAATACCGGGCCACCCTCGACCGTCTGACCGGTTTTCTTGATGCCAACGAGCAGGCGAGCGCCTTGCCGCGTGTCACCACCGAGGCTCAGCAACATGCGTTGGAAATCACTGATCTGCAGGTACTGCGGCCAGACGGGCATGCGCTTGTCGCTGACCTTGACCTGAGCCTGCACGCCGGTCAGGCATTGTTGATCAAGGGCCCGTCGGGCAGTGGTAAAACCACGCTGCTACGAGCCCTGGCGGGTCTTTGGCCATACGCTGAAGGTAAGATCAGGCGCCCGCCAGGCCATCAGGCGTTGTTCCTGTCGCAGCGCCCCTACCTGCCCCTGGGCGACTTGCGGGCGGCCATCGCCTACCCGGCAGCCAGCAAGCCCGAGGACGAAATACGTATGCAACAGGCCTTGCGCCAGGTCAACCTGGCTCATCTGGCGGAGCGGCTGGAGGTCAGTTGCGACTGGTCGCATATTCTCTCGGTGGGTGAGCAGCAGCGCCTGGCGTTCGCACGGGTGCTGTTCAACCGGCCTCAGGTAGTGTTCCTCGACGAGTCCACTTCGGCGATGGACGAAGGGCTCGAGCACGCCCTGTATTCGCTGCTGCGTACGGAAATGCCGGGTGCGCTGCTGGTCAGTGTTGGCCATCGCAGCACACTGGCGGGGTTCCATACTCACCGGCTTGAGGTGGATGGGCGCGGGGGCTGGTCGTTGCTCAAGCAGGAACCGGCGTTGGCCTAATCCGGTGTGCTCACCGTAACAGCATCACCCCCACCAGGGTGGTGCTGGCAAGCCCTGCGCCGACCAGGAAGGTTGCCTGGAACCCCGCACCATCCCACAACAACCCTGCCACCACGCTGGCCGCCAGCAGTGCCACCCCGGTCAGCAGGTTGAACAGGCCGAAGGCGGTCCCGCGCAGGTTGGCGGGTGCGCTGTCGGCGATCATGGCCGCGAAGATGCCCTGGGTGAAGCCCAGGTGCAGCCCCCAGGCGGCAACCCCCAGGGCCAGCGCCGTCCAGCCAGGCAGCAGGGCCAGCAACAGGTCGGCGGCGATCAGCATCCCCAGCCCCGTCATCAGCACGCCGTGGCGCCCCAGGCGGTCCGACAGCACTCCGGCAGGGTAGGCCGACACCGAGTAGGCCAGCGCCATCAGCACCAGCACCGCCGGCGCCCACATTGGCGCCAGGCCCATGTCCTGGGCGCGCAGCAGCAGGAAGGCCTCGCTGAAGCGGGCAAGGGTGAACAATGTGGCCAGGCCGATCAGCCTCCAGTAGGCCGGGCTCAGGCGGACCAGTTCGTGTACCGCCAGCGGTGCGCGCACGGGCCGTGTCGTGGCCGGCGTTTCAGGTTCGCGGACGAAGGCGATGAGGATGTACACCGCCACGAACGCCGGGATCACCGCCACCCAGAACACCGTCTGGAAGTGGCTCGCGGTCAGCCAAATCAGTAAGATCGCCAGCAATGGCCCGAGGAAAGCACCAACCGTATCCAGCGCCTGACGCAGGCCGAAGGCGGCGCCACGCAACTCGGGGGGCGTGACATCCGCCACCAGCGCGTCGCGCGGCGCCCCACGAATGCCTTTGCCGACCCGGTCGACGAAACGTGCTGCGGTCAGCCACTCCAGCCCGGAGGCCATGGGGAATACCGGCTTGGTCAGCGCCCCCAGGCCATAGCCGAGCACCGTCAGCAGCTTGCGCTTGCCCAGGCGGTCGCTGAGGGCACCGGAAAACACTTTGCTGATCGAGGCGGTTGCCTCGGCGATACCTTCGATAACGCCCACCGCCACCACCGAAGTGCCGAGCACGGTGACCATGTACAGCGGCAGCAGGGCGTGGATCATCTCCGAGGAAATGTCCATGAACATCGACACAAAACCCAGCGCCCAGACACTGCGCGGGATCTTAGGCAGGGTTCGGGTGGCATTGGCGGAGCTGCTGTCTTCATTGCTGCGCATCTGGGGGCTCGGCAGTGTTCCTACGATTCAAACTGTAGGAGCCCGGGCGCAGGATGCAAACCGTCCGGCTACCTCAAACACTCAACCAAAGTGCCAGGGCCGCCAAGGTCGCCAGCAGCACCGGCACGGTCAGCAGTACGCCGACCTTGAAGTAATAACCCCAGCCGATCACCACCCCTTTGCGCGCCAGCACATGCAGCCATAGCAACGTGGCCAGGCTGCCTATCGGGGTGATCTTCGGCCCCAGGTCGCAGCCGATGACATTGGCGTAGATCATCGCCTCGCGCACCACGCCCTGGGCTTCGCTGGCATGGATCGACAAGGCGCCGATCAGCACACTGGGCAGGTTGTTCATCAGCGACGAGAGCAGCGCCGCAATCAGCCCGGTGCCCAGCGTAGCCGCCCACAGCCCATGCCCGGCGAGCCAGTCCAGTACCCCGGCAAGGGCGTCGGTCAGGCCGGCATTGCGCAGCCCGTACACCACCAGGTACATCCCCAGCGAAAACACCACGATCTGCCACGGTGCTTCGCGCAGCACGCGGCGGGTTGAAATCACGTGGCCGCGGGCGGCCACGGCAAACAGCACGGCGGCGCAGGCCGAGGCCACCGCGCTGACCGGGATGCCCAGCGGCTCCAGCACGAACAGCGCGGCCAGCAACACCACCAGTACCACCCAGCCCGCACGGAACGTGGCGCGATCGCGCACCGCCAGGGCAGGCAACTGCAGGTCGTCGGTGGCGTACCGCAGCGGGATGTCGCGGCGAAAATACAGCCACAGCACCAGCAGCGTGGCCGCTACCGCCACCAGGTTCACCGGCACCATCACGGCGGCGTAGGCGTTGAAGCCGAGCCCGAAGTAGTCCGCCGACACGATGTTTACCAGGTTCGATACCACCAACGGCAGGCTTGCGGTGTCGGCGATAAAACCGGCGCCCATCACGAAGGCCAGGGTTGCCGTGGGGGAAAAGCGCAGCGCCAGCAGCATCGACATGACGATGGGGGTAAGGATCAGTGCTGCGCCATCGTTGGCGAACAGCGCGGATACCGCTGCCCCCAGCAGCACCATGAAGGCAAACAGGCGACGCCCGTCGCCTCGGGCCCAACGCGCCACATGCAGCGCCGTCCAGGCGAAGAAACCGGCTTCGTCCAGCAACAGGCTGATGACGATCAGGGCGATGAAGGTGGCGGTGGCGTTCCAGATGATTGCCCAGACGGTGGGGATATCGTGCAGTGACACCACACCGCACAGCAGGGCCAGCAGCGCACCGAAGGTGGCACTCCAGCCGACGCCGAGGCCTTTGGGTTGCCAGATGACCAGGGTCAGGGTGAACAGGAAAATCAGCGTGGCTGGGAGCATGAACAGATGGCTCGGGTTAGAGGAAGGCAAGTGTAGCCAGTGCAGAAGCCAATTACTTCAGCATGACCAGGATTCTGTGTGAGCGGGAATACGGCGCTCTACCGCGCGCTTCAGCAAAGTTCGGTTACAAACATGTAAACTTCGTAAATACGATTTACTCTCATTTGCGATTCCCTATATTTACCACCTCTGTTGGCCACCAGACTGTGTTTGCGAGGCCGGTGGGCGAGGGCTCCCGGTTTCCGACCGGGATGTGCCGTTTCGCTCATGAATCGCAGGAGATGTACCCATGCAGTGCAGAACTTCACCCAACAGCCTGGCCTTGGCGTTCGTTGCGCTGGCGTCACCGGCCGTGGTGGCCACCGCGGCCCAGGCTGAAGAGCAGCGCACGGGTGAGGTGCTGGAAGTGCCGGTTGCCGACAACGCGCTGGTGATTCAGGACACCCTGATCACCGCCGAGCGCGAGGCGCGTCAGGCCTTGGGTTCGTCGATCATCACCGCCGACGACATCAAGCGCCACCCGCCATCCAATGACCTGTCCGATATCATCCGCCGCGAGCCCGGCGTCAACCTGACCGGCAACAGCGCCAGCGGCGCACGCGGCAACAACCGGCAGATCGACCTGCGGGGCATGGGTCCGGAAAATACCCTGATCCTCATCGATGGCAAGCCCTCCAGCGCCCGCAACGCCGTGCGTTATGGCTGGAACGGTGACCGTGATACCCGTGGTGAAACCAACTGGGTGCCCGCCGAGGCAGTCGAGCGTATCGAGATCTTGCGTGGCCCGGCCGCCGCTCGCTATGGCTCCGGCGCCATGGGCGGGGTGGTGAATATCATCACCAAACGCCCCACCGACGAGCTCAAGGGCAGCGTCAGCCTGTTCACCCAGTTGCCGGAAGACAGTGCCGAGGGTGCCAGCCGCCGCGCCAACTTCAACCTCGGTGGCGGCCTCACCGATAACCTTGGTTTCCGGCTGTTCGGCGGCCTGGCCAAGACTGACGCTGACGACCTCGATATCAACGCCAGCCACGCCAACAGCGCACTGGTTGCCGGCCGTGAGGGTGTGCGCAACAAGGACATCAACGGCCTGCTCAGCTGGAAGCTGAACGACGAGCACCGCTTCGAAGCCAGTGCAGGCTACAGCCGGCAGGGCAATATCTATGCTGGCGACACCATGAACAGCAACGGCGGCAGCGACGTCGCACTGATTTCCAGCCTGTATGGCCACGAAACCAACGTCATGCAGCGCAGCACCTATGACCTGACCCACCTGGGCGACTTCACCTGGGGTACCAGCAAGACCACACTGGCCTACGAATACGTGCGCAACTGGCGCCTCAACGAGGGTTTGGCCGGTGGCCCGGAAGGGGCGATCAACGACAGCGGCGCGGCGATGTCGCGGTTGCGTAACACGCGCTTGAACAGTGAGGTCAACTTGCCGTTCGCCCTGGGCAGCACCGAGCATGTGCTGACCCTGGGGGGCGAGTACCTGTACGAGTCGCTCAACGACCAGGGCTCGTTCCGTCCGCAGAGCTTCGACCCGAGTGGCTCGGGCAGTGACGCGATCAGCGGTTTCGACCGCAGCGAATCGAAGATGACCGCCAAAAGTTACGCGTTGTTCGTCGAGGACAATATCGTCATCGGCGACACGACGGTGACGCCTGGCTTGCGTTTTGACCATCACGAGATGTTTGGCGACAACTTCAGCCCCAGCCTGAACCTGTCGCACAAGCTCACCGAGGCGCTGTCGGTCAAAGGCGGCATTGCTCGCGCCTACAAGGTGCCGAACCTGTATCAGTCCAACCCCAATTACTTGCTCTACAGCCGCGGCCAAGGCTGCAGTGTGGAGCAGACCAACTCCGGTGGCTGCTACCTGCAGGGTAACGCCGACCTCAAGCCGGAAATCAGCGTCAACAAGGAGATTGGCCTGCTGTACGACCGCGGCACCTGGCGTACCAGCGCCACCTACTTCCGCAATGACTACAAGAACAAGATCATCGGCGGTACCGATGTGCTCTATGCCATCAACAGCGGCCGCCGCGTGACCCAGTGGGAAAACGCCGGCAAGGCGCGGGTGGAAGGTATCGAAGGCAACTTCTTCATCGAGCTGACGCCGACCCTGGACTGGAACACCAACCTGACCTGGATGCTCGACAACGACAATCGCGAGACTGGCGAACCGCTGTCGGTGATCCCGGAATATACCGTCAACACCACCCTTGACTGGCGCGCCACGGAGCAGCTGTCGTTCCAGGTGGCGGGTACTTACTTCGGTCAACAGAAGTCGCCGACCTACAACTACCGCACCCAGCAAGACTACGACAAGGCCGCGCAGCAGGACGTCGAGGCCTATGGCCTGGTGGACGTGAGCGCCGGGTACAAGTTCAACGCCAACTACGACGTGCGGGTGGGCGTGAACAACGTGTTCGACAAGCAGATCCTGCGTGGCGGCAACGCCAGTAGTTCGGGGGCCAACACGTATAACCAGCCGGGCAGGGCGGTGTTTGCTGCGCTGAATATCAACTTCTGATCCAAGGGGCCGCTATGCAGCCCAATCGCCGGCAAGCCAGCTCCCACAGGTCCCGCACAGCCCTTGAACCCTGTGCGGCACCTGTGGGAGCTGGCTTGCCGGCGATTGGGCTGCGCAGCAGCCCTGGCCTCATCACCGGACCTCAAGGAACCCTCCGATGATCAAAGCCCCTGCCTGGCTACAACTACTCTCCCGCAGCGCCGCCGCACTGCTCGGCGGCTACGCCCTCAGCTACGCCGCCAGTGCCTGCCTGGCCCGCATCCTGCCGCTATCTGCCGCCGATGCGGTCATTGTCGCGACCCTGCCGGCGTTCATTTTTTACACCGTCGCCATCCTCTGGGCCTTCGCCTGCCGTGATGCCCTGCGCGCCTGGGCGCCGCTGGCACTGGCTGCGCCCCTTGCCCTGATCGGTTTCTGGCCGCAGGTAATGGAGCGGCTGGCATGAAGAACACTTTCACCCAATCGATGGCCTGGCTGCACACCTGGGCCGGGCTGATCTTCGGCTGGCTGTTGTTCGCCATCTTCGTCACCGGCACCCTGGCGGTGTTCGACAAGGAGCTCAACCACTGGATGCAGCCGGAAATCCCGGCCACCCAGGTGTCCCAGGCCGACGCTGCCCGGCGCGCTATCAACTACCTGCAGGCCCATGAACCGCAGGCCGGCAACTGGGGGATCAGCCTGCCGAGCGAACGCGCGCCCGGGTTGCGCGTGTCTACCGGCGAGCGCCGCCACGGCGGTGGCGTACAACTCGACCCGCGCACCGGCGAGGCCATCGAGGTGCGCGACAGTGTCGGCGGCAACTTCTTCTTCCGCTTTCACTTCACCCTCGACCTGCCACGCAACTGGGGCATTTTCGTCGTCGGCGCGTTGGCGCTGGTGATGCTTGCGGCCTTGATTACCGGCATTGTCATTCACAAGAAGATCTTCAAGGAATTCTTCACCTTCCGGCCGAACAAGGGCCAGCGCTCGTGGCTGGATTTCCACAACGCCAGTGCGGTGCTGTTGCTGCCGTTCCACCTGATGATCACCTACACCGGCCTGGTGATATTCATGCTCATCTACATCCCCGCCGGGGTCGATGCGCTCTTTGCCGGCGACACACGCGCCTACTTCCAGGCCCAAGGCAATGCTCGCGTGGAACAGCCCCGTGGCCTGGCCAGGCAGCCGGCCGCGCTGGTGGATGTCGCACCGCTGTTGGCCCAGGCCGAGGCGCGGCTCGGGCCGATTGGCGGCTTGAATATCCGCAACCCGAACACGGCGGCGGCGCGCGTCGAAATCCGCCCCGAACTGGGCAATCGCATCGCGCTGGCCAAGGGGCAGGCCATGGTCTTCGATGGCGTCAGCGGGCAACTGCTCAGTGACGTGCCTGAATGGCGCGCGGTGCCTTTGACCCAGCGGGTCATGGTCGGCCTGCACTTCGCCCAGTTCGGCGGCTATCCGATGCGTTGGCTGTACTTCGTGTGCGGGCTGGTCAGCTGCCTGATGATCGCCAGCGGCCTGGTGCTGTTCTGCGTGAAACGCGGGCGCAAGTATGTCAATGCCACTGCCGATGCTTCGGCACGGCGCTGGTACCGGGTGGCAGAGGTGTGCAACGTGGGCTTCATCAGCGGTTTGCTGCTGGCGTGCGTCGGGCTGCTGTGGACCAGCCGCTTGTTGCCGGTGGAACTGGTACAGCGGGAGAGCTGGGAAGTACGTGCGTTCTTTGGTGTATGGCTGCTGGCGCTGTTGCATGCGGGTGTCAGGCCGGCACGCCGGGCATGGGCCGAGCAACTGTTGCTGACGGCGTTGCTGTGCATCGGCCTGGGTGCGTTTGGCGGCCTCGAAGACGCCATGCGCCTGGGCGTAGCGGCCTGTGCCTTGGTACTGGGCGTGTTGGTTGGGCTGGTGGCCTGGCGGGTGCGGCAAGCACAACCGGTGCAGCAGAAGGCCCGCACAGGGCGGCAACAGGAGGCCGAGGCATGATGATGTGGATTGCAGGCGCAGTGCTGTTCGCTTATGCCGGTATGCTCGGGCTGTGCCAGGGGCTGGAGCGGCATTACAAACAGGTGTGGAATCGCACCTGCCCGCGCGCGTGGAGGATCAGCCTGCGCAGTGCCGGTTGGTTGGCGTTGCTGGCGAGCCTGACGCTGTGTGCCCAGGCCTGGGGCTGGGCCATGGGGCCGGTGGCCTGGTTCGGCGTGCTGTCGCTGGCGGGGTTGGTGCTGGTGATGTTGCTGCCGTACTGGCCGCGGCTGGCGGTGGCATTGGTGGGGGCGCTGCCGGTGTGGGGTCTGGTGCAGGTGGTTGCCCATTTATGAACTGAACGCGCCTACAAGGGATACGCGTTTGTGCGGGCGGCGACATCGTTGCAGCCAAAAGCCTCGCAGCATGCTAAACCATGGGCCCCTGCCTGCTGCGAGAGAGCCCCCGGTGAAAGCCGTCCGCCTTACCCTGATCTGCCATGCCCTGACCCAGGCCCAGAAGACCGGGCACCTGCACCGTGCAGATGACGGCATCTTGCCGTTGACCCAACACCCCGACGCCATCGTGCCCGGCATGCAGGTGCTGACTGCGCCAGAGCGGCGAGCCTGCGAGACGGCGGCGTGGTTGTCGGGGCCGGCGCAGATCGAGCCGGTATTGGCCGATTGCGACCTGGGGCGTTGGCAGGGTTTGCCGTTGAAGCAGTTGCAAACCGAACAACCGCAGGCGTTGGCAGACTGGCTGCAGGACCCTGCCAGTGCGGTGCATGGTGGGGAGTCGTTTGCTGCGCTATGCCAGCGTGTGGCCACCTGGCTGGCGGCTTTCGACACGCCGGGTGAGTGGCTGGCGGTGACTCACCCGATGGTCATGCGCGCCGTGCTGGTACAGGTGTTGGGGTGCCCGATGCAGGCCAGCCAGCGTATCGACGTGCTGCCGCTTTCGCGCCTTGAGCTGAGCTTTACCGGGCAGTGGCGCCTGCGCCTGGGCTGAAGGTCAGAACGCCAGCTTGTAGCCGATCAGCAGCAGCATCGCCGCCAGGCATGGACGCAGCACGCGGTCGGAGATCCGTCCGGTGAGGTGGCTGCCCAGGTAAATGCCCGGCAGCGAGCCCAGCAGCAGGTAACCCAGCAGCGACCAGTCCATGTTGCCCATGCCGGCGTGGCCCAGGCCTGCTACGAGGGTGAGCGGCACGGCATGAGCGATTTCGGTACCGACCAGGCGGCGCGTGACCAGAAACGGGTACAGCAGGAACAGCGCCACCGTACCCAGTGCGCCAGCACCGATGGAGGTGAGGGTGACCATTACCCCCAGTACCACGCCAGTAAGCACGGTAAGGGTGTTCAGGCTACGGTCGCTGAGGTGGTAGTGGTCACCGGCATGGCGGCTGGCAAAAGCCTGCAGGCGTGATTTGAACAGGATGGCCAGCGCGGTCAGGATCAGTACCACCGCCAGGCCCTGCTTGATGATGGCGTTGAGCGCCGAGGTGTCGGTGTGCAGGGTGTTGAGGAACCACAGCGTCAGCGCTGCGGCAGGCACGCTGCCCAGGCTGAGCAGGCCGGTGATCTTCCAGTCGATGTTCTTGTGGCGCGCATGCACCCAGACGCCACTGGCTTTGGTAATTGCCGCATAGAGCAGGTCGGTACCGACGGCCGTCGCCGGGCTGATGCCAAACCACAACAGGATCGGGGTCATCAGCGAGCCGCCACCGACGCCGGTCATGCCGACGATGAAACCCACGACCAGGCCAGCAATGGTGAAACCGAAAGAACCTACATCCATACGCTACTCGACTGCCCATCTTTGCCCGTTATCGGATGCAGCCAGCATATAGATTTTTTTATAGCCAAATAGACTTGTTCGTTATTAGGTTATAACCGGGCGCCTTCAGCGATCGGTCATCACCACCATCACATGCGCGTCCCCGCCATCCTCACTTTCCGACAGGTAGATGTGCCCCACTTGGCTGTCGAAGTACGCGGTTTCCTGCGGCCCGATGCTCACGGCTTCACCGGTTTCGAACTCGATGCGCACGCGCCCGCTCAGCACCAGGGCGAACTCTTGCCCGGGGTGGCGGATAAAGTCGTCGAACTGGCCCCGTTCGCGGGCGATGATGCGGGCATAGGCCGGGGTCATGCGCCGCTCGGGGAAGTCGCCAGCAATGGGGTGGTAGTCGTAGGTGCCGGTGGAGTACCCCGCCGCTGCAGGTAGCGAGTCGACCACCACGGTCACCGGCACCGGGGTGGTGACCGTACCGCCGGCGCGAAACAACTGGGCAATGTCGACATTCAACGCCCGTGCGGCGGCAGCTAGCTTCTCGTAGCTGACCGAGACTTGTGCCAGCTCCATCTTCGACAGGGTGGACACCGGTACGCCACTGGCTTCGGACAACTGCTTGAGTGTCATCTGGCGCGCCTTGCGCACCTGGCGCAGGCGCTGGCCGACTACAGTGCGGTCAAGCAGGGGTAGGGCAGCGGGCATTCAGGGCTCTCGGCATACGGCGTTGGTCGGGCATCTTACCTTGGACACTTGCGTATTTCTAAATTCTCATATATTAGAATTCTCATAAATGATAATTAGCCTGGCAGGAGCGTGCATGACCCCAACCTTCGACACCCTGATCATCGGTGCCGGCATTGCCGGTGCGTCGCTGGGCTATCGCCTGGCTGGCCAGCAGCGCGTACTGGTGCTCGAGCGCGAATCACAGCCTGGTTACCACTCCACCGGGCGCTCGGCGGCCATGTTCATGGAGGCCTACGGCACCGCGCAGATCCAGGCACTGACCCGCGCCAGCCGGGCCTTTTACGAAACGCCGCCGCAAGGCTTCTGTGAGCATCCGCTGCTGGAACCTCGCGGCTGCCTGTATGTGGCCAGCGTGGAGCAGCGCGAGCTGCTTGAGCAGACCCATGCGCAGAACCTGGCCAATGGCACCGAAGTCCGCCTGCTTGACCGTGACGCCGCCCTGGCCCTGGTGCCCAGCCTGCGTGGCGAAACCCTGGCCGGGGCAGTGCTTGAACCGGGTGCCATGGACCTGGACGTTCACGCCCTGCACCAAGGCTTCTTGCGCGGTTATCGCGCCGCCGGCGGAGAGCTGCGCTGCAACGCCGAGCTTGTCCAGGCCTCGTACCTGGGCGGCCTGTGGCAGGTGGAGCTGGGTGACGGCAGCCGGGTGCAGGCCCGTCAGTTGGTGAACGCTGCTGGCGCCTGGGCTGACCGCGTGGCCGAGCAGTGCGGCGTGGCGCGCATCGGCCTGCAACCTTGCCGGCGCAGCGCGTTCACCTTCCCCGGCCCGGCAGACCAGGACTTCGCCCGCTGGCCAGCAGTGATCGGCGTCGACGAAAGCTTCTACTTCAAGCCCGACGCCGGCCAGTTGCTGGGGTCGCCAGCCAATGCCGACCCGGTCGAACCCCAGGACGCCGCGCCCGAAGAGCTCGACGTCGCCTTGGGCATCTACAACATCGAAGCCATGACCACCTTGGCGATCCGCCGCCCCAGCCACACCTGGGCCGGGCTGCGCTCATTCGTTGCCGACGGGGACCTGGTGATCGGTTTCGATGCACACGCCCCCGCGTTTTTCTGGCTGGCGGCGCAAGGTGGCTATGGCATCCAGTCGGCCGCCGGCGCCTCGCGCCTGGCCGCCGACCTGCTGCTTGGCCACCCCCTGTGTCCTGGTCTTGTCAGCCAGGGGGTGGCGCCCGAGCGCCTGTCCCCGGCCCGTTTCCAGCAAACTTGAAAGGAGCATCTCATGAGCAATGACATCCAGCGTTTCCCCAGCAGCCTGCCGTTTCCGTTTTCCCGTGCGGTGAAGGCGGGTGGTTTTCTGTTCCTCTCCGGCCAGGTGCCGATGAGCACCAGTGGTGAAGTAGTGCGCGGTGATATCCAGGCCCAGACCCGCGCAGCCTGCGAGCGCATCGCCGAAAGCCTGGCGGCTTGCGGCGCGCGCTTCGATCAAGTGGTAAAGGCCACGGTATGGCTGTCGGACATGAGCCATTTCGCCGGTTTCAACGAGGTCTACAAAGAGTTCTTCGGCGCGGCGCTGCCGGTGCGTTCGACCGTGGCCTCGGCCTTGGCGCTGGGGGTGGATGTGGAGATTGAAGTGCAGGCGTTTATCGGCGACGAGTAACCAAGCACGAAGCTTTTGTAGGAGCAGCCTTGCGCTGCGAAGAGGCCAGTAAAGCCAAGCGCTTGCAACGACCTTACCGGCCTCTTCGCAGCGCAAGGCTGCTCCTACAAAAGATATGGGGTGGCAGTAAGACAACAACAATAAATCCAGAGGTTCACATGCAAGAGCAACTGAAGATTGCCGGCGCATTTGTCGGCGTGATCGTGGGGGCAGGGTTCGCTTCAGGGCGGGAACTGTTGTTGTTCTTTGTCGACTTCGGCGTGTGGGGGCTGGTCGGCGCACTGGTCAGCGCCGCCCTGTTCACCTTCCTCGGCATGGCCCTGGCGGCGTTGGGCAACCGCCAGCAGGCCACATCGCACAAGGATGTGATCCAGGCCATCTGCGGCCGCCACCTGGGCCTGTTCGTCGACTGGCTGATCACCTTTTTCATGTTCGCCGTCACCGTGGTCATGCTGGCCGGCGGTGGTGCGCTGCTGGAGCAGCAGTTCGGCATTCCGGCACTCACCGGCAGCGTGCTGGTAACGCTGGTGGTGGTGGGCATCGTGTGCCTGGACGTGCGCAAGGTGATCCTGGCCATTGGCGCCATCACCCCGCTGTTGATTCTGGTGGCGTCGGCAATCGCGTTGTATGCCGTATTCACCCGCGAGCAGAGCTTCGCCGCGCTCGATCACCTGGCCAGCCAGCAACAAGCCGGCACCCGCCACTGGCTGCTGGGCGCGTTCCTGTATGTGTCTTACAACATTGTGGCCGGCGCGCCGATCCTGGCCATTCTAGGCGGCTCGGCCAAGGGCGAGAAAACCGCAATGTGGGGTGGCCTGCTCGGCGGCGCGGCGCTGGGTGGCCTGATGCTGGTGATGAGTGCCGGGCTGTTGTCGCGCCTGGACAGCGTGGCCGACTTGCCCATGCCGATGCTGTCGATTGCTAGCGAGGTGTCGCCGCTGCTGGGGCTGGTGATGTGCCTGATCATCTTCGGCATGATCGTCAACACCGCGGTGGGTACGTTGTTCTCGTTCCTTTCACGGCTGCTGCCGGCGGGCACGGCGAAGTTCCGCTGGGGCTCGGTGGTTACCGGGGTGGTGGCGTTTGGTTGCAGCCTGGTGGGGTTCATCAGCCTGGTGGGCGAGGTGTACCCGTTCTTTGGCTACCTGGGGTTCGTGCTGATGGCGGCGGTGTTGCTTGCCTGGGTGCGGCGGGGGAGGGCCGTCAAGGCGGCGGTGGCATAAGGGGCTGCTGCGCAGCCCAATCGCCGGCAAGCCAGCTCCCACAGGGATATTCAGGGCTTATGGTCAGCGCTTTGGCTGTGGGAGCTGGCTTGCCGGCGATTGGGCCAGTACAGGCGGCAACAGGCGGTGGCCGTTGCCGTCTATGACAGGGCTTAAATCCTGAAGCTGCCCACCAGTTGCTTCAAGCGCCCGGCCTGCTGGGCCAGCTGGTCGCAATGGCGCAGGGTGTCGTTGAGGTTTTCCACACCCTGCTGGTTCAGGGCGTTGATCTGGGTAATGTCCAGGTTAAGGCTCTCGACCACGGCAGTCTGTTCTTCGGTAGCGGTAGCCACCGACTGGTTCATGCCATCGATTTCGCCAATGCGCTGGGTCACGCTGGCCAGGCGCACACCGGCCTGGTTGGCCACCTGCACAGTCTGCTCGCTGGACACCTGGCTGGTGTTCATGGTGTGCACCGCTTCGCGCGAGCCTACTTGAAGGCTGGTGATCATGCGGTGAATCTCTTCCGCCGATTCCTGGGTGCGGTGCGCCAGGTTGCGCACTTCGTCGGCCACCACGGCAAAACCACGGCCAGCTTCACCGGCACGGGCCGCCTCGATGGCGGCGTTCAGGGCCAGCAGGTTGGTTTGCTGCGAGATGCCCTTGATCACGTCGAGGATCTTGCCGATTTCGTCGGTGCTGGCGTTAAGCGTTTCGATCTGCGCGCAGGATTCGCTGATGCGCTGCGACAGGGCGGTCATGGCGCTGATCGCTTCCTCGACCACTTCACGTCCGCCGTGGGCCTGCTCGCTGGCGCCGCTGGCATGCTGCGAGGCATCGGCGGCGTTGCGGGCGATTTCCTGGGTGGCGGCACCCAGCTCGTTGATGGCGGCGGCCACGCTGTTGGTGCGCATGCTCTGTTCTTCAGAACCGCTGATCGAGGCGTTGGACGCGCTGACCACTTTCTCCGACAGGTCATGTACCAGGCGGGTGGCCGAAGACACTTCGCTGATCGAGGCATGGATGCGCTCGACAAAGCGGTTGAACGAGGTGGCCAGCTCGCCGAACTCGTCCTTGTTCTGCACGGTCAGGCGGCGGGTAAGGTCACCTTCACCCTCGGCGATGTCGCGCATGGCGCGGCCCATGGTGGTCAGCGGGCTCATCAGCACCGGGATCAGCAGGCCGAGCAGGCCGGCGATGGCCGCCACGGCAATCAGCATGGCGATGATCGCCGAGGTGCGGAACTGGCTGAGCGCGGCGTAAGCCTTGTCTTTGTCGATCGACAGACCGATGTACCACTGCGCCGACGGCAGCCCGGCCACCGGGGCGAAGGAGATGATGCGGTCCTGGCCGTTCAGGGTGACATCCTGCATGCCGGCGGCAACCCGCAGATTGCTCCCGGGGTAGATGTCCTTGAGGTTCTTCATCACCTGGTCTTTGTCTGGGCTGACAATCACCTGGCCATTGGCGTCGGCCAGGAAGGCATGGCCGATGCCACCGAAATCGACCGAGTTGATGATTTCGACCAGGGTGTCGAGGGTCACGTCACCACCGACCACACCCAGCAGTTCGCCATTGTTCTTGCTCTTCACCGGGGTGGCGATGGTCACCATCAGGCCACCGACGGCGCCCTGGTAAGGGGCTGTCAGCACGGTTTGCCCGGCGTTGGCGGCGGCGCCATACCACGGGCGCTGGCGGGGGTCGTAACCGGCAGGCATCTGGGTGTCCGGGCGCTGGGTGAACACCCCGTTGGCCTGGCCCAGGTAGGTGAACAGGAAATTGCGCGTGTAGGAAGGCTGCTCGATCAGCCCGGCCAGGGTCTCGCCGGCACCTTGCTGGCCGATGTCCTGGGCCAGGTTTTCCAGCACCAGGATGCGCCCGCTCATCCAGTTTTGCACGCTGCTGGCGGTCAGTGCACCGGACTGCTGCACGGAGGCTTCGATGTTCTGGCGAATGGTGTTGCGTTGCAGGTAGTCGTTGTAGAGCGTGAACAGGGCAAATGCCAGGACCACGACGCCGCAGGCGCTGAGCAGGATCTTGTGGCGAAATTTCAGGTTCATGTTTCGAGACCTTGAGCCAATGAGGGGAGGGCGCAGCACGCTCATGACGCGATGCGGGGCCTGTCGATCTGGATATCGGCCCAAGGGGTAAAAGATTGAAGCACTTACAGTAATTTCTTAGGGGCGTTTCGACAGGCGGCAGTCACTGATTCGCCAGCTGTTCAATCAACAGCCGTGCAGCCTGCTGCAGCGGTTGTTGTTTGCGCCAAAAAATGTGTACCGGCAGCTGCAACTCGTTGCGGGTATTGCGAAAATCCAGGCGTACCAGGCGTCCGCTGGCCAGTAGCGGCGCGACCCGCGACAGCGGCAGGTCGCCCCAGCCCAGGCCGGCTTCGACCATCTGCAATGCCAGGTCGAAGCTGTCGGTGGACCAATGCGTTGCACCAATCAGCGGGCGCGGGTCGGCCAGCGGCAGGTCGCGGCTGCGAACAAGAATCTGGCGCACCCCGGTCAGGTCTTCGAGGTAGTGAATACGCCCCTCGCGCAAGGCCGGGTGGGTGGGCGACAGGGTCGCCACCAGCGACTCCATGCCGATGTGCTGGAAGCCTCGGCGGGCATCGACCTGCAGGCCGGCAAAGGCCACACAGAGGTCGGCCCGCCCACTGTCCAGCAGATGCAGGGCTTCTTCGTGCGGGGCGCTGAGCAGGGCGATGTCCAGCAACGGGTGGCGCTCGCCCAGGCGGGCGATGGCCGCCAGCAAGGGGCGGTGATCGATGTCTGGCACAACGGCCACGCTCAAGCTGCTTTCCAAACCCTGGGACAGCTCCTGGGCATGAACCTGCAGCAGCCCCAGTTGCTCGGCAATCAGCCTGGCGTGTGGCTCCAGGGCCAGGGCTTGTGCGGTTGGGCGAACTTCACGCGAGCCACGTTCGAACAGACTGTAGCCAAGTTCGGCCTCAAGGTTGCCGATGGCCATGCTCACGGCCGACGGCACCCGCTGCAGGGCGCGTGCGGCGGCGGAAAACGAGCCGCGGTCGAGCACGGCAAGAAACAGCTGGATGTTGTCGCTGGAAAAGTTCATGGCAGCCTCCTGTCAGTAGATCTGACAGCTGCTGACTTTTGCTGTCAAGCACGATGAAGCATGATCTCGCCCCATCGCTATTATCATTGGAGGTAACCCCGGGTGCAGGGACTGAAACGCAAACTGGTCTACGTGACTTTCTATGAATTGATCGGGCTGTGTATGTCGACCCTCGGGCTGGCCTACCTGTCGGACACCCAGGCGTCGCATACCGGGCCACTGGCGGTCATGATCACCACCATCGCCATGCTCTGGAACCTGGTCTACAACACCCTGTTCGAACACTGGGAGAGCCGCCAGGCCAAGCGCGGTCGCAGCGTGTGGCGCCGAGTGACGCATGCCATCGGTTTTCAGCTGACCCTGGTGGTGTACCTGATCCCGCTGATTGCCTGGTGGCTGGACATGACGCTGGTTGAAGCGCTGCTGGTGGACATGGCATTCATCATTCTGGTGCCTTGTTACACCTTTGCCTACAACTGGGCGTTTGACCGGGTGTTTGGGCTGCCTAGCTCGGCCATGGCTACCGCCTAAGGCGGCAGGCGGATGATCAAAGGTTCTTGCTGCTGCTTCACCTGCTGCTCCGCCGGTTGCTCGGCTGGCCGCGGCATGCTGGCCAGCAAGCTGTCCTCAACCTGCCCCGACAGATAATACACCCCAGCCATTGCCCCGCTCTGGCGGTTCTCCATCAACTCCTGCCATTCCTGGTTCAGTGCCACGTTGAGGATCACCCGCAACTGCTCGACCATCTGCGGCTGTTCGCGGTCATGGGTCATCATGCCGTAGCCGGCCGCGGCGATCGAAATCATGGCCCCTGCCACTTTGCCGACTGCCGATGCCACGGCGCTGGCGATGCCGCGTGGGGCCAGGGTAGCGCCGAGCTTGTCGCTCGCCTGGGTGGCCACCGAATTCAGCCCGATATCGGTCTTCCCGGGGCCTTTGCTGGCCAGTTGGTGAAGGTGCTGGCGCATGGCTTGCCAGGCCGGCTGCTGGTCCAGCGGCTTGGCCCGTAGCAGTTGATACAGACTGGCATTGCGGGCATCCGGTGGCCCCAGGGCGATGGCGGGGATCCGGTTGAGGCGCTGGCTGAGCTGCTCGGGCGGTGCGTTGTAGCGGCTGATGATGGCTGGCAGCTGCTGGCCGAACAGTTGCAGGTACAGCTCGCAGGCCCGGTCGCGGATGCCCTCGGGGTTGATCTGTTCGGCCACCGGCTCGATCACCCGCTCGTGGTACTGCTCCTGCAGGTACAGGGCCAGGCGCTTTTCCGCCGGTTCCCGGCCTTGGCCACTGTCCAGTTTGTACCAGGCCACCTTGAGGGTCAGCCACTGTTGGGTCCAGTAGCCGGTGAACCAGGGGATGAAGTCACTTTCAGTGCGCTGTTGTACCTGCTCCCGCCACACCCGCATGGAGCGCCGGGCATAGTCGTTGGCCGAACCGGCGGCGCCGACCGAGGCATCGATCAGTTCCTGGTCGATGCGTTGCCAGGCGGCGGGCGTGAGCACCGCAGGGGGGGGCGGGGCAGGCGGGCGCTTGCCCGCGCAACCGGCGAGCGCCAGCAGAAGGCACAGCAGCAGAGGGATTCGAGAACTCACGCAACCGCCTCCCTGGTAGAGGCTGGGGTGGTTCTCGCAGTATAGAGTGGGGTTATTGGAGCTGCTGTGCAGCCCATCGCCCGGCCACCGCGGCCCCTGTAGGAGCAGCCTTGTGCTGCGAAGAGGCCGGCAAGGCAAAAGATCATCTTCGCCAGCTATGGCTTCTTCGCAGCACAAGGCTGCTCCTACAGGAACCGCGTCAGCATGAGCGGTTATTTCAGGTCGAGCTTTTCTTCCAGGCGGTCCAGGTGCTTGTGCATCAGCCCAAGCGCCGCCTCGGCATTGCCTTGCTCCACGGCATCGATGATCGCCGCATGTTCCTGCCAGGCGCAGTGGTCGCAGCACGGCGATTCGTAGCGGGCGATGATCAGCGAGGTCATGGGAACCAGGCCATTGAGAAACCGCGCCAGTGGCGCATTGGCTGCAACCTGGGCCAGCTTGAGGTGAAACTCGCCGCCCAGGCGGATCGCCGCGCAACGTTCGCCGCTTTCATGGTGCTGGCGTTCGCGGTCCACCAGTTGCCGCAGCTGGCGCACCTGCGCCGGCCGGGCGCGCTGGGCAGCCAGGGTGATCAGTGTGGTTTCGGCCAGGCGCCGGGCACTGAGCACCTGGCGCGCCTGGTCCGGGTCGGGCGCGGCCAGGTGCGCGGTGTGGCTGGGGCGCTGCACCACCACCTGCTGGTCGGACAGGCGCCCAAGTACACGCCGAATCACGGTGCGGCTGACACCAAAGGCATGGCCCAGCGCCTGCTCGGGCAACAGGGCCCCCGGTGGCAGGCGCTGTTCGAGAATGGCGTCGAACAGCCGAGGGTAGATCTGCTCGGCCGACAGGCGGGTTTCGCCAGCAGCCAGCAGGGATGGCAGGTGGGGGGCGGCGTTCATGGTCGCTCTCCTGGGGTCATGGGCGCGGGTGGTCGTCCGGGATGTTCAACGGGATGCCCATGCGCTGGCCTTCGGCCAGAATGTGCTGGCGCATCTGGGCGCTGGCCTGGGCACTGTTGCGTTCGCGAATGGCGCGAACCACGGCTTCGTTTTCCTTGAGCCGCGCGGCCAGGTGTTCCGGCGAATTGCGCAGCATGTCGGCACTTTGCTTCAAGGCATTGCCGGTCTGCTGCACCACGCTCTGGAAGATCGGGTTGGTGGTAAGGGTGAACAACGCCTCATGGAACGCGATGTAGGCTTTTACCCCGGCTTCGCTGTCACCGGCCTCCAGCGCTTCACGCATGTCCATCAGGGTGAGGCGCAACTGGCCGACGTCCTGGCTGTTGGCCGACTGCGCCACCAGCCCGACGATGAAGGGTTCGAGGGTGTAGCGTAGCTCCAGCACATCGGCCAGGCTGGCCGCAGCGCTGGTGTCCATGCCTGGTTCCTGGATGACGGCGTCGGCGTCCAGTACCAGTACGCCCTTGCCCGGCAGGGAGCGTACCAGGCCCAGGGTTTCCAGTACGGTCACCGCTTCACGCAGGCTTGGGCGGCTGATGCCCAGCTGTTCGGCCAGCTCACGCTGGCCCGGCAGCATGTCGCCGGTGCGCCATTGGCCCCGGGCCAGGGCCTGGCGCAGTTTTTCCACCACTGAGGTGACGACGGTCGATGAGCTGATCACGGTTCGCTCCTGCAAGGGCCGGCGTCATCGCCGGCCACTTTCGGTCAAAATTCCTGTTGATGATGTGTGTTGGGCTGTTTGCGCGGCGTCGGGGTAAAGCCGAGCTTGCCGTCGAGCACGTTCTGTGCGCGCTCCAGGTCAATGTCCTTTTCCCAACGGGCGATGGCCACGGTGGCCACGCAGTTGCCAATCAGGTTGGTCAATGCCCGGCCGATGCCCATGAACCAGTCCACCGCCAGCACCAGCACCAGGCCCACCACCGGAATCGCCGGCACGGCTGTCAGGGTGGCGGCGAGGATCACCAGCGCCGAGCCTGGGATGCCGTGAGCCCCCTTGGAAGTCACCAGCGACACCAGCAGGATGGTCAGCAGGTCGGTCATTTCCAGCGGCGTGCCGGTGGCGTTGGCGATGAACACGATGGCCAGGGTCAGGTAGATGGAGAAGCCGTCGAGGTTGAACGAGTAGCCGGTGGGGATGACCAGGCCGACCGTGGAGCTGCCAATGCCCAGGTGCTCCAGCTTGCGCATGATCTGTGGCAGCACGGCGTCGGACGACGCGGTGCCAAGGACGATGGTCAGCTCTTCACGCAGGTACTTGATCAATGGCAGCAGCTTCAGGCCCGACAGGCGCATCACCGTACCCAGCACGATCAGCACGAAGCCGGCGCAGGTCAGGTAGAACAGTGCCACCAACCCGCCCAGGTGCTGCAGCGACTCCAGGCCGTACTTGCTGGTGGTGAAGGCGATGGCGCCGAACACGCCGATGGGGGCCAGGCGCACGATCATGCCCATGATGCGGAAGATCACATGGCTCAGTTCGTTGATCAGCCTTGAGATGCCGGCGGCCGAGTCACCCACCAGGTTCAGTGCGCTACCGAAAAGCACCGAGAACAGCAGCACCTGGAGAATGTTGTTGTCGGCGAAGGCACCCACAACCGAGGTGGGGATCAGGTCCATGAAGAAAGCCGTGGCGCCATGGATGTGCTGGCCGCGCTCGGCCAGGCCGTTGGCATCGGCGCTGGACAACTGGTCCAGGTGGATGTTGGCACCGCTGCCGATGCCACTGCTGAAGGCGAACACCAGGCCGATCACCAGCGCCAGGGTGGTCAGCACTTCGAAGTAGATCACCGACTTCAGGCCGATGCGCCCGACCTTTTTCAGGTCGCCCGCGCCCGAGATACCGCTGACCACCACGCAGAACACGATCAGGCCGATGAGCATCTTGATCAGCTTGATGAAGCCGTCGCCGAGGGGTTTTAGTTGCAGGGAGAGGTCGGGAAAACTGAGACCGCAGGCGATGCCGAGGGCAAGGCCGAGCACGACTTGCAGGAATATCGAACGCGAGCACCATTTGAGCATGGGGGGAGTCTCTGATCGGTGTCCTTGCTTCGGTAGCCGCACGGGGCGAAAGAGCGCAGGACTTAATTATTGTGGTCTTACCGGTTTGTTCAGCGCGAAGCCATAAAAGCGCGAAAAATCCTACATTGCAAGGGTTTTTGGCCTTACCGGTCTGACCAGTTGTGGTGCAATTTGGCTTGCCAGGCTCTACTTCGGTGCGTGCCGTGAGGGGAGCCCGCACGCGTTTGTGCAGGGCCCGGCCACTGCCGGGGAATACCGCTGCAATCAGCTTGCCAAGCGCAGCCGGGAACGTTGAATCATCGATAACGCCATGATCCGTAAGGTTGATTTGCTTTATGTGGCGGGACTCGTAGAATCCGCGCCTGACCGGGCAGTCACTGAGAGCGCATTGACGGATTTTTTATCCCGCAAAGGCTCGCAGCAAGCGCCTGGCACCCCCTTGAATGGAGTCTCATCGTGCGCCTCAACCTGCCGGTAACCCCGGTCGAGCAACGTTTTCCCTCTGGCCAGCGGCTGATTTCCGCTACCGATACCGCCAGCCTGATCACCTATTGCAACCCCGAATTCGCCGCCATCAGCGGCTACAGCGATGCCGAACTGATCGGCAGCCCGCATAACCTGGTGCGCCACCCGGACATGCCGCCGGCGGTATACGAGTTGATGTGGCGCTACCTGAAGGCTGGCAAGAGCTGGATGGGCATCGTCAAGAACCGCTGCCGTAACGGCGACTATTACTGGGTCAACGCCTACGTCACGCCTATCCTCGAAGGCGGGCGGGTGGTTGGCTATGAGTCGGTACGGGTGTGCCCCACGCGTGAGCAGGTGGCCCGCGCCGAGGCCTTGTATGCGCGGATGCGTACCGGCCAGGCGGTACTGTCGGCGCCGCGCCGGCTGAGCCTGCTGGTGCAGGCACTGGCGTTGCCCCTGGCCGGTGGGCTGTTGGCGCTGGGCGCCAACCAGCTGTGGCCTGGCCTGGTGGGGCAGGGGCTGACCGTGGGGCTGTTCATGGCCTATGGCCTGTGGAAACGCAACGCCCTCGGCCGCCAGATGCAGCAGGTGGTCGAGGGTGCCGAAGGTACCTTCGCCGACCCGGTCGCGGCGTTGACTTACAGCGACCTGCCTGGCGCTGCCGGGCAGCTGCAACTGATGCTGATCAGCGAAGAGGCACGGTTGAAAACTGCGTTGACGCGGTTGAGTGACCTGGCCGGGCAAATGGCGGTGGCGGCCCACGATGCCGGGCAGCTGTCACGCAGCACCGAGGCAGCGTTGCTGGAGCAGCGCGCAGAAACCGACCTGAGCGCCACGGCAATGAACCAGATGGCGGCCTCCATCGGTGAAGTGGCCAACCACGTGCAGTTGACTGCGGCCGAAGCCCACACGGCGCATCAGTTGGCCGAACAGGGTAGCCAGTTGGCCGATGCCAGTGGCGCGGCCATTCGCACCTTGGCCAGCACGGTGACCCAGATCAACCAGGCAGTCAGCCACCTGGCCGGTCAGACCGGTGCCATCGCCGAGGCGGCCGGGATGATCCGCGGTATTGCCGAGCAGACCAACCTGCTGGCCCTGAACGCAGCCATTGAAGCCGCGCGTGCGGGCGAACAGGGCCGTGGTTTTGCCGTGGTCGCCGATGAGGTGAGGGCGCTGGCTGACAAGACCCGCCAGTCGACCCTGCACATCCAGGCCATCATCGACACCCTGCGCAGTGGCGCCGAGGAAGCCGTGACAATTGCCAGCCAGGGCATCACGGGCGCCGAGCAGGGCGTTGCCCAGGTACAGGAAACCCGCGAGGCACTGCATGGCATTCGTGATGCGGTGCAGCGTATCAGTGACATGAGCCAACAGATGGCCACCGCCTCGCAGCAGCAGTCGGCAGTGGCTGAAGACGTTTCGCGGCAGATCAATGGCGTGGCCGGCATTGCCCAG
The DNA here is from genome assembly GCF_038383825.1 of Pseudomonas sp. LPB4.O. Lineage (NCBI taxonomy): Bacteria > Pseudomonadati > Pseudomonadota > Gammaproteobacteria > Pseudomonadales > Pseudomonadaceae > Pseudomonas > Pseudomonas sp. LPB4.O. The sequence continues at coordinate 1,977,346 of NZ_CP151298.1, forward strand.
CACAGCGCCCAAAGCGCCAACGCTGCCGCCTCGCGCGGGGCCGAACTGGAACAGGTGTGCGTCGGCTTGCGCGCCCTGGTGGAGCGCTTCAACCGCTAAGGCAGGATGCTTCATGGATGATAACTATCGTGCGGCCGTGGACGCGGCCGCGATCTTTTCCGAAACCGACCTGCGTGGGAACATCACGTACGTCAACCAGCAGTTCTGCAGCATCTCGGGCTACAGCCGCGAGGAACTGCTGGGCGCCAACCACCGTATCCTCAACTCCGGCCTGCACGAGCCGGCGTTCTTCGTCGGCATGTGGCAGGCCCTGACCGCCGGGCGGGTGTGGAAGGGCGAAATCTGCAACCGGTCCAGGGACGGTTCGCTGTATTGGGTCGACAGCACCATGGTGCCACTGGTCGACCCGGCGACTGGCCAGGTGCGCAAGTACGTATCGATCCGCTTTGACGTCACGGAGAAGCGCCAGCTGCTGCATACCTTGCAATGGCGGGTGGGCCACGATGTGCTAACTGGTCTGCCCAACCGCGTCTACCTGTCCGAGCTGCTGAACCAGGCCCTGGCCTACTCGCGCCGCGAAGACATCTCGCTGGCGGTGTGCATGCTCGACCTGGATGGCTTCAAGGCGGTCAACGACGGCTACGGGCATGCCGTGGGCGACCTGCTGCTGGTGGAGGTGGCGCAGCGCTTGAAGAGTATCTTGCGCGGTGCTGATGCCGTGGCCCGGTTGTCGGGTGACGAATTCGTGCTGATCCTGCGCAATGTCGATGATGAGCGCCAGCTGCATGCAGCCCTGAGGCGGGTGTTGCGGGCATTGGCGGCGCCCTGTGTGGTACGCGAACACACGCTGTCGCTCAGCGCCAGTATCGGCGTGACCCTGTACCCCCAGGATGACGAAGATGCCGATACGCTGGTACGCCACGCCGACCAGGCCATGTATGTGGCCAAGCAGCGCGGGCGCAACCGCTATCACTTGTTCGACGTATCGCAGGAGCAGGAGCTCAAGGCCACCCACCAGACGGTGGCGCGGGTGCGACGGGCCCTGAACAACCACGAGCTGTGCCTGTATTACCAGCCCAAGGTGAACCTGCGCAGTGGCCAGGTGCTAGGTTTCGAGGGCTTGCTGCGCTGGCAGCGGCCAGGCCGTGGCGTGGTGCCGCCCGGCGATTTTCTGCCCTGGGTTGAGCAGACCGACCTGATCGTCGAAATCGGCGAATGGGTGATCGGCCAGGCCCTGAGCCAGCTGCAGGCCTGGGGGCGCCAGGGGCAGCCTTGGTCATTGAGTGTGAACATCGCTGCACGGCATCTACAGCGCAGTGACTTTACCGAGCGCCTGCAGCAGCTATTGGCAGCGTACCCGCAGGTGGACCCGTCGCGGCTGGACCTGGAAATCGTCGAGTCAGTGGCCATCGACAACCTGCAGCACGTCAGCCGCTGCCTGGACGCCTGTCGTGCGCTGGGCGTGCGCTTTTCGCTGGACGATTTCGGCACCGGTTACTCGTCGTTGAGTTACCTGAAACGCTTGCCGACCCAGACGATCAAGATCGACAAGTCGTTCGTGCGCGACATCCTGCACGACCAGGATGACCTTGCCCTGACCGCCGCAGTGATCGGCCTGGCGCGAGCCTTCGGCCGCGAGGTCGTAGCCGAAGGACTGGAGAGTGTGGAACACGGCAGGGTGTTGATGGGCCTGGGCTGCGAGCTGGCGCAGGGCTATTGCATCGCCAGGCCGATGCCGGCCAATGAAGTGCAAGCTTGGGCACAGACCTACCGCCAGCCGGTGCAGTGGCGCGACCCTTGAGCGGCCATCAGCCGCTCGGTCAAGTGCAGCATTGGTGCAAATATGGCTTCATCCCGCCCGCAAACGCTTGTACAGCGTGGTGCGGCTGATCCCGAGCCGGCGTGCGACCGCCGACAGGTTGCCGTTGGCTTGCTCGACCAGCATCTGCAGGTCCGTCTCTTCGGCCGCCACCAGCACCGCCATCGGCGACTCGGCCAGAAAGCCCGCAGGCAGGTGCTCGACGCCGATAGGCCCGTTGCCCGCCAAGGCCAGCGCAACTTGCAGCACGCTTGCCAGTTCACGCAGGTTGCCTGGCCAAGGGTGTTGATCCAGCAGGTCGATAATGGCCGGGGACAGCCGCGTGGGTTGCCCAGGGTCGCGAAAACGCGCATGCACCTGCTCGATCAACTGGCGCCGGTCACCGCGTTCGCGCAGCGGCGGCAGCACCACGGCCAGGCCGGCGATGCGGTAATACAGGTCCTGGCGAAAGCGCCCTGCGCGCACTTCTTCGGCCAGGTCGCGGTTGCTGGCCGACACCACGCGGATATCCACTGCCACCGGCTCGCCACTGCCCAGCGGCTGGATGCTCCGTGACTGCAGCACACGCAGCAGGCGTGCCTGGGTGGGCAGTGGCATGTCGCCGATTTCATCGAGAAACAGGATGCCGTGGTGGGCTTTGCGGATCAGCCCCGGGTTGCCCTTGTGGTGCGCGCCGGTGAAGGCGCCTTTGTCGTAGCCGAACAGCTCCGACTCCACCAGCTCGGCGGGGATCGCCGCACAGTTGACGGCGACCAGCGGCCGGTTGGCGCGGCTGCTGGCGCGGTGCAGGCTGTCGACGAACACTTCCTTGCCGACGCCGGTTTCACCTTGCACCAACACCGGGATGTCTTTTTCCAGTAACAGGCCGGCCTGTTGCAACGCTTTTTCCAGGCGAGGTTCGCCACTGTCGGCCTCGGGGCGGCGAGCGGTTTTGCGTGGGGGATGCCACTGGCAATGAAAGCGGTTGCGCCCGGTGGCTTGCAGGGCAAATGCCTGTTCTCGGGGATGACTGAGCAGCTGTTGCAGGGGCAACTGGAACAGCTGCTCGATGTTCTGCCGCAGCGGATTACCACCGAGCAGGCTGTCGGCCCGGTGATTGGCGGCCAGCACCTGCCCGCGCTCATCGAACACCAGCAGGCCGGCCCAAGGGCTGTCGAGGTTGTCGGAGGCACTATTGAAGATCAGCTGCGCATGCCGGTCGGCATGCTCGGCGAGGATCAGGCGGTTTTCCAGGCTCTGGCCCATCATGCGCACCAGGCCAAGCGTCTGGCTGGCCGGCAGGTAGCCGTCGCTGGCAACGTCGAGCACTCCGACCAGCTGCCGCGCGGCGTCGAACAGGGGGGCGGCTGCGCTGGACATGTAGCGGTTCTGGCGCAGGAAGTGCTCGTCCTGGCCCACGTGGATCGCTTGGGCGCAAATTAGCGTGGTGCCCAGGGCATTGGTGCCGACGCCACGCTCAAGCCAATGGGCACCGGCGCTGAAACCCTGCTGCTGGTTCGGCTCGATGAAACGCCGCGAGCCCCAGCTATCGAGTATGCAGCCGCTGGCATCGGCCAGCATCACCAGGTAGCTGGCGTTGCCCAGCAGGTGTGTGTATTGCGGCAGTACCTCCTCGCGGGTCAGCCGCAGCAGCGCCTGGCGCTGTTCCAGCAGGGCGCTTAGCTCGGTGCGGGTCAGGCAGTCGAAATCCGGCGCGTGCTGCGGCTGCAGGCCGTGATCGCGGCAGCGGGCCCAGGAAGCCTGGATCAGCTGGGCGTGGGTCGAAGCGGATGCGGCCATGGGCCTGTCCTTCGGGTTGTTGTTATGGGCCGACCGCTGTTCAGTGTTGTCCACGGGTGTTCATTGTCAAACCGGCAAGTGTTCAGTTGTTCAGTGATTGTGTTCAGGTGTGAAGCCGCGATTTGCCAGCGCTGCCACCCAGGCCCCGGACCAGAGCACCGGGGGGGGACTGGCACGGAACTGGCTGTGCATGGCAGACAACAATCACAAGAAGGCCACGCCATGTCCCTGGTGCTGGAGCAGGTCAGCCGCAGCGTCGATAACCAGCCCTGGATCGTCGAGGCTTCGCTGCGTTTCGAGCCCGGTTCGTTCAACGTGCTGCTGGGCCGCACCCTCGCCGGCAAGACCAGCCTGATGCGCCTGATGGCGGGGCTCGACCGCCCGGACAAGGGCCGGGTGCTGATGGATGGCCAGGACGTCACCGGTGTGCCGGTACGCCAGCGCAATGTGTCGATGGTGTATCAGCAATTCATCAATTACCCGACCTTGAGCGTGTTCGAAAACATCGCCTCGCCGCTGCGCCAGGCGCGCATGGCCGAGGACCAGATCCGCCGGAGGGTGCAGGAAACTGCCGAGATGCTGCGCATCGAAACCTACCTGCAGCGCCTGCCGCTGGAACTCTCCGGCGGCCAGCAGCAACGCACGGCGATGGCCCGGGCATTGGTCAAGGATGCCTCGTTGATCCTCTTCGATGAGCCGTTGGTGAACCTCGACTACAAGTTGCGCGAAGGCCTGCGCCAAGAACTGCGCGAACTGTTTGCGGCGCGTCATTGCATTGCCGTGTACGCCACCACCGAGGCCAACGAGGCGCTGGCGCTGGGCGGCACCACCACCCTCGTGCACGAAGGCCGGATCGTGCAGAGCGGGCCCACCACCGAGGTGTATCAGCGCCCGGGCAGTGTGCTGGCTGCCGAGCTGTTTTCCGAGCCGCCGATAAACCTGGTGGCGGGCCGTATCAGTGGCAACGAGGTGAGCCTTGCCCAGGCTGTACACTTTGCCCGCAATGCCGACTTGCAGCCGCTGGCCGAGGGCGACTACCGCTTTGGCGTGCGCCCCAGCCATATCACCCTGGTGCCGGCCCATGACGATGACCTGGAGCTGGCGGTGCTGGTGGAACTGGCAGAGATCAGCGGTTCAGAAACCTTCCTGCATGTGCGCAACGAATACTGGCGCATGGTCCTGCACCTGCCCGGTGTGCACGAGTACCAGGTGGACACGCCGATTCGCGTGTTCATCCCCACGCACAAGCTGTTCGTCTTCGACAGCGCCGGGACGTTGGTGCAGGCCCCGGGGTTGCGCCAGGCAAGGAGAGGGTGATGGCCGAAATCCGCCTGCGCCAACTGGCGCACAGTTACAGCCGCCAGCCCGCCAGCGAGGCCGACTATGCCCTGCACGCACTGGATCATGTGTGGGAGCAGGGCGGTGCCTATGCCTTGCTCGGGCCATCGGGCTGCGGCAAGTCGACCTTGCTCAATATCATTTCCGGGCTGCTGACGCCGTCCCATGGCGAAGTGCTGTTCGACGGCAAACCGGTCAACCAGCTGTCACCACAGGCGCGCAATATCGCTCAGGTGTTTCAGTTCCCGGTGGTGTACGACACCATGACGGTGTTCGACAACCTGGCCTTCCCCTTGCGCAACCAGGGGCTGGATGAAGCCCGGGTGCGTGCCCGGGTGGAAGAAATTGCCGAGGTGCTCGACCTGGCTGGCGTGCTGCGCAAGAAGGCGCGCAACCTCAGTGCCGACGAAAAACAGAAGGTCTCCATGGGGCGCGGCCTGGTGCGCGATGACGTGTCGGCGATCCTGTTCGACGAGCCGCTGACGGTGATCGACCCGCACCTGAAGTGGAAGCTGCGGCGCAAGCTGAAGCAGATCCATGAGCAGTTCAATATCACCATGATCTACGTCACCCACGACCAGTTGGAGGCTTCCACCTTCGCCGACAAGATCGCGGTGATGCACGGCGGGCGCATTGTCCAGTTCGGCACACCGCGCGAGTTGTTCGAGCGGCCGCGGCATACCTTCGTTGGCTACTTCATTGGCAGCCCGGGGATGAACCTGATCGACGTGCGTGCCAAGGCGGACGGGGTGGTGTTCGGCGATGTCCACCTGGCGCTGCCCGATGGCCTGCGCGAGCGCCTGGCGGCGACAGCATGTGGGCGACTGCAGGTGGGCATTCGCCCAGAGTTCGTGCAGCTGTGGGACAGCCCGTTCGATGATGCCCACCCGGCACGGGTGCTGGATGTCGAAGACCTGGGCACCTACCGCATCGTCACCCTCGAACTGGGCGGTGTCGCGCTCAAGGCGCGGCTGGGCGAGGACCGCCCGTTGCCCGTGGAGCAGGCCTGGGTCAGCCTGCCGGCGCAGTGGCTGATGTTGTACGTCGACGATGTGCTGCTGGAGGCCGGGCCATGAGCAACAAGGTGCAGAACAACAAGGCCTGGTGGCTGGTGCTACCGGTGTTTCTGCTGGTGGCGTTCAGCGCAGTGGTACCGATGATGACGGTGGTCAACTACTCGGTGCAGGACATCTTCGATCAGTCCAACCGCTACTTCGTCGGTGCCGACTGGTACCGCCAGGTGCTGCGTGACCCGGCGCTGCACGATGCGCTGCTGCGCCAGTTCATCTACTCCGCCTGTGTGCTGCTGATCGAGATCCCGCTGGGTATCGGCATTGCCCTGACCATGCCGACCAAGGGGCGTATGGCCTCGCTGTGCCTGATCATCATGGCGATCCCGTTGCTGATCCCGTGGAACGTGGTCGGCACCATCTGGCAGATTTTCGGCCGTGCCGACATCGGCCTGCTCGGCGCCACCCTGGCCAAGCTTGGGGTCAGCTACAACTATGCCGGTGACCCGTTCGACGCCTGGCTCACCGTGCTGGTGATGGATGTGTGGCACTGGACCTCGCTGGTGGCATTGCTGTGCTATTCGGGGCTGCGCGCCATCCCCGACGTGTACTACCAGGCTGCACGCATCGACCGTGCCTCGGGCTGGGCGGTGTTCCGCCATATCCAGCTGCCCAAGCTGAAGAACGTGCTGCTGATCGCGGTGATGCTGCGCTTCATGGACAGTTTCATGATCTACACCGAGCCATTCGTGCTGACCGGTGGCGGGCCGGGCAACGCCACGACGTTCCTCAGCCAGACCCTCACGCGCATGGCCGTGGGGCAGTTCGACCTGGGCCCGGCAGCGGCGTTCTCGCTGGTGTACTTCCTGATCATCCTGCTGGTGTCGTGGCTGTTCTACACAGCCATGACCCATGCCGACAAGGACTAGGCCATGAGCACGCGCAAATCGCTGGCCCTGCTGCTGTACTTCTTCTTCCTGCTGGTGCCGATCTACTGGCTGCTGAACATGTCGTTCAAGAGCAATACCGAGATCCTGGGTGGCCTGACGCTGTGGCCGCAGGCGTTCACCCTCGACAACTACCGGGTGATCTTCACCGATGCCAGCTGGTACAGCGGCTACCTCAACTCGCTGTATTACGTGTGCCTGAACACGCTGATTTCGCTGCTGGTGGCGTTGCCGGCGGCGTATGCCTTCTCGCGCTACCGCTTCCTCGGCGACCGCCACCTGTTCTTCTGGCTGCTGACCAACCGCATGGCGCCACCGGCGGTGTTCCTGCTGCCGTTCTTCCAGCTGTACTCGTCGATTGGCCTGTTCGATACCCATATCGCCGTGGCCCTGGCCCACTGCCTGTTCAACGTGCCGCTGGCGGTGTGGATCCTGGAGGGGTTCATGTCGGGGGTGCCCAAGGAAATCGACGAAACGGCCTACATCGACGGCTACAGCTTCCCGCGCTTCTTCGTGAAAATCTTCATTCCGCTGATTGGCTCCGGTATCGGCGTCACGGCGTTTTTCTGCTTCATGTTCTCCTGGGTCGAACTGCTGCTGGCGCGCACCCTGACCTCGGTGAACGCCAAGCCGATTGCTGCGGTAATGACCCGCACCGTGTCGGCATCAGGGATCGACTGGGGTGTGCTGGCGGCGGCGGGGGTACTGACCATCTTGCCCGGCATGCTGGTGATCTGGTTCGTGCGTAACCATGTGGCCAAGGGCTTTGCCCTGGGCCGGGTGTGAGGAGGGCAACGCATGGAGTGGATGGCCTGGACTCTGCCGACGGCGCTGTTCTTCGTCGCCGTTGGCGTGCTGCTGGTGGGCATGACCCTGCTTGAACTGCGCCGCCCCTGCGTAGCGCGACGGGGCTTCTTGCCGCTGGTCACCAGCCGTGGTGACCGCTTGTTCATCGGCCTGCTGGCCAGCGCCTACCTGCACCTGCTGGTGGTCGGCGTCAGCGACTGGCCCTTGTGGGTGGCCTCGCTGCTATCGCTGGCGTGGCTGGTGGTGGTGCTGCGCTGGGGCTGAGCGAGCGGCCCTGTGGGATAACTGAAACGGGAGATCACAATGTTCGATAACAAGCACAACAGGCGACATTTGACCCTTGCCGCGTTGCTGGTACTGGCCAGCGCGCATGGCGCTGTCTGGGCCGACCAGTACGAAGATGCAGCAAAAAAATGGATCGGCAGTGAGTTCAAGCCTTCAACCCTTACCCCTGAACAGCAACTGGCTGAATTGCAGTGGTTCATCAAGGCCGCCGAGCCGTTCCGTGGCATGAAGATCAATGTGGTGTCGGAAACCATCACCACCCATGAATATGAATCCAAGGTGCTGGCCAAGGCCTTCAGCGAGATCACCGGCATACAGCTGACCCACGACCTGCTGCAGGAAGGCGATGTGGTGGAGAAACTGCAGACGCAGATGCAGTCGGACAAGAACATCTACGACGGCTGGGTCAACGACTCCGACCTGATCGGTACGCACTTTCGCTATGGCAAGGTGGAATCGATTACCGACCTGATGGCCAACGAGGGCAAGGCCTACACCTCGCCGACCCTCGACCTGAAGGATTTCATCGGTATTTCCTTCACCACTGCGCCGGATGGCAAGGTCTACCAACTGCCCGACCAGCAGTTCGCCAACCTGTACTGGTTCCGCGCCGACTGGTTCGAGCGGCCGGAGCTTAAGGCTAAATTCAAGGAAAAGTACGGTTATGAGCTGGGCGTGCCGGTGAACTGGTCGGCCTACGAGGACATTGCCAAGTTCTTCACCGAAGACGTCAAAGAAATCGACGGCAAGCGCGTTTACGGGCACATGGACTACGGCAAGAAAGACCCCTCGCTGGGCTGGCGCTTCACCGATGCCTGGTTCTCCATGGCAGGTGGCGGTGACAAGGGCCTGCCCAACGGCTTGCCGGTGGATGAATGGGGCATTCGCGTCGAGGACTGCCACCCGGTGGGTTCCAGCGTGACCCGCGGCGGCGACACCAACGGGCCGGCGGCCGTCTATGCCACGCAAAAGTACGTGGACTGGATGCGTGCCTACGCGCCCAAGGAGGCCCAGGGCATGACCTTCTCCGAAGCCGGCCCGGTACCGGCGCAGGGCAACATTGCCCAGCAGATATTCTGGTACACCGCGTTTACCGCCGACATGACCAAGCCTGGCTTGCCGGTGGTAAATGCCGACGGCACGCCGAAGTGGCGCATGGCGCCCTCACCGAAGGGGCCGTACTGGGAGGAGGGGATGAAACTGGGCTACCAGGACACCGGCTCATGGACGTTCTTCAAGTCCACCCCCGAGAAGCAACGCCTGGCGGCCTGGTTGTATGCCCAGTTCGTCACCTCCAAGACCGTGTCGCTGAAAAAGACCATCGTCGGCCTGACGCCGATTCGCGAGTCGGACATCAACTCCCAGGCCATGACCGACCTTGCGCCCAAGCTGGGCGGGCTGGTGGAGTTCTACCGCAGCCCGGCGCGGGTGCAGTGGACGCCGACCGGCACCAACGTGCCGGATTACCCGCGGCTGGCCCAGCTGTGGTGGAGCCATATCGCCGAAGTGGCCAGTGGCGAGAAGACCCCGCAGGAAGCCCTGGACGGCCTGGCCCGCGACCAGGACCGCATGATGGAACGCTTGCAGCGCTCCAATGCCCAGGCGACCTGTGCACCCAAGATGAACCCGGAGAAAGACGCCCAGTACTGGTTCGACCAGCCGGGCGCACCGAAGCCCAAGCTGGCCAACGAAAAGCCCAAGGGCGAGACAGTCAGCTACACCGAACTGCTGAAGTCGTGGGAGGCGGCGCGCAAGTGATCGGCTGAGCACCGCGTTGGTTTCTTCGCGGGCTCGGCTGCACCGCTCTCAAGGGTTGTGGGGTTCCTGTGGGAGCGGGCAAGCCCGCGAAGAGGCCAGCAAGGCCAATGCATAAATCACAGGCAAAAAAAACGGCACCTGCCAGAGGTGCCGTTTTCGCATCACGCGCTATTACTTATGCAGCTCTTCCGCCGCATACAGCGTGTTTTCCAGCAGGCAGGCCCGGGTCATCGGCCCGACGCCACCCGGCACCGGGGTGATCCAGCCCGCGCGCGGCAGGGCGGTCTCGTAGACCACGTCGCCGACCAGCTTGCCGTCTTCCTGGCGGTTGATACCCACGTCGATGACGATGGCGCCTTCCTTGACCCACTCACCCTTGACCAGGCCCGGCTTGCCGGCAGCCACGACCACCAGGTCGGCACGCCCGACATGGCCGGCCAGGTCCTTGGTGAAGCGGTGGCAGACGGTCACGGTGCAGCCGGCCAGCAGCAGCTCCATGGCCATCGGGCGACCCACGATGTTGGAGGCGCCGACGATCACCGCATCCATGCCATACAGGTCCTGACCAGTGCTTTCCAGCAAGGTCATGATGCCTTTCGGTGTGCAGGGGCGCAGCAGCGGAATGCGCTGGGCCAGGCGGCCTACGTTATACGGGTGGAAGCCGTCCACGTCCTTGTCCGGGCGAATGCGCTCGAGCAGCAGCGAGGCGTCCAGGTGCTCCGGCAGCGGCAGTTGCAGCAGGATGCCGTCTACAGCCGGGTCGTCATTGAGGCGATCGATCAGCTCGGTCAGGGCCTGCTGCGAGGTTTCGCTGGGCAGGTCAAATGCCTGCGAAATGAAACCGACCTCTTCGCAGTCCTTGCGCTTGTGCGAGACATAGACTTGCGAGGCGGGGTCGGTGCCGACCAGGATCACTGCCAGGCCGGGCGTACGCAGGCCTTGCTGGCGACGCTCCACGACACGTTGAGCGATCTGCTTGCGCAGGCTGGCGGCGATCGCCTTGCCATCGATTAGGTGTGCAGTCATAGACGCGTGATTAACCATCGAGAAGGAAACAATAAAGAGCGCGTATTCTCGCACGACACGCGCCAAGGGCAAAGGCGGGTGGTCGGGCAAATCCCCTAACCCCTTAAATAATTTAAATTTTTTTGAAAAAGGTGTTGACGACTTTCGGGGTCGCCTATAAGATTCGCCGCACTTGTCGGGCACAGCCTAGCACTGGTTGGCTAAGTCGGGCAGAATGAGTGGTTTAGCAGTTACCTGTTAATGACTCGTTCGGTTAGGCTTCAAGCTTAAGCGCCCGTAGCTCAGCTGGATAGAGCATCCGCCTTCTAAGCGGATGGTCGCAGGTTCGAGTCCTGCCGGGTGCGCCATTAGGCAGCATGGGCAAGCAAGTAAGGTTGTAATGCAATATGGTGGGCGTAGCTCAGTTGGTAGAGCGCCGGATTGTGATTCCGGTTGTCGTGGGTTCGATTCCCATCGTCCACCCCATATTCTTCAAAGGCGCCTCGATAGCATCTGGCGCCTTTGTTTTAAGCGTTACGCGGACGTGGTGAAATTGGTAGACACACTGGATTTAGGTTCCAGCGGCGCAAGCTGTAAGAGTTCGAGTCTCTTCGTCCGCACCATGCTTCTGTAAAGCTGTACTGCAACACTGCAACACCAGCAATATGGTGGGCGTAGCTCAGTTGGTAGAGCGCTGGATTGTGATTCCAGTTGTCGTGGGTTCGATTCCCATCGTCCACCCCATATTCCAGAAAAGGCGCCTTGATCGTAAGATCGGGCGCCTTTTTGTTTTGGGTTTTGAGTGGTTGTGGTGTGTATGGCTTGGGTGTTTCGGCGCCAGTGAGATCGAGCGCCGCCCGCGCGGCGCTTCGCAGCACAAGGCTGCTCCTACATTTGTTTTGGGCCAGTCAATCCTGCGGCAGACGCACGCGACCGCCTTGCTTGTACGGCGCGATATCGCGTCATGCGCCAAGGTATTCGCGCGCAAATCTCACAGAAATAATTGGCCCGAAACAAATGTAGGAGCAGCCTTGTGCTGCGAAGCGCCGCGCGGGCGGCGCTCGGTCTCACTGGCGCTGAAAATGTCGTGGCGAACGCCCTCCCAGCCAATTCACATCCGCCCCCCTTGCAATCCTCTAGTGGCATCCCAATAAAAGCTGTTAGATTTCAGCCGGTTGAAACACCGGCCTGGTTGGCCGGCAGAGGAACAGCCCAATGATTGCAAAAGAATCCCGTCAGGCCCTGGCGCTACAGCGCTTTGCCGAGGCCAACCCGCAGCTGCTCGAAGAGATTCGTGAGCTGGATGCGCGCGAGCAGGCCCAGCAGATCGAGTGGGCATTCGAGGATGCGGCCGATGAGCAGGGCATTCAGCCCTGGGAGCTGGCGCTGCAATTGATTGCCGAAACCCCGGAGCAGCTGCAGGCCATGCGCCTGGAGACGCACCGCGAGGTGGCCGAGGCGCTGGGGATGGGGTGGGAAGAATATTGCCAGTTCAACGAAATCGATCCTGAATAATAAAGGAAGCGAATTCGCCACTGGCAGTTGTTTGACAAGGTATTTCGGCTGCAGGTCGCCCCGGGCGTCGTGCCGCCCTTATTGAAGCAGGCTCGGCGGTAAGCCGTGCGGGCCTTGAAAGTTAATCGACCGGCGTGGTTTCCCGTCGTCCCGAGTGGGGTGACTTCTGCTGCGCGACTCACTAGAATGCTTGCCCTTGATTCTGGAGTCGGGCTAACGCCGGCTAACGTCTGTGCAACGAGGAATATCCATGCAAGTTTCTGTTGAAAACACTTCCGCTCTCGAGCGCCGCATGACCATCGCCGTTCCGGCCGAGCGCGTCGAGAACGAAGTCAACAAGCGTCTGCAGCAGACTGCCAAGCGCGCCAAGATTGCGGGCTTCCGTCCTGGTAAAGTGCCGATGAACGTGATCCGTCAGCGTTTCGAAGCTGACGCCCGTCAAGAGGCTTTCGGTGACCTGGTCCAGGCTTCCTTCTACGAAGCCATCGTCGAGCAGAAGCTGAACCCGGCTGGCGCCCCTGCTGTAGAGCCAAAGTCCTTCGAAAAAGGCAAGGACCTGGAATTCGTCGCCATCTTCGAAGTGTTCCCTGAGTTCACCGTTGCCGGCCTCGAGTCGATCAACGTCGAGCGCCTGAGCGCCGAAGTGGCTGACGCCGATCTGGACAACATGCTGGAAGTGCTGCGCAAGCAGAACACCCGTTTCGAGGCTGTCGAGCGCGCCGCGCAGAACGACGACCAGGTCAACATCGACTTCGTCGGCAAGGTTGACGGTGAAGTGTTCGCCGGTGGTTCGGCCAAGGGTACCCCGCTGGTGCTGGGCTCCGGCCGCATGATCCCGGGCTTCGAAGAAGGCCTGGTTGGCGCCAAGGCTGGCGAAGAGCGCGTTGTCAACGTGACCTTCCCAGAGGACTACCAGAACCTGGACCTGGCTGGCAAAGCTGCCGAGTTCACCATCACCGTCAACAGCGTTGCCGCCCCTGTGCTGCCAGAGCTGAACGAAGAGTTCTTCGCCCAGTTCGGTATCAAAGAGTCGACCCTGGAAGGCTTCCGCACCGAAGTTCGCAAGAACATGGAGCGTGAACTGCGCCAGGCGATCAAGACCAAGGTGAAAAACCAGGTCATGGACGGTCTGCTGGCCGCCAACCCGATCGAAGTGCCAAAGGCCCTGCTGGAAAACGAAGTCAACCGTCTGCGCGTGCAGGCTGTTCAGCAGTTCGGTGGCAACATCAAGCCTGAGCAACTGCCTGCCGAGCTGTTCACCGAGCAAGCCAAGCGCCGCGTAGTGCTGGGCCTGATCGTGGCCGAAGTGGTCAAGCAGTTCGAACTGAAGCCGGACGACGCCAAGGTTCGCGAGATGATCGAAGAAATGGCTTCGGCTTACCAGGAGCCTGAGCAGGTCATCGCCTGGTACTACAAGAACGACCAGCAAATGAACGAAGTGCGTTCGGTTGTGCTGGAAGAACAAGTTGTAGATACTGTTCTGCAGAAAGCGACTGTGACCGACAAGTCGGTCTCGTACGAAGAAGCCGTAAAACCAGCCGAGGCACCAGCCGAAGCCGAGTAATACGTTTTCTCTCGTAGGAAACCCCCACAAGCCAGCCTTCGCGCTGGCTTGTGCGTATTCAAGCCATGACTATTTGGGAGTGAGCGCAGGACATGTCCCGCAATTCTTATATTCAGCAGAGCTCTGACATCCAGGCCGCAGGCGGCCTGGTCCCGATGGTTATCGAGCAGTCCGCCCGTGGCGAACGCGCCTATGACATCTACTCGCGTCTGTTGAAGGAGCGAGTGATCTTCCTGGTAGGTCCTGTAGAAGACTACATGGCCAACCTGGTAGTGGCGCAGATGCTGTTCCTTGAGGCGGAAAACCCGGACAAGGATATCCATCTTTACATCAACTCCCCAGGCGGTTCGGTGACTGCTGGCATGTCGATCTACGACACCATGCAGTTCATCAAGCCGGACGTCTCGACCATCTGCATCGGCCAGGCCTGCAGCATGGGTGCGTTCCTGTTGACCGCCGGTGCCAAGGGCAAGCGTCACTGCCTGCCTAACTCGCGGGTGATGATTCACCAGCCATTGGGCGGCTTCCAGGGCCAGGCTACCGACATCCAGATTCACGCCCAGGAAATCCTCAGCATCAAGGCGCGTCTCAACGAGCTGCTGGCCTACCACACCGGCCAGGACCTCGAGACCATCCAGCGTGATACTGAGCGTGACAACTTCATGAGCGCCTCGCGCGCGGCCGAGTACGGCCTGATCGACTCGGTCTACGACAAGCGGCAACTGGCCTCCTGAACCGGGGTGTCAGAGCAGGTAGGCGCGGAAAGCGCCTACCTGCGGACTTGAAAAAGCCCGCAATTGCCTTCATCTTGTGTTGCAAGCCTACCGGATTGGATCGATCGAATGACTGACACCCGTAACGGCGAGGACAGCGGCAAATTGCTCTATTGCTCCTTCTGCGGCAAAAGCCAGCACGAAGTGCGCAAATTGATTGCCGGGCCCTCGGTATTTATCTGCGACGAGTGCGTCGACCTGTGCAACGACATCATCCGTGAGGAGGTGCAGGAAGCCCAGGCCGAGAGCAGCGCGCACAAATTGCCTTCGCCGAAAGAAATCAGCGGCATCCTGGACCAGTACGTCATTGGTCAGGAGCGCGCGAAGAAGGTGCTGGCCGTAGCGGTATACAACCACTACAAGCGCCTGAACCAGCGTGACAAGAAGGGCGACGAAGTCGAACTGGGCAAGAGCAACATCCTGCTCATCGGGCCGACCGGCTCGGGCAAGACCCTGCTCGCCGAAACCCTGGCACGCCTGTTGAACGTACCGTTCACCATTGCTGACGCCACCACCCTGACCGAGGCCGGTTATGTGGGTGAGGACGTCGAAAACATTATTCAGAAGCTGTTGCAGAAGTGCGACTACGACGTGGAAAAGGCCCAGATGGGCATTGTCTACATCGACGAAATCGACAAGATTTCGCGCAAGTCGGACAACCCGTCCATTACCCGTGACGTTTCGGGTGAGGGCGTGCAGCAGGCGCTGCTTAAACTGATCGAGGGCACTGTGGCCTCGGTACCGCCGCAAGGTGGGCGTAAGCACCCGCAACAGGAGTTCCTGCAGGTCGATACCCGCAACATCCTGTTCATTTGCGGTGGCGCGTTCTCGGGCCTGGAAAAAGTCATCCAGGGCCGTTCCACCAAGGGTGGCATCGGTTTTGGCGCAGAAGTGCGCAGCAAGGAAGAAGGCAAGAAGGTTGGCGAGTCCCTGCGTGAGGTCGAGCCGGATGATCTGGTCAAGTTTGGCCTGATTCCGGAATTCGTCGGCCGTCTGCCGGTGCTGGCTACCCTCGACGAGCTGGACGAGGCTGCGTTGATGCAGATCCTCACCGAGCCGAAGAACGCGCTGACCAAGCAGTATGCCAAGCTGTTCGAGATGGAAAGCGTCGACCTCGAGTTCCGCAGCGATGCACTCAAGGCCGTTGCACGCAAGGCCCTGGAGCGCAAGACTGGCGCCCGTGGCCTG
This sequence comes from Pseudomonas sp. LPB4.O, assembly GCF_038383825.1. Classification (NCBI taxonomy): domain Bacteria; kingdom Pseudomonadati; phylum Pseudomonadota; class Gammaproteobacteria; order Pseudomonadales; family Pseudomonadaceae; genus Pseudomonas; species Pseudomonas sp. LPB4.O. The sequence goes on from NZ_CP151298.1 coordinate 1,993,134, forward strand.
CGTTCGATCCTTGAAGGTGTGCTGCTCGACACCATGTACGAGATCCCTTCGAAGAAGGATGTCAGCAAGGTGGTGATCGACGAGAGCGTCATCGAAGGCACTTCGCAGCCGCTGATGATCTACGAGAACAGCGAGCCGCAAGCCAAGGCCGCGCCAGACGCCTGATTCAGGCAATGGCCGGTGACGGTTGCAAGCAAGAAGGGGGCCTACGGGCCCCTTTCTGCTTTTCCTGCGCTAGCGCTTGTAATTTCCCAAGCGTGCCCCCACATTAGGTCCAAGCATCATTTCCACCGGTTTCCGGCCATAAGGCCGCTGTAGAGGCGAAATCATGAAGACCACCCTCGACTTGCCTCTTTTGCCATTGCGCGATGTCGTTGTTTACCCGCACATGGTTATCCCGCTGTTCGTGGGGCGCGAAAAATCCATCGAAGCCCTCGAGGCAGCGATGACGGGCGAAAAGCAGATCCTGCTGCTGGCCCAGAAAAACCCGGCCGACGACGATCCGGGCGAGGACGCCCTGTACCGTGTCGGCACCGTCGCCACTGTGCTGCAGCTGCTGAAACTGCCTGATGGCACCGTCAAGGTGCTGGTCGAGGGCGAGCAGCGTGGCGCGGTCGAGCGTTTCACCGAAGTAGAAGGGCACATCCGTGCCGAAGTCTCCCTGATCGACGAAACCGACGCCGCCGAGCGCGAGTCGGAAGTGTTCGTGCGCACGTTGCTGTCGCAATTCGAGCAGTATGTGCAGTTGGGCAAGAAAGTCCCTGCTGAAGTGCTGTCTTCGCTGAACAGCATCGAAGAGCCAGGGCGTCTGGTCGATACCATGGCGGCCCACATGGCCCTGAAGATCGAGCAGAAGCAGGAAATTCTCGAAATTGTCGACCTGACCACCCGTGTCGAGCACGTGCTGGCGCTGCTGGATGCTGAAATCGACCTGCTGCAGGTTGAAAAGCGCATTCGTGGTCGGGTCAAGAAGCAGATGGAGCGCAGCCAGCGCGAGTACTACCTGAATGAGCAGATGAAGGCCATTCAGAAAGAGCTCGGTGATGGTGACGAAGGCCACAACGAAGTCGAAGAGCTGAAAAAGCGCATCGAAGCCGCTGGCCTGCCCAAGGATGCCCTGGCCAAGGCCCAGGCCGAGCTGAACAAGCTCAAGCAGATGTCGCCGATGTCGGCCGAGGCCACGGTGGTGCGTTCGTACCTCGACTGGCTCGTGCAGGTGCCGTGGAAGGCCCAGAGCAAGGTGCGTCTGGACCTGACCAAGGCCGAGGAAATTCTCGATGCCGACCACTATGGCCTGGAAGAGGTCAAGGAACGCATCCTCGAGTACCTTGCCGTGCAGAAGCGCGTCAAGAAAATCCGCGGCCCGGTGCTCTGCCTGGTCGGCCCACCTGGCGTGGGCAAGACCTCGCTCGCCGAGTCGATCGCTGCTGCCACAAACCGCAAGTTCGTGCGCATGGCCCTGGGTGGCGTGCGTGACGAGGCCGAGATCCGTGGCCACCGCCGTACCTATATCGGCTCCATGCCTGGCCGCCTGATCCAGAAGATGACCAAGGTGGGTGTGCGCAACCCGCTGTTCCTGCTCGATGAAATCGACAAGATGGGCAGCGACATGCGTGGCGACCCGGCTTCGGCACTGCTGGAAGTGCTCGACCCGGAGCAGAACCACAACTTCAACGACCACTACCTGGAAGTCGACTACGACCTCTCGGACGTGATGTTCCTGTGCACCTCGAACTCGATGAATATCCCGCCGGCGCTGCTCGACCGGATGGAAGTCATCCGCCTTCCGGGCTACACCGAGGACGAGAAGATCAACATCGCGGTCAAGTACCTGGTGCCCAAGCAGGTCAAGGCCAACGGCTTGAAGAAGGAAGAGCTTGAGGTCGATGTTTCGGCGATCCGCGACATCATCCGCTACTACACCCGCGAAGCCGGTGTGCGGGGCCTGGAGCGGCAAATTGCCAAGGTCTGCCGCAAGGTGGTCAAGGAACATACCGGGCAGAAGCAGGTCAAGGTCAAGGTGGCCAGCGAGCAGCTGGAGCACCTGCTGGGCGTGCGCAAGTTCCGTTACGGCCTGGCCGAGCAGCAGGACCAGATCGGCCAAGTCACCGGCCTGGCCTGGACCCAGGTGGGTGGCGAACTGCTGACCATCGAAGCCGTGGTCATCCCCGGCAAGGGCCAGTTGATCAAGACCGGCTCGCTGGGCGATGTGATGGTCGAGTCGATCACCGCCGCACAGACCGTGGTACGCAGCCGCGCCCGTAGCCTGGGGATTGCCGCCGACTTCCACGAGAAGCGCGACGTACACATCCACATGCCGGAAGGCGCCACGCCGAAGGACGGCCCAAGCGCGGGCGTGGGCATGTGCACCGCGCTGGTGTCGGCCCTGACGCAGATTCCGGTACGTGCCGACGTGGCCATGACCGGCGAAATCACCCTGCGTGGCCAGGTGCTGGCCATTGGCGGGTTGAAGGAAAAACTGCTGGCGGCACACCGTGGCGGCATCAAGACGGTGATCATTCCAGAGGAGAATGTTCGCGATCTGAAGGAGATTCCGGAAAATATCAAACAGGATCTTCAGATCAAACCGGTCAAATGGATTGACGAAGTCCTGCAAATTGCGCTGCAATACGCCCCGGAGCCCTTGCCAGATGTGGCTCCTGAGATTGTCGCGAAAGATGAAAAGCGCGACGGCGATGCTAAGGAAAGAATCAGCACGCATTAGTAGTTTTTGGCTGGGGGGCTTTCCTTGACAGTTTTTTCGGGCCCTTGCTATAAAGCGGCACGCTATTGTCATCAAGCCACCCAGCGCACGTTTCATAAGCTTTTCATTACATACTTAGAAACAAACTCAATAGAGAAATAAGGGGACTTAGAGTGAACAAGTCGGAACTGATTGACGCTATCGCTGCATCGGCTGACATTTCCAAAGCTACCGCAGGTAAGGCTCTGGACGCTGTGATCGACTCCGTAACCGGTGCCCTGAAAGCAGGCGACGACGTCGTTCTGGTTGGCTTCGGTACCTTCTCGGTAAAGGACCGCGCCGAGCGTACTGGCCGTAACCCGCAAACCGGTAAGGCGATCAAGATCGAAGCCGCCAAGGTTCCAGGTTTCAAGGCTGGCAAAGGCCTGAAAGACGCCGTCAACTAAGTCGTCTTTCAGCCGGACCTGGCTTTGCCGGGGCCGAGCACGCTGAAGGCGGGGCGCAAACGTTCCCGCCTGACACGTTTGCTAAGAAAAGGCGCATCCTCGGATGCGCCTTTCTTTTATCAGGATTCTACCCACGCTCCGCGGTTGTCGACGCAGTGGTACAGCCGTTTCTGGGGGACGCATGCTGCAAAATATCAGGGACAATTCACAAGGTTGGATTGCCAAGACCATCATCGGCCTTATCGTCGTCTTGATGGCGTTGACCGGTTTCGAAGCTATTTTCCAGGCCGCCACCCATAGCCAGGACGCCGCCAAGGTGAACGGCCAGACCATCAGCCAGAACGAGCTGGCCCAGGCGGCCGACATGCAGCGCCGTCAGTTGATGCAACAGTTGGGCAAGGATTTCGACCCAGCGCTGCTGGAAGACAAATTGCTGCGTGAAGAGGCGCTCAAGGGCCTGATCAGCCGCAAATTGCTGCTGCAAGGCGCCGAAGATGCCAAGTTTGCCTTCTCCGAGGCTGCGCTGGATCAGGTGATCCTGCAAACGCCGGAGTTCCAGGTGGATGGCAAGTTCAGTGCTGACCGTTTCGACCAGGTCATCCGCCAGATGGGCTACGGCCGCATGCAGTTCCGCGAGATGCTCGCCGAGGAAATGCTCATCGGCCAGCTGCGCACCGGCCTGGCGGGTAGCAGCTTTGTCACCGACCAGCAGGTCGATGCCTTCGCTCGCCTGGAGAAGCAGACCCGCGATTTCGCCTCCCTGACCTTCAAGGCCGACCCGGCCGCGGTCAAGGTCAGCGACGAAGAGGTCAAGGCGCATTACGAGCAGCACGCCAAGGAGTTCATGTCGCCTGACCAGGTGGTGATCGACTACATCGAGCTGAAGAAGTCGGTGTTCTTCGACCAGGTCAAAGTGACCGACGAAGAGCTCAAGGCCCAGTACGAGAAGGAAATCGCCAACCTCGCCGAGCAGCGCCATGCCGCGCACATCCTCATCGAGGTCAACGACAAGGTCACCGACGCCCAGGCCAAGGCTCGTGCCGAAGAGATCGAGCAGCGCCTGGCCAAGGGTGAGGACTTTGCCGCGCTGGCCAAGGAGTTCTCCCAGGACCCGGGTTCGGCCAACAGCGGTGGTGACCTCGGCTTTGCCGGCCCGGGTGTGTACGACCCGGCGTTCGAGGATGCGCTGTACAAGCTGCAGGACGGCCAGGTCTCGACGCCAGTGCGCACCGAGTTTGGCTACCACCTGATCAAGCTGCTGGGTGTGCAGGCACCTGAAGTGCCGAGCTTCGCCAGCTTGAAGGACAAGCTGACCCGCGACCTGAAGACCCCGCTGGTCGAGCAGCGTTACGTCGATGCCAGCAAGCAGCTGCAGGATGCTGCCTACGAGGCTTCCGACCTGGCCCAGCCGGCTCAGGACCTGAACCTCAAGGTGCAGACCTCTGCAGCCTTCGGTCGCGAGGGTGGTGAAGGTATTACCGCCAACCGTTCGGTGGTGCAGGCTGCGTTCTCCGAAGAAGTGCTGGAGGAGGCTGCCAACAGCACCGCCATCGAGCTCGACCCGGAGACCACCGTGGTATTGCGCGTCAAGGAGCACCGCAAGCCGGAGCAACTGCCGCTGGAAGCGGTGGCCAGCAACATCCGCGAACACCTGGCCAAAGAGAAGGCGACTGCCGAGCTCAAGGCCAAGGCGGACAAGCTGATCGCCGGCCTGCGTGACGGTTCCATCGCAGCTGACAGCGTGCACGAAGGGCAAGGCTGGAAGGCCTATGAAGCAGTTACCCGTGGCGAGGACGGTATTGACCCGGCCGAACTGCAGGCGCTGTTCCGCCTGGGCAAGCCGCAAGCCAAGGGCAAGCCGGTGTATGGCAGCGTAGTGCTGCGTGACGGTAGCCTGGTGGTGCTGCAGCTCAAGGGCGTCAACGAAGGCGCTACCGCCACCGACGAAGAGAAGCAGCAGATCCGCCGCTACCTCGCGTCGCGTGCTGGCCAGCAGGACTTCGCGGCCTACCGCAAGCAGCTGGAAGCCAATGCGGATATCACCCGTTACTAAGGTGATCGCTGCATGAAGAAACAGGCCGCCTCGTGCGGCCTGTTTCGTTTCTGTCGCTAGTGCCGGCCTCTTCGCGGTTGCTACGACGCTTAGCGTTTCACCCCTTCATAGTTATCCAGCGTATCCCGCGCAATCTCCCGTCCCAACGCAATCAGCTCGGGCGCTTTGTAGAACTCGAAGAACCGGCAGACCCGCTTGGGCACGTTGATCAGCACATCCGGTGGATACCCGGCGATCTTGTATTGCGCCAGTGAGGTCTGCATGACCTCGAAGCTCTGGTTGATCAAGTCCAGCAGCGAAGCAGGCCCCACGTTGTCGATGATGAACGAGCCAGTCGCCGACTTTGGCGCGCCCTGGCGTTCCGGTGCCGCCGCCGGTTGCTGGCCTTCCGGGTCGGCGGCATCTGCCAGCCACGGGTTGGGCGGCGCCAGGCCCTCGGCGACTATTTCCTGTTCGATGCGCATCAACTCTTCCGCCGGCTTGCGCCGGAATGGCAAGCGAGAGCCCAATGAGCTCAGCAAGGAGTCAAAGCGCATCTTGAACGCCGCGGGGCGCTCGATCACCGGCAACTGGTACTGCTTCTGGTTGGTGGCGTTGAGGTTGACGGCGATGATCAGGTCGCAGTGGCTGGACACCACAGGCACAATCGGCAGCGGGTTGAGGATGCCCCCGTCGACCAGCATACGGTTGCCCTGCATCACAGGGGTAAACAGGCTGGGGATGGCCGCCGAGGCGCGCATGGCCTGGTGCAGGCAGCCTTCCTGAAACCAGATTTCCTGCTGGTTGGTAAGGTCGGTCGCAACCGCTGTATAAGGGATGCGCAATTGCTCGATGTTGATCTCGCCGACGATCTTGCGGATTTGCCCGAACACCTTGTCGCCGCGAATGGCGCCGAGGCGAAAGCTTACGTCGACCAGGCGCAGTACATCCAGATAGTCGAGGCTCTCGATCCAGTTGCGATAGTCGCTCAGTTTGCCGGCAGCATAGATGCCGCCAACCACTGCACCCATGGAGCAGCCGGCAACGCAGGCAATGTCGTAGCCGCGCCGCTCGATTTCCTCGATCACACCGATGTGTGCATACCCCCGGGCTCCGCCCGAGCCCAGTACCAGTGCCACGCGTTTGCTCATGAATAATCCCCGTCCAGTGCAACCTTGGTCCTACAATGCACCCATCACAGGCTGTGCTTCAATGTAGATCGTGCTGAGCTACTGTAATAAAACTGGCCGGGCCCAGCCGGCCGGGCAGGGCACTTTTCAGCTGCCGGGGCGTCGAACAGCCACTGTTTTTTCCATTGAGGTATTACCGATGAAAGCCTGGATCTGCCTTCCACTGATTGCCTTGGCCCTTGCTGGCTGCGCGGGCAAGACGGCCTACCGTGACAGCTGCGCGACCCAGCTGGATGCCGCCTGGAAGGAACTGGACCTGGCCAAGGCCGAAGGCTTTGCCGGTGCAGTGAGTTACTCCAAGGCCTTGTCGCTGCTGACCGGGGCCAAGACCCAGCAGCAGTTCGAAGGTTACGAGAGCTGTACGCGCAAAGCCGAAAAGGCGCGCTTCTACATTCGTGAGTCGCGCGCCGGGCGCTGACCAAGGAGCGTCGTATGTCTGCCATGCTAGACCATGTAGTAGCCCAGATACTGGCCTTGCAGGTGCGCCTGATGGCCTGCCGCGAACGCCTGGCTGCCGATACCGACAGCGAAGCCTTGCACGACTTGCGCATCAGCCTGCGGCGCCTGCGCAGCCTGCTGCGGCCGCTGCGCGGGCTGCCTGGCGTGGAGCAGCTGGAGGGTGCCGCCAGCGCGTTGGGTACCCTGACCACGCCGCTGCGTGACCGGGAGGTGCTGGCAGCCGAGCTGATCGGGCGCGGCTATACCGCCGCCGGCCAGCGGCGCCTGGAAGGGCGTGGCAGGACCTTTGCCAGTGTCGCTGCCAGCCCGCAGCTGGCCCGGGTGCTGGCGATTGTCGACGCGTTTCCGTTGTTCCTGCGGGCGGCAGGCCGCGAGGGGCTGGTCAAGTCACTGGACAAACGCATTGACAAACGCCTGGTCAAGCAATGGCGCAAGTTGCACGAAGCCTTGCAAGACCCCGCTCACGACCGCCACCGCCTGCGCTTGCTGATCAAGCGTGCGCGGTATGGCGACGAGGCCTACCCACAACTCGACCACGCCGGGAAGAAACTGCAGCGCCTGCTGAAAAAGGCACAGGGCGACCTGGGCAAATGGCATGACCGCCTGCAGTGGTTGCTGCAGGCACGCGAGCATGCTGACCTGGCCCCCTGCAAAGTCGCGTGGGAGCAGGAGCTGCACGAGGCCGAGCGCAAGTCGGATGTGACGCTGGATGCCCTGCTGCAGGTGCTGGCGCGTCGCTAGCCCGACAATTGACCGATATGCGGGCTGATCGCCCGGGGTTTGCTAGCTACGATGGGCAGACCTTTTCACTGCGGGCAGGAGCCAGCCAATGAACTTCAACCAACTGCTCGACGCCGTGCGGGCCAACCCGGATGCCGTCAGCATTCCGCCTGGCTGGGCCCAGGGCCGCGCTGCCTTTGGCGGGCTGATGGCGGCCATGGTTTATGAGGCCATGCGCCTGAAACTCTCCGACAGCCGCCCTGTGCGCTCGCTGGCCATCAGCTTCGTCGCCCCTGCGGCTGCAGATGTACCAATCCGTTTCGAGGTGGAGGTATTGCGTGAAGGCAAGTCGGTCAGCACCTTGCTAGGCCGCGCTGTCCAGGATGGCCAGGTGGTGACCCTGGTGCAGGGCAATTTCGGTGCGGGCCGGCCTTCGGTGGTCGACGTGCCCGCGTCACCGGCGATGGAAATGCCAGCACTCGACGACGCTGCTCCCGAGTTACCGTATATCAAAGGCGTTACCCCGGAGTTCATGCGGCACGTGGCCTTGCGCTGGGCGGTGGGAGGGTTGCCGTTCAGTGGCAATCAGTCGCGCAGGATGGGCGGCTGGGTGCGCTTGCGGGATGTAGCTGAAGAGCAGGTCAATGAGTCGCATTTGCTGGCGCTGGTCGATGCCTGGCCGCCGAGCCTGATGCCGTTTCTCAAGCAGCCCGCAGCGGGCAGCACCCTGACCTGGACCATCGAGTTCATCCAGCCCACGGCGAAGCTGTCGACCCTGGACTGGTGCCGGTACTGCGTGGAGACCGAGCATGCGCGGGAGGGTTATGGGCATGCTGCTGCGGCGTTGTGGACGGCAGAGGGCGAGTTGCTGGCCCTGAGCCGACAGACCGTCACTGTGTTTGCCTGATCAATCTGGGAGCGCTGCGCGCTCCTTTCGCGACACAAGGCCGCTCCCGCAAGGATCTCGCAATTTTCAGATTGCGCGTGATTCCTGTGGGAGCGGCCTTGCGTCGCGATTGGGCTGCAAAGCAGCCCCATGGCATCAATGGCGGTGTTTGTGCCGCTCCCGCCAGGCCTTCCACCAGGCCCCACTCAGCACAAAGCGCGGAAAGGTAATGAACTGCTCCGTCAGCAAACGTTGCACGGCATCCTGGCGATTGGCGAACGGCTCAGGTTGTTCGGCCTCCAGGCGATGACCATGGCGCTGTAAGCCAAGGCCGGCAATCAGGGCGATCACGCCAACGGCAATCTGGCCCAGGTCCAGGCCGAACAGCCCCGACAGAATCAGCAGCGCGCCGAGAATGAACAGCGGCACGGCAATCAGGTGCAGCACCAGATTGGCCGGGTGGCGATGGTTATTGTGGTAGCCGCGCCATTGCCAGGCGGGCAGGTTGGGCAGGCGTTTGCTCATGGGCATTTCCTCTCGGTCATGCTCAAAGCTTAGTGCGGCCCCCGGGCGGGGGCCAATCGAGGCTGGCTATGGTGACTATAGCTTGAGCTGGCCAATGGCCCTGTTCAGTTCGCCGGCCAGGGTCGCCAGTTCGCTACTGGTGGTTGCCGAGCCCACTGTCTGTTGCACGGTCTGTTCGGTGACATCGCGGATGCTGACCACGGCGCGGTTCATTTCCTCGGCCACCTGGCTTTGCTGCTCGGCCGCCACGGCAATCTGGGTATTGCTTTCGCGCATCTGCGCCACAGCACCGGTAATCTCCGCCAGCGCCTCGCCGGCCTCCTGGGCCTGGCGGACGCAATCGTCGGCCTTGTACGAGCTTTCCTGCATGAATTCCACTGCATCGCGGGTGCCTGATTGCAGGGCAGAGACCATGGTGGTGATTTCGTCGGTAGAGGTTTGCACGCGCTTGGCCAGGTTGCGCACCTCATCGGCTACTACCGCAAAGCCGCGGCCCAGATCTCCGGCGCGCGCCGCTTCGATGGCGGCGTTGAGCGCCAGCAGGTTGGTCTGCTCGGCGATGCTGTGGATTACACCGACCACGCTGTTGATCTTCTGGCTGTCTTCGGCCAGTTGGCGAATCATTTCGGCGGTTTGCTGCACACCGCTGGACAGCCCGGAGATCGAATCCTGCACCCGGCTGACCACCTCTTTGCCGCTGCCGGCCAAGGTGTCGGCGGTTTGTGACAGGTCACGGGTGGCACCGGCATGCTGGGCAATGTGGTGCACCGTCGCTGACATTTCGTTGATGGCGGTGGCGGCCTGGTCAGTCTCGCTCTGCTGGCCGAGCATGCCGGTGCGTACGTTGTTCATGCTGGCAGCCAGGCGTGCGGCGCCCGAGTCCAACTGTGCAGCGGTGTGGGCGACGGTGCTGACCACGCGGTGGTAGGTGGCCTGCATGGCATTGAAGGCCCCGGCCATCTGGCCGACCTCGTCGCCGCAGGCCAGCGGCACACGGGCCGCCAGGTCGCCGGTCCTTTCCACGTGCAGCATCACATCCTTCAGGGTATTGAGCTGGCTGAGCAGGAAGCGGATCAGCAATTGCGAGGCGCCGAGCATGGCCAGCATCAGGACCAGCACACATACCGCGTAGTTGCTGAAGCGCTCGAAGAATACCTGGCGCAGGCTTGGCGACTGGGCGAGCACGGCCACCTGTTGGTCGCCGTGGCGCACTACCTGCGCCCCGCGCAGCGGGTTTTCGCCGAGGATCCAGGCGCTTGGTAGCTCCACCCAGCCCTGGGCGTTGCGCAGGCTATCGAGCGCCTCGCCGGCGAAAGCCGGCGTTTGCCCGGCCGACCAGCTGATGACGTTGTCCGGGCGCGGCAGTGCTTGCCCGGCAGGCCAGGCAGCCAGCAGCTGGGCTTGCGCTGCCGCCTGCGCCTGCGCCGCTTCGGCGCGGGCGCGTTGCTCCAGGTGCACGGCATAGAGCACCAGCAGCAGGGTCGTGACAAAGGCCACCGCATTGACGGCCCAGAATTTGTACTTCAGGGAAACATTGCTAAGCCAGGCACCCATGGGCAGGTCTTCTCTGAGTTGAGCGGAAACAATTTTGGCAAGGTGCCATCATTGTGCCTGCACTCGCTCAGCTAGATGTTGACCCATATCAACAGCCAGCGTGCAGGGCTCAAGGGAGCTGGAAGAACGCCCGCGCCGTCGCGGTGGTATGCGCCGCCGTATGCTCGGCTGATTCGCCCCGATGCAGCGCCACTTCGCGCAACACTTCCGGCAGAAACGCCGGCTCGTTGCGCCCGCTCTTCGGCTTGGGCCGCAGGCTGCGTGGCAGCAGGTAGGGTGCATCGCTCTCCAGCATCAACCGCCCTTCGGCGATGTTGCCCACCAGCGGGTGCAGGTGGGTGCCACGGCGCTCGTCGCAGATCCAGCCGGTGATGCCGATGTGCAGGTCCATGTCCAGGTAGGCGAACAGTGCCTCGCGCTCGCCGGTAAAGCAGTGCACCACCGCGCCGGTCAGATGGTCGCGGTAATGCTTGAGAATCGCCAGCAAGCGCTCGCTGGCGTCTCGCTCGTGCAGGAACACCGGCAGGCGCAGCTCTGCGGCCAGTGCCAACTGGGCTTCCAGGGCTTGTTCCTGGAGTGGGCGAGGGGAGAAGTCACGGTTGAAATCCAGGCCGCATTCGCCCACGGCGCGCACGCGTGGTTCATTCAACAGCTGGCGCAGCTGGCGCTCGCTGCCAGCATCCCAGGCCTTGGCATCGTGGGGGTGCACGCCTGCAGTGGCGAACAGGTGCGCACCGCTGGCGTCCAACTGCTGGCACAGCTCCAGCGCCTGTTCGCTGACTGCCAGGCTGGTGCCTGTCAGCACCATTTGCGTCACCCCGGCCTCAAGGGCGCGCTCAACGATTGCCTCCTGTTGATCGTGGAAACTGCTGTTGGTCAGGTTGACGCCGATATCGATCAGTTGCATGGTGCTATCTCGTGCCGCGGGGCGGCCAGCATAGCAAAATCCGCGTTTTTTCTGAAAAACCAAGAACTTCATGCTGTTACCGTGGTCTTTTATCGTCATTTCTCACTTGGCGGTGCAGTCCATGGATGCCGCCCAACCACCACGGACACGTTTTGCATGCTGCGATGCTGGCTTGTTTTCCTGCTGACGCTCGGGCTGACCCTGACCGGCCCGGCACAGGCGCGCGCGCCGGGGCCGCAGCAGAACATACCGCCCGCCAAGGTGCGTGACCTGCAGCAGATTCGTACCAGCAAAGTGCTGCGGGTGCTGGTCAACCAGAGCCGCAACAGCTCTGGCGAGGTCAAGGGCGAGCCGGTCGGCATCGAGTATTACCGCCTGCGGGCGTTGGAGCATTATCTCAATGCGCGTGCCGCCGATGACCAGCGGATCCAGCTAAAGCTCATACCGCGAGCCAAGGAGCAGTTGCTGGGCGCTCTGGCCCGCGGCGAGGGCGACCTGGCTGCGCCGGGCGAGCTGCTTGACCCCAGCACGGTGCGCGGCATGGGCAGCAGTGCGCCGATACTCGACCAGGTGCCGTTGATGCTGGTCGGGCGCAAAGGCGAGCGAAGCTTCAGCAAGGTCGAGCAGCTGTCCGGGCGGACCGTGGCCTTGACCAGCGCCAGTGCCGCCGGACCGCTGATCCAGCAGGCTAACCAGCAACTGGCACTGCGCAAGCGTCCGCCGATCAAGGTGGAGTGGGTCGACTCGACGCTGGCGGTGGAGGATGTACTGGAGATGGTGCAGGCTGGCATCTACCACCTGACGGTGGTTGAGCAGCCCATTGCCCGGCGCTGGGCGCGGGTCATGCCGCGCCTGCGCCTGGACAGTCGGGTACGCCTGGGGGCGCCGCAAGCCATGCGCTGGTATGTGGGGCGTGATGCGCCGCAATTGTTGGCCACGGTCGATCACTTCCTGCAAGGTTACCGCGCACCAGACAACCAGGATGCCGCCTTCGAGCGTATCTACCGGCGCCAGTACCGGGTGCACAACCCGTTGGCCAGCAAGGACCGCCAGCGCCTGGCCTCGGTGCGGGCGGTGCTGCAGAAGCATGGCCAGGCGCAGCAGATCGACTGGCTCAACCTGGCCGCCCTGGCCTTCAAGGAGTCGACGCTGAACCCGGCTGCACGCGGCACGGGAGGCGCCCATGGTCTGATGCAGATTACCCCTTCGGCCGCCCAGCGCGTGGGAGTGAGCAACACCGCCACGGTGGATGGCAATGTGCAGGCCAGCGCCCGCTACCTGGCGCTGATCCGGCGCAAGTTCTTCGCCAGCGCCAAGATCAACGAGCGCGAGCGCATGGCTTTTACGCTGGCGGCCTACAACCTCGGCCCCGAACGCGTCCAGGCGATGCGCTCCGAAGCCCGGCGGCGCGGCCTCAACGGGGACCAGTGGTTCTTCCAGACCGAACGCATCGCCATGGAGCAGGTGGGCATGGGGCCGGTCAACTTCGTCAACAGTGTCAACAAGTACTTTTTGGCGTTCAACCGCGAGCGGGCTGCGCTGGAGCGTGTGGCAAAGCGCTGATAAATCGATTATATCGATTGTTATGTTGGGTTTTTTACGATTTTCATATCTATCGAATTGATTATGATGGCGTCCATCCCAACACAACTTCTTCGCTTCAAGGACGCTTCGACATGAACAACACTACCCTCAACGCCCTGTTCTCCACCCGCGCCGGCGCCGGTCTCAGCGTTATCCGCATCCTGGTCGGCATCATCTTCATGGCGCACGGCGCGCAAAAACTGTTCGGCCTGTTCGGCGGTTATGGCCTGGAAGGTACCGGCCAGTGGATGGAAAGCATCGGCCTGGCCCCGGGCTACCTGATGGCCCTGTTGTCCGGTAGCGCCGAATTCTTCGGCGGCCTGGCACTGGTGGTCGGCTTGCTGGCTCGCCCGGCGGCCCTGGCGCTGAGCGTAACGCTGGTGGTGGCGATCCTCTCCGTGCACATCGGCAACGGCCTGTTCATGTCAAACAACGGCTACGAGTTCGCCCTGGCGCTGCTGGCCGGCACCGTTGCCGTCATGATCGAAGGCGCTGGCCGCTTTTCGCTGGACCGCCTGATCGCCCGGTAAACAGCTGCAAGCAGTGAACTGCAAGCCGCAAGCAAGAGCGGGCCGGTACTCGGCCTGCTTTTGCTTGCGGCTTCTAGCTTGCAACTTGTAGCTCATCGCTCTAGCATACCGCCTGCGCCGATTTAAACAGCTACTTGCGGGGCGCAGGAAAGCCCCCTCCGGGCCCACCGAAATACCGCTAAAGCGCTGGTTCGGTGACGCCTCCCACCGCTGCCCAGCGGGATTCGCGAGGCGGAGAGAAGCTCCATGAGTTGTCCACGTACCAGTGTCTGTTTGAGCCCTTTGCCAGCCAGCCAGGCGGCCCGCACACCGCGCATTCTGCTCGGCGGCCAGCATCAGCCCACCCTTTTGCGTCACCTCGAAGGCCTGTCCCGTCGCAGGGGCCAGGCGCGTGCCTTCCTGATCCAGTTCGTCGATATCGGCTGCCACCTGGCGCAATACGGCAATGACCGTTTCGACCTGGCCGTTATCCAGGCCCCGGCGCCGGACGAGGCCGCCGAAGTCATTGGCCACCTCACCCGCATCGCGCGCCAAGGCCTGATTACCCGCCGCTGAGGAGTGCGCTGTTGAGTACCAACATCATCACCACGGAAGGCCATGAGGCGCTGAAGAAAGAGCTGGAGCACCTGTGGCGCGTCTATCGCCCGGAGATCACCCAGAAGGTTGCCTGGGCGGCGTCACTGGGCGACCGCAGCGAAAATGCCGACTACCAGTACAACAAGAAGCTGCTGCGCGAAATCGACCGCCGGGTGCGTTACCTGCGCAAGCGGCTTGAAGATGTGAGGGTGGTGGCCTACTCGCCGCAACAGGAAGGCAAGGTGTTTTTTGGTGCCTGGGTCGAGATCGAGAATGACGATGGCGAGACCATGAAGTTTCGCATTGTCGGCTATGACGAGATCTACGGGCGCAACGATTACATCTCGATCGACTCGCCCATGGCGCGGGCCTTGCTCAAGAAGGAGGAGGGCGATGAGGTGGTGGTGCACACACCTACCGGTGAAGCGACCTGGTATGTGAAGGGCATCACTTACGGCCGGTAAGTTGATGTTGTCTTTGCCGGCCCCTTCGCGGGCATGCCCGCGAAGGGGCCGGTGCAGGTAACCCTCAACCCTCGCGCAACACCGCCAACGGGCTGGCATTCAGCGCCCGCCGCGTCCCCAGCACCCCTGCACCGCCCACCAGCAGCGCCCCCATCAGCGGCAGCGCCAGCAGCCACGGGTGCGGGCTCCACTGCAAGTCGAAGGCATAGCGGTACAGCACCAGGGTAATCAGCTCACAGCCCACTGCGGCCAACAACCCGCTGGCCGCCCCCAGCAAGCCGAACTCGATACGCCGTGCCTTGACCAGCAATGGCCGCGCCGCCCCCAGCGCACGCAGCAAGGCACCCTGGCGGATGCGTTCGTCCAGCGTTGACTGCAGGCCGGCAAACAACACCGCCAGCCCGGCGGCCAGTACGAAGAGCAGCACATACTCCACCGCCAGGGTCACCTGGGCGAGGATGCTGCGGAGCTGGTCGAGCAAGGCATCCACCTGCAGGATGGTCACCGCCGGGAATGCCCGTGACAGCGCCACCACGTCCAGGTCGTGGCCCGGCGCCAGGTAGAAGCTGGTCAGGTAGGTGGTCGGCAGCCCCTGCAGTGTGCCGGGCTGGAAGATCATGTAGAAGTTTGGCTGGAAGCTGTCCCAGTGCACGCTGCGCAGGCTGCTGACTCGGGCCTGGCGTTGCTGGCCGCCGATTTCGAAGGTTAGCAGGTCGCCCATTTTCAGTTTCAGGCTGCTGGCCAGCTCCGCCTCCACCGATACACCGGGGATTTCGTCGCTGCCGGGCAAGGCTTGCCACCAGTTGCCTGCGGTCAGTGCATTGCCTTCGGGCAGCTCGGCGGCCCAGGTCAGGCTGAGGTCGCGCTGCACGGCGCGCTCACCTGCCGTGTCCTTGCTGACGATTTGCTGTACCGGTTGCTCGTTGATTTGCACCAGGCGCCCCGGCGTTACCGGGTACAAAGGCGCTGAAGTGGCGTTGACCTGATGCAGGCGTTGAGCGAACGGCTCACGATCATCCGGCAGGATGTTCAGGGCGAAATGGTTGGGCGCATCCTTAGGTAACTGAGCTTGCCAGGTGTCGAGCAGTTCTGCGCGTAGCAGGGCGACCAACGCCATGGCTAGCAGGATCAGGCCGAAGGCCAAGGCCTGGCCGGCGGCGGCCGTGGGGTGGCGCAGCAACTGGCCCAGCCCCAGGCGCCAGGCCAGTGGCGCCCCGGCCAGCAGCTGGCGGAGGCTGCGCAAGCCGAGCAATAGCAAGCCGCCGAGCAGTAATGCGGCGACCAGGCCGCCCCCGAGCAGGGCGAAGGTGAGCAACAGATCGAGGCTCAGGCGCCACATGATCAGGCCAAGGGCAAACAGAGCGGCGCCGTACACCAACCAACTGCTGGGCGGTATCGGCAACAGATCACGGCGCAGTACCCGCAGTGGCGGGACCTGGCCCAGGGCGGCAATGGGTGGCAGGGCGAAGCCGGCTAGTGCAACCAACCCGGTGCCGATGCCGGCCAGGGCCGGGATGATGCCGCCTGCCGGCACCACGCTTGGCAGCAGGCCGTGCAGCAGGCGGAACAGGCCCAGTTGTGCCAGCCACCCGAGCAGCGCCCCGGCAATGGCGGCAACCAGGCCGAGCATGGCCAGTTGCAGGCAATACAGGCCCAGTGCCTGGCGGCGCGAGAGACCCAGGCAGCGCAGTAGTGCGCTGGCATCCAGACGACGTGCGGCATAACGGCTGGCCGACAAGGCCACGGCGACCCCGGCCAGCAGCACCGCCACCAGACTGGCCATGTTCAGGTAGCGTTCGGCCTTGCCCAGGGCGCCGCCGATCTGCTGGTTGCCATCGCGGGTGTCGCGCAGGCGCTGGTTGGCGGCCAGGTCTTTTTCCACGCCCTGGCGGTATTGGGCCAGCGCCCCGGCATCGCCGCGCCACAGGTCGCGGTAGGTGACCCGGCTGCCCGGCTGGATTACACCGGTGGCCTCCAGGTCGGCCAGGTTCATCATCACCCGCGGGGTGAGGCTGTAGAAGTTGTTGGCGCGGTCCGGTTCGTAGGTCAGCACACGGCTCATGCGCAGGGTTTTCATGCCTACGTCGATGCTGTCGCCAATCGCCAGCCCCAGCGCCGCCAACAGGCGGGGCTCGACCCACGCCTCGCCAGGTGCCGGGCCGCCGCCAGGTGTTTCCTCGGCATAGGGCGCCGGCGCGCTGCGTACTTGCCCGCGCAATGGGTAGGCGCTGTCGGCGGCCTTGACGCTGGACAGCTGGATGCCGTTGTCGCCGCCCACCACACTGGTGAACTCGACCACCTGCGCGTGACGCAAGCCAAGTGCGGTGCCGGTATCGATCTGCTGCTCGCGGGCGGGGGCGCTCCC
The DNA here is from genome assembly GCF_038383825.1 of Pseudomonas sp. LPB4.O. NCBI lineage: Bacteria > Pseudomonadati > Pseudomonadota > Gammaproteobacteria > Pseudomonadales > Pseudomonadaceae > Pseudomonas > Pseudomonas sp. LPB4.O. The sequence continues at coordinate 2,010,076 of NZ_CP151298.1, forward strand.
CTGCAGCACCAGGTCGGCACCCAGGAATTCGCTGGCGCGCAGTTGCATGGCGCCGTTCAGGCGGGCGCCGAAATAGCCGATGGCGGTGCTGGCGGCCACTGCTACCAGCAGGGCAAAGAACAGCACGCGCACTTCGCTGGCGCGAATGTCGCGCAGCAACTGGCGCAGGGCCAGGCCGCACAGGCGGGACAACGGCATATGCTTCATCAAGCCTCCACCGGCGCCACCAGGCGCCCCGCGTCCAGGCGGATCTGGCGGCGACAGCGCCGGGCCAGGCGTTCGTCATGGGTGACCAGCACCAGGGTGGTACCGCGCTCCTTGTTCAAGTCAAACAGCAAGTCGCTGATGCGCTCACCCGTGTGGCTGTCGAGGTTGCCGGTGGGCTCGTCGGCAAACAACACCGCAGGTTGTGCGGCGAAGGCGCGGGCGATGGCTACCCGCTGCTGTTCGCCGCCCGACAGTTGGCGTGGGGTGTGGCTCAGGCGCTTGCCGAGGCCGACCCGCTCCAGCAGGGAGCGCGCCTGCTCGCGGGCATCGCGGCGGCCGTCCAGCTCCAGTGGCAGCATGACGTTTTCCAGCGCATTGAGGCTGTCGAGCAACTGGAATGACTGGAACACGAAACCCACATGTTCGGCGCGTACCCGGGCGCGCTGGTCTTCATCCAGTGGCCCCAGGTCGTTGCCGGCGAGGATGACCTTGCCGGCACTGGGCAGGTCGAGGCCGGCGAGCAGACCGAGCAGGGTCGACTTGCCTGAGCCCGAGGCGCCGACGATGGCCAGGCTGTCGCCTTTGGCCAGTTCGAGGGAGAGCGCGTGGAGGATCGTCAGGTCACCTTCCGCGCTGGGGACCACTTTGCTAAGGTTCTGCGCAACGAGTATGTTGGGGCCCATGGAGAATCCGATGCGAGTGTGGTGGTTGAGTGCCGGTCTGGCCCTGTATTGCCTGGCCCAGAGCGCGGCGGCGGGAACACTGCTGGTTGTTGGCGATAGTATCAGCGCCGGTTTTGGCCTGGATAGCCGCCAGGGTTGGGTCACTCTGTTGCAGACCCGCCTCAAGGACGAAGGTTTCGACGACAAAGTGGTCAATGCCTCGATCAGCGGCGACACCAGCGCAGGTGGCCAGGCGCGGCTGCCGGCGCTGCTTGCAGCGCATAAACCGAGCTTGGTGGTGCTGGAGCTGGGCGGCAACGATGGCCTGCGTGGGCAACCGCCCGCGCAATTGCAACAAAATCTTGCCTCGATGATTGAGGGGGCACGCCAGGCCGGTGCCAAGGTGGTGTTGCTGGGCATGCGCCTGCCGCCCAATTACGGGGTGCGCTACACCACCGCTTTTGCCAAGGTGTATGAACAGCTGGCTGCGGACAAACAGGTGCCGTTGGTGCCGTTTTTCCTCGAAGGGGTAGGGGGCGTGCCTGAGTTGATGCAGGCCGATGGCATCCATCCGGCCCAAGGTGCCCAGCAGCGCCTGCTGGAAAATGCCTGGCCGATGATAAAACCCTTGCTGTGACGCTTTAAACGGGGCGGGCTTTCGGCTAATGTTGCGCCCCCCGTTTCGAGTGCCCCCGATGCCGCGCCCTGCCTGGTCCCTGTATGCCTATCAACTGATCGAGCCCGATGAGCAGCTCGACCTGTTCGCCTGCCAGGAAATCCGCGTCCACCTGGTGGCCCGCCAGCTTGAGCTGGGCGTGCCGGTCGACCGTACCTTGTGCGGCGGCCTGCTGCCGGCGCAGCCGCGCTGGTCGGGCGTGCCGCGCGCGATCTACCGCGATAGCCGGCTGTGTGACTTGTGCCGAGCCATCCTCGATGCCCAGCGGCGCGGCATGCGCCCGGTCTGGCCAGAGCTGCAGGCGAGCTGAACGGCAAGCACCTTTCATCATCTGAAACGCTTGCATCGCGCCAATGCCTCCCGCTTGCATCGGCGCGGGTGTACAATCGATCCTCTTGACCCACCTTTCGAAGGATTTACCGGATGTTGCCGCGCTTTCCTGCCGTCACCCGTAGCCTGTCCCTGGCCGCCCTGCTGGTAGCGGGCCCCGCTGCTGCGCTGGAGCTGCCACTGCCACCGCCCGGTGAAGACATCGTCGGTCAGGTGCATGTGATCAAGGCAAAGTACGAGGACACGTTCGCCGACATCGGCACCGCCAACGACCTCGGCTACCTGGAAATGATTGCCGCCAACCCGGGCGTCGACCCTTGGCTGCCGGGCGCTGGCACCGAGATCATCCTGCCGACCCGCTACGTGCTGCCGCCTGGCCCGCGCGAAGGCATCGTCATCAACCTGGCCGAGTACCGCCTGTACTACTTCCCGAAAGGGCAGAACGTGGTACATACCTTCCCGCTAGGGATTGGTCGTGAGGGTTGGGGGTCGCCGATCGCCAATACCAAGATCACCGCCAAGACGCCGAACCCGACCTGGACGCCACCTGCTTCGATCCGCAAAGAGCACGCGGCGGACGGTGACATCCTGCCGACCGTAGTGCCGGCTGGCCCGGACAACCCGCTGGGGCCGTTCAAGTTCACCTTGGGCGTGCCGGGCTACCTGATCCACGGTTCGAACAAGAAGTTCGGCATTGGCATGCGTACCAGCCACGGCTGCTTCCGCATGCTCAACAACAACGTGCTGGAACTGTCGAAGATGGTGCCGGTGGGTACGCCGGTGCGCATCATCAACGAGCCTTACAAGTTCGGTATCAGCGGCGGCAAGGTCTATCTGGAAGCGCACACGCCCCTGGATGACCAGGGTAACCCGTCGGTAGTCGATAAACACACCGCCGTTATCAACGCCTTGCTCAAGCGTGAAGACCTGGCCAATAACCTGCGTATGAACTGGGACATGGTGCGTGACGTGGTGGCCGCAGAAGATGGCATGCCGGTAGAAATTGCCGTGCCGGTCGAGAACCAGGGTAGCGCACCTATGGTGTCGAGCATTCCGCCAGAACTGCAGTAAGGTAATTGCGACACATCACGGCCCGCCTTAGTGCGGGCCTTTTCGTTACTGCCTGGCGCATTTACCTTGCTGGCAGGCAATAAAAAAGCCGACCCACAAGTGGGTCGGCTTCTTAACAATCCGCGAGGATTATTACTTGCGGCTGGCTTTGTCCAGCATACGCAGAGCGCGCTCGTTGGCTTCGTCAGCGGTCTGCTGAGCCTTCTGAGCGGCTGCCAGTGCGTCGTCAGCCTTACGGTAGGCTTCGTCAGCACGAGCTTGAGCGCGAGCTGCTGCGTCTTCAGTCGCAGTCAGACGAGCTTCGGTTTCTTTGGATACGCTGCTGCAACCGGTAGCCAGAACTGCGGCCAGAGCCAGAGCAGAGAATTTCAGAACGTTGTTCATCGTGTTCCCCTTCAAGGACTTTCTATTAAATAGCCATCTCTCAGGAAAGAGAAACTGGCCGGCGTACATAGTACCCATTACTTGTAGTAAGTAAACTGACTGAGCGCAAGAACTGCAAAAAAAATGTGGCTTGGCGCCACGCCGACAAGATTTGCGACGTGCGTGTGAAAAAAACGTGCAGGGTTCGCAAGCGATTGTAGTGCCGGAACTTTTTTGTTGAACTAACGGTGACTTTAACTGTCCTTCGACGTCTTAAGCCCTACAACATCCGGCGGCTGTTGAAGGTAGCAGGGAAGAGTCGCTTTCTCAGCATTTTCGCCATTTTTCGCCGCTGCCACCTTGAGCAATCCCATTTGCGGCGCCTACTATCTTGTGAGTGCCACAGGATCCGAACGATTACAATCGTCCAGAGGTCGAAGGGGCAACAGGTGGCGTAGAGGATTTAGCGCCGGATAAACCACCATCGGTTAAGGTATGGGTCTGCCGAGAAGACCTGCGAGGAGTAGTGATGAGCGAAGCGCTGACCATCCACCATGACCAGGCCGGTCATCAGTTCGAGACCACCGTGGACGGTCATCGTGCCTATCTGACGTACATGGATCTGGGCAAGCAGACGCTGGACATCTATCGCACCTTCGTGCCCAACGCCTTGCGGGGCCGCGGGATTGCTGCCGCTTTGACCGAGCGGGCGCTGGAGTACGCTGAACAGATGGGCTACACGGTGATTCCGTCCTGCTCATATGTGGAACGCTACATGGAGCGCCAGCAGCGGCATTCGAGCAAGGCCTGACGCTTTACATAAAAAAACGGGGGCCGCTTCGCGCCCCATTCGCGGCACAAGGCCGCTCCTACAGGAGATCGCATATCCCTGTAGGAGCGGCCTTGTGCCGCGAATGGGGCGCGAAGCGGCCCCGCTTTTTTATATCAATCAGCCGCGCTTACGCTGCGGCAGCACATCCTTGAGCTTGGCATGCATGCTGCGCAAGGTTTTCTCGGTCGCGGACCAGTCGATGCACGAGTCGGTGACCGAGACGCCGTACTGCAATTCGTTCAGGTCTTTCGGAATCGACTGGCAGCCCCAGTTCAGGTGGCTTTCCACCATCAGGCCAATGATCGACTGGTTGCCTTCGAGGATCTGGTTGGCAACGTTCTCCATGACCAGCGGTTGCAGGGCCGGGTCCTTGTTGGAGTTGGCGTGGCTGCAATCGACCATGATGTTGGCCTTGATCTTGGCTTTGGCCAGGTCCTGCTCGCACAGGGCGACGCTGACCGAGTCGTAGTTCGGCTTGCCGTTGCCGCCGCGCAGTACCACGTGGCCGTACGGGTTGCCCTTGGTGGTGACGATGGACACGCCACCTTCCTGGTTGATACCGAGGAAGCGGTGTGGCTTGGACACCGACTGCAGGGCGTTGATGGCAACGGTCAGGCCGCCGTCAGTGCCGTTCTTGAAGCCGACCGCCGAGGACAGGCCCGAGGCCATTTCGCGGTGGGTCTGCGATTCGGTGGTGCGAGCGCCGATGGCCGACCAGCTGATCAGGTCCTGCAGGTATTGCGGGGAAATCGGGTCAAGCGCTTCGGTAGCGGTCGGCAGGCCCATTTCGGCCAGGTCCAGCAGCAGCTGGCGGCCAATGTGCAGGCCATCCTGGATCTTGAACGAGTCATCCAGGTACGGGTCGTTGATCAGGCCTTTCCAGCCGACGGTGGTGCGTGGCTTTTCGAAGTACACACGCATGACCAGGTACAGCGTATCGGACACTTCGGCGGCCAGCACCTTCAGGCGCTCGGCGTATTCGTGGGCGGCCTTGATGTCGTGGATGGAGCAAGGGCCGACTACGACGAACAGGCGATGGTCCTTGCCATCGAGAATATTGCGCACCACTTCACGGCCGGCAGTCACGGTCTGCAGGGCCTTGGCGCTGAGGGGGATTTCCTTCTTGAGCTGATCGGGGGTGATCAGGGTCTCGTTGGAGGCAACGTTCAAGTCATCGATCGGTAAATCAGCCATCGTGTTACTCGTCAGGTCACGGGTGCCGGCCGCCAACTGTCCCCGTGCGGCCCAGCAGCAAGAATAATCGCAGCGGGGAGCCGAACCTTAGCGCGTTACGGGTGGCGCGACAATGGGCTGAAGTCGCGTCAGCATGCTGTTTTCCCTGCTGTTGTGGCACTTTGGCGTGCATGGGCTAGCTGGCAGTGTGCAAGCTGTGTAAAAAGAAAGCTGACCTTGACCTGGAAATCGGCATGCATCCGCGCGCACCACGCATCGGCATCATTGGCAGCGGAGCTATTGGAGGCTTCTATGGCTTGATGCTGGCCCGGGCTGGTTTCGACGTGCATTTTCTGCTGCGCAGCGAGTCCGTCCAACGGTCTGTCGGTATTGCTGGGCGAAGGCACCGCCGGGCTGATGGCAAGCAGCCATGACCGTGAACTGATCCAGGCCCTGATGGCCGAGGTGTGCAAGGCGCTGCCGCCTGTGGGCATGTGTTACCCGAGGGGTATGCCGAGCACTTGTTCCAGATGACCGAGCGCATGCCTGACTATTGGCCAAGCATGTTTCACGACTATGCCCTCATGCGCCCGCTGGAGCTGCAGGCTATCTATGCAGAGCCGCTGGCGCGTGCGCGTATGGCAGGCTGCAGCTTGCCGGGCATGGGAACCCTGTACCAGGCCATGAGTTTCCTCGACACCAGAGATCGGCCCTGCTGACGGCGGCTTTGACCTTGGCGTTGCTTTTTTTGCGCGGGCCTGCAGGCCACGCCGGCAGCGCGCCGGACGGCAAAGCGTGCGTTCGGCGCGCTGCTAAGCTGAAGCTTGCTCTGCCGTTGCGGCAGTCGAGGAGGTCGAATGATCCGCTCCATGCTGTACGCCACCGACCTCGGTGTCTACGCCCCTTTTGTGATGCAGCACGCGCTGGCCTTGGCGCGCACGTTCAATGCCGAGTTGTATGTCATTCACGCCGTGGAGCCAATGGGCCAGTTCGCCGAATCCCTCCTGCAAAGCTACCTCGATGAGCAGACGCTCGACCAGTTGCATAGCCAGGGGGTGAACGCGGTGATGGCCAACATCGAGCAGCGCGTGCTGGAAAACTTCCGCGATGAGCTGGGCGAGGAGGCCGACCTTGCGGTGATCAAGGCGGTGCGGGTACGCCAGGGCGATCCGGCGCAGGTGATCCTTGACCAGGCGCAGCGGCTTAGCGTCGACCTGTTGATTTTCGGCAGCCACAGCGCCGGCGCCGGCGTGGATGTGCCCTTGGGGCGCACGGCAGTGCGACTGCTGCAACTGTCGCCGGTGCCGGTGTACATGGTGCCTTTGGCGCAGCATCTGGGGCGTAGGAAAATATGAAGTGGAGCGTCTGCTTTTTCCGAGGGTACGTAACAAAATAGTTCTAGATTTATTTCCAGAACCACTAATATAGTTATATATCGTCGCTGCCTGCTGCCGCGGACTCATCGCTGAACCGAGGGAAACCTATGAAGCTTCAACAACTGCGCTACATCTGGGAAGTGGCGCACCATGACCTCAACGTCTCCGCGACGGCGCAGAGCCTGTATACCTCCCAGCCAGGTATCAGCAAGCAGATCCGCCTGCTCGAAGATGAACTGGGTGTTGAAGTCTTTGCTCGCAGCGGCAAGCACCTCACCCGTGTCACCCCGGCCGGTGAGCGCATCATCAATACTGCCGGCGAAATCCTGCGCAAGGTCGAAAGCATCAAGCAGATTGCCCAGGAGTTCTCCAACGAGAAGAAGGGTACGCTGTCCATTGCCACCACCCACACCCAGGCGCGCTATGCCTTGCCGCCGGTGATCAGCAGCTTCATCAAGCAGTACCCGGAAGTGTCCCTGCACATGCACCAGGGTTCGCCCATGCAGATTGCCGAGATGGCTGCGGACGGTACGGTCGACTTCGCCATCGCCACCGAGGCGCTGGAGCTGTTCGGCGACCTGATCATGATGCCGTGCTACAAGTGGAACCGCTGCGTGGTGGTGCCACAAGGTCACCCGCTGGCCAAGCTGCCGAAACTGACCCTGGAAGCGGTTGCCGAATACCCGATCGTTACCTATGTGTTCGGTTTTACCGGGCGCTCGAAGCTGGACGAAGCCTTCAACCACCGTGGCCTTACGCCAAAAGTGGTGTTCACCGCAGCAGACGCCGACGTGATCAAGACCTATGTGCGCCTGGGGCTGGGCGTGGGTATCGTCGCGGGTATGGCCGTGGACGCCAAACTCGACAATGACCTGGTGGCCCTGGATGCCAGCGAGCTGTTCGAAGCCAGCATTACCAAGATCGGCTTCCGTCGTGGCACCTTCCTGCGCGGCTTCATGTGCGACTTCATCGAGAAGTTCGCCCCGCACCTGACCCGCGAAGTGATGGCCAAGGCCATTCAGTGCCATAACAAGCAAGAGCTTGAAGAACTGTTCGCAGGCGTTGAACTGCCGGTGCACTGATCCGCAATTGTGCGGGGCCGCTTTGCGGCTCTTTCGCGGCACAAGGCCGCTCCTACAGGGGATGCGATCTCATGTAGGAGCGGCCTTGTGTCGTGATAGGGCTGCAAAGCAGCCCCGGCTATCTCAAGCCTTGCTGATCAGGTTGCCGGCGTGCAGCCCGCATTCCTTTTGCGTCGACTCTTCCCACCACCAACGCCCTTCACGCTCATGCTGGTTCGGCAGCACCGGACGGGTGCATGGCTCGCAGCCGATGCTGATGAAGCCGCGCTCATGCAGGCTGTTATATGGCAGCTCAAGCATGCGGATATAACCCCACACCTCTTCACTGCTCATCTGCGCCAGCGGGTTGAACTTGTACAGGGTGCGCTCGGGCGTGGAGAAGGCGCTGTCGATTTCCAGTGCCGCCACCTGGCTGCGGGTGCCTGGGCTCTGGTCGCGGCGCTGGCCGGTGGCCCAGGCGCTCACGGTGGCCAGCTTGCGACGCAGCGGCTCGATCTTGCGAATACCGCAGCACTCGCCGTGGCCGTCCTTGTAGAAGCTGAACAGGCCCTTTTCCTTGACGAACGGGTCGAGTTTGGCACGGTCGGGGCTGAGCAGTTCAATCGGCAGGTTGTACTGCTCGCGCACCTGGTCGATGAACCGGTAGGTCTCCGGGTGCAGGCGGCCGGTGTCGAGGCTGAACACCTTGACCTGCTTGTTCAGCTTCCAGGCCATGTCGACCAGCACCACGTCCTCGGCGCCGCTGAAGGAGATCCACAGGTCATCACCAAAATGCTCGAAGGCGAGCTTGAGAATGTCCTGCGGGGACTTGTTGGCGTAGGTCGCGGCCAGGGCGGCGACGTCGAAGGGTTGGCTCATCAGGCGGTTTCCATCTTGGCTGTGGCGCTGTGCGCTCGTAGTAAGGTGATGGTAACAAAAAAACGCGGGCTAGACGGACTCACAAGCCCTGCAAGGTCTGCATCAACACCCGCACTTTGGCGATCGACTCTTCATATTCGGCCTGCCATTCGGAGTCGGCCACCACCGCACCGCCGCCCCAGCAACTGACCTGGCCGTCCTTGACCAGCAGGCTGCGAATGGCAATCGAGCTGTCCATCTCGCCGCGCACATCCACATACAGCAGCGAGCCGCAGTAAAGCGCCCGGCGTGCAGGCTCCAGCTCGTCGATGATCTGCATGGCGCGAATCTTCGGCGCCCCGGTGATCGAGCCGCCGGGGAAGCTGTCGCCGATCAGGTCCAGGGCATCCTTGTCGCTGGCCAGCTGGCCGGTGATGCTGCTGACCAGGTGGTGGACGTTGGGGTAGCTCTCCAGGCTGAACAGCTCCGGTACCTTCACAGAACCGATCTTGCAGGTACGCCCCAGGTCGTTGCGCAGTAGGTCGACGATCATGAGGTTTTCCGAGCGGTCCTTGGGGCTGTGCAGCAGCTCCTCGGCATTGCGCTTGTCTTCAATCGGGTCGCTGGCGCGCGGGCGAGTGCCCTTGATTGGCCGGGTTTCCACCTGCCCCTGGCTGACGCGGACGAAGCGCTCCGGGGAGAAGCTGAGCAAGGCACTGCCATCGGCCAGTTGCTGGTAGCCGGAAAACGGCGTCGGGCAAGCTTGGCGCAGGGCCTGATAGGCGCGCCAGGGGTCGCCCTGGCAGGGCGCGCGAAAGCGCTGGGTAAGGTTGATCTGGTAGCAGTCGCCGGCCTGGATGTAGCGCTGTACCTGGTCGAAGGCGGCCCGGTACTGGTCGGGCTGCAGGTCACCGGCCATCGGCGCGAGCAGCTTGAAGTCGCCGCTTGCAGTGTCGCAGGCGCCTTCGAAAAGCGTGATCAGGCGTTCGCGTTCACTGCTGGCCAGGCTTGGGTGGAACACCAGCTGGCTGGTGCCGTGCACATGGTCGCTGACCAGTGCCCAGGCATATAGCCCCAGTTGCGCGTCGGGCAGGCCGAGGTCGTCCACGGCCAGGCTTGGCAGGTGTTCCAGGCGGCGACCGAAATCGTAGCTCAGGTAGCCGATCAGGCCACCGGCGAAGGGTAGCTCGCTGCCTTCGGGCAGTTGTGCATGGCCCAGGTGGGCCAGGCCGTCGCGCAGGCGCTGGAGGAAGGCGCTGCCTTCTTCATCGGGGTGCGCTTGCAGCTGTTGCAGCGGCCAGGCGCTGAGCAGGTCGAAGCGGCCGCGTTCGGCGCCGGGGCGGGCGCTGTCGAGCAGGATCGCGCCGGGGGCCTGGCGCAAGCGGGCGAAATAGGCGGCTGGGTCAGGCTGGTAGGGCAGGGGGTAAAGCGTACAGGTCGGCATCAGTGTGGACGGCGATGTAAAAGCGAGGAGGGCGATTGTAGACCTGTGTAGGAAAAGCGCCTAGCACTGGGCGCGACATTCGCCAGTGTGTTTGGCCCATTCGCAGCACAAGGCTGCTCCTACAGGTGAAACGCAGCCCTGTAAGCCTGCGCAGTATTCTGTAGGAGCAGCCTTGTGCTGCGAATGGGCTGCAAGGCAGCCCCCGGCAATTCAGCGGTTAGGCACGTGCCCGAACAAACCCTGAGCTACCCGAACCCGCTGTTCGGCATCTTCGGTAATGCCATCCTTGGCCAGCGCTTCGATATGCGCCTCAATGGCGTGGGTGCGCTGGGTCAGACCGCAGTCGTTGGCAATCTGGATGTTAAGGCCCGGGCGGGCGTTGAGCTCGAGAATCAGCGGGCCTTTTTCCTGGTCCAGCACCATGTCCACGCCGATGTAGCCCAGCCCGCACAGTTCATAGCAGCCGGCGGCCAGCTTCATGAAGCCGTCCCAGTTCGGCAGCTGCACGCCATCCACCGCATTGGTGGTGTCCGGGTGCTTGCTGATGATGTTGTTCAGCCAGGTACCGCGCAAGGTCACGCCGGTGGCCAGGTCAACGCCCACGCCGATGGCACCCTGGTGCAGGTTGGCCTTGCCGCCCGACTGGCGGGTCGGCAGGCGCAGCATGGCCATTACCGGGTACCCCATCAGCACGATGATGCGGATGTCCGGCACGCCTTCGTAGCTGATGCTTTTGAAGATCTGGTCGGGGGTAACCCGGTACTCGATCAGCGCGCGGTCGCGGTGGCCGCCCAGCGAGTACAGGCCGGTGAGGATGCTCGAAATCTGGTGTTCGATTTCCTCATGGCTGATGATCTTGCCCGACACCGTGCGGTAGCGGTCCTCGAAGCGGTCGGCGATCACCAGGATGCCGTCACCGCCGGCGCCTTGCGCCGGCTTGATGACGAAATCGCTGCGCCCGCCAATGATCTGGTCGAGCTTGTCGATTTCTTTCTCGGTTTCGATGATGCCGTACATTTCCGGCACATGGATACCGGCCGCCAGGGCGCGCTCCTTGGTGATGATCTTGTCGTCGACGATCGGGTACAAGCTGCGCTTGTTGTACTTCAACACGTAGTCCGCGTTGCGCCGGTTGATACCCATGATGCCCCGGGCCTCCAGGGCTTTCCACGTCTTGATCAGGCCAAACATCAGGCGTCAGCCTTCTTCAGGAATGCCTTGAAGCGCACGAGTTCGGTCAGGCGGTAGCCACGGTAGCGGCCCATCGCCAGCATGAAGCCCACCAGGATCAGCAGTACGGCCGGGAACGTGAACACGAAGTACACCAGCTCCGGCACCATCATCAGCAGGTGCGCCAAAGAGGCTGCAAACAGGGTGCCGATGGCCACTTTCATGGCATGGCCACCGCCACGTTCTTCCCAGGTGATCGACAGGCGCTCGATGGTCATGGTCAGGATCACCATCGGGAACAATGCCACCGACAGCCCGCGCTCAAGGCCCAGCTTGTGGCTGAACAGGCTGATGGCGGCGATCAGCACCACGACGAAGGTCAGCACCACCGACAGGCGTGGCAACATTTGCAGCTTGAGGTGTTCCAGGTACGAGCGTAACGACAGGCCAAGCGCGGTAATCACCGTGAACAGCACGATGCCAAAGCCCAGTTGGGTCTCGCGGAAGGCCAGGGCGATCAGCACGGGGGTGAAGGTACCCAGGGTCTGCAGGCCGACCAGGTTGCGCAGCACCAGGATCACCAGCACGCCGATAGGGATCATGACCATGATCATGAAGGTTTGCTGGGTCTGCAGCGGCAGGCTGTACAGCGAGTACTCGAGGAAGTCGGCGTCGGTGTTCTCGTCGGTCAGCTTGGCCAGGCGGATGGCGTTCATCTCGCTGTTGTTCATGCTGAAGGTGACGTTGGCCTTCTTGCCGCCATCGACGGTGATCAGGTTGTCGTCACCGGTCCACCACAGCAGGCGGTCGCTGGGCAGGCCTTGCTCGCCGGTGTCCGGGTTGAAGTACAGCCAGTCGTTACCGTTGAAGCTGCGCAACCACAGCTCCGGGGTTTGCGGGGTGTCGGCCACCAGGCGGATGGTGTGCACCTTTTCCATCGGTACGTGGGCGATCGACAGCAGCAGGTCGATGATCTGGGCTTTCTTCATCGGCGAGGTGTCGCCGGCCAGCAGCAGCTTGACGTTGTCGTCGTTGAGGTTGTTGACCCGCTTGATGGTCTCGCTGACGAAGGTCTCTACGTCGGCAGAGTGCTGGCGAATCGGCGCCATCAGGGCTTCGGCGGCGATCTTCTCGGGGCCTTCGATAGCCAGGCTGTCACGGAAGGTCGGGCCTTTGACCGTGGTCTTCTCGTTGCTGTAGCGCTTGGTCAGCACCAGGCGGTAGTAGAGGGTCTGGTTGCCGCTGGCGCGGCGGGCCGACCAGGTGACCTTGCGGTTACCGTCGGCACGGTTGACGCTCACCCCGTAGTTGTTGGAGATGAAGCTCTCGTTGAGGCTGACATAGTCGCGGTTCAGCGGTGGCACGAACATCTGCACCTTGACCGGGTCCTTGGTGCTGGCCACGAACTCGACCTTGGCGTCGATGTTCCACAGGTCGTCGGTTTCATCCTCGGTCACCGGGATGCCGAGGAAGAAGATCTGGTAAGCCGTGACCGCCACACCCAGTAGCACCAGTACGGTGATCAGGACTTTCAGATGGAGGGTAAGAGAGCGCATCGGAATTACTCTGCTTTGTGAGCGTCGGTGGCACAGGCAGGTTTGCCGGCCGCATATTTAAGGCTTGGGTCGACCAGCGCGTCGAAGTGCTTGAGTGCCTCGGAGCCGATCAGCAGCGGGAACTGGAAGGCGCTGCGGTCGGTGAGGTTGACTTCGATGGTGCGCATGGCCTGGCCCATGCAGATTTCAAGTTCGATGACCGGGCGTGCCGTGTAGGCCTTGCCCGATTCGGCATCATAGTCGCCGGCCCGGCGCTTGATCTTGCTTACGCGTGCCAGCGGGCGCTCGATCGGGTGCGAGTGGGCAGCATCGATGGCCAGGTAGAAGCGCACCCAGCTTTCGCCGTTGCGCTTGAACCGCTTGATATCGCGGGCGCTGAGCGAGGCGGTTTTGGCACCGGTGTCGAGCTTGGCGGCCACTTCCAGGTCCAGGTCGCCCAGCCGTGCATATTCGTTGAGACCATAGACGGTCTTGCCCGCAGCCTGACCAAGGGCCGGCAGCAGGGTGAGGCATAGCAGCAATAAAACGGGTGTAAGTCTCATAATCCTGGCGCGGTGCAGTGCAAGGTTCTAGGCAAGGTTCTGGTCAAGGCGACTGGCAACTACTGCGCAAGCTTCCTCTTTTATCTGTCAACAAGCATGAATGTATGACAGACAGGCTATCCATACCCCATCGGAGGCGCGGCATTCTATCACGCCGACGTATTGACGCCAGCGGTGCGCGATCTGACAGCACCGGGCGGGGGTTAGTTCGTTATTAGACAATTGTCGACAATGTTCATTTTGTCTTTGACTGGCGAGCCTGTTTTCGCTAATTTCTGGCAAAGAGATTTTCAAGGTGTCGACAATATGCAGGACCTTTCCACCGCCAGCCCGGTGCTGACAGACGAAACGGAAACCTTGTCTGAAAACGTCTTCCGGCGCATTCAGGCGGCCATCGTCAAGGGCGAAATTGCCCCCGGCAGCAAGATTTCCGAGCCGGAGCTGGCGCGCACCTACGGCATCAGCCGTGGGCCGTTGCGCGAGGCCATCCACCGCCTGGAGGGCCAGCGCCTGCTGGTGCGCGTACCGCATGTTGGCGCGCGCGTGGTATCGCTGAACCACGCCGAACTGATCGAGCTGTACGAAATTCGCGAGTCGCTGGAAGGCATGGCCTGCCGCCTGGCAGCCGAACGCATGAGCCAGGGCGACATCGACGAACTGCGCCGTGTGCTTGATACCCACGAGCGCGATGCCGCATTCCAGGCTGGTGTGGGTTACTACCAGCAGGAAGGCGACTACGACTTCCATTACCGGATCATCCAGGGCAGCGGCAACCAGACCCTGGTCAAGATGCTGTGCGGCGAACTGTACCAACTGGTGCGCATGTACCGCATCCAGTTCTCTGCCACGCCCAACCGGCCACGCCAGGCTTTTGCCGAACACCACCGCATCCTCGATGCCATCGCCGACCGTGACGGCGAGCTGGCCGAACTCCTGATGCGCCGCCACATCGGCGCGTCCAAGCGCAACATCGAGCGTCACTATCTGGACGCCCACAACAACAGCCCACGAGGTGAGAAATGACTGTGAAGAGCACCCCCGGTCAGCGTTTCCGCGACGCCGTTGCTGCCGAACATCCCCTGCAGGTGGTTGGCGCCATCAACGCCAACCATGCCCTGCTGGCCAAGCGCGCCGGCTTCAAGGCCATCTACCTGTCCGGCGGCGGCGTGGCCGCAGGCTCGCTGGGCTTGCCGGACCTGGGCATCACCGGCCTGGACGACGTGCTCACCGATGTGCGCCGCATTACCGACGTGTGCGACGTGCCGTTGCTGGTGGATGTCGACACCGGCTTCGGTGCGTCGGCCTTCAACGTCGCCCGCACCGTACGTTCGATGAGCAAGTTTGGCGCTGCTGCCATCCATATCGAGGATCAGGTGGGCGCCAAACGCTGCGGTCACCGTCCGAACAAGGAAATCGTCAGCCAGCAGGAAATGGTCGACCGCATCAAGGCCGCTGTCGATGCCCGTAGCGATGACAGCTTCGTGATCATGGCGCGTACTGACGCCTTGGCCGTCGAAGGCCTGAACGCTGCCCTTGATCGCGCCGAGGCCTGCATCGAGGCTGGCGCCGACATGATCTTCCCGGAAGCCATCACTGAACTGCAGATGTACAAGACGTTCGCTGATCGGGTGAAGGCGCCGATTCTGGCCAACATCACCGAATTCGGCGCCACGCCGTTGTACACCACCGAAGAGCTGGCCTCGGTCGACGTGTCGCTGGTGCTGTACCCGCTGTCGGCGTTCCGTGCCATGAACAAGGCCGCCGAGAACGTGTACACCGCGCTGCGCCGCGACGGCACCCAGAAAAACGTGATCGACACCATGCAGACCCGTATGGAGCTCTACGATGCCATCGGTTACCACGCCTTCGAGCAGAGCCTCGACGCGTTGTTTGCCCAGAAGAAAGGCTGAGCAACACCCCGAATTAGCCAGAATAAATCCATAACAAATTCAAGAAAGGAGAAACACCATGGCCGAAGCGAAAGTACTCAGTGGCGCAGGCCTGCGTGGCCAGGTGGCCGGCCAGACCGCACTGTCGACCGTTGGCCAGGCCGGTGCCGGGCTGACCTACCGGGGTTACGACGTGCGTGACCTGGCGGCAGGTGCCGAGTTCGAAGAAGTCGCTTACCTGCTGCTGTACGGCGAGCTGCCAACCCAGGCCGAGCTGGCCGACTACAAGCTCAAGCTCAAAGGCCTGCGTGACCTACCGCAAGCATTGAAGGAAGTGCTGGAGCGCATCCCGCGTGACGCCCACCCGATGGACGTGATGCGCACCGGTTGCTCGGTACTGGGTACCCTGGAGCCCGAGCTCACCTTCGAAGCCCAGCGCGACAAGACCGACCGCCTGCTGGCGCTGTTCCCGGCAGTGATGTGCTACTGGTACCGCTTCACCCACCATGGCGTGCGCATCGATTGCACCAGTGACGAAGACACGCTCGGCGGCCATTTCCTGCACCTGCTGCACGGCAAGAAGCCGAGCGAGCTGCACGTCAAGGTCATGAACGTGTCGCTGATCCTGTACGCCGAGCACGAGTTCAACGCCTCCACTTTCACCGCCCGCGTTTGCGCCTCGACCCTGTCCGACCTGTACTCCTGCGTCACCGCTGCCATCGGCTCGCTGCGCGGCCCGCTGCACGGCGGTGCCAACGAGGCGGCGATGGAGCTGATCGAGCGCTTCCAGAGCCCGCAGGAAGCCACTGCCGAGCTGCTGCGCATGCTGGAGCGCAAGGACAAGATCATGGGCTTTGGCCATGCCATCTACAAAGAGTCCGACCCGCGCAACGAGGTGATCAAGGGCTGGTCGAAGCAGCTGGCCGACGAAGTGGGCGACAAGGTGCTGTACCCGGTTTCAGAAGCCATCGACAAGACCATGTGGGAGCAGAAGCGGCTGTTCCCCAACGCTGACTTCTACCATGCCTCGGCGTACCACTTCATGGGTATCCCGACCAAGCTGTTCACCCCGATCTTCGTCTGCTCGCGCCTGACCGGCTGGGCGGCGCATGTCTTCGAACAGCGTGCCAACAACCGCATCATCCGCCCGAGCGCCGAGTATGTCGGCGTCGAGCAGCGCCAGTTCGTGCCGATCGAGCAGCGCTGAAACCGAACCTGTGGGGTGGCCTGTTCCGGCGATGAGGCCGGAACAGCCAACACAGGACAGCAATTAGAAAGCTATCCACGACCGTACCGTGACCGAGCCTGATAACGATATGAACACAGCATTCCGCAAGCACCTTCCAGGCACCGACCTGGACTACTTCGATGCCCGTGCGGCGGTCGAGGCGATCAAGCCCGGCGCTTACGACGGCCTGCCTTACACGTCCCGCGTGCTCGCCGAAAACCTGGTGCGCCGCTGCGACCCGGCCACCCTCGACGCCTCGCTGGGCCAACTGATCGAACGCCAGCGCGACCTCGACTTCCCGTGGTTCCCGGCCCGCGTGGTGTGCCACGACATCCTCGGCCAGACCGCGCTGGTCGACCTCGCCGGCCTGCGCGATGCCATCGCCGACAAGGGTGGCGACCCGGCCGCCGTCAACCCGGTGGTGCCGGTACAACTGATCGTCGACCACTCGCTGGCAGTGGAGTGCGGTGGCTTCGACCCGCAGGCCTTCGAAAAGAACCGGGCCATTGAAGACCGCCGCAACGAAGACCGCTTCCACTTCATCAACTGGACCAAGAAGGCGTTCAAGAACGTTGACGTGATCCAGCCGGGCAACGGCATCATGCACCAGATCAACCTGGAGAAGATGTCGCCAGTCATCCACAACGATCGCGGCGTGGCCTACCCGGACACCTGCGTCGGCACCGACAGCCACACCCCGCATGTCGACGCCCTGGGCGTGATCGCCATTGGCGTTGGCGGCCTGGAAGCCGAAAACGTGATGCTCGGCCGCGCTTCGTGGATGCGCCTGCCGGAAATCGTCGGCGTCGAGCTGACCGGCAAGCTGGCACCGAACATCACCGCCACCGACCTGGTGCTGGCCCTGACCGAATTCCTGCGTAAACAGAAAGTCGTCGGCGCCTACCTTGAATTCCACGGCGAGGGCGCCCGCGCGCTGACCTTGGGTGACCGCGCCACCATTTCCAACATGGCCCCGGAATACGGCGCCACCGCCGCTATGTTCGCCATCGACCAGCAGACCATCGACTACCTGCGCCTGACCGGCCGCGAAGAGCAGCAGGTCAAGCTGGTGGAAACCTACGCCAAGGCGACCGGCCTGTGGGCCGACAGCCTGGGCGGCGCTGTCTACGAGCGCACCCTGAGCTTCGACCTGTCGAGCGTGGTGCGCAACATGGCCGGCCCGTCCAACCCGCACGCTCGCGTGGCTACCACCGACCTGGCAGCCAAAGGCATTGCCGGCAGCTGGGAAGAGGTGCCGGGGCAGATGCCGGACGGTGCGGTGATCATTGCCGCCATCACCAGCTGCACCAACACCAGCAACCCGCGCAACGTGATAGCCGCTGGCCTGATTGCACGCAATGCCAACAGGCTTGGCCTGGCCCGCAAGCCGTGGGTCAAGTCGTCGCTGGCGCCAGGTTCCAAGGCTGTGCAGCTTTACCTGGAAGAAGCCGGGCTGGAGAAGGAGCTGGAGCAACTCGGTTTTGGTATCGTCGCCTTCGCTTGCACCACCTGCAACGGGATGTCTGGCGCGCTGGACCCGGTGATCCAGCAAGAAATCATCGACCGCGACCTGTACGCCACCGCCGTGCTGTCGGGTAACCGCAACTTCGACGGGCGTATCCACCCGTATGCCAAGCAGGCCTTCCTGGCTTCGCCGCCGCTGGTGGTGGCCTATGCCATTGCCGGCACCATCCGCTTCGACATCGAGAAGGATGTGCTGGGCGTGGTCGATGGCAAGGAAATCCGCCTCAAGGACATCTGGCCGAGCGATGAAGAGATCGACGCCGTGGTGCGTGCCGCGGTCAAGCCAGAGCAGTTCCGCAAGGTGTACATCCCGATGTTCGCCATCGAGGAAGACCGCGGGCCGAAAGTGGCGCCGCTGTATGACTGGCGCCCGATGAGCACCTACATCCGCCGCCCGCCGTATTGGGAAGGCGCGCTGGCCGGTGAACGTACCCTGCGCGGCATGCGCCCATTGGCGGTGCTGCCGGACAACATCACCACCGACCACCTGTCGCCGTCCAACGCCATCATGCTCGACAGCGCCGCCGGTGAATACCTGGCGAAAATGGGCTTGCCGGAAGAGGACTTCAACTCTTACGCCACCCACCGCGGCGACCACCTGACCGCCCAGCGTGCCACCTTCGCCAACCCCAAACTGTTCAACGAAATGGTGCGCAAGGAAGACGGCAGCGTGAAGCAGGGCTCGCTGGCGCGTATCGAGCCGGAAGGCAAGGTGACCCGCATGTGGGAGGCGATCGAAACCTACATGCAGCGCAAACAGCCGCTGATCATCGTGGCCGGCGCCGACTACGGCCAAGGTTCGTCCCGCGACTGGGCGGCCAAGGGCGTGCGCCTGGCGGGTGTCGAGGCCATCGTCGCCGAAGGCTTCGAGCGCATTCACCGCACCAACCTGGTGGGCATGGGCGTGTTGCCGCTGGAGTTCAAGCCAGGCACCGACCGCAAGACCCTGGGCCTGGACGGCAGCGAGACCTATGACGTGCTGGGCGCACGTACCCCTCGGGCGACCCTGACGTTGGTGGTTACCCGCGCCAATGGCGAGCGCCTGGAAGTGCCGGTGACCTGCCGCCTGGACACCGCCGAGGAAGTGTCGATCTACGAGGCGGGCGGGGTGCTGCAGCGCTTTGCCCAGGACTTCCTCGAAGCGACCGCCTGAGCATGAACGGGGGCCGCTTTGCGGCCCTTTCGCGACACAAGGCCGCTCCCACAGCGTCACGCGATCCCTGTAGGAGCGGCCTTGCGCCGCGATGGGCTGCAAGGCAGCCCCAGAGGCCATATGCATTTCAGACAGGACAGCACATCAATGGCACACGTACCGCAAATAAAAATCCCCGCCACCTACATCCGTGGCGGCACCAGCAAAGGCGTGTTCTTCCGCCTGCAAGACCTGCCCGAGCAGGCGCAGATCCCCGGCCCAGCCCGTGACGCACTGCTGCTGCGGGTAATCGGCAGCCCCGACCCCTACGGCAAGCAGATCGACGGCATGGGCGGTGCGACGTCCAGCACCAGCAAGACCGTGATCCTGTCGCAAAGCATCAAGCCCGGGCACGATGTCGACTACCTGTTCGGCCAGGTCAGCATCGACAAGGCGTTCGTCGACTGGAGCGGCAACTGCGGCAACCTGTCTGCTGCGGTCGGTTCGTTCGCCATCACCAGTGGCCTGGTCGACCCGGCGCGCATTCCGCGCAACGGCATCGCCACGGTGCGGATCTGGCAGGCCAATATCGGCAAGACCATCGTCGCCCATGTCCCGATCACTGAAGGTGAAGTGCAGGAAACCGGCGACTTCGAGCTGGACGGGGTGACCTTCCCGGCGGCCGAGGTGCAACTGGAATTCCTCGACCCGGCGGCCGACGACGGTGACGACGGCGGTGCGATGTTCCCTACCGGCAGCCTGGTCGATGACTTGGAGGTACCGGGCGTCGGCACCTTCAAGGCGACCCTTATCAACGCTGGCATCCCGACCATCTTCGTAAACGCGGCGGATATCGGCTACACCGGTACCGAACTGCAGGACGCAATCAACGGCGACCCGCAGGCGCTGCTGCGTTTCGAGACCATTCGTGCTTATGGCGCCGTGCGCATGGGCTTGATCGACAATGTCGACCAGGCTGCCGGGCGTCAGCACACACCAAAAGTGGCGTTCGTTGCGCCACCGAGCACCTACACTGCGTCCAGTGGCAAGGTGGTACAGGCAGGGGATGTCGACCTGTTGGTGCGGGCCTTGTCGATGGGCAAGCTGCACCATGCCATGATGGGTACGGCGGCGGTGGCGATCGGCACCGCAGCGGCCATTCCGGGCACGCTGGTCAACCTCGCCGCTGGCGGGGGCGAGCGCAGCGCTGTGCGTTTCGGCCACCCTTCGGGCACCTTGCGGGTCGGGGCCGAGGCGCGCCGGGTGGAGGGTGAGTGGACAGTGACCAAGGCAATCATGAGCCGCAGTGCTCGCGTGCTGATGGAGGGCTGGGTTCGCGTGCCTGGCGATAGCTTCTAAAGCACCACTGGCGCTCGGCTTTAGTTCGTTGGGGCTGCACAGCAGCCCCGGCAATTCTGAAGGGAGCTGGATATGAGCGCCAACGTAGACCTCAACGACCGCCCGGATTACGACCGGGTGTTGCAGACCCTGGCCGACTACGCCCTCGGCTACCGGGTCGATTCCGCCGAAGCCCTGGCCACCGCGCGCAACTGCCTGATGGACACCCTCGGCTGCGGCCTGCTGGCCCTGCGCTTCCCCGAATGCACGAAACTCCTCGGCCCTCAGGTGGAAGGCACGCAGGTCCCCAATGGCGCCCGTGTTCCCGGCACCGCCTACCGCCTCGACCCGGTCAAGGCCGCCTGGGACATCGGCTGCACGGTGCGCTGGCTGGACTACAACGACACCTGGCTGGCCGCTGAATGGGCTCATCCCTCGGACAACCTTGGCGGCATCCTGGCCGTGGCTGATCACCTGTCGCAGAAGCACGTCGCAGCGGGTGAGGCGCCGCTGCTGATGCGCGATGTGCTTGAGGCAATGGTCATGGCCCATGAGATCCAGGGTGTGCTGGCACTGGAAAACTCTTTCAACCGTGTCGGCCTCGATCACGTGATTCTGGTGAAGGTGGCCTCAACCGCCGTGTGTGCCAGGCTGATGGGGGCCAATCGCGAGCAGATGCTCTCGGCCTTGTCCCACGCCTTCGTCGACGGCCAGGCCCTGCGCACTTACCGCCATGCGCCCAACGCCGGTTCTCGCAAGTCCTGGGCGGCGGGCGATGCTTCCAGCCGGGGCGTGCGCCTGGCCGATATCGCCCTGCGCGGCGAGATGGGCGTGCCGGGCGTGCTCACGGCGCCGCAGTGGGGGTTCTACGACGTATCGTTCAGTCACACCAACAAAGACTTGGCGCTCAAGCCTGCCGGGCAGTACGAGCTGCGTCTGCCTCAGGCCTTGGGCAGCTATGTGATGGAAAACGTGTTGTTCAAGGTCAGTTTCCCTGCCGAGTTTCATGCCCAGACCGCCTGTGAGGCGGCAGTGACCCTGCATCCACTGGTGCGCAACCGTCTGCATGAAATCGACCGCATCGTGATCACCACCCAGGAGTCAGCGATCCGCATCATTTCCAAGAGCGGCCCGCTGGCCAATGCTGCCGACCGTGACCACTGCTTGCAGTACATGGTGGCGGTACCGCTGATCTTCGGCCATTTGGTGGCAGAGCACTATGAAGATGCTTTCCATGCCCACCACCCGAGCATCGATCGCCTGCGCGAGAAGATGGAAGTGGTGGAAGACCTGCGCTTCAGTCGCGAGTACCTGGAGCCAGACAAGCGCTCGATCGCCAACGCGCTGCAAGTGTTCTTCAAGGATGGCAGCAGCACTGACCAAGTGGTGGTGGAATACCCGATCGGGCATCGGCGGCGGCGAGGGGAGGGCATACCGTTGCTGGAGGCCAAGTTCAGGGCAAACCTGGGGACGCGTTTTGCCCGTCAGCGGTGTGCGCAGATTGTGGAGGTGTGCAAGGACCAGCAGCAGCTGGAGGGGATGGCGGTGCACCGGTTCGTGGATTTGTTTGTGATCTGAGGTGGCCTCTACTGGCCCAATCGCCGGCAAGCCAGCTCCCACAGGTACTCCAAAGTTCTCAAGACCTGTGGAGTACCTGTGGGAGCTGGCTTGCCGGCGATAGGGCCGGTACAGGCTAAAACAAAAAGCCCCGGCATCGCTGCCGGGGCTTTCTTTACTGCCTGTAACTCAGCTTAAGCCTGAACCACCGGGATCTTGGCGTTGGCTGCCGCTTCGCGGAACTCGGCGATCTGGTCGAAGCTCAGGTAGCGGTAAACGTCGGCAGCCATGCTGTCGATGTCTTTCGCGTACTGCATGTACTCTTCGACGGTCGGCAGCTTGCCGATGATCGAAGCGACAGCAGCCAGTTCGGCCGATGCCAGGTACACGTTGGTCGCGTCGCCCAGACGGTTCGGGAAGTTACGGGTCGAGGTGGAGACCACGGTCGAACCGGTCTGCACACGTGCCTGGTTACCCATGCACAGCGAGCAGCCTGGCATTTCCATGCGCGCACCGGCCTTGCCGTAGATGCCGTAGTAGCCTTCTTCGGTCAGCTGGTGAGCATCCATCTTGGTTGGCGGAGCCAGCCACAGACGGGTAGGGATGCCACCCTTGACCTTCTCCAGCAGCTTGCCGGCAGCGCGGAAGTGGCCGATGTTGGTCATGCACGAACCGATGAACACTTCGTCGATCTTCTCGCCCTGTACCGAAGACAGCAGGCGGGCATCGTCCGGGTCGTTCGGCGCGCAGAGCACAGGCTCTTTGACGTCGGCCAGGTCGATTTCGATGATTTCAGCGTACTCGGCATCGGCGTCAGCCGACAGCAGCTCAGGGTTGGCCAGCCAGGCTTCCATGGCCTGGGCGCGGCGCTCCAGGGTACGTGGGTCGCCGTAGCCTTCGCCGATCATCCAGCGCAGCAGGGTGATGTTGGACTGCAGGTACTCGGCGATGGCCTTTTCCGGCAGCTTGATGGTGCAGCCGGCAGCGGAACGCTCGGCCGAGGCGTCGGACAGCTCGAATGCTTGCTCGACGGTCAGTTCGTCCAGGCCTTCGATTTCCAGGATGCGGCCGGAGAAGGCGTTTTTCTTGCCCTTCTTCTCGACGGTCAGCAGGCCCTTCTGGATGGCGTAGTAAGGGATGGCATGTACCAGGTCACGCAAGGTGATGCCCGGTTGCAGTTTGCCCTTGAAGCGCACCAGGATCGACTCTGGCATGTCCAGCGGCATGACGCCGGTGGCGGCGGCGAAGGCCACCAGGCCGGAACCGGCCGGGAACGAGATGCCGATCGGGAAGCGGGTGTGCGAGTCGCCACCGGTACCGACGGTGTCAGGCATCAGCATGCGGTTCAGCCAGCTGTGGATGATGCCGTCGCCTGGGCGCAGCGACACGCCGCCACGGGTGCGGATGAAGTCTGGCAGGGTGTGGTGGGTGGTGACGTCGATCGGCTTTGGATAAGCCGCGGTGTGGCAGAACGACTGCATGACCAGGTCGGCAGAGAAGCCCAGGCACGCCAGGTCTTTCAGCTCGTCGCGGGTCATCGGGCCAGTGGTGTCCTGGGAACCGACGGTGGTCATCTTCGGCTCGCAGTAGGCACCTGGGCGCACGCCCTGGCCTTCTGGCAGGCCACAGGCACGGCCGACCATTTTCTGCGCCAGGGTGAAGCCCTTGCCGGAGTCGGCAGGCTGCTCTGGTTTCTTGAACAGGTCGGAAGCACCCAGGCCCAGCTCGGCGCGGGCTTTTTCGGTCAGGCCACGGCCAACGATCAGCGGGATACGGCCGCCAGCGCGGACCTCGTCCAGCAGCACTTCGGTTTTCAGCTCGAAGTTGGTGACCAGCTCGTCGCTTTCGTGGCGGCGTACTTCACCTTTGTACGGGTAAACGTCGATGACGTCGCCCATGCCCAGGTTGGTGCAGTCGAATTCGATCGGCAGGGCGCCGGCGTCTTCCATGGTGTTGTAGAAGATCGGGGCGATCTTGGTGCCGAAGCAGAAGCCACCGGCGCGCTTGTTCGGCACGTACGGAATGTCGTCGCCGAAGAACCACAGTACCGAGTTGGTAGCGGATTTACGCGAGGAACCGGTACCTACCACGTCACCTACATAGGCAACCGGGAAGCCCTTGGCCTTGACGGCTTCGATCTGTGCCAGCGGGCCGACCGAACCAGGCTGCTGTGGCTCGATGCCGTCGCGGGCCATTTTCAGCATGGCCAGGGCGTGCAGCGGGATGTCAGGGCGCGACCAGGCGTCTGGAGCAGGCGACAGGTCGTCGGTGTTGGTTTCGCCTGGCACCTTGAACACGGTCAGGGTGTACTTCTCGGCGATGGCCGGGCGGGCGGTGAACCACTCGCCGGCAGCCCAGGAGTCCAGCACGGCCTTGGCGTGAGCGTTGCCGGCCTTGGCTTTTTCGGCCACGTCGTGGAAGGCATCGAACATCAGCAGGGTGTGCTTGAGCTGTTCGGCCGCGACGGCGCCCAGTTCGGCGTCATCCAGCAGTGCGACCAGCGTTTCGATGTTGTAGCCGCCCTGCATGGTGCCGAGCAGTTCGGTG
Organism: Pseudomonas sp. LPB4.O; assembly: GCF_038383825.1. Taxonomy (NCBI): domain Bacteria; kingdom Pseudomonadati; phylum Pseudomonadota; class Gammaproteobacteria; order Pseudomonadales; family Pseudomonadaceae; genus Pseudomonas; species Pseudomonas sp. LPB4.O. Next base: position 2,034,612 of record NZ_CP151298.1, read on the forward strand.
GCGTGCTTGCGGTCGATCAGAGGCGACTGGGTTTCGCCCTTGGCAACAGCAGAAAGGAAAGCAGCCTTGACGTAGGCAGCTTCGTCGACCCCTGGTGGTACGCGGTTGGTGATCAGGTCTACGAGGAAGGCTTCTTCGCCGGCCGGCGGGTTTTTCAGCAGCTCGACCAGGCCTGCGGTTTGTTCGGCGTTCAGCGGCTGGGGCACGATACCCAGGGCGGCACGCTCTTCGATGTGTTTGCGGTAGGCTTCAAGCACAGTTATTTCCCTCATCAGTGGTCCCTAAAGGGGGTCCGGGACGCTTATCCAGCATTCGATGCACCCATGCGCTGCCACGGCTTTGTGGGCCGCCCAGCCAGAGTCGCAAAGAATCCTTACAGAAGCTGCTTTCAAAGTTTTACGCCTGCAGAACGGGGAGCTGATGAGGGCTGGCGCGGGCATGCGAGGGATGCATGGCCCGGGCCAACGCCGTTCTACCGGATTAACTGTGCTCGTGACGCTTTGAAAACAGCTTCCAACGGACATTGTTGCCTTTGAAAAGGCCGGATGATTCTACGGCAAAAAAAGCCCGAAAGTAAGGCGCAGAAGATGACTTTAACGAGTGACCCTGGTTAGACAAAGGGCTAACATGGGCCCGTGTTCCTCCGCCAAACTGTTGTTTTTCATGTCCAACAAGTCCATCAAGACCCCTTGCGTCGGCCTGTGCTCCACGGTTTACGGAGACACGGTGTGCCGTGGCTGCAAGCGTTTCCACCACGAGGTGATCAACTGGAACGGCTACGACGACGCGCAGAAACGCGCGGTGTGGCTGCGCCTTGAGCAGTTGCTGGTGCAGGTGATGATGGCCAAGCTGGAGGTGTTCGACAAAAGCCTGTTGCGTCAGCAACTGGAGCAGCGCTCCATCCGCTTTGTCGAGCAGCAGTCGGAATATTGCTGGGCTTACCAGCTGATTGCCCGCGGGGCGCGGATGATCCGTGACCTGGAGGCCTACGGCATGGTGCTGCTGCCGGAGTTTCGCGACTGGGAACTGCCGCAATTGCGCGATGCCATCGATCGCGAGTTCTTCCTGCTTTCAGAAGCGCATTACCAGCGCTACATCGCCCCCAGCTTCCTGCGCGATGCCATGGGCAGCACGCAGGGCCAGTAGCGCGGGCGAATCAGTCGCCGGTATATTCGCAACCGCTGGTGCAGGTTTCGTGGATGCGCACTTTCGACAGTTCCGGCATCAGCGGCTTGACCTGGTCCCAGATCCACTTGGCGATCACTTCGCTGGTGGGGTTCTCAAGGCCCGGGATGTCGTTCAGGTAGTTGTGGTCCAGTTGTTCGTAGATCGGCTTGAAGATCGCCTTGACCTCGGCGAAGTCGCGGATCCAGCCGGTGTGCGGGTCGAGCGGGCCGGTCAGGTGCAGGCCGACCTTGAACGAATGGCCATGCAGGCGGCCACATTTGTGCCCTTCAGGGACGTGGGGCAGGCGGTGGGCCGATTCGAATGTAAATTCCTTGAAGATTTCCACGCTGTCTTAACTCTGTGTGAATCAATAATGCGCGCATTCTACCAGCATGGCCGTTACAAGGCTTGCAGGCGTTCATGCAGCCGCCCGGTGGCGACCAGCTCCAGCAACTCGTCGCCCAGGCGCTGGCTTTCAGCGATAGCCTTGTACCAATAGCGCTTGCGGCCTGGCGCATCACCCATGAAGCGCTTGAAGTCGTTGCGGTCCGGCAGCTTGCCGTAGGGCAGGGCGGCCAGGTACTGCGGCGAAGGGGTCATCAGCAGCACGTTCTGCAGGCGGGTGGCATCGCCTTTGCGCCAGGGCAAGGCTTTGTCGAACCAGCCCGGTACCACCTTGTCGGTGAAGTGCGGGTACAGCACCAGGTCGTCGCCGCGATAGGGCAGGTCGAGGTGGTAGTCCAGCAGGCCGCCGTCGCGGTAGGTGCCAGCGCCCACGCCGGGGATGTCTTTCACACCCTGCATGACCATGGGGATCGAACCCGAGGCCAGCAGGGCGTGGCGCAGGTTGGCCAGGTCCAGCGGCAGGTAGCGTGAGGGGAAGTCGGTCAGTGCGTCGAGCGGCGGCGTGGCGCGCCCGTCGTGCAGGATGATGCGCTCGAAGTGGCGCGCCAGGCGCGAACGGCCGAGCAGGTTGCTGGCCACCACCGAGCCCAGGCCCAGGCCCAGGCGGCCACGATGGTCGTGGGCAAGCTGGCCATGGCTTTTCACTACCAGGATATTCAGGTGATAGTGCGGGTTGGCCAGCAGCTGGCCGTCGCGGCCCTGCAGCAGGTCGTCGAGCATGCGTTGGCAGCTGTGGCTGATTTCGGCCGGGGTGGCGCCCTTGGCGAAATCCAGTTCGGTGTACAACTCGCCCAGGCGACGCAGACCCGCGATGGGGTCTTCGAGGCAGGCGCTGGCGAAGCGCCAGGCACCGATCGAAGCGCCAATCAGGGCGCGCGGGCGCGGTGCCGAAGGCAGCCACTCGCCGAACAGTGCCAGGTCCAGGCCCTGGATACCCAGCGGCTTCGGGCCACCGGCCGCACCTGGCAGCACCCCGACATCGGCCGCCTGCAGGCCGCGCTCGCGGATGAGCCGCAGGGCACGGTCACCGGCCTTGAAGGTGAGGGCAGGGTACTTGATGTGGATGGCGCTCATGGCGGATCTCTTGGGTTTGTAGGAGCAGTCTTGTGCTGCGAAAGGGCCGGTACAGACTACACAACTGTTGTGCCTGCACGGGCCCTTTCGCAGCACAAGGCTGCTCCAACAGGAGGCCGAGTCTGGCTGGCGGTGTAACTGCGCTATCATGCCGCCAGCTGTTTTCAGGTTGAATTAAGGACCGGTGGTTAATCTTAACCCCGTAGACAACTTACACAGTTCTCAGGAGAGAAGAACGATGAAAACCTTGACTGCCCTGTTCGCCGCCGCCGCCCTCGCCCTGGGCGCCAATGCCGCTTTCGCCAAGGATGTACAGCCTGACGAAGTGGTCAAGCTGGTCAACGCCAAGACCATCAAGTCGCTGGACGAGCTCAAAGCCACCGCCGTGGCCAAGCACCCCGGCGCCACCGTCACCGACTCGGAGCTTGAAGACGAGTACGGCCGCTACATCTACAAGGTCGAGTTACGCGACAGCCAGAACGTCGAGTGGGATGTTGACCTGGACGCCAAGACCGGTGAAGTGCTGAAGGACGAGCGGGACAACTGATGATCCACTTACCGCGGCCGGCGCGCTACCTCGCGCTGGCGCTGCTGGCCGTGTGCTCCCTGGCCGCAGCCCGCGACCTTGACCAGGACGAAGCCCTGAAGCTGCGGCAGAAGGGCGTCATCCTGCCGCTCGAGCAATTGCTGGAAACCGCCCTGGGGCGTCACCCCGGGGCGCGCCTGCTGGAAGCCGAGCTGGAAGAAGACGACGATCGCTACGAATATGAGGTCGAACTGCTGACGGTTGAAGGTGTGGTACGCGAGATCAAGCTCGATGCCAGCACCGGCGCCCTGCTCAAAGACGAGGAAGACGACTGAATGCGCCTGTTGCTTGTCGAGGACAATGTACCGCTGGCCGATGAGCTGACCGCCGGCCTGCAGCGCCAGGGCTATGCCGTGGACTGGCTGGCCGACGGCCGCGACGCGGTTTACCAGGGCCAGAGCGAACCCTATGACCTGATCATTCTCGACCTTGGCCTGCCGGGCTTGCCGGGCCTGGATGTGCTGGCCCAGTGGCGTGCCGCCGGCCTGGCCACGCCGGTGCTGATCCTCACCGCCCGCGGCTCGTGGGCCGAGCGCATCGAGGGGCTGAAGGCCGGGGCTGATGATTACCTGAGCAAACCGTTCCACCCGGAAGAGCTGCAATTGCGTATCCAGGCATTGCTGCGCCGTGCCCGGGGCCTGGCCAACCAACCGAAACTGGAGGCAGCGGGGCTGCACCTGGATGAAAGCCGTCAGTGCGTGAGCCGTGATGGCATGGATGTGCAGCTGACCGCCGCCGAGTTCCGGCTGCTGCGTTACTTCATGCTGCACCCGCAGCAGATCCTGTCCAAAAGCCACCTGGCCGAACACCTTTACGACGGCGAAACCGAACGGGACTCCAACGTGCTGGAAGTGCACGTCAATCACTTGCGGCGCAAGCTGGGCCGCAGCGTGATCGAGACCCGGCGTGGGCAAGGGTACATTTATGCAGGGAGCGCCGAGTGAAGTCGATCCAGGCGCGCCTTAGCCTGGGCCTGGTGGCGGTGCTGGTGGTGGTCGGCGTGGTGCTGGCGCAACTGACCTTGTGGCTGTTCGAAGCTGGCCTGCAACGCTACCTGGAAAACGGCCTGCGCAAGGAAAGCGAGAACCTGCTGGTGGCGTTGGTACGTGGGCCGTCCGGCCTGCAGCTGGATGAGCGGCGTATTTCGGCGGCCTACCAACGGCCTTTTTCCGGGTACTACTTCCGCATCGATTTTGACAAAGGTACCTGGAGGTCTCGTTCGCTGTGGGACCTTGACATGCCCAAACCATCGGCGCCCGGGCTTTCCGATAGCCATGAACTCGGCCCGGAAGGGCAGCAACTGCTGGCCCTGCGCGCCGACTACCGGCGCCTGGGCCAGGACATTTCGATCAGCGTGGCACAGGACTATTCGCCGGTGCGCGAAGGTTTCCGGCGCATGCAGCAGATCGGCCTGGGCATGGGCCTGGTGGCGCTGATTCTGGTTCTGGTGCTGCAGCGCATCACGGTTACCCGCTCGTTACGCCCGCTTGAGCGGGCACGCCAGCAGATCGCCCAGCTGCAGCAGGGCCAGCGCTCGCAGCTGGATGAGCAGGTGCCCAGCGAGTTGGCGCCGCTGGTGGGGCAGATCAACCACTTGCTCAGTCATACCGAAGACAGCCTGCGCCGTTCGCGCAATGCCTTGGGCAACCTTGGGCATGCACTCAAGACGCCGTTGGCGGTACTGCTGAGCCTGGCCTCCAGCGAGCGCTTGAAGGACCTGCCCGAAGTCCGCGCGCAGATGCGTGAGCAACTGGAGCAGATCCAGCAACGGCTGGCACGCGAGCTGAACCGTGCGCGGCTGGCAGGGGATGCGCTGCCGGGCGCGCAGTTCGACTGTGACGCCGAGTTGCCGGGGTTGCTCGGGACATTGGGCATGATCCACGGCGAGGGCCTGCTGCTGGCAAGTGATGTGCCGCCCGGGCTGTTATTGCCATGGGACCGCGAAGACTTCCTGGAGCTGCTGGGCAACCTGCTGGACAACGCCTGCAAGTGGGCAGACAGCGAGGTGCGCCTGGGCATTGAGCCCAATACCGAGGGCTTCCAGCTGTGGGTCGATGACGATGGCCCAGGCATCCCTGAGAGCCAACGGCTGCAGGTGCTGGAGCGGGGCTCGCGGCTGGACGAGCAGGTGGACGGGCATGGGTTGGGGTTGGGCATCGTGCGCGATATCGTCGACGCCTGGGGCGGGCAACTGGCCTTGGAAGAGAGCCCGCTGGGCGGATTGCGTGTGAGCATCGACCTGCCGCGCAAGGCTCGGTAATGCCGGGGCCGCTGTGCGGCCCATCGCGACACAAGGCCGCTCCCACAGGTGTGCCCAATCCGCCGAGGCCATATCAGTACTGCAAAAAAATTGCAGTACAGCCGCAGTTTTTTGAATTAGCCCAACTTCCCTCCACCCGGCAAAATCCCTCTCACGAAACCCTGCGGTTTCCATCTCTCCATGGAAGGAGCCCCTTGTGGTATTGCACGCGCAATACGAGGCCCAGGCCAGCTCGGCTGGGCTTTCTTTTTAATCAGAAAAAACCAAGATCCCGATTACTTAAATGTCTGCCTCGCGTTCCGAAAGCCGTCTGCAGCGCCTGTTGCCGGCGCCCCTGAATACCTCTCCAAAAGAATGGTTGCGTGCCGGTATCGGTGCGTTGCTCGGTCTGTTCCTCGCTGGCTGGCTGACCAGCATGGCCTATGGCCCCGGCATCGCCTTGCACCTGCTGGGCCCGCTGGCGGCCACGGCAGTACTGGTGTTCGCCGTGCATTCCGGCCCGTTGGCCCAACCTTGGCCAGTGCTGGGCAGCTACGCGCTGGCCGGCGCGGTCGGCCTGGCCATGCGTCAAGGTTTCGGCCCGGAGCTGTGGGTGGCCGCAGCGGCCCTGGGCGTCTCGATCCTGGTGATGTGCCTGCTGCGCTGCCTGCACCCGCCGGGTGGCGGGGTGGCAGTGAGCGCAGTGCTGGCTGATTCGGGGTTGACCGCCATGGGCGATCACCTGCTTGAGCCCATCCTGCTCAACGCGCTGATCCTGGTGAGCGTGGCGGTGCTCTACAATCGCCTGACCGGTGTGCGCTACCCGAAAGGCGTAGCGCCGCGCAAAGATGTGCACCATACCCACGACCCCCTGCCCAGTGAGCGGGTCGGCATCCGTGGCGAGGACCTGGATCAGGCCCTGGAAGAGCTGGGTGAGTTCGTCGACGTCACCCGTGACGAGCTGGAACGCATCATCCTCGCCACCGAGCAGCACGCCCTGCAGCGCAGCCTTGGCGGTATTACCGCGGCTTCGGTGATGTCGCGCGATGTGCAGTTCGCCACGCCCGAAACCACCCTTGAGCAGGCCTGGAAAATGCTAGCCAGCCACCACCTGAAAACCCTGCCGGTATTGCAGCAGGGCAAGCTGGTGGGCATCGTCAGCCTCAGCGACCTGGTCGGCCCGGCCATGCAGCGTGGCCGCTTCAGCTGGCGCGGGCTGTTCGGCCGCAAAGCGGTACGCATGGAGCAGGTGATGAGCCGCCGGGTGGTCAGTGTCAGTAGCCAGCATCCGCTGGAGCGCCTGTTGCCGCTTCTGTGCGAGCAGGGCCTGCATTGCCTGCCGGTGCTCGATGCCGGCAAGCTGGTGGGGGTAATCACCCAGACCGACCTGATTGCTGGCCTCAAGCGCCAGCTGCTCAGCAACGGCGAGGCTTCAGATAACCGGGTCCCAGCGTTGTGACCAGTCGCTGGCGCCGGCGGCTACCAGCCGGCGCAGGATGGCGAAGGCCTGTTGCAGGGCTTCGCTGTCGCGTTTGCGTGGGTACACCAGGAAGGTCGGGTAGGTGAATTCCGGCGCCTGCGGCACCCGTTCGAACACGCCGCTGTCCAGGTACGCCTGCACCACCCGCGTGCGGAAGTAACCGCTGCCGCCCTGGTCGAGAATAAACTGCAAGGCCAGAGGGCCCAGGTTGAAACTGAGCGCCGGGCGGGCGCAGTCGGGCAGGGCGGCATCGTGCTGGCGGCGAAAGGCCTCGCCCCAGTCGATGTAGATGTAGGGCTCTGGCTGGTCGACCCGGCGCACGCGGATCAGCTTCTCTTCCATCAACTGTTCCACCTGCAGGCCCGGCCCGTAGGTCGGCTGGTACACCAGCGCGGCGTCCAGCAAACCCATCTCGACCTTGCGCAGCAGCGACTCGCCGTCACTTACCTCGCTGCGGATGGCATGGCTGGGCAGCTCACGGTGCAGGGCACTGATCCAGTCAAGCATCATCGGGTTGCCCAGGCTCACTTCTCCCCCCACATGCAGCACTTGCTGGCAGCCCTCGGGCAGCGGCAGGTCGCGCCGCGCCGCTTCCCAGGTTTGTACCAGCTGGTTGGCATAACTGACGAATGCTTCGCCGTCGCTGGTCAGGCTGGCGCCGTTGCGGCTGCGCACAAATAGCTGGCAGCCCAGTTGCTGCTCCAGGCGCTGCACTCGGGCAGTAATTGCCGTCTGTGACACGAACAGGCGTTCGGCGGCGGCGACCAGGCTGCCGCAACGCACGATTTCCAGGAAGGTTCGGGCCTGATCGATATCCATGGGCTGCTCGGTGGCTGAAGGGTGGCCTATTCTAGAGGCTTTGCACCGTTATGGGGCGCTTTTGCGTTGTCTGCAAATTTGCAGGTCGGTTGTGACTTTAGTCCCATGGCGGCGCGGGTGTAGCGGTCCATACTCAGGTTTCGCCCTTCAATAACAACAAGTACCGGGTTCCCTTCGATATGAGCTACCAGCACAGCTACGCCCATTCCATTTCCGACCCTGCCGCTTTCTGGGCGGAACAGGCCGCGCACCTGGCCTGGCACCGCAAGCCTGCCCTGACCCTGCAAGACAACGCCGACGGTACCCACCGCTGGTTCGCCGATGGCCGTCTGAACAGTTGCTACCTGGCCCTCGACCACCAGATCGAGCTGGGCCGTGGCGAGCAGGTGGCGCTGATCTACGATTCGCCGGTCACCGGCGTGCAGCAGGCCTACACCTACAACCACTTGCGCGACGAAGTGGCGCGCCTGGCCGGTTTGCTGCGCCAGCTGGGGGTGGAAAAGGGCGATGGGGTGATCATCTACATGCCCATGGTGCCGCAAGCGGCCATGGCCATGCTGGCCTGCGCGCGGATTGGCGCGGTGCATTCGGTGGTGTTCGGCGGCTTTGCCGCCAACGAGCTGGCCCTGCGCATCGATGACGCCCGGCCCACGCTGCTGCTGACGGCATCCTGCGGGCTGGAATTCGACAAGGTGATTGCCTACAAGCCGCTGGTCGACCGCGCCTTGCAGCTGGCCCGGCACCAGCCGCGCAATGTGCTGGTGCTGCAACGGCCGCAGGCGCAGGCGCAGCTGCAGCCAGGCCGCGACCTGGACTGGCAGGTAGCCTTGGTCGGCGCCCAGCCGGTAGCACCGGTCGAGCTGGATGCCGGCGACCCGCTGTACATCATGTACACCTCTGGCACCACCGGCAAACCCAAGGGCATCGTCCGCGAAAACGGCGGCAATGCCGTGGCGCTGTGCTATGCCATGCGCCATATCTACGGCATGCAGGCCGGAGACGTGTGGTGGGGCATTTCCGATGTGGGGTGGGTGGTCGGCCATTCGCTGATCGTCTATGGGCCGCTGATGAGCGGCTGCACCACGGTGTTCTACGAAGGCAAACCGATCCGCACGCCGGACGCCTCGGCTTACTGGCGGGTGGTGGAGCAATACAAGGTCAACGCGCTGTTCTGTGCGCCCACCGCGATGCGTGCCATCCGCAAGGAAGACCCGGAGGGCGAGCTGATCCGCAAGCACGACCTCAGCTCGCTGCGCCAACTGTTCCTGGCGGGTGAGAAGCTCGATTCCAGCACCCATGAATGGCTGGAGCGGGTCAGTGGCAAGCCGGTGCACGACCACTGGTGGCAGACCGAAACCGGCTGGCCGGTCACCGCGCCCTGCGTGGGGCTGGACGGCAGTGCGGCGAAACCGGGCTCAAGCAACCGGGCGGTTCCGGGCTATCACGTGCGTGTGGTGGATGACGAGGGCCATTTGCTGGGCCCCAACCACCAGGGCTCGATCGTCATTGCCTTGCCATTGCCGCCTGGGTGCAGCCAGACCCTGTGGGGCGATCACGAGCGTTATTTGCAGGCTTACCTGCGCACTTACCCGGGGTATTACCACACGGGTGACGGCGGCTTTCTGGATGATGACGGTTTCGTCTACATCATGGGGCGCACGGATGACGTGATCAATGTCTCTGGCCACCGGCTGTCCACGGGCGAAATGGAGGACCTGGTTGCCTGCCACCCGGCGGTGGCCGAGTGTGCGGTGATTGGCGTGCACGATGAAATCAAGGGTCAAGTGCCTTTGGCGCTCATTGTGCTCAAGGACGGCGAGGGCATTGCCGAGGCGCAGTTGCTGGTAGACCTGGTGGGCAGCGTGCGCGAAGCGATTGGCCCGCTGGCCTGTTTCAACCGGGTTCGGCTGGTGAAGCGGCTGCCCAAGACCCGCTCGGGGAAAATCTTGCGCGCGGTGCTGCGCAAGATTGCCGACGGGCAGGACTATGTACCGCCTTCGACTCTGGATGACCCGGCGGTGCTGGGGGAAATCGAGGCGGTGCTGGCGGATTTGCCCAGGGCGGGTTGATATTTTGACCATCAGGCCGGGGCGGGCAATGCAGTGCTAAGGGGCTACCTGGTGCAGTTGCCCCAACCGGCTGCGGGTACGCATCAGGTCGGCAAGCGGCCCGCCCAGGCTCTCTTCCAGCGGCCGCTTACCAACCACTGTCACCTGTCGGTCCTGGTCATACAGCACATCTACCAGGTTGACGAAGCGCTGCTGCGCCGCCAGCGAACACTGCGCCAGGTCATCCAGCCCATCGATGATCCATTCATCGTACTGCTGCGCAAGCGCCAGGTAGTCGATCACCGCCGTGGCCTTTTCGCACAAGTCGTCAAAGCCAAGCACCACCCGCCGGCCATCGATGGCCAGTGCGCGCAGCGGGCGGTTGTTCACTTCAAGCATTACCGGCTGCTCGTCCGGCATGCCCAGTACCTGGCGCTGCGCTGCCGTCCCCGGCCATACATAGTGGCCTTGGGTAAACCGCTGGTGCTCGCGGTTGGCCGGCAAGCTGCGAAAATCGGTGTCGCCACCCACTTCCAGAACCTGCATGCGCCCGTTGATCAGGCGGATCACCGGCAGGAAACGCTCGTGGTACAGCGGGTTGGGCAGCAGCCCTTCGGGCGCGTAATTGGAGGTCACCAGCAGGAACACGCCGCGGACGAACAGGGCGTTGAACAGGCGGGTAAGCAGCATGGCATCGCCGATGTCATGCACGTGGAATTCGTCGAAGCACAACACCTGGCAGCCACCTACCAGTTCGTCGAGGGTTGCGCCCAGCGCATCGTCCAGCGCCCGGTGGCGGTGCATGCCCTGGTGCAGGCGGGCAAAAAAATCATGAAAGTGCAGGCGGCGCTTGGCTTCAACCGGCACCGCCTGGAAGAACCCGTCCAGCAGCCAGCTCTTGCCGCGCCCCACCGAACCGTACAGGTACAGGCTGCGTGGCTGCCCTTGTTCGAGCAGTGCCAGTTGTTCGGCCATGCAGTGGATCACCCGTCGCTGGCCGTCACTCAGCTGGTAACCGCGGCTTCGGGCTTTGTCCTCGAACCAGTCGAGCAGTTCGCTCTGGCCGGCGGGGGCGCCGCGCAGGCGCTGGCCAAGCTGGCGCAGTGGGGCAGGGATCCAGGCAGACAAAAGCAAAGCTCCTTGGGCGATGACGGGGCAGCGCGCAGCTTGCCCGAGGGCAGCCATTTTGACTAATACAGAAAATGATCGGCAATGATCACCTGATGCGATAGGTCTGGCTGCACACCTGCATTGCCTAGGCTTTACGTTCCAGTTGGCGCTCGATCATGTATTTCACCGCCAGGCGGCGCTCCTTGAGGTGGCGCAGGTCTTCGTCAACAAAGTTGCCCGCCGAGATCGATTCGGCGGCCAGCACCTGGTTGTCGATGTCCATGTACTCGTCCAGCAGCCGGTCCAGCGCTTTGTCCTGCTGGCGGCGCTGCTGGACGATTTCGCGCGGGTAGTGCAGGTCCTGGTACAGGTCGTGAGAGACAGGCATGGGGTCCTCCTTGGTGAATGCAATTGGCTCAATAGATTGGAAGGGAGGAATGCGATTGTGTTGAAGCGAAGCGGGGGGAAAGCGACGGATGGTCACTGTACAAACCGCTGAAATGACTAACTCGCTGTTTTTTGACAATTTTTTTTCATCAGGGGGTTCACAGATCAAAACTTTGTTGTTAAAGTGCCGCGCATTCCAAGACAACAACCCAGTTGTCACTCAGTTGGAATTGTCAGAGCAGCGAATGCTGCATCCGATACAGGGGCGTCGCCAAGCGGTAAGGCAGCAGGTTTTGATCCTGCCATGCGTTGGTTCGAATCCAGCCGCCCCTGCCATTTTCCAGTTTCAAACGTATATCGCCCGGTGCTTAGAAAGATAAGCGCTGGGTTTTGTCGTTTCCGTATTTTTGATTCCGTCACACGATTCTTGCAGGAGCGGCCTTGCCGGGCCGCTCCTGCAAGGGTTTTGCTTTCCCGAATTACCCGGCAATGCCCAGCATCTCGTTCAGCACCCTGGCGAGTTCATCCGCTTGCGCCGGCTTCTGAACCACCACGCTGCCCGGCAACTCCAGCCCCTGCAACTCCGCATAGCCAGTCAGGAACACCACCGGCAAGCGCGGGTACCGTTCGCGTGCCGCCAGCGCCAGTTGCGCGCCGTTGAACTCGGGCATGGCGAAATCGGTAAGCAGCAGGTCGATCTCGTCGTCCAGCAAGGCCAACGCCTGTTCGCCGCTGTGCGCCTGACGCACCTGGTAGCCATATTGGCGCAACACATCGCCAAGCAGGTCCCGCACCAGATGGTCATCATCCACCAGCAACACCGTGCGGTTGCGGCCGCTGTCGCTGACCGGCTGGCCGAGCGTCGGGATCACCGGCTCGCTCACGATATGGTCCTTTACGGCGGGCAAGTACACCGCCACCTGCGTGCCGCGGCCGGGGGTGGTATCGATGCGTACACCACCCCCGGACTGCTTGGCGAAGCCGAACACCTGGGCCAAGCCCAGGCCCGAGCCCTTGCCGATGTCCTTGGTGGTAAAGAACGGCTCGAACACCTTGGCCAGCACGTCTTCGCTCATGCCGCAGCCGGTATCGCGGATGCTCAGCATCACGTACTCGCCCGGGTCCGGGTCTTCCGGGCGTTGCGGGCGGTTGTCAATGCGGGTGTTGCGGGTGGTCAGGGTCAGCTGGCCGCCGTCAGGCATGGCATCGCGGGCATTGATCGCCAGGTTGAGGATGATCATCTCAGTCTGGGTGGGGTCGGTCAGTGCGTGCCACAGGGCCTGGTCCAGGTCCAGGCGCACCGAGACGTTGCCACCCAGTGTGCGGCGCAACAGCTCTTCCAGGCCGGCCAGGGTCTGGTTGAGGTTGAGCGCTACCGGTTCCAGGCGCTGGCGGCGGGAAAATGCCAGCAGCTGCGAGGTCAGCTTGGCGCCACGCTCGCCCGCCTCGCGGATGTGGGTGAGACGCGTACGGGCCTTTTCCAGGTTGGCCTTGGCCAGGTCGCGCTCAAGAAAGCTGGCGCCGGTAAGGATCACCGTCAGCAGGTTGTTGAAGTCGTGGGCCACGCCAGCGGTCAGCTGACCGACTGCTTCAAGTCGCTGCATCTGCTGCAGCGCCGCCTCGATGCGTTCGCGTTCGTTGATCTGTTCGCGCAGGCGGGCGTTGGCTTCTGCCAGGCCCAGGGCGGCTTCGCGCTCGCTGGTGATGTCGCGTGCCACCACATACAGCAGGGTGTCTTCCGGCACCACCACCCACGATAGCCAGCGCTGCTGGCCGCCGGCATGCAGGATGCGGCCGACGAAACGTACGCTGGTACGGCCATGGGCGAGGGCAGCCAGTTCGGTCAGCAGCAGATCCTGGTCGGCTTCGGGCAGCAGATGCAGCAACGACGACTGGCTCAGGCGCTCGCGGGAGAAGCCCAGGCTGGCTTCCCAGGCGGGGTTGAGTGCGACTGGGGTCAGGTCCTTGTTCAGCACGGCCAGCAGGTCCTGCGACAGCTCCCAGGCACGGTCGCGTTCGCGGGTGCGGCGTTCGACCCTTTCCCCCAGCATCTCGTTGAGCTGACGCAGCGCCTGGGTGGCCAGGCGCTGGGTGTGGATGTCCTGCAGCACACCGGAAAAGCGCACGCACTGGCCATCGACGAACTGGCTCTGGCCGCTGCTGAGCAACCAACGCGGCTCCAGGCCGTTGGGTTGCGCGATGCGAAATTCGACGCGGTAGCGGCCGCCGCTTTCCGGGCGCATGGCGTATTCCACCGCCTCACGCACCATTGGCAGGTCATCGGGGTAGATGCCACCGAGGAACACCTCAAGGCTCATTTCGGTGCTGGTAGGCAGGCCGAACAAGGTCTTGCAGCGGTCGTCCCACACCAGCAGGCCTTCCTGCGGGCGCAGGTCCCAGGTGCCCATGCCGGCGGCGTCGATGGCGATACGTGCCCGCACCTCGACGTCGATCAGAGCCTCTTCGGCGCGGCGCCGGCGCTGGCGTTCCTGCACTTCGGTCAGTGCCCGGCGTACCGCCTTGGGCAGCAGTGGCAGGTTCTTCTTCAGCACATAGTCGGTGGCGCCCAGGCGGATCATTTCCACCGCGTGCTCTTCGCCGTAGATGCCGGAGAGGAAGATGAACGGAACGTCCGGTGCCAGGCGTTGGGCAACGGCCAGCACCTCGGTGCCAGACGACCCCGGCAGCACGCAGTCGCAGAGGATCAGATCGTAGCGGGCCTCGCGCAGGGCATGGTCGACACCCACATGGTCGAATACCAGCTGGGACTGCACATGCAGCCCGCTGCGCTCCAGGCGCATCAGGGTAAGCTCGGCGTCCATCGAGCTGTCTTCGACCATCAGTAGTTTCAACGGCGTTTGCTGCATCGTTGCGGCGGCCTCAGTTGCTACCGCGACGATTCAGCCGCAGTGAGCCGGGTGGCGGTTCGTTAAGCACTGCCCAGAATACCCCGAGGTCAGAGATGGCGGCGACGAATTCCTTGAATTCCACCGGCTTGACCACGTAGGCGTTGACCCCGAGTTCATAGGCGCGCAACAGGTCGGGCTCCTCCCGCGAGGAGGTCAGCATCACCGTGGGGATGCTGCGCAGTTCGGCGGTGGCGCGCACTGCCCTGAGCACTTCAAGGCCGTCGACCTTGGGCAGCTTCAGGTCTAGCAGCAAGACGGCGGGGTTGCCGTCGTCGCGGTCGGCATAGGTGTTGCGGCGCAGCAGGTAGTCAAGTGCCTCGGCGCCGTCGCGCAGCACGATGACCTCGTTGGCCAACTGGCTGCGCTCCAGGGCCAGCAGGGTAAGTTCCAGGTCCCGGGGGTTGTCTTCGACCAGCAGGATGGGTTTGAGCATGATGGTAGCGGTGCCTCAGGTAGCAGTGTTTCGGGGGAGTGTGAAATGGAAGCTTGCGCCCTGGTCGATCTGGCCTTCGGCCCAGACCCGGCCATCATGGCGCTCGATGATGCGGCGCACACTTGCCAGGCCAATCCCTGTGCCCTCGAAATCTTCCATGCGGTGCAGGCGCTGGAATACGCCGAACAGCTTGTTGGCATAGGCCATGTCGAAGCCCACGCCATTGTCGCGGATGCAGATCTCGGTTTCGCCTGGATGCTCCACGGCACTGATCCCGATGTGGGCAGGGGTCCGGCCGCGTGTGTACTTGATGGCATTGGCGATCAGGTTGTGCAGGGCCATGTTGATGAACGCCGGGTCGCCGATCACCTTGGGCAGCGGGGCGATGTCCCAAACGATTGCGCGGCCTTCGTAATCGGGGGCCAGTTCGCTGCGAATGGCCTCGACCAGCGCGTTAAGGTCTACGTCGGACAGGCGCAAGGCAGAGCGGCCCATCTGCGAGAAGTTGAGCAGGTTGTCGACCAGGCTGCCGGCAAAGTGCGCGGCTTCACCAATGTGCTGCAAGAACCGCTTGCCGCGCTCGGTCAGGCCCTGGCCTTCCATTTCACTCAGCAGTTCGGTGTAGCCGGCGATGTGCCGCAGAGGCGCGCGCAGGTCGTGGGAAACACTGTAGGAAAACGCTTCGAGCTCCTTGTTCGAACGGCGCAAATCACCCGCCAGCTGTGCCAGTTCTTCGGCTTTGCGCAGGACTATGCCAAGCACGGCGGTGCGCAGTTCCAGCACGCCGTCGATCACTAACGGGTCCCAAGGCTCGCTATAGCCGCGCAGCTCTTCCTGCCAGCGTTCGAAACTGTGCCGTGGGTCGAGGTTACCCTGCGGCCCGACCTGCTTGGTCGGCTGGCCCGCCCAGTTCACCGTGCGCACCTGTTCGGGCCGGAACCACAGCAGGTAGTGCGAATGGATCTGCGAGATGGCCACCGCCAGAACACCACCGGCGTGGGTGGCCAGCTCGGGCAGGTCAGTGATGTCGCGGCGCACGTTGTCACTGTGGAATACAGTGTCTTCGCCGCGCTGGCCAAGCCAGTGCACCAGCGCGGTCACCTGGGCTTCAGGCGGGGTCTGGCCGATCAGGTCACAGCGTTCAGCCGAGATTACTGCGGCGCCTTGGGCGCCGGCAAAGGCCAGCAACACCTGGGGCAGGTCGCGCAGGCCGTCACTGACGCTGTCGTGGTCGGCCATGGACGAGATCATGCGCACGATGTGTTGGCGCAACGCCAGCAGCTTGCGCGTGCTGGCGTGGGACTCGCGGGACTCGATCTGCAGTGACAGCACACTGGCCAGCAACTCGCAGGCCGTGCGTGTACGCAGGTCCACCGCACGTGGCTGTTGGTGGTGGCAGGAAATCAGCCCCCACAGCTCACCGTCGACCACGATCGACAGCGACATCGAGGCCAGTGTGCCCATATTGCGCATGTACTGCAGGTGCACCGGCGACACACTGCGCAGTGCGGCAAAACTCATGTCCAGTGCCTTGCCGGTGCGCGGGTTGATGACCGGTAGCAGGGGCGAGGGTTGGTAGTTGGCATCCTCGATCACGCGGATGCGGTTGACCCGGTACAGTTCGCGCGCCTGGCGCGGGATGTCTGCAGCCGGGAAGCACAGGCCCAGGTAAGCGGGGTAGCCTGGGTCGGCGGACTCGGCCAGTACCTGGCCGTTGCCCTCGGCATCGAAACGGTACGCCTTGACCCGGCCAAAACCGGTGATGCGCTTGAGCTGCAGCACCGTTTGCTGCAGCAGGTCTTCGAGGCTGCTGGCCAGCTGCAGGCTGCCGACAAAGCTGCGCACGAGCGGGTAATAGTCACCTTGCCCGGTCAGTTCCGGCGACAGCCGAGGGGGTTCGAATTCGGCAATCAGTACTTCGTCGTGGCCGTGCACCAGCAAATGCAGCGGGGTGCTGTACGGCGCACTTTGGCGCAAGCGCACGTCACCGATGTGGAAGGGGAAGACTTCATCTTCGGGCAGCCTTGCGAGCTGCGCGTGCAGGTCAAAACCGTCGCTGACCAGATTGGCGAAGGGGCAACCGATCAGTTCACGAGCTGGCAAGCCCAGCCAGTGCTCGACGTTTTCACTGGCCTGCAGCACGCAAAGGTCGATGGCGTCCAGCACCAGCAGAAAGCCGTGGGGCTGGATGCTGCTCGGCACGTGGATCGGTTCCCGGGCACAGCGCTCCATGGCTTCTGCCAGCGTGGTGTCTGCAGTCATCAATGAAAACGCTCCTGTCATGTCCGTCCATGTATGGCATTGGCGCCCGGCGCTGGAGGAACGTGGTTCACCCTACCAGAAACCAGGCACATTTACCGGCCCTCGGCCATTGGAGGCACGGAGGTGGCCTGGGGTTCTGCGCCGTTCCGGCTTTTTTTAACGCGGTGCTATCGCTTTATCGCTAATACCAAAAAACGGCTTGGGGCCACCACGGTTGCACTGCCTCGCTGCTACGCTCTGTTCAGGACGTTTCGACAAGGATAAAAAGGTGACGGAGCGCTTAATGGCCGCGTTGTTGGGCCTGTTGTTCAGCGGCAGTACCGTGGCAGCGGATTTTCTCGTGGAAGTGCGTGTGCTGGTGCAGCGCGGTTGCATGCTGGTCAACCAGACCCGCGACGCGGGAGCCCAGGCCCTCGGACGCATTGATCTGGGCACGGCGGCACGCCTGGACAGCCCCGGCGCACCGTTGAGCGGCGTTCTGCTAAGCCAGCGCCCACCGCGCCTTGAGTGCAACCCGGACACCCCTTATCAGGTGCGCGTCGATGGCGGCCAGCATGGTGGCGTCGGCGAGCTGCGCTACCTGGCCAGCGACGATCACACGGCTAGGCCCATCCCTTATCGCTTGTACCGCGACGCTGCCTGGCGTGAGCCGCTGGCGGTGGGGGTCGCCCAGTCGGCGAGGGTACCGAGCAGCGGCTCGGTCGAGCTGCCGTTGTACGCTCGCATCGACAAACTGGCCTGGGTGCCGAATGCAGGGGTTTACGCCGACCTGCTCAAAGTCACGGTCACCTGGTAGGGACGCCACCATGCACAAGGACGCCACGCCATGAACCGCACTTCGATACTGTTGCTTACCCTTGGCCCGCTGCTGGTGCCCGGTGGTGTGGCGCATGGCAGCACCACCGGGTTTATCCAGGCGCGGTTGGTGATCAGCGCAGCCTGCCAGATCAGCAGCGACGACACGCAACCGGCTGTGCTGGGCAACCCGGGGCTGCTGGACTTTGGCGAGCGTGGCCCGAACTGGGACCAGCCGCTGCGCAGCCGGGTTGACGAAGCGGGCGGCGCGGGCTCCCTGCAGATCAGCTGCACGCCCGAAGTAAGGGCCTTCAATGTGCGGATCAATGGCGGCCTGAATGGCGACGACGGCGTGCGCCGGCTGAGCAACGGCCGGGAGCTGATCCCTTATCAACTGGCGGTCGACCCGGGCGGCAACAGCCGCTACGCCATCGGCCAGGCGCGTGCTTTCACCATCAACAGCACCCAGCAAGTACCAATCCCCATTTACGGTGTGCTGGTGGCGCAACCGCGCGCACTGCCGGCCGGGCTGTACAGCGACACCCTCAGAGTGACCCTGGACTGGTAACCACGCAAGGAGACCCCGATGCGAACGAACCTTTCATGCTGCATGCTCGCAGGTCTGGGCCTGGCACTGGCTTCCCAGGCCCAGGCCGCCACGGTGACCGGCAGCATCAACTCGACCCTGACGCTGATCTCGGCGTGCCAGGTAAATGGGAGTTCTGGCACGTCGGGGCTCAACTTCGGTGCCTTGAACTTCGGTACCCAGGATGCCTTGTTCGTCACCGCCAATGCCCAGGTGCTGGGAGGCGGGGGCGGTGCCATGAGTATCCTGTGTTCGGCGGGTACGGTACCCGCGATCAAAGTGCGCGCAGGCCTGCATGACGGCCAGTCGAGCGGTGGCACGCGTGCGCTCGCCGATGGGGCCGGCAACTTTGTGCCGTATGACCTGTACACCGACACCGGGCGTACGACGCTGCTGGCCATCGACGGCACCATCACCCTGCCCACCAGCACTGGCGTGGCCCAGACCGTCAACCTTTACGGCAAGGCCGTGGGCAAGGCGGGCCTGCCCGCAGGGGTCTACAGCGACACGATTTCGGTCGAACTGTCGTTCTGAGCCATGCGCGGCTGGCTGGCGGGTGGGCTGACCGGAATCGGCATGCTGTTGGCTGCCCCGTTGGGGGCGGTGACCACCAGTACCTTCACGGTAACGGCGCAGATTGTCGCCGGGTGCCTGGTGGTGGGCGGTGTCAGCAGTTACGGCACGCTCGACTATGGCTCGCAGTCGGCACTGTCCAAAGCGTTGCTCAGCACCTCGCTGGGTGGCTCGACAGTGACCTTCCAGTGCACGCCGGGCGTGGCCATGAGCATGAGCGTGGACGGCGGGCAGAACAGTGCCAGTGGCACACGCAACCTGAAACGCACCAGCGGCACGCAAGTGCTGGCTTACCAGTTATACCGGGACGCGGCGTACAGCCAGGTCTTGGGGATCGGCCAGAGCGTGGCCGTGAGCTATTCCGACCCGACGGCGATCAAGCTGCCGGTGTACGGGCGAGTCCAGCTGACCGGCGTGCTGCCGGCAGGGACCTACACCGATGTGGTGCAAGTGACGGTGACCTGGTGAAGGCCAGCGCACCAAAGACAAGTGTCTAAGGAGAGCTGCATGCGGGCAGGCGCGAAGTGGGCGCATGGATTGATCGGATTGTTGTGGCTGGCAAGCCTGCCGGCCGGGGCGGCCACCTCGGTGCTGATCTGGCCGATCGACCCGGTGCTGGAGGCCGACCAGAAGGCCGGTGCACTGTGGCTGGAAAACCGTGGCACTGAGCCGGCCAATTTGCAGGTACGGGTATTCGCCTGGCGCCAGGGTGATTACCAGGAACAGTTCCAGGCGCAGCGCGAGATCATCGGCAGCCCGCCGGTGGCCAACATTGCCCCCGGGCAGAAGCAGCTGATCCGCCTGACCCGTACCGGCCCTTCACCTGCCGGCCAGGAGCAGGCCTACCGCATCATCATCGACGAGATCCCGCCCGCCATCCCGGTCGAGAAGGCCGAGCCCGGCGCTACTGCGGCCATCCGTTTGCAGATGCGTTATTCGGTGCCGCTGTTCGTCTATGGCGAGGGGCTGTTGGGCAAGGCCGACCCTGAAGGCAAACGCAATGCCGAAGGCGTGGGCAAGCCGCAGCTCAGCTGGCGGCCGGTGACGGTGCAGGGCAAACCTTACGTGGAACTGCGCAACACAGGCCCCGTGCATGCGCGGCTGACCGATGTGGTGGTGCAGCAAGGCAGCCAGAGCAAGCCACTGGCCGAAGGCCTGCTGGGTTATGTGTTGCCGGGCGCCAGCATGCGCTGGCCTACTCCCGTGGCCTCCACCAGCGGCAGCGTGCTGAAGGGCAGGATCAATGGCCAGAGTGCAGCGGACGCCATCCGCCAGGGCCAATGAGTCAACGACTGTATGCAGTGCAGGGGCCAGGGAGGACCCGGCAATGGTTGGAAACCGTGTGTGAAATGGCTCTCGGCGACGACGCGCCGCTGGTGCCTGGGGCTGGTCATGACCAGCCCTGTGCTGGCGCTGGCCGACGACCTGCCCCCGCCGCCCACGGAGATGTCCGCCATCGCCGACGCTACCCTGTATCTGGACCTGGTGGTGAACCAGATGCCCAGGGCTGAACTGGTGCCGGTGCAGCAACGGGCCGGGCAGTTGTACCTGGGCAGCGACGTGTTGCGGGCAGCCGGTATCTCGTTGCCGGGCAATCCCCAGGGCGAGGTGGCCCTGGAAAGCATCGCAGGGCTGCACACCGACTACGACACCCAGAACCAGCGCCTGCTGCTGCAGGTGCCGCCGGCCTGGTTGCCAGACCAGCAAGTGGGTGACCGCAACCTGTACCCGGCCAGCGATGCGCGCAGCAGTTTCGGCGCCTTGTTCAACTACGACCTGTATCTGAACGACACCGATGAGGGCGGCACCTACCTGGCCGCCTGGAACGAGCTGCGCCTGTTCGACAGTTGGGGGACCTTCTCCAGTACCGGGCAATGGCGCCAATCATTCAATGGCGCACAGGCGGACGATACCCGCCAGGGCTTCATGCGTTACGACACCACCTGGCGCTTCACCGACGAGCAGCGCCTGCTCACCTACGAAGCCGGTGACTTCGTGACCGGTGCCTTGCCCTGGAGCAGTTCGGTGCGGGTGGGCGGCCTGCAAGTGTCACGCGACTTCGCTGCACGCCCCGATCTGGTCACTTACCCGTTACCGGCGTTCGCCGGCGAAGCCGCGGTGCCGACCTCGCTCGACCTGTTCATCAACGGTTTCAAGTCCAGCACCACCGAGCTGCAGCCTGGGCCGTACACCCTGACCAACGTGCCGTTCATCAACGGCGCGGGGGAGGCGGTGGTGGTCACCACAGACGCCCTTGGCCGGCAGGTGTCGACCACCTTGCCGTTCTATGTCACCAGCAGCCTGCTGCAGAAGGGCCTGTCCGATTACTCGGTGGCCGCCGGTAGCCTGCGCCGTGATTACGCGGTGCGCGATTTCAGCTATGGGCCCGGGGTTGCCTCGGGCAGCCTGCGCTATGGCCTCAGCGACATGTTCACCCTGGAAACACACGCCGAAACTGCCGAATCGCTGATGCTGGGCGGCTTGGGCGGCAACATGCGCCTGGGCAACTTCGGCGTGCTCAACGCCGCCCTTGCGCAAAGCCGGTTCGACGGTGACAAGGGCCACCAGGTCGCCTTGGGTTATCAGTACAACAGCCAGCGCATTGGCTTCAGTTACCAGCGCCTGCAACGCCACGGCGACTACGCCGACCTGACCCGGGTGGACTCCCCGGACATGCAACTGAGCAAAAGCAGCGAACAGGTCACCCTCAGCCTCAACCTGAACGAGTACGGCAGCATCGGCGCCGGTTACTTCGATGTGCGCGCCGGTGACGGCACGCGCACTCGGCTGATCAACCTGAGCTACAGCAGGCCGCTATGGGGCAGCAGCAGTGTGTACCTGTCCGCCAACCGTGAAGTGGGTGACAGCCAGTGGGCCGTGCAGGCGCAGCTGGTGATTCCGTTCGACCTGCACGGAACCCTGGCCCTGGGCATGGAGCGCAGCAACGAAGGCGAAAGCCTGCAACGAGTTAACTACAGCCACGCCGTGCCGGTAGGTGGCGGTGTTGGTTACAACCTGGGCTATGCCGCAGGCAGCGACCGCGATGCCTACCGCCAGGCCGACGTCACCTGGCGCTTGCAGTCGGTGCAGTTGCAGGCCGGTGTGTATGGCAGCAGCGGCGCGATGACCCGCTGGGCCGACGCCAGTGGCTCGCTGGTGTGGATGGATGCCGGCGTATTCGCCGCCAACCGCATCGACGATGCCTTCGTGGTGGTCAGTACCGGCGGTTACGCCGAGGTGCCGGTGCGCTACGAAAACCAGGATGTCGGCCGCACGGATGCCAAGGGGCACTTGCTGGTGCCGTACAGCAGTGGCTATTACCGCGGCAAGTACGAGATCGACCCCATGGACCTGCCACCGGACATCCTTGCAGCGGAGGTGGAGCAGCGTGTGGCCGTGCGCCGGGGTAGCGGCTACTTGCTGGAGTTCCCGCTCAAACGCGTAATGGCGGCCAGCATCGAACTGGTCGATGGCAACCAGCAAGTGCTCAAGCTGGGCAGCCGTGTCACTCATGAAGAAAGTGGCAGCCAGGCCGTGGTGGGCTGGGATGGCCTGGTGTATCTGGAAAACCTGGCGGCGCACAACCGCCTGCTGGTGGAGCTGGAAGGTGGTGGCCATTGCGAGGTGACGTTCGATCTGCCTGAGGCACAAGGCTCGATCCCCTTGGTCGGCCCCTTGGTGTGCAAATGAAGGCCTGGTGGGGCGGGGTGTGGGCGTGCGCCGTGCTGCTGTGTGCGGGCCCGGCCTGGGCCAAGTGCACGTCAGTGGCGACTTCGGCAGCGGCATTTGGCTCGCTCAACTCGACCCAGGTACGAACCACGGTGCAGACGGCTTCCAGTGCCAACTCGGGTTTGCAGTGCAACGGCTCGGTGCTGAGTGTGCTGAGTAGTACCGATTCCTTCGTGGTGAAGATCACCTCGGCCACCAACGGCCTGGTAGGGCCCACCGGAGATGTCATCCCTTACACGCTGTATGCCGACGCCACCACTACCTATCCGATCACGCGCGGCACGGGCTTCGAATTCAGGACCACCGGCATCCTCGACTTGCTGGGGCTGCTCAACGGTACGCCCAAAGCCGTGCCGATCTACATGCGCACTCAGATCAACGCCAACGTGGCGGCGGGGCTCTACCAGGAAACCCTCAATGTCGAGTGGACATGGAAGTACTGCGATGGGATTGGGTTAGGCGGCATTTGTATCGGGACTGACCAAGGCACGGGCACCAAGCCGCTGACGGTGACCCTGACGGTGACCAACGATTGCCAGATCACCACACCCAACATCAGCTTCGCCAGTGCGCCTGTGGTGGCAGGGTTTGGCACGGTGAGCCAGGGCATAAACGTGTCGTGCACCAAGGGCAGCAACTACACGGTGGGGCTGGATGACGGGCAGAACGTGTCGGGCGGGCGGCGACGGATGAAGTCGTCGGCCAACAACTACCTGGCCTATGACATTTTCAAGAGCGCAGGGGTGGTGCGTTGGGGTTCATCGGGGGCTGCCAGGCGTTCCAGCACGGATGCCGACGTAAACCCCGGTGCGGGTACCGGCACGGGTAGCCAGGTGTTCAACTACAACGCCAAAGTCTATACCGACCAGCCTACGCCGCCGGCAGCAACCTATTCCGACAGCGTGATACTGGATGTGCAGTTTTGACTGAACCCCATGCCTACCACGGTCCCCCTGTAGGAGCGGCCTTGCCGGGGCGCCGGACCGGCCGGATGGGCTGCGCAGCAGCCCCAGGATGGCAGACCCAGCACAGATTGCCGTGGCCGCTATGCGGCCCATTCGCGGCACAAGGCCGCTCCTACAGGGACCGCGTGAGGCAGGGCTCAGCGCAAATCGTCCGCCATTTTTGACAGGGTCTCCAGCACCGCCCCCGCCAGCGCCTTCGAACGTGCACCCGACCACCCGGTTACCGGATCGGGCGCGTCGTCGTGGTCCTTGAACGGCATCTCCAGCGTCAGCGACAGGCAGTCATGGGCCATGCCCACGGCATTGCACGCCAGCGTGGTGTTGGCCTGCCCCGGCTCATCACGTGTGTAGCCATACTTCGTCTGGAAGTCCGGCGTAACGCTGCACAACGTAGTGCGGAACTGCTCCTCCAGCTTGGCCAGCCGCGGCGTATAGCCGGGGTTGCCTTCGCAGGCCGCCGTGAACACATGCGGGATTTCCTCATCCCCATGCACGTCGATAAACGCGTCCACCCCATATTGCTTCATCTGCGCCTGGGCAAAGAACACCTCCGGGCTCAGCTCGACACTAGCATCCTGCCAGGCTCGGTTGAGGTCTTTGCCCTTGAAGTTGGTGCGAAGGTGGCCAAGGAATGCGCCATCGGGGTTCATGTTGGGGATAAGGTACAAGTCGGCTTTAGCCAGCAGTTGCTGAACGACGTCATCGTTCGCCTGCAGCCGATCGATCACACCCTCCATGAACCACTCGGCCATGTGCTCGCCCGGGTGCTGCTGGGCGATCAGCCACAGCTTGCGCTTGCCCGCGCCACCGTTGCCGGCGCGCAGCAGGGGGATGTCGCGGCCTTGCACGCTGCGGCCATGGGCCAACAGCTCGACCCCTTCGATTTTCTGGGCACGTTCGATCAACTGGTTGTGGCGCGCGCGTGGGTAGGGCTCGAAGTAGGCAAACCAGATCTGCTCCTGCTCGGCCTTCACTTCAAAGGCCAGTGCCTTGCCATCGAACTGGCTGGGCACACGGAACCAAGTGTGCTGGTCGTAGGAGGCCACGGCGTTATAGCCGGCCCAAGCGTTCTTGTAGGAGGACTCGCTGGCGTTGTCCAGGCTGAAGCGATGAACCTGACCGGGGGTGAGGCCGCTGACCTTGAAGTGGAACCACTGGAAGTGGCCGCTGTGAGTGTCCGGGCGGATGGCCAGGTGCACCTGGGCAGGGTTGCTGGCGTCCAGTACCTGGATGTTGCCGGAATCGAAAGCGCAGTCGATCTGCAGGGGGGATAGCGTCACGGTCATGTGCCGGGCTCCTTTGCGGGCGTTGTTGTAGGGGTACTGTACACGGCTTGGCAGGTTCGCTGCCTCTTTAACGCGGTTGTCATACGGGCATGGCAGCATCCGGGTCCCCCTTTGCACAGGTGAACCTACAGTGCATTCCGGCATGACGCGCAAGCCGTTCATCCTCCGCTCTCGCGACATGCGCAGCGATGACTTTGGTGCTTTGTTCACCCAGATGTTCGGCAACCTGTATGCCGACATGCCGCCGCTGGCCGAGGGCATCAGCATTGGCGGCGTATATGGGCGCTTTGAAGGCATGAGCGTGCGACGCCTGCAGTATGGCGGGGATTTCAGCATCACCCTGCCCACGCCACAGGACGAGATCACCTTCGTGCTGTCTACTGCTGGCAAGATCATTTTCGATCACCGAGGCGAATCGGTTGGTGATGCCCAGGTGGGGCTGGCGGTCGACAAACGCGATATTCGCACGGTGCGCTTTGCCGAAAACCATGCCCAGTGCGGCATGTCGATACACCGCGGGTTGTTTGCCGAGCGCCTGTCCCTGTTGTTAGGCCAACCCTTGGCGGCACCGGTGTGTTTTGCCCCGGTGGTGGACCTGGCGTTGCCGGTGTTCCAGGGCATACGTGCGTTGCTGGAAATGGCCACCGGTACGCAGTTCGACCAGCTGATCAATACCGGCGTGCTGATGCCGACCCGCCTGCAGGAAATGATGGTGGATGCGGTGCTGGAGGCCTGGCCGCACAACTATAGCGATGCCCTGCGCAGCCCTGCGCCCGGGTTGGCGCCGCGCCATGTGAAGCTGGCGATGGCGTACCTGCACGAGCACCCGGCGCGCTTGGTCAGTGGCACCGAGCTGGCGGGGTTGGCCAATGTCAGCCTGCGCGCCTTGCAGGATGGCTTTCGCCGTTTTGCCGGGACCTCGATTGCCGGGTATCAACGGCAGGTGCGGCTGGAAAGTGCGCGCCAGGTGCTGGCGCGCGGGGAGGGCGGGTCGGTGGCCGAAGTGGCCTTGAGCCATGGGTTCAGCAACGCGGGGCGTTTTGCCCAGTACTTCCAGCAGGCGTTCGGAGTAAGCCCGTCTGAATTACGGCGCAGTGGTTAGCGCTGCCGGGCACCGGCAAAGCCGGTGCCAGCGGTTACAGGATCAGAACGCGTAGCTGGCCTTGAGGCTGCCACTCACCCCGTGGCTGTCGCCTCCGCCCATCGCCGCCACTTCGCCGCCGACACTCAATGCACCCAGGTTGGCCATCAGGCTCACCCCGCCAGTGAACTGATCGCGGTTGTCAAATGCCGCACGTTGCTCGATATCCAGCCCCAGCAGATGCCCCCGGCTATCCACCTGCTGATCACCCAGGGCATGCTCGTAACCCACTTCCACTCCCGGCACCAACCGCCAGCTGCCTACCGGAATCGGCGCGAACGACGCCTTGAGGTTGGCCACCGCACTTCGACGGGTTTCTTTCAGGTCGTCCACTTGCAGGGCCAGTTCGCTGCCTTTCTCGGTGAAGCCGTTCAGGTCGACGTGGCTGACCCGCACGCCAAGGCTTGGCTCCAGCACCACGCCATGGGTGGGCAGGCGATAACCCAATGCCAGGCTGGCACCCGCCAGGGTGCCGTTGCTGTCACCTTTGGCCGTGCCCAGGCCGCCGCCCAGTTCGCGCTTGCTGGAGTAGTCGAGCCAGCCGCCGCTGATGACGGCATCGATGAACAGCCCGTGCTCCAGGCTCCCCGGGGCAAAGCGTGCCCCCAGGCTGAGGAAGGTCAGGTCAGTGTCGGCCTCGCCACCGGCACCGCCCACATTGCCGCGGTTGTAGCCAAAACCGGCATGGCCGCTGAGCTGTTCGGAGAAGCGCTGGGTCATGCCCACCATCAACCCTTGGCTGTGTTCGTTGCTGCTGGCCGCATGGGCTGAGCCGTCAGTGCCCAGGTAGCCGGCCAGCGCCGTGCTCCACAGGCGCGCCTGGCCGACCTTGACGTTGCTGGCGTCGGCAAAGGGCGAAGCCGCGCGCGTGACCATGGCGCCTTGGCGCAACAGGTAGCTGGCGGCATCCGCGTGCACCTGGCCGCCAACCGTCGAGGTCACGCCGCCGAGTGTGCCGGCATCGATGGCCGATTGCAGGTAGTAGTTGTAGGCGCTGTAGCTGCCCGACAGCGAAGTGTCCTGCAGCTCACGCAACAATTGCGCGCCGGCGGCAGCGTTGCCCAGCAGGCCAGCCTCGCCGGGCAGGGAACCATAGCGCACCATCTTGCCGCGCAGCACGTAGATCGTTTCCTCGCTCAGGCCCAGGCCCTGCTTGAGGTAGTTTTCCATGTTGCCGTAGTCGGCGCTGATTTCATCGAGGCCAGCCTGCAGGTAGCTGGCTTCGACCCCCAGTAACGGTGCATAGATTTCGGCCATGCTCGCCGGCATCGCCGCCAGGGTGGCAGCCACTCGGGCGGCGGTGTAGTCGTTGGTTGCCAAGTAGTTGCTCATGATGGTGGCCTCGTCCACCCCGGCGATGCTCAGCAGCACCGCTGCCGTCCAGCCGGTGCGGTCCTTGCCCGCATTACAATGGAACAGCGCCGCGCCATCGGCAGCGGCCAGTTCGTTGAACAGCACGGCAAACTGGCCACGCATGCCGGCGTCATTGACGAAGGCGCGGTTGGTCTCCTGCATCATCGCCCGCGCCTGTTCTGCGCTGCTGAAGGAAATATTGGTGATGTTGGAGCCCGATGTGGTGCTGCCAATGATGTCGATGTTGGTGTAGCTGGCGCTGTCCGGCAGGGTATCGGGGGTGCTGGCTGTTTCGCTTGGGGTGCGCAGGTCGTACACATCGCCGATACCCAGGCCATTGAGGGTTGCCAGGTCGGCGGCGGTCGGGGTAAGGGCATTGGAGCGGTAGAACACGCCCGCCCGCATTGTGCCGTCATGGCTGGTGGTGTAGGCACTGGTGGTGCCGGCGATGTCGCGGAAATTGTCCATGCCGGCCAGGCGCGGGGTGTCGAGCGCTTCGGCAGCGTGGGCGGTGGAAATGGCAAGGGTGAGCAGGGACAGGGAGCAGAGCACACGTTGCAGCACGGATCAGGCCTCAGGCAGTGGTTTGGGCTGTCTACGGTCCTGGAGCAATATGAAACTGAATGTTACAGGTTGCAGTGATGTGTAAAAGCTTGCGCGATCTGTCCTGTTTTTGCGTGTTCTGTCCGGCGACAGGGGCGCAAAGCGCTCCCGTCATCACCCACTGGTTACGACGAGGATTATTCGCGCTCAATATTTTTTGCATATTAGCTTATTACTTTAATCACTTTTATTTATTTGATGCGGCCCGCTACATTCGCAGTTCTTCCAACCTGCAAGGAACTGCGGATGTCCATTCGATCTCGCCTGCTGCTGCTCGCCGCTGTCACACTGCTGGCCACACAGGCATTTGCCAGTGACCGCCTGACCCTGCGCATCGGTGACCAGAAAGGCAATATGCGCGCCCAGCTGGAGGCCGCCGATGCCCTGCGCGACCTGCCTTACGACATCCGCTGGGCAGAATTTCCCGCTGCCGCGCCGTTGGCCGAAGCACTGAATGCCGGCGCGATCGATGCCGGCATCATCGGTGATGCGCCATTGCTCTTCGTGCTGGCCTCCGGTGCGCCGGTCAAGGCCATTGCCGTGGACAAGTCAGACCCGTATGGCACGGCGCTACTGGTGCGCCCTGATGCTGCGCTGCACAGCGCGGCCGACCTCAAGGGCAAGCGCATCGCCACTGGCCGTGGCTCCATCGGCCATCACCTGGCGCTGAAGGCGCTGGATCAGGTCGGGCTCAGCGAAAAAGACGTGGAGTTCCGCTTTCTCGGCCCGGTCGACGCCAAGATCGCACTGGCCAATGGCTCGGTGGACGCCTGGTCGACCTGGGAACCCTACACCGCGCTGGCAGAGCTGAGCGGCCAGGGCAAGGTGCTGGTTAATGGCCGCGGGCTGTCCAGTGGCAACAGTTTTCTGGCGGCCACCGACAAGGCGCTGGATGACCCGGCGCGCAAGGCCGCATTGCAGGATTACCTGGCCCGTTTGGCCGCCGCCCAGGTCTGGGCGTACCAGCACCTGGACAGCTATTCGCAAACCCTGGCCGCGATCATCGGCTTCCCGCAGGACGCTGCCCGGCTGCAATTCGAGCGCCGCCAGTTGCGTTGGCAGGCCATCGACGCGAAGACCATCGGCGAACAGCAGGAAACCGCCGACTTCTACCACGCCCACGGCCTTATGAACCAACGCCTGGACGTTGCCCCGACCTTCGCCACGGGCTTTACCGTGCCCGCCACTGACTCGCTGGCCCAACATTGACCTGGAGACACCCCATGCTGCACCGTAGACATCTGCGTCACCTGGCCCTGGGCCTGCTGCTCGGTGGCCTGCTGCCGTCGCTTGCCAACGCCGAGCAGACCCTGCGCATCGGTTACCAGAAATCCTCCACCCTGCTGACCCTGCTCAAGGCCCGTGGCACGCTGGAGCAGCGCCTGCAGGCCGAGGGTATCCGCGTCAGCTGGCACGAGTTCCCCAGCGGCTTGCCGCTGCTGGAGGCGCTTAACCTGGGCAATGTCGACCTGTCTGCGGATGTGGCCGACACCGTGCCGGTGTTCACCCAGGCGGCCGGTGCCAAGCTCACCTATTTTGCTCGTGAGGCGCCATCGCCCTCGGCCCAGGCCATCCTGGTACCAGCCAGCTCGCCGCTCAAGACCCTGGCCGACCTCAAGGGCAAGCGGGTGGCGGTGACCAAGGCGGCGGGTAGCCATTACCTGTTAATCCAGGCCTTGGCCAAGGCCGGCCTCAGCTTCAAGGACATTACCCCGGCGTACCTGATCCCGGCCGATGGCCGGGCGGCGTTCGAGAATGGCAAGGTCGATGCCTGGGTCACCTGGGACCCCTACGTGGCCAGCGCCCAGCGCCAGCAGAATGCGCGCGTTCTGGCTGATGGCAGCGAGCTGGCGAGCTACCAGCGTTACTACCTGGCCGGCAGCGATTACGCCAAGGCGCACCCTGAAGTGCTGCAGCAGGTGTACCAGGCGCTGCGCGAGATCGGTGCCTGGACCAAAGCCAACCCCGCAGCGGCTGCCCGGGTGCTGGGGCCGCTCTGGGGCAACCTGGACAGCGCCACGGTGCAGCAGGCCAATGGCCGACGCAGCTATGACGTGCAGCCGGTGCA
The DNA here is from genome assembly GCF_038383825.1 of Pseudomonas sp. LPB4.O. Lineage (NCBI taxonomy): Bacteria > Pseudomonadati > Pseudomonadota > Gammaproteobacteria > Pseudomonadales > Pseudomonadaceae > Pseudomonas > Pseudomonas sp. LPB4.O. The sequence continues at coordinate 2,064,630 of NZ_CP151298.1, forward strand.
GTTGGACAACCTTGGTGAACAACAACGCATTGCCGATGCCTTCTACCGCGAAGGGTTGCTGCCCAAACCGGTGGATGCGCGAGCGGTGACTGTATTCGAGCCCAAGGCTGCTGACTAAGGCTGCCCTGCAGCCCTTTCGCGACGCAAGGCCGCTCTTACAGTTGATCGCGGTGAAAGATCAATACCCGGCTCGCTTCAGAATCATCGCTCGTGCCTGGCCATCCAGCGCAGCAATGCAGCGATCGGCACGCTGCGGTGAGCCTCGTGCCGGTACGGTTTGCCTTCGGCGGTGTAGCGTTCGCGATAGCGGCTGAGGACCAGATTGCGGCCGTCGGCGGACACCCGAGCCTCCAGTTCGTGCAGCAACAACGGTTGCCGGGCGGCGCCTTCCAGGCGCCGGAACAGCAGCATGGCCGCTTGCGCATCATTCATGGCCGGTTACCTGCGGGCAATTGGCTTGCCACGTTCCGGGCTTGCCTGCCTTGCCTTCTGCTACGAGGTTGTTGCGTTGCTGCGCGGTGTAGTCGCGCAGCGCCAGGTAATAATCGGGCCAGGTTTGCAGCCAGGCCGTCAACGGTAGCGCGGCGGCGCGGCTGTCCACGACATGCCCGGCAGTGGCCACGGTACTGAGGGTGTCGACCGTATCGCTATTGTCGCCGAACGGGTCCACCGCCAGGCTCAACACGCTGCCCGTTGCGTCGCGCAGGTTGTGCGTACCCAACAGCGGCAGTTCGACGGTGGGGCCATTGGCGATGCCCCAAACCCCGAAGGTCTGGCCAAAGTCTGACCTGTGCTGGCTCAAGCCCATTTTGCCCGCCACATCGATTACGCCCGCCACACCCAGGGTGGTGTTGAAGATGACGCGTGCGAGGCTGGTCATCGCCCGATCGCCATTACCCTGCAGCAGGTCATTGACGAATACCTTGGGCTCGCCAAAGTTGTTGGCAAAGTTGTGCACGCCTTGCCGGGCAAAGCCGGGGAGCATGCCATAGCCCCGGGCGACAGGCGCCAGCAGGTAGTCGTCGACCGTGCGGTTGAAGGCGAATACCGCGCGGTTGGCCGGCTCCAGCGGGTCACTGACCTGATAGGCGAGGTTGCCGCAGGCGCTGGTGGCGTGAGCGCGTTGGCTGCAGGCTCCGGCCGCGAGCAGCGATAACACCAGCGCAGCAGAGCGCGCCGTACGGGAGGTGGATGATGAACGGGACATAGAAACATTCCTGGCAAGAACTGGCGGCGATGCTGCGCAATGTTCGTTGCCCGGTAATGTCCGGATCGTCTCGGCACTGACACTTTGTTTCCGGGTTGAAATATATGACGACCGCAGGGGCATGGCCTTAAAGTACGGCTTGTTTACCTTGTCTGTGGTGCGTGTTCGTGAGCCATTTGCTGATAGTCGACGATGATGTCGAGGTGCTTGACCTGCTGCAGAAGTTTCTTCGCCAGCATGGTTACGAAGTGGACGTGGCCCAGGATGGCCAGGGGCTGTGGCAGGCGCTTGATCGGCGGGTGCCTGACCTGGTCATCCTCGATGTAATGTTGCCCGGCGACAGCGGCCTGGTGTTGTGCCAGCGGCTGCTGGCCGAACACAAGGTGGCGGTGATCATGCTCACGGCCATGGGCGAGTTGAGCGACCGGGTTGTGGGCCTGGAACTGGGGGCTGACGACTACGTGACCAAGCCGTTTGCTGCCCGTGAACTGCTGGCGCGGGTGAGGGCAGTCTTGCGTCGGGCCGGCGAAAAGGCAGTGGGCACGGCGGGCCACACCAGTAATAGCCTTGAGTTTGCCGGCTGGCAGCTGGACGTGGTGCGGCGCGAATTGCGCTCGCCGGACAACGTCATGATCCCCTTGTCCAATGGCGAATTCGAACTGCTGCTGGTGTTTGCCGAACACCCGCGTCGGGTGCTCAGCCGCCAGCAATTGCTGGACATGGCCCGTGGTGATGCCTACGACGCTTATGACCGCAGCATTGACGTGCAAGTAAGCCGGCTGCGCCGCAAGCTTGAAACCGACAATGGGCATGAGCCCCTGATCCGTACACTGCGCAACGCCGGTTACCTGTTCACCCCCATGGTCGCGAAGCGATGAGCCTGGTTGCCCGGTTTCGCCAGGCCCTGCCGCAGCCCAGAATCACCATTGCCCGATGGATTGCGTTGACCACGCTGACAGCGATGCTGTTCCTGCTGCTGCTCAAGGGGCTGTTCAGCCTGCTGCTGAGTGTGTGGGCGCAACCACCGCTGCTGGAGAGCGGGGTGATCGAGAAGGTTGCAGCGGTGACCCGCATCCTCGATGCCGCGCCCATGGCGCAGCGTGCCAATATCGCCATTGCGGCAGGTGACGGCTCCTATTCCGTGCGATGGTTGCGACGCCATGACGAGGCGGGAGTGCCTGCGTTGGTCGATGCCGAGTTCCGCGAGGGCACGCCTATCCTGCGTGCGCTGCTCAAGCGCCCGGATGCCAGGGTCGAGGCGTTCGAGCCGTCCGATATGCCGGAATACACCTCTGAGCGTGGTTATGCCTTGATGATCGAGCTGGCCGACAAGTCTTGGGTGCTGTTTCGAGCCACAGACCGCAGCTGGGGCCTGGAGGAGCTGCCGCGCAACCTGATCGTCCTAGTGTTGATGCTGGTTTCCAGCCTGGTCGTCGCACTGTTGGCTACACGCTATCTGGCCAAGCCGCTGGAGCGCTTTGCCCAGGGGGTGCGGCGTTTTGGCAAGGACTTCAACGCCCCGCCGATTCCGGTGGTTGGCCCGCACGACCTGCGCCAGGCCATTCTTGCGTTCAATGCCACCCAGGCCCAGCTCAAGCATTACCTGAACGACCGTACCCAGATGCTGGCGGCAATCTCCCACGACTTGCGCGCACCGCTGACGCGCATGCGCTTGCGTGCCGAGTTCATCGACGATGCCCAGCTACAGGCCAAGTTGTTCAAGGACGTGGATGAGATGCAGGCGATGGTCGACGCCGCGCTGGCGTTTTTCCGTGATGATGCGCGGCTGGAGCAGACGACCGTGTTCGACCTGGGCGAGTTGCTGCTCACGGTGGTGGACGATTTCAAGGATGCGGGTGTCGAGGTCGGCCTCAGCGGGCCGCGCCGTTGTGTGTATACAGGGCGGCCGGTGGGTATCAAGCGGGTGTTGGTCAACTTGATCGACAATGCCGCCAAGTACGGTCGCGAGCCATCGGTGGTGTTGGCGCTAAGTGCCAGGCAGATCGAGATAACCGTGCAAGACCGCGGCCCGGGCATCGCGCCGGCGCTGCTGGAGCAGGTATTTGTGCCGTTTTACCGTATCGAAGGTTCGCGCAATCGGGACACGGGTGGAGTGGGGCTGGGCCTGCCCGCAGCACGGGCCATCGTGCTGGAACAAGGCGGCAGCCTGACCCTGAGCAACCGCCCCGGTGGCGGTTTGCAAGCAAGGGTCGTGCTGCCGCTGGGTTGATCAGAGGCCCAGTTAGGGGTATAGGCGAGTGCATCTTTGGCCGGGTTGCGGCCGTTCCAGCCATCAGTCCCAGGCAGGCGCCAGGCCGTCAGGGCTGACCTCGCGGCCATTGCGTTCCAGCGTGGCGATGCGTGCCATGTCGTCGGTGTCCAGCTTCAGGTCGCGGGCAAGCAGGTTGCTGGCCAGGTTTTCGCGTTTGGTCGAAGACGGGATTACCGCGTAGCCCAGTTGCAGGGCCCAGGCCAGGGCAACCTGGGCGACGGTGGCCTTGTGCTTGGCCGCGATGTCGGCCAGCACCGGGTCTTTCAGGACCTTGCCATAGGCCAGGGTCATGTACGAGGTGACGGTGACGCCTTGGTCCTTGAGAAACGCGGCCAGCTTGCTGTTCTGCAGGTACGGGCTGAGCTCGATCTGGTTGGTGGCAATTTCGCCCTTGCCAACGATTTCGATGGCCTGGCGAGTCAGTGCGATGTTGAAATTGGACACACCAATCTGTCGGGTCAGGCCCAGCTTTTTCGCTTCGGCCAGTGCGGTCATGTATTCCGGCAACGCTACGCCGTTGCCTGGGGCTGGCCAGTGGATCAGCAGCAGGTCGACGTAGTCGGTGCGCAGTTGCTTCAGGCTTTCGCGCAGGCTTGGGACCAGCTTGTCCGCCGCGTAGTTGTCGACCCAGATCTTGGTGGTAATGAAAAGCTCGCTGCGCGGTACGCCGCTTTCAGCGATGGCTTGGCCGACTTCCGCTTCATTCTTGTAGATCTGTGCGGTGTCGATGGCCCGATAGCCCAGCTCAAGGGCCGATTTGACCGAGTCGATGACGGTCTGGCCAGTGAGTCGGAAGGTGCCGAGGCCGAAGGAAGGAACGCTCATGGGCTTACTCCTGGGAAGTGGGGTTGGATCCTGTGGCAGCCAGTGTGCAGGTTCGCAGGGCAACGAATAACCGGCTGCTGCGTCAAAGTCCTTTGACCTGCGGGCAAGAATCGCGTTTTACCCTGGCCTTCATTACATAAGTAACGCCAGAACGGGGTGAGACCTTGGTCAGCTAACGCTTTTATCAAGCGGACACACTGCCCATGACCCCTTCTGTGATACCTGCCGATTCCATCGATGCACTGATTGCCAGTCATCTGCCTGGCTGGATAAAGCGCGCTCGCGTCGAACACCTGACACTGTTGCGCGCAGCTTCATTGCGTCAGCAGCGGGCGCAGGAGCAACTCCACGCCAGGTTGCAGGCCCTCAAGCCTCTGGACGAGTTCGCCGAGGCGCTGCTCAAAAGTGCGCTCGCGGCGCGCTCCATCACACAGGTAGACCTACGCCTGGCCAGGGTCAGATGGGTGACCCTGCGGGCAAATCCGCCGATATCGCCTGCTTTGCCAACTTCCTCGACGCGGGTCGAAAGTACCCAGTCGCTGCTTTCGGCGGCACTGCACAACTTCCACGAAAATGAAACTCGACCGGGCTGGTTCGCCACAGGGTCACAGCTGGTCAATGCCAGTGGAAAGAGGCTGCCATTGAGCGTTGAGGTCTTCGCCCAGCTCTGTCGCAGCCTCGATATCGGTCGACATTATCAACGCCATCTGCAATCGCAGCTGCAAACCGAAAGCATGGCCGGTATGCAGGTCGAGGCCATCATGGAGGAGGCATTGAGCGCCAGGCTGGAGCTTGACGCGGTTGTCGCCAGGGTCAAGGGTGAAATTGACGAGTTGACGTATCAGCGTATCCGCCATGTTGTCGAAGCAGCATCAGGGCCTGCCGAGGACACCGTTGTGAGGTGCCACACCCTGAGGCTGCTGGGCAAGAAGATCATTGGCGCACTGGCGATCGAAGTGCGTCAGAACGCCCGCCTGGTTGGCGTTATCGCATGGTTGCCTGAGGACCGGTACGCCGCAGTGAGTTGGCATGCCAACTGGGAACTGCTGTACCTGACGCTGGGTGTACGCATGCGTGACGAAGCGTATCGCCAGTTCTTTCAGCGCTTTGTCGCAGAACGGGATCGCGTTGCTTTCTACACGGCCCTGAACGCGCTGCTGAGGCAGGGCAATACTGTTTTACCGCTTGAGCTGGATGGCCGCTGCTTTGCGGTCGAAGGCGACGTGTTCACCGCGCTGCGCAAAGCGCTGCTCGACAAGATGCTGGATGATGCACGGGTACTGGCGGTATCAACGGAGGATGAGGATATCGCCGACCGCCAGGCCCGTCTGCAAGGCTATCTTGACTTGGGGCTCAGCGTGGCAGGCCTGGCAGCGCTGTTTGTGCCCGGGTTGGGCCAGGCCATGCTCGGGCTCACGGTCGCGCAGTTGGCGGGCGAAGTCTACGAAGGGTACGAAGACTGGCAGCTAGGTGATCGCAACGCTGCCTTGGGCCACCTGTTCAACGTGGCGGAGACGGTGGCGACAGGGGCGTTGACGGCTGCAGGGGCGGTGGCTCTCGGCAAGCTCGCCCAGCGCGTGGCACGCGTGGATGCGCTGGTGCCGGTACGCCTGGCGGATGGCCAGTTGCGTCTGTGTGATCCGGCTTTGCCAGGCTATCAGCTAGCGGGCATCGACCTGCCGCCAGGGCAGGCCATCAATGAAAATGGCCGTTCGCTGAGGCGCCTGCACGATGCCGCTTATGAGGTAAGTGAAGGCGACGATGGAGCATGGCGCATTCATCATCCGTCCAGGCCGGGGGCCTATTTACCGGCACTCGAGCACAATGGTGCCGGGGGATGGGTGCATGAGTTCGAGCAACCGCAGCGCTGGCAGGACGCCGCCTACATGGTTCGCCGGCTTGCCAGCCGCACAGCGGCTATTTCCGACGAGGCGGCAGCCTTTGGCGTGCAGGTTACAGGTTACGGCGCTGACCAGCTGCGCCGGTTGGTTCTGGAGAGCGCAGCACCACCGGCGCGTTTGCTCGATGCCATCGAGCGCTGGCACCTGCACAATGAGTTTCCGACTCTGCGGGGTGAGGCATTCGAGGAATTGTTCAATGAGCGGCAGGTCAACCCGAACGCTGCGGACCAGGTGCTGATGCGCGACTTCCCTGGCCTTTCCCATCGCTGCGCACGAGAAATTGTCGAGCAGGCCAACAGTGTCGAGCTCGAGCGCCTGAATGATGCGGGGCGGGTGCCGCTTACCCTGGCGGAGCGAGCACGTTGGGCCGTACGTGACAGCCGAATTGATCGCGCCTTGGCAGGGTTGCGTCAGCCTGCTGCGGTAAATGCTGATACCGAAAAGCTCGCGCAGGGCGGGCTGGGCGATACCCTTGGCGAGCGGGAGGCGGCGGCCCGAATGATTGGGCTGGCCCCGGTGGGGCATGGTGTTCGCCCCCCTTTGCGGTTATTCGATGGGCGCTTGGGCTACCCGCTCAGTGGCCACCTGTCGGGGACCCGCCAGGCGCTGCGGCGCACTTTGAATCATGTGTTCCCGCTGATGACCGGTGAAGAGTTGCAGGCATACCTGCAAGACCTGGCTCGGCGGGGTGTAGAGCCGTGGAACCATGTCAGCCAACTGTTACAAGCCAAGGTCAGCCTCAAGCAGGCATTGCACGCCTGGCGGAGTGAGCCAGGGCTGAACCTGGTTCGCCGCTGGCGCCGGATCAAGGTTGCCAGGCGAATCATGATGAGCTGGCAGCGCGCGACGCCGGGTGATGTAGCGGGTGATTACCACCTGAGCATCGTGGGTGAGCGGGTGGGCAATCTGCCGTCCTTGCCTGAGCATGTGTCTTTCGACCACATCACACACCTCACATTGCGCGATATGCGGGTGACGAGCGTCGAGGCGGGTTTCCTGGTTCGCTTCAGCAACGTGCGTAACCTGGATTTGCGGGGCAACCAGCTGACCCGGCTTCCGGCAGGCATCGAGCAACTGGGCGAATTGAGAAACCTGCGCCTTGCTGACAACCAGATCGTACTTACCCGCGACGACAACCTGCGCCTCAGCCAGCTCGAGGGGCTACGCCGCCTCGAACTGAACGGTAACCCGGTAGGCTTGCTGCCGCCATTGGCATCGTTCCCGCTGATGCGCCGGTTGTCCTTGCGCAACACCGGGCTGGGCGAATTGCCCGTTGATCTGGCCAGGCACGGCAACCTGGAATTGCTGGACATGCGTGACAACCAGATCCAAACGCTGCCTGAGGCACTGTCTGCGCTGCCGCTTCGCTTGTTGCAGGGCCTGGAGCTGCACGACAATCCACTCTCGGATCAGACCGTGCAGCGCCTGCAATTGGCCAGAGCGTCCGCCGGGTTATCTGCACGTCGGCTCGCACCTCACCCATCGTCGGGCCCGAGCGCTGCATTACCTTGGCTGTCGGGGTTTTCCACGGCGCAGCGCGAGGCGCGACTGGCGCTCTGGGCCCGCTTGTACCGGGAGGACGGTGCGAGTGATCTGTTCCGGTTCATTTCAGACTTGCAGGGCCTGCGTGAATACCACGCACAGCCCCGCGATTTTCAGTTGCGGGTGTGGCACATCCTTGATGCCTGCGAGCAGCACGCTGAAGTGCGTGCGAGCCTGTTCGAGCAAGCTAGCCGGCCGCGCAGTTGCAGTGACGAGTTGCTGCTTACGCTCAGCGAACTGGAGATTGGCGCGATGGTCGCCAGGGCTGGAACAGCTGGCGATGGGTTGCACAAGGAGCGGGCGCTGGTGAGGCTGGGGCGTTCTTTAGCCCGCCTGGACAAAGTCAACGCAATTGCGGCCCGGCATATTGCTGAGCAGCATTCTATCGATCCCGTCGAGGTGTATTTGACCTATCGCGTAAAGCTTGCGGATAGCCTCGACCTCCCTGCGCAGCCTGACAAACTGATGTACCAGAGTGTCAGCGGGGTGGGCCCTGACGAGCTGGACGCTGCACGCAACGAGGTTCTGCGAGAGGAAACACCACAAGTCTTGGCGCAGGCCCTGGCAGATCGAACCTTTTGGCAGGCCTACCTGCACGAACACCAGGCGGCACGCTTCAGCCAGATGGAGGTGCCTTTCCAGCAGCGCTTGGATACGTTGTTCATGCAATGGAAAACACTGAGTGACGGCGACTATCTCGCGCAAATCGAGCAAATCTGCACTGAGCGCGAGGCCGTGCGAAACCAGCTTTTGCTGGCGTTGAGCCGGGAGGCAATGCAGCGCCACGGCCTTTAAACGAAACAGCCCGCCGAGGGGCGGGCTGTTCGCTGGAGCGGGACGATCAGCGGCGGCGGAACAGCGGCAGCGGTTCGTCAGTCGCGGCCTGGTAGGTCACCGAGAAGTCCTTCAGGCTTTGCAGCGCGTCTTCCGGGTCCTTGTCGGCACGGATGGCGAACGCATCGAAACCGCAACGGGCCATGAAGAACAGCTGGTCGCGCAGTACGTCGCCGATGGCGCGCAGCTCGCCTTTGAACTTGTAGCGGTCACGCAGCAGGCGCGCATTGGAGTAGCTGCGCCCGTCGGTGAAGGCCGGGAAGTTCAGTGCGATGACCTGGAAGTACTGCACGTCTTCGCCGATTTCTTCCGCTTCTTCGTCGCTGTCCAGCCACACGCCCAGGCCGCCGTCGCGGGCCTTGAGCACGTGGGCATGGTCACGCCACAGCTGCAGCGGCACGATGTAGTCGTCGCAGTTGGTCAGCTCGTCGAACGAGGTTTCCTTGGGCAGCAGGTGCCAGGTTTCGTCGACGATCTGGTTGTTCTTAATGATTCGCTGCATAGACGCGTTCCTTGAAGGGGTCGATGCCGATACGCTGGTAGGTGTCGATGAAACGCTCTTCCTCGGTACGTTGCTCGACGTACACGGCGATCAGCTTCTCGATCACATCGGCCATGGCATCCTGGGCGAAGGACGGGCCGAGGATCTTGCCCAGGCTCGCGCCGCGCGCGGCATTGCCGCCCAGCGATACCTGGTAGAACTCCTCACCCTTCTTGTCCACGCCGAGGATGCCGATGTGGCCCACGTGGTGGTGGCCGCAGGCGTTCATGCAGCCAGAGATGTTCAGGTCGATCTCGCCGATGTCGAACAGGTAGTCCAGGTCGTCGAAACGGCGCTGGATGGACTCGGCGATCGGGATCGACTTGGCGTTTGCCAGCGAGCAATAGTCACCGCCCGGGCAGCAGATGATGTCGGTCAGCAGGCCGATGTTCGGGGTGGCGAAGCCGCCTTCGCGCAGTTCCAGCCACAGCGCGTGCAGCTGGCGCTGCTCGACGTCGGCGAGGATGATGTTCTGCTCGTGCGAAGTACGCAGGAAGCCGAAGCTGTAGCGCTCGGCCAGGTCGGCCACGGCGTCCAGCTGCTTGTCGGTCAGGTCGCCCGGGGCAACGCCGGTAGGCTTCAGCGACAGGGTTACAGCGACGTAGCCGGGGCGCTTGTGGGCACGGGTGTTACGCGAGCGCCAACGGGCAAAGCCTGGGTTTTCGGCGTCCTGGGCGGCGTAGTCGACGTTTTCGAGGGCCAGGTAGTCCGGGTCGACGAAATGGCGCGATACGCGCTGCACTTCGTCTTCGGTCAGGGTGGTGCTGCCGCCGCGCAGGTGGGCCATTTCGGCCTCGACCTTCTCGGCGAACACTTCAGGCGTCAGTGCTTTGACCAGGATCTTGATCCGCGCCTTGTACTTGTTGTCACGGCGACCGTAACGGTTGTACACGCGCAGGATGGCGTCCAGGTAGCTGATCAGGTCCTGCCACGGCAGGAACTCGTTGATGAACGAGCCGACCACCGGGGTACGGCCCAGGCCGCCGCCGACCAGTACACGGAAGCCCAGCTCGCCAGCAGCGTTGCGCACCGGCTCCAGGCCGATGTCGTGCACTTCAATGGCAGCGCGGTCTTCCTGCGAGCCGTTGATGGCAATCTTGAACTTGCGCGGCAGGTAGGCGAATTCCGGGTGGAAGGTGGTCCACTGGCGGACGATTTCGCACCACGGGCGCGGGTCGATGATTTCGTCTGCGGCCACACCGGCAAACTGGTCGGTGGTGGTGTTGCGCAGGCAGTTGCCACTGGTCTGGATCGCATGCATCTGGACGGTGGCCAGTTCGGCGAGAATGTCCGGAATGTCTTCCAGTGCCGGCCAGTTGTACTGCACGTTCTGGCGGGTGGAAATGTGCGCGTAGCCCTTGTCGTAGTCGCGAGCGATCTTCGCCAGGGTGCGGACCTGGCGGGCGCTCAGCTGGCCGTACGGCACGGCGACACGCAGCATTGGCGCGAAACGTTGGATGTATAGGCCGTTCTGCAGGCGCAGAGGGCGGAATTCTTCTTCGCTCAGCTCACCGGCCAGGTAGCGGCGGGTCTGATCACGGAACTGCTTGACGCGGTCCTCGATGATCCGCTGATCGTACTCGTCGTATACGTACATAAAAGTCCTGTCTCAGGCATGCAGCTATTCGCGCGCACGGCCGCGCACTCCGGTACGGAGCCGGGGAACGATATCAGGTTGCGGTTATGCGCTAAAGTGATGTTTTTGCATATGAAAAGAACCAAATGAACTATGTGAGACTGACTGCCATTTGTACGCTGGCGGTAGCCAGGCGTTTATAATCCGGGGTTTGCTTCGCAGAGATGTGACCCCATGCTCAAGGCCCTGTGCCAAAGCTTGTGTCTTGCCCTGCCACTGGCGGCAAATGCGCAGCCGGCCTCGGTGGTGTTTCTCAATCCGGGGCTGTCCACCGAGACGTTCTGGACCAGCTACACCCGCTTCATGCAGGCCGCTGCGGACGAACTGGGCATGTCCCTGCGCGTGGAGTACAGCGAGCGCCGCGCCGACCTGGCGCTGACCCAGGCCAGGGCGATCCTGGGTGGGGCGCATCGGCCGGATTACCTGGTGTTGGTCAACGAGCAGTACGTGGCACCCGAAATTCTGCGGTTATCGCGTGGCACCGGGGTCAAGCTGTTGCTGGTCAACAATGGCCTGACCCCCAGCCAGGCCCGCAGCATCGAGACCCAGCCCGACAAGTATGCCGAGCCCTTGGGTACCTTGATGAGCAATGACGAGCAAGCGGGCTTCCAGATGCTGCACCTGATGGTTGCGCAACTGCCTCGTGACGCAGGCCCGGTGGACCTGGTGGCCTTTGCCGGGCTCAAGACCACACCGGCTTCGCAGCTGCGCGAGGAGGGCATGCGCCGCGCCCTGGCCGACTTCCCTCAGGTCCGCCTGCGCCAGGTCGTATACGGCGGCTGGAGCCGCGAGCGCGCCTACGAGCAGGCGCAGCAATTGCTGGAGCGATACCCGGCCACTCGCCTGGTGTGGTCGGCCAATGACGAGATGGCCTTTGGTGCGATGCAGGCGTTCGAGGAGGCCGGGCGCACACCGGGGCGTGACGTGCTGTTCGGCGCCGTCAACAGTTCGCCCGAGGCCTTGCGTGCGCGCATCGACGGGCGCTTGAGCGCGCTGATGGGGGGGCACTTCACCCTTGGCGGTTGGGCCATGGTGATGTTGCACGACGATGCCCAGGGTGTCGCGCTGAACCGCGACGGCCAGCGCGTGCACAGTGCCCCGGTACTGCAGGCAATCGACCAGGCCAAGGCCAGGCGCTGGCTGAAACTGCTGGAACGGCCCGACTATGGCGTCGACTTTCTGCATTACAGCGCCGAAGGGCGGCCGGCCAGCTACCAGTACCCGTTTCTGACGTCACCGGTCGACTATTGAAAGACCTTGCTTGAGGGAAGGGCATTGCTCGTCTTAACTGCTGGTTGTGAAGTGCATTCCCATAACCACTACAAGAGGCAATGCAATGGGAAACTCAACCAAGGTCCGCAAAGCTGACAGCAGCGTCGATGCCTGGGCGATCCTCTGCCTGATCGTCCTGGTGGTGGTCACTGCCGTGTATTGGGTCAGCCACCAGTAGACTTTTCTTTTAGACCGTGATGTAGCCAGAGCGCCTGCGGGAGGGAATCCCGCAGGCGTTTTCATTTCTAGCGGGCGGTAAGGTGCAGGGCCAGCTGCACCAACCCGATCAGCACCATAATGAATATCAGGGTGAAGAGCGTGCCCAGTGCAATGAAATGGCTGGCTTTGCCGTGGGTGAAGTCGCGAGCGCGGTTCTTGCCGCTTTGCACGCCAAAGGCGGCGGCGAGGATGCTGTGCAGCATCTGCCAGAAGGTTGGGGGTTTGCCTTGGCTGGAATCGTCCATGGTGGCTCCTGAAGAATCAGAGGCAATCAAGGACAGTGTAGGTGCCCATTGGGGCTGCTGTGCAGCCCCAATAGTCTTAGTTGTCGTACCCGAGGTTCGGCGCCAGCCAGCGCTCGCTCACGCTCACATCCTGGCCTTTGCGGGCGCTGTAGCGCTCGATCTGGTCCTTGTCGACCTTGCCCACGGCAAAGTACTGCGCCTGCGGGTGGGCAAAGTACCAGCCGCTGACCGCCGCCGCCGGGAACATTGCAAAGTGTTCGGTCAGGAACACCCCGCTTGGCCCGGTTTCGCCGATGGCGGTGCCGTCGAGCAGGCGGAACAGGGTTTCTTTCTCGGTGTGGTCGGGGCAGGCCGGGTAGCCCGGGGCCGGGCGGATGCCGCTGTACTGCTCCTTGATCAGCGCTTCGTTGTCCAGGTGCTCGTCGCGGGCATAGCCCCAGTGCTCTTTACGCACCTGCTCGTGCAGCCACTCGGCGCAGGCTTCGGCCAGGCGGTCGGCCAGGGCCTTGACCATGATCGAGCTATAGTCGTCGCCTTTGTCCTGGTAGGCCTTGGCCACTTCTTCGGCACCGATGCCGGCAGTGGTGATGAACCCGCCCACATAGTCGGTGACGCCGCTGGCTTTTGGCGCGACAAAGTCGGCCAGCGACCAGTTGGGCTTGCCGTCCGGCTTGATGGTCTGCTGGCGCAGGTGGTGCAGGGTGGCCAGCGCCTTGCCGTCCTCTCCGTACACCTCGATGTCGTCATCGGCCACCTGGTTGGCCGGCCAGAAGCCGAACACCGCGCGGGCGCTGATCAGCTTCTCGTCGATCAGCTTGTCGAGCATCTCGCGGGCGTCCTTGTACAGCGAGGTGGCAGCTTCGCCAACCACTTCGTCGGTGAGGATGCGCGGGAACTTGCCGGCCAGGTCCCAGGAGATGAAGAACGGGGTCCAGTCGATGTATTCGGCCAGGGTGCGCAGGTCGATGTCTTCCAGTACCTTGACGCCGGTGAAGGAGGGCACCGCTGGCTGGTAGCCGGCCCAGTCGTACTGCGGCTTGGCGGCGATGGCCTGGGCGTAGCTCAGGCGCTCGGTGCGGGCACTGCGGTTGGCGGTGCGCTCGCGCACATCCACGTACTCCAGGCGGGTCTTCTCGACGAAGCCCGGCTTGAGCTCCTTGGACAGCAACTGAGTGGCCACGCCAACCGCACGCGAGGCGTCGGTGACGTAGATGACGGCGTCGTTGCTGTACTTCGGTTCGATCTTGACTGCGGTGTGCGCCTTGGAGGTGGTGGCGCCGCCGATCATCAGGGGCAGTTCGAAGCCCTGGCGCTGCATTTCGCGGGCAACGTGGACCATCTCGTCCAGCGACGGGGTGATCAGGCCAGACAATCCGATGATGTCGCACTTCTCGTCGCGGGCGGTTTGCAGGATTTTCTCGGCAGGCACCATGACACCGAGGTCGACGATGTCGTAACCGTTGCAGCCCAGTACCACGCCGACAATGTTCTTGCCGATGTCGTGCACGTCACCTTTTACCGTGGCCATCAGGATCTTGCCCTTGGCTTCTGGCTTGTCGCCTTTTTCTGCTTCGATGAACGGAATAAGGTGCGCCACTGCCTGCTTCATCACACGCGCCGACTTGACCACCTGGGGCAGGAACATCTTGCCTGCACCGAACAGGTCGCCCACCACGTTCATGCCGCTCATCAGCGGGCCTTCGATGACCTCGATGGGGCGTGCGCATTGCTGGCGGCACTCCTCGGTGTCCTCGACGATATAGGCGGTGATGCCTTTGACCAGTGCGTGCTCCAGGCGCTTGCCGACCGGCAGCGAACGCCAGGCTTCGTTTTCGACTTCCTTGGTGGCGCCGCCGCCTTTGTAGTCGTCGGCAATGGCCAGCAGGGCATCGGTCCCTTCCGGGGTGCGGTTGAGCACCACGTCCTCGACCTTCTCACGCAGCTGGGCCGGGATTTCGTCGTAGATCTCCAGCTGGCCGGCGTTGACGATACCCATGGTCAGGCCGTTGCGGATGGCGTGGAACAGGAACACCGAGTGGATCGCCTCGCGCACCGGGTTGTTGCCACGGAACGAGAACGACACGTTGGACACACCGCCCGAGGTCAGCGCATGGGGCAGGTGGTCACGGATATAGGCACAGGCCTCGATGAAGTCGACGGCGTAGTTGTTGTGCTCTTCGATGCCGGTGGCGACGGCGAAGATGTTCGGGTCGAAGATGATGTCTTCCGGCGGGAAGCCCACTTCGTTGACCAGAATGTCGTAGCTGCGTTTGCAGATTTCCTTCTTGCGCGCGGCGGTGTCGGCCTGGCCGACCTCGTCGAAGGCCATCACCACCACGGCGGCGCCGTAGCGCTTGCACAGGCGGGCGTGGTGCTTGAACTGCTCGACGCCTTCCTTCATGGAAATGGAGTTGACGATGCCTTTGCCCTGAATGCACTTCAGGCCGGCTTCGATCACTTCCCATTTGGAGGAGTCGATCATGATCGGCACGCGGGAAATGTCCGGCTCGCCAGCGATCATGTTGAGAAAACGGACCATGGCCGCCTGGGAATCGAGCATCCCTTCGTCCATGTTGATGTCGATCACCTGGGCGCCGGCCTCGACCTGCTGCAGGGCGACTTCCAGGGCTTCGGTGTAGTTCTCTTCACGGATCAGCCGGGCGAACTTGGCGGAACCGGTGATGTTGGTGCGCTCACCGACGTTGACGAACAGCGACTGGCGATCGATGGTAAACGGTTCCAGGCCCGACAGGCGACAGGCCTTGGCGATCTCCGGGATCTCGCGAGGCTTGTATTTGGCCACGGCTTCGGCAATGGCCTGGATGTGGCCCGGGGTGGTACCGCAGCAACCACCGATGATGTTGAGGAAACCGCTGGCAGCGAATTCCTCGACTACTGCCGCCATTTCGGCCGGGGTCTCGTCGTACTCACCGAAGGCGTTCGGCAGGCCGGCGTTGGGGTGGGCGGAAACGTGGGTATCGGCCTTGGTCGACAGCTCTTCCAGGTACGGGCGCAGGTCCTTGGCGCCGAGGGCGCAGTTCAGGCCCACGGAAATCGGCTTGGCGTGGCGCACCGAGTTCCAGAACGCTTCGGTGGTCTGGCCCGACAGGGTACGGCCGGAGGCGTCGGTGATGGTGCCGGAGATCATGATCGGCAGTTCGACAGCGTCCTCCTCGAACACCTGCTGCACGGCAAAAATGGCCGCCTTGGCGTTGAGTGTGTCGAAGATGGTTTCGATCAGGATCAGGTCGGCGCCGCCCTCGATCAGGCCACGGGTGGCCTCGATGTAGTTCTCTACCAGCTCATCGAACGTGACGTTGCGGTAGCCGGGGTCGTTGACGTCCGGGGAAATCGAGCAGGTGCGGCTGGTAGGGCCGAGCACGCCTGCGACGAAGCGCGGCTTGTCGGGCGTTTCCAGGGTCTTGGCATCGGCTACCTGGCGGGCAATGCGCGCGCCTTCCACGTTCAGCTCATAGACCAGCGATTCCATGCCGTAGTCGGCCTGGGAAATCTGTGTGGCATTGAAGGTGTTGGTTTCAAGGATATCCGCCCCGGCATCGAGGTAGGCTTTCTCGATGGCAGCAATCACGTCCGGGCGGCTGAGCAGCAACAGGTCGTTGTTACCCTTCACATCGCTTGGCCAATCGGCGAAGCGCGTGCCACGATAGTCGTGTTCCTCGAGACGGTAGCTTTGGATCATAGTACCCATGCCGCCGTCGAGGATCAGGATGCGCTCTTTGAGTGCGTTCTGGAGTGCTTGGAGACGAGCGCTGCGGTCGGACATAGGAACTACCTGGTCGGGCAAATATCAGAAGGTGCGGAATCATATCAAAGTTGCGCGGTTCTTAGGCGCATCGCCCATTTGCATGAAAACCGCTCATGTTGATGACACGGTTAACAGCACCCGGCACGACCAGGCAACAAACGTGATGGCTTTTTGAAATCAGGACTTTTCGCACATGGTGCATCGTATCCTTGCCGGCGCCTTCGCCCTGCTCATCAGCGGCGCGGTGTTCGGGCAAGCCCCCCAGTCGAGCCCGGCTATTTCGTACACCCGGGACATTCAGCCGATCTTCACCGAGAAATGCGTGGCCTGCCATGCCTGCAACGACGCCGCCTGCCAGCTGAAGCTGGAAAGCCCCGAAGGTGCGGTACGTGGGGCCAGCAAGGTCCCGGTCTACGAGGGCGACCGGAGCAAGGCGGTGCCCACCACGCGGCTGTTCTACGACGCCCACAGCGAAGAGCAATGGCGCAAGAAAGGCTTCTACTCGGTGCTCGACAACCAGGGCAGCCAGGCCGCGCTGATGGCGCGCATGCTGGAGCTGGGGCACAAGACCCCGCTCACGCCCAACGCCAAGCTGCCCGAGGAAATCGTCCTGGGCCTGAGCCGCAACAACATGTGCCCGTTGCCTCATGAGTTCGACGCCTATGCAGGTGCGCACCCCAAGGAGGGCATGCCGCTGGCGGTGACCGGGCTGACAGACAAGGAATACGACACCATGCGCCGCTGGCTGGCGGCCGGTGCGCCAGTGGAGTACCAGCCGATCAAGCCCAGTGATACCGAAGCCAGGCAGATCGCCGACTGGGAAGAGCTGCTCAACCGCCCGGGTTCCACCGAGGCGCTGGTTGGCCGCTGGCTTTACGAGCATCTGTTCCTGGCGCACATCTACTTCGTCGGCGGCGAGCAGGGCCACTTCTTCCAATGGGTGCGGTCACGCACGCCCAGCGGCCAGCCGGCCGACATCATTGCCACGCGTCGCCCCAACGACCCACCGGGCACCGACTTCTATTACCGCCTGATCCCGGTGCAGGGCGTGATCGTGCACAAGACGCACATCACCTACCCGATGGGGCCGCAGAAGCTCAAGCGGGTGAAGCAGCTGTTCTACGCCGGCGACTGGCATGCCGCCGCGCTGCCAGGCTACGGCCCGCGTCACCGGGCCAACCCGTTCGAAACCTTCGAGGCCATCCCGGCAGTGGCGCGCTACCAGTTCATGCTGGATAACGCCGAGTACTTCGTGCGCACGTTCATCCGTGGCCCGGTGTGCCGCGGGCAGATCGCTACCGACGTGATCCGCGACAACTTCTGGGCGTTGTTCCAGGAGCCGGCCTTCGACCGCTACATCACCGACGCCAATTACCGTGGCGAGGCCACGCCGCTGCTGGCCATGCCCGGGCAGATCGATGACGTGGGCAGTGTGCTGAGCCTGTGGCACGCCTACCGCGACAAGCGCAACGCGTATGAAAAGCTGCGCCGCGACGCCTATGCCGACATGCCGGCGCCGGGCTGGTCGACCTTGTGGGCCGGTAACGACAACGCGCTGCTGAGCATCTTCCGCCACTTCGACAGCGCTTCCGTTACCAAGGGCCTGATCGGTGATGTGCCGCTGACCATGTGGTTGTTCGACTATCCGCTGTTCGAACGCACCTATTACCAACTGGCGGTCAACTTCGATGTGTACGGCAATGTTTCGCACCAGTTGCAGACGCGCCTTTATTTTGACCTGATCCGCAATGGCGCCGAAGTCAACTTCCTGCGCCTGATGCCGGCCGAAAAGCGCAAGGACATCCTCGGCGACTGGT
The DNA here is from genome assembly GCF_038383825.1 of Pseudomonas sp. LPB4.O. Lineage (NCBI taxonomy): Bacteria > Pseudomonadati > Pseudomonadota > Gammaproteobacteria > Pseudomonadales > Pseudomonadaceae > Pseudomonas > Pseudomonas sp. LPB4.O. Next base: position 2,082,707 of record NZ_CP151298.1, read on the forward strand.
ACCAGAACAGCGGCAAGGTGAAGATGTGGATGGATTATGAAGACATCGATACCGACACGCCCAGTGGCATCTCGCTGGACGCGCGTAACCCCAAGCGCGATTTTGGCCTGAAACTGCTGCAACGCACCGGCAGCCTGAATGCTGCGCCCGACCCGATAAACCGCTGCCAGGGGGCCTTCTGCTCACGGCCGCAGGTGAGCGAAGAGTTCCGCAATGCCGAGCAGTCGCTCAGCCGCCTGGTGTCGCGCCCGGCTGCCGGATTGAAAGTAATCAACCAGTTGCCCGAAGCGACCATGCTGCGCATCGAAGGGCAGGGCGGCCAGCGCCAGGTGTACAGCCTGCTGCGCAACCGCGCGCACAGCAACGTGGCGTTCCTGCTGGGCGAGGCGTACCGCTACCAGCCGGGGCTGGATACCCTGACTCTGTACCCGGGCGTGCTCAGCAGCTACCCCAACTTCATCTTCAATGTTCCAACCAACGATGTGGCGGAATTCGTCGAGGACATGGAGTATGCGAAAGACGATGCAGCCAGGTTCGAGCGCATTGTCATGCGGTGGGGGGTGCGCCGTAGTCACCCTGACTTCTGGCGCTACTTCCATGACCTGAACAGCTTCATCAAGGAGACCGCGCCGGTCGAGGCGGGTGTGCTGGACATGAACCGCTATGAGAACCTCTGATCGGGTAGGCTGACCTTTCCGAGTACCCTGCGGTCGGAAATGGTGGGTGGTCCGGGAGCTGCTATGCAGCCCGATGGCCGGTGGGCGCGGTCCCTGTGGGAGCTGGCTTGCCGGCGATGGAGCGCAAAGCGCTCCCGAAGGCCTCAATGCACCGGCAAGCGCAGGGTATTTCATGCTGTATTCGCTTCAGGCACTGCGGGCGTTCGCCGCCTGGGTAGTGGTCTGCCACCATTTCATGCAGATCTTCTTCGACTTCCACGCCACCGGCCCTGTCGGCCAACTGCTTACCGACCGTGGCGCCGTGGGTGTCGACATCTTCTTCGTCATCAGCGGGCTGGTCATCTACCTGTCGACCCGCGACAAAACCATCGAACCGCGCCAGTTCCTGCTCAATCGGGTGCTGCGTATCGTCCCTGCCTACTGGTTCTACTCAGTATTGATGGCCACGTTGCTGCTGGCCTTCAGCCAATGGATGCCGCATCAAGCGTTCGCCTGGCATCACCTGCTGCTGTCGATGCTGTTCATCCCGGCAGAAAACCCCGGTGGCTATGGCCTGTACCCGACCCTGAACGTGGGCTGGACGCTGAACTTCGAGATGTTCTTCTACCTGCTGTTCGGTTTGGCCTTCCTGGTACGCCAACGGCATCAGCTGCTGCTGGTTACCGTCGCACTGTTACTGGTCAGTGAGGTGCTGGGCCGGCTGGGTGTGCTCAGCCGCTTCTACAACAACGACATCATCTACGAGTTCCTGCTCGGCATCGGCCTGGGTGTGTTGTACCGCCGTGGCCTGATCCGCCAGGGGCGTTGGCTGCCGCTGGTGGTGCTGGGGGTGGCGGGCCTGGCCATCTATCACCTGGATGCGTCCCAACGCTTGCTGCACTGGGGCGTGCCGAGCGCGATGATCGTGCTGGCCTTCATCGCCCTGGAACCGGCCTTCCAGGGCAACCGGCTGCTCAAGGCCTTGGGCGACTGTTCGTATTCGGTGTACCTGGTCCATGTGCTGGTGCTGTACGCCGGCTGGTTCGCCAGCGAGCGGCTGCATTTGAACCCATACCTGGTGTTTGCCCTGTGCGTACCGTCCATTGGACTAATGTCGTGGTTCAGCTACCAGTGGCTGGAGCGCGGCCTGTACAGGCGCATGCAGGCTTGGCTGGCGGCGCCACGGGGGCAGGCCGCGGAATATGCGCTTTCCCGAGTCAAATGCTAGGACTTTGTTCGAGGAGCCGGTTGGCGTACACTTGGCGGCAAGTCTGTGAGGAACCTACATGAGCGATATAACCATTACCGACGCCGCCCATGACTACCTGGCCGATCTGCTTTCCAAGCAGAACACGCCTGGCATCGGCATTCGAATTTTCATCACCCAGCCGGGCACTCAGTACGCAGAGACGTGCATTGCCTATTGCAAGCCGGGCGAAGAGAAGCCTGACGACACCGCCGTGGGTCTGAAGAGCTTCACCGCTTACCTGGACGCAGTCAGCGTGCCGTTCCTGGAAGACGCACTGGTCGACTACGCCACCGACCGCATGGGTGGCCAGCTGACCATCAAGGCACCGAACGCCAAGGTGCCGATGGTCAACGAAGACAGCCCGATCAACGAGCGTATCAACTACTACCTGCAGACCGAGATCAACCCCGGGCTGGCCAGCCACGGTGGCCAGGTCAGCCTGGTGGACGTGGTCGACGACGGCATCGCGGTGCTGCAGTTCGGTGGTGGTTGCCAAGGCTGCGGCCAGGCCGATGTTACCCTGAAGGAAGGCATCGAGCGCACCTTGCTCGAGCGTATTCCGGAGCTGAAGGGCGTGCGTGACGTGACTGACCACACCCAGAAAGAGAACGCCTACTACTAAGGCTGACGCACCTGCATGGCTTGTGTAAGGGCGGCTCTCTTAGCAATAAACTGTTACGGTTTCAACCCCTGCGACAACAGGCCGCAGCCCGTATTCAAAGGGCTGCAGGCCATACCCGCGTTCGTCGGGTAGAACCGCTTTGGGTGTCATGCAAGAATGCCCCGGTTTTTCAGCCGGCCCGTCCCGAGGGCCGGCACCTTCCCTGTAAAGGATGGTTTCATGAATGATCTATTTACCCGGCGCGCGGTTGTCGCCGGGATGGGCGTTCTCGGGCTTGGCCTGCTGGCAGGCTGCAGCCCGGCCCGGGGGCTCGAGTTCAAGTACGGCAAGAACATGAGCAACGAGATCCTTGGGCGCAAGTTCCGCCTCAAGGACCCGCAAGGCAATGTGCGCACCCTGTCGAGCTTCTACGGCAGCATGCCGATGATCTTCTTCGGGTTCACCCAGTGCCCGGCGGTTTGCCCGACTACCCTGGCGCGCGCGGCACAAATCCGCAAATTGCTGCGCGGTCGTGACCGCGACCTGTTCCAGGTGGTGTTCATCACCCTGGACCCGGAGCGCGACACCCCCGAAGTGCTCGATGCCTACGTCAAGGCCTTCGACCCGTCGTTCACTGCACTCACTGGCACCCCCGAAGAAATCGCGGAAGTGGCCAAGGAGTTCAAGGTGTTCTACGAGAAAGTCCCGGCCGGTGACACCTATACCATTTCTCACTCGTCCACCAGCTACGTCTACGATACGCGTGGCACCCTGCGCCTGAGCCTGGGCCATTCCCTGAATGCCAAGGAATGCGCCGAAGACCTGGTCACCCTGATGGAGATCTGCTGAATGTCGATGCAACCGATCAAACGCGGCCTGGCTGCCCTGGCACTGATGGGTCTGGCCCTGCCGGCCCTGGCCCAGACTACCGTGAGCGATGCCTGGGTCCGTGCCAGCGTGCCGCACCAGCAGTCCACCGGTGCCTTCATGACCCTGACCGCCAGCAGCGATAGCAAGCTGGTGAGCGTGGCTTCGCCCGTGGCCAAGACCGTGCAGGTGCACGAGATGACCATGAACGGCGAGGTGATGGGCATGCGTGAGGTGAAGACCGTCGAGCTGCCGGCCGGCAAGGCCGTGACCCTGGACCCCAATGGCCTGCATGTGATGCTGATGGGCCTGAACGATCAGGTGAAGGAAGGCGATAAAGTGCCGCTGACCCTTACCATCGAAGATGCAAAAGGTGCCAAGGAAACACTGGATGTGCAGGCAGAGGTGCGCCCGCTCAACGCCGAGGCTGGCGGTGGGCATGACCACATGCACATGAAGCACTGACAGACCAAAGGGCCGCGCTTAGCGGCCCTTTTCTTTTTCAGCGGCGCCTTTCAGCTACGAAAGCGCGGCAGCGGCCTGTCGAGCGTCAGCGAGGTCAGGGTCTTTCGAACCTGGGCCTCATCGGCCTCCAGTGCCTTCAGGCTGGCGCGGATCTTGCCGGCGGCGGGCACATCGCCCTGCCGGTCGATCCAGTCGGCAATCTCCTTGCAGGCACTGTTCAGGCAGGCCTGGCGCTGGTTCATCAGCGACAGGAGGGTGGTGAGCTCTCTTTCGGACATGGCAGGATCCTCCATTCAGCGTTGTTAGTGTAGCAGAGGGTTGGCGCAGCTCCGCTGCCTCTGCCGGAGTTGCCGAAGAGGCGAAAATGAACGCTCCATTGCCCGAGTAACACCGAGTTACTGTTTTGGGCGAATAAACACAGTGTTTAAACCGATGCCGCTACGCGGCATGGGGTATCAACCTTAACTGCTTGATCTGGTGTGCTGCATCGTTCTGTCATGCAGTTTTGCAGACCTAGGCCCGCTTTCGGCATCGGTTAAAGCGTGTAGGAGTATTCTCAGCCTGACTCTTTCTGCGCTGGCCGTGCCCGCTATGGTTACAACGTCAGCGTTGAGCCCGGTGGTGGATGAACTCTAAAGTCAGTCGACCTAAACCGCTGGCTCAGGAATACAGCCATTATGCAGGCGTTGAGTCGTAACCCCGGAACACGTTCTCTGGCGTTGGGCTATTGCTTTTCCAAATGTGGTGAATTTGCCTTCGAAGCTGCGTTTGCCGTGGCAATCGTGTCCATGACCGAGGCGGATCTGCTTTTGATTGGCATCGCCTATTTCTTCCGCTACTTGCCGAGCATGGTGTTTTCACCCTTGGGGGGCTGGCTGGCGGATAACGCAGACAAGAAACGAACACTATTTGCGGTCGAGGCGGCCAAAGGCCTGCTGGCACTTGCCTTCTTTACCTTGTTCAGCTTGTCCTCACCCGTGTTGCCCGTCCTGGTCGGCCTTGCGATGCTGATGACAGCGCTCGAATGCCTTTATGTGCCTGCGTTTCGCGCGTACTTTCCGGACCTTGTCGAAAAGGCCCAGCTGGCCTCGGTGAACAGCGGTATCCAGGTGATCGAGGATGCTGCCTCTATTATCGGGCCGCTGGTGTTTTCGGCATGTGTGTTACTGCTGACTCGCGAAGCAACCTTCTTGTTCTTTGCGGGGTGCCTGGTATCGTCGGCCATTTCCATCGCTACCCTGGGGCCTGCCAGGCAGGGCGCCCGGCAGGCATTCGATGGGCGCGCCATAGTCCGGGATGCGGCGCGCAGTGTCAGTCAGCTCAGGGTCAGCAATGCGCCTTTGTTTGCTGTTATTGGCTGCACCACGCTCTGTGCGATGTTCGCCACCTCGGTGATTCGCTTCATCCTTCCTGCGTCAGTGCTGGAACACTTCGCCTCTGAAGCGGCGGTGGGCTACGTATTCTCACTGCTTGCGGCAGGCACTGTGTTGGGTGGCGTGCTCTACACACGCTTCAATCCGCGCACCACCGCACGATTGGTGGTGCGTTACTGGGTGCTGTACGGTGCACTGTTTTTTGCTGCAGCCGTGGCACTGCAATTCAACAACTGGCTGTTCCTGCTGATGTTGTTCCTGGTCGGCTTCATGGGTGCATTTGTCGATATCGCTATCGTGACCAACATCCAGTGTTTGTCGAGCGAGCATGAAGTTGGCAGGAATTTTTCCCTCTACTACTTTACTGCCGTCATTGGTGACGCCGTTTCAGGGCTGGTTGCCAGCCTGGTCTTTGTGCTTGCGGGGCCGGCCACGTTGGTCTGGATGACGTTCATGCTGTTCATCGCGCCAGTACGCTGGAACCTGAAGGCACATTCCCTGGATGGCGACAATCGTGGATAGCCCGACGCGCGCTGTGGCGCATGGGGCAAGCTTGAGTTGGCTTCAGGCGGGTAATACAGATTGAGCGCATGCCTGCCGATACGCCCCCGGCGTCACCCCATAGGCTTGCTTGAACTGCCGGCTCAAATGGCTCTGGTCGGCAAAACCAAGGTCGAACGCCACCTCCGAGGCGGCCAAGCCGCTCTTCAGCATTTCCCGGGCGCGGGCCAGGCGCCGCTGCTTCAGCCAGGCGTGCGGCGGCTGGCCGGTGGCTTGGCGAAACACTCGGGCGAAGTGGAAGGGTGACAGGTTGACGGCCGCCGCCAGCGCTTCGAGCGAGGGCGGGTCGGCCAGTTGGCTTTCCAGCAGTTCGCGGGCGCGGGCCACGGCCAGTGGTTCGCGGCCTGGGGCGGAGGGTTCGGCGCATTGCCCGTGGCGTTGCGCCAGGGCCAGCACCGCCTGGCGCCAGGCGGTCTGTTGCTGCAGGGCGCTGGCGCCGTTTTCGGACAACTGATGCAGCTGGCTGAAGGCGATGGCCAGGGCCGGGTCGTGGATCACGCTGTCCTTGAAGCTGGGCATGCCGTGGCGGCCCAGTTCCAGTTCGTCCAGTACACCGGTGACCCGCTCGTGCTCGGGGTAAAAGCCGCGATAACGCCAGCCCGCCTCATGGGCGGTAGCGCCGGTATGCAGCTCGTCGGGGTTGATCAGCACCATGCTGCCGACCGGCGCCAGGTGCTCGCTGCCGCGGTGCCAGAAGCGCTGGGCGCCGGATTCGATCACCGTGAACACATAGCCTTCATGCACATGCGGGGCGAAGCGCTGCTGGAAGTAGCGCGCGTGCAGCATCTCGACGTCGCCCAGGGCCGGCGCCTGCCAGAGGTGTGTCTGCTCGCGCAGGGGCGTGGTCATGCCAGCCAGCTGCGCAGAAGGAAGAAGATCAACATGCTCACCAGCATGCTCAGCAACACGCTGCGGGTCAACAGTACCAGGGCGATGGCCACCAGTGAACCGAGCAGGTAGGGGTTGAGCAGGCTCAGGTTGAGCTGGTGGTCGGGCATGAAGATGATCGGGCCGCAGATGGCGGTGAGCATGCCGGGCACGGCAAAGCCGAGGAACTGCCGGGCATTGGAGCTCAGGCGCAAGGGCAGGCGTGGCTCAAGGAACGCGTAGCGGTTCAGGAACACAATGGCGCCCATGGCGAAAATCAGGATCCAGGTCATGCGCGGGCTCCGGCAAATTTCTGGCAGATGAACCCGGCGCTCATGCCCAGCAGGCCTGCAGCCACCAAGGCGGCCTCCCAATGCCAGTAGCTGAACAGCACCGAGCAGAACAGCGACACGGCTACGCACACCACGGTAGCCAGGTTGCGCACCAGCGGCGCGATCAGGGCGACGAAGGTGGCGACGATGGAAAAGTCCAGGCCGAGTTGGTCGAGGTGGGGAATGTTCTGGCCCAGCAGGATGCCGGCCAGGGTGAACAGGTTCCAGGCAACGTAGAACGTCAGGCCTACCCCCAGGGCATACCAGCGGTTGAATTGCTGCTGGTCGTACTTGCTGGTCAACGCGAAGAACTCGTCGGTCAGCAGGAAGCCCAGGCCCAACCGCCAGCGCAATGGCTGGCTGGACAGCACCGGGCGCATCGACAGGCCATAAAGCAGGTGCTGGGAGGTCAGCAGCAGGGTGGTGAGCAGGATCGACGCCAGGTTGGCGCCGCCCTTGAGCATGCCAATGGCAACCAGTTGCGCGGCACCGGCGAAGACGATGGCCGATAGCCCTTGCCCCTGCCAGGCACTGAGGTTGGCCTCGATGGCCATGGAGCCGGCCAGCAGGCCCCAGGGGGCGACGGCCAGGGACAACGGCATGATGGCGATGGCGCCGTGGAGGAAGGCTTGGCGAGCGATGTGGGGCATGATGGCTGCAATGCGTGTACGAGGCAGATCAGCATGCCAGACGGGGCGGGGGATGGCTTGAACGATCTTGCTGCTCGGGTTTGATTTCAAGGCAAACACAAGCCCTGTAGGAGCAGCCTTGTGCTGCGAAGAGGTCATGGCAGCCGAAAACAATCTTTAGCCTTACCGGCCTCTTCGCAGCACAAGGCTGCTCCTACAGTGATCGCGCGGAATCCAGAGTTTGAGTGAGACAGTTGCCCAACAGGGACCGCGTCTGGCAGAGGATCACGGGTGGCGGGTCAGGTGTTGTTGCGCCGTCACGCAGCCGTTGATGTCCACGGCTTTCTGCAGCAGGCTCAGGCGGTGCGGTGGGTCCAGGTCGCCGAGCAGGCGGTACACCTCGGCCTGGTAGTCGCGCTGGCGCCCCCACAACATTTGCAAGCCTTCTGGCCGGCTGCGGCTGCAGGCCAGGCGGGTGGTCGGTTGCGGGTAGTAGGGGGCGTACACGGTGGCCATGCTGGGGATGGCCTCCAGCGCGGCACGGTATTCGCTGCTGGCATTGTAGGGCCGGCACCAGGTGGCGATCGCTGGCGCGGGTGCGGCAAACCCCTGCTTGAGACTGGCTTCGAGCAACGGGCAAGCGGCATCCGGAATCTGCGCGGCGGGCAGGTAAGTCATGTAGTACAGCGCCAGGCGGTACTGGGCGACCGGATGGCCCAGCTCTACCGACTTTTTCAACAGGGCAACCGCTGTCGGCAGCGTATGGGCCATGGCCTGGCCCTGGCGGCTGAGCTCGGGATCGCCGCCCAAGGCGGTGCGCAGGGTACTGGTATCGTCGCCCTGGTTATCGGCCTGCTCCAGCAGCGGCAAGGCCTGGCGATAGAGCAGGTCGGCGTGAGGGTCGATGCGCACCTCCAGCGCGTGCGCAGCCAGCGGCATCAGGGCGGCCAACAGCGGGGGCAGGCGTCGCATGCGGCTCACAGGCAAGCCCCGTGGGCGGCCAGGCAAGGATGGGCGGCTTCGATGTTAATGGCGGTCAAGCGTACGCCTCTGGAAAATCGGAACGACGGCCTATTCTAGCCACCCAATGGGGGTGGCCGGAAGACCAGTCGACAACTGTCAGACGAGCTTGATCGGCGTGACCTTGCGTTGAGCGTGTTTTTCCTGGGCCAGGCCAAGCTTGGCGGTAATGACCTTGGCCAGGGCGTTGTTGCCCAGGTCGTTCAGGTGCAGGCGGTCGATGAACAGGTCGGCGCCGAACACTGGCGAGCTGCTGAGCATGCCGTTCATGTCATAGCAGGGCACCGGGTCGGCCTGGCTTTTGATGCGGCGGAAGAAGGCCGAGTGCAACTGGCTGTCGAATGCGCCGTCCAGCAGCCGGTCGAAGTTTGCCGGTTGTTGTTCCAGCGCGGCCAGCATGGCCTGCTCGCCAGCGGGCAGGGTGTCCCGGCACCAGGGCAGCAACGGCTGCAGGATGAAGGTGAGGGTAGCGTGGCTGTCTGCCAGCAGCCGGTCCCACTGACGCAAGGTGCGGCCAATACTGTCGGCCGCGCGGGCCAGTCGTTTTTCCGGGGGCGAAAGCGGCCAGATGACCGGGGCTTGGGCCGCAGGCGTGGTCAGGGCCTGGCCGATGCGCCGCCACAGTGACGGCCTGCGGGGTGCTGCGGCAGGCTGCAGGCCTTCGCTGAAACTGTTGAGAAAAGCCTGGTAGGCCTTGGCGTGCAGTGGGTCGTTGGGGCTGCCGAGCACTTCACACAGCGCTTCGTGGGCCAGGCTGTTGAGGCCGCTGAGCACCACCACGTGGCCGAGCTGGCCAAGGCGGTGCTGGTGAGTCAGGAACATCAGCAGTTCCTGGCTGGCATTGAGCCCGCAACCGGCCAGGCTCAGCCAGACCTCGCCGGTGAGTGCCGACAGGTGCGAGGCCACCGTGTGTTCGTCGGAGCTGGCGCCGATGCCCAAGGCCGTGGAGCCGCCGACCAGCAGGTTGATACGTGAAGCGCCGCCGCGTTCGGCCGCCGAAAAACGCTTCCCGGCGCAATGGCTGTAGCGCAGGCCAAGGGCATCGGTGTTGATGGTGCCGGAGCGGTAGCCGGTTTCATGCACGTGCACAGTGTGCGGCGCACGGCGGCTGCCCAGCAGCAGAAAGCGCTGGTAGTCCTGTTGCAGCGGCGAAGGAGTCGTGCTCGTATCAGTCGCTGTCATGGTTTTTCCTTCTGTTGCAACGGGCACTTCGCATCAGGGTCAGGCCGCCAGTTCGTTAATGTTGTACAGCAGGCCGCCGGCGGCGATCAGCAGCAGGGCAACGCCCGAAGCCAGGCTGATCACGCGGTTGCTGCGCTGCGAGGCGATTTTGCCGATGGCGAAGATGTACAGGCTGAGCACGGCGAAATCGATGGCCACCCACAGCAGCGACAACACCACCATGCTTTTGCCGAACGACTCGGTGATCTGGATGAACTGTGGGAAGAAGGCGATGAAGAAGATGATGTCCTTGGGGTTGGAAATACCCACCATGAAGCCTTGCAGCAGCCCGCCACGCGCGGCCTTGGGCGCCTCGCTCGCCGCCTCCGGGGCCGGCGCCTGCAGGGCGTCCCTCAGCGTGCCCACGGCGATGTAGCCGATGAACAGGCAACCCAACAGGCTCATGGTGCTGAGCCATGCCTTGTCGATCGCGGCGCTGGTGAGGATGATCCAGGCCGCGGCGCCGATCAGCACCAGTGAGGCCCAGTTGGTGCCAACGGCGGTGAACATGGCCTTGCGCGAGCCGGAGGCAGCCGCAGTGTTGACGATCAGCGCCACCACCGGGCCGGGGGTGGCGATGAGCAGCAGGACGGTGAGGGCATAGGTGAAGGTGAGTGCGGTATTCACGGTCAGTTCTCGATCAGTAAGTCGGGTGTCGCAGGGTGTGCGGCATGTGCGTGGAACGGGCAGCGTGACGGGTTGAGCGAGCCCGTCTCCTGCAGTTGGTATTGCTTCCATTCGTAGTTGTCGGTATCGCCGAAAAAGCCAAGGGTGTCGGGCATGACGCCGTCGTTGTAGTGGTGCACGCGCTCGCGTATGCGCTCGCGGATGCGTTTGCCACTCTCGGTGTTGGCGTTGGCCACTTCGTCGAAGTTCGCCCGTGGATTGATGACGAAGGTGATGTGATGCCCCAGATTGCGGCTTTTCATCTGCTGGTGGCCAGGGAAGTTCATGTTGATGAACAAGGGCATGCCGGCATAGCAGAACGACCAGCCGTTGTCGTCGGGGTCGGTCGGCATGCCCTGCGGCCAGGGGTGCGGGTCGCGCGCATGCACGCCACGCAGCACCTTCCAGGCCAGCGCCTGCTGTTCGGCCAGGGTGTAATCGGCGGCGGTTTCGAGAAACACCACCAGTGGGCTGCCGATGCGCTGCTTGGGTGTGATCGGGGCGATGGTACCCACGTAGTCGGCCAGGCCCTGGGCGATGTCATCGGCCAGTTGCTCGGCGCGGGCGAAGAGGATGTGGCAGGTTTCGCCATTCACCGCCTTGCGGCCGAACAGGCAAGGGAAGTCGGGGTTGGCGAGGATACTGCGAAAGTGTTCTATGGTTTTGAAGGTCCAGTGTTGCGTATTGCATCCATGTTCAACGGCCTGCTCTAGCGCATCCAGGCGATAGCAATTTCCATATCCCGTAAACATGATTTCCCCAGGCGTTGATTAAGTGAACGTTCCAGTCATATGCAGGCAGGATCTTGGTTATGTTTATTATTTACCTGCATTTTCCGAGACGCTCTCGACGTTGTAAAACGCGTGGAACTATGACCTACTATTAGTCTTGTTCATGCTCGGGACGTCGCCATGTCGGAACGGATTCAGGCCTTGCACGCCCTGCGTGCCTTCGAGGTGGCCTCTCGCTATGGCTCTTTTACCCGTGCGGCGGAAGAACTGGCCCTGACCCAGGGTGCGGTCAGCCATCACATCAAGACCCTGGAAGCACTGTTTGGCTGCGACCTGTTCGAGCGGCGTGGCCCGAAACTGAGCCTGACCGAGCACGGGCGCCTGCTGTCGCAAGAGCTGAAGGTTGGCTTCAAGATCATCGAAAATGCCTGCGCGTTGCTGCGTCAGGACCGCTACGGCCTGCGCCTGAAGGCGCCGTCCACGCTCACCATGCGCTGGCTCTTGCGGGCGCTGGATGCGTTCAAGAAGGCCGATGACAACTGCAGCGTGCAACTGTCCAGCGTGTGGATGGATATCGACAGCGTGGACTTCTATTCCGAGCCCTATGACTGCGCCATCCTGTTGGCCAGCGGGCGTTTCCCCGCTGATATCGAGAGTTTCAAGCTGTTCGATGAATGGCTGATCCCGGTGTGCCAGCCCGATTACATGCCACAGGCTCAACCGGCCCTGGCGGACCTGGCCCAATGCGAGTTCCTGCACCCGTCACCCGACCGGCGCGACTGGCGGCGCTGGCTGGCGCGGATGGGCGCACTGGAAATCAGCATCGACCAAGGGCAAGTGTTCGATACGCTCGACCAGGGCATTTCGGCTGCCCAGCAAGGCCTGGGTATTTCGGTGGTCGACCTGGTGCTGGCCAGTGCCGACCTGCAGGCCGGGCGCCTGGCCACGCCGTTCAAGCATGCAGTGGCCACAGGTGACGGGTACTACATGACCTGGCTAAAGGCCAGCCCAAAAGCGCGGCAGATGCACAAGCTGCGCGACTTCCTGCTGGGCCAGGTGCCACCGCTGGCCTACAAGGACATCAATTACCTGTACGGTTGAACACCCGCTCGAGCATGAAATCGATGAACACCCGCAACTTCGGCGGCATCTGCCGCCCGGACGGCCACAGCAGGTAGAAGCTGCCGCGCCGTTCCATGAAGTCGTCGAGGACACTGACCAGGGAGCCATTGCCCAACTCACGACCCACGTTGAAGTCCGGCAGACAGGTAATGCCGCGGTGGTTCAAGGCAAAGCAGACGCGTGTTTCGACGTGGTTGCAGACCATCGAGATGGGGATGTCATAGGCTTGCTCGGGATGCTCCTGGCGCAGCGGCCAGGTTTCCAGCTTGCCGTTGCTGGGGAAGCGATAATGCAGGCAGGTATGCGCCGCCAGGTCGCGTGGGTGCAAGGGGGTGCCGCGTTCGCGCAGGTACTCGGGCGAGGCCACCAGGCGGTGCTGAAAGTGGCCCAGGAATTTGGCGCTGAGCCGGGAGTCCACCGGCTGCCCGCCGCGCATCACCACATCGAAGCCTTCGCCGACGATATCCACCATGCGGTCGGAGAAGTCCAGGTCCAGTTCAACCTGTGGGTACAGTGCCATGAACTCGGCCAGTGCCGGCATTACCAGTCTGGTCACCTGCGGCATGCTCACCCGCAGGCGCCCGCGCGGCGTTTCGCTGGCCTGGGACAGTTCCTGCTCGGTGGCCTCTATTTCGGCAAGGATGCGCCGGCTGCGCTCGAGGAACATCGAGCCTTCGGCGGTGAGGGTAATGCTGCGTGTGCTGCGGTGGAACAGGCGCACGCCCAGGCGGCTTTCCAGGCGCGCCACGCGTTTGCCCACGGCCGAGGCAGTGATGCCCAGCGACTGGCCGGCGGCGACGAAACTGCGGGTTTCGGCCACCCGATTGAAAACCACGAAGCCGCTGAGGCTGTCCATGTTGCATTCCTGATTGCGGACATAAATGTCCTGGGTGAGCGGCATTGTAACCGTCTTTTTCCGCAGTGGCCTTGCTTGCAGACTGTCCGCCTTGTTTTCCCACTCAAGGCAATTGCAATGTCCCGGACATCCTCCCCACCGTTGCTGGACGCCAGTAGCGAACGCCTGCCCCTCAGCGGGCTGCTGGCACTGGCCATGACCGGCTTTATCGCCATCCTCAGCGAAACCCTGCCGGCGGGCTTGCTCGACCAGATCGCCGACGGCATGCACATCAGCCAGGCCATGGCCGGGCAATGGGTCACGGCCTATGCCTTGGGTTCACTGTTGACAGCAATCCCGCTGGTGACCTTGACCCAGGGCTGGTATCGCCGGCGGGCCCTGTTGCTGGCGATCCTCGGTTTTGTGCTGTTCAACGGGCTGACGGCCTTGTCGGGCTCCAATAGCCTGACCCTGGTGCTGCGCTTTTTCACGGGGGCTGCGGCCGGCCTGGCATGGGGCCTGATCGCTGGCCATGCCCGGCGCATGGTGCCGGCACCGTTGCAGGGCCGGGCCATGGCGTTGGCGATGCTCGGGCAGCCGATTGCCTTGTCGCTCGGGCTGCCCATTGCCACCTGGCTGGGCGCTGGGCTGGGCTGGCGTGCAACGTTTGTGCTGGTCACCCTGGTGGCGTTGCTACTGGTGGTGTGGGTGCTGCGCTCGGTGCCGGAGTACCCGGGGCATGCCGCTGGCAAGCGCCCGGCGGCCATGCAGGTGCTGCGCACGCCGGGGGTGTTGATCGTGCTGCTGGTGATCCTGACCTGGATCCTTGGCCACAACATCCTCTACACCTACATTGTGCCGCTGCTGGCGGCGGCCGGCATGGCTGGGGAAATTGGCGCGGTGCTGATGGTGTTCGGCCTTTCGGCACTGGCCGGGATCGGCCTGGTGGGGATGCTGGTCGACCGACACCTGCGCAAGCTGGTGTTGCTGAGCCTGGCCGGTTTTGCCTTGGCCACGCTGGCATTGGGGCAGGCGTCGTCGTGGTTGATGTACCTGAGCATCGCCCTGTGGGGCTTGACCTACGGTGGCGCACCGACCCTGCTGCAGACCGCCTGTGCCGATGCGGCGGGCGAGGGCGGGGATGTGGCGCAATCGATGCTGGTGACAGTGTGGAACAGCGCTATCGCCTTGGGCGGGATCGTGGGTGGCGCGTTGCTCGTCGGGGGCGGGACCGAGGCTTTTGGCGGGGTGGTGTTGGCATTGATCGCGGTGGCCTTGTTGTTGACCTGGGCAGCGCGCAGAAGTGGCTTCGTGGCGGGGGCCCGCTAGCGTAGAATTGCGTTTTTCAGCAGAGGTCGACGCAGTGGAGTTGCAGCAGGGTTTTGTGCTGACCCGTCATTGGCATGACACGCCCGAAGGCACCTGCGTGGAGTTCTGGCTGGCAACCGATCAGGGGCCACGGCAGCTACGCCTGGCGCCACAGGTCTCGGTGGCGTTCATTGCGCAGACGCATGAGGCGCATGCGCGGGTGTTGCTGGCCAACGAGCCCGGCGTCGAGCTGCGGCCACTGGGCCTGAAAGACTTCGACCAGCGCCCGATGCTGGGGCTGTACTGCCGGCAGCACCGGCAACTGATGCAGTTGGAGCAACGCCTGCGTACGGCGGGTGTCGAGGTGTTCGAAGCGGATATCCGCCCACCCGAACGCTACCTGATGGAGCGGTTCATCACTGCCCCGGTGCAGTTCACCGGCCAACCCGATGCCCAGGGCGTCCTCTGCGACGCCCAGCTCAAACCCTCGCCCGGTTATCGCCCGCCGCTGCGCCTGGTGTCGCTGGACATCGAGACCAGCGAGCGTGGCGAGCTGTACAGTATCGCGCTGGAGGGCTGTGGCCAGCGCCAGGTGTACATGCTCGGCCCGGCCAACGGCGATGCCGCCGAGCTTGACTTCGACCTGGAGTATTGCGCTGATCGCGCCGCTTTGATTACCCGGCTCAACCAGTGGATGGCCAGGCATGACCCGGACGCGATCATTGGCTGGAACCTGGTGCAGTTCGACCTGCGCCTGCTGCATGAGCATGCCAAGTCGTTGCAGGTGCCACTGACGCTGGGGCGCAACGGTGCGGCCATGACCCTGCGCAGCCATGCCGGTGGTGGCCACGTTTTTGCCGATGCGCCGGGGCGTTTGCTGATCGATGGCATCGAGGCGTTGCGTTCGGCTACCTGGAGTTTTCCCTCGTTCAGCCTGGAGAACGTTGCCCAGACCCTGCTGGGCGAAGGCAAGGCCATCGACACGCCGTACCAACGCATGGACGAGATCAACCGCCGCTTCGCCGAAGACAAACCGGCTCTGGCGCACTACAACCTGAAGGACTGCGAACTGGTCACGCGCATTTTCGCCCATACCCGGCTGCTCGACTTCCTGCTTGAGCGTGCGTCGGTGACGGGGCTGGCCGTGGACCGCAGCGGTGGGTCGGTAGCTGCGTTCTGTCACCTGTACATTCCACAGATGCACCGCCTTGGGTTTGTCGCGCCCAGCCTTGGCAGCCGCCCTGACGAAGCCAGCCCCGGCGGTTTTGTCATGGATTCGCGGCCGGGGCTTTACGATTCGGTGCTGGTGCTGGACTACAAGAGCCTGTACCCGTCAATCATCCGTACCTTTCTCATCGACCCGATCGGGCTGATTGAAGGCCTGCGTCTGCCTGACGACGCACATTCGGTCGAGGGTTTTCGCGGTGGGCGTTTTTCACGCACGCAGCACTGCCTGCCAGCCATCGTCGAACGGGTGTGGCAGGGCAGGGAAGCGGCCAAGCGCGAGGGCAATGCGCCGCTGTCGCAGGCCTTGAAAATCATCATGAATGCCTTCTACGGCGTGCTGGGTTCCAGCGGTTGCCGTTTCTTCGATCCGCGCCTGGCGTCGTCGATCACCATGCGCGGCCACCAGATCATGCGCCAGACCAGCTCCCTGATCGAGGCGTGTGGCTACGATGTGATCTACGGTGACACCGACTCCACCTTCGTCTGGCTCAAGGGGGCCCACGCCGAGGAGGACGCGGCGCGCATCGGCCGCGAGCTGGTGGCAAAGGTCAACCAATGGTGGCAAGCCCATCTGCACGAGACCATGAACCTGCAGAGCGCCCTCGAACTGCAGTTCGAGGTGCATTACCGACGCTTCCTGATGCCCACCATCCGCGGTACCGATGAAGGCAGTAAAAAGCGCTATGCCGGCCTGGTGCAGCGGGCCGACGGTTCGCAAGAAATGGTTTACAAGGGCCTGGAATCGGTGCGCACCGACTGGTCACCGCTGGCCCGGCAGTTCCAGCAGGAACTCTACGGCCGTGTGTTCCGCAGCGAGCCCTACCGAGATTATGTCCGCGAGTACGTGCGGCGAACCTTGGCCGGCGAGCAGGACGAACTGCTGGTTTATCGCAAGCGCCTGCGTCGCCCGCTGGCCGATTACCAGCGCAACGTGCCGCCGCATGTGCGTGCCGCACGCCTTGCCGACGAGTACAACAAACGTCTGGGGCGCCCTTTGCAGTACCAGCGTGGGGGCTGGATCAGTTACGTGATCACCACCGCCGGCCCTGAGCCGCTGGAAAACCTGCAGGCCCCGATCGACTACGATCACTACATCAGCCGTCAGCTACTGCCGGTGGCCGACGCCATCCTGCCCTTTGTCGGTGATGATTTCGTTCGCCTTACCGACCATCAGTTACTGCTGTTCTGAATGGGTGGTAGATAGCTAGGCGTCAGCATCACGCTGCAGTCTTCAGACTCGGGCCTCCATGCTACCGCGGAGGCAGAGATGCACAACACGAGCAGTCAACCATCGGCTGCGGTCGATACCCTTGCCATGGCACAAGCATGCCAGGACCACTACATTGCACGGCGGCTGCCGGCCTGGATGAAGCGGCTGAGCATGGCCGAATTCACCCTGTTGAGCGAGGCATTGCCTGAACTGCTGGCCTGTCGCGCAGGCTTGTCCTCAGCGCTGGCGCGGCTACGCAACCTGAGTGCATTTACCCAGCCCTTGCTGCAGCAAGCGCTGGGTACCCACGGCAGCCTTGATGTAGATCGCTTGTACTTTCGCCAGTGGTACACCTTCACGTCGCCGACGATCAATTATGTAACCAGTCGGCTTCCGGTTGTCGCCAACGACTACTACGACATTCCTCTGCTCGAGGCCGCCTTGGGCAATTTCACCGCGCAACAGCAGCGCGAC
The DNA here is from genome assembly GCF_038383825.1 of Pseudomonas sp. LPB4.O. Taxonomy (NCBI): domain Bacteria; kingdom Pseudomonadati; phylum Pseudomonadota; class Gammaproteobacteria; order Pseudomonadales; family Pseudomonadaceae; genus Pseudomonas; species Pseudomonas sp. LPB4.O. Next base: position 2,100,121 of record NZ_CP151298.1, read on the forward strand.
CAGCCGCCTGGTAATTGCCTGGTCGATGCGCATGGCGAAAAGCGTGCTGAACTGTCTGCAACGGCCTTCGCCAGGCTGTGTCGCACGCTGGACCTCGGGCAGAAATACCAGGCGCACCTGGATGCCGTACTGCAGCCCGAGGTCAAGGGGTTGCTGACACGACGGCAACGCTACAGCATGCTGGTGGATGCCTTGCAAGCCAGGGCGCAAGGCGTATTGAGCGCAGACGAACTGAAGTGGGTGGTCGCGCTCTGCCTTGAGGACACGCTCGGCAAACTTGAAGGTGCACCGGTTCGCGTGCGGCAGTTGGCGTTGTTCGGTTGCCGCCTGCAGCAGATCGTCGTGCTGGACGTGATCGACGATGGCGTGTTGTTCGACACCAGCAAGCGCGTGCTGGTCTATGTGCCGGGTGACCCGCATGGCCCCTGGAGCGTGCGCAGCGACCTGGATGAGTATGCCCGCCGGGTGCTTGGCAAACGCCTGCGCGAAGGTGACTACCGGCGTTTCTTCAACCGCTTCGTGCGCCGACGCGACAGCCAGCGATTTTTTTCGGCCGTCAGTGAGCGGCTGGATGACGTGGCCGGCTGGGCGACCAGAGACCTCGATGAGCAGACCTTCGCATATCGCCTGCCCCTGTTCGAACACCTTGCGAACGACTGGGTCGCGTGGATCAAGGACGATGCTGCCGTCATCGCCCCGCCCGTAGCCTTGCTTGATCGCGAGGTCCAGGCCGAACACGCCCGCCGTTTGCGTGCTGAAGGCTGGACGCTGTTGGGTGTTGCAGGGCTTTTCGTTCCGGCAATCGGCGCGGTGTTGTTGGGGGTGATGGCCTGGGAACTGCTACAGCAGACCTTCCAGGCGATAGGGGACTGGCAGGACAACGAACGCAACGCGGCACTTGCGCACCTGCTGAATGTTGGCAAAGGGCTGCTGGCTGTGGGGGCAACCGTTGCCGTCGTCGCCACCGCCCGACGCGCCTGGAGCGTGGTCGACAGCCTGGTACCGGCGCAGCTGGAAAGCGGGGAAGAAAAACTGTGGAACGCAGACCTCAGCCCCTATCGCGGCGAAAGCCCGCCAGCTACGGCAGTGCTGGACATGCAGGGTACGCACCGCTTTGGCGAGCGCCGCTGGATCAGCATGGACGGGTACTGGTATGAGGTGAGCTGGCACGACGCCGATGAGCAGTGGCAACTGCTCCCCTATCAGGGCTATGCGCCGCCGCTGCGCCACAATGGCGCCGGTGCGTGGCGGCTGTGGTGCGAGCAGCCCGCCGAGTGGGACGACACACGCCAGTTGTTCCGCCGCCTGGGCGGGCCATTCAGCGACCTTGACGATGCGCAGATCGACCGGTCGCTGGCGATCCATGGCCTCGATGATCAGCACCTGCGGGCATGGCATGTGTATGGACGACCAGCGGAGGCAGCGCTGGTCGACACCGTCGCACGCGTGCGGCTCGCCGGCAGGATTGGTACGTTGATCAACCAGTTGCGCGAGGGAGGGGTAACCGCAGACCCGCTGCTGATGGCGCGGGTCATGCGCCTTCCACAGGCGCCCGGGAAGCACGGGCCAGCGTTGGCCGATGTGGCTTGGGCCGGGCGACGGGAACTGCTGCAGACGGTGTACGACGAGCAGAACCCCGACACGGAAACCGGCCGCCTGTTACGGCAGGATTTCACCAGCCTGCACCGTTTGGCCGCGGATGAGGTGCTGCGCAATGCCAGCGAGGATGACGTGCAGCTGTTGCGTGAAACGGGGCGTGTACCGTTGCTGATGGGCGAGGCTGCAAGGTTGCAGGTAGCGCGAATTCGAATGGCGCGGGTGTATGAGGCGCTGTGCATCGACACGCCGCAAAACCTCGACCTGGCGCGGGTAGTATTGAACCTGCTGGTGCATGTGCCAGGCGCTGGCGGCCCGGGCTGGCGGTTGTTCGATGCAGATGCCCGCGAGCCGTTACTGACGGTCCAGGGATCGGGGCAGACGTTTGACCTGCTTCATCGCCATGGGCTGTTCCGCCTGCGCGCCCGAACGCCCAGCGTTGTCGGTGAGACGGGCGAGTTATTCGAAGCTTTGGCCGGAGCCTATGACGACGCAGCACAAGCGGCCATCGGCCAGGGTCAGCCTTTTGTGCCTGCGCTGCGCCAGGCGTTGACCAACGTTGCTTTCGACCGACGCCAGGCCGTGGTGAACCTGCTCAGGCTGGAACAGCCCAGCGGCTCGTTTCTTGCGCCGCAGCGGCTTGCGGATGGCCGGATTGGTTACCCCATGGCTGGCGGCAGGCTATGGGGGGCGCTAGGGCGAAACAGGCCTAGGGCGTTTCAGGCCCGGTTGCGAGACCTGTACCCGGCCTTTACCGACGAACAGATCGAGCGCTGGTTGGCCTCAGGCGACGCGCAGGCCAGGTTAAATAGGCTGGAGCAGCAATATGGGGTGCTGAAGAGATACTTGACCAAGTGGGCACGCAGTGCCTTGCTATCCTCGGAGCTGGTCGCACGGCGTGAATTCAGAAAGGGCCTGATCGACTGCTGGCGCTGTCTTGTGCCCGAACTGCAAGCGCAAGCGGCACTGGACGACGGGCGCTTCATGCTGACCCAGACGATCAGCCGCTTGGGCCACCTGCCGGCCCTGCCTGCGCAGGTGGGCTTTCCCCACGTCTCCATCCTGGCCCTGCGCTCCATGCGCGTGGAGCATGTTCCGGATGAGTTTCTGCAGGCATTTCCCAACTTGCGCAACCTCGAAATCACCAATTGCCGACTCAGGCGTTTGCCATTGCCGCTGGGGCTTGTCCAGAAGCTGGAGGTGCTCGACTTGTCTGGTAACCAGATCGCGCTCGACCAAGGCCAGGCATTGGTCCTGGCAGATTGCCGGTCCCTGGTGTACCTGAACCTGTCGAACAACCCGCTGCGCAGGGTATTTTCTGTCCTCGCAATGACCGAGCTGAATGCTCTTTACCTGACCAACACACAGATACCCGAGTTTCCCTACGGGCTGATGGACGCGTCAGAACTGCATACCCTGAATCTCAGCGGCAACCGTATTGCGGAACTGCCAGAGGGCTTTCATCGATCGCAGCTGTGGCGCTCGGGCAGGGTCGAGCTTTCCGGCAACCTGCTGGAGGGCGCTCAGGATGGGTTATCAACCTGGCATTTGCTTGAGGCCAGCCGCGTGCCTTACCGGTTGCGCATTCTGGATGCGTTGCCTGGCGAACGTCGGGATGAAATGGCTGCACTGTGGGCCCATCTGGAGGCCGAGGAGCGATCGGAGGAGTTCTTCAATACCCTGTCGATGCTGACAGAGTCGGGCGCCTTCAGTTTCTCATCGACCGCATCCGCGCTGGCGGCCCGGGTGTTCGACATGCTCGAGGCGATGTCTGAGCATGATGCCCTCAGGCAGGAGCTGTTCGAGCACGCTGCGGCGACCGGTTGCCAGGATAACGCCACCGCGCGTTTCGCCGACCTGGAGCTGCGAGTGATGATATGGCGCACAAGGCATAGCGGATCCGCCCGGCCTGAACGGGCCTTGCTGAAGCTCGGTGCCCGGATGTGGCGGTTGGCGGTGCTTGAGCAAATTGCCGCTGAACATGCTCAGCGGGTGGGGGCGGGGGCTGAATCGATCGAATTCGCCTTGGCCTATCGAATTGGCTTGCGCACGTCGCTGGACTTGCCTGGCCATCCCGATGAAATGCTCTATGCAGGTATCCCTGCCTTGGGTAAGCAGGACCTTCTCCAGGCCCGTGAAAGGGTTCTGGCGCGCCAGACCCGGGAGGGCATTGCTGATTACCTGTCACGCCAGTGGTTCTGGCAGGATTACCTGCGCAAGACCTCTGCGGTTCGCTTGCAAGTGCCCCCATCCATGCACGCTGAGCTGGAGCGGCTGATGGCGCTGGGGAACCGGGACGAGGAAATCGCACGGCTGCAGATCCGCAATCAGCAACGCGAGCATGCGGTGTTGCTGCAGTTGACGCTGGAGGCGCTGGACCGGAATACGGTGCAGCGTGTGCTCAGCTAGCGGGTGGCCGGTTGTCTGGCCGCAGGCATTAGTTATATAGCGCCTGGCGGGGAGCAGGCGACTTAGTCTGGCTTCTTTTCATGAAGAGGCCCCTAGCCATGGACACCACTGTGCCGTCAGATGCGCAGGCCGCCATCGATGCTTTCCAGGACGGCATCATCGGCAGGCGCCTGCCACCCTGGTTGCGTCATGCACCGGCTGAGCAACTGCCAGAGATCGGCAAGGCATTGGCAAACAGTCTTCGCTGCCGTGAGCAAGTGAATGCCGTGCTGCGAGGTATCGAGGGCCTCGACAGTTTCGTCGCATCAGCCTTGGGAAAGGCCCTCGACGAGCGTTACGGGCTTGGCCGTAACCCGTACTTGCTCAGGTTTCTGGAGGGCCGCCGGGAGCCTGTGATCAACAGTCAGCCGGTAGGCGCGCACCTGACTGACGTGGTGTATGAAGAAAAGCCGCTGCTCGAAGTGGCATTGCGCAACTTCACGGCCGCGCAGGCGCAGGAAGGTGGTCAGCCACGCGGTAACCGGCTGCTGCTTCCACGCCACGGTACGGTCAAACCCCCTACGAGCATCGAATTTGCCGGACTGTGTCGTGAGCTGGACCTGGGTGAGCGCTATCAACGTCATCTGGATGCCATCCTCAAGCCCGCTGGCAGTGGCGAGTACGTGGTGTCCCGGCTTGTGGATGCCATGCGCTACAGCATGCTGGTGGACGCCTACAAGGCCCGGCAGGAAGGAACGCTGGATGACAGCGAGCTCGGTTTGATGGTGGCTGTGTGCGAGAAGGGGAAGCTGCTGCGTCTGGCGGGGGACCTTGTCCAGGCCATGCAGCTGAAGTTGCTGGGTTGCAAGATCGAGCAGGTGACAGTGTTCGTCGTGGTTGAGCAGGGTGTGCTGTTCGACACTACGCGTCGGGTGTTTCTATACGTACCTGGGGACCCTGGTTCGCCTTGGAGCGTGTTCGAGAGCATCGACAAACTGAACCGCCACCTGGGCCGTCGCTTGCGAGACAAGGCCTATCAGCGTTTCTTCAGCCGCTTCGTGCTGCGGCGTGATAGCCAGGCGTTTTTCGCCCAGGTCGCGGAGCTCTTCGATGACTTGGCGGACTGGGCCTTTCGCGATCTCGAACCGCGTTTGCAGGCCTACCCGCATCCGTTGTTCATAAGCCTGGCACAAGCACGCATCCACCAGATCAAGGACGATGCGGCGATGATCGCAGTTCCTGTGGCCAGACTGGATCGTGAGGTTCAGCGCCAGCATGACCTACGCCTTGAAGCCGAAGGGTGGGCGCTGCTCAACCTGGCCAGTTTCTTTCTGCCTGGGCTCGGCCTGGCGCTGCTGGCCGTGACGGCCTGCGAACTACTGCGTGAGGTCTACCATGGCGTCGAGGCTTGGCATGAAGGCGCTCGCCAGGAGGCGCTCGACCATTTGACCCATGTGGCTACAGACCTTGCCGTCGTGGCGACCACGGTAGCCGGGGTGGGTGTGGCTCGACGGATTTGGGCTCGCTCTGCACAGGTCGATGCCATGGTGCCGGCTCGGCTGGAGGACGGCACTGAGAAACTCTGGCAACACGACTTGACCCCGTTTCAAAGCCAGGCCCCCGTTGCGGCCTCAAGCCGGGATGCCTTGGGTATTCGGCGTCAGGACGGGCAGGCCTGGATCGAAATGGACGGGCATCACTATCGCGTGGCAGAGGCGGGTGATGATCAATGGCAGTTGCATCCGGTCGACGGCCACGGGCCGTTGCTGCGCCACAATGGCGCAGGTGCCTGGCGGTTGTGGAGCGAGCAACCGGCTCGGTGGACCGACAAATACCGCATGTTCCGGCGTTTGGGTGAACCCTTCAATGGGCTGAATGACGAACAGATCGATCAGGTTCTACTGTTCCATGGCCTTGATGGCGACGACGTGCGGGGCTTGCATGTACACGCCCAGGCACCGAGCCCCGGGATGATTGACAGTGTGGAGCGGGTCAGGCTTGACCAACGCATCCGCAGCATGATTGGCCGTTTGCGCAGCGGCGAGCCGGTAGAAGATGCAACAGTGCTCGATCATGCTCGGCGCTTGCCAGGCGCGAGTGGCCTGACAGATCAGGCACTGGCCGCGCTGGCATGGACGCAGCGCCGAACACTGCTGCAGCACCTTTTCGAAGCCTTGCAGCCCAGCGACACCCCTGGCAGCGCAGCGTTGCGCCGGGTCTTCCCTGGGCTGAGCGTGCGCGGTGCGCAAGCATTGGTACAGGCTGCCACCAGCGTTGACCGCACACGGTTGCTATCCAGCGGCAGGGTTGCACTGGGGCTTGCCGAGGCGGCGAGGGGCAGTTTGCTGGTTACCCGGCAGGCTCGGGTATTTGAAGCGCTGTACCTTGATACGCCACAGCATGCAGACCTGGCACGGGTAGCCGTGGGCTTGTTGCGGTATTTGCCTGGGGGCGAGCTAGGGGTGTGCTGGCGGGTGTACGAAGGTTGGCTGGGCGGGCCGATGCTGGCGAAGACCGAGCAAGGGCAGGGGGCGTTCGACCTGGTGCACCTGGAGGGTTCCTTTCAGCTGCATGACAGTCACGGCAGGGCGTGTGGTGAGGCAGGTGAGTTGTTCGACGTCATGGCGCCAGCCTATACCGATGTACAACGGGAGGCGATGGGGATCGGTGATCCATTCTCGCACAACCTCAGGGTGATACTGGGGCGCGAAGCGGTACGCCATCGTGATGAGATCAGTCGTTTGCTTGGCGCGGTACGCCCGGGTGCTGTTCGAGGGCCGATGCGCTTGGCCGATGGACGTATTGGCTACCCACTGGGTGGTGGTGGAGTGGGTGGCTTTGCATCCAGGGGGAGTGCCCTGAGGGCAACGTTGCGCGAGCTCTTCCCGTGGTTGAGTGATCAACAGGTCGAAACCTTCGCCGATGACGCCAGGCGTTCAGGGCACCAACTGGAAGAAGTACTGACTAGCCTTCACAATGAGTTCGCGATGCTTCGCAGGACCATGAATACCTGGGTGGCACGAGGGCGGGGCGATGTCATGGATGATCGCGAAGCGTTGCGCCAGACGTTGTTCAATTGCTGGAGGCGGTCGGTGGGTGTGGGGGAACTGCAAATCAATGCCCAGGAAAACCTCCACGTCATGTTCTGTAATTTCAGGCCGGGCGGCTTGCCCAACATTCCCGTGCAGGTCAGCTTCAGGGGCGTTACCAGCCTGTCTCTGTTGCACCTTGACCTACTGGAGGTGCCAAGCAGCTTCCTGCTGGCTTTCCCTAATCTGCAAACCCTCGACCTGGGAGGGAATCTTCTGACGCGTCTTCCGCAACCTTTGCTGCAGATAGAGCAGCTGCGGCATCTGAGCCTGACCAACAACCGTATCGTCCTGAACATTACACAAACCGCCACACTGGCCAGTTGCGCCGGCCTGCAGTCACTCGACCTGTCCCATAACCCCCTGGGCAGCAGGTTCATGCTGGCGGGTTTGGCTGAATTGCGTTGGCTGAACTTGCGCGACACACAGATCTCACAATTTCCACTGGGCGTGTTCGACAACACTCAATTGCTGTCCGTTGACCTGCGGGATAACCGGATCCGGCTCGTTCCAGAGGGTTTCTACCAGTTGCCTCTGTGGCATCGGCGGCGATTTCGTCTGAATGCGAACCCCCTCGGCGAAGCCCAGACGTTACGCTTGCAGGCTGCGTTGAATAGTAATGGTCCTGACCTCGACGAGGAGCAAGTGCAGCTACGGATGAGTCGTGCGCGTGAAATATGGGGGGATGCAGTGGCCCCGGAGCATCGCGGCTTGATGCTTGCTGCCTGGGACTCGCTGGATTCAGGGCAGGACGCCGAGCGTTTTTTCCGTGTGCTTCGCCAGTTGTTGCTGTCCGAAGATTTTCGTGTCAATGCGCGTGCAATGGGCAATCGGGTAATGGCGGTATTGCAAGCGATGGCCATTACGCCGGAGTTGCGGCAGAACTTGCTTTCAGTGGCCAATGATGAGTGGGGGTGCCAGGATGGTGCAACCTGGTGCTTGAGCAACCTTGAACTGAATTTGCTGGTTTGGCAGGTTGAGCACGCGGCTCAGGGAGAAAGCGAGCGCGCTTTGCTAGACCTGGGCAGACGTTTATGGCGCCAGGATGCAGTCGACATGTTCGCTACCCGATGGGCGTTACAGCATGGCAGGACACTGGAAGGAAGCGAGGTGGGGTTGGCTTTCAGGATCGGGCTGAGGGAGCGTCTCGACCTGCCATTGCAGGTGGGCGAAATGAGCTTTCTTGCGATCTCGGGCGTCCTGGAGGCGGACCTTGCAGAGGCAGAGGCTGTGGTGCGGGATGCAGAAACGCCGGAAGCGATTGCCCGCTCCATGGTTGACCGCGAATTTTGGCAGGCGCACCTGGAGCGTTCCCATCCTGAGCGATTCGCTGCGGTCGACCTGCCGTTCAGAAGGCAGCTTGAAACCGTGCTTGACGACGAAGCGCTGAACCAAGGGGCCATGATCGACCAGGCGGATGCCATTCGTGATGCTCAGCGCGCTGCACGCAGAGGGCTGATGCTGGATATGACGATTCACGCGATGGAAGTTGCACCCATGGGGCCAGCGATCGATGTGCGTTGACCAGCGCTCAGATCCAGGGCTGCCTGGCCCTGCCAAAGCGGCTTTGGGCTATGCTCAATCGTGCTGACAGTGGTTTGTACCAGCGCCGTAGTCTTGGCTTCAGGTGGCTCGGAAATCGACAGTTACTTTTGCACACCCCGTTCTGGAATGAAGTGGTTTAGGCTCCCTGTCGGATTTTTCTCCGTGATCTGTAGTCATTGGTATATCGAGACAATAAGGAGATACGCATGCTTGTCCGGTCACTGACCCTCGCAACCTTGCTTGCTGTTGCCGGCCCCCTGTTTGCCGCAGACAGTGATGCGCCTCTAGCCAAGGAACTGGGCAAGGCCAGACCATTGGTGGTTATCGCTCCCAGCAGTGCCGACCCAACGTTGCGAGGGCTGAACAAGGCGCTTGAGGACCCGGCCACCCAGGCTGCGTTCAAGGAGCGCAACCTTGTCCTGTACAGCGTCGCCAACATGATGGGCAAGCGAGAGGACAAGAACCTCGAGCAGCAGACGACAATGGCCCTGATTCGGGAACTGAAGCTGGGTGCGAGCAAGGGGACCAAGGTGATTCTGGTGGGCAAGGACGGTGAGCGGCACATGCTCAAGGACGACGACACCGGCGAGACCATCGACCCACAGGTGATCCTCAAAGCGGTCGATGAACTGCCTGCCAGCGAAAAGGCGGTGGCGGCGCCCGAGCCCGTAGCGGCGGCCCCGCAAGCCAAGGACAAGGACAGCAAGTCGGCCAAGCCTGCCAAGCCCGCCAAGCCAGCGGCCCCGCCCAAACCGCTGGAAGACTGATCACGCCTCAGGGCTCCAAGGCACCTTGGGGCCCGTTGCCGGGTGGTGTGTATCGCACTGTATCTGCCTGTGCTGCAGACCTACTGCCATACAAAAGTGCGCCTGGCACGATACATCCACGACAAACCGCAACGGCCTAATGGCTCCACTTTCCAACCCCAGTGGAGCTGCATCATGACTCAAGCAAAAAACACCCTCGGCCTGCTCGGCGCCGCCCTGATCGGCAGCATGGCAATGAGCAACAGTGCGTTCGCCGTCGAGCCGCTGGCTCAAGGTTACCAACTGGCCTCGGCCAAAGTTGCCGGCGAGGGCAAGTGTGGTGAAGGCAAGTGCGGGGGGAGCGGCAAGGCTTCCCAAAGCGAAGGCAAGTGCGGTGAGGGTAAATGCGGCGCCGGCGCCAAGGCCGGGGCTGAGGGCAAGTGTGGTGAAGGCAAGTGCGGTGACGCCTCGTTCGCCAAAACCGACAGCAATCACGATGGCAAGGTCTCGCGCGATGAGTTTCTGGCGGTGGCCAAGGACCGTGCCCGTGAGTTCGACGCGATCGACCGCAACCATGACGGCTTCATCTCCGAGCAGGAAGCGGCGGATCACCTCAAGGCGATTTATCAGGCCAATGGCAAAGCCATGCCTGATGGGTTGTTCAGCCACCTGACCGGCAAGCCCTGACTTTCTACCCCATGAAACGCCACAACGCTCCTCCTGCTGGCCAGGTGGGGCGTTGTGCTGGTTGGAGAACTTTTATGTTTCCTGCGATGTTGAACATCGGGTTAGGCTTGCGTCGTGGCCTGTTGCCGGAACTGCTGGCCATGGAGGCGGGTGCGGTGGACTTTCTCGAGTGTGCGCCGGAAAACTGGATTGCCGTGGGCGGTGCCTATGGCAAGGGTTTGGCCCAGTTGGCGGAGCGCTTTGCTGTCACCTGTCATGGGTTGTCTTTATCGCTGGGTGGCAGTGCGCCGCTGGACAGCCATTTCCTTGAGCAGACCCGGCAGTTTCTCGATCGGTACCAGGTGCGGCTGTACAGCGAGCACCTGAGCTACTGCAGTGATGACGGGCACCTGTACGACCTGATGCCCATCCCGTTCACCGAGGAAGCCGTACACCATGTGGCCGCGCGCATACGTCAGGCTCAGGAGCAGCTGGAGCGGCGCATTGCCGTGGAGAACATCAGCTACTACGCCGCGCCGTATCAGGCGATGAGCGAACTCGACTTCATCCGGGCGGTGCTCGAAGAAGCGGATTGTGACCTGCTGCTGGACGTCAACAATGTCTATGTCAACGCCTGCAACCATGGCTACGACGCCCAGCAGTTCCTTGCAGGCTTGCCCCCGGCGCGAGTGACCGGGATGCACGTTGCCGGGCATTACGATGAAGCGCCGGACCTCAAAGTGGATACCCACGGGGCAGCCGTGAAGGAAGATGTCTGGACCCTGTACGCCAGCGCTTGCGTGCGCTTTGGCGTAAAGCCGACGGTGCTTGAACGTGATTTCAACTACCCGCCCTTGGCCGAACTGTTGGCCGAGACGGCGCGTATGCGTGCTGTGCAATGCGCTGCCGGAGGGCAAGCAGATGAATGAGACCCTGCGTACGCAGCAGTATGCCCTGGCCCGTCACCTGCGCGACCCACAGCGCCATGCCCCGCCGCCCGGCGTCGAGGCCCGGCGCCTGAAGGTTTACCGTGAATTGTTTTATGGTGCCATCGAAGGGTTGCTGGCTGGCAGCTTCCCGGTCATGCGCCAGGTGTTGGGCGAGCAGCGCTGGCACGCCCGAGTACGTGACTTCTACGCCAGTTACCGTTGCCAGACGCCATTGTTTACCGAAATTGCCGAGACGTTCGTCGACTACTTGCAACGTGTGGCGCTGGACACCCCTTGGCAACTGGAGCTGGCGCACTATGAGTGGGTCGAGGCGCAACTGTACCTGAGCGATGCCGAGGACCCGGCGCATGACCCGGGAGGTGACCTGCTGGCTGGAGAGCCGTTGTTGTCTTGTGTGGCGCGGGTGCTGGCCTATCGTTGGCCGGTGGAAAGCATTGGCATGGACTACCAGCCAACGGCTGCCCCAGCATCGCCGAGCTTGCTGCTGGTTTATCGCGATGCCCGGTTGCAGGTGCGTTTTGCCCGGTTGGCACCTATGGCGTACCGGTTGCTGATGGAGCAGGGGACTGGAAGAGAGCGGCTGCAGGCATTGGGCGGGGATGTGAAGCAAGGGTTGGTATTGTTGGAGGCATTGCGCGAGCAGGGCGTCATTGTCGGAACAGTTTGAAGGCATTGGGGGGCTGCGCAGCAGCCCCCGACCCTCATCTGCCGAACCGCATGCCAAGCCAATGATCGAGGCTAAGGCGCCCGGCGCCCTTGAGCAGCAGGGGTAGCAACGCCACCAGGTAGATCAATGGCAACTTGTAATTGCCGAAGCCCTGGTCGGTAATGGCATAGCCTTGGGCCAGCTCCGCCAGGCCCGACCAATGCGCCGGCCAGTGCACTGCCGCTATCGCTACAACGGTTACCACCATCAAACCCAACGATGCCAGCCGGGTACCCAGGCCCAACAGCAGCAGCAACGGCAGCACCAACTCGGCCCACATCGACAGCTGCCAGTTCAGCTCCGTGGGCAGCAGGTTGAAGGGGAACGGGAAGCTGGACTGCAGGTCGGCGAACCAGTTGCTGCCGTTTAATTTCTCCAGGCCGGATTCGAAAAACTCCCACGCCAGAAATACCCGTAATGGCACGTCGGCACTCCAGCTACCGAGGCGATCAACGGTGGTCAGGGTACGGGTCAAGGTCGTCATTTGCGGTTCTCTCTTCAGGCAAGGGCGCGGGTGCTGCGGCGTTGTTTACGGGCCACTTTGGCGGTGAGCTTGACGGCGATGGCGCTGAACATCAGGGCGAACGCTAGCGGGTACCACCCCCCCATGGGGATGCGTTTGTAGAACGACAGGCAGAACACGGCAGCCAGCACCCACATGCCGCTGCTGTGCAGCGCTTGCCAGGCACGGCGGCCCAACAGCCGCATCGGGGCCTTGAACGAGGTGGCGGTGAGCAGCATCAGGAACAGGTAGCCGAATGTGCCGGGCAGGCTGGAGGTAAATGTGCGGCCGGCCCAGAACAGCTCGGGGAATTGCTGGGCGTAGCGATAAATCAGCACGCCGTGCACGGTGTGGGAGAACGCGAATGCCAACCCCAGGTAGCGTCGCTCCTGAAGGATGCGGCGGCTTGAGGTGCCAGGCAGCAAGGTCACCAGCGACGAGGCCAGGAACGCCAGCAGAAACAGTGCGAACGAGCTACGTGCGGTGGCACGAATGGCACTTCGCAAGCCGTCCGGGTCAGGTTGGCTGGCCAGGACTACGGCGGTCATCGCCAAGGTCAGGCCGGCGAGGACGGCGAACAGCTTCCAGCCGGAGGGTAAAGTGAGGGCTTTCATCAGGGACTCCCGGGGTGTGGTTGTGTGACCGGGAGTGTGTCGAGGCGGGGTATCTGCAGTGTGTCAGGGGGATGCAGTTGTGTATCTGTTTGTAGAGGCGACCTCGCGTTTTACAGGAACGGCCCGATCCAGATCCAAGGCCGTTCCTGCCAACTATCGCAGATGCACTTCAGGAGAGTTCGATCTGCGCGCACAATCCGCCCTGTTCGCGGTTGCTCAGGGTCAGCCGCCCCCCCATGGCCTGGATCAGCTGGTGGGCAATGGCCAGTCCCAGGCCGGTGCCACCCGTGCTGCGATTGCGTGAACCTTCCACCCGGTAGAACGGCTTGAGCACGTCATCGAGCTCGTCACCGGGTATCCCCGGCCCGTTGTCGAGCACGCGGATTATGGTGGTACTGCCCTCGCGTGATACTTGCAGCTCGGCAGCACCTGCAAACTTCAGGGCGTTGTCGACCAGGTTCACCAGTACCCGGCGCAGCGCATGCGGGCGGGTCTCCAGCAGGGCACCGCTGCTGCCGTGGCGTTCAACCTGGGCGCCGCTGTCCTGGTAGTCGAATACCAGGCTGTCGAGAAAGGCATCAAGGTTGACCCGGCAGGTCGCTTCGGTGCTGCTGTCCATGCTGCGGGCGTAAGCCACGCCTTCGCGCACCAGGTGTTCCATTTCATCCAGGTCGCTTCCGAACTTGTCCTTTTCGACCCCCTCATCCATCACTTCGACCCGCAACTTCATGCGAGTGATCGGTGTTTGCAGGTCGTGGGAGATGGCTGCCAGCAACTGCATGCGTTCCTTGAGGTGGGCAGCAATGCGCGCCTGCAGGGCGTTGAAGGCCACGGCAGCGTAACGCACCTCACGTGGCCCGCTTTCATCCAGTTGCACGCCGGGTTGGTCCGGGTCGAGGTTGTCCACTGCCTGGGCCAGTCGGGTGAGCGGGCCGATGGCCAGGTGTACCGCCAGCCAGGTACACAGCATCAGCACAGCCAGCTGAATCAGCAGCACCACGGGCAACCAACGGGCTACCGGGACCGGTGCGGGTGTCACGTCGATGGTCAGTGGCGCGCCGTCGGCCAGGTTCAGGTGCGCCTGGAAGTGCGCATTGGGCCCCGGAATTTCCTGGAAGGTCAGGCGGTAGTCGCTGCCAATGGCCTTGACGATCGACGCGGCGGCCATCGGTGGGTCACTGCTGGCCATCGCTTCGCCTGCCAGGCCCTGGTCGAGGCGATAGCGGTAGGTGCGCCGTTCCAGGCGGGGCAGCCAGGCGGCACGCTCGGCTGCAGGCAGGCGATCAAGGATGGCAACCGAAGTCGCCACGTCCTGTTCGAGGTTGCTGAGCATCATCGAGCGGCTGCTGATATAGCGCTCGTAGGCCTGCAGGCCGAACGACAGACCATAAGCCAACACCAGGCCGGTGAAAAAGATCATCGCCAGACGCGAGGCCAGGGTGCGCGGCCATTTCATGAGGGGGACTCGAGCAATTGCACCGGCAGCGAAAACACGTAGCCCTCGCTGCGCACGGTCTTGATGCAGCTGGGCTCGCGGGCGTCGTCGCCCAGGCGCTGGCGCAGGCGGCTGACCAGCAGGTCGATGGAGCGGTCAAAGAGGTCAGCTTCGCGGCCTTGTGTCAGGTTGAGCAACTGTTCACGGCTGAGCACCCGCTGCGGGTGGTCAAGGAACACCCGCAACAGGCGGTACTCGGCGCCGCTCAGGGCCACCAGGGTGCCGTCGTTGTCGAGCAGGTGGCGCGCGGTGGTGTCCAGCCGCCATTGGCCGAAGCGCAGCAGGCGGCTGCTTTCGCTGATGGTGAGGTTGGGTGGCAGCATGCGCGTGCGGCGCAGCACGGCATTGATACGGGCCAGCAGTTCGCGGGCAGAGAACGGCTTGGTCAGGTAATCGTCGGCGCCCATTTCCAGGCCGATGATGCGGTCGGTTTCATCGTTGCGGGCCGTCAGCATCAACACGGGGGTGTTGCGGTGCTTGCCGGCGCGCAATTCGCGGCACAGCAGCAGGCCGTCGTCGCCAGGCATCATGATGTCGAGCACGATCAGGTCGACGCTGTTGGCTTCGAGAAAGGCGCGCATCTGCCGGCCGTCGGCGACGATGCTGGTGCGCAGGCCGTTCTTCTTGAGGTAGTTGCCGACCAGTTCGCGGATTTCGCGGTCGTCGTCGACGATCAGGATGTGATCGACGTGTTCCATGCGCAGCGTTCCTGTTCGAGTGGGGTTGGCGCAGTGTACCCGGCGCGTTTGCGCTTGCCTGCGGGGGTTTGTATTGCAGTGTATCTGGCAGGGAAGCCGAACCGTGCCCAGGGCTGGTTGAAGCGGCCCGCGGCCAGCCAGCCCAGTGCTGGCCATTGACCGCCTGGCCGATAAAAGCCGGGTACGCGGCGGGTTCCGAGCCTGATAGCACTACAGAGCGTACAATGATCGTTCGGGTAACTGTATTTCAGTGGCTCATTACCGAGTAGCCTCCATGCATCAGACATACCCCGGCACAGCCCAAAGAGCCCACGAACGCCTTTGCGAGCAAATCGAAACGTTCCTCCAGCATGGCGGCCATATCCAGCACGTAGCCAGCGGTGTCACCGGTACCCCGTATGGCGTAGCCAAAGCTCAGTGGGGCAAGGAACGTACAGCCAAGCCTTGATGGCCTGCCTTTGCTGCCTGAACCGACCACCATTCGAGCGCTTCAATACCGATTTTTGAAGGGGCACGCCCGTGAGCGAAGAGCCGAACGACTGCGTAATTGCCGTTTGCATAGGTATTTCTGAACAACAAGTGACCCAATACCGACGGGAGAGCTTTTTGCTGGGAGACGGGTCATGGCTGGTGCATTTCGCTTTTGTCATGCCCAAAGAGCTTCGTCATCAACTCACCGGCAGTTTTACACTCCTGTTGAAGGCCTCACGAGCGCGTGGCGATACCCGCCAGGCCGACGAGCTTGGATCATGAAGCGCTTTAAATACTGCAACAGTGCGCAAAGAATATCGTTGTTATTTTCCTGTTCATGAAGCGCGGCTTATAGATTGTGTCCGGTGGTCTGATACCTGCTTCTTGTTTTCAGGCAGGGCGCATACTCAGTAAGCTCAGAATATCTGGGCCTATGAGAGGTGCTTATGTACGGTAAAAACCAGACAGGGCAGGGCTCGCCGGAGAGTGATCCGGAAATTGATCAGGATCGCCAACTGTTGCGCAATGATCGGCTTGTTCAGTCTCCAACTGATGATCGGGAAAATTACATCGATCCTGACCCTGTTACTGAGGTCGAGCCAGTGCCTGCAGCAAAGCTATTGGCCTCGAATGCACCGAGATTCAGCCGCCATTCGGACGGCCCGGATACCCCGTGGAGACGCGCCTGGCTGCACTAGCCCTGTGCTGATAGATCGCATGACAAAGCATGCTTTTTTCCAGCGTTCCACATCCTGAAGAACAATATGAGCCATTGAAACAGGTGGCTCTATCGAGGTTTTTATGAAAGATAAGCAAACCGTTCAAAGCGGTAGTTGCTCGGGTGATGGCGACAATAAATCCACTCAGCGTTCCAGTAAAGGTGAAAACAGAGGACCGCTGACAGAACGTGCATCGAGGGCTGAGTTATACAGCCGTCACGATAAAGTTGAACCTGTGAGTGATAACAAGCGTTAGGTTGTAACTAATTTAATCTATTGTATCCGTTTGTACAGCCGGGGCGCCCTTCATGGGCGCCTTCTTTTTTATAACTACCTGCTTGCGAAGGGTTTTCCATGATTTTGCGATGTTTTTCCGAAAAGGATGCAGCTACAGGCGGACGCACATCCCGGGGTTGAGTGACACAGACGGGATACTTGGCAGGCGTCAAATGGCTCTCGACCGGGGAACAATACGCCCCACTGCCAAGCGTTTCACAGGAGAGATGCCATGAACTTCAAGACTTTCGCCAGCGCCAGCCTGTTCGCCGTGCTCAGCTTTGGCACCATTGCGGCCCAGGCCGCCACCGCACCCATGGGCGAGGCCGGTGCCATGCAGTACCGCTACGGTGAACACCTGGATGTGAAGAAAGTGCTGTCGGTGCAGGACGACCAGAGCAACGCCTGCGGCCTGGTGAACACCCGTATGGACTACCTCGACTCCAACGGCCATCAGCAGAGCGTGCAGTACCGCACCTATGCCACCGGTGGTTGCCATGAGAATTGATCGCCGCCTGATGCTGAAGGTGGGTGGTATTGCCCTGGCGCTGACGGGGCTGGGGTTGGCGGGGCACCTGATGGCCCGTGACAGCTACGGCGCCATGCCGTCGCTGTCGGGGGCCAGCGAGTGGATCAATTCGTCCCCGCTGGATGGGCCAGCGCTCAAGGGTAAGGTGGTGCTGGTGGACTTCTGGACCTGGGACTGCATCAACTGCCAGCGCAGCCTGCCTCATGTGAACGACTGGGCGCGGCGTTATGCCGAGCAGGGGCTGGTGGTGGTGGGCGTGCATACGCCGGAGTACGACTACGAGCACGATGTGGGCACCCTGCGAAACAAGGTGGTAGGGCTGGGTATCGGTTACCCGGTGGCGGTGGACAACGACCATAAGGTGTGGAATGCCTGGGGCAACCAGTTCTGGCCGGCGCATTACTTTGTCGACCGTAAGGGGCAGGTGCGCCATGTGCACTTTGGCGAGGGGGATTATGGCGGGCAGGAACAAGTGATACAGGCGTTGCTGGATGAGCGCGGGTGATTCGCCTGTACCGGCCTCTTCGAGGCGTCGAACCGCCGCGAAGAAGCCAACACTTTTCTATCAGGTGAAACTGGCAAAGTGCGCCTGCATCCGCGCCGCATCCGCCTGGCGCCCGCTGAACAGCTCGAACGCCTTTACCGCCTGGAACACCGCCATGTTGCTGCCATCCAGCGTGCGGCAACCCAAAGCCCGAGCCGCACGCAGCAGTTCGGTCTCCAGCGGGAAGTAGATGATTTCCGCAACCCATAATCCCGCATGCAGCAGCTCGACCGGCAGCGGTGTGCCTGGCAGCTTGGCCATGCCGACCGGCGTGGTGTTGACCAGCCCGTCCGCCTCGGCCACGGCTGCGGCCAGGTCGGTGCCGAGCACGGCACGGCCAGCGCCGAAATGGCCATTCAGGTTGTCTACCAAGGCCTGCGCGCGGGCCGCATCCACTTCGAACAGCACCAATTGCTCGACCCCTTCACCCAGCAGGGCGTGGGCCACGGCCGAACCGGCGCCACCGGCACCCATCTGTACCACCTGGCGTCGAGCCACGTCGGGCAGGCCGCGGCGCAAGCCTTCGGCAAAGCCCAGGCAGTCGGTGTTATGGCCAACGCGTTTGCCGTCCTTCAGCACCACGGTATTCACCGCGCCGATGCCACGGGCTTCGTCCGACAGTTCGTCGAGCAGTGGCAGGATCGACTGCTTGAACGGGTAGGTGATGTTCAGCCCGGTGAAGCCTGTGTGTTGCGCGGCGTCGAGCAGGCCGGGCAGGGCGCTGTCCTCCAGTTGCAGCTGGTCGGCATCAATCAGCCGGTACAGGTAGCGCAGGGCCTGGGCGTCACCTTCGTGTTCGTGCAAGGCAGGGGTACGCGACAACTGGATGCCGCGGCCGATCAGGCCGGCGAGGATGGCGTGCTGGCTCATGCCGTGCGCTCCTGGAACATTTCGGCAAAGTGGCTGAGGGCCATGCGGTAGCCATGGCTGCCCAGACCGCAGATCACGCCGACGGCGATGGACGATACGAATGAGAGGTGGCGGAACGGCTCGCGCTTGTGCACGTTGGACAAGTGCACTTCGATGACTGGCACTTCGCTGGCCACCAAGGCGTCGCGGATGGCCACCGAGGTGTGGGTCCAGGCGCCGGGGTTGATCACGATACCGGCACAACGGCCGCGGGCGGCGTGGATCCAGTCGATCAGTTCGCCTTCGTGGTTGGTTTGGCGGAATTCGATTTCCAGGCCGTTGGCATGGGCAGTATCGGCACAACTCTGGGCCAGGTCAGCAAGGGTTTCGCGGCCGTATTGGGCAGGCTCGCGGGTACCCAGCATGTTCAGGTTGGGGCCGTTGAGCACAAGAATAAGGGGCTTCATGACGAGCATCGCTTTGTTGTTGTTGGATGCATCTAGTTTTGTACCGCCTGGTTAGTTTAGTCAATTGCACTAAAACGCTGCGCCCGGAAAGTGGGCGATTATCGAACCCTCAGCATGTACATACCCCCTGTAGGAGCAGCCTTGTGCTGCGAAGAGGCCGGCAATGCCATTACATCTGCTGTGGCATTGCCGGCCTCTTCGCAGCACAAGGCTGCTCCTGCAAAGAGAAATGCAGCTGGATTACAGAATTGTAATTTTCCCGCCACCACCTCGATAACCACGGCTTCCTACAGTGCTTCGCCTACACGCGTCGACGAGGAATCTGTTCGTGCCCATCCCCCGCAAGATCGCCTTGCTCTGTCTGGTGCTGGCCAGTGCCAGCAGCGCCCAGGCCAGTCAGAGCCTGAGCCTGCCCCAGGCGCTCGCCGCCGCCTTTGCGCAAAACCCGGAGCTGGCCGCAGCCGGCCGGGAAATCGGCATTGCCGACGGCGAGCGGCGTCAGGCCAGGTTGATCCCCAACCCAGAGCTCTCCTGGGAGGTCGAGGACACCCGCCGCGACACCAGCACCACCACCGTCACCCTCAGCCAGCCGCTGGAACTGGGCGGCAAGCGCGGCGCACGTATTGCCGTGGCCGGTACCGGCCAGGCCATTGCCCAGCTTGGCCTGGAGCGCCAGCGCAATGGCCTGCGTGCCGATGTGGTGCAGGCGTTTCACGCCGCCTTGCGCGCGCAGACTGCGCTGGAGCTGGCGCAGCAATCACAGGCATTGACCGAGCGCGGGCTGCGCGTGGTGCAGGGGCGGGTGACCGCTGGCCAGTCCTCGCCCGTGGAGGCAACCCGTGCCCAGGTGCAACTGGCCCAGGCCCAGGCTGAAGTGCGCCGCGCGCAGACCCAGCGCAGTGTGGCCTACCAGGCTCTGGCACGCCTGACCGGTAGCCCGTTGGCAAGCTTGGACCCGTTGCAGGCCGCCAACCTTTCGCCTGGCATGGCGCCCAGTGCCGACGCCTTGCTCGACCGTGTCGAGCAAACGGTCGAATGGCGTCTGGCTGCTGCCCAGGTCGAGCGCGGAGACGCGTCGCTGGGGTCGGAAAAAGCTCAGCGTATTCCCGACCTCACCGTCAGCCTCGGTAGCCAGTACAGCCGCGAGGACCGCGAGCGCGTGAATGTAGTTGGCCTGTCCATGCCATTGCCACTGTTCGACCGCAACCAGGGCAACGTGCTGGCGGCTGCACGCCGTGCCGACCAGGCGCGTGACTTGCGTAACGCCGTGGAGCTGCGCCTGCGTAGCGAAACCCGCAGCGCCGTCAGCCAGTGGCACACGGCGATGGAGGAGGTGGATGCCTACGACCGCACCATCCTGCCCTCTGCGCAACAGGCCGTGGACACCGCCACCCGTGGTTTTGAAATGGGCAAGTTCGCGTTCCTCGATGTACTCGACGCCCAGCGCACGCTGATCGAGGCCCGCGGGCTGTACCTGGAAGCTTTGGCTGCGGCGACCGACGCGCGGGCGCAGGTCGAGCGGATCTATGGCGACCTCGATGACCTGAGCACCCCCTTGAACAGCAGGAGCAACAATGACTAACCCACGCAAAGTAGCCCTTCTGGTCGCCGCCATCGCCGCGCTCGGCCTGGGCGGGCTGGCTTGGACCGGCAACCTCGGCCAGGCGTCGAATGCGCAGGCCCGGCACGACGACCATGGCGAAGACAGCCACGGCCATGGTTCCGAGAAGGCGGCCGAAGGCCATGCCGAGGAAGGGCACGGCGAAGAAGAGGGCCAGTTGCACCTGTCCATCGCCCAGATCGAGGCCGCCGGCGTGCAGCTGGCTGCCGCCGGCCCTCGTGAGTTGGGCACCGCCTTCAGCTTCCCGGGGGAAATCCGCTTCGACGAAGACCGCACTGCTCACGTGGTGCCGCGTGTACCCGGCGTGGTCGAGGCGGTGCAAGCCGAACTGGGCCAGGCGGTGAAGCGCGGCCAGGTACTGGCGGTAATCGCCAGCCAGCAGATTTCCGACCTGCGCAGCGAGCAACAGGCCGCCCAGCGCCGCCTTGAGCTGGCGCGCCTGACCTTCCAGCGCGAACAGCAGCTGTGGCAGGAACGCATCAGCGCCGAGCAGGATTACCTGCAGGCGCGCCAGGTACTGCAGGAGGCCGAGATTGCCTTGGCCAACGCCCGGCAGAAGGTCGCCGCCGTAGGCCCGGCCGGCGCTGGCAACCGCTATGAGCTGCGCGCACCGTTCGATGCAGTCGTGGTGGAAAAGCACCTGACTGTGGGCGAGGTGGTCGACGAGACCAGCAACGCTTTTACCTTGTCTGACCTGAGCCGGGTCTGGGCCACCTTCGCCGTGGCCCCGCGTGACCTGGACAAGGTGGTGACCGGCCGCAATGTCACGGTCAGCGCGCCGGACCTGGGCGCTCAGGTCGAAGGCAAGGTCAACTACGTCGGCAGCCTGCTCGGCGAGC
Source organism: Pseudomonas sp. LPB4.O (assembly GCF_038383825.1). Taxonomy (NCBI): domain Bacteria; kingdom Pseudomonadati; phylum Pseudomonadota; class Gammaproteobacteria; order Pseudomonadales; family Pseudomonadaceae; genus Pseudomonas; species Pseudomonas sp. LPB4.O. Next base: position 2,121,431 of record NZ_CP151298.1, read on the forward strand.
AGAACCGCGCCGCCACGGTCCGCGCCACCCTGGCCAACCCCAACGGCGCCTGGCGCCCCGGGCTGTTCGTCAATATCGCGGTCAGCGTCGAGCGCTTCAATGCCGCCGTTGTGGTGCCGGAGAGCGCCCTGCAAAGCTGGGAAGAACAGACTGTTGTGTTTGCCCGCACCGAGGAAGGCTTCGAAGCCCGCCCGGTGAAGGCCGGCCGCCGCGACGCCGGCCATGTGGAAATTACCAGCGGCCTGGCGGCCGGTACCCAGGTGGCCGCCGCCGGCAGCTTTGTCCTCAAGTCGGAACTGGGCAAGGGCTCGGCCGAGCATAGCCATTGATCACGGGGACACCTGCATGTTCGAACGCCTGATCCAATTTGCCATCGAGCAGCGCCTGGTGGTGATGCTGGCCGTTGTCCTGATGGCCGCGGTGGGTATCCACAGCTACCAGAAACTGCCGATCGACGCTGTGCCGGACATCACCAACGTCCAGGTGCAGATCAACACCGCCGCGCCCGGCTACTCGCCGCTGGAGACCGAGCAGCGCATCACCTTCGCCATCGAGACCGCCATGGCCGGCCTGCCAGGGCTGAAGCAGACCCGCTCGCTGTCGCGTTCGGGCCTGTCGCAGGTCACGGTGATTTTCGATGACGGCACCGACCTGTTCTTCGCCCGCCAGTTGGTCAACGAGCGCCTGCAAGTGGCCCGTGAGCAATTGCCCGAAGGCATAGAAGCGGGCATGGGGCCGATCTCCACCGGGCTGGGCGAAATCTTCCTGTGGACCGTGGAGGCCGAACAGGGCGCACTCAAAGAGGATGGCACCCCGTACACCCTGACCGACCTGCGGGTGATCCAGGACTGGATCATCAAGCCGCAGTTGCGCAATGTGCCGGGGGTGGCCGAAGTAAACAGCATCGGCGGCCATGCCAAGCAGTACCTGATTGCACCGGAGCCCAAGCGGCTGGCGGCCTACAAGCTCACCCTCAACGACCTGATCGCGGCCCTGGAGCGTAACAACGGTAACGTTGGCGCCGGTTACATCGAACGCAATGGCGAGCAGTTGCTGATCCGGGCACCGGGCCAGGTGACCTCGGCCGAAGACATCGCCAATATCGTCATTTCCAGTGTTGATGGCACGCCGATTCGCGTCAGCCATGTGGCCGAGGTTGGCCTGGGCGAAGAGCTGCGCTCAGGCGCGGCCACCGAAAACGGTCGGGAAGTGGTGCTGGGCACGGTATTCATGCTGGTTGGCGAGAACAGCCGCACAGTGTCCCAGGCCGTTGCCGCCAAACTGGTCGAGATCAACCGCAACCTGCCCAAGGGTGTGGTAGCGGTGACCGTGTACGACCGCACCAACCTGGTGGAAAAAGCCATCGCCACGGTGAAGAAGAACCTGATCGAAGGCGCGATTCTGGTCATCGCCGTGCTGTTCCTGTTCCTGGGCAACATCCGCGCCGCACTGATCACCGCCATGGTCATCCCGCTGTCGATGCTGTTCACCTTCACCGGCATGTTCAGCAACAAGGTCAGCGCCAACCTGATGAGCCTGGGGGCACTGGACTTTGGCATCATCGTCGACGGCGCCGTGGTTATCGTGGAAAACGCCATCCGCCGCCTGGCCCATGCACAGCAACGCCACGGCCGCATGCTGACCCGCAGCGAGCGCTTCCATGAAGTGTTCGCCGCCGCCCGCGAGGCGCGTCGGCCACTGATCTACGGGCAGTTGATCATCATGGTGGTGTACCTGCCGATCTTTGCCCTGACCGGGGTCGAGGGCAAGATGTTCCACCCCATGGCCTTTACCGTGGTCATGGCCCTGCTCGGCGCCATGATCCTTTCGGTCACGTTCGTGCCGGCGGCCATCGCCCTGTTCGTCACCGGCAAGGTCAAGGAGGAGGAAGGCCTGGTGATGCGCACGGCGCGTCAGCGCTATGCCCCGGTGCTGGCGTGGGTGCTGGGCCGGCGCAAGCTGGCGTTTGCCGCCGCGGCTAGCTTGGTGGTGCTGTCCGGGGTCATGGCCAGCCGCATGGGCAGCGAGTTCATCCCCAGCCTCAGCGAGGGCGACTTTGCCTTGCAGGCCCTGCGCGTACCGGGTACCAGCCTGTCGCAGTCGGTCGACATGCAGCAGCGCCTGGAGCAGGCGATCATCGCCCAGGTGCCGGAAGTGGAGCGGGTGTTCGCCCGTACCGGTACTGCCGAGATCGCCTCCGACCCGATGCCACCGAACATCTCCGACGCCTATGTGATGTTGCGCCCGCGCGAGCAGTGGGTAGACCCCGGCAAGCCGCGTGACGAACTGATCGCCGAGGTACAACGTGCTGCCGCCAGCGTGCCGGGCAGCAACTACGAGCTGTCGCAGCCGATCCAGTTGCGCTTCAACGAGCTGATTTCCGGAGTGCGCAGCGATGTGGCGGTGAAGTTGTTCGGTGATGACATGGATGTGCTCAACCGCACCGCCGCGCAGATCGCCAGCAGCCTGCAGGGGGTAGCGGGTGCGTCCGAGGTGAAGGTCGAGCAGACCAGCGGCCTGCCGGTGCTGACCATCGACATCGAGCGCGACAAGGCGGCCCGCCATGGCCTGAACGTGGGCGACGTGCAGGACGCCATCGCCATTGCCGTGGGTGGCCGCACCGCGGGCACGCTGTATGAAGGTGACCGGCGCTTCGACATGGTGGTGCGCTTGCCGGAAACCTTGCGCACGGATGTGGGCGGGCTTTCCAGCCTGCTGATTCCGGTACCGGCCAGTGCTGCAGTGGGCGCTGCGCAAATCGGCTTTATCCCGCTGTCGCAGGTGGCCACGTTGAACCTGCAACTGGGGCCTAACCAGGTCAGCCGCGAGGATGGCAAGCGGGTGGTGGTGGTCAGTGCCAACGTACGGGGGCGTGACCTGGGCTCGTTCGTGGAGGATGCCGAGCAGACTCTGATCCAGCAGGTGCAGATTCCGCCGGGTTACTGGACGCGCTGGGGTGGCCAGTTCGAACAGCTGCAATCGGCAACCGAGCGCCTGCAGGTGGTGGTGCCGGTGGCCTTGCTGCTGGTCATGGCACTGCTGCTGATGATGTTCAACAACCTCAGGGACGGCCTGCTGGTGTTCACCGGGATTCCGTTTGCCCTGACTGGCGGGGTGCTGGCGCTGTGGCTGCGGGATATTCCGTTGTCCATTTCAGCGGGCGTGGGGTTCATTGCCTTGTCGGGGGTGGCGGTGCTGAACGGGCTGGTGATGATCGCCTTTATCCGTAGCCTGCGCGAAGAAGGGCGCCCGTTGCGGGTGGCGGTGGAGGAGGGCGCGCTGACGCGCTTGCGGCCGGTGCTGATGACGGCGCTGGTGGCTTCGCTGGGGTTCATTCCGATGGCGTTGGCGACCGGGACCGGGGCGGAGGTGCAGCGGCCGTTGGCGACGGTGGTGATTGGCGGGATCTTGTCTTCTACCGCGTTGACGTTGCTGGTGTTGCCGGCGTTGTATCAGTGGGCGTACCGGCGCGAAGAGGCGCAGGAGGGCTGATAACTCGGGGCCGCTTTGCGGCCCTTTCGCGGCACAAGGCCGCTCCTACAGGGTCCGCGTCATCCCCTGGCTGACACGGTCCCTGTAGGAGCGGCCTTGTGCCGCGAAAGGGCTGCAAAGCAGCCCCAAAAATCTCAGACGGTACTTCGGACTCCAGCCCGTACAGCGTCCGAGCCCACCTCATCATGCAACGAAATCCGCGAAGTCTCCGGCAACGCCAACCCACCCACCAACGCCACCAGCGCAATCACCACCAGGTAAAACGCCGGTGCCAGGCTGCTGCCGGTCTGCCCGATCAGCCAGGTCGCCACCAGCGGCGCGGTACCGCCAAAAAGGGTATAGGCCACGTTGTAGGTAATCGCCGAAGCGGTATAGCGGGTGCGGGTGGGGAAGCTCTCCGACAGCAGCGCTGCGGTCACCACGCCACTGCACAAGGCCCCCACCGCCAGCAGGATCACCCCCAGCAGTGCGCCGGACATCGAGCCCGAGCTGGCCAGCCAGTACGCCGGGAACACGCACATCATCACCCACAGGCAGGTAAAGCCAATGGTCTTGCGCCGCCCCACCCGGTCCGAGAATGCCCCGGCCAGTGGGCAGCCGACAGCGGCGAACAGCAGCGCCACGGTGGTTACCAGCAGCGACTGCGCGCGGGTCAGGTTGCCCACCAGTTGGAGGTACGTGGCGAAGTAGGTGGTGAACATATAGAACGACAGCGCGGTCAGCGAGATGAAAGCCCCCAGGTTGCGAATGACCCGGCCATGGTGACGCAGGGTGTGTTTGAGCGGCGAATGCTCATGCTCCTTGCCTTGGGCGACGGCTTCGCGAAAGGCCGGGGTTTCTTCCATGCGCCAGCGCAGGTACAGGCCAACCAACCCCAGCGGTGCGGCGATCAGGAACGGAACGCGCCAGCCCCAGGCATTCATCGCCTCGGCCGACAGGCTGGCTTCCAGCCCATAGGCGATCACGGCGGCGCAGGCGAAGGCGGAAAAGGTCGAGACCGGCACGAAGCTGCCGTAGAAGGCACGCCTGTCGTTGGGCGCGTGCTCCATCAGGTAGGCGCAGGCCCCCGCGTACTCGCCACCGGCAGAAAACCCCTGCAAGCAGCGCGCCAGGGTCAGCAGCGCGGGGGCTGCCAGGCCGATGCTGGCGTAGGTCGGCAGCAGGCCGATCAGGGTGGTGGAACCTGCCATCAAGAGGATGGTCAGCGACAGGATGCGCTTGCGCCCCAGGCGGTCGCCCAGCGCGCCGAACACGATGCCGCCCAGCGGGCGAAGGGCGAAGGCCACGGCGAACACCGCGAACGTCTTGAGCAAAGCCACGCTGGCGTCTTCGCTGGCAAAGAACTGGCTGGCGATCAGTGTGGCGAGAAAGCCATACACGGCGAAGTCGAACCATTCGACGAAATTGCCGATGGCCGAGGCGGCGATCACCCTGCGCAGGGTGGCGGGGGATACCTCATGAGGTGCGGACATGCGGGTGCTCTCCGGTTCCATTGGCAGCCATGATGAAAGTGGCACGGTCGGGCCGCGCCATCATTGTTGTGCTTGCCAGTAGATAACCGGGCGCAGGCCGGTGCTTTGTCGAGGGCGACCTCGGGATACCTGATTCAACCGCTGTTGCGGTTTACAGCCGGCCCACCTTCCAGGGGGCGTATTCCATTTCACTGTAACCCTTGGCCCGGCCGTGCTCGTCGGCGCTGAAGCCTGGTAGCTTGCTCAGGTCAAGCGCCATGCAGCGGCTGTTAACTTCGGCCTGCAGCTTGCCATCGAGACGAAAGTCATCCGGCCGGTTCGGGTGGGGATAGATCTGCACCAGGCAGCCTTGGACCTTGCCCTGCGCATTCGCATCATAGTAGAGCGAGGCCCTGCCGATGCTGTCCACCGGCAGGTCGCGGAACAGGTGCTGCCAGAAAAATTCACGTTGTGCATTGGCTTTGCGCCGCGGCGTTTCAGGCGCCTGGGCCGCAGCGGGCAGCACCACGAACAGGGGCGCACTTACTTCCACCGTGCCGTCTTCGTCGCGCAGCGACTTGGGCACCACGGGGTAGATGGTCTTCCAGCATTGCGCCTCGACTACGCTGGCCAACGCCTTGAAGTCCGAGCGGGGCAGGTCGGCAGGCAGCACGGTTTCATACTTGATCGGTGCCTTGCTGGCTTTGCAACTGACGGGCGTGGAATGCTGGTCGAGTTTGACATCCAGCATGACCACGCCGATCTGCTTGTCCGTGTCTGCTGTCGCGATGCCCAGCTTCAGGGCTTGTTGCATGTCGCTGACGAATGTCTGGCGCGCCTGCTTGTCCGCCTCGGAGGCAGGCCGGCTTTGGCAACCCGCCAAGGCGATGAGTGCGGTAGCCACGAGTGCCGGAGACAACGATCTGAACACAGAACCTTCCTTGATGTGATTGAGCCGGCCCTCATGCCGGCGGTGACAAGAAATTATCACGCGAAATGCGTGAGGACTGTGTGTGGTTTTTGTGGAGAAATGTGGGACCGACTATTTTCCACCATCACCCAAGCTACCACTCACCCGGTAGGAGCAGCCTTGTGCTGCGAAGAGGCCATTGCAGCACAAGGTGATATTTAGCCCTTCCGGCCTCTTCGCAGCACAAGGCTGCTCCTACAGGTGTTGGGCCCGCTGCCGGGAGTGGGTAACCGAGCTGAAGGTTAGAAGCGCATGTCCAGTGCCAGTTCGAAGGTGCGCGGCGGCCCCATGTAGTACTGGCTGTTGTAGGCCTGCTTGGCATATACCTCATCGGTCAGGTTGCGCACCCGCCCGGTCAGCGTGGTGTGTTCATCCAGCCGGTAGCGGGCGAACGCGCCGAACAGGGTGTAGGCCGGGGCCTTGAGGCTGTTGGCGTTGTCGGCATACACCGAGCCCACGTAGCGCCCGTCCGCGCCCACCGACCATGCCGGCGACAGGCTGTAGGTCAGCCACAGGTTGGCGACGTTGGCCGGCACGTTGGTCGGCGCATTACCCTTGCGTGACACCGATTTGCCGTTGACCGCCTCGTTGAACTCATCGTACTGCGCATCGACATAGGCATAGTTGGCCTCGGCCAGCAGTTTCGGCGTTACCTGCAAGCGCCCGGACAGTTCGACGCCGCGTGAGGTCTGCTGCCCGGCCTGGACTGTGAGGTTGGCGTCGTTCGAGTCGCGCACGGCAAAGTCCTTGCGCACGATCTGGTACAGCGCCAGCGTGGCCGCACCGCGCCCGTCGAGGAAGTCGAACTTGCTGCCCACTTCCCACTGCTCGCCCTTGGACAGGTCGAACAGCCCGACGTTGGAGTAGGTCGCCGCTGCCAGCGAACCGGCCGGTAAATCGGCCGAAGAGCTGTACTGCACGTACACGCTGGCCGAAGGTGTCAACGCATAGGTCAGGCCGATGCGCCCGGACAGCGGTTCCCAGCGTCGTTCGAAATAGGCTGGCGAGGTGGGCGTTACCGCGCCGTAGTTGGTCACTTCCATGTCCAGGTAGTCGTAGCGCAGGGCGGTCAGCAGGGCCAGGCGCTCGGTCAGCTGCAAGCGGTTTTCGGCGAACACTGCGCGGTTGATGACCTCGTGGTGGCGTTGCTTGGTCAGGCCGGCATTCACCCCGGGGATGTCATCGAAGCTGCCGGGGTCGAACTGCTCGGCGTCGACCACGTCGCTCCAGCTGCTGGAGGTGGGGTAGAGGGTCTGGCGCATGCGCGAGTACTCCAGCCCCAGCGACCATTGGCTGGCCAGGCCGAGCAGCTGGTTATCGTGGCGCAGCTCGATGCGGTCGCCCAGCAGGTTCTGGTCGTGGCGCTGCAGGTAAGGGCTGCTGCGCTGCACCTTGCCATCGCTGGTATAGGCGTAGCGTTCAAGGTTGCGGTAATCGCGCTGGGCGTTGTAGTGGTACAGGGTGTTCTGCACGCTGGTGCTGTCGCTAATCTGGTAGTCGAGGATCGAGCGTAGCCAGCGCACCCGTTGCTCATAGCGGCCGTCGGCTACGTTGTAGTTTTCGAAGCGGCGGCTGTTGTCGATCTTCATCGTGCTGCGCCCGGGCAGGATCGGTGAGCCCCAGTAGGGGCTGTCTTCGCGGTCTTCCTGATACTCCAGCGCCAGGGTGTGGGTGAGGTTGGGTGCCAGGTCGCTGAGCAGCGAAAAGGCCAGGCTGTCGGTGTGCCGTTCGTTGCGGTCGACGAAGCCGTTGCCATGCCCGCGGCTGAAGTCCAGACGCGCGAAATGGCGGGCATCGGCGGGGTTGCTGGCCAGCGCCTGGTTGATACCGAATGCCACCTCGCTGTCGTCGAAACTGCCATAGCGGATACGCCCGTCAATGATCTGCTGGTCGCGGCTGGCGAGCTTGGTGATGTAGTTGATCGAACCACCCACTGCGCCCGCGCCATGCAGGAACGAAGATGGCCCACCAATCAGCTCGACGCGGTCGAGTACCCAGGCGTCCACTGGCCGTGTGGCGCTGCTGTAGCCCAGGTTGATGCCGTTGTACAACTGGGTGACCTGGTTCTGGGTAAAGCCGCGATAGGCGACGAAGCCGCCAAAGCCTGGGTTGGCGGAGGCGTTGACACCGGTCATGGCGTTGATCACGTCCTGGCTGTCTTTGGCGCCGCGTTCTTCGATCAGGCGGCGGTCCGAGACGCTGACCGAGGCGGGCGTTTCCCGCGCGGTCAGGCCAAGGCGCGAACCGGTCCGGATCGGCTCGTCCAGCTGCACGCCGCTGGCGGCGTCGCGTTCGCCGTCGATGGTGGTGGCGCCGAGTTCGACAGGGGCGGTTTCAGCGCAGGCAAAGCTGCAGGTGCCCATGAGGAGCACCAGGGAGGTCTTGCGAAGCATGTTTGTGTGTCTTCCACGCAAAGGTCATGGCTGACGGCGAACGCGCGCAAAGGCGCGCCCGGCTGAAGTCAGGCGAAATGAAGTACGGCTGCGGGGGAGACGGCGGGGGAGGCGCGGGGGTTGAGGGCGGGGCGTTGGTAGCGCGGCGGCGGTTGTGCCCAGCTGCGCACCACGATGGGCGAGGTGGCCACGACTTGCGCCGGTGTGAACGACCAGCCGCCGCTGCTGAGCGGTACGGCCAGGCCAAACGAGGAGCACACCGGGCAGTCGAGCTGGGCCATGTGCTGGTCACCGCCGGCACCGTCCAGGTCGATGGCCACGCCGTGTTCGCTGTTGACCGAGCAGAAGCCGCCTTCAAGGCCGGCCAGGCGCAGGCCACCCATCTGGCCATGGTGCATGCCGCACAGCAACAGGCTGAACAGGACGCTGGCATAGAGCGTCCAGGCAGTCAGCGTGCGAGTGTGCCGGGTGGTTTTCATGGCGGCGAATCTACCACCCTGATGAACGGTCGGGTAGTGCTTTTACTGCAAGTTTCCGGGGCGCAGAGCGCCCCCCGTTCTGTCAGGCCGCCCGCTCCAGCGCATCCAGCAAATCGACAAACTCCATCGCCAGCTTGTGCCGTGGCGCCAGGTGCACCAACGGCACTGACGCCTGGTGCGATTCACGCATCTTGATCGAATTGCTCAGGTACACCGGCAGCACCGGCAGGCCTTCGCTGCACAACTGGTCGACCAGGGTCTGGTGCAGGGCGGTGCGCCCGGCGAACTGGTTGACCACCACACCTTCTACCTGCAACGCCGGGTTGTGGTCCTGGCGCAGTTCCTCGACCTCGGCCATGACACTGTGCAGGGCCTGACGCGAGAAGCTGTCGCAGTCGAACGGGATCAGCAGGCGCTCTGCCGCAACAAGCGCGCTGAAGGTGTAGAAATTGAGGGCCGGCGGGGTGTCGATGTAGATCCGCTCGTAATCCTCGCCCAGTTCCACTAGCAACTTGCGCAGCTTGTTGATCTTGAACTTGCTCTCCAGCTTGCTTTGCAGGTCGCTGAGGTCGGGGCTGGCGGTGACCAGGTGCAGGTTGCTGTAGCGGGTTTCGGTGATCGCCACCCGGTGCTTCTTGCCGGCCGCCGTGACCGGTGACAGGGTCTGGCGGAAGAAATCGGCGATGCCGGCAGGAATGGCGTCGTTGACCAGGCCGGTCAGGTAGTAAGTGGCATTGGCCTGCGGGTCGAGGTCGACCAGCAAGGTCCGATACCCCTCGGCGGCACTGGCAGCGGCGAGGTTGCAGGCGATGCTGGACTTGCCGACGCCACCTTTTTGATTGAAAACCACACGACGCATGAGACGCTCATCCATGAAATGAAAATGTCAGGTTGAGGTCAATCCTATGACCGGAACACGACAGTTTTATGACAAAGATTGTTACAACAATCACTTTCATCGTTGGCTGTACCTGCGCAGAGGCCGGTTCAGGCAATAGCTACCCGGTTACGCCCCTCCTGCTTGGCCTGGTAAAGCGCCCGGTCCGCCTCGCTCAATGCTTCCACGGGCCCGCTGCCAGCCTCGCCATCCCAGCGTGCCACCCCCAGCGAAACCGTCACCGCGCCCACCGGCTGCACGGGCGTATCCTGCACCGTGACCCGCAGCCGCTCGGCCACCACGGCGGCCACGTCCAGGCTGGCCCCCGGCAGCAGCATCAAGAATTCCTCGCCGCCGGTGCGGCACAGCAGGTCGCCCTCGCGGCAGCAGCGGCGCATCAGCTCTGCCAGGCGGCGCAGTACCTGGTCGCCGACCTCGTGCCCATGGTTGTCATTGACCTGTTTGAAATGGTCGATGTCCAGCACGATGGCGGCAAAGGCCCGGCCTTCGGCTTCCAGCAATGACAGGCTGAATTCCAGGCTGCGGCGGTTGCCCAGGCCGGTCAGCGGGTCGGTCTGGGCGTCGCGGTTGAGCCGGCCGATGCGCTCCTGCAGCAGGTTCAGCCCGATCAACAGGGCGCGCTTGAGTTCGGCTGCCTCGAAGTACCAGGCCCGCACGCGATGCAAGCGCTCGGCGGTGCCAGCACGGTCCATCGCTCGGGCACCGGCAGCCAGTTGCCACAGCGGCCGGGCGATGGTCATGGCCAGCCACCACAGCAGCAGGCAGCCCACCAGCGCCAGGGGCGCAGAAGTGCCCACCACGCTGAGGATCAGGTGGTTCAGTGGCATCACCGTCTGCGTCAGCGGTTGCTGCGCCACCACCCCCCAGCCGGCGCTGGGCACAGTGGCAAACCCGGCGAGCATTTCCACACCCTGGCTGTTGGTCAGTTGCCGGGTACCGTTGTTTAGGGTCGCCAGCTGGTCGATCAGCGCATTGCCCTCCACCACTGTGCCGACCCGTTCGCTATCGGGGTGATACAGCAGGCGGCGGTTGCGGTCGACCACATACAGGTACGAACCGTCCTTGTAGAAATGTTCGCCCAGCAAGCTGTTGAGGATGTTGCGTTCACGCAGGTACAGGCTGCCACCGACATACCCCATGTAGCGACCGTTGCTGTCGAAAACGGGTTGCGACAGCGCCACCACCAGGTTGTCGGCCGCCGAAAGGTAGGGTGTGGAAACCAGCGGGCGGCGTTCTTGCAATGCTTCCTGAGCGCCGGGCGACTGTACGTGGCTGCCGACCAGGTGCCGTAGCGGGGCAGGGGATACTGCCAGCAGCACGCCGTTGGCATCGATCACGAAGGTGGAGTTGAAGGCCATGCTCTGGCTCAATACACGGTCGGTCTCCACCAGCAGCGCAGCGGCATCGCCCAGCTGCCGGCCTTGTACGCCGGCGCTGAAGGCCAACTGCTGCTGGGCGTTGCCGATGAAGGTTTCGGTGATGCTGGCCAGCTTCATCGCATACACCCGGTTTGCTTCCAGGGCGTGGTCGATCAGCAGCTGGCGCTGCACCCGGTAGCTGGCGAAATAGCTGGCGCACAGCATGACCAGGGCGGTGAGGGCGCAGAGCACCAGAATGAGTGTGCGTAGATCCAGGCGCAATCCGTGCTTGGCGTGTGGCAATCCTGACCTCGGGTGATTGAAAGTAGCGACGACCTTTCGCGCTAGGGGGGATGGGGCGCCGTGTTCAGGAACCAGGCCTGTCCAGTGCGTTCAGCTCGTCTTCCACCTGCTGCATGCGCCGCTCCACCAGCGCTTGCACCTTGACGTCGCGGGCGGTTTCGCGCATCAGCGCGGTGAGTTTTTCGCTCAGGCGCTTGCCGGCTTCGGTGTCTTCCAGCGCCCTGGCCTTGGCGGGGTCCTGGGTGGCGGCAACGATGGTGGCAAATTCGGCGTCGCTGAAGTTCTTTTCGCTGTACAGCCTGAACAGGTCCTGGCGCTGGTCCTCGACGGTCAGGTACTTGCGCAGTACATCCTGGATGGTGGCCTGCGACAGCTGCGGGTGAGTGCGGCCCAGCAGCGTGGCCATGCGCTCGATGTTATGGGTGTAGGCATCCTGCAGCGGCAACTGGGCGAGGATCTGATCTTCGCGGGAGGGCTTCTGGTCGCAGGCGGTGAGGGCGGCAGTCAGCAGCAGGGGCAACAGCAACTTCTGGAAGCGAGGCATGGCGTGGCCTGGTCGGGCAGTGAAGACTGCCGATTATACCGATGTCCGCCTGGCCACGACGAGCTTTGTGATTTGCCTTGAACGGCGCGCTGAGGTAGAACCGTGCCCTCCAACCACTGCCAGCAGCCCCATGCCGAACTGGACCCTGCAACCTGTGGCGCGCGTCGCCATTGCCGAAGTCGTGGCGTTTGTCGATAACGCTCGCCGCGAGATGTTCCCGATGCTTGCGAAGGCGCCATTGCCGCACGACCTTGCGCATTTTGCCGACACCTACCTGGACGGCGCGGGATGCTTTCTTGAGGCCCGTGATGACGGGCGGCTGGTCGCGGTGATCGGCTACGTGCCCTATGACCACCGCTTTGCCCAGCTTGATTATCACGCTGAGCGGGTAGTCGAAGTGGTACGCCTGTTCGTGCTGCCGGCCTACCGCCGGCATGGCCTGGCTGCCGCGTTGTTCGGCGCGTTGCGCGAGCGGGCGGAGCAGGCAGGCATCGGCTGCCTGTATTTGCATACGCATCCGTTTCTGCCGGGTGCAATTGCGTTCTGGGAGCGGCAAGGGTTCGCGGTGGTGGATGTGGAGCAAGACCCGGTCTGGCAGACCACGCACATGCACTTGCGATTGCCCTGACCTGTGGGAAATCGCCTACAACGGAGCTTTTGGCGTCATCGACGCGTTCATTTCAAAACCGGCCCGGCTTGCTTACCTTCCCCTGTGCACGGCTTGCTCACTGCACCCGAGGGAGACTCACGATGCCATACATGGCCCTGTACAAACTCAAGCTGCTGGACGAATTTGAAGAGCGTATTGACCGGTGGACCTTTGCGGATTTTGAAAAAAGGCTGATAGAACTGTGGCGGGGGGCGACCTACCATGACGCCAAGGGCATCATCAATGCGGCGCACAAGGAACGCCGTTGGCCGAGGGTGGTGAAGCGGTATCTGCTGACCAATTACAAGGTTTTTGGCAACGTCAGTTCAGAGCTGGAACGGGCGTTGGCCGAGGTGCTGGTCGCGATGAATGAACAGGAGCGGATGGAGTGGGGGTTGTTGCCTGCGGGTAGCTCGCTCGCATGATGGAGCCTGGGTGGCTCCTACAGGCGTCGCGCAGTCCGGGCTTTTCGCGATCCCTGTAGGAGCGGCCTTGCGTTGCGATGGGCTGCAAAGCAGCCCCAGGCTCCATCAGGCAACTCGGTCTATCAGAACCCCCCGGACAACGGCCACTCCACCGCCAACCGTATCTGGTCCCCGTCCAGCTCAGCCTGCGCCGTGTTCCCACGGTGCACGTTATGCCTCACCGAGAACGTCGTCCCCTTGGCCTTGCCGCTCTGCACCACATACCGCGCCTCCAGGTCGCGCTCCCAATGCTTGCCACCCTTGCCATACCCCAGGTACGCATACCCGCCATTGGGGTCGACATGCGTGCCGTCGATATCGAACCCCCGCACATATAACGCCGTCAGGTTCAACCCCGGCACCCCATAGGCCCCCATGTTCAGGTCATAGCGTGCCTGCCAGGACTTCTCGTTCGGTGCGTTGAAGTCCGACATCTGCACGGCGTTGGCAATGAAGATTGCCCCTCGCGTCACGTAGTCGAACGGGGTGTTGCCGTCGACCTGCTGCCAGCCAAGGCTGAAACCGTGCGGCCCCTGGCTGTAGCGCGAGACCAGGCTCCAGGTGGTGTTGTCGATGCGCCCGGACAGCGCCTTGCCAGTGTCTGTGGTGCGGTACAGGTTGAGGTCCAGGCTGATGCTGCGTCGGTCATCCAGCGCATGGCTGAGGGTACTGCCCAGGTAGTGCTGGTTCCAGCTGTCTTCGTAGCGCGAGGTGTACAGGCTGCCGCTGAAGGCTGCGCCGGGGTTCCACACTACGCCGGCCAGGTCGAAAATGTTGCCCTGTTTGCCGTTGGAGTAGTTCACCACGAAGCCCTGGTCGTGGCTGGAGGCATTGCGGTCGGTGCTTTCGTTGAAGTGCCCGGCCAGCAGCTTGAGCGTGTCGAACTCGTTGCTGGTGAGGAAGAACCCTGTAGCGGTCTCGGGCAGCAGGCGGCTGTCGGAAGAGCTGAATACCGGGGTCTTGACCCGTTGCTCGCCATAGGAGAGCACGGTATTGGACGCCCGCAACTTCAGCGCTGCCCCTGCACGGCTGTATTCGTTTTTCGGGTGCCCATCGTTATCCACCCCCAGCAGGCGCGCTTTGCCCGTCCGCCCGCCGCCACTGTCGAGTTGCACGCCCAGATAGGCATGGGCATCGACGCCAATACCGATCAGGCCTTGGGTGAAGCCGGACTGAAATGTCCCCATCAAACCGTAGGCCCATTCCTCAGCCTTGCCATTACGTTCGCTGCGCGGTTTGTAGGCATTGCGCGCGGCACTGTTGCGCCCACCGTGCTTGTAGTCGCGTTGGTCGAATACGCTGCGGTTGAGCATGTTCCAGCTGCTGTCTTCGACAAAACCGTTGCTTTGCGACTGGGCGGCGTCGGCCAGGGCAAAGGTCGACAACCCCAGCAACGGCAGCGCCAACAACAGCCGGTTCATCGCGCGGCCTCAAGCTTCTGCAACTGGGCCGCGAAGCGGGCTTGCGCCCGTGCAGGCAGGCTGGCTGGCAATCCGGCAGCCGGCGCATCACCCACCTGGATCAGCATTACCATGCCCATCGCCAGGTGCGGAATGCATTGGATGCCGTATACGCCCGGCACGCTGAAGGTCTGCTCGAACGGCTGGTTCAACTTGCTCTTGAAGGGCTCGGCCCCGGTCGGTAGCAGGCCGGTCACGCTGGCTGCATTGTGCCCGCTCTGGGTGGGCAGAAAGCGCACCGTGTCGCCGGGGGCAATGCGCAGGTGGTCCGGCTCGTACACCATGGCGCCCTCGCTGCCGCGGTTGAGCATTTTCACTTCATGCACCTCGGCCAGTGCGGCGGGGGCAAGCAGGGCGCTGGCAAGCAGCAGGGCGACAGGGCGCAACAGCATCAGTAGAACTTCCTGGTTCAGGGGGCGCGAAAACGCAGGATGCGGGCGCCATCGAAGGGATCGGTGAGGTAACGTGCATGCACGCCGAAGGTGCACAGCAGGCGCTCTGGCGTGAGGACTTCGAACGGTTTGCCGAGGGCGACCAGGCGGCCGTTGTCCAGCACCGCGACGCGGTCGCAGGTGAGTGCCTGGTTGAGGTCGTGCAAGGCCACCAGCGTGGTCACCGGCAAGGCTTGAACCTGCTGCAGCAGGCTTAGCTGGTGCTGAATGTCCAGGTGGTTGGTCGGCTCGTCCAGCAACAGTACCTGTGGCCGTTGCGCCAAGGCGCGGGCGATGTGCACGCGCTGGCGCTCGCCACCCGACAGCGAACCCCACAGGCGTGTGCGCAGGTGCAGGGCGTCGAGGTCAGCCAGGGCCTGCTCGACGATGGCACGGTCCTCTCCAGAGAACGGTGCCAGTGCCGACAACCAAGGCGTACGGCCCAGGGCAACGGCATCGAACACACTGATCGCATCGAGGGTGTCAGCCTGTTGCTCAACCAGCGCCAGGGCCTGTGCAACACGGCGGCGGGGCAGCTGTGCCAGCGGTTCGCCCAGCAGTTGCACGCTGCCGCTGGCCGGCTTGCGCAGCCCGGCCAGCAGCTTGAGCAGTGAGGATTTGCCGGAGCCGTTGGGGCCGACAATGCCCAGGGTTTCACCTGCCACAACGTGCAGGTCGATATCGCGCAGCACGGTATTGCCGGCCAGTTGCAGCCCCAGGCCCTGGCAGCTCAGTGGCGCAAGCTGTGCAGCGATCATGACCGTCATGAGTGCCCTCGGCGGCTGACCAGAATCAACGCGAACACCGGTGCACCGATCAGTGCGGTTACCACGCCCACGGGAATCACCTGGCCTGTAATCAAGGTGCGCGAAAGTACGTCGGCGGCAATCAGGAACAGTGCGCCGCCCAGTGCGCTGGCGGGCAACAGGCGGCTGTGCCCGGGGCCGAGCAGCAGGCGCAGGGCATGCGGGATTACCAGCCCGACAAAGCCGATGGCGCCGACGATGGACACCATCACCGCCGTGACCAGTGCCGTGCAACTGATCAGCAGTAACTGGGTGCGCCGCACCGGGATGCCCAGCGATGCAGCCGAATCGGCGCCGAAGGTGAAGGCGTCCAGCGCGCGGCGGTGCAACAGGCACACCACCAGGCCGAACAGCGCCACCGGCACAGCCAGCCACACGGAAGGCCAACGCACGCCGCTGAGATTGCCCAGTAGCCAGAACAGGATGCCGCGTGCCTGTTCGGCGGTGGCCGACTTGGTGATGAGAAAAGCGGTGAGGGCGGTGAACAGTTGCGAGCCGGCGATGCCGGCGAGGATTACCTGCGCGTTGTTGCTGCCTGGGCCGGCCGCGCGGGCCAGTAGCAGCACCAGGGCGAACGCAGCCAACGCACCGATGAAGGCGCCACCGGACATGCTCAGCGCCAGGCTACCGAGGCCCAGCAGGCCGACCAGCACTGCACCGGTCGAGGCGCCGGCCGACAAGCCCAGCAGGTACGGCTCGGCCAGCGGGTTGCGCAGCAGCGCCTGGAGAACCACACCGCAGGTGGCCAGGCCGGCACCGCAGGCTGCCGCGACCAGGGTACGGGTCAGGCGGTAATTCCAGACGATGCCGGCGTCGATCGGGTCAACCGGGTAGCCGGCCTGCCACAGGTGGTTGGCCAGCACCTGGCCGACCACGCTGGGTGACAGGTTGGTCTCACCGATGGCAGTGCCGGCCAGCAAGGCGGCCAACAGTGCCGCCAAGGCGATTGCGATGCAGGGTAACAGGCGAATCATCACTGGGCCGCTTTACCGCTGGCGAAGGCTGCCGACAAGGTTTGCAGGCCACGGAACAGGCGGATGCCGGCCTGCATGGCGTCGGCGTCGAGGACGATGATGCGGTTGTGCTTCACCGCGTCCATGTTGCGGGTTACCGGGTCGTTGCGCAGGAATTCCAGCTTTTTCTGGTAGTCGTCGGCGGGGAAGCGGCGGCGGTCCATGCGAGCGATGATCAGCCAGGTGGGGTTGGCCTTGGCCAGGGTTTCCCAGCCTACGGTCGGCCACTCCTCGGTGGACTCGACCACATTTCGCACGCCCAACGTGCGCAGCATGAAGTCAGCGACCCCTTGACGGCCCGCCACGTAAGGGTCGATGTCGAGGTCGGCGCTGGAGAACCAGAACAGTGCCGAAGTGGTGGACAGGTCCTTGCCGGCCAGTTGTGCCTTGGCGCTGTCCAGGCGGCCTTTCAGCTCGGCGTTCAACGCAGTGCCTCGGTCCTGCACATCAAAGATCTCGGCCAGCTGGCTGACGCTCTTGTAGATGCTGCTGACCTGAAACGCCTGCAGGCGGGTGCCGTCGGCGCCGACCAGGTTGTCCTTGCCTTCGCAGTCCGAAGGCAGCAGGTAGGTGGGGATCTTCAGTTCATCGAACTGCTCGCGGGTGCCGACCACACCCTGGGCGCCGACCATCCATTCGAACTGCACCGTCACCAGTTGCGGGCGCTTGCCGACCACGGCCTCGAAGCTGGGGTCATTGTCGGCCAGGCGCGGCACCTTGTCGTTCTGCGCCTGGTACTCGGGCAGCACGTTGTTGAACCACAGCGAGGTGCCCGCCAGCTTGTCGCCAAGCCCGAGTGCGTAGAGCATCTCGGTGCCTGCCTGGCCGATGGTGACGGCGCGCTGCGGCGCCTGGGCGAAGGTTTGCGGTTTGCCGCAGTTCTCGACCGTCAGCGGGTAGTGGGTGGCAGCGGCCTGGGCCAGGCCAGTGAGGCCAAGGCCGGCGAGCAGGGTGGCGAAACGGGGCAGCATGCTGGGCGATCTCCTATCGGACAGTTCGGGTGAGGAACGCACGGACAGGCATCGCCGAGCCCCGCTGATGGCAGGGGCAACACTGATGGCCAATCCCGGACACCCCGCCGGTTGGTAAATGTAGGCCGGCAGGTCTCCTGACTGGTGCGTCATGGCCCGGCTCCGGCCTTCCCGGGCGCGTGGCCCAGTGGCATCGATGGAGCAGGCTCGGCACCTACAGTTGCGGGGGCAGTTCCGTTTGGCCCGTATTGACGGCCCTGGGATTCCCTATTAATTCCGTGGTGGAAACCGGCGGCCCGCATGGTAGACCATCGCGCCGCCGGGTGAAAACGCTTTTCAGAAGTACTTCAGCCAGGTGATGTCGCGGCGGCGCGCTTTCAGGCGGGCGAACCCGCGCACCGGCAGGTACAGCGAAACCGCCAGCGCCGCTGCGCCCAGCCACACCGCCGTGATGCCGTCGAAGCCGAAATAGTCGCCATGATTGAGGCCGAACAGCGCCACGCAGGCCAGGTACAGCAGTTTCAGCACGTACAGGTGCAACAGGTAGAAGAACATCGGTGCTGCGCCAAACACTGCCAGCGCGCTGATCCACCGGGCCTGGCCGGCGCGCTCGAAGGCGCGCAGCAACAGCAGGCCGCAGCCCAGGGTCAGGGCCAGGAACAGCAGTGACGGCGGGTATTTGGTGATGTTGAAGAAGCTCATCACGGTTTGGGTGAGGGTCGGGTAACCGCTCCACGGCGCCTCGCCATAGCCGTTGAACAGGCGCAACAGGACAAAGCCCAGCAACGCAGTCAGCCCAGCCAGCAGCAGGCGCTGCTGGCGTTGGCCGGCTGTGCTGCCACGGGCGAACCAGGGGCCCAGGCCATAGCCCAGGGCGATGACGCCGATCCATGGCAGCACCGGGTAAGACGTGCGCAGGCGCAGGTTTTCGGAGAATTCAAGCCAGCCACGGTCGTGCAGGATGGCCCATGGCACGTGCAGGGCGGACTCCACGCCAAAGTGCAGGCCGTCGAGCAGGTTGTGACCGGCAATGATGACTGCGCCCAGGGCGAGCAGGGCCGCACGTGGCAGCCATACCAGCAGCGACAGGGCGATCATGCTGACGCCGATGGCCCAGATGACTTGCAGGTAGATGACGCTGGGGGGCAGTTGGAAGGTCCAGGCGAAGTTGACCAGAGTGAACTCCAGCACCACCAGGAACAACCCGCGCTTGAACAGAAACGCCGAGACATCGCCACGGCCCTGGTGTTTTTCGCCATACAGCCAGGCCGACAGGCCGGTCAGCAGGACGAACACTGGCGCGCACAGGTGGGCCAGGGTGCGGCTGAAGAACAGCGAAGGCTCTGTGGCGTCGATGGTCATCGGGTCGCTGACCTGTCGGTGCAGGAAGAACGTTTCGCGGACATGGTCCAGAAGCATGAACAGAATCACCAAGCCGCGCAGGGCATCGATGCTCTGCAGGCGCTGGGTGATCAGGGAGGGCGTGGCGCTGGCGCTTGTCATGGAGGGTCGCTGATAGGAATGAATGTCATGTGAAACGTTATCTTATAACTAATTTATGAGAGGTTGGTAGAGTTTTTGTGTTGCCTGGGCCGGCCTCTTCGCAGCGCTAGGCTGCTCCTACCGGTCGGTGGTGACTTGTAGGAGCAGCCTTGTGCTGCGAAGAGGCCGTTACAGGCAACCCAGTTCAGAAGGTGTAATCCACCGTCGCAAAGTACGACCGCGGCATCCCCATCAACCACTGCTGCCCACTGAAGGCCGACTGCACATACTCACGATCAAACAGGTTGTTCAACTGCAAGCCCAACTTCACATCCGGCAGCACCTGCCAGGCGATGTTGGCATCGACCACGGTGTACCCGGGGGCGCTCTGGGTATTGGCGGTATCGGCATAACGCTCATCTACGTAGCGCGCACCAATGCCGGCCTCTACCTGCTGGCCGAAGCCTTTGCTCAACCACAGGTTGGCGGTACGCCGTGGCACGTTGGCCGGCCGGTTGCCAGCACGGTCCTGCGCCACGCCGCCGACCATCTCGTCGAAGTCGTCATACGTGGCGCGCACCAGCGACGCGTTGGCCGACACCTGCCACTGATGCGCCAGGGCCAGTTCCAGGGTGGCCTCAAGTCCATCGGACGCCTGCTGCCCAGCCTGCTGCTTTTCGTGGGTGATCGGGTCGTCCACCAGCAGTTTCTTCTTGACGATGTGGTAGGCGGCAAGCGTCCATTCGCCACGGCCGTCCCAGAAGCGCTGCTTGAGGCCTACCTCGGTCTGCTTCGCCTCGGTCAGGTCATAGTGCATCTGGGTGGGGCTGAGGCTGATGAGGTTGTTGACCCCCTCCTGGCTAGTGGAGTACTGCCCGTACAGCGACAGGTCGTCGTTGACGGCGAACACCAGCCCGGCGCGCCAGTTGCCACCTTGCAGGCTGCGGTCGCTGCGGCTGTCGTTGGTCAGGTTGGTGCGGTCGATGTGGTTCTGGTCGCGGCGCACGCCGGTGACCAGCGACAGCCGGTCGCTCAGCTGCAGGCGGTTCTCGGCGAACAGGGCGAAGGTTTGGGTGCTGGACAAGGTTTGCGGGCGCAGCGGCGAGGCGCTGTGGAACCAGCCCGGTTCTGGTTGCCACGGGTCGATGTAGTCGCCGCCCACATCGTTGTAGGGCGCATTGCTGTCGACGTTGAAGCGGACCTTGTTGTATTCCGCGCCGATCACGGTCTTGCTGGCCAGGCCGAACACGCTGTGGTCAAAGGTGAAGGTCTGGCGGTCGCCGAACTGTTCCTGGTTGTGCTTGATTTCCAGGTAGCTGCCGCGCTGCAATTGCTGGCGCTCGGCGTCCCAGCCGTAGTCTTCGGCGTTGCGCCAGTGGCGGCGGCTCTTGATGTAGTACAGCTGGTTGCTGGCGCTGATGTGGTCGTTCAACGTCCAGTCGGTGGTCAGCCGGGTCCACTCATCGACGTAGTGCTGCACGTCGTTCTGCACGTTGTAGTTTTTCTTGCGCAGGCTGCTGCGGTAGTGCCCGTCGATCAGCGGGGTGCCATAGTAGTTGGCAGGCTCTGCATCGCCACGGTCGTGAGCAAGGGTGAAGCTGAGGTCGTCACTGGCATCGAAACGCAGCGCGGCACTCAGGGCCAGGCTGCGCGAAGTGGTGCGGTCGACCCAGCCGTTGCCGGCCTGCTGGTTGAGGGTGAGGCGATAGCTCAGGCGCTCGCTGAGGCTGCCGCCGCTGTCCAGGCCCAGCTGCTGGCGGTCCCACGAGCCGTAGCCCAGGCGCAGGTGGTTGCGCACCTCACCGGCAAACGGTTTTTTCGGGATCACGTTGATCACCGCGCCGGTGGCGCCTTCGCCATGCAGTACCGAAGCCGGGCCGCGAATCACATCGATGCGTTCGACCATCCACGGGTCGACAGGGAACGTCTGGGTGCCGGCACCGGTGTAGAGGCGGGCGCCGTCGAACAGGGTCATCACCGAGCTGTGGCCGGCAAAGCCGCGGGCGGACAGGCCGGTGCCGCCGTCGCCCGGTGAGCCGACGAAGGTGATGCCCGGCGACCGCGTTACCGCATCCTGCACGGTGAGGTTGTTGCGCTGCTGGATCTGCTCGGCGCTGATGCTGCTGGTGCTGGCCGGTGTTTCCAGGGCGCTGAGGCCAAGGCGCGAGCCTGCCGGGGTTGGCGTGGCCAGGTCGATCGCGCGGCTGTCGAGGATGTCGGTGATGGCCGTGGAGGGCAAGGCCAGGGGCTGCGGGTCACGGTCATCGGCCAGGACCGGCAGGGCGACGGCCAGGCAGGCCGCCAGGGGGTGAAGCTTGAACTTACGGGACATGTCGTTCCACTGCTGCAGGAATGAATGGATCCCGGTGGAAAACACGCAAAGGCGAACCATGCAGGCAGGCGCGCGCACGGATTCCGGCCTGCGCCCGCCCACCGCGGGTTGCCAAGTGACGCTCCAGGCCGGTCTCCGGGCTTGCGAGGGGCATGACACCTTCACCTTCCCATGCATGTGCACAGTGGTATCTCGAAGGGGTCGCTCGCTTACCGTTGCGGGGGCAGCGCCGGACTTGTCGTGGGTACCACGACGCACCGGCTTCCCGTTTCACCCTGCGCGCGGCGGCGAAGGGCACCTGAAACTGGCGCGCATATGACCACTGAAATGCTGGGGCGTCAAATGTTGGCGTGCCATGAATACTGCGATAAAACACGAGGTTGCGCGCTTTTAATGACTTTTTTTCGAACTTTTCAGCTGGCGTTTGTCTCGAACCGCACGTTCGTCTTTCGTTATCAAGTCATGGAGACTTTACGCATGCCTGCTCGTCATCTGTTGCGCCACACCTGCCTGCTCGCCCTGATCGCCGCACCGCTGGCCGCCACCGCCGCACCCAGCACTGACCCGCTGTTCACCATCGGGCTGCAGGGCGCCTACGACAAGTTCAAGTTCGAAGGTGGCAGTGAAAGCGACAAGGAACACATGGGCCAAGGCGGCGTGTTCGCCACCTTCGGCAACAAGCTGACAGCCGAATCCGGGTTCATCTACCAGCTCGGCGCCGAAGCCAAATTCGGCAAGAAGAACGACAACAAGCTCAAGGAGGCCCAGGCCGACCTTGACCTTGGCTGGCGTGCGGCGCTGGACGCTCGCAACTTTGTCGACGTGACCGTGGGCGGCGGTTACAGCTGGTCGCGCTTCGAGCCGGAAATCAACGACCTCGATACCAAGCTCACCGTGAAATCGCCCTTCGCCAAGGCGGCATTGGGCTACAACCATCAGTTCGACGCCTCGACCTTGCGCGTGGAAGTTGGGGCACGCCACACCCTGGACGGCCGCGCGCGGCTGAAGGTTGACGACTTTGGTAGCGACACGGTCGACCTGAAAGACCGCACCAACCCGTATGCCGAAGTGACGTTGCTGATGAACCAGCAGGGCGGTATGCCGGTGCAGGCGGGGGTTTATTACACCCGCACCGAATACAAGCTGGATGAAGACTCTCCAGCAGCAGACAACACCAAGCTCAAGCGTGACGAGTTTGGGGTGAAGGTGGGCCTGGCCTTCTGAAACTGAGCGTTTAGCATGCCCGACCTCTTCGCGGGTTCACCCGCGAAGAGGACTAACCTGCGAGAAAAGATCAGCGCCCGCGACGCCGTGACACCCGTGCCTCGATATTCTTGCGTCCGATCAGCAGTGGCGGCTTCTCCACCACCGGCTCATCCGCCAGCCACTTGTACATCACCAGGCAGTCCACCAGCCCCAGGCGGGCATGGCGATAAGCCTTGGGCAAGCGCCCGACCGTTTCGAAGCCCAGCTTGTGCCACAGTGCCACCGCGACTTCATTGCTGGCCACTACCGAGTTGAACTGCAAGGCCAGAAAGCCCTCTTGGCGTGCCAGCTTCTGCGAGTGCTCGCACATCAGGCGCGCCACGCCCCGGCCACGTGCCTGTTCGCACACCATGTAGCCGCAGTTGCCCACGTGCCCGCCAGGCCCGGCGGCATTGGCCTTCAGGTAATAAGAACCCAGCAGCTCGCCATCCTCTTCGGCCAGCAGCGTGTGCAATGGCAGCTCCAGCCACAGCTGGCGTGCCTGGTCGAAGCTCAGGGCTGGGTCGAATGCGTAGGTTTCACAGGCCTGGACGATGGCCTGGAAGGTGGGCCAGAAGCGCTCGAAGTCTTCGGCTGTCATGGGGCGAATGTGGATCATGCGGGTTCCTGCAAGGGCTGGGCCGCCAAGTCTGTGGGGCGCGGCGCCGTCGCGCAAGGGCGACGACGCCGTTTGTACCTAGCCGTTGGCTTTGCCCACCGCATCCATGGCCCGCGCCGAGTACACCAGCGCCGCACCGGCGTTCATCGCCACCGCCACGCCGAGGGCTTCGGCAATTTCCTCGCGGGTGGCACCGTGCTTGACCGCCTGCTGCGAATGCACGGCGATGCAGCCGTCGCAACGGGTGGTCACGGCCACGGCCAGTGAGATCAGCTCACGCGTCTTGGCGTCGAGGTGGTTGGTCTTGGCTCCCGCGCCACTGGCGGTCATGTATCCGGCCACGGTGTCCGGGGAGAGTTGCTTGAGATCGCCGATGCCGGCCATCAACTGCTTACGGTAGGCGTCCCAGTCCATCATGCTCATCGTCTTCACCTTGGGGTGGTTGCGAGTGGAGCTTTCAGGCTAGTCGAAGAGTGGCGAGAGCGAGGCTTGTACTTTGGTGGGTGTGCAGCAGTACTTGTGAGGGCAACTGTCTTTCACCATCACTCATGCGCCGCAGCACCTTGCAGGAGCAGCCTTGCGCTGCGAAGAGGCCAGTAAGGCTAAAGATTTTCTTCAGCTGCAATGGCCTCTTCGCAGCGCAAGGCTGCTCCTACAGACGGGAGCGCGCTGAGCATTCAGATGTAGATGAACACCAGCACCAGCGCCGCAACCACTGCCCACTTTTCCAGGTAGTAGCGCATGCGGTTGCGCTTCTTCAGCGCCTTGCCGCGTTCACGAATCTTGTAGATGCGGGTGAACAAGCGGTTGATACCGCCGGTCTTGTCGCCGTCACCGTTAGGCGCGGCGGCAGCGGCCATGACGTTGCGGCTGAACCAGCGGTTGAACGCAGTTGCCCAGCGGTACTTGAGCGGGCGCTCGACGTCACAGAACAGGATGATGCGGTTGTGCTCGGTGGTGTTTGCCGCATAGTGGATGTAGGTTTCGTCGAAGATCACACCCTCGCCATCGCGCCACGAATACTTCTCGCCATCCACGTCGATGTAACAACCGTCGTCGTTGGGCGTGTCCAGGCCCAGGTGATAGCGGTACGAGCCGGCATACGGGTCACGGTGGCGCACCAGCTTGGCGCCCGGTGGCAGGGTGGCGAACATGGCGGCCTTGACCGTGCCGATGCTTTGCAGCAGCTCGGTGGTGCGGGGGCACAGGGCCATCGCCGATGGGTGGCTTTCGCCATACCACTTCAGGTAGAAGCGCTTCCACCCGGTCTTGAAGAACGAATTGAAACCGACGTCATCGTAATTGTCGGACTTCTTGATTTCGCCCACGTGCAGCAACTGGCGGCCTTCCTCGCGGATTTCCTGCCAGTGGTCCTGCAGCGGCTTCAGTTCGGGGAAGGCTTCGACCGGCAAGTAAGGCTTGGCCGGGAGCTTGGAAAACAGGTACAGGAAACTGTTGACCGGGGCCAGGAAGCTGGAGTGGTCGCCCAGCTGGCGGGTCAACTTGTGGCGAACCCGACCGCGCAGGTGCACGTAGGCAATCGAGAGGGCGAAGATAAGTACGAGTGCAATTTTCATGGACGTTTACTTGTCGAAAAATGGCCATGCGCCATGGCATAAGCCCGCCAGCATAAACAATCATGGGGGTAGTTTGTACTTATTGTTACGAAACGCCGGGGCGACATTGGTGTAATGCCCTACAGTCTTGCGCAAACGTTTCACGTCATGGAGTTGGTATGGTTCAGGATATACGCCCCAGCGGTAGCCCGTTCAAACGGCTGTTTTTCGCCTTGCCGGTCAGCGATGCCCAGCGCCGGGCCTTGGCCCAGTGGCGGCGTGGGCTGGCCCTGCGCAGCGGCAAACCGGTGCCAGCGGCCAACTTCCACGTCACGCTGTTGTTCCTCGGCGATGTAGATACCGCGCAGGTGCCTGCGATCTGTGCGGCAATCGATCAACTGGCGCTGCCGGCCATGGCACCGCTGCTTTTGCTTGACCGCTTGCAGGTGTGGCAGCGGGCCGGCGCGCTGGTGCTGGAGCCACAGCAGACACCGCCAGCCCTGTTGCAACTGGTGTACGGCTTGCAGCAGGCACTGCTGCCGTTGGGGGTGGAGGTGGCCAACCGTGAGTATCGGCCACACTTGACCTTGTCCAGGGATTACCGCGGGCAACCACCCGAGGCCAGCTGCGCGCCGGAGTTCTACCTCGCGGCTCGCCATTTCACGCTCTACGAGTCGCGCAAGGGCGCTTACCGGCCCTTGGCGCAGTGGCCGCTGGCAGATTGACCCGCGGTCAGAGTTGCGGGGTGTACTTGACCGTCAGCATGAAGTTGCGTGGCTCGCCATAGTTGTTGCTGCCATTGAGCTGGTTGAAGCCTGCAACCCAGTACTTCTTGTCGAACAGGTTGTCGGCGTTGACGGCAAGGTTCAGGTCGGGGGTTAGCTGGTAGGCCAGGCGTGCGCTCCAGACGGTATAGCCAGGCACGGTGTAGGTACGCTCGTAGCCGAGGGTGTGGCTCTGGGTGGTGAAGCCCAGGCCGGTGCTCCAGCGCTGGCCGTCCAGTGGCAGGGTGTAATCGGCCCATGCACGCAGCATGTGCTTGGGTGTCCACTGGCTGAAGGTGCGGCCTTTGTCGTCAGGGTCATCGAGGAACTTGGTGGTGTTGTAGGTGTAGCCTGCGAACAGTTGCAGGCCACTCAGCACTTCGCCGCTGATTTCGGCTTCGACGCCTTGGCTGCGCACCTTGCCCGCTGCGGTGGAGCAGTACCAGTCATCGCAGGCGAAGCCGGATGCTACGTCGGTGACGGCGCGGTTTTCCTGGTCGTAGCGGAACAATGCGATCGAGGCGTTGACCCGGCCGTCGAGCAGTTCGCCCTTGAGTCCCGTTTCGTAGTTGCTGCCGATCACCGGTTTGAGCGGCGTATTGCCCACGGCGCGTTCGGTTTGCGGTACGAACACGTCGGTGTAGCTGGCGTACCATGCCCATTCGCGGGTCAAGTCGTAGATAAAGCCTGCATAAGGGGTGACTTGGCCCGTTTCGGTCATGCGGCTGGTCGGGTAGCGGGTACCGGGGTCGGTCAGGCTGTCGAAGTCGATCGAGTCCCAGCTGTAGTCGAACCAGCTAACGCGCGAGCCAAGGACCAACGTCAGGTCCTGGGTGGGTTTGACGCGCCAGGCGCCGTACAGGCCTTTCTGGCGGATGTCGTAGCTGGCCCTGTTGGCACGTGCCAGTTCGCCCTCGAAGACGCTGTCGCGGCTGGGTTCCGGGCGGTCATGGTCGATGTCGAAGATGTTGCCGCCGGCATCGAAATTGCGCCAGTAGGCGTCATCCGAAGTCAGCTTCGAGTAGTTGCCGCCCACGGTGATTTCATGGGCCAGTGGGCCGGTATCGAAGTGGCCCACCACGTTCATGTCCAGGCCCAGCTTGGTCGAGTGAAAATCGGTGAGCCAGTCGGCGTAGGTGATGCCGCTGCCGTCAGGCGCAACGCCCTGGCGGGTGCTCTGCACGCGCTGGTGGGTGGATGTGTTGGTTTCATCCATGCGCACGGCTGCGGCCTTGAAGGTCCAGTCATCGTTGAAGCGGTGTTCAAGGTCCAGGTAGTACGTGGTGACGTCGGTTTCTGCGCGGCTCCAGCGGGCGCCGGTGTAAGTCGAACGCGGCAGGTCGACCGGTTTGCCACTGGCGTAGCGTGGGAGGCCGCGCAGCATCGGCCGGGACTGCTGGCGGTTGTAGCTGATACCGCCGCCCACCGTGGTCGCGTCGTTCAGGTCGATGTCCAGGGCGCCATACAACGAATGGCTTTTGCTCCAGACATAGTCGATGAAGCTGTCGCTTTGGTCTTCGTCAGCGACAAGCCGCCCGCGCACACGGCCGTCGGTCGTCAGCGGGCCGCCGGCATCCAGCTGCAGGCCATAGTGGTCCCAGGAGCCAGCTTTGCCTGTCAGCGTAACGGTCGGCGCCGTTTGGCCACGCTTGCGCACCAGGTTGATTGCGCCACCTGGGCTGCCGGTGCCTTGCAACAGGCCTGAAGCACCGCGCAGCACTTCAACCCGGTCGAAGAACACCAGGTCCTGGGTGGCCCAGTTGCCCAGCGAATAGTTGTTTCGCGGGATGGGCACACCGTCGTATTGCCAGTCATCAATCTGAAAACCACGCGAGGTCACGACCACGCCAGGGCCAATGCCCTGCGCGCCGACAATGCCCGTGGTGTGGTTAAGCGCGTCCTGCAAGTCGGTGATGCCCTGGTCATCCAGTTGCTTGCGCGTGATGACGGTGACCGACTGGGGAATCTCCTTGAGGGTGTGCGTGCCTTTGCCCAGGGTCACCGCGCGGGCGGCATAGGACCCGGTGCCTTCGCTGGTTGCGTCCACATAGTTGTCGGTGATGCTGGTGCTGCCCAGCTCCATGACGTCGCTGCCCAGGTTGCCGGGAGCCACACTGAAATGGCCCTCGGCGGAAACCCGCAACTGCAAGCCGCTACCGGCCAGCGCAGCTTGCATGGCCTGCTCGGCACTCATCTGGCCGACCACGGCAGGTGCCTGCTTGCCGCGCACCAGTGCTGGCTCCAGCGCGATGATGTGGCCGCTCTGGCTGGCGATGCGGTTGAGCGTGTGAGCCAGGCTGGCGGGTGGCAGGTCGAACACTTGGGTTTGCGCCTGGGCAAGCACGTTGAAGCTGGCCAGGGCAGCGACCAGGGGCAGGGCGCGGGGCAAGGGGTTGTACACGGATTACTCCCGAATGAAGTGGCTGTCAGGAGGTATGTGGGATGAGCAAAGAAAACTTGCCACGATTGCGAATGATTTTGATAAATATTTTGATCAAGCGGGTTTCAGGTCGATCAACATCAGCCACGGGCCATAGCGCTCCACGCTGATTGGCAGGGCCTCGGCCAACGCCTTGAACGCCTGCTGTGGCTGGTCCAGAGGAAATACGCCCTGCACTCGCAGATCGCGTGCCGCGGGGGCGAGCCGGATGTAGCCGCGCTGGTAGGGGCGCAGCGCGTCGACCACCACATGCAGAGGCTGGTCGAGGACCTCCAGGCGGCCCTCCAGCCATGCAGCTCGTTGCTGTTGCTCGCCTGTCAGCCGCTCGATGGTGTTGTTCCGTAGCAGGGCAGCCTGCCCTTGCTGCAGCTCCGCCCACTGCCCATCGGCGAGACTGGCGCGGACGCTGTGCTGCAGCACCACGACCCGTGTGGCGTCCTGCTCCTGGCTGACCAGAAACCGCGTCCCCAACGCCTGCACTTGCCCTTGCGCGGTGCGCACGCGCAAGGGGCGCAGCGGATCGCGCGCAACCTGGATCAGCAACTCGCCGTGACGCAGCACCAGAAGCCGCTGCCCGGCATCGAACTGCACGTCGACCGCACTGGCACTGTTCAGGCTCAGGCGGCTGCCGTCTGCCAAGGTAAAACTGCGCCGCTCGCCACTGCCCGTGTGCAAATCGGCCAGCCAGTCTTGGGTGGTGTCGCTGCGCCATCCACCCCACAGCGCCGCGCCGAACAGCCCCAGACTGGCCATGGCGCCAAGTACGTCACGCCGTGAGCGAGTAGGCTGCATCAGCAATCGGCGTGCCTCTGCTGCTTGGCCAGGGGCACGTTGATCCAGGGCGAGCAGCGCGGCGAACGGATGGCCAAGGCGTTGCTCCAGGCGGTTCCAGGCTTGTTGGTGAGCGGGGTCTTGCTGCAGCCACAACCTGACTCGTTGCAGCAGCGCCGGGTCAGGCGTAGCGGCCCTGAGCTCGACCATCCAGTCGATGGCTTGCTCGCTGACCCGGTCCAGGGCAGGTCTGCTCATGCCTGCACCTCGCACAGGTAACATTGGCGCAGCGCCTGTTTCATGTAGCGGCTGACAGAGCGTTCGCTGATCTGCAGCTTTGCCGCGATGTCGGCGTAGTGCATGCCGTCGAGCTGGCTGTAGAGGAAGGTGGCTTTCACGACTGCCGGCAAGCCGTCCAGTGCCTCATCGATGCTCACCAGGGCCTCGATCAGCAGCAGTTGCTCCTCGGCCGATGGCGCTACGGCCTCAGGCAACCGCGCCAGGTGTTCCAGGTAGGCCTGCTCGAGCTGGCGACGGCGATGGCGGTCGAAGATCAGCCGACGGGCGATGACTGTGAGGTAGGCGCGAGGCTGCTGAATGCTGTCCGGGTCGACCCGTGCGCCGAGCATCTGGCAGAACGTTTCGGCGGCTGTGTCCTCTGCGTCGGCGTGGTTGCGCAGGCGTTTCTGGATGTGCTGGAGCAACCAGCGATGGTGGTCGCTGAAGAAAAAGCCCAGTTTACGGGTCGATGTGCTGTCCAACGCCTGGCTTCCGGTTGTTAGTGTGAATCGTTCTCAATGGTAGCCGGGTCGTCTGATTTCCTGCAATGGGCCGGTTACAGAACCGAGGTGCCGCTACTTGAATAGCGGCACTGCGCACAGTTCAGGCTGCGGCCTGGCAATCTGCAAACAGTTTTTGGCCCAAAGCGTGTGCGTGGTGCAAGTGGGGAAGCTGGTCAGGCCCTTCGCTGTCATCCAACAATGTGGAACTGAGTACTTCGGCGCCGCAATAGTCGAAGATGCCGTGCTCGATCTGCACGCGCATCGCCTCTCCATAGCCGTGCCGTTCGAAGGTGCCTGTATCGGCACCCGCGACGCCGATCAGGTGAACCTTCATGCCGCGCAGTTTCTTGATCGTGGTGCCTTCGTCATAGTCGAACGCCCAGCCGTTGCTGAATACCCGCTCGACCCAGCCCTTGAGCAAAGCCGGCAGTGACCACCAGTAGACCGGGTAGACCAGCACGAGGGCATCGGCGCGCTCGATGCGGGCCTGCTCCTTGAGTACATCGGCCGGCGGAGCTGCCTGCCGGCGGTGCACGGCATGGTCCGCAAGACCGAAGCGGGGGTCGAAACCCTCGCGGGCCAAATCGGCGATCTCGCTGCTGTGGCCTTCGCTGGCCAGGCCGTCGGCAACCTGCCGGGCCAGCGCGTGGGTGAGGGATTGCGGGTCATGGTGACCTACGACGATCAGAGCGTGCATGGTGGCTCTCCATTCAACGATGCAGGGTAGCCTGAAGCGTTATATACTTCAGGTAAGTTACGTTTAGTAAGTTACTTTTGGTAGGTTATCAATGTCAAGCGATGATCAAGGACGTTCGCGCAAGCGACTGAGCCGCGACGACCGACGCAGGCAGTTGCTGGATATGGCCTGGCAATTGGTGCGGGAGGAGGGTACCGATGCCTTGAGCCTGGGCCGCCTGGCTGAACAGGCGGGGGTGACCAAGCCGGTGGTCTATGACCATTTCGAGACCCGCAACGGGCTGCTGGTGGCGCTGTACCAGGAATACGATGCGCGACAGTCGCAGATGCTGTCGCAAGCCTTGGCCAGCTGTGAAGCCAGCCTGGCCAGCCGCGCCCGGGTGATTGCCGAGGCCTACGTGGACTGCGTGATGAGCCAGGGCCGGGAGATTCCCGGGGTGTCGGCAGCGCTGGCCGGGTCGCCGGAAATGGAGGCGCTGAAACGGGCGTACGAACAGCCGTTCCTGGACAAGTGCCGCGAAGCCTTGGCCGGGTTTTCGCCCAGCGGTAATGTAGGGGCTGCCGGCATGCGCCTGCTGGTGGGGGCAGCGGATGCGCTGTCCCAGGCGGCTGCAGCGGGAGAGCTGGAAGCCGGGCAGGCCAAGGCTGAGCTCAAGGCCGCCATTATCGCCATGGTCGAACGGCAAACATGAAGCGCATGCGACCATTGTGGGAGCGGGCATGGCTTCGCTACACAGGCAAGCTCTGATAGGGCTGTTCATCCCCCGGGCTGCGCTCGAACTGGCGCTTGTACTCGCGGCTGAACTGCGAGGTGCTCTGGTAACCCACCCGGTGCGCGGCCTGCGCCACCCCCAGGCCTTCGCCGATCAGCATCTGCTGCGCCTTGAGCAGCCGCAAGCGCTTGAGGTACTGCATCGGTGCCATGTCGGTGCAGCGCTTGAAGTGTTCATGGAAGGTCGAAACGCTCATGTTGGCCCGCGCGGCCAGTGCCTCCACGCTCAGCGGCTCGGCGTAGTGCTGGCGCAGGTGGGCGAGGGCGGCGCCGATGCGCGCGAAGTGCCCCTGTTGCTCCACCAGTGCTCGCAAAACACCGGCCTGCGGGCCGCGCAGCGCGGTATACAGCACCTCGCGTACGCGCGCCGGGCCCAGTACCTTGGCGTCAAGCGGGTCCTGCAGGCAGTGCAGCAGCCGTTCCACACTTTCGCGCATTGGCGCATCCAGTGCTGCGGAGGTCATCGATTGCGGTGTTTGCGCCTGTACTGCAGCGTCCGGCACCAGGCCCATGCTCTGCACCAGTTCACCTAGCACGCCACGGTCGATGTCCACCGCCACGCCCAGCAATGGCGCGTCAGGGGTGGCGAAGGTTTCGCACATGAACGGCACCGACAACGCCTGCACCAGGTAATGCCCGGCGCCGTACTCCAGGGTGCGCGGCCCCAGGCGCGCCAGCTTGCTGCCCTGGGCCAGGATCATCAGGCTGGGTTCATAGATCTGCGGGCTGCTGGCCACATAGTGGTCCCAGCTCAGCACCTGCACCTGGGGCAGGTGCGTGGGCACAAAGCCTGGCCGCGTGGCGAGGCTGCGGATCAGTGCGCAAAGCGGCGCATTGGCGTCGACGTGACGGGTCAGTTGCATGGTGAACCAAGTGCAGAGAATCAGACAGCTTGATCATCGCAGATTGAAGGCGTGGCGCCAGGTGTTGGATGACACCTTCGGAGAATCAGGCATGCATGCCGGAGAATCAGCCGTGGGCGCGGCGAAGTTGGGCGCGCAGAATGTGCCGACTGAATCGTTTCACTTTACTGCGAGGCCCTGTATGTATACCGCCATCGGTTACGCCGCCCAAACTCCGACCAGCCCGCTGGCCCCCATGACCTTCGAGCGCCGCAGCCCGCGCCCGGATGACGTCGCCATCGAGATCCTGTACTGCGGCGTGTGCCACTCCGACATCCACCAGGCACGCAACGAATGGGGCATTGCCGTGTACCCGCTGATGCCTGGCCACGAGATCATCGGCCGTGTCACGGCAGTGGGCGCCAAGGTCACCGCGCACAAGGTCGGTGACCTGGTTGGCGTCGGCTGCATGGTCGACGCCTGCCGCCACTGTGAAGCCTGCGCCAAGGACCTGGAGCAATATTGCCTTGAAGGCCCGACCATGACCTACGCCACCCCGGATCGGGTCGACGGCAGCAACACCATGGGCGGTTACTCCAGCAGCATCGTGGTCAGCGAGCACTTCGTGCTGCGCATCCCGGCCGGCATGGACCTGCCCAGCGCCGCCCCTATCCTGTGCGCCGGCATTACCACCTATTCGCCGCTCAAGCACCACGGCGTGGGCCCGGGCCACAAGGTCGGCATCCTCGGCATGGGCGGCCTCGGCCACATGGGCATCAAGCTGGCCAAGGCCCTGGGCGCGGAAGTGACCCTGTTCACTCGCTCCCAGGCAAAGGCCGAGGAAGCCCGCCGCCAGGGCGCCGACCATGTGATCGTGTCCACCGATGCCGAGCAGATGCGCGCCGCTGCTGGCCGTTTCGATTTCCTGCTCGACACCATTCCGGTGCAGCACGACCTCAACCCCTACCTGGAAACGCTGACGTTCGATGGTGTGCACATCCTGGTCGGCCTGATCGAACCGATCGACCCGCCAGTGCATGCGGCCAACCTGGTGCTGAAGCGCCGGGTGCTGGCGGGGTCGTTGATCGGTGGCATCGCCGAGACCCAGGAAGTGCTGGACTTCTGCGCCGAGCACGACATCCGTTGCGATATCGAGATGCTGGATATCCGTAACATCAACCAGGCGTATGAGCGGATGATCGCAGGTGATGTGAAGTACCGGTTCGTGATCGACATGGCCACGTTGCAGGGCTGATTGATCGGCTGCCAGTACTGGCCTATTCGCGGGTAAGCCCGCGAAGGGGCCAGTACTGGCTGCAAAAAATCCTGGTTCTGTTACCAGACCAATGCCTTGTCCCACCCCCGCCAGAACAACCACCGCCGCACCTCGCCATGTGCCCCGGTGCCGATCTGCCATTCAGGCCGCCCGCTATCCAGCGCAATCACCGACACCACCCCCGCGTGGCTAGCCGCCACCAGCGTTTGCCCGTCGGTGCTGATATCCATCGCACTGATGGTGGAGCCCAGGTAATGCTGCCAGTGCTCCGTACCGTCCTCGCCAAACGCCCGCAGGTAGCCATAGGCATCACCCACAATGTACTCGCCCTCGCGCGCCACCCCGGCGTATACCCGTGCGCCATCCTGCAGCAGTGGGGTACGTGGGTCCTGGCTGTAGTAGTCGGTCTCCAGCCCCGGCAAATCGGCGACGTTTACCCCCAGCGTGGCGCCGCTGTAGAAATGACAGGCATTGAGGGCCAGATGGTTACCGGTGCGGTTGAACAACGCAAAGTGCGGGTACTCGCTGCCAGGGCCGATGTCCGCCAGCGGCCTGAGTTGCGCGTCCAGTACCAGGTGCCGGCTGCCTTGCTCGCCCACCACGATCAGCCGGCCATCCGCCGACACCGCGCCATGCTCCATGCTCAGCCCCAGGCTGATGTCGTCCGGGTCGGTGCCTTCGGCCAGCTCATCGAGCACGCGTGCCTGCTGCGGCAGCAGGCGAGTCGCACCCTGGGTGGACAGCACGAAGATACCTTCGGCACTCACCAGCAGCACGCGCTGGCCATCCGGGAAGGGGATCAGCGCGGTCGGGGTGGGCGGCAGGTCGAACGGCTCGAACGGGTAACCTGGCGGCAACCCCTCCAGCCCCGTGGGCCAGGCCAGGCGCTGCACGTGTGGGCCGCCCCAGCCATCGGTCACACGCACGCCTTCGGCGTTGGCCAGGGCGAAGTAGCGACGGGCCGGGCAGCGGCCAAAGTGTTCGATACCGATGACCGGGGTTACCCCTTGGTGGCCGATACGCACCACCTGGCCCTTGTCGTACGGCATGCCGATGCGTGCCAGCAGGCTGCCATCCTCCAGCAGCAGGACATTGCTGATGCCTTGGCCGTGGTCTTCGAGCAACGGTACCAGAGGGTGGTGCGCAGGTGGCCAGGCCTCACGGAAGGCTCGACGCTGTTGTTCGTTGGCGCCAGGGTGATTGGCTGCCTGCAGGGCTGCCAGCCAGGCGTCCAGCAGGTGCCCGGTGGCGGGCGCCTGTGGCTCTTCAAGATTGTCCCAGCCTTGCGCACGGCCCTGCGCGACGTAGTCGTTGACGGCCTGGGCATAGGCAATGACTGCCTGCTGCCACTGCTGCTGGGGGTGCTGCTTGTCCATGAGCGGATCGGGCTCCTTGTTGCACGCGCGTTTCACACAAAGCGCGCATGGTACTCCTTCTGCCTGCCTTGCGGTTGTGAGGCCCCGGGTTGACGCGTACCATGCCGTGCATTCCTATCAATAACAGCGCGTACGTCGGCCCCCTGCAAGCGGGTGGCTGGCGTGCGAACTGTTGCCTTGTCTGCGGAGAAGCGTTTTCCACCCATGAACGGACCCATACCCACCCACACGCCGCCCACGGCGGGCAGCGGCAGTTGGCTGAGCGTCATTGCCCTGGCCCTGGCGGCCTTCATCTTCAACACCACCGAGTTTGTCCCGGTGGCGCTGCTCAGCGACATTGGCCGCAGCTTCGACATGAGCACCGCCCAGGTGGGGCTGATGCTGACCATCTATGCCTGGGTGGTGGCGCTGGCCTCGCTGCCGATGATGCTGCTGACCCGCAATATCGAACGGCGGCGCCTGCTGTTGTTCGTGTTCCTGGTGTTCATCGTCAGCCACTTGCTGTCGTGGCTGTCGCAGAGCTTTGCCATGTTGCTGGTCAGCCGTATCGGTATTGCCCTGTCGCATGCGGTGTTCTGGGCCATTACCGCCTCGCTGGCAGTGCGCGTGGCGCCACCTGGCCAGCAGGCCAAGGCGCTGGGCCTGCTGGCTACCGGCACCACCCTGGCAATGGTTTTGGGCATTCCGCTGGGGCGCGTGGTGGGTGAGGCGTTGGGTTGGCGCGTGACCTTCCTCAGCATTGCCGGGGTCGCGCTGGCCACCATGCTGTGCCTGATGAAGTCGCTGCCGCTGCTGCCCAGCCAGAACTCGGGCTCGTTGCGCAGCCTGCCAATCCTGTTCAAGCGCCCGGCGCTGGTGATTACCTACCTGCTGGTGACGCTGGTGATAACCGCTCAGTTCACCGCCTATAGCTACATTGAGCCTTTTGCACTGCACGTGGCGCAGATTGGCGGTGAGCGCACCACGCTGTTGTTGTTGCTGTTTGGCGGTGCCGGGGTATTCGGCTCGCTGCTGTTCAGCCGCTACAGCGACCGTTTCCCGCATGGTTTCCTGGTCGGCTCGATCGGCTTGCTCGCCGCGTGCCTGTTGCTGATGTTGCCGCTGTCGGGCAACTTCTATGCGTTTGCGGTGCTGAGCATGTTCTGGGGTGTGGCGATCCTCAGCTTCAGCCTGTCGCTGCAGTCCAAGACGTTGAAGCTGGCATCCGATGCCACCGATGTGGCCATGGCGCTGTTCTCGGGTATCTACAACATCGGGATTGGTGGCGGTGCACTGCTGGGCAGTATCGTCAGCAGCCAGATGGACGTGGCCGATATCGGCCTGGTGGGCGGTAGCGTGGCGTTGGTCGGGCTGGTACTGGCTGTTGCCAGCACGCGGCGCTTCCGCGAGGCGCTGACACACTGACCCAAGGCCGCTCCCCCCGTAGACGTGTGGGACACCTGCTTGGCGTTCAAGCCAGTACGGCAGCCCAGGCAGAAATCAACAGCACCGCCGCCAACACCTGGTTGAACAGCTGCAACCGGCGCGGTGCCTGCAACCAGCGGGCGCTGCCCACCCCCAGCACTGCCCACGCTGCCATGCACGGCAGGGCTATGAGTAAAAACACCAGTGCCAACTGCCACACCGGCAACGAAGGCGCGGCAAACACCCCGACCACCGCCACGGCCATCAACCATACCTTGGGGTTCACCACCTGCAACGCTGCGGCGCTCAAAGCACTGAACCTTTGCGCCGTGGCCGCTTGCAGCGGTGCGGCGGCACTGCGCAGCATCTTCCACGCCAGCCAGCTTAGCCACAACACTCCCGCCCAACTCATCACCTGTTGGGCCAAGGGGTGACGCAGCAGCAGCTCACCCAGCCCCAGACCCACCATCAACACGATCGCCGCCGCTGCGCCACAGGCCGCAACGATCGGCGCCAGGCTCGCGCGCAAACCCGCGCGCGCGCCATGGGCCAGGATCAACAGGTTGGTCGGCCCCGGGCTGATGCTGGACACCAGGGCGAACAGAATGAAGGGCAACAACGACTGCGACATGGTTCATGGCTCCGGAAATTCGAAGCACCATGCTCGCCGCCCGCAGGCGATCAGTCTGGAAGGTTTGAGCAGCGCCTGCGGTAGTCGGCAGGGGTCAGCCGGTAGGCCCGACGGAACCAGCGCCCCAGGTGGCTCTGGTCGGCGAAGCCCAAGGCTACGGCCACTTCGGCAGGCGTCTGGCCCAGGGCGAGCAGGCGCCGCGCCCGGGCCAGGCGCAGCTGGATCAGGTAGGCATGCGGTGCAATGCCGAATGCGGCCTTGAATGCACGGGTAAGGCGAAAGCGGTCGATGCCGCAGGCCTGGGCCAGGTCTTCCAGGCCGATGTCGCGCTCCAGGTTGGCGTGCAGGAAATCCCGTGCGCGCTGGGCGGTAAGCGGCAGGCGTGGGTCGGGGTTGATGCGTCGGCGCCAGTGCATGTGGCGGGTCAGGCAGGCAAGCAGGTTGTCCATGGCCGTTTGCCGGACGATGCGTAAGTCCTGGTCGTGCACGGACTGGAAGGCGAGGGCGGTGGCCCGGGCGAGGTGTTCGTCGTGGCACAGAGTGTCGGCGAAGCTGGGCAGGCTGTCGCCCGGTGCGTGCTCGAACAGCGCCCGCAGCTGTTGGTCGAGCCAATCGGGCGCCAGGTACAGCGTCGAATAGGTAAAGCCTTCTTCGGTGGGCGCCAGGCCATCGTGTATGTCGCCAGGTTCGAGCAAGAAAACTTGCCCCGGCGTGCTGCGGTGGCGCACCCGGCGGCAATTGAACTGCTGCACGCCCTGTTCGGTCACGCCGACCAGGAAGCTGTCGTGCCAGTGCGGGTCGTAGGCATGCCCGACAAAATGCGCACGGACCGACTCGATGCCGCTATCGGCGTCTTGCTTGAGGTCGATCCAGTTGCTCATGAACGTGTGCCGTTGGCTTAAATGGCTACCTTAGCGCAACCCCTCGGCTCAGTCTGGAACGATTGTGCAGCCGTTGGTCAGTGCCCGATCACGCAGGGCCTCGAAGCGCTCGCGCAGCCACAGGTGCAATTGCGAAACCGCAGGTGTGAGCTGCTTGCGATGCGGGCATACCAAGGTGACCGGGGTAGGTTCGCCGAGCAGTTCGGGCAGGACGATTTCCAGTTCACCGGCCGCAATGTTGGCGCTGACATCCAGCCACGACTTGTAGACGATGCCTTCGCCTTGAATGGCCAGGCGACGGATGACGTCGGCATCGTCACTGACCAGCGGCCCGCGCACCTGCACGGTACGGTTGCCCAGCTGCCACTTGTCGTATACCCGGTTGTGCTGCATGTACAGCAGGCAGGCATGTTGCTGAAGGGCGTCGGGGCTGAGCGGGCGGCCGTGGCGGGCCAGGTAGTCGGGCGATGCGACCAGCACTCTGCGGTTCCAGTCGGCCAATGGCAGAGCGATGTAGTTGGCATCCTGGTTCAGGCCATAGCGGATGGCCACATCCACCGGGTCGCGGTTGAGGTCGGCAATCTGGTCGGACAGGAAGAAGCGCAGTTGCAATGCCGGGTGCTCGCGGCGGAAGGCGCTGAGCCAGGGCAGCAACATGTTGCGGCCCATGTCGGAAGGTGCCGACACCTGCAGGGTGCCGCGCAGGGTATTGGGGTTGCCATGCAGGTCTTCATGGCCCTGGCGCAAGCTCTCCAGCACATTCAGCGCGGTGGGCAGGTAGCGCTCGCCCCCGGCGGTCAGGCGCAGGCTGCGAGTGGTGCGGGCGAACAGGCGTACATCCAGGTCGCGCTCCAGGCGCTTGATTGCTGCGGCCACCTGGCCCGGCAGCAGGCCGGCTTCATGGGCGGCGGCAGTGAAGCTGCCCAGCACGCTGCTGCGGGCAAACAGTTCGAGGTCGGCGATGCGCAGCATTTTCACTCCGGGGGCGAAAGTGTTGCTGCATTGTGCCGGTTTTTCTTTTCTGCGGGAAAGATAAGATACGCGACAAATCCACTGTTCATTCACGGAGTTGTTGCATGGATACCGTCTCGCTGGCCAAGCGCCGCTACACCACCAAAGCCTACGATGCCTCGCGCCGCATTCCCCAGGCCACTGTCGATGCCCTGCTCGAACAACTGCGCCACAGCCCGTCCTCGGTCAACTCTCAGCCTTGGCACTTCATTGTCGCCGATACGGCCGAAGGCAAGGCCCGCCTGGCAAAAAGCACGACTGAGGGTTACGCCTACAACACGCCGAAGCTGCTCGATGCCTCGCACGTGATCGTGTTCTGCACCCGCACAGAAATGACCGAAGCGCACCTGAATGCGGTGCTTGATCAAGAGGCTGCCGATGGCCGTTTCCGTGACGAACAGGCGCGTGCCGGGCAGAACCAGAGCCGCCGTCACTACGTGAACCTGCATCGCTACGACCATAAAGACGCGCAGCACTGGATGGAAAAGCAGACTTACCTGGCGTTGGGCACGGCCTTGTTGGGGGCCGCGGCACATGGTCTGGATGCAACACCCATCGAGGGCTTTGACAGCAAGATCCTCGATGCCGAGCTGGGCTTGCGTGAGCGTGGCTTTACCAGCGTGGTGATCCTCAGCCTGGGTTATCGCAGTGAATCGGACTTCAACGCCGGGCTGAACAAGTCACGGTTGCCGGCTTCGCAAGTGTTCACCTTCCTCTGAGATTGCCGGGGCCGCAAGCGGCCCCCATTTCGAAAGCCAACCAGTCCGGCGATCAGTGAATGGCCACCGGGTTGATGTTCACTTGGGTCGAGCCCTTGTACAGCGGCTGCCCCAGCACGAACAGGAACTCGAACGCCTTGTCTTGCACCAACGCACGCGTGTCGATCAGTTCCAGGTTGTAGATACCCCGTTTGGCCAGCATGAACTGGTTGACCGGGAACTCTTCGCCGCTCGGGTTCGGGTAGACCTCGGAGGCCCAGGTATCGCCACCAAAGGCGACGATACCCTGGTCCGCCAGCCATTCGGCCGCCGGCAGGTCGATGCCTGGCTCGGTGGCAAGGAATTGCTGGTTGTCCTTGCCGATCAGCTCCAGCCAACCGGTATTGAACAGCACCACATCACCCTTGCGCAGGGTAATGCCTTGTTTCTTCAGCACGGCCTTGATGTCAGCGACGGTAAACGCAGTGCCGCCCGGGACGATGGCCTTGCCATAGTAGGCCGTCATGTCCAGCACCACACCACGAGTAACCATGGGCGGTACTTTCTCCACGCCCAGCCTTGTCACGCCTTCGACGGTGACGAAGTCGGCCGCCTTGTTGCCGTTGTAGTAGACGTTGTCTATGCCGATATGGCCGATGCCGTTGAGCTGGGTGCCGACGCCGGTCCAGCCGTTGACCAGTTCATCGTTTAAGCTGAACTTGTTGCGGCCCAGGGTCTGGCCCGCCTGTTCGCCGGGCTGGATGTTGTAAAGGTGGAAGCTGCGGTGGCGGAATGCCGGCAAGTCCTTGCTCACGGGCACGGCCAGGGGGTAGGTCTTGCCGGCCTTGACCAGGTCGACAGCCTGCTTGACCACGTCCGGGGTGAGCAGGTTGGCCGCGCCGATTTCATCCTGTTTGCCGTAGGGCGAGGTCTGCCAGTCGGCGGCCAAAGTGGCCTGGGCAGTGGTCGCCAGGGCGACGGCCAGTAGCAAGGGCTTAAAGCATGTCATCGAGTGCTCCTGAAGGATGCGTTGTCAGGAGCGAATTCTGCGCAGGGCAGGCTTGGGGAAAAAGCGGCCCGCGGGACAATGACTTTTGCCTGCCGGTCAATAACTACCCTCGTGCAGCGCCAGGCTCTGGCGCAACTGTTCGAGCATGGCCACGCGCAGTGCCTGCGGGGCCTGGATGCGGATAGAACCTGCTTGGGACAGCAGCCAGCCCATCAGCGCCCGGTTGTCGTCAACAGTGGCCACCAGCGTGGCGCCGCCGCTCGCTTGCGGCGTCAGTTGCATGTCTGCTGACAGGGGTGATTGCTCCAGGCGCATGGCCAGCGCGTCATCAACCCAGGCATGCAGTTCAACCTGGGCCGGGGGCGTAAGCATGTCGGGTTGCAGCTGCTGCGCTTCGCCCAGGCTCAGGCCTGGTTGCCAGTACCAACCATACGGCATGCCTTTACTGTTGCACTGCAACGGGAACAACGCGGCGAGCTCGACCAGGTCGCGTTCGACGGTGCGTTTGCTGGTGGTATGGCCCACGATTGTCAGGGCGGCCTGCAACTGGGTAGAACTCATCCCGGGGTGGCGGCCGGGCAGCAACTTGAGCAGCTGCCACTGGCGGGCAATGGTGTGGCGGGTAGGGTGGCTGGGCAAAGGCTTCGTCCTTGAAGGCAGGCGTCAAACCTGCCTGGATAGTGGCGTATAGCTATTGCGCAGCATACCCTCTCATAGAATGGGATCCAAGTTTTCCCCGAATGCCTCCAGTTGAATTCAGATAGCGAGGCTGTCGACCACGCCGCCGTCGACCCGCAGGGCTGAACCAAGAACGTAGGCTTGTTTACGTCCTATATATGGACCAAAATCTGGTCTTGATTCGAGGCGGAATAATGCAAAAAATCTTTGCAAGTGTGACCGTAAGCGTATCGGAACTGAAAAAGAACCCATCTGCTGTAATGGCCGGGGCCGCTGGCATGCCTGTTGCCGTGCTTAACCACAATCGTGTGATGGGTTACATGGTTCCGGCCAAACTGTACGAATCCATGATGAAGCGCCTGGAAGATCTCGAATTGAGTGAATTGGCCAAGACCAGGCTGGGTGAAAAAGGCGTACCGGTGTCTCTGGATGACCTATAAGCAAGCGCGAGCGCGCGAGGTCTATGGAGCCGCTCAGAAGCGCTAGGTTATGACACGCTGCAACGCCTCGATAAACACCTCTTCCGCCCGGCTGAACCGCTGTTCCCTGTTCCACAGCAGGTGAATATCCACATCGGCAATCCCTTCCTGCGGCGGCAGCTTCCACAGCAACCCCGCTTCGACATCCGGTGCCACCACATGCTCCGGCAGGCAGCCGATGCCAAACCCGGCTATCACCAGCCGGCGTACTTCCTCAAGGCTTGGCGATGAGGCCACGATCCGCCCGGCAAACCCTTGCAGGTCACGGAAAATGGTCAGCGGCGACAACATGCCGCCAATCTGGTCGCTGGTGAAACTGACGAAATTCTCCCGTTGCAAGTCGCCTTCGGCCTGGCCGAACAGGGCATGGTGCTTGCCACAGAAAAACGCATAGCGCTGGCGCAGGAACAGCCGTTGCTCCAACCGTGGCTGTGCACGCCGGGTGAGGCTAAGGCCCGCCGTGGCGGTTTTTTCCTGCAGGGCGGCGACGATGTCGGAGCTGCGCATCACGTCGATTTCCAGTTCCACTCGCGGGCGCTGGCGGTGGAAGTCGGCGAGGAAGTTGTCGAAGCGTTCGCTGACGATGCGGCTGATCATCAGCAGGCGCACTTTGCCCACCACTTCGTCTGCCGGTTGCTCCAGCAATCCGCCGATCTGCGACATTTGCCCATACACCTCGCCGGCCAGCTGGAACAGCTGCTCGCCCATTTCTGTCAGCACGAAGCGCGGCCCACGGCGGGCAATGAGCTGGCGGCCGAGCTGCTCTTCAAGGCGCTTGAGCGCCTGGCTTACCGCCGGTTGAGTGAGGTGCAGGCGGGCGGCGGCGCGGCTGATGGACAGCTCCTGGCCGATGACCCGGAAGGTGCGCAGCAGGTTCCAGTCGAGGCGGTCGTTGAGCAGGCGGTCAGACATGGCGGGGACTCGATGATAAGCGTGGCTAATAGTTCGAATAATAAATAGAAAATTGACTAATCATAGCCCCGGGCCGATAAATCGCATGCATTGAAGCCTGGTGCGTCGGCGGCGGCTTCTTCGCGGGCTTGTCCCCTCCCACAGGTACTGCACTGTCGCAGACAGGGTGCGACCCCTGTGGGAGCGGGCGAGCCCGCGAAGAAGCCAGCACCGAACCAGCAGGCCAAGCGCCATGAGAGCGCCACCGTGACCAGCAACTCCTGCCAGAACAACAAGCAAAGGAGCCCCCATGAACCCCACCGCTTCCGCCCAGCCGCGCCGTGCAGCCGCCGCCGCGTTCATCGGTACCATGATCGAGTGGTACGACTTCTACATCTACGCCACCGCCGCCGCCCTGGTGTTCGGTGCCTTGTTCTTTCCCTCTGACGACAGCCTGTTCAGCACCATGGCCGCGTTCGGCACCTTCGCCGTGGGCTTCTTCGCCCGGCCGCTGGGCGGCATCGTCTTCGGCCACGTGGGCGACCGAATCGGTCGCAAGAAGTCGCTGGTCATCACCCTGCTGATGATGGGTATCGTTACCGTGTGCATCGGCCTGCTGCCGACTTACGCGCAGATCGGCGCCACTGCGCCGGTGCTGTTGATCCTGCTGCGCATCGTTCAGGGCATTGCCGTGGGCGGCGAGTGGGGCGGGGCGGTATTGATGGCGGGTGAGCATGCGCCCAAGGGCCGGCGCAATTTTTTCGCCTCGTTCGCCCAGCTGGGCAGCCCGGCTGGCCTGATTCTGTCGCTGCTGGCCTTTGGCGCGGTTACCCGCCTGCCTGAAGACGAGCTGATGAGCTGGGGCTGGCGCGTGCCGTTCCTGGCCAGCGCGTTGTTGTTGCTGGTGGGCTTGGCGATTCGCCTGGGGGTGAATGAGTCGCCCGAGTTCATCGCCAGCCGCGAGCAGGCGCAAAAGGCCCGGCGCAAGGAGCAGGCGCCAGTGTTTGAAGTGCTGCGCACCGCCTGGCGCCCGCTGTTGCTGTGCATCGGCGCCAACACCCTGGGCATTGCCGGGGTCTATTTCACCAACACTTTCATGATCAGCTACACCACCCAGCAGTTGCACCTGGAGCGCTCGTTGATCCTTGAATGCCTGTTCTTTGTGGCGATCATCCAGCTCTGTGTGCAGCCGCTGGCAGCGTGGCTGTCGGAAAAGGTCGGCGCGACGCGCTTCCTGGCGCTGGTCGCGCTGCTGGCGATGGCCTCGCCCTACCCGATGTTCGTGCTGGTCAGCTCGGGCCAGGGCCCGTTGATCGTGTTAGGCATCGCACTGGCCGCAGCCTGCATGGCCTCCTTCTATGCGGTGATTGCCGGCTATGTCAGCGGCATGTTCGCAACCCGCGTGCGCTACACCGCCATTTCCCTGGCCTATCAGATCTGCGGCGCGATTGCTGGCGGCCTGACCCCGCTGATTGGCACCTGGCTGGCCCATACCTTCAGCGGCCAATGGTGGCCGATGGCAGCCTTCTACACCCTGATCGCCTCCATTTCGCTGGGCTGCGTGCTCGCCTTGGCCCGCCAATACGCCCGTAGCCAGCGCCTGGAACTGGCCTGATCGAACCCCAATTATCCTGGAGTACCCGCATATGTTGAAAAGCAATGGCGAACGCCTGTGGGCGAGCCTGATGGCCATGGCCGAAGTCGGCGCCACCGCCCGCGGCGGCAGCTGCCGCCTGGCCCTCAGCGACGAGGACAAAGCCGGCCGTGAACTGTTCAGCCACTGGTGCCGCGAAGCGGGCCTTAGCCTGTCGGTAGATGCCATCGGCAACCTGTTCGCCCGCCGTGCCGGCAGTGATCCGCATGCCGCCCCGGTCATGATGGGCAGCCACCTCGACACCCAGCCCGAAGGGGGCCGTTTCGATGGCGTCTATGGCGTGCTGGCCGGCCTGGAGGTGGTGCGCCGCCTGAACGACCTGGACATCCACACCCGCAAGCCGCTGGAAATTGCCGTCTGGACCAACGAGGAGGGTGCGCGCTTCACCCCGGCCATGTTCGGCTCGGCGGTGTTCACCGGCAGCCTCCCACTGGCCGAGGCGCTGGCCATCCGCGATGCCGATGGCATCAGCGTCGCCGACGAACTGCACCGCACCGGGTACGCCGGCCAACGCCCGCTGGGCGGCGAGGTGGATGCCTATTTCGAGGCGCATA
Source organism: Pseudomonas sp. LPB4.O (assembly GCF_038383825.1). Classification (NCBI taxonomy): domain Bacteria; kingdom Pseudomonadati; phylum Pseudomonadota; class Gammaproteobacteria; order Pseudomonadales; family Pseudomonadaceae; genus Pseudomonas; species Pseudomonas sp. LPB4.O. The sequence continues at coordinate 2,165,956 of NZ_CP151298.1, forward strand.
TTGAACAAGGTCCGATCCTTGAAGACAACGCCAAGGCCATTGGCGTGGTCAGTGGTGGCCAGGCCATCCGCTGGCTGGACGTGACGGTAGAGGGCATGGCAGCACACGCCGGCACCACGCCGATGCCGCTGCGCAAGGATGCGCTGTATGGCACCGCGCGGATGATCCAGTCGCTCGAACAACTCGCAGCAGACTTTGCCCCCGAAGGCCTGACCACCGTAGGTGAGCTGTCTATTGCCAAGTCCTCGCGCAACACCATTCCCGGCCTGCTGCAGTTCACGGTCGACCTGCGCCACCCCCGCGACGACGCCATCGAAGCCATGGAGCGCGAGCTGACCCTGAAGCTGCAAGCCATCGCCAGCCAGCGCGGCCTGCAGGTGCGTATCGAGCGCCACTGGGTGAGCCCGGCGACCCCGTTCGATGCCGACTGCGTGGCTGCCGTGCAGCAAGCGGTGGACGGCCTTGGTTATGCGCAGCAATCGATTGTCAGCGGGGCGGGTCACGATGCCATCCTGTTGGCGCGATACTGCCCGACGGCGATGGTGTTCATCCCCTGCGTCGGTGGACTGAGCCACAACGAGGCTGAGGACGTGCTGCCTGATGATGCCCGACAGGGCGCTGATGTACTGCTGAACGCTGTGCTGGCACGGGCGGGGTGTCTCAAACAGGGAGATGACTGATGTGTGCAGCTTTAGGGGCGGCAGCTGTGGTGTAGCTGCCGCCCCTGAACTGCGGTTTTCGAGTTTTTGGTAGGGGCAATGAGCAAATGTATTTGTGAATAAGTCCGCAACGCTAGAATTCGACTTAGGCTGTCAACTTTGATTAAAAGTGTACTTATTCTCGAGCATGAATTTTGGTGCACTCCATTTTGGACCTTTCACATATCCGCCGGCTTTTTGTTCAATCAAGCCGTCGCTCGTCATTTTTCTGGTCAGTTCGATGAGGGCCATGCAGTCACCTAGGTGAATCCAATTGTTCTGGGTATAAAGCCTGTCTATGTGCGGGTGGGATATGCCAGTACCTCTGGTGAGAAATAAAATCACATCCGTAGGGGATTCGTTTTTAACTACGTCGTGGATCGTGTTCATGGATTTTCCCGCTCAAGTTGGATTGCATCTGCTTCTAGAGCTTCCGTTGTATACAATAGCGCGGCATCTGATCCAAGCTGATAGTCTTCTAAAGTGGCCGCGTGAGTATTGTTCCAAGCCTCGCCACGATCAGTTGGTAAAATTTTATCAGCAATGCCAAGGGCGCGGAAGCGCTCAAGCTCCCTTATTTCATGTGTGAAAAATCGCTTGTCGATGTCGGTTGTTTGTAGGGTGCCCTGTAGGATTTTCTCAAGTCTATCGATCATGACTTTGTTTGCATCCGAAGGTAGAAAGCGACTCACGTGTAGTTTGACTAACTCGACGCCGTCTGCTGTGATCCGGGCCTCTCTCCAATCCAGTCGTTCGATTGCTCCCCCGGCTTTTTCCGGGTTATAGGGACGTCCGCTGTAAATCCCTATGGTTATAGCGCCGGGATAGGGAGAATTGAAAACTACGTACAGTGGCGGTAGGCCAGACTCTGGCGGGAAGCAGTAGATGCAGTCTTTGTAATTTGGTGGCTCATGGGCAGGGAGTGGTGTCGCTTCTGTCCATGCTCGTCTGAGGTTAACACCTTCATAGGGATCAGAGGGTATCGGGATACTGGGGGTTGTAGTTGATGATCCACTTTCGGTGTGAATGGGAAAACTAAGCCTGATTGGGAAGTCACTCGATGGGATCGATGTGTAGCTATTGCTTTCTTTGTCCATTATCAGAGGGCGTACGGGTACCTCTTTTTCCGCATGGGTAGCATTTGCTTTATCCGTAAGTGTATACGTGTCGAGATTGGCATGAATCCGGAACGGGGATTCGAAAGTCCCATGTTTAAGCGCGATGTCATGAATGTTGTCAGGTAGCTCAGGAATGAGTAGTTCAGCAGGCATGCTCAGGGCTGATTCATGGTACAAATCTGCGTTGCCTAGTTCTGCTGAATAAAAAAATACCCCAATACCCAGTCTGAAAACTGGGGTGGCAGTAAGGCCAAGCCTTTTGAGGGTCTGTATTCCGCCCAGGAGGGCGCTTTGCAGGCTTTCGGTTGTTGATAGTGGGGTTAGTGTTGAGCTCAGTTGAATTGTGGTGTTAAGGCTTAAGGTGATGGATTTGCTGCTGGTGTCTCTGGAGTGGTTTTCTCGTAATGTTTTTATTGCTTCAGGGTGGAACTCTTCGAATTCATTTCGGATTTTCTCAAGGCAGCGTCTTAGCACTATTTCAATTTGCGCGGCGGTAGCGGCACTCATTAAATAATACAGTTCTTCCTCAAGCCAATAGAAATTCTGTCCGTCCTCGACTAATTCGTTTGCAATGTTTTCAACATTCAGGGCTATGTCATCGATGCTTGTGGTATAGAGGTGTGTTGCCATATATCTATTGAGCGAGTGAGGTATTTTTTTGTCGATTTCATTATAAAGAAAGAGGAGGGATTTCTTTTTGGCATAGTCATGGTTTGTCAGGTCTGGGTGTAAAAATGCTTTATGCTTAAATAGTTTTTGGTTAAATACGTTTCCAGTCCAGGGGTGTCGGCTGGGCGGGTGGCCTCGATTTCCTTTATTAGATTCATTGCAATGCGTGCTGCGTTGATACGAAGCGCTTCTGTCGATAGCGAGGCTATGTTGGGCGGTACTATAGGCAGTGTGCATGGGCTGTCCCATGAAAGGATATTTTCTAAGTCATAGCTGAAAGGTTCGGCTGAGTATATTTTTTGCAGTTCAGCGCTCGTTAACGTTTTTCGAGAGGTCACGTCTATTTCCAGTGAGGCGGATTTGAGACGGGAAGTATTGGAGAGCTTGTAGTAGAGGCTGCAGATGGAATTGATTCAGGGCTGCCGGGCGCGTTAGAGCCTGTAGCTACGAGGCGCAGGTACAGGAAAGTGACTGGGGCAAGAGCGGGTTTGAACTGTGTGATCAAAAAAATTAAGAAGAAGTGTTATGCCAGAGCGCCAAGTGCCAGGGATACTTAGGCTCTGTACGAAATCCCGAGAAACCAAATCGTCGCTCCTCTAGCGCTGAGATTTTGTAGAGTCACGCGCCATTAACGGAAAGGAATTCTGTGATGGTAAGGCGCTACGAACTCACGGACGAGGCCTGGGATGTGGTCTCCGATCTCTTCATCGAAACCCATGGCCGAGGCCGGCCCCGACTGAGCGACCGGCTGATGCTCGATGGCGTGCTGTGGGTGCTCTGCTCAGGTGCTGCATGGCGAGATATGCCAGAGCGCTTCGGCCCATGGTCAACGGTGTATCAACGGTTTCGGGGCTGGCGAAACCAAGACTTTCGAGCAGATGCTCAAACGTCTGCACCTGCGACTGAATGAGCAGGGCTTGATCGATCTGCAAACCTGGATGATCGACTCAACCGCAGTACGCGCAACCCGAGCCTCATCTGGCGCCGGGAAAAAAGGGGGCCTGACGAGCCTGCCGATCATGCTCTAGGCCGCAGTCGCGGTGGTCTGACAACCAAAATCCACATGCTCTGCGACGCCAACGGAACACCGCTGCGCTTTCTCCTCTCCGGCGGTCAAGCCAGTGACATCAGCTACGCACAACCACTATTGGACAAGGTCAGCATTGCATCGAGCCAACGTGGCCGCCCGCGCAAGCGCTGCAAATGGCTGCTCGCCGACAAGGGCTACGACGCCGAAGCGCTACGCCGCTACTGCGACCAATATCGAATGCAACCCGTCATCCAGCTGCGCTCGATGAAGCGCAAGCCCAAGCCTGGCTTACCAAGACTGTTTGACCGGCCAAAATACCGACAGCGCAACATCATCGAGCGCATGTTCAGCTGGCTGAAAGAGAACCGCCGGATCGTGACCCGCTTCGACAAGCTCGCGAAAAGTTATGCCGCCATGGTCTCACTGGCTTGCTCCATGCGGTGTTTGCGGTACAGAGCCTAGGGGCGAGAGGAGCAAGCGTGAAGAGGGTGATGGAGCTTATAAGTGCATGCCACGACGTCTTCAGGGGCTGTGAGATCGAGCGCCGCGCGGGCGGCGCTCGATCTCACAGACCCTGAAAATGTCGTGGCGAACTACATCCCACCCCGTCGCACATGCTTGACGAACACCTTCTCCAGCAACTCCCACATCGCCGGGTCCGTGCTGAACGCCACATTGAAGCGCATCCACCCGGTCGCTTTGGCATCGACCATGAACAACTGCCCAGGCCCAAGCATGATGCCTTTCTCCAGCGCATCATCCAGCAACGCAGCGCTGTCCGGAATCGCCGGGTGGCGGGTCCAGATGTACATGCCTTCATCCGATTCGGTGAACAGCTCGAAGCCCAATCGATGCAGATGCCGGCCAACTTCCTGATGCGCTTCGGCCAGCCGCTGGCGCAGGCGCTTGAGGTGCTTGCGCCAGCGGCCGTCGATGATCGCGGCGTACACCACACGCTCCATCACCTGCGAGGTGGTCAGGCCTGAGCGCATTTTCAGGTGCAGCAGTTTCTGCATCAGCTCCGGGTTGGCCAGCATGTAGCCGACCCGCACATTGGGCGAGATGCTCTTGGAGTAGCTGCCCACGTACACCACCTGCTGCAGGTGGTCGAGGCTGGCCAGGCATGGCTGCGGCTCGGCGACCATGTCGGCGTACAGGTTGTTCTCCACCAGGCGGAAGCCGTGCTGGCTGGCCAGCTGCAGCAGGCGATGCAACTGCGGCAGCGGTGTGCGTGAGCAGGTCGGGCTGTGCAGGTGCGGCTGGGTGAAGAACGCCGTCGGGCGGTGGTGGGTGAGCAATTGTTCCAGCTGGTTCAGGTCGTAGCCGGCCGGGGTGCGTGGCACGCCGACCAGCGTCGCGCCCTGGGTACGTAGGATGCTCATCAGGTTGGGGTAGCCGGGGTCGTCCACCAGCACCACATCGCCTGGGCGCACCAGGGTGCGTGCGGCCAGATCCAGGGCCTGGCTGGCGCCGTGGGTGAGCATCAGCTGCGCCGGGTTGGCGACGATGGAAAGCTCTTGCTGCAGATTCTGCGCAGTCAGCGAACGCAGCTCCATCAGGCCCATGGGGTCGCCGTAGCCCGACAGTTCCAGCGGGCTACCCGCCACCTGGCGCAGCCCCCGACGCAGGCCTTCTTCGTACATCCAGTCGTTAGGCAGCCAGCCGCACCCCGGTTTGTAGGGCAACTGGCGGATCTCGAAGATCTGCTGCAGGTACCACTCGGAGTTGAACGTTGGTCGACTGGCGTCGGCCTCGGTATTGTGCCGTTCCAGTAGTTCGCCCGCCGCACGGTTGACGAAGAACCCCGCATTGCCACGGCTCACCAGCAGCCCCTGGGCGACCAGGCGATCATAGGCCTCGACCACGGTGAAGGTACTCACCGAATAGCTCGCGGCAAAGGCGCGGATAGACGGCACCTTGGCGCCCGGCTTCAGGGTCTGGTTGTCGATCAACTCGCGCAACCCGTCGATGATCTGGTTGACCAGCGGGGTGGAGGAGTCTGGATGTAATTCGAACATTCGGGGCCTTCAGGGTGCGTATCGCCTGGCGTCTGCAGGGTGTACTGCAAGGGCGACCTGTACAGTGCAGTGCGAGATTCATGCCACTGTGCATGGCTCTCTGCGTCGGACATTTTTACATTAGGTGTCGGATATCGCCACATAAAGCATGTTCAGTTCGCTCCAGGCAGTCGTCCTGGGGCGCGTCAGCAGGCCGCCATGGAGGGCCTGCGTGTGTTCGTTCACACCATCCTGCCCGCATTAGCACTGATGTACAGGTGAAGCCGCCAGCCATCGGGGTTTCACGGTTTTCCTTGGATAAAAAGAAGCACGGGGTACACAACTGATGGACGCAACATCCACAACCACCACCGCGAAAAGCGGGCACGAGAGCAAGCTCAGTGCCTCGCTGAAGTCGCGCCACCTGACGATGATGTCGATCGCCGGGGTAATTGGCGGCGCCTTGTTCGTCGGTTCCGGCAGCGTGATCCACAGCGCAGGCCCAGCCGCTGTCCTGGCCTACCTGGCGGGCGGCATCCTGGTGGTGCTGATCATGCGCATGCTGGGTGAAATGGCGACTTCCTCGCCAGACACCGGCTCGTTCTCCACCTACGCCGACCGCGCCATTGGCCGCTGGGCCGGTTTCACCATCGGCTGGCTGTACTGGTGGTACTGGGTCATCCTCATGGCCTGGGAAGCCTATGTGGCGGGCAAGATCCTGCATGGCTTCTTCCCCGACGTTAGCGTCAATGTGTTCGTGCTGGCCACGACCCTGCTGCTGATCACCGTCAACTTCTTCAACGTCAAGCACTACGGTGAGTTCGAGTTCTGGTTCGCCTTGATCAAGGTGATCGCGATCGTCTGCTTCCTGATCGTGTGTACCGCTGCCGTGATGAACGTGTGGCAGTTCGGTGAAGTGCGTGGCATCAGCCACCTCACCGCCGAAGGCTTCATGCCCAATGGCATCACCACCGTGATCGGTGCGCTGCTAGGGGTGATGTTTGCCTTCCTGGGCGCCGAAATCGTCACCATCGCAGCTTCCGAAGCCAAAGACCCGGCCGCGCAGATCGTCAAGGCCACCAACTCGGTGGTATGGCGTGTGTGCCTGTTCTACGTCGGTTCGATCTTCCTGATCGTCTGCCTGGTACCGTGGAACGACCCGCACCTGGGCGTTTCCGGCTATGGCGCCTATCGCCGTACCCTGGAACTGCTGGGCGTGCCGTATGCCGAGCTGCTGATGAACTTCGTGGTGCTGACTTCGGTGAGCAGCTGCCTGATCTCGGGTCACTACACCGCTTCGCGCATGCTGTTCTCCCTGGCTCAGCGCGGCGATGCGCCGTCGTTCTTCAAGATCACCCGTGCCGGCACCGGAGTACCGGTGTACGCGATCATGGGCTCGTGCGCCGTGGCCGTGGTGTGTGCGCTGATCAACTTCAGCGAGACCCTGCGCCCGAAAGACGTGCTGGATACCTTGATGAACACCACGGGCATGATCGCCCTGCTGGTGTACCTGGTGATTGCCTTCTCGCAACTGCGCATGCGCCGCAAGCTGATTGCCGAAGGCAAGGAAGTGCGCCTGAAGATGTGGCTGTTCCCGTGGCTGACCTACCTGGTGATCGCGTTCATCGTGGCCGCCCTGGTAACCATGGCCTTCATGCCTGACTACCAGATCCTGGTGATCTCCACCGGTATCGCGGCGGCAGTCGTGGTGGCAATGGGTGTGGTGCACCAGATCCGCTCTGGCAGCAGCAAGCAGCACTAAGCGTCACTCGTGTCTGGAAACGGCCGGCTCCTTTGGGGACCCGGCCGTTTCGCGTTGTTGGGCCTGGGCTTTTTCTGCGGGCATGTGGAAGCGCTGGTTCATCCACGGCGAGCCGAGCAGGGCGGCGGCGGCGATCAAGGCCAGGATGGCGAGGGCGATGTAGGTCTTCATGGGCATGCGCATAAATGGACTGACTTCACGTATAGGTGGTCAGTTCCGGCGATGAGGCCATGGAGACAAACACAGGTTTATGCCCCTACAATGCGAAGCATTATCACTTGGCGCCGGCCCTCCATGTCTAACACACCGCCCAACCAGGAACTGCTCGACGCGCTGGCGTTGCACTATGACGACCTGGTTCGCTACATCCGCCAGCGCTTTCGCGACCGCCATTTTGCCCGCGACCTGGTGCACGACGTCTACCTGCAGATTCTCGACAAGCCACCCCGCCACCGCATTTCGCTGCCGCTGGCATTTCTGCGCAAGGTCACCTTCAACCGGGCCATCGACCGGGTGCGCGCCGAATCGCTGCGTGCGGCTCACCTGGCTGCCGCGAGCCATGACGAGCCCGCCCTGGACAGCTGGGACGGTGCCCGCGAGCTGGATTTCGAGCAACAGCTGCATGCCCTGCTGGCGATTATCGAAGCCCTGCCGGCACGTCAGCGCCAGGTGTTTCTGCTGCACCGCATCCATGGCATGGCTCAGCGTGACATTGCCGCCGAGCTGGAGATTTCGGTCAACATGGTCACCCAGCACTTCAATCGTGCATTGCGTACCATCGCCAGCCGCTGGGAACCGGCCCGGCGCCTGCATGGCGAGGCGCGGGCATGAGCCAGGGCAAGCGTGAAAGCAAGGCCCAGGCCGACCCGTTGGAGGCGTTCAGCGAAGCCCTGCGTGAGCGGGTGGCGTCCCGCGAGGCGTTGCTCGCCGAAGGCAAAGCCATGACCGCACGCCGGCGCAAGGCCGGCAAGGCGGCCAAGGCCAGCCTGCTGTCGTTGCTGCTGGCGGGCAGCCTGTGGTGGCTAGACCCTGCCTGGCATACCGAGCAGGTGCGGGTGGCGGTGGGCGCGCAGCGCGAGCTGGTGCTGGCGGACGGCAGCCAGGTGCTGCTGGATTCGGGTAGCCGGCTGCAGATTGAACGGCACCTGCGCAGCCGGCAGCTGGAACTGTTCGAAGGGCTGGCGCGGTTTACCGTAGTGCATGCCGATGCGCCGTTCATTGTGCGCAGCCAGGGCGTGCGGGTGCGTGATATCGGTACGGTGTTCGACGTGCGCAGCGATGTGCGTGGCGTGCGGGTAGGGGTGCTCGAGGGGGCGGTCGAGGTCGGCATTGGGCACGGCGCTGTGCAGCCACTGCGGGCCGGGCAGCAACTGCTTGCTGCTGCTGGCGAGTTGGGCGAGGTGCAGGCCGTGGCGTCAGGTGCGATGGAGACCTGGCGCAGCTCGGTGTTGCGTTTTGACGGCACACCGTTGCGCGATGCGATTGTGGATTTGCAGCGCTACAGCGAGGTGCCATTGCGGCTGGCGGATGAACGTACCGGTGGTTTGCGCTTGTCGGGTGAGTTCGACAGCCGGCAGGTGCGGGCACTGCTGGAGCAGTTGCCAGCGGTGTTGCCTGTGACGGTGGTGCGCGCGGCTGATGGGGGCTTGGTCATTGGCCGGGTTGATTGATCGCCTGCACCGGCGTTTTCGCGGGCAAGCCCGCGAAAGGGCCATAACAGGCAACCAATAATTATTTTCATTGGCACATCAACATTCACCCAGGGCCAGCCGCCATCCCCATGAAGTCACTTGAATCGTATGGGGAACACATGGGTTACCACCTTTCACCGCTGACGCTGCTGGCTGCCAGCCTGCTGACCTGCGCCACCGTCCAGGCGCAGGATGCCACCTTCAGCCTGGACATCCCGGCCCAACGCCTGGACCGCTCGCTAAACGCCCTGGCCCAGCAGACCGGCACCCGCATCCTGTTTTCCACGGATGCTGCCGAGGGCCGTCAGGCGGCGGCCGTGCAAGGGCGCATGAGCGTTGCCCAGGCCTTGCAACAGCTGCTCGCCGGCTCTGGTCTGCAGCTGCAGCGGGCGGGGGAGGGTTACCTGATCGGCGCGCCGGCCAGCGGCATGGCGCTGGAACTGGGCGCTATCACCATCGACAGCCAGCGTTATGGCAACACCACCGACGGCACCGGTGCCTACACCTTGGGCACTACGCGCGCCGGTACAGGGCTTGACCTGTCGCCACGGGAAACGCCGCAGTCGATCAGCGTGGTCACCCGCCAGCGCATGGACGACCAGGGCCTGAACGACCTCACCGAAGTGCTGCAGCAAACCCCGGGCCTGTCGGTCCAAAGCCTGGGCAGTGAGCGGTTCAACATCTACTCGCGTGGCTATTCGGTAGACAACTACCAGTTCGACGGCATTCCCACCACCCTCGATATCGTCAGCCAGGTGTCGGCGCAAAGCCTGGCCGACATGGCTATCTATGATCATGTGGAGGTGCTGCGCGGTGCCACCGGCCTGCTGACTGGCGCAGGTGACCCTTCTGCCACCATCAACCTGGTGCGCAAGCGGCCCACTGCCGAGTTCAAGGGGCATGTCAGCGCTGGGCTGGGCTCGTGGAACAAGTACCGCACCGAGGTCGACCTGTCCGGGCCGTTGACCCCCACCGGCAATGTGCGCGGGCGCATGGTTGCCGCCTACCAGCAGAACGGCAGCTTCGTCGACCACTACCACCAGGAAAAGCAGGTGTTGTACGGCATCCTTGAGGCCGACCTGAGCGACACCACCTTGCTCACCGTGGGCGCCGACTATCAGCGCAACCGGCCAGAGGGCTCGTCCTCGGTGGCGTTCCCGCTGTTCTACAGCAATGGAGAGCAAACCGACTTTTCCCGCTCCACCAATAGCGCCGCGCGCTGGAGCAGCAACCCCCAGGACGCACTGAATACGTTCGCCAGCCTCGAACAGAAACTGGGCCACGACTGGAGCCTACGGCTGGCAGTGAACCAGATGTACATCAACCGCGACGACTACCGCCTGGCCACCGCCAGCTGGGGCTTCCCCGACAAGCAGACCGGCGAAGGCGTGCGCCTGTACGGCGGCGCCGGCAGTACATGGCAGAAGCAGGTGGGTGTGGATGCGCAGCTCAAGGGGCCATTCGAGGCATTCGGCCGCCAGCATGACCTGGTGCTGGGCTACAATTTCTCCCGTTACCAGAACCACCACGACCCGTTGCGCGGCACCGCGATCGAAGGCACCCGGGTCAACTTCTACGACTGGGACAACCACACCACCAAGCCCAACACCGGTAATGGCAAGCTGTACGACGGTGACACCAGCATCTACCAGAGCGGTACCTACCTGGCCACACGCCTGCGGCCTACCGATGAACTCTCGATCATTCTGGGCGCCCGGGTCAGTAACTACCGCTACCGCTACGACCTCAGCACGCAGCCGAACAAGATCCCGGGTAACCGTGAAAGCGGCGTCGTCACGCCCTATGCCGGTGTGGTCTACGCCCTGAACGACATTCATTCGGTCTATGCCAGCTACACCAGTATCTTCAAGCCGCAGACGGTCCGTGATGCCAGCGGCGCGACGCTGGCGCCACGCGAAGGCGACAACTACGAAGTCGGCCTGAAAAGCGAGTATTTTGACGGGCGCCTGCAAACCAGCATCGCTGCGTTCGAGATCAAGCAGGACAACCTGGCGGTGGTCGACCCAGGCAGAGTTGTACCGGGTACCACCACGGCGGCCTATGAAGCGATTTCCGGTGCGACTACGCGCGGCTTCGAAGTGGAAGCCAGCGGTGAGTTGCAGCCGGGCTGGAACCTCAGCGCCAGCTACAACCACAGCATCATCAAGGATGCCGACGGCGAGCGCATCAACACGGTGTTTCCGGTCAACATGGTCAAGCTGTGGACCACCTACCGCCTGCCGGGCGAGCTGGACCGCCTGACCGTGGGTGGTGGCATGAACTGGCAGAGCGGCACGCACTTCACTGCCGCGCCTGCCGAGCTTGGCACCGTCAAGGCCAAGCAAGGGCAGTTCGCCGTGTTCAACCTGATGGGCCGTTATCAGATCACTGACCAGCTTTCCACCACGCTGAACGTCAACAACCTGTTCGACAAGAAGTACCTCAGTGCGCTGGATACCACGTTCTACAGTGGCTATTACGGCGAGCCACGCAACGTCATGGTGACCACCCGCTGGGATTTCTGAGAACGGGTCACGGCCTCATCGCCGGCAAGCCAGCTCCCACAAGGGCCTCATCGCCTTCAAGTGTTGCACTGTCCCTGTGGGAGCTGGCTTGCCGGCGATAGGGCCCTCACAGTCGACAGATGGCATATGCTAGGCACATTGCCCGCCTAAAAGGAGCCCCACATGGCCTGGTCCGCCAACCAGTATTCCCTGTTCGAAGACGAACGCACCCGCGCGGTGCGCGACCTGCTCGCCGCCATCCCGCCACGCCCGGTGCGCCATGCCACCGACCTGGGCTGCGGTCCGGGCAACTCCACCGAGGTGCTGCTGCAGCGCTACCCCGATGCCCAGGTGACGGCACTGGACAGCGACCCGGACATGATCGACAAGGCCCGCGAACGCAAGCGGCTGTGCATCCCACGGGTACGCACGGCCATTGCCGACATTGCCGGCTGGTCCGCCCCAGAGCCGCAGGACCTGATCCTGGCCAATGCCTCGCTGCAATGGGTACCTGACCACGCGGTGCTGTACCCGCACCTGGTGCGCCAGTTGAGTGAAGGCGCGAGCCTGGCCGTGCAGACCCCCGACAACCTTGACGAACCGGCCCATCGGCAGTTGCGCGAGATTGCCAGCCAAGGCCCTTGGGCGGCGAAATTCGCCGATTTCCAGTTGCCGCCACGGCACGGTGCGGCGTTCTACTACGACCTGCTCAGCCCGCTATGTGCGCGGGTGGATGTGTGGCGCACCACCTATCACCACCCTTTGGTGGGCGGTGCCGAAGCGGTGGTGGAATGGTTCAAGGGTTCAGCGTTGCGGCCTTACCTGGCCAGGCTTGGCGAGCAGGAGAAGGCCGACTTCCTGCAGATGTACCTGCAGGCCATGCAGCGCGACTACCCGCCGGCCACCGATGGCAAGGTGCTGTTACCGTTCCCGCGGTTGTTCGTGATCGCTACCCGCTAGGCCGGCGCCAGCGCCAGGCCACGTAGCTGTAGATGCCCAGGTTGAGCAGCAGCACGATGCTGCCCAACAGCAATTGAGTGTGCGCTGTCAGCCCGGCGGGGTAGATCAGTGGCCAGATGTAGTGCTCGACAAAGCCGCCCTGGTAGCCTGCGCCCCCGGCTGCGCTGCGCATGCGGTTTTCCCAGGTGGTGAGCGGGCAGCCCAGGTGCAGGCACTCCACCGCCAGGCCCCAGGCCAGGGCCGGCAAGTGGATGAACAGGGCAGGGCGCCACTTGAGCACCAGCAGGCCGCCGAACAGCACCAGCAGGATGAAGGCCAGGTGCAGCAGGACCAAGGTGTCGGCGGCAAAGCGGTAGAGCATGGATGGTATGCCGGGGGGGGAGGTTATCCCAGCATAGCCGGGTTACCTGCACTGGCCTCTTCGCAGCACAAGGCTGTTCCTACAGCTAATCGCATTCCTCTGTAGGAGCAGCCTTGTGCTGCGAAAGGGCCGGTACCGGCTTACAACCCTTCCTCGACCACCTGCAAAAAGGTCGCCACGACACGCCGCGTACGCTGCTCGCTCAGGCACACCAGCGTCTCGGTCAAATGCCGCTGACAATCCACGATCGGCAACGCACACACCCGCGCATCGGCGCCAAACTCCGCCGCTGACACCACGCCCACGCCAATCCCCACCACCACCGCTTCCCGCGCCGCCTCGCGGCCTTCCACCTGGATCGCCGGGCGAATCCGCAAACCCGCGCGTTGCATCTCTTCTTCCAGCGTCTGTCGCGTCACCGAGCCGGGCTCGCGCAGCACCAGTGGCATGTCATCAAGGTCTGCCAGGCTGATCGAGCCACGGCTGGCCCAGGGGTGGTGGTGGGACACAAACGCCACCATCGGGTCGCGGCGCAGCGGCAGGCAATGCAGGCGTTCATCGTCGACATCCCGCCCGAGCAGGGCCAGGTCGGCCTGATAGCTGAACAGCCGCGCAAGCGATTCGTCGGTATTGCCCGTTTCGATCTTCACCTGGATGCCAGGGTAGCGCTGGCAGAAGCGGGCAACCTGCGGCAGCACGTGCACTGGGGCATCCACTGCCAGCACCAGGCTGCCGGTGTGCAGCGCGCGTGAATCGTGCAGCAGCTCCTGCGCCTCGGCCTCGCAGGCGAACAGGCGCTGGCTGATGCCCAGCAGGCGCTCGCCAAGGTCGGTGAGTTGCACCGAACGCTTGTTGCGGTGGAACAGCAATACGCCGAAGCGCTCCTCCAGTTTGCGCACCTGGTCCGACACCGCTGGCTGGGTCAGGAACAGCTTTTGCGCAGCGCGGGTAAAGCTGCCGTGCACGGCCACCGCATGGAAGGCTTTGAGTTGTGCGTGGGAAACCGACATGGCTGACCTCATTAACAAGCTTGGCTTATGTGTGTAATACGATAAATCGATTTTATTTATCTTAGCGCAACTGTTTCCATAGATTTCAGCCCGGTGCCGGCATCACGAATGCCGCCAGGGCCCTGGTGCCCACACGGCGCCACCTGACCCGATGACAGCCTCGTCATCGCTGTGCGTAACACAAGAACAAGACAGGCGTTTCTTCACATTCTGCCGGCACACTTGAGCAAGAGGTCAGACACACATGAATCAATCCCTAGCCGCGTTCAAACGCTGGCGCATCCAGATTTTCGCCATTACCTGGCTGGCCTACGCCGCCTTCTACTTCACCCGCAAAGCCTTCTCGGTCGCCAAGCTGGGCATCGCTGAAGACCCAAGCTTCATGCTCGACAAGGCCGCCATGGCCAACCTCGACGCCATCTACCTGGCCGCCTACGCCGTGGGCCAGTTCACCTGGGGCATGCTCGCCGACCGCTTCGGCCCGCGGGTGGTGGTGCTTGGCGGGTTGCTGATTTCTGCTGTGGCAGCGGTGGTGATGGGCAGCTACGCCACCTTCCCGATCTTTGCCACCTGCATGCTGGTGCAGGGCCTGGCGCAGTCCACCGGCTGGGCCGGTTTGTGCAAGAACATCGGCAGCTTCTTCCCGGCCTCGCAGCGTGGGCGGGTACTGGGCCTGTGGAGTTCCTGCTATGCCTTCGGCGGCCTGGTGGCCTCACCGTTCGCGGGGTGGTGGGCCTATACCCTGGTGGGTACCTGGCACGCAGCGTTCTTCTCCAGTGCCGCCGTGGTGGCTTTGGTGGCCGTGCTGTTCTTCTTCCTGCAGCGCAACAAGCCTGAGGATGTCGGCCTGCCGGCGGTGGAGCCCGAGCCGCAGAGCATGGCCCCGGCCGACAATCTGTGCAGCGTGTGGGCGCCGCTGAGGGAGATCCTGCGCAACCGCACGGTGCTGACTTTGGGGCTTGCGTACTTCCTGTTGAAGCCGGCGCGCTACGCCATCCTGCTGTGGGGGCCGGTGATCGTGTTCGAGCAGATGCCTTCAGTAGGCAAGGTCGGCGCGGCAATCATCCCGACCGCCTTCGAGCTGGCGGGGTTGCTTGGTCCGATCATGATCGGCCTGGCCTCCGACAAACTGTTCGGCGCCCGGCGCATGCCGGCCTGCGTGATCAGCCTGGTGCTGCTGACCATGACCCTGGCGGCGTTCATGGCGGCCATGCACACCGGTAGCGTGATGCTGGTGGTGGCCTTGCTGTTCGTCATGGGCCTGACCCTGTACGGGCCTGACTCAATGATCAGCGGCGCCGCTGCCATCGACTTCGGTACCGCCAAGGCCGGTGCCACTGCCGCCGGCTTCGTCAATGGTTGCGGCTCGGTGGGGGCGGTGCTGGGTGGGCTGCTACCGGGGTACTTCGACGGCGTCACGGTGTTCATCGTGTTCGCTGGCTGCGCGCTGTTCTCGGCGCTGGTGCTGCTGCCGCACGGGAACAGCCGCCCGGCCAGCAGTGTGCAAAGCAACGACGTGGCACCGAATACCAGCATGGCAATCAAGCCACTGCGTACCTGAAAGGAAAGCGAGCGAATGAGACCCTTCTGGCTGCAACAGGCCCTGGATTCCACGCAGGAGGCGGTGTGCCCGCCGCTGCAAGGCGATGCCCGCTGCGATGTGTGCATTGTCGGCGGCGGCTACACCGGCCTGTGGACCGCATTGATGCTCAAGGAGGCGGTGCCGGCACTGGATGTGTTGCTGATCGAAGCCGACATCTGCGGCGCCGGTGCCAGTGGCCGCAATGGTGGCTGCGCGTTGTCCTGGTCGGCCAAGTACTTCACCCTGGAGCGCCTGTTCGGCATGGCCGAGGCGGTGCGCCTGGTACGCGAGTCGGAGCGCAGCATCGGGGACATCGGGGCGTTCTGCGGGGCCAACGGCATCGACTGTGACTACCGCCTGGACGGCACGCTGTACACCGCCACCAACGCTGCCCAGGTCGGCGCCACGGACGGGGTGATCGCTGCGCTGGAGCAGAAGGGCATCAATTCGTTCCGCCGCCTGCCCTTGGAACAGGTGCAGCGTCTGGCGGGTTCGGCGCGGCATCTGGAGGGCTGGTTCTCGCCGGCGGCAGCCACGGTGCAGCCGGGCAAGCTGGTGCGCGGCCTGCGTCGGGTGGCCTTGCAGCGCGGTGTGCGCATTCATGAAGGTACCGCCATGACCGGCCTGGAGCACGGCGCCCCGGTGCAGGTGCGCACCGCTCGTGGAACCGTTCGTGCCGATCGCGTGGTGCTGGGCCTCAATGCCTGGATGGCGCGGGCTTTTCCGCAGTTCGAGCGCAGCGTGGCGATCGTTTCCAGCGACATGGTCATTACCGAACCGTGCCCCGAACTGCTAAGCCAGATCGGTCTGGACAGCGGCATCAGCGTGCTCGACTCGCGTATTTTCGTGCACTACTACCACAACACCTCTGATGGCCGGCTGATGCTCGGCAAGGGCGGCAACACCTTTGCCTATGGCGGGCGCATGCTGCCGGTATTCGACCAGCCGTCGCCGTACCGGCCATTGCTGGGCGAAACCGTTGGCGAGTTTTTCCCGACCTTGGCCGAGGTGCCACTGGCGGCCAGCTGGAACGGGCCGTCGGACCGCTCGGTGACCGGCTTGCCGTTCTTTGGTCGCCTGGACGGGCAGGGCAACGTGTTCTATGGCTTTGGATACTCCGGCAGCGGCGTTGGCCCGTGTCATATGGGGGGGCAGATTCTTTCGTCGCTGGCGCTGGGGCTGGATAACCCGTGGACCCGTTCGCCGCTGGTCAAGGGGCCGCTGGGGCTGTTCCCGCCCGAACCGATCCGCTACCTGGGCTCGCTGATGGTACGCAATGCCATCCGCCGCAAGGAGCGTGCAGAGGACCAAGGTTTGCGACCGCGTCGGCTGGACGTGCGCCTGGCACGGTTTGCGGCGGCGGCGGGCAAAGCCGATAAAGGCTGATGAGATTTCTTGTCGATCCCATCCTTGAGGGCGTATAAAATGCACCCACTTTTGGCCGGTCGCTTCCTGAACCGGCCGCTGAAACAAGAGAGTCGACATGGGCGCACAGTGGAAAGCCAAACATAGAGAAACAGCGGCCAATGCCAAAGGCAAGGTCATGGGCAAGCTGTCCAAGGAAATCCAGATCGCTGCCAAATCGGGCGCCGATCCCGACATGAACCCGCGCCTGCGCCTGGCGATCGTGCAGGCCAAGAAGGCTTCGATGACCCGTGAAACGCTGGAACGGGCGATTCGCAAGGGCGCTGGTCTGGACGGTGATACCGTGCAGTACTCGGCAGTCAGCTACGAAGGTTTCGCGCCGCATCAGGTACCGTTGATCGTCGAGTGCCTGACCGACAACGTCAACCGCACCGTCGCGCAAATCCGCGTGCTGTTCCGCAAGGGCCAGCTGGGCGCCAGCGGCTCGGTGGCCTGGGACTTCAACCACGTCGGCCTGATCGAAGCTACCCCGGAAGGTGACGCCGACCCGGAAATGGCCGCCATCGAAGCCGGCGCCCAGGACTTTGAAGAAGGTGAAGAAGAGGGCTCGACCCTGTTCATCACCGACACCACTGACCTGGATGCCGTGCAAAAGGCGTTGCCGGAGCATGGCTTTACCGTGACCTCGGCGAAGATCGGCTACACCCCGAAGAACCCGGTGAGCGCAGCCAGCCTGAGTGCTGAAGCACTGGCTGAGGTTGAAGCGTTCCTCGAAGCGATCGACGAGAACGATGACGTGCAAAACGTCTACGTCGGTCTGACCGCCTAAGAAAGCCGGGGCCGCGTTGCGGCCCATTCGCGACGCAAGGCCGCTCCCTCAGGGGTTATGCACTCCTCTGTAGGAGCGGCCTTGTGCCGCGAAACGAGGGCAAAGCCCTCGCCTGCGGTCTGGAGCCGAACCCTTGATGAACCCCGCCTTCGCCTCCCTCAGCCTCGCCCACCTGCGCACCCTCGACCACCTGCTGCAGCTGAAAAACCTCAGCCACGCCGCCGAGCGCCTGGGCGTCAGCCAGTCGGCCTTGAGCCGCCAGCTGGCCCACCTGCGCGAAGCTTTCGACGACCCGTTGCTGGTTCGCCAAGGCCGCGGCTACGTACTCAGCGAATACGCTGAAGCGCTGGTCGAACCGCTACGCCAGGTTCTCGAAGAACTGCACGCCCTGCGCCAGCCCGCCGTATTCGACCCAGCCCGCTGTGAGCGCCGTTTCTGCCTGGCCGCTTCGGACTACGTGGCCGAGCACATGCTGCCGCTGCTGGTGGCCGCGCTGGAACATGAAGCCCCAGGCGTATCGCTGGAGTACCGTACCTGGCAGGCCGGCCAGTACGCGTTGCTGGCCAGCGGCGAAATCGACCTGGCAACCACCTTGTTCGACGAGTCGCCTCCCAACCTGCACGGGCGCTTGCTGGGTGAGGACCGTGCGGTGTGCCTGATGCGCCACGACCACCCGCTGGCCGCCCACTCCGCGCTCAGCCAGGCCGATTACCTGGCGCACAAGCATGTGCGCATTTCCGGTGGTGGCGACAAGGACAGTTTCATCGACCGCCACCTGCGCGCCCAGGGCCTGCAGCGGCGGGTCAGCCTGGAAGTGCCGTTTTTTTCCGCCACCGTAAAGGTCATTGCCAACAGCCAGGCCGTGGCCACCGTACCCGAGCACATCGCCCGGCAATTGTGCCGCTTGCATGACCTGGCATGGCGGCCGTTGGGCTTTATCGACCACAGCCAGCGCTATTGGGTGGTGTGGCACCAGCGGCTGCAGGCTTCGGCGGAGCACCGCTGGCTGCGCAACCGGGTGTTCGAGCTGTGGCGTCAGTCGCAGTTCGGCGTGCAGGGTGGGCATGCGGGTTTGCCATAGCAGGTATGCGCGATGCGGGGTTATTCGCCGGGGGATAGGTGCCTAGACTGGGGGCATTGTGTTGTCTGTTCCGGCCTCTTCGCGGGTTTACCCGCGAAGAGGCCAGTACAGGCAGTGGATTACCCACAGGAGAGCCCTCGTGACCCCCGAGCAATTCCGCCAGTACGGCCACCAACTGATCGACCTGATTGCCGACTACCGCCAGACCGTCGGCGAACGCCCGGTCATGGCCCAGGTCGAGCCTGGCTACCTCAAGGCTGCCTTGCCAGGCACCGCTCCCCAGCAAGGTGAGCCCTTCGAAGCCATCCTCGACGACGTCAACCAGCTGGTCATGCCCGGCCTGTCCCATTGGCAGCACCCGGACTTCTACGGCTACTTCCCCTCCAACGGTACGCTGTCCTCGGTACTTGGCGACTTCCTCAGCACCGGCCTGGGCGTGCTGGGCCTGTCGTGGCAGTCCAGCCCGGCCCTGAGCGAGCTGGAAGAAACCACCCTCGACTGGCTGCGCCAGTTGCTCGGCCTGTCGGGCCAATGGAGCGGGGTGATCCAGGACACGGCCTCTACCAGCACCCTGGTGGCACTGATCAGCGCCCGCGAGCGCGCCAGCGACTACGCACTGGTGCGCGGTGGCTTGCAAGCCCAGGCCAAACCCCTGATCGTCTACGTTAGCGCCCACGCCCACAGCTCGGTGGACAAGGCCGCGTTGCTGGCCGGTTTTGGACGCGACAACATCCGCCTGATCCCCACTGACGAACACTACGCCCTGCGTCCGGAGGCGCTGCAGGCAGCCATCGAGCAGGACCTGGCAGCGGGCAACCAGCCATGCGCCGTGGTGGCCACCACCGGCACCACGACCACCACGGCGCTAGACCCGTTGCGCCCGATCGGCGAGATCGCCCAGGCCCATGGCCTGTGGCTGCATGTGGATTCGGCCATGGCCGGTTCGGCGATGATCCTGCCCGAGTGCCGCTGGATGTGGGACGGCATCGAGCTGGCCGATTCGGTAGTGGTCAATGCGCACAAGTGGCTGGGTGTGGCCTTCGACTGCTCGATCTACTACGTGCGAGATCCGCAGCACCTGATCCGGGTAATGAGCACCAACCCCAGCTACCTGCAATCGGCGGTGGATAGCGAGGTAAAGAACCTGCGTGACTGGGGCATCCCGCTGGGCCGTCGGTTCCGCGCGTTGAAGCTGTGGTTCATGTTGCGCAGCGAGGGTGTCGAAGCGTTGCAGGCGCGGCTGCGGCGTGACCTGGACAATGCCCGGTGGTTGGCGGAACAGGTCGGGGCCGCGGCGCAGTGGGAGGTGCTGGCACCGGTGCAATTGCAGACCTTGTGCATTCGCCATCGGCCGGCGGGGGTGGAAGGGGAGGCGCTGGATGCGCATACCAAGGGGTGGGCCGAGCGGCTGAATGCGTCCGGGGATGCGTATGTGACGCCAGCGACGCTGGACGGGCGGTGGATGGTGCGGGTGTCGGTGGGGGCGCTGCCGACTGAGCGGGAGCATGTCGAGAGGCTTTGGGAGAGGTTGCAGGAAGTGGTTGCAGGCTGAGACTGCCGGGGCCGCGTTGCGGCCCGTTCGCGGCACAAGGCCGCTCCTACAGGGCAACGCGCAAGCCTGGGCTCATGCGATCCACCTGTAGGAGCGGCCTTGTGCCGCGAAAGGGCTGCAAAGCAGCCCCCTGCAATCTATCAGTGGCTCACAGCCTGAAAGCTACCTTTACGGCTAGCTTCATACGCTGCCTTTTCCATCGGCTTGGCCTCCGGGTTACCCAGGTCTTCCATCGCCAGGCGGTGGGTTTCCGGGGCGATGTAGGCTGCCAGGGCGCACACGCAGGTGATGAAGAACGCCAGGCTACCTACTACCAGCGGGATGTTGTCCGAGCCAGGTGGTGCAACCAGGGCGAACAGCGCCGGCAGCATGGCGGTCAGCATGGTGCCGATGTTCTGTGCGATGGCCATGGCCGAAACGCGGTAGCGGGTGTGGAACAGCTCTGGGTAGAAGCTTGGGAACACCGCGTTGTAACCCTGGTAGACCATGCCCCACATCACGATCGAGGCGGCGAACGCCATTGGCACGTTCTGGATGCTGATTGCATACAGGTAGACGAATGCCAGCAGGCCAGAGCCCAGGCAACCGGCGATCATGGTCGGTCGACGGCCAATCTTGTCCGACAGGTTGCCGATAAACGGGATCACCAGCACAGCGACGATGTTGCCGACCACCGGGATCCACAGGTACACGCTCTTGTCGAAGCCGATGCCATAGGCCGGCTGCACCGCGTAGGCCGCACCGAAGATGGTGGCTACCACCGGGATCACGTTCATCAGGGCCATGAACATCACCAGCACCATGTGCTTCCAGCTGTGACGGAAGGCTTCGCTGATGGGCGACTTGGCAACCTTGTCCTGCTTCTCTTCCTTCACGAATGCCGGGGTTTCATGCACTTCCTTGCGGATGATGAAGCCTGCGATCAGCACGATGGCGCTCATCAGGAACGGAATGCGCCAGCCCCATTCGGTGAAGGCTTCGCTAGGCATGAAGTAGGCCAGTGGCAGGAACACTGCCGCCGCCAGTACCTGGCCGGCCTGCACGCCTTGCAGGGTGAAACTGGCGTAGTAGCCTCTTCGACCGAACGGCGCGTGCTCCATGATCATGGAGCTGGCCCCGGAGATTTCCCCCGCCACGGCAAAGCCCTGGATCAGGCGCAGTACCACCAGCAAGGCCGGCGCGAGGTAGCCGATGTCGTGGTAGGTGGGCAGCAGGCCTACCGCCATGGTCGACAGGCCCATCAGGAACATGCACAGCAGCAGTACGTTCTTGCGACCGCGGGTGTCACCCCAGTGGCCCAGCACGAAAGCACCGACCGGACGCGCCAGGTAGCCCACGCCGTAGGTGGCCAACGAGGCGATGATGGCCATTTTCGGGTCGGTATTGGGGAAGAAGATCTGCGGGAAAATCAGTGCAGCGGCCTGGGCGTAGATGAAGAAGTCGTAGTACTCGAGTGCCGAGCCTATCCATCCACTGGCGGTCGCTTTTTTGGCTTGCGAGCTGGAGTGAGCCATCGTTGTCTCCGTTGTTATTGTTGTTTGCGCAGGTTCCGCCGTTGGTTCGCCAAGGCAGGAGGCAGTGGTCGGTGTGCCTGCGTCGGTGGTTCATGTTGACCACGGGCCAGCGGTCTAGCAATTCGTTAAAACGGGTTTTGTGCGATAATCGAACGCAAAACTAACCATTCCGTACAAAGAGATTGAAGCGACGACTTTACCTGCGAATAATCGATCGTGCCATAAACTGTGACAGTGGTTTTTTCCTGACTGGCACCGTCATTTTCTAACAACAAGGAACTCCCGCCATGCAGCGTTCGATCGCTACCGTGTCCTTGAGCGGCACCCTGCCGGAAAAGCTCGAAGCCATCGCCGCCGCCGGTTTTGACGGCGTCGAGATCTTTGAAAACGATCTGCTGTATTACGCCGGCAGCCCGCGCCAGGTGCGCCAGATGTGCGCCGACCTAGGGATAGCCATTACCCTGTTCCAGCCGTTCCGCGACTTTGAAGGCTGCCGCCGCGACCGCCTGCAGAAAAACCTCGACCGCGCCGAGCGCAAGTTCGACCTGATGCAAGAGCTGGGCACCGACCTGGTGCTGGTGTGCAGCAACGTTCAGGCCGATGCCCTGGGCGATGAACAGCTGCTGGTCGACGACCTGCGCCTGTTGGGCGAGCATGCCGGCAAACGTGGCCTGCGCATTGGCTATGAAGCCCTGGCCTGGGGCCGCCACGTCAACACCTACCAGCAAGTCTGGAATTTGGTGCGCCAGGCCGACCACCCGGCCCTCGGGGTGATTCTCGACAGCTTCCACACCTTGTCGCTGAAGGGCGACCCAAGCGCGATCCGCGACATCCCCGGCGACAAGATCTTCTTCGTGCAGATGGCTGACGCGCCGATCCTGGCCATGGATGTGCTGGAGTGGAGCCGCCACTTCCGCTGCTTCCCGGGGCAGGGCGAAATGGACATGGCCGGTTTCCTGGCGCCGATTCTTGCCACTGGCTACCGTGGCCCGCTGTCGCTGGAAATCTTCAACGACGGCTTCCGCGCCGCGCCCACCCGGCAGAATGCCGCCGACGGCCTGCGTTCGCTGCTGTATCTCGAAGAACAGACCCGCTTGCGCCTGGAGCAGGAAAACACGCCGATCGAACCTGGCGTACTGTTCACCCCGCCAGCGGCCAGCGCCTATGACGGCGTGGAGTTCCTTGAATTTGCGGTCGACGAAGCCGTCGGCGCGCGCCTGGGCAGCTGGCTGAAGCGCCTGGGCTTTGCCGAAGCCGGCAAGCACCGCAGCAAGGACGTACAACTGCTGCGCCAGGGCGATATCAACATTGTCCTGAACGCCGAACCGTACTCCTTCGGCCACAACTTCTTCGAGGCCCACGGCCCGTCGCTGTGCGCCACCGCACTGCGGGTCAAGGACCCGCAAGCCGCCCTGAAGCGTGCCACCGCCTTCCGTGGCCAGCCGTTCCGCGGCCTGGTCGGCCCCAACGAGTGCGAAGTACCGGCGGTACGCGCACCGGACGGCAGCTTGCTGTACCTGGTGGAGCAGGGCACCGCTGGCCACACGCTGTACGACACCGATTTCAGCCTGGACAAGAGCGCCACTGCCACTGGCGGCCTGCGTCGCATCGACCACATGGCCCTGGCCCTCCCAGCCGAGTCACTGGACAGCTGGGTGCTGTTCTACAAGAGCCTGTTCGATTTCGCTGCCGACGACGAAGTAGTGCTGCCCGACCCTTATGGCCTGGTCAAGAGCCGCGCCCTGCGTAGCCAATGCGGCACCTTGCGCCTGCCGCTGAACATCTCGGAAAACCGCAACACCGCCATTGCCCATGCACTCTCCAGCTACCGCGGTTCGGGGGTGCATCACATTGCCTTCGATTGTGACGACATCTTCCGTGAAGTGGCGCGTGCCAAGCTGGCTGGAGTACCGCTGCTGGAAATTCCGCTGAACTATTACGACGACCTGGCGGCGCGCTTCGATTTCGACGACGAGTTCCTCAGCGAACTGGCGTACTACAACGTGCTGTACGACCGCGACGCCCAGGGCGGCGAGCTGTTCCACGTGTACACCGAACCGTTTGAAGAGCGCTTCTTCTTCGAAATCATCCAGCGCAAGGGGGGCTATACCGGTTACGGCGCGGCCAACGTCGCGGTGCGCCTGGCAGCCATGGCCAAGGCCCGCAGCGGCGCGGCGCGCAAGCCCGTCCTCTGACCCCGACGCGGTCGGTGTAGGAGCGGCCTTGCGCCGCGAATGGGCCGCGAAGCGGCCCCAGTTTCTGTGTCGCGGCATCCATTTCTGGGGCCGCTTCGCGGCCCATTCGCGGCGCAAGGCCGCTCCTACACCGAGGGTGTATGACTCAGGGGCGCTCAGCCACCATCAACAGCGACTGCGGCACCGCACTTTGCGGGTGCTGTGGTTCCTGCAAACTGAGCAGGCGCAACCCGGCCATGTCCAGTGCATTCAGCCAGCTGGCCAACGTACGGAAGTACCACGGCATCGGTTGCCAGTCCCCGGCAAACCCGGCAAAAGACTCCTCCCGCCAGCCATCCTGATACTCCCCGTTGGCAACGCTCCAGGGGTGCAACGTCTGGATCACCAGTGCGCCACCCGGCACCAGCAAACCTTTCATGGCCGCCAGCAACGGGATGATGTCCTGGTGCAACAGCGCAAAGTTGGCACAGACCAGGTCATACCCTGTGCCCACATAAACCTGCGCATCGGCCAACTGCGCATAGCTGGCCAGGTGCACCTCGGCCGAGCCCGCCGCGCGCGCGGCCTCTACCAGCGCCCTGTCACCATCCACGCCCACGGTTTCGATACCGCGGTCATCCAGTGCACGCAGCAACCAGCCCTCACCACAGCCCAGGTCCAGCACTCGCCCAGGCTGGCGGCCGAGGATGGCGAGCAGGATGGCCTGGTCAGTGACCTGGCGACGGCTCTCGATGGCGCCGCTGCGCACGGCGTCGATCCAGGCGTGGGCGTTGTGCTGCCAACTGTCGAGCAAAGTGCTTTCAGGGTCAGGCATGGTGGTGTCCCGGTGGTTGAACTTGTGCTGTGTTGAAACGCTACCTTAATATTGAAAACAATCCTCACTTGCGGGAACAGAATCGCCCCCGAGCGCCGCAGGGGTATCGTTACCCGGTCGCCGTGTGTTTTCGCTTGACCCGGTACATATCCCCATCGGCATGACGCAGCAGCATGTCGGCATCGTTGCCATCCTCAGGGAAGCGCGCCACGCCGATGCTGCAGGACGGCGTGTCGATGCCGGACAACTCCATACCGAGTGGCTCGGCCATGACCGCCAGGATGCGGGCTACCTGCTCGGCAATGGCCACTGGCGAGGGGCAATCGTTCAACAGCACGGTGAACTCGTCACCGCCCATGCGCGCCACCGTGTCGGTTGCGCGTACGCAGCCTTCCAGCCGCCGCGCAAGCGAGCACAGCACCCGGTCACCCACAGCATGCCCGTGCACATCGTTGATTTCCTTGAAGTCATTGATATCCAGAAACAGCAACCCCAGCGTGCCATCGTGCTGCCGCGCTGTGGCAAGGGCACTGTCCAGCCGTTCATTGAACATGGCCCGGTTGGCCAGCCGGGTAAGCGGGTCGTGATGGGCAAGGAAGCGCAGCTCCTCTTCAGCCTGGCGCAGGGCCGTCACATCCCGCGCCACACCGATACGCGCTTGAGCCTCTTCGGACCAGCTGGCTGCCCACAGGATGTGCACGATACCGCCATCCTTGCGCACATAGCGGTTACGGAAATCGTAATGGGGCTGGCCGTTCATCACCCGCACAATCGACGCGCGGGTGGCCGCCAGGTCGTCGGGGTGCATATAGTCGGTGATCGGCGTGCCGATCATTTCGCAGGGCTTGTAACCCAGCAGGGCCTCGCAGGCATCGCTGACGAAGGCGATCTGGTTGTCCCTGTCTACCACGAACACGGTGTCCAGCATCAGGTGGATCAACCTGGGGTACAAGGCTTGAAGGTCTACGGGCATGGGCAGGACGTCCGCGGCAGGGTGACCGATCATAGCGCGAAGAAATGCGTCGCATCTATCGTAGACTTGTGGTCCTGGCACTGATGATCGCGCCCACCTCGGTACTCTGCAGGAGCATGCGTTCAGGTATTCATCAGTTGCTCACCATCAGTTCCGGCCCCAGGTAATCGTTGACCTGCTGGATATCATCATCCCCCAGGCTACCCACCGACGAGGCCAGGCGCAGCCGAGACATCAGGTAGTTCAGCTTCGCCTCGAACAGGTCGTGGCGGGCGTCGTACAGCAGTTCCTCGGCATTGAGCACGTCCGAGTTGGTGCTGGTGCCGCCTTCCTTGAAGCCTTTGCGGGTCGAGGTCAGCGAACGCTCGTTGGAGGCCACGGCCTTTTCCAGCGCTTGAATGCGCAAGGCGCCGCTTTGCACGCCGCGGTACTCGCGGGTGGTGCCGGAAATTACCTCCTGACGGGTAGCATCCAGCTCATCCAGGGCCTTGGAACTGTTGGCACTGGCCTGGCGGGTCAGGGCGCTTGTGCTGCCACCGCTGTACAGCGGAATGTTCAGCTCCAGGCCGATCGAGCTGTAGTGGTTGCGCTGGTTGAGCTCGGAAATCGACTGACTGCTGCCGGCGTTATAGCCCGCCACGAAATCCAGGGTGGGGTAGTGCCCGGCGCGGGCACGTTTCACTTCTTCTTCGGCCAGCTCGTAGCTGTGCCGGCGCGCGTGAATCAGCGGGCTGTCGGCCTGGGCTTTGACCAGCCAGTCCTGCAGGTTGCCCGGCATCAGCGGTGGCGTACTGAAGCCCGGCTGCAAGGTGGTCAGCGACTCTGGGGTTTCACCGATGTATTCCTCCAGCTTGCGGCGGGCGTTGACCAGGTTGTCCTGGGCCTCGATCAGATCGGCCTCGGCCAGGTCGCGCCGGGCCACCGACTCATCGACGTCGGTGATGGTACCGGCGCCCAGCTCCTTGCGCCGTTTCGCCGACGCCTGCTGCTCTTCGAAGGCGTTCAGCTTGGCCTTGGCCAAGGTGATGGTTTCGCTGGCCAGCAGCACGTCGAAGTAGGCGTCGGCCAGGCGTACCGCAGCGTCCTGGCTCTTGGCGTCGAACACTGCCACGCTGTAGTCGGCCCGTTGCTGGCCCTGGCGGTACTCGGCCATCTTCTGCTTGTTGAACAGCGGTTGGCGCAGGCGCACATTGGCGCCCTTGGAGTCATAGTCCAGGTCGTTGTCCAGGCCGTTCTGCCGCTGGCTGCCATTGACCCTGTTGAAGTAGGCCGACGCGTTGATCTGCGGCAGCAGGCCGGCCTCGCCGATGGCGCGGTTTTCGCTGCCGGCTTCTTTTTCGTGCACCGCCGCGCGGTAGATCGGGCCTTGGTATTGCAGCAAGTCCCAGGCTTGCTTCAGGTCCATGGCACTGGCCTGTACGGCCACCCCCAGCAGGCACAACATCAGGCACGAGCGTTTCATGTCATTGCTCCTTGAACGCAGCGTCGACGCGTTCGAGCATGGGTTTGAGCAGGTAGCTGAGCAGGTTGCGCTCGCCGGTCTTTATGGTGACGGTGGCGGGCATGCCGGGGCGGATGTGGTTGCTGCCCAGCAGGCCCATGCCGGCCGGCGTCACTTCTACCTGGGCCAGGTAGAAAGGCTGTTTGCTTTCTTCGTCGAGCAGGCGGTCGGCGGAAATGGTCTTCACCCGCCCCGGAATGTTTGGCGTCTGCGCGTGGTTGAAGGCCGGGAAGGCGATGTCCACGGCCAGGCCCGGGACCATCTTGTCGATGGCCTGCACCGGGATCATCGCGTCTACCTGCAGCGGTTGGTCGAGCGGCACCACCTCCATGATCTTGGCGCCGGGCTGGATGATGCCGCCGACTGTGGCGATGCTCAGGCCCTGGACCATGCCGTCGATCGGCGAGCGGATCACCGTGTGGGTCACTTCGTAGTCCAGCGCACGCAAACGGTCGGCCAGGGTGGTGTTTTCCTTGGCGGTGTCGGTCAGCTGCGATTCCACTTCCTTCAGGTAGTCGTGCTGGCGCTGCAGCATGCGCAGCTTGATTTCGGTAGCCTGGCTGCGTGCGCGGGCAATGTTGTTGAGGTTTTCGGCCTGGCCGGCGGACAGGTCGGCATTGCTGCGCTCCAGTTCAAGCAAGCGGTTGCGCGGTACATAGCCCTCGGCGGCCAGCACCCGGGTGCCTTGCAGCTCCTGGCTGAGGAAGCCGATCTGCGAGGCGCGGGCGCCGTACACCTGCTGCAGGCCCTTGAGCTGCACTGCCGAGGCCGCGAGGTTTTCTTCAAGGATGCTCAATTCACCGGCAAGGCCGGCGCGGCGGGTGTCGAGCAGGCGCTGTTGCAGGTCCATGGCCGCCAGCAGCCTTGGGTCATTGTCGTAGTGCTTGAGCAGGGCAGGGTCGAAGGTGACCGTATCGCGGCCATCGCGTTCGGCTTCCAGGCGGTTTTCCACGGTCTTGCTGACGATGTACTGGGCACTGAGTGCACCTTGCTCGGCCGCGGCGCGCAATGCGTCGAGGCGTACTACCTCCTGGCCTTTTTTAATCAAATCGCCTTCGCGCACCAGGATCGCCTCGACCGTGCCGCCGCTCAGGTGCTGCACCGCCTTACGGTTGCTGGTGACCTTGACCGTGCCGGTGGCAACCACGCCCGCGTCCAGTGGCGCCAGGCAAGACCACAGCAGGAAACCGCCAAAACCGGCGATCACCATCCATACGCCCCAGCGTGCCGGCCGGCCGGCGTCCAGGTCGATCAGGTCTTTGGCTTCGGGGGCAATCAGTTCGGAGTTTTGAGCCATTTGCATGAAGGGTTACTCCCGTACTTTTACCGAAGCCAGCGGGGCCGTATTGGCCGCTGGAATCACGCTGGCCTTGCGCAGCGCCGCGAACACTTCGTCACGGCTGCCGAGCATGTGCACGGTGCCGTCGCGCAGCATCAGTATCTTGTCTACGGCGCACAGCACATTGGGCCGGTGGGAAATCAGGATCACCGTGGCACCGCGCGTTTTCAACTCGGCCAGCGCATCGACCAAAGCCTTCTCGCCGACGTCATCGAGGTTGGCGTTAGGCTCGTCCAGTACCACCAGGTTGGGCTCGCCGTACAGCGCGCGGGCCAGTGCTATGCGTTGCTTCTGGCCGCCGGACAGCGGGGTGCCGTCGGCTGCCAGGCGGGTGTCGTAGCCCTGCGGGAAGCGCAGGATCATGTCGTGCACGCCGCTGCTGCGGGCGGCGCGGATCACTGCATCGCTGTCCACTTCGGCAAAGCGCGCGATGTTTTCGGCGATAGTGCCCTCGAACAGTTCCACGTCCTGCGGCAGGTAGCCCAACCACGGGCCCAGTTCGGCCTTGTTCCAGGTAAAGATGTCGGCCCCGTCCAGGCGCACCTTGCCCGCCTGGGCCGGCCACACACCCACCAGCAGTCGGGCGAGGGTGGACTTGCCCGAGGCCGAAGGGCCGATGATGCCCAGGCTCTCACCGGGGACCAGGCTGAAGCTCACCCCGCGCACGATGCTGGTATTGGTGCCGGGTGCGCCGGCAATCACGTTTTCCACCGCCAGCATGCCCATCGGCCGTTGCAGCGACATGCTCGGTGGCCGTTGTGGGTAGTCCTGCAGCAGGTCGTTGAGCCGGCCCCAGGCCAGACGGCAGCCCAGCAGTTGTTTCCATGAGGCGATCACTTGTTCCACCGGGCCCAGGGCCCGGCCGGTCAGGATCGAGCAGGCGATCATCATGCCGGGAGTGATCTTGCCTTCGATCGCCAGCAGTGCGCCGGTCCCCAGGATCACCGACTGCAAGGTTATGCGCACGAAGCGGCCGGTGCTGCTGATCAGCGCCGCGCGGTCGGAGGCCAGGGTCTGCATCTGCAGAATGCGCAAGTGGCCCTGGTACCAGCGCTTGCCGATTGACGGCAGCATGCCCATGGCCTCGATCACTTCGGCGTTGCGCAGGTTGTTGTTGGCGTAGCTGGCCGACGACATTGACGCCTGGTTGGCTTCGGCCAGTGGCTTTTGCGTGGCCTTTTCAGTGAGGTAGGCCAGGCCCACCAGGATCAACGAGCCGATTGTCGTGACCAGCCCGAGCCAGGGGTGGATCAGGTAGCAGACCACCAGATAGATGGGTGTCCAGGGGGCATCGAAGAAGGCGAACAGGCCGTTGCCGGTCAGAAACTGCCGCACCTGCGCCAGGTCTTGCAGGGCTTGGGCCGGGTTGCCGCCTGCGCGGCTCAGGTTGCGCTCGAAGGCGGCGCTGAATATGCGTCGGTTGAGCGCCATGTCCAGGTAGTTGCCTACCCGGATCAGCACGCGGGTACGGGTCATCTCCAGCGCCGACATCAGCAGGAACAACCCGACCACCAGCAGGGTGAGCATGCCCAGGGTGGTGACATTACGGCTGACCAGGGCGCGGTCATACACCTGCAGCATATAAATAGCTGGCGTCAACATCATGACGTTTATCACGCCGCTGAAGGCGGCCAGGGCGTAGAAGCTGCGGCGCAGGCGAAACAACACGTCGGCCAGCTCGGAGCGGGTGCGTGGTGGCTTGGGCATCGGAGGCCTCCCTTTATTACAAATCGGGAAGCCCTTGCGGCGCCCCGTACAACGGTAGTTGTGGCTTCTTGGTTGGCTCGCAGGCGGGTCGCTCTTATGGCGAATAGTCCAAAAACGCTGCGTTGCTCCCACAAGCTGGAGCGTAGGTTGCAACGAAACAATCGGTAATATCATTTTGCTCTATGAAGTCTTTGAACTTTTTATAAGTGCCGACAAAACAGCTAGTTGCATCGCATTATCATCGTTGAAGGTTTTTTTTGACGGGATATTGACAAGTTTTTGCTCTGCGACTTTAGTCTGAAGTATTCGGGCCCTGTGCGAGCTGGGGTCGATACACGTGCGTTACACCTGTTGCGCACGATTAACAGGGTCCCATCCCGGAACGGTGGGGCCGGATTGCCAGCAATGAGGCCGAGTCGCCAGCACACAAACGTTGCGCCACCGAGCCCAGAACCACGAACCAGATACTGCGCAAGTCAACACTGACTGGGCGCGGGAAGGACCCTGTTGCCCTGTGATTTCTCCGGAAAGATCGAGGGCAATTGCAATGGCCAATTTCAGCAAGTCGGACCTGGAATTCATTCTCAAACAAATCTTCATCGCCGAGGCTCATGCTGACGGCGCCAGCCTGAGTGACCTGCTGCCCAACAGCCAGGTACCGTTCGGCCTGCGCACCGTCGATGGCAGTTTCAACAACCTGGTGGCCGGGCAAAGCGAGTTCGGCGCTGCCGACAATTCGTTCCTGCGCCTGCTCGATACCTCCTACCGTGCCAACTACGTGGGCACCGGCAACGTCGTCGATTCGCAACCGCGCACCATCAGCAACCTGATCGTCGACCAGACCGCCAACAACCCGGCGGCCGTCGAAGCCAATGGTGGCGCAGCCCCGGTGATAAGCCCCGGTATCGACGGGGTGTTCGGCACCGCCGACGACAAGCCGGTGTTCTTCATCCCCAACGTCTCGCCGGACGCGGGCCTGACGGCGGGCTTCAACGCCTGGATGACCTTCTTCGGGCAGTTCTTCGACCACGGCCTGGACCTGGTCAGCAAGAGCAGCACCGACATCGTGTTCATACCGCTGCGCCCGGATGACCCGCTGTACGTGGCCGGCAGCCCGACCAACTTCATGGTGCTGTCACGCGCCGTACGCACGGCCGGCGCCGATGGCGTGGTGGGCACGGCCGACGATAGTCAGCCCAACACCACCTCGCCGTTCGTTGACCAGAGCCAGACCTACAGCTCGCACCCCTCGCACCAGGTATTCCTGCGCGAGTACACGCTCGATGGCGCCGGTGACCCGGTGGCCACAGGCCGGCTGATCACCAACCGCGACCTTGGCGCGGATGGCAAATTCGGCACCGCCGACGATGGCGACAGCGGAAACGGCGGCATGGCCACCTGGGCGGTGGTCAAGGCCCAGGCCCGTGACCTGCTGGGTATCAACCTGACCGATGCCGACGTGCACAGCGTGCCGTTGCTGGCCACCGATGCCTACGGTAACTTCCTGCGCGGGCCCAACGGCATGCCGCAGGTGGTGATGCGCGTGAACAACGGCGCCGACGGCATTGCCGGTACTGCCGATGACGTCACTCAACTGGTCGAAGGCAACCGCGCCGCGCCCATCAGCCTGGCCAATGCCGTGGGCACCGGGCATGGCTTCCTGGACGACATCGCCCATAACGCGGCCCCCGTGGTAGTGGGGGGCGTGCTGCAAGCCGACGCCGACACCGCCATTGGCAACGCGCAGCCTGTGGGCCCGGGCGGCAACAACCTGACCTACGACAACGAACTGCTCGACGCCCACTACATCGCTGGCGACGGTCGGGTGAACGAAAATATCGGCCTGACCGCTGTGCACCACGTGTTCCACTCCGAGCACAACCGGCTGGTGCAGCAGACCAAGGACACCCTGCTGGCCGCAGGCGACCTGGCGTTCCTCAACGAGTGGCTTATCGACGATGTTACCGCCATCCCCACCACGCCTGCTGGCATCGCCGCGCTGGTGTGGGACGGCGAGCGGCTGTTCCAGGCGGCCAAGTTCGGCACCGAAATGCAGTACCAGCACCTGGTGTTCGAAGAGTTTGCCCGCACCATCCAGCCGCAGATCGACGAGTTCCTCGCCCCTAATGGCTACGACACCTCGATCAACCCGGCCATCCTCGCCGAGTTCGCCCATGTGGTGTACCGCTTCGGCCACTCGATGCTGACCGAAACCGTCGACCGCTTCGACCCGTCGTTCAACCCGGTGTCTGCCGACCCCGACAACCCTGACCAGCAACTGGGCCTGATCGCCGCCTTCCTCAACCCGCTGGCGTTCGCTGGCAGCGGTGCCACCGCCGACGAAGCGGCCGGTGCGATCATCCGCGGTGTTACCCGCCAGCTGGGCAACGAAATCGACGAGTTCGTCACCGAAGCCCTGCGCAACAACCTGCTCGGCCTGCCGCTGGACCTGCCCGCGCTGAACATAGCCCGGGGTCGTGATACCGGCATCCCCAGCCTGAACGAGGCGCGTCGCGAGTTCTACGCGGCAACGGGCGACAGCCAGCTCAAGCCCTACATCAGCTGGGCCGACTTTGCCGACCACCTCAAGCACCCGGCATCGCTGATCAACTTCATTGCTGCCTACGGTACTCACGCCACCATCACCGGGGCAACCACCGAAGCGGACAAGCGCGCCGCCGCAGTGGCGCTGGTGCTTGGCGGTAGCGGTTCACCACTCGACCGCCTGGACTTCCTCAACGGCACCGGCGCCTATGCCAACGTGACGCTGGCCGGCAAAGACGGCATCGCCGGCACGGCCGACGACATTACCGGCGTGACCGTGACCGGGGTGGATGCCATCGACTTCTGGGTCGGCGGCCTGGCCGAGAAGAAAATGCCCTTCGGCGGCATGCTCGGGTCCAGCTTCAACTTCGTCTTCGAGACCCAGCTGGAAGCGCTGCAGAACGGCGACCGTTTCTACTACCTCTCGCGTACGGCGGGCATGAACTTCGGTACGGAACTGGAGAACAACTCCTTTGCCAAGCTGATCATGCTCAACTCCGACGTCACCCACCTGTCCAACACCGTGTTCCTCACGCCTACCTTCACCCTGGAAGTGAACCAGGCCAATCAGTTCACCGGGCTGGGTGCGGACGGCAAGGCCGACCCGACGGGGGGCATCGAGATAAACGGGGTTGAAATCCTGCCGCTGGTGATTCGCGACAACCCCGACACCGTGGGCCCTGACGCCAACTACCTGCACTACACCGGTGAAGACCATGTGGTGCTGGGCGGCACGGCCGGCAACGACATCATCATCTCGGGCGAAGGCGACGATACCGTTTACGGCGATGCCGGCGACGACGTGCTCGAAGGTGGCGCCGGCAACGACGCAGTGCTGGGTGGTGCAGGCGACGACATCATCACCGACTCGTTCGGCGATAACCGCCTGGAGGGTAACGCCGGTAACGACGTGATCGTCGCCGGCAGCATGCTGGCGGCTGGCAACCTGATCCTGGGGGGCGACGGCCAGGACTTCATCATCACCACCGAGGACATTTCCACCACCTTCGGTGGCCAGGGCGATGACTTCATCCTCGGCGCCAAGACCAACCTGCCACCCACCGGCAACGAGGGCGATGACTGGATCGAGAAGGGTACCCAGGACGGTGCGCCTGGTGACAACTTTGCGCCGCTGCTGGGTGACGAAGTGGTCGGCAACGACATCTTCGTCGGTGGCGCTGGCTTTGACGAAATGATCGGCGAGGGCGGTGACGACATCTTTGTCGGCAGCGATGCCCAAGACAAGATGGACGGCATGTCCGGCTTCGACTGGATCACCAACAAGAACGACAAGGTCGGCGTCACCGTTGACCTGAGCCTGGCAGCGCTGGCCCAGCCCCACGGCAATGCGCCAAACCAGAACGCCGGGGTATTCAACCCGGTCGGCGCCTCGCCGGCCAGCATCCTCGACCGCTTTGCCGAGGTCGAAGGGGTGTCCGGTTCGGACTACGCCGATGTGCTCAAGGGCGATGACGTCGATGCCGTGACCATCCTCAACCATGGCGGTGCCACGGGCAGTGCGCTGACCAACGTGGCGCTGATCCGTGGGCTGCAGCAGTTCCTGGCGGATGCCGGGTTGCCGACCACGGGCTTTGCCACCGGCAACATCATGCTTGGCGGCAATGGCAGCGACCTGATCGAGGGCCGTGGCGGCGATGACCTGATCGACGGCGACAAATGGCTGAACGTGCGGATTGCCGTGTATGCCCCGGGCGATGTCGACCACACCGGGCCCGAGATCGCCAGCTTCGACAGCATGGTGGACATGATCCCGTTCATGCTCGACCGCACCTACAACCCTGGCCAGCTGAAAGCCGTGCGGGAAATCCTGCCGGGTACCTCCACTGGCGGGGCGGCCTTCGACACGGCTGTGTATGCGGGGGTGCAGAGCGAGTACGTGGTAACCCAGAACACCAAAGGCACGGCCGATGTTGCGGACGATGTGTGGACGGTGACCGATACTGTGGACGGCCGCGATGGCGTCGATACGCTGTTGCATATCGAACGCCTGCAGTTCTCCGACAGCCAACGCGTGCTGGTGGCAGGGGTGAACGCGCAGCCCACGGGCAGCCCGACCGTCACCGATGGCAACGGCGGTGCGATCACGGTGGGCGATATGCTGACGGTGAGCGTGGCGGGCGTGCTCGATGCCGACAATATCAGTGCGGGCAACCCGACAGGCACGCTTGCCGACCGTTCAGTGTCGTACTACTGGCAATTCGAGGCCGACCCGGGCAGTGGTGTGTTCGAGGACATCATCCTGCTACCGGCCGGTGACCTGGCGTTCCAGAGCGCCGATGGCACCGCGTTCAAGGTGTCGCCAGACCTGGCCGGGCTGAGCCTGCGGGTCAAGGCGATCTACCAGGACGCCCATGGCACAACCGAGGTGTTGTATTCCGCACCCACGGCGGTGGTGCAGCCGGGCGCACCGGTGGTGCCAACGCCGGCCACTCCGGTCGTGGATGCCACGGCAGGGGGCGAGGGGCTGCACATGGTGCGCTCTGACCTCAACTTCATCCTCGACCAGATCAAGATCGCCGAGGCCGATGCCGCCGGGCAGGACATCCTCTCGCTGATCCCCAACATCCGCGCACCCTTGGGCCTGCGTGCGGTCGATGGCTCGAACAACAACCTGATGAACCTCAACGGCAACAACAACACCCAGTTCGGTGCTGCCGACAATGTCTTCCCGCGCCTGACCGACCCGGTGTTCAACCCGGCAGAAGGTGCACCGGCCGGCTTCTTCGGCCCTGGCTCGCCGGCCATTCCGGGCTCGTCGTACCAGCAGACCAGCGGCCCGGTGTTCGACTCGCAGCCGCGCACCATCAGTAACCTGATCGTCGACCAGACCTCCAACAACCCGGCAGCCTATGCCACCGCGTATGACCCAGGTGCCGATGGCGTGCTCAACTTCGGCACGCCCGGTAACGACGACGTGCTCAAGGACGGCGTGCGCATCGTCGCCAGCCCGGGCATGGATGGCCAGTTCGGCACCACGGACGACCACGATGTGTACCTGTTCGAAAACACCGCTGCCGATGCCGGCCTGTCTGCGCCGTTCAACGCCTGGATGACGTTCTTCGGGCAGTTCTTCGACCATGGCCTGGACCTGGTCACCAAGGGTGGTTCGGGGACTATCTACATCCCGCTGCAACCCGATGACCCGCTCTACGTGGAGGGTGGTTTCACCAACTTCATGGTGGTGACCCGTGCCACCAACCTGCCAGGGCCGGATGGCATCCTCGGCAACGCCGATGACGTTCACGAACACACCAACACCACCACGCCGTTCGTGGACCAGAACCAGACCTACAGCTCGCACCCGTCGCACCAGGTGTTCCTGCGTGCCTACCTGTTGACCGACGACGGCCCTGTTGCCACTGGCCGGCTGATCACCAACCGTGACCTAGGCGCCGATGGCAAGTTCGGCACTGCCGACGACACCGAGATCGGTGGCATGGCCACCTGGAAAGTACTCAAGGCCCAGGCCCGCGACGTGCTTGGCATCAACCTGACCGATGCCGACGTCGACAACGTGCCGTTGCTGGCAACCGACGCATACGGCAACTT
Source organism: Pseudomonas sp. LPB4.O (assembly GCF_038383825.1). Lineage (NCBI taxonomy): Bacteria > Pseudomonadati > Pseudomonadota > Gammaproteobacteria > Pseudomonadales > Pseudomonadaceae > Pseudomonas > Pseudomonas sp. LPB4.O. The sequence continues at coordinate 2,202,322 of NZ_CP151298.1, forward strand.
CATCAAGGGGCCGAACGGCTACCCGATGGTGGTGATGAAGGGCCTCGACGGCATTGCCGGCACTGCCGATGACCAACAGGTCGAAGGCAACCCGCTGGCGCCGCTCGACCTGACCAACGCCGTGCGCACGGGGCACCAGTTCCTCGCCGACATTGCTCATAACGCAGTACCCGTGTTCAGTGGCGGCGTGTTGGCGCCGGATGCCGACAACGTTGCCGGCAACGCTGTGCCGGTCAACCCACAGACCGGGGCCAACCTGGCCTACGACAACGAACTGCTGGACGCGCATTACGTCGCCGGCGACGGTCGGGTCAACGAGAACATCGGCCTGACAGCCGTGCATGCGATCTTCCACTCCGAGCACAACCGGCTGGTGGCGCAGACCATGGACACCGTGCTCGACTCGCACGACCTGGCCTTCCTCAACGAATGGCTGCTCAACCCGGTAACCGCATTGCCGGTTACCCCGGCCGAGATCGGCGCATTGGTATGGAACGGCGAGCGGCTGTTCCAGGCGGCCAAGTTCGGTACCGAGATGCAGTACCAGCACCTGGTGTTCGAGGAGTTCGCCCGTACCGTGCAACCACGGGTCGACCTGTTCTTTGCCCCGACCCAGGTGTACGACGTCGACCTCGATGCATCGATCGTTGCCGAGTTCGCCCACACCGTGTACCGCTTCGGCCACTCGATGCTGACCGAGACTGTCGATCGTTACGACATCGACTTCAACGTCATCAAGGACCCGGCCAGCGCCAACCCTGACCAGCAACTGGGCCTGATTGCAGCGTTTCTCAACCCGCTGGCCTATGCGGCCAGTGGTGTTACCCCCGAGGATGCCACAAGCGCCATCGTCCGCGGGGTCACCCGCCAGGGTGGCAACGAAATCGACGAGTTCGTCACCGAGGCGTTGCGCAACAACCTGCTCGGCCTGCCGCTGGACTTGCCGGCGATCAACATTGCCCGTGGCCGCGACGTCGGCATCCCTTCGCTGAACGCCGTGCGCCGCGACATCTACGGGCAAACCGGTGATACCCAGCTCAAGCCGTATACCAGCTGGGTCGACTTGGTGCAGCACCTGAAGCACCCCGAGTCGCTGATCAACTTCATTGCGGCCTATGGCACCCACAGCACCATCACCGGGGCCACCACACTGCTGGAAAAACGCGCTGCGGCCATGGCCCTGGTGTTCGGTGGCGATGGCGCGCCGGCCGACCGCCTGGACTTCCTCAACAGCAGCGGCACCTGGGCCAATGTGACCTTGCCTGGCAAGGATGGCGTGCTGGGCACCGCCGATGACCTGAAGGCGGTAACCATTACCGGTGTCGATGCCATCGACCTGTGGATCGGCGGCCTGGCCGAAGAGAAGACCCCGTTCGGCGGCATGCTCGGCAGTACCTTCAACTTCGTGTTCGAAAACCAGATGGAGAAATTGCAGGACGGCGACCGCTTCTACTACCTGGAGCGCACCTCCGGCCTGTCGATGAACGCCGAGCTGGAAAGCAATTCCTTCGCCAAACTGATCATGGCCAACACCTCCGCCACCCACCTGCCGGGCCTGGTGTTCTCCGACCCGGGCTTCTACCTGGAAGTCGACCAGAGCAAGCAGTTCAACGCAGGCCTGGGCAACGTCGACCCACTGGGCGAAAACGGCGAGCAGGTGGTGTTCCGCGACAGCCCGCTGACGGCTGGCCCGGACACCAACTACATCCGCTATGCCGGTGCCGAGCACATCGTGCTGGGCGGCACCGACGGTGACGATATCCTGGTGTCCAGCGAGGGTGACGACACGGTCTGGGGCGATGGCGGCAACGACCGCATCGAGGGGGGTGACGGCAACGACCAGCTGCGCGGTGGTGCCGGCGACGACATCATCAGCGACATGGGCGGTGACGACAACATCCAGGGCGGCGACGGCAACGACGTGCTGCACGGCGGCAATGGCGTCAACCTGATCATCGGCGGTTTCGGCAACGACTTCATCGTCACCGGTGAAGATGCCTCCGAAGCCATTGGCGGCCAGGGCAACGACTTTATCCTGGGCAGCAAGGCCAACGAGCAGGACATGGGTAACGAAGGTGACGACTGGATCGAGAAGGGCACCTCGGACGGTGCGCCTGGCGACAACTTCGACCCGCTCGGCAACGACCCCATCATCGGCCACGACGTGTTCATCGGCGGCAACGAGAACGACAAGTTCAACGGTGAAGGCGGCGACGACATCATGGTCGGCAGCCTGGGCTTTGGCGACCGTTACATCGGTGGCTCGGGCTACGACTGGGCAACCTTCAAGGGCCTGGCCCAGGGTGTGACCATCGACTATACCGACCGCTTCTTCGACGTGCCGCCAGTACCGGGCTCTGGCGCTTCGGCGCTGGTCCGCTTCGACATCATGGAAGGCCTGTCGGGCTCGGCCCATGGCGACTTCCTGCGCGGTGACAACGAAGATGCCACTACGCTGCCCACCGCGGGTGCCACTGGCAGCGTGCTGACCAACATCAACCTGATCAATGGCCTGTCCAGCCTGCTGGCCGCCGGTGCAACGTTCTACGATGGCGGCAACATCATCCTCGGCGGCAGCGGCAGCGACCTGATCGAAGGCCGTGGCGGCGACGACATCCTTGACGGTGACAAGTGGCTGAACGTGCGCATCAGCGTGCGCGCCAACCTCGATGGCACTGGCCCGGAAATCGCCAGTTACGACAGCATGGAGCCCATGGTGCCGCTGATGCTCAACGGCACCTACAACCCAGGCCAGCTGGTGATCGTGCGGGAGATCCTCAACGGCACCGACAACTACGACACGGCGGTGTTCTCGGGGGTAGCCACCGACTACAGCGTGGTGGTCGATGGCAATGCGGTGATCGTCACCGACTTGGTGGCCGGGCGTGATGGTGTCGACCACCTGACCGGTATCGAGCGGCTGCAGTTCTCTGACCGCTCCCAGGCCTCTGGCGTGGGTACCGCCGTCAACGCTGGCCCCACGGGGCACCTGGCGATCCTGGACGCTGCCACCGGGTTGCGTGACGACACCCCGGTCAGCGGCCAGCTGCTGCGCGTTACACCCCTGGCGGTACACGATGCGGACAACGTCAGCGCGGCCAACACGACCGGCGCGGTCAACGGCCCTGTGGCCTATTACTGGCAAGTCGAGACGCTGCCGGGTTCGGGTGTCTATGAAGACATCACCTTTGTCGCCGCAGGTGAGGTCCAGCGGGCGACGGGCGCCACCTACCGGGTCACGGACGATGTGGCTGGCCTGAGCATCCGCGTACGTGCGGTGTACCAGGACGCCAAGGGCACGCTGGAAATCGTCGATTCGTCGGCGAACAGCGCACCGAGTGCCGGGCCGACCGTGACCGGGCTGCTGGTGCAGAACCAGACGCTCACTGCCAACCCGGCGACCATCGTCGATGCCGACGGCCTGAGCAACCCGCAGTTCACCTTCCAGTGGCAGTCCAACCGGGGTGTGGGCTGGGTCAACATTGTTGGCGCCATCAGCAGCACCTTTGTCCTGACCCAGGAGCAAGTGGGGCAGAACATGCGCGTGGTGGTCAGCTACGTGGATGACTTTGGTGTGCAGGAAAGCATCGCCTCCGACATCCTCGACCCGGTGGCCAACGTCAACGATGCACCGACCGGTGCACTGCTGATCAGCGACACCACGCCGGATATCGGGCAGACGCTGACGGCACTGACCGGCAGTATTGCCGACATTGACGGGCTGGGGGCGTTCAGCTTCCAGTGGCAGCAAGGTACGGGGGGCGTCTTCACCGACATCGTGGGCGCCACTGCGGCCACCTTCACCCCAGGCCTCAACCAGGGGGGTCAGCAATTGCAGGTGATCGTGCGCTACACCGATGCCTTCGGCACCGTGGAGACACTCACCTCGGCGGCGACTGCAGCAGTACCAGGCTTGACGCTGGTCGGCACCAACGGAGCCGATATCCTGATCGGGAGCGCAGGCAATGACGTGATCTCGGGCCTGGACGGAGCCGACCAGCTGTTTGGCGGGCTTGGCAACGACATCCTCGACGGCGGGCTTGGCGCGGATGCCATGACCGGCGGTGGTGGCAACGACACATTTGTGGTCGACAACGTGGGCGACACGGTGAGCGAAGCGCTTAATGGTGGTGTCGACCTCGTGCAGACCAGCCTGGCCAGCTACAACCTGGGTGCTAACGTCGAGAACCTGACCTATACCGGGGTGGGCAACTTCATCGGTGGCGGTAACACGCTGGACAACATCATGAACGGCGGTGCCGGCAACGACTTGCTCAATGGCGGTGCAGGTGTCGACCGCATGGTGGGGGGGCTGGGCAACGACATCTACGTGGTGGATAACGTAGGGGATGTGCTAATCGAGGCCGCAGGGGCTGGTACGGATAGCGTGCGCACCACGCTGGCCAGCTACACCCTGCGGGCCAACTTCGAGAACCTGATCTATACCGGCGTGGGCAACTTCATCGGTGGTGGTAACACGCTGAACAACATCATGATCGGCGGCGCCGGCAATGATTTGCTCAATGGCGGGGCGGGTGCCGACCGCCTGCTCGGTGGTCTGGGCAACGACATCTACGTGGTGGATAACGTCGCAGATGTGGTGATCGAGGCCACGGGGGCCGGTACGGATAGCGTGCGTACCACGCTGGCCAGCTACACCCTGGGTGGCAACGTCGAGAACCTGATCTATACCGGCGTGGGCAACTTCATCGGCGGCGGCAACACGCTGAACAACATCATGATCGGCGCCGCAGGCAATGACTTGCTCAATGGTGGGGCGGGTGCCGACCGTCTGGTGGGTGGTCTGGGCAACGACATCTACGTGGTGGATACCGCTTCGGATGTGGTGATTGAGGATGCAGGGGCCGGTACGGATAGCGTGCGTACCACGCTGGCCAGCTACACCCTGGGGGCCAACGTCGAGAACCTGACCTACACCGGAGCGGGCAACTTCATCGGTGGCGGTAACACGCTGGACAACCTCATGACCGGCGGCGTCGGCAACGACCTGCTCAATGGTGGTGCAGGTGTCGACCGCATGGTAGGTGGCTTGGGCAACGACATCTACGTGGTGGATAACGTCGCAGATGTGGTGATCGAGGCCACGGGGGCCGGTACGGATAGCGTGCGTACCACGCTGGCCAGCTACACCCTGGGTGCCAACGTCGAGAACCTGATCTATACCGGGGTGGGCAACTTCATCGGTGGCGGCAACACGCTGAACAACATCATGATCGGCGCCGCAGGCAATGACTTGCTCAATGGTGGGGCGGGTGCCGACCGTCTGGTGGGTGGTCTGGGCAACGACATCTACGTGGTGGATACCGCTTCGGATGTAGTGATTGAGGATGCAGGGGCCGGTACGGATAGCGTGCGTACCACGCTAGCCAGCTACACCTTGGGTGCCAACGTCGAAAACCTGATCTCTACCGGTGCGGGCAACTTCAGCGGTGGCGGTAACACGCTGAACAACATCCTCATCAGCGGCGCTGGCGACGACTTGCTCAATGGCGGTACAGGTGCTGACCGCATGGTGGGTGATCTCGGTAACGACACCTACGTGGTGGATAACGCAGGCGATGTATTGATCGAGGCCGCGGGGGCCGGTACGGATAGCGTGCGTACCACACTGGCCAGCTACACCCTGGGTGCCAACATCGAAAACCTGACCTATACCGGGGTGGGCAACTTCAGCGGTAGCGGTAATACGCTGGACAACATCATCACCTCAGGCGCTGGCAACGACGTGCTCAACGGTGGCGCAGGCAACGACCAGCTGCTAGGTGGCAGTGGCAACGACACCTTGAACGGTGGCGACGACAACGACAGCCTCGATGGCGGTCTTGGCAATGACATCCTCAACGGTGGTACAGGCAGCGACACGCTGTTCGGTGATGCTGGCAACGACATCCTGTCGGGTGGCAGTGGCAACGACTTCCTCAACGGTGAGGTGGGCGACGACACGGTCAACGGCGGTGCAGGCGATGACACGATGATGGCCACTGATGGCAATGATGTGTTCCAGTTTGCTGCCGGCTTCGGCAATGACCTGATCATCAACTTCGACAGCAATGCGACCGGTGGCCAGGACCTGCTGGATATCACGGCCTTCAACATTACCGCGGCGACCTTCGCCGCCAGCGTCACCATCGCCGATGTTGGCGACGATACGCTGGTCAGCATCGGTGCTACCGACTCCATTCGCCTGGTAGGGGTGGCGGATGCAACCACAGTGACTGCAGCGGACTTCACCCTGGTGGGTTGAGGGCCAGAGGGACCAGCTGTTGGCTTGAAATGCAGGGGCTGCTGCGCAGCCCATCGCGACACCAGGCCGCTCCTACAGGGGATCGCATACCTCTGCAGGAGCGGCCTGGTGTCGCGATGGGCCGCAAAGCGGCCCCGGCTAACCACGCCGCAATCATCCTTCGGTAGACCCGTTCCACCACCTCAGGCGAGGCGCCCGTCTCCCCCGCAATGCCCCACCAGCTCCCCCAGCAACCGCTGCTTGTACCCCTGCAACACCTGGCTGTCCCGCTGTCGTGGGTGTGGCAGATCAATGCGCAAGTCCTCGCGAATCCGCCCCGGGTGCGCGTCCATCACGATCACCCGGTCCCCCAGGTACAGCGCTTCCTCGATGTCATGGGTCACCATGATTACCGTGCAACGCTCCTGCACCCAGATGCGCTGCAGCTCCTGCTGCAACCGTACCCGGGTCAGGGCGTCCAGCGCGCCGAGCGGTTCGTCCAGCAACAACACCTTGGGCTTGTTCACCAGCGCCCGGGCAATTGCCGCGCGCTGGGCCATGCCGCCGGACAGCTGGTGCGGGTAGGCCTGCTCGTAACCACTCAGGCCTACCAGTTCGATGTGCTCGGCCACCAACCTGTTTTTCTCGGCTGCGGGTAACGCATGGTTTTTCAAGGCCAAGGCAATGTTCTTCTGCAGGGTCATCCACGGGAACAGACGATGGTCCTGGAACACGATACCGCGCTCCAGGCCCGGCCCGCGCACGGGTTGCCGGTCCAGCAGGATCTGGCCCTGGTAGTCCTGGTCGAGGCCGACGATCAGCCGCAGCAGGGTAGACTTGCCACAGCCGCTGGCGCCGAGAATGCTGACGAATTCGCCCGGGCGGATATCCAGATTGATGCCTTCGAGCACTGGCACATGCTTGCCCTTGAGCGGGTACGCCTTGTTCAGGCCGCGAATGGTCAGCGCGCCGGTGCTGGCGGTGGTGGGTAAAACGTGGGCGATGGCGTTCATGGTCGGGCCTTTCAATGGTTGGTGCGCCAGCGCAGCAGGCGGCGGGTGAGCAGGGTGCACAGCCAGGACATCAGGTAGCCACTCAGGCCGATGCACAGCACGCAGACCACGATGATCTCCATGCGCGCCGCAGCTTCGGCGTTCATCATCAGGCTGCCAAGGCCAGCCCCGGCAGACAAAAACAGCTCGCTGCCCACCGAGGTTACCCAGGCAAAGGCCAAGGCTTGCAGCACCCCGGCGGTAATGCCGGGCAGTGCGGCGGGCAACAGGATCAGCCAAAGCTGCTGCCAGCGGCCGAGCATCAGCACCCGTGCCGCTTCGCGGTGCTGACCGGCGACCTGGCGCAGGCTCTCGAAGGTGTTGAGCACCATCGGGTACAACGCTGCCAGGCTGACGATCAGCAGCTTGGCGCCTTCGCCGTTCCCCAGCCACAAGGCGATCAGCGGGATCCAGCCCAGCATCGGCACCTGGCGCAAGGCATGGAACAGCGGCGCGATCAGGCGGTTGGCGGGGGAGGACAGGGCCATCAACGCACCCAGCCCGACACCGCCGACAATGCCGATGGCAAGGCCGCTGCAGGTACGTAACAGGCTCGCCCACAGGTTGACCAGCAGTTCGCCGCTGCCCAGCAGTTCGGCCAATGCTGTGCCCACCTGCGCCAGTGGCACGAACGCATAGGCCCCGGCTGCACCTTGGCGCGAGGCGTACTCCCAGGCGCCGAGCAGCAACAGCGGCAGTACCAGGCCACGCAAATCAAGTCGTTTCATCACAGCCTCCTCAGCGGCTCTGCCAGGCGGACAAGTGTCGTTCCACGCGGCGCAGGGTGAAGTCCAGGGTGAAGCCGATCAGCCCGGTCAGCACAACGCCGACCATCACTACATCGATGCGCAGCATTTGCCGGCCCATCTCGATCATCTGCCCCAGACCGCTGTCGGCCGCCAGCAGCTCGCAAGCCACCAGCACTACCCAGGCACGGGTCAGGGCCACGCGGATACCGGTGACGATCGCCGGCACCGCAGCGGGCAGGGCGATCCGCCATACCAGCGTGGGCCAGCGCAGGCGGTATACCGCAGCCACTTCGAAATGGCTGCGAGGGATCGCGCGGATACCTTCGCAGGTGGCCAGTGCCACCGGGAAAAACGCAGTCTTGGCGACGATGATCACCTTGAAGGTTTCATCCACCCCAAACAGCAGCACGAACATCGGGATCAACGCGATGCTGGGCACCTGGCGCAGGGTGTGGAACAGCGGGGCGCAGTAGGCCTCCACGGTCTTCGACAAGGCCAGCGCCGCGCCGAAACCAAGGCCGGCCAGTGCGCCGCCGGTAAAGCCCAAGGCCAGTCGCGACAGGCTGCCGGCCAAGTGCTCTTGCAACTCGCCGGTGGCCAGCAGGTCTGTGAGGCTGTGCCACACCTCCAGCGGCGGGATAAGCAGGTTGGCCGGAAACAGCCCGGCATAAGCCACCACGGCCCAGCAGATAAGCAGGGCCAGGGGGGAGATGAACCAGGAAAGACGAGAAAGCACGCGCATGGCTGGCCTTGGGAAAGCAGAGGGTAAAGGTGTATCGCAAGAGCTGTGCCAGGGGGCGCAAGCCCCGGATTGCGGGGCTGGAGGGTGAGGGTGATGCTTGAGCAGCAGCGAGGTGCTGCCAGAGCAGCAGTCAGTCAGCAGCACCGGTGCTGGCTTCTTCGCGGGCTTGCCCGCTCCCACAGGATGGCACCTGTCTGCGAACCTGTGCAGGACCTGTGGGAGCGGGCAAGCCCGCGAAGAAGGCAACCCGGTTTCAGCTTAGAAGTCGTAACTCACGCTGGTGTAGTAGAACGCCCCCTGCGCCCCTTCCGGGCTGGTGATGGAGTATTTGGGCACGCCGTACAACTGTGCGCCCTCGAGCTTGTCCGGGTGGCTGTCGAACAGGTTGATCGCGCCCGCCGACAAGGTCAGGCCCAGGTCGAAGCGGTACGACACGTCCAGGTCGGTCACCCATTGCGGGCTGAAGGTCTGGTCCAGCGTCGGGTTGGCGGCGTTGCGGTTCTTCCATTCCCCATACCGGCGCTGGGCGACGGTGACGCTCCAGCCGTCATACAGCCAGTTGGCACTGAGGGTCAGCTTGTCCTCGGGGGTGCCGTCTTCGATCAGCCCCTGAGTGTTGCGGCCGATGATCTGGCTGCCAGGGATGCCGCCCACATCATCCAGTCCGGTTATACGGGTGTTGTTGCGCGCGTAGCCACCGTTGAAGTCCACGCGCCCCCAGTGGCCTGCATCCAGCTGGTAATGGCCGGCCAACTCGAAGCCATCGGTGCGTGTGTCGGCAATGTTGGTGTAGAACGCCGCGCTCTGGATGTTGGCGTAAGGGGTACCTGCGAAGATCGGACCCACTACCGATGCAGGTAATTGGTCGGACAGGGTGATGCGGTTGTCGATGTCGATACGATAGGCGTCGAGTGTGACCGAGGCGTTGGGCAATGGCCGCCAGACCAGGCCCACGGAGAAGTTGGTCGATTCTTCAGGTTTCAGCGCCTTGCCGCCAAGCAGGGCCGCTTCCGGGCTGTCGGCACGCAGGGTGCGCTGCTGCACCTCGACCCAGTTGCCACTGCCTGGGGGCTGTTCCACCACCTGTACGCTAAACGACGATAACCCGCTCTGCACCAGCGAAGGCGCACGGTAGCCGGTACTGGCGCTGGCGCGCGCGGCAATCTGCGGGGTGAAGTCGTAGCGCAACGACAACTTGCCATTGGTGGTGTCGCCGAAGTCCGAATAGTGCTCGCTGCGCACGGCCACGCCGGCCTGCAACTTTTCGCTCAGCTGGGCTTCGACATCAAAGTAGGCACCGATCACGCGGCGGTCCAGCGACACGGCATCGACCTGGGTGATGCCCGAGTAGTAACCGGGTATGCGCCTGCCGGAGACAGGGTCGATGGTGTTGAACAGCGGCCCGTTTGACCAGCCGGCGGCGTCACCTTCGCTGAGGTCGTAGTTTTCCTGGCGCCAGGCCAGCCCGGCGGAAACGGTCAGCGGCTTGAACAGCCAGTCGTTGGCGAAGTCGCGGGTCCAGTCCAGGGTCAGGTTGGTCTGGTCGGCTTCGCGGCGACCGGTGTAGATGGTCGACGGGCTGGCGGTGCCCCAGCTGGGATTGATGGCGTCGCGGTCGGTGGAGTCGACGCGGTTATTGCCGTAGTTCAGCGCCAAGTCGAATTTGCCCAGGGCCTGGTCCTCGAAGCGCAGGCCACCGGTGACGGCAAAGTCTTCCAGGCCGTAGCGGGTGACCGGTAGACGGCCGTCCGGGTAGCGCGCCAGGGCTACGCTGCCGTAGTTGTTGCGCAATGTGGTGGGCGGGTCGAAGAAGTTCTCGGCATCCGTATTCTTGTGCGCATAGGTGGCAAAACCGTAGGCACTTAGCCCCTCGCTCAAACCCATCTCGGCGTTGGCGGTGAAGTTGTACTGGTCCGAGACATTGCCCGAACCCCAGCGCCAGTTGCGGTAACGGTTGTTCTGCTCGCGCGCGGTGTCGATGCTGGTGGAGCCGGGGTAGAACAGGCGGTTGTCGTCGCGGGTATCGCTGGCGGGGTCTTGGCTGCCGGCGTCGAAGGCCAGGGTCAGGAAGCCGTCGTTGGGCAGTGCAAAGCCCTTCCAGCCGCTGAGCTTGCGCTGCAGGCCGTCGCCTTTCTTGTAGCCGCCGAAGCGGTAGCCGGCGTTACCGCCTTCGTCGCGCTCCTTGAGCACGATGTTGATCACCCCGGCAATGGCGTCCGAGCCGTACTGGGCGGCCGCACCATCGCGCAGGATTTCTACCCGTTCGATGGCCGACAGCGGGATCAGGCTGAGGTCCACGGCTGCCGCGCCACGGGCGTTGACCAGGCCCTGGCGGGTGACGTTGGCGCTGGTGTGGCGGCGCTTGCCGTTCACCAGCACCAGCACCTGGTCGGAGGCCAGGCCGCGCAGCGAGGCGCCCTGGGCAATCGAACCGGCAAAGGCGCCCTGGGGCGACTGCGGGAAGCTGAACGAAGGCGAAAGCGCAGTGAGTGCCGCGGACAGGTCGCTGGCGCCGGTTTCCTGGAGTTTTTCACCGCTCAGCACATCGACCGGCGCGGCGCTTTGCAGGGCGGTGACGTCGCTGCGGTGGGTGCCGACCACAACCACGGTGTCGAGGCGGTCGGCGGGTTCGGCGGCGAATGCGGGCATGGCCAGGCCGGCGATGGCCAAAGCGATGGCGCTGGCCAAGGGGGTGTGGTGGGGCATGGGGTGTTCCTGCTGAATGATGTATTGGCAGTGCCGGCGATAAGGCCGAAAGGGCAACCTAGAACCGGCTGGTAACGCTGAACCCGACGGTGCGCGGGTCGCCGTAGGTGATCACGTACTGCCCGGCGGTACCGTTGGGCCGGCCGTGCACCTGGTAGCGGCGGTCGGTGAGGTTGTTGACGAAACCGGTCACGCTCAGCTTGTCGTCGTGGCTGAACCAGCTCAGGCGGGCGTTGGCCAACGTGTAGTGCGGCTGGCTGAGGGTTTCGTCGGCACTGCTCTGGCGGTCGGCCAGGAAGTACTCCTTGTCACGGAAGCTCACGTCGCCCCCTGCCACCAGCTTGCCGCCCACTTCCAGCGCAATGGTGTAGTCGGCACCCAGCGACACCACGTTGCGCGGCGAACGCACGAAGCTGTTGCCGCTGTAATCGCCGGTTACCGCGCCAGTGGTGGGGTTGGTGTTCTTGAAGTCGGTGTATTCGGTGTCAAGGAACGACACCGCCGCGCGCAGGTGCAGGCGCTCGGTCGGCTGGCCTTCGATCTCCAGCTCCGCACCCTTGACCTTGCCCTTGGCGCCGTTGGTCAGTGCGGTGGTGAGCACGCCATTGTTCACCGTCAGCAGGTTCACCTGGATGTCGGAGTAGTCGTAGTAGAAGAGGTTGGCGTTGACGGTAAGGCGGCGGTCGAACCACTCCGACTTCAGCCCCAGCTCATAGGCATCCAGCTCTTCCGGGTCGACCGTGGTCAGCTGCGCCAGGCTGGTCGACAGCCCGGTGTTGAAGCCGCCCGAGCGGAAGCCGTGGGCGTAGCGGAAGAACACCCGCAGGTTGTCGTTGATGCGGTACTCGGGCGTCAGGTCGTAGGTCCAGGCCTCCCAGGTCTTGTCTTCCTGGCGATTGCCGTTGGTGCCCACGCCACCCAGTGGGACCAGCGGACCGTTGGCGGTGGCGCGGGTAAGCTGCACCAGGTCCAGGTCGATGTCCTTTTTCTCCTGGGTCCAGCGCAGGCCACCGGTGACGCTGAAGTCATCGGTGAAGTCGTAGGTCAGGTTGCCAAACAGCGCGTAGCTGTCGGTGCGGTGGTCAAAGCCCATGTCGCGGAAAGCCGTGGTGCCCACCTGATTCGAGCCGGTACCGTTTGGCGTCGGCCCGGGGGTGACCACCCGCTGTGCCGAGCTGTCGAGGTCTTCGTGGAAGTAGTGCGCACCCAGCAGCCAGTGCAGCGGGCGGTCTTCCGGCGAGGCCAGGCGAAACTCCTGCGACCATTGGCGGTAGCTGTTGTCGGTGATCGACGCGCCGTTGACCTCGTAGGGGGTGTAGTCGGCGTCGCTGGTGGAGCGGTTGCGGATGTAGTCGTAGGCGCTGATCGAGGTCAGCGTGTAGTCGCCCAGGTAGTAGTTGAACGTCAGCGAGGCGCCGTCGTGGTCCAGGCGGTAGTCTTCGTTGACGTTCAGCGAGATGTCGCGGCCATGCGGGCGTTCGTAGCCGACGTTGTAGTAGCGGCCCACGGGCAGCGAACCATTGCTGCCGTCGCCCTTGAACTGGCGGCTGTGGACCTTGAGCAGGGCGTCCAGGTCGGGGTTGAGCTGGCCCAGGAACTGCAGGCGGATGGCTTTCTTGTTCACATCGCCATAGGTGTTGCCGTCGAAGTCGTTGTTCTGGAAGCCGTCACGCTCCTCGGAATACAGCGCCACTCGCCCGGCCAGTTTTTCGTCCACGAGCGCGCCGCCGATGGCGCCGGTGACGATGCGTTCGTTCTTGCTGCCAAAGCCGACAGTGCCATAACCGTCGGTGTCGAAGGTGGGCTTCTTCGAGATCACGTTCACTGCACCGGCAGTGGTGTTCTTGCCATACAGGGTGCCTTGGGGCCCACGCAGTATTTCGATGCGCTCCAGGTCAAACAGCGGCCCACCGCCTGCGATGGGGGCGTTTAGGTAGACGTCATCGGCGTAGATGCCCACCGGGAAGACCGTTGCCGCGCCTGTGTCGCCGGTGCCCAGGCCGCGGATGTACCAACGCGGGCGGCCGTCGCCGTCGGGGTTCTTGGCCGAGGCGTTGGGCACGAAGGTGGTGATGTCGCCCATCGAGCGCACGCCATCGGCGGTGATGCTGGTGCCTTTGATGGCCGACACGGCCACCGGGACTTCCTGCAAGGTCTGCTCGCGGTGCTGGGCGGTGACCGTGACGGTTTCCAGGGCCGGTTCGGTTTTATTGACTTCGTTGGCGGCGATGGCCTGGCTGCCGGTACCGGCCAGCAGCAGCGCGAGGCTGATCTGGCGGGCGAGTGGATTGAGCTGGTGCATGGTGGATCTCCCCGTATGTAAAGCGTTGTTGGGGAGAGCTAGAGCAGGGACTGTGCCATGTTGTCAAATCATTGAAATATAAGGATTTTATTTGATTTTTGAGAGGGTGTTGCAGATTGGGCAGCAGTGGGGTGCTGGGCGGGTGCTGCTGGGGCAGCAGTGGTGGGGCTGAGATTGTTGGGGCCGCTTTGCGGCCCTTTCGCGGCACAAGGCCGCTCCTACAATTGTTCAGCGTAAGCCAGGCCCTTGTAGGAGCGGCCTTGTGCCGCGAAAGGGCTGCGCAGCAGCCCCAAAAATCTCAAACCGCCAACCGCGAAGTCGACCCGATCACGCTTTCAAGCACACGAAAATCAATCCACTCCCTTACATCGAAGCGCCGCGGTATGAACCCCCACCTGAACAGGAACTCGGTAAAGTCCTGCAGCGCCTCGATCGAGCGGCTGTCCAGAGTGGTGCGCAAGCGCCGGTGCGCGTCGTCGCCATAGGCCGCTGCCACCCAGTACTCGCTGGTGTTCAGTTCGCGCGCCAAAAAGCGCCGAGTGTCTTCCGGGTTGGCCCAGGCCCATTGCTCGGTGCGCAGCACCGTGTCGACCAGCGTACGGCTGGCATCGAAGTGGTTTTCCAGCAAATGCCGGTCCACGGTCAGCGTGCGCGGGGTGCCATTGTTGCTGCGGATCAGCGGGTCGGGGTGGCTGCCGGTATCGACCACCACGCGCAGGCCGAACTCATGGGCCAGGTGCACCGCGTGCGCACCCTTCAGGAAGATGGCGTCGATATCGCCCCGCAGCAGGCCGATCAGCTCATTGTTGCGGCGGCTGAAGCGGCTGGTGTCCAGGCTCACTTCGGCACCGTACAGGTGCTGCTTGGCGTCGTCGCTGTAGGTGCCGCCGTAGGGGTAGTCGACCAGCTCCACATCGGCCACCGCCAGGCCTTCGAGCTTCAGGGCGTTTTCCAGCCCGCGCAGGGCCTGGGCACGGGTGAAGTCGATCTGGACGTTGGCCCACTTGGGTATGCCGAAACGGCGGTTCTTCAGGTCGCGAATGCTGCGTACGCCGCTTTCTTCGGTGGTGAGGATCAACTGCACCTCATCACTCCACGACAGCCCCAGCACGCGGGTCTCGACGCCGCTGGCGTAGGCCCAGATTGCCGGGATGTTACCGCCGTGGCGCACCGAGTTCTGCAGGTGATGGTCGTAGTGGGCTTCGCGCACCTCGCGTTCGCTGGACTCGCGCAGCGACTGGATATTGGTGCCAAACGGCGTGAAGGCCTCGGCCAGCCGCCCCGACTGCACGGCGATGCCGAGGCCGGTGGGCACGGGGCTGTGGGTGTACCAGAGCGTTTCCAGGGGCTTGGTCATGGGGTAACGGGTTTCCTGTCCATGTGGAGGGGGGCCAGCAGTTGGTCCAGTGGTTGGCGAGTGATCCAGTCGCGCACCTCGAAGCGCGCTGGGATGAAGCGCCAGCGCTTGAGGAACTCGACAAAGTCCTGCAAGGCATCGATGGCCTGTTCGTCCAGGCGCGTGCTCAGGCGCAGGTGGGCGTCGGTGCCGTAAGCCACTTGCACCCAGTACTCGCTGCTGTTGGTTTCCCGCGCCAGGTAGCGGCGGGTTTCGTCGGCGTGCTGGTGGGCCCAGCGTTCGGCGCGCAGCACCGAGCCGAGCAGGGTGCGCACCACTTGCGGGTGCTGCGCCAGCAGGTGGCTGTCTACCGCCAGGGTGCGTGGCGTGCCGTTGTTGCTGCGGATCAGCGGGTCGGGGTGGCTGCCGGTGTCGATCACCGTGTGCAGGGCAAAGGCGTGGGCCAGTTGCACGGCGCTGGCGCCCTTGAGGAAGATTGCATCGACCTCGCCGCGCAGCAGGCCGGCCAGCTCCAGGTTGCGGCCTTCGCTCTGGGTGCTGGACACCGGCGTGCCGGCCACGTTGCGCACCGGGCGGTCGCTGAATGTGCCGTCGTAGCGGTAGTTGACCAGGTCCACGTCGCCTACTTGCAAGCCTGCCAGCTTGAGGGCGTTTTCCAGCCCGCGCAGGGCTTGCGCGCGGGTGAAGTCGATCTGTGCGGCGGCCCAGTCGGGCAGGCCGAAGCGGCGGCCCTTGAGGTCTTTTACGGTGTAGATGCCGCTGTCTTGGCGGGTCAGTATCAACTGCGCCTCATCGGCCCACGACAGGCCGATCACGCGGGTGTCGCGGCCCTGGGCGCGGGCCCAGATGGCCGGGATGCTGCCGCCGTGGCGTACCGAATTGAGCAGGCTGTGGTCGAAGTGCGATTCGCGCACCGCCTGCTGGTCGGCTTCACGCAGGGACTGCACCTGGGTGCCGAGGCCGGCCAGGTCTTCCTGCAGCCAGCCTTGCTGCACGGCGATGCCCAGGCCGGTGGGCACCGGACAACGGGTGTACCACAGGGTATCGAGGGGTTGGCTCATGTTCAGCTCCGGTCGGCTCAGGCGCTGGCCTGCAAAGGGGGGGTGGTGGCAGCCTGCTGCACCAGCGGCAACACTTCCTGGCCGATGCGCAGGGCCTCTTCCAGGTGCGGGTTGGCGGCGAGGATGAAGGTGCTGAAACCGGCATCGCGGTATTCGGCCAGGCGTTCGGCGATGTTCTGATGGCTACCCACCAGACCCACGGTGGGGCCGGGCTTGGCCTTGGCGAAGCCGGCCCACAGGTTGCGTGCCAGGATCAGTTCGTCGAAGCCCTGCAAGCCTTGGTGGTAGGCTGCCTGGCGTGCACCGCCGACAGAGTCCGAGCCGGTCACGAAGCCCTTGGCGCTGGCGCTGGCCTTGCCTTCCAGGCGCTCGAACTGCTGGCGCAGCTCGCGCCAGGCTTGCTCCTCGGTCTCGCGGGCGAACAGGTCGACACGCAGGCCGAAACGCACCGTGCGGCCCTGTTTGTCGGCCAGTTCGCGCACGCGTTCGATATGCGGCTTGAGCTTGTCGATCGGCTCGGCCCAGTTCAGGTACACATCGGCATGCCGCGCAGCCACGTCTAGCGCCGCGTCGGAAAAACCGGAAAAGTACACGCCCGGTTTGCGTTCGTGTTGCAGGCCCGGCGGCAGGCTGCCGTTTTCCAGGCGGTAGATATCGCCTTCGTAGGAGAACTTTTCCTGTGTCCATAGGCCCTGGATCACGTCGAGGAATTCGCCGGTGCGCTTGTAGCGCAGGTCATGCTCCAGGAAGTCGCCATTGGACCGTTGGCTGGCCGGGTTGCCGCCGGTGATGATGTTCCAGTCCAGCCGGCCACCGCTGAGGTTCTGCAGGATTGCCGCCTGCTGGGCGGCGTAGGCGGGCAGGGTCCAGGTGGCCTGGAAAGCGATCAGGAAGCGGATGCGCCGGGTTTCGCGGGCCAGCGCGGCGGCCGCGATCCAAGGCTCCGGGCCGGTGGGCAGCAGCGCGCCTTCGAACCCGGCCAGCTCGGCGGCCTTGGCCACCTGGGCGATGTAGTCGATGTAGGTGAAACCATCGGCCTGGCCATCGGGCAGACGGCCGGGGGCGATGTTGCCGGGGCGGTGCGCGGGGTTGCCGCGGTTGTGGCGGTCGGTGGACAGCTGTGGGCCATCGGTGCCCAAGGGCAGGCGCCAGAAGAATTCGGTGGTCATGGGGGCTCCTGAAGGGGGAGGTTGTGCGGATGGGGACGGCGGTGCAACGGCTGTGCCATGCGTGGCGCGTGGCCTGTAGGGCGGGGGTTTGAGGAGTAGACGGGCAGAGGGCTGCTGCTGTGGCAGCAGTGCGGCAGCAATGGATGCTGGGGTAGCAGCATGAACAGGCCCGGCCTCTTCGCGGGTGAACCCGCTCCCACAGGTACCTCACAGGTATTGAATGCTGTGGTGATCCTGTGGGAGCGGGTTTACCCGCGAAGAGGCCGGCAAGTCAGACTTCGATCCCCTCGGTTACAACCTCTCCAGCACTGCGCAGGTACGCGTCGTACAGCGCCGCATAGGCGCCATTACGCCCGATCAGATCGGCATGCGCCCCTTGCTCCACCACCCGCCCATGCTTCACCACGGCAATCCGGTCGGCATCGCGAATGGTCGCCAGACGGTGGGCGATGATGATTGCCGTGCGCCCCTGGCACAGCCTGCGCAGCGCGCGCTGGATACGTCGCTCGGTGTGCACGTCCACTGCCGAGGTGGCTTCGTCCAGCACCAGCACCGCCGGGTCGGCCAGGTAGGCCCGCACCAGGCACACCAACTGGCGCTGGCCATGGCTCAGGTGCGCGCCCAGTGGGCCGACTTCGGTTTCGTAGCGCTGCGGCAGGCGCTCCAGCACCTCGTCGGCACCCAGCTCACGGGCTGCGGCCACCAGTTGTGCATCGTCGGCAGATGGCGCGGCCAGGCGCAGGTTGTCGAGGATGCTGCCGCTGAACAGCACGTTGTCCTGCAGCACCACGCCTACGTTGCGCCGCAAGTCATGCTGGGCCAGCGCACGCAGGTCGATGCCGTCCAGCTTCACGGCGCCGTGCTGCACTTCGTAGAAGCGCGTCAGTAACTGCACCAGGGTGCTCTTGCCGTGCCCGGAAGGGCCGACGATGGCCAGCACTTCACCAGCGCGGATATGTAGGTCGAGCCCGTCGATCACTGGGCGCGAGCTGTTCGGGGTATAGGCAAAGCCGACCGCGTCGAAGTCCACTTGGCCGCGCGCCTTGGTCAGGGCGTGTGGTGCTGGCGGGTCGAGCACTTGTGGGCGGGTGTCGAGCAGCAGGAAAATGCGCTGGGCTGAAGCGCTGCCGGTGGCGTAGCGCTCGAACAGGTCCGACAGCTCTTGCAGTGGCCCAAGGAACAGGAACACGTAGAACAGGCTCTCGGCCACCTGGCCCACGCTGACCTTACCCTCGGCCAGGCCATGAGCACCCACCAGCAACAGTACGGCCATGCCGGCGGTGCTGAGCAATGCGGTAAACGGGGCGAACCAGCCGGCGCGCAGGCTGCCGCGGATCAGCGCCTGGTTGAAGTCTTCCAGCAGGCGTCGGTAACGTGCCTGGTTGGTCTGCTCTTGCCCGCACTGTTGGATCAGCCGCACCCCGCTCACACTTTCCACCAGGTGTGCGGTGAAGCGGCTGCGCTGCTCGGCCACCTTGGCCCAATTGCGCTGCGAAACCCGTTTGAAGCGCCAGGTGGCCACGACCAGCAACGGTACCGTGGCAGCCAGGCTGTAGAAGAAGCTGGGGTCGATGCGCCACAGCATTACCGCTGCCAGGCCGCAGCGCAGCAAGGCGCCGAGCAGCTCGGGCGGGCCCTGCACCAGCAAGGGCTCCAGCGCATCCACGTCCCGGTCGGCACGGGAAATGATGCGCCCGGCGCGGGTCTGGTCGAAGTAGCTCACCGACAGCGCCTGCACATGGGCGAACACTTTCACCCGTAAGGCGTTGAGCACGCCGATCGCTGCGCGCCCGGCAATGAACTGTGACACCCCGGCCAGCAGAAAGCGCCCCAGCCAGCTCGCGGCCAGCCCCAGGCCCAACCACAGTACCAGGCGCTCGTCGAGCAGCCAGTGGTCGGCGCTGGGCACCAGGCCCTTGTCCAGCAGTTCCCGCACGAACCACGGGCGCAGGAACACGGTAAATACCAGCAGCAGCTCGATGCCGATCACGGCAAGGATCTGCCCGCGAATGGGCTGCAACAGCGGCAGCAAGCGGTGGAACATGCCCCGGTCCAGCGCCTGGCGGGCCAGGCGTTGTTCGATGTCGATATCGCTGGCGGGGGTGTGCTGCGCATCAGTCATGGTCGATCCCCAGCAAGTCGCGGTAATGGGCGTTGTTCGTGCACAGCTCGGCATGGCTGCCGTTGGCAGTGATGCGGCCGTTTTCCAGCATCAGCACGCGGTCGGCCAGCAGCAGGGTGGAGAGGCGACTGGTGATCAGCAGCAAGGTCGGGCCTTGGCCGCTGGCGCTGTGCAGGCGGCGGATGTTGTGCAGCACTTGGCGTTCGCCCAGGGCATCCAGGGCGCTGGTGGCGTCGTCGAGGCAGAGGATGTCCGGTGCGCCCAGCAGCGCCCGGGCCAGGCACAGGCGCTGGCGCTGGCCGCCGGACAGGGTCACGCCGCGGTCGCCCAGCGGCGTGTCGAGGCCGTGGGGCAGGCGTTCCAGCACGTCCTCAGCGGCGGCCAGGCGCATACCTTCACGCAACTGGGCGTCGCTGGCTTGCGCTGCCGCCAGGCGCAGGTTGGCCGCCAGGCTGTCGGAGAACAGAAAGCTCTCCTGGGGCAGCACTTGCACGCGGCGGCGCAGGTCGGCCAGGTCGAGGTCACGCACGTCGTGCCAACCTGCAGTATCGCTGCCGACCTGGACGCTGCCGTGCTGTACATCGGCCAAACGTGGCAGCAGGCTGGCCAGCAGGCTTTTACCCGTGCCTGTGGCGCCGACCAGCGCCACCACCTCACCGGGCAGCAGGGTCAGCGAGCAATCTTGCAGGATAGGCCGGCCAGCTTCTGCTGCACTAACTTGCACCTGGTTCAGCTTCAGCCCCAACGGCCCTTCGGGCAGGGTGGCATGGCCGCCGACGATGGCCGGGCGTTCGTCCAGCAGCTGCCAGATGCGTTCGGCACTGGCGCGGGCATCGGCGAAAGTCTGCATCACCCGGCCAATGCCTTCGATGCGGAACACCAGCGTGGTGGCCACCAGCAGCGAAGTGACCAGCTCACCGATACCCAGCGCGCCGGCCGCCACGCGATGGGCACCGTACACCAGGATCCACACATGCCCCAGCGCCACCACCGCCTGCGGCAGCGGAATTCGCGAGCTGGCGTAGGCAAGGGCAGCGCGGGCATGGCCGGTGAACACCTCGACTTGTCGGGCGAAGCGGGCAATGCGCTGCTGTTCCAGGCCAAATGCCTTGATTACCCGCACACCCCCGATGCCTTCGGCGAGGTCCTGGCTGACCTGGTCATAGGCGGCGCCCACGGCACGGTCGAGGGTGACCAGGCGATCGGTCTGCACCACGAACAGCCATAGCCCGGCGCCGGTCAGCAGCAGTGGTACCAGCCCCAGCAGCGGGTCGTACCAACTCAGCAGGCCCACCGCGACGATCACCACCAGCGGGGTTTCGATGATCTGCCGCCAGAAGGTGATCAGCGCGTCGCGCACTTTGTCGGCATCGCGGGTGGTGCGGGTGACCAGTTCGCCCATGCCGTGGTGCCAGTGATAGCCCAGATGCAAGCGCTGCACCTGGCTGAGGATGCGCTCACGCAGGCGCGTGAGCAGGGCCTGGCTTAGCACCAGCGACAGCACGGCGGCGGCGTATTGCAGCAGGCCGCGGCCCAGGGCGATGGCCAGCAGCAGCCACAACCAGTGCCAGGCCACGCTGGCGTCCAGGCTGCTGTCGGCCAGGCGCAGCACGGCGCGGCCGGCGCTGACATCATCGACCGCATGGCCGATCAGCCACTGTTGCCAGGCCAGGCCGAGGTTGCCGGCAATGTACAAGGCAGCGACCAGAGCAAAGCGCCAAGGCATTTCGCGGTAGATGGCCAATGCCCGAAGAAGCGGGTGGTTCATGTAGATGCTCGATCAGAATGCGACACCGCCCTTGTAGGAGCGGCCTTGTGCCGCGAATGGGGCGCGACGCGCCCCTCGGCCCCAAATGGATTCAACGGCGGGTAGCGCCCTGGCTCTCCTTGGCATTAAGCACCGCCGTGTACTCCCCCGGGTCTGCCCCGTTCAGGTAGTAGTTGCCCACGTTATGCAGCCGCCAGCGGATCGGGTCGTGGGTGGTGTGCACCCGGGCATTGCGCCAGAAGCGGTCGAGGTTCCACTTGCTCAGCGAAGCGCTGGCCCCTAGCAACGAGAACAAGTCACTGGAAATCTTCAGCGATGCAGCATCGGAATGCGCACGGGCGGTAGCTACCGACAAGATCAGCTCATCCTGCAACGCCTTGTTCTCCGGGTCGCGCTCGTGTTCGTCGAACACCCGCGCCGCCTCGCGCAGCACCGACTCTGCACCGCGCAGCGCCACGGCATACTCACCGATCTGGCGAATGACATGCGGCTCGTCACTGGCGCGCTCTACGCCGCTCTCCACCCAGGCCCGGGCATGCTCGCGCAGGTACTCGACAGCCGCCTGCAAGGCGCCAGCGGCGATGCCGGTGTCGATGGCGGCGTGGAGGATCTGCGGGAAGGTCAGGCCGGTGCGTTTCATCGGCCCGCTACGGCGGGTCAGGTAGCGCTCATCGAGCACGATGTTGTCGAAATTTACCGTACCGCTTACCGAGTTCTGCTGGCCGAAGGCTTGCCAGTCATCGATCAGGGTCAGCCCGGGGGTGTCGCGGTGCAGCAGCACGCCGACGCCGCCGTCTTCGCTGGCGGCGGTCAGCGAGATCCACTCGGCCAGGTAGGAGCCTGTGGAGTAGAACTTGCTGCCGTTGAGTACCCACTGGCCATCGGCGCGGCGCTCGACGCGGGTCTTGAGGGCGAACTTGTTCTTGCCGCCGACTTCGGCCAGCGCGTTGCCGAAGCGCTTGCCTGCGAGCACGTCGGCAATCAGCCGGTCGCGTACTTCATCGGGGTAGCCGGTAAAAATGCCGCGCAGCATCACGTTGTGAATTTGCAGCAACTGGCCGACACCGCCGTCGGCAGTGGAGACCAGGCGCACGGTTTCGACCACGGTCTGCACCGAGGCACCGAGGCCGCCGAACTGGGCGGGCACCGCGATGGCGGTCAGGCCGCTGCTGGACAACAGCTCGGCCTGGCGATGGGGGAGCTGGCCGTTGTTGCGCGGGTCGGCGGCCAGTCCGGCGATGTGCGCGGCGACCTGTCGGGCGGTTTCGATGGCGTCGGCTTCGCTGGTCAGCCGACGGGCGGGGGAGGGTTCTATGGCACTCATGGTGGGGTCTCGGATTGTCTGAAGGGCCAGTGCGCCTGTTTCGCGGGCTTGCCCGCTCCCACAGAGGCTGCGGTCCCAACCTCCTGAGCAATATCTTTGCCACCCCTCCTCAGACCGCATCCTGCGCGGCTTCCACAGCATTTTGCTGCCTCAGCAGCAGTCATGTTGCTGCCTCAGCAGCAGTCATGTTGCTGATCTGGCAGCACCCCGCCCGCAATCCTGCTCCCAGCCAAGCACCCAACCACCTGGCGAAACAACCAATCCCAGGTAAATCAAGGCCTCCAGCGGTTGGCACGCACACTGCAATGGTGCTTGGACGACGCCCAAGGAGCCACCCCATGACCTTCGCAACCCCCACAGCAAAACGCCTGGCAGACGACCCATCCGCCCTGGAACGCATCTGGTTCACGCGTTGCCCGGTGCCCACCGCCTCAGGCCTGGCCTACAAGCTCGGCTGGCTTGAGCAAGAATTCGCTGCCGATGGCTTGCCAGTCTCGACCCTGCAGGAGGCCCGCCAGTTAGGCCATCACCACTACGATCACCAGTTGCCCGGGCTGTTTCGCGAGGGCGGCAACGTGCCAGCGCTGGCGGCACGTGCGGCCGGTTCGCCCAGCCGGCTGATCGGCCTGACCTGGATCGAGGAATGGCAAACCATCCTGGTCCGCCCGGATTCCGGCATCCGCAGCGCCGCCGACTTGCGCGGCAAGCGCCTGGCGCTGCCGGCCTGGGGCGACAGCCGGCCTGGCAGCATTGCCCGGGCCATGAGCCTTCATGGGTACAAAGGCGCCCTGGCCTCGGCGGGGCTGCACCTAGATGACGTGCAACTGGTGGAAGTGGCCTTGCTCGACCAGGCCAGTGCCGCCACCCCGGCGTTGGGCTTGCAGCGGCTATGGTCGGGGCTGGAATACCTGGCGCGCGGTGAAGTCGATGCCGTGTACGTGAAGGGCGCGGCAGCAGCCGACGCCGCACGCCGGCTGGGCCTGGTGGTCGGCGTCGACCTCGACCTGCTGCCCGATCCGCGCCACCGCATCAACAACGGCACCCCCCGGCCGATCACCGTGCATCAGCGCCTGCTCGACAACCATTTCGACCTGGTGGTGCGCTTCCTTGCCCAGACCTTGCGTGCCGCCGAATGGGCCGCCGGCAACCGCGACGCGCTCAACCGTATTCTCGAAGACGAAACCCGCGCGGGCAGCCAGGGCGTGGCCGAGGCCTACCGCGGTGACTTCCACACCACCTTGGCGCCGGACCTGTCCGCACAGCGCCTGGCCTTCCTCGGCACACAAAAAGACTTCCTGTACCTGCACGGTTTCCTCGAAGCCGATTTCGACATTGCCGACTGGGTCGACCCGCGGCCTCTGCAAGCTGCCCATGAACTGCTGGCCCAACGCCGCGCCTGACCTGACCGGAGATTGAACATGACCGTACTGATCAACGAACGCCCCGTCACTGCCGAACTGCAAGCCTTCATCGACCAGGTAGTGGCCGAAGCCGAAGCGGCCTTCAGCGTCTTTCGCGAAACCAACACCATCACCGCCAATGGCACGGTCGGTTTCATCGAGCGTGTGCCGGGTGAAGAGCTGCTGGTGTCGGTGAACTACGGCGGGCCGTGGAACCACCGCAAGCCGCTGCAGGCCACCGTCACCGACTTTGCCGGCAACGTCATCGTCGGCAAGGGCAAAGGCGGTTTGGGCCGTTACACCAAGCTGTTCCAGACCCACGCCGATGTCACCACCGTGTCGCACGTGCACAGCCCGTACCTGGGTGCCTGGGCGCAAACCCACCGCACCTTGCCGTTCCACTACGTGCCGGTGCAGCGCTACCAACTGGCCCGCGAGCTGCCGGTGTACATCGACCGGCGCCAGGCCGAGGTGGACTTCATCCTCGACAAGATCGCCGAGAACCCGTTCAACCTGGCAATCCTGGAAGCCAACGGCGGCGCCACGGTGTGGGGCAAGCAGGGGCTGCGGGCCACGGCGGAGTTCATCCTGTTGCTGGAGGAGGGGGCGCAGATCCAGTTGCTGGCCGATGCCCTGGGCGGGTCGCGGCCTTACGGGCCGGGGGTGCTGACCCAGCAGTGGAAGATGAGCGGGTTGTACGACCGTGCTACCGAATTGGGCCTGGTGCCTGGCATCGATCGGCGTAATTGACCCCGTTGTCAGCCCGCCCACGCACTCTGTAGGAGCAGCCTTGTGCTGCGAAAGGGCCCGTCCAGGCACTGCATCTGCATCGGTAGTACCGGCCTCTTCGCAGCACAAGGCTGCTCCTGCAGGACCGCGTTGGCAGCCTGATCAACCATTCCAAGCAAGGACCCGCCCCATGGCAGTAAAAATACTCTGGTACCTCACCACTCCCGACGGCCCCTATCCCTGGGAGCCCGAAGGCCGTTGGCACACCGATTTCGAACACCTCAAGCAACTGGCCATCGCCGCGGACCGCCTGGGCTACTACGGCTCGCTGCTCGGCTCCAGCCCCAACGAAAGCCTGGCCGTGTCGGCAGCGCTGATCGACGCCACCAAGCGCCTGCGCTTTCTGGTCGCCCAGCACCCAGGCGAGCTGTCGCCAGCGGTGCTGGCCAAATGGGCGCTCACCTTTGACCAGTTCTCCAACGGCCGCCTGCTGTTCAACGTGGTCAACGGCAACGACGCCGGCCTGGCTACCCTGGGCGTACATTACCCGCACGATGAACGCTACGACTTCAGCCTGGAGTACTGGCGCGCTTTTCAAAGCTTCTACGCCGGCGAAACGGCGGGTTACGACGGCCGCTACGTCAAGCTGTCACCCCGTGCACCCGCCGCTGCCCATCACCCGCTGGGCGGTTGGCACCCACCCAAGCAAAAGCCCGGCATCCCGCTATGGGGTGCCGGTACTTCCGCACCGGGCGTAGCCCATTCGGTGCAGTTGCTGGACGTGTACCTGAGCTTCGCCGACACCCCGCAAAAGCTCGGCGACAAGTTCCGCCGGGTGGCGGCCGAGGCGGCGAAGATCGGCCGTGAGCTGACCTACGGCACCCGCCTGCAAGTGATCGTGCGCGAAACCGAGGAAGAGGCCTGGGCCCATGCACAGCGCCTGTTGCAGCGCACCTCGCTGGCCACCGCGCGCGCGGCCATCGAACGCCAGTTGCCTGCCGGGCAAACCTTCGACAGCTACGTCAGCGACGACCCGCGTATCCAGCGCAATCTCGACAGCCTCCGCGCCGGGCGCCTGCCCACAGCCCGCGAGCTGGAAATCTACCCCAACGTCTGGCTGGGCCCCAGCCTGTTCGGTTTCAACATCCTCGGCCCTGCAGCCGGCACTTACCTGGTCGGCAGCGCCGAACAGGTCGCCGAACGCATTCGTGAATACGAGGCCCAGGGCACGTCGGCATTCATCCTGTCAGGCTTCCCGCTGATCGATGAGGCGCACCGGGTGGCAGACCTGCTGTTCCCGCTACTGGACCTGAACCATGGCTTCGAGGTGCCGCGCCTGGGCGCAGTCAGCAAGCCCGGCGTGGCGCAACCGGCGTAAGGAGAGGGTGATGAGCGAGTTGTTTTCGCGCCGGGTGTTTCTCGGCAACAGCCTGGCCGTTGGCGGCGGCCTGCTGCTCGGCGGCGGGCTGCTCAGTGGCTGCGACAACGGCGCGCCGGCAGCCGCCAGTGCGGCGCTGCCGGGTACGCCGGTGCGCGGTGGGCGCTTGCGGGTGGGCATTATCGATGGCGACCAGGCCGGCAACCTTGATGCGCACAAGCCGGTGGGCGGCGGCATCATCCGTGGCTGGGCGCTTTACGCCAAGTTCTGGGAATGGAACGCCGACGTCAGCACGCGCCTGGCACTGGCCGAGTTCGCCGAGCCGAATGCCGACGCCAGCGCCTGGACCATTCGCCTCAAGCCTGGGCTGGAGTTTCACCACGGCAAAAGCATCACCGCCGACGACATGCTGTTCTCGATTCTGCGCCTGACCGACCCGCAGTTGGCCTCGCCATTCGCCGGGCTGGTCGGCGCTATCGATCGGCAGGCCCTGCGCAAACTGGACGAGCGCACTATTGAAATACGTTTCAAGCACGGGCAAAGCTTCTACCCGCTGGACGAAACGTTGATCAGCTTCGGCGGCATCGTGCCCACCGACTACCACCCGGTGACCAACCCGGTGGGCGCGGGGCCATACCGGCTGAAAAGCTTCATACCTGGGCAGCGCTCGCTCTACACCCGTTTTGAAAACTACTACAAGCCTAACCGCCCCTATGCCGATGATCTGGAAATCATCGAATTCAAGGACCAGGTGTCGCGGGCCGCAGCGCTGCGCGCCGGTCAGATCGACGTGGCCAGTGGTGTGCAGGCAGAGCACAGCGCGTTGCTCAAGGCCGACCCACGGCTGCGCCTGTATGCCTCACCGAGCACCTCGTTCACCGGCTTTAACCTGAACCTGGCCAAGGCGCCGTTCCAGGACGTACGGGTACGCCAGGCATTTCGCCTGCTGGCCGACCGCCAGGAACTGGTGGCACGCGGGCTCAATGGCTTTGGACGGGTGGCCAATGACCTGTATTCGCCCCACGACCCCACCTACAACCACGCCATTGCCCAGCGCCCGTACGACCTGGACCAGGCCCGCTCGCTGCTGCGCCAGGCGGGGCAGGACGATTTGCGTGTGGAACTGACCACCACGCCAGGGCCTGGCGTCAATGCCGCGCTGGTGTTTGCCCAGCAGGCCCTGAAGGCCGGGGTGCAGGTGAAGGTCAATCAAGTGGACGGCTCGGTCTTCAACGGCCCGCAACGCGAGCAATGGCAGCTGTCGCCGGGCTCGACCCCGGCGCGCGGCTTTCTTGCCTCGGCGCTGCACAACGATGCACCGCAGGCCATTTACAACCGCAGCAACTTCCACGACCCGCGCTTCACCGAACTGTTCCAGCAGGCCCTGGCCCAGCCCGACCTGGCACGGCGCACGGCCTTGGTTCACGAAGCCCAGGCCATCCAGCATGAACGTGGCGGGTTGCTTATCTGGGGCTTTTCCGACGTGCTCGATGCGGCGTCGGCCAAGGTTGGCGGGCTTGCCCCGGAACAGACCACTTTCGCCTCCTGGCGCTTTGACGAACTCTGGTTGACCCCCAATGCCTGATCCTCGACACACGCCCCGCACGCCGGCCTGGCTGGCCTGGTTCATCGGCCGCCTCGGTTACGGGCTGCTGACCGCCTGGGTGATCAGCCTGGTGGTGTTCATCGCCACCCAGGCGCTGCCTTCGGACCCGGCACGGGTGATCCTCGGCCCGGATGCGCCGCTGGAAAGCATCCTCACCCTGCAACGGCAACTGGGCCTCGACCAGCCGATCCTGGTGCAGTACCTGCGCTGGCTAGGCGCAGCATTACGCGGGGACCTGGGCATTTCGCTGGACTCACAGGTCCCGGTGGCGCAGCTGCTGTTCGGCCGGTTGGGCCATACCCTGGCCCTGCTGGTCGGGGTGTTGACGCTGGTGGTGCCGGTGGCCCTGCTGCTGGGGGTGAGCCTGGCCCTGCGGCGTGACAGCCGGCTGGACCGCTGGGGCCTGTCGACGCTGATACTGCTCAAGGCCACGCCGGGCTTTCTGCTGGCCATCGGCCTGGTGCTGCTGTTCTCCATGCCGGGCATGGGCTGGCTGCCGGCGGTGTCGATCCTCGACCCACAGTTGCCGCTGTGGCGGCAGTGGCCGTCGCTGGTGCTGCCGGTGCTGGCGCTGAGCCTGACGGCCCTGCCGTACCTGACGCGTATGGTACGGGCTTCGATGATCGAGGCGCTGGAGTCCGAGTATGTGATCGCCGCGCGCCTGCGGGGTGTCCCCGAGCGGCGCATCGTCTGGCGTCACACGTTGCCCAATGCCTTGACCCCGGCGATCCAGGGCGTGGCACTGACCCTGCGCACCCTGGTCGGCGGTGCGCTGCTGGCCGAGGTGATCTTCAGCTACCCGGGTATCGGCACTGCATTGAACGCGGCGATACAGATGCGCGACCTGCCGATGGTCCAGGGCGCGGTGCTGGTCATTACCCTGGCGGTGGTGTTGATCAACCTGCTGGCCGACCTGTTGACGGTATTGCTCACTCCCAAGCTGCGCACGGCGCGCCGGGTGCGGATGATCCGCCGTATCCGGCGCGGCATTCGGCCCTGGTGGCGACGCGTGCGCAGCACCCCTGCCCAGGAGGCGACCCATGATTGAATCCCGTTGGCTGGCCGACCCACAGGTGCGCCGTGGCGCCGTGATCACCTTGCTGGTGGCGCTGCTGGCCGCTTTCGGCCCCTGGCTGGCACCCCATGCTCCCACGGCGATGATCGGGCCGGTGTACGGCCCACCGGCTGACGGGGCACCGTTGGGGCACGACTTTCTGGGCCATGACCTGCTCTCGCGGTTGCTCAGCGGCGGCCTGTCGGTGCTGTGGATGTCGGTGGCAGCAGCCACCCTCGCATTGCTGGTTGGCGGCAGCCTGGGCCTGTTGGCCGGGTTCTCGCGCAGGCGATTGGACCAGGCGATCAGCTGGGCGGCGGACGTATCGCTGGCGTTTCCGGACCTGATCCTGGTGCTGCTGATCGTGTCCATGCTCGGCCGTGCACCTTGGCTGATCGTGTTGACCGTGGCCATCGCCTTTACCCCGGGGGTGGTCCGTCTGGCCCGTGGCAGTGCCGTGGCGGTGGCCGGGCAGGAGTACGTCGAGGCGGCGCAGATGATGGGTTACCCGCGTTGGCGCATCCTCTTTCATGAAATCCTGCCGAACATCCTCACGCCCCTGCTGGTGCACTTCGGCAACATGCTGACCTGGGCGGTGGGCATGCTGTCCGGCTTGAGTTTTCTGGGCTACGGGGTGGCACCGCCAGCGGCCGACTGGGGCCTGATGATCAACGAAAACCAGGCCGGCCTGCTGGTGCAGCCGTGGGCCGTACTGGCACCTGCATTGCTGATCGGGGTGTTTGCCTATGGCACCAACATCCTGGCCGAAGGGATTGGCCGGGCGAGTGCCCGGATCGGGGAGAAGCAGCCATGAGCGCGCTGTTGGATGTGGCCAGTGAAGTGTTGCAAGTCAGCGACCTGCGGGTAGAGCTGGCCGGGCAGGTCGATGTGCTGGCCGAGGTGTCGTTCAGCGTTGCGGCAGGCGAAATTGTTGGCCTGGTGGGTGAGTCCGGCTCGGGCAAGACCACCCTGGCCACGGCGTTGCTGCGCCATGCCCGGCAGGGCGCGCGAATCGTTGGCGGGCGAGTGGTGGTGGCCGGGCAGTCGCTGCTCGAGCTTGAAGGCGAGGCCTTGCGCCTGGCCCGTGGCGGGCTGGTCGGCTACGTAGCCCAGGACCCGGCCACGGCGCTGAACCCGGCGTTGCGCGTGGGAGCCTTGTTGGGTGAAACCCTGTTGGCGCACCAGCCTGCGCTGTCGCGTGAGGCTGTGCGCCAGCGCATCGGCGAAACCCTGCTGGATGTGGGCCTGCCTGATGACGATAGCTTCCTCCGGCGGTTTGCGCATCAACTGTCTGGCGGGCAGCAACAGCGGGTGATGCTGGCGCTGGCGTTTGTCTTGCGGCCCCGGCTGATCATCCTCGACGAGCCCACCACCGCACTGGACGTTTCCACCCAGGCCCATGTGCTGCAGACCCTCAAGCGCCTGTGCCGTGACCAAGGTGTGGCGGCGCTGTACGTTACCCATGACCTGGCGGTGGTGCGTGACCTGGTCGACCGGGTGATGGTGATGTACGCCGGGCGCCTGGTGGAAGTGGCCGGGCGCGAAGGGTTGTTCCGCGCACCGCTGCATCCCTACACCCGCGCGTTGCTCGCGGCCATTCCCGACATCGGCCGGCGCCAGCCGTTACAGGCAATTGCCGGGCATGCGCCGGCACCAGGGCAGCGCCCGGACGGCTGTGCATTTGCGCCGCGCTGCGGCAGGCGTCGTGCAGAGTGTTCAGTGATCGAGCCGTCTTTGCTGACGCATGACGGCGGGCATCGGGTGGCCTGCCTGGTGCCGCACCGAGAGCCGCTGCCCATGGGGGAGGTGGCTGTCGAGGCTGCTGCTGCGCCGGGCGAAGCGGTGTTACTGGAGGTCCTTGGGCTGGATGTAGCTTACGATCGCCAGGTGTTGTTCGATGTGTCTTTGCGGGTGGGCCAAGGTGAGTGCCTGGCGCTGGTGGGCGAGTCGGGTTCGGGCAAGACCAGCCTGGCCAGGGCCATTGCCGGGCTGGGCGAAAACGTTCAGGGGCAAATGAGCTACACCGGCGAGCCTTTGGCGTTTGCCGCGCGCGAACGCGATGCCCGGCTGCGTCACCAGATCCAGTATGTGTTCCAGAACCCCTATCGGGCGTTGAACCCAAGGCAGACCATCGGGCAAACGCTCAGCGCGCCGTTGGCGCACTTTTTCGGGGTACGCGGCGGTGAAGCGCGCGAGCGGGTCGAGGCCGTGCTGGAGCGGGTGTCGCTACCGGCGCGTGTGGCCGACTTGTATCCGCATAGCTTGTCCGGTGGCGAGCGCCAGCGCGTGGCGATTGCCCGGGCGTTGATCTGCGAGCCGAAGCTGCTGGTGTGTGACGAGATCACTTCCGCGCTGGATGTGTCGGTGCAGGCATCGATACTGGCCTTGCTGCAGCGCCTGCAGGGGGAGGGGCTGACCTTGTTGTTCGTCACCCATGACCTTGGGGTGGTGCGGGCGATTGCCGACCGCGTGCTGGTGTTGCGCCAGGGGCGGGTGGTAGAGCAGGGTATTGCCGATCAGGTTCTGGGGCGACCGGTTGATGCTTATACCCGCACGCTGGTGGAGCATTCGCCGAGGTTGCGGGTTGGCCTCTAGGTGCTTGCCTTGGGGTATGCAGTGCCTGTGAGACCGAGCGCCGCCCGCGCGGCGCTTCGCAGCACAAGGCTGCTCCTACATTTGTTTCGGGCCAATTTCTCCTGTGAAGGTGGCGCGCGGCCCCTTTGCGTCCACCTCGATATGGTGCCGGACGAACAAGGCGGCCGCGCGCGTTGGTGCAGGCGTCACTGGCCCGAAACAGATGTAGGAGCAGCCTTGTGCTGCGAAGCGCCGCGCGGGCGGCGCTCGATCTCACAGGCGCCAAACAACCCAAGGCATGCACCCGGCAACCCAGATGCACCCCAAAGCCATACCCCCCACCTTCACCCCACAAACCGGGCCTGGCGCCGCCGAACTTCCTCGCGCACCGCTGGAATCACCCAGCGCCCGTAATCCACCGTGTCATACAGCGGGTCATAGCCCCGGTTGAGAAACGTGGTCACCCCAAGGTCGACATAATCGAGCAGCGCCTGGGCCACGGTCTCCGGCGTGCCCACCAGCGCGGTGGTATCGCCATAGGCGCCCACCGCAGTCGCCGTCGGCATCCACAACGCCCGGTCATGCCGATCGGCGCGGGCGGCAGCGGCCAACAGGCGTTCGGAGCCGGTGCCCTTGATGCGCTTCTGCCAAGGGCTGTCCGCTGCAAACTGTGGGTTGGCCTTGATCTGCGCGAGGATCTGTTCGGCACGCTGCCAGGCCTGCTCCTCGGTGGCACCCAGGATCAGCCGTACCGACAGGCTGACCCTCGGCGCCGCTACGCCTGCGGCGTTGGCGGCAGCCTTGAGTTTGCCGATCTGTTCGGCGACGCCGCTCAGCGGCTCACCCCACAGGGCATACAGATCCGCATGCTTGACGGCGATCTGGTAGGCGATGTCGGACGAGCCTCCGAAGGAAATCGGGATATGCGGCTGCTGCAGCGGCTTCACCGGTGAAAAGGCGCCCTTGATATTGAAGTAGCGGCCCTCGAAGTCGAACGGCTCCTCGGCCGTCCAGGTGCGACGGACAATCTCCAGGTATTCGTCGGCACGCCGGTAGCGCTCGGTCTTGTCCAGCAGCGTGTCCCCCTCTTGCGGCTCGGCGGTGATACCGGTGATCGCATGCAGGCGGATGCGCCCGCCGCCGGTGGTGTGGTCGAGGGTGGCGAATGCCCGTGCGGCCACCGTGGGCGCGGTCAGGGCCGGGCGGTGGGCAATCATGAAACCCAGGCGTTCGGTGTGCGCGGCAGCATAGGCGGCTATCTGCAGGCTGTCGGCGCTACCAGGGCCGCTGGCGATCAGCACCCGGTCGAACCCGGCATGCTCATGGGCGCGGGCGTGGTGACGGATGAACGGCAGGTCGAAGTCCGGTGTGCGTACGCCACGGGTCTCGGACCACTGGCGGGGGAAGATCATGCCGACAAATTCAATGGACATGGCTGAGACCTTTCAGGTTGAGGGTGATCAGAACTGGTAATCGACCTGGGCCAGCAGCGTGCGGCCCGGCATCGGTTGCAGGAAGGTGTTGGTGGAGCCAGCCAGGCCGCTGACGAAATTCAGCTCGTCGGTAACGTTGAGCATGCGCACCGTCACGCCCCACTGCGGCTGGCGGTAGTACACGGCAAGGTCGAGGTTGTATTCGTCCGGCACTTTCACCGTCTTGCTCAGGTTCAGGTACCAACTGCTGGTCCACCAGCCGGAAAGCTCGACGCCAAACCCTGAGTCGAAGCGGTAGTCGACATACCCGCCGGCGTTGTATTCGGGGATCTGCACCGCATCGAACTTGCCGGACGGGCGCTGGTTGAGGCTGTTGTTGTCGCCGAATACGGTGCCGTTGTCGGGGATGAACCCGGCCGAGGCGAACCCTGCCTGGCTGGTGAACTCGTTGTAGGCGCTGATGCGGCTGAGGTTGAGGCCGCCGCGCAGGTGCTGGTCCTGGTAGCGCAGGGTCGCTTCCCAGCCTTTGACGATCAGCCGGGCGATGTTGTTGTTGCTGTCCGGCGACTGGTCGCGGGCCTGCTTGTAGGCAGCCAGGGTGAAAAACAGCTGGTCGGGCACAGCCTCCACCTTCAACCCGACCTCATGCAACACGCTCAGGCTCTCGAAGGCGAGCGGGTTGAGCTGGTTGGCCCCCGTGCCGCTGCCCCAGCCCAGGCCGTTGGTGAAGAAACCGGTATTCACCGCCAGCGAGCGGTCGAAGGTGTAGTACAGCGTGCTGTTTTCCGTAGGTTTGAAATAGGGGCTGACCTGCACCGAGAACAGCCGGTAGTTGTCCGAGTCCTTGCGCGGGTTGCCGCCGGGTAGCACGAAGGGGTTTTCGATGCGCGCGTCGATCCAGCTGCGGCTGGCGCCCACGTTCAGGCCCACGCGCTCGCCCAGGCGCAGGTTGTGCTGGCTGAACAGGGTCTTGGTGGTCCAGGTGCTGTCGGCGGTGTAGGGCGCCACCGATTCGGCATACAGGCCATGCCCCGCCGGGTACATGGCGGGCAGGTTGAGCCAGCCGTAGTAGCTGGAAAGCTGCGGCACACCGGGTTGGCCGATCCAGGCAGCGTTGCCACCGGCGGGGTTGCGGCCGCTCAGGCCGAGCAGGTCGCCGGGGTTCTTCAAGGTAGGGTCGAGGGTCAGGTCATAGGCGTTGATGGTGCTGCCGAAGCTGTTGTTGGCGGCGATCGACTCGTTGCGCTCGCGGCGATAGATCAGCCCGGTGTTGCTGTCGTCGATCAGGGTCAGGTCGCCCAGCTGAAATTGGCCACGGCCGCGGAACTCGAAGCGGTTGTCGAAAATGTCGTCCTTGCCCTGCACCTGGAACGCCCCGACGGCATCGGTGGTGTCGGTGGAGTGCTGGTAGAAGGTGCTGTTGGCCACGGTGATCGACGGGGTCAGGTCGCCTTCGACGCGCAGTTGCGTGGTAAAGCGCCGCGAACGGTTTTCGTCCTGCGCGCGCTGGCCGGTTTGTGACGATAACGAGGTCAGGCCGTTGCCCGCCAGCGACGGGTCATAGACCCAGCCACGCAGGCTGCCGGGGTTGGCCTGGGTGTTGGGCGACGCGCCCTGGAAGCTGCCGTTGACCACCGGGTACTGGCCCTGGGCATTGCGCTGGCGCTGCACCC
This sequence comes from Pseudomonas sp. LPB4.O, assembly GCF_038383825.1. Classification (NCBI taxonomy): domain Bacteria; kingdom Pseudomonadati; phylum Pseudomonadota; class Gammaproteobacteria; order Pseudomonadales; family Pseudomonadaceae; genus Pseudomonas; species Pseudomonas sp. LPB4.O. Next base: position 2,236,765 of record NZ_CP151298.1, read on the forward strand.
AGCCGAGCACCTGGGCGTCGGCTGCACCGGACGACAGCACCGGTGACCACAAGGTGTTGCCGTTCTGGATGATTGGGGTGGCGCGGCCGGCGTAGTACTTGCCGTGGTCGACCAGGTCCTGGGTGGCGCGGTTCCAGCCGTGGGTGATGTTGTAGTCGTAGTAGTCATCGTAGGCGGCGTTCCAGTCGACCCGAAGGTTGTCGTTGCGCCAGGCGAGGGCACCGTAGAAGGCGTCGAAGTTGTTCTCGACGTTGTCGTAGAAGTCTTCCTGGCGCTGGCGGGTGATGCTCACCCGGTAAGCCAGGTTGTCCGTCAGCGGGCCGGTGTTGTCGATGCTGAATTTGGTGGCATCGCGTGATTCACCATCGGGGATCCAGCTGCCGATTTCGCCGCTGAGCCTGGTGCGGAAACGGTTGAAATCGGGCTTCTTGCTCAGGTAGTTGACGTAGCCGCCACTGCCGCTGACCGAGCCGTAGGTCACCGACGAAGGCCCGGCGACGATGTCGGCGCCTTCGTAGGCGTTGAAGTTGGCCGGGTGGCGCACCCCGTAGGCGCGCTGGCCATCCTGGAACACCTCGGTATTCTGCCCGCGCATCTGCGGGGCGATGCCGGCGTTCTGGCCACCGCCGCGGGTGATGCCGGGGGCGTACTTGACCAGGTCGTCGGAGCTGCGGATCGGGTCGTTGGCCAGTTGCCCGGCGTTGATCTGGGTGACCGAGCGCGGGGTGTCCAGCACCTTGGCTTCCAGGCCGCCGTAGATCGAGGCTGGCGGGCGGCTGGGCAGGGCGTCGTCATCGGGCTGTTCGGCCTGCACGGTGACGGTTTGCAGCTGGGTGTCTTCGGCGTGGGCCAGCGGCGCGCTGGCGGCCAGAATGGCCAGCGCCAGTGCGCTGGGCTGGAATTTGGGGGGCAGCAAGGTAACGCGTGGCATTGGCTGGGCCTCGTTCAATAGCAGGAATGTGGGAGAAACGAGGGCGCAGCCGCGCCTGCGGTTGGTTTGTTTTGTGTGTTGTTTGTCCCGGCCCTATCGCCGGGACAGGCGGTAGAGGGCCTGCAGGTCAACTTCTGAGCCACAGGCTCTCGAACCGCCATGTACTGAACAGCGACTGCTCCGCCTGTGCACCACCCACACGTGTGCTGACACTGTCGAGCAGGTCGGCAAAGCCCCAGATCAGCATGCCGCCGCGCTCGTACTGAATGCGTTGCGCGCGGTGCACCAGCGCCTTGCGTTGTTCCAGGTCCGGCTGGGCCATGGCAGCGAGGAAGGCCTCACTGAATTCGGGGTCGTGGAAGTGGGTCTTGTTGGCTACTGCGAACGGCGCGTCGGTGTGGATGGCACTGGCCAGGTACGGGGCACCGATGCTGCCGCCGGTGCTCAAGGTCCAGTCGTCGCGCTGCGGGCCCTGGAAGGTGGCCAGGTCGACCTGGCGCACGTTGACGGTTACGCCGATACGTCGGGCCTGCTCGGCCAATACCAAGGCCGACGCCAGCCCCGGCCCTGGTGTGGTCACCAGGTCCACCTGCAACTGTTCATGGCCGGCTTCGCGCAGCAACTGCGCTGCCCGCAGCGGGTCGTAGGGGCGCGGGCCGATGCTGTGGTCGAAGGTGGGGTCGAACGGTGCATACAGGTCGTTGGCTACCCGGCCCTGGCCATTCAGCGCACGGCGCACCAGTTCTTCGCGGTCGGCCAGCAGGCGGAATGCCTCCCGCACGCGCGCGTCGTCGAACGGCGCCTTGGCGGTGTTCATGTCGAACGACAGCCAGTTGCCGCTCACCGACTTCAGCAGGCGCAGCCGTGGGTCGGCCTGCAGCACCTGCAGGTGCTCTGTGGACATGACGTTGGCCATGTCGATCTGCCCGGCACGCAACGCCGCCAGGCGGCCGGTCTGGTCTTTGAAATCGATGACCTCCAGTTCATCGGCATAGGGCTTGCCAGGTTTGTAGTAGTTGTCGAAGCGGGTGAACAGTGAGCGCTGGCCCGGGGTGAAGCTTTTCAGCTTGTACGGCCCGGCACCGACCGGGTTGGTGACCGGGTGGTAATCCACCGGCACGATGCCGCCGAAGTTGACCCAGGTTTCCGGCAGCGGCAGGTAGCTGCGCCCTTCGCGAAAGCCCAGGCGCACGGTGCGGTCGTCCAGCTTGACCAGGTTGTCGCGGTCCACCCAGTGCAGCAGCGCCGCATAGGGCGAGGCCAGCTGCGGGTCGGTGAGGCGGCGGATGGAGAAGATCAAGTCATCGGCGTCGATGGTCTTGCCGTGGTGGAATTCCAGCCCAGGTTTCAGCCGCAAGGTCCAGCTGCTGGCGTCGGCATTGGGCTCGGCGAACTCGGCCAGGGCCAGGCGCGGCTGCATCTGCTCGTCCCATTCCCACAGTTTGCTGTACAGGGCAAAGCCCCGCACGATGCCGCTGCCAATGGGCTTGTGGGCGTCGAGGTTGCCGCTCTGGTTGCCGTCGATGATGCCCAGGCGCAGGCGCCCGCCATGGCGGGGCTGGTCGGCAGCAGCATGGGTCGGGCTGTCGGCCTGGCCGCAGCCAGCCAGCAGCCCGCCCGCCAGCACGCCGGCGTGGCCGAGGAAGCCGCGCCGGCTCAGTGGGTAACCGTCCTTGGCCATGGCGTCAGGCCCCGTTGCTGGCGTGCAGTTGCACGGGTTCGGCTAGCGGGCGGGCAAGGGCTGCGCGCTGCGCACGGAAGTGCGGCAGGATGTGCTCGCCGATGCGGTAGGCCTCTTCCAGGTGCGGGTAGCCGGCGAGGAAGAACAGATCGACACCGATGCCGTGATACTCGCGGATACGCGCCACCACGTTGCTGTAGCTGCCCACCAGTGCGCAGCCCGGCGGGATGCCGATGTAACCGAAACCGGTCCACACATTGGGGTGGATGAAGAAGTCGTCGAAGGCCTGCTGCTCGTCCTGGTCGCTGTAGCCGTGCTCGTAGCTCAGCTTGCGCGCCGTGCGCAGGCCCGCGTGAGCGGCGCGGGCCTTGACCGTGCCTTTGGCCACGCCTTCGTCGAAGAAGCGCTTGGCCTCGGCCAGCGCGGCTGCTTCGGTCTCGCGTGCGATCACGTCGATGGACAGGCCAAAGCGAATGTCGGTACGGCCCCACTTCAGCGCACGGGCGCGGATGTCGGCGATCAGCGCGGCGATCTCGTCCGGGTGCTCGGCGCGCATCAGGTAGAAATCGGCGTGCTTGGCGGCGAACTCGCGCGCTGCCACTGACGAGCCAGCGGTGCAGATCAGCGGCAGCTCGGCCTTTTTCAGCGGGCCGCGCAGGCCTCCGCCTTCAGCGCGGTAGTAGGTGCCTTCGTAGTGGAACTGCTCGTTGTGCCAATAACCGCGCACCACGTCCATGAATTCGGTGGCACGGGCGTAGCGTTGGTCATGCTCTTCAAAGTCGCCGACCTGGCGCTGAAGGGCATCGGAGCCGCCGTTGATGATGTTCCACACCAGGCGGTTGCCGGTGGCGCGCTGGTAGGTCGCGGCCTGTTGCACAGCCACCCACGGGGTGTAGTGATAGGGCTGGAACGCGGTGACGAATTTCAGCGTGCGGGTTTCCCGGGCCAGCAGCGAGCACACCGTCCATGGCTCTTCGCCGGTGGGGGCGTTGACCATCAGCGCGCCGCCAAAGCCGTTTATTTCTGCGGCCCGGGCGATTTGACCGAGGTAGTCGATATAGGTGAAGTGATCACCCACGGCAAACCCCGACACCGCGCCGGTGCTGGCCCCGCCCGCATGCCAGTCGCCGCGGTTGCGTGGGTCGCCGGGGAGGAACTGGGTTTCGCCATGCAAGGGCAGGCGGGTGAAGAATTCGATGCTCATGGGCTGGCCTCCTTACTGGACGCTTGGGCTGCAATTGGGGGTAACTGGCTGGCCGCTGATGACCTGGCGGGCGAAGGGGATCGAGTCCTTCAGCGAGGCATTCACCGTTTCGCTGTGGCCCAGGCCCTTGTACAAGTGGCCCTGCACCACCGAGCCGGCCTTGCAGGCGTCCTGCATCAGCGCCACCTGGGTGGCGGCGGCGGGGGTCTTGTCCTCGGCGCCGGTGCCGATGAAGATCGGCTGGGCCAGTTTCAGGGTCGGGTACGACACCTGCGCCAGCCATGGCTTGAGCTGGTCGCCCTTATAGTCTTTCTTGGCGTTGGCCGGGGTCAGGCCTGTGCCCACCACGTCGCTGACCAAGGCTGACAGGCAGCTGGTGCGCGCCTGTTCGAACAGCGGCAAGGCCTTGTCGGTGTAGAAGTCGCGCGGGTCGATGCTCGGGTCGTACTGCTGCGCTGCCAGCAGGGTGTAGAAGCCATAGGCCAGGGCCGGGTCGACCTTGTCCTGGTCCTGTTCACCGACATTCTTCGAGCCCACGGTGTAGATCACCCCCGTGCCGATACTGCCCTTGACGCCCAGCTTGGGCGCGTAGGTCGCCGCATAGGCACCCGCGGCAAAGGCCCCCGCGCCACCTTGCGACTGGCCTATGATCAGCACTTTGTCTGCCAGCCCTGGCACACCGGCTACCACAGCCTTGGCAGCATCGAGAATGCCGTAGGCCGCCATGCGGTTGTTCAGCAGCGGGTGGCCGCCCGGTACACCGAGGCCTTGGTAGTCGGTGGCGACGATGGCGTAGCCTTCATCGAGCCAGCGGTTGAGGTATTGCACGTCGCGGTAGCTGCGGCCAGCCCAGGACGGCGCGCAGATATCTGCCACGCCGACGGTGCCGTGGCCCCAGCTGGCGACCGGCCAGCCGCCCGCAGGTGCCTTGCCTTTGGGTATGAACAATGCGCCGGAAACCACGATCGGGGTCTTGCCGTCGATGCCATCCAGCGAGGTGTAGAGAATGCGTTGCGCGCTGGCCGCATTGGGCAGGCTAAGCGCCTGGTCCAACGGCTCGCTGCGCAGCAGTTTCCCGGGAGTGGCGGGGATGGCCTTGCTCCAGGTGTAGAAGGCCGACACACGGCCATCGCCCTGCTGCGGGTCGGGTTTGGGCGCGTAGGTTTCGGCGGCCATGGCACCGACGGACAGGGCCAGGGCGCTGAGGCCGAAGACGAGCGAAGCAGGCAGTTTCATGGGTAAGGCTCTCAAGGTTGTTGGCTGATCTGGGCGTCGAGGGACGGCCAGTAGTGGGTCAGTTGCAGGTCGATCAGCGCCTGGCGGGTAAAGCCCGTGGCCAGGTCGCTGGTGATGTCGTAGGGCGTTCGGATCAGCCGGTTGGCAAGGGCGTACTGGCCCAGGGCGTCGTAGTGGGCCTTGAGCTGGGCATCGCTTTTCGGCGCCCAGCGTGCCTTCCACGCGACCGGGTCGTCCTGATCGTCCCGGCGCAGCACGCTTTCGCTCACACCGGCACGCGAAGACAACCCGTAGTAGGCGTCGCGGTTCTGCTCCTGGGAGATCCACCAAGCCGCGCGCACCCAGGCGGTGGCCACCAGTTGCGTCAGGTCGGCGTGCTGCTGCACGAAGCGGTCAGTGCCCCACAGGTCCGACACCAGCCGCCAGTCGTTGGCGCCTTGCTTGGTCGACCAGAGGATGCGCGCCACGCCTTTGTCTTCCAGGGCATAGGCTTCGTTGAGCAGCACGGCGGCGTCGACCTTGCCGGCGGACACCGCAGCGGCGCCTACTTGCGGGTTGAGGTTGGCGATCTTGAAATCACTGAGTGCCAGGCCCTGGCTTTGCAGGAAATTGCTGAAGGCGAACTCCCACGGGCGGCCGCGGTGCAAGGCCAGGCGCTTGCCTTTGAGGTCCTGGATGCTGCGCACCGTCGAGTTGCTCGGTACTACCAGGTAGATGTTGTTGCCGCTGCCACCCGGTACCACCAGCTTGCCCGGCACCTGGCCGGCACCAGCGATGACCGAAGGCAGGTCGCCGCGCACGGCAAAGTCCAGGCTGTCGTTGCTGAAGCCTTCGTTGATTTGCGGCCCGGCGCCGGCATGGGGCAGGGCGGTCCATTGCAGTGTCACGCCGCGGGCGGCCAGTTGCTGTTCCAGCCAGCCTTCTTCGATCACCCGCCCGGGGATACCGCCGAACACCGGCGCACCGCCCTGGGTGAAGGCGACGATGGCGATGCGCACCGCCGCCGGTGGCTCGGCTGCCAGCGCAGCCAGGCTGAGGAACAGGCCGCCCAGCAGGGCGAGGGCATTACGCCAGGGATTGATCATGTGCAGCTCCAGGCAAAGGTTCTACAGGCCAGGAGCGAAATGCATGCCAGCATGCCTTGAAGTGGCTGAAGCCCCCTATTTACAAGGGCTCCCGCCATGAACACGTTGGTGTGCGAGGAAAGGTCTGCTGATCGACGGGCAGGGAGTGCTGACGGGTTGCTGCTGTGGCAGCAATGGGTTGCTGAAAATTTCAATATTCTTAATTCGAATATCTAAATATTAATTAATAATTTTTTGATCTAATTTGTTTCATGCACTATGGGCCGGCGCGTCAACTGCCAGGAATGCCCCAATGTCGCTGATCACCCACCCCAATGCCCGCGAGCTGACCAAGTCGGTACGTGCCACCGTGCTCGTGTTCAAGGACCCGCGCTCCCAAGAGCTGCTCAGCCGCATCGAGCGCCTGGCGCCCAGTGAGGCCAACACCCTGATCATCGGCGAAACCGGCACCGGCAAGGAGCTGGTTGCCCGTCATATCCACCACCTCAGCCGCCGTGGGCGTGAGCCATTCGTGGCGGTGAACTGCGGTGCCTTTGCCGAAACCCTCGTGGAGAGCGAGCTGTTCGGCCACGAGAAAGGCGCGTTTACAGGCGCCACCAGCAACAAGGCCGGCTGGTTCGAAGCGGCCAATGGCGGCACGTTGTTCCTTGATGAAATCGGCGACCTGCCGCTGAACATGCAGGTGAAGTTGCTGCGGGTGCTGCAGGAGCGGGAAGTGGTGCGCCTGGGCTCACGTACGCCGATCCCGATCAACGTGCGGCTGGTGGCGGCGACCAACGTCAACCTGGCCGATGCGGTGGTGGCGGGGCATTTTCGAGAGGACCTGTTCTACCGCCTGCATGTGGCGACGATTCGCTTGCCGCCGCTGCGTGAACGGCCGGGGGATATCCTGCCGCTGGCGGAATTTTTCATCGAGGAGCATTGCCGACGCCTGGGTTACGAGCGTGCTGCGTTGAGCCCGGATGCCGAACGCAAATTGTTGGCGCATAGCTGGCCGGGCAACATCCGCGAACTAGAAAATGCCATTCACCATGCGTTGCTGGTGTGCCGGTATCAGGTGGTGGCGCCGGCGGACCTGCACCTGGTCGATATGCGGCCACAGGTGTCGGCGCCGGTGGCGCATGCGTATCTGCCGGCAGCGAGCGCGGCACCGCCTGACCTGGAAAGCGCGTTGCTGGCGTTGTTCGAGCAGAATGTGCCGAATTTGTATGAGCATATCGAGGAGACGGTGTTCAGGGCGGCGTATCGGTACTGCCACGGTAACCAGTTGCAGACAGGGCGGTTGCTGAACATCAGCCGCAACATCGTGCGGGCGCGGCTGGAGAAGATCGGCGAACTGACAAAAGCGTAATGGGCGCGGCCCACCCCTGTAGGAGCAGCCTTGTGCTGCGAAGAGGCCGGTACGGATCATACTGTTATGTGATCTTTACCGGCCTTTTCGCAGCACAAGGCTGCTCCTACCGGGCCTGTGTTTGCCTTGAAATACAGGTCAGGTGGAACCGCGTAGCCAGCAGCCGAGGTTTATTTGATGAAGCGCACCTGGCTGTTGATCTTCTCGATCACTGCCCCTTTACGCTCGTTGAAGCGGGCCTTGTTCTGCTCGAACAGGTTGTTGCCTTTGGTATCGATGGAGATGATCAGCGGCCCGAACTCGCGAACACGGTTCACCCAAAGGGTCTCCGGCATGCCCAGGTCCTGCCACTCCGCACGCTCGATCTCTTCCACCTGGGTTGCTGCCAGCACTGCGCAACCGCCCGGGAACACCGCATGCACCGCCTTGTTTTCCAGGCAGCCGGTGGTGGTTTCCGGCCCCATGCCACCTTTGCCGACAATCAGCTTCACACCGGTCTGCTCGATGAACTGCTTCTCGAACTTTTCCATGCGCATGCTGGTGGTCGGGCCAATGGAAACCATCTCGAAGCTGCCATCATCCTTCTTCCTGACGATGGGGCCTGCATGGAAAATCGCACCGCCACGCAGGTCAACCGGCAGTTCGCGGCCCAATTCGATGAGGCGCCGGTGTGCCACGTCACGGCAGGTCACCAGTTGGCCGGTGAGGTAGACGACGTCACCGACGTTGAGGTTGGCCAGGTCTTCGTCGCTGATCGGTGTGCTCAGGATCTTTTTCACAGTACTACCCCTTCGTGCGAGAGGATGTCGTAGGTCAGGTCGGCGTTGATGCGGATCTTGCCGCGGCGGTGCGCCCAGCAACCGGTGGACACTGCCACGCCGATGGTGGAGGGGTGGCGGGCCGAGGACTCGATGTTCACGCCCATTACGCTGCTGTTGCCGGTGAGCCCCTGCGGGCCGATGCCGATTTCGTTCAGCCCGTCCTCCAGCAGCTTTTCCATCATTGCTGCGCTTTCGTTGGGGTGGCTGGAGTCCACCTCGCGCAGGATGGCCTTCTTCGACAGGCGTGCTGCTGTCTCTACCGAGGTCGAAACCCCGACCCCCACCAGCAACGGCGGGCAGGCGTTGACCCCGCGAGAGGTGATCACATCGAAAACGAACTCGGTCACCCCTTCATAGCCTTGCCCCGGCATCAGCACCTTGGCCGAACCTGGCAAGGTGCAGCCGCCACCGGCCATGTACACATCGACGATGGCGTAGTCGGCATCGGGGATGATTTCCCAGTCCAGCCACGGGATTTTCGAGCCGGTGTTGGTGCCGGTGTTCTTCTCGATGAAGGTTTCCACCGCGTTGTGGCGCAACGGCCCCTGGATGGTGGCTTCCTTGGTGGCGTTTTCGAGGATGCTTTCCATCTCACCCAGCAGCGGGAAGCGCGCCCCGGCCGAGACGAAGTACTGGATCACGCCGGTATCCTGGCAGCTGGGCCGGTTGAGCTTGTCGGCGTACTCCTGGTTGTCGGCCATCGAGTCGTACACGGCGATGGCCAGCGGGTTGGTTTCGGCGGCGCGTAACTTGGCGGTCTTTTCCTTCACGTCTTTGGGCAGGCGTTTGCCGATATAGGCGGTGAACTTGGCCATCACGTCGGTAAGCGATGACACGGCGGTTTCTTTGTCCATGATTATTTCCTCACTGCATCACAAGGCGGGTTCTTTTTGCTGTTATCGAAAGGTCAGGGTGTGGGCGTGCCGGCCTCCAGTTGTGCAAGGGCAGGGCGGGTATCGGTGGGTTGTGGTTCTGCCGGTAGCTGGCCGTCCAGGGCCTGGGCCATGCGTTGCTTGTCCAGTGCACCGACCCAGTTGGCGATAGCCACGGTGCCGACGGCATTGCCGATGGTGTTGGTGATGGCGCGGGCCTCGGACATGAAGCGGTCCACGCCCAGCAGCAGCACCATGCCGGCCACCGGGATGTTGTCCATGGTCGCCAGGGTTGCGGCCAGGGTGATGAAGCCCGAACCGGTCACCCCTGCGGAGCCCTTGGAGGTGAGCAGCAGCACGCCGAGCACGAGCAGTTGGTCCATCAGGGTCAACGGGGTGTTGGTGGCCTGGGCGATGAAGATGGCGGCCATGGTGTAGTAGATGCACTGGCCATCCGGGTTGAAGGTAAGGCCCGAGGGGATCACCAGGCCCACCACCGGTTTGGACACGCCGACCTTTTCCAGCTTGTTCATCAGTTGTGGCACCACCGATTCGGACGAACTGGTGCCCAGCACCGTGAACAGCTCTTCCTTCAGGTACTTGAGGAACTTCCACAAGTTGAAGCCGGACAACCTGGCAATGGTGCCCAGCACGATCACCACGAACAGGAAGCAGGTCAGGTACATGGTTGCCATCAGCTTGCCCAACGACACGATGGAGCCCAGGCCGTATTTGCCGACGGTGAAGGCCATGGCGCCGCAGGCTGCCAGCGGGGCTACACGCATGATCATGCCGACGATGAAGAACATGCCGTGGGAGAACGCCTCCAGCACATCCACCATGGGCTTGCCACGAGGGCCCAGGTGCGAGAGGGCGATGCCGAACAGGGTGCTGAACAGCAGGATCGGCAGGATCTCGTTCTTGGCGAAGGCGTCGGTCACGCTGCCGGGTATCACATGCAGCATGAAGTCGATGAAGCCGCCGCTGTTCCCGGCTGCGGCAGCGGTGTAGGTCGAGATGCTCTTGGCGTCGAGGGTGGCAGGGTCGACGTTCATGCCTTGGCCGGGCTGTACGATGTTGACTACTACCAACCCCAGTACCAGGGCAAAGGTGGAGAGCACTTCGAAGTAGATCAGCGCACGCACACCCACGCGGCCGAGTTCCTTCATGTTTTCCATCTTGGCGATGCCCAGCACCACCGTGGCGAAGATGATGGGGGCGAAGACCATCTTGATCAGTTTGATGAAGGCGTCGCCGATGGGCTTCAAGTCTGCGCCCACCTGTGGCCAGAACACCCCGATCAGCACCCCGAGGGTTACGCCGATCAATACCTGTACATAAAGCTTGCCGAACAATCGCTTGGCCATTGCCGTCTCCGAATTATTGTTGTGAGTCGGATTTATCTGGCGGCCGGGCTGATCGTGGGGTGCAGGTCACACCTGGCCTTGGCGGCCGAAAAGCCCAGCTTCTTTGTGGTTAATCACGCAGGGCAAAAGGTAATGGTTTTTCAAAAATGCTGTAATACAATGAAATTCAACTCATTGTTTCCCTCAGGTTAATTATGAATCCGGTATCGGAGCTGGCGTTCTTCACCCAGCTGATCAGGGTGGGCAGCCTGGCGGGTACTGCGCGCGAACTGAACCTGACGCCGCCTGCAGTCTCCAAGCGCCTGGCGCAGCTGGAACAGCGCCTGGGTGTGCGTTTGCTTAACCGCACAACACGCAGCATCAGCCTTACCGCCGAGGGCGAGACCTACCTGGTGAATGCCCGGCGGATACTGGGTGAGATCGAGGAAATGGAGCGCCAGGTTTCCAGCAGCCGTGCCGAGCCCAAGGGCCTGCTACGGGTCAATGCACCGCTGGGTTTTGGTCGTACGCATGTGGGGCCGGCAGTGTCGTCGTTTGCCAGGCGCTACCCCGAGGTGGAGGTGCAGTTGCACCTCACCGACCGCCCAATCGCCCTGCCGAACGACGCTATCGATGTGGCCATCCGCTTTGGTGAGCTGCCTGATTCGCGTCTGATCGCCCGCAAGATCGCTGCCAACCGCCGCCGGTTGTGCGCGGCGCCCGCTTACCTGGAGGCCCACGGCACCCCAGAAGCGCCAAAAGACCTGGCCAGCCACAACTGCATCGTGTTGCGCCAGAACGATGCCGCGTTCGGCATCTGGCGGCTCAGCCGTGGCAAGCAGAGCGAGTCGGTGAAAGTGCGCGGCAGCCTGAGCACAAACGATGGCGAGGTCGCCCTGAACTGGGCCCTCGACGGGCAGGGCATCCTGATGCGGGCCGAGTGGAACCTGGCTGACCACCTGCGCAGTGGGCGGCTGGTGGAAGTGCTGGGTGATTACCACACCCCGCCTGCGGATATCTATGCGGTGTACCTGGAGCGCCTGAACCTGTCGGCCAAGGTGTCGTGTTTTGTCGAGCACTTGAGAACGTTCTTTTGCCAGGGAGAAACCTTGGCAGCGTGGAACTGAGCCGGGTTACCCATTCGTACCGTCGACTCAGTATTCTTGGGCCTTGCTGAAAAACTTGGTTTCCCATACTGCCAAGAAATGCTCGTACAGCTTGATTAAATCAAATACGATGCTTAAACGACTACACCGCCAAAACGAACAAATTTCCCGTTTCTAATCCTTGCCTCTGGATGCGGCCAGTTCTCTCGAATAGTTTTAGGAGAAAAGTTTGAATTCACAGCTTCACGCGGCAGGACCCCCATTAATTGGCCGGTCCCAGCTTTGTCAATTACGGTGATTTGATGATAGAAAACGGGCGAATTTGGCTTATCTTTAACGTGTTTTATCAAGCCTTGACGTGGTTCTTGGTTAAACGCAATGGCAAAATTTGCCTCTGACGCCTGGTATACAGAGGCTTTCAATGATCTGGAGGTTCCGGCGAGACTGAGTGCATCTTGGCTAGACAATTGCCCGATTATTTTACGCTGAACATGCCATGGCATATGGTCGAGTTTAGGTAGTGGCTTTTGTCCGACATCGCTCTGCATGTGCCCTTTGCCAGTGGAACTGGATCTCGACGATAATCGCAGTTTCGCGGCCGCATTACCTGCCCACTGGGTAAGAGTATTTATAAATTCCGTAAATTTTGAGTGGCCCGTTGGGTCGCTATAGTTAATGGGATCACCTAGGCAATACGCATATAAATTTAACCCCCCATTACCAAACGGACTCCAACTGTCAGGACTGTTGAAACGCATCAATACCGGATTAAACGCTCGGTATCCATTACCCAATACGTAATGCCCGGTTACCGGGTCTGGACATTCTCCATTGAAGCCCAGCATGCTCAGTAAGTCGCCTTCCGCTGTTCGGTGGCCATAAGGTGTGTACACAAGGGTATGAAGCTGCATTGCGTCGAGTACATTTAACCCCGAGCGTTGCTGATCGGTAGCGAGCAAGGTCGATTTAATCCCATCGCCCTGGCTCTGATGCTCGGCCAACAGTTGATCGTCGTGCTGGAAGATCGAACGCGTCAGCAAGCCTTGTACCTCGGTGGCCAGGCGGCTTTTCTGGTAAAAGCGTTGAATGTTCGCCTGCTTCGATGGCCTACACGCTGTCAGACGATCCGGTGCGTCATTACGGTAGAAGGAAAGTACGGTATCCGGGTTCGTCGGCATGGGTTGGGCTCCCTGAAAGCTCCCTGTACTTGACTATTATCCTTGCCCAGTTGTCCCACGCTGTCTACCTAGCAGAACTGCTAGGCATCTGTACGATGCGCTTCATCGAGCGCATGGGGATGATGGGTTGCCCGGCTAGCGCCTCGGCGTCCTAGCCCTTGTCGGTAAGCAACCACTTACAGCGTTTACGCGGGCGACCACGCTGGTCGATGGAAAGCTGACGTCGTCAAGCAGTGGATGGCCGTAGCTGATGTCAGTGGCTTGCGAAATCCGGTCAGACTCGGGTTAAATGAGAGTCATTACTAAAGACGCCCTGATCGGTTCTACCATGTCCTGTGCTGACCCTTCCCTGCAAAAAGCCGTGCACACGCTCTACGAGGACCATCATTCCTGGCTGTGCGGCTGGCTGCGCAGCAAGCTCGGGTGCATGGAGCATGCGGCCGACCTGGCCCAAGACACGTTCATACGGGTGCTGACCCTGCGCAAGGCCGCGGAGCTGCAACAGCCGCGGGCGTACCTGAGCAGTGTCGCCCGTAGCCTGATGATCGACATGTTCCGGCGCCGTGCCGTGGAGCAGGCCTACCTGGAAACCCTGGCGGCACGGCCCGAGCCTGTAGAGGTTTCGCCCGAGGCGCGCCTGCTGATTATCGAGACCCTGCTGGAAATCGATCGGCTACTCGATGGCCTGGGCACGCGCCCCCGCGAGATCTTCCTGATGGCCCAGCTCGATGGCCTGAGCTATGTGGAAATCGCGCGGCGCCTGGATGTTTCGCTCACTACCGTCAAAAAGCATGCAGTGCGGGCGCTGACCCATTGCCTGATGCTGGCCGAGGCGTGAACGATGGCGGGGGCTGAACCGTTGGACCGCAATACCCTGGAGGCTGCCGCACGCTGGTATGTCGAGCTGCGCTGCCAAGCGGATGACAGCACGCGAGCGGCGCATCAGCGCTGGTTGTTGAGTGACCCGCGACACCTGCAGGCCTGGGAGCGCCTGGCACGCTTGCAGGGCAAGCTGGCGCAGGTCACACCCGGTATTGCACGGCCGACGTTAAGCAGTGCCAGGGCCAAGCGGCGTGAGGTGCTCAAGGTGTTGTCGCTGTTGTTGGTCACGGGCGCGACAGGCGGTGTGGTGTTGCGTGATGGCGGCGTTGCGCGGTTGATGGCCGACGTGCGTACAGGCGTTGGCGAGCAGCGTTCGTTGCGGCTGGACGATGGCAGCCAGTTGCAATTGAACACCGACACTGCTGTTGATATTCGCTACGACGGCCAGTGGCGCGCACTTGAGTTGCTGAAAGGGGAGATCCTGGTGCAGACCGCATCGGATGCATTATCCCGCCCGTTCATCGTGCATACCGGCCAGGGGAGTGTCCGCGCACTGGGTACGCGTTTTATCGTGCGCTGCGACGCCGACGTTACGCGGGTGTGCGTGCTGCAGCATGCGGTGCAAGTGCGCAGTGCACAGAGCATGGCGGCTGTGCGGGTAGAGGCCGGGCAACAGTTGCAATTCAGCACCGAAAAGATGGGCAACGTGACACCGCTAGCGGTGATGGCAGACGCCTGGTCCCGCGAGATGTTGATCGTGGATGACTGGCGCCTCGCCGATGTGGTGAGCGAGCTGCAGCGGTATCGGCCCGGGTACCTGGGCTGCGATGAGGCCGTGGGCGGGTTGCGACTGTCCGGGGCCTTTCACTTGGGCGACATCGATATCGTCCTGCAAAACCTGACCACCACGCTGCCTGTGCGCATTCGTCGCTTCAGCCGCTACTGGACGCGCGTCGAGGCTGCCTGAAGCCTGATGCCGGCGATGGGCCGCAACGCGGCCCCAAAATGCTTGATTGAGTGTCATGGCCTGAAGGCTGGCGATTTTTTTTCCTGGGGGGTTATCGATTGTCGTTCTCGTTCGACTTGTAGGTAGACGCGCACCAAGCGCAATGAAAAAACTGCCGCAGGGCGAAAGGAAACCGCATGCTCGCTGTCAACGATTGCAACCGCATCCTCTTGATCAACTCGACCAAAACCAGACTGGCGCGTGCAGTGCATCGCGCATTGTTCAGTGTGGCGCTGGCCGCGCCATTGGCAACGGTGATGGTCGCCAGCCCTGCGGTTGCGCAAAGCCAGGCTGAAGCTTCGTTTGATATCGCCGCCGGCCCGCTGGCCACGACGCTTACCCAATTTGCTTCGGCAGCGGGGGTAACGGTGTCCTTTGAACCGTCTTCGGTGCAGGCGCTGAAGTCGCCCGGCCTGCATGGCCGCTACAGCCCCGATGCCGGCCTGCGCCAGTTGCTGGCGGGTAACCGGTTGCAGGTATTGAAGCAGGCCAATGGCAGCTACTCGCTGCTGCCCATGGTCGGTGACGATTCGACCCTGCAGCTTGATACCACCAGCGTCACCGGCGCGGCCGTGGAGTCCGCCTATGGGCCGGTGAATGGCTACGTTGCCAGCCGCAGTGCCACCGGCACCAAGACAGACACGCCCATCCTGGAGACCCCCCAGGCCATCAACGTGGTCACCGCCGACCAAGTGCAAGCCCAGGGCGCGCGCAACCTGACCCAGGCGCTGCGCTACACCCCGGGCCTGGCTACCGGCGGCTTTACCGATCGCAACAGCATTGCCGACGAAATCACCAGCCGCGGGTTTGCCCCGACCCCGCTCTACCTGGACGGCGCGTACCTGCCGTATGCCGGTAGCCTTGGGGGCGCACCTCAGATCGACCCCTACACGCTGGAGCGTATCGAAGTGCTCAAAGGCCCTTCTTCGGTGCTGTACGGGCAAAACCAGCCGGGCGGGCTGATCAACATGGTCTCCAAGCGCCCCACCCGCGAGCAGCGTAGCCAGGTGAAACTTGGCGCTGGCAGCTACAACAGGGTCAACGGTGCCTTCGATACCAGCGGCCCGCTGGACGAGCAGAAGGCGTTTACCTATCGCCTGGTCGGCGTTGCTGACAAAGGCAACGAGATGGTCGCTCACTCGCACAGCGAGCGCTTGTTGCTGGCGCCGAGCCTGACCTGGGCGCCAAACGAAGACACGTCCCTGACGCTGCTCGCACAAATCCAGCGTGATGATGGCCTGCCCGATTATCAGACGTTGCCGATGATCGGCTCGCTCAAGCGTGGCCCGACAGGCCAGCATATCGACCGGGACTTCTTTTCAGGGGACTCGCGGTACAACGATTACAAGCGCAACCAGTATATTTTTGGCTATGACTTCAGCCACCGTTTCAACGAAGACCTGGCCTGGCGCTCAACGGCGCGATACACCGATGTGCGCGACCGCTACAAGGGCTTCTACCTGCGCAGCTTTGTGACGGATGGCGATGTGGTCGACTACACCCGCGCCAACCGGGTCAAGCTTGACTGGCGCCAGCACAACATCGCCTACACCATCGATAACACCCTGGAGTACACCTTTGACACGGGCGCACTGCGGCACACTTTGCTGGCCGGCGCGGACTACCGTCACTTCTCGCGCAAGTACGATGGTTACAACGCCTACAACGTGTTGCCGGTCGACCTGTATGGCAAGAACAACTACCCCACCAGCAACGTAACGCCGGTGCTGGATACCCGTTGGGACAACACCCTGCGCCAGACGGGGCTGTACGTGCAGGACCAGATCAAGCTGGACAACTGGATCCTGACGGTAGGCGGGCGCCAGGACTGGGCGGAAGTCGACAACAAGGACCTGCTGGCGCACAGCATTGCCTCCCAGCGCGACACCAAGTTCACCGGGCGCATCGGCCTGACCTATGTCACCGAGTTCGGCCTGGCGCCGTATGTCAGCTATTCCCAGTCGTTCTTGCCCACCGTGGGCACGGCAGCGCCCGAGCGCGGCGGCAAGGCGTTCGAGCCAAGCGAAGGCGAGCAATACGAGGTGGGGCTGAAGTACCAGCCAGTCGACGGCACCTTGTTCACGGCTTCGGTGTTCCAGGTGAAACAGAAGAACATGCTGACGGGTGATACCGAGTACCCGCAGTACCAGGCGCAAAATGGCGAGGTGCGCTCGCGCGGGGTGGAGCTAGAACTCAAATCCAGCATCGAGCATGTCGATGTACTGGCCGCTGCCACCTACATCGACTCGTTCTATACCAAGAGCACCTATGGCGACCAGGGCAACCGCAACGAGGCGCAGGCCCCGGTGTCTGCCACATTGTGGGTGGATTACCACTTCACCCAGGCCACTCTCAATGGCCTGACGTTTGGCGCCGGCGCACGTTACACCGGCCGCAAACAGGGTAACTCGGCCAATACCTTCGAAGTACCGGCTTATGCCGTGTATGACGCCACCGTCAGCTACGACCTTGCCAAGCTCGACCCAAGCCTGCGCGGCCTGCAGGCCAGCGTGAATGTGCAAAACATCTTCGATCGCGAGTACGTATCCGACTGCAACTATGCGTTTGGCTGCTATTACGGACAGGAGCGGGTTGCGTCGGTAGAGATGACCTACGACTGGTGATCAAGCCCCCGCGCCACGCGGTATACTCCGCGCCATTTTGCCAATGGCGGGAGAACGCTATGCGCCAGATTTTGCTCATCGTCGATGTCCAGTCCACCTTCAGCCCGCCCGAGTGGCTGGTCGATGGCTTGCGGCGGTTGTCAGCGAACATTCCTACCATTGCCTCGGTCGAGTTGCACGACGAACAGGTCACGCCGTTCGAGCGGCAGCTCGGCTGGCACCCGGCGGCCGAGGACGAAAGCCTGGTCGAGGCCGACCAGGTGTTCATCAAGCATGGCTACGGGCAGAGCGCCGAAGCCATCGAGTACATCAGGCAACTGGGTGTGGAGCGGGTGCTGGTGTGTGGGCTGCAGACCGAAACCTGTGTGCTGGCCGCTGGCTTTGCCCTGTTCGATGCGGGGCTGACGCCCACCCTGGTGACGGACATGACGGTAGGGTCTTCGCTGGACCGGTCGGCCAAGCTGGGTATCGAACTGTGGCAGCATCACTTCCGCCAGGTCACGACCTCGGCTGAAGTGCTGGCCGAACTGGCGGGGCAACGCTAGGCAATATTGTCACTTTGCCATCATGCAGTGCCAATGCGTATCATTGTTGATTGCATTCCGCTGATCGAGAAGGATCTCCATGCTTAAAAAGCCATACCTGGCAGCTGTTCTGCTGCCTGTCACAATGCTCTGGGCGGGCCTTGCCCATGCCTTTACCGATGGTATCGACCGTTCAATCACCCTGGAAAAGGTCGCGCAGACGTTCGTCGTGCAGAAGGACGGCAGCTTCCGTCTTGATGTCGACAGCGTCATGCTGATCAACGAAGAACGCGCCATCAAGACCAATGCCCAGCACCCGTTAAGCTACAACCGTTCGCTGGAGACACTGGAGGTGGTCGAGGCCTACACGCAAAAGCCCGACGGTCGCAAAGTGCAGGTGGATGCCGCGCACATCAAGGAGCAGCAGGAGCAGGCTTCTGCGCAGGCGCCGATGTTCCAGGACTCGGTCAACAAGGTGGTCATCTTCCCCGAGGTTGCGGTGGGGGACCGGCTGGTGCTGCGTTATCAACGTAACCGCGCTACGCCGCTTTTCCCTGGGCAGTTCGAAGACATCACCGTGCCGCAGTTTTACCCGGTCGGGCAGTTTTCGCTGACCTACGACCTGCCCCAGGGCATGCCGCTGCAGGCCGATGCCCGTGGTTTCAAGGCGTCGTCACCCGCCAGCGGGGAAGGGCGCACGGTGTATCGCTGGGACTATGTACCGGCGGCGCGGGCGCGGATCGAGACAGGTGCAGTGTCGTACCTGGACTACGGCCACTACCTGGCGGTTTCGACGTTCTCCGGCTTCAAGGATTTCGCCCAGGCCTACCAGGCCAGGGCCACGGTCGAGGTCACTCCGCAGATCAGTGAACTGGCGAAGCGCCTGACGGCCGGCTTGCCCACCGCGCGGGAAAAGGCGCTGACCCTCAGTGACTGGGTACGCGAGAACATCCGCTATGTGGCGGTGTACGTCGGCGCTGGCGGGGTGGTGCCGCATGCCGCGCAAACCGTACTGGACAACCGCTACGGGGACTGCAAGGACCATGTTGCGCTGCTGGAGGCGCTGCTGGGCGCGGCAGGCATCAAGAGCACCCCGGCGCTGGTGAACCAGGGCACTGCCTATGTGTTCCCCAAAGTGCCGACCTTGGGTGTGCTGAACCATGTGATCACCTATGTGCCGGGCCTGGACTTGTACCTGGACTCGACTGACCCATCGGTTGCTGCCGGTTACCTGCCCTTGACCGTGCTGAACAAGCGAGTGCTGCTGACTGCCACTGGTGAGTTTGGCAAAACCCCGGCCATGCAACTGAACCAGGTTTCCAGTGACTTGCTGTTCAAGGTCAAGGCCGATGGCGGTGCCGACTTCACCAATGTTTCGACGGTGAAGGGCTGGGCCAGCGAGATGAGCCGCTTCGGCTTGAAGTTGATGAAACCGGAAGACCGGGAAATGCTGGTCGAAAGGGTGCTGGCCGCCTATGGGCAGCGTGGCAGTGGTTCGATCAAGATCGAGCCGCCCACCGCCAACGGCGACTTTGTCAGCAATGTGGATGGGCACACGGAAAACCTGGTCAACCTGCCGGGGCCGGTGGGTGTGGCGACCCTTACCAGCCTGGCGGGCGGTATCTCGCAGAACGTCTACAGCTTCACCCTGGAGAAGGAACGCAGCCAGAGCTTCGTGTGCATTGGCAACGACACGGTGGAGACCTCGCGCTTCGAGTTCCCCGCCCAGGTCAACGTGCTGGCAATCCCGAAACCTGTGAAGCTGCATGACAGCAATGTCGACTACAGTGCGCGCTATTCCCAAGAGGGCAACGCAGTGTTGGTGGAGCGGCGTTTCAAGTTCAGCCACCCGGATGTAGTCTGCTCGCCGGAGGACTTCACGGCCATGAAACCGGCGCTGGAGGCAATGATCCGCGACCTGCAAAGCCAGATCATCGTGCAGGCAGGGTAGCTCTGACACCGGCCGGTTAAGCAATCAGGGCCGCTTTGCGGCCCATCGCCGGCAGCACAAGGCAGTAGCTCTAGAAGTCCCAGCGCGTCGTCACCATCATGTTGCGTGGCTCGCCGTAGTACGTGGTATCGAAGTTGCCAAGCCCGGTCAGGTAGACCTTGTCGAACACGTTGTTGGCATTGACCGTGAAGCTCAAGTGCTCGCTGTACTGATAGCGGGCCATCAGGTCCACCAGGGTGTAGCCGCCTTGTTTGATGCGGGTATAGTCGTTGGCGATCGGGCTGTAGATGTTGCCGTAGAAGCCGCTCTGCCAGCGCAGCCCACCGCCCACGGTCACCTGGTCGAATGCGCCAGGCAGGCGGTAGGTGTTGAACAGCCGCACTACGTGCTCAGGCTTGGTGGTTGCCAGAGGGAAGCCGAAAATCCGTTGGTCGTCGGCGTCGCGGGTACGGGCGTATGTGTAGCCGGCGGTGACGTTCCAGCCGGGTGCCAGTTCGCCGGCCAGCTCCAGTTCGACGCCCTTGGTGGTGGCGCCGTCGATGGCCTTGTAGATGCCTTCGTTGGTCACCGGGTTGGTGCCGATGTTGGAGGCGACGTTGTCTTGCTCGATGCGGAAGAACGCCAGGGTGCCGTTCAGCCTGCCGTCGAACCAGGCAGCCTTCAGCCCGGCTTCATAGCCGTCACCTTCGACGGGGGCGAGGGTGGCGCCGTTGATGTCCTTGTAAACCTGCGGCTGATAGATCGACGTGTAGCTGGCATACACCGAGTAGGTGTCGTCCAGGTCATAGACCACGCCCGCATAAGGGGTGACCACCCCGTGTTCCTTGTAGCTTGAGTGGGTGTCGCTCAACGAAGACGTTGGGTAATAGTCCTGATCATCGTTGTACTTGAAGGTACTGACCCGGGTGCCGAGGATGAGCGAAAGCTTGTCGGTCGGCCTCAAACGGGTGGCCACGTAGGCGCCGCTCTGGCTTTGCGTGGTGGTGTAGTCGCCGTTTTTCGGGAAGTTCTGTTCCGGCAGTTTGCCATTCCAGTCGAAGATGGAGCCGGGCACCATGGCGAACGCGCTGCCGTCGTAGGTATCGCCGGTCTGCTTCGAATGCGAGGTCATGAAGCCTGCCACCAGGTCGTTCTCGCGGCCGAACAGGGTGAACGGGCCGGAAATATTCACGTCGGCGGTGTTTTGCACGCGGTGACCTTCCCAACGCCCCCAGTACAGGAACATGCCCTCGCCGGTTGCCGGGTTTGGGTTGCCGCCGCTGGCAGACGCCAGGCGCGTGTCATGGTCGCTGATCATGTGGTTGAGGCTGAGCTTGACCTTCCAGTTGTTGGCCAGTGCCTGCTCCAGCGAGCTGAAGTAGGTGGTTGACTCGAAGTCGCGACGGCTCCAGTCTGCCGCCGGGTTGTGCGCTCGCGAGAAATCGGTGCGGCTGCCGTCGGAAAAGTAAGTCGGGTTACCTGTCCAGGACGAGCCGCGCGGGGTGGTGGCCTGGTTGTCGATGCCGAAGGTGAGCAGGGTGTCTGGCGTCAGGTCGGCTTCAAGAATGCCGTAGTAGACATCCTTTTTCTGCTTGTAGTGGTCCAGGTACGACTTGCGGTCCTGGTAGGCACCCACCAGGCGGCCGCGTACGCTACCGCTGTCGTTGAGCGAACCCGAAATATCCCCTTCGGTACGGTAGTTGTCCCAGGACCCTGCGCTGGCGGTGATCGACGCCTTGAAGTCGTGGGTGGGCTTCTTGCGCACCAGGTTGACCGTCGCCGAGGGGTCGCCAGAGCCGGTCATCAGGCCGGTCGCACCCTTGATGACTTCGATGCGGTCGTAGGCGGCCATGTCGACGTGGGTCACGCCCTCATCGTAGACGCCGTCGTAGATGGTGTTGATGCCATCGTACTGGTAGTTGGTAATGGCAAACCCGCGTGCGGAGTACTCCATGCGTTCGCTGTCGTACGCCTGAACCGAAACCCCGGGGGTGTTGCGCAGCACGTCGCCGATGTCTTGCGAGCCATGGTCGTCGATCACCTGGCGGGTGATCACGCTGACCGACTGCGGCGTTTCGCGCAGGGTCAGCGGCAGCTTGGTTGCGCTGGTAGAACCGCCGGTGGTGTAGGCGCCGGTACCCTCGGTGACGTTACCCAGCCCCAGCGCATCGACACGGCTGGGGGCCAACTCCAGCGCATCGCCCCGTGGGGTGCTTGACAGCAGCGAGTAGCGCCCATCGCTTTCCCGAGTGGCCTGCAACCCGGTGCCACTGAGCAGAATCTGCAAGGCTTGGTCGACGTCATAGCGCCCCTCGAGGGCAGGCGAACGTTTACCGCGCGTCCAGTGGGTGTCGAAAGACAACACGATGCCAGACTCGGCAGCGAACCGGGTAAGCGTTTCGCCAAGGTCGCCCTGCGGTAGGTGGTAGTCATGGGCTTGCGCGGCGCTGGCAGCGCCAGGCCCCGCGAGCAGTGCAGTCAGCAGCAGGCAGGTGCGCAGGCCTGGCGCAGTGAAAGGCCTGGTGTTGAAGCGGCAGGTCATCGTCGCGTTTCTCTGATAGGTAAAAGTCGGGATACCTATGAGTCGGATAAGCCCTGGCAAAGTGATCAGGCGCTCAGCATTTTTTTACGCCGCCGTGATGGTGACCCAAAAACGCGTACGCACCTGTACCTGCACCGGCAGTGAGGTGGTCAGCGCGCGCAGTATCTGGTCGGTATCGTCGAGCCGGTAGGTGCCGCTGATGCGCAGGCCTGCCACGGCTGGTGTGCAGCGCAGCCAGCCCGGGCGGTAGCGTGAAAGGTTGCTGATGAACGCGTCGAGGCGCTGGTCATTCACGATCAGCAACCCCCGGCCCCAGGCATCTGCGGCCACGGGGACGGTTTCCAGCGCGGCGAAGCCTTGGTCATTGAACCGACAACGCTCCCCGCTGTTTACCAGCAGGGCCTGGCCCGAGCTCAGGGTTACACGCGCCTGCCGGGCAAATACCTCCAGGCTGCTGCCGTCATCGAACAAACGCAGGGCGAAGCGGCTTTCGCCTGCCTCGACCGTGCCGTTTCGGGTGCTGACCGTGCAATGCTGGCGCGCTGGTACCGTGACCATGACTTCACCTTGGCGCAGCAGCAAGCGTGCAGGGCCGAGGGTGTCATCCACATCGACTGCAGAGGCGGTATTGAGGATCAGCGCAGTGCCATTGCTCAGCATCAGCGAACGCTGTTCGCCCACGCCGGTGCGCACGTCTGCCAGCAGTGGAGACTGCTTGACCTCCCGGTATCCCCCCAGGCCCAGCGCGCCGCCCCCCAGCAGTATCAAGCCAGCCTTGACCACCCGCCGACGGCTGGCGTTCCGGCCGTGGGCTGCCAGCGCCAGTACGCGCGCTGACGCCGGGTTTTCGCTGGCTGCCATGCGCGTTTGCAGGCGCTCTGCCTGCTGCCAGGCCCAGGCATTGACGGGCGTCGCATTCAGCCACAGCTGCCAGGCCGAGTAATCACTGGCCTGCACCTCACCGCTGTTGAGCTGGCTGAACCAGTGCGCGGCCTGGCGTAACGCGGCCAGTTGCTCGGCATTCAGGTTCATGCTCAGTGGCCATGGCCAAGGCTGTAGATCATGCAGTGCTCGGCGGCCTTGGCAATGTAGCGGCGCACGCTGACTTCGGAAACACCCAACTGGATGGCGATGTGCTTGTAGGGCATGCCGTCGATCTGCGAAAGCAAAAATGCTTCACGTACCTTGGGCCCGAGCGAAGCTAGCATGGCGTCGAGTTCGAACAAGGTTTGCAGCAAGGCCAAACGTTGCTCAGGTGAGATATCCATTACTTCGGGTTGCTCGGCGAGCACCTGAAGCCAGGCCCTTTCCAGGTGCACCCGGCGCAGGTGATCGATCATCAGGCGGCGAGCGATGGTTGCCAGGTAGCCTTTGGGTTCGCGCACGGCGTCCAGCCTTGCGGCGGCGTCGGCTGCAGACATCACACGCACGAACACATCCTGGACGATGTCTGCTGCCAAGTGGCTGCAGTTCACCCGCGGTTTCAGCCAGTTATGCAACCATTTGCTCTGGGCGCGGTATAGCTGGCTGACTTGAGAAGTAAAAGCTATATCCGGGATGCTCATCCATGCCGCCTGAAAATGTTTACAAATGTTAATGGTTCGCATTTTAGGCAGAGTGTTTCAGGGTTTGCAATCACAGCGCCATTGCCGGCAAGTCAGCTCAAGCAGAGGTAGCACGCTCGGCCGCATCGGCTCCACGCGCCTGGTTTTGCTTGTTCCATCGCGTAAACAGCAGACGCAACAGGGTGTTCCAGCAGTAACCCACCAGTACCCCTCCCGCCAGTGCCAGGGCGACCTCGAACAGCGGGTGCCTGAAAACATGGTCCGCCAGCGACTGGAACTGGAAATGCGTCAGGTAGATGAACAAGGTTGACGATGCAATGACCGCACCTTCCCGTGCTACCAGGGCGGGCACTGGCACCGAGCGGAACCAGATAAGGGCCAGCATCGCCGGCAGGGCGATATCGATATAACGCAAGAAAGCCTCCCAGCCAACGCCGGCAACCGCCATCAGGTCCAGCTCGCCGACCACCAGCACGGCCACCGCGCTGGCCACCCACTTGCGCGCGGTGGTATCGGCATGGTGCACGGCCATGCCCAGCACCATGACCGCCAGAAAGTGCTGCGGTACCCGGTTGAGCAGCGCACTGGCGTCGAACACGAAGCGGCTGAGCAGCACATCCAGGGCCACCAGCGCACAGGCCGCAATGATCAGGCAGCGGAACGGGTCGGCGAGGACGGCCTGGCGCACGCGCCTGATGGACAGCACCACACCGATGATCAGGATCATCTGTACCAGCACTTCGATGTACCAGTAATTGAACAGGCTGACCTCGCTGGTCGGGAACCAGTTGGACACCAGCAGCAGCGATTGCCAGTGCAACCGGTCGAACACCAGCTGGATCAGCGCGGTGTACAACAGGGTGGGCACCACGATGGCCGCCAGCGACCTGAGCAGCGTGCGCGCATCGCCACGCTCTTCGATAGCTTTGAGCTGGAACCGCGCCAGGCTGATGCCGGAGACCAGGAACAGCACCGACGTTTCGCCAACGATCAACCAATGGTCGAACTCGCTGAGGTGGCCGACCACGATCAGGACGATGGCCAGCATCCGCACGAACACCGGCATCTCCATCACCCGCCACGCGCTTTTCGGCGGCGCATTCAGCTCGGCCAGCTGGCACACCGGCAGCGTTTCCCAGCGCTGTGGCAGGTGGCCGATCAGCTCCTCCAGCACCCGCGAGGCTTGCACGAACGACAGCGAGTCGCCGCCCAGTTCGACAAAGCTCAACCTGGCGTCCAGGCGCGGCACCTGGAGGATGCGCGCCCAGGCCGTGCTCAGTTTTTCCGCCAAGGGGGACAAGGGAAGGCTGGCGCTGTCGTCAAATGGCGCAGGCAAGGCGCGTTTGTCGACTTTGCCGTTAGGGGTGAGCGGCAGGGCCTCGAGAAACATGAACAGCGCCGGCACCATGTAGTCCGGCAGCTGGCCGGCGAGCGCCTGGCGCAGTTCATCGGCGCTGGTGGGCTTTTGACCAACGCAATAGGCCACCAGCCGGATCGACGCGCTGTCGTGGTTGGCCACGACCACGCATTGGCCGATGTGGGGGTGACGGGTGATGGCGTTCTCGATTTCCGCCAGCTCGATGCGGTGGCCACGGATTTTCACCTGGCTGTCACCGCGCCCCAGGAAACTGGCGCTGCCATCGGCCAGGTAGGTGCCCAGGTCACCGGTGCGGTAACAGCGGTCGCCTGCGTCCCCGGTGAACGGGTTGACGATGAACTTGGCCTCGGTCAGCGCCGGGTCGCCCCAGTAACCCTGCGACAGATAGGGGCTGCGGATCAGGATTTCACCGGTTTCGCCCGCGCTGACCAGCTGGTTGGTCGAGTCGACCACCAGCAACTGCGCATTGGCGATGCCTTTGCCCAAGGGCACCCGAGCACTGTCCGAATCAGGGTCGAGGGTATGGAAGGCCATGGCTTGTGGCGTTTCGGTGGTGCCGTAGAAGTTCACATTGACGGCATGGGGCGCAATGGCGCGGATCTGCTGGTACAGCGCCGGGCTGAGCGCATCGCCGCCCCAGAACAGGTAGCGCAGTTGATCGAGTAGCTGGCCATTCATGTGTGCGCCGGTCTCGATCAGCTTGCCCAGCGGCGGGGTGAGGTGGATTACGCTCACGCCGTGCTGTTGAATCCAGCCTGCCAGCTGTGACGGGTCGGTCAGGGTCGGCTGGGCGGGGCAGGCGATGGTCGCGCCAATCGACAGGGGCGTGAACACGTCGCGGTACACCGGGTCGTGGCCCAGACCGGAAAGCAGGGAGAAAGTATCAGCCTGGGTAAAGCCATGCTGGCGCACATGCCAGTCGATGAAGTGCACCAGGGGCGCGTGGTGAGTAACGATACCCTTGGGTTCACCGGTGCTGCCCGAGGTGAAGGTGATGTACGCCGGTTGCTCGGGGTTGACGCTGGGCAGCGCGACCTGTTGCCAGGGAAAGGCTTGCAGTGCCTCGGCGGGGGCTTCCGGCACCGTAACCACAATGGGGCCGGAGGCGTCGAGGGATGCATCACCACAGCGCAGGACGACCGCAGGCGCCAGTGTACTGATGATCTGCCCGATGCGCGCGGGAGGGTATGCAGCGTCGGCCACGGTAAAGGCCAAGCCGGCACGCAGGCAGCCGAGCATGGCGTACACCAGGGCGGCACTGCGGCTGGCGACGATGACCACACGATCGGTGCCACTGGCAGCGTTTTCTACCAGATACGCTGCAATGCCCTGGCTTATCTGCGCCAGTTGGGCATAGCTGCAGCTGGTGTGCCGGGCAAGGATGGCGGTGGCATCCGGGCAGCGGCCGGCCTGCTCGAGGAACGCGTGGTGAATCGGCTGGTCGGCACAGTACTCCAGGCGCAGCGTCGGGTTCGGGCGCAGGTCCGGCATGATGGGTGAGGGCTCCGCATGAACGTTGGGGCTGGCTGGTAGCACAACGCTAGTGCAGGGTGGCCGATGGCGCCAATGTTCAGCGGGATTGGGAGGTGCTTGTCGACAGTCGGGTGCGCTGCGCGCCGCTCTCGTGACACAAGGCGGCTCCCACAAATATGGCGTGGGCCCGAAACCGGTGCGGTCCCTGGACTGCCCCCAGGAAGTTGGACACCAATCCAATTTCTTGGGGTGTTCACATGAGCAAGTACTCAGATCAATTCAAGCTCACCGCCGTCCAGGCCTACCTGGAGGGTGGTGAAGGATTTAGAACAGTAGCTCGGCGATTTGCAGTGGACTTCAGCCTGCTGCGGCGCTGGTTCTCCGCTTTCCAGAAGCATGGTCAGTTCAGCCTGCGCAAAACCGGCCAGCGGTACAGCACGGCCTACAAGCGCTCAGTCCTTGAGTACATGCACAAGCATCAGCTTTCCTTGCGCCAGACCGCCGCCCATTTTGGTCTTGGTCAGTCCTCGCAGATAGGCATTTGGGCGCGGCAGCACTACAGTGGGAGTCTGGATTTACCTGCTCCCAAGAGAAGAAAACCCGCTGCCATGTCGAAAAAGCCTTACCCCATAAAACCTACGACGTCCGATGACACCGATAAAAGCCGCGACCAGTTGCTGGCTGAGCTTGAGTGGCTGCGTATGGAGAACGCTTACCTAAAAAAGCTGGAAGAACTGAAGAAGCAGGAGCGAAGTCAGCCCAAAAAGCCCTGATCGTGTCGGCGCTCAAGGACAGGTTTCCCTTGGCCGCCGTTCTGCAACTGGCTGACTTACCTCGCAGCACGTTCTATTACCAACTTCAGGCGCAGGCCAAACCTGACAAGCATGCTGTCCTGAAACAGCTGATTCAGCGTGTCTATCACGAGGAAAAAGGGCTCTACGGTTACCGGCGTGTGACGGCGGTGATCCGCAACGCCGGCACCTTGGTTAACAAGAAGGTCGTAGAACGCTTGATGGTC
This sequence comes from Pseudomonas sp. LPB4.O, assembly GCF_038383825.1. Classification (NCBI taxonomy): domain Bacteria; kingdom Pseudomonadati; phylum Pseudomonadota; class Gammaproteobacteria; order Pseudomonadales; family Pseudomonadaceae; genus Pseudomonas; species Pseudomonas sp. LPB4.O. Next base: position 2,264,458 of record NZ_CP151298.1, read on the forward strand.
GCGCTTGATCTTCGCTCACTCGTACGGCCCAAAAAGTATCGGTCGTACAAGGGCGTCGTCGGCACTATCGCGCCTAACCTGCTGGAGCGAAACTTCCTCGCGCAGCGCCCGAATCAGAAGTGGGTGACCGATGTGACCGAGTTTAAAGTAGCTGAGAAAAAGGTCTATCTCTCTCCTGTGATGGACTTGTACAACGCCGAAATCGTGGCATACGAAGTGGCCAGCAGGCCTTGCCTCGGGCTGGTTACCAACATGCTGGACAAGGCCTTCAAGCGCCTGGGAAACAAGCCGAAGCTGGTGCTTCACTCGGATCAAGGGTGGCACTACCAGCACTCCCAGTACCGCCATAAGCTGGCAGAGCGAGGACTGAACCAGAGCATGTCACGCAAAGGAAACTGCCTGGACAATGCGGCAATGGAGAGCTTTTTTGGTACGCTTAAGTCCGAGTTTTTCTACCTGAAGCGTTTCGAGAGCGTTGAAGAACTGAAAGCCGGTCTGGACGAGTACATCCACTACTACAACCATGACCGCATCAAGCTAAAGCTCAATGGCATGAGCCCTGTGGAATACAGGGCCCATGCTGCTGAGTCTGCTAGCTGAAACTGTCCAACTTTTGGGGGGCAGTCCACCCTGTGGGAGCTGGCTTGCCGGCGATGAGGCCAGTACAGGTATTGCAAGGCAGCCTGCACCGGCCCGATCCATCAGGCCACATCCACCAGCACGATCTCGCTGTCCTCGATGGCGGTCACCCGCAGCACGTCTTCCTGCTCGATCGCTACACCGTCCCGCGCCTTGGCCCGCAGCCCGTTGACGTCCACCAGCCCCTTGGCCGGCACCAGGTAACCCCTGCGGGCGGCATCGAAGCGGTACTCGGCGGTTTCACCTGCACGCAAGGTGGCGGCCACCAGGCGGGCATCGGTGCGAATCTGCAGGCTGTCTTCATCACCGGCACGGCCGCTGGCCAGGGTCACGAAGCCTTCGCCACGTTCGCCTTTGGGAAACGGCCGGCTGCCCCACTGCGGTGCTTCACCCGTGCGCTCCGGCACGATCCAGATCTGGAAAATACGCGTATCGACGTCTTCCAGGTTGTACTCGCTGTGCACGATACCGGTACCGGCGCTCATCACCTGCACGTCACCGGCTTCGGTACGGCCTTTGTTACCCAGGCTGTCCTGGTGGCTGATCGCGCCTTCACGCACATAGGTGATGATTTCCATGTCGCGGTGCGGGTGCGGCGGGAAGCCGTTGCCAGCCGCGATCAGGTCGTCGTTCCATACCCGCAGGTTGCCCCAGTGCATGCGCGCCGGGTCGTAGTATTCGGCGAATGAGAAATGGTGGTGGGCATCGAGCCAGCCGTGGTTGGCGTGGCCGAGGCCTTCAAAGGGTCGCAGTTGCAGCATGGTCGTGCTCCTTGAATCAGTGGAATGACGCCATGATGCGCTAAAGAAACATCGAAAATAAGCGTAAATATCGGCTTAAAACAATCATATTGTTCGATATCAATTGCTGGCCTGCTTTATTCGCTTCATCGCCTAATCCACTGATCTGCAAGCATTCGCTGGCGATTTTCCGTCGATGCGGCGAACATGCCAGCTGTTTTTGTTTTTCAACGGAGTGACCGTGGCCCACGAGCAACCCCAGGCCCCCGCCGACCTTACCCCTCCCGCGCAATTGCCCTGGTTTCGGCGCCTGGTCGCCCGCCTGCTGGGGCGTGGCCTGACCCGTCTGCAAGCCCAGCACCGTGACTCCTGGTTCCTCGGCCACGCCACCGGCCAGCGAAGTGGCCACGCCGATGGCGTTCGTGAAGGGTTCGACCGCGGGCGGGTGGAGGGTTACGAAGCCGGGCGCCAGGTGCTGGTGATCCGCGATACCCGGCCTGACATCGCTGCCGTGCCCGGTCAGGACGACAACCTGTTCGACGACTGGCGCCTGCCGTTGACAGCCGAGCTGAAAAAGCGCTTCAAAGCCGACGTCGCCCAGCGCCTGCCCGCCGAGGCGCAACCCAGCGCCGCGCAGTGGAAGCTGATCTTCAGTGACACCCCGTCCACCTGTGTGGTGGCCGGCGCCGGGGCAGGCAAGTCCACGTCGCTGGTGTTGCGCATCCTGCTGCTGCGCCATTATCTGGGTTACGAGCTGGACGCGATGACCGTGGTCACGTTCACCCGCGAGTCGCGCAAAGACTTCATCAAGCGCCTGGTGCAGGTATTCGCCCTGTGGCAGATCAGCCTGCAACCGGTGCAGGCTCGCGAGCTGGTGCGTACCTTCCATTCGCGCATCCTGCCGCTGGTACGCAGCCTGCCGGGCTTCGGCCAGGTGCGCGCCTTCGAGACGCTGGGCAACGAGATGCCTGCAGGGCGTGAGGCCGAGGCCGACAGCAACCCGTTCGACCTGCGCCTGAACGATGCCCAGCGCCAGCAACTGAACCAGTGCTATAGCAGCGTGCTGGGTGAGAGCCCGCGTTTTGCCGAGCTGGTCGGCTTGTTGCGCAGCGAAGCCTTGCAACTGAAACCACTGGACCCGAACAACCCTGACGTGCAGAAGCGCGCACAGGTGACCCAGTTGGCCGCCCAGCGCGACGAAGAACTGTGCGACGTAATCGAGGACCTGTGGTTCGCCGCCGGCGCCTGGCCGATCAAGGGCATCGAGCCTTGCCGCGAAACTGTCGACATCCGTGGCAGCCGCTTCCATGTGCATGGCCGCCTGGCTGGCCAGGGGCCGTTGGTGGTGCTGGGCTTCGACCCGGCTGAAAGCGCGCAGTACCAGCGCCCCGGCGCCAAGTTGGCGGTGCGTGCCGAGTGGGCGGTCAAGCGAACCCTGTTGCAGGCCTTCTGCGACCGGCCGCTGATCTGGCTCGACAACTATGCCATGGCCCGGCGCCTGGCGGCCTCGTTGGCTGGCGATGCCGTGGCCGGCCCGGGGTTCGAGTACAAGGTCAAGGGCGAACTGGCACCGGCGCCGTTGCTGGACGCCTTTGTCGGCGCGGCCAACTTCATCGAGAACCTTGGCCTGGACGTGAACAACGCGGTGGCGGCGATGAGCTTCCCGTCCGGCGACAGCGATGCCTTGTTTTTCGAGGCCCTGGCCCTGTACTGGAAGGCCCTGGAAGCACACTTGCTGGACCAGTCGCCGCCGGTGATGAGCTACAACCGCATGTTCGCCCTGTTCAGCGAGAACAACCCGGAAAACCTGCAACTGTTGCCCGACCCGTTGTTGCGGCCTCTGGCGCACCTGATGATCGACGAGTTCCAGGACGTGTCGCCGCAGATCGTCAGCTGGCTGCGCGCCAGCCTTGCTGAAATCCGCCGACGTGGCCCGACCATGCACACCGGGCGCCATGCCCAGCATTCGTCTCTGCTGTGCGTGGGTGACGACTGGCAGTCGATCTATGGCTGGCGGGGCAGTTCGCCCAAGTACTTCATGGAATTCACCAAAGCCTTCCCGTCGCCGGCCAACACGCGGGTGATGCTGGTCGACAACTACCGTTGCCAGCAGCAGGTGATCGACGCGGCAGAGCACCTGGTCAAAGGCACCCCGGCGATTGCCGGCAAGAAAGCCCGCGCCAGTGGCCCGGCAGCCGAATTGCCGGGCTCTGCGGTCAAGGTGTTCGACCGTGACGAGGCAGCCTTGGGTGAAACGCTGATCGAGCACTACCAACGGGGTGAGACGGTCATGATGCTGTACCGCAAGGGCAGCGACAGGGCCTTGATGAACGACCACCTGCAAAGCGTGCTGCATGCCGAGGCGGCGTTGCCGGCCGAGCAGCGCCGGCTGCGTCAGTTGACCTACCACAGTGCCAAAGGCTTGCAGGCCGATGCGGTGTTCATGCTGGGCGACTGCCAGTACCTGACCAGCTCGCCCTACAAGAACCAGGTGTACCGCCAGGCCGGTCTGGGCAAGGCCGGGGATGCCCAACCGTTCGATACGGCGCAGAAGGAAGAAGTGCAGCGCCTGGCCTACGTGGCGGTGACCCGTGCAGTACAGCACTGCTATTGGCACGTGGAGGCCGCCAATGGTGACGCCGCAGCGGCCCCACGGGCGTCCAGCCAGGTGGACGGCAAGCAGGCCTTCTTCGAAGACCTGCGCGGGCAGTGAATGGGGTCAGCGGCCGATTGTTTGCGTCTGGCGGGTGAGGCTGGTCAGCAGACCGGTTTCAACCTGCTGCTGCTCGGCAGTCAGCGCGTCCACGCCCTGGCGATACTGCTGCTCGTTGAGCACCACGCGACGTAACCTGCCGTCAGCATCCACCGGGCTTTCAGGCATGACCCTGGCCAAGGCTCGTCGCACCGAGCTGTCCAGGGATGTCACCGGTTCGGCGGTTTCATCCAGGCAGTAATAGAGGTAGTCAAGGCCTGGCCGCCAAAAGTCGGTGATCAGGCTGAACTGGGCCGCATGCTCTCGTTTCAAGTACTCGATCCAGCCCGGCTGCTGGGTCAACCACTGCTCCCGGGCGATGGCATCCCTGTCCAGGGAAAGGACCGCAGTTTTCACCCTTTCGATGATTGTGTCGTTGATTCTGGCCGTATTGCGGTACAGCATGCCTCGGCTCGGCTCAGGGTAGTCCAGCGCGTTGGCCAACGACTGGCGCAAGGCCAAACGTACCTCCACATCGTCCACCAGCCCCGTTTGAAGTTCGCTGTCCGGGAAGGCTGAGGGGTCGTCGAGCTCATCGTAGGGGGGGAGGTTTTCATCGAAGGCCTCGTCGAGCAGCGCCTGTTTGCGCAAGGACCTTCTCCAGCTGATGCGATCAGCCAGTTGATTGACCTGACTGCGTCGATACAGCTTGCCATACAGGCTCAGTAGATCAGCCGGCCGACTGCCGGCGACGGCTGCAGATTCGTGGGCCAACACTTCTATCTCCAAGGCACTGAATGCGTCGGCACCTGCGTCGCCGCAGGTTGGGGGGAAGTCCCCGGCCACGGTGGCGAGGCGTTCGCGCAGCGCGGTGTCGTGGGCAGCGGCATCCAGCAGGTCCCATACACGCTCCCTAAGGGCCTCGGCATCACGCCGCGCCTCTGCCGACTGGGCAACGCGTTCAAGCACCCCCAGCAACGCTGCGTTTTCACCTTGGTCAAAGAGGCCGCTCCACAGCTGCTCTTCGGCACTGCTCGCGCCGCCACGGAAAAAACCTTGCCACGGCGGTACGTCTTCTGCGTGCTCGAATACATTGACGCCACTACTGCCCAGGCGCGCACGTGCCTCGGCTTCCAGAGTGTTGTAGTTGAACAGCCAGCGGCGCTCAGGCAAGCGAGCGGCGACATCGCGGGCAAACGGGGTACGCAGCACACCAGGCAAGTCTGGCAGGGTACGAATGCGGTTGGACGACAGGTTCAGATAGCGCAGTTGGTACTGGGGCTGGCTCATCAGGACGGTCAGGCTGTCGGGCCACTGCTGCAGTTCGCAACGCTCAAGCTCCAGGTGGACAAGACGGGCCATGAAGCGTAGGTCGGGTGCCAGTTGCAGTGGGTTGTCTGATAAGTGCAGTAGTACGGGGTGGATCATGTCCTGAAACTGGGCGGCAAGGCTTTCGTCGAGGGTGATTTGATTGTGGGCCAGGCCGAGGGCATCCAGGGGCAAGCGCGTCAGAAAGCCCAAACTGGTGGTGTCGAGTTGCAGCCGGTTGCGGCTGAGCCACAGGAGTCGCAAGCCGGGCATTGCTCCGATGGCCTGTTGGGCGGCGGGTGAAAGGGTGGTCAGGCCATTGTCTTTCAGGCCCAGCTCGCGTAGTCGCGGTGCCGACCTGAGCGCCTCGAACAATGTTTCGGCATCGATGTCCGGGTTGCCGACGATGTCCAAGGTTTCCAGATTAGGGAAGTTCGTCAGGAAGCTGCCCTCCAGGCACCGCATCTGCAGCCCCTCGAGCCTGAGATTGCGAATATGCGGCATGCGTGCAGTGAAAGCGGGTAGCGCTTCGAGCTGCATACGGTCCAGTACCAGTGTTTCGGCTTGCGCGCCGCCTTCACGGCGGGAAGCACTCATCAGCCGCTCGGTGCATTGCTGGCGATCAAAGCGCTCTTCAAGGGTGCGGGCGGTGCTTACCCAGCGGTTGAGATCTCGGTTGAGGGTACGCTGCTCGACCTCCAGCTGGTTGATCGCACTACCCAGGTCGCCTCCTCGAGCCAGTTCGGCTTGTAGCCCACTGATTTGCTCGGTGCTGAGTTCGGGGTAGAGCGTCCGGAGTCGACGTGCAGCCGGCAAGGCTCGTCCTTGCAGGCCTCGGCCGCTCAGGGGATAGCCCAGCTGGCCGTTGGCCAACCGCAAAGGGGAGCGGAACCTGGGGTTGATGGGTTGCTGGCCGAGCAGTGAGGCGCAGTGCTGGCGATCGCCGAGGGCGAGTTCCAGCAACTGGGCAGGGTCAGCCTGCGGGTGTTCGGCTTGCAGCGCCTGTTGCAGGCGCAGGCTGTCGTCGTTGGCCAGGCTGGGCCTGAAAATACCGAGGATGGCGCGGTCAAGCCGCACTCGAGCTTGCAGAAGGCGCGCTTCCTCGGCAATGCGAAGCGGCACCCGCCCGTTTGTCAGGCGTTGCCGTTCGGCGTTGCTGATGTTGCCAAGCAATGCTTCAAGCGCGCTGTCCGGCAGCCCGGGAAACTGCCGGGCGAGGGTTTGTGCGGTTGCTGGGCGTGTGAGACGGTGTCTTTGTTGCAGGCTCTCGAACAGCGCCTCGCGATGCTGTTCCAGGTGTTGCGCAAGCTTGTTGTTCAGTGCGGACGATCGGTGCTCGGCTGGTGTGTCACCGAGCAAATGCCCGATGGCTTGTTCATCCATCTGATCCAGCACGGTCTGGCTCAATTGGCCATTGTCCAGGTCGGTACGGGTAATTTCGATTTCCACTTGGCCCAGCGTGTGCGGGGGGCCGTAGCGCACTGATTCGCCCCAGGGTTCTGGCCCTTGGTAAACCTTGAGCACGTTCCCCTCGGGCCACCCCGGCAGGCGCAGCAACTCAGGCAAGGCGAAGTTCTTGTACGCAGCGAGCGGCAACCCATGGCGTACGCAGTTGATGATCTGTTGAGTTTGATTGTCCAGTTGCAACCGCTGCAGCGTGTCGATCAACAAAGCGGGTGGACGCAGGCCCGCTGCCTGGGCACGGCGCAGCACGTCTGGATCGGTACCGGTAGTGCGCATGGCATGGTCCAGTTCGCTGTCGTCCAGGCCTGCGCTATGGCTGCCGAGTCGGCGCGCAAGCTGTTCGCGGTCCCATTCCAGAGGCTGTTCATGGGCCAGTTGCCAGCGGCCGTTACCATGATGCAGCAAGCGTGGGGCATAGGCCTGCGCGTCATCGGGGTGGCGCACGCGCCATTGCTGATCAGCGCCCTGAAACACCTCGTACAGGGTCCCATCCAGCTTCAGGTAGGTCTTCCCATCGACGTGTACATGGCCGAGCAAATCGGGTGGAGCCCCCTCAGGAATAGCCGCCGTGCTCGCATAGGGTTTCATGTCGGGGTGCCAGAGTACCTCCTTGTCTTCATGCCATACACTTTTCAGTGCATCGACAAAGCCGGACGCCTGGACGATCCTGGTGCCCACTGCAAAGCCGGCGATCACGCCCGCGTTGATGGCCAGCGATTCCAACTGCGCCAGTGCCTGCCGGGTATCACCTGCCTCCCAGGCCTCGAACCCGGTGAAAACAGAGCTCATCAGGTCGTAAGCAAAAACGCCTAGCATGACCGTGTTCAACCCCGGCACGAAGAACGCGGCGACATTCAGCACGTTCATCCCCAGGTCGAACCAGTATTTCAGACGCTCGTTGCGGGCGTTGGCGTCGACTTCGGCGGTAGGCACAGCGATGGTTTTTGCGTCGGCCTTCATGCGCGCAAGGTGTGCGTTGTACAAGGACGTCCAAGGGTCGGTCCAGATTGGCGAGAGCGTGAAAGCGATCACTGGCATGATGCGGGGTTTGCGTGTGCCCGCTTCATCCTCTTCGAACAGCGCGATTTCCAGTTTTACGGCGAGTTCTTTTTGCCTGTCCTTGTAGGCGAAATGCACCAAGGCGCGGCGAAACTCGCTTTGCAATAGCCGGCTGCGCAGGTGCTTGCCCGCCTCCTGACGAGAAGCGAACTCCCTTACCGGGTGCTCGTTGTCGCCAGGGACATACACAATGCAGGGGTTCTTGCGATAAGGGTTGTCTGGCCCGATGAACAGTATTTCGTGGACGGGTATATCGAACAGGTTGAAGTGCCAACAATGCAACGCCTCGTTTTCATAGGTGGGGTGAGGGTTGCCGTCGCACAGTTGCCCAAGTGCATCGAGCCCGGCCGGGCTCAGCAGGCCTTTGAGTTTGGCGATCAATGCCTGGACCCTCAAGGCCTCACGGTTCGCTGCAATCGACAGGCGCTGGATTTCAGCGCGATTGGCGCCTTCATGGGTTGCAAGCAAATGGTCTTGATAACGTTTGCCAAGGTCCAGCGCCCGACAATGCCTGACGAAGTCCGCCATCGTCAGGCCTGCCAGGGGCGTGTCGCTGCCAGGGGCGTTGGTGAGCCTGCTGTAGGGGCCGACTTCGTCCAGCCCCTCGAAGTTGTGCAGGGCAGCCTCCAGCACGCTGCGTGTTTGCGGCTGGCCTACGGGGCGGGTGGCCAGAACGTCCACTTCCACGTCCGGTACCAAAGGCGTTTCCACATCGGGAACGCCGACCCAGATGTTGGCCTCTGACTCAAAGGGCTGGAACACATACTGCGCCCTGTCTACAGGCACATTCAGCTTCAACCGCTCGGTCAACAGAGGGCCGCAGAACGCGATGATGTCCTTGAACTCGCCTAGCGCCTTTTTGACTTGCGCCAGCCGTTTGTTACGGGTTTGCAACGCGTTGTGCAACTGCTCACGCATTGGCCCATCGGCAGTGGCATACCACGAGTAAGGGGCGCCATCTTCATCGAGGTACTCCTTGTACAGGCTCTGCACCACTTTGCGTGTATGCGTGGGTTGGAGCGCCTTGCTCCATTTCGGTAACGATCGGGTTATCTGGCTTTGATGTAACGGTGTCGGGGTTGTCATGGTCACCATCTCTTTTGTGGAAGGAGATAGTCCACGCTGATCAAGGCGTCGGGGTGCGGTAGATAGTTGTTGGCCGCGGTCGGTCCTGCGTATGCGCGGGTCGGTGGGGGGCTGGCAGCGAGGGAGCATCTGCGAGAGGGTGAGGCAGGTCATGTTGCAGGCTTCAGCCAAGGAGAATTGCAATGCGTTCGCTGTGCAGTCCGAAAGATCACCTGCTCGACCTCGATGGTATTGAAATAGCGGTCCGCACCTGGGGCGCCGAAGACGGTATTCCCGTACTGGCCTTGCATGGCTGGCTGGATAACGCTGCCTCGTTCGAACGCCTGGCACCGATGCTGGACGGTTGCTTTGTGGTGGCCCCCGACCTGGTCGGCCATGGCCGTTCGGACCATCGCCGCCGCGACAGTGGCTATTACCTGTGGGAGCATGCCGAAGACATGCTGGCGGTGACCGACAGCCTGGGCCTGGCGCAATTCCATGTGCTGGCCCATGGCATGGGCACCGGTGTGGCGTCGCTACTGGCGGCCATGACCAGTGGCATTGCCAGCATGACCTTCCTCGACGGCATGGGTGCCCCGTTCACGGTGGCCGAGGATGACCGCGTGCAGCACCTGGCGCGGGCCTACCGGCTCAAACGTATGGTCCAGCGCAGCCAGCTGCCGGGCTTTGCCGAGCCGGACGTCGGCCGCTTCGACGACCTTGACACCGCCCTGGCGCAACGGCGCGAGCGCCTTGACACCGAACTGTCGGAAGGTGCCGCACGGCTGCTGGCGTTGCGCGACCTGCTGCAACTGGGCGATGGCTATTGCTGGCGCCACGACCCGCGGCTGGTGTTGCCCGAACCCATGCCGCTGACCGAGCGCGACGCATGCGACCTGCTCAACCAGATCCGCTGCCCGCTGTACCTGCTGTTCGGCCGTCAAGGGGCATTCACCGGCGAGGCTTTTACCCGGCGTCAGGCAGCCTTGCCCAGCCATGCTAAGGTTTCCTGGCACCCCGGCGGGCACCACTTCCACCTGGATGCCCCGGACCGGGCGCTGGTCGACCAGCTGCTGCGGATCCTGGCGCACCATGAAGGGGGCGTGCTGCAACGCTTGGTAAACGAGTAGCTGGTTCTGTTCACTCCGGGCGAAGCTGGGCTATGGTGGCGAAACTATTCGCACTCACGGCACAAGGAGCCCGGTATGCGACCGTTCGCTATCAAGCACATAGATCATCTTGTTCTGCGGGTCAGCGACCTGCCGCGCAGTGTTGCCTTCTACACCGAGCTGCTCGGTTGCCATGTCAGCCGCGTGCGCGAAGACCTGGGCATGGTGCACCTGGCCACGGGCACGGCGATGATCGACCTGGTGACCCTGGATGGCCCGCTGGGGCGGCCAGGCGGGGCGGCACCGGGGGTGGAAGGGCGCAACCTGCACCATTTCTGTCTGCGTATCGAGCCGTTCGACGAGGCCGCCCTGATCGCCTACCTGGAAGCCGCCGGGGTAAAAGTGGAGCCGGCAGAAAAGCGTTATGGCGCTGAAGGCGAGGGACTGTCGCTTTACTGCTACGACCCGGATGGCAACCAGGTCGAGTTGAAGGGGCCGGTAGCGGAGGCGGTATGAGCGACCTGCACATGCGCGAGCACTGGATCGACACCGCGCAAGGCAAGTTGTTCGCCCAGGATTGGACGCCGTTGCAGGCACAGGGGGCGCCCATTGTCCTGCTGCATGATTCGCTAGGGTGTGTGGCGTTGTGGCGCGACTTCCCAGCGCAGTTGGCGCAAGCCACCGGGCACCGGGTAATCGCCTACGACCGCTTGGGCTTTGGCCGTTCGTACGCGCATCCGGGCAGTTTGCGCCTGGGCTTTGTCGAGAGCGAGGCACAGCAGGGTTTCGCGGCGCTGCGCACGTATTTCGGCATCAGTGATTTCATTGTGTTTGGTCACAGCGTCGGCGGCGGCATGGCCGTGGCCTGCGCGGCGGCGTTCGCCAGCCAGTGTGTGGGGCTGATTACCGAGTCGGCACAGGCGTTTGTCGAAGCACGCACCCTTGAAGGCATTCGCGCAGCCGACCTGCAGTTTGCCGAGCCCGGGCAGTTGCAACGGCTGCAACGCTACCACGGCAACAAGGCCGAATGGGTGCTGCGCGCCTGGGTGGACAACTGGCTGTCCGAGGACTTTGCCGACTGGAACCTGGATGCTGCGTTGGCGCAGGTGCGCTGCCCTTTGTTGAGCCTGCATGGCGATGACGACGAGTTTGGCTCGCCCGCGCACCCCGAGCGACTGCTGGCGCTGGCGGGCGGGCCGGCGGCGATGCAGTTGCTGCAAGGGTGCGGGCATGTGCCGCATCGGGAGCAGGCGGAGGCAGTATTGAAGGCGGTCGCACGGTTTTTGCGGTGATGCCTTTGCGGACATAGTCGGTCTTGACGGCTGGCGCTCCCACAAAAGTCGGTGATGTGCCGCTACAGCTTCTGCATGCGCACCCTCTACGCCCCACTGTTCTTCATTGGTTTCATTGCCGCAGCACTGTCATTGGCAGCCCACCCGGTGATGCCGTATCGTTCATGCCGCCCTCTTGTGTATGGCCAGGCGGGTGGATATCCCGGCAATCCCGATTATGCTTCATTTACCTTGCTGCGATCCGAGGCGGCCCGCCTCGTCGTGCTTCGCGCAACCAAAGCAAGCCCCAGGGCCTGGGTGCGACGGTGAAGTGGTTGTGAGGTACTCCGGCCTGTATGACGACATGACGGAGGCAACCCATGGCGGTTCTCGACAGCGCATCCACGGGCAGTAGCGCGCCCCAACGCGGTATCACCAAGGAGGAGCGCAAGGTCATCTTCGCCTCATCCCTGGGCACGGTGTTCGAATGGTACGACTTCTACCTGTACGGCTCCCTCGCCGCGATCATCGCCAAGCACTTCTTTGCCGGTGTCAATGAAACCACCTCGTTCATCTTCGCCTTGCTGGCCTTTGCTGCCGGTTTTGCCGTACGGCCGTTCGGGGCAATCGTGTTCGGCCGCCTGGGTGACATGATCGGGCGCAAGCATACGTTCCTTATCACCATTGTGATCATGGGCCTGTCTACCGCACTGGTGGGCCTGCTCCCGAGCTACAGCGCGATCGGCGTGGCCGCGCCGGTCATCCTGATCACCTTGCGGTTGCTGCAGGGCCTGGCCCTGGGGGGGGAGTACGGCGGCGCGGCCACCTATGTGGCCGAGCATGCGCCCAAGGGCCGTCGCGGCTTTTTCACCGCCTGGATCCAGACCACCGCCACGTTGGGGCTGTTCCTGTCGCTGCTGGTGATCATGAGCTGCCGCACGGTCATGGGTACTGAGGTGTTCGAGGCCTGGGGCTGGCGCGTGCCGTTCCTGCTGTCGATCCTGCTGCTGGCGATTTCGGTGTACATCCGCATGCAGCTCAACGAGTCGCCGGTGTTCCTGAAGATGAAGGCCGAGGGCAAGGCATCCAAGGCACCGCTGACCGAGTCGTTCGCCCGCTGGGAAAACCTCAAGGTGGTGATCATGTCGCTGCTGGGCGGCACCGCCGGGCAGGCCGTGGTCTGGTACACCGGGCAGTTCTATGCACTGTTCTTCCTGTTGCAGATGCTCAAGATCGAGCCGCAGACGGCCAACCTGCTGATTGCAGGCTCGTTGCTGATCGGCACGCCGTTCTTCATCATCTTCGGTAGCCTGTCCGACCGCATTGGCCGCAAGAAGATCATCATGGCCGGCTGCATCATCGCTGCGCTGACCTATTTCCCGATCTTCAAGGCGCTGACCGAGTACGGCAACCCGGACGTGTTCGTCGCCCAGGAGCAGAACCCGGTCGTGGTAGTGGCTGACCCTGGCCAGTGCGCGTTCCAGTTCGACCCGGTGGGCAAGGCCAAATTCACCAGCTCCTGCGACATCGCCAAGAGCCTGCTTGCCAAGCGCGCCATTCCCTACACCAACCAGGCGGCCGAACCTGGCAGCGTGGCGCAGATTCGCATTGGTGAGCGGGTGCTGCCGAGCTTTGAAGGCAGCAGCATGGCCGCAGCGGACTTCAAGATGCAGAGTGAGGCGTTTACCGCCACCTTGAGTGGTGCGTTGAAAGAAGCCGGCTACCCGGAAAAGGCCGACCCGGCGAAGATTCACTACCCGATGGTGCTGTTGCTGCTGACCATTTTGGTGATCTACGTGACCATGGTCTACGGCCCGATTGCTGCCTGGCTGGTCGAACTATTCCCGGCGCGTATCCGCTACACCTCGATGTCGCTGCCTTACCACATCGGTAATGGCTGGTTCGGCGGCTTCCTGCCGACGGTGGCGTTTGCCATGGTGGCGGCGACTGGGGATATCTATTACGGCTTGTGGTACCCGATTGTGATCGCGGTAATGACGGCGGTGCTGGGGATCCTGTTCCTGCCCGAGACCAAGGACCGGGATATCAACTGATGGGGCAGCTGTGCTGGCCTCTTCGCGGGCTCGCCCGCTCCCACAGATACAACACAGATTTCACGGCTTGTGTTGTACCTGTGGGAGCGGGCGAGCCCGCGAAGAGGCCGGTACAGCCCATTAATCAATCGAAGTAGCCGCGCAGGCCAAAGGCATACCCGGTATCCACCTGCGCGGCCTCACCCCGGCTCCAGCGCTTCTTCAGCACGAACTCGAACGCTGGCTCGTACAACCCGTCGCGCACCAGCGCCCCCGCCAGTACCTCCACGTCATACCAGCCATTGTCCAGCTCGATGATCGGCCGCCCCGGCACCTGGTAGCGGGCAATCAGGTCACCCAGGGTCTTGGGCGTGAAGTGCTGCAGGATGCGCCAGGTGTACAGCATCAGCGCACCGTGCTCGACCCGCAAAACATAACCATTACGCCGGTGCTTCAGGCGGCTGCCAGCTTCGCGCAGGGCCGGGGTATGGCCATCGAGGGTGAACAGAATGCGGTAGGGCAGGTTGTCGACCCCGGCCAGCGGCAGCACGACGCCTTCGCGTACCGCCTTGTCGCCGCTGTCACCATGGGTGAAGGCGTAGGCGAGGTCGTCCGGTAGCTCATGCTCCTGCTTGAAACGTTCGAGCAACTGGATATCGCCAAGCAGAAAGTAATCGACCAGGTCGTTGAGTACTTCGCTGAATTCGTGGCGCATCTGTTTTCCTTATTGGTGCGCGTGGGGCTGTCTGTGTTTCTGGGCGATCTGGATCAGGTTGCCACAGGTGTCATCGAACACGGCCACGGTGACGGGGCCAATGTCGGTGGGCGGCTGGGTGAACTGCACGCCCGCCGCGCAAAGGCGGGTGTATTCGGCCTGTATATCGCGCACGCCAAACGAGGTGGCGGGGATGCCATCCTGCTTGAGCGCGGCTTTGTACACCTTGGACGCTGGGTGCGCGTCGGGTTCCAGCAACAGCTCGACGCCGTTGGGATCGTTGGGGGAGGTCAGCGTCAGCCAGCGGTGCCGGCCCATGGGGATGTCGTGCCTGGGCTCGAAACCGAGTACGTAGTGGTAGAAGGCCAGGGCCTTGGCCTGGTCGTCGACGAGAATGCTGGTGACCACGATCTTCATAGGCGTACACCGTAATGCTGAGGCCGTTGGGTATCAGTAAAGACGTTCGGGAGTATTTGGCCAGCAGCTGTTGCCGGGCTCGGGCCATCGCTCTACAAAAAAACTGCTCAAGCCATAGGTAAATCCTTCATCACCCGGCCCCCGTCCGCCAGCGAGCGGGGTTAAAGTGTCAGGCATGATCCCTGCGCGCCCAGACCGGCGTCAAAGAGGTGCCCGTGGCTGCCTATACCCTGCGACAACTCAAGTACTTCGTCACCACCGTGGAGGCCGGTAGCGTTGCCGAGGCTTCTCGCCAGCTGTACATCGCCCAGCCGTCCATTTCCACGGCCATCAAGAGCCTGGAAGAAAGTTTCGGCGTGCAGCTGTTCATTCGCCACCATGCTCAGGGTGTGTCGCTGACGCCCAGCGGCAAGCGTTTCTACGCCAAGACCCGATCGCTGCTGCAGATGGCCCACGAGTTCGAGCAGAACGCCCTGGCTGACAACGACACCGTCGCCGGGCAGATCGACATCGGCTGTTTCGAAACCGTGGCACCGTTGTATCTGCCGCGCCTGATCGCCGCCTTCCGCCAGCGTTACCCAGGCGTGGATATCCGCCTGCGCGACGGCGAGCAGCAGGAGCTGATCCAGGGCTTGACGGCCGGAACGTTCGACCTGGCGTTTCTCTACGATCATGACCTGGACGGCACCATCGAAGCTGAGCCGCTGATGCCGCCGCAAAAACCTTACGTGCTGCTGCCAGAAAACCACCGCTTTGCCGGCCAGGCCCAGGTATCGCTGCGTGACCTGTGCCCGGAGCCGATGATCCTGCTGGACGTGGCTCCCAGCCGCACCTACTTCGTCAGCCTGTTCAACGAGATGGGTTTGACGCCGAACATCGTCTTCAGCTCGCCGTCGATCGAGATGGTGCGGGGCATGGTCGGGCAGGGTTTCGGTTTTTCGCTGCTGGTGACCCGACCGCATTCGGAATACACCTACGACGGCCAGCGCCTGGCCCTGCTGGATATCGCCGAGCCGGTGGCGCTGTCGGGGCTGGCGGCGGCGTGGTTGAAGCGGGTGCAACTGACCAAGCCTGCACAGTTGTTTGTGGAGTTTTGCCGGGAAGAACTGGCGAAATTCTGAAAGCGGCACGCCATGCTGTACATCTAGGGGCATGGCGTGCCCGCTGATCAAGGATTGATCTGATAGCCGCGCCCTTGCAGGCAACCGCTGTAGGCACTGGCATGGGCCTGGGTTTTGGCCTCGCCTTCGCTGCGCCGATCCTGGCGCCGGTCCTGACGCTGGCGCATGCCGCCTACCGCTGCACCGGCGGCGGCCGTTTCGCTGGCACGGTTCTGCCGGTATTGCTGTTTGGCATCGTCACTGGTCCGGTCATACAGCTCCTCGTGCTGGTTGCCGCGCACTTGCGCGCCCACGGCACCGGCGGCGGCGCCTGCTGCTGCCCCACGCACCCGGCCACCGACATGGGCTTCGCTGGACGTCGCGGTGCTGTTCGCGGCGTTGGTAGCGACGGTATTGCAATCGTTGATGTCCAGTTGCATCTGCTGGCTGCTCTGGCCCTTGAGCGGCACTACCGACTGCGCCTGGGCTGCGGATGCGGCACACAGCAGCACCAGCAGGTAACTCCACGTGAACGTACGCATGGCACACCTCCACCGGGCAGAAAGCCCGTTTCACAGGATAGTCCGTCATCGGTTAGGGATGGCGTATTTGTCTGCATGGTCTACACCGGATAACAGAGTTCGCCATTGCATGTGACCCTCACGTCGGGCTAACCGTGGACACGCCATGACCCAGCCCCAGGATCTGATCATCTGTGAGTACTGCGACACGGTGTACCAGCGTGCGCCTTTGCTCAAGCACCAGCGCGCCCTTTGCCAGCGCTGTGGCGGGGTGCTGTACCGGCATACGTCTTTGACCATCGAGCAGCGGCTGGCCTTGAGTGTAACCGGCGGCATCCTGCTGGTGTTCGCCAATGCCTACCCGGTGATGACCATCGGTATGCAGGGCCTCACCCATTCGGCAACGTTATGGGATGCGGTGCAGATCCTCAGCCACGGCAGCATCACTTTCATCGCCCTGGTCATGGCGCTGTCGATCATCTTTGCGCCGGTGCTGCAGATTGCCCTGTTGTGCTGGGTGTTGAGTTTTGCCCTGGCCGGCCAGCGTGCCCCCGGTTTTGCCCTGTGCATGCGCGGCCTGGAAAGCCTGCGGCCGTGGAGCATGCTGGAGGTGTGCCTGCTGGGGGCGATGGTGGCGGTGATCAAGCTGGCCGGGCTGCTCGATGTTATCCCCGGTATCGGCCTGCTGGCCCTGGCCGCGCTGAGCATGCTGATTATCCATATCGCCGGTAAGGATATTCGCGACCTGTGGGTGCAGGTATGAATTACGCGGCCAACGCCGACCAGCTGGGGCTGTGCCTGTGCCATGGCTGCGGTCAGGCCTGTGACCTGAGCAGCAGTGCACACACCTGCACACGCTGCGGCGCCGCCATTCACCGGCGCAAGGCCAACGCCATCGCTCGGGGTTGGGCGTTTCTGCTGGCGGCGCTGGTGTTCTACATTCCTGCCAACCTGCTGCCGGTGATGCACACCGAAATGCTTGGCAGTGGCAGCGAAAGCACCATTGGCGGTGGTGTGCTGGAGTTCTGGGAGGCCGGCGCCTGGGACATCGCGCTGATCATCTTCATTGCCAGCGTGGGGGTGCCAGCGATCAAGTTCTTCTCGCTCGGCCTGCTGCTGTTCACCGTCCAGCACCGTTCCACCTGGGCTTGCCGGCAGCGCTCGCAGCTGTACCGCCTTGTCGAGCTGATCGGGTATTGGTCGATGCTCGATGTCATGGTGGTGGCGCTGGTGGCGGCGCTGGTGCAACTGCGCGGGCTGGGCACCATCGAGCCGCGGGTGGGCATCCTGTTCTTCGGCCTGGTGGTGGTGCTGACCATGCTTTCTGCGATGAGCTTCGATCCACGCCTGATCTGGGATAGCCATGCCAACGAGGGGAGGCCGCACTGATGGGGCAGCAGACTGACGAGCGCGAAGGCGCGGGGCAGGTTGAGGTACGCACCCGGCGCTGGAGTGTGTCGCTGGTGTGGATCGTGCCGATCCTGGCAATCCTGATTGGCGCTTCGCTGGTGGTGCGCAACTGGATGCAGCAGGGCCCGGTCATTGCCATTTCCTTCCACTCCGGGGAAGGGCTGGTGGCGGGTAAGACCCAGGTCAAGTACCGCAGCGTGGTGATTGGCGAAGTCACTACGGTGGACCTGGCTGATGACAAGAAAAGTGTGGTCGCCAAGGTGCAGTTGACCGATGATGCCCGCGCGTTCGCCGCTCAGGGCGCGCGCTTCTGGGTAGTGCGCCCGCGCATCGGCATGGGCGGGATTTCTGGGGTGGATACGTTGCTGTCAGGCAGTTTCATCGGGGCCGATTCCGGCGAATCGAAAGTACCGGAAAAGACCTTTGTCGGCCTGGAACTGCCGCCACCTATTACCTTCGACGAAAAGGGCAAGCGCTTCTTCCTCACCGCCAGTGACCTGGGTTCGCTGGATGTCGGCTCGTCGATCTACTACCGCAAGATCCCGGTCGGTGAGGTGGTGTCCTTTGCCCTGCAAGACGATGGCAAGGGGGTGGAGATTGGCGTGTTCGTGCAGGCCCCCTACGACAGTTTCGTCACCGCTGATAGCCGCTTCTGGAATGCCAGTGGCGTCGACATGCAGATTGGCGCCAACGGCCTGAAGGTCGATACCGAATCGCTGTCATCGATCCTGGTGGGCGGGTTGGCCTTTGGTTCGCCCGATTTTGCCCCGCAGGCCGAGCCTGCTGCCGATCAGGCCCGCTTCCAGCTGTTTGCCGACCGAGACTCCGCCTTGGCCCCGCCCAATGGCCAGGCGCAATACCTGCAGCTGCGCTTCGACCAGGCCATGCGCGGCCTGTCGGTGGGTGCGCCGGTGGAGTTCAAGGGCGTGGAGTTTGGCCGGGTCACCTCGATCAAGCTTGACTACGATGCCGAGCGGCAGTCCTTCCCGGTGGTGGTCGATGCGGTGGTCTACCCGCAGCGGCTGGGGCCGGTGCACCGCAAGATGCTGGCGGTGTTCAAGCACACCGAGGGCGATGTGGATGGGGCGCGGCGGCTGATCGGCACCTTTGTCGAGCATGGGCTGCGGGCCCAGGCGCGTAGCGGCAACCTGATCACCGGGCAGATGTTCATATCCCTGGACTTTTACCCGGATACCCCCAAGGTGGCCTTCGACATGGCCGCCAACCCCATCACCATCCCCACATTGCCGGGCAGCCTGGAGCAGTTGCAGGAGCAGCTGCAACGGGTGGTCGAGCGCATTGCCAAGTTGCCTCTGGAAAGCATCGCCAGCAACCTGGACGGTAGCCTGCGTGAGCTGCGCGCCAGCCTGAAACAGTTCAATGGCCAGACGCTGCCGGATGTGAAAGTGGCGCTGGATGAAGTGCACAAGACCCTGCGCACGGCCAATGCGGCCATTTCCGAGGACTCCCCGCAGCGCGAGCGGATGGGCGAAACACTGGACGAACTGGAGCGCATGTCGCGGTCGCTGCGCGACCTTGCCGACTACCTGGGCCGGCACCCCGAGTCGCTGATTCGCGGGCGGCCGAAAGCGGCCGGGGCCGCAGAGCTTGAACCCTGAGGAGACAGCCGATGCAACGACTGCGCAATGTGTGTGTGGCCAGCCTGCTGGTGTGGCTCGGGGGCTGCAGCAGTACGCCGAACAACTACCACACGCTGGTGCCGAACGAGCCGATGCGTGACAGCGGGCAGCACATCCGGGTGACCCGGGTGGTCGTGCCGCCCCAGGTGGATCGCCCGCAACTGGTGGTGCGGCAAGGGCAGAGTGGCCTGGCCATTCTGGAGACGGAATGGTGGGGTGCCAACCTGGTGGATGAGTTTCGCAGCGCCTTGCAGGACCAGCTGGGTGGGCCGGCGGGTGACGCCAAGGCGGCAGTGCGGGTGGACGTACAGCGCTTCGATACGGTGCCGGGGCGCTATGCCTCGCTGGAAGCCGTGTGGCGCCTGAAGCTGGTGGGGCAGGCTGAGCTGACCTGCCGCACCTCGGTGCAGACTGCGGCTGACAACAGCATTACCAGCTTGGTAAATGCGCACCAGGCCAACCTGCGCAAACTGGCCGAGGCAGTGCGGGGCAGTGCCGCTCGGGGTCGCTGCTCGCCATCTGCCTGAAGGCCTGTCGACCTGTGTTCACGCCTGCGTGGCCTTGCGCAGCGGCACCTCGCGCAGCAGCCAGGACAGTGCGAAAGCCACGCTGGTGATCACCCCGGCCAGCAGGAACACACCATGCATTGCCCCGGAAAACGCATGCAGGTAACTGTGCTGCAGGGCAGTGGGCAGGGCATGCACGGCGGCCGGCGAAAGGCTCGCGGCACCCCCGGCACTGGCGGCGAAGTCACTGTCCAGGCCGCCCAGCAAGCTCTGAGAGAACAAAGCGCCGAACAGCGACACCCCGATGGCGCCGCCAATCGAGCGGAACAACGTGGCCCCGGAAGTCGCCACGCCCATGTGGCGTAACTCGACGCTGTTCTGCACAGCCAGGATCAGCACCTGCATGACCATCCCCAGGCCGGCACCCAGCAAGCCCATGTACAGGTTCATCAGCGCCATGGGGGTGTCCAGCTCCAGCCGGCTGAGCAAGCCCAGGGCAATGACTTGCAGCAGGGTGCCGAGGATCGGGAACACTCGGTAACGCCCCCAGCGGCTGATCAGTCGCCCGGTAATCGCCGACACTACCAGCAGGCCACCCATCAGCGGCAGCATCTGCAGCCCGGCGCTGGTGGGCGTGGCGTTCTTCACTACCTGCATGTACAACGGCAGGAAGGTGACGGCGCCGAACAGCGACACCCCGACGATGAAACCGATCAGCCCGGCAAGCACGAAGGTCCGGTGACGGAACAGGTGCAGCGGCATGATTGGCTCGACGGCGCGGCGTTGTTCCAGGACGAAGCCGACCAGGCCGATCAAGGCGAACAGCGAAAGGCACAACATGTCCAGCGACTGCCACGCCAGCAGGCTGCCGCCGAGGCTGGTGATGAGCACCAAGGCAGCCAATGCCACGGTAAGGAAAAACGCGCCGATGTAGTCCACCGTATGCCGTACCAAAGCCACGTGCGGGCGGAACACGCTGCCGATCACCAGCAGCGCCAGCAGGCCCAGGGGCAGGTTGATGTAGAAGATCCAGTGCCACGACAGCTGCTCGACCAGAAAACCGCCGATCAGCGGCCCTACCACGGTGGCCAGGCCGAACACGCCACCGAACAGGCCCTGGTAGCGGCCACGTTCGGCAGGCGGGATGACATCACCGATGGCGGCCATCGCTACCACCATCAAGCCGCCGCCACCCAGCCCTTGCAGGGTGCGGAAGGCGATCAGCTGGGCCATGTCCTGTGCTGCGCCACACAAGACCGAGCCCAGCAGGAACAGGACGATGGCCACCTGCAGCACACGCTTGCGGCCGAACTGGTCACCGAACTTGCCATACAGCGGTACCACTACCGTGGAGGCCAGCAGGTAGGCGGTGACCACCCACGACAGCCAGCGCAGCCCACCGAGGTCGCTGACGATGGTTGGCAGTGCGGTCGAGACGATGGTCTGGTCGAGGGCGGCCAGGAACATCACCAGCATCAGCGCTGCCAGCAGCAGTGGAATGGAGGTTTGCGCGTCCGTTGCGGCGGGGGAGGTATCAGTGGATACAGGTTGCACGGTGCTTACCTCAGCTGGGGGTGGCGTTGGCCTGGGCATGCTGCTGGCCAGCGTCTTGCAGGCCTGCAAGGGCAAAGCGGTAAAGCTGCGCTGCAACGGCCTCGCTGGGCATCTGCAGAATCTCGTGCAGCGCCCCGGAGCCGCCGCGCGGGCCGATCAGCAGCATTGCCCACGGTGCCGTGACGCACAGGATGCAGCGGGTCAGGGCCGGTTCGTCGACGGGGATGGTGCTGACCTCGCTGAACAACCCCTTGAGCAGTGACAGGCGCAGTGGCGCGGCGGCCTGCAGATGCGCCTGGCCGTGAGGGCTGGGGGCGAGGATTTCTGCGGCCAGTACCCGCAAATGCCAGTTGTCCCGAGCCTGGGTGGCCTTTTGCACCACCAGTTCCACCAGCACGCGCAGCTTTTCGTTCGGTGTCTGGCTGCCTTGGGTGATGCGTTGCAGGTCGCTAAGGTCGAGGAAGCGTTGGCGGGCCTCGTCGAGCACGGCCAGGTACAGGCCGTTGCGGCTGCCGAAGTGGTAATTGATCGAGGCCAGGTCGACTTCGGCCCTGGCCGCGACGGCCTTGTTGCTGGTTTCGGCGTAACCGAGCGCGGCGAACAGTTCGCCGGCGGCTTGGAGGATGCGCGTGCGGGTGATGGCGCCGTCCTTGCGGGGTTCGCGGGGGGCTGCGGACATGGTGGGATGCTCTGCAAACCAGGAATATGGGCAGAGCGTGGCTGAGGCTTAATTTAAAATCAATTTAAATTTAATTTATGCGGCCTACGGCCTATCGCGATTCTGGTAGGAGCAGCCTTGTGCTGCGAAGCGGCCGGTACAGGCCACACATCCGTATGCCTCCAATACCGGCCTGTTCGCAGCACAAGGCTGCTCCTACACGTGGCGATCTACTGGCGATTACTGGCTGTTTCCTGCACCCGCTCGGGCTTGTCCAACGGCAGGTGGTCGAACTCGCGCAAGCCATCCTTGCGGTACGGGTCGCCAATCCAGCGCGGTGCCACCACAAATTGCGGGCTCACCAGGCTCTTGGCCGGCTCGAAGCGGTCATAGCTCAGCCCGGCCAGGTCGGACAGGGTATGGATCAGGTGCGAGCTGCTGTAAGGGCGGTTGGCCATGGCCTGCAAATCACGTGGGTGCTCGGCCTGCCAGCTGGGCGAGGTCCACAGCAGGAACGGGATGGTGTACATCGGCCGGGTCGGCGCGCCTTCGTTGCGCCCCAGGCGGTCGTGGTTGCCGGAGCTGTACACGTCTTCGCCATGGTCGGACAGGTACAGCAGGAAGCCATTGGGGCTGCCGGCCGAGTAACGCTTGATCAGGCTCGATACCACGTAGTCGTTGTAGCGCACCGCGTTGTCGTAGAAGTTGTAGGTTTCTACCTGGTCTGGCGTCAGCTCTTTCGGTACGCCCTGGCTGTCGGTGAAGTGCGCGTAGTCGTTCGGGTAGCGAAAGCGATAGTCCATGTGCGTGCCCAGCAGGTGCACGATGATGAACTTGTTCGGCGCAGGGTCTTGCAGGGCCTTCTCGAACGGCGCCAGCACCACGTCATCGTACTGGCTGGCGTTCTGGTTGCGCTGGTTGTTCAGGTATACCGGCGCGTCGGTCTGCTGCGAGAACGTGGTCAGCATGGTGTTGCGCTTGGTCATGGTCTGCTGGTTGGTGATCCAGAAGGTCTTGTAGCCTGCCTGTTTCATCAGGTTGATCAGTGACGGGTCGGTTAGGAAACGGTCCGGGTTCTGCTCGTTGCCAAAGGTGAGGATCTGCTGCATCACTTCGATGGTGTACGGGCGCGGCGATACCACGTCGCGGAACACCGTCAGCCCCTTGTCGCTGGCGGCCAGCGCGTCGAGGTTGGGCGTGGTGTCGCGGTTGTAGCCATACAGGTGCATGTGCTCGCGGGTCGTGGACTCGCCCAGCACCAGCACCAGCGTGCGTGGCGCCGTACCGCTGCTGTCACGCAGGTTTTGCAGGGGCGGCAACGCGGCGTTCTGCGCCAGTAACTTCTGCATGTTGTCCAGTTGCTGAAGGTACTGACGGTAGCCGACCAGCAGTTGCCAGGGCACTGCGGGCTCCATGCGCTGCTGCACTTTTTCGGCGGCATCGGCGAAGTTGCGCTCCTGCGTCACCATCTGCTTGTAGAACGGGTACACCAGGTTGGCGACCAGCAACAGGGCCACCACCGGCAGGCGCCTGCGCAGGGGCAGGCTTACCGGGCGCACGCGCTTCCACAGCAGCAGCGCCACCAGCGTGTACAGCAGCAGCGCCAAGCCCAGCCACACGCTGAAGTACTGGCTGAAGTACTCACCGGCTTCAGCGGTGTTGGACTCGAACATCACGAAGATGACGCTTTGCGAGAACTCCTGGCGATAAATGCCGAAGTAGCTCAAGCCCACCAGCGATGCAGCCCAAAGCACCAGGCCGATGACGGCCGCCGTGGCGCGGGTGAAGCGGGGCAGCAGCAGCACCGGGGCCAGCCACAGGCTACTGAGGAAGAACGCATCGCGAAAACCGGCAAAGCCGGTAGTGCCGCTGAACAACAGCAACGCCTGGGTGACGCCGGAGAAGTACCAGAAGAACAGCAGCAGCCAGCCCAGGCCGGCCCAGTCCACGCGCGTGTGCGCAGCGGGGGATGTAGTGTGTGACACGTATGCCTCGTCGTACCTTGGAGGCCAGCGGATGTGCCCGTGACCTGAAAGGGCGTGACGCTAATCTGCGGCGTGTGAAAATAACGTCAAGGTGGCGAGGAATAGGGGCCGGCGGGTACCCCAGCGCCATGTTTACTGGCGCAATGCGCAGGCCGCACAGGTATGATGTGGTCAGCAAAACCGCACTGACAGGCCCTGTGGACTATGAACCGTCGTAAGAAGATCAAGCAGCTATTGGACGCGCATGCCAAAAAAGCCAATGCCAAACTGGCGCCGCGCAAGCCCAAGTACATCTGCAAGGCAGACCGCTTGAAGATGGAAGCAGAGGCGGCGGGGGATACCCCTGATGCAGCGCTAAGCTGACGCTGTACCTGTGGGTGCTGGCTTGCCGGCGATGAGGCCAGATCAAGCAGCACCAGACCGCTGTCCCACAGAGCGTGCGACCCGCATCAGGCGTGATGGTCAACGGCGGTAATATCGGTAGTCGTCATGGTGGCGCTGGTGCATGGCCCGCTCATGGCGGCGCTCCCAATCGCGGCGCCGTTCCCAGTCACGCCGCCGCTCCCAGTCCCGCCGGGCTTGCTCGCGCCGCCACTGCTCACGGCGCCAGTCGCTTCTGTGGTCATGCCAGCGGTCGTCGTCGTGCGCCAGCAGCGTGGCGGGCTGTGTATCTGCCACGCTGGCCACCCTCGACCACGGGCTGCCGGCAGGCTGCAACGGTGACTGAACGGCCGGTGCCGGCGCCACCGGTGCTTTCATTTGTGTTGCCGATGCCGTGCCCACCGCCGCGAACGAGAACAGGCCGAGCAGCACCAACCTTGCGACATGTATTTTCATGAGCGAAGCCAACCTCTGATAACAATTGAGCCATCTGGCCAGCAGGTGTGGGGCGAACCTTGTCTCGCGTGCCGCTACCTTTCTGTGCCTCCCAGATAGACCGGTAAACGGGAAAAAGTTCGCTGCAGCAACAACTTGTAGAACTTTTGACGCCTGATTACCCCTGTACATACCCTATGCTCATTGGCCTGCGAACACTTCTCGCAGGTGTGCCCGATAACTGTCGAACGCAGCAATCGCCCCCGTCACAACTTCTGCTTCTTCCTCCTCGTCCAGCACCAGGCCATCAAGCCTGGCCACGAACTCGCGCCAGTGCAGTGCACGACCATCGGGGTGCGGCGCCAGGTGGCGGGCACCCTCATTGCCATTCAGGCCCAGGCGCTGGGTCTGCTTGAACAGGAACGCTGCACCCAGGTTGGAGCCTTCACTGCAATACAGCCACCCCAGGGCCTGGGCCGGGCTGGCACTGACCGGTTGGGGAGGCGTTGGCAGCGGCAGACCCAGATCGAGCAGGTCTTCCTCGACTGCGGCAAAACGCGACAGCTCAACCAGCCCCGGCAGCCACCGGTTCAGCTGCTCGTCCTGATACAGCGCCAGCAGGCTGCCGTGAAAGCGGTGCTGTACCTGCAGGAAGTGGCCATAACGCTCACGGCTCTCGAAAGGTCGCGCCGCCATCACCAGTTCGTCGACGTTGTCATGGTCGCTGCTGCTGGCCGCTTTCAGGCGTTTGCAGCGTCCTGGCGCTGTGAGAGGGAGTAGGGCAGCGGTCATAGGCGTTTCCGTGAGCGAGTAGGCAATGCGCCCATGATGCGTGCCATCCCAGGTAGGCGGCAAGCACAACGCTACTGGTTTACCATGCCTGACGCTTTCACGTTTCCAAGGAGTCAGCCATGAATACCCCGCAGTTCCGCACCCCCACTGTTGCAGACGCCGAGCGCTGCTACGCCATTGAAATCGGCGCCTATGAAGGGGATGAAGCGGCCACGCTGGAGAAGATCCGCACCCGCATCGCGCAGTATCCGCAAGGCTTCCTGATCCTGGAAAACGCAGGTGAGATCGTTGGCTTCATCAATAGCGGTTGCGCCCACGAAGTCGTCATGTCTGATGAAGACTTCAAGGAACTGATCGGCCATGACCCGGCAGCACCGAACGTGGTGATCATGTCGGTGGTGGTGGACCCGGTGCACCAGGGCAATGGTTACGCCAAGCGCATGATGGACGAATTCATCGCCCGCATGAAGGCCTCGGGCAAGCAGACCATTCACCTGATGTGCAAGCAGCAGCATGTGGCGCTGTACCAGAAGATGGGGTATCAGTACGTGAAACCGTCGCCGTCGGATCATGGCGGCATGGCTTGGCATGAGATGGTCATGGCGCTGTAACCACACGAATATGTCCGGCCGGTCGACCGAACAGGCCGTGGATCACTTCCCTGAGCCAGCGGTTGCCGCTGTCCTGGTGGTAGCGCGCATGCCAGTGCTGTTTTACAGTGAAACCCTCTACCGCAAATGGGCAATCGTGTACCTGCAGGTCATGCATGTCGGCAAGGGTGTGGCCGATATGCCTTGGCAGAGTGGCGACCAGGTCGGTGCTGCCGACGATCATCCCCAGCCCCAGAAACCCTGGTAGCTCCAGCACGATCCGGCGTTCGATACCGGCCCGGGCCAGGCCGGCCTCCAGCAACTTCTGGCCGGTCCCCGCGCTGATCTGTACATGGCCCTCGGCGTGGTAACGGGCCACGTCCATGCCGTGTGCCAGGCGCGGGTGCTGGCGGTTGCTCAGGCACACCCAGTCCTGCTCGAACAATACCTGCTGGTACATCCCGCCACCCAGCCAGGGCACAAAGCCAATGGCCAGGTCGGCCTCGCCCGACTCCAGGGCACTTTCGCTATTGCCGTCGATGCGCGCTGCCTCCAGGCGAATGCCTGGGGCATGGTTGCGCAGGTGGTTGAGAATACTGGGTAGCAAGGTGATATGGCTGGCATCGCTGACACACAGGCGAAAGCGCCTCTGCGCAGTGGCAGGGGTGAACTGTGGTTCCCAAGCCGTCAGCCGACGCAGTGATTCAAGCACCTCGCGACAAGGCCCGATCAACTGGTCGGCGCGCGGAGTTGGGGCCATACCACCTGGGGTGCGTACGAATAACGGGTCGTTCAGTTGCTGACGCAGGCGGGCTAGCCAGATGCTGACGGTTGGCTGGCTCTGGCCTAACTGTTCTGCTGCGCGGGTGACGCTGCGGCAGTGATAAAGCAGGTCGAACAGTTGCAGCAGCTTAGGTTCAGGCAGTACGTCGGCGGCACTCATTATTGTAAATCTCAATGGGCGTATTAAGGTCATTGTATAGCCCCAATGAGCTGCCCTGCATAAGGTAATCGCAAACCACTGGAGGTCTGCGATTTGAAAATCTGCATTCTGGGTGCCGGCGCCCTGGGCTGCGCGATTGGCGCGGCATTGAGCGAGGCAGGGCACCAAACCTGGCTGCTCAACCGTAGCCGCGAGCACGTCGAAGCCATCAACCTGCACGGTTTACAGGTGCAGGACGAACACGGCGAGCGGCAAGTGCGTGTCAATGCCACCACCGATGCCAACCACGTGGGCGTGACTGACCTGGTCGTGGTGCTGGTGAAGTCGTTCCACACCGCCGAAGCGATTGCCGGTGCCACGGCGCTGCTCGGCCCGCAAACGCTGGTGCTGTCGCTGCAGAACGGCCTGGGGCACGAGGACATTCTGGCCGAGGTGGTCGGGCCGCAGCGAGTACTGGCTGGCAAGACCTATGTGGGCGGTGTGCTGCTGGCACCGGGGTCGATCCGTGCTGGCGTGGCGGGCAAACACACATACATCGGCGAGCTGGACGGGCAACTGACACCCCGCGTGCAGGCCATCGCCGAAGCCTTCAACGCTGCCGGGCTGGCCACCACGGTCAGCGACAACATCCTCGGCACCATGTGGGACAAGCTGCTGGTCAATGTCGCTACCGGCGCGCTCAGCGGTATCACCATGCTCAGTTATGGCCAGCTCTACAACGAGCCTTTGCTGGAGCAAACGGCCAAGGCCGCCGTGGCCGAGGCCATCGCCGTGGCCCGCAGCGCCGGTATCCGTTTGAGCCTGAACAGTCCCGATGCCGCCTGGCATCTGGCTGCCGAAGGTCTGCCATCGAGTTTCCGTACCTCGATGCTGCAAAGCCTGGAAAAAGGCTCGGTCACCGAAATCGACTTCATCAACGGCTCCGTCGTGCGCTGGGGCCAGCGTCATGGCGTCGCTACACCCGTCAACGCCACCTTGGTGGCCTGTATCAAGGGCATCGAGCGCGCGATGGCCGATCACCAGAAAAGGGACAACGCATGAGCCAGCCAAAAGCCTACCTCGAACACGTCGCCTTCTGGGTGCGTGACATCCAGTGGCACATCCGCTTTTTCAGTGAAGTGTGTGGCATGACCCTGCGCGAAGTGCAGGGCAGCATCGAGCAGCCCGTTCAGTACTGGACGATGGGAGGCCTGCAATTCATCCATCAGCCCGATTTCGACGGCCCGGAAGGGCGCATGGCGCACCTGGGCATCATGTGCGAAGACCTGGAGGCGGCGCTGGCTGCGGCGCAGCGCTTCGGTGTCAGCGAAATGCCCCAGGGCCGCAACTGGTTGCGCCTGCCTGATGGTCTGGCAGTGGAATTCATCCAGGCGCTGCCCAGGGCCTGTGTCGCGCAGGCATTGGCGATTGACCCACGCGCGGAGGTACAGGCATGAGCGTGATTGAAAAGTACTGGGACGATGCCCGCGAAGGCGATGAGTGCATCAGCCCGACCTACACCGTGACCCGCGAGCGTATCCTGGCCTACGCCGAGCTGACCGGTGACCACACCCCGGTGCATGTGGACGAGGCCTACGCCAATGCCAGCCACTTCGGCTGCCTGGTCGCCCATGGCCTGTTCGGCCTTTCGATTGCAGATGGCTTGAAGACCCAGTGCGCCTACCGCTTCCTGCCGGGCATGTCGCTGGGTTGGACCTGGGACTTCGTGTTACCCATCAAGGTCAACGATGTGCTGCACGTGCGCATGCGCGTGGGTGCGATGCGCCCGAGCAACAGCCGCCCAGGCTGGGGCATCGTGGTGCTGCCATCGGAACTGATCAACCAGCATGGGCAGGTCGTGCAGCGTGGCG
This sequence comes from Pseudomonas sp. LPB4.O, assembly GCF_038383825.1. NCBI lineage: Bacteria > Pseudomonadati > Pseudomonadota > Gammaproteobacteria > Pseudomonadales > Pseudomonadaceae > Pseudomonas > Pseudomonas sp. LPB4.O. The sequence goes on from NZ_CP151298.1 coordinate 2,293,335, forward strand.
AGCACCGGTTGATGGTGCCGCGGAGGGTGCAGGCATGAGCCAGGCATTGCCATTGGCGGGTATCCGCGTCATCGATTACAGCCACTTCCTTGCCGGCCCTTATGTCGGGCGTTGCCTGGCGGCGCTGGGCGCCGAAGTGATCAAGGTCGAACGACCGGGTAGCGGCGATGCCGGCCGCCAGCACGCGTTTACCCTGGACGATCAGCAGAGTGGCTACTTCCTGCAATTGAACATGGGCAAGCAGGGCGTCAGCGTGAACATGAAGGACCCGCGCGGCAAAGCCTTCATGCAGCGCCTTGCCGACTCGGCCGATGTGTTCATCGAGAACTACCGGCCGGGCGCGCTGGACAAGCTTGGGTTGGGCCATGCCGAGCTGTCGGCGCGTAATCCGCGCCTGGTGTATTGCTCGATTTCCGCCTACGGCCACACCGGCCCGGATGCCCATCGCGCCGGCTTCGGGCTTATTGCCGAAGCCAAGAGCGGGATCATGCAGATGGTCGGCGTGCCGGGTGAAGCGCCGCCACTGCTGCGCATTTCGCTGGGCGACATGTACACCGGCATCCACGCTGTCGCGGCTATCAACGCGGCGTTGCTGGGGCGGGTGAGCAGTGGTCGCGGCCAGCACATCGACATGGCCCTGTACGACACGCTGGTGTCGATGCATGAATACGCCGTGCAGTGTTTCACGCTGTCCGACGGCACTGTGCTGCCCGAGCAGACCGGCCATGACATGCCCACGTCCACCTTGTATGGCGTATTCCGCGCCGCGGATGGCGACCTGGTGATTGCTGCCCAGGTCGATGATGCCTGGCAGCGTTTTGCAGCCATGCTCGAAGCCAACGGCGGCCCTGCAGGTTTTGGCAACGACAGCCGTTACCACAGCCTCAACGGCCGCAATGCCCACCGCGAGGCGATTCTGGCAGTGGTCCGTGATTGGGTGGGCGCGCGTTCGGTGGCTGACATCCTCGCCCTGCTCGACGCCATCGATATCCCCAGTGCCAAGGTCCAGCGCATCGACGAGGTGCTGGCCGACCCGCAAATCCAGGCGCGCAATATGGTCATCGAGCAGCAGCACCCGCGCTATGGCACCTTGCGCCTGCCCAACCTGCCGTTTCGCTTTTCCGACTGTGACACCACGATCCACCAAGTGGCCCCGGACCTCGGCCAGCACAATGCCGAAGTGGCCGCGGCGCTTGGCTTCAGCCCTGAAGAAATCACCGCCATGCAGGCAGACGGTGTGCTGTTTACCCACGGAGATGCACGATGAGCGACTGTTACGCAGTGATCGGCCGGCCGATCAACCATACCAAGTCACCGCTGATTCATGGCCTGTTCGCCCAGGCCAGCGGCCAGCACCTGGAATATGGAGCCATCGAGGGCTCGTTGGAAGGCTTCGAGGCCCAGGTGCTGCAGTTTCGCGGTGACGGCGGGCTGGGCATGAACATCACTGCGCCGTTCAAGCTGCGCGCCTTCGAGTTGGCTGACCGGCGCAGTGAGCGTGCGCAATTGGCCCGTGCTGCCAACGCACTCAAGTTCGAAGATGGCTGCATCGTGGCCGAAAACTTCGATGGTATCGGGTTGCTGCGCGACATCGAAGACAACCTCGGTGAACCGCTGCGCAACCGCCGCGTGTTGCTGCTCGGTGCCGGTGGTGCAGTACGTGGGTCACTTTTGCCCTTTCTGCAGGCGGGGCCCAGCGAGCTGGTGATTGCCAACCGCGACATGAGCAAAGCCCTTGCTTTGCGAAACGAACTGGATCACCCGAGGTTGCGTATCAGCCGATACGAAGCGCTGCAAGGGCAAACCTTCGACATCGTGGTCAACGCCACTTCCGCCAGCCTGGTCGGGGAACTGCCGCCGTTACCTGGCGCGGTACTGGGCGAGACGCGGCTGGCCTATGAGCTTGCGTATGGCAAAGGCCTCACGCCGTTCCTGCACCTGGCGCGGGAGGCCGGTGTGGCACGGGTTGCTGATGGCGTGGGCATGCTGGTCGAACAGGCCGCAGAGGCGTTTGCCTGGTGGCGAGGGATACGGCCCGAAACCCGTGCTGTGATCGATCGCCTGACGATCCCGCTGGAGTGAGCCATGGCCGCCAATGTCCTGATGCTGCACGGCATCAACCACAACATGTTCGGCAAGCGCGACCCGCGCCAATACGGCTCCGCGACCCTGGCCGACATTGATCAGGCCTTGCAGGCGCTGGGAGAAGAGCTGGGGGCGAGGGTCGAGAGCTTCCAGACCAACTTCGAAGGTGCCCTGTGCGAACGTATCCACCAGGCCGTTGAGGGCCGGGTGGATGCGGTGCTGATCAATGCCGGGGCATGGACCCATTACAGCTATGGTATTCGTGACGCATTGGCCATTCTCGAAGCGCCGGTGGTTGAAGTACATATGTCCAACATCCATGCTAGGGAGCCGTTCCGACATCATTCGGTATTTGCCGAAGTGGTGCGCGGGCAGATCTGCGGGTTTGGCGTCGAGACCTACCTGCTGGCATTGCGTGCGGCCATGAAGATGATCTGAACGTTCGCGTTGCATGGCACCGGCTGTGCCGGTGTTCGCGGGTTAACCCGCTCCCGCAGGATGAGCGGTTTGCTCAGGTCCCGGTAGCGTCCCGACGCGACAGAGCCCCATGACCCACCAGAAGGATTTGTAACCTTGGCCAGCCTGGCAACAACCAACACCCCCCGCCAAGCCACGTGCATCGCCTTGCTGGTCGCTATCACCTTCTTCATGGAAAACCTCGACGCCACCGTGATTGCCACGGCCTTGCCGCAAATGGCCAGTGACTTCGGTGAAAGCGCTGTCAGCCTGAACATCGGCATCAGTGCCTACTTGTTGGCAGTTGCGGTGTTCATTCCGCTCAGTGGCTGGGTGGCCGACCGCTTCGGACCGCGACAGGTATTTGCCGGGGCCATCGGCCTGTTCACCGTGGCGTCGTTGCTGTGCGGCATGGCCCCGACCCTGGAAACCTTCGTCGCCGCCCGGGTGCTTCAGGGCATTGGCGGTGCCCTGATGGTACCTGTGGGCCGGCTGGTGGTGCTGCGCACGACCGAGAAGAAGGACCTGGTGAAAATGCTCGCAGTGATCACCTGGCCCGGCCTGGTGGCGCCCGTATTGGGCCCGCCACTCGGCGGCCTGATCGTCACGCATTGGTCGTGGCCCTGGATCTTCTACCTGAACATCCCCCTCGGGTTGCTGGCCATTGCGGCTGCCTGGGTACTGATTCCGAATGCGCGGTCAGATGAAAAACGCCGTTTCGACACGCTGGGGTTCGTTTTCCTGGCATCGTCCTGTGCAGCGTGGCTAGTCGGCCTGGAAATGCTTGGCTCGCTGGCGGGTGGCAGCTTGGGCGCCGGGCTGGGACTGGTGTCGCTGGGCGGCTTGCTGACTTGGTTGGCAATTCGCCATTGCCGGCGTCATGCTTCGCCGCTATTGCCACTGGATACCCTGTCTATTCCCACGTTCAGGGTCAGCATCGTGGGGGGGACCTTGTTCCGCCTGTCGATCAGCGCCTTGCCGTTCCTGATCCCGTTGCTGCTGCAGATTGGTTTCGGCTTGTCGCCAGTGGATGCCGGGCTGCTGGTACTGGCGATCTTCGCCGGCAACCTGGCGATGAAGCCGTTTACCACCGGGTTGCTGCGCCGCTATGGTTTCCGCCGCGTGTTGCTGGTCAACGGGCTGATCGGGGTTGGTTGCATTCTGGCCTGCCTGGGCTTGCAGCAAGGCATGCCGTGGTACTGGATGGCCGTGGTGTTGTTCGTGGGCGGGCTTTCGCGCTCGATGCAGTTCACCACGTACAACGCTGTCGGTTTTGCCGAAGTGCCCAAGCAGCAGATGGGCGAGGCTTCGACGCTGTTCAGCATGTGCTTCCAGCTGGCGATGGCGTTGGGTGTGGCGGTGGTGGCACTGCTGTTGCGCGTGGCGATGATGGTGCGGGGCGGCGAAGGCGAGATGACAGTCAGCGACTTCCACTGGGCGTTGATTGGCGTTGCGTTGATTGCCTGCGTGGCGTTGGCGGATGCCATTCGCTTGCCGAGCAATGCCGGGGAGCAGGTCCTGCGCACCTGAAACCTGGGGCTGCTTCGCACCCCATCGCCGGCAAGCCAGCTCCCACATAGCCCGCGCTAAATCTGGCCGGTGACATGGGCGGTACAGGCAATGCAACTCTGCAAGGTATCGCGTAGCTTGACAACGCCATCAAGCGCCAGCGCCTGGGCCGCAAGCTGTGGCATGGGCTCGATGCGCACGCCGAGGTGCTCGGTGGCCAGCGATTCGTCTTCCGGACGAGGTGAAGCGGGAGAGGTCATGGTGAGTAGCTCGCTTTGTTATTTATGCGTCTAACAGCACGGTCTCAGTCGCATTCGTTGAGTTTTGAATGGGAGGTGTGGGCTACTGCAACCGGCTTTGGCCGCAGCAGCCCGGGTACATCAGTTGCCGCTGACCAGCTGGTGTGCCAACTGGTTGTGGCGCTCCAGCACGCGTGGCAGGTCGACGGTGGCCAGCTGGCCGTCCTTCACCACGACGCGGCCGTTGATCACGCTGGTGTGCACCTGGGTCGGGGTGCAGAACACCAGTGCCGCCAGCGGGTCGTGGTGGCCACCGGCATAGGCGACGTGGCCGAGGTCGAAGGCGACGAAGTCGGCCACCATGCCCGGGGCAAGGGCGCCGATGTCATTGCGGTTGAGCACCTTGGCGCCGCCGAGGGTGGCGATTTCCAGTGCTTCGCGGGCGGTCATGGCGTCGGGGCCGAAGCCTACCCGCTGCAGCAGCAGGGCCTGGCGCACTTCACCGATCATGCTGGCGCCGTCGTTGGAGGCAGAGCCGTCGACCCCAAGGCCCACCGGTACGCCGTGGTCGCGCATCTTGCGTATCGGGGCAATGCCCGAGGCCAGGCGCATGTTCGAGCATGGGCAGTGGGCGACGCCGGTGCCGGTGCGGGCGAACAGCTCGATGCCGTGCTGGTCGAGCTGCACGCAGTGGGCATGCCATACGTCGTGGCCGACCCAGCCGAGGTCCTCGGCGTACTCGGCAGGGGTCATGCCAAACTTCTCGCGGCTGTAGGCGATGTCGTTGACGTTTTCGGCCAGGTGGGTGTGCAGCGACACCCCGTACTGGCGCGCCAGCACGGCGGCTTCACGCATCAGGTCGCGGCTGACCGAGAAGGGCGAGCACGGCGCTACCACGATGCGGCGCATCGAGCCGTGGCTGGCATCGTGGTAATCCTCGATCAGGCGCTGGGACTCCTTGAGGATGTCAGCTTCCTTTTCCACCACCGAATCAGGCGGCAGGCCACCCTGGCTCTGGCCCACGCTCATGCTGCCGCGCGCGGCGTGGAAGCGCATGCCGATCTCGGCGGCGGCGTGGATGCTGTCGTCGAGCTTGCAGCCGTTGGGGTAGATGTACAGGTGGTCGCTGGAGGTGGTGCAGCCCGACAGGATCAGTTCGGCCATGGCGGTCTGGGTCGACACCGCGATCATTTCGGGGGTGAGGCGTGCCCAGATCGGGTACAGGTTGGTCAGCCAGTTGAACAGCTCGCCGTCCTGGGCTGCTGGCACCACGCGGGTGAGGCTCTGGTACATGTGGTGGTGGGTGTTGACCAGGCCTGGGATGACCACTTTGCCGGCCATGTCGAGGATGACGTCGGCCTGTTGTGGCAGGGTATCGGTGGGGCCGACTTGTTTGATCAGGTTGTCTTCGATGTACAGTCCGCCGTTCTTGATCTCGCGGCGTTCGCCGTCCATGGTGACCAGAAGTGCAGCGTTTTTGACGAGGAGGGTTTTCTTACCGGTTGCAGATAACATGGCTTAAGCCCGTTGCAATACGCCTTGGCGATTACCGAGGTCGTAGGCGAGGGATAATGTAATCAGGAACCCAGTAAGTTGTATACACTCAAGTGCTATTAATGATTTTGATTCATTCAATTCGTGAAAAATAACCAAAAATAGGAATTTAATTTATCAATAGACTGGCAGGATCTTTTCTGGAGCCTGTTTCGATGTCTGCTTTTGAATCCCGCCTTGGGGCTACTCCCACTGGCCGTATTGCTGCAATCAGCGTCGCGGTCCTTGCCTTTTCGGCCTTCTTGATCGTGACCACCGAGTTCCTGATTGTCGGCTTGTTGCCCGCGCTCAGCCAGGACCTTGGGGTTTCCATTTCGATGGCGGGGCAGTTGGTCACGCTGTTTGCCTTTACTGTGATGCTTGCCGGCCCGTTCTTGACAGCGGCATTGGCGCACCTGGACCGCAAGCGTTTATTCATCACCATTCTGCTGGTATTTGCCGCAGCCAATGCATTGGCTGCGGCCTCGACCAGTTTCTGGGTGCTGGCCATTGCCCGGGTCGTCCCGGCACTGGCGTTGCCGGTGTTCTGGGGCACGGCCAGTGAAACGGCCGGCCAGTTGGCCGGGCCTGATAAAGCAGGGCAAGCCATTTCCAAGGTGTACCTGGGCATCTCGGCGGCGATGTTGCTGGGTATTCCGCTGGGCACCGTGGCGTCCAATGCCGTGGGTTGGCGTGGCGCATTCTGGATACTGGCCGCGCTGTCATTGCTGATGGCGCTGGCCATGTGGGTGTGGATGCCGCACGTTGCCCGCGCGGCAAAAGTCGACTTCATGCAGCAGGCACGCATTTTCAAGGAGCGCTATTTCCTCGCCAATGTCCTGCTTTCGGTGGTGGTGTTCACCGCAATGTTCACAGGCTACAGCTACCTGGCCGAGCTGCTGCAGCGGGTTGCGGGTGTACCACCCGCGCATACCGGTTGGTGGCTGATGGGCTTTGGCGCGGTGGGCCTGCTCGGCAACTGGATCGGTGGACGGGTCGTGGACCGTTCACCGCTCAGGGCAACGGCGCTGTTTCTGCTGCTGCTGGCCATCGGCATGGCGGCGATCGTGCCGCTGGCCCATGCAGGCCTGGTGTTCTGCCTGGCACTGGGGGTGTGGGGTGTGGCCAACACCGCGCTATACCCCATCAGCCAGGTACGGGTGATGGGGTCTGTGACGCATGCCCAGGCTTTGGCCGGTAGCACCAATGTGTCGGCGGCCAATGCGGGCATTGGCCTGGGCGCCGTCCTCGGTGGCTTGACCATCCCTGGCCTGGGTATCGAATACCTGGGCTACGTAGCCGCAGGCGTGGCCGTGGTGGCGCTGGGGCTTGTGCCGCTGGTCGGCGGCCTTGCGCATCAGCGCGCATCGCTGGCCCGGGTACCATGAGGCGCCAGCCGAGGCAGCAGGTAGTCGAGCAGGGCGCGGACCTTGGGTAGCCCCTCGCGGCTTTTGAGCCATACCAGATTCATTGGCAGGCCGTCGGTGGCCAGCGCGGGCAACACTTCGACCAGCCGCCCTTGATCGAGGTGTTGCTGGGTCAGCCAGGTTGGTAGCTGGCCGATACCATGACCGGCCAGCACTGCTGCAACTTCCCCTTCACCGTCCCCCACCGCGATGCGGGGTTGTACGCTGCGTCGTTCCATTTCGCCAGGTTGGCGGCCCTTGAACAGCCAGGGGCTGACCATGCCATCGGTATGGCCATAGCCGACGCAGTGGTGGTATTCCAGGTCGCGTTCGTCTTGTGGCACGCCGTGCTTTTCCAGGTAGGCGGGTGCGGCACAGAACATCAGGCGCTGGGCACCGAAGTACTGGTGGCCAAGTGCGGCCGGCCAAGCATCCGGGCCACCGATTCGCACCACGATGTCGATACCTTCGTGCACCGGGTCGACAAAACGGTCAGAGAAAGACACGTGCGGTTGCAGCAATGGGTGCAGGCGGATGAAGTCCAGAATCAAGGGCAGCACATGCAGGCGGCCGTAGGAGGCTGGCAGTTCTATCCGGATTTTGCCATGGGGTTCGTTGTCGCTGGCGACCAGTGCGTGCTCGACCTCTTCCAGGTCGGCCAGGACCGAGGTGCAGGTACGGTAGAAGATGACGCCAGCCTCGCTGAGCGACAAGGTGCGTGTGGTGCGGTTGAACAGCCGTGTGCCCAGGCGGGCCTCCAGCCGGGCCACGCTCTTGCTGATGGCCGAGCTGGTGAGGTTGAGCCGCTCTGCGGCTGCCGTGAAGCTGCCCAGATCAGCGACGGCAACGAATACGTCGATGCCTTTAAGGCGTTCGGAGGAGTACATGGCTGGCCTTGTTGATGAATTGAGTTCCATTGTCAGTGGAGCATAGTGAATTCTGACAATGAAATTTCATCAATGGCCTGCGCCTGTAACGGCCTCTTCGCGCAGGCCGGCTCCCCCATTGGCCGTGTGAGCTTTCGAGGGTATGCGGCAGCCTGCACGCCTGGCACGGCTAAGTTGCACCGTGCCTGCTCAGCAGGCTCCCTATCACACCGCGTCGCGGCTGCTTACGCCATCGAGCAACCGCGCAATCCTCAGCGGGTTACCGTTTTTCAACGCATCCGGCAGCAGTGCATCGGGGTAGTTCTGGAAGCAAACCGGGCGCAGGAAGCGGTCGATGGCCAAGGTACCGACCGAGGTGCCGCGTGCGTCGGAGGTGGCCGGGTAAGGTCCGCCATGCACCATTGCATCGGAAACCTCTACACCGGTCGGGTAGCCGTTGAGCAGCAGGCGCCCGGCCTTGCGCTCCAGCAACGGCACCAGCGAGGCAAAGGCCTCCAGGTCATCAGGCTCGGCAATCAGGGTGGCGGTCAGCTGGCCCTGCAGGTGGCGCAGCGCTTCGGCCAGTTGCTCGGCATCGGCCACCTCCACCACTACGGTGGTCGGGCCGAACACTTCCTCCTGCAACAGCGGGTCGCCGTTCAGTAACAGGCTTACGTCTGCCTTGAACAGCTGCGGCTGGGCCTGGTTGCCGGTTTGTGGCTGCCCGGCCAGGTGCTGGATACCCGGGTGTGCCAGCAGGTGCTGGACACCGTTCTGGTAGCTGCGCAGGGTGCCGGCGTTGAGCATGGTCTGGGGGCCCTGGTCGGCCATGCGGGCTACCAACGTTTGCAGGAAAAGCGCGAATTGCGGCGACTGGATGCCTACCACCAGGCCCGGATTGGTGCAGAACTGCCCGCAACCCATCACCACCGAGGCGGCCAGTTCGCTGGCTACCTGCTCGCCACGGGCTTGCAGCGCCTGAGGCAGGACGATCACCGGGTTGATGCTGCTCATTTCGGCAAACACCGGGATCGGCTGCGGGCGTGCCGCCGCCATGTCGCACAGGGCGCGGCCACCGCGCAGCGAGCCGGTGAAACCGACCGCCTGGATGGCCGGGTGCTTGACCAGCGCTTCGCCCACGCCGGCACCGTAGATCAGGTTGAAAACACCTGCCGGCATACCGCTGCTGGCCACCGCGCGGTCAATGGCACCAGCCACATGGGCGGCAGTAAGCATGTGCCCGCTGTGGGCCTTGAACACCACCGGGCAGCCAGCGGCCAGCGCCGAGGCGGTGTCACCGCCAGCGGTGGAGAAGGCCAGCGGGAAGTTACTGGCACCGAACACGGCCACCGGGCCCACGCCGATGCGGTACTGGCGCAGGTCCGGGCGCGGCAGCGGGGTACGCTGGGGCTGGGCACGGTCGATGCGTGCGGCGTAGAAATCGCCTCGGCGTACCACCTCGGCAAACAGGCGCAGCTGGTTGCTGGTACGGCTGCGTTCGCCACGGATGCGGGCTTCGGCCAGCGCGGTTTCGCGCATCACATGCTGGATGAAGTCGTCACCCAGTGCGTCCAGCTCGTTGGCAATGGCGTCGAGGAAAGCGGCACGCTGGGCCGGGCTGGTGGTGCGGTAGGCGGGGTAGGCGGCGTCGGCGGCCTGCACGGCAGCCTCTACTTCGTCGCCGGTCGCCTGGTGGAAGGCGTAAGGCAGCGGCTCGCCGGTGTGGGCGTCGACGCTGTTCAGCAGCACGTCACCGTTGCCGCTGAGTTGGCCGGCGATATGGTTCAGGCGATGTTCGATGGACATTTCGTTTCCCGTTGGCAATGACAGTCGTTGCACCGGGACTGTAGGTGGCGAACGGGGGGCTGAATAATGATTAATGCGGATCGGGTGATAACGACCAGTTATCACCCAGCGTGTAGCGTCACTCCGCCATCTGCAATTCCGGCAGCTTCACCCGGAACGCGCGGGTCAGCCCCATCAGCACCACCAGGCCCATGCCCATCCAGCACAGGCCGATGGTGAACGACAGGCTGGTCAGGCTGCTCCACAGCCACAGCGTGCTGAGGAAGCCCAGGCCGGGGATGGCGCCGTACAGCAGGTAGTTGCGGCCACCGCGCAGTTTCTGGTCGACCAGGTAGTGCTTGACCACCGCCAGGTTCACCGCCGAAAAGGCGAACAGCGCGCCAAAGCTGATCATGTTGGCAACGGTGTCGAGGGTGATCACCAGGGCGATCAGCGACAGCAGGCTGACCACCAGGATGGCAGTGGCTGGCACGCGTTTTTTCGTCACCAGTTGGCCGAACGCCCGCGGCAACGCGCCGTCGCGGCCCATGGCGAACAGCACGCGCGACACGCTGGCCTGGGACACCATGGCCGAGGCGAAGCAGCCGGCCACGTAGGTGGCAGTGAAGGCCGTTACCAGCAGTTCGCCGCCGACACGGCGCATCACATCCACCGAGGCCGAATCCGGGTCGGCGAAGCTGCCCCAGTCGGGGAACACCATCTGCGCGCAGTACGACACCACCAGAAACAGCAAGCCGCCGATCAGCGAAACCGTCAGGATCGCCACCGGAATGCGGTAGGTCGGGTTGGTCGTTTCTTCGGCCATGGTCGAGACGGCATCAAACCCCAGGAAGGACAGGCACAGTACGGCAGCGCCGGTCATGATCAGCGGCACGCTGAAGCCTTCGTGGTGGAAGGGCGCCAGCAGCGACACCGGCTCCGCCTGCCCACTGAGCTTGAGCACGGACAGGGCGACGAAGACGACGATGAACACCAGCTGCACCACCACCAGGATCCAGTTGACCCGGGTGATGGACTCGATGCCGATCAGGTTGAGGAAGGTGACCAGGGCAATGGAGCCTGCCACCCACACCCAGGCGTGGATGGCCGGGAAGTATTCCGACATGTAGATGCCGATCAGCAGGTAGCTGAGCAGCGGCAGGAAGATGTAGTCGAGCAGCAGCGTCCAGCCGGTAATAAAGCCGATGTGGCTGCCGAAGGCCTTGCGCGTATAGGTGTAGACCGAGCCGGAGTAGGGGTGGGCCTGGACCATGCGGCCATAGCTGTAGGCAGTCAGCAGCATGGCGGCGAGGGTGAGCAGGTAGGCGGTGGGCAGGTGCCCTTTGGTCATCTGGGTGACCAGCCCGTAGGTGGTGAATACGGCCAGGGGCACCATGTAGGCCAGGCCGAACAGGACCAGGGCAGTCAGCCCCATGGACTTGCGGAAGCGGCCGGTGTTGGCGCCGGGATGCGCGGCGGTGTCATGTGAGGGGCTATGGGCTGTACTTGTTGTTGTATGCATTGCTAACTCCTGGAAGGGGATGCAAGACACCGCAGTACGCGAGCAGGCTCGTTACCGGTGGGTGAAGTGCAAGGAGGTCGAGCGGAAGGCTCGCAGCGCTGGGGTGGGTTGATGCTCCCACACCCTGCAGGTACCCGGAATCACCCTTTGGGGTGAGCGGGTACAGCCTCGCCCGGCTCACCCCAAAGGGTGATTTCGGCGCCTGCAGTGGCGTGGGAGTATCTGGTCAACAACGCACCGCACTGGCGGCGGTGCCACTGAATAGAAACGGCAGGCCCACAGTGACTAATCAATTGCTTTCAGAACAGTGGTTCGAGCACCTGGCCAAGGTCACCGAGGCAATCGGCCGACCGGGCTTTGCCGCCAACCTGTTTGCCGCACTTGGCGTTATCCGGCCGATCCAGGCGACCACGGTGTACCTGTACCCGCACGACGGCATGCCTTGTGCGCTGTTCGAGCAGGACGACAAGGCGCCCTGGCAGCCTGAGGGCAATGTCAGCCGCTACTTGTCCGGCTTCTACCTGCTCGACCCGTTCTACGGTGCCTGTGTGGAGCAGGTAGCGTCGGGGTGCTATGGGTTGTTCGAAGTGGCACCCGACCATTTCGAGGTCAGCGAGTACTACCAGTCGTTCTACCGGCACTCGCACCTGGAGGATGAGCTCAACTACATCCTGCAGGTTGCGCCTGGGCAGAGCCTGGCGGTGTCGCTGGCGTTCACCGAGAAGCTGGATGCACACAGCCGCGAGCTGTACGGGCGCATCACGCCCTGGGTGCTGGCGGTGCTGAGCAAGCACTTCGCCGGGCTGGACAGCCGCGCCGGGCGCTTCGAGAACATCCTCGAACAACGCATCCACGCGGCGCTGAACAACTTTGGCAGCTCGCTGCTGACCGAGCGTGAGTGCCGTATCGCCCAGTTGATCCTGCGTGGCCACTCGACCAAGTCGCTGGCCGAGCGCCTGGGCGTGTCGGAAGACACCATCAAGTCGCACCGCAAGAACGTCTACGCCAAGCTCGACATCGGCACCCAGTCCGAGCTGTTTTCCCTGTTCATCGACGCGCTGGCCAATGCGCAGGGCGTGCTGGGCAAGGACCCGCTGGAAAGCTACATGGGCAAGCTGCGCTGAGCGACAGCCACCCTGCAACCCCACCGCAAAGGAAAACCAACAATGAATGCGCCTTTCGCCCCGCAACGCCAGACCCGCGACTACCAGGCAGCCGATGCCGCGCACCATATCCATGCCTTCCTCGACCAGAAGGCGCTGAATGCCGAAGGCCCGCGGGTGATCGTCGGTGGCGAACGCCTGCACCTGTGGGACAGCGAGGGCAAGCGCTACCTGGATGGCATGTCTGGCCTGTGGTGCACCCAGCTCGGCTACGGGCGCCGCGACCTGACTGTCGCTGCCGCCACGCAGATGGACCAGCTGGCCTACTACAACATGTTTTTCCACACCACCCACCCGGCGGTGATCGAACTGTCCGAGCTGCTGTTCAGCCTGCTGCCCGGCCACTACAGCCATGCGATCTACACCAACTCCGGCTCTGAAGCCAACGAAGTGTTGATCCGTACCGTACGCCGCTACTGGCAAGTGGTCGGCCAGCCGAACAAGAAGGTCATGATTGGCCGCTGGAACGGTTACCACGGCTCGACCCTGGCGGCTACGGCGCTGGGCGGCATGAAGTTCATGCACGAAATGGGCGGGCTGATCCCGGATGTTGCGCACATCGATGAGCCGTACTGGTACGCCGAGGGGGGCGAGCTGACCCCGGCCGAGTTCGGCCGCCGCTGCGCCTTGCAGCTGGAGGAAAAGATCCTGGAACTGGGCGCCGAGAATGTTGCCGGCTTTATCGCCGAGCCGTTCCAGGGCGCAGGCGGCATGATTTTCCCGCCGGAAAGCTACTGGCCGGAAATCCAGCGCATCTGCCGCCAGTATGACGTGCTGTTGTGCGCCGATGAGGTGATTGGTGGCTTTGGCCGCACCGGCGAGTGGTTTGCCCATGAATACTTCGGTTTCGAGCCCGACACCCTGTCGATCGCCAAGGGCCTGACCAGCGGCTATGTGCCCATGGGTGGCTTGGTGCTGAGCAAGCGTATTGCCGAGGCGCTGGTGGAACGTGGCGGGGTGTTTGCCCACGGCCTGACCTATTCCGGCCACCCGGTGGCGGCGGCGGTGGCGATTGCCAACCTGAAGGCGCTGCGCGACGAAGGCATCGTCACCCAGGTGAAGGATGACACCGGGCCGTACCTGCAGCGCATCCTGCGCGAGGTGTTCGCCGACCACCCGTTGATCGGCCAGGTGCAGGGGGCCGGCTTGGTGGCAGCGTTGCAGTTCGCCGAGCACAAGCCGACGCGCAAACGCTTCGCCAACGAGAACGACCTGGCCTGGCAATGCCGCACCTTTGGTTTCGAGGAAGGGGTGATCATTCGCTCGACCCTGGGCCGGATGATCATGGCACCGGCCTTGATCGCCAACCACAGCGAGCTGGATGAGCTGGTGGAGAAAACCCGCATTGCCGTGGACCGCACCGCTCGGTTGGTTGGCAAGCTCTAAGCCGTTGCCAAGGGCAACCGGTTTCCCCTGTGGGAGCGGGCATGCCCGCGAACACCGGCGAAGCCGGTGCCATCCTCCGTGTCGCCTGATTCGCGGGCACGCCCGCTCCCACAGAGGAGGCGAGGCGCGCTTGCGGACTGTGTGGTACCTGTTACTTCCGCAAAAATGATCGCCACCGCGGTCGCCTGGAGTACAAATGTACACCCTCGAATTCTGGCAACAACGCGCCTCGGACCTGTACCTGCCATCCCAGGCGCTGATCAACGGCAAACCCGTCAACGCACAGGATGGCGCCACGTTCGCCGCCATCAACCCCGCAACCAACACCGTACTGGCCCAGGTCGCCGCCTGCGGCCAGGCCGAGGTCGACCTTGCCGTGGCCAGCGCACGTCGGGCCTTCGAACAAGGCCCCTGGCCGCGCATGGCCCCAGGCGAGCGCAAGAAGGTGCTGCTGCGCCTGGCCGAGCTGATCATGGCCCATCGCGAAGAACTGGCGTTGCTTGACTCGCTGAACATGGGCAAGCCGGTGATGGACGCCTACAACATCGACGTGCCGGGCTCGGCCCATGTGTTCGCCTGGTACGGCGAGGCGCTGGACAAGCTGTATGACCAGGTGGCGCCCACTGCTGCCAATGCGCTGGCCACCATCACCCGCGAAGCCCTCGGCGTGGTCGCTGCAGTGGTGCCATGGAACTTCCCGCTCGACATGGCCGCCTGGAAGCTCGCCCCGGCGCTGGCTGCCGGTAACAGCGTGGTGCTCAAACCTGCCGAACAATCACCGTTCTCGGCCCTGCGCCTGGCCCAGCTGGCGCTGGAAGCCGGTGTGCCGGAAGGCGTGCTGAACGTGGTGCCTGGCTTGGGCGAGCAGGCTGGGCAGGCGCTGGGCCTGCACCCGGATGTGGACTGCCTGGTGTTCACCGGCTCCACCCAGGTGGGCAAGTACTTCATGCAGTACTCGGCGCAGTCCAACCTCAAGCAGGTGTGGCTGGAGTGCGGCGGCAAGAGCCCCAACCTGGTGTTCGAAAACTGCCAGGACCTGGACCTGGCGGCGGAAAAGGCCGCATTCGGTATTTTCTTCAACCAGGGCGAAGTGTGTTCGGCCAACTCGCGGCTGTACGTGCAGCGCTCCATCCATGACGAATTTGTCGAGCGCCTGCAAGCCAAAGCCCGCCAGTGGTTGCCGGGCAACCCGCTGGACCCGGCGAGCCGTGCTGGTGCCATTGTCGATGCCGAACAAACCGGCCGCATCGAAGCCGCCATTGTGCGCGCCGGGCAAGAGGGCGCACGGTTGGTGTGTGGCGGTCGGCGCCTGACCATCGAAGGGTCGGACAACTACATCGAGCCGACCATTTTTGCCGGTGTCCATGGCCGCATGAGCCTGGCGCGGGAGGAAGTGTTCGGGCCGGTGCTGGCAGTCAGCGCCTTCGACACGGAAGAAGAAGCGGTGCGCCTGGCCAACGACAGTATCTATGGCCTGGCGGCTTCGATGTGGAGCGATGACTTCAACCAGGTGCACCGGGTAGCGCGGGCGTTGAAAGCCGGTACCGTGTCGGTGAACACGGTCGACGCGCTGGATGTGACGGTGCCCTTCGGCGGTGGCAAGCAGTCGGGGTTCGGGCGCGACCTGTCGTTGCATTCGTTCGACAAGTATTCGCAGCTCAAGACCACCTGGTACCAGCTGCGCGCCTGAGGTTCGCAGAGCACCTGGTCGGTTGCAGAAGCGGCTTGTGTCGCGAAAGGGCCGCAGAGCGATCAGAGAGGGAAGTGGAGTTGCCTGAGGGCATGCAGGCGCTGATTGTCGGGGCGTTGGTCATGCTGGAACAGCGGGTTTGAAGCTTATGTGACGGCTGTGCGGCTTTTACTGGCCCAGGTTAATTTTTTGTCATCTCGGCAGAAAGCCCACGCGCGCTCTACACTGCTGCCAAGATGGACCAGGGCTACTTGCCACCATTCGGCCCGTCACGCTGCCTGCGAATGGCCCTGGCCAGCATGATCGTTCTGGCTGCTCCTTCAAACTGCCACACATGGAGTACCTGGAATGGGCTGCGTGTCGAATGGCCGTGTTGCCGGTAAAGCCGGGCGTGGCATCTCGCTGCAATGGCTGGTAGCGCTGGCCGTCGTGCTGGGCATGCTGTTGCTCGGCGCCGCCTTGGCTTGGCAGGGTTATCGCGGCATTCGCCAGACCCTGGTAGCCGCTGCCGGCGATGCCGCCCAGCAAGTTGGCAAGACCATCGACGAACGCGCCCGGCGCCTGATCGACCCGGCACAAAGCAGTATCCGCCTGCTGGCCCACAACCCCGCTGCACATACCCAGGCACAGCGCTTCGAACGGCTGCCACAGCTGGTCGAGACGCTGGATGCCAACCGCATGCTCAGTGCTGCCTACATCGGTTACACCAATGGTGATTTCCTGCTGGTGCGCCGGCTGCGGGACCCACAGCTGCTGCAGCGCTTTGCCGCGCCGGCGGGCACGGCGTTTCTGGTGCAGAGTGTCAGCCGGGGTGAAGGCGGGGTGGTACAGGGCGAGTGGCGCTACTACGACATGGCGTTGAACCTGTTGCAGGCTCAGGCCAAACCCGAATACCGCTACGACCCACGCACGCGGCCGTGGTTCGCCGAAGCCAGCGCACAGCCCGGTACCGCGCTAACCCCGCCCTATGTGTTCTTCACCACCCGCGAGATCGGCCTGACCATGGCGCAGCGCAGCGTTGATGGTGGTGCAGTGATCGGCATGGATGTTTCGGTCAACGACCTGGCCAGCGAAACCCAGGGGCTGCGCATCACCCCCAGCACCGAGATTGCCGTGGTCGACGACCAGGGCAGCGTGGTGGCCTACCCGAACCTGCAGCGGGTAATCGTGCATGAAGGGCAGGGCCTGCGCCTGTCGCGTGTTGGCGAACTGGGCGTTGCAAGCCTGCAACACCTTTACGCTGACCAGCAGCAAGGCACCCGGGCACAGCCCTATCACGTGCATGGCCAGACCTGGTATGGCATGCGCATCCCGCTGACCAACCTGGCCGGGCAGGACCTGCAGGTGCTGATTGCCGTGCCGGCCCATGAGTTATTGGCCGGTGCGCGCAAGGTGCTGTTCGAACAGTTGCTCTGGACCGCTGCGCTGATGGCCGTGCTGCTGGTGCTCGGCGGGGTACTTGGGCGGCGCATCGGTCGCCCGTTGAAGGTGCTGGCCGAGCAGGTGCAAGGCTTGGCCGGCTTCGACTTCAGCCGCGAAGTGGGGGTGAAGTCGCGGGTGACCGAAGTACGCGAACTGAGCCATGTACTGAGCCGCATGTCTGGCACCATCCGCAGCTTTCAGGCCATTACCCTCGCGCTCAGTCGCGAGCGCGACCTCGAGCATATGCTCGATGGCGTACTCACCCACCTGGTGCAGGCTGCCGGGGCCGATGCTGGTGTGGTGTACCTGTTTGACGCCGAGCACGCGCTGCTACGCCTGGCCGCCTCCTGCCGCGGTGAGCAATACCCGGCCGAGCTGGCCGTGGATGAAGCTGCCCGGCCCACGCTGCCTGCTGCCGTGAACCAAGCCCTCGGCCTGCACGAGCGCAGCCTGGCTGTGGTGCTGAAAGACCGTAGCCAGGCGCTGTTGGGCATCCTGGTGCTGCAACTGGACGACGACCAGCTGGGCCAGCCGTTCCGGCAGTTTGTCGAGGAGCTGTCGGGTGTGGTGGCTGTGGCCATCGAGACGCGCCAGCTGGTCGAAGCCCAGCAACGCCTGATGGATGCCATGATCAAGCTGCTGGCCGACGCCATCGACGCCAAAAGCCCTTATACCGGCGGCCATTGCGAGCGGGTGCCGCAGCTGGCGCAGATGCTGCTGGACCAGGTAGTAGCCGCCGACACCGGCCCCTATGCCAGCTTCAACATGACCGAAGCCGAGCGCTATGAATTTCGCGTGGCGGCCTGGCTGCACGATTGTGGCAAGGTCACCAGCCCCGAGTATGTGGTGGACAAGGCGACAAAGCTGGAAACCCTGCACAACCGCATTCACGAGGTGCGCATGCGCTTTGAAGTGCTGTGGCGCGATGCCGAGCTCGCGTACTGGCAGGGCCTGGCCAGCGGTGCCGATCAGCGGGCGCTGCAAGCCAGCCTGGTACAAAGCCAGGATCGGCTGCAGAATGACTTCGCCTTCGTCGCCCAGGCCAACATCGGCGGCGAGTTCATGCAGGACGCCGACATCGAGCGTTTGCAGCAGATTGGCCAGCGCCGCTGGCAGCGCCACTTCGACAACCGCCTGGGCATTTCCCGCGACGAGGCGGAGCGTTTTGCAGGTTTACCGCAACCTGCACTGCCGGTAGACGAACCCCTGCTGGCCGACCGGCCGGAGCACCGCGTGCCCTGGGGTGAACGCAAACCACCGGTGGCCAAGGGCGACCCGCGCAACCACTGGGGGTTCGACATGCGCCTGCCAGCCCATGCCAGCGACCATGGCGAGCTGTACAACCTGTCGATTCGACGCGGCACGCTGAATGACGAGGAACGCTTCAAGATCAATGAGCACATCGTGCAGACCATAATCATGCTCAGCGCGCTGCCGTTTCCACGCCAGCTGAAAAGGGTACCGGCCATTGCCGGCAACCACCATGAGAAGATGGATGGCAGCGGTTACCCGCGCCGGCTGGGGGAGCAAGACCTGGGCATTGCCGAACGGGTGATGGCGATTGCCGACATCTTCGAAGCGCTGACCGCAGCCGACCGGCCGTACAAGCCACCGAAGACGCTGTCCGAATCAGTAAAAATCCTGGTGTTCATGGCCCGCGACAGGCACATCGACGGGCAACTGCTGCACCTGTTCTTGAGCAGCGGGGTGTACCGCCAGTATGCCGAGCGTTTCCTGCGCGCCGAGCAGATCGACGAGGTAGATGTGCCTTACTGGCTGGCGCAGATATCCGCTTCGAGCGCAGCAATGCCTGCCACCTGATGCAAGCATCGGCGACAAAACATCAGATAAGGCTGACCGGTGTCCGCCGCAGCAGTTTCAGCGCCTGTAAGATCGAGCGCCGCCCGCGCGGCGCTCGATCTTACAAACGCTGCAAACCTTTCGGCGTACCTCACTCGTACCCTTGCACCCCGGCAATGTGCCGCCCGGCCACATAACCAAAAGTCAGCGCCGGGCCCAGGTTGATGCCACCCGACGGGTACCAGCCACCAAACACGCTGGCCATGTCGGTACCTGCAGCATACAGCCCCGGGATCGGCTGCCCGGTCTCGTCCAGCACGCGGGCACTGCCATCGGTGCGCAGCCCGGCAAAGGTGCCAAAGCAGCCAGGCTTCACCTTCACCGCATAGAACGGCCCATGCTCGATGGGCGCTACACAAGGGTTGGGCCCTTTGTGCTGCGGGTCCCCCTGTTTGCGGTTGAACGGTGTGGAACCACGGCCGAATGCCGGGTCCTGGCCGTTGCGGGCGTGGCTGTTGAAGTCATCGACCGTGGCGCGTAACCCGGACGGGTCGATGCCACACGCCTGGGCGAGTTGTTCGAGCGTGGCGCCGCGCTTGAGGTAGCCGCTGCGCACATGCGGCCCTACCGGCAGCGGTGCCGGGCGGGCGTAACCCAGGCCATAGCGGCGCAAGAAGCGATGGTCGCAAACCAGCCACGAGCACACCTCCTCGTCCGACGGCACCGCCGCGACCATGGCTGACACATAGTCGTAATAGCCATGCGCTTCGTTGACAAAGCGCTTGCCGTTGGCCAGCACGCCAATGATGCCGGGCTTGCCGCGCTCGATGATGTGCGGGAAGTGGCCGACGCTGCCGTCGCGGTGCGGCACCTGCGAAACCGGTGCCCACGCCACTGGCGATTTGAGGTCGGTGGCAACCACGCCACCGGCCGACTCGCCCAGGCGCAGCCCGTCACCGGAACAACCCTGCGGCGGCAGGGCCAGGTTGTCGTGGCCGCTGGCATCACGCGGGAAAAGCTGCCGGCGCCGGGCGCTGTCGTTGGGGAAGCCACCTGCCGCGAGTACCACGGCCTTGGCCCGGATCTGCCGGTCGCCCTGCGGTGTGCCCACCAGCACCCCGCGTACCTGGCCCTCTTCGACCAGCAGGCGTTTGGCCGGCGCCGACTCCTGCAGGTGCACGCCCAGGTCTTGTGCCGACTTGGCCAGGCGCGCCACCAATGCCACGCCGTTGACCAGGTGCATCGCCCGGCCATACCGGGCCAGGTGATACAGGTGGCGGCCAAAGCGCTTGCACACGTGCAGCAAGGCCTTGGGCGAGCGGGTCAGGTTGAGGAAGGCGGCCAGGTCTGCGCCGGCCATGATCGGCATGCCCATGAATGAGGTTTCGCGCAGGGTCTTGCGCAGGCGCGGCAGCAAGGCGCCCACCTGGCGGGCGTCGTACGGCGCGGCAATTACCTGGTGCCCGCCCTGGGCCGCACCGGGTGTGTCGCCATGCATGTCCGGGATGCCGTTGCCGTCGGCAAACTGCAACGCTGTGTGTTTTTCGAAGAACGCCACCATATGCGGGCAGGCTTCGAGGAACGCATCCACACGCTCGGCGTTGTAATTCGCCCCCAGCTCATTGCGCAGGTAGGTGCGTGGCTGCTCGATGTCTTCCACAATGCCAGCCCGCTGGGCCAGCGGGTTGCGTGGCACCCATGCCCAGCCGCCCGACCACGCGGTGGCGCCGCCAAACACGGGTTCCTTCTCAAGCACGATCACCTTCTGCCCGTGCCAGGCAGCTGTCACGGCCGCAGCCAGCCCGGCGGCGCCGGAGCCTATGACCAGTACATCGTATTCGGTATCGAGAGCAGCAGAAGGCATTGCGGCGTTCCTGTTTTGTTATTAGAACAAGGTTCCATATTTTTATCCGCAGCTGCTCGGCCCGCAATGGCCTGGCAGCCTGGAAGGGCAACTAATGGGCGATAACCGGACATTTCCCGGGAGGCTGGCTGCGCGCTCTACCGCTTATATGGAATCATCTTCTAGAATCCGCAAAAAAATCAGGGAACTGTGTCATGGCTGGTAGTCAGATCGAACGCGCCTTCAGTCTTGTAGAGAGCCTTACCGGCGAACCTCAGGGGCTGCCCTTGCAAACCCTGGCCGAGCGCCTGGACATCCCCAAAAGCGCGGCCCACCGCATGCTCACCGAGCTGGTGCGGCTAGGCTACGTGCGGCAGAACCGCGATAACAGCCGCTACCAGCTATCGGCCAAGCTGGTGGCGCTGGGCTTTCGTTACCTGTCCAGCAACGGTGCCGACATCATCCAGCCGATTCTCGACCGCCTGGCCCAGGACAGCGGCGAACTGGTGCGCCTTGGCGTGATCGACGGTACCCGCCAGACCTGGATCGCCAAGTCCCAAGGCGCCCGCTCCGGGCTGCGCTACGACCCGGACATGGGCCGCGATGCGCCACTGTTCTACACCGCCTCCGGGCATGCCTGGCTGGCCAGCCTGGACGATGAACAGGCGCTGCAGATGGTGTTGCGCCAAGGCATTGCCGACCCTGCGCAGTTCGGCCCGAACGCGCCACGTTCCACCGAGGAGCTGCTTGCCTACCTGCACCGTGCCCGCGAACAGGGTTATGCCTGGGTCCAGGAAACCTCGGCCATCGGTACCTCGGCCCTGGCGGCGGTGGTGCGTCGCCCGCAAACGGACGAGGTGATTGGCGTATTGAGCATCGCCGGGCCTAGCGCACGGATGGCGCAAAGCCGCCTGGCAGAGCTGGCGCCGCTGTTGCTGGCGGCGGCGCAAGAGCTGTCCGCAGCCAGCCGGGCAAGCGAATTGTTTGCCTGAAGGCACATTACTGGTCGATTACCGCACAGTCTGTTCTACCGGTTCTTCTGAAAAGCTGAACTTGGTTCTAAATTGTCGATTGTTGATTCTGGAATTCGGTTTCAGAATCTGCCCAACAACAACAACGACAAGAGGACAGGCTGTTGAAAGCACCCCTTCGTATTGCCTTGATTGGCGCCGGCATCATGGGCCGCCAGCACTATCAGCACCTGCGTAACGTGCCGCAAGCCCAATTGTGCGCGGTGGCCGACCCGGGCCCGCAGGCCGAGGCCTTTGCCGCCGAGTGCGGCGTGCCCTGTTTTGACGACCACCGGCAGATGCTGGAGCGTGTGCGTCCCGAGGCGGTGATCGTTGCCAACCCGAACAACCTGCATGTGGCTACCGCGCTGGATTGCATTGAGGCCGGCGTGCCAGTGCTGGTCGAGAAGCCGGTGGGCGTGCACCTGGATGAAGTCCGTGCGTTGGTAGAGGCATCGCGTAGTCGGGATGTACCCGTGCTGGTTGGCCATCACCGGCGCCACAACCCACTGATCGCCAAGGCGCACCAGGTGATTGCCGACGGCAAGCTCGGCCGGCTGATCAATGTCACCGCATTGTGGCAACTGCAAAAGCCAGACAGCTACTTCGACACCCCATGGCGTCGCGAGCCGGGGGCCGGCTTCTTGCTGACCAACCTGATCCACGACCTCGACCTGCTGCGCCATCTGTGCGGCGAGGTGGTGCAGGTGCAGGCGTTCACCCGTAACGATGTACGCGGTTTTGCCAACGAAGACAGCGCCGCGGTGCTGTTGCAGTTCGCCAACGGCGCATTGGGCAGCCTGACCGGCTCCGACGCGGTGGCCGCTCCGTGGAGCTGGGAGCTGGACTCCGGCGAAAGCCCGATCTACCCGCGCCAGGATGGCCAGCCTTGCTACCTGCTGGCTGGCACCCAAGGGGCGCTGAGTATTCCCCAGCTCAAGCGCTGGCACTACGCCGAGGCGGGGTCTGGCTGGCACACACCGCTGCTGCAGAGCGAAGAAACCATTCCTGCCGGCGAGGCATTGACCTTGCAGTTGCAGCATTTCGTGCGGGTTGCCCGGGGTGAGCAGGCGCCGCTGATCGACGCTGCCGACGGTGGCCGCACCCTGGCGCTGATCGAAGCCATCCGCCAGGCAGCTGAAAGCGGCCAGGCGTGTGCCCCCGAGCAGATTGCCTAAGCAGACCCTGACTTGATTTTGGTGACGAACAATGACTGATCGAATTTTCTCCCTCGCCGCCCTGACGGTGCTCGAACTGTCCCCGCCGGACATGGTTGAGGCAGCTGCCCGCGCCGGTTACAGCCACGTTGGCCTGCGCCTGGTGCCGGCCACCGAGCAGGAGCAGCACTTCCCGCTTGTGGCCGACGCCGACCTGCGCCGGCAAACCCAGGCGCGCCTGCGCGACACCGGTATCAAGGTGCTCGACCTGGAAATACTGCGCCTGAAGCCCGAAACCTGCGTGGCCGATTTCGAACCGATTCTGGCGGTAGGCGCTGAGCTGGGTGGCACAGAGCTGCTGGTAGCCGGCAACGACCCGGATGAAGCCCGTCTCACCGAGCGCTTTGCCGCGTTGTGTGACCTGGCAGCGAGGTATGGCATTTACCCGCATCTGGAGTTCATGCCCTGGACCGATGTGCGTGACCTGAGCCAGGCCATGCGGGTGGTGGCCAACGCCGACCGCAGCAATGGCTGCGTGCTGGTGGATGCCTTCCACTTCAATCGCTCCCGGTCTTCGCTGGGCGACCTGGCACAACTGGCGCCGCAGCGCATGCGCTACGCCCAGCTGTGCGACGTCGCCGGCCCGGTACCCGCCGACATGGACGAGATTCTGCGCCAGGCGCGAAACGAGCGGCGCTTCCCTGGTGACGGCGATGCCGACCTGGTCAGCCTGCTGCGCGGCCTGCCGCCCACGGTGCCGCTGAGCCTGGAAATCCCCACACGGCAGCTGCTGGAGCAAGGAATCAGCGGCGAACAGCGCGCGCGCATGGCGCTGGAGAAGGCCATGGCGGTGCTGGCCACCGTCTGATTTCGGAACCATCACACAGTCTCCCGCTTAACCCCTGTAGGAGCAGCCTTGTGCTGCGAAGAGGCCGGTAAGGCTAAAGATTATCTTCGGCTGCAATGGCCTCTTCGCAGCGCAAGGCTGCTCCTACAGGGCTTGTGTTTCCCCTTGCAATCAACGCTGCCCCGACAGAAAACGCGCTTTCACGGTCTGATCAGCAGACCAAAAAAAGGGCCCGCAAGGGCCCCGTAGAGGTAAGTGGCTAGCGCCCTCAGGCGCTCTCCTGTGCTGGCCACCGTCTGATTTCGGAACCATCACGCAATCTCCCGCTCAACCCCTGTAGGAGCAGCCTTGTGCTGCGAAGAGGCCGGTAAGGCTAAAGATCATCGTCGGCTGCAATGGCCTCTTCGCAGCGCAAGGCTGCTCCTACAGGACTTGTGTTTCCCCTTGCAATCAACGCTGCCCCACAGAAAACGCGCTTTCACGGTCTGATCAGCAGACCAGAAAAAGGGCCCGCAAGGGCCCCGTAGAGGTAAGTGGCTAGCGCCCTCAGGCGCTCTCCTGTGCTGGCCACCGTCTGATTTCGGAACCATCACGCAATCTCCCGCTCAACCCCTGTAGGAGCAGCCTTGTGCTGCGAAGAGGCCGATAAGGCTAAAGATCATCTTCGGCTGCAATGGCCTCTTCGCAGCGCAAGGCTGCTCCTACAGGACTTGTGTTTCCCCTTGCAATCAACGCTGCCCCACAGAAAACGCGCTTTCACGGTCTGATCAGCAGACCAGAAAAAGGGCCCGCAAGGGCCCCGTAGAGGTAAGTGGCTAGCGCCCTCAGGCGCTCTCCTGTGCTGGCCACCGTCTGATTTCGGAACCATCACGCAATCTCCCGCTTAACCCCTGTAGGAGCAGCCTTGTGCTGCGAAGAGGCCGGTAAGGCTAAAGATCATCTTCGGCTGCAATGGCCTCTTCGCAGCGCAAGGCTGCTCCTACAGGACTTGTGTTTCCCCTTGCAATCAACGCTGCCCCGACAGAAAACGCGCATTCATGGTCTGATCATCAGACCAGAAAAAGGGCCCGCAAGGGCCCCGTAGAGGTAAGTGGCTAGCGCCCTCAGGCGCTCTCCTGTGCTGGCCACCGTCTGATTTCGGAACCATCACGCAATCTCCCGCTTAACCCCTGTAGGAGCAGCCTTGTGCTGCGAAGAGGCCGGTAAGGCTAAAGATCATCTTCGGCTGCAATGGCCTCTTCGCAGCGCAAGGCTGCTCCTACAGGGCTTGTGTTTCCCCTTGTAATCAACGCTGCCCCGACAGAAAACGCGCTTTCACGGTCTGATCAGCAGACCAAAAAAAGGGCCCGCAAGGGCCCCGTAGAGGTAAGTGGCTAGCGCCCTCAGGCGCTCTCGACCTTGCGTGGTGCCATGAAGTACATCCACACCAGCGCCAGGAAATACATGGCCGGAATCATCGTGAACAACACGGCATAGTTGTTGTTGGTGGCGGTCAGCACGCTGCCGACGATCTGCGTCATGAACATCCCGCCAATCGCCGCGCACATGCTGCCGAAGCCGAACACCGTGCTCACCAGGTGCTTGGGCGTGTAGTCCATCACCAGGCTCCAGATATTCGCTGTCCAAGCCTGATGCGCGCCGACCGCCAGCGAGATGGCGGCCACTGCGACCCACAGGCCACTTGCGTTGGCGGCAAAGACGACGCTGACCATGGTGCAGGCAAAGATCAGCATCGACACCAGCCGTGCGGTGGTGGCCCGCACGCCACGGCCGATCAGCCAGGACGACAGGATGCCGCCGCCGATGCTGCCAAAGTCCGCCGTCAGCCAGATGATGATCAGCGGGATGCCCATCTGGGTCACATTGATGCCCAGGCTGTATTGCTGGTTCAGAAACGGCGGCAGCCAGTACAGGTAGAACCAGAATACCGGCGCAGTGATCGCATAGGCCACCGCAAACGCCCAGGTGCCACGCAGGCGCAGGATACGGCTGAACGGCACGCGGGTAGGCTCGGGTTCATCGTCCTGCTGGATGTACTGCACCTCGCTCTGGCGCACGCTGGGGTGGTCTTCAGGGTTGTAGTACTTCAGCACCCACAACACCACCCACACCAGGCCCAGGCAGCCCATGGCGATGAACGCGGCCTGCCAGCCCCACACGGCGAGGATCAGCGGCAGCAGGGCCGGGGTGACCATGGCGCCGACGTTGGTGCCGGCGTTGAACAGGCCGGTAGCGATGGCCCGCTCACCCGCCGGGAACCACAACCGCACGGTCTTCACACAGGCCGGGTAGTTGGCGGCCTCGGTCAGGCCCAGGATGAAACGGCAGACCATGAAGCCCGCCGCTGAAGTGGCCAGGCCATGGGCGCCAGTGGCCAGGCTCCACAGCAGTACGGCGAAGAAGAAGGCGCGTTTAACCCCAACCTTGTCGATCAGCCGGCCCTGCAGCAGAAAGCCGATGGCATAGCCGACCTGGAACCAGAAGTTGATGTTGGCGTAGTCCATCGCCGTCCAGCTCATCTCCTTGGCCAGCACGGGCTGCATGATGCCAAGGGCGGCGCGGTCGATGTAGTTCAGGGTGGTGGCGAAGAACACCAGGGCAAGCATGCCCCAACGGGTCTTGCCGACGCCGAAGGCGCCGCGAAGCTTGTCGCCAATCGAACCCTGGTGCATCCGGGGCGCGGCGGGGGTGGTCTTGGTGTGGTTCATAAACTGCTCGTTTCTTGAAATTGTATTCAGCTGCGGTACTACAGGTGCGTGACCAAGTCCAAGGCAGGGGGCACGCAAGGCCGGTGCATGGTGCGCAGTGAAGGCGGCAGCGTCAATTCGAGAGACGGGCTACTGTTCGGTTACCGAACGGTTGCGTTGCCCTGTGGGCGCGGCAGGGATTCACGTCATTAAAGGGTAGAAGGCTTTCACCCTTGTTGCTTGATGGGCGCAGTCCAAGCAGGGAAGGGCAGGCTGTGCTGCACAGCATGGCTACAGGCCAGGTTTGTGGGTGCACACCGACCATGCAGTTGCCCAGCTTTCGACCTCGGCACGGCCATACTGCTTGATCCACAACCTTACGGTTTTGTGCAGGGTGCTTTTTGCTTCTACTTCCTCCCCGGTATGAGGGTTTATGTAGTATTTGCTTTGCCGAGCCCTGTAACGTGCGGGCGATACGACAGGGGGCGGTTGTTGATAGACACCGTAATCCTGGTTCGCGATTTCACTCTCGATGATGGCCAGTATGTTCGATAGATTGAACTGATATTCGGCAAGCAGGTTGTGGAGTTTGCTTTCGAATTCGAATTCGCGGATGAGGCGCGGGTCGATTTTTATGAATGAGAGTTCGGACTTTTTGGTCGCGAGTAGTCGTTCGAGGGCGCGGAACTCGGCGAGGCGGGACATGGTTAATCTCCATCGGGTGATGAGGTTAGTGTTAGGGGTTGCCGAACGGAAATGCAAGCGACGAAATAATTTGAAGGATTTTTCTTGGTAAACCACCATGGCTTTGTTTTTCGTGGAGTTGTTTAGCTTTATGAGCTTTGTGTAAGGATATTCCGACGCCGGAGGAACTAATGGTTTCAGGAGATTACCGCGGCTATGTCATGACCTACGACTACGCCGGTTACAACGCGCTGGCCGCATAGGACGGCGTGGAGCGATTGGGCTGCTGGGCGCACGCACGGCGCAAGTTCGTTGAAGCACAGAAAGTGCAACCCAAGGGCAAAACCGGGCGGGCAGACATCGCACTGAATTTGATCAACAAGCTTTATGGTATCGAGCGCGACCTTAAGGACGGCAGCGATGAAGATCGCAAGCTGACCCGCCAGGCGCGTAGCCAACCGGTGCTGGCCCAGTTGAAAAACTGGATAGAGAAAACGCAGCCACAGTTCACGACCCAGAATGCGTTGGGTAAAGCCATCAGCTATCTGGCCAGCAACTGGAGCAAGTTGGAACGCTACGTTGAGCACCGCTACTTGCCTATCCACAACAACACAGCCGAACGTGCCATCCGGCCGTTTGTCATTGGCAGAAAGAACTGGCTTTTCAGTGACACGCCCAAAGGCGCTACAGCCAGCGCACAACTTTACAGTCTGGTCGAAACCGCCAAAGCCAACGGTCAAGAGCCCTGTGCGTGGCTGCGCCACGCACTGGAATGCCTGCCGCATGCGTCTTCAGTTGAAGACTACGAAGCGCTGCTACCGTGGAATTGCACGCCTCAAATACGTAGCTGAGTGCTTTGCCCATCTTTGGCAAGGTGGTCCCATCGGACTTCATGACCAACGTGGATTTGCCCACCGTGATACTCAGCTCGTCGCCTGCGGTGATGTTGAAGCGGTTGCCGACGATCACGGACTTGTGGATGCCGACCTGTTCGCTTTGGCTGAGGCCAACCGTCGTGTTCATGACCGCGCCGACACTGACCTGATACCCCGCCCCAATGGTCAACGCCTTCGCCAGTCCGATCGTCTCCGCCTTGGCAAGCACGATGGTTTCGGTCTTGTTCGCACCGATGGTCACACTGCGGTTGGCGCCGATGCTGATGGTTTCGTTCTTGCCAACGTCTTCGGTACGGGGGTCACCAATGGAAATGGTTTCGTTGTGGTCTACGCGTTCGCTGCGGTTGTTGCCAACGGGCAGGTGCGTGTCGATGCCGGCGTTGCGCTCGAACCGCGTAACGTCGAGCTCATGTTCCAGTCCGCGGATGGTGCCCTGCGGGCATGGTCGACCAAAGGTAAGCGCTCCATGAACCGTTCGAGATGCGCGCTCTCATCATTGGCAGCGTTGGTCATGCCACGACGCTGGGTCTGGGTCAGTACCTCGGCAATCAGGTTGTCGCTGGCATCGTAGCGATAGGCCTTGTCCAGCAGCGGCAGCACTTCAACAGAGGCATCGCGGTAATGGATGGCCTTGCCGGCCAGGCGACCGCTGTTGTCGTAGTGCGTGCGCGTGACCAGCTTGCCTTGAGTGCGCAGGACTTCGTCATGCACCGCATCGCGCTCGAAATCACTGATGACCCGGCCGTTGAGGTTGATCTGGTGCAGGTGCCCGCTGCCGTAGTACAGGTGGTTGAGTTCGCGCTGGTCGGGCAGGACCAGCGTCTGCAGGTTGCCCAGCTCGTCATAGCGGTACTGCAGCAGGCCCGCGCTGTTGGTTTCGCTGAGCAATTGCTCGTTGGCGTCGTAGGTGTAGTCGAGTTGCTGTTGTTCTCCTTTGTTGTCCGTGAAGGTGATGGACAGGAGATTGTCGGCAGCGTCGTAGCGGTAGTCGGTGGTGCCATCTTCAGTGCGCTTGCTGAGAAGACGGCCGATTGCGTCGCGCTCGAAGTCATGGCGGATGGCGGTCGTGCGTGTCGGCGGAGCGTTGTCGGACAGGGGCGGCTGTTCGTCAGGCGAGGGCACATGGGTAAGACGAGTGACCTCATCCAGCAAGTTGTAGGCATAGAGGCGGCCACTGCCATCCAGGTCCTGTTGCGCGACCAGCCGGTCCAGTTCATCCCAACCGAAGCGGTATGACTCGCCATTCTCGTTGGTGAGTTGCAGTAACCGACCATAGGCGTCGTAGCGGAACTTGACGCTGTAACCCATGGCGTCCGTACGCTCGACTAACCGGCCGCTGCGGTTGTAACGGAACTGCAGGCTTTTTTGCGCAGGGTCGATGTAGCGCGTCAGTTGACCAGCGACGTCAATTTCATAGCGATCGATGCGACCGTCCGGGCGTTCGCTTTCTACCAGATAACCACGTGCGTCATAGCGGAAGTGGGTATGTTCGCCCCGGGCGTTGATGCTTTCGCGCAAGCGGCCATGGGCGTCGTAGTGATACAGCGTCTGGGCATTGCTGCAGTCGCGGTAGCTGAGCAACTGACCGCAGGTGTTCCAGCTCAGGTACTTGTTCTTTTCGAGGACATCGGTGATCTGGGTAACGCGGCCTTCCGGGTTGTACTGATAGTGTGTTTTGCGGCCCAGCGGGTCCTGCTGCCAAAGCAGGTTGCCGTGGTTGTCGTAGCCGTATTGCCGAGTCCGCCCGCCTGTATCGGTGACCTGGACCGGCAATGCCCAATGTCGCAAGTATTTGATGTGTTCGCTGCGGCCGAGGGCGTCGCGGGTTTCGATCAGGCGACCGATATCATCGTAGCTGTAGCGCCATTCGCCCCCTTGTGGGTCGATGCTTTTCAGCAGTTGGCCGGCGACGGTCTCCTCTTGCCAGCAATTGCCGAAAGGGCGATGTATTTGTACACCTCGTACATCGCCCTCCAATAACAACGAAGGATGTTGGCCAAGGCTATCGATGACGAAGATCTTGCCGTACTCGAGGTGCCGGGTCGCGTGGCAAAACAGATTTTAATCTTATTCCTCAAATTGAATTTTGACGCCGTGACATGTTATGCCGGTTTCAAATGTTTTTCGTATTGCTAGTTCGATGCTGTCTGTGATGAACTCGTCAAGGCTTTTGTAATTTGAGTATTGAGGTGTAATTGCTATAAATTTTTTCTCGTCTATAGCTAGGAAGTAACCGAGCTCCTTTGGGGGTAGGCCATATAATGCGTTTTCAAGGCTGGGGGCTGGGATAGAGATTGAGATTTCAAATTCGTTGTCAGATGGGTATCTTGTTGTGCGCTTGTAAATGCCAATCTTATCAGTGGTTCTAATGGTTGCGGAGATTAAAATATTCCACCCATTAAGCTGTTCAGTGTTTATAGTTGGTCGCATTTTTGCTATGTATTGATTGATTCGGTCAGTAATGTCCTTGATGTTGATTAAATCGTTAATGCATGGTGCCTCATTGGAGATAATGCATTTTATCGAGTTTGGCATGGTTGTCCTCTGGGGTTGTTCAGATTTTGGTTCAACTAAGGGCACGGTTTAGGATTGTAGCGGTTATCTCGCTCTTTGTTGTGCGGTAACGCAAGCCCCTGATTTCTAAGGGTGCGAACTCTTTCTGCTTCAATTTCTTTCATTTCGCCCTTGGTGATGCTTTGGTGCGTGCTGATGATTTTCGCGTATGCATTCTCGAAGGTAGGGTCTTTTCGCACTTTCCTTGCGCTTGCATGAGCTCTTCTATTTGCCCCATTAGCCATGACATCTTCTGCTTTGCCGATGCCAGTTTTGGCATGACCACCCACCGGGTCAATTATGTCGTACAATACCCAGTCCCCGATAGAGCTGTGATTGTTCTTATTCCACCCCCATGGATCGATCCAAGTGAGACCGTTTGATGCGTATAAGTATAGGTTTGTGCCGCCCGCTAGTCCTATCGGATCTGTCTGTATAAATCGAGCTATATCTGGATCATAAAATCTAAAAGTGTTGTAGTGCAGTCCCGTTTCTCGATCAAGACTCTGCCCTTGATACCGTAGGTTCTGCTCTCTCGCCTGACATGGACTGCGCCACTCCTCCCGCGTCTTCCCCCATCCCTGGTAGTCGCTGCGCCAGATTGCATTGCCATCAGCGTCAGTCAGCTGCTCTGGCAGGCCTGCCAAGTTGGTGTGGAAATAGTGAATTGCCTCGCGACCCGGTCTACCGTCGATGCGTGCTAGCGGTTCATAGCTATTCGGAGTGGCATACACATACAAGCTGGCCAAACCACTCTGCACCTCTTGAAGCAAGCGCAGCCCTTGCCAGTGGAACAACACCCGCCGGTGCGGCTCTGGGTAATCCTTCTGATAAACCTCCTTGCTTATCCGCCTCCCCAACGGGTCATAGGCGAACACCACACGCTCCCGCTCGCCACTGCGGTACTGCTCCACGCAAACCAGCCGCTGCTCGGCGTCATACTCGAAATACTGCACCCAGTTGCTGCCGATCCGCTTCTCGCACAGCCGCCCAAAGCGGTCATAGCGGTAGCGCTTGTCCTGATACACCAACACCCGGTTGTGCTTGATCAGGCCATTGAGCTTGGGCCCGTCGAACAGGTTACCGGCCTTGTCATACTTGAAATCCTCGACCTGCGTGGCTTGCCAGTGGGGGCGCGACTGTTGGACGGTTTGCAGTTGCTCGTTGAGGTCGTAGCCGTAACGGTTGCGTCCCGAGTAGCTCTTGCCGGTGTGTGGCAGGTCATTGAAGCACCCGATGATCCGTTCGAGATGCGCGCTCTCATCGTTGGCAGCGTTGGTCATGCCACGGCGCTGGGTCTGGGTCAGTACCTCGGCAACCAGGTTGTCGCTGGCATCGTAGCGATAGGCCTTGTCCAGCAGCGGCAGCACTTCAACAGGGGCGTCGCGGTAATGGATGGCCTTGCCGGCCAGGCGACCGCTGTTGTCGTAGTGCGTGCGCGTGACCAGCTTGCCTTGAGTGCGCAGGACTTCGTCATGCACCGCATCGCGCTCGAAATCACTGATGACCCGGCCGTTGAGGTTGATCTGGTGCAGGTGTCCGCTGCCGTAGTAAAGGTGGTTGAGCTCACGCTGGTCGGGCAGGACCAGCGTCTGCAGGTTGCCCAGCTCGTCATAGCGATACTGCAGCAAGCCCGCGCTGTTGGTTTCGCTGAGCAATTGCCCGTTGGCGTCGTAGGTGTAGTCGAGTTGCTGTTGTTCTCCTTTGTTGTCCGTGAAGGTGATGGACAGCAGATTGTCGGCAGCGTCGTAGCGGTAGTCGGTGGTGCCATCTTCAGTGCGCTTGCTGAGAAGACGGCCGATTGCGTCGCGCTCGAAGTCATGGCGGATGGCGGTCGTGCGTGTCGGCGGAGCGTTGTCGGACAATGGCGGCTGTTCGTCAGGCGAGGGCACATGGGTAAGGCCAGTGACCTCATCCAGCACGTTGTAGGCATAGAGGCGGCCACTGCCATCCAGGTCCTGTTGCGCGACCAGCCGGTCCAGTTCATCCCAACCGAAGCGGTATGACTCGCCATTCTCGTTGGTGAGTTGCAGTAACCGACCATAGGCGTCGTAGCGGAACTTGACGCTGTAACCCATGGCGTCCGTACGCTCGACTAACCGGCCGCTGCGGTTGTAGCGGAACTGCAGGCTTTTTTGCGCAGGGTCGATGTAGCGCGTCAGTTGACCAGCGACGTCAATTTCATAGCGATCGATGCGACCGTCCGGGCGTTCGCTTTCTACCAGATAACCACGTGCGTCATAGCGAAAGTGGGTATGTTCGCCCCGGGCGTTGATGCTTTCGCGCAAGCGGCCATGGGCGTCGTAGTGATATAGCGTCTGGGCATTGCTGCAGTCGCGGTAGCTGAGCAACTGACCGCAGGTGTTCCAGCTCAGGTACTTGTTCTTTTCGAGGGCATCGGTGACCTGGGTAACGCGGCCTTCCGGGTTGTACTGATAGTGTGTTTTGCGGCCCAGCGGGTCCTGCTGCCAAAGCAGGTTGCCGTGGTTGTCATAGCCGTATTGCCGAGTCCGCCCGCCTGTATCGGTGACCTGGACCGGCAATGCCCAATGTCGCAAGTATTTGATGTGTTCGCTGCGGCCGAGGGGGTCGCGGGTTTCGATCAGGCGACCGATATCATCATAGCTGTAGCGCCATTCGCCTCCTTGTGGGTCGATGCGCTTGATTAGCTGCCCCGCGATAACTTCCGCCTGCCAGCAGTTGCCCACAGGGTCGATGTGTTTGTAGACCTCGTACAGTGGGCCCCAGTAGTAGTGATCACGACGGTTGAGGTTGTCCGTGACGAGGGTTTCGCCGTCTTCCAGGTTGTACTCGAACCGGTACTCTTCTCCATCGCTGCCCCAGTGGCGAATCACCCGCCACTCGTGATCGGGTTGGGGTTCCAGCAGCGGTGGCAAGCGGTAGGGCGTACCGTCTAAGCGCTTGGGAGTAGGGCGCTTTGAGGGAGTGTCGAAGCGAGCCCATTCGTATTCACGGACAGCACCGCTAGCCAGTTGATGGCTATTGAGATAGCCCTCGGGGGTGTAAGTGAAGCGGCGGACCCGTTGCTCCGTCGCATCCAGTACCTCGTGCAGTTGCCCGCTGTCGGTGTAGCGATAGCTAACCAGCAGTTCGCTGTGTTCTACAGTCGGTGTTCCGCCGCCCTTCAGGAACACCCGCGATATGTCTCTGACCCGTCGGGAATGCCTGGCGTCATAATGAAGCTGCACGACCGTTTGGCCGTAGTTGTCATAGAGGGCTTTCAGGCGCCCTTGTTCGTCGTACAGCAGGTCTATGCAATTGAGGTTGCGGTCGCCGAGCCTGATCAGCCGTGAGCGTTTCGGGTTCAGCGGGTCGGTATCGAAGACCCGATAAAGCCCTTCATTGATATCTTCGACAACGGTCTGACCGTCCTCCAGCTGAAAGAAGGCCAAGCCGTCCACTACACTGACGAAAGCGTCACCGGCACTGATGCGTCCCAGTTCCAGTCGGTTACCGGCGTTGTCGATGTAGATCCATAGCTCTCCGCCTTGTGGATGTGGAACGCGAGCTAACTCCACCTCATAGGGAATACTCCAGCCCATCCCGAATAGGCCTTCAGCACGCATGTCTTTGCTGTCGTAGCGCCGCGCCCATTGGATGCCCAGCAAACCTGGGAGGCTGAAATCGATGTCCTCCGGGCCCTCCTGCAGCTTGCTCCCCGTCGCAACGGCAACCGGATTCCCTACTGTGCATCCTTTGGTGCGCCCAAACCTTCGGGAGATGAGTATCCCCGCAATGATTCCCGTGAACATCGCAATCTTGCTCTTGCCATTGCGAATATCCCGTACTGTCGCTGTGCCTCCACCAATGCGCACATTCGGTGAGACGTTTTCATTCACATCAATCGTGGCATCACAGGTGGTCTTGTCACCTGAGCGCGCAGCAGGTTGACCTTGGATGAATACTTTGTCTGACCCTTGCGCGATATAGGTTTCGGGCATGGGCGGATGGCGGCTGCATGAGATCTGATCCTTGCTTTTGTCTTGCGCGCCAGCGTCCTTTGGTGTGGTGACGGGTGGCTGGAAGATATCGCGGATCGCCATGCCTAGTCCCACAAACGGGACTAGGTAGGGCACCGCTGCCATGGCCATGGAACCCACGTTCTCCAGAATTGAGGGTTCTACCTGCCCGCCATCGGCTGCTCCTCCGCCAGGTGGCCCAGTTATTCCAGCGGCCCGTGCAGCAGGCTTACTGTTGATGAATACCTTATCTGATCCGCTTTCGATCTTTCCGAAGGGCGTGGGTCCTTGCACGCTGTTACCTAGATTGTCGCAAAAACTGGAGATGGCATCGCCGATAGATTGGTTGTCATCAACGGAGAGAGTGCTCAACGCACCGATCGCCGCCCCCACGACAATACCGATGACGATACCTCCTGTGCCGGCAGTGGCGACAGTGCCGAAAACGGCAAAACTTATGGCGGTCGCTGCGGCTGCAGTGGCTGCGGCATAAATAGCGGCCTCGGCGACCGCGCTGATTATTTCAGCCCAGAGGGAGGGATGCAGTATTTCGTCGCCCATGCGGGCGGCGTGAACGATCTGCGCCATGGGTGGGTAACTCCAAGCGATGGGGAAGGTGTTGTTTTGCCCAGGCTAGGGCCTTAGTTGAATCGAAGCTTTTGCTTAATTGCGCGCCAGTGCTTGATGTCATCGGTGCTCAGTGGGCCTGGCTTGCTGTAATTGAGTACCAGTAGGCGATGCTGACTTGGAATCAGGCAGGCTACTTGGAGCTGGAAGTGAGTCCTGGCGCCCACCAGGAATTCAATGGCCATCTCGCGGGCTTCAACCGGATGATCATCAGCACCCAAATGCGCGATCTTTGCAGGCGTGATGATTATTGCCTTGGACTTTTCACGCAGTATTCGCAGTTGGTCTTCGACGGCGTCGTCCAACGTCTTGTCATTGGCGACGGGGCTACGAGCCATCACCAATGTGGTGTCTCGGGCACGAAAGCGCAGCATGTTCAGCGTCAGGTCTTCGGGTAGTTCCTCACCTAGGTCAAGGATCAGGTCGTGAGTCAGGTATTCAGTCATTGTGGGAGTCCTTTCAGGAACTAATCAGGTGCCAGTACGTGTGATTCGCTACTCAAAGTGCCCATCTACATCGGCCTTGAGTGCACCGCTGTCGCGGCCATTCGCGGTGATAGCCGCGGCTCCGCCTTCAGGATTGAGGTCGAGCTTCGCAGCAGGTGTGTTGATCTGGCCGCTCTGCTGGCCAGTAAGGTTGAAGGTCTCGCAGGTGATGTTGAGCGTGCCATTGGCCTGCATCTCGATCAGGGTCTTGCCGCACTTGAGGCGCAGGGTGTTGCCTGCTTCGACTTCGTAGTCGCCCGCGATGAGGTCGTTCTTGCCGCCACCTACTTTCAAGGTGTCGTTGGCTTTTACGGCGCGCAGTCGGTTGCGGCCGATGGCGACCGATTCGTCCTGGCCAATCTGGTGTGTACGATCGACGCCCACGGAGAGGGACTGGTTGTTATTGACCAAGGTGTTCTGATCTTTCTGGGCGTGAACGAACACCTCCTCCTTGCCCAACTCATCCTCGAACCGCAGCTCGTTAAATCCATCGCCCTTGTGGGTCTGGCTCTTGATGGTCATGCGCGTTTTGTGATCGGGCAGGTCGTAGGGCGGCAGTTGGTCACCGCAGTAGGTGCGCCCGGTGATCATCGGCTGGTCGGGGTCACCATTGACGTACTGGATGATCACGTCCTGGCCGATGCGCGGGATGGCCATCGAGCCCCAGCTGCCACCGGCCCAGCTTTGAGATACGCGCAGCCAGCAGGAACTGAACTCGTTGTTCTGGCTTTCGCGGTCCCAGGGGAAACTGACTTTTACCCGGCCCCATTCATCGCAATAGATCTCTTCGCCCGGTGGGCCGACGACGGTGGCCATGTGTGGGCCGTCGATTCGCGGTTTTTCCAATGGCGCAGGGCGCCATTCGGTCCGACCGGGGACCAGCACGGCGGTCTGCTCGTAGCGCGTGCTTGCATCGACGTCGGCGGCTTCTTCCTGCAGGCTGGTGAACTGGGTGCCTTTATGGATGACCGTGTTCACCCGCCAGTGCGCATTGAGGTCTTTACGCGGATGGCCGGTCAGGGTGAAGCTAAGACCAGG
Organism: Pseudomonas sp. LPB4.O; assembly: GCF_038383825.1. Classification (NCBI taxonomy): domain Bacteria; kingdom Pseudomonadati; phylum Pseudomonadota; class Gammaproteobacteria; order Pseudomonadales; family Pseudomonadaceae; genus Pseudomonas; species Pseudomonas sp. LPB4.O. The sequence continues at coordinate 2,330,004 of NZ_CP151298.1, forward strand.
CTGTAGGCGCACGTCATCGCCCTGGACCTCGGCAATACGTACATCATGGCGCAGCGCTGTGATGCGGTTTTCAGTGAACGGCTTGCCCACGGCATCGCGTTTATAGCGGCCTGGGTATTCGAAGTATTCGTACTCTTTGGACTGATGGTCCAGGAAGGGCCCGGCGGCTCTGTGCTCCTGGCGGTAGGCAGGGTTGGTAAAGGTGTAGTCGCGCTGCACTTGGCGGGCAGTACGCACCTGCTCGCTGTAGCGCAAGCGGCGAAGGCAAGGCGTGGCTTGATCGCCGCCGCTGTCGGCGTGGTACAGCACGCTGTCAGGGCCTACAGGCTCGTTGTCATCGTAGAAGCCTTCGTCTTCATCTTCGGCCTTGATGGCACCATGGCTGATCAGGCCGAAGGACTGCAGCCGATCCGTGATGATCAGCTTGTGCAGCTTTTCACTGTGCGCGAAGCGGTAGACGAAGCCTTCTTCAGCCGCCAGGCGGGCGATGAACGCCAGGTCCGTCTCGCCGGCCTGAACGCAGAACTCGCGGACCTGATGGTCCATGCTGGCGCGCAGTTCGTACTGGTTGATACCTTGGCGCTGGAGCATCAGCTCAAGAATTTGCGGCACGGTCTTGTGCTGGAAGATGCGCCAGTTCGAACGCAGGTTGGCGCGGGCCAGCTGGGGCTCGATCAGCGCGTCATAGTAGGTGCGGTAGAAGCCACTTTCCGCCTGGCTGAAACGACTGACCAGACCGTGCACGTAACGCACCGGGCGTTCCGCTTCCCAGATGGTGAAGAGCACGGGTTTGTCGAGCAGGTGGCCGAAATCGATATCGTTTTCGAAGCTGATCAACTTCAGCTCCAGTTCGAAAGGTGTGCTGATCCCTTCTCGGAGTTCGAACGACACCACTTCGAATTCAGCTTCGCCAACCAGCGGCTGGAGGCTGTAACGCAAATCAGATTGGCTAGGCATGAGTAGTCCTTGTCAGCCGGCTAAGACTCAGAGCTCAGGCAAGCTCAAGGTAATGAGGACCACTTTAAAGTCGGAAGTCGAATGGCTAAACAAACAAGGTGTTGGGCAGTTTAAGAAAACATCAGAAACTTCTGAAATCTGTAAGTGGATGTGATTTTTCCACGACGCGATGTGGCAGGGTGGAGGGATGAGTGAATGGTGAGTGCTTTGAAGTAAATGAAGTATTGGGAAGCCGTGTGCTCTGAGGGGTAGAGCGTGGCAGGCGGCGTACCTGACGCCTGGGAGAGGAGCTGTAGCAACTGCCTTGTGCGGGGTTCTCTACTGGTTTTCAGGCCTTACCATCAACGTGCGAATTCAAAGCGCTGTGCCTTATCTTTATCGCTGCTCTGGTCATTGATTGGTTACGTAATGATTAGGCTCACACCCGCATTTGCGGGTCTTCTTGCTTTTTTACAGCCTCGTCTTCCCCATCTGGAACTTGAAGCTGTTGGCTGTTTTCGACTACCAATTTTCCCCCCCGCGTCTTGACCAACGAAACCACCACCCCACCCAGCAACAACCCGAACGTCACCCCCAACGACAGCAGCGCCGGCACCTTGCCCACCATGCCGTGATAGAAAATCTTGCAACCAATAAAGATAAGCACCAGCGCCAACGCATACTTGAGGTAAACAAACCGGTGCATCAACGCCGACAGCGCGAAGTACAACGAACGCAGCCCAAGAATGGCAAAGATGTTCGAGGTGTAGACAATGAAGGGGTCCTGGGTAATGGCGAAGATTGCGGGCACGCTGTCGACGGCAAACACCAGGTCGGCCAACTCGATCAGCACCAGTGCCAGGAACAACGGGGTGGCATAGCGCAGCGCCTTGCTGTGGCCGGCCGGGGTCTGGTGTACGAAGAAGTGCGAACCGTGGATCTGGTCGGTGACCCGCATGTGCCGGCGAACGAACTTGAGGATCGGGTTGTTGGCCAGATCAGGGTGGCTGTCTTCCTTCGATAGCGCCATCTTCACCCCGGTAAACAGCAGGAAGGCACCGAAGATATACAGCACCCAGGCAAAGTTCTGCACCAGCGCGGCGCCCACGCCAATCATGATCGCCCGCAGGAACACCACCCCCAGGATGCCCCAGAACAGCACACGATGCTGGTAGCGTCGGGGGATGGCAAAGTAGCTGAAGATCATCGCCATGACGAACACGTTGTCCATCGACAGCGACTGCTCGACCAGGAAACCGGTGTAGAACTCCAGCGCCGACTGGGCGCCCAGCTGGTACCAGACCCCGGCGCCGAACAACACGCCAACGCTGAAGTAGCCCGTGTACAGCAGCAGGCTTTCGCGCATTTCGATTTCCCGGTCGTGGCGGTGCAGCACGCCCAGGTCGAGCACCAGCAAACCGATGACGATGGCCATGAACACCAGCCACAACCAGGCGTTGGTACCGAGTACAGGGGTGGTGAGGAATGCTTGCAGAGCTGTCATGAGCCCCTCCTTGAATGTCGACGTTGCATGGCAACAGTGATCCGACATGGCGGCTTGGCAGCCGTCAGAGGGGCCCGGTATCACATGAATTTGAGCCTAGACCCGATTGCAGGAGATACCGAATGGGGAGCTGTTACATTTCTTTGCCAGAGCCCCCTGCATCAATTCAATACACCCACACCTCGACCCGCCGATTGCGCAGTCGCCCTTGCTCCAGCTCATTGCCGGCCACCGGCAGTTCATCGCCCATACCCGTCACTTCCAGCAACTCCACGCCATCGCGCGCCAGCTCGCGGCGCACTGCCTGGGCCCGAAGGCGCGAGAGCAGGGCGGCGCGGCCAGGCGTTTCCTTGGGGTCGCCAAACCCTACCAGCACCGCTTTGCTCTGCAGCTTGCCAGCCTGGCGCAGGTACTCGGCCACCCGCTGCACGTCGCGCAGGGCCTTGTTGTCGAGGCTGGCGCTGCCTTCCTGGAAACGGAAGTTCACGCTCAGCCGTTGCGCCCGCTGGGCCAGGGTGCGGTAGCGCGGCGGCATGTCGGCCAGGGGCGCTACTGCCAGGGCCTTGATCTGCTGCGAAACAAAGCCCTGCTGGGCGACGATCGCCTGGCCGGCCGGGCTCTGGGCAAAGTCGGCCAGGGCCCTGGCCTGTGGCTTGGGGTTGGCCGGCAAGTAGAAGTACAGGCGCCGTGACAGCGGGTAATCTTCACTGGCTACCAGCGCGCGCTCCGGCAGCATGGCCGGTGCGTCACCTTCGGCTACCGCCAGCACCTTGGCCCCGTGCACCGCAGCCAGGCTGCTGAAGCCGATGGCCTTGCGGTCGGTGGCCACCTGCGCGGCCAGTTCGTCACTGGACTCGAAACGCCGGGCCTTGGCTGATAGCTCGTTGTGCTGGGGCTCTAGCACCAGCGCCTTGAACGTCTCGAAGGTGCCGGAGCGGTCGTCACGGGCGTACAGGTGGATGGCGCCGCCAGCAATGCCCAATTGCTCCCAGCGTTGGATCTGCCCGGAGAAAATCTGCGCCAGTTGCTGCGTGTTCAACCGAGGTAGCGGGTTGTCGGGGTGGACGATGACCGCGACACCGTCCAGCCCGATCACTTGCTCGGCGCTGGCAGCACGCAGGTCGCCAAGGGCCTGAAGCTGGCGCACCTCGCTGTCGTTGATCGGCCGCGAGGCAGCTGCCAGGTCGGCGTCGCCACGGCCGAGGGCGGCGAAGCCGGTGCTGGACCCGTGGGCGGCGATGTCGATGCGCACGGATTGGCCATGTGCATCGCGTGCGGTGATCACGGTCTCGTTGGCCCGCTTGCCGGGTTGCTGCTCGATGGCGGTGGCTTGCTGCGCGCGCAATTGCCCCTGCACCAGCGCTGGCAGCAAGGCCGCGCCGATGGTGTTGGAGCCTTGCGCACGCATGTGCATGGGCTCGGCCAAGGTCGCAAACGGGATCAGGGTGAGCAGCAATACAAGCAGGCGGGGCATGCCGGGTGGCCCTGTGGCATAGAGTTGGCCGGCAGATTACGACAGTGGCGTGATGATAATGTGACAGTCCGTAGGGGAGGGCTCTGCCCTCCATTCGCGACACAAGGCCGCTCCCACAGGCGACCGCGATTCCTTGTGGGAGCGGCCTTGCGTCGCGATAGGGCCGCAAAGCGGCCCCGGTTATCTCAATGCGCCCCGGCGGATTTGCTCAGGTCACTCTCGGCCCACTCGGTATAGATGCACGCATCCGCCACCGCCCAGCGCACTTTCACGCTGTCGCCCGGCTGCATCGGCATGCCCGCGGCCGACAGTGCCTTCACCGTCAGCTCGGTACCCCCTGCAGTCACCACATGGCAGGTCTGGCTTTCACCCAGGAACAGCACTTCGCCAACCTTGGCACTGACCTCGTTCCAGCCCGCCGGCAGCGGCTCGCGCGCAGCCTGTTCGGCGGTCAGGGCCAGGGCTTTTTCCGGGCGCACCATGATCAGTGCATCTTGCGAGGCGGCCAGGCCCGGGGTCAGGCGAATGGCCACTGGTTGGCCCTCGAAGCTGCCGGCGCCATTGCTGCTGGCCTTGATGCGCAGGAAGTTGGAGTTGCCCAGGAATGAGGCGACAAAGGCATTCGGTGGGTTCTGGTACAGGTCGTAACCGGTGCCCAGGCCGACGATCTTGCCATGGCTGAAGATGGCGATGCGCTGCGACAGGCGCATGGCTTCCTCCTGGTCATGGGTGACGTAGACAATGGTGATACCCAGCCGGCGGTGCAGTTGGCGCAGTTCGTCCTGCAGGTCTTCGCGCAGTTTCTTGTCCAGCGCGCCGAGCGGCTCGTCCATCAGCAGGATGCGTGGTTCGTACACCAGTGCCCGGGCAATCGCCACGCGCTGCTGTTGCCCGCCAGACATCTGCGACGGCTTGCGGTGGGCGAACTGCTCCAGCTGTACCAGCTTGAGCATGGCGTCGACCCGCTTTTTGGTCTCGCTGGCGCTCAGCTTGCGGATGGCCAGCGGGAAGGCGATGTTGTCGCGCACGTTCAGGTGTGGGAACAGCGAATAACGCTGGAACACCATGCCGATGTCACGCTTGTGCGGTGGTACATTCACCAGCGACTGGCCATCGACCAGGATTTCGCCGCTGCTGGGGGTTTCGAAGCCGGCCAGCATCGACAGGGTGGTGGATTTGCCCGAGCCGCTGGAACCGAGGAAGGTCAGGAACTCGCCGTCCTGGATTTCCAGGTCGAGGTTGTCCACGGCGGTGAAGTCGCCGTAGTGCTTGTTCAGGCCGCGCAGGCTGACCAGGGTCTTGCCTGGCGCGTTGTCTTTGATCACTGCACTCATTGTTGTTTTCTCCGCGCGCTCAGGCGTTTGTTTCGGTGCGCCGGCGCAAGGCGGCGGCAATGAACATGACAAGCAGCGACAGGCCGATCAGCAGGGTCGAGGCCACGGCGATGACCGGGCTCAGGTCCTGGCGCAGGGTGGTCCACATCTTCACCGGCAGGGTCTGCAGGTCGGGGCTGGCCATCATCACACTCAGCACCACCTCATCCCACGACACCAGGAAGGCGAACAGGCCGCCAGCGATCATCCCCGGGCGAATGGCCGGAAAGGTGACCTTGAAAATCGCCTGCAGGCGCGAGGCACCGCAGATCACCGCCGCATCCTCGATCGACTGGTCGAACAGCTTCAGCGAGTTGATGATCGAGATGATGGTGAAGGGCAGGGCGACGATCACGTGGCTGACCACGAAGGCGAACAGCGTGCCGGTGTAGCCGAGCTTGAGAAACAGTGCGTACACCGCCACGGCGATGATCACCAGCGGCACGATCATCGGCATGGTGAACAGCCCGTACAGCAGCTCGCGGCCGGGGAAGCGGCCACGCACCAGGGCGAATGCGCTGGGCAGGCCCAGCAGCACGGCGGCGACGGTGGTCAGCACGGCCACTTTCAGGCTGGCCAGTGCGGCGTCCATCCACTCCGGGTTGGAGAAGAACTGGCCGTACCACTTGAAGGTCCAGCCCGGGGGCGGAAACACCAGCCACTGGGACGAGCCGAACGACAGCAACACGATGAACACCACCGGCAGCAGCAGGAAGGCCGCAATGACCCCGGTGGTCAGGTACAGGCCCGTACGCAGCGGGCGGCCCATGGCATTGGGAGACAGGAGCATGGCGGTTTACCTCGCGTTGCCAACCGGGGATTCCGGCTGCAGCTTCAGGTACAGGTAGAAGAGCACCAGGGTGATCGCCACCAGCAGTGCGGCAGCGGCGCTGGCCAGGCCCCAGTTAAGGAACGACTGCACCTGCTGGATGATGAATTCGGGCAGCATCATGTTCTGCGCCCCGCCCAGCAGTGCCGGGGTGACGTAGTAACCGAGCGACATCACGAACACCATCAGCGCGCCGGAGAACAGCCCCGAACGGCACAGTGGCAGGAACACCTTCCAGAAGTTGGTCCACGGGCTGGCGCCGCAGATGGACCCGGCCTGCAGCACCATCGGGTCGATGGCGTGCATGGTGGCCTGCAGCGGCAGCACGATGAACGGGATCATGATGTAGCTCATGCCGATTACCACGCCGGTGAGGTTGTGCACCATTTCCAGCGGGGTATCGATGATACCCATGGCCATCAACGCCTTGTTGATCACACCCGAGCTTTGCAGCAACACCAGCCACGAGTAGGTGCGCGCCAGCAGGCTGGTCCACATCGACAGCAGCACGATGTTCAGCAGCCAGCGGCCCCAGCCCTTGGGCACCAGGGTGATCGCCCAGGCCAGCGGGAAGCCCAGCAGCACGCTGATCAGGGTGACCACACCGGCCACCGAGAAGGTGTTGAACAGCACCCGTGCGTAGGCCGAGTTGGCGAACAGCTGCTCGTAGTTGCCCAGCCCCGGCGTTGGCTCCAGCACCCCGCGCAGCAACAGGCCGACCAGTGGGGCGAAGAAGAACAGGCCAAGGAACAGCAGGGCCGGCAGCAGGTTGCGGCTGCCCTTCCAGCGCTGGCTCATGCTGGCGCGGCGAGGGGCCGTCCCGGGGGCGCCGGTGCCCGTGGGGGCACCTTGCGCGTTATGCAGGGCGTTGATGGCGACTTTCATTTGACCAACCACTCATTCCAGCGGGCCGCGATGGCCTGACCGTTCTTGGCCCAGTAGGCGAAGTCGAGGGTGACCTGGTCCTGGGCGTAGGCAGTTGGCAGGTTGGGCGCAAGGTCCTTGTCCAGCTTGGCCACGCTGTCGACGTTGACCGGGGCGTAGGCGGTCTTGTTGGCGAACTCGGCCTGGCCCTCGGCGCTGCTGGCGTTGGCCAGAAACTTCATGGCCGCGTCCTTGTTCTTTGCGCCTTTGGGGATGACCAGGAAATCGGCCATGACCAGGTTCTGTTTCCAGCTCACACCTACCGGTGCACCGTCTTGCTGCAGGGCATAGACACGGCCGTTCCAGAACTGGCCGAGCGAGGCTTCACCCGAGGCCAGCAGCTGCTGCGACTGGGCGCCACCGCCCCACCAGACGATATCTTTCTTGATGGTGTCGAGTTTCTTGAAGGAGCGGTCCAGGTCCAGCGGGTACAGCTTGTCCGGCGCTACGCCGTCGGCCAGCAGGGCCAGTTCCAGCACGCCCGGGCTGGGCCATTTGTACAGGGCGCGTTTACCCGGGTAGGTCTTGGTGTCGAACAGTGCAGTCCAGTCCACCGGCTTGTTGGCACCGAGCTTGCCTTCGTTGTAGCCCAGTACGAAGGAGAAGAAGAACGAGCCGACGCCATGGTCGGAGACGAAGCGCGGGTCGATCTTGTCGCGCTTGATCTGGGTGAAGTCGAGGGGTTCCAGCAGGCCTTCGCTGGCGGCGCGCAGGGCAAAGTCGGCTTCGACATCGACCACGTCCCATTGCACGTTGCCGCTTTCGACCATGGCCTTGAGCTTGCCGTAGTCGGTGGGGCCGTCCTGCACGACCTTGATGTCGGTGGCTTTGGTGAAGGGTACGGCCCACGCTTCTTTCTGGGCGTCCTGGGTGGTACCGCCCCAGCTGACGAAGTTCAGGCTGTCAGCGGCCTGGGCGGCCTGACATGCCAGGGTCAGCAGGCTGGCGGACAGCACTGCGGTTACACGTTTGCTCAACAGCATGGTTACGCCCTCGTTGCTTTTGTTATTCGAGGCGGGGCTTGTGGTGCGCCCGCCAACAGTGTTCGGGGAGCAGCTAAAACAAAGTGTCTTGGTGGCCGTTTGTAATTGTAGGTGCCGGCCTGCAGATTCAAGGTCTACGGGATATCATATTATGGTATTCCAAACTTTTGGCAAGGGGTATGAGGCGACCGGCCATCACCCCGGCCTTTGCCAACTGCCGCAACCCTTTGTAGGAGCGGCCTTGTGCCGCGAAAGGGCCGCTCCTACAAGGGGGCTGTGTCAGGTCGGGAGGCCTGGCTCGAACGGGATGCTCTGCACCACTTCCAGCTCATACCCTGCCAGGCCGGCGTACTTCAGTGGTGGCCCCAGGTGACGCAGCTTGCCCACACCCAGGTCCTGCAGGATCTGCGCCCCGGTGCCTACTTCGGAGTACACCTTCGACTGCCCACGCTGGTACGGCCTTACCGGCTGTGTCAGCTGTGGTATACGCTCAAGCAAGGCTTGGGAGGATTCATGGTTGGCCAGGATCACCACCACGCCAGCGCCTTCCTCGGCCACCTTCTGTAGCGCCGCCCACAGTGTCCAGTTGGCGGGGCCTGCGTATTCGGCACCGACCAGATCGCGCAACGGGTCGATGACGTGCACCCGCACCAGGGTCGGTTGCTCGCGGCGGATGTCGCCCATGACCATGGCCATGTGCACGCCACCTTCAATGCGGTCCTCATAGGTGACCAGACGGAAGGTGCCGTGCACGGTCGGCAGCTCGCGCTCGCCGATGCGCTTGATGGTCTGCTCGGTGCTCAGGCGGTAGTGGATCAGGTCGGCGATGGTGCCGATCTTGATGCCATGCCGGGCGGCGAACACTTCCAGGTCGGGGCGCCGGGCCATGGTGCCGTCGTCATTCAGCACCTCAACGATTACCGACGCCGGGCTGAAGCCGGCCAGGCGCGCCAGGTCGCAACCTGCTTCGGTGTGGCCGGCGCGGGTCAGCACGCCGCCTTCGCGGGCGCGCAAGGGGAAGATGTGGCCGGGTTGCACCAGGTCTTCGGGGCGGGCGTTGGCAGCCATGGCCGCCGCCACGGTGCGCGCCCGGTCGGCGGCGGAAATGCCGGTGGTGACGCCGGTGGCCGCCTCGATCGACACGGTGAACGCCGTGCTGAACACGCTGCCGTTGGCCGGTACCATCTGCTCCAGGCCCAGGCGCTGGCAGTGTTCGTCGGTCAGGGTCAGGCAGATCAGGCCACGCGCTTCGCGGGCCATGAAGTTGATGGCCTGGGCGTCGCAACGCTCGGCGGCGATCAGCAGGTCGCCTTCGTTTTCCCGGTCCTCGTCATCCACCAGCAGGACCATCTTGCCTTGCCGGTAGTCCTCGAGAAGCTCCTCGATGGTGTTGAATGCCATGTTGCACGCTCACTGTGGTGGGGTGATTTTTATGGTATACCATCATACACAAATATCGCCGTAACAGGAGAGCAGCGCATGAAGGCCTACTGGATCGCCCATGTGGACGTGACCAACCCCGAGCAGTACCAGCAGTACACCCAACGCGCGCCGGCAGCCTTCGAGGCATTCGGCGGTCGCTTCCTGGCACGTGGCGGGCGCAGCGAGGCGATGGAAGGGCGGCCTACCCCACAGCGTAGCGTGGTGATCGAGTTCGATTCGTACGAGCAGGCGGTGGCGTGTTATCGGTCCGCGCTGTACCAGGAGGCGTGCAGCCATCGCCAAGATGTGGCTAAAGCCGAGGTGATCATTGTCGAAGGGTTTGAACCCTGATGTTGAGCTGATGGCCCTTTCGCGGGTTTACCCGCGAAGAGGCCGGACCTGCCTGACGGCATTCCAGCCTCTGCTGCATGGGTGGATAAGGTTATTGAAGGTGGACTTTGAGTTCACCGGCCGCCTGGCGCATCGCCGCCTTCACTGCCGGTACCTCGCTCAGCGGGTTGAGCAGGCCGTAGTCGTGGATCATGCCGTTGTAGCGCACCGATGTAACGGTTACCCCAGCAGCGTTCAACTTGCGGGCATACGCTTCGCCTTCATCACGCAACACATCGAACTCAGCCGTTTGCACCAGCGCTGGCGGCAAGCCCTTGAGCTGTTCACTGCTGGCCCGCAGCGGCGAGGCGTAGATCTGTTCCCGCGCCTTGGCATCGGTGGTGTAGCTGTCCCAGAACCACTTCATCATCCCGGTGGTCAGAAAGTGCCCTTCGGCAAACTGCTTGTACGATGCCGTCTCGAAGCTGGCATCGGTCACCGGCCACAGCAACAGCTGGAAGCGCAGGGCAGGGGTGCCGGCCTGTTTGGCTTTCAGCGCCACGACTGCCGCCATGTTGCCGCCGACGCTGTTGCCGGCCACCGCCAGGCGCTTGCCGTCCACGCCGATCTCCTTGCCATGCTCGGCCACCCAGCGGGTCGCAGCGTAGGCCTGGTTGATCGCCGTCGGGTAGTGCGCTTCCGGCGACGGGGTGTAGTCCACATAGACCGCCACCGCACCCGAGCCGACCACCAGGTCGCGAATCAGCCGCTGGTGGGTCGGGAAGTCGCCAAGCACCCAACCGCCGCCGTGGAAGAACATGAATACTGGCAGGTCACCCTTCACATTGGCCGGGCGTACCACTTGCAGCTTGATCGACTCGCCGCTGGCCTGGACGGTGCGTTCCTTTACTTCGATACCGGAGAGGTCGACCTTGACCGAAGCCTGGGCCCCCGTCAGCACTGCCCGGGCGTCTTTCGGGCTGAGTTGTTCCAGAGGCTTGCCGCCGCCTTGTTCCAGGGCTTCGAGAAACGCCTGGGTGTGCTGCTCGACACCTGGGCTACCAGCAGCGAAAGCGCTGGAAACGGACAGGGCCAGAAGGGAGGCGGTAAGGGTTTTGTGGACAATGTTCATGAGCGAATCCTTTTCCATGCAAGTGTTGGTAGTGGGCGTCTTGCCTGGCCTGTTGGGCCATCGCTGCGACTTGTGCGTAGGTTAGGCAGATGCACTGGCGGGAAAAAGCCGCTATAAAGCGTTTTACTGTCACCATGAGCGAGACAATGAACCCCTACGAAGACATGCGCATCTTTGCCCAGGTCCTGGAGGCCGGCAGTTTTACCGCCGCCGCCGACCGCCTGGGCATGTCCAAGCAATCGGTCAGCCGGCGCCTGATGCAGCTCGAAGAGCGCTTGGGCGTACGCCTGCTCAACCGTTCCACCCGGCGCCTGGACGCCACGCCGCTGGGCCAGCACTACTACCAGTCGGCGCTGCGCCTGCTGGGCGAGGTGCAGCAGGTGGAACACGACATCAGCGGCCAGGCCCAGGCCCTGCGCGGCACCTTGCGGTTGAGCGCACCGCTGTCGTTCGCCATGTCGCACCTGGGCTGCCTGTTGACCGAGTTTTTGCAATTGCACCCGCAAGTCGATGTCGAGGTGGACCTCAGTGATCGTGCCGTGGACCTGATCGGCGAAGGCTACGACCTGGCGCTGCGGATTGGCGCGCTGGAGGACTCCAGCCTGATTGCGCGGCGTATTGCCAGTGTCGAGCGGGTGTATTGCGCGAGCCCGGCGTACCTGCAGGCGCGGGGTGTACCGCTAACACCGGAGGATCTGGCCGGGCACGACTGCCTGCCCTATGGTCATTCTCGACAGGTGCAATGGCAGTTCCGCCAGGGCGGCAAGGCGCAGGCGATTCAGGTGACAGGGCGCATGCGTGCGAACAACGGCGAGTTGCTCAGGGATGCCGCTATCGCCGGGATGGGGGTGACCTACCTGCCGACCTTCATCGTTGGGCAGGCGTTGGCGGATGGGCGGCTGGTGAATGTGCTTGAAGAGTGGACGCCGCCTGCCTTGCAGTTATCAGCGGTGTATCCGCAGCACAGGCAGGTGGCGCGGCCGGTGCAGGGGTTTGTGAGCTTTTTGCGCGAGCGCTTGGTGCAGTTGTAGGCCAGCCTCGGCACCTTGCCGCGAAGCGCAACGCCAGCGGCAAGGCGAGCGCCCAGATCGGCGCCAGGATCAAGCCAGATGGCGGCCCAGCTTGAGGCGCCAGCGCGCCGGCAAAGCGCCCAGCAGGCGCAGCACCAGTATGAAGGTGGCGGGGAAGGCGATTTCCAGCGGCCGGCGTGGCAGGCGCGCGATGATATGAGTGGCGGCGCGTTCGGCGCTCCATAGCTGGGGCATGGGGAAGTCGTTGCGTCGGGTGAGGGGGGTGTCGACGAAGCCGGGACTGACCAGGGTGACATCGATACCTTCGCCCGCCAGGTCGATGCGCAGGGACTCGACCAGATACCGCAATGCCGCCTTCGACGCGCCATAGGCGCCGGCGCGCGGCAGCGCCAACCAGCTGACCGAACTGCCCATCACCACCAGGTGTGGCTGCTGGCCGCGGCGTAGTAACGGTAGGGCGGCGGCCAGGCAAAGGCTGGTGCCGGTCAGGTTGGTACGTATCACTCGCTCGACCAGCGCCGGGTCGAAGTGCCCCGGCTCCAGGTACTCGCAGGTGCCCGCATTGAGGATCACCTGGTCCAGTGCGCCCCAGGCGCGCTCGATCTGCCCGGCCATCTGCGCCACTTGCCCAGGCTGGTCGATATCGCCCACGGTCAGCAGTACTTGCCCCGGGAACTGCGCGGCCAGTGCCGTCAGCTTGTCTGCGTGGCGTGCACCCAACGCCACCTGATGGCCTTGCTCCAGCAAGTGCAATGCCAGCGCAGCACCAATGCCGCTGCTGGCACCGGTGAGCCAGCAACGGCTCATGCCAGCCTGCCTTTGAGCCAGCGAATGGCGCTGCCCATGACCGGCACATGCTCGTACAGCAGCGCGCCGGCGTCGAAGTAATCCTGGTGAAAGTGCACCCGCTCATGCCAGCGCAGGTGGCTGCACCCCTGCAGGCTGATCAGTTGCCCACGGGCCAGCTGCGGGTGGCGATATTGCAAGGTCCAGCGAATGTAGCCGTGGCCCGGTTCCAGCTCGTCGGTGCCTTCGAAGCGGTAATGGCACTCGGGCACCTTCGCGTACAACTGGGCGAAATAAGCCCGCAGTGCGGGTAGGCCGGTTACCTGGTGCAGAGGGTCGCGAAATGCTACGTCCTCGCTGTACAGGTCGTTCAGCAAGTCGAGGTTGTGTGTATCGAGCGTGGCAAAGCGTTCGGCGAAGGATTGCAGGTAGCTGGACATGCACAATACCTGTACAAATTAGGTTCTTTGTACAAGGTATAGTGCAGGTCGCTGTAGAAATCTATACAGAATAATTTTTCTGTATAGTTTTTTCGTTCGACATGAGATTTTCAGCGCCTGGGAGATCGAGCGCCGCCCGCGCGGCGCTTCGCAGCACAAGGCTGCTCCTACATTTGTTTCGGGCCAGTAACGCCTGTGGCTGGCGCGCTCGACCGCCTTGTTCAAGCCCTGCGCCAAGGCGTTCGCGCGAAGATCTCACAGAAATAATTGGCCCGACATAGTTGTAGGAGCAGCCTTGTGCTGCGAAGCGCCGCGCGGGCGGCGCTCGATCTCCCAGGCGCTGAAAATCATGTGGTGAACTCACCCAGCCCGATCAAACCGCCATCGAACTCATCCATGGCATCCAGCATCGCTTCGCGCAAGTAAGCCAGCGATGCCCGATCGAACAGCAACTGCAACGCCGGCCGCTCGTCACTGCCCACATTCACCACAATCACATTGATCCGTGCCGCTGAAGTCTGCGCTACCGCCCCGACCGGAAACGCCTCGGCACGTAAATCCACCCCGCACAACTTGGCCATCACCGCACTGCCATGCACCCCTGACAGCTGCAACCAGGCATGGCTGTCCTGGCGCGGCAGCAGGTAGTTACGCTGTGCATCCTGCACCCACTCGGCTTCTGCGGCAGCCACCCGTGCGCCTTCGTCGGCCAGGCTGCCCAGCAACAGGTACTCGGTCTGCGACAACCGCGCTACCCAGCCGCCGTCGTCCTGACGCGCGGCCTGGTTCGGCTGCTGAGGTAAACGGTAGCCACGTTGCTGCAGGTAGGCAGCACTGTCGCCCCCGCGAAAGCCGACCCGTGCCACATCGGTCAGGTCAGTCAACGCACAGGTGTGCAACAACTCGGCCCGCGGGCTGCGAGGGATAAACGCTTCGGCTTGCAAACTGGTCATGGCTCAGAGCTCCTGGCGCAGGTTGTCGGGATCGTGGAACGGCAGTTGCACCACCTTGGCGTGCACCATCGCGCCGCCTTCCACGCGGATCGGGATGTGCATGCCGGGGGTGGCCTGGTGGGCGCCGGCATAGGCCAGGCCGATGATTTGCCCCAAGGTTTGCGAGTACTCGCAGGAAGTGACATTGCCGGTGATGTCCGGCCCGTCCAGTACCAGGTGCCCCTCAAGTGGCTGCGGGCTGCCCTGTGGCAGGGTGAAGCCGACCAGCTTGCGCTTGAGCGGCTGCGCCTCAAGGATTTCGATGGAACGCTTACCGACGAAGAACGGCTTCTTGCGGCCGATGGCCCACTGCATGTCGATCTCTGCCGGGTGGGTCATGCCGTCGGTGTCCTGGCTAATGATCACATGGCCTTTTTCCAGGCGCAGCAGGCGCTGGGTCTCGACACCGAACGGGCGAATACCCAGGTCCGTACCGGCTTGCATCAGGGCGTCCCACAAGCGTTCGGCATGGCGCGCCGGCACATGCACTTCATAGCCCAGTTCACCGACGAAACCGACCCGCAGGATGCGCGCCGAAATGCCAGCCACCTCGCCCTGGCGTACGCCGAGGTAGGGGAAGGCTTCTGCCGACAGGTTCACGTCTTCGCACACCTTGGCCAGCACCTGGCGTGACAGTGGCCCGGCCAGGTTGACGGCGGCCAGGGCAGCGGTGACGTTGGTGATGTCCACGTCCAGGCGCCACTGCGCGTTCCACTTCAGCATCTGTTGGTAGATGCGGTCGACACCGCTGGTAGTGGCGGTGACATAGAAGTGTTGCTCGCCCAGGCGTGCGCAGACGCCGTCGTCTATCACCACGCCCTGTTCGTTGGTCATCAGCGCATAGCGGGTGCGGCCGACAGGCAGCTTGGCAAAGCCGAAGGTGTACACGCGCTCCAGCAGTTCTGCAGCGTCGGGGCCGCGTACGTCCAGGCCGCCCAGGGTAGAAACGTCGATCAGGCCGACTTTTTCGCGCACATGGCGGGCTTCTTCCTGCATGCAGCGCTCACGTTCCTCTGGCTTGCCGTAGTAGGCCGGACGTTGCCAGATACCGGCAGGCATCATTTTCGCCCCGGCTTGCAGGTGGCGACGGTGCATGGGTGTTTGCCGGTATGGGTCGAAGGCACGACCGGCGACATGCGCCAGCTTTTCGGCCTGGAACGGTGGGCGCGCGGTGGTCACCCCGGTCTCGCTGATGCTGCGGCCAGTGGCATGGGCGACCAGGCGTGCAGTGGGCAGCGCCGAGTGGCGCCCCTGGGACGGGCCCATGCCGACCGTGGAGAAGCGCTTGACCAGTTGTATGTCACGGTAGCCACTGCGGGTGGCGTTGACGATGTCGCGCACTTGCAGGTCTTCGTCGAAGTCGACGAAATCCTTGCCTTTGGGGTGCGGGAAAATCGGCCAGGGGAAATTGACCTTGGCTTCGGCGCTGAACACCGGCTGCGACGGCGCTTGCAGGCCCAGCGCTGCCAGTGCATCGGCGGCCCCGCGTGTGGCATCGGCCAGCACGTTGGCCAGCGCGTGACGGCCGTTCACCGAGCCTGCGATATCCAGCCCGGCCGGCAGGTGGCTGAGGGTGAACTCGTCACGGTTGACGTCATAGGCCAGCTTGCCACCGGCCTGGCACAGCAACTGATACACCGGCATGTAGCCCGCCGACATGCACAGCAAGTCGCAGGCCAGGCGCAGGCCATGCGCGCCGACCTTGCCCTGGCCGGTGATCGGGCGAATGTCCACGCCGCTGACATGGCGCATGCCTGTTTCGTGCAGCGCTTCGTACACCGTGCTGCCCAGGTGCACGGGGATATCGCGGCGCTTCAGTTCGGCAGCCAGTGCGGCATCGGCTGGCGCTGCGCGCATATCGACCACGGCAGCCACGGCCACGCCTTGCTCCTGCAGGTCGAGGGCGGCCAGGTAGCCATCATCGTGGCCGGTGAGGATCACCGCGCGCTGGCCCGGCTTGACCGCGTACAGCTTCATCAGCCGCTGGGCGGCGCTGGTCAGCATCACCCCCGGCAGGTCGTTGTTGCGGAACACCACCGGCTGGTCGAACGAACCGGCCGCCACCAGGCAACGGCTGGCGCGTACCTTGTACAAGCGCTTGTGCTGGATCACCGGCAGGTAATTATCGGTGAACCAGCCGTTGCAGGTGGCCTCCAGCAGCACCTGGATGTTCGGGTGGCCCTCGAGGGTGGCCAGCAGCTCCTGGCGCAGGCTGGCGGCGCGGGTGCCGGCGATGTCGAAGCGGGCGTAGGTAAGCGAGCCACCCAGCACAGGCTGTTGTTCGATCAGCAGCACCTTGGCCCCGGCATTGGCCGCGTCCAGCGCGGCGCGCAGGCCGGCGGGGCCGCCGCCGATGACCGCCACATCAACGAACAGGTAGGCTTTGTCGTAGTACTGCGGCTTGAAGCCAAGGTCGAGCACGCCCAGGCCGGCCTTCTTGCGAATCAGCGGCTCCCACACCTTCCACATGCCCTTGGGCTTGTAGAAAGAGCGGTAGTAGAAGCCCACCGGCATGAAGCGTGAGAACTTGCCCAGGTAGGCGTCACGGTCATGCGTCAGGCTGCCGTTGAAGTTCTGCCCTTCGACCACCTGGCCCTCGCGGGCGGCTTCCAGGTCGGCCAGCACGTTGGGTTCTTCAGGCAATTGCACCAAGGTGTTGGCGTCCTGGCCGGCCATGCTCAGCGGGCCGCGTGGGCGATGGTATTTGAACGAGCGCGACAGCAGCCAGCGGCCGTTACCCAGCAGGGCGCTGGCAATGGTGTCACCGGCAAAGCCTTGGCAGGCCTGGCCGTCGAACTCGAAGCGCAGGGGCCGCTCGCGGTCGATCAGCAGGCCCATGGGCACGGGGAGGCGGGTAGGGCTGTTCATCCGGCGATCTCCGGGGTGGCGGCGGGGGTGAAGTCGACGCGGCGGTCGAACAGTGCTTTCGGGTCGAAGGTGCGCAGCACCTGGTCGCTTCCCGTGTGGCGCTCGGCCAGGAACCAGTAGCTGGAAGCGTTGTGCAGCCACCACTCGGTCACCACCCCGGCCAGGTTGTCGCTGTTGAACACATAGTCGGCCCACTCGGCGTCGCTGCAGCTGGCCGGGTCGGGCATGTGCTTGAACTCGCCGCCGTAGGTGAACTCGCTGATGTTGCGCGGGCCGTTCAAGGGGCAGGTCAGGATCTTCATCGTCGTTGCTCCTAGTGGCTGGCCGCAGTGGCGCCCATTTCGTTGACTTGCTGGAAGCGGCTGAAGCGCTCCAGGGCGAAGGGGGCGATCATTTCGGGTACCTTGCCGCCGCTGGCCACCAGCTCGGCCATGGTCTTGCCGCAGATGGGCGTGGCCTTGAAGCCCCAGGTTCCCCAGCCGGCGTCCAGGTAGTAGTTGTGCACTGGCGACAGGCCCATGATCGGGCTGTAATCCGGGGTCATGTCGGTCATCCCGGCCCACTGGCGCATCAGCTTGGCGTTGGCCATGAACGGGAACATCTCGATGGCGTGGGCCAGCAGGCTTTCCTTGAGGTCGAGGGTGGAGCGGGTGTTGTACAGCGGGTAAGGGTCGGAGCCGCCGCCAAAGACGATTTCCCCACGGCTGGTCTGTTGCACATAACAATGCAGCGCCGACGAGCTGACCAGCGGATCGAGAAATGGCTTGAACGGTTGGGTGACCATGGCCTGCAGCGGGTAGGTGTGGATCGGCGCACGGATGCCTGCCTTGGCCATCAGCAGCGAACTGGCGCCGGCCACGGCCTGGACCACGCAGCCGCACTGCACCGTGCCACGGTTGGTCTTCACCGCTTCGATGCGGCCATTGCGAATCAGCAGGTCCTGTACTTCGGTCAGCTGGTGGATTTCCACGCCGCGCTTGGCCGCCTGTTTGGCGTAGCCCCAGGCCACTGCGTCATGGCGTGCGGTGGCACCGTCGATGTGCCACAGGCCTGCCAGCACCGGCAGGTGGCCAGGGTCGAGGTTGAGGCTGGGCACCAGTTCGCGAATCTGTTGGCGGTCGATCATTTCGGTGCGCCCGCCAAAGTGTTTGTTGACCTCGGCACGCTGGCGGAAGGCGCGCACGGTGGCATCGGTGTGCGCCAGGGTGAGCTGGCCGCGCTCGGAATACATGATGTTGAAGTCGAACTCGTTCGACAGGTTCTGGAACATGCGCACCGATTCTGCGTAAAAGCGCACACCCTCGCTGGTGAGGTAGTTGGAGCGGATAACCGCGGTGTTGCGTGCGGTGTTTCCGCCTCCCAGGTAGGCCTTTTCCAGCACGGCGACGTTGGTCACGCCGTGGTACTTGGCCAGGTAGTAGGCGATGGCCAGGCCGTGGCCGCCGCCGCCAATGATCACCACGTCATAACGAGGCTTGAGTTCGCACGGTGGCGGCAGGTCGACCTCCACCGGGTAGTCGGCACTCAGGCCGTATTTCAGCAGGGCGAAAGGCATGCGGTGCGCTCCTGGTGGGCGGCCTGTTGCTGCAGGTCGAGGGCGAGCAGGGTGTTTTTCATCAGGTAGGCGATGGTCATCGGGCCGACGCCACCGGGCACCGGAGTAATGCCGGCGACCTGGGGCAGGGCAGCGGCGAAGTCGACATCACCGACCAGGCGGCTGTGGCCGCCATCATCGACGCGGTTGATGCCGACGTCGATCACCACCGCGCCGGGCTTGAGCCAGTCGGCACCTATCAGCCGAGGTTTGCCCACTGCGGCCACCAGGATGTCGGCCTGGCGGCACAGCGCCGGCAGGTCGCGGCTGCGCGAGTGCACCACGGTCACCGTGCAGTCGGCCTGCAGCAGCAGGGCAGCCATGGGCTTGCCGACAATGTTCGAGCGGCCGACCACCACCGCATGCTTGCCGCGCAGCTCGCCACAGGCGTCGCGCAGCAGGCGCATGCAACCGTTGGGGGTGCACGGGGTAAGCACATCGCGGCCCTGGGCCAGGCCACCAACGTTCTCGCTGTGGAAGCCGTCCACGTCCTTGAGCGGGCTGATGGCTTGCAACACAAAGTGCTCGTCGATGTGCGCGGGCAACGGCAGTTGCACGAGGATGCCGTTTACTTCCGGGTCGCGGTTAAGGCGGTCGATCAAGGTCAGCAGGTGGGCCTGGGTGGTGTCGGCGGGCAGGCGATGTTCCAACGAGCGGATGCCCACCTCTTCGGCGCGCAGCACCTTGTTGCGTACGTACACCTGGCTGGCGGCATCGGCGCCCACCAGCACCACGGCCAGGCCTGGTTGCACGCCGCCCTGGCGCAGTTCCTGCACCTGCGCGCGCACTTCGGCCAGCACCCGCGCGGCGGTGGCCTTGCCGTCGATCAGCTTGACGCTGGGAAGGGCGCTCATTTGAAGATCACCGTGCGGTCGTGGTTAAGGAACACCCGGTGTTCCAGGTGGTATTTCACGGCGCGGGACAGGGCGATGGTCTCGGTGTCGCGGCCAATGGCCACCAGGTCGTCTGGCGCGTAGGCGTGGTCAACGCGCTGTACTTCCTGCTCGATGATCGGGCCCTCGTCCAGGTCGCTGGTCACATAGTGGGCGGTGGCGCCGATCAGCTTGACCCCGCGCTGGTAGGCCTGGTGGTAGGGCTTGGCCCCTTTGAAACCGGGCAGGAACGAGTGATGGATGTTGATCGCCCGGCCCGACAGCTGGCGGCACAGGTCATCGGAGAGGATTTGCATGTAGCGCGCCAGCACCACCAGTTCGGTGCCGGTGTCCTCGACGATGCGCAGCAGCGCGGCTTCCTGTTCGGCCTTGGTGTCTTTGCTCACCGGCAGGTAGACGAAGCGAATGCCCTGGCGCTCGGCCATCGGGCGCAGGTCCAGGTGGTTGGAAACCACGGCGGTGATGTGCATGTCCAGCTCGCCCTTGGCGTGGCGGTACAGCAGGTCGGACAGGCAGTGGTCAAACTTGCTCACCATCAGCAGCACACGCATGGGCCGGGCGCTGCTGTGCAGGCTCCATTGCATGTCGAAGCGTTGGGCCACGTCGGTAAAGCCGGCCTCCAGCTGCGGCGTGTCACCGCTGATACCGGTGTTGAAGCGGAACACGGCGCGCATGAAGAAGCGCCCATTGTCCTCGTCGTCGAACTGCGCCATCTCGCTGATGTAGCAACCGTGCTCGGCCAGGTAGGTGGTCACCGCGGCGACGATGCCAGACACGGCCGGGCAACTGACGCGCAGGATGAAGTGATCGGGAGCGGGGTGCATGTCGGATAGGCCTCGTGATGGAGTGGGGCAGGTCGGGCACAAGGGCAAAAGAAGCTTCGCGAGAGCGCGAAGTGGTGTTTCTTCGTAGGAATATAAATTTCCTTTAGGCGATTTATAGGCGAAATGAGGGGTGCCGGTCTAGCGGTTTGTGAAATTTTTTATCCTGACAGGAAAGTTTTTTTGAAGCCTTTGCCGGGCTATGCTTGCTCCATGACTACACCACCGCCTCTGCGCCAACCTTGCCCTCCTGGTGCCTGCGACTGCGGCCGCGAATACTTGGTCGATCACCCGCAGGCGGCCCGGCGCATCCTCCTGCTGACCCGACAGGAAGAAAAGCGCCTGCTTGAACGCCTGGAAAACCTCAAGGACCTCGAGGACCTGCAACGCCTGCAGCAACGCCTGTACGAAAACCTCGGCATCCGCGTGCACATTGCCCCCGGCTACAACGAAGTGCGGACCATGCGCGGTATCGTCATTGAACTGGATGACCAGCCGGGTCTGTGCCGCAAGACCCGGCAGTCGATCCCGGCAGCAATTCGGCGCGGGCTGGAGCGCAACCCGCAGGTGGCCTTCCGTCTGCTGGATACCCACGACCTGCTGCGTGATGCCTGAAGTGGTAGCCGCTCCTACAGGGGCTCGAGTCAGGCCTACACTAATTTTTTTGCCACTTGCTACGTCTACTTGAAAGCCCCCCCTGCACCAGGCGTGCGGCGGCACTTACCATTCAAGGAGACAGGCAATGACTTCCGTTTTCGACCGCGACGATATTCAGTTCCAGGTAGTGGTCAACCACGAAGAGCAGTACTCGATCTGGCCGGACTACAAGGCCATCCCCAACGGCTGGCGTGCCGTGGGCAAGAGTGGTTTGAAAAAGGACTGCCTGGCCTACATCGACGAGGTGTGGACCGACATGCGCCCGCTGAGCCTGCGTCAGAAAATGGCCGAAGCCGCTACTCAGTGACTGCCCTGAACCTGCTGTGCCTTCCGTATTCCGGGGCCAGCGCCATGGTCTACAGCCGCTGGCGGCGCAAGCTGCCAGCCTGGCTGCAAGTACGCCCGGTGGAGCTGCCCGGTCGTGGTGCGCGCATGGCCGAGCCGCTGCACACCGACATGCAAGCCCTGGCCCGGCAACTGGCCAGCGAGCAGCGCCTGGCGGCCAATGCCCCCTATGCGCTGCTTGGGCACAGCCTGGGCGCGCTGCTGGCCTTCGAGCTGGCCCATGAACTGCAGGCATTGGGCTGCCCGCCACCCTTGGCGCTGTTCGCCTGCGGCACGGCGGCGCCCACGCGTCGTGAGGACTACGACGGCAAGAGCTGGCGCGAGCCCAAGAGTGACGCCGAGCTGATCAGCGAGTTGCGCGAGCT
The DNA here is from genome assembly GCF_038383825.1 of Pseudomonas sp. LPB4.O. NCBI lineage: Bacteria > Pseudomonadati > Pseudomonadota > Gammaproteobacteria > Pseudomonadales > Pseudomonadaceae > Pseudomonas > Pseudomonas sp. LPB4.O. The sequence continues at coordinate 2,351,703 of NZ_CP151298.1, forward strand.
TCAGGGTACGCCCGAGGAAGTGCTGGCCAATGCGGAGCTGATGAGCCTGACCTTGCCGACCCTGCGCGCGGACTTTTTGCTCTGCGGCACCTACGCCTACCGCCAGCGACCGGCGTTGCAGTGCCCGCTGCACGTGCTGGGCGGCGCGGATGACCGGGCCAGCGACGAGCAATTGCAGGCCTGGCGCCAGGAAACCCACGGCGAGTTCTCGCTGCGGATGTTCCCCGGCGGCCACTTCTTCATCCATGAGCAGGAGGACCATGTGCTCGGCGCGCTGACTGCTTCGCTGGAACCGCTTCGGCTTTCTGCCTGATTGACGTCACCGCTTGCCTGGGGGAGGCTAGGCCTTTTCCCAGGCAAGGGGCGGACAATGCTGATCGATTCACACAAGGCCACGCTGCTGGTCGTCGACATCCAGGAAAAACTCATCGGCGCCATGAGCGACCCCGAGGGCACCCGGGCACGGGCGCGCTGGTTGCTGGCTGCGACTACCGAGCTGGAGTTGCCGACGGTGATTTCCGAGCAGTATCCCAAGGGGCTGGGGCATACCGTGGCGGATCTTCTGGCCGCAGCCCCGGCAGCCGAAGTGGTGGAAAAAAGCCATTTTTCCTGCGTGGCCGCCGAGTGCCTGCCGGCCAGCCTGATGGCGCGGGAGCAGGTGATCGTTTGTGGTATGGAAACCCATGTCTGCGTGCTGCAGACGGTGCTTGGCCTGCTGGCGTTGGGCAAGCAGGTGTTCGTGGTCGAGGATGCCTGCGACAGCCGCACGCCGGCCAGCAAGGCGGCGGGGCTGGCGCGCATGCGTGCTGCCGGGGCCCAGGTGGTGACCCGCGAGATGGTGCTGTTCGAATTGATGGGCAGTGCTAGCCACCCGCTGTTCCGCCACATCAGCAAAACCTACCTGGTCGGTGAACAGCCCTGAACGGCCGGTTACTGGCTGCCGGGTTGATGGCCCTGGCGCTGCTGCAAGGTTGTGCCGGGCGCCGTGAACAAGCACCGGAAGCAGACCCGGCCAAGGTCCGCGCCCAGCTGCTGCGGTTGCTGCCTGCGCAGGCCAGGGACCGCGAGGGCTGGGCCAGGGACATTCAAGTGGCATTCGAAGCCCAGCGCATTGCACCGAGTAAAAGCAACCTGTGCGCCGTGTTGGCGGTGACCGAGCAAGAGTCGACCTTCACTGCCGACCCGCAGGTGCCCAACCTGGGGCGTATCGCCCGTGAGGAAATCGACCGCCGTGCCGCACGCCTGCATATTCCCAGGCTGCTGGTCGACGGCGCTCTGAAAACACCTTCGGGCAACGGCCAGAGCTACCAGCAGCGTTTGCAGGCAGTGCGCAGCGAGAAGCAGCTGAGCGAGCTGTATGACGAGGTCATTGCCCGTGTGCCGCTGGGCAAGACTTTGCTGGGCGGGCTGAACCCGGTGCACACCGGCGGGCCGATGCAGGTCAGCATCGACTTCGCCGAAAAGCATGCGCAGGCTTACCCCTACAGCCATGACGGCACGATTCGCCAGGAAGTGTTCACCCGGCGCGGCGGTATGTATTTCGGTATTGCCCACCTGTTGGGCTACCCGGCCAGTTATGAACGCCAGTTGTACCGTTTTGCCGACTTCAACGCAGGCTGGTACGCCAGCCGCAACGCGGCGTTCCAGGCGGCATTGAGCAAGGCGACCGGCGTGCCGCTTGCCCTGGACGGCGACCTGATTGCACCGGGGGCGATCATGCCAGGCACCACCGAGCAGGCCGCGAGAAAGTTGGGGGTGAAGCTGGGGCTGCGTAACCCGCAGATTCGCAGCCAGCTGGAGGAGGGCGACAGCCTGGCGTTCGAAGACAGCAAACTGTACAGCGGAGTATTTGCCCTGGCGGATGCCAAGGCCGGTAAACCGGTGCCACGGGCGGTATTGCCGGGGATCGAGCTGAAGAGCCCGAAGATCACCCGCAAGCTGACCACGGCATGGTTTGCCGGGCGGGTGGATGAGCGTTATCAGCGGTGCATGAAGCGTTAGTCATGTGTTGCCTGTGCCGGCCTCTTCGCGGGTAGACCCGCGAAGAGGCCAGAGCAGGCACCGTCAGCTTTCGCCCAATGCCCCAACCACCTGGTCGACACTGGCCTTCAACCCTGCAAACGCATCGTCAGGGTCACTTTCCACCACCACCAGTTTCGCCCCGGCTGCCTTGATCACTTCGGCCACTGCCGCGTCCGGCTGTCGGTGGTCCAGCACCAGCGCCACATCCTGCGCTTTCAGATTTTCCTCCAATGCCTTGAGCGCGACAGCATCCCACTCGGCCGGCAGCGGCTGCTCCACCACGTCCAGGTTCAACCCGCTGGCGAGGTAACCCAGCCGCTCGGACAGGCTCACCACGGTCAGGTTGTCGACCTTGGCCAGGCGTGTCTGGCTGCTGGCCGAAAGCTCCAGCAACTTGCGTTTGAGGCCCGCCAGGTTGCCCTGGATTTTCGCTTTGTCACTTGGGGCCAAGCGCTCCAGATCGTTGGCCACCACATCGGCCATACGCCCCAGGTTGGTCGGGTTGAGCCAGGGGTAGGCGCCATAGGCGTCATCACCCGAGACCGCAATCCCTGGCAGCGCACCATCCACCGGCCGTGCGGCATCGATTTCGACGATGCGGATGTTGCTGCGCCGGGCCATCGGGTACAGCGGGTCGTCACGCCAGATCGAACGCACGCCGATCACTGCGTCGGCCTGTTGTGCGGCTTTTTCCAGGCTGGCCCCACCGCGCCCGCTGAAGTACGACGGCTGGCGGCTGGCCGGCAGGTTGGCCGGCGCCGCACGTTTTAGCTGTACGGCAGTGCCGTCGAGCAGGGCGCTGGCCAGGCTGTGGGTGACGGGCAGGGTGGTCAGCACTTGTGTGGCAAAAGACAGCGACGGCAGGCCGGCCAGGGCCAGCGTCAGGGTCAGGCGTTTGAAGTTCATGCCGGGTTTCCTTGCAGGCGGGGGACGAGGGCGCGGGCCAGGGCGGCCAGGGCAAAGCACATGCCGGCGACCAGGATGATCGCGGCGCCTGACGGCACCGGCAGGTCGAAAACGATCGGCAGCAGGATGCCAAACAGGGTGCTGATGGTGGCAATCACCACCGACAGGAAGAAAAAGCCCTTGAGCGACTGGCTGACCAGGCGAGCGGCGGCAGCGGGGATGACCAGTAGCGCACCGACCAGGATGGCCCCGATCACCTTCACGGCGGCCACGGTCACCAGGGTCACCAGCACCACGAACAGGTAGTCCAGGGTTTTCACCGCCACCCCGCGCACGGCCGCCAGCTGTGGGTTGAAGCTGGCCAGCATGATGCGGTTGTACAGCGGCAGCGCCAAGGCCAGCACCAGTACCGCGACGATGCCCAACACCACCAGGTCCTGGCCGCTGACGGTCAGCACCGAGCCGAACAGCACGTTTTCGAGGATGTGTACGTTGATCTTGCCAGCCAGCATCAGCAGCAAGCTGGCACCCAGCGCCAGCGACACCGACAGGAACACGCCGATCAGCGTGTCCGGCGACAGCCCGGTGCGGTTGCGCAGGAAGTTGAGCAAGATGCCGAACAGCAGGCAGTAGCCGAACAGGCTGCCATAGGGGCCGGTGTAGGGCTCGCCCAGCAGGATGCCGATGGCCACGCCGGTCAGCGCGGCATGGCCCACTGCCTCGGAGAAGAAGGCAAAGCGCTTGACCACCACCAGGGTGCCCAGGCCGCCCAGCACCGGGCCGATCATCATGCCGGCCAGCAGGGCGTTGACCACGAAACCGTAGGCCAGTGCCTCGGGCAGGTAACCAGCGGTAGCCCATTCCTGGACCAGTTGGCGAAATGCTTCAAAACTCATGAGGCAAGGCTCTCGCTACGCGGGTGAACAGAGAACAGGCCGAGCAGGCGCTCCGGGGTCAGGGCCTGGACGGGTGGGGCGTCGAACAGCACCTTGCGGCTCAGGCCGGTTACCCGGTCAGCAAGGCGCAGCACGGCTTCCAAGTCGTGTTCGATCCACAGCACGGTGGTGCCAGCCTGGCGCCAGCCCTTGAGCAACTGCTCGAACACCTGGATACCGGCTTCATCGAGTGCCGACATGGGCTCGTCCAGCACCAGCAACTGCGGCTCGGGGATCAGGCCCTGGGCCAGCAGCACGCGCTGGCGCTCGCCCCCGGACAACGCACCCATGCGCCGCTTGCGCTTGTCGAGCATGCCGACCCGCGCCAGCGCCGCGTCGATGGCCGGTTGCACGCGCCGCGACAGGCCGAGAAAGGCCGGGCGGCGCTGGCACATGGCGGCCATGAAGTCGTCCACGGTCATTGGCAGGCCGCGGTCGAACTCCAATGCCTGCGGCACATAGCCGATCACTTCGCGTTCGCTTGGCCAATGCAGGGTGAGTTGGCCCTGATGCGGCATCTGCCCGAGCAGGGTCTTGATCAGCGAGCTCTTGCCGCCGCCGTTGGGGCCGACGATGGCGTGCACGCTGCCAGCGGCCACGCTGAAACCGACCTGTTCCAGGATGCGTGTGCGGCCCAGCGTCAGGTCGATGCCGGCGAACTCGATGCGCGGCCCGAAGCCCGTCACCAGGTTGGCGGCGGCGGTCATGCGCGGTTCTCCTGGATGGCGCGGACCACGGTGTCGAGGTTGCGCTTCATTTCCACTTCGTACTTGTCCTTGGTGTATTCGCCATAGGAGATGTGCGTGAGCGGGTACAGACGCACGCCAGATTCGCGCTGGATGGTCTCGACGTAGGCCGACGGGAAGTCCATTTCCGAGAAGATCACCCGCACGTCCAGGGCCTTGAGCTGGTCGATGGTCTTTTTCAGCTGGGCCGGGCTGGGCTCGATGCCATGGGCAGGCTCGACCACGGCCGTCACCTCCAGGCCGAAGTCGCGTACCAGGTAGTCGTAGGCGGCATGGATGGTGGCAACCCGGAAGGTGGCGCTGGGCGCCTCGGTGACCTTGGCCAGGGCTTCGGCACGCAGCCCGCGCAGGCGCTTGGCGTAGGCGCGGGCGTTTTGCGTGTACAGCTTGGCGTTGTCCGGGTCGAGCTTGCCCAGTTCGCGGGCGATGTTGTTGACCTGGGCGATGGTGGTGCTGATCGACAGGAAAGTGTGCGGGTTGACCACCTTGCCTGCGCCACGGGCGGCAATGCCGGTGGCCGCCAGCAACGGCACGTTCTGGTTGGCTTCAATGGTGTTGATGCCGGGCTTTTCGCTGGCGGCGATCATGCGGTCGGCGAAGTCGTCGTGGCCGACACCGTTGAGCACCACCACATCCAGGGTGCCGATGCGCTTGATGTCCTCGGCCCGTGGTTCGTAGGCGTGGGGGTTGAAGCCCGCTGGAATCAGCGGTACCACTTCGGCCTTGTCGCCGACGATGTTGGTCACGTAGCTGTAGTAGGGGTGCAGGGTGATGCCGATGCGCAGCGGCTTGCCGTTATCGGCCAGGGCCATTGCCGGCAGGGCAAGGGCCAGGAGCAGGGCGAGGGCGGAGCGGAACATGGGGAAGTCCTTGGGTTCAGTGACGGTGTTCGCGGGTAACCCCGGCGTCGTAGTGGCTGACCACCTGCTGCCAGCCAGCGGCGATCAGGGCCGCCTGGCCGAGGTCGTCCGGGGTCATGGCGGCGCTGTCGCGGCGCAGCCAGACATCGGCCTGGCCAGTGCTGTCGGCCGGCAGGATCAGCAGCAGGCTGCCGGCGACTTCCGGGGCCTGGCTGCGGCCCAGGTAAGCGCCGGGCTCCAGCCACGACCATTGGTGGCCGCCGCGGCTCTGGCTGCCGGCATCGACCACGAAGGGTGGCAGGCCTTCTTCGGCCAGGGCCTGCACGCTAGGCACGGCAGCGTTTTCTTCACGCAACAGCTGGATTTCGTCGAAGGCCACCCGCAGGTCGGTGTACAGGCCTTGTTCGGCGGCGGTGAGGTCACGCCGGGCGTCGATCTGGTGGCTGGCGATGGTCTGTTCGTCTTCGCGCTCGCCACGCAGCAGCACTACGCTGGCAGCGAGCACCACAATCAGCAGGCTGATCAAAAGCACGTACAGGGTTTCGTGCCCGGCGCCGGCCGGGCGAATCACTTGGGCGCGGCTCATGGCTGGGCGATATCGGCGTAGTCGACTTCAACCACGTGCCCGGGGCCTGCATCGAACAGCACGTAGAACTCGCCGTCCGGGCGCTTGAAGGTGAGCGTCGAGTCGTCGCCAAGCTTGCCGCCGACCAGCACTTGCTCGTCATAGCCGATCACATCCAGGGTCACCCCCGGGGCACCGCTGCCGTCCGAGAAACCGCCGGTGCACTTGACCTGGCCGCCGGCCGTTTCTTCGCATTCGCACATCGGGTTGTGCGCCAGGGCGGGGCCGGCGGCCAGCACCAGCAAGGGCAGGGCGAGGGATCGCATCAGCTGTTTCATTTCTTGCCTCCTTGTTTTTCGAGCCAGGCCACGGTGGCTGGCGATGCTTTGGCCAGGGGGACCGACGCCTGGTGCATGCTGCCGTCCCAGCCTTCCAGGGTGATCCAGATCTGTGCGTCGGGTTTGGTGCGGGGCGGGATGGGCAGGTTGGTGCCCATGCGATAAGGCGCACCGAAGAAGATCGTGCCGGCGGCACGCAGGCTGCGCGGTTTGCCTATGCGCAGGTAAACGGCCTTGACGTCATTGATGCAGGCTTTGCATAGCGCCGCGTTGAAGGATTTGAAATTGCCAGCCGGGCCGTCTTGGCGTGGTGCTTCGTCACGCAGTTCAGCCAGGTCCAGGGTATAGGGGCCTGCCTGGATACCGGTGATCATGTTGGCCCCCAGCCCGGCGTCGCCACGGAACAGCTTTGCGTCGTTGAAATACTTGGGCATGAAGCCCAGCGGCACCAGGATCAACAGGATGTTCAGGTGAAAACGCCACTTCAGCCACCATTGCTTCAGTGGGCGGGCGGGCACGGCCTGGGCGTGGCTCATGGTTGGGTCTCCAGGGAGGTCTGGGCGCGCGCAGCGCGGGGTGTGCGTTCGCTGCGCTTGAGGGCGGCGGCGGTGGCCTGCGCGGTGCGTTTGGTCCAGATCAGCAAGCCGCTGAACACCATCAGGGTGAGCACCAGGCCGAAGAAGAACCAGATCAGCTTGATCGGCAGGCCGCCGAAGTCGCCGGTGTGCAAGGGGCGCATGGACTCGGTGACGAACTCCAGCGTCGAGCGGTCGCTGAGCAGGAACTGGCTGTCGACGTTGCGCGTGTAAGGGTTGACGTGGGCGCTCTGGAACATCAGCGGATACCAACCGCGCCCGCCCATTGAAACATGGCTGTAAGCGGTGGACGGCAACGAAACGAAGCTGATTTCGAGGCCCGGGATGGCCAGGCCGGCGATGCGCGCTGCCTCATCAATGTCAATGCGCGGGGCAGGGCTGCCATCGGGTGTTTGTGGCACATCTTCGCGGGCGATCACTGGCACGATGGGCCGGCTGGAAATGGTGATGTGGTTGTCGAACAGGATTGCCTGGATCAGGAACCAGGTACCGGTAATGGAAATGACCGCAATGAACCAGATCGACCAGACGCCCGCCAGGCGATGCAGGTCGCCCCAGAAGATGCGCGAGCCATGCCCCGTGCGTACCGGTTTGAAGAAGCCCTTCCAGAACTTCTTGTACACCACCAGCCCGGTCACCAGCGATGCCAGCATGGGCAAGCCGAGAATCGACACCAGGTACCAGCCCCAGCTGAAACCGTTGGTGAAGGGCACCAGCCACCAGCCGTGCAGGGCGCGGGTGAAGCCTTCGAAGTTGAAGTCGGGGGATTTGCCCTGGATGGCGCCGGTGTACGGGTTGACGTACAGCGTCGGGCTGGTGCCGTCTGGCAATGTCACATCCGCCGTGAGGGCAAAGTGAGAGCCGTCGGGTTGTCTGAGCGACTCCACGACCATGTCCGGATCGGCTTTGTGCATGGCGTCCAGCACCTGCTGGAAGCTGAGGCGCTCGGCGTCGGCGTAGGGCTTGCTGGCACGCACATCGGAGTTGGCGAGCCAGACAATTTCCTGGCTGACCACGGCGAGCATGCCGGTAAAGCAGACGATCAGCACAAAGAACCAGATCGGCAGGGCGAGCCAGCTATGGACCAGGAACCACAGCCTGGATTTGGATTTTTTCGGTGATTTGGCCATCAGACGGTCTTCTGCATTGGGTGGTCGAGCGTGTGCCCAACCAAAGAGGGCTGTACTGATAAGGACGAATGAGAATTGAAAACCTGCCGTTTTAAATGCAAGCAAATGTTTCTAAGCGCAAAGCCGGCCTGCGCGCGAGGCGTCAGCCGGCCTTGAAAGGAGATGTTGCAGAGGGGTCAGGCGCGGGTCAGGGCCACGGCAGGTTGCGGTTTGCCGTGCAGCTGCGCCAGGTCCTGGTACAGCGCACGGCCAATTTCCGCAGCGCGGGCCGGCAGCACCGAGAGCAGCGTGTCGCTCAGGCCGTGGCTGTTCTCGCAGAAGCCCTGCAGGTACACCGAGGCCTGCAGGTCGGGGCTGGCCAGCACTCGGTAGTTGCGGTCGACGCTGAAGTCGTCCAGGTAACCGGCCAGCGGTGCCAGCAAGTCACGGTGCGAGCGGCGCTCGTAGCCGGTGGCGAGAATCACCGCGTCGTAGCGGTGGGTTTGCTGCTGGCCGGTGGCGAGGTCGCGCAGGGTCAGTTCCAGGCCTTCGCGGGTAGCCACAACGGCTTCGACCTGGCGGCGGCACAGCACGTTGTGACGGTGCTGGTGGGCGACCTTCTGCCGGTACAGGATGCCGTAGATACGTTCGATCAGGTTAAGGTCCACCACGGAGTAGTTGGTGTTGTGATATTCGCCCAGCAGTTTGCTGCGCTGGTCGGCCGGTTCGTTGTAGACCAGGTCGGTGTAGTCCGGCGAGAAGATCTCGTTGACGAACGGGCTGTCGTCTGCGGGTTTGAGCGCCGAGCCACGTAGAATCATGTCGACCTTGACCGACGGGTAGCTGTCGTTGAGGTCGATGAATGCCTCGGCGGCGCTTTGCCCCGACCCGATCACCGCGATGCGCATCGGTTTGCCGGCGGTGCACGGCAGCTTATTTAGGCTGCTCAGGTACTGGGAGTGATGGAATACCCGCGGGTCGTCCTTGAAGGCACCGAACTTTTCCGGGATTTTTGGCGTGCCGCCGCTGCCGACCACCACTGAGCGGGTGCGGCGGCTGTATTCGCGGCCCTGGGCGTCGCGCGAGACCAGGCGCAGGTGCTCGACCCGGCCAGCCTGCACCTCCGGTTCGATGCGCAGCACTTCCTGGCCATACACCGCCTGGGTGGCGAAGTGTTCGGCGGCCCAGCGCAGGTAGTCGTTGTACTCCAGGCGGCAGGGGTAGAAGGTGCCGAGGTTGATGAAGTCGGCCAGGCGCTGCTTCTGGTGCAGGTAGTTGACGAAGCTGTAGGGGCTGGTGGGGTTGCGCAACGACACCAGGTCCTTGAGGAACGAGATCTGCAGCTCGCTCTGGGTGGCCAGGGTTTCGCCGTGCCAGCGGTAGTCCTGCTGCTTGTCGATGAACAGTGCGTCGAGGGCATGGCCCTGGGACTCGGCGAGTTCTTCCAGGGCAATGGCCAAGGCCAGGTTGGAAGGGCCGAAGCCCACGCCGATCAGATCTTTGATGGTTTCCTGCTGTGAGGACTGGCTCATGGCTGCGATTCCCTGAATGGTCGAATATGGACGCCCGCCGGGGCTCCGGCTCCTGCGCAAGTACATGTGTTGGAACGAGCCAGTCGCGGGGGAATTTAAGCGGGCTAAAGAACTGCGAGGGGGGGCCGATAGGGTGGTTACGGCAAGGACCTATCTTTCGGCAGGGAATCGACATGAGCGGCATCACGGCAAGCAACCTGATGATCAATGGCATTTCAGCGCAGACGCTGAGCGCGAACGCAACGACCGAACGCGAACAGGCAAAACAGGCTGGCGAGGCACTGGGCCCCTTGAGCATCAGTAGCGATAGCATGAAGGTTTCTGCGGGTAGCCAGGCGCAACCTACGGACAGTGAAGATAGTGGTGAGTCCGAGGCCGTAACCGAGCTGCGTCAGCTGATCAAGGACCTGCAGAAGCAGCTTGTCGAGGAGCAGAAGCAGTTGGCCGCATTGCAGAACAGCAAGATGGATGACGCTGCCAAGGCGGCTGCGGTGGGCGCCAAGCAGGCGAGCATTGCCACCATCAATGGGCAGATCATGGCTGCCACGGCGCAGTTGCTGGAGCTGTTGCAGCAAGAGGGTGGCAGCAGCTCGGGCGGGATGGTCAGCGCCACGGCCTGACTGTCTTACGCAACAACCTGTAGGAGCGGCCTTGCGTCGCGATGGGCCGCAAGGCCGCTCCTACACACAGCGCCAGATACAGGCGGTTATTCGGACGCCAAGCGCCCCTTGCTCTGCCGGTCGCTCTTGTACTGCATGGCCACTGCCGGTGCCGGCTTGGCGGCACCGGTCTCTAGCCACTGGCGCATGCGGCTGGCATCGGCGAAGTGCGTGTACTTGCCGAAGGCGTCGAGGATGACCATGGCCACCGGGCGGTTGTCCATGCGGGTCAACAGCACCAGGCAGTGCCCGGCTTCGTTGGTGAAGCCAGTCTTGGTCAGTTTGATGTCCCAGTTGCTTTTGTTTACCAGGTGGTCTGTGTTGCGGAAGCCCAGGGTGTAGTTGGGCTTGCGGAAGGCCACGGTCTTCTCGCGGGTGGTCGACAACTCGCTCAGCATCGGGTACTTGCGCGAAGCCATCAGCAATTTGGCCAGGTCGCGGGCGGTGGACACGTTCTGCGTCGACAGGCCGGTCGGCTCTACGTAGCGGGTATGTGCCATACCCAGGCTGCGGGCCTTGGCATTCATCGCCTTGATGAACGCCGGATAGCCGCCGGGGTAGGCGTTGGCCAGGCTGTTGGCGGCACGGTTTTCCGACGACATCAGGGTAATCAGCAGGGTTTCGCGGCGGTCGAGCTGGCTGCCCAGGCGCACGCGCGAATACACGCCTTTCATTTCCGGGTTGTTGGCAATGGTCATGGTGAGCATGTCATCCATGGGCAGCTTGGCATCCAGCACCACCATCGCTGTCATCAGCTTGGTTACCGAAGCGATCGGCACCACGCGGTCGGCGTGGCTCGAATACAGCTCCTGGTTGGTATTCAGGTCGATCAGCAGGGCGCTGCCTGAAGCCAGATGCAACTTGGACGGGTCACGTTGGACTTGGGCCGGGGGTTGTGCAGCAGCAGTCGACGGAAGGGTCGCGGTACCTGTGAGCAACAGCAGCAGGCTGAGGATGGACAGGGATGTTTTCACGTTGAGGCTCACTAAAAGTTGGTATGTCGTTGGCTGTGCAAGGGTTTTCCCCAAAAACCGATACATTCTGGAGTATGGCTGAATTGCTGTCGAATGCCTTATGACTAAAGGGCGTAAGGTGAACGAAATTTAATCCTTTACCAATTCTGTACCAATTACGTTCTTTTCCAGTTTCGCTCGTAGAACGCCGCGAACACCTGGTTGCACCGGGAAAAGTTATCGTGCATCCACTGGATCAAGGGCTCTGCCTCTTCGAGCGTGAAGGGGTCTACCTGCTTCTATTTCTTGCGCGGCAATTCAATCGATGCCGCCGGGTTCCTGTCCACCACTTCGTCATACACTGCAGCGCATGGCCACAACCACGGCAGGCCTCGCAGCGCGGTAGTGAATAGAGGGCAGTGGGGTAAAAAAATGGAGCTTTCGTTCGTGGCCAGTGGTCAAGCTAGTTGGATAGGCCTAATTCCAAATGAAGGGGTCTGCCAGTCCGGGTTACACCAACCACCAGCCGGCGATGAAGGAGGGCTTTATGCGAATGAGGGGCCACGTGTACTGGGCTTGGGCTGACCCGACACTGCACCACCAAAGTCATGAAGAAACACTGAGTGACGGCACTCGTATTGATGTTCGGGTGAGGCTTTGCCGACCTGGCGGGACGCAGATGTTCTTGGGGATTTATGCGCGGTCAGGGATGGCGTTATACGAAGAGGCATACACCTCTCAGCCAGGCGAGTCGATGACGAGGATGCTTGCTAGGGGAGTGGCTCAAGCTCGTCGCATCGCTGCCGAGGGCGCGTCAGGATGCGATGAGGTGGGCCGCTATGCCCTTGGCCAAGCGCCAAGGTTTCCAGATTGAAAGATGATCGAACAATCGGCTGTAGTTACCCGCCAGCCCTGCAACCGCGAGGTATACAAACCACTTTCGCAGCATTCTGGAGAACTTTCTTTTAATGAATCGCAACAATCGGCACACCTTGAAAAATGGCCCTGTCGCAAAAACGAAAAAGCCCAACCAAGTGTTGGGCTTCAGGTCACTCCTCAACACCAGCAGGAATGACAGGATCGGGCAAATTTACGGCACGGCGACATGACACTGCAAGCCCTTTCGAGCGCCTGTTTCCTGCCGCTTCACCGGGCGGACTGATCCGCTGCTGCCGCTAGCGTTAAGGCAGCGTGATACCGCACATCAATCTGTGCGCAAGATCGGGAACTGCGCCGCTGGATTGCGTGATTCGGCGTTCATCAATGCGCACGCAGTCGCGGCCTCGGACTTGTTGATAAAGCTGCGCTTGAGCCGCTGTTTCTCCTGATTGTCGTAGATATCGAAGCCGCCCGAAGTTGTGGCGGCATAGAACCGGTTGCCAATGCAGAAGGACTCGCCTTCCACTGGCACAGCAGGAACGATAACGAATCTTGGTTGCATGTTTCGCGCCTCCCCAGGCAGATAGCTAATTATTAGTCTGAGAGCGGGAAGGCAACAATATGACTCATCGAGACTAATCAATGGCGTGGCGTGTCACGCGTGTCAACCACGCGCTTTTGGTCAGCCGGCATCCCGATGCAATCTGTGACGGGCGGGGCATCGGGATGCCCCTCCCGGCTTTCAAGGCTCAGCGATGGATCAGCGAGAGCTCGCTGATGATGCAGACCGAGCCGTCAGTGGCCGGCGTTGCATCGGTATAGTCAACCTGGTTGTAGATGCCGCCGTGGAATTCGAACAGGCGCGACGCCCAGGTGCTGTCGAGCTGTAAATCACCAGAGGCGCCGGACACCCCGTTGCATTTGGCCGATACATTCACCACGCCTGCAGACGTGGTGTGGATGCTCACGTTGAACTGCGCCCCCAGAGGCACCCCTTTGAGCACAGTCGAGTTTACCGGGTCGGTCTGGTTGTAGGTCTGCCGAAACCCCAGGGTGATGTTGCCTTTGTTCCAGAACACCTTCAACGGCGGGCTGTCATCCCCACGCACGTGCATCTGGGCGATCACCACCTTCAGCGCCGAGTTGACCTTGGTCAGGGTCATGGTTTGGCGATTCCAGTGATCCTGGGCGCTGGACAATGTCCAGTCTTCGGTTTCTGTCCACTCGCAGCGGGTCCTGCGGGTGCTTTTGCTCGAAGCACCTTTGGTAGGGGCTGAAAGCTGGATTGAGCCATCGCTGAGTACCGTTACCACACTCGGCAACCGCGCGATCGCTTCGGCGCCGTTGAGTTCGAGTGCTACAGGATTGGTTGAGGAGACGGCCACCGGGGTGGCGATGGTGAGGTTGCTGATGTCTACGGTCATGGGAGCTCCTGACGAAAAAGTGGCTTGAATGACGAACCGATCGAGCAGCCTTGTATCTGGCTGTCGAATTGAACATTAGCCACAAGCTAAAAAATGGTCAATAGCCAGCAGCTAAATAATTTCGCTCTGAGACAAATTACCTGCTGGCGAAATTTTTCTGTGACAGGGCTTTACGCTGGATTTGGCGGTGAGATAAGCTTTCCTCGAGCACTGTACGAATATACAGCTATCAGGATGAGAATATGTCTAAGCACATGAAGGCAGCACCCCAGCAGCATCAGGAAATGACCGGAGTAGAGCGGCTTAGCCTGCGGGTGTCGTCGATGATCAACCACCCGCTCGCACAGACGCAGCGCTGGGTCGTTGTGCATCGCCTGGATACCGACGGTGATGCGGAGTGGGAGGAAGTGATGGGCCTGCTGTCCGACACGCCAGAGTTGGACCTGACGTTCAACGACGACGAAAGCGTCACCGTGCGCTGGGAGCGTAGCAGTGTGGAGGAGCGTGACGACTTTATCGTCGAGCAGTTCAGCAAGGAGGAGGTTGAAGCGGCAGCGCCTTTCTGAGCGTTATGCAAAGCCCGCCTGGGTGGCGGGCTTCGGCTTCATACCAGGTGCGCATTCCACACCAACAGCACCCTGGCCTGAATGTAGGTTTCTTCCCGGCGAATCATGCGGTCCTTGTGCCGCGAGTTGTCGGAAATCATCTCGAAGTGGTCATCGTCAGCGATCTGCAATCGCTTGATGTAGATGTGATCACCCCAAGAGAAGAAGTAGATGCCATCGCCGACAAACTCGCGGATGCTGACATCGACGATCAGCGGGTCGCGGTGCTTGATGGTCGGCTCCATCGACTGACCCCAGCCGGTGATCATCTTCAGGTGGTGGTGTTCAGTGAACGCCACACCCAGCTCGCGAAGATGGCTGGGGCTGACGCGAACATCCTTGAACATCTCAGGGTAGTCGTGGGGGATCTGGCCGCCGCCCATGGCGGCCCGCACATCGTAGTGGGCGATCCACACTTCGTCACCGACCAGGCCCGGGCGAACAAAGTCAGCCTTTACCAGCGTGGCATCCTGCGGTTCTTCTGCAGCGGCCAGCAACCTTTGCCGGGTTTCTTCAGGGATTCCCTTGCCGCTTCGGGCAAGCATCTGCTTGACCAGGTCGGCCGCCGAAAGCTTGCCTTCGCCCGCTTCGACCGACGGCTGCACGGGGTCGCCTGCCGACAGTGCGTCGAACCAACCCCGGGGCAGGTCTTCGATGCCCTCGATTCTGCGGGCCACATCATCGCCCAGGTTTTTCGCGGTCTTGTCGGAAAGAATCTGGCTCAGGTGTGCAGGCGCCATCCCCCAGCGTTCTGCGCAGGATCCCTTCTTCTGGCTGCCGATAAGCTTGACCAGGTTGTGCTTGCGAATGTCGTAGATGTCCATAGGGCGAAGCATGCCAGTGTTTAGCTTGCTGCTAAATGTGCGCATGGCTAAATTAGCTCTTGTTGAAATGTTAGCTGTAGGCTAAATTAAATCCATCAACAAGAAAAGCCACTGAGGCATTTTTGTCCAGGGCTCGTCGCATCATCATCGGTAATGAGGTTTACATGGATCCGACCGACCTCGGCCCGGGCACAGTCACTTGGCTGAGCGGCACGGGCACTGTGTTGCTAGGTGCATTTCTATGGCTGCGCAAGTGGCTGTCCCGGGATGCAGCCGAGCGTGCGATGGACAACGCAGATATTGCAGTTATCCGCCGCCTGACCGAGTTGCTGGATAGTGAGCGGGACGCCCGCCGAGAGGCAGAAGCCAAAGCTGATCAGTTCGCCAGGGAGCGCAACGATCTGGTGCTCACCGTAGGGCGGCTGCAAGGCAAAGTACTGGCGCTGACCAGCCAGCTGCGGCGTAGCTCACAACGCTGAGCCAACACTGAGGTGACAGGGCCGGCAAAAACCAAAAAAAAAGCCCGCCAAATTGGCGGGCCATAAGGGCGTAGGGAGCAACGCACAACAAATTCGGTCAGGCAACCAGGGTGCCTGGTTGCAGCTGTTCAGCCAGGGCTTGGGCCGAGGCAAGGGATGGCATTGGCCCGCTCACGGCTTCGCCGTTGCGCACCAGGTACCAGCATGCCAGCAGGCCCTGCTCACGCAGTGAAGTGGGGACGGCGCTGCCGACAACGGACATGATCTGGATAGTGGCCATGAGGACCTCCTGTGAAACATGGCTCTACCATACGCAGCGGCCTGGGCGGTTTGAAATCAACTTCCTCGATAGTGGTCATTAGTTCTATCAACCGTTACCAGCGCGGTGGGCCGTAATACACCGGGGGCGGGCCGTAGTAGGTGCGGTAGCCTGGGGGCGGTGGCGCCGGCGCGTAGTACGGCTGGTAATACACCGGCTGCGGCGGTGGTTGCACGTACACCGGCGGCGGCGCGTAATAGACCGGCTGGCGTTCGACGTACACCGTACGGTCACGCCCGCCATAAACCGTCGCGCCGACCACTGCGCCGACCACCGCCGCACCCAGGAGCGGGCCCGGCCCATACCAGCCACCGCCGCCATGGCCGCCGTGGGCAGCAGCGGGCCCGCTGATGGCCAAGGCGCCGACCAGCAGGGCGATTCCGGGAATGTGACGGTTCATAAAGCAACCTCGCAGAGAAACCCCACGTTCGGGGCCTTATTAATATGACTCCAGTCTCTGTCAGCTGAGCACAGGGGAACGGTAAAGGTTGTGTAAGGGACGACCAGTGGTTGGCTCTGTTACGCTGAACAAACGTTTCAGTTATGACAAAGGAGCAGGTTATGTCGACAACTCCCAGCAGGGATACCGTGCTGTGCATCTCCCTGGCCGGGCGCCCCGGCACCTTCGGCGTTCGTTTTCACAACCACCTGTACCAGCAGTTGGGCCTGGACTTCTACTACAAGGCCATGCGCACCGATGACCTGCCTGCGGCGGTGGCGGGGATCCGCGCGCTGGGTATCCGCGGTTGCGGCGTGTCGATGCCGTACAAGGAGGCCTGCATGGCACTGGTCGACGAAATCGACCCGTCGGCAGCGGCCATCGAGTCGGTCAATACCTTGGTCAATACCGATGGCCACCTGAAAGCCTACAACACCGATTACCTGGCCGTGCGCCAGTTGCTGGCGCAGCATCAGGTCGATCCGGGCACCGCCTTTGCCTTGCGTGGCAGTGGTGGGATGGCCAAGGCCGTGGCCAGTGCCCTGCGTGATGCCGGCTTTGCAGAAGGCATCATCGTTGCGCGCAACGAGCAGGCCGGTCGGCAACTGGCGGATGTGTGCGGCTATCGATGGGTGGCGGAGCTGGGCGACATCTGCCCGCCGATGCTGGTGAACGTGACGCCGATCGGTATGGCAGGCGGGCCGGAGGCAGAGGCGCTGGCGTTTGCCGAGCAGGCCATAGCGGCGGCGGAGCGGGTGTTCGATGTGGTGGCGATGCCGGCACAGACGCCGTTGATCCGCCGGGCCCAGGCCTTGGGCAAGCCGGTGATCACCGGGTTGGAGGTCATTGCGCTGCAGGCGCTGGAGCAGTTTGTGCTGTACACGGGTATCAGGCCGACGCGGGCGCAGGTGGATGCCGCAGTGGCTTACGCCCGGGATATCTAGTTACTCCTGTGCTGGCCCCTTCGCGGCTTTAGCCGCGAAAGGGCCAGTACAGACCATAGAAGGGTCAGAACACCCTGTGCCCGTCATCCAGCTGCTGGTCGACCAGGGCGCGGCCATGGGCCAGCGACACATGCTGCGCATTCTCAAGGCTGGAGAAAAACTTCATCGGCATCGACAGGCGCTTGCTGGTATGCCCGTCGGGCGCGGTGATCAGGCAGCCGGCGGCATAGGGCAGGGGGGAGTCGGGGTGGGGCATCACGCTGGCGGTGATGGTGTGCTCGCGGTATTCACAGTGAAGAGATTGCATCGTCCTTACCTCGCTGTGGCATGTGAAGCAGTTACCTTCATATACCACAGCAAGGGGCCGGGAGTTCCCGGCCCGACGAGCGAACGGCGACGAACGCTTAGCCCTTGAGCTCGGTCGGCTGGATCACTTCGACCCAGTAACCGTCCGGGTCCTTGACGAAGGCCAGGTGGTTCATGCGCCCGTCCTGCAGGCGTTTCTGGAAGGGTACTTCCAGTGCTTCGAAGCGCGCACAGGCGGCGCGCACATCCGGCACGGAGATGCAGATGTGGCCAAACCCGCGCGGGTCGGTGTTGCCGTTGTGGTAAGCAAACTCGGCATCGTTTTCGGTGCCGTGGTTGTGGGTCAGCTCCAGTACGCCAGGGATCGACTTCATCCACTGGTGGCGTGCGGCGTCATCGGCGGGAATCTGCGCCGGGTCAACCAGGGCCAGGAAGTACAGGCTGAAGGCGGCTTCCGGGAAATCGCGCTTGTCCACCAGGCGGAAGCCCAGCACGCGGGTGTAGAAGTCCAGCGACTTCTCGATGTCCTTGACCCGCAGCATGGTGTGGTTGAAGACGAATTGGGCGGTAGCGGCATCCGGTTGGGCGGTGACGCCAGGCAGGGTTTGCAGATCGTGCAGGCTCATGGGAACTCCTGAGACGGGGCCGGGCGCAGGGCACCGGCAAAACAGACAGGCTGGCCATGATACGGCAGTGCGCTGATTGCGCAAATGAAAGCGCCCTGCACAAGGCAGGGCGCTAGAATTAGAGGCCCGCATGTGCGGGCGCGTGGGGTCGCTAGTCCTTTAGCTGTCTCGATACTGAGCCAGCCCTTGTGAAAAAAGTGTGAAGCAAGTGTGGACGTTTCATCAGCGTACCCAGCTTTCTACCGTGGCGCCCCCGTACTGTTCTTTCCAGGCCTTGAGGCCCCGGTGGTTGCCACCTTTGGTCTCGATCCGCTCGCCGGTGTGCGGGTTCTGATAAACCTTTACCACGCGCGGGCGGCGCTGTTGCTTGGGCGCTGTGCTGGTACCCCTGCTTACCGCCTTGGGGTCGAGGATGGCGATGATATCGCGCAGGCTCTTGTCATAGCTTTTCATCAGGCCGACTAGTTTCTGCTCGAATTCGATTTCGCGTTTGAGGCCGGCATCCTTTTTCAAGGCTTCCAGTTGCGCCATCTGCTCCTGGAGCGCTTTTTCGGCAGCACGAAACTCTGCAAGTCTGGACACTGTAATCACTCCTGTACGTCGGTCGTGGCAGGGCGTGACGAACATTGAATACGCATAAAAACGCCAGCCACGCGGGTGGGTTCCGCTGTTCGCTGATATCGAGTGTAGTCATTCATGGGTACTTGGTAAACTGCTAACTTTTGTAAGTAAGGCGGGAACTTTCCTAGTTTTGCGTGCGGTATTTTCCGGGTTTTTTGCACCTGCCCTTCGGCACGTTTAGACCATGGTCCAATGGCCTGTGCCAGAGCCTTTGCGCGATCATTTCAGATGATGGCCGGCGATTGTTCGGCCTTGTCGCAGTGCCGTGGCCAGTTCGTGCCACAGTGTGTTAACTCGCCTTTGATTCTGGATGTTTCCTCGCATGTTTTCCCCTTTCCCCCTCGCCCCTGGGCGCCGTGTTGCCGGCCTGTTCCTGTTGTGTGCCGGCGTCAACGCCCAGGCCGCCGGTTTTCTTGAAGACAGCAGCGCCAAGATTGAAGCACGCAATGTCTATTTCAACCGGGATTTTCGTGACGGCCATAGCAGTTCCAGCCAAGGTGCGTCCAAGCGGGAAGAATGGGCGCAAGGTTTCATCCTTAATGTCCAGTCGGGTTATACCCAGGGCCCGGTAGGTTTTGGCGTGGATGCGCTGGGCATGTTCGGTTTCAAACTCGACTCCAGCCCGGCCGACAGTAACAGCGGCTTGCTGCCTTCTTCCGGGCATGATCCTCGGCACTCGGCTGACCAGTACGCGAAGATGGGGCTGGCGGCCAAGGTCAAAGTGTCCAATACCGTGTTCAAGTACGGCTCGATGATGCCCGATGTGCCCTTGCTCAAATACAACGATGGCCGCCTGCTGCCTACCATGTTCCATGGCGCCATGCTCACGTCTGAGGAAGTGCGCGACTTGAAGTTCACCCTGGCCCGCCTGGACAAATACACAGCGCGGGATTCCACCGACCGCCAGGACATTCGCGTGCACTGCAAGAACAAGCGCTATGCCTGCGATACAGAAGCCGACCACTTCGACCTGGCCGGTGTCGATTACCGCTTCAACGAGCGAATCAGTGCCCAGTACCAGGTGGCCAAGCTGGAAAACATCTACCGCCAGCACTTCCTCGGCCTGGTCGCCAGCCAGCCGTTGGCGGTGGGCAGCCTGTCGGCCGACCTGCGCCTGATCAAGAGTGATGACATTGGCAATGCCCGCGCGGGTGCAATCGACCATCGCGCCTTCAGCGGCATGCTCGGCTACAGCCTGGGCGGCCACAAGATCAGTGCCGGCTGGCAGCGGATGTATGGCGACAGCGCCATGCCCTACCTGGATGGCAGCAACCCGTACCTGGTCAACTATGCCCAGGTCAACGACTTCGCCGCCGCTCAGGAGCGTTCCTGGCAGGTGCGTTACGACTATGACTTCAAGGCGCTGGGCGTGCCCGGCCTGACCTTCTTCACCCGGTACATCAACGGCGACAATATAAAGGTGCCGGGCAGCAGCGCCGAAGGCAAGGAATGGGAGCGCGACACCGAGTTCAAGTACCAGGTGCAAAGTGGCACTTTCAAGGATGTCAGCGTGCGCCTGCGTAATTCCACCTACCGCAGCAACTATGAAAAGTGGGCGCGTGACATGGATGAAACACGGGTCATTGTCAGCTACAACTTCTCGATCTTCTAAGCGGGCATTTTGCCAAATACCAGTAGCCGCCTGACAATGGCTGCTGGTTCCCGCAAAGGGCAGGGCGATGAAAGACCTGTTGTTGATCGGAATTGGCGCGGGTGACCCGCGCCAGATCACGTATGAAGCCGTTGATGCGCTGCGTAGCGCTTGTGTGTTCTTCGTGCTCGACAAGGGCAGCGACAAGGATGAACTGGTACGCCTGCGCAAGGCCATTGTGCAACGTTACCGTCCCGAAGGTGGCTATCGCCTGGTGCAGGTGGCCGACCCCTCGCGCGATGGCCAGGCGGATGACTACCTTGGCGCGGTGCAGGACTGGCACCGGCAGCGTGCTGCGCTGTACGCCCAGCTGATCGAGCGAGAGATTGGCGATGGGGAAACCGGCGCTTTTCTGCTGTGGGGCGAGCCGACCCTGTACGACAGCACCCTGCGTATTCTCGATCTGGTCCGCGAACGCGGCGTGGCGCTGCGCCTGCAGATAATCCCTGGCATCAGCAGTGTGCAGGCGCTGGCGGCGCGGCACCAGGTGCCGCTCAACCGCATCGGCGAGCCTCTGACCGTGCTGCCAGGGCGGCGCCTGGCCGGGCAGGGGCCTATCGACAATGTGGTGGTAATGCTCGACGGGCAGTGCGCGTTTGCCCAGCTTGATGACCCGGAGCTGGTGATCTACTGGGGCGCGTACCTGGGGACCGAGGATGAAGTGCTGATTGCCGGGCCCTTGCAGGCGGTGAAGGCACGCATACTGGAAGTGCGGGAGCAGGAGAGGCGGCGCAAGGGGTGGATCATGGATACCTATCTATTGCGCAGGGAGCTGTGAGCTGTGTTGCCTGTACTGGCCGCTTCGCGGGTAAACCCGCGAAGGGGCCGGCCCAGGCCGCCCCAATCTCAAACCGGACCGAGAATGGCCATCACCTTGTCGCGCAACTGGTCGATGCTGAACGGCTTGCCGATCAGGTGCATGCCCTCGGGCACATTGATACTGTCGGCATAGCCACTGGCGAACAGCACGGGCAGCAACGGGCGCAACTCGCGTGCTTTAACCGCCAGTACCTCACCGCGCATGTCCGGCAAACCCACATCGGTCATCATCAGTGCCAGTGTCTGGTTCGGGTCTTCGAGCACGCGCAGCGCGGCTGCGGCGTCTTCGGCTTCGATGACCGAGTAGCCCAACTCGTCGAGCACTTCGACCATCAGCATACGGACGATGTCGTCATCTTCGACTACCAGAAGGTGCATGGCTTGGGTCCTGTGCAATGAATGTCTTTAATCTGTGCTCCGGTTGGCAGCAGAAGTTCCCGAGGATACCGATCCCTGCAATCAGATGGAACGATTGGCGCACTGCGCCTTCAAATACTGGCTAAATGCCCTGCCAGACCCGGTAAAGCTGGTTAGACTCGCTTATCAGGACGGCGCAGTGGCAGATAACAACAATCCGCCACTCTTTTCCAATGGACTTTTCTTGCTCGGGCGTTTTCACATGATTCAAGCAGCCTCGATGGACCAGCGAAGCTTCCGCAAACTGTTGAGCCGTAACATCGGCCTACCCTTGGGGGTTGGCCTGCTGGGCGCGGTGGCCTTCGTCGCGGTTATCAATTACCTGCTTTCGGCCATGCAGTGGGTCGAGCATACCGACCGGGTGATCGGCAATGCCAACGAGACGGTCAAACTGTCGATCGACATGGAAACCGGTATGCGCGGCTTCCTGATCACGGGTGACGAGCGTTTCCTTGACCCCTACGAGGTGGCCAAGCCACGTATTCTCGGTAGCCTGCAAAGCCTGCGCGCGATGGTCGAGGACAACCCGCAGCAGGTTGATCGCATCGACCGGCTGATTGCCTTGCAGCACGCCTGGAACGACTTCGGCAACGAGATGATCACCCTGCGCCGCAGCCAGGGCGATTACCAGGCCTCAATCGGCAATGGCCGGGGCAAGCGCATCACCGATGAAATCCGCAAGGAATTCGATGGCCTGATCAGCACCGAACAACAGCTGCGCATGGCCCGGAACGAAACAGTCAGCTCGGTTACTGTGACGGCGATTTCGGCCTTCGTGCTGTTCATCGTCAGCCTCAGTGGTTTGCTGGCGTACCTCGGCCGTCGAGACCTGCTGGCCCTGTCGACCAGCTACGATGAAAACCTTCAGGCCCAGCAGCGCTCGGCGCAGCGTCTGGAGCACCAGGCCTGGTTGCGCAACGGCCAGACCCAGCTGGCTCAACAGGTGCTCGGTCAACTGACCTTGCCCATGCTCGGCGACAACATCCTGCGCTTCTTCGCTTCTTATCTGGGCAGCGTGGTGGGCGCCGTGTATGTGCGCGACGAGCATGGCCGCCTGGTGCGCGTGGCCTGTTATGGCATGGGCGCCGAAGAGCAGGCCCGCGAGCAGATCAGGCTGGACCACGACGGCCTGTTGGCCCAGGCGGTGCGCGAAGGCCGCCTTTTGCGCCTGGACGACCTGCCAGAAGACTTCTATCGCCTCAGTTCCGGCCTGGGCAGCGGCTTGCCGCGCAGTGCGCTGCTGATGCCGGCCACCGAAGACGGTCAGATCAACGGGGTGATTGAGCTGGGTTTCCTGCGCCCCCTGCAAGAACGCGATGAAGAGCTGCTGGAACGCGTCGGCGGCAACCTCGGCATGTCCATCGAAAGCGCCCGTTATCGTCAGCGCCTGCAGGAAGTGCTGGCCGAAACCCAGCAACTGAATGAAGAGCTGCAGGTGCAGCAGGAAGAACTCAAGACTGCCAACGAAGAGCTTGAAGAGCAGTCACGAGTGCTTAAGGAGTCCCAAGCCCACCTGGAGACCCAACAGGCCGAGCTGGAGCAGACCAATGAGCAGTTGTCGGAACGCACCGATGCGCTCGACCGCAAGAACGATGAACTGGGCCGGGCGCAGCTGGAATTGCAGGCCCGCGCCGACGATTTGCAGCGATCGAGCAAATACAAGTCCGAATTCCTCGCCAACATGTCCCACGAGCTGCGCACGCCGCTGAACAGCTCGTTGATCCTGGCCAAGCTGTTGGCAGAAAACGGCGAAGGCAACCTCAGCGAGGAGCAGGTCAAGTTCGCCGAATCCATCTACTCGGCCGGCAACGACCTGCTCAACCTGATCAACGACATTCTCGACATCGCCAAGGTCGAGGCCGGCAAACTCGAAGTACGCCCCGAAACTACCCAGGTCGAGCGCTTGGCAGAAGGCTTGCGCGGCATGTTCCAGCCGCTTGCCGGCCACAAAGGCCTGGCCTTCGAGGTCAAGGTCGAGCCGCAGGTGCCGGCCACCCTCTTCACGGACCGTCAGCGCCTGGAGCAGATCCTCAAGAACCTGTTGTCCAACGCCATCAAGTTCACCGAGCGTGGCCAGGTCAGCATGAACGTCAGCTTCCAGGCTGGCAGCGGTATCGTGTTCGCCGTGCGCGACAGCGGCATCGGTATTGCTGCCGATCAGCAGCAGGCGATCTTCGGCGCCTTCCATCAGGTCGATGGCACCAGTAACCGCCGCTACGGTGGCACCGGCCTGGGCCTGTCGATCTCCCGTGACCTGGCGCATTTGCTCGGTGGCCAGATCAATGTCGAAAGCACCCCTGGCCAAGGCAGTGTGTTCAGCCTGATTCTGCCGGAACGCTACGCCGCCGAGGCCGAAGACATCGAGCCGCAAAGCCTGCGCCCTGCCGTCGACGCGTTGCCGCCTGCACCGCAAGTGCCGGTGTCCTCTGCTGCCATGCGCCCGGCACCGACCTTTGCCGACGACCGCGAGCGGGCACCCTTCGATACCCGGTGCATTCTGGTGATCGAAGACGAGCCCAACTTTGCCCGCATCCTCTTTGACCTTGCGCACGAACTGGGCTACAGCTGCCTGGTGGCTCATGGTGCCGACGAAGGCTTCGAACTGGCGGCCCAGTACATACCGGATGCCATCCTGCTGGACATGCGCCTGCCCGACCACTCGGGCCTGACCGTGCTGCAGCGCCTCAAGGAGCAGGCCGGCACCCGCCATATCCCGGTGCACATCATTTCGGTGGAAGACCGCGTCGAGGCGGCCATGCACATGGGCGCGGTGGGGTATGCGGTGAAGCCCACCAGCCGCGAGGAGCTCAAGGAAGTCTTCGCTCGCCTGGAAGCCAAGCTTACGCAAAAGCTCAAGCATATCCTGCTGGTGGAGGACGACGACCTGCAGCGCGAAAGCATCGCCCGGCTGATTGGCGACGACGACATCGAGATCACTGCCGTGGCCATGGCTCAGGATGCCTTGGCGCTGTTGCGCGAGAACATCTACGACTGCATGATCATCGACCTCAAGCTGCCCGACATGCTCGGTAACGAGCTGCTCAAGCGCATGACCGCCGAGGATATCCGCTCCTTCCCGCCAGTAATCGTGTACACCGGGCGCAACCTGACCCGCGAAGAAGAAGCCGATCTGCTCAAGTACTCGCGGTCGATCATCATCAAGGGCGCGCGTTCGCCGGAGCGCCTGCTCGACGAAGTGACGCTGTTCCTGCACAAGGTAGAATCGCAGCTGTCCAACGAACGCCAGCGCATGCTCAAGACTGCGCGTAGCCGCGACAAGGTGTTCGAGGGGCGCAAGGTGCTGCTGGTGGACGACGACGTGCGTAATATCTTCGCCCTGACCAGTGCCCTGGAGCACAAGGGTGCCATCGTCGAGATTGGCCGTAACGGCCGCGAGGCCATCGAGCGCCTGGAGCAGCATGACGACATCGACCTGGTGCTGATGGACGTGATGATGCCGGAAATGGACGGCTTCGAGGCCACCCGGCTGATCCGCCAGCAACCGCGCTGGCGCAAACTGCCGATCATCGCCGTGACCGCCAAGGCCATGAAGGATGACCAGCAGCGTTGCCTGCAGGCCGGAGCCAATGATTACCTGGCCAAACCGATCGACCTGGACCGTTTGTTCTCGTTGATTCGTGTATGGCTGCCGCAACTGGAGCGAATTTGATTAGCGAACGTAACACCGACATTGAAATCCGCTTGCTGATCGAGGCCATCTACCTCAAGTACAGCTACGATTTTCGCAATTATTCCGGCGCCTCGATCAA
This sequence comes from Pseudomonas sp. LPB4.O, assembly GCF_038383825.1. Taxonomy (NCBI): domain Bacteria; kingdom Pseudomonadati; phylum Pseudomonadota; class Gammaproteobacteria; order Pseudomonadales; family Pseudomonadaceae; genus Pseudomonas; species Pseudomonas sp. LPB4.O. Next base: position 2,377,047 of record NZ_CP151298.1, read on the forward strand.
GCGCCGGATCCTGCATGCGCTGCGCCAGTTCGACTGCCTGACGGTATCGGCGCTGCAGGAGCGCGTACTGCACGACCCCGGCATGTTCATGCAGTTGCTGCAGTACCTGACGATCCCGGTCAGCGAGATGTTCCGCGACCCTGACCACTTCCTTGCCGTGCGCAACGAAGTGGTGCCGCTGCTGCGTACCTGGCCCTCGATCAAGGTCTGGATCGCGGGCTGCAGCACAGGCGAGGAGGTGTATTCGATGGCCATCCTGTTGCGTGAGGAGGGCCTGCTCGAGCGCACCATCATCTACGCCACCGACATCAACCCGCATTCGCTGGACCGGGCCAAGCAGGGTATCTACTCGATGCAGAGCATGCGCGAGTACGAGGAAAACTACCGTCTGGCCGGCGGCCGTCGTGACTTTACCGAGTACTACACAGCGGCCTATGGCAACGCCATCATGGACAGCAGCCTGCGCGACAACGTGACCTTCGCCGACCACAGCCTGGCCACCGACAGCGTGTTCTCCGAGACCCAGCTGGTGTCGTGCCGCAATGTGCTGATCTACTTCAACAAGGAGCTGCAGGACCGCGCCCTCGGGCTATTCCATGAGTCGCTCTGCCACCGGGGTTTCCTGGTGCTGGGCAGCAAGGAGTCGGTGGACTTTTCGGCCTACAGCGACCGGTTCGAGCCGCTGGTCAAGCCCGAACGGATCTTCCGGAAATCATGAACGGCGTACGCGCAGTGGTGATCGGCGCCTCGGCTGGAGGCGTGGCGGCATTGTTTGAAGTGCTCGGCGCGCTGTCACCTGCGTTTGCCCTACCCGTGCTCTGCGTGCTGCACCTGCCGGACGACCGCCATAGCCAACTGGCCGAAGTGCTGCAGCGTCGGCTGCATCGGCCGGTGCACGAGGCACGTGACAAGGAACGCATCAGCAGCGGGCAGATCTATGTGGCGGGTCCGAGTTACCACCTGTCGGTGGAGCACGACCTGACGCTGTCGCTGAGCCAGGAAGAACCCGTTCATTTCTCGCGTCCAGCAATCGATTTTCTGTTCATCTCGGCGGCCGATGCCTATGGCGACGGCCTGCTTGGCGTGCTGCTCACCGGTGCCAACGAAGACGGCGCCAGGGGCCTTGCCTATATCAAGAACAATGGGGGCCGCACGATAGTCCAAGACCCTCGCGACGCACAGGTCGCCCTGATGCCGGAGGCCGCCCTGGCCCTGCACCAGCCCGACCATATCCTTACTCTGAGTGGTATCGGGCAGCTGCTCGCGACCCTGGAATACAGCGCATGCTAAGCCACACCACCGCCAAACTGCTGATTGTCGACGACCTGCCGGAAAACCTGCTGGCGCTCGATGCCCTGATCCAGGGCGACGACCGCGAGGTGCACCAGGCCCAGTCTGCCGAAGCGGCGTTGTCGTTGCTGCTCGAGCACGAGTTCGCGCTGGCCATCCTGGATGTGCAGATGCCGGGCATGAACGGTTTCGAACTTGCGGAGCTGATGCGCGGCACCGACAAGACCAAGAACATCCCGATCGTTTTCGTCAGCGCCGCAGGTCGCGAGATGAACTATGCCTTCAAGGGCTACGAGAGCGGCGCCGTGGACTTTCTGCACAAGCCGCTCGATACCCTGGCGGTAAAAAGCAAGGTCTCGGTGTTCGTCGACCTGTTCCGCCAGCGCAAGGTGCTGGGCCGGCAGCTGGAAGCCCTGGAGCATAGCCGCCAGGAGCAGGAGCTGTTGCTCAGCCAGCTGCAGGTGGCGCGATGTGAGCTGGAGCATGCAGTGCGCATGCGTGACGACTTCATGTCGATCGTCTCCCACGAAGTGCGTACGCCGCTCAATGGTCTGATCCTGGAAACCCAGTTGCGCAAGATGCACCTGGCACGGGGCAACCTGGATGCCTTCAGCGCCGACAAGCTGCAGGCCATGGTCGAGCGCGACGAGCGGCAGATCAACAGCCTGATCCGGTTGGTCGAAGACATGCTGGATGTTTCGCGCATCCGTACCGGTAAATTGTCGCTGCGTCCCAGGCTGTTCGACCTCGGCCAACTGGTGCGCGGGTTGGTGGAAAACTTCACCGCCCAGGCGATGGCCCTGGAAACACACATCGAACTGCAGCGCTGTGAAGCATTGAAGGGTGAGTGGGACGAATTCCGGATTGAACAAGTAGTGGCCAACCTGTTGTCCAATGCCATGCGTTACGGCGAACGCAAACCGGTGCAGGTGCGGGTGTTCGAGCAGGAGGGCATGGCCTGGGTGCAGGTGCAGGACCACGGCATCGGTATCAGCGCCGCCAACCAGCAGCGGATCTTCCAGCAATTCGAGCGGGTCGCTGCCCAGCAAGCCACCGGGGGCTTGGGTTTGGGGTTGTACATCTCCGAACAGATCGTGCAGGCGCACGGTGGCCGGATACGGGTTGAAAGCGAGGAAGGCAAGGGCGCCACATTCACCCTGCAATTGCCGCTGGCAACATTCAAAGAACAAAACGACCAGGCTCGGGCAACCTCTGCGTAAGCCTGGGGTCTGATGGCCAACTGTAAGAATTTCAAGGCGTTAACATGAGTGAAGATGCACAAGATGTGGTGTTGGTCGTCGAGGATGAACCGGCGATTCGCATGATTTTGCGTGATTACCTGGCAGGTGAGGGTTACCACGTGCTGGTGGCCGAAGATGGCGAGCAGGCGTTTGCCATCCTGGCCAGCAAACCGCACCTGGACCTGATGGTGACGGACTTCCGCTTGCCGGGTGGCATCTCCGGGGTGGAGATTGCCGAGCCCGCGGTGAAGCTGCGCCCGGACCTGAAGGTAATCTTCATCAGTGGCTACCCGGCAGAGATTCTCGAGTCAGGCAGCCCGATCACCCGCAAGGCACCGATCCTGGCCAAACCGTTTGACCTGGACACCTTGCACGAGCAGATCCAGAGACTTTTGCGTTAAAGCGGGTGGCCCTATCGCCGGCAAGCCAGCTCCCACAAGTACTGCACAGGCCTTGAGATCTGCAGCGTAACTGTGGGAGCTGGCTTGCCGGCGATAGGGCCAGTACAGGCTATCGCAGGGTCCGCTCTATACCACCTGCCAACATGCTCTCCATCAGCCCCAGCCCCTGTTCCTCGGGCAATGCCTTCAACATCCCCGGCAACTGGTTCAGCAGCGTCGCCACCACATGCGCTGTGGCCACCAATGCCTGCCCCTGCAACTTCGCCTGCGGCGCGATCAGCCTCAGCAACCCCGCCTCATAACGTTTGCGCAACAAGGCCAGGCGCGCCTGCTGGTCATCGCTCAGGCAGCACAAGTCGCGCTCTGCCAGCCGAAACTGCATCGGCCGCTCGGCATGCAATTGCCAGTGTGCTGCAATCAGGCAGCCCAGTGCCGAGGCCCCGCGTGCCATGGCCCGGCGGCCTTGGTCCAAAGTGGCCTGCAGTTCTTCGTATAACTCCTCGATCAAGTCGTACAACAGGTCCTGCTTGCTGGGAAAGTGGTGGTACAGCGAGCCTGCCGTCAGCCCCACATGGGCCGCCAGCTCGCGCATGCTGACCTGGCCAAAGCCCTTTTCGGCAAACAGCGCCATGGCCCGGTCACGTCGCTCCTCAAAGCTGGCACAGCGCATTGCGGCATTGACCGGGGGCATGGCGGCTTGTCCTCAGTAGGTGAAGAAACCGCGGCCGGTCTTGCGCCCCAGCCAACCGGCCGCGACCATTTCCTTGAGCAGCGGGGCAGGTCGGTACTTGCTGTCGCTGAAGCCTTCATGGAAGGCCTCCATGATCGCCAGCAGGGTGTCCAGGCCGATCAGGTCGGCCAGGGCCAGCGGGCCGATGGGCTGGTTGCAGCCCAGGCGCATGCCGGTGTCGATGTCCTCGGCGCTGGCCAGGCCTTCCTGGCGCACGAAGATCGCTTCGTTGATCATCGGCACCAGGATGCGATTGACCACGAAGCCTGGGCGGTTACCGGCGGTGATCGGCGTCTTGCCGACCTTTTCGGTGACCACCAGTGCCTGGGCATAGGTGCTGTCGCTGGTCTGCAGGCCGCGGATGATCTCGACCAGCGCCATCATCGGCACCGGGTTGAAGAAGTGCACGCCAATGAAACGCTCGGGGTGCTCGATGCTGGCGGCCAGCTGGGTGACCGACAGCGACGAGGTATTGGTAGCGATCAGGCAGTCGTTGGCGACGTTGGCGGCCACTTGCTGCAGGATGCGCTGCTTGAGCTGCAGGCTTTCGGTGGCGGCCTCGATCACCAGCTGCGCGCTGCTGAGCTGGGCGTAGTCGGTGCTGGTGCGGATGCGCGTTTTTGCCGCTGCCGCTTTGTCCGCATCCAGGGTGCCTTTGCTGACCTGGCGCTCGAGGTTCTTGCTCAAGGTGGCCACGCCGCGCTCCAGCGCCGCGTCGGAAACATCCACCAGCAGCACCTGGTAGCCAGCTACTGCACACACCTGGGCAATACCATTGCCCATGGTGCCGGCGCCGATCACGGCGATCTGTTCAATACTCATGTGTCAGGCTCCCTCAGACGCGCTCGAAGACCACGGCAATGCCTTGGCCGCCACCGATGCACATGGTGGCCAGGGCGTAGCGACCCTGGATGCGCTGCAGTTCATGGATGGCCTTGGTCGCGATGATCGCGCCAGTGGCACCCACCGGGTGGCCCAGGGAAATGCCCGAACCGTTGGGGTTGACCTTATCCGGGTCGAAGCCCAGCTCGCGGGCCACGGCGCAGGCCTGGGCGGCGAACGCTTCGTTGGACTCGATCACGTCCAGGTCCTGCAGTTTCAGGCCGGTCTTTTCCAGCACCTTGCGGGTGGCCGGGATCGGGCCCAGGCCCATCAGCTCGGGCTCGACACCGGCGTGGGCGTAGCCCACCAGGCGCGCCAGCGGCTTCAGGCCCAGGCGACGCACCGCGTCACCGCTGGCCAGCACCAGGCCGGCCGCGCCATCGTTGATGCCGCTGGCGTTGCCTGCAGTCACGGTGCCGTCCTTCTTGAACACGGTCTTCATGCTGGCCAGTTGCTCGGCGGTAACGTCGCCACGCACGTGCTCGTCCACGGCGAACTGTACGGTGCCTTTGCGGCTTTTCAGCTCCACCGGGACGATCTGGCTGTCGAAACGGCCTTCGGCAATGGCGCGGGCGGCGCGGCGCTGGCTGGTCAGGGCCAGTTCATCCTGCATTTCGCGGGTAATGCCGTGTTTGGCGGCGACGTTTTCTGCGGTGATGCCCATGTGGAAGTGTTCGAACGGGTCCTGCAGCACGCCGACCGTGTAGTCGATGCCTTGCAGGTCGCCCATGCGCGCGCCCCAGCGTGCCTGCGGCAGCAGGTACGGGCCACGGCTCATGGACTCGGCACCGGCGGCAACGGCCACATCGGCATCACCGAGCAGCAGGCACTGGGTGGCAGAGACGATGGCCTGCAGGCCCGAGCCGCACAGGCGGTTGACGTTGAAGGCAGGTGTTTCCTTGGGGATGCCGGCGTTCATCGCGGCAACCCGCGACAGGTAGGCATCGCGCGGTTCGGTCGGGATCACCGTGCCCATGACCATATGGCCGATCTGCTCGGCGGCCACGCCCGAGCGCTCGATGGCGGCGCGGGTGATGGTAGTGGCCAGGTCGGCCAGGGGCAGGTCCTTGAGCGAGCCTCCAAAACCACCGATGGCGGAACGCACGGCACTGACGACGTAGATTTCTGGGCTGCTCATAGAGGCTCCGTAAGCTTAGGCATGGCGGGACCGGGCCAGGCTCTGCGAGAATGGCCGGCGGTCCCGGAGTGGGATCGAGTCTAGGCAAAGGCTCTGTTGCAGCCTATGCCGGATCTGTTCAAACAACCTGGCACTTTTTGCCACTCAGCATAGACAGCGAAAACCACCATGCGCGCTAGCGATTCGGTCGCCGTGTACTTTCTCAATGCCATGCTCCACGCCCTGCGCGACTGCCCAGCCGAGCGTGATGCGCAGCTGCGTGCCGTTGGCATCGACCCGCAATTGCTCGAACAGCCCCAGGCACGCGTACCGGCCAAGGCGTTCTCCGAGCTGTGGTTGGCACAGATTCAGCGCCTGGACGATGAGTTCTTCCGCCTCGACAGCCATGGCATGCCGCTGGGCAGTTTCGCCCTGATCTGCCGGGGGCTGATCCTTGAACCGAACCTGGAAAAGGCCTTGCGTCAGTGCCTGGGTGGCTTCGGCCTGTTCCTGCGCGACCTGCGCGGCAGCCTGACGGTGCGCGCTGGGCGCGCGCTGATCAGCGTGCAGTCGAACATTGCCGACCCACTGACCCGGGTGTATGCCGAGGAAACCTACCTGGTGCTGATGATCGGCATGCTGTGCTGGCTGGCCGGGCGGCGCATCGCCATCGACCGCACCGAGCTGGCCGTGTCGCGCCCGGCCCAGGAAGACGACCTGCTGCTGTGGGGGCCGGACTTGCGCCTGGGCAGCGGGCGTACCGAAGTGGAGTTCGACAGCGCCTACCTGCGTTTGCCAGTGGTGCAGGACCTGGCGACCCTGAAAACCTTTCTGCGCAGTGCGCCGCAGGGGTTGGTGATCCGCTTTCGCAACCAGAACGGGCTGGTGGCGGAGGTGTACCGGCATTTGCGCGCCCGGCACTATGGGCAGTGGCCGACCTTGGCGGCGCTGGCGCAGCTGCAGGGGATCAGTGCCAGCACGTTCCGCCGGCAGCTGGAGCGGGAAGGGCGGTCGTACCAGCAGATCAAGGATGAGGTGCGCCGGGCGATGGCCTTCGAGCGGTTGCGCGAGGGGGTGTTGAGCATTGCCGAGATAGCCGAGCAGGCCGGGTTCCAGGAGCCGAGTGCGTTTCACCGGGCGTTCAAGAAGTGGACCGGGCAGAGCCCCGGCAGCTATAGGGCGCGGTTGGCCGGGCGTTAGTTGTTCCCTGTACCGGCCCTATCGCCGGTACGGTGATCAATGAATGATCAGGCCGGTACCATGGCAAACCCGACCCCGAAGCGGTTCCAGGCATTGATGGTGGCAATCGCCAGGGTCAGGTTGGCCACTTCGGTCGGTTCGAAGTGCTCCTGCAAGGCTTCATATTCCCCCTGGGGTGCCCCACGCTCCGGCAGGCGGGTCAGGCTCTCGACCCAGGCCAGCGCCACACGTTCACGGGGGGTGAAGTAGGCGGTTTCGCGCCACACGCTCAAGGTCTGCAAGCGTGCTTCGGTCTCACCGGCCTTGCGGGCATCGTTGGCGTGCAGGTTGACGCAGTAGGCGCAGCCGTTGATCTGCGAGGCCCGCAGGCGCACCAGCTCCAGCAGGGAGCTCTCCAGGCCGCTCTTGGCCAGGGCCTGTTCCAGGCCGACCATGGCTTTGTAGGCTTCCGGGGCGTGCTTGGCCCATTCGATACGGTTGTGCATGGCTGTCTCCAAAAGGTGTGGGGTGGGAATGGCTCTACTGTAGCGCTGCCCTTTGGCCTCCCCGATAGCCAATTGCACACATAAGCCGGAGGCCAATCGTCCATTCAGGTGGCCACTGGCAAGCATCCAATCTCTTCATTTCTGCCAGGGTTGGCAAGCCGGGATAATGGCCCGGTCCTGCTACCAGAGAACCGATGCACAATGAGAGCTGCTTTGAACCTGTTGCTGGTGATTCTGCTGGCGCTGAACCTGCGGCCGATCCTGACCAGTATCGGCCCGTTACTCGAACCCATGCGCGCCAGCACCGGCTTGGGCTACCAACAGGCCGCCCTGCTGACGGCGTTGCCGGTGCTGTGCATGGGCCTGGTGCCGTTGCTGCAGCCGTGGCTGCGACGCTGGATCAGCGAGCATGGCGGCATGCTCGGTGGCCTGGCTGCAATTGCCCTGGCCTGCCTGTGGCGCCTGCAACTGGACAGCGCCTGGGCGTTGATTGCCAGTGCGGTGGTCGCCGGCCTGGGCGTGGCGGTGGTGCAGGGCATGATGCCGGGCCTGGTCAACCGCTGGTTTCCAAGCCGCCTGGCGGGGGCGATGGGGCTGTACTCGGCAGCGTTGATGAGTGGTGGCGGCATGGCTGCCGTGCTTGGCCCGCATATCAGCGGCCACTTCGGTCACTGGCAGGTCGGCCTGGGCCTGTGGGCGATCCCGGCACTGCTGGCGCTGCTGGCCTGGGCCGTGCTGCGGCCTCGGCAGGGGCCGCCAAAGCTGGCCGGGGCCGCTGGCGGGCACTGGTTCGGCACGCGCCGGGCCTGGTTGCTGGCCTTGTACTTCGGCCTGATCAATGGCGGCTACACCAGCATGGTGGCGTGGCTGCCGGCGTACCATATCGAGCACGGCGGCAGTGCTCAGGGCGGCGCAGACCTGGTTGGCCTGATGACGGTCTTCCAGGTAGCCGGTGCACTGGGCTTGCCGCTGTTGCTGCGGTGCTGGGCTGACCGCCGCCCAGGCCTGTGGTTGGCGCTGGCAATCCAGCTGTCCGGCTTCCTTGGCCTGCTGCTGGCACCTACGCAGGCTTCGGGGCTGTGGGTTGCGATGATCGGTTTTGGCCTGGGCGCCTGCTTCAGCCAAAGCCTGACGCTGACCCTGGAGCACCTGAAGACGCCCGCCGAGGCCGGCAGCCTGGCGGCGTTCGTGCAGGGCATCGGCTTCATCATCACCGGTATCGTGCCGTATATCACCGGCTGGCTGCGTGACATGAGTGGCGACTTCCAGGCGTCGTGGACGCTGCTCACCGTGACGGTACTGGCCATGCTGCTGGTGACCACCTGCTTCAACCCGCGTGGCTATGCCGCAGCCATCGCGCGCCCAGTCCCAACAGGCAAGCCCGTGCCAGTCAACTGAGGCGTTGCAGGGTATCGCGCACCCGGTCCAGTGCCGGGTCGATGTCCAGCAGTTCGATGGCGCCGAAGCCTAGCAACAGCCCCGGGCGTGCCGGCGCTTCGCTGAAGAATGGCGCCAGTGAATACAGGCCGACCTCTACCTTGCGTGCGAGGTTGGCCAGCACTTCCACATCCACCCCGGGCGCAGCCAAGGCGCTGAGGTGAAACCCGGCGCTGGCGGGGATTGCGCTGAACCATGGTGCCAGGTCGCCACCCAGGCGCGCCAGGATGCGCTCGCGGCGAGCGCTGTAGACCTCGTGGCAGCGGCGGATGTGCTTGTTCAGGTGGCCTTCGCCCAAAAAGCGCGCCAACGCCCACTGCAGCAAAGTCGGGCTGTGCCAGTCACTGAGGTGCTTTGCCACGCAGGCGGCCTGCAGCACGGCTGGTGGCAGCACGGCATAACCCAGCCGCAACTCGGGTAGCAGGGTTTTGGAAAAGGTCCCCACGTAGGCCACCAGGCCATGCCGGTCGAGGCGCTGCAGGGCATCCGAGGCTGGCCCGTGGTAGCGGAACTCGCAGTCGTAGTCATCTTCGATGATCAGTGCGCCCAACTCGGCGGCTCGCGCCAGCAGGGCATGCCGGCGCGGCTCGCTCATGGGCATGCCCAGCGGGAACTGGTGCGAGGGTGTTACGTAGATCAGCCGGGTGCCGTCGGCGATCTGCTCCACGCACAGGCCTTCATCATCTACCGGCACCGATTGCAGGTGTGCCCCGAGGGCCAGGAACAGTTGCCGTGCCGGCGGGTAGCCGGGGTCTTCCATGGCCACCTGGCAGCCTGGCTCGACCAGTACCCGGGCAATCAGGTCCAGCGCTTGCTGGGCGCCGTTGCACACCAGCAGGTCGGCCGCGCTGCAGTGCACGCCGCGGGCGTAGGCGATGTGGTGGGCAATGGCTTCGCGCAGCTCCGGCAGGCCCTGCGCCTGGAACTGCCGCTCGGGGTGACGCTGGCTGCGGCGCAGGGCGTAATTCAGGCAGCTGCGCCATTGGTCGAACGGGAACTGCGACTTGCTCGATGCCCCGCCGACAAAGTCATAGCGCGAGGGCGTTTGCAGCTGGCGTTGGGCGAGCACGGTGGCGCGCTGCTGCCAGCGTTCAAGGGATGCGGCACCGGCCAGGGGAACGCTGGCGGACTCATGGCTGCGCCGTGGTTGGCGCGGGGTGATGAACGTGCCACGGCCGACCACGCCGCTGAGCAGGTTGTCGTAGCTCAGCCGTGAGTAGGCCTCGGCCACGGTCTTGCGCGATACGCCCAGTTGTTCAGCCAGCAGGCGGGTGGGCGGCAGTTGGGTGCCAGCGGCCAGGTGGCCGCTGTCGATACCGGCGCGCAGTTGCTGGTAAAGCTGATCGGCCAGGCCTTTGCGGCCTTCCAGACGAATGTGCAGTTCCATGGGGTGGTCCGGAGCGGGGGAGTGCTCAGGATAGCGGATTGGACAGGGAAGGGCATGGGGCTGCAAAGCAGCCCCAAAATGCTCAGAACCGGGCGGTGCTCACGGTGATATAGCCCTTGTCCGCCACCGCGATGCGGATCACTGTCTCGTCCGCTGGCGCCTGGCGGTTGCGCTTGATACGCACGCCATCCACTGCGGCAGCTTTCAGGTGTTCGGTAATGGCCCGCCCGTTCGGGTCGAAGAACACCTCGCTGGCCAGCAACTCGATACGTTCGATCAGTTGCCGAGAGTGCTCGTCGGTGGCGCAGAAGAACATCACCCCCGACAGGTGGGGGTCTTCGTCGGGGTTGCTGATGTCATGGGTCAGCATTTCGCGCAGGCTGCTGCGCAGTTCGGCAATGGAGCGGGCGTACAGGTGCATACGGAACCTCCTCTGGATCGCGACCTTGCGTTGTCCAACACCGATCTTGTTTTCTGTGTGCAGAGGCAGCAAGTAGGACGCTTCTGAGAGGGCTGTGGGAAATTTCTGAATGCGCCGAACTACCGCCCTTGACTGGCAGGTGGTAGAGGCCGGCGGCAAAATTCGCCGGCCTCCACCGATCCCGTGTTGTGGCCGCGTAGCCTCATCTAGCGTTGAACCTCCTGCTTGAAGCGCAACCGCCAGCCATGCAACAACGGTTCGGTATAGCCACTCGGCTGCTCACGCCCCTTGAACACCAGCTCCCGCGCAGCGCGGAAGGCATGCGATGCCTCGAAACCGGCCGCCATCGGCCGATACGCCGGGTCCCCTGCATTCTGCTGGTCGACCACCCTGGCCATGCGCTGCAGGGTCGCTTCGACCTGTTCGTCATCCACCACCCCATGGTGCAGCCAGTTGGCAATGTGCTGCGCCGAAATGCGCAGGGTGGCGCGGTCCTCCATCAGGCCCACATCGTGAATGTCAGGCACCTTGGAGCAGCCGACCCCTTGCTCGACCCAGCGCACCACGTAACCGAGGATGCCTTGGCAGTTGTTGTCCAGCTCGGCCTGGATATCTGCGGCACTCCACGCCCGTTCCGGGCTGACCGGAATGCTCAGCAGATCATGCAGCAACGCCTGGCGCTGGGCGCCCAGGTCAACCTGTTCAAGCGCCTGTTGCACGGCGGCGACGTCTACCTGGTGGTAGTGCAGCGCATGCAGCGTGGCGGCAGTGGGCGACGGTACCCAAGCGGTGTTGGCACCGGCCTTTGGCTGGGCAACCTTTTGTTCGAGCATGGCCGCCATAAGGTCAGGCATGGCCCACATGCCCTTGCCGATCTGCGCCTTGCCGCGCAGGCCACAGGCCAGGCCGACCAGCACGTTGCTGCGTTCGTAGGCCTGGATCCAGGCGGTGCCTTTCATGTCGCCCTTGCGCAGCATGGCGCCGGCTTCCATGGCGCTGTGCATCTCGTCCCCGGTGCGGTCGAGGAAGCCGGTGTTGATGAACACCACCCGTGATGCGGCACTGGCGATGCAGGCCATGAGGTTGACGCTGGTGCGCCGCTCCTCGTCCATGATGCCCATCTTCAGGGTATGCGCAGGCAAGCCCAGCAGGGCCTCGACACGGCCGAACAGCTGGTCGGCGAAGGCCACTTCGGCCGGCCCGTGCATCTTCGGCTTGACGATGTACAGGCTGCCTTCGCGGGAGTTGCCGCGGCGCTTGAGATCGTGCAGGCCGATCAGGCTGGTGACCACGGCATCGAGGATGCCTTCGGGGATTTCCCGGCCATCGCGGTCATGGATGGCCGGGTTGGTCATCAGGTGGCCGACGTTGCGGATGAACAGCAGCGAGCGGCCCGGCAGCGTCAGGGGTTGGCCGTTTGCACCCTGGTACTGGCGGTCGGCGGCCAGGGTGCGGCTGAAGGTCTTGCCGCCTTTGCTGACCTGCTCGCTGAGGTCGCCCTTCATCAGGCCCAGCCAGTTGCGGTAGACGTTGACCTTGTCGTCGGCATCCACGGCAGCTACCGAGTCTTCGCAGTCGATGATGGTGGTCAGTGCGGCTTCCAGGGCGATGTCCTTGACCCCGGCCAGGTCCTGTTGGCCGATTGCACTGGTCGGGTCGATTCGGATTTCGAAATGCAGCCGGTGGTGCTGCAACAGGATCGCCGTGGGTGTGCTCGGCTCACCCTGGTGGCCATGAAGTTGTGCTGGATTCTGCAACCCGACCTGGCGGCCGTCGGCCAACGTCACGTGCAGCGTACCCTGGTTAATCGCATAGGCCTTGGCGTCGCTGTGTGATGCACCGTCGAGTGGGGCGCTAGCGTCGAGGAACTGCCGGCCATAGGCAATCACCTTGGCGCCGCGTACCGGGTTGTAGCCCTGGCCGCGTTCGGCGCCAGCGGTTTCGGCAATGGCATCGGTGCCGTACAGCGCATCGTAGAGGGAACCCCAGCGTGCGTTGGCGGCGTTGAGGGCGTAGCGAGCATTGCTGAGCGGCACGACCAGCTGCGGGCCGGCTTGCACGGCGATTTCGCGGTCGACGTTGGCGGTGTTGATCTGCACGTTTTCGGGGGCGTCGACGATGTAGCCGATGCCTTGCAGGAAGTGCTGGTAGGCGGCTATGTCGTGGATCGGGCCGGGATGCTGGCGGTGCCAGTTGTCCAGCTCGGTTTGCAGGCGCTGGCGTTCGGCGAGCAGGGCGCGGTTTTGCGGGGCGAGGTCGTGGACCAGGGTGCTGAAACCTTGCCAGAAGGCGTTGGCTTCGATGCCGGTGCCGGGGAGGACTTCGTCTTCGATGAAGCGCTGGAGGGTGGGGGCGATCTGGAGTTCGTTTGGCATTGTGTGTTCGCTCGATGTTCGGTCTTCGGAAATTCAGTCGCCTGTGCGGGCTTCTTCGCGGGCTTGCCCGCTCCCACAGGTACTGTGCAGGGATTCAGACCTGTGCGATGCCGGTGGGAGCGGGCAAGCCCGCGAAGAGGCCGGTACAGAATTTACAGGGCAGCAGCCCCAGCCTTGGCCACCTGGGCGTCCTGTTCGGACTTGACCCCGGACACGCCAATGGCACCCACCACCTGGCCATCCACCCGCAATGGCACGCCACCTTCCAGGCTGGTCAGCAGCGGTGCGGTGACGAATGCGGTACGGCCACCGTTGACCATTTCCTCGTAATCCCGTGTTTCCTTGCTCCCCAGCGCGGAAGTCCGGGCTTTTTCCACGGCAATGTAGGCACTGGCCGGCGCACAACCATCCATGCGCTCCAAGGCCAGGGGATGGCCACCGTCGTCGACCACGGCGATGGTCACGTTCCAGTGTTGGGCCAGGGCTTCCTGGCGGGCGGCGGTCAGCACACGGGCGACTTCGGCCTGGCCGATAACGAACTTGCTATGCATGAGGGGTCTCCGGGTTCAAGGCTGCTTCGACGATTTCGATCCAGTGCCGTACTGGCGTGCGCCCGGCCCCGTCGAGGTGGGCCTGGCAGCCGATGTTGGCGGTGGCGATGACTTGCGGTTTGCCGCTTTCTAGTGCGTTGAGGCGGTTGTCACGCAGTTGCAGCGATAGCGCTGGCTGGGTCAGCGAATAGGTGCCAGCCGAGCCGCAGCACAGGTGGCCGTCCGGCACCGGGGTCAGGGTAAAGCCCAGGCGCGTCAGCAGCGCCTCTACCGCGCCCCCCAGTTTCAGGGCGTGTTGCAGCGTACAGGGGCAATGGAAGGCCAGGCGTTGTTCGGCGCACAGGCCCAGTTGCTCGACCGGCTCATCGCGCAATACTTCTACCAGATCGCGGGACAGGGCGCTGACCCTTGCTGCTTTGGCTGCGTAGCGCGGGTCGTGCTCCAGCAGGTGGCCATAGTCGCGCACGAACGCGCCGCAGCCGCTGGCGGTTTGCACGATGGCCTCGGCGCCTGCTTCGATGGCCGGCCACCAAGCGTCGATATTGCGCCGTGCACGTTGCAGGCCTTGCTCCTGGGCATTGAGGTGGTAGTCCACCGCGCCACAGCAGCCGGCTTGGTGGATGGGTTCGATGCTGATGCCCAGGCGGTCCAGCAGGCGTGCGGCGGCGGCATTGGTATTGGGCGACAGTGCCGGCTGCACGCAGCCTTCCAGCATCAGCACCCGGCGTACATGGCGCGGTGCCGGGCGCTGGCCGGGTGGGGTCATCCGCGCCGGCAGCTTGCGCTTGAGCGTGGCCGGCAACAGCGGGCGCAGGGCTTGGCCGCCGCGGGTCAGGGCCTTGAACAGTGCCGGGCGCGGCACCACCGCGCGCAGGCCCTGGCGCAGCAGGCGCTGGCCAAGCGGGCGTGGTACCTGCTGTTCGACCACGGCGCGGCCGATGTCCAGCAGGTCGTGGTACTTGACCCCGGATGGGCAGGTGGTTTCGCAGTTGCGGCAGGTCAGGCAGCGGTCCAGGTGCAGTTGGGTGCTGGCGGTTACCGGCTCGCCTTCGAGCATCTGCTTGATCAGGTAGATACGCCCGCGCGGGCCGTCCAGTTCATCGCCCAGCAGCTGGTAAGTGGGGCAGGTGGCGGTGCAGAAACCACAGTGCACGCAGGACCGCAGGATGCTTTCGGCTTCGTCGGCGCGGGCCAGCTGGCGGGATGTTTCGCTCAGGTTGGTTTGCATGGTCTGGCCTCACAGGTCCGGGTACAGGCGGCCAGGGTTGAATACCCCCTGGGGGTCGAGCTGCTGCTTGAGGGCGCGGTGGTAACGCATCAGTGCGGCGGGCAGGGGCGGGCTGCTGGCTGCACCGGGGGCGTAGCAGGTGGCGTGGCCACCCACCTTGGCGACGTGGTCGCGAATTGCCTGCGCCGGTGCGCTGGATTTCAGCCAGCGCTGGGCCCCCCCCCAGTCGATCAGTTGCCGGCCGGGCAGGTGCAGCTCGCCGGTGGCGTTGGGCAGTGACAAGCGCCAGAGCGGCGCAGGGTCGTTGAAGAACGCCAGGCGCTGTTCGCGCAGGTCGCTCCAGAAACCGCTGTCGAGGGTATCGCCGCCCAGGCGCTGACGTGCCGACTGCACCGAGCCTTCACCGCCTTCCAGGCGCAGGTACAGCGCGTCGCCGTCATGGCAGGCGGCGCTGATCGGCAGTGGCTGCTGCCCCCACTCGGCCAGCGCTTCCAATGCCTGGTGGCAGCCCATCGGCAGGCGCAGGCTCAGGCATTCGCGCGGCCGGGGCAGCACTTTCAGGGACACCTCCGTCAACAACCCCAGGCAACCAAAGCTGCCCGCCATCAGCCGAGATACATCGTAACCGGCCACGTTCTTCATCACCTCGCCACCAAAGCGCAGCAGTTTGCCGTGACCGGTGATCACCCGCGTGCCGAGCACGTAGTCACGTACCGACCCGGCCCACGGCCGCCTGGGGCCGGACAGGCCCGTCGCGACCATGCCGCCCAAAGTGGCCTCGGGGCCCAGGTGCGGGGGTTCGCAGGGCAGCATCTGGCCAGCCTCGTGCAGGGCTGCTTCTATGTCGCGCAGCGGTGTGCCTGTCCGGGCGGTGAGCACCAGTTCGGTCGGGTCGTAACTGACGATGCCACGGTGGCTGCGGGTGTCGAGTACTTCGCCGGCCACCGGGTTGCCGAGCATGGCCTTACTGTTGCTGCCCTGGATACGCAGTGGCGTGCCCTGGTTCAAGGCCTGGTTGACCTGCTCCAGCAGGGCCTGGCTGATGTCGCGGTTCATGCTCATCAGAAGCGCTCCAGGTCGGGGAACGGCAGTTGGCCGTGGTGCACGTGCATGGCGCCGAACTCGGCGCAGCGGTGCAAGGTGGGAATGTTCTTGCCGGGGTTGAGCAGGCCCTGGGGGTCGAAGGCGGCCTTGACCGCGTGGAACAAGGTGATTTCATCGCTGTTGAACTGCGCGCACATCTGGTTGATTTTTTCGCGGCCTACGCCGTGCTCGCCGGTAATGCTGCCGCCCACCGCCACGCACAGTTCGAGGATCTTGCCGCCGATGGCTTCGGCCCGCTCCAGCTCGCCGGGCAGGTTGGCATCGAACAGGATCAACGGGTGCATGTTGCCGTCGCCGGCGTGGAACACGTTGGCCACGCGCAGGCCGTATTCGCTGGACAGGTCACTGATGCCCTTGAGCACCCGCGGCAGTTCGCGGCGTGGGATGGTGCCGTCCATGCAGTAGTAGTCCGGGGAGATGCGCCCCACCGCCGGGAAGGCGTTCTTGCGCCCGGCCCAAAAACGCACCCGCTCGGCCTCGTCGCAGGCCAGCCGTACCTCGCGGGCGCCGGCTTGGGTCAGCACGGCGGCCACCCGTTCGCAGTCGTCGTGCACATCGGCCTCCACGCCATCCAGTTCGCACAACAGGATGGCCGCCGCGTCCACGGGGTAGCCGGCGTGGATGAAGTCTTCGGCGGCGCGGATTGCCAGGTTGTCCATCATCTCCAGGCCGCCTGGAATGATGCCGGCAGCGATGATTTCGGCCACCGCCCGGCCAGCGTCTTCGACACTGTCGAAACTGGCCAGCAGCACCCGCGCCACCTGAGGTTTGGGCAGCAGTTTCACGGTAACTTCGGTGACGATGCCGAGCATGCCTTCAGAACCGGTGAACAGCGCCAGCAAGTCGAAGCCGGGGCTGTCCAGGGCGTCGCTGCCCAAGGTCAGGTGTTCCCCTTCGACCGTGAGAATGTCCACCTTGAGCAGGTTGTGCACGGTCAGGCCGTACTTCAGGCAGTGCACGCCTCCAGCGTTCTCGGCGACGTTGCCACCGATGGAGCAGGCAATTTGCGAGGAGGGGTCTGGTGCGTAGTACATACCATGGGGTGCGGCGGCCTGGGAGATGGCCAGGTTACGTACGCCGGGCTGCACACGGGCGTAGCGGCCCTGCGGGTTGACCTCCAGGATACGGTTGAAGCGTGCCATCACCAGCAGGATACCCTTGGCCAGCGGCAGGGCACCGCCCGACAGGCCGGTACCGGCGCCACGCGCGACCACCGGTACGCCGCGCTGGTGGCACAGCTTGAGCAGCGTCTGCACCTGCTCCAGGCGCTCGGGCAGTACTACCAGCAGCGGTACCGTGCGATAGGCCGACAGGCCATCGCATTCGTAAGGTTTGAGGTCTTCTTCGCGGTGCAGGATATCGAGGTCCGGCAGGGCACTGCGCAGTGCCTGCAGCAGCTCTGCCTGGTCCACGGCGGGCAGCGCGCCATCGACGCGTTCGTCGTACAGGATATTCATCGGCTTACTCGGCAACGGTTTTTGTTGTTGTTGGCAAAGCGGTCACCGTTGCAGCCTGCGCGTGCCAGCAGCAGTGGTCGAGCATGGCAGGCACTGGTCCTACCAGTTTTTCTTCGGTCTACTGGTTATTGATGGGTTTACCCGGCTAGATTGGAGCACGTTGTCTAACTGGTCCTACCAGCAGGAGGGTGCGCAGTGGTTACTGATGGCAAGGCCAAGGTCGCCGACCAGGTGGCCGAGCGGGTGGAGCGACTGATCGTCGACGGCGTGCTGAAGGTGGGCCAGGCCCTGCCTTCGGAGCGGCGGCTGGTAGAGAAGCTGGGTTGTTCACGCTCGGCCCTGCGCGAAGGGCTACGCATTTTGCGTGGGCGCGGCATCATCGACACCGAGCAGGGGCGAGGCTCGTTCGTTGCCGACCTGACGGGGCAGGCGGGTACCACACCGTTGATGCACCTGTTCAGCTCGCAGCCACGCACGCTGTTCGACCTGCTGGAGGTGCGGGCGTTGCTGGAGGCCGAGTCGGCGCGGCTGGCGGCGTTACGCGCCACCGAGGTCGACCGCTTGCTGATTCGCCGGCGTTATGAAGAAATGCTGGCGGCCCACGAGGCGGCAGAGGCGCTGGACGCCCGTGAGCACGCCCGCCGTGACCATGCCTTCCACCGGGCTATCAGCGAGGCGTCGCACAACCCGGTGCTGGTACATACCCTGCAATCGCTCAGTGACCTGACCTTGAGCACGGTGTTTGCGTCGGTCAACAACCTGTATTGCCGGCCGGCGCAGAAACGCCAGATTGATCGGCAGCATGCGCGGCTGTATCACGCGGTGATGGAGCAACTGCCGGAGCAGGCGCAGCGGGCGGCGCGTGAGCATATCAACGGGATACGCGACAGTTTGCGGGAGATCGAACAGGAAGAGCAGCGTTTGGTGCGGGCAACCATGCGCATGGATGGTTGGGGGTGATGCTGCCTGTGCCAGCCCTTTCGCGGGCTTGCCCGCGAAAGGGCTGGCACAGGATTGCCTCAATGATCGGCTATGCGGTCATCCTGGGAAA
The DNA here is from genome assembly GCF_038383825.1 of Pseudomonas sp. LPB4.O. Classification (NCBI taxonomy): domain Bacteria; kingdom Pseudomonadati; phylum Pseudomonadota; class Gammaproteobacteria; order Pseudomonadales; family Pseudomonadaceae; genus Pseudomonas; species Pseudomonas sp. LPB4.O. The sequence continues at coordinate 2,395,404 of NZ_CP151298.1, forward strand.
GAATAGCCCTGGCCAGCTCTTCATCATTGGCCTGCAGCCCAGGATGGTCCTTGCGGGCCTGTTCCAGCGCCGACTCTACATAGGCGCCACGGATTGCACCGCCGCTTGCTACGAAGGCAGAAAGCTCGTCACGGGCCGGGATGATCCGTTTGTCGTCCTTGAAGGTCGAATACAGCGAAGCGGAAACACCGGCTGAGGTGGCGACGTCGCCCGCATCGACGCGGGCCAGGGCAGCACCAGCAGGCAGCAGGAGCAGCAGCGCAGGGGCGAGGAGTAGGTGGCGCATGTCGAGTTCTCCAATAGCGTGAAGCACAGGGAAATAAACCACTCAGTGTTTAAGAGGGCCGGGGGGGCGGGTAGTTCCCTTTGCTGGCTGGAGATTGTCGGGGCCGCCGCGCGGCCCCCGAGGTAGGGTCAGGCCAACTGGTAGGTGGTCTTCACCCGGGTAAAGAACACGAAGGCGCCATCGACGTAGCGGTTTTTGGTGACAAGGGTCATGCAGTGCGAGTCCTTTTCTCAGAAACCTGGCGGGCGACGAAGTCGCTGATGTTGTCCACGGCGCTGTCCATCAGCTGCTGCATGGCGTCTTCGCTGCTCCAGGCGATGTGCGGGTTGAGCAGGAAGTCGTCGCGGTCGATCAGTTCGAACAACGGGTTGCTGGGGTGCAGCGGCTCCACTTCCACTACATCCAGCGCCACACCGCCCAGGCGCCGCTGTTGCAGCGCCTGAATCAGCGCCGCTTCGTTGACCACGCCGCCGCGGCCGGTGTTGACCACGATGGCATCGGGCTTCATCAATGCCAGCTGCCCGGCATCAATGAGGTTGTGGGTTTCTGGCGTGAGCGGGCAATTGATCGACAGCACGTCGCAGCTTTTCAGCAGCTCGGCCAGCGGCCGGCAATCGGCGCCCTGGCGCTTGCCGCTGCGGTCTTCGAACAGCACCTGCATGCCGAATGCCCGCGCCAGGTGTGCCAGGCGCAGGGCAATCGGGCCGCTGCCGATGATTGCCAACTGCTTGTCGCGCACATCGCGGATGCGGTGGTTGAAGTAGATGTTCTGGTACGGCTTGTCGCCGGCATGCACCTGGCGCATCAGGCGGGTGAACGCGGCCGGGCGGCGGAACAGCTCAAGGATCATCGCCAGGCTGTGCTCGGCCACGGTGTTGGCGGCATAGCCCGGTACGCTCGACACTTCGATGCCGTGGGCTTCGCAGTAGTCGACATCGACGATGTCGCGGCCGGTCAGGGCCAGCGAGATCATCTTCAGCCTGGGCAGCTGGCGCAGGTGCTCTTCGCGCAGGGGTACGCTGCAGGTCAGCGCCACCGTCGCGTCTTTCAGGTGCTCAAGCATCTGGTCGGGGTGGGTGTAGGCGTACTGCTGCCAGGTGTGATCGCAGTCGGGGCGCTTGAGGCGGGTGGAAGGCGCCAAGCCTTCGTCGTCAAGGAAGACGATATGTTCGCTCACGGTCTTGTCCTTATTTTTTCTGCGCGGGCACGTAACCGGCGGGCGCCATGCCCACAAGCTGGCGGGTGATGAAGCCGGCATCCTGGTCGTGGTCTTCCAGCGATTCCTTGCGCACCAGTGCATCGCGAACCAGATGCGCGCCAAAGAAGCGCAACGGCTCTGGCGGCAGCAGCTTCATCTTCTGGTTGACCAGGCCACAGTTGGTCCACTCGTCGTTGGCATGGGTGGCCAAGGACTTGATGATGCGGCTGGCAAACACGGTGGTGGCCACGCCGTTGCCGGAAAAACCGATGCCATAGCTGACGGTCTGGTGATGGTCGAGGTAGCCGAAGTTGGGCAGGCCCTTCATGGCCCGGTCAATCGGCCCGGTCCAACTGCTGACCACCGGTACATCCTGCAACTGCGGGTACAGGCGGCGCAGTTCGGCAGCGACCTTGTCGGCGGCCGGCGAGGGTTTTTCATACAGGTCGCCGATGCGCCCGGCATAGGCGAACTGGCCCAGCGGCTTGCCGAACACCACGCGCCCGTCAGGGGTGTTGCGCCAGTAGTTGAGCACGGTGCGCGAGTCGGTCATGCATTCGCCGCCGCTGAAACCGATGGCGTCGAGCTTGGCCTTGACCGGCGCGGTGGCAACCATGTCGCTGGACATGATCGCGATCATCCGGCGCAGCTCGGGAAATTGCGCGCCCCAGGCGTTGAGCGCCAGCACCACGTGGTTGGCTTTTACATGGCCTTTGGCGGTGTGCACCACCGGGTGCTTGCCACGCTGCAGGTGAGTGAACGGCGATTTCTCGAAAATCTGCACGCCCAGTTTCAGTGCCACGCAGCGCAGGCCGCGGGCCAGCATGGCGGGCTGTACGGTCGCGGCGTTGGGGTCGAAGATGCCGCCCAGCACCAGTGGCGAGCCGACGCGGCCGCGAATGGTCTGGCGGTCCAGTTCCTGGAACGGGTTTACGTCGAGTTTCTGCAGGCCGTCGGTGAGCACGCGCCAGGAGTTCATCTGCCGCTGGTTGGTGGCCGTCCACAGCCAGCCGTCCTTGCGGTACTGGGCGTCGATGCCGTGCTCCTGGCAGAAGCTGCCGATCTCGTCGATGGCCGACTCCGCCGCCTCGCAGATGCGCCGCGCCTCGACATCCCCGCAGATGGTGCGCACCGACAGGTACTTGCCCCACCAGTTGGTGGCCACGCCACCGTTGCGCCCGCTGGCCCCCGAGCCGCAGCGGTCGCGCTCGACGATGACGATGGTTTTTTCCGGGTGCGCCTGTTTTAGGCGGATGGCCGACCACAAGCCAAGGAAGCCACCGCCGACGATGCACACGTCGGCTTGAATCGAGTCCTGCAGGGCAGGGGCCAGGTCGTTGTCCAGGTCCAGCGCCTGGGCATACCAGAATCCACGGTACATGAGGGGTGCCTCTGAGCATGTTTGTCTTGTGCCTACATGATGCTCAGCCGGGGCTGGGGGCTGATATTACAGCCATGACAATTGATAGAACGGCGCCGCCTTTTGTCACGGATTTCCTATTTGTGGGGATGCATATGATATGACGGACGCAGGGCGCGCTTTAGAATGGCACCATTACCGATGTAACGAGGCCAGCGTCCATGTTTGCCGAACAACAAGAACAACCGGTACAAGCCCACGCCATCACTGCGCAGGTCAAGCCCGAACTACGGGTAGGCTTCGTGCTGATGAACCACTTCACCCTGGTGCCGGTGGCGGGGTTGGTGGACTCGCTGCGCTTTGCTGCGGACAAGTCATTCCGCAGCCAGCAGGTGTTGTGCCAGTGGGACTGGATGACGCTGGACGACCAGCCGATCACCGCCAGTTGCGGCATGCCCATTTCGCCGACCAAGCCGCTCAACCTGTTTGCCCAGTACGACTATGTGGTGCTGGCCGGTGGCCTGCTGGACGAAACCCGCAACCCGCCGGCCTGGCTGCTGGATGCGCTGCGTGAGGTGCATGCGGCGAATATCCCGATAATCGCCTTGTGCTCGGGGTCGTTCGTGCTTGGCAAAGCCGGGCTGCTCGATGGCCGGCGCTGTGCGCTGCATTTCACCTTGCGTGACGAGTTCAAGGAGCGTTTTCCACTGGCCACGGCGGTGATCGACAAGAGCTACGTGGACGACCGCGGCATCATCACTTGCCCGGGCGGCACGGCCATTGACCTGGCGGCCAACCTGATCCGCCGGCATTGCGGCGCAGTGCGGGCGCAGAAGGGGCTGGAATACCTGCTGGTGGATGAGCGCGCCGAAGAGCAGGAGAAGACGGCCAGCGAATGCGTGTACCAGAACGACCGCGTGCAGCGGGCGATCAGCTTCATGCGCGCCAACCTGGATGCCTCGATGACGCTCAAGGCCGTGGCTGAAGCGGTGGGCACCCACCCCCGGCAGTTGCACCGTGAATTTGTGGCTAATACTCAGGAGCCGCCGGCCAACTACTGGCGCAAGTTGCGCCTGGACCATGCCCGGCGGTTGCTGGTGAACACCAGCCAGAACATCACCACCATTGCGTTGGCGTGCGGGTTTTCCGATGCGTCGCACTTTATCTTGTGGTTCCGCAAGCAGTATGGCGAGACGCCGTATAGCTTCCGCAAGCGCAGGCATGAAGTGGAGCGGTTTGACTGGCATGGCGACAAGGCGGGGTTGGACCCGGAGCTCTAACAAGTTATCGCGGTCAGCGGTAGGAGCGCGTGGGTATCAGGGCTGGCCGATGGCCTGCATCCCCATCCGGCTGGTCCGTTTGCCGGGGCTGATACGTTCGATCATCCATTTGTTCCTTAGAACAGCACGTAAGTCTTGCGCAGGGTTTCGCGAATGTCCCAGACACCCTCGCAGTTCTCCGGGAACAGCACTGCGTCGCCGGCGCGCAGCTCTACCGGCTCGCCACCGTCGGGGGTGAAGGTGCACCAGCCGCTGACAATGTGGCTGAACTCACGGTTTTTCAGGTGCCGGCGGAACACGCCCGGGCCGCTTTCCCATACGCCGATGCTGGCGCCGACGGCTTCGTCGGTCTGGTCCTGGGCGGTGGCTGCCTGGGCGACGGGTTCACCGATCGGCAGGCGGGCCGGGGCAGGGGCACCCAGCGACGCGAGAGGGGCATTGCGCACGACAGTCAGTACTTGGTTCACGAAAAGGCCCCTTCAGGCTTTACGAACAGCGGGTTTGGCAGCGGTAGTGGTGCGGGTGGGGTTACCAAGCGCCGCGGCTTGCTGCAGGTCGAGCTTGCTGGTCTCGGGGGCGAGCCACCAGGAAATCAGGGCGCCGAACAGCGAGATCAGGGCGGCAGCGAACATGGTGTTGGCAATGCCGTAGGAGGCCAGGGATATCGGCACCAGGTACGTGCCCACGGCCGCGCCGATGCGTGACAACGAAGTGGCCAGGCCCACCGCTGACGCACGGATTTCGGTGGGGAACAGCTCGTTGGGGTAGACGTATTCAAGCACCTGGGCGCCGCCGATCAGCACGGCATAGGCGCCGAACAGCACCAGTACGGTGGTTGGCGAGGCATCCGGGAACACCCCCAGCAGCACCAGCGACATACCCGACCAGAGGAAGCTGTGGATCAGCATGTTGCGCCGGCCCAGGCGGTTGATCAGTTTGGTGGCCACCAGGCAGCCCAGGGTGAACAGCAAGGTGATGGCGATGGAGCCAAAGGCCGCCCAGTCACCGGTCAGTTGCAGTGCCTGCAGCACTTTGGGGGCAAACGAGTAGATGGCGAACAGCGGCACGATCGCGCAGGTCCAGAACAGGGTGACAAAGGCCATGCGCTTGCCGTAACCGGAGTGGAACAGCGACCACACCGACACCGGTTTGTCGCTGGTCTGCTCTGGCAGGTCAGCAATGGAGTAGTCCGGGCCGTAGACTTTCTTGATCACGGCGTCGGCTTCGGCGGTTCGGCCTTTGCTCAGCAGCCAGCGAGGCGATTCTGGTGTGCCACTGCGGGCAACCAGGAACAGCGCACCGGGTATCAGGGCGCTGGCCAATACATAGCGCCAACCGTCTTCACCGCCCACGCGCAGCAGCAGTTCGCCGACCATGTAGGCCACGGCGGCACCGGCAAACCACATCAGCACCATGGCCGCCAGCAACGGCCCACGTTGCTTGCGTGGCAGGAACTCGGCCAGCAACGACGTGGCGATCGGGTAGTCGGCACCGACCGCGATACCGATCAGCAACCGCCAGGCGAACAGGGCCCAGGCCGACTCGACCCAGAACTGCGCCACTGAAAAACCGACGATGGCGACCAGGTCGATCAGGTACAGGACCTTGCGCCCGTACTTGTCAGTGAACCAGCCACCGAGAAAACCACCCAGGAAGACACCAATCAATGCTGACGCGGCGATCAGCCCTTCCCACAGGGCCGACAGCTGCAAGGCATTGGTAATTTGCAGCATGGCGACGCCGATGATGCTCAGTACGTAGCCATCGAGAAATGGCCCGCCAGCGGAATAGACCGTTAGTTTGCGGTGGAACCCGTTGAGCGGCGCATCTTCTACGGAGCGTTTGGAAACGGACATACGGCTTACCTCTTGTTGTTATGTGGTGCACTAACGTGGCGGCACTATGGCACCGGCTGGCGCGGGCGCCCTATAACGGCTCGGACGAGTCATGGGATGGGATGACCGGGTGTGCCGAGGACTGGCGGATACCACTGGCCTACCGGCACCAGGCGGAATTGAGGCATTTCGAGGAGGATACGGCACGCGTCTGTCGGCAGCTGTAGTGGGGGAGCTGAGTCATGGGCTGTTATTTTTGCCAGTAGATCTTGTAATTGATCGAGATCATCCTCCAGCTCAGAGGACTAGCGAAGTGAGGTGAGCCGTGAGCGATGTGACACCGTTACGAACCCAGGCATATGACCCTTATGGTTTTTCTCCATTGGGCTTGGAACAGGGGGCGCTCGGTTTTAACGGGTGGTCCAGGCAGTCCATTGCTGGGCTGTATTTGCTAGGTAATGGATACAGAGCATACACCCCGGCCCTCAGGCGCTTTCTATCACCAGACAGTTGGAGCCCATTTGGTCGAGCTGAAATCAATAGTTATGTTTACTGCAAGTGCGATCCTGTCAATTTTCAAGATGACTCTGGACATATGCCTGGCAGGGAGCGGGGGCGGCCGGTTGCTCGAAACAATCACAGGCGTCTCAATTCTAGAGGCTCATCTTCGTCGGATAGCACGTCAAGATCCAGGTCACTCATTAATCTAGGTCATTACTCGACACATCCTATAGTGAGACAAAGAGGGGGCAGTCCCGTGAATAATGCGGGCCAGTCCCCGTCACCTCATCGGCGCTCGTCTTCGTCTGCAGTGATAGATATGACCCCCCCGGAGGCTTTGCAGCGAGTTCCTGTGGATATTGGGAGCTTGAGTGATTTTACTGACGTTTTTTCCAGAGAGTCGCTCGACGGTGCTGGAGGTAATTTAAGTATGCAGCGTCCTGAAAGCGCCCATTTAAATAGTATGATTAACGCCGGTTTGGGATTGGATGAGGAGCTGTTTCTAAGGAATATTGATATTCGTACGACTGCAGGTATACAAGGGGGGGAAAGCTTGTCGAGTCAAACCCTTGAAAGCATAAATCGAGAGCGTATGGACCAAATCAAAAGAAAAACGGGCTCGCAATAATTAAAAATCTATCAAGGCGAGCCATGCAGTTATCGTTCACGACAGTAGTGGGCAGTTTATCCCTCTGCCTGCCCTGAGCGTGTCAACAACCCGTCCAGCACCACTTCGCATGCCGCACCCCAGGTAGCGCTTACCGGCTGATGCATCAGCACCGCCAAACCATCAGCGGTGAAAGTGCCCGGCGTGGCAATGGCCTGGCCCAAGGCCTTCAGCGTGTACGCCGGCTGCTGCCCGGCACTGGCCACGCAGTCTTGCAGGTTACCCAGCACCAGCGCACGTGCTTCGGCTGCGGGCAGGCCTTTGTCCATCAGCCACTGTTGCAGGTCGTGTAGCAGGAAGTAGAACCAGCCATTCATACACGCCGCCACGGTGGCCAGCTCGAATTCTGGCTCGCCGTGCAGCACCACCAGTTTGCCCAGTGGCCCCAGGTACTGCGTGGTGAGCGCATCGGGTGGGCAAACCACTACCGTGGACTGGTTGTACTGCGCCGCGTACGACAGCATCGCACGCACACAGAGGGCGCCAGGGAACGCAGTGGACAGCTGTGCAAGGTTGACCCCGGCGGCGAGCGAAACCAGGCGTTGGCCGGGGCGCAGGTGTAGCTCATCTGCCAGTTCGGCGAGCGAATGCGGGCGCACGCCAAGGATCAGCAGTTCTGCCTGGTCGACCACTGCCTGGTTGCTCGGCAACACCTGGCAACCATGCTCCTGGGCCAGCAGGGCTGCCCGTTGCGCATTGCGCGGTGACAGCAGGATGGGGCCCTCGAAACCGCTGCGACGCAGGCCGATGACCACTTTTTCGGTGAGTTCGCCCACCCCGAGAATGCCAAGGCTATGCATGGTGCCTCCTTGTCAGCTTTCCAGGCCGGCACGGCGCTGGCCCCAGTGCAGGTTGAGGTTGACGCCCGCGCTCAGCAGCGGCTCCGGCGGGTTGCGGTTGGGGCCTGCGGAGCCCAGCAGGAAGTCGATCAGCTCGTCGCGTTCGCCGCTCAGCCAGTCAGCCAGCAGGCTGCCGGTAGCGGTGCCACGGGTGATGCCAAGGCCGTTGCAGCACAGCGCCGCGTGCACGTTGGGTGCGAGGGTGCCGAAGTGCGACAGGTGGTTGCGCGACAGGCACATCGAGCCACCCCAGGTGTATTCGAACGCCATGCCCGAAAGCATCGGGAAGCGCCGCTCGAACGAATCGCGATGCTGGCGCCCGGCACGGGCGATGTGGCGTGGGTTGGCGCGGCCGTCGGCATTGAAGCTGAAGCTGTTGCGCACCAGCAGGCGCTGGTCCGGGGTGCGCCGCAGGGTGCTGCCGAACGGGTCTGCCGGGATGATGCCCCAGGTGTTCTTGCCGCCCAGGCGGGCTTGTTCGTCCTCGGTCAGCGGGCGGGTCATGCTGGCGTAAGTGAAGATCGGCAGCAGGCGGCCAGGCAGGAAGCCGAAGTACGAGGCGAAGGCATTGTTGGTCAGCAACAGCTGGTCGGCGACGATCTCACCATTGGCGTGCTTGAGGGTGATGCGCCGGCCCTGCTCGATGTGGGTGATGGTGGTGCGTTCATGCAGGGTCACGTTGCCCGGCAGGCTGTCGGCCAGGCCTTTGGCCAGGGCGGCGGGTTGCAGCAACTGGGTGCCCGGGGTGTACAGCGCCTTGCGGTAGAAGGTGGTGCCGAAGTGCTCGGGCAGGTCGCGGGCATCGATCATCTGGTAAGGCTGGCCGAGTTTTTCCAGGCCGCTGCGGTAGGCTTCGAGCACCGCCAGGCCTTTGTCTTCGACGGCCGCCTGGTACTTGCCGTCCGGGCGGATCTGGCAGTCGATGCCGTGCTGGTTGATCAGCTCGCGCAAGATCGCCTGCGCGCGCAAGTTGAGCTTGAGGTTCATCCGCGCCGTGGGCAGGTCGCCGATGTAGTCGGCGGCGCCGATATCGTGGGGCAGGTCGATGGCAAAGCCGGAGTTGCGCCCCGAGGCGCCGAAGCCGACTTCCTGGGCGTCGACCAGGATCACCTCGTCGTCAGGGTGATGCAGGGCCAGTTGGCGCGCAGCGGCAAGCCCGGTGAAACCCGCGCCAAGCACCACCCAGCGCGCCTCGCTCCGCCCCCGGTGCGCAACGCGTGGCTGGCGCGGCGGGCTGAGGTGGAACCAGCCGCAACCGTTGTCGTCCGCAGGGGTAGAGGTGTTTCTGTACATGGTTTTTATCCCTGTTGTTTTCTCCACTATGGCATTGGCGGCTGGGCGGGGACTATGACGGGAGGGACGGGGAATGGGATGTTTTGGCTGAGGGCATTGACCGTTCCGGGCCGGGCGTGATCTGCTCGGGCTTCATGATCATTCAAAGGAAATTGAAGGTCCCACCATGCCCGACTACAAGCTGCATTGCTTCGCCGAATCCGGCAACGCCTACAAGGCTGCGCTGATGCTTGAACTCACGGGCCAGGACTGGCAGCCGGTGTTCGTCGACTTCTTTCATGGCCAGACCCGGGAGCAAACCTGGCGTGACGAGGTGAACGAGCAGGGCGAGGTGCCGGTGCTGGAGCACGCGGGCAAAACCTTCACCCAGTCTGCGCTGATACTGGAATACCTTGTCGAACAGACCGGCCAGTTCGGCCCGCGTGACGATGACGAAAAGCGCGAGATCTGGCGCTGGATGCTGTTCGACAACCACAAGTTCACCAGCTATTACGCCGCGCTGCGCTTTCTGTTCTGCCTGAAAAATACCGGCGAAACGGACGTGACCCGGTTCCTGCGCGAGCGTGCCACGGCGGCTTACCGCATTGTCGACGCGCATTTGGCGAAGACGCCGTTCATGGTTGGCGGCCGGCTGACCATCGCCGACCTGTCGTTGGCGGGGTATGTATTCATGCCGGAGGACACCGGCATCCCGTTGGCGGAGTTCACCCATATCGAAGCGTGGAAGGCGCGGATCCAGGCGCTGCCAGGCTGGAAGCACCCGTATGAGCTGATGCCGCGCACGGCATCCTGACCCCTTCGCGGGCACGCCCGCTCCCACAGGGGCAGCGCAGGCTCAACCTTTACGAGGCCCTTTATGGGAGCAGCTGTCTTGCACCATCACTCAGGTTGCCGCATCGCCTTGTAGGAGCAGCCTTGTGCTGCGAAGAGGCCGGTAAGGCTAAACATTATCTTTGCCTGCAATGGCCTCTTCGCAGCACAAGGCTGCTCCTACAGGGCTTGTGTTTGCCTAAATTACACATGCACTACCAGCCTCAGATCGACAACCGCACCACCCGGTTGTCCAGCACCTGCTGCTCCTGCCCGCGCCGCTTGTTCACCACCAGCTCGCCAATTGCAATCAGCCGCGTGCGCGTGATGTTGCGTGACAACCCCAGCAACTGCGCGGTATGCACCTGGTTGTAATGGCAGAACCGATAGGCCGAGCGCAGCAGGGCGTTTTCCACTTTCTCGTACAGGTCGCCCGACTGCTCCTCGTACAACCGGTTGAACGCCCGCTGCAGCAAGTCCTCCACACCATTGCCTGCTGGCTCCTCTTCTTGCCGCTCGATGCGCAGGTTGGACAAACGCAGGTCTTGTGCCTGTATCGTACCGTCGCCACAGGTCAGCAAGCTGTGGTGAATCACGTTTTCCAGCTCGCGGATATTGCCCGGCCAACTGTATTCCACCAGCTTGGCCTGGGCCTTGGGGCTCAGTTCCACCGGCCCGTAGCCCAGCCGGTCGCTGTAACTGCGGATGAAGTGCCTGGCCAGCGGCAGGATGTCACCCGGGCGGTCGCGCAACGGGTGCAACTGCAAGGTCACTACGTTCAGCCGGTAGTACAGGTCCTCACGGAAATGCCCGGCGTTGATGGCCTTTTCCAGCTGCACGTTGGTTGCGGCCAATACCCGAACGTTGATCGGGATGCTCTTGCGCGACCCGAGCCGCACCACCTCGCGCTCCTGCAGCACGCGCAGCAGCTTGACCTGGATCGGCAGCGGCAGGTCGCCGATCTCGTCGAGGAACAGCGTGCCGCCGTTGGCCTCCTCGAACCAGCCGGCCTTGGCCGACAGGGCGCCGGTGAAGGCGCCTTTTTCATGGCCGAACAGTTCGGCTTCCACCAGCGATTCAGAGAACGCGCCGCAGTTGACCGCAACGAACGGCCCGTTGCGCCGGCCGCTGAGGTTGTGGATGTGGCGTGCCACCAGCTCCTTGCCCGTGCCGGTTTCGCCAATGATCAGGACGCTGGCCTCGCTGGGGGCGACCTGTTGCAAGTGGGCGAGCAGCGCCTGCGACCTGGGGTCTTCGAAGACCTGTGCGGTCGCCCTGATCGAGGTAGCCAGTGTCGGTGACGGGGGGAGGGTCAGCAGTTGCATGGGCAGTCCTCAGGAGTAGAAGGATGGGGCAGGGCGTTTGCCGTTGAGGGCCCACTCGCCGAGTTCGTGGATGCGGTAGTCCACCGGGTCGTGCAGGGTTTGCGTGCGCAGGTTGCGCCAGTGCCGGTCGAAGCGCAGCGAGGCATGGGTGGCACGGGCACCGGTGACTTCGAACAGGCGGTTGCAGATGTCCAGGCCGTGGCGGCTGGCGGCGACCTTGGCGGTGCCGATGGCCAGCGCGAGGTCGCCGCGCTCCTCGGCGGTGAGCGCATGTTCCTTGGCCCAGGCGGCGTCCAGTTGGCGTGCGGCCCGTTCGATCAGCAGGCGCACGCTTTCCAGGCCGATCCAGAACTCGCCGTAATGGCGCAGCACGTAAGGGTCTTCGGCACTGCTGGCGGCGCTGGAGCGGAACCACGGCCGGCTTTCCTTCAGGGTGTACTGGCGGGCTTCGTCGAAGGCGCCCTCGGCAATGCCGAGGAACAGATTGGCGAAGTGCAGCTGGGCAATCAGCGGCCGCAGGGCAGCAAACGGCGTGCTCAGGGGGCCCGGGTCGAGCAGCAGTTCATTGTGCTCGACCCGCACCCGCTCGAACGTGGCGCTGCCACTGTCGGTCTGGCGCTGGCCGATGTTGTTCCAGTCGCGGTGCAGGCTGATGCCGGTGCGGCCGCTGGGAATGGCGGCGATCAACAGTTTGCCGCCGACACGTTCGTCCACCGCCGAGGCGATGAGCATCTCCGAGTCGCTGGCGCCGGAGCAGAAGCTTTTCTTGCCAGAAAACTCGCACCAGCCGTCGAAGTGCTTGACCACCGTGCGCGTGTCCAGCGGGTTCAGGGCATTACCCCAGAACCACTGTTTGCGGGCGGTCTGTTCAAACCACGGCTGCCACTGGTCCGGGCGTGCGAACAGGCGCACGGTCGCCAGCATCAGGTGGTGAAAGCCGAATACATGGGCGATGGAGCTGTCGACCCGGGCGAACTCGCGCACCACCGCGAAGGTTTCGTGCCAGTTGGCGCCCTGGCCGCCGAAGGCCTGCGGGATTGCCAGCGACAGCAGGCCGCTGCCTCGCAAAGCATCGCGCTCGGCTTTTGGCGTGCCGCCGCGCTCGTCGCGCTCGACGGCGGTCTGGGCAAACTGCCCGGCCAGTTCGCGGGCGATGGCCAGGGCCGGGCGCAGGGGGGCATTTACAGGTGCATTCATGGCCGCTCCTCAGGCGCTTTTACGCAATGCGTGGTGGGCGCCGAACAGCGGCACGGCACGTTCGGCGGCCAAGCGGATACGGGCGGCGAGGGCATCGCTGGAAACCCGGTAGTCGGCCAGTTCCGCCTGGCTGGCGAACACGCCGATGGGCAGGGTCAGGGCCTGCAGGAAGCTGAACAGCGGGCGCAGCTGGTGGTCGAGCACCAGTGCATGGCGTTCGCTGCCACCGGTGGCGGCGAGCAGTACCGGGGTGTCGACCAGGGCGTCCTGGCCGATCAGGTCGAACAAGTGCTTGAAGTGGCCGGTGAAGCTGCCGCGGTACACGGGGGTGGTCACCACCAGCAGGTCGGCCTTTTCCACCAGGCGCAGTTGCTGTTCGACGGTGTCGGGCAGCTCGCTGCGCCACAGTGCGCTACCCAGCGGGCGGGCGATGTCGCCCAATTCGATCAGGTGCGGCTTGATGTGCAGGTGTTCGGCCAGTTCGGCGAGGATCGCCTCGGTCAAGGCCAGGGTGCGCGATGGGCGGGAAGTGCCGCCGGACAGGGCTACGACGTTCAGTGGGGTGCTCATGGGCAGGTCTCCGGTTCTGGTTGAGCGGGACTTTGCGTGAGCAATCGTCGTGCCTGGTTTTAATGTTCTTTGGGATCAACGGGTTAGCGCAAGTTCGTGTCTGCGCGGGTGTTGCCGTGCGGGCGTTTTCTGTTGATCGGGTGTTGCGCTGCAGACAGTTGGCCGGGTGTTGGCTGCTGTACAGTTGGGAAGGTTATAAAGGATTACTCTTCTCAAAAAAAAGAATAAGAAGTCATATTCTTATGCGACTAATTTTTTTTTGCGCCTGTCTGGGCAACGCAGGGCGGATAGGAGCGACCTTGCGCCGCGACGGGGCGCGGAGCGGCCCCGGCAATCTCAAGTGTGCGGCACGCCCCGAGCAGGCACCCCGCCCGCATACTCCGGCTTCAGATGCCCTTGCTCATCCAGCAGGTAAGCATCCATTACCTCGCGCACCACCGGCCCCGCCACCCGGCCCCCAGCCTCACCGTTCTCGATCATCACCGCCACCACCACACTCGGGTGGTCGGCCGGTGCAAAGCCGACAAACAGGGCGTTGTCGCGGTGGCGCTCCAGGGTCTTGTTGCGGTTGTAACGCTCACCCTGCTTGATCGCCACCACCTGCGCGGTACCACTCTTGCCGGCGATCCGGTACTGCGCGCCTGCCGCAGCGGCGCGGGCAATACCGCGCGGGTCGTGCATGACCATCTGCATGCCCTGGCTGACCTGGTCCCAGGCATGCTTGTCGTGCAGCACGATGTTGGGCATCGGGTTGGGGTCCACCGGCGCATCGCCACCCACGGTCATGGCCAGATGCGGGCGATGCCACACGCCCTTGCTCGCCAGCAGGCTGGTGGCCTGGGCCAGCTGCAGCGGGGTGACCTGCATGTAGCCCTGGCCGATACCCAGGATAAGGGTTTCGCCCGGGAACCATGCCTGGCGCCGGGTGGCGCGCTTCCACTGGGCCGACGGCATCAGCCCGGAGGCCTCTTCGAACATGTCCAGCGACACCTTCTGACCCAGGCCGAATTCGGCCATGTAGTCATGCAGGCGGTCGATGCCCAGCTTGTGCGCCAGGTCGTAGAAGTAGGTGTCGTTGGACCGCATGATGGCGGTGTACATGTCCACCCAGCCGTCGCCGCTGCGGTTCCAGTTGCGGTACTTGTGGTCGTAGTTGGGCAGCTCGTAATAGCCCGGGTCGAACACCCGGCTGCCGGGGGTGATCACGCCGCTGTCGAGGCCGGCGATGGCCACTTCCGGCTTCACCGTAGAGCCCGGGGCATACAGGCCGCGCAGCACTCGGTTGAACAGCGGGCGGTCGATGGAATCGCGCAGTTCGGCGTACTGCTTGAAGCTGATGCCCTTGACGAACAGGTTGGGGTCGAAGCTGGGGTTGCTGACCATTGCCAGCACATCGCCGTTGGCCGGGTCCAGTACCACCACCGAGCCACGCCGGTCGCCCAGCGCCTTTTCTGCGGCCACCTGCAAGTGGGCGTCCAGGGTCAGGACAATGTCCTGGCCCGGGGTCGGGGCCTTGTGGTTGAGCACGCGCATCACCCGGCCCTGGGCGTTGGTCTCGACCTCCTCGTAGCCCACATGGCCGTGCAGTTGGCTTTCGTAGAAGTGCTCGATACCGGTCTTGCCGATTGACTGGGTGCCACGGTACTCGGTGCTGTCCAGGACCTTGGCTTCTTTCTCGTTGATGCGCCCCACGTAGCCTACCGAGTGGGCGAAATGCCCAGCCAGCGGGTATTCGCGGATGAACTGCGGTTCCACCTCCAGGCCCGGCAGGCGGAACTGATTCACCGCCACCAGGGCGATCTGCTCTTCGCTCAGGCCCACCATCAGGGTCACCGGTTCGAACGGCTTGCGGCCACGGCGCAGGTCTTTGTCGAACTGCTTGCGGTCGTCTTCGGTCAGGCCTAGCACCTGGGTGAGGGTGTCGAGCACCTTGGCCGAGTCGCCACCGGCCCGCTCGCGGGTCATGGTCAGGTCGAAGCTGGGTTTGTTGTCGGCCAGCACCACGCCGTTGCGGTCGTAGATTAGCCCGCGTTCGGGGGCGATGGGCAGCACGTGCACACGGTTGTTTTCCGACACGGCGGTCTGCTGGTCGTGCTGCAGCACCTGCAAGACATACAGCCGCCCCACCAGCACGGCGACCAGGCTGAAGACCAGGATGGCGCAGGCCAGGAGCCGACGATTGACCAGGTGTTTTTCCTTTTCGTGGTCCTTGAGGGGGATGGGTTGTGGCATCAGTAGCTCTTTTCAGCAGGTATCGCGGTGGCTGTGCGGGCGCGCGATCGGGCCGGGGATGCTACGCAACCGCTACCGCGCCCTCAAGGCGAGCGGCGGCTGGCGCTGGGTGGATAACGGCTGTTCGCCCCGCAATCAGGGCGCTGGCGGGGAACATGAAGATTTGTTCATGGCAGCTCAGTCCTTAAGGGCCAGGTATGGATTTTTAGTGTTTTATGGATCCATAGATCTGGAGTGTTCGGTAAACGAACAAAAATTGGACTAGGTGTTAAATTATTAAGTCGCTGATAAACAAGCAGAAAATGTAATGACTATCAATTTTCAGTCTTGGTCATAAGAGATTTTCTGGGAGTGAGCGCATGCGGCCTGTTGTTTGTGGATCCATTATCTGGTTGATTAGCGCCTGACAACGGCCGGAGCCCTCCTGCCGTACGCAATAACAATTACAAAAAGGGTTCAGTCATGAATGGCTATCCAGCGGCCCGGAACTGTCAGGGTTCCCCCCGTCTTGCCTGCGCGTGCGCATCTGTCCTCCCGCCTGTGGCCAACCGGCAGGTGACTCCATGAATACCGATCTCAAGCAACGCCTGGACAACGACCCGATGGGCCGCTTCCAGTACTTGGCCATTGGTATTTGCATCGTCCTCAACATGATCGATGGCTTTGACGTACTGGTCATGGCCTTCACTGCGTCGTCGGTGTCCGCCGAGTGGAACCTGAACGGCGCACAGGTCGGGCTGCTGCTCAGCGCCGGCCTGTTCGGCATGGCGGCCGGTTCGTTGTTCCTCGCACCGTGGGCCGACCGCTTTGGCCGTCGCCCGCTGATCCTGCTGTGCCTGGCGCTTTCCGGCATCGGCATGCTGCTCTCGGCAATGAGCCAGAGCCCGTTGCAACTGGCGCTGCTGCGTGGCCTGACCGGGCTGGGCATCGGCGGCATCCTGGCCAGCAGCAACGTGATTGCCAGTGAGTACGCCAGCAAACGCTGGCGCGGCCTGGCGGTGAGTTTGCAGTCAACCGGTTATGCCCTGGGGGCGACGCTGGGTGGTTTGCTGGCGGTATGGCTGCTGGGGCATTGGGGCTGGCGCTCGGTGTTCCTGTTTGGCGGCATTGTCACCGTGCTGGTGATCCCGCTGGTGCTGTTGTGGCTGCCAGAGTCGCTGGACTTTCTGCTGGCGCGTCGCCCGGCCAATGCCTTGGCACGGGTCAACCGCCTGGCCGTGCGCCTTGGCCAGCCGGCGCTGGCACAACTGCCAACAGCCATGGCAAGGGAGCAGGGCGCTCCCCGCGGCTTCCGGCAACTGCTGACACCTGCCATGCGCCGTACCACACTGGTGATCTGGTTGCTGTTTTTCCTGGTCATGTTCGGCTTCTACTTCGTCATGAGCTGGACGCCGAAACTGTTGGTCGCCGCCGGCCTGTCGGCACAGCAGGGCATCACCGGCGGGGTGCTGTTGAGTGTTGGCGGCATCCTCGGCGCGGCGCTGATCGGTGGCCTGGCTTCGCGCTGGCCACTCACCCGCGTGCTGGCCCTGTTCATGCTGATCACGGCGGCGCTGCTGGTGCTGTTCGTGGTCAATGGCGCGTCGGTCAGTGCCGCCTTGGCGCTGGGGTTGCTGATCGGGCTGTTCTCCAATGGCTGCGTGGCCGGCCTGTATGCCCTGTCGCCGGTGGTTTATGACGCCTCGGTGCGCGCTACCGGCGTGGGCTGGGGCATCGGCATCGGCCGTATGGGCGCAATCCTTTCGCCAACCGTGGCCGGCATGTTGCTCGATGGCGGCTGGCAACCGCTGCACCTGTACGGGGTGTTTGCCAGCGTCTTCGTGCTTGCCGCCGGTTGCCTGCTGTTGCTGCGCCCCGCGGCCAGCACGGCGCGGCCAGTGCTGGCCGACGCCTAAGCCTGGCCATCGATGATCGCCTGGGCGACCGTGGCGTAGAACCATTGCAGGGCGGCGGAGTTGTCGCTGTTGGGGTGCCAGTTCAGCGACACGTTGAACTCGGCAACCTGGAACGGCAGCTCAAGCATTTTCAAACCCCCGTCCTGCATGAACAGCCGGCCGATCTGTGCCGGCAGCACGGCGAGCAGGTCGGTACCGGGGATGATCTTCGGCAGCACCGAGAAGTGCGGCACCTGCAAGCTGATGCGCCGCTGCAGCTGCATGCTGGTGAGCACGTCTTCGACACTGCCGTGGCCGGTGGTGCGGGTAACGCTGATATGGCGCTCGGCAATGAACTGCTCCAGGCTCAGTTCATTGCTGATGCGTGGGTGGTCGCAGCTGAGCAGGCATACATAACGTTCGCGCATCAGTACCTGGCTACGCGTGCCCGGCACCGGCGGGCGGCAAATGGCGGCGTCGATCTTGCCGCTGGCCAGCCAGTCGCCCACCTGGTCGACCTGCAATGGCAGCACCTCGACTTCAGCCTGCGGGGCATCGCGGTTCAGGCGCGCCAGAATCAGCGGCAAAAAGCCCATTTCGCCAAGGTCGGAAAGGGCGATGCGAAACCTGCGTTCGGTGGTCGCGGGGTCGAACTGGCGGGTGCTCTGCACGGCACCTTCTATGCGCGTCAGTGCGTCACGCAGGGTGCCGTACAGCTGCTCGGCAACAAAGGTCGGCTGAATGCCGTCACGCGTGCGGCTGAACAGGGCGTCGTCAAAAAGCTCGCGCAGGCGGGCCAGACCATAGCTGACCGAGGGCTGGGTGACGAACAGGCGCTCGGCGGCAAGGGTGACGCTGCGGGCCTCGTACAGGGTGACGAAGGTGCGGATCAGGTTCAGGTCGATGTGGCTCATGGGGCGCTGGCTTCACATAGATAGGTTTTATTTTTAGTAAAGATAGTATCAATTTGATCAATCTGGCCGTGGCTGCAAAAGTAACCCGAATTCCAAAAACAAGCTGCAAGGGGCTTTATGAAAACTGTTCACGGCGCCACTTACGACATTCTTCGCCAGCATGGCCTGACCACCATCTTCGGCAACCCCGGCTCCAACGAGCTGCCGTTTCTAAAGGGCTTCCCGGAGGATTTCCGCTACGTCCTCGGCCTGCACGAAGGCGCCGTGGTCGGCATGGCCGATGGCTACGCACTGGCCAGCGGCCAGCCCACTTTCGTCAACTTGCACGCTGCTGCTGGTACCGGCAATGGTATGGGCGCCCTGACCAATGCCTGGTACTCGCACAGCCCGCTGGTGATCACCGCCGGCCAGCAGGTGCGCTCGATGATCGGGGTGGAAGCGATGCTGGCCAATGTCGATGCCGCACAGCTGCCCAAACCACTGGTCAAGTGGAGCCACGAGCCCGCTACCGCGCAGGACGTGCCGCGCGCCCTGAGCCAGGCGATCCACACCGCCAGCCTGCCACCACGCGGGCCGGTGTACGTGTCGATCCCATATGACGACTGGGCGTGCGAAGCGCCAAGCGGTGTCGAGCACCTGGCACGGCGCCAGGTGAGCAGTGCCGGGCTGCCGTCGCCGGCGCAGCTGCAGCACCTGTGCGAACGCCTGGCAGCGGCGCGCAACCCGGTGCTGGTGCTGGGCCCGGATGTCGATGGCAGCGCCGCCAATGGCCTGGCTGTGCAGTTGGCCGAGAAGCTGCGCATGCCGGCCTGGGTCGCGCCTTCTGCGTCGCGCTGCCCGTTCCCCACTCGGCATGCGTGCTTTCGCGGGGTATTGCCGGCAGCCATTGCCGGCATCAGCCACAATTTGGCCGGGCACGACCTGGTCCTGGTGGTGGGGGCTCCGGTGTTCCGCTACCACCAGTTCGCCCCAGGCAACTACCTGCCGGCCGGCTGCGAGCTGCTGCACCTGACCTGTGACCCGGGCGAAGCGGCGCGCGCGCCCATGGGCGACGCCCTGGTCGGCGACATTGCGCTTACCCTCGAAGCCGTGCTGGACGGCGTGCCGCAGAGCGTGCGGCCGATGCCCACCGCTTTGCCTGCTGCTGAACCGGTGGTGGATGACGGTGGCCTGTTGCGCCCTGAAACAGTGTTCGACCTGCTCAACGCTCTGGCGCCCAAGGACGCCATCTACGTCAAGGAGTCCACCTCTACCGTGGGGGCGTTCTGGCGCCGCGTGGAAATGCGTGAGCCGGGCAGTTATTTCTTCCCCGCAGCCGGTGGCCTGGGTTTTGGCCTGCCAGCTGCCGTAGGCGTGCAGCTGGCATCGCCTGGCCGGCGGGTGATCGGCGTGATCGGCGACGGCTCGGCCAACTATGGCATCACCGCGTTGTGGACCGCCGCGCAATACAACATCCCGGTGGTGTTCATCATCCTCAAGAACGGCACCTACGGCGCGTTGCGCTGGTTCGCCGATGTGCTGGACGTCAACGATGCGCCCGGGCTGGACGTGCCTGGCCTGGACTTCTGCGCCATCGCCCGTGGCTATGGCGTGCAGGCGGTGCATGCGGCCACTGGCAGCGCCTTCGCCCAGGCCTTGCGTGAAGCGCTGGAGAGCGACCGGCCAGTGCTGATCGAAGTGCCGACCCAGACCATCGAGCCCTGAACCCGACACACACGCACACCACGCGACACCCACAAAAACAAGAACCGAGGTGGCTATGAAGACGACTTCCGTAAGTGAAGTGATCGATGCTGCACCCTTCAATCGCACGCACCTGCTGATACTGCTGTGGGGCTGTTTCATCATGCTGTTCGACGGCTATGACATGGTGATTTACGGCTCGGTGGTGCCACGCCTGATGCAGGAATGGCAACTTAGCGCCATCGAAGCCGGCACGCTCGGCAGCTGTGCGCTGTTCGGCATGCTGTTCGGCGGTACTTTGCTGGCGCCACTGGCCGACCGTTTCGGCCGGCGCAAACTGATCATCCTCACCACACTGCTGGCCAGCCTGGCGGCGTTCATGACCGGGCATGCAGAAACCCCGCTGGAGCTCGGTGCCTGCCGCCTGGTGACTGGGCTGGCCCTGGGCGCGCTGGTGCCCAGCGCCGTCAACCTGATCAGCGAGTTCGCCCCGCAAGGGCGGCGCAGCACCATGATCACCGTGATGTCCAGCTTCTATTCGGTGGGCGCAGTGCTGTCGGCTTTGCTGGCGATCGCGGTGATCCCGCAGTGGGGGTGGCAAGCTGTGTTCTATGTGGCTGTGCTGCCGGTGCTGGCCGTACCGTTCATGCTGCGCTACCTGCCGGAGTCGGCTGCGTTTCTTGAACTCAAGGGGCGCCGCGCCGAGCTTGAGCGGTTGCTGGTGAAGGTCGACCCGGCGTTTCGCCCGGGCACCGAGTTACGTTTGGCGGGCAGCGACCAACCGGTAGACAAGGCGCGCCTGGCGCAGTTGTTCGGCCCTGGTCAGGCCCTGGCCACCTTGTTGCTATGGGTGGCGTTCGCCATGTGCATGCTGATGAGCTACGGCCTCAATACCTGGTTGCCCAAGCTGATGGCGCAGGGCGGCTACCCCTTGGGCTCGAGCCTGGCGTTTCTGGTGACGCTGAACATTGGCGCCACGGTGGGTGCATTGTTTGGTGGCTGGCTCGCCGACCGCCTGGGGGTGCAGCGCACGCTGGCGCTGTTCTTCGTGCTGGCAGCGCTGTCGCTGGCGGCGCTGGGGCTCAACCCGGGCCCGCTGTTGCTGAACCTGCTGTTGCTGATCGCCGGCGCTACCACCATCGGCACGCTGGCGGTAATCCATGCCTATGCCTCTATCGCCTACCCGGCGCATATCCGCTCCACCGGGGTGGGCTGGGCTGCGGGTATCGGCCGCCTCGGCGCCATCGCCGGGCCCATGCTGGGTGGCAGCCTGCTGTCGATGCAACTGCCGATCCAGCAAAACTTCCTCGCCTTCGCCCTGCCTGGGGTGATCGGTGCGCTTGCCATCGCCTTCATCCAGGTGCGTGCGCCACAACAGGCCAGTGAGCCTGAAGCTGCCAACAAACCTACGTGCTGACCAAGGAGCCTTGCATGTCTGCCAATTGCCCTCGTTATCAAGACCTTCAACTGCTGCCGATTGCCGGCCAGTGGCGCGCCGGCAGTGCCGGCAAGCCCCTGAATGTGTACAACCCGTACAACGACGACTTGTTGCTTGAGGTCCAACAGGCCAGTCGTGCCGACCTGGATGCCGCCTATCAGGAGGCAGCCCGGGCACAGTCGAAATGGGCGGCACTGGGCCCCGCCGCACGCGCGGCGGTGCTGTACGAAGTAGTGGCGATATTTGATCGTCGGCGCGACGAGATCATCGACTGGATCATCCGCGAATCCGGCAGTACCCGGCTCAAGGCGCAGCTGGAATGGGGAGCGGCGCGGGCAATTGCGCTGGAGTCGGCATCGTTTCCGTCGCGGGTGCACGGGCGCATCGTCGAGTCCAACGTGCCGGGCAAGGAAAGCCGCGTGTACCGCAGTGCCCTGGGTGTGGTCGGGGTCATCAGCCCGTGGAACTTCCCGCTGCACCTGACCCAGCGCTCGATTGCCCCGGCGCTGGCGCTGGGCAATGCCGTGGTGGTCAAGCCTGCCAGCGACACCCCGGTGTGCGGCGGCCTGCTGCTGGCGCGCATCTTCGAAGAGGCAGGGCTGCCAGCCGGGGTGCTCAGTGTGGTGGTCGGCGCGGGCGGCGATATCGGTGATGCCTTTGTCGAGCACCCGGTGCCGGCGCTGATCACCTTCACTGGCTCCACCCCGGTGGGGCGTGGCATTGGCCGTATTGCGAGCGGTGGCGAACACCTCAAGCACGTTGCCCTGGAGCTGGGCGGCAATAGCCCGTTCGTGGTGCTGGACGATGCCGACCTTGAACAGGCGGTGAATGCTGCCGTGTTCGGCAAGTTCCTGCATCAGGGGCAGATCTGCATGGCGGTGAACCGGATCATCGTTGACGACAGCCTCTACGACGCTTTTGCGCAGCGCTTCGTCGAGCGTGTCAGGGCGCTGGTGGTAGGCGATCCGGACTCGTCAGCTACGGTGATCGGGCCGGTAATCAATGCCCGGCAACTGCAGGGCCTGCTGGACAAGATCAGCCTGGCACGCGGCGAAGGTGCCGAGCCGCTGTACGAGGGCGGGGTCGACGGCAACTTGCTGGCGCCGCATGTGTATGGCGAGGTCACCGTCGACATGGACCTTGCGCGTAACGAAATCTTCGGCCCCTTGGTGGGCTTGCTGCGCGCGCGTGACGAAGCGCATGCCCTGGAGCTGGCCAATGCCAGCGAATTCGGCCTTTCCAGCGCGGTATTCAGCCGCAACCTGGAGCGTGCCGTGCGCTTTGCCCGCCAGGTGCGTGCAGGCATGAGCCACATCAACGACATCCCGGTGAACGACGAGGCCAACGCGCCGTTCGGCGGTGAGAAGAACTCGGGGCTTGGCCGTTTCAACGGGGACTGGGCCATCGACGAGTTCACCCGCGATCACTGGGTAAGCGTGCAGCACGTGCCGCGCCAGTATCCGTTCTGATGCATTGAACCACTGAGTAGCGCCCGGCCCGGGCCGGGCATTCATGCAGCCATTCGACCACGGGCTCTGGGCAGCCTGCGGGGGGGCGGCTGCGCCCAAGTAACGCGGAGAACAATAATAATGATGCACACACACTGCACCCTGGCCCGTTCGGCCTTGGCGGTTTCGCTGGCGCTTGGCCTGGGTTTGCCGGCCTGGGCCGAGGAGGGGGGCTTCCTTGAAGATGCCAAGGCCGGGCTGACGCTGCGCAACTACTACTTCAACCGCGATTTCCGTGACCCGGGGGCGGCCAAGAGCAAAGTCGAAGAATGGGCCCAGGGCTTCATCCTCAAGTTCAGCTCTGGCTACACCCCGGGGCTAATTGGTGTTGGCCTGGACGGCATCGCCATGTTCGGCATGAAGCTGGACAGTGGCCGCGGTACCAGCGGTTCCGAACTGCTGCCGGTGCACGACGACGGGCGTGCGGCCGACAACTATGGCCGCGCAGGGCTGGCGGCCAAGCTGCGTATTTCATCGACCGAGCTGAAGGTGGGTGAACTGCTGCCGGATATCCCGCTGCTGCGTTACGACGATGGCCGCCTGCTGCCGCAAACCTTCCGTGGCGCCATGCTCGACTCGCGGGAAATCGAAGGCCTGAGCCTGCAAGCCGGCCAGTACCGCGAGGTCAGCCTGCGCAACTCGTCCGATATGCAGGACCTTTCTGCCTGGGCCGCGCCCGGGGTCACCTCGGACGGCTTCAACTACGCTGGCGCCGAGTACCGCTTCAACCAACAGCGCACCCTGATCGGCGCGTGGCATTCGCAGTTGGAGGACATCTACCAGCAAAGCTACTTCAACCTGCTGCACAGCCAGCGAGTGGGCGAGTGGACGCTGGGGGCCAACCTGGGTTACTTCATCGACCGTGATGACGGCCAGGCGCGCATCGGCGATATCCAGAGCCGCACGGGCTACGCCTTGCTGTCAGCTTCGCACAGTGGTCACACGTTGTACGTGGGGTTGCAGAAAGTGAGTGGCGACAGCCAGTGGATGTCGGTGTACGGCAGCAGCGGGCGCACCTTGGGCAACGACATGTTCAACGGCAACTTCAGCAACGCCGACGAGCGTTCGTGGCAAGTGCGCTACGACTATAACTTTGCCGCGCTGGGTGTGCCGGGGTTGCTGGCCATGGTGCGTTACGGCCATGGCGAGAATGCCACCACGGCGGCAGGCAGTAATGGCAAGGAGTGGGAGCGTGATACCGAGGTGAACTACACGGTCCAGAGCGGAGCGTTGAAGAACCTCAACATCCGCCTGAACAACGCCACCAACCGGCGCAGCTTCAACAGCGATTTCGACCAGACGCGCCTGATCGTCAGCTACCCGCTGACGCTCTAAGCCGCAATATGCCCGGTGAGCACGGTCCTTGTAGGAGCGGCCTTGTGTCGCGATGGGCTGCAAAGCAGCCCCCGGGTTTCAGCACAGATGCATCAAATGAGGGGCTGCTTCGCAGCCCATCGCGACACAAGGCCGCTCCTACAGGTACCGCGCAGACTTTTAGAATTTGAGCAAGTTACCAGGCCAGCAACAACCCCTCACCTTGCGCTAAGATGCTCGCTCATGTCCCTGGAAGTAGCCTGGATGAGCAAGCCCGGTCAAATGGTGCTGGTCGCGTTGCGCAAGATGATCGCCTCGGGCGAGCTGGCGGCCGGCGAGCGCTTGATGGAAGTCCCCACCGCCGAGCTGTTCGGCGTCTCACGCATGCCGGTGCGCATGGCGTTTCGTACCCTCGAGCAGGAAGGCCTGCTGGTGCGTTTTGGTGGCCGGGGTTTTCAGGTGCGCTCGGTCAGCGCCGATGACATCGCAGGTGCGGTCGAGGTGCGCGGGGTGCTGGAGGGGTTGGCCGCTCGCCAGGCCGCAGAGCGTGGCTTGTCAGCGCAAGCACGCGCGGCGCTGCAGCAGTGCCTGGTCGATGGCGACCAGCTGTTCGACAAGGGCTTTGTGACCGAAGACGACCTGCAGGCCTATCACGACCTGAACATGCGCTTTCACCAGGTGATCATCGAAGCCAGCCACAACCCGGCCATCGCCGATGCCCTGGCACGCAACGACCACCTGCCGTTCGCCTCGGTCACCGCACTGGCCGTGGACCGCCATGACCTGGCCCGCGAGTACCGGCGCTTCAACTTTGCCCATATGCAGCATCACGCGGTGTTCGACGCCCTGGCCAATCGTCAGGGTGCTCGCGCCGAAGCGATCATGCGCGAGCACGCCAATGCCACCTTGCGCTACGCCGAAACTTTTGGTGGGGCAACGGCGGACGCGAGCATGAAAGTCATCCTGCCCTCGTCGTAAACCGGTTCAGATATCCAGCACCAGCAGGGGCGACTTCGAGCGCGAGCAGCAGGGCGTGAACTGATCGTTCAGCGCCTGCTCCTCTTCGGTGAGGAACATGTCGCGATGGTCCGGCGTGCCTTGCAGCACGCGGGTCAGGCAGGTGCCGCAAATACCCTGCTCGCACGACATGGCGATCTCGATACCGTGCTGTTCCAGTACCTGCACCACGGTCTGGTCGGCTGGCACCTCGAACACTTGCCCCGTGCTGTTCACCTGCACCGAAAAACTACCGTCGTTGCTGGCATCCACGGGCGCCGCGGCAAAGTATTCGCGGTGCAGGTTGGCCTCCTGCCACCCCAGCCCCTTGGCGCTGGCCAGCACATGCTGCATGAAACCGCCGGGCCCACATACATACAGGTGCACATCGTCTTGCGGGTTGCCCAGCACCCGGGCGATATCCAGCGCGGTTTCCGGTTGCTCGTCAAAGTGCACGAACAGGCGGTCAGCGAACGGCGCGTTGTGAATGCGCTCGACAAAGGCCGCACGCTCGCTGGAGCGGGCACAGTAGTGCAGCTCGAAATCATGGCCGCCGTGGGACAACTGCTCGGCCATGCACAGGATCGGTGTAATGCCGATGCCACCGGCAAACAAAAGGCTGCGCCGCGCGCCCTCGGCCAGCGGGAACAGGTTGCGCGGCGTGCTGATGCGCAGCCGTGCACCGGCCTGCACCTGCTCATGCAGGCTGCGTGAGCCGCCCCGCGAGGCCGGATCGTTTAGCACGCCAATCAGGTAGCGGTGGCGCTCTTCGGGGTGATTGCACAGCGAATACTGGCGCACCAGCCCATCGGGCAAGTGCACGTCGATATGTGCGCCAGCGCTGAACGGCGGCAGCAGGCTGCCATCCGCCGCCGCCAGCTCGAAGCTGCAGATACCTTGCGCTTCATCGTTACGGGACACCACTACGGCATCGATCATTTCGGCTGTTCCTCAGGCAGGGGTGGCGCTGGTAGCGATCAGTTGCGGTTGCGGCGCACGCTCTTTGGCGATGATCCGCTCCAGCACCTTGCGCGACTGCACGCCGCCAGCATCGATGTTCAGCTTCAGCAGGTTGCGCTCGGGGTAGGCCAGCAGGTTCTGTTGCTGGCGTTCGAGCATCTCCAGGTCTTCGCTGAAAATCTTGCCCTGGCCCTCACGAATGTCGTCGGTCAGGGCCTGGTCGTGCGCGGCGAAGTTGCGCGCCATGCCCCAGAAGTACCAGATCGAGGTGTCGGTTTCCGGAGTGATGAAATCGACCACGATGCTCGACGCCTTGTGCTGCGCTTCGGCGTGGTAGCCACCCTTGCCGGCATGGGCTACGCCCACTTCGATCAGCACATGGCTCGGCGGAGTGAAGCGACAGATCTGCCAGCGATCCACCGGCACGTCGTCGGCCAGGCCGTTGCCACGCAAGGCCATGCGCCAGAAGGGCGGGGCCATGATGTTTTCCATGTGCCGGGAGGTAACCACCTCGTCGCCGGTGACGGTGGTGACTGGCGGCGCCTCGTCGATTTCCTTCTGGCCGATGCTGGAGGCATGCACGTAGGTTTCGTGGGTGAGGTCCATCAGGTTGTCGATCATCAGCCGGTAGTCACAACCAATGTGGAACAGCCCGCCGCCGTACGCCCACTCATCATTCACCGCCCATTCCAGATGCGGGATCAGCGCCGGGTCGGCCTGCGCCTGGTCGCCGGGCCAGACCCAGATGAAGCCATAGCGTTCGACGGCCGCAAAGGTCTTGTTGCAGGGAAAGCCACGCACTCGCTGGCCCGGCATCGAGACGGTCTTGCCGTCGCAACCCATGACCAGGCCGTGGTAGCCACACACCAGGTTGCCGTCCTCGACATAGCCCAACGACAACGGCGCGCCGCGGTGGGGGCAGAAGTCCTCGACGGCGGCCACTTTGTTTTCTTGGGCGCGGTAGAACACGATCTTCTCGCCGCAGATCTGCCGTCCAAGGGGCTTGGTGGTGATCTCGTCGGGGGTGCAGGCGACGTACCAGGTGTTTTTGGGGTACATGGGGAGGCTCTCCAGGGTTTTGTTTTTATTTAATGGATCCATTAGAGGCATGATGCAGACTTGTGGTCAATAAAATCTAGCGGTTTATGCTGGGTATTGTGCGATTATCGAATTTATATGGATCCATTAACTTCGTGGCGTAAGAGATAACCATACGACGAGGCGGGGGAGGATGGCTTCGCACCACTGCGTGTCGGACCTGCTATTACTAAGCAAACGCATACCATAAAGGCCCGTCGATGCTCGCCATCGAACAGCTCCACAAATCATTCCCCACCCCCCAAGGCCCGCTCCCTGTCCTGCAGGGCGTGGACCTGCGTCTGGCACGCGGTAGCAGCCTGGCGCTGATGGGGGAGTCGGGCAGCGGCAAGAGCACGTTGCTGCACCTGATTGCCGGCCTGGACCGTGCCGACAGCGGCCGTATCCTGATCGATGGCGTCCCGCTCGACGGCCGTTCGGAGGCGTCGCTGGCGCAGTGGCGACGGGAGGGGATTGGCCTGGTGTTCCAGCAATACAACCTGATCAGTAGCCTGGACGTGGCGGCGAACCTCGCCTTTCAGGCCAGGCTGGCTGGCAGGCATGACCCACAATGGGTGGGTTACCTGGCAGAGCAGTTGGGCTTGGCAGGTTTGCTGGCGCGCTACCCTGAGCAGTTGTCCGGTGGCCAGCAGCAACGGGTCGCCATCGGCCGCGCCCTGGCTGGGCGCCCGGCTTGGCTGCTGGCCGACGAACCCACCGGCAGCCTTGACGAAGCCAGCAGCGATGAGGTGCTGAGCCTGTTGCTGCAACTGGTCGCCGAGGCCGGCAGCGGTGTGCTGATGGTGACCCACAGCCCCCGGCTGGCGGCACGCTTGCAGGGGCGTTGCCAGCTGCAGGCCGGTCGCGTTCAGCCAGAGTCGGGGTGATGAGGCTTTTGTCGCTGGCCCTGTTGGCGTTGTTCAGCCATTGGCGGCGCCATCGTGTGCAGTTTTTCAGCATCTTCACCGGGCTGTGGCTGGCCACGGCGCTGTGGACGGGCGTGCAGGCGCTGAACAGCCAGGCACGCAGCGACTACGCCCGCGCCAGTGCCGTGCTGGCCGGGCCGCTGCAGGCGCAGCTGGTGCCGCGCAACGGTGAGCGCTTCGACCAAGGGCTTTACGTGCAATTGCGCAAGCAGGGTTGGCCAGTAACGCCCGTGCTGGAAGGGCGCTTGCGTTTGCCTGGGGGGCCCGCGCGCAGTGTGCGCTTGTTGGGCATCGAACCTTTGAGCCTGCCGCCGGCCAGCAGCATTGCCGGTGTGCAGCCGCAAGCATTCGATGTGCAAGCGTTCATCGGCACGCCCGGGCAAGCGTGGGCCGGGCCAGACACCTTGCGGCAACTGGGCGCAGAGCGTGGGGCAGCGGTGCGCGACAGCGAAGGGCAATTGCTACCCCCCATGATCCTGCAGCCTGCATTGGCGCCTGGGGTGATCGTGGTCGATATCGGCCATGCCCAGCGGTTGCTGCACGCGCCTGGGCAGTTGTCGCGGTTGCTGGTGGCCGGAAAGCCAGGGCCGCTGCCTGCTGATATTGCGGTTTACCTCGAACTGCAACCGCAACAGGACGACGGCGGGTTGCAGCGGCTGACTGAGAGCTTTCACCTCAACCTGACTGCTCTCGGCCTGCTGGCGTTCGTCGTAGGCCTGTTTATCGCCCATGCCGCAATCGGTCTGGCGCTAGAACAGCGGCGTGGGTTGATCCGCAATCTGCGCGCCTGTGGCGTCAGCTTGAACACCCTGCTGTGCGCCTTGATGCTGGAGCTGGGTCTGTTCGCCGTCCTGGGCGGGCTGGCCGGTGTGGCCAGCGGGTATGTGCTGGCCGCGTGGTTGTTGCCCGATGTGGCAGCCAGTTTGCGCGGCCTGTACGGCGCCCAGGTTGCCGGTACCCTGAGCCTGCCCGCGTGGTGGTGGCTGGTGGGGGTGCTTGTGAGTGTGCTGGGGGCATTGCTGGCAGGGCTGGGCAGTGTGTTACGTGCAGCCCGGTTGCCATTGCTGGCGTTGGCGCAGCCTCAGGCTTGGCGGCTGGCGCAGGGACCATGGTTGAGGCGCCAGGCTTGCATAGCGGGCGTCCTGTTGCTGCTGGCCTTGGGCTGTGGCGTGCTGGGTAACCGCCTGGCCAGCGCGTTTGCCATGCTGGCTGGGCTGTTGCTGGCGGCGGCGCTGTTGTTGCCGGCCTTGCTCGACCGGGCTCTGGCCTTGCTGACGCGGTATTGCCGGCGGCCTTTGGCGCAATGGTTCGTCGCCGATAGCCGCCAGCAACTGCCGGCACTGAGTTTGGCACTGATGGCACTGTTGCTGGCGCTGGCTGCCAGTGCCGGCGTGGGCAGCATGACCGAAGGCTTTCGCAAGACCTTTGTCGGCTGGCTGGACCTGCGCCTGTCTGCCGACCTGTACGTCAGCCCTCGGGATACAGGCCAAGGTCTGGAAATTGCGCAATGGCTAGGGCAGCAATCGGCAGCCAGTGTGGTGCTGCCCGGCTGGCGGGTAGAAACGCAGTTGCAGGGCTGGCCGGTGCAGCTTCAGGGCATCGTCGATCACCCGGGCTACCTCAAGCGTTGGCCGTTGCTGCAGGAGCAGCCTCACGCCTGGGAAGCGTTGGCCGGCGGGCATGCGGTGATGCTCAGCGAACAGCTGGCCAGGCGCCTGAAGGTGCAACTGGGCGACCGCCTGGCGCTGCCTTCAGAGGCGATGACAGTGGTGGGGATCTATGCCGATTACGGTAACCCCAAGGGGCACGTGCTGGTCAATGCCAGCTGGTTGCGCACGCACTGGCCGCAGGCCACGCTGACCGGTTTGAGCGTTGATCTGCCCGCTGAGCAATTGCCCGTCATCAAGGCTGCGTTGCAGCAGCGTTTCGCCCTGGACGACAGCCGCGTAGTGGAGCAGGCGCGCCTGAAACGCTGGTCTACCGAGGTGTTCAACCGCACCTTTGCCGCCACTGCCGCGCTCAACAGCCTCACGCTTGGCGTGGCCGGCGTGGCGCTGTTCATCAACTTGCTGACGTTGGGCCAAACGCGGCTGAGCCAACTGGCACCCCTGTGGGCGCTGGGTGTGCAGCGCAGGCAACTGGTGTGGTTGAGCCTGGGGCAGACACTGATGCTGAGCAGTTTCACGGTACTGCTGGCCATTCCGTTGGGGGTGTTGCTGGCCTGGTGCCTGGTGGCGGTGGTCAACGTGCAGGCGTTCGGCTGGCGCCTGCCGCTTTACGTATTCCCCGTGCAGCTGCTGCAACTGGCCGCCTTGGGGTTGTTCTCCAGCCTGTTGGCCAGCGCCTGGCCGCTGTGGCAACTGGCGCGCCGCCAGCCCCGCGAACTGTTGAGGCCGTTTACCGATGAAGCGTAACGCCTTGCTGTTGCTATGCGGCCTGCTATGCGCTTGTGACCCGCCAGCGCCACAAAGCTATGCCGGGCTGGGGCAGCAGGCAGACGGTTTCAGCCAGGTGGCCCGCGCGCATCGCCTGGAATTCCCGCGTGACCATGGCGCGCACGATGGCTTTCGCATCGAATGGTGGTACGTCACCGCCAACCTCAAGGACGTCCAGGGGCGTGACTGGGGCGCCCAGTGGACCCTGTTCCGCTCGGCCCTGCGCCCCGGCCCTGAAACCACCGACTGGAACAGCCCCAACCTGTGGATGGGGCACGCGGCCCTGACCGGGCCGGGTGGCCACCAGTCTGGCGAAACCCTGGCCCGCGGCGGTATCGGCCAGGCCGGCGTGCAGGCCCAGCCGTTCCGGGCGTGGATCAATGATTGGTCGTTGCAGGGCAGGGCGGGCATCGAAAGCCTGCAAATGGCTGCCGGTGGCGAAGGTTTTCGCTACGCCTTGCGTTTGCGCAGTGATCGCCCCCTGGTGCTGCACGGCGACCAGGGTTACAGCGAGAAATCCGGCAAGGGGCAGGCTTCTTACTATTACAGCCAGCCGTTTTACCGTGTGCACGGGGAGGTAGAGCGTGATGGCATGTGCATCGCGGTCACCGGCCAGGCCTGGCTGGACCGGGAATGGAGCAGCCAGCCGCTGGCGGCCGGGCAAACGGGGTGGGACTGGTTTTCCCTGCACCTGGACAGTGGTGCCAGGCTGATGTTGTTCCAGGTGCGTCAGGCTGAGGGCGATGCCTACCGCGCCGGCACGTGGGTTGGCCCGCAAGGTGAAGTGGTAGCGCTGCAAGGCGCGCAGGTTCAGTTGCAGGCCCTGGCCTGGGCCGAGCAGAAGCATGGCAAACAGGTACCGACGCGCTGGCGGGTGCAGGTGCCGGCGCATGGGGTGGATGTGCAGGTCGAGGCGGTGGAACCACGGGCCTGGATGGACACACGGTTCCCGTACTGGGAAGGGCCGGTGCGGTTGAGCGGGAGTGCCGGTGGGCGCGGGTATCTGGAGATGACCGGGTACTAGTGCAATACATTCCCGCGATCATGCACCCACAAGGGACGCGTCATCGTTTCAGTCTTTGATCAGACGCTGTAGCACGGCCCGTGCTTCTTCGGTGCGCAAGCACTCGATGAACAACTGGCTTTCCCGCGCCACCGTGGCCTCCAGCTCCGCCCGCTGGCTGTCCTTCATCAGCCGCTTGCTGATGCGCAGCGCCGCCTGCGGGTAAGTTTGCAGCTGCCGCGCCAGCTTGCGCGCTGCGGCCAGGCACTGCTCGCCATCTTCATGCAGCTCATTGGCCAACCCCCAGGCCACCGCCTGTTCGCCATCCAGCAACACGTTACCCAGCAGCAGGCCAGCGGCGCGGGCCTGGCCAAGCAAGCGTGGCAGCAACAGGCTGGAGCCAAACTCCGGGCACACCCCCAACGGTGCGAAAGGCATGCGCAGCTTGGTCGAGCGGCTGACCAGCACTTGGTCGCAATGCAACAGCAAGGTGGCGCCGATGCCGATTGCTGCGCCACTGACTGCCGCGATCAGCGGCTTGTCCAGCCCCATGACCACCCGCATCAGGCGGAACACCGGGCTGTCCAGGTCAGTGGGCGGGTTGTCGAGGAAGTCGCGCAGGTCGTTGCCAGCGGTGAAGCAGTGGGCGCCACCGGTGATGATAATGGCATCGACGCCAGGGTCTTCACCCGCTGCCAGCAGCAGGTCGCCCAGTTGCTGGTACATGGCGGTGTTCAAGGCGTTGAGCTTGTCGGGGCGGTTGAAGGCCAGGGTCAGCAGGCCTTGGTCCAGCTCGCGTGTGATCAGGTCGTTCATGGCAGCCGCTTTTGTTGTTGTGGGTACGTGTGCCAAGGGTTTATCACGCAGTCCGGCTTGTTGTACAGTCGTTCAGTCCAGCCCCTGAACCGAGAACCCTTGATGAGCCAGGAAGCCCGCTACCACCGCATGCTGCCGGAATTGCGCAAGGCCAACCTGGTCGAAGCGACCCTGGTGTGCCTCAAACGCCACGGATTCCAAGGGGCTTCGATCCGCAAGATTTCGGCCGAGGCCGGGGTCTCGGTCGGGCTGATCAGCCACCACTACGCCGGCAAGGACGAACTGGTTGCCGAAGCCTACCTGGCCGTCACCGGCCGGGTGATGGGGCTGCTGCGTGAAGCCATGGCGCAGGCTGCGCCCAATGCCCGCGAGCGGTTGTCGGCGTTTTTCCGCGCCTCGTTCTGTGCAGAGTTGCTCGACCCGCAGTTGCTCGACGCCTGGTTGGCGTTTTGGGGCGCGGTAAAGACGGCCGACGCGATCAACCAGGTGCATGACCATTCCTATGGCGAGTACCGCAAGGAGCTGAGCCGGTTGCTGGCCGAGTTGGCCACGCAGGAGGGCTGGCAGGGCTTCGATGCCGACCTCGCGGCCATCAGCCTCAGTGCCCTGCTCGATGGCCTGTGGCTGGAGTCGGGGCTCAACCCCGGCACCTTCACCCCCGAGCAGGGCGTGATTATCTGCGAGGCCTGGGTCGATGGCCTGCAGGCCGGTGGTCGGCGGCGCTTCAGCCTGCCCGAGGGCTGTTGATCGTCTGTTCAGTAACGAGTACGCTGCTGGCGCGAGTGTGTAGAACAACACCAATAAAAAGAGACAACACGCGATGACGCCTCGGGTATTGATCGTCGATGACGATCCGCTTATTCGTGACTTGCTGCAGGCCTATCTGTCCCAGGAAGGCTATGACGTGCACTGCGCCGATACGGCGGAAAAGGCCGAAGCCTTGCTCGCCAGCCAGGATGTCGACCTGGTGCTGCTGGATATCCGCCTGCCTGGCAAGGACGGCCTCACCCTGACCCGCGAGCTGCGCGTGCGCTCGGAGGTGGGCATCATCCTCATCACCGGCCGCAACGATGACATCGACCGCATTGTCGGCCTGGAGTGCGGCGCCGACGATTATGTGATCAAACCGCTCAACCCCCGCGAGCTGGTATCACGCGCCAAAAACCTGATCCGCCGCGTGCGCCATGCCCGCGAAGTGCACCCGGCACCGGCCTGCGCGCAGTCGTTGAAGCAGTTTGCCGACTGGGCGCTGGACACCGACCGCCGGCGCCTGATCGACCCACGCGGCGGGCAAACCCTGCTGACCCACGGTGAGTTCCAGTTGCTCAGCGTGTTCCTGCGCAACAGCGGCCATACCCTGAGCCGCGACCAGCTGATGGACCAGATTCGCAACCGCGAGTGGGTGCCCAACGACCGCTCCATCGACGTGCTGGTCGGTCGCCTGCGGCGCAAGCTGCACGATGACCCGGCCGAGCCGCAACTGATCATCACCATTCACGGCACCGGCTACCTGTTCACTGCCAGCGTGGCCGCATGATCTACCGCGCCCGCCGTGCCTGGGCGATGGTGCTGGCGTTGCTTGCCGTGCCAGCCGGTGCTGCAGAAACGGTGCGCTACTGCGATTACCCGGTGTACCCGCCGATGTCCTGGAGCGACGGCCACCAGGTGCGTGGCCTGGCGCCAACCGTGGTGCGCGAACTGTTCGCCCGCATGGGCTACCAAGTGCAGAACGTGGTGCTGGGCAACTGGAAACGCTGCCTGATGGACGCTGCCGCCGGGAGGGTGGACGTGGTGCTGGCCTACAACAGCGACCAACGTGACCAGCGCATGCATTTTTCCACGGAGCCGGTAATGCGCGAGGAAGTGGCTGTGTTCTACAACCGCAAACGGCCAGTGCAGTTCCAGCAGTTGGAGGACCTGGCCGGTTACCGCGGCGGCCTGTTGTACGGCGAAAGCTACGGCGCCGAATTCGACCGCTTCGTCGCCCGGCATCAGAACATCGAGCGGGTGTCTTCCAGCCAGCAGAACTTCGGCAAGCTGATCCGCGGGCGCATCGACTACGTGATCCAGGAGCGGCGCACCGGTCAACTGTTCATCGAGCACCTGGCAGGCGCGCAGGACATCCGCGTATTGCCCAGCGCGCTGAGCGTGGACTACCTGCGCGTTGCCGTATCGCGGCAATCACCCCTGAGCCAGCACATGGACGAAATCGACGCTCAGTTGCGGCGCATGAACCAGGCTGGCGAGATCGCGCGCTGGCTGGAGCAGAGCGAGGTCACCTACCGCGACATGATCAACCTGCCGGCAGATGCCCGATGATTCGCCTGCACACCGATGGCCTGCTGCGCCGCCTGCTGCGGTTCATCCTGTTGTTCAGCCTGTGTTTCACGGTGCTGGCCAGTGGCGTGCAGCTGTATTTCGAATACCGCCGCGAGATGCGCGACATCGAGGCGCGCATGGCGTTGATCCGCGCCGGCTACCTCGCCAGCCTGGAGCGCAGCCTGTGGGACCTGGACGAGGCCCAGCTCGATACGCAATTGCGCGGTTTGGTGGATTTTTCCGACGTGGCCCGGGTGCGCCTGGTCAGCGACGATTTTCAACTGCTACGAGGGGAGGCCGAACCCAAAGGGCCGCTGCGCATCGAGCGCTTCCCCCTGGACTATCAGCCCCCCTCGGGGCCGGCCAGGCACCTGGGTGAGCTGGAAGTCAGTATCGACCTGGGAGCTGTGCACCGTCGGCTTTACGCCACCGGCCTTGCCAGCCTGCTGTGGATGGGGGTGTTCCTGTGCGGCCTGGCAGTGGCGCTGTCGGGGCTGTTCTATCGTCTGGTCACCCGCCATCTGCAAGTGATGGCCGAGTTCGCCCGGCGTATTGGCGCCGGCCAATGGCAGGAACCGTTGCGCCTGGGGCGCCGCCGTTCATCGCGCCCTGACGAAATCGATACGGTGGCCAATGCCCTGGACGATATGCGCCGCGCCATCCTCAGCGACATTGAACGCCGCGAGCGCGACCGCCTGGCGTTGCAAGACAAGCGCGACGAACTGCTGGCCATGGTCGAGCGACGTACCGCCAGCCTGGCCCGGGCCAAGGATGAAGCCGAGGCCGCCAACCTGGCCAAGTCGCGCTTTCTGGCGACCATGAGCCACGAGCTGCGCACCCCGCTCAACGGTATCCTGGGCATGGCCGAGCTGCTACGCGGTGGCCGGCTGGATGCGGCCGACCGTCAGCGCCTGGAAGCCTTGTACAAGGCCGGCGAGGGGCTGTTGGCGATTCTCAACGAAGTGCTGTATTTCGCCCGGCTCGAAGAAGGTGAGAGCCGCGCCGAGCTGGTCGGCTTTTCGCTGCGCCAGTTGTGCCAGGAAGTGCTGGCGCTGCTCGAACCCATGGCTGCGGACAACGGCGACACACTGAATCTGGAGGTTGATGAGCAATTAGCCGGTTACCAGCACGGCGCCGAGCAGTACCTGCGTCAGGTGCTCAGCAACCTGCTGGCCAATGCCATCAAATTCACCGAGCACGGCCAGGTGCGGCTCAAGGTACAGGTGCTGGCCAGCGATGCGACCACGCAGCGCCTGCGGCTGTCTGTCAGTGACAATGGCATCGGCATCGAGCCGGCCGTCCAGGCAAAAATCTTCGACCGCTTCGTCCAGGCCAGCGAAGCCGTGGCACGCCGCTACGGCGGCACCGGTCTGGGCCTGGCGATCTGCAAGCACCTCGTGGAAAAGCTGGGGGGCTGCATTGGCCTGGACAGTGTACAAGGGCAGGGCAGCTGCTTCTGGTTCGAGCTCGACATCGCCCTTGGGCAGCCGGATTCACCTCCTAAGCTAGCCCAGTCGGTCAGCGCCAGCCTGGATATCCTGGTGGTCGAGGACGTCGCGCTGAACCGTGAGGTGGCGGGCGGCCTGCTGGTGCGCGATGGCCACCGGGTGAGCTTTGCCGAGCATGCCGGGCAGGCCCTGCAGCTGTGTGCACAGCGGCGCTTCGACCTGATCCTGCTCGACGTTCACCTGCCCGGCATGAGCGGGGTGGAACTGTGCCGGCAGCTTCGTGCCACCCCCGGGCCAAACCACCACAGCCGGATAGTGGCGCTGACTGCTGGCGTGCAACCGGGGCAAGTGTCGGGTTACCTGGAAGCCGGCATGCAAGGTGTGCTGGCCAAGCCTCTGCGGCTAGCCAACCTGCGCCAGGCGCTGGCCGACGCGAAGCCGACTGAAGAGGCCGGTATTGACGCGAACATGGACTGGTCGCTGCTGGCCACCCACCGCTCGCTGCTGGGCGAGCAGAAGCTGCAAGGCCTGCTGAAGGTGTTGCGCCAGTCACTGGAGCAGCACGCCACGGCGTTGGCCGAGGCGCTGCCGGCCCAGGACTTTACCGAAGTGCTGCACCTGGCCCATCGCCTGGCTGGCAGTTGCGACTCCCTGGGTTTTTCTGGCCTGGCTGCGCTGTTGCGACGCCTGGAAGACGCAGCCCGCCAGCATGACGGGCAGGGGCTGAACGCACTTGCCGAACCACTGGCAAACCAGCTCGGCCAGGCCCGTGCGACCCTGGAACAGTTGATCCAGAGCTGACGTACAAAAAACTTACGACTTTTTACATCTTCGATCCGTTCGTACAACGGCACCTTACATCCGTTTCCAATAATCCATGGCAACCGTGTTGCACGCGGTCCATGAGGCTTATTGGAGACAAGAATAATGACATGCCGTAGCGCTCAGCCCCTCCTTCGTACCGCCCCCCGCACCTGCCGCAATGGCGAGGTGCGCCATGACTGACAACCACGAAAAAATCCAGCTCACCCGCGCCCTGAAAAGCCGGCACATCTTCATGCTGTCGCTGGGCGGGGTGATCGGCACCGGCCTGTTCATGGGTTCGGGCGTGACCATCAACCAGGGCGGGCCGGTGGGCGCGATCCTGGCGTACCTGGTGGCCGGCTTGCTGATGTACCTGGTGATGGTCTGCCTGGGTGAACTGTCGGTGCAGATGCCGGTGTCCGGCTCGTTCCAGGCCCACGCCACGAAGTTCATCGGCCCGGCCACCGGCTTCATGATTGGCTGGGTGTACTGGATGAGCTGGGCCACTACCGTGGGCCTGGAGTTCACCGCTGCCGGCATGCTGATGACCCGATGGTTCCCCGAGGTGCCGATCTGGTACTGGTCGGCATTGTTCGTGGTCGTGCTGTTCGGCCTCAACGCCCTGGCCACCCGCGCTTTTGGCGAGGCCGAGTACTGGTTCTCGGGCATCAAGGTGGCGACCATCCTTGGTTTTATCATCATTGGCCTGCTGGTGATCTTCGGCGCCATTCCGCTGAGCAGCGGGGCACCGGCGCCAATGCTGGACAACCTGGTGGGCGAGTCGCTGTTCCCTCACGGTCTGTCGGCGGTGTTCGCGGTGATGATGACCGTGGTCTATGCCTTCCAGGGCTGCGAAATCATGGGCGTGGCGGCCGGCGAGACCGAGCACCCGGAAAAAAGCATCCCGCGGGCGGTGCGCAACGTGGTGTTCCGCGTGCTGATTTTCTATGTGCTGGCGATTGCCGTGCTGTCGGCCATTGTGCCGTTCGAGCAGGCCGGCCTGATGGAAAGCCCGTTCGTGCAGGTGTTCGACATGGTCGGCATCCCCTTTGCTGCCGACGTGATGAACTTCGTCATCCTCACCGCCATCCTGTCGGTGGGCAACTCCGGGCTGTATGCCTCTACGCGCATTCTCTGGGCGATGTCCAAGAGCGGCATGGCGCCGAAAAGCCTGGCACCGCTGAGCAAGCGCGGCGTGCCGCTGCGGGCGCTGAGCATCACCCTGTGCTTTGCCCTGGTGTCGCTGATGACCAGCTTCATTGCCGCCGACACCCTGTTCATGGTGCTGATGGCGGTGAGCGGCATGTCCGGCACCGTAACCTGGATCGTCATCGCCCTGGCGCAGTACCGCTTCCGCAAGGCCTACCTGCGTGAAGGTGGGCAACTGCAGGACCTGAAGTACAGGGCGCCGCTGTACCCACTGGTGCCGCTGCTGTGCATCACCCTGTGCAGCTCGCTGTTTGTGTTCCTGGCACTGGATGGAACCCAGCGGCCGTCGCTGTACTGGGGCTTTGGCTTTATTGCCCTGTGCTACGCGGCGTACTTCTTCGTCAATCGCCGCCGGCAGGGTGCCTTTGAGCCCAGCGCGCCTGGCGTTTGATGCCGTGGGTCGTTGGTTGTAAGTGTTCGTCGAAACATTTTTATTGTCTGTGAGATCGAGCGCCGCCCGCGCGGCGCTTCGCAGCACAAGGCTGCTCCTACATCTGTTTCGGGCCAGTCACGCCTGTGCCTGCGCACGCGATCGCCTTGTTTGCCTGACGCGATATCGCGGTGGAAGCAAAGGGGCCGCGCGCCTTCGTCTCAGGAATAACTGGCCCGAAACAGATGTAGGAGCAGCCTTGTGCTGCGAAGCGCCGCGCGGGCGGCGCTCGATCTCACAGGCAACGAAAATGCAATGCCAAAAGAAACCCGCGTAACAGCAAAAACCGAGTTGTGCGAAGTTGTAACAGCCCATCC
This sequence comes from Pseudomonas sp. LPB4.O, assembly GCF_038383825.1. Taxonomy (NCBI): domain Bacteria; kingdom Pseudomonadati; phylum Pseudomonadota; class Gammaproteobacteria; order Pseudomonadales; family Pseudomonadaceae; genus Pseudomonas; species Pseudomonas sp. LPB4.O. The sequence continues at coordinate 2,434,268 of NZ_CP151298.1, forward strand.
CGCCTTGTTGAACACTCGTTTAGTATCTCCCTCATCAAGCCCTCCCAAAACCATCACAACAACACCGAGGCCCCCCATGACCACCCCGTCGTCGTCACTGTTGAGCAAAGTCGAAGCCGGCGTTGCCTGGATCACCCTCAACCGCCCCGAGCAACGCAACGCGCTGGACATCCCCACCCTCAAGCAACTGCACGCCTTGCTCGAAAGCCACAACAGCGATCCGGCCGTACGCGTGGTGGTGCTCACCGGCGGCGGCCGCACCTTCTGTGCCGGTGCCGACCTGGCCGAGTGGGCCGCCGCCGAAGCTGCGGGCACCCTGGAAAGCTACGGCTGGACCGAAACCGCCCACGCCCTGATGTTGCGCCTGCACAGCCTCGACAAGCCCACCATCGCCGCCATCAACGGCACCGCCGTGGGCGGTGGCATGGACCTCAGCCTGTGCTGCGACCTGCGTATCGCCGCCGCCTCTGCGCGTTTCAAGGCTGGCTACACCAGCATGGGCTACAGCCCCGATGCCGGCGCCAGCTGGCACTTGCCACGGCTGATCGGCAGCGAGCAGGCCAAGCGCCTGTTGTTCCTCGATGAACTGTGGGGCGCCGAGCGCGCCCTGTCGGCCGGGCTGGTCAGCGAAGTCTGCGCCGACGAGCAACTGCCCGCCGTGGCGGCCGAGCTGGCCGGGCGCCTGGCCAATGGCCCGACGTTCGCCTATGCGCAGACCAAGCAGCTGATCCGCGACGGCGCCCGGCGCACCCTGGCCGAGCAGCTGGAGGCCGAGCGCCACGCCGGCCTGCTGTGCGGCCGCAGCCAGGATGGCGCCGAGGCGCTGCAAGCCTCGGTTGAACGCCGCGCCCCCCGTTTCACCGGCCAGTAACCCGATACCGACCCTGACCAGGACCTTCGCAGATGAATTTCCAACTGACCCAAGAACAAGAAATGTTGGTGGAAGCGGTACGCAGCTTTGTTGCCAAAGAGTTGCTGCCCCATGAGGAAGCGGTGGACCGCGCCGATGCCGTGTCGCCAGAGCTGGCCGCGCACATCCGTGGCAAGGCCATCGCCGCCGGGTTCTATGCCTTCAACATGCCTGAGGAAGTCGGCGGCGGTGGCCTGGACTACCTGTCCCAGGCGCTGATCGAACGTGAGCTGTCCAAGGTGTCCTGGGCGCTGCATGTGTTTGTCGCACGCCCGTCGAAAATCCTCATGGCCTGCAAGGACGAGCAGGTTAACGACTACCTGCTGCCTTGCGTGCAGGGCGAGAAAACCGACTGTTTCGCCCTCACCGAACCGGGTGCCGGTTCCGATGCCAACGCCATCAAGACCCGCGCCGTGCGCCAGGGCGATGACTTTGTCATCAACGGCAGCAAGCACTTCATCAGCCACGCCGGCCATGCCGATTTTGCCATTGTCTTCGCCGTCACCGACACCTACGAGCACAACGGCCGCAAGCGCAATGCGGTCACGGCCTTGCTGGTCGACCGCGGCACACCGGGCATGACCATCCGCCGCGGCCCCAAGTGCGTGAGCAACCGTGGCTACCACACCTACGAGCTGTTCTTCGACGACTGCCGGGTGCCGGCCAACAAGGTGCTGGGCGAAGTCGGCAAGGGCTGGGAAGTGGCTAACGCCTGGCTGACCGCCGGCCGGGTGATGGTTGCCGCCAACTGCGTGGGCCAGGCCCAGCGCGCCCTCGACCTGTCGCTGCAGTGGGCCGCCGACCGCAAGCAGTTCGGCCAGGCCATCGGCAGCTACCAGGGGGTGTCGTTCAAGCTCGCCGACATGGCCACGCAGATCCGCGCTGCGGAGATGCTCACCCTGCACACCGCCTGGAAGATGGACCAGGGCAACATGACCGACGGTGAGGCCGGTATGGCCAAGCTGTTTGCCAGCGAAGTGCTGGGCAAGGTCGCGGACGAAGCCGTGCAGATCTTCGGTGGCATGGGCCTGATGGATGAAGGGCCGGTTGAGCGCATCTGGCGCAACGCGCGTATCGAGCGCATCTGGGAGGGCACTTCGGAAATCCAGCGGCATATCATCGCCCGCGAACTGCTGCGCCCGCTGCTGCGCTGAGCGCCAGGAGAACACCCATGTCGCAATCGATTCGTGACAACCTCAAGCGCCTGCTGGCGCCCCGGCACCTGGCCTTCGTTGGCGGGCGCAGCATGGCGCGGGCGCTCAAGCGCTGCGCCGAAGGCGGCTTTGGCGGTGAGCTGTGGCTGGTCAACCCGCAGCATGAAAGCCTGGAAGGTATCCCTTGCGTGGCCCGCGTGGCCGACTTGCCTTACGCCCCGGACGCGGTGTTCATCGCCACCAACCGTGAGCTGACCTTGCAGTGCGTTGCCGAGCTGGCCGCGCGTGGCGCCGGGGGTGCCATCTGCTATGCCTCCGGCTTTGCCGAAAGCGGCGAAGAGGGCCGCCAGTTGCAGCAGCGCCTGCTCGCTGCGGCCGGCAACATGGCCCTGCTCGGCCCCAACTGCTATGGACTGCTCGATTACCTGCACGGTGCCGCCCTGTGGCCGGTGGCCCATGGCGGCCAGCAGGTGGAGAAGGGCGTGGCGATCCTCACCCAGAGCGGCAACTTTGCCTACAACCTGTCCATGAGCGACCGCTCGCTGCCGGTGGCCTACATGGCCTCGGTCGGCAACCAGGCGCAATTGGGCGTGGCCGAGCTGATGGACGTGCTGCTCGACGACCCACGGGTAACGGCCATCGGGCTGCACCTGGAAGGCTTGAAGAACGTGCCGGGCTTTTCACGCGCAGCCTACAAGGCATTGCAGCAGGGTACACCGGTCATTGCCCTGAAGACTGGCGTGTCGCAGATCGGCGCTGAACTGGCGCTGAGCCACACCAGCTCGTTGTCTGGCTCCGATGCCTTGTACGACAGCCTGTTCCAGCGCCTGGGCGTGATCCGCGTCAGCGGCCCGGTGAGCTTTGTCGAAACGCTCAAGGCCGCAGCCTGCGGACGCTTGCCGGCAGATGGCGAGCTGATTGCGCTGGCCTGCTCAGGCGGCGATGCCGGCCTGATTGCCGACTATGCCGAACGCAACCGGTTGCAACTGCCGAAGCTCGCGCAAGGGCAGGTGGCGGCACTGGCCGAGGTGTTGCCGGGCTATGCCAACCTGGTAAACCCACTGGACTTCACCACTGCCATCTGGGGCGATGAAGCCGCCCTGCAACGCATGCTCGACAGCACCCTGAGCGGCGCCGCGGGCGCGGCGATGCTGGTGCTGGACTACCCGGCGGCGTTCACCGGCGAGCGCAAGGAATGCGACCTGCTGCTTGGACTGTACTGCGATGCCGTTGAACGCCACGGAAAGATCGGCTTCGTCACCTCGGCTTTCCCGGAACTGTTGCCTGCCAGTGCGCGTGAGCGCCTGCATGCGCGGGGCATCGCAGCCCTGCAGGGCGTGGAAGATGGCCTGGCGGCCTGGGGGCGCATCGTCGCTTACCAAAGGAACCGCCCCCGCTTGCTGGACCAGGGCGAGGCTGCGCGGGTACCGCTGTGCCCGCAGGCCCTCACGGGCGAAAGCCGACTGTTGGACGAATGGCAATCCAAGCAGGCCCTGCGCGCCTTCGGTCTGCCGGTGCCGGCAGGTGTGCTGAGTACGCCCGAGCGCGCTGTGGCAGACGCCGCCTGCGTGGGTTACCCGCTGGTACTGAAGGCGGTCAGCGCACAGCTGCCGCACAAGACCGAAGCCGGTGCGGTGGCGCTGAACCTGCGTGATGCCGCCGCCCTGGAAGCTGCACTGTTGCAGATGCGCCAGCGCATCGCTGCCTACGCCCCGCACGTCGCGTTCGACCAGGTACTGCTCGAACCCATGGCCGAGCCGCCGCTGGCCGAGCTGATAGTGGGCATCAAACGTGAACACGACTTTGCCCTGGCCTTGGTGATCGGTGCCGGTGGGGTGCTGGTCGAACTGCTCAAGGACAGTGTCAGCCTCTTGTTGCCCACCACCGACAGCGCCATCCGCGCCGCACTGCTGAACCTGCGCAGTGCCAGCCTGCTGCAAGGCTTTCGTGGCCGCCCGGCCGCCGACCTCGACGCCTTGGTCGCAGCTATCCGTGCGGTGGCCGACTACGCCTGCGAAAACGCCGGGCAGCTGTTGGAGCTGGATGTGAACCCATTGATGGTCGGTGCCCACGGCACCACCGCGGTCGACGCGCTGATCCGCCTCGGCCAGGCGCAAGGAGAACGACATGAATGACCTTACCCTGACGGCCGGCCAGGCGCTGGTGCGCCTGTTGGCCAACTACGGCGTGCAGACCGTGTTCGGCATCCCCGGGGTGCACACCCTGGAGCTGTACCGTGGCCTGCCAGGCAGCGGTATCCGCCATGTGCTGACCCGCCACGAGCAGGGCGCCGGCTTCATGGCTGACGGCTATGCGCGCGTGAGCGGCAAGCCGGGGGTGTGCTTCGTCATCACCGGCCCGGGGGTGACCAACGCCGCCACCGCCATCGGCCAGGCCTATGCTGACTCCATCCCGATGCTGGTGATTTCCAGCGTCAACCATACCGCCAGCCTGGGCAAAGGCTGGGGCTGCCTGCATGAAACCCAGGACCAGCGCGCCATGACTGCGCCGATCACCGCGTTTTCGGCCGTGGCGTTGCGCGGCGATGACCTGCCCGAGCTGATCGCCCGTGCCTGGGCCGTGTTCGACAGCGAGCGGCCGCGCCCGGTGCACATTTCGGTGCCCCTGGACGTGCTGGCTGCGCCTGTCAGTCGTGACTGGAGCCATGAGGTGGCACGCCGCCCCGAGCGTGGCCAGCCGTGCCGCGAAATGCTCGACCAGGCTGCCCTGAAGCTGGCAGCGGCCAAGCGGCCGATGATCATCGCGGGTGGTGGTGCGCTGCACGCGGCCGAGCAACTGGCGCAGTTGAGCACCCGGCTGGCGGCACCGGTATTCACCAGCGTGGCCGGCAAGGGCCTGCTGCCGCCGCAGGCGCCCCTGAATGCCGGTTCCAGCCTGTGCGTGGAACCCGGCTGGCAGCTGATCAGCCAGGCTGATGTGCTGCTGGCCGTGGGCACCGAAATGGCCGACACCGACTTCTGGCGCGAGCGCCTGCCGATCACTGGCGAGCTGCTGCGCGTGGACATCGACCCGCGCAAGTTCAACGACTTCTACCCCTGTGCCATTGCCTTGCAAGGTGATGCCCGGCAAACCCTGGCCGGCTTGCTCGAACACCTGCCAGCACTCGACCGAGACCCGGCCCAGGCCAGCGAAGCGGTGAGCAACCTGCGCCAGGCCATTCGTAATGGGCATGCACCGTTGCAGGCCACCCATCAGGCGATTCTTGACCGCATTGCCGCCGTGCTGCCCGACGATGCGTTCATCAGCAGCGACATGACCCAACTGGCCTACACCGGCAACTACGCCTTCGCCAGCCGGGCACCACGTAGCTGGCTGCACCCCACCGGCTACGGCACCCTCGGCTACGGCCTGCCGGCTGGCATCGGTGGCATGTTCGCCAGCGACCACCGTCCCGGCCTGGTACTTGTGGGTGATGGCGGCTTCCTGTACACCGCCCAGGAACTGGCCACTGCCGTCGAGGAGCTGAACCGGCCGCTGGTGGTGTTGCTTTGGAACAATGACGCCCTCGGCCAGATCCGCGACGATATGCTCGGTCTGGATATCGAGCCGGTCGGCGTGCTGCCGCGCAACCCGGATTTCATCGGCCTGGCCCGCGCCTTCGGCTGCACCGTGCACCAGCCACGCGACCTGGACGCATTGCAAGCCGACCTGGTCAGCGGCTTCGCCACCCCCGGCGTGACGTTCATCGAACTCAAACACACCTGCGTCTGTTAAGGCGCGTACAACGAAAAGAACACGAGTAACCACCATGCCCTTTCGCCGTACCCTTCTGGCTGCATCCCTGGCACTTCTGATCACCGGACAGGCCCCCCTGTATGCGGCCCCCCCGTTGTCGATGGACAACGGCACCAACACCCTGACCGTGCAGAACAGCAACGCCTGGGTTGAGGTCAGTGCCAGCGCTCTGCAACACAATATCCGCACCCTGCAGGCCGAGCTGGCCGGCAAGTCCAAGCTGTGCGCCGTGCTCAAGGCCGATGCCTATGGCCACGGTATCGGCCTGGTAATGCCATCGATCATCGGCCAGGGCGTGCCCTGCGTGGCGGTGGCCAGCAACGAGGAGGCCCGCGTGGTCCGCGCCAGTGGCTTCACCGGGCAACTGGTGCGGGTACGCCTGGCCAGCCTCAGCGAGCTGGAAGATGCCTTGCAGTACGACATGGAAGAGCTGGTGGGCAGCGCCGAATTTGCCCGCCAGGCCGATGCCGTCGCCGCGCGCCATGGCAAGACCTTGCGCATTCACATGGCGCTCAACTCCAGCGGCATGAGCCGCAACGGGGTGGAGATGGCCACCTGGTCCGGCCGTGGCGAAGCGCTGCAGATCACCGATCAGAAGCACCTCAAACTGGTCGCGCTGATGACCCACTTCGCCGTGGAAGACAAGGACGATGTGCGCAAGGGCCTGGCGGCCTTCAACGAGCAGACCGACTGGTTGATCAAGCACGCGAAGCTCGACCGCAGCAAGCTTACCCTGCACGCCGCCAACTCGTTCGCTACGCTGGAGGTGCCGGAGGCGCGCCTGGACATGGTACGCACCGGTGGCGCGCTGTTCGGTGACACCGTACCGGCGCGCACCGAATACAAACGCGCCATGCAGTTCAAATCGCACGTGGCGGCGGTGCACAGTTACCCGGCTGGCAACACCGTCGGCTACGACCGCACCTTCACCCTGGCCCGTGATTCGCGCCTGGCCAACATCACCGTCGGCTATTCCGATGGCTATCGCCGGGTGTTCACCAACAAGGGCCATGTGCTGATCAACGGCCACCGCATACCGGTGGTGGGCAAGGTGTCGATGAACACGCTGATGGTCGATGTCACCGACTTCCCGGACGTGAAGGGTGGCAACGAAGTGGTGCTGTTCGGCAAGCAGGCCGGGGGCGAAATCACCCAGGCTGAGATGGAAGAAATCAACGGCGCGCTGCTGGCCGACCTGTACACCGTGTGGGGCAGTTCCAACCCGAAGATCCTCGTCGACTGAAACCGCCAAAGAAGGGAGATTGCCATGCGCTACGCCAAGCTTACCCAACGCATCGCCGGCGACGGGGCTGCGGCCTGGGACATCCACTACCGCGCCCTGGCGCTGCAGGCCGAGGGCAAGGACATCCTGCTGCTGTCGGTGGGGGACCCGGACTTCGACACCCCCGCGCCGATTGTCGAGGCGGCCATCGACAGCCTGCAGGCGGGTCACACCCATTACGCCGATGTACGCGGCAAGCTGGCCCTGCGCCAGGCCATCGCCAGGCGCCACCAGCAGCGTAGCGGCCAGGCCGTCGACGCCGATCAGGTGACGGTGCTGGCAGGGGCCCAGTGCGCGCTGTACTGCGTGGCCCAGTGCGTACTGGACCCAGGCGACGAGGTGCTTGTCGCCGAACCGATGTATGTGACCTATGAGGCGGTGTTCGGTGCCTGTGGTGCCAAGGTGGTGCCGGTGCCGGTCAGGCCGGAAAACGGCTTTCGGGTATGCCCGCAAGACGTGGCCGAGCGCATCACCCCGCGCACCCGCGCGCTGGCCTTGAACAGCCCGCACAACCCGTCGGGGGCAAGCCTGCCCCGTACTACCTGGGAAGCACTGGCCGAACTGTGCATCGCCCACGACCTGTGGCTGATCTCTGACGAGGTGTACAGCGAATTGCTGTACGAGGGCGAGCATGTCAGCCCTGCCAGCCTGCCGGGAATGGCCGAACGCACAGCCACCCTCAACAGCTTGTCGAAGTCGCATGCCATGACGGGCTGGCGGGTGGGCTGGGTGGTCGGTTCGGCCGAGTTGGCCGCCCACCTGGAAAACCTTGCCCTGTGCATGTTGTATGGCTCGCCCGACTTCATTCAGGACGCCGCCGTGGTGGCGCTGGAGCAGCCGTTGCCCGAGCTGGCCGCCATGCGCGAGGCCTACCGCCAGCGCCGTGACCTGGTGTGCGAACAGCTGGCCGGCTGCCCGGGCCTGAAGGCGCTGAAGCCCGATGGTGGCATGTTCGTGATGGTTGATATCCGTGAGACCGGCGTAAGTGCCCAGGCCTTTGCCGACCGCCTGCTGGACCGCCAGGGCGTGTCGGTGCTCGCCGGCGAAGCGTTCGGCCCCAGCGCTGCCGGGCATATCCGCCTGGGCCTGGTGCTGGGCGATGCGGCGCTGGTCGATGCCTGCCAGCGCATCGCCCGCTGTGCCGACGAGCTGAAACGGGAGTACGGCCATGCGTGAGTATGCGCGGCTGTACATCGATGGCGCCTGGCAGGTGCCGAGCGGGCAGGGCATGGCTGAGGTGTTCGACCCGGCCACCGAACAGGCCATTGGCCGGGTACCCTTGGGCGCCGAGGCCGATGTCGAGCGGGCGGTGATGGCGGCGCGGCGGGCCTTCGACGGCTGGTCGCGCACGCCGTCCAGCGTGCGCGCCGGGTACATCCGGGCATTGGTCGCACAGCTGAAAAACCGTGCGGCGAAAATGGCCGAGGTTATTACCGACGAGCTGGGCATGCCGGTGCAGTGGTGCCAGGCGGTGCAGGTCGAAGGCCCGATTGTGGGCCTTGCGCAGTACGCCGAACTGGCCGGGCTGATGGATGAGGTGCGCGAAGTCGGCAATTCGCTGGTGTACCGCGAGGCCGTTGGCGTGTGCGCATTCATCAACCCGTGGAACTACCCGCTGCACCAGATGATCGGCAAGCTGGCGCCGGCCCTGGCTGCCGGGTGCACGGTGGTGGTCAAACCCAGCCAGGAAACGCCGCTGCACGCGTTTGTGCTGGCCGAGATGATCGACGCCATCGGCCTGCCGGCAGGGGTGTTCAACCTGGTCAGCGGCCCAGGTGCCAAGGTCGGTGAAGCCCTCGCCCGGCACCCGCAGGTGGACATGGTGTCGTTCACCGGCTCGACCGGTGCCGGGGTGCGGGTGGCACAAGCGGCTGCGCCGACGGTGAAGCGGGTGTGCCTGGAACTGGGTGGCAAATCACCGTTGCTGATTACCGCCGATGCCGACCTGCACGCTGCGGTGCGCCACGGCGTGCAGGACGTGATGATCAACTCGGGGCAGACCTGCACGGCACTGACCCGCATGCTGCTGCCGGCCAGCCGCTACGCCGAGGCGCTGGAAATCGCCGAGGCCGAAACCCGCGCACTGGTCATGGGCGACCCGCGTGACCCGGCCAGTTTCCTCGGGCCGATGTGTTCGGCAGGCCAGCGGCGCACAGTGCTCGAGTACATTCGCCAGGGCCAGGAGGAGGGCGCGCGCTTGTTGTGCGGTGGTGATCACGGCGGCTTCGAGCGCGGGTTCTACGTGGCGCCCACGTTGTTCACCGACGTCGACAACCGCATGCGCATTGCCCAGGAAGAAATCTTCGGCCCGGTGCTGTGCCTGATCCCCTACGCCGACGAGGCTCAGGCGCTGGCGCTGGCCAATGACTCGCCGTTCGGCCTTTCCAGCGCGGTGTGGGCGGGCAGCCGCGAGCATGGCCTGGCGCTGGCGCGGCAGATACGGGCCGGGCAGTGCTTCATCAACGGGGGCGGGTTCAACTACCAGGCGCCATTCGGTGGCTACAAGCAGTCGGGCAACGGCCGCGAGTGGGGCGAAGAGGGCCTGGCGGAGTTCGTCGAGGTGAAAGCCGTACAATGCTGAGCCACCGCTGCAAGACAACCTGTTTTGTGTAAGGAGAATGTTTGTGAATGTACTGATCGTCCACGCTCACCCCGAGCCGCAATCGTTCACCGCTGCCCTGCGGGACCAGGCCGTGGATACCTTCCGCGCCCAGGGCCACCAGGTGCAGGTCAGCGACCTGTACGCCATGGGCTGGAACCCGGTGGCCAGTGCCGATGACTTCACCCAGCGTGAGAACCCCGAGTACCTGGTGTATGCCCTGGAGCAGCGCCAGGGGGTCAAGCGCGGCGCCATTGCCGAGGATATCCAGCAGGAGCTGGACAAGTTGTTGTGGGCCGACTTGCTGGTGCTGAACTTCCCGATCTTCTGGTTCTCGGCCCCGGCCATGCTCAAGGGCTGGATCGACCGGGTGCTGGTGTCGGGGGTGTGCTATGGCGGCAAGCGTTTCTACGACCAGGGCGGGTTGGCGGGCAAGAAGGCGCTGGTGACCGTGACCTTGGGCGGGCGGGCGCACATGTTTGGCGAAGGGGCGATTCATGGCCCGCTGGAAGACATGCTGCGGCCGATACTGCGGGGTACGCTGGCCTATGTCGGTTTCGAGGTGCTACCGCCGTTTGTGGCCTGGCATGTGCCTTACATCAGCGCTGAGGCGCGGCAGGACTTTTTGCAGCAATACCGGCAGCGCCTGGAGCAGCTCTCGGACGACCAGCCATTGGTGTTCCCCCGCCTGGCCCAGTTCGATGAGGCGTTGTACCCGCTGGTGTGATCGCCTGTACTGGCCTCATGCCGGCAAGCCAGCTCCCACAGGGAAACCACAGTCCTGAGGCCTCGTGGTTTCCCTGTGGGAGCTGGCTTGCCGGCGATGAGGCCAGTTGCCTTGTTACAAGACTTACCTGCCCAAAAACGACCACCCACACATTCGGGGTATGTTGCCCCTCGGCAAATCCCTCGATAGTGAACCCATCGGCTCGTTCCGGAGCATTCACACGATGGAGTTGCCATGCGCAAGGTACTGAAGGTGATTGGTGGTCTGCTGCTGGCGTCTGGTGCCAGCCTGGCCCAGGCGGCAGAGGTGGACAACGCCAACACGCTACGGCTGTACAACTGGACCGACTACATCGGCGAAACCACCCTGGCCGATTTCGAGAAGGCCACCGGCATCAAGGTCATCTACGACACCTTCGACGGCTACGAAACGGTACAGACCAAGCTGCTGACCGGCCGCTCCGGCTACGACCTGGTCATGCTCAACGCCTCGCTGGTCCCCCCGCTGATCAGCGCCGGCGTGTTCCAGGCACTGGACAAGCAGCAACTGCCCAGCTGGCAAAACCTCGATCAGCAGGTGGTCAACAACCTGCAGGGATACGACCCTGGCCTGAAGTACTCGGCGCCCTATACCTGGGGCAGCTCGGGGGTCACCTACAACGTCGACAAGATCACCGCGCGCATGCCCGACGCACCGATCGGTTCGCTGGCCATGCTGTTCGACCCCAAGATCGTCTCGCGCTTCGCCGACTGTGGCGTCACCCTGATGGACGCGCCCACCGAGGTCATCCCGCTGGCCCTGCAGTACCTGGGCAAGGACCCGCGCAGCGCGTCGGCCGCCGACCTCAAGGCCGCCGAACAACTGCTGCTGGGCATCCGCCCCTACATTCGCAAGTTCGACTCGGTCAACTACCTCACCAGCCTGCCCAACGGCGATGTGTGCCTGGCGCTGACCTGGTCCGGTGACTACGCCACCGCCCAGGCCCGTGCGGTGGAAGCGAAGAAGGACATCAAACTGTCGTTCTTCATCCCCCAGGAAGGTTCGCTGATCTGGTTCGACAACCTGTACATCCCCAGGGATGCGCCGCACGCGGCCAACGCCCACCGCTTCATCGAGTTTCTGCTGCAGCCGCAGACCATGGCCAAGGTCACTGACTACATCCACTACGCCAACAGCAACGCCGCCGCCACCGCGCTGGTGCGTGACGATATCCGCCAGGACCCGGCCATCTACCCCGACGCACAAACCCGTGAGCGCCTGTTCGCGCAGAAAACCCAGAGCCCCAAGGACATGCGCGCCATCACCCGGGTCTGGAGCACGGTCAAGACCGGTTTCTGAACACTGCCCAAAAGTTCTCGCCAAGGAGCTGCCCATGGCCACCCCAAGCAAAGCATTCGCTATCGCCCACGACCCGCTGGTGGAGGCCGACAAGGCCCACTACATGCACGGCTACCATGTGTTCGACGAGCACCGCGAGCAAGGCGCGCTGAACATCGTCGCCGGCGAGGGCGCCTACATTCGTGACACCCACGGCAACCGCTTCCTCGATGCCGTCGGCGGCATGTGGTGCACCAATATCGGCCTGGGCCGCGAGGAAATGGCCCTGGCCATTGCCGATCAGGTGCGCCAGTTGGCGTATTCAAACCCGTTCTCCGACATGGCCAACGACGTGGCCATCGAACTGTGCCAGAAGCTCGCGCAGCTGGCACCGGGCGACCTGAACCACGTGTTCCTCACCACCGGCGGCTCGACTGCTGTCGACACCGCCTACCGGCTGATCCAGTACTACCAGAACTGCCGCGGCAAGCCACACAAGAAGCACATCATTGCCCGCTACAACGCCTACCACGGCTCCACCACCCTGACCATGTCCATCGGCAACAAGGCCGCCGACCGGGTGCCGGAGTTCGACTATCACCACGACCTGATCCACCACGTCTCCAACCCCAACCCGTACCGTGCCCCGCACGACATGGACGAGGCGGAATTCCTCGACTACCTGGTGGCCGAGTTCGAGGACAAGATCCTGTCGCTGGGGGCCGACAACGTGGCGGCGTTCTTCGCCGAGCCGATCATGGGCTCGGGCGGGGTGATCATTCCGCCCGAGGGCTACTTCCAGCGCATGTGGCAACTGTGCCAGACCTACGACATCCTGTTCGTCGCCGACGAAGTGGTGACCTCGTTCGGGCGCCTGGGCACCTTCTTCGCCAGCGAAGAACTGTTTGGCGTTACCCCCGACATCATCACCACCGCCAAGGGCCTGACCTCGGCCTACCTGCCGCTGGGCGCGTGTATCTTCTCCGAGCGTATCTGGGAAGTGGTTGCCGAGCCGGGCAAGGGCCGCTGCTTCACCCATGGCTTTACCTACAGTGGTCACCCGGTGTGCTGTACAGCGGCGCTGAAGAACATCGAGATCATCGAGCGCGAGCAACTGCTCGATCACGTCAAGGACGTGGGTGGCTACCTGGAGCAGCGCCTGCAGAGCCTGCGCGAGTTGCCGCTGGTGGGTGATGTGCGTTGCATGAAGCTGATGGCCTGCGTTGAGTTCGTGGCCGACAAGGCCAGCAAGGCGCTGTTCCCGGATGAGGTGAACATCGGTGAGCGCATCCACAGCAAGGCCCAGGCCCGCGGGTTGCTGGTGCGCCCGATCATGCACCTGAACGTGATGTCGCCACCGCTGATCGTCACCCATGCGCAGGTGGACGAGATCGTCGAGACCTTGCGCCAGTGCATCCTCGAAACCGCGCGCGAACTGACTGCGCTTGGCTTGTACCAAGGCCGATGAACCTGGCGCAAAGGGCTGTGCGGGGGCGTGCCTGGCAGGCTAGACTGCCGGGCATGACCCAGGCCACTCCCGACACCCCGCTTACCCTGACAATGGGCGCGCTGCAGCAATGGCATGCGGCGCTGCAGCGTGCGCTGGCCAATAGCGATACGCCCGAGGCGCTGGAGTATGTGGCTGCTGCCATCGGCCAGCTGGTGCAGGTTGAATCGATGATGATCAGCCTTGAGTGCCAAGGGCGGGCGCCGCAGCTGCTGTACCAGCAAGGCATCCCCGAGCTGCACCACGCCGCGGTGCTTGAGCGTTATTTCAGTGCCGGCTACCTGCTCGACCCATTCTGCCTGGCCGTGCAAAGCGGCTTGGCCGAAGGCTTTTACCACCTGCAGGAAATCGCCCCCGACAACTTCTTCGACAGCGACTACTACAAGGCCTATTACCTGGGCACCGGTTGCAGCGAAGACAGCTACTACATTGTCGACCTCAGCCCTGGCCGCAAGTTGTCGCTGAGCCTGTTCCAAGGTTACAGCGGCACGCCTCTGAGTGCCGGGCAGGTCGACCTGCTGCGGGCGCTGGAGCCCATGGTGCGGGAACTGTTGGGGCGTTATGCCCGGCATAACCTGGAGCCCGGCGCAGCATCGGCCGAACACGGCAGCCTGCAGGCGGCGTTCGACAGCTTTGGTTGCCAGGTGCTGACCGACCGTGAGCGGGAGGTGGCACACATGATCCTGCGCGGGCACTCGGTGAAGTCGACCGCGCTGGAGCTGGGCATCTCACCGGAGACGGTGCGCATGCACCGCAAGAACCTGTACCTGAAACTGGAGATCAACTCGCAGTCCGAGTTGTTTGCACGGTTTATCGACTGGCTGCGCGGCGATCAATCGGGGCCGTGATGTTTCGCGTAAGCCTGCTCACGAAGCCGCCAGGCGGGCTTCCAGGGCGGCAATGTGCGCCTGTAGCCGTTCGTGTTCCTGGCGCTCGGCGCTGATGTCTTCGAAAACGCTGATCAGGTGTTCCGGTTCGCCATTGCCACGGCGCTGCAGCGAGGTGCGGGCGCGTACCCAGATGTACTCTCCGTTCTTGTGGCGCACGCGTTTTTCCACTTCGTAGCGCTCGGTTTCACCGGCCAGCATGCGTTGCAGCAGTTGCAGGTTCTGCGTCAGGTCGTCGGCGTGGGTGATCTGCTGGAAGGTCATGCCGTAGAGTTCATCGGCGCTGTAGCCCAGCAACTCGCACAGGCTGTTGTTGACCCGCTGCCAGGTGCCGTCCGGGTCGATGTAGGCCAGGGCACCCCAGGCCAGCTCGAAGATCGCCCGGAAGCGTTCCTCGCTCTGGCTTAGCGCCTGTTGGGCCACCTGGCGTTCGGTGTTGTCCATGCTGATGCCAACCATCTTTACCGAGCGCCCGGCGCTGTCGCGCACCACTGTGGCGCGGGAAGAAATCCAGCGGACTTCACCGTCCGGGCGGGTGATGCGGAAGTCGCATTCACAGCCACTGCCGTCGGCCACCGCATCGGCGTACATCACCTGCATGCGCTGCACATCTTCGTCGGGCAGGTGCTTCCAGAAGTCTTCGTTGTGATGGACGGGCCAGCCATAGACCTGCTCGACGTTGGGCGAGTAGGTGACTTCGTCGCGGTGCCTGGACGGGCGCGGGATACTGCTGCGTTCATGGTGGGACGTGCACGACAGCTTGCAGGACGGGCGCCTGGTGCAGGTGTTGGAGGCTTATCACCAGCCGGCGGACATCTGGGCGGTGTACACCTCGCCGCTGGCCAGCTCGGCCAAGGTGCGGGTGGCGGTGGACTTTTTCCGCCAGTACTTTGCCGAGCGCTACAGCTTGCCGGAGTAGGCTGCACCCAAATCATGCGCGGTCTGCTTTTGATTTTTTGTGGGATCGACTGTCTTGCACCATCAATCAGGCTAACGCATCACCCGGTAGGAGCAGCCTTGTGCTGCGAAGAGGCCGGTAAGGCTGAAGATTATCTTCAGTTGCAATGGCCTCTTCGCAGCACAAGGCTGCTCCTACAAAAATCAAAAGCGCAGCGCGGTGGGTTTCAGGGCACGGGTATTCGGGAAACCGCCTTCACTTCGCGCAACGCCAGGCTCGACTGGATCGAGGCAATGCCTGGCTGACGGCGCAACACCTCTTCCACGAATCGCCCATAACTCTCCAGGTCATTTGCCAACACCGTCAGCACATAGTCAGCCTCGCCGGTCACCTTGTGGCAGGACAGCACCTGCGGCAGCTTCAGGATCACCTGCTCGAACTCATCCGGTGCGTTGGCCGAATGGTTGCCAAAGCGCACCTGGGCAAACGCCATCACGTCGTAGCCCAGCTTCCTGCGGTCGAGGTTGGCCTGGTAATCCTTGATGATGCCCAGCTCCTCCAGCCGTTTGCGCCTGCGCCAGCAGGGCGTCACGGTCATCGACAAACGCTCGCCCAGCGCAGCGCTCGACAGGGTGCCGTCCTCCTGCAGAAAGCGCAGCAGCTCGCGGTCTGTGTCGTCCAGTTGTTCAATAGCAAAGGCTTTGCTCATAGGTGGCCAACCTTGTGAATACTTTGCTCAAGCATCCAGTTTGATTGAGCATAAAGCAAAGCATTTTCACCGCTCTGTCGCGAAAATTGGTTATCCGGTAACCCCTTGAAAAGGACATTCGTGTGCTGACAGTTTTTAGCAACAACCACCGCTTGCACCATGGCTCGGAACTCAAGGACGGCGCCATTACGCCATCGTTCGAAAACCCCCAGCGTGCCGACACCGTGCTGGCCCGGGTGCACAGCACCGGCCTTGGCGATGTCATTGCCGAACAGGCCTTCGACCGTGGCTGCTACGTGGCGGCGCACAGCGAGCGCTATGTAAGCTTCCTGGAAAACGCCTGGTCGGAATGGGCCGATACCGGCAAAACCCACGATGCGCTGCCGCTGGTGTGGCCAGTGCGCGACCTGGCCATTGACCGTGAGCCCGGCTTCATCGACGGCAAGCTGGGCTTCTATGCCATGGACGCGGGGGCCCCGATCACCGCCGGCACCTGGGAGGCGGTGCGCAGCAGCGCCAACGTTGCCTTGACCGGCATGCAGCGCATCATCGACGGTGCCGACAGCGCCTTCGCCCTGTGCCGCCCACCGGGGCACCATGCAGCACGGGAATACATGGGCGGCTACTGCTACCTGAACAACGCCGCCATCGCAGCCGAGCGCTGCCTGAGCCAAGGCGCCAAACGCGTTGCCGTGCTGGATGTGGACTTCCACCACGGCAACGGCACACAGAACATCTTTTACCATCGCCCCGATGTGTTCTTCGCCTCCCTGCATGGCGACCCGCACGTGTCCTACCCGTACTTTTCCGGCTACGCCCATGAACAAGGCGCAGGCGCTGGCGAGGGTTTCAACGCCAATTACCCGATGGGCAAGGGCACGCGCTGGGCCCAGTACCAGCCGGCTTTGCAGGATGCACTCAAGCGCATTGTCGCGCACAAGCCGCAGTTTCTGGTTGTGTCGCTGGGGGTCGACACCTTCGAGGATGACCCGATCAGCCACTTCAAGCTCATCAGCGAAGACTTCCTGCGCATGGGCGCCGAGATCGCCAGTGCGGGTATCCCGACCCTGTTCGTGATGGAAGGCGGCTACATGGTCGACGAAATCGGCATCAACGCCGTGAACACCCTGCAAGGGTTCGAAAGCGCGCGCTAACCCGCGTAACCAGCCGTGGCGAAGCCTGTAAAGGGCTTTGTTACGGCACCGCGACATGTGACAGGCCAACAATAACAAGAGGTCGCCATGCAAGACATGCCCGCAAGCCTTGAGCAAAGCAAACCGGTAACGCCCGACCGTGAAGGGCACCTGCAACGCACACTGGAAAACCGCCACATTCAGCTGATTTCCATAGGCGGCGCCATCGGCACCGGCCTGTTCATGGGCTCCGGCAAGGTGATCGCGCTGTCCGGCACCTCGATTCTGCTGGTGTACGCCATCCTCGGGTTTTTCGTGTTCTTCGTCATGCGCGCCATGGGCGAGCTGCTGTTGTCCGACCTGCGCTTCAAGTCGTTCGCCGACATCGTTGCCCATTACCTGGGGCCGCGCGCCGGCTTTGTGCTGAGCTGGTCGTACTGGCTGAGCTGGAGCGTGGCGGTGGTCGGCGACGTGGTCGTGGTGGCCGGGTTCTTCCAGTACTGGTACCCCGATGCACCGGCCTGGCTACCCGCGTTCTTCACCCTGTTCGTGCTGCTGGGGCTGAACATGCTGGCGGTGCGGATTTTTGGCGAGGTGGAGTTCTGGTTCGGCATCATCAAGATCGTCGCCATCGTGCTGTTGATCATCACAGCGGCGGTGATGATCGCCACCTCCTATACCTCACCCAATGGCGTGGTTGCTTCGCTGTCGAACGTGGTCGCGCCGGGCGCCGTGCTCCCCCATGGCATCAGCGGGTTCTTTGCCGGCTTCCAGATTGCCGTGTTTTCCTTTGCCGGCACCGAACTGATCGGCACCACCGCCGCCGAGGCAAAGAACCCGCATCGCTCGCTGCCCAAGGCCATCAACACTATCCCCTTGCGCATTCTGCTGTTCTACATCCTGGCGCTGGTGTGCATCATCAGCGTGGTGTCGTGGGCCGAGGTGCCGGCCAACCGCAGCCCCTTCGTCGAGCTGTTCCTGCTGGCCGGCTTCCCCGCGGCGGCCGGCATGATCAACTTCGTGGTGCTGACCTCGGCAGCCTCTTCGGCCAACAGCGGTGTCTACTCGGGCTGCCGGATGCTGTTCGGGCTGGCCGAGCGGCGTAACGCGCCGGCCCTGTTCGCCAGGCTTTCGGCGTTGAGCGTGCCGGTGTACAGCCTGGTGTTTTCCGGCGTGTGCATGCTGATCGGGTTGAGCCTGCTGTTCATCATCCCGGAGGTGATGACGGTGTTCACGCTGATTTCCACCGTGTCGGCAATCCTGGTGATCTTTACCTGGTCGATGATCCTTGCGGCGTACCTTGCCTATCGCAAACGCAACCCGACTGCGCACGACGCCTCGGCGTTCAAGTTGCCGGGCGGGGTGCCGATGGCCATCACCACCCTGGGTTTCCTCGGCTTTGTGCTGGTGCTGCTGGCGCTGCAGCCGGATACCCGGTTGGCGCTGTGCGTGATGCCGTTGTGGTTCGTGTTCCTGCTGCTGGCCTACCGCCGCCGCGCTCAAGCACATTCCTGAGCACAACACATACCCTGTGGGAGCGGGCATGCCCGCGAAGCAGGCGACTCGGTGGATGGCACGGGCTCTGCCCGTGTTCGCGGGCGCGCCCGCTCCCACAGGGTGCAAGGTTTGTTCATGGTGCCTGTTGCTCGATCAACCCCAGGCACCGCTGCACGATCGGGCTCACGTCACCCTTGCGCCGGCTAAGTATGATCGGGCTCACGGCGCTGCTATCAAGCAAGCCGACATACTCGATATCGGTGCGGTGCTGCTGTTGTACCGATGCTGGCACCAGGGTTACCCCCACGCCGACGGCCACCAGGCCGATGGCCGTCTGCAGTTCGTTGGCCCACTGGCTGACGCGGATGCTCATGCCGTGCTGGGCGAACAGCGCAAGCACGTGGTCGGCATAACTGGGCCGGGGGTTGGCCGGGTAAAGGATGAACGCCTCGCCAGCCAGCTGGGCGAGGCTGAGCGGGCTGCCCGCCAGCGGGTGGCCCTTGGGCAGCACGGCCACCAGCGGGTCTTCACGCAGGACCTGTTGCGCAATGGCCGGGTCCTCGATACGAATGCGCCCGAAGGCGATGTCGATGCGCCCGCTCTTCAGCGCTTCCACCTGCTGCAGCGTGGTCATCTCGCTCAGGCCCAGTTCCAGCTCGCTGTCCTGGCGCAGCTCGCGGATCAGCTCTGGCAGCACGTTGTACAGGGTCGAGGGGGCAAAGCCGATGCCCAGCCACTGGCGCTGGCCCTGGCCAATGCGGCGGGTGTTGTCGCTGATGTTCTGCAGTTGCTGCAGTACGGTGCAGGTCTGCTCGTAGAAGAAGCGGCCGGCCTCGGTCAGCCGCAGAGGGCGTTCGCGCGCTACCAGCAAGGTGCCGAGCTCGTCCTCCAGCTGGCTGATCTGCCGGCTCAAGGGCGGTTGGGCAATGTGCAGCAGCTCGGCGGCGCGGGTGAAGTTCAGGGTCTCGGCCAAGACCTTGAAGTAACGCAGGTGGCGCAGCTCCATCAGACCTCCAGGGTATGGTGGGAGATTCATTTGATATTGGACGTTCATCAGGGTCTCGCGCAATCCTTGAACAATCAAGTAAATGCACCATTCGGGCCTGCAACTGGCAGCCCCACCTGACGGGACCTGGCAACAATGACAAGCGCGCTGATTGAACGTATTGATGCAATTATCGTCGACCTGCCGACCATTCGCCCGCACAAGCTGGCAATGCACACCATGCAGCAGCAGACCCTGGTGGTATTGCGTGTGCGTTGCAGCGATGGCGTGGAAGGTATCGGTGAGGCCACCACCATCGGTGGCCTGGCCTATGGCTACGAAAGCCCCGAGGGCATCAAGGCCA
Source organism: Pseudomonas sp. LPB4.O (assembly GCF_038383825.1). Lineage (NCBI taxonomy): Bacteria > Pseudomonadati > Pseudomonadota > Gammaproteobacteria > Pseudomonadales > Pseudomonadaceae > Pseudomonas > Pseudomonas sp. LPB4.O. Next base: position 2,453,993 of record NZ_CP151298.1, read on the forward strand.
ACATCGACGCCCACCTGGCCCCGGCACTGATCGGCCTGGCGGCGGACAACATCAACGCCGCCATGCTCAAGCTTGACAAGCTGGCCAAGGGCAACACTTTTGCCAAGTCGGGTATCGAAAGCGCCTTGCTCGACGCCCAGGGCAAACGCCTGGGCCTGCCGGTCAGCGAACTGCTGGGCGGCCGCGTGCGCGACAGCCTGGAAGTGGCCTGGACCCTGGCCAGTGGCGACACGGCCCGTGATATCGCCGAAGCCCGGCACATGCTGGAAATTCGCCGCCACCGGGTGTTCAAGCTGAAGATTGGCGCCAACCCGGTGGAGCAGGACCTCAAACACGTGGTGACGATAAAACGCGAACTGGGCGACAGCGCCAGTGTGCGAGTGGACGTGAATCAGTACTGGGACGAATCCCAAGCCATCCGCGCTTGCCAGGTGCTTGGCGACAACGGCATCGACCTGATCGAGCAACCGATTTCGCGTATCAACCGCGGTGGCCAGGTGCGCCTGAACCAGCGCAGCCCTGCACCGATCATGGCCGATGAGTCCATCGAAAGCGTCGAGGATGCCTTCAGCCTGGCCGCCGACGGCGCCGCCAGCATCTTTGCCCTGAAAATCGCCAAGAACGGCGGCCCGCGTGCCGTGCTGCGCACCGCGCAAATCGCTGAGGCCGCCGGTATCGGCCTGTATGGCGGCACCATGCTCGAGGGCTCGATCGGCACCCTGGCCTCGGCCCACGCCTTCCTCACCCTACGCCAACTGACCTGGGGCACCGAGCTGTTCGGCCCGCTGCTGCTGACCGAAGAAATCGTCAACGAGCCGCCGCAATATCGCGACTTCCAGCTGCACATTCCCCGTACCCCAGGCCTGGGCCTGACCCTGGACGAACAGCGCCTGGCGCGCTTCGCCCGTCGCTGATCAGCAAACAAGGAGATAATCATGCTGTTCCACGTGAAGATGACCGTGAAACTGCCGGTGGACATGGACCCGGCCAAGGCCACCCAGCTCAAGGCCGATGAAAAGGAACTGGCCCAGCGCCTGCAACGTGAAGGGACCTGGCGCCACCTGTGGCGCATTGCCGGGCACTACGCCAACTACAGCGTGTTCGATGTGCCCAGCGTCGAGTCGTTGCACGACACCCTGATGCAACTGCCGTTGTTCCCGTACATGGACATCGAGGTCGACGGCCTGTGCCGGCATCCCTCGTCGATCCACAGCGACGACCGCTGATACGCACCTGTCTACCTGACAAGAACAATATGAGGTACGCACGATGACCGTGAAAATTTCCCACACTGCCGACATTCAAGCCTTCTTCAACAAAGTGGCGGGCCTGGACCACGCCGAAGGCAACCCACGCTTCAAGCAGATCATCCTGCGTGTGCTGCAAGACACCGCGCGCCTGGTCGAAGACCTGGAAATCACCGAAGACGAGTTCTGGCACGCCATTGATTATCTCAACCGCCTGGGTGGCCGTAACGAAGCTGGCCTGCTGGCTGCAGGCCTGGGCATCGAGCACTTCCTCGACCTGCTGCAGGACGCCAAGGATGCCGAAGCCGGCCTGGGTGGCGGCACCCCGCGTACCATCGAAGGCCCGCTGTATGTCGCCGGGGCGCCGCTGGTACAAGGCGAAGCGCGCATGGACGACGGCACCGACCCAGGGGTGGTGATGTTCCTGAAAGGCCAGGTGTTCGACGCCGAAGGCAAGCCGCTGGCCGGCGCCACCGTCGACCTCTGGCACGCCAACACCCAAGGTACATATTCGTACTTCGACTCGACCCAGTCCGAGTACAACCTGCGCCGCCGCATCATCACCGATGCCGAGGGCCGCTACCGTGCGCGCTCCATCGTGCCATCGGGATATGGCTGCGACCCGCAGGGCCCGACCCAGGAATGCCTGGACCTGCTCGGGCGTCATGGCCAGCGTCCGGCGCATGTGCACTTCTTCATCTCGGCACCCGGGCACCGCCACCTGACCACGCAGATCAACTTCGAGGGTGACAAGTACCTGTGGGACGACTTTGCCTACGCCACCCGTGACGGGCTGATCGGCGAGCTGCGCTTTGTCGAGGATGCTGCGGCGGCGCGTGACCGCGGCGTTCAAGGCGAGCGTTTTGCCGAACTGGCGTTCGACTTCCACCTGCAGGGGGCCACGGCGTTGGAGGCCGAGGCACGCAGCCACCGGCCGCGTGCGTTGCAGGAAGGCTGAAACCGTTGGGGCTGCTGCGCAGCCCATTCGCGGCCTTGTGTCGCGAAAGGGGCGCGTAGCGCCCCCAAAGTGCTGACCATTTTTCGCTGTGTTTTTGCCTGGGCCTTTCCGTGCGGGGAGGGCCTGGGCTTTTTGCTGTTGGGCCCGGTGATCTAGAATCGACCTTTTGCCTGAGCCCCACCCCATGCTGCCCATCGCGCTGCTGCCAACCACCGCTGACCAGGCCCCGCTGATCCGCAACCTCTACCAGTTCTATTCCTACGAGTCCTCCGACTGGGAGCAGGAGGACGTCGAAGTGGACGGCCGCTTCTATATCCACGACGAGCACCTGCACCGCTACTGGCAGGACGACGGCTGGGGCGCCTACCTGGTGCTGGCGGACGGCTTCATCGCCGGCTTCGTACTGGTGGAACGCAGCGAATTGCCGGGCATCGACGCGCTGGAACTGGCTGACCTGTTCATCCTGAAAAAATACCGCCGCCAGGGCATCGGCCAAGCGGTGGCGTTGCAGTTGCTGTGCGGCGAGGGCGACTGGTGGCTGCGGTGCTACGCACAAGATGCCCCGGCCGTGGCGTTCTGCAAGGCCGTGCTGGCGAACCTGTCGCGCCCGGCGCAGGCCATTGCCCTGGCTGATGAACCGGACCTGCTCAGTTTCCTGGTGAGCGGCGCCCGCCATTGAGGGCTTGCCCGCCTTCGTTCGTCCTTGAAGAGGAATAGCGACATTTTTGTGAGCTACTTCACAAAATCGTCATGAGCGGCATAATGCCATCAACGCTTTCAGAAGCCCGGCCACTGCTTGCCGGGGTCCCTTTTCATGCGCTTCGAAGGTTCAGGTAAAGTTCATGTCGTTAGTCGCAAGCCCCGACATCATGTACCGGCTATTGATTCAGAGTGTGGTGGACTATGCCATCTACATGCTCACCCCCGAAGGTGTCGTCGCCAACTGGAACCCCGGCGCTCAGCGTGCCAAGGGGTACCACGCCGAGGAAATCGTCGGCCAGCATTACTCGCTGTTCTACACCGATGCCGAGCGCGCCGCCGGGTTGCCCGCGCATAACCTGGAGCAGGCGCGCAGCACCGGGCGCTTTGAAGAAATCGGTTCGCGCATGCGCAAGGATGGCTCGGCCTTCCACGCCCATGTGGTGATCGACGCGGTGTACGACGATGCCGGCCAACTGGTGGGTTTTGCCAAGGTTACCCGCGACATTTCCGAACGCCGCCGTCAGGAGCTGGAGCTGCTGCAGGCCAAGGAACTCGCCGAGCAGTACAGCCAGGAAATGGCCAAGCTTTCGCAGTTCCTGGATTCGGTCATTGCCAATATCCCCGCCAGCGTCATCGTCCAGGACCTGGAGAGCCAGCGTATCCTGCTGGCCAACCAGCAGGCCGAGCGCCTGTTCGGCGGGCCAGAGCGCAGCATGATTGGCCAACTGCCTGGCGAGTGCCTGAGCCCGGCGGCTGCCGACTACCTTGAGCAGCAGCTGGCCCGTGGCGCCCGTAGCACCAAGGGCCATGCTGCCGAGACCCGGGTCGACACCGCCCGTGGCCCGCGTACCCTGCGCAGCCGTACCTTGCTCAGCCAGAACCGCGAAGGCCAGGCTGATTACGTGCTGTTTGTTGCCGAGGATGCCACCGAGGAACTGGCCGCCCACGCGCAGATCCACCACATGGCGCACCATGACGCGCTCACGGGGCTGCCCAACCGCACGCTGTTCAACGAACGCCTGCGCCAGGCGCTGGTGCGTGGCAGCGAGAACGCCAAGCTGACCGCTGCGCTGTGCCTGGACCTGGATAACTTCAAGAACATCAACGATTCCCTGGGCCATGCCTTCGGCGACAAGCTGCTGCGTGAGTTGGGTAAGCGCCTGCGCCGTGAGCTGCGTGAACACGACACCCTGGCCCGCCTGGGCGGTGACGAGTTTGCCGTGGTGCTGACCGGGCTTGATGGCCGCGATGCCGCGTGCAACACCGCACAGCGCCTGATCAATGCCATTTGCCCGCCGTTCCAGATCGAAGGCCACCAGTTCACGGTGGGGGTGAGCATCGGCGTTGCCATTGCCCCCGATGACAATGACCAGGCCGAGCAGTTGCTCGGCTATGCCGACATGGCGCTGTACGAGGCCAAGCGCAACGGGCGAAACCGCTACGAGTGCTTCGAGGTCGAACTGGACGTTGCAGCCCGCCAGCGCCGCCTGGTGGAAACCGACCTGCGTACTGCGCTGCACCTGGGCCAGTTGCTACTGCACTACCAGCCGGTGGTCGACCAGCAGACCCACTGCATCACCGGCTACGAGGCTTTGCTGCGCTGGGAGCACCCGAGCCGTGGCATGGTGATGCCCATGGACTTCATCCCCATTGCCGAGGAAACCGGGTTGATTCATGAGCTGGGCACCCGGGCCTTGAACCTGGCCTGCCAGGAAGCGGCCAGCTGGGACAGCGAGCAGACGGTGTCGGTCAACCTGTCGCCGGTGCAGTTCAAGAATGCCAACCTGGTGCAGGTTGTGGCCTTGGCCCTGGCCGACTCGGGCCTACCGGCGCAGCGCCTGGAGCTGGAAATCACCGAGTCGGTGCTGCTGGGTAACAGCGAGGAAAACGTGCGCACCTTGCGCGCGCTGAAAGACCTGGGCGTGTCCATTTCGCTGGACGATTTCGGCACCGGGTATTCATCGCTCGGCTACCTGCGGTCGTTCCCGTTCGACCGGATCAAGATCGACAAGTCGTTCGTGCATGACATGTGCGAAAGCCGTGAGGCGATGTCGATCATCCGTGCCATTACCGACCTGTCCAACAGCCTGATGATCAAGACCACGGCCGAGGGGGTGGAGTCGGAAGAGCAGATGCGCCGGCTGGCGGCGGAAGGGTGCTCGCATTTCCAGGGCTACCTGTACGGGCGGCCGGCACCGGCGAGTGAGCGGTTGAAGCAGGTCATAACGCCTAGCTGACGGCTCACGCAGCCCATTGTGGGGGTAATTGTCTTGCTCAAATTTTAAGAGCTTGTGCAATCCTTGTGGGAGCGGGCATGCCCGCGAACACCGGCGCAGCCGGTGCCAGCCACCGAGTTGGCTTCTTCGCGGGCACGCCCGCTCCCACAAGGTCCGTGTCGCGCTTACGAATTTCAGCTATTCCAGTCTGGCGCAAACGCCGGGCTCACCACCCGCTGGTCTTTCGGTAATTGGGCAATCGCCGCGCGATCCTCGTCGTCCAGTTGCACGTTCAATGCTGCCAGGTTGGCCAGCTGGTTCTCGCGGCTACTGGCCTTTGGGATCGCCGCCACACCGTCCTGGTCCAGTAACCACTTCAGCGCCACCTGGCTGGGCAGCACGCCGTGCTTGCGGGCAATCGCCTGGATCACCGGCTGCGCCGCCGCCTGGCCGCGGGCCAGCGGGGTGTAGGCGGTGAGCAACAGGTCATGATGGCGGGCGTAGTCGAGCAGCGGTTGCTGGCCGAGCAGTACGTGGTATTCCACCTGGATCGCCGACAACGGCGCACCCAGGGTTTCCACCACCTGGCGCAGCAGGCCCAGCGGGAAGTTGGCCACGCCAATGTGGCGCGCCTTGCCCTCGTCACGCAGCGCTACCAAGGTGTCGATGCTGCGTGCCAGGTCCCAATCCTTGCCGGGCCAGTGAATGTGGAACAGGTCGACCTGCTCGGTGCCCAGGGCGCGCAGGCTGTCTTCCAGCGACTGGCGCATGGCCTTGGGCTCCAGGCGGTCCCACCACACCTTGGTGGTGAGGTGGATCTGCTCGCGTGGCACGTCGCTGTCGCGCAGGGCCTGGCCAACGGCCGCTTCGTTTTCGTAGGCGGTGGCAGTGTCGATGTGCCGGTAACCCACGTCCAGCGCCCGGTGCACGGCCTGGGTACATTCGGTGCCGGTCATTGGCCAGGTGCCCAGGCCGATTGCTGGCAGGTCCAGACCGTTACGGGTGGTGAGCCTTTGCATGTAAATTCCTTGTAGGGTGTGCAGGGTTCGCACTCGATGGTGGGTGATCAGCGAGGCCCGGGCCATGCGTTCAAGGCACAAAGTGGTCGATCAGCGAACAGTAATTGCAGCCGGCGTGGACAAGCGGCAAATGAACTTCCTTATGCTGCGGCATCTCTTCTAGAATTCGAGCAGTCGCATCCGCCAGGCCACGCCTGTGCGGCCTTCCCTGGGCTTGCCTGCTGGCGGGCCGTCATCGAGAGAGCCATGAGTTCCAGTACACCGCTGTCCGGCGTCAACCAACCCCTGCGCGGCATCGCCTTGGTGGTGGTGGCGACGTTGCTGTTTGCCAGCCACGATGCTTTGTCCAAATTCCTCGGCGGCCTGTACCCGATCGTCATGGTGGTGTGGGCCCGGTACGTGGTGCATACGCTGCTGATGGCCGGCATCTTCCTGCCCAAGTCAGGCCTTAACGTGCTGCGTACGCGCCGCCCGGTGTTGCAGACGCTGCGGGCCTTGAGCCTGCTGAGCACCAGCCTGCTGTTTACCACTGGCCTGCAATACTTGCCGCTGGCCGAGGCCACTGCGGTCAACTTTCTTGCCCCGGTGCTGGTCACCGCGTTATCGGCACCCCTGTTGAAAGAACGGGTGACGGTGGGGCAGTGGGTGGCGGTGGTGATGGGCTTTATCGGCGTGCTGGTGGTGGTGCACCCGGGTGGGGCGATGTTTACCCCGGCCATTCTGTATCCTTTCGGTTCGGCGTTGGGCTTCTGCTTCTATCAGTTGCTGACGCGCATTCTGGCTGCGCATGACAGCCCGACCACCAGCAACTTCTATGCAGGGCTGTGTAACACCCTGGCAATGAGTGCACTGGTGCCGTTCTTCTGGGTGGTGCCGCGTTGGGACCATGCGCTGCTGATGCTGGCGCTGGGTGGCTTTGGCATGACTGCGCACCTGCTGCTGACCCAGGCCTTCCGCCATGCGGCACCGGCGTTGCTGGCACCGTTCAGCTACTGCCAGATCGTGTTTGCCGGGTTGCTTGGGCTTCTATTCTATAGCCAGGTGCCGGATAGCCTGAGCCTGGCGGGAATTTCGGTGATCTGCCTCAGTGGGCTGGGCGCGGCGTGGATGCAGCGCAAGAAGTGAGTGATTACCTACCGGGCCATGAACTGCAGGATGCGTTCGCGTAGCCAGCGCTCGGCCGGGTCGTTGTCCTGGGCGCCGCTCCAGACCATGGACAGCTCGGCCTCGGAGATGTCGAACGGCGCCGGGTCGGCGCGCAGGCTACCGTCGTCGGCCAGGGCGCAGGCGGCGTAGTCCGGCACGGTGGCAATCAGCTCGGTGTTGCGCAGCAGGGCGCGCAGGCTGCCGAACTGCGGCACCGCCAGCACCACCTTGCGGCAACGGCCGATGCGCGCCAGGTCCAGGTCGATGTTGCCGCTCATGTCGCCGGAGAACGACACCATCACATGCGGGCGCGCGCAGTATTCGTCGAGGGTCAGCGGGCCGGGGCGGTCGTCGGCGCGCAGCACGCGCACGCCGATGTCGCGCAGCTTGCGGCGTTTGGCCGTGGCTGGCAGGTCGGTGGTGTAGCTCACACCTACCGAGATTTCGCCGCTGGCCAGCAGGCCAGGCATCAGCAGGAAGTTGGCGCGCCGCACAACCACACTGATATCCGGGGCTTCTTCGCGCAGGGCCTGCAGCAAGGCCGGGAACAGGCCGAACTCGGCATCGTCCGACAGGCCCAGGCGGAACACATTGCAGCTGCTGGCCGGGTCGAATTCGCGGGCGCGGCTGATGGCGGCGGAAATCACGTCCATCGCTGGCGCCAGTTCGGCAAAAATCTGCAGGGCCCTTGGCGTGGGTTCCATGGCCCGGCCACTGCGGATCAGCAACGGATCGTCGAACAGCTCGCGCAGGCGGGCGAGGGCGGCGCTGACGGTGGACTGGGTGATGAACAGCTTTTCACCGACGCGGGTCAGGTTGCGTTCGATCATCAAGGCTTCGAACAGCACCAGCAGGTTCATGTCAACGCGGCGCAGGTCGTTGCGGTTCATTGGGCTCAGGTTCCGGAATAGAGGGCTTGGCGGTGTATTGAAGCACGCCGCTGGCCTGCTTGCCTTGTATGAATGTGCTGGCCTCTTCGCAGGTTCACCCGCGAAGAGGCCAGCACAGGCAAACCTGACAGAGCCAGCCTATCAACCCCTAACAGCCACTCTATTAGAACTCTGCCCAAGCTCGTCTAGTCTTTCCCGTGGCCCCGTGTAGACCTGATGAGGGGTAGCACGAGCCCACACGCTCGGCTGAAAGAACACCTGGCATAGACCGGAAATCTGGATAACCGACCCAAAGGTACCCGCAGATGTCGAACGAATCGAAATGCCCGTTCCATCAAACCGCAGGTGGCGGCACCACCAACCGTGACTGGTGGCCTGACCAGCTCAACCTTCGCATTCTTCACCAGCATTCGTCGAAATCCAGCCCCGATCCGGACTTCGATTATGCCAAGGCGTTCAAGAGCCTCGACTTCCAGGCCCTGAAGCAAGACCTGACCGCCTTGATGACCGACTCGCAGGACTGGTGGCCCGCCGACTTCGGCCACTACGGTCCGCTGTTCATCCGCATGGCCTGGCATAGCGCGGGCACCTACCGCATCGGCGATGGCCGCGGTGGCGCGGGTTCTGGCCAGCAACGTTTCGCCCCTCTGAACAGCTGGCCGGACAACGTCAGCCTGGACAAGGCCCGGCGCCTGCTGTGGCCGATCAAGCAGAAATACGGCAACAAGATTTCCTGGGCCGACCTGATCGTGCTCACGGGTAACGTTGCTCTCGAATCCATGGGCTTCAAGACCTTTGGTTTCTCTGGCGGGCGCGCCGATGTGTGGGAGCCGGACGAAGATGTGTATTGGGGCTCGGAAAAGGTCTGGTTGGGCGGCGATACCCGCTACGGCAAGGAGCAGGTCAAGGCCCAGCCGCCAGGCCAGGGGGACCTGGTGGCCGAGCCGGCCAAGCACGGCGAAGAACAGAATCGCGACCTGTCGGCCGAGCGGAACCTGGAAAACCCGCTCGCCGCCGTGCAGATGGGCCTGATCTACGTGAACCCGGAAGGCCCGGAAGGTAACCCCGACCCGGTGGCCTCGGGCAAGGATATCCGTGAAACCTTTGGCCGCATGGCCATGAACGATGAAGAAACGGTGGCGCTGATCGCCGGCGGCCACGCCTTTGGCAAGACCCACGGTGCCGGCCCTGCCGACAATGTCGGCCCCGAGCCGGAAGCTGCTGGCCTTGAGCTGCAGGGCCTGGGCTGGCCCAACAAGTTTGGTACCGGCAAAGGCGGGGATACCATCACCAGCGGCTTGGAAGTGACCTGGACTTCTACCCCGACCAAGTGGAGCAACGAGTACCTCAACAACCTGTTCAACTTTGAGTGGGAATTGACCAAGAGCCCGGCCGGTGCGCACCAGTGGCGGCCGAAAGAGGGCAAAGGCGCAGGCACCGTGCCGGATGCCCACGATCCGGGCAAGAAACACGCACCGTCGATGCTTACTTCCGACCTGGCGCTGCGTTTCGACCCGATCTACGAGCCGATCGCCCGTCGCTTCAAGGACAACCCTGACCAGCTGGCGGATGCCTTTGCCCGTGCCTGGTACAAGCTGATCCACCGCGACATGGGCCCGCTGGCCCGCTACCTGGGCCCGGAAATGCCCAACGAAGAGTTGCTTTGGCAAGACCCGTTGCCCAAGGCAGATCCAGCCACGATCAGCGAGCAAGACATCGCAGATCTCAAAACCAAGATCCTGGCTTCGGGCTTGAGCGTGGGCGAACTGGTCGCCACCGCCTGGGCGTCGGCGTCGACCTTCCGCGGCTCCGACAAGCGCGGTGGGGCCAATGGCGCCCGCGTGCGCCTGGCACCGCAGAAGGACTGGGCTGCAAACCAGGGGGTAGATAAGGTGCTGGCGGCGCTGGAAAAGATCCAGGGCGAGTTCAACAACGGCGGCAAGAGGGTTTCTCTGGCCGACCTGATCGTGCTGGCCGGTACCGCAGCCGTTGAAAAAGCCGCCAAGGACGCCGGTTACACGGGCAGCGTAGGGTTCCGCCCGGGCCGCGTCGATGCGTCTCAGGCGCAGACCGATGTCGAGTCGTTTGCCGTGCTAGAGCCGTTGGCCGATGGCTTCCGCAACTTCACCAAGGCCCGCTATAGCGTCAAGGCTGAGAAGCTGCTGCTGGACAAGGCCCAGTTGCTGACGCTGACGGCGCCGGAGCTGACCGTGCTGATTGGCGGCCTGCGCGTGCTGGGCGCCAACCATGGCGGCAGCAAGCAGGGCGTGTTCACCGACAAGCCCGGCACCCTGAGCAACGACTTCTTCCGCAACCTGCTGGACATGGGCGTGGAATGGAAGCCGACCTCGGCGGACAACGAGGCCTTCGAAGGCCGCGACCGCAAGACCGGGCAGGTGAAGTGGAGTGGTAGCCGGGTTGACCTGGTGTTTGGTTCGCATGCCCAGCTGCGGGCGTTGAGCGAGGTGTATGGCAGCAGTGATGGGGGTGACAAGTTCGTGCGGGACTTTGTGGCCGCTTGGCAGAAGGTCATGGAGCTGGATCGTTTTGACCTGAAGTAACGGTGTTGCGGGGGGCTGCAGAGCAGCCCCCTTGGCCCTGGTGATCCCGCCAATTCCAGGTCGGATAGATACAAAAGCGTCCTCGTCGGTTCTGTTGCAATGCTTCTCAGGCGGCCGGCCTGAACAGCGTGCTCACAACGACAAGGAACCCCGACCATGCAAATGCCCAAGACCCTGAAAATCCGCAATGGCGACAAGGTGCAGCCGACCTTTTCGGCGCAGGAATATGCAGCCCGCCACGCCCGGCTGCGGGCCTACATGGCCGAGCAGGACATCGAAGCGGCGATCTTCACGTCGTATCACAACGTCAACTACTACAGCGACTTCCTCTACTGCTCGTTCGGCCGCCCGTATGCGCTGGTGATCACCCAGGACAAGGTCGTCTCGATCAGCGCCAATATCGATGGCGGGCAGCCCTGGCGGCGCACGGTCGGCACTGACAACATCGTCTACACCGACTGGCAACGCGACAACTACTTCGTTGCCATCCAGCAGGCGCTGCCGCTGGCCTCGCGCATCGGCGTCGAACACGACCACCTCAACCTGCAGAACCACGCCAAGCTGGCCGCCTGCTACCCCAGAGCCGAGTTGTTGGACATTGGCGCGCCGTGCATGCGCATGCGCATGATCAAGTCGGCTGAGGAGCAGGCGCTGATCCGCCACGGTGCGCAGGTGGCCGACATTGGCGGTGCGGCGGTGGTGGAGGCGCTGCGCGAGCAGGTGCCGGAGTATGAAGTGGCGCTGCATGCCACCCAGGCGATGGTCCGTGAAATTGCCAGGCGCTTCCCCGATGCGGAGCTGATGGACACCTGGACCTGGTTCCAGTCCGGGCTCAACACCGATGGCGCGCACAACCCGGTGACCAGCCGTCGCGTCGGCAAGGGTGAAATCCTTAGCCTCAACTGTTTCCCGATGATCGCTGGCTACTACACCGCGCTGGAGCGCACACTGTTCCTCGACCATTGCCCGGATGAATACCTGCGCCTGTGGCAGGCCAACGTGGAGGTGCACGAGGCTGGGTTGAAACTGGTACGCCCGGGCATGCGCTGCAGCGACATCGCCCGTGAACTGAACGAAATCTTCCTGCGCCACGACCTGCTGCAGTACCGCACCTTTGGCTATGGCCACTCGTTCGGCACCTTGAGCCACTACTACGGCCGCGAAGCGGGGCTGGAGCTGCGCGAAGACATCGACACGGTGCTGGAGCCTGGCATGGTGGTGTCGATCGAACCGATGATCATGCTGCCCGAAGGGCGACCGGGGGCGGGCGGGTACCGCGAGCATGACATCCTGATCGTCAATGACAACGGCGCCGAGAACATCACCAGGTTCCCGTATGGGCCGGAGCACAACATCATTCGCAAATAAAGACCGCAGCAGGCCTCATCGCCGGCAAGCCAGCGCCCGCAGATACTGCACAGCATGCAATGCCTGTGAAGTCCCGTGTGGGAGCTGGCTTGCCGGCGATGAGGCCAACCCGGACAACAAAAATATCACTGTATGACCACCAGACCCTGCCTCCAATTAAAAGAACCAGAGGGTACCCGTCATGTCCAGCACCACACTTGACCCATCCGCCGTCGCCGGTCCCGCACACAATGCCGAACGCCAGGCCCTGCGCAAGGCCGCCCGGGCCAGTTTCATGGGCAACTTCGTCGAGTGGTTCGACTACGCCGCCTACGGCTACCTGGCCACCATCATCGCCGCCACCTTCTTCCCGCAGACCGACAAGACCAACGGCCTGCTGGCAACCTTCGCCGTGTTTGCCCTGTCGTTCCTGGTCCGCCCGCTAGGCGGTATCGTCTGGGGGCACTTTGGCGACCGCCATGGCCGGCGCAACGCACTGTCGTGGTCGATCCTGATCATGTCGGTATCGACCTTCTGCATCGGCCTGCTGCCTGGTTATGCGCAAATCGGTTTGTGGGCGCCGGCGCTGCTGTTGCTGATCCGCCTGGTGCAGGGTTTTTCTGCGTCGGGCGAGTACGCCGGTGCTGCGGCGTTCCTGGCCGAATACGCGCCGCCCGGCCGTCGTGGCCTGTACACCAGTATCGTGCCGGCCAGCACGGCAGCGGGGTTGCTGTTTGGTGCGGCGTTCGTGGCGGTACTGCACGAACTGCTCAGCAGCGAAGCCCTGCATGAATGGGGCTGGCGCCTGCCGTTCCTGCTGGCGGCGCCGTTCGGCCTGGTGGGGCGCTATATCCGCATGAGCCTGCAGGACACGCCCAAGTTCCTGGAGATGGAGCAGCGCCTGGAACACAAGGCCGGCATGGCCCCGACGCCGCTGCGCGAGCTGCTGGGCCAGCACCGCCGCAGCCTGGCCATCGGCATTGGCGTTACCTGCCTGAACGCGGTGGCGTTCTACCTGCTGCTCAGCTACATGCCGACCTACCTGTCCAGTGAAATGGGCATGAGCGAGCGGGATTCATTCATTGCTTCGACAGTATCGCTCGCCACTTATATTGGCTTGATCTTCCTGATGGGGCGGCTTTCCGACCGGTTTGGCCGCAAGACCATGCTGGTGGTGGCTTCGCTGTTGTTCCTGGGGCTGACCGTGCCGTTGTTCCGCCTGCTTGACGGGCAACCGCTGCTGGTCATCCTGGCGATCCAGATTTGCTTCGGGGCGATACTGGCAATGAACGACGGAACCTTGCCGTGCCTGCTGGCCGAGATTTTCCCGACCCGGGTGCGCTTCAGTGGGTTTGCCCTCAGCTTCAATGTGGCCAACGCGCTGTTTGGCGGGACCGCACCGTTCATTGCCACCTGGCTGATTCAGGTGACTGGCAGCAAGCTGGCGCCGGCGGGGTATTTGCTGGCGGCAGCACTGGTGGCACTGGTGGCGATGCTGATGTGCCGGGAAACGGCGCACTCGGCACTGGAAGATTGATAAGCCTGTACTGGCTTCTTCGCGGGTTTACCCGCGAAGAGGCCGGCAAAACTAGTGCAAGATCTGGATCAGTGTAAAGAGGCCTGCCGCCGCTCCCCCAGCGGCGACAAGCCAAAGAACCGGCTGTAACTCTTGGAAAAATGCGCCGGCGAGCTGAACCCGCAGGCCAGCGCCACCTCGCGCACCTGCACATCGCTGCGCAGCAGCAACTCCCGCGCCCGCGACAGCCGCAGCTCCAGGTAATACTGGCTGGGCGTGCGCTGCAGGTACTTGTGGAACAGCCGCTCCAGCTGGCGCACGGTCACCTCGTTGAGGCTGGCAAGCTCCTCGAGCCCCAGTGGTTCTTCCAGGTTGGCCTCCATGATCGCCACCACCTGGCTCAGCTTGGGTTGAGCGCTGCCAAGCAGGGTGCGCAGCGGTATCCGCTGGCGATCGCGCTCGCCCCGCACCCGGTCGCACAGCAACAGCTCTGCCGCCTTGGCCGCAATGTCCTGGCCCCCGGGTTCGCGGGCCACCAGTTGCAGCATCATGTCCATGGCTGCCACACCGCCCGAGCAGGTATAACGGTCGCGGTCCAGTTCGAACAGCTGGCTGGAAATGACAATGCCGGGGAAGTGCGCCTGCAATGTCGGCAGGTCTTCCCAGTGGATGGTGCAGCGGTAGCCTTTGAGCAGTTCGGCCTTGGCCAGCAGGTAGCTACCGGTGCAGATACCGCCCAATGGCAGGTGCTGGCGGGCCAGCTTGCGCAACCAGTCGATCAGCGGGCGGCTGCTACGGCCACGGTCGATCGGGTTGGCGCCGACCACCAGCAACGTGTCCAGCTCCGGGGCGTTGGCGATGCTGTAGTCGGGCAGTACCCGCATGCCGTTGCTGGCGACCACGGGTGCCTCGTCCGCAGCAATCAGCACGCTGCGAAACAGTGGCTTGCGCGCGGCCAGGTTGGCCATGCGCAGGGTTTCCACCGCCGACGCCAGACCGATGGTGGTGAAGTTGGGCAAAATCAGAAAGCCGAAGGTCTTTACGGAACAACTCTTTACAATAGACGGCGACAGGTTTGTAGAAGCGGGGTGGACCATTGCGCTGTTCCTGTGCAAGCTGAGGCAGAGTTCGTCAGGGGCAGAGAGAAATACAGCCTCGCGTGGTTCTTGTTGTTATAGGTCGTTGCCGGGTTGATCTTACACCCCGGGCGCAGCGGCCAGGAATGGCCCCGCCGGCTGGCAGGGCCGACAGTGATTGCACAGAGAAGGTGATCGTTCGTGAACCCCGAATCCATGCTGGCGGCATTGCCAGGCTACGCCATATCGCCCGAGTCGATCCAGGTGCTGCCCGATGCCAAGGCATACCGCGCCTGCCTGCTCGAGCGCATCCGCACCGCGACCCGGCGCATCGTCATCGTCGCACTGTACCTGCAGCAAGACGAGGCTGGCCAGGAAGTGCTGGATGCCTTGTACCAGGCCAAGGCCGAGCGGCCAGGGCTGGAAATCACCATCGTGGTCGACTGGTTCCGTGCCCGCCGTGGTCTGCTGGGGGGCGGGCGTCAGCCGGGTAACGCCGCCTGGTATCAGGCCCAGCGCCAGTTGCGCGGGCTGGATATCGTCATTCACGGGGTGCCGGTGCAGACCCGCGAGCTGTTCGGCGTGCTGCACTTGAAGGGCAGCATCATCGACGATTGCGTGATCTACACCGGCGCCAGCCTGAACAACGTCTACCTGCACCGCTTCGACCGCTATCGCCTGGACCGCTACCACCTGTTCCAGTCGCCGGGGCTTGCCGACGCCATGGTCGACCTGGTACAGCGCCTGTTGCACCACACCGCCACACCACGCCTCGACTTGCCTGCACAACCTGCCACCCGCAGCCTGCGCGGCGATATCCGGCGCTTGCGAGCGCGGTTGCGGCGCATGGCCTACGAGGCACCATCCAGCGTGGCAGGGCAGGGGTTGCGGGTGATTCCGCTGTTGGGCGTGGGCCGTGGCAACCCGTTGAACCGGGCAATGTGCGCCCTGTTGGCGGCGGCGCGCACGCAACTCATCATCAGTACGCCGTATTTCAACCCGCCGCGGGTGGTTATGCGCGAGCTTGACCATGCGCTGGAGCGGGGGGTGCACGTTGAGCTGATCGTCGGTGATCGCACGGCCAACGACTTCTACATCGCCCCGGGTGAGCCGTTCAGTGCCAGTGGCGCCTTGCCTTATCTGTACGAAGACAACCTGCGTGCCTTCGCCCGACGCCGCCATGCGGCGATTGCCAGCGGCCAGCTACAAGTGCGGATCTGGAACGATCCCGGGCATACCTTCCATGCCAAGGGCGTGTGGGTCGACCAACGCTATTCGCTGCTGACCGGGAACAACCTGAACCCGCGCGGGTTCAACCTGGACCTGGAAAACGGCCTGCTGATCGATGACCCGCAAGGGCAATGGCTGGCGCCAAGGGAAGCGGAGCTGAGCGAGCTGCGCCGGCATGCGCCGAAGATTGCCTCGGCAGAGGCGTTGGGGGTGAAGGCCGAACACCCCAAGGAAGTACGCAAGCTTCTGCGGCGGTTGCGTTTCAGCCGGTTGGAGCCGTTGATCAAGCGCGTGCTCTGAGGCATTGCACCAGTCGATGCTGTACGTTTTTTGGGGGGAGCGGCCTTGTGTCGCGAAAGGCCAGTGAGGGCGTGGTATCGCTGCCGTTTCGCACCGAGCGCCTGGTGATGCTGGTGCCTGCCGGTCATCCACTGGCCGGGCGCGGGGGGCGAGACCACTGCGATTTCTGTAGTGAACACGGTGCCTTGATGTCAAAATGATATTGCTGGCATGCCTCCATCTAGAGGGGCTGGGCTATCATTTGCAGTCAACCGTGCAAGGCCCCTCTGAAAAGTCATCACGAGCGCATACAATCGGGCCTTTTCCTCGTTAACCAGATAGGCCAATGCGTATATGGCGCTAGATCCACCCACGATGCTGACCATCTCGGTCGCCCTGGCAGCTGCGGCTGCCCTGTACCTGGCGATTGAGTGGCGCAGTGTCCGCGAAACATCACTGCTGTTCTGGAGTGCCGGGTTTGCCACTATTACTGTCGGTTGTATCCTGGCCTTGTTGCGCGGGGTCGGGTTGTTGTTCATCGGTATCTGGTTTGCCAACGGTTTGCTGGTGGTGGCGCACTGGTTTTTCCTGCTAGGCGTACTGCGTTTTACCCAGGACCGCTTGTCGCGGGCCTGGCTGATTATTGTGGTGGTCTGGTTCGCCTTGCTGCTGCTGCCCGTAGGGCCGCAGTGGTCGAAGGTGATGCTGATGGTCAACTCGTTGCTGGTCGCCTCGCTGACGCTCAAGGCCAGCTTCCTGCTGCGGCCGCATGGCAAGTCGCTGAGTGTCGGGGCAGTGCAGTTGCGCTATGTGTTGTTGATCCATGGGCTGTTCTATGTAGCGAAGGCGATCATTGCGATCACGCCGGGTACGTTGATTGACCTGGCCACCTTTGGCGGGCTGATCATTCAGGTTTCCCTGGTCGAGGGGGCGATGGCGATCATGCTGATTGCCTTGTCGATGACCGGCACTGTGCGCTATCGGCGCGAGGAGCGGATTGCCCGGCTGGCAGCCCGCGACCCGCTGACCGCGCTGTACAACCGGCGCGCGCTGGAGGTGCGGGCGGGGCAATTCTTCAAGGACGTGAGCCCGGCGCAGCCTGGGGCGTTGCTGCTGATCGACATTGACAACTTCAAGCTGGTCAACGACCTGCATGGGCACATTGCCGGGGACCGGTTGCTGATTGCCCTGAGCGAGATGATTCGCACGGCGCTGCCCGAGCGGGCGCTGGCCGCGCGATTGGGCGGTGATGAGTTCGTCATCTTGTTGAGCGGGGCGAGTAGCGAGCAGGTAGTGGAGCTGGGTGGGATGTTGCGCGAGCTATTCCAGCAGTATGCCGGCAAGACCGTTCCCACCCCGCACGCGGTTACCTTGAGCATCGGCGTGAACCTGTTCGACCAGCCACCGGCGAGCCTGGCGGCGTTGATCGAGCAGGGGGATGTGGCCTTGTACCAGTCCAAACGCAGTGGGCGCGATAGCATTCGGTTTGTTGAGCGGCCGATGGCTGACCTCAACCAATAGACTAATGGGGCTGCGCAGCAGCCCCAATAGCCTGGGATGACTGTTTAGGCAGCGGGTGTCAGGTCACTACCTGGTAGCACGGCACATACGCCGCGCCGCCCGGCAGCTTCATGCGGTGCTGGTCGACGAAGGCCTGCAGCAGCCGGCCCAGTGGATCCAGCACAGCGCTGTCGCCGCGGATCTGGTACGGCCCGTGCTCTTCGATCAGGCGGATGCCCTTGTCCTTCACGTTACCCGCTACAACGCCGGAAAAGGCCCGGCGCAGGTTGGCAGCCAGTTCATGGGGTGGCAGCTCGCGGCGCAGGTCCAGCTCGGCCATGGCCTGGTGGGTCGGGTCGAACGGGCGCTGGAAGCTCTCTTCGATCTTCAGCAGCCAGTTGAAGTGAAAGGCGTCGTTGCGCTCACGGCGGAACTGCTTGACCTCCTTGAGCCCTTCGACCATGTGCCGGGCAACCTCGGCCGGGTCATCAATGATGATTTCGTACAAGCGGTGCGCCGCCTCGCCCAGGGTGGCGCCGACGAAGGCATGCAACTGTTGCAGGTAAGGCTCGGCGCTGCGCGGGCCGGTGAGCACCACCGGGAACGGCACGTCGTGGTTGTCCGGGTGCATGAGGATGCCCAGCAGGTAGAGGAACTCCTCGGCCGTGCCGGCACCGCCCGGGAAGATGATGATGCCGTGACCGACACGCACGAAGGCTTCCAGGCGTTTCTCGATGTCCGGCAGGATCACCAGCTCGTTGACGATCGGGTTGGGCGCCTCGGCGGCGATGATGCCCGGCTCGGTCAGGCCCAGGTAGCGGCTGCCATGCATGCGCTGCTTGGCGTGGGCGATGGTGGCGCCTTTCATCGGCCCCTTCATCACGCCAGGGCCGCAGCCGGTGCACACGTCCAGTTTGCGCAGGCCAAGTTCGTGGCCGACCTTCTTGGTGTACTGGTATTCCTCGGTGCTGATCGAGTGGCCGCCCCAGCACACCACCATCTTCGGCTCTACACCCGGGCGCAGGGTGCGCGCGTTGCGCAGCAGGTGGAACACGTAATCGGTGATGCCCTGCGAGCTTTCCAGGTCGATACGCTGGCTGGCCAGCTCGCTCTCGGTGTAGACGATGTCGCGCAGGGCGCTGAACAGCATTTCACGGGTGCTGGCGATCATTTCGCCATCGACGAAGGCGTCGGCCGGGGCATTCAGCAGCTCCAGGCGCACGCCGCGGTCCTGTTGGTGGATTTTAACCTCGAAGTCCTTGTAGGCCTCGAGGATAGTCTTGGCATTGTCGACATGGGCGCCGGTGTTGAGGATGGCCAGGGCGCACTGGCGGAACAGGGTGTAAAGGCTACCGGTACCGACTTCACTCAGTTGCTGCACTTCACGTTGTGACAGCGTTTCCAGGCTGCCTTTGGGGCTGACGGATGCATTGATGACATTGCGTTGAGGCATCTAAGTCTTTCCTGTGCGGGTAAAACATCCTTCTTTGACAACACCATACCGAGAAATGTGGACGGCAACGAGGGGGCTGGTGAAAAACCTTGAGACCGGGTTGGCTTCTTCGCGGGCTTGCCCGCTCTCACAGGTGCAGTGCGGATCCCTGTGGGAGCGGGCAAGCCCGCGAAGAAGCCAACCCGGTCCCGATTTATCCCAACAGCTTCTGCACGCCGAGGGTAATTGCCAAGCCACCGCCTACCAGCCACAGGTTCAGAATCGCCCCGGTAGCCAGCGCCTTTGGCCCGGCCTGGCGAATCTGGCTGAAACGGGTTTCCATACCCAGTGCAGTCATGGCCATGGTCAGGGCAAAAGTGTCGAGGCTGTTCACCGCCTGGGTAACGCTACCCGGCAGTACCTGCAGCGAATTCACCAGCACCAGGGCAAGGAAGCCGAAGGCGAACCAGGGCATCGCAATGCGCCCATTGCCCTGCGCCTGGCCGGCCTTGCGCGAGCGGCTGATCCACAGGCCTACCACCAGCAGTACGGGCACCAGCAGCATCACCCGGGTCATCTTGACGATGGTGGCGATATGGGTGGCTTCAGGGCTGACGTTACTGGCTGCGCCCACTACTTGGGCGACTTCGTGGATAGTGCCGCCCAGGAAAAGCCCGGCGCCCATGGTGTCCAGGTGCAGCCAGCCGGCGTTGATGGCCAGCGGGTAGAGGAACATCGACAAGGTGCCGAACAACACCACGCTGCCGACGGCCATGGCGCTCTTGTGCGGGGCACTGCGCAGTGCCGATTCGAAGGCCAGCACGGCAGCGGCACCACAGATGGCGCTGCCAGCGGCGGTCAGCAGAGCGGTATCGCGGTCCAGCTTGAACAGCTTCATGCCACACCACAGGCCGATCAGCAGGGTGCTGGACACCACCAGCAACGACACGAGCAGCCCCGACCAGCCGACTTCGGCGATTTCCTGCAGGCTGACCCGCAGGCCAAAGAAGGCCACGGCAATGCGCAGCAGGCCGCGGGCCGAAAAGTTGATGCCGGCAGCCCAGCTGGCCGGTACACCATCGCGCAAGGCATTGCCGTACAGCGCGCCGGCGACGATTCCGACAATCAACGGGCTGATGCCCAGGTTGGCGATGGCAGGCAAGGCCGCCAGCTGAGTGACCGCAAGCGCAAAAAGCGCGACGAACAGGATGCCGTTGAGCCGCCCTCGGGTAGAGAGGGTAGGCGAATAAGCGGGGTGGGACGGAACCGTGGCCATGTGAGTCCTCCGGACAGGTGTTTCGACAAGGCCTACGTTAATCTGGTTATAAGCTTATAAAAAATCGTAATTTGGGATGGCAAATATCCGTTTATCTGATATTTTTTAATCATGACCCCAGAACAGCTGATAACGTTTGCCACTGTCGCCGAGCACGGCAACATCAGCCATGCGGCCCAGGCGCTGCACCTGTCGCAGCCGGCGGTGTCCGGCCAGCTCAAGCTGCTGCAGGAGGCTTTTGGCGAGCCGCTGTATCAGCGTGCCGGCCGTGGTGTGCGGTTGACGGCAGCCGGCGAGCAGTTGCTGGCCCATGCCGAGCGCCTGCGCGAAACCTTCCGCCAGGCCAAGGCACTGCGTGAGGCCATGCGTGGCCTGGAGCGCGGTACCTTGCGTATCGGTGCCAGTACCACACCTGCCAGCTACCTGCTGCCTTACCTGATCGCCGACTTCCATGCCCGCCACCCGGACGTGCTGGTGACTACATCGCACGGCAACACGGCAGAGATCGTCGCTGCGCTGGACAGTGTCGACATCGCCCTGATCGAAGGGCCGCCTGGGCAGGAGTTGCCCTTGGGTACGCAAGTGACGGCCTGGCGCGAGGACGAGATCGTTGCCATCGTGCCCAGTGGTCATCCGCTGGCAGGCAGTGACCAGCAGGTCTTGGCGTCGCTGGGTGCTTACCCGTTGGTGCTGCGCGAGAGCGGCTCGGGGGTGCGGCAGATTGTCGAGCGGGCGTTTGCCCGCGATGGTGTGGCGATGCGCGTAGCGCTGGAAATTGCCGGGGTGGAAGGGGTGAAGGAGGCGGTGCGTGCGGGGATGGGGGTTGGCTTTGTGTCGGCGATGTCCATCCGCCATGAGGATGGGGCGCTGCACAGGTTGCAGGTTGCGCCGCAGCCTTTGGTCAGGCGGTTTTCCATTCTGATGCCGCATGCCGCGACGCCATCGCGGGCGGCGGCGCGGTTTCTTGAGTTGTGTGTGGGTATGCAACAGGTCGGTTGACTGTGCTGGCCTTTTCGCGGCACAAGGCCGCTCCTACAGGGGTACGTAGCAATCAATGGCTTTGTACATGCAGGAGCGGCCTTTTGCCGCGAAGAAGCCGGTGCAGGCAACCTCAATTCAAATGAAAGACATGCTTCAGATAAGCAACAAAATTCTCGTCCCGGCATTGCGTCTTGCCCGGGCTGTCGGAAATCTTCGCCACTGGCGCCCCATTACAGCCGGTCATCTTGATCACCATGTTCATCGGCTCAACCCCCGGGATATCACACGTGAGCTTGGTACCAATGCCAAAGCTCACATTGATCCGTTCATGCAACGCCCGGTACAGCCCCAGCGCCTTGGAAAAATCCAGCCCGTCGGAAAAGATCAGGGTCTTGCTCCTCGGGTCGATCCCCAGCCGCTCATAGTGGGCAATGGCTTTTTCCGCCCACGCCAGTGGATCGCCCGAGTCGTGCCGCAAGCCATCGAATAGCTTGGCGAAGTACAGATCGAAATCGCCAATGAAGGCATCCATGGTGATGCAGTCGGTTAACGCAATACCCAACAGCCCGCGGTACTCTCTTACCCAGCATTCCAGCGCAGCGGCCTGGCTGTCGACCAGGCGTGGGCCGAGCTGTTGGTGGGCCATGAACCATTCGTGGGCCATGGTGCCGAGTGGCTTGAGCTCGAACTCGCGGGCCAGGTGCACATTGCTGGTGCCGACGAAGCGCCCGGGGAAATCGTGCTTGAGGATGTGCACCACCTCTTCCTGCACGCGGTAGGAGAAGCGCCGCCGGGTTCCGAAGTCCGCCAGCTGGAAGCCGGCCAGCTCATCGGTGCTGGCTTCGGCTTTGAGCCAGTCCAGCTTCTGGTAGAGGCGTTCGCCAACTTGCTCGATCACCACTTCGCGATAGCGGTAGCGGTTGCGTACTTCGCTGATGATCGCCAGCAGCGGGATCTCATAGAGGATCACGTGCAACCACGGCCCACGTACGCGGATTGCCAGTTGCCCGGTGCCATCCAGGCCCACCTGGACATAGCGCAGGTTGAAGCGAAACAGGCTGAGGAAGCGAATGAAGTCCGGTTTGAGGAAGGGGATTTTTTCCAGATAGGCCAGTTGGTCGTGGGTGACGGTAACCTCGGCCAGTTGCTCCACCTGATAGCGGATCTCGGCCAGGTAGGGGGAAAGGTCTTCGCCATTGCGGCAGCGAAACTCCCATTCCACCTCGGCGTTGGGGTAGTTGTGCAGCACCGCCTGCATCATGGTGATCTTGTAGAAGTCGGTGTCCAGCAAGTTCTGGATGATGCGTGGGCCAAAAACACTGTCGCTCATGGGCGGTCTTCCTTGATCAGGGCAAGCTGGTGGTCAAGCGCGTCCTCGTCGCCGCAGAGGATCACGCCCTCGGCGGCCAACGCACCACACGCCTCGATGGCGCCGGCCTGGGTAAGCGCGCGGCAGGCCGGCAGGTACAGCAGCACCTGGAAGCCGGCCTGGCGCAATTGGCGGGCGGTGGTCTTGACGCAGTAGTCCAGGGCCAGGCCGCCGACGATCACCGCGCCCACCTGCTGCACCTTGAGGTATTCGATCACCCCGGTAGAGCGGCGCTCGGCAAGGTCGTGGTAGCAGGCGCCGTAGGGGTGCAGGTCAGGTTCGACGCCTTTCCACACGAAGTAGTCGTAGTCGATGGGGGCGGGCAGGCCGGGCAGCAGCGCGAAGCCCGGTGTGCCGGGGACGCAGTGGCTGACCCAGGTCAGGTCGGCGTTGGCCAGTTGCAGGGATTGCAGCATGTGCGCAGGGTCGGCGACCACCCAGGCGGCGTTGGCCGGGTGCGCGTCCTTGCTGCCCAGGCGCAGGTCGGCGCGCAAGGCCATCGCATTCAGGTCATCCGCAATTTCGTCGCCTTCGGGCACGGGCAGCTCCAGCGGGGCGTTGGCAGTGAAGCCGTTTTGCGCGTCGACATCGAAACTGGCGATCTTCATGGCGGTTCTCCTTGCTGGAATGGCTATATAATTCACCTGGTGTATTAAGTATGTCAAGTGGCAAACGATATGGGGTTGGTGGTTGCCTTACTTAGATGCTCTGGTGGATTATTGTGCTACTGAACAAGGAGCTGCACGGTGAGTACAGTCGAAGTCCTGGCCAGTGTCGACATTGTCGCCCTGCGCCTGGCCCCTGATGCCCAGCATCTGCAAGTGTTGTTGCACCGTCGTGAGCGCGAGCCGCATGCCGGGCAATGGGCCTTGCCCGGGGTCATCGTAAATGGGCGTACCCCCGACACCAGCCTGGAAGATGCCGCCAGCCGGGCCCTGCACGAGAAGGCCCGGGTGCAACCGTGCTACATGGAGCAGGTGGGTACCGAGGGCAATGCATTCCGCGATCCACGAGGGTGGTCGTTGAGCACCTGTTACCTGGCGTTGCTCGACCCCGCGCAGGCCGTCGAAGGCGAGCAACTGGCATTTTTTGATCTGGACAGTGTGCTGGGGCGCAAGGTGTTGTTGCCCTTTGACCACAACCTGCTGGTGGAGCGGGCCCGCGAACGGCTGGCGGCAAAGACGGTGTACAGCAGCCTGCCGCTTTACCTGTTGGCGCAGAAGTTTACTGTGCAGGATGCGCTCGGGGCGGTGCAGGCCTGCCTGGGCCAGGCGGTGAACGGTACTTCTGTGCGCAAGCGTCTGGAGCGTTTACGCGAGCTGGGTTGGGTAAGGGATACCGGCGAGAAGCACCAGCCAAAACTGGGCCGGCCGCAGCAGTTGTACCAGTACACGCCGCAAGGGGAGCGGGCATTCATGTTTGACCGCAGTTTGTTACCTGAAGGCGGATAACTGAAGGCCAGGCTGACCTGGCAGATCTACCAGTATCGACCCTGTCATCTACCGTGTACTGTCAAACACCTCTGCTAAAGGTGACGTAGAAATGAGCACGATAGATAACAAGGTCCCCAGTGTGCGCCTGTTCTACGCCAACACCAGACTGGTTTGTTTGATCGGCTTGGAAAACACGCGGTTAATGCGTGCTGATAGCAGGGCGCTAGCCCAGTTACAAACATCGGCCACGCTGTTGCAAAGCGACGCAGCCAATACCGTATTGGCAGCCCACGCTATTAACCTTCACGATTGCGAGGCTTATTCACCCTATGGTTTTTCGCCTGTCCAGGAAAAACTGGCAATGGTTGGTTTCACTGGCGAATGGCGTGATACACAGACGGGGTGCTATCCGTTGGGTAACGGGTATCGACTGTTCAGCCCATCACTCAGGCGTTTGACAGGGCCTGACGTATTGAGCCCGTTTGACAGAGGAGGGCTGAATGCATACGCCTATTGCACAGGTGACCCCATCAATTACTCAGACCCTTCAGGTCAGTTGAGAGTCAGCCTTTCTGGAATGGCTAAAACTTTGGGTGCAATGAAGAAGACCGGTGCCACCGCTCTGCTGCGGGAAAATAATGCGCCTATGACGCTCAAACCTTTTATCCGACATTTAGCTCAAGAACCGTCTGATGTTAACGCTTTGCTGGCCTTACCCGCAGGAAATAATCATGTATTCACAAAACTGTCCAAGGTTGAAGGGATAATTCGCTTCCAACGGCCGGATGTTGATTTTGTTGCAAACTTTGTTCCGACCGTATCTGTGCACAAAGAAGGGCAGGTCTTCGCAGTGAACAGAGGGCAGCTTCCCAGAGGGGTCAAGGGATACGAATACACATGGCATGGTAGATATAACAATACCCCTCTCTTTGCTATAAGGCGCCCTAGCTCCTCTAGCACTGATCCTTCGCTCAATGGCCCACCGCCTGAATACGTTCCACCGCCCTCTTATGAAGATGCGACAGCAAAAGGGTTTGGCATCAGGACAGCAAGTTGATCATCCCCGCCGCCAGAATGGTCGCCAGCACGATCAACGCAGCCCCCGCCGCCATGCGCAAGCTCGGCTGGTTACCAAACAACCACCACGCGCCGATGATTGCGTACACCGGCTCCAGCGCGATATACACCGCGCTCGATCATGGCAATGAACGCCGGGAAGTCATTCCAGCGCCTTTTCCGCTGTGTGGGATGCCGAGCGTGTTCGAGCAAGGCCCCGTCCTCAAACACTTGCCTTAGGCGATAGCTGTCGCTCAACCGCATTCAGTAACTGGTCAAGCGTCCAGGGTTTGGACAGGAACGTTGAACACTCAGGCAGGCGAACGCCGGGATCAAGTTGGCCGGCCGACATCACCATCACGGCGGTGGCCGGCCAGCGATGAATGATCAGGTGCGCAAGATCCACGCCATTGAGTTGGCCAGGCATCTGGATATCGGTCAATACGAGGTCCAGGTGGGCCATTGTTTCCAGCACCGTTATCGCCTCATCGACGCAGCCACAGCTGTGCACGTCGAGGTCGAGCGATTCCAGCGCCTCGCAGGCGAGGGTTCGGATCAACTCGTCATCCTCTACTACCAATACACTGCGAGCCATAATAAAAACCCCGATCCTGTAGCCATACGGCCAGCGGCCATGACCAGTGGTTTCACGCGGCTGACGGGTGGCGCTTGGGTTGTTGGCAAGCCGAGCGATCTATACTTGCCCATTACCGTCGCGCTTAGATGGTTTTCGTCATTGCCATCGATCCAGGATCGTTGGTAAATGAAGACCCGAAACTTTTTCGATCCCTGTCCGGCACGCCCGCAGGCTCCACGGTGTCAAAAGGCGCTCTCGAAAATAATCTTCCATATTGGCCAGCTGTGGATGAGAACCCATGCATCAACTGCCTCCCGATGAAATGATCAGGCTTGCACTACAAAAGTCACAGGCCCGTTTACACAAGCAGCATCAGTTGGTGGTGGAGTATGGCGTGTCGTCGCTCAGGTCGACGAATCTCGATACTTTGCTCACGCAGGCTTGTACCGTGGTAGCCAACGGCATGAACACGCGTTTTGCCAAGGTGTTGATGCCCTTGCCTGGGAGTGACGATTTTTTGCTGACCCATGGCGTCGGTTGGGATCCCTCGGATATCGGCCACGCCAAGGTCGGTGGGGATGTGGCCAGTCCGGCGGGTTATGCCATTTCCACCTACCGGCCGGTGCTTTCCAACCATCTGGGCCAGGAGCAACGCTTCCGCACGCCGGACCTGTTGAAAAAATACGGTATCGAACGCGCCATCAATGTGCCTATCCGGGGGGCGCTCAGGCCCTTTGGTGTGCTTGAGGCGGATAGCACCGACGGTGACGACTTCATCGAAAGCGACCTGGTTTTCCTCGAGGGTATCTCCAACGTCATCTCCATGGCCGTGGAGCGCCTGGCAAATGCGGCGGATGACCAGTTACCGGATCGCTATTCCGAGAGCATGCTCAATGCCAGTCCGGACTGCGTAAAGATCCTCACCACGCACGGCGACATCGAATTCATGAATGAGGCCGGGATGTGCCTCATGCACATCGGCGAGCTGGCAGAGGTGCGCGGCAAACCGTGGACCCAGCTGTGGCCTGATGACTCCAAGGCGGTGGTGCGTGATGCCATGGCGCGTTCCGTGGCCGGCGAGCCGGCAAGGTTTGAGGCCTACTGCCCTACGGCCACCGATGAGCCGAGATGGTGGGACGTCACTATCGCGCCCATTCTGAGTACCGAGGGCAAGGTGGACAGACTGATCGCGGTGTCGCGGGACATTACCGAGCGGCACCAGCATGAGGCTCAGCTGCTGTCGCTGATTGCCGTGCAGAACACCAAGCTGAGCGACAGCCATCTCTATCTCGAAGAGATTCACCATCGGGTCAAGAACAGCCTGCACCTGGTGAACACCCTGCTGCAGCTTCAAGCCAATCTGTCGGCGGATGAGGCGGTCAAGATCCAGCTGCAGACGGCAGCCAGCCGTGTGCTGACGATTGCCAGTGTGCATGAACGCCTCTATCGGACCGCAGAAACCCAGGGCGTCCTGGCATCAGAGTATCTTGGCGCCTTGTTGAGTGACCTGGGGTCGGCGCTGGCTGAGCGAAAGATCGTTCTCGATGCCGACGCTTTCATTCTCCCTCCACAGCGGATGGCGCCGTTGGGCCTGGTCATTTCCGAGCTGATCACCAATGCCCTCAAGTACGGCAAGGGCACCATAGACGTGAGCGTCCAGGATGCAGGCGACCATGCTTTCATTACGGTAAGGGACGAGGGGGAGGGCTTTCCTGAGTCTTATCCCGAACCAAGCGGAACAGGCCTGGGCATGCGGCTGGTGAAAAGCTATTCAGGGTATGGAGCCAATGCAATCACGCTGGACCGGCTCGCCCGGAACAGTACGATTTGTGTGAAGTTCAAGCTGTAGGAGTAGGCCGCTTCCCCAGAATGCGGTCTCGACAGACGCTGAGCACTTCATCGGCCAGTGGCGAATCGTCCGGGCAAGCACGCGATAAAACCAAGGCACCAAGGATATGGGCGAAGGTATTGATAATATCCTCACGGCTTTTTGCTGGTTGTATCAAGGCCTCCAGCAAGTCCTCGATTCCGGCCGCATAAGCGGTTTTGATGTCATCAGACTGGCGTGCGGCGTCTCCACCAAGGGCCGCTAGCGTGCAACCCGTACCCTTCTCGTCCCGGTGTTTTCGTGAGAGGTAGTAGCTCACGAATTCAGTCAGTTCGAGGCCCTGCACCTGATCGATTGTCTTGGCAATGCCACACGCTGCCGACTCCTCTATCAGATCCGCCTTGGATTTGAAGTGCTTGTAGAAGCCTCCATGGGTAAAGCCGGCAGCTGCCATGAGATCGGCAACACCCACGCCATCGTAACCGCGCTCACGAAAAAGCGTAGAGGACGTCTCTACGATACGGGCCCGGTTCGCCTGGGCCTGGGCCTTTGTGACCTTCATTTCTCCGCGCTCTCTGCTATCAAGCCAAGCAATAGCTTACATTGATTACGTTCATCATCAAAGTCGTTGACCAAATGGATTACGATCATCATCATTAAGCCAGGTCTTCCACCGAGAGAGCAAAACGTCATGAGCTATACCCATCTCACCGTTCCGACCCGCACAGTACAAGTAGGCGGCGACACCTTCACTTACCGCCGCTGGGGTAATGCTGCGGGTGTGCCTCTGGTCTTCATCGCCCACTTCCGTGGCGGTCTCGATCACTGGGACCCGATAATCACCGATGGTCTGGCTGCGGGCCGTGAAGTGATCCTGCTGAACGGCAGGGGGGTGGCTTCGTCGTCGGGTATTCCGGCCACGACCATTGAGCAAATGGCGGATGACATCGCAGCAGCCATCAGTGCTCTGGGGCTGACCCAGGTCGACCTGCTTGGCTTCTCCATCGGTGGTCTGCAGGTTCAGGAAGTGGCGCTGCGTCACCCTGGGTTGGTGCGCAAGCTTCTGCTGATAGGCACCGGTCTGCGCGGTGGTGATCCAAGCATGGCGGAGGGTGTGAGAGAAGCCGCGTCAAACCCTGTGCCCACCATCGAAGACTTCCTGTTCCTCTTCTTCGGTCGCTCGGATGCTGCCAGACGCGCGGGCCTGGCGTTCTGGGAGCGACGCAATCAGCGTGCCGATCAGGACGCGCCAAGTTCCGTTGAGGTTGCCATGGCTCAGGGGGCTGCTTTTGCGGCCTATGTCCAGTCGGCACAGGGTGAGAACCGCTTCTCCTACCTCAACGCACTCAAGCAACCCACCTTGGTGGTCAATGGCGTCGATGACGTCATGATCCCTTCGATCAATTCGTGGAGCCTGGTGCAGAGCATTCCAAATGCCCAGCTGCTGATCTACCCCGACTCCGGTCACGCCGCTCACTTCCAGTTCCCTGAGCGCTTCCTGAAACACGCCCTTCAATTCCTGGAAGAGTAAGGCCAGGCCGGCCTGTGCTGTTGCACACGAGGGGCAACGTGAACGGGTGAGGCCATCATTGCCTGGAGTCGGATAAATGAGGCACGTCTACATTGTGGAATCTTGAAGGTATGAAAGCGTTTCTGATTGACCGCTACGGCAAAGAGGTCGAGGGTGACATCACTGAAGTGCCACAGCCCAAGGTGGGTGATTTCGATGTGCTGGTCGAGACGCACGCTGCAAGCGTGAATGTCCTTGATATCAAAATCAGGAAAGGCGAGTTCAAGTTGATTCTGCCTTTCCGGATGCCGCTGATCCTGGGTAACGATATTGCTGGTACGGTGAAGCGGGTGGGTGGGAAAGTCAGTCGGTTCCGGGTTGGGGACGAGGTCTACGCACGTGTAGATCAGGCGCGCATGGGCGGTTTCGCGGAGTTCGTGGCCGTCAACGAAGCGGCAGTCGCCCTCAAGCCTGCCAACCTGAGTATGCAGGACGCGGCGTCGCTGCCATTGGTGGCTCTGACGGCCTGGCAGGCTTTAGTGGAAATTGCCAAGGTTCATCCAGGCCAGAAGGTACTGATCCATGCTGGTTCCGGTGGCGTCGGTAGCATCGCCATTCAGGTTGCGAAGCATCTGGGAGCATTCGTCGCGACAACCACGAGTACCGTCAACGTGCCGTGGGTCAAGGCGCTGGGTGCGGACGTGGTGATCGATTACAAGACGCAGCCGTTCGAATCGCAACTGAGTGATTACGATGTGGTGCTCAGTGGCCTGGGGGCGGACGTTCTCGATAAATCGCTCAAGGTGCTGAAGCCGGGTGGTCAGTTGATTTCCATCTCAGGCCCACCCACCCCTGAGTTCGCTGAGCAGCTTCGTCTCTCCTGGCTGTTCCAGCAGATCGTTCGTTTGATCAGCCGGGGGATCCGGAAAAAGTCGGAGCAGAAGGGGGTCAGTTACAGGTTTCTGTTCATGAGGGAGAGTGGTGCGCAACTTGCTGAGCTGGCGAAGCTGGTTGAAGCCGGGGTCATCAAGCCTGTAGTGGATCGTACCTTCCCGTTGAACGCGACACGCGATGCCTTGGCTTACGTCGCGCAAGGCAGAGCTAAAGGTAAGGTCGTAGTGACGATGAAGTGACCACCTGAGCACAAAGGGGAGCGAAAGCTTCCCTTTGTGTGGGGCGGTTCAGCCCTGAGTCACTGCTGTCGGAAAGACGCTCCATAAGCAAACGATGGCAGGCGGTCCGAGCGGTCATCTCTGAGGCGAGACCGGAAGGTGCCGCTTTGCGCTTATGTGATCGAGCGTGCTGAAGCGCCGGGCATGCGTGAAGGGATGCTCGTAGGTCGTGGTAACGGTAGCGCCGAATGCCAGATTCCTGGTGATCGCAGCTAGCCCCGGAATGATCATCAACGGGTCGTTCGCAGGCCCTTCTACCGCCCACTTCACTGCTGCTTCAGCGCTCCCGCCGAACACGTCGTAGAAGCCCAGGACATCTGCGAAGAAGAGCATGTCGAGGTTAGCCTGGTCGGCGATACGGGCTTGGTTTGACCAGAAATCAAAAGTGTTGGCGGCCAGGCGCTCATCCGCTGGATGAGTCCATAGGCTGGGTGCTCCACCGCAGCCAACGCTCGCTTGTTCGTATAGCGCAAACTATCCACAGTGCATTGATCAGTGCGGGCAGCGGCTGGTATTGCAATGCACGGCCGGTGCCTTGCGCGCCGCTGCCGGAAGGGTGGCCAGCACGATAAGCCCAGCACCAGCGGCCATGCGCCGCCTCACTCGTCGCTGTAGTTCATGATCGACAGCAGCCGTATGGGCACCTGCACCAACTGCTCCGGGCCGTGCGGGGTTTCGCCGTCGAAGGTCAGGCTGTCGCCGGCGTGCATGTGATAGAGCTGGTTGCCATGGCGGTACACCAGTTCGCCCTCCAGCAAGTGGAGGAACTCGGTGCCGGGGTGGGCGAAGGTGGGGAACTCTTCGCTGGCGTCGTCCATGCTCACCATATAGGCCTCGAAGTTCTTCTTCGGCCCCCTGGCGTGATTGAGCAAGTGGTAGGTGTGGCCCTTCTCGGTGCCGCGGCGTACCACTTCCAGCCCTTCGCCGGCCTTCACCAGCAGGGCATTGCCATCGGGCTGGTCATATTGGCTGAACAGCTTGGCCATCGGCATGCCCAGCACGTCGCACAGGCGGCTGAGGGTGTCGAGGCTGGTGGATACCTGGGCGTTCTCGATCTTGCTCAGCATGCCCTGGCTGATGCCGGCAATGCGTGCCACATCGGCGAGCTTGAGGGACTGGGCCTGGCGCTGGCGCTTGATCTGCAGGCCAAGGTACTGCTCCAGGCGAAGGCGCGGTTCGGTTTCAGTCGACATCGAATGTCCTGCACGGTTTCAGTTCAAGAAAAAAGTTTTCGCACTGGGAAAGTGCGAAATGCAGCTGCGCTGGCCGCTTCTTTCCTCAGGTGAAAACAAGTTTCCCATAAATAGAACAGAAAAACCTGCCTGGGTTTTGTCTTGCCTGTGCCGGCCTCTTCGCGGGCAAGTCCGCTCCCATACGGCTTTGCGGCGAATCCTGTGGGAGCGGGCTTGCCCGCGCAGAGGCCCGAACAGACACCCAAGGTCGCACCTTGAACAAACTTGGCAAGCGCATTGCATTCCTGAGAGGAAAGTAAGTTTCCCTTGCGGAATTATTGCCCCTTGCCCAGGAGTGTTCAACCATGTTGCCAGCAGAAACCCAACGCACCCTCGACCAACACGGCATCAAGTACGTGCTGGCGCAGTTCGTCGACATCCATGGTTCGGCGAAGACCAAATCGGTGCCGGTATCGGGCCTGAAGATGGTAGCCGAGGAGGGCGCCGGCTTTGCCGGGTTCGCCATCTGCGGCATGGGCATGGAGCCGCACGGCCCGGACTTCATGGCCCGCGGCGACCTGTCCACGCTGGTTCCGGTGCCTTGGCAGCCGGGCTATGGCCGGGTGGTGTGCGTGGGCCATGTCAACGGCCAGCCTTGGCCCTACGACACCCGTTACGTGTTGCAGCAGCAGGTGCAGCGCCTGGCCGACAAGGGCTGGACCCTGAATACCGGCCTTGAGCCTGAGTTCAGCCTGTTCCGCCGCGACGAAGGCGGCAAGCTGCAACTGGTGGACGCCTCCGACAACCTCGACAAACCCTGCTACGACTACAAGGGCCTGTCGCGCTCGCGGCTGTTCCTCGAGCGCCTGACCGAGGCGCTGCAGCCGGTGGGCTTCGACATCTACCAGATCGACCACGAAGACGCCAACGGCCAGTTCGAGATCAACTACACCTACAGCGATGCCATGGAGTCGGCCGACCGTTTCACCTTTTTCCGCATGGCCGCCGGTGAGATCGCCAACGACCTGGGCATGATCTGCTCGTTCATGCCCAAGCCCGACCCCAAGCGCGCCGGCAACGGCATGCACTTTCACCTGTCGCTGGCCAGCAGCACCCACAAGAACCTGTTCCACGACCCGTCCGACAGCAGCGGCATGGGCCTGTCGAAGTTGGCCTACCACTTTGCCGCAGGGCTGATGGCACACGGCCCGGCGCTGTGTGCCTTTGCGGCGCCGACGGTCAATTCCTACAAGCGTCTGGTGGTGGGCCGGTCGCTGTCGGGCTCCACCTGGGCCCCGGCCTTCGTTGCCTGGGGGGCCAACAACCGTTCGGCGATGGTACGCATTCCTTATGGTCGCCTGGAGTTTCGCCTGCCGGACGCCGGCTGCAACCCGTACCTGGTCACCGCCGCGATCATTGCCGCCGGCCTGGATGGCATCGACCGCCAGCTGGACCCGGGCGAGATGTGCAATGAAAACCTCTACAACCTCAGCCTTGAAGAGATTGCCGCACGCGGCATCAAGACCCTGCCGCAATCGCTGAAGGAGGCCGCCGACGCGCTCGAAGCCGACCCGTTGTTCCGCGAGGTGCTGGGCGCCGAGATCGTCGACGAGTTCATCAAGCTCAAGCGCATGGAGTGGGTGGAGTACTGCCGCCACGTCTCCGACTGGGAAATCCAGCGTTACACCGAGTTCTTCTGACCGCCCCCAATCCCCTGGGCGGCCAATACGAGAGCGGTCGCCCACTGCCTAGTAAGGAGCATCACCATGTGTGGAATTGTAGGCCTGTACCTGAAAAAGCCCGAGCTGGAAGCCCAGCTTGGCAAGCTGTTCGAACCCATGCTCGAAGCCATGACCGACCGTGGCCCGGACAGCGCCGGCTTTGCCATCTACGGCGACGAAGTGGCCGATGGCTGGGTCAAACTGACCCTGCAAGCGGCCGATATAAATTACCCGTGGACAACCCTGATGGGCCAGCTGGAAGGGCACCTGGGCTGCTCGCTGGACTGGTTCCAGAACGCCAGCGCCGCAGTGCTCAAGGTGCATACCGATGAAGCTGCGGCCCGCGGCGCGCTGGCTGCGCTCGCGCCGGACGTGCGCATCATGAGCGCCGGGCAGAGCATCGAAATCCTCAAGGGCATGGGCTTGCCGGCGGAAATTTCCAGTCGCTTCGGCCTGGCCGGCATGAAGGGCAGCCACATTATCGGCCACACCCGCATGGCCACCGAAAGCGCCGTGACCATGGAAGGCAGCCACCCGTTTTCCACCGGCGCCGACCTGTGCCTGGTGCACAACGGCTCGCTGTCCAACCACTTTCGCCTGCGCCAGGAGCTCAAGCGCGAAGGCATCAGTTTCGAAACCGACAACGACACCGAAGTGGCCGCCGGCTACCTGACCTGGCGCCTGCAGCAGGGTGACAGCCTGGCCCAGGCCCTGGATGGCGCACTGGAAGACCTGGACGGCTTCTTCACCTTTGCCATCGGCACCCGCAACGGCTTTGCCGTGATCCGCGACCCGATTGCCTGCAAGCCGGCGGTGCTGGCCGAGACGGAAGACTACGTGGCCATGGCCTCGGAATACCAGGCACTGGCCGGCCTGCCAGGCATCGAGCACGCCAAGGTCTGGGAACCGGCCCCGGCCACGCTGTACGTCTGGGAGCGCGAAAGCGCCTGACCTGCCACCGAACCCTTGGAGAACCTTATGAAGACAATCGACCTGTCCAGCACTTCGGTGCGTGTGCTCAACCAGTCCTTGCACGACGAGGTGCAGGACCTTGAATGGCAAGTGACCCACCCTGGCGGCAAGCACAACCTGGCTGTGGGCATCAACGCTGCCGTGGCGGTGGATATCGAAGGCCATGCCGGCTACTACTGCGCCGGCATGAACCAGCAGGCCAGTGTCACCGTGCACGGCAACGTCGGTGTGGGTGTGGCCGAGAACATGATGTCCGGTTCGGTGCGGGTCAAAGGCAGTGCCTCCCAGGCCGCTGGTGCCACTGCCCATGGCGGGCTGCTGGTGATCGAGGGTGACGCCGGTGCCCGTTGCGGTATTTCCATGAAAGGCGTGGACATCGTGGTAGGCGGCAACATCGGGCACATGAGCTGCTTCATGGGCCAGGCCGGGCGCCTGGTGGTGTGTGGCGATGCCGGCGATGCGCTGGGCGACTCGCTGTATGAGGTGCGCATCTACGTCAAGGGCTCGGTGCAGTCACTGGGTTCGGACTGCATCGAAAAGGAAATGCGCGCCGAACACCTGCAAGAGCTGCAGGAACTGCTGAACAAGGCTGGCCTTGACCACAAGGCCGCCGATTTCAAACGTTACGGCTCGGCCCGCCAGCTGTACAACTTCAAAGTCGACAACGCCAGCGCGTACTGATCCAGGAGCATTCCCATGAGCGAGCAATTCCCCCCGGTACTGCGTGAGTCGGCCACCTTCGATCGCCTGACCATCCAGGAAATCCAGCGTGCCGCCGAAACCGGCATCTACGACATTCGCGGTGGTGGCACCAAGCGCCGTGTGCCGCACTTCGACGACCTGCTGCTGCTGGGCGCCAGCGTGTCGCGTTACCCCCTGGAAGGCTACCGCGAGAAGTGCGGCACGGACGTGGTGCTTGGCAACCGGTTTGCGAAAAAGCCGATTCACCTGAAAATCCCGGTGACCATCGCCGGCATGAGCTTCGGTGCGCTGTCGGCCAATGCCAAGGAAGCGCTGGGCCGTGGTGCGACCATCGCGGGCACCAGCACCACAACCGGCGACGGCGGCATGACCCCGGAAGAGCGCGGCCAGTCGCAGCATCTGGTGTATCAATACCTGCCATCGCGCTACGGTATGAATCCCGATGACCTGCGCAAGGCCGACGCCATCGAGATCGTCCTCGGGCAGGGCGCCAAGCCGGGCGGTGGCGGCATGCTGCTGGGCATGAAAGTGACCGAGCGGGTGGCCGGCATGCGCACCTTGCCGATCGGCGTCGACCAGCGCAGCGCCTGCCGCCACCCGGACTGGACCGGCCCGGACGACCTGGCGATCAAGATTGCCGAGATCCGCGAGATCACCGACTGGGAAAAACCCATCTACGTGAAGATCGGCGCCAGCCGGCCGTACTACGACGTCAAGCTGGCGGTGAAGGCCGGTGCTGACGTGATCGTGCTCGACGGCATGCAGGGCGGTACAGCAGCGACTCAGGAAGTGTTCATCGAACACGTCGGCATCCCGATCTTGCCGGCGATACCGCAGGCGGTGCAGGCGCTGCAGGAAATGGGCATGCACCGCAAGGTGCAGCTGATTGTCTCTGGCGGTATCCGCAACGGTGCCGACGTGGCCAAGGCCATGGCCCTGGGCGCTGACGCGGTGGCCATTGGTACGGCGGCGCTGATCGCCCTGGGTGACAACCACCCCCGCCTGGACAGCGAGCTGAGGAAGATTGGCTCGGCCGCCGGCTTTTATGACGACTGGCAAAACGGCCGCGACCCGGCCGGCATCACCACCCAGGACCCGGAGCTGGCCAAGCGCCTGAACCCGGAGGAGGCGGGGCGACGGCTGGCGAACTATCTGCGTGTGCTGGTGCTGGAGGCGCAGACCATGGCCCGGGCGTGTGGCAAGTCGCACCTGCACAACCTTGACCCGGAGGACCTGGTGGCATTGACCGTGGAAGCGGCGGCGATGGCGCGGGTGCCGTTGGCGGGGACGGCCTGGGTGCCGGGGCAGGCGCAGTACTGATCCATCGGTTACTGGAGTCGCTTTGCGACCCTTTCGCGGCACAAGGCCGCTCCTACAGGGGATTGCAGTGCCTGAGCTTGCGCGCTCCCCTGTAGGAGCGACCTTGTGTCGCGAAAGGGCTGCAAAGCAGCCCCACGGGCCCCCACCATTTCCACAGGAGTGACTCGATGAAGCACCTCAGCCTCGCTGTAATGTTGTTAGCCCTGGCCACCCAGGCCACTGCCGCCGAAACCACCCTGGACACCGGCAACACCGCCTGGATGATCTGCGCCGCGATGTTTGTGTTGATGATGTGCATCCCTGGCCTGGCGCTGTTCTATGGCGGCATGGTGCGTGCCAAGAACTTCCTCTCCGTGTTCACCCAGCTGTTCGCCGTGGCCGGGGTTATCGGCATCCTCTGGGTATTGTTCGGTTACAGCCTGGTGGTCGATACCACCGGCATGGTCGAGGGCCAGCTCACCTTCAACAGTTTTATCGGCGGGCTGGACAAGGCACTGATGCTGGATATCGGCCATGACAGCCTGGTCGGCACCATCCCCGAAGGCGTGTTTGCGGTGTTCCAGCTGACGTTCGCCATCATCACCCCGGCGCTGATTGCCGGCGGCTTTGCCGAGCGCATGAAGTTCAGCGCTTCGTTGCTGTTCATGGCGGCGTGGTTCGTGCTGGTGTACGCACCAATCGCCCATATGGTGTGGGGCGGGCCGGGGGCGTTGATGGTCAACTGGGGCGTGCTGGATTTCGCCGGTGGTACTGCGGTGCATATCAACTCTGGCGTGGCTGCCTTGGCTGCAGCGTTGATGTTGGGCAAACGCAAGGGCTACCCGCAGGTGGCCATGCCGCCGCACAACCTCGGCTTTACCCTGGTGGGTGCGGGGTTGCTGTGGGTGGGCTGGTTCGGCTTCAACGTGGGTTCGGGGCTGGCGGCCAACGAGGGGGCCGGGGTGGTGATGCTGGCGACCATGGTGGCGGCTTGTGCGGGGATTGTCGGTTGGTTGCTGACCGAGAAGGTGATGCATGGCCGGCCGACTGCCTTGGGTGCAGCTTCGGGGGCATTGGCCGGGTTGGTGGGCATCACACCGGCTTGCGCGTTCGTCGGGCCCCTGGGTGCGCTGGTGATCGGTGTGCTGACGGGGGCCATCTGCTTCTTTGCCGTGACCCGGCTCAAGCAGGCGCTGGGGTATGACGACAGCCTCGATGTGTTCGGGCTGCATGGCGTTGGCGGGATGGTCGGGGCGGTGCTGGCCGGGGTGTTCGCAGCGCCATCGCTGGGTGGCTATGTGGAGGGCGTATCGCCCATTGGGCAGGCACTGGTGCAGCTCAAGGGGGTGGCGTTCACCTTCGTGTACTGCTTCGTGGTGAGCTGGGCGATTCTCGGGGCGATCAAGCTGACTGTCGGGCTGCGGGCCAGCCGGGAGGAAGAAGAGCAGGGGCTGGACCTGGCGGAGCACAATGAGCGGGCTTACAACCTCTGATGGATTTGCCTCCTGCCTGGCATCGCCTTCAAGCCATGTACAGGCGTTGTAGGAGCAGCCTTGTGCTGCGAAGAGGCCATTTCTGCTGAAGAAGATCTTGTTCCTTACTGGCCTCTTCGCAGCACAAGGCTGCTCCTACAAGTACTGACGTAGCCTGGGTAGGGGGCGGGCTTGCCCGCGAAGAGGCCGTTACAGGTTGAATCAGTGCCCCATGGCCAACTTGGCACTCGTCTGCCGACGACGGTAGGCACTGTCACGGCTGGCCAGCCACCAGTACAGCGGCGAGGTAATTGCCAGCCCTACCAGCCACGACAGGTCAGCCCCGTTGATGTGCTCGGAAATCGGCCCGACATACAGCGGCGTGTTCATGAACGGGATCTGCACCACGATACCTACCGCATAGGCAATCAACGCCTGTGGGTTGTAACGCCCGTAGATACCGCCATCGACCTGGAAGATCGACTGGATGTCGTAGTCACCTTTGTGGATGACATAAAAGTCGATCAGGTTGATCGCTGTCCACGGCACCAGCACTACCAGCAGCACCAGCACCATGTCGACGAAGTGGCCGATGAAGTCTGCCGAGGCGAACACCGCCACCACGCAGCAGGCCGACAGCACGATCAGCGACAGCACCGCACGGCTCTTGGCAGTAGGAATCCAGCGATAAGCGAAGGTTTGCACCAGGGTGATGATCGACAGCACCGCGCCATACAGATTGAGGGCGTTGTGGCTGATGACGCTGAGCAGGAACAGCACCAGCATGATCGGGCCCAGGGTGCCGGTGGCCAGCTTGACCGCATCCATGGTGTCCATGCCTGCCGGGATCGCCAGTACCGCCACGGCGCCGAAGATGAACGACAGGCTCGAGCCCAGGGCAGAGCCCAGGTAGGTGGTCCAGAACGTAGAGCTGACTTTCACATCCGCCGGCAGGTAGCGCGAGTAGTCCGACACGTAGGGCGCAAAGGCGATCTGCCACAGCGCCGCCAGCGACACGGTGGCCAGCCAGCCGGCCAGGTTGAAGCTGCCACGGGTCAGGAAGTCGTCGCTTTGCACGTGGGTGAAGATGTAGCCGAAGCCCACCACGATGCCGATGCCCAGCACCCAGGTGCCGATACGGTTGAGCACGTGGATGAAGCGGTAGCCGATGATACCGATGATGCCCGACCCCAGCGCACCGATGACGATGCCCACCGGTACCGGCACGGTGTCTACCACGCCATGCAGCGACTTGCCGGCGAGCACGATGTTGGAAGCGAAGAAGCCGATGTACATGACGCCGGCGATCACCACCACCAGCAGCGCACCGAGGGTGCCGAACTGGGCGCGGCTCTGGATCATCTGCGGGATGCCCATTTGCGGGCCCTGGGCCGAGTGCAGTGCCATCAGTACCCCGCCGACCAGGTGGCCGACCAGGATGGCGACGATGCCCCATATCAGGTTCAGGTGAAACAGCTGCACGCCCAGCGCGCCGGTGACGATGGGCAGCGGCGCGATATTGCCGCCGAACCACAGTGTGAACAGATCCCTTACCTTTCCATGGCGGTCTTGCGGGGGCACGTAGCCGATTGTGTGTTTTTCTATCAGGGGTGCCGAATTGGCTGCACTGGTCATGACTGACTCCAAGGCAAGGTAGGGCATCGGGAGCTGCCCGGGGGCGTGCCGGCGATGGGCGACGCGTTCTTGTTGGAGGGATGATGCGGGGCGCGGGGATAACGAGAAATTAGTAAATATGTACCCATAAACCTTAAAAAACCTAAGGCTGACAAAAGCTTAAGCGGGTGACGGTAGCAAGGACGGTGCCAGTTGGCGGCAGGGCCTGGGCTAGAGGGGTTGAGCCCTGTATCGGTAGAAAGCGGTGGGCTTTGATGGTGCGTGATGCGCGTTTTCAGGGCAGCTGAATCGTTGCCTGTATCGGCCCTTTCGCGAGCTTGCCCGATGCCACAGGTATGGCGCAGCGTTCAGTACCTGTGGTGAACCTGTGGCAGCGGCCGAGCCCGCGAAAGGGCCACTACAGGCGATGGAGCTACATCGGCAGCAACCGGTCCTGAATCACTTCTTTCATTACCAGGGTCGAGCTCAGGCGCTTCACGTTGGGAATGCTGGTCAGTTTCTCGTCGTACAGCTTCTGAAACGCCGGTAGGTCCTTGGCCACCACATGCAGCAGGTAATCCGGATCGCCAAACAACCGCTGCGCTTCGACAATCTGCGGGATCTCCGAAAGTGCCGCTTCAAAATTCGCCACTGGCTGGCGGGTGACCTCGCGCAGGGTCACGAACACCAGCGCAGCAAAGTTCAGCCCCAAGGCGCTCGGCGCCAGGCGGGCGTGATAGCCGAGTATCGCCCCGGACTCCTCCAGTGCCTTCAAGCGCCGATGGCACGGCGACAGGCTGAGCCCCACACGCTCGGCCAGCTCGGTTACCGACAGCCGACCGTCTTTTTGCAGCTCGGCAAGTATTTTTCTGTCAGTTCTGTCCATTGAGAAGGATCTTCCGGTAATTGAACGATTGCAGGGAATATACGAAAGAAAATCCCCGAGCGGAATCCGTAATCTTTCGACATCCCAAGGCAGTAGATAAGGAAGATTCAAGTGGCTATCAGTGTGCTGACGGCATTTTGGGCCGTGTCGATGCTGTTCGTGATTACCCCCGGTGCAGACTGGGCTTACGCCATTTCGGCAGGCATGCGCGGGCGCTGGGTGATGCCCGCAGTGGCGGGAATGTTGTCGGGGCATTTCCTGGCGACACTGGTGGTGGCTGCGGGTGTAGGCAGCCTGTTGGCAGGCCACCCGCTGGCGCTCACCCTGCTGACCTTGGCAGGGTGCAGCTACCTGCTGTGGCTGGGCGGCAACCTGTTGCTGAGCCCGGCATTGCCCGAGGCCGGGCAGGGTGGTGAGGGGGAGTCGGGTTCGCGTTGGGCGTTGAAAGGGTTTTGCGTCAGCGGCTTGAACCCGAAAGTGTTCCTGCTGTTCCTGGCCTTGCTGCCGCAGTTCACCGACCCGCAGTCGAGCTGGCCGGTGCCTTTGCAGATCTTGCTGCTAGGCCTGGTGCACCTGTGCAGCTCGCTGGTGATCTACTCACTGGTCGGCTATGGCGCCAAAGCCGTGCTGAGCACCCGGCCGGGGGCGGCGAAGCTGGTCGGGCGGGTATCGGGGGTGGCGATGATTACCGTGGCCCTGGGTTTGATAGCCGGGCAGATCAACTGATTTCACCCGTGACAAATGGCTTCAGATACACTCGCCGCAAACCCACGCACAACCAGGATGTGCCCCATGCCTGAAACCACCCAACTGCTTACCTTCGCCCTGATCTGCCTCGGCATGGTGCTGACCCCGGGGCCGAACATGATCTACCTGATCTCCCGTTCGATCTGCCAGGGCCGCAAGGCCGGGTTGATTTCCCTGGGGGGTGTGGCTCTGGGCTTTGTCATCTACATGTTTTGCGCGGCCCTGGGCATCACGGCGCTGGTAATGGCAGTTCCCTTTGCCTACGACGCGCTGCGTATCGGTGGCGCGCTGTACTTGCTGTACCTGGCCTGGCAGGCGCTGCGGCCCGGTGGCCGTTCACCCTTCCAGGTCCGTGAACTGCCCGCCGATAGCCCGCGGCGGCTGTTCACAATGGGGTTTGCCACCAGCCTGCTCAACCCTAAGATCGCCGTCATGTACCTGTCGCTGATGCCGCAGTTCATCGAACCGGGCCATGGCAGCGTACTGGTGCAGTCGCTGGTGCTGGGTTCGACACAGATCGCCATCAGCGTCACGGTCAACGCGATGATTGCGGTCATGGCTGGGTCCATCGCCGTGTTTCTGGCTGGCAGGCCGCTGTGGCAACAGGTTCAGCGGTGGTTGATGGGCACCGTGCTGGCAGGGCTGGCGCTGCGCATGCTGGCAGAAGGGCGCCGTTGATCGTCCATTGCGCTGCAATGGTATCAGTGGCTGCTGGCCGAGGCGTCTTCGGCCGAGGCCGCAGGCGGATCCTCCTGTGGCAGGTAAAGGGTGAAGGTGGTGCCCTGGCCGGGGATGCTTGCTACCTGTACATCGCCCCCGGACTGCTTGGCAAAACCGAACACCTGCGACAACCCGAGCCCGGTACCCTCACCCGGGGCTTTTGTGGTGAAAAACGGGTCGAAGATGCGCTCCAGCAGTTCGGCGGCAATACCCACACCGCTGTCGCTCACCGAAATCGCCGCGAACCGGGCTGGCGGTGAAGGCTGGCCGCGCAGGGCAGGCAGACGCTGGTCAGCCTGCAGGCGCAGCTGCAAGGTGCCTTCGCCGGCCATGGCGTCGCGCCCGTTGAGCATCAGGTTGATCACCGCGGTTTCCAGCTGGCTGAGATCGGCGCGGATGTGGCACGGCGCCTGCGGTAGTTGCAGCTCGACCTGGATGCGCGCCCCGGTGGCGGTGTCGAGCATGTCGGCCATGGCTTCCAGCCGTGGCCCGGCCTCGAACACTTCGGGGCTGAGGGCCTGGCGGCGGGCGAAGGCCAGTAGCTGGCCGGTCAGTTTGGCACCACGGTGGACTGTGTCAGATATGGTCTTGATGTAGCGCTCGCGGCGTTTTTCATCAAGGTTGGGGCGCTGCAGAAAGTGCAACGACGAGCGAATGATCGTCAGCAGGTTGTTGAAGTCGTGCGCCACGCCACCGGTCAGCTGGCCGATGGCTTCCAGCTTCTGGGCCTGGCGCAACACTGCCTCGGTGTGCACCAGCTGGGTGGTGCGCTCGTCGACGCGGTGTTCGAGGGTGGCATTCAGCGCCTCCAGTGCAGCCATGGCCTCACGCACTTCGGCATGGGCCTGAACCCGCTGGATATGCGCCCAGCAACGCTCGGTCACTTCGCTGATCAGCGCCTGTTCGTAGGGTGTCCATGTGCGCGGTGCGTTGTCATGGATCGCCATCAGCGCGATGAGGCGGCCGCCTTTGATCAGCGGCATGCAGATGGTGGCGGTAATGCCGATGGCCTGGAAGGTGGCGGCTTCGTCGGCGGCCAGTTCACTGAGGTTGTCGTTGATCACCAGCGGCAGGCCGCTGCGCAGGCGGCTGAGTGCCAGACGGCCGAAGTCGTGCAGTTGGTACTGGCCCACCAGCCTCGGCGAGCCGGGGGCCACCGCGTCGCCACAGATGGTAAAACCGTCCTCGTCAGCGTCCATCACCGCATACGCGCAACTGGAAAGGCTCAGGTGCTCGACCATCATGCGCGTGGTGGTGTCCAGGATCTGGTCCGCGGCGGTGGCGTCGGCTATGGCACGGCCGAGTGCGTCGAGAAAGTTGAGGCGCTTGTTGGCGAGCACGCTGGTGGTGGTTTCGGTGACCGTGTCGATCATGCCCAGCACCTCGCCATCAAGGCCGCGAATCGGGCTGTAGCAGAAGGTGAAATAGGCCCGCTCCGGGCCGCCGTTGCGGTCGATGATCAGCGGAAAGTCTTCGATGTACACCGCTTCGCCAGCCAGGGCACGGTCAGCCATGCTGCCAATGTCGGCCCAGGCTTCCTGCCACACCTCGCGGAAGGGGATGCCAAGGGCCAGGGGCTTGCGCCCGAGAATCTGGGTGAAGGCATCGTTGTGCAGGGTGAGCAGGTCAGGGCCCCAGAGTACGGCCTGCGGAAAGCGCGAGGCCAGGCACAGGGCCATGGTGGTCTTCAGCGCATCGGGCCAATGTTCCAGTGGGCCCAGGGGGGTACTGGCCCAGTCGTGGTTGCGGATGCGTTCGGCCATCAGCCCGCCGCCGTCTAGCCATTTCGCCATGTGCTCTGTCGGTCCTTTATTTCAAGGTCTTTAGGGTGCACCGAGAATAGACGGTTGGCGAGTATTTTGTGGTGGTCTGTGCTAGCGAATGAAGTGCACCTTGCCGGTGTCATCATTGCCCATGTAAATGCCATACACCCCAGCCTGCCGCTCAAGGATGTAGCGCTCGAGAATCTGCCGGATTGCCGGGTAGTAGATCTCGTCCCACGGAATCTCGTCGGGTTCGAAGAACTTGTACGCCAGGGTCTCCGGCCCGTACTGCCCGGTTTCTTCGGTGACGCTGGCGCGGAAGATGATGTACACCTCGCTGATTTTCGGCACGCTGAAGATGGAGTAGGGCGAGACGATGTCGGCACGCACGCCGCTTTCTTCCCAGACTTCGCGCAGCGCAGCCTGCTCGGTGGTTTCGCCAGCCTCCATGAACCCGGCCGGCAAGGTCCAGGTGCCGGGGCGTGGCGGGATGGCGCGCTGGCACAACAGGTATTTGCCATCGCGCTCAATGATGCAGCCGGCGATGATCTTCGGGTTGATGTAGTGGATGTAGCCGCAGCCGGTACAGTGCAGGCGTTCGTGGGTGTCGCCTGTGGGAACGCCCCGGGCCAGTTCCGTGGTGCAGTGCGGGCAATAGCGCGGGGCGGTAGGCATGATCAGCGACCTATGCGGGGTTCCTTGAGGGCCAGGGGCTCGACGATGTCGCGCACCTTGGGGTTGTCATCCTGCTTCTGGCGCAGGTAGTCCAGGGCCACCTTGGCGGCAGCGCGGACGTGGTCGACCGAAGCCTGGTGGGCCACCAGCGGGTCGCCGCCCTTGATGGCTTCGACGATCTTTTCCATTTCGCGGTTGCTGGCGCCACGGCGGTTTTCCTGCGAGACCGAGGTGGCCCGCAGGTAGCTGATGCGTGCCTGCAACTGGCGCAGCTGCTGGGCCGCCACCTGGTTGCCGGAGCCTTCCAGCAGCACATCGTAGAAACCTTGTACCGAATCCAGCACCTGTTGCAGCTCGCCTTCTTCCAGCGCTTCGCGGTTGACCTCCAACGCACGTTCAAGGGCACGAATGTCCTTGGCCTTGGCGTTGAGAGTGAACAGCTGCACGATCAGGCCCTCGAGCACGCAACGCAGCTCGTAGATGTCGCGGGCGTCTTCCAGGGTGATGATGGCCACGCGCGGG
This sequence comes from Pseudomonas sp. LPB4.O, assembly GCF_038383825.1. NCBI lineage: Bacteria > Pseudomonadati > Pseudomonadota > Gammaproteobacteria > Pseudomonadales > Pseudomonadaceae > Pseudomonas > Pseudomonas sp. LPB4.O. Next base: position 2,498,579 of record NZ_CP151298.1, read on the forward strand.
CCCTTGGCGTCGGCAAACTCCACCAGGCCTTCAGACTCCAGATGACGCAGGGCTTCGCGTACCGAGGTGCGGCTGACGCCAAGGCGGTCACAGAGGTCGCGCTCGACCAGGCGGTCGCCCGGGAGCAGGTGGAAGTTCATGATCGCCGCGCGCAGCTTGTCTAGCACGATTTCACGCAGGGTAACGGGGTTGCGGTTGACCTTGAAGCTGTCGTCGAGTGGCTGGCGTTTCATCAGGTGCGCTCTTTAAGAGGCTGTTGCGCCAACATCGCGGAACGCCCCGAACCGAGGCTTTCCATGCAGTGGTTCGAACAGCCCGTTGTTATCGGGTTGACTCCGCATCGGCTTCGGCAAACGCTTCACGGGCCAGGCGGAAACTGTCCACCGCCGCGGGTACGCCGCAATAAATACCGACCTGGAGCAGAATTTCGCGAATCTGTTCACGGCTCAGGCCATTACGCAATGCACCGCGAATGTGCAGCTTGAGCTCGTGGGGCCTGTTGAGCGCGGAAATCATGGCCAAGTTTATCATGCTGCGCTCTTTGAGCGACAAGCCTTCGCGGCCCCAGACGTGGCCCCAGCAGTATTCGGTGACCAGCTCCTGCAACGGCTTGGTGAACTCGTCGGCGTTCTGGATCGAGCGGTTGACGTAATCCTCGCCCAGCACCTGGGTGCGGATGGCCAGGCCTTTGTCGTACTTCTCGTTACTCATGTGCCGTACTCCGGAAGAAAAAAGGGAACGGGGGCAGCAAAGCAGCCCCGGCGGTCTCAAGGTCAGCCCAGGGGCGGCAGGGCGCCCAGTTTGCCCTTGTGATAAACCATCGGCGTCACCGGCTCGGCCGGCAGCACCAGGTTCTTCACTGCGCCGACGATGATCGCGTGGTCACCGCCGTCATACTCGCGCCACAGTTCGCACTCGATGATCGCCGTCGCCTTGGCCAGCAGCGGGTTGCCCAGCTCGCTCAAGTGCCACTCGACGCCCTTGGCCTTGTCCTTGCCCTTGCCCGCAAAGGCATAGGCTTCGGCGGTCTGCTCGGCGGACAGCAGGTGAATCGCGAACTGCTTGCTGTCACGCAGGATCGGGTAGGTGTCGGAGGCGTAGTTGGGGCAGAACAGTACCAGCGCCGGGTCGATCGACAGCGCGCTGAAGGCGCTGGCGGTGATGCCGACAATGGCGCCGTCGGCGTCCAGGGTGGTGACTACCGTGACGCCGGACGGGAAAGAGCCCATCACGTCTTTGTAGATGCCGGGTTCGATCATCTCGTGTTCCTCCTAGCGCATCACGAACGGGTCGGGCATCGGCGCGGTGGACAGGTTGATCCACACGGTCTTCAGCTCGGTATAGGCCAGCACCGAATCGATGCCGCTCTCACGGCCGTAGCCGCTGTTCTTGAAACCACCAATTGGCGCCATGGCCGACACGGCGCGGTAGGTGTTGACCCAGATGATCCCCGAGCGCACGTCGCGGGCCAGGCGATGGGCACGGCCCAGGTCGCGGGTCCAGATGCCGGCTGCCAGGCCGAACTGCGAGTCATTGGCGATGGCCAGGGCTTCCTCTTCGGTCTTGAAGCGGATGACCGCAGCGACCGGGCCGAACACTTCTTCCTGCATGATGGTCATCGAGTTGCTGTCGCACTCGAACAGGGTCGGCTCGTAGAACCAGCCGTCACCGTCGACCTCGGCACGCTTGCCGCCCATGTGCAACTTGGCGCCTTCAGCCTTGGCCGCAGCCACCAGGCCTTCGACCACGGCCAGCTGCTGTGCGGTGGCCATGGGGCCCATTTCGCTGGCGTCGTCTTGCGGGTTGCCGATGCGGATGCGCTTGGCGCGGGCAATCAGGCGCTCGACGAACACATCGAAGATCTCGTCCTGCACCAGCAGGCGCGAACCGGCCACGCAGCTTTGCCCGGAGGCGGCATAGATGCCGGCCACTGCACCGTTGATGGCGCTGTCCAGGTCGGCGTCGGCGAAGATGATGTTCGGCGACTTGCCGCCTAGCTCCAGGGAGAGCTTGGCAAAGTTCTCGGCACTGCTGCGCACCACATGGCGGGCTGTAGCGGCGCCGCCGGTGAAGGCGATCTTGCGCACCAGCGGGTGGCGGCTGAGTGCTGCGCCGGTGGTTGGGCCGTAGCCGGTGACCACGTTGACCACGCCAGCCGGGAAGCCGGCTTCGAGGGCCAGGCGGGCCAGCTCGAGGATGGTCGCCGAGGCGTGCTCGGAAGGTTTGAGCACGATGGTATTGCCGGCAGCCAGGGCCGGGGCCAGCTTGATCGCGGTGAGGTACAGCGGGCTGTTCCACGGGATGATCCCGGCCACCACGCCGATGGGCTCGTGCACGGTGTAGGCGAACAGGTCGGGTTTATCCAGCGGCAGGGTGCCGCCTTCAAGCTTGTCGGCCAGGCCTGCGGTGTAGTGGAAGAATTCTGGCAGGTAGCCGACCTGGCCGCGGGTTTCGCGGATCAGCTTGCCGTTGTCACGGCTTTCCAGCTGGGCCAGGTGTTCCTTGTTCTCGGTAATCAGGTCACCCAGGCGACGCAGCAGCTTGCCACGCGCGGTGGCAGTGATGCTGCGCCATTCCTTGCTTTCGAAGGCACGCTGGGCGGCCTGCACGGCCAGCTCGACGTCGGTTTCGTCAGCGTCGGGAAGCTGTGCCCAGGCCTGGGCGGTGGCCGGGTTGAGGCTGTCGAAGGTCTTGCCGCTCTGGGCATCGCGCCATTGGCCGTCGATGCACATCTGGAAACGAACGAGGGTCATGCAACAATCCCCTTGGCGGATTCGGTGAGGGTGCGGGCTTGCGCGAGGAAGTCCAGCAGCATCTTGTTGACTTCACGGGGTGCTTCTACCGGCATCATATGCCGTTGCTCGGCGAGGACCACACTGTGCGCACCCGGGATGCTGGCGGCGAGCTGGCGGGTCATGGCCGGTGTGGAGCCCGAGTCGAGTTCGCCCGTGGCGATCAGCGTCGGCACCTGGATGCTGCCCAGGTCGCCGGCGCGGTACATGTCCTGGGTGGCAAACAGCGAATACGTGGTGTGGTAGCCCTGCGGGTCGTTGCTCGCCAGCACTTGGCGAATGGCGGCGACTTGCGCCGGGTTGGCAGCCTTGTATTCACGGCTGAACCAGCGGTCGAGGGCAGCATCGACGTTGGCGTCGGGGCCCAGCTCGGCCGCCTGGGCAGCGCGGGCGATCACGCCGGCACTTTGCTCGGGGGTGCGGTTGAACACGCTGTTGAGCACGACCAGTGCAGCCAGGCGCTGCGGGTAGTTAAGGGCAAAGGCACGGGCAACCAGCCCGCCCATGGAGAAGCCGATCACGGTCGCTTGTTGAATTTGCAGGTGGTCGAGCAGTTCGGCGAGCTGGTCGGCGTAGCCTTCCAGTGGCGTGTCGGCAGCCGGTACGCGGCTTTGACCATGGCCGAGCATGTCGTAGGCGATGACACGGTAGTCGTTGGCCAGGCCAACGATCTGACCGCCCCACATTTCCTTGTTCAGGCCTACGCCGTGGATCAGTACCACGGGTTGGCCCTGGCCTACGGACAGGTAGCTGGTGCCGGCAGGTGTACGTTCAGCGACAGGCTGAATCATGGAGGGCGCTCCTTGAAGGTCGGGCACGGCGGGAAAGCACGCCACGCCCCGGCCCGTCTTGGTTGTTGTTATTGAGCGTTGGCTTTTTCGGCAGCCAGTTCTTCCAGGTCGATGTAGCGGTTGCCGATGCGCGGGTGCAGGCGGCCACCGTCGGCAGCGCCCAGCACCACGACGATTTCATCGGCGCGCGGGGCGTCTTCGATCTGCATTTCCAGGGTGATGTAGTGCGAACGCAGGCCTTCGTCGTCCTTCTGCATCATCGGGATCTGGATCGAAGTGCCAGGGCCGCCGCGCTTGTTGGTGAAGCTCAGGTAGCTCTTGGCCTGGACCGCTTCGCGGTAGTGGTTGCCGAAGCGCAGGGTGTGGATCACGGCCGAGGCATGCTCGATCTCGCCGTCGGCGCCGACCACGGCAGCTTTACCGTAGGCTTCGATCTTGTCGGCACCGCCGATGGCAGCGGTGAGGCGCTCGACCATCAGTGCACCCAGCTCCGAGCAGTTGGCGCGGATTTCGGGCTTCAGATCTTCAACGAAACCGCGACCGGCCCATGGGTTCTTGATCACCACGGCCAGGCCGACCATGGTCACCGGCTTGTCGGTGGCCTTGCCGCCTTCGATGCGGGTCTCTTCGGAGTAGGTGACGATCTTGCGGATTTCGAAACTCATGGGTGGCTCCTGGTGAGGGTTATCAGCTCTTGTTGTCTGATGGTATACCATAATATTTGTTGTGCAAGAGGTGTCTGGAAATTTCTCTCGGTGGGGGGACGAAAGGTGGCCTGATGCCTTGATTTCTCTGCTGTCTGTACTGGCCTCTTCGCGGGCTTGCCCGCTCCCACAGGGACTGCACAGGTTTCAAAAAAAAGCCCGCTCACGCAGGCCGAAGGGGCCCACGGGAGCGGGCGCGTCCCGCAATGATTCAGGCAATGGGAATTCAGGCGAACGCCGGCACCACTTCCTTGATGAACAGCTCCAGCGACTTCTTCTTTTCGGCGTGGGGCAGGCTGTTGTCGCACCAGAAGCTGAACTCGTCGACGCCGAGCTCCTGGTAGTACTTGATGCGCGCGATGATTTCTTCCGGGGTGCCGATCATGGTGTTCTTGCGGATGTTCTCCAGCTGGAATGCCGGCACTTCGGCAAACTTCGATTCCGGGCTCGGCTCCAGAAAGCCGTTGACCGGTACGGTCTTGTTGCCGAACCAGGCATCGAACGTCCGGTAGAAGCGCGAAATGGCCTGGGCGCCGATTTTCCAGCCATCTGGCTCGGCCGGGCTGTGCACGTGGGTGTGGCGCAGCACCATCAGTTGTGGGCGCGGCACGTCCGGGTTGTTGTCCAGGGCGGCCTGGAACTTGTTCTTCAGGTCGAGCACTTCTTCGTCACCCTTCATCAGCGGGGTGACCATGACATTGCAGCCGTTGGCCACGGCGAAGTTGTGCGAGTCCGGGTCGCGGGCAGCGATCCACATCGGCGGCGTTGCGTTGAACGGCTTCGGCACGCTGGTGGAGGTGGGGAACTTGTAGACTTCGCCGTCATGGGCGTAGTCGCCTTCCCACAACTTGCGTACCACCGGCACCATCTCGCGCAGCGCCTTGCCGCCGTCGGTGGCCGGCATGCCATTGGCCATGCGGTCGAACTCGAACTGGTAGGCGCCACGGGCCAGGCCCACTTCCATGCGGCCATTGCTGATTACGTCGAGCAGGGCGCATTCGCCGGCGACGCGGATCGGGTTCCAGAACGGCGCGATGATGGTGCCGGCGCCCAGGCGGATCTTCTCGGTGCGCGCGGCCAGGTAGGCCAGCAGCGGCATCGGGCTTGGCGAAATGGTGTACTCCATGGCGTGGTGCTCGCCAATCCATACCGTGCTGAAACCGCCGTTTTCGGCCATCAGGGTCAGTTCGGTCAGGTCTTCGAACAACTGGCGGTGGCTGACCTGTTCATCCCAACGTTCCATGTGTACGAACAACGAAAATTTCATGGGGCTTTCCTCAACGCTTGAAAGGGGCTGGCGCCTGGCAGGGTGGGCACCAGTGGTCACGATTCAGAATAGGCTTCAGGCAAAGGCCGGCAGGCTGGCCATCTTGCCGCGGCAGTACACCATCGGCCGTGGCGCTTCTTCGGGCACGATCAGGTTATGCACCTTGCCGACCATGATGGCGTGGTCGCCACCTTCATATTCACGCCACAGTTCGCATTCGATAACGGCGGTGGCGCCGGCCAGGATCGGGTTGCCCAGTTGGCTCATGGACCACTCGATACCGCTGGCCTTGTCCTTGCCCTTCTTGGCAAACGCATAGGCTTCGGCTTGCTGTTCACCGGACAGCAGGTGAATGGCAAAGCGCTTCTGCTTGATGAGCACCGGGTAGGAGTCGGAGGTGTAGTTGGGGCAGAACAGCACCAGCGGCGGGTCCATCGACAGGGAGGAGAAGGCGCTGGCGGTCAGGCCGACAACCGAGCCGTCGTCGTCCAGGGTGGTGATGACGGTAACGCCGGACGGGAAGGAGCCCAGGACGTGCTTGTAGACGGTTGCGTCGATCATCGGGAGTACCTCTAAAAGGCTGCGGTGGTCCGCGGTTTTTATCGTTGATGTGTCTGATGGTATACCGTAATACCTATTTTGCAAGCGGAATTTTCAAGCAAGGGTATTGCGCGATGAACGGCTCTAAGCCACGTGGAACGTGGCTTAGAGCGGTGAGGCGGTTTGTCGCAGGGGTTTCCAAAGCAGATCAGTGGACGCTTTTTCGTGCGGATCAGTGTTGTCAAAAGTTTGGAATACCATAATATGGTCCGCAGCTGAGAGGCCGCCTAGATGCGGTTTCCTTACAAAGATAAAAACGACCTTTCGAGCTGAATCCTATGTCCCAACCGTCATCGCAACACCAGTTTGTCGAGAATCACACGGTCGATTACGTTCCGCCTGCCGAGCGCCACGGGAAGGCGCGCGACCTGTTCACCCTCTGGTTCAGTACCAACATTGCGCCATTGCCTATCGTTACCGGCGCCATGGTGGTCCAGGTGTTCCACCTGAACCTGTTGTGGGGGCTGATCGCCATTGTGCTGGGCCATCTGGTCGGGGGCGTGGTCATCGCCCTGGCCTCTGCGCAGGGACCGCAGCTGGGCATTCCACAGATGGTGCAAAGCCGTGGCCAGTTCGGCCGCTACGGCGCGTTGCTGATCGTGTTCTTCACCGCGCTGATCTATGTCGGCTTCTTTATTTCCAATATCGTGCTGGCGGGCAAGACCATTCACGGCATTGCCCCGAGCATGCCGATGCCGGGTGCGATCGTGATCGGTGCCCTGAGCGCCACTGCCATTGGCGTGATCGGCTACCGCTTCATCCATGTCCTGAACCGCATCGGTACCTGGGTGATGGGGTCCGCGCTGCTGGCGGGCTTCATCATGATGTTCGCCCAGGAGCTGCCGGCCGACTTCTTCAGCCGTGGTGCATTCAACCTGTCGGGCTTTATCGCCACGGTGTCGCTGGGCACCATCTGGCAGATCAGCTTCTCGCCGTACACGTCCGACTATTCGCGTTACCTGCCGCGTGAAGTGGGCATTGCCAGGCCGTTCTGGGCCACTTACTTCGGCGCGACCCTGGGCACGATCCTATGCTTCAGCTTTGGTGCCGTGGCGGTGCTGTGCGTGCCGGAAGGTACCGACGCCATGGACGCGGTCAAGCAGGCCACCGGCTGGCTGGGCCCGATTCTGATGGTGCTGTTCCTACTCAACATCATCAGCCACAACGCCCTCAACCTGTATGGCGCGGTGCTGTCGATCGTCACCGCGATCCAGACCTTCATCGCCGAATGGACGCCGAGCATCAAGGTGCGGGTGATGCTGGCCACGGTGATTCTGGTGGGCTGCGGGATGGTTGCACTGAACGCCTCGGCGGACTTCATCGGCCAGTTCATCGGCCTGATCCTGGCGCTGCTGCTTGTGCTGGTACCGTGGGCTTCGATCAACCTGATCGACTTCTACCTGATCAAGAAGGGCCAGTACGACATTGCGTCGATCTTCAGTGCCGACGGCGGTATCTATGGCCGTTTCAACCATCACGCCATCATTGCCTATGCCTGCGGCATCCTGGTGCAGCTGCCGTTTGCCAATACTTCGCTGTATGTGGGGCCGTATTCGAACATTGTCGAAGGGGCGGACTTGTCCTGGCTGTTCGGGCTGCTGGTGACGGTGCCGCTGTATTACTGCCTGGCGACTCGCGGCAAGGCTGCCGAGCAGGCGGGGCGGGTTGTGAGTGTCAACGACTGACAGATTGATGTTGCGGTAACAGTGGCCGCTTTGCTGCCCTTTCGCGACACGAGGCCGCTCCTACAGGGCGTACGCGGTTCTTTGTAGGAGCAGCCTTGTGCTGCGAATGGGCCGCAAGGCGGCCCCAGCTGTTTTGGATCAAACCTTGAACTGCGCCACCATGCCGTTCAAATCCACCGCCAACCGCGACAGGTCCTGTGCCGCCGCGCTCGTCTGGTTGGCCCCCGCCGACGTCTGCATCGCCAAGTCGCGAATGTTCACCAAATTGCGGTCGACTTCACGCGCCACCTGCGCCTGCTCCTCCGAAGCGCTGGCAATCACCAGGTTACGCTGGTTGATCGAAGCAATCGCCTCGGCAATCACTTCCAATGCCTGACCGGCGCCCTGGGCCACTTCCAGCGTGCCCGTCGCACGCCCCTGGCTGCTGTGCATCGCCGTCACGGCCCGCTCGGTACCGTTCTGGATACCGGCGATCATCTGCTCGATCTCTGCGGTCGATTGCTGGGTGCGGTGGGCGAGGGCGCGGACTTCGTCGGCGACCACGGCAAAGCCACGGCCCGCCTCGCCGGCGCGCGCGGCCTCGATGGCGGCGTTCAGTGCCAGCAGGTTGGTCTGCCCGGCAATTGCGCCGATCACATCCAGCACGCGGCTGATCTCATTGGCATTGCTGGCCAGCTGTTCGATTTCGGTCGAGGTACCTGTCACGTCGGCCACCAGGTGCTGGATGGAGGCCAGTGCCTGGTTGACCCGGTCACGGCCATCGCGGGTGGTCTGGTCGGCGCCTTTCGAGGCATCGGCGGTGCTGACCGCATTGTTGGCCACTTCCTCGACCGCAGCGGTCATCTGGTTGACGGCCGTGGCGGCCTGGTCGATTTCGGCACTCTGCTGGTGCAGCCCGCGGCTGGTGTCTTCGGTGACCGTGTGCAGTTCTTCCGAGGCCGAAGCCAGCTGGTCGGACGACGCAGCGATCTTGCGCAAGGTGTCACGCAGGCTTCCCTGCATGCGGCCCAGGGCGCGCAACAGCATGGCGGGCTCGTCGCGGCCGGTAACGCTGATTTCGCGTGTGAGGTCGCCGGTGGCTACGCGTTCGGCGACAGCCACGGCATCGGCCAGCGGCACCACGATGCTGCGGGTGAGCACGGTGGCAATGGCGGCCAGGGCAAACATGATCACCAGCAATGAGACGATGATGGCAGTGAACGCTTCGTCGGCCACATCGCTGCTGCGCTGCGAGGCCTCTTCGGCACCTTTGCTGTTATAGGCGATCAGCGCGGTCATGGCCTTCATCATGGTGTCGGCGCGCTGCGTGAGCGGGCCGCTTATCTGCTGCTTGGCCTCGTCCATGCGGCCTGCGGCAATGTCCTGCAGCACGCGCACCTGCAGGTCCAGGTACTGTCGGTGCGCCTCATCGAAGGTGTTGAACAGGGCGCTGTCGTCGGCGGCGATGATGGTGTCGGCGTAGTCTTTCAAGCCGTCCTTGAGCTCGGCATTGATGCCATCGAGCATCTGCAGGTTGCGAGAACGTTCGGCGGGGTTGTCGTCCAGTGCGGCGCGCAGGGTGACGGCGCGGGCGCGCCCGAGGTTGCTGCTGATCTCACCCAGCGCTACCACGGCGGGCATCCAGGTGACTCGGATTTCGTCGGTGGCCTCGTCCATCTGGCGGGTTTCGTAAAGTGCGGTAAGGCCCATGACCAGGACCAGGATGCCCAACAGGGCGAATACGCCGGCAGCGCGAATGCCGATCTTCAAATTCCGTAACTGCATGGAATGCTCCTTGACGGTGGCTGCAGGCGTCAGGAGCTGGCCGCAAAGCCAGGACACCGAGGTGGCGCCAGGCTCTTGATGCACTGCGGGTTAGTAGATTTTTCTCACCCTCTTGCATGGTTTTTCTTTAAATGATGCCATATGGCCATCATTGTTGAACAGTCATTCAATGTAACGGGATAATTGACAAAACCGTCATTTTTTGACGGTTTTGTCAGGTTCTTCACATCAAGCGATTGCAATCATCGGGTCGGCAGCAGCCAGGGCCAAGGCGCGGTCGGCTGCCGGCGGGTAGATCCACACCGAGTTGATCTGACGCTTCAGTTCCTTGCCCTCCTGGCCTTGCAGTTTCAATGCTCGCTCCCAACCTTCGCTGTACGCCGCCCCCCACTCACCCAGGTCGAGGCAGGTGACGTACTTGGGTTGGCGGTACACCACTGGTGCCACCCCAAGCAGGTCGGCCATGGCGTTGTTGCCACTGTGGCGACCCATCGGGATGGCGTGCTGGCAGGTCATCAGGGCGTGGTTGCCAATGTCGTCGACAGCAGCCCAGGCGGTATCGCCGGTCGCATAGATGTGGTCCTGGCCAATGACCTTGAGGTGCCCGTCGACCTTGAGCCGGCCGAAGTTGTCCCGCTCGCCGGCAACCTGCGCGGTCAACGGGCTGGCCTTGACGCCGACGGTCCAGATCACGGTGTTGCTGGCGATGTATTCGCCGTTGTCCAGGGTTACGCCACCGGCATCGACAGCCACCACCGAGGTGCCGGTCAGCCATTGGACGCCGGCAACCCGCGAGGCGGCCACAATCGACGGCTTGATGCCTGCCCCCAATGCCGCGCCGATGCTGGCGCCACGGTCTACCAGCAGCACCCGCACATCGGCGTCTGCGAGGATGGCGCGCAGCCGGGCGGGCATTTCGGTGGCCGTTTCGATGCCGGTGAAACCACCGCCGCAGACCACCACGGTATTGCGGGCAGGTGAAGCGGGCAGGGCGGCCAGGCTTGTCAGATGCTGCTCGAGGCGTACGGCCGACGCCATCTTGTCGACGTCGAAGGTGTGCTCGGCCAGGCCCGGGACTGCCGGGCGTGCGACCTGACTGCCAGCGGCGAGGATGAGGCGATCGTAGCTGATCTGCTGGCGCTGGCCTTGGCTGTCGATGTAGCTCACGGTGCGCGCACCGGCATCGATGGCTTCGGCGTTACCGGTGATGAAGTGCACGCCCACCGCATTGAACAGCTCACCTACGGGGGCCTTCAACGTGTGTGCGTTGGCCTCGTAGAAGCGCGGGCGAATGTGCAGTTCCGCTTGCGGCGCTAGCACGCTGATGCTCAGGTCGTCGCGCTGGGCCTGGTCGAGTAGCCGGGCGGCGCTCAGGGCGCTCCACACACCGGCAAAGCCGGCACCGATGATCAGGATGTTGGATTTCATGCAGGTGCTCCGCAAAGGTCGGGGGATGAAAAGGTGGCTTCGACCACACGATTGGTGTGCCTCGAATAACTACGACTCTATTTGTCGTAGTTTGTCTCTGCAAGTTTTTTTTCGTCATTGCGATGAGGCGAGCACCGGAGGGGGGTCAGGAAAGGCCGTATTTCGTGCTGCCGTGTCTGCTGCGGCCAAGGCCGCAAACCTTGCTATCCCCACCCCCATCCGTTATAGATAAAAAAGAAACCATAAAGAAAAGAGGCCATTTCAGCCCCCATGCACGAGATCACACGTATCTTCTCCCCCTCAGGCCCCCATTTCGCGTCCAGCGCAGATGGATACGGGCCAGCCCCCATGACCCTCTCTCCGCTTTCGAGCCTGTACCACGTGTTGTCGATCCCTCCGGTCAAGCTCCTGCTGACCCAGATGCGCAAACGCCCCGTCCCTCCACCTGCACCGTAGCGCCTGAATTCTCTATCACCCCCGGTCTTTTGCCGTTTGGGGTTGGGGAGCCTTTGCATTTTTTCAGCGTTCAACTGTTCAGGAATCACTATGACTCTTCGTGTCGCTATCATCGGTGCCGGCCCGTCCGGCCTTGCGCAACTGCGTGCCTTCCAATCCGCCCATGCCCAAGGCGCACCCATGCCCGAAATCGTATGCTTCGAAAAGCAGGCCGACTGGGGCGGTATGTGGAACTACACCTGGCGCACCGGCCTCGACCAGCATGGCGAGCCGGTGCACGGCAGCATGTACCGCTACCTGTGGTCCAACGGCCCCAAGGAATGCCTGGAGTTCGCCGACTACAGCTTCGATGAGCACTTTGGCAGGCCGATTTCCTCGTACCCGCCGCGCGAGGTGCTGTGGGACTACATCCAAGGCCGCGTGAAGAAGGCCGGGGTGCGTGACTACATTCGCTTCAATACTGCGGTCAAGAACGTCAGCTTTGATGAAAACACCCGCGAGTTCACCGTCAGCGCCCACGACTACAGCGCGGGGCTTGGCATCGAGCAGGTGTTCGATTACGTGGTGGTGGCCAGCGGGCACTTCTCTACCCCGCACGTGCCGGAGTTTGAAGGGTTCGAGCGTTTCACCGGCCGTATCCTGCACGCCCACGACTTCCGCGAAGCGATGGAATTCAACGGCCAGGACCTGCTCATTGTCGGCAGCAGCTACTCGGCCGAAGACATCGGCTCGCAGTGCTACAAGTACGGCGCGCGCTCGATCACCACGGCTTACCGTACCCAACCGATGGGCTACAAATGGCCCAAGGGCTGGGAAGAGCGCCCGCAACTGATGCGCGTCGAAAACGACCTGGCGTTTTTCGCCGATGGCTCGAACAAGCGCGTAGATGCGATCATCCTGTGCACGGGCTACCAGCATCACTTCCCGTTCCTGCCCGATGAACTCACCCTCAAGACCAACAACCGCCTGTGGCCTGCCGGGCTGTACCAAGGCGTGGTGTGGGAGCAGAACCCGCAGTTGCTCTACCTGGGCATGCAGGACCTCTGGTACAGCTTCAACCTGTTCGATGCGCAAGCCTGGTTTGCTCGCGACTACATGCTGGGGCGCATCAAGCTGCCGACCAAGGCGTGCATGCAGGCCGACAGCGCGCGCTGGCGCGAGGATGAGGAGCAGCTGGCAACCACTGCTTCGATGTATGAATTCCAGGGCCGATACATCAAGCACCTGATCGAGCAGACGGATTACCCGCGCTTCGACATCGATGCGGTCAACCGCATCTTCCTGCAATGGAAGACCGACAAGAAGCACGACATCATGGGCTACCGCGACAAATCGTACCGCTCGGTGATCACCGGCACCCAAGCGGTACCACACCATACCCGCTGGATGCAGGCGATGGACGACTCGCTGCAGGAGTACCTGCGCGAAACGAATGGCAAGCAAGGCGAGGTGAAGGTGCTGCGCGGGTAGCTGCGTGCTTTGAAGCTTCTGAAAACACCGTCCCATTGGATCACCCCTGACTTTATTGCGCGTGAGGCAGAACACAATCGTCATTGATTGCAAGCAGCACACGATCTATTGTGGTTGTTATCCACTATGCAAAATTATAATTTGCTATGCGAATAGCTTCCGCTTGTTCATGTGAAAAATGCTCGTATTCAACGGTCGGAGAACAACAACAATGAGCAGCACGAATCTTCGGTTTGACGGTGAGGTAGCAATAGTTTCAGGGGCTGGTCGTGGGTTGGGGCGAGCTATCGCGTTGAACCTCGCTGCTCGGGGGGCCGCGGTAGTCGTCAATGACCTCGGTTGCGCTTTGACGGGCGATCAAGGCGGTGACCGAGGGCCCGCCGAGGCTGTAGTTGAGGAAATTCGGGCGGCGGGTGGTGTTGCAGTGCCCGTGGTTGCCGACATCGGCAGTGCCCAGGGCGTAGCAGAAGTGGTCAAAGCCGCGGTGCAACTCGGCGGGGTCCATATAGTGGTGCACAACGCAAGTCCTGTCATGCCCATGACTTCCCTTGAACAAGCAACCGAGGAGGGCTTCAGCACGAGCCTGCGCGTGAATGCCGTCGGCAGCTGGGAACTTGCGCGTCAGTGCTGGCCTGTTTTTCGTGAACAGGGCCACGCGCGAGTCGTGCTGATCAACTCCGCTGCAGGGTTGTGGGGAAGAAAGGGCATGCCCGCTTACTCGCTGGCCAAGTCATCAATGTCCGGGTTCGCCAAATACCTGGCCAGTGAGGGTGAAGAATATGATATTCGCGTCAACTGTGTTGCCCCAGTAGCGGCAACGCGCGCTTGGGAAGGGCAAAACGTGCCTGAGGGCCTGGCTGAAATGATGGCGGTTGACTACGTTGCCGAATCCGTTGCGCTTTTCGCCCACCGGTCATGCCCAGTCAATGGAGAGCTTTTCCACAGCGTGGGTCAGCATCTTTCCAGGGTGGTCGTAGGTCAGACTCGGGGCAGGGCGTTCGACTCCGCCGAAGCGCTGCTCGACGGTTTTGATGACGTAATGAATGTGACGGATATGGACCTGCCTCGAGAATCCAACGAAGCCGGGGCAGTGATAGCTGCTCGGCTGTTTGAGCGCGCCGCTGGTTGTCGATAACCACCCAGCATGAGAAGGCGCCGCTGAGCAGGCTGCGGGGGCGGCGAGGAATAGGTTCCGGCTGTGGTCCGCACTGGGCCCCAGCCCGGTCTTAGATCAGCTTGACCATCACGTTCTATCGTTTATATTATCGACCATCGTTCACAAAGACGCATGGAGATAATATGAATAAGCACCTCCGTAGCACTGAATACCTACTGTTCAGCGTTGAGAACCGAATTGCCCGCATCACCCTGAATCGTCCCGAAAAACGCAACGCTTTGCATCCCGCGATGCTCACTGAGCTGCGCGATGCCTTGCTCGAGGCCGATGACCGTAATGATGTCACCGTGGTCATTCTTGAAGGCGCGGGTAAAGACTTCTGCGCTGGCTATGACCTGGCAGGTGCCTATGCGGGTTTCGAAGGCGGTACGCCGCCGTGGGATCAAACGCGTTACCGCACCACGAACAAGACCATCGATGACGATTGCTGGAACCTTGAGCAGACACAGAAGCTGAACATGGTGCTGTTCGACATGCACAAGCCGGTCATCGCGAAGGTGCAAGGTAACTGCTTGGCAGGTGGTACCGATTTGGCACTCATGTGCGACTTCGTGATTTGTGCGGAAAACGCCAAGATCGGCTTCCCGGCAGCCCGTGCCAATGGCACGCCGCCTGTGCAAATGTGGGTGTACCACGTAGGTCCGCAGTGGGCGAAGCGTATGTTGATGACCGGCGACAACCTGTGGGGGCGTGAAGCTGCTCGCATTGGTCTGGTGCTCGATGCCGTACCGGTAGAGCAACTGGACAGCGCCGTCGATGAGCTGGCGCGGCGTATCAGTTTCGTCGACGCCGAACTGCTATCGGCGCACAAGCGTATCGTCAACACTGCACTTGAACTGCAGGGTGCTAGAACCTTGCAACGTTTCGCGGCGGAGATGGATGCCCGAGCCCACCTGACCCAAGGTCCACGCCGCACACAATTCAAGGCGGACATGGCAGACCTGGGCCTGAAAGACGCCCTGAAAAAGCGCGACGAGCCTTACGGCGATGGCATGGTCAAAGCACACTGGTTGAATGGTGAGAAAGGAGCAGAATGATGAGTGACAACTTCCTGATTGACGAGCCGATCGAAGGCGTCAAACGCATCACCATCAACCGACCTGATGCTACCAATGCCTTCCAGTTCGAGATGTATACCGAGCTTGCGGACCTTTTCAAGCAGATCAAATACGACCCTACAGTCCGGGTCGTGATCCTGACCGCAGCGGGTAACCGCCATTTCTGTACTGGCCATGATCTGAAAAACCCAGGTAAGGCTGACTGGGTACCGGAGGGCGTGGGTAAGCCGTTCTATTCACGCTATACGATCGATGTGATCGCTTCGCTGCCCGTGTTGATGCGCAACTTGCCGCAACCGATCATCTGTGGCGTCAACGGCACCGTGGCAGGCATGGCACTGGCATTCCCACTGGCGGCCGACATCACTCTGGCGGCTAGATCTGCCAAGTTTGTCAATGCCATTCACAACGCCGGGTCGGGTGCCGAGCTGGGTATCAGCTACCTGCTGCCCCGTGCGGTTGGCGCACAGCGTGCAGCGGAGATTCTGTTGACCGCGCGGCCAGTACTGGCCGAAGAAGCCGAACGTATTGGCATGGTGCTCAGGGCAGTACCCGATGAAGAACTTCAGGATGCCTGCCTGGAAATTGCCAAGAATATCGTGGTCAACGTGCCGATGGGCATTTGGGTGACCAAGCAATCGCTATGGCACAACATGAATGCGGGCAGCCTGGAGCAGGCCATCGAGTTCGAGGGTCGAGGGGTTTACGTAGCACAGTCCACCGAAGACAAAGTAGAGAAGCAAAAGGCGTTCTTCGAGAAGCGCGCGCCAAATTTCTCTTACAAGTAACCGCGCCCTGAGGCTGCGGTTTCCCTGGGTACTGCAAGCTGGCGGCGGTGATACGCCGTCAATGAGGAGATGGAACTGTGACTTACGAAACTATCCGCTACCAGGTCGAAAACGGTATCGCCACGGTGACGCTTAACCGTCCTGAGGTGTTTAACGCAATGAACTCGCTGATGATGAACGAGCTCATTGCGCTATTTGATGAGACTGACCGGGATGACGCGGTACGCGTCGTCGTGGTGACGGGGGAGGGCAAAGGTTTTTGCGGTGGCGCCGATCTTTCCAAAGGCGCTGACATCTTTGACAAGGACAAGAATGGCAGCGCTGACAAAGATACGCCGATTCGCCCCGACGGCTCGTTCGACTACAGCAAAGAGTCGGCGCGAGATGGCGGCGGCAGGCTTGCGCTGCGCATCTTTGACAGCCTCAAACCGGTGATCGGCGCCATCAACGGTGCTGGCGTGGGCATTGGGGCATCCATGCTGCTGCCAATGGACATCCGCATTGCAAGCGAGAAGGCGAGACTGGGCTTCGTCTATGCCCGTCGAGGTATCGTGTTCGAATGCTGCTCGTCCTGGTTCCTGCCGCGTATCGTAGGCATTACCAAGGCGCTTGAGTGGAGTTACAGCGGGCGTGTCATGCCGGCCAATGAACTCAAGGCGGGTGGCCTGGTGAGTGAAGTTGTAGCGCATGAACAGCTACTGCCGCGGGCCTACGAAATCGCCCGGGAGATTGCCGATAACACCGCCCCGGTCTCAATCGCACTGATGCGGCAGATGGCCTGGCGCAGCCTCGGCATGTCTCACCCCATGGAAGCCCACCGTATTGAAAGCCGGGGCATCTGCACCCGAGGCCGCAGCCCGGATGCCAAGGAAGGTGTGCAGTCGTTTATGGAGAAACGCCTGCCGGAGTTCGCCTGCACGGTGTCTGAAGACATGCCGGACTACTTCCCTTGGTGGGACGAGCCCGCTTACTCGTAATCCTTGAAAACCCAACAATAACGCTTGGTCCAGGCCAGCGTCCAAGGACTCAGATAATGAAAACTGCGATTACCGAACTGTTCGGCATCCAATACCCGTTACTTAACGCGGGGATGGGCAGGGTCGCGTTTCCGAATATGGTTGCGGCTGTCTCGAATGCTGGCGGCCTTGGGGTGTACGGTGCGGGCTCCAATCCCCCCGAAGTGACGCGCGCCGCCATTCGGGAAATTCGCACCTTGACTGATAAACCCTTTGGCGCCAACGCGCCACTTGCGCTGCCTAACGGTATGGCTAACGCGAAGGTGATGCTCGAGGAAGGTGTGCCCGTCATCAATTACTCGATGGGCAAGGGCGACTGGATCGTCAAGGCCGCGCATGCCTACGGTGGTAAGGTCATGGCATCGGTCAGTGATGTCAGACTGGCGCAGCGGGCAGAAGCGCACGGTTGCGATGCGGTGATTGCAGCAGGCTATGAGGCCGCCGGGCATGCGGGGGAAATCGGCAGCTTCGTGCTGATCCCTCGCTTGGCTGAACTTCTAAGCATTCCCATCATTGCCGCAGGTGGCGTAGCCAACGGTGCCGGTTTGGTGGGGGCCCTGGCGCTCGGCGCCTCGGGGGTATCAATGGGTACCCGGTTCTGGGTTACCCAGGAAGGCCCAATGCATGCCAACTTCAAGAACAAAGCCTTGGAGCTGGATGTGCAGGACACCATCTTCTCGGACCGATTCGATGGCATCCCCTGCCGCCAGATGAAAACGGCAGCTGCCGAGCGTATGGTCAATGCGAAGATGTTGAATATCTGGGAGATCTTCCTCAACTCATTCACCATCGCCAAAGAGCTCAACACGCCTTGGCTAAAGCTCGTCAAGCACACACTGTCGCTGGGCCCGCGCCAGATCGAGTCAATGATGCGCATGTCCAAGATGCTGCAGATGCATGGCTTGACCATGTCTACCGGCGACCTGGATAAAGGCATGACCGCTTCGGGCCAGTCGGTTGGCTTGGTTCACGACTTGCCCACCATCGCCGAATTGATCAAGACCATTATCGCCGAAGCCGAAGCGGTTCAGCGTCGGCTTGCGCTCCAGATCCCCGTCGATGGGGTAGCCCCGCAATCCGAAATACGCTTGGTTACCCCGCGGACATAGGTTCTACGGGTTACGAAAACGCCCCTGGAGCTTGTCTCCGGGGGCGTTTTATTTGCAGTGCAGGTTATTGGCTTTAACTCTGCTTGAGTTTTTGTTGCTCGATGAACTGGGTAGCGATTGCGTGGTGTTCAGGGCTGACGGTGGCGGCCAACTGGCGGCCAAGTGTGGCGTCGAGCACTTGTGCTGCGCTGTTATGCAGGTGCAGGTTCATCAGCTTTTTGGTCTCGCGCAGCGCTTGGGTCGGTTGCTTGAGCAGCTTTGCGGCCAATGCCCGTGCCTCCTCAAGCAATTTGTCAGGCGCTACCACGCGATTGGCCAGGCCGAATTCCACCGCCTGCTGTGGAGTGATCCGGTCACCCGTGAAAATCAGCTCCTTGGCGCGTAGCAGGCTGGTGTAAAGCGGCCACGATACTGAGATACCGTCACCCACCACCAGCCCGATATTGATGTGGGGCTCGGCCACAAATGCTGTTTCAGATATCAGCACAATGTCGCACAAGGTGGCCATCGTCGCCCCCCAGCCAACGGCCGGCCCATTGACGGCGGCGATGATCGGTATCGGCAGGTCGATGAAGCTGTGGATGGTACGGCGTGCGTTCTCCTGCACACTGCGGGCGAAGTCGGTGTCGTCCAGCGTCTTGACGAAGTGATTCATGTCGCCGCCTGCGCTGAACGCACGCCCTGCGCCAGTCAGAATGGCGACCCTGGCCTCAGGGTCCTCGGCCAGGGCACGAAAAAGCTTGGGGTAAGAGAACAGCATCTCGGTAGTAGACGCGTTCAGGTGGTCTGGCCGGTTAAGCGTAATGATGCGTAGGCCGCCCTCGGCGGTGACCTGGATGTCTTCGGGAAGGTCGTAGAGATTGGTCATGGTTGTACTCTTATTGTTGGTGAACCACGAGCGATGTCGGTCATGCGTCGATCTGGATCTCTGCAGCGTGGCGCTCAATCCAGGTGGCGAAGGGCGTCAGCACGATGCCGCGATCGCCCAGTGCTTGAGTGAGCGCCGGGATATCTGCGCGATAGCCCACTTCGTTCGTCCACTCCTGGGAACGCACCCACCCGGCGAACAACCCGGCCTCGACCGCCTGCCCAGGGCTCACGGACTGGGCTGACACAGGTTTGCCCAGCGCCTGTGACAGTGCGTCTGCCACCTCTTCCATGGTGAGTGCTTCAACCGCCAGGTCGATGTTTTTACCCGAAAAATGCTGCGGATCCTTGAAGGCGGCGTGAGCAAGCCTGCCGACGTCGTCAGCTGCGACAAGCTGCATACGTGTCGCGGGGCCCAGGGCCGTGATGATCTGACCTTGCTGTAAGTGCGGGAACATGTAGCGGGCTTTGGGCTGAGCGAAGTTGTCCATCATGAAAGCTGGCTTCAATACCGTCCAATGGTTGAAGCCGGCGCTGCGTACGGCCTCTTCTACGTCCCATTTGTCGGTCCAGTACTTTTGCCACCAGTAATCATTGCCCCAGCGTGGAAATGCGGTGTGCTTGCCCGCTTCGCAGACCGAAGTGTGAACGAAATGGGTCACTCCAGCGGCTTTGGCAGCTTCAATCAATGCAAATCCATGACGGCGCTCTGCATCTGTTCCGGCAGCATCGGGTATCTGGACCGAAAATACGCCCGATGCACCTGCGACGGCGCTCGCTAACGAGGCTGCATCCTCCATGTCACCCGCCACGGCTTCAGCGCCAGCGGCGACCAGGGCTACAGCCGCTGGCGAGTCAGGATTGCGCGTCAGAAAGCGCACGCGAAAATGCTCTGCGAGCAGCGCTCGGGCAGTGGCGCCGCCTTGTGCACCTGTGGCCCCGGTAACGAGGATCAGGGGTTTGATCGCTGACATTGATAACTCCTTAGGTGATGAACAAAAGGCTGCTTCAGTCGGCCGCGACTGCAAGTTGTCTGGCCAACTCGACCAGCTGACGGCCCTCGGCCATGAGTCTTTCTTCTGGCCACTCTGCAGCAAGGCCCGATGCGGAAAGCGCGTAGACAGTGCCACTGCGCAATGAGCGGATGGGTACTGCCACCGCATTGAGGTGCTCGTGGATCACGCCAATGCTGGTGATGAACCCATGCTGCGCATACTGCGTACACGCCTGGTCGAGCAGGGCGCGCACGCTGGGCATTGCATTAGGGTCATGATGCTCAAGGGCCTCAAGGACTTCGTTGCGCTCATTCGTGTCGTAAGCGGCGAAGCAAGCCCAGCCGGTCGGCGCGGTGGCGAAAGGGCGCCGGGCGCCCACGGGGTCGTTCATGTACACGAAGTCACCATGTGTGCGCTGTATGTACAGCATCGACAGGCCGTCGCGAACGGCCAGCGACATACCCACACGCAGGCTGTCGGTGAGCGCCTGCATATGCGGCAGGGCAATTTTCGGCAGCGACTGCCGCACTAGGGCTGCATAGCCCAAAGCCAGCGCAGGCAAACCGAGCGCCATGCGGTTGTTTTCGCCTGCGCAAACGATGAAGCCCTCTTTGCTGAGGGTATGGCAGAGCCGCCAAATCGTAGGCTGCGGGAGGCCAGTCATGCGCACGATTTCCTGGGGTGTCAGCTCGGGCTTTTCATGGCTGAAGCATCGCAATATCTGAAGCCCGCGGGCCAAGGCGGTGACGTATTGGCGATCTTTCTCGCCCTCGGGTGCTGGGTTTTTCGAAGTTTCTGAACTCATTAACTTGCGCTCGACTGAGATGATCGGAGTATAGTCAAAATTCACTAAGTGGATACAGAATTTGCACAGCGAATAAAAATAGAAGGGAACACAATGACCGTATCTTCCTTGTTTGACCTGCGCGGCAAAGTGGCAATCATCACCGGTTCCAGCCGCGGCTTGGGGCTGGCCAGTGCCAAAGGTATGGCAGAGCATGGCGCCCGGGTAGTGATCTCCGGCCGCAAAGCCGAAGCCTGTGAAACAGCTGCGGCCGAGATTCGGGCGGCGGGCGGTGAAGCGATCGCGGTGCCTTGTAACATCGGCAGCAAGGAAGAGTTACAGCATTTGGTCGACACTGCCATGGCCCAGTGGGGGCGCGTGGATATTGTCATGGCCAATGCCGCGATCCACCCTTGGATTGGCTCGGTGCTGGACTTGCCGGAGGCAACCTTCAACAAATTCATGCAAGTAAACGTGCAGAGCAGTATCTGGCTGGCGCAAATGACCATGCCAGGCATGCTGGAGCGCGGCTACGGGCGTTTCATCGTGGTGGCCTCCGTTGTCGGCCTTTTAGGCGACCCGGTGACCGGCACTTATGGCTTGACCAAGGCAGCGGATATGCAGCTGGTGCGCAACATGGCCAATGAGTTCGCCAGCAAAGGCGTCACTGCCAACTGCATTGCCCCAGGTACCTTCAAGACAGAGATGGCGCGGTCGCAGTGGGAAGACGATGCGATGGTGCAATGGTACCGCGGGCGCAATCCGTCCCAGCGCTTTGGCGAGGTAGAAGAACTGGCGGGCCTGGCCGTATTGCTGGCATCCCCCTCGGGTGGCTACATCAATGGCCAGACGATTGCGGTCGACGGCGGCCATACGATTTCCTTCCGCTGAGCGAGGCTACCCATGAATTTTAAACCCAACGCAAGCAGCGAAGCTTTCCGAGAGGAGGTCCGCACCTTCTTGCGTGAGTACCTGCCTGCCGACATGGCGTGGCGTGGCCAGCAAGGCTACTTGCCGGGCGATGATGACTCGCTGAAGTGGACAAGAATCCTGCATGAGGCCCGCGGTTGGTCGGTGCCTTTCTGGCCGAAGGAGCACGGCGGCACCGACTGGACTGCAGAACAGCGGTACATCTTTGAAGAGGAATGCTACCTGGCCGGTGCGCCATCGCCCAACCAACAAGGCGTGACACTGGTTGGCCCGGTGATCTGCGAGTTTGGCAGTGACGAGCAGAAGCGCCGGTTCCTGCCGGCAATACAAAAAGGTGAAGTGTATTGGGTGCAAGGGTTTTCAGAGCCTGAGGCGGGGTCGGACCTTGCTTCGTTGCGCACCACTGCAGTTCGCGACGGCGACCATTACATCGTCAATGGTCAGAAGATCTGGACCAGTAACGCAATTTGGGGGCAGTGGTGTTTCCTGCTCGTGCGCACCGACACTGAAGCCAAGCCGCAAAAAGGCATCTCCTTTTTGCTCGTAGACCTTGCCACGCCAGGGGTGACGGTGCGGCCGATCACCAGCCTGGACGGCTGCAACCACTTGGCCGAGGTGTTCTACGACAACGTTCGGGTGCCTGTAGAGAATCTGGTGGGCGAGGAAAACAAAGGGTGGGGCTACACCAAATTCCTGCTGTTCAACGAGCGCGCGTTTCTCGGTGCCGAAGCGCCGGCGCTCAAGCGATACCTGGCCAAGATTCGCCGCTATGCCTCGCAAGAGCGAGCCCGTACGCTGCCGCTGATTCAGGACCCCACGTTCGCCAACCGCTTGGCCGAATACGAGCTGGAAGTAATGGCGATTGATATGGCTGTCAAACGGGTGTTGCACCTGGGGGTTAGTGAGCAGACCGGAGGCATGGCGATCGGCTCGATGCTGAAGGTACGCGGGTCCGAGCTGCACCAGAAACTGACCGAGATGCTGGTAGAAGTGCTGGGTGACTATGGGGCTGTCTACTACCCAGATCCGAATGAGGACCGCGCGCTGCGCGATCAGCGATTCACGGGCCCAGCGTTCGCGCCGGGCATGGCGGCTGAACTGTTCTATCGCCGGGCTTGTTCCATCTATGGTGGGGCTGCCGAAATACAGCGCAACATCATCGCCAAGGCAATGTTCAATCTTTGAGGGGAGTGGCATGGATTTCAATCTGAGCGATGAGCAGCGCATGCTCCAGGAAAACGCCAGGCGCTTCATGGAGAAGGATTACGCTTTCAGCAGGCGCAAGGCCATTGCCACCAGCGGCGGTTTCGAACCGCAGGTCTGGCGGGAGTTTGCCGAAATGGGCTGGTTGGCCGCAGGCATCCCCGAAGCGTTTGGCGGTATAGGCTTCGGCCCCGTGGAAACGGCAATCCTTGCGGAAGAGATGGGGCGGGGTTTGCTGCTCGAACCGTACTTGCACGGGTGCCTTCTGCCCGCAGCGGTGCTGCAGCATTGCGCTGATGAGGCGCAGCAAGCCGAACTACTGCCCGTGATCGGGTCGGGCGAAGCGCTGATGGCAGTGGCTTGCAGCGAACCTGAATCCCGAGGGGACGTGGCGTGGGTAACAACGACAGCGCAGCGACGGGGTGACGGCTACGACCTGAATGGCCACAAGAGTGCGGTGGTTTGTGCCGCGCAAAGCGATCGGTTGATCGTGGTCGCTCGTACTGCCGGGGAGCCTGCGAGCCTTGATGGCCTGTCACTTTTTCTCCTGGACCGAGATACGCCTGGCATGTCAGTGGAAACGGTACGCCTTCTTGACGGCACACCGGCTGCGGATTTGATCCTCGACAATGCAGTAGTCCCTGCTGATGCCCTGCTGGGTAGGGAAGGCCACGCTTATGTCGGATTGCAACGGGCTATTGATGAGCTGATCGTGCACCAGTGTGCAGAAATCGTAGGTGGGATGGAGGATGTGCTTGCGCTATGCGCCGACTACCTCAAGACCCGAAAGCAGTTTGGGGTGCCGATTGGCAGCTTCCAGGCGCTTCAGCACCGTATGGCTGACATGGCTATCGAAACCATGCAGGCGCGCGCTAGCCTGCATCGGGGCCTGGCTATATTGGCTGGCGATGCCCCAGTGCACGAGCGCAGCGCCCAGATCTCGGGTTGCAAGGCACAGGTCATGCGCAGCGCAAAATTCGTCACCGCGCAGGGTATACAGCTGCATGGCGGCTACGGATTGACGGAGGAGTTCAGGGTTGGTCATCACTACCGCCGCCTTGTGCTGAGCAATGCGTGGTGGGGCGGGTTGGAGTATCACCTGGCGCGCTACGCGCGCTCAATGCAGGGTATGGGTGCTGCTGCATAGTAAGGGCGCAATCGGGGCCTGCCGGTATGCCGGCGGCCCCTTGGCAAGTGCACGAGCGAATCAGTGCTTCAGCTGGCCCGATGCCTCAGCGGCGGTTTCCAGTAGCAATGGCCGCAAATCATTGAGCTTATGCTGCATCCGTTCAGCAGGCGCTGCGATCACCAACGCTGCGGCGACGGTGCCATCCGTGTCAAAGACGGGGGCGGCAATACCGGCTGCGCCCTCGCTGAGCTCACTGATACTGATGGAGATGCCGCTCTCGCGGATTTCCTTGAGCTGTTTCTTGAGTGTGCTGCGATCCGTGACGGTTCTCCAGGTCATCGCCTTGAGCTTGGCAGTGCGCAGGTAACGCTCTTGCGTTTTTTCGTCTTGGTAAGCCAGGAGCAATCGGCCAGGTGCCGTGCAATGCAATGGCCGAGGTGCGCCCAATGGCGATACGTAACGCACAGGGTTCTGCGAATCGATGCCATCGATATGGGTGACCATCTGGGTCTCCATGTCAATGACCGACAGGTAGATGCTTTCGCCAGTCTTACTTGCGAGGTCGTGCAGGTACGGACGCATCATCTTGGAGAAATTCCGAGTGGCCAAGATATTGCCGGCCAGCCGATAGATGAACGGCCCAAGGTGATAGCGGCTGGTTGTGTGGTTAAGGTAACCCTCGGCGACCAGCGGCCGCAGCAACGTCAGCAAGCTGCTCTTGGGAGATTCCAGGGTGCTGCTGAGCTCTGCCAGGGACATCCCGTCCGGGGATTTAGCGAGGACCTCAAAAAGACCAAGAATCCGAGTGACCGATCGAGGGCCCAGCGAAGCTGGCGTTTCAGTGGCGTCCACTTCATCTTCCCTTTTTTTCATGAATTGACCCTTGTGGGTGAAATTGTTGATGCAGCGGGCACTCAGCGGCGCCTTGCAAGTCACGTGCAGTATATCAAATACCGTTCAGTTGTGACCCTCCATTTAGATTAGTGCCGATTTCGCCCTGCGCACCGCTATTTGTCTCGCTTTCAGCATACCGTGTGAGCGGCAAGCCATAACTCAAAGGTACTTAGTAACCTACCTAATGTTTGCGTATGCGAACAACGTTCATTATTATGATTTGCAGCTGAGCTGTTGCGAGCTATCAGCAATGCATGGCCCTGTGCGCTTTTGCAGCGCGCGTACAACGTTATGGAGCAAATCATATGGCGGTAATGGTCGAAGGTAAGGTCGTTCTGGTGACTGGCGCCGGCGGTGGTATCGGGCGTGATATTGCCCTGCTGATGGCGCAGCATGGGGCCAAGGTCGTGGTCAATGATGTCGGCGCTTCTGTGTCGGGCGAGGGCGCAGATGTGGGCCCGGCACAGCGGGTGGTGGACGAGATCATTGCTGCCGGTGGCGAGGCCATGGCCAATACGGACAGTGTCTCGGACCAGGCGGGCGCTGCGCGCATGGTTGAGCAGACGGTGCAACGATTCGGCAGGATCGATTGCGTGGTCAATAATGCGGGCATTCTACGTGACCGGTTCTTCCACAAAATGAGTGCTGAAGAGTTCGATGCGGTGCTCAAGGTTCATTTGTACGGGTCATTCTACGTCAGCCGCGCTGCGGCTAACTATTTCAAGGAGCAGGAGGCGGGCTGCTTCCTTCACATGACCTCTACCTCAGGGCTCATCGGCAACCTTGGCCAGGCCAATTACAATGCTGCCAAGCTGGGCATCATGGCCTTGTCCAAATCCATTGCGCTGGACATGGAGCGTTTCAATGTGCGTTCGAACTGTGTCGCGCCCTTTGCCTTCAGTCGCATGATTGGTGCCATCCCCACCGACACCCCAGAGCAGCAGGCGCGGGTCGAGAAAATCAAGCAGATGACACCCGCCAAGATCGCCCCTATCTGCGTCTACCTGGCCAGCGATCAAGCCCAGGCTGTCAATGCGCAGGTGTTTGCCGTGCGCAACAATGAAATCTTCCTGATGAGTCAGCCTCGGCCGATCCGCTCGGTCCAGCGGTCCGAGGGCTGGACGCCTGAATCCTTGGCCGAGCACGGCATGCCCGCCCTCAAGGGCTCGTTCGTACCGGTCGAGCGCTCGGGTGATGTGTTCTCCTGGGACCCTGTTTGAGCCCAGCGTCATGACACTGGCAAGGTCGCTTCGCCTATATTGATGATGCGCCCGGATAGGGGCAGCAAGATGAGGACACCAATGAATCTTTCAAGCTACGAGGCGCTCAAGCTAGAGCGCAATAACGGCATCCTGACGATCACCCTGAATCGGCCGGATACGCTCAATGCCATTGATGATGATATGGATAAAGAGCTGTCGAGGGTGTTTATCGAGGCGGGTCATGATGCCGATACCCGGGTAATCGTTCTGACGGGCGCCGGGCGTGCGTTCAGTGCCGGCGGTGATATCGAAGAAATGCAGAAGGTCATCGACGAGCCTCAGCGCTTTTTCGATAGTATGCGCCGGGGCAAGCAGATCGTTTTTTCAATGCTCGATTGCCAGAAGCCCATCATCGCCAAGATCAATGGCCATGCCATTGGCCTGGGCGCGACCCTGGCGTTGTACTGCGATATCAGCTACGCGGCGTTGCCGGCCAAGATTGGTGACCCACATGTCGCTGTTGGCTTCGTTGCGGGCGACGGTGGGGCAGCGATCTGGCCTCAATTGGTCGGGTTTGCCAAAGCAAAAGAGTACTTGCTCACCGGTGATGCGTTAACCGCCGAGCTTGCCGAAAAAATCGGCCTGATCAATTACGCAGTCGCCCCCGAGGCGCTGGATGATCGGGTTCAGGAAATGGCTACGCGGCTTGCCAACGGCGCAGCTTACGCCATCCAGTGGACCAAGGCGTCCATGAACATTGTGCTCAAGCAAGCGGTGACATCCGTCATCGACGCGTCGCTGGCCTATGAGGCATTGTCGAATTTGACTGAAGATCACCAGGAAGCGGTGAACGCATTCCGTGAAAAGCGCAAGCCAGTCTTCAAAGGGCGGTGAGCGCTGTCAGGCGAATGGGTTTCAAGACAACGGGCCGCATGCGGCCCTTTGCTCAGTGTGGGAACAGTGTAATTTCCTGTTCCCACGTTACAGCTAGTAGCGTTCGAAGATTGCAGCCAACCCTTGGCCGCCGCCGATGCACATGGTTTCCAGACCGTAGCGTCCTTGGCGTCGCTGCAGCTCATGCAGCAATGTGGTCAACATGCGCACGCCCGTAGCACCAATGGGGTGGCCCAGTGAGATGCCCGAGCCATTCACGTTCAGCCGTTCGGTGTCATGCCATTGCCACCCCTTCAGAACCGCCAGCACCTGGCAGGCGAACGCCTCATTCAACTCCACCAGGTCCATCTGCTCCAGGCTCAGGCCAGTCCTTGCCAGCAGCTTGTGCACGGCGGGCACCGGGCCTATGCCCATTTGCGAGGGCTCGCAACCCGCAGCTGCCCAGCCAACCAGAAAGCCCATGGGTTCCAGCCCCAATTCGGCGAGCTTGTCCTCGGCGACCACCAAGCAGGCCGCTGCCGCGTCGTTTTGCTGACTGGAGTTGCCTGCAGTCACGGTGCCGTCACGCACCAGTGTGCGCAATTTGCCCAGGCTTTCCAGGTTGGCATCGGCACGGATACCTTCATCGCGACTGAATAGAAGGGGTTCGCCCTTGCGTTGCGGCACACTGACCGGGACGACTTCGGCTTCGAACCGGCCTTCGGCCCAGGCTTGTGCTGCGCGACGGTGGCTTTCGATCGCGTAAGCATCGCTTGCCTCACGGCTGATGCCATAGCTGCGGGCAAGATTTTCTGCCGTTTCGATCATCCCGGAGATGAAGCCGAAGCGTTCTTCCGGTTGTGAGCGTTCACGTCCCCGCTCGAGGCGGTCGTGCAATTTTACCGTGCCAGCCCGTGAGCCCCAGCGCATATCGGTGCTGTAGTACTCGATATTGCTCATGCTCTCGACGCCACCCGCGACCACTACATCAGCGGCGCCGGTTTGTACCATCATGGCGGCACTCAAGACCGCCTGCAGGCCGCCACCGCAGCGCCGGTCCAACTGCATGCCCGGCACTTCCACCGGCAGGCCAGCCTGCAGGCCGATCCAGCGGCCCACGCAAGGGGTTTCGCTGTTGGCGTAGGACTGGGCGAAGACGATATCGTCGATACGCGCGGGGTCCAGGCCGCTTTTGTTCAAAACTGCGTTCACTACATGGGCGCCAAGTACCTCTACGGCAAGTGGCCGCAGGCTACCCCCGAAAGTACCGACGGGGGTTCGCAAGGGGGCGACAATTGCTGCACGTCTCATGGTGGGCTCCTGTTGCCAGCTAAAGGCTGGCGGCGTCTCGTTTCAGTTGTTCGCGATAATCGGGGTGGGCAATTTCAATCATGCAGCGGGCACGCTGGCTGAGGCTCAAGCCGCGCAGGTCGGCAACGCCGTACTCGGTAACGATCAACCCGGCGTCGCTGCGGGGGGTGCTGACTGGGCCACTGAGCCGGGAAACGATACGGCTGCGCGCTCCGGCAGTGGAGGGTAGGGCAATGACTGGCAGGCCGCCGCGGGACTGTCGTGCCCCGCGCAGGAAGTCGACAGCGCCACCGAGCGCGCCAATGTAGTTGTCACCCACGCTTTCAGCGTTGATTTGCCCGGTCAGGTCAACCTCGATTGCCGAGTTGATGGCCACCAGTTGATGTTGAGCCGCGAGGGTTTGCGCGCAATGGGTATAGGCGGTAGAGCGCATGCGGATGGACGGGTTGCCATGAGCAAAGCGGTGCAACGCCTCACTGCCCATCAGTACGCCAGCCACCGTGACCCCTTTGTCCAGGCGCTTACGGGAATTGGTAATCACGCCGCGTTGCATGAGCTCGGCTACGCCATCGCCGATAGTTCCCGAATGCACGCCTAGCTCGTGATGACCGTGCAGGGCCTGAAGTACGGCTTCCGGCATTGCACCAATACCCAGTTGGAGGGTGGAGCCGTGCTGGATGCGCTCGGCAACGCGCTGGGCGATGTCGCGCTCTACCGGGCCGGGCGCTATGGCTCGGCTTTGCAGTGGAGGACGGTTGGTGTGCACGATCAGGTCAAGTTCGTTGGCGTGCAGGTAGCGCTCGCCATACGTCCAGGGGCATGCCTGATTCACTTCCGCAATGACCAGCCTGGCCTTCTCCAAGGCAGGTAGAAGGTATTCGTGGGCAAGCCCAAGGCTGTACCGCCCCAATGCGTCCGCGGGAGCCAGTTGCAGCATCAGCACATCCACCTGCAAAAGGCCTTGGCGGATCAGGTTGGGAAACTCGGAATAGTGGCTTGGCAGAATCTGAAGGGCGCCTGCCTTGGCCAGCGCCCTGTTCTCGCCGCTGCCGCAATAGGAGAGGAACTCAATGCAGTCGGCATGCTCGGGGCGACAGGTGTCGCTGTCGGTTATCCCGAGGAAAACGCGAAAATTGCCGATACGCTGACGCTGTTGCATCAATGCGCGGGTCAACGCCAGGGGCTCGGCATTGGCCTGCCCCCACATCACGGTATCTCCGCGCTTCACAAGGCCGCTGAGGTCGGGTGAGTGTTCGCAAGTCAGCAATTCAGTCATGGTCATTTGTCTTGTGGGGGCGGGTCAGTTGGCCGAGACGCGTCATGGCATGGCGCGCATCATCGATGATGTCGTCAAAGATGGCCTCAACAGGCTTGATGGCGTCGGCGAATACCACAGCAGGGCCGTAGTCGAGCATGCCCAGGCGGCTGTCGCCGCTTCTATAGGCCTCGGTTGCAAGGGCGCCAACCACGTGCGGCCGGTACTGCTCGAAGTCGCTGGCCCCAGTGGCATCGAGCGCGGCAACGGCCTTGGCGCTTTCGTTGAGGAGCACCCGGTGATGGTCCCGCAGGCCGGTCTTGACCACGATGCTCTCGGTGCCGTCGCCGCCTACCACCTGGGCTTTATAGGCTTCATGGATTGCCAGTTCCTTGGCCACCAGCATGCGAGAACCCATGAGGATGGCGTCGGCACCCATGGCCAGGGTGGCCGCCAGCTGGCGGCCAGTGCCTATGCCCCCGGCAATCACGATCGGTACGCTGAGTTCAGCCGTGGCCTGTGCAGCCTGGACCATGCTGCTGATGCCATGAATGCCGGGGTGACCGCCGCAGTCGTTACCAACCACGATGACCGCATCAACGCCTAGCCGTGCGGCACTGCGCGCGTAACGTACGGCGGGTACTTTGTGCAGCACCTTGATGCCCGCGTCGCGCAGTGCCGGTAGCACTGCTTCGGGGCTGGCGCCAGCGGTTTCCACGCACTTCACGCCTTCTTCGATAAGCACCTGTATCTGCCGCTCAAGGCGTTGGGCTCCGCCAGCCTGGCGAGAGATATACAAGTTGACGCCAAAACCTTGGCCGCCTGTGAGCTGCCGACAGCGTAGCAATTGATCGCGAAACACCGCTGGGTCAGGGAAGCCGGCCGCGACCAGAAACCCCATGCCGCCCGCGTTGACCACCGCAGCTACATACTCGGCGTCTGCAAGTGCCGGGCCCAGGCCGCCACACAGAATCGGGTGACGAATGCCGAGAAGTTCTGTGATGCGGGTCGTGAACAATGACTCTCGCATTGCTGTTACCTCTGAAATGAAGCGTCCGGCGAGGCTGCCGTGGGCGGATTGAGCGCAAGCGCTGGGTGTGCTTCACGGCTCATGTAGAGGGTGCAGCGGCCGCTGGCCAACAGCGTGCCTGCGCTGTCCAGCACGCGTGCATGCGCCGTACACAGGCGCCCACCCAGATGCACCACGCAACCTTCGACGCGCAGCGCACCGGGTGTGCCTGCGCGATGAAAATCGGTTTGCAGGCTGACGGTGCTGACCCCGCGACCACTGACGCACATCGCCGCGTATCCGCAAGCGACATCGATGAGGCTGGAGATGACGCCTCCGTGCACCCGCTGCAATGCCTCGGTGCCAAGCATCTCTGGACGGCTCGGCAGGTGCAGTTCGATACCGTTCTTGCTGACCCGGTGAACACGAAGTTGCAACCAGGAGCTGAATGCATTGGCGTCGATGACCCGTTGCAGCTGCGTAGATGTCAGGGGGTGCTCTATAGCGTTCATGTGCCGCTGTGCCCTCGGCGCGCTTTCGGAAAAAGCTTGTAATGCAGTGACGAATTCAGATGAATTTATACTGAACGCCGTTCACATATCAATACGATTGTTCGCTTGATGGGCATTTTAAGGACGATCGCCAGGTAGGTTCCTAACGGGTTGCTCGCTGAAAAGGCTAAAGCCACGCGGCTTTGAAATTTTCCCATGCCTCCTTGCGTGCCGGAATTATCTGGTCTATTTATGGAACTCCATTCATAAATATGAATTTGCGACTGCCGTACCCTTCCAATAAAAAAGCCAAAATGGGTTATCAATGATGATGAAGGCGATGTCACCGGGGCGCTTGCAGCCCCATTTGCTGGGCGTAGCGATCGCGTGCATGACGGTAGGCCAGGCCCAGGCGTTCGAAGTTGACTTGGGTGATTCCGATTTCCGTCTCCGTTGGGATAACACGGTGCGTTACAACTGGGCCATGCGCTTGCAGGACCAGAGCCATTTGATCGACCGCGCAGGGGGTGGCGCTTACGACCAGAGCAACGCCGCGTTCGACAAATACGACACCATCAGCAACCGTCTTGACTTGCTCAGTGAGATAGACCTGAACTACCAGGGGCGTTACGGTGCCCGTCTGAGTGCAGCGGCCTGGTACGACGAGGCGTACGACGGCAAGAACCCAGCGACAGTCCCCGGTGGCACGAGCTACGTTGACAATCGATTTACCCCTATCGTAAAGCGGTATTACGCAGGCCCTTCCGGCGAGTTTCTTGACGCCTACGTTTATGGCCGCTTTGAGCCCGCAGGGCTCCCGACGGACCTGCGCCTTGGCCAGCATGCGGTAATCTGGGGCGAGGGGTTATTCGGCAGCACTAACGCAGTTTCGTACTCGCAAGCGCCGGCGGACCAGCGCAAAGCGACCGCCAACCCAGGTGCATCGGCCAAAGAAACGGCCTTGCCGATAGACCAGATATCGTTCATGACCCAGGCCAGCGACCAGATTGTCGTGGCAGGCCAGTACCTGTTCGAGTGGGACCCGAATCGTATCCCGGAAGGCGGCACTTACTTTGCGGGGAGCGATGCGATACTCGAAGGCCCCAACGTTGGCCGGGGCAAGGCTATCGAGGGCGACAAGGGGGACTACGGCCTGTCGGTGCGTTATCGACCGGACTGGTTTGATGGCACGCTGGGCCTGTACTACCGCCGTTTCGATGAAAAGTCTGCGTGGGTCTCCCAGCGTGACTTCGCCACTGGTCTGGTGCACGCCGTCTACGCCAAGGATATCAAGCTCTATGGCCTGAGCGTCAGCAGCAACATCGGGGGTACGTCGGTCGGCGCTGAGTTGTCCTATCGCGAGAACATGCCGCTCAACTCCAGTGGTGCCGCTGCTGACCAGGCTCATCGCCTGGAGGGCGCGCGCGGCTCTACGTGGCATGCCTTGGTCAATGCCGTGCAGACCTATGGTGATAGCGCGCTCTTCGATTCGGCCAGCCTTTCCGGTGAACTGGCCTGGGCCAAGCTGGACAAGGTCACTGACAACCGCAGCGCCTACCGCGCCAAGGGTTACAACGCCGGCTGCGGCAGCAACGCCAAGATGCTCGGTTGTTCCGATGATGAGTTTTACTCTGTCGCGGTGGCCTTTACCCCGACATGGGTCCAGGTGTTCCCCAGCATCGATCTCAAGCTGCCGATTTTTCTTTCTAGAAACCTCAGTGGCAACGCCCCTACCAATGGCGGTGGCAGCGAAGGGTTCACCACCGCCAAGGTGGGTATTTCTGCAGAAGCCTATTCACGCCATTTCGTAGACCTCGCCGTTACCTATTACGACCAGAAGAAAAGTGACTCGGACAACCTGATTCTTGGGGCGCCGTACCTGGACAAGGCGTGGGTGTCGTTGACCTACCAGACGACCTTCTGACCTGCCGATATTCACCACGAGGCAAATCCATGTTTAGAAAAATGTTTGTAGCTTGCGCACTGGCAGGCCTGAGCAGCAGTGCCCTGGCAGCAGTCAGTGCTGATGAGGCGGCCCAACTGGGCAAGACCCTGACCTTGTTCGGATCTCAAGCCCAAGCCAGTGCCGACGGGAAAATACCCGCCTACGATGGCGGCCTGCCGACCACCACCAATCCGCCAGGCTTTGTAAAAGACAGCGGCAAATGGGTGAATCCGTACGCTGCAGAGAAGCCGATATACGTCATCACGGCAAAAAACATGGCCGAATACGCGGACAAACTGTCGGAAGGCACCAAAGAAATGCTGCGGCGTCAGCCCAGCTATCGTCTGGACGTCTATCCCACACACCGCAGCGTCAGTTACCCACAATTCATTCTCGACAAGACCCGCAACAATGCGACCCAGGCCACTCTGACCAAAGGCGGGGATGCCCTTGAAGGCGCCATTGGCGGCATTCCTTTCCCGATCCCCAAAACCGGCCAGGAGGTCATGTGGAACCACATGGCCAGGTACAGCGGGCTCGCGGTCGAAGATCACATGCGCAACTTCTACGTCGACAGCAACGGCAAATTGATCAATTCGGGTGAAATCAAGCTATCGCGCAACTTTGCGTTTCATAACCCGGAGGCAACCGCTGAGTCGGTCAAGAAGAACGATTCGTTCATCTTTCAAAACGCCTACCACTTTACCGGGCCGGCCCGCAGCGTCGGTGATGCGACCATGTATTACGACACGATAGACATGGTCGACATGCCCCGGCGGGCCTACACCTACTCGGCCAGCACGCGCCGGGTGCGCTTGAGCCCGGACATCGCCTACGACACGCCAATTGCGTCACAAGGTGGTGTGACCACCTATGACGACGCCGAGCTGTACACCGGGCGTCTTGACCGTTTCGACTGGAAGCTGGTGGGTAAGCGTGAGCTGTACATCCCTTACAACACCTATGACCTCAGCTTCAATGTCGGCTCTGACAAGTCACTCACGCCCAAGCACGTGAACCCCGACCATGTGCGCTGGGAGCTGCACCGGGTGTGGGTGGTGGAAGGTACCCTCAAACCCGGTGTACGGCATGTGTACAGCAAGCGGGTGTACTACTTCGACGAGGACTGGTCAGGCGCAGGAGTAACTGACGAATACGATGGGTCGGGCAAGCTCTACAAATCGATGCAGCAGGGGATGAGCCAGCTGTATGACAAGCAGGCGCCCATGTCGCGTACCTATTGGGCGTATGACTTTGCCACTGGGGCTTACTCTTTTTCCCAGCACTATGCCGACCTGAAGTTTGGCTGGCGGGTGATGGATAAGCTCCACCCGCGCTCGACTTTCACGCCAGAAGCCTTGCAGGCCCGCAGCGGCCGCTAATCATCGGCGATCGCCCCTGGCGCAGTGGCGCTCGGGGCCACCTACAAGGAGTGGCCGATGTCACTGATACAACGAAATCTGGTGCTCGTTGCCGGGCTGTTGTTGAGTGTCGCTTGCGCAGCGGCAGCCCAGTTCCGCGACCCGCTGGACATTCCAGCCCGCCCCAGCACGCTTGCCCAACACAGCATGCTCACCGCTATCGCCCAAACGCCCGGGGGGCGTTGGGTGGCAGTGGGCCGCCGTGGTCACGCGTTATATTCCGACGACGGCACTACCTGGCATCAGGCCGAGGTGCCGGTCTCTGTAGACCTTGTTGCCGTGCACTTCCCCACACCGGATCAGGGCTGGGCGGTTGGGCATGGAGGCGTCATCCTGCACTCAGCCGATGGCGGCAAGACTTGGCTCAAACAGTTGGATGGGCGTGCACTGGCAGACCTGTTGATCGCGTACTGGAAGCCGCTTGCCGCGAAGGCTGATGAAAGTGATGCCGGTCCGTCATTAGCACTGTTGGATGCCGAGCGCTTCAAGGTGGAAGGGCCAGGCCGGCCGTTTCTGGACGTGCGCTTTAAAGACGCCCTGAGCGGATACGCAGTCGGCGCCTACAACCTGCTGCTCGCAACCGAAAATGGTGGGCAAAGCTGGCAGGTGCTCTCTGACAAGACCGACAACCCAGGCGGATTGCACTTCAATGCGGTCCGGTTGGGTGAAGCAGGGCAAGTCTACCTGGCGGGGGAACAAGGGCTGCTGTTGCAAAAAAATCTCCAGACCGGGCGATTCGACTCTCTCTCGACACCCTACAGCGGCACCTGGTTCGGCATGCTCGAACAGGGTAGCCGCCTGCTGCTATTTGGCCTGCGCGGCAATGTGTATGTCAGCCATGACCAGGGCCAGCACTGGCGCAAGGCAAATACCGGTACTGACAACACGATTACCGCCGCGACCTCGTTGAAGGATATGCAGGTGGTGCTGGTGACTCAGGCCGGCGAAGTACTGATGAGTGAGGACAGCGCTGCGGAGCGCTTTCGGCCGATCGTCAACCCAAGAGCCATGCCGTTGTATGGCGTAGCCCCGGCGGGCAAAGCTGCCGTGATCGCTGTGGGTGCTGGTGGGGTAGTGAATCTCGAACTTGGACGTCAGTGAGGAATACCCGCATGACCATTTTCCAAGACAGCGGCGCCGGCGATCGGCCTGCAGTCAGTGAGGCTGCGCAGTTCGACCCGTATTCAGGCAGCTACCTGGAGCAACTGCTGTTCAATCACCGCTTGTTCATCATGCTGGCGTGCGCCTTCCTGACGGTGTGGTCTGCCTTCCAAACCAGCAAACTGCAGGTGAATGCTGGTTTCGAGGAGATCATTCCGCAGTCCCACCCCTATATCCGTAACTACCTTGAAAACAAAGCGGACCTGCGCGGGCTGGGTAACAACCTTCGCGTTGTGGTCGAAAACACCCAGGGTGACATTTATGACCCTGAGTACCTCGAGGCGCTGAAGCAGGTCAATGATGCACTGTTCCTCATGCCTGGGGTAAATCGCTCTTTCGTCAAGTCAATCTGGATGCCGGTGGTACGCTGGACCGAGGTGACCGAAGAGGGCTTTCGTGGCGGCCCGGTGATGCCGGACACCTATGACGGCTCCGCTCGGGCCATCAATGAGCTACGCACCAATGTCAGCCGTGCTGGGTTACGGGCCAACCTGATAGCCAACGACCAACGCTCGGCAATGATCATTGCGCCGCTGCTGGAGCGTTATGCTGACACCGGCGAGCCGATCAACTACGGCACGCTACACGGCCAGCTCGAAGCGGTGCGAGCGTTGCAAGATTCCGCTCTGCCAGACAAACCCGGGAAGATTCGCATCCATATCGTTGGCTTCGGCAAGTTGGCGGGCGACCTGATCGCGGGCTTGTACCAGGTCATGATGTACTTCGCTGTCGCAGCGCTGGTCACAATCGTGATCCTTTACTGTTATACCCGGTGCGTGCGCAGCACCCTGTTGGTGGTTGCCTGCTCACTCGTGGCGGTTGTCTGGCAGCTGGGCATGGTGCGGGCTTTGGGCTATTCACTTGACCCTTATTCGGTACTGGTGCCATTCCTGGTGTTTGCCATTGGCATTTCCCATGGCGCCCAAAAGATGAATGGCATCATGCAAGACATCGCCAGAGGAACGGACAAGTATGTCGCCGCACGCTTTACTTTCCGTCGCCTGTTTCTGGCCGGTTTGACGGCTCTGGTCGCTGACGCGGTTGGCTTTGGGGTGCTCATGATCATTGACATCCCTGTCATCAAATCGTTGGCGCTGACAGCAAGCATTGGCGTGGCAGTGCTGGTGTTCACCAACCTTATCTTGCTGCCAATCCTCCTGTCGTACCTGGGCGTGGGGGCTAATGCCGCGCAGCGCAGCCATGAGTCGAGTCAGAACCCGCCGGGAGCCTGGGACGTCCTTGTACGCTTCACCGAGCCCAAGTGGGCGCTCATGGCTATCGGCATTGCCATGGCGTTGGCGGCCGCGGGCTTTGTCATCAGCTTGCAACTGCAGATAGGTGACCTGGACGCAGGGGCTCCGGAGCTTCGGCCCGATGCACGTTATAACCAGGATTCGGCATTCATTACGGGCGACTACGGGCTTTCCAGTGACCAGTTTGCGGTCATGGTAAAGACGCCGCCCGGCGGCTGCGAAGCATGGCAGACACAGATGGAGGTTGACCGCCTGGAGTGGGCGCTGCAGCAGGTGCCGGGCGTGCAAAGCACGGTGTCGCTGGCGGGCGCTGTCAGCCGGCTGTCTTCGGCGCTTTTCGAAGCATCACCGAAGTGGATCACCATCAGCCATAACCAGGCCTTGGTCAACACCTCCGTGCTGCGTGCGCAGGAGGCCAACCCGGACCTGGTCAACTCGGACTGTTCGCTGGTGCCCGTTATCGCTTACCTGGCTGACCACAAGGCGCAGACCCTTGCTCGGGTCCTGGCTGCGGTGGAGGCCTTTGCCCGTGAGCATGATTCCGATCAGCTGAAATTCTTGCCGGCTGCAGGTTCCGCGGGCATTGACGCGGTGACCAATATCGTCGTGCGTGACGCCAACCGCACCATGCTGCTGTTTGTTTACCTGGCGGTTGCCGCTCTGTGCTTCATCACCTTCCGCAGTTGGAGAGCGGTTGTGGTGGCGCTGGTGCCACTGGTGGTGACGTCGATCCTGTGCGAGGCGCTGATGGTGGCACTGGGCATTGGGGTAAAGGTAGCGACGCTGCCGGTCATTGCCTTGGGCGTCGGTATCGGGGTCGACTACGCACTGTATTTGCTCAGTGTGCAATTGGCACAGCAGCGCAACGGGGTGCCACTTGCAGAAGCCTACAGGCGTGCCTTGCTGTTCACCGGCAAGGTAGTAGCACTGGTAGGCATCACCCTTGCTGCAGGTGTCATCACCTGGGCCTGGTCACCCATCAAGTTCCAGGCAGATATGGGCATCCTGCTGACCTTCATGTTCCTCTGGAACATGCTGGGTGCGCTGGTACTCATTCCTGCCTTGTCCTGCTTCCTGCTGCGGAGTACTGCACGATGAAATTGGAAACTCCTGATTTGGCAGCCAATCTGCAACCTTTCCCCCGGGCCACGACCGCGTGGTACATGACTGCGGTCTTGTTCCTGCTTTATTGGTTGTCGCTGCTGGATCGGCTGGTTATCTCGTTGCTGGTGGACCCGATCCGACGGGACCTGGGCATCACCGACTTTGAACTGTCGCTGTTGCAAGGTTTTGCTTTCGGTCTGTTCTATGCGGTCTGCGGGCTGCCCCTGGGGTGGTTGGTCGACCGCTTCAGCCGCCGCTGGGTCATTTTTGGTGGGGTAACGATATGGACGCTTTCAACCACCTTCTGCGGCCTGGCGCATAACTACTGGCAACTGTTCCTGGCGCGTATTGGCGTGGGGGCGGGGGAGGCCGCGTTAAGCCCTGCTGCCTATTCGCTCATGGCTGACAGTTTTCCCGCGCACCGGCTGACAACTGCCCTGGCGGTATATTCACTGGGCTCGCTGTTTGGAACAGGCATGGCCTACCTGATGGGTGGCGTGATCGTCGGCTTGGTGGCAGAGCATGAGTCGGTACTGCTGCCTATCGTGGGTGAGGTTCGTTCCTGGCAGATGGTGTTCATTACCATTGGGTTGCCGGGCGTATTGCTGGGTTTACTGGTATTCACTTTCCGCGAGCCGGCCAGGCGCACAACGTTGCCAGTTCGGCCTTCCACCGCGCTCGCAACTGCCATGTTCGGGGAGGTGTTCGCCCATGTACGCCGGCACGCGCGGTTTTTCTTCTGTCACCATATCGGTTACACCCTCTGTGTAATGGCCGTTGCCGGGCTGGCGTTGTGGGCGCCTTCCTACTTGCATCGCGCGTTTGCCTGGAAGCCTGCTCAGATTGGTGTGTGGCTTGGGGTGGTAGGCACTCTGGGTGGGGTAATGGGTGCTGTGGGATGCGGACAGCTCATCGACCGACAGATCGCGCGCGGGCGTTTGGACGCACATATGCGCTTGTTCTGTTTCACATCGCTGGTGAGCGTGCCCATCGCAGTCGTCGGGGTGCTGTGGCACGATCCTTACGTGTTCCTGGCCGCGTTTTTTATCATCCAGATACTGGTGAGCCCGATCATGGGAATCTCAGCAGCGGCATTGCAAATTGCCACACCCGCTGAGTTGCGTGGGCGTTTGTCATCTGTCTATCTGTTTGTGATGATTTTGCTAGGGATTGGGGCTGGGCCGTCGGTGGTCGCGGCTTTCACTGACTTCATCTTCAAAGACGATAGCAAGGTGGGGTACTCACTGGCATTGATCTTTGCCTTGGCGTTGCCTCTGGCCGCGCTGGCCTTGCACCTGGGCAGGCCGGCGATGCGTCTGGCGGTGAAGGAAAACATGGTGCGCTAGTGTGTACGGAAGTCGCCGAGCGGCATCAAAAAAAGAGGCGTCATACTGCACGCCTCTTGAAGGGGTCCATCGAAGGGGTATTGTTTAGCGATGCGCGATGATGCTCACGGCGCATCATCGCCAGGCAGGTTAACGAATTTGAAGATACCGCTGGCAGTCGCTACCAGCCTTTCCTCGTCGTCAACCAGATCACCCTCGCAAAACGCTAACGTCTTGCTGGCGTAGCGCAGCTTGCCACGGGCTGACAGTCGACCGCCGCTGCCGCCCCCAGGGCGCAGGAAGTTGGTTTTCATTTCCACCGTGACGCATGAACGTTTTTGGCCATCAGTGGTACGCGCTGCAGCCGCCATGGCCATGTCTAGCAAGGTCATCATCAGCCCGCCATGTGCCTGAGCGGCGCCGTTGAGGTGCTTTTGCTTAAGTTCGACAACCAGGCAAGGTGGCTCTGGCTCTGGTTCGACAAGGATATCCAGATGGTCCAGAAAGGGCACCTCGACGCGGTATTCAGCATACCGAACTGCCTTGGTGGGGAGCGAACGGTGCTTGGTCATGGGGCCTCCTATCGGTGCTTGAACTGCGCTGGGCGTTTTTCGACGAATGCAGCCAGCCCTTCGCTTTGGTCCTCTGTACCGAATGTCACGTAGGCCATGCGGCGCTCGTACAGCACACCTTCGCTGAGGCTGCTCTCAAAGGCCCGATTGACGCATTCTTTTGCCAGTGCCACCACCGGCTGCGAGAACCCAGCCATTTTTCCCGCCAATGCCAACGCTTCGGACTGAAGGTCAGCCAGTGGCACAATCCGGCTGACCAGTCCGCTACGCTCGGCTTCGTCGGCGAGCATCGGACGGCCGCTGAGGATCATCTCCATCGCCTTGTACTTGCCAATGGCGCGCGTCAAGCGTTGTGTTCCCCCTGCACCTGGGATGGTGGCCAGGGTGATTTCCGGCAACGCGAATCGGGCGTTATCCGCAGCGATGATGACATCGCACATCATCGCAAGCTCACAGCCGCCACCTAGCGCCAGGCCACTCACCGCAGCAATTACCGGTTTGCGGCAGCGCGCAGCACGCTCCCAGTTGGCGGTGATGAATTGGCGTTTGAACACGTCCATCATGTTCCATTCGCGCATCATCTTGATGTCTGCGCCTGCCGCAAACGCTTTTTCGCTGCCGATCAGTACGATGGCGCCAATGGCGTCGTCGGCCTCGAGGTCGTCGAGCGCGGCGGTCAGGTCATTCATCAGCTGATCGTTCAATGCGTTGTACGCTTCAGGCCGGTTCAGGCGTA
Organism: Pseudomonas sp. LPB4.O; assembly: GCF_038383825.1. Lineage (NCBI taxonomy): Bacteria > Pseudomonadati > Pseudomonadota > Gammaproteobacteria > Pseudomonadales > Pseudomonadaceae > Pseudomonas > Pseudomonas sp. LPB4.O. Next base: position 2,539,144 of record NZ_CP151298.1, read on the forward strand.
TCAGGCCGACCTTGTCCTGCTTATCCAGAATCAGGGTTTCGTAAGGCATCATTCCGCTCCTGTACAGACACGCATAAGGCGCCTGGGTTGTCTTACATGTTGGGGTAGTTGGGGCCGCCAGCGCCTTCAGGGGTGACCCAGGTGATGTTCTGAGCAGGGTCCTTGATGTCGCAGGTCTTGCAATGCACACAGTTTTGCGCGTTGATCTGGAAACGCTTGCCGCCATCGTCTTGTGTCACGACTTCATAAACGCCGGCGGGGCAGTAGCGCTGCGCCGGTTCGTCAAAACGGGGCAGGTTCCAGTTCAACGGTATGTCCGGGTCGGTAAGCCTCAGGTGGCAAGGCTGCTCTTCCTCGTGATTGGTATTGGACAGGAACACCGACGACAGCTTGTCGAAGCTGAGCTTTCCGTCGGGTTTTGGGTAGGCAATCCGGGTGCATTCGGCGGCGGGTTTCAGGCAGGCGTGATCTGGCTTGGTGTCGTGAAGGGTGAAGGGCAGCTTGCCGCTGAAGATGTTCTGATCGATGAAGTTGAACGCCCCGCCTACCAAGGCGCCGAACTTATGCAAGGCTGCGCCGAAATTACGGCTGCGGAATAACTCGTCGTACAGCCAGCTGGCTTTGAACCCCTCAACGTATCCGTCAAGCATATCGCCGCCTTCGCGGCCTGCGGCCAATGCGGCCGCTACTGCTTCGGCGGCGAGCATCCCGGATTTCAAGGCGGTATGGCTACCCTTGATCTTGGCAAAGTTCAAGGTCCCCAGGTCGCATCCTATGAGCGCCCCGCCGGGGAAGATCATCCTGGGCAGCGAGTTCAGGCCACCTTTGCAGATAGCCCGAGCCCCGTAGGACACGCGTTTGCCGCCTTCCAGGTATTGCTTGACCACGGGGTGGTGCTTGTACCGTTGGAATTCGTCGAATGGCGACAGGTAGGTGTTGCTATAGGACAGGTCGATGATCAAACCCACCACCACCTGGTTATTCTCCAGGTGATAGAGGAACGAACCGCCAGGGTTGTCGTCATTGAGCGGCCAGCCAGCAGTGTGGACCACCAACCCAGGCTGGTGCAGGGACGGGTCGATATCCCAGATCTCCTTGATCCCGATACCGTAGTGCTGTGCATCAGCCTCACTATCCAGCTGATAATTACGGATAAGTTGTTTACCTATATGGCCTCGGCAGCCCTCGGCAAACAAGGTGTACTTGGCCCTCAACTCCATCCCCGGGGTGTACAGGCCATCTTTGGGCTGGCCCTCCCGGTCCACGCCAAGATCCCCGGTGACAATGCCGCGTACGACACCATCGTCGTCGATCAACGCCTGCTGGGCGGCAAAGCCAGGGTATATCTCCACGCCCAGGCGCTCTGCCTGTTGGCCGAGCCAGCGGCACAGGTTGGCAAGTGAAATGATGTAGTTGCCCTGGTTATGCATGGTCTTAGGCACAAACAACCCTGGGATCTGGGTGGCTGTCTCTGGGCCTTGCAACAGGTAGATGTCGTCTCGCGCCACCGGTGTATTCAGTGGCGCGCCGAGGGCTTGCCAGTTGGGGAACAATTCATTCAGTGCTCGAGGTTCGAACACTGCGCCAGAAAGAATATGCGCACCCACTTCAGAGCCTTTTTCAACTACGCACACGCTGATTTCCTGGCCTGCCTCGGCAGCAACCTGCTTTAGCCGACAGGCAGCGGACAGGCCGGATGGCCCAGCGCCGACGATCACCACGTCGAACTCCATATACTCACGATCGGACAACAGATTTCTCCTATGCCACGTCTTCGGTGGCGTCTGGTTTCACGGTTACGGCGTGGGAACGACGAGCAGGTAGTGAGACACGCTAGGGGTCGTCCCTGGCTGCAGGTAATGCGTCAATTGTTTTTCTTGTTCTTGATCGGCGAGCGTGCTCCTGCGGCGTTGCAGCAAGTGCTCGCCCCAGGAGGCTGTGACAAAGCGTTCGCTGAATCGCTGCGGATCAGCCAGGTCTCGAAAGAGCAGCCACTGCGTGGCCCCATCGCGTTTGCGAACGTGGCCCAATCGGGAAATCAGCTGACAGAAGTCCTGCTGATGCTCGATGGCCACGTGGTAGTCGACTTGCACCACCACTGGCCCGTCATTGACGTCTGGGCTGATAGCTACGCGGTGGTCAGCCCAGTGCGAGGACAGTGTGACCTCTGCCTCTCGCCCCATTCGCAAAGGGTAATGGCGGGTAACGGCCATGCCGAGGACGATCAAGCCGGCTGCCAGGGTCAAGGTCCACGACACGCCCAGTTGGTTGGCTACAGCGCCCCAGAGCATGCCGCCAATTGCCATGGACCCTTGGAAGGTGAGCATGAAGATGGCCAGCGCTCGGGCCCGTACCCAACCCGGCAGGGTTGTCTGGAAAGCCGCGCTGGTCGTCGAATTGAAGTTGATCCAGGCTGCACCCGCGAGTACCAGGGTAGCGCTGATCAATATCAAGTAGGGGGCCCAGGCGGCGATCAGCATGGCAAGCAGAAAAACCAACGTGGATAACGTCGAAAGGCGGTGAAAGTTGCTGATGCGCGGCCTTAGCTGGTTCAGGACGATACCGCCCACTACGGCACCGGCACCGAGGCTGCCAACCAGCAGGCCATAGCCGCCCACGTTGTCTGTGCCGGCAACCAAGGGAAGCAGTGCCCACAGGCTGCTCGCACAGCTGACGAAGAAAAGCGTGCGCAGGATGTGACCGTGCAGCGGGTGGGCATGCCGAACATAGCGCAGCCCTGTGCGCATGGCGGCGAGCAGGGGCTCTTTGGACGCGGGCGGGGTAGTGCCCGGTCGATAGGCAAAGACGAAGATCCCCAGAACGCTCACCAGCAGCACGATGTTCAAGGCAAATACCCATTCCAGGCTGGAATTGGCAATGATGATCCCGGCCAGGGCAGGGCCGACAGCGCGCGCAGCATTGTAGGCGATGGCATTCAGGTTGATCGCCGCGCCAAGAACCGTACGAGGCACTGCGTCGGAGGTGGTCGCCTGCCAGGCAGGGATGCTGACGGCGCTTGCGCTACCGAGGCTGAACGCCAGCAGCAAAAGCCCCCAAGGTGTCAGCTGGCCGCTGGTCAGCAGCAAGTAGAGCAGCAAAGTGGCCGCCAACATCCAGGCGTGGGTCCAGATCAGGATACGTCGCTTGTCGAGCAGGTCGGCGTAGACCCCTGCCGGCAGGCCAAAGAGAAATGCAGGCAGGGTAATCGCGGTCTGCACCAGTGCCACCATCAACGGAGACGGGTCGAACTGAACCATCAGCCAGGCTGCGGCCACATTCTGCATCCACAAGCAGATGTTGGCTGTGAGGGTTGCGCACCATACGGCGCGGAACAGCGGGTAGCTCAGCGGTGGCAGGTTGACTGCCGGTGAGGCTCCAGGAGTGCTCTGGCCGTCTGGCTGCATACAGGGTCCGTGGGGCCTAATGGCCCGGTTTGTTATTGTGAACGCTGTTTATGATTCTGAATGCGTTTGCGCGATACTGTCAACCGGGCTGTTTCTGTGAAGCCAGCAATGCACGCAGTACCGACACAAGCGCAAGCGGTTGATCCAACATCAGATGATGATGGCTGTTGGGAATACCGATAGCACCGCGACAATGACGCAGCCGGGCAGCGATCCTTTTTGCACGCCAATGTTCAACGACGATGCTCTCTTCGCCGTAGACGAAATCCACCGGGACATCGATGCTCTCCAGCAAAGCATCGCCATCGGTCTCGGCGAGGGTGAATGGCAGGGCAGGGTCGAGTCGCCAGTGCCAGCCCTGCGGGCTAGAGGCGATGGTGTGGAATGCGACATGCTCGAAGGTATCGGCAAGGGGCAATGGCTGTGCGGGGATCACTCGATAGCGTTCGCGGATCGTGCGGTAGTCGGGGTAATGCCGAGCGCTGCCGCTGCGCGCTGGGGGAAGAGGGAATGCTGACTTGGGCTCATCGAGGAAGCGAACCCGGCTGTCGATTATCACTGCCTGCTGAACCAGGTCTGGGCGATCGGCGCAGACGCGCAAGGTGCGCAGTCCGCCATAGCTATGGCCAACCACGGTGGCGGGACCTAATCCGTTCTCGAGAATGGCAATAAGGTCGTCGGTGAAAGCTTGTGCGCTGTAGCTGCTGCGTGGCCCGCTTTGACCCATACCCGAGAAGTCCATTGCATAAACGCGGTACCGATCAATGAAGAAGGGGGCGATGAAATCCCACCAGTGGCTGTTTGCCCGATAGCCGTGGGCGAACAAGAGTACCGGCTTGCTGGAGTCGCCTGCGTTCCAGCTGCGGTAGTGCAGCCGGGTATCCGTGCATTGCACATAATGAGAGAGCGTGGGCGTATTCACGGCGCGCAACAACCAGGGCTGAGCCTCGATGTATCGAGGCGCCGGTAATTCCTCGGCAGCTTCCGGCGAACTGTCCAGGGCAGCAGCCAAGCTGGCGAGTTTGGCTTTCCAGATCTTGCCCGTGCTGCCTTGGGGCAGTTGCGCCAAGAAGACGATGCGGTTAGGGCGCTTATAGGGAGCAATCAGCTCGCGTAGCGCACAATCGATCTGTTGTGCATCAATTTCGTGGCCGGGGCGAACCTCGATGAAGGCAACGATTTCCTCATCACCATCGGCAAGCGCTCGCCCAACAACACCTGAGGCGACGATAGCCGGCAGGCTGTTGAGCGCGGCCTCGACCTCGGCGGGATAGACATTGAAACCTGAGCGAATGATCATTTCCTTTTGCCGGCCTACCACCGCCACGGCGCCATCCGGCAGCCGGCGGCCCAGATCGCCGGTTGCGACCCAGCCGCCTGGGCGCAAGGTGGCGGCGGTTGCGGCCGGGTTGCGGTAGTAGCCGAGCATCGTGGCGGGGGCACGCATCCAAAGTTCGCCGATGCCGCCCTCGGGCACGTCAAGGCCGTGGTTATCGACAAAGCGAAGCTCCACGCCTTCTTCAGCAAAGCCGACAGTGCCGGGCTCGCTTGTGCGATCGGCCCGGGTACGCGCTCCCGGTGCGCATTCTGTCATGCCGTAGCCGTTGACCAGCGGCAACCCGAACAATGCCTGTACACGCTGCTGCAGCGTGTGATCGAGTGGTGCGCCGCCACTGCTGATGTAGCGCAGACGATGCCCTGACACATCGAGCTTTTGCGTGGCGATGTAATCGAGCAAACGTACGTAAACCGTCGGTACGAATGACAAGTGCGAGATGTCACCTTGGGCAATGGCGTTGGCCAGCTGTGGCAGTTCGAGTCGCCCCATCAAGCGCAGGCTGGCACCGGCGACCATCACCGACATCAGGTTCGCCACGCCCATGATATGGGCGAGAGGTGCGACGCCGTTGTAACAGTCCGTCGGACTGACCTGGCGCGAGCGGCTGAGAATGGAGCCTAGCGCCAATAGCCCCGCATGGCTGTGCATGACCGCCTTGGGCTGGCCGGTGGTGCCGGAGGTGAAGATGAGTAGACCCACCTGGGCATCCGGCATTTGCGGTTCGGCGCGAACTTGCGCATGGGTGGCGCCTACCGCGAGCGCCCCGGCCAACAAACCCTCGACTCGCGCCGCGCCTGCGCTTTGGGCATGTGCTGCGCAAGCCATGCTGTCCGCAGTGGCATACACGCACACGCGGGGTTCAACGAGTGCTTGCAATCCGGCCAGCTCTGCCTCTGGCAATCTTGCGTTGACCACCGCCGGCCACGCTTCCAGCGCTTGGCAGGCAAAAAGTGCGACCACAGCGCCGATATTGTTCTCCGCAACAATCAGGACCCGATCGCCGACAGTGACACCCCTCGCGCTTAGCAGCTCACTGACTTCATCGATGGCGCGGGCCAGCAAACCATAGTCAAGCGCCAGGCTGGCGTCACTCAGAGCAGGTGCATGGGGGGTGACGCGAGCCCAATGACGGACGACGTCGCAGGCCAGAGACAAGCCGGGAAGAGCCCCTGGAGCGATTTGTGACGAGCTTTCTTGAGGAGTCATGGCATTCACGTTGGCAAGGTTGGCAGGTAAAGTGTTGTTCAAATATAAGACCGATGTTCTACTATGTGAAGATATTTGATGCGTCGCAGCTTCGCACTGAGCTCAGCACCAAGGCGGATTTCAATCTGGGAGCAGGGCATGGCACGGCGATGCGTCAGCAGTGAAGGCCTCCATCAACCGTTAGTCTGAAGAGGATTGCCCCCCATGAGTGAAGCTCAACGCGACCCGGATGGTCGTATAAAGCTGGAGCAGCGAGGCCCCTTGTTGCTTATCGGCATCGATCGTCCTGAAAAGCGTAACGGGTTCACGCCAAAGATGTTTGCCGAGCTGGCGGCTGCCTATACCCGTCTGGAAGAAGATCCTGAGCTGCGCGTAGGCGTGCTGTATGCCGAAGGCGACCACTTTACGGCTGGCCTGGACATGCCGAAGTGCGCGCCACTGCGCAAGGAAGGTAAACCCTACATACCACCTGCCGAAGTCGACCCTTTCGGCCTGCGTGAACCGATTCGTACCAAGCCCATGGTCATGGCACTGCAGGGCATCAGCTTCACTGTTGCCATCGAGTTGATGCTGGCTGCGGATATCGTCATCGCTGCGCAGAATTGCCGCTTTTCGCAAATCGAAGTCAAACGCGGGATCATGGCCGGTTGCGGCGCCACGTTCAGGTTTGTGGAGCGTGCAGGTTGGGGTAATGCCATGAAACTGCTGCTCACCGGAGACGAGTTCGATGCCGCCGAAGCGCTGCGACTCAATTTTGTTCAAGAAGTCGTACCGGTAGGCGAGGAGTTGCAGCGCGCCATCGAGCTGGCGGAGCGCATTGCCGAGCAGGCGCCGCTGGCGGTACAAGCGACTTTGCAGAACGCTCGTACGGCGGTAAACCATGGCTGGCAAGCGGCTTATGCCTCGATTGCCAATACCCAGCGCAGGCTGTTCAATACCGAAGATGCCAAAGAAGGCGTGCAATCCTTTATCGAAAAGCGGCCTGCCCGTTTTGTTGGGCGATAACAAAAAAAGAGAGGAAACGACGATGAGTAAGGGCCCGCTTAGCAATGTTCGTGTGCTCGACATGAGCCGCATCCTCGCCGGCCCCTGGGCCGCGCAGATGCTTGCCGACCTTGGGGCTGAGGTGATCAAGATCGAACGGCCTGGCAAAGGTGACGATTCACGCCAGTTCGGCCCGCCTTTCCTGCAGGATGCGCAGGGGCAGAACACGCGAGAGTCTTCGTTCTACATCAGCACCAACCGCAACAAGAAATCCATCACGTGTGACATTGCAAAACCCGAAGGCCAGGCGCTGATCCGCCAGTTGGTGGGCAAGTGCGACGTTCTGCTGGAAAACTACAAGGTGGGAGACCTCAAGCGCTATGGCTTGGACTACGCCTCGTTGCGGGAAGTGAACCCGCAGCTGATCTATTGCTCGTTGACCGGATTCGGCCAGACCGGCCCTTACGCTCCGCGACCCGGTTACGATTCGATCTTCCAGGCCATGGGCGGGTTGATGAGCATCACCGGCTTACCCGATGAAACCCCCGGCGGCGGCCCCATGAAAACCGGGCCGAGTCTGGCAGACATCCTGGCTGGCCAATACGCGGCCTATGCCATTCAAGCGGCGCTGTATGCGCGCGACGTCAATGGTGCCCCGGGGCAGCATATCGACATTGCCCTGCTCGATGCCTTGATCGCATCGACCTCCCACTACGCCAGCCAATACCTGGTGTCGGGCGACGTTCCAGTAAGGCGGGGCACCGAGGGCAATGGCGGCATGCCTTCGCGTATGTTCCGCTGTGCCGATGGCGACATCATGATTGTTGCCGGCAACAACGAACAGTACGCCCGTTTTTGTGAGGTGCTCGGCCATCCGGAGCTGACGCTGGATGCGCGGTTCGCCGAGATCCCCCTGCGCGTGGTCAACCGCCGTGCCCTGGGCGAGGTGTTCGAACCATTGGTGGCCACGTGGACAGTGCTTGACTTACTTCGCGCCCTGGATGAAGCAGGCGTGCCGGCGGGCCCTATCAACAACCTGGAACAAGTCTTCGCCGACCCGCATGTGCAGGAACGTGGCATGTGCGTGGAAAGTCCGCACGCCTCTTCAGCGAATGGCAAGGTCAGGATGGTCGCCAACCCGGTCAAGTTCTCGGCTACCCCCATCGTTGACTACAAGGCACCGCCAACCCAGGGTGAGCACACCGACAGCATCCTGGGCGAATGGCTGGGCCTGGATGAGACTGAAATAAAAGCGCTGCGTGAGAAGCGTGTGATCTAGCGCAGAGTGGCGCCACCGCTGTTCCGTCGTTGCCTGTACCCCACCCGGCCCGCTTTGCGTAGCCGGGTTTTCTTTTGCTGGGAATCGGCATGAATGCAGGGCAAAAAAACGCCGCCGGCATAAAGCGGGCGGCAAAAGGGTACCAAGCCAAGGTGCGCCGATAACCCCGCAGTCACCCTGGCGATGCGCACCAGGGGCTGACAGCAGTCATCGTGCGAGCATTCGGATGATCACTTCACGTATTTTCGGAACTCAGGCTTGCGTTTCTCGCGGAAGGCATTACCGCCTTCCTTGGACTCTTCGGTGTCGTAGTACATGGCCAGGGCTTGCATGGCGAATGCGCCAATGCCACGAATGTTCTCGTTATCCATATTGAAGGAGCGCTTGGCCAATGCAATGGCGGTCGGGCTCATCTGCAGGATGTCGTCACACCATTTTCTGACTTCGGCATCCAGCTGGTCTGCCGGCACAACCGCATTGACCAGGCCCCAGTCCAGAGCTTGCTGCGCGGTGTAGCGTTTGCACAGGTACCAGATTTCGCGCGCACGCTTGTCACCGGCAAGGCGGGCGAGCAGGGCGGTGCCGAAGCCTGGGTCGACCGAGCCAACCTTCGGCCCCACCTGCCCAAGCTGCGCTGTATCGGCGGCAATCGCCAGGTCGCAGAGGGTCACCAGCACGTTACCGCCGCCAATGGCGTAACCGTTGACACGCGCGATGACCGGCTTGGGGATGTCACGGATAATGCTTTGCAGCTCCTCGATCGGCAGGCCTACCACCCCGCGCCCCTTGTGCCTACCGCCGGATTGATCGCTGCCGGTGCAAAAGGCCTTGTCACCCGCGCCGGTGAGCACCACTACGCCGATGTCCTTGTTGTAGCCGGCTTGGCTGAACGCCTGTATCAGTTCCTCACAGGTGTTGGCGGTGAAGGCGTTGTAGACCTGGGGACGGTTGATGGTGATGGTGGCGATGCCGTTGTCTTCGGTGTACAGGATATCTTGGAATTCCATGCTTCACTCCTTAAAAAATTCAGGCTCAGCCGACCATCGTCAAGCCGCCAGATACGCTGATCACCTGGCCGGTGATGAACGCAGCATCGTCACTGGCCAGGAACAGCACCGTCCCGGCGATGTCGTCTGGTTGCCCCATGCGACCAAACGGCACTGCCTTGACCAGCCCGGCCTTGATCCGCTCGCCCTTTTCGCCCTGGGCGAGGTTGTCCAGCAATGCTGTTGCGGTAGGCCCTGGGCACACGACGTTGACCGGTATCTGCTGGCGGGCCATTTCCCGCGCCATGGTTTTGCTGAAGGCAATCAGGCCGCCCTTGCAGAAGGAATACACAGCCTCCATCGAGGAGCCAACGCGGCCGGCGTCGGAAGAGATATTCACCACACGGCCATGCCCGCGCTCGCTCATCCGGCGCAATACTGCATGGTGCATGTTGAGCGGGCCGTACAGGTTGATGGCGACAACCTTGTCCCAAAACGGCTTTTCGGTCTGAAGGAAGAACGCACCTGTGTCCCAGCCAGCGTTGTTGACCAGCACGTCGATGGGGCCCAGTTCTTCTTCCACGCGCGCTACTGCCGCGTGGACTACTTCATGGTCGGTGATATCGACGCCGTAGTCGCGGGCGCGACCACCGGCTGCTTCTATTTCGCCAACCAAGGCGCTTGCAGCCTGGGTGTTCAGGTCGAACACGGCCACAACCGCGCCGGCTTCGCTGAAGCGTTTGCAAATGGCGCTACCAATGCCACCCGCGCCCCCGGTCACTACTACGACTTTATCTTTCAGTCCTTTCATCACGAGTACCTTTGAGTCTTTTATCAGGGACGCGGCTGAGCCGCGGCTTCAGGATTCATGCCCTCAGCGCTTGCGTGCAGGGCAGGTGCCGGCGCCGTCGCTGCAGCCGCTGCACGACCAGCGCAAAGGGCACTGATCTGCTCATGGCTGTAGCCCAGCTCGCCGAGGATTTCACTGCTGTGTTCGCCCAGATTCGGGGGCAAATAGCGCACGTTGCCAGGGGAGGCGGAGAACTCCACGGGGATCGAGGTCATGACCAGTTCCCCCTCGGTCGGATGCTGGACTTTCTTGAAGAATTCGGTCTCCTTCAGATACTCGTCATTCATCATGTCGTGCAGTTCGCGGACCTGACCATGGGGTACGTCGGCCTCATCGAACAAGGTTTCCCAGTGCCCGGAGGTCTGCGTGGCGATCACTTCCCCAAGGATGCTGTACAACTCATTGATATGGCGCATGCGCTCGGTCATGCGGCAGAAGCGAGGATCTTCCAGCAGCTCAGGCCGGCCGATTGCGGTCAACACACGTCGCCACTGCTCGTCATTGACCGCCAGCAGGCAGATGTAGCCGTCGCGCGTCGCGTATGGCCGGCGATTGGCCGAGAACATTCGGGTGTAGCCCAGGCCGTCGGACTTGCCCAGCGCGCCCTCCCAGAGGTGTTCGAACAAGTTGAACTGCAGCATGGTCTCCATCATCGGGACGCGCACTTCCTGTCCCTGGCCGGTGCGCTCGCGGTGCAGCAAGGCCATGCTGATGGAGGAGGCCAGTACGTAACCGCAGAATTTATCGACGATGACCGTTGGGAAATAGCGCGGGCGGCCGTCGCTATCGCGGTTGATCGCCGCCAGACCGCTCTCGCCCTGGATAACGTCATCGAACGCCGGCATGTTGGCGTACGGACCGTCGCTACGGTAGCCAGGCGCGAAGGCGTAGATGATCTTGGGGTTGCGGGCGCTCAGTTTTTCATAGCAGATGCCCAGCCGCTTGGCTGCGCTCGGCCGCATGCTATGCACGACGACATCGGCTGTTTCAACCAGTTTGAGCAAAGCCTCCATGCACGCCGGCTGCTTGAGGTCGAGCACCACGCTGCGTTTGTTGCGGTTCATGATGAGGTAGAACACCGACATACCGGGATTTCGACCCGGGCCGTTCTGTCGGTTTTGATCGCCGGTTGGCGGTTCCACCTTGATCACGTCCGCCCCCATGTCGCCCAGAATCTGAGTGGCGACGGGGCCAAGGACGTTGATCGTGAGGTCGATCACACGCAGCCCCGACAGCGGGCCGGTGGGTTGTGCCAATGCCCGTTGGGTCATGATCAGTCAGCCCTGTAGTCCTTGCCTTTAACGAGGCGCAGGGGGGTGTACTCCTGCACCAGCGTGCCATCTTGCTTGTAGATGCGGTTGCGGGTACGCACCAGGCCCAGCCCAGGCCGGCCCTTGCTTTCGCGGCACTCGATGACCTCACACTCGACATGAATGGTGTCACCGACGAATACCGGGCCCTTGATGTCCAGTTCCATATTGAGGAACGCAAAACCCACCCCTTGCATGGTCGCTTGGGTAAGCAAGCCTTCTGCAAACGTGAACACCAGGGCCCCAGGGGCAACGCGGCCCTTGATGGCGGACTGTTCCTTGAGGAATTCGACATTGGTGAAAAGCACTTCGAGCATGCCGGTCACGGAGACGAAGTTGACAACATCCGCCTCCGTGACGGTGCGGCCCACGGTTTTGAAGCGGCGCCCGACCGGGAGGTCTTCCCAGTGAATGCCAAGGCCCACGGTTTCGATCTGTTCCATTCTTGTTGTTCCCTAAGGTTGGTTATTTGGAACTGCAACTGATTGCGACTTAACGGGGTTTGGCGTCGTTGCGGGCAACACGTCCGAGCACGCTGTCGGCAATGATGTTTCGCTGAATCTGGTTGGTGCCCTCGATGATCTGCACCACCTTGGCGTCGCGGAAGTAGCGGTTGATCGGGTATTCATTGGAAATGCCTGCGGCCCCGAACAGCTGCACGGCGTCAGTGGCGACTTTCATCGCCACGTCCGAGGCGAACATCTTCGACATGGCCGCCATGGGGGCGAGTGTGCGGCCGGTAACGCCGGCATCGACCATGGACGCGGTGCGATAGACCAGCTGGCGGGCAGCTTCGGTCTGGGTGACCATGTCTGCGATCATCCAGCGTATGCCTTGGAAGTCGCTGACTTTCTGTTTGAAGGTGACGCGGTTCTGGATGTAGTCCACCGAATGATCGATGGCGCCCTGAGCCAACCCCACCGCCCTGGCGGCCACCAGTGGACGGCTGGTATTGAGCGCCTCCATGGCGATCTTGAAACCTTCGCCTCCCTCGGGGCCGAGGCGGTTGGCGACCGGCACGAAGGCGTCATCGAAGAACAGCGGGCAGGCTGCTACCCCCCTGGCTCCCATCTTGTCTTCTGGCGCACCAATCGTAAGGCCGGGCGTATCGCGATCAACGATGAACAGGTTGATGCCCAAGCCCGTGCCATCCTCGGCGACAGTCTTGGCAGCGACCAGGATGAAGTCGGCGATGTTGGAGTTGGTACACCAGATTTTCGAGCCGTTCAGCACATAGCCGCCTTCGGTACGGCGTGCAGAGGTCTTGATGCCGGAGACATCCGAGCCGCTTTGCGGTTCGGTGATCGACAGGGCACCGCGCAGGTCGCCGCTGGCAAGACCTGGCAATAAGCGTTGCTTCTGTTCCTCGGTTCCGCCAGCGAGGATTGCCCCGAACGGCGTCCATTGCACAACGAGCAGGTAGCCGGTGTTGTAGCAGACACGCCCCAGTTCCTCGACGGCTATGCAGGCCGACAGCAAGCTGTTGGTGCCACCGTATTCAGTCGGAAACGGCAGGGCGAACAGCCCCAACTCTTTGAGAAGCGCGAACATGTCATGGGGGTATTGCGCCGTGCGATCGATCTCGTCTGCGCGTGGCGCAACTTTTTCCCGAGCGACCCGACGAATCAAGTCCTGGATCTCACGCTGCTCATCGGTCAATTCGTAGTTCACGGTTCTGTTGGCTCCCATCGAGGACTGCTCACCCACTGCGTTCAATGTCGTTCGGGGTGGAGTGTTATTCTGAACGCTGTTCGTAAAAGTAAACGACGTATGTTGAGGGTGTCAAGGCGCACTGAGCGGGTAAACCGTCATCGCGGGTTCTGATTTTGTACTTGAGCCAAGCCAGGCGGGTGTTCAGGCGTGTCGCGGAGTTACTGGGCTGCAGACACAAGGGGTGGGAAAGCGCAGAAAATAATGGAAACGCCGTTTGGCATAGTGCATAAGAGGAGGGGAAACGGTATCGAGCAGCTTGACGGATCAAGATGTCAGCGTTTAGCATTCGGAACATCGTTCATAAAAACTAATTCTGCAGCTCAACGGAGGGCTTATGCAAAGCCTGTTGCCAGAATCGGATTACCAACAGTTCCTCACTGAGGGGCGTTTCATGCTGCAGCGCAGTCGCCAGAACGGTGGTTACTGCTTCTACCCCCGCGTAGCTCAACCCGGTACCGGCAATACCGACCTGGAGTGGGTACAGGCCAGTGGCCGCGGTGTGGTGTATTCCTCCACCGTGGTCCGTCAGCGCCCCCCGACCCCTAACTACAACGTCGCCTTGATCGACCTGGAGGAGGGCGTGCGCATGATGTCCCGGGTTGAGGGTGTGGCGCCCGAAGACGTGCAGATAGGCATGAGCGTGCGGGCAAAGATCGTTCAGCTCGACGATGGCGCGCCGTTGCTGGTGTTCGAGCCAGCCTGACCTGACGCACGGCAAAACCATTCGCAACCTGCAGCAATAACAACAAAGGCAGGAAACTATGAAACAAAGTCTTCGTGGACAAACAGCCATCGTGGCGGGAGCCACATACGGGATGGGCGAGGCGCCAGGGCTGTCGTCCATGGACCTGGCCGCTGCTGCCAGCGTACGTGCCCTGGCGCAGGTGGGGCTGACACCTGCTGATGTGGATGGGCTGTTCGTCAGTGTGCCTGACGACATGCTCTCTGGGCTTACCTTTTCTGAGTACCTGGGCATTCACCCCCGGTTCACCGACAACAACCGCACCGGTGGTTCGGCATTCCAGATCTATGCCCATACTGCCGCGATGGCCTTGGCCTCGGGGCAGATCGATGTCGCACTGATTGCCTACGGTAGCAACCAGAAAAGCGCCTCGGGCAAACTGGTGCAGTCTTCACGCCCGTCGCCCTGGGAAACCCCCTATCGGCCGATGAACCCTGTGTCTTCCTACGCGCTGGCGGCCGCACGGCACATGCATCAGTACGGCACCACCCGTGAACAGCTTGCCGAGGTTGCCGTTGCGGCGCGTAAGTGGGCGCAACTCAACCCCGATGCGTACATGCGCGATGAGCTGAGCATCAGCGACGTGCTGGGTGCGCGCATGGTTTCTGACCCCCTGACCGTACGCGATTGTTGCCTGGTGACCGACGGTGCTGCAGCGGTGGTCATGGTTCGGGCCGACCGTGCCCGTGATCTGGCCAAACGCCCTGCTTATGTACTGGGCGCCGGTTCTGCTACCACGCACCGTGAGATTGCGTCGATGGCAGACCTGACGGTTACCGCTGCGCGGGAATCTGGCCAGCGTGCCTATGAGATGGCCGGTGTCAGCCCCTCGGATATCGATGTGGTGATGCTCTATGACGCCTTCACCATCAATCCGATTCTGTTTCTCGAAGACCTTGGGTTCTGCCCGAAAGGCGAGGGCGGGCGCTTTGTATCGGGCGGCGCGATCGCACCCGGTGGCCGGCTCGCAGTGAATACCAACGGGGGCGGCCTGTCGTGTGTGCACCCAGGCATGTACGGCCTGTTCACCATGGTTGAAGCCACCCAGCAGCTGATGGGGCAATGCGGCGCGCGGCAAGTGGCCGACGCCAAGCTGGCGATCGCCCACGGCAATGGCGGTGTGCTGTCGAGCCAGGCAACGTTGATCCTGGGTACGGAGGAGACGCTGTGAGCGAGGTCCAGGCAAATACCGACGATATTGTCCAGGTCGAGTACGACGAAGGCGTCGCCATCGTTACCTTGAACTACCCCCAGCGGCGCAACGCCTTCTCGCTGAAAATGCGCCAAACACTGTATGAGCGCCTCTATGGCCTCATGTATCACGACGCTGAATGCCGGGCCATTGTGCTGACCGGCGCCAACGGGGTGTTCTGCGCGGGTGGCGACATCTCCGAAATGAAAGACCGCACGGTGATGGAGTACCGCGAACGCAACCTGCTGCCGCTGAACATCTTCCGCCTGCTGGTTGAAGGGCCTAAAGCGGTGATCGCTGCTGTCGAGGGGTTTGCCATGGGCGCAGGCGTTTCGCTCGCCGCAGCCAGTGACTACGTGGTCTCTGCGCCCGATACCCGCTATGCCTGCGCATTCGTCAAGGTTGGGCTGATGCCCGATACCGGGCTTTTCTGGTCGCTCGCTCAGCGCGTGGGCGCTGGGAAAGCGCGTGAACTGATGCTCACCGCCGATGAATTCAATGGCGAGCAAGCCTTGCATAGCGGCTTTGCCAACCAGCTCGCGCCCGCTGGCGACACTCGCCAAGCCGCATTGGAGGTGGCTCGCCAGTATGCGCGGATGCCACCCCTGGCTGTCGCACACCTCAAGGCTGCGCTGGCCAACGGCATCGGCTCGCTGGATCAAGCGATCGAGACCGAAGTGAACCTGCAGCCAATCATGCGCCGCAGCCAGGACCATCAGGAGGCAGCAAAAGCCTTCATGGAAAAACGCCCTGCCGTGTTCGTTGGCAACTGAGGAGAGCACGATGTCCGAACATACCGACGAACGCATTCAGGTTACCCGCGATGGCGAAGTGGCCATCATCACCCTCAACAATGCTGAGCGCCGTAATGCGATGGGGCGCCAGATGCGCCTGGCGTTGCGCGACACCGTGCATCGGCTCATGGTCGCCGACCCTGAGTCCCGGGCTGTGGTGCTGACAGGCGCTGGCGGGCAATTCAGTGCCGGCGCTGACATTTCCGAGATGACCAAGCGCACCGTACTGCAGAGCCGAGAGATCCTTGCAGAGTCCTGCGAAGTGGTGCGCGACCTGCTCGGTGGCCCCAAGCCTGTTGTGGTGGCAGTGGAAGGCGTGGCATTCGGCGCCGGCCTGTCGCTGGCCGTGGCGAGCGATTACCTGGTAGCGGCATCGAACGCACGGTTCTGCGCCGCCTTCCTGCGTATAGGGCTGATTCCTGACACCGGCGTGTTGTGGACCCTTCAAAACAGGGTGGGGCCCGCCAAGGCGCGCGAGCTGCTGTCGTTGGCGCGAGAAATTGACGGCGTCGAAGCCGGGCGCATTGGCTTGGCCAATCAAGTGGTCGAGCCAGGACAGGCGCTGAGCGTAGCCATCGAGTACGCCAAGTCTTTGGCCAAATTACCCCCGCTGGGCGTGGCCTTGACCAAGACCGCGTTGACGTTTTCAGCAGACGAGATGGACGCTGCGTTACGCGCCGAAATCGACTATCAGCCGTTGTTGCGTCAGTCGCGCGATCACCTGGAGGCGGCTAATGCCTTCCTCGAAAAGCGCGCCCCTGTATTTACCGGCCAATAAGGAACCTGTGATGACTCAACACAGCGAAATCGTCCAGGTCGAGCATCGGGGCGGGGTGGCAATTGTCACCATGAACTACCCGGAGCGTCGCAACGCCTTCTCACTGAAGATGCGTTTGGCACTGCTGGAGACGTTTCACCGGCTTCATCATCAGGACGACACTTGCCGCGCCATCGTGCTGACCGGTGCAGGTGAACACTTCTGTGCCGGAGGTGACCTTTCGGAGATGACCACCGCTCCGTCTTCGTTGCTGGACATGCGTGAGCGCATCAGCATCGGGGTCCGGCTATTCCGTCTGATTTTCACCGGCGACAAGCCTGTGGTGGCAGCTGTTGAAGGCAACTGCATGGGGGCTGGACTGTCGCTCGCCGCGGCCTGCGACCTGACCGTCGGGAGTGAGTCGGCCAAGCTGGCTTGCTCTTTCGTCAAGGTGGGTTTGTTGCCCGATACGGGGCTGTTGTGGACCCTGCCGCAGAAAGTCGGTGCCGGCAAGGCCCGCCAGTTGATGCTCAGCGCCGAACCGTTCGACGGCGTCAAAGCTGGCGAACTGGGGCTGTTCAATCAGGTGGTGGCGCCGGGGCAGGCCCTGGAGGCAGCGGTGCAGCGTGCCCAGAAGCTGGCTCAACTGCCACCTGTGACATTGGCGTTGCTCAAAGCTTCGCTGGTGCGTGGGGGTGACAGCGTGGAGGCCGCCTGGCGCCGTGAGGTCGACCTCAACCCGCTGACGCGCCAGACCCAGGATCACCAGGAAGCCGTTGCGGCCTTCATGGAAAAACGTCAACCGACTTTCAGCGGGAATTGAAGCATGTACGCAAACGACCTTTTGGCTGGCAAGAAAATCCTCATCACCGGCGGCGGCACGGGGCTGGGCAAGAGTATTGGCAAGCGCTACCTGGAGCTGGGCGCTGAGTTGGTGATCGCCGGGCGCCGCAAGGAAGTGCTTGAAGCGACTGCCGAAGAGTTCCGCGCTGCACTGCCGGGGGCACGTGTCGCCACCGTGCAAGCTGATGTGCGTGACGCCGAATCGGTCGAAGCCATGATGGAAGAGGTATGGCGCAGTGGCCCGTTGGATGTGTTGCTGTGCAACGCCGCCGCCAACTTCATCGCGCGCACCGAAACCTTGTCGCCGCGAGCAGTAGATGCGGTCTTGGACATTGTCCTGCACGGCAGCTTCTATTGTGCGATTGCAGCTGGCAAGCGCTGGATTGCTGAAGGGCGCCCGGGCAATGTGATCAGTACGGTGTCCACGCCAACCATGACGGGGTCGGCCTTCACCGCGCCCAGCGCAGCGGCCAAAGCTGGCGTGCTGGCCATGACCCGCAGCCTGGCCGTGGAGTGGGGGCCCAAGGGCATTCGTCTGAACTGCGTAGCACCGGGCCTGTTCCCCACCCCAGGTGCCTGGGAGCAGCTCTATCCGCCAGGTTCGCAGGTGGAGCCGCAGGAAAAGAGCGTGCCTTTGCGGCGCTTTGGCGATCACCGTGAGCTGGCTGACCTCTACAGCTACCTGGCTTGCGATGGTTCGTCCTACATCACGGGCGAAATGGTGGTGATTGATGGCGGGCGCTGGATGCAAGGGGTTGGCGGGCCCAGCTTCCGTGCCATGCAGGACTGGAATGAAGAGCAATGGCAAGCGATGCGCGGCCAGGGGCGCAGCTGACATGGCCGGGCCACTTTCCGGAATCAAGGTTGTCGAGCTTGCCGGCATCGGCCCAGGTCCGATGTGCGCCATGTTGTTGGCAGACCTGGGCGCAACGGTAATCCGCGTCGATCGTAAACAGCCGGCCAAGCTCGGTATCGAGCGTCCGCTGCAGTACAACACCCTGCTGCGCAACCGCTACGCGGTCGCCGTCGACCTCAAGGACCCGGCCGGGGTGGAGACAGTACTGCAATTGGTGGAACAAGCCGACGCACTGATCGAGGGTTTCCGCCCTGGGGTGACCGAACGCTTGGGCCTGGGCCCGGATGACTGCCTGGCGCGCAACCCACGCCTGGTGTACGGCCGGATGACCGGCTGGGGCCAGGACGGCCCGCTGGCCAAATATGCTGGGCATGACCTCAATTATCTGGCCTTGACCGGTATCCTCGATGCCATTGGTCGTGAAGGGCAACCGCCGAGCATCCCGTTGAATCTGGTGGGGGACTACGCGGGAGGGTCGCTGTATCTCGCGCTCGGTCTGCTGGCTGGCATCCTGGAGGCGCGTGGCTCGGGTAAAGGGCAGGTGGTTGATGCAGCCATCGTCGATGGGGCTGCACACTTGGCGAGCACCTTCTTTGGCATGCTGGCTGCTGGCATGTGGAAAGAGGGGCGGGGCACCAACATTACTGACAGTGGGTCACCGTTCTACGACTGCTACCTGTGTTCCGATGACAAGTTCATCAGCGTTGGCCCGATCGAAAGCAAGTTCTATGACGAGTTGCTGCGGCTGATGGACCTGGACCCGCAGCTCTTGGGCGATCAGATGGATCGCGAGGCGTGGGCCAATGCCAAGAAGGTGCTCGCCGCACGTTTCCGTACCCGAAGCCGTGATGAATGGGTGGCGGTGCTCGAGGCCAGCGATGCTTGTGCCACCGGCGTGCTGACGTTCTCTGAAGCCGCAGGGCACCCGCACTTGCGCGCCAGGGGCACGTTCATCGTGGTCGACGGTGTGACTCAACCTGCGCCAGCGCCCCGTTTTTCCCGCAGTGTGCCAGTTACGCCTTTCGCACCGCAGCCCATCACGCCAGCCAATACCGACGCCGCGTTGTCCGCCTGGTTCACCCCGGAGCGGGTTGAGCAATTGCGTGCCACCGGCATCATCGACTGAGGAAACCCCTATGGATTTGCGATTTACACCGGAAGAACTGGCTTTTCGCGATGAGGTCAGGGCTTTTCTGAAAACGGCAGTGCCGGCGTCGATTCGGCGCAAGGTTGAATATGGCCAGCGACTCTCGAAAGCAGAAATGGTCAGCTGGGTGCGAATCCTCAACGCCAAGGGCTGGGCCTGTCCGGCTTGGGCGCCCGAGTGGGGCGGCCAGGCCTGGAGTGCCACCCAGCACTACATCTTCAAGGAAGAGCTGCACATGGCGCCCGCGCCGGAGCCGATCTCTTTCAACATGAACATGATCGGCCCGGTTTTGATTGCATTCGGGACGCAAGCGCAGAAGGAACATTTCCTGCCGCGTGTGGCGAACATGGACTACTGGTTCTGCCAAGGGTTTTCCGAGCCTGGTTCAGGATCGGACCTTGCCTCATTGCGTACCAGCGCCGTACGTGAGGGTGATCACTATGTCCTCAATGGCCAGAAACTCTGGACCTCCACGGCCCATCATGCTGATTGGTGCTTCATGCTGGTGCGCACTGACGCTACGGCAAAGAAACAGCAGGGCATCAGTTTCCTGCTCCTGGACATGAAGACGCCTGGCATTTCAATTCGCCCGATTGTCACCCTCGATGGCCACCACGAAACCAACGAAATGTTCCTGGATAACGTTCGGGTTCCGGTGGCCAACCTGATTGGCGAGGAAAACCGCGGTTGGGATGTCGCCAAGTTCCTGCTCGGTAGTGAGCGCGGCGGCATCGCCCGGGTCGGCCTGTCGAAATTCCGCGTAAGACGGGCCAAGCAACTGGCTCGCAGCGTGGCCACGGGCGCAAGCGTTCTGGCGGACCAACCACGCTTTCGCGAACGGGTCGCGGCCTTGGAGGTTGAACTCAAGGCCCTGGAAATGACCCAGATGCGCGTTATTGCCGACAGCGAGAAGTACGGGCACACCCCAGACCCGCGCAGTTCGATCCTGAAAATGAAAGGCTCGCAACTGCAACAGGCGGCGACTGAGCTGTTGATGGAGGTGGCAGGCTACAACGCGATTGAGTACGACCAGGCGTTCGTGGTGGGTGAGCGCGAGGTACAGCATGACGATGATTGGGCGCGCACCATCGCGCCAAATTACTACTGGGTGCGCCATGTCTCCATTGTCGGGGGCTCCAACGAAATCCAGCACAACATCCTGGCCAAAACTCTGCTCGGACTCTAAGCATGAATTTCGATTTCAATGAAGAACAGCGCATGCTCAAGGACGCGGTCGACCGCCTGGTCGGCGACCGTTATGGCTTCGAGCAACGCGGTCGCTATCTGGACACGAAGGAAGGCTGGAGCCGGGAGCTGTGGGCTCGCTACGCCGACTTGGGCTTGCTGGGTCTGCCGTTTACCGAGGCCGATGGTGGCTTTGACGGTGGTCCAGCTGAAACCATGATTGTCATGGAAGCGGTGGGCCGCGGACTGTTGCTTGAGCCTTACCTGGCCAGCGTGGTGCTCGCCGGTGGGTTGTTGGCCAGTGCTGGCGATGCGCAGCAGCGGGCCGAGATCCTCCCACCCCTGATCGCCGGCGAGCGTCTGTTGGCTTTTGCCCACAGCGAAGCCCAGGCACGTTACGACTTGGCAGATGTCGCTACGCGGGCGCGCCGCGAGGGTGACCATTGGGTGCTTGATGGCTGCAAACGCTTTGTGTTGCATGGCGACTGTGCAGACCAGTTGATTATCTCCGCCCGCACCAGCGGTGAACGCCGGGACGCCGATGGCATCGCGCTCTTCATCGTTGATGCCAAAACCGCAGGTGTTAGCCGCCGGGGTTACCAGACCCAGGATCGCCTTCGCGCTGCGGACATTACGCTTGATGGCGTGCGCCTGCCGCTGGCGGCGCTGCTGGGATCATCACGGCAGGCCTTGCCGCTGATCGAACAGGCGGTGGATCGCGCCGTGGCTGCGTTGTGCGCCGAGGCGGTCGGGGCCATGCAGCAGGCTTTCGACATGACGGTCGAGTACCTCAAGGTTCGCAAGCAGTTTGGGGTGTTGATCGGCTCGTTCCAGGCGCTGCAGCACAGCGCCGTGGACATGTTGGTAATGATCGAGCAGGCGCGCAGCATGGCCTATTACGCCAGCATGATGGTGAACGATGGCGACGCCCTTGAGCGTCGCCGTGCCATCGCTGCGGCCAAAGTGCAGATCAACCGTTCGGCACGCTTCGTGGCGCAACAGGCTGTGCAGTTGCACGGTGGAATCGGCGTCACCGAGGAATGTCAGGTGGGTCATTACATGCGCCGCCTGTCCATGATCGAAATACTGTTCGGCGATGCCGACCACCATTTGGCGCAACTGGCTAGCGATGGCGGCCTGATCGCCGCAGACGCTTGAATCGACGAGAGAACGCTATGAAACATGACGCAAACGATCCGTACCGTGAACTGCGTGACTCCCTGCGAGGCCTGTGTGGCGAATTTCCTGATGAATACTGGCGTCAGATCGACCATGCGCGGGTCTACCCTGAAGCGTTCGTCGACGCACTGACCAAGGCGGGTTGGATGGCCGCTTTGATTCCCGAAGAATACGGTGGTTCGGGGCTAGGGCTGGCTGAAGCCTCGGTGATCATGGAGGAGATCAACCGCAATGGCGGCAACTCCGGGTTCTGCCATGGCCAGATGTACAACATGAATACCCTGTTGCGTAATGGTTCCGACGCACAGAAACGCAAGTATCTGCCCAAGATCGCCAGTGGCGAATTGCGCCTGCAGTCCATGGCCGTGACCGAGCCTACCACCGGCACCGATACCACCAAGCTACGTACCACAGCGGTCAAGAAGGGTGATCGTTACGTGGTCAACGGGCAAAAGGTATGGATTTCCCGCGTCCAGCACTCGGACATGATGATCCTGCTGGCGCGTACCACGCCGCTGGCCGATGTGAAGAAAAAGTCCGAAGGCCTGTCCTGCTTCCTGGTCGACCTGCACGACGCCATCGGCAAAGGCCTGGATGTCCGGCCTATTCCCAATATGGTCAACCACGAGACCAACGAGCTGTTCTTCGATAACCTCGAGATCCCGGAGGAGAACCTGATTGGCGAGGAAGGCCAAGGGTTCAAGTACATTCTCGACGGGCTCAACGCCGAGCGCACCCTTATCGCCGCCGAATGCATCGGTGATGGCTACTGGTTTGTCGACCGTGCGACCCGGTATGCCAATGACCGTGTGGTGTTCGACCGGCCAATCGGGAAAAACCAGGGCATCCAGTTCCCCATCGCTGAAGCCTACATGGATATTCGGGCTGCCGACCTGATGCGTTACCGCGCCTGCGAGCTGTTTGACGCACATCAGCCGTGCGGGGCCGAGGCCAACATGGCCAAGCACTTGGCGGCTACTTCATCCTGGAAAGCGGCCAACGCTTGCCTGCAAACCCATGGCGGCTTCGGCTTTGCCTGTGAATACGATGTAGAGCGCAAGTTCCGCGAGACTCGCCTTTATCAGGTGGCCCCGATCTCCACCAACCTGATCCTGTCCTATGTAGCCGAGCACATCCTCGGTTTGCCACGGTCGTTTTGAGGGAGCTGGCATGAGCTACGAGAGCATTCTCTATGAGGTCAAGGACCGCATCGCCACCATCACCATCAATCGGCCTGACCAGCTCAACAGCTGGAATGACCAGGTGGCGACCGAAGTGTATGACGCCATGCAGGCGGCGGGAGCGGACAAGGGTGTGCGCGTGATTGTCTTCACCGGAGCCGGCAAGGCATTTTGTGCGGGTGGTGACATCAACAGCTTCGGCGGTGACCCCAACGGCCTGATGACCAAGCTGCCGCGGCCCTTCGACATGCGCAAGCGAGCCGACTGGCAGACGCGGTGCTCTTACTACCCGGCCATCCCCAAACCGGTGATCGCCATGCTCAATGGCGCCACTGTTGGCATCGGCCTGATCCATGCGTTGTTCTGTGATATTCGTTTCGCTGCCGAAGACGCCACGATCACCACTGCGTTCGCCCGCCGTGGCCTTACCGCTGAGTACGGCATGGCCTGGATCCTGGAGCACCATGTTGGCCAGGCTCATGCGCTGGACCTGTTGCTGTCCGGCCGCAAGATCAAGGGCGTGGAAGCACAACGCATGGGCTTGGTAAACCTCGCGGTGCCGGCCGAGCAACTGGCTGAGCATACCTATGCCTACGCTCGCGACCTGGCTCAGAACTGCTCACCACGCTCGATGCGCGTGATGAAGCAGCAGTTGTGGGAGGTGCCGTTCCAGACCTGCCATGAGGCCGTCATGAGCGCTGGTCTGGACATGCCCATTGCCAATCAGGGGCCGGATTACAGGGAGGGTATCGCCAGCTTCATGGAAAAGCGCCCACCGCAGTTCCCTGACGACGAATGCTAAGCGTACAAGGCCCAGCGCACCCCCGGTGCGTAACGGCACAACTAACAACAAGAGGAATACGCAATGAGTGGAATGGTTGAAGGCAAAGTGGTTGTAGTCACCGGCGCAGGTAACGGCATCGGCCGCGCCATCGCGCTGGCCATGGCTGCCGAGGGTGCACGTGTCGTGGTCAATGACCTGGGTTCGTCCGTGCATGGCGAGGGCCAGGATGCAGGGCCGGCCCAGCGCGTGGTCGACGAAATCAAGGCCGCTGGCGGTGAGGCGGTTGCCAGCACCGACAGCGTGGCGGGTTGGGACTCGGCACACCGTATCGTGCAGACCGCCATGGACACCTTCGGCCGTATCGACACGGTGGTGAACAACGCCGGTATCCTGCGCGACCGCATGTTCCATAAAATGGACGAGCAGGAATGGCAAGCTGTGCTCAACGTGCACCTCAACGGCTCGTTCTTCATGGCACGCGCAGCCGCGCCGCACTTCCGCAGCCAAAGCTCGGGTTGCTATATCCACATGACGTCCAATACCGGTCTGGTAGGGAACATCGGGCAGGTCAACTACGCAGCGGCGAAGATGGGGATCGTCGGTATGTCCAAGGCCATTGCGCTGGACATGGCCAACTTCGGCGTGCGTTCCAATTGCATCTCACCAGCTGCCTGGAGCCGCATGATTGGCGCGGTGCCCACCGATACGCCAGAGAAAAAACTGCAAGCCGAGCGCATGGAACGCATGATGCATCCATCGCGCCAAGCGCCACTGGCTGTGTTCCTGGCATCCGACCAGGCCCAGGATGTTTCTGGGCAAATTTTCTACGTGCGCGCCAATGAAATCATGTTGGTCAGCCAGCCTCGCGTAACCCGTTCGGTGCACCGTGACAACGGTTGGACCCCGCGCGATGTCGCCGAGCACGCCATTCCGGCCTTGCGCTCGAGCTTCCTGCCATTGCACCAGACCCATGACGTCTACAGCTGGGAACCGATCTGAGCCCTACGCGACCGATCCCCATCGGCGCCGCCGGTGGGGCGAGCCTGAGACCCGACTACGAGCTAACCCTATGCTGAACTATGAACGCGTCAAGCACTGGCCCATTGAAGAGGTCACGCGCACGTACACGGAGCGCGACACCATCCTTTATGCGCTGGGTCTGGGAGTTGGTGGCGACCCGATGGATCCTGTCCATCTGCGGTTCACCTTTGAGGAAGGACTTCAGGCGGTGCCAACCTTGGCGGCGGCGATTGCCTGGCCAAAGCCATGGATGACCAACCCCGAGACCGGTGTCAATTACCTGAAACTGGTACACGGCGAGCAAGACACCCGCTGGTTCATGCCCATGCCAGTAAGCGGCACGGTCATCAGCCGCACCCAGGTCAATCGCATCTGTGACAAAGGCGAAGGCAAGGGCGCGATCGTCGAGCTGCTGCGCGATATCATCGACGCGGCCAGCGGCGAGCGCATTGCCCAGACGCGCCAGGTGTCGTTCTTGCGTGGCGATGGCGGCTATACCGCCCAAGGTGGCCGCAGCGATGAGCCGCCGCAAAGCCTGCCAGCCGTGCCTGACCGCGCTCCGGATTTCGAGTATGAATTGCTCTCGCCTGCGCAGGCTGCGCTGATCTACAGGCTGTCTGGCGATGCCAACCCGTTGCATGCCGACCCTGAAGTCGCCGCGCGTGCGGGTTTCAAGCAACCAATCCTGCATGGCCTGGCCACCTACGGCATGGCCGCGTTCGCTGCAATCAAACGCTGCGCTGAAGGCGACGCCAGGCGGCTGAAGCGCATTGCCGCCCGTTTTACCTCGCCTGTGTATCCTGGCGAAACGCTGCGCTTTCAGTTCTGGAATGGCGAGGGTAGCCAAGTCCATCTGCGCGCTCGTGTCGACAGCCGCGATACCGTTGTGCTGAACAACGGCGTGATCGAGCTCGCCTGAGGAGTATGAGTCGATGAACTTTCAGCAAAGCAGCGAAGAACTGGCGTTTCGCCTGGAAGTTCGTGCCTTCGTAGAGCGCGAGCTACCGGCCGATATCCGTGATCGGGTGTTGGACTTTCAGCACCTGGGGCGCGAGGATTACGTGCGTTGGCAGCGCATCTTGCAGCAACGGGGCTGGGGCGCGCCGGGCTGGCCGATAGCCTTTGGCGGTACCGGCTGGACGGCTGCGCAACGTAATATTTTCGATGAGGAGTGCTTCACGGCAGGTGCCCCCCGGCAAATGCCGTTCGGGTTGTCGATGGTGGCGCCGGTGCTGCAGAAATTTGGCACCCCGGAACAGCAAGCCCGGTTCCTTCCGCGCATCCTCGACATGAGCGACTGGTGGTGCCAGGGCTACTCCGAACCTGGTGCTGGCTCTGATCTGTCAGCGCTGCGCTGCCGCGCCGAAGTCAGTGGCGATGGGTACCGGGTCAATGGCCAGAAGATCTGGACCTCGTTCGCCCAGTGGGCAAACTGGATTTTCTGCCTGGTGCGTACCCATCATGAAGGCCGACAGCAGGAGGGCATCTCTTTCCTGCTGATCGACATGGCCAGCCCTGGTATCCAGGTACGCCCGATCAAGACGCTCGATGGCGGGCACGACGTCAACGAAGTGTTCTTCGATGATGTCTGGGTGCCCCGTGACAACCTGGTTGGCGAAGAGCACAAAGGCTGGGGAATCGCTAAATACCTGCTCGGGCATGAGCGCACCAACATCGCCGGTCTAGGCAACTGCAAGCGCTTCATGCGCCGACTGCGGGAGATCGCTGCCAGTAGCCAGAAGAAGGGCCGCCCGCTGCTTGAAGATGTTCGGTTTCGGGACAAGGTGGCCGCTATCGAGATGGAACTGCACGCCCATGAATGGTCACTGCTGCGTTTGATCGACCAGGAGGGCAAGGGCCAGGGCAAAGGGATTGAGGCTTCGCTGCTGAAAATCCGTGGGTCCGAGATACAGCAGCGGCTGACCGAGCTGATCATGGAGTGCGCAGGCCCTTACGCGGTGCCGTTCGTACCCCAGGCGCTGGAGGGTGATACGCAGGTCGATACTGCCAATGGGCAACTGCTCAATGCGTTGGCATCGCACTACCTGGACTGGCGCAAGATCTCGATCTACGGCGGCTCCACGGAAGTGCAGAAGAACATTATTGGCAAATTGACCCTTGGCTTGTGACCGGCGCTAACGCCCTGGAGGTTTTGCAATGGACTTCTCCCTCGATGAAGAGCAACAGATGCTCGCCGACATGGTCGCTCGCTTTGTCGAGCGTCAGTATGAGTTTGAGACCCGCCGCACCCTGGCCCAAAGCCCGCGAGGCTGGTCCGAGGACAACTGGTCGTCCTTGGCTGAAACGGGTCTGCTGGCCCTTGGCCTGGATGAGCAATATGGCGGTCTTGGTGCCGGCGCCGAAGAAACCCTGGTGGTGATGGAGGCCTTCGGTCGCGGACTGGTACTGGAACCCTTTCTCGCCACCGCGCTGGTGGGGGGGCCGTTGCTCCAGCGGGTGGGCAGCGCGCAGCATAAAGAGCGGTTGCTGCCTTTGCTGGCGCGCGGCGAGTGCCGCGTCAGCCTCGCTGCACTTGAGCCACAAAGCCGCTTTGACCTGGCGGATGTGACGTGCCAAGCCAGTGAAACGGGCACTGGCTATCGTTTGAACGGACGCAAGAGCGTGGTTTCACACGGTGACTCTGCCCACTGGTTGATCGTTTCGGCCAGAACCCGCGGGGTGCAGGACGACCATGATGGTATCAGCCTGTTCCTGGTTGAAGCAGGGTCGCCTGGTGTCAACGTGCGCAGCTTTGCGGGGCTGGATGGTCAGCGCGTTGCTGAAATAGAACTGTCCGACGTCAGCGTGAGCCGGGAGGCGCTGTTGGGCGTTGAGCACAAGGGGTTGGCGGATCTGGAGTGGGCAGCAGACCGAGCTTGCTTTGCCTTGTGCGCAGAAGCGGTTGGATGCATGGACCGCTTGATTGAGTTGACAGTCGAGTACTTGCAGACGCGCAAGCAATTCGGCAAACCCATTGGCAGTTTCCAGGCGTTGCAGCATCGTGTGGCAGAGATGCTTGGTCTGAGTGAGCAGGCGCGGTCCATTACCCATTATGCCGCCGCCAACCTCGACAATGCCCGTGCCGATGAGCGTGCGCGGGCGGTATCAGCGGCCAAGACACTGGTGGGGCGCGCGGGTAGGGTTATCGGGCAACAGGCCACCCAGTTGCATGGTGGCATGGGCATGACTGATGAACTGGCGGCCGGTTGGTACTTCAAGCGTCTGACCACGATCGATATGAGTTGGGGGGATAGCGATCACCACACCGAGCGATATGGTTCGCTGATGTAGCCGCGGCTGCGCCTTGTTCGTACGCACACATACACCGGGCCGCCTAGCGGCCCGGTTTGCGTTGGAGGTGAATTCGCAGGGTTTAGCGGAGCATCGCCAGACTCGCAGAGGGGGTGTTGCAGGTATAAGGCTGGGCATGACATGCCGCGATGCGTGCTCGCAGTTCCATCTGTCGAGCTTCGACGACAAAGTGGGCGACGATGACCAGTGCGAAAACCGACAGCGAAAGGCTCAAGGGTAAAGATAGCTTCATGTCGTTTATACCTGCTTCTGAGCAGTGTTATTGGAATGGGTAGCGCCTGTCCCTCGGTCAGGATGCGTGGTCCCTTGGAGGGCAGGTCAGGCGCTATCCGGATCTTGCCACAGCATCAAAGTAAACTGAACGCTGTTTGTAAATATAAATAGCATGTGTGCGCAGACCTGCCAGCAGCAGAAGACGAATGGTCGCGATGCGTGCTGTTCAACCGTATCAGAAGGTTTGACAACCCTCCGAACTTTGTTCAACATCATGAATAACGTTCGTATAGATGCGAGGTTGCGATGAAAGTTCTGGTAGCTGTGAAGCGTGTGGTCGACTACAACGTCAAGGTTCGCGTCAAAGCGGATAACTCGGGCGTCGACCTGGCCAACGTCAAGATGGCCCTGAACCCTTTTTGCGAAATTGCGGTAGAAGAAGCGGTTCGTCTGAAAGAAAAAGGGGTGGCCACTGAAGTCATCGTGGTCAGCGTGGGTTCAAATGTTGCGCAGGAACAATTGCGTACCGCGCTGGCCCTGGGTGCTGACCGGGCCATCCTGGTAGAGGCGGGCGACGACCTCGGCTCCCTGGCTATCGCCAAAGCGCTCAAGGCGGTGGTGGACAAGGAGCAGCCGCAGCTGGTGATCCTTGGCAAGCAAGCCATTGACAGTGACAACAACCAGACCGGTCAAATGCTGGCTGCGCTCAGCGGGTACCCTCAAGGCACCTTCGCTTCGAAGGTCGAGATCGCTGGCGACACACTCAACGTTACCCGCGAAATTGATGGCGGCCTGCAGACGGTGGCCCTGAAACTGCCAGCGATCGTTACCACCGACCTGCGCCTTAACGAGCCACGCTATGCCTCGCTGCCCAACATCATGAAGGCCAAGAAAAAACCACTGGAAACTGTAACGCCAGATGCACTGGGCGTGGCGCTGACGACAACCTTGCAGACTGTCAAGGTCGAGGCCCCTGCGGTACGCGGTGCGGGTATCAAGGTCAAGTCGGTGGCTGAACTGGTCGAGAAACTGAAAAACGAAGCGAAGGTAATCTGAATGACTATCCTGGTTATCGCTGAACATGAGAACGGCGCCGTAGCACCGGCCACCCTGAACACGGTTGCAGCTGCCGCCCAGATTGGTGGTGATGTGCACATACTGGTCGCAGGCCAGAACGTCGGTGGTGTCGCTGAAAGCGCTGCCACGATTGCTGACGTGGCCAAGGTCCTGGTTGCCGACCATCCTGCCTACGCCCACCGGCTGCCTGAAAATCTTGCGCCGCTTGTCGTCGAGCTGGCGGCAGCGTACAGCCATGTGCTCGCCCCGGCGACCACCAACGGCAAGAACGTGTTGCCCCGTGTCGCAGCGCTGCTGGACGTAGACCAGATCTCTGAAATCACCGCGGTCGTATCGGCCGACACCTTCCAGCGCCCGGTGTATGCGGGTAACGCCATCGCGACCGTGCAGTCGAGCGCCGCAGTGAAGGTGATCACCGTGCGCAGCACTGGGTTTGATGCAGTGGCCGGGCAGGGCGGTCGTGCCAGTGTTGAAATCGTCAATGCTGTGCATGATGCAGGCACTTCTACCTTCCTTGAAGAAACATTGGCCAAGTCCGATCGCCCCGAACTGACCGCAGCAAAAATCGTCGTTTCTGGCGGCCGCGGTATGGGCAACGGCGACAACTTCAAGCACCTCTACAGCCTCGCCGATACACTCGGCGCTGCGGTGGGTGCATCGCGTGCTGCAGTCGATGCGGGTTTTGTACCTAATGACATGCAGGTGGGCCAAACCGGCAAGATCGTCGCGCCGCAGCTGTACATCGCCGTAGGCATCTCAGGTGCCATTCAGCACCTGGCCGGCATGAAAGATTCCAAGGTGATTGTCGCGATCAACAAAGACGAAGAGGCGCCGATTTTCCAGGTGGCTGATTACGGCCTGGTCGCTGACCTGTTCGAGGCTGTACCGGAGTTGACCGCAAGCCTAAAGTGATGAACCCGGGCGTCGCAGGATTTCAGTAAACTGTGTACGCCCCTTCAGGTGGGGCAGATCCCTGCACCTTGCACGGTTGCCAGGCTGCCCACCCAGGCCTCATCAGCAAAAGAGATAATAATGAAGACACTCGGTGAGTTGCTGGAACGCAACGCGCGCCTGTTTCCCCATCAAGAGGCGGTGGTCTACGACGATCGCCGCATCACCTATGTGCAATTGCTGGAACGTGCCCGGAGATTGTCATCTGCACTTTATGCGCGCGGCATGCGCCATCAAGACCGCGTCGCGGTCCTGGCGATGAATTGCAACGAGTATTTCGACGTATACGGCGCGTGCCAGCTGACCGGTTACATCTGCGCAACTGTCAATTTTCGGCTTGCTGCCCCTGAGATCGAATACATCCTGCAGGACAGCGCCCCCCGGGTATTGGTATTTGAAGACCAATACGCCGATGTGATCGACGGGCTGCGGCCGCAATTGAAGTCTGTTGAACACTATCTGTGCATAGGTACTGCCTGCCCGCCCTGGGCGCAGCCTTATGAGGTGGTGATGGCCGAGGCGGATACCGCCGGCGCCCCGTTGCGCGCGACGGCTGAGGATATCGTCCATCTGGTCTACACCAGTGGCACCACGGGACGCCCCAAAGGTGCGGCGCGTAGCCAGCGTGGCGACCTTGCATTGGCGCAGAATCAGGCCGAGGTCATGGATGTGCGCATCAACGGCCGTGTCTTGGTGATGATGCCCATGTTCCATGCTGGCGGTATTTCAATGATGCTGTCGGAGTTCTGGCATGCTGGCTGCGTCGTGCTGCACCGCAAGTTCGATGCCCGCGAGGTGCTACGAACCATAGAGCGCGAGCGTGTAGTCACCGTGCACATGGCACCGACCATCGTGCAACAGGTGCTGGACCTGCCGGACATCCGCGATTACGACTTGTCCAGCCTGGAAACCATCCTGTATGCCGCTGCCCCGATGCCTGTGGCTGTGCTGCGTCGCGGTGTCGAGCTGCTCGGGCCGATCTTCGTCAACTCCTGGGGTATGACTGAAACCAGCGGTACCGTCTTGCCCCGTCATCTCCACAAGCTAGAAGGTAACGAGGATGACCTGCGACGGCTGGGCTCAATAGGCCAGGCCATGGCCTATTGCGACATCCGCATTGTCGATGACCACGAGCAGGATTGCCCCGACGGTACTCCTGGCGAGATCTGGATCCGCTCGCCTGCCAACCTGGCTTACTACTGGAACAACAACGCAGCCACGTTGGACGCGCTGCGCGATGGCTGGTTGCGCACAGGGGATATGGCCTGGCGTGACGAGCAAGGCTTTTTGTACTTGGTCGACCGCAAGAAGGACATGATCATTTCCGGCGGTGAGAATATCTATTGCCAGGAAGTCGAGCAGGCGCTGATGTTCCATCCGCAGGTTGGCGACGCTGCAGTCATCGGCGTTGCACATGAAAAGTGGGGGGAGACCGTAAAGGCTATCGTGGTCCTCAAGGACGGTGCCGAGTTAACCGCCGATGAGCTCATCGAGTACTCCGGTACGCGCATCGCGCGTTACAAGCGGCCCACCAGCGTGGATTTCGTGGCCGAACTCCCGCGCTTGCCCAGTGGCAAGGTCAATAAAATTGCGCTGCGGCAGTTGTTTTCTGCATAACTAGCTGAGGCTGCGCTACCGTTGGAGCTCCCCCGGCGGTAGTCCCGGTCACCCGACGTGGGCACGGGCTGGGGCTGCGATCTGTCTACCCGTTGGGTAGTGCTCGAGCATGAAATCGACGAACGCGTGGATCTTGCTCGACGCCCTCCGGCCTTGCGGGTATAGCAGCTCCATGGTCGGCGCAGTCATGGCCCAGTCCGGGAGCACCTGGCAAAGCGCGCCACTGCGCAAGTGCTCCTCCAGATAAAACCCCATGCCTTGCATGATGCCCTGCCCATCGAGCGCCGCCTCGATCTGGATGCACCCTTGGGTGATGGACAGGCTGCACGGCAGGTCCAGTGTCTTGCGATGCCCATGCTGCTCGAAAGCCCATGGGTGCATGCGACCGGTCCTGGTGTTTCTATAGCTGATGCAGGCATGTTCAAGCAGGTCTTCTGGAACTTGCGGCATCTTGCACGTCGCAAGGTACCGAGGCGAGGCGACCGTGAGCAGCGGGGTATGGCCAAGCTGACGGGCGATCATGCTCGAGTCGCCTAATGGGCCGAGGCGCAGGATCACATCGTGTTGGCTTTCGACCGTGTCGTAAAGCTGCTCGGAGTCTGAAAAGTCGAGTTGGATATCCGGGTAGCGGCTGCGAAACAGCGAAAGTAAAGGCACCACCAGGTACTGGCTGATGATGCTTGGCGCATCGACCCGTAGCCGCCCACGGGGCTGCACGTGCGAGCCGGCCAGCAAAGACTCGACGTCGGCGATCTCGTCATGCAGATGGCGGCAATGCGCATAGTAGATCGTACCTTCATCGGTGAGGTTGATGCGCCGTGTGGTACGGTTCAGCAGCCGCACCGCCAAGGTGCGCTCAAGGTTGCTCAGATGGGTGGAAACCATCGAGGGGGAAAGGCCCAATGCAGTTGCTGCACTGCTGAGGCTGCCGTGATCGACGACAGCCATGAAAACTTCCATGCAGCGCAGCTTGTCCAAATCCCTCTCCCGCCTAAGCAAACTGCATGGATTCTAACAGGACAATCCTTGAGTACGGCTAGTGGCCGAGCGTCTGTTCAATAATTGCGAATTCATCGGACAAGGATTCAGGCACGCTGTACTGACTGATATCGCTGATCTGCTGGAAGTGTTCGGCCAGCAGTTCTGCGCTCACCGGATTGTCTCGTGGGCCCGCCCAGCCTTTCGATAGCCCGATAAAGGCGCGGGCATAGCGACCCAGCGCTGCAGAGTAGATCGCCCGTGTGCTGGAGCAGGCCTCGCTCGCGAGGTAGACCACTAACGGGGTAACGAACTCGGGCAGGTAGGAAGTGCCCAGTTTCTCACCCAAAGCGGCATATTGCGCGGTGAACGCAGCGAGCTGCTTTGGGTCCATCGCGGCCTCCATACGACTTGTGGCGACCGGCAACAAGGCGTTGCACTGTATACCGTGTGCGCGACCTTCCAGCGCAAGTACATTCATGATACCCAGCAGCCCGGCTTTGGCGGCGGCATAAGCGGCCTGCTGAGGGTTACCGAACGCAGCGGCGGCAGAGGACGTGAAGACTACCCGGCCATAACCGTGCTTTTTCATGACTTTGTATGCGGGCTGGGTGACGTAGACAGCGCCTTTGAGGTGGACATCGATGATCGAGTCGAGGGTGTCGTCATCGATGTCCTCGAAGCAAGCGTTACGCAGGTGACCGGCATTATTGATAACGATATCGACCTTGCCGAAATGATCCAGTGCCATTTGCACGATGTTCTCGCCACCGGCCCGGCTGGCCACCGAGTCGTAACTGGCGACAGCCGTGCCACCCGCAGTGCGAATTTCCTCAACTACCCGATCGGCCATGCCTGGCGAGCTACCTTGGCCATCGAAACGTCCCCCCAGGTCATTAACGACCACTGCGGCGCCTCTGGCCGCCAGCGCCATTGCAAAAGTACGGCCTAGCCCACCCCCGGCGCCGGTGACAATTGCGACCCGGTTGGTGAAGTCAATTGCAGTCATATGATCCTCACTTTTTATTGTTGTTTTCGGGCGTACGGCACCCGCGAGCTTGCGTAACTACTCAAAAACTGGAAGCAGGCAACCGGATTACCAGCCCGTCGAGTTCTGGGGTGACCATGATCTGGCAGCTCAGACGGCTGTGCTCTGTGACGTCCACCGCGCACGTCAACATGTCGTGTTCGTATGGTTGGGCGGCAGGCATGTGCTGGGCCCACTCCCGGTCCACGTAGCCATGGCAGGTGGCACAGCTGCAACTGCCGCCACAGTCCCCCAGGATGCCAGGCACCTGGTTGTTGACAGCAGCTTGCATGACCGAGAGGCCAACAGGGGCGTCTATCCGCTGCTCGCTGCCGTCCGGCTGGATGAAGGTGATTGTGGGCATGGCTATCCTCGTAGCGGGTTCAGGCGCGGGTCAGCAAGTCTTTGACGGGAATGGCGTCGTCAGCCAGGCGCAGAGGGTCGACATGGATACGCTCGCTGATCAGCCGTTTGGCCACCATGAATTCCGGCGCGCGGTTCACCGTATCGACGGCCAGGACCTGACCGTCTTTCAGGTAGAAGGCGGCGAAAGAGTCTGTTTCAGGTGCCCCGCGCAACACCAGTTGGTCATAGCCTTGGGACAGGCCGACCATTTTCAGCTTCAGCTGGTACTGGTCCGACCAGAACCACGGAACAGACGCATAGGCCTTGGGCTTGCCGCAAAGAGATGCGGCCACGCAGCGTGCTTGTTCCAGTGCGTTGGGCACCGACTCCAGGCGCAATCGCCTACCCAGGATTGGGTTGGGGTGGTTGGTGCAGTCGCCTGCTGCGTAGATGTTCGGGTCGCTGGTTTGACCGAACTCGTCCACGACAATGCCGTCGTCCACAGCCAGGCCTGCTTGCACTGCCAGCTCGACATTGGGCACAAGTCCGATGCCGACCACGACCAAGTCGGCTGGCACGCAGCTGCCGTCAGCGCACAGCACTGCCGTGACGACCCCACCGCAGGGCGTCAGCCGCACACCCTGCACTTGGCAGTTGGTACGAATATCCACACCCGCCTGGCGATGTCGCGACAAGTAAAAGGCCGACAGTTCCGGCGCAGTGACACGCGCCAGCACGCGCGGTAGCGCCTCCAGCACCGTGACCTGCAGGCCGACCTCTACGGCCACGGCAGCAACCTCAAGGCCAACGTAACCGCCGCCGATGACAACCAGGCGCTTTCCCGCTTCGAACTGTTGGCGAATTCGTTCGACGTCTTGGAGCGTACGCAGGTAATGGAAATTGTTGGCGTTTTGCGCCTGCTCTATCTGCGGTATCGGAAGGCGTCGAGGCCTGCCGCCTGTAGCCAGGATCAGACGGTCGTAGTGAATGGTCGTACCGCCTGCGAGCTCGATCGTGCAAGCGCTACGATCGATCGCACTGACTCGTGTGCCGCTGATGAACTCCACATCAGCCTGGTCGAAGGTCGTTTTGGGCTTTATCAGCAGGCTTTCAGTTGTGGCA
The DNA here is from genome assembly GCF_038383825.1 of Pseudomonas sp. LPB4.O. Taxonomy (NCBI): domain Bacteria; kingdom Pseudomonadati; phylum Pseudomonadota; class Gammaproteobacteria; order Pseudomonadales; family Pseudomonadaceae; genus Pseudomonas; species Pseudomonas sp. LPB4.O. The sequence continues at coordinate 2,574,537 of NZ_CP151298.1, forward strand.
GCCCCGCAAAGGTAGGCTTTGGACAGCGGCGGGCGATGATAGGGAAGGGTGGGCTCTTCGCCAATCAGAATGATGCGGCCTCGCCAGCCATTATCACGTAAATGAGTTGCCAACTCAGCGGCGGCATGCCCCGCACCGACGATGATGGCAGTGCCTGTAACAGCTTCAGTCATATCGACACCTTTGGTCAAAGCCCGCCAACAAAGGGCGGGGAAGTGAGCAAAGTATGCCTGTTAAATAGCAGAAGATTATTCAATTTTATTGAAAGATCCTGTCAGTCGTTCTGGATTTATTCCCTCTAGGCAGTTGCATAGAGTGGCCAAAACCGATCTTCAGGCAGCGGCTGTGAATGCTCAGTGCGTGACGTCGGGACAATAAATAAAGGCGGAGAAGCAACTGATGAGCGCAGTGAGCCCACTCGAGGAATTTGATGATCCATCCTTCGATCCCTTTCTGGAGGATGCCTTGGTGTTTGGCGAGCATATGGATCCTTATCCGAAGCTCGCCGGGTTGAGGCGTGAAGCTTCAGTGCTTCAGGGGGAATACCGCGTGCTTATGGGACTTGCTCCGGATGTCACCAGCCCCGCAGGCGCGATGCATTTTTGTGTGCTGGGCTATGACGAAGTAGCGCAGGTGCTGGGAGACCCGCAGACCTTCACCAATCACGCCTACACCTACAACCTGGGCATCAGCTTCGGGCGCAGTATTTCCACCATGGACGCTCCTGAGCATCCGCGATTTCGCAGAATTTTCCAGAAGGCGTTTCTGCCTCAGACGGTCGCTGCCTGGGGTGACGAACTGGTCGACCCCGTGGTGCATGAGCTCATGGAGGCGTTCGTTGATCGGGGCGAGGCGGACTTGGTGCAGGCATTCACCCTGCATTATCCCTTCCGGATCATTTATCGGCAGCTGGCGCTGCCGCCGCAAGATGTCGCCACCTTTCATAAGATGGCGATTGCGCAGACTGTCGTTGCCGTCGATGTGGCTCACGGCACGGAGGCGTCACGTAAGCTCGGCATCTATTTCAAAAACCTGGTCGCCGAGCGCCGGCGTAACCCCGGGAGTGATTTGGTCAGCGCTTTGGCCCACGCCGAGGTCGATGGTGAGCATCTGCCCGAGGATGTATTGATTTCCTTCCTGCGCCAGTTGGTCAACGCCGCGGGGGACACTACTTACCGTGCCACCAGCGTCTTGCTGAGCGCCTTGCTGCGTCATCCACAACAGCTAGAGGCAATCCGCCAGGACCGATCCTTGATCCCGCAGGCAATCGAGGAGGCCGTGCGCTGGGATGGTCCGGTATTGATGCAGTCCCGTTTTGCCAGCAAGACGGTCACGCTCGGGGGCGTAGAAATCCCTCAAGGTGCCTTCATCGATGTCATCGCCGGCTCCGCCAACCGCGATGAGCGCAAATTCCCCGATCCTGACCGCTTCGATATTTTCCGCAAGCCCCAACACCGTCACTTCGCGTTTGCCTTTGGCCCCCACGTCTGTATTGGCCAGCATCTGGCACGTGTCGAGATGACCCGCGCGCTCAATGCACTTCTGGACAAATTGCCCAACCTGCGGCTGGATCCGGACAAACCTGCCCCACAGATACGTGGCGCCATGATGCGGGTCCCGCACTCGATCCATGTGAAGTTCGGTTAAGCCTATGAACGACTACGACTACATCATCGTGGGTGCCGGCTCTGCGGGTTGCGTCCTGGCCGATCGACTGTCCGCCAGTGGGCTTCACCGGGTTCTGCTGATAGAAGCGGGGCCTGAGGATCGCAACCCCATGGTGCGGATGCCAAGAGGCTTTGGCAAGTTGCTCAACGACCCCACTCACGCCTGGCATCTGCCCGTGACGGTGGACCCCGCCAGTGGGCGCACCCAGGAGATATGGGCGCGCGGCAAGATGCTGGGTGGCTCAAGCGCCATAAATGGCATGGTGTATATGCGCGGGCACCCTGCGGACTATGACGAGTGGGCCGCTAATGGCGCCAGCGGATGGGGTTGGGAGACCATGGCCAAGGCGTTTCGCAGCATCGAGAAACACGCGTTGGGCGAGTCAGTACTTAGGGGCGGACAAGGCCCGCTGAAGGTCGGGCCTTATGCTCAGCGTTGCGAAGTGGGCGAGGCGGTGATACAGGCCTGTGAGAGCCTGGGCTTGCCCCGCAAGCTCGATATCAACGAACTGGACCACGAAGGTGTCGCCTACCTCACCTATACCCTGTCAGGGGGAGTGAGGCAGAGCGCTGCGCATGCGTTTCTCAAGCCGGCCCGAAAACGGCTCAATCTGAAGGTCTTGACCGATACCCAAGTACAGCGCGTCCTCTTCGAAGGGCAGCGGGCTGTCGGCGTCAGTGCACGCAACGGGAATGCAGAACCCTTTGAATACCGCGCGCGCCGGGAGGTAATCCTGTGTGCTGGCGCTTTGCAATCGCCTCGCTTGCTGCAGTTGTCTGGCATCGGCAACAGCAGCTTGCTGGGACGATTGGGGATACCCGTGATTGCGCACAGCCCCAATGTCGGACAGAACATGCGCGAGCACTTGCTGTGTTATCTGCAAACGCGCCTGAGCACTTGGCGCGGCAGCCAGAATCGAGAATTTTCAGGCGTGCGGCTGCTCAAGAACGTCATCCAGTATGGCCTCTCGCGGCGCGGCGTCATGGCGCTCGGGTCCTTCCCGGTCGGCGGTTTTTTCAAGACTCACCCGGATCTGGATCGTCCCGACGCTCAGCTGATGATGGCCCCTTACTCGATGGACTTTTCCTCACCGACTTACCGCTTCGAACCCCATCCGGGCATGCAGCTGTTCACCTACCCATTGCGTCCGCGTAGCCAGGGCAGCGTTACGATCGAATCTGCTGACCCTGCCCAGCCTGCGCGGATCGTCACCAACTACCTGGCCGATGAGTACGACCGGCAGGTATCGATTGGGGCTTTTCGAGTCATGCGCAAGGTCATTGCCAGCGCGCCCCTCAAGCCTCTGGTAACGGCCGAGACCTACCCCGGCGCGCAGGTGCAGAGCGACGAGCAGATTCTTGAAGAATTCCGCCAACGGGGGCAGTCGGGTTACCACGCTTGTGGCACCTGCGCGATGGGGGCGGATAGCGCCTCGGTACTGGATCCCAGGTTACGTGTCAGGGGTGTGCAGGGGCTGCGGGTAATGGACCTGTCGGTTATCCCGTCAATGGTTTCCGGCAATACCAATGGCCCGATGATGGCCATGGCATGGCGCGCAGCGGAGCTCATCCTGGAGGATGCTCGCTGAGCCCGCCTCCAGTATTGATCCTTCACTGAATTTCACGGCACATGAGAGAGGTAAGCCATGCAGCAGAACTTGGATCCGCGCGCTCAGGCGTTGGTGCAGCATGCGCTGGACCACGCGACCACTGCCAGCGGTGAGGTCGGGTTGCAGGTAGCAGCGTATCTGGACGGCAAATTGATCATCGACGCCTGGAGTGGCATTGCCGACCCGCGCAGCCGGCGCCCGGTGGACGGCGACACGCTGTTCAACGTCTACTCCGTAACCAAGGCCGTAGCGGTGACGGCCCTGCATATCCTGGCAGAGCGGGGGCATATCGAATACGACGCGTTGGTAAGCCGGTATTGGCCCGAGTACGCGGCCCAAGGTAAAGGGGCCACTACTGTGCGGGATGTGCTCACCCACAGGGCGTGTATTCCTCAGATGCCAGCGGGGGTTACGCCTGAGTTGATGTGCGACTGGGCCTGGATGACCGATGCTATTGCGCACTTGAAGCCGCTGGCAGAGCCTGGCAGCAAGACCCTTTACCTGTCCATGACGTTTGGCTGGATCGTCGGCGAACTGGTGCGTCGGGTGGACCCGGGGCAACGCTCGCTCGGCCGGTTCGTGCGCGAGGAAATCGCCATACCTTTGGGTATCGATGATCTGTGGATCGGTATTCCTGACGCTGTCGAGCACCGCGTTGCGACGCAGGTCAACGCCATGGTTGCCAGCCCCATCCAAGACCTGCCACCGCTGTTTCTGGCTTCGATGCCAGAACAGGTCGCGCTGGTGCCCGAGGTGTTCGAGCGGGCGGATGTGCGCCGGGCCGAGGTGGCAGGGGTGGGCGGTATTTTCAACGCGCGTTCACAGGCGCGTTTCTGGGCCTTGCTCGCCAATGGTGGCGTGCTGGATGGCGTGCGCTTGCTGTCAGCGCAGCGGGTGGCTTCGTTCAGCACACCCCGGGCCAACAGCCAGGAACCGGACGCTGTGATGTTTGGATTCCCTATTCCTATCACGGAAGGCGGTTTCTGGTTCGGCGGCGATCATCCACCAGTCGGCTGCGTGCACAACCCAAGAGCGATTTGCCACCCGGGGCAAGGTAATTCGATCGGCTGGGCTGACCCTGACCTGAACCTGGCGGTCGCCATTTGCCACAACCGACTGTTCAACCCTACATCTGTCGCACAAGACCCGCTCTTCCCTGTGGCGCAGGCGATTCGCCAAGCCGCCGCGCTGCTGCGTTGAAGTGATTAACCAGCCAGACAATACAACTACAAAGCTGTAAGCATCCGTGGAGGCCCCGATGATCCAACCTACAACATGGACCGTACCTGACCATGTCCCCGAAGACCGTGTGGTCGATTTTGATTTCATGAACCCGCCCAATGCAGTCAACGATGTTCACCTGGCCTGGAAAAAACTCCACGAAGGGCCGGATATCGTTTGGTCGCCGTACAACGGGGGGCACTGGATTGCCACGCGGGCCGATGACATCGAGGCCATTCAGAAAGACCATCAGCGGTTTTCTCATGCCCAGGTCAATGTACCGCCGAGCCAGGACCTGCCCCTGGTGCCCCTTGAGCTCGATCCGCCCGAGCACACCGGCTACCGTGCGCTGATTGCACCGGCATTTTTGCCACAAGCCATCGCCGAACTGGAAGATGACATTCGCGCCCTGACGGTTGAGCTGATCGAAGGCTTCGCGGAGAAGGGCGGATGCGAGTTCGTGAGTGAGTTCGCCAAGATGCTGCCCATCGTGATCTTTCTGCGACTGGTCAACTTGCCCCAGGAGGATCGACTGGAACTACTGGAAATGACCGAGTTGGCCGTACGTGGCAGCGTCGATGAACGACATCGCTCCCAGCAGATGCTCGCGGGCTACATCGGTAAGTGGATCGAGGCCAGGCGCCGTGACCCTGGCGCCGACTTGATAAGTCGGATCGTCAACGCAAAGGTCAATGGAGAGCCGATTGCACCTGAGCGTATGTTTGGCCTGCTCACCGTGGTGATATTCGGTGGCCTGGACACAGTTGCAGCAATGATGAGCTTCATTTGCCGTTTTCTGGCAGAGCATCCCGCCGAGCGCAAGCGCCTGGTAGAGCAACCAGCGCTCATTCTCACCGCAGTCGATGAATTGATAAGGCGACACGGCGTTACCAATACTGCGCGAGTGGTTGTAGAGGATGTGCAGTTCAACGGCGTGACGCTCAAGCAAGGCGACCAGATCCAGGTGCCAAATGCACTGTTCGGCCTTGATGAGCGGCGATTCAGCAATCCACTGATGGTGGACCTGGAGCGCAAGCCGGTTTTGCATGCTGCTTTCGGCAACGGCCCACACCGCTGCCCTGGCTCATTCCTGGCCCGCATGGAAATCAAGGTTTTCCTGCAGGAGTGGCTCAAGCGCATTCCTGACTTTGAAACTGTGCCTGCCGACCCACCTCGCTGCGCGTCGGGCATGGTCAACGGCCTGCTCTATCTGCCGCTGCGCTGGCAAGTGGCAGGAGGGAGGATGAAATGAAACAGTGGCAATGCATATTCTGTGGGCACAGCTATGACGAGGCTTTGGGTTGGCCTGATGACGGTATCGCCCCAGGCACCCGCTGGGAAGACGTGCCTGATGACTGGGTCTGCCCCGACTGCGGGGCCACCAAAAGCGATTACACCATGGTTGAGGTCTGATCGGAGGAGGGCACCGACACATCCCCTCCATTTCCCCTTTCGTATTGCACGGGGAGAAACCGGCAGTTGTTAATGCCAGGCCAATCCCCGCCCGCCTTGTTTGCAATGGATGTTTCGCAGTGATCAGCGATTTCTGACGCGTTGACACCCAATCTCGCCGCGTTTATAGTCTTGAACATCGTTCACAATAATGCAGGGTCGGTAATGCCGGCTCGCCAACAAAAATACGAGCCCAGGCAGCATTTCACAGGCTGCTGATGAAGGAGGTTTGCAGATGTCTGCTCGAGAATCGGCACCGAAGACCGTACGGCCTGACTTTGTACCCCGCGAAGCTTATTTGTCCAAGGATTACGTCCAGCTTGAAAAGGAGCGGATGTGGCCGAAGATCTGGCAGGTGGCCTGCCGACTCGAAGAAATCCCCAATGTCGGTGACTACGTTACCTTCGACGTCATCGACGAGTCCATCATTGTCACCCGCCTGACAGGTGACAGGATCAAGGCCTACTACAACGTCTGCCAACACCGCGGCCGCCGCCTTACCACTGGCTGTGGCCATGCCACCAAGTTTCACTGCAACTACCACGGCTGGCAGTGGAACCTCGATGGCAGCGTACTGCGTATTCTCGATGAGCAAGACTGGGCCGGTTGCCCGAACATGAGTCATGACGAACTGGCGCTCAAGGAAGTGCTGGTCGATACCTGGGGCGGATTCGTATTCATCAATATGGACCCCAATGCTGAGCCGTTGGCCAAGTACCTTGCGCCGGTGCCCGAGATCACCGATTGCTACGAATTCGAGAAGATGCGGTACCGCTGGTACAAGTCGGTGCGCCTGCCGTGCAACTGGAAAGTTGCACTGGAAGCCTTCAACGAGGGCTATCACGTCGCAGCGACGCACCCACAGATCCTCGATACTCAAGGTGACGACGTTACCCGCAGCTTCGCCTTCGGCAAGCACGGCATGTTCGACTATTCAACTGCAACCCGCCTGCCGGGTACTCCATCCCCGCGCACTGGCAAGCCGATCCCGGATGATATCCGCCCGGGGATGGTCAAGTTCTACCAGATCATGGAAGACCAGTTGAAGGCGATTTTCACCGATCGGGACAACGAGGCGACCAAACGGTTGATGACGGAAGTCGAGCCGACTCAGGACCAGATGCTGGTGCTGGGCAAAGCCATGCAGTTTCAGGTCGAAGCGGCCATCGCCGACGGCGCTGGCTGGCCGAATATTTCCATGGAACAAATGGCTCGCGCAGGTACCGATTGGCATGTCTTCCCCAACCTGGTGTTCCTCCACTATCCAGACGGGGCACTGTTCTACCGCGCCCGTCCTGATGGCGATAACCCCGACTCCTGCATCTACGATATCTGGTCGCTGAAGCGTTATGCGCCGGGCCAGGAGCCAAAGCTGGAGCGCGAGTTCTACCACGGTGTGGACGACTGGAAGAACGACACGGTAAAGAACTTCGGTCTGATCCTCAGTCAGGACTTCCAAAACATGGGGCAAGTGCAGGCGGGTATGAAGTCACGGGGCTTCAGCGGTTCGCGTACGAATCCGTTGCAGGAATCGTCAATTTCCAACTTCCACCGTGAACTGCAGGAATACCTGTTCGGCACGGAGTCCGCGCAATGAGCCAATGGGATGAGTCGTATGATCTGGTGATCATTGGCAGCGGTGGTGGCTCCATGTGCGCTGCACTCAAGGCCAAGGAACTGGGCAAACGTGCGTTGATCATCGAAAAACAGAGCAAGATCGGTGGTTCGACGGGCTACTCGGGCGGTGTCTGGTGGGTGCCGAACAATGCGGTGATGAAGCGTCATGGCGTGGATGATTCCTACGAGCGGGCCCGGCAGTATTTCGACAGCGTCGTCACCTACGAAGGCCCATCTACCAGTGTCCCGCGCCGTGAGGCGTTCTTGCGCACGGGCCCTGTGATTGTCGACTTTCTAGAGCGCAAGGGCATGGCGTTCGAATACGCCGACGGTTGGTCCGACTATTACGATGACCGCCCGGGCGGCGAGCCACGTGGCCGCTCCCTCGTGGCCAAACTGTTCGATGTGAAAGAGCTGGGGGAGTGGGAAGGGCGTCTGTCGCGCTACCGCGGTCCCGCCATGCCAGCCAATTCCAATGAATTCCCAACCCTGTTCCTGCTCAAGCGCACGTGGGCAGGCAAGCGTAAGGCCATGCAACTGGGCTTGCGCCTGCTCAAGCAAAAGGTTCGCGGCCAGCATGTGCTAGGTGGCGGTGCCGCCATTCAGGGGCGCATGCTACAGATCGCGCTACGCGAGCAACTGCCCATCTGGACCGAGTCTCCAGTCGAAGAACTGATTGTCGAAGACGGCCGGGTAGTGGGCGTAGCTGTGCGCCAGGGCACTCAGCTGCGGCGTATTCAGGCACATGATGGCGTGCTGATCAACACCGGTGGTTTTTCGCACAATGCCGAAATGCGCAAGCGCTACCAGCCGCAACCGGCATCGGCGGCGTGGACCAACGCAAACCCAGGCGACACCGGCGAAGTGATCCAAGCCGCCATGCGCCTGGGGGCAGCCACTGATTGCATGGACGAGGCATGGTGGGTGGTCACCTCGCTCGGTCCGGGCGAAACATTGCCGGAAGGCGCGCGCACGCCCACCGGTGAACCGTTGCCGTTCATGCATCACCTGGACTTGTCCTTGCCCTACTCGATCATGGTCGATCAGGACGGCGAGCGCTTCTGCAACGAAGCCGGGTCGTACATGGAAATCGGCCAGCGCATGTACCAGCGTCAGGCCGAAACAGGCAAGGCCGTGCCAAGTTGGGTGGTGATGGACAGCCGACAGCGCAAGTTCTACCCCTGGGGCACCGCCATGCCTGGCCAGGTCCCTCAGCAATGGCTGGACAGCGGCTACATGATCAAGGCCGATACGCTCGAGGCGTTGTCGAGCAAGTGCGGCATCGATACCGGCGGGCTGCTCAGAACCGTCAAGCGCTTCAACCAGTTTTGTGTCACGGGCAAGGACGAAGATTTTGCCCGCGGCGGCAAAGCGTTCGACCGTTGCCATGGAGACCCGACCATCAAGCCCAACCCCAACCTGGGTGCGATCGAGCAAGGCCCGTTTTATGCGGTGCGCATGTACCCAGGCGACGTCGGCACTGCTGGCGGCCTGGTGACCGATGAATATGCGCGGGTGCTGCGCGAGGACGGCCAGCCGATTGCCGGGCTCTACGCCACGGGCAATGCGACGGCAGGGGTAAGCGGGCGAGCGTATCCGGGGGCCGGTACCAGCATCGCGGCATCGTTCATCTTTGCCTACATCGCTGCTGCGCATTCGGCAGGGCAAGAAAAGATCTGGTGAGTACGTACTCAGCCTTGTGATTCGGTTCGAATGGAGAGCATTGAAATGACAGCCTCAATTCCAGAAGGCGAGATCCTGGTCGGCATCTACCGGCGCATGACGCGGATCAAACAGAATGACGACCGTTTTCGTGCGGTGTTGAAGTCCGGCAAGCTGGTCATGCCGTATTACTCGCCGCGCGGGCAGGAAGTGATTCCCTCGGCAGTCTCGGCATGCCTGAACGACGAAGATTACATCTGCACCATTTACCGCGGCGTGCATGACATGATCGCCAAAGGTATTCCGCTCAAGGACCTCTGGGCCGAGTTTGGAGGCCGTGCAACCGGCACCTGCAAGGGCAAAGGCGGCCCTATGCATGTCACCCACCCGGCCACGGGCGTGATGGTAACCACCGGTATCGTCGGCAGCTCGATGCCCATTGCCAACGGCCTGGCCCTCGCCGCGCAGATTCGCGGTGAGAAGCGCGTCAGTGTGGCTTATTTTGGTGACGGTGCGAGCAACATTGGCGCCTTCCACGAAGCGCTGAACATGGCGTCGGTGTGGAAGTTGCCAGTGATCTTCGTGTGCCAGAACAACGGTTACGCCGAGCACACCAAGTATGCCTACGGCACCTCCGTGGCAAATATTGCACAGCGCGCAGCGGCTTATTCGATGCCCGGCATCACGGTAGATGGCAACGACCCGGTGGCCACTTATCGCGCAGCCCGCGAAGCAGTCGATCGCGCGCGGGACGGCCAAGGGCCGTCTCTGATCGAAGCCAAGACGTTCCGGTTCCATGGTCATGTGTTCGGTGACGCCGACGGCTACATGGACAAGGGCGAAAAAGATGCCTGGATGGCAAAGGACCCGGTGCCTCTGCTGCGTAGCTGGCTCATCGCAACTGGCCTTGCCAGCGAAGACTACCTGGCCAGTATGGAAGCCGACATCGAGCGTGAAATCGACGAGGCCGTCGAGTTTACCTTGAACAGCCCCTACCCGGATCTCGCGGAACTCCAGCGCGACATCTACAAGGATGAGGTCACTGTATGAACCAGCCAGCCAAGATCAACAGCATTCAAGCGATCAACCAGGCAATAGATGATGCCATGGCGGCCGATGTCAACGTCATCGTGCTAGGTGAGGACGTGGGTGACAAGGAGGAGGGCGGTATCGTCGGCGTAACCCGCGGCCTGTCCAGCAAGTACGGCGATTCACGGGTTCGCTCCACACCGATCGCCGAACAGGCGATCATTGGTGCGGCTATCGGTGCGGCCATTGTCGGCATGCGCCCGGTGGCAGAAATCATGTTGATGAACTTCACCACCGTGGCCATGGACATGATCATCAACCATGCCGCGAAGCTGCGCTTCATGTCAGGCGGCCAAACCCACGTACCCATGGTCATCCGCACCATGACCGGTGCGGGTTTCGGTACCGGTGGGCAGCATGCCGATTACCTGGAGGCCTGGTTTGCCCATACCGCCGGTATCAAGGTGGTAGCCCCCTCCAGCCCTGCGGACGCGTATGGCTTGATGCTTTCGGCGATCGAGGACGACGACCCCGTACTGTTCATTGAAAACATGCCGACCTACTGGGCACCCGGCCCTGCGCCTGAACGTGGAAAGAAGATCCCGTTGGGCAAGGCCAATGTCCTGCGCGAAGGTACCGACGTCACGCTGATCAGCTATAGCCGCCGCGTTCTGGACTGCTGTGCGGTGGCAGAGAAGCTGGCGGCTGAGGGTGTCTCGGCCGAAGTGATCGACTTGCGCACTATTTCGCCGTTGGACACCGGCACCTTCCTCGCTTCGGTAGCCAAAACCGGCCGTGCGGTGATCGTCCATGAGGCGGTCAAGCCATTCGGGGTCGGGGCTGAAATCGCTGCGCTGATCTACGAATCACTTTACGGGCAGCTCAAGGCCCCCGTTCAGCGCGTAGGGTCCAACTACGCGCCTGTGCCTTTCTCCAAGCCGCTTGAAGACGCACATGTTCCCAGCCTCGAGCAGATTGAAGCGGCTGTCCGCGCAACGCTCAAGTGAAATTCAACCCAAGGAAACAGCCATGAGCACCCAGATCCTGCTGCCCAAACTGGGCTTTTCAATGAATGAAGGTACGTTGTCCGAGTGGCTGGTTGCAGACGGCGCCACCGTCGAGGAGGGGCAGATCATCTATGCCCTGGAAAGCGACAAGTCGATCCAGGAGGTTGAGGCGCCTGCGAGTGGCACCTTGAAGATCATTGCTGAGGCCGGTGAAACCTACGAGGTTGGTACGGTGTTGGCCGAGATCGTCTGAAACGTCAGGTAGGGAGAAGCTAATGAGTGTCGAGAGCCCAGCGGCCAAACAGCCCAGTAACACCCAAGCCGCTCTAGCTGAACCGCTAAAGTTCGGGAGCGATCTGCCGGCTTGGCCACAGGTCGATTTTGGCGAATTTGGCGAGATCGAGACGCGGCCGCTCAGTCGTGTGCAAGCGTTGACGGGCAAGTACATGGCGCGCAACTGGGTGATGATTCCCCATGTCACGCACCATGACGATGCTGACATCACCGAGCTCGACGTCCGCCGCAAGGCCCTCAACGAGGCTGGGGCCACTACCAGGCTTACCCTGCTGCCCTACCTGATAAAGGCCGTTGTCGGCGCGCTGCAGAGCTTGCCACAGTTCAATGCATCACTGGACGGCAGTGGCAAGAACCTGGTGCTGAAGAAGTATTTCCACATCGGTGTGGCGGTTGATACCAAGTTTGGTCTGCTGGTACCCGTGCTCCGGGATTGCGACCGCAAGACCATTCATGAGCTGGCTGCCGAGCTGCAGGCCATTTCTTCCAAGGCGCGGGACAAAGGCCTGGCAATGACCGAAATGACCGGCGGTTGCTTCACCATCAGCTCGTTGGGAAGCTTCGGCGGCACGGCGTTCACGCCGATAGTCAACGCGCCGGAGGTGGCCATTCTTGGTGTTACGCGAACACAGGACAAACCCCGTCGCGGTGCTGGCGACGCCATTGAATGGCGCCAAACGTTGCCGTTGTCATTGAGCTATGACCACCGGGTAATCAACGGGGCCGATGCCGCACGTTTTACTGCCAGGCTGGCCGAGTTGCTGGCAGACCCTGCCGCCCTGGAGGGCTGACCGCACACTGTTTGTACCCTGCATAAACGTAATCCGTTCTACAACAGCCTGATAAGAATGACGGAATATCGATGAAGACTCTTGGTGAGATGACAGAGCGCAACGCTCGCTATTTTCCTGCTGGCAATGCTTTCACCAGCGCGTCGCGCCGGGTGAGCAATTTTGAATTAGCCGTGCGTGCGCGTCGGCTTTCATCCCATCTCTATCGAGCGGGCCTGCGCCGCCAGGACCGCGTGGCGATCCTGTCGACCAACTGTGTTGAATATTTTGAAACCTACCGTGCCTGTGAGTGGGCAGGCTTTATCGCGGCAACGGTGAATTTCCGTCTGGCGGCGCGGGAAGTTCATTACATTCTGCAGGATGCCTCGCCCAAGGTGCTGGTGTTCGAAGCGCAGTACACGGCGCTGGTCGACCAGCTGCGTGGCGAACTGCCCTCGATCGAACACTTTATTTGCATTGGCGTAACCCCGCAGTGGGCTACACCGTTCGAGCAAGCTGTTGGCGACGGGGACGAGGCGGGGCCTCCCATCCGTTCGCAGCCCGAAGATTTCGCCTACCTGATGTACACAAGCGGCACCACCGGCACGCCGAAGGGGGTAGTCCGAACCCACCACGCCATGTGCAGAACGGCAGAAAGTTGTGCATTGGTCACAGGTTTCAGCGGTGCGACGAGGGTATTGCAGACCACCCCGGCCTTTCACATTGGTGGCATTGGCTTCGTCAACTCCGCAGCGTGGATGGGTGGTTCAACGGTGGTGCAAGCGGGCTTCGATCCCCTCGCGGCAATGCGTGCTATCGAGGATGAACGGGTTTCATTCACGTTCATGGTCGCCGCCATGCTGCAGTCATTCCTTGACCACCCGCAGATAGACCAGTTCTGCCTCAAGTCCCTTGATCATGTGGTCACGGCTGCAGCGCCTATTCCAGTCCCGCTGTTGAAACGTGCCATCGACAAACTCGGCCCGATTTTCTCAGTCCAGTATGGGATGACTGAAAGCAATGCCTGTGCGTTACCACGTCATGAGGTAGACCCGTATGGCAGCGCCGACCAGATCAGACGTCTGGAATCGGTGGGTATCCCTGGCCCCGGGTTCGACCTGCGCATCGTCGATGACGAAGGCCGGGACTGTGACCAGGGTGTGCCTGGTGAGGTGTTGCTGCGCTCCGATACCCAACTGACCTGCTATTGGAACAATTCGGTAGCCACCATGGAAGCGCTGCGCGACGGCTGGTACCACACCGGTGACATGGGCTACCAGGATGCCGATGGCTACCTTTTCCTGGTCGATCGCAAGAAAGACATGATCATTTCCGGCGGTGAAAACATCTACAGCCGGGAAGTTGAAGTCGCGCTTGAGTTGCACCCCCACGTCGTTGAGTCCGCAGTCATTGGGATCCCGGACAGCAAATGGGGGGAGGCGGTGAAAGCCTTCATCGTACCGACTGCGGGAGCACACCTCAGCGAGGCCGAACTGATCGGCCACTGCAAGTCGGTCCTTGCAGGATATAAGTGCCCCAAGGCCATCGAGTTCGTCAGCGAACTACCGCGGATCGCCACCGGGAAGATCAACAAGGTGGCTCTGCGTCAACGCGCTCAAGCTAGCCATGGTTAGGTGAAGATCATGCTGCCGCCCAGACCTACCCTCCATCGACAATGAGAGACTGCAGTATGAATTTCGAATTCAGCCCCGAGGATGAGCGCTTCCGTCAGGAAGTCCGGCAGTTTTTTCAAGAAAGCGTAAGCCCCGAAGTAGCACACTTCGGCTACGTGGGGGCACACCCTCCGCCCCGCGATGTTCTGCGCCAATGGCAGAAAACCCTTCACGCAAGGGGCTGGGGCGCGCCGCACTGGCCAGAGGCCCATGGTGGTACCGATTGGTCACCCATTCGCAAGCACATTTTCCTTGAGGAGATGCTCAACGCCAATGGCCTGGACTACGGCTGGCAAGGCACCCACATGATGGCCCCCGTGGTGATTGCGTTCGGCAACGCGTGGCAGCAGCAAACCTTCCTGCCTCCTCTGCTGGCAGGCGAGGTGTTCTGGTGCCAAGGCTTCTCCGAACCGAACGCAGGCTCGGATTTGGCCAGCCTGAAAACCCGTGCCGAACTTGACGAAAGCGGGACGCACTACGTGGTCAATGGCCAGAAAATCTGGACCAGCGATGCGACGATTGCCGACTGGGGCTTCTTCCTGGTTCGTACTGATTCGACCGTCAAGCCGCAGCGGGGCATTTCGTTTCTGCTCATCGACATGAAAACACCTGGTATTACCGTGCGCCCGATCATTTCCATCGACGGTGGGCATGGTCTGACGGAGGTTTTTCTGGAAAACGTCCGGGTGCCGAAGGAGCAGTTGGTCGGTGAGCCAGGCATGGGGTGGACCTATGCGAAATACCTTCTCGAGAAGGAGCGGACTTCCAGCGCATTCATCTACTTCAACAAGCGGGAGTTGGAAAAGGCCAAGGCCATCGCTAGATCGGAAATGATTGACGGTATACCGCTGCTCGATACCCCGGCGTTCGCCCGCAAGGTGGCGGAAATCGAATGCGACATTCTGGCGCTCGAATGGTCGGTACTGCGCATTCTCGCCAAGGAAGAGCTGCGCGATAACCTCGATGCTGTTGTCTCGACATTGAAAGTACGAGGTTCAGAACTGCAGCAGCGCGTAACAGAGCTGCAGGTCGATGCCATGGGGCCTCGCGCTCTGCGCTTCTTCACGCACGACATGCTGGAACAGGACGTACCTGAGGCTGCAGATGAAGTCTGGCCGGGCCACATGCTGGGACGTACCAACATGTACTTCTTCCAGCGCGCCGCGACCATTTACGGCGGGGCACGTGAAGTGCAGAAGAACATCATCGCCAAACTGGCTTTCGGACTCTGAGGGTTTTCACATGGATTTCAATCTTTCCGAAGAGCAGTTGATGCTGCGCGATGGTGTAGAGCGTTATATCCGCGAGGATTACGGTTTTGAGCAGCGGCGGCACCAGGCGACTGCTGGTGAAGGCTTCAGCCGTGAACATTGGCAAACTTTTGCAGAACTTGGCTGGCTTGCATTGACACTGCCAGAGGATGTTGGCGGGCTGGACTGCTCATTCGTCGAGGCTGCAGTAGTACTCGAATCGTTTGGCCGGGGCATGGTGCTGGAGCCTTTCATCAGCAGCGTGATGTTGTGCGCGCGCATCGTTGACCGCTCGGGTAGCGACTACCACCGCAAGGACTTGCTGCCAGCCCTGGTCGAAGGGCGGATGTTGCTTGCGTTTGCAGACAGCGAGTCGGGGTCGCGCTTCACGTTGGGGTGCGTCGACGATACCGTAGCGCGTCGTGCCGGCGATGGTTATCAGCTTGATGGCTTGAAGACACTGGTCTTCGATGCGCCCTCTGCCGACAAGCTCCTGGTCACTGCACGCCTGGATGACTATCAGCACCCGGCCGTATTCATCGTTGACCGCAAGTCCCCCGGCGTTGAGGTCATCGAATATGCGCTGGTAGATGGTACGCGGGCCGCCGATGTTCGGTTCAACCGGGTTGAGCTGGCTGCGGCGGCCTTGCTCATCGAACCTTCGCGCAGCCAGCCGATCCTTGAGGAAGCCTACGACCGTTCGGCGTTGGCCGTGGTCGCGCAGAGCCTTGGCGTGATGCACGGGGTCATGGACATGACGGCCGAGTACATCAAGACCCGTAACCAGTTCGGCCAGCCTATCGGCAAGTTCCAGGCCTTGCAGCATCGTATGGCTGAAATGTTCGTAGAAGCGCAACACGCACGGTCCATCCTGTTCCGCGGCATGGCATACCTCGACAAGCCCGCCAATGAACGCCGCCGAGCAGTCTCGGCGGCGAAGGCCGCGACTGGCAAGGCTGGGCGGTTTGTTTGCGCCCAAGGCGTGCAACTGCATGGTGGTATCGGCATGACCGAGGAGTATCCGGTTGGCCACTATTTCCGTTTCATGACGCTGCTGGAAAAGCGCTTCGGTGACACTGATCACCATTTGGCGCGCTTTGCCAAGGGGTACTGACAGTCGTGTAGTCACCCACCCTTTCACTTGAATGAGACGGGCTAGCCATGAGTAAGGCAGGACAGAACACGCCGTTGCTGAACGCCACCAGGGTTCTGATTGCGATACCCGGATGCCCCAGTTTACGCGGCCTGGCGGATGCCATGCGTGATCAAGGAGCGGCCTGCCAGGTACTCGACGCCGACCAGGACTTCACTGACCTTGCGGCTGTCGAAGCCGCAGTCGCTCGGGCCAAGCTGGCATTGGGGGGCATCGACGCGGTTGTCCTGGCTGTGGGCAATGCGCAGAGCCGCGATGCCCAGCCCGTGGTGGCGCTTTCGCCGGAACAGTGGAGTTCGGCCTTGTTGGCTCCGCTGCGCACCAGCCGCCATTGCTTGCAAGCAGTGTGGCGAGCACTGACCCCTGGCTCGGCGAGTGTCGTGCTGGTTGGCCCTAACTTTTCACTCACGGGGGCAGGCGGGTTTGCTGCCCTGTCTGCTTTGAGCGAGGCGCAGCGCGCAATGATGAAGTCGGCAGCGCGTCAGTGGGGAGGGCAAGGTATCCGGCTCAATTGGCTTGGGCTCGATCCCACTGTATTCGCGGGGCAACTGGTGGGCGCGGCCCTGCCGCTGAGTCCGGAAATGGGCCCACCACCGCCTGCGCTCGGGTTCGTCCCGGGGATCGAGACGGGGGTCGTGCAAACAATCGCGATGCTGGTCGGCGCTCGTGCCGTGACCGGTGCATCGATCCCCGTGGACGGTGGCGTATGGATGGTCCCATGAAAAAGACAATGCCGAGCAACAGCCTCGCGGGGCAAACTGCCCTGGTCACCGGAGCGGGCGGAGGTATCGGGAGGGGTATCGCTCTGGAGCTGGCCGCCGCGGGTGCGCGGGTAGTGGTAGCGGCGCGACGCAGTGCTACTGGCGAGGAGACCGTCCGGCTGGTGCAGGCCGAGGGCGGGGAAGCGCTGGCAATTGAAGCAGACGTCACGTCTCTGTCAGACATGCAATCTGCGGTCAAGGCCGCCCTGGAGCATTTCGGAGGGCTGGATATCCTCGTCCATAACGCCACCCACGGCGCCTCTGGTCATCCTAAACAACTGCAGGACTTTGTAGACGAGGACTGGGACGCCCAGGTCGCTGTTGACCTTGTGGGGGCACACCATTGCGCACTATCGGCCCATGAAGCGTTAAGCGCCAGCGGCGCCGGCCGCATGATTCTGCTGTGTTCGACATTCGGCCTCCACGGCGCCGCCCTGAACCCTGCCTACGCAGCGATCAAGGGGGGTATTCGTGGCTTGACCAAGGCCCTGGCACGCGAGTGGGGGCCGCAGGGCATCACAGTCAATGCTATCTCGCCTTCAGCGCTTACGGCGGCATCGGCAGCGTTCTTCGACAGCAACCCAACACTGCGCGATGCGTACATCGCCAACTTTCCCCTCGGTCGCATGGGCCATGAACGTGACGATATCGGCAGGGCGGTGGTTGGGCTGTGTGGCGAAGGCATGGGGTACATCACGGGCCAGATCATCCAGGTCGATGGCGGGCTTTATACCGCGGTTTGAAACGGAGAACGAAGATGAATCGACTGACAGGCAAAGTTGCCATCGTGACCGGTGCTGCATGGTCGGCATGAGTCAGGACCTATTGCTGCAACGTCTGGAACGGGTGGAAGCGCACCTAGCCATAGGCCAGTTACCTGCACGCTATGCCTTGGCCGTAGACTCCCGCGATCTTGACGGCCTGGTTGGCCTGTTCGTGGACGATGTCGATTGCGGCCGCTGGGGCAAGGGGCGTGAGGCGCTCGCGGCGTTCTACGGCTCCGAGCCGATTCTCAAGGCGTTCCATCGCTGCGTTCACCAGATCTGCGGGCAGACCATTGATTTTCAGGATGCGGACCATGCCACTGGCACCGTGTATTGCCGGGCGGAGCATGAGGACGGAGAGCACTGGGTGGTCATGGCCATCTGTTATTTCGACCACTACCAGCGCCGGGATGGGCAATGGTTTTTCGTTCGACGCGATGAGCGCCACTGGTACTCCACCGACTGGTTGCAACGCCCTGGCAATCCCCAGTGGCAGAACTGGCCGGGCAAATACACGACCGAGCGCCACCAACCGCGCCTGCCCTCGAGTTTTCCAACCTGGGAAGGTTTCTGGTCCGGCTCTGGCAGCAACGCCCCTCGCCGATGATCTGTCACGCTATTTGAGGTGTTACTCCATGGACTCGCTACTGGCTCCACTGTTCGACCCCCTGCGCATCGGCTCGCTTCAGCTGAAAAATCGCATCGTCATGTCGCCGATGACCCGTAACTTCAGCCCTGGGGGTGTACCTGGCGAGAGGGTAGCCGGATATTACCGGCGACGTGCTGAAGGTGAGACCGGGTTGATCATCACCGAGGCCGTCGGGATCGATCACCCCGCAGCTTTGGGCGAGGCCGGGATCGGCGAATCGGATTTGCCTCACTTGTACGGTGAAAGCGCGCTAGCCGCCTGGCGCCGAGTGGTACAACAGGTCCATGAGGTCGGTGGTGTGGTCTTCCCGCAACTCTGGCACCAGGGGGTCATGCGCCGTCAGGGCACAGGCCCACACCCAGAGGTCGCTTCCATGCGGCCATCGGGCATTTGGGGACCGCAGGGAGGGCTGACCTCATCCCCGGATAGCTATGTACAGAGCCAACTGGTGCCTACCGAGCCCATGACTGAACGGGATATCGCCGACGTCATCCAGGCCTACGCACGCAGTGCTGCCCACGCCCGTGACTGCGGTTTCGATGGTATCGCCATACATGGCGGTCATGGCTACCTGATCGATAACTTCTTCTGGTCGATCACCAACCAGCGGCGCGATAGCTGGGGTGGCAACCATCGCGAACGCAGCCGCTTTGCCGCTGAGGTGGTGCGTGCCATACGCAGCGCTGTGGGCCCGGAAATGCCGATCGTGTTTCGGTTCTCGCAGTGGAAGCAGCAGGATTTCAAGGCCAAGCTGGCCTACAACCCCTCAGAATTGGAACAGATGCTGACACCGATCGCCGAGGCGGGCGTTAGCGTCTTCGACGCCAGTGTGCGCTTCTTCGACCGCGCAGAATTCCCCGATCAAGGCGGTGAAGATGGCCTTTTGAACCTCGCCGGCTGGGCTAAGAAGCTG
Organism: Pseudomonas sp. LPB4.O; assembly: GCF_038383825.1. NCBI lineage: Bacteria > Pseudomonadati > Pseudomonadota > Gammaproteobacteria > Pseudomonadales > Pseudomonadaceae > Pseudomonas > Pseudomonas sp. LPB4.O. Next base: position 2,594,029 of record NZ_CP151298.1, read on the forward strand.
ACCGGTTGCTTGTCCATGACAGTGGGTGGGGTTGGCCTGAACAACGGTATGTATGACAGCAACAAGAAAGGCGGGGCGCAGGCCAGTGACAACTTGCCTGCGTTGATGAAGCGATTTGATCGCGGTGAGTTCGACCTGGTGGGTGTTGGTCGCTCATTGCTGCAGGACCCACACTGGGCACGCAAGGCACGCCTGGGCCTTGATTTCGATGCGTTTTCCAATGAAGCGCTGTCGGCACTTAACTGACACATCCCGCTGCGATCACCTGACGTGCATCGCCTCATTCCAATAACAAGAGGGTGCAGCATGACTGCCCAAGACAACGATCAATGGCGTATAGCCATGCGTGAATGGCGCGAGCACTGGCGCTTAGGGCTGGCGGCATTGCTAGGCACGGGTGTGTGCCTTTCGGTGTGGCCTTCGGTGTCCAGCCTGTTCGTTGCGCCGCTGCAGGCAGCGTTTGGCTGGAGCAGGGGAGACATCGCACTGGCGCACAACGCCAGTCTCGCAGCCGCACTTATCGCTCCGGTGCTTGGCAGGCTGGTGGACCGTGTCGGTGTGCGTCCGGTGTTGCTTGCGGGGGTAATACTGACCGCCTGCGCCTATTTTTCACTGGCTTTGATGCACGGACCGCTACCGCTCTATTACTTGTTGTACGGGCTGCTCAGCGTATGCGGTGCAGCGACCACGGGTTTGACCTTCACCCGGGTGGTCACCGGCGCTTTCGAGCGCTCACGGGGACTGGCGCTGGCCATCACTCGATCAGGTCTGGCGTTATCGGGCGCTTTGTTACCACCGGCGGTGTTCGCCATTATCGCCACCTATGGCTGGCGCACAGGCTTCGTCGCCCTCGGTGGACTGATTTTGCTGACCGCTTTACCTACGGCCTGGTTATGGATAAGAGGCGCGAGCGTAGCTCCCACTTGCACCCCTGTGGGTAGCAAAGCTGAGGTTTCACTATGGGGGCTTTTGAAGAACCACAAAGTGATCCTGGTGTGCCTGGCCTCGGCATTGAACTATGCCCCGATCGTTGCCTTGCTCTCGCAGTTCCAGCCGTTACTGGTAGGGAAGGGGCTGGAGGCCGCTAGCGCCGCTGCACTGATCGGGGTGGTCGGCGTATCGGCGCTCATCGGCGCCTTTGTGACCGGGACGCTGGTCGACCGGATCTGGGCACCGCTGGTGGCTTGCCTATTCACCCTGGGCCCCGCGATAGGCTGCCTGTTGTTGCTACCGGAATCGCTCGAGCCCTGGATGGCGGTTATCGCGTTGGTGTTGCTCGGCCTGGGCCAGGGAGCCGAGATCGACGTCGTGGCGTTCATGATCGCGCGATATTTCGGCATGCGCTCCTACGCCTCGATTTACGGCATCAGTGTTTTCTGCATCGCCGTGATGATCGCTGTGCAAGGCTCCCTGATTGGGCTTTCGTACGATTACTTCGGCAACTATAACGTGGCATTGATGGTGGCAGCCGGCTGTTTCGTGTTGGCGGCGCTCAGTTACCTCGGTATGGGGCGGTACCCGACGGGTGAACAGGTATCCGCAGCCGCGATCGCTGCACGGGGCTCACCTGACGCGAGCGTGGCGCCCTCGAAATGACAGCCAAACCAGGCCGGCATCTTCTGCCGGCCTTCGCATTCGACCAGGAGCTTTGACAATGTCTGACAATGAAAACTGGAAAGCCGGTTACGACCTGATGGTCCGCATGATGGGCCCGGAATTTGCCAAAACAATGGAGGCCAACGTCAACTCAGGGCGTTTCGCCGCTGACGTCGGACGCATGGCCGTGGAACACGCATTCGGCGCCGTATGGTCACGCCCCGGGCTGGATCTGAAGACGCGTAGCGTTGTCGTGATCAGCACGTTGATCGCTCTGCGTCAGACCGAGGAGTTGCGCAATCATTTGCGCTTCGGCATCACCAACGGCCTGACAGCCGATGACATTCAAGAAGTGATCATTCAAACCGTCCCCTATGTTGGGTTTCCGGCGGTTTCCAGCGCGTTGGCCGTAGCGGTTGAGGTGCTGCGCGAGCGTGGCATGGACGGCGGGGCTCAAACCGCTGCTGAGACAGGACTGTTGTAACCCGCAATGAGAAGGGGCGGCCACGGCCATGATCGCCCCTTCAGTGTTCAGCGTCCTACACGCTGAAACGGCCTACGGCAACCTTTAGCTGTGAAACCAACATCGACAGTTGTCGGGACGCCTCCTCGGAGTGACCAGCACCGGCGGCTGTGCACTCCCCGGCACGGTTGATTTCCACGATAGTGCAATCCATCTCCATGGCAACCGCATGCTGCTGCTGGGCTGCAGCGGCGATTTGCAGGCTTTGTTCAAGGATGCGGCCAGCGCAGGCCAGGATGTTGCCAAAGGCGCTTTCCACCCGTTGCGACTGAGTCCTGCACAGGTTCGCCTTCTCATGGCTGGCGCTCATGGTGCTGACAGCGATGCTGACCCCTTGCCCAAGTGCTTCGATCATGTCCTCGATTTCGCGAGTGGACTGCTGGGTACGCTTGGCCAGGGTACGAACCTCGTCGGCCACCACGGCAAAGCCCCTGCCTTGCTCGCCGGCTCTTGCCGCTTCGATGGCGGCATTCAAGGCGAGCAAGTTGGTCTGTTGTGCGATGCCGTTGATGACATCGACGATGCGACCTATCTCATGGCTGTTTTGGGCAAGCTGGTTGATGGCCGTGACCGACCTTTCCATTTCCCCGCCAAGGTCTGCGATCGCGCCTACCTGCGTGCCCACCAGGGCCTGGCCGGTGATGGTCTGCTGATTGACCTGCCGGGCGCTGTCCACGGCCAGTGCTGCATTCCCCGCCACTGAATCTGCGGTCGACGACATCTGGCTCATGGCCGTTGCCAGCACGCCGATCTGGTCACGCTGATTCGAAATGGCCTGAAAGCCTTGAATAGAGTGCACTTCGACCTGCGCGGTGCTGTGTGCCACCTGTGCGGCGGTGGCGCTGACACCAACGATCAGCTCTCGTATGCGGGCAAGGGCGCGAGCAAGCGTGCGGCCGAGCTCACCCAGCTCGTCCCGGCTTGGCGGTACGTAGGCGGCCGTCATATCGCCATTGGCGACCTGCTCGAGCAGCTTACCCAACCCTCGCAGTGATGAACGAATGGATAGGTAGTAGCCCCCGAACAGGTAGGCGATGGTCAATAGCAGTAACACCTGCAGGGCTACGAAGGTCAGCAAATTGGCGACCTGGCGGTCGACCCGGCGTTGCAGGTTTTCGCCAATTCGATCGATCACTGCGCTGTTCAGCTGGTAGGTTTTAGCCATCTCCTCACTGACCTGGACGAAAAAAGTCTGCCACGTACCCTTGAGCTCATCGCCTACCAGCAATTCATTGGCCAGCAGGCGCTGCTGTTGAGCCAGCGTTTGCAAGCTTTGCGCGCCTGGTTGGTCCAGCGCTGGATCGTGCAGATCCGCAAGCGTCTGGCGGTACTCGTCTTCCAGGCCGCCCAGGGTCATAAGGTTTTGTTCCAGCCGTATGGCGTTGGCTGATCCGAGTTGCTGGTCGAGCATAACCAAGGCTCCGAGCCCACGGGTCGTGCCCAGCGCTGCGACGACCCGCGGCGTACTGCTGGTCACCAGGTCGACCAATTGCCGGTTCACACGGCTTCGATCTTGTGAGAGACCGGCTTCGGAAACAATTGCCTTGTTCAAGTTCAACGCATGTGCCAATTGCTTGCGGCGGATTTCCAGTTTGGTTGACCAGCGTGCCTCTTGATTGGCAGCGCGCAGGCCTGCGACGAGTGCGTCGCGCTTTTCGCCAAGAACACTTTCCTCGCCCCAGGGTATGCCGTCCAGACGTTGTAGGGCCTCAGCTTCAAGGGCCTCAACCTGCCTGATCGCCTCGGCGGCGCGGCCTGTAGTGCCATGTACCAGCAGCAACTCAGACAGATCGACGAGTGTTTGAAGATCCCGACTGACATCCAATGCCGTGCGTAGTGTGCCCAGGCTATCCAGTTCAACACGGGTTGTAGTGATTTGCCCGTAGATATCGCGGGTCAGGTAATACTCGGCTGCCAGCAATGGCAGCAGCAGCAGTGCGCAGATCAAGCTGGACTTCAGGGTGAAGCTCAAACGGTTCATTAACACGATCGCTGGGGTCAGCAAGAATTGCATGTCGGCTTCCTTTCCCGTTTGGGTATCGGTTCTTGTTGTAAGGGGCGGGCACATCCAACGTGCGGTCGCACGGGTGCAGGACCGGTTGCAGGTGAGTGCGGCCAGGGGGTGTCGAGAGAGGTCTTGATTGGAGCAGCCTGCCCGGGCGGGCAGGCTGCTGTAACGCGGATACCTAAGCAGTTCTGGCCGTTGCGGCCTTTTTGTGACTTGGCTCGGCTGCCGCTTCTGAGCGCATTTCTGGCGCCTCCAGGCTGGCCGCCTGTGCCTGTTGACGCTGTTCACGGCTTTGCAGCAGGAAGTACGAAAGTGCCGGAATCAGAATCAGAGCGCCCAGCATGTTCCAGAGGAACATGAACGCCAGGAGAATGCCCATGTCCGCCTGGAACTTGATCGGTGACCATGCCCAGGTGATCACGCCCGCGGCCATGGTCATGCCGACCAACGCGACGACCCGCCCAGTGAACTGCAAGGAAGCGGTGTAAGCCTGGAACAAGGTGACACCACGGCGCTGCAACAGCAGCTGCACCGACAACAGGTACAGCGCATAGTCGACCCCAACGCCAACCCCCAGTGCGATCACCGGAAGGGTCGCTACCTTGACCCCAATACCAAGCCAGACCATGAGTGCTTCGCACAGTACCGTGGTGATCAGCAAAGGAATCAATGCGACCAATACGGCACGCCAGCTGCGGAACGTGATAAGGCACAGCAGGATCACACCCACATAGAGCAGCCCATGCATTTTGTAGAATGACTCTTTCACCACAATGTTGGTCACCGCCTCGATTCCCGCACTCCCGGCAGCTGGCAGGAATTGCACTTCGGCGCTGTTGTGCTCTTTGGCAAATGCTTCGGCGCGTTCCAGCACGCGGCTGAGGGTACTTGCCTTGTGATCGCTCAGATACGCCATGACCGGGAACACCGAGCATTTAGGGTTGAGCACGTCCGGATTGTTGACCAGCACTTGCGAGGCCGCGTAGCCCAGCGACCGCGGCTCGCGGATGATGCTGTTCCATTTGAAGTAGCCTTCATAGGTGCCCGCGACGCCACGCTTGGTGAGCGTGGCAAAGGACTCAGTGGCTTGCACACCCGGGACATGGCTCAGTTCCCAGCCCAGCCGATCTGCTTCGAGCAAGTTGCTGAAATGGTCACAGACGTTAGGTTGGGTCTTCACCAGGATCGCAAACTGGTCGTTGGACAACCCGTAGTTCGCCGTGACGAACGCGACATCCCGGTTGTAACGCGATTCTGGCCAAAGTTCGGGGGCGCCAGCACTGAGGTCGCCGATTTGCAGGTCGTGGCGAACGAACAATGCGGCGGTGCTAAGCAGGGCAGCGACGATTACCGCGCACCATGCCCACTTACGTTGGGTAAAGGCTGCAAAGAAGGCCCAGATCCGGGTGGGTTGGCTGTGATCGCCGCTCTGCTCGCGCAACGAGCGCTCGGCAGCGTGCTGGCCCACACCCGTGTAGGAAAGAAGGATAGGGATCAGTATCAGCTTGGTGAAAATCAGTACCGAGACGCCGATGCTGGTGGTCAGCGCGAGATCCCTGATCACCGGGATATCGACAATCATCAGCACCGCGAAACCAACAACGTTGGCCAACAGAGCTGTGAGTCCCGCCATGAACAAACGTCGGAAGGTGTAGCGCGCCGCTACATACTTGTGAGTCCCACGCCCGATGTCCTGCATGATGCCGTTCATTTTCTGCGCACCGTGGGACAACCCGATGGCAAAAATGAGGAAGGGCACCAGGATCGTATAAGGATCCAGTTCGTAACCTGTCAGATGCATGAGCCCCAACAGCCAGACCACGCCCAATATTGAAACGGCGACCAGCATAAGGGTACTGCGCAGACAACGCGTGTAGCCATATACGAACACGGTGGCGATCAATGCAGAGATGCCGAAAAACATCAGGACTTTGTCCAAGCCCTGGATCAGATCACCCACCAGCTTCGAGAAGCCAACGATGTGAATTTTGATACCGTCACGTTCCTTGCTGCGCACGTTCTCTTCAAGGGCTTGAGACAACGCTTTGTAGTCAATGGGCAACCCAGTGTCGGCGTAGCGGTCCAGTACTGGCACGGTGATCATCGAAGACTTGTAATCATTCGCCACTATCCGTCCTGGAGCCCCAGAGCGATTCAGGTTCTCGCGTAACTCAGCGAGCTTTTCCGCAGAGCCATCGAAATGGTCGGGCATGACCGGGCCGCCGCGCATGCCATCTTCGGTTACCTGGTTCCAACGCAGGATCGGGGTCCATAGCGATTTCATCCAAGGCCGATCAAGGCCGGGCGTCAGGAACACCTCATCGTTGACCTCCCGCAAGGTCTGGAGATAGGCCGGGTCGAAGATATCGCCGTCGGTATTTTCGACCACGATACGCAGGCTGTTGCCCAAACCACTCAGTTCGTTGCGGTTGTCGATGAAGTTTTGAATGTAGGGGTGTGAGGTGGGGATCATCCGGTCGAAATTGGCGTTCACGACCAGGCGTGTTGCTTGCCAGCCCAGAATCAAAGATACCAATGCAATGATCAGTATGATCACCGCGCGGTAATTGAAAATAAGTCGCTCGACGCGGTTACCGGTCTTCTCATCGAAATCTCGACGATGCGTGATCACGGGATATTTGTCCGTGGCCTGGTCCATCTTTATAGCCATCGCGGTTTCTCCGATGGGGAAGCAGGTGCTCGCGCTGTCCAGAGGACGCACGACTCATTGTTGTTCAGGGTTGCGCGACGAGCCGTACCCCATCAGGGCCGATTGCCACGAGTCCGGAACTGGCAGGGGTCACCCCATAGACAGGCATGCGACCAGCCGATAATTTGCTGGCAATGCGACTGCCGTCTGCACTGCTGACCAACAAGGTTCCACCGGCGGTGGCCAGCACGAACCTGCCATCAGCCAGCTGAGTGCCCGCGTTGATCGCGTCACTGCTACCGGTATCCAATTTGATCCAGGAGTTCCCGTCGTCACGGCTGATGAATGCATTGCCGCGTAGGCCGAAGACCACCAGCAAGCCCTCTCGGCCTGTCAGGCCAAAGAACGAGCCAGGGTAAGGGCTCTCAAGCTTGACGAAACGCTGCTGGTCCCGATCCAGTCGCATGAGTAGCCCCAATTCACCAACGATGTAGACGTGGTCGCCTACCTTTTTGATGGCATGCAGCGAGTATTCATCGGGGTTCTCAGTACGGTCCATCCATGGCTGCCAGTGTTTGCCGCCATCGTCGGTGTGCAGGATCAGGTTGTACGCGCCTATAGCCCAACCGTTTTTCTCGTCATCGAAGTACACATCCATCAGTGGCCGTACGGGCCCGCTCTGCTGCAGTGTCTGTGCGTTCTCTTTTGCCCGATCCAGGGCTTCACTGCTGCCAGTCACCCTCGCGTAATATTGAGTCGAGAGCTCGCCGATCTGCCGCCCATCCAATTGGTGTGTCCAGCTTTTTCCGCCGTCTTCGCTGTGCAAGACGACGCCGTCATGACCCACCGCCCAGCCCTGCGAAACGGTGGGAAAATAGACCGCAGTCAAGTCGCTGCTTAGAGGTACTTTGCTTTGGGTAAAGTGCTCGCCGGCATCCATTGAGCGCAGTACATGGCCCCGTGGGCCTACTGCTACCAACTGCTTGCCACCATTACCCGCGAGCCCGTAGAGCGCCGAGCGAACAGCTCTGTCTGACATCATCGCGGGCTGATCGAGCGGGTCGGTGAAGGCTAGGGCGGGGGCTATGCAGGCACACATTCCTCCGCTCAACGCCAGCACCTTGAGTAGTGCTTTCATTATTCTTCTCCCAGTCTTGTAGAACACCGGTGCAACGTGGAACACCGGTCATCGCTATGAAAGCGGAACGACAGCAGCAGGCGAGCCTGCTGCTGTCGTATCCATCAACGCTGCGATTGACGGGCCAGCGATTCAGGCGTGAAGAACTGGACAGGTTGCATCTTGGCTTGCGGGAAGATGCCGCCGCGAGCCCCGCCGGTGATGCTGGAGTGGTAGTAAACCCCAGTGGCGAAGTCGAACAACCAGGTGGACGACGTGTGCGGGATCTGTTTGTCGTACATTTGATAAGCCGGCATGTAGACGCCCTTGGCCAATTTGCCTGAAGCATCCCACGCATCCGTCATGCCAGCGCCGAGGATGTCCTCATCGTAGTAGAGGGTACGCTTGGGCTGGACGTGCCGCATGCCTGGTTTCAGGGTCAACTCGACCACGTGTACCCGGTGCAGTTCCCAGCGGGTGGCCTCAGGGTTTGGGTGATTCGGCTGGAGAAGGTCATCGGGCGAGGTCGACGCCCAGTCGTAGTTGTTATAGGGAATGATCATCTCTTTCTTGCCCACATACTTGAAATCGTACCGGTCTTGCTTGCCCGAGAAGCCGTAGATTTCGTCGTAGAGCATGGCGCCGCCCGATGTGGAGACCGGGAAGTCATACTCGGCGTCCGGCGAGCGCCGCACCCGACGTTGGCCTGGGGAGTAAGCCCACGTTGGGTTTGGCGTCGCTACCGGGTTGAGGTAGAAGCGCTGCAAGTTGCCCTCACCCACGTTTCGAGAGGGGGCCGTGTAGATGTTCAGCTGGGTCAGATAGGTGCCGATAGACGCGAACTTGTCGACATCCAGCTCCTTGTTGTAGTACTGCGCGTCGCCCCGGTTGTTGATGCCCCCTGTCAGTACGCGGCTGCCCTTGGAATCGACGTACCAACCCTCACCCTTGGTAATGTTGGATTCACCTTTATATTGCAGTTGAGCATTCCAGACGACCTCATGACCTGTTTTGGGGATGGGGAATGGAACACCACCAAAGCAGCCCTCGACGGCCAAGCCGTCCTCGATGGTCTTACAGCGGGTGGCATTGGCAATACTGTTCTGATTGATCCAGTCTGGGTAGTTCGCGGTCCGGTGCGTCGGGTAGACCGGCACTTTGTAGGTATCCGGGAAGCGCTTGATCAGCGCTTTGGTGCTTTCGGACAGCTTGTCGGCGTACTGATCGACGTTTTTCGCGGTGATCACGTACAGCGGTTTTTCATTGGCGAATGGATTGACCCAATGCCCGCTATCAGGCTGAAAACCTGCTGGTTTGCTTGTAGTGGGAAGGCCGCCAGTGTAGGCAGGAATGGTGCCGTCCTTGTTGCCTGCGATCTCGGCCCCCCACGGGGTGAGCGACTTACCCAGCTCGGCGGCTTCCTGGGGCGAAACGGCTGCATGAGCGGCACTGGCTGAAAGGATGGCTAAAGCCAGCGTTGGGGTCGTTATTTTCATGCTGGAACTCCCGATCAGAATGCGGTCTGGTAAGTAAGGATCAGCGTGTCACGGTCATGCAGGAAGCCCAACCCGGAGTATGCGTTGGCGCCTCCAATATTGCCGGTACGGCCATGACGTGCGGTATAGGCAAGATCAAACTGGTGCTTCATGGAGCCAGCGAAATACTCCAGGCGCGGGCCCAGCTTGACCAGATAGGAATCCTCCGGTGGGATACCTGCGTTCTGGGCAGCCGGGTTACCGTACAAGCCGTAGGTGGCGAAAATTGGGAAAGATACATCCAGGCTAGGCATTACCTGTTGCCAAACCGGTGTGAACGAAACACTTGCAGCCGCAGCATTGCGCGTCGAACAGCCACGCAGCAGCTCGTTATCTTCGCAGCGCCCTGCAACCGACCCACCCTCGCTGTCGCTGGCGTTGAAGAATGACTTGTTATCGGTCACTTTGACCAGATGCATGTAGTCAAACTGAGCAGCGACTGCGCCGCTGTCGAAGAATGCGTTTTTGTTGATGGTGAACACGCCGCTGAGCAAGGCATGCACGGTATCACCGCGAGCGCCGTCCAGGTTCGAAGGTTCCGGCTGGCCGATTGCGACAAAGGTCTGCCCGGTAGTGTTGAGTGGCATATTGGTCCGGTAGTTGACTTCGGCACCGATACTGACGGACTTATAAACGCCGTTCCAGGTCAGACCGTACAACTCGATATCCTTGGCGTACACAGCCCGGGCATAGGGCGCGGTAGGGGAGCTCACGATGACTTGGTTGGCCCAGCTGGCATACTTGTCGTCGAATTTCCGATACCACAGGCCGAAGCTGCTATCCATGCCCCAGCTCGGTGACCAGCGCAGGCCGACCGCGATATCACCATTGTCGCCTTCTTTCGCATCGCGACGCGCTACACCTGGCGCCAGGAAATCCGGCCCAAGCAAAGCACCATCGGACACGGCATAGTAAGTGCCGCCTTCCGATACCCGCGATGGCTCGAAATCGTAGGTGTACTGGAACATCAGAGAGAGTTCCGGAACCAGTTGCCAGGTGGTTGCAAACTGGCCAATGGGCAGTGACGTTTCCTTGGCCGAAGCGCCTGGGCTAAGGTCGCTCAGCAGCCCATCGTTTGGTGACATGGAGTAAGACACACTGCTGCCGTTGCCAAACAGGAACTCGCCTGGTAACCAGGCGAAGCTGCCCACCTTGGCATTGAGCTCGGTAGACCCGATATTGAAGTTGCCCCACACGAAGTAGTCACGAAACTCAGCCGATGGACCAGCGTAGTAGCGATCGACAACACTCGAGTAGCGGTTGTTGCGGTAGTTGGCCACGCCTTCGAGGCCTGGGGCGCTTTCGCTCTTGTCCGGGAAATTGTGGTCGTACCAGGCCGCGCCGCTCACCCGCAGACCGTACTTGTCCTGCCAGTTGAGGTCGAATTCGCTGAACAGATCGAGGCGCGACAGAAACACATCCCCTTTGTCGGCCAGGCGATTACCCTCGTCAAAGCTTGGGTTGTTTGCCAGATTATTATCGCGACCATCGACGCGCCAGCCTTGGTTGTAGCGCACCGTCGTGTCCAGGCTCATATTGAGGTCGGGGTTGCCGCTATCGATGCGCAAGGCGAACGCTTCATCGCTGGCCCCCATGGCCAGGCAAAGCCCAGCAAGCATCATCGGCGCTGCGGTGAGGGGGCGAGTAACTAGCATTTTCCTTTTGTCCATCTGAAGTGCCCTCTGAATTGTTGTTTTTGTTTTCATTCGAAGCGCAGTGGCGTAGAGGAGCTGCGCTCGTAAATCTGTGCAATACCAGGAGCTCTGCTTTTAACCCATGAGGCAGCTGGCTCATGACAAGCGCTCTGACTTCCGGTCCCGCGGCTGCATCCTTGTCGGCACGCAAACGGCTTTTCTTGAATCATGTTCACATACACGCACACCATTTATATGAGCAACCCGGGAGCAGTGCAAGTCCTCCCGAGTGATTGTGCGTGCTAATTTCATACGGTCGTTTCAATTGGAGTGAGGCACCTCAACGGAGGCGCTCTGTGCGCTTGCCATGTTTCAAAGAAAGGTAATATGCTGAACGTCGTTCGTAATCGTGAATACGTGGGGGTTGCGTTATGCCACAGTCCAAGGTGCATAGAGAATGCCTGGGTCCGGTCGCACTCCTGACACTGGACGGGCCGCCAGTCAACGCGTTCAACCTGGGTATGCGCCGTGAGCTACACGATGCGCTGCAATGGACCGGCGCGGATCGGCAAGTGAAGGCGGTGGTCATCACCGGTAGCGGGCGAGGTTTTAGTGCAGGGGGCGATATTCGGGAATTTGGTACGGCTGAGGCCGGTGCGCTACCCGGGCTTTCGAGCCACATCCACATAGCCATTGAACGCTCGCGCAAGCCTGTAATCGCGGTTGTGCAAGGTTTTGCCTTGGGCGGCGGCCTGGAGACCGTACTGGCGAGCCATTACCGCGTTGCCGAAACAGATGCATGGATCGGGCTGCCAGAAGTCACTCTGGGTACGCTGCCATTGTCGGCCACACAACGCCTGCCGCGCCTTTTGGGGCTTGTCCCCGCTGTGCGGTTGATGATCCAAGGGCAGCGAGAAAAGGTATCTGCGTTTTATCAGACAGCATTGTTTGATCGCGTTGTCGATTCGGGGCAAGGGGTCTCGAACGCCTGTGCCTGGGCAGCCGAGATGGCGGCTTCGCCATTGTGCTACGCCGATCTGAAAAGAAGGCTGGTGCGTTCCCTGCCCATCCCAGGCAATGACCTGCAGCAGGATCTGATAGAGGCGAGGCAGTTATTGCAAGGCAGGACTGATGCCGCCTCACACGCGTTACTGCAAGCCGTGCAGGCGGCCGTCGATAGCCCAGACTTTGATACGGGGCTCGCTTGCGCTCGACGCTTGTACGACCAACTCATGTCCAGTGAAGCGCTGCTGCATGGCCGTGATCGATTTCTTGCCGGGGCGCCTGAAACAGGCGTCCTGGCAGACCACAAGGCCCAATAACAGAGGATTGGCTAGCGTGCCTATCGATGAAAAGCTACTTACTCAATGGATCGGTCGCCAGCAAACCCAGCGCGACCTGTTGACGTCGGTTCCTCTTGGCGCACTCGCAGCCGTACTGGATCATGAAGAGCACGCCTATGGTAGCGATGCTCAAGTGCCGCCGCTGTGGCATTGGCTCTATTTCCTGCCCTTGGCGCGGCAATCGAATGTTGGCGCCGACGGCCATCCACAGCGGGGTGGTTTCCTGCCCCCGGTTAGCCTGCCGAGGCGAATGTGGGCAGGGGGGCGGCTCAGTTTCAGTGGCCCGTTGCCGGTAGGCTCTGAGGTAGAGCGTATTACCACGATCACTGACGTAACGCACAAAGCTGGCCGCAGCGGAGAACTGGTGTTCGTCAAGCTGTTGCACGAGCTGTCAGTGGATGGCGAAGTTCGCGTGCGCGAAGAGCAAGATATCGTCTATCGCGATGCACCTGGCCCGGATGATCCGCCCCCAACGCCTCAGTCCGCACCGACAGGTGCACAGTGGATAAAAGAGATCGTGCCGGACCCGGTTCTGCTGTTCCGTTATTCGGCCTTGACCTTCAATGGCCACCGCATCCATTACGACCGCCCGTATGCCACTGAAGAAGAAGGCTACCCCGGGCTGGTAGTGCATGGCCCATTGATCGCCACGCTACTCATGAACCTGCTGCGCGAACAGTTACCGCTGGCACACGTCACCGCATTTTCCTTCCGCGCAATGCGCCCCGCGTTCGACCAGCGGCCGCTGCGCCTATGCGCTCGCGTTGAGGCTAACAGGGTGCATTTGTGGGCGGAAGATGAGCAGGGCTTCCTGTGCATGGACGCCCGAGCAGAACTCGACTGATGCAGCGGCGCAAACCGCTGTGCACCGACCTGATTTGGGTGCTGCTGTGGGCGCTGGTCATCGTCATGACGTTAATGGGCACGAGGTGAATATGCGTTCTTGTCTTTTCGTACCTGGAGACCGCCCAGAGCGGTTTGCCAAAGCCCTGGCGGCCGGTGCCGACAGGGTCATTCTTGACCTTGAGGATGCGGTGGCCCCAGGTAACAAAGGGGCTGCGCGGGAGCACATTGCAAGGGCGGTCGAGGAGGGCGCGCAGGTCATGGTCCGCATCAATAGCCCAGGCTCAGATGCGTTTGCCGAAGACCTGGAGTTGATCCGCCGCCTGCCCGTGAAGGCCGTCATGCTACCCAAGGCGGAATCTATCGAGCCTTTGCGCGCATTGGCCGCGGTTACCACCGCCCCCATCGTGCCGCTGATTGAAAGCGCGCTGGGTGTTTGGCAGGTGATGGACGTTGCCAGGGGGGTGAACGTAGAACGGCTAGCGTTCGGCTCGATTGATTTTCAGGCTGACGTCGGGTGTGCGCACACAGACGAAGCCCTGCTGTATTCACGCTCGCAGATCGTCCTTGCATCCCGTGTGGCTGGCCTGCAAGCGCCGATTGACGGCGTGTCGGTCATACTCGATGACAGCCAGGTGATTGCTGCCGAGGCCAAGCGCAGTCGAGCACTGGGCTTTGCTGGCAAGCTCTGCATCCACCCGCGCCAAGTGCCCATAGTGAACCTGGCATTTACGCCCTCGAGTGAGGAGCTGGCCTGGGCACGTCGCGTAGTGCAAGCCAGCAGCCGATCAGCGGGTGCGGCAGTTTCAGTCGATGGCGCCATGGTCGACCTGCCGGTGCTTGTCAGGGCACGCAGTCTGCTGGCAGTCGTGGGAGAGGGCTGAAAACGCTCGCTCAGTACTGTGATGCTGGCAGCCGCACGACCAGACCATCCAGAGCGGGGCTGACAATGACCTGGCAAGTGAGGCGGCTGTTCTCGGTGACTTCCGAGGCACAGCTGAGCATGTCGCGCTCATACCCCTGAGCTTCAGGGATTTGTGCAGCCCAGTCTGCTTTGTCGATATAACCATGGCAGGTTGCACAACTGCAGTTGCCGCCGCAATCGCCGAGAATTCCGGGTACCCGATTGTTCAAGGCAACTTGCATCAGGGACTGGCCGACCTCGGCTTCAACGTGCTGTTCGCTGCCATCGTGCTGAATAAAGATGATCGTAGGCATTCTTGTTCTCTCGCCGCCTCTTGGCTGGGGCCGGTCAATCCATGGCACCGACACCGTTGTGAAATGTGTGTGACACAGATATGTTATTTGGAACGTCGTTAGAAATACTGAACGACGACGCAGGCCGCTGTCAAACCGGCGCGATCGCGGCCTGCCCTCATTACTACCCACTGTGCAGGAATTTTCAATGACGCAGAATAATGCTTTCCGTCTCGATGATCGTATTGCCGTAGTAACGGGAGGCGGTGCAGGCATCGGCCGCGGCATCGCCGAAACCTTTGCCCTCGCTGGCGCACGTGTGATCGTGGCAGATCTGGACGCAGCTGCAGCGCAACTGACCGCAGACGCTATCACCGAAGCGGGCGGGCAGGCGCATGCAGTGGCCGTCGACGTCTCAAATGAACATGAGGTGATCGCGCTCTTTGAGCAGGTGATCGGGCAACACGGCGGCCTGGACGTGCTGGTCAATAATGCGGCGATCTTTCCCAAAAAACCATTTCTGGAGGTCGATACGGCATTCTGGGATAGCCTGCAGGCCGTCAATCTGCGTGGGACATTCCTGTGCCTGCGCGAAGCGATCCGCCATATGAAGGCGGGAAAAGGCGGCTCGATCGTGAATATTTCTTCGGTCTCGTCCATGCAGGCTGTGGTGCATCACAATGGCACCTACAACGCCACAAAGGCCGGGGTAAATAGCCTGACGCGCACCACGGCGCTCGAATTCGGCCCCGATGGAATCCGGGTGAATGCCGTGCTCCCAGGCGGGATCCCCACGCCTGGGGCGCGCACAGCATCGGCGGCCATTGAACTCAAGGGGCCAATAATGGGGGAAGGGCGCATCCCACTGGGAGGGATGGGTGATGTGCAGGATATTGCCAATGCAGCCTTGTTCTTGGCCAGCCCTGCATCACGTTACATCACTGGCCAACTATTGGCCGTAGACGGTGGGTTCCTGGTTAGCTGAGGGCGCCTGAAGGCGCGCGTCGTTCTTGTGGAGTACTCGGTACTGACTCGGACTGGTACCGGCATGCTCCTTGAACACCTTGCGGAAGGTCTGCACATCGCTGTATCCGCAGAGGGTGGCGATCTGCGCGATCGAGCGACTGGTACGCAATAGCAAGCCCTGTGCTGATTTGATTCGCAGTTGTCGAACGTACTCTTGTGGCGTGCTGCCAAGATGCCGCTGAAAATGCCGCAACACTGTCTGTTGGCTGACTGCCATGGCCTTGGCCAGCTCAGAAATGCGTACGTCCTGGGCGAATCTTTCTTCCAACCACAACTGGGCGTTCGCGGTGAGGGCGTCGTCAGCGAGATGGTCTTCAGCCGACTGATGCAAACTGGTCACATCGCTCAACCAACGGGCCAGTTCTGGCGTTGTAACATGCTCGATCAGTCGGGTGATCAACTGCATGTCCGCCGCCAGCCCACTACCAGTGATCACCCGGCCATGCTCGACCACGGCGCTGCGATGCTCGACGCGAATATTGGGGTAACGACGTCGGAAAAGTGGCAGAAGAGTACGTCCTATTGTTGCCGTACCGCCGCTTAGGAGCCCTGCTTCAGCCAAAATGAACACTGCTGAGCCGCTCGCTGAAATCAGCGCGCCGCCGGCGTGCTGGCGGATCAACCATTCACACAGGGTAGTGTGTTTGGCAAGCCAATCAGGGAGAGACAGCTGCTCGTCCAGGATGACAGCGGGCAAGTGAATCAGATCGAATTGCAAGCCGGCGTCCAGTCCGCCGTCGGAGGGCAGGGTGCGGCCTCCGGCTAATTTTGCGGCGCGGCCATCGGTTGTGAGCAAATGCACCCGGGTCTGCATGGTAATGGGTTGGCGCGTGCGATAAAGCTCCACGACTTGTCGGCCGATGAGCTCGAACGCATCGAGAAATACGCCCAGGCTGGAAAGGTATGCGCCTGTGATGCCTACTACTGCAAAGCCCGACATGGAGTGGTCCTTGGATCAGGAGAGCTGCTGCCGGAGTATGCCGCAAGCACGGTGTGAGGCGCACCCTTGGACGACTGGCAAGGGCTGGACTCATACAAATCGCGCAGGGTTCAAAACCGGGCCTGCCAGGTGCTGGCCTCCGTCGCCGTGCAGTGTTTCACCATTGACGAAGCAGCAGGCATCAGAAGCCAGGAACAACGCGGCACCACCCACGTCCTCGACTGGATCACCAAGGCGCCCCAGCGGCAGTTGCCCGATCATGAGGTCTATCACCCTGGGGCGTAAAGCATGGCAGTGTCGCACTTCGGGGGAATCGGCCAACGGTAGCAGCAGATTGGTGGTTATCTGATATCGCCCCCAATCCAAAGCGGCGGTGCGGGTCAGCCCGACAAGGCTCCAGGCCGCAGCGTTGTAAGCCGCCAGGCCTTCATTGATACCCTCTCCATAGCGGTGCCCAACGTTGATGATGCGCCCAGCGCCCGCCAATTGCATCGCTGGCACCGCGCACTGCATCGCGCAGATTGCTGCCTGCACACGTGCAAATGCCTCGTCGAATGCGGCGCGAGGCTGGTCTTCCAGAGGAGCAATGGTGGGTATTGGCAAGACGTTATTGATCAGCACATCCACACCGCTCAGCGCAGCGATAGCCATTTTCAAGGTGGCGCCGATCTGGCCGTCAAAGGCGGCGGCATACGCCAGCGCAGAACCGCCCTTGGCGCTAATGACCTCGGCGACCTCAGTGGCTGCGCTGAGCATGGGGTCCAGCACAGCGATTGAAGCTCCCTCGCGCGCCAAGCGGATGGCGATGCCGCGGCCAATGCTGTCGGCGCCCAGTACCAACACCTTTTTATCTTGCAAAGCGTTCATGGCGCGACCTTCTGGGCGGGTGATTCCAGGGCATGCAACTGAGGTAGGCCGAGCAGATTCTGACCGCCATCGATGAAAAGCGATTGCCCCGTGATAAAACGGCTAGCCTCACTGGCAAGCCCTAGCACTGCCGAACCTATGTCCTCTAGCGCCCGACCGTGCCGACGCATGGGTGTCTGCCGCGCGACGGCTTCGAGCTTTTGCATATCGTCGCCATAAAACGCTTGGTATGCGGCGCTCCAGCCGGAGGGCAGCACCGCATTTACCGTGATATTGTGCTGTCCCCACTCATTGGCGAGCGTGCGGGTCAGTCCTCGGATGGCTTCTTTGGTTGCGTTATAGGCCAAGCCGTAACGGCTGCCGTAGGCGCCATTCACGGATGCGAAGTTAATGACTCGACCGGCACCTGCCTGAATTAACCACGGCAGCGCGGCTTGCGCAGTCCAGAGCGAGGCGTACAGCCCGGAGCGAAGCGCCACATCGAGCAACCCATCATTGTCATCTGAGCAGGCATGGGCCAAAGGCGGAACCACTTGGGCATTATTAACCAGAATGTCGAGGCGCCCGAAGTGCGTAGCGGCTTCGCGGACCAGCGCTTGGGCCTGGTGTTTATGGCTCAGATCGGCCTGCAGGAAAATCGCTTGCGCACCGAGCTCGCGTAACGCCTGCGCGACTTTGTCTCCGCGCTCCCGTGAGCGCCCGTTGACGATCACCATTGCACCTTCCTGCGCGAAACGCTGGGCGATGCCTTCGCCCAACCCTTGGGTAGAGCCGGTGACCAATGCTACCTTTCCGCTTAGTCGAGTCATGCTGTTTCTCCGTCGTTCCCCATGCGCTAATCCCACCATGCCTACCCGGTCAGATTCGCATCGCCATTGATCCATTGCGCCAGCCGATCAGCGAGCTGCATATCCGCCAGCTCGACGAAATATCCCAGCTGGCTGACTGTGTCGAGGTGGATGATGGCGGGGTGGCCTTGGGCGTTGAGGTTGTCGATGGTCTCGAAGCAGACCTGCGCTCCCCCTGGCCGCTGCTCCAGATTGGACGTCGCATAACCCAGATGGAAAATGCCTTCCCCCCGACTCTCCAGCCATTCGGATGCGCTGCTCTGGCCGCTACCAGGCTCTACCATTTCCAGATAAAGATCGCCCCAGCGCGCGAACGCATTGCGGTTGGCAATCCGCTGTTCGATACCCCGGTAACGCCCGGTGTAATCAGTATCGAGCCGGCGAAAACGCCCGAGGCCGAACAGGGTTCGATAATGTTCCATGCTGGCTTCCAGATCGCGTACGACAACCCCGATCTGGTAGAGCTTTCCGTCGAATTCCATTGTGTTGATCCTTCGTTCAAACGGTGGAAAAGCGGCTGACTTCACATCAACGACCAATGCCTGTGCAGAACAGCCGTGTGTATTGTTCGATGATATGGGCCACGTCCTGTCCGGCATTGCGCTGCAGCCTCATGGCTGCGCAATGACACAGGTCGATCAGCGCGCGGACAGCCAGTGGGCAATCGATCGAGGTGTCTAACAAGCCCTGAGCACCTGCCTGTTCGAGCATTTCCTGGAGCAGCGTCCGATACTGGCGAGACTGGGCACTCACTGCCTCTTGCTGTTCCGCACTCAGGTATCGGCGTTGCTCTGCAAGCACAATCATGCAGTCCCGATGGGCATCCAGGTCATGAAGGTAAGCGTGGATAACTGCGTAGACCCTATCGGACAGCGAGGCGCTTGGCGTTTTGCTGATCTCCCGCAGGCGCGCAGTGGCCGTTTCAACTGCGTAAAGGCACACCGCATCCAATGCGGCTTCCTTGGTGGGAAAGTAGTAATACAAGCTGGCCTGTTTGAGCTCAAGCCGGTCGGCAATATCTTGGGTGCGGCACCCATGAAAGCCCTTTTCAGCAAAAACCGAGGCGGCGGCCATGAGGATTTCCAACCGGCGCTGTGTGAATTTGCCGGTGGTGGGCTTGATCGGCATCTGCAGTGTCCGCGCTCAAATTAAAAATGTCCTGCCAAGGTAAGCGACCCCTCTCCAGAAATTCAATAGTGCTATAGAAAATAATCGCTGAATGCCCTGCATGCGGGTTGACACATAAGCCGATGCTTATTCTTAATGCTGTACGGAATCCAAGTCCAAGGATACATAAGTAATGGCTTATGATGAAACGTTACGAGCGCTTGCTGATCCCAGCCGGCGAGCCCTCTATGAAAGCCTGGTGCGGGTGCCTGCCCATACCGCCGCGCTGGCCGAGGAATCACGCCTGAGCCAGCCGGCTGTATCGCAGCACCTGAAGGTGCTGCTAGAGGCTGGGTTGGTGTCTCAGCAGCGTGACGGACGGCGCACGTTGTATGCGGCAAGGCCCGGAGCATTGGACGACTTGATGAGCTACCTCGGGGGGCTGGCAGCAGCACCTGCCAGCGCCGAGCGCGGCCTACCGCACACGCTTGAAGCTGATGCAATCGCCTTGGCCGCGCTGCGTTGGGCGCGGGAGTGGCCGGGCCAGGATCCGAATGTCTACGCAGTGACCCAACGCTTGCTGTTGATGGGGCGCCATGTCGAACGGGCGCTGAAGGAAACCGCTGAGCGTCATGGCCTGCAAGGCAGTGAGCTGCTGCTGCTGGATGCGATCAATCTGACTCCTGGCCATAGCCTAACGCCTTCTCAATTGCAGATGCGGCTGGGGCTGACCAAGGGCGCGGTCACCAAACTGATGAACAACCTTGAACGTCTTGGGCTGATTTGCCGGTCCGCTTCCCAGCAGGACCGTCGTATCAGTCATGTTGCGTTGACCCCCAAGGCTCAGGGCATGCTGAAGACCATTCTCGACCACCACGAATACGGCGCCGACCATGCCGCCGCCAAGCGCCTGCCTGCCAACGGTCTGACCCAGCTGGCGCACCTGCTGCAACACTTTCACGGGTTGATGGAGGGTGAGTTGGCGCGGCGCGCTGCGTCAGGCAATTCTGAATAGCGTTCAAAAAAACTGTTGACGATAAATGTTTCCTGGTGAACTATTAGGTCAGGCGGTTGAGACCTGTCATCTAAAAGATGGGCGGTAGCAATGCCAAACGTACTCACCTACGGAGAATAATAATGAGATCAGCGGTGTTTCACGCAGCCGGAGAGCCCTTGGTGATCGAGACGCGTCCCGATCCCGCACCTGGCCCTGATGAAGTGGTCATGAAAGTTCACAGCTGCGGTATCTGCGGCACCGACCTTCATATGACCGAGGGGCATTCGCCCGGCTTTGACTACCCAGCCGGTACGGTCCCTGGGCATGAATATGCAGGCGAGGTGGTGGCGGTGGGGGCCGAGGTTCAGGGGCTGCAGATCGGCGACAGGATCAGTGCCTTGCCATTCACCGGTTGCGGCCATTGCCTGGCCTGCCAGCGCGGCAGCCCAAGCCATTGCGTAGCGTTCCGCGGGCTTGGTAGTGGCTTTAGCGAATATGTCGCAGTCAGCGAGCGCACCTCGATCAAGCTTCCAGACTCATTAACCTACGACGACGGTGCCCTGCTGGAGCCTATGGCAGTGGGCCTGCATGGTGCAGCCATGGCGGGCATAACGCCTGGCGCCACGGTACTGGTCCTGGGGGCTGGCCCTATCGGCCTGGCAGCCGCATTTTTTGCGCGCAAATTGGGCGCTGGCCGAGTCGTGGTCGCCGCCAATTCCACCCGCCGTCAGGCGCTGGCCCTGCAAATGGGCGCTGATGCATTCATCGCCCAAGGCCAGGGGCAAACGCTTGCTGCCGCGGCCACCGAGGCCTTCGGTGCAGCGCCAGACATCGTGCTCGAGTGCGCGGGCCAACCAGGCTGCATCAGCCAAGCCATCCAAGCCGTGAGCCGCGCTGGAACCGTGGTGGTGCTGGGCTTCTGTACCACAGCAGACAGCTTTGTGCCAGCGACAGCGGTATGGAAAGAAATCACGTTGCGTTTTTCCAACACATACACCGTGGGTGATTTCCAGTATGTGGCACAGGTGCTTGCGCGTGGGGCGCTGGAGCCGCGGGCAATGATCACCCAGCACGTTTCGTTGGACGAGGTGCCGTCCGTATTCGAAGCGCTGCGCACGCCCAGCGGACAATGCAAAGTCATGATTCATCCCTGGGCGTGAATCGTCGGCGGACCTGCTCCCGCTCTTTCATCCATCTATCCAGATGCGTTTCACCGGAGGTGACTGAATGAATGCTTCCCTGCAACCGTGGGCGAGCTACGTCGACCTGCTCAAAGCCGCCAGCGAAGTCGAACTACAGCTTTGGGACCCGCTTGACGAGCACTTGCGTGCCGAACTGTATCGCCAATTCGCCATGAACCTGTCGCAAGGTTACTTTCTGTATTTCCAGGCGGACCCCGATTACCCCGACTGGGCACCTTTCGAGAACTCGGTGTTTCTTGCCCAGCCCAACCCCGACGCGGTCTATCACTTCAGCGCCGTCAGCGGCGAGGGGGTCTACCGCGTGTCAGGTAACAGAGGAAATGTGCCGGTGGCGGGCTTCGCGACAGGCAAGCACATGATCGGTATGGGCAACCCACCAGGTCCGGGCTTCAATAACTACGACCTTGACCAGCTGGACATCGCCGAGGACGGCAGTTTCGAGGTCATCTTCAGCAGCGAGCGGCCAGAAGGCTATCAGGGCGACTGGTTATACCTTCACCCAGAATCACGCTTCTTGCTGTTGCGCCAGTTTTCCTACGATTGGGGGAATGAGCGCGACGTCAAGGTGTGCATCGAGCGCCTGGGGGAGCAGCCGCTAAAACCACGTATGAGCGTGGCTACGATTGACCAGCAATTGCGGGATCTGTTTGGCGGTTACGTGAAGCGTCTGTCACAACTGTGCCAAGGGATCATCGCCAACAGCCGCAGCAACCGGCCGCCGCACGAGATGAAGCTGGTCACGTTTGCAGAGCTGGGTAATGGAGATGACTGGCCACAAGCCTATTACGAATGCACCTACGACTTACAGTCTGACGAGGCGCTGATTCTGGAAACCGAACTGCCGCAACGCTTGGTGTATTGGAACGTTCAGGTCGTCGATGCGTTGTGGAATCAGGTCGAACTCGTTCATCGCCAGAGCAGCCTCAACGGTCATCAAGCTCATGTGAATGGCGACGGGAAGTTCCGCGCAGTGCTGTCCGTGGAAGACCCAGGCGTTGCGAACTGGCTGGATACCGGCGGCAACCTCAAGGGCATGTTGATAGGACGGTGGTACCGTAGCAGCTCTCATCCCACGCCCATCCTGAAGAAAGTCAAACTCGCCGACCTGGATGAGCACCTGCCATTGGATATGTTGCGCGTCACCCCGGTGGAGCGCGGCGAGGCCCTGCGCGTGCGGCGCCTCGGGGCGCAATTACGCCGGCGTTGGTAGGAGGCGGCCAGCATGGAACAACTCAATGGCAAGGTGGCGGTCGTGCTGGGTGCCTCCACGGATCCGGGCATGGGCAGCGCTATCGCCCGATTGTTCGCGGCGCATGGCGCCAAGGTTGTGGTCGCGGCCAGACGCATCGCACCACTTGAGCAACTGGCATGGGACATAGGCGGCAGTTGCCTGCCTTGCGACGTGACCTGTCAGGCTGACCTCGAGCGCCTGGCAGAGGTCACATTGCAACGCTACGGTCGGCTGGACATTGCCGTCAATGCTGCGGGCATCGGTTTGAGCAAGCCGTTTGCCGAAACCCGCGAGGAAGACCTGGACCAGGTTTATCGCACCGTTTTCAAAGGCTCGTTCCAGTTTTTGCAAAGCATGCTGAGAGCGATGTCCGACGGGGGGGCGGTGGTCATGCTGTCGTCGGCCATCGCCCGTATCGGCTTCCAGGACCAGGCGCTGTATGGCGCCTGCAAGGCCGCCGGCGAGCATGTGGTCCGGGCCGTCGCCGATGAGTACGGCGTGCGCGGTATCCGTATCAACAGCATCGCCCCCGGCCTGACCGAGAGCGGAATGACCCAAGGCTTCACCGAAGTGCCCGGCGTGCGCCAGGCCTTCGAGCGGGCGTACCCGCTGGGCCGCTTGGGCACCGTGGACGATGTCGCCCAAGCCGCATTGTTCCTGGTCAGCGAGGGGTGCTTCATGACTGGCCAGACCTTGCAGGTGAATGGCGGCCTGACGCTGCGCCGCAATCCTACCTTTGCCGAAATCCAGGCAGCCATCGCTTCTGCCAGGCCCGGGTAGCTGCAGCGACTGCAATGTGGCGTCCGCCACTTTCTATCACTAGCTAACGAGATAACCATCGTGACGATATCCGCCAACTTCAAGGGCGCGGAGGGGCAGTTGCACGCCGCCGCCAGCGCCGCAACGGGTTTGACCGACTTTGGTGACCCTGCTGAATATCTCCCGGGCTTGCAGCGGCTGCTGGCTGCTCTGGATGACAATGGCCCGGTCTTCAAGCCAGGCGGCCGCGAGTTTGCCTGGAATCTGCTGGTCGGGATTCTGGTTTCACGCTTGCTCAGCGAGGAGGGCTGGAAAACACATCCAGGATGCTTGCAGCATCGCGTAACGCGCCCGCTGATTGTGATCGGCATCCCACGCACGGGCACCACGGCACTGCACAAGTTGTTGTCGATGGACCCGCAATTCCAGGGGATGGAGCGCTGGCTCACTGCGTTCCCGATGCCGCGCCCGGAACGCCACACCTGGGCCGCGAACCCTTGGTACCAGGCTTGCGTGGCAGGCCTTGAACAGTTTTTTGCAGCGGCGCCACACATGCGTGCTGCCCACGACATGCGGGCCGATGACGTGGACGAGTGCCTGGAAGTGCTGAAGCAGAATTTTTGCAGCAACTTCTTCGGCTCCTCCCTCCGTGTACCCGATTACGACCGTTGGTGGCTGGAGCAGAGCGAGGCGAGCAGTTATCGGCGCCTGCGCAAGGTCATTCAGTTGATCGGCGCCAACAGCCCGGAGAAGACCTGGCTGTTGAAGAACCCTGGGCACGTGGCCCAGGTCGGCAACCTGCTGGATGTGTTTCCCGATGCTTGTGTGATCCAGACCCATCGCGCCCCGGCCAGCGCCCTGCCTTCGCTGTGCAGTGTACTTCGTGAGGCTCGCAGCATTCTGGAGGAGGGTGTCGATACGCGGGCCATCGGGGAACGAGAAGCCAGCTACTGGGGCGCGGCAGTCGAGGACGCACACCGCGCAAGGGCCAGGGCGCCCGGCCAGTTCCTGGACATCCTGCAACAGGACATCCAGCGCCAGCCGATGGCCGTGATCCAGACCATCTACCAGCACTTTGGCCTGACCTTAAGCGATCAAGCGCGCGCGCGGATGCTTGAGCGGATAAGCGCCGCGCCGGAAGCCCGACACGGTGAGCACCGTTATAGCGCTGAAACCTATGGCCTGGACCCAGACCGGGTCAATCAACGGTTCGCCCCCTATATCCAGCGCCAGGCCCTGGCCTGAGCTACTTCCTGTACTACAAGAGGTATCCCAATGCCCGATCTGACAATAGACGATGCCGAACTGGCATCACGCCTGGCAACCGCTGCCGGCGAACATCTGCTCAGGCTGAAAGAGCATGGCCTGTTATCCAGTACCTACCTTGGCGTACATGGTGATCGCCTGGCGAATACCTTGCTGACTGACTTGCTGCGCAGGCATCGCCCTGATGACGGCCTGCTTTCAGAGGAAGAGGCGTCCGACGATGCTCGCCTCCACAAGCAAAGGGTGTGGATTGTCGACCCGCTCGATGGCACCCGCGAATATGCGGAAGGCCGACCGGATTGGGCGGTGCACGTCGGTTTGGTCAAGGACGGCAAAGTCGACGCGGCTTGCGCTGTGAGCCTGCCAGCGCTGGGCAGCGTGTTCAGTGCAGCTGCCCCAATCGTTCTACCGCCAGCGCCAGCGGGGCGCATGAAAATCCTGGTCAGCCGCACCCGAGCGCCGCGGGTCGCCGAGCAGGTAGCACTGCGGCTGAATGCGCAATTGGTGCCCATGGGGTCGGCAGGCGCGAAGGCGATGGCGGTGGTGCGGGGTGAGGCCCACGCCTACCTGCACGCTGGTGGCCAATACGAGTGGGATTCTTGCGCCCCCGTGGGCGTAGCGCTGGCGGCGGGCCTGCATGCTTCGCGCATTGACGGTAGCCCCTGCAGCTACAACCAACGTGAAGTGTTCATGCCTGATCTTCTGATCTGCCGGCCAGAGGTTGCAGCCGCTCTCCTTTCGACCATTGCCGAGTGCCAGCGGCACGAGGAGCTCCAACATGACTGATTTGACCCATCTGCAACGCCTTGAGGCAGACAGCATCGATATCCTGCGCGAGGCGGTATCGGAGTCAGAAAACCCGGTAATGCTGTACTCGATCGGCAAGGACAGCGCAGTGATGCTGCATTTGGCACGCAAAGCGTTCTTTCCGTCGCGTCCGCCGTTTCCGTTGTTGCATGTAGACACGACCTGGAAATTCCAGGCGATGTATCAGATGCGCGAGGAGATGGCGAAAGCGTCGGGCATGCAGTTGCTGGTTCATCGCAACCCCGAGGCCGAAGCACAGAATATCAACCCGTTCACCCACGGCTCGGCGCTGCACACTGACATGTGGAAAACCGAAGGGCTGAAGCAGGCGCTGGCCCTGCACAAATTTGACCTGGCATTCGGCGGCGCACGCAGGGATGAGGAAAAGTCCCGTGCCAAGGAGCGGGTGTTCTCATTCCGATCAGCCCAGCAACGTTGGGACCCCAAGGCCCAGCGCCCGGAGTTGTGGCGGTTGTACAACGCGCGCAAACACCCAGGTGAGAGCATCCGCGTATTCCCGCTTTCCAATTGGACCGAGCTGGATATCTGGCAGTACATCTACCGCGAGAGTATTCCCATTGTGCCGCTCTATCTCGCCGCTGAGCGGCCGGTGGTGGAGCGCGACGGCACGCTGATCATGGTCGATGACGAGCGCATGCCGCTGCGAGATGGCGAACGCGTGCAAATGCGCAGTGTGCGGTTCCGCACACTGGGTTGCTACCCATTGACCGGGGCAGTGGAATCCCAGGCAGACACGCTGCCGGCCATCATCCAGGAAATGCTGCTGTCCACCACCACTGAACGCCAAGGGCGCGTGATCGATCATGACAGCGCAGGCTCCATGGAAAAGAAAAAAGTCGAGGGGTACTTCTAATGAACGCTAACACTGCACTCATCGAGCAAGACATTGAGCAGTACCTCAACCTCCATGAGCAAAAGACGCTCTTACGGTTCATCACGTGCGGGAGCGTCGATGATGGCAAGAGCACGCTGATCGGCCGTCTGCTGTATGAAGCGAAAGCCCTGCTGGAAGACCAGATGACCACCCTGGAGGCCGATTCGCGCAAATCTGGCACCCAGGGCGACCAACTGGACTTTGCCCTGCTGGTCGATGGGCTGAGCGCCGAGCGCGAGCAGGGCATTACCATCGATGTCGCCTATCGGTTCTTTTCCACCGACAAGCGCAAGTTCATCGTCGCCGATACCCCTGGGCATGAGCAGTACACCCGCAACATGGTGACGGGCGCTTCTACCGCCGATGTTGCGATCATCCTGGTCGATGCTCGCAAAGGCCTGCTGACCCAGACGTTTCGCCACAGCTACCTGGTGTCTCTGATCGGCATCAAGCATGTGGTGCTGGCGGTGAACAAGCTCGACATGGTCGATTACGCACAGGAAGTGTTCGAACGTATTGATCAGGCCTACCGCACGTTCGCTCAGCAACTGGAATTCAGTTGCATCCAGAGTATCCCGCTTTCAGCCCTCAAGGGCGACAACATGACCGAACCTAGCCCTAATACCCCTTGGTATGCAGGGCCTAGCCTGATGCAATATCTGGAGAGCGTCGATATTGGCAATGTCAGTAACGACGCCCCTCTGCGCATGCCGGTGCAATGGGTCAATCGGCCCAATCTCGATTTCCGGGGTTTTTCCGGACGCGTGCTAGGGGGCTCGCTCAGGCCAGGTGACAATGTGCGGGTGTTGCCATCGGGCAATTGCAGTACGGTCAAACGCATCGTCACCTTCGACGGAGATCTTGATCTCGCACAGCGGCATCAGTCCATTACCGTCACCTTGGCAGACGAAATCGATGTCAGCCGCGGCGACGTGCTGGTGGCAGCAGGCGACCCGGCGGAGGTTTCGGACCAGTTCCAGGTCACGCTAGTGTGGATGGACGCCAACGAGATGCTGCCCGGCCGCCCTTATCTGCTGAAGATGGGGGCAAGCACCGTCAGCGCAACGTTCTCGACGCCGAAGCACCTTGTCGACGTGAACACGTTGCAGCACCTGCCGGGCAAGACGCTGCAACTGAACGATATTGCGGTCTGCAACATGGCGCTGGACCGACCTCAGCCGTTTGATTCGTATACCCAGAATCGCGACATGGGCAGCTTCATCGTCATCGACCGTATCACCAACCTCACAGTCGGGGCGGGGATGCTGCAGTTTGCCCTGCGCAGAGCGCAAAACGTGCACTGGCAAGCCGTGGAGGTGAACAAAGCTGCCCGTAGCCGGCTCGCTGGGCATAAGCCTGTCGTGCTCTGGTTGACAGGGCTTTCGGGTACGGGCAAATCCACCATTGCCAACCTGGTCGAGCAGCAGCTTCATGCGCTTGGCGTACGTACCTACCTGCTTGATGGTGACAATGTACGCCATGGGCTCAACAAAGACCTCGGCTTCACGGCCGCTGACAGGGTCGAGAATATCCGTCGTATCGCCGAGGTTTCCCATCTGATGGTTGATGCAGGGCTGGTGGTAATCAGTGCATTCATCTCACCGTTCAGGGCCGAGCGCGAACTGGCCCGCAGCCTGGTGGAGGAGGGTGAGTTTGTCGAAGTCTTCATTGATACCCCGCTGGCAGTTGTGGAACAGCGCGATCCCAAAGGTCTGTACAAGAAAGCGCGCCAGGGAACCTTGAAAAACTTCACCGGCATCGACTCCCCCTACGAAGTGCCGCTCTCGCCGGACGTGTACATCGACACGACACGCCAAAGCGCTTTGGACGCTGCGCAGCAGATCGTTGCATGCCTGCGTGAGCGCGGCGTGGTGGCCAGGTAGGTATTGGCCGGCTTGGGCAATTTCAAACGGAGGCTATTTCCATGGCTCGAATTGCGGAAAAGGTAGCGGTGGTCACAGGGGCAGGCGCGGGTATTGGTCGGGCAATGGCGCAACGGTTCGTGCAGGAGGGCGCGCGGGTGATAGCCGTGGACCTTGATACCGTCGAACCTCTGCCTTCGGGTACGGCTGATAACGCCACGGGCAGTTTCGAGTCTTGGCCCTGCGATGTCAGTGACCCAGCGGCGGTCGAGGCATTATTTACGCATGTTCATGCGCGCTATGGCCGGCTCGATGTGCTGGCCAATAACGCCGGTATCGGGCCCGCGCAGCGGGTGCCAACGCATGAAGTGACACTCAAGGATTGGGATCGCGTCATCGATGTGAACCAGCGCGGTGCGTTCTTGATGATGAAAAGCGCCTTGGTGTTGATGATGGCCTCAGGGGGAGGCTCGATCATCAATACCGCTTCTGTCGGTGCATTTTCAGCCACCTCCAACTCCATCGCCAATCTGGCATCAAAGGGTGCGTTGCTGATGATGACGCGGGCGGCGGCCTTGGAGTATCGAGCCCATCGCATTCGCGTTAACGCAATTTGTCCGGGCATGACGCGCACGTCGATTTTTGAGGGGCTTTCCGATGAAAGCATGGCCAGCCTGTTAGCCAGAACCAGCGCCCGCATGATCGAACCGCACGAGGTAGCAAGCCTGGCGCTGTTTCTGGCAAGCGACGAGGCTGCAGGAATAACCGGTGCCATGCAGGTGATCGATGATGGGCGCTCAGCAGGAGCGTAATCAATGGATACAACTAAACGACGCTTGTCGAATTCACCCCCTAATTATGTTGAATGCGACCCTAATGCCGGCCGGAAAACCGGGTCAGCATGGGACATCATCAACCTCGTTGACTGAACCCAAGTCAGAAGGAAAGACGGTGTATGAACAATAACAACGCACAAACCGTACCGTTGAACCCGCCCAGGCAAATGGGCCAATTGAAAACTGCGAATCACCTGCTCGGCGACCGGAAAGCGCTCGATCAGGCATGGGAACGCGATGGTTATTGGTACTTCAAAGGGGTCCTGGACAAGGGTGTTATCGGCGAAATGCGTGCGCGCTGGATTGATTATCTGCAGCGCCATGGCCTGATCGATCCTGGCGTTACCGAAAATCGTTATAACGGCGCCAGCTTTGAAGGCAAGAGCGTGTCCCCAGCCGAGCTCGCGCGCGTCGGTGAGTTCAACCACAACGACATGCATCGTATGTTGACCGAAAACCCCAAGATCGTCGCGACCATGAAAGAACTGCTCGGCGACGATCCGTTCTGGCTGCCCATCGCAGAATACCGAGCCAATCCACCGGTAGAGGATCCAGGCCAGAACCGGTTCATCTACCCACATCAGGACGGCTTTTACAGTCGCGGCCTGGAAATGAAAATCTGCTGGGTACCCATCGATACTGTTGACGATGAAGTCGGTGGCTGCGCCTGGGTTGAGGGCGCGCACCGCGGCCCCATCTTGCATGACGTGACCAACCCTCCCTCATTCCCTATTCCGGCCAACCTTATTCCCATTGAAGGCTGGAAACGGGCTGATTTCGAGCCGGGCGACATTGTGATCTTCGATTTGAATCTCCCCCACAGTGGTTTGACCAATCTGTCGAAAGACCGCTTCCGGATGTCCATGGATATCCGCGTCACCGAAGCCTCGGGCAAGGTGCCATCGATTGGAAAGGTACTCGGCATTACGCCCGACCAGGTTACCCTGCGTGACCAGCGCACTCAGCAGGAAAAAAGCTTTGCGATCGTCCCGCAGACCTATGTGCGCGGGACCGACGGGAAGAAGCGCGAGGGTGATGACATCCCGAAAACATTCCAGATCGGCGAGACAGTGCTAGTCAACAGCGACGATGGACTGGTCGCGACACTGGTGCGGTCGATCCACTGACCCTCTACCTGGCAGGCTAGCTACCTCGCCGCACAGCACTTTGTTGAAGGGCGCTGCGGCGGGGCGTTCGGCTGCCGGCTGAATACCTGCTTGTATCTGGAGCGCTGAATCATGCCTCAACCCAAAAACTACAACGCAACGATGGCTGGAAAGGTCGCAATCGTCACCGGCGCTGGCGCCGAAGGCGACGGCATTGGTATTGGTCGGGCAATTGCCGTCGTCCTCGCCGGTGAAGGGGCCAAAGTGTGCCTTGTGGACCTGGATGCCCAGCGAGCGCAAGACACGCTCAATCAGATAGAGAGCATGGGCGCAGAAGCCTTCGTTATCAGCGCAAATGTCACCCTGCGTGATGACTGTGCCCGAATCGTCGAGGAAACCATGCGCCGTTATGGCCGCCTTGACGTGCTGGTGAACAATGTTGGTGTGGCTACGCCGGTCGCTCTGGAGGCGGACGATGAAGAAGCATGGACGCGTGTGCTCAACATCAACTTGACCAGCGCGATGCTGATGAGCCGTTACTCGGTGCCTGCGATGACCCAGAACGGTGGGGGCTCGATCATCAACATTTCGTCGATAGCGGGCATACGCGCCCACGGCAGTATTGCCTACGGCCCTTCGAAAGCCGCCATGGCAGCATTGGCACGCGAGCTGACGGTGTTGTATGGCCGTCAAGGCATTCGGGCCAATACCGTTGCGCCTGGCCATGTACTCACCCCCCTGGCGATGTCGCTTCTACCCGAACAGATGCGCGTCAAGCGGCGCAATGTCGGCCCACTCGGTATCGAGGGTGATGGGTGGGATGTTGCGTTGGCCGTGCGCTTCCTGGCCAGTGATGAGGCGCGCTTCATCACCGGCGTGCACCTCCCGGTAGACGGCGGGGTGACCGAAATCGGCCCACTGTCTGCCCATGCGTTGATCGAGGCTGGCGCCGCGCAATAGCGCTGACAGGGGGTAGAGGAGACTGTCGCGTAGGCCATCAACAGCCATTTACAAACGGCACTGCGAAAGGAATTCCAACGATGAAATTCATCGCTCCAAACGCTGCGGCGCACGCAGCGATTGCCGCGACACTGCCTGATGTCAATCTACTGATCGGTGAGCGGACCATCGCGCGAGGGAGTGGTGGGACTTTCAGCCACTGCAACGCCGCCACTGGCCAGTTTCAGATGGAGATCCCCCTGGCTGGCCGGGACGAAGTGGATATGGCAGTGGCTGCTGCCCGCGCCGCATACCCGGCGTGGCGCCTCACGAAGCCGGCGCATCGCCGGCTGATTCTCGATCGTTTCGCAGGCCTGATCGACCAGAACATCGACCGGTTTTCACAGATGGCAGTGGTCGAAAACGGCATTCCCATCAGCACCATGGTCGAGGGCATTGCCCCTCGTGTCATCAACTGGGTGCGCTACTACGCCGGCTGGGCCGACAAGATAGAAGGCTTGGTGACCGGGAGCCCAGCGGGAGGAGGCCACTTCGAGTACACAGTGCCTGAGCCCTATGGTGTCGTGGGGCATATCATCACCTGGAATGCGCCTTTACTGTCGTTGGCAATGAAGGTCCCGCCTGCGCTTGCGGCCGGTAATTGCGTTGTCATCAAACCGGCCGAGTTCACCCCGTTCAGCGCCCAGCTTTTCGCGGAGCTGGCGTTTGAAGCAGGTGTGCCGCCTGGGGTCATCAACGTATTGCCAGGAGGAGTAGCGGCAGGCGCAGCACTCGTGAGTCATCCTGGCGTCGACAAAATCTCATTCACTGGGGGGCCTGGTGCGGCGCGCGCAATCATGCGGTCGGCCGCGGACACCCTGAAACCCTTGGTGTTCGAGTTAGGAGGCAAATCGGCGAATGTTGTGTTCCCCGATGTGGATGTCGCGGCTACTGCCGCTTACTGCGCTACGTTTGGGTTGTCCAACAGTGGCCAAGGCTGCGCTTTGCCTACCCGCTTGATCATCCATGAGGAGATCTACGAGCGCTTTATCGATGCGCTTCAAACCACCATTGACCATATACCTTACGGTGACCCGCTTGACCAAAGCGTGATCGTGGGGCCTTTGATCAATGCCACTGCCTGTGAGCGGGTACAGGACATGATCGACACCGCGCGTGCAAGCGGCGCCGGCCGGTTTTTCGACCATGCGGTGACTGCAGGTCCCCCGGGTAACTTCATCCCGCCGACGTTGATTGCAGATGCCGACCCGTATGCATCCATTGCTCAGAAGGAAGTGTTCGGCCCTGTGCTATGTGCCTTCAAATTTCGTGATGAGCAGGAAGCTGTAGCCTTGGCCAATGCGACTGAGTACGGCTTGGCCGCCTACATTCAGACCACCAACCTCAATACTGCCCAGCGTCTGGTTGATCGGTTGCATGCGGGGACTGTGTATGTCAACCGTGCAACTCCGGCCCTCCACCCAGGCTCACCTTTTGGCGGGCTGGGGAATTCCGGATTTGGTCGCGAAGGCGGCAAAGCTGGCCTGGATGAGTTCATCCGTACCAAAGGTGTGGGTGTCAGCATTTCAACAAGCTGAAGAGCGCGAGCATTGTTCACTCCATGGTTGCGTGCTATTTTGAATGGCGTTCAAATATAAGAACAATTCGTGATCCACCGCAACAGGAGAGAGGGCGTTATGAAGACCGCAGTTACCGAGCTGCTTGGCATCCGCTACCCGATCGTACAAGGGGGCATGATGTGGGTGGGGCGCGCTGAACTTGCCTCTGCTGTTTCCAATGCCGGCGGGCTTGGCATCTTGACCGCCCTTACTCAGCCGACACCTGACGCATTGCGCGCCGAGATCGACCGGTGCCGAGGCCTCACAGACCAGCCGTTTGGGGTCAATCTAACGGTACTCCCTTCAGCCAACCCACCACCCTACGCTGACTACCTGCAGGCCATTATCGAAAGCGGAGTGAAGATCGTCGAAACCGCAGGTAATTGTCCTAAAGAGTTTTTTGATCGTCTGAAAGCGGCTGGAATCAAAATCCTGCACAAATGCACATCGGTACGTCATGCCCTGAGCGCACAGCGCAATGGCGTCGATATCATCAGCATCGATAGCTTTGAATGCGCTGGGCATCCTGGTGAGGATGATGTGGGTGGCTTGGTCCTGATACCGGCCGCGGTCAAAGCCCTGACTATTCCCGTGATTGCATCTGGCGGCATTGCCGACGGCTACGGCCTGGCGGCTGCGCTTGTACTGGGCGCCCAGGGGGTCAACATGGGTACCCGGTTCATGCTTACCCAAGAGGCGCCGATCCATTCCAACATCAAGGAATCGGTTGTTCAGGGCAGCGAGCGTGACACGGTGGTTATTTTCCGCACGTTGAAAAACAGTGGCCGGGTCTTCCGTAACGAGATTTCCGAACAGGTGGTAGCGATCGAGCGTCGGCCGGGTGGCTGCACGTTCGAGGATGTCCGACCCTTGGTGATGGGCGCGCGTGGACGCGCGACACTGGAGTCGGGCAACGTCAACGATGGATTGGTCTGGGCGAGCCAGGCGATCGGTTTGATGAATGACATTCCCACCTGTAAAGACTTGCTCGAGCGCATGATCAGCGAATGCCGCAAGCAGCTGGCTCAAGCAACCCTCTTTGCTTCGGCGTGAGCGGGAACCCGTAGGCAGTGACCGTGCTGAGCGCATTCGAGCCAAGCGGTTCAGGGTCACTGCACTTCAGAACTGATCTCTTGGAATTGCCATGTTCAAGACCAGAATTACAGAACTCTTCGGTATTGATTACCCGTTGATTCAAGGTGGCATGCGCTTCGTTTCGCGCGCAGAGCTTGTAGCAGCGGTAGCGAACGCCGGCGGGCTTGGCTTTCTTTCCGCGCACAGCTTCCCTTCACCTGGTGCTTTGCGTGAGGAAATCGAGAAGGTTCGCAGCCTCACGGACAAACCATTCGGCGTCAACCTTACGATCTTGTCCAAACTCAGCGTCAAGCCTGAGGACAGCGCGAAAGTGATTCTGGACGCTGGGGTGACATGCGTGGAAACGGCGGGTGGCAATCCCGCGTACTTTATTGCCGCTTTCAAGGAAGCCGGCATCAAGGTACTTCATAAATGCACAGCCGTGCGTTTTGCCCTGAAAGCACAGCAGCTCGGTGCAGACGCAGTCAGCTTGACCGGCTTTGAAGCGGCTGGTCATCCGGGCGAGGACCAAGTGCCCAATATGGTGCTGATCCCCGCAGCGGTCGACCAACTCACTATCCCTGTGGTAGCCAATGGCGGATTCGCCGACGGCCGTGGTTTGGTGGCAGCATTGGCGTTGGGTGCAGAAGGGATTGCAATGGGAACACGGTTTTTGATGGCCCGCGAGTCACCTATGCCCGAAGCAGTCAAAGCCCGGTATCTGGCGGCGACGGAGCGTGATACCACGCTGATCTGCCGCAGCATCGGCGACTCCACTCGCGTGCTCAAAAATGCGCTGACCGATCAGATTCTGGAGCTGGAGCGGGCAGGGGCGGACCACGACCAACTGATGACCTTGGCGAGCAGCCAGCGCTGGGTGAGTGCAGTGGAGCGTGGCGACGCGGATGATGGCGCCTACGCTGCCGGGATGGGGGTGGGCCTGATTCGCGACATCCCGAGCTGCGACACGCTTGTGCAAACCATCATTGCTGATGCCCGTGCGATCATCAATGAGCGGCTGTTGCGCTACGCAGCGCGGTAGAAGTCTGGCCTTCCCGTAGCCTGCTGTCAGGTGTCGGGAAGGGTACCCAGCAAACTCTCCAATACATCGTCCAGGCCCTCGCGCTGCGTCTGTGAAAGCGCATTGAACCCGGCGTAGCTCTGAGTGAACTGCTCATGGCTGATCGCCTCGAAGGTCCGGGCGCCCGCTGCTGTCAAGCGCACCTGTACCGAGCGACGATCCACTTCGTCACTCGTACGCTCAATCAAGCCTGCCTGTTCAAGACGGTTCAGGCGCTTCGCGATGCCCGTCACGGATATCAGCGAATGCCGACCTAATTCGGTCGGCGTGCAGGTACGGTCATTCCCGAGCCTTTTCAAAGTGCCCAAGATCATCGCTTCGCCCACATTCAGCTGGTAAGCGGCCGCGGTGCGGGCGAGCAGGCGCTCCATACGGTGACCCGCCACATAAAACCGTCCAGCCAATGAGACTGTTTGAGCGTCGACCTCGTCGTTGACGGCTGCCCAATCCAATGTCCGTGCCCCGCCTCGTTCCTGAATGACCAGCGGAGTACGCTTCGCGTCCGTTTCGCCTGGCGCAGGGGCAACGAGCGACAGCGCATAATTGCTCAATGCCTTGAGCACCCCCTGCGATTCATCCATCACCGCATAAATGCGCTGCTGGCCCCGTTTGGCTTGTTGCACCAATCCTGCGTCCTTGAGCACCTTGAGGTGCTGCGAGACCGCTGAACGTGACACTGGCACCTGCTGTGCCAATGCGCCCACATGGCTTGGGGCCTTCGCCAGGATTTCCAGCAATGCGCGCCTGGTGGGATCAGCCAGAGCAATAAATACAGCCTGTAGATGCTCAGATTGGTTAGTAATCACTTACGCATAAGCCTCGAGGGTGTGGTTTGCACACACTAACAGCACGCTTGGATCCTGGCCAACGCTATTTGTTTTGCAGGTAAAACCCCCTAGAGCGCTGCATTTCGTGCAGTTGACGCCGAGAATAAACCGGTATATTAATTTCCACGGGAAAACAAAACGCCGTTCACATAAAAGAACAACACTGTGAGGTAAGCAATGACTCCCGTACGTAAGCAATTGTTGTCGCACATACTCGACCCCGACAGCGCGTTCGATCAGCCGCCGGCCAACGTGCATGACATGCAGATCCAGGCTGCCCAGGAGCTGTTCCGAGAGCGCATCGAGCAGATACCGCTCCTGCGCCACCGCGCCGAGGAAGCCGGGATCACCCACATCGACAGCCTCGAACAACTGGTGCCGCTCCTTTTCTCGCACACGGTTTACAAGTCCTACCCGCAGTCCTTCATCGATAACAATCGGTGGGACCGCATGCTGCAGTGGCTGCAAACGCTATCGGTTGCTGACGTCAGCAATGTAAACGTGGACGGCGTGCGCGATGTCGATGAATGGCTCGAGCGCCTGTATGAAGCCGGCCACCGCCCATTGGCCACCAGCGGCTCGAGTGGCAAATGCTCATTTCTCAATCACACCGCCGGCGACCAGGAAAACAAGGCGCTGCATTACAAGCATGCCACCGGCTGGCCATTTGCGAAGGCGGAGCCCAATCGTGCCTTGTTCTGGCTTGGCCCGATCAAGGGATACAACAGCGCTATCGAATCGGCGCAGATCGGCCGCGTTAATTGGGGTCGGCCGGGTGCAATGTTTGCTTTGACTGAAGAGCCGTTACTGATCAGTGAAGTGAGCCGTGCTGCTGCAATGCGCAAAGCCATCGCCGAGGGCACCGCGCTGCCTGAAGAAATCCAGGCTTTTGAAGCGTCAGCACGGGTGAAAGCGCAAGAGGGCGCTGCGGCCATGCGCCTGCTTGCCGAAAAAATCCTCGACCACCGCCATGAGCCGATCATGGTCAGTGGCCTTTGGGCCCAGCACATGATGATTATCCAGTGCGCACGGGAGCGCGGTATCGGCGACGGTGAGTTCCACCCTGGGGCCATTATTCAGGCGGGCGGCGGTATCAAAGGCGTCGCACTGCCTGAAGACTACAAAGAGCAAGTGGAACGCTTCTACGGCAACGTCATCCGCCCTGCGGCCTATGGCATGACTGAAATGGCCCAGCTGATGCCCCGCTGTGAAGCCGGGCGCTACCATCGCGCCCCGGGCTTGATCTGGTTGATTACCGATGAGCCGGGGGAGCGCTTGCTGACGCCAGCAGATGCCGACGAAAACGATAGGGTCGAAGGCCGCTTTGCATTCCTTGACCTGCTGTTCGAAGGACGCTGGGGGGGCGTGATCACCGGCGACAAAGTGACCGTCGACTTCTCTGACCATTGCCCTTGCGGGCGCCACGGCCCCACCTTGCTCGACAACATCACGCGTTTTAGCCAGATTGGCCAGGACGATCATATCGGGTGCGCGGGAACGCTCGATGCCTACATCCGCGGAGCGCTTGCAGAATGACCACTTCCTCAGTTGCACAACCCGCAGCCGAAGCGGTTGCTGTTTGCCACATCATCAAGGGCGATGTGGTACTAGGCGCCGAGTCGGAGCATGGGCCTGCCCACGCGCGGTTCGCTACCCCTCGAATTGACCTCGATCAGCTGGTTTGGAAGCGGGATAAGCCTGGCCCGGCCTTCGATACGCCAGTCAGCGAGATCATTGATGTATTGGAGCAGACCGGCCAGTGGCTCAAGGCAGACCCTGAGGGGCTGGTAGCCCAAGCCTTGGAGAACTCCCTCAAAACGGGGCCGTTGCCGCGGCATATCATGGAGTTTTCCTATGAGAATATTTCAGCGCCGTTCAATCGGGCGGGCCTGGAATTCCAGATTCGCACTGAACTGGGCGGCTCCGATGTGCTCGACGGCTGGCGCGAGATCAAGGATTCCCCCAGTGGACGGCAGAGCCGCATTCGCGCATTTCCACCCAGGTTGATTCATATCGTTGCAGGAAACGCCCCGGGCGTTTCTGCATTGACGGTTGTACGGGGAGCCCTGACCAAAGGCGTCCACCTGCTCAAGTTGCCTTCCAACGACCTGTTCACAGCGCCAGCTATTTTGCGAGCCATGGCGAGCGTGGCACCTGGGCATCCGCTGACGCGCTCGTTCTCTGCAGTGTATTGGCGAGGAGGCGATGAGCAGGTCGAGCGTGCGCTGTTCAGGCCGCAGTTCTTCGACAAGGTGGTCGCTTGGGGCGGGGATAGCGCCATCCGCAGTGTCAGCAAGTACATAGGTCCTGGTTTTGAGCTTGTGTCGTTCGATCCCAAAACCTCGATCTCGATGATTGGTCGTGAGGTGTTCGACTCACCAGAGACACTGGCGGCTGTCGCCGACAAGGCAGCCTTCGATGTCACCCTCATGAACCAGCAGGCTTGCGCCTCCAGCCGCTTTCAGTTTGTCGAGGGCACGACCGAGCAAGTCGACCGCTATTGCGCGCTGTTGCAACAGCGCATGAATGTCGACCGACCTATGGCTTCGGCAATCGGACCGCGAGTACCGGCAGAGCTGCGTGACGAGATCGACGGTTTGCGAATGCTCGAGCCCGCCTACCGGGTGTGGGGTGGCTACGGTGGGGAAGGCGTGGTTATCCGTTCACAAGATCCCGTTGACTTCCACCCTGATGGCAAGATCGTCAATGTCGTGCAGGTCCAGGACCTGCAGGATGCGATACGCCATGTGAACATCGCCACCCAGACGGTGGGTGTCTATCCAGCGCAACGCAAAGCACTGCTGCGCGACCGGTTGGCAGGGGCGGGGGCGCAGCGGGTGGTGAATATCGGCGGCTCGGCCGGCATAGAGGCCGGCTTGCCTCATGACGGCTTCAATCCTCTGCAGCGCTTCGTTCGCTGGGTGAACGACGAGGGCTGAGCAGCTGCATGCGCAGCCATGACGCCGCTGCGCGGCGTCACTCCCTCACACACGGCTCAACTCAGTGAGGGTACATAGCAACAGGAAACCTGCCGACGATCTTAGCAACCCGCAGGTTTGAAGCTGCGCCAGGTGGCGCGAGGCCTAGAGCTGACTGTGTCGAGCGCCCAAATCAGCTCGCAGACGCAACTCGCCCTAAAGTTGGCAACGCGTTCTGCAGTCGTTTTGGCAAAGGCTCTCACCTATTAGTTACATGTAACGCAAAAAAAATGCTCAGCACCAAAAAAGTGGTTAACCCCTTAAAAACCCTTACACAACAACGATAATGCTCACTGTTAAGCGGCCTATTTGTCCTACAGAGGGCTTGGCGAATTCAGCGACAGCACAAAAGCCTTTGCGTCGAAAAATAGGTGCCTTTAACCTTGCTGTATGTTTTCACGGCCTGAAACCGAGGCCTCAAAAACAAAAAGGAAAATCCCTACTGCACCTCGAATGAAAACAAGAACAAAAATTCAGAGAGCAATTCAGATGAAAAAGAGAGATGCCTGGTTCTCCTACTCCCGCTCGACCGCCTGCAACGGGTCAGGTCCACCGACAGCAGAACAATCCGAGCCGACGAATTACCAAACTGCGTTCCTATCGGGAGTTCCCGCATGAAAATAATGACTCCAACACTGGCTATCGCCATTCTTTCAGCCAGTGCCGCTCATGCCGCCGTATCACCCCAGGAGGCCGCTGAGTTGGGTAACTCACTGACTCCCTGGGGTGCTGAAGTCGCAGGTAACAAGGACGGGACAATTCCCGCCTACACCGGAGGGCTTTCCACTTCAACGAAGCCGGCTGGATTCAAGCCGGATACCGGGCATTGGGCTAACCCGTTCGCCGATGAGAAGCCGATATACGTCATTACGGGAAAGAACGTCGACCAGTATGCGGACAAGCTTTCCGAAAGCACCAAGGCCCTGCTCAAGCGCTTTCCGGAAACCTACACGGTCCCGGTTTATCCCACCCACCGGTCCGCGAACTACCCGGACTGGGTGAACCAAAACAGCGTCGCGAATGCTACCCGCTGCAAGACAATCGAGAATGGCTTGGCAGTTGAAGGCTGCTTCGGCGGCGTACCGTTCCCAATTCCCAAGACGGGCAACGAGGTCGTCTGGAACGCCTTGTTGCACTTCAAGGGCGTCTCCAACATCACCAAGGGTGAAGGTTGGTACGTCGATGCCAGAGGCAATCGCGTGCTGACCGGGGGCATCAACAACCGTGCGGACTCTCAGTACTACAACAAGGCGCTGGACATAGAGAAGTTCGCGTCCATCGGCACCTACCTGACCCAGCTGAACATATACACTGCCCCCTCTCGTAACGTGGGCGAAGGCAATCTGCAGCGGTTCTATCTCAATCCAGTCGCAACACCAAACCCTACTTGGAATTACTCCCCAGGCCAACGGCGGGTACGGCGCTCACCGGACGCCGAGTACGACTTCCCGGTTTCCACCTCCGGCGGAGCCATGCTTTACGACGAAATCTACGGATTCTCGGGCAAGCAAGACCGTTACGATTTCAAGTACGTGGGCAAGAAAGAGATGATCATCCCGTACAACAACTACGATTGGTCGGCATCCACGCCTGATGACCTCCTGAAGCCTAATCACCCCAATCCGGAAGCCGTGCGCTGGGAGTTGCATCGTGTGCATGTGGTCGAGGCGACACTTAAGCCCGGCATGCGTCATGTTCAGCCCAAGCGCCGCTATTACTACGATGAGGACATTCGCTCTGCTGGTATGTCGGATGCTTGGGATGCGTCCGGCAAACTCGCCAAGGGCATCTACATGCCTTCCTACCAGATGTATGACAAGCAGATTCCGCATGCATCGTCGACCTGGTTGTTTGATTTCGCCACCGGTGTCTACTACCACAGCAGCATCAGCGGCGGCGCACGCAACGGGATATTTCCTCAGGCCAATATGCAACCTGTTCAATTCTTCACCCCAGAGTCACTGGCTCGTCAATCCCAGCGCTGATTAGTACGCCAGCAGCAGGCTCAAGTGCTGCTGGCGTTCGGCAGCATGGGCCGCGAATCGACGACGCCAGACTCTGTGTGGCGAGGAACGACCGTTCAGAAGACGCTCATATACTATATTTGAACAGCGTTCATATAAAGGAACGATAATGCCTTTCGCGCACTGCGAGTCCACTTAGGCCATGCTCAGGTGCCAATGGGGCGACCTACCCATAGGAAAAGAAATGCAGACCACCAACCCGCAATTACAATCAGCGCCTCTCAATCTCTCGGAACACATCAAGGCACTGGTAACAGGCGATGCTCAGTTGCGCGAGGCCATGCCCCTTACGCCAGTCAACGAAGCCAAGCTCAACCCTGCCTTAGGATTGGCGCAAACGGTCGCACTGTGCATGGAGGGCTATTCAGACCGCCCTGCATTGGCTCAACGCTGTATCGAGCGTGTCACCGACCCGGTTAACGGGCGAGTCAGCCAGCGTCTGCTGCAAGAATTCACAACCCTCTCGTACGCTGAACTCTGGAGGCGTGCCAAGGCCTTGGCCAGTCTCTGGCAGCAGGATGAAGCCCGACAGCTGGGGGCTAATGATTTCCTCTGCATTATCGCGTTTGCCGGGAGCGAGTTCGTCACCGTCGACCTGGCGGCCATTCATAACGGCGTCGTGGTCGTCCCCTTACAGACCAATGCCCCTTTGAGTCAACTGACTGAGATCGTCAAGGAAGTGCAGCCGCGCTGGTTCGCCACCAGCCTGGAATGCCTGCACAATACAGTGCAGCTGGTACTGCAGGGCCATCGCCCGTTAGGCGTGCTGCTATTGGACTACGATGAGCAAATAGATGACCACCGCGAAGCATTGGCCGCCGCCCAGGCCGAGCTATCGGCGGCCGGCCTGAAGGATCTGGTGCTGACACTGGAGGACGCCTGCGACATGGGCACGAAACTCCCCGTGCCACAGCTATTCGCAGAACAAGTAACAGGCAACCGCTTATCCACGCTGTACTACACCTCAGGAAGTACTGGCCTGCCCAAAGGCGCCATGTATCCGGAATCGATGCTGATGCCTAACTGGCGTCTGAATGCTCCTATTCCTCTCATTTATATGCACTACATGCCGATGAACCACTCATTTGGCCGAAGTGGCGTATTCAGTACACTAGGCAGTGGTGGTACCTGCTATTTCACTGCGAAGAGCGACCTTTCTGAGTTGTTCAATGACATCCAGCGTGTGCGGCCAACTGTCATGGCCATCGTGCCGCGGATCTGCGAGATGGTCTATCAACACTATCAGACTCAGCTGGAGCGCCGCAGTGCCGGGTGCAATGAGACCGAGGCCCTGCGAGACCAACTGATGGGCGAAATTCGAAATGTCCTGCTCGGCGGACGCCTGCTCAGCGGCAGTTTCGGTTCCGCACCGCTAGCCCCCGAATTACGCCTCTTCATGGAAAACTGTCTGGGCTTTCGGATGGACGAGTTCTATGGGGCTACCGAAGTTTCCGGCGTTTCGCGTAATAACCGCTTACTGCGACCACCGATCATCGACTACAAACTCATCGACGTCCCGGAACTTGGCTATTTCACCACCGACAAGCCACATCCCCGTGGCGAGCTACTGATCAAGACTCACTCCATGATGCTGGGGTATTATCAGCGGCCTGAAGTGACCAACTCAGTCTTCGACGAAGACGGTTACTACAAAACTGGCGATATCATGGCAGAAACGGCGGTGGATGAGCTCGTGTACCTCGACCGCCGCAACAACGTCATCAAGCTGTCCCAGGGCGAGTTCGTCGCCATCGCGAGGTTGGAGGCAGTGTTCACCAACGGTCACCCACTGATTCGCCAGGTGTATCTCTATGGCACCAGCGAGCGCTCGTTCCTGCTAGGCGTTTTAGTGGCGAACGAGCAGACGGCTCGGGATATGGGCATCAACGACGAAGCTGCGCTCAAGGCTGCGCTGCGCGAAGCGGTCAAGAAGGTTGCTCGCGACGAGCAGCTCAACGCCTACGAGGTGCCGAGGGACTTCCTGTTAGAACATACACCGTTCAGCGTTGAAAACGGCCTGCTGACTGGCATCGGCAAATACCAGCGCCCCAAGTTCAAGGAGCGCTACGCCGCCCGTCTGGAGCAGCTCTATGATGACATTGCGACCCGTCAGGCTGACAAACTTCAAGCGCTGCGCCGTGAGGGCCGCAGTGCACCGATCTTTGAGACGATTGTGCGTGCCGTGCAGGCGACGCTGGGCATGGAAGTGCTCGACCCGCAAACCCAAGCGAGCTTTACAGAGCTAGGTGGTGACTCTTTGTCTGCGCTCTCCTGCTCTGTATTGCTGGAAGACATCTACGAAGTCGAAGTACCTGCCAGCGTGATCAACCATCCGACGGGCAACCTGGGGCAGGTGGCGCAGTACATAGAACGTGCCCTGGACGAGACGTTCCAACACCCGACCTTCGCTTCTGTTCACGGTCGCGGTGCCACCGAGATTCGCGCCAGCGACCTGGTTCTTGATAACTTCTTCGATGCCAGGACACTGAAAGAAGCGTCCCATGCAACGCCACCGTCCAGGGAGCCGCGTACGGTGCTGGTCACCGGCGCGAACGGCTATCTGGGGCATTTTCTCTGCCTGGAGTGGCTGGAGCGCATGGCGGCGGTTGGCGGCCAGGTCATTTGCATCGCCCGTGGGCGAGATGCCGACTCAGCGCGCCAACGCATTGCTGAAGCGTTCGAGAGCGGCGACGCGCAGCTCAAGCAGCACTTTGAGACCCTCGCCGACAAATACCTATACGTACTCCCTGGCGATCTGGGCGAGCCGGATTTGGGTCTGAGCGCCAGTGATTGGCAGTCGCTAGCAGAGACAGTGGACGTCATCGTCCATCCTGCTGCCTTTGTCAATCATGTGCTGCCGTATGCGCAACTATTCGGCCCCAACGTTGCGGGCACCGCCGAACTGATAAGGCTGGCATTGAGCAAGCGCGTGAAGCCGATTCACTATGTCTCCACCGTAGCGGCCGCAGCGATCCCCGGCGGTGTCATTGATGAGGAAGCCGACGTCCGCGAGGCCAGCCCAGTGCGCCCCCTCGAGACTGAGAGATATGCCGACGGCTACGCAAACAGCAAGTGGGCCGGCGAAGTACTGCTGCGCGACGCCCACGAGCGCTTTGGCTTACCGGTGGTGGTGTTCAGATCGGACATGATCCTGGCGCACAGCGTTTATCACGGGCAGCTCAATGCCTCCGACATGTTCACCCGTTGGTTGTCCAGTGTAGTGCGCACGGGCTTAGCGCCACGTTCGTTCTACGCGCAGGGTACAGATGAGCCTCATTACGACGGCTTGCCGGTGGACTTCACCGCCAAGGCTATCACTGTGCTGGGCGCCGAGGCAGGCGATGGCTACCAAACTTATCACGTGATCAATCCGCACGAAGACGGCATTTCGATGGACACGTTTGTCGACTGGGCAATAAGCGCTGGGTATCCGATTCAGCGTATTGATAATTACGATAACTGGTTCACGCGCTTCGAGACTGTGCTGCGTGGCCTGCCGGAGAAGCAGCGGCAACAGTCTTTCCTGCCGCTGTTACACCAGTTGCGCAAGCCGATGCCGCGCACGGCTGGCGCTTGGGTATCAGCGACGCAGTTCCAGCGAGACGTGCGCAAGTTCGGCGTCGGCCCGGGCGGAGATATTCCTCATCTTTCAGCT
Organism: Pseudomonas sp. LPB4.O; assembly: GCF_038383825.1. NCBI lineage: Bacteria > Pseudomonadati > Pseudomonadota > Gammaproteobacteria > Pseudomonadales > Pseudomonadaceae > Pseudomonas > Pseudomonas sp. LPB4.O. The sequence continues at coordinate 2,638,421 of NZ_CP151298.1, forward strand.
GCGTTCATTGGCAAATATCTGGCGGATCTCAACCACTTGGGGCTGGTATAGGCAACTTCGACAGGTGCCCTACAGTACGGGGGCAGAGCTAAAGACCATTGATTGAAAGCGGAGGCGGCGCGTTCCCGGAACGCGCCGACATCCATTGAATTATCGCGGCGCAGCTTCAAGCAAACTTGGCGCGGCTCAGGAGAGTGCGGGGTCAATTCGGCATGTACCACTGAGTCAAGGCTGCGGCGCTTTGCACCAATAACGCTCCACCACGGCACGGTGATGGCCGTGGTAGAGGCGCTTGATTACAAGGACCCTGGGCAATCAGTCGTATAGGATGTTTTCGCTGACTTCGCGCCAGGTATCCAGCTGGTCGCTAGTAGCCTGCAGGATCGATTTGTAGGTACTGAAAGCGCTGGGATGAACCGGCAGATGCAAGGGCGGGTGTTCTGCGTCGACTGCGGCCAGAATCGCCAGTGCCGCCTTGGCAGGGTCACCGTCTTGACGACCATCCAGTTTCGCCAGCCCGCCGCGCACTGCACCGGCCGTACGCTGGTAATCGTCGATCACCCGCTCCGAGCGTACGATGGCGTCGCCAGAAGCCCATCGGGTGCGTAGGGCGCCTGGCTCGACATTGGTAACGCGAATCCCTAGCGGCCCTGCTTCGGCGGCGAGGGCGGCCCCGAGCCCTTCAAGGGCGAACTTGGAAGCGCTATAAATTGGCATGCCGGGAATTCCCATGAAACCGGCCATGGAGGTGATGTTAACTACATGCCCCCAGCGTTTTGACCGCATCGATGGCAGCACCGCTTGAGTTGCCGCCAGGGCGCCAAAAAAATTCGTCTCCATCTGCTCACGCGCTTCGCGCTCGCTGACTTCCTCCAGAGCACCGGCAAGACCGTAGCCGGCGTTGTTCACGAGAACGTCGACCCCTCCATGCTGCTGCGCTATCTCGGTGATGCGCTCCACCACCCGTGCATAATCGCGCAGGTCCAATTCCAGCGCATGGGCGCGCCCAGGAGCGAGGGCTTCGAATGCCTGCATTTGCCCAGGCTGTCGCAGCGTACCAATGACCACATCGCCACGCGCCAGTACGGCCTTGGCCAACGCCTCTCCAAGACCACTTGATACGCCAGTAATCAACCACTTTCGAATCGAAGACATGCTAAAGCTCCTTCTCTTTTATGGATATTGCGGGCTTGATGCTCTAACATACGCATTTGTGAACACCATTCACAATACCCATCTGAAAAATTCAGAGCGGCGGAGCTTGAGCCTTAGCAAAATCGCGAACAACCAGACGTATGAAATCAGCGTCATCACTCGCACCGGCTCAGGTCAACCAAGCTTTGATACCGCCGATATAGTGATCCATTAAGGCCAATGCCTGTTCTTTGTCGCGTGCGATAAGTGCCTCAGCGATTCGTGCATGCAGACGTTTAACCCGTTTAACCACCGCATTTCGGTCATGCAAAGAGCGAAAATGGAAAGTCGAATGCGCATTCGCTAATTGCAAGACCACGGAGGTGAACAGGCGCAAGGCCGCATCGCCACACAATTCACCGAGTAAGAAATGAAACTGCAAAAGCTCATCAGCGCCCGCCCGACCATCCAACGCCTCCTCAGCTGCAATTTGCTCCCTCAGGCGCAGCTCCCCTTCGTGATTCAAACGTGCAACCACTAGATTTACCGTGGCGGCCTCCAGGGTCTGCCGCGTAGCCAAAATTTCACCTGGGCCAATTTTCGCGTACTCCAAATAAACTTTGATAGCACGTGTGGTGGCCTGCAGGTCGGGCCTAGCTACCACCAGGCCGCCGCCTGCGCCTCGTTGGACCGTCGCTATGGAATCATGCTCAAGTAAACGTATTGCCTGTCGTAAAACAGCGCGACTGACCTTGTATTCTTGCATCAAGTCCGACTGTGACCCCAAGGGCAGTCCTACGGGCCATCCGAGTTGATAGATACGCTTCATGATTTCGCCAACAAGTGCTTCAGCCTGGCTCAACCCTTGCCTTAGCCCCTTAGCTGCTTGTTCCCCGTCCGCGCTCTGTGCTCGGGCATGCAGTGCCACAGCTGCCAGCCACTGACGCGATGAGAATTCGCTCTCAGGCTGCTCGCTTCGCTGCTTGCGTCGCTGAGCTGCGAGCTCCGCAAACATTTCGGTGTCTTGCGTGGGTATCAGCAAGGACACAGTGGTAAATCCTTCAGATTTCTTTCGCGCACGAAAGCTAGCAACACGCTCTGCAGTTGATTTTGGCAAGTGAATCACCCTCACGTTACATGTAACGATAAATATTTTTAGTACGCATTCATGAGTCTGCCTACTTAAAAACCGTTATACATCAATGGCAAGGCCCCAAGCGTGCAAGCCATTGCATTGAAATTAACCTCGGCGCATTTAGCCACGGTTCAAAAGGCTTTGCGTCAAAAAATAGGTGCCTTTAATCTTGCCACAAGCCCCAGCGGCCCGGAATCGAGACCTCACAAACAAAAAGGAAAATCTATATGGTGAACCTAACTCGCCCTCGTCGCGGCGGATTTGGCTGGCAGCCTCTCGTGAGCGCCTTTGAGCCCACCCTTGAGGACATGATGTCCAATCGCGCCTATTTCGGTATGCCACCGGAAGCCCTTTATCTGTGGGGGACGTTCCGCGACGAGGACGGTGAAATTTATACCGCCATGCGCCGCATCCCTGCTGGCCTGCCTGGAGACGCAAAAGACTCGCGCCGACGTTTTTATCTGCTGACCACAGCAGGTCATGAAGATGGTATGCACATGCATCCTGCTGGCCGCGACTCTGTACCCAACGACAACTGCCGCCGGACGCTCGAGACCGATCATGTTCACTGGCGAAGTGATCCCGATATGGCTGGCAACCCATTTCACGTTACCTGGAGTCCAGAAGACTGCAGCTGGCAAGAAGAGGGGGTCATGGACATACGCGGGACGCTCGTCAAGCCGGGCATGCACTGGTACCTCCCCGGCGCCGACGCAGGCATGTACTACGTAGCCAATATTTTTGAAATGGAAGGGACCATCCTGGGTAAAAAAGTGCGCGGGATGATCGGATTTGATCCCATCTACATGTATGAGGGCGGCGAGATCTACAAGACCAAGGACGCCTTGGTGCAGGAAAAGCTCGAGTTGGTCTGGTACACGTGGGCCACCCGTTACAAAGACGGCAGTATTGATGCCGGCCACTTCACGCTGGGTAATGATCAGTTTGGATTCGCCATTCTCACCAACGAACGAGGTGAAGTTCGCTTCACCTACGATGTCACCGGTAAAGTGGATTTCGGCGCCAATGGTTATTGGCAAGAAGGCATCCGCTACAGCGCGTTTGGTGAAGAATGGGAATTCATTCCTGACCCCAAGGGCCGCTTGGTGGGGTTGGGCACACTGAAGAATCCGCAGGTAGATGGTCGCTGGCGTCGAGTCGGGGATACTCGCGAGCCGGATGTTTGGTTTGCCTGGGGAGAGGCAGCGCCAGAAAACGGCCATCAACCGGTCAACCGCTTCATTGATCTTGGCGAGCGAATTGGTGTCGACTTCAAGAAATACTAATGTCTTGGACCCGGGACCCACTCTCAGCTGATGTAGAAGGTCAAGGCGAAGAATTCGCCTTGACCTTTCAGGTGTTTCAGAGTCTGAATCGGAGTTTGCGCTCGGTGCCGGTAAGCGGACTGGTTTCGCCCCAAGCCCAGTAAGTCTCTGGTTCCCTGGTGTCGCCTACTCGGCGCCAGCGGCCTTCGTTCTGCGGGGTGGATGGCTGAGATTTCCCAAGAAAATCAGGCATGCGCCCTTTCGGATCAGGGATGAATTCCCATAGCGAGTCCGCGGCGCGCAGGTAAATGGCCTCTGGGAAGTTTCGATCGGGGCCAGACTTTACGATGGCTTCGACATCGGTGCAGGTGGTGACTACCTGTTGGTCCGTGGTTATCAGTGCGAAACCCCATCGGTCATGTCCGGCGCTAAAGTGGCCTCCTTCAAATGAGCCATCCTTATAGCGCGTTCCCCACGTGTACCAGGTGACGTGTGTATGGTCGCCGGCCATTGGATCGCCTTTGCCATACAACATCGCGTCTTCGCGCATGAACACCGTGTCGGCGCAGACGAAGCCTCGAACATCCCGACCTGCCAGCTTACCGCTGACCTGGAACATGGCAGAAGCGTAATAGATGCCGGAGTCAGTCTGCGGCAAATACCAATGCAGGCCGGGGCCACAGAGTATACCGTCAAGTTCCATTACACCCTGCTCGCGCCACTGCAGGGTGTCCGAGCCGTAGACGATCTCATAGGCGGCGCCATCAGCGTCGGCTGGGCTACGACGAAATGCGATACCGTTCTCAACGCCGCTGACGACATTCTTGCCTGAGGCGGCGCTTTGGAATAGCGGGGTATCGAAATGCAAGCATCCCTCAGCATTGCGCGTTGACTGGATGATCAGAGTGTCACGCCCTCCCTTGCTCGTATCGCAGAAGCGCCGGGTGAGGGAATACAGATGACCTTCGTTGTCTCGCAGCGTCCCATAGTGCAGCGCGCCTTCCCAACCAAGACCAAAATAACCCCGGGTTTCAATCAATCGTTCGGGCTCATATAAATGAGGCCCGACAAGTGCCTTGTACCCGAAGTTACCTCGTTGAGGCCATTGCAGAGTGGACATGTGCAGTATTCTCCCTTATGTGAAACCCTGCAGTGGTGTCGGGATCAGTGATTGACAGGTGCACCGCAGAGACTAATCGCAGGATTCACCAAGGCCGTTCGAAGCGAGCAAGCGGGCCGCGGCTCGGACCATAATGGTACGAGGCTGTATCTTTATCAAGGGTTACTTGTACATGAAGCAGACTAACGAGCCTATTTCTGGCCACGCAGCAACAGCATCCGAGGAGCTTCACAAGCCGCGCAGAGGCCGCCCATCGCGAGCGGATGCTCCGCGCATGGAGCAGCATCTGCTCGATATTGCTTGTCGGCTTTTCGTCGCCAGCGGATACGATCTGACAACCATGGACGCCATTGCGATGGAGGCTCGCGTGTCCAAGCGGACGCTTTATCTACGCTACCCCAAGAAAGAGCTGCTGTTTGCGGCGGTGGTAGCCGACCATACCGCTCGTAGCTTCGCTGCGGTAGAGGCGGTGCTGGAGCGATTTGCAAGCGACCCTAGCTTGAGTTTGCGTGCACGGTTACAAATGTTGGGTCATGTCTTCGTAGAGCAGGCTGTTAATCCGGACACCTTATCCTTGGATCGGAGCATGGCGACGACCGCCCAGCGCTTCCCCGAACTGCTTGATTCGCTGCACAGGGCCGGATATGAGCGAGCTACCTCCATCGTTCAGACCTTGCTCTCAGAGGCGGGGGCCAAGGAGTCGGCAATTTCCGCACAGGCGTTTTATTCGTTGCTGGTGCTCGCCCCCATTCGAGAGCGGCTAAGGGACGGGAAGCAACAGGTTCCAGACGTTGACCGAGTGGTTGACTTCATCACCGCTGGGGCTCGAATTTCGACGACATGATGAAGTTGGCATTTGCACGGGTAGAGCGCGCCTTTGAAATGAAGGTAGAAGGCGCGACACCTTTTCCTGGGCGATTCAAAAGGCTGCTCAGGATTTACAGGGTTTCCTAACGTCCCTTCAGATCGATATTCGTCAGGACCACCAACGGCACACGCTCTAGCTCATGCTGGAAAATTCACTCACCGCTGTGTACGAATGGCAGGTAGCAAGCGCACTTTGGCTGCCAGTCACGCTGGCCGATTGATCAGCAGGGCGCGTAATACCGCGACCAGCGTAAGCGGTTGATCGAGCATTAGATGGTGATGGCCCTGGGGAATACAGATCGCACCCCGAGAATAACGCAGAAGCGAGGCGATTCTCTCGGCGCGCCAAGGCTCTACAACGCTGCTTCCTTCGCCGTACACGTAGTCCACCGGCACGTCGATGCGTCTGAGTAACGCGCTGCCGTCGCACTCGACAAGGGTGTAGGGCAGCGCGGAATCGGCGCGCCAGCGCCAGCCTCCCTCAACCTCTTCAATGGAGTGAAAGGCAACGTGCTCGAACAGATCGTAGAGGGGGAGCGGTTGTTCCGGGAGCACGCGGTAGCGTTGGCGAATGGCCTCGTAGCTGGGGTGCAGCTGGGTGCTCCCGCTTCTTGGCGAAGGGGTCGAGATAGTCTGACCGCTGTCCACGTCCAGAAAGCGCACCCGGCTGTCGAGGATAATCGCATGCCGGATCAGATCCGGACGATCGGCGCATGCACGCAGTGTGCGCAGGCCGCCGTAACTGTGGGCAATAACTGTAGCCGGGCCAAGGTCGGTCTCCAGGATGACGGTCAGATCTTCAGTGAAGGCTTCTGGGGAGTACTGCGCTCGCGGGCCGCTTTCACCCATGCCCGAAAAGTCCATCGCGAAAACCCGGTAATGATCGATGAAATAGGGAGCGATGAAGTCCCACCAGTGGCTGTTAGCCCGATAACCGTGGGCGAAAAGCAGTACGGGCTTGTTGGCGTCGCTGGCGTTCCAGCTGCGATAGTGCAGGCGTACATCCGGGTGTTGGACAAAGTGGGATATGCTCGGGGCTGAGACAGCGCGCAAAAGCCACTCGGGTGGGGCAACGTATTGAGGTGCGCCTGGTTTTTGATGCATGTGCACGCTGTCTCCTGGGTCTGTTGCCGTGATGGCCACGATATCTTCTTCGCCGTTCAACCTCGGCGGGTTAACGTGACGCCGGCGCGAATCATTATGTCCTTCTGCCGCCCGAGCACGAGCAGTGCTCCGTCGCTGCCTCCGATCCGGATCGCCACTGACGGTCCAGCGTAGGCAGGCCGTTCAGCGGTTTAGACAAGATTGCGGTAGTAGCCCAGCATCGTCGCAAGAACCCCACATCCTCAGCTGCCCAATGGGCCTGTGGTTGCGGCCTTGGTTTCGTGATTTGTATGAGGGTCGACCCCGTCGCCATGCGCCATCATGAACACTGTTCGTTAATGTAAATACAGCGAGTTTGCGTGTCAACGCGCCAGGACGCTGATGACTGAGGGTGGCAACGCCCGCCGTATGCGGAGGGTGGCTGATGTGGTATTTGTGACCGGTTACGACCGGTCACGAACGCCGCTATGGGCCTACGCCGAAACCTGCTGGGGTCGAAGATAAATGCCGTACAGCATCAGATCTATGGCCTTTTGCAGGTAGGCTTTCATCATCGTCGCATCACCCTTGGCAATCGGGTTCGCCAGTAACTCCCGCCTGGGCTGAGTGACGAGAATGTCGAAGACGATCGAGGCGGCGATGTGAATCGACTCTTCCTCGATCTCACCTCTATCGGCAGCCGAGCTTAGTAGAGACTCGATCAACGACAGTCGCCCTTTCTGAATGGTACCGGATACGCGCTGGTAGACATCGGGTATCCGGTATTGCACCAAGGCTATGAGCCGTTCCAGGCCGATCACCTCAGGGCGCAGCGAAATCTGCATCATCTCGCCGCCTAGAAAAAGCAGCTGATCTCGAAGCGTTCCGTCGGGTATCGCAGTCGAGATCGGGGTGATCAACCGCTCGATACCATGCTCTATCGCGTCCACCAACAGCGTTTCACGGTCCTTGAAGCGTGTATAGAGCGTGCGTTTGGATACCTGTGCCTCCTGGGCAATCTCGCTCAGCGTCACGCCATCAAGCCCGTGCTGGCAGTAGGCGCGCAGTGCCACCTCCAGTAGATGATTGCGTAGCTGCGCGGCAACCTCGCGGCTGGGTCGCCCCCCTTTGCTGGAACGGCCTTCAAGCAGGGCAGGCGCCTGCTGTGCCTCTTCTGTAGCTGCTCGTTTCAATCCTGTATCCCTTCAAATTGCGCCAATGATCAGCAAGTCCTTCAAGAAGAAACGGAACCCGTGAGTATACTTTACGATTATGAGCCTGTAGATTCTCAGTCTGCTACCTCTGCTTGTCGCCTATGACCGACGACACCCCGAAGCACGATAATCGAAAAGGACTGATCAATGAGCGATGATTACAATTCCAAGTACACGTCCATCAAGCATTCCCATGCGGCGATTACCCTTGACGATGAGGGAACCCATTTCGAATCACTGTCCAAACCCTCTACCGAGACCGACTTCTGGGAAGAGACGGCGTTAGGTGTGGTCGGCCAGGCTGGCGATTACGACGTGCTTCTGTGGGCCGCGGGTTATGCGCTGTCGGGCAATGGCGAAGGCATCTGGGGCAAAGGCCTGAGCGCCGAGCGGGAGATTCAGCTCATCGTAGTGCCCCGGGCTCAACGAGGCACGATGAGTGACAACAACTTCCTGCGCGTGGGCTGGACACCCACAGAGCGCTTATCGATGGACCAGCTGAAGGTGACCCGTACCGATGAGAAGGTCACGTGGGACTTCAAAGGGCTGCGCTTCGAGGCGGCCCCCCCGCACTGGGCACTGAAAGGGGAGGCCGGGGGGGCCCAGTTTGACCTTGCCTATGAGCAAAACGGCACGCCGCTCTGGAACTGGGGGCCGTTCAACAACGCCGCTCAAGCGGATCGTGCTGGCTACGATACCTTCGTGAGTGTCAATGGCTCGATCACGCTACCTGAACAGACGCTGGAGCTTACAAACGCTTATGGCGTGCGCGAGCACATTCTGACGGGGCAGATGAACGACCCGGTCAAGAACCTTCCGGCGCCCAATTGGATGTGGTGGCTTTACACCATCGATGGTGACGTGAAGGTTAATTTCTTCCAGGTCAATGACACGATGCAGCTCGGTTTTGTCAAATACGGCGAGCACGAACAGGTCAATATTTCATCGCAGGGCGATGCAGGGTCGATTCGCTTCGAAGTAACAGAGAAATGGGAAGACCCGCGGACCGGTATGAACCTGCCGGTCAAATGGAGGCTGGACATGGAGCGTGAGGGTTGCAAGGTTGCCGTTGATATCGCCGCTCATGGTCGAGCATACAGCCACTGGCCGACAGCGCATGGCACACGCATGTACTGCTACCTGTTGTCGACCATGAGCGGCACAGTCGAATTGCCGGACGGCCGAACGATTCAGTTGCACCAGCACCTGACGGTAAACTCCTTCTGCCGCACGGTCCTGACAGCCACTGAGACCATCGCAGGGGCTGCTGCCAAGAAGCCTGTCTGATCGAGAACACTCAAAAGGCGATTGGCTCGGTGAGTCGATCGCCTGTCGGGCTATTTATCGACTTACAGCGCGATCGCGTTTCGCCGCAGCCAATGCCTCGGCAAATTCGGGGTTGACCGCGGCGATACCGGCCGACAGCCTCGCGCCCGATTGATCGGAGCTCTTCGGCACTGCGTAACCCGATTCATCGAGAATACGCGGCAAGGCCTCGAGCAAGCTCTCCGGCGACATCGTCTCCAGAGTGAATGAGGCGCCCCAAGGTCGGCATAAGTGCTCGCGTTATGGATCAGCATGTCAATCCTGCCCCATTGCGCGATAACCGCATCCACCATCTGTTCAGCTTGGGCACGGTCACCGATATCGCAGCAGGCCGCCATGGTTTGGCCGCCGGTGGCGCGAATTTCTGCCACCACCGAATCGGCAGGGCCAGTATTACCACCGTGCTCGCCGCGCCCATCCACACCATAGTCATTAACCACGACCAAAGCCCCGCGTTCAGCGAGTGAAATGGCATGCTGTCGGCCTATGCCGCGCCGCGCCCGGTAATGAGCGCGACTTGCCCATCGAATCTCAACATCGTGTTGTTCCCCTGGGTGATCGCGGACGGAAATGGGTTTGCCGATCAGTCAGTCTACCGTCAGCACGATCTTGCCTCTTGCCCGGCCGGACTCGCTGCGTACATGCGCCTGACCTGCTTGGGCCAGGGGAAGGACCTGGTCAATGATGGGCGTGAGCACACCGTCGTCCAGAAGCGAGGCAAGCTTAGCGATGCGTTTGCCATTTGCCGCGACCTCGACCAGCGCCGTGCGTACCTTCAGCTGTTTTGCGAGCATGGCCTCGATCCCAGGCGGTTGCAGGGTCACGATCAAGCCATCGGTGCGCAGGACTTCCATCGATTTGACTTGGGTTTCGCCGCCCAAAGTGTCAAGCACAATGTCGATGTCTTTCACGGTGCTGGCGAAGTCAGCTATTCGGTAATCGATGACCTGGTCAGCACCCAGCGAACGTACCAGCTCGACGTTGTCTGTAGAGGTTGTTGCTATGACTTCAGTGCCGGCAAGTTTGGCCAGCTGAACCGCAAACACGCCTACGCCTCCCGAGGCTGCATGAATGAGCACTCGCTGCCCCCGTTTGAGCTCGGCGTGGTCGAACAAGGCGCTCCAGGCCGTCAGGGCGGCCAGCGGCACGCCGGCTGCCTGGGTGTGGCTCAACCGTCTTGGCTTCAAGGCAATTGCATCACTGCGCACGGCGATGTACTGGGCATAGCTTCCGCCCACCTGGACGTCCCGCATGCCGAATACTTCATCGCCTGGCTTGAAGCCCTGGACGCCTGGACCAACCCGCTCGACCGTTCCGGAGAAATCCGCTCCGGGTATGAAGGGCAGGGTGAGGTTTACGAAATCCTTGAACCAGCCGGCGCGGAACTTGTAGTCGGCTGGATTGACGCCTGCGGCCTGAATCCGCACCAGGACTTCGCCTGCGCAAAGATTCGGGGCCGGTACGTCATCCAGCACCAGCAGGTCAGGGCCACCGTAGTGGTGGAAGCGGATGGCTTTCATTCCATGTCCCCTCATTAGGCCCGGGGTCAACGATCGCCCGGTAGATAATTGTCATCCCGTCACGCTGCGTACGCGCCCAGTTGTGTTGGACAGCAGAAAGCAGAGGCGCAGGTGGCATGAGGATGCTATTGTTTTCGTGTTCCACTATACGCCCCTTGTTCTGATATTCGCACGATCAGATTCAGTGGTGAAGCGAATTCTCATCAACAAAAATAAGGAAGAGCCATGAACAGCGCAGCCATTGCACCCGAACTGCAGGAACTGATTGACCGGCAGAAAATCCATGACTGCATCGTTCGGTATTGCAGCGGTGTTGACCGGTTTGACCGAGACATGGTGAGGGGCGTGTACCATTCTGATGCCATGGATGACCACGGCGCCTTTGTCGGGCCAGTCGAGGCCTTCATTGATTGGGCTTTCGCTTACCACGCGAAATACCAACACACCCACAAACACTACGTCCTCAACCACCGTTGCGAGCTCGACGGTGATACAGCGCATACCGAGACCTATTGGCTGTTTTCGGGCAAGAACCAAATCGGGCCAGGGCTGACCCTGAGCGGCGGTCGGTACATCGACCGTTTTGAGAAGCGCGACGGCCGGTGGGCAATCGCTGCGCGTAAATGCGTCATTGAATGGAACGGCGCACTGGGCGAATTTCCCATGCCTCAGGAAGCACTTGATGCGTACGCTGCAACGGGCGTCGCTTCTCGGGATAAAAACGATCCTTCCTACGAGCGTCCGCTCTGTGTAACGCGCTCCAGCACAGTATTGCCATTCTGAAGGCCCATGTCGTCCAACAATAGGGGTTTACGATGTGTTTGAAGCGCAACTGGTTGATCACAGGTATTTCAAGTGGGCTGGGCGAAGCACTGGCTAAGGCTGTATTGCCGTTGCACAGTGTCAGCGAAAATATCTTATACGACTGATCGGTTGTCAGAGGCTGGTTGAGAATAATTTGAAACCAGCCTTGGGGAGCAACGCATGATGCCTTGCTGCCGATCCTGCTCAGCAAACGCCTTATTACCCAGCGTCGTAGTGTGAGGTTTTGTGATTTCAGCGCGAGTTTTTATCCATTGCGCAATGCCTTGTGCGGCTCTAGCCTTCTGTCCATCCAATATCGCTTTGGCGAACATAACAAGAGAGGGTTTCGATGAGCCACACAGGCAAGAAAATCGCCGTAGTAACAGGCGGTGCGATGGGTATCGGTGCTGAGGCTGCCGTATCACTGGCAAAAGACGGGCATCACATCGTTATTTGCGACATCAACGTTGATGCGGCGGAGCGATTCTCTCGACAGCTCCGAGAGCAGGGCTACACGGCAGACGCTTGCCAGGTGGATGTAGCCTCGCTGGATTCTGTAACGAATGCATTTTCCTGGATCGATAGCGAGTTCGGTAGGTGCGATGTACTGGTGAATTCCGCAGGTATCGCCAAGACCATGCCGTTCCTGGAGTTTGATCTCGACGTTTTCAACAAGACCCTGCACATCAACGTCACTGGCACGTTCATGTGCTGCCAGCGTGCTGCTCAAATCATGCGAAAAAATGGCTTTGGCAGGATTATCAACATCGCGTCGGTCGCTGGCTTGCGTGCAGTGGGCAAGGGCCGTACCGCCTACGGTACTTCTAAAGGTGCAGTCATTGCACTGACCCGGCAAATGGCCGTGGAGCTTAGCGAGTATGGCATCACTGCCAATGCCATTGCACCGGGCCCGGTCGATACGCCCATGACCAAAGAACTGCACAGCGACAGCTTCCGCCAGGCGTATAGCAATGCTATCCCCGCCAAGCGATACGGAACGACTCAAGAGATTGCCGGCGCGGTCAGCTATCTCGCATCTGACGTCGCCGCTTACGTAAATGGTATTGTTCTGCCTGTCGACGGCGGATTCCTGGCCTGGGGCGCAGGCGACCTGTAATTGGCAAGATCACAAGCGCCCATACGGGCGCTTGTTTAGCTTTGAGCCATCTCTTTTTTCAACCACGTTTCCAAATCTGCAGTATCGGGACGCAGCCTTGCATTGGGTGAAACCCACAGCACCAATTTTGCTGCGCCTTGCGCAAAGCCAAATGGAGCCACCAAGGCACCACTCTCAAGCTCTGCTTCCACCAGCATGCGTGGTACACAGGCGAATCCCAAGCCAAGCTTTGCTGCCTGGATCAATAAATAGAAATGCTCGAAATACTCCATTTCAAGCAGCTCTCCAGCCTCTCTATCAATGGAGGCGTACCAGGCTTTCCATGCGTGCGGTCGGGTTTTCGTGGTCAGTAAGCGCTCTTTACTCAAGTCGCTGACCTCCAGGACACCGGATGCTGCCAGATACCCAGGCGAACAGATGGCGCCTATCCATTCATTGGTCAATGGTATCGGTTCTATGCCTGGAGGTGGTTCGATGCTGTCGAGCCGTATCGCAACGCTCACGCCTTCATGCGCGAAATCAATAGGGCCGTGACCTGTCTTCAAGCCCAGTTCCATGGTGGGAAAACTGCTATGCAGCCTGGCCAGTCGAGGCAGCAGCCAATGCATCATGATCGAGGCGGAGCAGGACAGCTCAAGCGGGCGGGGGCGAACCTCATCGATACTTTCTTGTATCAAGGCAAAAGCCCTGGCCAGGCCCGAGGCGAGGCGTGATCCCTCTGGGGTCAGTTTGGTGCCGTGCGCATTTCGAGTGAGCAAAATGACACCTAACGCGTCTTCCAGACTTCGAACATGACGGCTAATAGCGCCATGAGTCACGCATAAGGCATCCGCTGCATCACTGAACGATCCTTTGCGCGCGATCATTTCAAAGGCTCGTAGAGCGTTGAGCGAAGGCCTGACTGGCGACGTCATTTATGCACCTCTGTAGGACCGGAGTCTTGAACTCGACAACAATTCTAATGTGAGTTTTTCTCACGCTCGACGGAAATCATATCGGTTGGATTGATGCAGGGTCAATGTATATTGATTTGAAACTGCCATGCGACATTCCGGGCAGATTCAAAATAACAAATAGATTTGAGGCACCCATCATGGTCGATCTTAAGGCCGGGCGAGAGGAGTTTACTGCCCGATTTTTTGTAGAGAGCAGCTACCCGATTGAACGGGTCAGCGAGGTAATCGCAGGGGAGCAATCCAGCGGTACCTTCCTCTCTCTTCCTGGCGAATCGGCGGAGCTTAAAGAACGCTCTCGTGCGCGTGTAGTCGCTATCGAGCCGCTGCCCTCCGTTTCAAGTGCTTCTCTGCACAGTGATTACCTGGCCCGCCACAACCCCTCTGAGACGTATCACCGAGGTGAGGTCACTATCGCGTTCCCCACGGCTAATATTGGAACGAACATCCCTGCGTTGCTGACCACAATTGCAGGCAATCTCTTTGAGATTGGCGAGGTCAGCGGGCTGAGGGTGCTAGATCTGGAGCTTCCCGAGCGGTTCGCATCTGGCTTCATCGGCCCGCAATTCGGAATCGAAGGCACCAGGGCGTTAGCCGGTGTTCATGACCGTCCGATCATAGGCACCATCGTCAAGCCGAGTATCGGCCTTACTCCAGAGCAGACTGCCTCTGTGGTCGATGAGCTCTGCGCCGGAGGTATCGATTTCATCAAGGATGATGAGCTGCTCATTGATCCTGCCTACGCGTCGTTTGATGCCCGGCTAAGTGCGGTGATGCCTGTCCTCCACAAGCATGCAGATCGCCTCGGACGCATGCCCATGTATGCAATCAACATCTCAGGCAGCATCGACGAGATGATGCGTCGCCAAGATGCAGTGCTTGAGGCGGGTGGTACCTGCGTGATGCTTTGCCTGAATTGGGTTGGGCACTCGGCGGTTGAGCACATCCGAAAGCATGCCCAGTTGCCAATTCATGGCCATCGCAATGGCTGGGGGGCTCTGACCCGCTGCCCCCAACTAGGGTTCTCATTCGAGGTGTATCAGAAGATCTGGCGGTTGGCCGGGATCGACCATCTGCATGTTAACGGTATTCAGGGCAAATTCTATGAGGCGGACGATTCGGTAATCGCTTCTGCGAAGAGCTGCCTTGCCCCATTTGCCGGCATGCGTCCCCTGATGCCTGTGTTCTCCTCCGGTCAATGGGCGGCCCAGGCGCCTGAGCTTTTCAACAGGCTTCAATCCGTTGACCTGATGCACCTCGCTGGCGGCGGCATCATCGGTCATCCAATGGGTATCGAAGCAGGCGTTCAAAGCATGCGTGAAGGTTGGGAGGCGGCTGTACAGCACGTGCCTCTGGAGCGTTATGCCGAGGGTAGGGCAGCCCTGTCAGCTGCCCTGCAGAAGTTTGGAGGCCAATAAGTCATGAGCTCCCAGCACGTTCCCACACTCCCGTTGGTCTTTTACGGCGATGACTTCACTGGTTCGACGGACGCTCTAGAGGTTTTGACGGCGGCTGGACTCAAGTGTGCCCTGTTCCTCGCGCCTCCAACCCCGGAGCTCCTGGCAGAACTGGGTGGATTTGACGCCATCGGTATCGCCGGTGACAGCCGTGCTTTGTCCAATGCTGAAATGGACGCGGTGCTGCCCGAGATTTTCGAAAGCATCAAACGTCTGTCGCCAGCGCTGATTCACTACAAGGTGTGCTCGACTTTTGACAGCGCCGACGCCGTGGGCAGCATCGGCCACGTAATTGAGTTGGCATCCCGCATTTATGATGTAAAAGGCGTTCCGATCATCGCGGGCAACCCTGCACTGGGCCGCTACTGCGTTTTCGGCAATCTCTATGCCTTGTCCAAGACGGATCACAAGGTTCACAGGATTGACCGGCACCCTATCATGCGTGCCCACCCGATCACCCCGATGCATGAAGCGGACTTGAGTATCCATATCGGCAAGCAAAAAAACTTGTCGATTGGCAAGCTTGATATTCGCCAACTCGAAAGTGGTGCAACGCTCGGCCGCTTGGTCGACGAGATATCACGGCAGCACGATGCAGTGTTGTTCGATGGCACTCATGAGTCACATATGACCACCGCTGGCCAAGTGTTGACCGAGCGCTCGTCGGCGGCGGCTCCGCTTTTCATCGTCGGTTCATCCGGAGTGGAGTATGGCCTCACACAATACTGGCGTACCGCTGGGGTGTTTCCGGCACGAGCGTCGCTGGCCGTCCCTCTGGAACCTGTCGACCAGGTGCTGGTGATCTCAGGCAGTGCTTCGCCGTTGAGTCAGTCCCAGATCGAAACGGCGATCGATTTCGGCTTTGTTGAGCTTGAAGTCGATGCTGCCGCATTGATTACGGAGTCCCGAAAAAGCGCCGCGATACGAGATGTGGTCATGGCCGCAGTATCGCACCTCGAAGAGGGGCGGTCGGTGCTGATTCACACTGCCAAAGGCCCGGGTGACGCTCGGATTGAACAGATGATCGAGGCCATGCTGCAAAAAGGTTTGCCTCGGGATGAAGCGAGGGTTCAGGGAGGTAAGCAGCTAGCCATGGAAGTAGGCCACGTTGCGCTTGAAATCCTTAAAGCATTCCCATTGAAAAGATTGGTGGTTTCGGGTGGTGACACATCGAGCCAAGTAACCAAAGTACTCGCACCCGATGCTTTGGTTATCAAATCTGATATTTCTCCTGGCGCGCCTTTGTGTCAAATGCACGCGCGCGAGCCGTACCTGAAAGACGTTGAGATTGCACTCAAAGGTGGCCAGATGGGAGACCAGGATTATTTCGTCAAAGCACTCAGGGGTGTTGAATAAGCTCTGAGGATTTTTAGCAAGACAGACTTGCCTATCTACAATAACAAAAGGTGAAACCATGCATACCTCAATATCGAGCCCTGTCGAAAGTGACCTCGATCACATGGATGATGGCGAGAAAAAAACCATGAAGAATGTTGTTGCCGGAAGCCTGTTCGGAACAGCATTGGAAACCTACGATCTCTACCTGTATGGCACTGCCGCTGCCCTTATTTTTGGACCTTTGTTTTTTCCTGGGAGCGACGAAACCGTTTCCCGGCTAGCCTCTCTTGCATCCTTCGCCATTTCATTCGTCGCCCGGCCTTTAGGGTCGCTTGTACTCGGGCATTTTGGGGACAGGATTGGCCGCAAGAAACTGCTGTATCTCACCCTCATCATCATGGGTTTGAGCACGGTAGGTATTGGTCTTTTGCCCACCTACGCCAGCATTGGCATTTGGGCGCCTATCATGCTTTGCGTGCTCCGCTTCATCCAAGGCTTTGCGTTTGCGGGCGAGTACAGTGGCGCTGTGCTGATGCTCTTAGAGCATGCGCCAAGAAGAAGGAGGGGCTTCTATGCGGCGATCAATAACATTGGCCCAGTCTTTGGCTTCATTGCATCCGCTGGCATGCTTCTGGTTGTCAGTGCCTTGCTTTCCAAAGAGGATTTCACCGCGTGGGGGTGGCGCATTCCTTTCATCGCCAGCCTTGCGCTGTTGGTAGTGGGGGTGTTTGTCCGCTCCAAAGTGCCCGAGTCTCCTGTGTTCGAGAAGACGGCTGAGAAGAGGGCAGCCACGCCTGGCAAGTCGCAATCGCCCGCGCTGCGCTTGTTCACTCGCTATCCTAAGCAACTGCTGTTAGTGGCCGGCGCTAATATCTGCCACTTCTCGACGTTCTACCTGTTCACTGTATTTGCACTGAGCTATGGCCAGCGAGAACTAGGCCTGTCAAATGCTTTCGTGCTGTCAGTGGCCATGGTTGCAATCTGTACGCATTTGGTGGTCGTACCTTTTGCAGGTTCGCTGGCAGATCGTATTGGCCGCCGTACCACGATGCTCATTGGTTTTCTGGTGACCGCCCTCGCAGCGTTTCCTTTCTGGCACCTTTTTTCAACTGGCGAGTTCTGGCCAATGGTCGCTGGATCATGCATGTTCATGACGGGATATGGTTTGGTATATGGCGCGGTGCCGTCGTTTACCGGCGAAGCCTTCGGCCCGAGCGCTCGCTTCACCGGTTTCGCAATGTCTACCAACGTCGGTGGGATCATAGGCGGTGGTACTGCTCCAATCGTAGGGGCATTCCTCCTGAGCCATTACGGTACGCCGTATGCGATCTCGACGCTCACGATAGCCCTCGCGGTGTTTTCTGGACTCTGTGTATACCTGTCTGCTGAGACAAAAGACGTGGACATCATCGACGAGTGAATGAGGCAGTTTCGTGCTTCCTTGGGGGCGCACGCAGCCTCACCCGTCAACCTCATGCGCAATGGCTGGATGCTCAGCCAGCCATAAACTTTCGAACTTAGTCAGTGCGATGAGGGCATCCTCGTGCCTGAAAGGTATCGGTATGACCATCCGTAGAACAAAGATCGTTGCAACGCTAGGCCCAGCCAGTAATTCGCCGGAAGTAATTGAAGCGCTGATCTTGGCCGGATTAGATGTAGCGCGTTTGAATTTTTCCCATGGTACGCCAGATGAACACATCGCCCGAGCTCGCTTGATCCGTGAGATTGCTGCCAGACACGGTAGGCATGTGGCTTTGTTGGGTGATTTGCAGGGCCCTAAAATTCGGATTGCAAAATTCACTGACAAGCGGATCGAGCTGAAGGTTGGCGATACTTTCTCGTTCTCCACGAGCCATCCCCTTGCATCGGGCAATGAGCGAGTCGTAGGCATCGATTACCCAGATCTGGTGAAAGATTGTGGCGTGGGCGACCAGCTCCTGCTGGATGATGGGCGGGTGGTTATGCGTGTTGAGTCGACTGCGCCCGATGCCTTGAATTGTATCGTCACCGTGGGCGGGCCGCTGTCCGATCACAAGGGTATCAACCGCAAGGGGGGAGGGCTCACTGCGCCTGCCCTTACCGAAAAAGACAAAGCGGATATCAAGCTGGCTGCGCAAATGGAGCTTGACTACTTGGCCGTTTCATTCCCGCGGGACGCCAAGGACATGGAGTACGCTCGCAAGCTGCGTGATGAGTCAGGGGGGACAGCCTGGCTCGTGTCAAAAATCGAACGAGCTGAGGCCGTTGCCGATGATCAGACCCTTGATAAGCTGATCGCAGCTAGCGATGCGGTAATGGTCGCTCGGGGAGATCTGGGTGTGGAGATTGGAGATGCGGAGCTTATCGCTATCCAAAAGAAGATCATTCTGCACGCCCGGCGCAACAACAAAGCGGTAATCGTGGCGACCCAGATGATGGAGTCGATGATCTCCAGTCCGATGCCTACCCGCGCAGAAGTGTCTGACGTGGCCAATGCGGTGCTCGACAATACTGATGCCGTCATGCTGTCCGCTGAAAGCGCTGCAGGGGCCTACCCTGTTGAGGCAGTACTTGCCATGGCTCGTATTTGCAGGGGGGCTGAAAAGCATCCAACCACTGTAAAGTCCAGCCATCGATTGCATACCTCCTTTCGGCGTTGTGACGAAAGTATTGCGCTGGCCGCGCTCTACACCGCGAACCACTTTCCAGGTGTCAAGGCAATCATTTCTCTCACCGAGAGTGGCTTCACACCGTTGATAATGTCTCGGCTGCGTTCTCATGTGCCGATCTATGCGCTTTCGCCTCATCGTGCAACCCAGGCTCGCGCCTCCCTGTTCCGTGGCGTTTATCCAATAGCGTTTGATCCTGCTTCGCTGCCCTCTGAAACAGTCAGCGAAGCCGCCATTGGCGAATTGCTGAAACGTGACCTGGTACAGCCTGGTGATTGGATTATTCTCACGAAGGGGGACCGTTATGATGTCACGGGTGGCACCAATGGCCTGAAAATTCTTCAACTGTAACGCTCAGGCGCCAGAGGCGGGTTATGCCGCTTTCCTTACCGCGTCGGCACAGGGGTGCTGCCATTCAAGGCTGGAATCTGTGAAAACACTTCAGCCATAAAATCCATGAACACGATAGCCCGCGTGGGGAGCAGTCTGTTGGCGACATAAACCATCTGCACGGGGACAGGGGGGGCCACATGGTTGGTGAGAATGAACTGTAATCGCCCGCTGTTCAGCCCTCCCTCGAACAGCCACGCAGGTCCATGCGCCACACCCAGGCCTGCCGTGGCCGCCGCGCTCACAGCGTCCGGCGAGTTGACCCTGAGTCTGCCGGTAACCGGAATGTCCACGTCCCTGAATCGCCAGGTCGCCCCGGACGACAGTAAGGTGTAGATGATGCAATCGTGGTCGAGTAGATCATCCGGGGTCTGCGGAACTCCGCGTTTGGCCAAATAATCCTTACTGGCGACGAAGACCCGGTCGTACCCTCCAAGAGGCCGGGCGCGCAAACTGCTGTCTTCCAGCTTTCCTATGCGAATGGCGAGTTCGGTGCCTTCATTGACTAGGTCTACGTATCGATCGTTGAGTTGGAGATCCAGGATCAATTGAGGGTAGCGCTCCAAAAAGGCCGGCACGTGCGGCAGGACAAACGCATGTGCGAGCGCTGTCGGACAGGCTACGCGCAAAAGCCCCGATGGGTCGACTTTGTTCCTGAAGGACGATTCGGATTCATCCACCGCATCCAGGATGCGCCGGATGTCGGCATAGTAGCGTTCACCCTCCGGCGTCAGGGAGAGCTTGCGCGTAGATCGGTGGAGCAAGCGCGTTTGCAAATGATCCTCCAGTGCCGCTACATAGCGGCTGACATTGGGCTGCCCCAGCCCCAGATCGCGCCCTGCCGCCGAAAAGCTGCCGGTTTCTACAGCACGCGCGAAGCATGTCATCAACAGAAATCGGTCCACTTCGTCCCCTCTATTCATGCTTGATTTGCATGAATTATATGCGAATAGGCTGTCTTATCTACTGTTAGGCATGAGCGCATATTTCTCCATGTCGACCGCGGTGGTCGTCATTCACCGGAGAATTCAAATGTCGCGCTTGCAAGGTAAACGTACTCTCATCACTGGCGGGACCAGCGGCATCGGGCTGGAAACGGCAAAGCAGTTCCTGGCGCAGGGGGCTCGCGTTATCGTAACGGGTGTGAACCCCGATTCGATTGCCAAGGCCCAAGCCGAATTGGGCCCGGAGGTGCCGGTGCTGCGGGCCGACTCGGCCAGCGTTGAAGCACAAAGGGAGCTGGCACAAGTCATCAAGCAACACTACGGCCAACTCGACGTTGCCTTCCTCAATGCCGGCGTATCCGTCTGGGTGCCCATTGAGGAATGGACCGAAGACATGTTCGACCGCTCTTTCGACATCAACGTCAAAGGGCCGTACTTCCTGATGCAGGCGCTGTTGCCGGTCTTCGCAAATCCTGCTTCCGTCGTGTTGACCACTTCCGTAAGCGCGCATGCAGGCGCCGATCGCTCGTCCGTATATGCCGCAACGAAAGCCGCATTGCTGAACATGTCGAAGACGCTCTCGACCGAATTGCTGGGCCGTGGAATCCGTGTCAACGCAGTGAGCCCTGGCCCCGTCGAGACCCCTCTTTACGATAAGCTCGGTATTCCTGAGGCTTATCGCGAGCAGCTTAACAAAGCGATCGCGGCAACCATTCCGCTTGGGCGCTTCGGTAGCGCCGACGAAGTGGCCAAAGCAGTGCTGTATCTGGCATCCGACGAGTCGCGCTGGACGGTCGGCTCTGAAATCGTCCTTGACGGTGGCCGCCTGCTGAATGGCTAAGCACCCAGCTTCAAAATTGCGTGAATGCCACTTCAGCTGAGCTGAGTCAGTTTGGTACTCAAAGCCCGCATCTCGGCCAGTCAAGCGGGGAAGTGTTTTGCCGTACTGGCGCTCCCCGCGTATCATTTGCGACATGGTGGGTCGGAGATTGATATGTCGCTTTACAGTGCTGGCGTCGAATACGGCATCCATTGCCTGCTGTTTCTGGTAGGCGAGGGCGGTGAGAGCCGTGATTCCAGCGTGCGCGACCTGGCCGAGTTGCAGGGCGTGCCGCAGGAATACCTGGCCAAGGTTTTCACCAAGCTGGCGCGTGCCGGCTTGGTGGCCGCCACCGAAGGCGTGCGCGGTGGCTTCCGCCTGGCGCGACCGGCGG
The DNA here is from genome assembly GCF_038383825.1 of Pseudomonas sp. LPB4.O. Classification (NCBI taxonomy): domain Bacteria; kingdom Pseudomonadati; phylum Pseudomonadota; class Gammaproteobacteria; order Pseudomonadales; family Pseudomonadaceae; genus Pseudomonas; species Pseudomonas sp. LPB4.O. The sequence goes on from NZ_CP151298.1 coordinate 2,659,950, forward strand.
CTGAAATCACCGTGCTGGATATCGTCAACGCCATCGACGGGCCGAAGAAGATTTTCGATTGCCGCGAGATTCGCGAACGCTGCACGTTGTTCGAAGGCTCGCCGCCCGCTTGGGCGACTGAGGGCACCTGTGCGATTCATGCAGTGATGCTAGGGGCGCAGAAGCGCATGGAAGAGGCCTTGGCGCAGCAGACCATCCTCGATCTTGCGAGACGGTTCGGGCGCAAGGCCCCGGCCGAGTTCGGTCAACAGGTGAATAGCTGGATGGGGGAGCGGCGCGAGGGTAAAGGTGGCGGGGATATACCGGTCAACCAGGTCTGATCGTCTTGCCTGTACAGGAGTAACGCGTTCAGCGCCCCTCATGCTGGCGCCGATACGCCCCCGGCTGCACCCCCATCGCCTTGGCAAACGCCCGGGTAAACGCTGCCACCGACTGATACCCCACTTGCGCGCCCACCTGCTCCACGGTATTGCCCGCCCGCAGCAACTGGCTGGCATGGCGCATGCGCAACGCCAGCAGCACCTGCCCCGGCGATTGCCCAGCCAGTTCATTGAAACGCTTGAAAAACGCCGACCGCGACAAGCCGGTGCAGGCGGCCATGCTCTCCAGCGTCCAGGCTTGACCCGGTTGCTCGATCAACTGTTCCAGCAGCCCGGCAAACGCTGGCTGGCGGGCGAGGGTGACCAGCCCGCCCAGTGACTGCCCGGCTATGACCTGCTGGCGCAGCACGTACAAGAACAACAGGTGCGTCAGGCGCTCCAGCAACGCCTGCGACGGGCCGGCGGTGCGCCGGCATTCTTCCAGAATCAGCTCGAACAGCGCCCGCGCCGCACTGCCGGCGGGGTCTTCGGCGCGCAGCAGGATCCAGTCGGCCAGGCCTTCGACAATCAGTGAAGACAGGCCGGACTGGAAATGGAAGAAGCCACAAACCAGCCCGACGCCGTCGCTGGCCTCGTTCTCCAGTGCCTGCATGGCCTGGCGCGGTTGGGCACAGGCGTCGACCGGGTCCTGAACGCTGGACAAGCGATAGGCAAGGTCGCGCAACAGGAATACTGCATCTCCCTTCTTTAGGCGCACCGGTTGCGGCTGGCCGTCGATGTGCAGCCAGCAATGCCCTTGGACCACCAGGTGGAAGCTGGCGCGGCCCATGCCCTGGGTGCTGGCGTGCCAGCCACCGCAGTAGCGGCCGACATGAAACAGGCTGGCATCGAGCTCCAGGCCTTCTAATAACCAATCAACAAGGTGGCTGGACGAAATCATCTAATGCAAAGACTCAGGAACAAGGAAAGGCGACTGATGAATATGGAGGGTAATTCTTATAACCAACAGACTGTACTGACACCCATCAAAAGGAGACCACTCCATGTCCTCGCGCATTACTTTACACACGCTGCAGAGTGCTCCGGAAGCGGCCCGGCCGTTTCTCGAGAATGCCCAGAAGAATTCCGGCTTCATCCCCAACCTGCTGGGCGTGCTGGCCAACGCCCCGGCGGCGCTGGAAACCTACGTGACCGTTTCGGCACTCAATGGCAAGTCTGAGCTGAGCCTGGCCGAGCGAGAAGTGGTGCAACTGATTGCCGCCACCCGGCATGGCTGCGACTTCTGTGTAGCCGGCCACACCGCCGTGGCGCTGAACAAGGCCAAGCTGCCGCAGGAAGTAGTCGATGCCTTGCGCGCCCGCGGCGAACTGCCCGATGCCCGTTACGAAACCCTGGCCGCCTTCGCCCGTGAAGTGATCGACACTCGCGGTAACGTCAGCGAAGCCACCTACATGGCGTTCCGTGAAGCTGGCTTCAGTGAAGGCAACGCGCTGGAAGTGATTCTGGGGGTAAGTCTCGCAACCCTCTGCAACTTTGCTAATGTTTTCGCCCAGACGCCGCTCAACGAAGAGCTTGGCAAGTACCGCTGGCAGCCTTCTGCATAGCCCACGTGTGAGAGCGGCCCTGACGCGGTCGTTGTAGGAGCGGCCTTGTGCCGCGAATGGGCCGCCAGGCGGCCCCGGCGTTCCAAAAGGAGCAAGACCATGCAAGATTGTGCATTTCGACACTGGCTGGATGCCAATGCCGAGGCCATTGACCGGGGCCTGTGCGAACCGCAGCAGGTACTGGCGCAGATCGCCGAATCGCAGCTGTTGCGCATTGGTGTCGACCCGGCCCTGGGCGGCACGGGCGGGCAGGTGACTGATGCGGTCGAGGCGATTGCCGCCATCGCCAGCCGCTCGTTGGCCGCAGCCTTCGTCTGCTGGGGCCAGCGTGCCTTTATCGAATATCTGTTGCACAGCCCCAACCAGCCCCTGCGCGAGCGCCTGCTGCCGCGCTTGCTGACGGGCGAACTGGCCGGGGCCACCGGGCTGTCCAACGCCATGAAGTTCCTTTCCGGCATCGAAGCGTTGCAGGTGCGTGGCCGGCCCGCAGCCGATGGCTGGCACCTGGAAGGGCGCCTGCACTGGGTGACCAACCTGCGCAAAAGCGGCTTCGTGGTGGCGGCGGCCATCGAAGATGAAGCCGGCGGCGCGCCGTTCGTACTGGCCATTCCGTCCGACGCCCAGGGCCTGGAGCGCTCCGACGACCTGCAACTGATGGGCCTGCAGTCGAGCAACACGGCGGCACTGGCCTTCCACCAAGTGCCGTTGGCCCGTGACTGGCTGCTGCACGCGAATGCGCGCGAGTTCCTGCCACGGGTACGTCCGGCATTCCTGGCGCTGCAATGCGGCATGGCCATCGGCCTGGCGCGACGGGCGCTGCAAGAAGTTCAGGCGCACCTGCACGGCCGGGCCTCGTTCCTCGATGAAGCCCGTCAGGTGCTCAGCGAGCGGCTGGAAAACACCGTCAGCGAGCTCAAGCAGGGCCTGCTCGATGACCGTTTTCAGCAACAGCCGGCGGCCCTGTTCAAGCTGCGCATTACCTTGGCTGAATGTGCCGCCGATGCAGTACAGCTTGAGTTGCAGGCCAGCGGCGGCAAGGCCTACCTCAGCGAGTATGGCGAAGGCTTTGCCCGCCGCTGGCGCGAGTCGGCCTTTGTGCCGATCGTCACCCCCAGCCTGGTGCAATTGCGCGCCGAACTGCAACGCCAGGCGGGCGCGGCATGAGTGACGTGTTGCTCGAAGCCCGCGACATCAGCCTGGGCTACCCGCGGGAGGGTGGCTGGCAGCAGGTGCTGGCGCAGTTCGACCTGCAGCTGGCACCGGGCGAAGTGGTGAGCATTCTTGGCCCCAGTGGCGTCGGCAAATCCAGCCTGCTGCGGGTGCTGGCCGGTCTGCAACAGCCCGGCGGCGGCAGCGTGAGCCTGCACGGCCAGCCGTTGCAAGGGCCGCACCCGCGCCTGGCGGTGGCCTTTCAGGACCCGAGCCTGCTGCCTTGGCTGAGCCTGGAGAAGAACGTCGCTTTTGGTCTGGACTTCGCCCGCCAGCCGAAACTGGCCGCTGCCGAGCGGCGCGCGCGCATCGACCACGCGATTGCCGCCGTGGGCCTGGCCCACGCCCGTGGCCAGTACCCGGCGCAATTGTCCGGTGGCATGGCCCAGCGCACCGCACTCGCCCGCTGCCTGGCCCGCCAGCCCGAGGTGCTGCTGCTGGACGAGCCGTTCGGCGCGCTGGATGAAGTGACCCGCGCCGACATGCAGCAACTGCTGCTGCAACTGATCGCCACCCACAACACCGCGGCAGTACTGATTACCCACGATATTGACGAAGCCCTGCTGCTGTCCGACCGGGTCCTGCTACTGGGCAACCATCCAGCGCACATCCTCGGCCAGTGGCACATCGACCTGCCGCAACCGCGCGACCACCGGGTCGAAGAACTGGGCGCCTTGCGCATCGAAATCCTCAAAACCCTTCGGCGGGCAAGCCGCACAGTCGAACCTACCTCAACCCCGTTGCCCTCGGAGGCTGTCCATGTGCTTGGATGACTGCTGTTCCTCTTCATCGCGTCGTGATTTTCTCAAGCTTGGTGCCATGCTCACGGCCGCTGGTGCGCTGCCATTGCTCTCGAGCCTGCAAGCCCGTGCCGCTTCCGAGCCGGACGCGCCAGTGCGTATCGGCTACCTGCCAATCACCGACGCCACGCCATTGCTGGTGGCGCATAACAACGGGCTGTTCGAGGCCGAAGGCATCAAGGCCGAGCGCCCGGTGTTGCTGCGCAGTTGGGCGCAGGTGATCGAGGCGTTCATCTCCGGGCAGGTGAACGTCATCCACCTGCTATCGCCGATGACCGTATGGGCGCGCTACGGCAGCAAGGTGCCAGCCAAGGTCGTGGCCTGGAACCATGTGGGCGGCTCAGGCCTGACCGTGGCGCCCGATATAAGCGACATGAAACAGCTCGGGGGCAAGACCGTGGCCATCCCGTTCTGGTATTCGATCCATAACGTGGTGTTGCAGCAGATGCTCAACGACAATGGCCTGACGCCTGTGTCGAAGCCTGCCAATGCGCAGTTGGCCGCCAACGAAGTCAACCTGCTGGTGCTGCCGCCATCCGACATGCCGCCAGCCTTGGCCAGCAAGCGCATTGCCGGCTACATCGTCGCCGAGCCGTTCAACGCCCTGGCCGAGAACCTCAAGGTTGGCCGCGTGCAGCGCTTTACCGGCGATGTGTGGCGCAACCACGCGTGCTGCGTGGTGTTCATGCATGAGCATGACTTGAACAACCGCCCCGAATGGTCGCAGAAGGTGGTCAACGCCATCGTCAAGGCCCAGCACTGGACCCGCGACCACCGCGCCGAAGCAGCTGCGTTGCTGTCGAAGGCCGGCCCCAACAAGTACACCCCGCACGAGCCCGCGGTGCTGGCCAAGGTGCTGGCGCCGGCCGCCGAGGACCGTGCCGGCTACGTTGCCAGTGGCGCCATTCGCCATCAGCAGTGGGACGAAAAGCGCATCGACTTCCAGCCATACCCGTTCCCCAGTTACACCGAAGAACTGGTCAAGCGCCTGAAAACCACCTTGATCGAGGGCGACAACGCCTTCCTTGCCGGGCTGGACCCGGTGCAGACCGCCCGCGACCTGGTCGACGATCGCTTCGTGCGTCATGCCATCGCTGCGGTTGGTGGCCCGTCGGTGTTCGGTATTGCCGACAACTTCGAGCGTAGCGAGGAGTTCGCCGTCTGATGCGCACGCATGTCGTACACGCCAGCCTTGGGCTGGCCGGGTTGTTGGCGCTGTTGCTGTTGTGGTGGGCCGGTGTTGCCGTGTTCGGCCAGGCCGACGGCCTGTCGGCGCGCTTTTCACCGGCGGCAACCTTGGCCAGCCTGGTCGAGCTGTTGGGGCAGGGCGAGGTTTACGGGCACATCTGGGTCAGCCTCAAGCGCATCCTGGTCGGGTTGCTGCTGGCGCTGCTGATCGGCGTGCCGCTGGGCTTGCTGGTGGGCAGCTACCGGCACCTGGAGGCGGCAACCACCCCGGCGTTCCAGTTTTTGCGCATGATCTCGCCGTTGTCGTGGATGCCGGTGGTGGTGATGTTGATGGGCGTGGGTGACCAGCCGATCTACTTCCTGCTGGCGTTTGCCGCGCTATGGCCGATCTTGCTGAACACCGCGGCGGGCGTCAGGCAGCTGGACCCACGCTGGCTGCAACTGAGCCGCAGCTTGAGCGCCACGCGCTGGGAAACCTTGTGCAAGGTGATCGTGCCGGGGGTGATCGGTCATGTGTTGACCGGCGTGCGCCTGGCCATCGGCATTTTGTGGATCGTGCTGGTGCCGTGCGAAATGCTCGGGGTGAGTGCGGGGTTGGGGTATTTCATCCTCGATACCCGCGACCGGCTGGCGTATTCCGAACTGATGGCGATGGTGCTGCTGATTGGCGTGTTGGGGTTTGTGCTGGATGCGCTGGCGCGCGGGCTGCATCGGCGCTGGGTGCATGGCTGACGGGCCAATGGGGCTTCTTCGCGGGCTCGCCCGCTCCCACAGGTACATCACCTAACGGTATTCCTGTGGGAGCGGGCAAGCCCGCGAACAGGCCATCGGATCAATGCACGGTCTTGCGCTGCCGTACACACTCCAGCGCTTGGGCGGCCAGCTCATCCAGCCGCTCATCGCGCATCTGCTCTGCTTCGATCATCGCATCCTCACCCTGCTGGTTAAGCAGGTAGGTGTGAATCTGCATCACTTCAGCGGTTTGATAAATCGGCGCAATGTCCAGGCGCCCGATCAGCGCACCACTGGCCTGGCCGGTACTGCTCATCAGCACCTGCGGCCCATTGGCGGCCACCACCTGCATGCCCATCGCCTCAAACCACGGCACCTGGCTGGCAAAGGCGTTCAGCTCCACGCAGGCATGGCGAGCCTGCAGGTCGCCCAGCAGGGCGCGGGCGATGCCCTGGCGGCGATGACTGGCGCGCACGGCAAGAAAGGCCAGTGAACACGCCTGCTCATCGTCGTCGGCCGGCAGCGACAGGGCAAAGCCCAGCAATTGGTCCGGCGCCTCTGCATCCAGTGCAAGGGTCAGCGCCACGGCAAGGCCGCGAGTGCCATCCAGTGCTTGCAGGTACTGGTGCACCTCCATGCCGACGCCGTACTGGTACAGCGGGTACAGCGGGTTGTCGGCGGTAATGGCGACACTGCTCAGTTCGCCGACATGGTGGATCACCAGCTCGCGGATCTGGTTCTGGAAAGATTCGGGCGGCACGCTGTCGAGGCGGCTCAGGATGAACATCGGGGGCGGGCTCCGGCGGGTGGAAATACAGCCCGGGCCAGGTTGGCGCGGGCTGTACAGTTTAACCGGTTTTGCCGTATCAGCCTTGTTGCTGTAGCGCACCAAGCATCAGGTCGAGGTTTTGCACCGCCGCGCCGGAGGCACCTTTACCCAGATTATCGAACACTGCGGTCAGCAAGACCTGGCCATGCTCGGGGTTGGCATACAGCGCCAGGCGCAGGTCGTTGCTGTCGTTCAATGCCTCGGGGTCAAGGTTTGCAGCTGCGCCTTGCTGATGCAGCGGCATCACCTGCACATGGCGGGCGCCCTGGTAATGCTGCTGCAGGCAGGCCTGTAGCTGTTCGGCGCTGACCTGGCCCGGTAACAGGCGCAATTGCAGTGGGATACTCAGTACGATGCCCTGGCGGTAGGCACCGTAGCCTGGCATGAACACCGGCCGTGCCGACAGCCCGGCATGTTGCTGGATTTCGGGTACGTGCTTGTGCGCCAGCTCCAGCCCATAAAGTTGCAAGACCGGGGCATTACCGGCACCGGGTTGTTCGTGGCGCTCGACCGCCGCGCGGCCACCGCCGGAGTAGCCGGAGATGGCATGGATGCCCAGCGGGTAGTCGGCTGGCAGTAGCCCGGCCTTGACCAGCGGGCGTAGCAGGGCGATGGCGCCAGTGGGGTAGCAGCCCGGGTTGCTGACGCGCTTGCTTTGGGCAATGCGTTCGGCCTGCTGGTCGTCCAGTTCTGGCAGGCCATAGACCCAGCCCTCGGTGGTACGGTGCGCCGAACTGGCGTCGATCACCCGCACCTGCGGGTTGTGGATCGCTGCCACCGCCTCACGAGCGGCGTCGTCGGGCAGGCACAGCAGGGCGATGTCGGCGCTGTTGATGGCCTCGCGGCGGCGCTGCGGGTCTTTGCGCTCGGCCTCGGGCAGGGTGAGCAGGCGCAGGTCGCTGCGGCCTTGCAGGCGGGCGTGGATCTGCAGGCCGGTGGTGCCTTGGTCGCCGTCGATGAAGACAACAGGGGTATGCATGGTCAGGGTCCGGTCGGGTTGGGATGGCCCATGCTCGCCTGTGGCTGGACTAAAGGAAATTTGAATATCATGATGCTGATGTTCATTTATTCTGAATATAGGCCAATAAAGACCATGCGCGAAATCAGCCTTGACCGCCTCCGCACCCTGGTGGTCATCGCCGACCTGGGCTCTTTTGCCGAGGCCGCCCGCCAGCTCAACCTGGCACCGCCCACCATCAGCCTGCATGTGGCCGAACTGGAGGCACGTATCGGCGCCCCGTTGCTCAGCCGCACCCGCGGCCAGGTGCGCCCCACGGCCATTGGCGAAACGCTGCTGGCCCGTGCCCGGCGCCTGCTGGCCGACGCCGACCTGGCGCTGGACGAAGTACGCCGACAAGTCGAGGGGCTGACCGGCCGGGTACGCCTGGGCGCATCCACCGGTGCTATCGCCCACTTGCTGCCGCAGGCGCTGGAGCACCTGCGTGCGGACCATCCGGGGATCGACGTGCAGGTACAAGTGCTGACTTCCCAGGCATCGCTGGGGCGATTGCGTGAAGGGACGCTGGATATCGGCCTGGTGGCCTTGCCGCAGGTGGCCGGCAAAGGGCTGACCGTTACCCCCTGGCGGCGGGACCCGATCCTGGCCTACGTACCGGCCGACTGGCAGCCGCCGGCGAGAGTGACACCGGCCTGGCTGGCGCAGCGGGCGTTGATTCTCAACGACAGCAGTACCCAGCTGTCACGGGTTACCGGCGAGTGGTTCGCGGCAGCAGGGTTATACCCCGAGCCGCGAATCGAGCTGAATTACAACGATGCGATCAAGAGCCTGGTCGGGGCCGGGTACGGCGCGACGTTGCTGCCCGAGGAAGGCGAGGCCGCCGAACTGGATCGGCGCATTGCGCGCCGGCCGCTGCGCCCAGGGTTGTGGCGGCAGTTGGGTATCGCCTGCCGGGAAGGCCAGGTGGAACGGGCAACGGGGTATGTGTTGCAAGCCTTGGAGCGCTTGCGACAGTAGGGCGCAGGCGTCGTACATGCCGCTGCGAGTGCGGGTTTTCATCGATTTCCTGTTCGCCGAGACCGGTTTACCGCTGGGCTGAAGCCCTGCGATTCAAGTTTCTGCCAACTATGCTGTTTGCTGCGTCGAGCCGAATACACCTCGACGAACCCTACGGTTTTCCAGGAGAGCGCTCCATGAAGCCTATGAAATGCGTACCTTTGCTGGTGATTGCTTCTGTGTTGAGTTTTACCGCCCATGCTGACCCGGCAGCCAACTGTGCAGCCAAGATCAAGGAACTTGAGGACTTCCACAAGGCGAGTGGCCAAGCGATGCATGGTGGCATGGCCCATGACTTCAAGGTCCACCTGCAAAACGCCAAGGATGCTCAGAGCAAAGGTGATATGACTCAGTGCCAGGCCTCGGCGGACCAAGCCAAGACCATCTATAACAAGGCGCGTAGCAAGTAAGCCTTGGTCGGCCCCTTCGCGGCGTTACCCGCGAAGGGGCCGGTGCAGGATGGCCCGCTGTCAGAACCAGCGATCGTTCTTCTTCCGCCCACGGGTCAACGCCGGCAAGATCAGCCCGGCCAGCAAGCCCGCACCGGCAATGCTGCCGCCATACACCATGTAGCGCATCATCACCTGCTTGTTCTCGTCACCCAGGCGCGCCTGGGTATCGCGCAGCTCCGACTGGCTCTGGTCGAACTGTTCATTCAGCGCCTTGTTGCGCGCCTCCAGTTCGTCGATGAGCTTTTTCCGTGAGTCGAGGGTTTCCTGCATGCCCTGTACCCGGCTCTTCCAGCTGTCGTCGATGGTCTTCAACTGCCCGGTCAGCTCCACGACCTGGGCGTCGAGTTGCGGCAGGCGCTCGTTCTGGCCCGGCACCGCTTGCAAGTCGTTGCTGAGTATCCATACCACATCGCCATTCTGCCCACGCACCTGGCTGTAATTGCCCTGAGTGCCGAGCAGGGTCAACTGTTGCCCCGACTTCAGGGTACCGACGATGCGGTGGCCGTCGGTGGGGCCGCTGCGCACATAGGTACTCAGGCTGTCGCTGACCCAGCGTGCATCGCTGGCGGGCTCTTCGGCGTGCACCGGCGCGGCAAGGGCCACCAAGGCGGCAATCAGGCCACCGCGCAGGGCAGGGAGGACGGAAGCGGTTGGGCGGGAATCGGGCATGTTGGGTCTTCGCTGAAACAGGACAAAAGTAGGCCCGATGACTGGGCCGATGAACCGGTCGCTGAGTTGACCGTCAGCCAAAGACCCTTTTTTTGTCAGCAGGTTCACTACCTGATATCGGAAATGTCTGCAGGATATTGCAGAACTCGCCCCAGAGCGCTTCGCCGCCGATGCTCTTGTGAATTCAACCGGACAGCCTTTTCATGCGCAAGGGCGGGGCTAGACTCAAAGGTCCATACCCTTCATGGAGCAAGGCCATGACTGCCAAAAACACCGTCTGCCTCTGGTACGACAACGATGCCGAAGAAGCCGCCAACTTCTACGCCAGCGTCTTCCCGGACAGCAAGGTGGTCGCACTGCACCAGGCGCCAGCTGACTACCCATCGGGCAAGGAGGGCGATGTGATTACCGTCGAATTCACTGTCATGGGCATACCCTGTGTGGGGCTCAATGGCGGCTCGACGTTCAAGCACTGTGAGGCGTTTTCGTTCCAGGTCAGTACCGAAGACCAGGCCGAAACCGACCGCTTGTGGGATGCGATCATCGCGAATGGCGGCGAGGCCAGCGTCTGTGGCTGGTGCAAGGACAAGTGGGGGATCTCCTGGCAGATCACCCCCCGTATCCTGATCGAGGCCATCGGCCACAGCGACCGCGCGGCGGCCAAGCGGGCGTTCGAGGCCATGATGCAGATGGGCAAGATCGATGTCGCCAGGATATCAGCGGCATTGAAGGGGTGAACCGTAGGCGTTTCATGGACTGTGGTTATCGATTTGCCCTGGAAAATCGCTTATCGAGGAGGCGCTGTTCCATCACTCAAGTGGCGCCCCCGAACCAGGCGCTTTACCCGCCCGCTCCTGCAAGGGACCGGGCCGGGTTGGCGTGTCAGGTTTCGGACACTTCGCCCGCTGCTACCGCCTCCTTCACCGCAGCCTTCTTCTCCTGCACCACGATGTAGAACTCCTCACCATGCTTCACCGCCCCATACAACACAGCCTTCTCGATCAGCTCGTTGCCGCGCAGGTGACGCAGCATCATCGGGTCCTTACGCAGGTCGCGGTACAGCGCCAGGCACAGCAGCACCATCACCACCACAAAGGGCAGGGCCACGACGATGGTCAGGTTCTGCAGCCCGTTCAGCGCCTGGCCCGGGTCTCGCGGGTCGCCGATCGCCAGCATGATCGCCGCCACCGTCCCGGTCAGCGCGCCCCAGAAAATCACCGTGCGCCGCGATGGCGCGGTGGTGCCGTGTTCCGACAGCGTGCCCATCACCAGTGACGCCGCATCGGCACCGGAAACGAAGAAGATGCCCACCAGGATCATCACCAGCACCGAGGAAACCGACGCCAGCGGGTAGCTGTCCAGCAGCTGGTACAGCGCGTGGTTGCTGTTGACCGCACCGTTGGCCAGCTGGAAGGCGCCTTCGCGCAAGGCATCGATGGATGCACCGCCGAAAATGGTGAACCACACCAGGCTGACCAGGCTCGGCACCAGCAGCACCCCGGTGACAAACTGGCGAATGGTGCGGCCGCGGCTGATGCGGGCGATGAACATACCCACGAACGGTGTCCAGGAAATCCACCAGGCCCAGTAGAACACGGTCCAGCCGGCCAGCCAGCTGTTCATCTGATCGCCGCCGCTGGCGTTGGTGCGGGCCATCATTTCCGGCAGCATCTTGATGTAGATACCGATCGAGGTCGGCAGCAGGTTGAGCATGAGCAGGGTAGGGCCGACCATGAACACGAACGCCGCCAGCACCAGTGCCAGCACCATGTTGGTGTTGGACAGCCACTGGATGCCCTTGCCGATGCCCGACACCGCCGAGGTGACGAAGGCAATGGTCAGCAGGGTGATGATGGCGATGTAAAACAACTTGCCGGGGCTTTCGACCCAGCCGTTGTATTCCAGCCCGCCGGCAATCTGCAGCGCACCCAGGCCCAGCGAGGCCGCCGAGCCGAACAGCGTGGCAAAGATTGCCATCATGTCGATCAGGCGGCCGAGCGGGCCGTTGGCGTGCTTGCCGATCAACGGCCGGAATGCGGCGGATATCAGCTGCGAGCGGCCACGGCGGTAGGTGCCGTAGGCAATCACCAGGCCGACGATGGCGTACATCGCCCAGGGGTGCAGGGTCCAGTGGAACAGGGTGGTGGCCATTGCCACCTGCATCGCTTCGCTCGTCTGCGCGGTGGCCGAGCCGGGTGGCGGCGTCACATAGTGGGACAGCGGCTCGGCAACGCCGAAAAACATCAGGCCGATGCCCATGCCGGCGCTGAACATCATTGCCACCCAGGACACCGTGCGGAATTCTGGCTGTTCGCCATCACGACCTAGTGGCACCCGGCCATAACGGCTGGCGGCCAGCCACAGCACGAACACCACGAAAAGCGTCGAGGTGAGCACGAAGAACCAGCCAAAGTTGAGGATGACCCAGGATTGCGCGCTGGAGGCGCTGCTGGCGAGGCTGGCCTGGTTGAGAAAGCCCCAGAGGACGAACGCGATGGCCAGCAGGCTGGTGAAACCAAAGACAATCCAGTCGAGTTTGCCCTCGAAATGCCGGTCCTGGCGGGCTTCTGCGGTTTTCGAGGGGTCTGTCACGCCAAGGTCGAGTGTTTCGATGATGTGTTCCTTTGCCATGAATGATGAGGCCCCTTTGTGGTTTACCTGAACGCGCAGGCTTCTTGTTGTATGGGCGACCGAGTTCGATGACGGCCTCGGCGGGGAGATTGCCGGCCGATTATCCTGTGCCTGAAACGGCTGTACCTGTCCCGTAAACGTCCTGGGGCGTCCATTGCGCGACCTGCCAAATACTTTTAGTTCTGGGGGCGGTGGCCCTTTCTGCCTCGCGTTCTGGTAACCTGTGGGCATTACCCTGGCCTGCACATCCGGGCACCGTAGAAGCGTTGCTGCTTGTGGGCCAGGCCGCACCAGGAAACGGAGATTCGTCAATGGCCACTGACCGTGTGAGCCTGATTCATTTCGATAAATTGAGCATGAGCCCTGCCGCCGCCGATCGGTTCCAGAACGCCCTCGATGCGCTGGCAGCGCTCAAGCTGCAGGACCGTTACGTGTACCTCATCGCTCCTTATCTGGGTGATATCGCTGACGCCTCTGACGCTGAGCAACTGGACACTGCCCTGGGCCAGTGCATTCGTGTGGTCGATGAACTGCTGGCTGCCAGGTCGGTCAGCAGCGCCAAGGCTGAAGAAGTACGCCAGGTGTTCCACAGCGCGGCCGAACGTGCACGGGCAGACATGGCCGGCTGAGTGGTGGCATGGCCAAAGACATCGATAACCCCTGCGTCTCGTTATGCCAGCTCAACAGCGAGCTATGCGTGAGCTGTGGCCGCACCCGTGACGAAATTCGCAAATGGCGGGGCATGAAACGCCCGGAAAAGATGGCCACCGTGCAGCGTGCGGCGACACGGATGAAAGCTATCGCCAAGAAGGCAGCCAAGCGGCAGAATGCTGACTGAACCTGCGTGCCCTGCGCACGGCCTACCTTGATCTGCTTGACGAGCCTGAAATGGATTCTCACTCGCTGTTTGCGTTTACCCTGGTCGCCGCCATCGCGATCGCCAGCCCTGGCCCCGCCACCCTGATGGCCATCAACAACAGCCTGGCCCACGGCCAACGCAGCGCGGTCTGGTCGTCGCTGGGCAATGGCTCGGGCCTGTTCTGCCTGTCGGCTGCGGCCATGCTTGGGCTGGGCGCGTTGCTGGCCAGTTCCGAAGTACTGTTCAACGCCGTGAAGATCCTGGGGGCAGGCTATCTGTTCTACCTCGGTGCGCGGCAGTTGCTGAAAAAGAGCCCGATGCTGGAGCAGGGCGCTGCCGAGGGTGCTGTCAAGGTACGGCCCACACCGCTCAAGTTGTACAAATCGGCTTTCCTCACAGCGGTGACCAACCCCAAGGCAACCATGTTCTTCACTGCGCTGTTCCCGCAGTTCATCGACCAAGGGGCGGCCCTGCTGCCGCAATTCCTGACCCTGACCGGGATTTTCGTGGGCTTGTCGCTTGCTTCGCTGAGCTTGTATGCCGCACTGGCTGCGCGGGCCAAGGGTGTACTGACCCGGCCGTCGATGTCACGATGGGTCAGCCGGGTGGTGGGTACCACCTTTATCGGCTTTGGCGCGGCGATTCTGGCAATGCGTCGGCAGGGCGCCTGAGGCCCATGGGCCGCAACGCGGCCCCGTTCTCAAGGCTTGGTACGCATCTGCAGCAAACACCCCGAATCGGGTGCACTGCCCAGCACCTCCAGCTTTAGCGCTTGCCGGGCACTGGTAATGAACAGCGTGGTGCCATCTTCCCCGCCAAAACACAGGTCGGTCGGGCAGGGCACCGGCAGGCCGATCATGCGCTCCAGGTTGCCGTCTGCATCGAAGCGGGCCAGGCTCCAGCCGTCCAGCTGGGTGGTCCACACGCCGCCGGTGGCATCCAGCGCCAGGCCGCCCAGTCGGCCACCGCCCCGCGGCAGCGAGGCCAGCCTGCGCATGCTGCTGCTGCCAGGCTGCAGCAGCAAGATGTCGCCAGACTCCGGTGCCAAGGCATACACCGCGCTGCCCTTGGCGTCCCAGCGAAAGGCACTGACCTGCTCTGGTAACGCCCAGCCATGGCGTAGTTCGCCTTCGGCGCTCAGCTCGCCGATCAGGCAGCCACTGGCCGTTTTCCCACACGCCCACAGCGCGCCGGAAGGGTGTGTGGCCAGTGCCAGCAGGCGACTGCCGAGCAAATCCTGCCGGGGGTGTTCGTGGCCGTTCCAGTCGATCAGCGACCAACCGCCAGCCTGGGCTACCAGCAAACCGTCGGGGTGCAGTTCCATACCGCGTACGGGCAGGTCGAGGCGGGCCAACAGTCGGCTGCTGTGGCCATCCCAGCAATGGATGGCCGGTGCCAGGGTGTCTGCCCAGTACAACAGCCGCTGACCGGCATGCCAGCGCGGGAACGCCCCGTGGAATGCCCAGGGCCCAGGTAGCACGCCGATCTCGCCCCCAGCTTGTGGCGCGTTGTCCGGGCGTAGCTGTTCTCCCACCCGGCGTGCCGCCTCGGCCAGCTCCGGGCCGAGCAAGGTCAGGCGCTCCAGAGTCAGGCGGTACGCTGGCCCAGCGACGCTCAGGGCTCCACGTACCTGCCCTTGCTTGTCGATGATCGGCGCGGCGACGCAGCGAATGCCCAGGCGGATTTCTTCATCGTCCAGCGCGTAGCCGCGGGCCTGGGTGATCTGCAATTCGGCCAGCAGCCTGCGGCGGTCGGTGATGGTCAGTGGCGTCAGCGGCGCCAGCACCAGGCCTTTGAGGATTTCGTCGCGTGCCGAGGGCCTCAGAGCCGAGAGAATTGCCTTGCCTTGCCCCGTGCAGTACACCGGCTTGCCCTGGCCCAGGCTGGCTGCCGAGCGTTGGGTGTGGGCGCCCTCACAGCGCTCCAGGGACAACACCTGGTTACCGTCGAGCACTGCCAGGTATGAGGTTTCGCCGGTCAGGTCGCGCAAGGCGCGCAGTTCTTCGCTGGCCGCCGCCACCAGGTCGGGCTCCAGGTAGGCATTGCGCACCATTTCCAGGTAGTTGAAGCCCAGCCGATAGACCTTGCGGGTCGGGTCGCGGCGGATCATGCCCCGCTCCACCAGCGTGGCGATGATGCGGTACAGCGTGGTACGTGGTAGCGGCACCTGTTCGGCCAGTTCGGCCTGGCTGATGCCGCTCGCGCTTGCGCCAATGGCCTGGAGCACGTCCAGGGCTTTTTCAAGTGCTGCAGTGCCTTCACCCGTTTTCATTGTTTTCCCACCCTTTGGAACATGGCCGCGTAAGCGTACAGAATGCCCCTTTCTCGTGGGAAATTCCGCCATAGAATCAGCCTCAGCAGGGCTTGCAATGAAAATGAGTCCCACATAGTGGGAATTCACCCTTGCAGCCCATCGGATGAACCCGCGAGGAGAACCTACAACAATGTCCGTCATCCACAACTACGCCGATGCTCACGAGAGCGTCTCCGGCAAGCAGGTCGAAGTCAGCGACGAAGTGCTGGCCAAGCTCGCCACCTGCAGCAGCGGCTCGCTGACCACCCAGTTGTTCAAACGCGGCTTCCGCCAACCGGCGCTGGTCGGCCTGCGTGCCATGACCCGTGACGTCAAACCGTTCGCCGGCCGTGCCTTCACCATGCGTTTCATCCCGGCCCGTGAAGACATCGACACTTATTCGACCATGACCACCAAGCCCAACGACGACAACCTGCAATGGGTGGGCGTGGAGCAGATCAAACCCGGCGATGTGTTGGTCATCGACAGCCGCAACGACCCGGCAGCCGCCTCGGCTGGCAACATCCTGGTAACCCGCCTGCTGGCCCGTGGTGCCAAGGCCATCGTTACGGATGGTGCCCTGCGTGACGGCAGTGAAATCGCCAGCATGAGCCTACCGGCGTATGCCCGTGAAATCACTGCCACCACGCGTATTTCCTACCACCACGTGGCCGATTTGCAGGTGCCGATTGGGTGCGCGGGCGTGGCTGTGTACCCGGGTGACATCATCGTCGGCGACGCAGATGGCCTGACCGTGGTGCCGGCGAACGTGGCTGAAGAACTGGCCGAGGTGTGCAGCGTGCAGGACGACATCGAAAACTACCTGGCCATGCGCATCGCCTCGGGTGAAGCGCTGTGGGGCGTGTACCCGCCGAGCCCGGCGTCGGTGTCCGACTATCACGCCTGGGTCGCGGCCGGGCGCCCGGCGATCCCTTCGATTATCGACAAACAGGAGGCCTGAGCCATGGCAGAGCACAAGCATGCGCAATTGATTCGTCGCTATTTCGAAGCCTGCAACGAAGGCGACTACGACAAGCTGGTGTCCTGCTTCACCCCGGACGCCGTGCATTACTTTCCGTCAGGGCTACCGGAAATTCCATGGCGCACGGCCGACACCATCGCCAGCAAGTGGGTGTGGTGCGTGGAGAACCTGGGGTCGCAGTGGACCATCGAGAAGATTCTGGTCAGCCACGACAGCAACGAAGCAGTGATCGAGTGGACCCACTGGAAAAGCAAGCTGGGCACCGCGCTGCGCGGGGATGAGTGGTACGTGTTCGATGAGCAGAGCGGGTTGATCAAGGAGATCCGTGCCTATTACGCATCACCTGCTGATAAAGACGTGGCGATCAACGAACTGGTCGATTTCGACTATGTCGGCCGCGGGTATCACCTCGAGCCGAAGGCGCGATAAGGCCACGGGCCTCTTCGCGGGCACGCCCGCGAATGGCCGCACCGCAATGTTGAAGGAGTTTTCAATGACCAACCCGCAAAACCCCGGCTTTGCAGCCATCGACGCCGTTGTCGCCAAGTCCGCCGCCGCCGCCGACTTCTGGGCCGACTCCAGCGCCACCCAGCGCGCCACTTTGTTGCGCGGCCTGGCCACCGCCCTGGAACAGCAACAAGCCGAACTGGTCGCCATCGCCGACCGCGAAAGCGGCCTGGGCGAAGCACGCCTGAATGGCGAAGTGGCGCGCACCGCCTTCCAGCTACGCGGCTTCGCCAGCGAAGTGGAAGCCGGAGTGCCGTATCGCCAGGTCGATGACCAGGCCATTGCCGGCGCTCCGCCCGCCGGCCGCCCCCGCCTGACCCGGGTGCAGCGCGCACTGGGCCCGGTGGCGATGTTCTCGGCCAGCAACTTCCCCTTCGCCTTCTCGGTGCTGGGCGGTGATACTGCCTCGGCCTTGGCTGCTGGTTGCCCGGTGGTGGTCAAGCCGCATTCGGGTCACCCCGAGCTGTCCCGCGCCGTATTCGCCCTGGCCGCTGGCGTGGTCCGCGCCCAGGGCCTGCCGGAAGGCCTGCTGACCCTGGCCGAAGCGCCTGACCGCGCCACCGGCACCTATCTGGTGCAGCACCCGATGATTGCAGCGGTGGCTTTCACCGGCTCCTACCAGGGCGGTAAAGCCCTGTGGCAGGCGGCCAATGCGCGCGCTCGCCCTGTGCCTTTCTTTGGCGAGCTGGGTTCGATCAACCCGCTAGTGGCCTTGCCTGCCGCGCTGGAAAAAGACAGCGAAAACCTGGCCAGGACCCTGGCGGCGTCGATCACCCTCGGTTGCGGGCAGTTTTGCACCAGCCCAGGCGTGATCGTGCTGCTCGATTCGCCGCACAGCCAGCGCTTCGTCGCCCAACTGGGCGAAGCCATTGCGCCGATCGCCACGCACCGTATGCTCACCCCGGGCATCCAGCAGGGGTTCGAAGCCGCTGCCGCCACGGTGGCCGCCAACGCCACGCCGGTGTTCACCGCGCATGCCGATGCCGCCGGCCCGGCACCGCGCCTGTTCGCCACCGATGCCGCCGCGTTCATCGCCAACGCCCACCTGCGTGAAGAGATGTTCGGCCCGGCCGCGCTGATTGTCACTGCGCAGTCAGTAGCCCAGGTCGCCGAAGTACTCGACGCCGTGGGAGGCACCTTGACTACCACGCTGTGGGGCCTGGACGCCGAAAGCGAAGACAATCGCCAACTGCTGCGTGCTGCCCAACGTGTGTCCGGGCGCGTGCTGTTCACGGGCGTGCCGACTGGCGTTGCCGTGTGCCACGCCCAGCAGCACGGTGGCCCGTGGCCGTCGTCCACCGCCCCGCAGAGCACCTCGGTGGGCTATGCCGCCATCGAGCGATTCCTGCGCCCGGTGGCCCTGCAGGACGCGCCGGCCTGGGTGCTGGGCTGAGGAGGGCAGGGCGATGATGCGACATATCGTGCTGTTCCGCCGCCTGCCTGGCGTCGAGGCGCAGCCTGAACGGGAAGCGACATTGGTGGCGCAGATGCGTGACCTTGCGCAGCAAATCGACTTCATCCGCGACTGGAGGGTCGCCGCCAACGAGCTGGACCGGCCGATCTGCTGGGACTACATCCTCGAGTCCAGCTTTGACGATGCCGATGCGGTAAAGCGTTACCTGCCACACCCGGCGCACCAGGCCCTGGTCGCCGACCTCAAGCAGTACTTCGAGTGGGTGGCGGTGGATTACAGCGTCTAGACCCCTGATCAGCACTTGGCCCACTGGCTGGGGCCAGGCGCTATAACAAAAAAGATCTGGCATCACCGGTGCCGGGCGGAGTCGTACATGAACAAGAAAAAGAATTATCGCTGGACGATCCTGACCATGTTGTTTCTGGCCATGATCATCAACTATGTCGATCGCGCTGCCTTGTCGATCGCCATGCCCTTCATTACCCAGGAGTACCACCTCACGCCGGCCGAGAAGGGCATGATCTTCAGCAGCTTCTTCTTCGGCTATGCGCTGTTCTGCTTTGTGGGTGGCTACCTGGCCGACCGCTTCGGACCCAAGCGCGTGCTGACCTGGTCGATGGGCTTTTGGTCGGTGCTGTGCGGTTCCACCGCACTGGCGTTCAATTTCTGGTCGTTGCTGATCGTGCGTGCACTGTTTGGCGTGGGCGAAGGGCCGGTGTCCACCACCGCCAACAAGACCGTAAACAGCTGGTTCCCGATCAAGGAGCGCGCCCGCGCCATCGGCATCAACCAGGCCGGCGGCCCGCTGGGTGGCGCCCTGGCCGGCCCGATCGTAGGCTTTCTCGCCCTCTGGCTGGGTTGGCGCGTGGCCTTCGTGGTGATCGCCGTGATCGGCGTGCTGTGGGCCGTCGTCTGGTGGCGCATGGCAGCGTCAACGCCCAAGGAGCACCCGCTGGTGTCAGCCGAAGAGCTGGCGCTGATCAACGAGGGCCGCGAGGTACCGGTCACTGCGGTGGCGGACGCGCCACGCACGCCGGTGCTGCAGATTATCCTGCAGCGTTCGGTGCTGGTCACCGGTGTGTCGCTGTTCTGCTACAACTACATCCTCTATTTCTTCATGACCTGGTTCCCCAGCTACCTGATTGACGCCAAGGGTATCGACCTGAAGGCCATGAGCATCGTCACTGCGCTGCCGTGGCTGGTGGGGACGGTGGGGTTCATCTGTGGTGGCCTGCTGATCGACTGGGTGTTCAAGCGCACCGGCAAGCAGTTGTTCTCGCGCAAGGTGGTGCTGGTGACCTGCCTGCTGATCGCCGCCGTGTGCATCGGGCTGACCGGCCAGGTGCAGAGCGTGACCAGCACCGTGGCGGTGATGACCGTGGCCATCGGCTTCCTGATGCTGACCGCACCGGCCTACTGGTCGCTGATCCAGGATGCCGTACCGGATCATCAGGTGGGAACCGCAGGTGGCTTCATGCATGGGCTTGCCAACCTCAGCGGCATCGTCGCGCCCACCGTGACCGGCTTCATCATCCAGTCCACCGGCACTTACGCCAGCGGCTTCGGACTGGCGGCGGCCCTGGGTATCCTGGGAGCGCTCATCGTTGCCTTGTTCGTCGGCCAGAAGCCGGCCAAGCAGGCCGCCGTGGCCGCCACCGCCTAAGCTGCGCGCACGCCTGGCGGCGGAATGCCGCCAGGCCCTTTGCACCACCTTTGTTTTTCGGGAATTCGCTATGCCTACGCTACTTGTCACCGGCGCCGCCGGTATCGTTGGAACCGCTCTGCGCCCTTACTTGCGCGAACGCTTCAACCTGCGCCTGCTGGACCGTCGCCCCGTCACCGACCTGGCTGCCGGGGAAACCGTGCTGGTCGGCGACCTGACCGACCCGGCCTTTGTCCGCCAGGCAGCGCAAGGGGTCGATGCGGTGCTGCACCTGGCCTGTGCCCACGGCACTGATATCCAGTTCCAGAGCACCGTGGAGCCCAACTACCACGCCACCCTGTACCTGCTGGAAGCTGCCCAGCGCGCCGGCGCCAAGCGTTTTGTGTTCGCCAGCAGCCACCATGTGCTTGGCCAGTACCACAGCGAGGCAGCGACCCACTTCGATGACAGCCCGGTAGCACCGGACAGCTACTACGCCCTGAGCAAAGTGTTTGGCGAGGCGGCTTGCGCGACCTTCTCGCAGCGCAGCGAGCTGGCCACCTTCATCGTGCGCATTGGTAATGCCGATGCCAAGGTGGCCGATGCCCGCCGCCTGCGCTTGTGGACCAGCGCCCGCGACCTGGCCCAGTTGGTGCTGATCGGCCTGGAGCACCCGCAGGTGCGTCACGACATCGTCTACGGTGTGTCGGAATGCCCAGACGCCTTCTTCCACAACCGCCGCGCGCGCGAACTGGGTTACCGGCCGCAGGACAATGCGGCCGATAACCTGGCAGATAATTTCCTCGCCTATGAGGCCATGGCAGCGGTTGGTTCCGGTCGCGATCATGTGGGCGGCGCCTACGCCGGCGTTCCTTTGGCCAGTGTGCTGGAGCAAGCATGAAAATCGTCCGTATCGATACGCAAATCGTCGAAATTCCCTTTCACGATGGCGGCAAAGGCCAAGGCATCACCCCGACCACCTGGCACACCCTGGAAAACGTGCTGATTCGCCTGGAGGACGAGCACGGCAACGTCGGGTGGGGTGAAGCTTTCGGCTATTTCGTCGCTGATGCCACCAAGGCCCTGATCGACCGCCTGATTACACCTTTGCTGGCGGGGCGGCAGGTGGATGATATCGCCGCGTTCAACCGCGAGCTGCAGCTGCGCCTGCACCTGTTCGGCCGCTATGGGGTGACGATGTTCGCCATCTCCGGGGTCGATATTGCCCTGTGGGATCTGGCGGCACGCCGCGAAGGCGTGCCGTTGCACAAACTGCTCGGCCAGGCCCGGCGCGAGCAGGTGGCAGCTTATGCCAGTCTGGTGCGTTACGCCGACGACGAGGTTGCCCCGGTAATCTGTGAAAAGGCCCTCGCGATGGGCTTTCGCGATATCAAACTGCATGAAGTGACGGTGCCGGAAGTTGCCGCCTGCCGCCGGGCTATTGGCTTCGATGTGCCGTTGGCCACCGATGTGAACTGCAGCTGGAGCGTGGCCGATACGCGCGAATGGCTGCCGCGGTTGTCCGAGCTGCAGTTGGCCTGGCTGGAAGAGCCGATCTTCCCGCCCGAGGACTTCGCTACCCTGGCCAACCTGCGCGGGCATGGCGTGCCTTTATCGGCGGGCGAGAACTGGTGCACGGCGGTGCAGTTCGAGCAAGCCCTGCTGGCCGGTGCGGTGGACTCGATCCAGCCCAGCGTGACCAAGGTCGGCGGTATTTCAGAGTGCTTGCGCATTGCTGCACTGGCCGAGCGGCATGACGCGGTCGTGCTGCCGCATTGTCCGTACTTTGGCCCCGGGCTGGTCGCCACCTTGCACCTGGCTGCGGTGCAGCCACGGGTGCCGCAAGTGGAATACCTGTTCGTCGAACCGGCCGGCTGGCTGTACCCGGTGGAACAGTTGCGTCAGGGCAATCAGCTGCAAATCCCGCAGGGGCCGGGCCTGGGCCTGGACATTGACCTTGCCGTGGCCGAGCGCTTCCGCCGCTAAGCCTACTTCATCACCCGTTGAGCTTCCCACCGCTGCGCTCCGGCGCAGCGGCAGGGCCATGCCGTGCCCGGAAAAGGGCACAGGAGGTTCCATGCAACCCTTGCTGCTGAGCAATGCCACCTGGTCACTTGGCCTGCTTCCGACCTGGGGCGGGCGTATCGCCCACCTGCGTGCGGACGGGCTCGACCTGTTGCTGCCGATTGCTGTCGGGTCGTTCGACCCGCTGGACTGGCCCCGGGCCGGTGCTTATCCGCTGATGCCGTACTCCAACCGTATCCGCAATGCCCGCCTGCATTTCGGGGGCCGCGATTACGCTTTGCCAGCGCACCCCGCCGCGCAGCCGCACACCTTGCACGGCGTGGCTCATGCCGTGCCGTGGCAGGTAGTGGAGGAGGGGGGGCAATGGCTGACCCTCGCCTGCGACTACCAGGGCGAACACTGGCCCTGGGCATTCCGGGCTGAGCAACGTTTCGTGCTTGACGGCAAGCGGCTGCGCATCGAGCTGGCGCTGGTCAATCGGGGGGAGACACCGATGCCCGCAGGGCTGGGGCTGCACCCTTACTTCAAGCGTCACCCCGGCATGACGGTCCGTTACCACGCAGGCCGCGAATGGCAAATCGACGACCAGTATCTGGCCACCGGTGATTTCCGGGAGATGACCCAAGCGCTGTTGATCGATACCGACGGCGCCCAGGGGCTGGCGCACTACCAGTCGTGCTGGGATGGTCAGTTGCAGCTCGACTACACCAGCGGCAGCCTGTGCCTGCAGGCTAGCGGGCCGCTGAGCCATTTTGTTGCCTTCGCCCCTGCCGGCAGCCCCTACCTGTGCCTGGAGCCGGTTTCGCACCTGGCCGATGCGTTCAATCAGCCGCGGGACAGTTGGGAGCAGACCGGTACCCATGAGCTGGCCCCCGGCCAACGCCTGCAGGCATCCCTCGATTTCACCTGGCAAGGACGCTGAGTTACTGCCCGACCGCTGTACCCGACACAAACCATAAAGAGAACAACAACAATGAAACACTCCTCGACTGGAGCGGGCTTCGCTCGCGCTGCAAAACCGTTGTCGCTGCTGCTGGGCCTGGTGCCTCTCTGTGCCCAGGCAGCCTTTCTGGACGACAGCAAGGCCAACCTGACCTTTCGCAACTTCTACTACAACCACGATCTGCGCGACTCGACCAAGCCGGCCCAGTCCAAGCTGGAGGAGTGGGCTCAGGGCTTCATTCTCAAGGGTGATTCCGGCTACACCGACACCACGGTCGGGGTGGGCGTGGATGTGTACGCGGGGCTTGGCTTGAAGCTCGATTCATCGCCTTCACGCAGCGGCACTGCTTTGCTGCCCGGTGCCTATGACCGTGCGGGCGGGCCGCGCAATGCCGACCCCCGCTCGGTCGATGAGTACTCCGAAGCCACAGCAGCGTTCAAGCTCAAGTACTCGAAGAGCGAGCTGAAAGTGGGCGGGCTGTTCCCCAAAATCCCGCTGGTCAGCTCAGGCGACGCCCGTTTGCTGCCCCAGTTTTTCGAAGGGGCCATGCTCGATATCCGTGAGCTGGACAACATCGACATTGGCCTGGGCCAGATGCGCAAGGTCAACCAGCGCGAGTTTGCCGGTGCCCGTGATATCCAGGTGGGCAACTACTACAGCGTGTTCAGCGACCGCTTCGACTACCTGGGCGGCACCTGGCGCGCCACCCCGCAGACCTCGCTGGGGTTGTGGAGCGGCCGTTTACAGGACGTCTACCAGCAGACGCTGTACACCGCTACCCAAGGCTTCAAGGCAGGTGACTGGAACCTGTCTGGCACCCTCAACTACCTCGACACTGGCGAGTCTGGTAGCGAGAAGGCCGGCACTCTGGACAGCCGCATGACCTCGGCCATGCTCAGTGCCAACCTGCGGGCGCAGACGTTGCGCCTCGGTTACCAGTACAACGCTGGCGACAGTGCCCTGCCGTTCATCCATGACACCGACCTGCCGGGGGTTGCTAATGCCGTGCAGGTGCTGCGGTTCGACCGTGCGCAGGAGCGCTCCTGGCAGCTGCGTTACGATGTGGATTTTGCAGCGTTGGGCGTGCCGGGGCTGACGGCGTTCGCCCGTTATGTGCGCGGGGACAACTTCAAGGTGGCGGGGGAGGAAGGCAGTGAGTGGGAGCGCAATCTTGATGTCACGTACGTGATCCAGAGCGGGCCGCTGAAGAACCTGGCGTTGCGCTGGCGCAACGTTGAACTGCGCGGGGATGCGACCGGGCGGCGCGACGAGAACCGCGTGATCATTGCCTACACCTTGCCGCTGTTTTGAGTCTTTGGCCTGGGGCTGCTTTGCAGCCCTGTGGGAGCGGTCGTACAGCGACCAGGTCCGCGGAGAATCATCCCCCCCTTCACACATCCCCAGGAGGACACCAATGCTCCAGCCCTTGGACCCTGCCATGCAGGCCTATATCGACAACAGCAAACGCTTCACCCCGGGCGACAGAAGCCTGGGCGCCCGGCGCTCAGCATTCCTCCAAGCTTGCCGCCATTGCACCCCGCCACCGCCTGAAGGCTGGCGCATCGAGGACATCGACTTGCAGGGCCTGCGCGTTCGCTGCTATCAACCCGCTGGTCGGGCGCCCGAAGGTGGCTGGGCAACGCTGCTGTACATCCACGGCGGCGGCTGGGACCTGGGCAATCTCGACACCCACGACTGGTTTGCCTACACCTTGGCGCAACGGGTTCGGTTGGCCATCGTCGCAGTCGAATACCGCCTCGCCCCCGAATATGCCTACCCCGCACCCCTGGAGGATTGCTTGAAGGCGTGGGCGGCACTGCGAACCGGCAAAGTCCACGCCAACCTTAGCCAGACCACGCTCATGGTCGCTGGCGACAGCGCTGGCGGCACCTTGGCAGCGGGGCTGTGCAGGGCACTGCTCAATGCTGGCCAAGCGCAGCCCTTGGGCCAGTTGCTGGCCTACCCGGTGCTCACGGCCAGCCAGCACCTGCCGTCGATGCAGGAGCATGCGCAAGCACCCCTGTTGACGGTGGCTGGGCTGATGCAGTCGCTGCAAGGTTTTGTTCCCAACGAGGCCGAGCGTACCGACCCCTGTGCCATGCCACTGGAGGCTGATGACTTTGCCGGGTTAGCGCCGGCGCTGGTGGTGGTCGCACGGGTCGATCCACTGTGTGACCACGGCATCGACTATTACCACGCGCTTTCGGCACATGGGGTGCCTGCCGAGCTGTGGGTGGGCGAGGGGATGGTGCATTCCAGCCTGCGGGCGTTCGGCGTGGCCGAGGTCGAGCAGGCCTGGGTGCGCATGGCCGCGCAACTGCAGCGCTGGGCGCAAGGCTGATACATTCAGGTACTTTCGCGCACCACCAGGCGGAATCCGACATCCTCCACGCATTGGCCGCGCCCCAGGCTGCCATCCATGCGTTGCAACAGCAGCTCGGCAGTACGCAGGCCGATGCGCTCGCCGTCAATGCTCACCGTGCTCAGGCGCGGGTGGGTGTGGGCGGCGAACTCCAGGTCGCCGAAGCCCATCACGGCGATATTCGTCGGGATTTGCAACCCCTGGGCCTGGGCTTCGGCCATGGCGCCCTGCGCCAACAGGTCAATGCTGCAGATCACCGCGTCCATTTTCACATTGGCGGCCAGCAGGCGGGCCATGGCCTGGCGACCGTGGCCCATGTTCACCGGAGCCGACTGCAACTCGCAGGCAACAATCTCGACACCCGCTTGTTGCAAGCAGGCCACACACGCCTGGCGGCGTCGGTTGGCACGGTCGTCATCGCTCCACACCAGGCCGACCCGACGATGGCCGCGCTCGATGATGTGTTCTGCCATGGCACGGCCAACGGCCTCATGGGAAAACCCCACCACCGTGTCGATCGGCCGCTCGGTCAGTTCCCAGGTCTCAACCACGGGTATGCCACGGATCAGCAGTTTTTCCCGCGCGGCATCGCTTTGCAGGTGGCGGGTGAGGACGATGCCATCTGGGCGGCGGGCGAGGATCGTGTCGATCAGTTCGGATTCATGGCTTTCGTTGAGGTCCGACTGGCTCAGCAGCAGTTGGTAACGCGCCGCTGCCAGGCGCTTGCCCAGTTCGGTGATGGTGTCGACGAAAGCGCGATTGGCCAGGTTAGGCACCACCACGATGACCAGCCGGCTACGCTGCGAGACCAGCGCACCCGCGAGCATGTTGGGCACGTAGCCGGTCTTGCGGATGGCGTTGCGCACTTTTTTCTGGGTTTTTTCCGACACCAGTTCCGGCCGGTTGATCACCCGGGAAACAGTGATCGGCGACACCTTGGCCATTTTCGCCACGTCATCAAGAGTGGCAGGGGTGGCGATAAGGGGCTTGGGATCAGCGACGGTAGCGGGCGTTTCCAGCATCGAGGGCCTCTGCGCAGGAGCTTTGAGCGTGTTGCCAATTCTACCGGAATGGTCGCGCTTTTTTGCACTTCCTGCGTATTCCCAAAGCATGGGAATTCACCTTCATTTGCGATTTGCAAAGCCCGCTAGCTCAGGCCTAGGATAAATGACAGCGCTGTCATTTGATAGCGCTGTCATTGGTCTGAGGCAGCCCGGCAAAGGGCTGCCAGCTGACAGAATTCAAAGCAGGCGCCGGTGCAAGGCTCTGTACGACGCCAATAAAAACAATGAGGCAACCGCGATGCACAACCATGACACATACGCCGCTGGGCCTGCTCCTGGCGCCGTGGCCGCGTCCAGCACGGCCACCCGTTATCGCTATCTGATCCTGGCTTTGATCACCATGGTCCTCGCGCTTAGCAGCGGGGATCGCGCTGCGCTGTCGGTGGCCGGTTCAGATATGAGCAAGGAGCTTGGCATCAGCTCGGTGGAAATGGGCTACCTGTTTTCCATCTTCAGTTGGGCCTACGTGATCTGCCTGATCCCGTCGGGTTGGCTGGCTGACCGTTTCGGTTCCAAGAAAACCATGGCGCTGGCCATTTGCGTCTGGTCGGTGTTCACGGTGTGCATGGGTCTGGTCCATTTCGTCGGGATGATCGTGCCGCTGTTGCTGGCCCTGCGTTTTCTCTTGGGCATGGCCGAGGCCCCCGTAGGACCGGCATCTACACGAGTAATCGCGTCCTGGTTCCCGTCGACGGAGCGGGGTATGGCCGGGGCGATCTTCAACAGCGCGCAATACATCTCGCTGGCGTTCTTCACTCCCTTCATGGGTTGGCTTTGCTACGCCTTCGGCTGGGAGTACGTGTTCATCGTCATGGGCACCGTCGGTTTCGGCGTTGCCGCGATCTGGTGGAAAAATTATTACCTGCCAGTCAGCCACCCAAAAATGAACGGCGAAGAGCTGGATTACCTGCGCAAAGGCGAAGCACTGGTCGACCTCGAAGCCCAGGCCGCGCTGCCCAAGGAAAAGCGCCGCAGTTCGCTGGCCGAAGTGGGCTTGCTGTTTAAGAGCCGCATGCTGTTGGGCATGTTCATCAGCCAGTACTGCGTCAGCGCGGTCACCTGGTTCTATGTCACCTGGTTCCCCATCTATCTGGTCAAGGAGCGTGGATTCGACATCCTTCAGGCCGGCCTGGTGGCTTCGATCCCGGCCATGTGCGGGCTGATCGGTGCAGTGTCGTCGGGCTTCTTCTCCGACTACCTGTTGCGCCGCACCAAGTCCCTGAGCATCGCCCGTAAGACCCCGATCATCACAGGCGTGCTGCTGAGCTCGACCATGATGCTGTGCAACTACGTCGACGCCCAGTGGTTAGTGATTGCGGTGATGAGCCTGGCGTTCTTCGGCAAGGGCTTCGGCAACCTCGGCTTCAGCGTGGTAGCCGACACCGCCCCGCGGGAAATGATCGGCATGACCGGCGGGGTGTTCAACGCCCTGGGTAACACTGCCGGCATCGTAACCCCCGTGGTCATTGGCTACTTGCTGCACTCAAGCGGCTCGTTCAGCAGCGCACTGATTTACGTCGGCGCACACGGCCTGCTTGCTGCGTTTTCCTACCTGGTCATCGTCGGTCGCATACAGCGCCTGCATCTGTCCGACCTGACCGGCAAATCTTCCATTGCCCAGCGATAACAAGGACTACAACATGATCGAAAGTAACGTCGACATCGACCCGAAAGTCGCCGCCCTGCAACCCGGGCCAGCGACCACCGACAGCATTGCCTGGATCAAGCTGTCCTACACCGTGCTGCCACTGGGGGCGCCGATCAGCGATGCCAAGGTGCTGACCGGGCGGCAGAAGCCGCTGACCGAGATTGCCTTCATCTTCGCCGAGATCCGCACCCGCGAGGGCCATGAAGGCATCGGTTTCGGCTACTCCAAGCGCGCCGGTGGCCCTGGTATGTACGCCCATGCCCAGGAAATCGCCCCGACGCTGCTCGGGGAGGATCCCAACGATATCGCCAAACTCTACAACAAGCTGCTCTGGGCCGGCGCGTCGATGGGCCGCAGCGGTCTCACCACCCAGGCCATCGCGCCGTTCGACATCGCCCTGTGGGACTTGAAAGCCAAGCGTGCTGGCCTGCCACTGGCCAAGCTGCTCGGTGCTCACCGCGATTCGGTGCAGTGCTACAACACCTCCGGCGGCTACCTGTCGACGCCGCTCGAGAAGGTCCTGGATAACCTCGAGACCTCCCGCGGCAACGGCATCGGCGGCATCAAGATCAAGGTTGGCCAGCCAGACACCAGCATCGATTTCAAACGTGTGCAGGCGGTACGCGAGCAGCTGGGCGAAGGCTTCCCGCTGATGGTCGACGCCAACCAACAATGGGACCGGGTGACCGCCCAGCGCTTCTGCCGCAAACTTGAACAGTTCGACCTGACCTGGATCGAAGAGCCGCTGGACAGCGCCGACGTGGAAGGCCACGCCGCCCTGGCCGCGTCGCTGGACACCGCCATTGCCACCGGCGAGATGCTCACCAGCTTCAACGAGCACGCCCAGCTGATCACCGCCAACGCCTGCGATTTCGTCCAGCCCGATGCGCCGCGGGTCGGCGGTATCACGCCCTTCCTGCAGATCATGAGCCTGGCCAGTTTCAAGGGCCTGAAGCTGGCGCCGCACTTCGCCATGGAGATCCACCTTCACCTGGCCGCGGCCTACCCGGAAGAGCCATGGCTGGAGCACTTCGAATGGCTTGAGCCGATGTTCAATGAGCGCCTGGAGCTGCGTGAAGGGCGCATGTGGGTACCCAATCGTCCAGGACTGGGTTTCTCGCTCAGTGAACAGGCCCTGGCCTGGACCCAGAACAGCGTCGAATTCGGCAAACGCCCCTGAGCAAGCCTCGGCGGTGGCGCTTCTGTCGCCATCGCCGTGTATGACATACCCATAGGAAAACACCATGAGTCACCGTGAAGTGAGCCCCGTCATTCGCCTCGATGCCGCTGACAACGTGGTTGTCGCGCGCGTCGAAATCCCCGCCGGCACCGCCATCCCCGGTGAAGGTGTGACTACTCTGCAGCCGGTGCCGCTGGGGCACAAGGTCGCTGCCCGGCTGATCGCCAAGGGCGAGCCGGTACTCAAGTACAACACAGTGATCGGCTATGCCAGCGAAGACCTGCCGCCAGGCACCTGGATGCACAGCCACAACATCGCCTTTGGTGAAACCGACCGCGACTATCGCTACGGCCTGGACTATGTGCCTACCGACATGCTCCCGCTAGAGCAGCGTGCCACGTTCCAGGGCATCGTCCGCGACGACGGTCGAGTGGCCACCCGTAACTACCTGGGTGTCTTCGTGGTCGGTAACTGCGGTGCGACCGTGGCGCGCAAGATCGCCAACCACTTCGACGAGCGCCGCCTGGCCGGCTTCCCGCACATCGACGGGGTGGTGCCCTACGTGCACGAAATCGGCTGCGGCATGGAAATGACCGGCGAGCCGATGAACCTGCTGCGCCGCACTATCGGTGGCTACATCAAGCACCCTAACACCGTAGGTGCGGTGGTTATCGCCCTGGGCTGCGAGCGCAACAACATCCACGGCTTCTTCGAGCAGGAAGGGCTGGTGGAAGGCGACATGCTGAAGAAGCTGGTGATCCAGGACGTCGGCGGGGTGAAGAGCGCCACCGACCAGGGTATTGCGCTGATCGAAGGCATGCTGCCTCAGGCCGATCAGGCTCGGCGCCAACCGGTGTCCGCCGAGCACTTGATGATCGGCATGCAGTGCGGCGGTTCTGATGGTTTCTCCGGCCTCTCGGCCAACCCGGCGCTGGGCGCGGCGGTGGACATCCTGGTGCGCCATGGTGGCACCGCGATCCTTTCGGAAACTTCGGAAATCTTCGGCGTCGAGCACACCCTGACCGCCCGCGCCGCCACCCCGGTTGTGGGCCGCAAGCTGATCGAGCGCATCGAATGGTGGCTGGAGTACAACCGCGGCCGCGATACCCAGATCAATGGCCGCGTCAGCCCCGGCAACAACGCCGGCGGCCTGGCCAACGTGCTGGAAAAATCCCTGGGTGGCGCGAAGAAGGGCGGTAATGCGCCGCTGATGGATGTGTACGAGTACGCCCACCCGGTGAGAACCCACGGCCTGGTGTTCATGGACACCCCCGGCTACGACCCGGTCTCGGCCACCGGCCAGATCGCCGGCGGCGCCAATCTGATCGCCTTCACCACTGGCCGTGGCTCCTGCTTCGGCTCAGTGCCGGCGCCGACTTTCAAGCTGGCCAGCAACTCGCCCATGTACCAGCGCATGAGCGACGACATGGACATCAACTGCGGGCAGATCATCGACGGCGACAAGACCATTGCCGAAATGGGCCAGGAGATCTTCGAGCGTTTGCTGGCGCATGCTTCGGGAGAGGCGACCAAGAGCGAGCTCAATGGCCTGGGTGAGGATGAGTTCTGCCCATGGCAGATAGGCGTGCTTGCCTGATCGGTTTACCTGTACTGGCCTGTTCGCGGGCTTGTCCGCGAACAGGTCCTCTACTGCCGCTGTTCTGACAGTTGTTGCGGTTTTCAAGGTCATGTGCGAGGAGTAATCGCCCATCGTTGGCGGTATGGCCGGCAAAGGTTTTTGCCGGCCTGTTTTTTCCGGCCGATGAAAGGACAACCTGCCAGCCGCGCATGGTCCAGACTGTCTACAGCACGCGCAGATGAATGCTGCGGTCGAGCACAAGATGTGGCAGCCTTTGGCCGCCACGCCGGGTCGCCGGATGTTACATGTGCCGAGGGTTGTAGATGATCGAGCGTTGCCTGCGCAAAGCCTTGCTGCTGTTGCCTTGCCTGTTGCTGCCCTTGGCAGGCGCAGCCGACGAGCCATGCCGGCGGCTGACGGCTACCGGTAACCCTGAATACCCCCCTTACCTGTGGCGCGACCCGCAAAACCCCCAGCAACTGATCGGTGCCAACGCCGATCTGCTCAAGTACCTGGGCGAGCAACTGGGGCTGGACATCGAGTTTGTTTACGTTGGGCCGTGGTCGCGTGCGCAGGAAGAAGTGCGCACCGGGCGGATTGACTTGATGGCCGGGTATTTTATGACCGAGGCCCGCCGGCAACAGATGGACTTTATCGCCCCGCCATTCCTGCACACCCCCAGCGTAGTATGGGTGCGCCGGGACAATGCCTTCGCCTACCAGCAATGGGCCGACCTCAAGGGCCGCAAGGGCGGCACCCTGGTCAGCAACAGCCATGGCCAGCAGTTTGATGAATACGCCGAGGCCAACCTCACCCTCGAAGCGGTGCCCGGCGCCCGGCAGGCGTTCGAGAAGCTGATGCACAAGCGCAGTGACTACGTGGTCTACGAGCAGTACCCCGGGATGGCGCTGGCGCGTACGTTGGGGATCACCGATACCGTGCAGGTGTTGCAGCCGCCGGTGTCCAGCGAAGGGTTGTACCTGGCGATGTCACATGAATCGCCCTGCAACAAGCCGCAGCTGCGTGAGGCGCTGGCGCGGGAGATGGCGAAAATCGTTGGCGGGGCGTTGCCTGAGCAACTGCTGCAGCAGAACCTGGAGCGGTGGCAGTAACAGCCCTGGTACGCCCCTACAGGGGCCGTGCCAGTTGTTGCGCTTCCTTCGCCTGGGACACGTTGACCGCACGGGGCAGGGTGACGTCGTTTTTTGCGGCAAGGATTTCGGCCATGACACTGACGGCGATTTCGGCTGGGGTCTTGCTACCAATGTAGATGCCAATCGGGCCGTGCAGGCGCTGCAGCGAAGCTTCGCTTTCACCGAAGTGCTCCATCAGCCGTTCGCGGCGCAGCTGGCTGTTGCGCCGCGAGCCGATGGCGCCAATGTAGAACGCAGGGCTGTGCAAGGCTTCGAGCAGGGCCAGGTCGTCCAGCTTGGGGTCATGGCTGACGGCGACGATGGCGCTGCGAACATCTGCGGCAAAGGCGCGGACGACGTCGTCCGGCATGCCGGGCAGCAGGTTGACCCCGGCGATGGTCCAGCCTGCCGTGTACTCCGGGCGCGGGTCGCACAGCGAAACGTTGAAGCCGTTGAACAGGGCCATGGTGGCGAGGTATTCGGCCAGGGCACCGGCACCTATCAGTAGCAGGCGGTAGCCCGGGCCAAGGGTATTGAGCATGCGCTGGCCATCGAAGCTGAACAGTTCAGGCGTGTCGGTCGCGGTGAGGCGGGCTTCACCGTTGCTCAGGTTCAGCTCACGGCGCACCAGGTTTCCGCGGTCGAGGCAGGCCAGCAGCTGGTCCAGGTGCGCCAGTGAGGGGGCGGATTCCAGCACCAGTTCCAGGGTGCCGCCGCAGGGCAGGCCAAAGCGGTGGGCCTCGTCGGCGCTGACGCCATAGCGCACCACCTGGGGCTGGCCGGTAGGCATGGCGGGGCCGCCGTAGGCACTGGTGTAACGGTGGATGAGATCGTCTTCGATGCAGCCGCCAGAGACACTGCCGACCACGCGGCCGTCGCTGCGCAAGGCCATCATCGAGCCGACCGGGCGAGGGGAGGAGCCCCAGGTGCGGGCGACCGTAGCCAGCAGGGCGCGATGGCCGCCGGCGAGCCAGTCTCGGGTGGTGCGCAAAACCAACAGATCAATGCTTTCCATGGGGTTCCATTCAACCTGATGTTCAAGGGTGGCTGTGCTGGCCTCTTCGCGGGTAAACCCGCTCCCACAGGTACTGTACAAATTTCCTGAGCGGCGTGTTTCCTGTGGGAGCGGGCGTGCCCGCGAAGAGGCCGGTGCATGAACCACGGCAAATCAGCGCATATGCAAGATGATCGGGCTGCTGCTGGCCGGGTCGGTATGACCACGCAGCTTGCCTACCGCCTGCGCATCCACCGCCCCCCCCTGGTTGCCCCAGGCCGTACGCACGAAGGTCAGCACCTCGGCAATGTCCTGGTCACTCAACTGCGCGCGGAAAGCCGGCATGCGATAGGCATCCGGCACACCGGCAGCCACCACCCGCTGCGAACCATTGAGGGTGATATTGATCGCCGAGGCGTTTTCCCTGGCCAGTGCCGAGGTGGCGCCAGCCAATGGCGGCATCCATTCGGCCTGGCCTTTGCCGTCCAGACCGTGGCAAGACGCGCAGTGGGTCACATAGGTGTGCGCCCCCGGGCTGTCGAGCCGTGCCGCTGCCGATTCGGCCTGGTACTGCCATGGCGCGCCGTCACGCTGTGGGTCGCCGGGCAGTGATTTCAGGTAGTGGGCAATGGCGGCCAGGTCATCGTCATGCATGAACTGCGTGGAGTTGTTGAACGCCTCGGTCATCGAGCCGAATACCACGGCATGCCGGTTGCGCCCGGTTTTCAGGAACTGCACGATTTCTGCCTCGCTCCAGCGCCCCAGCCCGGTGTTGTGGTCGGCGCGCAGGCTCGGTGCGTACCAGCCGTCGAGCAGGGCGCCGGCCAGGTACGGTTTCCCGCCTTCATCCAGGGCTTTTTCGTTGAAAGCCAGGCCGCGTGGGGTGTGGCAGCTTCCGCAGTGGCCGGGGCCCTGGACGATGTAGGCACCCCGGTTCCACACTGCATCCTGCCCGGGCTTGTCGGCGTAGGGCGTAGTGGCGGCGAACAGGCCATTCCACACGGCAATGGGCCAGCGCAGGTTCAGCGGCCAGGGGATGTCGCTGGCCAGGTTAGCCTGCCGGGCGGGTTGCACGCCGTGCATGAAGAACGCATACAACGCCCTTACATCATCATCGCTGAGCTTGGCGTAGGACGGGTAGGGCATGGCCGGGTACAGCCGCCGGCCACCGGGCGCGACACCCTGGCGTACGGCGCGGTCGAAATCGGCCAGGCTGTAACTGCCGATACCGCTGTCGCGATCAGGGGTGATGTTGGTGGCGTGGATGGCCCCCAGCGGGGTGGCCATTTCCAGCCCACCCGCGAACGGTTTGCCTTCTGGCAGGCTGTGGCAGGCCACGCAGTCGCTGAGGCGGGCCACGTACTCGCCGCGGCTGATCAGTGCCGGGTCAGCGGCAGTGGCCTGCGCGTCGGCAAACGGCGAGGCCGGCTCGCGGGTGACATACCAGGCCAGCAGGCCTGCCGCGACCAGGCACGGCAGCGCCAGCCAACCAGCGGTCCTTGCGAAACGATGGGTCATGGGGCGTCCCTTGTGCAGTCAGCTGAAGGTATGGCGGCTCAGTGGCAAGCTGCGTACGCGCTGACCGGTAAGCTGCGCGACCGCGTTGGCCACTGCCGGGGCCACGGCGGGTAGCGGTGGCTCACCGATACCGCCCATCTTCGCCCCACTTTCGACAATGCGCACATGCACCCGCGCCATGCGCGAGGGGGGCAGGATCGGGTACAGGTCGTAGTTGCGCGCACGCGGCATACCCTCCACGTATACGGCTTCTTCCACCAGCGTCTGCGACAGGCCAAGGGCAACCGCGCCGTTGACCTGGTGTTCGATGATCGCCGGGTTGACGATGCTGCCCGGGTCGATGGCTTGCCAGATGTCGTGCACCTTGACCTGGCCGTTCTCGATCGATACCTCGGCGATGACTGCCGCCTCCGAGCCGAACGGTGAGGCCATGGCCACGCCGCGTGCCCGTTTGCTGCCATCCTCGGCGGTGAACGGCCCGCGTTTCCAGCCACCGGACAGCTCGGCGACCGCGTTCAGCAGGTTGGTCAGGCGCGGGTTGTCGCGCAGCAGGTGCATACGCAGTTCGAACGGGTCCTTGCCGCCTTTGTCAGCCAGTTCATCAAGGAATGATTCATAGAAGAAGTCGTTCAACGAGTTGCCCACCGAGCGCCAGTAGCCGAGCATGGCCGGGCCTTTGACGTAGATCTGGGCGATGCGCTTGTTGGCGATGGCGTAGGACTTGCCTGACAGTCCCTCCAGTGCAGTCGGGTCGATCTTTTCCCCTTGTTTGCCAGCAAGGGCCTCGGTCGGGCCTTCGGTGGCGCTTACTGCGTCGAGGGCCACCGGCATGCCGTCGGCATCCAGCCCGGCGCGGAACTTCACCACTGCAACCGGGCGCAGCACATCGCGCAGAAATTCCTCTTCGCGGCTCCAGATAAGCTTCACCGGCCGGCCAACCGCTTTGGCCAGGGCGATGGCCTGTGGGTAGGGGTTGGCCGAGTCGTACAGGAAGTGCCGGCCAAAGAAGCCGCCCAGCAGCGGCGAGTGCAGGTTGATTTGTGCAGGCTCCAGGCCTGTGCGCTTGGCAATGTCATCACGGAACATGTCCGGGGCCTGGTTGGGCAGCCAGACGTCCAGGCTGCCGTCGGGGTTGAAGCGGGCGAGGGCGGACGGTGGCTCGAGCTGGGCATGGTTGAGGTACTGGTTGTGATAGCTGGCCTCGACCTTGGTTTTGGCATTGCTCAGGGCGCCGGCGATATCGCCTTGGTTTTCTTCATCACGGGCCGGGCCCTCGACCGTGGCGAGGTGTTCACGCCAGGCATCGCTGGAAAAGTCGGCGGGCATTGGCCGCACCTTGCTGTCGGCAGCCGGCTCCTTCCAGTCCACCTGAATCGCCTCCACCGCACGCTTTGCGTGCCACCAACGCTCAGCAACCACGGCCACGGCGCCCGGCAGTGGGTGCACTGAATGCACGCCTTTCATGGCCTTGACCTGGTCTTCGTTGCGCAGGCTACCCACGGTCATGCCCAGGCGTGGTGCGTGCTGCACGGCGGCGTGGAGCATGCCGTCGACCTTTATGTCGATGCAGTACTGTGCCTTGCCGGTGGACTTGTCGTAGGCATCCAGGCGGCGCACAGGCTTGCCGATCCAGCGGAACTGGCTGGGGTCACGCAGCTGGACGCTGGCCGGGTCAGGTACCGGCAGGTCCATGGCGCGCCCGGCAAGTTCACCGTAGGGTATCGAACGCCCTGTCGTGGTATGTACTACGTTCCCTGGTGTGGTCGAGAGTTCCTCGACCGGCACGCCCAGTTGTTGGGCGCCCGCCTGCAGCAGCATGGCCCGGGCAAGGGCACCCAGGCGGCGCATGGTCGGGTAGCTCATGCGCACCGACATGCTGCCACCGGTGATGCGCATGCCGTTTTCCATCACCACGTAGGCGTCGCCCGGTGGTGCGCTATCGACCACGAAATTGACGGGGTCGACATCCAGCTCTTCACCCACAATTTGCGCCATGGCGGTGAACGGGCCTTGCCCGCCTTCCATGAAGGGGCTGAGCAGGCGGACCTTGCCATCTGGGCGAATCTCCAGAAAAGCGGGCACCTGGGTACCGCGTTCCGCGGCGGCTGCAGCCGCTGCCTGCACGCGGCCCGCCCCCATTGGCAGGCCGAAACCCAGCACCAGGGCACCGACAGCCGTGCCGGCAAGAAAGCGCCGGCGCGACAGGTTGACTGTCTCGCCCGGTTGCAGCCTGAGCAGTTCGGCAGGGGTATCTATGGGCGTGTTCATCAGGCCTGCTCCCCTTGTGCCAGCTCATGCACGGCAGCGTGAATGGCGTTGTAGGTGCCGCAGCGGCACAGGTTGACCATGGCCGCGTCGATCTGCGCGTCGCTGGGCTGGGGGGTGTGCTTTAACAACGCCGTGGCGGCCATTACCTGGCCGGACTGACAGTAGCCGCACTGGGCCACCTGGTGCTCGACCCAGGCCGCGACCACCCGTTTGCCGACGGCATCGGTTTCGATGGCCTCGATGGTCGTGACCTCACGCCCGACCACACCGGCCACCGGGGTGACGCAGGCGCGCACCACGTTGCCGTCAACCAGCACCGAACAGGCGCCGCACTGGGCCAGGCCGCAGCCATATTTGGTGCCAGTCAGCCCCAGGTCATCGCGGATCACCCACAGCAAGGGCGTGTCGGCGTCCGCCTCGACCTGGTAGGTCTGCTGGTTAATGCGTAGTTCCATGGTTCACCTGCCAGTCATCGGTTGCTGTCGCTGTGTTTTTCTGTGCGAGGAATACGTTGTTCCCCAGAGCAGAAACGCTAGCACAGCGGGATGACCGCTGGTCTGGTGGCGGGGGCAGGTTCAGAGGATCAGGCAAGCAATCCGGGGGAATGCGCAAGCGACGAGGTAAACAGGACTTCCTGGGTGAAAACCCGGATAATGCCGGCCAATTTCGTTTTGCACGCTTAAATCACGGTAATCCCGCATGGAAATCAAGGTCAATTTTCTCGACAATCTCCGTCTCGAAGCCAAGTTCGACGACTTCACGGTGATCGCCGACCAACCGATCCGCTACAAAGGCGATGGTTCGGCCCCAGGCCCGTTCGACTATTTCCTGGCGTCTTCG
The DNA here is from genome assembly GCF_038383825.1 of Pseudomonas sp. LPB4.O. Lineage (NCBI taxonomy): Bacteria > Pseudomonadati > Pseudomonadota > Gammaproteobacteria > Pseudomonadales > Pseudomonadaceae > Pseudomonas > Pseudomonas sp. LPB4.O. Next base: position 2,697,649 of record NZ_CP151298.1, read on the forward strand.
GCCTTGTGCGCGGCTTACTTCGTCAAGCTGTACTGCCAGGCCCGCGACATCCCCACCGAGAACATCCGCCTGTCGCAGAACAACATTGTCGACCCGGAAAACCGCTACAACCAGATCTTCAAGATCCAGGTCGAGCTGCCCGAGGACATTTCAGACAAGGACCGCCAGGGCATCCTGCGCTCCATCGACCGCTGCACGGTCAAGAAGGTCGTGCAGACCGGCCCTGAATTCGTGATCGAAGTGGTCGAAAACCTCGATGCCGACGCCCAGGGCCTGTTGATGCCGGTGGCGGACAGCAGCACCTACATCCCTGGCAAGGACCTGCCGCTGGAGCAGACCATCGCCAACATGTCGGGCATCCTCGCCGGGCTGGGGATGAAGATCGAGATCGCTTCGTGGCGCAACATCGTGCCCAATGTGTGGTCGCTGCACGTGCGCGACGCGCAGTCGCCGATGTGCTTCACCAACGGCAAGGGCGCTACCAAGGAAGCGGCGCTGGCCTCGGCGCTGGGCGAATTCATCGAGCGCCTGAACTGCAACTTCTTCTACAACGACCAGTTCTGGGGCGAAGAGCTGGCCAACGCGCCGTTCGTGCACTACCCGAACGAGCAGTGGTTCAAGCCTGGCCCGCGTGACGCGCTGCCGGCCGAGATTCTCGACGAGCATTGCCTGGAAATCTACAACCCGGACGGTGAGCTGCGCGGTTCGCACCTTTACGACACCAACTCTGGCAACACCGCCCGGGGCATCTGCTCGCTGCCGTTCGTGCGCCAGTCCGACGGGCAGGTGGTGTACTTCCCGTCCAACCTGATCGAAAACCTGTTCCTCAGCAACGGCATGAGCGCCGGCAATACCCTGGCCGAGGCACAGGTGCAATGCCTGTCGGAAATCTTCGAGCGCGCCGTGAAGCGCGAAATCCTCGAAGGCGAGCTGTGCCTGCCGGACGTGCCGCAGGAAGTGTTGGCCAAGTACCCGGCCATTGTCGCCGGTATTCAGGGCCTGGAAGAGCAGGGCTTCCCGGTGCTGGTCAAGGATGCCTCGCTGGGTGGCGAGTTCCCGGTCATGTGCGTGACCTTGATGAACCCGCGCACCGGTGGCGTGTTCGCCTCGTTCGGTGCCCACCCGAGCCTTGAAGTGGCGCTGGAGCGCAGCCTCACCGAGCTGCTGCAGGGCCGCAGCTTCGAAGGCCTGAACGACCTGCCGCAGCCGACCTTCGAAAGCCATGCGCTGACCGAGCCGAACAACTTCGTCGAGCACTTCATCGACTCCAGCGGCGTGGTGTCGTGGCGCTTCTTCGGCGCCAAGGCCGACTTCGAGTTCGTCGAGTGGGACTTCTCCGGCCATGGCGAGGACTCCAATGTTCAGGAGGCCGCAACCCTGTTCGGCATTCTCGAAGACCTGGGCAAGGAAGTGTACATGGCGGTGTACGACAACCTTGGCGCCACTGCCTGCCGCATCCTGGTGCCGGGCTACTCGGAAATCTACCCGGTCGAGGACCTGATCTGGGACAACACCAACCGCGCCCTGTCGTTCCGCGCCGACATCCTCAACCTGCACAGCCTCGAAAGCCGCCCCCTCAAGTTGCTGCTCAAGCGCCTGGACAACTGTGATGTGGATGACTACACCACCATCACCACGCTGATTGGTGTGGAGTTCGACGAGAACACCGTGTGGGGCCAGCTGACCATTCTCGAGCTGAAACTGCTGATTTGCCTGGCGGTGCAGCGTTTTGAGGAGGCCAAGGAGCTGGTCGAGGCATTCCTGCAGTTCAACGACAACACCGTCGAGCGTGGCCTGTTCTACCAGGCGCTGAACGTGGTGCTGGAAGTGCAGCTGGATGACGAACTGGAGATGGAGGATTACGAAGCCAACTTCCGCCGCATGTTCGGCAATGCGCGCATGGACGCAGTATTGGGTTCGCTGGACGGCAGCGTGCGTTTCCATGGCCTGACCCCGACCAGCATGAAGCTCGAAGGCCTTGATCGCCATCTGCGCCTGATCGAGAGCTACAAGAAGCTGCACGCAGCCCGGGCCAAATTCGCCTGATAGCTGCTGTCCCACTCGTTGTTTGCGCTGGCTGTACCGCCCTCATCGCCGGCAAGCCAGCTCCTACAGGTACTGCACCCTGTGGGAGCTGGCTTGCCGGCGATTGGGCCAGCAGCCCTCATATAGCACTTTGATCCTGGCGCTATCCCCAAAGCGTCTTTCCGCTTCGCCTGACAGGCGAGTAAATTATTCTCCCCCAATAGATGGCGCGTTAACCGCCAGAAGGACCTCGGCCGCGCGCACGACAAGAAGGCGCAGACCATGAGTACCCCTTTGGACACCAATGCCCTTAAAGCCCGCCAGCAGGCCGCGTGGGCCAGCGGTGACTACGCGGTAATCGGCACCACCCTGCAACTGGTTGGCGAACGCCTGGCCGAGGCCTGCGACTTGCGCTGGGACGAGCAGGTGCTGGACGTTGCTGCCGGCAACGGCAACGCCACCTTGGCCGCTGCCCGGCGCGGCTGTCGCGTCACCTCCACCGACTATGTGCCCGAATTGCTCAAGCGCGGCGAAGAGCGGGCGCGGGCCGAGCACTTGAATGTGCTGTTCCAGGCGGCCGATGCCGAAGCGTTGCCGTTTGCCGACGGAACCTTCGATGCCGTGCTTTCCACCTTCGGCGTGATGTTCGCCCCTGATCAGGCGCAGGCCGCACGCGAGCTGGCCCGGGTGTGCCGGCCCGGTGGCCGCATCGGCCTGGCCAACTGGACCCCGCAAGGCTTTGTCGGGCAGATGTTCAAAATTCTAGGCCGGCATGTGCCTCCACCCCCCGGTGCCTTGCCGCCTTCGCGCTGGGGCGATGAGGAGCAGTTGCGCGTAATGTTTGAAGGGGCGCTTGGCGAACTGAAAGTCAGTCGTCAGCAGTTCAACTTCCGCTATCGCTCGGCGGCGCATTTCATCGAGGTGTTCCGCACTTGGTATGGGCCGGTACACAAAGCGTTTGCTTCATTGGAGCCAGAGGCGGCCAGTGCGCTGGAGCGGGATCTGACCCAGTTGCTGGATGAAAGCAACGTGGGTGGGTCTTCCTCGTTGGTGGTGCCCAGTGAATACCTTGAGGTGGTGATTAGCCGAGGCTGAATTCACGGGTGGGTGTCAGTTCTTGCACTTGGCCATCACTACTTGGCAAGTTCGGGGTGTGCCTCCAGAGCGGCCGGCATAGCGCATGCAATTGTTCATTGATTTCTGACGGGCAATGCTCAGGGTATTGCCCCAGGCCAGGCCGCCTTCGCCAGTCGTGGGTACAGCTTTGGCGAAGCAGTTGGAGCCTACTGCAGGCGTGGCGTAGCGCGCCTTGCTGCCTTTGCTGGAGCAACCAGCGGTGAGCGCCAGGCTGAGGGCGAGCAGGGTGGTCAGGGCCCAGGATGCGTTTGGTCTGCTCACGTGTTCCCCTTCTGCGCTTGGCAGCAAATGCCTTGCAGGATATTTCATTGTAGCGAAGCGGTGAACTATCGCGTCGTGAAGGGGCTCCTTTGCTTAGCGCACCCTGCGCTCACCTGATGGCGCAAGCCTATCAGCCCCCTGGGTCACTGAATGAAAAGGAGGCACTGTGACCGCCACTGACCAAACCCTCTACCGCTGTACCCCCAGCCCGCTGCACGCCCTGTTGCTGGCAGGCAGTGTCCCGTTGTTCCTTGGCGCACTGCTGAGCGACATCGCCTACTTCAACAGCTACCAGATCCAGTGGAGCAACTTCGCCGCCTGGCTGATCGCCGGCGGCCTGGTGTTCTGCGGGTTAGCCCTGTTGTTTGCACTGGCCAACCTGATCCGCGCCGAACGCAAGGGCGGGCGCGCCACACTGTACTTCGTGCTGCTGCTGGTGACCTGGGTGCTCGGCTTGATCAATGCGTTCGAGCACGCCAAGGACGCCTGGGCGGTGATGCCGTCGGGGCTGGTGTTGTCGGTGATCGTGACCGTGCTCTCGGTGGTGGCTGCCTGGACCGGCTTGAGCAACCTGCGTTCGGGAGGTGCAGCATGAAGCCTTTGCATGCCTTGAGCTTATTGAGCATGGCGGTGTTGCTGAGTGCCTGTGGGGGGGACGGCGAGCCTACCCAGGCCCATGGGCCGGACCCGAAGCTGCCCGATCCGCAGCGCGGGCTGCTGCCGAGCATGAAGATTGCGCAGCCGGTTGCGTGGGGCGAGCAGAAACCGGCCGTGCCGGAAGGTTTCAGCGTCACGGCCATTGCCACTGACCTGAAGATTCCGCGGCAGAGCCTGGTGCTTCCCAATGGCGATATTCTGGTGGCCGAGGGCAGAGGTGGCAGCGCGGCCAAGCTCAAGCCCAAGGATGTGATCGCCAGCCAGATCAAGGCCAAGGGCAATACGCAGGTCAAGGGGGGTAACCGCCTGACCCTGTTGCGCGATGCCGACGGCGATGGCACCTACGAGGTGCAGACCGTGTTCGCGGAAAACCTCAACGCACCCTATGGCCTGGCCTTTGCCAACGGCAAGCTGTATGTGGCCAACCAGGATGCGCTGGTGCGCTTTGACTACAAGGAAGGCCAGACCCAGGCCGACGGCCCGCCCTCCAAGGTCACCGACCTGCCGGCCGAGATCAACCACCACTGGACCAAGGCGCTGACGATCAGCCCGGATGGTCGCTACCTGTACGTGGGAATCGGCTCGAACAGCAACATCACCGAGCGCGGCCTGGAGGTAGAGATCGATCGGGCCATGGTCTGGCAGGTCGATGCCGAAACCGGCGCGCACCGGCCTTATGCCACCGGCTTGCGCAACCCGACGGCATTGACCATTCAGCCGCAGACCGGGCAGTTGTGGACGGTGGTTAACGAGCGCGATGAACTGGGCCCCGACTTGGTCCCGGACTACCTCACTTCGGTGCGCGAAGGTGGCTTCTATGGTTGGCCTTACAGCTACTGGGGGCAGAATGTAGATGATCGGGTGCGGCCGCAAAACCCGGACAAGGTGGCTGCGGCGATCAAGCCGGACTACAGCCTGGGCTCGCATGTGGCTGCACTGGGCGTCGACTTCTCGATCCCGGCCATGGGCAAGGAGTTTGCCGACGGAGTGTTCGTGGGCGAGCACGGCAGCTGGAACCGGCCCGATCCGGTTGGCTACAAAGTGATATTCGTGCCGTTCAGCAATGGCAGGCCGGCAGGTGAGCCAATCGACTTTGCCACGGGCTTTCGCGGTGAGGATGGCAAGACCCGTGGGCGACCGGTGGGGGTGACCGTGGACCCGCGCGGGGCGTTGATCATTGCCGATGACCTGGCCAATACGGTGTGGCGGGTGACGCGAAACCGTTGAGTATTGGTCTGGCCCAAGTCCACGCTCCCATGGGAGTGGTTCATCCGCGAAATGCCGGCGAGGTGATGGCACCGGCAGGGTGGCGGGCAACGTCTATGCTTGTTGGCGCGTGAACAATTCGCGCCCTTTTTTAGTTGATCACATGGAAGCAGGTCTATGAATCCGATTCGCTCTCTCGCTTGTGCTGTTGCCTTGGCCACGCTGGCATCCGCTGCCAGCTTTACGGCGTACGCTGCCGATATTCCGATTGCCAGTGAGGCACTGGAAAGCCATGTCACCACGCAGGTTACAGCTATCGACCAGGCCAACCGCCAGGTCACGGTGAAAGGCCCTGATAACAAAGCGGATGTGACGTTCCAGCTCACGGATCAGGCCAAGGCTCTGCCTAACCTCAAGGTCGGGGACAAGGTCGATATCTTCGTTACCCGCGCCGTGGCCTATGTGCTCAATACCGATGTGGGTGGGGCGCCGAAGGCCACCGAGGAGTCCGGCACCATTCGCGCCACAGCGCAGAACCCCAACCCAGGCGGCGAGGCATTCCGCCAGGTCCGGGTCACCTCGCAGATCAAGAAGATCGACCTCAAGACGCATGAAGTGAGCCTGCTGCCACCCGAGGGCAAGTTGCAGGTGGTCAAGGTCGAAAACCCGGACTTGCAGGCACGCATGAAGAATCTCAAGGTCGGCCAGACGGTCGATGCGATCTTTACCGAAGTGCTGCGCGTCGAAACCTCCCGCTGAGCATTTCCTGAGACAGGCTACGGGTTACCCGTACATGAATCCGTCGTGATGCCTTGCATGACGGCGGATGCTGTAGGCGACCCGAGCACGCAAAAATCCTCATCGCGAGCGAACCGCAACCGCTGCGAACATGCGCCGGACGAATAATCTACGTGCATATGTTCAATTTCCATCAATGGAGAGAATTTTCGACCATTGCCTGAACATTTTCAGTAATGAGGGCTGCCATGTTCAGTAAAACGCTGTGTCTTCTGGTGCTTCCCTTTGCTTTGGCGTTGCTTGCTGGGGCAGTGTTGCCGTTCCAGGCTGCGGGTAATGCCGCCGTTGGCCGTGCCCTGGGGCATTGGTTGTGGGGGGCATTCACTTCGTTGACGGTGAGTTCGCTGGTGGTAGTCGCCGCACTGCTGATTCTCAGGGTGCCGGCACCGGACCTGGGCAAAGCCCTGCAGGGGCCTTGGTGGCTGTGGGTTGGCGGTGTGCTGGGGGCAATGTATGTGGCTGGTGCTGCGGCGCTAACGCCCAAGCTGGGCGCGGCGGGGTTCCTGGTGTTGGTGGTGGCGGGGCAGATCATAACAGCGGTGCTTGCCGACCACTTCGGGGTGATGGGGCTGGGCGGCAAGCCGCTGAGCCTTGCCAGGGTGGCAGGCGTAGTGCTGATCCTGTGCGGCGTACTGTTGGTGCAAGGCACCTGGTCGACGGCGCCAGCGACCAGTGCAATCACTGCGGTGAAGCAGCCAGAGGGCTGATCAGCGCCCCGGCTGACTGCAGGCCCACACGGTTTCGCGCAGCCAGCGGTGCCCGGGGTCGCTGTCCTTGCGGCTGTGCCAGGCCTGCTGGTAGTCGAACGAGGGGATGGCCAGGGGCGGCGTGAACTGGCGCAGTGTCTTGTGCTGGCGCAAGGAGCCCACTGCGCGGCTGGCTACTGTCAGGATCAGGTCGGTGCCAGCAAGTACCTCTACTGCCGCGCTCCAGTGTGGCAAGGCCAAGGCAATACGGCGGCGTAGCCCTTGGGCGGCCAGCGCGCGCTCGATCTCGTCGAAGGCATCCGGGCGCATGGCCATCAACACATGCGGGCGTGCCAGCCAGTCTTCCAAAGTAAGGCCACCGCTGGGGGGCAACACCTGGCGATCGGCAACGCTGATGAAATGGTCGGCAAACAGGGGCTGGGCGGTGATGTCCTGAGGCAGCTCGGGGAACAGGCCCAGTGCCAGGTCCAGTTCCCCATCGAGCAGTTGCGCCAGCATGGTTTCGCGACTGGCCTGGCTGATGGCCAGGTCCACCCCGGGTGCTACCTGGCGCAGGTGGCGCAGCAGGGGCGGCAGGATGATGCGCGAGGAGTAGTCGGACAGCGACAGCCGGAAACGGCGCTGGGCTTTGGCTGGCTCGAACTGTGGGGTGGCCAGCAGGCCGTTGAGATTGCTCAAGGCATCCTGTAGCGGTTTTACCAGCGACTGGGCACGGGTGGTGAGGGCCATGCCGCCGCCTTGGCGTACCAGCAAGGGGTCGTCGAAGTGCTTGCGCAGTTGCGCCAACGCGTGGCTAACGGCGGGTTGGCTGCGGTGCAGACGCAGGGCGGCCCGGGTCACGTGCTTTTCGCTGAGCAGGGCATGCAGGGCGAGTAGCAGGTTGAGATCGATCTTGCGCAGTTCATCCATGGGGTGAATAGCCTTGGTTAATTCCGGCGGTGTTTATTAGCTTAACAAGCCTTGCGCAGTCGTTGTGGGAGCGGCCTTGTGTCGCGATGGACCGCAAAGCGGCCCCGACGATATCTGCTACGGAGGTTAAAAGCTGAGGGCCGCTTCGCGCCCTATCGCGACGCAAGGCCGCTCCCACAAGGCCCGCATTGACCGTTGGGGTTATACTCCCCGTCCGTTTTACTGTTATCCGAGTACTCTGATGGGTCTTTCTGCAACTGCCACACCCGAACCGCGTCGCCTGGGCGCCCCTTTGATCGCCATGGCTTTACTGCTGGCTGGCGCCTGGTTCCTCAATCTGAATGCCGGCTTCAAGCAGGTATTGCTGCTGCTGATCGGTGCAGCGCTCGGCCTGACCTTGTATCACGCCGCCTTTGGCTTCACCTCGGCGTGGCGGGTGTTCATCAACGAGCGACGAGGCGCGGGCTTGCGTGCCCAGATGGTCATGCTGGCCCTGGCGGTGCTGCTGTTCTTCCCGGCATTGTCAGCTGGCAGCCTGTTCGGCTACCCGGTCACTGGCCTGGTGGCCCCGGCGGGTGTCTCGGTCGTGTTCGGTGCGTTCATTTTCGGCATTGGCATGCAGCTGGGCGGCGGGTGCGCTTCGGGCACGCTGTTCACCGTTGGCGGTGGCAATGCGCGCATGCTGGTGACCCTGCTGTTCTTCATCATCGGCTCTGTAACCGCCACCCATCATGCTGACTGGTGGTTTGCCTTGCCGTCGTTCCCGGCAACCTCGATCGTGCAAGCCTGGGGTGTGGGGCCGGCGCTGCTGGTGAGCCTGGCAGTGTTCGGGCTGATCGCCTGGGCTACCGTGGTGCTGGAAAAGCGCCGACACGGCGCGCTGGAAGCGCCAGTTGCCAGCGAACACCAGGGCATGCGTCGCTTCCTGCGGGGCCCTTGGCCGTTGCTGTGGGGCGCTATCGCCCTGGCGCTTCTCAACTACGCGACCCTGGCGCTGGCGGGGCGGCCGTGGGGCATTACTTCCGCCTTCGCCTTGTGGGGTGCCAAAACCCTCAACGGCCTGGGCGTGGATGTCGGCAGCTGGGTATTCTGGCAGGCGCCGGCCAACGCCAAGGCGTTGGCCTCGCCGCTGTGGCAGGACATCACCACGGTGATGGACCTGGGCATCGTGCTGGGGGCGCTGCTGGCGGCGGGCCTGGCCGGGCGCTTTGCGCCCAGCCTGAAAATCCCGCTGCCGTCGCTGGTTGCCGCAGTCATCGGCGGCCTGCTGTTGGGCTACGGTTCGCGCCTGGCCTATGGCTGCAATATCGGCGCGTACTTCAGTGGCATTGCCTCGGGCAGCGTGCACGGCTGGCTGTGGCTGGTGGCGGCTTATTCGGGCAACCTGATCGGCGTACGCCTTCGCCCGTTGTTTTTCGCCGGTGAGCGGCGCCCTGCGGTGCTGACAGGCTGCTGAGGCACCGAGTGAATTGCTGCAAGAGGTGCAGAAATCATCTGCACCTCGCCTGATTGTTCAACTTTTCCCACCTGATTAGCCTGACCCGAACACCATTCAACAGGATTCGATCATGGCTACCCGTATCACGCTCAATGGCACCGGCAGCGCCGATGTGATGCAACCTGAACACATACAGGCACAACCCCCAGGGCCCGGCCAGGTCTGGCTGGAGCAGACAGCCATGGGTGTGAACCCCCTCGACCTGTTGCAGCGCAAAGGCGGTGCGCCGCTGGCTTTGCCCTCTGGCCTGGGGCTGGAAGGCGCAGGCAGGGTCACTGCCGTCGGTGATGGGGTGCACAACGTGCAGGTGGGGGACCGCGTGGCTTATGCCATGGGGCCGGTCGGTGCCTATGCCAGCGGCCGGTTGTTCCCGGCCGAACGGCTGGTCAAGCTGCCGCCGCAGCTGGAGGACGAGGCCGCCGCAGCGGTGCTGTTCAAAGGCATCACGGCGCAGTACTTGCTGAAAACCACCTACGCTGTGGGCCCGGGTACCCAGGTGCTGTTGTACGGCGCCGCCGGTGCCTTGGGCCAGCTGATGGCGCCTTGGGCGCGGCATCTCGGGGCGACGGTGATTGGCGTGGTATCACGCCCGCAAAGTGTGGCCAGGGCCCAGGCGGCCGGTTGCCACCATGTGCTGGTGTTCGACGCGGCAACGCTGGCCAGCGATGTGCGCAAGCTGACCCAGGGGCAGGGCGTGGATGTGGCCTATGACTGTGTCGGCAAGGTGTCGCTGGACGCTTCGCTGGACAGCCTGCGGGTGCGCGGCCTGCTGGTGTCGTTCGGGGGCACTTCCGGTGCGCCGGCGGCGATCGAGGTGGCCACGCTCAATGCCAAGGGTTCGCTGTACCTGACCCGGCCGTCACTGGCGGCACATACCCGCACGGTAGAGGAGTACCAGCAGCGCGCCGCCGATGTGCTGGCAGCCGTCGCCGAGGGTATCATCCAGCCTCGGGTCTGGCGTCGCTACCCGCTGGCCGAAGTGGCCAGGGCCCACAGGGACCTGGAGCAAGGGCTGTCGGAGGGCGCGCTGGTCCTTACCGCCTGATGCCCGAACCCTGCCACCGAGCCTAGCCATGGATGCCTACGACAGTCGCCGCGCCGATGAACTTGCCACCTTGCTGGCCCTGCACGAGCAGGGCTCGTTTGCTGCTGCCGGGCGGCAGCTGGAGCGCCACCCGACGGTGCTGTCGAAGCGCCTGAGTGCGCTGGAGGCGCGGTTGGGCATTCGCCTGGTGGAGCGCAGCACGCGGCAGCTGCGTTTTACCGATGAGGGCGAGCGGCTGGTGGCCAAAGTGCGCGAGGCCAACCGTCTGATTGCCGAGGCGGAGCAGGAAGCTGCCGAGGGGGCGGCAACGGTACGCGGGCGCTTGCGCCTGGCATTGCCGGCGGCCATGGGGCGGCGCTGGTTGAGCGGGATGCTGGCCGACTTCGCGCTGGCCTATCCGCAGGTGACAGTGGAGGCCGAGTATGCCGACCGTTTCGTCGACCTGATCGGCGAGGGCTTCGATGCCGCCATCCGCATTGGTGAGCTGGTGGACAATCGCCTGGTGGCCAGGAAATTGTGCGATCACTTGCGCATACTCTGCGCATCGCCCGATTACCTTGCTCGGCATGGCACGCCTGCACAACCGGAACAGTTGTCTGAGCATAATTGTCTATGTTTCAGTGGCTTACGTTCATTTCCTGAATGGCGCCTGATGAGCGGTGAGCGGCAGGTGACCGTGAAGGTCGTCGGCAGCCTGCGCAGCAACGACAATGAAGCGTTGCTGGAGGCGGCGAGGCGTGGCGTGGGCATTCTTGCCGGGGGGGACTGGCTGATGGGTGAGGACCTGGCCAGCGGCCGCCTGGTACGGGTGCTGCCGCAGTGGCAGCTGGACGTGGCAGCGGGCATTTACCTGGTACGCCCGACCGCGCGGCTGAACACTGCGGCCCTGGGCGCCTTCAAGGCCCGGCTGGAAGACCGCTTCAAGGCGGGGGCACCGTGGCGGTCTTGATACTCTTCTGCAGATTAAACGAATAACCGTCTGATAAATAATAGATTATCGTTTGGCTACCGCATGCTGAACACACTGCTCATAGTAAGTTTGCTTGATCGCTGCAGGCTTCAACCGCGAGCGGCTGTTGTAAGTCTGCTCAGTAATGCCGAAGGCGGTCATGCGCATCCAGGGTTTGGGGAATTTGCGTACCTGCAGCTTCTTGCGGGTGGCATACAGGGTCACCCCGGAAAGCTTGGCCTGCTGGGCCTCGGCCGCTATCTGTGCACCCCAGCCGCAGGTGTGGCGATCATTCTGGCTCAGCGCCCGGGCCTGGGCGCCGAAAGCCAGCGTGGCCAGCAAGCAACCGGCCATCGTTGCTAGAAATACTCGCATGTTGCTGTCCTAAGCATCTGAAGAAGAACGGAGTTTGCCTTCGCTTTCTGATGCCGGGGGCCAGCAATTTGCCGTCAGATCACGGCCACGCGCAGCGGGCTGGCGGCTGGCTTGCGCACGCTCGCCCAGGCCAGGCTGGCAACCCAGATGACCGACACACCATAGTTCAGGCGTTGATACAGGCCGAATAGCTGGCCGTTTTGCGCTGCCTGGCCCATCAGCGCGACGGTAATGATCGCCAGTACCACACAGGCCAGGGAAAACAGCGCAAAGGCCCGCGAGCCGGCAATGCGATTGCCTAGCCACGCCCACAGGGCACTGGCCAGGGTTAGCGAGAGGAACATCAGCAGGCCGGACAGGTTATGCAGTTGCTGTGAGGTGGAAGGCTGCGCCGGTGTGCAACCCTGGTCACAGGGGAACCAGCCGGTGCCCAGGCTACCGACACCATGCAGTAAGACCAGGGCTGCACTCAGCATTGCCAGTTTCGACCCACGCCACCGCCGCACCAGGCCCCAGGCAAACAGCGCGAACAGCGCGGCCAGTGGGAAGTTGTTTACCCGTGGCGACCAGCTGTGGGTTGGCGCACCTACGGCGCCGAGCTGGCTCATGGCCTGTTGCAGGTGGTCATAGCCGGGGTAAGCCTGGGCGGTGAGCCAAACACCTGCCAGCAACCAGAGGGGTATCAGCAGGCCGCTGGCGAGCAATAGGCGGTCGAGGGGTTTCATGCGGCATTTTCCTTCCATGGATGAGTGAGCGCAAAGGCGCACAGTACAGGCTTGCGTGGCCTCTGGGCCAGCACTTGGGCCGGCTTTTTCATAGGTGTGGCTTGCGAGGGAGAGCAAGAAATACCGCACCGGGTGTATGTGATCGTACAACTGCTTGCGCTATGATGAGCGCTGTCTTTCTAGGTGAAATACAGGGCAATGACAGAGCAACAGGTACAGGCAAGGACCCGGCGCAAGCCGCGTAGTCTGGCCCAGGAACTGGTCACAGTGCTGACCGAACGCATTCGCAGTGGTCAGCTCAAGCGTGGCGACAAGCTGCCGACCGAATCGCAGATCATGGTCGAAGAGGGCGTCAGCCGCACCGTGGTGCGTGAGGCGATCTCGCGGCTGCAGGCCGCCGGGCAGGTCGAGACCCGCCATGGCATCGGCACGTTCGTGCTGGACGCGCCAGCGTCGGGGGGCTTTCGCATCGACCCGGCGACTGTGGTCACCCTGCGTGAAGTGCTGGCGGTGCTGGAGTTGCGTATTGCCCTTGAAATCGAATCGGCAGGCTTGGCGGCGCAGCGGCGCAGCGATGAAGAGCTGGCGGGCATGCGTGCGGCGCTGGACGAACTTAACGAAGGGGCGGCCCATGCCAATGATGCGGTGTCAGCGGACTTCCAGTTCCACCTGCGCATTGCCCAGGCCAGCGGCAACCACTACTTCGCCGACATCATCAACCACTTGGGCACCAGCATCATCCCGCGTACCCGGGTGAATTCGGCGCGGCTGGCCCGTGATGACCAGGCGCATTACATGAGCCGGTTGATGCATGAGCACGAGGCGATTTATGAAGCAATCGCCCGGCGTGACAGCGAAGGGGCAAAGATGGCCATGCGCATGCACCTGAGCAACAGCCGGGAGCGCTTGCGTCAGGTACATGAAGAGGCTGAGGCGCAAGGGGTCTGAGGCATTTGTGACCTATACCGGCCTCTTCGCGGGCACGCCCGCTCCCACAGAATCACCACAATGCCTGAAAATTGTGCAAACCCTGTGGGAGCGGGTTTACCCGCGAAGAGGCCGGCACAGCCAAAAGAAAAGCCCCGCCATGTGCGGGGCTTTCTTGTTTCAGGCGCTCGATCAGATCGCCTGGTCACTCCATTGCCCGTTCACCAGGCGGCGCAGCGCCAATGGGTTCGCGTTGCGCAGGGCTTCAGGCAGCAGGGCCTGCGGGTAGTTCTGGTAGCACACCGGGCGCAGGAAGCGGTCGATGGCCAAGGTGCCCACCGAGGTACCGCGGGCGTCCGAGGTCGCAGGGTAAGGCCCGCCGTGGACCATGGCATCACACACTTCAACACCGGTCGGGTAGCCATTGATCAGGATGCGTCCGACTTTCTCCTCCAGCAATGGCACCAGCCAGGCGTAGGCCTCGAAATCTTCTGCTTCGCCGATCAGGGTAGCGGTCAGCTGACCACGCAGGCCGAGCAGGGCTGCGCGCAGCTGTTCGTCGTCCTGTACTTCCACGGCCACAGTAGTCGGGCCGAACACTTCTTCCTGCAGCAGCGGGTCAGACTCGACCAGCAGGCGGGCATCGGCCTTGAACAGTTGGGCGCGGGCCTGGCTGCCTTCCTGCGCCTGGCCGGCCAGGTGCTCGATACCGGCATGGGCATGCAGGTGCTCCAGCCCACCCACGTAGCTGCGCAGGCCACCCGCGTTGAGCATGGTTTGCCCGGCCTGCTGGTCCAGGTGCTGGCCAAGGTCGGCCAGTAGCTGGCTGTACTGCGGCGATTGCAGGCCGATCACCAACCCCGGGTTGGTGCAGAACTGGCCGGCACCCATGCACACGGAGCCTGCCAGTTCGCGGGCAATGGCCTCGCCACGTTTGGCCAAGGCGGTTGGCAGGATGATGACCGGGTTGATGCTGGACATCTCGGCGAACACTGGAATCGGCTGCGGGCGCTCGGCGGCCATGCGGCACAGGGCGTCGCCGCCCTTGAGCGAGCCGGTGAAGCCGACGGCCTGGATGGCCGGGTGCTTGACCAGCCACTCGCCCACGCCACCACCGAACACCATGTTGAACACGCCCTTGGGCATGCCGGTGCGCTCGGCGGCACGTACGATGGCGCATCCCACCAGGTCGGCGGTGGCCATGTGGCCGCTGTGCGCCTTGAATACTACCGGGCAACCGGCGGCCAGTGCCGCAGCGGTGTCGCCACCGGCGGTAGAGAAGGCCAGCGGGAAGTTGCTGGCGCCGAACACGGCGACCGGGCCGACGCCAATGCGCATCTGGCGCAGGTCCACGCGCGGCAGCGGCTGGCGCTCGGGCAAGGCCAGATCGATACGGGCACCGAGGAAGTCACCACGGCGCAGTACTTGGGCGAACAGGCGCATCTGGCCACTGGTGCGGCCACGCTCGCCTTGAATGCGGGCTGCGGGCAAGGCGGTCTCGCGGCAGACGATGGCGACGAAGGCGTCGTCCAGCTCGTCCAGTTCGGCCGCGATGGCGTCGAGGAATTCGGCGCGGCGTGCCGGGGCCAGTTGGCGGAACTCAGCGAAGGCGGCAGCGGCGGCCTTGGCGGCCTGGTCTACTTCAGCTTCGCTGGCTTGAGCGAAGCTGTAGGGCAGGGCTTCGCCAGTGCTGGCGTCCAGGCTCTGCAGGCGCTGTGGGCCAGCGGCGCTGCGCTGGCCGGCGATGAAGTTGTGGCCGAGGATTTCAGGCATGGGGTGCTCCTGTTGGCTGAAAGAGAATCTGGGGGTGTCGCATGACCTGTGGGTTCTATGAACCAGCAAGCCCTGGGGCATCAGGTAATCGGTGCCGGGTTGAACAGGGTGATGTCGTTGTGCAGCCGGTGCTGTTCGGCCCAGGGCTGCTTGCGGCCGCTGGCCACGTCCAGGTAGTAATGGAACAGTTCCCAGCCCAGTTCTTCGATGCTCGAACGGCCTGTGGCGATGCGCCCGGCGTCGATGTCGATCAGGTCGGGCCAACGCTGGGCCAGTTCGCTGCGCGTGCACACCTTGACCACTGGCGCCATGGCCAGCCCGTAGGGGGTGCCTCGGCCAGTGGTGAACACATGCAGGTTCATGCCGGCGGCCAATTGCAGGGTGCCGCAGACAAAGTCGCTGGCCGGGGTGGCGCAGAAGATCAGGCCCTTGCGCGTTACCCGCTCGCCTGGGCCGAGCACGCCCTGGATAGCGCCGCTGCCGGACTTGACGATCGACCCCAGCGACTTCTCGACGATATTGGACAGGCCGCCTTTCTTGTTGCCCGGGGTAGTGTTGGCGCTGCGGTCGGCAGCGCCTTGCTGCAGGTAGCGGTCGTACCAGTCCATTTCGCGTATCAAGGCGCCGGCAACGTCCTGGTTTTCGGCCCGTGAGGTCAGCATGTAGATGGCGTCGCGCACCTCGGTCACTTCCGAGAACAGCACGGTAGCGCCGGCGCGTACCAGCAAGTCGGCGGCGTAGCCCAGCGCCGGGTTGGCGGTGATGCCCGAGAACGCATCGCTGCCACCGCATTGCATGCCAAGGATCAATTCGCTGGCCGGTACGGTTTCGCGGCGGCGCTGGTCGAGCTTCTTCAGGCGGGTCTCGGCCAGTTCCATGATCTGTTCGATCATTTCCACAAAGCCCAGGCTGGCGTCCTGCAGGCGGTACAGCCACGGCTCGCTCAGGTCTACCGAAGGGTCGTTGTCGTGCATCACCTGGCCGGCTTGCAGCTTTTCACAGCCGAGGCTGATGACCAGCGCCTCGCCACCCAGGTTGGGGTTGCGCGCCAGGTTGCGCACGGTGCGGATCGGAATGTAGGCATCGCGGGCGTTGATGGCCACGCCGCAGCCATAACTGTGGGTGATGGCCACCACGTCATCGACGTTGGGATACTTGGGCAGCAGTTCGCTGCGAATGCGCTTGACCGCATGCTCCAGCACGCCGGTCACACACTGCACGGTGGTGGTGATACCAAGGATGTTGCGGGTGCCGACGGTGCCGTCGGCGTTGCGGTAGCCTTCGAACGTGAAGCCTTCGAGCGGCGGCAGCGGTTGTGGGACAGCGTCGCAGCGCGGCAGGCTGTCCAGCTCGGGTGCGGCCGGCATGGCCAGCTGGCTTTCCTGCACCCAGCTGCCTTGGCGCAGGTCTTCCAGCGCGTAGCCGATGATTTGCCCGTAGCGGCGCACGGGCTCGCCCTTGGCGATGGCCACGGCGGCGACCTTGTGGCTTTGTGGCACGCCTTCGACCAGGGTCAGGCCGTCGGCAAAGCGGGCGCCTTCGCCCAGGCCGCCGTCGTTGACTACCACCACGACGTTATCGTCGTCGTGCAGGCGGACGTAGCGGGGCGAGTCGGAATGTTCGATCAACTGCATGTTTGGGCCCTACTTGTCAGGTTCTCAGGCTTTTTTGTACATCCGCCCGCACCAGTTGCCCCGGTGCGGGCGTGTTCACTCAGTGACGCGAGCTGGCCAGTTCGCCGTTGGCGGCAGGCTCAGCCTGTGGCTTTGGGTCATCATCGCGCAGCTCGATACGCTTGATCGGGCCCACGATCACCAGGTAGCTGAACACCGCTACCAGGGCGTTGGCACCCACGTACACCAGTGCCCACTTGAACGAGCCGGTGGCGCTGATGATGTAGCCGATCACGATAGGGGTGGTGATCGAGGCGATGTTGCCAAAGGTGTTGAACAGGCCACCGGACAGCCCGGCGATCTGCTTGGGCGAGGTGTCGGCCACCACCGCCCAGCCCAGCGCGCCAATGCCTTTGCCGAAGAACGCCAGGGTCATGAAGCCAACCACCATCCACTCGGCGTCGACGTAGTTGCAGAACACCATGGTGGTCGACAGCAGCAGGCCGCACACAATCGGCAGTTTGCGCGAGAAGGTCAGCGAATTGCCCCGGCGCAGCAGCCAGTCGGAGATCACGCCACCCAGCACGCCACCAATGAAACCGCAGACCGCCGGCAGCGAAGCGATGAAGCCGGCCTTGAGGATGGTCATGCCACGTTCCTGCACCAGGTACACAGGGAACCATGTGAGGAAGAAGTAGGTGATGGCGTTGATGCAGTACTGGCCCAGGTACACGCCCAGCAGCATGCGGCTGGTCAGCAGTTGCTTGATGTAGCCCCATTTTGGGCCGGTGTTGCCGCGCTTCTGGTCCATGTCCACCAGGCCGCCGTTCTGCTCGATGTGTTCGAGCTCGCTTGGGCTGATGCGTGGGTGTTGGCGCGGGTTGTAAATGGTTTTCAGCCACACCATCGAGAAGATGATGCCCAGTACACCCATGACCACGAACACGTGCTCCCAGCCGAAGCTGAACACGATCCAGCCCATGATCGGGGCGAACAGCGCAGTGGCGAAGTACTGCGCCGAGTTGAAGATGGCCGAGGCAGTGCCGCGCTCCTGAGTCGGGAACCAGGCGGCGACGATACGCGCGTTGCCCGGGAACGACGGGGCTTCAGCGAAGCCGACCAGAAAGCGCAGGGTGAAGAGGGTGACCACGGCCCAGGCAACCGGCAGGCCACCGACAAAACCCTGCAACAGGGTGAACAGCGACCAGGTGAAGATGCTGAAGGCGTAGACGTTCTTGGAACCGAAGCGATCGAGCAGCCAGCCACCAGGAATCTGGCCAGCCACGTAAGCCCATCCAAAGGCGGAGAAGATATAACCGAGGGTAACGGCGTCAATGCCGAGGTCTTTCTGCAGGCTGGAGCCTGCGATAGCAATGGTAGCGCGGTCGGCATAGTTGATCGTGGTCACCAGGAACAGCATGAACAGGATCAGGTAGCGCACATGCGTCTTCTTAGTCGCTTGCATGCTGGCAATACTCCCACTAGTTATTTTTGTGCGGGCTCACGAATTGTAACCGGAGCGGGGCTGGCCCACTCCGGGCGCGGCATGTGGCAGGCCGCGGGCGACGCTTACTGCGGGCCCATTTTGTCCATCAGCGCGGCGAGCATCTCGTACTCTTCTGCGGTGAGGTCGGTCAGCGGGGTACGCACCGGGCCTGCGTCGTAACCGGCGATCTTGGCGCCCGCCTTGACGATGCTTACGGCGTAGCCGGCCTTGCGATTGCGGATGTCCAGGTACGGCAGGAAGAAATCGTCGATCAGCTTGGCCACGGCGGCGTGATCGTCGCGGGCGATGGCGTGGTAGAAGTCCATGGCGGTCTTCGGCACGAAGTTGAACACGGCGGAGGAGTACACCGGCACGCCCAGGGCCTTGTAGGCGGCAGCATACACTTCGGCGGTCGGCAGGCCACCCAGGTAGCTGAAACGATCGCCCAGGCGGCGACGGATCGACACCATCAGCTCGATATCACCCAGGCCATCTTTGTAGCCGATCAGGTTCGGGCAGCGCTCGGCCAGTTTTTCCAGCAGGTCGGCATTCAGGCGGCAGACGTTGCGGTTGTACACCACCACGCCAATCTTCACCGATTTGCAGACTGCTTCGACGTGGGCGGCGACGCCGTCCTGGCTGGCTTCGGTCAGGTAATGCGGCAGCAGCAGCAGGCCCTTGGCACCCAGGCGCTCGGCTTCCTGTGCGTATTCGATGGCCTGGCGGGTGGAGCCACCCACGCCAGCGAGGATAGGTACCGAGGTAGCGCAGGTGTCGACGGCAGTCTTGATCACCTGGCTGTATTCGCTGGCGGCCAGGGAGAAGAACTCACCGGTGCCACCGGCGGCGAACAGTGCGCTGGCGCCATACGGGGCCAACCATTCCAGGCGTTTGATGTAGCCAGCCTGGTGGAAATCGCCCTGGGCATTGAAGTCGGTGACCGGGAATGACAGCAGGCCGTGAGAGAGGATGGATTTAAGTTCTTGTGGATTCATTGTTGTAGGCATCCTGTGGCGCTTGGGTGAAGGGTGTTGTTTTGCGTTGGAGGTAAGTTATCGTACAACCTGAGCGATGACTAGTCCCCTTTGCGAGATTTTTTGCAGTGAGGCAGGGAGGAAGGGTTATTGCCTGTGCAGGCCGCTTCGCGGGCGCGCCCGCGAAGCGGCCTGCACAGGCAACGAATAACGGAAGTAAAAGACACCGATGGCAGACTATCCGCAATCAGTCATCGTATCTCTTGATGGGGAAGGGAAAAAACGATCGCGGAGACAGGCACTAGGCCGCCGCCCGATTCCACGGGAAGTGTTCTGGGACCAGCAGAGGGTGACCGGGGAAACGGGGGCGGCCTTGCGCCGCCCCGCGATCAAAGCAGAGGAAACTGAAGGTCAGGCAGCGTGCTGGCGCTTGATTTGCGCCTTGCGTACCTGGGCACGGCAAGCATCGCCGAAGGCCTGGAACATCTTGATCGAATCTGGGTTCTTCGCAGCTTGCCACTCAGGGTGCCACTGCACAGCGAACAGGAAGGGCGAAATGCTCGGGGCGTGAATGGCCTCGACCAGGCCGTCTTCGGCCAGGGCGATGGCTTCGATGCCGGCGCCAAGCGTGCGCAGGCCTTGGCCATGCAGTGAGTTGACGCGAATTTCGTCGGTACCCAGGGTGTCACGCAGCCAGCTGCCTGGCTTGATCTTCACACCATGTACCTGGGCGTACTGCACTTCAACCGGGTCTTCCGGGTTTTCCCGGTGGTCGTTGAAACCAGGCTCGGCGTATACCTTCTGGTAGATGTCGCCACCCAGGGCCACGTTGATTTCCTGCATGCCACGGCAGATGCCGAAAATCGGCAGGCCACGCTTGATCGCCGCTTTTACCAGAGGGATGTCGAACAGGTCGCGGTTCTGGTCCTGGCCTTTGCCTGGGGTTTCATTCTCTTGGCCGTACAGGGCCGGGTCGATGTTGCTGCCGGCGCCGGTCAGGTACACGCCGTCGGCCATGTCCAGATAGGTGTCGAGGTCTTCAGTGCCGCAGCAGGTGGGCACCAGAACCGGGACGCAATCAGAGAACTCGACCAGCGGGGTGATGTATTTGTGGGTCATGACCTGATAGTCATGGCCTTTGCGCTCTTGGCTGCCCATGGTCATAAGGACGACGGGTTTGCGCAGGGAAGGTTGCTTGTTGCCAATGTTGCTGTTGGACATATGTCACCTTGGGACAGGTTCAGCCTGTCGTTGTTGTGCAGGTGCACGGCGCGGGGCCCTGAGTGCAGCCTGAAGCTCCGAGCACTGCCGGCTCGTCAGAGGCGACGATTCCGGTCGGGGCATGTAGATAGCTTGCCAGAGCCGTTCGATATGTCAAACGACGGAAGAGGGCTTTAACGCGGGGAATGCACCGGTTTTTGGGGGCTGAAACCGATGCGGGCCTGTGGCGGCGTGGGTTTGGCGGGGGTGTTGGTCAATAATATTTAACGACGCAGTTGGGTCTTTGCAGCGGTGCAATGAAGGGGGGCTGGAGTTTGTGCTACTGGCGCTATCGCCGGCAAGCCAGCTCCCACAGGTACTGCATCCGCCGTTAAAAGCTGCAGATATCCTGTGGGAGCTGGCTTGCCGGCGATAGGGGCAGCACAGGCATCAAACATTTTGCTCAGTGCAGTATCTGCGCCAGGAACGCCTTGGCGCGCTCGGTACGCGGCTGGTTGAAGAACACCTGCGGCGGGCTGTCTTCGATGATCTGCCCACCCTCCAGGAACAGCACCCGCTCGGCCACTTGCCGGGCAAAGCCCATTTCATGGGTGACGCAGAGCATGGTCATGCCCGTGCCGGCCAGTTGCACCAGCACATCCAGCACCTCGGCGACCATTTCCGGGTCCAGCGCAGAGGTAGGCTCGTCAAACAGCATTATGCGCGGCTTCATGCACAGTGCCCGGGCAATCGCCACGCGCTGCTGCTGGCCGCCTGACAGCTGGCTGGGGTACTTGTGCGCCTGGCTTTCGATACCCACCTTGCTCAGGTACATGCGCGCCCGTTCTTCGGCGTCCTTGCGCGACAGCCCGCGCACGCTGGTGGGTGCCAGCAGGCAGTTGTCGAGCACGCTCATGTGCGGGAACAGGTTGAAATGCTGGAACACCATGCCGATGTCGCTGCGCACCTGCGCCGCTTCACGGGTGGTGGCTGCCAGGTCGATGCCGTCCACCTGGATGTTGCCCTGTTGGGCCACTTCCAGGCGGTTGATGCAGCGGATCAGGGTCGACTTGCCCGAGCCGGACGGCCCGCACAGCACGATGCGTTCGCCTTCGCGTACCTGCAGGTTGATGTTGTGCAGCACGTGGAACGCGCCGTAGTGCTTGTTCAGGCCTTCGATGCGGATCAGCACCGGGCGTGGGTCGGGCTCGGGGGCAAGGCTTGCAAGGCTCAGTGGTGCGGTCATGTTGTTGTTCTCCCGCGTGGGTTCAGTCGAAACGGGTCGCGCTGTAGGGCGCGGGGTCGGTGAAAGGGTGCTCGCCGGTGATCAGCTCGGCCACCAGCCGGCCGCTGACCGGCCCCAGGGTAAGGCCGTGGTGGGCGTGGCCAAAGTTGAACCACAGCCCCGGGTGGCGGGCTGCCGGGCCGATGACCGGGCGCATGTCGGGCAGGCATGGGCGGCGGCCCAGCCAAGGGGTGTCGTCCAGGCGCTCACCCAAGGCCGGGAACAGCTTGCGCGCCAGCGCCTCGCAGCGGCCTAGCTGGATCTGGTTGCCAGGCGCGCTGCTGGCGTCAAACTCGATGCCGGTGGTCAGGCGCACGCCGCGCGCCATCGGCGCCAGCACGTAGCCGCCCTGGGTGTCGCAGATCGAATGCTCAAGCGCCGCGCCGTCACGGGTGCTGTAGTGCATGTGATAGCCGCGCTTGATCGCCAGCGGAATCTGGTAGCCCAGGCCGCTGAACAGGTCGGCCGACTGCGGGCCGAGGCAGGCCACCACCTCGTCGGCGGTAATCGGGCCACGGCGGCTCTCTACCCGCCATTGGCCGTTGGCCTGGCGCAAGCTGCGTGCATCGCCATGCAGGAACAGCCCACCGCGTTGCAGGAACAGCGCCGCATAGCCGCGGGTGAGGGCGCCGGGGTTGTTCACGGTCTTGGGGTCGAGCCAGTGGATGCCGCCCACCACGGTGGCGTCCAGCTGATGCTCGCGAGCCTGCAACTGCCCGCATTCCAGGATTTCAAATTGCAGGCCATAGCGGCCCAGGCCCTTGGCGTCGGCCTTGGCCTGCTCGAACAGGGCAGGGTCACGGAACACTTCGATCCAGCCTTTGGCCTGCACCAGCGCTTCAAGGCCGGCGGCTTTGATCAAGGCGTCGTGTTCTTCGACGCAGCGCTGCACTAGCGGCAGCATGTCGGCGGCGGCCCCGGCCAGGCGCCCCGGGGCTGATTGGCGCCAGTAGCGCCATAGCCACGGCGCAGCCTTGGGCAGGTGCGCCAGGCTGTAGCGCACGTCGGGCTGGCGATTCAGGCCGTAGCGCAACAATGCGCCGAACTGCCGGGGGAAGGCGTAGGGGATGACGCTGGAGCGCTCGATCAGCCCGGCGTTGCCGTGGCTGGTGCCGCTGCCGGGTTCATCACGGTCGATCAGGACGACCTGGCGCCCGCGGGCCTGCAAGTGCAGGGCGGTGCTGACGCCGACGATGCCGGCGCCGAGGACAAGGGTCTGGCAATGCATGGAACGTATCCTTCGGTCAGTTCAGGTGGCGGCCCAGGCGGCCTTCCAGGTGTTTCAGCAGGCGCCGCACCAGTTCGACGATTACCAGGTAGAGCACGGCGGCCCACAGGTAGATCTGGAAGTCGAAACTGCGCGAGAAGGCCAGTTTGGTTACGCCCATCAGGTCGTAGATGGTCACCAGCGAGGCAATTGCGCTGGCCTTGATCATCAGGATCAGTTCGTTGCCCAGCGGGCCGATGGCCACCAGCAACGACTGCGGCAGAATCACCTTGAAAAAGGTGGTCGAGCGCTTAAGGTTCAAAGCCCGCGCCGCTTCATGCTGCCCCGGCGCAACGGCCATCAGGCTGCCGCGGAAGATCTCTGCCTGGTAGGCAGCGGTGTTCAGGGTGAAGGCCAGCAAGGTGCAGAACCACGCTTCGCGGAAAAACCACCACAGGCCGACGTCCTGCCAGAAGCCCTTGAGCGAACCCAGGCCGTAATACAGCAGGAACAGCTGGGCCAGCAGGGGCGAGCCGCGGAAGAAGTACACGTAGCCGGCGGCCATGCGTTGCAGCAGCAGGCTGCGCGACATGCGCGCCAGGGCTAGCAACAGGCCGAGTACGGCGCCCAGGGTGAAGGAAATGGCCACCAGTTTGGCGGTTACCAGCAGGCCGTCGACGAAGCGCGGGCCGTAGCGTTCCAGCAGGTCGGGGTCCACCACCAGTGCCAGCAGTTGTTCAAAGCTCATGCCCGTGCTCCTAGCAGGTGGCGGTTACTGCGCCGTTCGATGAAGGCGAACACGCGCCCGGAAAGCGCTGCGAACAGCAGGTAACCCAGGCAGGCGACGCCATAGAAGAACATCGGCTCCTTGGTCACGCTGACGGCCAGATTGGTCTGGCGCATCAGGTCGACCAGCGAAATGGTCGACACCAGCGAAGTGTCCTTGAGCAGCGACAGCCAGTTGTTCGACAGGCCGGGCAGGGCGATGCGTGTCAGTTGTGGCAGCAGCACCTTGAAGAAGGCGGTGCGCTTGCTCAGGCCCAGCGCCGAGCAGGCCTCCAGCTGGCCCTTGGGCAGGGTCTTGAAGGCGGCCAGCCAGATCTCGCTTGAGAACGCGGCGAACACCAGGCTGAAGGCGATCATCGCGGCGAGGAAGGTATTGATCAGGAATTCACCCTGATAGCCCATGGCCGCGAGGATTTTCTGCGCGGCGATCTGGCAGCCGTAATAGATGATCAGCAGTGTCAGCAGTTCGGGCAGGCCGCGGAACACCGTAGAGAAGGTGGTGGCCCAGGCCCGTGGCAGGCGCTTGCGCGAGCGCGCTGCCAGCGCTACCAGCAGGCCCAGCGGCAGACCGATGGGCAGGCAGGCCAGTGCCAGTGAAACAGTCACCAGGGCGCCGGCCAGCAGCGCCTGGCCCCAGCCTCCGCTGGCGAAGGACAGCAAGGACAATTGATCGAGCATGACGAACACCTTGTGTTGACCTTACCGGCCCTATCGCCGGCAAGCCAGCCCCCACAAGGGACTGCACATTTGTCAGGCCTTGTGCGGTTCTGTGGGGGCTGGCTTGCCGGCGATAGGGCCGGATCAGGCGAGACGGGCTCTAAGGTCAGTTGTAGATATCGAAAGCGAAGTACTTGCTGGCGATTTTCTGATAGGTACCGTTGGCCACGATCTGTTGCAGCGCGGTGTTCAGGCGCTGGCGCAGGGCTTCGTCGTCCTTGCGCACGGCGATGGCGGCATCGGCCTTGGTGTCGGCCACGTCGCCGAGGATCTTGCAGCAATCCCCGCCGTTCTTGGTCATCCACTCGTGCAGCGGGAATTTATCGGCAATTACCCCGTCCAGGCGCCCGGCGGCCAGGTCGGCGTTGGCTTCATCCATGGTCGGGTACAGCTTCACGTCGGCCCCGGCCTTGCCATACACGTCTTCGGCGTAGATAGCCTGGGTGGACGACGACTGGGCACCGACGGTGTAGCCGACGAAGTCGGTCTGGGCGCTGTCGATCTTGCTGTCCTTGGCGACTGCGACGGTCAGCGGGGTGCGGTAGTAGTGGTCGGTGAAGGCGATTTTCTTGCGCCGCTCTTCGGTATTGATCATCGACGCGACGACGGCGTCGTACTTGCGCGCCATCAGGGCGGGGATGATGCCTTCCCAGTCCTGGGCCACCAGCGTGCACTCGACTTTCATCTGTTCGCACAGGGCATGGGTGATGTCGATATCGAAGCCGTGCAGCTTGTTATCGGCGTCTACATAGTTGAAGGGCGGGTAGGCACCCTCGGTGGCGAAGCGCAGGGTTTCGGCACTGGCGGCACCCGTCAGCAGCAGGGCACACGCACCCACCAAGGCCATGGTCTTGTTCATCTCGCACCTCATTGCACTCTTGCTATTGTTGTTTGCCCGTCGGCCACGAGGTGTAGCCGACGAATTCGTTATGTAGAGCGGCAGTCGCTTCCAAGCGTTTTTCAACATCAGGCCCGAGTTTCTTGCAGACCTCGTTGACCATCAGGTGTACCCACGACAGCATCGTCGAGGTGGATTCCCAGAACAGATTGAACTCGGTGGGGATGCGGAATACCTCGTCGGCGTTGGCATCAGCCCAGTCACAGAAGGTGTCGGTCACCAAGGTGACCGCAATGCCCGCCTCGCGTGCCTTCTGGCACAGCAGCAGGGCGTGGCGGGAATAACGGCGCGCCTCGAACACCACCAAGGCGCTGTCTTCGGCACGCCCCAGCAGCACCTCGCCGAAGTGCCCGGCGCTGATGTCCACCAGTTGCACGCCATCGCGCAGGTACTGCAGCAGGTGGCTCATGCACATGGCGATGCCGCGCTCGGTCTGGAAACCGGCGATGAACACCCGCGGCTTGCTCGCCAGGCGCTGCGCTACGCTGTGCCAGGTGGGGCTTTGGCGGTACTCGTGCACACGCATCAAGGCGGCGATTTCCAGCTCCAGGCTGCCGGCGTTGTCACTGGCGTCCTGGTTCTGGCGGTAATCCTGCAATCGGTCGCCCACCAGCCACGGGCCATCGCCCAGGTCGTTCTGCAGGTCTTGCTTAAGCGCCTTGAGGTGGGCATAACCGAGTGAGCGGCAGAAGCGCCCGACGCTGGATTCGCTGACGCCCAGCTTGGCGGCAATGCTGGCCGATGTCTGGAACGGCAGTTCGTGCAGGTTGGCGAGCATGTAGGTGGCGATCTTGCGGCCCGAGGCAGCGGCCCCTTCGAGGCTGTTTTCCAGGCGTTGCTTGATCGGTTGGCTCATGCTGCGGCTCCAAGGGTAAGGCTTGGGAAGAAAATGAATGTTTTCTGTCATCAAGTCAACATTTGACAGATTGCTGTCACATGCCGGAAAGTTTTTGTCGTTGCAACGCTGTAGCCATTCCAATACCAACAAGGAGCTTCAGATGTCCGCACCTTCCACCAGCACCGTCGTGCGTATGCCTTTTACCGAGCTGCAGGGTTTGTTGCAGGCCATTTTTCAGCGCCATGACTGCAGCGAGAGCGTGGCCCGGGTGCTGGCTTACAACTGCGCCAGCGCCCAGCGCGATGGTGCTCACAGCCACGGCGTATTCCGTATGCCTGGCTACGTCTCGACGTTGGCCAGCGGTTGGGTCGATGGCCAGGCCACGCCGAAGGTCAGCGACGTAGCGGCCGGTTATGTACGTGTCGATGCAGCGGGCGGCTTTGCCCAGCCGGCGTTGGCAGCGGCCCGTGAGCTGTTGGTAGCCAAAGCGCGCAACGCGGGTATTGCCGTGCTGGCGATCCATAACTCGCACCACTTCGCCGCGCTGTGGCCGGATGTTGAACCGTTCGCGGAAGAGGGCCTGGTGGCCCTGAGCGTGGTCAACAGCATGACCTGCGTGGTGCCGCATGGCGCGCGCAAGCCCCTGTTTGGTACCAACCCCATCGCTTTTGCGGCGCCATGTGCCGAACACGATCCGATCGTCTTCGACATGGCCACCAGCGCCATGGCCCACGGTGACGTGCAGATTGCCGCGCGTGCCGGCCAGCAACTGCCGGAAGGCATGGGCGTGGACGCCAACGGCGAACCGACCACCGACCCCTTGGCCATTCTCGAAGGCGGCGCCTTGCTGCCGTTTGGCGGGCACAAGGGTTCGGCGTTATCGATGATGGTCGAGTTGCTGGCGGCGGCGCTGACCGGGGGTAATTTCTCCTGGGAATTCGACTGGTCGCGCCACCCGGGGGCGAAGACACCCTGGACCGGGCAGCTGATTATCGTCATCGACCCCGGCAAGGCAGAAGGCGAGCAATTTGCCCAGCGCAGTCGCGCACTGGTGGAGCAGATGCAGGCGGTGGGCCTGACGCGCATGCCGGGTGAGCGGCGCTATCGTGAGCGCGAGGTGGCCGAGGAGGAGGGGGTGGCGCTAACCGAGCAGGAGTTGCAGGGCCTGAAAGAGCTGCTTGCCTGACCCGGCCAATCGCCGGCAAGCAGCTCCCACAGGTACATCACCAAGCTCAAGGCCTGTGGTGTACCTGTGGGAGCTGGCTTGCCGGCGATGAAGGCATCACTGTCAGCACAAATCTTCAGCCATGCAATGTTGCATAGACAACCTTGCACAATAGTGGATGTTCCTGAGCCCACACTCCGGGTATGCTCAGGTCTGCCTTTTCGAACTGTCCTGATCCAAGGAGCTGCACGCTGTGTTCAAACATGTCGATGCCTATGCCGGCGACCCGATCCTCTCGCTGATGGAAACCTTCAAGGCCGACCCGCGCGCCGACAAGGTCAACCTGAGTATCGGCCTGTATTACGATGAGGCCGGCGTGGTGCCGCAACTGGCGGCTGTGGATGCGGTGGAAAAACGCATTGCCGGCCAGGACCACGAAGCGTCCCTTTACCTGCCGATGGAAGGCCTGGCCAGCTACCGCCAGGCGATTCAGGCGCTGCTGTTCGGTGCCGATCACCCGGCGGTGACCGGCGGTCGCGTGGCCACTGTGCAGACTGTGGGTGGCTCCGGCGCCCTGAAAGTCGGTGCCGACTTCCTCAAGCGCTACTTCCCGCAGGCCGAAGTCTGGGTCAGCAACCCGACCTGGGACAACCACCGCGCCATCTTCGAAGGCGCCGGCTTCAAGGTGCACACGTACCCGTATTTTGACCAGGCCACCCGTGGCGTGGACTTCGACGGCATGCTGGCCACCCTGCAGACGCTGCCGGCCAACAGCGTGGTACTGCTGCACCCGTGCTGCCATAACCCCACCGGTGCCGACCTTACGCAAAACCAGTGGCAACAAGTGGTCGAAGTGGTCAAGGCACGCCAGCTGATCCCGTTCCTCGACATCGCCTACCAAGGCTTCGCCGAAGGCCTGGTGGAAGACGCCTACGCCATCCGCGAAATGGCCCGCGCCGGTGTGCCGTGCCTGGTCAGCAACTCGTTCTCGAAGATCTTCTCGCTGTACGGCGAGCGGGTAGGGGGCCTGTCGGTGGTCTGCGACGATGACGCCACTGCCCAGAGCGTGCTCGGCCAGCTCAAGGCGACCGTGCGCCGCAACTACTCCAGCCCGCCCAATTTTGGCGCCCAGCTGGTTGCAGGCGTGCTCAGCGATGCAGTCCTCAATGCCCAGTGGGCCGAGGAAGTCGAAGTGATGCGCAAGCGTATCCTCGACATGCGTCAGGCGCTGGTCGATGCCCTGGCTGTGTTGCTGCCAGGCCAGGACTTCCAGTTCTTCCTGCGCCAGCGTGGCATGTTCAGCTACACCGGCTTCAGCGTCGAGCAAGTGCGCCGCCTGCGCGACGAGTTTGGCGTGTACCTGATCGACAGTGGCCGCGTGTGCATGTCCGGCTTGCGCCCGGCCAACCTGCAACAGGTTGCCGAAGCGTTCGCTGCTGTTCAGAAGTAATTTCTCAAGGGGCCCTGCGCGGCCCTTCCTGTGGGAGCGGCCTTGCCGGGGCGCTCCCACAATCATCGCCTTAGCCTGCCGGTCTGGCGTGCTTGTAAAGACAAGTGCAACCGCCCCTCGGAAAAGGGCTTCGCAAGTGCAACCTTTCGGTGCACAATCGCGCCCCTCTTTTCCGGTTGAGTTGGGCGAACGCACTGTTTCGCCATTCTCAGCCTGTTGCAGTCTTGCGAGTGGAGCTTCACCCGGAATGAATGAGCAGGCCCCAAGCGTTGAACAACGCTTTGCAGAATCGACCCCCGCCACCCTCGGCAGCTGGGCGCGTCACGACACCACCTGGATGCTGGGCCTGTTCGGCACAGCCATTGGCGCCGGAACCTTGTTCCTGCCAATAAACGCCGGCCTTGGCGGTTTCTGGCCGCTGCTGATCCTGGCTGTACTGGCCTTCCCAATGACCTACTTCGCCCACCGCGGGTTGACCCGCTTCGTGCTCTCCGGGCGCAATGGTGGCGACATCACCGAAGTGGTCAAAGAGCACTTCGGCAGCAACGCCGGTGCCGCGATCACCGTGCTCTACTTCTTCGCGATCTTCCCCATCCTGCTTATCTATAGCGTGGCGCTGACCAACACCGTGTCCAGCTTCATGGAGCACCAGCTGCACATGGCGCCGCCACCGCGGGCCATCCTGTCGTTTGTGCTGATCCTCGGCCTGCTGGCCATCGTGCGCTGCGGCGAGCAGGCCACGGTCAAGGTCATGAGCCTGCTGGTGTACCCGTTCATCGTCGCCCTGGCGCTGCTGGGCCTGTACCTGGTGCCACACTGGACCGGTGGCATCCTCGACAGCGCCACACAGGTGCCGCCGGCCTCGGCCTTCCTGCATACCCTGTGGCTGGCTATTCCGGTGATGGTGTTCTCGTTCAACCACTCGCCGATCATTTCGGCCTTCGCCGTCGACCAGAAGCGCCGCTACGGCGAGCATGCCGACGAGCGCAGCGGCCAGATCCTGCGCCGTGCCCACCTGCTGATGGTGGTGATGGTGCTGTTCTTCGTGTTCAGCTGCGTGCTCACCCTGAGCAGCGCCCAACTGGCCGAAGCCAAGGCACAGAACCTGTCGATCCTGTCGTACCTGGCCAACCACTTCAGCAACCCGACCATCGCGTTCGCTGCGCCGCTGATCGCCTTCGTGGCCATCGCCAAGTCGTTCCTGGGCCATTACATCGGTGCCAGTGAAGGCCTCAAGGGTATTATCGCCAAGACCGGCGCCCGCCCGGGCGCCAAGACACTGGACCGCGTTGTAGCCGCGTTGATGCTGGTGGTGTGCTGGATCGTTGCCACCCTCAACCCGAGCATCCTCGGTATGATCGAATCGCTCGGCGGCCCGATCCTTGCGGTGCTGCTGTTCCTGATGCCGATGTACGCCATCCACCGTGTTCCGTCGATGCGCAAGTACAGCGGTGCAGCCTCCAACGTGTTCGTTGTAGTGGTCGGCCTGGTTGCGTTGACCTCGGTGGTGTACGGCCTGCTGGGCTGATTCGCTGCCTGAAATAAAGAATGCCCGGGTCGCTTGTCGCAACCTGGGCATTTTTTTGTCCACAAAAATTGTCCGGCAATAGAACAATTTCACCTGCCCCCATAGGCACCCGGCCGCCTTCATGCTTAACTCAGTGTCCTTTTCAAACCCAGCATAAGGATTTCGTCATGGCTCAAGTGACTCTCAAAGGCGGCCCGGTTCAGGTCAACGGCGAACTGCCGAAAATCGGCGCCCAGGCTCCGGCATTCTCCCTGGTCGGTGAAGGCCTGGCTGACAAGTCGCTGAAGGACTACGCCGGCAAGCGCAAGGTGCTGAACATCTTCCCAAGCGTTGACACCCCAACCTGCGCCACCTCCGTGCGCAAGTTCAACGCCCAGGCCAACGATGTGGCCAACACCGTGGTGCTGTGCATCTCCGCCGACCTGCCGTTTGCCCAAGCACGCTTCTGCGGTGCCGAAGGCCTGGAAAACGTGAAGAACCTGTCGACCCTGCGTGGCCGCGAGTTCCTCGAAAACTACGGCGTCGCCATCGCCGACGGCCCGCTGGCCGGCCTGGCTGCCCGCGCCGTGGTGGTGCTGGATGAAAACGACAAAGTGCTGCACAGTGAACTGGTTGGCGAAATTGCTGACGAGCCGAACTACGATGCAGCGCTGGCAGTACTGAAGTAAGGGTTGCGGGGCAGGGCGGCTGAGTCCTGTGGTGGCCTCTTCGCGGGTGAACCCGCGAAAGGGCCAGCCCAGGCAACCGAAACCTTTCAGCCCGCCACTACTCCAAGCAACACCCTGTAACGGCCCGGAACGCTTTCCGGGCCGTTTTCATTTAAAGTTCAGCGTCTTGGCAACGTCAGCCAAAGGTAAACCTCTGGTAAAGGCCCTTTGCTAAAACGATGCCATTGCTTATCGTTCACCCTCCCCAAGCCGCCATTCCGAACAAGGTTCGTTCAACCCATGCAAGTGTCCAATTCCCGTTCCCCCCGTCGCTGGCTCGTCGGCCTGCTGATCCTGCTGCTGGTGGCTGCCCTGGCCTGGTGGCTGTGGCCTGCAGCAACGCCTGCGCATAAAGAAGCCGGCGGCGGCGGGCGCGGTGGCAAGGGCATGGGCATGATGGGCGGCCGCCCAGGGTTCGGCGGCTCCAGCGAAGCGGTGCCGGTACGCGTCGAACCGGTACGCGTGGGCGACTTCCCCCTGTATTACAAAGCCCTGGGCACAGTCACTGCCACCAACACGGTCAATGTGCGCAGCCGCGTGGCTGGCGAGCTGGTGAAGATCCACTTCAAGGAAGGCCAGCAGGTCAAAGCCGGCGACTTGCTCGCCGAAATCGACCCGCGCTCGTACCGCATCGCCCTGCAGCAGGCCGAAGGTACGCTGGCGCAAAACCAGGCGCAGCTGAAGAACGCCCAGGTGGATGTAGCCCGCTATAAAGGCCTGTACGCCGAAGACAGTATCGCCAAGCAAACCCTCGACACCGCCGAAGCGCAGGTGGCGCAGTTCCAGGGGCTGGTCAAGACCAACCAGGCACAGGTCAACGACGCCCGGCTGAACCTCGACTTCACCCAGATCCGTGCGCCGATCAACGGTCGCGTGGGCCTGCGCCAGCTCGACCTGGGCAACCTCGTTGCGGCCAACGACACCACGGCACTGGTGGTGATTACCCAGACCGAGCCGATCAACGTCGCCTTCACCCTGCCGGAAACCGAGCTGAGCACCGTGCTGGAACGCTACCGCAGCGGCGCCATCCTGCCGGTCGAGGCCTGGGACCGCAGTGACAGCAAGCTGCAGTCCACTGGCGTGCTGGGCAGCATCGACAACCAGATCGACATTACGACCGGTACGCTCAAGTTCAAGGGCCGCTTCGAGAACAAGGACCTCGCCCTGTTCCCCAACCAGTTCGTCAACGTGCGCCTGCTGGCCGATACCCTCAAGCAGGTGGTCATGGCCCCGGCAGCGGCCATCCAGTTTGGTAACGACGGTACCTTTGCCTATGTGGTAAACGCTGAAAACACGGTGAACGTGCGCAAGCTCAAGGTCGGCGCCAGCGATGGCGAGAACAGCGTCATCCTCGAAGGCCTGAAGGCGGGTGACCGCCTGGTGCTGGAAGGCACCGACCGCCTGCGCGAAGGCACCAAGGTGGAAGTGGTCGAAGACAGCTCGCAAGTACCGACCACCCCAGGCCAGCACCTGCAAGGCCAGGAAGCCAAAGGTTCGGCGCACACAGGTGAAGCGCAGCCTGGCAACGCAGCAGGCAAGGCGGGCGCATGAACCTCTCGCGTCTGTTCATCCTGCGGCCGGTCGCCACCATGCTGAGCATGCTGGCCATCGTCCTGGCCGGCCTGATCGCCTACAAGCTGCTGCCGGTTTCCGCTTTACCGCAGGTGGATTACCCGACCATCCGCGTCATGACGCTGTACCCCGGTGCCAGCCCGGAGGTCATGACCAGCGCTGTCACCGCCCCCCTGGAGCGCCAGTTCGGCCAGATGCCCGGCCTGGAACAAATGGCTTCGACCAGTTCCGGTGGTGCCTCGGTGCTGACCCTGCGTTTCAACCTCGACATGAACATGGACGTTGCCGAGCAACAGGTGCAGGCTGCGATCAACGCTGCCAGCAACCTGCTGCCCAGCGACCTGCCAGCGCCGCCGGTTTACAACAAGGTCAACCCGGCCGACACCCCGGTGCTGACCCTGGCCATTTCCAGCAAGACCATGCCGCTGCCCAAGCTCAACGACCTGGTCGATACGCGTGTGGCGCAAAAGCTCGCGCAGATCAGCGGCGTGGGCATGGTCAGCATTGCCGGCGGCCAGCGCCAGGCGGTACGCATCAAGGTCAACGTCGACGCCCTGGCGGCCAACGGCCTGAACCTGGATGACGTGCGCACGCTGATCGGCGCCTCGAACGTGAACCAGCCCAAGGGCAATTTCGATGGCCCCACCCGGGTGTCGATGCTCGATGCCAATGACCAGCTGCGTTCCCCCGAGGAATACGCCAACCTGATCCTGGCCTACAACAACGGTGCACCGCTGCGTCTGAAAGATGTGGCCGAAATCGTCGATGGCGCAGAAAACGAGCGCCTGGCCGCCTGGGCCAACGAAAACCACGCGGTGCTGCTGAACATCCAGCGCCAGCCAGGCGCCAACGTCATCGAAGTGGTCGACCGCATCAAGGAGCTGTTGCCGTCGATCACCGACAACCTGCCGGCCGGCCTCGATGTATCGGTGCTGACCGACCGCACCCAGACCATTCGCGCCGCAGTCAAGGACGTACAGCATGAACTGCTGATCGCCATCGTTCTGGTGGTGATGGTCACCTTCGTCTTCCTGCGCCGTTTCAGCGCCACCCTCATTCCATCGATTGCCGTGCCACTGTCGCTAATCGGCACGTTCGGAGTGATGTACCTGGCGGGTTTCTCGGTGAACAACCTGACGCTGATGGCCCTGACCATTGCCACCGGGTTTGTGGTCGACGATGCCATCGTCATGCTGGAGAACATCTCCCGGCACATCGAAGAGGGCGAGACGCCCATGCAGGCGGCGCTCAAGGGCGCCCGGCAGATCGGCTTCACCCTGATTTCGCTGACCTTCTCGCTGATCGCGGTATTGATCCCGTTGCTGTTCATGGCTGACGTGGTCGGCCGCCTGTTCCGCGAGTTCGCCATCACCCTTGCAGTGGCCATCCTGATCTCCCTGGTGGTGTCGCTGACCCTGACGCCGATGATGTGCGCCCGCTTGCTCAAACGCGAGCCCAAGGAAGAAGAACAAGGCCGCTTCTACCGCGCCAGCGGCGCCTGGATCGACTGGCTGATCAAACACTACGGCAACGCCCTGCAGTGGGTACTCAAGCACCAGCCGCTGACCCTGTTGGTGGCCGTGGCCAGCCTGGTGCTGACCGTGTTCCTGTACATGGTGGTGCCCAAGGGCTTCTTCCCGGTGCAGGACACCGGGGTGATCCAGGGCATTTCCGAAGCACCGCAGTCCACGTCGTTCGCCGCCATGAGCGAGCGTCAGCAGGCCCTGAGCAAGGTGATCCTGCAGGACCCTGCCGTGCAAAGCCTGTCGTCCTACATCGGCGTCGATGGCGACAACGCCACGCTCAACAGCGGCCGCCTGTTGATCAACCTCAAGCCTCACGGCGAGCGCGATGTCACAGCCAGCGAAGTCATCAGCCGCCTGCAGCCACAACTGGACCGGCAGGTGGGTATCCGCCTGTTCATGCAGCCGGTGCAGGACTTGAGCATCGAGGACCGGGTCAGTCGTACCCAGTACCAGTTCAGCCTGTCGTCGCCGGACGCCGACCTGCTGGCGCAGTGGAGCGGCAAGCTGGTGCAGGCGTTGCAGCAACGCGCAGAACTGGCCGACGTGGCCAGCGACCTCCAGGACAAGGGTTTGCAGGTGTACCTGGTGATCGACCGTGACATGGCCAGCCGCTTGGGCATCAGCGTGTCGCAGATCACCAACGCCCTGTACGACGCCTTCGGCCAGCGGCAGATCTCGACCATCTACACCCAGGCCAGCCAGTACCGCGTGGTGCTGCAGTCGAAGGACGCTTCAGTGATCGGCCCGCAGGCGCTGGAGTCGATCCACGTCAAGGCTACCGATGGCGGCCAGGTGCGGCTGTCGGCGCTGGCGCGCATCGAGCAGCGCCAGGCCCAGCTGGCCATTTCCCACATCGGCCAGTTCCCGGCGGTGACCCTGTCGTTCAACCTGGCCCATGGCGCGTCGTTGGGCGAAGCTGTGCAGGTGATCGAGCAGGTGCAGCAGGACATCGGCATGCCGCTGGGGGTACAAACCCGCTTCCAGGGCGCCGCGCAGGCCTTCCAGGCGTCGCTGTCCAGCACCTTGCTGCTGATTCTGGCGGCGGTGGTGACCATGTACATCGTGCTGGGCGTGCTGTACGAAAGCTACATCCACCCGGTGACCATCCTCTCGACCCTGCCCTCGGCGGCGGTGGGTGCCTTGCTGGCCTTGCTCATCAGCGGCAACGACCTTGGCATGATTGCCATCATCGGCATCATCTTGCTGATCGGCATCGTCAAGAAGAACGCGATCATGATGATCGACTTTGCCCTTGAGGCCGAGCGCCACCAGGGCATGAGCCCGCGTGATGCGATTTACCAGGCGGCGCTGCTGCGCTTTCGGCCGATCCTGATGACCACCCTGGCCGCGCTGTTCGGTGCGGTGCCGCTGATGCTCGCGACCGGTTCCGGCGCCGAGCTGCGCCAGCCGCTGGGCCTGGTGATGGTCGGCGGGTTGCTGGTCAGCCAGGTGCTGACGCTGTTCACCACGCCGGTCATCTACCTGTACTTCGACCGCTTGGCCCGCCGCTGGCGCCCGGCCACTGACGTGAAGCAGGCCGAGGCATGAACCTGTCCGGTCCTTTCATCCGTCGCCCTGTTGCGACCATGCTGCTGAGCCTGGCGATCATGCTACTGGGCGGGGTCAGCTTCGGCCTGTTGCCTGTGTCACCGCTGCCGCAGATGGACTTCCCCGTAATCGTGGTGTCGGCCAACTTGTCCGGCGCCAGCCCGGAGGTCATGGCCTCCACCGTGGCCACGCCACTGGAGCGCAAGCTGGGCAGCATCGCCGGCGTGACCACATTGACCAGCAGCTCCAACCAAGGCTCCACGCGGGTCATCATCGGCTTCGAGATGGGCCGCGACATCGACGGCGCGGCGCGCGAGGTGCAGGCAGCGATCAACGCCACCCGTAACCTGCTGCCCAGCGGCATGCGCAGCATGCCCACCTACAAGAAGATCAACCCGTCGCAAGCACCGATCATGGTGCTGTCGCTGACGTCGGACGTGCTGCAGAAAGGCCAGCTGTACGACCTGGCCGACACTATCCTGTCGCAGAGCCTGGCCCAGGTATCGGGGGTAGGTGAGGTGCAGATCGGCGGCAGTTCGCTGCCGGCGGTGCGCATTGCCGTCGAGCCGCAATTGCTCAACCAGTACGGCGTGTCGCTGGACGATGTGCGTACGGCCGTGTCCAACGCCAACCAGCGCCGGCCAATGGGTTTTGTCGAGGATGCCGAGCGTAACTGGCAGGTGAGGGCCAACGACCAGCTGGAAAGCGCCAAGGATTACGAGCCGGTGGTGATCCGGCAGCAGAACGGCACCATCCTGCGCCTGTCCGACGTGGCCACCATTACCGATGGCGTGGAAAACCGCTACAACAGCGGTTTCTTCAATGACCAGAGCGCGGTGCTGCTGGTGGTCAACCGCCAGACCGGTGCCAACATCATCGAAACGGTCGACCAGATCAAGGCGCAGTTGCCAGCCCTGCAGTCGTTGCTGCCGGCCAATGTGCAACTGAACGTGGCAATGGACCGCTCGCCGGTGATCAAGGCCACCCTGAAGGAGGCCGAACACACCCTGTTGATCGCTGTGGTGCTGGTGATCCTGGTGGTGTACCTGTTCCTCGGCAGCCTGCGCGCCTCACTCATCCCCAGCCTGGCAGTGCCAGTGTCTCTGGTGGGGACTTTCGCGGTCATGTACCTGTGCGGCTTCTCGCTCAACAACCTGTCGCTGATGGCCTTGATCCTTGCCACTGGCCTGGTGGTGGACGACGCCATCGTGGTGCTGGAGAACATCTCGCGGCACATCGAGGACGGCCAGCCGCCGATGAAGGCGGCCTTCCTGGGGGCCAAGGAAGTGGGCTTCACCTTGCTGTCGATGAACGTGTCGCTGGTGGCGGTATTCGTCTCCATCCTGTTCATGGGCGGCATCGTGCGCAACCTGTTCCAGGAGTTCTCGATCACACTGGCGGCGGCGATCATCGTGTCGCTGGTGGTATCGCTGACACTCACGCCGATGCTGTGCGCCCGCTGGCTCAAACCACACCAGGCCGAGCAGGCCCGCGTGCAGCGCTGGAGCGACAAGGTGCACCAGCGAATGGTCAACGCCTATGACCGCAGCCTGGGCTGGGTCTTGCGCCACAAGGGCCTGACCCTGCTCAGCCTGCTGGCGACCATTGCTATCAACATCGCCCTGTACGTGGTGGTGCCCAAGACGCTGATGCCGCAGCAGGACACTGGCCAGCTGATGGGCTTTATCCGCGGTGATGACGGCCTGTCGTTCAGCGTGATGCAGCCGAAAATGGAGATCTACCGGCGCGCCTTGCTGGCCGACCCGGCAGTGCAGAGCGTTGCCGGTTTCATCGGTGGCAACAGCGGCACCAACAATGCCGTGGTGCTGGTGCGCCTGAAGCCGATCAGCGAGCGCAAAATCGATGCGCAGAAGGTGATCGAGCGCCTGCGTAAGGAAATGCCCAAAGTGCCCGGAGGTCGGCTGTTCCTGATGGCCGACCAGGACCTGCAACTGGGTGGCGGCGGGCGTGACCAGAGCTCGTCGCAGTACCTGTATACCCTGCAGAGCGGCGACCTGGCGGCATTGCGCCAGTGGTTCCCCAAGGTGGTTGCGGCGCTGCGTGCACTGCCGGAGCTGACCGCCATCGACGCCCGTGACGGCTCCGGTACCCAGCAGGTGACGCTGGTGGTCGACCGTGACCAGGCCAAGCGCCTGGGCATCGACATGGACATGGTCACCTCGGTGTTGAACAACGCCTACAGCCAGCGTCAGATCTCCACCATCTACGACAGCCTCAACCAGTACCAGGTGGTGCTGGAAATCAACCCGAAATACGCCTGGGACCCGAGCACCCTCGAGCAAGTACAGGTCATTACCGCTGACGGCGCCCGCGTGCCGCTGTCGACCATCGCCCGTTACGAGAACAGCCTGGCCAACGACCGGGTCAGCCACGAAGGCCAGTTCGCCTCCGAAGACATCGCCTTCGACGTCGCCGAAGGCTACAGCCCCGACCAGGCCATGGCAGCGGTGGAGCGGGCGGTGGCTAAGCTGGGCTTGCCCGAAGAGGTGATTGCCAAGCTCGGCGGTACTGCCGATGCCTTTGCCAAGACCCAGCAGGGCCAGCCGTTCATGATCCTTGGCGCACTGCTGCTGGTGTATCTGGTGCTGGGCATTCTTTATGAAAGCTACATCCACCCGCTGACCATTCTCTCGACACTGCCTTCGGCAGGCGTTGGTGCCTTGCTGACGCTGTACGTCACCGGTGGCGAATTCAGCTTGATCTCGCTGTTGGGGTTGTTCCTGCTGATCGGTGTGGTGAAGAAGAACGCCATTTTGATGATCGACCTGGCCTTGCAGCTGGAGCGCCATCAGGGCATGTCGCCGGAAGAGTCGATCCGCCGGGCCTGCCTGCTGCGCCTGCGACCGATCCTGATGACCACCCTGGCCGCCATCCTTGGCGCCTTGCCGCTGCTGCTGAGCCATGCCGAAGGCGCGGAAATGCGCCAGCCGCTGGGCCTGACCATCATCGGTGGCCTGGTGTTCAGCCAGGTCCTCACCCTTTACACGACGCCGGTTGTCTACCTGTACCTGGACCGCCTGCGCCACCGTTTCAACCGTTGGCGCGGCGTGCGCACCGACGCCGCCCTGGAAACCCCGCTATGACTTTTGCCCAGACCCCACTTCACCGTGCGCTGCAAGCGCTGACCCGTGGGCGTGGCTCGCGCCTGCTCGGCGCCGGGTTGTGCGTGGCCTTGCTCAGTGCCTGTACCCTGAGCCCGGACTACCACCGCCCCGAGCTGAACAGCCCGGCGGCGCCGTTCAAACACGCCGAAGGCTGGAGCCAGGCCACGCCATCCGATGCCATCGCCCGCGGCGCCTGGTGGGAAATCTACGGCGATACCGGGCTCAATGCGTTGGTCGAGGAGCTTAACCGCAGCAACCAGACCGTGGCGCAATCAGAAGCGCAGTACCGCCAGGCCCAGGCGCTGGTGCGCAGCAGCCGTGCGGCGCTGTTCCCCAGCCTGGACCTGAGTGCTAGCAAGAACCGCTCGGCGCAGGGTACCGGCAGCTCCAGTTCCAGCTTGTCCAACAACAGCAGCGGCATCCGCAATACCTACAACGCCCAACTCGGTGTCAGCTGGGAAATCGACCTGTGGGGCAAGTTGCGCGAAACCATGAATGCCAACGAGGCCAGTGCCGAAGCCAGCCTCGCCGACCTCGCTTCGATCCGCTTGAGCCAGCAATCGGAGCTGGTGCAGAACTACCTGCAATTGCGGGTCATCGATGAGCAGAAGCGTTTGCTGGAAGCCACCGTGGCGGCCTATGAGCGCTCGTTGCGGATGACCGAAAACCAGTACCGCGCTGGTGTCTCTGGCCCGGATGCCGTGGCCCAGGCGCGTACCCAGCTGAAGAGCACCCAGGCTGATTTGATCGACCTGATCTGGCAGCGTGCGCAGTTCGAGAACGCCATCGCCGTGCTGCTGGGCAAGACCCCGGCCGATTTCGCCCTGGCTGACAGCAAGGCCATTCCGGCATTGCCGCAAATTCCGGTTTCGCTGCCGTCGCAGCTGCTGGAGCGTCGGCCGGACATCGCTGCTGCCGAACGCAACGTGATGGCGGCCAATGCCAATATCGGTGTGTCGCGGGCAGCGTACTTCCCCGATCTCAGCCTGAGCATGAGTGGTGGTTATTCCAGCAGCAGCTTCAGCAACTGGATCGAACTGCCCAACCGCTACTGGTCGGTAGGCCCGCAGCTGGCGCTGACCCTGTTCGACGCCGGCAAGCGCAGCGCCGAGGTAGACCGTACGGTGGCGGTCTATGACCAGACCGTGGCGCAGTACCGCCAGACCGTGCTGGATGGCTTCAAGGAAGTGGAAAACCTGTTGGTGCAGTTGAAGGTGTATGGCGATGAAGCGGTGGTGCGCCAGGAGGCGCTGGACGCTGCACGCGAGTCGCTGCGCCTGACCGAGAACCAGTACCGCGCGGGGCTGATTGGCTATCTGGATGTCGTCAACGTACAGACCACGGCGCTGAGCAACGAGCGCAGCGTGTTGAACCTGCTGCAAGGCCGCCTGGTGGCCAGTGTGCAATTGGTGGCGGCATTGGGTGGCGGCTGGGATGCAGAGCAGGCGTTTGCCGAGCAGGACTGAAGTGAACGCACGCTTTTGTGGGAGCGGCGCAGATCTGCTTGGGGCTCGCATTGGATCCATTCCCATTCGCAAAAACCCCGTGCGTTTCGCCTAAGCTTGAGTACAATCGTCAGCTTTTGCCGGGCCCCATGTCCCGTCGCTGGAATTCCCAATGCTGACCGGTAGCTACTCCTCTTCGCTGGTGTTGATTTCGCTGTGCGTGGCGATTCTGGCGTCCTACACCGCCCTTGACCTGACCGGCCGTATTGCCACGGCCAAGGGGCGGGCGTCGTACTTGTGGATGGGAGGCGGCGCGCTGGCCATGGGCATCGGCGTGTGGTCGATGCACTTCATCGGCATGCTCGCGTTCAGCCTGCCCATCGACCTGGGCTATGACCTGGCCCTTACCGCGTTCTCGCTGCTGATCGCCGTCCTGTCCTCGGGTTTTGCCCTGTGGCTGGTGAGCCAGCCGAGCTTGCCGTGCCTGCAACTGGGTTTTGGCGCGCTGATCATGGGCGCCGGCATTGCCTGCATGCACTACACCGGCATGGCTGCGCTGCGCATGTTGCCGGGCATCGACTACGACCCGGCGCTGTTCGGGGCCTCGCTGCTGATCGCCGTGGGCGCCTCGGCAGCGGCGTTGTGGATCGCCTTCCGTCTGCGCCGGCACACCCCCTATGTGCGGCAGATCCGTGGCCTGGCGGCGGTGGTGATGGGCATCGCCATCGTTGGCATGCACTACACCGGCATGGCGGCGGCGAATTTCCCCGAGGGCAGCTTCTGCGGTGCTCTGGGTGGCGGGCTGCAGGGCGACGGCCTGGTCTATCTGGTGCTGATCACCACCCTGGCGGTGCTGGCGGTGGCCTTGCTGACCTCGGTGCTGGACGCCCGCCTGGAGGCGCGCACTGCCGAGCTGGCCCGTTCGCTGACACTGGCCAACCAGGAACTGACCCAGCTGGCCCTGCACGACACCCTCACCGACCTGCCCAACCGTACCCTGCTGGCCGACCGCATCGAGCAGGCCATCGCCAAGGTGGCGGAGCAGGGTGGCTGTTTTGCCCTGATGTTCATCGACCTGGACGGCTTCAAGCCAGTCAACGATGCCTTTGGCCATCATATCGGTGACCTGCTGCTCAAGGCAGTGGCGTCCCGCCTGCGCGGCCACCTGCACAGCCAGGACACCCTCGCGCGTATCGGCGGCGACGAATTCGTGCTGCTGGTAGAGCTGCAGGAGCCTGACGATGCCATGGACGTGGCGGTCAAGCAGGTGAACCTGGTGTCACGGCCATTCCGCGTGGCCGAGCATGACCTGCAACTGTCGGCGAGCCTGGGCATCGTCCTGTACCCCGGCAACGGCCACGACCAGCACGAGTTGCTGCGCAATGCCGATGCCGCCATGTACCACGCCAAGAGCGCGGGCAAGAATGGCTACAGCTTCTTTGATGTGTCGATGAACAGCAACGCACGCCAGCAACTGCAACTGCTGCAGGACCTGCGCCAAGCGCTGGAGCAAGGCCAGTTCCGTTTGCATTACCAGCCCAAGTTTGACGCCCAGGCCTGCCTGCCGA
This sequence comes from Pseudomonas sp. LPB4.O, assembly GCF_038383825.1. Classification (NCBI taxonomy): domain Bacteria; kingdom Pseudomonadati; phylum Pseudomonadota; class Gammaproteobacteria; order Pseudomonadales; family Pseudomonadaceae; genus Pseudomonas; species Pseudomonas sp. LPB4.O. Next base: position 2,739,279 of record NZ_CP151298.1, read on the forward strand.
TCGGTGCCGAGGCTTTGTTGCGTTGGGAGCACCCGCAGCACGGTCTGTTGCTGCCCGACCGCTTCATCGGCCTGGCAGAAAAGACCGGCCTGATCATCCCGATTGGTGAGTGGGTACTTGACGAAGCCTGCCGGCAGATGCGGCATTGGCTGGATCAGGGGCACGCGGGCTGGCGCATGGCGGTGAACCTGTCGGCCATCCAGTTCTGCCATGCAGGGCTGGTCGAGAGTGTGGCCCGCGCCCTGCAGGAGAACGGGCTGCCGGCCAATTGCCTGACCCTGGAAATTACCGAAACCACCGCCATGCACGACGCCGATGCCAGCCTGACGGTGCTGCAACGCCTGTCCACCATGGGTGTGGACCTGTCCATCGATGATTTTGGCACCGGTTACTCCAGCCTGATGTACCTCAAGCGCCTGCCGGCCAACGAGCTGAAGATCGACCGTGGCTTCGTGCGAGACCTGGAGCAGGACAGTGACGATGCAGCGATTGTCTCGGCAATCGTCGCATTGGGCCAGGCACTGGGCCTGCGCATTGTTGCCGAAGGGGTGGAGACCGACAAACAGCAGGACTTTCTGACCCGACTGGGCTGTGATTCGCTGCAAGGATACCTGCTGGGGCAGCCGGTACCAGCCGAGCAGTTCATGGGCAAGTTGCAGGCCTTGCGCCAGGACAAGAGCGTTGCAGGCTAAACAGCGCGGCGCAAGGAGAGGGCGGGTATGAACGCGTCCATTTCCGCTTCGACGGCTTCGATGATGCGCTCCACATCGGCTGCGGCCATGATGGCTGAACACGGGATGCCGGCGATGGCCATGAGGGTTTCGCCGGTGGCGCGGTCGAACAACCGCGCGACCATGCTGCGCGGCGCATCCATGTTGGCTTCGAAGCCCAATGGATGAAAGTGCCAGCGCATCACCTGGCAGGCGTTTGGGAACGTCATCTTGTTCATGCCAGCCTCCTTGTCCGTGCCTGGACGTGGTGAACAGCCAGCCACGCCTATGTGGCTGCCGGGAATGTAAACATAGCAGTTGCTACGGGTGATTCTCGGCTGCAAACATGACAAATGTAGCAATCCATGACTTGGGTCACACCTGGGCGATCATGCCCATAAGCCCGCTGCGTTCAGGCAAACGTTTACTTCACGCGATAGCGCCGGTTATCCGCTTCAATCAGGCAGCCCTCGCGGGTTATCGACGAAACACTTTTCGGACGAGCGGCAGGGTCACCCCAGCAGCCCGGCCGCGATGTTGATGGTGAACCCCAAAATCGCCGTGTTGAACACGAAACCCACCAGCGAATGTGCCAGCACCACCCGCCGCAGTTGCCGGCCGGCAACGCCTACGTCGGAGGTTTGCACGGCCACGCTGATGGTGAACGAGAAGTAGTGAAAGTCCCAATAGTCCGGGTTGCGCTCGCCGTCGGCGAAACGCAACGGTGGTTCATGGTTGTGCCCGGTATAGAACAGGCGGGCGTAATGCAGGCTGAAGATGCAGCCGATCAGCAGCCAGGAGCCGGCCACGGTCAGGCCGGTGTAGAGGTAGTGCAGCGCCAGTGCAGTGCCCTGCAGGCCTTTGCTGGACACCAGTTGCAGGGTGACCGCAGCGAGGCTGGCGATGGCCGCGATGCACACGGTGAACAAGACCATGCCTGCGTTTTCGTCTTCGACGCGGGCAACCTTGCGGACCCTTTCCGGGCTGGCGTCCCAGGTGAGGTACAGCACCAGCAGCAGGTACAGCCATACGCCAAGGTTCCAGCCAGCGAGGATGTGCTGCACGGTATCATCGGCGGGGATCAGCCAGGCGCCGACAAGGCCGACTGCGGCGGCGAAACTCAGGCGGGGGTGGGTTCGGGTCAGGCGGTGGAAAGCCATGGGGCCTCATTTACTGGGGGTGTGGCTACTACTCTAGACGGTTGCGGCCGGAGTACTGGTTTACACGGTCTTTGTGGGAGCGTTGCCTGCGGTTTTCTTTGATGTCGCCCATCGCACGGCATTGCAACTCTCAGTACACTGCATGCTCAAACACCAACATCCGTTGAACTCGAGGTTTTTGCATGACGCTCAGTCCTTTGGCAGGCAAGCCGGCTCCGGCCAGCGTGCTGGTCGATATTCCCCGACTGCTCACCGCCTACTACACCGGCCGCCCCGACGCTGCCGTGGCGGCCCAGCGGGTGGCCTTCGGCACCTCGGGGCACCGGGGCACTTCGCTTGAATTGAGTTTCAACGAATACCACGTGCTGGCCATTACCCAGGCCATCTGCCTGTACCGCCAGGAAAAGGGCATCGATGGCCCGCTGTTCATCGGCGCCGACACCCATGCGCTGTCGGCACCGGCCACTGCCAGCGCCCTGGAAGTGCTGGCTGCCAATGGCGTGCAGGTGATGCTGTCCAAAGACGACGAGTACACGCCCACGCCGGCCGTGTCCCACGCCATCCTCTGCCATAACCGTGGCCGCCAGCAGGGCCTGGCCGACGGCATCGTCATCACCCCGTCGCACAACCCGCCGCAAAGCGGTGGCTTCAAGTACAACCCGCCCAATGGCGGCCCTGCCGACAGCGACGTGACCAAGTGGGTCGAGGCCAAGGCCAACGAGTTGCTGGCAGCGAACCTGGCGGGCGTCAAGCGCATGGACCATGCCCAGGCGCTGCAGGCGCCGACCACCCAGCGCCACGACTACGTGAGCAGCTATGTGGCGGACCTGGAAAACGTCATCGACTTCGACATCATCCGCAGCGCCAAACTGCGCCTGGGCGTCGACCCGTTGGGCGGGGCAGGGGTGCGCTACTGGTCGGCCATTGCCGAGCACTACAAGCTGGACCTGGAAGTGGTGAACACCGAGGTGGACCCGACCTTCCGCTTCATGACTGTCGACTGGGACGGCCAGATCCGCATGGACCCTTCCTCGCCATACGCCATGCAAGGCCTGATCGGCCTGCGCGAGCGCTTCGACGTGGCCTTTGCCTGCGACCCGGACCACGACCGCCACGGCATCGTCACCTCTGACGGCCTGCTGCAGCCGAACAACTACCTGGCCGTCGCCATCGACTACCTGTTCCGTCACCGCCCGCAATGGCGCACCGACGCCGCGGTGGGCAAGACCGTGGTGTCCAGCGGCCTGATCGACCGCGTCACCCAGCGCCTGGGCCGTGAGCTGTACGAAGTCCCGGTGGGTTTCAAGTACTTTGCCCAGGGGTTGTTCGACGGCTCGCTCGGCTTTGGCGGCGAAGAGAGTGCCGGCGCGTCGTTCCTGCGCCGTGATGGTTCGGTCTGGGCGACCGACAAGGACGGGCTGATCCCGGCTTTGCTGGCCGCCGAGATGACCGCCCGCACCGGGCGCAACCCGAGCCAGGCCTACGCTGACCTGACCGAGGCGCTGGGCAAGCCGTTCGCCACCCGTGTCGAGGCCAAGGCCGATGCACGGCAGAAGGCGTTGCTGAGCAAGCTGGCGCCGGAACAGGTGAAATCGACCGAACTGGCCGGTGAGCCGATCGTGCAGATCCTCAGCCACGCACCAGGCAATGGCCAGGCGATTGGCGGGCTGAAGGTGATGACTGCCAACGGCTGGTTCGCCGCGCGGCCGTCGGGCACCGAGGACATCTACAAGATCTACGCCGAAAGCTTCATAGACGAGGCGCACTTGCAGCGCCTGGTACAGGAAGCGCAGGTGCTGGTGGATGCGGCGATTGCCTGACCGGTAACAAACCGCTTGGTGCTACGGCGTAACGTAAATTAGAATTAATCCTATTTACGCCGCCGCAGGGCCATCCCCATGATCGACGTCGCGCCGCCACCGGAGCCTAGCCTGCCTGCCCTGTACCGGGAGCATCGCAGCTGGCTTGAAACCTGGTTACGCCGGCGCCTGGGCAATGCCTGGGATGCTGCTGACCTTAGCCAGGAAACTTTTCTGCGGGTGCTGGCCAGTGCCCAGCCATTGGCAGACATTCGTGAGCCACGCGCCTACCTGCTGACGGTGGGCAAGCGGTTGCTGAGCAACTTCCACCAGCGGCGCAGCCTGGAACAGGCCTACCTTGATGCCTTGGCGCATCTGCCCGAGCAGCACGTACCCTCGCCAGAGCAGCGCTGGCTGTTACTGGAAACCCTGCAAGCCCTGGACGAGCTGCTCGATGGCCTCAAGGCACCGGTGCGCAAGGCCTTTCTCTGGAGCCAGCTTGAAGGCCTGGGCTACGCCGAGATCGGCAAGCGGCTGGGCGTTTGCGAGCGTTCCGTCAAACGCTACATGGCGCAGGCTTACGAACATTGCCTGCTGGCCGAGTTGCAATGACCACACACTCCCCCGAAATCCGCGAAGCGGTGCGTGCTGCCGCCCGCTGGCTGGCGTTGCTGGATTCTGGCGATGCCAGTGAGACCGACTTGTTGCGCCTGGCGCAGTGGCGGGCGAGCAGCAGCCTGCATGAAGACGCCTGGCAGAAGGCATCATTGCTGCGCGAGCGATTTTCCGGGTTGCCCGGGGCGTTGGCCATGGCCACCCTCGACCGCCCGGACGCCGGCCGCCGCGCGCTGCTCAAGCAAGCCCTGGGTGTAGCGGCGCTGCTACCGGCCGCCTGGCTGGCAAGCCGGGAGCTGCCGCTGGAGACCTGGACGGCCGATATGCGCACAGGGGTAGGGGAGCGCCGGCAGGTGCTGCTGAGCGATGGCACCTTTGTACAGCTGAACACTGACAGTGCGGTGGATATCGACTTGCGTGCGCGCCGGCTGACACTGTTGCGCGGCGAAGTGGCGCTCAGGGTACCCGATAGCCTGCGCCTGGCGGTGCAGGTGCCTTACGGGCAGGTTGCACTCAGCGCTGGCGACTTCAATGCAGGTGAAGTGTGCTTGCGCCTGGTCGATGAGGCCTGCCGGGTTTCAGTGGTCAAGGGGCTGGCCAGCCTGCAGCCACTGCGTGGCGCGGCCCGGGTCCTGCAGGCCGGGCAGCAGGCCAGTTTGCAGGTGGCTGGCGTCGGCCCGGTTAGGGCACTGGACGAATGGCTGCTGGGCTGGCGCGAAGGCGTGCTGCGCCTGGATGACCGCCCCTTGGGCGAGCTGTTGCATGAACTGCGACGGTACCGTCCCGGCGTGCTGCGCTGGTCCCCGGAACTGGAACAGCTCAGGGTCACCGGCACTTTCCGCCTTGACGATACTGATCGGGTGCTGGCCTTGCTTGCCGCCAGCCTGCCGTTGCAGGTGCAGGCACGCACGCGTTACTGGGTGAGCCTGGCTGCGCGAGAAAATCATGCATGAGGCTGTCCCCTTTTTTTCACTCGCCGGTCATTACCGGTAGAAGAAACTAAAGGGGAGCCTTGTTCAATGCCTGCAGTAATGTCTTGCCGCTTGCGCCCACTGGTGCGCGCAGTGCGGCCGTTGTTCGCCATGAGCCTGTTGTTGTCTGCACCCGCCTGGGCCGATGAGGCGGCGCGGCGTGCCTATCAGGTGCCGGCCGCCAGCCTGGGCGCCGCACTCACCCGGTTTGCCGACCAGGCCGGCGTCAGCCTTTCGCTGGACCCGGCACTGGTCCGGGGCCGGCAGAGTAGCGGCCTGTCTGGTAGCTACAGTGTCGAAGAAGGCTTCCTGCAGCTGCTACGTGGCAGCGGCCTGCAGTTGCTGCCGGTGGGCCATGGTGCGTTCACCCTGGCGCCGCAGCCCCAGGCGGATGGGGCGCTGGAAATCGCCCCGACCAGCATTGTCGGCGGCCTGGCGGCGGGCGGCGAAGCTCAGCCTTATGCCGGTGGCCAGGTGGCGCGCCAGGGCGCCCAAGGGCTGCTTGGCTCTCGCGACTTCATGGAAACCCCGTTCAGCATCACCAGCTACACCAGCGAGTTGGTGAAGAACCAGCAAGCGCGAACCTTGGGCGAGCTTATCGCCACCGACCCCTCGGTGCGCGCCACCAACCCGGCGGGTGGGCGTTTCGAGCAGTTCACCATTCGCGGCTTCAGCCTGTTCAACAGTGACGTGGCGTACAACGGCCTTTACGGCATCCTGCCGACCTACTCGATCGACATGGAAATGGCCGACCGGGTCGACATCATCAAGGGCCCCAGCCAGTTGATCAACGGCATTTCGCCGCGAGGCAGCGTGGGCGGCGGTATCAACGTGCAGCCCAAGCGGGCTGGCGACAAGCCGCTCACCGAGTTCACCGGCAGCTACGCGTCGGCTGGCCAGGCAGGCGGCGCGGTGGACGTAGGCCGGCGCTTTGGCGAAGGCCAGCAGTTCGGCGTGCGCTTCAACGGTGTGAAGCAGGCGGGCGATACCGAATGGGACCACCAGCGCGTCGAGCGCGAAATGGCGGTGCTGGGCCTGGATTTTCGTGGCGAGCGCCTGCGGTTGTCGGCAGACCTCGGCCACACCGAGCGTGACACCGATGCGCCGCAAGAGCGTGTGCTGGTTGGGGCCAACGCCAAAGTGCCGGACGCCAACGATGTACGCCACAACTATGCCCAGGCCTGGAGCAAGGCGCGCACCAACGATACCTTTGGCGCACTGCATGCCGAGTACGACGTCAGCGAGTCGCTGCTGGCCTATGGCGCGGTCGGCGCGCGCAAAAGCAACCATGATTTCCTGCGGCACAACGTGTCCATCACCAACGATGCCGGTGATTTCACCGTGCAGCCGCGCGACTTTACCCGCGATGAAACGGTGCGCACCGCCATGGCGGGTGTGCGCAACTGGTTCCACACCGGGCCAGTCAGCCACGAGCTGAACCTGGCCGCTACCTACTTCTACATGGACTTCACCAACGGCGGCGCGCGCTATGCTTCGGCGCCCAGTAACCTCTACAACCCGGTAGCGACACCGACGCCTGGTTCGCCCACCCGCATTGACCCAGAGGTCTACACGGAAAACCGCTTCTCTGGCGTGGCTTTGGCCGACACCCTCGGGTTTTTCGATGACCGTCTGTTGCTGACCCTGGGGGCACGCTGGCAGCGGGTGCAAGTGGATGACTGGAGCGACGGCGTCAAAGGCGACACCGCCTACGACGAAGAAAAAGTCTCGCCCTCTGGCGGCGTGTTGTTCAAGGTTACCGACCAGCTGTCGTTGTACGCCAACTACATGGAAGGCCTGAGCCAGGGCAAGATCGCACCGTCGACCTCGGTCAACGAAGACCAGATCTTCCCGCCGTTCACCAGCCGCCAAGTCGAGGTGGGGGCCAAGTACGACCTGGGCCAGGTCGCCTTTACCGCCAGTGCCTTCCGCATCCGCCAGCCGGCCTACGAGACCAACGCCACTTCGCGGGTGTTCGGCCCCAATGGCAAACGCGACAACCGTGGTATCGAGCTGAGCGTGTTCGGTGAGCCCGTACAAGGGGTGCGGGTGCTGGGTGGGGTGATGTATATCGACAGCGAGCTGACCGATACCGTGGGTGGCGCCGTTGATGGCAACCGCGCGCCGGCCACGCCCGAGTACAACGTCAACCTCGGCGCCGAATGGGACGTGCCGGGGGTGAGTGGCCTGACCCTGACGGCGCGGGGCATTCACTCCAGCTCGCAATACCTGGACCAGAACAACAGCAAGCAGATCGATGGCTGGGAGCGTTACGACCTGGGGGCGCGCTATGCCTTCAACGTGGACGCTACCGAGGTTACCTTGCGGGCCAGTGTCGAGAACGTGCTGGATGATCGCTACTGGAGCTCGGCCGGTGCCTCGGATGACAGTGAACCGGGGCTGACCCTTTCCACGCCGCGTACCTACCTCCTATCGGCAACCGTAGGTTTCTAGCTCAAGCAGCCGGGGCCGCTTTGCGGCCCATCGCCGGCAAGCCTACATCGCCCGCCCAAGCTTTTGCGCCTGGCCCTGCAACACACGCATCAGGTGCATCGCCGCATGCGATGGCGGCTCGAAGCGCGAATAGACAAAGCTGATGTCGAAGTGAATTTCGTCCGTCAGCGGCACCACCGCCAGGCCGCTGTCCTGCGCCACGAATTCGTCGATCACGCTGATGCCCATGCCTTGCTTGACCAGCGCCACAGCCTCGTTGGCATTGGTGAACGACAACAGTGACGGCAATTGCGCGCCGTGGCGCTCGATGTGCTCGGCAAGCAGCTTGCCAAACGGCATGTCGGGCCTGAACAGCAGCAGCGGATGGCCTTCCAGTTGTTGCAAGGTCAGCGAGGTATGCCCGGCCAACGCGTGCTCGGGTGGCATCACCACCACCATGCGCCCGCGCATGAAGGCCTGCGAATGCAGGTGATCGTGTACCACAGGCAGGGCGGCAATCGACAGGTCGACCTTTTTCGACAGGATCTGGTTGGGCATCTCGCCCATCAGCGAGGTTTGCCACTCGATGTTCAGCGAAGGCGCCTCACGCTTGAGCTGGGCCAGGGCAATCGGGATCACCACCGTCGACAGCGAGGCGCTGCACGAGATGCGCAGCTTGCGGTGGCCGCCCGCGCCCAGTGACAGGGCGCATTCGTTGACCTCTAGCGCTGCCTGGTACACCCGCTCGACTTCGCGGAACAGCACCTGCGCCTCGGCCGTGGGCACCAGGCGGTTGTTGATGCGCTCGAACAGGCGGTAGCTCAAACGCCCCTCGATGTACTGGATCAGCTTGCTGACGGCCGGCTGCGACACGTACAGCAGCTTGGCCGCCGCGCTGATCGAGCCGGTCAGCATCACCGCACGGAACACTTCCATGTGCCGCAGCTTGAACACCATGGGGCTTGCGTCTGCGCCTTCGTTGCCAAGCAGCATATCTATTACCTTCGGTTATGGTCTTTGCCATCTGGGTATGAGCGCCAAACCTGGCCACGCAGTATCGTTAACCCAGCCAAATTGCCCTTGCGGCGCACAATAACAAGATCTGAAGGCAAGCGCAGTGGCGCTGCCGGGAGTGCTGCGTGAACATCTTTGACGAACCGAAGATCGATTGCCATAACCATTTGTTTGACCCCGCCCGTTTCCCTTACCACCCCGACGCACCCTATGCCCCCTCCGGCCAGGAAGTCGCCACCCAGGAACAGTTCACCCGGGTGATGGACACCTATGGCGTGCAACATGCCTTGCTGGTGGGCCCCAACAGCGGCTACCACACCGACAACCGCTGCCTGCTGCATGCCTTGGCCACCGGGCAAGGGCGGTTCAAGGGCGTGGCGGTGGTCGAGGTGGATATCCAGCTCGATGCGCTGGCTGCGCTGCAGGCGCAAGGGGTGGTCGGTGTCGCCTTCAATCCCGCGCTGTACGGGGTAGCCAGCCTCAAGGACGTTGACGGCCTGTTGGGCAAGCTTGCCGAGCTCGACCTGTTCGCCCAGGTGCAGGTGTGCGAAGACCAACTGCTTGAACTGCGTAGCCTGCTTCAGGGCTCGCGTGCACGCTTGCTGATCGACCATTGCGGCCGGCCGGACGTGGCGGCTGGCGTGCAGCAGCCGGGCTTCCAGGCGCTACTGCAACTGGCTGACAGTGGCCGCGCCAGCGTCAAGCTGTCTGGCATGCAGAAGTTCGCGGCGGCCGATGCGTTGCTGGAGCAAAGCCGTGCCTACGTGCACGCCTTGCTCGAAGCCTTCGGCGCGGATGCCTGCGTGTGGGGCTCGGATTGGCCGTTCATTCGCCAGCGCTCGCGGGTGGACTACGGCCCGTTGCTGAAACTGGCCGAGCGCCTGATGCCGGATGCCCGGCTGCGCCAGGCAGTGATGTGGGACACCCCACGACGTCTGTTCGGGTTCGCCTAGAACCCCGTTTTGCCATTCCAATAACAAGAGAGCAACCGTCATGAACACTGAACAGAACGCCAGCCTCGGGGTGTTTGACACCCCGGCACGCGCGCAGCAACGCACCCGCACCCGCTTCATGATCCTGGCGCTGATATCGGGCGGCACCATGATCAACTACCTCGACCGCAGCGTGATGGGCATTGCCGCGCCCAGCATCAGTGCCGACCTGGGCCTGAACGCGGCGATGATGGGGGTGATTTTTTCTGCCTTCTCGTGGACCTACGCTGCCGCGCAGATCCCCGGTGGCATCCTCATCGACCGGTTGGGCACCAAGCTCACCTACTGGCTGGCACTGACGTTGTGGTCGCTGTTCACCGGCCTGCAAGGGCTGGCTCAGGGCTTTCTGTCGTTGCTGGGCATGCGCTTTCTGGTGGGCATGACCGAAGCACCGTGTTTCCCTACCAACAGCCGGGTAGTGGCTACCTGGTTCCCGCAGAGTGAGCGGGCCAGGGCGACCGGTATCTACACCTTTGCCGAATACACCGGGCTGGCGTTCCTGACGCCGCTGTTGTTCTGGGTGCTGCATGCCTATGGCTGGCGCTTTCTGCTGCTGGCCGTGGGCCTGATGGGCATCCTCTATGGCCTGGTGTGGTGGCGCAAGTACCACGAGCCGCACGAGTCGACCACCGCCAACCAGGCCGAACTCGACTACATCGCCGCCGGTGGCGGGGTGGTCGATGGCGGGCAGAAAGCCACCCAGTTCCGTTGGTCGCAGATCCCGGCGCTGCTCAAGCACCGCAACATGCTGGGCATCTGCCTGGGGCAGTTCGCCTGCAACTCTACCAACGTGTTCTTCCTCACATGGTTCCCCACCTACCTGGTGACCGAGCGGCATATGCCCTGGCTCAAGGTCGGCTGGGTGGCGGTGCTGCCGTTCATTGCCGCTTCGCTGGGCACACTGGTCGGCGGCTGGCTGTCTGACGCCTTGCTGCGCCGTGGCTATTCGCTGAACGTGGCGCGCAAGCTGCCGGTAATTGCCGGGCTGCTTACTGCTTCGGTGATCGTGCTGGCCAACTACGTCGAGTCCGACGCGCTGGTCATCACCATCCTGTGCATCGCCTATTTCGCCCAGGGCATGTCGGCGCTGGCCTGGATGATCGTGTCCGATATCGCCCCCAAAGGTTTGCTGGGCCTCAGTGGTGGCCTGTTCAACCTGTTTGCCAACGCGGCGGGCATCGTTACCCCCCTTACCATCGGTATCATCGTTTCGATGACTGGCTCGTTCGTCTGGGCCCTGGCGTTCGTGTCGTCGATCACCGTGCTGGGGGCGCTGTGCTACCTGTTCATGGTCAGCGACCTGCGTCGCTTGCCGGAAATTCCTTCTGTCGAAAATGGAGCTAAACAATGAGCCAGTACCTGCAAGGCCAGACCGCAATCGTGACCGGTGGCATGCGTGGCATCGGCCTGGCAATCGCCCAGCGCCTGCATACGGCCGGCGCCCAAGTGGTGATCTGGGACCTCGCTGTCGACGGCTGGGACAGCGTGGAAAACGGCTTTGAACCGGTGCTGCGCCAGGCGGTCGATGTGTCGTCGCTGGCCTCGGTCGAGGCGGCTTTTGCCGAGACGCTGGCGCGCTTGGGCCAAATACAGATACTGGTCAACAATGCCGGCATCAACGGCCCGGTGGTGGCGTCGTGGGATTACCCGCCAGAGGCCTGGGACAAAGTCATCGCCATCGACCTGAACGGTGTGTTCTATTGCTGCCGCACCGCCATCCCGCACATGCGTGAACGTGGCTACGGGCGCATCGTCAATATCGCCTCCATGGCCGGCAAGGATGGCGTGCAGTACATCTCGGCGTATTCGGCCGCCAAGGCCGGGGTCATCGCCTTCACCAAGGCGGCGGCCAAGGAGCTGGCGCAGGACGGTGTGCTGCTCAACTGCGTGGCACCGGCCATGGTCGAGACGCCGCTGATGGCCGAGATGACAGCGGAACACATTGCCGCGAGCAAGGCCAAGATCCCCATGGGGCGCTTCCTCAAGGCCGAGGAGATCGCCAATATGGTCAGCTGGATTGCCGGGCCCGAGTGCAGCTTTACCACCGGCTTTGTCTTCGACCTCAGTGGTGGGAGGGCGACCTATTGACTGGCCTGGGCGTGGCGCACCTGACGGCGCTGCAACTGGCGCCGGCGAGGCTGGTACGCGAGGCCCGCCGCGCCGGGTTCAGTGCGGTGGGGCTGCGCCTGCACCCGGTGATGGCGGGTGCACTGGCCTACCCGGTTGCGGCCGGTAGCCAGGCAATGCGAGAGCTGCGGGCGGTGCTGGATGGGGAAGGCGTGCGGGTGACGGACATCGAGTTCGTCTCGCTGACGGCGCAAACCCGGGTGGCTGATTACCAGGCGCTGTTAGCTGCAGGTGCCGAGCTGGGCGCGTTGAGCCTGACAGTGTCCGGCGACGATGAGGATGAGGATGTTGCGCGGCTGACCGGCAACTTTGCAGCGCTGTGTGAAATGGCGCGTGGCCATGGCCTGCGTGTGGACCTGGAGTTCATGCGCTGGCGGCCGGTGGGCACTTTGCAACAGGCTTGCGCGGTGGTGACGGGGGCGGGGCAGGCCAACAGTGGCGTGCTGGTCGATGCCTTGCACCTGTTCCGCTCCGGTGGCCAGGTGGCCGACATCGGCGCAGTCGACCCGCATTTGCTGCGTGCGGTGCAACTGTGTGATGCACCGATGCTGGCGCCTGCAGAAGCGCTGATTATCCCGGAAGCGCGCGAGGGCCGCTTGCTGCCGGGCGAAGGGCAGCTGCCGCTGGCAGCGTTGCTGGCGGCGTTGCCGGAGGACGTGGACATCAGTGTGGAGGTGCCGTGCGCCGGCTTGCCCGCCGAGCAGCGGCTGCAAGCGGCGGCACAGGTAACCCACGCCTGGCTGCACGGCAGGCGACCTGTGTCACCCGCTGTGCAGGTTGCCGGTCACGCCTGATCCGGGACCACGGCGATCACGTCGATCTCCATCAGCCACTCGGCCTGAGCCAATCCGGCGACCACCAGCCCGGTGGAGATCGGGAACACGCCCTTCAGCCACTTGCCCACTTCCTTGTACACCGGCTCGCGGAAGCGTGGGTCGGTGATATAGGTGGTGGTCTTGACGATGTGCGACAGGTCGGAGCCCGCTTCTTCAAGCAGTTGCTTGACGTTCTTCATCGCCTGTTCGGTCTGCGCCTGGGGGTTACCCAGGCCCACCAGCTTGCCTTCGAAGTCGGTGCCGACCTGGCCGCGCACATAGATGGTATTACCGGCCCGCACGGCCTGGCACAGGTCGTTGTCCAGGGTCTGGTTGGGGTAGGTTTCCTTGGTGTTGAACATGCGGATGCGAGTATGGGTAGGCATCAGTGGGCTCCGAGGGTGCTGACGTTGCTGATCGTGTTGGTTTGCTGTTCATCCGCCTCGCGCTGTTCGCGGTCGCGGTAGGCCAGGTAGGTGCGTTGCGTGGCAATGTGGCCGGCGACGTGCTTGGCGTCGTGCCACACGCCCCAGATGAACGACGAACCACGGCGCGACAACCACGGCAGGCCCAGGAAGTACACGCCAGGCTCGCGGGCTACGCCGCGCTGGTGCTGGGGCTTGCCGTTGGCGTCGAAGGTGTCCACCTGCAGCCAGCTGAAGTCCACGCCGTAACCGGTGGCCCAGATGATGCTGGTGACGCCGGCCTTGGCCAGGTCCAGCTCGCGCAGCGGGTTGCTCATGCAGGCCGGGTCTGGCAGGCGTGTGCGGGCCTCGGGTTCTTTCGGCAAGTCCAGGCCGTTGCTTTCGATGTAGGCGTCGGCGGCATCCAGCAGGGCCAGGTAGTTTTCATCGCCGCGGTTGATGTTCTCCACCAGGTTGTCCTGGAAACGCGCCACGCCGTTCTCGAACGACTGGGTAAGGCCGACCAGGGTCATGCCTTGATGGGCGAGGGCACGGAAGTCCACGGTGTGGCCGCCACGGGCGCCGCTGACGGCGATGGTGACGTGCTCGCGACCGGGCTTGGCGATTTCTGCATCCCACTCACCCAGCACACCCAGCCACCAGCAGAAATCGCGGTTGCGGTAGGCCCGTGGCGGGCGGTCGTGGGCACCGACCGACAGGTACACCTGGCGGCCTGCGCGCATCAGTTCTTCGGCAATCTGCACGCCGGAGGAGCCTGCGCCCACCACCAGCACTGCGCCCTCAGGCAACTGCCCAGGGTTGAAGTAGGCGGCGGAGTGGATCTGGTGCAGGTTGCTGTCTTTCGGGGCGATGGCCGGGATCACCGGCTTCTGGAACGGGCCGGTGGCAGCGACCACACGGTTGGCGCGGATCACCCCTTCATTGGTTTCGATGGTGAAGCCAGGGCGGTCGCTGTTGCGCACCACGCGCTTCACTTCGATGCCGGTGCGTACTGGCAGGTTGTACTTGCGTACGTACTGCTCGAAGTAGTCGGCCACTTGGTCCTTGCCCGCGAAGGCGTCGGCGTCGAGGTTGAATTCCAGGCCTGGGAAGCGGTCGTGCCAGACCGGGCCGTTGGCCACCAGCGAGTCCCAGCGGCCGGTGCGCCAGGCCTCGGCGATGCGGTTGCGCTCCAGCACCAGGTGCGGCACTCCAAGCTTGTTCAGGTGTTCGCTCATGGCCACGCCGGCCTGGCCGGCGCCGACGACGAGCGTGTCGATTTCGAGGTTGTTCAGTGTCATGTCCGAGCCCTTGTTCAGGCGGTTTTTGTAAGGTCGGTTTGGAGGACCGCCGTTGCCTGGAGCCAGACTAGGGATGCTGCACAAATGGCGAAAATAGTATTTAGCTGGTGCTTGCCGATAAAACGGCGAAGGCCGTGGATTTTGTGGTGTGTAGTGTGTGTTGGCCCAGTGCATGTCTTGGTTAATGGGGTGGTGCAGAGATCGAGCGCCGCCCGCGCGGCGCTTCGCAGCACAAGGCTGCTCCTACATTTGTTTCAGGCCAATGATGCCTGCACCAACGCGCGCGACCGCCTTGTTTACTCGACACGACATTGAGGTGAACACCAAAGGGCCGCGCGCCTCGACCTCAGGATTAATTGGCCCGAAACAAATGTAGGAGCAGCCTTGTGCTGCGAAGCGCCGCGCGGGCGGCGCGCGATCTGGGCCACAGCAAAGTTTTTTCCTGCCTAACCCCTCGGAAAATGTTGGTTTCGTGGGCTAGAAGGTTGCGCCCAGAATGCCCTGCATCGCACAGGACAACAGGAGCATTACCATGACCTTCTCCATCATTGGGCGCTGCCAGGAAACCGGCCAGGTCGGCATCGCCATCAGTTCGTCGAGCATCGCCGTGGGCGCCCGTTGCCCTTGGGTACGTGCGGGTGTTGGCGCTGTTTCCACCCAGAACATCACCTTGCCGGCACTGGGCCCGCAGATTCTCGATGCCCTGGAGCAGGGCCAGTTGCCGCCTGCGGCTGCGCTGGACCGCGTACTGAGCGCCAATGGCTGGAGCGAGTACCGCCAGGTCACAGTGATCGACAGCCAAGGCCAGGTGGCACTGTTCACCGGTCGCGAGGCATTGGGCACGCACAATGCCGTGGCCGGTGAGCAATGCGCGGCGGCGGGTAACCTGTTGTCCTCGACCCGGGTGATCGAAGCGATGGTCCTGGCCTTTGAAGAGGCCAGTGGGCACCTGGCGGACCGCTTGCTGGCTGCCATGCATGCGGCGATGGCCGCAGGTGGCGAGGCCGGGCCGGTGCACTCGGCAGCGTTGAAGATCGCTGGCGAGCTAACCTGGCCATTGGTGGACCTGCGCGTGGACTGGGCCGATACCGACCCGATCGGTGTGCTTGATGGCCTGTGGCAGGCGTACCGCCCGCAGATGCAGGATTACGTTACCCGCGCGCTGAACCCGACGGCCGCGCCCAGCTACGGGGTGCCGGGCGATGAGTGATTTTGCCAGCCGCGCGCTGCTGGCCCGGCTGGTCGGCTTTGCCACGGTCAGCCGGGACTCCAACCTTGAGCTGATCGGCTTTATCCGTGATTACCTGGCCGAGCAGGGGGTGGAAAGCGAACTGTTCCACAACCCGGAGCGCACCAAAGCCAACCTGTTCGCCACCATCGGCCCCCAGAGCGTTGGCGGCGTGGTGCTGTCGGGGCACACCGATGTGGTGCCGGTGGACGGCCAGGCCTGGACCGTCGAGCCGTTTGCCCTGAGCGAACGTAACGGGCGCCTGTATGGCCGCGGCACGGCTGACATGAAAGGCTTCATCGCCTCGGTGCTGGCAGCCGTGCCCGCGTTCCTTGCCCAGCCGTTGCACACGCCGGTGCACCTGGCATTCTCCTATGACGAGGAAGTGGGTTGCCTGGGTGTCCGCTCGATGCTGGCCGCGCTCGAACAGCGCCCGCACAAGCCACGCCTGTGCCTGATTGGCGAACCTACCGGGCTCAAACCGGTGCTGGGGCACAAGGGCAAACTGGCGATGCGCTGCCAGGTGCAGGGTGCGGCCTGCCATTCGGCGTATGCGCCGTACGGGGTGAATGCCATCGAGTATGCGGCGAAGCTGATCGGCAAGTTGGGTGACATCGGTGACGCGCTGGCATTGCCGGCGCATCACGACGCGCGCTTCGACCCACCGTTCTCCACGGTGCAGACCGGGGTGATCAAAGGGGGTAGGGCGCTGAATATCGTGCCGGCAGAGTGTGAGTTCGATTTCGAAGTGCGCGCGCTGCCAGGGTTCGAAGCGCAGGCAGTGGCCGACCAGTTGCAGACCTATGCAGAGGCCGAGCTGCTGCCCCGCATGCGCAAGGTCGATGCCGCCAGTGACATTCGCCTGCAACCGTTGAGTGCGTACCCTGGGCTTGCGACATCGGCAGACAGCGAGGCGGCGCGGCTGGTGGCGCTGCTCAGTGGCACGGATGAATTCGGTACGGTGGCGTTTGGCACCGAAGGCGGGTTGTTCGACCAGGCCGGGATCCCGACCGTGGTATGCGGGCCTGGCAGCATGGACCAGGGGCACAAGCCGGATGAATTCGTCAGTGTCGAGCAGTTACGGGGGTGTGATGCCATGCTGCTGAGGTTGGTGGATTACCTGCGGCAGGCTCACGTCTGACAGGGTAAAGAACGTATGCAGGAGCGACCTTGTGTCGCTCCTGCAGGGATCGGTGTCTGCTTCAGGTTAGAAGCTGGCCTTGACCTGCAGGCCAACCACCAACGCGTTGTCGATCTTCTTCCCCGAGAACGCCCCCGGCTCGATGATGTACTGCACATCCGGGCGCAGGTTCAACCATGGCGTCGCCTGGTAGCCATAGCTCAGTTCGATCAACTGCTCGGCGCTGTCGATGTCGGGGAACTGCTGGCCAGCGTTGAAGGCAGCGTCTTCCAGCACATCACGGCTACGCGGGTTGGGCACGGCACGGCCGTAACCCAGCGCCACCGTATCTTTCGGGCGGCCTTCGAACGGCTTGTACAGCACCACGCCGGCGCCATACCACTTGGTGAACGGCGAGGCGGCCTTGCTGGATGCCGAGTACTGGCCGAAGGCATGCAGGCTGCGGCCTGGCGAGCTTTGGTCGTTCCATACGGCCTGGTCGATCAGCAGGTAGTGGCCGCCACGGCCGGATACTTCGTCATCGCTGCCGATGCGTTTCACGTCGGAGCTGTCGTAGTAGTAGCCCAGCTTGTACTCGCCGGGCAGTTCACCCTGCAGCTTGTACACCAGCTCCACTGGTACCACGGTGCCGGTGGTGTGCTTGGGGCCCAGGTGCCAGGCGCGGCTGGAGTTGCCATTGCTTTCGGGGTCGACGTTGAACGCCGCCACGCGCAATTGCCAGGCAGGCGACAGGTCGTACTTCACCCGCACGCCCAGGTGAGCGTTGGGGTAGTTGGTCCAGCCGCTGCCACCGGACATGTTCAGCGGGTGGCCGCAGAAGCCGGCGTTCATGAAGTTGCACAGGATGCCGCTGTCCAGGCCGCCCAGGTCGTTACCCATGGCCATGTAGCCCAGCTTGACGTTGAGCGCCGGGGTGAACAGGGTGCGCTCGTAGCTCAGCTCGGTCAGGCGGGTGTACAGGCCACCGAAGTTTTCCTGGATCGGCAGGCGGTTGCCCACCAGGTCTTCCGAGGCACTGTTACCACGGCGGTCGTTGATGGTCAGCTGGACCTTGCCGCCGTTGTCCAGGCCATACAGTTTCGACAGGTCGAACTGCACGCCCAGCTTCAGGTTCTGCGAATAGCGCGCCGAGCGGTGCAGGCCGCCGTGGGCGTTGTAGGCGGTTTCGCCGCTGTAGTCGCCGGTGAACTTCACGCCGTCGTCTTCAAGCTGGTGGCGCAGGCCGCCCCAGTCGCCGGTCAGGGTACTGCGGGTCATCAGGTCGCCGTCGGCCAGGGCGGTGGTGCTGGCCAAGGCCAGCAGCAGGGTAGGGGTAATGCGAATTGCGGATGGCATTGCTGTGTCTCGGGTTGTTATTCAGGGCCATTCACGGATGAACCCGCGCCCGCATGGCCAGTGCTGACCTTGTGGGAGCGGGTTCACCCGCGAGGGGGGCGACGCGCTCTTACGGCAAGGCGTAAGAAATCACGTAGTCGCCGCGGTCAGTCGACTGGCGGGCGCCGCCAGCAGTGATGACCACGTACTGCTTGCCGGTCTTCGGCGAAACATAGGTCATCGGGCCGCCCTGGCTGCCCACTGGCAGGCGAGCCTTCCAGATTTCGTTACCGTTGCTGCTGTCGTAGGCGCGCAGGTAGAAGTCCTGGGTGCCGGCGATGAACACCAGGCCGCCTTGGGTCGACAGGGTGCCGCCCAGGGTTGGCAGGCCGATCTTGATCGGCAGGTGCATGCGGATACCGAGCGGCCCGGTGTCTTCAACGGTGCCCACCGGTACTTGCCAGGCCACCTGGCGGGTCTTCATGTCGATGGCGGTGAGGGTGCCGAACGGTGGTGCCTGGCACGGGATGCCGGCTACCGACAGGAAGCGGTTCTTGTTCACCGCATACGGGGTGCCCTTGAGCGGTACTGCGCCCATGCCGGTGTTCAGCGCTTCGCCACCGGAAGATGCACCACCTTTGTTCTGCGACGGAATCATCTGGATCCACAGGCCCAGGCGCATGTCGTTGACGAAGATGAAGCCATGAACCGGGTCGGTGGAAATGCTGCCCCAGTTCATGCCGCCCAGCGAACCCGGGAAGCTCAGCGACAGGTCGGTGCCCGGCGCGGTGTACAGGCCGTCGTAGCGCATTTTCTTGAAGTCGATGCGGCACAGCAGCTGGTCATACGGGGTGGCGCCCCACATGTCCGACTCGGTCAGGGTTTGCGCGCCGATTTGCGGCATGCCCACCGATTTCGGCTGGGTTGGGGAGTACGGCTCGTTCGGGATGTTGCTTGGCTTGACCGGTACTTCGTCGACCTGGGTCAGCGGCTTGCCGGTGGCGCGGTCGAGCACGTAAATCTGCCCGGCCTTGGTGCCGATCACCACCGCAGGAACCGACTGGCCGTCGTCCTTGGTAAAGTCGATCAGGCTCGGCTGCATCGGCAGGTCGAAGTCCCACAGGTCGTTGTGCACGGTCTGGAACACCCACTTCTGGTTGCCGGTGGTGGCGTCCAGGGCCAGCACCGAAGCGCCGTAGGTGTGGTCCAGCTTGCTGCGCTCTACACCGTAGATGTCGGTGGACGACGAACCCATCGGCAGGAACACGGTGTTCATTGCCGGGTCGTAGGACATCGGTGCCCAGCTGTTCGGGGTGCTGCGCACGTAGGTGCTGTCGCCCTGCGGTGCCTGGCGGTCTTCCGGGTTGCCTGGGTCGAAGGCCCAGCGCATTTCACCGGTGATCACGTCGAAACCACGGATCACGCCGCCTGGCATGTCGGTCTGGACGTTGTCGGCAACACGGCCGCCGACCACCACGGTGGTACCGGCCATCAGCGGTGCGGAGGAGAGCTGGTAATAGGAGTCCGGCACATTGCCCAGGCCGGTCATCAGGTTGACCTGGCCGTTGTTGCCGAAGCCCTGGCAGAACTCGCCATTGTCGGCGTCGACGGCAATCAGGCGGCCATCGATGGTGTTGGTCAGCAGACGACGCTGGCAGTTGGCACCGGCCGGCACGCTACCGCCGGCGACCGGCGAGCTGTTCGGCTGGGTCGGCTGGGCGATGGCAGCAGTGGCGTCGAAATAGGCCATGCCACGGCAACGCTGCCAGACCTTGGACTGGGCGTTGATTTCGTTTTTCCACAGCTCTTTGCCGGTATCGGCATCGAGGGCGATCAGGTTGTTGTGCGGGGTGCAGATGAACACCTTGTTGCCGATCTGCAACGGGGTCAGCTGGTCCTCGGCACCATTGCCGTCGCTGATGGCCACGTCACCGGTGTGATAGGTCCAGGCTACTTTCAGCTTGTTGACGTTGTCGCGGTTGATCTGGTCCAGCGCGGCGAAGCGGCTGCCACCTTCGGTGTTGCCGTAGTGGGCCCAGTCCTTCTGCTCTTTGCCAGCCTCGACCGGGGTCATGCCCGGGCCTTTGCCGGTAGGGGCGACGCTTGGGTGGGCGACGAACATGTTGCCGGCGGCGATCACCAGTGCAACGGCCATCACCCCGGCAACACCGTAGGCACCACGGCCGGCACTGGCACCGTTGGCACGGGCCAGCAGCGGGTAGACCAGCGCCACGACCATGCCGATCGCAGCAAACATGAACAGGCGCGAGAACAGTGGCCAGAACACCAGGCCGGTGTCGATCAGCGCCCAGATCGCGGTACCGACCAGGAACGCTGCGTACAGCCAGGCACCGGCCTTCTTGCGGCGGGCGATGAGGACACCGGCGATGGCCATGGCCAGGCCGCCGATCAGGAAGTACAAGGAACCGCCCAGGCCGGCCAGCTTGATGCCGCCAGCAGCCAGGAGGAGGCCGAGCAGGGCGATGATCACGCCCAGGCCGATCAGGATGATGTTTGTGGCGCCAGAAGCGCGCGGTGTTTCGTTCATGCCAGGGATCTCAGCAGGTGGAATGCGCGCAGTCTAAGCCCTTAGCTTGCTAATTAACAAGTTGGTACATAATTTTATGAGGCTGATTGTCGCAGGGCTGATCGTGCGATGGTGTGGCTAAAAGTGTAGATCAGGCGCTGAAAAATGCATTAAACGGGGTGTTCATGCGCGTTATGTAATATGCATTCATACTTTGGTCGAGTACAAAAGTGGCCAGGTATCACGCTGGCCACGGGGTGGAGCTGGTGTAGAACACTGCCAGCCAGATGGTGGCTGTGCCGGGGGCGGTCCACTCCACGCGGTGGCGGGAGTGGGGCGGGATGTCCAGGCAATCGCCCGGCGCCAGCAAGCGGGTGTGGTGCTCGTGCTCGAAACGCAGGCCAGCAGCACCGCTGAGCAGCACGATCCACTCGCCTTCGGCCTGGTCGTACCAGAAACCGGGCGGGCTGGCCTGGCCGCTGGAGACAATACGTTCCACACGCACGCCAGGGCGGCTGAGCAGCTCGTCGACACGTTCGGCACTGGTGGGGTCGCAGGGAGGCAGGGCAGTCAGCAGGTTATTCGGTGTCATGGAAAGCCTCGCTTTGAAGGTGTGTTGCCACTATGGACGCAAATACCCTGCAGCGCGCTTCTTGACCCGCCCGGCTGTTTGTAAGACCTTTCCGAGATTTGGATGACGGGCAGCAAATGGACAAACTCCAGGCGATGAAGATGTTCGTGGCCACTGTCGATGCCCAAGGCTTTTCTGCCGCTGCGCGCAGGCTTGGGCTGGCGACTTCGTCGGTAACGCGCCTGGTTGATGCGCTGGAAACGGCGCTGGGCACCACGTTGCTCAACCGCTCGACTCGTCAGGTCAGCCTGACCGAAGCCGGCGCCCGTTACTATGAGCGTGCGCGGGGCATTTTCGAGGCGCTGGATGAGGCCGATGCCAGTGTTGCCGACCGTGGCGAGGAGCCTGTCGGCGTGTTGCGCCTGTGCCTGCCGGTGGAGTTCGGCAGGCGGGTCATCGCCCCGCATCTGGGGCCGTTTCTGGCACGGCACCCGGCGCTGGAGCTGGACATCGACCTCAGCGACCGCCTGGATGACCTGCTGGACGGGCGCTATGACCTGTCGATTCGCCTGGGCGACCCGTCGGCCAATGACGAATTGGTGTGTCGCCAGCTCGGCCGCTTCGAACGTTGGCTGGTGGCCAGCCCGGCTTACCTGGCCGGGCGAGATACGCTGCAGCACCCCCGGCAGTTGCTGGAGCACGCCTGCCTGCGTTTTCGCTACGGGCAGAAAGCGCGCCCCTGGCGCCTGGAGCTTGGCCAGGAAAGCCTGGAGTTGAACGTAAGCGGGCCGCTGCGCAGTGCCAATGCCGACATGTTGCGCGAAGCCGCACTGGCGGGCAGTGGCATCGCGCTGCTGGCCGACTGGCTGGTGCGCGAGGATGTGCTGGCCGGGCGCCTGCTGCGGGTGTTCCCAGGTTGGCGAGCCAGCCCTGGCACGGCCAATGACAGCATCAACGCCCTGTACCTGCCCAACCACCGTGGTTCGCGGCGGGTGAATGCGTTTATCGATTTTTGCGAAGGTTTGTTAGACCGGCACGGCTAGCGTTGCGCTGTGCGCAAAGGCGCGTTGCGCCAGGGTTGGATTCCCGGCATTGACGCGCCTGGTTAAGGTAGCCGGCATATTCCATCCCTTGTCGAGGAACCTCGCATGAATCCCTCCCTTGCCGCCGCGCAACCTGCAGCAACCGGCCTGAGCCGGGCACTGGTCGTGCTGCTGGCGTTCTGCTGCGGCGCGATCGTGGCCAACATCTACTACGCCCAGCCCATCGTCGGTTTGATCGCCCCGGACCTTGGGTTGTCCACCGAGCATGCCAGCCTGATCGTTTCACTCACCCAGCTGGGTTATGCCCTGGGCCTGCTGTTGCTGGTGCCGCTGGCTGACCTGCTGGAGAACCGCCGCTTGATGGTCGCCACCGCAGTGCTGGCGTGTGTCAGCCTGCTGCTGGCAGGGACCAGCAGCAGCGGCCAGGGTCAGTTGTTCCTGGGCTATGCGCTATTGATCGGGTTCAGTTCGGTGGCGGTGCAGATGCTCATTCCGCTCGCGGCGCACCTGGCGCCGGAGCAGCAGCGTGGCCGGGTGGTGGGTAACATCATGGGCGGGTTGCTGCTGGGGATCCTGCTGGCGCGGCCGTTGTCCAGCCTGGTGGCCGACCACTTCGGCTGGCGCGCGGTGTTCATTGGCGCTGCCGGGGTGATGCTGGCGATCATCCTGCTACTGGCGCTGACCCTGCCGCAGCGGCGGCCTGAACACAAGGCCAGCTATGCCGGGTTGATGCTGTCGTTGCTCACACTGTTGCGCCGCTATCCGCTGCTGCGCCAGCGCTCGTTGTACCAGGCACTGATGTTCGCAGCGTTCAGCCTTTACTGGACGGCGGTGCCCATGGCGCTGGCGGGTGAGCACGGCCTGTCGCAAAGCCAGATTGCCGTGTTCGCCCTGGTGGGCGCGGTGGGCGCCGTTGCCGCGCCCTTGGCTGGCCGCCTGGCAGATGCCGGGCACGCACGGGCCGGCTCGCTGCTGGCGCTACTGCTGGCCCCGGCGGCCTTGTTGCTGGGCTTGACGGCGCCGGGCTACAGCGTGATCGGCCTGGGCCTGACCGGCGTGCTGCTGGACTTTGCAGTGCAGATGAACATGGTCATTGGCCAGCGCGAAGTGTATGCACTGGACCCGGCCAGCCGCGGGCGGCTGAACGCGGTGTACATGACCAGCATCTTCCTGGGTGGGGCGCTGGGGTCGGCAGTGGCCAGTACGCTGTTCAGCCTGTTCGGCTGGCAAGGTGTGGCGCTGGTGGGGGCAGGGCTGCCTGGCCTGGCATTGATCGCTTTTATGGCCAAAGCTTCCCGATCCTGACCGGTATGCGCTCCTTGTATGTTGTGCCTAGCCTGATGAGAGAGGTTATTCTCGTCAGGCTATAGAAGCACTTCCGGGGAGGCCGATCGCTCCTGAAGGCAGGGTTTGCCCCTGACCTACAAGGAAATGGCAAGCCTGAGCGATTGAGCCATTGCCGCAAAATTGCCATGGGTGATATCCGCACCGGTGAGCAGACCATCCTCGATCACCTGATCTAGTCGCTGAACCGCGCCAAGGAGGCACTGGTTTCAAGCCATGCAAAGTACGTGTAGGAGCAGCCTTGTGCTGCGAAGAGGCCATAGCTGGCGAAGATGATCTTTTGCCTTGCCGGCCTCTTCGCAGCACAAGGCTGCTCCTACAAGGGCATGGCACGCCTGAGCGATTGGGCCATTGCCGGCAAAATTGCCATGGGTGATATCCGCACCGGTGAACCATTTGATACGGCCAAGCTTTTCAGCTCTGAGTACCTTAGAAAAGCTTGACCGCCAACAGAGTATCTACAAAGACCGTGCATATCTGTCCAGGTGCTATCGGCCAAGCGGCAGCGCCACGCCAATAAAGGCAAACAGGCTGCCGCAGCAGCGATTGAAACCTTTGCCACCCTTGGCCAGCCACGGCCGTATGCGAAACGCCAGGCGGGCCAGCACATACTCGACCAGAAACTCCACACTGGCAAAGGTCGCCGCCATCACCACGAACTGCAGCATCAGCCCGCGTTGCGGGTCGATGAATTGCGGCAGGAAGGCACCATAGAACAGCAGTACTTTGGGGTTGGCGATGGCCGACAACAAGCCTTGGCGGAACAAACCCGCATTGCCGAGCCGTGCACTGCGCTCGGTCAATTCCAGATGCAGGCCCGGGCTGCGCCACAGCTGGATACCCAGCCAGACCAGGTAAGCGCCGCCTACCCACTTGAGCACGCTCAACACCGAAGCCGAGGTTTGCAGCAACGCGCTGAGGCCAAACATGGCCAGGGCGATAAGCGCGCTGAAGCCAAACACGCCGCCCACAATGGTGAACAACGTACGGCGGCCGCCATACAGGGCGCCGTGGGTCAGGGCCAGCAGGCTGTTGGGGCCTGGTGTCAGCGACAGGCCGATGCTGGCGAGCAGGTAGATGAGCCAGGTGTCGAATGCCATGGTGCAACGCCTTGTTGATTTCAAGGGTGCCAGTCTAGGGCGCAGTGCCCAGTCAGCAAGGGTATGATCTGGACATTGAATAGTCGTTTCTGGACACAATGCCATGTTGCCTGATATCCGCCTGCTGATCTTGCCGTTACCGGATTTCGCCCTGCTGCCATTCGGCGGCTTTCTCGACAAATTGCGTTTCAGCGCCGACGACGAAGACTACAGCCAGCAGCGCTATTGCAGCTGGATTGTGGCCGGGCTCACGCTCGACCCGGTACCGTCGAGCAGCGGTGCAGTGGTGCAGGTCGAGGCGGTGGCCGGCCAGCTGGAACTGGCCAGTTTCGACTACCTGGTGGTGTTCGGCGGCCGCAATGCCATGGCTACAGCTGCGTTGGCGCCGCGCTACCAAACCTTGCTCAGGCAGGCCGGCAAAGCCGGGGTCGAGCTGGTGGGGGTCGACAATGGCGCCTTCCTGTTGGCCGCGTGCGGGTTGTTACGGGGGCACAAGGTGGTCGTGCACTGGCGTCACGAAGCCGAGTTTCGCGCCGCGTTCCCACAGTTGCAGGTGCTGCGCGATCAACTGTATTGCATCGACGCAAACCGTATCACCTGTGCTGGCGGCACGGCGGCCATCGACCTGGCGGTGGCGCTGTTGTCACAAGCCTGTGGGCGGAGCCGGGCGCTCAAAGGGCTCGCCGACATGCTGGTGGACGAAACCCGCGACAGCCGCCATGCCTTGCGCTCGCTGGAACTGGGCGCCGGCCAGGGGCGCCAGGTGCAGCGGGCACAGGCCCTGATGCGTCACCACCTGGGCACCCCGCTGGCGGTCGAGCAACTGGCCGCTGAACTGGGCATCAGCCGGCGCCAGCTGGACCGGCAGTTCCACGCCAGCCACGGCATGAGCGCCAAGGCCTGGTGGCTGGAGATGCGCTTGCAGCAGGCGCGCTGGCGCTTGCTCAACTCAAGCCACAGCCTGGCGCAGATTGCCGATGAGGTGGGGCTGGGCGATGCCAGCTACCTGGGTAAATGTGTGCGGCGGCGGTTTGGTTGTTCAGCCCTTGAGTTGCGGGCAGGCAACCCCCCAACCTGAAGCCGCTGCAAAGTTACTGCGGCGTCCCGAATAACCCCGTCCAGTAAATCCCTGCGTCACTCTTCGGGTCCACGGCATAGGCGGCACCCAGCTCACGGAAATCCGGGTTCATCAACGTGGCGCAATGCCCCGGGCTCTCCAGCCAGCCATCAACCACCTTGTGTGCGGTGTCACGCCCGGCGGCGATGTTTTCACCGACTTGCTGGTACAGGTAGCCAGCCAGCTCCGCCCGGTCGCCGGGGGTGCGGCCATCCTTGTCGATGTGGTCGAAGAAGTTCTGGTTGGCCATGGCCCGCGTGTGGTTGGCGGCGGCCCCGGCCAGTACCGTGCTCCAGCTCAGTGCGGGGGCTGCGGCGTACGGCTGGCCGCCGCATTGGCGCGGCACCTTGCGGGCAGCGTTGATCTCTTGCAGTACCTTCTGCCCCTCGGCCTGCCAGTCGCCCAGGCGGCCGCTGAGCAGCGGCCGGGCCAGCACGATGCGCCAGTCGCGGCCCTCCTGGCTGACGCCGATATCGACGAACTGCGGGTCTAGCACCACTTGGCAGAAGCTTTCTTCGATGGCATGCATGGCCGCGCGCGCATCGCGTGGCCCCGACAGGCTGATGGCCTGCACGTTGACCATAGGGTAGGCAGCGCGGGTCATGGCCTGCTGCAGGTCACGGGTGCCCTCTGGCGACAGTGCCAGGCGGGTGTCGCTGTTGAGCGGCGGCAGCTCCAGCGACGCTTCGCCACCGCAGGGCTGGGCCTTGCTGCGGTAGACATTGATCGAATCGATCAGTTGCGCCTCTTCGCCGGTGACAGCCAGTGCCCCGGTCGAGACGACCAGGCCCAGCGACAAGGCGGCAACGGATGACAGGACGCGCATGTGGATCTCCCTATGACTGGCAGCGTCGTGGTATGCGCTGCTCATCCTACACAAGCCGGGGGCTTTTGGCCCTAGCGGGTGCAAAGCAATGAAAACGCCGGCAATCGTTGCTGGCGGCAAAAGAGGGAGTAGACCACTGGTCGCTGGAAAAGTGCGATGAGTTGCTAATCATTCGTATCGAGCCAGGGCTTTCAGCCGTTTTGGCATCAACGGGCCACCGCCGGGTTCGGCTTGTAGAACAGGAAGTGCGTGGTCTGCGCAGTCTTGCGGTAGGCCTTGGCCCAGTCGGGGTGGACCGTACGGTCGTGGAAGTACAGCGCACCGCCGGTGGGGTCTTTCAACTGCTGGTTGAGCGCCTTGCGTGCGATCTCCTTGGCCACATCGTAGCGTTGCGCTTCCTCGACCTGGTCCGGGCGCCCGTCGCACCACCAGGAAAACTGGCAGGCCTTGGTCTCGACGCCCTGCTTGACCACGCCGCAGATGGTGTCGGGGAAACCATCATGCTCCAGGCGGTTGAGCACCACGCTGGCCACCGCCGCCATGTCTTCGGCATCGGCACCCTTGGCTTCCCAGTAGAGGGTGCGGGCCAGGCAGGTGATGCTGTCGTCCAGTGGCGCCTGGCCGGCCGGGTCGACTGCCTGCGTTTCGCTTGAGGTCAGTTTTTCTGTTTTCTTTGGCGGCGGGGCATCGTTGACCACCTTTTTTTCCAGTACTTCGGCCTTGTCTTCGGCCACTGCGGCCTTGGCCGTGTCGGCTGCGTGCAAGGGGCCTGCGAGCAGGGCCGAGGTCAAGCCGATCACTATCCAGACAGGGCGCATGGCGAGGCATCCGAGTGGGGGCTGATTGCCAGTCTAGCCAAGCGTAAGCATTAGTACCAAAGGCAGGGTGGCGGCGGCCGCGACGGTCTGCAGGGCAATGATGGTGGCCATCAGCGGGGCGTTGCCACCCATTTGCCTGGCCATTACATAGGAGGACGAAGCAGTGGGCAGGGCCTGGAACAGCACCGCCACCACGGCTGCCTGGCCACTCAGGCCCAGCACGCGGCACAGGCCCCATGTGGTCAGGGGCATGACCAGGAACTTGAACGCCGACGCCGCCATCAGTGGGCGCACCTGCTGGCCCAGGCTGGCCCCACCCAGCGCTGCGCCCACACATAGCAGGCCCATTGGCAGGGCGGCCTGGCCCAGCGCCTTGACCGTGGGTTCGATGCCCGGCGGTAAGCCCAGCCCCGTTACCCGCAGCAGCAGGCCGCCGGCACAGCCGACGATCAACGGGTTGGCGAAGATTGCCCGCAGCACCGTGGCCGGTGAGCTGTGGCGGGCGGTGAAACGCGCGAACACCAGCACGCAGAGCAGGTTGACCAAGGGAACGATGGCGGCATTGGCCACTGCTGCAAGGGCAATCCCGGCGCTGCCGTAGAGGCCGGCGGCCAGGGTAGCGCCGATGTAGTTGTTGAAGCGGATACCGCCCTGGAAGACCGAGGTGAAGTCCGCGCCGTCGTGGTTGATTGCGCCCTGGTACAGCACCAGCAGCACGGCGCCGGCCAGGGTGGAGAGCATCAGCACGCCGACCATGCCCATCACCGGTACGCCATCGAGGTTGGCCGTGGCCAGGCCGTGCAAGAACAGCGAAGGTAGCAGTACGTAGTAGCTCAGGCGCTCGGCGCCGGGCCAGAAACTCTCGGCCAGAAAGCCGCGCAGGCGCAGGAAAGTACCCAGGGTAATCAGCAGGATGATCGGTAGCAGGGTGGTCAGCAGCAAGTGAAGCATGGTCGACGTTCCGTGGTCGGGTACGCGCAAAGACTACTGCTGAGGACTGATCTGTAAAAACGTTGTTTTCTGCACTGACTGTTGAGAAAAAATGCATGGTTTAGGCATTAGGCGGTCTCTGTGGGAGCGGGCGCGCCCGCTCCCACAGAGATCCCGCCAGGACAGTCAGTAATTGCAACTACGCCTCAAGCGCAGTCTTCAACACCGCGCTCAAATGCCGCCGTTGGCTTTTCTCATGCTCCAGCAACACCACACGGCGGGTCAGTTGCGGTTCGCCAAACGGCAGGCAGGTGGCCGGCGGCAGGCGTTTCAGGTCGTCGTCTGCCATGGGGATGATCGCCACACCCAGGCCCATGACGGCCATGCTTGCCAACGCTTCCTGGCTGTCCAGTTCCATCTGTTCGCTCACTTGCAAATGCTGGCGGCGCAGTTCCTGCTCGATCTGCCGCCCGGCCCAGGCACGCTTGTCGAAGCGCAGGAACGGTTGACTGGCGAGCAGCTCCGGTACGCTGTACCCGGGCAGTTCGGGGCTGGCGATGGCCCAGAAGCGGTCCTCGAACAGCGGTGTGAAATCCAGGCTTTGTGGGTATGGGCTGACCGGCTCAGTGGTGATTGCCGCGTCCAGCTCACCGTCCTCCACGCGGCGTGCCAGCTCCGCCGACATGCCCGAGGCCACGCTGATGTGCAACTGTGGGTGGTTGGCCTTGATCCATACCAGCGCCTTGGGCAAGCGCCGCGCCAGCACGGTATGGATCGCCCCCAGGCGCAGGCGGCCGCGCAGGCTCGGGCCGCTGGCCACAGCGTCGGCCAGTTCGTCGTAGGCAGCCAGGATGCTCTCCGCGCGGGCCACCGCCAACTGGCCTGCTTCGGTCAGCACCACATGCCTGCGGCTGCGGTCGAACAGGGGTGCCTGCAACTCGTCTTCAAGGGTCTTGATGTGCAGGCTCACCGCCGAAGGGGTGAGGCTGAGCAGATCGGCGGCGCGGGCAAAGGTGCCGTGGCGGGCGATGGTTACCAGGGTACGCAAGGCTTTGAGAGACATGCGGGCAGGTCCAGGGTTGAACGGTCAGTGCTGCATTGTCAGGCCCGGTCCTTTCGCAGCACAAGGCTGCTCAGCGCACATTACGCCCATACGCCTGGCTGATCCGGTCGATCACCATGGCCAGGGCGACGATCGCCAGCCCGGCCTCCACACCCTGGCCGACATTCAAGGTCTGGATCCCCGCCAGCACATCCTCACCCAACCCGCGGGCACCGATCATCGATGCCACCACCACCATCGACAAGGCCATCATTACCGACTGGTTGAGCCCGGCCATGATGCTTGG
Source organism: Pseudomonas sp. LPB4.O (assembly GCF_038383825.1). NCBI lineage: Bacteria > Pseudomonadati > Pseudomonadota > Gammaproteobacteria > Pseudomonadales > Pseudomonadaceae > Pseudomonas > Pseudomonas sp. LPB4.O. The sequence continues at coordinate 2,768,928 of NZ_CP151298.1, forward strand.
CAGCGCCAGCGGCAGGGCAATGCGCCGCAGCCGCTGCCAGCGGGTTGCCCCCAGGCCGTGTGCGGCCTGCAGCAACGAAGGGTCGATCTGGCTCAGGCCCAGTTCGGTCAACCGCACCAGTGGCGGCAGGGCGTAGATCAGCGTGGCGAACACGGCGGGGACCTTGCCCAGGCCGAACAGCATCAGCACCGGGATCAGGTAAACGAAGGCCGGCAGCGTCTGCATCACATCCAGTACCGGTAACAGCAGCCGCCTCGCCAGTGGCCGGGAAGCCAGTAGTATGCCCAGCGGCACGCCCACCAGCACGCACAGGCCGGTACTCACCAGCACCAAGGCCAAGGTTTGCAGCAGCTTGTCCCACAGCCCGAGCATCCCGATCAAGGCCAGCAGCGCTACCAGCACCGCGCTGCGCAGCAGGCTGCGGCTGGCGTGCCAGGCAAGCAGGCCAACCAGTAGCAACAGCAACCACCAGGGCAGCAGGCGCAGCAGGTTCTCCAGGCCGACCAGTAGTTGCAGCAGCTGGTCAGAGACCGCGCGCAAGTGATCGCCGTAATTCAGCACCAGCCAGTCGACCAGCCTGTTTACGCTGTCAGCGAAAGAAAACTGCAGGGCTTGGGGAAAGCCGTTGCTCACAGGCTGCCCTCGACCTTGGTGGCAACCTCGGCAGGCAGCCAGGCTTTCCACACCTCTGGGTTGTCACGCAGGAAGGTGAGGGCGGCCTCGCGCGGTGGCGTGCGCTTTTCGCTCATGACGGCCAGCGCCTTGTTGAGCCGATCGATCGGCAGGTCGACCTGCTCGAACACCGCGACGAGGTCCGGGTAGCCATCACGGAAGGCCTTCGATACACCAATCGACAGCTTCGCGGGGAGTGAGCGGCTGCCCTTTGGGCTGGGGTTTCCGGCATCGGTCAGCGTGGCCCACGCCTCGGCATCGAACACTGGCTCTTGCAGGCGGATGAGTTTGTATCGCCCCATCAACGGTGTCGGGTTCCAGTAATAGAACAGCACCGGCTGGCCACGGCGGATGGCCGAGCCGATTTCCGCATCCATCGCTGCACCGGAGCCACTGCGGAAGTTGGTATACAGCTCATCCAGGCCATACGCCTTGAGTTTCTGACTGTTGACCGTTTCCGATGTCCAGCCGCTGGGGCTGTTCAGAAAACGGCCCTTGTCGGGTGACTCGGGGTCGCGAAATACCTGCGGGTAGCGCTTGAGGTCGTCGACGCTGCGCAGTTCGGGCGCCAAAGGCTTCAACTTGCGAGCAGCGTCGCCTTCGATCACGTACGCGGGTACCCACCAGCCTTCTTCTGCATGCTTGACCGTGTCGCCCAGTGCGAATACCTGGCCTGCCTGCTCGGCCTTGACCCAGGCAGGGCTGCGTCCGGCCCACTCTTCGGCGATCACCTGGAGGTCGTTGCGGGCCAGGGCCACTTCCATACTGACGGTGCTGCCGGGGAGGGTATCGGTGGTGTAGCCATACCCGCGCTCCACGATCAGCCGCAGGATTTCGGTGGTGAGGGCACCGCTTTCCCAGCCGATGGCACCGAAATGGATCGGTGGGCGTTGCTCTGCCGATACAGCGTTGTGGGTGTTGGCCAGGCCTACGGCTAGCATCAGGCCGGCCAGCAGCGTTGAAAACTTGTTCATCCAGACCTCGTCGTTTGCCGCGCCTTGGGGGTGGGGGCAAGTGTAGACGACGAGGTGTTGGCGGGGCTCAGGGCCGCGCGGGGCGGCCCCGGTTGCCTCAGACGCGGAACTGGTCCATCAGCGCCTGCTGCTGGTTGGCCAGGCTGTTCAGGGACTGGCTGACTCGCGCCGACTCGTTGGCCTGCCCCGACAGCGATTCGGTGACATCGCGGATGGTTGCCACGTTGCTGTTGATCTCTTCGGCCACCGCGCTTTGCTCTTCGGCGGCCGAGGCGATCTGCAGGTTCATGTCGGTGATCACCGTCACCGCCTGGCCGATACGCTGCAACGCAGTCACGGCCTGGCCAACCTGTTCGACACCGCCCTGGGCCTGACGGTGGCTGTTGTCCATGGCACCGACCACTTCGCGGGTGCCGTCCTGCAAGGCCTCGATCACCTGGCGGGTTTCTTCTACCGACTCCTGGGTGCGTCGGGCCAGGTTGCGCACTTCATCGGCAACCACGGCAAAGCCACGGCCGGCTTCACCCGCGCGGGCTGCCTCGATGGCGGCGTTCAGCGCCAACAGGTTGGTCTGTTCGGCAATCGAGCGGATCACTTCCAGCACCGAACCGATCTTTTCGCTGTTCTGCGCCAGGCCTTCGACTTCGGCCATGGCGTTGCTCATGTCGGCGGCCAGGGCATCGATGCTTTGGGTGGTGCGGTCGATGACTGCCAGGCCTTCGCGGGTGGCCTGGTCGGCATCACGGGCGGCCTGGGCGGCCTGCGAAGCACTGCGCGCCACGTCCTGGGCCGTAGCGCTCATTTCGTGCGAGGCCGTGGCCACCTGGTCGACCTGGCGGTATTGCTGCTCCATGCCGGCGCTGGTTTGCGTGGCAATTGCCGAGGACTGGTCGGCGGTGCCTCGTGCAGCCTGCACCGAGCGTTTGACCTCGGCGATGGTCGGCTGCAACTTGTCGAGGAAGCGGTTGAACCAGCCGGCCAGCTCGCCCAGCTCGTCCTGCTTCTGGTAGGTCAGGCGGCGGGTCAGGTCGCCTTCGCCGCTGGCAATGTCCTTGAGCATGGCGGCCACGCCGAGGATCGGCCGGGTAACGCCGCGGGCCATCAGCCACACCATCAGCAGGCCGGCAATGGCTGCCGCCAGGCCCAGGCCCAGCTCCAGCAGGGTACCACTGGTGTTCAGCGCGTCCAGTTCCTGCTTTAGTGTTTCGGCAGGCCCGGTCAGGGCATTTTCCGGCACATCCAGCAGCACGCCCCAGGGTTGCGCGTCGGGGATCGGCCGGAACGCGGCCAGCACCTTCAGACGCTGCTGGTCGTGCAGGATGGTCATCTTGCCATCGGCCAGCTTGCGTACCAGTTCGGCGCCCTTGGCCGAGTCCACCTGGTCGAAGCGCTGGGCCAGCTTGCTGGCATCGGCGCTGTAGCCGGCCAGCAGGCCGACCGGGCTGAGGATACCGACCGTGGTGCGGCCCTCGTACAGGCTGCGGCTGGCCTCTTGGCTCAGGGCCTGCAGGCTGTTGAGGTTAATATCGATGGACAGGGTGGCAATAATCTTGCCGTTGACCGCCAGCGGGAAGACGATGCTGGTCATCAGCACCTGCTGGCCATCGATGTCATAGAAGTAGGGCTCTACCACGCACACCTTGCCGGTCGTACGCGGGCACACCCACCAGGTGTTGGCCGGCTGGCCGCTGGGGCCTATCTCGGTGTTGGCCATGTCGTGTTCAGGCAGCGCCATGGCGGTCAGCTGGCCGGCGCGCGGCTGCGACCAGTACAGGGCAAAGCGCCCGGTTTCGTTGCTGCCCAACTCTGCCTTGCCGGCGAACAGGCTGTCCTTGGCGTCCAGCGCGTTGGGCTCGAACACCAGCGACAGGCCGAGCAGGTCGGGGTTGGCCTGCAGGGCGGTGCGCACCTGGCGGGTCATGTCTTCACGCAGGTCAAACGCGTCGAGGTAGCGCTTTTCTGCCTGTTCGCGCAGGAATAGCACCTGGCGGGCGAAGCCGGCGCCGTACTGGTAAGCATCCATGAACTGGCGACGGATGTTCAGCGCTTGCACTTCACCCTGCGACTCGATGCGTGATTGCGCCGCCTCGGTCAGCATCTGCATGCTGCTGGCCTTGACCAGGTCCGAGCTATGGTCCATCCGGTACAACGACAGGCCGACGAGCAAGGTGACGATGCCAGCCAGGCAAAGGCCGGCGAGCAGGGTGATCTTCCACTGGATGGAAAGTTGGCGCAAAGGCATGGGGGCGGATCCCTTTTTTGGGCACTAAGGGTTATGGCTTTGGGGCTGGGTTGGGCGGGGAGCCCAACAGCTTATCGGCCCAGTCAATTTTTTCTTTATTCAAACATTCAATTTAAATCCGGCCTTCTGTGAAATCCGCCGCAACATGGCGCTTTTGACATCTGCCGCGCACTGCTTCAGAGTGCGCGCTTTTTTCTGTCGTAATGAGGTAAGCCAACCATGAATGCAGTGATCGCCGCGGTCGGCATCATGCTGATACTCAGCCTGTCCCGCGTGCACGTGGTCATCGCCCTGATCATTGGTGCCCTGGTCGGTGGGCTGGTGGGCGGCCTGGGCATCGAAGGCACGCTCAAGGCGTTCAACGGTGGCCTGGGCGGTGGCGCCACGGTTGCCTTGTCCTATGCGCTGCTGGGCGCTTTTGCGGTGGCCATTGCCAAGTCCGGCCTGGCCCATGCCTTGGCTGACCGTGCACTGGCCATGATCGATCGCCAGGGCCACGCCAATGGCGGCAAGGTCAAATGGCTGATGATCGGCCTGATGCTGGTGGTGGCGGTGTCGTCGCAGAACATCCTGCCCATCCACATTGCCTTCATTCCGCTTCTGGTCCCGCCGTTGCTGTATGTATTGACCCGCCTGCGCATCGACCGCCGGCTGATCGCCTGCGTGATCACCTTCGGCCTGATCACCCCGTACATGTTCCTGCCGGTGGGCTTCGGCAACATTTTCCTCAACGAAATCCTGCTGGCCAACGTTGCCCGTGCCGGTGTCGAAGTGAGCGGTGTCAACGTCACCCACGCCATGGCCATACCGGCTGCGGGCATGTTGGTCGGCTTGCTGCTGGCAGTGTTCATCAGCTACCGCAAGAAGCGTGACTACGACCTGGCGCGCATCGAGCAGGTGGAGCAGGTGAGCGTGCAGTACAACCCGCTGACGCTGCTGGTGGCGGGGCTGGCAATTGCCGCAGCGTTCATCGTCCAGTTGTTGCTGGACTCGATGATCATCGGTGCCATGGTCGGTTTCCTGATTTTCTCGCTGTCAGGCATCGTCAAGTGGAAGGACACCGACGGCCTGTTCACCGAGGGCATGAAGATGATGGCGATGATCGGCTTCATCATGATTGCCGCCTCGGGCTTTGCCGACGTGATGAAGGCGACCGGTGAGGTGAAGAGCCTGGTGGAAACCTCGGCCCAGTGGATCGAGCACAGCAAGGGCATCGGTGCCTTGCTGATGCTGCTGGTGGGTTTGCTGGTGACCATGGGCATCGGCTCGTCGTTCTCCACCGTGCCGATCCTGGCCGCGATCTTTGTGCCACTGTGCGTGCAGCTGGGCTTCGACCCGCTGGCCACCGTTTGCATCGTCGGTACTGCCGGTGCCTTGGGTGACGCAGGCTCGCCGGCCTCGGACTCAACCCTGGGGCCGACCTCGGGCCTGAACGTGGATGGCCAGCACCACCATATCTGGGACACCGTGGTACCGACCTTCATCCACTACAACCTGCCATTGCTGGCGTTTGGGTGGGTGGCGGCGATGACGCTGTAAGGGGCGAGGGGGTCAGCCCTTGTCGGGCGGCGGCGAGATGCGGTTGAGCACGGTGCTGCCGTCCTTGCTGCGGGTGAGGTAGATCGGCAGCACCTTGGGCAGGTTGTTGACCAGGCGCGCGACCTCACGGGTGTTGTAGATACCACTGATGCGAATGCGGCCGGTGCCGGCATCTGCCAGTTGCAGCGGCGCATCGAGGTAGCGGTTGATCACCGGCAGCGCCTGCTCCAGGCTCAGGTTGTCGAGCACCAGCTTGCCGCTGCGCCAGGCCAGGCTGTTGCCGTAGTCGTCGCTCTGTTCAAGCTGCGGCTCGAAGTCGCCCTTGTGATAACTGGCCTGCATCCCAGGGCCCAGACGGTAGCCACCGGTGGTGCCGTCGCTGGACACCAGCACCGAGCCTTCCACCAGCGTAACCTTGACCTGGTCCTGGTATTTCCACACGTTGAATTGGGTGCCAGTGACTCGGGTCTGGCCACGGCCTGCATGCACGATGAACGGGTGGCTGCTGTCGTGCTGCACCTTGAAGAACGCCTCGCCGCGCTTGAGCGTGACCTGGCGCTGGTCCTTGTAGTTGAGGTAGGTCAGCTCTGTGTGGAGGTTGAGCTGTACCATGCTGCCGTCGCTCAACTCCACGGTCTGCATGCGGTCGCCGGCTTCGAAATGCTGGTAGTGGTTGGGCAGCCAGCCTTGTTCCCAGCCCAGCCAGCCGGCCAGCGGCAGCACGGCCAGGGCGATGGCGGCGGCATATGCCAGCGGGCGCCAGTTGCGAGGGCGGGCAGATTGACGGGTGGCCGGGTTGAAGTCGACGACGGTGGCGTTGCGTGGCAACAGGTCGGCGGTTTGCCAGATCTCCAGCATTGCCTGGTATTCCTCGGCATGCCGCGGGTCCGCCGCCAGCCAGCGGGCAAACGCCTCGCGCTCGGACGCCGTGCAATCATCGGCGTGCAGGCGCATGCACCAGTGCGCGGCGGCGTCGGTGATGGCATCGTCAGGGCTGGTGTTGAGGCGGTCGTGATTCATTGCGGCTCCGGATTTTGCGTATTCTACCCTTGCTGGAGGGCTCCCGAGAACCGATGTAATGGCGAATGACTATCAGTTGTGGCTGTTTTTCGTCAGATTTGCACGGTTTTTCAGCGTTTGAGAACCCTTCGCGGGCGGCAAGGGAGGCTGAAATCCTTGGCGCTGCCTTGCAGCCCATCGTGACACAAGGCCGCTCCACAGGTAATCGCGTACCTCTTGTGGGGCAGCTGTCTTGTACGAAATCACAAAGCTTGCGCGATCACTGTGGGAGCGGGCTTGCCCCGCGAACACGGGCGAAGCCCGTGCCATGCACCGCGTTGTCTGCTTCGCGGGCATGCCCGCTCCCACAGGTAATGCGCAGGCTTCAGAACTGCGCCGCCTCCAGCCCATAAAGGCTGCCGCTGCCTGCCCTGATACTGGCTTCCAGCCCCAGACCACGCGGCAGCATACGCTGGAAGAAGAACGCCGCACATGCAAGCTTGGCCCCATGAAACGCGTCATCTTCCTCACGCCTGGCCAAGGCCACCGCCGCCATCCGCGCCCACATGTAGGCATACGCCGTCAGCCCGAACAGCTGCAGGTACTCCACCGCCACCGCACTGACCAGGTTGGCATCCTCGCCTGCCCGTGCCCGCAGCCAGGCGCTGGTAGCCTCCAGCCGCGCCAGGCTCGCCTGCAAGGCCTCGCGGTGCAGCGGTGCATCCACACTGAAAGCACGTACTTCGGCGGCGAAGCTGGCCAGTGCCTGGCCACCGTCCCCCAGTACCTTGCGCCCCAGCAGGTCGAGCGCCTGGATACCGTTGGTACCTTCATAGATTTGCGCAATGCGCACATCGCGCACCCGCTGCTCCTGCCCCCATTCGCGGATGTAACCATGGCCACCGTATACCTGCTGGCCGAGCACGCAGCTTTCCAGGCCGTTGTCGGTGAAGAAGGCCTTGGCCACTGGGGTCAATAGTGCCACCAGGCGCTGGGCGTGCTCACGTTCACCGGCGTCTTCGGCGTAACGCGTCAGGTCCAGTTGCTGGCCGACATAGGCGGCAAACGCCCGGCCACCTTCGGTGAGGGTGCGCATGGTCAGCAGCATGCGCCGTACATCACCGTGGTGGATGATCGGGTCGGCAGCCTTGTCCTGCGCCTGTGGGCCAGTGGCGGCGCGGCTCTGCAGGCGCTCGTTGGCGTACCGGGCGGCGCTCTGGTAGGACGCCTCGGCACAACCGATGCCCTGGATGCCGATGGACAGGCGCTCGTAGTTCATCATGGTGAACATGGCCGCCAGGCCCTTGTTCGGCTCGCCCACCAGGTAACCCTCGGCATCGTCGAAGTTCATCACGCAGGTGGCCGAAGCCTTGATGCCCATCTTGTGCTCGATCGAGCCGCAGTGGGCGGCATTGCGCGCGCCCAGTCTGCCATCGGCCTCGACCCGGTATTTGGGCACAAGGAACAGCGAGATGCCTTTGGCGCCGGCGGGCGCATCCGGCAGCTTGGCCAGCACCAGGTGGATGATGTTCTCGGTCAGGTCCTGCTCGCCGCCGGTGATGAAAATCTTGCTGCCGCTGATGCGATAGCTGCCGTCGGCCTGGGGTTCGGCGCGGCTGCGGATCAGCCCCAGGTCGGTGCCGGCGTGTGGCTCGGTCAGGCACATGGTGCCGGCCCAGCGGCCTTCGTACAGAGGCGGCAAGTAAGTTGCCTTGAGCGTTTCGCTGGCGTGGGCATCGATTGCCAGGCAACTGCCGGCGCTCAACGCCGAATACAGGCTGAAGCTGCAGTCGGCGGCGTAGAGCATTTCTTCGAACAACACCCCTAGCATTTTCGGCATGCCCATGCCGCCAAATGCCGGGTTGCCGCCCAGGCCGACCCAGCCGCCGTCGCGGTAGGTCTGCCAGGCTTCGCGAAAACCGTCTGGCGTGGTGACCTGGCCGGCGTCGAAGCGCACACCTTGCTCGTCGCCGTTACGGCTGAGCGGGGCGATCAGCTGGCCAGTGATTTTGGCTGCTTCTTCCAGGATCGCGTCGGCGGTGTCGGCATCGATGCGCTCGGCCAGGGCGGGCAGGCGGGCCCACAGGGCCGGGGCGTTGAACACGTCATGCAGGACGAAGCGCATGTCGCGCAGGGGGGCGGAGTAAGTGGTCATCAGGGGCTCTTGAAGTGAAGAGGATATCTGTGAAGGTTGCGCCGTACCCGTGTAGGAGCAGCCTTGTGCTGCGAAGGGCCGGCAGGGCTGAAGGTAGTCTTCGCCGGTGAGGGCCTCTTCGCAGCACAAGGCTGCTCCTACAGAGAAACGTCGAGGCCGTTACGGCTTCAGAGGGCCTTGGCCCGGTCGCGCAGGACGTACTTCTGGATCTTGCCGGTGGAGGTCTTGGGCAACTCGCCAAACACCACCGTCTTCGGCACCTTGAACCCGGCCAGGTGCTCGCGGCACCAGCCGGTGATGTCGGCTTCGCGGGTGTCCTCCCGGCCTGGCTTCAGGGCAACGAACGCGCACGGGGTTTCTCCCCACTTTTCATCCGGGCGCGCCACCACGGCGGCTTCAAGTACTGCCGGGTGTTTATACAGGGCGTCCTCGACTTCAATGGTGGAGATGTTCTCGCCACCGGAAATGATGATGTCCTTGAGGCGGTCCTTGATCTCGACATAGCCGTCGGCATGCCACACGGCCAGGTCACCGGTGTGGAACCAGCCGCCACGGAACGCTTCGGCGGTGGCTTCGGGGTTTTTCAGGTAGCCCTTCATCACGGTGTTGCCGCGCATGAAGATCTCGCCCAGCGTGTTGCCATCGCGTGCCACCGGCTCGAGTGTCTGCGGGTCGGCCACCATCAACCCGTCCAGGGTCGGGTAGCGCACGCCCTGACGTGACTTGATTCGCGCACGCTCTTCCAGCGACAGTTCGTTCCACTCGTCATGCCAGGCACACACGGTCACCGGGCCATAGACTTCGGTCAGGCCGTAGGTGTGGGTGACGTGGATGCCCATCTCTTCCACGGCGCCAATGACCTTGGCCGGTGGCGCGGCGCCGGCGACCATGGCCTGTACCGGGTGCTCGATGGCGGCTTTGGCTGCCTCGGGCATGTTGACCAGGGCGTTGAGCACAATCGGGGCGCCGCACAGGTGGGTGACCCGGTGTTCGCGGATCAGGTTCAGGATCTTCTGCGGGTCGACCCGGCGCAGGAACACGTGCGTGCCGGCCAGGGCGGTGATGGTCCAGGGGTAGCACCAGCCGTTGCAGTGGAACATGGGCAAGGTCCACAGGTACACCGGGCGGTGGCCCATGGCCCAGGTCATCTGGTTGCCCAGGGCGTTAAGGTAGGCGCCGCGGTGGTGGTAGACCACGCCCTTGGGGTTGCCGGTGGTGCCGGAGGTGTAGTTGAGCGAAATGGCCTGCCACTCGTCATCCGGCCATTCCCAGGCAAATTCCGGGTCGCCTTCGGCGAGCAGGGCTTCATAGTCCAGCGCGCTGACCGCACGGCCTTCGCCGTACTCCGGGTCATCCACATCCACCACCAGGGGCGGGTGTTCGAGCAACGCCAGGGCGGCCTCGATCACCGCATGGAACTCGCGGTCGGTAATCAGCACCTTGGCTTCACCATGCTGCAGCATGAAGGCGATGGCCTCGGCGTCCAGGCGCACGTTCAGGGTGTTGAGCACGGCGCCGGTCATGGGCACACCGAAGTGCACTTCGAGCATCGCCGGGGTGTTGGGCAGCATCACCGCCACCGTGTCGCCACGCCCTATGCCACGGCCCGCAAGGGCGCTGGCCAGGCGCCTGCAGCGTTGGTAGGTTTCTTGCCAGTTGCGGCGGATGGCACCGTGGATCACCGCCGGGTAGTTGCCGTACACGGCGGCGGTGCGTTCGATGAAACTTAGCGGGGTGAGGGCGATATGGTTGACGGCAGCGGGCATCAGGCCCTGGGCATAGATCGACATGCGGTAATCCTGTAAGGGAGGCAGGCGCAGCTTGTACGCTTGGCCCCCGATGGCTGATTGTTAGCTCTGTTCAGGGTGCAGGGACGCGGACGGTGGGCCGCTCCCTCTGTCGCAGTTTTACGCGAGTCGCTATGGTAGTAGGAATATCGACTATAGCAATATAGTAAAACTACTATAACAACGAGCCGCCTACCGTGGACCAGACTGCTTACCCCTTGCTTGCCAAAGACCCACAACCCAGCCTTTTGCTGGCAGCCGACGCCAAGCCACTGGCACTCAACGCGGCCCTGCAAGCGTGGATTGACGAAGGCCCGGCGCTGACCAGCTGGCTGCCGGCCAACTGCGCCTCGCTGGTGCGTGCGTGCCTGCGCCAGCATCGGGCGATTGCCGACGTCGAGGTGCAAGTGGGGGAGCGCACCGTGCTGTGGTCTTTCATTCCGGATGACCAGGGCCAACAGGTGCTCGGGCGCTGTCGTGACGCCAGCGAAGAGCGCCGTGGTGCACGCGAGGCCAGCCGCGCCCGGCGCCTGTACCGGCTGATCATTGAAAACACCACCGACCTGATCTCCCGGCACAGCCCGGATGGCCGTTTCCTGGATGCCTCGCCGGCAGCGTTCCGCCTGCTCGGCCTGTGGCCCGAGCAATTGCGTGGCATAGCCGTGCATACTTTGCTGCACCCGCGTGAGCGCCGCCAGGTGCTGCGCCAGGCGGCCGCTGCCCTGGACCAGGATGGCTATCACACCATGACCTGCCGGGTGCGCCAGGCCTGTGGCGGCTATCGCTGGTTTGAAATTGCCAGCCGGGCCATCCGCGAGACCTACACCGGCTCGGTGGTGGAGGTGGTCAGCGTGTCCCGCGACATCACCTTGCGCATCGAAGCCCAGGAAAGCCTGGCGCACAGTGCACGGTTGGCCACCCTCGGCGAGCTGGCTTCAGGCATTGCCCACGAGATCAACCAGCCACTGGCGGCGGTGGTCAACTACGCCAACGCCAGTCAGCGTTACCTGCAGGGCCTGGAGGGTGATCCCCAGGCCCGCGAGCGGGTAGGGCAGGGCCTGCTGCGTATCCGCGAGCAGGCCACCCACGCCGCTGAAGTGATCCGCCGCCTGCGCGCCTTCCTGCGCAAAGGGCCACGGCGCCTGCAGGCGCTGGACGTGGCCGAAGTGGCCGGCGAAGCCATGCGGCTGTGCGCCTGGGAGGCCGCGCGCGACCAGGTGCTGGTCGAGCTGCGCGTGAGTGCGCAGCTGCCTTCGGTGTATGCCGACCGGGTATTGCTGGAACAGGTGCTGCTTAACCTGCTGCGCAATGCCATCGATGCCAACCGTGAGCTGCACGGCGACCAGCCGTCACGTATCCTGCTCGGCGCCGCGCGGGACGGCGATGGTGTGCTGGTCGAGGTGGCCGACCAGGGCCCGGGTGTAGCGCCCGAGCGCCTGGATGAAATCTTCACACCGTTCACCACCAGCAAGGCCGATGGCCTGGGCCTGGGTTTAAGCATGAGCCGCAGCCTGATCGAAGGCTTTGGCGGCAGCCTGTGGGCGCGCGCGGGTGATAACGGCGGTTTGGTACTGTGCTGCCGGCTGGCAGTCAGCAGGGCGTAAAGGGGGCGGTGGTGCAAGCAAAAGTGTATGTGGTTGATGACGACCAGGGTATGCGCGACTCGACAGTCTGGCTGTTACAGTCGGTGGGCCTGCAAGCCTTGCCGTTCGCCAGCGGGCAAGCGTTTCTCGATGCATGCGTCGACGATGGGCCCGCCTGTGTGCTGCTGGATGTGCGTATGCCGGGGCTGGGCGGGTTGGCCGTGCAGCAGGCGATGCGCGAGCGCGGCCTGGCGCTGCCGGTGATCTTCGTCAGCGGCCATGCCGATGTGCCGATCGTGGTGCGGGCATTCAAGGCTGGCGCCTGTGATTTCATCGAAAAGCCTTACAACGACCAGTTGCTGCTCGACAGCGTGCAGGCGGCGCTGGAGCACGCCGGGCGGGCGCGGCAGGGCGACCAGGCGCTGGCCTTGGTGCAAGTGCGTATCGACGGCCTGACGCCGCGTGAGCGCGACGTTTTCGTGCCGTTGGCCCAAGGGTTGAGCAACCGCGAGATTGCTGAGCAACTGGGCATCAGTGTGAAGACCGTCGACCTTTACCGCGGCCGGGTGATGAAGCGGCTGCAGGCGGGCAGCCTGGCAGAGCTGGTGGGCATGGCGATTGCCTGCGGGGCGGTTGAGGCGCTGGGCCTGCGGGCGCAATAACCGCCCTGACGCAGGCCCTTGTAGGAGCGGCCTTGTGCCGCGATGGGCCGCAAGGCGGCCCCAAAAATTGCTGCCCTGGCACAAAACTGGGGCCGCTTCGCGCCCCATCGCGGCACAAGGCCACTCCTACAAAGGGCCGCATTTCAGGCATAAAGCATGAAATTTTCCATAGCTAGCTAATCAAAGCTTTGACATTCACTGCCTAGGCAGTAATATTTTCACACAATTGCCCGAGCAGCCTCCGATGGCCCACTTCTCCCCCGAAAACTTCCAGACCTGCGCCATCGGCATGCTCCTTGGCCGTGCGGCGATCCTGAAGGACCGCATTCTCGACTGGCACCTCGAATCAGAGGGCGTCACCGCCGCGCAGTTCAAGGTGCTGATCATCGTCACCCAGTACCAGGTGGATACCCCGGCCGAGCTGTGCCGCTACCTGGGCCTGGACAGCGGTTCGATGACCCGCATGCTGGATCGGCTAGAGCAGAAGGAGCTGATTGTGCGCAACCGCTGCGCCGACGACCGCCGCCTGGTGCGCCTGGCGCTCACCGCCGATGGCCAGCGCCTGGCCGACCGCCTCCCGGAAATTGGCGCTGCCGCCATGAACGAGTTGTGCGGCGTGCTGGCGCCTGATGAGCTCAAGGCCCTGGAAGGCCTGCTGGCCAAGGTCCTGCTCGGTGCTGGCGACCCGTTGACGATCCGCCGCTTTGGCGACCGTTGAACCCTGTCACGAATTATCCAAGGTATTGTCATGGCTACCTCCGCAGATACCCCGACTCCCTCCGCCGCGCCCGAGCCGTCGCGCAAGCGCAAGGCCTGGCTGCTTGGCCTGCTGCTGTTGCTGGTACTTGCCGGTGCATGCACCTGGGCCTGGTACAGCCTGGTGGGGCGCTGGCACGAAAGCACCGACGATGCCTACGTCAACGGCAACGTGGTGGAGATCACCCCGCTAGTGACCGGCACCGTCACCAGCATCGGTGCCGATGACGGCGACCTGGTCCATGCCGGCCAGGTGTTGCTGCAATTCGACCCGGCCGACAGCGAGGTGGCCTTGCAGTCTGCCGAAGCCAAGCTGGCACGCAGCGTGCGTCAGGTGCGCGGGCTGTACAGCAATGTCGACTCGCTCAAGGCCCAGCTGGAAACCCGCCAGGCCGAACTGCGCAAAGCCCAGCAGGACTTCAACCGGCGCAAGGTGCTGGCCGATAGCGGGGCGATTGCTGCAGAAGAGCTGTCCCACGCCCGCGATGACCTGAGTGTCGCCCAGGCCGCTGTCAACAGCGCACGTCAGCAGCTCAGTACCAGCAGCGCGCTGGTCGACGACACCGTGGTTTCCTCGCACCCCGAGGTCATGGCCGCCGCCGCCGACCTGCGCCAGGCTTACCTCGACCACGCTCGCACCACCTTGGTGGCGCCGGTTACCGGTTACGTTGCCAAACGTACTGTGCAACTGGGCCAGCGCCTGCAGCCAGGCACCGCGACCATGGCGGTGATCCCGTTGGACCAGGTGTGGATCGACGCCAACTTCAAGGAAACCCAGCTGCGTGAGATGCGCATCGGCCAGCCGGTGCAGATCAGCGCCGACCTCTACGGCAGCGAGGTCAAGTACAGCGGCACGGTCGACAGCCTTGGTGCTGGTACCGGCAGTGCCTTCGCCCTGTTGCCGGCACAGAATGCCACCGGCAACTGGATCAAGATCGTCCAGCGCGTCCCCGTGCGTATTCACCTGAGCCCCGATCAGCTCAAGGACCACCCACTGCGTATTGGCCTGTCCACCGTAGTAGAAGTCGACCTGCATGACCAGAGCGGCCCGGCCCTGGCCCAGCAGCCCCCACAGCAGGCCAGCTACACCACCCAGGTGTATGACCGTCAGTTGGTCGAGGCCGACAACCTGATCGCCCGGTTGATCCACGACAACAGCGCAACCGGCAAGACGGCCCAGCGATGAGCGACAACGCCGCTGCCCAGTTCACGCCGCCGAGCCTGCTGCTGACCACCATCGGGCTGTCGCTGGCGACGTTCATGCAGGTGCTCGACACCACCATCGCCAACGTGGCATTGCCGACCATTTCCGGCAACCTGGGGGTGAGTTACGAGCAGGGCACCTGGGTCATTACCTCGTTCGCGGTGAGCAATGCCATCGCCTTGCCGTTGACTGGCTGGCTCAGCCGGCGGTTTGGCGAAGTGAAACTGTTCATCTGGGCCACGTTGTTGTTCGTGCTGGCGTCGTTCCTGTGCGGTATCGCCCAGTCGATGCCCGAACTGGTCGGTTTCCGCATATTGCAGGGCGTGGTCGCCGGGCCGTTGTACCCGATGACCCAGACCTTGCTGATTGCGGTCTACCCCCCGGCCAAGCGGGGGATGGCCCTGGCGCTGCTGGCGATGGTCACGGTGGTGGCGCCCATTGCCGGGCCGATCCTGGGGGGCTGGATCACCGACAGTTACAGTTGGCCGTGGATCTTCTTCATCAACGTGCCCATTGGCCTGTTTGCCGCCGCTGTGGTGCGCCAGCAGATGCGTACCCGGCCTGTGGTCACCAGCCGCCAGCCGATGGACTACATCGGCTTGCTGACGCTGATTGTCGGTGTCGGGGCGTTGCAGGTCGTGCTCGACAAAGGCAACGACCTGGACTGGTTCGAGTCGTCGTTCATCATTATCGGTAGCCTGATTTCGGTGGTGTTCCTGGCGGTGTTCGTGATCTGGGAACTGACCGACCGCCACCCGGTGGTCAACCTGCGCCTGTTCGTGCACCGCAACTTCCGCGTCGGCACCATCGTGCTGGTCGGCGGTTATGCGGGGTTCTTCGGTATCAACCTCATCCTGCCGCAATGGTTGCAGACGCAGATGGGCTACACCGCCACCTGGGCGGGCTTGGCGGTGGCGCCGATCGGCTTGCTGCCGGTGATCATGTCGCCGTTCGTGGGCAAGTACGCGCACCGCTTCGATCTGCGTGTGCTGGCGGGGCTGGCGTTCCTGGCGATCGGCACCAGTTGCTACATGCGTGCCGGGTTCACCAGCGAGGTGGACTTCCAGCATGTGGCCTTGGTGCAGCTGTTCATGGGCATTGGCGTGGCGTTGTTCTTCATGCCGACCTTGAGCATCCTGCTGTCCGACCTGCCGCCGCACCAGATTGCCGACGGTTCGGGGCTTGCGACCTTCCTGCGTACCTTGGGCGGGAGTTTTGCGGCGTCGTTGACGACGTGGATCTGGATTCGCCGGGCGGACCAGCATCATGCTTATCTCAGCGAAAACATCAGCCAGTTCGACCCGGCGACGCGGCATACGCTTGAGCAGTTGGGCGGGGCCAGCCCGCAGAGTTATGCGCAGCTGGAGCAGATACTCAACGGGCAGGCTTACATGATGTCGACAGTGGACTACTTCACCCTGATGACCTGGGTGTTTGCCGGGTTGATCCTGCTGGTGTGGTTCGCCAAGCCACCGTTCACTGCCAAGGCCGGGCCGGCATCGGCGGGGCATTGAGCTAAATCACACGGTCACGGTTGTGTGAGCTGACCTCGGTCATTCCCATCTGTAGCCTTTTCGCCTATTGTCGATCCTCCCTTTCCCAAGCGATTGGCATAATCATGGAGAACGTCATCGTCATCACCGGCGGCAGCCGCGGTATCGGTGCCGCCACGGCGCTGTTGGCGGCCCGCGAGGGCTACCGCATCTGCATCAACTACCACGCCGACGACCAGGCCGCCGAAACCCTCCTCGGCCAGGTCCGCGCCCTGGGCGCCGAGGCTATCGCCGTGCGCGCCGACGTCAGCGTCGAGGATGAGATCATCCACCTGTTTCGGCGCGTAGACGAAGAGCTCGGCCCGGTCACCGCACTGGTCAACAACGCCGGCACCATCGGCCAGCAGAGCCGTGTCGAGGAAATGTCCGAGTTCCGCCTGCTGAAGATCATGAAAACCAATGTCGTCGGCCCCATGCTCTGCGCCAGGCACGCCTTGTTGCGCATGGCGCATCGGCATGGTGGGCACGGCGGGGCCATTGTCAACGTGTCATCGATGGCTGCGCGCCTGGGCTCGCCCAACGAATATGTCGACTATGCCGCCTCCAAGGGCGCGCTCGACACCTTCACCATCGGCCTGGCAAAAGAAGTGGCAGGCGAGGGCGTGCGGGTCAATGGCGTACGCCCGGGCTACATCCACACAGGGTTCCATGCCTTGTCCGGCGACCCCGACCGGGTCAGCAAGCTTGAGCCCGGTTTGCCCATGGGGCGCGGCGGGCGCCCCGAGGAAGTGGCCGAAGCCATTCTCTGGCTGCTCTCGGACAAAGCGTCCTATTCCACCGGCAGTTTCATTGACCTGAGCGGCGGGCGCTGAGCGCGCCCGTCAATCCCCCAGCAGCTCACGTACCCGCTCGGCGAGTGTGTCCAGTTCAAACGGCTTGGTCAGCACCGAGCTACCCTGCAACAGCTGGCCGTCGCTGAGCGCCGCGCTCTCATCGTAACCGGTGATGAACAGCACCTTGAGGTCTGGGTAGCGCACACGGCAGCGCTCGGCCACCTGGCGGCCATTTAGGCCACCCGGCAGCCCGATATCGCTCAGCAGCAGGTCTGGCCGCTCGCCGCTTTGCAGGTGGGCGAGGGCGGTCGGGCCATTCTCGAAGGCGTCCACCCGATAACCCAGCTCATCCAGCACTTCGCCCACCACCAGGCGCAAGGCGGTCTGGTCTTCGATCAACAGAATGCGCTTCGCAGCCGTGCTGCTTCTTTGCAATGGCGTGCGCTGCGGTTTACCGGCAGGGGCCTTGGGTTGCTCGTCGTGGCGGGGTAGCAGCAGCTCGATGCGGGTGCCTTCGCCAAGCACCGACAGCACGCGTAATTGCCCACCCGACTGACGCACGAAGCCGTAGGTCATGGACAGACCCAGCCCGGTTCCCTGGCCCATCGGTTTGGTGGTGAAGAACGGGTCGACTGCGCGCTCGGCCACTTCAGCCGACATGCCCTTGCCGTTGTCGACGATACTCAGCCGCACGTACTCGCCGCCTGGCAGCCCCCCTGCCAGGGCCTGCTCGTCGTCAAGCACCAGGTTATCGCCAATGATCTCGATCACACCATCCGCAGGCATGGCATCGCGGGCGTTGATGCAGATGTTGAGCAGGGCGCTTTCCAGTTGAGGCGGGTCGATGAAGGTCGGCCACAGCTGGCTGGCGAAGCGGCTGCTCAGGCTAATGGCAGGGCCGATGGTGCGCCGCAGAAGGTCCTCCATGCCGGCAACCAACGTGGCCACTTGTGTGGAGCAGGGTTGCAGAGTCTGCTGGCGAGAGAACGCCAGCAGCCGGTGCACCAGCGAAGAGGCCCGCTGCGCCGAGCCGCTGGACAGCTCCAGCAAGGGTTCCAGGGCGTCGAAGCGAGACTGGTCCAGGCGTTGCCGCATCAGTTCCTGGGCCCCAAGGATGACGCCCAGCAGATTATTGAAGTCGTGGGCAATGCCGCCACTGAGCTGGCCTACGGCCTCCATCTTCTGTGCCTGACGCAGCGCTTCTTCGGCCTTGGTCAGGCGTTCCTGCTCTTGCACCCGTTCACTGATGTCATAAGCAAACAGAAACGCGCCTTGTATCTCGCCTTTTGAGTCGCGCAAGGCGTTGAAGCGCAATTCGTAATGGCGCAGCATGGGAGGCTTGCCGAAGGTGCCAGTTTCGATGAACTGCTCGCCAGCCAGGGCGCGCTGCCACATTGGCAGAATAGGTGTCTGGCCAGCGCCTCCGTCTTCAAACAGCCCGGGCAGGTAGTCGCCGATTTCCGGTGTCCTTCCGTACAGCAGGTGGAAGTCATGCTTGGCCTGGCGGTTCACAGCCAGCCAGCGCAGGCCCTTGTCCACCACATGCACATTGACCACGCTGTGATCGACCAATTCGGCAAACAAGCGTCGCTCCGCCAGTGCGGCATTCACCCGTTGTTCCAGTTCTTCGTTGAGGCGCTGCAGGGCCTGCTCTGCACGCCGGCGTTCGGTGACATCCTTGAACAGCACGGCTACCTGGCGTTTCTCTGCAGGCTCTACGCGAAACGTGGTCACCGACAGCACATGGCCGGTGGCGACCAGCTCCTGCTCGAAGTGCAGCGGTTCCCCTGTGCGAAGCACAGCGCCATAGCGGGCCACCCAGTCATCGGCCTCATCAGGCACCATTTCGCGCAGTTTCTGCCCGGCCACGTCGGGGATGCCGGCGTGCTTGGCATAGGCCGCATTGGCTAGCACATGCACATAGTCACTCAGCGGGCCATGTGGGCCGTCAAAGAACTCGATGATGCAAAAGCCTTCGTCCATGGTGTCGAACAACGACCGGTAAAAGTCCTGATCCTGGTCTTGATAGCTGGCGAGCTGTGCTTCCAGCAGCGCATTGCGCCGTTGCAGGGCTTCGACTTGTTGACGCAGTGTGAGCGGGTCGCGGGATGGCATGCCGACGTCCGACGAAAAAGGATGCGCAGACTTTAACGTGTTCACCCGCAGGCGGATAGGCGGTCAACGTTGCGGCGGGGCAATCCCCAGCAGGCGGTCAATTCGCTGGCCAAGGCTCTGCAGGTTGAACGGTTTGCACAGCACCTCGGTGCGCCTGTCCGGGCGGCCACTGATCGGGATGTCGGCAGTGTCATAGCCGGTAAGCAGCAGAACGGGCGCTTTGGCCACTAGCGTTTGAAACGCTTCTGCCAGCTGATATCCGTCGATTCCACCGGGCAGGCCGACATTCGTGATCAGCAAGTCCGGAGGTACGCCCGCATGCATAGCCTCAAGCGCCGGGCGGCCACGGTCGAAAGCCTGTACTTCATGGCCCAGTTCAGTCAGTACTTCGACAAGCACAAGGCGCATGGCTGGCTGGTCTTCCACCAGCATGATTCGCTGCACGCGGGGGGCAGAAAGCTCGACGCCGGTGGTGAGTGGCACAGGCTGGCTGCAGGCAGCGATGCTTTCCTCCAGAGGGAAGTACAGGTGAACGCAGGTGCCTTGCCCGGGCACGCTTTCGATCTGCAACTGCCCGCCGGACTGGCGGACAAAGCCATAGACCATGGACAACCCCAAGCCGGTACCTTGACCGAGTGGCTTGGTGGTGAAGAAAGGGTCCAGGGCGCGCTGGCGCACCGTGCTGGACATACCCATGCCGGTATCGGCAACGCGAATGTGCAAGTACCGCCCCGCAGGCAGGCCCAAGTGACCGGCCTCAGCTACGGCGAGGTCGCTGTTTGCACAAGCGATGCTGAGCGTACCGCCCAGGGGCATGGCATCGCGGGCATTGATGCACAGGTTCAGCAGAGCATTTTCCAGCTGCTGCGGGTCGACGTGAATTGACCATTGCCCGGCCAGTGTTCGGTCGTGAAAGTCAATGTGCTGGCCTATAGAGCTGACGATCAGGTCTTGCATGCCCGCTACCAGGCATTGCACGTCAACCGGTTGCGGCAACAGCGTCTGCTGGCGCGAGAAGGCCAGCAGGCGCTTTACCAGCGCAGCGGCGCGCAAGGCAGTACTGCGGCAGAGTTCGAGCATGCGGGCGGTGTCGGCATGGCGTTGTTGGTCCAGGCGCTGTTCGGCCATTTCCACTGCGCCGAGCAGGCTGCCCAGCAGGTTGTTGAAGTCGTGGGCGATGCCGCCGGTCAACTGACCGACCGCTTCCATTTTCTGCGACTGGCGCAGAGCCTCCTCGGCCTGGTGCAGGCGTTGCTGTTCGGCGATGCGCTCGGTGATGTCATAGGCAAACATGTATCCGCCCTGGATCCGCTGCTGCGCATCGCGCAACGGGTGGTAGCGGATTTCGTAATGGCGCGGCGCATCAGGCGGACCGAAGGTGACGGTATCGACGAACGCTTCGCCGGCCAGCACACGCGGCCAAACCGGGGCCAACCGGTTCATGATATCGGGCTGATTGGTCAGGAACTGCGGGACGTAATCGCCGATCTGCGGCAAGAAGCCGCGGTGGCGCTGGAAGGTTTCGCGAGCCGTTCGGTTGATGGCCACCAGACGCATCTTGCGGTCGGCGGCAAACACGTTGGCGAGGCTGTTGTCGAGCAGTTCACCGAGCAGCTTGTTGTGTGCATGGGCGCTGTCTTCGCGTTCTGCCAGGCATGCTTCCAGTTCTGCGACGCGCGCCTGCAGTTGGGTGATCGATGGACGCGAATCTGGCTGCATGACCCAAGCCCCATGAACGGATCGGGCAACTATAGTCGCCCTTCAGGCTTGTAGCGATCAGAACGAGCGAATGATTCGCCCGAGCGTCTCCATGGCCCGTTCGGCACCGTCATGCCAGGGGCTGCCGTAGTTGAGGCGGATGCAGTTGCCGAAGCGGCGGGTGGGCGAAAAGATCGGCCCCGGGGCGATGCTGATGCCCTGGGCCAGGGCCATGTGGAACAGCTTGAGGGCATCCATCTGCTCGGGCAGTTCCAACCACAGGAAGTAGCCCCCCGAGGGCTGGCTGACCCGTGTCTGCGCCGGGAAGTGGCGGGCGATGGCGGCCAGCATGTTGGCCTGCTGGCCTTCAAGGGCGTAGCGTAGTTTGCGCAGGTGGCGGTCATAGCCACCGTGTTGCAGGTAGTCGGCTATCGCTGCCTGGGCCGGCATCGAGGCACACAGCGAAGTCATCAGTTTCAGCCGCTCGATCTTCTGCGCAAAGCGCCCGGCCGCCACCCAGCCGATGCGGTAACCGGGTGCCAGGCTTTTGGCGAACGAGCCGCAGTGCATGACCAGGCCTTGGGTGTCGAAGGCCTTGGCCGGTTTGGGCGCCTGCTGCGAGTAGTACAGCTCGGCGTACACGTCGTCTTCGATCAACGGCACCTGGTGACGCGCCAGCAGTTCCACCAGCGCCTGCTTCTTGGCCTCCGGCATGCTGGCGCCTACCGGGTTCTGGAAATTGGTCATGCACCACACGGCCTTTACCGGGTGCTTTTCCAGCGTCTGTGCCAGTACCCCCAAGTCCATGCCTTCGCGCGGGTGCACGGGGATTTCCACAGCCTTGAGCTTGAGCCGCTCCAGCACTTGCAGGCAGGCATAGAAGGCGGGGGCCTCGATGGCCACCAGGTCGCCCGGTTGGGTAACTGCCTGCAGGCACAGGTTCAAGGCTTCCAGTGCACCGTTGGTGATCAGCAGCTCTTCCATCGGCAGCATCAGCCCACCGACCATGTAGCGCAGGGCAATCTGCCGGCGCAGCTGCGGGTTGCCGGGCGACAGGTCGGTCACCACCATGCGCGGGTCCATGCTGCGGCTGGCGCTGGCCAGCGAGCGCGACAGGCGCTGCAGCGGAAACAGTTCGGGGCTGGGGAAGGCTGAGCCGAACGGTATGGTGTTGGGGTCCTTGATCGAGTCGAGGATCGAGAACACCAGGCCGCTGACGTCCACGTCCGTCGACTCACTGACCGGCTGCAATGCCTGCGGCTCGCTGAACTGGCGCGGGGCGTGGGCGTTGACGAAATAGCCCGAGCGTGGCCGGGCACGGATCAGCCCGCGCCGCTCCAGCAGGTAGTAGGCCTGGAACACGGTGGACGGGCTGACCCCGTGGGTCTGGCTGGCGTAGCGTACCGAAGGCACGCGTTGGCCGGGGCCCAGGACCCCGGAGCGGATCAGTTCGGCAATGTCGTCGGCGAAGCGTTCGTAGCGTTTCATTCTGGCCTTCTGTCGAAGCCTGGCAGGCAAGGTGGAGTCAGTGTAAGGGATCAGCGGTTCATCGGTGCGACGAAGCGGCTTTGGGCCACGCTGCGAATGGCTGGGTCGTCGCGCTCGCTGATTTCGAAGCTCAGCGTTTGCGAGCTGCTGGCCGGGCGCTCGGCCAGCATCGCGACCGATACCGGCAGTTCGCTCATTTCGCCGGCCGGGATCACCAATGCGGTGGTGCCCTGCAAGGTGAAACCGTCAGCGTCCAGCAGGCGCAGCGCATAGTGCTGGGTGCGCTCGGTCTTGTTGATGACCTTGAGTAGGTAGATGTTCTCGATCTGGCCCTGGGCGTTTTCCCGGAACAGGCCGCGGTCCTTGATCACATCCAGCGAAACCATGGGGCGCATCTGCAAGGCCACCACCAGTGCTGCGATCATCACCCCGAGCGCAGCGACGTAGCCCAGCAGGCGCGGGCGCAGCCAGTGGGTGGTGCCGCCCTGCAAACTGTGTTCGGACTTGTAACCGATCAACCCGCGGGCGTAACCCATCTTGTCCATCACCCCGTCGCAGGCGTCGATGCACGCCGCGCATCCGATACAGGCCATTTGCAAACCATCGCGGATATCGATGCCGGTAGGGCACACTTGCACGCATAGCGTGCAGTCGATGCAGTCGCCCAGGCCTTGCGCGCCAACGTCACTGCCTTTCTTGCGCGGGCCACGGGCTTCACCACGGCGCGGGTCATAGGCAACCGCCAGGGTGTCCTTGTCGAACATCACAGCCTGGAAGCGCGCATACGGGCACATGTGCAGGCACACCGCTTCGCGCAGCAGGCCTGCGTTTATGTAGGTGGCAGCGGTGAAGAACAGTACCCAGAACAGCGCCACGCCGCCCAGTTGCAACGTGAACAGTTCTGCGGCCAGTGGGCGGATTGGCGTGAAGTAGCCGACAAAGGTCAGCCCGGTGACTACACCGATGGCCAGCCACAGGCTGTGTTTCAGGGTACGGCGCGCCAGTTTGTTCAGGCTCCAGGGCGCGGCGGCAAGCTTGATGCGCTGGTTGCGGTCACCTTCTATGACCTTTTCGCACCACATGAATAGCCAGGTCCAGGTGCTTTGTGGGCAGCTGTAGCCGCACCACACGCGGCCGGCGTACACGGTGATGGCGAACAGGCCGAAGGCGCAAATGATCAGCAGCGCCGACAGCAGGATGAAATCCTGTGGCCAGAAGGTGGCGCCAAAGATGTGGAATTTGCTTTCACCCAAGTCCCACAGCACGGCTTGGCGGCCGTTCCAGTTCAGCCAGGCGGTGCCAAAAAAAAGCACGAACAGGGCCCCGGCAAAACCGATGCGCAGGCTACGGTACAGCCCGGTAAAGCTGCGGGTGTGAATGCCGCTGTCGATGCGTCGCGGTTGTTGGCTGGCTGGGGCGGCGGCGATCTCTGTAAAAGGGATTCTGTTATTCATGGTTCGGTGCTCATCAGGCCTCGATCAGGCATGAGCACTATGGCCCTGAGGCTGTTATCAGCACAGGCTCAGATTTTGCGATAAAAACCGTATCAGATTACCCGGTTGGCCCCGCCAGGCCTTAGATCACCGAGCCTGGCACACTGGCCTTCAGGTGCCTGCGGCTATCCACCGCACCCACCACGGTCAGTGCATCGGCCTCGGCTTCGGTGATGGGCACGCGTTGGCCTGCGAGCAAGGCCACCGACATGTGCAGTTGTTCGTCGGTGATGATTTCGACATCGGGGCCATCACCCTCGATGCGCAGGTCTTCGCCGATCAAGGTGCAGCGCTGGGTGGCTTCGTCGATTTCAATGGGCATGGTGTGGTGCTCCTGCTGGTGGTTACAGGGTGGACCACAGTGAGGGGCTGGTTGCTGCATCAACAGGCTGAGCGGCACTTTGCCCTGTGTACAGCGGTCAACCCTTGCATAGGCCGGCGCCGGCCAAACAAAGCTCAGCAGGGGGCAACTGTAATGGACGTCATCTGGCAAGCAATCCAGGCTGAATTCGCCGATGTTACCGATGAGCGCGAAGTCACGCGCATTCTCGTGCGCCTGCTGATGGCAGCCATACTTGGCGCTGTGTTGGGCTTTGAACGTGAACACAAAGGCAAGTCTGCCGGGGTGCGCACCCACATGCTGGTCTCGCTGGGTGCAGCCCTGTTTGTGTTGGCGCCTAGCACGGCCGGGGCTGACGAACAGGCGCTAAGCAGGGTAATCCAGGGTATCGTTGCCGGTATCGGCTTTCTGGGTGCGGGTACCATCCTCAAAGGTAACGGCAAGGACCCCAGCCATGTGAAAGGCCTGACGACCGCTGCAGGGCTATGGATGACTGCTGCTATCGGCACGGCTGCCGGGATGGGCCGCGAAGCCACGGCGCTGATCAGCACGGTACTGGCCCTGCTGGTGCTGGGGACGATGCCGTTGCTGGTAGAGAAGGTCGAAGGTCAGAGTGAGGAAAAGCAGGAAGAGGAGGAGGGCAGGAAGCACTAAGGGGAGCCTAAGCTCCCCCCAAAGCGTTGCTGCTTGCTCTTTTCTTATTATTGAGACCGGCTTTTTGTTGTTTTTGTCAGCCTGCCTTGGTGTTGCGAGCGACCCCCATGCGGGGTCAAGAGCAAACGTATTTTTTTGAGCGCTGACCTGCTTTCATCATTGATCCGAACCTGGCTGTAGCTACCTTGAGGTAGTTTTATTGTTCTGTGCCAGACCGCGGGGCGTACCCCTGAAAAGCGTGTCGACTCCAAAAAGATCTGCTTGCTACGCCTCTGCCGTGTTGTTCTTGTTATGTCAGAGCCGTTACCTGTTGTTTTTATTGGTTGTCACATTTTTTTTGTTCTTGTACGAAAGATATAGCAGGGTGCGTGCCAACTTTTTAAAATCCTTTAAATACAGGCGCTTAACGATTTTGGTCCCAGCCAGCCAGCCTGAGATTCTGTCGATTTGTTTCCCTGTTACCCGATTTTTTGCTGTGAAACGTGGGGCCGGTAACACTTCACCCACACGTATGTGACACCCGTATGACTTACTGCGCGTTGCGCGCCCGCGCTACCCGCGACCCATTGCCGCGGCCGAGCACATCGCTGATGCGTTGGCCGGCGGCAATCAGCCGGTCCAGGTCGATACCGGTAGCAATGCCCAGCCCCTGGAGCAGGTACACCACATCTTCCGTGGCGATGTTGCCGGTAGCGCCTTTGGCATAAGGGCAGCCACCCAGCCCGGCCACCGAGCTGTCGAACACATTGATACCTTCGAGGAGGCTGGCATAGACGTTGGCCAATGCCTGGCCATAGGTATCATGGAAGTGCCCGGCCAGTTGCTCGCGCGGTACCAGGGCCGAAACCACCTCGAAGAGGCGCCGGGTATCGCCGGCGGTACCTGTACCAATGGTGTCGCCCAGCGAGACCTCGTAACAGCCCATGTCATGCAGGGCGCGGGCCACCGGGGCCACCTGTTCGGCGCTGACCTTGCCTTCATAGGGGCAGCCGAGTACGCACGACACATAGCCGCGCACGCGTACGCCATGGCTGCGCGCGGCATTCATGATCGGTTCGAAGCGCTTGAGGCTGTCGCTGATCGAGCAGTTGATGTTGCGCTGCGAGAACGCTTCAGAGGCAGCTGCGAACACCGCCACTTCCTTCACCCCTGCAGCCAGCGCGTCCTCGAAGCCGCGCAGGTTTGGCGCCAGCGCCGCATACGTCACACCGGGGCGCTGCTGGATACCGGCGAACACCTCGGCGGAACCGGCCATCTGTGGCACCCACTTGGGCGAGACGAAACTCCCCACCTCGATGTAGGCCAGGCCCGCTGCGGTGAGGTCGTCTACCAGGCGCACTTTGTCGGCAACGCTGATGGGCTGGGCTTCGTTCTGCAAACCGTCGCGGGGGCCTACTTCGACCAGACGGACTTCTTTGGGCAAGGGCATGGCGGGTTTCCTGTGGCGTTCAGCGGTTGTCTTTGTTGTTCAGGGTGGCGGCCAGGGCTTGTTCACAGCGCTCCTGGGCGGTGTCCAGTTCCAGCTGCATCTGGTGGATGTCGAGCATCTGCTGTTCCAGCTGGGCGCGCCGTTCGGCGATTTTCGCCAGCATGCTGTTGAGCTGTTTGAGGTTGCCGCTGGTGGGGTCGTACAGCTCGATAAGCTCGCGGCACTCGGCCAGCGAAAAGCCGATGCGCTTGCCGCGCAGGATGAGCTTCAGGCTGACCTTGTCGCGCGCCGTGTAGATACGTTCCAGGCCTCGGCGTTCGGGGCTCAGCAGGCCCTGCT
Organism: Pseudomonas sp. LPB4.O; assembly: GCF_038383825.1. NCBI lineage: Bacteria > Pseudomonadati > Pseudomonadota > Gammaproteobacteria > Pseudomonadales > Pseudomonadaceae > Pseudomonas > Pseudomonas sp. LPB4.O. Next base: position 2,795,383 of record NZ_CP151298.1, read on the forward strand.
CCTCATAGAAACGGATGGCACGGGTGGTGATGTCCAGCTCGCGGGACAGGTCGGAGATGCTGTAGGTCTGGGTGCTCATGCTGGGGCTCGGCGTGGGGTATGCGGTTATCCTGACTGCAGGTTGACGTATACGTCAAGCAGGGGCTGAAGATGCGTGTTGCCGGTGCAGGTAACCACATTTCATTCCGGCTGCACCGCCCGACGATAGCCATTGGGCGTCTGCCCACTCAAGCGCTTGAACCACCGGGCAAAGTACGTCGGGTCGGTGAACCCCAGGCTGTCCGACAGCTGCCCGATACTCATCCGCGTGTAAATCAGGTTGCGCCGCGCCTCCAGCAACAAACGCTGGTGCAGCACCTGCAGCGCAGTCTGCCCACTCAGCGCCCGGCACAACTGGTTCAGTTGCAGGCTCGGAATATTCAGCCGCGCGGCGAAGTCCTCCATCGACAGGTGCTCGCGGTAATGCGCTTCGACCAGTCGCAGGTACTGCCCCAACAACTGGCGGTCACGCTCATCCCGATTTCGCGGCGCTTGCCCCAGCTGCTGGCGGCGGGTGATCCACACCATCAGCGCGGTCACCAGCGCTTCGAGCATGGCCGCCCGCGCGGGGGCATTGCCCTGGTATTCCTGCTGCAAGGTGCTGATCAGGCTGCGCAGGTGCACGCGGTCCTGGCCCAGCGGGTAACACGCCGGTTTCGCAAGCACCGTCAGGGGCGCGCCCAGGCGCTGTTCCAGGTTCGCCACCAGTGCGGTGCCAAAGGTCAGCACATACCCCTGGATATCGGCACTGAAGCGAAAGCCATGCACGGTCATCGGCGGCACCACCTGGATCGCCGCCTCGCCGAGGGCACTGCGCACGCCTTCGACCTCAACCTGGGCCTGGCCGCGCTGTACGTAAAGGAGCTGGAACAGTTCGGCATGCTGATGCGGCTTGATTTCCCAGTGGTGCAAACGGCTACGCGCCGGGATGGACTCGCAGTGCAGCAGGTCGGTGCCGGGCCAGGCCGTGTTTTCACCATACAGCTTGAACAACGGGACGCCGGGGAGGGTGGATTTCATGCGGGCAAGCCTGTCCGTTAATCGAACGATTTTTGTAAAAGTGCAGGTTATTCATGGAATAGCACACTTAATGGGCATTTTTTGCCAGTAAAAATGCAGGGGCAAACCCTAACAGCAGATGCCGCCCCACTGCCAGTCCAGGGCCGGCATCGTCCGAACAGAGACAACAACAATGAAAACTCAGGTTGCAATTATTGGCGCAGGCCCGTCTGGCCTGCTGCTGGGCCAACTGCTGCACAAGGCCGGTATCGATAACGTCATCGTAGAGCGCCAGACGCCCGAGTATGTACTTGGCCGCATCCGCGCCGGTGTGCTGGAGCAAGGCACGGTCGATCTGCTGCGCGAAGCAGGTGTAGCCGAGCGTATGGATCGTGAAGGCCTTGTGCACGAAGGTGTCGAGCTGCTGGTTGGCGGGCGCCGTCAACGCCTGGATCTCAAAGCCCTGACAGGTGGCAAGACGGTGATGGTGTACGGCCAGACCGAAGTCACCCGTGACCTGATGCAGGCCCGTGAAGCCACAGGTGCACCGATCATCTATTCCGCCGGCAATGTCCAGCCGCATGAGCTTAAGGGCGAGAAGCCGTATCTGACCTTCGAAAAAGATGGCCGCGTGCACCGGGTGGACTGCGACTATATCGCTGGCTGTGACGGCTTCCATGGCGTTTCGCGACAGAGCATCCCCGAGGGCGTGCTGAAGCAGTACGAGCGGGTTTATCCATTTGGCTGGCTGGGCCTGCTGTCGGACACACCGCCGGTCAATCACGAGCTGATCTATGCCCACCACGAACGAGGCTTCGCGTTGTGCAGCCAACGTTCGCAGACACGCAGCCGCTACTACCTGCAGGTACCTTTGCAGGACCGCGTCGAAGCGTGGTCTGACGAGCGTTTCTGGGACGAACTCAAAGCCCGCTTGCCCGCTGAAGTAGCGGCCGATCTGGTGACTGGCCCAGCGCTGGAAAAAAGCATTGCGCCGCTGCGCAGCCTGGTGGTCGAACCCATGCAGTATGGCCACCTGTTCCTGGTGGGTGACGCTGCGCACATCGTCCCACCCACCGGTGCCAAAGGCCTGAACCTGGCAGCCTCGGACGTCAACTATCTCTACCGCATTCTGGTCAAGGTGTACCGCGAAGGTCGTACCGACCTGCTTCAGCAATATTCGCCGCTGGCCCTGCGCCGGGTATGGAAAGGCGAGCGTTTCAGCTGGTTCATGACCCAGCTGCTGCATGACTTCGGTAGCCATAAGGATGCCTGGGACCAGAAGATGCAGGAGGCTGACCGCGAGTACTTCCTGAACTCCCCGGCGGGCTTGCTGAACATTGCCGAGAACTATGTGGGGCTGCCGTACGAAGAAGTGGGCTGAGGTTCTGTGCTGCCTGGCCTGGCCCCATCGCCGGCAAGCCAGGTCCCACAGGCACTGCACATGACTTGAATACGATGCGGCCAATGTGTGGTTTGCCGGCGATCACGGGCGAAGCCCGTGTCATGCAAACCTTGCCTACTGGGCCAGCAACGCCTCCATCTCCCGATACCCTCGCTGGCGCGCGTGCTCCAGCGCGGTGACCCCATCCTTGTCGGCAATCTGCCGGTCCGCCCCCGCCGCCAGCAGCCGGCGCACAATCTCCACATGCCGCGGTCCGCCATCCCCCAGGATCACTGCCTCCATAAGCGCGGTCCAGTGCAGGCGGTTCAGGTGGTTCACGTCCACCCCGGCATCGATCAGCATCTGCACGGTCTCGACATGCCCACGCTCGGCCGCCGGGATCAACGCAGTCCCCCCGTAGCGGTTGGTGCTCCTGAGGTTGGCACCGTGGCTCAGGGTCAGCCGCAGGATATCGTTCAGGCCTCGGGCGCCGGCATACAGATAAGGGCTGTCATCGATATTGTCTTTGGCGTTCACGTCGGCACCGGCCTGGATCAGTGCTTGCGCCGCCGCCACCTGGTTGCCGTGGGTGGCCACCAGCAGGGCAGTGCGCCCTTGCTCATCACGGCTTTCCAGCCGGGCCCCTTCTGCCAGCAACTGTTGCAGGGTGCGCACGTCGTCCTGGCGGGCGGCGTTGTGCAGGCGGTTGTCCATGGTGGTGTTCTCGGCGTGGGCGGCAAGGCTGGTGAGCAGGGCGAACAGCATGGTTGTCAGTGATCTACACATGGGGTGGCTCCTGATTGACCTGCCTGCATCCTAGAAAAAACGCACAAAGTCTTGAAGTTAAGTTTGCGCATGACCGACAGTGGTCTGCTGAATAGACAAAGCAGGAAGCAAAACGATGAAGTTCTCCACACCGCTGATGAGCGCGCTGTGCCTGGCGATCGCGAGTGGGTGGGCCTGTGCCGAGCAAGTGTTGCCCGCGCCCCCCGAACTGGCCTCCGGCTACCGCACTGGCCTGCAGCCGGTGCGCGCCAGCCGGCATATGGCCGCCGCTGCCAACCCGCTGGCCACCGAAGCGGGGCGGGCGATGCTGCGTGACGGTGGCAGCGCCATCGACGCGGCCATCGCCATGCAAATGGTGCTGACCTTGGTAGAGCCGCAATCCAGCGGCATCGGTGGTGGGGCTTTTATCCTCTACTGGGACGGCAAACGTGTTCAGGCTTTCGACGGCCGCGAGGCAGCCCCGGCGCAGGTAACGGAACAACTGTTCTTGCAAGCCAATGGATCACCGATGCCGTTCAGGTCGGCGCAGATCGGCGGGCGCTCAGTGGGTGTGCCGGGGGTACTGCGCGCGCTGAAACTGGCTCACGAGCAGCACGGCAAGCTGCCTTGGCAGCAACTCTTTGCCCCGGCCATCGCGTTGGCACGTAACGGTTTCCCCGTTTCCGAACGCCTTCACACCTTGGTGGCGGGCGACCCGTATATCGCCCGGTCACCGGCCATGGCGCGCTACTTCCTGGATAAAAACGGCAAGCCGCTGCCGGTGGGCACGAGGTTGCGCAACCCCGAACTTGCGCAAACGTTCGAGCAGATTGCCGCGCACGGGCCCCAGGCGTTCTACACCGGTGAAATCGCCGGGGCCATCGTGGCCAAGGTGCGCAGCCATACCAATGCCGGTTACCTGTCGTTGCAGGACCTTGAGCAGTACACCGCCAAAGAGCGCGAGCCGGTGTGCGGCACCTACAAAGCCTGGCGTATCTGCGGCATGCCGCCGCCCTCGTCGGGTGGGGTGACGGTATTGCAGACGCTGGGCATGCTTGAAGCCGTGCAGCGCGCCACGCCACAACGCGACCTGGCGGCGCTGCGGCCGCTGGCGAGCGCATCCCTGGCAGGCCTGGAGGCACCGCCGCTGGCCGTGCACCTGATCGCCGAGGCCGAGCGCCTGGCCTACGCCGACCGCGCTCAGTACCTGGCCGACAGTGATTACGTGCCGGTCCCGGTCAAGGCCCTGACCGACCCCGCCTACCTGGCCCGCCGAGCAGCGCAGATCGGCGAGCACAGCATGAAGCGCGCTCGCCCTGGCCAGCCGCAAGGCGCCGACCTGGCCCTGGCACCCGATCGCTCGCCTTTGCGCATTTCCACTTCGCACCTCAGCGCAGTGGATGACAATGGTCAGGCACTGGCCATGACCACCTCGGTGGAGGCCGCGTTCGGTTCGCACCTGATGGTCAAGGGCTTCCTGCTCAACAACCATCTGACGGACTTCTCGTTCATCCCCCGGGAGCACGGCAAGCCTGTGGCCAATCGGGTGCAGCCGGGCAAGCGGCCACTGTCAGCGATGGCGCCGACGCTGGTGTTTTCGCGAGCCTCTGGCGAGTTTGTGGCCAGCCTTGGTTCGCCAGGGGGCTCGCAGATCATTGGCTACGTAAACAAGGCGCTGATCGGCTTGCTGGATTGGCAGCTCGACCCGCAGCAGGCGGCCGGCCTGCCCAACTTCGGCAGCCGCAATGCCGGCACTGAAGTGGAAGCCGGGCTGGCCAGCCAATCGCTGATCCGCCAATTGGCAGCCTGGGGCCATGAGGTCACGCCGATGACCATGACCAGCGGCATGCAGATCATCCAGCGCAGCGGCGATGGCTGGTCCGGTGGCGCCGACCCTCGGCGGGAAGGTGTGGCCCTTGGCGACTAGCCGTGATAGAACGCAGTCTTGCCATTCAGCAGTTGAATACCAAGATGCCTATCAGCGTGAAATCGAATAGAGCCCTGTTCGACCTCGACCTGCTACGCGCCATTGTGGTGGTGGCCGATTGCGGTAGCTTCACCACGGCGGCGGCGCGCCTGCACTCGACCCAGTCGACCATCAGCCAGAAGGTACGCCGCCTGGAAGACATGGTCGGCCATCGCCTGTTGGTGCGGGGTAACCGCGATGTGCTACCGACCGACGCCGGGCAGACCTTGCTCGGCTACGCGCGGCACATGCTGGCGCTGAATGACCAGATGCTCGAAGCCCTGGCCGGGGCGATGGTTGGCACCACCGTACGCCTGGGCGTGCCCGAGGACTTCGTTGGCGGGCGCACCACCAATGCGCTGTCGGCGTTCAGCCGGCTGCACCCGCAAGTGAAACTGGAAGTGACCAGCGGCCTGTGCCGCGACCTCAGCCAGGCCTACGACAACGGTGAACTCGACCTGGTGCTGCTCAAGCAGCGGCGCAACACCCGGGAGGGCGTGGCTTGCTGGCCCGAGCGCCTGCAATGGATCGACAGTGCGCGCACCCCCGCCTTTGAGCTGGACCCGATCCCGCTGGTTACCTTCCCGCCGCGCGGCTTGTACCGCGAGGACATGATCAACGCTATCGAAAGCATGGGCCGGCGCTGGCGCATCAGTTTCACCAGTTCCAGCCTCAGCGGTATCCAGGCGGCAGTTGCCGATGGCATGGGCATCAGCCTGCTGCCACCAAGGGCGGCCACGGGTGAGCACCGGGTGCTGGGGGCCGGGCAGGGGCTACCGGAGGTCGACAGCTATGAAATCGTCATCGTCCACCGGCCGACGGCGGATGTGATGGTCAAGGCGTTGGCCGAGGTCATGACGCAACTGCTGGCGGGCGGCGGGATCTGACACGGCCTTACGAACTGACGCGGTCTTTGTGGGGGCGCCCCGGCAGGGCCGCTCCCACAGGAGATCGAGTCGGCCGAGGGTGGATGGTCAGGCGCAAGCCGCCGCCAGGCGTGGCGACAGGTGAATGCCGGCAATCATGCAGCGCACCGAGCCGCCGGCCATCTCAATGGTCGGCACGTCCAGTGGCACCAGCCGCGCCGAACGCTCGATGCGCCGGCGTTGCTCGCTGGTCAGGCTGTCGAAGGCCTTGCGTGACAGCGCCAGAATACGCCCGTCACGCCCGGACAGTTCGATGGCATTGCCGGCAAACTGGCTGATCTGCTGGTTGCTCAGGTCAATCACATCGCGGCCCGATTCGATCAGGCGCATGCGCACTTCCTCGGCCCGCGCCTTGTTGGTGAACGTGCCAAAACCCACTAGTGCAAACTCGGTCGCCACGCACATCAGTACGTTGGTGTGGTAGATCGGCGTGCCTTGCTCGTCGGCAGTGTCGAATACCATCGGCTCGAAGTTGAAGTGCGTGCTGAAGCGCTCCAGGGCAATCGGGTCGGCACGGTTGGAGCGCGCGGTGTAAGCCACCCGCGACAGGTGGTCGAATACCATGGCGCCGGTCCCTTCGAGGAACAGCTCGTCCTGCTCCAGCCCTGAATAATCGATTACATCCTGCACGCGGTACTCATGCTTGAGCATCTCGATCACATCGGCGCGCCGCTCGCGGCGGCGGTTGCGCGAGTACATCGAGTAGATCGCGATATGTCCTCCGGGGTGGGTCGAGAACCAGTTGTTGGGGAACACCGAGTCTGGGGTGTTGTGCTCGCCAAAATCGTCGAACAGGTGTACGCGCACGCCTTCGGCCTCGAGGCGGCCGACGGCCTGGGTGACTTCATCACGGGCAACCTCTGCGAGCGCCTGTGCGGCGAGGCTGGGGTTGCTGCGCTGAAATGAGTTGTCGGCTGCGGTTTCCGGGTTGGGGGTGAATGCATGTGGCCTGACCATGACCACTGCTGCAGGTGCTTGAATCGAACGCGCTGGGAATGCCATCTGGAAGTACCGGGTAGGAAGCGGGGTTAGGCAACGCGTCGGATGCGGCTTTTGGCAGCGCGGCCGCGGGTGTGGCTGAACAGGTCTTTCGGGTCGTCTTCCACCCATGGCACCAGGTCGATCTTCGTGCCCATGCCGCGCTTTTCGGCCTGCTGTAGTACGTAACGTAGTACGGTGTAGTCCTCCAGGGCGAAGCCTACCGAGTCGAATACGGTGACCTGGCTGTCAGACTGACGCCCTTCGGTTTCGCCGCGCAGCACACGCCACAGGTCAACCACCGGGAAGTCAGCGGGCAGCTGCTGGATGTCACCTTCTATACGGGTTTGCGGCTCGTACTCGACGAACACCCGGGCGTTGCGCAGCACATCGGCGTGCAGTTCGGTCTTGCCCGGGCAGTCACCCCCCACGGCATTCAGGTGCATGCCGGGTTCGAGCATGTCTGGGGTGATGATGGTGGCGTAGGCCTTGTCGGCAGTGACCGTGGTGATGATGTCCACGCCTTTCACCGCTTCGGCCACCGAGCCGGCCCGGCGAATGGTGAGGCCGCTGTATTCCTTGAGGTTGGCAATCAGCTTGGCGGTGGCCAGCGGGTCGGTGTCGTAGGCGACGATTTCTTCGATGCCCAGGTGCTTGTGGAAGGCCAGCGCCTGGAATTCGCTTTGCGCGCCGTTGCCGATCAGCGCCATCTTGCGCGAGTTCGGTCGGGCCAGTGCCTGGGCTGCCATCAGCGAGGTAGCCGCAGTGCGCAGGGCGGTGGCAATGGTCAGTTCGGACAGCAACACCGGGTAGCCGGTTTCGACATCGGCCAATACGCCGAAGGCCATCACGGTATGCAGGTCACGCGCGGTGTTGGCCGGGTGGCCGTTGACGTATTTGAAGGCGTAGCGGCTGTTGTCGGCGACCGGCATCAGTTCGATCACACCCACTTCCGAATGGCTGGCAACCCGTGCGGATTTATCAAACTCCTGCCAGCGTTTGAAGTCTTCACGAATGGCTGCAGCCAGTTCACCTATGAACGGCGCTACGCCAATGTCGTGCACCAAGTCCGACATCGTTGGAACATCAATGAAATACGTCATGCTCTTGCACCTTGTTATTGTGCGCTGCCCTGTGGATATTGCAGGGTGAGCGCTTAGGATTATCGAAGTGTCGCCGGCTCGAACATTTTGATGAAAGGTTGCGTCAACAGGAAGAATGCAGGTTGCCAGTTTCGCCAACTTTCTAGACAATCTGCCACCCCAAAGTAGCAATCTGATTATTTGGCAGGCATATGGACACTATCGATCGGGAACTGATTGCGCTGTTGCGGGACAATGCACGTACCCCCGTGCTGACCTTGGCAAAAAAACTCAAGGTGGCCAGGGCAACGGTGCAAAACCGCATCACCCGCCTCGAAGAGCAGGGCGTGATCATCGGCTACACGGTACGCTTGCGCTCCGATGCGCTGGATCAGGGCGTGCGGGCGATCACCAGCATCGGCATCAGCGGCCACCACGCCGCAGAGGTCAAGCACGCGCTGCGTGGGCACCCCAACGTGGTGGCCATTCACACCACCAATGGCCGCTGGGACCTGATGGCAGAGCTGCGCGCCGACACCCTTGAAGCGTTCGACAGGGCGCTGAACACCATTCGCTCCATCCCGCACATCGAGAATACCGAGACCAGCATCCTGCTCTCCACCTACAAGATGTGACCGCTGGGTCAGGCATTTTGACAGGCGCATTGCGCAAACTGCCACCCAGGCTTTCCACAGTGCAAAAAATCCCTTTGGCTGTGCGCATTCTGTAGCGTTCCGCTTGGCCCGGGCCACTGGCAGAATGAAACTGTTTTCGTGCAACGGTACAAGGCGCACCACCCAAGGTGCGTTTCAAACAATAAAAAAGCCCGCAGCGAAGTTGCGTCGGGCGTAAGTGTGCGTTTTCGTTATTACCTGCGCTTTTATCATTTTCAATGACAGGGAGCTTGCACCTTAGTGCCAATTAAATGGTGCGGCGCGGGGCGCTGAAGTTTTACCAAAAAAGAATAAGAGGTCGACTATGCATCAAACGTGCAATGCGCAAAGCGCTGCTCCGCAAGAGGGCCGAGCGCTCAAGCGACGGCTGGAAAACCGACACATACAGCTTATTTCGATCAGTGGCGCAATTGGTACCGGTTTGTTCATGGGCTCGGGCAAGATCATTGCGCTGTCTGGCACTTCAATCATCCTCGTCTACGCCATCATCGGTTTTTTTGTGTTCTGCATCATGCGCGCCATGGGCGAGATGCTGCTGGCCAACCTGCAGATGGAATCGTTCGCCGACCTGGTGCACAACTACCTGGGGCCACGGGCCGGTTACATTCTCAGCTGGTCGTACTGGCTCAGCTGGGTGGTGGCGGCGGTGGGCGACGTGGTGGTGGTCGCAGGGTTCGTGCAGTACTGGTACCCCGATGTGCCTACCTGGCTACCGGCTTTCGCCACCATGTTCCTGTTGCTGGGCCTGAACATGCTGGCGGTGAAGGCCTTTGGTGAGGTGGAGTTCTGGTTCGGCCTGATCAAGATCGTCGCCATCGTGCTGCTGGTGGTAACCGGCCTGGTGATGGTCGCCACTTCCTATACCTCGCCGGGCGGGGTGACGGCGTCGTTCAGCCACCTGGTGGCGCCTGGCGTGGTCATGCCGCATGGCATCCTTGGCTTCCTCGCCGGGTTCCAGATCGCTATCTTCTCCTTCGTCGGCACCGAGCTTATCGGCACCGCAGCGGCGGAGGCCAAAGACCCCGAGAAGACCCTGCCGAAGGCAATCAATACCATCCCCGTGCGTATCCTGCTTTTCTACATCTGTTCGCTGGTGTGCATCATCAGTGTGGTGTCCTGGGCCAATGTGCCGGCCAACCGCAGCCCGTTCGTTGAATTGTTCCTGCTTGGCGGGTTGCCCGCTGCTGCTGGCATCATCAACTTCGTGGTGCTGACCTCTGCGGCCTCGTCGGCCAACAGTGGCGTCTACTCGGGCTCGCGCATGCTCTACGGCCTGTCGCACCAACAACAGGCGCCGACGGCGTTCGGGCGCCTGTCCGGCTCGGGGACGCCGGTGCGGGCGCTGGTGTTTTCCGGGGTGTGCATGGCGATTGCGTTGACGTTGCTGTTCGTGATCCCGGAAGTGATGACCGTGTTCACCCTGGTGTCGACCATTTCCGCGGTGATGATCATCGTTACCTGGTCGCTGATCCTGCTGTCCTATTTCGCTTACCGCCGACAGAATCCGCAGGCGCATGAGCAGTCCAGGTTCAAGCTGCCCGGCGGCAAGGTCACCGCCGCGCTGGCGCAGCTGTTCCTGATTTTCGTGCTGTGCCTGCTGGCGCTGGAACCGGACACCCGCACGGCGTTGTACGTGATGCCGTTGTGGTATGCGGGCCTGTTGCTGGCCTATCGACGCAGGACCAAGGCTTCTGCGCAACCGCAGACAGCGACTGCTACATAGGACCATGGGGCTGCTGCGCAGCCCATCGTTGGCAAGCCAGCTCCCACTTGGACTGCGCGAGTCGCAAGATTTGCGCTGTACCTGTGGGCGCTGGCTTGCCGGCGAGACACCTCAAGGCTGGCGTTCAGCAACCGCCCGCAACGTCCGCAACGTTACCACCGGTGCATCCACCACGAACCGGTTGGCCAGCCAGCCGGGCACATCGCCAGCAGGGTCGGCCTGCAACTGGTAGGTCACCTCCGTCTCGCGTTCGCCCAGTGGTTTCATACGCCACTCACCGCTCAGATGCTGCACCCGGATCAGGCCTTCAACCTTGGGGATCCTGTCGGGCTCGGCGCTCAGGCGCCGCAGCAAGGTGCCGTCGTCCAGGCGTTCGCTGGTTACTTTCAGCACAATGTCCCGCGGCATCGTCGGCCACGGCAGGTTGGTGGTCAGGTACACCCAGGTATTGGCGCCATCCACCTCCAGCAGGCGCATCTGGTCGCAGGCGTACAGCCATTTGCAGGCTACGCGCAGGTTCTCTTGCAGGTCGGTGAGGGTGCGTACGCTCGCTTTCATGGTGCTCACACCACGAAATTGCTGGTAGGACGAGTCATCCGCGCCGCGCAGGTACACGCGTATGCCTTCGCGGTCATAAGCCAGGTTCCAGTCATCGGCAGCCAGGGCAGGGGCGCACAGCAGCAGGGCGGCGAGCAGCAGGCAGCGGTTCATGGCTGGTACCGCGCGGGGGATGGATGTTTAAGTATGCGCGGCAAACAGAAAGCCCGCCAGGTTGGCGGGCTTGCGGGCATCAGCCTGAGCTTAGCGCTTAGGGTTCAGCGTCAGGTGCACGTGACGGTTCACGTCTTTGTACAGCAGGTAGCTGAAGTTGCCTGGGCCGCCGGCGTAGCAGGCTTGCGGGCAGAAGGCGCGCAGCCACATGAAGTCGCCGGCTTCCACTTCGACCCAGTCCTGGTTCAGGCGGTACACCGCCTTGCCTTCCAGCACGTACAGGCCGTGTTCCATCACGTGGGTTTCAGCGAACGGGATCACGCCGCCCGGCTGGAAGGTGACGATGTTCACGTGCATGTCGTGGCGCATGTCGGCCATGTCGACGAAGCGGGTGGTTTTCCAGCGGCCTTCGGTGCCCGGCATCTCGATGACGGTGGCGTTGTCGCGGTGGGTGACGAACGACTCCGGTACGTCCAGGCCTTCAACTTTCTGGTAGTGCTTGCGCAGCCAGTGGAAGGTGACGTTGGACTTGCTGTTGTTGCGCAGGCTCCACTCGGCGCCCGGGGCCAGGAAGGCGTAGCCGCCTGGTACCAGGGTGTGGTGCTTGCCTTCAACGGTGATGTCCAGCTCGCCTTCGACGATGAACACCACGGCTTCGGCGTTAGGATCCAGCTCAGGGCGCTCGCTGCCGCCTTCCGGGGCCAGCTCGACGATGTACTGGGAGAAGGTTTCGGCAAAACCGGTCAGCGGGCGGGCGATGACCCACATGCGCATCTTGTCCCAGAACGGCAGGTGGCTGGTGACGATGTCACGCATCACGCCCTTGGGGATGACGGCATAGGCTTCGGTGAACATGGCACGGTCAGTCAGCAGCTCGGTTTGAGCTGGGTGCCCACCGTGGGGGGCGAAGTACGAATGGTTCGACATGGACAATCTCGACTTGTTGTTCTCTCCCCGTGCCGTGAACCGCACCGGCCGGTGCGGCGCAGGGGATGTGGCAACAGAATAGGGTCGAGCGCGCGCTATCCACAAATTAAATGTTGGAATACCCGGTATTTGATCGCTGAATGTCTACCTGGCGTCCGGCGTGCTGTTCCGGCAGCCGATCGCCTTGGCCGAACAGTTTGTGGCGCAGGGTGCCTTCGGCGTAGCCTGACGGGTAGCGGCCGCGGCGTTGCAGCTCGGGCACCAACAACTCGACCACGTTGGCCAGGTCGTCCGGCTGCACGGCGTAGGTCAGGTTGAAACCGTCGATGCCGGTCTTGTCCAGCCAGCTTTCCAGCTGGTCGGCGACCTCGCTGGCAGCGCCTACCAGTACCGGGCCGCGACCACCCAGGCCAACGAACTCGGCGGCCTCGCGTACAGTCCAGCGGCGGTTCGGGTCGGCGGCGGTAAACGCGGCCAGGGCGGCGCGGCCGGCGTCGTTTTCGACGTATTCGATGGGCGCATCGGGGTCGAGGCCGCCAAAATCGATGCCGGTCCAGCCCGACAGCAGCGCCAGGGCAGCATCCAGGTCGACATAGCGACGGTATTCGGCGAAGCGGGCCTCGGCCTCTTCCTTTGTAGGGGCGACGATCAACAACGCCTGGGCATAGATCAGCACTTCATCACGACCTCGCCCGGCGGCTTCGCTGGCCTGGCGAATGCCGTCGGCGTAACGGCGCAACACGGTGGGGGTCGGGCCGCTGATGAACACGCATTCGGCGTGGCGCGCGGCAAACTGCTGGCCGCGTGCCGAAGCGCCGGCCTGGAACAGCACCGGCGTGCGCTGCGGTGACGGCTGGCACAGGTGCATGCCTGGTACCTGGAAGTGCTCGCCCACATGGTTGATAGGGTGCACCCGGGTTGGCTCGATGTAGCGCCCGCTGTCGCGCTCCAGCAGCACCGCGTCGTCGTCCCAGCTCTTCTCCCACAGCTTGTACAGCACCTGCAGGTATTCCTCGGCCAGGTCGTAGCGCTGGTCGTGGCCCAGCTGACGCGCCAGTCCAAGGTTGCGGGCGGCGCTGTCGAGGTAGCCGGTGACGATGTTCCAGCCGACCCGGCCATTGCTCAGGTGGTCGAGTGTGGACATGCGCCGGGCGAAGGGGTAGGGGTGCTCGTAGGTGAGCGAAAAGGTGACGCCAAACCCCAAGTGCTCAGTGACGCCGGCCATGGCTGGCACCAGCAGCAGCGGGTCGTTCACCGGTACCTGCACGCCACCGCGCAAGGCAGCATCAGGGCCACCCTGGTAGACGTCGTAGATGCCCAGCACATCGGCAATGAACAGGGCGTCAAACAGGCCGCGTTCCAGCAGGCGGGCCAGGTCGGTCCAGTAGCTCAGGCGGTTGAAGGCCACACTGGTATTGCGTGGGTGGCGCCACAGGCCGGGGGACTGATGGCTGGCGGCGTTCATGCTGAACGCGTTGAAGCGGATCGGGCGGGGCATGTCAGTGCGCTCCGGTCAAGGCAACACGGAAGCCGGGTAGACCGCGTCGGCCACCTGCAACTTGTGTGGAATCAGGCCCAGGCCCTGGAAGGTGTCAGCCAGTTTTTGTTGTTCGGCGACGATCTGCGGGGTGATGGCCACGGCGTTGTAGTTACGGCGCTCGCTGGCCACCTCAAGCACGTTGGCGTTGATGCCCAGCTGCGGGGCGAGCAGTGCGGCGACCTCGGCAGGCTTGGCGTTGGCCCACTGGCTGACTTTGCCCAGTTCGGTAAAGAAGGTTTTCAACAGCGCACGGTGCTGGTCGGCATAGCTGGCGGTGGACAGGTAGAAGGTGCGGTTGTTGGACAGGCCGCTGCCGTCACGCAGGTTTTTCAGGCCTGGCTGGCTTTCTGCCGCAGCGAGGAACGGGTCCCACAGGGTCACGGCCTGCACGCTACCCGACTGCAAGGCGGCCACGGCATCGGCGGCATTGTTCACGTAGGCGGGGGTGATGTCCTGGTAACTCAGGCCGGCCTGTTCCAGCGCGACGGCCAGCAGGTACTGGGCATTCCAGCCGCGGCCGGTGGCTACGCGTTTGCCTTTCAGGTCCTGCACCCCGGCCACATGGTCCTGCTCGCGTACCACCAGGCCGATGCCGCGTGGATAAGGCTGCTCGGCGGCCAGGTACACCACCGGTTTGCCGGCCGCCTGGGCGAACACCGAAGGTGCGTCGGCGGCGTGGCCGAGGTCGATGGCGCCGGTGCTCAGGGCTTCGAGCAACTGCGGGCCGGCGGCAAATTCGTGCCAGCTGACCTTGACGCCTTGCGGGGCCAGGGCCTTTTCCAGCGCGCCGCTGCCTTTGAGGATGTTGATGCTGTTGAACTTCTGGTAACCGATGCGCAGGGTCTTGGCGTCGTTGGCCAATGCTTCGGACCAGGGCAGCAGGGCACTGGCGACACTGGCCAGCAGGCCGCCGATCAGCAGGCGACGAAGCGGGGAGAAGGTACGGATTGACATGGGTTTGCTCCTTGAAACCGGGTGGGAAGCGATGCGCCCAGACTAAGGAGGTGGCGTTTGGCTTTCAATTTTTATATTCCGTTTCGTTAGATTGTTTTGTTATTTTTATATCCTTTTGTTTTTTAACGCTTTGCCTTCTTCGACATTTTTTTCACATTCGCTTGCTAGCATCCCCGGCATTCCAAGGAGCCCTACATGCCGCAATTCCTGCGCAAGCGCAGCACCCGCATCGCCCTTACCGCCACTACCGGCGTGCTCACCGCCACCTTGGGTTTCTTTGCATGGCAGAGCTTCTACCCGGTCCAGGCCGCCTCCGGCTGGGATGTCGAGGTGCTGCATCGTGATGTGGCCAAGGCCGCATCGCTTTTGCCGCAAGCGGATGGCAGCCTGCTGGTCAGCCGCGAGCTGGATGATGGCCGCGGCAGCATCCTCAAGATCACCGCGACCGGCGACCGTGTCGTGGTGGTCGACAATCTTTCCAAGCCCGATGGCATGGTCGCGGCACAAGGCGGATGGGTGTTCAGCCAGGAAGGCGGTCAGGCGCCTGTGAGCCTGGCCCGCGATGGCCAGGTTACCCACCTGTTCGACGGTGAAAGCGTGCAGGGCCTGTGGAATGACGGCAACCACCTGTATGCCATCGAAGACCGCAAGGGCAATGGCCGCCTGATGCGTTATGACTGGGCCAGCGGCCAGCTTGATGTGCTGCGTTCCGGCCTGACCGAAACCGAAGGCCTCGCCCGCTGCAACGACGGCCGCTTGCTCTACACCGAAAAAGCCAATGGCAAGGTTCGCGCCCTGTCTGATGATGGCAAGGACCCGGTGGTGGTCGACGGGCTGCGCAACCCCACCTTCCTGTTCTGTGACCAGCGTGGCCTGTGGGTCAGCGAAGACAACACTCACCGCGCACGTTTGTTGCTGATCGGTGCCGACGGGGTCCAGCACACCATGCTGACCTTCCTCAAGGCGCCGCAGTCGATCGTGGCGGACGGCAAGGGCGGCTACCTGTTGGCCGAAGGCGGGCGTAACCGCGTGCTGCACCTGACGCCGCCACCAGCGCACGACACCGCCCAGCGTTAGCTGGGCAGGCGCCGCTTGCGCGCTGGCAGCAGGCCCAGCACCAGCATGCAGCCGAGCAGAATCACCAGGCCACCCGCCGCCTGTAACAGGCTGAGGGCTTCATTGAGAAACAAGGCGCCCACCAGTACCGCCACCAGCGTGACCACGAATTCCACGCTGATGGCACGGGTGGCGCCGATCCGTGCCACCAGGCCGAAGTACAACACGTAGGTGGTGGCGCTCATCACTGCGCCGCTGATCAGCAGGTAAAGCCAGTCGCCTGCTTGTGGCAAGCTGGGCACCGGTACCACCAGCAATAGCGGCAGGGTCAGCAGCCCGCCAGCCAGGAACGCGCCGCAGGTGACCGTCCACGGGTCCTGGCCGCGCAGATGCAGGCTGGCGTAGTTGCTGCCGTAGGCGGCACTGATGGCGCCAAGCAGCGAGGCGATGCAGCCGTGGATGAAGTCGTCATCGACCGCGCGGGCCGGAAAACCGACCAACATGGCGATGCCGGCAATGCCCAGCAGCAGCCCGGCCAGGCCTTGCGGGGTTATTTTCTCCAGCCCCCAGACCCGCCCGATCAGCATCGAGAACAGCGGAATGGTGGCGACAAAAATCGCCGCCATCGCCGTACCGATGCGTGGGGTGGCGTACGACATGCCGATCAGTTGCCCGGCCACCGTGGTCGCGCCTACCACCAGCAAGGGCAACAGCAGCGGGCGCAGGCGCAGTGGGCGGCCCAGCAGGGCTGCGAGGGCCGCCAGGGTGCCGCTGGCAATCAGTGCCCGCAGGCTGACCGCGCCCACCCAGCCAAAGGCATGCACCACTTTGAGCAACACCAGGAACGAAAAGCCCCAGGCGATGGCCAGGAACATATAGGCGGCGAGGTCGCGCGGTTGCATGAGGCAGGATCCATCCAGGGCAGGGGCAGGCAGGCTAGCGGGTTGCACGGCGCGATATCAAGGCCGGCCACCCGCAATGCATTATGGCTACCCGACCAACAGCGTGCTTCCCTGCATGGCTGCGCTCGCGGATAATCCCCCGTATTCCAATAAATCGCCTGTGAGTGGGTATGAGTGATTCCGTAGTGAGCCTTGGCCAGCCTGAAACTGAAGGGGGGCGCAAAACGCGCAAGAACAACCCCGAGAAAACACGCGAAGACATCCTCCAGGCAGCCATCAACGAGTTCGTCCAGCAAGGGCTGGCCGGCGCGCGCGTCGACGCCATCGCCGAGCGCACCGCTACCTCCAAACGCATGATCTACTACTACTTCGGCAGCAAGGAGCAGCTGTACTGCGAATGCCTGGTGAAGTTGTACGGCGATATCCGCAAAACCGAGCAAAGCCTGGACCTGGAGTCGTTACCGGCTGAGCAGGCGATCCGCCGGCTGGTCGAGTTCACCTTCGATCACCATGACCGCAACGTCGATTTCGTGCGGATCATCTGCACCGAAAACATCCATTATGGCGAGTACGTCAAGCAGTCGCCGGCGATTCGCGAAATGAGCAGCCTGGTGCTCGAAGCCCTGGGCAACACCCTGCGCCGTGGCGTGCAGGAAGGCGTGTTTCGCGCCGGCATCGAGGTGATCGACCTGCACATGCTGATGAGCTCGTTCTGCTTCTACCGGGTGTCGAACCGCCACACCTTTGGCGAGATCTTCCAGATCGACCTGTCTGATGACCAGGTCAAACTGCGCCACAAAGCCATGATCTGTGACGCCGTCTTGCGCTATATCTGCGCCTGAACGCCGCTTACTCGCCCAGCCGTTGCTCGCGTGACGGCGGGTAGCCGAAGTACGCCGCATAGCACTTGCTGAAGTGCGACACAGAAACAAACCCGCAGGCCACTGCCACTTCCATCACTGACAAGTCCGAATACTGCAGCAGCCGGCGGCTTTTGGTGATGCGCAGCTCCATGTAGTAGCGCCGTGGCGAGGTGCCCAGCTGAGCCTGGAACAGGCGGTCGATCTGCCGGCGCGAGCGCCCGCTGTAGGCGGCCAGCTGGTCGAGGCTGAGGGTTTCCTCCAGGTTGTTCTCCATCAGCTCGACGATGGTGCGCAGGTGCAGGCTCATGGACTTCTTCGCCCCTGGGCCAACCTGGCGGTAGCGGGCGCCGGAGAACGACAGGATTTCCTCCACGCCTTCGGCCAGCCCGTCGCCATACAGCCGGCGTACCAGGCCCAGCATCAGCTCCATGGCACCATTGGGGCTGGCGGCGCTGAGGCGGTCGCGGTCGAGGGTGAAGCTGGCAGGGGTGATGCGGGTTTGCGGGCTGCGCTCGGACAGGCTGGCGCGCTGCTCGGGGTGGATACTGCAGCCATAGTCGTCCAGCACCCCGGCGCGGCCAAGGAACCAGGCACCGTTCCACAGCCCGCCCAGGGCCATGCCGTGGGCGGCGCAGTCGTCCAGCAGGCGGTCGAGTTCAGGGTACTTCAGCGGGGTGCGCAAGCCGCCGCAGATCACCAGCAGGTCCAGATCTTTCAGCGCCCCGGCGGACAGCTCGGTGGCCACCAGTTCCAAACCCAGGTCGCTGGTCACCCGGTCGCCATCCATCGACAGCGGGGTGAACTGGAAACTGTCGGCGCGCAGCAGGTTGGCCGTGACCAGCACGTCCATGGCCACGGTGAAGCTGGCCATCGAGAAATGTTCGAGCAGGACGAAATCAACCCGATAGGGGGCCTGGGCATTGGCGCTGGTGGATTTCAGCCGCAGCATGTTGCTGGTGCTGGTCTTCTTGCTGAACTGACGTGGCGTGGGCACTCTGGACTCCGCTTCCTGGCTGGCTCGCAGAGTGTGGCGGGTGGCCGGAGGAAAGACAATGTTCCGGGTGGGTGTGTCGTATTTCAGGTCGTGTTCAGGCAACCTGTCTGGCTTGGCCTATTGCCGCCATGTTGCCCCCTGTCACTGAGGACGCCCTTGATGAAGCACGCCATTGCCCTGTTGTTCAGCCTGCTGCCGCTGCTGGCCAATGCCCTGGAACCGGGCGAGAAGCTGGCCCCGTGGACGCTGCTCGACCAGCACGACCAGGCCTACAGCCTCGATACCCGCACGCACATCCTGCTGGTAGCCCGCGACATGGACGGTGCCAAGCTGGTCAAAGCGGCGCTGGGCGAGCAGCCCCGGGGCTACCTGGAAGCGCGTGATGCGGTGTTCGTTGCCGACATCCAGCGCATGCCGGCACTGATCAGCAAGCTATTCGCCATTCCGGCCATGCGCGATTACAACTACCGGGTGCTGCTCGACCGGGAAGGGCGCGTGGCCAGCCGTTATTCCGGGCAGGATGGCCAGGTGCAGTGGTTGCAACTGCGGGAGGGTGTACTGGTGAGCCAGCATTCTTTTGCCGATGCCGCGGCGTTGAAGGCGGCGCTGGAGAACGCGCCGCAGCATTGAGGGCGGTCGCGCTCCTACAACGGTTCGCAATGCCATACTGGTAGCCAAATCAATCTGAACCCTCAACGCTGTCGGTAACCCAATGCATTACATGCCAAACGGGAGAGCGCTCATGGAAATAGGAACGATCTGGATCATCATCGCAGCCTTGGTCATCCTGCTGGAAATCTGGGCCATCTGGCACATCATCGGCAGTGACCGGCGCGCCGAGCGCAAGATGCTGTGGATTGTGTTTGTCGTCTACGCACCATTCCCGGGGCTGTTGTTCTGGGCCTGGCGCGGGCCGCGGGCGGTGAAGGGCAGGGCGGTCCTGCAGGAAAAATGAGGGCTTCCGGCATCTGGCGTGGGGGCGCCTGATGCCGTCGATGTTCACTTGGGCAGGATCTGGAAGCGAATGGCTGGGCCCAGCCCATCAACCATCATGCAGCCGTAGAATTTCACGGTCGACAATACCCGCAGCTGTTTGAGCGCTTCGTGGATGTAATCGTGCAGCAGTTTTTCAGCTTCGCGCTTGCGGTCTGCGAGGGTGGTGCTTTTAAGCGTGATCATGCCGAGCAGGGTGGTTTCGATCTGCTCGACGGTGTCCAGGCCGAGCTTCTCGCGCAGGTGCAGGCGTGCCTGCGCGGCATCGGCTTCATCGTGGGCAGGGTTGTGCGGCTTGATGGTATAGGCCAGCTGAAAATCATAATTGCTCATGCGCTTTTCCTTGTGACGTACAGGCCTCCATGCCGGGTCTTGCAATCTACTGCCTGCCGGCCGCGGCGCAAACATACGCGTGGTTCAAGCATGGCAATGGATTGTGCGAAATGTCCTACCCCGCGCTTGACCTCGAGTTAACTTAAGGTCCGATACTGCGCCACTCTTCCAACCGAGTGAGGGCTTGTCGTGACCCAATCAACCGCATTTCAGTTGAGCAACCCTGAAGGCCTGTACGATCCCAGTGGCAATGCCTATTCCCATGTCGCCGAAGTGCGCGCTGACAGCCGCTTGCTGTTCATCGCCGGCCAGGGCGGGGAAGACAGCAACGGCCAGTTGCCCCCGCTGTTCGCCGAACAGGCCCGCCAGGCGCTGGCCAACCTTGAACTGGCCCTGGCGTCCAAAGGCGCCAGCCTGGCCCAGGTGTTCAAGCTGACACTGCTGATTGTCGAGCACTCCGAAACGCGCCTGCGCCAATGGGTGGCTGAGGCCGACAGGGCCTGGGGCCCGCACATGAAACCGGCCTGCACGCTGATCCCGGTACCCCGGCTGGCGCTGGATGGCATGCTGGTGGAAATCGAAGCGGTGGCAGCGCTTTAGCGCTGAGTGATGCGGCGGTGGCCCCTTGGAAACACTTTGTTGTATATCGGTACACGCATGGCCGCTATAACAACAATATTCCCTCAGAGGTGACCACACCATGAGCACCGGCACCACCACACTGACCGACCGCAAGGCCAAGGCCTGGTTCTGGCCGGCGCTCTTCAGCCTCATGGCCTTCGCCGCCAACTCGGTGTTCTGCCGGCTGGCGCTGAAGGACGGGGCCATCGACCCGGCTTTGTTTACCGTGGTGCGCCTGGCCAGTGGGGCGTTGTTTCTGCTGCTGTTGATCCGCCTGCGTAAACCTGCGCTTGGCATTGGCGGCAGTTGGCGCGGTGGCTTGGCCCTGTTCCTCTACGCATTCCTTTTTTCTGCGGCATACCTGCAGCTGGGTGCAGGTGCGGGGGCATTGCTGCTGTTCGGCGCAGTGCAGATCACCATGTTCGGCTTTGCCTGGTACAAAGGTGAGCGCATCACCGCCCGCATGCTGCTGGGCATGTTGATTGCTTTTGCCGGCCTGTTGGTGCTGTTGTTGCCCGGTGCAGCGGCGCCACCCTTGGCCAGTGCCTTGCTGATGGCCCTGTCTGGTATGGCCTGGGGCGTGTACACGTTGCTGGGCAGGGGCTCGCCCAGGCCGCTGGCCGATACGGCAGGCAATTTTGCCCGCAGCCTGCCTTGCCTGGCGCTGCTGCTACCGGTGCTGTTGCTGGGCGCCGGCCCGCACCTCACGCTGCTGGGTTTGTTGTATGCCTTGGGCTCCGGGGTGCTGGCCTCAGGTGCGGGCTACGCCGTGTGGTACGGCGTGGTCAGGCAGGTGAGTGCGCAGCAAGCAGCGACCATGCAGCTTAGTGTGCCTGTGATTGCCGCACTGGGCGGTGTTGTCCTGATTGGCGAACCGCTGTCGTTGCGCTTGCTGATCGCGTGTGTGGTGGTGTTGGGCGGTATAGCCCTGGCGCTGGCACCACGGCGTTAGAAGAAACTGCGCTGCGCCTTGAGCGTGACCACACTGTCGCAATAGGTGTTGATGCCCGAATAGGCATCGCAACCGCCGCCACTGAGATTGGAGTTGCTGTAGATCAGGTTAAGGTCGATGCCCAGCCAGGGCCGCGACAGTTCCAGCGACCAGTCGGAAAAGGCATTTACCTGGCTGCCGTCGCCAATGGTGAACGGCGTGCCCAGGCGATGATGGGCCAGCTTGACGGTGAGGTCGACATCGAACAGGGGCAGTTCGCCGAAGTCGGCGAACAGGGTGCCGGTGCGGTTATCCGGGTTGTCGCGCAGCGCGCCACCGAAGCGATTGCCCAACAGCGAGATGCCACCGTACAGGGCATAGCTGTCGGGGCCTGCAATAGTCGGCTGGCTGTAATGGATCAACCCCACTTCATAGCCCAGGCTGTTGTCGAATTGGTGCTTGTAGCCCAGGTAGCTGTCCAGGCGCAGGGTCGAGTTGGGGGTGACGCCCATGCTCGGGGCGTACTGGCCCAGGTACCACCCACTGGGGTGGCTGAAGTCGAGACCACCGTGGAATGCGCCGACGGCACTGGGTGAGATAAGGCCTTGGGCCATGCTGCGCGAGGGTGTGGTGCCGAGTGTGAAGTCGAAGTCGCCCAGTTCGCGTTTTATCTGCTGGGCCATCAACACTGGGCTGAACAGCAGTGCAGCACTCAGCAACAGAAAGGGCCTGGTCATGGTCTCCGTCCTGGAAGGCTTGCGGTTGAGCGGTAGAGGATACCTGCGCAGGTGGAAGGAGGGAACCTTTGCCTGGCCCGCTCAGCCTTTGGTCGAAGGGTCTGCGTCGGCGGCTTCGGTCACCACGGGCAGGTTGCCGGCATGTTGTATCACCCGGCGTTGCTGCTCGTAGTCGTCCAGCGACAGGCCGCGGCGCTGCAACGCTTCCAGTTGCAGTTGGCGGGTTTCTTCAGCGCTGTAGGTGCGCAGTTCAGGGTGATTGGCACAGCCAGCCAGTACGGCAATGCTGGTAGCGGCCAGGGCAGTGAGGAAAAGGCGGGCCTTGGTGTTCATCGAGCAGCTCCGGAATGCAGGGGATTCGCCAGGTTCGAATCGATGGAGCTAGCTTATTTAGCGGGGGCGATCAGTAGAAATTGCCTTGTTCGATAGTCACTATTGACGCAAGCATCAGTGCTAAAAGTTTGCACGCTCGCCGCTGGTCAAAAGCACCGCCATTGCTACCCTTAACCCACGCGATCTGACCTGTTGGGGATAAGCGATGCGCATGCCATTGTTTGCTTTGCTGTCGGCGCTGATGTGCCTGAACGCCGCGCCCGGCCCTGCGCTGGCGCAAGACGTACCAGCCCCCGACCCAGCTCCGCAAACCGGCACGGTCGCGGCCAAGACCCCGGTGTTCACTCAAGAGCAGCTGGACCAGATGCTGGCGCCGGTTGCGTTGTACCCCGATCCGCTGCTGGCGCAGGTATTGATGGCCGCCACTTACCCGGGGCAGGTGAGCGAAGCTGTGACCTGGTCCAAGGCCAACCCCAACGCGTCGGGCGATGACGCCGTCAAACAGGTCGCGAAGCAGCCGTGGGACCCGAGCGTACAAGCGCTGGTCGCCTTCCCGCAGCTGCTGGCGACTTTGGGCCAGGACCCGGCGTGGGTGCAGCGCCTGGGTGATGCGTTCCTGGCGCAGCCCGACGATGTCATGGGCGCGGTACAGCGCCTGCGTCACCAGGCACAGGCGGCCGGCAACCTGCAAAGCAACCAGTACCAGAACGTGACGGTGCAGGCTGCCCCGGCAACACAGGCTTCCAGCAGCGCCCCATCCACCATCATCATTCAGCCTGCCGAGCCGCAAGTGGTGTACGTGCCCAGTTACAACCCCACCACCACCTATGGTACCTGGGCCTACCCGGCCTCGCCGCCCGTGTACTACCCGCCGCCGCCGATGTACTACGCCGGTTCCGCGCTGGTGGCCGGCCTGGCCTTCGGTACCGGCGTGGCGGTCGTCGCCTCGTTGTGGGGCGACTGCGACTGGGGCAACAATGACATCGACATAGACGTCAACCGTTACAACAACATCAACGCCAACAACCGCATCACCAACAACCAGAACAAATGGCAGCACAATGCCGCCAACCGCGAAGGGGTGCCTTACCGCGATGCGCGCAGCCGCCAGCAGTATGGCCGCCAACTGGACGGCGCCACCCAGCGCACCGCCTTCCGTGGCGACGACGCCCAGCGGGCGCAGGCCCGGGACAAGGCCCGGGCCTCGATGGACCGCGCCGGCATGGAACGGCCGGCCGCCGACAACCGCCAGGCACGCCAGCAAATGCGCGAGGCGCAGGCCGGCAATTCGATCGGCAACCGCATGCAACCCCGTGGCGACAATGCCAGAGCAACTGACCGTCGCCAGGAACCACGCAATGCCCAAGGCCGGCAGGTGGCACAGAACCGTCCGGCCAACAGCGCCGGCCGGGCGCGTAACAATGCCTTCGACGGCGTGGGTTCGCCGTCGCGCACCAGCCTGCAGGCCAACCGCGGTCGTACCAGCCAGTCGTTTGCCCAGCGGCCCAATGCATCACGCGCCGCCGGCCACCAGATCTCCCGGCCCAGTGCGCCAATGCGTCGCGGCGCAGGAGGCCGTCGATGAAATGTTCAGCCTTTGCAGCAGTGCTGCTTGCGGCAGGCTTGGCATGGGCTTGCGTGTCGGCTGCCCAGGAAGCCTTCCCGACACCGGAGCAGGCCGTGGAGTCCTTCGTCGCGGCCCTGGGCGTGCAGAAGGCTGATGAAGCCCGCCTGGCCCAGTTGCTGGGTGATGACTGGCGCACCTACATTCCGCGTGGCGGTGTGCAACGCAGCGACGTGGACACGTTTCTGCAGCAGTATCACGCGCAGCACAGTATCGACAGGGCAGGCGAGGGCAAGGCCATCCTGGCGGTGGGCAACGCTCACTGGACCTTGCCCATACCCTTGACCAAAAGCAGCCAGGGCTGGCGCTTCGACCTCAAGGCCGGCAGCGCCGAAATCCGCGCCCGGCGCATCGGCCGCAACGAGCTCGGCGTTCTGCAGTCGCTGCTGGCCTATCACGATGCGCAAATGGACTACGCCACCCAGGACCACAACGGCAACGGTGCCCTGGAGTACGCGCAGAAAATCTTCAGTGAGCCTGGCAAGCATGACGGCTTGTACTGGGACGACGATGGCGACGGCCAAGTCAGCCCGCTGGGGCCGCTGTTCGGCCAGGATGTGGTTGGCGATGACTGGTATGGCTACCACTTCCGCATCCTTGACGGACAAGGCCCATCCGCCCCCGGTGGCGCCTACAGCTACCTGATCGGCAACCAGATGAGCCGTGGCTTCGCCATGGTCGCCTGGCCGGCCAGGTACGACGACACCGGGGTGATGAGCTTCATGATCAGCCACGACGGCCAGGTGTTCGAAAAAGACCTCGGGCCACACGGCGACAGGCTGGCCAAGGAGATGAAGCGCTTCGACCCGGATGACAGCTGGAAGGTGGTGGATGTGGCAGCGGGGGATTGAGCCCGCAAATCACTGCAATCGTGCAGCCCTGACTTCTCGCGCCGTGCACCCGTAGTGCTGGCGAAACGCCCGGGTGAATTGCGCCTGGTCGGTAAAACCCCAACGGAATGCCAACTCGCCGATGGCCAGGTGGCAATGCGGGTCGCGCAGTTGGCGGTGCACGGCTTCCAGCCGCTGTTGGCGCACCCACTCGCCAAGGGTGTAGGGTGTGATCGCGAACAGCTTGTGCAGGTAGCGCAGTGACAGCCCGCAGGCGCTGGCGATGGTTTGTGGCGACAGTTCGGGGTCGCCCAGATGTTGCTGCACATACTGCTCGACCCGTGTCAGGTGCAGGGTGCTGAGGTTATTGCCTTCACTGCCCAGTACTCGCTCATCCTGCTGCAGGGCCAGCAGCAGCGTGGCCGAAGCCTGTTCCAGCAGTAAATGCCGGGCAGCGGCCGGGCTGGCGTCGAAATGGCGGGCACACAGGTCCAGTTGCTCTACAAAGATGCGCCCCAGGCCCTGGCTGGCATCGAAGCAATGCCGGGTATAGCGCTTGTGCCCGAGCAGGTTGGCCTTGAGTTCCCGCTCGGGCAGCTTGAGCACCCACAGGTCGTTCTGCGTGCCGTAATGGAAGCGGTAAGGCGCATCGCCGCGCTCGACGATGAACCCGCCCGGGCTGCAACTGAGCGGGTGGCCTTCCTGTTCGAAGTGCACTTCGCTGCTGCGCGGCACGGTCACCAGGTAGAACGCCTCATGGTCCTGGCCAACGTGCGCCTTGCTGCGCGAGTAGCCCAGCGGGCTGGAGCGCAGGCGGGAAAGGCTGAGTGGCGTGCTGGGCGTGCTCCAGCGCTGCAGGTGGCCATCGAATGGCTGCTCGCTGGCAAACTCCAGGCTCAACGGGAAATAGGTTTCACTGATGGCTTCGGCCCAGCGCGCCTGGCGCTCCGGCTGTGCCCAGCCGTGGGTCGAGATTTCTGTGGGCATGGTGGGTCCTTTTTCAAAGAGGGCAGCATTGAAAAAAGGAACTGCAGGCAAGCTACTCAAGCAGCTCTTGTTATTGTGCAAACCGCCCGGCAGCGCAAGGCTGCCGGGCGGCTTCAGGCCCATGATCGGCGCACGCCGACCGTTTGATCAAGCCCCGCGTGTCACCCGGTAGGTGGCCGAAGGCTCCAGGCGCGCCTGCCAGCCGGGGGGCAGGACGATGTTGGTGGTGTCTTCCTCGATGACGCACGGGCCATGCACCGTCTGCCCCGGCAGCAGGCGGTTGCCGTTGAACACCGGCGTGGGCTGCCATTCGCCCTCGGCACTGAACAGCATCGGGCGGACACCTTCCGGGGCAGGCGCGGGTGGTTGGGCCGGCCCCTGCAGCTCGGGTTGTGGCGGACGCGGCAGGTGACCAATTACCGAACACTCCAGGTTCACCAGCTCCACCGGGCTGTCGGGCTCGCTGTACGAGTACAGGGTCTGGTGGCGGCTGTGGAAGCGGCTGATCAGTGCGGCCAGGCCCGCGTCATCCAGTGCATGCTGCTGCAGCTCCACGCTGCATTCATGGATTTGCCCCAGATAGCGCATTTCCAGGGTGTAGTGGCAGCTGCTGGCCTGGTCGCCAAAACCGTCTTCACGCAAGTTTGCCAGGCCTTGTTGACGCAGCTCGGCAAGGGCCTGGTTGAGCTGCGCCAGGTTCACGTGCCCGGCGTCCAGCCGCATCGACAGGCTGGTGAGCTGGTCGTAGCGCACGTCGGACAGGATCTGGCCGAACGCGCACAGGCCTGAGGCCACCTTGGGGATCAACACGGTCTGCATGCCGATTTCTTCGGCCAGGCGCACCACGTGCATGCCCGCTGCGCCACCAGCGCCGATCAGGGCGAAGTCGCGCGGGTCGTGGCCGCGTTCGATGGACACGCGGCGAATGCCGTTGACCATGTTCAGGTTGACCAGGGTGGTGATGCCGAATGCTGCGCGTTCCACGCTGATACCTAACGGTTCGGCGATCTTGCTGCGGATAGCGTCCAGTGCGGCCTGGCGGTTCAGGCGGATGCTGCCGCCCAGTAGTGCGCCGTCGGGCAGGTAGCCCAGCGCCAGGTTGGCGTCGGTTACCGTGGGTTCGCTACCCCCTTTGCCATAGCACACCGGCCCAGGCATGGCACCAGCGCTGCGCGGGCCGACCTGGAGCATGCCGAGCTCGTCCAGGTGGGCAATGGAGCCGCCGCCGGCGCCCAGGGTCTCCACCTGGATCATTGGCACGCCGATGCGCTGGCGCAGGAAGTCGACGTCCTTGCTGAAGTTGGTATGGCCGGCGTTGGTCAGGGTGATGTCGAACGACGTGCCGCCCATGTCCACGGTGATGACGTTATCGATACCGAACGGCCTCGCCACCGCCAGCCCCGCCTGTGGCGCCGAGGCGGGGCCGGAGTTGATCGCATTGACGGCGCGCTCGCGCATCAGGTGCCCGGGCGCCAGGCCACCGTTGGACTGGAAATAGCGCACTGGCTGCTGCGCGCCAAGCTCCTGGAACAGGCTGTCGATGCGCGCCACATAGCGCGCCATCACGGGGCTGAGGTAAGCGTTGACCACGGTGGTGGAGGTGCGGGTGTACTCGCGAATCTGTGGGAACACCTCGCAGCCGGTGCAGACGAACACCCCGGGCAGGGCGGCCCGTACCAGCTCGGCGGCCCGCTGCTCGTGGCTGGGGTTGCGCACCGACCACAGGAAGGAAATGGCCACGGCCTGCACGCCTTCGGCACGGAAGTAGTCGATGGCGTCATGAATGGCGCGCTCGTCCAGCGGGCTGTGCTCACGTCCATCTCCGAGGATGCGGCCACCTACCGGGCGGCGCAGATGGCGCGGGGCAAGCATGTGTGCCGGCGGATAATGAGCGTCGTAGCGGTGGCCTTCCTCCTTGTGACCCAGGCGGATTTCCAGGCTGTCCTCGTGCCCGTCGGTGCACAGCAGGCCCACCTTGACCCCGGTGCGCTCGATCAGCGCGTTGAGGGCCACCGTGGTGCCGTTGATGCACAGGTCGCAGTTGGCGATCAGCTCGGCCGGGCTGCGCCCGGTGGCGTCGGCGATCTGCGCCAGGCCGGCGCGAATGGCCAAGGTGCCATCCTGCGGCGTGGACGGGGCCTTGAACAGCTGCACGCCGCCGTCGCGGTCGGCCAGGATGAAATCGGTGAAGGTGCCGCCGGCATCGATGCCCAGGCGATATTGATTACGCATGATGGTTCTCCGGGCAGCGCGGGGCGCGGGCAAGGCGGGTTGCGGTTTCGTCGAGGCGGCCATCGTCATCGAGGACCACGCCATACTCCAGGGCTGCCCCTTGTGGCGAGACCAGGCCGTTGCGCACATCCTCCAGTACGGCGGTGACCGGGCGGCGCAGCGGGTCGCCGTAGCCACCGCCCCCCGGGTTGATGTTGATGATGCGTTCACCGGGTTGCAGGGTGAGCATCGGGTTTTGCGTATAGTGGTCTTCGCTACCGTCGACGTGGCGGTGGATCAGCCGGCCCAGCTTGGGTTCGAGCAGGGCATTGCGTGCCCCGGCGGCACCGGCGGTGGGCAGCTGGCGGCCTTCGCCGAAGCCGACCACAGTCATGGCGTGGTCAAGCGGTTCGATCTCCAGGCGGGTGCCCGAACCACCGCGCAATTCACCGGCGCCACCACTGTCGGCCATCAGGCTGTAACGGTGGATCAGCACCGGATAGGCGTGTTCGAGCAGTTCGATGTCGCCGCTCATCAGTGCCCCGAAGCAGCACAGCGGGCCGCAGGCGTGCCAGCCATCCATCACCTGGTTGGCACCGGCACCGGAAATGATCGAGGCCAGCACCATCGTCACGTACTCGCTGTTGCCGTTGCGCGGGTCGTGGCCGGCGATGTTGATGCCGCTGGTGTGCCCCCAGGAGGCCGTTACCCGCTGTGGTGAGGCTTGCTCCAGCGCGGTGCGCACGGCATCGGCCAGTGTTTCCATCGGCGTGGTGGTGCAGTTGACATGGGGCGCCGGTTCTTCGGCGTTGCACAGGGTACCCCTGGGCCCGACATCGACCGTGACGCAGCGGTACAGGCCTTCGTTGTAGGGCGGTGCCACCTGGGCGAACATCATCAGCCCCAGGTATACGCCCGATACCGAGTTGCCCTCGTAGGAGTTGATGAAGTACGGCACTTGCGGCGGGCTGTCGATACGCACGTGGGCCTGGTCACCACGTATCTGCACATGGGCGGTGATGGCCAGTTCGCCAAGGCCGTGGCCGGCATCTTCAAGAACGGCGGTGCCGCTGTAGTCACCGTCCGGCACATCGCGCAACAGCGCGCGCATGTGCCGGTCGGCCATGTTCTTCAGCTCGGCAATGCAGGCACGCACTTGGGCCACGCCGTACTTGTCCAGCAGCTCCAGCAAGTGCCGCTCGCCGACCTTGCAGGCGCCGTACTGGGCATTGAGGTCGCCTTCCTGATAGGGGCGGGCGCGCATGTTGGTGAGCATGAAGTTGATCACGTCTTCGCGGCGCTTGCCCTTTTCCCACAGTTTGACCGGTGGGATGCGCAGCCCTTCGGCGTAGATCTCCTTGGCGTCGGGGTTGTAGCCGGCGGGTACAGGGCCGCCGATGTCGGTCAGGTGGCCTTTGCACACGGTCCAGAACACCAGTTCGCCCTGGTAGTACACCGGCTTGTACATGCAGCAGTCGAGAATATGGCTGCCCTTGTAGGCGGGGTCGTTGTGGTAGATCACGTCGCCTTCGGCGATGTCGTCGCCGAAGAATCCGGCCACGCATTTCATGGCCGGAATCAGCGAGCCCAGGTGGATGGGGATGTCCTGGCCTTGCAGGATCATCTCCGGCAGGTGGTCGAACAGCGAGTTGGAGTAATCGTGGGCCAGGTTGAACACACTGGAGCGCCCGGTCTTTTCCAGGGTCAGGGTCATTTCGCGCTGCGCTGTCTCCAGCGCACCCCGGACAACCGCAAGGGTGATCGGATCTACTGTCTGCATAGGTCACCAACGTTTGTTCTTGTGCTTTAGGTGCGTGCCGCGGCGGGGCGGCGCGTGGTAACAGGCTACGGGGCAGGGCGGGGGGAAGGCTTGTCGCTGGGTGTACTGGTTGTTGTGTTCTGGCGCACTACGGGGTCGCTCCCACAAGAGAACGCGACCCCCTGCAGGAGCGGCCCTGTGCCGCGATGGACTACGCGGCAGCGCCAGATTCTGGCAGGTTAAGACCTACTGCCCCAGCATCTGCCGCACCAGCCATTGCCCCGCCGGCCCAAGCGCCCGCCGGCTTGACCACGCCACATCCATATCCACCCGGCGCGGGTAACCCGCTATCTGCAACTCCACTAGCTCGTTGCCAAACCGCGCCACCAGCGCCCTGGGCAGTTCGGCCCAGCCAAACCCGCGCACGGCAAATTCCAGCAGGGTGAGGTAATCCGGTGCCGACCAGGCCTGGCCGCGGCCGCGGTGCAGGCTGGGGGCATAGGTCTTGATGTACAGCTGCCGCGCGTTTTCAAGGTGTTGCGTTTGCACCGTTTTCAGGCCCGCCAACGGGTGCCCGCTGGCCACATACACACCGAACTCCGCCTGCTCGGGCAAGCGCGCCACGGCAACGTCGGCGGGGTAGCTAGGCTGAGTGGCCAAAATGCCGACGTGGGCCAGGCCCTGCTGGATCATATCGATCACATCAGCGTCTTCCGCCGGGCCGCAGCGCAATTCGGTGTGCGGGTACTGCTGGGCGAAGCGGGCCATCACGGCGCCCTGGAAGGTGACGCTGTAGCTGTCCGACATCACCACCGAGACCAGCGCCTCGACGTTTTGCGCCAGCCTTACCGCCAGGGCATCGAGCTGGGCGCTGGCGTCCAGGATCGCTTCGACATGGCTTAGCACCTGTCGGCCCGCTTCGTTCAGCGTGGGGTGGCGGCCACCGCGATCAAACAGCGGGCAGCCGATATCGGCTTCGAAATTGGCGATGGCGATGCTGATCGTGGACTGGCTTTTGCGCAATTTGCGTGCCGCCGCAGAAAACGAACCCAGCGATGCGGCTTCGACAAAGGCGACCAGAGCTTCGGGTGAGTAGCGCATGGTATTGATAAAACCGATGGTAGCTATGTCGCGAGTATCAGTTCTATCAAAGAAAATAGGAAGCACGACTCACGCAATGGATGGAATTTGCAATGAAAACGGTCTCTTTCACCGAACGCCTGGTACACGCCGTAGGCTATGAAGTATTCGCGGTGTTGCTGTGCGCACCGCTGTTGTCCTGGGTGATGGGCAAATCGCTGGCGACGGCGGGGGCATTGGCAATAACCCTATCGGTGATCGCCATGTTGTGGAACATGGTCTACAACGCGCTGGTCGATCGCTGGGTGCAGACTGAACGCATCCACTGGAAGGCCGGTGCGCGCTTTGTGCACGGCCTGGGCTTCGAGGCCGGGCTGGTGGTGTGGTGCCTGCCGGTGGCGGCGTGGATGCTGGATATTTCGCTGCTGCAGGCGTTCATGGTGGAGCTGGGTTTCTTCGTGATCATCCTGCCCTACACCGTGCTGTACAACTGGGCGTTCGACAAAGCCCGGCATCTGCTGATGCAGCGTCGCGTGGCATGAGTAGCCGGCCCCAATTGCGAATGCTCACGCGTTCCCTGTGGGAGTGGGCACGCCCGCTCCCACAGGGTCATCAACTCTGTCAAAAAAACGGGGCATGCCATCGCTGGCATGCCCCCGTTTTCATACAGCTGATGCGCCTCAGGCGACCTTGACGATCCAGCCTGCCGGTGCTTCAACATCACCGCTCTGGATGCCGGTCAGCTCGTTGTAGAGCTTCTGGGTAACCGGGCCAACCTTTTCCAGGTCGTGGAACACGTGCAGCTTGCCGTTGTACTCGATACCGCCGATCGGGGTGATCACTGCAGCAGTACCGCAAGCGCCGGCTTCGATGAAGCGGTCCAGCTTGCTGATTTCGACATCGCCTTCGATCACGGTCAGGCCCAGGCGCGATTGCGCCAGTTCCATCAGCGACAGACGGGTGATGCCTGGCAGCACCGAGGCCGATTTCGGGGTAACGAACTCGTTTTTGGCGGTGATGCCGAAGAAGTTGGCCGAACCGACTTCCTCGATCTTGGTATGGGTCAGCGGATCGAGGTAGATGGCGTCGGCGAAGTTGGCCTTCTTGGCTTCAGCGCCTGGCTGCAGGCTGGCGGCGTAGTTGCCACCGACCTTGGCTGCGCCGGTGCCTTGTGGGGCGGCGCGGTCGAAGCTGGAGATCTGGAAGTTGTGCGGCTTCATGCCGCCCTTGAAGTACGAGCCAACCGGAATGGCGAAGACCGAGAAGATGAACTCAGGGGCGGTGCGCACGCCAATGTTGTCGCCGGTGCCGATCACGAACGGGCGCAGGTACAGGGCGCCTTTGCCGTGCGGTGGCACGAACTTTTCGTTGGCCTTGACCACTTGCTTGCAGGCTTCGATGAACACATCGGTCGGCACAGGCGGCATCAGCAGGCGGGCGCAGCTGCGCTGCATGCGGGCGGCGTTCTGGTCGGGGCGGAACAGGTTGATCGAGCCGTCCTTGCAACGGTAGGCCTTGAGGCCTTCGAAGCATTGCTGGCCGTAGTGCAGGGCCGTGGAGCCTTCACTGATGTGCAGCACGTTGTCGTCGGTCAGGGTGCCCTTGTCCCACTCGCCATTGCGCCATACGGACAGGTAGCGTTTGTCGGTTTTGATGTAGTCGAAACCCAGCTTGTCCCAGTTAATGCTTTCGTTGCTCATGACACCCTCATTGTCTTGCAAGTGCCCGATCGCTCGGGCTGCTGTTATATGCGCACCACGCCACCATAATACATCCGTCGCGGATCGGGAACGGCCAGTCACGAATTGATAGCCTGCGATGCATTATTCTCGGTCCGCGGTCGTTGTAGGAGCAGCCTTGTGCTGCGAAGAGGCCGGTCCATTGGATGCAATTGTGTCGCCAGTACCGGCCCTTTCGCAGCACAAGGCTGCTCCTACAAGTGCAGGTAGCCATGCAGGGCCAGGTTTTCCAGCAAAACCGCGTCATGGGACGCCACTATCAGCGCCCCGCGAAACTGCCCGAGCATGCGCTCCAGGGCTGCCAGTGACGGCAGGTCAAGGTGGTTGCCGGGCTCATCCAGCAGCAACAGGTCGAGTGGCCGCTCGCGGTACAGCACGGCGGCCAGCGCTGCCTTCATCCGCTCGCCGCCGCTGAGCAGGCTGCTGGGCAGCTCGATACGGGCCGCATCCAGGCCCAGTTGTGCCAGGCGGCTGCGCAATTCGCCCTGGGCCAGCACCGGGTTGGCTTGGCGCAGGTGTTCAAGCACGCTGCTGTGGCCTGCCAGGGTGCTGCAGTGCTGGTCGAGCAGGGCTGTTTCGCCACTGCGGCGCAAAGTGTCGGGAGATGCCGGTAATTCCCCGTTCAGCAGCCTTAGCAGCGTGGACTTGCCACTGCCATTGGCGCCGACCAGGCCCAGCCGCTGGCCCAGGCACAAGCGCAGGTCAAGCGGTTTTCGGGTGCCATGGGGCAAGCGAAGTGCCTGCAGGGCCAACACTTCGCGGCCCGCATGACGCTGGGGCGTGGGGGCATGCAAAGTAATTGCAGTGGCTTGCTCGACCTCACGGGCGGCGTCATGCACTTTGCCCAGTAGTGCCTGCCGGGCATCGCGATGATCACGCCGCTGCTTGCCCGCCGTGGCCTGGCTGCGTTCCTGCTGGCGGTCGACCAGGATCTTGGCCTGGTTGGCATGCCTGGCTTGACGCCCGGCCCGGGCCTGATGGCGTTCCAGGTCTTCGCGCTGGCGCTGCAATTCACGGGCCTGGCGTTGTTGCTCCTGCTTCAGCCGGGCAAGTTGCTGCTGGGCTTGCGCCACCTGGCTGGCTTTTTGTGCTGCATAGAAGCTGTAGTTGCCGCCATAGGCCTGCAACCCCAGGCTGGACAGTTCGACAATGCGCGCCATGTGCGCCAGCAGGCTGCGGTCGTGACTGATTACCAGCAAACCTCGGTCCCAGCCCTCGATCATGCTCAGCAGCTGGGCACGGGCGTCGCTGTCCAGGTGGTTACTCGGTTCGTCGAGGATCAGGTAGTCGGCACCGCTGAGCCATGCGCCTGCCAGCGCCACGCGCATGGCCTGGCCGCCGCTCAGGCTGCGTGCGGGCTGGCGCCAGTCAAGGTGACCCAGGCCGTTGCGCTGCAGGTGCATCTGCAATTGCTCGCGGATATCCCAGCGCTCGCCAACGGTGTCGAAATCCTGGGGGTTGATGCTGCCTTGCTCGATGCGCTCGAGCGCCGCAACCACCGCCCCCACCTGCGCCAGCTCGGCAAGTGTGGCGCTGCGCTCGATTACCTGCTGGTTCAGCAGATGGACAGGCCCACGGCGCCTGCACAGGCCGCTGCTCGGTGCACGCTGGCCGGCAAGAACCTGCCCTAGCAGGCTCTTGCCCACGCCATTGCGCCCGACCAGGCCGGTACGCTGTTGGTCGAAGGTTTCGTTGAGGTCGGTAAACAGTAGCCGGCCATCAGGCAAGGCCAAGGAGACGCTGTCCAGCGTCAGGATCGACGTGTTCGTCATGCACAACTCCACAAATGCCGCGACATCTCCGGAGCAAACCGGAGGCTGAAGACTGGCCGTCGAATGGACGGCGGCATTAATGGCGCATTGGACGAATACCTCGTACTGGGGGAGTGCGTAGCCTAACGGCCCGTTGGGGGCAGGTAAAGTACCGCCCGACGTGTATGGGTTTCCTGCACCGGCGATGCGCCGCGTGAGCGGCGCCCGATCTTGACTGGCCTTGGGCTCAGCGCCCCCTCAAGCGCTTGGCCCAGTCGCCTCCGTGGCTCTGTTTGCAGGCCTCTTCGCTGTCAAACCGTACATGCCAGGCCGGGTGATCCAGTTGTATGCCGGCGTGGTCCAACGCCTGACGGGTCAGCGCAAGCATGCGTGCCTTTGCTTCACCCGCCACAGCAGCGACTTTCTCGGCCTCTTGTTCAAACACCCAAGTAATACGCAGGCTTGCCGGAAAGTTCTCAGGATCCAGGCGATGGGTGAGCCAGGTGAAGCCGACGATTTCTGCCTTGGCGGTTTCACAGGCGTCCGTCAGGCACGCTACCAACTCCCGCTCCAGGCGGGCCATTTCGCGTTTGCCCAGCGCCTTCACAGGTTGGCCTCGTCATCGATCTGCTGGCAGAAGCGCAGGCGGTTGCCGAACGGGTCGCACACCTGCATCTGCAGGCCCCAGTCCAGGCGCTCTGTTTCGGGCCGGGCGTAACCGTACTGTTTGCCTTGCAGTTCATGCTCCAGCGCCCGCAGGTCGTCGAGGCGGGCAAACACTGTAGAGCCGGGGCAGGCATCGCCATGGTGCTCGGTAAGGTGCAGGATCAGGCCATCGCGGTGAATCTGCATGTACAACGGCAGGTCCGGGCTGAAGCGGTGCTCCCAGTCCAGGCTGAAACCGAGGAAATCCATGTAGAACTCCCTGGCCTTGTCGACCGAGAAGATGCGCAGTACCGGGATGGCGGGGGCGAGGGGCATGGGGCGTCCTTGACAGTGGGCAAAGTCGCCACTGTACCGCAGTGCTGCCAAGAGTTGTCGGCAAGCCCCGCAGCAATGGTTGACCACCCGCCAGCCACTGCGTAGCCTTGCCACTTCGAGGTTCTTCGGCCAGGCCGGAGCTAAGACGGGAACGCGGTAGAAGCCGCGGCTGCCCCCGCAACTGTAAGCACCGACAACGGATCGACACAGCCACTGCGCCAACGCGCGGGAAGGCGTCATCCCGCCAGCCCGCGGTTCAACTGAACGGGGGATGGAACGGTGCAAGCCAGGAGACCTGCCTCGCAACGTTTTCGACTTTCAACCGGGCGGGGTGATCCGGTGGCGAACAAGCCCGGCCGGCCTGGCCCGCGGCTGTCGTCCTGCATGCCCGCGCCACTCTGCCAAGGGCAATGCGACATGAAAACACTGGCCAAGCTCCCAGTTACCATCGTTACCGGCTTCCTCGGCTCGGGCAAGACCACCTTGCTGCGCCACATGCTCGACAACGCCCAGGGCCGCCGCATTGCGGTCATCGTCAACGAATTCGGCGAACTGGGCATCGACGGCGAAATCCTCAAGCAGTGCAGCATCGGTTGCACCGAAGAAGAAGCCAGCGGCCGCGTCTATGAACTGGCCAACGGCTGCCTGTGCTGCACCGTGCAGGAAGAGTTCTTCCCGGTCATGCGCGAGCTGGTGGCTCGTCGCGGCGACCTGGACCACATCCTGATCGAAACCAGCGGCCTGGCCCTGCCCAAGCCGCTGGTGCAAGCCTTCCAGTGGCCGGAAATCCGCAACGCCTGCACTGTCGACGCAGTCATCACCGTGGTCGACAGCCCGGCCGTGGCCGCCGGCACGTTCGCCGCCTACCCGGACCAGGTCGATGCCCAGCGCAAGCTCGACCCTAATTTGGACCACGAATCGCCACTGCATGAGCTGTTCGCCGATCAGCTGGCCAGCGCCGACCTGGTGGTACTGAACAAGGCCGACCTGATAGACGCCGAAGGCCTGGCCAAGGTCCGCGCCGAGGTGGCCGAAGAACTGCCGCCGGCGGTCAAGGTGGTCGAGGCCAGCAGCGGCAAGCTGCCACTGGAGGTGCTGCTGGGCGTGGGCGCCGAGTCCGAGGCACACATCGATGGCCGCCGCACCCACCACGATTCGCACCACGACGGCGATGATCATGACGACCATGATCACGACGCTTTCGATTCCATTTCCATCGACCTGCCAGAGGCCGACGAAAGCCTGCTGCTCGACGCCCTCACCCAGCTGGTGGTGGAGTTCGGCATCCTGCGCGCCAAAGGCTTCGCGGCCATCCCGGGCAAGCCGATGCGCCTGCTGGTACAAGGCGTGGGTACCCGTTTCGACAAGCACTTCGACCGCGCCTGGCGTGCCGACGAGCCGCGCATCACCCGCCTGGTGCTGATCGGCCAGGAACTGGACGCTGCCCAGCTGGAAGCGCGCCTGCGCCAGGCCTTGGGCGCCTGACCCGTGCACCTGCTGCGGACCCAGCCCGGCGGCTTCGTGCCGGACGACAGTATTGCCGATCTCGGCCAGACACCCGCCGAGCTGGTGATTCTCTGCAGCGGCGATTCGCACCTGGCGTTGCTCGCCGATACCGCCGAGCAATTGCCTGAAGGCTTCCCCAGCCTGCGCCTGGCCAACCCTATGCAGGTGCAGAACCACGCTTCGGTCGACCTGTATGTCGACCAGGTGCTGCGCCATGCCAAGGTCATCCTGGTGTCGCTGCACGGCGGCGTCGGCTACTGGCGCTATGGTGTCGAGCAACTGGTCGAGCTGGCCGCCCGTGGCGTGCAGCTGATACTGGTGCCGGGCGATGATCGCCCGGACCCGGAGCTGAC
The DNA here is from genome assembly GCF_038383825.1 of Pseudomonas sp. LPB4.O. NCBI lineage: Bacteria > Pseudomonadati > Pseudomonadota > Gammaproteobacteria > Pseudomonadales > Pseudomonadaceae > Pseudomonas > Pseudomonas sp. LPB4.O. The sequence goes on from NZ_CP151298.1 coordinate 2,832,632, forward strand.
CCGCCTGGGCACCGTCACGGGCGACCAGGCCGAGCGCCTCTGGCACTACTTGCGCCAGGGCGGCAAGGCCAATGCCATCAACCTGTACAACTGCCTGGCCAACCAGTGGCTGGGCCGCGATTATGCCTGGGACGAGCCGCAACCCTTGCCGCGCACCGCTGTGTATCACCCGGCCAAGGGCAGTGTGGCACTGGAAGAATGGTACCCGCACTGGCACCCGGATTACCCGGTGGCGCCGCTGCTGTTCTACCGCTCCCACTTGCAGGCGGCCAACACCGCGTTCATCGACGTGTTCTGCCAGCGGCTGCAAGCCGCTGGCTTGAACCCGTTGCCGATTGCCGTGGCCAGCCTCAAGGAAAGCGCCTGTCTGGAGCAGGTTGAGGCCTGGCTGGACGAAGTCGGTGCCGAAGTGCTGGTCAATACCACCGGTTTTGCCCTGTCCAGCCCCGAACGGCCCAACCTGCGCCCGTTCCGCCGTGACATTCCGGTGCTGCAGGCCATCTGCGCGCAGGACAACCAGCCCGGCTGGGAAGCCAGCGAACAGGGGCTGGGTGCGCGCGACCTGGCCATGCACATCGCCTTGCCCGAACTGGACGGGCGCATCATTACCCGCCCGGTCAGTTTCAAGGACATGGCCTGGCGCAGCGAGCGCAGCCAGTCCGACGTGGTGTGCTACCGCGCCCACCCCGAGCGCATGGACTTCGTCGCCGAGCTGGCCCGCCGCTGGGTCGAGCTGGCGCGCCTGCCCAATGCCCAGAAACGCGTGGCCCTGGTAATGGCCAACTACCCGACCCGCGATGGCCGCATTGGCAACGGCGTCGGCCTGGACACGCCCGCTGCCGCACTGAACATTCTCAAGGCGCTGCAGACTGAAGGCTATCCGCTGGCCGATTTGCCGGGCAGCGGCACGCAACTGATTCACCAGCTGCTCGGCGGCGTGACCAACGACCTTGACCACCTCGACCAGCGCCCTTGCGCCCAGAGCCTGAGCCTGGCCGACTACCAGGCCGCCTTCGAGCGCTTGCCCGAGGCCAATCGCCAGGCAGTGCTGGAGCGCTGGGGGCCGCCCGAGCAGGACCCGATGTACCGCAGCGGCCGGCTGATGGTGGCCGGCTTGCGCTTTGGCCTGACCTTCGTCGGCATCCAGCCCGCCCGGGGCTACCAGGTAGACCCCAGCGCGGTGTATCACGACCCCGACCTGGTGCCGCCGCACGGCTACCTGGCGTTTCACTTCTGGCTGCGCCACGCGTTCGCCGCCGACGCGGTGATCCATGTCGGCAAGCACGGCAACCTCGAATGGCTGCCCGGCAAGGGCGTCGGCTTGTCGGCGCAGTGCTGGCCGGACGCGCTGCTTGGCCCGCTGCCGAACATCTACCCGTTCATTGTCAACGACCCGGGCGAGGGCGCCCAGGCCAAGCGCCGTACCCAAGCCGTGATCATCGACCACTTGATGCCGCCGCTGACCCGCGCCGAAACCTACGGCCCGTTGCGCCACCTGGAGCAACTGGCCGACGAGTTCTACGAAGCGCAGCTACTCGACCCGCGGCGTGCACGCGAGTTGCAGCGCGACATCCTCGAGCTGGTCAAGGTCAACCACATCGACCGTGAGCTGCAACTGGAAGGGCAGCTGGACGATGCCTCCGTCTGGCTGCCGCGCCTGGACACCTATCTGTGCGACCTGAAGGAATCGCAGATTCGCGATGGCCTGCACGTGTTTGGCCAATCGCCAGAAGGGCGGCTGCGCCTGGACACGCTGCTGGCGCTGTTGCGGGTCGAGCGTGGCGACGGTCGTGGTGGTAATGCCAGCCTGCTGCGGGCCTTGGCCAAGGCCTTGGTGCCAGGCTTTGACCCGCTCGATTGTGAGCTTGGGCTCCCCTGGCAGGGCGAACGCCCTGAGCAGCTTCTGGCCATGAGCAGTGAACCCTGGCGCACCTGTGGCGATACCCGCGAGCGCCTGGAGCTTTTGGCGCAGCAGGTGATCGAGCAAGCGCTGGGCGGCACCCTGCAGTTGCCTGAACCGAGCGAATGGCAGCCGGTGCACGACGTGGTGCAGGCCTTGCGCGAAGCGGTGGCGCCCAGCCTGGATGCCTGCGGCGCTGCTGAAATGAGTGGCCTGCTGGCGGCGCTGGCCGGGCGATTCGTGCCTGCCGGCCCCAGCGGCGCGCCCAGCCGTGGGCGCCTCGACGTGCTGCCCACCGGCCGCAACTTCTATACCGTGGACGTGCGCAACCTGCCTACCACCACGGCCTGGCGCCTGGGCTTCGCCTCGGCCAGCCTGATCCTCGAGCGCCACCTGCAGGACCATGGCGATCACCTGCGCCAGCTTGGCCTGTCGGTGTGGGGCACGGCGACCATGCGTACTGGCGGCGACGACATCGCCCAGGCCATGGCGCTGATGGGCGTGCGGCCGGTGTGGGCGACCGGCAGCCAGCGCGTTGACGATTTTGAAATACTGCCGCTGGGCCTGCTCGACCGCCCGCGGGTGGATGTGACCTTGCGCGTTTCGGGCTTTTTCCGCGATGCCTTCGGCAACCTTATCCGCCTGTTCGATGCGGCCGTGCAGGCGGTGGCCGCGCTGGACGAGCCCGATGATCTCAACCCGTTGGCCGCCCGTGTACGCAGCGAGCGTGCCACGCTGCAAGCGCAAGGGGTAGACGCCGAGCAGGCCGCGCGCCAGGCAGGCTGGCGGGTGTTCGGCGCCAAGCCCGGCGCGTATGGCGCCGGGGTGCAGAACGCTATCGACGGGCGCCTGTGGCACAGCCGCGACGATCTGGCCGAGGTCTACCTCAACCATGGTGGCTACGCCTACGGCGGCAGCGACGACGGCACCCCGGCCCGCGCCCAGTTCGCCCAACGCCTGGCCACGGTGCAGGCGGTGCTGCAGAACCAGGACAACCACGAGCATGACCTGCTCGATTCGAACGATTACTACCAGTTCCAGGGTGGCATGCTGGCGGCGTCAGAAACCTTGTCCGGGGCGCCGGTGGCCAGCTACCACGGCGATCACAGCCAGGCAGACCGACCCCGCATCCGTACCCTCAAGGAAGAGCTGAACCGGGTGATCCGCGCCCGCGCGCTCAACCCCAAGTGGATAGACGGGGTCAAGCGCCACGGCTACAAGGGCGCCTTCGAGATGGCGGCGACGGTCGACAACCTGTTCGCCTTTGATGCCACCACCCACCTGATCGACGACCATCATTACCAAGGGCTGGCCGATGCCTACGTGCTCGACCCGGCTACCCGCGATTTCATGCGCGAGCACAACCCCGAGGCCCTGCGCGACCTTACCGAGCGCCTGCTGGAGGCCCAGCAGCGCGGGCTGTGGCAGGCGCCGGGCGACTACCGCGAAGCCCTTGAGGAACAACTGCTCGACGGCGAGGAACAGGCTTGAAATGAGTGAACCCGTGCAATTTCCGCTGGCCGCTGTGGTCGGTGCCGACGACCTTAAGCTGGCACTGTGCCTGACCGCCATCGACCCGAAAATCGGCGGCGTGCTGATCGAAGGGCCGCGTGGCATGGCCAAGAGCACCCTGGCCCGTGGGCTGGCCGACCTGCTTGGCGAAGGCCCGTTTGTCACCTTGCCACTGGGCGCCAGTGAAGAACGGCTGGTCGGCACCCTCGACCTGGATGCCGCGCTGGGGCAGGGCAAGGCGCAGTTTTCCCCGGGCGTGCTGGCCCAGGCCGACGGTGGCGTGCTGTATGTCGATGAGGTCAACCTGCTGCCCGACACGCTGGTCGACCTGTTGCTCGATGTGGCTGCCAGTGGCACCAACCGCATCGAGCGCGACGGCATCTCGCACCGGCACAGCGCCCGTTTCGTGCTGATTGGCACCATGAACCCGGAAGAGGGCGAACTGCGCCCGCAGTTGCTCGACCGTTTTGGCCTGAACGTGGCCCTTGAGGGCCTGCCTGAGCCTGAGGCCCGTCAGCAGATCATCCGCCGGCGCCTGGCCTTCGACAGTGACCCGCAGGCTTTCTGCACGCAATGGGCTGCGGCCCAGGCGCAGTTGCGCGAGCGCTGCCAGGCGGCGCGCCATGCCCTGGCCGGTATTGCCCTGGATGACCAGGCGCTGGCCTGGATTACCGAGCGCTGCTACGCCGCCGGCGTCGACGGGTTGCGCGCCGACCTGGTGTGGTTGCGTGCGGCACGCGCCCACTGCGCCTGGCGCGGCGGTGCGGCCATCGAAGAAGTGGATGTCGAAGCGGTGGCCGAGTTCGCCTTGCGCCATCGCCGCCGCGTTGCGCCCCAGGCCAACCCGCCGTCGGCGCCGCAGCCGCCTGAGCAGCAGTCCGGCCAGCAAAGCGCTGGCAACGCGGGTGAACAGGGCGGGCAGGGCGACTGGGGGGCATTGCCGGCGCAACCCGTGGCCAGCGGCGCACGCCGCGAGGTACCTAACTGGGCAAAAAAGCCCTGAGCATCCCCCAGTCACCTGCAAAAGGGGTGGATGCCAAAGCGGGCGCAGGCAAGCAGAACGGCGCCAGCCGTGGCCGCGCGTGCAGTGCAGCAAGCGGCCGGGTGGCCTGGCTGCCGACCTTGCTCAAAGGGCGGCCACGGCTACGCCAGGACCTGTGCTGGCAACAACGCCAGGGCAAACCGGCAGAGTTGTGGCTGGTGATCGTCGACGCTTCGGCCTCGACCCGCCGCCATCAGGCGTTGGCACACACCAAAGGGCTGCTGGCGGCACTGTTCGACCAGGCCTACCGCCAGCGCGCCCGCCTGGCCTTGCTGACCGCCAGCGGGCGCACACCGCAGTGGCAGCGCCACGGCCTGAAGGCTTCGGCGGCCTTGCAGCCCTGGCTGCAGGCCCTGGGCGCCGGTGGTGGTACACCGCTGATCGCCGCACTGGAACAGGCCCGGCATTGGCTACAGGCGCGCCAGCGCGCCCATCCGGATGAAGCGGTACGTTGCCTGGTGTTTACCGATGGTCGCCTTCAGCACTGGAACGCCTTACAACCCATGCCCTGTACAACGTTGGTGGTGGATATGGAGTTGGCGGCGGTGCGTATTGGGCGCGCGCAACGCCTGGCCGAACAACTGCAGGCCGATTACCAGCACTTGCAGCAGTTCAAAGCGGTGGACTGAACAGCCTGGATGCGACACTGTGTCGCAATAGTGTAAGTTGCCAGAACAGCAACTTTGCATTTGAACAAGTGCGTGGCATTGCACGCACTTGGTTTGCAAGGGGATGTTACTTTGGCATCGACCACGGTTGCAGGTCGTAACCTTTTTCGCACAGTTCGGCGCGCACTTCTTCGATCAGGCTGGCCCACTGGGCAGGGTCGGAGTAGATGCTCGAAGACACTCGCTTGCTGCCGATGCGGGTGTTGGTCCGGTCGATCACTGCCAGGCTCAGCTCACCAGTACCGTTGGGTGCATCCCAGGCTACGCACTGGAAAGGTTCGAAGGCGTGGTCGGCAATCAGCAGTGCTTCGTTGACACGGAGCGGGGCGTTCATGGTTCGGTCTCTCTATGGTCCCAAACATCGAAGTGATTCCGCGTTGCTTTAAAGTCGCCTCAATGGTCGCGAAGTGCAGCGCGGGGTTATGTGTACTGATGCTCGTTGTCCGTGGGCAAGTCACACATTAGGTGTAAAATTTTTTGTCAGGCTTGAATCCGTTCTTCCCTGCGCCGCCATGTGATGTCGATAAAGTGCGAAAATTCCCGTGGCACTTTGTAAAAAAATGCGTCAGCAGACAGACGGTAGTGGGCACCGTCAACTTCGTTGCTACTGTTAAACGGGCGCCACAACTTGCTGTTTTACTTCATAAAACCAAAAACTGGCGCCAAGGAACGGTCATGCTGCAGCCTGCCGCCCAACGTCGTTTGCTCATCGTCGACCCCTGCGATGACTGCCACCAATTGTTGCCTGGCCTGAGTAGCGCAGGCTGGGATGTGGACAGTTGCGTGCTCGGTGCCGCGCTCGATCACCCTTGTGATGTGGGTTTGTTGCGCTTGCAGGCTTCGCACCTGAGGCACCCGGACGCGGTCAAGGACATGATCAAGCGCAGTAACACCGAATGGATCGCGGTGTTAAGCGCCGAACAGTTGCGCATGCCGGCCGTCGGCGATTTTGTCTGCGAATGGTTCTTCGACTTCCACACCCTGCCATTCGATGTCTCCCGCGTGCAGGTCACCCTTGGCCGGGCGTTCGGCATGGCGCGCCTGCGTGGCAAAGGGGCCGCCAAGGTGGACGACGCGACCCACGAACTGCTTGGCGAAAGCCGGCCGATCCGCGAGTTGCGCAAGTTGCTGGGCAAGTTGGCACCCACCGAGTCGCCCGTGCTGATCCGTGGTGAAAGCGGCACGGGCAAGGAACTGGTGGCCCGCACCCTGCACCGGCAGTCGCAACGCAGTGAGCAGCCGTTCGTCGCCATCAACTGCGGGGCAATCCCCGAGCACCTGATCCAGTCCGAACTGTTCGGCCATGAGAAGGGCGCTTTCACCGGTGCCCATCAGCGCAAGACCGGGCGCATTGAAGCCGCCCACGGTGGCACGTTGTTTCTGGATGAAATTGGTGACTTGCCGCTGGAATTGCAGGCCAATCTGCTGCGTTTTCTACAAGAAAAGCACATTGAGCGGGTGGGCGGCAGCCAGCCGATTCCGGTGGATGCGCGGGTTTTGGCCGCCACCCACGTGGACCTGGAAAGAGCCATCGAACAGGGGCGTTTTCGCGAAGACCTGTATTACCGCTTGAACGTATTGCAGGTGGTGACCGCGCCCCTGCGGGACCGACATGGTGACTTGTCGATGCTGGCCAGCCATTTTGCCCATTTCTACAGCCTGGAAACCGGGCGCCGGCCGCGTTCATTCAGCGACCATGCCCTGGCGGCCATGGGCCGGCATGACTGGCCGGGCAATGTACGCGAGCTCGCCAACCGGGTGCGCCGCGGCCTGGTACTCGCCGAAGGCCGGCAGATCGAGGCGCAGGACCTGGGCCTGCAGACGTTGGACCAAGGGCAGCAGCCGCTGGGCACGCTAGAGGAATACAAGCAGCGGGCCGAGCGCCAGGCCTTGTGCGATGTGCTTAACCGGCATAGCGATAACATGAGCGTAGCGGCGAAGGTGCTGGGGATCTCCCGGCCCACCTTCTACCGCTTGCTGCACAAGCATCAGATACGCTGACTGAACTGTTCGAGGGTCAGTGTGGCGCGCGCACGATGGTTTTCAGCAGGTCTTCCGGGCTGATGTGCCCCACCACCTGGGCCACCGCACTGCCTGGGGTTGGCAGGTCGATGATGTGGCTTTTCATCTTGCCGACCACATGCATTTCGCACGGTTTGCAGTCGAACTTCAGGGTCAGCACTTCATCACCCTGAATCAGCTGCATCGGTGCCACCTTGGTGCGCACGCCGGTCACGCCCTTGGCCTGCTTGGGGCACAGGTTGAAGGAGAAGCGCAGGCAGTGCTTGGTGATCATCACCGGCACCTCACCGTGTTCTTCATGGGCCTCGTAGGCCGCGTCGATCAGCTGCACGCCATGGCGATGGTAGAAATCGCGGGCCTTCTGGTTGTACACGTTGGCCAGGAAGGAAAGGTGCGACTCGGGGTACACCGGTGGCGGCGTGGTCTCGGCCTTGCGCCCGCCACGCGGGTGCGCCTTGATACGCGCCTCGGTCAGCGCCTCGATGGCTTCCCGGCGCAGGGCCTTGAGCTGCGAGTTGGGGATGAAGTACGCCTGCGGCGCGTCCAGCTCGATGCTGCTGGCGTGGTACATCGTGGTACCCAGCTGGCCGAGCAGGTCATGCAACTGGTCCAGGGCCTGCTGCGGCTTGTTGGCCTCGCCGAACGGGCCGTCCAGGGCCACCTGCACGCTGACGCCTTCCTCACTGCTGAGGGTAAGCATCAAGCGCTGCTCGCGCAGTACAGCATGCCATTCCACACCAACACGGCGCTCGGAAGAGGTGCGTTGCAGGGCCTGCTGCCAGTTGTGGTCGAGGTTGCGCGACAGCGGGTGGTTGGGCCGCAGCTTGTGCAGGCCTTCGGGCATTTCGTTGGGCTCGACGCGGTAGCGGTAGCGCTTCTGGCCGTCTTCCTCGAACTCGCCACGTGGTTCGGCGATGTTGGCGCGGAAACCCACCACTTCACGTTTGACCAGCACATTCAGGCCGTCGCCGTTGGTCAGTGGTACTTCGGTCACCACTTGCATGTCACGCTTGCCGACCTTTTCCACCACACCCACCGGCAGGCCTGTGAAGGTTGGCGAGTCGAAGGCACCGATGTCGACCTTGCGGTCGGTCACGAAATAGTCGGTGCTGCCGCGGTGGAAGGTCTTGTCCGGGTCGGGCAAGAAGAAGTGTTCAGTCCGGCCGCTGGACGCACGGGCATATGCCGGGCGGCCTTCGAGGATGGCGTCGAGCTCTTTGCGGTAGTGGGCGGTGATGTTCTTCACATAGCCCATGTCCTTGTAGCGGCCCTCGATCTTGAACGAGCGCACGCCAGCATCCACCAGGTCGGCCAGGTTGGCGGTCTGGTTGTTGTCCTTCATCGACAGCAGGTGCTTCTCGAACGCAACCACGCGACCCTGGTCATCCTTCAGGGTGTAGGGCAGGCGGCAGGCTTGGGAACAGTCGCCACGGTTGGCGCTTCGGCCAGTCTGCGCGTGGGAGATGTTGCACTGGCCGGAGAAGGCCACGCACAGCGCACCGTGGATGAAGAACTCGATGGCGGCGTCGGTTTCGGCGGCGATGGCGCGGATTTGCTGCAGGTTCAGCTCACGGGCCAGTACCAGCTGGGAGAAACCGGCCTGGTCGAGGAACTTGGCCCGTTCCAGGGTGCGGATGTCGGTCTGGGTGCTGGCGTGCAGCTCGATCGGCGGGATGTCCAGCTCCATCACCCCCAGGTCTTGCACGATCAGCGCGTCGACGCCGGCATCGTACAGCTGATGGATCAGCTTGCGCGCGGGTTCCAGCTCGTTGTCGTGCAGGATGGTGTTGATGGTGGTGAACACGCGCGCATGGTAGCGGCGGGCGAACTCGACCAGTTCGGCGATCTCGCTGACCTCGTTGCAGGCGTTATGGCGTGCGCCAAAGCTTGGGCCGCCGATGTAGATGGCGTCAGCGCCGTGCAGGATCGCTTCGCGAGCGATGGCCACGTCACGGGCAGGGCTGAGCAGTTCCAGGTGATTCTTTGGAAGGGACATGTCGTTATATTTTCGGGCTGCCACGGTTTAGGCGGGCATTGTAGCGGCGAAACGGGCTGGCGGCATCATCGGGGTGCCAGGAGGTGTATTGCTTTTACCGGCCCTATCGCCGGCAAGCCAGCTCCCACAGCAATTGCATAGGGCTTGAGGCCGATGCGGTCGAGGTGGGAGCTGGCTTGCCGGCGATAGGGCCCTTGCAGGTAGCTCAGCGTTTGGCGGCCATTGCGGTCACTTCTACGCGCATGCCTTCAAATGCCAACGAAGCCACACCCACGGCCGCACGCACCGGCCATGGCTTGCTGAAGAAGCGCTGGTACACCTCGTTGAACGCGGCGCGGTCGGCCATGTCGGTGAGGTAGATGGTGAGGTGCAGCACGCGGTCCATGCCGCTGCCGGCCTTTTCCAGCGCTACTTTCAGCGCCTGCAGGGTGCATTCGCTTTGCTCGACGATGCCGCCCAGCTCCAGGCTGCCATCGGCGTGGGTCGGAATCTGGGTGGTGACCAGCACGCCGTTGAACTCGGCGACGTCGGACGAAATCGACTCGGCGTCCGGGTCCGGGGTGTAGATGATGTCTGCATGTGCCATGGTGTGTTTTGCCTTGCGACGGAAGGAAAGCGGCAAGCCTACGCGAGCAGGCGGGTCGGGTCGAGGGCGCCCAGGTGTTTGAAATGCGCGGCGTTCGCCGTCAGAATCGCGCCCCATTGCAAAGCCAGGGGCACATTTTGAACGAACAGACTTTGTCCAGGCGCCTGGAGCGCGTGGCTGCACATGTGCCGCAGGGCGCCCGCTTGGCCGACATCGGCTCGGATCATGGTTATCTGCCGGTAGCGTTGATGCTGCGGGGGGTGATCGAGGCCGGGGTGGCGGGCGAGGTGGCGCAGACGCCGTTTGCCTCGGCGCAGCGCAATGTGCGCAGAAACGGCCTGCAAGACCGGTTAACCGTGCGCCTGGCCGATGGCCTGGCGGCGGTCGAACCGCAAGACCGCATCTCGGTGGTCAGCATCTGCGGTATGGGTGGCGACACCATGTGCGAGATCCTCGAGGCCGGCAAGCAGCGCCTTGGCGGCGTCACGCGGCTGGTACTGCAGCCCAATGGCGGTGAGCGCGAGCTCCGCCAGTGGCTGGCGGGCAATGGCTACCAGATCGTCAGCGAAGAGCTGCTGCGGGAAAACCGCTTCGACTACGAAATCATCGTCGCCGAGCCGGGCAGGGTGGTGTATAGCGCTGAACAGCTGTACTTCGGCCCGATGTTGATGCAGGAGAAAAGCGAGGCATTTCTGGTCAAGTGGCGGCGCATGCTGCGGCAGAAGCAGCAGACCCTGGCCAATTTCCAACGGGCCCGCGATGCGGTGCCTCAGGCGAAAATCGACGATTTCAATCAGCAGGTGGGCTGGATCACCCAGGTACTCGCCTGACTCACTGCTGCGAGCAGTTGCCCATTTCGCGGTAGTCTATTTCGCGTTTCTGGCCCTGGTGGTCGACGTACACCATGTGCGCAGTGCCTACCTGGCAGTCGGCAGCGTTGCTGGCCGGGGTGATGGAGATCACTTTGGCCACATCCAGCGGCATGCCGTACTCATAATTGCTGCTGGTTGGCTGCGTACTGCCCGCATCGGCAAAGGCACCGAACGAGGCGAGGGTGGCGGCCACAGCAAGGACAGCGATCGAACGTTTCATGACAGGCTCCATTTGTTGAATGTATGACTAATGATGTATTCATTGGTCATCCACAATAAATGGGCCAGTCCGTGATAGATTCCTGCCTGTAACGCAAGAATAAGACTGAACAAGGAGCACACCCTCATGGACATGCTGCATGCCATGCGTACCTTCGCCCGTGTGGTGGAGTGTGGCAGCTTCGCTGCGGCCGCCAATGCGTTGGATATTTCCGCGGCACAGGTTTCGCGTATTGTTGCCGAGCTGGAGAACCAGCTGCAGACCCGCCTGTTGCACCGCACCACCCGGCGCCTGCGCATGAGCGAGGCGGGTGAGCGGTTTCTGGAGCGTGCGCGGCAGATCATGCTGCTGACCGAAGAGGCGGTGGGTGAAGCCCGCGGTGCGCACCTCACCCCTCGCGGCCATCTGCGCTTGCATTGCCCGCACGGCCTGGGCCTGTTGCTGATGCCGCTGGTGGCCGGCTACAACGCGCTGTGCCCGGAGGTGGTGATCGAGTTGACGCTGTCCCAGCGCAATCCTGACCCGCTGGCCGAAGGGCATGACGTGGTGATCACCGTGGACGGTGCGCTGCCGGACTCCCAGCTGATTGCGGTCCCGCTTGGCAATATCTTCAGTATCCCGTGCGCGGCGCCCAGCTATCTGGAGCGGCATGGCGTGCCTGAGCGACCCGAGGACCTGCATGCGCACCGCTGCCTGCGCATGGCGTATCCCATGTATGAAGGCGACTGGGTATTCCCCCAGGGGGTGGACCAGTGCGTGATCGCACCCAGTGACAACTTCTCCACCAACGTTGCCGACGCCATGCTGGTGGCCAGTGAGTTGGGCATGGGCATCGGCCTGCTACCGTTCTATACGGCCAGCCAGTCGATCGAGCAAGGGCGTTTGTGCAGGCTGCTGGCGCCGTACCGTTTGCGCGAGAGTGCGCTGTATGCGATGTACCCGTCACGGCATTATCTGGACGCCAAGGTGCGGACGTGGATCGATTACCTCAAGGAGCAGTTGCCAGCGGTGTTCGAGGGGCATGCGCAGGTGGTGGATGATTCGCGGTACTGGCGCTGAATCGCAGATCGGCTTCCTTGTGGGAGCGGCCTTGTGTCGCGATTGGGCCGCACCCACAGACGGGGACCGCCGTACTACAGCGGGTAGTGCTTCAGCTCGCGTGCAATCAGCATGCGCTGGATCTCGCTCGACCCCTCATAGATCTGCGTAATCCGCGCATCCCGGTAATAGCGCTCCACCGGGTAATCCTCCAAATAGCCATACCCACCATGCACCTGGATCGCCATCGAGCACACCCGCTCGGCCATTTCCGAAGCGAATAATTTGGCCTGCGACGCCTCCGACAGGCACGGCTTGCCAGCGCTGCGCAGGCGGGCGGCATGCAGGATCAGCAAACGTGCGGCGTTTACCTGTACCTGCATGTCGGCCAGCAGGTTGGCGATGCTCTGGTGCTCGTTGATCGGCTTGCCGAATTGCACCCTGTCGCGCGAGTAGACCAGCGCCGCCTCGAACGCCGCGCGGGCAATGCCCAACGCCTGGGCGGCGATGCCGATACGCCCGCCTTCAAGGTTGGACAGGGCGATGGCCAAGCCCTTGCCACGCTCGCCAAGGAGGTTGGCAGCGGGGATGCGGCAGTTGTCGAAGGTGACCGCGCAGGTGTCGGAGGCGCGGATGCCCATCTTGTGCTCGCTGCGGTCGACCTTGAAACCCGGGTTGTCGGTGGGCACCAGAAACGCCGAGAGGCCCTTCTTGCCCAGCTCTGGGTCGGTCACCGCGAAGACGATGGCCAGGCCGGCGCGGCGGGCGTTGCTGACGAACTGCTTGGCGCCATTGATTACCCACTCGCCGTTGACCAGCTCGGCGCGGGTGCGCAGGTTGTGCGCCTCGGAGCCGGCCTGCGGCTCGGTCAGGCAGAAGCAGCCGATGACATCGCCGCTGGCCAGGCGCGGTAGCCATTGCTGTTGTTGCTCGGCAGTACCGTAGGCCAGCAGCGGCCCGCAGCCTACCGAGTTGTGAATGCTCATCATCGCCCCGGTGGCGCCGCAGCCTGCGGCGATTTCTTCCACGGCCAGGGCGTAGGCGACGTAGTCGGTATAGCTGCCGCCGAAGTCCTCCGGCACCACCATGCCCAGCAGGCCCAGTTCGCCCATCTTGCGCACCACGCCGTCATCGATCCAGCCGGCCTTTTCCCAGGCCTGGGCGTGCGGGGCGATCTCGCCACGGGCAAAGTCCCGGGCCATGTCGCGGATCATGATCTGCTCTTCGCTCAGTTCCAGGTCTTGCATCTGTGTACTCCCGGGCTCACAGGCCTTCAAAGAATTGGTCAACCTGCTGCGGTTGCAGCGCGGCCAGGGTCGGCGGGTTCCAGCGAGGCTGTTTGTCCTTGTCGATGATCAGGGCGCGCACGCCTTCGATGATGTCGCCGTGCCGGAACCACTGGCGGTCCAGGTGCAGCTCCATGGCAAAGCAGTCTTCCAGCCCAAGGTGGCGACCGCGGCGCAACATCTCCAGGGTAACCGCCATGGCCAACGGTGAGCGGCTTTCCAGCTGGTCGGCGGCGGCCACGGCCCAGGCATGGCTGTCACCGATACTGACCGCACGCAATTGCTCGACGATGGCTTGCAGGTTGGGCAGGGCGAAGAAGTGGTCGATGACCGGGCGCAGCTTTTCCAGTGGGGCATCTTCCAGCGCCTGGGTACCGAGCGTGGCCAGCAGGTTCTGCAGGTCCTTCAGCGGGTTGTCGCCAAAGTTCAGTTGGTTCAGGCCCTGGTCAAGGGCGGTGAGCTGGTCACTGGCCAGGTACCAGTCGGCCAGGCCGCAGTACAGGGCGTCGGCCGCCTGAATCTGGGTGCCGCTGACGCCCAGGTAGATGCCCAGTTCGCCGGGGATACGTGACAGGAAGTAGCTACCGCCCACATCGGGGAAGTAGCCGATACCGACTTCGGGCATGCCCAGCCGGCTGCGCTCGGTGACCACGCGCAGATCACAGCCCTGGGCCAGGCCCATGCCGCCGCCGAGTGTGAAGCCGTCCATCAGTACCAGCACGGGCTTGCGATAGCGGTGGATGAGCAGGTCGAGGGCGTATTCCTCGACGAAGAAGGTTTCATGCAGCGTGTCGCCAGCTTTGAAACTGTCGTGCAGCGACCGGATATCGCCCCCGGCACAGAAGCCTTTGGGGCCCTCGCCGCGCAGCACCACGGCGCGCACTTGCGAGTCTTCGGCCCACTGGTCCAGGTGCTGGCGCAGGCTACGGACCATGTCCAGGGTCAGGGCATTGAGGCCGGCGGGGCGGTTCAGGGTCAGGTGGCCTACCTGGTTGCGGACCTCGGCCAGTACATGCTCGGTTGCCGAGGTATTAGCTTGCGCAGTCATTGCGTTCTCCCTGCTTTGTTATTGATTTTCCAAGTGAAGTCTGGAGTTCGCTGGAGGATCGCAGGATCCTGTCATGCGAATTTGCCTTGCACAATCGACAATTATGCAGGGGCATCGTGCATTTTTGCTTTAGGCCACCGATCCGGCTAGGCAATTCATTAACCTGACAGTAACAAATGCGCCGGCAGCTTGATTGATCCGCCAGGCAACGCAGCCCTAAGGTGACCTCCACGACAGCGAACCTGTGGAGCCACCATGACAATAACTCAGAATCCACCGCCGCAATGGTCGCGGCGGCGCGCCGAAAAGCAGCGCCGCCTTGATCGGGTACGTCACCTCGCCGACGGCGTGGTGCTGCCCACCGAGCGTATCGTCGAAGCCCTCGAACTGCTGCTGGCCCCGGGCGACCGGGTGGTGCTGGAGGGCAACAACCAAAAGCAGGCCGACTTCCTTTCACGCTCGCTGGCCAAGGTCGACCCCGGGCGCCTGCATGACTTGCACATGATCATGCCCAGCGTCAGCCGCGCCGAGCACCTGGACCTGTTCGAGCGTGGCATCGCGCGCAAGCTCGACTTCTCCTTCGCCGGCCCGCAGAGCCTGCGCATCAGCCAGTTGCTGGAAGATGGCCTGCTCGAAGTCGGTGCCATCCACACCTATATCGAGCTGTACTCGCGGCTGCTGGTCGACCTGATCCCCAACGTCACTCTGGTGGCCGGCTTCATGGCCGACCGTGACGGCAACCTGTACACCGGCCCCAGCACCGAAGACACCCCGGCACTGGTGGAGCCGGCCGCGTTCAGCGACGGTATCGTCATCGCCCAGGTCAACCAGCTGGTGGACCGCGTGGACGACCTGCCACGGGTCGACATCCCGGCGTCCTGGGTCGATTTCGTGGTGGTCGCCGACCAGCCCTTCTATATAGAACCGCTGTTCACCCGGGACCCGCGCCACATCAAGCCGGTGCATGTGCTGATGGCGATGATGGCCATTCGCGGCATCTACGAAAAACACCAAGTGCAGTCGCTGAACCATGGCATCGGCTTCAATACCGCCGCCATCGAGCTGATCTTGCCCACCTACGGCGAGTCTCTGGGCCTGAAGGGCAAGATTTGCCGCAACTGGACGCTCAACCCGCACCCGACCTTGATCCCGGCCATCGAGACTGGCTGGGTGCAGAGCGTGCATTGCTTCGGCACCGAGCTGGGCATGGAGGACTACATCGCCCAGCGCCCGGACGTGTTCTTCACCGGCCGCGATGGCTCGCTGCGTTCCAACCGCATGATGTGCCAACTGGCGGGGCAATACGCCGTCGACCTGTTCATCGGCGCCACCTTGCAAGTAGATGGCGATGGCCATTCCTCGACCGTGACCCGCGGCCGCCTGGCCGGCTTTGGCGGTGCACCGAACATGGGCCACGACCCGCGTGGCCGGCGCCACGCTACCCCGGCCTGGCTCGACATGACCGTGCCGGAAACCCTGCTGGAGCGCGGGCGCAAGCTGGTGGTGCAAATGGTCGAGACCTACCAGGAAGGCGGCAAGCCCACTTTCGTGGAAACCCTCGATGCCGTGGAAGTGGCCAGGAAGGCCGGGATTCCGCTGGCGCCGGTAATGATTTACGGCGATGACGTCACCCACCTGCTGACCGAGGAGGGCATTGCCTACCTGTACAAGGCCCGCAGCCTGGAAGAACGCCAGCAGATGATTGCCGCCGTGGCCGGGGTTACCGCCATCGGCCTGCGCCACGACCCGAAAGACACCCTGCGTATGCGCCAGCAAGGGCTGATCGCGCTGCCTGAGGACCTCGGCATCCGCCGCACCGACGCCAGCCGCGAGCTGCTGGCCGCGCGCAGCATTGCCGACCTGGTCGAGTGGTCCGGCGGCCTCTACAACCCGCCTGCACGGTTCAGGAGCTGGTGATGAAAGCACTCTTTCTCGAACTCCCCCAGGTTCCTGTGGGAGCGGGTTCACCCGCGAAGAGGCCAGCCCAGGCAACCGAAATTCCCCTGGCCGACCACCTCGCCGACCTGGCCGTTGAAGCCCTGATCGACGAAGCCGACCTGTCCCCCAAACCCGGCCTGGTCGACCGCCGCAGCAACGGCGCCCACCACGACATGACCCTGGCCCTGATGCACGCCTCGGCCCTGGCCCTGTGGCCATGCCTGCGCAACATGGCCGAAGCCGCCCGGTCCATCGGTCAGGTTGGCCAGCCCCTGCGCGCCACACTGGGCCAGCTCGGCCGCGAAGGCGAGGCCGCGATGCTTGCCGCCACCCACGGGGTCAATACTCACCGCGGCGCCATCTGGGCACTGGGCCTGCTGGTCGCGTCCACGGCCCTCGATGCCCAGGCAGACGCCTGCACCCTGGCCGCCCGCGCCGGGCGTATAGCCCTGTTCGACGACCCGGCCATGCCGCACGAGCACAGCCACGGCTTGCAGGTCCGCCACCGCTACGGCACCGGCGGCGCCCGCGAACAGGCACAGCAAGGCTTCCCCGCCGTCATCGGCCACGGCCTGCCACAACTGCAGCGCAGCCGCGCCGCCGGTGCCAGCGAGCAGCACGCCCGGCTCGACGCGTTACTGGCGATCATGAGCGTGCTCAGCGATACCTGCGTGCTCTGGCGCAGCGGCCCGGCCGGGCTGGCTGCCGTCCAGCAAGGTGCCCACGCCGTACTTGCCGAAGGCGGCAGCGCCACACTGGCGGGGCGCCGCCAACTGCGCCAGCTGGACCGGCAACTGCTGCAACTGAACGCCTCACCGGGCGGCGCCGCCGACTTGCTGGCCGCCTGCCTG
Source organism: Pseudomonas sp. LPB4.O (assembly GCF_038383825.1). NCBI lineage: Bacteria > Pseudomonadati > Pseudomonadota > Gammaproteobacteria > Pseudomonadales > Pseudomonadaceae > Pseudomonas > Pseudomonas sp. LPB4.O. The sequence goes on from NZ_CP151298.1 coordinate 2,849,611, forward strand.
TTCCTCGACAAAGCCGGGAGCCTGTGACATGGAAACCCTGAATTTTCAATTCCCCGCCGCCGAACCGGGCCGCGGCCGCACCCTGGTGGGCTGCGTCAGCTCCGGCGACCTCGAGGTGCTGATCGAGCCCGGCACTGCCGGCAGCCTGCACATCCAGGTAGTGACTTCGGTCAACGGCAGCGGCGCCCGTTGGGCGCAACTGTTCCAGCGCCTGTTCGAGGGCCGTGCGTGGCCGGCTGTGAACATCGACATCCATGATTTCGGCGCCACCCCGGGCGTGGTGCGACTGCGCCTGGAGCAAGGCTTCGAGGAGATTGCCCATGACTGACACCGAACGTTTGCTGCGCAGCCGCAGCTTTGTAGAACTGGGCGCCCGCCAGCGCGCCCGCGCCGTGCTTGACCCGGGCAGCTTCCGTGAACTGCTGGGCCCGTTCGACCGGCTGATGTCGCCGTGGTTGCCGCGCCAGGGCATCGTGCCGCAGGCCGATGATGGTGTGGTTATCGCCAAGGGCCGGCTGAACGGGCGCCATGCCGTGGTCGCCGCCATCGAAGGCGGCTTTCAGGGGGGCAGCATGGGCGAGGTGGGTGGGGCCAAAATCGCGGGTGCCCTGGAACTGGCCATTGAAGATAACCGCAACGGCATCCCCACTTGCGCCGTGTTGCTGCTGGAAACCGGTGGTGTGCGCCTGCAGGAAGCCAACCTCGGCCTGGCGGCGATTGCCGAAATCCAGGCGGCCATTGTCGAACTGCGGGCCTTGCAGCCGGTTCTCGGCCTGATCGCAGGTTCGGTGGGATGCTTTGGCGGCATGTCCATTGCCGCGGGCCTGTGCAGCCACCTGCTGGTTACCCGCGAAGCGCGCCTGGGCCTGAACGGCCCGCAGGTGATCGAACAGGAGGCCGGCATCGGCGAATACGACGCCAAGGACCGCCCCTTCATCTGGAGCCTGACCGGTGGCGAACAACGCCACGCCAGCGGGTTGGTGGACGGCTACGTGGCCGATGACATCGATGCGCTGCGCGAACGCTTGCTGCAACTGCTGGACGCACCCTCCAAAGACCGCGCCAGCCAGCACGCCTGGTTCCTCGACCGCCTGGCCCGGCTGGGCGATGACTGCCCGCAACTGGATGCCGCAGCCGTGCGCGCCCTTTACCAAGGAGAAGCCCAATGAACCGTGCCTTGAACTGGCTGCCGGGCCTGGCCGGCGGGCAAGCTTTGCCAGGTTACCCCGCATCGTTGCGGGTGATCGACGGCGAACTGGACAACCGCCTGGCGCGCTTCATCGCCGTGGTGCCGGATGCCCACAATCCATTCCCCCGTGCCCGCTCGGGTGAAGTCGGCCTGCTTGAAGGCTGGGGCCTGGCCAAGGCGGTGAGCGAGGCGGTGGCGGCTGACCGCAACGGCCGGAAGCGTGCCATTGTCGCGGTGATCGATGTGCCCAGCCAGGCCTATGGCCGCCGCGAGGAAGCGTTGGGCATTCACCAGGCATTGGCCGGTGCCGTGCAGGCCTACGCCGAGGCGCGGTTGGCCGGGCACCCGGTGATCGGTCTGCTGGTTGGCAAGGCCATGTCCGGCGCCTTCCTGGCCCACGGCTACCAGGCCCAGCGGCTGATCGCCCTGGACGACACCGGGGTCATGGTGCACGCCATGGGCAAGGCGGCTGCGGCGCGGATTACCCTGCGCAGCGTCGAGCAACTGGAGGCGTTGGCCGCCGAAGTGCCGCCCATGGCCTACGACCTGGCCAGCTACGCCTCGCTGGGCCTGCTGTGGCGCCGCCTGACAGTAGACAACGCACAGGCACCGAGCGCCGCCGACATTGCGCAGGTACGTGCCTGCCTGGCAGAAGCGGTACGCGATATTGGTAGCACCACCGACCTGTCGTCGCGGCTGGCGGGGGAAAACCGCAGTGCCTCGCGCCAGGTACGCGAACAGCTGCGCCGCCAGTGGCAGGGCGCCTGAGATGAACTCGCCAAGGCCGCACGACCTGCTGTGGGGGATGCCCGTGTCGGGCTTGCCCGCCGATGCGCCGCAGTGGGCACAGGACGTACTGGCAAGCGGTCGACCGGTGGTGGTGCGCCGTGCCTCTTGTGAGGATGGCTGGGTAGCGGTTGGGGTACGTGGTCAGGGCCGGGCGCAGCGCTTGGGTGCGTTGATGCGCCTGGCCGATGTCCAGCGTCAGCAAGGCCCCGAAGCGCTGCGGGTGCACGTACAAAGCCCATGGCCTGCGCTACAGGCACTGGCCTCGGTCACCCCGGTATTGCAGGCCAGCGGCCTGGCCTGGGGGCCGACGGGCGGGGTGGGGTACCAGATTGCGACCGGCATTGAAGTGGTACATGCCGACAGTGACCTGGACCTGCTGCTGCGCACACCGCAACCGCTTGCCCGCGCCCAGGCGCGAGAGCTGCTGGATATCCTCGACTGCGCGCCGTGCCGTATCGATGTGCAGCTGGAAACCCCGGCAGGTGCCATTGCCTTACGCGAATGGGCCGGTTTTGCTCACCGTGTGCTGCTCAAGTCGCCCCATGGCCCGCGCCTGGTCAGCGACCCTTGGGCAATGATGGAGCGTGCCGCATGAGCAGCCTGTTCGCCTTTCCCGGCCAAGGCGCCCAGCAGGTGGGCATGCTACAGCGCTTGCCTGAGGGCGCCGGGCAGCTGCTGGAGGAGGCCAGCGATACCCTCGGCCAAGCCGCGCTGGCGCTGGACAGCCGGCAAGCGCTGCAGTCTACCCGCGCTGTTCAGCTGTGCCTGCTGCTGAGCGGTGTGGCCTGGGCGCGCTGGCTGATGCAGCGCAGCCCAGCGCCGGATTACGTGGCGGGGTTGTCGATTGGCGCCTATCCCGCAGCGGTTACGGCGGGCGCCCTGGGGTTTGCCGATGCGGTGCGCCTAGTCGCCCTGCGTGGCGAGCTGATGCAGTGCGCCTACCCGCAAGGCTACGGCATGACCGCACTCAGCGGCCTGGACCTGGCAAGTGTCGAGCGTTTGCTGAGCGAGGCGGGGGGCGAGGTGTTCGTCGCCAACCTCAACAGCGAAAACCAGATCGTCATCGCCGGTAGCGATACGGCGATGGCTGCGGTCGCCGCCAGGGCTCGCCGTCAAGGCCAGGGCGTGGCCCGACGCCTGGCAGTCAGCGTGCCGTCGCATTGCCCGTTGCTTGATGGCCCGGCAGAGGAATTGGCCAGTGCCTTCGCCTCGGTCGAGGTGCAGCGCCCACGCATTACCTACCTCAGCGCCAGCAGCGCGCGCCCGGTGTTCGACCCGCAGCGTCTGCGCGACGACCTGGCGGGCAACATGGCCAGGGTGGTCGACTGGCGTGCCACGTTGCGCAACGCCTTTGAGCGCGGCGTGCGCCTGCACCTGGAAATTCCGCCCGGCAGCGTGCTCAGCGGGCTGGCCCGGGCAGTGTTCGAACAGGGCAGGGTAGTGGCCGTGGAAGGCACCCGTTGGGACACCCTGGATGCGCTGCTGCGCCAGGAGGTGGCTGACCGGCGATGATGGCTGGCTAACGCAATAATGTGTGTTTACGAAGAACAACAACAAGCAACTTCGACACAACCTGAGGACAACAACAATGATCATCTATGGTGTGGCACTGCTGGCGGTCTGCACGCTTGTCGGCGTTATCGTCGGCGACTTCCTGGGCGTGTTGCTGGGCGTCAAATCCAATGTGGGCGGGGTCGGCATCGCCATGATCCTGCTGATCTGCGCACGGCTGTACATGCACCGCAACGGTGGCATGAGCAAGGAGTGCGAGTTTGGCGTGGGCTTCTGGGGCGCCATGTATATCCCGGTAGTGGTGGCCATGGCCGCCCAGCAGAACGTGGTCACCGCCCTGCACGGCGGGCCGGTGGCGCTGCTGGCGGCAGTGGGCGCGGTGCTGGTGTGCGGCGCTACCATCGCCCTGATCAGCCGCAGCCACCGTGGCGAGCCTTTGCCTACCCTTGAACCTAGCCCCGAAGCCCGCGCGCAGGTTGCCCCTGCAGGAGGTCGTTGAACATGTGGCCGATCATTGAAAATGCCCTGGAACACAACGGCCTGATCACCGCCTTTGCAGTGGTGGGCGCAATCATGTGGTTGTCGGTTGTACTGTCGAAGTACCTCACCTTCGGCCGGGTACACGGCTCGGCCATTGCCATCGTCATCGGCCTGGTGCTGGCCTGGGTAGGCGGCACCGTGACGGGCGGGCAGAAAGGCCTGGCCGACATGGCGCTGTTCTCCGGTATCGGCCTGATGGGCGGGGCCATGCTGCGAGACTTCGCCATTGTTGCCACGGCCTTCGAGGTGCAGGCCACCGAAGCGCGCAAAGCCGGGATGATTGGCTTGGTGGCGCTGTTGCTGGGTACGGTGCTGCCATTCATTGTGGGTGCGGCAGTGGCCTATGCCTTCGGCTACCGCGATGCGGTGAGCATGACCACCATCGGCGCGGGGGCGGTGACCTATATCGTCGGGCCGGTGACCGGAGCGGCGCTGGGTGCAAGTTCGGACGTGATGGCCCTGTCGATCGCCACCGGCCTGATCAAGGCGATCCTGGTGATGGTGTTCACCCCGGTGTCGGCGCGCCTGCTGGCGCTGGACAACCCGCGTTCGGCGATGGTCTTCGGCGGGTTGGCAGGGACGGTGTCAGGGGTGACGGCCGGGCTGGCGGCGACGGATCGGCGGCTGGTGCCGTATGGGGCGCTGACAGCTACTTTTCACACTGGCCTGGGCTGCTTGATGGGGCCCTCGATTCTGTATTTTTGTGTGCGGGGGTTGGTTGGGTGATGGCCACCGGGTGTTTGGCGCAGCATTTTTAGCGCCTGGGAGATCGAGCGCCGCCCGCGCGGCGCTTCGCAGCACAAGGCTGCTCCTACATTTGTTTCGGGCCAGTAATGCCTGTAGCAGAGCGCGCGACCGCCTTGTTGATCCGGCGCGATATTAAGGTGGACGCCAAGGGACCGCCCGCTAATGGCACAGGAATAATTGGCCCGAAACAAATGTAGGAGCAGCCTTGTGCTGCGAAGCGCCGCGCGGGCGGCGCTCGGTCTGACAGACGCAACAAATGTTAAGGCGGGCACCTGCAAGCCGCCCCCCAAATCGGGGAAAACCGCCGGGTGATCCTCCCCAATCCGATTCGGTTACCTACGCAACCATTTGAAAGTATTACGTATCTTCTCCTGGCATACACCTTGCTCCATCCCTCCGCAGAGTTCCCGTGTCCCGGAGGTGCAGCATGTCTACGCCACGCAAAGGCCCCCTTCTGTCATCACTCGTTCTTGCCTTGTTAGGTTGGGAATCGACCAGCGAGGCGGCCGTGCAGTGCCAGCGCACCTTGGTCGCCAATGTGGTGGCACTGGACCAGCCACTGATGTTCAACCGCCTTGGCGCGCAAAACGCCAATGGCATGATGTTCGCGCTTCGTGAAGATGTGGTGGACGACAAGCAAGTCCCCCTCAGCAAAGGCGGGGCCGCGGTACCGGGCAAGGTCACCCTGCGCCCGGACAAGCGCCCACGGCCGATTGTGCTGCGGGTAGCCGCCGGTGACTGCCTCACGGTCAACCTGACCAACCTGCTGGCCTACCAGGCCAACCCCAACAAGCACGGCATCGAGGCCGCAGAGCCCGAGGGTGAGGAGGAGGGGCCGGAGGTTGAAAACCAGGGCGGTGAAGGCGATGTCGCCGATGAACAGGTCGCCGAGCGTATGGTCGGCTTCCAGGTCAATGGCATGCAGGCGGTCAACAGCATCGCCGATATCTCCGCCTATACAGGGCGCAATGGCAACTTCTTCGCCAGCCCCGGCAGTACCCGCAGCTATACCTTGTATGCCGAGCGCGAAGGGGCATTCGCCGCCACCAGCAAAGCCGCCACGTTCGGCGGCGAAGGCACGGCGGGCAATGTTGCCAATGGCCTGTTCGGGCAGGTGGTGGTGGTACCCAAATTGGGCCGCACCTACCGCAACACCCTCACCGAAGAAGAAATGCGCCTGGCCACTACCGGCCGTACTGCCACCGGCCAGCCCGTGATCGACTACGAAGCCCGCTACCCCCAGGCAGAACCGTGGATCACCGAGGGCAAGGCCGGCAAACCGATCATCGCCATGGTCAATGGCAACGAGATCATCAACAGCGAAACCGATGCCATCGTCATGGGCCCCAACGCCGATGGCAGCTTCCCCAAGTCGACCTACCCGCTGGAAAGCATCGGCAAGCGCAACCCGGCGCTGCCCAACCGGTTGGAGGCGTTCCGTGATTTCGCCTCGCAGTTCGCCGACGAGGTCGCCGGCACCCAGGCCTTTCCCGGCTACTGGGCAGACCCGGTGATGGGGCACGTGCTGGAACCGGCGCGAGACTCGTTCATGATCAACTACGGCTCTGGCGGCATGGGCGCCGAAGTGGTGGCCAACCGCCTGGGGGTAGGCCCGATGCACGACTGCCTGTCGTGCGCTTACGAAGAGTTCTTCCTCAGCGCTCACACCGTCGGAGACATCGGCACCCTGGTGGATGTGCCGGCCAATGTGGGCCTGGAGCACATCCGCCCGGGTGAGGTCCCACCGGCCAGTGCTGTCGGGGTCAAGGCCAGCATGGCCCTGTACCCTTCGGAACCTGCCAACGTGCACCACAGCTATATCGGTGACTTCACCAAGTTCCGCAACACCCACAACGGCCACGAGCAGCATATATTTCACCTGCACGGCCACCAGTGGCTGTTCAACCCCAATGACGACAACTCCGACTATATCGATGCCCAGGGCATCGGCGCCGGCGTTGGCTACACCTACGAAATCGCCAACGGTGGGTCGGGTAACCGCAACCGGGTTGCCGGTGATGCTATCTACCATTGCCACTTCTACCCGCACTTTGCCCAGGGCATGTGGGCCATGTGGCGGGTACATGACGTGTTCGAAGAAGGCACCCGTCTTGAGGTGAGCGGGCAGGGCGAGAACGGCTTCCACAGCACACCGTTCGCCCTGCGCAGCGGCAAGCCTGCCGCTGGCGCCCGGGCATTGCCCGATGGCGAAATCGTTGCGGGTACGCCGATTCCGGCCATCGTGCCGCTGCCTGGCAAAGCCATGGCGCCGATGCCTGGCAAGGTCGTGGTGGTACCCAAACTGTCTGAGGAACTGGTCGCCGCCAGCGACGATGATGACGAAGCCGAGGACGAAGGCGATGACGACCACGCCAACCCGGCGCCGGTGCGCAAAGCCGTCGGCTCGCTGGCACTTATCGACCGCACCGATGCCAACCGCAACGCTGATGGCACCCTGAAAAACCCAGGCTACCCGTTCTGGATCGGCGGCATGGAAAGCAGCGTTGGCAACCGCCCGCCAACCCCGCCGCTGGACATGCTCGACCCAGCCCTGGCGCGCCAGTTGAAAGACAGCGGCAAAGCCCTGTGGGCCAACCTGGATGCAAACCAGGTCGATGGCTGGGACGGCGGCCTTGGCCGCCATGCACTCGACGGTGTTTCCACAGGTGGCGAGGCGCAAACGACCACCACCAAGCTGGACTTCACCAAGGTCGTGCACAAGGCCAAACCTATCTACCTGCCAGAAGAAGGCACCGATGTCGAACAGGCGGCCATGCAGTTCCACGCCATGGCCGAGCACCCAAGCTATGCCCTGATCCCCGGCAGCCAGCCGGTGGCCAAGGCGTTCCGCACCAATGGTGCCTTGCCGACTGCTGGCGCGCCGTTCTACGAGCCGTGCATGGATGACCGCGGCAAGCGCCTCACTCAGTCCTCCGGTGTGGGCGAGTTTTTCAGCGGCGAGAGCCTGACCGGCGTCAACTTCCGTGGCTCTTCCGCCTTTACCGCCGACCGTCCACGCATCTACAAGGGTGCCAACATCCAGTTCGACGCGGTGTACAACAAGGTCGGCTACCACTTCCCGCAGGCTCGCATCATCGCCTTGTGGGAAGATGCCTGGCCAGTGATTAACAAGCAGCGCCCGCCAGAGCCACTGGTGATGCGCATGAACACCTTCGACTGCACCATGTACCAGCACACCAACCTGATCCCGAACATCTACGAGATGGACGACTACCAGGTGCGCACCCCGACCGACGTGATCGGTCAGCACATCCACTTGCCGAAGTGGGACCTGACCGCTGCCGACGGTTCGGCCAACGGCTGGAACTACGAAGACGGCATTCTATCGCCCGGCAGCGTGGTCGAGCGGGTGCAAGCCATTCGTGCCTACAACGGCTGCACCGAGGGCGATAGCCGCGATGGCACCGCTGCCTGCCCGAAAGCCAGGCAGCACCCGTACTTTGGCCGCTTCGGCCGGGCCGACTGGCTGGGCGCACGTACGGCCATGCAGCGCTGGTTCGCTGACCCGCTGGTGAACGTGCATAACGTCGACCGTGGCCTGGGCACCATATTCACCCACGACCACCTTGGCCCGTCGACCCACCAGCAACTGGGCCTGTATGCCACCGTGCTGGCCGAACCGGCCGGCTCCACCTGGTACCATGCCGAAACCGGCGAGCAGCTGTACAACCCGGCCACGCGCCAGGATGGCGGCCCGACCTCGTGGCAGGCGGTAATCCAGACTGGCGACCACGATGGCGATGGCAAGAACGACAGCTACCGTGAGTTCTTCCTGGAATACAGTGACTTCCAGCATGCCTATGAAGCTGGGGTGTATGTAGGTGCAGGGCCGGACGGCATCCCCAATGCCCAGTCGTACCCGGCCACCGCAGACAGCTTCCGCTACGCCATCAACCCGCCAGTGCGCGGCAAGGCGTCGAACCTGCTGGAAGCCATTGTCGAGGAGCGCGGCGGTATCAACCCGGGCTGCCCAAGCCGTCCGTGCCCGCAGGCGATCTCGGTGGATGACCCGGGCATGTTCGTGGTCAACTATCGCAACGAGCCGCTGGCCCTGCGCGTGTACGACCCGAACAAGGTCGGCCCGGACGGCAAGCGTGGCATGCAGGCCGACGGCCTGGCCGGCGACCTCAGCTATGCCATGCAAACTCGAACCGACCGCGCCATTCCGGCAATGAACCTGTCACCCTCGGCGATAACCTCGGCAGTTGGCCCTACCGGCGGCACCACGCTGTTTCCGCCACACATCAACAAGGCTGGAGCCGAGCCGGGCGACCCTTTCACCCCGCTGCTGCGCACCTACTCCGGTGACAATGTACGCCTGCGCATGCACGCCGGTGGCCATGAAGAGGAGCACAACGTCACCCTGCATGGCGTGAAGTGGCTGCAAAACGGCACAGGCTTCGGTAGCAGTTCCAACTCGGGCTGGAAATCGTCGCAGATGATCGGCATCTCCGAGCAGATGGGCTTCATGGCACCGGTGTCGATGATCTCCAGTTCCGCCGCCACCAATGGCGACTACCTGTACTCGCTGGACGCCGCGCTGGAAGGCTACTGGAACGGTATCTGGGGCATCATGCGCAATTACACCGCGCAGCGTGCCGACCTGTTCCCGCTGCCCAACAACCCGCAACCGGTGGCCATGCGCAACACCGTGAACTTTGACGGCATCTGCCCGAAAACCACGGCCAACCCCAACGGCATTGGCACCCGCACCACGGTCAAGCGAAACTACGAAATCGTCGCAGCGCTGGCCAATGACATCCTCGAGAACCGTAATGGGGTCAGTATCAATGACCCGGCGGGCATCGGTCAGCATGTCGGCGGCACGCTGAAGGCCAACGGTGGCACACTGGTGTTCAACAGCCGTAAAACCGCGATCCCGCTGGTAAGTGGGGTAGACCCCGAAGATGGGGAACCCTTCACCATCGGGGGGCATAGTGCGCCGCTGCATGACCCGACCGCGATCCTGTACGTGCGCAAGGCCGACCTGGACGCCACCACCGGCAAGCTCAAGGCGGGTGTGCCGGTTGAGCCTCTGGTGCTGCGGGCCAACGCCGGCGACTGCATCAGCGTTACCCTCGAGAACCGCCTGCCACTGGTGATGCCAGACCTGCCGAGCACTGCAGTGATGCATAACGTGGTCAAGCGTGACCGCTTCGACAGCGAGGGTTCCACCGCCTTTGCCAATAACCTGATGCGGCCGTCCAGCCACGTGGGCCTGCATGCGCAGTTGCTGGCCTACGACATCACCAAGTCCGACGGCGCCAACGTTGGCCTGAACCCGGTGCAGACCGTACCTCCACGTGCCGGCACCAGTGGTGCTTACCCGACCAAGGTGTACCAGTACTACGCCGGCCACCTGGAGCGGGAAGGCAAACCTGTGTCGCAGCTAGGTCGCACGGTGGACAACATCAACTCCACTGCCATCGAGTTCGGCGGCCTCAACCTGACCCCGTCAGACTTCATCAAGCAGCCGCAGAAAGGCCTGGTGGGCGCCATGAGCATCCTGCCGCAAACTGCCACCTGGACCGAGGACGCCGCGTCCCGTACCCAGGCCACGGTGAAGGTCAGCGGGCAGCCGGACTACCGGGACTTCGTCACGGTGTGGCAGCGCGCCCTGAACATGCGCTGGGCCGATGGTCGTCCGGTGGAAGGCATCAACACCGAAGGCAACGGTGCTGCCGGTGACCCGCAAGACAACGGCAACATGGCGGTCAACTACAAGACCGAGCCGTTGTGGCTGCGCTTCGGCATGGCGCCTGACTCACCGTTCGGCCGTGCAAATGGCCTGGGCTTTGGTGATGTACCAAACGCCCACATGGCCTACGCCAACGCCCTGGTCGGCGGCGACCCGCAAACCCCGGTGCTGTACGCCAAGCCTGGGCAACCGGTGCGCAACCATATCGTGATGCCCAGTGGTGGCAGCCGCGGCATGGTCTACCAGCTGGACGGGCACCTGTGGCCATTGCACAACTACCAGGCCGAGAAGAGTGACGTGGACGGCTACCCGATGAGCCTGCCTGGCATCGGTTCGGTGCGCTTCGGCTACAACCCGATGGCCATGTACATCGGTGCCCAGGAGAGCGTACTGCCTGCGGCGCACTTTAGCTTCATGCTGCCGAGTGCCGGTGGTGCCAACGCGGTGGCAGGTGACTACCTGTTCCGCGACTACGCCGCCTACGGCAACCTCTCGGGGCTGTGGGGGATTCTGCGGGTGACCAACGAAGCGCCGCCGGCAACGGCCCCGGCGCAGTGACGGAAGGGGAGCGCGAGCATGAACAAAAAGACTCGCCCTGCTTGCTTGGGGGTATTGCTGGGGGTAGCGCTGATCGGCCTGGGCGTGGCGTATGAAAAGCTCTGGTGCGATCCCCGCGAGCTGTTGCAGGAACCTGCCGACCCGCAGGCCCTGCACCGGCTCAGCCGGGACGGCGTGACCGTGGAGTTCGAGGCCCGGCCGCTGGCCGGGGGCGAGTTGAAGGAAGGCGCCTTCGCCAATATCCGCTTCAAGGTCAGCGACCAGACCAGTGGCCAGCCGCTGTCGGGCATGGCCCCGGGGGCGTGGATCGACCCGGCGCAGTCGGCGCCGATAGGCGACCGCAACCAAAGCTGCAAGGCGCGGGTTGCGCTGTTTCTCAAGAGCAGCATCGGCGCCCGGCCGCTGCTCGACCTGAACAGCTACTTCCTGTTGATGCTGAACAACGACGCCAGCCTGACGGTGATCGACCCGACCGTTTCGGTGGGCGGCGTGACCAGCACCATGGCCCGCATCGACCTGCCCGGGCGGCCCATGGACTGGGTGGCCACCAGCGACGACAAGCAGGTGTTCGTGTCGATCCCCGAGCGCGGCAAGGTGGCGGTGATCGATACCGAAACCTTCACCCGCGTGGCCGACCTGGACGCCGGTGACCAGCCGCTGCGCGTGGCCTTGCAACCCGACCAGCACCGGTTGTGGGTGGGCAACAACAGCAGTGACCCGGCCAAGGGTGGGGTGACGGTGATCGACGTGCCAGGGCGTACCACCCTGAAAAGCTTCAACACCGGCACCGGGCACCACGAAATTGCCTTCAGCGCCGACTCGCGGTTTGCCTACGTCAGCAACCGCGACAGCGGCACCCTGAGCGTCATTGATATCCCGCAAATGCGCCTTGCCAAAACCATCAAGGTTGGCCCGCACCCGCTGTCGGTCAGCTACTCGGCGCTGTCCCAGGCCGTTTACGTGGTCGATGGCGAGGAAGGCAGCGTGCGGGTGTTCGATGCCCACAGCCACGAGCTGCGCCATATGGTCAAGGCCGAGCAGGGCCTGGGGCCGATGCGCTTCAGCAGCGATGGGCGCTACGGCGTGGTGCTCAACACCCTTGAGAACCAGGCACTGGTGATCGATGCCAGTACCGACAAGCTGATCCACCACATCCCGGTAGCGGCCGAACCCTACCAGCTGACCTTTACCAAGGGCTATGCCTATGTGCGTGGTCTGGCCTCGCCGAAAGTGACCATGATCAACCTGTCCAGCCTGGGCGAAGGACGCCCGCCGATCGTGCAGGGCTTCGAGGCTGGCCCTGCAGCGCCGCGCCAGGCCGGTGACCTGCCGCTGGCCCAGGGGTTGTCGGTGTCGCGTGATGACAATTCGGTGTTTGTGGTCAACCCGGTGGACAACACCACCTACTTCTACGCCGAGGGCATGAACGCGCCGATGTCCGGCTACAACAACCGTGGCCACCAGGCCCGCGCCGCCATCGTCGTCGACCGCAGCCTGCGCGAGGTGGCGCCCGGGGTGTACGGCTCGACGGTGAAACTGCCCGCTGCCGGCAAGTTCGACGTGGCCTTCCTGCTCAACCAGCCGCAGATCATCCACTGCTTCAGCGCCGATGTCGCCGAAGCGCCCAATGCCGGCAAGCGCAAGGCCGCGCATGCCGAGTTCATCGGCCTGGACCAACCAATGCCGCAGCACAGCGCCATTACCGCACGGGTGCGTATCGTTGGTGACGACGGCCAGCCACGGCTGGGCCTGAACGACCTGAGCCTGCGCTACTTCCTGGCGCCGTCGTCGATGCCGCGCAACCTGCAGTTGCAGGAAGTGGGTGAGGGCGTCTATCAGGCAGCCCTGACACTGCCCGAAGCCGGCGCCTGGTACCTGCATGTGCAGTCGCCATCGCTGGGACGCAAGTTTGCCGAAGAAAACTACACCAGCCTGCGCATCCTGCCGGCCACAGCAACCAACGCTTCCCAGACTGAAATGAGGAGTGTGCGATGAACGCCAAGCATTCTTTCCAACTGCTGGCACTGAGCCTGGCACTGGCCAGCAACCTCGCCCTGGCCCACGCCGGCCACGATCACAAGGGCGCCGAACAGCCACCGGCGGCGCGCCAGGAAAAGACCAGTGTACGTTTTGCCGACGTTTCCCTGCTGAACCAGGACGGCATGCCGGTGCGCCTGGAGAAGGACCTGGTCGGTGACCACCTGGTGGTCATGGGCTTCATCTACACCAGCTGCACCACGGTGTGCCCGGTGGTGTCGTCGATCATGGGCAAGGTCCAGCAACAGCTGGGTGGCCGGGTAGGCGAAGAAATCCACATGGTGTCGATCAGCGTCGACCCGCAGCGTGACGACGCCAAGCGCCTGCAAGACTACGCCAAGGCCTTCCAGAAGGGGCCAGGCTGGAGCTGGCTGACCGGCACCCCGTACGCTGTCACCGAAACCCTCAAGGGCCTGGGCAGCTTCAGCGCCGACCTCAGCCAGCACCCGCCGCTGATCCTGGTGGGTGACGGGCGCAGCGGGCACTGGACCCGCTACTACGGCTTCACCGACCCCACCGTACTGATTGAAGAAATCAACCGTCTCAGCGCCCGCCGGGTGCATGCCAAAAGTACGGCCATTGCCGACCACCATGAGGTGCAACCATGAGCTCTGTTACCTCCCGCCGCGGCGGCATGCGCGCTTTCGACTGGCTGGTGCTGGGCGGCTGCCTGTGGATTCTCGCTTCTGTGGCGTTCGCCCACGAAGGCCACCTGGAGCAGGCCCCCGAGCCACAGCCCGCCCCCCAGGCGATGACCAGTGGCGGCGGCACCCGCGATGCCCAGACCTGGTTCACGGATACCGTGCTGAAAGACCAGAACGGCCGCGAGCTGCGGTTCTACAGCGATGTGCTCAAGGACAAGGTGGTGATGCTGAACGTGATCTTCACCCACTGCACCGACGCCTGCCCGCTGATCACCCGCAAGCTGCGCGAAGTGCGCGAGGCCATGGGCCAGCAACTGGCCAGCCAGGTGACCTTTGTGTCGATCAGCAGCGACCCGCTCAACGATACCCCGCAAGCACTCAAGGCGTTTGCCGCCAAGCAGGGGGTTGATGGGCCGAACTGGCTGTTCCTGACCGGTGACAAGGCCAATGTCGACCTGGTGCTTGGCCGTATTGGCCAGTTCCTGCCCAGCCCCGAGCAGCACTCCACGCAGCTGATTGCCGGCGATGTGGCGGGCAAACGCTGGAGCAAGATCCGCCCGGATGCACCACCGGCGGCCATAGCCCAGCGCATGCAACTGCTGACCCAGCCCTTGGCAGGCCGGTGATTGCCATGGTGCGATCACCGTGGAGTCAACGACTGAGAGGGCAGCCTTTGTGGGAGCGGCCTTGCGTCGCGAAAGGGCTGCGCAGCAGCCCCGGCAATGGCAGCCTCAACCCAGAAAGCGGGGAGCGCTGCGCGCTCCTTTCGCGACGCAAGGCCGCTCCCACAGGTATTCGCACTGGGCTTTCGATCTGCTTGGCATGCTTGCTGGGCATGGCACCTTTTGCCTCAGCCCTGGACCTGACCGAACACGAACAAGCCGGCAAACGCCTCTACCGCGAGGGCGTCTCCAGCAGCGATGCACAATTGCAGGCCCGGGTCGGTGCCAGCGACATCAGTGTGCCCGCCAGCGTGCTGCCCTGCGCCAGCTGCCACGGCAACGACGGCCGTGGCCGGGCCGAAGGCGGCGTGCGCCCACCCAACCTGGACTGGCAACGCCTGGCACAAGGCCAGGGCGCACGCGAAGCCAATGGCCGCAGCTACCCGGCGTATACCGAGCGCAGCCTTGCCCGGGCCATCCAGCATGGCGTAGACCCGGCGGGCAATCGGCTGGACCCGGCCATGCCACGCTTCGAACTGACCATGGCCGACCAGCGCAACCTTACGGCCTACCTGAAACGCCTGGCCGAGGAACGCGACCCCGGTATAGAGGAGGGCGTACTGCGCCTGGGCACCTTGCTGCCGGCGTCCGGCCCGCTGGCCGAAGCCGGGCAGGTGGTACGTGCGGTACTGGAAGACGGGGTAGCGCAACTCAACCAGCAAGGCGGCATTCATGGGCGGCACCTGGAGCTGGTTGTGCTGGACCCTGGGTTCGACCCGGCCAGCGCCGAGCGGGCCTTGCAGCAGTTGCTGGAGCAGGAGCGTGTGTTCGCGCTGATTTCGCCTTTGGCACCGATGCTCGACCCGCGCCTGACAACCTTGCTGGCACCACAGAATGTACCCCTGATTGGCAGTACCCCGCGCAGCGGCGGCAGCGCGCAGATCTTCGACCCGCTGCCCGGCTTACCTGCGCAATTGCTGAGCCTGGCGGGCCACGCCCGTGCAGGTTTGGGCCTGGCACCGGGCGACTTGCGCGTGGTGTACGCCGGCAGCGACCAGGCAGAGGCGGCCAAGCAGGTACGTGAGCGCCTGTTGCAGGAAGGCTGGGCGCCGCCCGCCATCGAGGCCTTCGAGGGCCAGGCCGTGGACGGGCAGGGCATCGTCTTCCTTGGCCGCGCCCAGGCATTTGTCGAGCTGGCGACGGCGTTGCAGGCCGCAGGCCGCCAGCCCTACCTGTTCGCTGCGTCCGGCCAGGTGGCCGGCGCCGTGGCGCGTTTGCCCGAGCAATGGTCGCAACGGGTGTTTCTGGCCTACCCCTATGTCCCCGAAGACTGGACCGAGCAGGGCATGGCCACCCTCGCCGGGCTGCAGCAGCGCCAGGGCCTGGACCCACGCCAGGCGTCGTTGCAGGTCAATACCTTGTGCGCCCTGCGCCTGCTGAGCGAAGCGCTGAAACAGATTGGCCGTGATGCCAGCCGTGAACAACTGATCGGCGCACTGGAAGGCTTGCACGATGTGTCTACCGGCCTGACCCCGGCGCTGGGCTTTGGCCCCGGTCGCCGTCAGGGCATGGCCGGTGCCCATGTAGTGGCGGTGGCCCTGCCCGGGCCGCGTTTCACCGCAGTTACCCCTTACCGGCCGGTGCCGGACAGCCTTTGAGTGGAGGTTGCCATGCGTATTGTGTTGCTGTGCCTGTTGCTGGTAATGGCCAAGGCGAGCTGGGCCGATGTACCTGCTGCACGGGTCAATGGCGTGGAGATTGGGTTGACGCGCCTGGAGCGCTATTTCAGCGAATACCTGGCCGCCCAGGGCCGCGCGGTGACCAGCATCCGCAACCCGGGGCTTTATAAGCGCCTGCGCGATCAGGCGCTGGATGAGCTGATCGACAAGGAGCTGCTGTGGCAGGAGGCGCGGCGACAAGGCATCGCCATCAGCGACGCGCAGGTGTCGGCGCATGTCGGCGAGGTAGAAGCTGCGTTCGGCAGCCCGGCAATTTTCGAACGGCGTCTGGCAGAGGCGGGCTTTGACAGGGCGCAGTACACTGAGTACACCCGGCAAGATATGGCGGCCCAGCAGGTGTATGCCCAGCTCAGCGCAGTCGACGCGCCGAGCCCGGCCGAAGTGCAAGCATTCTATGATGCCAACCGAGAAACACTGCAAGGAGCGCAGAACCAAAGTGTTAACCCTTCGGTCATACACGAACAGGGCCTGGTCTTGGCCAGGGCCGCGCTCATCGGTGAGCGCGAGGCGCAAGCGCGCAAGTCCGTGCGCCAACGTTTGCGCAATTCCGCTAAAGTGGAGATCGCTGACTGAAGCCCCTGGTGGCGTTCCCCCCAATGCTGGGGAATTAGGGTTTGGCAATGTGCCATCAGTTTCCCCGGTTGTGGGGAAGCGGGCGGGTGTGCCTGCCCGCCGTGTGTTGGGTGCTGGCTGGCACCTTTTGCAAATCAATGGCTTACAGCGGTGCAACATGACTATTCACGCCTGGCACGAAGCCTGCTCAAGCCTGTACAAGGGCGCACTTCGCAGACCGGGAAACCGGGCAGTTCTTGGGAGTCGACCTTGGTGAACAGAGTATTGGTAGTCGATGACGAACAGACCCTTGCGCAGAACCTGCAAGCGTACTTGCAGGCGCAAGGCCTGGAAGTTCATGTTGCCCACGACGGTGCTAGTGGTATCGAACAGGCTGAGCGCCTGGCGCCACAAGTGATCGTGCTGGATTACCGCTTGCCCGACATGGAAGGTTTTCAGGTTCTGGAGGCTGTACGCAAGAACAGGCAGTGCCACTTCATGCTGATCACCGCCCACCCCACCGTCGAGGTGCGTGAGCGGGCCGCGGAGCTGGGTGTGAGCCATGTCCTGTTCAAGCCGTTCCCATTGGTGGAACTGGCCCGTGCAATCTTCGACCTGATGGGCATCGAGCGCCGGCGCAGGGCCACGGACAACCCGGCTGAAGGGTTCGTCGAACGACGCCAGAACAGGAACGAATCGTTCCCCCTGCAGTTGTACGATGGAAGCTGGGTGTTGGCTGACCGCCGCCGTAATGGCGCCAAGCCACCAGGGCCCGACGACGATCAACTGCTCACAGGGGAATAGCGGCGCCCGCACCCCTGGCTGAGCCAGCCTGCGACGCGCCCCCTGAGCGGAGTCGCAGGCCATGCCAGCAGCATTCGATGCACCAGTCTCAGCCTACCCCCGCGACCTGCTGGCCCAGGCCCGTCTGCAAGCCAGCGACGAGCGCCTGCTCAACTGCCTCGAACGCCTTGCTTGCGACAACCCCGACACCTTCACCCGTCGCCTTGGCCTGACCCTGCATTACCAGGTGCTGGACAGCCACACCCTGCTGGCGAGCAGCCCACGCTTTGACAAGGTCAGCCTAGCTGCGTGCCTGAAGCGCGAATTCGTGCTGATCGAGCAGGGCGGCCAGCTGTTGGGCGTGTTCGCCGACCCCTTCGACCCCGCTCGCCTGGCCTGGATCGATGATGTACTGCAAGGCGCGCCGCTGTACCTGGCCCACGCCGCCGAACTGGCCACCTTCCTTGCCCGCCACGAAGAAAGCTTCCACGCCGTCGATGCCCTTGACCATGACGCCGAGGCCAGCAGCGAAGGCGACCCGCTGCAACGCCTTTCGCTGGCCAGCATCAGCGAAGACCAGAGCCGCGTGGTCAAGCTGGTCAACTCCACCCTGTACGACGCCCTCAAGCTGCACGCCAGCGACATCCACCTGGGCATGACCGGCCAGGGCCTGACCATCAAGTACCGCATCGACGGTGTGCTCAACGGCGCCGGCAAGGCCAGTGGCAGTGCCTTCGCCGACCAGGTGATCTCGCGCATCAAGGTCATGGCCGAACTGGACATTGGCGAAAAACGCGTGCCCCAGGACGGCCGCTTCAAGGTTGCCGTGGGCGACCGGCAAATCGATTTCCGGGTATCGATCATGCCCAGCATCTTTGGCGAAGACGCCGTGCTGCGGGTGCTCGACAAGCAGGACTTGTCCGACCGGGTCAGCGGCGTGCAACTGCAGGCCCTGGGTTTTGCCGACGAAACCCTGCGCGCGCTGCGCCGGCTGGCTGCCGAACCCTACGGCATGATCCTGGTCACCGGCCCCACCGGCAGCGGCAAGACCACCACCCTGTACGCCATGATCAGCGAGATCAACCACGGCGTGGACAAGATCATCACCATCGAAGACCCGGTCGAGTACCAACTGCCCGGCGTGTTGCAGATCCCGGTCAACGAGAAGAAAGGCCTGACCTTCGCCCGCGGCCTGCGCTCCATCTTGCGCCACGACCCGGACAAGATCCTGGTGGGTGAGATCCGCGACCCGGACACCGCGCAAATTGCCGTGCAGTCGGCGCTCACCGGCCACCTGGTGTTCACCACCATCCACGCCAACAACGTATTCGACGTGATCGGCCGCTTCAGCCAGATGCAGGTCGACCCCTACAGCTTTGTTTCCGCGCTGAACGCGGTGCTGGCCCAGCGCCTGATCCGCCTGGCCTGCACCCATTGCTCCAGCCCCTGCGAAGTGGATGACGACACCCTGTATGGCTCGGGCCTGACCCGTGAGGGCGTGGCCGGCTGGAAGTTCGTCCGCGTGCAGGGCTGCGGCCAGTGCCGGGGCAGCGGCTTTCGCGGCCGCAGCGCCATCGCCGAACTGCTGCACCTGGACGACGACCTGCGGCAGATGATCGTCGAGCGCCGCCCCCTCTCGCAAATCAAGACCCTCGCCTGCCAGCGCGGCCTGCGCCTGCTGCGGGCTTCGGCCCTGGACCTGGTCCGCGATGGCCGTACCACACTTGAGGAGATCAACCGTGTCACATTCATCTGATCGTTTCTGTGCCGTGGTCGGCGCCGAGGGTGTCGGCTTGGGTTGCTGGCACAAACACCAACACCAGTGGCTGGGCAGCCGCGAGTTCAGTTGCGACGCCGCCCAGCCTGCCTGGGACGCCGCGGTCGACGCGCTGGCCGGGCTGTTGGCCGAGCATGCTGTACGTGGCGCCCGGTTGCGGGTGCTGTTGTCGGCCCGCTACAGCCGCTTCTGCCTGGTGCCCTGGAGTGATGCCATCGGCCACCCGCGCGAGCTGGACGCCTATGCCCGGGCCTGCTTCGAAAACCTCTACGGGCAGCCGTTGGACGACTGGCGTATCGTGCTGTCGCCTGAGCCTGCCGGTGCCGCCCGCATCGCCACGGCGCTGCCCGAAGCCCTGCTGCAACGGTTGCAGGGGCTGGGCCGGGAAACCCGCCTGAGCCTGCGCTCGGTGCAGCCGTACCTGATGGCTGCCTATAACCGCTGCTCGCCGCAGCTGGAGCAGGGCGACTTCCTGTTCGTGCTGGCCGAGCCGCGCCGCAGCGTGCTGCTGCTGGCCGCTGGCGGCGCCTGGCAGCAAGTGCTGACGCAAGGCTGCGCCGACAGCGACCAGGCCCTGCAAGCGTTGATCGAGCGCACCTGCGAGCTGTATGGCGAGCACCTGCCACGGGTGTACCTGCATGCCCCGGGCCGGGGCGACGTGCCGCAACTGGCGGCGGTGCAGCTGTGCCAGCCGGCCAGCGAAGCCGACCCGCTGTGCGCCATGTGGCGGGCGGTGGCTTGACATGCGCCGCCTTGAACTGGAATTCCAACCCCGGCGCAGCGGCCCACTGGCCTGGTCGCTGCTGGCCCTGGGCTGCGCCATGGTCGCCGGCCTGGTGCTGCTGCAACAGCATTTGCAGACCGAGCAGGTAGACCTTGAGGCCAGCGTGCACAGCCTGGAGCTGCAACTGGGCCGCCGCCCGGCCACCGTGGCCCCGCAAAGTACTGCTGCCAGCCGTGAGCAGGCCGAGCGACTGGCCCAGATGCGCAGCGTGTCGCAACAACTGCAACGCCCCTGGCAGCAGCTGTTCGCCATGCTCGAAGCCATGCCGCAGGACGATGTGGCGCTGCTCGGCCTGACCCCGGACGCGCGCAAAGGCCAGGTCCGTATCGCCGCGGAGGCACGCAACCTGGAAGCGATGCTGCAGTACCACCAGCGCCTGGAAGCCAGCGATGAGCTCAGCGATGTATCGCTGCTCAACCATGAGGTGTTGGCCGCGCAGCCCGAGCACCCGGTGCGCTTCACTCTCACCGCCACCTGGGAGACTGGCCATGCGCGCCCTTGAATCGCTGAACAGCCTCATCCTCCAGGAACGCCTGCGCCGCGTCGGCCCGGTTGGCCTGGCCGCCGTCGCCGTGGGCGTGCTGGCGCTGGGCGTGGTGTGCGCCGGGGTGCTGCCGCAGTGGCAGAGCGTGCGTGAACTGCGCGCCACCGAAGCGGACGCCAGCGTTCAGGTCGGGCGGGTCAAGCGTGGCGAGGTGAAGATCGCCGTCAAGCCCGAGCAGCAGGCCCTCGACAGCCTGCGCCAGCAACTGCCGGGGCAGCCCCAGGCCAGCGAGCTGATCGAGCGCCTCTACCACCTGGCCAGTGCCGAGCACATCAGCCTGGCGCGCGGTGAGTACGCCTTGGGCGTCGATCCCAAGACCCAGCTGGCTCGCTACCAGATCGTGCTGCCGGTGCGCGGCAGCTACCCGCAGATTCGCGCCTTTATCAAAGGCCTGCTCAAGCAGCTGCCGACCTTGGTGCTGGAAGACCTCGAGCTGCAACGCAAACGCATCGGCGACAGCGAGCTGAATGCCCGCCTGCGCATGACCCTTTACCTGTCGAGGTCATGATGAACACACAACGTGCAGTCATCTGGGCCAGCTTCCTCGGCGTGAGCGCAGTCCTCGCCTGGGCACCAGGGCACTGGTTTGACCAGGAAGATAGCGTTGCGGCCTTCGCGGGCTCGCCCGCTCCCACAGGTTCTGCGGCACTCACAAATCCGATGGGAGCGGGCGAGTCGGGGCGCCGAACCGCCGCGAAAGGGCCGGAACAGGCCTCCCGTGATCTGTTCCCAACCCAGCAATGGACCAAACCCCAAGCCCTGGCCACCGTCACCGAACAACCCGTGGCTGTCGCGCCCATCGTGGCCACAGCGCCGACCGCCCCGGAGCTGCCGTTCCAGTTCATCGGCCGCATGGGCAACGACAACGACCTGCAGATCTTCCTGCAGAGCGGCGAAAAACTCTACGTCGTGCGCCAGGGCGACGTCATCGAAGACACGTATCGCCTCGATCGGGTATCGGCCAGCGAGCTGAGCCTGGTCTACCTGCCTTTGCACCAGTCGCAGACCTTGTCTGTCGGGAGCGCACCATGAAGTCGTCAAAGCTGTGCAAGCCTGCTCCGTTCCTGCTGTTGGCGTTGTGCGTGGCCATTGCCGGCTGCGGCTCCAGCGCGGTACGCAAGGACAGCGACCAGCTGATGAAGGAGGGCCAGTACGAAGCCGGTATCGCCCGGCTGGAAGAAGCCCTGCGCGACGACCCGCGTGATACCGAGCTGAACATCGCCCTGGCCCACAGCCGTCAGGCCGCAGTCGAGGCGCTGATCACCCAGGCCGATGCCGACCGCATCCGCCATGACTTTGCCAACGCCCGCATGGGGTATGGCCGGGTGCTGACCCTGGAGCCCAACAACCGCCGCGCCCAGGAAGGTACGCGCCAGCTGGAGCTGATCCGTACCCTCGACGAGCGCGTGGCCCTGGGCCAGGCAGCGTTGCGCCAGGGCGACCTGTTCGGCGCCGAGCGTTACATGCGCGAAGTGCTGCGCCTGGACCCGCAAAACCAGAAGGGCATGGCCCTGCGCAGCGACATCGAGAATGTCCAGGCGCGCACCGCGCAACCCTTCCCGCAGCTGCGCAGCAAGCTGGACCGGCCGGTCACCCTGGAGTTTCGTGATGCCAACCTGAAGACCATTTTCGAAGTGCTGTCCCAGGTCGCCGGTATCAATTTCATCTTCGACAAAGACCTTCGCCCGGACATGAAGGCCACCATCTTCGTGCGTGAAGTGCGCATCGAAGACGCCGTGGCGCTGCTGCTGGAGCAGAACCAGCTGCGCCAGAAGATCGTCAACGACAACACCCTGATGGTGTACCCCGACTCGCCGCAGAAGACCAAGGACTACCAGGAACTGGTCATGCGCACCTTCTACCTGACCAGCATCGACGCCAACACCGCGCTGAACATGGTCAAGACCATGCTCAAGACCCGCGACGTGTTCGTCGACGAGCGCCTCAACACCCTGACCATGCGCGACACCCCCGATGCCGTGCGCATGGCCGAAAAGCTGCTGCAGTCGCAGGACCAGTCCAACCCCGAAGTGGTGCTGGAAGTGGAGGTGATGGAAGTGGCCACCTCGCGCATCCTCGACCTTGGCCTGCAATGGCCCAACACGTTCGGCGTGCTGACTTCCGACGGCAAACCGGTCAGCGTGCTCGACCAGCTGAGGGGCATCGACTCCAGCCGCATCAGCATCGGGCCGGCACCGCAGGCCAAGATCAATGCCTCGGACAAAGACATCAACACCTTGGCCAGCCCGGTGATCCGCGTCAGCAACCGCGAGCAGGCACGTATTCACATCGGCCAGCGAGTGCCGATCATCAGCGCCACTTCGGTGCCGTCCACCCAGGGCCCGGTGATCACTGAAAGCGTCACCTACCTGGACGTGGGTCTCAAGCTTGAAGTGCAACCCACCGTGCACCTGAACAACGAAGTGGCGATCAAGGTGGCCCTGGAAGTCAGTAACGCCACCCCGCTGGAGGCTACCCGCCAGGGCACCATCCCGGTCCAGGTCGACACCCGCAATGCCCAGACCACCCTGCGCCTGCACGATGGCGAAACCCAGGTACTGGCCGGCCTGGTGCGCAACGACCACAACGCCAGCGGCAACAAGATCCCGGGGCTGGGTGACATCCCCGGCCTGGGCCGGCTGTTCGGCAGCAACAAGGACGACATGAGCAAGTCCGAGCTGGTGCTGGCGATTACCCCGCGCATCGTGCGCAACCTGCCGTACCAGAGCCCGTCGGACATGGAGTTCTCCACCGGCACCGAGTCGGCCATGCAGGTACGTCAGATGGCCCCGCTACCGCCAATGGACGTGCCCGGCAACGCGCCGGCTACCGACGCACCGGTCGTGGACAGCCAGATGGCAGTGGCCCCGGCCAACGGGAGCCCACGGCCATGAAAGCCCGGCGCCGCATGCAGGGCTTCAGCCTGATCGAAGTGGTGCTGACCCTGGCACTGCTCGGGCTGCTGGCCAGCATGGCCGCGCCACTGACCGAAACCGTGGTGCGCCGCGGCAAGGAACAGCAACTGCGCGAGGCGCTGTACCAGATTCGAGATGCCATCGACGCCTACAAGCGGGCCTTCGACGCTGGCTACATCGAGAAGCGCCTGGACGCCAGCGGCTATCCGCCGAACCTGCAGGTGCTGGTGGACGGTGTGCGCGATGTGCGCAGCGCCAAGGGTGCCAAGTTCTACTTCCTGCGGCGCATCCCGCATGACCCGCTGCTGGCGGCCAAGGATGAAGACCAAGGCGGCTGGGGCCTGCGCGCCTATGACAGCAGCCCCGACAACCCGCGCGAAGGCGAAGATGTGTTCGACGTGTATTCCAGGGCCCGTGGCAAAGGCCTCAACAGCATCCCCTACGGGCAATGGTGACAGCCATGAAACGCAGCAAAGGCTTCACCCTGATCGAACTGCTGGTGGTCATGGCGATCATCGCCACGCTGATGACCATCGCCATGCCGCGCTACTTCAACAGCCTGGAAAGCTCCCGCGAAGCCACCCTGCGCCAAAGCCTGGCGGTGCTGCGCGAGTCGCTGGACCACTACTACGGCGACACCGGTCACTACCCGGACTCGCTGGAGCAGTTGGTTGAGCAACGTTACCTGCGCAATACCCCGGTCGACCCGATCACCGAGCGCAGCGATGCCTGGCAGCTGGTGCCACCGCCCGAGGGCGTGGCCGGCGGCGTGGCCGATATCAAAAGCGGTGCCACAGGGAGGGCGCGTGATGGCAGCCTCTTCGCTGAGTGGTAAGGCCGAGCGTGGCTTCACCTACCTGGGCGTGCTGCTGCTGATTGCGGTCAGCAGTGTGGCCCTGGCCGCCACTGGCACGATCTGGGCCAGCGCCGCCCAGCGTGATCGCGAGCACCAGTTGCTGTGGGTGGGCAGCCAGTACGCCCAAGCCTTGCGCAGCTACTACCGTGCCTCGCCGGGCCTGGCCCAATACCCGCAGGCGCTGGCCGACCTGCTGCAGGACAACCGCTTCCCTCAGGCCCAGCGGCACATTCGTCGGCTGTACCCCGACCCCATCACCAACAGCGACGAGTGGGGCCTGCTGCGTGCAATCGACGGCCGCATCACCGGCGTGTACAGCCGCTCGGACGCTACTCCGTTCAAGCGCAGTGGCTTCAGCGCCGAATGGAGCGGTTTCGAAGGGCTGGAACACTACAGCGACTGGCAGTTCGTCGCCGAGCAGGCCTTCAGTGAAAGCGCCGGCGGCGTGCAGACCCACAGCGGCCCGGGAGACACGCCATGAATACCTTGGCTGCGCTGTGCCTGGGCCTGCTGCTGGCGTTGGCCACTTCGGCCAAGGCCGGGGACGAAGACGAGATGCAGGGCTTCATCGTCGACAACACCATTTCGCACATCGGCCACGACTTTTACTACTACTTCGCCGACCGCCTGCGCGCCACCAGCCGCCTGGACTTCAACCTGGTGGTACGCGAACGCCCGGATGCCCGCTGGGGCAGCCTGGTCACCGTGGAGTTCGAGCGTGAGGTGATGTACCGCCGCTTCCTGCCACCAAACACCACCGAGCTCAAAGACGAGGCCGTGGCAGCCGCCGACCTGGTCAAGCAGCAAATCATTCAACGCAAGCTGCAACGCCTGCTACAGGACACCACCGACTTGGAGAGGGACGAGCTATGAACCACCGCATTCCACGTTGCATCGCCGCCTGCCTGCTGGCCAGCGCTTGCGCTGCCCAGGCCACCGAGCTGGTGTACACCCCGGTCAACCCGGCCTTTGGCGGCAACCCGTTGAACGGCACCTGGCTGCTGAACAACGCCCAGGCGCAAAACGATTACGACGACCCCGACCTCAAGGACCGTGCCTCGGCCTTTACCGGCACCACGGCCCTGGAGCGCTTCAGCAACCAGCTGGAGTCGCGGATGTTGTCGCAGTTGCTGGACAACATCAGCAACGGCAGCACCGGCAGCATGGCGACCGATGCGTTTCTCATCGACGTCATCGACGATTCCGGGGCCTTGAGCATCAAGGTCACCGATCGTGCCACAGGAGAAATTTCGATCATTGAGGTCAGCGGCCTGAACCCCTGAGAGGGAAGGGCTTTTATGTTGGGGAGAGAACACCATGAAACGTCTGCTGAGCACGCTGCTGATCCTCACCGCCCTGGGCCTGCAAACGGGTTGCAGCCTGCGCGAACCCATGTCGGCCGAACAGGACTCGGAAACCCCGACCCTGACCCCTCGGGCCTCGACCTACTACGACCTGATCAACATGCCACGGCCCAAAGGCCGGCTGATGGCCGTGGTGTACGGCTTCCGCGACCAGACCGGGCAGTACAAGCCCACCCCGGCCAGTTCATTCTCCACCAGCGTCACCCAGGGCGCGGCCAGCATGCTGATGGACGCCTTGAGTGCCAGCGGCTGGTTCGTGGTGCTGGAGCGTGAAGGGCTGCAGAACCTGCTGACCGAGCGCAAGATCATCCGTGCTTCGCAGAAAAAGCCGGATGTAGCCGAGAACATCATGGGCGAACTGCCACCGCTGCAGGCCGCTAACCTGATGCTGGAGGGCGGCATCATCGCCTATGACACCAACGTGCGCAGTGGCGGCGAGGGGGCCCGCTACCTGGGGATAGACATCTCCCGCGAGTACCGGGTGGATCAGGTGACCGTGAACCTGCGTGCGGTGGATGTGCGCACCGGGCAGGTGCTGGCCAATGTGATGACCAGCAAGACTATCTATTCGGTCGGCCGCAGTGCCGGGGTGTTCAAGTTCATCGAGTTCAAGAAGCTGCTGGAAGCCGAGGTGGGCTACACCACCAATGAACCGGCACAGCTGTGCGTGCTGTCGGCGATTGAGTCGGCGGTGGGGCACTTGCTGGCGCAGGGGATTGAACGGCGGCTGTGGCAGGTGGCGGGGGATGCGGGGGAGGGCAAGGCTACGGTGGACAAGTACCTGAGCCAGAATCAGCAGCCGTGATTGGTCTGGAGGGCCTCTAAGCGGGTAAGCCCGCTCCCACAAGCGCTGGCCTCAGGCTTGACGCGGTCCCTCGTAGGAGCGGGTTTACCCGCGAAGAGGCCGGTGCAGGCGACGCAATCATTCATTCGCGGTCTACGCAACCTGCGTACATTGTTGTTTGCCGTTCGTGCGGGCGGAAGGTGGCGACGGGTTAGCATGAATTTACTGGAATGAAAACTGATGCTTCTGCCAGTAGCGCACTTCAAATTTCATATGCGACTGTTACGCTAAAGATGGCTTTCGGTACAGGCTAATGGCGGGCGACAATCTAGATGGTATGAATGCACGTGAATGCCAATCTCGGCAGCCTTTCTCTGGTACACCTCGATTAGCCCCTGAGAGCCAGGAGGTGACGTATTCACCCTATGGCTACTGTGATCGTGAGGTGGGCGTGTCACGCGTATTGGGCTTCAATGGTGAGCGGCAAGAGCAGGTGACTGAAGGTTACTTGCTGGGGAATGGTTATCGGAATTTTTATCCGACTTTAATGCGCTTCAGTTCTCCTGACAATCTAAGTCCGTTCGGAAGAGGTGGGATAAATGCATATTGTTACTGTGCAGGAGATCCAGTGAATCGGCAAGATCCGAGCGGGCATCAAATGTGGCCTATATTTCCAAGGAATTTCAGAAAAGCGAGGTATTTCAGAATTGTTACGGGGTTTTTATACAAGGCCGGCCGGTCAAGGGTAAGGCGGGCGTCGATGCCGGCACTTCTTGACAGGCCTTCGGATGATGAAATTGTAAAAGAGTGGGACATGGTTGGTTTGCACGCGAGTGCGTCTGAAAATCTGAAAAGTCTGCAGGCTAACCTTGATCCAATATTTCAAGGCACTCCTGGTCGTGAGTTTTTGGGTCCGGGCTTCTACGCAGCACCAGAAATTGAAGTGCCCACCAAGATTGCTGGCAGCATTCAACGGTATGACAATAAAGAAACTATGATTTTCTCGGTATACACAAAAAGCATGGCACGTCTTAAGCTGGGTAGAGATTATGATTTTTCTCAGTTCCTTGACATGCCCACTCAACGTAACCAAATGGAGATAGTCTTCCGGACGAAGGCATATTATTTGATAGCCGTCCGACAAGTGAGGTCAGGTCGGATAGTGCTTCCTCGGTCTAAAGAAGCGCCATTTTAAAAATTGCATATCCCTCATTGCTGGGGGCGCTACGCATCCCATTCTTGGTTGCCTCTAAATGCATGCGTCTGCTGGCCAGCGATTTGTGGCGGCTCCAGTGAATCAAGGAGCGATATCCCTGATTGACCTCCAGGGCCTCTTCGCGGGCTCGCCCGCTCCCACAGGTACACCGCAGTCCTCAGGCTTGCTGCGAACCCTGTGGGAGCGGGCAAGCCCGCGAAGCAGGCGACGCGGTGGATCGCACCGGCAACGCCGGTGATCGCCGGCAAGCCAGCTCCCACAGGGATTGCGCCAGCGTCAAGTAACCTGGCCAGCTACACCCCAATCCATCCACTACCAGATGACGGCCAGCCTTTTCTACCGCACACTGCGGAAAATTCCCAAGCCCGTACCCCGCCACATTGCGGGGCACAGCCGGAGTAGAAAATGGCGCGACAACTAATAACAAACGCCCACGACCCGCTGCACGAATCCCGCCAGGCCCGCCTGAAGCTGGCCAGCGAAGGCGAATTACCGCTGGGCATGCTGCGCGACGAGATCGACGCGTCCTGGCGCCGCAGCCTGGGCCATGGCCTGGATTGCCTGCAGGGCGAACAGGTCGGCCTGGGCCTGGAGCAGGGCCATGACCTGCGCATGCTGCTGGAGCGCAACCGCCTGTTGGTCGACGCCGTCACCCCGGAGCTGGACTACCTGGTAGCACGCCAGGGCAAGGCCGGTATTGTCATCCTCGGCGACGCCGAGGCCAACGTGCTGGCCATCGAAGGGCAGAAGCATGTGTTGCAGCGCGAGGGCCTGCGCGACCTGCACCCGGGCAGTTGCTGGAGCGAGTCGCTGCGCGGCACCAATGCCATCGGCACCGCCGTAGTGGAAGGCCGGCCTACGCTGATCAACTGCGGCGAACATTACCTTGACCGCCTCAGCCCGTTTTCCTGCACCTCGGTACCCCTGCGTGACCCGCGTGGCGAAGTGATCGGCGTGCTCGATATCACCCGTGAAGGGGTGATGGCGCAACCGCAGGACAGCCTGTCGACACTGATGCTGGCTGCCGGCAACATCGAGAGCCGCATGTTTGGTTTGTGCCACCCAGAGCAACTGGTGCTGGCGTTCCACAGCCGCCCGCAGTACCTCAACAGTGCCTGGCATGGCCTGTTGGCGTTGAGCCTGGACGGTGAGGTGCTGGCGGCCAACGACAGTGCCTGCCAGCTATTGCAGGTGCCGCGCCATGAGCTGATCGGCCGGCACAGTACGGACCTGCTCGGCGAACGTTCACCCGCGTTTATTGCACGCCTGTGGCAGGGCGGGGTGAGCAGTGTGCAGACGGCTAAAGGCGAGTTCTACTTCCGTGCTTTGCAGTTGCCGCGTCATGGCCGGGTGAATAGCAGTCCGCCAGTCAGCAAACCGACGCTCGGCAAGCAGTCTCCCGCGCTCGATGCATTGGCCGGTGGCGATCCACGTCTGGCGCGCAACCTGCGCATGGCCCGCCAAGGGTTGGGCAATGGCCTGCCAGTGCTGCTGCTGGGCGAGACCGGTACCGGCAAGGAAGTGGTCGCCCGGGCCCTGCACCAAGCCAGCCCGCGGGCTGACAAACCGTTTGTGGCCGTGAATTGCGCCGCCATCCCCGAAGGTTTGATCGAGTCCGAGCTGTTCGGCTACCGCGAGGGCGCCTTCACAGGCTCCCGGCGGGGCGGCATGGTCGGGCGGTTGATGCAGGCTCATGGTGGCACGCTGTTCCTTGACGAAATTGGCGACATGCCGCTGGCTTTGCAGGCGCGCCTGCTGCGGGTACTGCAGGAACGCCGGGTGGCACCGCTGGGTGCCGGTGACGAGCAGGACATCGATGTGGCGCTGATCTGCGCCACCCACCGCGACCTCAAGCGCCTGGTACAGGAGCAGCACTTCCGCGAAGACCTGTACTACCGGGTCAACGGCGTATCACTGCGCTTGCCGGCGCTGCGCGAGCGTGATGACCTGGCGCAGATCATCCAGGGCCTGCTGGACAAGGCCGATGCCCGTGGCGTAACCCTGGACCCGGCACTGGCCACATTGCTCGAAGGCTTCGACTGGCCGGGCAACATCCGCCAGCTGGAAATGGTTGTGCGCACGGCGCTGGCCATGCGCGAGGACGGCGAGCAGGTGCTGACCCTGGACCACCTCACCGATTGCCTGCTGGACGAACTGGCCAGCGGCACGACGCCCTCCGGCAGCCTCAAGGACAACGAACTGGAGTTGATTCGCGGCGCCTTGGCGCGCCACCAGGGCAACGTTTCCGCCGCGGCCGAGGCACTGGGGATCAGCCGGGCGACGCTGTACCGCAAGCTCAAACAGTTGCGCAGCTGACCATGGGCCCCTTGTTCGCAAGGCTGGTGGAGTCCAGCGACCCTGCGCTCATGCGCCAGGCGTTGGCCTGGCTGTATGGTTTCGTACGCCCGCATCGGCGTGCCATCGGCCTGTTGCTCGGCTTGTCACTGGGCGCCTCGCTGCTGGCGCTGGCACAGCCCTGGCTGGTCAAGACACTGATTGACGAGGGGCTGTTGGCCAAGGACTACCAGACCCTCTGGCACATGGCGG
Organism: Pseudomonas sp. LPB4.O; assembly: GCF_038383825.1. NCBI lineage: Bacteria > Pseudomonadati > Pseudomonadota > Gammaproteobacteria > Pseudomonadales > Pseudomonadaceae > Pseudomonas > Pseudomonas sp. LPB4.O. Next base: position 2,879,869 of record NZ_CP151298.1, read on the forward strand.
CGATCATGATCGGCGCGGGCCTGTTGGGCACGGTGCTGGCCGGGGTCAACCGCTACCTGCATACGCGGTTGTCGGGGCGCATCCTGTTTGCCCTGCGTGATGACCTGTACCGTCACCTGCAGCAGTTGTCGCCGACATTCTATGGGCGGCGGCGCATGGGCGACATTCTTTCGCGGCTGGATGGCGATGTGGCGGAGATCCAGCGGTTTGCCGTGGATTCGTTGTTCTCGGCTGTATCTGCCGTCATTGGCCTGGTGGGCGCGGTGGCGTTGATGCTGATGCTGTCATGGCAGCTGTCGCTGTTGCTGGCGTTGCTTGTGCCGATCGAGGTGCTGTGGCTGCGCTGGATGCGGCGCAAGGTGGAGCGAGAGGTGCGCAGCCTGCGCGAGCGTTCGGCGGATGTGTCTTCGTTCCTGGTCGAGACCTTGCCGGCGATGAAGTTCATTCAGGCAGCCGGCCAGCAAGGCCGCGAGGCAGGGCGGCTGGACCAGCTTGGGCAAGGCTACATGCGTCAGCTGTTAAAGGTGCAGGTGACCGAATTCTTCACCCAGGCCATCCCCGGCACGCTCACCTCCTGGTGCCGCGCTTGCGCGTTCCTGGTCGGCGGTTGGTGGGTTATCCAGGGGACCTGGCAGTTGGGCGCGCTGATCGCCTTTTCCACCTACATGGGCATGGCAGTAGGCCCGGTGCAGAGCCTGCTGGGCCTGTACGTGGCGGTACAACGCATGGCGGTGAGCCTGGGGCGGGTGATGGAGCTCAAGCGCGAGGCCGTGGCCGTGCGCCCGGCAGCCAACCCGCTGCCAATGCCCGACGGGCCGGGCGAATTGCGCCTTGAGGCGCTGAGCTTCGCCCATGAAGGGCGGCAGGGCGCCGTGCTGGACAACGTGCAGGTGTGCGTGCCGGGTGGCCTGAAGGTGGCCATCAGCGGTGCCTCGGGGGTGGGCAAGTCGACCCTCATCGACCTGCTGCAACGTTTCTATGACCCGGACGCCGGGCGCATCCTGCTGGATGGCACCGACCTGCGCGAACTGGACCTGGCCGCGCTGCGCCGTCGCATAGCCGTTGTCAGCCAGGACATCGTGCTATTCCGTGGCACCCTTGCGCAAAACCTTGCCTACGGCGTGCCGGAAGCCAGCCGCGCGGAGCTGGAGCGAGTGGTGCGCCTGGCGCGGCTGGACAGCCTGGTCGACAGCCTGCCGTTGGGTCTGGACAGCCTGTTGGGCGAGCGTGGCCAGCAGTTGTCCGGCGGCCAGAAGCAACGCATTGCCATCGCCCGTGCGGTACTGCAAGCCCCGGCGATTCTGGTGCTGGACGAGGCTACCTCGGCAGTGGATGAAGCCACTGAGCGCGAAGTGATTGCGGCCATCGACCAACTGTTCGCTGGCCGCACGCGCATCCTGATCAGCCATCGGGCTTCGACCCTGGCCGACGCCGACCTGCACTTGCAGCTGCATGACGGCCAGCTGCAGGTGCTGCCGCAGGAGGTGATCAAGCATGGGCACTGACGTGCGCGTTGGCATCCTCGACAGTGGCTGCTCGCCGGAGCAGGCCAACGGTTTGCTGGGTGCCCGCCGTTTCTGGCTGGAAGACGGCCAGTTGCGTGAAGGAGAAATACGGCCGGACCAGCTTGGACATGGCAGTGCGGTGCTTGCCGGCTTGCAACGCGAGGCCGGCCCGGTACCGTTGCTGGTGGCCCAGGTGTTTGGTGGCCAGGCCAGCACCAGCGCCTTGCAGGTGGCGGCCGGACTGTTGTGGCTGGTGGAGGCAGGGGCCACGCTGGTCAACCTCAGCCTGGGGTTGCAGCAGGACCGGCCTGTGCTGCACCAGGCCTGTACCGAAGCGCTGGCGGCTGGCGTGCTGTTGTGTGCATCCAGCCCGGCGCAGGGTGAGCCGGTGTACCCGGCCAGCTACCCCGGGGTGCTCCGGGTTACCGGTGATGCCCGTTGCGCGCCCGGCCAGTGGTCCTGGCTGGGCACCGGGCAGGCGGATTTTGGCGGTTATGTCGGGGCAGGCGGCAGGGCGGGCGCGAGTCTGGGTTGCGCAGCCTTGAGCGGCAGGATCGCGGCGCTGATGCGCGAGGAGCCGGGGATGGACCGCCAGCAGGTTTATGACTGGTTACGCCGCAATGCAGCGTTTACCGGCCCTGAGCGACGAGGTGCCAGCCATGCCTGAACCGCGCATTGTGGTACTGGGCGCCGGCCCTGCAGGTGCTGCCACGGCTATCGGCTTGCGGCGGCTTGGCTACACCGTGACGGTGGTGTCGCAATGGCGCCGTTTCGCGGCAGTGGAAGGGGTTTCGCAGCGGGTACTGGAGGGCTTGCGGCATGCGGGTCTTGGCGGGGCCTTGGGCCACGCGGCCATGCCGGCTACCCGGCAGGTGCACTGGAATGGCCAGCACCTGCACATGAACCAGGAATTTCTGCTGGATAGGCAACGGTTTGACCGGGCGCTGCGCGACGACCTTCAGCGTGCGGGTGTGAGTGTGGTCGAGGGACGGGTGCGCGAGGTCGTGCACGAGGGCGGTCATCGTGTTCGTCTGGACGATGGGCAGGTACTGATCGCTGATTTTCTCGTTGAGGCTCGAGGCCGTCAGGCACCGCTGGCCGCAGACCGCCTGCGCGGGCCGGAAACCGTCAGCCTGCTCAATACCTGGCAAGGTAGCCCCACGGCGCCTGCGTCGGCAGTGGAAAGCCTGGAGGATGGCTGGGCGTGGATGGCGCGGCTGGAGGATGGCCGCTGTTATTGGCAAGTCACGCTGGACGCCGCCGGGTTGCCGGGTAAGTCCGAGCTGGGGGCCTACTGCGCAGACCGCCGATGTCAGAGTGCACTGGTAGCCGAGCTGTTCGATGAGAGGGCGCGGGTGCCAGCACAGGTGCATGCCCGCAGCAGTACGGCGATTGTGGCGGGCGAATGTGTCGGGCAGGACTGGATACGGGTGGGTGATGCCGCGATGGCCGTTGATCCGCTGTCGGGCAACGGTATCTTCCAGTCGCTATCTTCGGCGTTACAGGCACCGGTGGTGATAAATACATTGCTGCGCAGGCCTGAACGGGCCGAGTTGGCGCGGCAGTTCCACCAGCAGCGGATCGAGCAGCTGTTCTTGCGCTTTGCCCGTATCGGGCGGGATTTCTACGGGCAGGAGCAGGGGCGGGCAGGGCAGCCGTTCTGGGCCAGGCGCCAGGGCTGGCCGGATACGCAGCCACTGCATCAGGCGGCTGATTGGCAAGCAGTACGGGTTGAGCGGCGGCCGGTGCTGCGTGATGGGCTGGTGGATGCGGCCGAGGTCGTGGTAACGCCGGATCAGCCGTTGGGGGTGTGGCATTTGCAGGGCGTGGCGTTGGCGCCTGTACTGCGGGAAATACTTAGTGGCCGGCCTGTTGAGGCGGTGTTGTCGGGGCTTGCGGGTGAACAGCAGAGGATGGTGCGGCGGTGGCTGATGGAGCAGGGCTTGGCTTGAGGTTGCCGGGGCTGCAAAGCAGCCCCAGAATCTTGAATCAGAAGAAGGTCCCGACCACCAGTTGCATATAGGTCCCGGTGTCCGTCCCACCCAGCTGCGTACCGCCATTGGCCGCACTGCGCTCAGGCTGGTAGAACCCCACCAACGGGCTGATCAGCAAGTGGTCGTTGACCATCCACTCCACATACAGGTCCAGCTCCCGCCCGCCGAGGTTGCCCTGGTCGGTGTCCAGCGTATCGAAGTCGAAGTACAGCGCGCCGACGGTCAGGTTGTCCCTTGGCTTGCCTTTGAGCGCCATGTGGTGCACCTGGTTGTTCTTGTTGAACGGCCCGGCATAGTTGGCTGCCACTTCACCTTGGAACCAGGTGCCATAGCCTCGGCTCAGGCCGTAGAACAGTGGGTCGAAACCTTCGGAGAAGCGGCTGTAGCGGTAGGTGGCGGTGGGTGACCAGGGCAGTTCGGAGAAGGTCCAGTTGCCCTCCAGGTACCAGGCATTCTCGCGCCCGCCGGTCTTGTCCTGGGTTACGTACTCGGCGGCCAGTTCCAAGTCTTTCACGCCCAGGTTGCCGCGCCCGCGCAGGCTGGCGGTGTTCATGCCATCGCGGTGCTCCAGGCCCATGATCTGCGCGTAGCGCTGGTCCACGTCCAGGCCGCGGATCCAGCTGAGGCCAAGGGTACCGGCGTCGGCGACGTGTTCCAGGTTGGCCACCGCCAGCGAGGTGTCGGCCTGGTAGTGGTTGTCGGACTTCAGCCACATCAGGTCGCCGCGCCAGCCCTGTTTGCCGCCCAGGCGCAGCACGGCGGTGCGGTCGAAGGCCTTGCGGGCAGCCAGGTAGTAGGCACCGCCACGGTCGAAGTTGGCGCCCAGGTCGACCTTGCCCAGGTTCACCGGGTCGCCCTGGATCAGGAAGCCGTCACCCAGCGTCACCACCTGGCGACCGCCAGAAATGTCCACGCCGTCTTCGCCCAGCGCCGGGAACAGGTTGGCCGAGCGCCAGCCCAGGTACAAATCTTCGATGGCGGTACGGCGCTCATCGCCCAGGGTCAGGCCGGCAGCATCGCCGTCGCCCCAGGTGGCGGAACTGAGCAGGTTGAAGGCGCCGTACACGGCCCCGCTATCGGCCAGGGCCTGGCTGCCGCTGAGGCCGTATTTTACGTAGCCTTCCTGCCAGGCGGTGCTGCCGGGTTGGCGGTTGCCGGCCTGGTTGAAGCTTTCGTCGCTATGGAACGTGCCGAACAGGGCTTCGAGGTCGGCGTTGAGGGTGGTGCCGTTCTGGTTGTACAGCTCGTAGGCTTGGCTGGCGGGCGCGGCGAGCAGCAGGGCCAATGTGCAGGCGAGTGTGTGCTTCATGGGGGGCTCCATGGTTTTTTATTGTTGTTTTTGGGTTGCCTGGGCCGGCCTCTTCGCAGCACAAGGCTGCTCCTACAAAGACCGCGTGCGCTTGTGTGCGGCGAAGAGGCCGGTACAGGCAGAGGATCAGAGCTTGATCAGCACCGACTTGAGCTCGGTGTAGTGCTCGATGGCAGCGGCGCCCATCTCACGACCCACGCCAGACATCTTGTAGCCACCAAACGGCAGCGCAGGGTCCAGCGCGCTGTGGCAGTTGACCCACACCGAGCCGGACTTGATGCGCGGGATCATCCTATGCACCGCCGCCAGGTCGTTGGACCAGATGCTGGCGCCCAGGCCATAGGGGTTGTCGTTCGCCATGCCGATTACTTCGTCCAGGTCATCGAACGGCATCGCCACCAGCACCGGCCCGAAGATTTCTTCCTGCACCAGGCGGTGGCGCTGGTCGACATCGACGATCACCGTCGGCTTGACGAAGTAACCCGGGCCAAAGCCTTCGCCGCCGCAGGCGATGGTCGCACCCAGTTCGCGGCCAAGCTCGATATAGCCGGTGACGCGGTCCTGCTGCTTGGCCGAGATCAACGGGCCCATCTGCACGGCCGGGTCCAGCCCGTTACCCAGCTTCATGCCGCTGGCGATCCCGGCGATGTCGGCCACCACATTGTCGAAGTGCTTGCGGTGCACGTACAGCCGCGAGCCAGCGCAGCACACCTGGCCCTGGTTGAAGAAGATCGCCGTGGCGGCGCCGGCAGCAGCTTCCTGCAGGTTGGCGTCGGGCATGACGATGGTCGGCGACTTGCCGCCCAGCTCCAGGGTGAGGCGGGTCATGTTGTCCATGGCCGCCTTGCCGATCAGCTTGCCCACTTCGGTGGAACCGGTGAAGGTCAGCTTGTCGACGCCGGGGTGGCGGCTGAGCGCGGCGCCGGCATTCAGGCCGGTGCCGGTCACCACGTTGAACACGCCTGCCGGGTAGCCAGCTTCGTCTACCAGTTCAGCCAGCTTCAGCACGCTCAGCGGGGTTTCATCGGCGGGCTTGAGCACGATGGTGCAGCCGGTAGCCAGGGCCGGGCCGAGCTTCCAGCAGGCCAACAGCAGCGGGAAGTTCCAGGCGACGATGGCGCCGACCACGCCGATGGCCTCACGGCGCACAAAGCCGTGGAACTGGTCGTTGGGCATCAACGGCATGGAGGCTTCTACGGTGCTACCCTCGATCTTGGTGGCCCAGCCCGCCATGTAGCGCAGGAAGTCGATGGCCAGCTGCACGTCCATCACCTGGGCCACGGCGGCGCTCTTGCCGTTGTTCAGGCATTCCAGCTCGGCCAGCTGGCGAGCGTCGCGCTCCATCAGGTCGGCCAGGCGCCACAGCAGGTTTTGGCGTTCCCGCGGGCGCAGGCGGCTCCACGGCGAGTCGTCGAAGGCCTGGCGTGCTGCGCGCACGGCGCGGTCGACATCCTCGGCGTCGGCGGCGGGCACTTCGCCCAGCACTTCGCCAGTGGCCGGGTTGCGGAACGACAGGGTGCGACCGCTGGCGGCGTCCTGCCAGTGGGCGCCGATGCGCATCTTCAGCTTGCGTTCGAGAAAGGCGCGGGTGGCGGGCAGGATGGGCAGTTCACAAAGCATGGGGCTGTGCCTCTTGTCATTGGGTGTAAAGGGCACAGGCGCAATGGGCGTGCCAAGGTGGGCAGATGCCAGCAAGGCATTGAGTTGACTGGGTTTTGCCGTGATGCAAGGTTCGGATTGCAGGCGTGCGCTGTTGCACATTGAGACGGTGTGAGACCGTGGTGAAACAGTGGCTTCAAGGGCCAATCGCCGGCAAGCCAGCGCCCACAGGTACAGCGCAGGTCTTCAAGGTAATGGTTAACCTGTGGGAGCGGGCATGCCCGCGAAGGTCTGCATGGCAGGCGCCTGTCTCAGGATGAAACACCCTGTCGCGAAATGGCACGCTGCAATTGGCCATCCTTGCTGCTGGCCAACCCCAGCAAACTGCCTAAGAGGTTGAAAGGCCACGCTTTTACTGCAACTGGCACAGTTCCTGTATCACATCTGCCACATGCACACCTGCTGTACCAAAGCGTGCGAAAAACGATAAGAACAACAACCGTGGAGGTCTGACCTTGAAGACGACTCGACTCCGGCGGCATGCGGGCAAACTGGCGCTGGTCGCCGCCGCGCTGCTGAGCACCCAGGCCATGGCGGCCGAGCAGGGCCCGAGCCTGTTGCAGAACAAGTGCATGGGGTGCCATATCCCCGAAGGCAACGATACCTACAGCCGCATCAGCCACCAGCGTAAAACGCCGGAAGGCTGGCTGATGAGCATCGCTCGCATGCAGGTGATGCACGGCCTGCAGATCAGCGACGACGACCGTCGCACGCTGGTCAAGTACCTGGCCGACAAGCAGGGCCTGGCGCCCAGCGAAACCGATGGCGTGCGCTACGCCATGGAGCGCCGGCTGAACACGGTCGAGCATTTCGACACCCAGCTCAGCGAAACCTGTGGCCGCTGCCACTCTGGTGCTCGCGTCGCCTTGCAACGCCGCCCGGCCAAGGAGTGGGAGCACCTGGTCAACTTCCACCTCGGCCAGTGGCCGTCACTCGAATACCAGGCCCAGGCGCGGGACCGCGACTGGTTGCCGCTTGCCCTGCAACAGGTGGTGCCGGAACTTGCCAAGCGCTACCCGCTGGACAACCCGGCCTGGGCAGAATGGCAGCAGGCAAAACCGAAGGCCGACGTGCTGCCGGGGCAGTGGGCGTTCAGCGGCCACATGCTGGCCAAGGGCGATGTGCGCGGTGTGATGAGCGTTTCGGCCGGGGAGGGCGACACCTTCAAGGTCGAGGTCAAGGGCGCCTATGCCGACGGTACTCCTTTCAACGGCAGCGGCACTGCGATCCTGTACAACGGCTATGAATGGCGCGGCAACGTCAAGGTTGGCGACACCAATCTGCGCCAGGTATTCGCGGCGCTGGATGGCGAAATGAAAGGCCGCATGTTCGAGGCCGAACACGACGAGCGTGGCCTGGACTTCATGGCAGCCAAGGAAGGCAAGGCGCGCCTGCTGGCGGTGCAACCGGCATTCATCAAGGCCGGTGGGGAGAGCGAGATCACCTTGGTGGGCAGCGGCCTGGACGGCAAGCCCGACCTGGGTGCCGGGGTAGAAGTGACCCAGGTACTGGAGCAGACCCCGACGCTGGTACGGGTCAAGGCCCGCGCGGCAGCCGACGCCAAGCCCGGGCAGCGCGAAGTTGCAGTGGGCGCGCTTAAAGGCGTGAATCTGGCGGTGTACGACAAGGTCGAGGAAGTGAAAGTCGTGCCGGCGTTCTCCATTGCCCGCATCGGCGAAAACGGCGCTTCGGTGCCGAAGGTGCAGGGCCGCTTCGAGGCGGAAGCCTGGGGCAAGGATGCCAGTGGCCAGCCGCTGCGCATTGGCTACCTGCCGGCCACCTGGAAGGTCGAGCCGTTCAACGAGCGTGCGGTCGAGGACGAGGACGTCAAGTTCGCCGGGCAGATGCAGGCCGATGGCGTGTTCGTGCCAGGCGGTGCCGGCCCTAACCCCGAACGCAAGATGATGACCAACAACGCGGGCAACCTGAAGGTTATCGCCACGCTGGCCGACGGTGGCCAGACCGGCGAAGGGCACATGATCGTCACCGTCCAGCGCTGGAACAACCCGCCGCTGCCGTAACGGCAGGGTGTAACGGTTTTCCATCGGATCGATTACCGGGAGGTCGCCATGGGCGCACTACTGAACCTGGTCGAACGCAACCTGCATGAAGTGCAGGTTGATGCCGACCGCATGCTGTTCCATATCCCCAGCAGTTCGCTGTTCACCGCCGACGCGGTGACCGGGGGCATCATCGACACGTTGCGCCAGCAAGGCTGTTCGGCCGAGGAGCTGATGCAGCGCCTGGGCCAGCAGTTTGCCGGCAACGATATCCAGGACACCCTGCGCGAGCTGATCGCGCTGGAGCTGGTCAGTGACGGCTCGCCGCTGACCCCGGAAATCGGCGTCAAGCGGGTCGAGCGCACCGCGCTGAATACCGTGGTGCTCAACGTCAACACTGGTTGCAACCTCAGCTGCACCTATTGCTACAAGGAAGACCTGGACAAGCCTTCTGCCGGCAAGAAGATGAGCACCGCCACCGCCGAAGCCTCGGTGGAAATGCTGCTCAAGGAGTCGCCCGACGAGGAGCGCTACAGCGTGGTGTTCTTCGGTGGCGAGCCGTTGTCCAACCGGCCGCTGATCGAGCACATGGTGGCTTACTGCGAGCGGCGTTTCGCCGAGGCGGGCAAGCAGGTGGAGTTCATCATGACCACCAATGCCACGTTGCTGACCGAAGAAATTGTCGACTGGCTCAATGCCCACCGTTTCGGCCTGTCGATCAGCATCGACGGCCCCAAGACCGTGCATGACCGCAACCGCATCACCGTGGGCGGGCAGGGCACCTATGACGTGGTGCGGCGCAAGGCCGACATGCTGCTGTCGCGTTACAACAGTCGCCCGGTGGGGGCGCGGGTAACCTTGACCCGCGGCATCACCGATATCGAGACCATCTGGAACCACCTGTTCAACGAAATGGGCTTTGCCGAAGTCGGCTTTGCCCCGGTCACCTCCGGCGACATGGCGGCCTTCAACCTCACCGGCGAAGAACTGGTTGAGGTCTTCGCCAACATGAAGGCGCTGGGCCGCCGTTACCTGGACGCAGCGCTGGAGCACCGCAACATCGGTTTCTCCAACCTGCACCAGCTGATCACCGACATTCACGAGGGCCACAAGAAGGCCCTGCCATGCGGTGCCGGGCTGAAAATGCTGGCGGTGGACCATGAAGGCGAGCTGAACCTGTGCCACCGTTTCACCGGCTCTAGCCTGCCGACCTTCGGCAACGTGCATCAGGGGGTGAAGCAGGTGGAGCTCAACGACTTCCTGTCGCAGCGCCTGGACCGCAGCAACACCGGCTGCGAGAGCTGCCGCATTCGCAACCTGTGCTCTGGCGGCTGCTACCACGAAAGCTACGCCCGCTACGGCGACCCGCAGCACCCGACTTACCACTACTGCGAACTGATGCGCGACTGGGTCGACTTCGGCATCGAAGTCTACAGCCGCATCATGGCCGCCAACCCGGCCTTCATCGACCGCTACATCACCCCGCGGAAGGCGCACTGACATGAAGCACTTGAAGCCCCTGAACAACAAGGCGCGCATCCTTGAGCAGGCCGCTGCCGAAGACCGCATCGAAGAAGTCATGGCCATGAGTGCGGTGGCCGGCTGCACGGCCACCACGGACCCGGGTTGGGAAGTGGATGCCTTTGGTGGCGTGAGCTCGCTGTGCCAACCGATGGAGGCCGACCTGTATGGCTGCTCCGACCCTTGCTGGTGGCCGGCCCAGGTGCCGGACATGATGAGCACCTATCAGGACTGGAACGCCCAGGCGACCAACTCGGCGGATGACTGGCGCAACCTGGGCACTGTGTTCCCGAAAGACAAGTAACCGGCCCAACAAGAATGACAAGGGGAAACCGCATGAAAGCTGGACGCTGTGCGCAACTCGCGCTCACCATCGCCGCCACGGCCTGCGCCGGGCTGGCTCAGGCTGACGACACCGGGCCTGCGCTGAAGGCTGGCCACGAATACATGATCGTGACCAACTACCCGAACAACCTGCATGTGGTCGATGTGGCCACCGACACGGTGTACAAAAGCTGCCAGATGCCCGACAAGTTCGGCCCTGGCACTGCGATGATGGCGCCGGACAACCGTACCGCCTACGTGCTCAACAATCACTACGGCGACATTTACGGCATCGACCTGGATAACTGCAAGAACACCTTCCGGGCCAACCTGTCGAGCGTGGCGGGTGAAGTGGGCCGGTCTATGTACTCGTTCGCCATCAGCCCGGATGGCAAGGAAGTGTACGCCACGGTCAACCCGACCCAGATGCTGAACGACCATTACGTGGTCAAGCCGCCACGGCTGGAGGTGTTCAGCACCGACGATGGCCTGCAGGCCAAGCCGGTGCGCACATTCCCGATGCCGCGCCAGGTGTACCTGATGCGTGCCGCCGACGATGGCAGCCTGTTTGTCGCAGGGCCGGACATCTACAAGATGGATGTGAAAACCGGCAAGTACACGGTGGCCTTGCCGCTGCGCAACTGGAACCGCAAAGGCTACAGCGCCCCGGACGTGCTGTACTTCTGGCCGCATCAGAGCCCGCGGCACGAGTTCACCATGCTGTACACGATTGCCAGGTTCAAGGACGACAAGCAGGACCCGGCCACCGCCGAGCCACTGTATGGCTACCTGAGCGTCGACCTCAAGACCGGCAAGACCCACACCCAGGAATTCGCCGACCTGACCGAGCTGTACTTCACCGGCCTGCGCTCGCCTAAAGACCCGAACCAGATCTACGGCGTGCTCAACCGCCTGGCCAAGTACGACATCAAGCAGCGCAAGCTGATCAAGGCGGCTAACCTTGAGCACACTTACTACTGCGTCACCTTCGACAAGAAGGGCGACAAGCTGTACCTGGGCGGCACCTTCAACGACCTGGCAGTGTTCAACCCGGATACGCTGGAGAAGGTGAAGAACATCAAGTTGCCGGGTGGTGACATGTCCACCACTACGCCGCAGGTGTTCATCCGCTAGAACGAGGGTGGATTTACTGGCCTCTTCGCAGCACAAGGCTGCTCCTACAGGTCACCGCGTGCCGATGTATGGGCTGGCCTCTTCGCAGCACAAGGCTGCTCCTACAGGTCACCGCGTTCCGATGTATGGGCTGGCCTCTTCGCAGCACAAGGCTGCTCCTACAGGTCACCGCGTTCCAATGTAGGAGCAGCCTTGTGCTGCGAAGAGGCCGGCCGAGACACCACAAAAACAACAAGAGGTTGCCATGCCCCAGCCAAGCTACTCCCAGGGCAATCCAGACAAAGCCCTGCTTACCCAATGCATCGGCGACGCCTTCGATACCACTGTCGCCCGCTTCCCCGACCGCGAGGCGCTGGTGGTGCGCCACCAGGCCCTGCGCTACACCTGGCAGCAACTGGCCGAGGCCGTCGACCAGCACGCCCGCGCGCTGATGGTACTGGGCGTGCAACCCGGTGACCGGCTGGGTATCTGGGCACCCAACTGCGCCGAGTGGTGCATCACCCAGTTCGCCAGCGCCAAGGTGGGCGCGATCCTGGTCAACATCAACCCGGCCTATCGCTCCAGCGAGCTGGATTACGTCCTCGGGCAGTCTGGCTGCCGTTGGGTGATCTGTGCCGACGCGTTCAAGACCTCCGATTACCACGCCATGCTGCAGGGGCTGATCCCAGGCCTGGCCAGCGGCCAACCCGGCGCGCTGATCTGCGAGCGCTTCCCCGAACTGCGCGGCGTGGTCAGCCTGGCCGTCTCGCCACCCCCAGGCTTCCTGGCCTGGCCCGCGTTGCAAGCCCGCGCCGACGCTGTCAGCCGCGAGGCCCTGGCCGAGCGCCAGGCGCAATTGCGCTGCGATGACCCGATCAACATCCAGTACACCTCGGGTACAACCGGTTTCCCCAAAGGTGCCACCCTCAGCCACAGCAACATCCTCAACAACGGCTACATGGTCGGCGAAAGCCTGGGCCTTACCGAGCACGACCGGCTGGTGGTGCCGGTGCCGCTGTATCACTGTTTCGGCATGGTCATGGCCAACCTTGGCTGCATGACCCACGGGAGCACCCTGATCTACCCCAATGATGCGTTCGACCCGCTGGCCACACTGGGTGCGGTGGCGGAGGAAAAGGCTACCGCGCTGTACGGTGTGCCGACCATGTTCATCGCCGAACTGGACCACCCGCAACGCGGCGAGTTCGACCTGTCGAGCCTGCGCACCGGGATCATGGCCGGCGCCACCTGCCCGATCGAGGTGATGCGCCGGGTGATCGGCGAAATGCACATGGCCGAGGTGCAGATTGCCTATGGCATGACCGAAACCAGCCCGGTGTCGCTGCAGACCGGGCCCGATGATGACCTGGAGCGCCGGGTGACCAGTGTTGGCCGTACCCAGCCACGGCTGGAGAACAAGGTGGTGGACGCCGACGGCAACACCGTGCCGCGTGGCGAGATCGGCGAACTGTGCACCCGCGGCTACAGCGTGATGCTCGGTTACTGGAACAACCTCAAGGCCACGGCCGACAGCATCGATGCCGAGGGCTGGATGCACACCGGCGACCTGGCGGTAATGGACGAGCAGGGGTATGTGCGCATCGTCGGGCGCAGCAAGGACATGATCATTCGCGGCGGCGAGAACATCTACCCGCGCGAGCTGGAAGAGTTCTTCTTCACCCACCCGGCGGTGGCGGATGTGCAAGTGATTGGCGTGCCGTGCAGCAAGTACGGCGAAGAAATCGTGGCCTGGGTGCGGCTGCACCCGGGGCATACCGCCAGTGAAGAAGCGCTGCGTGAGTGGGCGAGGGCGCGGATTGCGCACTTCAAGGTGCCCCGGTACTTCCGCTTTGTCGACGAGTTCCCGATGACGGTGACCGGCAAGGTGCAGAAGTTCAGGATGCGCGAGATCAGTGTCGCGGAGTTGTCTGCTGGATGATGCATTACCTGTACCGGCCTCTTCGCGGGTTTACCCGCGAAGAGGCCGGTACAGGCAGCAGAGAATCTCAGCCTTGCAGCAGTTCCGGGCTGTTGAAGTTGCTCAACCGGCGATCATCATCGGCACACTCCAACCCCTGCACCGCCTCGCGCAGCAAGGCCTTCTGCAAACTCCGCTCTCCCGTCGCCCAGGCCTGCTCCAGCATTGGCAGTAACCGCCGTGGCAGCACGCTGAACATCGGCTGCCAAAACCCACCCTGACGTACCATTGCCGCACTGTCACTGGCCACCGCCAGCCTTGACAGCGCCTCGATCAAATCGCGGTCAACCAGTGGTGCATCGCAGGCCAGTACCACCATCCACTCATGCCGTGCCACCTTGAGCCCGGCAATCACCCCCGCCAACGGCCCGGGGAAGTCCGCTTCGGCATCGCCCACCAGCTGGTCAGCGTACGTACGGTAAGCCTCCTGGTTACGGTTGCAGGAAATCACCAGGTCATCGCTTAGCGGCCGCACCACCCGCTGTACATGCGCAACAAGCGGTTCGCCCTGCCACGCGACCAGGCCTTTGTCACGGCCGCCCATGCGTTGGCCACGGCCGCCGGCGAGAATGAGGATGGAGCAGGGGGGCAGTGCATCAGGCATGAAAAAGGGCTCCGGGCAGTCATTGCCGGGAACCCTCCCATTTCACACGGGGCTTGTCCAGTCAGCTTTCGCTGATCCCAACTTGTGCGTTGGCGTCACGCGCCTGACGCCGTCCCGCAAGGCGCATCACCACCACGAAGAACACCGGCACAAACACCACCGCCAACGTGGCGCTGAGCATGCCGCCGATCACCCCGGTGCCGATGGCCTGCTGGCTGGCCGAGCTGGCGCCGCTGGCAATGGCCAGGGGTACCACGCCGAGGATGAACGCCAGCGAGGTCATCACGATGGGCCGCAGGCGCAGGCGGGCGGCCTGTACGGCGGCGTCTGCGGCGTCCATCCCTTGGTCGACCAGGTGCTTGGCGAACTCGATGATGAGGATGGCGTTCTTCGCCGACAGGCCGATCAGGGTAATCAGGCCAACCTTGAAGAACACGTCGTTGGGCATGCCGCGCAGGGTCACGGCCAGCACCGCGCCCAGGATACCGAGCGGTACCACCAGCAGCACGGCGGTCGGGATCGACCAGCTTTCGTACAGCGCTGCCAGGCACAGGAACACGATCAGCAACGACAATGCCATCAGCATCGGCGCCTGGCTGCCGGACAAACGCTCCTGCAGCGACAGGCCGGTCCACTCCAGGCCGGCGCCGGGCGGCAGCTGCGCCACCAGGCGTTCGATTTCGGCCATGGCTTCGCCCGAACTGTGGCCGGCTGCCGGCTCACCGGAAATCGACACCGCCGGGTAGCCATTGTAGCGGGTCAACTGCACCGGGCCGCTGACCCACTTGGCCTGGACGAATGCGCCCAGTGGCACCATCTTGCCGCTGTTGTTGCGTACGTGGATTTTCAGCAGGTCTTCGACCTGGCTGCGCTGGTCGCCTTCGGCCTGCACCACCACCCGCTGCATGCGGCCCTGGTTGGGGAAGTCATTGACGTAGCTGGAGCCCACCGCCACATCCAGTACCGAGCCAATGTCGGCGAACGACACGCCCAGGGCATTGGCCTGGCGGCGGTCGATCTCCAGTTGCACCTGCGGGCTTTCGGCCAGCGAGGCTTCGCGCACGTTGGTCAGTACCTTGCTTTTGCCGGCATTGGCCAACAGCGTGTCGCGGGCGGCCATCAACTCGGCGTGGCCCATACCACCGCGGTCCTGCAGGCGGAACTCGAAGCCGGTCGACTCACCCAGGCCGTCGATAGGCGGCGGCAGCACCGAAAACGCCACGGCGTCCTTCAACTGGGAGAAGGCCGCGCTGGCGCGGTCGGCAATCGATTGGGCGCTGTCGTCGGCACCACGCTCGGACCAGTCCTTGAGGGTGGTGAACGTCAGCGCTGCATTTTGCCCGCTACCAGAGAAGCTGAAGCCGAGGATCACGGTGGTGTTGCCCACGCCGGGTTCTTCGGCGTTGTGTGCCTCGATTTGCGCGGCCACCTGCTCGGTGCGCATGCGGCTGGCCCCTGGTGGCAGCTGGGTGTCGGTGATGGTGTAGCCCTGGTCTTCGGTGGGCAGGAATGCCGTGGGCAACTGGCTGAAGCCATAGCCCAGCACCGCCAGCAGCACCGCGTACACCAGCAGGTAGCGGCCGCTGCGCTTGAGCGCCTGCACCACCCAGCGCTGATAGCCGTTGCTCATGCTTTCAAAGCGCCGGTTGAACCAGCCGAAGAAGCCTTTGCGTTCATGGTGCTCGCCCTTGGCCACCGGTTTGAGCAAGGTGGCGCACAGCGCCGGGGTGAGGCTGAGGGCCAGGAATGCCGAGAACAGGATCGACACTGCCATCGACAGCGAGAACTGCTGGTAGATCACTCCCACCGAGCCCTGCATGAAGGCCATGGGCAGGAACACCGCCACCAGCACCAGGGTGATGCCGACGATTGCACCGCTGATCTGGCCCATGGCCTTGCGCGTTGCTTCCTTGGGCGGCAGGCCTTCCTCGGCCATGATGCGCTCGACGTTTTCCACCACCACGATGGCATCGTCGACCAGGATGCCGATGGCCAGCACCATGCCGAACAGGGTCAGCACGTTGACGGAGAAGCCCATGGCCAGCATGACCGCGAATGTGCCCATCAGCGCCACCGGCACCACCAGGGTGGGGATCAGGGTGTAGCGCAGGTTCTGCAGGAACAGGAACATCACCGCGAACACCAGCAACATGGCTTCGAACAGGGTGGTAATGACCTGCTCGATGGACACCTTGACGAACGGCGAGGTGTCGTAGGGGATGTCGTACTTGACGCCTTCCGGGAAGTAACGCGCCAGTTCCTGCATTTTCGCCCGCACCAGGGTGGCGGTTTCCATGGCATTGGCACCCGGCGACAGCTGCACGCTGAACGCGGTGGCCGGCTTGCCGTTCAGGCGCGTGCCGTACTGGTATTCCTGGGCGCCGATCTCGACCCGGGCGACATCACCGACGGTGACCGTGGAGCCATCCAGGTTGGCGCGCAGGACAATGGCGGCAAATTCCTCGGGGGTGCTCAGCTGGCCCTTGACCACCACGTTGGCGGTGATTTCCTGGGTGTCGCGGCTGGGCAGGTCGCCGATGCTGCCAGGCGCGACCTGAGCGTTCTGCGCCGCAATGGCCTCGGCCACGTCGTTGGGCGTCAGGTTGAAACCGATCAGCTTGCCCGGGTCGATCCAGATGCGCATGGCGCGCTCCGAACCGTACAGCTGGGCCTTGCCGACGCCCTTGAGGCGGCGGATCTCGTTCATCACGTTGCGCGCGAGAATGTCCGACAGTGCGGTTTCGTCGAGCTTGCCGTCTTCAGAGGTGAGGGTGCCCAGCAGCAGGAAGCCGGTGGACACCTTTTCCACTTGCAGGCCCTGCTGGGTGACCGGGCGCGGCAGGCGCGACTCGACCACCTTCAGGCGGTTCTGCACGTCGACCTGGGCCAAGTCCGGGTTGGTCCCCGGGGCAAAGGTGGCGGTGATGGTGGCGCTGCCGAGGCTGCTCTGCGACTCGAAGTACAACAGGTTGTCGGCGCCGTTGAGCTCCTGCTCGATCAGGCTCACCACGCTTTCGTCCATGGTCGCCGCCGAGGCGCCCGGGTACACGGCGTAGATTTCCACCTGCGGCGGTGCCACGTTGGGGTACTGGGCCACCGGCAGCTGCGGGATGGCCAGCGCACCGGCCAGCAGGATGAACAGCGCGACCACCCAGGCGAACACCGGGCGGTCGATGAAGAATTGCGGCATGAATCAGGCCCTCACTGGCCGGTGTGCTGTGCGATGGGCGGTGCCCCGGATGCGTTGTCGACCTGCACCTGGTCACCGGCCTTGACGTGTTGCAGCCCCTCGACCACCACCCGCTCGCCGGGGGCCAGGCCTTCGCTGACGACCCAGCGGTCGCCTTGGGCGCTGCCCAGTACCACCTGGCGATCGCTGACCCGGGCCTGCTGGTCCACCACCAGCACCTTGGGCACGCCGGCACTGTCGCGCAGGATGGCGCGCTGGGGCACGCTCAGGCCCTTGGGTTGCACGGCCTGCTCCAGGCGTACGCGCACGTAGCTGCCGGGCAGCAGGTCGAGGTCCGGGTTGGGGAACTCGCTGCGCAGGGTGATCTGGTTGGTGGTGGGGTCGACGCTGATGTCGGAGAACAGCAGCTTGCCGGGCAGTGGGTAGGCGCTGCCGTCGTCCTGGATCAGCGTGGCGCGGGCCTGGCCGTCGCCCACCTGCTGCAGTTCGCCTGCGCGCAAGGCGCGGCGCAGGGCGTTGAGCTCGCGGGTAGACTGGGTAACGTCGGCATGGATCGGGTCCAGCTGCTGGATGGTCGCCAGCGGGGTGGTCTCGTTCTGGCCGACCAGTGCGCCTTCAGTGACCAGGGCACGGCCGATACGGCCGGAAATCGGTGCCGTTACGGTGGCGTAGCCGAGGTTCAGGCGGGTGCGTTCCAGGGCAGCCTTGGCGGCGGCCACTTCGGCATCGGCCTGCAGGAAGCTGGCCTTGGCGTTGTCATATTCCTGGCGGCTGACAGCCTTGTCGTCGACCAGTTCGCGGTAGCGCTGCTCCTGCAAACGCGCCTGGTACAAGGTGGCCTCGGCCTTTGCCAGGGTGGCGCGGGCGCTGTCATGATCAGCCTTGAATGGCGCTGGGTCGATCAGGAACAGCACATCGCCCTGTTTGACGTCACTGCCTTCGCGGTACACCCGCTTGAGCACCACGCCCGCGACGCGTGCGCGCACTTCGGCGGTGCGCGGCGCCAGGATGCGGCCGCTGAGTTCGCTGCTGATAGCCAGTGGCTGCAGTTGCAGGGTTTCTACCCGCACTTGCGGTGCAGGGGCTTTTTCGTCTTGCTCGGCGCTGTCGCCACAGCCGGCCAGGGACAGGCTCAGAAACGCCATGAGCGCCAATGGGCGCAGGCGAGGGGGGAGGGTAGTAGGCATGCGGATCTTCCGATGATGACCGCGCCTATGGTACGGCAGGTACTGCCCATGCGGCTGTTAACACCTGTAGGGCGAGTGTGAAAAAGTGTGAAGAACAATCCTTTCGAGCGGCTGGGTTCTATATTCTGCGTATGCCTGTGCCGGCCTCTTCGCGGGTAAACCCGCTCCCACAGGGATCGCGTACAGGCCTACCTCAACCCAGATTCCCAAGCACCTATGCCGAATATTTTCCTGGTCGAAGACGACAGCGCCCTGTCCGAGCTGATCGCCAGCTACCTGCAACGCAACGACTTCCATGTCCAGGTGATCGCCCGGGGCGATCATGTGCTGGACGAATATCGTCGGCAAAAGCCTGACCTGGTCATACTCGACCTGATGCTGCCGGGTATCGATGGCCTGCAACTGTGCCGCCTGCTGCGCCAGGAGTCACAGACCCTGCCGATCCTGATGCTGACCGCCCGCGACGACAGCCATGACCAGGTATTGGGCCTGGAAATGGGCGCCGACGACTACGTGACCAAGCCCTGCGAGCCCCGCGTGTTGCTGGCCCGCGTGCGTACCCTGCTACGCCGCAGCAGCGTCAACGAGCCGCGGCTGGATAACGACCTGATCCTGATCGGAGGCCTGCGCATCGACCTGGCCGAGCGCACGGTCAGCTGGCGCGGCGAAGAGGTGGAGCTGTCCAGCGGCGAGTACAACCTGCTGGTGGTGCTGGCGCGCAATGCCGGCGAAGTGCTGAACCGCGACCGCATTTTGCAGCAGCTGCGCGGCATCGAGTTCAACGGCACCGACCGTTCGGTGGACGTGGCCATCTCCAAGCTGCGGCGCAAGTTCGACGATAACGCCGGCGAAGCGCGCAAGATCAAGACAGTGTGGGGCAAGGGCTACCTGTTCAGCCGCGTCGAGTGGGAGTGCTGACCGGCCATGCTCAAAATCCTGGTGCGGTTGTATCTGGTGATCATCGTCGCCTACGCCGGTGCGTTGCTGTTCATTCCCGATACCATCGTTGGCCTGTTCCAGGAACGCTTCATGGCCTACAACCTGGACCAGGCCAAAGGTGTGCAATCGTTGATCGTGCGCCAGTTCCACCAAGCCCCGCGCGAGCAGTGGCCGGCCGTGGAGAAAGACCTGGCCAATGCGTTCGCCCCGCTGGAAGTGAAGCTGCTGCGCATGGGCCAGGCCGAACTCAGCGCGGATGAGCAAGCGCGGCTGCAGCACGGCCAGTACGCGGTACGAATTGCCGAGTGGGGCTACTACGAAACAGTGCTGGCACCGCTGGACAAGGAGTGGCTGGTGCGCCTGCATGCACCGCCAGACCCGCTGGACATCAATGTGCTGTCGTGGGGCGTGACCGTGCTGATCGGTGCGGCCATGCTGGGCTGCCTGTTGTTATGGGTATGGCCGCACTGGCGCGACCTTGAGCGCCTGAAGGAAACCGCCCGGCGCCTGGGCCAGGGGCAGATGGCCGAGCGCACTCACATTTCGCCGCATTCCAACATTGGTGAGTTGGCCGGGGTGTTCGACACCATGGCCAGTGACCTGGAGCGCCACGTCAACCAGCAGCGCGAGCTGCTCAATGCGGTGTCCCATGAGCTGCGCACGCCGCTGACCCGCCTGGACTTCGGCCTTGTGCTGCTGTTCGACGAAGTGCCGCAGGCCAGCCGCAAGCGGCTGCTGGAGCTGGTGGGGCATGTGCGCGAGCTGGATGAGCTGGTGCTGGAACTGTTGTCCTACAGCCGCCTGTACAACGCCGACCAGGCCCGCGAGCGGGTCGAGGTGTCGTTGCTGGAACTGGTCGACAGCGTACTCGGCGGTTTTGCCGAAGAGCTTGATGGCCGGGGTATCCAGTGGGAAGTAAGGGCCGAGGGCAATTTGCCCCGGTTTGTGCTGGACCCACGGCTGACAGCGCGCGCGGTGCAGAACCTGGTGCGCAATGCCATGCGCTACTGCGACGAAAGCCTGTTGCTGCGCTTGCGTCTGGAGGACGATGGCGCTTGCCTGCTGACGGTGGAGGATGACGGGATTGGTATTCCGGTGGAGGAGCGGGAGCGGATTTTCCAGCCGTTCTACCGGCTGGATCGCAGCCGCGACCGCAACACCGGCGGTTTTGGCCTGGGGCTGGCGATCAGCCGGCGGGCGATCGAAGGGCAGGGCGGGACCCTGACTGTGGCGCAGTCGGCGCTGGGCGGGGCGCAGTTCAGGATTCGCTTGCCAGCTGGGTAGTCCACAGCACGAAACGGTCTTTGCCGGTGTGTTTGGCTTCATACAACGCCTGGTCGGCCTTGATTAGCGCCATGGTTAACGTATCGCCCGCGCTCACCTGTGCCAGGCCGATGCTGATAGTCACCGGATGAGCACCTGAATCTTCACGCACTCTGCGTAGCAATGCCTCCACCCGCTGTTCAGCGCCTTTTTGGTCCAGCCCCTCAAGAAAAATTGCGAATTCCTCGCCGCCCAACCGCGCAAACTCGGCGTCGACCATGGCTGCCTTGATGTGTAGCGCAACGCGTTTGAGTACTTCGTCACCGATGTCGTGGCCGAAACGGTCGTTGACCTTCTTGAAGTTGTCTATGTCGACCATCGCCAGGTACTGCCCGGGGGTTGCCTGATGCAACTGTTGCTCCGCTTTGGCCATGAACGAGCGGCGGTTGGGGATTTCGGTCAGGGCGTCGACGTAGGCTTGCTCGAGCAGCACCTTGGACAGGTAAAAGTTGTGCAGCTTGGTCTTGCGGATCTGCAGGTAGCTGTAGCTGACCAGGCCGCTGAGAAACACTGCGTAGCTGATCAACATGGCGCCTTCGACCGCGTCGGGCTCCATGCGGGTGTGGTAGAACGGGCTGAGCATCACCCAGGTGATGGCCATGGCGCAGAAGAATGACCAGCGCCGCACCGGCAGCACCGACATGGCATACAGCACGGTGGAGACCCCTAGGATCAGCCATACCGGGCGCAGGGCCACCGGGAGGCCTTCGATTACCAGGCGCATGCCCAAGGTGATGACGGTGATGAACAGCAGGTTGAGCACGTCGAAGTGATGGCTGCGGCGGGTAAAGTTCAGCACGACGGCCAGGCAGCCGAGCAGGGAGATGAACAGGTAGGACAGCCAGGTGAAGCCCTGGCCTGCGAGGAAACTGACGATCAGGTCGAAGACCAGCCAGACCAGGATACTCACGCAGATTACCAGCAGGCAGAACGGGCGCATGGACTCGAATTCGTGCTGGCGGAACTCGGCGCGCAGGGCGGCGGGGGCGACCTGCTTGCGTACGTGCTCCTCGATGGTTTTGAACATGGGTGAGCTCCTGGGGGGACTGCTTTGCCAGGCCCGGCCCTTTCGCAGCACAAGGCTGCTCCTACAGGAGGCGTGCGCTATCTGCAGGAGCAGCCTTGTGCTGCGAAAGGGCCAGCCCTGGCGACTCAATTCTGTGGCAAAACACCCCGGGCCCAGGGCCTGTAGCGCAAGTCAAACACCGCCTCGAGATGGCACCCGCCAACCAGTTTCGGCTCCGTAGGTTCAGCCCTGAATACCTGCCCAGGTGCGCTCACCTGGCGGAACGCCTCGCGCACCACGCCTATTCGGCACGGCAAGGCCTGTTCGTAACCCTGGCGCACCAACGGCGGCAATCGCCCGGTGCCGGCGCCATCCTGCCACCACACAGTCAAGCCCAGGCCTGCCAGTTGATCCAGCCAGGCGGCGTTGACCCGGGGCGACAGCTTGCCTGCGCTGAAGGCACTGATGTGCAGAGGCTTGTCCAGTTGGCGGTTGAAGGCCTGTAACTGGCTGAACAGCGCTTCGCGCCGTGCGGGGTCGCGAAAATGCTGGTCGTCCAGCTCCATGGGCAGGTACCAGCCCTCCACCGACAACTGCCAGGCCTGGCGCAGTTGCTGGTACTGGGTGAGCGAGCGCCCCAGTTGCGCTTTCCAATAGCTGTTCAGGCCTTCGCCGTCCAGTTCATCCAGACGCTGGTAGTAGGCGGGGTCCATGTACAGGCCCAGCACCACCTGCAGGCCTTGGGCACGTGCGCTGCGCAGGCTGTTGGCCAGCCAGCCCTGGGCGCCGCCGAAGTCGCTGTCGCCATAGGCGCTCCATTGCACGATCAAAGCCTTGCCCCCCTGGGCCACGGTGGCATGCCACAGCTGTTGCCACTGGGCGGGAGTGACATTGGCGTCGCGGTTGAGCGGTTGGTAGAACAGGCGCTGGTCGGCCGTGGCGGGCAGGCACAGGGCAAACAGGCAGAAGGCGAGGATCGCACGCATCAGAAGGTCATCTCCGCACCGACCAGCACGCCGTTGGCGCGCTCGTAAAGATTGCCGCCCAGCGACTGCTGGTACTCGGCCCGCACTTTCAGCGAGCCGCGGTAGGCGTTGTAGCGGTCGTCATCGAACCACCATTGCCAGCGCACGCCAACCCCGGCCCGGGCGTCCTGGCGCCAGTCGTTGCTCGGGTCCTGGCTGGAGAACTCGACAAAGCCATAGGGCATGAGGGTTTGCGGGGCACTGCCGGGAAGTTTCCAGGCATGGCCTTGCTGGTAGCGCGACAGCCAGGCGTGATCGCCGGCGCGGGTCCACCAGGCCGCGTCGAGGTAGAGGAAGCGCTCGTTCCAGTCGTCTTCATCCACCCGCCAGTCATTGCGCCAGTCGCCCTGGTCGAGGAACGAGGCGGTGGCGCGCAACAGCAGGTCGTTGCTCGATTCGGCATGGTGGCGCAGGTCGCCCCAGTTGCCACCGACCTTGGCCGGGCTCAGCAGCTGGCCAAGGCTCAGGCCGCGGTAGTGCGCTTCGTCGATCTGCCGCTGGTGGTACAGCTCGGCGTACAGGTTGAGGTTGGCCTGGCCGAGCGGCTTGTAACGCAGGCCGACCCCTGTACCCATGCTTTGCGCATAGTCGGTGCGGCTCTGGCCACCGAACAGTACCCGGCCATACACCGACAGGGTGCTGCCGTTGCGGCTGGGTTCTTCGCCCAGGGCATGGTCCCACATGGCCAACTGCACGTTCTGCGATTGGGCACGGCGTGAGCTGCCGCTGCGCTGGCCGTTGTCGAGGAACTTGTCATTGGTCGAGGTGCCGGCGGGTGACCAGGTGCTGGCCAGGGTGATGGTGTCACGCCGTGACAAGCTTTCGTGGGCTCGGCGCTGGCGGTATTTGCGGGCTTCCAGGCTGCCGTATTCGTCGTCACCGTCGACCAGGTTCTGCTCCACATCGAGGATGCGGCGCAGCTCGCGGCGTGCCGAGGCACTGTCTTCGGCTTCGTCGTAGCGCAAGGCCAGGGTTTCGCCGAGGCGATAATCCTCGGGGAAGTCATGCGTGGCACGCTCCAGGTAGGGGATTGACTGGCGGCGCTGGGCCTTGTCTGTCGAGCCGGCCAGGCGCATGCCGTAGTCGGCACGGTAACGTGGCTGATCGGGGGCCAGGCGCACGGCTTCGGCGAGCCAGGCCATGCTCTGGGCGCTGTCGCCGGCCAGTTGCGCGGTGTTGGCCGCGGCGTAGTAGTGGTCGGCCCGTGGGTTGCTTGCCAAGGCATGGCGCTGGAAACCCAAGGCCGCCTGGTAATTGCCCTGGCGCTGGGCAATGGCTGCGCCCAGTGCCCAGTCATCGGCGCTGTGGTGTGCGGCAGCGTCCCAATAGCGCCGGGCCGCGTCAGCGTCGCCTGCGTTCAGCGCGCCACCGGCGGCCGTGAGGCGGGCGTTGTCGGTCCAGGCGCTGTCCGGCAGGCTGCGCCAGATAGGCAGCGCGGCTTCGGAGTCGCCGGCCGCTTCAAGTGCATAGGCCAACGCCAGGCGGTTGCCGGCGTCGCCCAGGCGCTCGGCGGCCTGGTAGTAGACCACCGCTTCACCGGGCTGGGCGGGCATGGCGCAGCGGCCCAGGGCGCGGTACTGGCCGGGCTCGCGGGGGGTGGACGGCACCGCCTGGCGAACGGCGTCGCACTGGCCGGCCTCGGCCAGGCGGCCGAGCAACTGGGCACGGGTATTGGCATCGACCCGGGGGATCAGGCCGAGCATGCGGTGGCTGTCCAGAGGCCCATCGTTGCGGGCATACAGGTTGCCCAGGCGCTGCAACAGCGATGGGCTGATGCGGCCCTGACGGCGCTCGTAGGCCTGTTCCAGCAGTTGCCGGGCGTGACCGGCCTGGCCCTGTTCCACCAGCAGGAACGTAGCTTGCTCCAGTGCGGCCAGGTCGCCACTTTGCCGGTAGCGGTTTTCCCATTCTCTGGCTGTGCGCGGTTGTGGGGGTTGCGGCGGGTCGCCATACAGGCGTTGCTTGAGCACGGCGTAGGCGCGCGTGTCGGTAGTGGGTGTGCAGCCTTTGAACTGTTCGCGGGCCAGGTCCGGGTCATGGCGTGACAGCCAGTCGACGGTGTCCAGGCAGGGGCGTTGCAGGTCGTTGCTCAGGCGGCGCACCAGTGCCGCATCATCACCTTCGCGGGCCAGCTCCCACAATTGCTGGCGCTGGTCGGGCTGATTCAGTTGATCTGGCGGCAGCGACTGCAACCAGCGCTGGGCTTGCTGATTGTGGCCCATGGCAATGGCGCGGTTGGCCATGGCCAGGCGCGCCTGGTCAGCTGCTTGAGGAGAGGGCGCGCTGGGCAGCAGTTTGTTCAACCCTTTTTCATCCACCTGCTGGACATAGGCATTGGCCAGGCGTTGCCAGTCTTCGGCGGGCAACTGGCCCTTGTCGGCGAGCGGCTGCAGTTGCTCGATGGTTTCCTTCCAGTTGCGCAGTTGTTCGGCGAAGTTGGCCCGGACCAGGCGCAATACCTGGCCGTCATCCCTGGGCGGCAACTGGCTGAGCCAGTCCAGCGCCTTGCCCGCGCCACCGAATTTAGCCAGGCTCAGGCTATAGGCCTGCCACAGGCGCACGCGTTGATTGCCCTCACTGGCAGCCAGCCATTGTTCCACCTGGCTGGCCGGCGGTGGGTCCTGTTCGATCCAGGTCAGGCGCAGCTCGAGCAGGGCGTCGGCGTATTCGGGGCTGCCGTCGAGCTGTGCGGCCAGCGCTTCGGCTTCCTTGTAGCGGCGTTGATGGGCCAGGGCTTCTACCAGCAGTGCGCGGGCCTCGTCGTTGTTCGGCACCCGGCCCAGCACGTGACGGGTCAGGCGCTCGACCTCGGCCCAGTTGTCTTTCTTGGCCTCACGATAGCCGCGGTCCATGAACGGGAAGCTGGTGAACCGCTGGAAGTCGGTCATCGGTGCCGAGGCGTCGACAGGCAGCGCGGCGCAGCACAGCAACAGGCCAGTGAAAGTGAGGGAAAAGCGCGGCTTCATGCCACCTCCCGGGTCAGATCAAGGGCGGCCTGCTGCTCGATGGCCTGTTCGTCAAGCGCCTGCTGCAACACCTGTTCGGTGATGATGCCGCGGGCGATCAGGTGCTCGCCCAGGCTCTGGTGCTCGGGGTCGAAGTCGATCAGCGCCTGGTTGAACAGGGTGACCGGGACCATGCCGCGCACCTGCAACAGCGTACCGAGCATGATCTGGTGGTGGCTGACACGCTCCAGCAGCGCTTCATCGTCCTGATGGCGCTCCAGAATGGCCAGCATGTCGCGGGTTTCCGGCTTCTGCCAAGGGCT
This sequence comes from Pseudomonas sp. LPB4.O, assembly GCF_038383825.1. Lineage (NCBI taxonomy): Bacteria > Pseudomonadati > Pseudomonadota > Gammaproteobacteria > Pseudomonadales > Pseudomonadaceae > Pseudomonas > Pseudomonas sp. LPB4.O. The sequence goes on from NZ_CP151298.1 coordinate 2,905,814, forward strand.
TGGGTAGTGGTAGCGCAGGCCCAGGGTTACCCGGCCCTGCGGCGCCAGTCGCACGCGGACCGGGCGTTTCAGGTAGCGGCTGATCACCCCCAGCGACACTTGGCTGACCGGGCTTTCGCTGGCAAGGATCAGCGTGTCGCCGTCTTCGGCAACGGGCAGCACGCCATAGTGCGTCGCCAGTTTGCGTGGCAGTGTGGCAATCAGTTGCGGGTCTAGCTTGAACGGGTTAAGCGGCGCCCAGGGCAGGTCCAGCTGCTCGGCCAGGGTGGCCACCAGTTGTTCGCTGTTCACCCAGCCACGCAGCAGCAGCTCGCGGCCCAGGCGCCGGCGTACCGGGCTGGTGATTGCCTGTTGCAGCTGTTCGTCACTGATCAGCCCTTTGGCCACCAGGCGCTGGCCCAGCGGCGTGCGGGCAGGGGCTGCGATGGCGGGGAATTCATGGGTGGTCTTGTCCCAGGCCACGCGCCGCGAGTCGCCCATTTCCATCACTTGGCGCAGGGCACGCAGGTTGGCGAAGAAGTTGACGAAGTTGCTCCACATCATCCGCGGCGCCGACAGCAGGCCTTCGCCGATGCCGTAGAAACGGGTGACGAACCAGCCGCGCTGGAACAGGCGATTGAACAGCATCAGCCCGTTCAGCCACAGCAGGGTAGACAGCAGCCAACTGTCGCTAAGGATCGACATGAAGCGCCACGAGTCTGGCGCTATCACCGTGACCAGCCACATGGCCAGCAACACCAGCAGCAACATGTTGACCAAAAAGCTCAGCAGGTAGGCGAACAGCCCACGGCGGTCGCGCCAGAGGAAGTAGTTGAGTGCGCCCTTGCGGCTCCAGCCGAGGTTGCTGGTGCCCTGGAACACGATGCCGACGATCCACCGCGACTTCTGCCGGATGGCATGCTGCCAGTCACGCGGAAAGTGCTCGCGCACGCAGATCACCTGGGAGAATTCCCGGCTCATGCCCGGGCGCCACTCCTGCTTCAGGGTCAGCGCCGGGTCGGTGATGGAATAACGGGCGAAAATGCACTTCATGCCCTTTTGCTTCAGACGAAAGCCAATGTCGTAGTCTTCGGTGAGGCTCTGCACGTCGAAGGCAATGCCGTCGCCGTCCTCCAGCAGCGCACTGATGGCGCGGCGGCTGAAGCAGGTACCGACACCGGCGCTGGGCACCTGGCCGGTCAGCGCTTCGCGGACGATGACGTCCTTGCCGTGGTTTTCGGCAAACTCGTCGACATAGTGGCCGGCGGTAAAACCTTTCCATTCCGGTGCGTAGGGGTAGACCGGGATCTGGATCATGTCCTTGTTCGGCAGCAGGTAGTTGAACAGGCGCAGCTCCATGGGCGAGATCACGTCTTCGGCGTCATGCAGGATGAAACCGGCGAACTCGATGCCGGCGTCCTGCTGGAAGCGCAGCAGGGCGTCGATGATGTTGTTCAGGCAGTCGGCCTTGCTGGTGGGCCCAGGGCGTGCGCACACCACCTTGTGCACGTTGGGGTAGTGCAGGCACACCGCGTCGACGTCGGCCTGGGTTTGCGGGTCGTTGGGGTAGGTGCCGACGAAAATCTGGTAGTTCTCGTAGTCGATGGTGGAGGCCGCCAGGCGCGCCATTTCACCGACCACGCCCACTTCGTTCCAGGCCGGGACCATGATGGCAAGGGGTTTTTCCGGCACTTCGTACAGGCGCTTTTCGTCGGCCTTTTCGTACTTGTCATACACGCGAAAGCGCCGGATCAACTTGCGCACCCAGTAGCACAGGTCGATGAACAGGTCGTCCAGGCCCAGCAGGAACATCAGCGAGGCAAGGATGATGGCCAGGATCTTCAGGCCGAACAGCACGTAGGTGAGAAAATCGATGAATGCCAGGCTCATATGGCAGGCACCGGCATGGCAGAGTGGGCCATCGTCTTTATCCTCGCTCGCTTCCCTCGACGAAGTTGTACGAAATGTCACTTCTGTACGGGATAGATACAAGCAGCCCTATACGCTGTTGTCCAAATTTCGGGCTTTTTCTTGTGAGCTACATCTTGTAGCTTTACAGGTCGTTCATTCAGGGAGCTGAACATGCAAGGCAAGGCCCGCAAGATCGTCCAGGCCATTCTCTATGAAGCCATCGCGGTCGCCTGCGTGGCGCCCGCGCTGGAGCTGGCGTTCGGTGCCGGCATGGCGCAGTCGACGGTGCTTTCGGTGCTGATGTCAGGCATCGCGATGAGCTGGAACATGGGCTACAACTGGGTGTTCGAGCGCTGGGAAGCGCGCCAGCGCCAGCGTGAGCGCACATTCATGCGGCGCTTGCTGCACGCCTTGGGCTTCGAGGGCGGGTTGGTGGTGATCCTGCTGCCACTGGTGGCGTACTGGCTGGATGTGAGCCTGTGGGCGGCGCTGCTGACCAACCTGGCGTTGTTCGTGTTCTTCTTCGTCTACGCCTTTGCCTTCCAGTGGGGCTTCGACAAAGTGTTCGATGTGCCGCTTTCGGCGCAGCAAGCCAAGTGTTGACTTTGTGCCGCACTAACGGCTAAGTTCCTACCCCATGAATACATTCCCGCATGTGAACGCCATTATTATTACCGCCATTATCAGCTTGGCGGGCTAGCGCGTACGTGCACCGAACCCGCCCTGGAGGCGGGTTTTTTCTCTCTGACTCCTGGGCAACATAAAAAAGCCAAGGAGTCATCGATGACCAGCTTCAGCGTCCCTCGTCCTACCGTCACCCCCCAGCAACTGTTGTCGGAGCAGGTGCGGCGCATTCTGGCCGCGCCGGTGTACGACCTGGCCATCGAAACGCCGCTGCAAGCCGCGCCTGCACTGTCTGCCAGCCTGGGTAACCAGGTGCTGCTCAAGCGCGAAGACCTGCAACCTACCTTCTCGTTCAAGATCCGCGGCGCCTACACCCGTTTGTCACGCCTGAGTGCTGTGCAGCGCGAGCGTGGGGTAATCACCGCGTCGGCGGGCAACCATGCCCAGGGCGTGGCCCTGGCGGCGTCGCACCTGGGCATGAAGGCCACCATCGTCATGCCGACCACCACGCCGTCACTCAAAGTGGAGGGGGTGCGGTCGCGCGGCGGGCATGTGGTGCTGCACGGTGAGAGCTTCCCGCACGCCCTGGCCCATGCCCTGAAGCTGGCCGACAGCGAAGGCGCCACCTTTGTGCCGCCGTTCGATGACCCGGACGTGATCGCCGGGCAGGGCACCGTGGCCATGGAGATCCTGCGCCAGCGCCCGGGCGCGCTGGACGCCATTTTCGTACCGGTGGGCGGTGGCGGGCTGATCGCCGGTATCGCTGCCTACGTGAAGTACCTGCGCCCCGAGGTGAAGGTGATTGGCGTCGAGCCGGAGGACTCCAACTGCCTGCAGGCCGCCATGGCCGCCGGCGAGCGGGTGATCCTGCCGCAGGTCGGCACCTTCGCCGACGGTGTAGCGGTGGCGCAGATCGGCGCCCATTGTTTCGAGCTGTGCCGGCATTTTGTCGACGAAGTGGTAACCGTCAGCAGTGACGAGTTGTGCGCGGCGATCAAGGACATCTACGACGACACCCGGTCGATCACCGAGCCTTCTGGTGCCCTGGCCGTAGCCGGGATCAAGAAGTACGTGGCACGCGAGGGCGTGCAAGGGCAGACCTTGGTGGCCATTGACTCCGGGGCGAACGTCAACTTCGACCGCCTGCGCCATGTGGCCGAGCGGGCCGAGCTGGGCGAGCAGCGCGAGGCGATCATCGCCGTGACCATCCCCGAGCAGCCAGGTAGCTTCCGCGCCTTCTGCCAGGCGCTGGGCAAGCGGCAGATCACCGAATTCAACTACCGCTACTTCCCAGGCAAGGAAGCGCGCCTGTTCGTCGGGGTGCAGACTCACCCGGTGCACGACCCGCGTGATCAGCTGTTGGCCAACCTTCGTGAGCAGGGTTACAGCGTGCTGGACCTGACCGACAACGAGCTGGCCAAACTGCATGTGCGCCATACCGTGGGCGGCCACGCAGCGCCGGGCGCTGATGAGCGGGTGCTGCGCTTTGAGTTCCCCGAGCGCCCAGGGGCGTTGCTGGGCTTCCTGGAGCGGTTGGGCAAGCGTTGGAACATCAGCCTGTTCCATTACCGCAACCACGGCGCGGCGGAGGCCCGGGTATTTGCTGCGCTGGAGGTGCCGGCGGATGAGTCGGCGGGCTTGCCCTTGGCACTGGACGAGATGGGGTATCGGTATTGGGATGAGACTGACAACCCGGCGTACCAGCTGTTCCTGGGCTGACAGTTATTTTAGACACCGGGGGCCGCTGTGCGGCCCCTCGTTGCGCCTGCAGGGATCGCACGGGCGCCTGTATATCGAGCGCCCACGATCACCCCACTTCACTTCGCTTGTTCAATTGCTCGCACTGCACCTGCGCATCTGTCCGGCTCGGGTAGCTCGGCTTGAGCCTCTCCTTCGCCTGGTTGTCGTAAATGTCGAACCCTCCACACACGGTAGCGGCGTAGTAGCGGGTACCCACGCGGAACGACTCCTTTTCTATCGGCACCGCAGGAACGATAACGAATCTGGTTTGCATGTTTCGTGCCTCCCCAGGCAGAGACTTAAGTATTAGTCTCACCCGTGACAAGCATCAAGCAGGCTCATGAATAAAACCGCGTTTGATGAAATGGCGGCGGGCCGTCTGTCGCCTCCAGGGTGGTAATCGGTATTCCTGATCCAAAGTGGGGGAACAACCCTTGGGCCAGGTGGTCTGCTGAAATGGCCTAAGTCGAACCAGGCGGCATTGAACATGCACCGTCTGAGCGCTGTGCAGCGCTCCAGAACCCCGCCAGTCAGGGACATGGCGGTCGATTATGTTCAGGTAGGTAAAGTTAGGTAAAAGCGGCCACGGCATATACACGGATCAGTATTGTGGTTTGTACTGTCCAGTTAAAGATGCCATTGATGAACACACTTCCGTCGCAGCCAAGCGCTGAACGCGGGGCGTTCTCCAGTTTCGAGGCGTGTCGCAACACCCAACAGGGCCCCGTGGTGATCCTTGCCTCTGGCGCCTCTGCCAAGCATTTTCCGCTGGGCGAATTCGCCCATTTACCCATCATCGCCATGAACGGTTCGGTTGCGATGACCGCCGAACACGGCATCCAGCCATTCTTCTATGTGTGCACCGACAAAAGCTTTCGCCAGCAACAGCCGGCCCTGTTCGCTACTGCCGTGCGCGACAGCGAGCGCCTGGCGCTCTGGCCCGAGCAGTATGCGGGTGCCGATGTGCCGGTAGGCACCGAGTGCTATGCCTTGCATAAAGCGGATACGCCGGGCCTGCTGGACGGGTTGCGTGGCCATGGTGACAGCTGCGTGTGCAACCGCACCCTGTGGAGCAAACGCAGCCGCTCGATTGCCTTCAGCAAAGACTTGGCGCAGGGTTTCTTCGACGCCCGCACAGTGGCGTACGTGGCCTTGCAGTTGGCCTATCACCTGGGCTTCGAAGAAGTGTTGCTGGTGGGGGTGGACCTGGATCAGAGCGTCGGCCGCTTCTACGAGAACGGCCAGGGGCAGTGTTCGCCGTGTGGGCTCGACCAGCATTGGGAGAGCCGCATCCTGCCGTCGTTGACGCTGATGGCCAGGGAGGTCGTGAACGAGCACTTCCACGTTTATAACCTGTCGTCGATCTCGCGGATTCCAGCCGAGCTGATCCCCAGGGTCAACCTCAGGGAGGCGCGCCGGATTGCCGGTTGTGCAATTACCTGAGCAAGAAAGCGGGTGCGTGCAGGGCTGTGGATGCGTACAGTACGCCGAACGCAAACAGGCAGGAACCCGCTCATGTCCAGCGCATTCACCTTCATGCATTCGCCCGTCGGCACCCTGACCCTGGTTGCCCGCGGCCAGTGCCTGGCAGCCGTACTGTGGGAAGAGGAACGGGAAAACCGCGTGCGCCTCGGCGCCTTGCACCGTGACGACCAGTGCCCGGTGCTGCTGGACACCGTGCGGCAGCTTGGCGAGTACTTTGCGGGCAAACGCCAGCGCTTCGAGCTGGCGCTGGATTTCGCCGGTACCGAGTTCCAGCGTCAGGTGTGGGCCGCGCTGTTGGCGATACCCTTCGGTGAAACCCGCAGCTACGGCGACATCGCCCGGCAGATCGGCAACCCCAGCGCGGTGCGAGCGGTAGGCGCCGCCAATGGCCGCAACCCGATCTCGATCATCGCCCCGTGCCACCGCGTGATCGGCGCTTCGGGCAGCCTGACCGGCTTTGCCGGTGGCCTGGCGGCCAAGCAGTACTTGCTGGCGCTGGAGGGCCGGCAAAGCCTCGCGCTGGACCTGTAGCCTTCAGCTGAACCAGCTGGCGACCAGGCAGGCCAGTAACGCCAGCGCCGAGCCAGCCATGAGGGTGTACTGCCGATGGGCCCGACGTGCATGGGCCTTGACCGCACGCAGGTACTCGCCGGGTGTCGGTGCATCGGGCCGATGGCGCAAACCCTCGGCCACATCGGCAAGCTGGCCCTGGATCAGCAAGCCGACCAGGTAGTAGGTGCAGGTGTAACTCAGCAACGCCAGAAACAGATAGATCATGCCGGGTGTGGGTCCAAAGGCAGGGCCATTGCGCTGGCGTTGCCAGTGTCCAGCATGATCAGCCCTTCACTGTGGTCGTCCAGGCGGGCCAGCAAGCGCCCCTGGCTGTCCCAGGCTGCCGAACCGCCCGCACCGATGAAGGTGTCGGCTGGCCCCACGCAGTTGGCCATCAGTATCGGCATGCCCAGTTCACGTGCCACCTCCGGGTAATGTGCGTATCCCTCGCGGATGCCCTTGGCGGTTTTCGCCACGCTGACCAGATACAGGTCGGCGCCGTGCTCGCGGGCGGCCGCCGCGTGGGCCATGAACATCGATTCGTAGCAGATTGCCGGTGCCACCCGATGATCGCCTACTTGCAGCAGCAGTGCCTGATCGCCAGGGGTGAAGTAGGGCAGCTCGTCATCATGCAGGCGCCGTTTGGCATAGGCCTGGCGCGGTGCCCCGGGGCTGAAGATGGGCATGCCGATGCGAATACCGTCGGGTGTCGGCAACGGCAGGCCAACGGCCACGGTGATACCCAGGCGGTCACAGGCTGCCTGCAGCGGGCTCAGTCGCTCGGAGCTGACCGGCAAGGCGGCCTGGCGCGCAAGGCTGGGCTCATAGCCGGTCAGCGACAGTTCGGGGAACACCACCAGCGCCGCGCCAAGGGCTGCGGCCTGCTCGATGCAGGCCAGATGACGCTGGAGGTTGCCTGGCAAATCGCCCTTGAGCGACGCCAGTTGTACGGCGCACAGTTTCATGAAATACCCTTCCCTGGTACAGGTTGAAGGGTCGAGCATACTATCGGCACCAACGCCTGTACCAGTGAAGGCTTTTTCAGGTTGCCGGGTGCGTCGCGAAGCGCTGGCGGAACCAGTCGTCGAGCATGGCCTTCTCGGCATACAGGCGGTCGCTGCTGCTGGCGACCCGGCCGGGGCGGCTGAGGTACATCTTGTCGCTGACCCGTTCCTCGACGTGCTGGGCGGGTTTGCCCGGCTGGCTGAGGGTGTAGGTGAGGTCGATGCTCGGCCAGGTGATCTCGCGCATGAAACGCACATCGTAGGCCTGGCTGTGCCAGGGCTCGAAGCGCCCGGCCAGGTCGATGTCGCGGATATCGATGACCAGCTGCTGGCCCGGCTGCAGGTAACGCTGACCGAGCTTTTGCAGGTACTGGGTAAGGGACTTCATCACATAGGCGTCGGCGCCACGCTCATAACCGTGGCTGTCCAGGCTGGCGTCGCGGAATTGTTCCGGGTGGTCGAAACGCACCTCGACCTGCGCGGCCGGGGAGCCTTGTGCCATGCTGTTCAGTGACAGCGCCATGAGCACGGCACACACGAGGGCGGTACGCATGATGCACCTCCGGGGTAGATTGGGGGTGTTTCCATTTTACGCCCGCCATGGCAGCACCTGCAGAGGAAGATTGTAATGGGACGGTTTCGGCGGTTGCTCGCCAATATCCGGGGGCGTGACCTGGCGGTGGGCGATATCCATGGTCACTTCCAGCGCCTGGAACAGTGCCTTGAAGCGGTGGGGTTCGACCCCGCGGTAGACCGCCTGTTCAGTGTGGGTGACCTGGTCGACCGGGGGCCGCACAGCGAGGCCGTGCTGGAGTGGCTCGCGCAGCCTTGGTTCCATGCGGTGCAAGGTAACCATGAGGCGCTGGCAATCACTCGCGTGCGTGGGGGGCGGCTTGACCTGGACATGTACCGCGCAGCGGGTGGGAGCTGGTTCCTGGACCTGCCGCGGGCCGCACAATTGCGCTTCGTGGAGCGCTTCGAGCAGTTACCGATTGCCATCGAAGTGGAAAGCGCGGCCGGCCTGGTCGGGTTGCTGCATGCGGACAGCCCGTTTGCTGATTGGGCAGTGCTGCGTTCATGGCTGGAGCTGGAGCTGGATCACGACCCGAAGGTACGCGAGGTATGCCAGTGGTCGCGGCGGCGCCTGAAGGAAGGCGATACTCAACCTGTGCAGGGCCTGCGTGCTTTGCTGGTCGGGCACACGCCGGTGCTGAAGGCAAAGCTGCTGGGTAATGTCTGGCACCTGGACACGGGGGGCTGGGCGAGTGGCCACTTTACCTTGATGGACATGCGCACCTTGCAACTGGTCAGCCCCGGGCCAGATGCAGTAGCAGCGCCGCAGCCAATATCACCAACATGAGCCCTGAGGCCCGCTCCAGCCACGGCAGGCTGCGAGCGAAACGCCGCAGTACCCGCTGGTTACCGATGGCCACGGCCACCAGCAGGTCCCAGAGCAGGACGATGCTGAACATCCACACGGCGTAGGCCGATTTCCAGCCGGTGCTGGCGCTGGCTACCATACTGGCAAGGCTGGCATAGAACAGCGCGTTCTTGGGGTTGAGGATGCCGGACAAGAAGCCCATGCCCAGATTGTGCCACCAGCCTTGGACCCGCTGGTTGTCAGCGACTGAGCGCAGGCTGGTTTGCCCGGCATGGCGCAGGAACAGCACGCCGATGTACAGCAGGTAGCTGGCGCCGGCCAGTTGCAGGGACGTGAACAGCAGGCTGCCTTCCTGCAACACCGACAGGCCGGTGAAGGCCATGGCGATGAACGCGCCATTGGCCAGGGCAATGCCCAGGCAGGCGCCGCTGGCGATGCGCCAGCCGCTGTTGATCGAGCTGCGTGCGACCAGGAAGAAGTCCGGGCCGGGTGAGAGCAGGGCGAGGAAGTGGGCGAGGGCGATGATCAGGAACTGTTGCATGGGCGGCGCGGCTCTGCGGGGAAAACCGCAGTCTGCTGCCGGGCTTGTCAGGCGTATTGAAGAATATTGCGTGGTAGTGCCTTGGGGCTGCTGCGCAGCCCTATCTCAAGGGCTGCGCACATCCCGATACTGCCCTGGCGTCACGCCCACATGGGCCTTGAATACCCGCTGGAAATGGCTTTGGTCGGCGAACCCGAGGCGGTAGGCGACCTCCGCCAACGCCAGCCCTTCACCCAACAACTGCCGCCCGCGATTGATCCGGGCATTGAGCACATAGGCATGCGGGGTCAAGCCGGTGGCGGTGCGGAATGCGCGGATCAGCTGGTAGCGCCCAAGGCCGGCTTCGCGGGCCAGCACCTCCAGGCACAGTTGCGCGGGGTCTTGCCCTTCGAGGCGCGCGATCAACCCGCTCAACGCAGTCGCCCCCAAGGCGGGGGCTGCTGCCAGAGGGGCTTGTGCGGAAAAGTCCAGGTCACCCACAAAGGTAATCAACGCCGCATCCTTCTCACGGTTGCTGGCGCTGGAGAACAGCAACCTGTTCAGCTCGCAGAACTGCCCATACACCGCCGGCGCCCGGCAGATACGCGCCGGCTCGCCGGGCCCGGCGCCGCCCAGCCCCGACTCCAGGCGCACGTGTGCCAGCCAGTCGGCATCCACATGCAGCATCTGGTAGCTCCAGGCGTGGCCGGGCTCGGGGTTGCAGGCATGTACGCGGTGGGCTGGCACCAGCACCAGCGTGCCGGGCGTCAGCCGTTCCTGCCCATGCGCGGCGCCGCTGAAATGGCTGTGGCCGGCATCCACCGCACCGATGGAAAATGTCGGGTGACTGTGGGCCTTGTAACAGGCCCGGCTATGACAGGCGCGGCGGCTTTCCACATGCGGGAGTGCCGGGTCGCGCCACAGCGCGGCGTGGGAGCGGGGCATCACAAGGTCCTCTATTTCGCCGGCAGCGTAACAGGTGCCGCGTACCCATACAGTTTTTATCGCTGGCTGTAACTTGACCGCAAGGCCGGGCACACGCCGAAATAGACGCCTGTTGCCAAAGGAAAACAACAATGGACCTTTCAAGCCTGCTGCTTTTCATCCCCGCCTGCTTTGCCCTGAACATGGCGCCGGGGCCGAACAACCTGCTGTCGCTGCACAACGCCAGCCGCTATGGCCTGCGCACGGCCTGCGTGGCCGGGGGTGGTCGCATCGTCGCCTTCAGCGGCATGATCGCCCTGGCGGCCATGGGCCTGGCCGTGGTGCTGCATACCAGTGAATACCTGTTCCTGGCCATCAAGGTAGTGGGTGCGGCCTACCTGTTCTACATCGCCTGGCAACTGTGGCGTGCACCGGTAGGCGAGGCAGTGGTGGCAGCGGACCACCCGTGTGGCACCTGGCGCCTGACGCGCCAGGAGTTCTGGGTGGCGGCCGGCAACCCCAAGGCCATCCTGATCTTCACCGCATTCCTGCCGCAGTTCGTTACGGTCGGCAGCGCCACCCCGGTGAGCGAGCAGTTTCTTTGGCTAGGGGTGTTGTTCCTGCTGTTGGAATGGGCGGCCATTGCCCTCTATGCAGGCCTGGGCGCCTACATGCAGCGCTGGTTCAGCCAGCCTGGCCCGCGCCGCGTGTTCAACCGGGTCAGCGCCTCCCTGCTGGGCTGCGCCGGCCTCGGCTTGCTGGCGGCGCGCCGCTAGAACTGCCAGCGCACCCCCAGGTTGACGCCGCTGGCTTCCTGCTGGCGGCTGTCCAGGTTGGCGGTGTACTGCACGCCGCCATGCAGGCTCAGCGCTTGGCTGACCTGCGCCACCACGCCGCTTTCCAGTTGCACTGAGGTATAGCGGTAGTCGGTCTTGACCTTGTCGACACCATCGAAGGTCAAGGTGTCGCGGCCACCGTCGTCGTGCCACAGGTTAACCTGCGCATAGGGCTGCAGCAGGCGCCCGCTGCTTCCCGTGAACGCACCTTCCAGGCGCACACCCAAGCGCCCGGTAAGCTCGACCTGAGCGTCATGGCTGATGTGCGAGACACTATCGTTTGCGCTGTCGAGCGAGACTTTTTGTGCAATCAGCTGGGCTTGCGGCTCCAGCGTCCAGCGTTCGGACAGGGCGATGGGGTAGCCGGATTCCAGCGACGCCGTCCAGGCGTGGCCATCGATGTCCAGCTTGTCGCCGCGGTGCGAGCGGGCACGTCCATCTAGACGGGTGTACTGCAACACTGCATCCAGATACGCGCCTTGTGGCCCGACCAGCGTCCAGTAAGTGCCGACGCTGTCACCATCAAGTTTCAGGTCACCCACGCTGCGATCTTGCTCGGCCAGGGCGAAACCTTTGACGTCGGCGTCCAGGCGGCTGTGGCTGACGTAGATACCGACATGCTGACGGTAACCGTTGTCGCCGACCTTGGCATACAGGTCCTGGCCCACCTTGAAACCGTACAGGTCGCCATCCAGGCTCGGGCTGACCGTACCGCTCCATTGCTGGCGCAGGGTGCCGCCGTAGGCCTGCCCCCAACTGGCAGGCAGGGCGCCTTCGCCTTTGAGCAACTGTTGGTCGCCCTGGCGTTGATGGAAGGTGCCCAGGGCCTGGCGGGCGATAATCGCAGCGCCTCTTGGGGCGGCAGCGTAAACCGGCACCTCCGGGCGATACAGCGGCAGGCTTTCGCCTTGCACGGGGGCGGGCAGGTCAACCTGGCCAGGTGCCGGTGCGGCAACAGGTGGTGTCTGGGCCGGTGCTATCACAGGTGGCTCGCCCGGCTGTGAAGGTTGTGTGGGTTGTTCGGGCTCGGGTACCGGTGCTGGAGCGGGTGGCGCGACCAGCGTCGAGCGCAGGTACCAGCTGTTTTCGCTGCCAGCGGTTACACCGCCTTTGAACAACCGGTAGTCATAGGCACCCACCGATAGCGTTTGCGTCTGCACGAATGCAGTGGCCGTGCTGGTGGCGCCGTCACGGGCTTCGACAACCTGGATGCCGTTCTGTGCAGTTGCTGCCCCCGCGCCATTGAGGTTGTTGACGAGCAATTGCGTGGAGCCGCTAATGGCGCCACGGCTGACCACCAGGCGGTCGGAGGCAGCGCCATCGCCTGCCAGCACGCTATTCAGGCGCAGGGTGCCGTTGTTACCGGTGTAATCGCCCTGAACGGTCAGGCGGCCTTGAGCGTCGTTGCCACGACTCAGGTCGATGGTGCCGGCGTTGACTACCGATACCTTGCTGTCACTCTGGATGCTGACGATGCTGCCCTGACGGCTGTTCAGCGTGCTGCTTGCATCGATTTGCAGGGTCCCGGTCCCAGTGGCCGGGATCACGCGCGGCTGATCGCTGCCCAGGTCTCCCAGCGTAAGGGTGTCGTTGAGGGTGAGCCGGCTGCCTTGCTGGAGGTTGATGGACTCCCAGTTTATGTACGACGCACCTTGGCCGACCTGACTCTGCTCGAATGTCAGTGTGTCCGTGCCGGTACCGCCGTCCAGGATAACGGCAGAGTTGCCCAGGTCGAGGGCGCGGACGATGGCGGTGTCATCGTCATTCTCCATGATGACCCGCTTACCGATCTGGCCACCCGTCCAGGTAAATTCATCCTTGCCGTTGCCAGTGCGTATTTCGCCTTTGAGCGTGCCGCCGCTGATGGTTATCTTGTCAACGCCGCTACTGGTACTGATATCACCGCCGACGGTGCCGCCCGTCATGATGATCGTGTCGTTGCCAAGCCCGCTGACCACGTTGCCAACAACAACGGTTTCGACACCGAGCCCTTGGGAAATCTCGAGGAAGTTGTCAGCGAGCTTGAGATCGATTCGGCCAATGCTGCCGCCTTTGAACCACGCCGTGTCACCATCTTCAAAAGCGCCCGTGATGGTGCCGCCGGTCATGGTGAACGTGTCCATGTCACCACCTTGGTTCAATGACCCGAGCGTGCCGCCAGACATGGTGAAGGTGTCTTGGCCATTGCCTTGTTGCAATGACTGGACCGTTCCGCCGCTGAGGGTGAACTCATCAGCGGCATCGGTTTGCACGAGGGCGCCAAGGGTCTCACCGGGGGTAACCGTCAGGGATTGGGAATGAGCCAGTAATGGCAGTGCCAGCAGGGGGATGGGCAGCAGCAAGCGGGGGCATCGCATAGGCAGGTCTCCGGGTCCATTCAAGGGTCCACTACCTGAAGCGACGCCAGCAGGACGGCTTCGGCCCTGCCGGAGTTGTATGCAATGTAAGGTGACGGGACAACTGGCAAAAATGTCAGGTGGCCCGCTGCCATCAATCGCGGTAGAACGTTTGCACCAGGTGGTAGCCGAACTTGCTCTTGATCGGCCCGTGCACCACACGCAAAGGTTTCTTGAAAATTACCTGGTCGATAGCGCCGACCATCTGGCCCGGGCGGACTTCGCCCAGATCGCCGCCGCGCTTGCCCGAAGGGCAGATAGAAAACTTTTTGGCGAGCACGTCGAAAGCCTCGCCGTTGGCGATGCGCTGTTTGAGCTTTTCGGCTTCGTCAGCGGTCTTGACCAGGATGTGGCGGGCTTGGGCTTTCATGAGGTACCTGTGCTTCGGGCGCGAAAAAAGGGGCGCATTATGCCTGATAGATTCGCCTTGTAGGAGCGGCACAAGGCCGCTCCTGCAGGGACCGCGGTATTACTCTGCTTTGGCCTTTTGCACGTCCTGCGACGCCGACCAGATGCGGTAGCGCACCTCGACATCCTTGGGCACATACACCACCACCGGCAGCTTGCTGTTGTAGCGCAGCATGAAGCCGTCACCGATTACCGGCACGAAGGCCTTGGTCTTCTTGCCATCCGGGCAGGCCATCAGGGTGCTGGCTGGGCCGCTGACTTTGTCCAGGCGGTAGTAGTTGTAACCCCAGCCTTCCAGGGTGCGTTCTTCCAGGCTGCCGCCCAGGCGCTGGCGATTGCAGTCGACCTGCAACGTCTTGCCGGCGAGGATTTCCAGTTTGTAGGCCGATTCATCGGCCTGTGCCGGCAGGTGGATAACCTGCCGGGTAAAGCCTTTTTCCGCTGCGGGGTAAGGCGCGACGTCCTTCAGGCTGGCCGCCATCACAGGCGTGGCGGCAGCCAGGGTGAGGGCCAGAATTGCGGTCATCGGGGTAGGGCGCATAGGGCCTCCTTGCAGATAAACGAATGCGAACCCGCCGCCAGGCCCGGGCTGCCCGTCACTGGGCCAACCAGCCACCATCGACGTTCCAGGCGGCGCCGCGAACCTGGCTTGCGGCCTCGCTGCACAGGAATAGTACCAGTTCACCCAGGTGCTCGGGGGTGACAAACGCCAGCGACGGTTGCTTTTCGGCCAGCAGATCATGCTGTGCTTGCAGCAGATCGCCACCGTTGGCAGCACGATCGTCAATCTGCTTTTGCACCAGCGGGGTCAGCACCCAGCCGGGGCAGATGGCGTTGCAGGTGACATTGCTGGTCGCGGTTTCCAGCCCTACCACCTTGGTCAGGCCGATCATACCATGCTTGGCTGCCACGTAGGCCGCCTTGCCGGTCGAGCCGACCAGGCCATGCACCGAGGCAATGTTGATGATGCGCCCCCAGTTGCGCGTGCGCATGCCCGGCAGGGCCAGGCGCGTGCCATGGAACACGGCTGACAGGTTCAGGGCAATGATCTTGTCCCAGCTTTCCAGCGGAAACTGCTCCACCGGCGCTACATGCTGGATGCCGGCGTTGTTGACCAGGATGTCGACGCCACCGAATTGGCGTTCGGCCAGGGCGAACAGCGCTTCAATCTGGGCCACGTCCGACAGGTCGGCCGGGTGGTGAACCACCTTCACGCCATGGCGGGCGATGTCGGCAATAGCCGGTGCCGGGTCGCCAAAGCCGTTGAGCACGATATTGGCGCCAGCGCGGGCCAGCACTTGGGCGATACCCAGGCCGATGCCGCTGGTGGAACCGGTGACGAGTGCAGTCTTGCCTTTGAGGGTCATGCAAAGCTCCTTGTCATGTAAAAGCCGAGCGTGAAAATTCATCCTCGGGGATCAAACGCTTCGCGCAAGCCATCCCCGATAAACACCAGCAATGACAAGATCACCGCCAGCGCAAAAAACGCCGTAAAGCCCAGCCACGGCGCTTCCAGATGTTGCTTGCCCTGGGTCACCAGCTCACCCAGCGAGGCACTCCCGGCCGGCATGCCGAAACCGAGAAAATCCAGTGCAGTCAGGGTGGTGATTGCCCCGGTCAGCATGAACGGTACATAGGTCAGCGTGGCGTTCATGGCATTGGGCAAGATATGCCGCAGCATCACCTGGCTGTCCGGCAACCCCAGCGCGCGAGCGGCTTTCACGTACTCCAGGTTGCGCCCACGCAGGAACTCGGCGCGCACGACATCGACCAGGGCAAGCCAGGAGAATAGCGCCATGATGCCCAGCAGCCACCAGAAATCCGGCTCGACAAAACCGCTGAGAATGATCAGCAGGTACAGCACCGGCAACCCCGACCACACCTCCAGCAGGCGTTGCCCGAGCAGGTCCACCCAGCCGCCGTGGTAGCCCTGCAACGCGCCGGCCACTACGCCGATAAACACGCTGACCACGGTCAGTGCAAAGGCAAACAGCAGCGATACCCGCGTGCCATACAGCACCCGAGCCAGCACATCGCGGCCCTGGTCGTCGGTGCCTAGCCAGTTGCTCGCGCTGGGCGGGCTGGGGGTGGGTACCAGCAAGTCGTAGTTGGGGGTGTCGGCGCTGAACGGGATGGGCGCGAACAGCATCCAGCCGCCCTGGCCTGCGATCAATTGCCGTACATAGGCACTGCGATAGTCGGGCTGGAATGGCAGCTGGCCGCCGAATTCCTGTTCGGTGTAGCGCTTGAGCGCCGGTACGTACAGGTCGCCCTTGTAGCCCAACAGCAGCGGCTTGTCGTTGGCCACCAGCTCAGCGCACAGGCACAACAGCAGAAGGCCGGCGAACAGCCACAGCGAGACCCAGCCGAGGCGGTTGCGGCGAAAGCGTTGCAGGCGGCGGCGCGAGACGGGCGAAAGCATCAGTGCGCCCTCGTGTCGAAGTCGATACGCGGGTCGAGCAGGGTGTACGACAGGTCACCGATCAGGCGGATTAACAGGCCTGCCAGGGTGAAGATGAATAGGGTGCCGAACACCACCGGGTAATCTCGCGACACGGCGGCCTCGTAGCTCAGGCGGCCCAGGCCATCGAGGGAGAAGATCACCTCGATCAGCAACGAACCGGCGAAAAACACCGTGATCAGTGCCTGCGGTAACCCGGCCACCACCAGCAGCATGGCATTGCGCAGCACATGGCCGTACAGCACCCGGCGCTCACTCAAGCCTTTGGCGCGGGCGGTGACCACGTACTGGCGGGAAATCTCGTCCAGGAAGGCGTTCTTGGTCAGCAACGTAAGGGTTGCGAAACCGCCAATCACCAAGGCCCCGACCGGCAGCACCAGGTGCCAGAAGTAGTCGGCCACCTTGCCCACCAGGCTGAGTTCGTCGAAGTTTTCCGAGACCAGGCCACGTACCGGGAACCAGTTGAGCGAGGTGCCGCCGGCGAACAGCACGATCAGCAGCAAGGCGAACAGGAACGAGGGCAGGGCGTAGCCGATCACGATCAGTGCGCTGCTCCAGGCATCGAAACGGCTGCCGTGGCGCACCGCCTTGCGGATACCCAGCGGGATCGATACCAGGTAGGTGATCAGGGTGGCCCAGAAGCCCAGCGACAGGGTGACCGGTAACTTGTCGAGGATCAGGTCGGTGACTTTGGCACCACGGAAGAAACTGCTGCCAAAGTCCAGGCGGGCATACTGGCCGAGCATCAACCACAGGCGTTCGGGGGCGGACTTGTCAAAGCCGTACTGGCGCTTGATCTCTTCGATCAGTTTCGGGTCCAGGCCGCGGGCGGCCCGCGACTCGCTGTGCACCACTTCCGCCCGGGCGCCGGGTGCGCCGCCACCCAGGCCTTGCAGCCGCGCCACGGCCTGTTCCACCGGGCCACCCGGGGCGGCCTGGACGATGGCGAAATTCACCAGCAGGATCGCCAGCAGCGTCGGGATGATCAACAACAGGCGGCGCAGGATATAGGTGGTCATGGCGAGGTCTTCCGGCGTTCGGCCATTTGCGCGTTGGTCAACGGGGTGGGGCTAACCTCCCACCAGGTGTCCAGGCCTTCGTCAAAGGCGGCCTGGACTTTGGGCAGGCCGAAACGGTTCCACCAGACGGTGGAGCTGCCCGGCGGGTAATAGTTGGGGATCCAGTAATAGTTCCATTGCAGCACCCGGTCCAGGGCATGGGCGTGCTGCAGCATGTGGGCCTGGGTGTCGGCGCGCACCAGGCCGTCGATCAGCTGGTCCACGGCCGGGTCCTGCAACACCATCAGGTTGTTCGAGCCGGGGTCGTGGGCGGCTGCCGAGCCAAAATAGTTGTACAGCTCGGCACCGGGCGACAGGGTGACCGGGTAGCCGGTGACGATCATGTCGTAGTCGCGTGCCATCAGGCGGTTGACGTACTGGGCTGAATCGACATTGCGAATGTTCAAGGTGACGCCGATCTGTGCCAGGTTGCGTTTCCACGGCAGCAGCAGGCGCTCCAGGCCGGACTGGCCGTTGAGGAAGGTGAATGCCAGCGGCGTGCCCTGGTTGTTCACCAGGCGGTCACCTTCGGGGTGCCAGCCGGCTTGTTCGAGCAGCGCCAGGGCCTGCAACTGCTGCTTGCGGATAACCCCCGAGCCATCGGTGACCGGTGCGGTAAACACGGTGGTGAAGACTTCGTCCGGTACTTTGCCACGCAGCGGATCGAGCAGCTTGAGTTCGCCGGCATCCGGCAGCTTGCGGGCTGCCAGCGGGGTGTTGGAGAACACGCTCTGCTGGCGGATGTACAGGTTGCGCATCATCTGCCGGTTGCTCCACTCGTAGTCCCACAGCATGCCCAGCGCCTGGCGCACGCGGCGGTCCTTGAACTGCGGCTGGTCGAGGTTGAACACGAAACCCTGGGCAACCTGCGGTTTGGCCGGGCCCAGGTGGGCGCGGTGCAGGCGGCCGTCGTCCAGTTGCGCGCCGTTGTAGCCCAGGGTGTAGGCGGTGGCGGAGAACTCGCGGTTATAGTCGTAGCCACCGCCTTTGAGCACCTGCCGCGCCACTTCGGTGTCGCCGAAGTACTCGATGCGCAGCTGGTCGAAATTGTAGCGGCCACGGCTGGCCGGCAGGTTGCGCGCCCACCAGGTCGGGTTGCGCTCGAAGGTGATGCTGCGGCCGTTGTCGATGCGCCCGATGCGGTATGGCCCGCTGCCGACCGGCTTGTCGAAGCCGGCACCATTGGCGAAGTCGCGCTGCTGCCAGTCATGTTCGGGCAGCACCGGCAGGCTGGCGAGGTCCAGCGCCAGGGTGCGGCCGTGGTCGGGCTTGAAGTCGAAGCGCACGTGCTGCGGGCCTTCCACGGTGACGCCGGTCACGTCGGCGAACTGGGTTCGGTATTTAAGGCTGCCTTTGATCATCAACAGTTCGAAGGTGAACCGTACGTCCTCGGCGCGCACCGGTTTGCCATCGGCGAAGGTGGCACGCGGATCAATCTCGAAACGCAGCCAGGCATCCTCTGGGCCACGCTCCATGTTCCGGGCGATCAGGCCGTAGACGGTGTAGGGTTCATCGAACGAGCGTACCGCCAGTGGCGCGTACAGCAGGCCGTCGACCTCGCTGACGCCGATGCCCTTGTCGATGTACGGCAGGATATGGTCGAACTGGCCGATCTCGATGGCCGAGCGGCGCAGGATGCCGCCTTTGGGGGCGTCGGGGTTTACGTAGTCGAAATGCTGGAAGTTGGGGGTGTAGCGGGGGGCTTCGTCGTAGACGGTGAGGGCGTGGGTTGGGGCCGCCTGTGTATTGAAGACAAGACTAAGCAGGAGCAGGCCACACAATCCCTGTGGGAGCGGGCATGCCCGCGAATAGGCCAGACCAGACAACCTCGTTGACTGCTCCGACGCATTCGCGGGCACGCCCGCTCCCACAGGGAGTTTCATCGGCTGCGAGGACTTAGTCCTGGCGGCTGGTCACTTCCAGCAGGTGGTAGCCGAACTGGGTCTTCACCGGGCCTTGCACGGTGTTGACCGGGGCGCTGAACACCACGGTGTCGAATTCCTTGACCATCTGGCCCGGGCCGAACGAGCCCAGGTCACCGCCCTGACGGCTGGACGGGCAGGTGGAGTTGGCTTTGGCGATTTCGGCGAAGTCGGCGCCTGCTTCGATCTGGGCTTTCAGTTCGTTGCACTTGTCTTCGCTGCTGACCAGGATGTGGCGGGCGGTTGCACGGGCCATGGGTACTGCTCCTTGGGGTAAAAAGGCAAGCCTAGCGCACTTGCTTGGGGTATGTCTCGCCAGGCTCGCAACCTTGGGCTTACAGTTTTTGTGCCGCCTCACGCAACAGGGTGTCAGTCGAGGCCCAGCCCAGGCAGCCGTCGGTGATCGACACGCCGTATTTCAGTGCCCCCTTGCCCAGCGCTTGGCAGCCATCGAACAGGTGCCCCTCTATCATCACGCCAACGATCGAGCGGTCACCGGCCAGGCGTTGTTCCAGCACTTCGTTGAACACCGCTGGCTGGCGTGCCGGGTCTTTGCCGCTGTTGGCGTGGCTGCAATCGACCATGATCCGCGCCTGCAACCCCACCTTGGCCAGGGCCTGGCGGGCCATGGCGATGCTGTTGGCATCGTAGTTGGGGCCTTTGTGGCCGCCGCGCAGTACCAGGTGCGTGTCCGGGTTGCCCAAGGTTTCGATGATTGCCGGGTGGCCCTGCGCATCCATGCCGAAGTGGCGGTGCGGGTGGGCAGCGCTGCGCATGGCGTCGCTGGCGATGGTGATGCCGCCGTCGGTGCCGTTCTTGAAACCGACCGGCAGCTCCAGGCCACTGACCATTTCGCGGTGAATCTGCGATTCGGTGGTGCGTGCGCCAATCGCGGCCCAGGCCAGCAGGTCGTCGAAGTAGCCGGCGGCCATCGGTTGCAGCAGCTCGGTGGCAACCGGCAGGCCCCGCTCGATCATGCTCAGCATCAGCCCGCGGGACAAGGCGATACCCGAGTGCATGTCGTCGCTGCCATCAAGGTGCGGGTCGTAGGCCAGGCCTTTCCAGCCCACGGTAGTACGCGGTTTTTCGACGTAGGCGCGCATCACCAGCAGCAGCTTGTCATCCACTTCGCGGCTGAGCGCGGCCAGGCGGTCGGCGTATTCCAGGGCCGAGCGTGGGTCGTGGATCGAGCATGGGCCGACGATGACCAGCAGGCGCTCGTCGCGGCCTTCGAGGATGTTGCGGATGGCCTGGCGGTGGGCCTGGACTTGCTGGGCCAGTTCACTGGACAGTGGCATCTGCTGCTTGAGCAGGTGCGGGCTGGGCAGGCGCTTGCTGACGGTGGTGTTGGCTGCTTGCGGCTGGGTCAGGGGCAGGGCGAGGTTGGAAGCTTGCATGGCGTTTTTCCCTGGGCGGACGGCGGGTTCAGGCCCGCGTCGTCGGCCCTATCGAGGTGTTCGACAGATCGTTGAATTCGTATTGGCTGCTGCATTGCCACCGGTAGAGGACCGATCGGAGGCGGCAGGCTGGCCCGAACGGGATTGGCTAAATCGCCAGGCAGAGGTGTTTGCGTAGTAATAAGTGGCGTAGTTCATGAATCTGTCCTCAATGTGAATCGGTGTTGTTCAAAGGCCTGAAAAGCAAAACCCCCGGTCGGGGAGCCGACCGGGGGTTTGAGTATTCTCATGTTCGGCGGCCCCTCGAAGGTGGGCGCCGTGTGGGTATCGGCGCCTAGTGGCTAAACCAATACCCAAAGTAATAGCTGGCAGGTGCCACGCAGCCGGCAACGGCCAGCACAGGGCGCAGGTTGCGGCCGGTGTGGTTGGCGTGGTTGCGGGTGTGTTTTGGCATGTTGCTCTCCAGTGAATGAGCCCGAGCTTACTTCAGTTTTACCGGGCCATTCAATGGATAAATGCTATGGGGCCGATCATTTGTTTTTGTACTGATTGGTTCAATGACCATAACGACCGACCAGACTCTGCGCCCCCAATGCGTGGCCTTGTAGCAACTGCAGCAGGCCATTGCGGTCCAGGCCTTCGGGCAAGGTGCCCAACGGCAGGTCGGTGGCGATCAGGGTCAGTGCGTAATGGTGCGGGTTGTCACCAGCGGGTGGGCAGGGGCCCCGGTAGCTGAGGGTGCCCCGCGAGTTGCGCCCCACAGTCACGTATTGCCCACTGAGCCCCGCCATGCCTTCCTTGAGCCCATCGTGTTCCGGGTCGATGTTGTAGGCGACCCAGTGCACCACGCCGATACCCTTGCCGCCGTCCGGATCGAACATGATCAGCGCGAGCGACCGGGTACCTGCGGGCAGGTTTTCCCAGCTCAGTTGCGGGGTGCGCTCTTCACCGGCGCCGCAGGCCGGGTCTGGGCCGACCTGCTGCAGGGCGATCACGCCACCATCGGTGAACGACGAGGAACTGATCGACAGCGCACCTTGGTTACTGCTGTTGGCCAACGCCGTGCAAGGCAGCAGGGCGGCGAGCAGCCACAGTTTGAAGTTCATGACGAATCCTTGGCAGGGCTTTGGGGCGCAGTGTAGCCGAGGCGAGCCTTAGTGGCTGTCCTGGTCCTCGGCGGTGCCGCCGGTGTGCCCGGCCCCAGAACCGGTCGCCTCGCCCGTGCTGTTGGAACCCCCACTGGCCCCGTCGGCGGCATCGCTGTTGCTGCCGGTGTCGCTGCTGTCGTTGTCTTGGCCACTGCCGGGGCTGTTGACGCTGCTGTCGTCACCGGCGGTCTTGCCGCCAGACTGGTCGGTTTGCGGACGGCTGTCGGTGTTGGTGTCGGTGGCGGCGAAGCTGATGCCGGTGAGGCTGGTCAAGGCCAGCGCCAGGCACAGCGAAAGCGGGCGAATGCGGATCATGGGAATGCTCCTTTGCGGATGATCTGTCATTCGTTTGGCTGGCGACGGGTGGCGGGGTGCCTTCTGGGCGACGGGTGGTCATTTTCGGGGCTGCTTTGCAGCCCAATCGCGACGCAAGGCCGCTCCCACAAGGAAATGCGATTGCCTGTGAGAGCGGCCCTGGAATCAATGAGATTCTGAGCGCTGTGCTGGCGCCGGGGTTTCCGCCGGCTCCAGCGGTGGATGCTCCTGCGCCGCATGCATCAGGTCTTCGGTGACCCGCAGCTCGGCGCCGGTTGGCGAGAAGGTGGTCGAGGCGGTGAACGGCGCCGGGTGCTCTGCGGCCGGGCGCTTGCCACGGCGCCACATGAAGAAGCACACCATGGCCAGGTTGACCACGGCAAAGGCCCAGAACAACCCGGCCTCGCCAAACTCGGTCATCATCGGCGAAATCGCCACCGGCGCCATGGCCGAACCCAGCGAGTTGATCAGCAGCAAGCCTTGAATCATCGGTACCAGCGCATCGGAAGGCGCCCGGTCGGCCGCGTGGCTGACTGCCACCGGGTACAGCGTGAACACGCCACCACCCAGCAGGAACAGCATGGCCGGTAGCAGGAAAGAGTCCGACGGCAGGAATACCGTGATCAGCGAAAGCACCACGCACAGCGCGGCCAGGGCGATCAAGACGTCCTGACGGTCCTTGCGGTCGGACCAGCGGCCCACCGGGTATTGCAGCAGCATGGCGCCGAGGATCACCCAGGCCATCATGTTGCCGACCTCGCCCACCGCCAGGCCGATGCGCTGCAGGTACAACGGCAGCAGGGCATAGATGCCGGCAATCGCCACGCCCGAACCGAAGCAGCCAACCAGGCCAGACGGCGCCACACCCAGCAATTGGCGGGGTTTGAGGGGTTCGACCTGGTCCAGCAGGGGCGATACCCGCGGCAGGATCACGATAGGCAGCACCGACAGGGCAGCCAGCACGCCAGCCAGCATGAAGGGTGCGGTGTCGCCAAGCTGGGTGATTTCGCCCAGGCCTGCCTGGGCAATCACCCCGGCGCCGTAGAAGGCAATCATGTACAGCGCCAGCAGGCGGCCGCGGATTTTCGCGTCACCGGCCAGCAGCAGCCAGCTTTCGATCACCAGGAATACGCCGACTGCTGCCCAGCCGTTGATCAGGCGCAGCACCGACCACCAGGTAACATCGTAGAACAGCCCCTGAAGCAGGATGGTCGCGGCGATCAGCGAAGCAAAGCTTGTGTAGGCGCGAATATGGCCGATGCGCAAGATCAGCCGGTCGTTGAAGATGGCGCCCAGGGTCAGGCCGATGAAGTAGGTCGACGAGACGACACCGATGGTGGTGGCCGATTCACCGGCAGCGCCCAGGCGCAGGGTGGTCAGCGAAGACATGAAGCCGTTGCCCAGGGCAATGATGAACAGCCCGAGCAGGGGCGCCAGCGCCATGGCCAGCAAACGCGGAGACATACGAACCTCTAGTTGGATGAGCGGAATGAGCGCCTTCTCGGACGCGCACACCGGCTCGACCCGACAAGGGGGCGAGTGGCGACACGGATGCGACCTGGGCAAGACTCAACCGCTGGCCCCTTTGGGAATGGGCCGGGCGGGGAAGGTTGAGCCTATTTCACATGTGCGTTCATGTGTTCAGGCACGGACTCTGTCATTGCTGCGGGTTGCCACCGTTCAAGGCGACGGGCGAAAAGGAAGCGGGATTCTACGGGCTTGGAAGCTTTTGCCCAAGGGGCACGGGTATGCGACGAGACGCCGCAGTCCAAGGGCGACATGAAAGTGTCTTGGGCAGACATCTTGGGGCCCCTGTGCGGCCCCGGCCCTCTCACGGACTGCTGCATAATACTGAACCCACACCAAGGAAGGCCCATCATGTTCGCGTCGCTGTTCGCAGTCCTGGCCCCGGTTTTCATCGTCGCCGGCATCGGCTATGCCTGGGCCCGCAAGGGCCTGGACTACCCCACCGACTTCATCGCCCGGGTTGTGATGACTGTTGGCACCCCGTCGCTGGTGCTGTCCACCCTCAGCCGCACCGAGCTGAACCCGGATGCCTTCACCAGCATGGCTTTGGCTTGCCTGCTGTGCACCTTGGGCATGGCCCTGGCCGCTTTGCTGGTGTGTCGCGCTTCGGGCATGCATTGGCGAGTACTGCTGCCGGCGTTCATGTTCCCCAACACCGGCAACATGGGCCTGCCGATCAGCCTGTACGCCTTCGGTGAGCACGGCCTGGCACTGGCCGTGGCGTTTTTCCTGACCCTGTCGATCGTGCAGTTCACCATCGGCATGGCCATTTCCGGCACGGCGGCTTCGCTCAAGGCGCTGCTGCGCAACCCGATCGTCATCAGTCTGGCGGGTGCCATGCCCATCATCTTTCTCGATTTCGAACTGCCGCGCTGGCTTGCCAACACCGCAGACCTGCTGGGCGGCATGACCATCCCGCTGATGCTGCTGACCCTAGGGGTATCGCTGGCCAGCATTCGCCTGCGCCACGTGGGCAGCGGCCTGTTGCTGGGCGGTTTGCGCATTGGCCTGGGGGCTGCGATGGGCTGGGCAGTGGGGGCGGCGCTGGGCATGGACAACCTTGAGCGAGCGGTGCTGGTGGTGCAGTCGGCGATGCCGGTGGCCGTGTTCAACTACCTGATGGCGGTGCGAGCCAACCGTGAACCAGAGCAGGTGGCGAACCTGGTGATGTGTTCCACGGTGCTTTCGTTCGCCTGGCTGCCGGTGGTGCTGGCCTGGTGGATGTAGGTCGGCAGCAAGCACATCAATCCTGGTTACGGGTATCGATACTGACCACCACTGACATCCCCGGCCGCAGGTGTCTGGCATCTGGCTGGTCGGCATCCACGGTAATGCGCACCGGAATCCGCTGGGCAATCTTGACGAAGTTGCCGGTGGCATTGTCCGCTTGCAACAAGGCGAACTCCGAGCCGGTTGCTGGCGAGATCTGCTGTACATGCCCCTGAAGCTTCAGGTGGTTGAGCGCATCCACGGTGAAGCTCACCGGTTGGCCGATGCGTACATTGGCCATCTGGGTTTCCTTCATATTGGCGATCACCCACAAGGTGTCGGGCACCAGCGCCATCAATTGCGCGCCGGAATTCACGTAAGCCCCCAGGCGTGTACCGATCTGCCCAAGCTGGCCGTCGCGCGGGGCGGTGACCCGGGTGTTGTCGAGGTCGATGCGCGCCAGCTCCACAGCCGCCTTGGCGTTCTCCACCGAGGCCTGCAGCGCGGCCCGGTTGACCACCACCGTTTCCCGGTCCTGGCGGGCGATTTCCAGCGCCGCTCTGGCTTGGGCCAGGCTGGCGACGGCAGCGGCTTCACTGGCACGGGCCAGGTCAAGTTCACGGCGTGACACAGAGCCGTCATTGACCAGCGCCTGGTTGCGGCCAAGGTCGGCTTTGGCCTTGGCTGCCTGGGCCATGGCATCGCCAATGGCTGCCTGACGCTGGGCAATGGTGGCTTCGGCGCTTTTACGCTGCTGCAGGTTGTTGGCCAGGGCCGCCTGCTGTTGCTGCAGCTGGGCGATGGACTGGGCCAGGCGCTGCTTGTAGATGCGATCGTCCAGTTGCACCAGCAGGTCGCCGGCCCTGACGAACTGGAAGTCGTGCACCGGCACGTCGACGATGTAGCCACTGAGTTGCGGGCCGATGATGGTCACCTGGCCGCGTATCAAGGCATTTTCGGTACTTTCGATAGCGCTGCCGAATGGGGGCAGGCGCCAGGCATACAGCACCAGCAGGATGCCGGCCAGGGCCACGCAGGCGAAGCTGATCGTTGACAGGATACGCACCCGCCGCGAGCGCCCCGGGCTGGTCGGCTCGCTGGGCGGTGTGGTGCCTTCCGGGGTTTCGGCGATGGCGTTGGTGGTCGTGGTGCGGGTGTCGTCGGTCATCGGGTGGGCGCGCCGGGGGTGGAGTCGGTGGAGGTGGTCTGGCGTCCTGCGTACCAGAGCCAGGTGCTACGGATGCAGATCCAGATCATGGTCAGGATAGCGATGCTGCCGATCAGCACGAATACATCGTTGTAGGCCATGACATTCGCTTCACGGGTGGCGGCATTGGCCAGCACACGCATGCCGGCCTCGTTGCGCAGGGCCGGGTCGGCGATGATGCCAGCGTAACCGGCGCCGCCGCTTTGGACTCGGGCAGTCACCAACGGTTCGAGGTAGCTGAGGCGGTCCATCAGGTGGCTGGAGTGGAACTTTTCGCGCCAGGTCTGGAAAGTGCCCAGCAGTGCCGCGCCAATCAGGCCGCCAAGGTTGTTACAGATACCGAACAACACCGAAAAACTCACCAGGTTGCGCGGGTTGGCGCGTACATGGCTGATGCCCAGGGCCATCGACGGGCCGAGAAAAAAGGTACTCCCGAACGCCAGCAGGAACTGGCTGAAGTACATCTGTGCCGGGCGTGTGAGGTTGCTTGAGCTGCTGTCCATGAACGCACCTGTGGCCATGGCCAGTAGCGAGACCAGCAGCGGGATCACCAGGTGGTTGGGGTTGATGGTCAGGGCACTGCTGGCCAGGCCCGCCACGGCACCCAACAGCATGATCCAGTACAGCGTGCGCATCTGCTCGCTGCCCATGTTCAGCACCTGCAGGAAACCGACCGCACCGGTGGACTGTTCGGAGGTGACCATGCGGATCAGCACCACACACAGTGCCAGGCGAATGATCGCACCGCTGCCCAGCCAGTGGGTCATCAGCAACGGGTTGCGCCGGTTGTGCTCGATGGCCAGGCCAGCGAAGATCAGGGCGATCGATGCCGCCAGTGCCACGCCGATCCACGGCGCCTCCAGCCACCATTCGATGCGCCCCAGCGACAGCGCGGCGCAGAGCAGGGCGGTGCCGCTGGCCATCAGGGTGAAGGTCAGGAAATCCAAGGGCTCGAACGTCTTGAAGCGGTCACCTGGCGGCAGCTTGAGCATCAGTACGCACCCCAGCGCTGCCAGTGCCAGCCCCAGTTCGAACAGGTACAGGCCACGCCATTCGGCGATCTGCAGCAGGTCTTCGGAAAAGATCCGCGCCAGCGGCAGCGCCAGTTGCGAGGCGCCCAGGCCCAGCACCATCGCCTTCAGCCGCCATTGCGCGGGGAATGCCTGGATCGTGTAGTACAGCCCCAGCGAGCTGAGCGCTGCGCCAACCATGCCGTGGGCTGCGCGCACGGCGATGGCCGAGTTGAGATCGTTGACCAGCAGGTGGGCGAAGGTGACCAAGGCATACAGCACCAGGAACACTTCGGTGAACGCGCGCAGGCCGAACTGCTGGCGGAACTTTACCAGCAGCAGGTTGATGGACACGTTGGTCATGACGTAGGCGGCGGGCAGCCAGGCCATTTCTGCGGTAGTCGCGCCCAGGGCGCCCTGCAGGAACACCAGGTTGGCGGTGACCAGCGCGTTGCCCAGGCCACCGGTGATGGCTACCAGCAGGCCGACCATCCCGTAGGCCAGGCGTTTGGCTGGCGAATGCAGGGGCGTGGAGGGCGAGCCCGGCAGGCTGGGTTTTTCGTGGGGGAGCCACTGGCGGGGGGCGTATTTGTCCATGGGGCAGACTGTACTTGAGCGGCAACTGCAAAGAAAAGTGTTACAGCCTGCTCCGGCCTCCAGGCTCAGAAATCCACGCTGGCCGATAAGCGCAAAACCCGCGGTGTACCTTGGGTCAGATAGTTGTTCGAGGTCGACGCCGATGCCCAGTACGCCTTGTTCGCCACGTTCTCCACATTGGCCCGCAACGTCACCTGCTTGTCATCGACCTTGAAACGGTAGCGCCCGCCCAGGTCCACCCGGGTCCAGGCCGGAATGCTCAGGCTGTTGGCCGCGTTCACATACTGGCCGCCGGTGCGCAGCACCCGGGCGCTGAGGGCGGCGCCCTGAATGCCGGGCACGTCCCAGTCGGCTCCCAGGTTGTACTGGAAACGCGGCACGCCAGCAGCGCGGTTGCCGTCGTTGCTGCCATTGGCGGTGTTCTTCTGCTCGGTGTGCATGAACACGGCACCGGTCAACAGGCGCAGGCCGTCCACCGGCTCACCGAACAGGTTCAGCTCCACCCCCTTGTTGACCTGCTCGCCGTCCATGCTGAACGTATCCAGCGCTGCCCCGGGAGCGCGGTAGGTGACGCTGTTGGGCTGCTCGATACGGTACACGCCCAAGGTGGCGCCAACGTTGTTCCAGTCCAGCTTCACCCCGGCCTCCACCTGCTTGCTGCGCTTGGGCGGGAATACTTCGTTGGCATTGCTGACACTCGACGGTGCCGTCGGGCCCTGGGCCAGGCCCTCGATGCGGTTGGCATAGAACGACACGTGCTCCCAAGGCTTGATCACCAGGCCATACACCGGGGTGGTGATGGACTCGTCGTACGGCGTGTTACGCACACCTGTGGCCGTCGCCCAACTGTCGACGCTGATCGATTGCCGGCGCACGCCCACGGTCAACAGCACGCGGTCATCAAGAAAACCCAGGGTGTCGGACAACGCAACGCTCTTGTTGCGGTTCTTGCCGACGATGCGCGGGTCGTGCAGGTCGCTGCCGAAATAGGTATCGGTCGGGCGCGGCACCTTCACCGGGTTGTACAGGTTGCTGTCGTAGCGCTTGCTGGCGGCCAGCGCCTCGTAGGCCGAGCGCTGTTCACCCCACATGCCCGACAGGCCAAAATTGACCCGGTGGCTGACCGGGCCGGTGGCGAAGCGGCCATTCAGCCCGGCAACGGCGCTCTTGTTGTCTTCGTCGTGGGGCGAGTAAAGGAAACCACCACGCGCGGTGCCGTTGGCGTCGCTGACGTACAGCGAGGAATACTCGCCATTTTCGCGGGTGTGCTTGGCGCCGGCGCCGGCGTACAGCATCCAGTTGTCGTTCAGGTCATACTCGGCGTTCACCATGCCGTAGGTGTCTTCCAGCTGCGACCAGCTCCAGGGCTGCGAGTAGTTGTCACGTGCAGATGGCGCGTGGGGCACCTTGCTGCCGGTGGGGTAGATCACTGCGCGGCCCTGGTTGATCCGCTCTTTCTGGTACCCCAGGTCGGTGGACAGGCGCAGCCGTTCGCCACGGTAATCAAGGGCCACGGCCACCAGAGTAGAGTGCTGGGCCTCGTCGTCGACGCCGGTGCCGCCGTCATGCTGGGCCAGGTTGATGCGAGCGCCGAAACGGTTGTCTTCACCAAAACGCTTGCCCAGGTCGAGGTGGCCGCCAACGTTGTCGCCAGTGGCGTAGTCGAGGGTGATATGCCGAGTGGGGGTGTCTTCGGCGCGCTTGGGCACCAGGTTGATGGCACCCCCAATGCCACTGCCCTGTGGCGCGACCCCATTGAGGAAGGCGCTAGAACCCTTGAATACCTCCACCCGTTCCAGCGCCTCGGTGGTCACTATCTGGCGCGGCAGCACCCCGTACAGGCCGTTGTAGCTGATGTCGTCGGTATTCAACGGCAAACCGCGGATGGTGAACACCTGCGAAAAGTTGCCGAAGCCCGCCGACTGGCGCACCGACGCGTCATTGAGCAACACGTCACCCAACGTGCGGGCCTGCTGGTCGGCGATGGTTTTGGCGGTATAGCTGGTAACGCTGAACGGCACGTCGCTGATTGCCTGGTCGCCGAGCACGCCCAGGCGGGCGCTACGGGCCACCTGGCCCCCTTGCCAGGTGTCGCTGCTGGCGGCCAGGTCGCTGTTGATGGTGGTTGCGCCTAGCTCCAAAGCATTGCCCAGGTCTACCGTCGGCGCCAGGGTGTAGCCGCCACTGTCGGTGGTTATCAGGCTGTAGCCACTGCCGGCCAGCAAGCGGGCGAAGCCTTCCGGCACGCTGTAGTTGCCGTCCAGCCCTTGGCTTTGCGCGCCCTTGAGCAGCGCCGGGTCGAACGACAGCGGTACCCCGGCGCTGGCGGCAAAGCGCGCCAGCACGTCGGCCAGTGGCCCGGCAGCCAGGTGGTAACTGCGCGAGGTGGCATCGGCGGCCATCGCTGTGGGGGCCAGGGCGGCCATGGCGATGGCGAGGCTCAGGGCCTTCAAAGGCAAGCGGTACGTCTGGCGGGGCGTCATGCGAGGGTCCTGTGGGTGCAGAAAATAAAGGTTCTGCACTCATCACCGGACGACGCAGGAAAAGGTATCAACGAAATATTCACGGCCCCTGTAGGAGCACCTTGCGTCGCGATGGAGCGCGTAGCGGTCCGAGGTTCTCTGCCTTCTTGCAAGACTGCCGGGGCCGCTTTGCGGCCCATCGCGGCGCAAGGCCGCTCCTACAGGGGACTGCGTTAGCCGAGAGGTTCTACGGTTACCCAGTAACGGGTCAGGCCCTGGATTGTCACCGGCAGGGTGTCGCTCAGCAGCCGCAGGCTGGCATCGGTATCGGCCAGCGGGAAGGCGCCGGACACCTTCAACTCGCGTACTGCAGGGTGGCAGCGCAGCACGCCGGGGCGATAGCGGGCCAACGCTTGCAGCAGATCGGCCAGGCGCATGTCACGGGCAAGCAGCATGCCGTGCTCCCAGGCCAGGTCACCGGTTTCCAGCGCAGCGGCGGGCAGTACCCGGTCGGCATCGAAAGCGCTGCGCTCGCCGGCCCGGAGCAGCAGGCCGCTGGTGGCGTGCACCGGGCGGGCCTCGACCGCGCCTTCGAGCACGGCTACCCGGGTCAACGGGCCATCGAGGTGCACGCTGAAACGGGTGCCCAGTGCAGTCGCCTGGCCATGCAGGGTACGCACCAGCAGTGGCCGAGCCGGGGTAGCAGGGTCCTTGGCGCTGGTAAGCAGGATTTCGCCCGCCAGCAAGTCGATGCGGCGCTGTCGGGCGTCGAACGTGATATCGATGGCTGTGTCGGTGTTCAGCAGCACCTGGCTGCCATCGGCCAGCGTCAACGCGCGTTGCTCGCCGACCGCTGTGCGCGCATCGGCGGTCCATTGCTGCCAGGGTGTTTCTCGCCACGCCAGCCAGGCCGCCGGTGCTGCCAGCAGCCACAGCCCCAGGCGATGCAGGGCCTGGCGGCGGCTGACTGCACCGTTACGGCTGAGCCGGCGCAGGGTTTCACCGGTAACGGGTGTGGGCAGGCGGCGGAAATCACCCAGGATGGCCTCTGCACGCTGCCAGGCCTGGGCGTGCTGGGCGCTGCGCTGGCACCAGGCCTGCACGGCACGCTGATCGTCTTCGGTGGCCGTGCCCGATTGCAGCTGCACCAGCCAGTCAGCGGCTTCGCCAAGGATAAGCGGGTCGATACGCTGCACCATCACTCGATGCTCAGGCAGGCAAGGAAAGCCGTGCGCATGTCGCGCTTGATCGTGATCAGTGAAACCTGCAGCTGCTCGGCGATTTGCGCATAGGTCAGCCCGTCCAGCTGCGACAGCAGGAACACTTGGCGGACCCGGGCCGGCATGTCGCGCAGCATGGCGTCGATGCGGTACAGGGTTTCCAGGATCAGCCAGCGCGTTTCCGGGGAGGGCACCTCGGGTTGCGGCAAATGGGCGATGGCCTCCAGATAGGCCCGCTCGACATCCTGACGGCGCCAGCGGTCGACCACCAGGCCCTTGGCGATGTGGGTCAGCAAGGCCCGGGGTTCGTTGCCAAAGCAGTGATTGCCCTGGCGGCTGAGCAGGCGCACGAATGTGTCGTGCGCCAGGTCGGCGGCATCGCAGGCGTTGCCCAGTTTGCGCCCCAGCCAGCCCTGCAGCCAGCCATGGTGCTCGGTGTACAGCGTTTGGACCTGCAGGTTGAGGGTAGGGTCGGCGGGCGGCATGGCGTGCGCAAGGTTCCGGCAAAAGGGGTGCAATTAAGAATTGATCGCATTCTAAGCGCCGTTCGTGGAACCTGGCAATGCGCAGGCGCTACAAGGCCTTGGCCAAAAACGCCGCTGTGCGGCTGTCGGCACACCCGGCCACCTCCTGCGGCGTGCCACTGACCACCACCTTGCCCCCGGCATCCCCGGCCCCTGGCCCGATATCGATCACCCAGTCGCTTTGCGCCACAACGCGCATGTCATGCTCGACCACCACCACGCTGTGCCCGCCCTCGACCAGTCGGTTCAACTGCACCAGCAGCCGGTCGATGTCTTGCGGGTGCAAGCCGTTGGTGGGCTCATCCAGCACATACAGGGTTGCCCCGCGGGCCTGGCGTTGCAGTTCGGTAGCCAACTTGATCCGCTGCGCTTCGCCACCGGACAGTTCGGTGGCCGGTTGGCCCAGGCGCAGGTAACCCAGGCCGATATCCTGCAGCACTTGCAGGCACCGGCGTGCCGGTGGCTGTTCAGCAAATACCTGCAGGGCCTGGTCGACGGTCAGTTGCAGCACTTGCGCGATGTTCATGCCTTGCCAGCTCACCGCCAGGGTTTCGGGGTTGTAGCGGGCGCCATGGCAGGTCGGGCAGGGCGCGTAGACGCTGGGCATGAACAGCAGCTCGACGCTGACAAACCCTTCACCTTCACAGTTGGCGCAACGGCCCTTGGCGACGTTGAAGGAAAAGCGCCCGGCGTCAAAGCCCTGGGCCTTGGCCTGTTCGGTGGCGGCGAACAGCTTGCGCACATGGTCGAACAGGCCGGTGTAGGTGGCCAGGTTGGAGCGCGGCGTGCGGCCAATCGGCTTCTGGTCGACCTGCACCAGGCGCTTGATGCTGCCAAGGCCCGCACTCACATGGCCGCTGCTGGCCTGTTCAGGTTCGTCTTCCAGGTTTTGTTCTTCGGGTTCGCTACGTTGCTCGGCATGGCCCAGGTGCGCGCCCACCAGGTCCAGCAGGGCCTGGCTGACCAGGCTGGACTTGCCCGAGCCGGAAATACCGGTAACGGCGGTAAAGCAGCCAAGCGGGAAGGCGGCGCTGACGTTGTGCAGGTTGTTGCGGGTGATGCCTTCAAGCTTCAGCCAGTCGCGGGCCTGCCGGGGTTCACGCGTGGTCCGGGCCGGGGCACTGAACAGGTAGGCGCGAGTGCGCGACGGCTCGACCTCGGCCAGGCCTGCGGGCGGGCCGCTGTAGAGAATGGTGCCGCCATGCTCGCCGGCATCTGGCCCTACATCCACCAGCCAGTCGGCGCGGCGCATGGTGTCCAGGTCGTGCTCCACCACATACACCGAGTTGCCAGCCTGCTTCAGGCGTTGCAGGGCTTCGAACAGCGCTTCGCTGTCGGCAGGGTGCAGGCCGGCCGACGGCTCGTCGAGCACGTAGATCACGCCGAACAGCTGCGAATTCAGCTGGGTGGCCAGGCGCAGGCGTTGCAGCTCACCGAAGGACAAGGTCGGGGTGCTGCGCTCCAGGGCCAGGTAACCGAGGCCAAGGGCGAGCAGGGTATCGATGCGTTCGAGCAACTCGTTGGCGATGCGTTGGGCAGCCAGGCGCTTTTCTACCGTCAGCGCATCCTGTTTTTGGGTCAGGTAATCCGCTGCCGCCACCTTGCGCAACACCTCGGCCAGCGCCTGCAGCGACAGGTGCGACAGCTCGGCGATGTCCAGGCCGGCGAACGTCACGCCCAGTGCCTCGCGCTTCAGGCGCTTGCCCTGGCACAGCGGGCAGGGGCTGGGGCGCATGTACTGGGCCACGCGCTTGCGCATCTGCGCGCTTTGCGAGTGCATGAAGGTATGCAGCACGTATCGCCGGGCGCCCATGAACGTACCCTGGTAGCTGGGCTCCTGTTTGCGCTTGAGTGCTTCGCGGGTTTGTGCCGGGGTCAGGCCGGCATACACCGGTGCGGTGGGCGTGTCCTCGGTGAACAGGATCCAGTCGCGCTGCGCTTGCGGCAGGTCGCGCCAGGGAAGGTCGACGTCATAGCCCAGCGTTACCAGGATGTCGCGCTGGTTCTGCCCCTGCCAGGCCATCGGCCACGCCGCCACCGCGCGCTCGCGGATGGTCAGCGACGGGTCGGGGACCATGGTCGCTTCGGTCACCTCGTAGACCCGACCCAGGCCGTGGCACTCCGGGCAGGCGCCCTGGGGCGTGTTCGGTGAAAAGTCTTCGGCGTACAGCATCGCCTGCCCGGCCGGGTAGTGGCCGGCCCGCGAGTAGAGCATGCGGATCGAGCTGGACAGGGTGGTCACGCTACCCACCGAGGAACGTGCGCTTGGCGTGCCGCGTTGCTGCTGCAGCGCCACCGCCGGCGGCAAGCCGTCGATGGCATCCACGTCTGGCACGCCAACCTGGTCGATCAGCCGTCGGGCGTAGGGTGCCACCGATTCGAAATAGCGACGCTGGGCTTCGGCATACAGCGTGGAAAAAGCCAGTGAAGACTTGCCCGAGCCGGACACGCCAGTGAATACCACCAAGGCATCGCGGGGCACATCCACATCGATGTTCTTCAGGTTGTGCTCGCGGGCGCCACGGACTCGAACAAAACCCGTTGGCGAGGTAGGGCGCTGACGCATGCGGCGATCCTTGAACGTTGGGGGAGTGGCCGTCAAAGTAACAGCATTCTAGCGGGTGCCTAGCACATCACGGATGTTGTCCACGACATTGTTGTCTTTGATCACATCACTGAGCCAGCCTTCCAGCGGCATGTTGCCCCACTTTATTGCACGTTCTATCAGGTAGGGTACCGGGCTTTGCGGTTCGCTCTGCTTGAAGTACTGGGCAATGCCCGCAAGCATGGTGAACGCCTCGTCGCGGGTCAGCGGCGTGGTGCGCATGGCGGCTGGCACAGTCGCCGGTGGGCGTGTATCCATTTGTTCACCTGCTGATTGGGGGTTGGCCGTGACGGCCTCTGGCTCCTGCTCCTCGAGGAGGGTGGGGTGCAGTTCGACACCGCGGTCCTTGAGCAGTTTCTCCGCCAGCTGGCTTGCACGCGAGAGCATGTCGGCAAGGCTGGCAAAGCTGGGTGCCTCGCGCTCGAACAGGCGGTCTACCGTAGCCTGCAGGCGCTTGCATGCATTGAGACTGGTGGCAATCTCCAAGGCCTTGGCGCGCAGGTGATCGGTGTCGCTAAGTGCTACCGAGCGCTGGAAAATCTCGGCGTTGATCTTGCCTTCGTTAAGCGCTGTCTGCATTGCCTTGGGGTTTTGCAAGGCGAGGTTTTCTACGTGGCGTGATTCGTCATAACGCAACACGCCAAAATTCTGCCCTTGGGTAATAGGCAAACCACCGGCAATGTCGCTGAGTGTGGTCTTGAGCCAGGACAGCCGCGCTGCGCGCTCATCCAGGCCGTCTTCCAGGGTTGGGTACAGCGTCTCCCAAAACGCGTCCAGAACCCGTTCGGTCAGCTCAAGGCCAAAGGTGATACCTTTGAAGTGCTCGCGCTGCGCCAGCCCTTCACTGAGCCAGGCCGCCAGCATCAAGTCTTTGCTTTGCTCCGCCAGCCCTTGCGCCGACAGGTCGATCACCTGCTCCCAGTTGGCAGTCTTCAGGTCGGTTTGCCAGTCGCCCTGTGTCAGGTAGTCAGGGTCGGCCCGGCGTGCCTCCTTGATCTGGTCGAACAAGGCAGAGAAGCTCAAGTCTTCGCCACTGCCACCCTCGATGGGGGCGGCCAGCGTGGCCAGCGAAAGGTCATTGAGGATTTCAGGCATATAACACTCTGGACATGGCTAATGAACAGCGCGCCAGAAGACCTGGCGGCGCTGCTGGTTCAGGCCGCCGAAGCGGCCCATGGTTTGTCACCTGCTTAGGCAAACACTTTGTTCGCGGTGCGGTCCCAGCCACCGACGATGTTGCCGCCGGCCTGACCGTCGGTGCGGTTCTGCTGGGTGTAGGTGGTCTTGATACGGGCAAAGTTGAAGCTGATTTCTTCAATTGGCAGGTCGCTGACGGCCTTGTCTTCACCCCCTTGGCTGCCACCGGCAACGAACTTCACCGACGAGACCACGACTTCTTCCATGTCGATGGTCAGGTAGGTGACTTTATCGCCACCTGCACGGTTCACGTTCAGCTTCAGCTTGGCGATGTGCTTGCCGGTGCAGCAGTGCTCGAACAGCTTGGCCGAAGCCTTGTCGACGGCTTTGCGGATCTTGAAGTCGCTCAGGGCAACACGCTCGGACGACGCACCACCCGAGGAGCTGGCAGTTGCCGAGGTAGCCTGGGTGGCGCCGTACTCGTAGCCCAGCACTTCGATCCAGTCCTTGTGTTTGTCATCCAGTACTTCGCCCGGGATGCCGTCGATTTGGATATACGCGTCAAATGCCATTGTGAAACTCTCCATTAACTACATGTAAAGGGTTGCTCATGCGCCCCTTGGTTTTGACCTCGCCGGGCACGCCGGCAGAGGTAGCTTGCCGCCCCCCGGGCCTCCTCCTGTGAGGCCCGGGCGACCGGTTCTTGCGGCATGGCTCAGTTGAGACCACGCACTTCGATTTCTACCCGGCGGTTGGGCTCAAGACACTTGATCAATTGCGCGCGCGGTTGCTGCATGTCGCAATTGACCAATGGCTTGCGGCTCCCTTCGCCTTGTGCAACCACCAGTTCGGCAGGCACGCCCTTGCCGACCAGATAGGTGCGTATGGTTTGCGCCCGTTGTTTCGAAACCTGCAAGTTGCCCTGGCTGTCGCCCAACTGGTCGGCGTGGCCCGAGATGACGATCTTGCCGATGTTGGGGGTGTTCAGCAGCTTGCTGGCAATCGCACTAAGCTGGCCCTGGCCTTCGTTTCTAAGGCTCTGGAAGTCGGCGCGGCCGAAAGCGAACAGGGTGTCGGATTCCAGTGTGATGGTCTCGATCGAGCGCAGCGACTGGGCCCGCAGGCTGTCGATGTAGTTACGCGAACTGGACATCAGGAAGGCGTTGTCGAGGATGCGTGGCGCATCCGGCTCACGGATCTGGTCGCTATAGAAAGTGATCTGCCGGCTTGCGTACAGGTAGTCCTGGTTGCTGTCTGCTTCGCTACCGGCTGCGGTCATGCGCTGGCCGGTGTGGCGGGCGATAGCCGGGTACCAGTAGTCCGGCAGGTGCGCCTTGAGGAACGCCGGGTCGGCCTTTTCGCGCTGGGCCGGGGACAGCATCACATAGGTGTCCAGGGTGGCCTTGCCGAAATCTGCGATCGACTGGGCGCGGTTGTCATGCGGCAGTGCCTCGGCCTCGACGCTGTCAACACCGCTCACCGGCTGCAACTCGCGGGTGTTGCGCTGGTAGACCTTGAGCGTGGTCAACAGGTAAAGGGTTCGCGTGAGGTTGTCGGCCGTGGGTTTGAGCATCACGTTCTGCAACGTGGCGAAGTAGCGGCTGCGCAGCAGCGGCTCGACTTCATGGCCCTGGTAAAGGCCCAGGCGCATGCCGAGCGGCACGCCCTGCTCATGGTGTTGCTGATAGTAGTGCGCGGCCCAGAAGCGCAAGCGATCCAGGCTACGCCAGGCGGTGTACTGGCCGCTGGCAGCCTGGTCGTCGGCCTTGGCCTGGGCCAGTTCGCCGGCAATGCTGGCCAGGGTGGCGCGGTTGTTCAGGTACGACCAGCCCCACAGGCTGCACAGCACAATGGCTACCAGGCCGGCGGCGCCGACCCAGCCAGCCTTGCGCCGGCGTTCGCGGTGGTTGCTGGTGTACAGCGCAACCAGGTGTTGGTCGGGGATGATGACCTTGCGGAACAGGCTATTGATGAATAGCGGCGCCGGCTGGCTGCCAGCTTCGGCAGCACCTGCGGCGTGTTCGAGTGCGAAGCGCTCGGCCACATGCTGGCCGTGGCTGCCCCACTGGGCTTCGTCGGCTTGCAGCGCGGCGGTGAAATAGAAACCGCGCAGCATTTCGGCACTCTGGTACGGGTTGGCACGCAACAGGCTGTCGACGAACTGCTGCAAGCGCGGCTTGAGGGCGGCGAGCTCCAGCGGGAACCGATAAGCAGCGTTGTTCTGCCGAGTTACCTGAATGTCCTGTTGCACCAACTGCTGGCCTGCCACCTGCCGCCAGTAACCGGTCAGCTCGTCCATGGCCTTGCCGAAGCGCTGGCCCCAGTCGGCCTGTTCGTAACCCTTGTGCGAGAAGGTTTTGCCCATCACTTCGCCACGTGAGGCGTCGTCCAGCTGGCGATAGAACGCTGTAAACCCGGGTATCAGGTCGCACTTGGTGAACACCAGGTAGATGGGCAGGCGCACTTCGAGCAGGGCGCAGCTTTCCTGGATGCGTTCGCGCAGGCGCTTGGCCACGCGCTCCTGGTCCTCGG
Source organism: Pseudomonas sp. LPB4.O (assembly GCF_038383825.1). NCBI lineage: Bacteria > Pseudomonadati > Pseudomonadota > Gammaproteobacteria > Pseudomonadales > Pseudomonadaceae > Pseudomonas > Pseudomonas sp. LPB4.O. The sequence goes on from NZ_CP151298.1 coordinate 2,943,905, forward strand.
CCGAGCCATGCAGGATGTCGTCGATGCTGACGCTGACGATCAACCCGTTGAGGGGACGGCGCTGGCGATGCTGGCGCAGCAGCTGCAGGAAGCCGCGCCATTTGCCGGCTTCTTCCGGGCTGTTCATGTAGCGCCCGGCGGTGTCCAGCAGCACCGCTTCGGAACTGAAAAACCAGTCGCAGTTGCGCGTGCCGCCCAAGCCCGCCACCCTTGCGCCTTCGCGCTCGGCATAGGGGAAGTTCAGGCCCGACTGCAGGATCATGGTGCTCTTGCCCGCGGCCGGCTGGCCTATCACCAGGTACCAGGGCAGCGCATACAGCGCGTCTTTGGCCGAGGCGCCGCGGGGCTTGTTGCTGTGCAGGCGCTCGATGCTCTGCAGCAGGCGCTCGCGCAACAGGCTGACTTCTTCGCGGTCGGCCGGGGTGGCGCTGAGTACGGCCTGGTCAGCGTCGTCACGCAGCAAGCCTTCGAGGTTGTGGTGCTGGCCGACACCGCGGTACAGCAGCAGTACATAGCCCGCTGACAGCAACAGAAACACGCCGATACCTGCGAGCAAGCTGTGCAGCGAGGCGAAGCCGAAGGCACGGCCAATGGCCCAGACCAGGAAAATCGCCAGGAAGAACGCCACCCCCAGCAGGTAGGGTTGGTAGCGCAGGCAGTAGTACTTGATCTTGTTCATACAGGCGTCGCATCCAGTGCATCGACGAACTGGTCGATGACGTGTTCAAGAGGTCGGTCGTAATCGTGCAGCTGTGGTGCACCTGTCAGCGGGCTCAGCAATTTCAGGTGCTCACCCTTGTCAGCGCAGCCACTGAGCAGTCGGTAGGCGCAGTTGGCATGGCGCGACGGGAAGCAGTAGAGGCGCGGGTGCATGAAGTCATCGGCCAGCAGGCTTACCGCCGGCACGCCATGGCTACCGCTCATGCGTGTCAGCCAGGTCAGCCACAGATCGGCAACAGGATTTTTAAGGCCGCGTTCTGCCGGCAGTGGCAATTCAATGCCGCCCGCAAAGTCGCCGTGCAGCGAGCCCCTGCTGTTTTTCAGGTGAGCGAGCGCGGTGGCGCTGTCGAAGCCCGGCCACGAACCGTGCAGGGCGCGGGCGACATCAGCAAAGCTGAAGTCGTGCAGGAACTTGGCATGGACCCGGCGGAACAGGTCCAGGTCCTGGCCCTGCAGCGGGCGCAAGGCCTTGATCCGTTCGAACAGACTGGCGCAATCGGCGCCTTGCACGGCCTGATGCAGCAAAGGCTTGATCTGCGCGCTGAACAGTTCGCCAAGGGTGAACGGGTTGCCCCCTGCAATGCCTTCCTCGCCCTTGATCAGCTGGAAGATGAAGAACGGGTAGCGCCGTTGGCTGGCATCGCGCGAGCTGAGCAGGCCGCCCAGCAGCCAGTTGCCGTTGCGTGCGCGGTAGTTGAAGAAACACATCGGCAGCGTGTCGAACAACGCTTGCCAGTCATCGCGGTGGCGCATGGCCACCAGCGATGATTGCAACCAGGCGTCGAACTCGCAGGCTTCCTCCGTCGCGCCGTGCAGGCTGACGAAGTCCGCGCTCGTCGGTAGCTTGCCGAAGCAACCGATCATTGCGCGCCCCTGTCGTTGAGGGCGCTCAGGGCCTTGACGTTGCCCAGATCGGTCAGCTTGACCCCACCGAAGTTGCGTACAACAAGGCTCACGCGGCCACTGGCGGTGTTCCAGCTAAAGCGTTGCTGAATGCCGTCCAGGTCGTCGACGCGGGCGCTTTCGTTCATGCGCAGAAGGCCCCATCGGCCCGGGAAGTCGAACACGGTAAGCCGTGCGCCGCTCAGGGTAACCACGTCCAGGCGTGCGCCGGGAGCGTTGCTGGTGGCCGGCCAGGCAAAGCGGTTCCAGCTACTGCGGCCGTTGCGGTAGTGCTGTTCCTGGCCATCGAGCGTGAACACGATGTCGGTGAAGTTGGCCGAAGGCTCCAGCATGATCTCAAAGCCGTTGTCACGGTCCGAGAGGCTGGCGATCACCTGGCCCACCGAGCTGGCCTTGTCGATGCTGTGGAGCATGCCGGGGTTGACCAGCGCTGGCCCCTTGCTGTCGCCCACGCCCAGGCCTTCACCGCCGGCCAGGTTGCCGATTTCGTTACGCTTGAACGCCGGGAGCAGGCCGCTTTGCGGGTCGACGAAGCGCTGCAGGTCTTTCACCGACGCTTCGTTGTTGCTGCCACCGGCAATGGGGTAACGGTGCGCCATGACCTGTTCCCACGGTTTGGCGATCTGCTGTGCCCAGGCCTTGGCGATTTGCTGGCCGGCCGGGTCGCGCAGGGTGGCCCAGGCGTACTGGATGGGCAGGCTGAACAGCCCCTGCAAGGAGCGGGACAGGCCGTCCTGGCTGGTATCGACGCTGCCTTCCACATAATTGCGTACGGTAGTGACTTCGCTCGGCTGGCCTTCCAGGGTCTCGCTGATCAACTGCTTGCTGCCCTTGCCCACATCCTGCGAGCGCTGGATGTTGTTCATGCGCACCTTGAGCTTGCGCAGCGCAGCCAGGTAGCGGTCCATGATGGTGCTGTCGGCGCCTTCTGCGTTGTTCTCGGCGAACACCCGCGCCACCGGCTCGAAACGCTTGGCCAGGCTGCCGTCATCCACCGCCGGTAGGGCCGGGGCGACGTTGGCGGGCAGGGCGTCATTGGCATCGAACAGGCCGGTGACCTTGCTCCAGAAGCCGTCATCGCGGGCGGCACCTGGGCTCGGGATCGCATGGTTGATCGGCAGGTCCCACCGGGTATTGTCATTGACCGCAGCCAGCAGGTTCTTCACCGGCGAGTTCTGCACGTCGCTGAGCAGGCCCAGTTGATCGGTGGCCGAGGCCAGGTCGGCGAAATGGCGCATACCGACGCTGCTGACCATCTTGTACCAGGCTTGGGTGTAGTCGCGCTTGTAGCGGGCCATGAACTCACGCACGAAGTTGGCTTTTTGCACGACGGCATCACCGCCTTCGCCGTCCAGCACCCAATCCGACTCGTTGCGCAGGTTGCCCGACACCAGCTTGATCAGCTCGGGCTTGACGAACGTGTCCCAGCCCTGGCGCGTGTAGATTGCCGGTACCCCAGCGGAGCTGTACAGCAGCGCGCGGCCCGGTTGCGGGACCAGGTCGTTGAGGCTCAGTGCCGGGAACTGGCGGCTCGACTCAAGTTGCAGGCGCAGGTATTCGCGATCGACCAGGGAGCTGGAGATCATGAATGCCTTGAGGTTCTGCCGGGTTTCGTTGATCAACTGCTCGTTGCGCGGCAGCGCGGGCGCCTGGCCTTGCTCCAGCAGTTGCACGTACAGCGGCACGTTTTCTTCGATTACCCTGGTGTCGGCCGGGGACCCTTCAGCTGCTGCACCGGCCCAGGCCTGGGGCAGGCTCGCAGCGACGAAGGCCGGGTCCGGGTGAGCCTGGGGTTCGGTCAGCAGCAGGTACAGCTTGAGTGTGTTGTAGGCCTCGATGATCGAGGCCACCTGTTGTTCGTTCAACCGGCCAAGCATTTCTTCGGACAACGACAGGCCGCCGGTAGTGGCAGACAGCTCGGCAGCATCGCTGGCCGTGGCCAGGTTGACCTTGGCGGCGTAAGCGCCCAGGCGGGTGTTGACTGCTGCGGCCTTGGCGGCCACGGCAGCGGTGATTGCCTTGGCGCTGCGTTTTTTAGGCTGCGGCGCCGGGGTGAACTCCAGGGCCTGGTTGATGCCGTTGGCAAAGGTGTTGAACGCGCGCATCTGCACTTGCAGGCTGCGGGCGATCGGCTCCAGCGCCTGGCTGCGCAATTGTGCCAGGTAAGCGGCGCTGCTCACCTGGTGGATCGCTTCGCCATGGTAGAGGCCGGCAGCCAATTGCAGCGGGACACCTTGCAGGCGATGGGCTTCGACGATCGACATCTGTTCGCGCAGCACTTCCAACCCCTTGCCGGCAGCCAGCAGTTGCTCGCGCTCCTGCGCTTGTTCGATCTGCGCCAGTTGCCCGCGCAGGCCTTCGAGCCATTGCCGGTTGTTGATGAACGACAGAGCCTGCCAGCCGATGAACGCAACCCCCGTGGCGACGGCCAGGCCTAGTAACAGAGGGCTGAACGCGGCCTGCCTGCCCTGGCGCGACTGGTACAAAGTCAGGTCGCGGTCCGGGAAGATCACCCGGCGGAAGGTGTCGGTGATGAAGTAGCTGCGGTTACCGACGGCCTTGGTGGTGCTTTCGACGCGCTCGTCGTAGGCCGCCTGCAGGGCGAACTCATCGGCGATGACGTCTTCATAAACCTGCCCCAGCTGCTGCCCGGTCTGCAGCGCACTGGTGAAGTACAGGCCCCGCAGCAATAGCGGATTACCACCGCGATGGCCCTGGGTGAAGTGGTCAAGGAAGGGTTCGAGCACTTCACTGAGGGCGGCGAAATACTGCGGGAAGTTCAACAGGGTGCTATCGGCTTCGGCACCGAGGGCGATCATCTGTGCGTCGACGTGCTGGCGAATACGGCCTTGCAGGTTTTTCAGCCGCGTTTGCAGCACGGCGTGCAGGCCATTGTTGCGGATTTCCGACAGGCCAAAGGTCATGCCCAGCGGCTGCTGGCGTTCGTGCAGGTCGAGGCCCTCAAATGCCTGGCTGAACCCCGGCAACTGGTCGGTCTTGCTCAGCATCAGGTAGATCGGCGGGTTGGCGCCCAGGCATTCGGCGTACTCTTCGACCCGTGCCACCAACTGGTTGGCCAGTGCATTGCGCTCATCGCTGTTGGCCGCCAGTAACTCGGGCAGGCTGACCACCAGGACCAGGCCATTGATCGCCGCCTTGCCGCGCTGCTTGCGCAGCATCCGCAGAAAGGCCGAGAACTCGCTGGCCGACTGGTCGTCGCGCAGGTAGCGCCCGGCGGTATCGATCATCACGGCATCGGGGCTGAAGTACCAGTCGCAGTGCTGGGTACCGCTTTCACTGTCGTTTGCCGTGGCAATGCTGGCCGACAGGCCGGAATGGGTCAGCAGCGAAGTCTTGCCCGCAGCCGACATGCCAACCACCAGGTACCAGGGCAGATCGGACAGCGCGGCCTTGCCGCCGCCTCCGGCAGAGCGGTCGGTGCGCAGCATGGCGATGGCGTGCTTCAGGCGCTCGCGCAGCACCTGCTGGTCACGGAACTCGCCGGTGGCATTCCACGAGCGGTCGACCTCGATTTGCAGCAGGTTCTCGAGGTTGTGTTCGGCACGGATGCGCTGATATTGGCGCAGCACAATCACCAGCAGGAAGCAGGCACTGATGATTGCCAGCGCTTCCGGCACGTGATGACGCAGCCACGGCACCAGCGGCGCGGCCAGCCAGCAAATCAACAGGCTGGCCAGCCACAGCAATGGCAGCAGCACCCAGAAACTCTTCAACAGACGCAGTAATGTTTTCATGTCTTCCTGACTCGGCTACCTAACGTGTGCTCAGGCACTGAACAGCTGGCGGATTTGTTCGGACAGGGCGGCGACGTCCTTGTCCAGCAACCAGTCGAGCGTGAGGTACACGGCGATGCAGACCAGCGCGATCAGCGCCAGATACACCCACAGCGGCACTTCATGGCGCAGCATCTGCGACACCTGGTCGGGCAGGGCCCAGTCCGGTGACAGGGCTTTGGGCGCCTTGCGGTAACGGGCGATATCCTGGCCCAAGGTATTGGCCAGGTAACGCAGCTGGTCTTTCTGGCCGAGGCTGAACTTGCCCTCGAAGCCCAGGGCCAGGCACAGGTGGTAGACCTCGAGCACGTCGATGTTCTGCTTGACGTCGGCACGTAGCGCATCCACTTTCTCGAAGAAGCCTTCACCGGCCAGGTGCACGCCGAAATAGCGGAACTGCAACGGCTGCAGTTCAAAGTGCCGGCGCAGTTCGTTGTCGCCTGAGCGCAGTACGCTTTCGTCGAGGAAAGCGCACAGTGCGTATTGGGTGTCCTTGACCTGCTCGACGCTGTAGTTGGCGGCGCGGGCATCACGCTCCAGGTTGTTGAAAAAGCGCTCGACGCTGCCCTCGAAAGCCTGCACCGAGGTGACCTGCCGCCCGCGACGCACGATCAGCGCCATGCTGATGAAGTCCTGGACCAGGTCCTTGAGTGTCGGTTTGTCATTGGCGGCCGCGACGGCGCCCTGTTGCAATACGGCTTCGGTCATTTGAGCACCGCCATCAGTTCGAGCTTGAGGTTGGTAAAGGCGCTGGGCGCATAGAAGCAGATAGCCTGGGCATTGATCATTCGCTCATACACATTGCCGTGCGGCTCGATGGCGAAGTACTGGTTGTCCAGGCGTACCGGAATCGCGTTCGGCAGCCGGGCGGCATGATTGAGGGTGACACCAGGCATGGCGCTGTTGACCACCACTTCGATGTCTTCCGGTGAGCCGACCTTGAACGCCCGGGGCACCAGCTCCAGCAGGCTGGCGCCGGGCATGTCGGCGTGCACGGCAATATAGAAGTCCGCCTCGGCCAGGCGTGGATCATGCAACTGGCCTTGCCAATGCGACGGTTTGGTCTGGGTAAGGTTGATGACGATACATTGGTTGGGCACGACGTTGTCGAGCATTACCCGGATCATCTCGTCCAGTTTCACCAATGATGCTGCAGGGTCTTGATGGTCGTACTCAGGGATATCGCTTAACTGAGTGTCCAGGGTGAAGGTCAGCAGCCCGCCAGCCAGGTCGGCGAGGAACAGGTACAGGCGCTCCGGGTGCAGGCGCGGGTGAGCCAGCAGATGAGCTAACTGCGGGTGGGCACGGTTGACCGTGTTCAACAACCAGAACAGGGTGACGTCGCTGGACCCGAACTCGGCGATCTGGTCGGCGCGCTCACGTCGCCGGCCGGACAGTGCCTTGCTTTTGGCCTGCAGGGCGCCGAGCAGGCGCTTGCCGAGGCCGACGATGGTTTCGTGGCTACCCAGGTGCAGGGTAGGGTGGACGAAATGCGGGTCAATATTGAAGCCGCCCATGCTGTTGCGGGTCAGCTTGGCCAATGGACAATGGGTGTAACCGTCGAGGCTGTCACCGTCGACCAGCATTACCACGTTCAGGCGCAGGCTGGTGATTTCGTTCTCCAGTTCGCCTTCGTTAAGGTCTGGCAGGGTGTCGAACTGTTTGCGAAAACGCCGCGCAGCCTTGTGTTCGTGGCCATCTTCGACGTAATTGAGGCCAAAGGGCTCAGGCAGCTTGAGTGCAGCATAGACTTTGAGGTCATTGGCCTTGAGCAGGTCTTTGAGGTCGCGTGCGGCAGGCAGCGGGTCGTGCTGCGGAGCGTCGTACAGGCTGCCATCTGGGAACACCAGCTTCAGGCGTTTGAGCTGCAGCGTACCGTTGGCCAGGGCGTCCTCGTCGACCTGCAGCGCCTGTACCCCCCAATGGAAAGGGGTACTGCGCAGGGTCGCCTCAGCCAACTGGTGCTGGTGGAACTCGTCCTGGTACTGGAAGTGCTGGGGCAGCAGGAACATGCCTTCCGACCACATCACCCGGCTCTGCTTGCTCATTTGACGCTATCCACTAAAGAGTTGAAGGTTGAATCCATGGCGTTGCTGGCCGACTGGCCTGCGGCGTCGGAGGCTTTTTCGATAACTGCGCCCTGCACCTTGTCCGTCAGGGTCGGGTCAGCGTCGTTGGCCTTTTGCGCAGCCGCGAGCTGGTCGGCGGTGGGTGGTTTGTTCAGCACATCCACGCCACGCATGGCGCTGATTTCAGTCTTGTCCACCAGTACCCGCAGGCCGTCGGAGGAGAACCAGATGCCGTCCTTGCGCAGCGAGTTGGCGTCGAAAGCGACTTTCCAGCGCGCGCCTTGTTCATCGCGGAAGAACGCCGCCACACCAACGTAGCGAGCATTCTTGGCCAGCGGCCATTGGTCGATCTGGCCGATGCCCGGCAGCAGGGTGATCTCGCGTGCTTCCACCAGGGTGTTGCCCAGTGCCTTTTGCGGGGTATCCCACAGGGTCTCGGCATCGGTCGCGGCGAAGCGCTCGAGGTCCGTCAGCTGGTACACGCGCATCACCACCGACAGTGGCTTGCCCTCGGCATCAGGGTTGAGCTGGTTGCCGCCGTCAGAGGTCAGGATGACCTTTTCGCTGTCGGCCAGCATGTCGGCAGCCCAGCTGTCCTCCATGCGTTTGCCGATTCGGTCGGTAACCCCACACCCGGCCAGCGCCAGCAGCAGGGCGGCGGTGGTCAGGCGTTTGAGGGCTGTGTGCTTGCGTTGCATGACGGCTAAACCTCCGGTCGTTGATCAGGCCAGGCGATAGGCGAAGTCGCCATCGCTGCCCAATTCGATCACCAGGCGTTCGATGGGCGTGTCCTGGGCCATGCGTTCGAGCACGCGCTGGGCGAGTTCGGGCATCAAGGTCTGGGACAGAATGTTGTCGATATTGCGCGCACCGCTGTCGACCTCGGTGCAGCGCGCAGCAATGGCTTTGACCAGCGCCTCGTCGTAGCTCAGTTCGGCCTGGTGGTTGCGGGCGAAGCGCTTGGCGATGCGCGCGAGCTTGAGGGCGACGATGCGCTCCAGGATCTGGTCCTGCACCGGGTAGAACGGCACGATGCTCAGGCGGCCAAGGAAGGCCGGCTTGAACACATGATTGAGTTCGTCGCGCAGGCCTTCGACGATGGCCTGCGGCGTGGGCAGCTCGGTGGCATTCAGGCAGGTCTGCATGATGCGCTCGGTGCCAGTGTTGGAGGTGAGGATGATCACCGTGTTGCGGAAATTGATTTCGCGGCCTTCACCGTCGTCCAGTACGCCCTTGTCGAATACCTGGAAGAACAGTTCGAGCACGTCCGGGTGGGCTTTTTCAACCTCGTCGAGCAGCACCACGCTGTACGGTTTGCGGCGCACCGCCTCGGTCAGCACGCCGCCTTCGCCATAGCCGACGTAGCCGGGTGGCGAGCCCTTGAGGCTCGACACGGTGTGAGCCTCCTGGTATTCGGACATGTTGATGGTGATCAGGTTGCGCTCGCCGCCGTACAGGGTATCGGCCAGGGCCAGGGCGGTTTCGGTCTTGCCGACGCCGCTGGGGCCGAGCAGCAGGAACACACCGATCGGCTTGTTCGGGTCTTCCATGCGCGCCCGGGAAATCTTGATGCGCTTGCCGATTTCGTGCAGGGCATGGTCCTGGCCCAGCACGCGCTCGCCGAGCAGGGCGGGCAGGCGCTGTACGGTGTCGATTTCGTCACGCAGCATCTTGCCCAGCGGGATGCCGGTCCAGCCGCTGATGACCTGGGCGATGGCGCCGCTGTCGACCAGCGCGTGCACCAGTGGCTGGTCGCCTTGTACGCGAACCAGTTCGGCGCGCAGGCTATTGAGCTGCCCGGCATCGGCGTCGTTGGCGGCATCCAGCGCCTTGAGCTGTTCGACCAGCGCCAGCTCTTGCTGCCACTGCTCGTTCAATTGCTGTTCCTGCTGCTGTTTGGCCTGCAGGCTGGCCTGCAGCTCACCCAGGCGGCGGGCATGGTCGTGGCCCTTGCCGGCTTCGTGGCCAAGCACGTCAATTTCTGCCTGCAGGTTGTCGATCTGTCGACGGCAGTCTTCCAGCAAGCCAGGCTGCGACGATTGTGCCAGGGCAATGCGCGCACAGGCGGTGTCGAGCACGCTGACCGCTTTGTCAGGCAGTTGGCGCCCGGTGATGTAGCGGCTGGACAGGCGCACCGCCTGCACCAGCGCTTCGTCCATCACCGCCACCTTGTGGTGCTCGCGCATCTTGCCCAGCAGCCCGCGCAACATGTGAATGGCCTTGTCCTCGTCAGGCTCTTCGACCTTTACCACCTGGAAGCGGCGGGCGAGGGCGGCGTCCTTCTCGAAGTACTTCTTGTATTCGGCCCAGGTGGTGGCGGCGATGGTGCGCAGTTCGCCACGCGCCAACGCCGGCTTGAGCAGGTTGGCAGCGTCGTTCTGCCCGGCCTGGCCGCCAGAGCCGATCAGGGTGTGGGCTTCGTCGATGAACAGGATGATCGGGTGCAGGCTGCGTTTGACCTCTTCGATGACCGCCTTCAGGCGGTTTTCGAACTCACCCTTTACCCCGGCGCCGGCTTGCAGCAGGCCAAGGTCGAGGGTATGCACGGCAACGTTCTTGAGCACAGCTGGCACGTCGCCCTGGGCGATGCGCAGGGCCAGGCCTTCGACCACGGCGGTTTTGCCCACGCCGGCTTCACCGGTGAGAATCGGGTTGTTCTGCCGGCGGCGGGTGAGGATGTCGACCATCTGCCGCACTTCGAACTCACGGCCCAGCACTGGGTCGATGCGGCCTTCGCGTGCACTTTGGGTGAGGTTGACGGTGTACTGGTCCAGCGCAGGGGTCTTGCCGCCTGCCTTGCTGCTGTTGGCCACCGGTGCCGCCGGGCTGGCCAGGGCGCTTGCCTGGCGGGATTCGGCGCTGCCTTCGACGAGCGCGGCGAGGTTCAGGCGCAAGTCGTTGGCATTGATTTTTTCCAGCTCCGGCGCCGAGGCAACGACCACCCGGCGCAGTTCGGCGTCGTCGAGCAGGGCTTGCAGCAGGTGGCCGCTGCGCACCTGGCCGACGCCATACTCGATCGACGCCAGCAGCCAGGCCTGCTCGATCATGCGGGTAATGTGCGGCGACAGCGCCGGGGTGCGGGTATTGCCTTTCTTGAACGTGCCCAGGGCGGTGACCAGCTGCGCCTGCAGGCGCTCGGCGACCACCTCATAGTGGCGCAGGATCGGGGCCAGGTCATTGTCACCGGTGTCGAGCAACTGCAGCAGCAGGTGTTCCACCTCGACATCGTAGTGGTGCTCTGACAGGCAAAGGGCCGCTGCGCTTTCGGTGGCCGTGCGGCTGGTTTCGTTGAGCTTGGCGAACAGCGACTTCAGGTTCACAAGGCGACCCCATCGTAAGGAATTTGGAAAACGGCGCAACGCGAAGGCTCCGCGTCACGGCCAGGGCGTTTGAGCCAGCCGAGCCAGCCCAACGCGACATTGCCGTTGCGGCCGAGCCGGGCGCACGGTACCGCCTCGCGCTTGAGGCGCGGGGCGATTTCAAAGTCCAGGCCGGCACCTATATAGAAGCGCACCAGCTCGACCAGTTTGCGATAGCACTCGGTACCAGGCTGGAAGCGCTGGTAATCGGCCAGGCTCAGTGGGCCCAGCTCAATGCGAATGCACGATTGGTAGTCCCACACCCGCTTGCCAGCAACGGCGCTGTGGCCAAGCTGGGCGTTGCGCCGGCCAAGCTGGGTGCGCTGCTCAGGCGGCAGGTGCAACCAGCGCCCGGCAAACTGCTTGACGTGGATCGGCAGCGAGAAATAGAAGCCGAGCATGCGCTCGAGGTTCAGCGCATTGCGCGGCTTCTGGCTGAGCAGGCCGGCAAAATAGCTGAACAGCTCCCGACGCAATGCTGACGGTTGTTCTTCAAACTTGAGCTTCTGCGCCCGCGGGCCGAGGCCCACCAGGTTGAGCAGGTAGCCATCGAAGCCCGAGCTGCCAGTGCGCTCGTGCTCGATATGGAATTTGTATTTTTGCCAGGCCTCGTAGAACAGCGTGGTCATGCGGTGCGAGAAAATGTCGAGAAAGGCATGAGCGGCATCGTCTCGAAACTGCACATGGCGCTCAAGCAGCAACTCGGTGTACGGACGCGGCAGCACGCCTGAAGGCCCGACCAGGCCCATGAAGGTAACCTGCACTTCCGACAGTGGCAGGCCGGCCGGCGAGACCTTGCCTGCGTGCTCGAAGTGCAGGTCGCTGACTTCGCTGGCCGGAAACGCCAGCGACAGCTGGGTGCGGAAACGCAGCGGATCTTCGTGGGGCCGGGTTGCCAGGTCCATGCGCCCGGTGCGGCTGTAGTGCAGGCGGAGCAGGCGCACCAATTGAAAGAATTCGAATCGGTGCGGCTCGGCTCGGGCCTGATCGATCAGACCAGGGGCTGATCGCCAGTACGTGCTGGCCATTGGACGACTCTCTTTTCTCGTTGTTGGGTGCGCAGGGTCAGTTGCGTGAAGCTGTTCATCGAGCAGTACTGGCCGAAGAAGTGGTCCAGCACCATGCCGAACAGGAACACGCCACTGCCGGTGAATTGGTGCTCGTCGAGGGTGAGGGTAATGCCCACGCCCCGCACGAAGTTCGGCCGCGGATGGCCGATACGCGCAACTACCGGCTCGCTGTTGATGGCCTTGATGCCGTTGATCTGTTTGCGGATGGCCGAGACGTTGCGGTAGTTGTAAAGCGACAACAGCTCCAGCAGCACTTCACGGCCTTGGCTGACCAGTGACATATGGTTCAGCGACAGGTGCGCGATCAGGCGCCATATCAAGCCTTTGCCCAATGGCACGCGCACCGTGGCGGTGGGCTTGCGCAGGCAACGGATATCCTTGATTACCGAGTTGGCGGGAATGTTGAAATCGCCACGCTCGCCGCCGAACGGGAGCATGAGCGGCACATCGCGGTTGCTGCAGGTGAGGGCGATGCTGAGGGTGTCGCTGCTGGCGCTGATCAGCTCCAGGTCGCGGTCGACCACGCGAATGCTCATGGCAGTGGCGTCACCCTGGGCGCGCCGCCGGGCAACCCAGAAGCTGCTGTGCGGGTCTTGCTCGCCTCGCGGCTCGAAAAACGGCTGGCAAGTGGCAACCTGGTCGGTGCCCCCCAGTTTACGAACCCGACGCACACGGTCTATGGATACCACTTCTGCTGCGTTGTGCAGCCGGGTGTCCGGGGTGACCGGATACTCGTGCTGGGTGTGGGTCAGTTTGATCGGCTCGGCTTGCTGGCGGAACAGGTTGATGATGGGCGTGCAGTTGAGCTTGAAGTTGTTGCGCCCGATATTCTGGGTCAACCGCGCCAGTCGCTCGCCAAGGTCGTAGTCGGAAAAATAGAAATTGATGTCGACCTGCTCGATGGCCTTGCCCTGCAGAATGCGGGCAAAGCCACTGAGGTCGAAGAACATGAACTTGTCGGGGAACGTGAAATATTCGTGCAGCAGCCGGTAACCAAGGAACGAGCGCTCCGAGTAGTCAACCAGCCCTTCGTCGCGGGCATAGCCTACGGCCTTGAGGGCATCGACGGGCAGTGCGACCTCACGGCTGCGGCCCTCGTCGTTGAAGCTCAAGGTCGCCTTGGCCAGGTTATTGAACAGCAATTCGTAAAGGTGCAGCATGAGCGTTGCTTCGCCGTCGAGGAAAAACCGCAGGCGGTCCATTTGCATCTGCCCGAACAGAGCATCGCCGGTGGCTGCAAGGCGGATACGCAGGTGTGCGACCAGGTCGGCACTGTGGCCGTTGAAGGCCGAACGTTCCATTTCGACGAACGAGGCCTGTTGCACGGCAATCGGCCACAGCTCTACCGGGTAGCACGTGCGGAACTTGCACACCACGCCCTCTATGGCGTTGGCATGCATCTCGGTATGGCGCGCCACCCGGTACGCTTCGGAGACTTTCTCGTGCCTGCCCAGGCTCAGCTCGGCAATCGACATCGAGGGGGTAGGGCGCAGGTAATGCGGGTACAGCACCTCAAGGAAGGATTCGACGATTTCCGGAAACTCGTCATCGAGCTTCTTGTGCACCCGCGCAGAAAGGAACGAGAACGCCTCGATCAGGCGCTCGGTGTGCGGGTCTTCGCAGTTGTCGCCCTCGATCAGCAAGCGCGAAGCGATTTTCGGGTACTGCGCGGCAAACTCCTGGCCGAGGAAGCGCAGGTGCGACAGTTCCTTTTCATAGTAGGGCAGCAGTTCGTCGAGCATCAGTTGAGGTTCTGCACTTTGTATTCCTGGGTGTTGACCTGCAGCACGGCGTCGAAAGAGACCTGGCGGCTGATGTCCTGCAGACGCAATACGGCGTCCACGCGGAAGGTCAACATGCGGTGGCCATTCTGCTGGGCCAACAGCTGCACACGGACCCGGCGGAAACGCCGGTCTCCGGTACTGATCGCCCGCTCCAGCTGTTGCTGGATCAGGCGGCGGTCATGTGGGTCGAGCACGCTGCGGCTGATGAAGTCGGGCATGCCGTATTCAAGGATGGAACCACCGAGCTGGCTGAAGCCGTCGAGCTCTTCGGCGACCAGGGACTGGCGGGTATTCACCAGCACCTCAAGGTCACGGACGATGCTGGCCTTGTACTCGGCCAGCGAGCAGGTGCGCTGCGCGGCCGGCTCGGCCGACTGGAACGGACGGTCGTCCAGCAGTCGGTCGAGCAGCGAGGGCAGCAGGCGGGCCTGGTTACTCATGTGTCATCCCTGTACACACCGGCTTGTCAGCCGCGCGCCCCTTGAGGCAGTTCGGCGACCAGGCGCAGCGAGGCGGTCAGTTCGTCGAGCTGGTAGTGCGGGCGCAGGTAGGTTACAGCCTTGTACACGCCTGGCTTGCCTGGTACCTCGAACACCTCGGCGCGGGCTTCGCGCAGCGGGAACTTGGCCTTGGCCTCCTGGCTGGCGGTGTCGTCCAGCAGCACATAGCTGGCCAGCCACTGGTTGAGGAAACGCTCCACGTCCATGCGCGAGGCGAAGCTGCCGATCTTGTCGCGCATTATTGCCTTCATGTAATGGGCGATGCGCGACGTGGCGAAGATGTACTGCAGCTGGGCCGACAGGCGTGCGTTGGCGTTGGCGATGTCGGTGTTGTATTGCTTTTGCTTCTGCGCCGACTGGGTGCCGAAGAACGCGGCGTAGTCGGTGCCCTTGCAGTGCACCAGGGGAATGAAGCCCAGGTCCGACAGCTCTTTTTCGCGGCGGTCGGTGATGGCGATCTCGGTCGGGCACTTGAGGGCGATTTCGCCGTCGTCGGTCTTGAAGGTATGGGTTGGCAAGCCTTCGACCAGGCCGCCACCTTCTACGCCGCGGATGGCCACGCACCAGCCGTAGCGGGCGAAAGCATCGGTGACGCGGGTGCCGAGGGCATAGGCGGCGTTCATCCACAGGTACTTGTTGTGGTCGCGGCCGTCGACGCTTTCGACGAAGTTGAATTCTTCCACCGGCGTGGTATCAGGGCCATATGGCAGGCGGCCGAGCACGTGGGGCAGGGTGAGGCCGACGTAGCGTGAGTCTTCCGAGGCGCGGAACGACTTCCACTTGGCGTATTCGACGGTGTCGAAGAGATTTGCCAGGTCACGCGGGGCGGACATCTCGGTGAACGAGTCCCAGCCAAACAGCTCGGGGGAGGCGGCGGAGATGAACGGTGCATGCGCCGACGCTGCCACGTGCGAGATCTCTTCCAGCAGGTACATGTCTTCGGGGTTGCGGTTGAACTCGTAGTCACCGATCAGCATACCGAACGGCGCGCCACCGAAAGTGCCGTATTCTTCTTCGTAGACTTTCTTGAACAGCGCGCTCTGGTCGAATTCGCTGGCGGCCTTCAGGTCGCGTACCAGGTCCTTCTTCGAGGCGTTGAGCAGGTGGATCTTCAGCGTGGTGCTGGTTTCGGTCTGGTCTACCTGGTATTTCAGGCCGCGCCAGGAGGCTTCCAGCTGCTGGAACTCGCGGGCGTGCATGATCTCGTTCATCTGCTCGGAGAGCATCGAATCGATCTCGGCGATACGCGAGTCGAGCACGGCGATCAGGTCTTTGCTCGGCGTCATCTCACCTTCGAGCACCTGGTTCACCAATTCGCCAATCAGGTCGCGGGTGCGGTTGCGCTCGGTGTCGGAACGGGCCACGCGGCTTTGCGAAATGATGCTGTCCAGCAGTGAGGGCTGTGGCGCGAAGTTTTCTACTTCGACCAGTTCGCCGGCCTGTTGCGGTGCGGTTTGCTTGTCGGTCATGTTCGGGCTCCTGCTCAGGCGCGATCGCTGCTGGATGGGTCTTTCACTTCGGCTTCACGGCCGAATTCCTTGCCCAGGGTCTTGAGTTTTTCGGTGTTCTGCAGCACGTCCATCAGCAGCTCTTCGAGCTTGTCGTTGCCGCCCATCTTGTTGCGCAGGTCGGCCAGTTTGTTGCGCACTTCAAGCAGCTTGCGCAGCGGCTCGACCTGCTTGACCACGTTCTGTGGCTCGAAGTCTTCAAGGCTGTTGAAGTTCAGCTCCACGCCCAGCTGGGTGCCGTTCTTGGCCAGGGTGTTGTCGACCCGGTAGGTCAGGCGTGGCTTGATGCCCTTGAGCACACCGTTGAAGTTGTCCCGGTCGATGAAGACGAACTTGCGGTCCTTGAGCTTGGGCAGCGGCTCCAGCGGGTTGCCGGAAAAGTCGCCCAGTACGCCGACGACGAAGGGCAGCTCCTTTTTCTCGATGGCATCGCCGATGTCCACGTCGTAGGTGATATGGACCCGCGGCGCGCGGACGCGGTCGAGTTTGTGCTGGGTGCTTTCCTTCTTCGCCATCGTGTTCTCCAGTGCTAGCAGTTCGCTGCGAATCATTGCGCGGCCCGGTGTGGGGCCCTGCGGGTTACAGTCCTTCGATCGTCAGCAGCAGGCGCTGACGGATGTCGTCGTTCATTTCCAGAATGTTGTCGCGGCCCACCAGTTCTTCGAAGCTGGTGTTGCCGGCAATTTGCGTGCTGCTACGGATGACCGAATCGTCGGGAAGTTCCGAGCGCACCGGCGAGCTGATGACGCAGAACGGCAGGTCGCCAAAGCCTTTGAGGCGTTCGAAGCTCAGCCCGTAGCGCAGGCCTTCGAACAGCCGGCCCAGGCCAGGCGACTTGCTCAGGCAGTAGAACAGCACGAGGTAGTGCACCACGAAGCGGTACAGCTCGGCGCTGCTGCGGTTGTGGTCTTTGATGACATTGCGAAACCGCGCCAGGTCGAAGGCGTGGAAGCCCACTACCCAGCGGGTTGGGCTGGTGATACGGATGGTCTGGCCGCTCTGTTCGAGGACCTTGTCGTATTCCAGCGGGAACAGTTCGGGGGTGGTGCTGATCAGGTTCAGCGGTACTTCCAGCTCGGTGACCAGCTGGAACGGCGCGGCCGAGCCGATACGCTCGTAGAGTTCGACCAGGGCCTGGAAGTGGCCCTGGGTTTCGCGCCCGCTGCTGCGCTGGGCGCCTTGCAGGTATTCGCCAAACAGGGTTTGCGGACGGATCAGCGGTGCCACGGTGGCAAGGTAATCCGCCGCCTGCGCCTTCAGCGCATCGGAGATCGCCCGCGTCTGGCTACGCAGCTTGATCAGTGCTTCGACATCGAATGATTGTGTCATCGGTACATCGCGTCCATGTGCCTGCTTGATCGTCCTGAACGCCAGTGGCGTCGACCTGAAATTGAGCCATCGGCTACGGCAAATCTGAGTGCTGGCACATGAATATTGTGTTGCCAGCAATGCCGAGTAGGGCACCTCGCTGGGGAAGAAGTTCCGGCGAGCGGGGCGATTTTTTCAATGTTGTACGACGCTACGCAATAATGGCGCTGTGATATTGACAGTGGTCTTGGTCGCAGGAATTGGGGGGTTAAGCCCTAAAGACTGGGTGCGAAAGGGGCTGGGAAGAGATGAAAATCTTTGGCAAAAGTTTTTTTCAAAAAGTGAATCAGTTCTCATTTTGTGCGCTGGCCGCCTGCCCGTTGCGGGGTTGGGGAAGCGCGTCAGGATGATGGCCCTGCGACGAGTTTCGTCGCATCCAGCGGGGTAACTGTATTGTGCAAAAGCGATAGCTAGCGCGATGCTAGTAGGTGCGGGTAGGTGCGGGTAGGTGCGGGATTGCCCGCGAACACCGGCGCAGCCGGTTGCATCCAACTCAGCGACCATCGACCTGTACGCAAACGTCTCTGCCATTGATTGCCTTACATGGCCAATTGTCGTTGATGTAATGATCCGGCTTGAAGCACACGCGTTCATCGTTAACCCAGAACATCTGCCAACCGGAGCCCGAGATCCTGAGCTTCGGGCACGACCAGTAGCCCTTTGCCGAAAGCGTTGCTGTGGTCAGCGTAATCATTGTCGGTGCGACGATAACCATCAGCACAACCGTCAGTTGCAGCGAGCGTAGCTGGAACCCATGCAGCCAAGAGGTTTTCAGTGGGTCAAACTTTCGACCGGTCCATGCGGCGATCAGGCTACCAACGATCAGGCAAGGCCCTAGGGGAATGAATGCAATCATGAAGAAAGCTTTGAGCGGGGTTTCCACGACCGGCGCATTACGGTAGATCCCGCCGTAGAGGGGTACGATATCCGTCCATAAGGCGTACACCGCCAGTGCTCCCATGGCGAGCATGGACAGCATCAGACCGATGGCCGTAAGTCGGAAAAGAACAGGGGACCTTACGTAGAGTTCGGGATGGTCTTTCATGTGTGCCTGAGCATTCCCTGGCTGCCGCGGATCAAACCAGCATGGCTGGACAACAGATCCTGGACGTTATCACAGGACCAGGCACTGGACCGCGCCAAGGGCGCGCTGCTTGGCCTGGCCATCGGCGATGCGGTCGGCACCACGCTCGAGTTCCAGGCCCGCGACAGGGGCCAGGTGAGCGACATGGTCGGGGGTGGCCCGTTCAACCTTGTTGCGGGTGAGTGGACTGATGACACCAGCATGGCGCTGTGCCTGGCAGACACGTATGTGAGCAAGGGCAAGTTCGATTACGCCACCTACGCAGATGCCTTGGTCCGCTGGTACCGGCGCGGGGAAAACAGTGCCAACGGTCGTTGTTTCGATTTCGGCAATGCCACGCGCAATGCCCTTGAAGGCTGGCTGCGCGAGGGCATTACCTGGCAGGGCAACTATGACCCCTCGACGGCTGGCAATGGCTCCATCATCCGCCTTGCGCCTACGGCAATCTTCCGCCGGCACTCGCTGTCGGCAAGCTGGTGGGAAAGCGTCACGCAAAGCAGCGTGACCCACAACGCCGACGAGGCAGTGAACTGCTGTCTGCTGTTTGCGGCACAGCTGCATCTGGCGCTCAACGGTGCAGACAAGGAAGAGGCCCTGGCCCCAGCGGTGCGTTCGTTGCGGCCTCGCCCGATGATCATCAATGCGGGCGAGTACAAGCAAAAGAGCCGCGAACAGATCCGCTACTCCGGCTACGTCATTGATACCTTGGAAGCAGCACTGTGGGCCGTATGGAACACCGACAACTTCAAGGACGCGATCCTCCTGGCCGCCAACCTTGCCGATGATGCCGACAGTGTCGCTGCAACGGCAGGGCAGATTGCGGGGGCGCTCTACGGGGTATCGGGCATGCCGTCGGAGTGGGTGGCCAAGGTGGCCTGGTCGCAGCATATTCGTAGGTTGGCGAGCCGGCTGTTCGAGCTGTCGCCGCTGAGCGATGAGCTCGATGACCTTCTCTACGGCAGGCACGGATAGGGTTCAGTGATCGTCAGCGCGAGCGCTTTGTCTACATACTTGAGTGGTGTAGTAGGTTTCATGTTAATTACCTGACCTTGGTGGCTAAGGTCTCGGTTTTGTAAAGCTTCCCGATGGGGTTGATCCCTAAGTGTGTGTTTGTCCATTTAATGCCTGAGTGTGCGCAGACCGGAGGGGCGCCGCTGTACATCCCCGTCGCCCCGTCTCCAGGTCACTGCGGCTTATCAACTGCTACCTTTTCGGTTTTTCCGCCGTACTCGCTTTGAGCCTGGCCAAGGTAGGCAACTTACCGCCCATCGACCTGGACGCAAACGTCCTTGCCGTCGATAACCTTGCACGGCCAGTTGTCGTTGATGTAGTGATCCGGCTTGAAGCACACCCGGTCATCGTTGACCCAGAACAACTGCCAGGCAGAACCTGATATCAACAGTTTCGGGCAGGGCGAATAGCCTCTGGCCAGCAACGCCACGGTTGTCAGTATCATCACTGCTGGAACGACATAAATCAGTGTCTTCAGTGACAACCCGAACATCTGAGTCTGGAAACGGTGTAGCCGTGAGGCAGGAGGAGGGTCGAACTTTTTACCCGTCCAGGCGCAAATCGCGCTGCCAACCAGCAGAATGGCCAGTGCCGGCGGAGCCATGAGCAGGCCAAATGCGAGATACGGCGTCTCGACCACTGGGGCCCCGCGCAGTAGCCTGCCGTAGAGCGGGAACAGGTAGTTGAGGTACGCATAAACGGAAATGGCGCCCACCAGCAGCATTGCGGCAATCATGCCAACAGCCAGCAACCTGATCTTGAGAGGCGATAGCCCGGGGGATATCTGCGAAGAGTGTGTAGTCATTTTCAGAACTTGGGCAGGTTGAACGTGGGCAGCGAAGGCAATGAAGGCATCGATGGCAGGCGGGGTGCGCTTGGCCAGTTTGGCAGGTCGATCCCGTCGGGGCGCACTTTGCGGATTATCCACGACTTGGCTTCATCGTAAAGCTCGTCGGCAATTCTGCCTGCGATGTTGGTAGCCGTTTCTTCAGCATAGCGACGCAGGTCGGCTGGCTTGATCTCGGTGATGGTTTTGTGGATTGCCTCGATATGATCCACGGCATAGCGCAGGCCGGCCTTCACTGCGCTCTTGATGCCGAAGTGGTTGTCCAGTGCATTAAGCCCAAGGCCCACTGCAAAAACGACGAGCGCACCGGCGATGACCGGTGCTGCGGCTGCCGTGAACAGTGCGCCAGCAGCCAGCGCTGCGGCGTAGCCGAGCGCCGAAGCGATGCCAGCCTTGATCAACTCCACCCCAATGCCGCCAAACAGGTCGCTCATGATGTGCTCGTCGCCAAACACCCACTCTGCGACTTCGATGGCTACCGCCACATAGCACGAGAGCTTGAAACCCTTGATGGAGGAGCCGCGCACGCCGTATTTGCCGATGCCCATGCTGACCAACTTGGCGTTCTGAACACCATAGCGTGTTGCATTGAGCGTTTTGCGCAGGCCTGGGTAGCCGGTGAGAATCACGTACTGCTTACCATTGCGCACGGTGTAGCGTACTTTCGTGCCCATCCCGTTCATGTCACGAATGAAACCGACGATGTTTTTCGCGTCCCAGGCCGCCATGGCCGTAGGCACGCCCCAAGTAGTGTTGACGAAGGTGTGGGGCAGGCCATTGTAGGTGGATTTCACGCCGTTCCAGGTACCGGTCAGAAGGTCACCCTGCGTGCGAGTACACACTTGCGGAGGCTGCGTGGCGCCATGTGCCTGCTGGGCTAACTGGGCCTGTGCGTGGAAGTCTTCTATCGACATGATCACCATTTCCCGGTGATTCTGGTCCATCTCCCGGTCCAGTTGGCTGAGTTGGCTTTCGCTCACGCTCATGGCGATTCTCCCTGATAGTCGCGATCTACTGCCTCATGGCTAGGCGTAGGGAGCCTACACTCCAGACCTCCAGCAGATCAAACGGGAGGACATATTTCGATGTAATTAATCAAGAAAGTGTCGACTGATACACCGGCCCATGATGCACCAGTTGCACGCGGCTTTTGTCCTCGATGTGAGGTGTTCTGGCTTATCGCCATCATTTGACAGCCTCAGCCAAGCGCGTTTTCATTGTGAGATTTCCAGCTTGATGCAGGATGCATTGATATGATTACGGATGCCCTCGAGTCGATGCTCACCCAGCATCAACGCCTGTTCACCTTCGATTCTCCACTGCCTCCCGAGCAAGAACTGCAACTCCTAAGCTTCAGCGGCCGCGAGGCGATTTCGGAGTTGTTCAGTTTCCAGGCACACCTCATTTCGCAAGACGCTCGCATCGAACTGAAGAAGCTTATCGGCAAGAAAGTCACGTTGGGGATTGCCTTGGCCGACGGCACCACTAGGTACATCAGTGCGCACGTGTCGGACTTCGTGCACACCGGTGCTGATGGCGGCATTGCCAACTACACCGCTGAACTGGTGCCTTGGATCTGGATTCTCAGCCGTCGCCGCGACTCGCGCATCTTCCAGGACAAGACCACCGAGCAGATCGTCAAGGAAGTTTTCGATTACTACCTGTCCCTGGCCGAGCATGAGTTCCGCCTGAGCCAGCCGCTCAAGCCAATCAGCTACTGCACGCAGTATCAGGAATCGGACCTGAATTTCGTGCTGCGCCTGCTCGAGCAGGAAGGGCTGTTCTTCACCTTCGAGCACTCCCAGGAAGGCCATCGCATGATCATCAGCGATGACAGCAGCATGCTTCCGCAGCTGGAGCGCCAGCCGCTGATCCGCTACCACAGTGCTTCGGTCACCGAAACCGCCGACTCGATCACGGCGTGGTCTTCGGCGCGACGGATGCAGCCAACCCGCCTGACCCTCAAGTCCTTCGACTACAAGCAACCCGGTAACCCGCATCTGGTGCAGCTGAACTCGGTCAATCAGCAGGGCGAGGTTGGCCAGTACGAGGTCTTTGAATATGAAGGCCTCTACGGCTATGCCGATTCCGATGAAGGCATGCGCAAGGCACGTCGTCGGCTGGAGGCGATGGAGGTCGACGGCAAGACCTTCCATGGCGAGAGTAATTGCCGCGCCATGGAACCTGGCCATTACTTCGAGCTGAGCCAGCATTACGATCACGACAACGACGCCCCGGACGATCGCCAGTTTCTGCTGCTTTCCGTCACCCATTGGGGACAGAACAACTACGCCAACGATGGCGAAGCGGGCTACCGCAACAGCTTTAGCTGCATCCGCCGTAAAATCCCGTTCCGCCCCGCATTGCGCACCCCAAGGGCGGGTATCAGCGGCCCGCAGACTGCCATTGTGGTCGGTCCACACGGCGAAGAGATCTACACCGATGAGCTGGGGCGGGTGAAGTTACAGTTCCACTGGGATCGTAACGGTGAATTCAATGATCAGAGCTCCTGCTGGGTACGCGTCACCCAGTCTGGCGCCAGCGGCGGCTTCGGCAGCATCCAGATCCCACGCATAGGCGACGAAGTGGTTGTGGTGTTCCTTGACGGCAACCCCGACCGGCCGCTGATCATGGGCAGCCTGTACAACAGCACCAACACCCCGCCATGGTCGCTGCCGGCGAACAAGACCCAGAGTGGGTTCCTGACGCGTTCGATGAAGGGCGACGGCGGTACCGCCAACTTCTTCCGCTTCGAAGACAAGGCCGGCGCCGAGCAGATCATCATGCATGCCGAGCGCAACATGGATACCGAAATCGAGCTGGATGAGACCCATGATGTAGGGAACAACCGCTCGATTACGGTTGGCGGTACGCACACCGAAACGGTCAAGAAAGACACCGTGGTGCAAGTGACCGAAGGTTCTTACACCCTGCAGGTCGACAACCAGTTCATCCAGGTGGCCGCCAAGCAGCACATCATCCTGCAGGTGGGCGACAGCAGCATCACGCTGACCCCGGAAGGCATCGAGATCAAAGGCAAGGTCATCGTGACCACCAGTACCGATACTACCCAAATCACTGGCGCCGCAGTGCGGATCAACGACTGAGGCAAGGTACATGTACAAGCCCTCGATCTACGACCGCATCTCCGCCAGGCGCGAAGCGCAAGAGGAGGCAGCGCGCCTGGCCAAGCTGGCAGAAGCTGCTCATGTGCCCGAACCTGTGCCCACACCGGAACCCTTGCCGGCAGTGCTGCAGGATGTGGCCAGCGGTTTCACCTTTGCGGGTTTCAACCTGCAATTTCCAGTCGGCTTTCGTTTCCGCGATATCCAGACCACCCTCGAGCATGAAGGCGAGCCAGTCAGCCTCAGCATCCGCCGCCGTGATGTACGCGCCAGGCAGCCGCTGGAGCAACTCTTCGAGCGTGCAATCGAGGCCTTGCGCGAAATGAGCCCGCAACTGCGCGTGATTCGCAAACGTGACTGCCACTTGGCCGGTAACCCCGCCAAAGTGGTGGATTTTCACTTCAATGCCGGCCACGAGCCCCGCCATGGTCGCTTGGTCGGCGCGCTGGTGCCCATCGCCGGCAGCGAGTCACTGCAATGGCTGGATATCTCATGCGTAATCGACCCCAGCAAGCCGGGCCTGAGCCAGTGGCTGGCCGAGTTTGACCGCATGCTCGATGGCTTCGCGCTGAGCTGACCCCCATTTTTTGTTATCAGGAATTTTTATCGCATGGATTACGAGTTGCAGGAAGGCGGCATAGCGCTGCCAGCAGGGTTCGAGGACCGCACGGTCAACATGTTCGTCTTGGGTGCCAGTGTTCCCGCGCCGTTGAGCATCACCATCTCGCGTGACA
This sequence comes from Pseudomonas sp. LPB4.O, assembly GCF_038383825.1. Lineage (NCBI taxonomy): Bacteria > Pseudomonadati > Pseudomonadota > Gammaproteobacteria > Pseudomonadales > Pseudomonadaceae > Pseudomonas > Pseudomonas sp. LPB4.O. Next base: position 2,967,781 of record NZ_CP151298.1, read on the forward strand.
CCTTGCTGCCAGACGAAGCACTGCAGGCCTATGTCGATCGCCAGGTCAAGATGCTGACCTCCAAGCTGCGTGGCTACACCCGTTTGGGCAACAAGGCCGTCGCGCTTTCTGCTACTGCACCCATTGCCGGTATTCAGATCGACGCCTATTACATGAACCAAGGCCGCCCGCTTTACCAGCGCCAGGCGGCCTTCATCATCAGCCCTGGCCGTGCGCTGATCTTCTCCACCACGGCACAGGCAGATTTCAGTGCCCAACAGAACCAGGACTGGGACAACCTGCTGGCGAGCTTCATTCCGCGCACGCCCGTAAGCCGTTCCGAGCCCGGCGAACAGGAGTAACCCCTCATGTTCGAAGCGGCCAGGTTCGGCGACGAGATATCGCACACCAGCGCGTTGGGGGGCTTCCTGATTGGCGCCGCCCTGGGTATCGCACTGGTTGCCACGGTGGCCATCGCCACGTTCACCTGCGGGTTCGGCGTGGCGTTGCTGGCCGGCCTCGCAGCTGGTATTGGAGGCAGCTTGCTGACCGCTGCCGGAGAGGCGATAGGCAGTATGTTCTCGTCCCCTTCAGGGACGATAACCACTGCCTCACCCAACGTCTTCATCAACAGCCGCAAGGCTGCGCGTGTTGAAAAAAGCATTGGCGCCTGCGACAAACACCCGGGGCCGGTGCAAATTGCCGAAGGCTCGACCAATGTATTCATCAACAGCGTGGCCGCTGCGCGCAAGGGCGACAAGCTGACCTGCGGCGCGACCATTTCCGGTGGTTCGGACAACGTCATCATCGGCGGCGGCACCCACCGCTACCTGCCCGTGGACGATGAAGTCCCGGAGTGGCTGCGCACCACCGTGGATGTGCTGATGGCCATCGCCGGTGCCGCAGGCGGTATTGCCCAGCTGATCAAGGCCGGTACCCAAGCCGGCATGAAAGCCATCATGCCTTGCGCGCTGAAGTTCACTGCCGGCTTCGTCGCCGGTGAAGTGGCCAGCCGCTACGTGGTCGAACCCGTGGCCCGCAAGGCGATCGGCGGCCTGGTCGGCAACCCGGTCGACCTCACCACGGGCCGCAAGCTGATCCCCGATGAAATCGACTTCAGCCTGCCGGGCTTGATGCCGATCGAGTGGTCGCGCTTCTACGCCAGCGACCTCACGGTCGACAGCGTACTCGGCCGCGGCTGGGTGCTGCCCTGGGAGCAGAGCCTGCGCCGCGAGGGTGCATTCATCTACCTCACCGACAACCAAGGCCGCGAAGTCCCGTTCGTGACCCTGCAACCGGGCGAACGGATCTACAACCCGCATGAGCAGGTGTACCTGGTGTGCACCGAGGGTGGCCACTACATCCTGCAGACCCTCGACAACCTGTTCTTCTACTTCGGCGAAGTGCCCGACACCAATACCGAAGTGCCGCTGCAACGCATCGAGAACGCCCTCGGCCACTTCCTGCACTTCACCCGCACGCCCGACGGCACGCTGACCGACATCAGCGCCACCGGCGGCACCCGCGTGCACCTGCACTACGACAACCCGCTGGGCCGCCTGACCGACATCAAGCGCGTGGTCAACAATGAGGCGGTGGAAACGCTCACCCAGTACCGCTACGACGAACACGGCCAACTGAGCGCGGTGATCAACCGCAACGGCGACACCGTGCGCAGCTTCAGTTACGCCGACGGCCTGATGGTGACCCACAGCAACGCCCTGGGCCTGGGCTGCCACTACCGTTGGCAAACCCTGGGCGACAAGCCGCGCGTGGTCGAACACTGGACCAGTGACGGCGAGCATTACCACTTCCGCTACGACCTCGACAGCCGCACCAGCTGGGCCACCGACGTGCTCGGCCGTGAGCTGCAAGTGCAGTACAACGCCGACCACCGCGTGGTCGCCAGCCGCGACTACGGTGGCGAACGTTACGCCATCGAGCTGGACGAGCACGGCAACATGGTCGGCCTGGGCCTGCCAGACGGTAACCGGCTCGCCTTCAAGTACGATGAATACGCCCGCCTGCTGGAAGAAACCGATCCACTGGGGCGCAAGATCCAGTACGAGTACCACCACCTGACCACGCTGGTGACCAAAGTCAGCTACCCGGATGGCAGCACCTGGCAGGCGCGCTACGACGACAAGGGCAACCTGCTCGCCGAAATCGATGCCCTCGGCCAGATGACCGAGTACCTGAACAGCGATGACGGCCTGCCGCACACCATCATTGATGCGACCTACAAGTCCAAGTACCTGTGGTGGAACACCCTGGCCCAGGTCGAGCGTTATCAGGACTGCTCGGGCAAGAGCACGTACTACCGCTATGACGAGCGCCAGCACCTGGTCGCGGTAACGGACGCGCTGAACCAGACCACCACGCTGGAACGCAAGCCCGATGGCGAAGTGCAGCGCATCAGCCACCCGGACGGCACCACCGAAACCTTTACCTACAACGTCTACGGCCAGGTGCTCAGCCACACCGACGGCAAGGGCCAGACCACCCGCCTGATGCGCACCGCCCGCGGTCTGCCGGGCAGCCGCCAGGATGCCAAGGGCCAGCGGGTTCGCTACGAGTACGACAAGGCCATTCGCCTGACCGCGCTGGTCAACGAGAACAACGCCACGTACAGCTTTGCCTACGACGTGTCGGACCGGCTGAGCGAAGAAGTGCGGGTGGATAACCTGACCCGGCGCTTCAGCTACAACGTCGGTGGCCATCTCACGCGACTGGAGGAGATTGGCTATGGCGAGAATGCCGAACGGCCAGAGCGCCATACGCTGTTCGAGCGTGATGCCATTGGTCGCCTGATCGCCAAACTGAATAGCGACGCACAACAGCGATTCACCTATGACGACGGTGACCGGTTGCTGAGCATCGCGCGGCAACCGACCGGGATCGGCAAGCAGCTTGGGATCACGGAAGAAAAGCTTGAGTACGCCTACGATCTGCTCGGTCGGCTGACCAAAGAAATCAGCCCTGACGGCACGCTCGGCTACGAGTACGACCCACTCAGCAACCTGACCACGCTTACCCTGCCAGATGGGCGCAAGGTCAATCACCTGTATTACGGCAGCGGCCACCTGCACCAGTTGAACCTGGACGGGCTGGTGATCAGTGACATGGAGCGCGATGACCTGCACCGCGAGGTGTACCGCACCCAAGGCAAGCTCACCAGTTGCTTCGGTTATGACGCCATGGGGCGCAAGGCCTGGCAGTTTGCGTCAACCTTGTCGGCCGACAAGCTTTCGCAGGTGCACAACACTGGCGTGAATACGTCGCTGCTGGTGGAGCACGCCTACAACCCGATCCACCGGCGTTACCAGTACGACCCAGCCGGTGAACTGGTGCGCACCCTCGACAAGCTGCGTGGCGAGATCAAGTACGAATATGAAGCCAACGGCCAGTTGCGCAGTCGCGATACCGGCTCGCTGATCGGCAGCGAGGAGTTCCGCTACGACGCGGCGGCGAACCGTCTGGACTTCAATGCGCGGCAATTCGACAAGGTCAAGGACAACCGGATCAAACAGTGGCGGGACCAGGAGTACCGCTACGACCCGTGGGGCAACCTGATCGAGAAGCGCTCGGGGCACAGCAAGCTGCAGAGCTTTAGCTATGACTGCGAGAACCGGCTGGTGCGGGCGGAGACGTTGGTCAATGGCAAGCTGGAAAGCCGAGGCGAGTACCGGTACGACAGCCTTGGGCGGCGGGTGGCCAAGCGGGCTGAGATCAACGGTGAGGTCGAACAGAAGCGCTTCCTCTGGCAGGGGCTGAGGATGCTGCGTGAGGAGACGCCTGGGCAGAGCATCTTGTACCTGTACGAGCCGGGTAGCTATGCGCCGTTAGCGCGGGTCGATCAGGTGGAAGGGGAGGAGCAGAAGGTTTACTACTTCCATACGGATCAGATTGGGACGCCGTTGGAGCTGACGGACAGCGAGGGCAAGATTGTTTGGCAGGCGACGTATCGCTCGTGGGGGGCGGTAGAGCAACTGCTTGTTAGTAAGGTTGAGCAGAATCTACGCTTCCAAGGGCAATACTTTGATCGCGAAACAGGGCTGCATTATAGTCTATTCAGATATTATGATCCTGAGACAGGGCGATTTATTACGCAGGATCCGATAAGCCTTCAAGGCGGGTATAATCTTTATGAGTATGCACCAAATGCGTTGACCTGGATTGATCCATTAGGCTTGTGCAAAAGCGCCGCAAGTGGTGAGAAGGGACGATCAAAGGCGATGCACGACTTAGAGCGTAACGGCTTTAAGATCGTTGCCGAAGAAGTTACCATGAAGGTTAATGGAAGTAGGGTTAGAGCGGATTTCGTTGCTAGAGATGCTCAGGGGAATTTGCATGTGTTCGAAGTAAAGCATGGCGCAGGTTCGCTTACTAAAAACCAAAAAGCCGCAGGTGTATTTGACATGAACAATCCTGCAAATACTACGCAACACCTTGGGGGTGGGACTATTAAGCCATCCAACGGTACTGCGGCTAAGCTGAAAGTTGATACTAAAAGTGCGCGCGGCAAATTGCTTGGTGGTAAAGGAGCCGTGCATGATGCGATATTTAACGTCCTTAAATATGGGTGAATTATGGGTTCAGAGAATCGGTTGTATTTTGAAGCTGCTTTGCTTAAAGAGCTAAAGGTCGTTGCCTCAAGGTTTGATGGCGTGATGGCCGTAAAGAATAAATTAAAATTTAAGTATAATAAAAGAAATGTGGCTGAACTTTTCTTGGACCACCTCGCGCGCGTAGATTCTTATGTGCTTGCCGGGATAGTTTCTGGGGGGGAGCTTTTTGAGTGTGCGTCAAAATTCAGCCCTCCTTACAAAAGTAATTTATTTAATGATGGCTGTTTTTCTTTCATTTCGTCAGGTGAGCACAGTAAGCGGTTTAGTGGCGGGGGGGATGGGGCTATAAAAACACCCCCTCCTGCTCTGGCGGATGAGGTTTGTAGTCATATTCGGATTGTTCTGGAGGAGTTTTATGTTCCCAAAATGCTAGCTGCTATCGTGCCAACTGATAGGACTATAAGTGATGTTGTTATGTCTCCAGATGAATATTCTTATCCTGCTGTATTGATACATTGTGCTGCTAAGTTGGGGGGCGTGGCTGGGAATGATGTTAAAATAAAAGAAGCGATGACCTCAAAGAAAATTGTAAAGGACAAGGCCTACGATATTCCGCTGCTCGACGGACTCCTGTAATGCTTTTGTAGCGGATGTTTTGAAGTGTGCTGGTTACGTATTCAGCCGCTAATGCACTTGATAGTTGTTCTTTAAAAACTGGCTATTCACGGCTGAAGCGTATGTTTCAGTCGATGCGAGAGGGGCAAATTTTTGCGAGTTATCTTCACAATTCTCCACCTGCCAGATCTGTATTCACTCGACATGCCCCGATTGCTGTTACAGGAAACACAACCTGCCCTACTCTTTCCTCGATGCGACCTACAAGTCCAAGTACCTGTGGTGGAACACCCTGGCCCAGGTCGAGCGTTATCAGGACTGCTCGGGCAAGAGCACGTACTACCGCTATGACGAACGCCAGCACCTGGTCGCGGTAACGGACGCGCTGAACCAGACCACCACGCTGGAACGCAAGCCCGATGGCGAAGTGCAGCGCATCAGCCACCCGGACGGCACCACCGAAACCTTCACCTACAACGTCTACGGCCAGGTACTCAGCCACACCGACGGCAAGGGCCAGACCACTCGCCTGATGCGCACGGCCCGCGGCCTGCCGAGCAGCCGCCAGGATGCCAAGGGCCAGCGGGTTCGCTACGAGTACGACAAGGCCATTCACCTGACCGCACTGGTCAACGAAAACAATGCCACGTACAGCTTTGCCTACGACGTGTCGGACCGGCTGAGTGAAGAAGTGCGGGTGGATAACCTGACCCGGCGTTTCAGCTACAACGTCGGTGGCCATCTCACGCGACTGGATGAGATTGGCTATGGCGAAAATGCCGAGCGGCCAGAGCGCCATACGCTGTTCGAGCGTGATGCCATTGGCCGTTTGGTTGCCAAGATCAACCGTGATGCGAGCCAGACATTCGCCTACGACGACGGCGACCGGCTGCTGAGCATCGCGCGGCAACCGACCGGGATCGGCAAGCAGCTTGGGATCACGGAAGAAAAGCTTGAATACACCTACGATCTGCTCGGCCGGCTGACGAAGGAAATCACCCCCGCCGGAACGCTTGGCTATGAGTACGACCCACTCAGCAACCTGACCACGCTGACCCTCCCGGACGGGCGCAAGGTCAATCACCTGTACTACGGCAGCGGCCACCTGCACCAGCTGAACCTGCACCGCGAGGTGTACCGCACGCAGGGCAAGCTCACCAGCTGCTTCGGTTATGACGCCATGGGGCGCAAGGCATGGCAGTTTGCGTCGACCTTGCCGGCCGACAAGCTCTCGCAAGTGCACAACGCCGGTGTGAATACGTCGCTGCTGGTCGAGCACGCCTACAACCCGATTCATCGGCGTTACCAGTACGACCCGGCCGGTGAACTGGTGCGCACCCTCGACAAGCTGCGTGGCGAGATCAAGTACGAATATGAAGCCAACGGCCAGTTGCGCAGTCGCGATACCGGCTCGCTGATCGGCAGCGAGGAGTTCCGCTACGACGCGGCGGCGAACCGCCTGGACTTCAATGCGCGGCAATTCGACAAGGTCAAGGACAACCGGATCAAACAGTGGCGGGACCAGGAGTACCGCTACGACCCGTGGGGCAACCTGATCGAGAAGCGCTCGGGGCACAGCAAGCTGCAGAGCTTTAGGTATGACTGCGAGAACCGGCTGGTGCGGGCGGAGACGTTGGTCAATGGCAAGCTGGAAAGCCGAGGCGAGTACCGGTACGACAGCCTTGGGCGGCGGGTGGCCAAGCGGGCTGAGATCAACGGTGAGGTCGAACAGAAGCGCTTCCTCTGGCAGGGGCTGAGGATGCTGCGTGAGGAGACGCCCGGGCAGAACATCTTGTACCTGTATGAGCCGGGTAGCTATGCGCCATTGGCGCGGGTTGATCAGGTTGAAGGAGAAGGGCAGAAGGTTTACTACTTCCATACGGATCAGATTGGGACGCCGTTGGAGTTGACCGATAGCGATGGCAAGATCGTCTGGCAGGCGACATATCGTTCCTGGGGAGCGTTAGAGCAACTGGTTATCGATGAGGTCGAGCAGAACCTTCGGTTCCAGGGCCAGTATTTGGATGAAGAATCGACTTTGCACTACAATACGTTCCGTTATTATGATTCTACAGGTGGTAGGTATATTTCTCAGGATCCAATTGGAATCGACGGAGGATTCAATCTCTACTTCTATGCTCCCAATCCTTTTGCTTGGGTCGACCCTTTAGGATGGGTGGCAGAAACTGCACCTGGCTATTTTGTTTACGCACTGTATGATAAAGGGGCTAAAGATCCTTACTACATTGGAATCACCGATAACGTAACCAGGCGCCGTGGTGAGCATGTTGCTAGTGGCAGACTGAACGGTGGAAAAATGAAGGTCCTTGATCGTAATGTCACCTACGGGCAGGCGCGAGGTTACGAACAAGCCTACATCGAGCATCATGGCACCAAAACTGGTGTTGTAGGTGAGGCTATCTCTGACACCAATAGAGGTAATAAGATTAATTCGTACGACCATGAGAGTAGAACGAGATCCGCAGCTCGCCAGCAGTATTTTGAAAATAGCTTCAATGAAAAAACATCAAATCTCGGCGGAAAAAAATCAATGTCGAGCTCCATAGCCTGCTGAGGAGTTTTAACGATGGGGTGGTGGAATGCACCGAACCAAACCGAATTGATTATTGGCGATATGCCCTTGGATTGGATTGGGAATATGTTGGAGGAGCTGCAGGAAATATATCTCGAATCTTTGGGGCGGCGGCCGACGATTGATGAGGTGCGGTATATGATTGAGTTATCTCTCAAAGTTAATGGTCCCGGCTTGTTTCATGAGCTGCAAACCCGTTCAGCTAATCATGAGGATGTTCTAGTGCGCAAAAATAAAACTACTAAGTACTCTGCAGGTGATGTTGTTGCTTTCAAGATTGATGAGAAATTATATGGATTTGCGAGACTGATAAAGAAGGTTGAATTAGGTTATGTGTCTGAAATTTATTCTGAAACTGCTGCTTCGCCCAGTGAGGGTCTATCTGTCATAAATAAAATAAAAAAATTCCCGGTTATATTAGATACTTTTTCGTTATTGGAAATGGGGGAAGGGGAGTGGTGTGTGGTTGGTAATGCGAAAGGGGAAAATGATGAGAAGGTGGACGGGCTGATATTTGTTTTCGGCACTGCTCCATACGACTTGAAAAGCATAAATGTTCATGAGAATGAGCAAAAAATATCGGAAAACGATTCTATAGGGTTGCCTCCATACGAGCAGATGGGAGATGAAGACGTCAAGGATCTCTTTGAAGACGATTGATATTTGAAAAGGGGTTTTGAAGCGTGCGTAGTGGTTTTAGTGTTTTTTGCTTGCTTGGCATATTCGGGTGAGTATAGGGCGCATGAATTTTAAGTTATAGTTTCTGTTGTGTTGATGCATCTGGCCCCTATTTTTAGCTGCGGGAATAGTGATTTATTGGCAGGGGGCTTTGGTTTCGAGCGAACGATCTTTAACATCATTGAAGCAGAAGCGGGTGCCGACATTGTTTCATTCGCTTTTTAAAGGGATGCTTCGCATCTCGGGTGAAATCAACAGCCGCTAGTGTTTCCACAACGTCTACGGCCAGGTACTCAGCCACACCGACGGCAAGGGCCAGACCACCCGCCTGATGCGCACGGCCCGCGGCCTGCCGAGCAGCCGCCACGATGCCAAGGGCCAGCGGGTTCGCTACGAGTACGACAAGGCCATTCGCCTGACCGCACTGGTCAACGAAAACAACGCCACGTACAGCTTTGCCTACGACGTGTCGGACCGGCTTAGCGAAGAAGTACGGGTGGATAACCTGACCCGGCGTTTCAGCTACAACGTCGGTGGCCATCTCACGCGACTGGAGGAGATTGGCTATGGCGAGAATGCCGAGCGGCCAGAGCGTCATACGCTGTTCGAGCGTGATGCCATTGGTCGCCTGATCGCCAAACTGAATAGCGACGCACAACAGCGATTCACCTATGACGACGGTGACCGGTTGCTGAGCATCGAGCGGCAACCGACCGGGATCGGCAAGCAGCTTGGGATCACGGAAGAAAAGCTTGAGTACGCCTACGATCTGCTCGGTCGGCTGACCAAAGAAATCAGCCCTGACGGCACGCTCGGCTACGAGTACGACCCACTCAGCAACCTGACCACGCTGACCCTGCCGGATGGGCGCAAGGTCAATCACCTGTATTACGGCAGCGGCCACCTGCACCAGTTGAACCTGGACGGGCTGGTGATCAGTGACATGGAGCGCGATGACCTGCACCGCGAGGTGTACCGCACCCAAGGCAAGCTCACCAGTTGCTTCGGTTATGACGCCATGGGGCGCAAGGCCTGGCAGTTTGCGTCAACCTTGTCGGCCGACAAGCTTTCGCAGGTGCACAACACTGGCGTGAATACGTCGCTGCTGGTGGAGCACGCCTACAACCCGATCCACCGGCGTTACCAGTACGACCCAGCCGGTGAACTGGTGCGCACCCTCGACAAGCTGCGTGGCGAGATCAAGTACGAATATGAAGCCAACGGCCAGTTGCGCAGTCGCGATACCGGCTCGCTGATCGGCAGCGAGGAGTTCCGCTACGACGCGGCGGCGAACCGTCTGGACTTCAATGCGCGGCAATTCGACAAGGTCAAGGACAACCGGATCAAACAGTGGCGGGACCAGGAGTACCGCTACGACCCGTGGGGCAACCTGATCGAGAAGCGCTCGGGGCACAGCAAGCTGCAGAGCTTTAGCTATGACTGCGAGAACCGGCTGGTGCGGGCGGAGACGTTGGTCAATGGCAAGCTGGAAAGCCGAGGCGAGTACCGGTACGACAGCCTTGGGCGGCGGGTGGCCAAGCGGGCTGAGATCAACGGTGAGGTCGAACAGAAGCGCTTCCTCTGGCAGGGGCTGAGGATGCTGCGTGAGGAGACGCCTGGGCAGAGCATCTTGTACCTGTACGAGCCGGGTAGCTATGCGCCGTTAGCGCGGGTCGATCAGGTGGAAGGGGAGGAGCAGAAGGTTTACTACTTCCATACGGATCAGATTGGGACGCCGTTGGAGCTGACGGACAGCGAGGGCAAGATTGTTTGGCAGGCGACGTATCGCTCGTGGGGGGCGGTAGAGCAACTGCTTGTTAGTAAGGTTGAGCAGAATCTACGCTTCCAAGGGCAATACTTTGATCGCGAAACAGGGCTGCATTATAGTCTATTCAGATATTATGATCCTGAGACAGGGCGATTTATTACGCAGGATCCGATAAGCCTTCAAGGCGGGTATAATCTTTATGAGTATGCACCAAATGCGTTGACCTGGATTGATCCATTAGGCTTGTGCAAAAGCGCCGCAAGTGGTGAGAAGGGACGATCAAAGGCGATGCACGACTTAGAGCGTAACGGCTTTAAGATCGTTGCCGAAGAAGTTACCATGAAGGTTAATGGAAGTAGGGTTAGAGCGGATTTCGTTGCTAGAGATGCTCAGGGGAATTTGCATGTGTTCGAAGTAAAGCATGGCGCAGGTTCGCTTACTAAAAACCAAAAAGCCGCAGGTGTATTTGACATGAACAATCCTGCAAATACTACGCAACACCTTGGGGGTGGGACTATTAAGCCATCCAACGGTACTGCGGCTAAGCTGAAAGTTGATACTAAAAGTGCGCGCGGCAAATTGCTTGGTGGTAAAGGAGCCGTGCATGATGCGATATTTAACGTCCTTAAATATGGGTGAATTATGGGTTCAGAGAATCGGTTGTATTTTGAAGCTGCTTTGCTTAAAGAGCTAAAGGTCGTTGCCTCAAGGTTTGATGGCGTGATGGCCGTAAAGAATAAATTAAAATTTAAGTATAATAAAAGAAATGTGGCTGAACTTTTCTTGGACCACCTCGCGCGCGTAGATTCTTATGTGCTTGCCGGGATAGTTTCTGGGGGGGAGCTTTTTGAGTGTGCGTCAAAATTCAGCCCTCCTTACAAAAGTAATTTATTTAATGATGGCTGTTTTTCTTTCATTTCGTCAGGTGAGCACAGTAAGCGGTTTAGTGGCGGGGGGGATGGGGCTATAAAAACACCCCCTCCTGCTCTGGCGGATGAGGTTTGTAGTCATATTCGGATTGTTCTGGAGGAGTTTTATGTTCCCAAAATGCTAGCTGCTATCGTGCCAACTGATAGGACTATAAGTGATGTTGTTATGTCTCCAGATGAATATTCTTATCCTGCTGTATTGATACATTGTGCTGCTAAGTTGGGGGGCGTGGCTGGGAATGATGTTAAAATAAAAGAAGCGATGACCTCAAAGAAAATTGTAAAGGACAAGGCCTACGATATTCCGCTGCTCGACGGACTCCTGTAATGCTTTTGTAGCGGATGTTTTGAAGTGTGCTGGTTACGTATTCAGCCGCTAATGCACTTGATAGTTGTTCTTTAAAAACTGGCTATTCACGGCTGAAGCGTATGTTTCAGTCGATGCGAGAGGGGCAAATTTTTGCGAGTTATCTTCACAATTCTCCACCTGCCAGATCTGTATTCACTCGACATGCCCCGATTGCTGTTACAGGAAACACAACCTGCCCTACTCTTTCCTCGATGCGACCTACAAGTCCAAGTACCTGTGGTGGAACACCCTGGCCCAGGTCGAGCGTTATCAGGACTGCTCGGGCAAGAGCACGTACTACCGCTATGACGAACGCCAGCACCTGGTCGCGGTAACGGACGCGCTGAACCAGACCACCACGCTGGAACGCAAGCCCGATGGCGAAGTGCAGCGCATCAGCCACCCGGACGGCACCACCGAAACCTTCACCTACAACGTCTACGGCCAGGTACTCAGCCACACCGACGGCAAGGGCCAGACCACTCGCCTGATGCGCACGGCCCGCGGCCTGCCGAGCAGCCGCCAGGATGCCAAGGGCCAGCGGGTTCGCTACGAGTACGACAAGGCCATTCACCTGACCGCACTGGTCAACGAAAACAATGCCACGTACAGCTTTGCCTACGACGTGTCGGACCGGCTGAGTGAAGAAGTGCGGGTGGATAACCTGACCCGGCGTTTCAGCTACAACGTCGGTGGCCATCTCACGCGACTGGATGAGATTGGCTATGGCGAAAATGCCGAGCGGCCAGAGCGCCATACGCTGTTCGAGCGTGATGCCATTGGCCGTTTGGTTGCCAAGATCAACCGTGATGCGAGCCAGACATTCGCCTACGACGACGGCGACCGGCTGCTGAGCATCGCGCGGCAACCGACCGGGATCGGCAAGCAGCTTGGGATCACGGAAGAAAAGCTTGAATACACCTACGATCTGCTCGGCCGGCTGACGAAGGAAATCACCCCCGCCGGAACGCTTGGCTATGAGTACGACCCACTCAGCAACCTGACCACGCTGACCCTCCCGGACGGGCGCAAGGTCAATCACCTGTACTACGGCAGCGGCCACCTGCACCAGCTGAACCTGCACCGCGAGGTGTACCGCACGCAGGGCAAGCTCACCAGCTGCTTCGGTTATGACGCCATGGGGCGCAAGGCATGGCAGTTTGCGTCGACCTTGCCGGCCGACAAGCTCTCGCAAGTGCACAACGCCGGTGTGAATACGTCGCTGCTGGTCGAGCACGCCTACAACCCGATTCATCGGCGTTACCAGTACGACCCGGCCGGTGAACTGGTGCGCACCCTCGACAAGCTGCGTGGCGAGATCAAGTACGAATATGAAGCCAACGGCCAGTTGCGCAGTCGCGATACCGGCTCGCTGATCGGCAGCGAGGAGTTCCGCTACGACGCGGCGGCGAACCGCCTGGACTTCAATGCGCGGCAATTCGACAAGGTCAAGGACAACCGGATCAAACAGTGGCGGGACCAGGAGTACCGCTACGACCCGTGGGGCAACCTGATCGAGAAGCGCTCGGGGCACAGCAAGCTGCAGAGCTTTAGGTATGACTGCGAGAACCGGCTGGTGCGGGCGGAGACGTTGGTCAATGGCAAGCTGGAAAGCCGAGGCGAGTACCGGTACGACAGCCTTGGGCGGCGGGTGGCCAAGCGGGCTGAGATCAACGGTGAGGTCGAACAGAAGCGCTTCCTCTGGCAGGGGCTGAGGATGCTGCGTGAGGAGACGCCCGGGCAGAACATCTTGTACCTGTATGAGCCGGGTAGCTATGCGCCATTGGCGCGGGTTGATCAGGTTGAAGGAGAAGGGCAGAAGGTTTACTACTTCCATACGGATCAGATTGGGACGCCGTTGGAGTTGACCGATAGCGATGGCAAGATCGTCTGGCAGGCGACATATCGTTCCTGGGGAGCGTTAGAGCAACTGGTTATCGATGAGGTCGAGCAGAACCTTCGGTTCCAGGGCCAGTATTTGGATGAAGAATCGACTTTGCACTACAATACGTTCCGTTATTATGATTCTACAGGTGGTAGGTATATTTCTCAGGATCCAATTGGAATCGACGGAGGATTCAATCTCTACTTCTATGCTCCCAATCCTTTTGCTTGGGTCGACCCTTTAGGATGGGTGGCAGAAACTGCACCTGGCTATTTTGTTTACGCACTGTATGATAAAGGGGCTAAAGATCCTTACTACATTGGAATCACCGATAACGTAACCAGGCGCCGTGGTGAGCATGTTGCTAGTGGCAGACTGAACGGTGGAAAAATGAAGGTCCTTGATCGTAATGTCACCTACGGGCAGGCGCGAGGTTACGAACAAGCCTACATCGAGCATCATGGCACCAAAACTGGTGTTGTAGGTGAGGCTATCTCTGACACCAATAGAGGTAATAAGATTAATTCGTACGACCATGAGAGTAGAACGAGATCCGCAGCTCGCCAGCAGTATTTTGAAAATAGCTTCAATGAAAAAACATCAAATCTCGGCGGAAAAAAATCAATGTCGAGCTCCATAGCCTGCTGAGGAGTTTTAACGATGGGGTGGTGGAATGCACCGAACCAAACCGAATTGATTATTGGCGATATGCCCTTGGATTGGATTGGGAATATGTTGGAGGAGCTGCAGGAAATATATCTCGAATCTTTGGGGCGGCGGCCGACGATTGATGAGGTGCGGTATATGATTGAGTTATCTCTCAAAGTTAATGGTCCCGGCTTGTTTCATGAGCTGCAAACCCGTTCAGCTAATCATGAGGATGTTCTAGTGCGCAAAAATAAAACTACTAAGTACTCTGCAGGTGATGTTGTTGCTTTCAAGATTGATGAGAAATTATATGGATTTGCGAGACTGATAAAGAAGGTTGAATTAGGTTATGTGTCTGAAATTTATTCTGAAACTGCTGCTTCGCCCAGTGAGGGTCTATCTGTCATAAATAAAATAAAAAAATTCCCGGTTATATTAGATACTTTTTCGTTATTGGAAATGGGGGAAGGGGAGTGGTGTGTGGTTGGTAATGCGAAAGGGGAAAATGATGAGAAGGTGGACGGGCTGATATTTGTTTTCGGCACTGCTCCATACGACTTGAAAAGCATAAATGTTCATGAGAATGAGCAAAAAATATCGGAAAACGATTCTATAGGGTTGCCTCCATACGAGCAGATGGGAGATGAAGACGTCAAGGATCTCTTTGAAGACGATTGATATTTGAAAAGGGGTTTTGAAGCGTGCGTAGTGGTTTTAGTGTTTTTTGCTTGCTTGGCATATTCGGGTGAGTATAGGGCGCATGAATTTTAAGTTATAGTTTCTGTTGTGTTGATGCATCTGGCCCCTATTTTTAGCTGCGGGAATAGTGATTTATTGGCAGGGGGCTTTGGTTTCGAGCGAACGATCTTTAACATCATTGAAGCAGAAGCGGGTGCCGACATTGTTTCATTCGCTTTTTAAAGGGATGCTTCGCATCTCGGGTGAAATCAACAGCCGCTAGTGTTTCCACAACGTCTACGGCCAGGTACTCAGCCACACCGACGGCAAGGGCCAGACCACCCGCCTGATGCGCACGGCCCGCGGCCTGCCGAGCAGCCGCCACGATGCCAAGGGCCAGCGGGTTCGCTACGAGTACGACAAGGCCATTCGCCTGACCGCACTGGTCAACGAAAACAACGCCACGTACAGCTTTGCCTACGACGTGTCGGACCGGCTTAGCGAAGAAGTACGGGTGGATAACCTGACCCGGCGTTTCAGCTACAACGTCGGTGGCCATCTCACGCGACTGGAGGAGATTGGCTATGGCGAGAATGCCGAGCGGCCAGAGCGTCATACGCTGTTCGAGCGTGATGCCATTGGTCGCCTGATCGCCAAACTGAATAGCGACGCACAACAGCGATTCACCTATGACGACGGTGACCGGTTGCTGAGCATCGAGCGGCAACCGACCGGGATCGGCAAGCAGCTTGGGATCACGGAAGAAAAGCTTGAGTACGCCTACGATCTGCTCGGTCGGCTGACCAAAGAAATCAGCCCTGACGGCACGCTCGGCTACGAGTACGACCCACTCAGCAACCTGACCACGCTGACCCTGCCGGATGGGCGCAAGGTCAATCACCTGTATTACGGCAGCGGCCACCTGCACCAGTTGAACCTGGACGGGCTGGTGATCAGTGACATGGAGCGCGATGACCTGCACCGCGAGGTGTACCGCACCCAAGGCAAGCTCACCAGTTGCTTCGGTTATGACGCCATGGGGCGCAAGGCCTGGCAGTTTGCGTCAACCTTGTCGGCCGACAAGCTTTCGCAGGTGCACAACACTGGCGTGAATACGTCGCTGCTGGTGGAGCACGCCTACAACCCGATCCACCGGCGTTACCAGTACGACCCAGCCGGTGAACTGGTGCGCACCCTCGACAAGCTGCGTGGCGAGATCAAGTACGAATATGAAGCCAACGGCCAGTTGCGCAGTCGCGATACCGGCTCGCTGATCGGCAGCGAGGAGTTCCGCTACGACGCGGCGGCGAACCGTCTGGACTTCAATGCGCGGCAATTCGACAAGGTCAAGGACAACCGGATCAAACAGTGGCGGGACCAGGAGTACCGCTACGACCCGTGGGGCAACCTGATCGAGAAGCGCTCGGGGCACAGCAAGCTGCAGAGCTTTAGCTATGACTGCGAGAACCGGCTGGTGCGGGCGGAGACGTTGGTCAATGGCAAGCTGGAAAGCCGAGGCGAGTACCGGTACGACAGCCTTGGGCGGCGGGTGGCCAAGCGGGCTGAGATCAACGGTGAGGTCGAACAGAAGCGCTTCCTCTGGCAGGGGCTGAGGATGCTGCGTGAGGAGACGCCTGGGCAGAGCATCTTGTACCTGTACGAGCCGGGTAGCTATGCGCCGTTAGCGCGGGTCGATCAGGTGGAAGGGGAGGAGCAGAAGGTTTACTACTTCCATACGGATCAGATTGGGACGCCGTTGGAGCTGACGGACAGTGACGGGCAGATCGTTTGGCAGGCGACGTATCGTTCTTGGGGGGAGATAGAGCAGCTAACGGTCAATGGAATAGAGCAAAATCTAAGATTCCAGGGGCAGTACTTCGACCGCGAGACTGCGCTGCATTACAACACTTTTCGTTATTATGATCCGGAATTGGGGAGATTTGTAACACAAGATCCTGTTGGTTTGTTTGGTGGTGATAATCTTTATCAGTATGCGAAAAACACTCAGTCCTGGATAGACTCATTAGGGCTAGCGTGTGATAAGTGGGATGTTAGTACCCATCAGGCAAACAAAAATGCAGTTAAAGGGAAGAATCTAGGCCTAGACTCACATAATGTTGGGCAGAAAAATTTGATGAAAGACTTGTTGAGGGCTACGATCATGCTACAGGGCCTGCTATGCTGGTACCCCGAGTAGGACATACAGTTTCTAAAGAAGGTGTAGGAATTGTGTCTAGAAGTAGTATAAATCCCAGGACAGGACTCCCTTTTACTAGCGCTCGTGATGTGGTTGCGCGCGACATTAGAGAACTTAGGCGTGTTTACCCCGAAGTGCCGAATGAAAAGCTACAGGAGCTAATCGCTCTGAATAAATCTATGTATCCAGAAATGCGGAAGTAAAGGGAGAGATTTATGGGTGATAATAAATTTGTTGATGCTATTTATTCCGAATTGTTTGAGAAAAACTTCCCTCAATATAAAAATTCTCTTACTAAACCCGTCAACGGAGATAAGGACTCATATGCTCGTGCGCGTAATGCTCTAGCATCGCTAGATGATACTCAAAAACATGATATCATTAACTTTTTTAAAATTGTTATCGCAGACAGCGCTTCTGTAGTGCTTGGGACGTTGGATGGTGTCCATTTTCCGGATGATCTTGAGGGCGATTTTGTTGTACAATTAGATGGTGCAGATATTCAGGGTGACTTGCAGGATATATTTATCGAAAAATCTCAGCAAGATGGTATTTACGGTTGATTTTTTGAGGCATTTTTAGTCTGGCTTCGGTTTTTGTTTTTATGTGACATTGTTGAAGAGTAAATATTAAAAAGCTATTGAAAATAGTTGGGGTGCCAGCTTCAACTATTTTTCCGTTAGCCGATACTGTCGAGCGACTGGAATGAAGCTGCCTTAGTTAATATAATTATTTTTGTCATTGTTAAAAGTCACGTTCGTTAAACGTGTATAGGTGATTGTGCGGGCCTGTATCCAAGGTGGCTCATTACCTCCTGCAAACCCTCGACAATCTAGAGAAGTGCCGGACACCAACACCGAAGTGCCGCTACAACGCATCGAAAACGCCCTCGGCCACTTCCTGCACTTCACCCGCACGCCCGACGGCACGCTGACCGACATCAGCGCCACCGGCGGCACTCGCGTGCACCTTGGTACTTCCGCTGTTTAGGAGGTGTATGCTTGATATCAATGCGTTGGCACTGCCAATTGAAACAGCCGAAAGAGACTCCTTGTTGGACGTTCTATATAAGGCTTGGAGAGCTTGTAGGGATCAGGAGTACCGCTACGATCCGTGGGGCAACCTGATCGAGAAGCGCTCGGAGCACAGCAAGCTGCAGAGCTTTAGCTATGACTGCGAGAACCGGCTGGTGCGGGCGGAGACGGTGGTCGATGGCAAGCTGGAAAGCCGAGGCGAGTACCGGTACGACGGCCTTGGGCGGCGGGTGGCCAAGCAGGCTGAGATCAACGGTGCCCATATTGACTCGGCCGGGTACAGCAGCCGTGGCGTAGGCAAAGTACTTACGGGGCCAAATTAGGCGGCGCATTGGCGTTCGGCCCCCAGGCTTACCTAGATGCGACGGAGGCAAAATGCATCTCGGAGTTCTTCCAGAAGTCAGCTTACACCCAGCCGACCAATGCATTGGCCTTTGGTGTCGGTGTATTGGTCGGCGGGCTGACAGGGCCGGCTGTAGTCGTGATTGCCTTGTCTTTGGGTGCGGGTTTGGCAGTTCAGTTTGTCATGAGTGACGATTTTTCGGGGATGGGCACTACCCTGGGTAATTTCTTGAAGGGGAAGGATTAAATGTTTACCACAGAACGTTTTTTTAAAAAAATCTGGTCGGTGTGGCTGCTGGTAGTGATATTGGCCCTGATGATGACCGGAGTGGCGCCGCCATTCATGGCGGTGCCGGCGATCCTGATCATTATCGTTATGACGCTGTGGTGCATCAACTGTGCTTACCGCAGTGAGCACTTTGTAAGTTTCGCGAATTTGCGCATGTTCTTCAATATGTCAGTTGCACCAATGTTCGCATCGCTGCTGACACTGGGTGTTACCTACAAAAAAATGAAGTTGGGAGCGGCGACTTCTTTGATGTTAGGGCTCGCGCCCGTCGTGCTGGTGTTGTTGGCCTATGCAATGGCTTATTACTGGCGCAGTAAAAGTGATATTCTCCATTTTAAAGGGCAGCGCGTGGAATCCATCGAGCCGCCTCAGAAAGTTCAGTGGTGGCAGGCGGGTTTGGCGGCGGGCTTGAGCAGCGTGATCTATCCGCTGATGAAAAGCCATGACGTGCCGGCCACCGGGTTGATCTACTTCTTTGCGCTAATGTCCGTGTTCATGGTATTTTACAATCGTGACAAGATCAGTGCACTCAGAGACCTGAAAGTGCGCGAAGCGAAGGAAAACCGTCAATACACATTCATGGATATAGAAACTATTCAGAGCATGCGTGCTGCCTCGTGGTTGGGCAGGCTTTTCGCCGTACGGGCGCGCTGATGTTCACCGTTACAAGGAGTAAATTATGCTAACTGACGTTCTTTCCATGCTCGCGCCGCAAAACAGGCGATTGTTCAAGCTGAATATCCTGACACAAACAGCCAACGATGAGTTTTTGCTTGAGCACTTTTCCGGCACTGAAGAGCTTTCCAAACTCTATGAATGCGATCTGGCCTTGCTCAGCCAACAGAGCGATATAAAGCTCAAGTCACTGATTGGCAGCCAGGCCACGGTAGAAATCGAGTTATCCAACGGCTCTTTCCGCCACATTAACGGCTATGTTCAGCGGTTTAGCACCCAAGGCAGCGACGGCGGCTATGTGCGCTATGCAGCCGTGCTAGCCTGAACAGCGATGACGGCCTGCCGCTCACCATCATCGATGCGACCTACAAGTCCAAGTACATGTGGTGGAATAATCCTGTGCCGGACGGTCCGTACCATGGTAGTAGAGCTAGAAGGCTGTTCCATTATAGTTTAATTAAAGATTTGCATAGCAATCAAAGCAAAGCTAGAGCGCTTAGCGCGATCGATTCATATTGCAGCAAATACATGAAGCCAGGAGTATGCTAAATGGATTATTATGATGTTGAGCGGTATGAAAAAATTCATGTTTGGGTAGGTACAAATTTCTCTTCGGAGGATGACTATCTAAAGTATTTTGAGTTGGACTATTCTGTGGATTTGGATGATCCCGCATACAAGGTTTGTGGGTTTTGCAGAGATATTGGTGTGAGATGGTATGACGAGGACTTCATAGGAATTATACCAAGAAAAGCGGAGGAGGTGAGTTTAGATGAAATCTTGATTGAGTCTGCGGTTGACGCCCGTTATATTGAGGATTTAAAGGCAGAGTGCTTGAGGCTTGGTATCTCTAAGGCTAATGCAATTTTTTGGTACTCCGATGGTGGTACGGTTGTTTCCAAATCTTTAAAGTCAAATTATAATGGCTTGAAATATGCTGGTTTATATGAGGGTGAATGATAAGCTCGGCGTAGACCTGAGGAGCCTGGATTGGTTATGTGTCAGAATTTTAGTGTCCGGATCTGATTTTTGATGCGCGGTTATGTATCGTTTATGATTTAAAACTCCTGTTTAGGTGTTAGGATGCTAAGGGTTTGATCTTTACTAGCTCATGGGCTAGTTGCTCTGTCGCGACATAAGTAGAGCCAATATTTTTCTTGTGGTGCATGTTGTCGGTCGCATCTAATACGCGCACGAGCAGTTGTACCTGGTCTGCCCCGAGAGTGGCCATTACATCCTGCTAACCTTCGATACGTTGGCCTGGATTGATCTATTAGGCTTGTGCAAAAGCGCGGAACTTGATGGAAATCGTCATCCAACAGCCGAATACATAGGGAAGTATCGATCGTCCGTGGGTAATGTTTCCGGCCATCATGTCTGAGAGTTATTTGTGGCATGTTGATGGGGTTAGTGTGAATGGCCGATCACCACTAACAGGAAATTGAAGCCATGCAAACTCACCAACAAGCCCCAGTACACACAGGCAATGATGCCCTGCTGCGGGCATACACGCCCATGGTTACCACGCGGTTCGGGGCAGGCCTCTGTTGGCCTTTGCCGGCGAGGCTGTTGCGCAAGCGCCGCACTGTTATCTGCTGGGTAATGGCAAACGTGGCTATCGCACCGTGCAAATGCGCTTTCTCAGCCCCGATGCATTCAGCCCGTTTGGTCGGGGAGGCCTCAATGCATACGCCTATTGCACGGGTGATCCCATCAACCATGTCGACCGCGATGGCCATTCGCCCACACGTGCAGTCGGGCAGGCCACCGGACTCGTAAGGGGAACGGTGGGGATGCTCTCGTCGCTGAACAAGGCATCCAAAGCAATAGTCAAACGTTCGATTGCCAAGGCTGAAGGGCGGCCAATACCGAAGGAGTTTGATGACGCGAGCCGAACCAACAATGCGATGATATTTATTGGTGGGTTGGCCGGTACCGTGATCAAGGCACCCGGGGCAGCGCTCGCTCTTTCAGCGTCCTTTGAGTCAATAGGGGCTGAACTGGTCGCTGGGGCCGGGATAGGGGCTGCGTCCTTTGCGGGTGTGGGTAAAATCAGGCAGCTGTTGACCGACATGAGGTCGACCTATCTTCAAGCCAGGTTGAATAGACTGCCCTTCGGTAAGTTGGCAATTGAGTCCATCAAGGAAGCTACGGGGTGGAACCGAATACGCGGCCAGGAGTCGGCCATCCTCGAGCCGTTGCCAGAAAAAGTATTATTGGTTCGCCTGCCTGCCGGCAGGGGATGAACAGTCTGGCAAACGGTGCCAGTTCTCCTCGATGCTTTCGGTTCCACGGTGTGAAACCAGATTCGATTGTGCTTCATCTCTCCTCGCGCTTATCTGTCAGCCAAGCACGACCTGCCTTACCCGTCGTGACCTCAAGGCGAACAACAAGAACGGGAAACCACCCGCGCGAGGAGACTCTACATGTCCCGACATCAGCACATCCTGGCCTGGCTGAACGATGTGGCCAGCGACCTGCAGGCGATCCGTCACGATATCCACGCCCACCCGGAACTGGGTTTTGAAGAGAGCCGCACCTCGGCGCTTGTCGCCCGGCTGCTCGAGGCGTGGGGCTATGAAGTGCACACCGGCATCGGCAAAACCGGTGTGGTCGGTGTGCTGCGCAATGGCAGTAGCCCACGCCGCCTGGGCCTGCGCGCCGACATGGACGCGCTGCCCATCCACGAAGCAACGGGCGCTGTATACAGCAGCCAGCACCAGGGCTGCATGCACGCCTGCGGCCATGACGGGCACACCACCATGCTGCTGGGCGCTGCGCGCTACCTGGCGGCAACCCGGCAGTTCGACGGCACGCTGATGCTGATCTTCCAGCCGGCCGAGGAGGGCCAGGGCGGTGCCGAGGCGATGCTGGCCGACGGCCTGCTGGAACGTTTCCCCTGCGATGCGCTGTTCGGCATGCACAACATGCCCGGGCTGCCGGCCGGGCATCTTGGTTTTCGCGAGGGGCCGATGATGGCCTCGCAAGACCTGCTCACGGTGACCCTCGACGGGGTGGGCGGCCATGGCTCGATGCCGCACCTGACCGTAGACCCGCTGGTGGCGGCGGCCAGTGTGGTGATGGCGCTGCAAACCGTGGTGGCGCGCAACATCGATGCGCAGGAGGCTGCGGTGGTCACCGTCGGCGCGTTGCAGGCCGGCGAAGCGGCCAACGTGATTCCGCAACAGGCGCTGCTACGGCTTAGCCTGCGCGCATTGAACGCCGAGGTGCGGGCGCAGACCCTGGAGCGGGTGCGCGCGATCATCGTCAGCCAGGCCGAAAGCTTTGGTTGCCGTGCCAGCATCGAGCACCGCCCGGCCTACCCGGTGCTGGTCAACCATGCCGCAGAAAACGCCTTCGCCACGCAGGTGGGGGTGGAGTTGCTGGGTGCCGAGGCGGTGGATGGCAACACCCGCAAGCTGATGGGCAGCGAGGACTTTGCCTGGATGCTGCAGCGCTGCCCAGGCGCCTACCTGTTCATCGGCAATGGTGTATCGCGGCCGATGGTGCATAACCCGGCCTATGACTTCAACGACGACATCCTGCTGACCGGTGCCGCCTACTGGGGCGCGCTGGCAGAGCGCTGGCTCGCGCCCGCCTGACCTTTCCTTTTTGACGACTGCCGCTGGAACCCGGGCGCGACCGCGCCTGGGCGATCACCCAATCCTTGTGTGGAGTGTTCCCTATGCAGACTTCGAGCACCGGCGTGTCGCGTACCCGGCAGGTGGTCGCCGCCGTTATCGGCAACGCCCTGGAGTGGTACGACTTTATCGTGTACGGCTTTCTGGCCAGCATCATCGCCCGGCAGTTTTTCCCGTCCGACGACGAGTACGCTTCGCTGCTGATGGCCCTGGCCACCTTTGGCGTCGGCTTTTTCATGCGCCCGGTGGGTGGCGTGTTGCTGGGCATGTACTCCGATCGCAAGGGCCGCAAGGCGGCGATGCAGATGATCATCCGCCTGATGACCGTGTCGATCGCCATGATCGCCTTTGCCCCCGACTACCTGGCCATCGGCATGGCCGCGCCGCTGCTGATCGTGGTGGCGCGCATGCTGCAAGGGTTTGCCACCGGTGGCGAGTACGCCAGCGCCACGGCGTTTCTGGTGGAGAGCGCGCCTGCACACCGCAAGGGCCTGTATGGCTCGTGGCAATTGGTAGGGCAGTGCCTGGCGGTGTTTTCCGGGGCGGCGATGGTGGCACTGGTTACCCACCTGTGCTCGCCTGAGGCACTGGACAGCTGGGGCTGGCGCATCCCGTTTGTGCTGGGGCTGCTGATCGGCCCGGTGGGGCTGTGGATTCGCAAGCATATGGAAGAGCCCGAGGAGTTCGTCGAGGCGCGCCGCCAGGCCAAGGGCCAGTCGCCCACCCTGTGGCAGGTATTGCGTGAACATCGGCGCAGCCTGCTGGTGTCGATGGGGCTGGCCTGTGGCGCGACGGTGTCGTTCTACGTGGTGCTGGTGAACATGCCGACCTTCGCCCACAAGAGCCTCGGGCTGCCGCTGGACCAGGTGCTGCTGGTGCAGATGCTGGCCGTGGGGCTGATGACCGTGGTCATTCCTCTGGCAGGGGCGCTGTCTGACCGGGTGGGGCGGCGCCCGGTGCTGATGGCTTTCACCCTGGCCTTTTTCGTGATGGTGTACCCACTGTATGTGTGGGTGGCCGCTGCGCCTTCGCTGGAGCGCCTGCTGGTGATGCAACTACTGCTGTGCACGGCCATCGGCGGCTTCTTTGGCCCGGCCCCGACCGCCCTGGCCGAGCAGTTCCCGGTCGAGGTGCGCTCCACGGGTGTCTCGGTGGCCTATAACGTAGCGGTGATGGTGTTTGGCGGCTTTGCCCCGTTGATCGTCACCTGGCTTACCAAGGTGCTCGCTACCCCGGTGGCACCGTCGTTCTACGTGCTGTTCGCCTGCCTGCTGACGCTGCTGGGTACCTATTGCCTGAAAGAAGCACCCCTGGCGGGCAAGCCTGCCACTTTCAACCTTGGAGTAAAACCGTGAAGCCGTTAGCCATCGACCCCATCGTTGCCCTCGATGCCCAAGCTTTGTCCCAGGCCATCCATGCCCGGCAGGTATCGTGCCGGGAAGTGATGCAGGCCTACCTGGCGCATATCGAACGCTGCAACCCGCAGGTCAACGCACTGGTGTCGCTGCGCCCGGCCGAGGCGGTGCTGGCCGAGGCCGATGAGCGTGACCGTGAGCTGAAGCGGGGCCATTCCCGCGGCTGGATGCACGGCATGCCACAGGCGATCAAGGACCTGGCTGCCACTGCCGGGTTGCGCACCACCCTGGGCTCGCCGTTGTTCGCCGAACAGGTACCCGAGCATGACGCCATCAGCGTGGCGCGGGTGCGGGCGAGCGGGGCGTTGATCGTTGGCAAAAGCAACGTGCCGGAGTTCGGCCTCGGTTCGCAAACCTACAACACCCTGTTCGGTACCACCACCAATGCCTACGACCCGCATCGGGTGGCCGGCGGCAGCAGTGGCGGGGCTGCAGCGGCGCTGGCCATGCGCCTGCTGCCGGTGGCCGACGGCAGCGACATGATGGGCTCGCTGCGCAACCCGGCGGCGTTCAACAATGTGTTCGGCCTGCGCCCGTCGCAGGGCCGTGTGCCACATGGTCCTGCGCCCGAACTGTTCGTGCAGCAGCTGGCTACCGAAGGGCCGATGGGGCGCAGCGTGGTGGATGTGGCGCGGCTGTTGTCGACCCAGGCAGGCGTTGACGCGCGGGCGCCGCTATCGCTGAGCGAGGGCCGCCGCGATTTCGCCGCAGGGCTGCAGCGCGATTTTCGGGGTGTGCGGGTTGGCTGGCTGGGTGACTACAACGGCTACCTGCCGATGGATGACGGGGTGTTGGGCCTGTGTGAAGCAGCGTTGGCCGATTTCGCCGAACTGGGCTGCCGGGTCGAGGCTTGCCAACCGGCATTCGACCCGGCGCGTTTGTGGCAATGCTGGCTCACCCACCGCCACTTCCTGGTGCACGGCAACCTTGGCGCGGCCTATGCCGACCCAGCCAGGCGCGCCTTGCTCAAGCCCGAAGCACAGTGGGAGGTAGAGGGCGCCTTGCAACTGAGCGCGGCTTCGCTGTACCAGGCCTCGCTGGACCGCAGCGACTGGTACCGCGCCTTGGCCAACCTGTTCGAACGTTACGACTACCTGCTGTTGCCGTCTGCCCAGGTGTTCCCTTTCGATGCAAAACTGGCGTGGCCGACGGCCGTCGGGGGCCGGGCGATGGACACCTACCATCGCTGGATGGAGGTGGTGATCGGGCCGACCCTGGCCGGCTTGCCGAGCATCAGCGTGCCGGTCGGCTTCAACAGCGACGGTTTGCCCATGGGCCTGCAAATCATAGGCCCGGCCCAGGCCGATCAGGCGGTGTTGCAACTGGCATACGCCCATGAGCAGCTGACCCGGTGGGTTGAGCGGCGCCCGCCACCGTGCCTGCAGGCCTGATGAAAGCACTGGGCAGGCGCGGTTCTTGCTGGCTATGCTGACCATCCAGCTACAGGGAGGTCATACCCATGGGCATTACGGCAGACAGTGGCGGCGTGCGTTCGGTGGAGCGCGCACTGGCCATTGTCGACCTGCTGGGCGAGCACCAGGCGCTGGGCCTGGAAGAACTGCATTACCTTACCGGCCTGCCCAAGGCCACGGCCTCGCGCATGCTGGCCACCTTGCAGGAGCAGGGCTGGGTCTACCGTGGCCTCAGCGACCGGCGTTATCGCCTGTGCGCGCGGCGGCTGTTCGGTGACCGGCAGATGCGCTTCAAGCGGCGCCTGGTGGAAAGTGCTGCACCGATGCTGCTGGACCTGAGCGAGCGCACCGGGCTGGTGGTGGACCTGTCGTGTTTCGACGGCGAGCGGCTGGAGGTGATGGAAAGCGCCATCCCTCAGGTATTGCGCAAGCGGTACCCGCATACCTGCCAGATCGTCGGGCACCATGCCAGCCTGTTTCACTCGGCAATGGGGCGGGCGTGCCTGGGTGAACTGGCGGTGGATGAAGTGCAGCGCCTGGCGGCCCATGAGCGGCTGCGCGATGACACGGTGCTGCGCAACATCGAAGAAGACGCGCACAAGGGCTTTGGCCAGCGGACCGAAGGGTACTGGGAGTACCCGGTGCGTTTGCCGTTCCTGATCCGCGCCATTGCGCTGCCGGTACATGCCGAAGGGCGCCTGGCCGGGAGCATTGCCTTGCACTGGCCGCTGGATCAGGCACCGGTGGAGCGAGTAATGAATTTGCACCTGAGCAGCCTGGCGACCACGGTAGACGATGTGCAGCGGGCCTTGGCGGTCTAGTGCTGACCTGTGCCGGCCTCTTCGCAGCACAAGGCTGCTCCTACATGAGCACGCGATACGTGT
The DNA here is from genome assembly GCF_038383825.1 of Pseudomonas sp. LPB4.O. Classification (NCBI taxonomy): domain Bacteria; kingdom Pseudomonadati; phylum Pseudomonadota; class Gammaproteobacteria; order Pseudomonadales; family Pseudomonadaceae; genus Pseudomonas; species Pseudomonas sp. LPB4.O. The sequence continues at coordinate 2,994,360 of NZ_CP151298.1, forward strand.
AGGAGCAGCCTTGTGCTGCGAAGAGGCCAGTGCAGGCCACAGTAAAAGCCGGCAGATGTTACTGGCCCTCGCGAAACCCGCTAGGGCTCATCCCCGCATGCTTGCGAAAGAACCGGCTGAAATACCCCACATCGGCAAACCCCAGCTCATGGGCGATCTCTTTCACACTCAGGCTCGAATGCCCAAGCATGCGCTTGGCCTCCAGCACCAGCCGGGCATTGATCACGTTCATGGGCGTCATGCCCAGGTGCTCCTGGCACAACCGCCCAAGCGTAGCCAGGGTCATGCCCAGCTCGGCGGCGTAGTCCGCCAGTGGCCAGTGCGCGCGGTAATGCATGTCCACCAATTCACGCAATGCGGTCAGCTGCTGACTGCGCCTTGACACTGGGCGCTGCCCACCGTGGGGCAGGTGCGGTTCATGGCGCAGCACCTGGATCAGCAGCGTCAGCAACAGCGCCATGCTGCTGGCCACATGCTCACGGGCGCGGTTGTGGTACTCCTCGCGCAAGGCCATGCACAGCGGCAGCAACGGGTCTTCGTCGGCTGCCCACGACGGCAGGGCGATCACCTGTGGTTTGCGCACCTGCACCAGCAGGTTGGGTGCCAGCACCTGGGCGATACTTTCCAGCGGGTGCTGGGCGGCGGTGATCACGTGGCCCTCGACCTGGCCGGCCCAATGGAATCCATGCACCACTTGCGCCGGCACATACACCACGCAGGGGGCCTGCACCTGAAGCCGGTCACTGTCGAACAGCACTTCACCGCCGCCGCTTTGCAGGTACAGCAGCTGCAGCAAGCCTTCATGACGGTGCGCGGCAATTTCCCAGTTGTGTGCGCCAGACCGCTGGGAGATCTGCTCCACATGCAGGGCTTCGTGCCACACCGGTTGTGCGGTTTCACCGTACAGGGCGTAGTTGGGGATCTTGTTCATGTTGTTGTAATTGTTCTGTTCGGTACCTGGCTACTGTGCCACAGCTGCCTGCAGGCTTCAGGCGGCAGGGCGAAAATTGTCGGGAATGTGGGGCTGGTTGCAGGTTTTGTCCATTCTGCCGGTGTGCCTGCCGGCCCTAGGCTGTGGCCCAGATGAAGCGACACTCTGGAGAGCAGCATGCACAACAACAAGATCCCCTCTCAATGGCTGGGCCTGGATTCGGCCGTCTGCGTGGTCACCGGTGCCGCCGGTGGTATTGGCGCGGCGCTGGCCGGCGCCCTGGTCGGGCAGCACGCCCATGTGGTCCTGCTGGACCGTGACCTGGACAAATGCCGTGAACTCGCTGCCACCTTGGGCGAACACAGTGTCGGTGAGGTCAGCGCCCTGGGCTGCGACATCGCCGACCCGGCCAGCGTAGAGCAGGCCGCCGCCCAGGTTCAGGCGCTGCATGGGCGCTGCGATGTACTGGTCAACAATGCCAGCGTGCTGCGCCCCGGTGCGCTGGATGGGCTAGGCCTGGAGCAATGGAACCAGGTGCTGGCAGTCAACCTCACGGGCTACCTGTTGTGTGCCCAGGCCTTCGGCCGTTCGATGCTGGCCCGCGGCCAGGGCCGTATCGTGCACGTGGCCTCGATCGCCGCCCATTACCCGCAACCCAACAGCGGTGCCTACAGTGCGGCCAAGGCCGGGGTCAGCATGCTGTCGCGCCAGATTGCCGTGGAATGGGGGCCGCGCGGTGTGCGCAGCAATGCCGTTTGCCCGGGGTTGATCCGCACACCCTTGTCCGCAGCGTTTTATGCCGACCCGCAGATCGAACGCCAGCGCTGCGCCATGACGGCCAACCAGCGCATTGGTGAACCGCAGGATATCGCCGAAGCCGTGCTGTTCCTGGCCAGCCAGCGCGCCGACTACATCAACGGTGCAGAGCTGACCGTGGATGGCGGCCTCGAAAGCATGCCCATGGCACTGATCCCGCGCCCAGGCTTTGAGGGGGCACGCGCATGACCACACGTAACTGCGATGTGCTGGTTGTCGGGGCGGGTGCTGGTGGCCTGGCGACCGCCATTACTGCAAAGAAACATGGCCTTGACGTGATCGTCATCGAAAAAGACGACTGCTTTGGCGGTACCACGGCGTTTTCCGGCGGTGTGTTGTGGGTGCCCGGCAACAGTCACAGCGCCAACGACAGCCCCGAGGCGGCCATTACTTACCTGCGCAACGAAACCGGTGCCTGCTTTGACGCGGCCGGGGTCGAGGCGTTCTTGCGCTACGGGCCGCAGATGGTGGACTTTTTCGAGCGGGAAACCGCCGTGAAGTTCGTGCCCACGCTGTACCCCGACTATCACCCACAAGTCGAAGGGGGCGTCGATGTGGGCCGCTCGATACTGGCCGCACCTTACGACATCCGCGGCTTGGGGCCGGACATGGCACGCCTGCGCCCGCCGCTGAAAACCATCACCTTCATCGGCATGATGTTCAATTCATCGAATGCCGACCTCAAGCACTTCTTCAACGTTACCCGATCGTTGACTTCGTTCGTGTATGTGGCCAGGCGCCTGCTCACCCACCTGAAGGAGCTTGCCCTGTATCGCCGCGGTACCCAGGTTACCAGCGGCAATGCCTTGGCAGCGCGGCTGGTACGCTCGGCATTGGACCTGGGCATCCCGATCCTCACCGGCACCCCGGCGCGGCAGCTGCTGCGCGACGGTGGGCGGGTGGTGGGGGCACTGGCCGGGCAAGGCAACAGCGAACTGCGCATTCAGGCACGGCGCGGGGTGGTGCTGGCCTGTGGCGGGTTCTCCCATGACCTGCAACGGTTGCGCCAGGCCTACCCGCATGTGCGCCGTGGTGGTGAGCATTTTTCACCGGTGCCAGCGGGTAATACCGGCGATGGCGCTCGCATGGCCGAGGCGTTGGGGGCAAAGGTTGATATCCGCCTGCAAGCGCCGGCGGCCTGGATGCCCGTGTCGAAGGTGCCGGTAGGTGCCGGGCTATACATCGCCTTTCCGCATCTGCTGGACCGCTACAAGCCGGGTGTGATCGGGGTGTTGCGTTCGGGCCAGCGTTTCACCAACGAGTCCAACTCCTACCACGACGTGGGTGCAGCACTGATCGAAGCCTGTGCCGGCCAGGCAGAAACCGCCATGTGGCTGGTGTGCGACCGCCGCACCCTGGCCAAGTACGGCCTGGGTTTCGCTAAGCCTGCCCCGATGCCGACTGGGCCCCTGTTGCGTAACGGCTACCTGCTCAAGGGCAAGACCCTGGCTGAGCTGGCAGACAACGCCGGTATCGATGCGCAAGGGCTGGAGCGGACAGTGCGCGATTACAACCTTGGCGCAGTGCAGGGTGAGGACCGCCAGTACGGCCGCGGCAGCACCAGCTTCAACCGCTACCTGGCCGACCCACAGCAACAGCCCAACCCCTGCGTGGCGCCAGTGGGCGAGGGGCCGTACTTTGCCGTGAAGGTCATCATGGGCGATCTGGGCACCTTCGACGGGCTGCGCACCAGCGTGGTCGGTGAAGTGCAGGCCGCCGACGGGCAGGCCATCGAAGGGCTGTATGCGGTGGGTAACGACCGTGCCAGCATCATGGGCGGCAACTACCCCGGTGCCGGCATTACCCTCGGGCCGATCATGACCTTTGGCTACATCACCGGGCGCCACCTGGCTGGTGTGGAGCAGGGGCTGGCGGCGGCGGGCAATGCGCGGGAGGTGGCGTGATGGACAAGGCAGTGGTCGATCACCGCATCTATACCATCCGGCCGCGCTGCATGGCGGCCTTTCTCGAAGCCTTCGACCAGTTGGCGATGCCGATCCTGCTGCGCCACCTCGGCGCACCACTGGCGTTCTACACCAGCAGCATCGGGCCGCTGAACCAGGTGGTGCACCTGTGGGGTTATGACAGCCTGGATGACTTTGAAAAGCGCAGCGCGGCGCGGGATGCCGACCCGGATTTTGCTGCTTATCTGCATGCCACCCGTGACCTGGTGGTGACGCAGGAAACACGGATCATAAGGCCTGTGTATCTGCGCAGCCTCGACAGGCAGTGATGTTGCCTGTGCCGGCGATTGGGCCGCAACGCGGCCCCGAAACACCGTCATAAAAACAACAACAGGTGATACCCATGAACAACACACTCGACGTGCGCCAACTGATCGACCAGCAACCCATCGGCCGCTACCAGAAATGGGTAGTGTTCCTCGGCTTCCTGATCATCGCCCTGGACGGCCTGGACGTGGCCATCATCGGCTTCATTGCCCCGCAGCTGAAAAGCGACTGGGGCCTGAGCGCGCAAAGCCTGGGCCCGGTATTGAGCGCTGCGCTGATCGGCCTGGCCCTTGGCGCCCTGATTGCCGGCCCCCTGGCTGACCGCTACGGGCGCAAGGCGGTATTGCTGTGCAGCGTGCTGCTGTTCGGCATCTGGACCCTGGCCTCGGCCTTTTCCCCAAACCTGGAAACCTTGGTCGCGCTGCGTTTTCTTACCGGCCTGGGCCTGGGTGCTGCAATGCCCAATGCCAGCACCCTGGTCAGCGAATACGCCCCGGCGCGCAGCCGCTCGCTGCTGATCACCCTGGCGTTCTGCGGGTTCTCCCTAGGTGCGGCGATGGGTGGTTTCGTCAGCGCCTGGATGATACCCAACCTGGGCTGGCGCAGCGTGCTGGTGCTGGGCGGGGTGTTGCCGCTGCTTGTCCTGCCGCTGCTGTATTGGCGGCTGCCGGAATCGGTCACCTTTTTGGTCAGCAAAGGTGCAGACCGCCAGCGCATTCTGGCCATTGTCCGCCGCCTGGCCCCTGAACATGTCAATGCCGACAGTACCTTCGTCACGCCCGCCAAACCCCAGGGCACTGGCGGCGCGATTGGCACCATCCTCTCGCCGCGCTACCGCTTTGGTACCTGCATGCTCTGGGCTGGCTACGTGCTGGCGCTGTTCCTGGTTTACCTGTTCAGCGGCTGGCTGCCGACACTGGTGAAGGAGGGCGGTGGTTTTTCGGTGTCTGAAGCCGCCATTGTCACGGCCTGTTTCCAGATTGGCGGCCCGGTAGGGGCGATTTCAGTGGGCTGGGCCATGGACCGCTGTAACCCGCAGCGCGTACTGATGCTGACGTTTCTGTTGAGCGGCGCGGTTATCTTCACGATTGGCCAGGTGGCGGGGGATTTCGCCTGGCTGTGCGCCATTGCCTGCGCCGTGGGCTTTGGGCTGAATGGCGCGAGCGTTGGCATGAATGCACTGGCGGCGGCCTTTTACCCGACGCAAGCGCGGGCGACCGGGGCCAGCTGGATGAGCGGCATCGGGCGCATTGGCGCCGTGCTCAGCGCCTTTGCCGGGGCCCAGATGCTGGCGCTGGGCTGGAGTTTTGAACAAGTGTTCGCTTCGCTGCTGTTGCCTGCTGCGCTGGCGGCATTGGCAGTATGGCTGCAGGGGCGAAATGCTGCGTTACGGGTTAGCGCTCAAGGCTGTACATCCGGCACTCCGCCAGCAACGCCAGCAGGTTCGGCTCCCGCTCCCTAGCCTTCAGAAACACCACGCCAATGTGCTGCTGCAAGCGGTATTGCGGCTTCAAGGCAATCAGCCTGACGCGGTTTTCGTACACCGCCGCAATGCGCCCGGGCAGCAGGGCAAAGCCCACACCCGAGCTGACCATGCTCAGCAGGGTGAAGATGTCATTCACCTGCATGGCTACCTTGGGCTCAAAGCCGGCCTGCTGGAACACCCGCGCGCCATCGCGGTGGGTGGCGAAGCCCTGGGTCAGGGTGATGAAGGTGGAGTCGGCGAGGTCGGCCAGGTCCACCTCGGCCTGTTCGGCGAAGGGCGAGTCGGTGGGGACAGCAAGGAAGATATCGTCGGAGAACAGCGGCAGCTGCTCGCAGGCCGGGTCGCTGACGCTTTCGTCGAGTGACACCAGGACAGCTTCCAGCTCGTGGTTTTTCAGGCGCTGCAGCAAGTCGACGTTGGAGCCCAGGGTTAGGTCGATGTTCAGCTCGCTGCGGCGCAGTTTCAGGCCCATGACCAGTTTGGGCACGGTTTTTACCGTCAGCGAGTAGAGCGCGCCCAGGCGGAAGCGCTCGGCGTAGAACCCTGCGGCTTCGCGGGTTTGGCGCACCATCTGTTCGGCGTCCTGGATCAGCTGCCGGGCTTTCTTTTCCAGCACGTAGGCGCTTTCCAGAGGGATCAGCTGGCGGCCTTCGTGCTTGAACAACGGGCAGCGCAGGGCGCTTTCCAGCGAGTGGATGGCGCGGTGCACGCTGACGGCACTGGTAGACAACTCGACCGCCGCGCGGCCGAGGTTGCAGGTGCGCATGAAGGCAAGAAAGGTTTCCAGCTTTTTGAGGGTCAGTTCTTCGTCGATCAGCATGGGGGCCTGGGTGGGTATGGCTATAGGGTTATGGGGTGTTTGAGATCGAGCGCCGCCCGCGCGGCGCTTCGCAGCACAAGGCTGCTCCTACATCTGTTTCGGGCCAATGATTCCTGTGGTCAAGGCGCGCGGCCCTTTGGTGTTCACCTCGATACCGTGTCGAATAAACAAGGCGGTCGCGCACGTTGGCGCAGGCGTCACTGGCCCGAAACAGATGTAGGAGCAGCCTTGTGCTGCGAAGCGCCGCGCGGGCGGCGCTCGGTCTCAATCACACCCCACACCTCAAGCCATACCCTCGATCAATGCCCACAACGCCGGGTCATTGAAATCATTCACTACCAGCTTGGCGCCCGCCTCCAGCAACCGCTCCGGCGTCTGTGTCGTGGCCACGCCCACGGTATATATCCCCGCCCCACTGGCGGCCGCCACCCCCGGCAATGAATCCTCGAAGGCCAGCGCCTGGGTGGCCTCGGCGCCCAGCCGCTGCAGGCCGGTGAGGTAGGGCAGCGGGTCTGGCTTGGGCCGCGCGAGTTCTTCGGCCACCAGCACATGCTCGAACTGCTGGCCAAGGCCCATGGCGTTCAGCATGTGTTCGGCGTTCAGCCGCGGTGCGTTGGTCACCACGCACATGCCGATGTCATGGGCCTTGGCATGCTCCAGCAGGCGCAACAGGCCTGGCATCGGGTCAAGAGACGGTGACAGGTCGCGAAACAGCGCCTCCTTGCGGTCGGCCAGCGCCCGGCACTGTTCGACGCTCGCACCGCTGAACAGCTCGGCGAACAGCTCGCCGTTGGCGCGGCCGCTGACCTGGGCATCGAACTGCGCCTGGCTCAGTTCGCGGCCGTCATGTTCGCGCAGCAGTTGGCGAAAGGCCTGCAGGTGCAGGGTGTCGGTGTCGGTGAGGGTTCCGTCGAGGTCGAACAGCAGGGCGGTCAGCATGGGATATCCAGATCAAGAAAACACAAGCCAGGGGATCATAACCAAAGCTGACGACGAAGGGGGCTGTTCAGCGTGCTCCGAAAAGAGTACAAATGTGCTCCATGGACAATCTTACCCCCAAACGCCGCGCCATTTTCGAATTCATCCGCGAGCGCATTGCCGATCAAGGGCAGCCACCGAGCCTGGCCGATATCGCCACGCGCTTCGGTTTTGCTTCGCGCAGCGTTGCGCGCAAGCACATCACCGCCTTGTGCCAGGCCGGTTATATCGATGTCACGCCGAACCAGGCGCGGGGCATTCGCCTGGCCGAACCGCTGCGTCGGCCAGAAATCCTCGAAGTGCCGGTGCTGGGCCAGGTGGCGGCGGGTGCACCCATCGGCCCGGACCTCGATATCCACGAACAGCTGCTGATCGACCCCAGCCTGTTCCGCCGCACCCCTGACTACCTGCTTAAAGTGCGTGGCAATTCGATGGTCGACGACGGCATCTTCGATGGTGATCTGGTCGGCATCCTGCAACAGGCCGACGCCCGCGATGGCCAGATCGTGGTTGCGCGCCTGGACGGCGAAGTGACCATCAAACGCCTGCAACGCCAGGGCAGCGGTTACCGGCTGTTGCCACGCAACCCGGCCTATGCACCCATCGATGTGCAGCCTGAACAGGAATTTTTCATCGAAGGCGTGTTCTGCGGCCTGCTGAGGCGTGACTGATGGGCGCAGTGGTCGACCTCGACAGGCTGCTCGATCAGCGCCGTGTCTGGCGCGGGCGGCAGGCCCAGGCGCGGCCACTCGGCTTGCAGCCCACCGGCCATGCGGCCCTTGACGAGCGCCTGCCTGAAGGCGGCTGGCCGGCGGCGGCACTCAGCGAGTTGCTACTGGCCAGCCCCGGTTGCGGCGAACTGCAACTGCTGTGGCCCACACTGGCGCGGCTAAGTACTGAAGGCAGCCGGGTAGTACTGGTGGCACCGCCGTTCATCCCTTACGCACCGGCCTGGCAGGCAGCCGGGGTAGACCTGCGCTGGCTGGTGCAGGTAGATGCCGCCCCTGCCGATGCCTTGTGGGCGGCCGAGCAGTGCCTGCGCTCGGGCAGTTGCGCGGCGGTGCTGTGCTGGCCTGAACGTGCCGATGACCGGGCCCTGCGGCGTTTGCAGGTGGCCGCAGAAACCGGACAGGCGCTCGCATTCGCCTGCCGGCCGTACCAGGCAGCACACAACCCGTCGCCAGCAGCGCTGCGGGTTGCCCTCGACACGCGTCCGGCGCAGTGGCGTGTGCTTAAAAGCCGGGGCGGCATGCCACCGGCGCTGCCCATCGCCTGCCCAGGGCGGGGCTGATGCACCATGCTCTGGGCCTGCATCCTGCTCCCGCAGCTGGCGCTGGACACGGTCCTGCGTGAGCGTGACGACCCCGATACTCCCTTGGTGCTGCTTGGCGGGCCTACCCAGCGCAGGGTATTGCAAGCGGTCAGCCCGGCAGCGGCCGCACTTGGGTTGAGGGCAGGGCAGACCCTGACGGCGGCACGTGCCCTGGCGGAGGGTTTCACCTGCGTCGAAGCCGACCCCAGGCGTATCGAGCATGTGCAGCAATTGCTGGCGGCCTGGGCCTATCGCTTCAGTGCCCAGGTCAGCCTGCATTACCCGCGGGCGTTGCTCCTGGAAGTAGGCTCCAGCCTTCAACTGTTCGGCCCCTGGCCCTTGTTCGAGGCACGTCTGCGCCAGGAGCTGGCAGATTTGGGCCTGCGCCAACGCATCGTCCTGGCCAGCAACCCGGTAGCGGCGCGCATGCTTGCCAATGCTCATGATGGCTTGGCCGTGGGCGATGCCGACGCCACCCGTGCGGCTCTGCTAGGCATGCCCATCACCCGCATCGGCTTGCCGACAGACGCCGCCGAAGCCTTTGCCCGCATGGGCCTGCGCCAGCTGGGCCAGGTACTGTCCTTGCCGCGCGATACATTGGCCAGGCGCTTTCCAGCCCAGGTGCAGTTGCACCTCGACCAGTTGCTTGGCCTGCGTAAACCGGGGCTGGACTTCTACCAGCCACCGGACCGCTTCGAAACCCGACTGGAGCTGAACTTCGACGTCGAGTCGCACCAGGCGTTGCTGTTCCCGCTGCGGCGGATGCTTAACGACCTTGCCGCATTCCTTGGCGGGCGCGACTGTGGCGTGCAGCGCTTTTGCCTGCACCTGGAACATGCCGTAGGGCCGGACACCCTGCTCAAGGTGGGCCTGCTGGCGGCCGAACGCGATGCCGCCATGCTGTTCGAACTGGCCCGTGGGCGCCTGGAGCCGTTGCGCATCCCCGCCCCCGTGCGCAACCTGCGGCTGGTTGCCGAGGACCTGCCACCCTTTGTCCCGCAACACCAGGCGTTATTCGACCCACGTGCGCAGCAGGCGCAACCCTGGGAACAATTGCGCGAGCGGCTGCGCGCCCGCCTGGGGGATGAGGCCGTGAAGGGGCTGAGCGCGGCTGCCGATCACCGCCCCGAATGCGCCTGGCAGCTGACCGAGCAAGGCGCCCAAGGCAGCATGCCGGTTGCCCCAGGCACTCGCCCGGGCTGGCTACTGCCAGCCCCGATGGCGCTGGACGCCGCCAGCTACCAGGTACAGGGCCAGGCCGAACGCATCGAGTCGGGCTGGTGGGATGGCGGCGACGTGCGCCGCGACTACTACCGCATCGAAACCCGTGATGGCCTGCGCGGCTGGGCCTACCGCGACCTGGGTCAGGCCGGCCCGCTGTGGCTGCAGGGGTGGTTCGCATGAGCACGCCGGGTTATGCCGAGCTGCATTGCCTGTCCAACTTCAGCTTCCAGCGCGGGGCGTCGAGCGCTGACGAGCTGTTCCGGCGCGCGGGTGAACAGGGCTACCAGGCCCTGGCGATCACTGACGAATGCACCCTGGCTGGCATCGTTCGGGCCTGGCAGGCTGCCAAGGCGCATCAGCTGCGGCTGATCGTGGGTAGCGAGGTACTTCTGCAGGGCGGCCCCAAGCTGGTGCTGCTGGTAGAGAACCTGGCCGGTTACCAGAGTTTGTGCGCGCTGATCACGCGGGCTCGCCGGCGGGCGCAAAAGGGCGAGTACCAGCTGTTTCGCGACGACCTGCAACAACACCATCAAGGCCTGCTGGCGCTGTGGGTGGCCGATGACTGCGCCGACACTGCCACGGGTGAGTGGTTACGCAGCGTGTTCGGCGAACGGCTGTGGCTGGCCGTGCACCTGCATCGAGGCAGTGACGATGCCCTGCGCCTGCAAGGCTTGCGAGGCCTGGCGGCTGAAGTGGGTATCCGCGCCGTGGCCTGTGGCGATGTGCACATGCATGTGCGCGGCCGCCGTGCCTTGCAGGACTGCATGACCGCCATCCGCCAGCATTGCCGGGTGGACGAGGCTGGGCGCTTTCTGTTTGCCAATGGCGAGCGGCACCTGCGCAGCCAGGCACAGTTGGGCGAACTCTATCCTGCCGACCTGCTGGCCGAGACCTTGGCCATTGCCGAGCGCTGCCAATTTGACCTGAGCGAATTGAAATACCACTACCCGCGCGAACTGGTGCCCCAGGGCCATACCCCGGCAAGCTGGTTGCGTGAACTGTGCGAGCAAGGCTTGCCGCTACGCTGGCCAGGCGGGCCGAGTGACAAGGTGCGTGATGTGCTGGCCACGGAGTTGGCGCTGATCGAGGAACTTGGTTACGAAAGTTACTTCCTGACCGTGCACGACATCGTCGCCTTCGCCCGCAGCCAAGGCATCTTGTGTCAGGGCCGCGGTTCGGCCGCCAACTCGGTGGTGTGTTTCGTGCTGGGCATTACCGAGCTCGACCCCATGCAGCATCGGCTGCTGTTCGAGCGCTTCCTTTCGCGTGAACGCAACGAGCCGCCTGATATCGACGTGGACTTCGAGCACGACCGGCGCGAAGAAGTGATCCAGTATGTGTTTCGCCGTTATGGTCGACACCGTGCGGCGCTGACGGCGGTGGTCAACACCTACCATGCCGCGGGTGCGGTGCGCGATGTAGCGCGGGTATTGGGTTTGCCGGCAGACCAGGTGGATGCCCTGGCCAAGTGCTGTGGTCGCTGGAGCGACCGCATTCCCGATGACCAGCGCCTGGCCGAGGCCGGCTTTGAGGCCGGCAGCTTTTCACTGCGGCGGGTGCTGGTGCTGGCTGGCGAGCTGATCGGCTTCCCCCGGCACCTGTCGCAGCACCCGGGCGGCTTTGTCATCTCCCAGCAGCCACTCGACCAGTTGGTGCCGGTGGAAAATGCCGCGATGGCGGAGCGCACGGTGATCCAGTGGGACAAGGACGACCTGGACATGGTCGGCCTGCTAAAGGTCGACGTGCTGGCGCTGGGCATGCTCAGTGCCTTGCGCCGCTGCTTCGACCTGCTGCAGCGCCATCGCGGCCAACAACTGACCCTGGCCACCATCCCCGGCGAAGACCCGGCCACCTACGCGATGATCAGCCGCGCCGAGACCATGGGGGTATTCCAGATCGAGTCGCGGGCGCAGATGGCCATGCTGCCCCGGCTGCGGCCCAACACGTTCTATGACCTGGTCATCGAGGTGGCGATTGTCCGCCCCGGGCCGATCCAGGGTGACATGGTGCACCCGTACCTGCGCCGGCGCCTGAAGCAGGAACCGGTAACCTACCCATCGCCGCAGCTCAAGGAGGTCTTCGAGCGTACCTTGGGCGTGCCGCTGTTCCAGGAGCAGGTGATGGAGCTGGCCATGGTTGCCGCCGATTACACGCCGGGCGAGGCCGACCAGCTACGTCGCAACATGGCGGCCTGGAAGCGCCATGGTGGCCTGGAACCGCACCGTGAGCGGCTGGTGCAAGGCATGCTGCGCAATGGTTACGACCTGGCGTTTGCTGAGCGCATCTTCGAGCAGATCAAGGGTTTTGGCAGCTATGGCTTCCCGGAATCGCACGCAGCCAGCTTTGCCTTGCTGTGTTATGCCAGCAGCTGGCTGAAGTGCCATGAACCGGCAATCTTTACCTGCGCGCTGGTCAACAGCTGGCCCATGGGCTTCTACAGCCCTGACCAGTTGTTGCAAGAGGCCCGGCGCCAGGGTATCGAGGTGCGCCCGGTTGATGTCTGCCACAGCGAGTGGGACTGCACCCTTGAGCCTGATGCTGAAGGCACATTGGCTATTCGCATGGGCTTGCGCCTGGTGCGCGGTTTGGCCGAGGCCGATGCCAGGCACCTGGAGCAGGCGAGGGCGCAACGGCCATGGCGCGATGTCGAAGACCTGTGCCTGCGTGCAGGGCTCGATTCAAGGGCCCGAGCCCGCCTGGCCGATGGCGGGGCGCTGCGTGCCCTGGCCAGTGACCGGCACCAGGCACGCTGGCAGGTGGCGGCGGTTCAGCCGCAGCTGCCCCTGTTTGCCGAGGTGCAACCGGTGCCTGAAACGCCAGTGGAATTGCCTGTGCCTACCGTAGGTGAAGACCTGATGGCCGATTACCAGGCCCTGGGTACCACGCTGGGGCCGCATCCGCTGGCACTGTTGCGCTCACGCCTGAGGGCGCTGGGGTGTCGCAGCTCCAGCGAATTGCAGGGTGTGGAGCATGGCGACAACATTGCCGTGGCCGGGTTGGTGGTGGGGCGGCAAAGGCCCCAGACCGCCAGCGGAGTGACCTTCGTCACCCTGGAAGACGAGCACGGGATGGTCAATGTGGTGGTGTGGCGGGACATTGCCGAACGGCAGCGGCGGGCGTTGGTGGGGTCGCAGCTGCTCAAGGTCAGTGGGCGGCTGGAGCAGGAGAACGGCGTGCGGCACCTGATTGCACGGCGGCTGGAAGATGTGAGCCCGTTGCTGCAAGGGCTGGATGTGCGCAGCCGGGATTTCCACTGAGTTGCGCATCAACACGGCCCCCTGTAGGAGCGGCCTTGCGCCGCGAAAGGGCCGCAAGGCGGCCCCAGCAATGGATGCGGCGAAGCTGAAATCCTGGGGCCGCTGTGCGGCCCTTTCGCGGCGCAAGGCCGCTCCTACAAGTACCGCGTGAGTAGTTAGACGATCGCCAACCGCTGCTTGCGCGTCGGTGCCGGGAACGCCCGGTCGATTGCCCGAAGGTCCTCGCTGTTCAAGGTCAGCGCACCTGCGGCTGCATTCAGCCGAACATGCTCGGGCGCCACGGCCTTGGGGATGGCGATCACTTCGTCACTACGGGTCACCCAGGCCAGGCTGACCTGGGCCGGCGTGGCGCCATGGCGCTCGGCAATTTCTGCCAGCACAGGATGCTGCAGCAAGCGCCCGGCCTGGGCCAGCGGGCAGTAGGCCATGGTCGGCAGCGCACGCTTTTCGCACCAAGGCAGCAAGTCGAATTCGATGCCACGCTGCGCCGGGTTGTACAGCACCTGGTTGGTGGCGCATTCAGGGTTGTGCAGTTCGCGCAGGTCGTCGACGTCGAAGTTGGACACGCCCCAGCGCCTGATCTTGCCTTGCTCGCGCAAACGCTCGAAGGCTTCGACGGTTTCTTCCAACGGGTGCTGGCCACGCCAATGCAGCAGGTACAGGTCGATGCAGTCGGTACCCAGGCGGGCGAGGCTGCGCTCGCAGGCGGCCGCCATGCCGCGTCGGCTGGCATTGTGCGGGTACACCTTGCTGACCAGGAACACCTGGTCGCGGCGCCCGGCAATGGCCTGGCCAACCACTTCTTCCGCGCCGCCTTCGGCATACATCTCGGCGGTGTCGATCAGGGTCAGGCCCAACTCGATACCCTGTTGCAGGGCCGCCACTTCGGCAGCCTTGCGGCCGGGGTCCTCACCCATGTACCAAGTGCCCTGGCCAATGGCCGGAACGCTCGAACCTGCCAGTTTCACGTAACGCATGTCACCTCCGGGATCCGTGTATTGGAAAGCAGAACCTCAAGCAGCGCTTGCGCTGCGGTGGAAAGCTTGTGTTCACTGAGGGCAATCACGCCGATGCGCCGCTCGACGGTGGGCTCCACCAAGGTAATGCAGCGGGCGCCGAGCTCCTGCATCTGGTTGATGCACAGCGCCGGTACGGCACTGACCCCCAGGCCGCTGGCGACCATGCGGCCAATGGTTGCCAACTGGTGGCTCTCGAATGCCACGGCCAGTTTGCCGTGGTGGGCGGCCACATTCTGCTCCATCAGCAGGCGCACCGCCGAAGGGCGTTGCAGGGCCACGAAGTCTTCGGCCATCAGCTGTGCCCAGCTGACCTGGGGCAGCAACGCCAGGGGCGAGTCGGCCGGTACCACTGCGACGAAGCGGTCCAGGTACAACGGGTGAAAATCCAGCCCGTCGATGTTGTCCGGCTCGAAGCCGATGCCCAGTTCGACGCGGCGATGGCGTACCAGTTCCAGCACCTGTTCGTTGATCACGTCATGCACCGTGACGTTGACCTTGGGGTAGCACTGGCGAAATACCTTGAGCGAGTGGGGCAGGAGGTTGCCGGCAAAGGCTGGCATGGCCGCCACCGATACCCGGCCCAGTTGCAGGGTGAAACGTTGGCGCAGCATCTCTTCAGTGTCGTCCCAGTCTGCCAGCAGGCGCCGTGCCAGCGGCAGCAACACTTCGCCCTCGGCGGTCAGGCTGACGCTGCGCGTGGTGCGGCTGAGCAGGGCGCCGCCGAGGTTTTCTTCCAGGGCCTTGATGGTCAGGCTCAGGGCGGGCTGCGATATATGCAGGTGCTCACCGGCCTGGGCGAAGCTCTGGTACTTGGCCACGGCGACAAAGGCACGCAGTTGCTTGACGTTCATGACAGGCCTATTGTTTGTTTTGTAAAAGTTATCAATCGATGACGAAAACAAAATTAACAAATCAGTCGCGTGCGGTGAAGATGTCTGCACACGCTCACCGACAGCCTCGTCGGTTCTACAACTACAAAAGGCGGATCAGCATGGCCGGACTGGACAAGCGCGTTGCAACCTACGAACAGGCCCTCGAAGGCCTGACCGACAACATGACAGTGCTGGCCGGTGGTTTCGGCCTGTGCGGCATCCCGGAAAACCTCATCAGCGAAATCAAGCGACGTGGCGTCAAGGGCTTGACCGTAGTCTCGAACAACTGCGGCGTCGACGGCTTCGGCCTCGGCGTGTTGCTTGAAGACCGGCAGATTCGCAAGATGATCGCCTCCTATGTGGGAGAAAACGCCGAATTCGAACGCCAACTGCTCAGCGGTGAGCTGGACGTGGAGCTGACCCCGCAGGGCACCCTGGCCGAGAAGATGCGCGCCGGCGGTGCCGGAATCCCGGCGTTCTTCACCGCCACCGGTTACGGCACCCCGGTTGCCGAGGGCAAGGAAGTGCGCGAGTTCAAGGGCCGCAAGTACATCCTTGAAGAATCCATTACCGGTGACTTCGCCATCGTCAAGGGCTGGAAGGCCGACCACTACGGCAACGTGGTCTACCGCAACACCGCGCAAAACTTCAACCCGCTGGCTGCCACCGCCGGCAAGATCACCGTGGTCGAAGTGGAAGAGATCGTCGAACCCGGCGTGCTGTTGCCGAGCGAAATCCACACCCCGGGCATCTACGTGGACCGTGTCATCGTCGGCACCTTCGAGAAGCGTATCGAAAAGCGCACCGTCAAGGCCTGAGCGCCATCCACCAGAACAACAAAGAGACCCTGACCATGGCACTGACCCGCGAACAGATGGCGCAACGCGTCGCACGTGAACTGAAAGACGGCTACTACGTCAACCTGGGCATCGGCATTCCGACCCTGGTGGCCAACTACGTACCCGCAGATATGGATGTGATGCTGCAATCGGAAAACGGCCTGCTCGGCATGGGCGAGTTTCCGACCGAAAGTACCCTCGATGCCGACATGATCAACGCCGGCAAGCAAACCGTCACCGCCCGCCGCGGCGCCTCGATTTTCGATTCGGCACAATCGTTCGCCATGATCCGTGGTGGCCACGTCGACCTGACCGTGCTGGGTGCCTTTGAAGTGGACGTACAAGGCAACATCGCCTCGTGGATGATCCCCGGCAAGCTGGTCAAAGGCATGGGTGGTGCCATGGACCTTGTGGCTGGCGCCGAGAACATCATCGTCACCATGACCCACGCTTCCAAGGACGGGGAGTCCAAGTTGCTGGCGCAATGCAGCCTGCCGCTGACCGGCGCCGGCTGCATCCGCAAGGTGCTGACCGACCTGGCCTACCTGGAAATCGAAGACGGCGCGTTCATCCTGCGCGAAACCGCGCCGGGGGTAAGCGTTGAAGAGATCATCGCGAAAACCGCCGGCAAGCTGATCGTGCCGGATGATGTGAAGGAAATGACCTTCTGATTCAACGGGCTTCATACATTCCCCTGTAGGAGCAGCCTTGTGCTGCGAAGGGGCCAGTGCAGGCATTCACATAATGTTTGTCTGTACTGGCCTCTTAGCAGCACAAGGCTGCTCCTACAGGGGTTTTGTGTTTTTGCTGATTTATCCGATAAAACCAATAAAAGGAATTCAACTGTGGCCGCTGAAATCCAAGACAGCCGTTCCGCGCGCTTTGCCTTGCGCTGTTCCAACTGGGCCGAACGCTGGTTCCCCGACTCCTGGGTGTTCGCCGCACTGGCGGTGCTGCTGGTGTGCATCGGTGCCCTGGCCATGGGGGCCAAGCCGACCGACACCGCAAAGGCCTTTGGTGACGGGTTCTGGAGCCTGATCCCGTTCACCATGCAGATGGCCTTCGTGGTCATTGGCGGTTATGTGGTGGCCAGCTCGCCGCCCGCCGCGCGGCTGATCGATCGCCTGGCGCGCATCCCCGGCAATGGTCGCTCGGCAGTGTGCTGGGTAGCACTGATCTCGATGCTGGCTTCCTTGCTCAACTGGGGGCTGTCGCTGGTATTCGGTGGCCTGCTGGTACGCGCGCTGGCGCGGCGCACCGATCTCAAGATGGACTACCGCGCCGCCGGCGCGGCCGCCTACCTGGGCCTGGGCGCAGTGTGGGCACTGGGCTTGTCATCGTCGGCGGCGCAACTGCAGGCCAACCCGGCCAGCCTGCCACCTTCGATCCTGTCGATTACCGGCGTGATCCCGTTCACTGAAACCATCTTCCTCTGGCAGTCCGGCGTCATGTTGGCGGCGCTGGTGGTGGTCTCGCTGTTCATCGCCTATGCCACCGCCCCAGGCCCGAACAGTGCACGTAGCGCCGAAGACTGCGGCGTCGACCCCAGCTTCACCGCGCCACCTGCACCGCAGCGCACTCGCCCGGGTGAGTGGCTGGAGCACAGCCCGATCCTGATCCTGCTGCTGGTGGCCCTGGCCGCTGGCTGGCTTTATCAGGAGTTCGCCACCAAGCCTGCGATTACCGCGATCTCCGGGCTGAATACCTACAACCTGCTGTTCATCATGCTCGGTGCCTTGCTGCACTGGCGCCCGCGCAGCTTTCTTGACGCAGTGGCGCGCGCCGTACCGACCACCACGGGAGTACTGATCCAGTTCCCGCTGTACGGTTCCATCGCGGCCATTCTCACCCAGGTGAAGGGTGTCGATGAACAGACCCTGGCCCACCATATTTCGCTGTTCTTCACCCAGATTGCCACCCATGACACCTATGCCGTGCTGATGGGGGTGTATTCGGCGGTGCTGGGCTTCTTCATCCCATCGGGCGGTGGCAAGTGGATCATCGAGGCGCCGTACGTGATGCTGGTGGCCAACGACCTGCAGTACCACCTGGGCTGGGCGGTGCAGATCTACAACGCTGCCGAAGCCTTGCCGAACCTGATCAACCCGTTCTACATGCTGCCGCTGCTGGGCGTGCTGGGGCTCAAGGCGCGCGACCTGATCGGCTTCTCGTTCGTGCAGTTGCTGGTGCACGTGCCGTTGGTGCTGGTGTTGCTGTGGGCGCTGGGTACGACGCTGCAATACGTACCGCCTGTGATGCCATAGGGCAGGCACTCTGTGGGAGCGGGCTTGCCCGCGAACACCGGCACAGCCGGTGCCAAGCACTGCGTCGTATTCTTCGCGGGCTTGCCCGCTCCCACAGGGTGAGGTGGTGCCTGCCGAGGCAGGGCGACAATCTGCAGGCTTGGCGTCAGCTTTCAGATGCGTATCATGGCTGCCTCAGCCTGGGAAACCCGCGTCACATGTCTATCCGATTGAAACTGCTGCGTAAGAAACTGGGAATGACCCTGGAAATGCTGGCCGAGAAGACCGGCATGACCAAAAGCTACCTGTCCAAGGTCGAGCGCGGCCTTAATACACCCTCGATTGCCGCCGCGCTAAAGCTCGCACGGGCATTGAACGTCAATGTCGAAGAGCTGTTCGCTGAAGAGCAGGCCGGCCAGAGCCGCTACAGCCTGGTGCGCCATGGCGAACGTCAGGCGCTGGTAGGCGATGGGCAAGGGCCGGGCTATGCTGCCCTCACCAGCCAGGTCGGGCAGCGCAGCCTGCTGCCGTTTCTGATCCAGCCGCCGAACGAGTTCAGCGACCCCACGTTCAAGGAACACCTGGGCGAGGAGTTTCTGTTTGTGCACGCAGGCCAGGTGGAGGTGGATTTCATGAACGAACGGGTGCTGCTGGAGCAGGGCGATGCCTTGCATTTCAACGCCCAGACACCGCACCGGCTACGCTCGGTAGGTGCCCAGCCGGCGCAATTGCTGGTCGTGGTTCACCACGCAGACGAATAAAACCACGGGGGGCAGGGGAACGCCCCCACGTATTCTCATCCGTGAAACGCAGCCTCCCTTGCAGCGGCATTTCTTTGCATAATTTGCATGTCGGTATTTTGACGAATAACCCCATCTCCCATTGAATTTTATTATGGTGTCGGATCATTGACGTAGTGTCATTGTGCCCATAAGCTCAAGTCAACAGCGAAACAACTCCCGCCACACCGAGCAAATAACTAATTGATTTTCCTGTTTTTTTGGAGGGGCGTATGCGCACGACTCTGATTATCAAATCGATGTTCTTGCTGGTGTTGCTGAGTGGCGCTGCGCGTGCGGCAGATTCATATGTAAACCAAAACAGTATCATTCCTGTTTCAACCGCCGGCTGGTTGTTAGCCTTCGCAGTTGTTGGCTTTGTGCTGGTGGCAAACAGAAGAAAAATCTGAGGCTGACCGCCTTTTTCCAGAGTGGGCAGAGGTTGTTGCAAGCCTGGGGCCTGGCTTGTGAATTTCCCAACCGTTGCTATATTCCCAGTAGCCCTTGAAAGGCCTTGGTTTGCAGAGCAAGGCAGCCTACCTGTAAAGCGTCAAGGTTGGGGCCTCCAGGAAGGACGAGGCCATCGCGGCGGGCTTAAGCCGCGAAGCAGAGCGAGAGTTGGTGTGCTGTTCTCATTCAGTGCTCTTTTTCGGGCCATTTGGCCGGAGGGACCCTCATGATGCGTTCATTGATTGCCGCATTCTGCGTGCTGACCGTGTGGTCCAGTGCTGGCAACGCTGATCAGAGCGGTGCGGCTTACCTGCTCAGCCCCGGTGATGTGGTGATGGTTTCGGTGTGGCAGGAAGACAGCCTGCGTCAAGAAGCCACCGTACTACCCGATGGCAGTATTACCTTCCCCTTGGCCGGGCGCATCAATGTTGCCGGGCTGGATGTAACGGCAGTTGAGAAGCAAGTGGCTGCCAAACTCGAAAAATTCCTCCCCGACCCGAACGTCAGCGTTGTCGTCAAGAGCATCGCCGGCAACCTGGTCTATGTCCAAGGCAAAGTGATCAAGCCAGGCCCCGTGCAGATGGCAGGCCCTACCGCAGTGCTTCAGGCGCTGAGCATGTCGGGCGGCCTGGACAAGTTTGCTGACGAAAGCGATATCAAGGTGGTCCGCGGCACCGGTGCTTCCCAAAAGATCCTGCCCGTGCGATATAAGGACCTGGTGTCTGGGCGGGATATGTCCACCAACATCCAACTTCAGGCTGGCGATACGCTGGTCGTTCCTTGATCTTGCCTTTAATAAGAACATTTAATGCCTCTTCTTAGAACAACTAGCATTGCAACGGCAATCTTGGTCTTGCCGTTCACGGACGCGGTCCTGGCGGCAAATTGGCAGTCTACGGTGGTGGTACCGACATCCGTCGAATATGACAGCAACCCTTTGTTGCTGACATCGGGGGAAAAGGGTGTAACGCGCACGATCATCGCGCCGGACTACACCCTGATCGGTACCTTCGGCCAGGACGAATTGAGGCTGGGGCTGGGCATGCATGTGTTGCGCTCGTCCGACACGGATGTGGTCGATGACCGTGAAGACCCTGATATCAGCCTGGGCTGGCAGCGCACCACCGAGCGTGGGCGTTTCGGCCTGGTGGCGCGCTACAACGAAAGTTCGACACTGTCGGGCACGGTGCTGGATACCGGGGTGATCACCACCGACGGTACCCAAAAGCTCTACACCCTGACCGGCAACTGGAGCCAGGCGGTTACCGAGCGCAGTACCTTGAGCAACGAAACCACCTTTAACCGTGCCCGTTATGACATCAGTACGCTGACGGGGTACGACGAACTGGCAAACGTGTTTACCTGGACCTATGCCTGGAGCGAGCGGGCCGATGTGTATACCCGCTTCGGTGCCCGACGCTATGAGCCCGAGCAGGACCTTACCGCGACCGCGTCCAACAGCTATACCCCGGCAGTCGGCATCAAGTACCAGCTTGCCGAAGGCCTGAGCGCCGATGCCCACATTGGCGTCAACCAGGTGTCTGGCGACGACGGCGGTCGACGCGGGGAGGGTGGGGTGGCGTTGCTCTACACCGGCACGCGTGCCATTGCCAGCCTGACCGCCGAGCGGAGCACGGTGGCCAGTGCTGAAGGCGGCTTCGCCGAGCTGGACCAGGTGCGTGGCGTGTGGAGTTACGCCGTCACCGAACTGGACCGGGTGGGCGCTGACGCTGCCTGGCAAGACAGCAAAGGGCAGAGCCCTAATACATTGCAGACGTACAGCGTCTGGGCCAGCCGCCAGTTTTCACCGTACTGGGACCTGCGTCTGTCGCTGATGTACAAGGAGCGGCAACAGGACCAGGCGCCCGATGCAACCGCTACGATCGTTGGTTTGACGTTGACGTACAGGTACCCCGACATCTGAACTTCAGGCAGGTGGCCCCATGAAGTCTGACTACGAACTCTCCATCAGAGATTACATCGCCATTATCAAGGACAGGGCCCTGGTGTTAGGGGTGAGTGCCGTAGTCATTCTTGCCGCGACCGTGGCGGTCGCGTTGATGGTGCCGCCGCTCTACCAGTCGACCGGCACCATCCTTGTGGAGTCACAGCAGATTTCGCCCGAGCTGGTGTCGACCAACACTACCAGCTTTGCCGATGAGCGCATCGAGGTGATTCGCCAGCGGGTGATGACCCGCGAGAACCTGCTGCGCATTATCGACAAGTACAACCTGTTCGCCGACAAGCGCTTGAGCGAGTCCGACAAGATCGACCAGATGCGCAATGCCATCGTGGTCGAAACCCTCACCACGTTCGTGCGCGGGCGAGGCGAGGCGACGGTTGCGTTCAATGTGTCCTTCGAACACAAGCAGGCGGAAGTCGCCAAGGAAGTGGCCGACGAACTGGTTACCCTTTTTCTTAACGAAAACCTCAAGCAGCGCACCGAGCGGGCCAACGAAACCACCGAGTTTCTTACCCAGGAGGCCAACAAGCTGGGTGCCGAACTGGCCAGCCTGGAGAACCAGCTGGCCGACTTCAAACAGGCCCACGCCAATGCCTTGCCAGAGCACCAGACCCTGCGTATGAACATGCTCTCGCGCTCGGAGCTGGAGTTCCGCGAAGTCGATCGTGACTACAAGGCCGCCCAGGAAGAACTGCGCTACTTGGAGCTGGAGTTGTCTGCGGCCAATGCCGGCCTGGCCACCAAGACTACCGAAGGCAGCAAGCCAGCCAGTGCCGACCAGCCTCAGGACCTGCCAAGCCTGAAGGCCGAGTACGCCCGGTTGCTGACCCGCTACAAGGATGCCCACCCGGATGTGGTGGCGGTCAAGCGCAAGATCCAGGCGCTCGAAGCCAGCGGCGGGCGCACGGCCACCACGTCCACAGTCAGCCTCGACGTGGCGCGCGTTCGCGCCAAGATGAGCGCGGCCCAGGAACGTATCAGCTCGCTGGCCAATCAGAAGCGCGAGCTGACCAGAAAGATGGAGGGCTACGAGGCCGAGATCCTCGAGGCGCCGCAAGTCGAGCGTGGCCTGGTGACCTTGATGCGTGACCACGATAACGCGCGCAAGAAGTATGAAGAAATCCGCGCCAAGGAAATGGGCGCGAAAATTACCGAAAGCCTGGAGCAGGAGAACAAGGCCGAGCGCTTTGTACTGCTGGAGCCACCGCTGATGCCTGAAAAACCGATCAAGCCTAATCGCAAGAAGATCGCTGCGTTGGGCCTGGTGCTGGCACCGGCAGGCGGCGGCGCCCTGGTGATGCTGCTGGAAATACTCAACCAGCGCGTGCGCGGCGTCGGCGCTCTTGAAAACCTGCTGGGCAAACGGGTGCTGGTGGCAATCCCCTACATCGATACCCGGGCCGACGTGGCCAGGCGCAAACGGTGGCGTAACTGGCTGATCCTGGCGGCACTGGCGTTGGCGGCTATCATGGTAGTGCTGGTGCACGTCTTCTACATGCCACTGGATGTGCTGTTGTTCAAAGTCATATCTCGGTTTGCATAGGGAAAGCAGTGATGGACAGGACCAAGCCGTCTGTTGGCAATAATCTTCACCAGGTTACCCCGGGAACCCCCCAGGCATTGTCACCCGCTCCCGGCACCGCGCTGGCGGAAGTGCCTGGCCAGTTCGATTATGTGAACACCAAAGTGGTGCCGCTGCGGGCGGACCATCTGGAGCGCCACCGCATCGTGGCGTACAACAAGAACTCCAACATGAACGGGCCCATCGACCTGCTGCGCACGCAGGTGCTCAGGGCCATGGAGGAGAACGGCTGGCGTACCCTGGCGATCACCTCGCCAACGCCTGAGGCGGGCAAGACGGTGCTGGCGATCAATCTGGCCATGAGTATTGCTCACCACACGACCAAGACTGCGTTGCTGGTGGACTTTGACCTGCGCCGGCCCAAAGTCGGCAGTACCCTTGGCCTGCCCATGGAGCAGGCGCTGAACGAGTACCTGACGGACAAGGCCGAATTGCAGGAATGCCTGGTCAACCCGACGTTGCCGCGCTTTGTGGTGTTGCCGACACGTGTGCCGGTGCCGATGTCGACCGAGATGCTGTCGTCGCCCAAGGTGAACAACCTGATCAGTGATTTACGCAACCGCTACGACTCGCGCATCTGCATTTTCGATTTGCCGCCACTGCTCAGCTCTGACGATGCGATCACCGTGATACCCAAGTTCGATTGTGTACTGCTGGTGGTGGCCAACGGAATGAACAACAAGAAGGAAATCGAGGACTGCCTGCACCACCTGGCCACGGTGAACCTGGTCGGGACGGTGCTGAACAAGGCTGACGAGCAGCCGCGAACTTATTATTAAGGTTCGAGATTTTGGGGCTGCTTTGCAGCCCCCAAAGATCTCAGCCCTGATGCAGGCTCCAGGGATACTGCAACTCCCACTGCCACGCATGCCGCACAATCTGCTCCAGCGAAGCAAACTCCGGCCGCCAGCCCAGCACCTGCAGCGCCTTGCTTGCATCTGCCACCAGCCGTGGCGGGTCGCCAGCGCGGCGCGGGGCGTCAAGGGTAGTGATCTGCCGCCCGGTCACTGCCCGGGCTGTATCGATCACTTGCTGCACCGAAAAGCCTAGGCCATTGCCCAGGTTGAACGCGGTGCGCTCGCCACCTGCCAGTAAATAATCCACCGCCAACGCATGCGCCGTCGCCAGATCGGCCACATGCACGTAGTCGCGGATACAGGTGCCATCCGGCGTATCGTAATCCCGGCCAAACACCGTCACCGCCTCGCGGCGGCCTGAAGCGGCCTGCAGGATCAGCGGGATCAGGTGGGTTTCCGGTTCGTGGCGTTCACCCAGCTGGCCATCGGGGTCGGCACCGGCGGCATTGAAGTAACGCAGGCATACAGACTTCAAGCCATAAGCCCGGTCAAAGTCCTCGAGAATCTGCTCGACCATCCATTTGCTCAGCCCATAAGGGTTGATCGGCCCTTTGGCATGCGCTTCATCGATTGGCACGTACTGCGGGTTACCGTAAACGGCGGCACTGGAAGAAAACACCAAATGCTTGATGCCGGCATTCACCATGGCCTGCAATAAGGCGAGGGTGGCGGCGACGTTGTTCTGGTAGTACTTGCCGGGTGCGCTGACCGACTCGCCCACCTGGATGAACGAGGCAAAGTGGAACACTGCATCGAAGTGGCAGACGCCGAACAGCACATCCAGGGCAGCTTCGTCGGCAATGTCGAGCTTGGCCCACTGGATGCCGGGGCCAGGCGAAACCAGGTCCGCCACCACCACCTCATGGCCGGCACCGAGCAGGTGCTTGACCATGTGTGAGCCAATGTAGCCTGCACCACCCACTACCAGAAATTTCATCCGCACCTCCTGGAATCTGCTGTTTACAGACGCAGTGAACCGTCCCTGAAACGTGCAGGTGGGATGATCAGCTACAGGTGACCTGAGCGTAGATGGCCCTATGCCCTATTTCAAGAATAGCCAGTTGGACATGTAGTTGCCGTCGAACGTAATGCTGTACTGCCCATCCTTGTAGGCCACCGGCAATGCCTTCAATTGTGCCTGTGCATCGCGGGCGAACAGTTTCAGACCGGCGGGTGCCTTGATTGTCAAAGTGCCTTCAAGCGGTTCCACGTTGAACGGCGTCTTGTCATCGGCCTTGGGCATGGCACGTGTGCCCAGCGACAGCAGCAGCTCACGCGACTGGCCCAAGGGTTTGCCGTCCAGGCTCTGTACCGCGACGCTGGCGTAAGGCGTTTTCGTCTGTACCTGTACGGCACCCAGGCTGATCGAGCGACCACCCAGCCAGCCGGTGGCGGCCTGGGTCAGCGGCGTGTCGATGGTGTAGATGCCTTGTTGCCAGTTGCGCTTGAGCTCGCCGGTGTCGGTCACCGCCTGCGTGGCATCGGCGGCCAGCAGCGATTGCCCCGGGTCCTGCAACACTTGTGCGCCAGACGGGATGGCAGCGGGTTTCAGCCAGGGCAGTTCCGGTGTCGGCGGCAGGGCGATCTGCAACTGGCCCTTTTCCATGGCTGTGCGCAGCAGTACCGAATTGCGCGGGGTGATCTCCTGGTTGTAGAGGGTGGCGGGCGTCGGCGCGAACACGTAGCGGGTCGTTGCCGGCTTGACGTCCGCCCGGCGATAGAGCAGGGCGGCCGCGGGCAGGGTGGCGATCATCGCCGGGTCGTTGTACGCGTGCCAGTTGTCCGCCGTGCGCCAGCCCGGGTTGAACCCTTGCTGGCTGTAGGCGTACTGCATCATGGCGTCCCAGCCTTGGTGGCTGGCGGTGCCGGCTACATACAGCGGCAACGAGTGGCGGTCGGGCAGCGGGAACGGCTCGGCGTTCCACTCGGTGACGGTGAGCGGTTTACCGACCACCTGGGCGGCGGCGATCCAGTCGATCATGCCGTCGCTGGTCAACGGGTTTTTCTCCAGCTGGCCAATGGCGCCGTAGCTGTGGGCATCGACTACATCGCCTGCGGTCAGCGCCGGCAGTGCGCTCAGGCCGTTGCCGCCCCAGGTGCTGGTCGTGGCAATCGGCACTTTGACGCCCAGGCCACGCAGGTGGGTGATCATGTCGGCGTCAAAGCGTTGCTCCAGGTCGTTGAGGAACAGCTTCGACGGGCCATGCTCCCAGGCACGCCAGGTAAGGTCGGCGGGCAGGTCATGCTGCCTGGCGAAGGCTTTGGCTGCCGCCATGTAGCGCTCGCTATGGCGCGGTACGTCCTTGTCCGGCATCAGGGCGTTACCGTAGTGCTGGGTGAGGTCGTTTTCGTTGGTGATCAGCACGGCGGCGATGGCCGGGTCGTCCTTGTAGGCCAGGCCGGTGTATTGGTTCACATGGGTCAGGTACTGCTCGGCGAAGCGTTGCATCGCCTTCTGGATACTGTCGTTCATGTAGGCGTAACCCTTAAGGTCTGCGCGGCCCTCCTTTTCGGGCAGTTCATCGAAGTCTTCAATGTTGTCGTTGGCGGTCAACGCACGTTGCACGTGCATGTCCAGCCAGATGTAGATGCCTTCGTCCTTGAGTGCCTTGATCCACAGGTCGAGCTTGCGCAGCGATTCGGCGCTGAGCTGCTGGGTATCGCGCACCAGGGTGCCGTCGCCAAACACGTTCGGGCTGACCCACGGCGAATCGTGGTGGTGCAGGCGCACCAGGTTGAAGCCCAGTGCCGACAGGCGCTTGGCCTGTTGGCGGATTTCCTCGTCTGGGCTCTTGAACAGCGAATAGGCAGACAGGTTGGTGCCCCAGAAGCGCACCGGAGTGTCGTCTGCAAACATCAGCTGTTCGCCGACCGCCTTGACGAAACCGCGCTTGCCGGCGGGCTTTTCCGCGGCGTTGAGGAACGACAGGTCCACCGGCGAGGTGCGCCAGTCCAGCTGGTCATCGGGCCAGCTGGCGGGGTCGGCGAGGCCGAAACGCTCAGTGGGGGTGGGGCCCAGCTCGATGTCGCCGGTAACGTTGAGCACCGCCTTCAGCTGCTGTCGGCCGGGGTTGATCGGGTCTTTGTAGAGGAACGCACGCAGCTCGGACGAATTGCCGCGCTCGAAATAGACCTTGGTCAGTGGCGGATCGAAGCGCATCTCGACGCGTCGGCCCTGGTCCGCCTTGCCCCATGACCAGCCGCGATTGTCGGGCAGCAGTTGCGGGGCGCCCATGTCGCCGGCGATTTGCGCCGGGTCGAACTGGAACACCATGCCGCCGCCCATCACCCCGGCCTGGCGGCTGTGGGCGGTAAGGTCGAAGGCCCAGCTCAAGGTTTGTGCCTGTTCCTTGCGGATATCCGCCTTCAAGTCGAAGTCCAGTTCCTTGTTCTTGCCCAGCAGCGTGTACTGGTAGGGGCCATTGACCTTGAAATCGGTGTAAAAGCCGGTCCAGCTCCAGTTGGCCGCCCAGAAGTCGAACTTGGCTTTCATCACCGGCCCGCCGCCGTATGTCACAGTAGGCAGGCCATTCTGCTCATCGACACTGACCTGCCACTGCGAAGCCCAGCCGGCCAACGGCAGCAAAGCCAGGCCAGCAATGGCCGAAGCCTGCAGAAGGTGACGCAGGGTAAGCACGTTCATGGACATTACCTGGGTTGAAGGCCGGTTTCGGCCAGCTCGGTAGCCGGGCTGTCGTCCAGCCGGCGGACCATCTGGATGTACGCCACGCCAAGCCCCGCGATTGACCAGTACACCACCGGGATGAAGGTGATGCTGCTGACGGTGAAGATGATCACCAGAATGCCGATGAGCGTTGCCAGCAGCACTCGCCCCAGCTGTCGTCGTTCGTCATCCTTGTCGGGGAAAGTGAGCATGGCCCTGCGGATACCCCTCAACACCACAGCAAAGAACGCAACGAACAGGCCGAGCCCGACCAGCCCCACCCGCAGCGCCAGGTTGATGTAGGTGTTTACGATGTCGATGATGCCTTCGCCCTGGATCATCGACTGCATTTCCGGGGTGTTGCGGAAGTCGAACGAGCCGAACAGCGGGTTGCGCTGGATGACGATCCAGGAGTTGTCCATCAGCCGCTCGCGGTAGGTGATGTTCTCTTTTTCGATGTTGCCGATGTACGGCAAAAGGTCCAGCACCTTGTCACCGCCCGGTACGACGGTAAGCAAGGGCAGCGCCAGCATGCCAGCCGCGCCTAGCAGCGCCAGGCGCCTGATCGCGCCTTTGCCCATGGCAATGAACACCACCACGATGACCACGACGCCAATCCACGGTCCACGTGACAACGGCGCGAACAGCCCGGCGGCCAGCAGCAGGGCGCCCATGGCTCTGTGCAGCGGGCGTTGCACATACCCCTGGACGAACAGGAACAGACCGATGGCCACACTCATCACATAACCCAGGGCAATCGCCTGGCCAGTGGTGACGCTGGCCCGCAGCGCGCCGCCGCGGCTGAGGTAGCCGGACATGCTCCACGGCACGCCCATTGCGTCGATCAGGGCGCTGTACAGCAACCAGTGACGCACATACTCGGCCACGGCGATCAACGCCATGACGAAGGCGGTGAGCACGAAGGCCAGCAAGGTATCCTTGAAATCGCTGATATGGCGCAGGCCACGGCTGGCCACGTAGTACGGCAGGAATACGTCGACATACAGGTACAGCGCCTGACGCAGGGTGTCGGTGAGGGTGGTTTCGCGCAGATACAAAACGCTCATCAGCAGCAGCCCGGCCGCCAGCAGCCTGTCGGCCCAGGTACGGCCGAAGCGCAACGTGTCCGCTTGCCGGCGCAGCTGCAGCGCGGCCGGCAGCAGCACGCACAGGGTGAGCAGGCGGATATGGTTGAGGTCGACGAGGTAGTTGACCACGCCAAACCCGGGCACCTGCACCGATGCCGGCGGAATCAGGAACAGCAGCATGTAGAACAGCGCCATAGGGTTGTGCTCGCGGCGCCCTGCAAGCAACAGGATGACCGCGCCTGCACCCAGGTACAGCCAAAAGCTGTGCGAGGCAAAGGCCAGCACCGTCAGCAGGAACCAGAGATTGCGCCGGCGCTTGTAGTCGCTGAGCGGAATAAGGTCGGTGGCGGGTCGCCGCGCCATCAGGAAGACCACGCTCGCCAAAAAAAGGATGACGATCAACGCACGAAAATGTTCAGGCATCGGCTATGTACACCTTTCCCTCGGTGGGCAACGGCTAGCATCGTGGCTAATTGAAACTATAGTGACTTTTAGCCAATCAGTCAGAGATTGAAGTCATGCCGTCGATTGATGTGTCAGCCGCTGCGAGCCTGCGCAACCGGGCCTTGAGGGCCGGGTCGTGGAACCTGGTCTCGCAGGTGGCTTCTCAGGTGATGCGCCTGGGCGGCAATCTGATCATGGCCCGCTTGCTGCTGCCGGAAATGTTCGGGGTGATGGTCATCGCCACCACCGTTTCGGTACTCCTGCATCTGCTTTCCGATGTCGGCCTGCGCCAGAACATCATCCAGAGTCACCGGGGTGACGACCCGGATTTCCTCAACACCGCCTGGACCGTGCAGATCATTCGCGGCTTCCTGCTGTTTGCCCTCACCCTGCTGCTGGCGGTGGGCGCCTGGTTGGCCCAACTGGCGGAAATATGGCCTGCGGACTCTACCTATGCTGCCCCGGTGCTACCGATGGTGCTGGCGGTAACTGGCCTGTCGGCAGCCATCTGGGGGTTCCAGTCCACCAAGATAGATGTGGCTGTAAGAACTTTCCAACAAAAGCGCGTGGTGCTGGTCGACCTGGCCTCGCAGGTGGCCGGCCTGGTGGTGATGCTGGTGCTGGGCTTGCTGACCCATTCGATCTGGGCCCTGGTGATCTCTGGCCTGGTTTCGGCGGTAGCCTGGACCGTACTGGGGCATACCGCCCTGGAAGGGCCGAACAACCACCTGCGCTGGGACCGTACGGCGCTGACCGAGTTGATCGTGTTTGGCCGCTGGATCCTGTTGTCGTCGATGGTTGGCGTGCTGGCCATGTACGGTGACCGCATCTGGTTTGGCGCCAGCATGTCGGCGGCGCAACTGGGGGTGTATTCGATTGCCGTGCTGATTCTTGGCGCGGTGCAGACCGCGCTGATGAAAATTGTCGGTGCCGTGGCGCTTCCTGCCTTCAGTGAAGCTGCAAGGGCCGACGACAAGGAACGCCTGACAGCGCTGTATCACCGCTTCCGCCTGCTGGTCGACCTGCTGGTGCTGTTCATCTGCGGTGGTTTCCTGACCGCCAGCCCTCTGCTGATTGGCTGGATGTACGATGATCGCTACCGTGAAGCTGGCCCTATGCTGGCAATTCTTTCGCTGTCGTTCATCATAATGCGCTATACATTGGCTCATCAGGTGTGGATTGCCTTAGGCCTTACCAAGTATCAGGCCATGGACAACATCATCCGCCTGGTCTCGCTATGGGGTCTGCTGCCGCTATTGCTGGCGATTGGTGGTGTGGAGTGGGCGATCTGGGGGGTTGCCCTGCATGCCGTGCCAACCCTGGTGCTGGTTGTGTATGTGAACTGCAAACTGGGCATGTTCAGCCTGAAACGTGAGCTGGTAGTGCTGCCGATGCTGCTGGTCGGGGCTCTGTGCGGGGCGCTGCTGACGGCCTTTTTCGACTGGTTGTAAAGCGGCGTGCTGGGTGTAACTTTCATGGGTACAGGTCACGGGATCATGGGCAAGCTCACTTTTTGTACTGCGCAGTTGGGCCGTAGAGGCTTTCTCCAGAGTTGTGTCTTGCTCGGTGTGGGTGGGGCGGTGTTCGGCGTCTCGGCGTCCGTGGCTGGCAAACCTGTCGAACCGCCCGGGTTCGTGATAATCAACGGTTGGGTATTGCCGTCCCGTTACTTGCGGAACCAGCCAGCATGATCAAGGACTTTCAGCAGCACAAAACGCTGCGCGACAACTACGATTTCTGCATCATCGGTGCCGGCCCGGCGGGTATTACCCTGGGCTTGCGCCTGGCCGCCGCCGGATGGAACGTATTACTCGCCGAAGGCGGTGGACGCGAGTATGCGCCGCACTCGCAAGGCTTGTACGCCTGCGCATCCACGGGCCTGGAGCTGTATGCCGAGGAGACCCGCCTGCGTTACCTGGGGGGCACGTCCAACCACTGGGCCGGCCGTTGCCGGCCTTTCACCCCATCGGATTTTACCGTCGCCCCGCCAGGTGACTTGCCTGGTTGGCCGATTCCCTATTCGGAGATCGAAGGCTACCTGCCGGCGGCCATGGACATCGTCGACCTGCCAGCCGGCTCGGATTTTCGTGCTATGAATACCGGCCTGGATGGCGGTGACTTCGAGGCAGACCGCTTTTTGCTCAGCACCCCGACACGTTTTGCGCAAAAGTACGCCACGGCACTGGAGCAGACCAAAGGCCTGGACGTGTTCATCAACTGCAACTGCGTGGACCTGGAGTTCGACAAAGGCTCCGGCCACCTGGCTGCGGTGGTTCTATCCGACTATGAACGCAATCGTCAGCGCCTGGTGGCAAGGCACTTCATTCTGGCTACGGGGGCCATCGAGAATGCCCGGCAGTTGCTTAATAGCCAGACCCTGGTGGCAGCAGGCGTAGTGAGCAAGGAAGGGCTGGTCGGCGGATGCTTCATGGAGCATCTGAACATCGACCTGGGCACGTTCATCCTCAAGTCCGGGCAGGACCCGGAGCCGCGCCAGTATTACACCACCGATGCCTTCGTCGACGAGTACAAGGCCGGTAAAGGCAATGTCACCGCCGTCTTGCTGGCCGATGTGCAGACCTATGGCCGCACCGCCGAGGTCAAGCATTTTCTCGAGAACCTGGCTTGCGACATGGGGGTTGCCAGCAAGATCGCCTTCGTCGCGAAGTTCAGCTGCCCCGGTGACGGCGTGATCAGCACCATGATCGAGCAGTTCCCCAACCTGCACAGCCGCATTTCGCTGCTGGACGAACAGGACGCACTGGGGGTGGCCAAGGTCAATGTCAACTGGGCGCTGAGCGCCGACGACCGGCACACCATCAAGTGCATTGGCAGCGAACTGGCCAAGCAGTTCGCTGAAATGGACCTGGGCTTCGTCAAGCTGAACGACTTTGTCTACGACACTTCGATACCGCTGAAGATGGCGCCGCACGCCCACCACATGGGGACCACACGCATGGCCGCCTCGCCACAGTTCGGCGTTGTCGATGCCAATTGCAAGGTGTTCGGTACCGAGAACCTGTATGTCGCCGGCAGCAGTATCTTCGCCAAGGGCGGTGCCTCCAACCCGACCATGCCGTTGTTGCAGTTTGCCGTGCGGCTGGCCGACCACCTCGATACCAGGATGAGAGCGGCTAGCGGCGCCGCTGCATGATGCAGGTTGTACATGGGTTGAGCGCTGCGGTCAGCACCTAGAAGAACGAGACCGGAACGCCTCAGGACACTCCAGATTGTTCAGATCGCGAGGCCAGGCAGCATGAAGGGATGGATACGCAAGGCAGTGGCGCACTACGCCCATGCAACCGGGCGAGGGGGCAAGTTCTACAGGAGGTTCTGCAACCCTTCTGGTCTTGAATGGGGTGCCTACCTCGCCCGATGGGGGAACTTTCACTCTGTCGGCAGCAACTTCTTCGTCAATACAGGCTGCAAGTTTCTCGACCCTTCGCTGGTTCGCATCGGTAACAGCGTGGGCTTGTCCGACTGCACGCTGATCGGTCATGACGGGGTGGTATTGCTGATCGAACATCGCTTTGGCAAGCACCTGGATTCGGTCGGTTTCATCGATATCAAGGACAACTGCTTCATCGGCCATGGCGCGATCATCATGCCCCGCGTGACCATCGGCCCGGAATCGATCGTGGCCGCAGGCGCGGTGGTGACCAAGGACGTGCCACCAGGCACCGTGTTTGGCGGCAACCCGGCGCAGTTCATCTGCACCACCGAACAGTTGATCAAACGGGTCGAGGCGCGTTGCGAAAGTTACCCGTGGATCGAACTGGTAAAACAGCGCAACGGCGCTTACGACCCGGAAGTTGAACCGCTGTTGATGGCGCAAAGGCGCCAATACTTCTTCGGGGACGGCAACAATGGCTAGCAAACCTGTGGATGTCATGGTGGTCAACTTCAATACCGCCGGGCTGCTACAGCCGATGTTCGATGCGCTGCGCCGGGCCGACAGCGAGCGGTTGGCCAGTTACCTGGTAGTAGACAACGCATCGCGCGACGACTCGGTGCAGCGCATGGCCCAGGTGTGCCCCGAGGCACTGCTGCTGAGCAACAAGCAGAACGTGGGCTTCGGCCGGGCCAATAACCAGTTGCTGGCGCACCTGAAGGGCAAGTACGCCTTGCTGCTCAATACCGATGCTTTCGTGGCCGCCGACTCCCTGCAAAAAACCCTCGACTACATGGACGCCCACCCGGAGTGTGGCGTGCTGGGGGTGCGCCTGGAAGGCCGCGACGGCGATCTGCAGCCCAGTTGTCGCTACTTCCCAACGCCGCTCAACGTCTTTGTCGGGCGTATCGGGCTGGGGCGGTTCTTCCCGGGGCTGAAGATGGTCGATGAAATGACCTGGGACCACGCCTCGGTGCGCGAGTGCGACTGGTTACCGGGTTGCTTCTATCTGGTGCGCCGCGAAGTGCTGGACAAGGTGGGCCTGTTCGACCCGCGTTATTTTCTTTATTACGAGGAGGTGGACCACTGCAAGCGGGTGAAGGAAGCCGGCTGGAAAGTCGTGTTCTACCCGCATACCACGGTGGTGCACATCGGGGGCGAAAGCTCCAAGTCGGTGGCAGAGCTGGAGGCGGCCAGCCGGCAGATCTCGTCCTACCAGATCGAAAGCGAGCTGTTGTATTTCCGCAAGCATCACGGGGTGGCGGGCCTTGCCCTGCATATGGTGCTGGTCACCCTGGGTGACCTGGTGCTGGCACTCAAGGCGCTGTTGAAGCGACGCGGCTGGGGCGCGATTCAGGCCTGCTGGCGTCATTGCCGGGCGACCTGGTCACTGTTGTTCAAGACCCGGTACGCCAGCCAACCGACAAGGTAGGTAAAGCCATGTTCGAGAATATTCGTGCCGACCTGCGCGCCCATGGCGGGGATTGGGGGGCGCAGGGCTTCTGGGTACTGCTGGTGTATCGCTTCGGCCGCTGGCGCTACACCGTGCGCCCGGCACTGCTGCGCAAACTCTTCTCGCTGGTCTACAAGGTGCTGTTCAAGTTGGTGCAGATCCTCACCGGTATCGAACTGCCGTGCGAAGTGGTGATCGGCCGCAACTTCGTCATCGACCATTTTGGTGGCATCGTCGTCAGTGGCTATGCCCGGTTTGGCGATGACTGCCGCATCCGCAACGGTGTGGTGGTGGGCTTGAAGAACGTCAATGAGCCGATTGCCCCGGTGTTCGGCAACAACGTCGATATCGGCACCGGGGCCAAGGTGCTGGGCAGCATCCGCATTGGCAACAACGTGATCATCGGCGCCAATGCCGTGGTGCTGGTGGATGTGCCGGACAATTGCCTGGCAGTAGGGGTGCCAGCCACCATCAAGGCCAGGCAGCCAGCCGCCACGGCCGCCGCCGAGTGAGGCCCATGGCGGCAGTAACCGGTGTGGTGGTCATTGGCCGCAACGAGGGCCCGCGCCTGGAGCGCTGCCTGCGTTCGCTGGTAAACGGTGCGGGCAAGGTCATGTATGTCGACTCGGGCTCCACCGACGGCTCGCTGCAACTGGCCCGCAGCCTCGGGGTGGAGGTGTTGGCGCTGGACATGGCCATCCCGTTTACCGCCGCGCGCGCGCGTAACGAAGGCTTCAGCGCCTTGCAGCGGCTGCTGCCTTCGATGCAGCTGGTGCAGTTTGTCGATGGCGATTGCGAGGTGGATGCCCACTGGCTGGCCACCGCGCAGGTGTTTCTCGACCAGCACCCCGAGGTGGCGGTGGTGTGTGGTCGCCGACGGGAGCGCTTCCCGGAGCGGTCGGTGTACAACCTGCTCTGCGACCTGGAATGGGACACCCCCATCGGTGAAGCCAAGGCGTGCGGTGGCGATGCGCTGATGCGGGCAGACGCTTTTGCCGCCGTCGGTGGCTTTCGCGCCGAGCTGATTGCCGGTGAGGAGCCTGAACTGTGCGTGCGCTTGCGGGCCAAGGGCTGGAAAGTCTGGCGCCTGGCCGCCGAAATGACCCTGCACGACGCTGGCATGACCCGGTTCAGCCAGTGGTGGCGGCGCAGCCTGCGTGCCGGCCACGCCTATGCCGAAGGGGCCTACCTGCATGGCCAGCCGCCCGAGCAGCACTGGTTGCGCGAGTCACGTCGGGCCTGGCTATGGGGCCTGGGCATACCCTTGGTGATCGTGCTGGCCTGCCTGCTGCTGGGTGGCTGGGGCTTGCTGTTGCTATTGATTTACCCGTTGCAGGCCGTGCGCCTGGCTCGCCGCGGTGGCAAGTCGGCGCGCGAAAACTGGCTGCAGGCGGTATTCCTGGTGTTGGGCAAATTCCCGGAAATGCTCGGCCAGCTGAAGTTCTTGCGCCACCGCTTCGCGGCCGGCAAATCAGCGTTGATCGAGTACAAATGAGAGATGACCATGATGCTCGGCACCCTCGTGAAAAGCGTGTTTACCTTGCAACCGGGCTACTCGTTGCGGGCGTTGAACAACAAGTACAAGTTGATGCTGCAGATTGCCAGGCAGTGGCCTGAGTTGAATGGTTTCATGCAGCGCATCACGGCGGCACTCGGCGAGCAAGGCGTGCGGCGGCTGGGTGTGGACTGCATCGGTGTGGTGCAGTGGCCTTACCTCAGCAAATGCTGGGAAGCCCCGCAGCGCCTGGCAGTGGTCGCTTCGCACTTTGAAGTGCTGGCCGGCGAGTTTCCGGCGCTGTTGCTGCTGGGGCGGGACGAAAGCCTGACGCTGTGCGATCTGGCCAGCCATTCGCCGGGCTGTCGCCTGGTGCTGGACCGGCCGATCTGGTTCAAACGCGAAGGCGAGTTGGTGCTGAACCTGTTCCAGGGCGACCTGCGCGTGGCTTCACTGGCGTTTACCCTGTGCCGCAGCCAGGGTGAGCTGTGCCTGTTCATCGGGGCCGTGCAGGGCATCCACAAAGGCATCGACAGCGAAACCTCATTGGCTATCTACCGCGACCTGACCAAGGACTTCGAAGGCCTGCGCCCGCGCAGCCTGGTGCTCGAAGCGATGAAGTGCCTGGCCCGGGCGCTGGGTGTCACGCACCTGTATGCGGTCAGCGATGACTGCCGGCACCATCGGCATGCGTATTTTGGCAGCGACAAGGGCCAGGACCTCGCCGCCAACTATGACGTCATCTGGCATGAACACGGTGCCAGTGCATCGAATTTTGCGGATTTCTTCAGCCTTCCGCTTGCCCAGGCGCAGCGGGCAGAAGCCGACATTCCAGCGAAGAAACGGGCGATGTACCGCCGCCGCCAAGCGATGCTCGACGATGTTTTCGCGCGCTTGCAGGCCGCATTGCCAAGCAGCAGTCACAACCTTGGACTACAAGGAAAACAGGGGGATGCATTTGCTGTGAGTGCATCGGCAGTGGACCGACCGCCCGTAGTCGACAGCCTTAAGTGAAGGTTGGCAGGGGAGGTGGGTCATCAAGCGGGTTTGGATCTGGATTCGTATGCGCATCGCTTACTTCATCAATCAGTACCCGAAGGTCAGCCACAGTTTCATCCGCCGCGAGATACTGGCGCTGGAGCGCCAGGGCGTAGAGGTACAACGCATTGCCCTGCGGGGGTGGGATGCCGAGTTGCAGGACGCCGAGGACACGAGCGAACGGGCCAGGACCCGGTATGTGTTGCAAGGCGGCGTCAAGGGGTTGCTGACGCCAACGTTGCAGGTGCTGCGTGCGCAACCGCGACGCTTTTTCCAGGCCTTGCGGGTGGCAATGCGCCTTGGCCTGCGCGCCGACCGCGCGTGGCCCTACCACCTGGTGTACCTGGCCGAGGCCTGCCAGGTGTTGCACTGGCTGCAGGCCGGTGAGGCCAAACACGTGCATGCCCATTTTGGCACCAACTCTACCGAGGTGGTGATGCTGGCCAACCTGCTGGGCGGCCCGGCCTATAGCTTTACCGTGCACGGGCCGGAAGAGTTCGACAAGCCGCAGTTCTTGCACATGGGCGAGAAGGTGCGGCGCGCCGCCTTTGTTGCAGCGGTGAGTTCTTACGGGCGCAGCCAGCTGTTTCGCTGGGTGGCGCACGAGCATTGGGCCAAAGTGAAAGTGGTGCATTGCGGCCTGGAGCGAGGCTTTCATGAGGTGGCGCCAGTCGGTGTGCCGGCGGTGCCGCGGCTGGTGTGCGTCGGGCGGCTCTGTGAACAGAAAGGCCAACTGCTGTTGCTTGAGGCGGCACGTCAGCTTGCGGCACAGTCGATCGCCTTCGAACTGGTCCTGGCAGGTGACGGTGAGATGCGCGGGCAGATCGACGCCCTGATTACCCGGCACGGCCTGCAGCAGCACGTACGCATCACCGGCTGGATCAGCAGCGCACAGGTACGCGAGGAGATCCTTGCCGCGCGCGCGCTGGTATTGCCCAGCTTCGCCGAAGGCTTGCCGGTGGTGATCATGGAGGCCATGGCCTTGCGCCGGCCAGTACTGACCACCTACGTGGCAGGCATCCCTGAGCTGGTGCGCCCGGGGGAGAACGGCTGGCTGTTCCCCGCTGGCGCCGTGGACGAACTGGCGCAGGCCATGGCCGAGTGCCTTGCGCAACCCGCCGAAGTGCTGCAGCGCATGGGCGAGGCGGCTTACCAGCGCGTGCTGCAACGGCATGATATCGACACCGAGGCGGCCAAGCTGGCCGGCTACTTCAAGGCATCCGCATGATGACTGTATTGAGTTGGTTACTGGGCCTGCTGGCGGTCATCGCCCTTGTGCCTGTGTCCGTTTTCTTCCTGCAGATGCTGCTGGCTTGCCTCCCGCCGCGCTCGCGGCCCTTGGGCGTCAGCGTGCGTCCGCGGGTGGCAGTGTTGGTACCGGCCCATGATGAGGCTGCGATCATTCGTGCAACGCTGGCGAGCGTAACCCCGCAGTTGCTGCCAGGCGACCGCTTGCTGGTGGTGGCCGACAACTGCACGGACGACACGGCGCGGCTGGCCCGCGAGGCCGGCGCCGAGGTAGTGGAGCGGTTTGATACGGTGCTGCGTGGCAAAGGCTATGCCCTGGACTTCGGCGTACGCCACTTGGCCGAATACCCGCCCGAGGTGGTGATTGTGGTGGACGCAGACTGCCAGGTAGCCGAGGGGGCGATTGACTGCCTGGCACGCCGTTATCACCAGGCCCAACGCCCGGTGCAGGCGTTGTACCTGATGCGCGCGCCCGCCGGTAGCGGGCTGAAGGTGCAGGTGGCCGAGTTTGCCTGGCGGGTCAAGAACCTGGTGCGCCCGCGTGGCTGGGCGCGGCTGGGGCTACCGTGCCAACTGATGGGGGCAGGCATGGCATTCGGTTGGCACGACCTTGCTTTGATCAACCTGGCCAATGG
Organism: Pseudomonas sp. LPB4.O; assembly: GCF_038383825.1. Classification (NCBI taxonomy): domain Bacteria; kingdom Pseudomonadati; phylum Pseudomonadota; class Gammaproteobacteria; order Pseudomonadales; family Pseudomonadaceae; genus Pseudomonas; species Pseudomonas sp. LPB4.O. The sequence continues at coordinate 3,032,475 of NZ_CP151298.1, forward strand.
GCACTTGGTGGAGGATGTAAAGCTGGGGCTGGATCTGTGCCAGCAGGGCAAGCCGCCGGTGTTCTGCCCCGAGGCGCTGGTCACCAGCCAGTTTCCTGCCAGCCAGCAGGGCATGAACAGCCAGCGCACTCGCTGGGAGCATGGCCACCTGGGCTTGATGCTGGCCGATGCGCCCAAGCGTGCGCTGGCCGCCATTCGCCAGCGCAACGGTAGCCTGCTGGCCATGACCCTGGACCTTTTGGTGCCACCTCTGGCGCTACTGGTGCTGGCGCTGCTGGGGCTCAACCTGGTGACCTGGCTGGCTTACCTGCTGTCAGGCCATGCGGCGCCTGCGTGGATCGCACTGGCTGCGCTGGTCATGCTCGGCCTTGCCGTTGTGCTGGCGTGGGCACGCTTCTGCCGTGAGCTGATCCCGTTTTCCGTGCTGTTGTACGCGCCTTTTTACGCCGCAAGGAAAATCCCCCTGTACCTGGGGTTCCTGATCAAGCGCCAGGTCGAATGGGTGCGCTCCAAACGGGATGATGACTGATGGCTCAGTGGCAATGGCAGAAACGCTGGAACCGCATTATCGACACGCTTGAGGTGGTGCCTGACAGCAGCGCGGCGCAGTGCCTGCTCGACCGGCTTGCCGCCCCGAAGTCTGCAACCGTGCTTGGGTTCGTCAATGCCCATGCAATGAACCTGGTGGTGCACGACGGTGAGTATTGTCAGGCGTTGTCGGCGGCCGATGTGCTGTTGCGCGACGGCTCTGGCATGGCGATCCTTTATCGCCGGTTGGGACTGGAGCCTGGGCTCAACATGAATGGCACCGACTTCATACCCAGCCTCATGGAGGCATACCGCGGGCGGCGGGTTGCGTTCTGGGGCACGCAGCAACCGTACCTGAATCAGGCGGTGCAGCGCAGCGAAGCCTTGTTTGGCGTGGTGCCGGTATCGGTCCACGATGGCTTTGCCAGCATCGACACCTACCTGCAGTTGGCCAAGGAACAGCAACCGGAACTGATCGTGCTGGGGATGGGCATGCCCAAGCAGGAAGCGGTGGCGGCCAGGTTGGCAGCCGTTGATGGGCCGTGCCTGATCGTGTGCGGCGGGGCGATTCTGGACTTCCTCGGCGGCAAGGTCAGCCGGGCACCGCAGTGGTTACGGCATGTGGGTGGCGAGTGGGCCTACCGTCTGTTACGCGAGCCGAAACGTTTGTTCATGCGTTATGTGGTAGGCAATCCGTTGTTCTTGCTGCGCACCCTGCTGTGCCGCAAGGCAGCCGATTCGGCCAGGGGCACCGTATGAATCGGCCAAAATCCGCGCTGATGGCGGGTGGCTGCTACAGTGAAAGCAGTGGCTTGGGGGCTGCACGATCCTGCTTCACTGGCGTTGAATAAGCTGTATTCATGACTTGATGTTTGATGGACGGCACTTGCTACGCTCAAATAGATGAGGTCTGAAATGGTTTTCGAACCCAGAAGCAGTCGTTCCTTACTCCAAAGAAGAAGCAGTGTAAGTAACGCCATTCAGGCGGGGCTCGATGGTATTGCAGTAACCGGTATTGCCTGGTATCTCATCTATGATCAGTTTGGTTACATTACCTCCGATTATGTAATCATGTTGCTGTTGCTGATTGGCGCACTGGCCGTCATCTACGACCATTATGCAATCTACCGCACTAACGTCGGCCTTTCGATCAAGGCCTTCCGCCTGTTCAAGGCGTGGTCGGCAACATTCTGTTTTCTTGTGGTCATGGCCTTTCTCACTAAACAGAGTGAAACGTACTCACGGTTGTTGGTCGTGCAGTTGTTCATCATTGGTTACATTGCCCAGTTGTTCTTGCACTTTGCGGTTCGAGAACTGCAAAAACGGTTTACCGCGCATGCGCGGCTGGACAATGCCCTGATTATCGGCAACGGCGACCTGGCCAATTTCCTTTATCAGAAAATCAGCAACAACCCCTGGTTTGGCGAACGGGTTCTGGGGTGTGTGCTGACCGACAAGGCTGGTGAGCAGGCGTACGAAGGTGCCGAGGGCAAGCAGCGCCTGCCCGTGCTCGGTCACATTGCAGATCTGGATGAAATCGTTGCCCAGTATGGCATTCGCACCGTGTACCTGGTGACACCGCTGGGGGGCTCCGAGGTTATCAACGACGTGTACTTCAAGTTGCTGGACAAGTGCATTGCCGTGAACTGGGTGCCGGATATCTTCTCGTTGCGCCTGATCAATCACAGCGTGCGAGAAATTGCCGGTATTCCTGTGCTGACCCTGTCTGAAACCCCGCTGACGGGCATGAGCCTGTTCCTGAAGAATCTCGAGGACCGGGTATTGGCGGCATTGATACTGCTGTGTGCATCGCCTGTGTTGATTGGCGTTGCACTGGCTATCAAATTCACCAGCCGCGGGCCCGTGTTCTTCCGCCAGGAACGTACGGGCTGGACCGGCGAGTCATTCCGTATCTGGAAGTTCAGAAGCATGCATGTTCATCAGCCGGACAATGGCGTCGTCAAACAGGCGCAGAAGAATGACCCGCGATTGACTAAAATTGGTGCTTTCATCCGCCGTACCAGCCTCGATGAACTGCCGCAGTTATTCAATGTGCTGACCGGGGAGATGTCGCTGGTTGGGCCACGGCCACATGCGTTGCAACATGACACGTTATATTCCCAGGACATCGTCGATTACTTTGCCCGCCACAACATCAAGCCGGGCATGACTGGCCTGGCGCAAGTGCGCGGCTTCAGGGGGGAGACCAAGGACATTGAGCAGATGATCCAGCGGGTGGACTCGGACATCGAGTACATCAACAACTGGTCGCTGTGGCTGGACTTTGTGATTCTGGTGCGCACCCTCAATGCGTTTACCGGCAAGCAGGCTTACTAATCATCGAACGCTCGCAAGCCCCCTGTAGGAGCGGCCTTGCCGGGGCCGCTTCGCACCCCATCGCGGCACAAGGCCGCTCCTACACCTTGTTCAGTGGATGCAACTCCCTGAACCCCCGCGCTTCCTCCACCAGCCAGTCATGCACCGCCCGCGCTCCCGGCTGATTCAACCCGCCTGGCGGGTAATGCACCACGTAGCGTTTGTGGTTGGCGATCGCCACGCCAAACGGCACGATCAGCGCGCCGCGCTCCAGTTCGTCATTCAGCAGTGTCCGCCGGGCGATCGCTACACCAATACCGGCAATTGCCGCCTCGATGGTCAGGTGGTTGCGGTTGAAGGTATGGCCACGCCGCACATTCAGGCCGGCGGCGCCAATCCCCTCCAGGTAGAACTCCCATTCTGCATACTCCGAACTGCCACGCCAGGCTGTGATGTCATGCAGCAGCGGGTAGTGCGCCAGGTCTGCCGGCCCATGCAGTGGCGGGCGCCCGCGCAGCAAGGTGGGTGAGCACACCGGGAAGATCTGTTCGTCCAGCAGCGGTGTCGAAAGCATGCCAGGGTAGCTGCCATCGTTCAGGTCGATAGCCAGGTCGAAGTCGCCCGGGGTCAATGCCTGGGCGCTGTCTTCGGCCACCAGGCGCAGCTCGATGTCCGGGTATCGCTGCTGAAAGCGCGGCAGGCGTGGGGTGAGCCATTTGGCCAGGAACGACGGAATGGAGCGCACACGCAAGGTGCCGCGAATTTCACCGGCGTCAAGGCGCAACAGTTCAGCCTCGATACTGCCGTAGGCTTCGGCCACCGTCTGGGCCAGGCGTTGCCCTTCGGCGCTCAACTCCACACCGCGCGCGCGGCGCAGAAACAGCCGGTAACCCAGGCGTTCTTCCAGTTGGCGCATCTGCTGGCTGACCGCGCCGGGGGTGATGTGCAGCTCTTCGGCACAGCGGGTAAAGGACAGATGCCGGGCTGCACAGGCGAATACATGCAGCCAGACGAACATCTGCCCATTGAGTTGCCGTCGCATTGTTTAGTCCTGCTAAAGGCTTGCTTAGAAAGTTTCGTTGGTCATCCATGAGCCAGCGCGTCAGTATCGCGCAAAATCGCATTACCGCTCAATTTCATCAGATAACCGTGCTGTGGATTCATATCAGGGCACGGTCAGGCATTAGCATGGCTATCAGTGTTTTCGACCTTTTCAAAATCGGCATCGGCCCGTCCAGTTCCCACACCGTCGGCCCCATGCGGGCAGCGGCGACGTTTGCCCAGGTCCTGCGTGAGCAGGGGCTGTTGGCGCGGGTAACGCGCGTCGAAGTGCGGTTGTATGGCTCGCTGTCGGCCACCGGGGTTGGCCACGCCACCGATCGCGCCTGCCTACTTGGCCTGATGGGCCAGTGGCCGGACCGCATCGACCCGGCCACCATCGAGTCGCGCATTGGCCAAGTGTTGCAGGAGCATTGCCTGATGCTGGATGGCAGCCACCCGCTGGCCTTCGAGTATGGCCGGGACATGTTGCTGCTCGACGAAAACCTGCCTTACCACCCCAATGCCATGAGCCTGGAAGCGATGGACGGGGAGAGCAGCCTGCTGCTGCAGACCTACTATTCGGTTGGCGGCGGCTTTATCGTCGAGCAGGCCGAGATTGATGCCCCAGCAGCCAAAGCCAATGACGTTGTGCTGCCTTATGAGTTCGACAGTGCTGCCCAGTTACTGGCCTTGTGCAAAGCACACAGCTTGAGTGTGGCGCAACTGATGATGGCCAACGAACAGGCCTGGCGCCCGGAAGCGGAAATACGTGAAGGCCTGCTGCGCATCTGGGCGGCCATGCGTGAGTGCGTGGATAACGGGCTGCGCAACGAAGGCATCTTGCCTGGCGGGCTACACGTCAAGCGCCGCGCTGCCCGGCTGCACCGCAGCTTGCAGGAACTGGGCAAGCCCAACGTGATTGGTTCGACGCTCAGCGCCATGGAGTGGGTGAACCTGTTCGCCCTGGCGGTGAATGAAGAGAATGCCGCCGGCGGGCGCATGGTCACCGCGCCCACCAATGGTGCCGCAGGCATTATCCCTGCAGTGCTGCATTACTACATGAAATTCAACCCGACCGTTTGCGATGCCGATGTGGTCGACTTCCTGCTGGCGGCAGCGGCCGTCGGTATCCTGTGCAAGAAAAATGCGTCGATCTCGGGGGCAGAGGTAGGCTGCCAAGGCGAGGTGGGTTCGGCTTGTTCGATGGCTGCCGCCGGCCTGGCCCAGGTGTTGGGGGCGACGCCGCCACAACTGGAAAATGCGGCCGAAATTGCCCTGGAACACAACCTGGGGCTGACGTGCGACCCGGTTGGCGGGCTGGTGCAGGTGCCGTGTATCGAGCGCAATGCGATTGCTGCGGTGAAGGCGATCAACGCGGTGCAGATGGCGTTGCGTGGCGACGGCGAGCACTTCATTTCGCTCGACCGGGTGATCCGCACCATGCGTGATACCGGGGCGGACATGCATGCCAACTACAAAGAGACCTCGCGCGGCGGCTTGGCAGTCGCCTTTGTCGAATGCTAGTGCGCTGTGAACCAGTGGGGCAAAGGAATTACCTTCGTGGCCATTCGAACGCGCACCCTGTGCTTGTTGGCAGAGCGGATTTTGTTAACGCCAAGGCTGATTCACAGGTTTTTCTTGAGGGATGTTCCCACCGCTCGATACCTGACAAATTTAACAGTAGTATCCGGCCAGCAACGCGCTTAACCTCAAGCTCACTCCCTCTCAGGAAATAAGCCATGGCTGCCGGCGTTGAAAGTCAAATTATACCGTTTGCCAACGCGATAAAAGGGCAGCGCAAAATAGTCGAGAACAGAGCGAGCTTTTACTTTTATCAAAATAGCCAGCTCGCTACCGTTGTCGCGACGCGAGGCAATCAACATATTCTGCGGTTTCAGGATGCGCCAGTGGCACTGCTTGGTCAGGCAAAGTCGGCGATTTTTTTGAAAGCCGATGAGGCTCACACCATACTGGGCCACCAAACTGACGCTATGGCATACACACCCTATGGCTATCTCGGGGTGGCAAGGCCGGAAGCCACACTGCGCTTCACAGGCCATTACTATGATTTTTTGACCGAAGGGTATTTATTGGGCAATGGACATAGGTTATTCAGGCCATTGCTGATGCGATTCTGCAGTCCTGATGCATTCAGCCCCTTCAGTCAGGGAGGGCCTAACGCATATAGTTATTGTTCGAATGATCCTATAAATCGGGTAGATCCCTCGGGTAATGCGCCCGTCTCTCTGAAGCAGAAGCTAGTTCAGGGACTCGTTGAGCGAATAATCGGGCCGCGCTTGCCCGAGCAACACCGTGTTAATTCCTCAGCATCGCTTGGCGAGTCAGGTATGCCGTCTCAGGGGACTAGCCAATCATCAGGTCAGCGTGGGGCTAGCTACACACTGCTTCACGGGCGAGAGATAGCGGAGCTAATAGCTAATCAACTCTCAGGGAAAGACTTGGGCGCTCTTGCCTCTGTATCCCCTGAATTCAACTTACGGTTCCGGGCGATATCTAAAACAAACGCTAAAAAAGTGCCACCGTCGAGGCTCGGGGAAGCTGCGCGTGGCGACGTCAACGGTGTGATTCCCTTCGATGTGAAGGACGTGCGAGCTGCTCAAAGAAAAGCAGAAACAGACCGCAAGCGAATAGACCGAATAGAAAGGTTCGGTAGACCCGAAGGTCCGAGGGGCCCTAGCATTTTTAACACGCCTTCATTCACATGTTTCTTGATACGCAATAGTGGCTAGTGTACTGAGCGGGCAGTTCGTTTACGGAACACACCACCGACATTGTTCAAGTGGCGAGAACGCTACCTGGGCTTGGGCATCAAGGGCTTGAGCCACCCGGGCACTACCTGAGCCCTCCAGACAATGCCGTGGTGCTGTCGGTTGATAAGAGAACCCAGATCCAGGCATTGGATCGCACTCAGCCGAAGCCATACCGGTTTCTTCACGCACCAGGGTGAACTCGAGGCAGGTGTGCCCAGAAAATGCGTGATCGTCCACCCAGGATAGGGATGTGCCAGCCTGTGGGCGATGAAGCCGATGACGTCGACAGCGGGCTCCATTTGTGGGTCTCCGGGATAAGCCATTGGCTTGCTGGATAAAGATCTACCTTCTGCCTCAGTCGCCCGTGCAACACGGGCGGTGGGCAAGTCAATGTCAGCTGTCCTTCCCAGGCACCACGCTAGCGGGCTTTCTGCTTGGCTTCAATGAAGCTCGCCCGCATGTCCTTGGCCCAGCCATCGAGCACCGGCTTGACGTCATTCAAGGTCAGCTTCTGGGTATCGTTCTCCAGCTCCTGACCCGCGCCTTTGCGTACCACCTGGGCGAGTACTTTCTGGCTGGCACCGTCCAGGAACGCCGCCTCCACGCCGACATCCACGTCCTGGTCACGGCCGCCCGTGGCGGTGTTCACGCCTGCGGCGATCAGCGCGATGGGGATCACCTCATAGGGTTTGAGGCCCTCGTTGCTGGTAGACACTGCCGTGATCGCCGGCCGCACCACGATCACGCCCGGGCCAGGCCCGTTGGCCAGCGGCATGACACCGCCGATTTCACGCCGCAGCGCTTCGTTGAAGTAGCGGGTGATTTCCCCCAGTGTCTGCGCGGAGATGACCGGGGTGGGCTGCGGTTTGGGGTAGAACTGGCTGGGCTCGATGAACACCTGGCTGTACTGGTTGATGTTGACCTTGGGGTCGATCCAGCGCATTACCGGGGCACCCGTCGGGCTCTTGGCTTCTTGCAACCGGCTGTAATCCTTGAGGAAGCCGGAGTAATCCTTAGGGTCCACGCGATTGCTGGAGCAGGCGCCCACGGCAAGCAGTGCGGCGCACAACAGGGTAATGCGAGGCAGTGATTTCATGATGAAGGCGTATCCATGAGAGGTCGGCCAGAACAACGCTAGCAGCTGCGCCGCAGTTGGCCAGTGGGCGAGTTCAATCCCCTGTGGAAAAGGCAAAAAGTGGCGGCGCCCGATCTCCCGGGCGCCGCGTGGTTTGCGGTGAACTCAACCCAGCGCTTCGCGCAACCGGTACCACAGCATGCCCATTGCCAGTAGCGGCGAACGCAGGGCCTTGCCGCCAGGAAACGTCAGGTGGGGCACGGCGCTGAAAACGTCCAGGCCTTGGCTGTGGCCCAGGGCGATGCTTTCGGCCAGCAGTTTCGCCGTCCAGTGCGTCACGTTCAGCCCGTGCCCGGAATAGCCCTGGGCGTAGTAGACGTTTGGGTGCTGACTCAGGCGCCCGACCTGGGGGAAGCGGTTGGCGGTGATGCCGATCATGCCGCCCCACTGGTAGTCGATGCGCACGTTGGCCAGTTGCGGGAATACCTTCAGCACCTTGGGCCGCATGTAGGCGGCGATGTCCTTGGGGTCGCGGCCGGAGTAGTGGCAGGCACCGCCGAACAGCAGGCGGCGGTCTGCGGTGAGGCGGTAATAGTCCAGGCCGACCTTCTGGTCGCACAGCGCCATGTTCTGCGGGATCAGGGTAGTAGCCAGTGCTTCGGGCAAGGGTTCGGTGGCGACTACGTAACTGCCGGCCGGCAGCACCTTGCCACTCAGCCGCGGTTCCAGCTCATCGAGGTGGGCGTTGCAGCCCAGCACCAGGCTGCCTGCTCGCACCTTGCCACGGGCAGTGTGCAGGGTCACGCGGGGGCCGTGCTCGATTCGCAGTACGGGGCTTTGTTCGAAGATGCGCACGCCCAGGCTATAGGCGGCACGGGCTTCGCCCTGGACGAGGTCGAGTGGGTGCAGGTGGCCCGAGCCCATGTCTACCAGGCCGCCGGCGTACTGGTCGCTGGCGACGATTTCATGCAACTGCCCGGGGCCTACCAGACGGGTCTCGGGGCGATAGCCAAGCGTTGCCAGGTCATCCTGCTCGTCCTTGAAGGCGGCGAACTGGTCAGCTGTGTTGGCCAGTTCGCAGAAACCCCAGCGCAGGTCGCAGGCAATGCCGTACTGGGCGATGCGGCTGGCCACCAGCGCCACCGAATCGATACCAGCTTGTTTCAGGTAGCGCACGCCGTCCTGACCGACATGCCGGGTAAAGCCGCTGACGTCATGGCCGATGCCGCGGATCAGCTGGCCGCCATTGCGCCCGCTGGCGCCCCAGCCGATGCGCCGGCCTTCCAGCAGCACCACCGACAAACCACGTTCAGCCAGCTCCAGGGCGGTGTTGACCCCGGTCAGCCCGCCGCCGACCACGCACACATCGGCCGTCAGTTCGTCGTCCAGGCTGGGGTAGGGCGCCGCGTTGCGTGCCGTGGCAGCGTAGTACGAAGCAGTGTGTTGGGAATCGAAAGACATGGGCGTTCTCGGCTCAGCGGTTGGACTTGATCTTGCTCCAGGAGCGGGTCATGACGCGCATGATCTTCGGGCTCGGGGTGCTGGAGATGTACAGCTTGTCCAGCACGTCCTGGGGTGGGTAGATCTCGGGGTTGTGCACTAGCGATGCATCCATGTAGGCCTTGGCGTCCGGGTTGGCGTTGGCATAGCCGACCGTGGCACTGACTTTGGCGATCACTTTGGGGTCGAGCAGGTAATTGATGAAGGCCAGGGCCTGGTCGGGGTTGCTGGCGTCCTTGGGGATGGCCAGCAGGTCGAACCACAGGTTGCTGCCTTCCTTGGGAATGCTGTAGGCGACTTTTACGCCGTTCTTCGCTTCCACAGCGCGGTTGGCGGCCTGGAACACGTCACCGGAGTAGCCGAAGGCCACGCAAACGTCGCCATTGGCCAGGTCGGACACGTATTTGGATGAATGGAAGTACGTGATGTAGGGGCGCAATTCGAGCAGGCGTGCTTCAGCCTTGGCGTAGTCCGCCGGCTTTTCGCTGCGCGGGTCCATGCCCAGGTAGTTGAGTATTGCCGGGAACAATTCGTCGGGCGAGTCCATGAAGGCCACGCCGCACTGCTTGAGCTTTTTCAGGTTTTCGGGCTCGAACATCACCGCCCACGAGTCGATATGGTCGACGCCCAGTGCCGCCTTGACCTTGTCGACGTTGTAGCCGATGCCGTTGGTGCCCCACAGGTAGGGCACCGCGTACTGGTTGCCGGGGTCGTTCTGTTCAAGCTGCTTGAGCAGCTTGGGGTCCAGGTGTTGCCAGTTCGGCAGCTTGCTGCGGTCCAGCGGCAGGAAGGCGCCAGCCTGGGCCTGGCGGGCGAGGAAGTGGTTGGACGGCACCACCACGTCGTAGCCGGTGCGCCCGGCCAGTAGCTTGCCTTCCAGGGTTTCGTTGGAGTCAAACACGTCATAGACCACCTTGATCCCGCTGCTGGCCTGGAAGTCAGCCAGGGTGGTGTCGCCGATGTAGTCGGTCCAGTTGTACACACTGACCGAGGGCGTGGCCTGGGTGGTGGTGGCGAACAGCAGGGTGAACGCAGCGGGGATCAGGGCTTGCAGATGACGCATGGGGACACCTCGTTGGTCTTGTTCTTCGAGTTCGGTGTACTGGGGCGCAAAGCGCCCCGGGGTGGGTCAGACGCTCATCATCAGGAACTCACGCTCCCAGGAGCTGATGACCCGCTTGTAGTTCTCGTGCTCGGCACGCTTGACGGCCACATAGCCCTGGACGAACTGCTTGCCCAGGTACTGCTGCACGGTCTCGCAGTCTTCCATGTGCTGCAGGGCGTCTTCGATGGTGATCGGCAGGCGCAGGTTGCGCCGTTCGTAGGCACGGCCTTGTACGGGTGCACTGGGGTCAAGCTGCTCGACCATGCCCAGGTAGCCGCACAGCAGGCTGGCAGCGATGGCCAGGTAGGGGTTGGCGTCGGCGCCCGGCAGGCGGTTTTCCACCCGCATTGCCTCTGGGCTGGAGGTGGGCACGCGCAGCCCGGCGGTGCGGTTTTCTTCACCCCACTCGACGTTCACCGGTGCCGAGGTGTCTGGCAGGAAGCGGCGGAACGAGTTGACGTTGGGCGCGAACATTGGCAGCAGCTTGGGGATGTACTTCTGCAAACCGCCGATGTGGTGCAGGAACAGCTGGCTCATGCTGCCGTCTTCATTGGCGAAGATTGGCTTGCCGGTGGCGATGTCGACCACGCTCTGGTGCAGGTGCATGGCACTGCCCGGCTCGTCGGTGATCGGCTTGGCCATGAAGGTGGCGGCCACGTTGTGCTTGAGTGCAGCTTCGCGCATGGTGCGCTTGAACACGGTGATCTGGTCGGCCAGGTCCAGCGCGTCGCCGTGGCGGAAGTTGATCTCCATCTGCGCAGGGCCGTCTTCGTGGATCAACGTGTCCAGGTCCAGGCCCTGGATCTCGCACCAGTCGTAGACATCCTCGAACAGCGGGTCGAATTCGTTGGCGGCATCGATCGAGAACGACTGGCGACCGCTTTCGGCACGGCCAGAACGCCCCAGCGGCACCTGCAATGGCAAGTCCGGGTCTTCACAGCGCTTGGTCAGGTAGAACTCCATCTCGGGCGCGACGATCGGCTGCCAGCCCTTGTCGGCGTAGAGCTTGAGCACTTTCTTCAGCACGTTGCGCGGCGACAGTTCGATGGGGTTACCTTGCTTGTCGAAGGTGTCGTGGATCACGATCGCGGTTGGCTCGATCGCCCACGGGATCTGGTACACGGCGGAGGGGTCGGGCCGGCAGACCATGTCGATGTCGGCGGCATCGAGCAGGTTGTAGTAGATGTCATCGTCAACGTAGTCGCCGGTGACCGTCTGCAGCAGCACGCTTTCGGGCAGGCGCATGCCACGCTCGTGGAGGAACTTGGCGGTGGGCGCGATCTTGCCGCGGGCGATGCCGGTCAGGTCGCTGATCACGCATTCGACTTCGGTGATGCGGTGTTCTTTCAGCCAGGTGTACAGCTGATCGAAGGGGGCGTTCATACAGACCTCTTGGTTGGGTTTTAGTGTGGGAGCAATGCTTCTCGCGAAAGCCATAGCAAGGCGAACAAGGCGTTGTACTTCCCAGGTGACGCACTGGAGACTATCTTGGTCGCAGCCCCCAGGGCCGATCTATCCATTTTCTTCGGCAAGCAATGCACCAAAAGAGTGCAATTAGGATCTCGCGTGACAACGCCCAATGCGCTGCAAGTCCAGGCCTTCCATACCACCGACGTCTCGGAGCAAGTGCGCGCTACCCCCGGCTGGCAGCAGCAATACCGGCAGATGTCGCCGGGGCATTTCAGCGGAGAGCTGCGCTGGCTGGGGATGGATGGCGTGGAAGTGTACGAGGAGCGACTGAATACTCGCGTAGAGCAGTTTTTCCGGGCGCCGAGCGGTTCACTGGCGTTTTGCTTCGACCGCAGCGAAAACAGCCTGTACCTGCTGAACGAGCAAAGCCGCAACATCTGGATCACCCCGGAGAACTACCAGGAAGTGGCAGTGGTGTTCGACCAAGCCTTCCTGGCCCGCCATGGGCTGGACCCGCAACGCCTCGAAGGGCTGTTCATGGTGCCGCTGGGCAGTGGGCAGAACGCGTTGTTTGGCAGTTGGCTGAGTGCCACATTGACCCGCCTCGGGCAGGCCGACTGCCCATTGCAGGGGCAGGCCCTGGCGGAACAACTGCTGGAGGATTGCCTGTTCATTCTCGATAACGCCAGCCAGCGCCTGCAGGGCATAGCCTTGGGGCGGCGCGACGAAGAACGGGCGATCATGCGCCGGGTCAGCGAGTGGGCGGCGGACTGCCCAGAAGAGACGTTGAACCTGGTGGAGCTGGCAGATGTTGCCGGGGTCTCGTTGCGCCAGTTGCAGCAGGCGTTCAAGGCATTTACCGGCATGCCGCCTGCGCAGTGGCTGCGCTTGCGCCGGCTGAATGGCGCGCGTCGCGATCTGTTACGCGATGGCAGGGCGACCGTGGCCGAGGTCGCGATGCGCTGGTCATTCTGGCATTTAGGAAGGTTTTCAGAGAGTTACCGGCAATTGTTCAAGGAGTTTCCGAGTGAGACCTTGAAGCGAAGCAGGGCTAAGGTAGCAAAATAACTGCTGGCCTCTTCGCGGGCTTGCCCGCTCCCACAGGGACCTGAGGCGGTCCTGTGGAAGCGGACGCGCCCGCCAAGAGGCCGGCCCAGCCAGCACTGAACTCAGCATCTCACGCCGAAAGTTGCTATCGTGCCGCCCTGATCCACACCGAGGTGCCGATGTTCTACCTGCCTTTGCCCAGCGACCAGGCCGACCGCCTCGCCAGCGAACCCAAAACCGACTTTTTCACCACTGCCAGCGTCCTCGAAGCCGCCGCAGTGTTGTTCGCGCAAAACCTGCCGCGCCAGCCCGCCACCGCCTCGGCCGACGCGCAAGAGCGCCGTTTCGCCGAAATCGTGCGCATCGCCAACGAAGTTGAAAGCGCCGCGCCTGGGCGCTTTCAAAGCCAGGTAGCGCAGCACTTCGATCGTGAAGCCTTTGCCATGGGCCTGGGCATGCTGGGCGAAAACGGCATTGCTCTGCTGTCGGCCGAGGTGCAGTACACGCTAGACGAACTGTTGGATACCGAAGGCCAGTGGAATTTCCAGTTCGCCGACACCTACCGCCAGCGGGCCACACCGCTGCATCCGGTGTACCTGCCGTCGCTGGCCAGCGACCTGATGCTCAGCGACCAGCAAAACCGCCTGCTGCGCGAGTTTCTCAGTGGTATCGACGAGTCAGTGGCGGTGCAGGGCTTTGCTGGCACTGGCAAGACCTTCCTGATTCACCAGTTTGCCCGCCTGCTGGAGCCACAGCGCACGTTGCTTCTGGCTTTGACCGAAAGCCAGTTGCGCGCCTTGCAGGCGCGGGTAAAGGACGCTGCCGCCTACACCGCGCTGACCTTCGGTCAGTTGGCTGACGAGCTGCTCAACCGCGACCTCACCAACAACGGCTGGCGTCTGCGCGACCCGTATCGCACCAAACTGTCATGGCGCCCGCAGAATGAGCAGGTTGTACGCTGGCTGGCCATCCCTGACATCGGCCCGCTCGCCGCGCGCGATGTGGTTGCCTTGTGCGTCCGCGCCGTGCGCACCTTCTGCCACAGTGCCGATACCCAGCTTCAGCTGCACCATTTGCCCTGGGCCGGGCCGGGTACTTCGCCGCTGGATCAGGAGGTACTGCTGGAAAAGGCCCGCCTGTATTGGCAAGAGCTGATTCGCCCGTCCGCGCGGGAAGTCCAGCTGCCGGTGCGCGACTACCACCGGGTCAAGTTGCTGTCGTTGACCGGTTATGTGATCGATAGCCGCTACACCCACGTGATCGTCGACGAGGCTCACGAGCTGTCGGCACCGATGCTTGCCGTGCTGGACCGCAGCCCGCAGTCGATCATTGCGCTGGGCGACGAGTTGCAGAACCTCAACGGCCTCAGGCCGCACCATGGCAGCTTCATCCGCCAACGTTACATCGACCATTCCCTGCGTGCCGGGCCGGCGATGGACAATGTGCTCAACCCGCTGATCCAGGCCCACCCGGCGGCGATCCAGGCGGCTTTCAGTGGTAGCGCCGAGCACTACACGCGGGTCAGTTTCTTCGATACGGTGACCGTGCCGGAACAGCCCACCGCGCTGATCGTCGATGACGAATGGGGGCTGTTTGGCTGGTTCCAGCGCCTGACGCACCAAAGTGTGCCGTTCGTATTGCTGAAAAGCGCGCGCAAGGACTTCGAACTGTTCGTCGAGGACTGCATCGAGCTATACCGCTTTGGCACTCGACCGCGTCACCCGATGTTGTTCCGCTACGCCAGTTGGCAGGCGCTGGAGCAGGACAAGGGCGATGACAAGGCGTTTGTTGCCGTCGCCAACATGCTGCGCAAAGGCTATACGCCGGAACATTTTGCCAAAGCCAAGAGCCGTTACCGCTGGGACAAGGCGCCCAAGTTGTTCCTGGGGCGGGTACGGGATGTGAAAAACATGGAATTCGCCCGGGTGATGGTGTCGCCGGAGCTGATGGTGGCGCCGCAGGTGGCGGGCAACCGCAATGAGCGGGCGCGGATGCTGGCGGGGCTGTATACCGCCTGTTCGCGGGCGCGGCATGAACTGATCGTGCCGGGGGAGATGCTGGACTGGGTCAAGGACCAGGTTCGGGATTGAGGCATCTGGGGCCGCAGAGCAGCCCCAGAAGTTTTGAATCAGTTACGGTCCAGCCACACCGTCTGGGCATTGGTGAACTCGCGCACCCCGAAGTGCGACAACTCACGCCCGAACCCGCTCTTCTTCACGCCGCCAAACGCCACGCGGGGGTCAGAAGCGCAGTAGCCGTTGATGAACACGCCACCGGTATCCAGTGCCGCAGTCATGCGCTCGGCCAGCGCATAGTCGGCGGTGTAGATGGTCGCGGCCAGCCCAAACTCGCTGTCGTTGGCCAGTTCTACCGCATGCTCGGCATCACGTGCAGTGATGATCGCGGCCACCGGCCCGAACAACTCCTGCTTGAATGCGGTCATTTGCGGGGTGACGTTGGCGAACACGGTCGGCGCATAGAAGTTGGCCACGCCTTCGACCTTGTTGCCGCCCAGCAGCAGGGTGGCGCCTTCGGCGAGGGTCGCCTGAACCTGGCCGTCCAGCTCGTCGCGCAGGTCGTAACGGGCCATCGGGCCGATGTAGGTGTCGTCTTCCAGTGGGTTGCCGACTTTCAGCTCGCGGGTTGCTTCAACGAACTTGCGCGTGAACTCCTCGACAATGCTGTCTTCCACGATCAGGCGCTTGGCCGCTGCGCAGACCTGGCCGGTGTTCTGGTAACGGCCAATGACTGCGGCCTTGACGGCGGCATCCAGGTCGGCGTCGGCCAGCACGATGAACGGGTCGGAGCCACCGAGCTCCAGTACACACTTCTTCAGTGCCGCACCGGCCTGGGCACCAATCGCCATGCCGGCACGCACGCTGCCGGTCAGGGTCACGGCGGCGATACGCGGGTCGTTGATGGCGCGGGTGACGCCATCCGGGGTCACGTTCAGCACTTCGAACACGCCATCCGGCAGGCCGGCTTCCTTGAACAGCTCGCCCAGCAGGTAGGCGCTGCCCATCACGTTCGGTGCGTGCTTGAGCACGTAGGTATTGCCTGCCAGGATCGCTGGCACGGCGCCGCGCAGTACCTGCCAGACCGGGAAGTTCCACGGCATCACGGCCAGGATCGGGCCGAGCGGGCGGTATTCGATACGGGCTTTTTCAACCTGGGTCGGCTCAGCGGCAAGCATGGCCGGGCCGTGTTCGGCATACCAGCGGCACAGGCCGACGCACTTGCTGACTTCGCCACGGGCCTGGGCAATCGGCTTGCCGATTTCGCGGCTGATCATCTGGGCAAAGGCTTCGGCCTTGGCTTCGAGGGTGCTGGCCAGGGCCAGCAGGTACTCGCTGCGCTGACCCAGCGACACTTGGCGCCACTGGCCGTAGCCAACCTTGGCACGTTGCAGCGCCGCTTCCAGTGCGGCGTCGGTGTCGAACGGGTAGGCGCCGATCTGCTCGCCGCTGTACGGGTCGAGGGAGATGGCGTGGGTCAGGCTGCTGATCGCGCTCATGGCAGGACACTCTCGTTGTTGTTAATCAGTGAGGCCAGACTAGTGGGCTATGGCTTTAATGAAAACTGAATAATAATGAGCGAAACATTCACGTTTGGAGAAAGGCTGTGGACCTGGTGCAACTGGAGATCTTCAAGGCCGTGGCAGAGCAGGGCAGCATCAGTGCCGCCGCGCAGCACATCCATCGGGTGCCGTCTAACCTGACCACGCGCATCAAGCAACTGGAAGAAGACCTGGGCGTGGAGTTGTTCATTCGCGAGAAAAGCCGCCTGCGCCTGTCGCCTGCAGGTTGGAATTTTCTCGAATACACCCGGCGCATCCTCGACCTGGTGCACGAGGCGCGCCTGACCGTGGCCGGTGAAGACCCGCAGGGCACCTTTGCCCTCGGTTCGCTGGAAAGCACGGCAGCGGTGCGCATCCCGGCTTTGCTGGCGGCGTACAACCAGCGCTACCCCAAGGTAGACCTGGACCTGTCCACCGGGCCATCCGGGACCATGCTTGAAGGCGTGTTGTCTGGCCGGCTGGTGGCCGCGTTCGTCGACGGCCCGGTGCTGCACCCGACACTGGAAGGCATGCCGGTGTTCGAAGAGGAAATGATGGTCATCGCGCCGCTCAACCATGCGCCAGTTACCCGCGCCCAGGATGTGAACGGTGAGAGCATCTACGCCTTCCGTGCCAACTGTTCGTATCGCCATCACTTCGAAAACTGGTTCGTCAAGGACCAGGCAGTGCCGGGCAAGATTCACGAGATGGAGTCGTACCATGGCATGTTGGCGTGCGTCAGCGCTGGCGCAGGCCTGGCCATGATGCCGCGTAGCATGCTCGACAATATGCCCGGGTGCAGCACGGTCAGTGCCTGGCCTATGTCGGAAGATTTTCGCTACCTGAAAACCTGGCTGGTCTGGCGGCGGGGCGCGGTATCACGCAGCCTGAGCATGTTCGTGAAACTGCTTGAGGAAGGGCGTAC
The DNA here is from genome assembly GCF_038383825.1 of Pseudomonas sp. LPB4.O. NCBI lineage: Bacteria > Pseudomonadati > Pseudomonadota > Gammaproteobacteria > Pseudomonadales > Pseudomonadaceae > Pseudomonas > Pseudomonas sp. LPB4.O. The sequence goes on from NZ_CP151298.1 coordinate 3,049,749, forward strand.
AACCTCTTGATCAGTATCTAAATTTACATTCGATTTATGGGTTAGTGCCGAATGTCACGATGACGACCATGCATCAGCCAGAACACCAATACCCCGGGAGGATCAAATAAGAGGTAAGCCATCCTCTAAAGGAGGGTCGTACCATGCGTAACCACCACTATGCCCTCGGCGCGGCGTTGCTTGTCACCCTGGCCATGCCATGGACCCTGGCTGCCGCTGCCGACCTCAATGCCCCCATCGACATGCAGGCCGTGCAGTTGCAACCGCAGGAACAGAACGGCGTGCGCTACTTGCAAGGCGGCATTGGCCAGGACGAAGCCAATGCGCTGCGCAAGACCACCGGCTATGACCTGCACGTAGAGCTTTCGACTGGCCCGGAAGGCAAGTTCCAGAGCGGTGCCACTGTCGACATCCAGAATGCCCAGGGCCAGCCCGTACTCAGCGTCACGGATGCCGGGCCGCTGCTGTATGTACAGTTGCCTCCCGGCAAGTACAAGGTCACTGGCAATGCCCAGGGTGAGACGGTGCAGCAATGGGTCACCGTGAACGGCAAGGCCGCCACGAACGTGAACCTGAACTGGCGTTGAGGGATAAACGGGCGGGAGTACAGATGTACTCCCGCCTGGACGGAGCGCATCCGCATGAGCCTGGAGCTTCAGCTGAAGATGTTGAACGAGCGGGGCTACGTGTTGCTCCCCGGTGTGCTCGACCCCCATGAGAATCGCCTTGTTGCGCTGCGCCATCGATGACCTGCAGCCGATTCACTGGGACTACCAGAGGCAGCTGGAACACTACATCTTGACTAGCTGACTTCGCCAATAGTGGCAATTCACTTTCAACTTTCTGATTATCTGGACAATAATCAGAAACTATTACTTCGTGTGACCGGCCTGGATGCGCCGGTCACCCAATAAAGATCGAGGGGCAAAAGCCCCCGCTTGCCGTGTAGACCATCAGGAGAGTCGTTGATGAAAACCCGTCTCGCAGCTTCGCTGGCCGCTGCAGTGCTGGCCTTTGCAGGGGCCAACCTGGCCCAGGCCGCGCAGGTGTCAGGCGCCGTAGGCGCCACTAGCCAAGGTGACATGACCTACCGTATCGGCCTGTCGTTCGACTGGGACAAGAAATGGCTGGAAAGCAGTACCGGCTATGTCACTGGTTACTGGGATGCAGCCTACACCTACTGGGAAGGTGGTGACGCCAGTGGTGCGCACTCGCTGTCATTCAGCCCGGTGTTCACCTATGAATTCAGTGGTTTCACCTACACGCCGTACATCGAGGCCGGTATTGGCCTGGCGGCGTTTTCCAAGACCGACGTGGGTGACCAGCGCATGGGGTCGGCGGTCAACTTCGAAGACCGCATCGGTTTCGGCCTGAAGCTGCCAGGGGATCAGAAAATCGGGATTCGCGCGATGCATTATTCCAATGCGGGGATCAAGCAGCCTAACGACGGGATCGAGTCCTACTCGCTGTTCTACAGCAAGGGTTTCTGAAGCAGGGGGCCGCATGGTGGCCCCAGCCTTTCAGAACGTATAGGAAACCCCGGCCTGCACCGTCCGGGGTGCTCCCGGGTAGGCGTAGGTGTTGAACGCACCTTCGTCATATTCCTTGTTGAACAGGTTTTTCACGTCCAGGTTCAGGCGTACGTGCTCATTGAGCTGGTAGAAGCTCAGCAGGTCAACCACAGTGTACTGGTCCATGTTGTAGGTGACCGCCTCGGTCTGGCCATTACGGTCATCCACGTACTTCACGCCAATACCCAGGCCCAGGCCTTTGGCGAAGCCATCCTGGAATTCATAGGTGTTGAGCAGGCTGAAGCTGTTACGTGGAATGTTTGCCAGGCGGGTGCCGCTGGGCAAGCGGTTGTCCTTGGTAACTTCGGCATCGACATAAGCGTAGCCGCCGATTACCCGCCACTCTGGCGTGATGTTGCCAGCAATGTTGATGTCCAGGCCGCGGCTGCGCACCTGGCCAGCGGCGACATTGTAGTTGGGGTCCACCGGGTCGCGCGTCAGTACGTTTTCCTTGACGATATGGTAGACCGCTGCGTCCACGCTCAGCTGGCGATCGAGCGCTTCCCATTTCACGCCCAGTTCGTAGCTTTTGCCCTTCTCAGGGTCAAAACCACCCCCCGTCGCACCTGCAGGCGCACCGCTGTTGGGCTTGAATGAACGTGCAGTGTTGGCATACACCGCCACGGTGTCGGTCAGGTCGTACAGCAGGCCGAAACGTGGAGTAACGCCGTTTTCGCCCTTGCTGAAGTCACCCGCTGCGCTGAGCTTGTTGACATAGTCATGCTCGAAGCGCTCGAAACGCACGCCGGCCAGGGCCTTCAGACGCTCGGTCAGGGCCACCTGGTCCTGGACGAAGAATGCCCAGGTCTTGAGGTTTTCCTTGTCGTGGGTGGTGGTACGGGTCAGGGCAGGGCGCGCCTGGCCCAGCGCCGGGTCGAAGATATCGATCGGGTAGGCGGTGGCGCCTGCTGCGGAGCGCTGGATAATCGAGTTGTAGTCGTAGTCTTCGTACTCGACACCGGTCAGCAGCGTGTGGGCGAAACCGCCGGTGTCGAAGTGGCCGGTCAGGTTGAGCTGGTAATCACGGTCGGTCCACTCCAGCTTGCGGTAGTTGAAGTTGCGCCCCAAGGTGCGGCCGTCGGGCTGCAAGCCATTGGCTTCCACGGCATTGCCTTTGAGCGAGCCGTCCAGCCACTGCATGCCGCCGCCCAAGGACCAGTTGTCGTTGAGCAGGTGCTCGAAGCGTAACTGGGCCATGTTGTTGTCGTTGTGCAGCAGATTGTCGCTGCCTTTTTCCCAGATGTTGGTGTCGCGTGAGGCTGTGCCGAGCTGACCGGGCAGGCGTGTCAGGCCGCGATCCAGCGGGTGGTTGTTACGCATGAAGTCGCCTTCAAAGATGATCCTTGTGGCGTCATTGACCTGCCAGCTGATGACCGGTGCGACATCATAGCGCTCGCTTTCCACGTCATCGCGGAAGCTCTCACCACCTTCGCCCAGCACGTTCAGGCGGTAGGCCAGCGAACCGTCCTGGTTCAGCGGCCCGGTCGCGTCCAGCGTTGCCCGGTGCATGCCTTGGTCATCGAACTGACTGCCCAGGGTGACCTTGGATTCCGGCAGTGGCTGTTTGCTGACCACGTTGAACGTGCCGCCGGGGTCGCCGCGGCCATACAGGCTGGTGGCCGGGCCACGGATCACTTCCAGGCGCTCGACGGTATTGGCGTCGGGGGCGTTAGGGTAGCCGCGATTGATCGGGAAGCCATTGCGGTAGAACTCGCCGGTAGTGAAACCCCGCACAGTGAAGGTGGTCAGGCCCTGGCCGCCAAAGTTGTTGGCACGGCCGACTCCGCCGGCGTAGTCCAGGCCGTCCTGCAGGCGCGTGGCGCCGGTGTCTTCCAGCACATCCTTGGGCACCACGCTGACCGATTGCGGCGTTTCGTGCAGCACCGTGTCGGTGCGGGTGGCACTGGCCGAGCGATTGGCTTTATAGCCGACGACCGGGCCATCGGCGCGTTCACTGTCGGCAGTACTGGTGATGCTCAGTGCCTGGAGTTCTATCTGGGCCGGTTCGCTGAGCGGTTCAGGCTCGGCCAAGGCCAGTGGGGAGACAGCATGGAGCACACAAAGCGAAACGAATGTGCGACGCATCGACGGTACGATCCTGAAGTAGGGCACTGAAGAAAAGGTGGACAAGCGCCGCGAAACTACTACGAATCATTATCAGATGCATTATTTTTAAGTGGCACTGGTGTGCCAGATACCAACAGGTGGACGCCGTGCCGGCCTCCTCGCGGCTCAAACCCCGCAGAGGCCGGCGCAGGCATACTGGCACTCAGCCAACGGCCTTGATCGCCAGCACATTGCACAGTGGGTGCTCCAGCACATGCGCCGTGGTGCCGCCCAGGTAGGTCTGCATGGCGTCATGCCGGTGGCTGCCCATCACGATCACATCCGCCCGGCTGTGGCCGACAAACTGGGCAATGGCCCTGATCGCTGCGCCTTCCAGGAAGTGCCGGCGCTCCAGCGGGACCTGGTGATGGTCACCCAGGCGATTGAACGCCGCACGCTGCGCAGTCCGGACGCTGCCATCGAAGCCGGGCATGGTCACGGTGCCGGCGCCGAAGTCGGCGATATGGGTCTTGGCCGCGTCGCACACATGCAGCAGGTGCAGCTCGCCGTTGCACTGCAGGGCCAAGGCACGGGCGCAGTTGATTACCTGCTCATCCAGGTGTTCGCCAGCACCGTGGCTGTTGAGGTCCACGGCGGCGGCAATCTGCCGGGGCAGGGGCAGGCGGATGTCGCTGACCAGGTGCACGGCAATCGGGCTGTCCTTGAGCAGCAGCCAATCAAGTGGGGTGACCAGCAGGCGTTTGAGCACCGGTTCGTGCTGCACGTCCTTGACCAGCAGGTCACAGCCTTGCTGTTCGACCCGTTCCAGCACGCTGCCCAGTGGGTCGCGGGTCAATAGTAATTCGGTGGACACGTCCAGGCCCGCATTGCCCAACTGTTCGGCCTCATCGGCCAGCCACTGGCGGTTGTCACTGAGCAGCCGCTCACGTTCGCGGCCATCGCCCATCAAGCCAAAGGTGTCGACATCGTCGACGAACACATTGATATCCAGCAGTGCACCGCTGGACTCAGCCAGCGCCGCCGCGCGTTGCAGCGCTGGCGTATGGCGCATCTGCGGGCCGAGCATGACAAACAAACGCTTGAACTGGCTCATCTCACACCTCCACGTGTGGCAGCCCCCCGGTTACCTGGTTCTGTTCAGTCTAGACCCGTGTGCGCCCGGTCAAACCGATCAGGCGTTTTCCACCTGCGCCTGCCTGAGTGCGGCTAGCGCCATGTGTCGGGTATGATGCGTGCCCCATCATTGTCACGAGGCCTGTCCCATGTCCCTGAGCGCTGAACAGATCGGCGAATTTTGCGCTTTCGCCGAGCAGTTGGCCGATGCTGCCGCAGTGGCGATCAAGCCATACTTTCGCGCCAGCCTGGATGTCGAGGACAAGGGCGGGCGCCTGTACGACCCAGTGACCGTGGCTGACAAGGCGGCCGAGGACGCCATGCGCGCGCTGATCCAGGCCCGCTACCCAGACCACGGTATTCTTGGTGAAGAGGCGGGCGTGGCCGTCGGCAGCAGCCCGTTGACCTGGGTGCTCGACCCGATCGACGGTACCCGTGCCTTCATCACCGGCCTGCCGCTGTGGGGCACGTTGATTGCCCTGAACGATGGCGCGCGCCCTGTGGTTGGCGTGATGAACCAGCCATTCACCGGTGAACGCTTTGTCGGTACCCCTGAAGGTGCCTGGCGCAGCGGTACGCCACTGAAAACCCGTGCCTGTGCCGACCTGGCTTCGGCCACGCTGATGTGCACCACGCCGGACATGTTCGATACCACCGAGCGCAAAACCGCGTTCGAGGCCGTTGCCGGCAAGGCGCGCCTGATGCGCTACGGCGGCGATTGCTATGCCTACTGCATGCTGGCCTCGGGCTTTGTCGACGTGATTGTCGAAGCGAGCCTGCAGCCGTATGACGTACAGGCACTGATGCCGATCATCGAAGGGGCGGGTGGGGTGATCACTGCCTGGGATGGCAGCAGTGCACAGAATGGCGGGTGCGTTGTGGCCTGTGGTGACCCGGCGCTGCATGCGCAGATGGTAGAGATGTTGCGCCACGCCATGTGAGCCACCTATCCCCGATCACTGCACTTTTTACGATTTCCGGGCTCTATGCTTGGCCAGGCTGCACTGACCCCCGGTGCGGCCGCCGAATATCGACCCGGTGCCGATGGTTGCAAGCTCCCCGAATTTCCTCCCACGCCTGCTGCTGGCAGGCGCGCTTACATGCCTGTGCGCCTGCACCCAGGAGCAAGGCCGCGATATTGTCAGCCAGTTCGGCAACGGCAAACCCAGTGAGTTGTTCCAGACCAGCGTTGACCGCCTGGCCACGCTATCGATGCGCGACAACCTGCAAAGCCTGTACCTGCTGATGAACAAGCTGTACCTGCGCAACCCCAACCAGTTGAAGATGTCGGGCTATGTGGACGCTGCCACGGCCGAGCGGCAGATCCGCATGGCTATCGAACATCGTCAGCCACTGCCGCAACTGGGCAACCGCCGTGACCTGGCGGCATTGAGCTACGCCCTGAGCCCGGAGTTTCGTGGTGATCGGGTGGGTGCTTTCATCTACGCCATCGGCAGCATGCTGATCACCGCGCATGGCGGGCGTACCGAGTTCTACATGACCGATACCATCGACCCGTTGTTCATCAACAATGCGGCGCGCAATATCGAAAAGGCCACCTGGATGCTCAGCCAGCGGCAGGACGCCAATGGGGTGTTGCTGCTGTTCTCCAACGAGATTTCGGAAGAGGGCAGCAACCTGAGTTTTGCCGTGGAGTTTGGCAAGATCGTTGCGCGGCTGGACCTGTTAGCCGAGTTGCTGGATGAACGTTATCGGCGGATTGGTTTGAATTACGCGCAAAGCCTGTTGCTGATGAACTTTTTGCCGGTGCAGTGAACCGTAGCCGTAGCGCAGGCCCTTGTAGGAGCGGCCTTGTGCCGCGAAAGGGGCGCGCAGCGGCCCCAGGATTTCAGCCACCCAAGGCCAGGTTCAGAGCAGCGCCTGTATCGCCTGCCGGTAACGCTGCCCGGCCAGGCTCATGCTGTTGTTATGGGTCGCCCCCGGCACCAGCAGCAATGTCTTGGGCTGCCGGGCCGCGTCGAACAGCTGCTGGCTGAAGCGCGGCGGTACGAACCGGTCATCCATCCCATGCACCAGCAGCACCGGCAGGCCGATGTCGCTGATCTTGTCCAGCGAGTCGAACTTCTGCGACATCAACCAGCGCACCGGGAGGGAGGTATTGGCCACCGCTGCGGCGACATCGCCCAGGGAGGTGAAGGTCGACTCAAGGATCAGCCCGCGTGCCGGCGCCCCAACACCGCTTTGCTGCGCTTCACGTGTCAGTTCGCTGGCCAGTTCCACCGCCACCGCGCCGCCCAGCGAATGACCGAATATCAGGCGTTTTCCGGCATCCGGCTGCAGCTGGGCAAAGCGCTCCCACGCAATGCGGGCATCTTCGTACACCGTGGCCTCGGATGGCAGGTCGCCCCGGCTCTGGCCAAAGCCACGGTAATCCACGGCCAGCACCGAGTAGCCCATGGCATGCAGCTGCTCGATGCGGAACAATTGCCCGGTCAGGTTCCAGCGCACACCGTGCAGGTAGAGCACCGCCGGGGCATTGGCGCGCTTGGCTGGCCACCACCAGGCGTGCAGGCTCTGGTTATCGCTGAAGCTGCGCGGGCGCAGGTCGAGTTCCTGCACGTCGCTGGGCAAACCGCGGAACCAGCTGGCTTGGCCAGGCTCGATGCGGAACACCAGCTCGCGCTCCTTGTGCTGCAGCATGGCGCAGCTGGAGGGTAGGCCAATGACCAGCAAGGTGGCGCACAACCAGGTGAGCCAGCGGCGGCGCAGGTGGGTAAGGAAGAGGGTAGGCATGTGCGCTTTCTAGCAGAAGCACTGTGCCGGGTGTTGAAAAAGTGACCGAATGGCAGGGTGGTTTGATTGCAAGCTATTTCTTGAAGAACAGGAATATTACCGGTCTCGCGCGGGTTTATTCCCGAAGCGGTCGGTACAGGGACATACTGTTCGATAAACGAACGCCAGCTCCATCTGGCTTGTCCGCTATCCGCCCATCCAATCCCGTCGCCGCATTGCTCAACCCCCGCCATTTTGCTGTAGTGTGCCCATCCACCGGTTGTCGCCTGCCCCCGGCTATCCGCCACCGGCCCGATAGAATGACCGTGACGACCGCAACCACCGCCCACAAGGCCGTAGGAAGCGGCGACCAGAACAATAACGATACCGAGTGCCTTGCCTATGGAAAGCCGCCTGCTGAGCGAGCGCAGTAGCGTGTTTCACCACGCCGACCCTTATGCTGTGTCCGATTATGTGAACCAGCATGTAGGCCAGCATTGCATCGGACTGTCCCGCACCACCCACCCCCAGGCCAGCCTCAGCCACCGCAAGTTCGCCGAGCTCGACCTGTGCCGCATCAGCTACGGGGGCAGCGTGCGCGTTACCTCGCCGGCGCTGGAAACCATCTATCACCTGCAAGTGTTGCTCAACGGCAACTGCCTGTGGCGTGGGTATAAGCACGAGCAGCATCTGGTGCCGGGCGAGTTGCTGCTGATCAACCCGGATGATCCGGTTGACCTGACCTATTCGGAAGACTGCGAGAAGTTCATCCTCAAGGTGCCAACACGGCTGCTGGATTCGATCTGCGACGAACAGCGCTGGCAGCGGCCTGACGGGGGGGTGCGGTTCTTGCGCAATCATTACCGGCTGGATGAACTGGACGGGTTCGTCAACCTGCTGGCCATGGTTTGCCATGAAGCGGAAGTGAGCGATTCGCTGCCCAGGGTGCAGGGGCACTACAGCCAGATTGTCGCCAGCAAGTTGCTGACCCTGATGAGCACCAATATCCGCCGCGAAAGCCTGAGCGCACCGCAGGCCGGGCTAGAGCGCATTCTTGATTACATCGAACGCAACCTGAAACTGGAGCTGTCCGCAGAAGTGCTGGCGGAGCAGGCCTGTATGAGTTTGCGTTCGCTGTATGCGCTGTTTGAACAGCACCTTAGCACCACGCCCAAACATTACGTGCGCCAGCGCAAGCTTGAGCGGGTGCATGCGTGCCTGAGCGACCCGACTTGCGGTGTGCGCAGTGTGACCGAACTTGCCCTGGATTACGGCTTCCTTCATTTAGGTCGGTTTTCCGAGGTGTATCGGCAGCAATTTGGCGAGTTGCCTTCGCAGACGTTCAAGCGTCGGGGTGAGGCGCGCTAACGAGGCCACCTGATATTTCTGCCAGTTGCTGGCATTTCATGCACAGCCCACCATCTGCCTTATTTCGGGTAAAGGGTGGTCACCATGTCGACATCGCAAATTTCTTATTGTGCACTGCGCTACACCGTTTATGGGCGGGATGGCGGCGAGCAATGCGCATCTGTGCTGCGCTTCAATGGGCAGAGTAAAGAACCTGTTACAGGGCACTACTTGCTTGGGAACGGATATCGCGGCTTCAATTCAGCCTTGATGCGTTTCAATTCGCCGGATAGCTTTAGTCCTTTTGGTGACGGGGGGCTCAACGCCTATTGCTATTGCGGGGGCGACCCGGTGAACAAAATTGACCCCAGCGGTCACGCGGGGATTGAGCTCAATAGCTTCGTGAATGGCGGTCTATTCACAAAGCGCTGGGGGCTTCGCACGCTCGCATCGATGGTCGCCGGTCAAAGCTCAAAAGCTCCAGCATTGAAAACCTTGAGTGTGAAGAAGGCTCTCTCTGAAATCGACGCTAGTCTGCAGGGAAGGATGAAGAAGGTGGAGCGATATGAGTCTTGGCAGCCGCGCGACGTACAACGACTAGAAAACGCTTCTTTTTGGCTTTACGGAAGGGCCAATCGGTTTGAGTTGGCAAAAAAAAATTTTGATGCCGGAAATTTCCCATTAGAAGCTCAAGCAGCGTATGAGACATGGCATGAGATTTTAGCTGTAAAAAAATGGGTCGATTCTAAGCTGATTAAGATCAGGCCAATGGTAGAACGCAAGAAATTATTCGAAGTGCTGCCGTTTCCTCCCGAGAATATGCCGAGAATTCGTAGAGATGGATAGCACTCTGCACAATCCGGATAGCCCCCCGCCAGTCGTCTCCCTAACCTGACCAGGTCTAAACAATAACAAGGGAGACCCTGGCCATGTCCGTGGGATTCGACTACCTCAATGCCATGCTCGAGGACGACCGTGAAAAGGGCATCTACCGCTGCAAGCGCGAGATGTTCACCGACCCACGCCTGTTCGACCTGGAAATGAAACACATCTTCGAGGGCAACTGGATCTACCTGGCCCACGAAAGCCAGATCCCCGAGAAGAACGATTTCCTCACCCTGACCATGGGGCGCCAGCCGATTTTCATCGCGCGCAACAAGGACGGTGAGCTCAATGCCTTCCTCAACGCCTGCAGCCACCGCGGTGCCATGCTGTGTCGGCACAAGCGCGGCAACCGCTCCAGCTATACCTGCCCGTTCCACGGCTGGACGTTCAACAACAGCGGCAAGCTGCTGAAGGTGAAAGACCCGAGCAACGCCGGCTACCCCGACAGCTTCAACTGCGACGGCTCCCACGACCTGACCAAGGTGGCGCGCTTCGAGTCGTACCGGGGCTTTTTGTTTGGCAGCCTGAATGCCGATGTAAAGCCACTGGTGGAGCACTTGGGCGAATCGGCCAAGATCATCGACATGATCGTTGACCAGTCGCCTGAGGGCCTGGAAGTGCTGCGTGGCGCCAGCTCGTACATTTACGAAGGCAACTGGAAGCTCACCGCCGAAAACGGCGCTGACGGCTACCACGTCAGCTCCGTGCACTGGAACTACGCCGCTACCCAGAACCAGCGCAAGCAGCGCGAGGCGGGCGACGAGATCAAGACCATGAGCGCCGGTGCCTGGGCCAAGCAGGGTGGAGGCTTCTACTCCTTCGACCACGGCCACTTGCTGCTGTGGACCCGTTGGGCCAACCCGGAAGACCGCCCGGCCTATGAGCGCCGCGACCAGCTGGCTGCCGACTACGGCCAGGCGCGTGCCGACTGGATGATCGAGAACTCGCGCAACCTGTGCCTGTACCCGAACGTGTACCTGATGGACCAGTTCAGCTCGCAGATCCGCGTTGCCCGGCCGATTTCGGTGAACAAGACCGAAATCACCATCTACTGCATCGCCCCCAAAGGCGAGAGCGCCGATGCCCGCGCCAAGCGCATCCGCCAGTACGAAGACTTCTTCAACGTCAGCGGCATGGCCACCCCGGACGACCTGGAAGAGTTCCGCTCGTGCCAGACCGGCTATGGCGGCGGCACTGGCTGGAACGACATGTCCCGTGGCGCCAAGCACTGGGTCGAAGGCGCCGATGAGGCAGCCAGGGAGATTGACCTCGAACCCCTGCTGTCTGGCGTGCGTACCGAAGACGAAGGCCTGTTCGTGCTGCAGCACAAGTACTGGCAGGACACCATGATCCAGGCCCTCAAGGACGAACAGCAGCTGATCCCTGTGGAGGCCGTGCAATGAGCCTGTATGAAACCGTGCGCGACTTCCTCTACCGCGAAGCGCGCTACCTGGACGACGCCCAGTGGGACCAGTGGCTGGAACTGTACGCCAGCGATGCCAGCTTCTGGATGCCGAGCTGGGACGATGACGACACCCTCACCGAAGACCCACAAAGCGAAATCTCGCTGATCTGGTACGGCAACCGTGGCGGCCTGGAAGACCGCGTGTTCCGCATCAAGACCGAGCGCTCCAGTGCGACCGTGCCTGATACCCGCACTTCGCACAATATCAGCAACATCGAGATCGTCGAGCAGGGCGAGGGCAGCTGCCAGGTGCGTTTCAACTGGCACACCCTGAGCTTCCGCTACAAGACCACGGACAGTTACTTCGGCACCAGCTTCTACACCCTCGACCTGCGCGGCGAACAGCCGCTGATCAAGGCCAAGAAGGTGGTGCTGAAGAACGACTACGTGCGCCAGGTCATCGACATCTACCACATCTGATACAGGTTTTTGCGAGTACTGCCCGGTGCGTCCTGCGACGCGCCGTGGGCCGGCTCGCCTGCGAGGTGCAACATGAGCTACCAGATCGCACTGAATTTCGAAGACGGGGTTACCCGCTTCATCGAGGCTACCGGCCATGAAACCGTGGCTGACGCTGCCTACCGCCAGGGCATCAACATCCCGCTGGACTGCCGCGACGGCGCCTGCGGTACGTGCAAGTGCAAGGCCGAATCCGGCCGCTATGACCTGGGCGACAACTTCATCGAAGATGCCCTGAACGAAGACGAAATTGCCGAAGGCTACGTACTGACCTGCCAGATGCGGGCTGAAAGCGACTGCGTCATCCGCATCCCTGCTTCGTCGCAGCTGTGCAAGACCGAACAGGCCAGCTTCGAGGCCGCCATCAGCGATGTGCGCCAACTGTCGGCCAGCACCATTGCCCTGTCGATCAAGGGTGAAGCGTTAAGCCGCCTGGCCTTCCTGCCGGGGCAGTACGTCAACCTCAAGGTGCCGGGCAGCGAGCAGAGCCGCGCCTATTCGTTCAGTTCGTTGCAGAAGGGCGGCGAAGTCAGCTTCCTGATCCGCAACGTACCGGGTGGGTTGATGAGCAGCTTCCTGACCAACCTGGCCAAAGCCGGCGACAGCATGAGCCTGGCAGGGCCGCTGGGCAGCTTCTACCTGCGGCCGATCCAGCGCCCGCTGTTGCTTTTGGCCGGCGGTACCGGCCTGGCGCCGTTCACCGCGATGCTGGAGAAAATCGCCGAGCAGGGCAGTGAGCACCCGCTGCACCTGATCTATGGCGTGACCAACGACTTCGACCTGGTCGAGCTAGACCGCCTGCAAGCGCTGGCGGCGCGCATCCCCAACTTTACCTACAGCGCTTGTGTGGCCAACCCGGACAGCCAGTACCCACAAAAGGGCTACGTGACCCAGCACATCGAGCCACGCCACCTCAACGACGGCGATGTGGACCTGTACCTGTGCGGGCCACCGCCGATGGTCGAGGCGGTCAGCCAGTACGTGCGCGAGCAGGGTATTACCCCGGCCAACTTCTACTACGAGAAGTTTGCGGCGGCGGCCTGACAGATCGCCGGGGCCGCTTCGCGGCCCTTTCGCGGCACAAGGCCGCTCCTACAGGGAAACGCGATCCACGTGGGAGCGGCCTTGCGTCGCGATGGAGGGCGCAGCCCACCCAATTGCCATTAACCGGGTCATGCAGGAAAAACATATGAACAACAGATTCCAAGGCAAGGTTGCCCTGGTCACCGGCGCCGCTCAAGGCATCGGCCGGGGCGTGTGCTGGCGGCTGAAGGCCGAAGGCGCGCAAGTGGTGGCGGTAGACCGTTCCGAACTGGTCCACGAGCTGGCCGGCGAAGGCATGCTCACCCTCACCGCCGACCTGGAGCAACACACCGATTGCGCCCGGGTCATGGCCAGTGCGGTGGAAACCTTCGGCCGCCTCGACATCTTGGTGAACAACGTCGGCGGCACCATCTGGGCCAAGCCTTTCGAGCACTACGAAGTCGAGCAGATCGAGGCCGAAGTGCGCCGTTCGCTGTTCCCCACCCTGTGGTGCTGCCATGCCGCGCTGCCGTACATGCTTGAGCGCGGCAGCGGCGCCATCGTCAACGTTTCTTCCATCGCCACCCGTGGCGTCAACCGGGTGCCTTATGGCGCAGCCAAGGGCGGCGTCAACGCGCTTACCGCCTGCCTGGCCTTCGAAACTGCAGGGCGCGGCATCCGCGTCAACGCCACTGCGCCCGGCGGCACCGAAGCGCCACCCCGGCGCGTGCCACGCAACAGCGCCGAGCAAAGCGAACAGGAAAAACACTGGTACCAGCAGATCGTCGACCAGACCCTCGACAGCAGCCTGATGCACCGCTACGGCAGCATCGACGAGCAGGTGGGGGCGATCCTGTTCCTCGCTTCCGACGAGGCCTCTTACATCACCGGCGTGACCCTGCCGGTAGGTGGCGGCGACCTCGGCTGAGCAACACCCCAAGGCAAGAGCTTTCCATCACAACAAAAACAAGAGCGACAGATGCCATGCGAACCCTTGACGTACACCCGATCATCGATAACGCGCGCTTTACCCCGTTTCACTGGATGGTCATGGCCTGGTGCGGCCTGTTGTTGATCTTCGACGGCTATGACCTGTTCATCTACGGCGTGGTACTGCCGGTCATCATGAAAGAGTGGGCCCTGACCCCGTTGCAGGCCGGCGCGCTGGGCAGTTACGCGCTGTTCGGCATGATGTTCGGCGCCCTGGCATTCGGCAGCCTGGCCGACCGCATCGGGCGCAAGAAGGGCATTGCCATCTGTTTCGCCTTGTTCTCGGTGGCGACCATCTTCAATGGGTTTGCCAGCAGCCCGAGCGAGTTTGGCATCTACCGCTTCATCGCTGGCCTGGGCTGTGGTGGCCTGATGCCCAACGCCGTGGCACTGATGAACGAGTACGCCCCCAAGCGCTTGCGCAGCACGCTGGTGGCGATCATGTTCAGCGGTTATTCGGTGGGCGGCATGCTTTCGGCGGGCGTTGGCATCTTCATGCTGCCGCGCTTCGGTTGGGAGTCGATGTTCTTCGCCGCTGCTGTACCACTGCTGCTGTTGCCGGTGATCCTCTACTACCTGCCAGAGTCCATTGGTTTTCTGGTGCGCAAGGGGCGTACCGAGGAAGCGCGGGCGTTGCTCAAACGACTCGACCCGCACTGCGACGTGCAGGCCGATGACGTGCTGCAGGCGGCTGACCGTAAAGCAGGTGGCGGGGCGTCAGTGCTGGAGCTGTTCCGCAACGGCCTCGCCATCCGCACCCTGGCACTTTGGCTGGCGTTCTTCTGCTGCCTGCTGATGGTTTATGCACTCAGCTCCTGGCTGCCAAAACTGATGGCCAACGCTGGCTACAGCCTGGGTTCCAGCCTGTCGTTCCTGCTGGCGTTGAACTTCGGCGGCATGGCTGGGGCCATCCTCGGCGGCTGGCTGGGTGATCGCTACAACCTGGTCAAGGTAAAGGTGGCGTTCTTCATTGCCGCCGCGCTGTCGATCAGCTTGCTGGGCGTCAATAGCCCGATGCCGGTGCTGTACCTGCTGATCTTCATTGCCGGCGCCACCACCATTGGTACGCAGATCCTGCTGTATGCCGGCGCCGCGCAAATGTATGGGCTGTCGGTGCGTTCCACGGGGCTTGGCTGGGCCTCGGGTATCGGCCGCAACGGCGCCATCGTCGGCCCCTTGCTGGGCGGCGCACTGATGGGCATCAACCTGCCCCTGCAACTCAACTTCATCGCCTTCGCCATCCCAGGCGCGATTGCCGCCCTGGCCATGGCCGTGCACCTGGCCAGCGGCCGTCGGCAAGCCCCGGCCATCGCGGCGCAGGCATGACCCGAAAAGAACAAGAGCCAGCCACAAAGACCGGCCACTGCCTTGCGGGATGCGCCATGAAAACCCTGATCAAGGACAGCTCACTGTCCGCCATTGTCGCGGGCTGCATCGCCACGATGATCTCCTACGCCGGCCCGCTGGTGATCATTTTCCACGCTGCCGAAGCGGCCGGGCTGTCGCACCAGCAGTTGTCATCCTGGGTCTGGGCCGTGTCCATGGGCAGTGCCGTGCTTGGTGCGCTGCTCAGTTTGCGCTACCGCGTGCCGGTAGTGATCGCCTGGTCGATCCCAGGCTCCGCGCTGCTGGTCACTGCCTTGCCGCAACTCGGCCTGGAACAGGCCGTAGGTGCCTATCTGGTGGCCAACCTGGTCCTGCTGCTGATCGGCATCAGCGGGGCCTTCGACCGCATCATCGCGCGCTTGCCGGGGTCCATCGCCGCTGGCATGCAGGCTGGCATCCTGTTCGGTTTTGGTATCGAAGTGTTCCGCGCCTTGCCAGTGCAGCCGTTGCTGGTACTGGCGATGTTCGTCACCTACGTGCTGATGCGCCGGGTTCAGCCCCGTTACGCAGTGGCTGCGGTGCTGTGCGTGGGCGCCCTGGTGACCGTGGCCAGCGGTGCGTTCCGTAGCGAGGCGCTGGTGCTGGAACTGGCTTCACCGCAGTGGATCACCCCTCAGTTCAGCCTGCCAGCGGTATTCAGCCTGGCGCTGCCGATGGTGCTGGTGGCGCTGACCGGGCAGTTCATGCCGGGCATGGCGGTGCTGCGCAATGCGGGTTACGCCACACCGGCCAGCCCGTTGATCAGCGCCAGTGCCCTGGCCGGTGCCGTCCTGGCGCCATTCGGCTGCCACGGGCTGAACCTGGCGGCGGTTACCGCCAGCCTGTGCACGGGCCATGAGGCCCACGAAAACCCACGACGGCGCTATGTGGCGGCAGTGGCTGGCAGCACGCTGTACCTGTTGCTGGGCATAGCCGGTGCCACGTTGATGTCGCTGTTCGCAGCCTTTCCCGCCGCACTGATCGCGGCCCTGGCCGGGCTGGCCCTGTACGGCGCCATCAGCGAGGCGCTGGCCCGCAGCCTGGCAGAACCGGCCGAGCGCGATGCAGGCCTGTTCACCTTCCTGGTCACCGCTTCGGGGGTGGCCTTCCTTGGCCTGTCGGCAGCGTTCTGGGGGCTGCTGTTCGGCCTGCTGGCCCATGCACTGCTCAGGCTGCGCCAGCCGCGTGCCGGGGAGGTGCTGCGCCGCACCCCATGAACCGCCGTGTTCCCAACGCTTTATCCATAAAAACAAGATCAAGAGAGCTTCGGAATGAACAACACCCCTTGCGTAGCCCTGGGCCTGACTTTGCTCAGCCAACCATTACTGGCCGACGAAGGCAGTTTCTTCGAGGATTCGAAGGCCACCCTGAGCGCCCGCAACTATTACTTCAGCCGCGATTTCTCCGACATTGTCGGGGCCAACAAGCAGTCCAAGGCCGAGGAGTGGGCGCAGGGCTTCATCCTCGACTTCAAGTCCGGTTACACGCCCGGTACGGTGGGCTTTGGCGTGGACGCCCTGGGCCTGCTGGGCATCAAGCTCGACAGCAGCCCCGACCGCACCAACACCGGCCTGCTGCCGGTGCATGGCGACGGCCGTGCTGCCGACGAGTACAGCCGCCTTGCGCCCACCTTCAAGGCCCGCCTGTCGAAGACCGAACTGCGCGTCGGTGAACTGCAACCGAACCTGCCAGTGCTGACCTTCAGCGACATCCGCCTGCTGCCGCCGACCTACCAGGGCGCCAGCGTGAGCTCGTCTGAAATTGACGGGCTGACCGTGCAGGCCGGGCATCTGAAAAGCACCCACCTGCGCAACGAAGGCGGCGACGGCAAGATGAACGCAATGCTCGGCCATGTGCCGATGCGCCAGGCCGAGAGCGATGCCTTCAACTACGTGGGCGGGGACTATGCGTTCAATGCCAACCAGAGCAGCGTCAGCCTGTGGTACGGGCAACTGGAGGATATCTACGAACAGGGCTTTGTCGGCCTCAAGCACAGCAAGCCTGTGGGGGACTGGGTGCTCAGTGCCAATCTGGGCTACTTCACCGCGCGTGAGGATGGCGAGGCGTTGCTGGGCAACATCGACAACCAGGCGTTCTTCTCGATGTTCACCGCCCGGCATGGCGGGCACAGCTTCCATGCTGGCTACCAGGGCATCTATGGCGACAGCCCGTTCCCACGGGTGTTCGCCAATATTTCGCCGCTGGGTAACGAGGTGCCGACCTATGAATTCGCTTACACCGACGAACGCTCGTACCAGGTGCGCTACGACTACAACTTCGCCGCCATGGGCGTGCCAGGCCTGGTGGCGACCGTGCGCTACATCACCGGCAACAATGTCGATACCGGGCTGGGCTATGAAGGCCGTGATCGCGAGCGCGACCTGGACATCGGTTATGCGGTACAGAGCGGGCTACTGAAAGGGCTGGGGATTCGGGTGAGAAACGCCATGGCACGTTCCAATTACCGCAGCGATATCGACGAGAACCGGCTGACCCTGGTGTACACCTGGCAGTTGTTCTGAAAGGTCTCCACAAAATCACGAGCATTACGCCGCTCCTACACGGGAATTGCGTATCGGCACAGGTTGAGGGTAGCTTTCAGGAACCACCTTTCAGGGATGCTACCCGTGGACTCCATTACCCAGGCCGTACTCGGCGCTGCCCTGCAAGGCACCGTACTTGGCCGCATCCAGGGCCGCCGCTCGCTGTTGTATGGCGCCGCCCTGGGCACGCTGCCCGACCTTGATGTGATCATCCGCTATGCGGACCCTGTGTCGCAGATGACCTACCATCGCGGCTTCTCGCACTCGCTGTTCGTGCTCACCGGGCTGGCTTTGCTGCTGGCCTGGGGGGTCAATAAATGCTGGCCCGGCAAAGGCTACACCTTGCCCAGGCTGTTCCTTGCCTTCTGGCTGGTACTCATCACCCACCCGTTGCTGGATGCCTTTACGGTGTATGGCACGCAACTGTTCTGGCCACTGCAACCCACCCCCCAAAGCTGGGCCGCAGTGTTCATTATTGATCCGGTCTATACCTTGCCACTGCTGGCGGCAGTCATCTACACAAGCATCAAGGGCGTTACCGGCCGGGCTACACGCCTGTTGACCCTTGCACTGGTGTTCAGTACCGCTTACCTGGGTTTCGGCCTTGCCGGGCGTATGGCAGCCGAGCAACGCTTCCAGGCGGCACTGGACCAGCAAGGCAACGTCGTGAGCGAGGTTCGCGCCGTGCCGATCGCATTCAACAGCCTGGTCTGGCGGGTAATGGCCAAGACCCAAAATGGCGACTACTACGAAGGCATCAGCAGCGGGTTCGACCGGAAGGCGCCGGAAATGCAACGCTTGCCGCGTAACCTGGAACTGGCAAACGCGCTGGCAGGCGACCCTTTGCATCAGCGCTTGCGCTGGTTCACCGGCGACTGGCTGCGGTATGACCAGATAGGCGATGCGCTGGTGGTTACCGACTTGCGCATGGGCATCCCGGGCAACTACACCTTCCGTTTCAACATGGCGCACCGCGACACCCAGGGGCACTGGATTGCCGATGTGCCTTCGGTGTGGGACGGCGCCGGGCCCGGGTCAATGTTCAACGGCAATGACCTGGTGCTGATCTGGCGTCGTATCGTCGACCAGCAGCCACCTTTGCCCCTGGCTGCCTGGACCGACCGGTACCTGGGGGCAGGTGCGGTCGAGCGCGGGCACTGAGGCATGCGTTCGGCCGGGCTGGACCTGGTCAAATGGACAGCGATGCTGACCATGGTTGCCGACCACCTGCGCTTCATATGGCCTGAGGCCGATGGTTTGTTCGTGCTCGGCCGGCTGGCGTTTCCGCTGTTTTGCCTGGCCATTGCGGTGAATGTGGGGCGCGCCAGGGCAGAGCTGTTCCATACCCGCGCCAATCTGCGCTATCTGTCGCTGATGCTGCTGTTCGCGGTGCTCTCGGAGCCTGCCTATCGTTGGCTGGACAGTGGTTCGCAGACGTTCAGTGTAATGCCGACACTGGTGCTGGGGTTGCTGGTTGCCTGGGGTGCGCACCACCCATTGCGGTCGGCGCGCGTGCTTGGCCTTGCAGGCCTGCTGGCGGGGTGGTTGTTCAGTGATCAATTGATGTACGGGCTGGCGGGGGTGTTGCTACCTGGCGCCTGGCTGGTGGCACGCAGGCAGGGCGGATTGGCCTGGTTGCTACCCTGCCTGATGGCCATTGGTGGCAACCTGACCAACAACTGGCTGCGCGAGCACTTTCTGGCCCCCATTACCCTACTGACGCTGGTTGCAGCTGCGCTGGCAGTCCCTGTCGGGTGGCTGTTGTTGCGTCATGATGCTTGGCGGGTACCTGCGGTAGGGCGGTGGGGATACCTGTTCTATCCCGTGCATCTGCTTGTGATCAAAGGCTTGTCGTGAGGCTTGCCGTTCCCGGCGCTTGCAATTCACAGATCCAGACCCATCTAAACCGGCCGCATCACACTTAGGAACCGTCCATGGAACCCAACCGCTTCGGCGATATCGCCGCCTTCGTCAGCGCCGCCAAGGCCGGCAGCTTCACTGCCGCCGCCGCAAGCCTGGGCCTGACCCGGTCGGCGGTGGGCAAGAGCGTTGCTCGGCTGGAGGCCCGCATGGCGGTGCGTTTGCTCAATCGCACCACGCGCAAGCTGAGCCTGACCGATGAAGGCCTCGTGGCATTCGAACGCTGGCGACAGATACTGGATGACCTGGACGAGGTGGAAATCGCCATGGCCCAGCGCCGCGGCAAGCCCACCGGTACCTTGCGCCTGACTGCGCCGCTGTCGCTCGGCCAGCGCCATGTGCTGCCGGTGCTGGACCAGTACCTCAAGCAGTGGCCGGAACTGCGCGCAGACATCCGCTTCACAGACCGCTTTGTCGACCTGGTCGAGGAGGGCGTAGACGTTGCGGTGCGTATTGGCGCACCCAAGGAAGACTCGCAGCTGTTGACCCGCACGGTGGCCTGGCAGCAGTTTGTCACCTGCGCTTCGCCCGCGTACCTCGAAGCGCGAGGTATTCCCTTGGTGCCTGCCGACCTTTATGGTCACGACAAGATTGCCTTCCTCGCGGGCGAGAAAGCCATGCCTTGGCGCTTTGACACTGAAGCAGGCCTGCACCTGTGCGAAGACCCTGGCCGGTTGAACATCGACAGCTCGGAGGCGATGCTCGACGGCGCCCGGGCCGGCTTCGGGCTGATTCACCTGCCAACCTACATCACCGGTGACGACCTGCGCGCTGGCGCCCTGGTGGAAGTACTGCACGCCTACCGGCCACCGGCGGACCCGATTCGCATCGTGTACCCGAGCAAGCGCCACCTGTCCCCTCGGGTACGCGGTTTCATCGACTTGTTGGTCGCCAGCTGGGAATCGGGCGGGCCTTGGGAGCACTGATTGGGGATTATCAGGCCCCCATGCCGAGCCTGTATCTGGGTTTATCGCTGGCATCGGCGACTTTTTTGTGTACTGGTAAAAGTGTGAGTGGCTAGTTGGCTTCATATCGCCCAAGATGGAGTGTGAAGATGCCAGTCGATCGACTGGCGGCTCAGCTACCCACGTAAACGCACCAGCCAGCATTAGAGGATTTAGAGTATGTCCAACAGACAATCAGGAACGGTCAAGTGGTTCAACGATGAGAAGGGGTTCGGTTTCATCACTCCCGATGGCGGTGGCGACGACCTTTTCGTCCACTTCAAAGCCATTGAATCGGACGGCTTCAAGTCGCTGAAAGAAGGCCAGAAAGTGTCTTTCGTTGCCGAAAAGGGCCAGAAGGGCATGCAGGCTGCGCAAGTGCGCGCCGAGTAAGATGCCTGAGTGACTGGTACGCTAAGGCGTGCCCGGCCACTGGAAAACGGAGCCCTTGGAGGGCTCCGTTTTTTGTCTTTCAGATCCAGGGGCAGGATGGCCGTCTGTATCCGGTGAATACCCTGATTATCGGTGAGCCCAAGCTTCACCAGCGCCCATGGCCTGGTGCAGAAACGGATAATCTGTATAGCCTTCGGGCCCATTGGCGTAGTCGAACTGTGCCCGATGTTCGTTCAGAGGCGCCTGCACCCGCAGCCGCTGTACCAGGTCCGGGTTGGCAATGTAGCTGCGCCCGAATGCTACGGCATCGATCAAACCGCGCCCAATCAAGTCTTCGCCTTTCTCGGCGGTGTAGGCACCCGCAGCAATGATAACCCCCGGATAGGCAGCGCGGATCGCCTGGCGGAACTCGTCACGCAGCGGCTTGCCGCCGGCCCAGTCCGGCTCGGACAGGTGCAGGTAGGCGAGGTTGCGCTTGGCCAGTTCGCGGATCAGGTATAGCCCTGCGGCCTCCTGGTCTTCGCCATTGTCCACGCCATTGAACCCGCCCAGCGGGAACACGCGGATACCCACGCGCTCGGCACTCCAGTTGGCAATTGCCGCGTCCACTGCTTCAAGCACGATGCGCGCCCGGTTTTCGACGCTACCGCCGTAGCGGTCCTCGCGCTGGTTGGCGCTCGGGGTAAGGAACTGGTGCAGCAAATACCCGTGGGCAGCGTGCAGTTCGATGAAGTCGAAGCCGGCTTCTCGGGCGTTCACCGCTGCCTGGCCGAAGTCGGCGACGATGCCTGCAATTTCGTTCTCGTTCAGGGCGCGCGGTGCGGAGGTTTCTACACGTACCAGGTTGCCTTGCTCGTCACGCAGGGTGGTACGTGCGCCGGCCGGCAGCGCCGAGGGCGCCACAGGCGCTTCGCCGCCAGGTTGCAACGAGGTGTGCGACACCCGGCCGGTGTGCCACACCTGCACGGCGCTGTGGCCACCTTCGGCATGAATGCCTTCGTTGATGTGCCTCCAGGCGGCAATCTGCTCGGCGCTATGAATACCGGGCGAGCCGGAATAGCCCTTGGCCTGGAAGGAGATCTGGGTGGCTTCGGTGATGATCAGCCCGGCGCTGGCACGCTGGCGGTAATACTCGGCCATCATGGGGGTTGGCACATCGCCCGGCTCGAGGCTGCGCAGGCGGGTGAGGGGGGCCATGAACACCCGATTGGCCAAGGTGAGCGGGCCGATTTGCAGGGGTTGGAAGAGTTTCATTGCAGCTCCAGAGGTGAAAACCAATGGTGCGCACGATACCGAGATGATTGGGGAAAGGGGGGACCGGAAGCCCGGCGCAGGGCTCCCCAATGGCGTTGTCAGTACCGGCCCTGTAGGAGCAGCCTTGTGCTGCGAAGAGGCCGGTAAGGCTAAAGATTGTCTTCAGCTGCAATGGCCTCTTCGCAGCACAAGGCTGCTCCTACAGGGCTTGTGGTCGCCTTGAAACCATCGCAGGTTTACCCGCGAAAAGGCCGGTACGGGATATTCAGCTACGGGCCAACCGCCCGCTCACATAGTGGGCCACATCATTGAACCCCGGCGTGGACGCATGCCCCGGCGTCACCAGCGAATCGATGAACGCTTCATCCTCCGCCGTGATCTTCACCGCCAATGCACCACCATAGGTATCCCACTGTTCCTCGGTACGCGGCCCGACAATCGCCGAACTCACCCACTGGTTGTTCAACACCCAGGCAATGGCAAACTCGACAATGCCTATACCCTTTGCCTCTACATAAGCCTGGATCTGCCGGGCGATGGCCAACGACTCCTGGCGCCACTCCACCTCCATGATGCGCTTGTCCTGGCGCCCGGCGCGGCTGCCGGCATCGGGCACGGCACCCGGCGCATACTTGCCACTGAGTACGCCCCGGGCCAATGGGCTGAATGGCACCACGCCCAGACCGTGTGCGGCGGCTGCAGCGAGCTGCTCCGGTTCGGCCTGGCGGTTGACGATGTTGTACAGCGGCTGACTGACCACCGGCTTGGGCACACCCAGTCGCTCGGCAACGTGGCAGACCTCGGCAATGCGCCAGCCACGGAAGTTGGACACGCCCCAGTAGCGGATCTTGCCCTGGCGCAGCAGGTCGCCAATGGCCTGTACGGTCTCTTCCAGCGGCACCTTGTGGTCTTCGCGGTGCAGGTAGTAGATATCCAGATAGTCCATGCCCATGCGCGTCAGGGTGGCTTCCAGCGCGTTGAAGATGTGCTTGCGTGACAGCCCGCTGCGGTTCGGCAGGCCGTCGGCCAGGCCGAAGCCGACCTTGCTGGCAACGATCCAGTCCTGGCGATGGCGCGCCACTGCTTCTCCGACGATTTCTTCCGAGCGCCCGGCGTTGTACACGTCGGCGGTGTCGATGAAGTTGATGCCCTGGTCCCAGGCCTTGTCGATGATGCGCAGGGCGTCCTCGGTGCTGGTCTGCTCGCCGAACATCATGCTGCCCAGGGTAAGGGCGGAAACCTGCAGGCCACTGTGGCCGAGGGGGCGGTAGATCATGCGCGTTGGTCCTTTTGCAGTCGGCTGATCCACCTGTTTTACACACAACCGGGGCGCTTTTAAAGGCGGCTGTCAGCCAAGCAGCGCGATCGCCTCCTGCAGGTTCAATGGGCGTTTCAGGCGCTGCGACAGCGCCGCCATGGCATCGGAGTAACCTTTGGCGATGACGGCCTCGACCTGTTCACCCACACACTGAAAGGCAATGAAATCGCCTTTTTCCGGCTCACCGACAAATTCGATCCGGTTCCACTCCCGTGCGTGGCCGAGCACTTCATAGGTGCGGCCGTGCTGGTAGGTCCAGAAGAATGGCACATCGGCGTAGCGGCGCTGCTCGCCGAGCATGTTGGCGGCGGCGATCACCCCGTGTTGCTGGGCCAGGCGCCAGTGCTCGATGCGTACAGGGCGACCCGAGAGCGGGAACGTGGCGATGTCACCTGCAGCCCACAAACCGTCAGCGGCGCGCATTTCTGCATCGACCCGCAGCGACTTGTCCTCGTTCAACTGCACGCCCTGCAGGAAAGCGGTGGCCGGTATCACGCCGGTGCCAAGCAATACCAGTGGCGTCTCCAGGCGTTCACCGTTGGCCAGCAGCACCGCTTCGACCTTGTCCCGGCCTTCGAACCGCTGGACTTGCGTAGGGCCATGGAAGGTGACCCCTTTGCGCTCATGCAGTTCGCGGATACTGCGCCCGATGCGATCACCTAACTGCCTGGCAAGCGGGACTTCATGGCGAGTCACCACGTGCACCTGAACGCCGTACCTGCGCAGGGCCGAGGCCGCCTCCAGGCCGATGAAGCCGTCACCTACGATCACCGCCGGCTGGCCGGGTTCGGCTGCGTCGAGCAGCTGTGCGGCATCCTCCCGCGAGCGCAAGGTGAACACGCCGGGCAAGTCGGCGCCGGGGATATCAGGGCGCAGTGCCTTGCCGCCGCTGGCCAGCAGGCAGGCGTCGTAACCGATCTGCTGGCCATCGACCAGCGTAATTTGGCGTTTCTGGCTGTTCAAGGTGCGCACCTTGCCGTGCTTGCGCTCCAACTGGCCCTTGCGCAGGGCGTCGGCTTCGAGCAACGCCGGTACTTCATCGGGCGTCATCTGCCCTGCAATCACGAATTTGCTCAGCGCGGTGCGGTCGTAGGCCGGCTGGCGCTCCTGTTCGATCCACACCAGCCGGCCAGCGAAGCCATGGGCCAGCAAGGTGGCTACCGCGGCGCTGCCGGCCGCACCAGCGCCGACCACAACGAAGCAGCGGGCATCGCTGTGCCTGGGTGGTTCGATGGCGGGCAGCGGTTGGTCGTCGACCCAGATTTCATCGTCCTTCACCCAGGCCTTGTAGCGGCGCAGGTCAGCCAGCGCAGGGGGTTCGCAGACCACACCGTCATCGACGGCGAATGCAGCCTTGTGCCAAGGGCAAACCAGCAGGCCGCCGCAGACCAGGCCTTCATCCAGTGGGGCACCTGCGTGGGGGCAGTTGCCCTGGTAGGCATGCACCTGTTCGCCCTGGCGAATGAGGATGAGCTCTTCATTGCCGGCCTGGACGCGCAAGGGGCGGTGTTCGTCGAGCTGGGCCAGACGGGCCACGGCGTGCTGGGTCATGGGGTTCTCCAAAGGGGCCTTTGGAACCATTTGACGCCTGGGGTAGGGAGGGGATGCGTTGAACCGACGATCGGTGGAGGAGGGAAATGTAGGGTGGCCTGGCGGGCCTCTTCGCGGGTGAAACCGCTCCGACAGGATCACCACAGCCTCGAAGGCTGTGGCATGCCTGTGGGAGCGGGTTTACCCGCAAACAGGCTCAACTGGCGCGTGCAGAACTCAGCGCACCCGACCGCGTGACACGCAGGGCGACCAGGCTACCCAGCACGATCAACGCCGCCAGCGAATACAGCGCGGCATCGGTGGAACCGGTCTGGTCCTTGATGAACCCCACCAGGTACGGGCTGAGGAAACCGGCCATCTGGCCCACGGAGTTGATGATCGCCAGCCCGGCAACTGCTGTACCGGCGCTGAGCAGGGCGGTTGGCATCGGCCAGAACATCGGCAGCCCGGTCAGCGCGCCCATGGTGGCGATCGACAGGCCCAGAATGGCAATGGCTGGGTTGCCGGCGAAGTTCACCGCAATCAGCAGGCCAACGGCGCCCATCAGCATCGGCACCACAAGGTGCCAGCGGCGCTCGTTGCGCAGGTCTGCCGAGCGGCCGCAAAGGATCATGAACACACCGGCCAGCAGGTACGGGATGGCGCTGAGCCAGCCGATCAGCAGTGGATTGTCGAAGCCCATGTTCTTGATGATCGACGGCAACCAGAAGTTGATCGCGTACACGCCACTCTGGATGCAGAAGTAGATGAAGCCAAAGGTCCAGATAAGCGGGTTGGTCAACACGGCGAGCACGCCATCGCCCGTGGTTTTCGGCTTGCCCGCAGCGTCGGCTTCGAGGTCGTTGGCGATCAGCTGGCGCTCGGCCGGGCTCAGCCAGGCGGCTTTCTGGTAACCGTCGCTGAGCAGGAACACCGCCAGCACACCCAAGGCAACGGTGGGCAGGCCCTGGATCAGGAACATCCATTGCCAGCCGGCCAGGCCGTGCTGGCCGGCGGCAAAGTGCTGGAGGATCCAGCCGGAGAACGGCCCGCCGAGCAGGCCCGACACCGGGATTGCCGACATGAACAGGGCCATGATGCGGCCGCGACGGGCGGCCGGGAACCAGCGCGAAAGGTACAGCACCACGCCCGGGAAGAAGCCGGCTTCGGCAGCGCCGGTAAGCAGCCGCAGGGCGTAGAACTCGGTGGGGGTTGTGACGAACAGCAGGCAGGTGGACAGGCTGCCCCAGGCAATCATCATCAGCGCAATCCAGCGCCGCGGGCCGAAGCGGTTGAGTGCCAGGTTGCTCGGCAGGCCGCAGAGCACGTAACCGATGAAGAAGATGCCCGCGCCAAGGCCGTACACCGTTTCGCTGAATTTCAGGGCGTCGAGCATTTGCAGCTTTGCAAAGCCGACGTTGACGCGGTCCAGGTAGTTGAACAGGTAGCAGATGAAAATGAACGGAATCAGCCGCAGGGTGATGCGCCGGTACAGCGCGTTGCGGGTGGTGTCCGAGCCTTGGTCAGGGGCGGGGCTGTGTGCCATGATCGGGTTCTCTTTTGTTATGGTTTTTGCCGCGTCGCCTGTTCCGGCGCTCGCCCTGACGAGTCTCGGGGACTGCGGCTAGCCTGTCTTTGTGCTTTTGCACAGTGCTTGGCCCAGGCTGCTGTGCCCGAGCCCAAAAGCCTAACACCCTAAAGGACCACGCAATGTTCGAACTCGACCATGACCTGGCACAGGATATCGTTGACCGGGCCATGGCCATTCTGCCGTGCAACGTCAATGTCATGGACAGCCAGGGCTTGATCCTGGGCAGCGGCGAGCCGGAGCGCATCAACACCCGACACGAAGGGGCGCAACTGGTGTTGGCCAACGGCCGAATCGTCGAACTGGATACTGACGCGGCCAAGTGCCTGAAGGGTGTGCAGCCTGGGGTGAACCTGCCACTGATGCTCGATGGCCGGTTGATGGGTGTACTGGGCCTGACCGGGGACCCGCAGCAGGTGCGCACCTATGGTGAGCTGGTACGCATGACTGCCGAGATGCTGTTGGCCCAGCGCCATCTACAGGCCGACCAGCAATGGCGACGGCAGCGCTGTGATGATTTGCTGGCGCTGTTGCTGGGCGGCAGCGGTGATTCACCTCGGCTGCTCGACGAAGCCCGGCAATTGGGCCTCAAGCCTCAGCTGCCGCGGGTACCTTGCCTGTTCGAACTGGCCTCGGGGCCACCCGCCGAGGCGTTGTCGGCGTGGTTGATGAGCCGGTATCCGGACAGCTGGTGTGTCAGCCCGGCCCGCCAGTCATTGCTGTGGTGCCGGCCGGCCAGCGTGGCACTGGATGAGCCGCGCCTGCTGGAGCGCCTGCAACGCCATGGCTGGGACGTGGAGCGGCTGGCCCTGGGCAGTGCCGCGCAGAGCCTGGAGCAGTTGCGCCGGGGTTACCGCCGGGTACGCGATTTGCTGGCTTATGGCCGCGAGGTATTGCCTCCCGAACGCTTGCTCAGCCTGCAGCGCTACCGGCTGCCGGCGCTGCTGTGGCGTCACCGCAATGATGATGCGCTGGATGAGCTGCTGGAGCCGCTGCAGCGCATACGCGCCAGGGACAACAGCGGCCAGCTGCTCACCACCCTGCGCGCCTGGTGTGCCCATGACGGCCAGAGCCAGGCCTGTGCCGATGCCCTGGGCATCCACCGCAACAGCCTGCGCTATCGCCTGGAGCGGATTGCCGAGCTGGGCGAGGTCGACCCGCTACGCATGGAAGGGATGCTTAGCTTGTACTTGGGGTTGCAGCTGTTGCCAGCAGATTGACGCGATTCCCGTAGGAGCAGCCTTGTGCTGCGAAAGGGCCGGTCAGGGCGACAAACTTGCTCCGGCCATGCGGGCCTCTTCGCAGCACAAGGCTGCTCCTACAAGGCCGGCAAGCAGTTACGAAGGCATCCGCCCAAACAACCCGTCCGGCGTTTTGTGCATTTGACCGAGGCCCCCTCGGCGAACAGCTGTCAGCATGCCGCTCATCAGGACAGGAGAATCCCCATGAAGATCGTCATTGCCCCCGACTCGTTCAAGGACAGCCTCGACGCTGCCGGTGTCGCCCGCGCTATCGCCGTGGGCCTGCGCGAGGCGTGGCCGGACGCTGAACTGGTCGAGTGCCCGATGGCCGACGGCGGCGAAGGCACCATGGAGGCGATCCTTGCCGCCAGCCACGGCGAATTGCGCCGCCAGACCGTGCGCGGGCCGCTGGGGCAGAGCGTGGAGGCCGGATGGGGCTGGTTGCCGCAAAGCCGTACGGCAATCATCGAAATGGCCCAGGCCAGTGGCCTGCAACTGGTACCGACCGGCCAGCGCGACGCTTGCCGCAGCAGCACCTGGGGCACAGGCGAGCTGATTGCAGCCGCCTTGGCCGCCGGTGCGCAGCGGGTAGTACTGGCCATCGGTGGCAGCGCCACCAACGATGCCGGCAGCGGCATGTTGCGCGCACTTGGCCTGCGGCTGCTGGACGCTGACGGGCAAGCGCTGGAGGAGGGCGGCCTGGCCCTGGCCAAGCTGGCCCGTATCGACGCCAGCGACCTCGACCCCCGGCTCGCCGAAGTGCAATTTGAAGTGGCGGCTGACGTCGACAACCCGCTGTGTGGCGCCAATGGTGCTTCGGCGATCTTCGGCCCGCAGAAGGGGGCCAGCCCGCAGCAGGTGCAGGCCCTGGACCAGGCGCTGGGGCATTTTGCCGATATCTGTGCACAGGTGCTGGCTAAGGATGTGCGCGACTACCCAGGTTGCGGCGCTGCCGGTGGCATGGGCTTCGCTGCCCGGGCCTTCATGGGCGCACAGTTCCGCCCTGGGGTGGAGGTAGTGGCCGAGCTGGCCGGCCTCGATGAATTGGTGCAGGGGGCAGATCTGGTGGTGACGGGTGAAGGCCGTTTCGATGCCCAGACACTGCGTGGCAAGACACCGATGGGTGTGGCCCGGGTAGCCAAGCGTCATGGCGTGCAGGTGGTGGTGCTGGCCGGGACCTTGGGTGAGGGTTATCAGCAGTTGTATGCCCATGGGGTCGATGCTGCATTTGCGTTGGCCAGCGGGCCGATGAGCCTGGAGCAGGCTTGTGCCAATGCTGCGCAGCTGCTGCAGGCGCGGGCTTGTGACATTGGTCGGCTGTGGCGCGTTGCAAAGCGAACCTGACCTGCGCTGAACCCTGTGGGAGCGGGCGTGCCCGCTCCCACAGGGTTACCTGATGGTGGGCTGGGAATCGAACATGGCAATGAAGTTGGCCAGTGCTGGCGAAGCGTTCTGGGGGTTCCATTTCATGTACAGGCCGATCCCGGGTGCGGGTTGCTTATCGATCGGCCGGATCGGGCAAAACTGCACCCGCTCACGCGCAGTGGAACCGACGAACGAGGCCGGCACCAGGGCCACGCCAAAACCGCATGCTACCAGGCCCAGCAAAGTGTGAATCTGCGCAGCTTCCTGCACCACCCGGGGGTAAAAACCCGCCGCCTCACACAGCGCAAGCAACTGCGCGTGATAGCCACCGCCCAAGGCTTGCGGGGTGAATACGAAATCCTCATCGGCAAACTCGCGCAGGTCGACTTCCCCCTGTTGCGCTTTCGCGTGGCTGGCGGGCAAGGCCATGACGATCTGTTCATCAAGCAACAACCGTGCTTCAAGGGTGCCAGCCGGCAGCGGCAGCCTGCGCATGAAACCGATATCTGCCTCACCGGCCAGCAAAGCCTTGGCTTGTGACGCCGATGGCATCTCGCGGATGGTTAACTGCACGTTCGGATAAGTCTCGCGAAAACGGCGCAAGCTGCTGAGCAGCGAGTCGTAATAGGCGATGGAAATGGCCGTGATGGTCAGCTTGCCGCTGCCCCCCGCAGATACACTGCGGGCGTACTCGATCCCCTGTTCCAGCTCAGCCAGCGTGCGGTAGGCCGTGTCCAGAAACGCCGCACCCGCTGCGGTCAGGCGCACCCCGCGCTTGTTGCGCAGCAGCAGGCTGAAGCCCAGTTTTTCTTCAAGGCGGTTGATCGCCTGGCTCAGCGGTGGTTGCGCCATGTGCAGGCGCTCGGCGGCCTTGTGAAAGTGCAATTCTTCGGCCACAGCGATGAACTGCCTGAGCAAACGTGTTTCGATCATCCACTATCCCTGCAGCGTGGCTACTCGTCGGTGATATCCCTGAGATATCAAAGGTGCATGCTTTTAATATTAAGTCATAGATTTGTTTGTTGATATCGTAAAAAGGAGAATTGAAGGTAGCCAGAAATGCCCGTTACAGACCCTTTTCACAATAAAGTTGCGGTCATCACCGGTGCCGCACAAGGCCTGGGCCTGGCCTATGCCATGGCGTTGGCCGAACGTGGCGCGCAGGTCGTCATCAGCGACCTGGGCACCGACCGATCGGGGCAAGGGCAGGACGCTTCGGCACTCGAACACGCACTGACGGCCATGCGTGGCAAAGGCTTTGCGGTGGTTGGGCACGCCGGGCAACTGGAGGACGAGGGCGCCTGCAAGCAACTGGTCGAGCTGGCCATCGAGCAGTTTGGCGCGCTGGATATCCTCATCCACAATGCCGGCTGGGTCGATTACCAGCGTATCGAAGATCATGAATCCGCCTTCCTGCAACGCGCGCTGGGCATCAATGTGCATGCGCCCGTGTGGCTGGCCAAGCATGCCTGGCCCCACCTCAAGCGCTCCGCAGCGCCACGGGTAGTGCTGACCACCTCGGACCGTGCCATGTACCAGCGCTATGCGCAGCCTGGGCTGGTGGCCTATGCCGCCGGCAAGATGGCCCAGGTCGGCATCATGAACGCCCTGAGCATGGAGGGCCAGGAGCACGGCATCCTGGTCAATGCCATATCGCCGGTGGCCAAGACCCGCATGTGGGGCATCAGCCAACCGCCAGAAGAGCTGAAGCCCGAGTGGGTTACGCCTGGCGTGCTGTACCTGGCCAGTGCGCTGTGCCATGACACCGGCTACATCTTGCGCGCCAGCAACGGCCAGTTCACCGCCACCCGCTTCAACGAAAACAGCGGCGTCAGCTACCCCCGGGACCTGGGCCGTGTGCAGGCCGCCGACCTGGCGGAAGTGGCCGAGCGCTGGAACCGCATCAAGGAATGCAACTACGTGCCGGTCAAAGTCGCCAACACGCGCGCGGACCTGGGTGAAAGCCTGGTCTGGGATGAGCGCAGCGGCGCATTGTACTTCGTTGATATTTCTGGCGGGCGCATCAACTGCCTGACACCGGACGGCGAAGTTCACAGCGTTTACGCGTCAGCCGCGCGCATTGGCGCCTTGGCGCTAACCGACCGGGGCAACCTGATTTTCACAGAAGATGCCAGCGTGGCCATCTTCGATGTACCGGCGCGCAAGGTGCTCCAGCATTCTGCATCTGTCCACCCGCGTTCAACCTACCGCTTCAACGACGGCGCCTGCGACCCGCAAGGACGCTTCGTTACCGGGCTGATGGACGAGGCCTTGAGCGGCAATACCGGGGCGCTGTTCCGCTTCGACGGGCAGTTGAACGACCAGGTGATCCACGACGACATGGCCTTGCCCACCGGCCTTGCCTGGTCGCAGGATGGCCATACGGTGTACTTCGTCGATTCGGCGGCGCGCGCCATCTACCGCGCCGAGTACCTCGTCGAAGGCCGACTGGGTGCGGTGACGCTGTTTGCCGAAACCCCCGCTGAACTGGGGCGGCCGGATGGCCTGGCGCTGGACCGCGAAGGCGGGCTGTGGGTGTGCCAGTACCATGGCAGCTGCCTGCTGCGTTACGACCGCCACGGCCACCTGACCGACCAGGTGTTGATGCCGGTACCGTGCCCCACCAGTTGCTGCTTTGGAGGGCCGGGCTTGAACACCTTGTACATCAGCACCGCGCGCTTCGACATGAGCCCGGAAGAGCTGCACCATTACCCCGATGCTGGCGACCTGTATGCCATCCGCCCGGAAACTGGCGGCGTTGCCCGGCACAGCTTCAAGGAATAAGCAGTTGCGTCTGGCCGGCCGGTAAAACGGCCAATTCGCCAAAGCGCTGCGCCGAGTCGATATAGCGCAAGGCCGACTTGGCGTCTTTCCAACCCACGTAGCTCATCAGCGATTTCAGTTCCCAGCCATTGGCGGTTGCCCAGGTGGCGAAGCCACGCCGTAGCGAGTGGCCGGTATACAGCGCCGCCGGTACCCCGGCACGCTCCAGCATGCGCCGCAGCAAGCCGACCAGGCTGTTGCTGTTGAGCGCGCTGTCACCGAGGTTGCCCCAGCGGTCGAGCTTGCGGAACACCGGCCCATGGGCAATGCCGGCGACCTCCAGCCATTGCAGGTAGGCCGTGACCGGGCACAAGGCCTTGAGAGCAGGGGTGCGGTGTTGCACGCCCAGGGCTTCTCGGTCGCCCTTGCTGCGCGGCAGGAACAACGTGATACCGACACCCGCTTCGGCCTTGATATGTTCGATGCGCAGGCGCGCCAGTTCATCACCACGAAAGCCACGCCAGAAACCCAGCAACAGCAGCGCACTGTCACGGCGGGCCCGGCGCAGGGCGGCCAGGTCGTGATGTTCACGGGCCTGGCGGGCCTCCTCTTCAAAACAGGTCACCGCAGTTTGCAGGTGCTGCAACAACAGCGGGGCTGCCTGCTTGGGCGGCGTCGGGTGCAGGGTGCGGATACCGCGGAGCACCTGGCGCACCAGCGGCACCTTGGTCGGGTCGGGGAAGCCTTGGGCGACGTGCCATTGGCTGAGCGCAGCCAGGCGCTGGCGCAGGGTGCTGACGGCATGCTGGTCGGCGTGGTCGGCCAGGTAGCGGGCAATGCTCTCGGCAGTGGCCGGGAGAAAACCGCCCCAGTGGGTTTCGAAGTGCTCGATGGCAGCCTGGTAGCTGCGCCGGGTGTTGTCGCGGGTGGCGGCGCGAAGGTAGCGCTCGATATCGGTCATGGTACGGGTGTCGATGGGTAATGGGCACACGATAAACCGAATCAAGGGATATTGCATGCCAGCGCGGTCTCTGTAGGAGCGTCAGCTGGGGTCAGTGGGTCAGCGCCAGGGTTGGCATTACACGCATGCTTTCTCCTCGACGCCATTGAAGGGCGGGTAGTCGCGCAACTGCGCCGGCGACAGTGGCCGGCTGAAGTGGTAGCCCTGGGCGATATCACAACCGGCAAGCTTCAGGCACACCACCTGTTCGCGGGTTTCCACGCCTTCGGCAACCACTTCCAGGCCCAGGCGCTTGGCCAGGATGATGGTGGAGGACACGATTGGGCTGTCATCAGGGCTGTTGGACAGCGGGGCGATCAGCGAGCGGTCGATCTTCAGCTTGCTCAATGGCAGCGAATGCAGATGGGCGAAGCCGGCGTAGCCACGGCCGAAATCATCCAGGCTGATGCCCAGGCCGGCGCCGCGCAGGGTATGCAGGTGCTCCACGGCCGTACCTTCGGGGTCGAGGATGGTGGTTTCGGTAATTTCCAGCTCCAGCCGCTGCGGGGCGATGGCATACCTTTGCAGTTCGTTCAGCAGCCGCATGGCGAAGTCGCCCTGGCGCAGTTGCAGGGCGGAGACATTGACGGCCAGCCGCGTTCCGCGGCCCTGTACGTCCCAGTCTGCCAGCGCCTCGCAGGCCAGGCGCAACACCTCCCAGCCCAGATCGACAATGAAGCCGCTGCGCTCTGCCAGGTCGATGAAGCGGTCCGGGTACAGCAGGCCGAACTCGGGGTGGTCCCAGCGCACCAGCGCTTCGTAGCCCAGTACCTGCTGGGTGTCGAGGCGGATCTGCGGCTGGTAGTGCAGCACGAACTGGCGCTCGGCCAAGGCGCTGCCGAAGGCCTGTTCAAGGGTAAAGGCCTGGATGTCGGCCAGGTTCAGCGAGGGGTCGAAGAAGCGGTACTGGGCCCGGCCGGCCTGCTTGGCCGAATACATTGCGGCATCGGCACTGCGGATCAGGCTGTCGATGTCCTGGCCGTCGCGTGGGCAGATGCTCACGCCTACACTCGGGCTGGTGTTGACCTCCTGGCCGTCAAGGGCATAAGTGGCCGACAAGCGCTGGACCAGTTCACGGACCCAGGCATTGATCTGGTCTTCGCTGCGCTCACCCGCCAGCAACACCACGAATTCGTCGCCGCCAAAGCGCGACGCCTCGTCACCGGGCTCCAGCAAACGCTGGATGCGCCCGGCTACGGCCTGGAGCAGCAGGTCGCCGATCTTGTGCCCGAGCGAATCGTTGATCGACTTGAAGCGGTCCATGTCGATGAACAGGATTGCCATCAACCGGCGCTTGCCACGCTGGCGGGTCAGCGCCTGACCGGCCACCTCGACGAACTGGCGGCGGTTGTGCAGCCCGCTGAGGTGGTCGGTGGCGGCGGCATGGCTGCTGCGCCGGTGTTCGTCCTCAAGGCGGCCGATAAGCTGCTGGTTGACCTGCTGGGCATGTTCCAGGGCGCTGAAGGCCTCTTGCCGCTTGCGCAGCAGACGCAAGGTCCACAGCAGGCTGGCGATGATCATCAGCGTCATGCTCAGGTTCAACCAGAATTGCCGGGAATAGGCCAGGGTCGAAGGTGCGAGGATTTCATCCTGGCGCTGGCTGACCACTATGCTGAACCCGCGCTTTGGCACATGTCGGTACAGGCTCTGGTACGCGTCGCCGGCCGCGTATTGGGTCAGCATGCCCGCGTCGCTGCCGGTATCCGGCAGTTCAGGCTGCAACCCGTCGCCGGCCACCACTACGCCGCTGGTGTCTATGCGCAGCCGCTCCAGCCCGTCATCCTGCAGCAGGCGCACCAGCCCGCTGCTGCCCAGGTCGATATGCTGGAACAGCACCGCCAGGTAGCCGATGTCCAGCTGCACCACCAGGATGTTTTCGATTTCGCGGCCTGGCAGGTCGGTCAACGGCAGCAGAAACGGCAGGCGCCAGTTGGGCAGGGTGGCCTGCTGGTCCGGCGCCTGCACGCTGGGCAGAAAGGGCTGGAAACCATAGCGGGCAACGTGCAGTTGCAGCTGGCGTAACCAGTCCTCGGGCAGTGCGGAAGCTTCGTCGGTATGGCTGGCTGACAACAGCCGGCCTTGCCGGTCGTACAGGCTCATGCGCTTGAACACCGGGTCCTCGGCCAGTATCCGCGCCAGGCTGAAGTTGCCCTGGCGTAGCACCTTCATGTCGTCCTGGGTGACCCGGCCAACGGCCTGGGCGCGGTCGACCAGCTGGCGCAGGCTTTCACCGACGATGCTGGCCAGGTTCAGGTGCTCGGCGGCCTTGGCCGACAGCGCGTCCTGGCGGGCGGCGGCTTTCTGCGTGATGTGCAGCCCCCAGAGAAAGGCCAGGGTGGCTGCACAGAGCATCAGGATCAGCAGTCGCAGGAGGCTGGCGGATGAAAGCGAACGGCGTATCACTGCTGACAGTTCCCGACCCTGGGTGATGCTCAAAAAATACGACAAGGAGATGACAGGTTGATGACTAATGGCTAATCGCCTTTAAGGGTTTTCCCTATTCGCGACAGGTGTTTGCAGGCGCGCGGTTTCTTCCTCGATATAGCTCATCAATGCGCTGACTTCGGCATCGCCCAGGCGCATGTTGGGCATGGCCAGGCGGTTATATTGCTCATACAGCAGCATGGCCAGTGGGTCTTTCTCGGCCAGCATCTGGTCGGGCTCCTTCAGCCAGCGGGTCAGCCAGTTGGCGTCACGCTGGCGGGTTACGCCCAGCAGGTCGGGGCCGATACCTGGCTGGCCTGGCTCGGTGTTGCCCAAGGTGTGGCAGGAAGAACAACGCGTACGGAAAATCTGCTCGCCACTGCTGGGCGAACGTATCTCGGGGGCCTGGGCATAATCATTGTTCATGGCGCTGGCCTGCTTCCAGTTGTGCAAGCTGTTGCCCAGCCGGTCAGCGAGGATGTACGGGCTTTCGAAGGGCGAGGCCTTCATCCAGCGGCCGGTGGCCTGGTTGCCGATGATAAGGCTCAGGTTGTGGTCTTTGGAGCGGCCGTTTTCCAGGCCGTCTATCCACAAACCCAGGCTACGGCGCAATTGCTCGATGTCGTCGGGCTCGCCGGTGAGCAGCGTCCAGCCAGGGCCGATGCCGAATTTTTCGGCGTAGCGCTTCAGGGTGGCGGGGGTGTCGTTGTAGGGGTCGATGCTGATGGAATAGAGGAATATGTCCTTGCCGACCCGGTCACCCAGAATCTTTTGCACCTGGCGCAACCGCGCGGTTTCCACCGGGCAGGAGTCAGTGCAGCCGGTGAAGATGAAGTTGATGGCGACCACCTTGTCCTTGATAAGGTCGTCGAAGAAACGCACCTTCTCGCCGTCTTGGGTGAGCAGGGGGATGTTGGGGAAGTAGTCGGCGCCCCAAGGGCTCGCGCTTGCTTCAGCGACCGGTTTTTGCGGTTGCAGTGGCCAGAACGGGATGCTGGCGGCAAATACCGCGAGTACCAGCAGGAAACGCCATGAGCCAGGCATGATAGGGTCCTCGATGGTGTGCAGCCCTTCGCGGGCACGGCCGCTCCCACAGAACCTTCACAGCGCTCGCGGCTGCGCGATTTCTGTGGGAGCGGTGCACTCACTGATATCTGACTGGTGCAGTCACCGTCTGGCCCAGCGCCGATTTCACCGTGACCGTTGCCGGCGTGGCCGGACCGAAGCCGGTGGTGGTCACCGTTACCCGCCAACGGGCACCCGTAGTAGCAGCTGTCAGCGTCGCGTTACCCAGGCTGACCGGGCCGCCGGTAGTTGCCACAGTCACAGTGATGCTGTTGCCCGTGGCCACCGTGGTGGTCCCTTGCACATCCCAGGTGAAGCGGTTGCCGCTGCGCACCTGCACCGTGGCACTGGTGACCTGGATCTGGTCAATCGCTGCCGCCGCACTCACGGCGATGCTGACTGTGGCCGGGGTTACCGACTCGGCCCCTTTGGCATCACGCACCGTGTAGTTGAAGCTGGCAGTGAACGGCGTGGTGACCGTGGCAGGTGGGGTATAAACCACCGTGGTGCCGCCCGTGCTGACTGAACCCTGGCCGAAGTCTGGCTGGCTGAGGCCGGTCACGGTCAGCGGTACGTTGCCGTCCGGATCGGTGTCGTTGGCCAGCACGTTCAGGGTAATTGGCTTGCCAGCGGTAGTGGCTGCACTGTCATTGGCTGCGACGGGGGGCTTGTTGGCCGAGTCGTCATTGTCGTCATTGCCTTTGGTACGGAAGGTCGGCAAGCCCACCGAAGCCATGTATCGCACGCCATCCCATCCTGGCAGCGGGGTCGGCATCACCTGGAACTGCCCCGGGTGCTCAACGTCCCAGCGCAGCAGCATCGACGAGTCCTCATGTTGGGTGTTGTGGCAGTGCTCCATGTAGGTACCGGCGAACTCGCGGAAGCGGATGGCCATTTCCACTTCTTCCGAAGATTCGGTCTCCGGCCCGATGCGGTACACGTCCTTGCGCGCCCATTTTTCCCATTCTGGTGGCGCCTTGCCGTCACGGCTCAGAATCACGCCTTCCTCGAAGTGCACGTGCACCGGGTGGCTCCAGCCATCGCCGCCGTTGATGATTTTCCACACTTCCAGGGTGCCGTCCCCGCTGAAACCACCGTCAGTAGACTGATTGGCCAATTGCGGTGCAGCAGTGATGCGTCGTGGGTCCATGCTATAGCCGAAGCCACCATCGGTCTTGATGGTCCACGGCTTGGTGTCGGTGCCGTCGGAGCGGCCAAAGATGAACTCGCGATGGCGGGCATCCTTGAGTTTGGCCAGGTCGGCGGCGGAGTTTCGGTCAATTGGCAGCGGTAGCATTTTCAGGCCTGCGGCCTTGCCTGGCTTGGCTGGCTCATAGGCCACCGGGTCCATGCTCAGGTCCTGGCCGGTATAAGGCTGTACCAGCAGTTGCAAGAACTTGCCGACTGCGGGGTCGCCGTTGTCCCACTGCGGGCCTTTGCTGGTCTGCTTGATCACCGCCTTGTATTTTCCCGACAGCACGTCGGCCAGCGCAATGATAGCTTCCGGGCCCTTGCCGGTGCGGTGCTCCTGGAGGTTGACGAAGTACAGCTTGTCGCCTGCCTTGATGCCGTTCTTGGCAAAGTTGATGATGATGTCATAGCGCTCGGCGATGGCTTGGAGCGGCAGGATGCCGTTGTTGTCCTGCAGGTTGCCGTCACCGTTGAGATCCATGGTGCCGTCGAATGGCACGGCGTGTTCCATGATGTTGCCGTCGTTGGCGATCATGTGGAACGGCACCCGGGCATACGACAGGTTGGAGCCGGCGGGGCCTTTGAACTCACCGCTGGTACCAACAATTTCCCGCACCACGGCAAACTTGAAGTAGCGCGATACCGAGCCGTTGAGGATACGGAAGCGGTAGCTGCGCGCCCGCACCTTGAGCTTGGGCTGGTACTGCCAGTTGACCAGTATCTGGTCACCGAGGAAGCCATCGGTGTTGAACGGGTTGAACCACAGCTGGCCGTTGGCATCCCAGGCCTTGTCGGCAATCATGAGGTTGACGTCATAGTCACGGTTGCCCCACGGCATGCCCGAGCCGCTGGGGAAGCGCAGGTTTACGCCATCCTGCAGGGCTTCGTTACCGCGGTCCAGGGCGCTGTAGTAGTTCATCATCACGGCGTTGCCCTTGTAGACGTTCTGCGCCGTGAAATCCATCATGTGGTCGTGGAACCAGTGCGTGCTCATGGTTTCACGCCAGTCACCGCGAATCTTGATGCTGCCGTTCTGGCAGGTTTTAAGGCCCGGCGTGGCGTCATTGACGAACAGGGTTTCGCCCGGTGAGCAGGGGAAGGCGGCACGCGGGTCCTGGGCACGGGTGTTGATGGTGTCATACCCGGCCAGTTGCACTGGCCAACGGTAGTCGTAGTACTGGCCCGGGAAGAAGTAGGCATTGGCAAAGCCATCGCTCTCGGCCGGGGAGTGGCCGTTGTGCTCGTGGGTGGAGAGGGTGTGCAGACCAAAGCCGCCGTTGGCCGAGGGGTCGATCGGCAGGGCGTTGTAATGGCGCATCAGGATCGGCTGGCCGTAGCGCACCATCAACAGCTTGGCCGGGAAGGTGCCGTCGAATGTCCACAGCGACTTGTGGTTCTGCAAGGGCATGTTCGGGTGAAAGCGTGTGTCGATGCCCTTGGTGGTGCCCAGTGTGGTCGGGATGTCGGAGGTCTGGTAATACAGGCCGCCGGGGGCGAACTCGCCAACCGCATAGTTGTGCAGCTGTTTGCGGTCACGCAGCCCGAGGTTGATCCGCGCACCGGCCTGGGCAGTCTTGAACGCCGCCTGCGGGTAGAACTCGTTCCAGCGCTGGTGCGACCAGCCTTTTCCTGGTGGCCGGCCTTCAGCAGGCGAACCGACCGGCTGGCGGTTGAGGAACATCTCGATCTGCGCCTTCCAGGGGTTGCGGTCCAGCACATTGGAGTACTGGGTCGGGAAGGGGTATAGGCCAGGTTGTTTGAGGAAGGCCTCCAGCGCAGTGCCGTTAGGACCGCTGCGGGCCACTACGTTAGGGTCTTGCGCGGGTGCCGCGCCGAGGGTGGGCACTGGGAAGCCAAGGTCGGGCCGCGGCAGTGTCGGGTCCAGTTTTTCTGGCCCGAACTCTTCGAACAACAACAGTTGCTGCGTGAAGGGTTGCGCACCGAACAATGGGCTGGGTTTGCCGTTGGTGGGGTACCTGTCCGAGGTTTGCAAGGCTGGCGGCAGCACGTTATCGGTGCGCACTGTATTGCGGTCACCGTACACGCCGTTGATAAGCTCCAGTGAGCCTTGGTTGGCTTCTGGCAAAGTGTTCAGGTTGAGCAAAGCCGGGGTCGGGTCAGCCGGCTGGTCGGTATAGGCCGATGAGTCGGTCGGCGGCGGCTGACTGTTGTCGTCCATGGGGGCGGCCATGGCCGTGATCAGTCCGAGGCTGAGCATCAGCGCAGTGACCGAAGATAGCTGGAATGCGTGCCTGGTAGGGTGGATCACGGCAGGTGTTTTCATTGCCTTGTGCCTCGCTCGCGGCTTTATGGCTTCTAGCCATCAATGGCGTTTTGCCCGATAAAAGGCCTTGAGCAACGGCTGTGCCAACAGATATCCGAGTAATGCTTTGTTAAACATATCCTTGTGGCGCCTGACGTGCGCTAGATGACGGAGCGTCAAGAATGGGTATAAATCCCCACAAGCGGGTGACCCAATGCCCCCTGATTGGGTGGATTGGGGGCGTGACAGCCTCGATCCGCTGGGGTATACCTGTTCGCCACCAAGGGGAGCCCGGCAAAGGGCTGAGAAACCGCTGCAAGCAGCAGCGCGGTGACCCTTCGAACCTGCTCCGGATCATGCCGGCGAAGGGATGGGGCTTGTAACCTGCCTTTTTGCCGGCCTCACTGCGAGGCCCGCCCATGCCAACTGCCAAGGTCTCGCTGTCACCTACATCAAGGACAGCAACATGACCGAACGTTTCAGCCAGTCCCTGCGTCGCCAAAGCGAGCCGACCTGGTCGGCGGCCGTTGGCCACCGTTTCGTGACCCAATTGTGCGACGGCAGCCTGCCGGACCCGATCATGGTCGACTACCTGGTGCAGGACCATCGCTTTCTCGACAGTTTCCTGACCTTGCTGGGTGCGGCCATCGCGACCGCCGATACGTTCGAGGCGCGTCTGCGCTTCGGCTGCTTTGCCGGGATGATTTCCAGCGATGAGAACACCTACTTCCTGCGTGCTTTCGAGGCCCTGGACGTGAGCCCCGCACAACGCAGCGCACCCGCCGATACCGTGCCAACCGCGGGGTTCAAGGCGATCATGCGTGAAGCGGCAGCGACCCGCTCCTATGCAGCGGCGCTGGCAGTGCTCAACGTTGCCGAAGGCCTTTACCTCGACTGGGCGCTCAAGGCACCCAAGCCGATGCCGGACAATTTTGTCCATGCCGAGTGGATCACCCTGCACAACAACCCGGCATTCCAGGCCTTTGTTGCCTTCCTGCAGTCTGAGCTGGACCGTGTCGGCCCGCGGGAAGCCGCACTGGCGAGCGATTTCTACCAGCGCACCGTTGCGCTGGAGCTGGCCTTCTTCGATGCCGTCTACCCGGAGGGCAAATGAGCATGGATATCTTCGAGCGCCTCAAGGCCGTAGCCACCCAACAGTGGCACAGCTACGTAGACCATGACTTTGTGCGGCAGATGGGCGAGGGCACGCTGAGCGAGGAAGCGTTCCGGACCTACCTGGTACAGGATTACCTGTTCCTCATCCAGTTCGCCCGCGCCTGGGCACTGGCGGCCTACAAGAGCCGGCGCCCGGCCGACATCCGCGCGGCGCAGGCCGGGTTGGCGGCGATTCTGGATGAAACCGACCTGCACTTGCGCCTGTGCGCCCGCTGGGGGCTGACCCAGGCCGATATCGAGGCCGCGCCGGAGCACCAGGCCACCGTGGCGTACACGCGCTACGTGCTGGACTGCGGCGCTGCCGGCGACCTGCTGGAGCTGCATGTGGCCCTGGCACCCTGCGTGATCGGCTATGCCGAAATCGGCCGGACCCTGGCCGATCGGATTGGCGATTTGAGCAATCACCCGTACCGCGAGTGGATTGGCGAGTATGCCGGTGAAGGCTACCAAGGGGTGGCGGCCGCAGCGCGCAAGCACCTGGATGAGCTGGCAGCGCGGAGCATGACCGAGCAGCGGTTTGCCGAGTTGGTGGGGATCTTTGGCCAGGCATCCAGCCTGGAGGCAGACTTCTGGCAGATGGGCCTGGACGGGGTGGCGTAGCCCCCGGGGCCGCCCGGCTTGCCGGCGATGGCTTGCGCAGCAGCCCCAAAGTGCTTGGTCGTCTGGGTGAATCCTACCCAGCCCAAGCCCGCTTTGGTGCATGAATGCCTCAAAATAAGTCGTTCAGCACACCTTCATAACGCCGAAATGCGACTTTAATGTTCACAGTGCACATCACCTTCTGGGCTGCCTGCCCGATTTGATTCCGGGTTTCGGCCCTCGAAAAAGCGGCCCGCATATTGCTCTTCCAGCTCCCAACTATCACCCGGAGCCCCCGTGCAATGAGCTCACCCAGCGAATATCCCCTCAGCGAAGCCCCGCAGTCTGCCCGCAAGGGCCTGCTGCCGATTGCCATGGTCTTGTTCAGCTTTACCTTTTTCACCGGCACGATGTTCGCCGGCGGCAAGCTGGGCATGGCTTTCAATTTTGTCGACATGTTGTGGGTGGCCACCGTCGGCAACAGCCTGCTGGCGATGTATGCCGCAGCGTTGGCATTCATCGCTTCGCGCAGCGGGCTGAATACCGTACTGATGGGGCGTTTCTGTTTCGGCGAGGCAGGTAGCCGGCTCTCGGACTTTCTGCTGGGTTTCGCTGAACTGGGTTGGTACGCCTGGGGTACGGCCACGGTGGCCATCGTGCTGGTCAAGCTGTTGGGGTTGGCGGAAGGCTTCGGTTTACCGTTGATGGTGCTGTTCGGGCTGGGTTTCAGCATTACTGCCATCATCGGCTTCAAGGGGCTGGACGTGCTGTCGCGCGTGTCGGTGCCATTGATGTTCGTGCTGCTGTTGGTGTCGATGTACATCGCCACCCGCGATGCCGGTGGCTTTGCCGGCCTGGCTGCAGTAGTGCCGCACGAGACCATGACCTTTTCGGCAGCAGTGACCATGGTGTTCGGCACCTTCGCCAGTGGTGCCACCCAAGCGACCAACTGGACACGGCTGTCGCGTAGCAGCCGGGTGGCGGTGATCGCCAGCGTGGTGGCATTCTTGCTTGGCAACGGCCTGATGGTGGTGGCCGGTGCCTGGTGCGCGATGGTTTACCAACAGGCCGATATTGTCGAAGTAATGATGCTGCAGGGCCTGTCGTTCGCGGCGGTAGTGATGCTGTGCCTGAACCTGTGGACCATTCAGGGGCCGACCATCTACAACGTGTCGGCGGCCGCCTGCCATTTGCTGCGCAGTGAGCGCCGGCGCACGGCAACGCTGGTGGCGGCCGGGGTTGGCATTGTGCTGGCGATTGGTGGCATGTACGAAATGCTGATCCCGTTCCTGGTGCTGCTGGGGTCGATCATTC
Organism: Pseudomonas sp. LPB4.O; assembly: GCF_038383825.1. NCBI lineage: Bacteria > Pseudomonadati > Pseudomonadota > Gammaproteobacteria > Pseudomonadales > Pseudomonadaceae > Pseudomonas > Pseudomonas sp. LPB4.O. The sequence goes on from NZ_CP151298.1 coordinate 3,092,638, forward strand.
CACCGGTGGGCGGGGTGATCATGGCTGACTTCTGGTACCGACACCGCGGCCAATACCCGGCACTGGGCACCGCAAGCCTGCCACGCTACAACTTCACCGGGCTGTTTGCCTATGCCGTGGGCGCAGTGTTGGCGTACGCCTCGCCCTGGGTCGCTCCGCTGGTGGGTATAGGCGCCTCGGCCCTGTGCTACATCGTCATGCTCGAACTGGGCGCACGCCGCCGGGCGCCGGGCCAGGCAGGTGTGGAGCCGTGAGCCTGGCGCTGGACGAGATCCTGCAGTTGCCTGGCCTGCACGAGATGCGTGTGCTGGCCGGGGCACGTAACCTTCAGCGGCGGGTGCGCTGGCCGTATGTGGCGGAAAACGAAGGCATCGCTGAATGGGTAATGGGCGGTGAACTGGTGTTCGTTACCGGCATCAACCACCCGCGCGGCGAGGCCAACCTGTTGAGCCTGCTGGAAGACGGCGACGCCGTGGGCATCGCCGGCATGGTGATCCTCACCGGCGGCAGCTTTATCCAGAGCGTCCCGGCGTCTGTCATCGCACAAGCCGAGCAACTTGGCATGCCGTTGATCGAGCAGCCCTACGCGTTGAAGATGGTGGTGGTTACCCACCTGATCGGCACGGCGTTGGTGCAGATGAGCCAGGTACGCCGCTCGCGTCACGATATCCTTGGCCAGCTGCTCACTGGCGACTACCCGAGCCTGGCGATTGCCCGGCAGCGCGCAACGCACCTACAGCTGGCACTGGACGAGCCGCGTCGCTTGCTGGCTTTGCGCCTGGCAGGCGTGGACGGTTTGTTCGAGCGCCACGGGCTGGCCCACGGCGAGCGTACCTGGCAAGCTACCCGGCAGGCCCTGGAAGACCAGCTCGAAGCCTGGTGCCGCCAACGGCCAGGCAGCGTTACCGCGCAGCTGCCGGGTGATCTGTTCGTGTTGCTGCTGGCCGATACACACGATCTGCCTGAGACGTTGGCTGCGCTTTACCGGCAGCTGCAGGCCACGACGGGTGAACTGAGTTTGCACATGGGTTTGTCGAGCGTCGCCGACGATTGCGCGCACTATCGTCAGGCCCTCAACGAGGCGCGTCAGGCCCTGGACGTCGCGCAGCACCTGCGCCCAGCCAACGGCTATTGCAACTTCAGCGAACTGGGCGTGCTGCGCCTGCTGCAAGGTATCGTCGACCGCTCGCTGATCGACGATTTCGTCAGCCGTACGCTTGGCCCGTTGATCGCCCCTGGCCGCAAGCAGGCCAATGCTCTGGTGCACACCCTCGACGCCTTGCTCATGGAAAACGGCAACGGCCTCAAGGCTGCACAGCGGCTAGGGCTGCACCGCAACACCATCAATCAGCGCATCCAGCGCATCGAACAACTGAGCGGGCAGTCCATTGATGACCCGCTTTTTCGCATGAATGCTTCGGTCGCCATGCTGGTATGGCGCATGAGCGAAGCCCACGGCAAGGAGTAACAGCATGAACATCATCAACGCACGGCTGCGCGGCAAGCCTGGCCTGTTCCGCATCGAACTGAACGGCGAGCGCATTGCCGCCATCGTGCCGCAGGCCGAGGTGGTGGCGCCCGTTGCCGCCCATGAGCTGGACGCAGGGCAAAACCTGGTGGTGGCGCCCTTTGTCGAACCGCATATCCACCTCGACGCCACACTGACTGCCGGCGAGCCCCGGTGGAACATGAGCGGTACCCTGTTCGAAGGCATCGAATGCTGGGCCGAGCGCAAGGAAATCACCACCCATGAAGACATCAAGGCACGCGCGAAAAAGACCATCGGCATGCTGGTGGACCACGGAATCCAGCATGTGCGCACCCACGTCGATGTGACCGACCCGAAACTCACCGCGCTCAAGGCTATGGTCGAAGTGCGTGACGAAGTGCGCGAACTGGTCGATTTGCAGATTGTCGCCTTCCCGCAGGAGGGGATCGAGTCGTACGCCAACGGCCGGGCGCTGATGACCGAAGCGGTGGCCATCGGCGCCGATGTGGTCGGCGGCATTCCGCATTTCGAGAATACCCGCGACCAGGGCGTGTCGTCGGTGAAGTTCCTGATGGACCTGGCCGAGCGTACCGGTTGCCTGGTGGACGTGCACTGCGACGAGACCGATGACCCGCAATCACGTTTTCTTGAAGTGCTGGCCGAAGAGGCCCGGGTGCGGGGCATGGGGGCCCGGGTGACAGCCAGCCATACCGTGGCCATGGGCTCGTATGACAATGCCTACTGCTACAAGCTGTTCCGCCTGCTAAAGCTGTCGGGCATCAACTTCGTGTCGTGCCCGACCGAGAGCATTCACCTGCAAGGGCGTTTTGACAACTACCCCAAACGCCGTGGCGTCACCCGTGTTGCCGAGATCGACCGTGCCGGGATGAACGTGTGCTTTGGCCAGGATTCCATCGTCGACCCGTGGTACCCGTTGGGCAATGGCAACATCCTGCGCATTCTTGAAGCCGGCCTGCACATCTGCCACATGCTCGGCTACGAAGACCTGCAGCGTTGCCTTGACCTGGTCACCGATAACAGCGCCCGCACCTTGAACCTTGGCGAGCGCTATGGCATCGAGGTGGGGCGGCCGGCGAACCTGTTGCTGTTGTCGGCGCCTGATGATTACGAAATGGTCCGTACCCAGGGGCATGCACTGGTGTCGGTACGCAATGGCAAGGTGCTGATGCAGCGTACGCCGGCACAGGTGCAGCGTTTGCTCTGACTTCGCTATGGCTTCAGGTGCTCAGTGCAGCCAGGGCGCAGCTCGCAATTTGAGCATCCTGCACAGCCACGCCGGTCAGGTCTGCCAGGGTGATCTGGCCGTCGTGCTCGCGCCCTTTGGTGCGGCCGGCCAACAGCGCACCCAACTCGATCAGCTGGTTCGCGTGTAGCTGACCGCTCTCGAGCGCGTGAGCCACTTCGCCGTACTGGCTGCACTGGGCGACCGAGTCGACGATGATGCGGTCTGCCCTGGCCACCAGTGCCGGGTCCAGCTCCTGCTTGCCGGGTGCATCGGCGCCGACGGCAGTGATATGCGTACCCGGTTGGACCCACTCGCTGTGCAGCAGCGCCTGGCGGGAAGGGGTGGTGCAGACAATCAGGTTTGCCGCGCCCGCGACCTCTGCCGCATCCCGTGTGGTGCGAACCTCAAAGCCCAGTTCACGGGCAAATGCTGCATAGGCCACAAGCCCGTTTTCATGCCGGCCCCAGACAATGGCCTGGCGGCAATCGGTAACGGCGCGCAGCTGTTCAAGCTGCATCTGCGCCTGCATGCCGGTGCCGAGGATGCCAATGGCCTTGACCTCGGCCGGTGCCAGCAGCCGGGCAGCAATACGCCCGGCCAGCGCGGTGCGCATCGCGGTCAGCCAGCCTTGGTCCTGCAGCAGTGCCAGCGGCTGCCCGGTGAGCGCCGAGAGCACCAGCATCAGGCCATCGTTGCTCGGCAGGCCCTTGGAAGGGTTGTCATAAAAACCGGTTGAAAGCTTGACGGTGAAGGTAGGGCTGCCTTCGATGTAGGCCGATTTCACGCAGCAGTCACCGTTCGCCGCTTGAAATGCGAAGGCCTGCACGGGCGGCACCTGGACCTTGCCGTTGGAGTAGGCGATGAAGCCTTCTTCCAGCAGGCTAACCGCCAGCTCGGGATTGAAGCTGGCGGTGATCTGCGCCTCGCTGAAGACTTTCATTGCACGGCCTCGAGGAATTTTTCCAGCACGATGTTACGGCCGCACAGGATCACTGCGACACGTTTGCCCTGATAGCGCTCGGCGAGCTTTTGCATGCCGGCGACCGCAACCGCTGCAGCGCCTTCGATGATCCAGCGTTCAGTGCTGGCGATAACGCGCATGGCGGCGCGAATTTCGTCTTCGCTGACCAGTACGGTATCGGTGAGCAACGCCTGGCACAGCGGCAAGGTGACAGCGCCGGGCTCGACGCCGCCAGCTGTGCCGTCCGACAGCGTTTCGCGGGCGTCCACCTCGACAATCTCTCCGGCCTTCAGGGATCGCTCCAGTGCAGGGTCATTCGCCGGCCAGCAGCCGATTATCTCGGTACCCGGCTTGAGTACGCGCAGGGCGGCACCGATGCCGGCAATCATCCCGCCACCGCCGACGGCGACAAACACCGCGTCCAGGTCGGGTGCCTGCTCGAACAACTCCATGCCGATGGTGCCCTGGCCGGCAATGACTTGCAGGTCGTTGTAGGGGGACACAAACGGTACACCCTGAGCCTTGGCTTGCCTGGCTGCCTCCAGCTCTGCACTTAGCGGGTCCGTGGGCAGGCAAAGCACTTCGGCGCCCAGCGCACGCATCGCCTCCAGTTTGTATGGCGAGGCGGAAGTGGCGGTGTAGACAGTCACTGGCACGCCAGCCGTTTTGCCGGCCAGTGCAAGTGCCTGCCCGTGGTTGCCGGAAGAGGCAGCGATTACCCCGCGCTTGCGTACTTCGGTCGGCAGCAGGCGGATCTTGTTGCTGGCGCCACGGAACTTGAACGACCCCGTGTGCTGCAGGTGTTCACATTTCAGCAAGACTTCGCAGCCGCTCAATGCCGACAACCGGGCGCTGTAGGTGAGTGGTGTAATGCTGACGGCTGGGCGCAGTGCGCTGTGTGCTTCCTTGATGGATTCGTAGAGTGCATCGAGGTAAAGGCTGTCGGCAAAGGTCGGTGAAGCTGTAGTGGCTGGCATGCTGTGCTCCTTATGGAATATTTGTCCACAGTAGAATAATTATCCATGCCAGGCAAGTACACGAGCACGCCCGCTTGGCGACCTCCTGTCGGTCAAGGTCGCACTGCTAGGTCTTCAGCTCTTTCAGGTACTTGTACACGGTGGCCCGGCCCATGCTCAGCACGTTGGCGACATAGTCAGCACCACTTCGCCCTTCGAACGCGCCTTCGGCGTGCAGTGCCTGCACGAGGCTGCGCTTGTCCTTCATCTGCAGTGTCTGCAGCGACAGGTTGCGCGCTTGCAGCCACGCGTGCAGGAAGGTGTTGATACGTTCCTGCCAGTCGTTGCGGAACAACGAGTCAGGTTGCGGTACCAGCCGGCCCATCTGGAAGAACGCATCGAGCGCCACACGGGCTTGCTCCAGTACCGACACGTTCAGATTGATGCACATCAGGTGCTCGGCTTCGCCATCTGCGTTGCGCAGGACGGTACTGATGGAACGGACCTTCTGGCCATTCCAGTTGAGCTTCTCGTACGGGCCCAGGTTGGCACCGTCAAGCAAATCGCCCAATTCGTGATCGATCGCCGAATCATCGCCCAGCTTGCGCTGGGAGAAGTTGTTGGCGATGTGCACCACCGTCTGGCTGCGCAGGTCATGGACGATGACTTCAGCGTGCGGGTACAGCAGCAGGGCGATGCTGTCGGCGATTGCCTTGTAGTTTTCCAGGTTCATTTTCTGTCGGTGATCAGTGCTGGACGCCCATGGTGGCGGCAAAGCGAAACCGGCACAAGGTCGTGCCCTGCGCCTTCCGTACGGCTGCCAGCGTCGAAAACAACAGCATTTTGCTTATCACATGCGATAAGCCGTGATTATTCCATGTCAGGAACTGTTTGCAGCAGCGATTGGATATCGCCATAATCAGTACGTAATTACATGGTACATAACACAGTACAAAATCGTAGGAGCAAGCATGGCCCGGGGCGGTATCAACAAGGTGGTAGTGCAGCAGGCGCGTCAGGCGCTGATTGCCAGGGGCGAGAACCCCAGCATCGATGCCATACGTATCGAGCTGGGTAATACCGGCTCCAAGACCACCATTCACCGTTACCTGAAGGAGTTGAACGGCCAGCAGCCGGTGGCTTCCGAAGGCGGCGCCGCGCTGAGCGATGTGCTGAGCCGCCTGGTCGGCCAACTGGCAACCCAATTGCAGGACGAGGCCGACCTGACGATCGAGCAGGCCGAAAGCAACTTCACTCAACAGCGGGAAACGCTTGAAGCGCAGCTGGAGATTGCCCAGCAGGCGCTGGCTGCAGCGCATCAGCAACACAAAATCGATGCAGCGGCATTGGCCGCCGAGACAGAAAAGCTGCTGTCCACACAAAGCACCCTGCAGGCCGAACAGCTGCGCAGTGCCAGCCTCAACCAGTCACTGGGCGAACTGCAGGTGCGTCTGGCTGACAAGGACGAACAGGTCAAATCGCTGGAAGACAAGCATCGCCATGCCCGCGATGCTCTGGAGCACTACCGCAATGCCAGCCGTGAGCAGCGCGAGCAGGAGCAGCGCCGCCACGAAGCGCAGTTGCAGCAGATGCAGGTGGAAGTGCGGCAGTTGCAGCAGGGCATGATCGTCAAGCAGGATGAACTGACCCGCCTGCACCGCGACAACGAGCGCTTGTTGGGCGAACACCGCCAGGCGGCCAGCGAGTGCCGGGCGCAGGACGAGTTGCTGGAGCAACGCGATGCGCAGATTCAGGGCTTGCGCACGATCCTGGCCCAGGCTCAAGGCGCCAGCGAGGAAATGCGCCGTCAGCTGGATGTGCAGGCGCAGAGCCTGGAGGCCAGACGAGACCTGTGCGCCGAACAAGCGCGGCAATTGCAGCGCTTTGAGGAACAGTTGAAGGAACGGGACCAGGCGCTGGCGCAATGTCGCGCACAGCTGGCACCCGTTGGAGATTAATCAAACTTTCCGTGGCTGGCGTGTTCTTCCTTTGACACTCACGGGAGAAAACGCCATGCATGATTCTGAGCAAGTACGCAAAGAGGGGCCCCACTCGACGGAGCAGTCGGATAAACCGGACGACCTTGGTTTCGACCCTGATTCCCCGGATGTAGACGACCCACAGGTGGACCCGCAAGGGCCGGCCAAGGCGCCCAGAGACATTGAAAAGGACAAGTGAGTGCGGCTATGCCCAGCGCTCCAACAGCGTCCTGCTAGCTCATTGAGCTAGCAGGTTTGCCGTAATAGCGGCCTTAGGGCCCGACGGGCGAGTATTCAGGCGTCAGCTTTTCGCGCTGCTTCGACCCCCGACGCCGACAGCTTGATCGGGTAGTGCACGCTGATCTGGTGATCACTACCCACTACCACGCTGCCGTCGTGGATCAGGCCTGCTTCCTGCAGTGTCTTCAGCATGCCGGCCACCGCTTTCTCACCGCGGTAGTTGTCCAGCACTTCCTTGCCCAGCCCTTCAGGGTGCGCATGCAGCAGGCGGGTAAGCACTTCGGTTTTCAATGCATCGTTACTCATGGCGAGCCTCACTTGGCGTGCTTGGCCTGAAGCGCCTTGGCATGCTCCAGGTGCTGTTCGAGTTTAGGCAGGGTTTCGCTGGCAAAGGCCTTCAGCTCGGCCTTGTCGGACGATGCAGCCTCTTTCTTGAACAGTTCCACCGCTTTTTCGTGAGCGTCGACCTGATTGTTGAGGTACGACTTGTCGAACGACTCACCACGCCATTCCAGGATCATTTTCTTGACCTTGTCGGTCATGGCTGCCTCGTCCGGAACGGAAATGTCCAGCTTGCGGGCGATGTCGCCGAGTTTCTGGTTGGCCTGGGTGTGGTCAGTGACCATTTGCTGGGCGAACGTCTTGATTTCGGCATTCTGGCTTTTTTCCCTGGCCAGATTACCGGTGACCACTTCGGCAATGCCGGCCTCGGTGGCCGCATCGACGAAGTCGTCGGAGCTCGCCGCCAGTGCGTGCACCGATGCCAGGCCCAACACCATGGAGAAACCAACGCGCTTGATGAAGAGATTGCTCATGCTTCACTCCTTAAACCGTGGCGCGACCTCAATGTCGCGTACAGTTGAGGGTGACGGTGAGACAAAGGTTTAATCTTTTTCGCCTCCGGTTTCGTCGGTGGGACGCTGAACTATAGTGAAAGGCGGCGAACGCGGTATGGCCAGGGACTCCAATGGGCGCAGCCAGGAAACAGGATGACGACGGACTTTTCGCGCTAACAGGCGAGGGCCGCGCCGTGGGGCTGTTCCGCCTGGTACTGGCTTTCATGTTGGTAGTGATGCTGGCATTTGTGCTGGTGGAAGGCTGGCGCATCTGGCGTGACTACCGATACGCCTACAGCAATGCCGAGAACATGGTCAGCAACCTGGCCCGGGCCACGGCGCAGCATGCCGAGGACGCTATCCGCCAGGTCGACGCCATTACCGCTGCCTTGGCCGAACGCCTGGAAGGCGACGGTTTCGAGCGCATCGACCGGCCGCGCCTGCATGCCTTGCTGGTGCAGCACAAACGCATCATGCCGCAGTTGCACGGGCTGTTCGTTTACGGCCCGGATGGAAGCTGGATCGTTACCGATCAGCCGGCAATCCCGCCCAACGCCAATAACGCCGACCGCGACTACTTTGCTTACCATCGCAACCACACCGACCGGGGGGTACGTATCGGTTCGGTGGTACGCAGCCGTTCGACCGGCGATCTGATCATTCCTATTTCCAGGCGCCTGGAATATGCCGACGGCAGCTTCGCCGGTGTATTGCTGGGCACCATCAAAGTGGAATGGTTCGTGCGCTACTACGGCGACTTCAAGATCGACGAACGCGGCGCGTTGGTGCTGGCCAAGCGCGACGGTACCATCCTGGTACGGCGCCCGTTCGTGGCACAGGTGGTAGGCCGCAGCCTGGCCAACAGCGAGATTTTCCGTAACCACCTGCCGTATGCCGCAGAAGGGGTAGCCGAGGCGGTCGCGGTGATCGATGGCACGCCGCGGCTGTATGGCTATCGCGCGTTGTCCAGCTACCCGCTGGTAGTGGAGGCGGGCTTGTCGCGTGAATCGATCATCGCGCCCTGGCGGCATGATGCAATCAAATCGGTGGCGGTACTGTTGCTGTTACTGGTCGGGCTGGCCGCGTTCGCAGGTGTGGTGCTGCGCCAGTTGCGCGAGCGCATTGCCATAGAGCGGGCGCTGCTCCAGGCACATCAGACACTGAAAGCGCTGGCCTTGACCGACAGCCTGACCGGGCTGGGTAACCGACGCCGGCTGGATGCGGTGTTCGAGTCAGAGCTGCGCCGGGCCCGCCGCCAGGGCTATTCGGTGGCGCTGGTGATGCTCGACCTGGATTACTTCAAAGCCTATAACGACCACTACGGGCACCCGGCAGGCGACCACTGCCTGCGGCGCTTTGCCGAGGTGCTGCGACAGGCCTTGAAGCGGCCCGCCGACCTGGCTGTGCGCTATGGCGGCGAGGAGTTCACGCTGTTGTTGCCCGACACCGATGGCCGTGGGGCAGAGGCGCTGGTGCAGGAGCTGCAGCAACTGTTACACCGACAGATGCTGGAGCATGCGGCCAGCCCGTTGGGACGGGTATCGTTCAGTGCGGGGATCGCAGTGGGCGACCTGGCGCGGGAGGGCGTGACTGCTGAGGCGCTGGTCGCGGCGGCAGATCGGGCGTTGTACCAGGCCAAACAGCAGGGGCGGGACCGGTATTGTGTGGCGGGGAGTGTAGTGCTGGGCGTTGATTCGTGATCTGGCTTTGCGCCGCCGACGGCTAACGAGCAAGGCAGAGGCGCATTGCACATCGCCCTTGCAGACCGTGAGCGTGCTCACTGGCAAGAATGCCCCGGAGTCGTTCGCCCAGCAGCCCCTCATCGATAATTTCAAACCCGAACCGTGCATAAAAAGGCGCATTCCAGGGTACATCGACAAAGGTGGTCAACGTCAGCTCGCCCACACCTGCGCAACGCGCTGCATCTGTGACTTGCTGCAGCAACCGGCGGCCGACCCCTTTTCCTTGGGCTTCCTGGCGCACCGATAGCTCATGAAGGTGCAGTGCCTGGCCCACAAGCCGGGCACATGCAAACCCCACAATGCGCCCGGCAGGATCCTCAGCCACCCAGCTACCACCTGCCTCGACGAAAGCCCTGTGCGCAGCGCAATCCATCACATCACCCTGGGCCAGCCAGGCCAGTCCCGGCCAGCCGACAAATGCCTGGGCTGCCGAACGCTCGATGTCCGGCAGGGATTGAACATCGTGTTCAAGGGTAGGGCGGATAAGCATGAATCACTCCTGTCGTTCTAGTCCGCCGCCAACACCTGCGGCTGTAATTGCCAGCGCACCGAGCTTACGCCTTTTTCCAGGCTGACCCGGCTGACCAGCCGCTCCAGTTGCGCCGGTGCCTGCGCAGTGCCCAGCAGTTCGGCGCGCACTTCCAGGCGCGCAGGGGTGTCCAGGTCTTCGCTCTGCAGTGACTGCAAGCGCAGCTGCGGATCGCCCAGGCTATGCAGCATCAGGCTGCGCACCTGGATTTCGTCCTCGGCGCGGCAGACGATGCGCACTTCGAAGTGCTGTTCCACTTCGCTGGCCGGCACCACGTCCTGTCGGTCCAGGCGCTGGGCGATATCACGCAACAGGATATTGGCGCATAGCACCACCAGGCTACCCAATGCTGCCTCCAGCAACAGCCCCAAGCTACACAGCACGCCGACCGCAGCCGTGCACCACAAGGTGGCCGCGGTGTTCAGGCCGCGCACGTTGAAACCATCGCGCATGATCACACCGCCACCGAGAAAGCCGATGCCCGACACGACATAGGCGGCGACGCGCGACGCGTCGGCAGGCGCCATGCCTGGCACCGCCTGGGTCATCAGCACGAACAGACAGGCACCGGTACTTACCAGCGCATTGGTGCGCAGCCCGGTCAGGCGTTGGCGCAATTGCCGTTCGGCGCCGATCAGTGCTCCGAGTAGCAGGGCAATGCTGACGCGCAGCAGAAATACTTTCCAATCCATAGCAAACCTCTTCCGCAGGCACACGCCCGCATGAACGCCATCAGTTGGCGTGGTTGAAAAACCAGAAAAATGCGCAGGACCACGAGGAGGGGAGAAGAAGCGGGGGTTACAGGAACCACCGTCTTGCCAGAGCGGCCAGACAGTGCAGGAAACTGCCGGGCTAGCGCGCCACGTGGGCCTGTCGCAAGCGACTGGGGCTACTGTCCAAGGCAGGTCTCCTGTTGAGGAAGGCAAAATTGCGTCGCGGACCATACGCCGCGTGGCAGAGCAGGTCAAGGGTGAAAACATGACGATGGCTTCATCCGTGGGTGGCCTGCAACCGGTCACGCCCGCATGGAAAAAAACCTGGGCAGCCGGTAACCTTGCGCCTCCCTTTGCCATCCACCGGACCGTTCCATGCTGTTCAATCTCGCCGTGTTGTTCGGCACCCTGGTGGCCATGGAGGGCGTTGGCACGCTGGCTCACAAGTACATCATGCATGGCTGGGGCTGGTGGCTGCACCGCTCGCACCATGAGCCACACCTGGGCATGCTCGAAACCAACGACCTGTACCTGGTGGCGCTGGGGCTGATCGCCACAGCCCTGGTCGCCTTGGGCAAAAGTGGTTATGCCCCTTTGCAGTGGATTGGTGGCGGGGTGGCGGGGTACGGCATGTTGTATGTCGTGGCCCACGACGGGTTCTTTCACCGGCATTGGCCGCGCGCGCCACGGCCGGTCAACCGGTACCTCAAGCGGCTGCACCGTGCGCATCAGTTGCACCACGCGGTGAAGGGGCGCACGGGGAGTGTGTCGTTCGGGTTTTTCTATGCGCCGCCGTTGAAGGTGTTGAAGCAGCAGCTTCGGCGCGAGCGGGGCCAGCAATAACGACCCGGGCGGTTGGCTCGGCCCCTTGCAGGAGCGGCCTTGTGCCGCTCCTGCAAGGGGCAGTGCAGGTCTGCACCATCAATTTGCGGTTTCACCCTCGGGCTGCGCGGCCACATGCCCGCGGCTCACCCACCAGCCAAACCCTGCCGCCGTGAAGAACATGATCAGGCTGTAAAGTGCCGCCGGCACCGCCATGGTCGGGTTGTTCAGCAATGAAGGGCTCAGTGCCAAGGCAATCGCCAGCGTGCCGTTGTGAATACCAATCTCCATGCCGATGGCAATTGCCTGACGTTTGGGGATGTTCAACAGGCGCGGCACCCAGTAGCCCACGGCCAGGCTCAGCAGGTTGAACAACAGCGCAGCAAGGCCCACCACCGGTGCGTACTCGACCACGGTCTGCCAATCCTTGGCCAGCGCCAGGACAATGGTAAAGGCCAGGAACAGTGCCGCCACCAGTTTCATAGGCTTCTGCATGCGTGTGGCAAAAGCAGGGACGTAATGGCGAATCAGCATACCCAGGGCGACCGGCAGCAGGACAATTGCGAACACCTGCAAGACCTTGGCAAATTGCAGTGGAATGGCCTGGTCCGAGGCCATGAACCAGCTCAGCGACAAGTTCACCAGCAACGGCATGGTCAAAATCGCGATCAGCGAGTTGACGGCCGTGAGCGTGATGTTCAACGCCACATCGCCATGGGCCAGATGGCTGAACAAGTTGGCCGTGGTGCCACCCGGCGAAGCGGCCAGCAGCATCAGCCCCACCGCCAGGGCCGACTCCAGGCCAAAGCCGTTGGCGATCAGGAAGCACACCAGCGGAAGCAGCAGAATCTGGCAGGCCAGGCCCACCACCACTGGCTTGGGGTACTTCACCACACGAGCGAAGTCGGCCAGGGTCAGCGACAGCCCAAGGCCGAGCATGATGATGCCCAAGGCAAGCGGCAGAAAGGCGGTGAGCAAGGGCGAGGCAGTCATGGGCAGTCTCTCGGGCGAACGATCTCGAGCAGTGTAGGTCGAGCCTGATTGATAGCTAATCGCAAAGGGCCAGCTATTGGTAACCGTTTGTTACCAACTGCGGCAGTTGGCGAGGCTGCATGCCGCATTGCAGCAGGCCTGCAGGCGCAGTAGCATTCCGCTTTTATCCGAGGATTAGCCTGTCATGCCGTTCCAGAAAGGGCTGCTTGCCACCCCGGTGCCGGCCCATGCCCGTCACCTGTTTTTCACCCTGCAATCACCCGAGGCGCTGCCCGCCGCTCTGGATGCCTTGCTGCCACAGGTCGATGGGGACCAGCTGATCCTGGGTGTCGGTGCACCGCTGGCCAAGGCCCTGGGCCGTGCTGTGCCTGGCCTGCGAGCTTTCCCGCTGCTGGACGCCGCCGTGGAGAACCCCAGCACCCAGCACGCGCTGTGGCTGTGGCTGCGCGGTAACGAGCGCGGCGATCTGCTACTGCGCGCCCAGGCCCTGGAGCACGCGCTGGCACCAGCCCTGCGCCTGACGGACAGCGTTGACGGCTTCCTGCACCGTGGCGGCCATGACCTGACCGGCTATGAAGACGGCACCGAAAACCCGGTGGACGAAGACGCTGTGCAGGCGGCCATTGCTGCCGACGGCTCCAGCTTTGCGGCGTTTCAGCTGTGGAAGCACGACCTGGAGTACTTCAAGTCGCTGCCCCAGGCTGACCAGGACAACATCATCGGCCGCCGCCTGAGCGACAACGAAGAGCTGGACGATGCGCCCGAGTCTGCGCACGTCAAACGCACCGCCCAGGAAAGCTTTGACCCCGAAGCATTCATGGTCCGTCGCTCGGTGGCCTGGGCAGACCAGCGTGGCGCCGGCCTTGCCTTCGTTGCCCTGGGCCACAGCTTCGATGCATTTGAAGTACAGCTGCGGCGCATGAGCGGCCTCGAGGACGGCATCATCGACGGCCTGTACCGCTTCAGTCGGCCACTGACCGGTGGCTATTACTGGTGCCCGCCGATGGGCGAGACGGGTGTTGACCTGAGCCTGCTGCTGGCCTGATCACTAAACATCCAGATACAGAAACACCTGCCGGCACGGGATAGTGCGGCTAGCCTTGAAAGTTTCCGATTCATGACGGGAGCTTTTCCATGTACGCACGTCGCGATGTCCTACGCGCGGGTGCCACGCTGGGGGTGCTGGCCGCCGTCAGCCCTTGGCTGCACGCCGCCACCCCGGCGGGTTTGCTGACCCGCAAAGTACCGTCCACCGGTGAGGCGTTACCCGTGATCGGTGCCGGTACTTCCGGCAGTTTTGAGGTACAAGCCGACTCGGCCCAGTATCAGCAGCTCAAAGCGGTGCTCAAGGCATTCTTCGAAGGGGGCGGCCGGGTGATCGACACCTCGCCCAACTACGGCGGTGCCGACAGCATCCTCGGGCAGTTGCTGGAAGAGGGCGGTTGGCACAGACAGTGCTTCATTGCCACCAAAATCGCCGCCGACAGCCGTGCCGACGCCGAAGCGCAATGGGCTGACAGCCTGAAGAGCCTGCGCACCGACAAGGTCGACTTGCTACAGATCCACAACTTGCGTGACTGGCAGACCCAGCTGCCCTATGCACGCGAGCTGAAGCGGCAGGGCAAGACCCGCTATGTCGGCATAACCCATTACCTGAACAGTGGCCAAGACGAAGTCGCCCGTATCGTGCGCAGCGAGCCGCTGGACTTCATCCAGATCAACTATTCGGTCAATGCCCCCGACGCTGCCCGCGAACTGCTGCCGCTGTGCCAGGACAAGGGCGTTGCGGTGCTCATCAACCGGGCCTTCGACGATGGCCGCCTGTTCGCCAAGGTCAAGGACCTGGCGTTACCCGGCTGGGCTGCTGAGGCAGGCATTGGCAGCTGGGCGCAGCTGTTTCTCAAGTTCGCCATCAGCCACCCGGCAGTGACCACGGTAATCCCCGCCACCGGCCGACCCGATCGCCAGCTCGACCAGCTCAAGGCCGGACAAGCACCCATGCTCACCCAGGCGCAGCAACAGGCGCTGATCAAGCAGTTTGCCTGACATCATGCAAGGCTGGCGGCGGCGCCTGGACCAAGGGCTGAACATTCAGCCCGGCGAGGGGCCAGCAGTAATCGCCGGCCTGATGTTGTTCTACCTGCTGTTCACCGGCTACTTCATGCTGCGCCCGGTGCGAGAAACCATGGGCGTCGCCGGTGGTGTAGACAACCTGCAATGGCTATTCACCGGCACCTTCATCGCCACCCTGGCCTGCCTGCCGCTGTTTGGCTGGCTCGCGTCAAAGGTGCAGCGCAGGTATATCCTGCCTTGGACCTACGGTTTCTTTGCCAGCAACCTGTTGCTGTTCGCGGCGCTGTTTGCCGGCAACCCGGACGATCTTTGGGCCGCCAGAGCCTTCTACATCTGGCTATCGGTATTCAACCTGCTGACCATTTCCCTGGCCTGGAGCGTGCTCGCCGACCTGTTTTCCACTGCGCAGGGCAAACGCCTGTTCGGCCTGCTGGCCGCCGGGGCCAGCCTGGGCGGGCTCAGCGGCCCAATCCTTGGCACCTTGCTGGTGGCCCCCCTGGGCCATTCCGGGCTGCTGGTGCTGGCCGCAGTGTTTCTGCTGGGCAGTATCGGTGCCGCGCTGTTCCTGCAGCGCTGGCGACTGCGCCACCCACTACCTGAACAGGTCGAGCGGGCGGGCTCGCGGCCCTTGGGTGGCAACCCGTTTGCCGGCGCTACCGCCGTGTTGCGCTCCCCGTATCTGCTGGGCATCGCTTTGTTCGTGGTGTTGCTGGCCAGCGTCAGCACCTTCCTGTATTTCGAGCAGGCGCGCATCGTCAGTGAAACCTTCACCGACCGCACCCGGCAAACCCAGGTCTTCGGCCTGATCGATACGGTGGTGCAGGCCCTGGCCATCCTCACTCAGGTATTCCTCACCGGGCGCCTGGCCCGGCGCTTGGGCGTGGGGGTGCTGCTGGTGGCGGTGCCGCTGGTAATGGCAGCAGGTTTGCTGTGGCTGGCACTGGCCCCGGTGTTCGCAGTATTCGTGGTGGTGATGGTGGTGCGCCGGGCCGGCGAGTACGCGTTGGTGCGGCCAGGGCGGGAGATGCTGTTCACCGTGCTGCCCGCCGAGGACAAGTACAAGGCCAAGAACTTCATCGACACGGTGGTCTACCGAGGCGGCGATGCCCTCAGCGGCTGGGTCAAGCGTGCGCTGGACGTAATGGGTGAGCACCCGCAACTGGCGATGCTGATCGGCGCCGTGATTGCCTTGGGCTGGGCTGCGACCGGGAGCTGGCTGGGCCGCCGCCAGGCCCATCTGGATAACCCGCCGCACGACTGACAGGCGCACCAAATATGGCGTTGCCGCTTATTTAACGCCGCCGGTCCGAACCCTTCGCAATAAAACGAATCCCGCGATATCGCCGAACTCCCAACCTGTGTACGGCAGCTTGCCGTGCATTCCGAAGTCATACGAGGTTTGAACACCATGGCCACTAAAGACAACAGCCGTACCGGCAACCAACAAGGCAGCCAAGGCGGTAACAAGAACCCAGGCAATTTCGCCAACGATCGTGACAAGGCTTCCGAAGCCGGACGCAAGGGCGGCCAGTCCTCTGGCAAGGACATGCCGCACGAGTCGGGCCGCAAGGGCGGCCGCTCGTAATTGACCGACGCGCAGTGCCGGGGCGACCTGGCACTGCAATCAGCCAAAGGGGGAATACCCATGCGACTGACTCCACTGATCATCCTCATGGGCTCGCTGACTTTGGTCGGCGGCTGCTTTGACCGCGACAATGACCACCCGGGCAAGGATGCCGACCCCAGCAAGCCATCACTGCAGATGCAGCAACCCGATACCAAGCCGGCACCGCAGCCTGCGCCCGACCCGGAACCGATGCCGGGGCAGAAACCGAGCCAATAGGCCCACAAGGAGTACGGCATGAGGGTGATGAACCGCGACACCGCTCCAATGTTGCCAATGACCGCCGAGCGGTCTAGCGTGCAACAGCGCTATCAGGCAATGCTGACAGGCCACTATGACGGCAGCGACGCATGGCTCGACGAACAACTTTCACGTGCTGCACGTTTGCCGGATGACCTGCCTGACTCACCTTCGAATTTGCCAGCCTGGAGCGCGAGGTGCGCTGGCGATGTCGCCGCCGGCTACGCCGACTACCTTGAGCAACGCCGGCAAGGCGCACCACCTCGCTTCTTTACCTGCCGCGCCCATGCGCTGTGGTTTCTGCAACAGGTTGCACCGACCAAAGCGGTGGATGGAGCCTGGCTGCACGGCACGCTGCAGCACTGGGGCGACCCACGTTTTCACGGTCTGATCCGGACTTACCTGGAAGAGCTTGGCAATGGTGACCCACGTTGCAATCATGTGCTGATCTACCAGCGTCTGCTGGGTCGCCTGGGGTGTGTAGAGGCGATGCCACTGGACGATGCACGGTATCTCCAAGGCAGCCTGCAGCTGGCCCTGGGGCAGCATTGCAACACGCACCTGCCTGAGGTCATTGGCTATAACCTCGGCTATGAACAACCACCGCTGCACCTGCTGATCACCACTTACGAGCTGGCAGAGCTGGGCATCGACGGCCAGTACTTCCAGTTGCATGTGACGATCGACAATGCCGCCAGCGGCCACGCTCAGCTATCGCTTCAGGCCCTGCGCCAGCTCAGCCCCCATCACGACCAGAAGGCGTTCTACAACAGGGTGCGCAACGGTTATCGCCTGAACGAGCTGGGTATTGCGGCAGCTGACCTGATCCGCCAGTTCGACCTGCAGGATGAACTGTTCGCAGCCCTGGAACGCAAGCGTATTTACGGCCAGTTCATGCATGCCGACCGCTGCCGCCTGCAGCAGCGCACTATCAATCAGTGGTTGGCCACACCTGGCGCCATGCCCGAGTTCGTTGCCGCGTTGCAGGCCCAAGGCTGGATTGTGCGGGGCCAGGACCCGGCCCACAGCCGCTGGTGGAAGCTGATCGAAGGGCCCACGGCGGTAATGTTCGGTGTGTTCAACAGTTACGAGAAACAACTGTGGCACGACTGGATCGCCGACACCTGGCGGCCCACGATCCGCCGTGTAGCGCCCGGTAGCTGGGGCCTGCCCGAATCCCCGGGGGAATCACAAGGCGAAATGCCCGGTGAAGCAGCCGCCGCGTTGATAGGGCGCATGGCCGGCAACCGCCATGCCACACCTGAGGGCCTGGCGGCGACCCGGGCATACATTCGCACCACCGGGCTGCTTCAGGAGGAACCCCGCTGATGATGCTTGATGCCACACAAGTCGAGGCCGACCAGGCGTTACTGCAACTGGGCCAGCGGTTACGCGCGGACGGCTACCGATTTACCTGCGTGACACCCGCGACCCACAGCCGCGTCAATGCCCGCGAGGGTTCCGGACAGGCCAGCAGCTTGCGCGACGTGTTCGGCTGGAGCCGACCTTTCGCCCCAGGCTTGTTATCAAATGATGAACTTCAGTTGCTCGAACGCGCGCAGGTGCTGGTCCCCAGGGGCGAACTGCTGGGCAGTTCGGTGCGTTGGTCCAGCCTGGACGACCTGCTGCTGGTGCATTCAGCGTTCCCCACCGACGCCAGCGATGCGGTGTTCTTCGGCCCGGACAGCTACCGCTTTGCCCAGGTCATCCACCAGCACCTGCAGCACAACCCCATGCCGGTCGAGCATGCAGTCGATATCGGCTGCGGCAGCGGGGTGGGTGCGTTGCTGATCGCTCGCGCCGCCCAGCATGCGCAGGTCAGCGCCGTGGACATCAACCCCTTGGCGTTGCGCTACGCCACGATCAACGCGGCGCTGGCGGGGGTGAGTAAAGTGTCGATAGCGCCCAGCGACCTGCTGGACGGCATCACCGGTACGTTCGACCTGATTGTCGCCAACCCGCCATACATGCTCGACCGCAGCGCCCGCACCTATCGCCACGGCGGTGGTGCGCTGGGCGCTGAACTGTCGCTGCGCATCGTTGAGCAGGCATGCGAACGCCTGACCCCTCACGGCACCTTGCTGCTATACACCGGCGTGGCCATTGTCGATGGCCGCGACCCCTTGCTCGAAGCTGTCCGCTTGCGCCTGGCGGGGCCACAATGGGCGTGGGTGTACCGCGAGATCGACCCTGACGTGTTTGGCGAGCAACTGGCCGAACCGGGGTATGAGCAGGTCGAACGCATCGCCGCCGTGGCGCTCACGGTAACCCGTCATCGCTGAGGCAACATGGCCCGGGCCTGCACATTTGGCATCGAGGAGGAATACCTGCTGGTGAGGCTGGACTCAGGGCAGGTCCCTGCGACACCGTCCCCTGCAGTAATCGGGCGTTGTCGCGAAGTGCTGGGCCAATACTTTGCCCAGGAGATGTTCCGCAGCCAGATCGAGCTGGCCTCCCCGGTGTTCAGCAACCTTCATGAAGCACGTGAGTTCTTCCAGCAGAGGCGGCAGCGTTTGAGCGTGGCGCTGGCCGAGGAGGGGATGGGACTTTACGGTGCGGCCAGCCACCCCAGTGCCGCCTGGCTGCGGCAGAAGGCTGCAGCCCCGGCACATTATCAGCAACTGTTCGATGACTACCGGCATGTGGCCCGGCGAAGCCTGCTCAACGGCTTGCATGTGCACGTTGGTGTTCCGCCAGGTTGTGACCGCATGCAACTGATAAACCGCTTGCTAGGCTGGTTGCCGTTGTTGCTGGTACTGAGCACCTCGTCGCCCTTTTGGGCTGGCCAGCGTACCGGCTACATGAGCTACCGCCGAGTGATTTGCGGGGAATGGCCGCACATGGGTTTGCCCGAGGCCTTGCCGGACTGGGCCGCCTATGAACGCTACCGGGCCTTGTTGCAGCGAACCGGTGCCTTGGCTGTGGATGGCGACTTCTGGTGGGCCATTCGGCCTTCGCGGCGCTTCCCGACGGTGGAGTTGCGTATCTGCGATGGCTGCCCGCAACTGGAAGATGCCCTGTGCATCGCCGCGCTGTTTCGCCATTTGGTGGAGCACGCCATTACCGGTCGCCATGACCTGTTGCCCAGCAACCGCGAACTGCGCTGGATCGCCCAGGAGAACTATTGGCGCGCCATGCGCTATGGGCGCCATGCACAATTCATTGGTATGCACGAGCAACAGCCAGTCACGGCCGAAGGCTGGCTTGGCCAGTTGCAGGAGCAGGTGCCGGTCGACAGCGTGGATGCCGAGCGTGCCTGTCAGCATGCCCGGCACCTGCTGCGCGACGGCACCCATGCCGACCAGCAGTTGCACCGCCTGGCCCAGGCCATCGAGGGCGGGCTCGACAAGGCACAGGCGCTGCAGGCCGTAGTGGCGGCCGGGACTTGCAATTAGCCGGGGTTGGCCGACAATGGCCGCGCCCCTTGCAGCCACGCGGAAACACCTGCTCCATGATGCTGATCAAGCAATTCCCCGACATTTCCCTGGATGACACGCTGTTCGTCTTCGCCCTCGAGGCCGAGGCTGGCGATGTCTTCACCGAGGTGAACACCGTGTTCACCGGCATTGGCAAAGTCAATGCGGCGATCGCACTGACCAAGGCGGTTGCAACCCGCAGGCCCAGACTTATCGTCAATCTTGGCTCGGCGGGCAGCCAGCGCCATGGCAAGGGCCAGGTGGTGTGCTGTAACCGTTTTGTACAACGCGACATGGACGTGACACCGCTGGGCTTTGCCCGTTACGAAACACCCTTGTCGGATATCCCGGTAGTCCTGGAACATGGCGCAGCAATCCCCGGCCTGCCGTTGGAAACCTGTGGCAGCGGTGACAGCTTCGAAGTCAACCATGGCGACGCGCCTTATGATGTGGTCGACATGGAAGCCTACGTGCTGGCGTTGATAGCGCTTAACGAAGGTATTCCGTTTGTGTGCCTGAAATACATTTCCGATGATGCCGGCAACGATGCCGCAGGGGATTGGGCCGTGCAGGTGCACCTGGCGGCCGAGGCATTCAAGCGGGTGTTGTTCAGCCAGGTTTGAGCGCTGATCGAAAACGCGGTGGATGGCACCGGCGTTGCCGGTGTTCGCGGCTAGGGCCGGTCCCATAGAGCACCCGCTGACTTGCAGTTGATGAGCAAGCTAGTTGCTGCGACAGGGACAGGCATGGGTTAGAAGATTTAATGAGTCTGCCAGACACCGTTGTTACGCTCGCAGTCGGTTCGTGCCTGGCCCAGGCTGGGAGTATCGTAGTAGTAGGTGATCACGCGGGCATCCTTGGGCAAAGCCGGCTTGTCGCCACCGACGGCTTTGGGATTGGCCAGCGCTTCCTGAGTCAAGGGCGCGATGCAGCTGCCAACGCTGCCATCCGCACAGCGTTCTACCTTGCGCTTCTCGCTATTAAGCATGTCCTTGCTCTCGTTGCTGCACGACCAGTTGATCGCTTCTGCAGGCAGATTGCTGTAGCTGTAGCAGGTGTGCCGGTCCACCGGCGTTACCGCATCGCTGGAGGAGCGGGTCAGCACATTGCAAGCTTCGGCCAGGGCTTGGCCGCTGGCCAGGCTTGCAACCATCACCATCAGCACAGAAAAGCGCATTTTCCACCTCCAGGGCACAGGGCCCTCGTCAGGTCCTCAAGACGGTCCTGAATCGGTCGACTCGTGATCAGTGGCGGAGGTTCAACGCGCTTGACCAACGGAGAGACCGATGCCGGGTTGAACTTTGCAGCCCCTGGCGTTTCCACCGCATATCAGGCTTTTGGAAGGTCAGCCTTGGCAGGTGGCCGGGCAGGGTGACGATACCCAGCAGTGCAAGGGATGCCTGCCAACCCTGGAGGAAAGCATGGCCAGACATATCATTCATTTCACCGGGCCGATCAATTCGTCGACCTGTGGCAACCTGATCAACACCTGCTCGCGGGCGTTGCAACAGGGCGCCGGGATCCTGCAATTGAACATCGCCACCATGGGCGGCGAATGCAGTTACGGGTTTACCCTGTACAACTTCTTGCGGGCATTGCCGGTAGCGGTGCATACCCACAACCTGGGCACGGTGGAATCCATGGGTAATATTCTGTTCCTGGCAGGGGAGCGGCGCACGGCGTGCAGCTTCAGCAAGTTCCTGTTCCATCCGTTTCACTGGACCTTGCATGGTTCGGTTGAACATGCGCGGATGGCCGAATATGCAATGAGCCTCGATTACGATCTGGAGTTGTATGCGCAGATCGTTGCCGAACGGACCGAGGGTGCGGCGCAGGTGCTGGATGTGCCGCGATACCTGATGGCCCACCCGCGAATTCTGAGCCCACGCGAGGCCCTGGAGAACGGGATGATTCATGCCATCGACGAGATGCCGATCGAGCCGGAGTCAGTTCAGTGGAGTGTGCATGCCTAGCGTTTGCCTTTGCGGGCCTCTTGGCAGGTAAACCCGCTCCCGAGGTTCGGCGACAACATTCCGCGCAGCCTTACCGGACTGACGCCGCAGTGGTTCTGTCGCAAGCCAGTAGCGAGCGGATAAGCGACTTGATTTCACCCTTGAGCCCGGGAGCCTGGTTTAGGTGGGCGAAGCGGTAATCGGCAATTTCATGCCGTGCCTTGGGTTGCGGTGCGTCGGCAAACTCTGCTTCGAATACGTAGTGCATTCGCTCGGGGGTTTCGTGGCGCATCAACAAGGTCAGGGAATCGGCCTGCAACCCGGTCTCCTCGAGCAATTCACGCTCTGCTGCCTGCATGGGCGTTTCGCCAGGTTCAATCTTGCCACCGGGAAGGGTCCAGGCGCCTTTGGACTTTCTCACCCATAACCATTTATGGGTTTGCTTGCCATGTCGGCAGATGATGGTGGCGCGGTCCTTGTTCAACTTCATCAGGCCTCCTGAGCGATGCGCTTGTTTTATGAGGATTCGGCCCTTGGCAGAAACAAACGTTGCGTTTAATCCGACGAACGGTCAAGACAGGGATTTGTCCTTTAATCGCGCACCCCACGCAAACATTTTGTCGGCGTCCTTTTCGTGCCACTGGTCAGCTGCAGTCAAAAGCATTGAGCAGACCCGGCAATCGGCCGCTCGGAACAAAGGCAGGGCACATGCTCATGCGACCAGCCAATCCATCGCAAGGAGAAACCAAATGGCGCAGGACCAAGAGCGAACAAGCCGGCGCGGCGGCACCAAGGAAACCAACCCGGGCAACTTTGCCAACGACCGGGAACGGGCTTCGCGCGCGGGTCACAAGGGCGGGCAGGCTTCTGGCGGCAACTTCGCCAACGACCGCCAGCGTGCTTCGGACGCTGGGCGCAAGGGTGGCCAGAATAGCCACGGCAGCGGTCGCAGTCAGCGGTGAACACCCTTGCTGACACGCAGCGATTCCGGGTTTGCCGACCCGGAATCGCCCATGAACAGGCCTGCTCTGGCACCTGTAACGGCCGCTGGTGCCAATTGTTCGACAAAATTTTGAATCTTCTGGCGATGGCCTGATCAATCAGGGAGTCATCCATGGAGAAGAGGAGGCCCCCTGCGATGCCTAGCCCACAGCTTTACATCATCGATTACCAACTGCATGGCCAACCGCGCAGTTTCATCATTCGCCTGGAACGCCTGGACAATGCCGAGGCCTGGCATTGGGCAAGTTGCGATGCGGGTATCGGCATCATTCCCAAGTTCGGGCGTGAGAAGATCAGGAAGATCAGCCGGCCGATGGCCGAGCGCTACGGGATTACTGCGGTGAGCTGGCGAATTTCGGGGAGCAAGCCGAACCAGTCGGTGGGGGACCCGGCGGCGACGGTCTAACCCGCCATCTGAGCGCCGGCAGCCCCTGACCTATGGTGTCAGCTGCCGGTGTACTTCACCGCAGCAGCCGTACGCGAGCTGACCCCAAGCAGCTTGAGCAGCGACGAGACATGTATGCGCACGGTAAACGGGGAGATATTCAGGGCCTTGGCAATTTCCTTGTTGGTCTTGCCCTGGGCAATCAGCCGGAGTACTTCTTGCTGACGGTGGGTAAGTTGCCCCACTGCACATTCGCCACCGAGGTTGGGCAGCAAGCCTGAGGGCGCATACCTGACCAGCACCTCGCCATTGCGTATGGCGAGGATTGCCGCACCTATCTCATCTGCGGCGATGCTTTTGCCGATGAAGCCCTCGACTCCCGTAGCCATCACCTGCTCGACGATAGCGGGGTCGTCGACCATCGACACGATGATCAGCGTGGTGCGTCGAAACTGTTGGCGTAAACGCGCAAGGCACTGGATGTCCACCAGCCCGGGGAAACGCAGGTCGAGGATCAGGGTATCAGGTACTTCCCCGCCATCAGCCAAGGCCATTACTTCATCCAGGTTGCCGGCCTCTTCTATGCAGGCACCCGCAACCACGCGCTTTACAGTGCGTGCCAGGGCTTCCCTGAACAGCGGATGGTCATCCGCCACGATGATGCGACACGTCACGCTTGGCAACTCCCTGTAGCCGCAAGTGTAGAAGGCCATGCTAATTTAGCAGCCTCGGAGAAAGGGTGCTGCCTACGGATGGCAGCAATGCGACCCCGTGCACAGGGAGGCTGGCCATGGAGCTGGACAAGAACAACGAACTCGATCAAGCCAACCTGCGCGTGATCGTCGCCTGCTGTGCGCTGGTCTACATGACCGTGCTGGGCTTTCTGCCGGGCAGCTCGCTTGCGCCTTATCTGCCGGTCATCTACTACATCGTCACCTTTGTGCTGGTGTCCATCGGTTTGCGCCAGGCCATTGCCCGTTGGCCCGGGAATTACCCTTGGCGACGGGTACTGGGCATGGTGCATGACTACACCGGTACCTGCTTCGGCCTGGTGGTAGGTGGCGAGGCGGCGTTGCCGATCTATGCGGTGATGGTGTGGGTGAACCTGGGCAACGGCATGCGCTTCGGCTCGCGCTACCTGGCGATTGCCACGGTGCTGGCGCTGGCGGCGTTGCTGGTGGTGTACCAGATCACGCCTTACTGGCAGGCCAACCCGTTCATGGTGTTGATGTTGCTTACCACCAGCACGGTCATCCCGGTGTATGCGCACCTGCTGCTGGAGCGCACGCGCAAGGCCTCTGAACAGGCTGCGGCGGCCAACCGCGAGAAATCCCGCTTCTTGGCGCAGGCCAGCCACGACCTGCGCCAACCAATTCACTCTATCGGCCTGTTCACGGCATGCCTGCGCGAGGCGCAGCTGGGCGAAGAGGAGCGGCGACTGGTGGACAGCATCGACCGCTCGCTGCTCAATGTATCGCAGCTTTTTCGCTCGATTCTCGACCTTTACACCCTGGACAACGGGCGCGTGCAACCGCGCAGCGAGACATTCGCCCTGGCCGGATTTCTGGCGGAGCTGGTGCGTCAGAACACCGAGCCCGCCCGCTGGGCGGGGGTGGAGATACGCTTGCGGCCCTGCGCGTACTGGACGTGCACCGACCGCGGCATGTTGACGACCATGGTGCAGAACGTACTGTCCAACTGCTTCAAATATGCAGCGCATCGCCCGCTGCTGCTGGGGGTACGGCGCTGCGGCGAAGGCCTTGCCATCGTCGTTTATGACCAGGGGCGAGGCATAGACGAAGCGCATCAGCGGCTGGTGTTCGAAGAGTTCTACCGGGTACGCCAGGTACGCGACAACGATGTCGAGGGTGTGGGCCTGGGTTTGTCGATTGTGCGGCGGCTGGGGCATCTGATGGGCCTGACAGTAGAGCTGCGTTCGCGGCCAGGCCACGGCACAGCGGTCAGCCTGCAAGGCTTGCCGCGCCTCAGCGCTCAGCCAGCCCTGGTTGTGGGCGAGCGCTCGCCGGCAGCGGCCGGCCTGCTTGGCGGCTTGCGGGTATGCCTGGTGGAAGACGACCACAATGTGCTGCGGGCGACCTCGGCGCTGCTGCAGCGCTGGGGGTGCGAAGTGGAGGCGCATAGTTCGCCTGCTGGCTTGAGCAGCGATTGTGAAGTGATCGTTGCCGATTATGACTTGGGGCAGGAGGCAACCGGGCTCGACTGCATCGACCAGTTGCGGGCCCAGCGCGGCTGGGACGTACCCGCGTTGATCATGACCGGGCATGACCCGGAGAAGATTCAGGCAGCGGTGCATGAGCGCAATATCGCCGTGCTTTCCAAGCCGGTACGCCCAGCTGAACTGCGTGCGGCCCTGCGCGCATTGCGCGAGGAGCCTGCGGCGCCGGCGCTTTAGACCGGCGCAAGGGCGCAGGGGCTGTGCGTGGGTTATTGCAGGATGACCGCCTGGCCTTCCTTCATGCAGGACGGCGTTGGCTCGTACAGGCCCATGCCGGCCAGCGCGACGATGCCACCGCTGGGCATCTGGCACTCGTACCGGCCTTTGGCGGTGGTGGCGGTGTAGTAGGTGATGGTGCTGTCACTGCGCACGTCGGCGACGTTCGAAACCTTGGTGTTCAGAATGAACTCGGTGCGCTGCTTGAGCGTGTCTTCGGAGGGTTTGATGGTCTGGCAGCCGGCGACGCCGGCCAGGAGGGCGGCACTGAGGACGAGCTTGAGGGCGTGCATGATGCGAGCTTCCTTGGCGTTGTTATCGCTGGACTATAACGCCGAGGGGCGAGGTGGGCGATTAGGGCAGATGTACGAGGTGGCCCTTGGCCTTTATGTAACCTGTGCGTGCCTCTTCGCGGTCCGATTTACCCGCGAAGAGGCACGCGAGGTCAACAAATCACTCAGGCTGTTTCAGCACCAAGGTCAGGATGTCATAGCTGGCCACCAGCTCACCCAGCTGGTTGGTCACCTCCACATCCCACGCCACCACACCCTGCGGCTGGCCCAGCGGGCTGGTCTTGCCCTGGTCGATCTTGCGCTTGCAGGTGAGGCGCGCCTGAATGGTATCGCCGATGCCCACCGGGTTGATGAAACGCAGGGTGTCCAGGCCATAGTTGGCCAGTACTGGCCCGGCGCCAGGCGAGACGAACAGGCCGGCAGCTGCCGACAGAACGAAATAGCCGTGAGCAATGCGTTTACCGAACTGCGATTGCTTGGCGGCGATTTCGTCGAAGTGCATGTAGAAGTGGTCACCCGACAGGCAGCCGAAGTTGACCAGGTCCGCTTCGGTGACGGTGCGGCGATGGGTGAGCAGGGATTCACCGATGCGCAGTTGCTCGAAGTAGCGGCGGAACGGGTGCACTTCAGTCTCGATCACTTCACCACCGCGTACGTATTCGCCGGTGACTGCCGTAAGCATGCTTGGCGAGCCCTGTACGGCGGCGCGTTGCAGGTAGTGCTTGACCGCGCGCAAGCCACCCAGCTCTTCACCGCCACCGGCCCTGCCCGGGCCGCCATGCTTGAGCTGCGGCAGAGGCGAGCCGTGGCCGGTGGATTCCTTGGCGGCTTCGCTGTCGAGTACCAGCAGGCGGCCATGCCAGGCAGCCGCCACCGGAATGGCCTTGGCAGCGATGCTGCGGTCGGCGGTGACCAGTGTCGCCACCAGGCTGCCTTTGCCTCGGGCGGCCAGCGCCAAAGCTTCGTCGAGATCGTCATAGGCCATCAGCGTGCTGACCGGGCCGAACGCTTCGATATCGTGGGCGCCGCCTTCGGCATGCGGATCGCGGGCCTGCAGCAGGGTCGGGGCAAAGAATGCACCCTCGGCCACGCCCTCGCCACGCGGAGCAAAGCCATCGCTGGCGCCGAACAGCTGATCACAACTCTTTAGCAGGCTGCGCACCCGCTCGGCCACGTCGTGCTGCTGGTCGTGAGAGGCCAGGGCGCCCATGCGTACGCCTTCCAGCGACGGGTCACCCACTACCACCTTGCTCAAACGCTCGCGCAAGCGCGTGGCAACGGCGTCGATGTGCTTGGCCGGCACGATGGCGCGGCGGATGGCGGTGCACTTCTGCCCGGCCTTGGTGGTCATTTCACGCACCACCTCCTTGATGTACAGGTCGAACTCTTCGCTGTCTGGCGTTACGTCCGGGCCGAGGATGGCGCAGTTCAGCGAGTCGGCTTCGGCGGTGAACGGTACCGAATTACGTATCAGGTTCGGCGTGACGCGCAATTTGGCGGCGGTATCGGCGGAACCGGTGAAGGTCACCACGTCCTGGCCTTGCAGGCGGTCGAGCAGGTCGCCGGTGCTGCCGATCACCAATTGCAGGCTGCCCTCTGGCAGCAGGCCGGAGGCGTTCATCAGGCGGACGACGGCTTCGGTCAGGTAGCTGGTGGAAGTTGCCGGCTTGACGATGCACGGCATGCCCGCCAGGAAGGTCGGGGCGAACTTTTCCAGCATGCCCCAGATGGGGAAGTTGAAGGCGTTGATGTGCACCGCCACCCCTGCGCGCGGCACCAGGATGTGGCTGCCGGCAAAGTGACCTTGCTTGCCCAGCGGGATGGCCGGGCCCTCGTGTACCAGGTTGCCCGACGGCAGCTCGCGGCTGCCGATGCCGGCATAGGCGAACAACGTGGCGTTGCCGCCTTCGATGTCGATCCAGCTGTCGGCACGGGTGGCGCCGCTATGGTGCGACAGGGTGTACAGCTGCTCCTTGCGTTCGGCCAGGTACAGGGCCAGCGCTTTCAGGCGTGCAGCGCGTTGCTGGAAGTCCATGGCCATCAGGCTGGCCAGGCCGCGAGCACGCGCGAAGTCGACGGCTTCGGCGAAGTCCGGGCGCTCTTCGTGGCTGTAGGCCAGTACGTGGCCGTCGAGGGCGCTGCGCAGGGCCTGGGCGCCGTGCTGGCCGAGCCAGCGGCCGGCGATGAAGCTTTGCAGGGTAGGGGCGGCAGACATGCTGTTCTCCATGCTGTTCAAATGTAAGGGGGCGCTGTTACCACAGCGCCAGGGTGTAGCCGATGATCAGGCGGTTTTCGTCAACGGCGTTGGTCAGGCCATTGCCGGAACGGAAGGTGACGTTGCGCCAGCGCAGGCTGACGTCCTTGAACGGGCCGCTCTGGATGACGTAGGTGATGTCGGTGTCGCGCTCGCGCTCGCGGCCATTGCTGACCGTGGCGGTTTCGGCGTGGCGGCCGTCGGTGTAGCGGGTCATGAAGCTCAGCCCGGGGATGCCCATCGCGACAAAGTCGTAGTCATAGCGCACTTGCCAGGAGTCCAGCCCGGCGCGGGTGAAGGTGTTGTAGGTCACCAGGTTGACGGTGAACGGGTCGCCGCCGTTGACGAACGGGAAGGCACTGTCGCCCGACATCTGTTGCCAGGTGGCGGTGAACTTGTGCGCCCGCACGCCGAGGGTGAACATGGCGTTGAAGTTACGGTTGTCGATGTTGCCGGCAAGCTCGGCGCCGTCGTTGCGGCTGTCGAAGTAGCGCAGGTCGCTGCGCAGGCTCACGCCTTCGCTCAAGGGACGGGTATCGATCAGGCCGACGAACTGCTGGCGGTAGATGTCCTCGAGCTTGGCGTAGTAGTAGCTGACGCTGGTTTGCGGGGTGATGGCGTAGCTGCCACCGCCAAAGTCCAGGTGGTCACTGCTGGCAGCGCCATAGCCGATGTCGTCGCGGCCCGAGGAGTCGCGCAGGTTGGCCTTGGTCAGGCGGCCGGCGTTGAAGGTTAGGCCATCGACATCCTGGCTGGTCAGCAGGCCGCCCTGGAAGGTGGACGCGAGCAGGCGGGTGTCGTTGTAGACCACCACCGGCAAGATTGGCTGCAAGGTGCCCAGGCGCAGGGTGCTTTTGGACACGCGGATTTTGCCGGTCAGGCCCAGTTCGCTGTAATCATCAACAGGTTCGTGGCTGTTCGGGCCGAAGGGCAGCAGCCCGGTATTGCGGCGGTCGCGGCTGGAGTCGAGCTTGATACCCAGCTGGCCCACGGCGTCAACGCCAAAGCCGACCGGGCCCTCGGTGAAGCCGGACTCCAGCTTGGCAGTAAAGCCCTGGCCCCATTCCTCTGCCTTGGCCTGCGGGGCGTTGCTCTGGCGAAAGTCGCGGTTGATGTAGTGGTTGCGCAGCTCCAGCCGTGCGTGGCTGTCGCCGATGAAATCGGCCATCGCCGGCACTGGCAACGCAAGGGTGGCCAGGCAGGCGGCTGACATGAAATGAGTGCGGTTCATTGTTGTTGTTTTACCCGACATGGTTGTTCGTCCTTGAGGTCAGTGCTTGCTGGCGCCGGCAGCGCCGATACCGGTCATGGAGCGGATGAACTGGGCCAGGTAGCGGCCTCGCTCTTCACTGGCACGTTCGGAGCTGTCGGTAACCGAGAACACCCACGCACTGAGGAATGCCAGGCTCATGGAGAACAACGCCGGGTTGCTGTACGGGAACAGCGCTTTCTCGTGATGCAGCACGTTGACCCACACTGCCGGGCCCAGTACTACCAGCAGCACCGCCGACGCCAGGCCGGCCATGCTGCCGCACACCGCGCCGCGAGTGGTCAGGCCCTTCCAGAACATCGAAAGGAGCAGTACCGGGAAGTTGACCGAGGCAGCCACCGCCAGCACCAGGCCGGAGAGGAAGGCGATGTTCTGCGACTCGAACATCAGGCCGAGCAGCACCGCCAGCAGGCCGATCAGCAGGGTGGCAATACGCGATACGCGCATTTCCTCCTGCTCGGTGGCCTTGCCTTGGCGGATCACGCAGGCATACAGGTCGTGGGAGACCGCCGATGCGCCGGACAGCGCCAGGCCGGCGACCACGGCCAGGATGGTGGCAAAGGCCACAGCGGAGATGAAGCCAAGGAACAGGTTGCCACCGACAGCCTGGGCCAGGTGCACGGCGATCATGTTGCCGCCGCCAATGATTGCACCGGTGGCGTCGCGGTAGGACGGCTCGGTGCCGACCATCACGATGGCACCAAAGCCGATGACGATCAGCAGCAGGTAGAAGTAACCGATGAAACCAGTGGCGTAGAACACGCTCTTGCGTGCTTCCTTGGCATCACTGACGGTGAAGAAGCGCATCAGGATATGCGGCAGGCCGGCGGTGCCGAACATCATGCCCAAGCCGAGGGAAATGGCATCCACCGGGTTGGACAGCAGGCCGCCCGGGGCCATGATGGCCTGGCCCTTGGCATGCACGGCCACGGCGCTGGCGAACATGGCCTCGGTGCTGAAGCCAAAGTGCTTGAGCACCATGAAGGCCATGAAGCTGGTGCCCGACAGCAGCATCACCGCCTTGATGATCTGCACCCAAGTGGTGGCGAGCATGCCGCCGAAGGTGACATAGGCAACCATCAGTACACCGACCAGCATCACGGCGTACAGGTAGCTGATGCCGAACAGCAGCTCGATCAGCTTGCCGGCGCCGACCATCTGCGCCACCAGGTACATCAGCGCCACGACCAGGGTGCCGAACGCCGAAGTCAGGCGCACCGGGGTTTGTGCCAGGCGATAACTGACTACGTCGGCAAAGGTGTACTTGCCCAGGTTGCGCAGGCGTTCGGCAATCAGGAACAGAATGATCGGCCAGCCGGCCAGCACGCCCAGGGCATACAACAGGCCGTCATAGCCGTTCATGAACATCATCGCGGAAATGCCCAGGAAGGAGGCGGCGCTGATCATGTCGCCGGCAATCGCCAGGCCGTTCTGCATGCCGGTCAGGCCCCCACCGGCGGTATAGAAGTCGCTGGCCGAGCGGGTGCGCAAGGCCGCCCAGCGGGTGACCAGCAGGGTGAAGCAGACGAACACCATGAACATCGAGATGGCGGTCCAGTTCATTGTGCACACTCCTGCTTGACCTTTTCGTTGAGCGGGTCGAGCACATTGTTGGCGCGGTGTACGTAGATGCCGGTCAGGGCGAAGGACAGCAGCACCATTAGCACCCCCACCAGCATGCCGACGGTGGTCACACCGCCGCTAAGGGATTGGCCAAGCGTGCTGGGAGAGAACGCCACCAACAGGACGAAGCCGTAGTAGATCACCAGCATGGCCAGGGTCAGGCTGCCGTTGAGGCGGCGCTTACGCCGCACCAGGTGTTGGAAATCGGGATGGTTGGCGATGCTTTCTATGCGTTCGGGTGTCATGGCAAGCGATCTCTTGGTTTTGTAATTGTTTTGTTGAGGTCACGCGGGTGTTGCGGCAAAGGGCCTCTTCGCGGGCATGCCCGCGAAGCAGGCGGCGCGGTCTTAAAGCTGGTCGAAGTCGAGCACCACCGTGTCGCTCACCGGGTAGGTCTGGCACGACAGCACATACCCGGCTGCCACTTCGTAGTCTTCCAAGGCATGGTTGCTGTCCATTTCCACTTCGCCCTCGATCACCCGGCACTTGCAGGTCGAGCACACGCCGGCCTTGCACGAGTAGGGCAGCTCGGCACCGATGGCGTTGCCGGCGTCCAGCACGTTCTGGGTGTTGCGTGGCAAGTCGAAGGTGAGGGCACGGCCGTCGCTGATCACGGTGATGTGGCTGCGCGCGGAATCTACCTGGCGCGCGGCCTCACGGGCTTCGCGGCGGGTTTCGCTGCCGGCGGCGGCGAACAGCTCGAAGTGGATGCGCTCCTTGCCCAGGCCATTGGCCTGCAGGCTGTCACGTACGGTTTCGGTCATCGCCTGGGGCCCGCAGATGAAGGCGGCGTCCAGGCCTGGCACATCCAGCCAACGGGAGAACAGCTGGCCGCACTTGTCGGCATCGATGCGACCGTTGTACAGGTCGACATCCTGCTGCTCGCGGCTGAACACGAAAATCAGGTTCAGCCGGTCGAGGTAGCGGTTTTTCAGGTCCTCGAGCTTGTCGCGGAACAGCGCGCCAGAGCTGGAGCGGTTGCCGTACAGCAAGGTGAAGCGGCTGTGCGGCTCACTGTCCAGGGTGGTGCCAATAATCGACAGGATTGGGGTAATGCCGCTACCAGCGGCCACGCCCAGGTAATTGCCCTGGCGGGCAGCGTCCAGCGGCACGAAGAAGCTGCCCGCTGGCGGCATCACCTCCAGTTGCTGGCCGGCCTTGAGCACTTCGTTGGCAAACGCCGAGAAACGCCCGCCTGGCACGCGCTTGACGGCCACGCGGAGCTCGCCGTCCTGCACGGCGCTGCAGATAGAGTAAGAGCGGCGGACCTCTTCGTTGTCCAGTTGCGTGCGCATGACCAGGTACTGGCCCTGGGTAAAGCGGAACTGCGCCTGCAGGTGCTCGGGCACGTCGAAGGCAATCGAAACCGCATCACGGGTTTCGTTGCGCACTTGCTTGATGGTCAGGCTGTGAAACTGGCTCATGGCGTTCTCCACGGCTCAAATGCATTTGAAATAGTCGAACGGCTCCAGGCACTCGCGGCAGCGGTACAGCGCCTTGCAAGCGGTGGAACCGAACTGGCTGAGCAATTCGGTATGGGCGCTGCCGCACTGCGGGCAGCACACCTGGGGTGCTTCTCCTAGCAGGCTGCGCTTGCTGGCGCTGCCTTGCGGCGGAGCGATGCCGTAGAGGCGCAGGCGCTCGCGGCCCAGCTCGCTGATCCAGTCGGTGCTCCAGGCCGGGGTCAACCGGCGCTCAAGATCCGGTGCGGGGAAGCCCGCCTGCTCCAGCGCCTGGCGGATATCACCCTCGATCACCTCGGTGGCCGGGCAGCCGGAGTAGGTCGGCGTGACCACCAGGTGCAGGTGGCCGGCGCGCCAGTCGAGGTCGCGGACTATTCCCAGGTCGACCACGCTGACCACTGGCACTTCGGGGTCCATGACCTGGGCAAGGACCTCCCAGGCCCGGGCCAGGTCGTCGCCGCGTGGCGGCCGCGCGCCACGGTCGCCGGCAATCAGCTCACCAGGTTGCATCGGGGTAAGCCCTTGGCAGGAACTGCATCTCGGCCAGCAGCAGGCCCAGGTGCTCGGTGTGCAGGCCTTTGCGACTGTCCAGGTAGAAGTGGCTGGCGGCCTTGGGCAGCGGCAGCTCAACCGAAGCGAAAGTCTCGCTCACCTGTTTGAGCCACGCGGCACCCACAGTTGCCGGGGCGGCGGCAATACCCGCTTCGGCCAACCGCACCTCGTTGTCGCTGGCGGCCGTCAGTTCGACGGTGAAGCGCCACAGTGCCGGAATGGCGGCGAGCATGCGTTGGCGGCTTTCTTCTGTACCGCCCCCCATGCGCTGTACCCACTCGCTGGAACGGCGCAGGTGGTAGGTGACTTCCTTGAGTGCCTTGGCGGCGATACCGGCGATACGCTCGTCGCGGGACCCGACCAAGCCCTGTAGCACGGCGAAGTGCCAGGCGTCGTAGAGGAACTGCTTGGTCATGGTCACGGCGAAATCACCGTTGGGTTGCTCGACCAGCAGCAGGTTGCGGTAGGCGCGCTCGTCTCGGCGGAAGGCCAGGGCGTCGGCGTCGCGACCGTCGTCAAGCACTTCGGCTGCGTATTCCAGCCAGTTGCGCGCCTGGCCGACCAGGTCGAGGCCAACGTTCATCAGGGCCAGCTCTTCTTCGATGGCAGGGGCGTGGCCACACCATTCGCAGAGGCGCTGGCCTTGGACCAGGGCACTGTCGCCGAGCAGCAACAGGTAAGGGATCAGGGCTTCGTTGTGCATGGCCAACCTCACATGTGTCCGACTTCATCGGGCAGCTCGTAGAAGCTGGCATGGCGGTAAACCTTGTCGTCCGAAGGAGCGAACAGCGGGTCTTTCTCGTCGGGGGAGGAGGCGGTGATCAGCGCCGAAGGCACCACCCACAGGCTGACGCCCTCGCTGCGGCGGGTGTACAGCTCGCGGGCATTTTCGATGGCCATGGCGGCATCGGCGGCGTGCACGCTGCCGACATGCTTGTGGTTAAGGCCGTGCTTGCTGCGCACGAACACTTCGTAGAGGGTCCAGACAGACATTTTCGATCTCCGCATCAATCGCCGCTCAGGCGGCGTTCTTGTTCTGTTGCTTGCGCGCGTAGGCCACGGCGGCCTCGCGTACCCAGGCGCCGTCCTCGATGGCTTTGCGGCGGGTGGCGACACGTTCCTGGTTGCACGGGCCGTTGCCCTTGATCACTTCGTAGAACTCGTCCCACTGGATTTCGCCGAAGTCGTAGTGACCGCGCTCGGCGTTCCACTTCAGTTCCGGGTCGGGGGCGGTGCAGCCGAGCAGTTCGAGCTGCGGCACGGTCTGGTCGATGAAACGCTGGCGCAGTTCATCGTTGGTCTGGCGCTTGATCTTCCAGGCCATGGACTGTGCGCTGTTCGGGGAGTGTTCGTCGCTGGGGCCGAACATCATCAGCGATGGCCACCACAGGCGATTGATCGCGTCCTGGACCATGTCGCGCTGGGCCTGTGTGCCGTGACGCATCATGGTCAGGAGGATTTCGTAGCCCTGGCGCTGGTGAAAGCTCTCTTCCTTGCAGATACGGACCATTGCGCGGGAGTAGGGGCCATAGGAGGTGCGCTGCAGCACCACCTGGTTGACGATTGCGGCCCCATCCACCAGCCAGCCCACTGCGCCCATGTCGGCCCAGCTGAGGGTGGGGTAGTTGAAGATGCTCGAATACTTCGCCTTGCCGCTGTGCAGCTTGGCGATCTCCTCGTCGCGGTCGGCGCCCAGGGTCTCCATGGCGCTGTACAGGTACAGGCCGTGGCCGGCCTCGTCCTGGATCTTTGCCATCAGTTGCAGCTTGCGCTTGAGGCTAGGCGCGCGGGTGACCCAGTTACCTTCGGGCAGCATGCCGACGATTTCCGAGTGGGCGTGCTGGGAAATCTGCCGGATCAAGGTCTGGCGGTAGGCCTCGGGCATCCAGTTCTTGGCTTCGATCTTGATTTCGGCGTCGATCTTTTCCTGGAAGTTGCGTTCCTCGGGGGACATTTCTTCCAGCGACTTGACGCGCTTGACTCCGGTTTCCACTAGCTGTGCGTACATGTGGTGCGACTCCTGCTAAGGCATGAGTCATTTGTAAGCGATACAAAACATAACGTCAAACAGTATTAGGTGTATCAGATAAGATTTGTGTATCGCTTTTCGGCCTCTTCGCGGGTAAACCCGCTCCCACAGGGGTTGCGCGGCACCTGCAAGCGCGCATAAAACGCAAAAAAAAGCCCCGGACTATGCCGGGGCCGAAAAGGCAGCCGAATGAATCAGCTGGCCAACCGTTTGTCGTACACGTGGCACGCCTTGCCCTCGGAACGCTTGAGCGTGCCGCAAGGCTGCAGGTGCACCTGGGTGCTGATGCCGATGTAGGTCTTGATCTGTTTGCTCAGCTCCCCGATAACCAGCTTGCGCTGGCCTTCATCGAGTTGCTGGCACTCCGCACGCAACTCAACATGCACCTCTACGCTGTCCAGGTTGCCGTTGCGATACAAATGAACCTCATACATCTCGGAAAGTTGTTTTATTTTTAATACCTGTTCCTCGATCTGGGTCGGGAACACATTGACGCCGCGAATGATCAGCATGTCGTCACTGCGCCCGGTGATCTTGCCGATCCGCCGCATCGGCCTGGCGGTGCCGGGCAGCAGGCGGGTGAGGTCACGGGTGCGGTAGCGCACCATCGGCAGCGCCTCTTTGCTTAGCGACGTGAACACCAGTTCGCCCAGCTGACCGTCTGGCAATACTTCGCCGGTGACCGGGTCGATGATTTCGGGGTAGAAGTGGTCTTCCCATATGGTCGGGCCGTCCTTGGTTTCGATGCATTCCATGGCCACCCCGGGGCCCATGATTTCCGACAAACCATAGATGTCGAGGGCATTGATGCCCAGGCGCTGCTCGATCGAGCGGCGTAGTTCATCGGTCCAAGGTTCGGCACCGAAAATGCCCAGGCGTAGCTTGAGGTCATGCGGCTCGATGCCCTGGCGCTCAATCTCGTCGGCCAGGTTGAGCATGTAGGACGGTGTGACCATGATGATGTCGGGCTGAAAGTCGCGGATCAGCTGCACCTGCTTCTCGGTCTGGCCACCCGACATCGGGATTACCGTACAGCCCAGGCGCTCGGCGCCGTAGTGCGCACCAAGCCCGCCAGTGAAAAGCCCATAGCCGTAGGAAACATGCACCTTGTCGCCCTTGCGTCCGCCGGCCGCACGGATCGAGCGCGCCACGACGTTGGCCCAGGTGTTGATGTCATTCTGGGTGTAACCGACCACCGTCGGCTTGCCGGTGGTGCCGCTGGAAGCATGCAGGCGCACCACCTCTTCCTGGGGGACGGCGAACATCCCGTAGGGGTAGTTGTCGCGCAGGTCGTTCTTGCCGGTGAAGGGGAACTTCGCCAGGTCTTCCAGGCACGTGAGGTCGTCGGGGTGGGCGCCGCATTCGGCAAAGCGCTGGCGGTACAGCGGCACATTGTCGTAGGCGTGCTTCAGGCTCCAGCGCAGGCGCTCCAGCTGGTGCTGGCGCAGGGCGTCGACACTGGCGGTTTCCATCGGGTCCAACAGGGCACGGTCGGCATCATGGTACATGTTCATGGCTTCACTCGAATTGTTCTTGTACGCCGCGCGCCAGCGGTTGCAAGCCACGCGGTGAGTGTCATGAGCGCAGCATATACGGCTGCGTTCGGTTCGGTAACAGGCTGATGGTCTGACCCGCTCAGAGGCGCTCGATGACCATGGCTATGCCTTGGCCAACCCCGATGCACATGGTGCAAAGGGCATAGCGCCCGGCGGTTACTTCCAGCTCGTGGAGGGCGGTTGTAACCAGACGGGCACCACTCATGCCCAGTGGATGGCCGAGGGCGATGGCTCCGCCGTTGCGGTTGACCCGGGGGTCGTCGTCGGCCAGGCCCAGCTCGCGCAACACTGCCAAGCCCTGGGCGGCGAACGCTTCGTTGAGTTCGATGACGTCCAGGTCGGCCAACGACAATCCCGTAAGCCCAAGCACCTTCCGGGTTGCGGGTACCGGGCCGATGCCCATCAGCCGTGGCTCAACGCCGGCCACCGCCATGCCGACGATACGACCGCGGGCTTTCAGGCCATGGCGCCGGGCAGCGGCGCTGCTGGCCAGCAGCAGTGCACAGGCGCCGTCGTTGACGCCGGAGGCATTGCCGGCGGTGACGCTACCGCCCTCACGGAATGGCGTGCCGAGGCGGGCCAGTTGTTCCAGCGTCGTGTCGCCGCGCGGATGCTCGTCGTGCTCCACCCGTTTGGCCGGTCCTTTACGCTGCGGGATCTCGACCGGTACGATTTCTTGCGCCAGGCGGCCGCAGGCCTGAGCTGCAGCCGCCTTGTGCTGGCTGCGCAGGGCGAAGGCATCCTGATCGACGCGGGAAATGCCAAACTGTTCAGCCACGTTCTCGGCAGTTTCCGGCATCGAATCGGTGCCGTAGGCAGCCTTCATCAGTGGGTTGACGAAGCGCCAACCGATGGTGGTGTCGAACGACTCCGCTGCGCGGCCGAACGCCTGCTCCGACTTACCCATCACGAAGGGTGCACGCGACATCGACTCTACGCCGCCAGCCAGCATCAGCCCGGCTTCACCGCAGCGCAGGGCGCGGGCCGCGTTGCCGATGGCGTCC
Source organism: Pseudomonas sp. LPB4.O (assembly GCF_038383825.1). NCBI lineage: Bacteria > Pseudomonadati > Pseudomonadota > Gammaproteobacteria > Pseudomonadales > Pseudomonadaceae > Pseudomonas > Pseudomonas sp. LPB4.O. Next base: position 3,130,332 of record NZ_CP151298.1, read on the forward strand.
AGGCCGGAACCACACAGTCGGTTGATCGTGGTCCCGGGCACTTCCATCGGCAGCCCGGCCAGAAGGCTGGCCATGTGCGCCACGTTGCGGTTGTCTTCGCCGGCCTGGTTGGCACAGCCGAGGATCACGTCGTCGATCGCTTTCCAGTCAAGCTCGGGGTGGCGCTGGATCAAGGCCTTCAGCGGAATGGCGGCGAGGTCGTCGGCACGTACGCCGCTCAAGGCCCCGGCATAGCGGCCGATGGGGGTGCGCACGGCGTCGATGATCAAGGCATCGGCGAGGGTGTGTTCAGTCATCTTGCGTCTCCTGCGCCAGCACGGTGCCGCGCACTTTGTAGGATTTGCCATGGAACATCGCCACCAGCTCACCGCGCTGGTTGTGGATGCGCACGTCGTACAGGCCGGTGCGGCCTTTGCGGCTGACCTCGCTGGCGTCGGCGGTGAGCACGTCATCGCGCAATGCCGGGGCCAGATAGTCAATGCTGCAGCCCAGCGCCACGGTGGCCTGGTCATAGCTGTTACAGGCAAAAGCAAACGCAGAGTCGGCCAGGGTGAAGAGGAACCCGCCATGGCACGTGCCGTGGCCCTGGATCATGTCGGCGCGTACCGTCATACGCAGGCTTGCCCGGCCCGGGCCGGCATCCAGCAGGCTGATACCCAGGCCCTGGGTGGCCGGGTCGCGGGCATACATGGCGTCGGCACAGGCTTGTGCCAGTTCGAGTTCAGTCATGCAGGGTGCCTCCTTTGGCCTCGCAGCGACGTAACAACAGGGAAGGGCGGTAGCGGCTCTCGCCATAGCTGCGCTGCAGGTTGTCGAGCACGCGCAGGGTGTGGGCAATACCGATGTTGGTCGCCCAGGCCAGCGGGCCGCAGGGGTAATTGACACCGGCGCGCATGGCCAGGTCGATGTCGCCGGCGCTGCCGACGCCCTGCAGCACGGCATCGGCGGCCTCGTTGGCGAGCATTGCCACGGTGCGCAGTACCACCAGGCCGGGCAGGTCGGCGACCGCAGTGACCTTGAGGCCGGCCCGCTGCAGCAGCGCCACCGCCTGGTCGCGGGCGCTTTCTGTGGTATCGCCCGACCAGCTGATGGCAATCCGCGAGGCAGTGCTGTAGTCCAGCGCGAGGTCGAGCAGCACCAGGTTGCGCAGGCCATCTTCACGGGCGCGCTGGCTAGCGAGGCGGCCATCGGACAATGCCAGGGTGGCATCACCGACCTGGATCACGCCGCTACCGGCACGCTGGGTTACGACGATGCCGTTCTGGCGCAGGCGTTCGACCAGTGGCTGCAGTACACCCAGTTGCCCCTCGATAACGCAGGCTTCGGCCTTGGTGGAGCTGTGCAATTCGACCGGTGCAGGGCGCTCGGCGCCTTCGGCGTAGCTATAGAAGCCTTGCCCAGTCTTGCGGCCGAGGCGGCCGGCATCCACCAGCTCTTTTTGCACCAGTGAAGGCTGGAAGCGGAAGTCCCCATAGAACGCATCGAACACTGAGCACGTAACGGCGTAGTTGACGTCGTGGCCGATCAGGTCGGTAAGCTCGAACGCCCCCATGCGGAAGCCACCCGCATCGCGAAGCAGCGCATCAAGGCTGGCGCAGTCCGCTGCGCCTTCCTGTAGCAGGCGCAGGCTCTCGGCATAGAAAGGCCGTGCCACACGGTTGACGATAAAGCCCGGTGTCGAGCGCGTTTGCACCGGCTGCTTGCCCCAGGCCTGGGCGGTGTCGTAGATACGCGCGGCCACTGCCGGTTCGGTTGCCAGGCCTGACACCACCTCGACCAGCGCCATCAGCGGTGCCGGGTTGAAGAAGTGCATGCCCACCACCTGCTGTGGGCGTGCAAGGTCTGCAGCCAGGCTGGTAATGGACAGCGATGAAGTGTTGCTGGCCATGATGCAATCAGCCGTGCACAGAGCTTCTAGCTGGCTGAAGAGCGCCTGCTTGACCTGCAGGTTCTCGACGATGGCTTCGATCACCAGGCCGGCATCAGCCAATGCTTCGAGCGTGTCGACCGGGCATAGCCGAAGGCTGATCATTTCGCGCTCTACGGCCTGCAGCTTGCCTTTTTCCACTAGCCGGGCGAGTTGCCGTTCTATACCGGCCACTGCCTGGGCGGCAGCCCCCGGGCGGTTGTCGTAAAGCTTTACCGGGTGACCGGCCTGGGCGGCGACCTGGGCGATGCCGGCGCCCATGGCACCGGCACCGATCACCGCTACTTGCACTGTGCTTGCGAGTGCGCCCATGTTCAGCGCCCCTTGAATGCGGGTGTGCGCTTGTTCATGAAGGCGCTCACGCCTTCACGGTAGTCCTCGCTGCGCCCGGCCAAGCGTTGCAGGTCGCGCTCGAGTTCCAGTTGTTCATCGAAGCCGTTGTCGAAACTGGCATTGAGGCTGCGCTTGATCAGCGCAAGGCCATAGGTGGGCTGGCTGGCGAGCTGGCGAGCGAGGGTGAGGGCTTCGTCGCGCAGTGCGGCATCGTCCACCACGCGGTGGATCAGCCCCCATTGCTGGGCCTGTTCGGCACCAAGCCGCTCGCCCAGCATGGCCAGTGCTTTAGCCCGCGCCATGCCGACCAGGCGCGGCAGCAACCAGGTACCACCAGAGTCCGGCACCAGGCCGATCTTGCAAAATGCCTGAATGAAGCTGGCCGATCGCCCGGCCAGCACCAAGTCGCAGGCCAGTGGGATGTTGGCACCGGCGCCGGCGGCCACACCATTTACCGCACAGATCACCGGCAGCGGCAGGTCGCGCAGGGTGCGCACCAACGGGTTGTAGAACTTGTCGATCGATTCGCCCAGGTCTGGCACCTCGGCGTCTGGGGCAACGTTACGGTCGGACAGGTCCTGGCCGGCGCAAAAGCCGCGGCCCTCAGCCGTCAGCAACAGCACCCGTGCATCACTGCTCTGGCGAACTTGCTTGAGGGCTTCGCGCACTTCAAGGTGCATGGCGGCGTTGAAGCTGTTCAGTTGCTCTGGGCGGTTCAAGGAGAGGAAGGCGACGCCGTCCTCGATGGAAAACAGGATGTGCTGGAAAGTCATGACAGACTCGCTCCGTCAGTCGAGGGGTAAATGATCAGCGGCCTTGGAAGCGCGCCGGGCGCTTTTCCTGAAAGGCCCGAATGCCTTCGTCACGGTCGGCGGTGCCGGCCAGCAGGGTGAATGCATGGCGTTCGAAGCGCAGGCCACTGGCCAGGTCGGTATCACCGGCCTTGAGCAGCGCCTCTTTTGCCAGGCGCACTGCCAGCGGCGCCTTGGCGGCGATGTTGCGGGCGATCTGCATGGCGCGTTCTACGGTGAATTCGGGCTGGGTTATTTCGCTGACCAGGCCGGCTTGCTGGGCGTGACGGGCGGTGATGGCTTCGCCGGTCAGCACCATCTGCATGGCCAGCGGCTTGCCGACGGCACGCAACAGGCGCTGTGTGCCGCCAGCACCGGGGATGATGCCGAGGTTGATCTCCGGCTGGCCGAAGCGGGCGTCGGTACCGGCGATGACGATGTCGGCACACATCACTAATTCGCAACCGCCACCCAGGGCGTAGCCGTTGACCGCCGCAATCAGCGGCTTGGCAAACGCGGCGATACGTTGCCAGTGGGCTACTCGAGGGTCGTTGAGGATGCCGACCAGGTCGCGCTCGGCCATTTCGCGGATGTCAGCGCCTGCGGCGAACGCCTTGCGGCTGCCGGTGAGCACCACAGCGCCTATCTGGTCATCCCGGGCGGCTGCGTCGAGCGCAGTGGCCAGCTCTGCCAGTAACTCGGTACACAGGGCGTTCAGTGCCTCGGGCCGTTGCAGGGTAATGAGCTGAACGCCGTTTTCCGGCGCCGGCACATCGAGATATCGCGGCATGTCGGGTTCCTCTGGCTGCACGCACGGCACATCGTGGGGCCGGCATTTCTTGGAATTGTTTGCAGGGGCGTGACGCTGGATCACGACCAGGTGGGGGGCAGTATATGCATTACGTGATACGTGAATGCAACACTAGAAATAGTTTTGCGTATCTCTTCCTGCTAATTATAGTGTTGCTGTCGTGCAGTGAAAAATCCGTATTCGGCGATTATCATTGCGAGTTCGCTGATCTTATTGCCAGTTTTGCAGAGAAAGCCTAGCGAATAGGAAGTGATACACGACTACGCCGATTGACGACCAAATATTTTTTGATACAAGATCGGGTGCCATTTCAAATCATTTCTGGAGCTTCCATGCCTTGCTATCGACTGGACGGCTTGACGCCTGTGGTTCACCCCACAGCCTATGTGCACCCAAGCGCAGTACTGATTGGCGACGTCATCGTCGGCCCACGTTGCTACATAGGGCCCTTGGCATCGCTCAGGGGTGATTTCGGCCGCATCGTGCTGGAAGAGGGCGCCAACTTGCAGGACACCTGTGTAATGCATGGTTTTCCGGGTGGCGACACGGTGGTAGAACGAAACGGACATGTCGGTCATGGCGCTGTGCTGCACGGCTGCAAAGTGGGCGAGGACGCCTTGATCGGCATGAACGCAGTGGTGATGGATGGCGCCCATGTCGCACCACGCTGCATCGTCGCGGCGACGGCGTTCGTCAAAGCCGGCTTCGCATGTGAAGCGCAAAGCCTGGTGATGGGGTCGCCGGCCCAGGTCAAACGGCCCTTGAGCGAACAGGAGTTGGCCTGGAAGCAGCGCGGTACTGCGGAGTATCAGCACCTGGCGCAGCGCTGTATGAACAGCATGGTCGAATGCCCGCCATTGGCCGAAGCCGAACCAGGGCGCCCGCGCATGGAAGATACCGGTGTCCGACCCAAAGGCCAGGCTTCGGCATGAGCCTGGTAGCGTCACGCAATGGTCAGGCGGCCCGCCGCACAGGTATAGTCGGTGCTTTATCCGCGCACAGTTCGCCCATGAGCAATCTTGCCCCACTGAACAACCTGATCACTCGCTTTCAGGAGCAGACGCCAATCCGCGCCAGCTCACTGATCATCACCTTGTACGGCGATGCCATCGAGCCCCATGGGGGGACCGTCTGGCTGGGTAGCCTGATCAACCTGCTGGAGCCGATCGGCATCAACGAACGACTGATCCGCACGTCGATCTTTCGCCTCACCAAAGAGGGTTGGCTCACAGCTGAAAAGGTTGGCCGACGCAGTTACTACAGCCTGACGGGCACTGGCCGCCGCCGTTTCGAAAAAGCCTTCAAACGTGTCTACAGCCCGAGCCAGCCGGCCTGGGATGGCGCCTGGACGCTGGTGTTGCTGTCGCAGCTTGAGGCCGCCAAGCGCAAGGCCTTGCGTGAAGAGCTGGAATGGCAGGGGTTTGGCGCCATGGCGCCGAACCTGCTTGGCTGCCCACGGGCAGACCGCGCTGATCTGACCGCAACCTTGCGTGACCTGGAAGCCAGCGACGACAGTATCGTCTTCGAAACCCACACCCAGGAAGTGCTCGCGTCCAAGGCCATGCGCGCCCAGGTGCGGGAGAGCTGGCGTATCGATGAGTTGGGGCAGCAGTACAGGGAGTTCATCCAGCTGTTCAGGCCGCTGTGGCAGAGCCTGAAAGAGCAGCAATTGCTCGATGCGCAAGATTGCTTCCTGGCGCGCACCCTGCTGATTCACGAGTACCGCCGCCTGCTGTTGCGCGACCCGCAACTGCCAGACGAGCTGCTGCCAGGGGATTGGGAGGGAAGAGCTGCGCGGCAGTTGTGCCGTAACCTGTATCGGCTGGTGTTTGCCAAGGCAGAGGAGTGGCTGAATGCGGCGCTGGAGACGGCCGACGGGCCTTTGCCGGATGTGAACGAGGGTTTCTACCAGCGCTTTGGCGGGCTGGCCTGAACAAAAATGCTACAGCCAGGGCAATTGCAGGGCCACTGGTGGGCTGGCTGCCGTCGTGTCGCTTCCTTTGTAGTGAGCTGCCCAATACTGTCTCAACGGCCTCTAGAAGGTGCTGCTGAGCAGCCAACCGAACACGCCGCAGCCCAGGACAACCAACCATGCCGGCCACTTCCAGAACATCAGGGCCATCAAGGCGATCAGCGCCCATGCCAAGTCTGCTGGCTTGGCGATGGCGCTCGTCCACACCGGTTGGTACAAGGCAGCCAGCAGAAGTCCGACCACGCCGGCGTTTACCCCGGCAAGCGCTGACTGGCTGCGGGCGCTGCGCCGCAGTGTTTCCCAGAAGGGAACCACACCGATCACCAACAGGAAGGAGGGGGTGAAAATGGCGAGAATGCCAACGGTCGCGCCCACCCAGCCGGATGGCTGCACGCTCATCGAGGCGCCCAGAAAGGCTGCAAACGTGAAGAGTGGGCCCGGTATGGCCTGCGCCAGGCCATAACCTGCCAGAAAGGTGTCATTTGCGACCCAGCCATTGGCTACTGTGGCCGACTCAAGCAACGGTAGAACCACATGGCCGCCGCCGAATACCAGTGAGCCTGCGCTATAAAAGGCGTTGACCATTGCCAGTGCTTGCGAGGGCCAGATGCGGGTCAATAGCGGCAAGCCGATCAACAAGGCAAAGAACACTACCAGCGCAGCCAGCCCGGCCTTTCGGCTGACTGAAAACGGCAGCTCTTCCCCTGCAGGGGAGCCCGGAGGCTTGAGCAGGATCAAGCCTGTGATGGCCGAGCCTGAGATCACGGCTATTTGCCCGATTGCGTTGGGTAACAACAGCGCGGTACAGGCAGCGAGCAGGGCGATGGTTACCCGTGCAACATCGGTGCAAAGGCTACGTGCCATGCCCCACACCGCCTGGGCCACCACGGCGACTGCGACGATTTTCAGGCCGTGCAACAGGCCACTTGGGGCGCCACCTCCCCATGCACCCAGGCCCTGAGCACACAGCGTCAACAGGATGGCCGATGGCAATGTGAACCCTGCCCACGCGGCGACAGCGCCCGCGAACCCCGCCCGTGAAAGGCCCAGAGCAATGCCGACCTGGCTGCTGGCGGGGCCGGGAAGCAGTTGGCACACGGCGACCAGCTCGGCATAACTGCGCTCACTGAGCCACTGGCGGCGCGCGACAAATGCTTCACGAAAGTAACCCAGATGCGCGATGGGGCCACCGAAAGACGTCAGCCCCAGGCGCAAGAACACCAAAAACACCGACCAGGCAGAGTCGCTGGGCTTCACGCCGCAGTGAGTGTGTTCTGACACGGCAGGCTCCTTGGGCTAGTGACGCTGTGGTTTTTTAGTTCGGACAGCCTGCCATGAGGCCTGTCGTAGCGCGTAAATCCTGCGCCGACCGCGCGGCGCCCGTATTCCCAGGCACTGAAGATCTTGCGCCAAGCCCCCCTGACTACCCGTACTCATTTGTGCGAATTTTGGTGTTCGCCACCTACGCTGTCCAGAGTCGTGATCAGCAAGAGGCAGCATGAGCGATCTCCCTACCGTTGCTACCGTCTTGTCCATGGTGCTGGGCCTTTGTGTCACACGCCTGCCTCTGGGGGCGCTGACTGTCTTCCGTATTCGGCGCAACGCAACCCCAGACTCGGTTGCCGTGGCCTGGGCGGTCATGCTCTTCACCACCCAGATGGTGGGGTGAGCGAAATCTGGCGCTGCGCATGAAAAATCTATGCAGTATTAGCGCAATATCTATACAAGATGCTATCGTTGTACAGTATTTACGCGTGATCGAGGTCAGTATGGCGCACCGTGCTCGTTGGGCTTGCCTCTGTCTGCTACTGGCTGCCTTTTCGGCGGTGGCGGGCTGGAGGGCGGAGCTGCCTGGGGCGCAACGGCTTGGGAGTGGTGAGTTCACCTGGTTTGGTCTGCGTTTGTATACAGCGCAATTATGGACAGCAGGGCAAGTTCATGACTGGAACCAGCCATTCGCCCTTGAGCTCCTCTACCACCGTTCCTTGTCCAGGGACACCTTGGTACAGGCCAGCCTCGAGGAAATGCGCCGCCTCAACGGTGGCAGCATAACGCCGCAACAACGCACGGCGTGGACCCGCGGGATTGAAGAGGCATTCGTGGATGTGCGCCCCGGCATGCGCATTACCGGCTTGTACCTGCCGGGGCAGGGCTGCCGCTTTTACGTCGACGGTAAATTCAGCCGCGAAATCGCCGACCCGGTCTTTGCCAGGGCGTTTTTTGCCATCTGGCTCGACCCCGGAGCCCGGGATACACAACTGCGCCAGCGCCTGCTTGGGCTGGCTGGCAACGACTGAGGAACATGAACATGTACAAAGTGCTGTTGCTGGTGTCCTGCCTGCTTCTGGGCAGCTGTGGCAATGTCGGTGTCGAGCACTATGCCAAGGAGCAACCGAAACTGGACCTGGCTGCATTCTTCTCGCGACCGGTGCAGGCCTGGGGGATGTTCCAGAAGCGTTCCGGGGAAGTGGTCAAGCGCTTCCACGTACGGATCGACAGCCGCCGCGAAGGCGAGCGGCTGATCCTCGACGAACATTTTCTCTACAGCGATGGCACTCGCCAGCAGCGGACCTGGACACTGGTGCCAGACGGCCCTGGCCGCTGGCGGGGTACCGCTGGGGACGTGATCGGCGAGGCGCGCGGCGAAGTGGCGGGTAACGCGCTGCGATGGCGGTACCAGTTGGACCTGCCAGTTGACGGGCGGCACTGGCAGGTAGACCTGGACGACTGGATGTACCTCATGGATGACGACACGCTGATCAACCGTTCAAGCATGAGCAAGCTGGGCGTTGAAATCGGCCAGATCACCCTGTTCTTCCGCCGCCTGCCAGAGGGCACACCATGAACCTGATCGCGCTTACCCAGCTGGTCTCGACCGGCGAAGCAAAGGAACTTGAACTGCTGTCGCTGGAGGGTGGCTTCTACCTCCTGCGTGCCTTGACCGACGCCGGCCCTGTGACATTGAGCGATGCCCATGGGCAGCCCGTTCGCGTGCGCTCCACTACCGAGCTACGGCAGCTGTTGGCCGACCTGCCAACCGTGCCCTGCATGCTGGTACAGCAGGTGGTGCATGATGAGATGTGCGGGCAACGTGACGGCCCCATTGCGCCGCTGCGCGTACCGGTAACGCTCACCAGCCAATGGTAGCCTGAACGATGCGCCTGGGCCTTGTGCTGGGTGACCAGCTGTCGTTCGACCTGGCGAGCCTGGCTGCCCTTGACCCCGCCCGCGATGCTGTTCTGATGGCGGAGGTGGAGGGTGAAGCCCGCTACGTGCCGCATCATCCGCTCAAGATCGTGCTTATATTCAGCGCCATGCGGCACTTTGCCCAGGCCCTGCGTGAGCGGGGTTGGCAGGTGCATTATGTCGAGCTCGATGCTTATGGCAATAGCGGCAGCATCGTTGGCGAGTTGCACCGCTGGCAACACACCTTGGGCGCCACGCACATTCACCTGACCGAGTGCGGAGAGTGGCGCCTGGAGCAGGCTTTGCGTGATGCCGCATTGCCCCTCGTGTGGCATCGCGACACGCGTTTTCTGTGCTCCCGGGAGGCTTTTGCGCGCTGGGCCCATGAGCGTCGTCAACTGCGTATGGAGCACTTCTACCGTGGCATGCGCAAGCGAACCGGCCTGCTTATGGAGCCCGACGGCAGCCCGGCAGGTGGGGCCTGGAATTTTGATGGTGACAACCGCAAGCCATTACCTCGCCAGTTACGTGGGCCGTTCGCTGCGCATTTCGCGCAGGACGGGATCACGGCAGCGGTGGTCGCCCTGGTCCGTCGGCGCTTCAGCGACCACTACGGGGACATCGACGGCTTTGACTACCCCGTGACCCATGCCGAGGCACAACAACTGTGGCAGCATTTTCTGGATTTTGGCCTGGCGGCATTCGGCGACTACCAGGACGCGATGGCCGAGGGCGAGCCATACCTGTTCCATGCGCGCATCAGTGCGGCGCTCAACATCGGGCTTCTGGATGTGCGATGTCTGTGTGAGGAGGTCGACCAGGCCTGGCGCGAGGGGCGGGTGCCGCTTAATGCAGCTGAAGGCTTCATTCGCCAGTTGATCGGCTGGCGCGAGTATGTGCACGGTATCTACTGGCTGCGCATGCCGGAGTATGCCGGGCTCAATCACCTGGGCAACGACCGAGCGTTACCTGAATTCTATTGGACCGGGCGCACCCGCATGCGCTGCATGGAGCAAGCCATCGGCCAGACCCTGCGGTTGGGCTACGCGCACCATATCCAGCGACTGATGGTGACCGGCAACTTCGCCTTGCTGGCCGGTATCGTGCCCACCGCGATTTGCGAGTGGTACCTGGCGGTGTACATGGATGCCTTCGACTGGGTCGAGCTGCCCAACACGCTCGGCATGGTGATGCACGCCGACGGCGGCTACCTGGGGTCCAAGCCGTACTGCGCCAGTGGTCGATACATCCAGCGCATGTCCGATCATTGCAAGGCTTGCAGTTACAAGGTCGATCATGTGATGGAGGACGATGCCTGCCCGTTCAATGCCCTGTACTGGCATTTTCTCATCCGCCATCGTCCGCTGCTGTCGACGAACCCGCGTTTGACCCTGGTGTATCGCAGCCTGGATGCCATGACGGCTAGCCGGCGCGACGCCGTGTGGCAGCGTGGCCAGGCGCTGTTGGCGCAGCTCGATGCGCAGCAGCCGCTATGAAAAAGAGTCTTTTGCCCAGCAAGGTGTGCGTGGTGTGTGGTCGGCCGTTCAACTGGCGCAAGCGCTGGGCACGCTGTTGGGAGCAGGTGCGCTACTGCTCCGAGCGATGCCGCAGGTCAGCGCCGCGCCGCGAGGCGCGCGAGCAGGGGCAGGGCCAAGGCCCAGATCGGCATCAGTAGCAGGCCGGTTTCCAGCGTGCCCAACGGCAGGGCGACTTGTGCAACCCTTGCGCCGCCTACGTAGGCCAAGGGACCACCCAATGCGCCCAGCAGCGCACCGAGCTGCCAGTGCCTGCCGGCCCATGCCAGGCTGTGGCGCATGCCGCTGGCCAGCACCAGCCACAGCAGCGCCAGCCACAGTGGCAGCGGCCAGGCGTCGAAACCGAACACGCCCAGCGCCCCCAGCGTGCTATCGAGCACACACCCGGCCAAGGTGACGCGCAACAGCGCCTTGACCTCGGCGTTAACATCCGGGCACAGGCGCAGGTGCACCACCACACCTGCAATCACCAGCAGCAATAGCCAGGGGCGTTCGGCGCCTAGCACGCAGATCCACCAGCCTGCCTGTAACCAGACGGCATTGGCGACGAGCCAGCGCCCAGGCATCAGGCACCGTCAGGCAATGGAGCGCGACGCGCCAGTGGCGCTGCCCACAGCAGGTGTGCAACGCCGATAGTGCGTTCCTCGAAACCGCCCTGGCAGTAACACAGGTAGAACTCCCACAGGCGCTGGAACATGTCGTCGTAGCCCAGGTCCGTCAGTGCTGTGCGCGCCAGGCGCAGGTTTTCACGCCAGTGCTGCAGGGTGAGGGCATAGTCCTGGCCGAAGTCCTCCATGTGCACGAGGTTGAGTGCGGTGTGCCGGCTGGCGGTGTCGAGCAACACGCTTAGCGAAGGCAGGGCGCCACCTGGGAAAATATAACGTTGAATGAAGTCGACAGAGCGCCGCGCCTGGGCATAGCGCTGGTCGCGGATGGTGATCGCCTGCAGCAGCATCAGGCCGTCGGGCTTGAGCAGCGAGGCACACTGGCGGAAATACGCAGGCAGGTAACGATGGCCGACTGCCTCGATCATTTCGATCGAAACCAGTTTGTCGAAGGTGCCTTGCAGGTCGCGGTAGTCTTCGCGCAGCACCTTCACGCGCAGCTCAAGCCCCAAGGCTTGAACACGCGCCAGGGTATGGCTGTACTGGGCATCGGAGAGCGTTGTGGTGGTGACCCTGCAGCCGTAACGGGTGGCTGCGTGGATTGCCAGGCTGCCCCAGCCGCTGCCAATTTCCAGCAGGTGATCGTCGGGGTGCAGTTCAAGTTTCTGGCAGATGCGCTCCAGCTTGCGCAACTGGGCGTGCTCCAGTGTTTGCCCAGCATGTTCGAATTGGGCCGCTGAATACATCATGGTGGGGTCCAGCAGCCGCTCGAACAGGGCATTGCCCAAATCGTAATGGGCCAGAATATTGCGCCGGGCACCGCGTTTGTTGTTGCGGTTGAGCCGGTGCAGAAGGCGCAGGGCAGGGCGGCCGAAACGAGCCAGGCCACCCTCGAGCGCGTCGAGCACTTCAAGGTTGGCGACGAACAGGCGGGTCACCAGCGCCAGGTCGGGGCTTCGCCAATAGCCGTGGATGTAGGCCTCGCCAGCACCGATCGAACCATTGCCGGCGATCAGGCTCCAGGAGGCGTCATCGAGGATCTCCACCTCGGCCTGCAACGGGCTGTCGACATCACCGAAACTCCACTGCTGCCCGTGGCAGAGCAGGCGCAGGTGGCCGTGGCGAAGCTTGCCCAGCTGGGCGAGCACGGCGCTTCGTGCCAGACCGCCGAGCAAGGGCGCAAGGCCTGCGAACTTGCTAACGCTCAGTGTGGGATTTGACATCATCAGGGTCCTCGCAAGGTTGGCCCAGCGCCAGGTCATTCTGGCTGGTGGTGTGGTCATGCACGGGGGTGCGTTTGAGTAGCAGGCGTAGCGCTTGCCAGTAGATGGCCGAGACAGTGCGCAGACTCATCCATGGGAAGGTCATGACATATCGACGTAGTGCGGTTCCATCCAGTGGTTGACGGTGCAGGGCGAGGTCGGCCTCGAACACCTTGCGGCCGTCCCGCCAGTTCTGCATGTGGATGCGTACATGGTCTGCGCTCAGGAAAAAGCGCAGGTGATAGTCCATGTCTACCGGCATGAACGGTGAAACATGGAAGGCCTTGGCCACGGTGAACTGCTTGGCAAGGTTTTCTTGCACCGGCAGTACGTAATGAAAACGCTCACGCCACGGGGTGTTGCGCACCTCCATCAGGATTGCGGTCAGGCAGCCGTCGCGGTCGTGGCAGAAATAGAAGCTCACCGGATTGAACGACAGCCCCCAGCAACGCAGTTGCGTGAGCAGCCGTACCGGGCCTTCGGGCATATGCCCAGTGGCCTGACACACCAGCAAGCGAGCGGCCTGTGCCAGGGTTTTGCCGTGGCGGGTCTGCGCTGGCAGGTAGTCGGTCTCGCGCCAGCACAGCGGTGCGAGGCGCCAGCGCCCCAGCCAGCGTGACAGGCCCATCAGCCAGGCTTGTTCGTCCAGGTCCACGTAGAACATGCCAATCCGGTAACGGAAAGCATGGCACCGCGGGGTCAGCCGACGGTGACTGATCCAGCCCAGACAAAGGCTGCTGTTCACAATTGCTCTCCGAAGTGCGCAGCCACCTTCAGCGCGCTGACTACCCCGTCCTCATGAAAGCCGTTTCCCCAGTAAGCGCCACAGAAGTAACTGTGCTGCTGACCCTGCAGTTGTGCCTGGCACGCCTGTGCGGCGGACGCGGCAATGCTGTACTGCGGATGGGCATACTGGAAGCGCGCGATCACCTGCGCCGGGTCTATCAGCGCGGTCTGGTTGAGGCTCACGCAGAAGGTTGTCGGTGCCTGGATTCCTTGCAGGATGTTCATGTTGTAGGTCAGCGCGGCGGGAGCCTGCTCGGGGCCGCCCAGGCGGTAGTTCCAGCTGGCCCAGGCGCTCTTGCGGCGTGGCAGCAGGCGGGTATCGGTGTGCAGCACCACATCGTTGCTGGCGTAGCCAATGGCGCTGAGTACAGCGCGCTCCAGCATGGTTGGGGTTTCCAATACCGCAAGAGCCTGGTCGCTGTGGCAGGCGAACACCACATTGTCGAAGCGTTCGGTGCCGGCCGCGCTCACCAGAGTCACGCCTCCCTCGTCGCGGCTGACCCGGGATACCTTGCAGTTGAGGCGTATGCGTTCAGCAAACGGTCTGCACAGCGGCGCGACATAGCTGCGTGAACCGCCTTCAACCACCCGCCACTGTGGCCGTTGGTTGACCGACAGCAAGCCGTGGTTGCGACAGAAACGGACAAAGAACTCAAGGGGGAAATGGAGCATGTCGGCGCGGGACATCGACCAGATCGCAGACCCCATCGGCACGATATAGTGGTCGATGAAGCGCTGCCCGTAGCGCTGTGTCTGAAGGTAGGCGCCCAAGGTGGTATCTGTATCGATTCGCTGGTTGTCCAGATCGGCCAGCGCCTGGCGGTTGAAGCGCAGAATATCCCTTATCATGCCCCAGAAACCTGGCGACACCAGGTTACGGCGTTGAGCAAACAGTGTGTTCAGATCGTGACCGTTGTACTCCAGGCCAATGACCGGATCATGCACGGAAAAACTCATTTCGGTCGGTTGCGAGGTGACCTTGAGCTGGTCGAGCAAGCGTATGAAGTTGGGGTAGGTCCAGTCGTTGAAAACGATGAAGCCGGTATCTATTGCATGGCGCTGGCCCTTCCAGACCACATCGAGGGTGTGCGTGTGCCCTCCAATCCATTGCTCGGCTTCGAAAACCGTGACTTCATGCTTGCGTGACAGCAGGTGGGCGCAGGTCAGCCCCGCGATGCCACTGCCGATGATTGCGATACGCATGGATCATCATTCCTGTTCATGACGGGCGAGGCGTTGGCCGAGTGCCAAGCGCAGGCGCGCGGGTAGCGCCCCTGACAGGCGCAACACCAATGTGAAAAGACCGGGACAGTTGATTTCCAGGGGCGGGGCAGGGCAGCCGCGTGGGGAAATCGTTGCGACGTATGAGTGGCGTGTCGACGAAGCCAGGGCTGACCAGGGTGACCGCGGGCCAGGCGTGGGTGGCAAAACTGCAGCGTCCAGCGCAGATAGCCTTGCCGTGGTCTTAGCTCGTCGTACAGTTTTTCCCGCGTGTCGATGTTAGCCCCATCGAGCCTGGCGAGGCGCACGACGAATTGCTGTAGGTACGCTGGCATGCTGGGCCCCAGGAAATCCTGTACAAAAGTTGTTTGTTGTACAGGTATAGCTGAAAGCCAAGCATTAATCTATACAGAAAGACGATCTTGTATAGGTTTTTGTCAATGCTCTATCTGTCCCAGTTGCCGGCGCAATTCAGCCACTTCAGCCTCCAGCGCGCGTACTTTCTCCTCGGCGCATATCTGCGCGGTGACGTCGCGCTGAATGCCGATGTAGTACGTCAGCTGGTCCGCTTCGTTGTACACGGGCGTGATGGACAACTCATTCCAGAACAGGCTCCCGTCCTTGCGGTAGTTGCGAAGCACCTGGCAGCAGGGGCGGCCTTCGCGGATCGCCTCGCGGATGGTTGCCACGCCCGCCTGGTCATGATCTTCGCCCTGAAGAAAACGGCAGTCCTGATAGAGGATATCGTCGGCGCAATAGCCGGTCAGGCGCTCGAAGGCGGGGTTGGCGTAAATCAGGATGCTTTCAGTGCCTTCCTGCTCGGCGACGACGATGCCATCGTTGGAATGCTCGACCATCAGTTGCAGGAGTTTCGCGGTGATCATAGGGCCCACCTACAGGCGTTTTGTATGCGATATGCGCAGCGTAGCTTCTGTGCAGAAGGTATCGGCGCTGTTTGTTGCATGATGGACCAAGGAGGCTCGCCGCAGAAGGTGCATATGGGTTTAGAATGGCCTACCACTCGGATATCCCCTCGTTATGACTGACGCTACCCCACCCGATTTGCTACCTATGCGCGATGTTGTCAGCTTGACCGGCATCAATCCGGTGACCCTGCGTGCCTGGGAGCGGCGGCATGGGTTGATACGTCCGCAGCGCACCGAGGGTGGCCACCGACTTTACACGGCGCGGGATGTACAGCGCATACGCGACATCTTGCGCTGGACAGCAAGCGGCCTGTCCGTCAGCAAGGTCGGTGATCTGCTCGCAGCCCAGCCTGAGGCGTCTGTGCAGCAGCATTCGGCCTTTGACGATTGGCGCGCGGCCGTTGTGCGCGCAACCAAGGCATTCGATCGGCCGGCACTGGAAGGGATCCATGGTCAGTTGTTCACACTCTTGCCCAAGGCCACCGTGCTGCGTGAAGTGCTGATGCCAGTGTGGCATGACCTGGCTTCAGGCACTGCGCCAGGCCAGCGCAGCCAGTGGTTGTTTCTCGACACTTTCCTGCGCGCCCGCTTGCTGCTGCGTCTGCAGGTGAACCAGGTCGATGCGCCGCAGGTTTTGCTAGCCGGTAGCGAGGGGCAAGCCGAACTCAGTGTGTTGTGCGCCGCGCTACTGTTGAGCAGTGAGCTACAGCGTATCGAGGTGCTCGGTTGCGGGCAGCCACTTGAAGAGCTACCCATCGTGTGTGCGGCCATGCAGCCTGCGGCACTGGTGATAAAAGTCCAGGTGCCGGTGGGACCCGGCTTGGCCAAGCGCTTGCGGTCGTTGCAGATGGAAATCGCGTGCCCGCTGGCCCTGATAGGCGAAGGGCTGGTCGATTCGCAACCCGCCCTGAGCGGAATCCCGCTATGCCTGCTGGACGAGGGGGGCGCCGACGCCTCGCGCATGCTGAACGCCTTGCACCGCGGTGCTCTTGACGTTTGACCGAGGGGCTTGTCCCTTTGCCGTCATGCCTGAACCTCGCCACTTTCGGCAATCAGCCCGAACGCGGGTTGTTTAATTTGAGGTCGTGAAGAGTAGGGCAGATGGCTCGTAAGCTTCCTGAAGAACAGCACTTCAATAACTACACTAAATGTCTATTTAGTGTAGTTATCAGCAATTATCGTCCAAACAATGAACAATGCAGAGATATAATCACTGGTTTTTTGTTGGTGCAAGCAATATCAAGCTTCCGCCGCCTGTTTGAACGGAGCAGGCGGCGGGCTTTTGATACCCTGCAACCAGTCGCAGTAGCGCGCCACGCCTTGCTGGACGGTCAATGTGGGTGAATGGTAACCGGCAGCGCGTAAGCGCTCCAGGTCAGCACAGGTGTAGCACTGGTATTTGCCACGCAAATGATCAGGAAATTCGCTGTACTCAAGCACCCCCTCAAGCAAGGCAATCTCAAGTGACAAGGGCGATTGGTCTTGTTGCTCACGCAGCCGATTGATCACAGCCAAGGCAACGTCATTGAACGGCTGGGCGCGACCACTGCCGACATTGAAGATACCGCTCAACTGTGGGCGCTCAAGGAAGAACATATTGACCTTGACCACATCATCCACAGAGACAAAATCACGCAGATGGCCACCGCCGGGATAGTCACCATAACTGCCGAACAGGCTGACTTTTCCATGGGACTGGTACTGGTTGAAGCAGTGCAGGGCCACTGACGCCATCGCACCTTTATGCTGTTCATGGGGCCCGTAGACGTTGAAATAACGCAAGCCGACGACCTGGCTGCTTGCTGTCATCAACTGCCGGCGTACCTGTTGATCAAACAGGAACTTGGAATAGCCATAGACGTTTAGCGGGCGCTCACACTCACGTTGTTCGCGAAAATCCTGCCCGGCGCCATACACAGCTGCCGATGACGCATATAAAAGCGGGACCCGTTGTTGCTGCGCAGACGCCAGCAATTCACGGCTGAACCGGTAGTTGTTATCCATCATGAAACGACCATCAGCTTCGACGGTGCTTGAACACGCACCCTGGTGCAGCACAGCACGCACGCTTCCAAACTCACCACAAGCAAAGCGATCGAGAAAATCGTCCTTGTCCAGGTAGTCGGCAATTTCACAGTCGGCCAGGTTGCGGAATTTGTCGCCATCGGTCAGATCGTCGACGGCGATGATCTCGGTTTCGTTGCGCTGGTTGAGCGCCTGTACGAGATTGCTACCAATGAATCCTGCGGCACCGGTTACGATGATGGTCATGACAGATTCCCCGTGAGGGTACGGTGCCCGCATTTTAATCAAGGGAACGAGAGCCAACCTTAACCTGGGTCAACGAATGAACCGGGTTCGACGCATGAGGGCCTTGAGCAGGCTCACCATCTGGGCAACCACGGTGCAGCGCTAAAATACGAATGTTCGGATAATGCATATTATGTTAAATCTGATGTCGGGCAGATACCCCTGTGGTGTGACCAGCCGTCGGTGTCCACTTCCATTAACCCCCGGTCGGTTTTGCACAAACCTCCGCTCGATGCAAAATCAGTCCGTTGCATCACCATCTTCACATCCTCTCTTAGATTGCCCTGTCACGAATCTCCGTTTCACCACCTGACGCTCTGAAAACTGGCCAGCACCAGGTACGTTTGCTAAACGTAGATGCACAACTCAGAGATTTTAGCGCGCGGGTCCAATGACGCGGCCGTTCATCCCATAGTACCTGGTACGTCGACCGGCTCATCAACTGGATTGCCCACAACGGGAGCCCGTGTAATCCCCACCGGCAATACAACACCTGCGTCCAAGGTTTGGAAAAGATGCTCAATCTGCGTCAAACAGTTCATGGATTTCTACCTTAAGAACGTTGATGCCTCTCGGGAAAAAGTCGCACTGAAAACGCCGAAATCGCTAGTATTTAAACGCCCAGAAGCTCTTCGCACCATCTCCGATGAGGTGCTTGAGTGATTGCCCAAGCGGCTGATGACATCCGGCGTCTGACTGCGGTCATGCTGTCAAAGTCTTCGCTTGAAAAGCCTGAGCCCTGATTTCAGTGCAAGCGCCCTCACCTACTTTTTGCTGAGTTCTCTCCTTGTAGGCTTTGGCTTGCGCAAGGGAGACGGCACTTGCGATGGGTTTCGGCATGATTACCACGGCGGCACCTTGGGGAAAGCAAAAAACCTGATCCTTCAGCTGTGAAGGATCAGGCTCTGCATGGCTTAGAGACCCAATTCAGTTAAACTTGGGTGATCATCTGGCCGGCGACCCAGTGGCCAGTGGAACTTACGCTCGCTTTCCTTGATAGGCATATCGTTGATGCAGGCAAAACGGCGGTGCATCAGGCCATCTGCTTCGAACTCCCAGTTTTCATTGCCATAGGAGCGGAACCAGTTGCCCGAATCGTCGTGCCACTCGTAAGCGTACCGTACGGCGATGCGGTTTTCAGTAAACGCCCAGAGCTCTTTGATCAGACGGTAGTCCAGCTCCTTCTTCCACTTGCGAGTTAGGAAACCCTCGGCTTCTTCGCGATTGGTCGCAAACTCGGCGCGGTTACGCCATTGGGTGTCCAGCGTGTAGGCGAGCGAGATTTTTTCGGGTTCGCGAGTATTCCAAGCATCCTCAGCGAGTCGGACTTTTTCAATCGCCGATTCGCGAGTGAAAGGAGGAAGTGGCGGACGAGCTTGTTCGTTGGGCATGAGGGTGCCTCCAATCATTTAGATCGTTCAGTGGAATTAGCGTTTCTGGAACGTTAAGCGCTTGTGCGCGGTACTTCTTTGAGCAAAATGTTAGCGATTTCTTTAGCACTATCCAGGGCGGTGAAATCACCCATTACCCGGGCCACGGTTATAGTGCCCTCTATAAGCACGAACAACTGCCTAGCCAAAATAATCGGATCTTTGACGCCTAAATCGCTAGTAAGCTCTAGCGTGTACTCAAGTAGCTTTTGTTTATGCAGCCTTGCGATCTGCCGAATAGGGTCGTCCGCATCGCCCACTTCTCCGGCGGTGTTAATAAAGGCACAGCCGCGAAAACCGTCCGACTCAAACCAGGTCTTTAAAACATCAAAAATGCTGAGAATGCGTTCTTGTGGAGTTTGCGCTTTTTCGCATTCACCTTTAAACCACTGCATCCAGCGTACATCGCGTGCATTCAATGCCGCTGCTGCTACATCGTCTTTATTCGCAAAATATCGATAAATACTTTTACGTGCTACGCCCGAGGTCTTTACCAGGAGATCCATGCCAGTGGCGTGAATCCCATTTTCGTAAATAAGCTTCTCGGCTGTAGCAAGAATTTTTTCGCGTGTGTCGGTCATTGGCTGATCCATGTAGCCAGAGTAGAACGATCGTTCTCCCTGGTCAAGCATCTCTTGGGATTTTTTTGATTGTACGCGTGAGATGAGTTTTCAATCGATCTCTCGCTCGAATTTGCGCCCAGCAGCCCGGATGGCACCGGCTATGCCGGTGTTCGCGGATGAACCCGCTCCCACAAGGTAGCTCTCAGGCGCAGCGGCGGCTACGGGTCGAAACCTGCCGGTTGCGAGAGGCGGCTATCGCTCCATCGCTGCCCATGCATCCGCACATGAGAGGATTGACATAGTTGCCCAAGGCAATAATATAGATGCCAAAAGCAACTATATGAGCATTTTCATGACTACAACCCTCCTGGAGCGCGCTGACATCGTCCGCCGTTTCAACCGCTTCTACACACGGCAGATTGGCGCGCTGCAAGAGCACCTGCTTCAAGCCGAATTCTCCTTGACCGAGGCACGCATCCTCTTTGAATTAGGCGCTAGTGCTGGCCTGAAGAGTTCAGATCTCTGCCATTTGCTCGGCCTGGACGCCGGCTACCTCAGCCGATTAATCGGTGGCTTCGAGAAAAAAGGGCTGATCAGCAGATCTCGGTCGGCAATCGACGCCCGAGCCTCTCAAATCCAGCTCACCGAGCCAGGTCGTCAGGTGCTGGCCTCGCTGGAGCAAGCCGCTCGTGAAGAAGTCATGTTGATGTTGCAAGGCTTATCTGAGCCCCAGCAAGAGCAATTGATCCAAGCCATGAGAAAGATCCAGACTCAATTGGGCGACGGTGATCGTTCCTACATCCTGCGCGATCCACAAGCGGGCGACATGGGTATTGTTGTTCAGCAACAAGCGCAACTCTATGCCCGCGAATACGGTTGGAATATGGAGTTCGAAGCGCTGGTGGCGGAAATCGTCGCCAACTACCTTCGTGAATTCGACCCGTCCTGCGAGCGATGCTGGATCGCGGAAAAAGAAGGCACAGTCATCGGTTCGGTCTTTGTCGTCAAACATGACCAGACGACCGCCAAGCTGCGGATGCTCTACGTTGACGCGAGCGTCAGGGGCATGGGAATCGGCAATCGGTTGCTGGAAGAGAGTATTCGGTTTGCGCGGCTCGCGGGCTACAAGCACATGATCCTCTGGACAACCAGTGTGCTTGTCGATGCCCGAAAGCTCTATCAGAAAGCAGGTTTCCAATTGGTCGAAGAAGAACAGGTACACAGCTTCGGAAAAGACCTCGTCAGCCAGACTTGGGCTCGGGAACTGTAAGTGTCGGGAGCACTGGCCGCGAGGGATCGAATTCTGCCAGTGCTGAACGGCTGCAATGGGTCGAAAGCTGTCAGTGATGGAGGCCGTTCGACCTAGAGCTGATACGCCAACTTGGTTGCAGTCATCCCTCCTGAATACGCCGCAAGGCTAAGCGCAAAAGCTTAGGCATGGTCACCGGCCGCACTGCCTGCCGTGGTATGGAGAGGTGAGACGCTTCAAGAGGTTCCCACGAGGAGAATGGGTCTTAGGAAGGCTGTCGTGAACCGACCCCTAGGGTCGGCCTGGGGTCCGCCCTACCGGGCTTCCATGCTCACGCCTCTGGCCCATTGGGCCGGCGCGCTCCGCTTACCCTTTTTGAACTCAAGATTCAAGGAAGTGAACCGTCGCAAATCTCTGTCGCAGATCACGCGCATAGGACTGCCCTGCGTATCGCGTATATGAATCAGTAAGAGAGTAGTGTTGATAAGCATTGTAAATAATTTCTTGATTTCTAAGGCATTGCTTAATACTCCCTGAGCGATACGGCACCCTCAGAGTTGATCTACGCTTTGAAGAAACCGGCTGATCGAAGAAACATTGCGCACGATCGTTGCAGCTATGCGCTGGTGGTAAGGGATGGCCCATCTTCGGCTCCGACACCCTCATCGCCATCCGCTGGGGTACGCTCCGTGAGATCCAAACAGCCCTTGTTTGTCGCTCTGTTTCTCACGCTGTTCATCGGTGGCTGTACGACACACAATGCACCCCATGAACCCAGTCAGGCCTTGCCCGCCAACAATTCGGCGTTCGGTCGTTCGATTCAGGCGCAGGTAGCGCCCCACCATGGACGATCGGGCTTTCGGCTGTTCCCGGAGAGTGCCGAGGCTTTTGCCGCCCGCGCCGAGCTGATTCGCAGCGCTCAAAGCAGCATTGACCTGCAGTACTACATCGTCCATGACGGTATCAGTACCCGGATACTGCTGAGCGAGCTACTCCTCGCTGCCGACCGTAAAGTGCGTGTGAGGATTTTGCTCGATGACACCACCAGCGATGACCTGGAGGAAACCATCGCGACTCTGGCGACGCATCCGTATATACAGATCCGAGTGTTCAATCCTCTCCATTTGGGCCGCAGTACCGTGGTGACACGCACGATGGGTCGACTCTTCAACCTGTCGCTTCAACACCGGCGTATGCACAACAAGCTGTGGGTGGTAGACAACTGTGTGGCCATCGTCGGAGGTCGCAATCTGGGCGACGAGTATTTCGATGCCGAGCCCAACAGAAATTTTACTGACATTGACATGCTCAGTGTCGGCCCGGTCGCAGAACAGTTGGGACATAGTTTTGACGAGTACTGGAACAGTGCCCTCAGCAAGCCCATCGAGCAGTTTATATCGTTCAAGCCGACGAGCAGAGACCTGAAAGATCTTCGGACTCGGCTGGATGCCTCCTTGGAGGAAACGCGCACTCAGAATCATGCGCTCTATCAACACTTGATGAGCTATACCACTCAGCCTCGCCTGAATAACTGGCGCCGGGAATTGATTTGGGCCTGGAACAAAGCGATGTGGGATGCACCTAGCAAAGTATTGGCGAGTGGTGAACCCGCTGCGCACTTGCTGTTGGCTACTCAGTTGGCACCCGAACTCAACGGGGTAAGTAAGGAGCTAATTTTGGTGTCGGCCTACATGGTGCCGGGCTATCCCGCGGTGGTGTACCTGACCCGTCGAGCCGACGCCGGCGTGTCAATCAGCTTGCTTACAAACTCTCTGGAGGCCACCGACGTACCGGCTTCGCACGGTGCTTACGCGCCCTATCGCAAGACCTTACTCGAGCATGGCGTGCAGTTGTTCGAGTTACGTCGCCAAGCAGGTGATCGTAGCGACAGCGATACTAGGCCGCGTTTCTCTCGCAAAGGCTCTTCCAGCGGGCCCTCCAGCAGCTCCGACTCCAGCCTGCATACCAAGGCGATGGTTTTCGACAAGCAAAAAGCGTTTGTCGGTTCGTTCAATTTCGATTCGCGCTCTTTGCTGTGGAACACCGAAGTCGGCGTCTTGGTTGATGATCCGGAGCTCGCCGGACGGGTGCGCGAACTGGCTCTGGAAGGCATGGCATCTGCTCTGAGTTACCAGGCCCGGCTGGAAGATAATCATCTGGTCTGGGTCACCGAAGACAATGGCCAACAACGCACGTTGACCACAGAACCGGGGGGCTGGTGGCGGCGCTTCAATTCGTGGCTCAGCAGCACGATAGGACTTGAAAAGATGCTATAGCGTGGGAAGGACAAATCATGCGGATGTGGACGAGAGGCCCCAGGCGGGTTATCAGTCAACTGATAATGGCGGTGAGTGTTTGCGTTATCGCAATCATCGTTGACACACGGGTAGTAGCCCTGCCTCAAACCGCTAATGAAATAAGGGGATTGCTAGAGTTTGTAGAGCAGAGTGACTGCACATTTATTCGTAACGGAGCGGAATACTCAGGCGCCCGAGCTCGAGCGCACCTAGAGCGGAAGCTAGATTACCTCAAAAGCAAGAACAGGGTGAAAAGCGCGGAAGACTTCATCGACCTTGCTGCGACTAAAAGCAGCTTGAGTGGCCGTGCCTACGAGGTGCGATGCTCAGATGGTAGGAAACCGGCAGCCATCTGGTTGCACAGAGAGCTTCAAAGGCAACGGCAATTTCACTGAATCTCTTATTGAGCCAAGAGAAGGCTGGGACGTCAGGAGCCAAGCGTCCGTAGATAGCAAAAAACGGCAATGCTTGAAAAGACACCGGCATTAGGCACGAACATGATCAAGCACATCTATCAAAAAAAGCCCGCGCGTTCACGCGGGCCGCTCATGGAGCAACACCCGCCCTGATAAGTTTTCATGGCATTTAACGATCCGACCGGCTCGATGACCTTGCCGTTCAGTTTGTGTTGGATGCCAATTCTGCGGGCTCATAACGATGGACAAGCGCTGATAGATCTCGTGACAGCAAAGCAGCAGCTGTGGGCTTGAGCATGGTTGAGCTCAAGTCCTCCCAGCCAATCCACTTACATGCGACAATGCCTCTCCCCAGCGCCACGCTACAGCCATCAGCGAAGTCAGTGGTGAAGATATGGTGGAGTACGTTGCCTATCTCAATGATGCCCACGAGATGTAGGCCTGAGCAGTGCAACGATAGGGCCTTCCAAAGCTCTCTAGCGGCAGCCACGGTTGGAGCCTCTCCTCTCTCAAGCAGACCGTTTGGAAACTTCCATTTGGCACCCTTCCTGCGAACAAGAAGAACCTGGTCATTTCGAGTACAGATGATCGTTACTTTTGCCCCTGCTGGACGATGCTTGATGACGCTCATGAGGGATAGCACCTAAAGAACGCGCGACATCCTGAACGCTGGGACGAACTTCCTTAGGCTGATGACTGCCGGGGAGGAAGCTGAGTTCCGGCACCCTGCTCAAGTCTGGGGCTGGTGCAGCATTACGGTCACCTTGTTCAGGAGTACCTGAATGTCGAACGGTTTTGTGATCACTGCCGTGCTAGGTGTCAGGAATCCACCTTTCAAAACCGATGCCTCTGCAAAACCGGTCACGAATAGAACCCGAAGGTCTGGAAAAGCCTCACGAGCGGCATCTGCCACCTGGCGTCCATTCAGAGCACCTGGAAGCCCGACATCGGTGACGAGCAGATCATAAGGTGGGCACGAGCGAAGCGTATGCATGGCGCTAGATCCATCTTCAGCCTCATCAACTTCATATCCGGCCTCCATCAAGGCTTCCACGATGGACATGCGCACGATAGGTTCGTCATCGACTACTAGAATTCTCCCGACCCCTTGGCCGCTAAGCGCACTCTGCCTGGCCTCGCCCTCGAGTAATTCCAGTTGCCCTTCGAATTTGGGCAGCAAGAGGCGAATCGTCGTGCCCACACCTTCTTGGGAATGCACATCAATCTGGCCACCGGACTGCAGTACAAAACCGTGCACCATAGATAGCCCCAGTCCGGTGCCCTGGCCAAGTGGCTTGGTGGTGAAGAACGGGTCAAATATCCGCTTGATGTTCTCCGCAGAGATGCCCCTTCCCGAGTCAGTGACAGAAATCGCAATGTACTCGCCTGCAGGCAGGTCGGCACGAGCTGCCATCAGGTCGTCAAGTTCGATTGTCTGCGTAGTGATGGAGATCGCACCGCGCCCCTCGGGCATGGCATCACGCGAGTTGATCGCCAGGTTGAGCAGCGAACTCTCCAACTGGGCAGGGTCAATCCGGGACAACCCTAGACCCGGCTCCAGATGCGTGATGACAGTAATTGCAGGCCCCACCGAGCGATTGATCAGGTCGACCAGACCATCGATAAGTACGTTGACGTCCGTAGGCCGGGGATCGAGCGTCTGCCGCCGTGAGAATGCGAGCAGACGCTGAGTCAGCGATGCTGCTCGCTTGGCGCTGACTTGAATCCCTTCCAACAGCCGCGCCGTAGCTTCGCCTTTCCCCTGTTTCAATCGCCGTGATAGTAAATCGGCGCTTCCCAGAATCGCCGCCAGGATGTTGTTGAAGTCGTGGGCAATTCCGCCCGTTAACTGCCCAAGCGCTTCCATTTTTTGAGCTTGGCGAAGGGCTTCGTTGGCCTGTGAAAGCTCGTCTGTGCGTTGAGCGACCCGCTCTTCAAGTGTGGCTTTCGCCTGCTGTACCTGCCGATAAAGCTGGGCGTTATCGATGGCCACTGCTGCCTGGGCGGCCAGGGCGACTACCAGCCGTTCGTGCCGCTCAGTGAATTTTCCCGGTTCAGGATGACCGAAAAACAACCCTCCCAGGACATCGCCTGTTCTCGATACCACCGAGATCGCCAAGTAACTGCGTACGGGCAGATGCCCCTTAGGCATTCCATGATGGGGCTCGAACTGGCCATAGCGAGGGTCGGCCAGGATGTCCAAGGATCGAACGACACCTTCATTCCGGAAAGTAGGTGCAAACACCGGAGTGGCGCGAGGATGACCCAACTTTTCAAAGGCCGAGCGATCAGCACCTGACAAGGTATAAAGCTTCAGATGCGCGCCGGCATCGTCGACCTCATTGGCAAAGTACGAGCCAAAAGCTGCTCCTGTGAGCGACGTTGCTGCATCCGTGAGGTTTTGCACGATCCGTTCAAGGTTCAGGTCACTGGCGAACGCCGCGTTGATGTCTCGAAGGATCTCAAGCGTGCGGCTTTCCTCTTTAAGCGCCCGCTCGGTTTCCACGCGTTTCGTGACATCGAAGCCTTCGCAGAAAATACCGGTCACTACACCGGCATCGTCTAATACAGGCTCATACACGAAATCGAGGTAGCGGATCTCGACCCCATCTGATTGCCAGAGCAGCGAAATAGGCGTGCCGGTAGCGACAAACCGCTCGCCCGACTTGAACACCTCATCCAGCCAGGAAAAATAACCCTGCCCTTCCAGATCGGGGAATACATCACGTACAGAGCGGTTGAGATAGCCTCGATCACCAAAGCTCCGCCTGAAGGCCTCGTTGACGAATTCAAAGATGTGGTCAGGGCCTCGGAAGATGGTGATGAACCCCGGTGCCTGGTCAAACATACGGCGATCTCGACCCAGCATAATGTGCGACGGTACGGGTTCAAGGGCTGACGACTGTACTTCTTGCCCTTGCACCAGGACACCAACGATGTGCCCCTCAGGGGCTCTCAAAGGACTCAAGCTGAACGCCCACGGCTTTTCTCGATCCAGGCGAACCGGAAACTCCGAATCGGAAAGTAATAACAGGCTTGCCTTCTCCATTACCGCTTCGAGCTGCAGACCGACCCGCCCCCACACCGCCGTCCAGACCTCGTGCGCGGGCCTGCCCAGCCCTAGGGGATGACGGTGCCCCATGGCCGGGATCCAGTTGTCGTTGTAGAGCAGTGTTCTGTCGGCACCCCAAAGAAGTGCAGTGGGCAGATCCGAGCTGAGCAAGAAACTCACGGCGTGCCGCAGTTGCACTGGCCAGCACCCTGGATTACCTAGGGTCGTACTGGCCCAATCTACTCGACGCATCTGGGTGCCAATCTGGCCGTCGTTCGTCACGAACGATTCGATTGCTGAGCGCTGATCACCGTAATCCATAGGACAAATCACCACGGGGGGAGCCCTATAAATTTAACTCAAGATCCATGCATTGGCGTGCTGGTCTGACAAAGAAGCTGGCAGGCGCCAACGTTGCTGGCCTCAGTGCTTCTTCTCCCCTTCATTGCGCGCTGTTTTCTGTGCGGTCGAATCATGATCGGAGCCTGATGAGCCATCCGGTCTATGTGCATCGTTGTCGCGTTCTTCTTCACCTTGGGATTTTGATGGGGCCTGGGGCCTATGCCCGGTGTCGGTGTGCTTTTTCATGGCTACCCTACCCTTGTCTCTGTTATTCAAATAACACTTCGGAGCCCGGCTCCGTGCTACCTAAATTGATGCTGACGCGGGGAATGAAGTTCAAGTCAAGAACCCAAGCGAAACTGCGCTGAACCGGTGAACCATTTACATAGCTGACACGTCCACCACAAAAGAACAACGAGTCGACATCAAAATGGCAAGTGATCCCGTACTGGCCGTGCTTGGCTACCTCAAAGACCACCATCTGGTACTCACCACTGCCGAGTCCTGCACAGCGGGCTGCATGGTCGCTCTGCTAGCGGCATTCCCAGGTACAGGCGAGGTGCTCGAAAGCGGCTACGTAGTGTATTCCCCCTCCGCCAAGAAGCGTTTGCTAGGTGTAAGCGCGGAGACCATCGAACGATACGGGCTCACTAGCGAACCAGTCGCCTGGGAGATGGCTCTAGGGGCTTTGAAGGACAGCGATGCCAACGTCGTTATTGCAACTACCGGTGTAGCCGGGTCTAGCCCAGCATCTGGGGTTCTACCCGGCACAGTGTGCTTTGCCTGGGCATTTGCCGGGGAACCAATTGCCGTATTTACCCGTACCCAGCGTTTTTTTGGAGAGCGAGCGCAAGTCATGCATGACGGGGCCGTCTACGGACTGACCCGCCTGATCCATTATCACGAGCGCTGGCTTCGTGGGGAGCGCGCCTGAGGATTATGGCTATGGCGGATGATGAACTGGTGTCGAGACAGCAGCCTGTCCAGGAAGACATGACCATGCAGCAGCGCGTCTGGCGCTTCGAACGCGTGGGTTGGTACCTGTTGGTCGTCATTGTCTTACTTGGATTGGCCGGCGTATTCGGTAATGGCCCACTCAGCAATGCTCAGGTCACGAGCGCTGATGGCCGTCTGCATGTTGAGTATCAACGCCTCAGCCGCAGTGGCACAACTGACAGCTTGCGCATCACTGTACGCGGCAGCGCCCGAGAACCCATCATGGTGCAGCTCGATGGTTCACTACTGCGCGAAGCCAGCATTGAAACCTTACAACCTCAACCACAAGCCTCGCTCTCACAGGGCAAGGCCATCTTGCTGCAACTGGGAACCAGCGGGGATGGCATTGCCACGCTCTATCTGACCTTACGCAGCGAGTATGTCGGAACACTGGAATGCGCGGTGCGCGCAGGCCCATCCAGTGCAGTCCACTTCTCTACCTTCCTATTCCCTTAGGAGCGAGTAATGGATTCAATCCTTCGCGCAGCCGGCATGTACATCGCCCTCATGCTGTTGTTTCGCGTTGCAGGCAGACGTTCCTT
Organism: Pseudomonas sp. LPB4.O; assembly: GCF_038383825.1. Classification (NCBI taxonomy): domain Bacteria; kingdom Pseudomonadati; phylum Pseudomonadota; class Gammaproteobacteria; order Pseudomonadales; family Pseudomonadaceae; genus Pseudomonas; species Pseudomonas sp. LPB4.O. The sequence goes on from NZ_CP151298.1 coordinate 3,158,884, forward strand.
AGCTGACCTGACGACCTTTGATTTTGTGCTGCTGTTAATCATCGGCGAAGCGACCCAACAGGCTTTGCTGGGCGATGATTTTTCCTTCACCAATGCCATGTTGGTCATCGCGACGCTGATCGTCCTGGATGTCGGACTGTCGCTCGCGAAACTCAATTCCAAGCCTTTGGCGCGACTGCTGGATGGCTACGCTACGCTGGTCGTTGAGCATGGCCGTTTTCTGCACCACCGTATGCACCGAGCGCGGCTCACTGAAGACGATATTCTTGAAGCTGCGCGCGATAGCCAGGGAATCGAAAAAGTGGAGCAGATCAAATTTGCCATTGTCGAGCGCAACGGCAAGATCTCGATCATTCCCAACGAGTGACATTCTCTAGGAGCCTCGGACAGGCCACGGCGCCCCGCCTATTTAACTAAGGAGAATGGCGTGGTGAGGCTCAATTATTGGTGTAGGCATCAGACTCCGCTGGGTGGTCAGCCATTCTCACATTTTGCTGGTGTCGAAGATCTGCCCCTGTTCCATCATCGCCAAAATGAGTGATTGGGACATGCGATAACCTCGGCACTCCTTGCTGCGATGCGCGCCGCCCTGGCAATCAGCGGTTACGGCCCAGAGCGTTAAATGGGCCGCGTCACCTGCCTTATCGTATGCGGAACCCAGTCCTCCAGGATGAACTCCAAATCCAAAGGGATCCGGTTACTCACAAGCGGATTGACCGACGGAAAATGGCTCTAGGTTTATGGAAACGGTCTGGAATGGTTTGATGGAAAATTGGATTGAGTTGCTGGAATGGCCAGCGATGGCGGTCACAGTGCTGGCAGCCTGGTGTATTGGATCGCACCGCCCTAGGCGGCGCAAAGTGGGCTTCTGTTGCTTTATCGCAAGCAACATTTTATGGACGGTCTGGGGATGGCATGCCCAAGCTTGGGCATTGATTGTGCTTCAGGTAGTGCTGTGTCTTATGAACTTTAGGGGTTGGAAGAAAAACACAGCAGCCGAGCTGCGGTCATGACCAGTCCGGCTGTGGGGTGATCCCAGTCACCGCTACTCATTGTGCTCTACCGTAGGGTCTGTTCACCTTGAGGGGATTACGGAGTTGAGCGAATCCTTTTACCGATGAGAAAGCTTGCGAGCAGCCACTTGTACAAACCGTAGGTATCCATGCGTAGCTCCTCGGCTCTAGATCGACTCTGCGTCATCTTGAATGTCTTCCTCCGCCTCTGCTGCGTCCGTAGCATCGGCATCATTCAAAGGCGGCGACGTGGGTTTTTGCGGGTCGTTGATGAATGGGACATCGCTTGGCCCTTTTTCTTCCGGGCCCTCAGTCTTAGGTTGCATAGCTACCTCCAGTGTGATCTGCCTGGCGCTACGCGCCACCTGCCCTTTCCGAAAACTTCTTAAAATCAACAGGGGTAGGTATGAACTCCGGCCCCTGCCCCGCTAACCTCCATCTCACCTCGGAAATGCCATAGCGCTCCGCCATAGGCCGGCTCACCAGCTTGATATTGTGCTGACCAAACCTCGGAATGATGCCGACACCGGCATCGCAGCTCGCCCAGTGCCAAGCAGTAGCGTTATCCATCTTCTCGAGGCGGATGATGAATGTCCGATGATCGCCGTGCAGTTCATACTCGATCACGTACAGTTGAAGTGCTGACACAAGAATCCCTCCCTATAGTTCATGTCTTATGGAGGTATCGAATGTGAGAAAAATTCAGTTGAGAAGCGGAGCGGCTCGGTGCCGCCGTCTCTCTCAAACCTCATCGATGGCAGGCTCATCACGCTCAATCAATTCAGAACGTCGAATTTTCCGCGAAGCGGCCATTGCGCCAGCCCCGTCTGGGTACAGTACCTTACAGAGCGCTTTCATCAACGCTCAGATACCGCTGCCTGATATTGCCAAGAAAGCACAGAGCCATGATGAGCCACTGATACAGGGACTAGACCTATCGTGCGTCCTCGCAGAAGCGGTAAATGGCCCGGCAAGCCGCACGCAGTGACTCGTCATCCAGCGCATAAGCAATGCGCAAATAGCCCGGTAGACCAAAAGCACTGCCCTGAACGACTGCAACATTGGCCTCCTCCAGCAACGCCAGGGCCACAGCTTCGTCATTGACCAATTCGCGCCCAGCAGGTGAGCGCTTGCCGATCAGCCCAAAACAGTCGGCGAAAGCGTAGAACGCCCCGCCTGGCACCTCGCAACTGATGCCCGGCGCCTGGTTGAGCAACTCGACCATGAAATCACGGCGCCGCTGGAATACTTCGCGACTGTGGGCGATGAAGTCTTTCGGACCGTCCAGGGCAGCGATTGCGGCGTGCTGCGAGATGGAGCAAGCGCCCGAGGTCTGCTGACCCTGAAGCTTTTCCATCGCCTCAAGCAGCCAGCGAGAGCCGGTAGCGAACCCGATCCGCCAACCCGTCATGGCGTAAGCCTTCGACACGCCGTTCATGGTCAGTGTCCGTGCAGCCAGCCGTGGTTCGACCTGGGCAAGCGTGAGGAAGTCACGGCCGTCGAATATCAGGTGCTCATAGATATCGTCCGCCAGAATCAGTACCTGCGGATGGGCCAGCAACACCTCAGCAAGAGCCTGCAATTCGTCGCGGTCGTACACGGCGCCCGTCGGGTTGGACGGTGAGTTCAAGATCAGCCAGCGGGTTTTCGGCCCGATGGCTTCGGCCAGCGCTTGCGGGGTGAGCTTGAAGCCCGACTCGGCGCCACAAGCGACGATCCGCGACTCGCCACCGCACAGTTCAACCATTTCTGGATAACTGACCCAGTATGGCGCGGGGATCACAACCTCGTCGCCTTCGTTCAGGGTCGCGGCCAGGGCATTGAAGATGACCTGCTTGCCGCCACTGCAAACCAGCGTGTCCTGCCAGCTGACATCAAGACCATTCTCACGCTGGTATTTGCGTGCGATGGCTTCACGCAGCGTGCGAAGGCCGGCTACCTGGGTGTAGCGGGTATGGCCGTTGTCGATCGCACTGATGGCCGCGGCCCGGATGTGCTCCGGTGTATCGAAGTCAGGCTCACCCGCACAGAGCGAAATGATCTTCGCCCCGTCTGCGCGGCGCGCAGCCACGCGGTCGATGATCTTGTAGGTCGCCGAAGGCTTGGCAGCCTCCAGGCGACGGTTCAGCGTTGCCAGGCTCACGCGTGCTCCTCCGGGTGGGAAAGACCCATCAGGTCCATGGTGGTTTTGCCTTCGCGCAGCTTGCCCATGAATACGGCTTCTTTGTCCGCGCGCTTCTGTCCTTCCCGCAAGGTATGTTCAACGGCATTGGCCGGAATGATGATCACACCATCCTCGTCCGCGACGACCAGATCGCCGGCGCTGACCTGCGCACCGCTGAAGTCGAACGGCTTGCCGACCGAAGGCGTGGTTGCCTTGACGGTGCCTTTGACCGAGATGCCTCGCGCAAATACAGGGAAACCATGAGCTTCGAGCGCGGCGACGTCGCGCACACCACCGTTGATCACCAGGCCAACGATGCCTGCCGCTTCCGCCGCCACCGTGAGCACCTCACCCCAATAGCCGGCGACGAAGTCGGCGGTATCACACACCAGCACGCTGCCGCGCGGCGCTTTGGCCACGGCCAGGTGCAGGCCCAGGTTGTCACCTGGTGAACACTGCAGCGGGTAAGCCGGCGCGGCGATGAATGCGCCTTTCCAGACTGCGCGAATCTCGCGATCGACCGCGCACGGCAGCCCGGACGCCTCGTACAGGGTGGAGGTGCCCAGGACCTTTGCAAGGTTCTGATAATCGTGTGGAAGGCTCATGATTGCTTGCTCTGCAGGGAGTGGTAACCGAGGGCGGCACGGGCTTCTTTGAGGCTCTTGCCAGCCGCAATCTGTTCGCGGATTTGCGCTTCGACGTGTTCGATGCGACGTGCCGTTTCAGCAACTTCCCGGGCACGGTCACGCGGGACGATGACGACACCATTGGCGTCAGCGACGACGATGTCGCGGGCACAAACCCGGGCATGGCCAACCGACACCGGCTGGTTGACGGCCACGACCTCCACGCGGTCCTTGCCGGTACGCATGAAGCGGCCTTTGCTGAACAGCGGGTAGCCTTCGCCCAGCGCCTTGTTCACATCGCGGCAGACACCGTCAATGACCGTGCCGGCAATACCGCGGGCCAGGGCGTACTGGGTCATGATGTCGCCCCACACCGTGCAATCGGTACGGCCTTCGTTGGCGATGACCACTACGTCGCCTGGTGCGACTTCCTCAATGAAGTCACCCACGGTGCCTGGCGGTGTGCTCGCACTGACGTACTGGACAGTGAAGGCTGGGCCGACCACGACCTGGCTGTAGTTGGCCAGCGGCGCGATACCAAAGGCCTGGCCGGGAAGGCCCAGCTTGTCCATCGCGTCGGACACCCCTGGGGTATCCAGGCCTTCGAACAAGGCGACGAGGTCTTTATCAGAAAGGCCCATATCAGTGCTCCACCTTGATGGCTTCGAATTGGGTATCGTGCATCACTTCCTCGACCGAACGGCCTGCGCGGACGGCGTCCACCATGCCGGCCTGGCGACGGTCGATACGCTCGGCCAGGTCAAGCACCTTGTCGATGGCACTGGCCGGGACGAAAACGGTGCCGCATGCGTCGGCAATCACGTAGTCGCCTTCATCCACGTCAACGCCGGCCATGCGAACTGTGACGGCCGCGTCGATCTGGATGAGCCTGTTGCGCGCGCTGATCATGGTCACGCCACGGCCGTAGACCGGGTAACCGATGTCGGCGCTGCCGCAGATGTCGCGGCTGAAGCCATCAATGATCGAGCCACGGATGCCTTTGCGCCGGGCGGCATTGGCCAGGATGTCACCCCAGCTGGAAATACCGTCAACGCCACCCGCAATCACCAGCACGCGGTCATCGGTGGTGATCTGCTCGATGACTGGGGTAATCAGGTGAACGGTGGGTGCCACGTCCTGCTTTGGCCCCAACTGCACGGTGCTGGCTCGGCCAACAATCTTCGGGCAGTTCCAGAGCGGCATCAGGCCGTTGGTGGCTCCAGGCAGTTGGAGGAAGTCCAGCGCGTCCGACACCGTATTGGTATCGAGCACAGCCAGGCGCTCAAGCGGGGCTTTCAAGCTCATCGGTTGCAGGCCTCTTGTAAGTGAGGCTTGAGTATCTGCGCGGGCATTTGATACGTATATTACGAAGAAGCTAAGCTTGTCATACCCCAAACCTATGGAAGAATGCCGTGATCAACTTTCGCTTGATACGTCACCTGTGGCTGTTCCTGGCCGTTGCCGAGGACCAGAACTTCAGCCGCGCGGCCAAGCGGCTAGGCATGTCACAGCCGCCGTTGACCGAGCAGATCCAGGCGCTTGAACAGTCCCTTCGCATTCAACTGTTCACCCGCTCTCGCCGTGGCGCTCAGCTCACGGCCGCCGGGGCTGCAATTCTCCCCGCGGTGCGCAAGTTTGCTGATCAGCTGGAGCGACTGGAGTTGGCGGTTCACGAGGCTGTGGCAGGGCACGCCGGCGTGGTGACCATCGGGGCAATCACCTCGGCCATGATCGATGTGCTGCCCCAGCTGATCGAGCGGTTCAAGCAAGACCACCCGTTGGTCACGGTTTCGGTTCGAGAGATCGATAGCGCGGAGGCGATACCCGCGCTTGAGGCCGGCGATATCGACATCGCCTTTGCACGCCTTGAAGGCAACCTCGGCCGGCATCTGCAGTCCATGCCGCTGTCAGAGGATCGCCTGGCAGTCGCGATGCCCAAGGACCACCCACTGGCGGCCAGTGCAGCCATTGAGCTCAAGGCTCTTGCCGATGAAACCCTGGTGATGGCCTCACGAGACGTCAGCCCGGTGTATTTCGACTATCTGGTGGGGCTATGCAAGGCCAGCGGCTTCGCGCCGCGTATCGTGCATCAGGTCCGCTCTGTCACGGCGCAGGTGGCGTTCGTCAGTTGTGGCCAGGGCATCGCTTTGGTGCCCACCTCCATGGACAAGCTTGCTCCTGAAAATGTTTTGGTGCGGCCGTTGCAGCCCGAAGTGAAGGTTGTCACCACCGCCATGGCATGGCACGGCGTTAACGGCAATCCTTTGGTGGATGCGATGATTGACCAGGCCAAACAGGTTTTTGCGTCATAGGCTGGGCATATGACAGGGTTCGCGGCTTCGTATTTTACAAAATTCAGGGTGGGCCCGACATTGGGGCCTCTGTAAAAGGAGTTCCCACCGTGGCAAACCCTGCTCGCTTCACTCACGAGAAACTGCCGTTGAACATCGACGGCGTGCTGCTGGACCTGGCGGTGATCCATCGTTCCGGCCCCAAGGCACCTATCCTCTTCCTGCATGGGTTCGGTTCTACCAAAGAAGACTATGCCGACATCACGCTGCAGCCCGCATTCGAAGGCCATCCCTTCATTGCCTACGATGCGCCTGGTTGCGGAGAAACCGAATGCGCCGACCTCGCCCGCATCAACATCCCCTTGCTGGTGAAGACTGCCCAGGCTGTACTGGCACACTTTGGCGTCGACAAATTTCACCTGGTCGGCCACTCCATGGGTGGCCTGACCGGGCTGATGCTCGCTGATGCCGCTCCAGATCGAGTGCTGAGTTTCGTCGACATCGAGGGCAATATTGCGCCCGAAGATTGCTTCCTCAGCCGGCAGATCCACGATCACCCGCGCGAAGACGATTTGCGCTTTTTCCGCGACTTCATCGAGCGCACCCGGCTTGCCGCCGATCCTGCCAGCGCACTCTATGCGGCCAGCCTGGCGCACAAGGTACGTACCGGGGCGGTGCGCGGCATCTTCGAGTCCATGGTTGAGCTGTCAGATAACGGCGGTCTGATGGAGAAGTTCCTGGCGCTACCCTTCCCGCGCCAGTACATGTACGGCGCAACCAACGCCCACCTTTCCTATCTGGACGACATCGCTGCCCAAGGGGTGCAACTGGCTTGCATCCCTGATTGTGGCCACTTCCCGATGTACTCCAACCCGGCGCTGATGTGGCAGCACATCAAGGCACTGCAAGACCGCGCCTGACCCCGTTCACCGGCTCCAACTCCTACACGGCTGCTTGCGGCCGTGTGTACCCGCACACCCAGTCATAATAACAATGAGGTTGCGTCATGCTCGAAGCCATCAATGGCTTTCTTTCGGGAAAGCTGCTTATCGTCCTGGTCGTCGGACTGGGCGCTTATTTCACCGTCAAGACACGATTTGTGCAGCTTCGCTACTTCCTGCACATGTTCAAAGTGTTCAAGGACAGCCTCACCAGTAGCTCCACTCAGATCAGTTCCTTCCAGGCCCTCATGCTCAGCCTGGCCGGCCGTGTCGGGGCGGGCAACATCGCCGGCGTCGGCGTGGCTGTAACCCTGGGCGGTCCTGGTGCGGTGTTCTGGATGTGGGTTACCGCACTGGTCGGGATGGCCACCACATTGTTCGAATGCAGCCTGGCGCAGCTGTACAAGCGCCACAACGGTATTGGCCAGTTTCATGGCGGCCCGTCGTTCTACATCGAATACGGGCTGAACAAGCGTTGGCTGGGCGTTGTGATGGCGGTACTGCTGATCGTCACTTTCGGTTTTTCCTTCAATGGCCTGCAGTCACACGCAGTGACCCACTCGTTGCAGAATGCTTTTGGCGTTGACCCAGCCTATTCCGGCATCGCCCTGGCCGCCGTGCTAGCGCTGGTGTTCGTGGGCGGCATCAAACGCATCGCCAGGGTGGCAGACCTGTTGGTACCGGTGAAAACGCTGGCCTACATAGCGGTTACCCTGTACGTCATTGTCCTGCAATTTGATCACGTGCCCCTGATGCTGTTGACCATCGTGAAAAGCGCGTTCGGGCTCGATCAAGCCTTTGGTGGCCTCATCGGCAGCGCAATCGTGATGGGTGTGAAGCGTGGCGTATTCGCCAACGAAGCTGGCCTGGGCAGTGCGCCAAACGTCGCCGCGGTGGCCGAAGTCCGGCACCCTGTCTCACAAGGTGTCGTGCAGGCGTTCAGCGTGTTTTTCGATACATTCATCATCTGCACCTGCACCGCTTTGCTGATCTTGCTGTCGGGCTTCTATACCGCCGGTTTCGCGGGTGACGGCATCGTGCTGACGCAGAACTCGCTTGCCGCAGTGGTCGGTGACTGGGGCCGCAGCTTCATCAGCGTTGCACTTGCGTTGTTCGTGTTCACCTCGATTCTCTACAACTACTACCTGGGCGAAAACAACCTGAGGTTTATTCTGGGCAAGAACCGCAAGGCGCTGCTGAGCTATCGCGCCATGGTGTTGGCCTTGATTCTCTGGGGCTCGGTTCAGGACCTGTCCACGGTGTTTGCCTTCGCCGACATCACCATGACCCTTTCTGCGCTGGTGAACCTCATCGCCCTGGTCCTGCTATGCCGAGTCGGCCTGCGACTGCTCGCCGATTACGACACACAGCGCAAAGCCGGCGTGGCCGAGCCGGTTCTCACCGCCAGTGCCTTCCAGGACCTCAACATAGACAGGACCATCTGGGGCAATGCTCCAGAGCAGGTCGCAAAAGATCAGGGCTTGGGTGTGCTCGAGCCTGAACCACCAAAAACATCCTGATTGGCAGGAAGCCCAGGCAACCGTAGTGGTTGCCTGGGCTTGGTGTCAGCTTCGTGCATTCGAATAATGGGTACCGGGCCGCAAGCCCGTGTTTTCTTCCACAGCCCCCGTTCCGTCGAGGTAACCGTGCTTGCGTAGATCGGGCATGAGCACTGCGGCAATCAGGGTAATGACGCTCATCGCCGCCACGTAGTAGTAGAAATACGACTCCACGCCAGCGCCGCGCAGGGACAGCGCCACGTACTCGGCAGTACCGCCACACAGCGCGTTGCCCAAGGCATAGGGCAGCCCTACGCCCAGCGCGCGGACCGTGGCGGGGTACAGGTCCGCCTTCAGCACGCCGGTGACCGGCGTATAGAACGCAGCAATCAGGAGGCCCATCATGACCAGCGCGAAGGCTTCGTACGCATTGTTGACGGTCTTGAGACCCGTGAGCAACGGTACGATCAACAGGCTCGACAGCAAGCCGAAGGCAATCATGCTGTTTCGCGAACCAATCCTGTCAGCCATCATTCCAAACACCGGCTGAAGGCACATGAACACCACCAGCGCGGCTGTCATGATGAAGCTCACGGTCGACGGATCGAAGCCCGCCGAAACCACCAGGTATTTCTGCATGTAGGTGGAGAATGTATAGAAGTGCAACGAGCAACCGGCAGTGATGGCAATCGTCAGCAGCACGGCTTTCTTGTGCTTCATCAGCGCTTTTATCGAGCCCGCTTCCTTGTGTTTGGCGCCTTGGTGACTTGCCGTTTCAAGCATCGAGCGGCGAAGGTAGACCACCACCAGCGCACTTACTGCACCAATGAAGAATGGAATCCTCCAGCCCCAGGCCTTGAGTTCTTCGATGGGCAGCAGGTTCTGCAGCACAACCACAGTCAGCAATGCCAGCAGTTGCCCGGCAATGATCGTGAAGTACTGGAACGAGCCAAAGAAGCAGCGCTTGCCCGTACTGGAAATTTCGCTGATGTAGGTCGCACCGGTACCGTATTCAGCCCCTACCGAAAGGCCTTGCATCAAGCGGGCAATCAGCAACAGAACCGGCGCGGCCATGCCAATGGTTTCGTAGGTGGGCACGACCGCGATCATCAGCGAGCCCCCACACATCAGAAAGACGGAGATGATCATGGAAAACTTGCGGCCACGCGTGTCAGCGAGGTAACCGAAAATCCACCCGCCCAGGGGGCGCATGAAGAAGCCCACAGCAAAAATGCCGGCCGTTGCCAATAGCTGTGTGGTCTGATCGCCCTGAGGGAAAAAAAGCGCGGCGAAGTAGATTGAGGTGTAGGCGTAGATGAAGAAGTCGTACCACTCCACCAGGTTTCCGGAACAGGCGCCGAGAATGGCGCGGATCCGTTGGCGATTGGTCAGGTTACGAATATCAGGCGCAGCAGGATTGTGATTGTTGGCGTGCATTGGGGAACTCCAGATCTGAGGCAAACGCGAGGCAAGAACAACAGCGTTGGTCTGCGTCGATCTACTGGCTCGGAGTCATCACAGGAAAAGCAGGCGGCAGTACGCGGGGCGATGGAACGCACATCATGGGGGCACCTTCTGGGATCTATTATTTTACAAGTCAGCGAAAGCGCACTGACTTTTATCCCGGGCAAAGCTACGCCCTCACCTGGGTAGCGGCCAGACCCGCTGCCCTCTAGCAGTTATGCCGCGATTGAATAGCTTGGCGCAGCCGTTTCAGAGCATGTGCCCCGCCCAGATGCCTTTGGCCACCAGCTCGCTGGCAATGTCCACAAAGGTCTGGCCGACGTAGCGTGTTGCGGGGCTTACCTGCCGATCGGCGGGCAGCACGAGTACCAGCTTGCGCATTGGCGTCGGGTCAACCAGCGGCGCGGCGCACAAGCTGCCGTCATCAAGGCGAGAGTAGATGGAGGCCAGTGGCAATGCCGTATAGCCAAAACCATGACGGACCAGGTCGATCATCGCGCCAAAGGAGTCCGCCTCGACACTGGTGGTGATCTTGAAGCCTCGCTCAAGGGCGCACTGGTCCATGATCTTGCGCAGCCCATGCCGGGGGCTGGGCAGCACCATCTGTTCATTGGCCAATTCTGCGAACGGCACGGCCGTGTCCAGGTTCAACCTGGCCTCGGGAGGGCCAACCAGGACCAGGTTCTCCATCATTACCGGTTCGATTCGCAACGTGTGCAGTGGCTGCGGATCGTAGGAGATGGCCAGCTCCAGCTCGCCCCGCTGCAACCAGTCCAGCAAATAGCCGCTGAACGCCGATGAAAAGCGGATCGAGAGGTCCGGGTGAGTGTCGCGGATGCGTTGAACCAACGGCACAGTGACAATCTCGGCGGTGGTCGGCGTGGTACCGATGGCGACCATGCCTCGAAATGCGGCACGGCCGCCGGCTACCGAGGTACGGATGGACTCGAGCTCGTCCATGATCCGGGTAGCCCGTTCAAGAACCTCAAGGCCGGCAGCGGTGATTTCCATGCCGCGGCCATGCCGCTCGAACAGGTAGACGCCCAATTCCTTTTCCAACTGCCGAATCTGCCGGCTCAATGCAGGTTGCGCCACATGGAGCCGGTCCGAAGCCTTGCTCAGGCTGCCAAGTTCGGCCACATGGATCAGGGTTTTCAGTTGCACTACGTCCATCGGTCAACCACTGGCAAAGAAAGGGGCGCCTCAGAACGGCGTTTTCACAGTCTAAAGACAGGTTCGGGGACCAGCTATAGAATTTGAGCATAGCAGCTAGCACCAAAGGCATACGCCACGGCGCGACTGGGCTATCGATACCTCAGACTGTTGAAGACCCTGCCGGCCCCTGTGTTGTGCCACGATCAGTTGCCGGCTGTGTATCCGGGTCCTGCAGCTCCCCTTCCCACTTGGCGACCACCGCCGTGGCGATCGAGTTGCCTACGGCGTTGGTGGCCGAGCGACCCATATCGAGGAATGTGTCGATGCCCAGGATCAGCAGCAGCCCTGCTTCGGGAATATCGAACTGCACCAGCGTCGCCGCAATAACCACCAGTGATGCACGCGGCACCCCGGCAAGCCCCTTGGATGTAAGCATCAACGTCAGCAGCATCAGGATCTGCGTACCAAGGGTCATCTCGATGCCGTATGCCTGGGCGATGAACAGCACAGCGAAGGTGCAGTACATCATCGAGCCATCGAGGTTGAAGGAATAGCCCATGGGCATGACAAAACTGGAAATCTTGCGGCTTACTCCGAATCGGTCCAGCGCCGAGAGCAGTTTGGGATAAGCCGACTCGGAACTCGCCGTGGCAAACGCCAGCAGGAAGGCCTCCTTGATCAGCGCCAGAAGCGCGAAAACCCGCCGGCCCAGGAACAGCGCCCCAGCCATTATCAGCAACAGCCAAAGCACCATAAGCCCCAGGTAGAAGTCGCGCATGAACACCGCGAACGTTGCGAGGATCGACAGCCCGTTAACCGCGACTGTGGCGGCCATCGCTGCCATGACAGCCAGCGGTGCCAGCTTCATGACGTAGCCCGTAATGAGAAGCATGGCCTGGGCCAACTCGTCGGCAAGGCGCACGAGACCCTTGGCTTTTTCGCCCAGGGCCGCCAGGGCTACACCAAAGAACAGTGAGAACACCACAATCTGCAGGATCTCGTTGTTGGCCAGGGCCTCGACGAACGACCTGGGCACCAGATGCGTGACAAACGCCTTGAGGGTGAAGGCAGATGTCTGGAGGGAAGTGGTTGCGCTCACGTCCGGCAAAGGCAGTGCCAGATGATGCCCTGGCTGCAGGATGTTGGCCATCATCAGGCCCACCGCCAATGAGAGCAGCGAAGCAGTCAGGAACCACATCATCGCCTTGCCAAAGACTCTACCCACCGCACCGGCGTCGCCCATGTGAGCAATCCCCACCACCAAGGTGGAAAAGACCAGCGGCCCGATCAGCATCTTGATCAGCCTCAGGAATACGTCCGATATCACCGAAATGTACCCGGCAGTCTCGGTAGCAGCTGCCTTGTCAGGGCTGGTGAGGAAAATGACATAGCCGATCACCACGCCAAAAAACATGGCGAGCAGTATCCAGCCCGCCAGCGGTAGTTTGAATTTCATTGAGCACCTTTTTTCAACCAATAGGGACCGTCACCGCCAGAGCGGTGCACTACGGAACGAAGTAGGACAGTGCAAGATGCCGGAAACAGCATGGTGAGGATGGTGTATCGGCCAATGGCGACTCTGCAGCGGTGAGCCACCCGGCGAGCGTGCGCAGGTAACGAAGCAACATGGAAAATCCTCGTTCTTATTGTTGTTTTGATTCGATAGCGGCGCAGCCGCGACCGAGCAGGCAACCTAACGTTTTCACCTGCTGCCCAGAAGCGCTGAGCGCGTCTAACAGCTATGCCCGCTTTATATAGCCACTGGCGGGCCTGCCCGGGCGATGCTTCACATGACGCGGCAGTCAGTCGCACTCAACCTCGATGACCTGTGGCATGCCCTCACCTATGCCGCTACGGCATATCTCAAAGAAAAACACGGTAGTCGTCCTGCGCTGCATCTCGCCGCATGATGAGGAAAAACAAAAGCAGCACTGCCGGGAGATACCCATGTCATCGCAAGAAGCTGAACAGAACTGGCAAGAGGACGTGTTCCGTGTTCTCAAGGCCCACGACGTCAAGCACGTCGTATTCGTACCGGACGCTGGCCACTCGGCGTCCATTCGCATGTCCTATGCAGACCCCGACCTCAAGGCCGTTGTGCTCACCACGGAAGAAGAAGGCATTGGCTACCTGGCCGGCGCCTGGCTAGGTGGGGAGCGCGGCGCGCTGCTGATGCAATCGAGCGGTGTCGGCAACTGCATCAACACCCTCGCCTTGCAGAACTGCGCTGGTTTCCCCCTGCTGATGGTAGTGACCATGCGGGGTGACTGGGCTGAATTCAACGCCTGGCAAAACCCGATGGGTCAGGCCACTGAAGCCTCCCTGAACCTGATGAAAGTGATGACCTGGCGCGCTGACAAACCTGAGGATGTGGCCCCACTGCTGCATGGCGCCGCCACCATGGCCTTCAACGGCGATGCCGCCACCGCCCTGCTGCTTGGTCAGCGCCTGATCGGAGAAAAGAAATGGGTCAAGTAAGCGCCAACCACGTGCTTTGCCGCCGAGAGGTCGTGCGTACCTTGCTCGCCGATCGCAATGATGTGCTCGTCGTCACCGGCCTGGGCTCTGCCTCCTATGATGTGATGGCCGCGGGTGACCACGACAACAACTACTACCTTTGGGCGGCCATGGGCAGTGCCATTACCGTGGGCTTGGGCCTCGCCAATGCGCAGCCGGACAAAAGCGTGGTGGTTGTCACTGGTGACGGTGAGCTGCTGATGGGGTTCGGCGCACTGGCCACTGTTGCACTGCAGCAGCCGAAAAACCTGACCATCGTGGTGCTGGACAACGGCCACTTTGGTGAAACCGGCATGCAAGTCAGCCACGCCGGCTTCGGCATCCAGCTGGACCGGGTCGCTGAAACCTGTGGCTTTGCCTGGACCCAGGAAATTCGTGAAATGGACGGGGTCCATGCCCTGCGTGAGCGTTTCGCCAATCGGGACGGGGTCAAGCTGGCCACTGTGAAGATCAAAGCCGAAAACCCGCCACGTGTACTTCCGCCGCGTGATGGCCAATACATCAAGAACCGTTTCCGCGCCGCCCTTGGCTTCCAGCCTATTTGACCGTGTTACAGGGTCGGGCCGGCGGCCGAACCACGATGACGCTGCCGGCCTGTCCCACCCTGGAGAATGATGATGATCGACAACAATCAAGAAGAACTCAACGCCATTCGTGAGGGTGTACGTGCCCTGTGTGGCGATTTCCCGGCCGAATACTGGCGCAAGGTCGACGAAGAAAAAGGCTTCCCTGAAGCCTTCGTCAAAGCCATGACTGAGGCCGGCTGGCTGTCGGCGATGATACCCGAGGAGTTTGGCGGCTCCGGCCTGGGTCTGGCCGAGGCGTCGGTGATTCTTGAAGAAGTCAACGCCTGCGGCGGCAACTCCGGCACCATCCATGGCCAGATGTACAACATGTTCACCTTGCTGCGTAACGGCAGCGAAGAGCAAAAGCGCTACTACCTGCCCAAATTGGCCAGTGGCGAGCTGCGCCTGCAGTCGATGGGCGTGACAGAGCCGACCACCGGTACCGATACCACCAAGATCAAGACCACGGCGGTTCGCAAAGGCGACAAGTATGTGGTCAATGGCCAGAAAGTGTGGATCTCTCGCGTCCAGCATTCTGACTTGATGATCCTCCTGGCGCGCACCACCCCGCTCGCCGAGGTCACCAAGAAGGTCGATGGCATGTCGATTTTCCTGGTCGATCTGCGTGAAGCCATTGGTAACGGCCTGACCGTACAGCCGATTGCCAACCTGGTGAACCACGAAACCAACGAGCTGTTCTTCGACAACCTGGAAATCCCTGCCAGCAGCCTGATTGGCGAAGAGGGCAAGGGTTTTCGCTACATCCTCGATGGGCTCAATGCCGAGCGTACCTTGATCGCCGCCGAATGCATCGGCGATGGCCGCTGGTTCATCGAAAAATCCAGCCAGTACGCCCGTGATCGCGTGGTATTCGGCCGCCCGATCGGCCAGAACCAGGGCGTGCAGTTCCCCATCGCTGAAGCCCACATCGAAATCGAAGCCGCCGACCTGATGCGCTGGCGTGCTTGCGCCGAGTACGACAGCGGCCGCAACGCTGGCGCCGCCGCCAACATGGCCAAGTACCTGGCGGCCAAAGCCAGCTGGGAGGCCGCCAACGCATGCTTGCAGACCCACGGCGGCTTCGGCTTTGCCAATGAATATGACGTCGAGCGCAAGTTCCGCGAAACCCGCCTTTATCAGGTCGCGCCCATTTCAACCAACCTGATCTTGTCCTACGTGGCCGAACATCTGCTGGAACTGCCACGTTCGTTCTGACCCGGGGCCCCCTCGCCAACCGCGAGGGCCTGCCATAACAAGAGAGACAACAATCATGAGTCAGCCCATTCGCCCACTTGACGGCATAACTGTCATCAGCCTCGAACATGCGATCGCAGCGCCCTTCTGTACCCGTCAGCTGGCTGACCTGGGCGCCCGGGTGATCAAGGTCGAACGCCCGGGCAGTGGCGACTTCGCCCGTGGTTACGATCAGCGGGTCAACGGCCTGGCCTCGCATTTCGTCTGGACCAACCGCTCGAAAGAAAGCCTGGCCCTTGACCTCAAGCAGGATATCGCCGAGGACATCCTTGGCCAGCTACTGGAGCAAGCCGATGTGCTGGTGCAGAACCTTGCGCCAGGCGCGGCCGCGCGCCTTGGGTTGAGTTTCGAGCAATTGCACGAGCGCTTCCCGCGGCTCATCGTCTGCGACATCTCCGGCTATGGCGCTGGGGGCCCCTACGAGCAGAAAAAAGCCTATGACCTGCTGATTCAGAGCGAAGGCGGTTTTCTTTCGGTCACCGGTGGCCCCGGCGAAGACGGGATGGCCAAGGCGGGCAACTCGATAGCGGAT
Organism: Pseudomonas sp. LPB4.O; assembly: GCF_038383825.1. Taxonomy (NCBI): domain Bacteria; kingdom Pseudomonadati; phylum Pseudomonadota; class Gammaproteobacteria; order Pseudomonadales; family Pseudomonadaceae; genus Pseudomonas; species Pseudomonas sp. LPB4.O. The sequence goes on from NZ_CP151298.1 coordinate 3,174,906, forward strand.
ATCGCTGCCGGCATGTATGCCTACACGGGCGTCCTCTCGGCCGTATTGTTGCGGGAAAAAACCGGCATCGGCAGCCACGTTGAAGTTTCGATGCTTGAGAGCCTGGTGGAGTGGATGAATTACCCGCTCTACTACGCCTACGAAGGAGCCCCGCCACCGCCTCGCGCTGGTGCAGCGCACGCCACGATCTATCCATACGGTCCATTCCCTGTTGGCGATGGCAGCACCGTGATGCTCGGCCTGCAGAACGAACGGGAGTGGCAGCTGTTCTGCCAGCATGTGCTGATCCGACCGGAGCTGGCTGATGACGATCGGTTTTCTGCCAACTTCAAACGCGTGGCCAACCGCGACGCCCTGCGCGCGTTGATCATCGAGGCTTTCGCCCCCTTGAGCTTCGATACCGTTATTCAGCGGCTGGATCAGGCCAGCATTGCCAACGCCAAGGTAAACGACATGCAGGGCGTCTGGGAGCACCCACAACTGAAAGCCCGAGACCGCTGGCGGCGCATCGACACGGCCGCAGGCAGCGTTCCCAGCCTGCTCCCGCCCGCCACCAGCAATGCCTTTGCACCACGCATGGGCCCGGTGCCCGCGCTTGGCGAGCATAGCGAAAACATCCTTGCCGAACTTGGCCTGACGCATGAACGAATTCAACAGCTGCGCGCTTCAGGGGTCATCTGACCCCTCTTTTTACCGCCTGTTGTGAGAGCTCAAGAACAGAGTATTACTGCTTATGAAAGTGCTGGTCGCTATCAAACGTGTGGTCGATTACAACGTCAAAGTCCGCGTCAAGGCGGACAACGCCGGCGTCGACCTTGCTAACGTCAAGATGTCCATGAACCCCTTCTGCGAAATCGCCGTGGAAGAAGCCGTACGCCTGAAGGAAAAAGGCGTGGCGAGCGAGATCGTGGTCGTCTCCGTGGGCCCGCCCGCCGCCCAGGAGCAACTGCGTACCGCCCTGGCGCTAGGCGCCGACCGTGCCATCCTGGTCGAAGCCGTCGATGAGCTGAGCTCCCTGGCCGTAGCCAAAGCGCTGAAAGCCGTTGTCGACAAAGAGCAGCCGCAGCTGGTCATCCTTGGCAAGCAGGCCATCGACAGCGACAACAACCAGACCGGCCAGATGCTGGCCGCGCTGACCGGCTACGCCCAGGGCACCTTCGTCTCCAAGGTCATCGTTGCTGGCGACAAGCTGAACGTCACTCGTGAAATCGATGGTGGCTTGCAAACCGTGTCGCTGAACCTGCCAGCCATCGTCACCACCGACCTGCGTCTGAACGAGCCACGCTATGCGTCGCTGCCGAACATCATGAAGGCCAAGAAGAAGCCGCTGGAGACCGTCAAGCCTGACGACCTCGGCGTTTCCCTCGCCTCCACCAACACGACCCTGAAAGTCGAAGCGCCAGCTGCGCGCAGCGCGGGTATCAAGGTCAAGTCGGTGGCCGAACTGGTCGAGAAGCTGAAGAACGAAGCGAAGGTAATCTGATGTCTATCCTGGTAGTAGCTGAACACGACAATCACACACTCGCCGCGCCGACCTTGAATACTCTGGCTGCAGCCCACCAGATCGGAGGGGAAGTCGTGGTCCTGGTCGCGGGACTGGACGTTTCCGGTGTCGCTTTCGCGGCTGCGCAGATCGCGGGAGTGAGTAAGGTGCTAATGGCAGACGACGCTGCCTACGCGCGCCAGCTCCCGGAAAATGTTGCGCCATTGGTGGCCAACCTGGGTCGCGACTTCAGCCATGTACTCGCCCCTGCCACCAGCAACGGCAAAAACATCCTGCCACGGGTCGCAGCGTTGCTGGATGTCGATCAGATCTCCGAAATCATTTCGGTCGAGTCTGCCGATACCTTCAAGCGCCCGATCTATGCGGGTAACGCCATCGCCACCGTGCAGTCGGACGCCGCAGTCAAGGTCATCACCGTACGATCCACCGGCTTTGAGGCCCTGCCGGCAGAAGGCGGTAGTGCGCCGATCGTGGCATTGGCTGGCGCGCGTGATACAGGCATATCGGCGTTTGTCGGCGAAGAACTGGCCACGTCCGATCGCCCCGAGCTGACCGCGGCAGACATCGTTGTTTCCGGTGGCCGCGGCATGGGCAACGGCGACAATTTCAGCCACCTGTACCGCCTGGCCGACAAGCTGGGCGCGGCAGTTGGGGCATCACGCGCCGCAGTAGACGCAGGCTTTGTTCCCAACGACATGCAGGTCGGCCAGACCGGCAAGATCGTGGCCCCGCAGTTGTACATCGCGGTCGGTATCTCCGGCGCGATCCAGCATTTGGCGGGCATGAAGGAATCCAAGGTCATTGTCGCGATCAACAAGGATGAAGAAGCGCCGATCTTCCAGGTGGCCGATTACGGACTGGTCGGCGACTTGTTCGATATCCTGCCAGAACTCACCTCCACGCTGTAACAGGACAAAAACAATGACCACATCAGCACCTGAAACGTGGATCGGTCGCAGTGAGACCGTGCACGATTGCATCAGCCATAACCTGGTAAAACGCATTGCCGCAACCTTGGGTGAGCCAGCGCCAGCTCCGGGTGCCCCCCTGCCCGAACTCTGGCACTGGGCATTCTTCCAGGACGCCGTCGAGCACTCCGGGCTTGGTGGGGACGGTCATCCAGCGCGAGGCGGCTTCTTGCCCCCGGCAGATAACCGCAACCGCATGTGGGCAGGTGGCCGCCTGGAGTTCCTGCACCCGCTGCGCGTCGATGCCCAGGTATCCCGCCGTTCGACCATCCTCAACGTTCAGGAAAAGCATGGGCGTACGGGGGCGTTGCTGTTTGTCACCGTACAACATGAGTACGTGCAAGACGGCCAGCAGGCGCTCATCGAGGAACAGGACATCGTTTATCGTGAGCCCTCGCCACCCAAACTGGGCGGAACCGAGCCGATGCCGCAGGGAGACTGGCATCTCCACGTTCAGCCAACCCCGACGCTGCTGTTCCGCTATTCGGCAGTGACGTTCAACGGCCACCGCATTCACTATGATTGGCCTTATGTGACCGAAACCGAAGGTTACCCTGGCCTGGTGGTGCACGGCCCCCTGATCGCAACGCTGAACGTGCAAGCATTTGTACGGGCGAACCCTCAATTGACAGTGCGTCGATTCAGCTTCCGTGGTGTTCGTCCCTTGATCTGCCCTGACGCGTTCGATGTCGGTGGCCGATTGATCGGTGAGGGTAAAGCCCAAGTCTGGGCTGGCAATCAGGCAGGCCAGGCCCAGGTCGGCGAGATCGAATTCGTCCAGGAGGCACGCCGATGACACAACAACCAGTCCGTAGCGCGCTTTTCGTTCCCGCTACTCGACCAGAACGCATTCCGAAAGCTTTGGCCAGTGGCGCCGACCGGGTCATTGTCGACCTTGAAGACGCTGTGGAAGAGACGCTGAAAGAGCAGGCGCGCAACAACCTCGACCAGTTCCTCAACGATCATCCGCAGGCCAAGGTGCTGGTTCGGGTGAATGCGCCTGGTCATTGGGCCCACGAGGCTGACCTCTCGCTTTGCCGGCGTCATGCCGGGGTCATCGGCATTCTGCTGCCAAAGGCTGAAAGCGTCGACCAGATAGATCGCGCCCATGCCACTGGCAAGGCGGTGTGGCCAATCATCGAAAGTGCCAAGGGCCTGGCTGCCCTACCATCCCTGGCGGCAGCGGCTGGCGTAGACAGGTTGTCATTTGGCAGCCTGGACCTGGGCCTGGACCTTGGCCTCAGCACGGGTAGCGCAGCAGCCGAGCACGTGCTGGGGCATGCCCGTTATGCAGTGCTGCTACATAGCCGGGTCGCGGGACTGGCCGCGCCCTTGGACGGTGTGTTCCCCGCCATCCAGGATATCGACGGCTTGCAGCGTCAAGTCCGGTTCGCACGGGACATGGGTTTTGGCGGTGCCTTGTGCATTCACCCAAGCCAGGTCCAGGTAATCCACGATGCCCTGAAACCCTCGCATCACGAGCTGGATTGGGCTCGACGGGTGGTCGAGCAGGCCGAAGCTGGCGCCGGCGTTTTCACCCTTGATGGCCAGATGGTCGACGCTCCGGTGATCCTGCGTGCCCGGGCAATCTTGCTGCAGGCGGGTTGAAGGGTCCAGTTCATGCTCCCGTTACAGCACGCGACCACTGTTCTGACGCGCAGGGGTAATCTGTATCGGGGGCACCTGTCGAAGAGGTGTCGTATGTGCTCCATGAATGGCGCAGCCCTGCCACCGTGCAAGGGCTGCAAGCGCTTGATCTGCCGGCTGCTGCGTGCCCCGTCCAGGTTGCCGGCGTATGGCTGAGGCCGCCCGTACATGCCCTGCACCTGTCATGCAGGCCGCGTCAGAGCTGATGGTTGAAATAGGCTATACCGCCATGACCATGCGAAAACTGGCGCAACGTGTCGGAATACTCCCAGGCAGCCTTTACCATCACGTCGACTGCAAACAGGATCTGCTGCTCAATGTGGTCCTGGACATCGTCGAAAAACGTCTTCAGGCGTGGCATGCGAGCGTATGTCCACGCGACCTGAAGGGATATGTGTGTTTCTCACTCGAGCGGCAAGTCACCGTCCCACAGGAAGATTTGATCCTGCGACACGAGGTCAGGCACCTTGAAACCAGCCACCGGCGCTGGCTGGACCGGGCGAGTGCGCGCCTGGCCCAACCTGTGGAATGCATCATTCAGAAAGGTTGTGCGACAGGCCAGTACCGCGTGGATGAGCCCTCCAAAGCCTCGGTGGCGATCGTTGCGATTATCGAAAGCGCCAACAGCCTGCGGCTCAGCAAGGCGCATTTCGATGAAACCTGGATCCAGGAGCACATCCTGCAGGCGTGCAATGCATTGCTGCGACCTCATCAACGCGCGCTCTGGTGCTCAGGCCACCGCAATCATCCTTGACCTATCCTGTCTGCAAGCACGCCCGGACGGAACGGATCAGGATCTAGATCATGCCATTCAGATTCACACTGTGGTCGAGCCTCGCGCAATTCACCCAGGGGATAGGTAAAGAGTTCTCCAACCCGGACCGCCTCCCCCAACGCTTGCTGGACGAAGCCGAGACGCTGCTGTCCGTGTTGTTGGCTATCGGCATGGCGCATTACTTGGCTGTCGATAATGTTGGCTGGGCTGCGTTCAGTGGCTACATGGTGATGCGTTCAAGTCTGCATGACTGCGTTTACCGTGGCGGGCTCCGGATCATCGGCACTGCCGCAGGCGGCTTGGCCGCAGCAGCGCTACTGACTCAACTGCAAATAAGCGTGCATTGTCTTGGTCCCGTCATAGGGCTGGTCGGCGCATGCACACAATGTTCATCGCCTGGCAGGCTGTTGCGCGGGCGCTGCCTGTGCAGGGCTGGCTTTATGGCTGGTAGGCTCGAACTGGATCGCCATGACCCTGGCAATGTGCATCGGCGTGATGGTCGGGCGGCACATCGAGAACAGCAACCGCTCATACGCTTACGCCGGCACCCAATTTTCCCTCGTGTATCTGGTAGTGATGGTGCCTGATACGTACGTCAACGTCAGCCCTTCGCCCGGGTTCATCCGCTTGGAGGGGGTGTTGGCAGGTTTCGTCCTGATCGGCGTAATACGCCTGGCGAATCAGTTGATCCGCCAGGGCGCGTCCCGATGAACCCTAGGCTGACGAATGATTACTGGCCTGCAGCCGTTGTCGATAGGCTGCAAACACTAGCGGGTTGACCATACGTGGCCCCTCCTCCCCGCGCAGCACCTGCAGAATTTGCTCCGCTGCCCATAGCCCCATGCGCAGACGGGCCTCACGGGTTACCCCTGCGGTGTGATAAAGGCCCACCACGTTATCAAGCCCAAGCAATGGATGATCGAGGGCTGGCGGCTCTTCGTCCCAGACGTCGATACCCGCGCCCCCAAGGTGGTCACAGGCCAGCGCCGCATGAAGTGCGGCCTCGTCATGCAGGCCGCCACGCGCCGTATTGATAAAAATGGCGCCCTTGCGCATGGACGCAAACGTTGTTGCGTTCATCATGTTCAGCGTCGAAGCCAGGCGGGGGCAATGTAACGACACGACATCACTCTGCTGCAAAAGCGTCCCCAGTTCGCAGCCTGTTGCGCCTCGCTGATCGATCTGCTCGCTTGTCAGTAACGGATCATGGGCGATGACACGCATGCCCAGGGCCTGAGCGATACGCGCTACCCGTTTACCTATCTCACCGATACCGACCAGACCCAGCGTTTTCCCTGAGAGCTCGAAGCCCATCAAATCTTCGCGCGAGAAACCTCGGTCCCTGCGCAACCGCCGATCCGATTCACTGATGCGCCGCGCACTGTCGAGCATCAGTCCGATGGTTGCCTCCGCTACCGATTGGGCATTGGCACCGGACTGGTTCACCACCAGAACTCCGGCACGGGTGCAGGCATCGACGTCGACGGTGTCATAACCGGCCCCATTGGTTGAGACACAGAGCAGGTTTGGCAGTTGGTTGAGTAAACGTTCCGTCACATGCCATGCAGGTGGCAGCTCATCGCGCGCGGATGGCACCTGGTAGACCTGGCAACTGCGCAGCGCTTGCATGATCAGCCCGGGCGCCTGGTCACGAGGTACGGTTTGCAACACCACATCGGCTGAGGCTTCGAGCGTCTGGGCCATCACCGGGTGGTACCAGACGTCGAAGCGTACGATCTTCTTCACTTCGCTATTCATGCTCGCCTCACCTCAATGGCTGATGTGGGATGGCGTGGATTTGCGTCCCATGAATTTGCGAACCCCAATGTTCTCCTCGACCTTGCCATCGCCATCCAGGTATCCATGTCTGGAGAGGTCTGGCATCAACAGAGAGGAAACAAGGGTGATGGCACCGATGGCTGCGACATACAGATAGAAGTACTGCTCCATGCCCAGCGAGCGGAAGCTCAGCGCCACGTATTCAGCGGAACCCCCGAACACTGCAGCACCTACCGCATAAGGCAGCCCTACACCAAGGGCCCGAACGGTTGGCGGGTAGAAGTCTGCTTTCAGCACGCCAGTAACCGGCGTATAGAAAGCTGCAATGAGCAACCCGGCGACCACCAGCGCGAATGCACTCAGCGGGTTCTGAACAGATTTGATCGCTGACAACAGGGGTATGACCAGGAACGTGGACAGCAGACCGAAAATTATCATGTTGCGGCGTACGCCGATCTTGTCCGCAAGCATGCCGAAAACCGGCTGGGCAAACATGAAGATCACCAGCGCCGAAGCCATGATGATGCTCACTGTCGGTGCCGGAATACCGACACTCACCACCAGGAATTTCTGCATGTAGGCAGTGAAGGTATAGAAGTACAGAGAACAACCGATGGTGATTGTGAAGGTCAGCAGTACAGCGCGCTTGTGTTGCATGAGGCCTCTGAGCGAACCCGCCTCCTTGCTCTTCATACCTTGCGCAGTGGCTGTTTCGCGCATGGTCCGGCGCAGGTACACCACCACGATCGAGGCCAGCGCGCCGATCAGGAACGGCACTCGCCAACCCCAGGCTTTCAGGTCCTGTTCAGACAGCACCAGCTGCAGCACTGCCACCGTCAACAGCGCCAGCAGTTGCCCTGCGATAATGGTCATGTACTGGAACGAGCCATAGAACGAGCGGCGCCCAGCGCGTGATACCTCACTGATGTAGGTCGCGCCGGTGCCATACTCTGCACCGACCGATAGCCCTTGCATCAAGCGGGCGACCACCAACAGGACCGGCGCCGCGACACCGACAGTGGCGTAGGTAGGCATGACAGCGATCATCAACGACCCACCGCACATCATGAACACGGAGATGATCATCGATATCTTGCGACCACGCGTATCGGCGATATAACCGAATATCCAGCCACCCAGCGGGCGCATGAAGAAACCGACCGCAAAAATACCGGCGGTGGCTAATAGCTGGCTGGTCTGATCGCCCGCCGGAAAGAACAGTGAGGCGAAATAGATTGATGTGTAGGCATAGATGAAGAAGTCGTACCACTCCACCAGGTTGCCGGAACAGACACCTACAATTGCAGTTGTACGCTCTTTGCGAGTCAACGGACGTGCCGTGCCCATATCTGCATTCATGATCGCTACCCTTGTTGTTATTGTTTTGCCAACTCGGGTACAGCTTTGCACAGCGATGGTGTGACGGAAGACCTGCCAAAGATCTAACAGCTATGCCTGGCGGGCATGGCCGTTTACTTCAACCAAACTAAACCGGGGTGAGATCAGGGCAAGCTTGTGCTGGCCACTCACCACACAGCCGAACGCCGGCTGGCTCTACCACGTGTTGCATGAAACCCTGCCCCTTACAGGCAATAGAATTCGCTGACCTCTGCAACCACCTCCCCCTTGGCGTCGTACAAACGCGCTTCAGGAGTTAGCGCCATCGACCTCCCCTCCAGCACATAGCGCTGGCCTGCCTGGAAGTTGGCGTAAGGGACCGTCAGGTAGCATTCGCGCACAGTGGTGCCGCCCATCAGGCTCAGCCCCCCGCCACCGCCCACTTCATAATCGAACCTGACGATCAGCTCATGGCTGCCCGGGCTCACTTGAAAGAAGCGCCCGTCGCTCAACCGTTGCTTATCCAGCCGTTCAGCCATCAGTAACCTGTCATTGGGAAATGGCACCGAGAAATCGACCCAGGCCATCTGAGGATTGGCGGTTGGCAGCGGCGACTGGCAACCTGTAACTGCCGTGATTGCCAATAAAAGCATCATTGTGCGCATGATCGGTGCACCTGAGGCTGGGGCTTTCAGGATACCGCCAACCAGCATTCCATACCCTGCCAAATAGGTCCGTTCTGCCATTTCACAGGTAAACACGGCCGCAGGCGCGCAAGTGGGCTGCACAATTTCGGCAGCGCCGGTATGGTCAGGGTTCTGATATCGAACTGCATCGGAGGCAGTCATGACAACCCTCTTTCGCATCAGCGTGCTGGTGTTGGTCACAGGCATGTTGCTGGGCGACATCCTGCTTGCCAGTGTCGGCCTGGCTTGCGTGTGCGGGGTTGCCGTGTACAGCAACATCCAGCAGGACAAGCAGCCGGCTTGCCCTGCTGATTCGGAGTTTCTGGCCTGACGGCTCACCCCCCGCGCAGATGCACCTTTGCTGCCATACCCGTCTAAGCTTGTGCCGAACTTTCCAGCTAGCGAGGGACGAGGCGTACTCATGAGCAAGGTGCTGTCATCGCGTATCGGTCTGCGTGGCCTGGTTCTTGGCTTTGTCCTGCTCGCCGTGCTGAGTACCCTCTGCAACAGTCTGATCACGGCCTACAGTGTGCAACGCGATGCGCTGGTGCACTCGGCACTGGAGGCTAACCGTGCCTATGCCTTCAAGGTCGCCTCGAGCATCGATCAGTTTCTGTACTCGGTCAATGAACGCCTGAAGTACAGCAGCCAACGCCTGGGCAGCGACTTTGCCAATCGAGCGTTGCTCGAGGAAGAAGCACGCCGACTGCAGGCCCAGGACTCGGAGTTGAACACCGTGCTGATCACCGACCCTGCGGGCAAGGTATTGCAGGCTTACCCGCCTGCGGTACCGATCGGCTCGACCGTCACCTCCGATGAACTGCACCAGGCGCTGAACGTGCGTCGCCCCATGGTCAGCCAGGCTTTTACCTCAACCAGCGGCAAGCTGATCGTCTTCGTCTCCCAGCCTGTCTTCAGCCCCACAGGCGAGTATCTAGGGCTAGTCGGCGGCTCCGTGTTCTTGCAACAGCGTGGCGTGATGCATTCGTTGATTGGTGAACACCACCTCGAGGGTGCCTTCGCCTTCGTCGCCGATGGCAACCGCCGGTTGCTTTACCACCCCGATCAGCAGCGAATCGGTGAAGTGCTCGGCTGGAGCGAGACGGTGGACAAGGCGTTGCTCGGTGACAACGGCCCGCTGGAGACGGTCAACTACCATGGGATACCGATGCTCGCCGGGTTCGCGCACGTGCAGGGCTCCAACTGGGCCGTAGTCGTCCAGCAACCCCGGGAACAGGCACTGGCGCCACTGGGCAAACTGATGCGCGACATGCTGGTCAGGATCATCCCGGCTGGGGTGATCGGTCTGGTCCTGATACTGCTCGGCGTCATGCTGATCACGCGCCCCCTGCGCGCTCTGGCCGGCCATGCCATCGACCTTTCGACGCCGAATGCCACCGCTGAACTGTCCGCGATCAACGCCTGGTACGCCGAGGCGGCGGCGATCCGCCAGGCGCTGGTAGTGCAGTCGCAGCAACTGCAACAGAAGATCGGCAGCTTGAACGCCGCCGCCGACACCGACCCGTTGACCGGCCTGGCCAACCGGCGTGCGATGAACGCGGCACTCCAGGCGCTTGATGCAAGCCAACAGCCGTATTCGGCACTGGCGTTGGACGTCGATCACTTCAAGCGGGTGAACGACAACTTTGGTCACGATGTGGGTGACCTGGCGTTGCAAAGGGTCGCGCAAGTGATCCGCGACTGCACGCGGGCCGGGGACCTGCCGTGCCGGGCGGGTGGCGAAGAATTCTGCCTGCTGCTGCCGAACACCGCGCTGAGCACGGCCTGGGAAGTCGCCGAGCGGATCCGCACCACGCTCAACGCTACAGCGGTGGCGCAGATCGGCACCTTGACTATCTCCATCGGTGTGGCCTGCCGGGACGCAGACACCCCCAGTGCCCCGGCCATCCTCAAGCGCGCTGACGAGCGCTTGTACCTGGCCAAACAGAATGGACGTAACCGGGTAGTGGCCGATGATCGGGTAACGCTCTGATGCCCCAAGAGATACGGTGCTTGCGTGTCTTATGCATCATCAATTCATGAGTAACGCATTTACGTTCAACGTCAACGCTTCGAGTGTGAAAGGTTTCGTCAGCACAGCCGTGTTGGGCTCTAGCTGGGCGTTGTCCAATATATTCGGTTGCGCATACCCGGTCATGAACAAGACGGGAAGGCCCGGCCTGAAGCTGCGGCCGGTATTGGCCATTTGCCTGCCGTCGATTCCTCCTGGCAGGCCAATGTCTGTGACAAGCAGATCGATGCGGGTATCCGAGCGGAGTAACTGCAGGCCCGCAAGGCTATCGGTCGCCTCAATGACGATGTATCCGCAGCTGCCCAGCGACTCACTCACAAACATGCGGACGGAAGGCTCATCATCGACGACCAAAACCGTTTCGCCTGACGAGGTCAGTTCTGACTCAGGCGATGGCTCGGCACGACCTGCAGCATCGACCTCAACCTCATGGCTGGGTAGCTGCAGAAATACGCGGGTGCCCTGGCCCGCCTCTGACTCGATCCGAACCTGCCCGCCAGACTGCTTGGCGAAACCATAGATCATGGACAGGCCGAGCCCGGTACCCGCCCCCACAGGCTTGGTGGTAAAGAAAGGCTCGAATGCACGCGTTAACGTCTGGGTGCTCATGCCGACACCGTCATCGGCGACACAGATCGTGAAGTACGTGCCGGGTGGCAGTTCAGGGTCAAGATCTGCCCCCTGTACAAGCTCCTCGTTGTACGTCCTGATGGCGATCGACCCTCCGCCTTCCAGTGCGTCACGCGCGTTGATACACAGGTTTAGCAGCGAGTTCTCTACTTGGGCCGGATCCACCAGGCAGGTACTTGAGGTTGCATGGAGCTCTACCTTGAGTTGGATTGCCGGCCCTACTGTCCGACGTATCAGCTCCTCCATTTCGCTGATCAGGGTGTTCACATCGGTATGAACAGGCATCAGCGTCTGGCGGCGAGAGAACGCCAGGAGCCGGTGGGTCAGGGATGCTGCCCTTTGTGCGGCACCCTGTGCCACCGTCAGGTAACGTTCCACGTCAGCAGTGCGCCCCTGCTTCAAGCGGAGCTTGATCAGTTCAAGGCTTCCCGTGATGCCCGCGAGCAAATTGTTGAAGTCGTGAGCGATACCCCCGGTCAGCTGACCGACCGCTTCCATCTTCTGCGATTGCCGTAGCGCCGCCTGCGCCGCTTCCCGCTCGGCCACGGCTTGTTCGATCTTCGCTTCCAGGGTGCGGTTAAGCTCAAGCAACTGCGCCTCGGCATTTCTTCGCGCGGTGACATCGATGGACGAGCCGATCAGCCCGATGACCTCGCCTGCTTCGTCGCACAGGGGTGCCTTGACGGAAAGCCAGTAGGTAGCCGTGCCATCCGGCATGTCGACACGCTCTTCGATCTGCAGCGCGCCCTTCCCGCCATGCATGATATGACGATCGGTTTCCATGACCTGGCGTGCCTGGGCCTTGTCTTCCAGAAACTCCAGGTCGGTTTTGCCCAGATACAGCTCTGGTGGTTTACCAACCAGTCGGGTGACACCGTCATTTGCAACAATCAGCCGCCCCTCGAGATCCTTTGCGTAGACAACACCCGGGACAGCAGCCGTGAAGGTACGCAGCAACGCTGACATCCTGTCGCGTTCAGCCTCCGCTGACCGGCGTGACTCAATGTCCATGAGAATGCCAGGGAACCGAACAGCCTCGCCTTGCTCGTCTAGCTCAGCTCTGCCATTGGCCTCAATCCAGCGGTAGCTGCCGTCATGCTGTCTGACGCGGTATTCACACCGGTAGGCGCCGCCACGGCTCATCGCCTCCTGGATATCGGCAGAGACACGATCACGGTCGTCAGGGTGAATCGAGGCAAAAGCTTCCTCGATCGGAATACCCGCCAGGCATTTATCTGCAGGAAGCCCGAATGATCGCGAGAACCGCTCATCCGCGGTCACCTGGTTGTGCCGAATATCCCACACCCACGTTCCAATGATCGCGCCCGCATCGAGCGCCAACTGCAGACGCTCCAAAGCGGTTGTCGGAAACGCGGACTCCTGACTGGGTAATGCGGGAGCATCCAGCTCTCCTGAAAAGCCGGCGCGTTCGCGATCCATATATTGCCTCTTTTGCTTACGCACATGAACGACAAGCCAATGGATGAGATTCTAGAGCGTGATGCCGAGCTATGGCGAGCAAAGCCCTTTACCTGATCTGTTCAGCGCAGGCCAAAGCCCATCCGGCTCAATTCCCCCAGCAACTCCTCGCGCCCATGCAGGCTCGAAACGTTCCGCAGCCTGCTGACCACTTGCTCCGACCAGCCTGAAGCCTTCATGCCTTCGCGTTGATAGAAAGCACCCAGGCGCTTGTCGTATTCCGCTAGAACGCCCTGCTCGTCGGCAGCCGAGTACGTTTCGTGATGAAGCACTGCTGCCTGTGGCAGCCTCGGCTTCACCTTGGCTGGCCGATCCGGCGATGGATAGCCAACGCAGAGGCCGAAGACCGGATAGACCTGAGGCGGCAGTTGCAGTTCCTTGGCAACGGCTTCGATGTCGTTACGAATACCGCCGATGTACACGCTTCCAAGCCCAAGCGACTCCAACGCAACGACCGCATTCTGGGCCGCAAGCGCTGCGTCGATGGTGCCGAGCAACAGGCTTTCCAGGTATGGCAAAGCCTCCAGCTCTACCCCATGCTGGTCTGCAATGCGCGAGACGCGGGACAAATCGGCAAGCCAGACCAGGAACAGTGGCGCTTGATGGATATAGGGCTGGTTGCCGGCTAGCGCCGAGAGGCGGCCTTTGCGATCCCCCTCTTGCACCGCAACCACACTCCAGACCTGGAGGTTGGATGATGTGGACGCGGACTGCGCGGCAGCAACCAAGGTCTCGAGCGTACCCTCGGGCAGAGGCTGATCAGTGAACGCCCTGACGCTGCGGTGTTGGAGCAGTTGGTCGATGGTGTCATTCCATTGTTGCAGCGCAGAAATGTTCGGTGCGCCATAGCGTGCAGCGAGTTTTGCCTGAGCGTTGGTTGTCATGAGAAGCCTCCAAAATGATAGGAGGCTATCAAATTCAGGCGTTTACCACACAGCTACACTGATTATTTTTTTCGCGCCTCAGCGTCACTCCGCTATCCAGCACCTGAGGGGTAGGCCCCCTAGCGGCCATGCAAATGCTTCTTCAAAAAAGCCCGGGTACGATCCTGCACCGGATTCCTCAGGATTTCCCCAGGAGCCCCTTGTTCCACAACAACCCCACCATCCATGAATACGATCTGGTCAGCAACCTCGCCGGCAAAGCGCATCTCATGCGTGACGATCAACATGGTCATGTGCTCGGCCGCCAGTTGCTTCATCACCAGGTTCACCTCTTCCACAAGCTCCGGGTCCAGGGCTGAGGTCGCTTCATCGAACAACATGACCTTGGGTTGCATGGCCAACGCCCGGGCAATGGCCACGCGCTGCTTCTGCCCACCGGACAAGCGAGAAGGATATTCGTCGATCTTGTTAGCCAGCCCGACCTTGTGCAGGTACTCCAGGGCCAGCGCTCTGCCCGCAGTTTTCGAGTAGCCTTTGAGCTTCACAGGCCCGATCGCGACGTTTTCACAGACGGTAAGGTGCGGGAACAGATTGAAGTGTTGAAACACCATGCCCATTTGCTGGCGCACCCGATTGATGTGCTGCTCGAAGGCGCGGCCTTTCAAGGGGCGGTTGACCTGGTCACCATCCAGCCAGATTTCACCGTCATTGAGCACTTCGAGATGGTTGATCGACCGCAGCAAGGTGCTTTTGCCAGAGCCACTCGGGCCGATGATGGCGTAGATCTGCCCACGCGAAACCGACAGGTCGATGCCCTTCAGCACCTCAAGTGTGCCGTAGGCTTTGCGAGCGCCCTTCACTTCTACCATAGCGTTGTTGTTCATCGTGACATCTCGACCTTGGCTTCAATAAGATGCAACCCAGCCTCGAGCACCAGGTTGGCCACGTAGTAGATCACTGCGACGGCGATATAGAATTCAAACGGGCTGTACGTTTCGCTGACAGCCAACTGGGCGCTGTAGACGAGTTCGGCGATACCGATGATCGACACCAGTGAAGTGTCCTTCAGCAACACAATGAGGTTGTTCCCCAGCGGCGCAATGGTTTTTCTGAGGGCCTGCGGAACGATGATGTAGCGCTGGGTCATGGCCTTGCTCAGGCCAATCGAGCGCGCGCCCTCTATCTGGCCTGGGTCCACCGCCTCGATCCCGGACTTGATCACCTCGGCGTTGTACACCGCAAAATGCAGGCTTAGCCCGATTATCCCCGCAGCCAGCGCCGGGATATCGATACCGACCTGAACCAGCCCGTAATAGATCAGATACAGTTGCAGCAACAATGGCGTGCCCATCAACAGCCAGGTCACAAACCGTACAGGCAGTGCCATGGCCTTCGGCGCATACAGGTCGATCAGGGCAAATAGCACACCCACCGTCAGGCTGATGACGCTGGAACCGAGAAACATGACAACCGTCCACCACAGGCCGGTTGCCAGCATTTCATAGTAAGGCGTGATGACACTCAGGTTTAGTCCTTCCACTGGCACTCCTCACTGGGTTGCGTATCGCCGGTCCAGTATGTCCACCAGGTACTTGACCGAGTAGACCATGACGATATAAAGCAACGCCGACACCATGAATATCTCGAACGGTTTGTAAGTTGAACTGATAAAACGCTGCGCGGTGTAGGTCAGTTCAACTACCGAAATGGCCGACACCAGGGCAGAACCCTTGATCAGCCCGATGGCATTTACGCCAAGCGGCCTGATCATCAGCTTCATTGCCTGGGGAATGATGATGAACAACAGCGTCTGGCTGCGGCTGAAGCCAATCGACCGTGCGCCCTCCTCCTGGCCTGGGTCGACATTATTGATAGCCCCTCGAATGGACTCCGACATATACGCCGCTATATTCATGCCTAAACCGATCACCGCAGCAGCAAACGGCTCAAGCTCAATACCTATTTGTGGCCCACCAAAATAGATAATGAACAACTGCACCAGGCAGGGTGTACCGCGAAATACGCTGACGTAGATGTTGGCTGCCCACCGCAAGATAATAAATGGTGATAACCGGCACGCCACCAGAACGATTGCAAGGAGTAAACCCAGCAAGAGTGATAGCAACGAGATCTGCACAGTTACCCAGGCGGCTTCCAGGAAGAACGGGTAGGTGCGATGGATCAATGACAGGTCCATAAAAATCACTCACAAAATTCAGCCAACCCGACCCAAACAGTCAGTCAGGCCACTCCAGGTGTGCATCAGCGAATGTCGCTACCCACCCATTTCATGGAGATTTCTTCATAGGTGCCATCGGCCAGGATCTCCTCCAGGGCCTTCTGCAACTGGGCCTTGAGTTCAGGGTTGTTTCTGCGAATGGCAATGCCCAGGCCTTCACGACCACCCTGCTCGTCCGGCAGGCTGATGATCCGCACCTTCTGCCCGGTCTCCTTTACCGCAACCATTACCGGAATACTGTCCATTACTACCGCGTCGATACGACCGGCTTCCAGGTCCACCAGCATTTCCGGCAAGCCTTTATAGGTGCGCACTTTAAGATTGCCGCGGGTGCGCGCCCATTTGTCATGCGAATCGCCCAGCGTAACGCCGACGGTGACATCCTTGAGGTCGTCAAGCCCCTTGATCGGAGACTCTTGCTTGACGCCGATGGTACGGCCTGCATGGTAATAAGGGCCCACGAAGTCAACGGCTTTCAGCCGCTCGGGGGTAATGGTCATCGAGGCAATGACAGCGTCATACTTCTTGGCCAGCAGCCCGGCGATAATGCCGTCAAACGGTGTGGTAATAATTTTTATATTCACGCCCAAACGCTGAGCGAGTGCTTCACCAATAGAGGCGTCGAAACCGACAATTTCATTCTTTTCATTGGCAAAGCTGAAGGGAGCGTACTGGCCGCTCATTGCCACGCGCAGTACTTTTGACGCTTGAACGGCCTGCAAGTCATCGGCGTGCGCCAGACCGTGAGAGAACAACCCAGCCGCCGCAACAGCGGTGGAAGCCAGTAGCATCCTGGTTTTTCTTGCCAGCATCGAGGCACTCCTTGGAAGTTTCTATTTCTTATTGTCTTGGGTTTTGAGGCCCCAACCTTCACTGAGAGCTTTGCACACTGATACCTTGAAATCACCCTGCAATGTGCGCGTTCGGCTGGCACATTGCCGGAATCGACCGACACAATGCCGGCACTACTTTGGGCATTGGAAAACTGGAGTAGTGTCTGCCAATGCACTAAAAACAAGCAAGTATTCGGCGGGTTTGCCTACTGCACTTTGGGCAACCAGTCATTTACCGGTGATCAGGTGGGAGTGTCAGCATTGCGCGAGTTAGACGTCAAAGATCGGGAAATCCTCGAAATACTCTCCAAGGAAGCGCGTGTGGCGCTCAAAGCGCTGGCTGCAAGAGTTGGCCTGTCAAGAAGTGCCACCAGCGAGCGGGTTTTGCAACTGGAGCGTAGCGGGGTCATTCGCGGATATCGCGCAGACATCGGTGAAATCGATGCCAATGTCATACGGGCAATCATCCTGGTAGCGCTGAAACGTACACCGGCGCTTGGGTTGTTGGACCT
This sequence comes from Pseudomonas sp. LPB4.O, assembly GCF_038383825.1. Taxonomy (NCBI): domain Bacteria; kingdom Pseudomonadati; phylum Pseudomonadota; class Gammaproteobacteria; order Pseudomonadales; family Pseudomonadaceae; genus Pseudomonas; species Pseudomonas sp. LPB4.O. The sequence continues at coordinate 3,192,212 of NZ_CP151298.1, forward strand.
GCTGGCACAGAACGCCCAGGTAAAACGGGTTTCATCGGTCAGCGGGCAGCTCGACCTGATAGTCGAGGTCGAAGCACGGACGATTGATGATTTGAACCGTGTACGGGACGCCGTGGCGTGCCACGACTCTGTAGACGACATCACCACAGCGGTAGTGCTCCGGCGTGACATAGACCGGCAGAAGGCGTGATGCTGGTGCGGCCTTGTGTCGCGACAGGGCTGCGAAGCAGCCCCAGGTTTCAGTGCTGATGCACAAATTGCCACGATGGATGTCCGCACCGGTGAGCAGACCATCCTCAATCACCTGATCTAGTCGCTGAACCGCGCCAAGGAGGCACTGGTTTCAAGCCATGCAAAGTACGTGTAGGAGCAGCCTTGTGCTGCGAAGAGGCCATAGCTGGCGAAGATGATCTTTTGCCTTGCCGGCCTCTTCGCAGCACAAGGCTGCTCCTACAAGGAAATGGCAAGCCTGAGCGATTGAGCCATTGCCGGCACAATTGCCATGGTGGATATCCGCACCGGTGAACATTTGATACGGCCAAGCTTTTCAGCTCTGAATACCTTAGAAAAGCTTGACCGCCAACAGAGTATCTACAGGGACCGTGCAATCTGTGAGGGCTACTTCAAGGCTGCCACAAAGCTGTCTTTCAGCACCTCGAGAAGGAAGTTGGCATTGCCCCGACTGAAAATCATTGAAGGGCGCATTTTCAGCACGTTGTCATGCGGGCCTTCAGTGCCGATCAATACGCCGCGTTCCCTGGCTCCATCAGCCACTTTCCGGGCCAGGGCCGTGGCCGGCGCCTTCGACTTGCGATCTGTGACCAGGACGATGCCGAGGAAAAGCCCAAGCCCGCGCACATCACCAATCACATCGAATTGCTGCTGAAGCTTGCGAAAACCATCGAGCAGGTAGTTGCCGACGTTCAAGGCGTTTTCTTTTAACTGGTCGCGCTCGATTGCATTGAGCACCGCCAGGCCTACCGCGCACGACACGGGGTTGCCGGCAAAGGTATTGAAATATTCCATGCCGTTGTTGAAGGCATCGGCAACCTCACGGGTGGTCACAACCGCCGACATCGGGTGGCCGTTACCAATCGGTTTGCCCATGGTGACGGCATCCGGCACCACGCCCTGGGTCTCGAATGCCCACCAGTGGCTACCGACGCGGCCGAACCCGACCTGTACTTCATCGGCCAGGCACAGCCCACCCTCGGCGCGAACCATGGCGTAGACCTCCTTGAGGTAGTTATCAGGCAGGAACACCTGGCCTGCCACGCTGGGAATCGACTCGGCAAGGAAGAACCCGGGGCCCTTGCCTGCCTTGCGCATGGCATCCAGCTGCTCTGCGACCGACTCGGCAAAACGCTTGCCGTGCTGTTCCACTGGCCAGTGCTCGGGCGCGTAGTAACTGTCCGGGACCACCGCCTCGTGAACATGCGGCGCCCTGCCCTTGCCGGCCTTGCGTTTGTACTTGTAAGGGCTAAGGTCGATGAGTTCTTGCGTGGTGCCGTGGTAGGCCCAGTCCAGCACGATCGCCTGGTCACTGCCGGTGTAGTTGCGCGCCATGCGCAGCATGAGGCTGTTGGCTTCACTCCCCGAACAACCAAAGGACGCTACGCAAAGGCCCTCTGGCAGGGTACCGGTCAGGCGTTCGGCGTATTCGACGATGTTGTCGTGCAGGTAGCGGGTGTTGGTGTTGAGTAGAGCAGCCTGGCGGGTCAAGGCCTCGACCACGTCGGGGTGGCTATGGCCCAGGTGGCACACGTTGTTGAAGCAATCCAGGTAGGCGCGCCCGAAGTTGTCGATCAGCCATACGCCATCACCGCGCACGAACTTGATCGGGTCGCTGTACGAAATCGACAGGTTCGGTAGCAGCAGTTCCTTGCGCCTTGCGATGATCTGGGCCTTGGTAAGCCCTTGCTGGGTGTAGGTCTCTGGCGGGATACCCGCCAAGGTCGAGGCATCGGGGAACAGGTCGGCCCACACTTCGCGGTACTCTGGCTCACCCACGCCAATGACCTCGCTCGCGCTCAGCTGGGTATCGGTGGTCATCTGCAGGTGCAGGTGGGGAATCCAGCCGCCGTTTTCATGATCGGTGCCCATGTAGCCGACCAGGTCGCCAGCTTCGAGCTTGTCACCGGCTTTCAAGCGGCTGAGCGCTTCATGCGCCATGTGCCCCCACAGGGTCAGGAATGGCGGGCAACCGGGTGGCGTGTGCTCGATCATCACCAGGCCACCATACCCCAGCGGGTCTGGTTCAACCTCCACACTTCTGACAGTGCCAGCGACCGGTGCGTACAACGGCGTACCCGCTGGCATCACCAGGTCGACACCTACATGCAGTGTACGGCGTTGCCCCTTGATGAAGCGGGACTCGAACGCGCTGTCGGTGTAGATGCTGCGCAACTCACCCCACGGCCCGATGGCCAGCGGCACCTGGTGAGCAGCAGAGAACTCGTCCCACCAACGGGTTGCATCTGCAGGGCGCTGCTCAGCCGAGGCGATGGTCATCTCGTGGGTGGTGTCGCCAAACGGGGCAATCACCTTGTTCAGGATGGCGGCAGACGGGCGTACCAGGTCGGCGAAGGATTTGTGGTTGTCCGCAATCCAGCGGCGGACATCACCCGCGCCTTCGATGGCATCGAAACCACAGGCCTTGCGCAGGATGCCGGTGGCCAGCCGTGGGTTCATCGCATCAAGCTGTTCCAGCAGGCGCCAGGCAGGCGCTTCACTGATCGCCAGGTAGGGGTTGTCGTCTGTCTGGTCATGCCGGGAAGCGGAAAAGGTGACGCTGATGACCAGGCGCATGGCGATCAGGTTGAACAACACATCAAGCTCTTGCGCTTGCAGCGGGTACTTTTCATGGAAACCGGCCACCAGCGCAGCAGCGGCGCCGATCGGGTCGTCCATGTCGAGAATGGCGTAGGCACTGGCGATCGCAACCTCGGCTATCAGCACGGTATGCACGGCATCGCCAAAGTCGATGAAGCCAGTCACGGTACTGGTAGTTTCGGCATCGACCAGGATGTTCCAGTCGTTGGCATCGTTGTGGATCACCTGGGCCCGCAGGGAAGCCAGCCTTGGCTGTACAGACTGTTCGAACTGGGTGATGAAGCGCTCGACAATGGCCCGGCGTTCAGGGCTCTTTATGAAGTGCAGGCGCGAACGGGAGCGCGCAGCATGGCGCAGATCCCAGTCAAGGTCGCGGACGGCGCCTGGGTGCATGAAGCCCTGCAGCGCGCGATCGAGTTCGCCGAGTGCCTGGCCGAAGTTGCTCATCAGTGCGAATGAGCGCCTGGCCTCGGCAAGTGGCGTGCCGGCCAACCAGCTGACCAGGCGCACTGCGTGCTTTTCACCTGTGGCACCGGTCACCGACGGCAGGTAGTCGCCAGCCACGCTGGCCCGCAAGTGAGGCACGCCCAGATGCCCGCCGTGCACGGCCAGGTGATCGAGCAGCGCGGTTTGAAACTCGCTTTCTACCCTGGGCTCGCTGGCATTGACGATTTTCAGTATCCAGCCTGCATCCAGGCCAGTCTCCAGCCGGTAATTGCGATCACGCTCCCCGTCCAGGGGCGTGGCAGTGCCAGAGACATTGAAGAAATCTTTTGCGAGGCCCTCTGCATCGCTTGCCGAAAACCGAGGTGCCGGGTGGGAAAGGTCTGTCATATCATCACGTTCCGAGCGAGCAAATTGTTTTTTCAATAGCTTGTCATGCACCACCGAAACCGACACCCTGCATACGGTCGGGATCAACAGGCATTATGCCGGTTCTGACCGGCATAAAGACGGCGAGCTAATCGGGTGCTGCAATGCGTGAGCTGGATGCAAAAGATCGTGAGATTCTTGAAGTACTTTCGAAGGACGCGCGCATTGCGCTGAAGGCATTAGCCGGCCGCATAGGCCTTTCCAGAAGCGCCACGACCGAGCGCGTTGCCAACCTTGAACGCAGCGGGATCATTCGCGGATATCGGGCGGATATCGGCGAGATAGACGCCAATGTCATACGCGCTATCTTGCTGGTAACGTTACAGCGCACGCCTGCCATGGGGCTGCTTGACCAGCTGGCTACTGACGCACGCGTGCGGCGGGTTTCCTCGGTGAGCGGTCAGCTCGACCTGGTGGTTGAAGTGGAGACCCGGACCATCGACGACCTCAACCAGGTTCGCGACAACGTCGCGCGCCACGAATCCGTGGATGACATTACCACGTCGGTAGTCCTGCGCCGTGATATCGACCGCCAGGGTGCCTGACGACCTGCAGGATGGCACGGGCGAAGCCGGTGCCATCCACACCTGGGGAATCAAGCTTCGCGTATATGCCGCTCCTGGCGTTCCTGCCGCTCCTTGGCCTCGATACTCAGTGTCGCCGTCGGCCGCAGCAGCAAGCGCTTCAGGCCGATGGGCTCGCCAGTGTCCTTGCACCATCCGTACTCACCCCGAGCAATGCGCTCCAGGGCTTCGTCGACCTTGTCCAGCAGCTCGCGCAGCTCAAGCCGCCCAGGTTTCCTGCAGATGGCGCCATAACACGCGTCCCCCTACAGCACTGAACAGTGCGGTCGAGACCCGTGTCTTCGCTTTCTGGCCGGGCAAATGGTGCGTCTCGCGATAGCACACTACTGCACCCTCCGGCCATTGTGCGAGGGTTTCCAGTTCGGCGACCTCAATGCTCAATCCCGGCTGAGACCCTGCACGCTGAGCAAACAGGGATGAAACATCGCCCAGGTCTACCTGAGCACCGGCAGGCGTCACCATAGAAAAATCCGCGTGAAACCGCTCGACCATGGCTGCAACAGAACCCTCCCCCCTGGCGAAGCGCGCCTCGATCAATACGTGCAGATCAATGACTTCTTTCAGATACCGATTCATGGCGTTCCTTTCGGTTGACAAGTGAGCGTATCCGCAGACAGAACAGGACTGCCAGGCAGGTTGCCTGCACCCCTCCTGCCAGCATGAATGTGGCTTGATAGGCTTGCCGGGCCTCGAAGAGCATGGTCAGCAAGCTGAAAACCAGGCTGACGGCTGTCACGCCAAGGCAGAAGCTCAACTGCCGGTTCAGGGCCCACAGGGTACTGGCCTGGCCAAGTTCCGATGATGCCAATGCTGAGAAGGCAGCGCTTTGCGCGACGCTGGTGCATAAGCTCCCCCCGACACCGAGCAGCGCGTAGGCAATCATCAGTGAAGACGTGCTGGAAGCCAGCGCCAGCAGTGCATAACCCGGTATCTGCAGCGCCAGCCCCAGCAGCAGTAACGGGGTGGGCCCGAATGATCTGTAACACCAGGTGGTGCAAGCGATCGCCAGCGCTGCCCCCACGGTCCATGGCAACATCAGGCTGCCGGCTGCGCTTGCGGTCCATCCAAGGTCGGCCTGAAGGTAAAGCATGGCCAACAGGTTTACCCCGATGAACAGGCCCGGCACAGCCAGGTACAACATCATCGATCCGGCGAAAACGGGCTCGCGCATTACCGAAAAGTCCAACAGGGGTGCAGCGATACGCCGTGAGTGACGCAGGTAGCTGCCGAGCAAGATTGCAGCCAGTGCGGCCCAGGCCATAGCCATGCCACCCTGGCCACCACCCGCATCAGTCATACCCAGCAAGCCGCTGGCCACCCCTCCCCCAGCCAGTAGCAAGCCTTTGCCATCAAAGGGTTCATTGCGCGTGGCTGACGGCGGGCGTGGTAACCAGCAAGCACCCAGGATCAAAGCCAGCAGTGCCATGGGAAGACTGGCGAGCAGCACCCACTGCCAAGGCATCCGTTGCGACAACCAACCGCCTGCCAGGGGTGATACGGCTGGCGCTAGCAAGCCTATGGCCATAATCGCCATGGTCACCCTCGGCCGCTCATGCGCTGAATACAGGCGGTAGACGAGTGCCTGGCCCAGAGGAATGAACAGCCCGGCTGCAAAACCCTGCAGGCCGCGTAAAGGTAACAGCGTTGCCATCTGGCCCGACCAGGCGATCAGCAGTGTGGCGCCTGAGAAAAACACCAGTGAGCCGAGCAGTACTGAGCGCTCGCCCATGCGCTGCCCCAGCCATCGGCTGGGCAACATCCCCAGCATCAGCCCGAGTAGATAGGCCGTACTCACCCAAGCGAGCGTGGCGACATCAGCGTGCAGGGCTTCACCTATCTTCGGTGAAACCACGGCGGTGATGAAGGTATTGATCAGGTCTACGAAGAAACCCAGCAAGTAGAACAGCGTGATACGACGACGCAGGTTGAGTAAGGCCACGGTGAACTCCAGTCAGCGAGCGTGACTGTACCCCTGCACCGACAGCGACATAAGTGCTGTAATAGCGCCCACACTGTTAACTGATTTTTGACAATGATGCTCGACCTCAATCGCGTTGCCAGCTTTGTCGCCGTTGCAGATAGCGGCAGCTTTACCAAGGCTGCGCAGTTGCTGGGCCAGTCCAAGGCGCGGATCAGCTTCAATGTACGGCGTCTGGAAGCTGAACTGGGCGCCAGCCTGCTGGCCCGTAACACCCGCCGCACCGTGCTGACCGATTGCGGTGAACGGTTTCTGGTTGAAGCGCGTCAGCTGCTTGACCAGATGGAGCGCGCAACAGCCAGCGTGCAACAGTCATCCACGGGGCTTGGCGGGCGGTTACGCATCACCAGTACCTCCGCCTTTGCACAGCGTGCAGTGCTGCCGGTGCTGGCAGACATGGCAGAGGCTCATCCCGATCTGTCGATCGAGCACGTAGCGTCATCGCACCTCTGTGACCTGGTTGCTGAACGCTTCGACGTCGCAATACGGCTAGGCGAGTTGGCGGACTCCGATTACAAGGCCGCCAGGATTGGCGACTATGCCTTGCAGCTGGTCGCCAGCCCGGCGTATCTGCTACGGCACCCGGTTGGCTCGACAGAGGCGCTGGTCAACGTGCACTGGCTGGCTCATACGCACCTGAGCGATGCGCCCTGGCGCTTCTTCAACTCACAGTCCATGACCGAAAGCTGCCAGTTCGTGCGCCCGTCCCGCTTTCAGGCAGATAGCGCAGAGGCGTTGCTGGACATGGCCTTGCGCGGGCTCGGGGTTGCGCTTCTGCCAAGCTGGTTGGTAGACGACGCCATCGCGAAGGCTAAGCTCAGCGCCGTCCTTGACCCACAACACTTTGCACGGCAACCCATTCATGCGTTGTACCGCAACAGCATGTATGTACCTGCTGCAACACGCGTTTTCATTGACAAGCTGGCAGCCCGATGGGCCCTCGAGGACACCGGGCTGTAACAGCCATATCACGTTGCTGGCACAGCTCGCATGCGTGCAAGCACGCCCTGAATCTCCCCAACCACCTGCCGGGTTGCCTCGTCGATCGTCCCTTCATTGCGGCACAGCACCCAGCCGTGCGCTGCAACGGCACGCTCGAACGCCTCGGTACAGGCCACCTGTTCATCCAGGTTGTGGATCACCGTACTGCCCAGCCCACGCGTACGCGCCGCGGCCCGTGCCCATGAGGTTTCAGGAGCTGTGACAACCCCGACATGCAAATCGGGCACTTGCACCTTTCGTTCGAGGTTCAGGCGCAAGATCTGGTCAAACGGCACCGTGCGGCGAAACGCAGCATCGGAGGGGTACCAGCGATCAATCAGGATGATGCTGTCAGCTGGCTGCCTGGGCAGCACATGCCGGGAAATCCAGGCGCGGCTCTCGGCAAAGCGCTCGCACACCTTGAACTCCAGTTCCCGGCATGGGCTTCTGGCAAGCTGGTTGACCAGGGCCATGGTCTCGCCCCGGCAAGGGTCGTTCTTTCTTTCACAAAGGCGGATCACCTTGTTCCCGTCAAGCCGCAAGGCTTGAGTGACGGCCTCCAGCAGCGTGGTCTTGCCGGTACCCTTGGGCCCATCAATGGAAACAAACAGCGGGCGGTTCATCGTTCAATACCAGTTGGCTCAGGCGCGGGATGAGACCATTGATCGTGGCTCGTCTTCAAGCGATTCTCTTTCTACGTCAACCCTGAGCCTTCCAACCCACTTGTTCAAGGGCCGCCAGCAACCGCTTACCGTCCAGGCCCGGCACCTCTCGCCCATCCTCTGCCTGCATGGTCCTGCCTGCCAGGATCGCGTTGACAATAGCCTCTTCCACCGCCTCGGCCGCTGCCGCGAACAGCGGCGATATATGGTCATTGTTGACCATCGCCACTTGCGCTGTCCTCGGCAGATCGCGGCGATTGTAGTCGGCAGGCGCCAGCCCGGTATTCCCCGTCGAGAATGCCAGGAAGATATCGCCGCTGGAGTCATCGGTGCCGCCACCCGTGCGGGCAATACCCAGCGCAGCACGTTGGGCCAGCCGTTGGCACTGATGCGGCAGCAACGGTGCATCAGTGGCCAGTACCACCACGATCGAGCCCATTCCAGGAGTGTCCTGCTGATCAAATGGCGAGGGCAAATCGAGCAACACCCGCCCTACGGGATAGCCATCCACCCGCAGCTCGCGACGCTGGCCATGGTTGGCCTGGACAAAAGCACCCACCGTCCAGCTACCCTGCTCTGCCGGCAATACCCGCGACGCAGTACCAATCCCGCCCTTGAATTCATGGCAGATCATGCCGGTACCACCGCCTACCGCACCTTCGGTAACAGGCCCGCCACGGGCCGCCCCCAGCGCTTGCTGAACCAGGTCCGCATTCACATGCTGCCCCCAGATGTCGTTCAGCACGCCGTCGTAGGTCTCCATCACCACCGGCATGCACCAGTAGGTCGACGCGTCCGCCAGGGTCGCATGCTCATGGGCGATGAGTGCATCGCGCACAACGCCGACGCTGTGCGTGTTGGTGGTGGCAATGGCTGTCGTCAACAGGCCCGCCTCACGAATCCACTCCAGGCCTGTGGCGTCGCCATTGCCATTGAGCACGTGGCAGCCGGCAAAGCACGGTTGATGGCGCGCCGGGCCTTCGCGGGGCTCGATGACACTGACACCGGTGCGTACAGGCTTGCCGTTATGGTGCTTGTCCAGGGTGGCGTGGCCAACCCGTACACCCGGCACATCGGTAATAGCGTTGTGGGGGCCAGGCCGACCAAGGCCCAGCGTGATACCGAAATCGCGTGCTCGCATCTTGTCTCTCGCTCAAAGTTTCTGGAAGGCCGGGCTCAACTTGCCATACGTGCCGTACAGCAACACAGAGGTAAGCAGAATGCCAAGAATGATGAAAATGTCCCGGGCTGAAGCCGTACTCAACAGGGTCGTCAACAGGTACCCGGCCCCGGTCACCGCAACCAAGGCCGGCAGTGGCCACAGTGGCATCCGGTAAGGGTGCTCACGGTCGCGGCGCAGCACGCGGCTGAACAGCGCGCACAGCCCGACTACCAGGTACACGCACAGGATCAGCAGCACGGTGAAGGACGTGAGCTCCGACAGGTTGGAACTGAACGTCAAGGCAGCGGAAGGCACGGCGAGGAACAGCGTGGCCAGCCATGGCGACTCCCACTTGGGGTGAATGCGGGTGAAGGCGCGGTTCAGGGTCGGCATCCACAACGCATCCCGCCCGCTGCTGTAGATCACCCGCCCACTCTGGATGACCAGGGCAATGATGGCATTGAACACCGAAAGGAAAATCCCGGCGCTGACCAGGCGCGACAGCGTTTCGTTGCCATGGGCCGTCAGCAGGTAACCGATGGGGTCCGGGCTGGCCAGCATTGCCTCAAGCGAGGGTGCACCCACCAGCAGCGCAACCAGCGGGATCACTTCGATGGCCAGCACCAGCACCAGTGACCACAAAACTGCCTTGGCAATACCAAGCCCGCCACATTTCATGTCTTCGGCCAGCAACACGGCGCCGCCATAACCGTTGAAAGAGAACAGCGCAGTGCCCACCGCACCAATCACCAGCGCCCAGGGCGCCGCGTGCAGTATCCCGTTATCGAGTACCAGCGGGCTGACAAGGCTGCTGACCGGTTGCTGGGCGTGGCCAAAGCCCAACACCACGATCACCATCAGTGCCGCCACCTCAAGAAACAGGCAAATGCCGGTGACCCACGCGTTGAGCTTGATGTTGAGGATGCCAAGCAAATAGCCCAGTGCCACGATCACCAAGGCCACCGTCTGCCCGTCAAGCTGGGTGCCGAGCGCTGCATTCAGGTAAGTGGCTGCCCCCGTGGCCAAGACCGGTGGAATGAACACCAGCATCGCGAGCACGGTAAGGAAAGTGGCGTAACCGGCCATCCCGCCAAATACCCGCTTGGCAAACACGTATTCACCCCCTGCCGCACTGTGCGCGCGGCCCAGTTCGGCATAGCAAAGCGCAAACATCAGCGCCAGCACACCACCGAGCACGAAGGCCCAAATCACACCTGTACCTGCCTGGGCGATAGCAAAGGGCGCGATGACGAAGACGGAGCTTGCGGGTGTGACCGAAGACACGGTGATGGCGACTACATCTGCGACGCTCAGCGTCGGTTTGAGTTCTGGGGTGGGTGCACTACAGGACGTCATTTGTTCATCCTCACGTTGTTGTTAGTGTCAGAGGCAGAACCAGTAAGCGAAACGTGGCGAGCTCGACGGCCCGCTTGATAGTTAGGAAATCTATGCGGCGGCGCCCGGCAGGACAATTCCCACTAAGGGGTACCCCCGGTTGACAGCTGAGGCAAAGCGGGTGCCAATGCGCTACTTCTTTCAAGGACGCTGTCGTGGAAATTCTCTTTCATGAGGTTGCCGGCCACACCGCGCTGGCCAGAACGATCGAGCAGATTGGCAGCCCGCGCTTCTGGCGTCAGCTGATCCTGGTGCTGAGGCATTGGGTGCCGTTCGACAACGCGCTGGCGATGCACTTCCCTCCCCAAGGCGCCCCACAAGTGCTGGAGGAATACGATGCAGCGCCAGCGCCCGCAGCGGGTGAGCTGTACCTCGACGGGTTGTATCTGCTCGACCCCTTCTACCAGGCCGCCCGCGAAGGCTTGGCCAGTGGTTGCTACCACCTGGAAGAAGTGGCGCCAGACCATTTCTGGCAAACGGATTATTACCAGAACTACTTTCAGGACCATGTGCTGGTCGACGAAGTCCAGTTCCTGTTGCAGCTGCCCGATGGGGTATTGTCGCTGTCACTGGGCATGCGCCGCGCTTTCGACGCAACAGAGCTGGGCAAGCTCAACCTGATCAGTGCCTGGGTGCTGGCGCTGCTTGGGCAGCACTGGGCGCGTAGTGGCGTGCCGGTGCCCGTGCAGGCACCGGTTGGCGATGCGTTGGCCAGGTTTGCCCAAGGCCTGTTGTCCGAGCGGGAGCTGGAAATCGCCCGCCTTATCCTGCGCGGCTACTCGTCGAAAGCGATGGCGCAACGGCTGGGGATCTCGCCAGAAACCATAAAGGTGCACCGGCGCCACCTGTACGCGAAGCTGAACATCTCGTCTCACCCCGAATTGTTTTCGATGTTCATACGGGAGCTGGGGTTCGCAGATGAACGGGGAGAGATCCCATCAGCTTGAAAAGGCAACCACCCGGCGATGCCCAAGGCGGACAATGCCTGCTAGGCTGACGATGGCGGCCGTCCTGGCAGCCTACTCTTTACCCTTAGGCACGGGCCAAATGACCTTCGACCCACAAGTAAACCTGACCAACTGCGACCGCGAACCCATCCAGATCCCTGGCAGCATCCAGCCCCACGGCTGCCTGCTGGCCTGTGATGCATCCGCGACAGTGGTCCTGCGCCATTCGGTCAACGCTCCGCATATGCTGGGCCTGGCGGGCGATATCAACGGCCAGAAGCTGCACGCGGTGCTAGGGGACGAGGTAGCCCATGCCCTGCGCAACGCGCTGGCCCGTACCCGCGAAGCCTCGCGTCCTGTACTCAGCTTCAGCGTGATGCTGCCCAACGGCCAGGCGTTCGATATCGCCGCCCACCTGTTCAAAGGTACGGCCATCCTGGAGTTCGAACCGGCCGGCGCCAGCATCGCCGAGCCCATCGAGCTGGCCCGTACCCTGATTGCGCAGCTGCGCGAAATCGACCAGACCGGCAAATTGTTCCGCGACGCTGCCCGCTTTGTCCGGGCCGTACTGGGCTACGACCGGGTGATGATCTACCAGCTCGGCGCAGACGGTGCCGGCAAGGTGGTCGCCGAAGCCAAACGTGGCGACCTTGAAAGCTTCATGGGCCAGTACTTCCCCGCCTCCGACATCCCGCAGCAGGCCCGAGCGCTTTACCTGCGCAACCCGATCCGGGTGATTTCCGACGCCCAGTTCAAAACGGTCGCCATCGAGCCGGTCCTTGACCCGTCAGGCGAACCGCTCGACCTGTCCTACGCGCACCTGCGCAGCGTGTCGCCGGTCCATTGCGAGTACCTGTGCAACATGGGCGTGGGCGCCTCCATGTCGATATCGGTCATCGTCAACGGCGAGCTATGGGGGTTGATCGCCTGCCACCACTACGCACCGCGTACTCTGGCCATGGGGCAGCGGGTGGCCGCCGAAATGTTCGGCGAGTTCTTCGCGTTGCATATCGAGACCCTGCGCAGCCGGCAAAAACTCGAAGCCGCCGTACGGGTTCACAAAGCACTGGACACCATCGTGCGCAATGCCAACCAGTCAGCGGACATCGATGGGTTCTTCCACTCACGCCTGCCGCGGCTGATGTCGCTGATCCCCTGCGATGGCATCGGCATGTCGTTGCAAGGCCGCTGGGCATCGGCCGGGCTGGCAGTGCCCAAAGCTGCCGTGCCCGACCTGTTGCGCCTGGCGGATATGGTTACCGATGGCCGTACCTGGGCGTCCAACCGCCTGTCGATGGTGCTTCCCTCTGCCAAGGCGTACTTCAGCGACGTATCCGGCGTGCTGATCATCCCGATGTCGCAGCAGCCGAGGGATTACCTGATCTTCTTTCGCAAGGAGGTCATCGAGACGCTCGACTGGGCCGGGGACCCGAACAAAACTTACGACAGCGGCGCGCTGGGCGATCGCCTGACGCCGCGCAAAAGCTTCGCCATCTGGAAAGAAACCGTTCACCAGCAGTCGCTGCCCTGGACCGAACAGGACCGCCAATTTGGCGATGCCATCCGCACCGCCATCGTCGAAGTGGTGCTGCACAACAGCGAGCTGCTGGCCAGCGAGCGCTCGAAGGCTGAAGTGCGCCAGCGCATCCTTAACGAGGAGCTCAATCACAGGGTCAAGAACATCCTGTCACTGATTGGTGCGCTGGTTGCCCACCCGACTTCCGAGAGCCAGACCCTCCAGGACTATGTGGCCACCCTCAAAGGACGTATCCAGGCATTGTCACTGGCCCACGACCAAGTGGTGCGTGGTGATGGTGGCGGCCGCCTGGCAATGCTGCTGGAGGCCGAGCTTTCACCCTATCGCACGGCTGCCGGGGTGATCGAGCTGCAAGGCCCGAACGTCATCCTCGACGCGCGCGCCTACTCGGTGATGGCCCTGGTGCTGCACGAGCTGGCCACCAATGCGGCCAAGTATGGTGCACTGTCGCGGGCCGGCGGCAAGCTTGCGGTGAGCTGGGCGATCGACGCCGCCAGCGCCTGCGTCATCAGCTGGCGTGAAAGTGGCGGGCCAACGGTACGCCCGCCCAGCCGCACTGGCTTTGGCTCGGTACTGATCGACCGCAGTATCCCGTTCGACCTGGGCGGCACCAGCACGGTGGAATATTACCCCAAAGGCCTGCAAGGCGTTTTCAGGATCCCTGACAAGCACCTGACCGTCGCTGACACCTTCGAGCCAGCCATCCCGGCCTCGGTCCTGGCCCGCGTAGGCGATACCTTTGCAACACGGGCGGGCTTGTGCGTGCTGATCCTCGAAGACCAGTTGGTGATTGCAGTCGGCTTGGAGCAGATTCTCAACGATGCTCAAATCAAAGACGTGATCACCGCCAATTCCGAAGCCGAGGCAATGCAATTGCTCGCCCGCCGCACACCGGACGTTGCGATACTGGATGTCAACCTGGGCACCGGCACATCCATTTCCGTGGCCGATGAACTGGTGCGCCGTCAGGTTCCATTCCTGTTTGCCACAGGCTACGGCGATGGCATCAGCATTCCCGAGCACTTGAAGGGCGTCCCCGTAGCGCGCAAGCCTTACGACGCCAACAGCATCCTGGCCAGCCTGCGGGGCCTGCTGGATCGCTGAAAGGCGATACCAGGCCGCTCCTCAGGGAAAGGCGCCAGCCTTGCGCTGGCGCCGTACCTCAGGGCTTACACCGCCAGCGCGCGCTCACGCAGCTCGCTGTTGAGGATGCGGTCGTTCTCGCTGTAATCGACCGGGCAGTCGATAACATGCACGCCTGGGGTCTTGATGCAGTGTTCCAGCAGCGGCAGCAGGCCTTCGGCGCTTTCCACACGGTGACCATTGGCACCGTAGGCTTCGGCGTATTTGACGAAGTCCGGGTTGCCGTAGTCCAGGCCGAAATCGGTGAAGCCCATGTTGGCCTGCTTCCAGCGGATCATGCCGTAGCCATCGTCACGCAGGATCACCACGGTGATGTGCATGCCCAGGCGTACTGCGGTTTCCAGCTCCTGGCTGTTCATCATGAAGCCGCCGTCGCCGCACACCGAGATCACCGGGCGGTCCGGGTGCACCAGGTGCGCCGCCATGGCCGATGGCAGGCCGGCGCCCATGGTGGCCAGGGCGTTGTCCAGCAGCACGGTGTTCGGCTTGTGCGCCTTGTAGTTACGGGCGAACCAGATCTTATAGATGCCGTTGTCCAAGGCAACGATGCCTTCGGACGGCAGAACGCGACGGATGTCGGCAACCATGCGCTGCGGGTAGACCGGGAAGCGGTTGTCGTCAGCGCCTTCGGCGATCTGGGCTTCGTTGGCTTCACGAATCGCCATCAGGCGGGTGAAGTCCCAGTGCGAGGTGTCGTTCAGCGCTTCGCTGATCTGCCACACGGCGTTGGCGATGTCGCCGATCACTTCAACCTGCGGGAAGTAAACAGCATCGACTTCGGCAGAGCGGAAGTTGATGTGAATGACTTCGGTGCCACCACGGACCATGAAGAACGGCGGCTTCTCGATCACGTCGTGGCCGATGTTGATGATCAGGTCGGCGGCTTCGACGGCGCGGTGCACGAAGTCACCCGACGACAGCGCAGCGTTACCCAGGAAGCGCGGGTGGCGCTCATCGACCACACCTTTACCCATCTGGGTGGTGATGAACGGGATGCCGGTCTTGTCGATCAGCTGCTTGAGGACCTTGGCGGTCATCTTGCGGTTGGCGCCAGCGCCGATCACCAGGATCGGGTTGCGCGCGTTCTGCAATTTCTCGACGGCAGCTTCGATGGCGACGTGCTCGGCCAGCGGGCGGCGGTGCAGGCTGCGCGGGATCGGCAGTGCGTCGGTCTGCTCGGCGGCGATGTCTTCCGGCAGTTCCAGGTGTACCGCACCCGGCTTTTCTTCTTCAGCCAGGCGGAAGGCTTCGCGCATGCGGGCCGGGATGTTGTCGGCCGAGGCGAACTGGTGGGTGTACTTGGTGATGGGGTCCATCATGCCGCACACGTCAATGATCTGGAAGCGGCCCTGCTTGGACTTCTTGATCGGCTTCTGCCCGGTGATCATCATCATCGGCATGCCGCCCAGGTAGGCGTAGGCGCTGGCGGTAACCAGGTTGGTGGCGCCAGGGCCGAGGGTGGACAGGCTGACGCCAGTCTTGCCGGTCAGTCGGCCGTAGGTGGCAGCCATGAAACCTGCAGACTGCTCGTGACGGGTCAGTACCAGCTTGATCTTCGACTTGCGCAGGGATTCGAGCAGGTCGAGGTTTTCCTCACCAGGAATGCCGAACACATACTCGACACCTTCGTTTTCCAGACATTGCACAACGACATCGGCGGCCTTGGCCATTTGGGGTACTACCTCAAAATCTTTGTGGGATTGCAGCATTATTACGCTGCGTGACTGAGATATTGCAGGATGTCTCAGTGGCGCGCATCGTAGGCCCTCTGGTTAATAATAATAAATATATTGTTATGATGCTTAGCATCACAGTTCGTTATGAATGGTAGAACACCTAATGAACCTCAAGGCATTGCGCTGCTGCGTCGAGATCGTGCGCCAAGGCAGCTTCACCAAGGCTGCCCAGCATTTGCACATCGCCCAGCCTGCGCTGAGCATGGCCGTAACCCGTCTGGAAGAAGAACTGGGCGTGACCCTGTTCAACCGCACCACGCGCAAAGTCATCCTTACCGCCGAGGGCGAACAGTTCCTGCCACGCATTGCGTCGGCGCTGCGCGAGATGGATGTTGCCCGACAAGAGCTGCGCGACATGGCCGACCTGAAACGCGGTGAAGTGCGCCTGGGCATCCCGCCCATGTTCGGCCTGCACTATGTACCGGGATTGATGAACGCCTTCCGCCAGCTGTATCCAGGCATTGCCATGACCGTGTTCGAAGGCAGTGCCGAGGACATTGGCCATCGCCTGGAACAACGGGAAATCGACCTGGCCCTGCTGGAGTCCAGGCGAGTGCCGCCCGACAAGGAATCGATCCTGCTGGGCAGTGACGAGATGCTGGCGTGCATGCACCCTGACCACCCTTATGCCGGCAAAGCCTTTCTCACGGCGCAAGACCTGCGCAATACCGACATGGTCGTGTTCGACCGCACGTTCGTTCAACGTCACCTTCTGGACGCGTTCTTCGCCGAGCATGGCATTACTTACCAGGTGGCGTTGCAGAGCAACTTCGTCTCGCTGGTGGTGCAGGCCGCGCTGGACAACATGGGCGTGGCGACCCTGCTGCGCTCGGTCCAGCAGCGCACGCCGGGCATCGTCGGGGTGCCGTTCCGGCCCGCGCAGCAGATGAGCTTCAGATTGTGCTGGCGCTCCGGGGAATACCTGTCGCTGGCCAGCAAGCGGTTCATCGACTTTGCTGCGCAGACGCATTACCTGGAGCGGTGAGGCTAGCCTGTTCCGGCCCTTTCGCGGCTAAAGCCGCTCCCACAGGTACGGCGCATGCCTTGAAGCCAGTGCGATCAATTTGGGAGCGGCTCCAGCCGCGAACACCTGCAACGCCGGTGCCAGACCACCGCAGCCGTTCTAGGGTATTGCGGTTTTCAACGCCAGATGGGCGATCACCTGCTCAGCCGCCCGCCCCAGGCAGCCCTTGAAAAAGTGGTTGGCACCTGCATAAACCGACACCGCCCGTTGCCCCGGGCCTGCCCATTGCAACAGGTTGGCCAGCGGCGCCATTTCATCCTGTTCGCCATGCAGCAGCAGGCAATCCGCAGGCACCGGCAATGGCTCGTAATAGCGCCCGCCCGGTACATCACCCACCGGCAGCCCCAGCAACGCCACTGCCTGCAACTGCCCTTCAAGCGCACAGGCCACACGGGCGAACACATAGGCACCAAAAGAAAACCCTACCAAGGCTATTGGCAGCTCCGGCAACTCCCGGCTGAAGTGACGGATGACCGCGATGCAGTCTTGCGCTTCGCCGATGCCCTCGTCGTGCGCGCCTTGTGTCTGCCCTACCCCACGAAAACTCGGCCGCACCACCTGCCAACCGGCTGCGCACAGCTGACGCGCCAGGGTCAGCGGCACAATATGGCGCGGGCTCCCGCCCAGCAGCGGTTGTGGGTGACTGACCAGCACCACCCCCTTTGGCGGCCCGGCCGGGTGGTCGATCAGCAGTTCGATCTGGCCGGCCGGTCCATCGATAAGCAACTGGTTACGTAATGCATCTGACATCTTTATCGTCCTTGCTAGCCAAATGAGTAGCGCCTGATCACGCCGTTTGCCGCGGCAGGCCATGCATCACCAGCAACACCAGCACGACACTGGTCAATGCCAGCGCCGACAGCGTTGCCAGTACCCCCGTCGCGCCGAAGTGCTGGAACAGGTAGCCACCCACCAAAGGCGTCAGTGCCTGGCCAACCAACGAGGGGCGCGACATCTTGCCCATCAGCGCAACATACTGGGCTGGCGGCATCAGGGCCAGCGGCAGCAGCCCCCTGACAATGGCGCGCAGGCCATTGCCACAGCCATACAGCAGCAGGCCCAGCGCGGTCACGCCGGGCGCCACGGCCACCAGCGTCAGGCCGACGGCGACCAGCACCGATGACACCAGTGCAGTCCAGATCGGGTGGCGCTTGCCGGCGATGATCTGCAGCACCCGCGATGCCACCTGGCTCGGCCCGAGCAAGGCACTCAGGCCAATGGCAGCCGCCAGCGAATGCCCCTGGCCCTGCAGTACTGCGACCAGCTGCACCGAAACGGCAGTCATGATGATCGCGCCAATGGCAAAGATTGCAGTCAGCAGCCAATAGAGGCGGCGGTCCACAGGCAGATTGCTCGTCGCCGTCACGCCCTGGGCCTTGTGTGCG
This sequence comes from Pseudomonas sp. LPB4.O, assembly GCF_038383825.1. Lineage (NCBI taxonomy): Bacteria > Pseudomonadati > Pseudomonadota > Gammaproteobacteria > Pseudomonadales > Pseudomonadaceae > Pseudomonas > Pseudomonas sp. LPB4.O. The sequence continues at coordinate 3,210,451 of NZ_CP151298.1, forward strand.
GGCTGGCCTGCCGGCAACACCCAGAGGTACAACGGCGCCACGGCAACGATCAGCACCAGCGCATAAGCCGTACACGCCGTGCGCCAGCCCAGTTGCTCGATGGCCAGGGCCACCACCGGCCAGGTGATGGTGGTGGCAAACCCCGAAATCAGGGTGATACCGGTAATCGCCCGCCCTGCCCGTTCCGCATACAAGGCACCGAGGGTGGCGAACAGCGCTTCATACAGCCCCATTGCCATCCCCGCGCCAATGATCACCCAGGCCAGCAGGAACACCAGCAGGCTGTGGCAGTTGGCAACCACCAGCAAGCCCAGCCCTACTACCACACCGCTGGCGGCCAGTTGCGAGCGCCCGCCATAACGCGCCACCAGGCGGCTGGACAGCGGCGCCAGCAGCGCCGAAACCATCAGGCCCAGCGACAGCGCCCCATACACCCAGCCGCTGTCCCAGCCAGTCTCGCGCAGGATTGGCTTGCCCATCACCGCCAGCAGGAAGAACGAACCACCCCACACCAGGATTTGCAGCAGGCCCAGCCAGAAAATACCCAAAGGCCCGGGAAAACGTACGCCAGCATTCACTAAAGCAACCTTATCGACCAAGCGGGCCGGATGTCGGCGCACGCAGGCGGCAGTCTAAAAGAGCAGGCGTACGGCTTGCCATAACATCCCGGCATTTCAGTTATGCGCTCGCTGTTGTGTGCCGGAAATCCAAGCAGAGTACTTTTGTACTCCACCCGGTAGCCCAGTGATGAAACCGTCGAGCGGCCATTCAAGACCGCACGCAGAAAGGGCCAAAAGCCCCAGCCGGTCAGCTTCCTCGACGTTATCGGCAAATATTGACTATGATCCCGCCTTGAACGTTTCAGCATGTTTCAAAAGGGATACAGATGTCAGTCCAGGAAATACCCCCTCTCCCCAGTAAAAGCACCGTCGCGAAGATGGAAGCCGCCATGGCGCTGGGCAGCTTTGCCATCGGCACCGGCGAATTCGCCATCATGGGCCTGATGCCCGACATCGCCAGCAACCTGCAATTGAGTGAGCCCCAGGTGGGCCATGCCATCAGTGCCTACGCACTGGGGGTGATGGTTGGCGCCCCGACGCTAGCGATTCTGGGCGCCCGGCTGCTGCGCAAGCACATGCTATTGCTGCTGATGGCCTTGTACGCCGTTGGCAACCTGGCGACTGCCTTCGCCCCCTCATTCAGCAGCCTGGTTGCCTTCCGCTTCATCAGCGGCCTGCCACACGGCGCGTACTTCGGCATTGCCGCAGTGGTGGCATCGAGCATGGTGGCCAAAGACCAGCGCGCGGGTGCGGTTGCCCGGGTGATGATGGGCCTGACCTTGGCCATGTTGCTCGGTAACCCGGTGGCAACCTACCTGGGCCAGTTTTTCGGCTGGCGTTCGGCGTTCGTGCTGGTTGGCGCCATCGCGCTGTGCACCATCGCCCTGGTGTGGCGCTTTGTGCCGCAGCGCCACGACGAAGTGCGCAGCGACCCACGCAAGGAATTGCAAGCCTTCACGCTGCCGCAGGTGTGGATGGCGCTGGCCATCGCCTCGATCGGCTTCGCCGGCATGTTCACGGTGTTCAGCTACCTGGCGCCGACCATGCTGCAAGTGACCCAGGTATCGCCACAGTGGATTCCGTTCGGCCTGGCGGCGTTCGGGGTGGGCGGCATCGTCGGCAACATTGCCGGCGGTAAACTGTTCGACCGCCTGCAGTTCCGCGCCGTGGGGCTGGTGCTGGTGTGGTCGATCGCAGTGCTGCTGTTCTTCACCTTCGCCGCCCAGGCGCTGTGGAGCCTGCTGTTGGGTATCGGCCTGGTGGGTACCATGATTGCCCTGGCCGCGCCGCTACAGATCCGCCTGATGGACATTGCCCATGAAGCGCCGAGCCTGGCTGCAGCGTCCAACCATGCCGCATTCAACCTGGCGAATGCTCTGGGGCCATGGTTGGGTGGCATGGCGATTACTGCGGGCATGGGCTGGACCAGTACTGGCTATATCGGCGCCGCGACTGCGCTGGTTGGCCTGGGCATCTATCTGATGGCGCGACGGATGAAAGGCGGCCACTGAGGCCAGCCATGTGGGGCTGCAGCGCAGCCCCAAAATCTCCAACCCGCCGCAATCCACAGTGCCCCCCAGAAAACGCTACCCTACCCCCTTCCGCACAAGCCACTGCCGAGCCCTTCATGTTCGATTGGGAAGACCTGCGTCATTTCTCTGCCTTCACCTCGGCCGGTTCGCTGTCCGCCGCCGCCAAGGCACTGGGCGTCGACCACGCCACCGTGGCCCGGCGCATCGCTTCGCTCGAAGCCTCGCTCAAGCTCAAGCTGGTCGACCGGCGTCCCCGCGCCTATGTGCTCACCGACGAAGGCCGACGCGTTGCCGAACTTGCCGAGCAAATGACCCTGTCCTCCTTCGCCCTTGAACATTTCGCCAGCGCCGGCCAACAGGCGGTAGAAGGCGAAGTGGTGCTGTCGGCACCACCGGCACTGCTCGGCAGCATCGTCGCCCGGCGCCTGGGCGAGCTGTACCAGCGCTACCCACAGTTGCGCCTGAAGCTGGTGGGCAGCAAATCAAAGGCATCCTTGGCCCGCCGCGAAGCCGACATCAGCATCGCCCTGGCCAGGCCCACAGAACCGACCCTGGTTGCCAGCCTTCTGGGCCACCTGGCCTACCGGCTGTACGCCTCGCCCGGCTACCTGGCCAGCGCGGCGGCCCGGCGCTACATCGGTTACGACGAGTCGCAGGCCAGTTCCCCTCAACAGCAATGGCTGAACCGGCAAGCCGGCCAGCAGCCCTTTGCGCTGCACAGCAATGACCTGCGCATCCAGGCTCAAGCCTGTGCCGGCGGCATCGGAATCGCCTGCCTGCCCGCGTTCATGGCGCAGGAGCACGGCCTGAAGGAAGCCGGCAGCGCCGAGCAGACCATGAGCATCGAAATCTGGCTCGCAGTGCATGAGGACGTGCGCGCCACCCCACGGATCAAGGCAGTTACCGACTTCCTCCAGCAACAAGTGCGGCCACTGCTGCGCTTGTGAATTTTTGCGGACTGGACCTGCATCAATATGGAATTTTCGCGCAAGGCTGCCCGCGTTAGGCTAACTCCATCACTAACGCCCTTGAAGGAGACGACGATGCAATACGTAAAGCTGGGTAACACCGGGCTGGACATCTCCAGGTTGTGCCTGGGCTGCATGACCTTCGGCGAACCCGACGCCGGCACTCATCCCTGGACCTTGGGCGAAGACGCCAGCCGCCCCATCATTCGCCATGCCGTCGAGCAAGGCATCAACTTCTTCGACACCGCCAACAGCTATTCGGCCGGCACTTCGGAAATCATCCTCGGCAAACTGCTTAAGGAGTTCACCCGTCGCGAAGAAACCGTGATCGCCACCAAGGTGTTCTTCCCGGCCAACATGTGGGAAGGCGCCAGCCGGCCCAATGAACAAGGCCTGTCGCGCAAGGCGATCATGGCCAACATCGACGCCAGCCTTACCCGCCTGGGCACCGACTACGTCGACCTTTACCAGATCCACCGCTGGGACTACCACACCCCCATCGAGGAGACCATGGAAGCCCTGCACGACGTGGTCAGGGCCGGCAAGGCGCGTTACATCGGTGCATCGTCGATGTACGCCTGGCAGTTCGCCAAGGCACAGCAGGTGGCGGCCAGTAACGGTTGGAGCCGTTTCGTGTCGATGCAGAACTACCTCAACCTGATCTACCGCGAAGAAGAACGCGAAATGATCCCGCTGTGCCTGGACCAGGGGGTCGGCCTGATGCCCTGGAGCCCGATGGCCCGCGGGCGCCTGACACGGCCGCACGGGCAGCAGACCGCACGCACGCGCAGCGATGTATCCGGCCAGTCGTTCTATGAAAAGACCGAGGTGGAAGACGGCCGGGTGATCGACGTGGTCGAGCAGATCGCCGGCGAACGGGGCGTGCCGATGGCCCAGGTTGCGCTGGCCTGGGTACTGGGTAAGGCCGGCGTCAGCGCCCCTATCGTCGGCGCCTCGAAGCCCGCCCACCTGGACGATGCACTGGGCGCGTTGTCACTGCAGCTGAGCGAGGCCGAGGTGGCGCGCTTGCAGGCCCCTTACGTCCCCCATGCGGTAACCGGCTTCAAGTAGGGCGGGCTTGCGGCAGCTCGATGCGCACCCGCAGCCCGCCGCTGGTTGCGGCCAGCGCGGTGATGCAGCCGCCATGCAGGGCGATGGCCCGCTGGGCAATCGCCAGGCCCAGGCCAAAGCCATCGTCGCTGCTGTCGGTACCTCGGTCGAACGGCTCGAAGATGCGCTTCAGCCGCGCCGGGTCTACGCCCGGACCGTGGTCGCTGACACTGACCTGGAACCATTGCCCGCCCGGTGCCAGCGCAGCCTGCACCAACACTTCTGTGCCGGCGGCGGTGTAGCGCACGGCGTTGCGGATGATGTTCTCGAACGCCCGGTACAGCAACTCTTCATGCCCATGGATAAGAAACGCGCCTTGGGCTTGCAGGGACACCTGACACTGCTTCATGCCTGCCTCGAAACGGGCGTCTTCAACGATCTGCGCCAGCACGTCTACCACATCCACACTGGCAAAGTCGCTGTCGCCCTGCCGAGCCTGGGCGCGGGCCAAGGTCAGTAGCTGCTCGATCAGGTCGTCCATGCGCCGTGACTCGCGCTCCACCCGCTCCAGCATGTCATGTCGGTCGGGTTGCTGACGCATCAGGCCGATGGCGGCATGCATGCGGGTCAGCGGTGAACGCAGTTCGTGGGAAATATCGTGCAGCAGGTTCTGCTGCGCCTGCACCAGGGCCTTTAGCTGGCCGGCCATGCGGTCGCAGTCCTCGGCCAGTTCAACAATCTCGTCGCGCCGCTTGCCCAGCCTGGGCTTCACGCGCACATCGAACCTACCCTGGGCCACCTGGGCCATGGCTTCGCGCAGCCAGGCCAACGGGCGAGTCAGGTAAAGGCTGCACAGGAAGGCAAACAGCGCACTCATCAGCGTGCCGGTGAACAGCGGGCCCATGCCCCGCGGGCGCGGCGGTTCGCCAAGCACCGTGGCCACCGACGCACGCAGCACCAGCGGGCGACCCTCGCGGTCGCTCAACGCCTGCTCGAAACGCGACACCGACACCGCCCTGCCCGCCAGCAGCTGGCCTTTACTGTCATAAAGGCCCACTTGCACATCCGGCGGCTGCGGTGACACCTCCAGCAGTTGCCGGCCTGCCTGCTCACCGTAACGCTGCAGTAGCTGCAGTTCGGTGGCCAGCAGCGAACGCAGCGCCGGGGTATCGCCGCGCCAGTCATTGAGCATGAAGGCACCCGCACCCACCAGGAAAGTCAGGCAGTTGGCCAGCCAGAACGCCAGGAACAGCTTCCAGAACAGGCGCCGGCGCATCATTCGACTATCAGCATGTAGCCCATGCCACGCACGCTCTGGATCCAGCTGCTGCCGTCGGCACGCGGGCCGAGCTTTTGCCGGATGCTGCTGACGTGCACGTCGATACGCCGGTCATAACGGGTCAACGGCCGACCCAAGGCATTGAGTGACAGGTCCTGCTTGCTGACCAGCTGGCCAGCCTGGCGGGCCAACGCTTCGAGCAGGCTGAACTCCGAGCCGGTCAGCTCCAGCGTGGCTTCGCCCCAGTGCGCTTCACGGCGGCCCGGCCACATTTTCAATGCGCCCGTGCGCACGTGTTCGGGCGCACTGCCCTCGCCCGTCGGGTGCGGCTGCACCCGGCGCAATATCGCCCGCAGGCGTGCCACCAGTTCACCCGGGGAACTGGGCTTGGGTACGTAGTCATCGGCGCCCAGCTCAAGGCCGGCAATACGGTCGATATTGTCGCCACGCGCGGTCAGCAGCAGCACCGGCACCTGGCTGCGCGCACGCACGCGCCGCAGCACTTCGATGCCAGAGATACCCGGCAGCATCACGTCCAGCACCACCACCTGGAAGTGACCGGACAACGCCTGGGTCTCGCCTTCTTCACCGGTAGCCACCGCCGTGGCCTGGAAGCCTTCGCGCGCCAGGTACAAAGAAAGCATTTCAGTCAGTTCGCGGTCGTCGTCGACCAGCAGCACAGGGATCATCGGGGCCAGATATCGCAATTGCAGGGGCTGTAATGATCGCCCCGGCGGCCGGGGCTGTCACCGCCGGCCGGTCGGACTTTACACATCTTTACCCTCGGCTAACCGCGCCGTACACAGCCCGCCCGTATCCTCATCGCCCGCTGCTAGCGGGTTGCCCGCGCTTGCCCCCTTCGAATCCGCTTGTCTGGAACCCCCGATGAACTACCCGCGCCTGTTGCTCTCCATCCTGTTGCTGAAAGCCACGCTGGCCCAGGCCTCCCCCTTCAGGATCGCCGACATCCGCGTCAACGGCCTGCAGCGGGTTTCCGCTGGCAGTGTCTTCGGTGCCTTGCCGCTGAACGTCGGCGATCAGGCCGATGACCGCCGCCTGGTGGACTCGACCCGTTCCCTGTTCAAGACCGGGTTCTTCCAGGACATCCAGCTGAACCGCGATGGCAATGTGCTGATCATCAACGTGGTCGAGCGCCCGTCGGTGTCGAGCATCGAGATCGAAGGCAACAAAGCGATCAGCACCGAAGACCTGATGAAGGGCTTGAAACAATCGGGCCTGGCCGAAGGCGAGATCTTCCAGCGTGCCACCCTTGAAGGTGTGCGTAACGAGCTGCAGCGCCAGTATGTGGCCCAGGGCCGCTATTCGGCCGAGGTCGACGCCGAAGTCGTGCCGCAGCCGCGCAACCGCGTGGCGCTGAAGATCAAGATCAACGAAGGCACCGTCGCTGCCATCCAGCACATCAACATCGTTGGCAACAACGTGTTCGATGATGACACCCTGGGCCAGCTGTTCGAGCTGAAGACCACCAACTGGCTGTCGTTCTTCAAGAACGACGACAAGTACGCCCGCGAAAAACTGTCCGGTGACCTGGAGCGGCTGCGTTCCTACTACCTCGACCGCGGCTACATCAACATGGACATCGCCTCCACCCAGGTGTCCATCACGCCAGACAAGAAACACGTCTACATCACCGTCAACATCAACGAAGGCGAGAAGTACACCGTTCGCGACGTGAAGCTGTCCGGTGACCTGAAAGTGCCGGAAGACCAGGTCAAGTCGCTGCTGCTGGTGCAGCCGGGCCAGGTGTTCTCGCGCAAGGTGATGACCACCACCTCCGAGCTGATCACCCGTCGTCTGGGCAACGAAGGCTACACCTTCGCCAACGTCAACGGCGTGCCACAGCCGAACGACCAGGACCACACGGTCGACATCATGTTCGTGGTCGATCCGGGCAAGCGTGCCTACGTCAACCGCATCAACTACCGCGGCAACACCAAGACCGAAGACGAAGTGCTGCGTCGCGAAATGCGCCAGATGGAAGGCGGCTGGGCTTCGACCTACCTGATCGATCAGTCCAAGACCCGTCTGGAGCGCCTGGGCTTCTTCAAGGAAATCAACGTCGAGACTCCGCCGGTGCCAGGCACTGACGACCAGGTCGACGTCAACTACAGCGTCGAAGAGCAAGCCTCCGGCTCGATCACCGCCAGCGTCGGTTTCGCCCAGAGCGCCGGCCTGATCCTCGGTGGTTCGATCAGCCAGAGCAACTTCCTCGGTACCGGTAACAAGGTGTCCATCGGCCTGACTCGCAGCGAATACCAGACCAAGTACAACTTCGGCTTCGTCGACCCCTACTTCACCGCCGACGGTGTCAGCCTGGGCTACAACCTGTTCTACAACACCACCGACTACAGCGACTACTACGACGATGGCGTTTCGTACTATGCGATCAACAGCTACGGCGCCGGGGTCAGCTTTGGCTACCCGATCAACGAAACCTCGCGCCTGACCTACGGCCTGACCCTGCAGCATGACGACATTTCGCCGGGTACCTATAGCGCCGACGAGATCTACGACTTCATCTCCCGTGAGGGCAAGAGTTTCAACAACCTGAAGGCGTCGATCGGTTGGTCGGAATCCACCCTCAACAAAGGCGTGTTGGCCACCCGTGGCCACTCGCAAAGCCTCACGCTGATGGCCACAACCCCTGGCAGCGACCTGTCGTTCTACAAACTGGACTACAACGGCCAGGCCTTCCTGCCGGTGACCAACAACACCTCGCTGCGCCTGCACACCGAGCTGGGCTATGGCAATGGCTACGGGTCCACCGACGGCTTGCCGTTCTATGAAAGCTACACCGCAGGGGGCCAGGGTTCGGTGCGCGGGTTCAAGGACGGCACCCTCGGCCCGCGCAATACCCCGGCCACCGGCACCTACGCCAGCGCCGGTCAGGCTTACTATTCCGACCGCGACACCGACGTGCTGGGGGGCAACATCCTGATTACCGGCGGCGCCGAATACATCTTCCCGTTGCCGTTCGTGAAGGACCAGAGCCAGCTGCGCAGCTCTCTGTTCGTCGACGCCGGCAACGTTTATGCCGACACCTGCTACCTCTCGACCACCCAGGGCTGCGGCAGCATCGACCTGGCGCAGATGGCCGTGTCGCTGGGGGTTGGTGTGACCTGGTACAGCCCGATGGGGCCACTGAGCTTCAGCCTGGCGGCGCCATTGAAAAAGCCGGACAACGCCGAGACGCAGATCTTCCAGTTCTCGCTGGGGCAGACGTTCTGATACACCAGCCATGCACGGCCCCTGTAGGAGCGGCCTTGTGCCGCGATGGGCTGCGCAGCAGCCCCATAAGTTGTTGCCATGACACTGAAATCCCGGGGCTGCTGCGCAGCCCATCGCGGCACAAGGCCGCTCCTACAGGGACCGCGTAGGGCCTGTTTGAGTATTACCCGCTTTTACCCCCGCTTAACCCAAGTTGACAGTCACCTTGCCTAAGCTGGGCAACACCCGAACCCGCCCAGCAGGACACCCTCATGCCTCCGTTCACACCCTGTTTCCCCACATCACTGCGCCACGATGAAGTACCGGTCGCACTGCTCGACCTGGTCCAGCAACGCCTGGCCGGCCTGCTGGGCCCACGCTTTACCGTGGTGCTGGGCGGCAGTGGCAATGGCGCCGGGGTCAGTCATTACCACTTGGCAATACAGCACAACCAGAGCGGCGTTTCACTTGAGGACTCTGGCGACGTCGGTGCCGGTTTCATCGAGCGGCTGCTGCGCATGGGCGCTCAGGTAAGGGATATGCTCGACTCAGCCACGTTCAACCGCATGGCCGGCGACGACCCGGGCCGACCGCTGGTATGGCTCAGCGAGCTGGCCAGCGACGGGGAAAGCATTACAATGCGCGCCCCAATCTGAAATATGTTTTTCCCATGAAATCACTGCTTTACGCCGTAACCTTAGTGTTTTCCTTCACCCTCCCTGCCTTGGCCAACCCGCCAGCGACGTTCACCGAGGCCAAGGTGGTGGCCAAGCAGAAGGTGTACCTGGACCAGGCCAGCAGTGCCATGGGCGACCTGTACTGCGGTTGCAAGTGGACCTGGGTGGGTAAGTCGGGTGGGCGCATCGATGCCGCATCGTGCGGCTACCAGACCCGCAAGCAACAGAACCGCGCCGAGCGCACCGAGTGGGAACACATCGTGCCCGCCTACACCTTCGGCAACCAGCGCCAGTGCTGGAAGAACGGCGGCCGCGAGCACTGCGTGGACAACGACCCGGTGTTCCGCGCCATGGAAGCCGACCTGTTCAACCTCTACCCGGCCGTGGGCGAGGTCAACGGCGACCGCAGCAACTTCAACTACGGCATGGTCGCGGGCAATGCCGGCGAGTATGGCCAGTGCACCACCAAGGTCGACTTCGTCCAGCGCGCCGCCGAACCGCGCGATGAAGTCAAAGGCCTGGTGGCCCGTACCACGTTCTACATGTTCGACCGTTACCAACTGAGCATGTCGCGCCAGCAGCAACAGCTGCTGATGGCCTGGGACAAACAGCACCCGGTGTCGGCCTGGGAGAAAGAGCGCGACCGGCGCATTGCCGCGATCATGGGGCACGCCAACCCGTTCGTGAGCGGGGAACGCAAGTGGACGGCTGACTACAAGCCAGTTGGCAGTGGCGTGGCGCAAGCGGTGCCGGTGAAAGCCAGCAAGGCAGAGGCCAAGCCGAGCCTGGCCACTGTCCAGTCAGTCGGGGCCGTGCTTGGCAACCGCAACAGCCACGTTTATCACCTGTCTGCTGGCTGCCCGGGCTATAACCAGGTTGCCGCCAAGAACCAGGTTACCTTCGCTAACGAGGGTGAGGCGCAGGCAGCGGGCTATCGCAAGGCAGGTAACTGCCGATAGACCTGTATTGTACGGGGGCTGCTGTGCAGCCCCTTGTTCTCAGGTCCTGCACTCCTCATTCACCAAATTCGCCGGCCGCTCGCCGGCCAGCGCGCTGAGCAGGTTGTCTACCGCGCAACGCGCCATGGCCTGGCGGGTTTCCTCGGTCGCGGAGCCGATATGCGGTGTCGCTACCACGTTATCGAGCTGCAACAGCGGCGAGTCTACTGATAGCGGCTCCTGCACAAACACATCCAGCCCCGCACCGCGTATGCGCCTGGCCCGCAACGCTTCGACTAGCGCCTGCTCATCCACCACGCGCCCGCGTGAGATGTTCACCAGGATCGCCTCAGGCTTCATCAACGCCAGCTCCCGTGCGCCGATCAGGCCTTCGGTGCTGGCGCTCAGCGGCACCGTCAGGCAAACGAAATCCGCCTGCTGCAACAACTCATCCAGGCTGCACTGGCGTGCCGCATGGCGCGCCTCCACCTCGGGCTTGGCGCGCTGGCTGTGGTACAGCACACGCATGCCAAAGCCAGCTGCCGCGCGCCGGGCCAAGGCTTCGCCGATGCGGCCCATGCCAACGATGCCCAAGGTCTTGCCATGCACGTCACAGCCAAAATGCGCCGGCCCCAGGTTGGCCTGCCAATGGCCGTCACGCACCCAGTTCGCCAGCTCCACCACCCGCCTGGCTGTAGCCAGAATCAAAGCAAAGCCGGTGTCGGCAGTGGTTTCGGTGAGCACGTCAGGTGTGTTGGTCAGCATCACCCCACGCCGGCTGAGTTCGGCAACATCGTAGTTGTCCACGCCCACCGAAACGCTGGACACCACTTCCAGCTGTGGCGCCAGGTCCAGCAGGCTGGCATCCAGGCGCAGGCTGGCCCCCAGCAACCCGTGAGCACCCGGCAACGCATCGCGCAGGCGGGCCAGGCCATCGGGCTGGGAGGTATCCACCCAGGTCACCTCGACGCGCTCTTGCAGGCGTGCCATCAAGTCGTCGGACAGGCGTTTGTACAGCACGATTCGCTTCTTCATTGCAGTTTTCCTATGAGTTCATGGCCAGCCGCGAGCTACCGCGCTTCGTCTGGGATGTATTGAGTGCGGCGGTAAGTGCCACTGCGGTCAGCAGCGCGCCGCACATAAACAGGTAAGAGGCCCCTGGCCCGCCCGTAGCGCCATTCAGGTAACCCACCAGCCACGAGCCGCCGAACGAGCCCAGCGCGCCCATGCTGTTGATCAGCGCCATGGCCCCGCCTGCGACGTTGGCCGGCAGGATCTCGGGCACGATCGCGAAGAACGGGCCATAGGGTGCGTACATGCAGGCACCGGCAACCACCAGCAACGCGTACGACAGCCAGAAATGCTCGCTGCCCAACGCGTACGAGCCATAGAACGCCACGGCGGCAATCAACAGTGGTGGCCAGACGAAGCGCTTGCGCTTTTGCAGGCGGTCGGACGCCCAGGACACACCGACCATCGCCAGCACCGCCGCCAGGTACGGCACCGAGGCCAGCCAGCCGGCCTGCACGATATCCACATTCGCGGCCTCCTTGAGAATCGACGGCAGCCACAGCACGAAGCCATACACGCCAATGCTCCAGCAGAAGTACTGCAGCGCCAGGATGATCACCTGCGGCGAGCGGAACGCCTCGCGGTAGTTCTTCACGGGCTTGATACCCTGTTGCTCGGCGGCCAGTGCCTGCGCCAGGGCCGCCTTCTCCTGATCGCTCAGCCACTTCACCTGGGCCGGGCGATCATCCACCAGGCGCCACCAGAAGAACGCCCAGATCACGGCAGGCAGGCCTTCGATGATAAACATCCAGCGCCAGTCGTAATGCTTGATCAGGTACCCCGAAACCACCGACATCCACAGGATGGTCACCGGGTTGCCGAGCATCAGGAAGGTATTGGCACGCGAGCGCTCGGCACGGGTGAACCAGTGGCACAGGTACACCAGCATGGCCGGCATGACGGCGGCCTCTACCACCCCGAGCAGAAAGCGGATACCTATCAGCATGTAGACGTTGCTGACCATGCCGGTGAGCGTGGCAAGGCCGCCCCACAGGATCAGGCAGACGAAGATCAGCTTCTTCACGCTGCGCTTTTCGGCGTAGATGGCGCCGGGCACCTGGAAGAAGAAATAACCGAGAAAGAACAGCGCACCCAACAGCGAAGACAGCACCGGGGTGATGTGCAGGTCTTCGGCCATGCCGGAGGCGGCGGCGAAGCCGTAATTGGCGCGGTCCAGGTACGCCAGGCTGTAAGTGACGAACACAATCGGGATGACGTACCACCAGCGGCGAGGTGCCAGGCTTTGGCTTTGCATGGTTTGGTTCTCCTGAGCTTGTTTTTTTTGTTGCAACAGGTGATTCGGGGTTGGCTGGCTCACGCGCTTCTGCGCAGGTAGTAGGCCTCCAGCTCGTGGCGCAACGGCAGCCCTTCCATGTCGCCGCGCGACTGCACGGCGCGGCTGCCGCACCAGTTGCCACGCGCCACTGCTGCGGGCACGGCGCGGCCCTCCAGCAACGCGCTGAGCACGCCGACGGCGAAGGCATCACCCGCACCGACGGTGTCCACCACTCGGCTGACCGGCACGGGTGCTACCTGCCCTTCGCCCTTGGCGCTGCGGAAGTAGGCGCCGGCATCGCCCAGCTTGATCACCACCAGTTCCACCCCTTGGTCGAGGTAGAACGCGGCGATGTCCGCCGGGGTATGCTGGCCGGTCAGCAACCGCCCCTCTTCCAGGCCCGGTAGCACCCAGTCGGCCTTGGCCGCCAGGGCATTGGTTTCGCGCACCATGCTGTTTTGATCCGGCCACAGCGAGGGGCGCAGGTTGGGGTCGAACGATATGCTGCGCCCGGCTACGCGCATGGCGTCCACCAGCGCGTGGGACAGCGCACGGCAGCTGTCGGACAGCGCCAGCGGGATGCCGGTGGCGTGCAGGTGGCGAGCCTGAAGGCAGGCAGGGCTCAGCAGTGCGGGCGACAGCCTGCTGGCTGCCGAACCGCGGCGAAAGTACTCCACTGCCGGGTCGCTGCCATCATCGCAACGTGCCTTGAGCTGAAAACCCGTCGGGTAACTGGCATCCACCTCGACACCGGAACAGTCAAGGCCTTCGCGGCGCAAGCTGTCGAGCACGAAACGGCCGAGCGAGTCGTCGCCTACCCGGCTCAGCCAGCGCACCTTGAAGCCCAGGCGTGCCAAGCCGATGGCCACGTTGCTGTCGGCGCCGGCTATGCGTTTGCCGAACTGACCGACACTGGCCAGGTCACCTGTTTGCTCGGCGACGAACATGGCCATGGTCTCGCCGAAGCACAGCACGTCATGCTCATGCATGGGCCACCTCCACCCTCGCGCCCAATGCAGACAGGCTGCGTACCTGGGCACGGGTAAGCGCCAGCAAGTCTTCGCCAACCAGGGGGTACTCGACGGCGCGCATCACGCCGGGGGCGAACTCGGTCATCAGCGCTGTCCACGCCTGCAGGTCCGCCGCTTGGGGCGGTATGGCAACCAGGCGACCATCGGCCCGGCGCTGCACAGCCTTGCAATGCACATAGCGCACCCAACGGCCCAGTTGCCGTGCGGCTTGCCGCGCAGGCTCGCCTTGCCACTGCCAGTTGCCGATGTCGAAGGTCATGCCCAGACGCAGCCCAAGCGTGTCGGCACGCTGGAAGAACTGCAGCAGCGGTTCGATCCTGCCACCGTGTGCGGTTTGATCGTTTTCCACCAGCAGCAGCGGCCCCTGCGCAGGCAGCAGCGCTGCCAGGGCGGTTACATCGCAGTGCGCATCGAAGTGCCCCAGGGAAACCTTCAGCGCTACAGCGCCAAGCGCCCGGGCAGTTTCCAGCTTGCGGACCAGTAGCGGGTCAGGCACGCCTTGCGCGGTCCACAGTTCAAGAGGTGTCGAGTACAGGCACTCCAGGCGCAGTGCGGCGATGACCGCACCGAGTGCAGCCGCGTCCGGTGCACTGGCGAACAACTCTTCGCGCAATTCCACTCGGCTGACGCCAGCGGCCGCCAGCATGTCCAGGAACTGCTCCTGGCCACGCTGCCGCACAAAGTCGGCACCGTAGCTTGAGAGGCTGATGGAAACGGGGTTCGGGTGCATTGTTTTTATCCTTATGAAACCGGTTTCATTTTAAGTCGGCAGCAGCAGGCGCGGGCCTGCCGTTGCTTACTGGGGTTGGGTTGAACTGCGGATGATGAGGTTGGCCTTGAAGTCGATGCGCCGGGCTGCCCCGTTGTCGCCGCGCAGGCGACCGAGCAGGCTTTCGAATGCCGCCACACCGATACGCTCGGTGGGTTGGGCCAGCGCAGTGATGCCTTTGCCGACCAAGGGGTACCAGTCGAGGTCGTCGAGGGCGATCAGCCCGACATCGGCGAACAGATTGCACCCGGCCTCGTGCAGGGCCCGGGTCACCGCCAAGGTGGCAACGCCGTTGAAGGTGAAGATGGCTTGCGGGCCATGGCCGCGGCTGGCAAGAAACGTAGCCAGTTGGCCCTGCAGCCCGGCGCTGATTTCCAGTACCTGCTGGCGCATGCCGGGCCGGCGGCTGACCGACGCGCCGAATGCCTGCACCCGCTCCAGCCGTGAGCTGGTGCCATCGAGGGGTTCGCCGACCGCCAGGATGTCGCGGTAGCCCTGGGCCTGCAGGTGGTCGAGGGCCTGCTCGACGGCGTCGGCATTGTCCAGGCCTACCAGGTCGACATTCAGCTCGGGCAATTGGCGGTCGACCAGCACCATGGGGATGTCACGCTGCAGGTTAAGCAGTTCGCCGGGGTGATGCCCGAGCGTGTTCACGATCAACCCTTCGACGTTGTAACTCTGCAGGGCCACCAGGTGGTGACGCTCCTGCTCGT
This sequence comes from Pseudomonas sp. LPB4.O, assembly GCF_038383825.1. Taxonomy (NCBI): domain Bacteria; kingdom Pseudomonadati; phylum Pseudomonadota; class Gammaproteobacteria; order Pseudomonadales; family Pseudomonadaceae; genus Pseudomonas; species Pseudomonas sp. LPB4.O. Next base: position 3,225,543 of record NZ_CP151298.1, read on the forward strand.
CGTCGCGGTTGGTGTTGCACACCACAAGGCTGTAACCGTGCTGACGGCAGGCGGTTTCCACACCATGCATCACGGCCACTGAATAGGGGTTGAGAATATCGGCCACCAGCATGCCGATCAGTCGCGTCTGGCCGCGCTTGAGGCCGCGGGCCATCTGGTTGGGGCGGTAGCCGAGGCGTTCGATGACCTGTTCCAGACGCTTGGCCGTGGCTTCGGCCAGCAATTGGCGATCGCCCCCGATGTAACGGGAGACGGTGGCCTTGGAAACACCAGCGACACGCGCTACTTCGCTGATGGTGACCCGTTCGCGGGCATGGGCAGGCGCGTCGGTCATGGGCGGTCCTTATGATTATTGTGATAGCGATGAAACCGGTTTCAATACAGCAAAACTGCGGCAGTTCGTCAACCTGCCGTTGGTCGGCAATGTTGAAACAAAGATGATATTCAAGATTAGATAAGCAAATTAAATAATTGATGCAAATACAATTTCACCCAAAAACAATGTGGGAGCGGTTCACCCGCGAATGCGTCGGTAGATTCGACATCGCATTCGCGGGTAGGCCCGCTCCCGCAGTGGATCAGGGTGCAGCTGGAGAGGTCAGCGAAGCGACTTCACATCACCCGCCGTAACGGCGCTGCCCTGGTTACCCCAGCTGCTTCTGATGAAGTTCACCACCTCGGCAACCTCCTGGTCACTCAGGCGCCAGCCGAATGCCGGCATGGTGAAGTTCGAGGGCGCGGTGTGCGTCGCCGGCACCGTACCCCCCGCCAGCACCACGTGAATCAGCGATGTGGCATCTGCGGTCTGTACCACCGGGTTGCCAGCCAACGCGGGGAACACGCGGGTGTAGCCTTGGCCATCGGTCCGGTGGCAGGCCGCGCAGTTGTCGATGTACACCGCCGCCCCGGGTTTGCTGTCGTCGCCCTTCCACAGCGCATCCGCGACCTGCTTGTCGTAGACGTGCGGCTGGTCATTCGGATTGCTTGGCGGAAGGGTCTTCAGGTAACGGGCGATTGCGCTAAGGTCGGCGTCACTCATGTGCTGCATGCTGTGTTCGACCACATCGCTCATGCCGCCGAACACCGCGCTGCGATCGCTACGCCCGGTCTTCAAAAACTGAACCAGCTGCGCTTCGGTCCAGCTGCCCAGGCCGTCCTTGTGATCGCCACGCAGGTTTTTCGCAATCCAGCCTTCCAGCGGTGCGCTGCCGGCCAGGAACTGCTCGCCATCTGCAGGGCTCAGCGCCTTTTCCTGCATGGTCAGCGCACGCGGTGTATGGCAGGCGCCACAATGCCCAAGGCCTTCGACCAGGTAAGCACCACGGTTCACCACCGGGTCGGCTGCAGCCGATGCCTGCCAGGGCTTGGCCTCGGGCGCAAACAGACCACGCCAGATTGCCAGCGGCCAACGCATGCTCAGCGGCCAGGGAATGTCAGTGGCCTGGTTCGCCTGCTCGACCGGCTCCACACCCTTCATGAAGTAGGCGTACAGCGCCTGCATGTCCTGCTCGCTGACCCGCGCATACGACGGGTATGGCATGGCCGGGTACAAGGTGCTGCCATCCTTGCCAATGCCCTTGCGTACCGCCTGGTCGAAGTCTTCGAAGCTGTAATTGCCGATGCCGCTGGCCGCCGGGGTGATGTTGGTGGAGTACACCGTGCCGATTGGCGTTTCCATCGGCAGGCCGCCGGCAAAGGCCTTGCCGCCCTTGGCGGTATGGCAGGCCACACAATCACCGGCGCGGGCCAGGTACTCGCCATGGCGCACCTGCAGATCGTCATTCGCCACGGCCTGTACGGCCGTAGTGGCACCGAGCAGCAGGGTTGCGATCAACATTGTCTTCATGCTCATCGCTCCTCAGGCCTGGACCAGCGGGCCGGGGTTTTTCAGGTACTGCTCGCGGATCGCGCGTGCCGACCAATAGGTCAGCGCGGCCACCAGCCCGGTCGGGTTGTAACCCAAGCCCTGCGGGAACGCCGAAGCCCCCGGCACGAACACGTTATGCACGTCCCAGCTTTGCAGGTAGCGGTTCAGTGCACTGGTCTTGGGGTCGGTGCCCATGATCGCACCGCCGTTCAGGTGGGTAGTCTGGTAGCTGGCGGTGTTGAAGTGGTCCTTGACCTGCTTGCCCAGCACGGCAATGGCCTTGGGGTTCATCGCCTGAGCGATCTTGCTCAGCTTGTCGACCATGAACTGGTTCATCTTGATGTCGTTTTCCTGCCAGTCGAAGGTCATGCGCAACAGCGGCTGGCCGTAGGCGTCGCGGTAGGTGGGGTCCAGGTCCAGGTAATTGGCACGGTAGGACTGGTGGGCGCCATGGGCGTCCATCGACACCTGGTGGGTGTAGTAGTCGGCCGTGGCTTTCTTCCAGGCACTGCCCCAGGCCGGCGTACCCGGCGGGTTGGAGGTGCCGGCAATCGGCCGGCTACCGGCCTGGTTCACCCACATCGGCGAGCCCCCGACAAAGCCGTGGGGGCCATGGTCGAAGTTGTCGGCATTGAAATCATCGATGGCAATGCCGTTGCCACCTGCGCCGATGAAGTTGTTGGTGTAGGTGTTTTTGTCGAAGAACGCCTTGACCGTGCCCATGTTCTGGTAGGCGAAGTTACGCCCGACCACACCTTCGTTCTTGACTGGGTCATAGGGCTTGCCGATGCCGGAAAGCAGCATCAGGCGCACGTTGTTGAACTGGAACGCCGCCAGGATCACCAGCTCCGCCGGCTGCTCCACCTCGCGCCCCTGCGCATCGATGTAGGTCACGCCAGTGGCCTTGCGCTTGCTGTCGTCCAGGTTTACCCGCAGCACATGGGCATTGGGCCGCAACTCGAAGTTAGGCACCTGGCGCAGCGCCGGCAGAATGTTCACGTTGGGCGAGGCCTTGGAGTACATGTAGCACACGTAGCCGCTGCAGAAACCACAGAAGTTGCACGGCCCCATCTGCGCCCCGTACGGGTTGGTGTAAGGCCCGGAGGTGTTTGCCGATGGGAGGTTGTAGGGTTTGTAGCCCAGGCTGGTGGCGGCTTTTTCGAACAGCCTGGCCGACACCACGTTCTTCTGCGCGGGCAGCGGGAACGGGTTGGAACGGTCCGGCGCGTAGGGGTTGCCGCCCTTCCCTTCACCGACCACCTGGCCGTTGACGGTCCACGCCTGGCCAGAGGTGCCAAAGACCTTTTCGGCAAAGTCGAAATACGGTTCCAGTTCTTCGTAACTGACGCCAAAGTCCTGGATGGTCATGTCTTCGGGAATGAACTTACGCCCGTAGCGCTCTTCGTAGTGGCTGCGCAGGCGCAACTCCACCGGGTCGACCCGAAAGTGCACACCCGACCAGTGCAGGCCCGCACCGCCCACGCCCTTGCCCGGCAGGAACGCACCGAGCTGGCGATTGGGCAGTGCCACGTCATTCACGCTGTGGCGAATAGTGACGGTTTCTTTCGACACATCCACGAACAGCTTCTTGCGCACGCTGTAGGTCAGCTCATCGATCACTTGCGGGTAGCTGCCTTCCGGGTAGGTATCCTGCATCGGCCCCCGCTCCAGGGCCACCACGTGCAGCCCGGCCTCGGTCAGCTCCTTGGCCATGATCGCGCCAGCCCAACCGAAGCCGACGATGACCGCATCCACTTTGTTCAACACAGTCGCCATGCCTCAGGCCCTCTCGCCGCGGATCGATACAGCCGGGAACGGGTAAGGCTCGTTACGCTCGACCCAGTCCATGAAGTCGGCGCGGGCACCGGGGAAGCCAATCTGGGTCCAGCCGACCATGCCTTTGTTGCCGCCATGAATCGGGTCGCAGAAGAACCCCTCACGGGTGTTCTGCACCAACAGGCTGAAGAACACCTTCGCCGGGACGGCGTCGAACACCAGTTCTCCTGCTTCGACCTTGCTGAGAATACGGTCTCGGGTAGCGCTATCTTGCGCGGCAAAAACTTGCCCGCCGTTGGCTTTGCACCAGCCGTCCACGGCCGCGATGCCCAGGCGATAGATTTGTTGCGGGCTGAGCTGCAACTGGTAGCCAAGCTCGGGCGCGGCGTCGGCGTTGAACGGGCCTTGCATGTACCACTGCGCGCCAGTCGCGTAGGGGGTGTTCATCTGACGGTCGATGAACTCGGCGGCGCCGGCTTCGAGTGCGCCGGGGCCAAGCTCATCGGCCGGGATGATGCGCGATACCGCAGCTTGTACAAACGCCCACTCTTCGGCGCTGAAGAACGTCGGTTGATAGTTGCCCGCAGGCGGCGTGGCCGGCACGTTCGGTTGCTGATGCGGTTGCGGGGCCGCAAGCAGCTGGCTGGCGCCCACGCCAAGCCCTGTGCTGGCCACGGTAACCACGGGGATCAGGGTCAAGGTCTTGCGCAGAAAGTCCCTGCGCGGGTTGTCTGGGGCATGCTCAGGCATTGCGAATCCTCATCGGCTGTGCGGCGGCCTTGATAAGCGCCATCTGATTTTCTGTGGGAGGTGATCTTGATAGGCCATCAAGAAGACAGCCGAATAATCTAGCGCGTTCAGAAATGTTTTGAAACCGGTTTCATGCTTGACAATAACCCGCTGAGCCGCCCCGACACTGCCGGTCGGTCAAGGCCTTTTCCATCTGTCTCACTCTCTGCGGATATGCCGCTACCTACAGTGTCGTCGCGCGCGCCTCTCACAGGCGCTACTGGACCGAAACAAACGTAGGAGCAAGCGCAGCTCGCTATGCGCCGCGCGGGCGGCGCTCGATCCCGCAGGCACCGCAGACCCAAGGCTAACCTCTATCAGGCTGAAATCGCCTGTGCCCCCGGCCAGATGACAGCCTGGGCGACGATTACATTCTTGCCATTGAACGTGAGCGCAGGCCCACCATGGAGCTGATACCCTTGCTCCAAGGCATCACTCACTCCCTAAACGGCGGTGAGAAGCTCCCGAAGGCGCTGAAGGGCTGGCAAGTTACGATTTGACTCACTATAAGCCAATACGATGTTCCGGCTGTAACGGGAATCCTGACTTACGGGAATATAGTGAGAACTGAACGACCCTATCGTGAGCCACTGAGGTACCAGTGACACCCCCTGCCCACAGGACACCAGCAAATCAATGGCTTCCAGTGAATCGATATCGCAAGCCACCCTTACATCAATGTCACGATCATCAAGGTAACGTTGAGCCAATGACCCGCCCCATGAGTTGACGTCGTAGCGTATGAAGGCCTGAGATTGCAGGGCGGATAAAACTGCTTCTGCGGTGACCGGCGTACCGCTTAGCAGCCCAAGCGGCTCGGAGCGGAGCAAATATAGCCTTAAAGACTTAGGTAGTTTGAACGGTGGCTCAACGAGAATGGCCGCGTCCAGATCGCCACCGACAAGTTTATCGTACAGGAGCCTTGAATCGCCTGGGGTAATCTTCAGCTTCACGTCAGGTGCGCATACCGAAAACTGTTCGATGGCTGACGGTATGATCCCCGTTAACGCGGTGGATATAGCGCCAAGACTAAGGTCCCCTCGCAAGCCATCAAGTTGCAAATCGAATTTCAATTCATTGGCTTGTAGTATGATGTCACGAATTTTTTGTATCACTGCAATCAGCCTCTGGTTGGGCCTTATCGAATGGGCATCTCGATTGAAAAGCTCGCACTCCAGTTCTTTTTCGAGGCTTTGAATTCGCAAGCTGATGGCCGTCGATGACACACTCGACTTTTTTGCAGCACTCGCGATTGACCCGTGGTCAATGACAGATATAACTGCCTCAAGCGTTCTGATGTCCATACCGATTCCTTATGCTCAGACCAAGCATTGGTGGGTGTACATGAATCGCGCGTTCTGAAAAGCTTTCCTCCCCCTGCTGAGGAGAGTCGCCATGTTTAATCCTTTCCATATCGCCTACCATGTTACCAGCCTTGAAGAATCCCGAAAATTCTATAAAGAATACTTGGGATGTATCGAGGGGCGAAGTACTGACACCTGGGTAGATTTTGACTTTTTCGGGCATCAGATCTCCCTTCATCTTGGTGAACCATTCAAGACTACCCGTACAGGCAAAGTGGGCCAGCACATGGTGCTGATGCCCCATATTGGGGTGGTGCTGCCGCTTGATCGCTGGCTAGCGCTTGCTCAGCGGTTAGAGGCCAAAGGCATCGTGTTTGAGATCCCCCCAGTCGTTCGGTTCAGAGGGGAGCCCGGGGAGCAATGTACGATGTTCTTCCTGGATCCGAGTGGCAATCCAATTGAAGTCAAAGGCTTTAGGAATCTCCCCGCCGTCTTCGCTTCTTGATACATCTAAATAATAACAAGAGACTCAACACCATGACTGCGAAAAAAAAGATCAGCTTGATCACCCAGATTGCAATCGGCTTGTTTTCAGGAGTTATTGTCGGGCTACTGCTCAACTACTTTCCCGATCAAAAAGGCTGGTTGGTAGCGCAGGTCCTTCAGCCGGCGGGCGATGCCTTCATCAAGCTGATGAAAATGATCATCGTCCCGCTGGTTTTCTCCTGTATGGTAGTGGGGATTGCGGGATCTGGGGGCCGTTCTCTCGGGCGAGTGGGCACAAAGGCCTTGGTCTACTTTTTTTCGGTTACCGGCCTGGCAATTGTTTTCGGATTATTAGTGGGTAATATTTTCCAGCCTGGCATTGGTGCTGATTTTTCCAGCGCAGCTACCACCACAGTGCAAGCCCCTATGCAGGGTGCTTCACAGGGGTTAGGCAATGTGCTCCTGGGGATTATCCCTGATAACATCATCGCGGCGATGGCTGAAGCCAAGCTACTTTCCGTACTGTTTTTTGCGATAATTTTTGGGGTTGCGCTTTCTAATCTGGAACCGCAAAAGCGACTTCCCTTGGTAGGTGCATTACAAGCCGTTGCCGACACCATGTTCAAAGTAACGCACATGGTGATGGCGTATTCTCCGATCGGTATTTTTGCCCTGATTGCAGTAACAGTATCCAGCTTTGGTATTCACGCCCTGCTGCCGCTGGCGAAGCTGATCGGCGTGACATACCTGGCGGTTATAGTCTTTGCTATCGTGGTGCTCGGCTTCATTGCAAAGCTGGTCGGCGAAAATATTTTTGAAATCATCAAGGCTTTCAAGGATGAATTATTGCTGGCATTCAGTAGCGCCAGCTCCGCGACGGTCATGCCTCAACTGATGGCCAAGAGCGAAGTGAGAGGCGTGCCACGCAACATCACCACGCTTGTCATACCGCTGGGATATTCGTTCAACCTTGATGGTGCCTCTTTGTTTGCAGGGTTAGGGACACTCTTTATTGCCCAGGTTTACAATATTGAGCTCGCCCTGGCAGACCAGATCATGCTTGTTTTCATCATGGTCCTAACCTCCAAGGGCGCGGCGGGCGTACCGGGGTTCATGTTCGTCATCCTCACTGCCACGCTCACCGCCGCCGGGTTGCCGTTAGAGGGTGTTGCCTTGATCGCGGGCGTGTACAGGCTAATGGATATGCCGGTTACTGCACTGAATGTGCTAGGCAACGCGCTGGCCCCCTTGGTAGTGGCAAAATGGGAAAGTCGATCCCAGAACCGTGATGAATCTGTGAAAGGTGATGCTGAAACTAGAGCACTCCCTCAAGAACAGTGATTCGATCAGTATCGCTGCGTTTTGCGAAGCACGAGGAAGTGCAGTAGTCAGTCGATCAAGTTCACAGGTGGTTCTTCATATATACGCGTTGCGTTGGCACCTGAAAACAGCCTTGCACTACTGGCCGCTGCTGTGCCGTGGCCCTCGTAGCAGAGGCACCAGCAGCCACCAGAAACAACCGCAACATATACCAAAGCACCGACCCGTTGCCTGCGAATAATATTTTAAAAATAATCTGTAGCGAAACTTCCTACAGCTCTTTAGGAAGTTTCAATCTCCCATAGAAATTGATTCCTCGTTAGTCTTCAGGCTTTCGCAAATTGCTTGCGCCCGATCACATGGGGAGTCCGCGGCCATTGCGTGAGTTGCCCTGCTAATTGACGAGGATTAAGGATGTCCAGACTGTCCGATGGCACTGACAAACCGGTGCCGGTCAAGAAAAAGCCAGTCCTGCTTGAGGATATCGAGGAAACCCAACAGTTCCGTACAGGCGCTGATCCTCAACTCGCAACGGATCTATCCGGTTACCCCGCCGACCCGGAGTTCCAGCTGCGTGGCGGCTTCGAAAACCTGATGCTCGACGCGGCAAGCCCGCTGTTCGGACTGGTCATTCGGCGACAGGTACTGAGAACCGGGGCACCGAGCAGCGCAGACCGAGCGATGCACCACGGTCTACGCCTGGCGTTGTTTGCTTCGGTACATGAAACGGCTGTCGAAATACGCGTGAGTGAAGCTGCACGAAGTGGGCAGCCAATCAATCCGCAACGCAGCGGTGGCCAGATTGCACGGTACCTGGATCAGGCCTGGGCCGAAGGGCTAATGCAGGCTGATAACAAGCAAAGCGACTTCTATAAAGTTCGTGCTGCCGGCCTGATATGCCTCATCGAAGGCATGCTGATGGCTTTCAAGGCTCGCGAGCTGCGTGACAGTGACACACGTATCAAGACTGAACTCTTGGCTGCCGCAATGACCACGGCTGCGGCGGGCTTCGAGATTGGGGCAAGTTATGTGGACCAAGTGGTGACACGATACGGCGCTAACAGTGTGACCGGGAGAGGTGCAGCGGCCACCTTAGGAAGGTTAAAGCTCTGGGGGGCTGGATTGGCTGGCGTTGGAGGTTCGCTGCTGGCGTGGTGGGATTTCACAGATTGGCTTGAACATTTCAACGACAGTCACGCTGGACACACCAAACAGACTCAAAAAAAATCCAGGCTTTTGGCCACTACGTACCTTGTAAGAGGAATGGCGACAATAACCCTATCGCTGGCCGAAATAGGAACGGCCATTGCTGTTGCAAAACCTTTCTTCGACTACCTTTCTCAAAATGCCAAGACCAAGCTGGCCAGGACGCTATCCACGTCCTTTGGAGCACTTGCAACAAAGCTCGGAACGCAGGCCGCTCGGTTATTACTTGCCCGCCTTATTCTTGGCGCTTTCTGGATTGGCCTAGTCCTGACAGTGATAATTTACATATTTGAAGACGACGCTTTGGAGAAGTGGTGCAAACGCAGCAGCTTCCGCCTTGCAAAAAACTCAAAACCGTTTGAAGAACAAGAAGAACTGAAGACCCTGCACTCCGCATTCAGCGAGGTATTGTGATGTATCTGATCGAATGGGGTTTCTGGCAAATGGCTACTGAATCCGAAGCTGCGCGAAAAGCCTATGAAGCAGAGCTGACACCGAAAGAAAAACGTCAGGATTTGTATGAGGACGAGCTGGCTGAAGAAATGCACTTTCAACCTGTGAGTGAAAACCCGCGCACAAGAGGCCCTGTATTCGCTTTTAACGACATCTTCTTAGATATTCGCTGTGGTGGTTCAGAAGAAAAGCGCGGGCTGATTACGCTCGCAACGCTCGGCGCTATCGCCCCGGCCATTGCTGTTGGACTAATCACCACCACTGGATTTTTATGGATGGACATCACCGACCCTGAGGGTCGCTCCATAATCACGATTCTTACAACACTTATAATGCTCTCAGTCAGCTCGACCTTAGTGTATCTTTATTCAAAGTATGGAATTCACTTAACCCGACTAGAAATGCTGACTAGCCGTCACTTGCTCATTCGTTTCAATCGTGTAACCCAACAAGTTCACCTACATCGACCGAAATACTGCGGCGGCATCGTCACTTTCCCGTGGAAAACAACCGGAAGCACAGCCATCGACCCAGAAGATGACCCACTCAGCGTGGGCATGCGACTAGGGCTAGTCTGGCACCCCAGCCGCACCGGCCTCCCCCACATGGAAATGGCCCTACTCGGCAAACAAGGCCAAGGCGGCAGCGAACTCCGTGACGAGTGGGAGTTCATCCGCCGCTACATGGAAGAAGGCCCACACGCCGTCCCCCGCCCCCGCCTGAGCACACAACTACCATCACCCATCCAGGCCTTCAGCGCCCAGTTCGAGGGGCTTGGGCGTTTCTTCCGCAAAAGCAGCTGGTTGTTCAAAGTTATCCTGCTGTTCGTCTGGCCCGCTTTCGTCATTGTTGGCACCGGCCACTGGCTCAGCCTGCTGCTGTGCTGGCGACCGCGCTGGCCGAAAGTAATCCGCGAGGCCGGCTTGCCCGGCAAGCCCGTACCACCCGTGACCACCCTCAGCGACTACCCACCCGCAATCCAGGAGCGCCTGCTCGCCAATGCCTACCGCTGGCAGCTCAAACCCGGCAAACGGCCTGAGAAAAAACCACGAAAACCGCGCAGATCCAGGTCGAAAGAGGAACCGGCTGCACCCACAGAATGATTGTGTCTGCATTCAGAATTCGACCGTGTACCCCACGATCACGCGGTTCTCATCCGCTGCATCGGCAAAATTCGAGCGCATGCTCGCATTGCGCCAACGCAGCGACACATTCCGGAGCGCCCCCGACTGCACCACATAGGTGATGTCCGTGGTCCGCTCCCACTCCCGCCCTTCTCCGTCGCCAGCCGCCAGCGCCCTGCCCTTGGCGCTGGCGATGCGCTGCGGGTCCACATGGTCGCCCTTCACATAGCGCACATTGAACGTGAGCCCTGGGATACCCAGCGCAGCGAAGTTGTAGTCGTATCGCAGCATCCACGCCCGTTCATTGGCCAGGGCAAAGGTGCTGACCTGCTGTTCGCTGAACAGGTAGGTATCGGTGCCACCCACGTAGGCATATGCCGTATCGCCGCGCAATTTCTGGTAGCCACCGCTGAACGTATGGCCCTGAACGCTGTACCCGAAGTTGGTACTGAGGGTCTGGTTGTCGACTTCACCCAGCAAAGCCCGGCCCTGCTCGCGTGCGTTGAACCAGCGCCACTCGGTAAACACATCCCCGGGCCCTAGGCGCGTCTTGAACTTGAACCCGGCAAAATCACGCCGGAACAGGTCTTCGAGCGTGCTGGTGTGAAGGCTGAGGGTCAGGTTGTTCAGCGGCTGGTAGTCGACACCGCCGTAGTAAAGCCGGTCACTGGTTACCGTCGCCGAGTAGGCCCCTTGCTGCGCCATGGCGGTCAGGTCCTCATAGTTGGTGGAGTCGCGCAACGTGGTGGCATCCACCTGCAGCAGGGTGAACGTAAACCGGTCCAGGTCCTTGCTCACCAGTTGCGCACCGTTGAACCACTGGGGGAACAAGCGGCTGTTGTTGGACGCCAGCAAGGGCAGTTGCGGGCTCAGGCCGCCGAGTTTCAACTCGCTCTGCGCCAGCCTGGCCTTGAAGGTGGCCACCGCCTTGGCATAGTCGTCCGCGGCGCGTTTGTCGCTGCCACGTGGCAACAGGCCGGTGCCGCTACGGTCGGGTGAGGAATCCAGCTTGAGCCCCAGCATGCCGGCTGCATCCAGGCCAAAGCCGACCAGACCGTCGGTGTAGCCAGACTGCAGGCGCAGCATGAAGCCCTGGCCCCATTCACCGCGCCGCGATTGCGTGGCGCTGTCACCGTGAAAGTCGCGGTCGAAATAGAAATTGCGCAGTTCCATGCTGCCGCTGGCGTCATCGATGAAGCCGGCCTGCGCGTTTTGACAGGCGCAGCAAAGCGCCCCGAGCATCAGCGATGCTCGCCGGGAAAGATTGATCATGGGTGTGCCTGGTTCTTGTTGTTGTTTGAAGACTCAGCGCCAATCAGCTTCGGGGGTTGCGCACGTAGCGCATCACCACCAGGCAGGCGATCAGGATCAGCGGGGCGATGGACAGCATGCCCATGGAGTCGCTGCCGGTGAGGTCATTGATCTTGCCCACCATCACCGGTGCGACGATGCCGCTTAGCTGCCCGACCGAGTTGATCGCCGCAGTACCGGTGGCAATTGCCAGGCCCGAGAAGGTCGACTGTGGAATGGTCCAGAAGATCGGGATGGCGATGAACGTACCTGCGGTGGCCAGCACCAGCGCGGCCATCATCGCCAGCGACGAGTCGGAATACAGGCACGCCAGCAGGTAGCCCACAGCTGCCGCCAGCAGGCAGTACACCAGGTAGCGCTTGCGCTCGCCGGTACGGTCGGAGCGACGGGTCAGCAGCACCATGCCGATGCAGGCCACCGCGTACGGCAATGCCGACAGCACACCCACCCAGAGCATGTCCTGCACACCTGATGACTTGATCAGGTGCGGCATCCAGAAGTTAAGGCCATAGGACGCGGTTTTGATCACGTAGTAGATGAACGCCATGATCGCCACTTCACGGGTCAGCAACACCCGCCAGATCGAGCCGAGAACCGGCTTTTCGGCGCGTTTGTCCTGGGCCAGGTTTTCCGCCAGCAGGTCCTTCTCCTCACGGCTCAGCCATTTTGCCGCTTCGATGTCCCGGTCCAGCTTCCACAGCACTAGCAGGCCCAGCACCACGCAGGGCAAACCGGACATCAGGAACAGCCAGTGCCAACCGGCAAGGCCTAGCACACCATCCATGGTCCCCAACAAGACACCTGCTGCCGGGCCACCCACCGCACCGGCCAGCGGCACGGCCAGAAACCACAGGCCATTCATCTTCGCCAGGTGCTTGCGCGGGAACCAGCATGCGAGGTAGAAAAGAATCGCCGGGCCGAAGCCGGCCTCCATCACCCCGATCAGAAAGCGCAGGAAATACAGGGTGTACTGGGTATAGGCAAATACCAGCGTCGCCGTCGCCAGGCCCCACGACACCATGATCCGGCAGATCCAGGCCGGTGCCCCGTAGCGCTTCAGGCCCAGACTGCTAGGTACTTCGAACAGTACATATCCCACGAAGAACATGCTCGCGGCCAGGCCGTAGGCGGCGTCGCTGAGGCCCAGTTCCTGCTGCATCTGGGCTTTTGCGAAACTGATGTTGATGCGGTCGAAGTACGAAAACAGGAAGCAGATGATGGCCAGCGGCATAATGCGCCAGGCCACGCGGCGGTACAGCAGCAGTTCATTGATGTGGCTGTCGTTGCGCTCACGCGCCAGTTCGCCGGTCATGGCAACCATGGTGGATCTCCATTCTTGTAATTATTGGAGAGCAGCGACGCCTTCATGGGCGTCGCCAGCGGGTTTTCAGCGGATACGGATCAGTTTTTCCTTGAAGCTCTGGCCTTTTGCGACGTACTCGACGGCGTTGCGCTGCATGCTGGCGATGGCTTCGGCCGTCAGTTCGCGCACCAGCTTGGCAGGCGCACCCAGGATCAGCGAGTTATCGGGGAACACCTTGCCTTCGGTGACGATGGCGCCAGCCCCGACCAGGCAGTTGTTGCCGATGACCGCGCCGTTGAGCACCACCGCCTGGATGCCGATCAGCGCACCATCACCGATGGTGCAGCCGTGCAGCATGGCCTGGTGGCCGATGGTGACGCCCTGCCCCACCGTCAACGCAAAGCCGGGGTCGGCATGCAGCACTGCGCCTTCCTGCACATTGCTGCGCTGGCCGATGCGGATCGGTTCGTTGTCGCCCCTTAGCACGGCCTGCGGCCATACGCTGACGCCTTGTTCGAGGGTTACGTCGCCGATCACGGTGGCATCCTCTGCCACGTACGCTTCCGGGTGCAGGTTGGGGGCCAAGGTGTCGTATTGGTAAATCGCCATCTCAAACCCTCCTCAAGCTGCGTCGTCGGTTTTCAGCACGCCGGCCGCGCACAGCTCGGCAATGTGCGCATCGCTGTAACCCAGTTCACGCATCACCTGGCGGGTGTGCTCGCCAATCCGTGCTATCGCACGGCGCGGCTGTAGGCGCTGCCCGTCCAGTGACAGCGGCAGCAACGGCATGGGTGTGTGGCTGCCGTCTTCAAGTTGCAGGTCGGCCATACCGCCGCTCTGCTGCAGGTGGGGGTCGTCGAACAACTCTTCCGGGCGGCGGATCGGCGCAAACGGGATGCCGTTGGCCTCCAGCTGCAGCGCCAGTTGCCCCGCATCCAGTGGCGCGAACACCTCGGCCAGGTGCGCCAGCAGCCGTGGCCGTTGCAACACACGGTCGTTGTTGCTGGCCAGTGTCGGGTCATCGAGCAAGGCGGTCTGCCCCAGCACCTGGCACAGCGCATGCCACTGCCCTTCGCCGGTGGCGGCGACAAACATCTGCTCGCCACCGGCGAAGGTGAACACGTCATAGATCGCCCAGGCACTGATGCGGTTTGGCATCGGCGCTGCAGCCTCGCCGGTGACTACGTACTGCTGCATGTGCTGGGCGGCCAGCAACACGCAGTTCTCGTACAGGGCACTTTGCACCTCGCGGCCGCTGCCGGTGGTGTGACGGTCGTTGAGCGCCGCCAGTACGCCGATGGCGCCGAACATGCCGCCCATGATGTCGTTCACCGAGCTGCCCGCACGCAACGGGCGGCCCACCGGCCCGGTCATGTAGGCCAGGCCGGCCATCATCTGCACCACCTCGTCCAGCGCCAGGCGGTTGTCATAGGGGCCGCTGAGAAAGCCTTTGTGCGAGGCATAGATCAGCCGCGGGTTGCGCTGGCGCAGCGCGGCGTAGCCCAGGCCCAGCTTGTGCATCCGACCAGGTTTGAAGTTTTCGATAAACACGTCGGCAGTGTCGATCAGTTGCAGCACGGCCTCGCGGCCCTCGGCCGATTCGACATCCACCGCGATGCATTGCTTGTTACGGTTGAAGGTGCGGAAGAAGCCCGCCCCCGCGCCCAGCAGCCGGCGCGTGCCGTCGCCGCGCACAGGTTCGATCTTGATCACTTCGGCGCCAAGGTCGCCGAGGATCATCCCGCAGGTCGGGCCCATCACCATGTGGGAAATTTCGACGACACGGATGCCGTCCAAGGGAAGTCTGGACATCGTGGTATTCCTCGTTCAGGCAGGTCAGGCGTGGCCGGCAGCGTCGGCGAAGTTCAGCGGTAAACCGGCGCGGGCGATGCAGCCGTAAAGAGGCTCGCCCGGCAGCGCCTCGCTCAGCACCTGGCGCGACTCGATCAGGGCAGGCAGGTTGATACCGGTGGCGTAGCCCATGCTCTGCAGCATGAACACCAAGTCTTCGGTGACGGTATTGCCCGACGCGCCCGGGGCGAACGGGCAGCCCCCCAGGCCAGCCAGGGAGGCGTCCAGCTCGCGAATACCCTGCTGTACAGCGACCAGGCTGTTGGCCAGGGCGAGGCCACGGGTGTCATGGAAGTGCGCGGCCTTGAGGCGGTCACCGGCAATCGCCCGCACCGCCTGGAGCACCGTTGCCACCTGGCCCGGGTTGGCGTAGCCAGTGGTGTCACCCAGCGAGACAAGGTCGCAACCGGCTTCGATCACCTGGCGGGTCAGTGCGCAAAGGTCGGCCAGCGGCACCTCACCCTGGCGCGTGCAGCCAAAAGCGACCGACATGCCGGCAATGACCTGCACCTCATGCAGGCCCATTTCAGTACGCACTTGGCACATGCGCCCCAGTTCCTCGACCATTTCCATGGGCGTGCGGCGCACGTTGGCCAGGCTGTGCGCCATGCTGACCGATACCGGGGCGACGATGCGATGGGCGCCAGACTCAAGTGCGTCCCTGGCGCCGCGCAGGTTCGGGGCCAACACGGTTACCTGCAGGCCCGGGTATGTGAGGGCGTGGGCCACCACCTCGCGGGCATCGGCCATTTGCGGCAGCAAGCGTGGCGGTACGAACGAAGCAACCTCCATGTGGCGCACGCCAGCGGCGTAGGCGGCGTCGATCCAGCGGCGTTTGGCGGCGGTTGGCAGGGTTGTCTGCAGGCTCTGCAGGCCATCGCGCATGCCGACTTCGTTGATTGTTATTGTTGTCATCACGATCTCTCTGTCTGAAGCGTTGCGCCAGACTAAGAGCTGGATGACGGGCAGAAAAGACGTGTTTCACGGGCTGATCCATCGTCAGCCACGATGGATCAGCCGGCGACCTGCCAGGCCGGTGCACGCAGCAACAGGTGGTCCAGCAGGCGCCGTGCGGACAGCGACAGCGTGTGCCGGTCGCGCATGCAGATGACGAACTCGCCAAGCGCCCAGTCGTCCGTCAGCGGGATGACCCGCAGGTCGAACAATGCCGCATAGCGGGCCACGGCCTCTTGCGGGAACACCGCCAGGCCAAGCCCGAATTGCACCAGGCGGTATGCCGCGTCAAACGACGACACGTACGAACGAAAACGCAATTCTTTGCCGGCCTGTTCGGCGCTTTTACGCATGAAGGCGTTCAAGGTGGCGAAGGCCGACAGGCCCAGGTGGTCGTAACCCAGGGTTTCCTCGAAAGCAATCTGGCTGCGGCCGGCCAACGGGTGATCAGCAGCAACGACAACGGCCAGGTGATCCTGCCGGTACGCTACGAACTCCAGGTCACCCACCGCCATGGATTTGCGGCAGATGCCGAGGTCTGCATTGCCCTCGGCCACACCACGAACGACATCGGTGCTGAAGCGCTCCTCGATATCGGCCTGAATCAGTGGATTCTCCAGCATGAACGCCGTCAGTTCCTCGGGCAGGAACTCCATGATCGACGACACATTGGCCAGCACCCGCACATGGCCGCGCGCGCCTTCGGCGTATTCGCTCAGCTCGCTGTCCAGGCGTTCCATGGCACGGGTCATTTCCCGGGCATGGCGCAGCAGGGCCAGGCCCGCTGGGGTGGGCTCCACGCCACGCTTGCTGCGCTTGAGCAAGGCGGTGCCAAAGCGCGCCTCGATGTCTGAAATACGTTTGCTGACAGCGGAGGGCGCCATGAACGCGCGCTCGCCAGCGCGGGCGATGGTGCCTTCTTCGCAGACGACGATGAACAGGTTCAGGGAAAGGTGGTCGAGGGGTTGCATCGCTTGGCTCGGCAGGGAAATGGGACCGCCGATGCAATGTAGCAAAACCGCATTTGCTTCGAAAACCGGGTTTAAATTACCTGCCCCCAATCCCCAACCTTGGGGGAACGCAGCCCACTGCCAGCTGCTCGCAAAATGCTCCGCTGAAAGGCTCGCTCCCTTGCCGCACAAGGGCTGCAACGTTATTTCCAGATTGTGGCACAGCTCTTGCCGATCTCCTCCCAGACGCCCCAAGTCCATGGGCCCGTTTGCAGGAGGAATTGACTCATGCACCGACCGATACCCCACCCGCTGGCAGTGGCGATTTTCGCCGGCATGCTCCAGCTCCCGGCGCAGGCTGCCTTGAATGCTGTCGATCCGGGCGCCTACGTGCCCGCCAACGGCGGCTTCCCCGCCTGGTACCAGGACAGTCACGGTCGTACCCTCGACCTGTGCCTGACCAAGGCGGTCAGCTCCAGGGTTGCCGGCGCACCCGGCGCACCGTCTTACATGTGCACGCTGCTGCCCACGCCCGGCGTGTTCGACGATACCCAACCCATCGTCTTCCCCACCAACTTCCCTGACGAAGCGTTCTGGTTCACCGCCGACGCTGCCATCGTCGACGTCGCGCGTGGCATCGACCTCAGCTACGGCACCGCGATCGAAGCGGCATTCGCCGCCGAAGAACCGGTCGAGGGTGACCAGGTCAGCTTCGCCCGGGTACGTATCCGGGTCGATGTCCCCACCGCTGGCACCTACGTGGTCACCCACCCCTATGGCGTGGAAGTGTTCGATGTCCCCGCCGCAGGGCGTAGGGCGATCAACATGACCCGCGACATCGGCATTGCCGGGGCAGGCGATTTCACCGGTGCGCTGAAAGGCGATGTCGGGCCGTTCCTGCGCAGTGTCAACGGCCCTTATACCGAAGGCAACGAACGCTTCGTCGGCGACCCGAACCTTGAAGAGCGAGTAACCGGCAGCCCGTTCAACACCAATTTCGTGCGCATCGAAGGCCCTGGCGGCATCGACCTGCGCACCGAACTGTTCGCGATCTCGGGCAAGCTTTCCGAAGTGGCCCTGCCAACCCCGCTGATGCCTCAGCGCAGCACCTACTCACGCCACACCGAGAACGGCGACCTGCGTGCCCAGCAAGACATCTTCGTGATGGCCCCACCGCCACCGGCCAGCGTCACCCTGACCAGCCAGACGCCCAACCTGAGCCTGACCGAGGCCAACGCCACTGGCGCCTGGTACGCCCAGTCGGCCCTCAACCCGGCGGCCGGTACCATCGTGACCCTGACCGCCGACAACAGCGTGGCCATCCCGACCAGCAGCCTGACCACCCGCAACGTGCCGCTGACTGACCTGGTCACCATCACCCAGGCCCAGTACCGCCTGTCCACCGGCGAGCTGACCCTGGTGGCCAGCACCAGCGACGAAACCACCCCGCCAGTGCTCACCGCCCATACCGGCAACGGCACGTTGATCGGCAACCTGGGCGGCACCGGCGCCGTGAAGACGTTGAGCATGTCCTTCTCGCCCATCCCGCCGGCCAAGGTGCAGGTCACCAGTGCCAATGGCGGTAGCGACACCGAAGACGTGGTGCTGGTGCCATGAACAGACAAAGGCTCAGCCTTCAAGGAGGCCGCATGAACACTTGGTCGCGCCGTGCGCTGTTCGCCGCCGGTTTTTCCCTCACCGTTACCAGCGCCGCCTTTGCCGCGTTGTCTGATGTCGACCCGGGGCCCTACACCTTCGCCACGGGCGGCTACCCGATGTGGTACAAGGACAGCCTCAACCAGTCCCTGGAACTGTGCCAGTCACGTGCCACCAGCACCCGCGCGCCAGGCGCACCAGGGGCGCCGGCCTACATGTGCACCTTGCTGCCCGAGCCCGGTATCTATGACGACGCCCTGCCGCTGGTATTTCCAGATAACTGGCCACCAGAGATGTTCTGGTTCCTGGCCGAAACCTCGATACCACAAGTGGGCAACAGCGGTTATGAGCTGGAGGTCTACGTTGCGGGTATAGAGGCAGCCTTCGCTGCTGAAAACCCGGTAGACGGTGATCAGCAAAGTTTCGCCCGCATCCGTATCCGCGCTTCGGTTCCACGCACCGGTACCTACACCATCACGCATCCTTACGGGGTGGAAACGGTCAACGTGACCACGGCAGGTCGCCGGGCGATCAACATTACCCGGGACATAGGCATTGGCGCTCCGGGCAACTTCCAGGGGGCGCTGGCGGGTGCGATCGGCCCTTGGCTGAAGGGGGTTGGCGGGCCTTATACCGAGGTCAATCCTGACACTGGCTCCACCGAAACCTACATCGGTGACCCCAACATCACCGAAGCGGTAACCGGTAGCCCGTTCAATACCAACTTCGTACGCATTGATGGGCCCGCCGGCATCATCCAGACCAACGCATTCACAGTCTCTGGCAAGGTGCTGGACCAACGTGCGCAGACCCCGGTAACCCTGGAGCGCGCCACCTACTCACGCAATGCCACCGGCACCCGTACGGAAGTATTCGCCAAGGCGCCCATAGAGGCCAGCTTGTGCATGCGCAATGGCCTGGCATTGGTCGGCACCCCGCCTTCACCGTGCCAGTTCACACTCACCGCCGACAACAACGGGCTGTTCTTCCATCAACAGTTCGGCCAGGACGCACCACCTGCAATCGTGGTGGTGACCGCCAGCAACAATATTGGCGGCACCCAGCCAACCGCACTGTCGAGCAAGCTGACCGACGTGGTCAAGGTCAGCACCGCGCGCTACGACTGGGCCAACAAGCGCCTGCTGATCGAGGCCAGGTCCAGTGACGAAGTTGCTATCCCCGACATGCTCGCCCAGGGCTACGGCCGCCTGTCGAAATCCGGCACGCTGCAAAGCATCACAGTCAACGACGTGGCACAACCGCCAGCTACCGTCACGGTCAAGTCTGCCCATGGTGGTACTGACGTGGAACCCGTGATCGTGGTCGGCAACGCACCCGTCGAGGCGGCCAACCAGCCACCGCTGGCCCAGGCAGATGTCGGCAGCACCAGCGTTGGTGTGCCGATCACCCTCAACCTGCTGCAAAACGACAGCGACCCGGACGGCAATGTGCCGCTGACCCTCAGTGACCTCACCCAGCCGGGTACCGGCCTGGGCGGTGTGGTGCTCAACGGTACCACCTCGGTCACTTACACCCCGCCAGTCGGCGCTACGCAACCATTGGTGGCCACCTTCAGCTACCGGGCGGTGGATGCCAAGGGCCTGAAATCGGAACCGGCCACGGTCACCATCAATGTGGCGCCTAACCGGCCACCGGTCGCCAACCCGGAAACCGTCGCCACCCTGGGTGTGCCATTGACCATCAACGTGCTGGCCAACGACACCGATCCGGAAGGCAATGTGCCGCTGGCTGTTGCTGCCGTCACCCAACCGGCTGCCGGCCGCGGCACGGTCAGCACCGACGGCGCCACCGTGACCTATACCCCACCGGCCACGGTTACGGCGGCCTTCACCACCACCTTCACCTACCAGGCACGTGACTCGCTGGGGGCGTTGTCCACCCCGGGTACGGTCACCGTCAACGTGTCGCCACGGCCCGCCGCCGAAACTTTCGCGGTCACGGCAGCCACCGTCACGGCGCGCTCCAACAACCGTTACAACTGGGACATCAGCGGTACTTCGTCGGTAACCACGGGCAACGTTGTCACCGTCCGGGTCACCACCACCACCGGGGTGCAGACGTTGGGCACGGCCACGGTGCCAGTGACTGGGCGCTGGCGGCTGGCAGTGAGCAACAGCACCACGATCATCCCGACCGCCGCGCCGACGGCAACCATCACCACCAGCCCGGGTACCACCCGCACCGTCAATGTGGTTGTGCAGTAAAGGCGGGGAAACGCCATGAAACGCTTGTATCCACTGCTGTTCAGCCTGGCCCTGGCGGGCCAGGCCAGCTGGGCCGACGACCTGATGGACAATGCCGACCTCGCGCCCGGCAACGACCTCGGTGAACCGGTGATCATCCGCCTGCTGCCGGTCGGTGCCGGCCAGGCTGCGGTGATCGAGCAGCAGGGGTCAGGCAACCGCGCCGCGCTCGACCAGAACGGTCAGGCCCTGCTGGGCCGTATCGTCCAGTCTGGCGGTGCGCAGGAAGCTTACATCTTGCAGGAAGGCAGTGACCTGATGGCCAGCATCAGCCAACAGGGAAATGGCAACAGCGCGTCGATCCGCCAGAGCGGCAGCAGCAACAGCGCAGCCATCGAGCAGATCGGCAACGACAACAGCGCCAGCATCGTGCAGTCCGGCTCGGGCCTCAACAGCTCCGTGACCCAGACCGGCAATGGCCAGCATGTTCAGATCACCCAATATCGATAGACCTGGAGGCACCACCATGTACAAGCTCGCCCCTTTAAGTGCCGCTATCGTCCTGGCCCTCGTAGGTCAGGCCATGGCTGCTGACAGCACCTCGTCCCAGACCCAGGACGGCAAGGAAAACATCGCCGAAGTCTCGCAGACCCAAGCATCCTTCGCCTCGGCCACCCAGAACCAGACGGGCAAGGGCCACAACCATATGGCGGTGCAGACCGAGAGCACCAGCGATATCCAGCAGAGCGCCACCGGCCAGTACAACGCCGGCTACGCCGAGCAACTGTTCGAGAACGGCAGCAAGATCACCCAGCGTGCCGGGGGCAGCTACAACGATGCCTTCGCCAGCCAGTCGGTAGGGCTGAACAACGAATCGCTACAAACCCAGCAAGGTGTCGGCAACAAATCCACCGTGTGGCAGGACACCCAGGAAGGCAGCAAAGCCACCACCTGGCAATCCGGCCAGCGCAACGAAGCCTTCATTGAGCAGACCTTCGGTGGCACCAACAACCGCAGTACCGTCAACCAGACCGGCCAGGACAACTACGCCGCCGCCGAGCACTTGAACCACGTCGATGGCGACATCCAGGTGTACCAGGATGGCCACGACAACTGGGCCTACGGCGACCAGCGCGAAGGCACCGGTGGCACCATTGGCATTGGCCAGTACGGTGGCGGCAACTCGGTGGAAGTGTGGCAGGACACCCAGGTCGGTAGCCAGGCCTCCGTGGTGCAGACCGGCCAGACTAACGAAGGCTATATCGACCAGAGCTTCGGTGCCGCCAACAAGGTCAGCCTGTCGCAGCAAGGCAATGCCAACGCCAGCTGGTCGGACCAGTTCGAGACCAACAACGCCACCGCCACCATCACCCAGACCGGCAACAACAACCTGTTTTTCACCTATCAGAATGGTGAAAACCTCAACCTGACCATCAACACCAAGGGCAATGGCAACAGCATCACCGCCAGCAACTGGAAAGGCGCCAAGATGGGCGGCCAGTTCGGTACCAACCAGAACGCCACCATCAACCAGAACGGCAATGGCAACGGCGTCAACCTGACCCAGAAAGGCGCTGACCAAGTGGCCACGCTAAACCAGACCGGTAAAGGCAACCAGATGTCGACCAAGCAGGACGACGTCAACAACGAGCTGTATTTCGAGCAGAACGGCACCGACAACATCCTGATCGCCGACCAGCGCGGTACCGACAACTATGCCTACGGCAACAGCCAGGGCACCGGTAACTCCATCACCCTGGACCAGTCCGGCTACAGCAACCAGAGCTATACCAACCAGCTGTACGGTAGCGGCAACGAAGCCACCATCAAACAGACTGACAGCATCAACGTCGCCTACGTGACCCAGGGAGGCCAGGGCAACAAGGCGTTCGTCGACCAGAGCGGTATCGCCCAAACCGCCACCATCACCCAGCTGGGCAGCGCGAACCTGGCCACTGTGACCCAGAAGTAAACCTCTCCCCCCTTGAATCGCGGCACTCCTCTCCCTGGTGCCGCGGTTCCTTTTTCGCTCACACCCTATGCAACTTCTCATACTGCCGGGTATATGCATTCCCAGTAGGAGCAGCCTTGTGCTGCGAAAGGGCCTGCAGCACCGGCACATCTTTGGGAGGCATACCGGCCTCTTCGCAGCACAAGGCTGCTCCTACAGGGATTGCAATTGCAGGGATACAATATCCAATCCCTCGAACATGTGCGGTGCCATGATCCAGTCCGACCTAGACCTGTTCGGCCACCAGCCGCAGCGCCTGGCCAGCCACACCCTACTGCTGCCCGGTTTCGCCCTGGCAGAAACCGAGGCCCTGCTCGATGCCCTGCGCCCGGTGCTGCGTGCAGCACCCTTTCGGCACATGCACACGCCGGGTGGCCTGCGCATGGCTGTAGGCCTGACCAACTGCGGTACGCTGGGTTGGGTGAGTGACGAACACGGTTACCGCTACAGCCCCAGCGATCCGCTCAGCGGCAAGCCCTGGCCCGCGCTGCCCCCGGTGCTGCTCGCCCTCGCCACCCGCGCTGCGGCCCTGGCCGGCTTCGAGGGTTTCGTGCCGGATGCCTGCCTGGTCAACCATTACCTGCCAGGCACACGCCTAAGCCTGCACCAGGACCGCGACGAGCAAGACTTCGGCCAGCCGATCGTGTCGGTATCGCTGGGCCTCCCGGCGGTGTTCCTGTTCGGCGGCCTGCAGCGCGCCGACAAGGCCCGTCGCATCCCGCTGAGCCACGGCGATGTGTTGGTCTGGGGTGGTGAGGACCGCTTGCGCTTTCATGGCGTGCTGCCTATAAAACCTGGCGTGCATCCGCGCATGGGCGAGCGGCGGATCAACCTGACCTTGCGCAAGGCCGGCCCCTGAACAGGCCTGCCTTCTGCCACCCGGCGCGAACAAGATGAATGCACATGAAACACGTTGAACATCTTGGCCAGGCAAGCTTCAAACATTAAGCCGCCTTCTTTTGCCTGGAGCCTGCCATGCCGAACCCGCCCTGCCCTTCAAGCCGTTGCGATGGAGCCACGTACCGATGAAGATGCCTGGCCGCGCACCCAATGCCTCGCTGCAGCTCGATTACGTACGCGACACCCTGTTCGGCCCGGTGGCGCAAAGCGTGGAATGCCAGTGCCAGCTCGCCGCCCTCAACCTGCAGGGCAGACCGGGGCTGCGCCTGCACATCTGCCCGCCACTGCCTGACAAGGTCGACCGTGCTCATAGCGTGGCCTTTGTCTGGGATGGGCGCAGTTACCACGGCGTAGTCCGCGACAAGGGCAAGTGCGGCGATGGCGGCCTGAACCTGCTACTGGAACTGCAATAAGCCGATCAACGGCGGCCAAACCGGCTGAACCGGCCCGGCGCGGCGTATCTCCATAGCAAAAGGGCCCGTGCCTGCCGGAGAACGCCATGAACAGTCCATTACTCAAGCTCTTCACCCACCCCGCCGACGCCTGGCTGGATATCCGCCGGGCCGAAGAGGACCACCCACAGCAATACCTGCCGCGCCTGCTGGCCCTGGCATTGATACCCGCTGTGTGCCTGTTTGTCGGTACTACCACCTTCGGCTGGAGCCTCGCAGCCGAGGAGCGGGTACGCCTGAGCATGGGCAGCGCCGCGCAACTGGCAGGGCTGCTGTATGCCACTACCGTCGTGGGCGTGATGCTGATGGGGGTGATGATACGTTGGATGTCGCGAGGGTTCGATGCGCAGCCCAGCCTCAACCAATGCATTGGTTTTGCCGCCTACTGTGCCACGCCGTGGTTCTTTGCCGGCGTGGTCGGGCTGGTGCCGATCCGCTGGCTGGCCTTCGCCGCACTACTCGCCGCCTCGGCTTATGCCAGCGTATTGCTGTATGGCGGGTTGCAGACATTCCTGCGGTTGAAGAAGGAACAGGCGATGCTGTTTGCGACATGCGTCTGGGGTGTGGGGCTTCTACTCTTGGTGACCATGCTGGTGGCAATGATCCTGTTCTGGTTCAACGGCCTGATGCCGGAATACGTACGCCCGGCCAGCCTGGGCTGACCGGGGCACGACGGGCGCACTCAGGCAATCGACCTGATTCGCGCCGGGCGGCTGTCACGCAGCGCGTGCAGCTGCCCCACCAGGTGGACCAGATCACGGCAGCTGTTAAGGCTTTGCAGCGGGACCCCGTTCAGGGTCACGCCCTCGTCCAGACTCTGACCCTGACCCAGGCGGATGGTCAGGTTGGCGCCATCCAGGCAGCTGACTTCACAGCGATCAGGCAAGCAGGCCTGCTCGATCATCTGCCGCATTTCCAGCATCGAAACTCCTATCAACGACATGGTACGACCCTCTCTGTGCGATGGCCTGTTGTGAGTGAGTACGCCTTTATCGGGCGGGGCGCCAATTGATATTGCGCATGCCCGGGCAGGCGTCCATGCGCGGGGGCAATGATCATGCGGGGAATCCTCTAGCACCTTAGTGGAAGATTGCAGGCATGGGCCGAGTGTTCGGATGCATTGGCCGACTTAACGACGAGCGGTCCCTGCCGACCCCAGCGATGCCCACAGGTGCTGCGCCGCGTAGGCCCGCCACGGTCGCCAGGCCAGCGCCCGTTCGGCCAGTTTCGCGTCATCGCCCTCAAGCAGGCGCAATGCCTTGATCAACGCCACATCGCCCAACGGCCACAAGGTGTGTTGGCCGGGGGTGGGCAATGATCGGCGGACGGCGTGCTGGAGTGTGGGCTTGGGCATGGGCTGATCATGCCAAAACCCGGGGGGCTAATCCATGCTCAAGAAAGCCGGGGGCGCTTCGCACCCCAGCTTTTCAGCCAAGACTCAGTGCTGAGCACCTTCGCGCTCATCCTGCATCTGCCCGAACCGCCCGGCATGGAAATCGTCGAACGACTCGGCAATCTCCGCCTGGCTGTTCATCACGAAAGGGCCATAGCCGACAATCGGCTCATCGATCGGCTCGCCACTGAGCAGCAGCACACTGGCACCTTCCAACGCCTCGACGGTGACATCCTCACCCTGACGGTCCAGCAGGACCAGGCTGGACGGGCCCGCTTCACGCTCGCCGTTGATTCGCACGTTACCGCGCAGCACCACCAGCGCAGCGTTTCGACCGGCAGCAACTGGCAGCTGCAAGGACGCGCCGGCATTCAGCCGCAGGTCCCACACATCCATGGCGGTAAAGGTCCGGGCAGGCCCCTGGTGCCCACGGTAGTCACCGGCAATCACCCGCAAGCTACCGGCGTCTCCATCCAGCGCCACCACCGGGATATCGCTGCTCAGCAGCGTCTGATAACCGGCGGCTGCACGCTTGTCACGCGCTGGCAAATTGACCCACAGCTGGACCATTTCCAGCGTACCGCCACTGCGGGCAAAGGACGGGGAATGAAACTCTTCATGGATGATGCCGTTGGCGGCGGTCATCCACTGCACATCACCTGGCCCGATCAGGCCGCCAGCGCCCGTGGAGTCACGGTGCTCCAGCTCACCCTGGTAGACGATGGTCACGGTCTCGAAACCGCGGTGCGGGTGCTGTCCAACGCCGCGCCGCGCAGTGGTCGGGGTGAAGTCATGGGGGCCAGCGTAGTCCAGCAGCAGGAACGGGCTGATCCGGCTGGCCAGGTTGTCGTAAGTGAACAGGCTGCGAACGGGAAAGCCATCACCTACCCAATGGGCGTGTGGGCTGCGGTGGATACCCAGAATGTTTTTCATGAGAAGGCTCCTCTCTTGGCTGGGATAACCTTATCAATGATACCAATCAGGCGGTAGACGGGTTATTCGGCATGCATCGTTCCACCTATGGAACAGTCAACCCTGCAAGAAAGCGAGCACCTGCTCGGCCGCCATGGCCGGGTCCTCCTGCATGAAGCAGTGCCCACCGGCAACTTGCCGGGCGGTTACATGCCGGTTGAGCCCCGCCAGGCGGTTCACCGAATGTGGCACGAAGGGATAAGTCTGTTCGCCATACAGAATCCGTGTCGGCGTGCTGATCGCTGCAAGGCGCGCCCACATGCGTTTGGGGAATGAACTGAAGATTTCCACTTCCCGGCTGGGCCGGCACTTGAGCACCACTGCATCGCCACAATCGCCGATGGCGTGTTCGACATAAGCCTGCAGCGCCGCATCGGTCCAGCCCTTGAAGATGCCCCGCCCTTGCAGCGAGGCCAGCGCTGCCTCGCGATCAGGCCAATGGCTGCGGCGGCTGGCGGCCTTGCGCGCCAGAGCATGACGCCGGTGCAGGCCAACCAGTGCTGCCGCGCCCATCACACCCAGCATGCGACGGCTGAACAACACGGGGTCAAGCAACACCGCACGCTCGAACAGCGCAGGTTCAGCGGCCAGGATCAGGCCCGTAAGCACGCCGCCAAAGCTGTGTCCCACGGCAAACCGCGGCACATCGCCGTACTCGCCACGCCCGGCCTGAAAGGCTTCCACTGCCAGCTCGGCAGTGCGGTTCCACCCCCGAAACACGCCACCATGGTCAGTGTCGCCATGCCCCTGGACGTCGCAAAGCCACAGGTCGAAATGTTCGCCCAGGCGCATCAGCAGCGGTTGGTAGGCCAGGCAACAGAAGCCATTGCCGTGCAAAAAATGCAGCAACGGCTTGCCACTGGCCGGGGTTCGCCAACCCCGCAGGGTAAAACCTTCGGCGCATTCATGGGACCAGGGGATCAACTGCATCGGCTTGCTGTACTCGCGGGGCTAGGAAAACGCCGATTCTACAAACAGCAGCGGGTAGAGGGAAATCACCAGCAACAAGGCCATCAGGACATTGAACAGCATCAGCCAGCGCGGGTTTTGCAATATGTTGCGCAGGGCGCTGCCAAACATGACCCACACACCGACGCTGGGCAGGTTGACCAGGGCGAACAAGGCGGCGATCACGATCACGTTGGTCACATAGCCTTGCGCCGGTGTGTAGGTGGTAATCGCACCCACCGCCATCACCCAGGCCTTGGGGTTGACCCACTGGAACGCCGCCGCACCCCAGAAACCAAGGGGTTTACGGACGCTGGACGAGGCCGTGCCAACCGGCCCGGCAGTGGCGATCTTCCAGGCCAGATACAGCAGGTAGGCGGCCCCGGTGTAGCGCAGTACCGTGTACAGCAGTGGCCAGGCCTTGAATACCTCACCCAGGCCCAGGCCGACGGCCAGCACCATGACCATGAAACCGACACTGATGCCCAGGGCGTGAGGGATGGAGCGACGCACGCCGAAGTTCACCCCCGAGGCCAGCAGCATGGTGTTGTTGGGGCCGGGGGTGATGGAGGATACGAAGGCAAACAGCACGAAAGCGGTCAGCAGGTCGGCAGAGGCAAGCATGGCGGGCATTCCACTTTCGTTATAGGTGCTGTCACACTAACGGAGTCGCCCACTCCAGCGACCGATACAGTTATATTAAATTATTCAGATACACATCACTGTACCGCTAACCCGGACCAAGGAAGCCGTCACCATGAGCCTCACCATTCGCCCTGCCGTTCGCACCGATGCCGAGCAGATCCTGGCCTTCATCACCGAACTGGCCGAGTACGAGCGCGCCCGCCACGAGGTGGTCGCCACCCTTGCCGACATCGAGCACAGCCTGTTCGACGAGGGGAGCACGGTGCGTAGCCTGATGTGCGAACGCGATGGCCGGGCAGTCGGTTTTGCCGTGTATTTCTACAGCTACTCGACCTGGCTTGGGCGCAACGGTATTTACCTGGAAGACCTGTACGTCACGCCTGAACAGCGTGGCGACGGTGCTGGCCGGCAACTGCTGCGACATATTGCCCGTGAGGCAGTGGCGAACAATTGCGGGCGCCTGGAATGGAGCGTGCTGGACTGGAACGAGCCGGCGATCGGCTTCTATCAGAAGCTGGGGGCCGAGGCGCAGGATGAGTGGGTGCGCTACCGGCTGGATGGCGAGAAGCTGGCGGCATTCGCCCGCGGGTGACCGCCGGGTTTACGCGATCATTTGTAGGAGCGGCCTTGTGCCGCGAACGGGCTGCGAAGCGGCCCCAGGTTTCTGCGCATATGCACACATTGCCGGGGCTGCTATGCAGCCCGATCGCGGCACAAGGCCGATAGTACAGGGACCGATGTGAGCCCGAAGGTAAAGTTACTGCCGCCGCCACACTGCCCCGGCAATATCGACCCGCTTGGGCACTACCTTGTTGTCGAAGAACAGCTGCGCCGTACGCTGCTGCGCCGCCACGATCTCATCACTTACCGGCAGCACCGGTGACGCCGGCCGGTGGCTGAAACTGCGCTTTACCACTTCTTCTGGCAAGCCCATGAACTGTGCCAGCAAGCGGATGCTCCCAGCCTGGTCGCTGCGGGTAAGTGCCTCGGCCCGGCTGATTTCTTCCAGCAATTGCCCGACAAAGGCGCCATGGGCTTCGACATAGGTGCGTGAACCCAGCATGAATGGCCCGATCAGCCCCAGCCCTTGGCCGTCGGCCAGCAGCCGCGCCTTGCCCTCCAGGTCGATAGCCGAGTAGAACGGGTCCCAGATTGCCCAGGCGTCCACGCTGCCCCGCTCGAAAGCCGCCCGGGCATCGGCAGGTGCCAGGTACACCGGCTGAACATCGCCAATGCTCAGCCCGGCCTTGGCCAGGGCACGCAACAGCAGGTTGTGCGCGCTGGAGCCCTTCTGCAGGGCAATGCGCTTGCCCTTGAGTTCACCCACAGCGCTGATCGGGCTGTCTTTCGGCACCAGGATCACTTCAGCCTGGGGCTTGGCCGGCTCGGCACCGATGTACAACAGGTCGGCGCCGGCGGCCTGGGCAAAGATCGGCGGAATGTCACCGGTCGAGCCGATATCGAGGCTGCCGATGTTCAACGCTTCAAGCATCTGCGGGCCGGCGGGGAACTCGATCCATTGCACGCGCGTATTGGTAAAACGTTGCTCCAGCAGCTGATGCTGCTTGGCCAGGACCAGGCTGATCGAGCCCTTCTGGTAGCCAATACGCAAGGTAGCCGGGTCTGCGGCCTGGGCCGCGCTGGCCAGGGCCAGCAACACCAGCATGGCAAGGCGTAGCATGCGCATGGGTCACTCCTTCCAGTCGGTCGAGGGTTTTTCCCACAGGTTGATCCCCCCTTCCACGGCGTACTGGTCGATGGCGGCCAGCTCTTCGGCGGTAAAGGCCAGGTTGTCGAGCGCGGCCACATTCTCGGTGATCTGCTCGGGCCGGCTGGCGCCGATCAGGGCAGAGCTCACCCGTGGGTCGCGCAGGGTCCAGGCCAGCGCCAGTTGGGCCAGGCTCTGGCCACGCTGACGGGCAATCTCATTCAAGGCGCGTGCGCGGGCGATGTTGGCTTGCGACAAATGCTGGGGTAGCAGCGAGCAGCCACCTGCACGGTTCACACGGGCATCAGCCGGGATGCCATTGAGGTATTTATCGCTGAGCAGGCCCTGGGCCAGCGCAGTGAACACGATCACCCCGGCACCCAAGGCATCGGTGGTGTCGAGCAGGTCCCGTTCGATCCAACGGTTGAACAGGTTGTACGACGGCTGGTGGATCAGCAGCGGCACCTTCAATGCTTGCAGCAACGCCGCGATTTCTGCGGTCTTGCCGGCTGAATAGGACGAGATGCCGATGTACAGCGCCTTGCCCTGGCGCACGATGTCGGCCAGTGCGATGGCCGTTTCTTCCAGTGGGGTGTCGGCATCGAAACGGTGCGAATAGAAGATGTCGACGTAATCCAGACCCAGGCGCGCCAGGCTCTGGTCCAGGCTGGCGATGAGGTACTTGCGCGAGCTGCCGCCCTGCCCGTAAGGTCCCGGCCACATGTCCCAGCCGGCCTTGCTGGAAATGATCAGCTCGTCGCGGTAGCTGCGCAGGTCCTCGCGCAGCAGTCGGCCGAAGTTGGTCTCGGCACTGCCATAGGGCGGGCCGTAGTTGTTGGCCAGGTCAAAATGGTTGATA
Source organism: Pseudomonas sp. LPB4.O (assembly GCF_038383825.1). Taxonomy (NCBI): domain Bacteria; kingdom Pseudomonadati; phylum Pseudomonadota; class Gammaproteobacteria; order Pseudomonadales; family Pseudomonadaceae; genus Pseudomonas; species Pseudomonas sp. LPB4.O. The sequence goes on from NZ_CP151298.1 coordinate 3,255,985, forward strand.
CCGGCATCGAACGCCGTGTGCAGCAAGGCGCGCTGGGTGGTGATGGGCGTGGCATCGCCAAAGTTGTGCCACAGGCCCAGGGACAGGGCCGGCAGCACCAGGCCGCTGCGACCGACGCGACGGTAAGGCATGCGCGCATAGCGCTCGGGGTTGGCGGTGTAGCTCATGGTTGGCCTCGTTCGGCAAAGTATGGGTTGGCTGGGCGTTGCAGGCCCAGATGCTCGCGCAGGGTGTGGCCCTGGTACTGACGGCGGAACAGGCCGCGACGCTGCAGCTCGGGCACCACGTGCACAGCGAAGTCTTCCAGGCCCAGGGGCAGGTGCGGCACCAGCACGTTGAAGCCATCGGCGGCGCCGCCTTCGAACCAGGCTTGCAGCTCATCGGCGATCTGCGTCGGGGTACCCACCAGGCTGTAGTGCCCTCGCCCACCGGCGATGCGCCGCCCCAGCTGGGCCAGGGTCAGCTGTTCAGTGCCGGCCAGCTCGGTCAGCAGTTGCTGGCGGCTGCGCTGGCCATCCTCGGTGGGCGGCAACTCTGGCAGCGGGCCGTCCAGCGGGTAGCCGGAAAGGTCGAAGTTGCCGAGCATGCGCCCGAGCAAGCCAACGCCGACACGCGGGTCGACCAGCGCCTGAAACTGTTCGTACTTGTCCTCGGCCTGCGCCTGGCTTTGCCCCACCACCACGAACACGCCGGGCATGATCTTCAGCGAATCCTCATCTCGCCCGTGGCGGGCCAGGCGACCCTTGAGGTCGGTGTAAAAAGCCTGTGCGCGGGCCAGACTCGGCTGGGCGGTGAACACCACCTCGGCACTTTGTGCGGCCAGCTCGCGGCCGGTTTCGGACGAGCCGGCCTGCACCAGCACCGGTCGCCCCTGTGGCGAGCGCGCAACATTGAGCGGACCTTTGACGCGAAAGTGCTCGCCCACATGGTCGAGGGCACGCACGGCCTGCGGGTGGTGGAACAGGCCACTGGCCTTGTCGCGCAAGAACGCGTCATCGGCCCAGCTGTCCCAAAGCCCTTGCACCACCTGCTGGAATTCACGGGCGCGGGCGTAACGCTCGGCATGCGGGATATGCGCCTGGCGGCCAAAGTTGCCGGCCTCAGCGGCAGCGTCGGAGGTGACCAGGTTCCAGCCGGCACGGCCTGCGGACAGGTGATCCAGCGAGGCGAACTTGCGTGCCACATGGTAAGGCTCGTTGTAGCTGGTGGTGGCGGTGGCGATCAGGCCGATGCGGTCGGTGACTGCACTCAGCGCCGACAACAGGGTCAGTGGTTCGTAGTACACCGAGCGGGCACTGTGGCTGGCCAGGGGGTCGTTGGGGGCGGCGACGCTGTCGGCGACGAACAAGGCATCGAAGCACGCGGCTTCGGCGATTTGTGCGGTGCGCTTGTAGGTGGCGAAATCCAGCGGGTCGGCCGGTACCTCCGGGTGGCGCCAGGCGGCCACGTGGTGACCGGTCGCCATGAGGAAGGCGCCCAGATTCATTTGGCGGGGCATTGAGATCTCCTTTAAAACCAGGTCGCTTTTTGTAGGAGCGGCCTTGTGTCGCGATCGGGCCGCAAAGCGGCCCCGGCGATTTAAGTGGCGAAGCTGAAATCTGGGGCCGCTGTGCGGCCCGATCGCGACACAAGGCCGCTCCTACAGGGATCGTGCGCAGGCTTAGAAATCCTTGCGCAGTTGTACGCCGAAGTAGCGCCCGTCATCCCGCGGTACTGAGCGGTAGATGTAGTCGCCGCCACTGGCCAGCATCTGCGCATACGATTTGTCGCCCAGGTTCTTGCCCAACAGGGCTACGCGCCAGCCGTCGTTGTAGTCGGCCAGGGCAATGCTGGCGTTCCAGATGCCATAGGCGCCCTGCACGGTGTCCGGATTCTGGTCGAGGCTGAACTGCACGGCGTCCTGCCAGCTGTAGTCGCTACTCAGTTCCACATCCAGGCCGTTGTCCAGCGGGATCACGTAATCGGCGCGCAGGTAGGTCTTCCAGTCCGGCGTGAACGGCAGGCGGCCGCCATCGATGTTGCAGTTGGCCGCCGCACCCGCCGGGCAGTTGAAGTGATCGACACGGGCCTTGGTGTAGGCCACGGCCGTCGACAGCTTCAGCCGCGAGGTGGCCTGGAAGCTGGCATCCAGCTCCACACCCTGGGTCTTGACCTTGCCGGCATTCACCAGGCGGGTTACCACCTGGTTGGCCACGGTGTCGAAGAAGTTGGCCTGGTAGTTGTCGTAGTCGGTGTGGAACACAGCCAGGTTGGCGGTCAGGCGATTGTCCAGCGCCGTGCTTTTCAAGCCGATTTCGTAGGCATCCGAAGTTTCGGGCTTGAGTGCCCCGGTGTCGCGCGGCTGCATGTTGAAGAATACGTTGTAGGCCGGCCCTTTATAGCCGCGCGAATAGGTGACGTAGCCCGTCAGGTTGTCGTTGAAGTCGTATTGCAAGCCGGTCCGCCCGCTCCAGCCGTCCTCGTCCACCGAGCCGGAACTCGCAGTCGAGGGCTGGATACCGGTCACTGCGGTGGCCGAGGTGGAGACCCGGCGGTGGTCGTACTCAAGGTCGTCGTGGGTCCAGCGCAGGCCGAAAATGGCGCGCAAGTCATCGGTGAAGTTGAAGGTGTTCTCACCGAACAGCGCGACACTGTCGTTGGTGGTGGAATAGTCGGCGCGGCCAGTGTTGGCCACGCCGCCATTGACCGACAGGCGCTGGTAGGTCTCGCTGGACGTGCCATGCATGTAGAAGGCGCCCAGCACGTATTCGTTGAACTGCCCTTTGGGCGACGTCAGGCGAAACTCCTGGCTGTACTGGTCATAGTCCACCGTGCCCTTGTCATGGGACGCCGTCACCGGCAGCAAGGCGCGGCGGTCGCCGTCCTGGTACTGGGTATTGTCCCAACCCCGCCAGGCGCTGATCGATGTCAGGGTGTAGTCGCCCAGCTGCCAGTCCAGCTGGGCCGAGAGCCCTTGGTTCTCGTCTTCGACGTGGGTTTTGAAGTCGCTGTTGATGTCGCGGTTGTGGGCGCTTGGCGTCACCGGGCGCAACTGGCTGGCGAATGCGGCGCTGGCGCTGGTGATCACGCCGCTGGGCAAGGTGTCCTCGCCCTTCATGTAGTCGGCAATCAGGGTCAGGCGCACGTCTTCGTTGGGCTCGAACTCCAGCTTGCCGCGGGCGCCTTTGCGTTCGTAACCATTGACATCGTGGCCATTGGCAACGTTTTCGACATTGCCATCGTAGTCGCCCCACAAGGTGCTCAACGACCCCTTGAACTGCTCGCTCAGGCGCCCGCCAATACCAAAGCGCAGGCGGTTCTCGTCGCCACCGCCAAAGTGCGAATAGTCCACATAGCCCTGGGTCTGCTCGGGGATGGCCTTGCTGACCACGTTGAGTACACCCGCCGAGGCGTTCTTGCCAAACAGGGTGCCCTGCGGCCCGCGCAGTACCTCGATGCGTTCAAGGTCGAGCAGGTCGAGGGTGGACTGGCCCGGGCGGCCGAACACCACGCCGTCGACCACCGTCGCCACGGTTGGCTCGACGCCGGGCGAGGTCGAAATGGTGCCCACGCCGCGGATGAACAACGAAGTGTCCTTGTTCGAGGCGCCGGCGCGGTAATTGAGGGTAGGCACCTGCTGGACGATGCTGGCAACGTTGTTGCGGTTGTCTCGCTCCAACTGTTCGCCATCGATCACCGACACTGCCACCGGCACTTCCTGCAGCGTGGCTTCGCGGCGCGTGGCGGTCACGGTCACGGCGCCCAATGCAGTGGCCTGCGGAGCCGCTGCTTCGGCCGGCTCGGCTGCCTGGGCAGCTTGGCCAAAAGCGGCCAGCAGGATGGCTGCGGCCAGCGGCCGACGTTGCGTAGCGGGGAATGGTGTACGGCTTTTCTGCATGGTGCTCACTGCCTCGGGAAACCAGACCAGGCCCCTTCAGGCGGGGCCGACACGGAGTTGCTGTGGTTGTCTGGTCTCGCTCGTGCGAGTGGCAGGCGCTTGCCAACAGCTGCGCTTGTTAGCGCTAACATCCGCAAGTATCAGAGGGCTTCGCTTAGCACGTCAAATACTTAAAAGTCAGATTGATATGCAATAAAGCTATTTGCCAAGCGCCTTCCCGTTAGCGCTACCATCGCGCCATTTCCCCAGGAGGCAGCCCGGTGAGCCAGGCCAAGGATCCCCCCCGCAAGCGCCGCGGCGCAGGCCGTGTCACCCTTGCCGAGGTGGCTCGGGCCGCTGAGGTTTCGGCCATCAGCGTGTCGCGCTACTTCAACCAGCCAGATCAGGTGTCGACACCTTTGCGCGAGCGTATCGAAGCTGCCGTGCAGGCATTGGGCTATGTGCCTAACCTGGTGGCCGGGGGGCTGGCGTCGGCCCGGGGGCGCATCGTCGGCATGGTGATCCCTAATATCTCCGGGCCGATCTTCGCCCAGACTATCCAGGCGTTCAGCGATACCCTCAGCCGCCATGGCTACCAGTTGTTGCTGGCGTCCAGTTACTTCAGCGAAGCGCAGGAAGAAAGCGCGGTGCGGGCGTTTCTCGGCTGGTCGCCGGCAGCGTTGGTGGTGACCAGCCATTTCCACAGCCCGGCCACAGAAAAGATGCTGGCCAACGCAGACGTGCCAGTCGTGGAAATATGGGACTACCGCCCTGAGCGGTCGCCCTTGCAAGTGGGTTTCCTTCATCACCAGGTGGGCGTACAGGCCTGCCGCTATCTGCTGGACAAGGGCCACCGGCGCATCGCTTTCGTACAGAACAGCGCGGCCGGCGACCTGAGTGCGCTGGAGCGGCGCGATGGCTATATCGAGGCGTTGCGGGTAGCCGGGCTGGAGCCTTGGGTATTCGTGCCCTCGGCCGACTGCGCGCCGTTCGAGGCGGGCAAGCAGGCCATGGAAGCGTTGATCCGCCGCACCCCACGGCCCGAGGCGATCATCTTCGCCAATGACAACCTGGCGGCCGGTGCTCTGCTGGCCGGGCAACGCGCCGGTTTGCGCCTGCCGGAAGACATGGCCATCGTCGGCTTTGGCGACTATCCCTTCGCCAACATGCTGCTGCCCAGCCTCACCACCCTGCGCCCGCCCTCGCGGGAAATAGGCGAAGTGGCGGCGTTGCGGGTGTTGCAGCACCTGGGTGTGGTGGCGCGTGAGGGGGAAGTGCAGCGGCTGAACCTGTTGGCGTGTGAGTTGATTGCCCGCGAAAGCGCGTGAGGTGCACAGGTGCTGTGACAATCCGGCCATTGAGGATTATTCTCCTCTGGTATGTCCCACCGCCCCAATATGTGAGCGCCGAATATGAAAATCGATGACATGGACGCCTTCGTGGCGGTCATCCGTTGCCAGTCGACCAACCTGGCCGCCGAGGCCCTGCAACTGACCCAGCCGGCCATCACCCGCCGCGTGCAGAACTTCGAGGAAGACCTGGGCGCCACCCTGCTCGACCGCAATACCAAGCCGCTGAAACCGACGCCCATGGGCCTGCGGGTGTACGAGCAGTGCAAGGCGATCTTGCGTGAGATCGACTCGCTGCGCGAGCTGGTGGCGAACGACGGGGCCCCGTCCGGCACCCTGCGCCTGGGCGTGCCGCAAACCCTTGGCGATGTGGTGCTGCTCGATGCGTTGGCACAGATTCGTGAAACCTACCCCGACCTGCGCACCCAGGTCACCAGTGGCTGGGGCAGCAGCCTGATCGCACGCATGGAAAACGGCGAGCTGGATGCCGCCGCGGCACTGTTCCCGCCCGGCAAGATCTTCCCCGAGGGCATCGCCAGCCAGTCGATCGCCCGCATGCCGCTGCGGGTGGTAGCGGCCAAGGGCAGTACCGGCAAGCGCAGCCTAAAGCTCAAGGACTGCTACACCCGTGGCTGGGTGCTCAACCCCGATGGTTGCGGCTTTCGCGCAGGGTTGCAGCGCGCCCTGAGCGAACAGGGGCTGAGGCTGTCGATCAACCTGGAGACCTTTGGCACCGAGCTGCAACTGGGGCTGGTGGCCAATGGGCAGGGGCTCGGGCTGGTGCCCGAGCCCTTGTTGCAGAACAGCCGCCACCGCGATGCGCTGGACGTGGTCAGTGTGACGGACTTCAAGCCGCAGGTGGATTTGTGGCTGTTCCACCCACGCTACCTGGGCAACCTTCAGGAGCCGGTCGAGCTGTTTGGCCGGGTGGCCGGGCAGCAACTGTGCGGGTGAGCTGAAAGCGCAATCCCTTATGAGAGCAACTGCGTTGATCAAAATCCAAAAGTTTGCGCGGTCACTGTGGGAGCGACCTTGCGTCGCGATTGGGTTGCGTAGCAGCCCTATCATTCCATTGACAATAAAATAACCAACTCACATAACTACATACAGTTTTAATTCTTTAGGTTAATAATTAGCATAGAACAAAAAAGACTTTTACAGTGATCATCCATACGAATACGGTCTTAGAAACCCACCGTGTTCCAGGGATGAATACCCATGAGTCACCCTCCTTCCGCCAGCGCGCTCGCCGAACTCACCCAGGCCCTGGCCGCCAACGCCGAACGCTACGACCGCAGCGGCCAGTTCCCCGCCGACAACTTCGACCTGTTGCACCGCCACGGCCTGCTGGGTTTCACCGTGCCCCGCGCATTGGCCGGCGGTGGCGCCGACCTGGCCAGTGCGCGCCAGGTCATTGCCGCGGTCGGCAAAGGTTGCCCGTCCACCGCACTGATTCTCGTAATGCAGTACCTGCAGCACTTTCGCCTGCAGGACGAAGACCGCTGGCCCGAGCACCTGCGCCTGCAGGTGGCCCGCGACGCGGTGGCCGACGGCGCACTGATCAACGCGTTTCGCGTCGAACCCGAACTGGGCACACCCGCCCGCGGCGGCCTGCCGGCCACTGTCGCCCGGCGCACCGCCGAAGGCTGGCGGTTGTCCGGGCGCAAGATCTACTCCACCGGCAGCCATGGCCTGACCTGGTACCTGGTATGGGCCCGCAGCGACGACCAGGACCCACTGGTGGGCGGTTTCCTGGTGCACAAGGACACCCCGGGCATCCGTATCGTCGAAGACTGGGACCACCTGGGCATGCGCGCTACCTGCAGCCATGAAGTGCAGTTCGACGAGGTGCTGATCCCGCTCGATCATGCCGTCAGCGTCAGCCCGGCCAGCGCACCGCGCGCCGAGCTCGACAGCACGGGCCTGCTGTGGATGGCAGTGTTGCTGCCTGCGCTGTACGACGGGGTGGCCCAGGCCGCACGCGACTGGCTGGTGCAGTTCCTGAACCAGCGCGCGCCGTCCAACCTCGGTGCACCGCTGGCCAGCCTGCCACGTTTCCAGGACGTGGTCGGGCGTATCGACACGTTGCTGTTCGCTAACCAGAGCCTGTTGAACGCGGCCGTGACCGGGCAGGTCGATCCGCGCCACGCCGGGCAGCTCAAGCACCTGGTCAGCCGCAACGCCATCCAGGCCGTGGAACTGGCCATCGAGGCTGCCGGCAACCCAGGCCTGTCGCGGCGCAACCCGCTGGAGCGGCACTACCGTGATGTGCTGTGCAGCCGCATCCACACGCCCCAGGACGACGTGGTGCTCGGCCATGTCGGCCGTGCTGCCCTGGCGGAGGTGGCGGCATGAGCCACTCGATCATCGCCAGCCAGCTGGACGCACCGGCCAACCAATACCTGCGCGACCGATTGCCCGACCACGAGGTGATCGATATCGCCCCGGGCCAGTTGCACCTGGACGTCCCCGCCGACGTGTTCATCGTGCGCCCGATCAATGTACGCGGTAACCGCGTGGACAACCCGCCAGCGGGCTGGCCGTGGGCGTTGCGCTGGGTGCAGGTAGTGTCCTCGGGCATCGACTTCTACCCCGACTGGGTGTTTCAGGGCCCGCCGGTCACCAGTGGCCGCGGCGCCAATGCCGAGCAGGTGGCCGAATTCGCCCTGGCCCTGGTGTTTGCCGCGGCCAAACAGCTGCCGGGCTTGTGGGTCAAGGACGCCGACTGGCGCCTGACCCCGCTCGCCCCCGTGCGTGGCCGCACCTTGGGCATCTTCGGTTTCGGCAGCATCGGCCAGAGCCTGGCACGCAAGGCAAACGCCCTGGGCATGCCGGTACTGGCGCTGAACCGCCCAGGCCAACCCATTGCCGAGGTGCCGGGCGTGCAGCGCGTCGACAACCTGCAGCAGCTGTTTGCCGGCAGCGATCACCTGGTCATCGCCGCCCCGCTCACCCCCGCCACCCGTGGCCTGATCGACCGCCAGGTGCTGGCCCAGGCCAAACCCGGGCTGCACCTGATCAACATCGCTCGTGGCGGGCTGCTGGACCAGGGCGCCCTGCTCGAAGCCCTGGACAACGGGCTGATCGGCCGCGCCAGCCTCGATGTCACCGATCCGGAACCGCTACCAGCGGGCCACCCGCTCTACCAGCACCCTCGGGTGTTCCTGTCTCCGCACACCTCGGCCATTTCCGAGGACGGCTACCCGGCCCTGCTCGACGCGTTTCTCGACAACTTCGCCCGTTACCGCGAACAAGCACCGCTGCACAACCTGGTCGACACCCAGCGCGGCTACTGAACCCACACCTATTGGAGAACACCATGACTGCACTGTCTGTCGTCATCGCCCAGGAAAACACCGTACGCCAGCGGATCAGCGCAGAAGAATGGGAGGTGCGGGTCAAACTGGCCGCCGCCTACCGCCTGGCCGCGCTGTTCCGTTGGACCGACCACATCTACACACACTTCTCGGCACGCGTGCCGGGGCCTGACGAGCACTTTCTGATCAATGCCTTTGGCTTGCTGTTCGACGAGATCACCGCGTCCAACCTGGTGAAGGTGGACGTGGATGGCACCATCATCGACGACCCCCTGGGCCTGGGCATCAACCAGGCAGGCTATGTGATTCACAGCGCGATCCACCGCGCCCGGCATGACCTCAAGGCCGTGCTGCACACCCACACCCGCGATGGAGCGGCGGTGTCGGCGCAGCGCGATGGCCTGCTGCCGATCTCGCAGCACGCCCTGGCGTACTACAGCCGGGTGGCGTACCACGACTACGAAGGCGTCGCCCTGGACCTGGACGAGCAGCAGCGGCTGGTGGCCAACCTGGGCGACAGCAACATCCTCATCCTGCGCAACCATGGCCTGCTGACCGGGGGTGTCAGCGTGGAGCATGCCTTCCGTGAACTGCACGGGCTGGAGCGGGCCTGCAACATCCAGGTCGCAGCGCAGGCCGGGGGCAACGACCAGTTGCTGCATGCTGCGCCGGCGGCGATCGCCAAGGTGCATGAACAGTCCAAGCGGTTTTCCGACGGGTTGGGTGAAGGGATCCAGCGGCACTGGGATGCGCTGATCCGGCAGCTGGACCGGGAGGGGCTGGATTACCAGGACTGACAGGTTTTCTGTGGCCTCTACCGGCCCTGTCGCCGGCAAGCCAGCTCCCACAGGATTTCCATCGGATTCAGGCCTGTGGTGGTCCTGTGCGAGCTGGCTTGCTGGCGACAGGGCCCGGACAAACACCTCATATCCCATCGAAGGAACGCCCAATGCCTCCACTTCACCTGGCCAGAAGCCTGCTGGCCTGCGCCACCCTGGCCTTCACGCTCGCCGCCTGCTCCCCCTCCGGCGAAGATGCCACCAGCAAAACCCTGAACATCGCCTTCTGGGGCGACAACACCACGCTGGTCAGCGTCGACCCGTTCCAGGTCTACTGGCTGGAGCACCGCGTACTGCTGCGCAACGTTGCCGAATCACTCACCGACCAGGACCCGGCCACAGGCCGCATCATCCCCTGGCTGGCCAGCAGCTGGGAGGTCAGCGACGACGCCCTGCAGTACACCTTCCACCTGCGCCAGGACGTCACCTTCAGCAATGGCGAGCGCTTCGACGCCCAAGCCGTGAAAAACGCCTTCGACAGCAACAAGGCTTTCGCGGCACAACTGCCTGCCACGTTCGGCGCCACCTACCTGGCCGGTTTTGACCATGCCGAAGTGGTCGATCCGTTCACCGTCCGCCTGGTGCTTTCACGGCCCAACGCCGGCTTCCTGCAGGCCACGTCCACCACCAACCTGGCCATCCTCGCTCCGGCCTCCTACGCGCTCACTGCCCAGGAGCGTTCGCTGGGCAAGATCATCGGCACCGGCCCGTTCATCCTCGAACACTACACCCCGGAAGTAGGCGCACGCCTGGTCAAGCGAGCGGATTATGCCTGGGCCTCCGCCAACGTCAAAAACCCCGGCGCCGCCCACCTGGACCGCGTGGAAATCAGCTACATCCCCGAAGAAAGCGTGCGCAACGGCCTGTTCCTGCAAGGCAAGGCCGACATCCTCTGGCCACGCAACCCGTTCTCCGAAGTTGACCTGAAGCTGTTCCAGGCAAAAGGCGCGACCATCCAGAGCCGCTCGCTGCCAGGCCCGGCGCTCAACCTTTACCCCAACACTCGCAACGACCGCCTGCTGGGCGACCGCCAGGTGCGCCTGGCCCTGCAGAAGGCCATTGACCGCACCAGCTACGCCCACACCGTATACAACGCCGAGTTCCCGGTGGTGACCGGGGTGTATGACGTGACCACGCCGTACTTCAAGCCCCAGGCCGACAAGCTGGCCTACGACCCGCAGGGCGCCGAGCGCCTGCTGGACGCCGCCGGCTGGAGCAAGGGCGCTGACGGCTACCGGCACAAGGACGGCAAACGCCTGACCCTGCGCTACAACATCTCCCCCGCCGAAAGCGCCGGCGATGTACTGGTGCAAGACCAACTGCGCAAAGTTGGCATCGACCTCAAGCTGAACGTGCTGACCCGGGCCGAATGGGTGGCCGGCAATGCCTCGGGCAACTACGACCTCACCTCCACCTACATGACGCGCGCCGACCCGATCATCCTGCAGACCATCCTCGACCCGCGCGCCGCCAGCAGTGCCACCTTGGCCACAAACACTTACGAGCCACACACCCTGGCGCAGGCGCAAACCTTGTTCGACAGCGGCATTACCGCCACCCGCGACGAACAACGCGCCCAGGCCTATGGCCAGCTGCAAGACCTGCTGGTTGACGAAGCCTCGGCGTTCCCGCTGTACGAACGCGTGTGGCAAGCCGCCACCGCACCTCGGGTCAAGGACTTCCGCTGGACCGCCGAAGGCTTTGCCTTCCTCAGTGACATCCAGGTCGCGCAGCCATGAACCACTACCTGATCGGCCGCATCGGCCAGGCGCTGCTGGTGTTGTGGGGCGCCTACACCATCACCTACTTCATCCTCTATCTGCTGCCCGGGGACACCTTGGCGATCATGCTCAGTGCATCGGGCATGGAAGCCGATGGCCTGTCGCCCGAGGACCTGGCCAAGGCCCGTGCCTACTACGGGCTGGACAAGGGCATTTTCGAGCAGTACATCGACCTGTTATGGCGGGCCCTGCACGGCGACTTGGGCCAGTCGTTGTCACTGAACCGGCCAGTGACCGCGCTGCTGGCCGAGCGCCTGCCGCAAACCATGGCCCTGGCCGGCTTCGCCATCACGCTGTCGTTGCTTGGCGGCATCGGCCTGGCCTACCTCACCGCCTACCTGCAATGGCAACCGCTGAAAGTGGCGCTGTCACGCTTGCCGTCATTGGGCTTTTCCGTACCGGTGTTCTGGATGGGGCTGCTGCTGATCCAGGTGTTCGCCTTCGGCCTGGGCTGGTTCCCGGCCACCGGCAACCAGGGCTTTGCCAGCCTGGTGCTGCCGGCCGTGACCCTGGCCATCCCCAGTGCTGCGGTGTACGCCCAAGTATTGCAGCGCGGCTTCCAAAGCGTATGGCAGGAGCCGTACATCGCCACCGCATTCGCCAAGGGTCTGAGCCGTGCGCAGGTTCAAGCGCGGCACGGCCTGCGCAATGCGGCCCTGCCAATCCTTACCCTGGTCGGGTTGCAGGTGGGTAACACGGTGTCCGGGGCAGTGCTGGTCGAGACCATTTTCTCGCGCAATGGCGTTGGCCGCCTGGCCCAGGAAGCCGTACTGCGCCAAGACATCCCGGTGGTGCTGGCGATTGTCGCAGTGTCAGCGGCGGCCTTCGTGTTGGTGAACCTGATCGTCGACCTGCTGTACCCGTACCTTGACCCCCGCATCGCCCACGCCACGAAGGTGACCTGACCATGACCGCCGATACTCACCCCCTGCGTGCCGCCGCCCCGCCAGCCACCTGGAAGCGCCGCACACGCCTGCAGCGCCTGGGCCAGGCACTCGTCCCTTTGCTGGCCCGCCCGGGCTTCAGCCTGGCGCTGCTGGTGGTGCTGTTCGCCCTGCTGGCGGCACTGGCGCCGCACTGGCTGACCAGCTTCGACCCTTACTCCACGTCGCCTGCCGACAAGCTGCGGGCCCCTGGCGCCGCCCACTGGTTCGGCACCGACGAGCTGGGCCGCGACCTGTATACCCGCGTGGTTTATGGCGCCAGCCTGTCGGTGCAGGCCGCATTGCTGGCGGTTGGCATTGCCCTGGCCGGCGGGTTGAGCCTGGGCGTACTCGCCGGGTTTGCCGGCGGGCGCCTGGATGCCGCCCTCATGCGCCTGGTCGATGTGCTGCTGGCCCTGCCCGGCCTGCTGCTGGCCCTGGCCATTGTCACCGCCATCGGTTTTGGCACGGTGCCGGTGGCAATCGCCGTCGGCGTCGGCATCATCCCCGGCTTTGCCCGCACCACCCGCGGCGAAGTGCTGCGGGTCAAGACCCTGCCCTATGTCGAGGCCGCACGCCTGGGTGGCGCCAGCTGGCGCCGCACCTTGCTGCGGCATGTGCTGCCCAATGCCTGGGGGCCGGTGGCCGTGCTGGCCACGCTGGACTTCGGCGCCGCCATCCTGGCCACGGCCGGCCTGAGTTTCCTCGGTTTTGGCGCAGCACCACCAGCAGCCGAATGGGGCACCCTGATTGCCAACGGCCGGCATTTCCTGATTACCGCACCCTGGGTGTCGCTGCTGCCCGGCCTGTTCGTGGTCGCCGTGGTGTTCAGCCTCAACCACCTTGCCCGCACCTTCGAGGAGCACCCACGATGAACGACCAGCCATTGCTTGTGGTACGCGACCTCAGCATCAGCTATCACGCCTCCGGCCAGGCTACGCAGGCCGTCAAGCACCTTGCCTTCAGCCTGGCCCAGGGCGAGACCGTGGCCATTGTCGGCGAGTCAGGCTCGGGGAAGTCGACCTTGGCCAACGCCCTGCTCGGCCTGCTACCGGGCACGGCGCGCATCGACAGTGGCCAGCTGTGGGTCGACGGGCTGGATGTAGTGCGCGCCAGCGAACGGCAGAAACGCCAGCTGCGTGGGCGTACCGTCGGCCTGGTGCCACAAGACCCGATGGTCAGCCTCAACCCCACCCTGCGCATTGGCCAGCAGATCGGCGAGGCGCTAGTGCTGGCCCAAGGCGGCCGCTCGCGCAGCGTCGATGCCGATGTGCTGGAGTTACTTGCCCAGGTTGGCCTCGACAACCCGGCCGTGCGCGCCCGCCAGTACCCGCACGAGCTGTCTGGCGGCATGCGCCAGCGGGTGCTGATTGCCATCGCCCTGGCCGGCAACCCACGCCTGATCATCGCCGACGAACCCACCAGCGCGCTGGACGTGACCGTGCAACGCAAGATCCTCGATCACTTGCAGCGGCTGGTGGCCGAGCGTGGCATCTCGTTGCTGATCATCACCCACGACCTGGGCATGGCCACCGACCGCGCCGACCGCCTGCTGGTGATGAAGCAGGGCGAACTGGTGGAGCAAGGCCCACCCGCGCAGATCGTGCAGGCACCGCACCACCCGTACACCCGTGCCCTGCTCAATGCCGCACCGGCATTCAGCGCTCGTCGCCAGCCCCGCCAACTGGCGCCGGGCTCAAAGCCGATCCTCAGCCTGCAGGGTGTTGGCAAAACGTTCGAATTGCCCAAGGTAAAAGGCCAGGACAACCGCTTTGTCGCGTTGCAAGGCCTGGACTTGCAGGTTCACCCGGGGCAAACGCTGGCCATCGTCGGTGAATCCGGTTCGGGCAAGAGCACCGCCCTGCGCATTGCCCTGGGCCTGGAAACGCCCAGCCAAGGCCACGTGCTGTTCGACCAGCAGGATGTCACGGGCCACGGCTGGCGCCAGTTCCGCCCCTTGCGCCGACGCATGCAACTGGTGCAGCAAAACCCCTTCGCCGCCCTCGACCCGCGTTTCACGGTGTTCGACAGCATCGTCGAACCGCTGGTGTCGTTTGGCCTGCTCAAAGGAGCGGCACTGGAGCAACGCGCCCGCCAACTGATCGAACGCGTGCACCTGCCTCTGTATTACCTTGACCGCCTACCCCGCGAACTGTCCGGCGGCCAGCGCCAGCGCGTGGCGATTGCCCGGGCGCTGGCGCTACAGCCAGAACTGTTGCTGCTCGACGAGCCGGTGAGTGCGCTGGATGTATCGGTACAGGCACAGATTCTGGCACTGCTGGATGAGCTGCAACGAGAGTTGGGCATGGCTTATGTGCTGGTATCGCATGACCTGGCGGTAGTGGCGAGCATGGCCGACCAGGTGCTGGTATTGCGCAAGGGTCAAGTGGTGGAACACGGGGCGGTCGAGCAGGTTTTCGAGCGGCCGGCGAGCGAGTATACGCGGGAGTTGATTGCTGCCATTCCTGGGCGCCCAGCCTCTGCTGCGGCTTGAGTTCTAGCGCCCCACAGCCTGATATTTTTGCCAGTTGCAAGGCTGTGGGCATCCCATCAAGCTAGATTGAAATCAGGAGGTTCTATTCATGTTTATATTTTATCAGTCTGGCAAACCCACTGCCTTGGTTCAACCTTCCAGAACTACTCGAATATTCAATCAAAACCGACAGACGCTCGCCATTCAATACATATCACAACCCTCTATTAGTATAATTGCCTCAGACAAAATGCAATCCTCCGTCACGGAGGCTCGCGGCCACGTCCTGCACTCACTGTCTTACACCCCTTTTGGCTTCAACCAAGCGACCGGGGAACTGCCTGTAGGCTTTAACGGCGAGCACTGCGACGCTGTGACAGGCATGTACGGTTTGGGCGCAGGATACCGTTGGCTTTCAACAAAATGTATGCGTTTTTCGAGCCCTGACAACCTCAGTCCTTTTGCTAAAGGGGGCATCAATGCGTACACCTATGTTCGCAACGACCCGGTTAATCTGCTCGATCTAGACGGTCACGCGCCGTCGGCTCCGATACTCCATGGAACCAAGATGCGTCGGTTCCAATACGGTTTAAGAAAAATTCATGCATTCGATAAAAATTATGGGGTCTATGAATCCAAACCTGGTCTTTTTAAAAAGCCCAAGCTATTGATATACACTCATGGCAGAGAGAATAAAATACTAATAGACGACGTCGCCATGGGCCCATTTAAATTCGCCACATGGCTAACGAGCAAAAATATAAATCCTCAGAAATACAGGAAAGTCATTTTTGCCACTTGCCTAGGAGGCTACGGCGAATCGTTTGGGCAAAAATTCTCAAATCAGAACAATGTCAAGGTGAGCGCTATTCCCGGCATCAGCGACGGAGCGATGGTAAACGGCGTAGAACCTGGCACCTTCAGTTTCGGGCTTTTATCCGAACCTTATGAAGGCATGGCGCAGACAACACCACAACGCCCATGGGCTTACTCATTCGTAGATTTCACACCACAAGACGCTAAAAAATTTCGAAGCGCATGATTGAAGAGAGCATTAAGAACGCCCCCAATGAACGGGTTTATTCCATAGCATTTGACGCAACCTAAAATGCATATTATGCATCATCACATGGATTTTAATACCATTAAATAATATTAGCATAGAACCACAAAGCCTTTCACAACCCCACCCCACACCCGCTAAGGTCACTCCAGACCGACCCCATTCCTGGCGGAGGCCGTCCACTTCGACCCCGCCAGGAGCCTTGCGCGCATGCACCTCTCTTACCCACAACCCTGCTTCATCTTCGCCTATGGGCCAGGTGACGCATGGCTGTCCCCATTCCATTTGCAGCACAACCCACAGGTATTCCGATGAGCAAACGACAAATCCGCCTGGGCGCCATGATCCATGGCGTCGGCCACGGCTGGGGCGAATGGCGCCACCCTGATGCGCTGGCCGATGCCAGTGTCAATTTCGGCTTTTACAAACAGCAGGCAAAGCTGGCCGAGGCGGCAAAGTTCGACTTCGCCTTCATCGCCGACAGCCTGCACATTCACGCCCGCTCCAGCCCGCACTACCTCAACCGTTTCGAGCCGCTGACCATCCTTTCGGCGCTGGCGGCGGTGACAGAGCACATCGGCCTGGTAGCCACGGTCACGGTCAGCTACACCGAGCCGTTCCAGGTAGCACGCCAATTCGCTTCGCTGGACCTGATCAGCGGCGGGCGCGCAGGCTGGAACGTGGTGACCTCCTGGCTTTCCGGCACCGCTGACAACTTCGGCAAGGCTGAACACCCGCCACATGCCGTGCGTTACCGGATTGCCCGTGAGCACGTGGATGTGGTCAAGGGGCTGTGGGACTCGTGGGAAGACGACGCCTTTACCCGCGATAAGCAAAGCGGGCAGTTCTTCGACCCGGCCAAACTGCACACCCTCGGCCACCAGGGCGAGTACTTCAAGGTCAAGGGCCCGCTGAACATCCAGCGCTCACCCCAGGGCCAGCCGCTGATTTTCCAGGCTGGCGTGTCGGAAGACGGCCGCAACTTCGCGGCGCAAAACGCCGACGCCATCTTTGTCAGCCCCGAATCGTTCGACGATGCCCACGCCTATTACCAGGACCTCAAGCAGCGTGCCGCGCGCCATGGCCGCGCCCCGGACGCACTGTTCATCCTGCCCGGCATCCGCCCCATCGTCGGCCGCAACGCCGAGGAGGTTGAACAGCGCTACCAGCAGGCCGTCAACCTGGTGAGCATTGAGGATGCCCTGGTAGCCCTGGGTCGCCCCTTCAACGACTACGACTTCAGCCAGCATGACCTGGACGCGCCCTTCCCCGACCTCGGCACCTTGGGCAACGACAGCCACAAGGGCACCTCGGACCAGCTCAAGCAACTGGCCCGTGATGAAGGCCTGAGCCTGCGCGAACTGGCACTGCGCTTCTCGCGCCCACGCAGAGACTTCGTCGGCACCCCGGAGCAGGTTGCCGATGCCTTGCAGCACTGGTTCGAAAACGACGCTGCCGACGGTTTCATCATCAACTCGTTGCTACCGGATGGCCTGCAGTACTTCACCGAACACGTGGTGCCGCTGCTGCAAGCCCGTGGCCTGGTGCGCAGTGAGTACACCGGTAAAACCCTGCGCGGCAATTTCGGCCTCAGCGTGCCAGAAAACCGCAACACCCTGCGCCGCAGCCAGGCAGCGGTTGCCTGAGCCCACCCAGACAAGGAGTTTTGTTTCATGAGCCTCGAATTCATCGGCCTCATCGGCCCGCAGGAAAGCAGCGAATCCCAGGCGCCACGCGGCCCGCTGGTTGATCTGGAGTTCATCAAGGCCTTCTCCCAGGCCCAGGAATATGGCGGCTTCGACAAGGCATTGTTAGCAGTCAACACCAGTGCACCGGACTCGATGATCCTGGCCAGTTACGTGGCAGCGCTTACCGAGCGTATCGGCCTGCTGGTCGCCCACCGCCCGGGCTTCCAGGCGCCAACTTTCGCTGCCCGCCAGTTCGCCACCCTTGACCAGCTGAGCCGGGGGCGGGCCTCGATCAACGTCATCACCGGCGGCGACAGCGGCGACCTGCAGCGCGATGGCGACTTCCTCGAAAAGGATGCCCGTTATGCCCGCACCGATGAGTACCTGCAGGTACTGCGCAACACCTGGACCCGCCAGGAGCCGTTCGACCACCAGGGCACTCACTACCGCGTTGAAGACAACCTGACCTTGGTCAAACCGGTACAGCATCTGCCAATCTACTTCTCTGGCGCGTCAGACGCCGCAGTCGAGGTGGCCGCCAAGCACGCCGACGTCTACATGATGTGGGGCGAACCGCTGGAGCAGGTACGCGAGCGCATCGCCAAGGTGCGCAAGGCTGCCGCCCGCTACGGGCGCGAGAAGCACATCCGCTTCAGCTTGTCGTTGCGACCGATCCTGGGCGGCACCGAGGCCGAAGCCTGGGCCCGCGCCGAGCGTATTCTCGCCGATGCCCAGGAACGCATCGGCATCCGTCAGGGCAACCGCCGCGAGAAAAACTTCGGCAAGAGCAACACCGGCTCCGAACGCCTGGTGCAACTGGCCAGCCAGCGCAAAGTGCATGACACCCGGCTGTGGACCGAGATTGCGGCGCTGGGTGGCGGTGCAGGTAACTCCACCTCGCTGGTAGGCACTGCAGACCAGGTGGCCGAGGCCGCATTGGCCTACTACGAACTGGGGGTGACCACCTTCCTGTTCCGCGGCTTTGACCAGCTGCGCGATGCGGTGGAATACGGGCAGGACCTGATCCCGCGGATTCGTGCGCTGGTTGAACAGCGTGAGGCTGGGCGCAGCGCTCGCACGGCCTAGATCCCTACTCGCTGTACCGGCCTCGTCGAGGCGTCGAACCGCCGCAAAGAGGCCGGTGCAGGCAAACACTTCCCAAACACCCTACGCCAGCCCTGTCAGGGCCTGGCGCCTATTCGCCTGCGTGCTCCACCGTACTCCGAGGACATGATGTCTAGAACACCGCTTTTCGCCCTGCCCCTGGCCTGCCTGCTCACCCCGTTAGCCGATGCTGCTTCAACTACCGAAGAACAACGCCTGGAGACCGTCACGGTGATCTCCACCGGCCTGCGAGGCAACCAGCGCACCGTGGCCGACAGCCCGGCACCCATCGACGTGATCAGCAGCGAACAGCTGTTGCGCACCGGCCGCGCCGAGCTGTCCGAGGCGATTTCCAAACTGCTGCCCTCGTTCAACTTCGGCACCAACATCGCCGGCTTTCAGTCTGGCGTGCGGCCGCTGAGCAACCGCAGCTTGGGCCCGGCCTACACCCTGGTGCTGGTCAATGGCAAACGCCGCCACAACAGCGCCGTGCCGGCCAGCGGCTCGACCGACAACAGCGGTGCCAACGCCGTTGATATCGACATGATCCCGGTCAGCGCGGTGTCACACATCGAAGTCCTGAAAGACAGCGCCGCCGCCCAATACGGCTCGGATGCGGTGGCCGGGGTGATCAACATCATCCTCAAGAGCGCCAGCAGCGGCGGCCATTACGAAAGCAGCTACGGCCAGCTGTACAGTGGCCAGGGCGAAACCATCAAGCTGGCTGGCGACCAAGGCTTCAGCCTGGGTGACGGCGGTTTCCTGCACCTGTCGGGCGAGGCACGCAAGCGCGGCACCGCCAACTGGATCGACAAGGCCGCCCCCGATTACCGCGCCTACTTCGAAGACGACCGCCAGGCCGCCTGGGACCACCGGGCGGTGAAGAACGGCGACCCTGACCTGCGCGCCTTCAACCTCGGTTACAACGCCGAGCTGCCCATCAGCGACGATTTGAAGCTGTATTCGTTCGCCACTTATGCCGAGCGCAAGCTGGAGGCTTTCAACAACTACCGCCTGCCCAACAGCAACGCCTCGATCCCGGAGTTGTTCCCCGACGGGTATTTCCCGCTCAACAACATCAAGGACACCGACTACCAGTGGCTGCTCGGCGCCCGAGGCGCCGCCGGGGCCTGGGACTGGGACCTGTCCACCACCTATGGGCGCAACAAGAACCAGCAGGCCAGCGACCTGACCATCAACCCCACCTATGGCCCGGCCTCGCCAACCTCGTTCGATGACCTGGCGACCTTGCAGTTCGACCAGTGGGTGAACAACCTGGACATCACCCGCGCCTTCGATGGCCTGTTCGGCCTGGCGGTACCGACCCGCGTCTCGGCGGGCCTTGAGCACCGCTGGGAGCGCTTCCGGACCTTTGCCGGCGACCCCATCGCCTACAGCGTCGGGCCCTACACCTACCCGGTTACCCTGGCGGACGGGCGCCCCAACCCGCTCTATGCGCTGGCCAACGGCCAGACCGCAGTGGGCGCCCAGGCTGCGCTGACCATTCGCCCGGAAGACGAGGCCGATGTGAAGCGCAACAACTATGCCGCCTACATCGACCTCGGCCTGGACTTGAGCCCGCGCTGGTACCTTGGCGCCGCCGCGCGCGTCGAGCACTACGACGACGACTCGGGCAACACCGCCAGCTTCAAGCTCAATTCACGCTATGAACTGAGCGAAACCGTGGCGGTACGCGGCACCCTGGGCAGCGGTTTCCGCGCACCGTCGCTGACCCAGAGCGGCTACACCGTCAGCGACAACCGCACCGCGCTGGACGCCGACGGCAATGTGGTGCCGGCCTTGCGCCGCACCGTGGCGCCCGGCAGTGCCGCCGCGCTGGCATTCGGCGGCGGCAAGCTCGACCCGGAGAAATCGCGCAACGCCGGCCTTGGCCTGACCTGGCAACCGGCGCGCCGCACCAGCGTTACCCTGGACACCTACCTGATCGACATTGACGACCGCATCCTGCTCACCGAAAACCTCTACGACCGGCAGAACGGTGCCGGTGCCATTGGCGACATCCTCGAATCGCTGGGCCTGGCACGCACTACCTGGATCAACTACTACACCAACGCCTTCGACACCCGCACCCGCGGCCTCGACCTGGTGGGTGACCACACCAGCGAGTTCGGTGCCTGGGGCGATGTACGCTGGACCTTGGGCTTCAACTGGAACAAGACCACCGTACGCGGCACCCGCGGTACGCCCGCAGCGCTGGCCGCTGCCGGTATCGACGTGGTCGGCCATGGCCGCGAAGGCGACCTGGTGGCAGCCTCGCCGAGAACCAAATGGGTGCTGGGCAGCCAGTGGTTGCTGGGCAACTTCACCGGCACCTTGCAGACCACCCGCTACGGCAAGGTCGAAACCTGGCAGCAGAACCAGGCCCAGGACCGCACCTTCGGCGCCAAGTGGATCACCGACCTGGACCTGTCCTACCTGCTGTTCGACAGCCTGACCGTCAGTGTGGGTGGCACCAACATCTTCAATGTGCGGCCCGACAAGAACGGCGTGTACAACGCCAACGGCAACCAGGCGGCGTACGGCAACCCGCCGTTCCACCCAGGTGGCGGCTATTGGTACACCAAACTGGCCTATGACTTCTGAAGCATCTGCACATTTGCTCCTGGCCTGTGGGAGCGGGTTCACCCGCGAAGAATCCAACCCGGTGCATGGCACCGGCAAAGCCGGTGTTCGCGGGTAAACCCGCTCCCACAGGTGTGCGCTGCACCTTCGGTACTTGGCAATTGACGCAAACCCCGCCCCCATGCTCTCCTTGTGCCTCACGTTCAGGTGCCCCCACAGGGGGTGAAACGGGAAACCGGTGCGTCGCAGGCCCTCCAGCAGGGCCGGACAAGGCCGGTGCTGCCCCCGCAACGGTAAGCGAGTGAAGTGTCTGTACCACTGTGCCTTCTAGTCCGGCATGGGAAGGTGACGCTTTCCAGGAGCCCTGCTCCTCCTCGCAAGCCCGGAGACCGGCCTGACGTTCATGAACACCCCGCGGTGGGCGGGCGCTGTTGCATTCCCCTGGGCGGCCACGCATCGGGGATGCCGCGCTTGCCCGTTGCCCACAAAAAGCAGAGGAACGCGTCATGCCCGTCACCAGCACCAAACAACACAGCCTTGCCACACCCGTCACCCTCAGCCAGCGCGTCGTCATCGCCGTCGGCGCCAGCCTGCTGGGCCTGTGCCTGGTGTACTTCGCCGGTTTCTCGCACATCGAGGCCGTGCACAACGCCGCCCACGACACCCGCCACAGCGCCGCCTTCCCCTGCCACTGAGTACGCCTGATGATCACGCGCATTGCCCGTACCGCGGGCTTCAGCGGGCTGCTTGCGGCCCTGCTGCTGACCCTGCTGCAAAGCTTCTGGGTCGCCCCCCTGATTCTTGAGGCGGAAACCTACGAATCCTCGGCCCCGGCCGCACAGCACGAACATGGTGGCGAAGTGGCTGCCCATGAGCACAGCGCCGAAGCCTGGTCGCCGGAAGACGGTTGGCAGCGGGTGCTGTCCACCACCGGGGGCAACCTGGTGGTCGCAGTCGGCTTCGCCCTTATTCTCGCCGCCCTGTACAGCCTGCGCGAACCGCAGCGTGCCGGCACCGGTGCGCTGTGGGGCCTGGCCGGTTTTGCCGTGTTCTGCCTGGCCCCGACGTTGGGGCTGCCACCGGAGCTACCCGGCACTGCCGCCGCCGACCTGGGACAACGCCAGGCCTGGTGGATTGGCACAGCCAGCGCCACCGCCGTTGGCCTGGCCTTGCTGGTGTTCGCCCGCCACTGGCTGCTGAAGGCGCTGGGCGCCGTGCTGCTGGTAATCCCCCATGTGATCGGCGCTCCACAGCCTGAAGTACATGAAAGCCTGGCCCCCGAAGCACTGGAAACACAGTTCAAGATGGCCTCCTGGCTGACCAACGCTGCCTTCTGGCTAGCCTTGGGCCTGCTCAGTGCGTGGCTGTTCCGCCGCTCCAGTAAGGCCTGATGCCGGCGTTCTACGCCGGCTTCGGCTGCCGCCGGGGCTGCCCGGCGGATACCCTGCATACCCTGCTGCTCCACGCCCTGGCTAGCCAGGGCCTTGCGCTTGCCGACCTACACGGCATTGCCAGTATCAGCCTCAAGGCCGACGAAACCGGCTTGCAGCAACTGGCCGAACGCCTTGGCTTGCCGTTGGTGCTGTACCATAGCGCGCAACTGCAGGCCTTCGAGCCGCTGCTCAGCCACCGCTCTGCCACGGCCCATGCCCACAGCGGCTGCTGGGGGGTGGCCGAAAGCACGGCGCTGGCCCTGGCCAGCCAGCAGCCCGGGAGCACAGCCCGGTTGCTGCTGACCCGCCAGGTACTGGGCCCGGCGACCCTCGCCCTGGCCTGTTGACCATTTCGCTTCTCTTTCCTGCAAGGACTTTCCATGACGGTGTACTTCATCGGTGCCGGCCCCGGCGACCCGGAACTGATCACGGTCAAGGGCCAACGGCTGATTCGCCAGTGCCCGGTGATCATCTATGCCGGCTCGCTGGTACCCGCTGCCGTGCTCGAAGGCCACCAGGCCGAGACCGTGATCAACAGCGCCGAGTTGCACCTGGAGCAGATCATCGCCGCCATGCGCAGCGCGCACGAACAAGGCCAGGACGTGGCCCGGGTGCACAGCGGCGACCCCAGCCTGTACGGCGCCATCGGTGAGCAGATCCGCCACCTGCAGGCGCTGGGCATCGATTACCAGATCATACCCGGCGTCACGGCCACGGCGGCCAGCGCTGCTCTGCTTGGCTGCGAGCTGACCCTGCCACAGGTCGCGCAGACGGTGATCCTCACCCGCTATGGCGACAGTTCGCCAATGCCACCCGGCGAACAACTGAGCGACCTGGCGCACCATGGCAGCACCCTGGCGATTCACCTGGGGGTCAAGCACCTGTCGCGAATCGTCGAAGAACTGCTACCGCACTATGGCGCGCACTGCCCGGTGGCGGTGGTACATCGTGCCACATGGCCAGACCAGGACTGGGTGCGCGGCACCCTTGGCGATATCGTCGAACGGGTGGCAGCCAAGGACTTTCGCCGCACGGCGCTGATCCTGGTAGGCCACGTGCTCGGGGATACGCCATTCGCCGAGTCGGCCTTGTACCGTGCCGGGCACGCGCACCTGTACCGCCCTGGCGACTGAGCATTGCCAGCATTGCCACGGGCGTAGCAGACTCCGGGTTCCCGCCTGCGAACAGGAGTCACACCCATGCTGGAATTACGCCCCAACTGCGAGTGCTGCGATACCGACCTGCCGGGCGACAGCCCCGATGTGCTGATCTGCTCCTTCGAATGCACCTTCTGCCGCGCCTGCGCTGATATCCGCTTCAAGGGCCGCTGCCCCAACTGTGCCGGCCAGCTGGTGGCCCGCCCGACGCGGGTCGGCCAGGCGCTGGTCAATAACCCCGCTGCCACCCAACGCGTGAACAAAGCACACGCTGCTTGCGCCTGACTCCACACCTCAAACCAGGCATTGCCGCTTTGATAGGGTGATGCCTTTCCCATGACTTGTAGGATTTTTCAACAACAAGCTCACGGATTATCAACACTTCTATACTCGGCATTACCAAACCTCGGGATTGGTCGTATCTTGCAGCGCTTCCGATTAACCACCTTGCAGACGTATTCCTGAGTGTTCCAGGAAGCGGACCACATCTTGACAGGAGTTTTCCACATGACAACCGTGCTGATCGTCGACGACCACCCCATTGTCCGACTGTCTTTGCGCCTACTACTGGAGCGTGAACGTTTTCATGTCGTTGGTGAGGTGGGTAACGGCAGCGAAGTGGCGCAGGTAGCCCGCGACCTGCGCCCGGACGTGGTAGTGCTCGACATCGGCCTGCCCGGCCTGGACGGCATGGAAGTGATCAAACGCCTGCAGTGCCTGGAGCCAGTGCCCAAGATCATGGTGCTGACCGGCCAGGCCACCGATCTGTACGTGCGGCGCTGCCTGGATGCCGGCATCGGCGCTTTCGTCACCAAGGAAGAAGACCACGAAGCTCTGCTGTTTGCCCTCAAGGCCCTGGTCAAGGGCTATTCGACCTTCCCGCAAATGTCGGTCAACAGCAACTCGCTGGAGAGCGAACCGGTACGCCTGGCCAGCCTGTCGAACCGTGAAATGGAAGTGCTGCGGCGCCTTGCGCGCGGCGAAAACAACAAAAATATCGGCACCTGCATGAACCTGAGTGCCAAGACCATCAGCACCTACCGGGGCCGTATCATGGAAAAGCTCAAGACCGAATCGCTGGTTGAAATGGTCGACCTGGCCAAACGCAACAGCGTCTACTGAGCGCTCGGCCGCCATGAAGCGCCTGCTGGCGTGCATGCTCCTGGCCATCGGCCTGTCCGGCCCCGCCGCGCTGCTGGCCGACAGCGAACCTCGCCAACTGCTGGCGCGCTCGGTCAGCGCCGCTGCCCCGTTGCAACTGTCCAGGGAAGACCGGGATTGGCTGCAGCAACGCCAATACCTGGTGCTGGGCAGTTCGCGACCCGACTATCCGCCCTTCGAACTCAACGCCAGCCAGCAGGACTACGAAGGCATTAGCGCAGACTACGCCGGCATCATCGCCGAGCAGCTGGGCATAAACGTCGAAGTACGGCGGTTCGACAACCGCCACGAGGCCATCGCTGCGTTACGTGAGGGCAGTATCGACCTGCTGGGCAGCTCCAATGCCTTCGAGGCGGCAGATGCCCAGCTTGACCTGAGTACCCCGTATGCCGACGACATGCCCGTCATCGTCACCCGCGAAGGAACCAGCCTGAAGAACACACCCGACCTCGCCGGCCTGCGCCTGGCGATGGTCGATCACTACCTGCCGGCCAGCACCGTACGCAATCTGTACCCCAAGGCGCAGTTAAGCCTGTACCGCTCGACCCTGGCCGGGCTGGCCGCTGTCGATCTGGGCGAGGCCGACGCCTACCTGGGCGATGCCATCAGTACCGATTTCACGATTGGCAAGAGTTACCAGGGCGCGCTGAGAATCGACCACTTCTGCCCGGTCCCTGCTGGGGCATTTGCCTTTGCCCTGGCCAGCGACAACCCTCGCTTGCGTCGGTTGGTCGACATGGCGCTATCCCGCATCAAAGACAGCGAGCGGCTGAATATCCTGCGCCGCTGGAGCAGTGGCCACACCAGCCTGCTGCTGCAGCGCCACATCACCGCCTTGAGCAAGGAAGAGGAAGCCTGGATCGCGGCCCACCCCAACATCAATGTTTTGGTCAACACCTCGTTGGCGCCACTGACGTTCAACGACGCCGAACACCGCCCAACCGGCATCACCCTTGACCTGCTGAAACAGATTTCGCTGCGCACAGGGCTGCACTTCAGCGCGGTCGAAAGCGATTCGGCGCAGGCGATGGTCGAGCGCCTGGCCCGTGGCGATGCACAAATGATTGGCGCCTTGGGCTATGGTGCGGATCGCGCGAAACAACTGCGCTATACCCGTCCCTACCTGGTCAGCCCACGCGTTCTGGTTGCCCGTAGCGACAGTACTTTCCCGGTACAGGCCAAGGCGCTGGATGGCCAGCGCATCGCCGTGGTACGCGGCTCGCCGCAGCGGGCGCTGCTGCAACAACGCTACCCGCAGGCCCGGCTGGTGGAAGTGGACAACCCGCTCGGTCTCATGGAGGCCGTGGCCGGTGGGGCTGCCGACGTTGCCCTTAGCAGCCATATCAATGCCGCCTACTACATCAGCCATGTCTTCAAGGGCCGCTTGCGCATCGCCAGCGTGCTGGACGACGACCCGGCCATTGCCGCTTTCGCCGTGGCTGCCGACCAGCCGCAGCTACAGGCCATCCTCGACAAGGCACTGCTGAGCATTCCACCCGAAGAGCTCGACCAGCTGGCCAACCGCTGGCGCACCAGCACCTTGGTCAGCGACAGCCCCTGGCGCGACTACCGCACCCTGGCCTTGCAGGTACTGGTTCTGTCGGCCCTGCTGCTGGCGGGCGTGGTGTTCTGGAACAGCTACCTGCGCAAGCTGATCAACCAGCGCACCGAGGCCCAGCACGCGCTGCAGGCGCAGCTGGCCTTGAGCCGCGGCCTGCTCGAACAGCTGCGCCAGGCCAAGGACGACGCCGAACAGGCCAGCCAGACCAAAAGCACCTTCCTGGCCACCATGAGCCATGAAATCCGTACCCCGATGAATGCCGTGATCGGCCTGCTGGAGCTGGCCCTGGAAGACAGCCGCAAGGGTCGTTGCGACGCCCAGACCCTTCAGACTGCCCATGACTCGGCCATCGGCCTGCTTGAGCTGATTGGCGATATTCTCGACATTTCCCGCATCGAATCTGGGCACATTACCCTGCAACCGGTACCCACAAACCTGGTCGAGCTGGTACGCGCTACAGTACGGGTGTTCGAAGGCAACGCTCGGGCCAAAGGCTTGTATCTGCACGCAGCACTTCCTGCAGAGCCGGTCTGGGTGCTGGCAGACCCGCTGCGGCTCAAGCAGATCCTGTCCAACCTGATCAGCAACGCCATCAAGTTCACCGACCGCGGCGAGGTACAGGCCAGTTTGCTGATACCTCCAACTGGTGGGGACAGTAGCCAGTCAATCGACCTGTCTGTGCGTGACACCGGCATCGGCATCAGCACCGTTGATCAGGCCAGGCTGTTCAACACCTTCGTGCAGGCTGAGGGACCGCGGGCACGCCAAGGGGCAGGCTTGGGGCTGGTGATCAGCCGCACCTTTGCCGAACTCATGGGCGGTAACTTGAGCCTGCAAAGCGTCGAAGGTGTTGGGACAAAGGTGCAAGTCAGCCTGCAACTACCAGCCTGCCCGGCACCGCAACCTGTTCAGCAGCACAGCCCGGCAGCCGAAAGCAGCAGTGGCCCGCTGAATATCCTGGTGATCGACGACTACCCTGCCAACCTGCTGCTGCTGGAGCGACAACTGCACACCCTGGGCCATCACGTGACCCTGGCAGAAAATGGCCAGGTCGCGCTGGAGCGCTGGCAGGCAGCGCGTTTCGACCTGGTGATCACCGACTGCAGCATGCCGGTGATGGACGGCCACGAACTCACCCGCCGCATTCGCAGCCTTGAAGCCGAACGCGGCCTGCCGGCGTGCCAGATCCTCGGCGTGACTGCCAATGCCCAGGCCGAAGAGCGTGACCGATGCCTGGCCAGCGGCATGAACGAATGCCTGTTCAAACCGATCGGCCTGCGCACCCTCAAGGCTCACCTGCCCCAAGCCCGCAGCGCCCAAGAGCCGCCACTGCGCAGTAGCGGCTTCAACCTGGCTGAACTGCGCCACCTGACCCAGGACGACAGGCAACTGACGCGGCATCTGCTGGAACAGCTTTCAATAAGTGTCGGCGAAGATCTCGCCTCTTTGCGCGCGTTGGCACCCGAGGCCTCCGATGAGGCCGTCCGCACCCTGGCTCACCGCATCAAGGGCGGCGCGAAGATGATAAGGGTGCGCGGCGTGGTCAAGGATTGCGAGGCCATCGAAAACGCTCATGCGCGGGGCCTGCCAACGGTTGATCAACGTAAACAACTGCAAATCAGCCTGCAAGCCCTGCTGAACGAGCTGAGCGACGCACTCAATGCAGTTGAAGCGTCGAGCTGATCTGGCTGATGGCATCCACCACGTGCCGCGAACCCTGCTGGATTTCCATGATCACCGTACCGGCCTCATTGGCCAGTGCAACCCCATGACCGGTGCGGGTCAAACTCGACTGCATGCTGGCCACGGCCAGCAGTGACAGGTCGTGGTTCTGCCGCACGACATCGACGATTTCCAGGGTGGCCTTGCTGGTCCGCGCCGCCAGGTTGCGCACCTCGTCGGCCACCACGGCAAAACCGCGCCCGTGATCCCCGGCGCGGGCCGCCTCGATGGCCGCGTTAAGGGCCAGCAGGTTGGTCTGGTCGGCAATGCCCCGTATGGTCAGCACGATCTGGCCGATCACATCTGACTGCTTGCTCACGGCATCGATGCTGCGTGCAGCCTCGTTCAGCTCATGGGAAATCTGCTCGATCACCTGCACCGTCTGCTGCACCACCTCGGTGCCCTTGCGCGCACAGGCATCGGTCTGCATGGAACTGGCATGGGCGGCGTCGGCGGCGGTTTGCTGGGTGCTGACCTGACGGGTGATGTCACTGGCGAACTTCACCACTTTGTACAAGCGGCCCTTGCTGTCGAATATCGGGTTGTACGAGGCCTCCAGATAGACCATCTGGCCCTGCTTGTTGATGCGTTCGAAGCGGTGCGAATGGTACTCGCCGCGGTTGAGCGATGCCCAGAACTCACGGTACTCGGCCGATTCGCGCTCCTGCGGCAGGCAAAACAACCCGTGATGGCGGCCAACTACCTCGTCCAGGCGATAGCCCATGGTGTCGAGGAAGTTCTGGTTGGCCTTGATCACACGACCTTGCGGGGTGAACTCGATCACTGCCATGGAGCGACCGATGGCCTTGAGCAGGCTCTCGCTCTCGTGCTCCTGCACTACCCGTTGACTGATGTCGGCTGCCACCTTGATCACGCTGGTTACCTGGCGCTGTTCGTCCAGCACCGGCATGTAGCTGGCCTCCAGCCAAACCTCGCGGCCGGCCTTGTCGAGGCGTTCGAACGTACCGCTGATGGCCTTGCCCTGGCCCAGTTCACGCCACAGCTGCTGGTACTCGGCAGTTTGCGCATAGCCCGGTTCGCAGAATAGCCGATGGTGTTTGCCCCGCAGTTCGTCTGCGCTGTAGCCCATGGCCTGGCAAAAACGCTCGTTGGCATCGAGGATGGTGCCATCAGGGGCGAACTCGATCATCGCCATCGAACGGCTGATCGCCGCCAATTTGGCTTGCGTGCCGCTCAAGGCCTGGCGAGTGCGCTGGATCTCAACCAAATCGGATTTGCGATGGAAATCGAACATGACGCCGGGCTCCTTTATGCGCGGTGTCCTGAGCATAGATCGCCGTTGGCGCCGTGCAAGCACAGTGCTATCACTTTAGGATTACTACATTGATATGACAGAACGCGCCTGCACAGCCACGAGCGCTCGCTACGAACTCTCGCGCACCATCAGCTCAAAGCCCAGATCCTGTTGCGTATCCGCCACCCGCTTGCCATCGAGCAACGCCAGCAGCGCCTGCGCCGCGCCACGCCCAACGGCTGCCCGGGGCGTGCGAATCGAGGTCAGGCGCGGCACCATGTGTGCCGAAGCGGGCAAGTCGTTGAACCCCACCATGGCCACCTGACGTGGCACTTCCACCCCTTGGCGCAGTGCCTGCAGCACCGCCCCTTGGGCCAGGTCGTCGTTGCAGAAGAAGATACCGTCGACATCCGGCGACTGTTGCAGCAACTGGCTGAACAGCACACTGCCCAAGGCAATCGACGAAGGCTCCGGCGCCAGTACCTCCAGCTCGGCCGCCTGCAAACCGGCCTCGGCCAACGCCTGGCGGAAACCTTCGGCCCGCTGCATTACCCGTGGATCGAGCTGCGCGGCAATGAACGCCAGGCGTTTGCGACCACGCTCGATCAAGTGCCTGGCCGCAGCGCGCCCGGCCTGCTGCTGCGAAAAACCTACCGACAATGCCCCTGGCTCGCCATTGAGCTCCATCATGTGCACACACGGCACACCGCTGGCGGCCAGCATCTGCCGCGCCGCGTCGCTGCGCTCGAAACCGGTCAACAGCATGCCGCAGGGCTGGTAGGCCAAGTAATTGCGGATCAGGTTCTCTTCTTCGGCAAGGTCGTAGTGATAGTTGCCAATCAGCACTTCGAGGCCACGCGGGCGCATGACCTCGTGAATGGCTTCCAACGTGTCGATGAACAATTGGTTGGACAACGACGGGATCAACACCACCACCGACTGGCTGCGGGCCGAGGCCAGGGCGCGGGCCGCCGGGTTGGCCACGTAGCCCAGGCTCGCAGCTGCAGCGACGACCTTTTCGACCAGTTCAGGCGCAACCGTGCTGACCCCGCGCAGGGCGCGCGAGGCGGTAATCGGGGAAACCCCGGAAAGCCTGGCAACTTCGGCCAGGGTGGGACGACCTGTAGTACGGGAGCCGGTGCGGGACATGGATGTTGTAATTTTACTACTTGCAAGGATAGGGAACGGCCACTAAGGTAGCGCTGTCTCAGGACGCAGGCAATGTAATCTTTGGCAGCAGCCCGCACGCGCTCGCTACCAGGCGTCCATACTGCGTAAGGACAAGACCAATAACACCGGGGAGGTGGCTGTTCGTCGGCGACGAGACAGCGCTATCTCACCCCGCAGGAGGTACTGATGAATTCTCCCCTGTCCGCCATCGTGGTGATGGGCGTGGCCGGTTGCGGCAAAAGCTGCATCGGCGCTGCCATTGCTGCCAGAAGCGGCGGCCGCCTGATCGAAGGCGACGCTTTCCACCCTGCCGAAAACATCCGCAAGATGAGCGATGGCATCCCGCTGGACGACAGTGACCGCGCCGGCTGGCTGGTGCGCCTTGGCCAGGAGTTGCAGGCCACCACCCAGGCTGGGGAGCGCCCGATCCTGACCTGCTCGGCACTCAAGCGACGCTACCGCGACACCCTGCGCGATGCCATGCCAGGGCTGGTGTTCGTGTTCCTCGAACTGTCGCCCGCCGAGGCGGAAAAACGCGTACTGGCCCGGCCCGGGCACTTCATGCCGGCTAGCCTGATCGACAGCCAGTTTGCTGCCCTGGAATCGCCACGCGGCGAGCCACTGACGCTGGCGCTGGACGCTACCCAGCCCATAGAAGCACTCGCCGAAGCGGTGGACCGCTGGCTAAAGCGCTGTGGTGAGCAGGGGCTGGCGCAAACCGCCTGACTCCGGCGGCTTTCCCGGCTCACCAAAGACAGCGCTACCTTGACCCGTGAGTGCGGGCAAAGTTCCAAAACGCTACGCCAAAAACAACGATAAGATCGAGGCCTTCAAACCATGTTCGGACTGGCTACTGACACCTTCCTGCTGCTCGATGCGCTGGTTACCATCGTTGGGCTGATCCTGCTGATCACCCACTTCAAAGTGCACCCCTTCGTCGCCCTCACCCTTGCGGCCGGCTTCCTTGGCCTTACCTCCGGCATGCCGGTGGCCAAGGTAATGAAGTCGTTCCAGGATGGTTTTGGCGGTGTGCTCGGCTTCGTCGGCATCGTGCTCGCCCTGGGCACCATGCTGGGCAAGCTGATGGCCGACTCTGGGGGTGCCGACCAGATTGCACAAACCCTCATCCGCGCCTTCGGCAAAAAGAACGTGCATTGGGCGATGATGTTCGCCGCCTTCCTGGTGGGCATTCCGCTGTTCTTCGAAATCGGCTTCGTGCTGCTGATTCCGCTGGTGTTCATCGTGGCGCGGCGCTCCGGCGTATCGCTGGTCAAGATCGGCATTCCGCTGCTGGCCGGCCTGTCGGTGGTGCACGGCCTGGTGCCGCCACACCCGGGCCCATTGCTGGCGATCGGTATTTTCCACGCTGATATCGGCAAGACCATCTTCTACGGCCTGATCGTCGCACTGCCCACCGCGATCATCGCCGGGCCGCTGTTCGGCAACTTCATTTCCCGCTACATCCCGGGCAACCCGTCCCAGGAGCTGATGGACCAGATCGCCAAGGAGTCCGACCAGGGCAACCTGCCAAGCTTCAGCATCACCCTGATTACCGTGCTGCTACCCGTAGCGTTGATGTTGCTGAAAACCTTCGCCGACGTGGTACTGCCGGCCGAGCACATCGTGCGCCAGTGGATGGACCTGATCGGCCACCCCATTACCGCTCTGCTCGCGGCCCTGCTGCTGGCCTTCTACACCTTTGGTTCGGCCCGCGGCTTCAACCGTCAGCAGATCATGAAGATGCTTGACCAGAGCCTGGCCCCCACGGCCGCCATCGTGCTGATCGTGGGTGCTGGCGGTGGCTTCAAGCAGATGCTGGTGGACACCGGCGTGGGCAACGTGATCGGGCAGATGGCCGTGCAGGCAGAGATTTCGCCGATCATGCTGGCCTGGCTGGTGGCAGCGGTAATCCGCATCGCGACCGGCTCTGCCACGGTCGCTACCATTACCGGTGCAGGTATTGTGGCACCGGTAATCGAACTGGTACCGGGTGTGAACCGTGAGTTGCTGGTGCTCGCCACCGGTGCTGGCTCGTTGATCCTGTCGCACGTGAACGATGCCGGCTTCTGGCTGGTGAAGCAGTATTTCAACATGACGGTAGCGGAAACCTTCAAGACCTGGAGCATGATGGAAACCATCCTCTCGGTGGTTGGCATCATCTTCATCATGTTGTTGGCGCAGGTGGTGTAACCGTTTATCGGGGTAATGGCACCTTGATGCTTTGGGTAGGGCCAAAGGGAATTATGAGACCTACCTGAAGCAAAGGAGCCTGCCATGCCCCGCTCAAGCATTCTGCTGATTGCCCTGCTCGCCTCGCCACTGGCCCTGGCCGCCGGCACTGGCCCCACCTACCCTGACGACCCACATAACCCGGCACCACGGCCGGGCGTGGACAGCACCCTCAACCCCATCGAAAAGCCCATGCCGCGGAACACTGACCCGCGCATTCAAGGTAACGACCCAGAAAGCCCTCCGGCCAAGCAGAATGACAACCGCGATCTGCCGGGGCTGGGTGACAGTGGTTCGGAGGGTAGCGGACATCAAGGAAACAGCGGTACCAATACAGGCAACCCCTGAGTACGCTTCTCAGTGGTCCACCTTAAAAAATCGCAGGGGTTGGTTTATGCCCATGCCCGCGAAAAGGCCGGCATGGGCAGTAAAGATTGATGAACTACCACTGGCGCTTGTCTGGGCGTGTCAACCCCAGCTTCTCGATCCTGTAACGCAACATGTCCCGCGACAGCCCGAGCATCCGCGCCGATTTGGTCACATTCCAGTCCGTACGGTCCAGGGTCTTGCACACCAGGTCGCGTTCCATGTCCGGCAGGCTGGTGCCTGGCTCCGGGTCGTGCCGTGGCATTTCGAACATCGCTGGGGCCGGTTGCTGCAGCAATGGCTCGTCAATCAAGGTCATGCACAGGTTCAACTGGTGCGCTTGCACCACCTCGTTCGGCGCCAGCAGCACGGTCTGCTCCAGCATGTTGCGCAGTTCGCGCACGTTTCCAGGCCAGCTATAGCCCAGCATCAGGCTCTCGGCCTCGGCGGAAAACCGCAGGTTTGGCTTGCCATAACGCCGGCCATGGTGGGCCAGGAAATGCCTTGCCAGTAACAGGATGTCCTGGCCACGGGCATACAGGCGCGGCACCTTTATGGCGATTATGCGCAGGCGGAAGAACAGGTCGCGGCGGAACTTGCCCTGCTGCACCATCTGCTCCAGGTTGCAGTTGGTGGCACTGATCACTCGCAGGTCTACCTTGCGCTCCTTCACCGCACCAATCCGGCGGATACTGCGATCCTCTAGCAGCTTGAGCAGTTTGGCCTGCAGCACAAGGTCCATTTCGCCGATCTCGTCGAGGAACAAGGTACCGCCGTCGGCGGCCTCTACCAGGCCCAGCCGTCGCTCCTTGGCATCGGTGAATGCCCCCTTCTCGTGGCCAAACAGTTCGGCTTCCAGCAGGTTGGCAGGGATTGAGGCGCAGTTGAACTCGATGAACGGGCCTTTGGCGCGAGATCCATCAAAATGCAGGGCACGCGCCACCAGCTCCTTACCAGTCCCGGTCTCACCTTCGACCAGCACCGGTGGCAAATCGTCGCTGGCCATACGCCGCTCGGCATCCAGCACCTGGCGCAGGGTGTGCTTGAGGGTGAGCATCACCGACGACTCGCCGATCAACGCCTGCAACCCGGACTTCTGCGCCTCGCGTTCCTGGTAGAACGACAGCGTGCGCTCCATGCGCTCGGCAGCCAGGGCCTTGTCCAGGGTCAATTTGAGCTCGGCAAGCACTACCGGCTTGGTCAGATAATGGAAGGCGCCCTCCTTCATCGCCTGCACGGCATCTTCGACATTACCGTAGCCGGTCATCATGATCACTTTCAAGCCCGGCACCTGCACCACCAGGCTGCGCAGCAGGTCGTGCCCGCTCATGCCTGGCAATGAGTTGTCGGTCAGCACCGCGTCGGGCTGGGCCCGCTTGACCTGCTCCAGCGCAAGCTCGGCGCTGTGGCACACGGTGACCTCGAAGCCCTTGAGGCTGAGGTAGGTGCGAATGTTGTCAGCGAGGATTTCATCATCCTCGACTACCAGGATGCTGTGCTCCATGGTCCCCTCCCGCTGCGATATTGAAAGTAAGGCTGACGCGGGTTCCTTCCTCTTCGCGGCTGCTCAGGCTGACCGAGCCGCCAAAACGTTCCATGATGCGCTTGACCAGGGCCAGGCCTACACCGAGGCCGCCCTGCTTGGTCGTGAAGAACGGCTTGAACACCATCCGCTCCTGCTGTTGGCTCATGCCTTTACCGGTGTCGGTGAGCACAAACTCGGCACGCTGGCCGTCCTTAACATTGACCTGGGCGGTCAGCATGCCGCCTGCCGGCATGGCCTCCAGGGCATTGGAGAACAAGCTGTTGAGAATCTGCGTGAGCTGCAGCGGCTGGCTGGCCACCCACTGCTCATCAGGCCCTTCGAAATGAAAGCGCACCCCGTTGCGCTCGATCTGCTGGACGAACGCCAGGTGGGTGTCCTCGATGGCCGCCACCAGGTCCACCGCCTCGGCCTCGTCGCTGAGCGGGCGCAAGGACACCAGCAGGTCGCGTACCCAGCGCGACATGCGGTCCACCTGGCTGATGATGTCGGTAATGCTCTTCTGCGCTGCGGGGTTGGCGATTTCCTGGGCCAGTTCGGCGCTGGAACGGATATTGGCCAGCGGGTTGCGCAGGCTGTGCGCCACTGCAGACGACATCTCGCCCAGTGCCACGTAGGTTTCACTGGCCACCAGCCGGTCCTGTTGCAGGTTCAGCATCTGCGCCGCCCGACGTACGATCCAGAACAGCCCGAAGTAGATCAACGCCCCGCCTACCAGGGTCGAAGCCCAGATCAGCACGTAGCCGCGCTGGATGCGCCGTATCAGGTCTTGCGGCTCCTTGTAGATCTCCACCATGGCCATTACCTGTTCGCCCTGGCTGTCGAACAGCGGAATGTAGTTCTCGATGAACAGGTAGCGCGGTTGACGCAGAAACTTCTGCTCTTCGCGGTCATCCTCGGCCTTGTGGTAGCTGGCCGACACCGCCTTGCGCGAGCGGAAGGCGCGATCCAGATCGCCATCGGCTTCTATCCGCTTGCCGATCAGCTCGACGTTGGTGGACCACACGATGGTGCGGTCGCGGGCGTAGACATTGGCCAGCAAGGTATCAGGCAGGTGCTCGACATGGTCGAGAAATTCGACCCGGGTCGATTCGGCCAGCGCCGGGGTGAACTGCAAGTGCTGCTGGTCCAGGCGCGGGTCGAGCAGTTCACCCATGGTGGTGCCCGGTGGCAACTGCGAATGCCGTACCTCGGCCTGGGCCATGGCCTGAATGAACTGCGCGGTCAGCATCGCATCACGCTGCACGCTATCGCGGACCACAAAGCGCGTGGACACATAACCCAGCCCCCCCGCCACCGCCGTGATGATCAACAGGCTGATGACCGAAAACCAGCGCAACAGGTTGAATTCACGCAATGGCACAGCCAGACCGCTGGCAGTCGCACTGGCCTTGTCGCGAACGTCGTTTTCCAGCATCTGCATCGGGTGGTTCCCGCACAAGGCGTCCGTTCAGAAATGCATCAAGGCCAACCAACAGCAGCCAGCTGATAGCACCCCGCCTGGGCAGCCATAAGCTGCCATGTGTCACGTGTCGCGCTTCGCCTATCACGCTGCAAGAACTTGGCCAGCGCACAGTACAAAGTAAAAATGCATATCTTTCAGTACCTTAGTAGTCCCTTTTAAAAACTATCTAAAGATCAGGCCCCACATTTGGGTACTAATAACCCAAAAACAATTAATCGATTTAAATCAATAGGCTACGTTGGATTTTCAAAGCCATTTAACAAGTTCTCGCCAAGCGGAAATTCAACGACACTCGCGTACCATGGCCTTCACTGCTGCTGAGCCTGACCGTGCCGCCGAAGCGTTCCATGATGCGTTTCACCAGCACCAGCCCCACCCCCAACCCACCCTGTTTGGTGGTAAAGAACGGCCGGAAGGCCATGCGCTGCTGCTGTTCGTTCATACCCTTGCCGTTGTCGGACAGGCGCAGGGTCAGGCTGCGCCGGTCATGGCGCACCACCTCGATACGCAGCCGTCCGCCCTGCTCCATCGATTCCAGCGCATTGGCGATCAGGCTGCTGAAAATCTGCCGCAGTAACGCCGGATGCCCCAATACCTGTACCGCCGGTAACGGTTGCAGGTCCAGGCTCACCCCGCCACGCGCCAACTGCACGGCGTAGCTCTGCAGGCTCTCCTGCAAGGCCAGCGGCAAGTCCACCGCCACCGCCTCATCGTTCAGTGGGCGCAGCGACTGCAGCATCTGGCGGATCCACTGCGACATGCGGTCAACCTGGCTGATGATGTCGTTGATATTGCGCTGTGCCGGCCCTTCGTCGAACGCCTGGGCCAGCTCGGCACTGGAGCGGATACTGGCCAGCGGGTTGCGCAGGCTGTGGGCCACCGCCGAGGACACCTCGCCCAGTGCCACATAGGTTTCGTTGTTGATCAGCCGCTTCTGCTGCACTGCCAGCAACCGCGCAGCGCGGTGCATGATGCCGTACAGGCCAACGTAGACCAGTGCGGCGCCCACGGTGATCGCCAGCCAGATCAGTATCAGGCCATGCTCGATGCGCACGATCAGGTCATGGGGCTCTTTATAGATCTCGACCATCGCCGTGACGTGCTCGCCATCCGCAGCGAACAGCGGAATGTAGTTTTCGATGAACAGCTGCTCGGGCGGGGTGACAAACTTCTGCTCGGCGCGGGCCTTTTCGAAGTTGTGGTAGCTGGCCGAGACTCGCATCTTGTACTCGAAAGCCCGCTCCAGGTCGTCGTCGCTGTCAATCAGCTTGCCAATCAGCGCCGGGTTGGTGGACCAGATCACCATACGGTCGGGGGCATAGATATTGGCCAGCAGCATGTCTGGCAGGTGGGCGATATGGTCAAGAAACTCGCCGCGGGCCTTGCGCCGGGCATCCGGGTCGACGTCCGGCAGGTTGCTGCGGTCGGTGCGCGGGTCCAGCAGCTCGCCCATTGTACGCACGTTGGGGATCGACACATGGCGCACTTCGGCGTCGGCGATGGAGGTGATGAATTGTGCCGTGAGCAAAGCATCGCGCTCAACGCTCTCATCGATGATGAATCGGCTGGAAATCAGCCCCAGGCCGACAGCCACCGAAAGGATGATGGCCAGGCTGACCCAGGCATACCAGCGCAACAGGTTGAACGGCTTGCGTGGGGCTGTCAGCTCGTTACCGGCAGGCACTTCGATGGCGTCGGAACGGGGGGCGATGTCCATGGCGGGCTCCACAGCTGGGCACCTTCAGAAGGTTATAGCCCAGACCTGGGGAAACCGTAGTGCTAAATTGATGGCAACCGCCGAAGGGTACAGGGACCGCGTAACCTCTGACAGGCAAATTACAGTGGCGAATCATTCGCCAACCCCTGCAGCTTGCGGTATTCGCGCAGCACCGTGGGCACATAGCGCCGGGTCTCGGCAAACGGCGGCACGGCGCCGCGCCGCATCACGGCGTCCGGCCCAGCGTTATAAGCTGCCACGGCCAGCGTGATGTCGTTGTCGAAGAGGGTAAGCATCTGCTTGAGGTATCGTGCCCCGCCCTTCACGTTGTCCTCAGGGTCCAGGCGGTCTTCCACGCCCATTTCGCGGGCGGTATCCGGCATCAGTTGCATCAACCCTACTGCCCCCGCCCGCGAACGGGCCTTCGGGTTGTAGCCGGACTCGGCCTTGATCAGCGCATGCAGCAGGGCCGGTGGCACGTTGTGGATGCGCGCTGCCGTGGCGACCACCTCGGCATAAGGGCGGCCGGTGATCATCTGCGCATTAGCCGGGCCAGCCTGGGCCACCTGTTCGCTGATCACCTTTTCATAGTGGCGCCCGGGTCGATGGACGTTGGTCAGTACGTAGCCGCCCTTGGCATCGATGGAGATGTACACATCGGCCTGGGCGGCACCTGCCGCCAGCCAGATCAAACCGAGGATGAGTCCACGCATGACGGTTGCCTCTTCGTCGTGGCCCCCGAAGTGGGGGAAATGCCCCGGAAAACCCGAGGTCGATGACCACGACGCAAGCACTGTGCCGCTTCCTGTACCGCATGGCGCAAGGCCCCGAGGCAGACGTGCACGGCTGTTGCATGGTGCCTGGCAACCCGTGTCCCCATGCAGTGGAGGGCTTCACCATGCAGTGCAGAACCAAACCGCAACGTGGCTTCACCCTGCTCGAACTCCTGGTAGTGCTGGTGGTGCTCGGCCTGTTGGCCGGCATCGTCGCGCCCAAGTACTTCAGCCAGCTCGGTCGCTCCGAAGCCAAGGTGGCGCGGGCGCAGATAGAAGGGCTGAGCAAGGCGCTGGATTTGTATCGCCTGGAGGTCGGCCACTACCCCAACAGCGAGCAAGGCCTGCAGGCCCTGGTAACCGCCCCCAGTGGCGAAGCACGCTGGACCGGCCCGTATCTGCAGAAGGCCGTGCCGCAGGACCCATGGGGCCGCGCTTACATCTACCGGCAACCTGGCGAAAACGGTGGTGAATACGACCTGCTGTCGATGGGCAAGGACGGCCAGCCCGGCGGTGATGGGGAAAACGCCGAAATTACCAGCTGGCAGTAAGGAGAGTGGCCATGCGCTACAGCCTCAAGGCCCTGGGCAGACAGGGCGTGGTGCAGTTGCAGATCGACGCCGAGGACGCCGACCAGGCCCGCCGCCAGGCCGAGGACCAAGGCTTGCGCGTGCTCAGCCTGCGCAGCAACGGCGGCGCCTTGCGCGGTATGGCCTGGCGACGCGAAGCGGCATTCGACCTGGTGCTGTTCAGCCAGGAACTGTCGACCCTGCTCAATGCCGGCCTGCCGCTGATCGACGCACTGGAGAGCCTGGCAGAAAAGGCCCCTGCATCCGCCACACGCAAGGTGCTGGCCGAGTTGGTACGCCAGCTGTACGAAGGCCGTTCGCTGTCCCAGGCCCTGGGCCAGCAACCGCGGATATTTCCGCCGCTGTACGTGGCGCTGGTGCAGTCCAGCGAACGCACCGGTGCGCTGGGCGACGCCCTCACGCGCTACATCAGTTATCGCCAGCGCCTGGACCTGGTACGGCAGAAGCTGGTGGGGGCCTCGGTCTACCCGTTGCTGCTGTTGCTGGTGGGTGGCGGCGTGGTGCTGTTCCTGCTCGGCTATGTGGTACCGCGTTTCAGCCAGGTGTTCGAGGGCATGGGTACCGAATTGCCCTGGCTGTCACGGGTGTTGATGCAGATCGGGCTATTTTTGCATGCCCAGCAACTGCCGCTGGCGCTGGGCACGGTCGTTGGGGGCACGGCGTTGTGGCTGCTACGCCGCCACCCACGGGTACGGCGCTGGGCATCCTGCCAGTTGCGCCGCCTGCCGGCGCTGCATCAACGCTTGATGATGTACGAGCTGGCGCGCTTCTATCGCTCGTTGGGCATCCTGCTGCAAGGCGGTATTCCCATCCTCACCGCCATGGGCATGGCCCGCGGCCTGCTCGGCAGCGCAGCAGCCCAGGGCTTGGGCCAGGCCAGCCAACGGGTGGGCGAAGGGCTGCCATTGTCCGATGCGCTGGAGGCCGGGCACCTGGTTACACCCGTGTCGCTGCGCCTGCTGCGGGCCGGAGAGCAATCCGGCAACCTGGGCGAGATGCTGGAACGCTGCGCCGACTTCCATGACCAGGAAATCGGCCGCTGGGTGGAATGGTTCGTGAAACTCTTCGAACCGCTGCTGATGACGTTCATTGGCCTGCTGATCGGCCTGATCGTGATCCTGATGTACATGCCGATCTTCGAACTGGCCTCAAGCATTCACTGAATAGCCAGGCCCAGGCTCTCGCGCAGAGTGCTGCCTTCGTAGGCCGTACGGTACACCCCGCGCTCTTGCAGCAACGGCACCACCTGCTGGGTAAACCGGCGGAACTGCCCGGGGTGGCCGATGTAGATGTTGAAGCCATCCAGCGCCCGCGCCTCGAACCACTCGGTCATTTTTGCCGCTACCGTTTCAGCCGAGCCAACGAAGGCCCCTGGGCGCAGCTTGCGCCCGAATTCCACCGCCTGGCGCAGGCTGAACCCCTGCTCCCGGGCCTGGTCGGCGATGCGCTTGGCGTTGGTGAAGAAACTGCTGCGTGCGTGCTCCAGGCTTTCCTGGGGGAACGGAGCATCAAGGTCATACTGGCTGAAGTCATGCCAGCCGAAATTGCGTCCGAACTCCTTGAGGGCCAGCTCGAAACTATGGTCCTGCTGGTGGTAATGGCGTTCGATCTCGCGGGCGTGTTCGTCGGTGTCGCCCACATAGATCTCGGCACCAGGCAACACCAGCAGCTGCTCGGGGTCGCGCCTCAGCCGCACCGCGCGGCCTTTCACATCGCGGTAGAACGCCTGGCCCTGCTCGATGCTGGCGGCATGGGTAAAGATGACATCTGCCGTGGCTGCCCCAAGCTCGCGCCCTTGCTGCGAGTCCCCGGCCTGGAAAATCACCGGCTGGCCCTGGGGGGAACGCTGGATATTCAATGGTCCTACGACCGAGAAGTGCTCGCCCTTGTGGTGCAGCGCATGCATCCGGCTCGGATCGAGGAACTGCCCGGTGGCGCGGTTGCGTGGGAACGCGCCGTCTTCATAGGATTGCCAGAGGCCCTGCACCACCGCCACGTGCTCCTGGGCGCGGGCGTAACGGGTGTCGTAGTCGTAGTGCTCGTCACGGCCATAGTTGCCGGCAGTGCCAGCGTCGCCGCTGGTGACCACGTTCCAGCCAGCGCGGCCCTTGCTGATCAGGTCCAGCGAGGCCAGGCGGCGGGCGACGTTGAAGGGTTCGTTGTAGGAGGTGGTCAGGGTACCGACCAGACCGATGTTGCGGGTAGTCACTGCCAGTGCCGAGAGCAGGGTCAGCGGCTCCAGACGGTTGAGATAGTGCGACGGTGAGCCGGGGGTGATGTACTGGCTGTCGACGATGAACATGAGGTCGAACAACGCGGCTTCGGCCTGGCGGGCGATGTCGATGTACCAGTCGATGTTCACGCTGGCATCGGCGGGCAGCTCCGGGTCGAGCCACAGGTTATGCCGGCCAGGGCCGCCGCAGCCCATGGTCAGGGCGCCAAGCTTGATTTTGCGAGTAGTCATGGTCATTCCTCAAAAAGGTTCTGCCTGTAACGGCCCTATCGCCGGCAAGCCAGCTCCCACCGGAGCCCCTAAGGCCGAAGCCCAACGGTGTACCTGTGGGAGCTGGCTTGCCGGCGATAGGGCCATTACAGAAGTGCTTAGTGGTCGAGCGCTGCCGCGAACGAGGTATCGAACAGGCTCGACGCCGGGTAGTTCTTGATCAGCCCCAGCCCGGCAAAGAAGTCCACGGTCTTCTGCGCATCCACGATCACCTGCGGGTTCAGCGGCGCGACATCGGTACGGGCGCGGGCAAACCAGATGCGGGCAATGTCGCGGTCGGCACGGGTGCGTTTGGCCCAGGCATCGGCATAAGCCTCGGTATGGGCCGGGTCGCTCAGAGTCCAGTCACGGGCCTTTTTCAGGCGCTGCAGAAAATCACTGATCTGCGCCCGCTTGGCCTCCACCGCCTTGGCATTGGCCACCACGAAACTCTGCGCCGGTATCAATCCTTCGGCCGTGGCCAGTACCCGCGCCCCTTGGCGCTCCTGCTGGGTGACATAGGGCTCCCAGGTCGCGATCACATCCACCGAACCGCCATCCAGGGCATGCGAGGCATCCAGGGCGCTGAGGTAGCGCAGCTCCAGGGCATCACGCGGCACGGCGGCCTTGTCCAGCGCGCTGAACAGCAACTGCTGGCTCCAGGAGCCCTTCCAGATCGCCGCACGTTTGCCGCGCAGGTCTTCGAGGCTGTGAATGTTCGAGTCCTTGCGCGCCAGGATCGCCACGCCATCGAGGTTCTGCCGGCTGACCGCAATCACCTTGATCGGGGCGCCCAGGGCGCCTAGGAACAACGGCGGCGCATCGCCCAGCAGGCCGATGTCCAGGCTGCCCACGTTCAACGCCTCGGCTACCGGCGAGCCGGCCGTGAACTGCTTCCATTCCAGGGTATACGGCAGGTCGTCGAGCACGCCGGCCGCTTCCATCACCGCTCGAGCATTGAAGCTCTGGTCACCGACCACCAGGGTCTGCGCGGCAGCGGCCAGGCTGAGGGAGCTGGCCAGCACACCAGCGGCCAATTGTTTGAGGTATCGCACGTTCGTCTCCAGGTACCGTCGGGTACATCAGGCCGATCCGCGCGTGCGGTCTCGTGGGGGCATGGGGCTCGTATATTCAATTTAAATATAACCAGCGCATTGCTTATACGTTATCGATTAAGCGCAGCGCCGTGAAATTCGTTTTGGGCATAACCTAATGCTTTGCTCACGTCCCCATTTCAAAACAGATCCGTCAATCTGTAAATGCGTTATTTGCATATTAGCTTATTCATATTTTTACTTTTGAGAATATTCAGTGTGTTTGCTAGGGTTTACCCAAACCGTCAGCCGAGCCTGAACCATGAGCCAACCCCTGCGCCTTGAGCGCCTGCGCAATTTCATCGACGCGCTTGCGCAACTGGTGGACCAAGAAACCGACGAAGCCACCCTCCTCGACCACGGCCAGGGCCTGCTGCGCAGCCTGGTCGCCCATGACGACTGGTTGCCCGAGGCACTGGCGCAGCCAGACCCGGGCCGCTATCAGCAATATTTGCTGCATTGCGATTCGCGCCAGCGCTTTTCCATCGTCAGCTTCGTCTGGGGGCCAGGCCAGCAGACACCGATCCACGACCATCGGGTCTGGGGCTTGATCGGCATGCTACGCGGCGCCGAATACTCGCAAGGCTTTGCCCGTAGCGAAGATGGCGCCTTGCTGCCAGCGGGCGAGCCTGTGCGCCTTGACCCCGGCCATGTAGAGGCCGTTTCGCCGCGCATCGGCGATGTCCATCAGGTCAGCAACGCGTTCGACGACCGGGTGTCGATCAGCATCCACGTGTATGGCGCCAACATCGGCGCCGTCAGCCGCGCGGTGTACCTACCCGACGGCAGCGAAAAACCGTTCATTTCCGGCTATTCCAACAGCCTTCTGCCCAACATCTGGGACTTGTCCAAAGAGAACCCTGCCCCATGAGTACCGTTGCTACCCGGTCCTATCAAGACATTCGCCGGGCCTTGCTGGCCCATGAAGAACTGGCGCTGATCGATGTGCGCGAGGAAGACCCGTTCGCCCAGGCACACCCCCTGTTCACTGCCAACATCCCCTTGTCCAAACTGGAACTGGAGATTTTCGCCCGCGTGCCACGGCGCGACACCGCCATTACGGTGTATGACGACGGCGAAGGCCTGGCCCGTCAGGCCGCCGAACGCCTGCTGGCCTTGGGGTACAGCGATGTCGCATTGCTCGAAGGCGGGCTGGCCGGCTGGCGCGCTGCCGGTGGCGAGCTG
This sequence comes from Pseudomonas sp. LPB4.O, assembly GCF_038383825.1. Classification (NCBI taxonomy): domain Bacteria; kingdom Pseudomonadati; phylum Pseudomonadota; class Gammaproteobacteria; order Pseudomonadales; family Pseudomonadaceae; genus Pseudomonas; species Pseudomonas sp. LPB4.O. Next base: position 3,299,864 of record NZ_CP151298.1, read on the forward strand.
TTCCGCGACGTAAACGTGCCGAGCAAGGCGTTTGGCGAGCTGGTTGAAAGCGTGCGCCACACCCCTTCGTTGGCGGCTGAACAGGTGCAGGCGCTACTGGAGGCCAAGGCCGATGTGGTGGTACTCGATGCTCGCCGTTTCGACGAATACCAGACCATGAGTATCCCGGGGGGTATCAGTGTGCCGGGTGCCGAGCTGGTACTGCGGGTTGCCGAGCTGGCGCCCAGCCCCGCCACCCAGGTCATTGTCAACTGCGCAGGGCGCACCCGCAGCATCATCGGCACCCAGTCGCTGGTCAACGCCGGCATCCCCAACCCCGTGGCCGCCCTGCGCAACGGCACCATCGGCTGGACCCTGGCCGGGCAAACGCTGGCGCACGGCCAAGAGCGCCGCTTCGCCGATGTCAGCGACAACACCCGCGCCGACGCCGCCCAACGCGCGCGCAATGTAGCCGACCGTGCCGGTGTGCTGCGCCTGGAGCAGCAAGCCCTGGCCGCCTGGCGGGCCGATACGCGCCGCACCACCTACCTGTTCGACGTACGTACGCCCGAGGAATATGCCCACGGCCACCTGCCGGGCAGCCGCAGTGTCCCGGGCGGGCAACTGGTGCAGGAAACCGACCACGTCGCCAGCGTGCGCGGGGCGCGCATCGTGCTGGTGGATGACGACGGCGTGCGGGCCAACATGAGTGCTTCATGGCTGGCGCAAATGGGCTGGGAGGTAGCCGTACTCGATGGGCTGTCGGCGCAAGATTTCAGCGAGACCGGCGATTGGCAGGCCCCCCAGCCTGCACTGCCTGCAGTCACCGAGATCGGCGTCGAGCAGCTGGACGACTGGCTGCAAACGCCAGGCACCGTGCTGCTGGACTTCACCAGCAGTGCCAACTACGTGAAACGCCACATTCCAGGTGCCCACTGGGCAATCCGCGCGCAGTTGCCGCAGGTACTGGAACAACTGCCGGTAGCCGAGCGCTATGTACTGACCTGCGGCAGCAGCCTGCTGGCGCGCTTTGCGGCGGTAGACTTGCAGGCGCTTACGCAAACCCCGGTGTACGTGCTGGACGGCGGTACAGCCCGCTGGATTGCGGCGGGCAAGCCGCTGGAAAGTGGCGAAACGCAGCTGGCGGTGGCGCGCACCGACCGTTACCTCCGGCCTTATGAAGGGACGGATAACCCACGTGAAGCCATGCAGGGGTATCTGGACTGGGAGTTCGGGCTGATTGCCCAGCTGGAGCGGGATGGGACCCATGGGTTCAACGTGTTGAGCTGAGGTTGCCGGGGCTGCCAGGCAGCCCCATCATGCCCGCCATCGATGAGTGATCCACACATATCATTCAGCGTGATATTAACCTTCGTCCCGTTCGATTCGTGCCTCACGCGCAACACACTCACACTCCGCCCACTACTAATACATTGGCGGAGTTCTCCATGGAACAATCTCTCAAACCCTTGCGCTTCCCCCTCGCTGCCTTGGCAGTGGTGGTGATCAGCGCTTGCGGTCGAACCCCAGACGCCGTGCAGGCTCCCGCCGCGCCGAAGGTCACTGTGGCCAAGGTGATCGAGCAACCGATCAACGAATGGGACGAATTCACCGGCCGCCTTGAAGCCCCGGAAACCGTTGAAGTTCGCCCGCGGGTAGCCGGCCAGATCGACCAGGTCGCCTTCACCGAAGGCGCCCAGGTGAAAAAAGGCGACCTGCTGTTCCAGATCGACCCACGCCCGTTCCAGGCTGAAGTCCGCCGCCTTGAAGCCCAACTGCAACAGGCCAAGGCCACCGCCATTCGCAGCGCCAACGAAGCGCGCCGTGGCGAACGCCTGCGCGACAGCAACGCCATCTCCGCCGAACTTGCAGAATCGCGTAGCAGCGCTGCCGCCGAAGCCCGCGCCGGGGTCGACGCGATCCAGGCACAGCTCGACCTGGCGCGCCTGAACCTCAGCTTCACCCGCGTCACCGCGCCCATCAGTGGCCGCGTCAGCCGTGCCCAGTTCACTGCCGGCAACATCGTCACGGCCGATGTCACCCCGCTGACCAGCGTGGTGTCCACCGACAAGGTCTACGCCTACTTCGACGCCGACGAGCGCGTGTACCTCAAGTACACCCAGCTGGCGCGCGAAGGCCAGCGTGGCCAGAGCACCCCGGTGTACCTGGGCCTCACCAATGAAACCGGCAACCCGCACCAGGGCCAGATGAACTTCGTCGACAACCAGGTCAACCCGCGCACCGGCACCATCCGTGGTCGTGCGGTGTTCGACAACCGCGACGGCCAGTTCACCCCGGGCCTGTACGCACGCCTGAAGCTGGTCGGCAGCGCCCAGTACGACGCCATGCTGATCAACGACGAGGCCGTCGGCACCGACCTTGGCAAGAAGTTCGTGCTGGTCATGGACAAGGACAACAAGGCCACTTACCGCGCCGTGGAACTGGGGCCGAAGCTGGAAGGCCTGCGCATCGTGCGTAGCGGCCTGGCCAAGGATGACCGCATCGTGGTCAAGGGCCTGCAGCGCGTGCGCCCAGGCTCGCCGGTCACCCCGGAAGAAACGCCGATGGCCAGCGAACAGACGCTCGCCGCCCTGGCCCAGCAGCGCCAGGCACTGGAGGCCAGCAACCCGGCGCCGAAGGTGGCGGGCAACAACGTGAAAGTCGCCAGCGCCCAGGCGCCACGCGGTTAAGGGAACATACCGATGAACTTCTCGAAATTCTTCATTACCCGGCCGATTTTCGCTGCGGTGCTGTCGCTGGTGCTGCTGATTGCAGGGTCGATCTCGCTGTTCCAGCTGCCGATCAGCGAATATCCCGAAGTGGTGCCGCCCACCGTGGTGGTGCGTGCCAACTTCCCCGGCGCCAACCCCAAGGTTATCGGCGAAACCGTCGCCGCGCCGCTGGAGCAGGCCATCACTGGTGTGGAGAACATGCTGTACATGTCTTCCCAGTCCACCGCTGACGGCAAGCTGACGCTGACCATCACGTTCGCCTTGGGCACCGACCTGGACAACGCCCAGGTGCAGGTGCAGAACCGCGTCACCCGTACCCAGCCCAAGCTACCTGAGGAAGTTACGCGTATCGGTATCACCGTCGACAAGGCCTCGCCCGACCTGACCATGGTCGTGCACCTGACGTCGCCGGACAACCGCTACGACATGCTCTACCTGTCCAACTACGCCATCCTCAATATCAAGGACGAGCTGGCGCGTCTGGGCGGCGTAGGCGACGTGCAGCTGTTCGGGATGGGCGACTACTCGCTGCGCGTGTGGCTGGACCCGAACAAGACCGCTTCGCGCAACCTCACCGCCAGCGATGTGGTCGCGGCCATCCGCGAGCAGAACCGCCAGGTGGCCGCCGGCCAGCTGGGCGCACCGCCTGCCCCCGGTTCCACCAGCTTCCAGCTGTCGATCAACACCCAAGGCCGTCTGGTCAACGAGGAAGAGTTCGAGAACATCATCATCCGTGCCGGTGCCGATGGCGAAATCACGCGCCTGAAGGACATCGCCCGGGTCGAACTCGGCTCCAGCCAGTACGCCTTGCGCTCGCTGCTGAACAACCAGCCAGCAGTGGCACTCCCGATCTTCCAGCGCCCAGGCTCCAACGCCATCGAGATCTCCGACGAAGTGCGGGCGAAAATGGCCGAGCTGAAGAAAGACTTCCCTGAAGGGATGGACTACAGCATCGTCTATGACCCGACCATCTTCGTGCGCGGGTCCATCGAAGCAGTCGTGCACACCCTGTTCGAAGCACTGGTGCTGGTGGTACTGGTCGTCATCCTGTTCCTGCAGACCTGGCGCGCCTCGATCATCCCGCTGCTGGCCGTGCCGGTATCGTTGATCGGTACCTTTGCAGTGATGCACCTGTTCGGCTTCTCGCTCAACGCCTTGTCGCTGTTCGGCTTGGTGCTGGCCATCGGCATCGTGGTGGACGACGCCATCGTCGTGGTGGAAAACGTCGAGCGCAATATCGGGCTGGGGCTGAAACCGCTAGAAGCCACGCAAAAGGCCATGAGCGAAGTGACGGGGCCAATCATCGCCACCGCCCTGGTGCTGTGCGCCGTGTTCGTACCTGCGGCGTTCATTTCCGGCCTTACCGGGCAGTTCTACAAGCAGTTCGCCCTGACCATCGCCATTTCCACCGTGATCTCGGCGTTCAACTCGCTGACCCTGTCGCCGGCCCTGGCTGCCGTGCTGCTGAAGGAACACCATGCGCCCAAGGACCGTTTCTCGCGGTACCTCGACAAGCTGCTGGGCAGCTGGCTGTTCTCGCCGTTCAACCGTTTCTTCGACCGCGCCAGTCACCGCTACGTGGGTGGCGTGCGCCGTGTCATTCGCTCCAGCGGCATCGCCCTGTTCGTCTATGCCGGCTTGATGGGCCTGACCTACCTCGGCTTCTCCTCCACGCCGACCGGCTTCGTGCCGGCCCAGGACAAGCAGTACCTGGTGGCCTTCGCCCAACTGCCGGACGCGGCCAGCCTCGACCGTACCGAGACGGTGATCAAAAGAATGAGCGAGGCGGCCCTCAAGCAACCCGGTGTTGCCGACTCCATCGCCTTCCCTGGCCTGTCGATCAACGGTTTCACCAACAGCCCGAACAGCGGCATTGTGTTCGTCTCGCTCAAGTCGTTCGATGAGCGCAAGGACCCTAGCCAGTCGGCGGCCGCTATTGCCGCCACGCTGAATGCCCAGTTCGCTGACATCCAGGAAGCCTACATCGCAATCTTCCCACCGCCGCCAGTACAGGGGCTGGGCACAATCGGCGGCTTCCGCCTGCAAATCGAAGACCGGGGCAATCTGGGTTACGAAGCGCTGTACAAAGAAACCCAGAACATCATCGCCAAGAGCCACAACGTGCCAGCGCTGGCAGGCCTGTTTACCAGCTACCAGGTCAATGTGCCGCAGGTCGATGCCGCCATCGACCGGGAAAAGGCCAAGACCCACGGCGTGGCGATCAACGATATCTTCGACACCTTGCAGGTTTACCTGGGCTCGCTGTACACCAACGACTTCAACCGCTTTGGCCGCACCTACCAGGTCAACGTCCAGGCTGAGCAGCAGTTCCGCCTCGATGCCGAGCAGATCGGCCAGTTGAAGGTGCGCAACAACCTGGGCGAGATGATCCCGCTGGCGACCTTTCTGAAGGTAAGCGACACCTCCGGGCCGGACCGCGTGATGCACTACAACGGCTTCATCACCGCAGAAATCAACGGTGCAGCAGCCCCGGGCTACAGCTCTGGCCAGGCCGAAGCGGCTATCGAGAAGCTGCTGAAAGAGGAACTGCCCAACGGCATGACCTTCGAGTGGACCGACCTGACCTACCAGCAGATCCTCTCGGGTAACACCGCGCTGCTGGTGTTCCCGCTGTGCGTGCTGCTGGCGTTCCTGGTGCTGGCCGCCCAGTACGAAAGCTGGAGCCTGCCGCTGGCGGTGATCCTGATCGTACCGATGACCCTGCTGTCGGCCATCACCGGTGTGATCGTGTCGGGTGGCGACAACAACATCTTCACCCAGATCGGCCTGATCGTACTGGTGGGCCTGGCGTGCAAGAACGCGATCCTGATCGTCGAGTTCGCCAAGGATGAACAGGCCAAAGGCCTGGATCCGCTGGCTGCGGTGCTGGAAGCCTGCCGCCTGCGCCTGCGGCCGATCCTGATGACTTCGATTGCCTTCATCATGGGTGTGGTTCCGCTGGTGTTCAGCTCTGGTGCAGGTTCGGAAATGCGCCATGCCATGGGTGTGGCGGTGTTCTCGGGCATGATCGGCGTAACGGTGTTCGGCCTGTTCCTCACCCCCGTGTTCTTCTTCCTGATCCGCCGTTTCGTCGAGCGTCGCCAAGCCCGCAAGGCCGAACACGCTCAAGTGCTGGAGAACCATGCATGAACCTGCTTAAACCCCTGACCCCAAGCCTGCTGGCACTGGCCCTGGCGGCCTGTGCGGTAGGCCCGGACTACCAGGCCCCGGCCACCGAACCTGCGCAGTTGAGCAGCGATGTGCAGGCCAAGGCCTACGACCGTAGCCGCTTCGAAAGCCTGTGGTGGAAGCAGTTCGACGACCCGGTGCTTAATCAGCTGGTGCTGGCTTCGCTGGACGGCAACCGTGATTTGCGCGTGGCCTTTGCCCGTCTGAAGTCCGCCCGTTCCATCCGCGAAGACGCCGAGAACGACCCGTTCCCGGTGGTCACCAGCCGCGCCAGCAGCGAGATCGGCAAGGGCCAGATCCCTGGCCAGACCACGCAGCGGGTGAACAGCGAGCGCTATGACCTGGGCCTGGACATGGCCTGGGAGCTTGACCTGTTCGGGCGCATCCAGCGCCAGATCGAGGCCAGCGAAGCCCAGGAAGCGGTAGCCGCCGCCGACCTGCAACAGTTGCAGGTCAGCCTGATCGCCGAACTGGTCGATGCCTATGGGCAACTGCGCGGTGCGCAACTGCGCGAGAAGATCGCCTTGGCCAACCTCAAGACCCAGCAGGAATCGCGGACCATTACCGAAACCCTGCGCGATGCCGGCGTGGGCAACGACCTCGACGTGGTACGTGCCGATGCACGCCTGGCCGGGGTTGAAGCCACCGTGCCGCAACTGCAGGCCGAACAGGCGCGGGCACGGCACCGCATCGCCACCCTGCTCGGCCAGCGCCCGGACGCGCTCAGCGTAGACCTGTCACCCAAGGACCTGCCGGCCATCGCCAAGGCGTTGCCGGTGGGTGACCCGGGTGAACTGCTGCGCCGTCGCCCGGACATCCGCAGTGCCGAGCGCCAGCTGGCTGCCGCCACCGCCAACGTCGGCGTGGCCACCGCAGACCTGTTCCCCCGTGTCAGCCTCAGCGGCTTCCTTGGCTTTACCGCCGCACGCGGCTCGCAGATCGGCTCCTCGGCAGCCAATGCGTGGGCGCTGGGCCCAAGCATTACCTGGGCAGCCTTCGACCTGGGCAGCGTGCGGGCCCGCCTGCGCGGCGCCAAGGCCGATGCCGAAGGGGCGCTGGCCAACTACGAGCAGCAGGTATTGCTGGCCCTGGAAGAATCGGCCAACGCCTTCAGCGATTACGACAAGACCCAGCAGCGGCTGCTGTCGCTGATGCGCCAGAGCGACGCCAGCCGCAAGGCAGCGGAGCTGGCCTCGATTCGATATCGCGAAGGTACGGTGGACTACCTGGTACTGCTCGACGCCGAGCGCGAGCGGCTGAGCGCTGAGGATGCGCAGGCCCAGGGTGAGGTCGATCTGTACCGCGGTATCGTCTCCATCTACAAGGCCCTGGGCGGCGGCTGGCAACCGGAGACCGTGGCCAGCGCACGCTGACACCCCCGTTTCAACGACTCCTTTGGTTGGCTCCTCCCCCAACCGTTTGCCCCGCTGGCCTTGGTCCGCGGGGCTTTTTTATTTCAGGAGGACTCCAGCACCGCGCTTTGCTGGACTACGCCACAGCCGTATACAGCAGGTTTATCAACGACTTAGGCGAGTTCAACATATGCCGGTGCTTTCTGAAACTTGACCCGGCTTCCCTTCTGCTGACTCCTACGAGGCTCCTGGGAATCGGGAGGCGGGGATCCGGCAGCGGACAAGGCCGTGGCACGCCAGGCGCCCAGCGTTGCGGAGTTGTGCAAGAAGTTCATGGAGGACTACTCCAAGAAGCGCAACAAACCCAGCACCCGAGTCGGCTATCAAGGCGTCATCGACCGCTGCATCATCCCGCTGCTGGGTCGCAAGAAGGTTCACGATGTGAAGCTGGGGCTATCGGCCAGACGGCACCAATCCTTGCCGCCACGTCCCGAAGTTCCCTGCCGGCAAGTCCACCCACCTCATCAGCGACGAGGACGTGGGCAAGCTGTTCCGGCAGCTCGACAAGATCGAAGCCGCAGGGCTTGAGAACTACGTCATCCCGCTTGCGATTCGCCTGCAATTCGAGTTCGCTGCCCGCCGCTCCGAAACCGTCACGCTCGAATGGGAATGGGTCGATCTAGAGCATCGGCGTTGTGGCCGTACCAGCCGCTTTTCTTCAACAGGGGAACTTCACGATGACGATGCGCAAGCTGCGGCTGGGGACCGGGGATTCACGAGGCGTACCTGAAGGTACTCAGACCTCACTCGTTCGGCGGTTAGGACGCGGGAGACAGGTGGATAGCGCGATCAGGCCGAGCACCAGTACTGCGCCCCCAAGCACGCCCAGGCCGGTGCCGAACGCCGCACTGACACCCATTGCCACCAGCGCGGCGCTGCCAATCTGACAGAACCCTACCAGTCCCGACGCGGTGGCCGCATGCCCGTGCTCGCTGGCAATGGCTCCGGAGACGGCCAACGACAGTGATGAACCATTGGCGAGACTGACCAGGCACATCGGCAGCACCACTGTGACTGCGCCATGCAGCCCCAATGCCATCACGGCCAGAAACCCTACGCCACCAAGCACGAAGCACATGATGCCAACGGCGAGGATACGATCGTAGGGCCAGCGATCCAGCAAGCGCTTGGCCAGCAGATTGGCACCGATGATGCCGGCCGTCAGCGGCAGATACAGCCAACCGCTTTGTTCCTCACTCAAGCCCAGGCGCGCGAACAGAAACGGCGATTGCGTCAAGTAGACAAACCAGGCGCAATAGATCGTGCTGACCACCAAGGTGTAGCGGCGAAAAGTTCGGTCGCGCAAGACCTGGCTGAAGCCGGCAAAGGGAGAGGTACGGGTGCGGGCAGCGATGGGGAGCGTTTCCGGTAGTAGCGTCACCACCATCAGCAGTGCCACGACACCGAATGCGGCGACGAACAGGAAGTCAGACCGCCAGCCGAAAGTCGCAGCCAAGTGCCCGCCTATGGCCGGCGCCAGGGCTGGCGACAGCGACACCAACGGGTAGATCACCGCATAGACTTTGGCAGAAATGCGCTTGTCGCAGGTGTCGGCAATCAGTGCACGGCCAACGACAAGGCCCGCAGCCGCGCCAACGGCTTCCAGCATGCGCCACGCCAGGAACCCATTGTAGCTGGCGGAGATAGCGCAGCCCACCGAGCCGACGATGTAGAGGGCGATGCCAGCCAGCAGTACGGGCTTGCGGCCATTGCGATCCGATAGTGGCCCGTAGGCCAACTGGGCAATTGCCAGTGCCAGCAGGTAAAACGAGATCGTCTGCGGCATCTGCCAGTCGGCAACGCCGAACTCCGTGGCCATGTTTGGCATGGCGGGCAGATACACGTCCGAAGCAATCAGGCCGAAGGCACTCAGCATGGCGACGGTGAGAATGAAGGACAAGCGAGGCATGGCAGTTCCCGGCAGCCAGGCGTGCGGGCTGCGCGTTATAGGTTCAGAAGGGATGAGCCACATGCTACGGATATGCGTTCTATGTGAAAATGCACAAAACAGCTACATAGGGCTGCAAATTTGCAGCATGAACACTGAGGCAGTGATGAATTGGGACGACGTACGCATATTTCTGGCAGTCCAGCGCGCCGGTACCTTGCGCGGAGCGGCGCAGCAACTAGTCATTGACCAGACCACGGTGAGCCGGCGTCTGACCGGATTAGAGCGGGCGCTGGGCAGTCGGCTGTTCCTGCGCACCACGGGCGGCTTGATGTTGACCGACACCGGCCTGGAAGTGCTACGCATGGCCGAGGATATGGAGCGCATGGCCGTCTCCTTCGAGCGCCGTGGCGAAGGTGCCGATGCGCGCGCGGCCGGTGAGGTTCGCGTGACCACCACCGACGCGCTGGCGGTGGACTTCGTGGTTCCTGCCATTGAACAACTGCGCGCCATCCATCCTGAGGTGCGGGTGATCCTGAGCACTACGACGCGGCTGCTCGATCTTGCGCGGAGGGAGGCTGACATTGCTGTACGTACCTTGCGGCCAGAGCAGCCGGATTTGATCGTTCGCCAACTCGGCTGCTGGGAAGTCGGCCTGTATGCTACCCAAGGCTATCTGGCAAAACATGGCGAACCGCAGCCCGGACAAGGCCTTGCGAATCACGATATTGCGCTTTACCAGCAGGGTGTGACCGGGCGGCAGGACGACACGCTGGCGGGCGAATCCAGGGCACAGGGTCGCGTGGTTGCCGAACTGGATTCGAGCCTGATGCTCGCGACCTTCGTACGCGCCGGCCTGGCCATAGGCGAGTTACCCGAGTACCTGACCCGGCGCGATCCCGCGCTGGTGCGGCTATGGCCGGAGCGCCGTCGGGCCAAGCCCTACGAGGCGTGGTTGGTGCTGCACCAAGACTTGGCGCGCACGGCCAGAGTGCGTGTCGTCGTGGAGGCGATCACATCGGCTTTCGCCGATTGAATGTCGGGCTTGGCATGCCACGTAGTTGCTATGAGGAGCGACGGCCAAGAGACTACGATACTGAGACAAGTGTGCCATTTGCAGGCATTAGTCCCAGATGCAGTGCGACCAGGCCATTTTTTATGTCGTTAAATCTTCAGCGCCTGCGAAATCGAGCGCCGCCCGCGCGGCGCATCGCGAGCTGCGCTCGCTCCTACGTTTGTTTCGGGCCATCGAACCTGCGAGATACGCTTGCGACCGCCTTGGTGCCTGCACTCGGTTGCATTTACCCCCCGGCTGGCCCAAGCTCTGCCCTTCCCGCCGCCACGGACCGTCCGATGCACAGACGCAACCGCTACCTGATCGCCCTGCTGCTGTTGATCCTGGTATCGGCCCTGTTCGGTTACCTGTGGCGCGATGAGCAGCCAGCCCCGCCCACCTTGCCTGCACACAGCTATGCCAAGGCGCTGCGCCAGGCCCATGACGGCCAACCCGGCGCTGCGCGCGTGCTGTACCAGCAATTGCAACGCGACGACCTGCCCCCTATCCGCCGCGCTGCACTTTATGCCGAGTTACCCAACTACCCCTCCCCCCAGGCATTGAAACTCGCCCGCCAGGACCTGGAGCATGCCGACCCGCTGGTGCGCCGTGCGGCCATTGCCGGTATCCGCCGCCTGCTGCCGGCGGCGCAGCGCAGCCTGGTGCTCGGCCCATTGCTGGACGACGACGAACAAAGCGTGCGCTTTGCTGCCGTGGATGCCCTACTGGGCCTCGATCCCGATGCCATCGGCCTGTATTTCGGCCCGTTGCAGGCAGCCCTGGAACAATACCAGCAGGCGCTCGAGCAACAACCCGAGGATGCCGACGCCCAGGTACACCTGGCGCGCCTGTACCTGCACGAAAACGACTACACCCAGGCAGCCACGGCCTTACAGCGAGCGCTGGAGGTTGCACCCGGCAACCTCGACGCCCTGGCCACCCAGGTGCGCCTGCTGGAGCGTCAGGGCCACCACGATGCCTCGCGCCAGGTCTTGGGCAAAGCCTTGGCGCTAAGCCCCGACTCAGCCTTCCTGCAGTACGAGCTGGGGCTCTGGCTGAACCGCCACGAGCAGCGCGAGTACGCCTTGCTGGCTTTGTCCCGCGCCGTCGAACTGGACCCGGACAACGCCGACTACCGCTATACGCTGGCAGTCACGCTGCACGAACTGGAACAACTCGACGCCGCGCAAAAGCAGCTGGAAACCGTGCTCAGCAGGCAACCGGCCAACCGCCGGGCGCGGGTGCTACTGATCCAGTACTCGAAAGAGACCGGGCAATTGCAGAACGTACAAGTGCTGCTGGCCGAGCTGGAGCGTCAGAACCCGGACGACCCCGTATTACAACAGGGCCTGTAGGCAACACCTGAATATTGTTGAACCCTGAGCGTGTGCCCAGGGTCCAGTGGGTATCAGGCCGCCCTACAGGAGAGTCGTTTTGGCCCATTCACTGGCGCTGGATGAACGTGCCTTGATTCTGGCACCTCCGCCATTAGCGGCGGATACCTCGCGCCTGCTCGCCTCCGCCGGCATCGATAGCCTGTGCGCCGTCGACCTGGCCAACCTGCACAGCTGCCTGGCTGAAGGCGCAGGCCTGGCAATCATTGCCGAGCAAGTGTTCAGCCAGGGCCCAAGCGCGTTGCTCCAAGCATTCCTCGACCAGCAACAAAGCTGGTCGGACCTGCCCATCGTGCTGCTGATCCAGGGTGCCTGGTCGGCCACGGGCGCGAGTAACCACCCGGTGGGCAATCTTCTGCTGATGGTCGCCCCGTTCGACAATGCCCAACTGCTGCACATGACCCAATCTGCCCTGCGTAACCGGCGCCGACAATACCTGACACGCGACCAGTTGCAGGACCTGCAGCAGCGTCTGAACACCCCGGTCGCATCGTCAGACCCGGAGCAGGAACGCAACGAGTTCGCCCACTACCAGGCACGCAAGATGGAAGCCATTGGCCAACTGGCCGGAGGAGTTGCTCATGACTTCAACAACCTGCTCACCAGCATTGGCGGCAGCTTCGAGCTGATTGAACGGCGACTGCATCAAGGCCGCTGCGATGGCTTGGACAGCGTGCTGCGCATGGGCCGTGAGGCAGTTGCACGGGCTGCCCGCCTGACCCACCGGTTGCTGGCGTTCTCCTCCCGCCAATCGCTGCACAGCCAGCGCGTCGACCTGCACAGCCTGCTTGAGGTGAAACGCCTGAAGGCCTGCCTGAACCCTGCCGTAACCTTGCACGTGCACATCGCCAAAGGGCTGTGGCCCGTAGAAGCCGATAACAAGCAGTTGCAGGATGCCCTGGACAACCTGCTGCTCAATGCCAGCGAAGCCATGCCCAATGGCGGCCAGTTACGAATTGAGGCGAGCAACCAGCACATCGAGAACACACAATTCACCAGCGGAGCGCTGTGCGCCGGTGACTATCTGCGCCTGAGCATCATAGATGACGGCCAGGGCATGGCGCGAAGTACGATGGAGCACGCTTTCGAGCCTTTTTTCAGTACCAAGGCGATCGGCCAGGGCATCGGCCTGGGCCTGTCGATGGTGTATGGCTTCAGCAAGCAGTCCCGCGGGCATGTCACGCTGCACAGCCAGATCGGCCAAGGCACCCAGGTAGACCTGTACCTGCCGCGCCATATCGGCCAAGCCCGGGAACCGAGCAAGCCGATACCTGTGCAAGGTCCCCGAGGCCGTCATGTGCTAGTCGTCGAGGACGACCCCCATGTCCGTCAATTGTTGTGTCAGGCGCTGCGCGAGAGCGGCTTCCCCTGCCACAGCGCGTCCAACGCCACCCAAGGCCTTAAAGTGCTGCGCTCGGCACAACCCGTGGATCTACTGGTCAGCGACATCGGCTTGCCCGGCATGAATGGTCGGCAACTGGCCGAAATTGCACGCAGCCTGCATCCGCATTTGCCGGTGCTGTTCATCACCGGCTACGCGGAAACGGCCATGGCCCGCGAGGGGTTTCTTGACGCGGGCATGCACCTGATCTGCAAACCGTTCGAATTGAAAGAAATAAAGGCGCAGGTAGCGCGGATTCTCACGAAGTCCTGAACCCTATTGTTGGTCGAGCATGGTTAGCGCCTGATCGGCAAGGTCCGCCAGCAAAAACGGCTTGTTCATCAATGCCGTTCCCGGCTGATCGAGCAACTGCGCTTCAACAGAATGGTCAGCATAGCCGGTGATGAACAGTATCTTCTGAGCAGGGACCTGCATGCGCATGGCCTTGGCCACTTGGCGGCCACTGAAGCCGCCCGGTAAACCGATGTCGGTAATCACCAGGTCAAAGGGATCATCGAGGCGGAAGCGCTCCAGCGCAGTATTGGCGTCACTCGCATCAGTGACCACAAAACCGCGTTCGGTCAGGTATTCGCGCATCACGGTACGCAAGTTGAGCTCGTCATCCACCAGCAGTAAACGCTCGCCCTGGGCAATACGTTGGGAGCGCAGCCGGGGTTTGGGCTCTTCGGGTACTGGCTCATGGCATCTTGGGAAAAGCATTGAAACCTTGGTGCCTTGGGTCGGAGCCGATTCGATCCACGCATACCCCCCCGATTGACCGACAAAGCCATACACCATCGATAGCCCTAGCCCGGAACCACGTCCGATCGCCTTGGTGGTGAAAAATGGCTCAAAGGCCCTGGACATTTCCTCCGCCGACATGCCACGGCCGTCATCCTCGACATGCAGGGCCACATAGTCGCCTGGCGGCAGGCCACCCTCATCGGGAAAACTGGCCGTTAACCGCTCGTTGACGCTCCGAACAGTAACATTGCCACGCTCCAGGCAAGCCTCCCGGGCATTGGCGCATAAGTTGACCAAGGCATTTTCAAGGTGGGGAATGTCCAGGCATACCGCCCACGGCGCGACATCCAGTTGCCAGTGCAAGCGCATCTCTGCGCCCAGCGCCTTGAGCAGCAACGGCTCGCTTTGCCGTAACTGCCGATTGAAGTCCAGGGTCTTGGGTGCAAGTGGGTGATGCCGAGAGAATGCCAGCAGGCGATGAGTCAGCTCCATGGCGCGCAGCACGGAGTCGCGAGCGACCTCCACATAGGTTTCAATCCGCTCCATGCGCCCCTCCTGCAAGCGCCGCTGCAACAGTTCGAGGCTACCACCGATACCAGACAGCAGGTTGTTCATCTCGTGGCCCATGCCCCCGGCCAACTGCCCCACAACCTCCATGCGTTCACTGTTGCGCATCAGTGCTTCAGACTGACGCGCGGCCTCCTCGCGGTCTTCGGTGATATCCCGACCGACTGCCGTCAGCAGGCTGCCGTCGAACCGTGCACTCCAGCTAAACCAGTGATAATGGCCATCGCGGTGGCGCAAGCGAGTCTGCACCTGCTCGGCATCGATGTATTGCAGGAGCCCGGAGACCGCCACCTGGACCTCGGTGCGATCCGCCGGATGCACCAGCTCCAGTAACGGCACATCGTGAACCTGCTCCTGGGTCCAGCCCAGGATGCGGTACCAGGCCGGGTTGGCGGCATGCACCCTCAGCTCAGGGGTTATCGTCATCATTGCATCACGCGACAACTGCCAGATCTGCTCGCGCTCGGCCACATGCCTCTCTATCTGCCGTTCAAAGCCTTGGGCCTGCTCACGCCAATGATGATGCGCCTCAACGCTGGCCGTGGTCTCGATCACCGTGTGCAGAAAACCCGCCACGTTGCCAAGTTCATCGTGCAGTGGTGCATAACCGAACGCGCACCACAGCGGCTCGCTGCCTTCGCCGCTGACGATACGCTGGGGCGGGTCCTCGACAAAGTTTGAACGCCCTTCAAGCGCCTTGAACACCCAGGGCCCCATTGCCGGCCAGAGATCACGCCACAGCGCATCGAACCCGTTGCCTAGTGCATCCGGTCGGGCGACCCGCAGCGCCCGATAGCCATCGTTGTGCACCACGCAGAGGTCCGTCCCCCAGACCACTGCGCAGGGAAACGGTGACAAAACCATCATGTCAACGGCAATGCGCAACGATGCCGGCCATCGCGGCAACGGCCCAAGGGTTGTACGCCCCCAGTCAAATTGCGCAATTCTATCGCTCATCAGGTCGAGCGAGGGCGATACGGGCGTTTTCAAGGGGAGCTGCCGCGCAGGTTTGCGCGGCGTACCGTGTACGGCCAATAGCGTTACTCCAGCAATGCAAAGATTCACCACGAGTGCCGAGGCTACCCCCGAGGGTTTCGTTCAAATTAGCACAGCATAAGCTGCGCACTATGGCGTACGTGCGCCTGGCAGCTATGCTGATTAGGTTTTCTCCGGGCCAGGGAGCAACGGCCCATTCAGGTTGCCGACGGGAGCGTGGTCATGAGCAAGAAAATGCTGGTAGTGCTGACCAATACAGCCAAGTATCCGACCCTGAAACGGGCCACGGGGCTATGGCTGGGTGAAGCAGTGCACTTTGTCGAGAAAGTCGAAAAGGCCGGCTACACGGTCGATTATGTCAGCCCACAAGGTGGCTATGTCCCTATCGACCCACACAGCCTGCAGATGGCTCCCGATCTGGACTGGCAATGGTATGACGACAAAGCCTTCATGACGCGACTGGGTACCAGCTTGAGCCCTGGCCAGGTAAAGGCCGACGAATACAGCGTCATCTATTACACCGGTGGGCATGGAGTGATGTACGACTTTGCCGAGAACAAGCCGCTGCAGGAGCTGGCGCGCAAGGTCTACGAAAAAGGCGGCATTGTTGCAGCGGTCTGCCATGGCGTGGCCGGCCTGCTTAACATCAAGCTCAGCGACAACAGCCTTCTACTGAAGGGTCGCAAAGTGACCGGCTTTTCCGACATTGAGGAACAACTGGTCGAGCTGGACAAGGTGGTGCCTTTCTCGACAGAAAAAGAGCTAGGTGGCCGGGGCGGGGAGTACAGCAAACATGATGAGCCGTGGAAGCCATACGTCGTCGAGGATGGTCTGCTGATCACCGGTCAGAACCCTGATTCCACTGCGCTGCTCGCCGAGAAAGTACTGGAGAAACTCAACGCTAAGTAAAGCCTTACATCAGCCTTCTGGTTTTCCTGTCGCGCAGACTGCACGCGGACTACAGCCGGCAGGTCATCGAATGCATAGGCTCTGGGCTCAGCTGTACACCACGAACAGCTTCTGCCCGGAGAACTAATGCACCATGTTGAAAATCATGCACGCCGGGCGCCGCCTGCGGGAGCTCCTGCTGCTCGCCACTGTAGGCTTGGTGCCTGTTATTTCCGGTTTGTTGGTGATGATTGTTCAACTGGAAATGAAGCTTGAGGAAAACGCGGCCATTTCCGTTCAGGAAGCGGTTTTCAGCATTGACCAGGCATTGAATCGACTGCAAGAGGCTGCCCAGCGCACCCTGCCACTGGCAGGCAAGCCCTGCGAAAGCGTTAACAGCGCTTTACAGGAGCAGGTCGTGAGCCGTTCCATGCTCAGGTCGTTGACCCTGGTAAAGGGCAATGAAGCCTACTGCAGCAGCACTTCAGACTCACTGGACTACTTATCTGCCTTCGCCTCATCGGGCCAACAGGTCGAACTGTCCTATGGGCAACCTGACAGGCGCCGCAAACTGCTGGTCAACTTTTACCTGCAAGGCAACGAAAGCGGCGTAATCGTGACCGCTTATGCCTCACAGCTGCGCAATGAACTGGATGGTTTTCAGGATGGCCTGACGCTGCTGGTGGAGTTTGGCGACCGCTGGATCTGGAGCGAAGGCGATAGCCGTGACGCACAGCGCCCTTCCCAGTCCGAGTTTCTCGCAACCGCGTTATCGGCCAAATATGGGTACAGGGTAAAAGGCGGCTACGCGCAAGGTTCCACCGCCCAGGAAATCCGCCAGTCCATGCTGCAGATCCTGCCCTCGTTGATGCTGGTGGGGACCGTGACCGGCCTGATCGTCTATCTGGGCCTGTTCAGGGGACGCTCCAGCAGCAGAGATAGAGCCGCCAATGCTACATGAAGGCGGCGCTACCCAGAGGGCATCAGTCGGTGCTCAGCACACCGCGGCGTACCTGGTCACGTTCGATGGATTCGAACAGCGCCTTGAAGTTGCCTTCACCAAAGCCATCGTCCCCTTTGCGCTGGATGAACTCGAAGAACACCGGGCCGAGCAGGGTTTCCGAGAAAATCTGCAACAACAGGCGTTTGTCTTCGGGCTGCGAGGCACCATCGAGGAGGATGCCGCGTGCTTGCAACTGGTCGACCGGCTCGCCGTGACCAGGCAGCCGCTCTTCAAGCATTTCGTAGTAGGTTTGCGGCGGCGCAGTCATGAAGCGCATGCCAAAGCCCTTCAGGGCATCCCAGGTCTTGAGCAGGTCGTCGGTCAGGAAGGCCACGTGCTGGATACCTTCGCCGTTGAACTGCATCAGGAACTCTTCGATCTGGCCTGCACCCTTGGACGACTCTTCGTTGAGCGGAATGCGGATCATGCCATCGGGAGCGGTCATGGCCTTGGACGTCAGGCCGGTGTACTCACCCTTGATATCGAAGTAGCGGATTTCGCGAAAGTTGAACAGCTTCTCGTAGAAGCCAGCCCAGTAGGCCATGCGCCCGCGATAAACGTTGTGGGTGAGGTGGTCGATGATTTTCAGGCCGGCACCCACCGGGTTGCGGTCAACACCTTCGATGAAGTTGAAGTCGATGTCGTAGATCGAGCTGCCTTCGTCGAAGCGGTCGATCAGGTACAGCGGCGCACCCCCGATGCCTTTGATTGCCGGCAGGCGCAGCTCCATCGGCCCGGTTTCGATTTCAACCGGCTGGGCGCCCAGTTCCAAGGCACGGGCATAGGCCTCATGAGCATTGCGCACACGGAACGCCATGCCGCACACCGACGGGCCGTGTTCGGCCGCGAAGTACGAGGCGATGCTCTTGGGTTCGTTGTTCAGGATCAGGTTGATGCCACCCTGGCGGTACAGGTGCACATCCTTGGAACGGTGGCTGGCCACCTTGGTGAAGCCCAGAATCTGGAAGACCGGCTCAAGTACGCCTGGGGTCGGCGAAGCCAGTTCGATGAATTCGAAGCCCATCAGGCCCATTGGATTGTCGAAGATATCAGCCATGTTCGTGTCCTCATCTGCAGCGAAATATTATTGATTGCGTAGGATGTGGGACAGGAACGGCGGGGCGCAGGGAATACCTCGCACGCTGCGGGCGAGGAAGTCACCTATGATCAGCTTGAACCCATGGTATGTCATATGGACCCATTCTCGGCGGGCTTGATCCTTCGGTATTGAAGGACCTTATTGTTGTATTCGTAAATGGATTCTACATTGCGTAAAAACGTTTGTCGCGTTTTAGTTGGCCGCGTGTCCCGACAAGCGGCTATCCTCTCGTTACCCTTCACACAGATCATTCCCGCATGCCTCTTACCGCCAAACGCCGCGCCCACCTGAGCTGGCGCAACCTGCTGCCCTGGGTCGTCGGCGTGCTGCCGGTATTGTGCGGCCTTGCCGTGATGAACTGGCAAGTAGAGCGCGAGATGCAGGCCAGCAGCCAGGCCACCACCCGCCAGGCGGTGGAGCACGTCGAACGCATCCTCGACAACCTGTCCCGTGCTGCCAATGCGCTACTCCCCCTGACTGCCAGCCCTTGCGACCAGGTCCAGCTTACGCTGCGTGCCCAGGTGACCCGCAATGCCTTCGTGCGCTCGACCAACCTGTTCAGGCACAACAACCTTTATTGCACCTCGCTGTTCGGCGAATTCGACGAGCCGGTCAACGCCAGCGATTACACCGATGGCAAGCTGTGGCTGATGGACGGCAACTCGGTCACCCCGGGGCATCCGCTGTTGGTGTACCGCGCCAGCGACGGCGACAACGGCGCGATCACCACGGTGGATGGCGACCATTTGTTGACCGCATTGCGCCTGATCGGCCCGGATGAAGAGCTGCAAATACGCGTGGGCAACGCCTGGATGGGCAAGGACGGCGTTGTACACATAGGCGCACCACCTGTCGCAGCCAGTGCCAACGTGTTGCTGGGCTCGACGCGTTACCCGTTCAGCGTGCAGGGCGGCTACAGCGCCGACAAGCAAGGCCAGTTGCTGCGCAGCCACTACCCTGCCCTGCTCAGCCTGCTGCTGGTACTGGGGGCCGTGGCCGCGCTGGTCTGCCGCTGGCAGATTCGCCGCGCCACCTCGCCCCGCGCCGAGCTGGATCGGGCCCTGCAGGCTGACGAATTCCTGCCGTACTTCCAGCCGGTGGTGCGCAAGGGCGATTACCGCTGGGCCGGTGCTGAGGTGCTGATGCGCTGGAACCACCCGCGAGAAGGCCTGGTTCGCCCTGACCTGTTCATCCCCTATGCCGAGCACAGCGGGCAGATCGTCGCCATGACCCGGGCGCTGATGATGCACACTGCCCAGAGCCTCGCGCCCTACATTGGGCTGCTGGAGGATGGCTTTCACATCGGGGTCAACATCACCGCCGACCACTGCCGCGACTTGCGCCTGCTGGACGACTGCCGCACCTTCCTGCAGCACTTCCCGCCTGGCCGGGTGGTACTGACCCTGGAGCTGACCGAGCGCAAGCTGATCGAGCCCACCCCGGTGACCCTGGAACTGTTCGAGAAACTGCATGCCATGGGGGTGATGATTGCACTCGACGACTTCGGCACCGGGCAATCCAGCCTCAATTACCTGCGCCAGTTCAAGGTCGACTACCTGAAAATCGACCAGAGCTTCGTTGCCATGATCGGCGGCGATGCGCTGTCCGTGCACATCCTCGAAACCATCATCGAGCTATCTGCCAAATTGGGCCTTGGCATCGTTGCCGAGGGTGTCGAAACCGACACCCAGCGCGACTACCTGGCCCGCCATGGCGTGGACTTCCAGCAAGGCTACCTGTTCGCCAGGCCCATGCCCGCGGCGCAGTTCCTTGAGGCATTGGCCTCACATCCGGGCGCGTCACGGTTGCCGCAAGGCGCGCCCCCTGAGATCATGCGCGGCTGATCCAACCGCTCAACTCCCCATTCGAGGCATTTGTGTCAAAAGGCATTGTTTCATCGGTCATGGCGTCCTGTCTGTTCGCTGTGATGTACTTCTATACCTCACTGCTCACGCCACTCGATGGCGAAGAGATCTTTGGCTGGCGCACCCTGCTGACGCTGCCCTGCCTCACCTTGTTCATGCTTGTCTCGAAGGACTGGAAACGGGTAGGCGAGCTGCTGGCCCGGGTAAAACGCACGCCCGTGCTGTTGCTGGGCATGGTCGGTACGTCCTGGCTGATGGGCGTGCAGTTGTGGCTGTTCCTCTGGGCGCCCCTGCACGGGCGCAGCCTGGAAGTGTCGATGGGCTACTTTCTGCTACCGCTGGCCATGGTGCTGACCGGGCGGCTGGTGTATGGCGAGCGCCTGTCGCGCCTGCAGAAGGTAGCCGTGGCCTGCGCCGCGCTGGGCGTAGGCCACGAGCTGTACCAGAATGGCAGTTTTGCCTGGGAAACCCTGCTGGTGACGATCGGCTACCCGATCTACTTCGTACTGCGCCGGCGTTGCCGCACCGACCACCTGGGTGGCCTGTGGTGCGACATGTGCCTGCTGCTGCCGTGGGCGCTGTACTTCGTGATCCAGGGCCCGCTTTCGTCCGGCGACCTGCAGGCTCACCCGGGCCTGTATGCCCTGATCCCGGTCCTTGGGGCCATCAGCGCCTCGGCCCTGATCGCCTACGTGCTGGCCAGTCGCTTATTGCCATTCAGCCTCTTCGGCCTGCTCAGCTACGTCGAGCCCGTGCTGCTGGTGGGGGTGGCGCTGCTGCTGGGCGAAACCATCGGCCCGGATCAGTGGCTGACTTACCTGCCGATCTGGGCCGCGGTGCTGGTACTGGTGCTCGAAGGCTTCAAGCACCTGCTGCGTCAGCGTCGCCGTTCGGTATAAGCCGAACCTGGCGCACCCGCCGCTCTTCAACCGCCTCCACGGTCAGCGTCCAGCCATTCCAGGCCAGGCGATCCCCCACCATCGGCAGGCGGTCGAGCAGGCTCATCACCAGACCTGCGAGGGTCTGGTAATCGTCGGTGGCACGGGCACTGAAGCCGGTACGTGCCTGCACCTGGCTCAGGTTCAGTGCACCGCTCACCACAAAGCCTTCACCCTCCTGGACGATACCGGGGCCTTCAACCTCGCTCGCGTCCGGTAGTTCACCGGCAATCGACTCAAGGATGTCGGTCATGGTCAGCAGGCCGGTGAAGTCACCGAACTCGTTGACCACAAAGGCGATGTGGGTCGACTGCCCACGCATCTGCTCCAGGGCATTGAGGATGCTGAAGCTCTCCAGCAGGTTCAACGGCGCCCGTACCATGCCTTCCAACTCCGGCTGGTGGCCCGACAACAACTCCTTGAGCAGCTCCTTCTTGTGCACGAAGCCCAGTGGTTCGTCGACACGGCCATTACGTATCAACGGCAGGCGCGAGTACGGCGAGTTGGCGAGGGCCTGGGTAATGGCTTCGGCCGGTTGCGCAAGGTCGATCACATCGACCTCGGCACGTGCGGTCATCACCGTACGGATCGGCCGCTCGGCCAGGTTGAGTACGCCACTGATCATTACCCGCTCACGGCGGTCGAACAGCACCTGTTCCTCGCCACCTTCGACCAGGTCGGCGATTTCCTCGCCCACCTCGTCAGCCTCGACCCGGCGACCGCCCAGCAGGCGCAGCACGGCATGTGCGGTGCGCTCGCGCAGCGGCCGGTGCTGCTGCAAGCTGCGCTTGCGGCGGGCACGGGCCAGCTGGTTGAACACCTCGATCAGGATCGAGAAGCCAATCGCTGCGTACAGGTAGCCTTTCGGGATATGGAAGCCCAGGCCCTCGGCGGTGAGGCTGAAGCCGATCATCATCAGGAAGCCCAGGCACAGCATGATCACCGTGGGGTGGGCGTTGACGAAGCGGGTCAGCGGCTTGCTGGCAACGATCATGATACCGATCGAGAAGATCACCGCGATCATCATCACCGACAGCTCATCGACCATGCCCACTGCCGTGATCACCGCATCCAGCGAGAACACCGCGTCCAGCACCACGATCTGGGCGACGATAGGCCAGAATGCGGCATGGCGCAGCGTGCCACTGGCCTGGGTCACATGGCCTTCCAGGCGTTCGTGCAACTCCATGGTGGCCTTGAACAGCAAGAACACACCACCGAACAGCATGATCAGGTCACGGCCAGAGAAGCTCTTGCCGAACACGTCGATCAAAGGTGCGGTGAGGGTGACCATCCACGAAATACTGGCCAACAGGCCCAGGCGCATGATCAATGCCAGGCTCAGGCCAATCACCCGCGCGCGGTCGCGCTGATGCGGTGGCAGCTTGTCTGCCAGGATGGCAATGAACACCAGGTTGTCGATACCCAGCACCAGCTCAAGGACGATAAGCGTCAACAGGCCTAGCCAGGCCGTGGGATCGGCTAGCCATTCCATTAGCGGGTACTCACGAAGGAAGCGTCACGAGGACAGAGGGGGGACGGCCTGAGAGGCCAGAGACTGGGGGGCTCCGCGAAGGTGCTCATATATACCTTGATAGAAAATTGGGAAAATAATCCTACAGGCACAGCAGTTTTCTCTGATAGCGCAAAACTATTACAAAACCTGTAACGCGTGTGGGTCCGCATTGGGGGTACTTTTATTCAATACTCTAGACAACCAACAGCTGAAACTCAGGGTTCCTTGCAACTACCCGGATCTCTCACATGAGCCTGTCCCTGTCCATGGCCGCCTTCGCACTGGCGGCGTCAATCTCCCCCGGCCCGGTCAACATCGTTGCCCTGAGCAGCGGCGCCAGCCATGGCTTACGTGCCAGCCTGGCGCATGTCGCCGGCGCCACTCTGGGCTTCTGTCTGTTGCTGGTGCTGGTCGGGCTGGGCCTGCACCAGCTGCTGCTGCGTTGGCCTGTGTTGAGCGTGCTGCTGCACTGGAGTGGGGTGATGTTTCTGCTGTACATGGCATGGAAACTGGCCCGCGACGATGGCCAGCTGACTGGCGCGCACTCAACACCCGCCCCCTCGGCCTGGCACGGCGCGGCCATGCAATGGCTGAACCCCAAGGCCTGGCTGGCGGCAGTGGCCGGGGTCGGCGCTTATACCGGCGGTGAGCAGCACTTGCTGTGGTTGTTCACCTGGATCTACGGGCCGATCTGTTTCATTTCGGTGGCCAGTTGGGCATGGGCCGGCAGCGTGATTCGTCAGTACCTGAGCAACCCACGGCACATGCGCCTGCTCAATCGAGGGTTGGCGGTTTTGCTGGCGGGCAGCGCTGTGTACCTGGTTATCTGACCCCGGTGGCATTGCGGTAATGACCCGGCGTCGCAGCCAAATGCTTTTTGAACGCCCGCTGCAAGTGCGCCTGGTCGGCAAAACCGGCCTCCTGCGCAACCTCGGCAATCGCCCGCCCCTGACGCAACTGCGCCCTGGCCAGCTGAACGCGCTGGTCGAGCAGATAGCCATGCGGTGTCAGCCCGTAATGTTGGCGAAAGGCACGAATCAGGTAGGCGCGCGACAGGCCGCACGCTGTGCAGATATCTGCCAGGCTCAGCGGATCGCTGCGATGAGCGCGTATGAACGCTGCTGCCGCGTCCAGCCGTGGGTGGCCTTCGTCACTGACACGGGCATTGGCGCCGAGAAAGCCCGGCAATGAGCCGAACAGCGCGGCCAGGCGGCCTTCCCGGTCAGGCACACCCGCATCGAACAGGTCTGCAAACGCCTGCAATAACCGTTGGTACAACGCAGGCGAGTCACTCCAGGTTTGCGTCGGCAATTCAAAGCCTTGCGCCTGTAACCAGGGGAGGTCGACGAACAGCATCAGGTAAGACCAGGGCTCACCGTCGATGGGATTGCAGGTATGCACAACGCCCGGGTTCATCAGCACGGTGGTACCGGCCCCTACCTGGATGCGAAGGTCACCGTTGAGGTAGGTGCTTCGCCCGCCGGTGATCACACCGATCGAAAAGCTCTCATGGGAGTGCGCGGCGTAGCACACCTGCCGCCCGTCCCCTACCCGCCGCGCTTCGACAAAGGGTAATGCAGGGTCACGCCAGAACCGCGAAACCTCGATCATCCCCTTGCCCACTCGCTGCTGACATGCACCGATACTACACGTTTACCTGTGGAAACAGGTCCAGCGTCCGCTCCACTTCACCGATATCAATCACGAAGCCATCACCCTCCGGTATGCCGACCACAAAGCCAAAATGCTGGTAGTCACGGTCGGTCAGGTACTTGTAGTAGCTGACAAAACGGTTCGGCGGCTGCAAGGTCAGCAGGCAGCCGCCAGGCTGAAGCACATTCACCCCGTGCACCAACTGGCTGCCCTCCACGCCGATGACCACTCTGGCCCCGGCACAGGCCGCAACAATACTCGGTACGTCGGACTTCAGCGGATTGACGACGCGAAAACCACGGGTCACACGCAGGTGCTCGGCAAGCTCCAGCTCGTTGCGCAACAGGCGCAGGTCACCGTCACCGCCGCGTAGCAGGAATACTCCTGGGTGTGGGGCATGCGCCACGTGCGACAGCAGTTTATCGCCCATGGCTCGGTAGCGGGCATGCCGGCTGCGGTTGTTGCCGTGATCATCGAACAGCACCAGCTCACGGAAAAACGCACTGCGCAGCCGCAGCGGCTGCATGCCCAGCCAGTCTTCATAGGCCGGCGCCTGGGTGAACAGCGGGTACCTGGCCGATGGCGCAGTGGTCACCGGTATGCCCTCGTTACAGGCCAGCGCATAGGTTGGGCAATCTTCCATCAGCCAGGTGCCGAACCACGAATTGCCGTTTTGCGTGCAGTAAATGGCGGCGCGGTCTATTTCGTTGTCCACGATGATTGTCGGGAAGGTATTGGGCTTCTGCGACAGCCAGTGGCTGGCCTTGCCCTTGTACAACGCGCCATCGACCAGCCATACATCCTTGATCAGATAGCCGCGGGTTGGCCCTTCCAGCGTGCTGATGCCGCCCTCCATGGTGCGAGCAGGATGCACGTAGGGGTAAAAACGCTTGCCCTCCCAGCCCGTTACCCGCTCCAACTGGCCAGGCAGGAAAATGGCCGGCGGCGACACCCTGGTTTCGCCCGGGGCAATGTCCCAACTCTTGGTGGCGATGCTCTTGAGGTCGAGGGCCGTGTTCTTGCCCAGCCGCTTGCGCGCCATGTAGCGGTAGGCGGCCAATGTCCACGTGTGCTGCTTGGTTTCGGGCGATGCACTGAACTGCGAGATGTCGCTTCCCATGAAGCGTCCTCCCCTGATGACGAAGTCTAAACCCTGGCGTCAAGCGCCAGATCAATGCATCCCTGGCAACCACTCAGTTGCATGTGACTCTTTCCATGGTGGGCGGCGACTGCAGGCTGGCGTACCGGCTGCGCAGGGTTTCCACGAACGGTTCACCCGCACTCCTGCCACCATAGAGATAAATCTTGTGCAGGCCGCCAAACACCATCTCGTGGTAACGGCTGGCAACCTCCTCATCGCTCGGGCCCTCCGGCAACCCCAGGTGCAGCGTGAGTTTGTCGCCCTCCACTGCAAACATCGGGGTATCCCACAAGAACTTCGCCGTACCGGTCTTGGGCAAGCGAACAAACAGGTAGGCATGGTTGCCCAAAGAGTCGATGTCCCCCCCGCGACGGCGCTTCCATTTCAGCAGGCCGTCGTCCGGGCGCGCCAGGCACAGGCCGATGTCGTAATAATCGAAGCCCTGCTCCAAGGCCCATTCAAGCGCCATGAAAGTGGTAATCGAATTGACCTCGCGCAACCTCTTGGCATCACTGAACACCGCCTCGCAATAGCCGAAACGCAACGTGCTCCAGTAGCGCTTCCCACCGCGCACCACTTCGCAACCCAAATGGCAGCCGATCACTTCGTCACCCAACGTGATCAGGTCGAGCCTGCCGACGCTTTTGGCAATGCGGAACACTTCTTCCGTGGGGAACTGCGCAGCATGGATACCCTGCCTGGCGGTGGCATAGGGGCGCAGCAGCTCACGGTCTGCCATGGCGATCTCGTCGTCCGAGAGGGCCTGGCGCATCCGGTACAGCGGGCGATTCTTGCGAATGCTGCGCCGCAGTTCGCTGTCGTAGCGCGCCGTGATGTCCTCCAGCGAGCGGCCCAGCGGCACTACGGCGCTCAGGTAATGGGGCACTGACAGCGCCCCCGACGAGGGCATTTCGCTGATGACCACGACATGGTTGGCAGCCGCCGTCGCACTTGCACTGTCCACGATAGAAGCGCTGCCCTGGCCCTTGCCACCGATCAACAGCTTGGCCATTTCCCGCTGTTGCTTGCGGCCGATGTAGAGAATTTCGTAAGGGCTTTCCTGCTGTAGCCGAAACCTGGCTACTTCCCAACGCCAGAAACAGGCACGCGCCGCCATTTCCCGAACTTTGCTGGCCAGCAGCCTCATTTCGTAGCGCATGGAGGGTGACAGGAGCTTTCGCGCCACAGCCGTCAAGGTCTCTTTCATTTCTTCTTCGACGTCCTTTGAAGTGTGCTCTATGGTCTATCTGAAAAAGAGAAAAAATCAGCAAAAACACTTAACGCCTTGATTTTTATAGTTTGCCCTGAAACTTGCCTATCACATTCAGTAACAATTTAAGATACCTGCAAACGCTTTGGCAAGCGGCTTCTGGCTGACTTTAGATCAAGTTTGATGGCGTCAAATTTCCTGCGTGAAAACCCATGCCAATCGCAAGTTTGCTATAAGCGTGCCGACACACGCGGCATTTCATTACAACTTGGCTATTGATAATTAGCATTTGATATCTTGTTTGCATAAAAGAAACATCAAATTGCCTGAACGCCTTACAGGGTGCCTGCTGGCCCATTTGGCAAGCACACACGGTCCGCTTGAGCCAGACTGGTGTTTTTCCGGCGGCCGGTGCATGCTCGCAGCTGAAGCGATTCACCCGGCTTGAAACCAGCCCCGCAATGTGAGGTGCAGTACCTATGGACCGTCTGCTCGATTCACTCTTCCCCAGCGCCGAGAACATCCCTGAAACCTGGCGCCTGGGAGCCCCTCTGGAACAACGAGATTACCTGGTGAACGGCGAGCTCAGGCGCTGGGACGGCCCCTTGGCCACGGTACGCAGTCCGGTATGGCTCAAGGAGGGTGCTGATGAACGCCAGGTGGTGCTGGGCAGCGCACCGCTGCTCGATGCCGACACCGCCCTCACCGCCCTCGACGCCGCCGTACAGGCCTACGACAAGGGCCGCGGTGCCTGGCCGAACATGCGTGTGGCCGAACGTATCCAGCATGTCGAAACCTTCCTGGCACGCATGCGCGAGCAGCGCCAAGCGGTGGTCAAGCTGCTGATGTGGGAGATCGGCAAGAACCTCAAGGATTCGGAAAAGGAATTCGACCGCACCTGCGACTACATCGTCGACACCATCAACGCCCTCAAGGATCTCGACCGCCGCTCCAGCCGCTTCGAGCTGGAACAGGGCACCCTCGGCCAGATCCGCCGCGCGCCCCTGGGCGTGGCATTGTGCATGGGGCCCTACAATTACCCACTGAACGAAACCTTCACCACGCTGATCCCGGCGCTGATCATGGGCAACACCGTAGTGTTCAAGCCGGCCAAGTTCGGTGTGCTGCTGATCCGACCGTTGCTCGAAGCCTTCCGTGACAGCTTCCCGCCGGGTGTGATCAACGTGATCTATGGCCGCGGCCGGGAAACGGTGAGCGCGCTGATGGCCAGCGGCAACGTCGATGTGTTCGCCTTCATCGGTACACACAAGGCTGCCAGCGACCTTAAAAAGCTGCACCCACGTCCCCACCGCCTGCGCGCCGCACTGGGCCTGGATGCCAAGAACCCGGGGATCGTGCTGCCGCAGGTCGACCTCGACAACGCCGTCGAAGAAGCGGTTACCGGCGCGCTGTCGTTCAACGGCCAGCGCTGCACGGCACTGAAGATCCTGTTCGTCCACGAGGACGTGGTCGACGCCTTCCTCGACAAGTTCCAGCGCAAACTGGCCGCGCTCAAGCCCGGCATGCCCTGGGAACCGGGCGTCGCGCTGACGCCATTGCCGGAGCCCGGCAAAGTCGACTACCTCGACGGCCTGGTCGCCGATGCCACAGCCAAGGGCGCGCGCGTGCTGAACGAAGGTGGCGGGCAAAACCGCGGGTCGTTCTTCTACCCGGCCCTGTTGTACCCGGTGAACCACGAAATGCGCGTGTACCACGAGGAGCAGTTCGGCCCCCTGGTACCCGTAGTGCCATATCGCGACCTGCAAACCGTCATCGACTACGTGCTGGACTCCGACTACGGCCAGCAGCTGAGCCTGTTCGGCAACGACCCGGCGACCATCGGCAGCCTGGTCGACATCTTCGCCAACCAGGTGGGGCGCATTAATATCAATGCTCAATGCCAGCGCGGCCCGGACACCTACCCGTTCAACGGCCGCAAGAACAGCGCCGAAGGCACCCTGTCGGTGCATGACGCCTTGCGTGTCTTCTCTATCCGCACCTTGGTCGCCACCCGCTTCCAGGAGGCCAACAAGGCACTGATCAGCGAAATCATCCGTAACCGCCAATCGAGCTTCCTGACCACCGACTACATCTTCTGACGGCCGCACTTATAGAAAATCGATCTAGCGCCATTGTCGATTTTCCATCGGCGCAAACGACTCTAAGCAACAGGGCGCCCTCCGGCGCCCACCGCAAAGGAGAGTCGAACATGGCAGTCAAACCCATCCCGGAAGGCCAGCACAGCATCACCCCCTACCTGGCCATCAACGACGCCGCCAAAGCCATCGAGTTCTACAAGGAGGCCTTTGGTGCGGTCGAGATGTTCCGCCTCGATGCCCCTGGTGGGCGCGTGGGCCATGCCGAATTGAGGATCGGTGACTCGTCGCTGATGCTGGGCGACCCCTGCGACATGGAGGGCGGCCTTACCGCCAGCCAGAAGCTCAGTGGCGCAGGCGTGGGCCTGCACCTGTATGTCGAGGACTGCGACAAGGTATACGCCCGGGCCCTGGCGGCTGGCGGCACCCAGTTGCACCCCTTGACCGACCAGTTCTACGGCGACCGTAGCGGCACCCTGAAGGACCCGTTCGGCAATATCTGGTTCGTCTCCACCCATAAGGAGGACCTGAGCCCTGATGAAATTCGTGCCCGCGCCGCGAAGATGTTCGGCGGTAACCCAGCGGCAAGTTGAAAGCGGCGCGACTTTGCTTGAAGCTTGAGGCTCGTAGCCTGGAGCTGCTTCATGCGAATCATCGACAAAACCGCTGCGCAGGTGCGCAGCCTGACCTCCGCCGAAGAGGAGCTGCTGGTCGGCTTTGCTACCGGCAGCCTCGTCGGCCCACGCCTGCTGCAGGCCAACCAGCTACTGATGAAGGTGCGCAACGCCAACCAGTGGCTGGCCTGTGACTGCCGCAACGACGCCTTGCCGGTGCTCAATGTCACCCTTAACGGCAGCACCGGCACCTTGTTCCTCAAGAACAACCCAGGCACCGCCGAGCACGCGGCTGGCTGCCCGTTCACCAAGGACGAGCGGGAGGCTTCCGAGCGCGAAGACGACCCTGCGCCACCCGCCGCCTGGCTACCGCCCGACACGCCATTGCGCCTGATTGGTGACTTTCGCGCCAGTAACGCCAGTGCCACCAGTGATGGTAACGAGCGGCGCGAACAGCAGCGCCTGCTGTCGCTGTTACTGACCTGGATAGAAACCAGTGGCCTCAATCTCTACGCCACCCACTTGAAAAAAGACCTGACCACGCAGTTTGCCGAATTGCGCAGCGTGGCCAGCCGCTACCCGCTGCTGGAACGGGTACCTGCCAGCAACTACCTGGAAACCCGGCTGGACATGAAGCACATGATGATGCTCAAGTCCCGTCTGCGCGAAGCCACCGTGTTCGGCAACCATCGCCGCCATGGGTTGATGCTGGACTGCGTCGACCAGATCAAAGGGCGCAAGCTGTTCAACAACCGCAGTGAAGACGGCTTCGACTTCCAGGGGCACCACCTGTACTGGGGCGGTAGCCGCACCACCGGGCCCTTGCTGGCGCTGATGATCTACTCGCCGACCAGCGCCGGCAGCCATTTCTATGAGCTGATCCACGTGGCCAGCGTGCCGGTGCTGTCCCGTTCGCATCTGTTCCCGGTGTATCGCGATGAAGAGCGCGAACCGCTCAAGGCCCTGGTGTCGCTGATCGACTGGATGGCCAGCAAAGGCGTCAAGGTGCAGATGCGCCGGCCAGTGATCGGCGGCCAGGTGATGGATGAGCTGGTGCTGACCTCGGACCAGGACAGGGTGTTGTCAGTGTCGCTACTGGAACAGCCCATCGGGCCAGAGCCGGACACCGAAAACTTCAAGCGCTACGCCGACTTCAAGAGCCTGGAAACCTTCCGCAAGTTCGTCGCCGGTTTCTTCATGCGGGAGCGCTGAACGCCGGACAGTACATGCCCCGCTGCAGCAACGGTCTTGTGGCGCGACCGGGGCGCAAAGGGGCCCAGGCTCGCGGGTACCGATTCAGTCCAGGCATTCCTTGGCCGCCTGGCGCAATTTGTCGCCAGACAGGAAGCTGCCCTTGTAGAAGGTCGCGCGGCTGCCCTCGCGAGCGTCGACCACGTCCAGCACATCGTCACTTGCCACCGCACTGGATGCCGTCAGCCGGTAACCGTGGGCAATCGACTTCTGTGTGGCCTGGGGTGCCAAGGCCTGCCACTTGGGCAGGACACAGGCAGCATACTGCTGCGGTGTTTTTTTGGTCAGCTTGCTGGCAGTGGGTTTGCCGGGCGTTGCGCAGCCGACAAGAGTGGCAACTAACGCAGAGGTGAGAAAGATACGAAAAGTAGGCATTTGCAATTGGCCGTCAGGGATACGCTGCATTCTAGCGAGGGTTGCGCCGGGTTTCTAATCAACCAAGGTCTTGCAGCTGAATTTTCGCGCAATTGACACAGCACCAACGCGCCAGCAACAACAAACACACATAGCAGCTTGTTTACTGGCGCCCGGTAGCAGCAATTAATTGTTGTGACCCAAGGAACGAATTCATTCTGCCCTGCTTCTGATTAACATCACGGCATCACCGGCCGGCTTTGCTCAGGAGAACCCCATGCTCTGGTGGCTGGACCTACTCGCCCAATATGCAACCTCCACCGGCCTCGCCGTGCTCTGTATTTTCGTGTTCTGGGCTTATGGCCTGGCATTCGGCAGGGCCTACATGAAGCTGCTTTCTGGCCTGCTGGCCGCCATGCTGCTCATGATCGCCGCATGCCCGCATGGTGTGGACTTTGCGCTAGGCAAACACCTGGCGCAGGGTGATAGCAGTGCTTTGCTGCTGTTTCTTGCAGATGCTACAGGCGTGATCACGGCGGTGGTGGTGGCCTCGTTTTTCTTCAGCCCAGGACGGTTGCCGGACGAAGCCTGAGCGGGTGGCATACAGAGCACCTGATATTTCTGCCAGTAGCATGGGCGGCTGAACGCTGAGAAAGTGAACCTGCCAATGGGGCATCACACCGCGACTCGGCCAGGAACTACACACCATGCAAAAGAACGCCAACAACACGCAATTCTTCTATCAGAATGGCAAGCTGGTCACACTTAAAACCGGTGAACAGGGCCGCAGCATCTTTCGCTCCTCGGACGTGCCACTTGCCGAGCAGCAATCAGACGGCACTCACACCAGCGGATTGCTGGTGACCGACGACAAGGGTTCGGTATTGCAGGTGCGGGAAAAAAGCTGAACCTCCGACGCCACTGCAGGGATCGCACAAGCTTTTCAGAGCTCTCTCAAGGACGGGCCTTCCACAAATCTGTTGCGTTTCACCCGGCCCTGAGGCGATGCTCACGGGACCGATGAAGCAATAGACAAGGAAGGCCTTTAGCACCATGGAGACGCTTCACAGCATCAAGTCGGATCTGGTCCGAACAGCCGATCATCTGGAAAAACTCAGTCAGGCCATGAGCGGCCACGCCCGCTTCATGGAGGCGCGAGGTTCACAGCGCGAGATCGATGTCACGGCGCACATCCGGTCCATCGATGTGGTTGCGGACGAGCTGCGCTCTGTGGCTGCGAAAATCGACGACATCAAAGGCGCTTGATGATGAGCGAAGCAGGTGACTGCTTCGCATCAGGTGCCCGGGCAGCCAGTCAGCTGAACTTGAGCTTCGCCACTTTGCTCAGCGCCCAACCACTGAACACGTAGAACGCATCCAGGTAAAAGCGCCCCGCATAGTTGGGCAATGGCGCGTGATTCAACAGCACATCCGGGTCGGGCGCCGGTGGAAACAGGGCATAAAAGCCGTTGGGTAGCACCGCCAGGGCCAGCAACAACAGGTAAGTCGAGGCTTGCAGCAGGGTGCTACGACTGCTGAATCTGGCGGACCATTTCAGGCCGTAGTATGCAACCAGGCCGGCAACGGGCAACACCCAGAAATGCGTGGGGATCCCAATGAACATTTCGGCGACAACGCTTCTGGCTTCCACCCACTGTTCTCCATTCAAATGCGTGAATTATCGCGTTCAAGGCAGGCAAATGCAAAACAGGCACGGCTCCAGCCAGTTCTTGAAATATGCCGGTGAACCTGCATACAGCGCGTTGGGCGGAAATCATGATGACGTCCCCACACAAAAAACCCGCTTTCGATAGCGGGCTTTTAGTGTAGAGGGATCATTGCATCATGCTTTCGAACACATCAACGCGGCATCCAGCAACCGGCCATGGTCGTACCAGGCATCACGTTGATAGGCCGTGAACTGGTGCTGGCCTCCTGTGCTGCGCAGCTCCACAAGGCCACCTGCCTTGTTGGGGTCGGTGCTTTCGATGAACAGTCTGACCGAGTGATCGCCATCGACCTCGTAGGTTTTCACATTCCCTGGAAGTTCGCCCTTCACGCACCCCAGATACGCCGGTGGGCTTTTCGCGGTGGTGCCAGAGGTATAATCATGCCCGTCACGCACGTCAGGGTTTTGTGCGCAACCTGCCATGAACACTGTGACGAAGGTGGACACAAGCAATGCGCCTGCTACCGATCTTGAACGATTCACGCGTCACACTCCTGCTCCCCCATTGAGAACCTGGGAAAGTGTTGCCAAGTAGCACGCCCGTTTTTTAGTTTTAGTGAGCCCATGTTACTGCTCAATGACAACCGTGCCATAGGGTTGTTTGCTATATGGGTTCAGGATGCATTTGAGTTATAGCCAGGCTTTTCTCCAGCGGCTTTTCTCGCAAGCATCAGGCCGGCCAGCCTGCCGCAAGGATTCCGGCGGGGCTCGGGCATGTCACAGTCGGAGGGGCATAAGCGACGGCAAATGACCCCAACTCCGAGTATTACCGAGCCCACTTTCGGGGGTCAGGCAATGGCCTTGAGAAACACCAGGGTTGCCACCAGATCCAGTACCAGCACAGCAGCCACAACGAAAACCATGTAATAGCGGTCATCCTGAGTCATTTCGGCGCTCTCCGCGAGGTCAATGTTTCAGGGTCACAGCAATTACCGTTCCAGCATCGAACCGCATCCAACCGCTACCATTGCGCTCATGCGTGGCGGCCTTCGTCACCGCTCTTTAGAGTATGGCGAGGTCTTGCTGATATAGGGCTACGTGCCGAACGCGAGCTCCCTGTCACATGTATTGCTTGAGCCATTACCGCTGGCCTGCCTCAGTGGAGAAAGTGATCCTTGACGTATTGCACCGTCATGTCCAACGTGCGCGCCATGTCGGGATTTTTTAACTGATACTTGCGCTCCCATTGCTCGCTATCACTCATGTCGAAGCGCTGCGTCTGGATAAAGTCCAATGACTCGGCACTGATCGCAAACCGTGCTTCCAGCCCGGGAATCGCCAAAAGCCACCTGAGCAACCTTATCGGTACATGCCGGCGTGGCGCCTTGACCTCCAGCGTTTTTGCGATCTGCTCAAGCATCCCCTGCAGGCTCGATGTGTGTTCATGCAGCGCCAGCGCCTGGCGGTTGGCCATCGAGGGGTCGAACGCCACACAGGTCATCATCGCCACCAAGTAGTCAACGCTGACTAATGGCAGCCAGTGCCTGGGGGAGCCGGGGACCGCTTTGAACCGACCTTGTGCCAGATTTCGAACGAGTGCGACCAGAGGCTGCCCTTCCAGGATGTGACCACTCTCGCTGTGGCCGCACACCGTAGCAGGATGAACGATCGTGTAGTCCGCGCCCGCATCCTGCATATAACGGATGACTGCAAAATGTGACTCGATCTTGCTGCCTTCGTAGCCACCTACCCGGCCGTAGACTGTGGGCCAATTTGTGTTTTCAGGGCACTCTTTATCAACACCGACACGGGCAAGGTGATCAAGGTTCTGCAGCATGAAGCCGCCCACCATCAGCAATCGGATGCGCTGGCTCGCCGCAAGCTTGGCGACCCTCAGCGCCCCAAGCACATTGACAGCCTGGGCGCGCTCCATTGACAGCCCCCAGGAAAACTCCGCGGCGAGGTGGAAGATCACAGAGGCCGAAGACACGCACTGCTTGTCCGCTTCGCTGATTCCAAGCCCCTCTCTGCTGATATCGCCCTCAACGGCATGGATATACGCAGGATTACCGCCCAGTTGACCTACCTGTTTTCTGAGACGCTCAATATTGCCAGGGGTGCGCATAAGCACCCAGGCCTTGTACCCGGCAGCGGTAAGACGGGCCAGTAGATGTTGCCCTACAAATCCACTGCCGCCTGTGACGAAACATTCCACACTCATGCCTGATTCCTTGTCTGGATAATGGGTGCAGGCTAAGGTGTAGAGCACGCTCTATAGTCAAGGGGTTTTTAGTGTGAACATTGGAGAGGTAGAACGCCGCAGTGGCGTCGGTCGGCATACATTGCGCTATTACGAACAGCTCGGGCTTATCGTGGCACAACGACAGGCCAACAATTACCGCAGTTACAGCGATCAGACGGTTGTTGACCTGGCCTTTATACAGGGCGCCCAGAGTGGCGGTTTTTCCCTCGCTGAGATTGGAGAAATTCTTGCAGCCAAGCGGGGCAACAAGATCGATTGCGCGCAAGGCGCAGCCTTGGTCGCCAGCAAGATGACCGAAATTCAAGCGAAGATCGCCACGCTTCAAGCCGCTTATGCCTTTCTGAATGCAGAGCATGCGAAGCTTGAAGCCAGTGCCATTGCCAACGGTCTGATTACTCCCAGCTTAGCTGTCCATCTGCATGCCTCTACGCCATAGCCTCCGGCAAGGCCATTCGCTCAGCTCGTCCAGCCACGCCGATGGCAGGCTTAACATTTCACCGTCCAGAGCTGATCGATCCGCGTCGTATAGGATTGGCTCATCATCTCCCTCCTCATCCCCCAGTCCGGGGATGCCGGCACGCTGGCGGCTCGCATCGTCCCCCTCCCCCAACGCCCGTTGATGTCATCCATCACCTGCATCAGTCGATCACATGCCACTGACTGTTTGAGCGCAAACAAGTCCTCTGAAAAATCACCTGGTTGCCGCAGGTCCATCAGCAGCACTTCTGCCTTGCTGTAGCGAAACCCTGGCCTGAAGATTCGCCCGACCGCATCGGTGGCCAGTCGGGTCATCAGCAGCGTGTCACAGGTGGGGTATGGCAGCTCCACCAACGCGCCCTGTGCGTGGTGCGCCTCATCCGGGTTGAACATGCCGGTGCGAATGCTCACACGCATGCGCTTGCACACTGAGCCTTGGGCGCGGAGTTTTTCCGTTGCTCGGCCGACGTAAGTGGCCACTGCCTGCTTGATGGGCGCCAGCTCTGTCAGCCGCTTGCCGAACATCCGGCTGCAGCAGATTTCCTGCTTCGGGGGGTCGGGGTCGTCCAGTTCCAGGCACGGCGTGCCTGCGAGCTCGCGGGCAGTCTTCTCCACCACCACACTGAATTTCTGCCGCAGCGTCCAGGCATCAGCCTTGGCCAGATCCATCGCCGTATGAATGCCCATCGCCTCGAGGTGGGCGGTCATCCGCCGCCCGATGCCCCATACCTCTTTCACTTCGGTGTTGCGCAGCACCCAATCGCGCTTGAACGGATCGGTAATGTCGACCACACCCCCGGTCTGCGCCTGCAGGCACTTCGCCGTATGATTGGCCAGCTTGGCGAGCGTCTTTGTGCCGGCGATACCGACACCCACGGGGATACCGGTGCACTGGAAGATCCTGGACCGCATCTTGCGTCCGAACTGGGTCAGGTTTCCCTGTACTCCGGACAGATCAGCGAAGCACTCGTCGATGCTGTAGATCTCAGTGGCCGGCACCATCGAGTCGATCAGGGTCATGACCCGCTCGCTCATGTCGCCGTACAACGCATAGTTGCTGCTGAAAGCCTTGATGCCGTGCCGGCGCAGCTTGTCCTTCACTTGAAAGTACGGCTCGCCCATCTTCACGAAGGGCTTCGCGTCGTATGACCTGGCGATCACGCAGCCGTCGTTGTTGCTCAACACGACGATCGGGGTTTTGGCCAGGTCGGGCCGAAACACGCGCTCGCAGCTCGCGTAGAACGAGTTGCAGTCGATCAGCGCGAATACCTGTTCACTGCGCATGGTCGCGAACGCTGTAACGCACAACGCCCCAGACAACGAGCTCGTCGCCTTCCATGATGTACCGTGCCGGGTAGGCGGGATTTTCAGATTTCAGGATTACCACGCCATCGCGACGATGCAGACGCTTGCAAACGGGCTCGCTGTTGACTGCAGCGATGACAATGTCCCCATGCTCCGCCTCACGACCGCGGTCGACGATGACGATGTCACCCGAGTAGATCCCCGCCCCTTGCATGCTGTCGCCCTCCACTTTCACCAGATACACATGAGGTGCGCGAAGGTCGAATAGCTCATCAAGGGAAATATGGCCTTCCAGATGGTCCGCGGCAGGCGAAGGGAAACCAGCCGGAACGTGAAACGAATACAGAGGTAGCAATTCGGTTCCGCCGGTGGGCGTACCCAAAAATGTGATGGTCATGGTGGAAGGCCTGATGAGAACTGTATGTATATACAGTAAATCTGGCATCAGGTGCCCGGTCAATCCTGACGGGTAAAAATTCTGACGGACGAGAGGTGAGGTAATGTGCGGAAGGTGCCTTTGAAATTCTGGAGCGCGACTCTGAAAAAATACAAAAGGAGCACCTCTAAGCCTGCCAGAGTGGCCAGCCCTACCAAATCGGCGTGCCGGTCTGGCACATGCATGAGTCGATCGAGCGCTTGCAGCGCCTGGCCAAGTGCTGGCGCATGGTCGCCCGGGGCAGTTCAGGCCAGTGGCGTACGCCGGGTCGGCGGCGTTATGGGAGGAAGTGAGTCAAGGCGTAAAGCCTTCGTCCTGGCTTTCATCAGGCGGAATGATGTTCCAGAGGTTCTCGCTGGCTGCCTGCGGGGCCTGCGCCTTCTTCTCTTCCTCGGACTCCCAGCATCCACTCAGCAACAGCGCTGATCCCCCTCCTCTCCCCCTCATTTCCCTATCAGTGGTATCAAAATTGGCATCACCTCGGAGCCGCGGTTGGCTGTCCACTTTCGACCCATAGCTGCCCTTCGCGAAAGGCAGCTACCGGCCAATAGCGGCCGTTCTGGAATGGCAGGAAACGACCGATAACTGCCTTCGATACGCGACTTTCGCCCGCCAGCGGCTCGATTGTAAGAATATGGCGGAGAGCTGCAAAACCGCCTACGCTTATAGAATGATTCCTCGAACGCCTTGC
The DNA here is from genome assembly GCF_038383825.1 of Pseudomonas sp. LPB4.O. NCBI lineage: Bacteria > Pseudomonadati > Pseudomonadota > Gammaproteobacteria > Pseudomonadales > Pseudomonadaceae > Pseudomonas > Pseudomonas sp. LPB4.O. Next base: position 3,337,669 of record NZ_CP151298.1, read on the forward strand.
CCATCTGGTGGTATAGAGCCGAGAGATCTGACTTCCTTTGACCGTCCGCTTAACACCCACCCGGACCAACCCGCGCCTATCGCCAGCAACTGCCCCCTAAGTCCGGTCCACACGACCAGCAGTACGGCGCAACGGGTAAAAGCCAGACCCAGTCCCCCCACCTGCCGTTCAAAAGCGACCGATGCCGCAGCACCTCTGGAAACGGGGGCGCTGTTCACGTTCTGCCATGAGGTCAATCCGTATGTATCGGCCGAGCACGATTCCTTACCAGCAGCATCGAGGGTTCAGCCGAACCTTCACTCAGGGGCATCTGAGCCTTGGATTATTCTTTCCCATGGAGGCGTTCGACGGGGACACTCCGAGCATGCTCAACCAGGTCACACTGGCTAAACAAGCCGAGGCGCTGGGCTTCTGCGCGCTCTGGTTTCGCGACGTGCCGCTTCGCGACCCTGGCTTCGGCGATGTCGGCCAAGTCTTCGACCCCTGGGTTTACCTGGGTTATATGGCCGCCCATACCTCGGAGATTGCACTTGGCACCGCCTCCATCGCCATCCCGCTGCACCATCCCCTGCACACGGCCAAGGCGTCAGCCAGCGTAGATCAGTTGAGCACTGGTCGCTTGATTCTGGGGGTTGCTTCGGGAGATCGGCCAGTGGAGTTTTCGGCGTTTGGCGTCGATCCCGAAAGGCGTGGAGAGATCTTTCGAGAACACTACGAAGTGATTCGCCGCGCCCACAGCACCAGTTTTGAGCCCATCCACTGGAGCACTGGTGAAATGCAAGGCGCAGACCTGATTCCGAAACCGACCACCCAATTCATTCCAATGCTCGTGACCGGCAACAGTCGCCAGTCACTGGATTGGATCGCGCGTGAGAGCAACGGATGGATCAACTATCCACGCATTCCGAACATGCAGCGGCTGGTCGTGGAAGATTGGCGACTGGAGGTCACGAAACAATGTGGTTCTGTGTATAAGCCCTTTACTCAGTCGCTGTACATCGATCTCGATGAGAATCCGTCAACGCCACCCACACGTATCCATTTGGGGTTCAGACTTGGACGTTACCATCTACGTTTTTTGCTGGAGTCGCTTGAGGAAATCGGCGTGGACCACGTCATTCTCAATCTCAAATACGGCAAGCGCCCTGCGGTGGAAGTTATTGAGGAATTGGGTACGCACATCGTTGCGCAGTTCGGAGTGCAGCCGCGTCAGGCAGCTCATTGAACATCGGTCACTGCTACGCCGACGAATGCTCACTTGACGAAACCATAAGGTGTCACGGCGCGGATGACCTCCGGTTCTATATCAATGATGGAGATCTTCGCGCCATGAGCGACCGGTGCCCGGCAAACAATCTACCCTACCCAGCCTAAACCCGTGATGAGCACGTTGCCTTGCAGATTCTGTGCGGCTTCCACGCCGTCCCTGGACACGATTTGCGCGCGTATCCTTTCACTTATACCGAGCGCGCAAGCATGGCATGAATCCTGGACACGGCACTTTAGCCATGACATTTATCTTCAATAGAAGTGTTTTGATTGATCACCGCCCGGAACAGCAGCAGGCCCAGGCTATCCTGATTTTCACAAAATACATCGTGGGCCTCCCAGTACTGACTGGAGCTTCCTATTGGGTTTGCTTAGCCGGGTAGCTTGGCCGCAAGGACGTCAACCTTCTCGATTGATGGCGGTTCGGCAAATAGCTCGGCAGCGTTTGCCATAAGCGCCGCCGCGACCTTGCCCGAAAGATGAGCCTGCCGGCCCGCTTCATCCGGGAATGCGTCAAAGATGCCAAAGGTGGACGGCCCCAAGCGGATTCCAAACCAGGCTGTAGTGGCTGGCTCCTCCTCCACTAACGGAAGGCCACCCAAAAGAAAGCTCTCTACATCCTTTTCTTTCCCGGGTTTTGCTTCTAGGCGAACGAACAACGCTACTTTGACCATGATGTGGCTCCTGTTGTTACGATGCGGCTGGCGCTATCAGATCGCGATAGCTAAGAGGGGCATCCGAGACTCTTAACTATGGTCGACGATACCAGGATTACAAACCCAAATAGACCAAGGGTAGCGGCGAGTAGCGCACGAGCAGTGAGAACGACGTAGTGGGCAGCATGTAACCGCAAGTCAGCCACTTGCTCACTTGGTCCCACCCTCTGGTCTGATAATGATGATTCAACGATATCTGAAATTTAGAAAAACATAAGAGATCATGGTTGCTGTCAGGCCGACCAATATGTACTCGACGCGGGGTAAAAACACGACTAACCCGCCCAAAGAAAACACTATCAACGTGTTTTGTAGGATGTATTTCCTTATTCTACTCACGGCTATGAAATAGCCATATTGCTTACCTAGGAAAAACAAGGCCATGCCGGTGATCGACATAATCTGGAAATCGCGTATCGCAATGTCGTTCAGGATCGCATGCCTAATCAAATTTGCCAGCAGTGCCAGCCCCATAAAAAGAAAAAGGTGCGAGTAGATTAAGGCGTGCCCACTCATACTGCCTTGATGTTTGTTCAGCAAGTAAAAACTATCAAAATAGATCCACCAGATACTGCAAATCATGATAAATCCGGTGATGGCCGCCATCACATTATAATAACCCCATTGAATGTTAGATAAGCCTCCGGAAAGGCTAATAATTGACTCCCCCAATAAGATTAGGGTGAGTAGGCCTATGCGCTCAACCAAGTGCTCTGTGTGTGCTGGCAACGGTTTTAGTTTAGTCCAGAAAAATACAGGAAACAGAATATCAAGAACAATCCCAATATAAGCAACAAGGTAACGCAAGGGCGGGTCAAAAATAACGGATGAAAGGCTAATAACTGCGCTAACTAATAGGGCGAAGCCAAGCCTTGAGGAAAGTTCGCCGCGAGAATCGAGTTTACTAATGGATGAAATATACATAACACTGATGATTGCACGTATACCAAAATAGCAGGCAATAATGAGCGGGTAGTTCACTTCCAAGTCTTCCCCGATCCGTGCCGATAGCACAATGAGCAGGAGCATTATGAATAATGTTGCCAACCGGTGAAGATTGCTGTCTGTATCGAACCTGTTGGAGTAAATCGTGTGACTGGACCAGATCCACCACAACGGCACAAAAAGCAGTAAGAATGTCCATAATTGCTTATGTTCAAAGTGCCCATCATGAACATGCCCGAGAGTGTGCGTAACTTGGCCTATCGTAACAACGAAAGTCAGGTCAAAAAACAACTCCAACCATGTGGCGTGTCGATTTTCTTCATAATACTTCAAAGATTTCATTAGTTGCCGGCTCCGTGCCCACCTCTTTAATGTAAAAGGAAACTGACGTTGGTTTTTCCTCGGCTCCGATGTGGGTGATGCCAAGCCGATTTGGCTCTCTAGCGATTTCGTCCACGCACTAACAAAAGCTCAATCATCTGACTCATCCCGATGAACTCTGGAACTCCGTCATAGCGAAGCCCGTCAATGTAAAACGCTGGGGTGCCATTCACGCCGCTGCGTACACCGCCATTGAAATCGGCTTGTATTTTGGGAATGTAAGTATCCTCTTGCATTGCAAGATCGAATTCCTCCCTGGAAAGGCCGTGTTTGAGAACGATGGCGCGATACAGCGGCAGGCCCAATCGATCCTGATTTTCGTACAATTCGTCGTGGGCCTCCCAGAAGAATCCTCGACTCCCGGCATACTCAGCGGTGACCGCTGCACCCAATGCATGGGGGTGAGCGGTGGTCAGAGGGAAGTTACGGAACACAAACAGCAAGTCATCGCGAAAATGCTGTTGCAGATTCTTGACCATCCAATAAGCTTCACCGCAATAGGGACATTCATAGTCGCCAAATTCGACCAAGGTGACCTTGGCATGCGCACTTCCCTGGCGATGGTCGTTGGCACTTACCGGGACTTTGAGAGTGGCCATCTAATCACCTGTTAATTTTTGGTTGGCGTGCTTTGTGGCGAATTCGCCAAAGCATCCAGCGCATCCAGAATACCGTCCGCACCAGGGTTGATTGCCATCGGGGAGACGTAGCTCCAGGCAACCACCCCGTCCTTGTCAATCACGAACAGCGCACGCTTACAAACCCCGAGCTGGGACTCGTACGCTCCATACTGTCGTGCCACAGCCCCTTTGGGCTCGAAATCGGCCAGCAGGCTGAAGTGAAAATTCCGATCTTTGGCAAAGGCCTGATGACACCAGGCGCTGTCAACCGAGATACCCAGTAGCGCCGCACCGTATTCTCTGAATGTGGGTAGCAACTGGTTGTACAAAGTCAGTTGGTCACCACACACCGAAGTCCAGTCAGCGGGATAAAACGCCAATATCACGGGATTTCCCTTTAGCTCACGCAGCGACAACTGTTGATCAGGGGTTGCGTGAAGAGTGAAGTCGGGCGCGACAGTGCCGGCCGGCAGCGGCCCCTGAACCAGGTCGCCATTGGTTTTTTGTACATCATCGAACTCTAAAGTATTCATAGCTTGAACCTTGATAGATGGGTGGTTGGGACGTGCTCAGTGGGATGCGACGTGCCCGGCGGGATAACTCCATCCACCATCAAGGGGTTCAAAAAAAGACAACGCTGCCTCGATCTCAGCCTGAGCCTGAGTGATTTCGGCAGCGAAACGTTCACGTTCCGCATCAAGGAACACAAGAAGATCCGCCGTGTAATCGCGGAATTGGATTAGGCCAGGTTGGCAGGGGAATGGTCAGATTCGCTCTGGCTCACCAATGACTATAGTCGTTGATGACGCTTACCGTAGTAGCTGAACGATTTTTCGCTACCCTCCAGTGCCAACAACACTCACGCGCTTATCTTGCTGCCATTTCAGGCGGCGTTTTAACACGATGATTTTGGCAGCTATTTCGCCACTTCAGACAAATTTACATCTGCTTTCTGGACGACAACTGCTGCCCCTTACGACAAGCAGAAATCGACCAGAGGCAGACACTGAAACCGCCTTCAGGTCTACAGAATGAAGGTTGATATGGGAAATGCTCTGGACAAACGAGTCGTTGTCATTAGTGCCGGCATCGTGAGCGCTTCGCTGGCGTAACACCTGGCTGATAAAGGCGCGAATATCACCTTGGTTGAGGCTGAAGGTATCGCGTCGGGAGTGTTTGGAGATTCACTCGCATGGAGCAACATCCTATACGGATAACGTGACCCCATTGCAGCACTGCGCGGAGCAGCAGTCAAAGATGCGGCTCGCGCAGCGATGGTGCTGTACCTAACGAATAGTCGAGATCGGTCTTCGGGAAGCTGAGCGGTAGACTTTGCGAATATCGTCACTGACCGCTTTTGGCCGTTAGCTGCCCTCCGCCAAGGGCAGCTATGGGTCGATAGCGGCCATTCAGGACCGGCCGCTTTCGACCCATACCGGCCTTTAGCGAGGGGGCGTAATCGGCCAGAAGCGGACGGGTCTGCCTCTTAAAAAAAAGGGTTTCACCTTCGGCTTGGAGGTCTCTACAAGGGGCAATTCAATCCACATTCGCTCACTGCCTTACCTGTTGGCTGATTGGCAGTTGTACACGAAACGTTGTCCCCACCCCGACCTGGCTCGAAACGGTTATCTCACCACCGTGTTTCTTTACAATACCGTAGGAGAGGGACAGACCTAGTCCGGTGCCTTGTCCTACAGGCTTCGTGGTGAAGAAAGGGTCAAAGATTTTCTGTACGTTCTCCGGTGCTATCCCAGCGCCTGTATCTGTAACCTCGATGCATACCCAGTTGTCGTGTTGGGCAGTGCACAACGTGATGGTTCCACGCTCCGGCCCCATAGCCTGGGCGGCGTTAATCACTAGGTTCAAAATCACCTGATTGATCTGCGACGGCAGGCATTCGATCTCGGGCAACGGCTGGTACCGCTTTACCACATCTGCCTTGAATTTAAGCTCGCTGGCAACGATGTTTAGTGTGGAATCGATGCCCTGCTGCACGTTGGCCCATTGCCACTGCTGGGTGCTGTCAGCACGCGAAAAGTCTTTTAGGTCCTTGACGATCTGCGCCACGCGAACGATTCCGTCCTTGGATTCCTCAATCAGGATGGGAATGTCTTCCCTGAGGAATTCCAGCTCAGTGTGCTCGCGCAGCCTTTGCAAGGCCATGGTGGTTTCGCTTTCGCCCAATAGCTGCTCTACCTCGCGATAAGCGTCGAGCATCGTCGTTAGTTGCTGAAAGTACCCTTCTAGAGTGCCGAGGTTGGAGGATACATACCCGATCGGATTGTTAATCTCGTGTGCTACGCCAGCTGCCATCTGCCCCAGTGAGGCAAGCTTCTCCGACTGCACCAGCTGGCTTTCAAGTTGCTTACGCTCGTCGATTTCCTGCTGTAAAGCGTCGCTGGCCTGCTTCAGCTCATGGGTGCGCCGCTCAACCCGCTGTTCGAGCTGGTGCATTTGCAAAGAGGCGCGCTGAGTCATTTCCCACTTGGTCAGCAGGGTGTTGGCCATCTGCTGGACCTCAATGTTGTCAAACGGCTTTTTTAGGATTAGCAGGCGGTCGTGGGCCTGTAGCCGGTCGAGCAGTTCCTCCCAAGAATAGTCTGAGTATGCGGTGCACACCACCACTTGCAGCTGCGGGTCCGCCTGCCATAGTTGCTCGATGGTCTTAGCTCCGTCCCAGCCATCCGGCATGCGCATGTCGACGAAAGCCAGCGCGTAAGGCTTCTGGGCATGAAGCGCCCGTTTCAACAGGTCAAGACCTTCCTCGCCGCCATAGGCCGAATCGAGTTCGACAACCGGCCGTTCCTGCTTGGGCTGATTACCGAACAGTAACGTCTCCATCTCGTCCAGCTCGGCGGTCTGCGGCCTGACTGGGCTCAGGACTTTGCGAAAGTCCTCATGGATCGATGGCATGTCGTCTATCAGCAGGACTCGGCGATTAGATAAGCTACTCATGCAGGCTCCCGCACCGCGGTTAGCGGGATCCTCAGCGTGAAGAGCGCCCCCAGACCAGGGCCGTCGCTGTGAGCGGTTAGTTGGCCATTCATCTCGATCGCGGCCAGGGCGCAACTGTGCAAGCCGAAGCCATGCCCATCCTTGCGGGTGGTGAAGCCGTGGGCAAATATCTTCTGCAGGTTTTCCGGGGCAATGCCTTCGCCTTCGTCCAGAACGCTCATTTCTAGGAACCCTCCCTCGATGATCCGCGTCCTTAAGGTCATGGTCCTGTGCTCGTTGCCTTGACCGGACATGGCGTACTTGGCGTTACTGATCAGGTTGATCAGGATCAGCAACATTCGATGCCGGTCACCCATCACTTGGGGTAGCTCATCGAAGTCGCGCACCACGTTAACTTGGTGCCGACTCAGCGCCCCGGCGTTCATGCGTAGCGCGTCTTCTATCAGATCGTTGACCGACAGCGGCTCGTGCACACTCTTGGCCCCCGCATAGGATTGCTGGGTGGCCACCACTTCCTTGATGTGGTCCACGCTCTTACTCATCCGGTCTAACTCGGCCACAATTTCGCGCTGCTCATGAGTGATGGCCTCGGTCAGCTGGTTGAGGTAGCCGGGAAGTAATTTGCCCTTGGGGTCTTCGGTAAGAAATTGGCCGAGCTCGCCTGAATGCTCATCGAACATTTGCATTGCCTTGCCCAAGCCTCGGGTCTTGCTGCTGCGCAAGGTTTGAGCAATGAGATTAGAGGAGGTGTTCACGCTGTTAAGCACGTTGCCTACATTGTGCAGCACGTTGGTGGCGATCTCTGCCATGCCAGCGTGGCGCGCGGCATTGAACAGTTCGCTTTGGGCATTCTTGAGCTCCCGAGTGCGATCCTCGACCCGTTGCTCTAGAACTTCATTGGAAGCCTGCAACGCGTTGTTGACCCGCCTCACCTCGGAAAAGCTCCGCACCAGCAGGGCAGCCAGACACACGACCGAGAGCATCAGCAGGCCGGAAAGCCACAACGTGAAGAGGTGATACTTACGATCGTTTTTCTCAACCTGCTGCTGGTCCCGATCCAGCAGGCTGGTGATGGTATCTAATCGTTCGGCGACAGGGATCGTCTCGATGTCCGCGAGCAGGCGGTTGACGATAGGTTGCTCGCGCAGGATCAATGCCACATGACTGCTCAACAGTTTGACCGGCGTCTGAAACTCGCTGGGCAGGTTCTGCACGTTGACAGCCAAATTGCCCAGCCCGAGCTCGATCTCTGCCGCCTTGTCCGCAGACGTAACCTGTGCGAACTCCAGGGCACTGAGCAACAGATCATAAGTGTCGGTGGCGAATGCATGGACCTCCTGCCGGCGCGGGTCGAGAACCTTGTTTAGCTGGGCTTGGATAGCGTCCTCGGCAGCAGGGAGAAACGCAAGGGAGTTTCGCAGTAGAGCATTGTGCGACTTGAATTGCTCGACAAGCCGAGCTTTTTCCCCAAGCGCACCGAGAAAGCCATCGTGGGCATCACGCCATTGTGTAGAGCTGTTGCGCCCTTGCTCAGCTTCTTGGCTGTCGAAGCGTGTCCAAAGTTGCCTCATCTCTTTGAGGGGCGTCACAAGTAGATCGTAGTCATGGGATATGGCTACCCGCGCCTTGAGCATTTCGTTTTCCCACACCGCATCTTGCTGCTTGAGCTGACGAATAAGATCCCGAGATTCATTGTAGGTTTGTGTCTGCTCTGAACCAGAGTTCAGGTAAAGGAACAGCAGCATTGACGATAGCGCCAGGACCAAACCACTGAGTGAAAACAGGCTTCCGCGTCGGGAGATTGCACTCATGGCTGCCCCACATTTTCAGAGGTGAGGGTTTTGAGAAACATCACAATCAGTTCACGGTCTTCGTCGCTGGGTATCCGTCCAAGCTGGTACTGAAACATCACGTCAACCGCGCGCTCCAGAGTAGGAGCCGAGGCATCATGGAAATAGGGCGCGGTCATCGCCACGTTTCGTAGACTCGGAACCTTGAAGACACCTCGATCCGCTTCGGCACCGGTCACGTTGAAACGTCCTAGGTCGGCGTGAGTCGGGTTTCCACGATCGATCGTATAGTCACCGAATACGCCGAATTTTTGGAACATGTTGCCACCGATGTTTACACCTTGATGGCAAGCGATACAGCCATAATCCTTGAAGCGCTGGTAACCGTATTTTTCCTGCAAGGTCAGCGCCTCGGTGTCGCCCTGCAGATAACGATCAAAGCGGGCGCCGGGTGTTAAAAGGGTCCTTTCGTAGGTAGCCAGCGCGTCGAGGATGTTGTCCTTGGTCACGGTATCCTGGTAGGCATCGGCGAAGGCCTGGCGGTAACGGTTTTCGCCGGAGATGCGCTGCACTATCACCTGCCAGTCCCCGCCCATCTCATGGGCACTGGTGATTACTGCATTACCTTGCTCTTCTAGCGACTCAACTCGGCCATCCCAGAACTGTCGGAAATTGAGACTGGCATTGAAGACCGTCGGAGTATTGAGTGACAGTTGCTGGCCATCTACTCCGATCGAAAAGGCATGGCCATCGGCCCCGTATTTATCGAGACGGTGGCAGCTCGCACAGGATAAAGAGCTATTGAGTGACAACTGTGGGTCGTTGAACAATTGGCGTCCCAGTTCAACGCGCGCAGGCGCCAGTATGGGAATCGGCGGCAGGGGTTTGAGCGGTTCGTCCAGAGGTTCGGCCCCTACGGCCGAGCACAGAGCCAACAGCCCCAGCAAGCGCAGGTAACTCCACAAGCGCCCCCTGTAACGCAGATGAGGATGAAGACAGGTATTAAGCTCGACCATCAGGGAGAGTCCTTTTCCCATGGCTGACGAATACGAGAATGCATTGCCATCAGGTTAGATGCCTTCGGCACTTTTTGCCTGTCGTCTGCCGATCTGTGTTCCGATGCGCATGGCAATAAAATGATCTAGCCTTTGCCCAAGCACGCTTCGCTCAGGAACTGACAACGTGCCGCCATCGACCTACGCGCGAGGCCCCACATGGAAGTGCAATCTACCCCGAAAACAGCCACTCGGCCGACTGTGATACTGGTTGATGACGAAGAGCCAATCCTCAACAGTCTGCGTCGACTATTAAGGGGTCAGCCCTATGACGTGGTGTTGGCCACCAGCGGTGAACAGGCGCTGGCGCTGATGACCGAACGGCCGGTAGATCTTGTGATGAGCGATGCGCGTATGCCGGGCATGGACGGTGCAACGTTGCTCGCGCAAGTCCACCAACGCTATCCCGCAGTCGTGAGGATCATGCTTACTGGCTATGCAGACCCTGGCGCGATCATCAAAGCTGTCAATGATGGTCGTATCCACCGTTACATCAGCAAGCCGTGGAACGACGACGAGATGCTACTGACCTTGCGCCAGGCCCTTGAGCATCAACATTCCGAGCGCGAGCGCCAGCGGCTGGAGGTACTCGCGCGAGTGCAGAACGCTCAATTAAAGCTTTTAAACATAAATTTGGAAAAGCGCGTGGCAGCCCGCACCGCCGAATTGCAGCAGACAGCCGACATGCTCGATCTGGCTTACGAAGAACTGAAACACAGCTATGTCACCGGAACTGAAGTATTCTCGATGCTGGCCAACCTGCGGCTGCCGCCGGCTAAGCAGACCAACCGTCAGATCATTGAGCTAGTTCGCTGTTACTGTACGGCGTACGCCTTGGACGAGGCGGCTAGTCGCGACCTGACTATGGCGGCGGCGTTGTACAACATCAGCAAGCTGAGTTGGCCAGACAGCATGATCGTCGCGCCTTCGGACTTGCTTATGCACAGTGACCGCGAGCGCTACCGCGATTATCCACGCCAAAGCGAATCGCTTCTGATGACCCTGGAGCCTATGAAGGATGCGGCGCGGCTGATCCTCCATCACCAAGAGCACTGGGACGGCAGCGGTTTCCCTGACCGCCTCAAAGGTGAAGCCATTCCGTTCGGCGCCCGCCTGCTTAAGCTGGCTGTGGACTTCGTCGAACTGCAGCGTGGACTGATCCTCGAAAGGCAGATGAACAGCGACGAGGCCCTGCTCTACCTTCGCAAGTACAGCGGCCGTCTTTATGAGCCGGCGCTACTTGACGATTTCGTCGACGTCTGCGCGACGTTCCTCAGTGATCTCACCTTGGCGGACCCTGAAGTACGTGTTTGCGCTACCCGCGATCTGGTCCCCGGAATGGTGCTAGCGCGCAATTTGAACGCTGACAACGGCATGTTGCTGCTCAATGCCGGAAAGGTTTTGAGCGCAGCACTGGTGGAAAAGCTAGTAGCTTTCGAATCCATGGAGGGGGGAAAATACTGCATTTTTGTCAGGGCCCCATTGGATGAAGATTTAACGCGTGGGGCGTCAGGCTCAGCTCTGTGCTGAACTGAAGTCGATACGAGGAGCAGCTACTCGCTCATCAGGGGCGCTTATGTTTTCCTGCGTACTTATATGACTGCAATTGGCGATACTGTCCTCGGTGAAGGGCTGCTCTGGGTCGAAAGCAGGAACGCCTGCAACTCCACGTGCAACAGCTACGGATGTTACTAGCTTCTGGTACTGCAGCAGTAGCGTGAGAATCAAGTCTCAGGCCGCGCCGAAAGCGGCCTGTGGGTCTTGCCTGTCTAATACAGGTCAGCCAGTTTCCGCGATTTTGGCCCAGTAAAACCGAGAAGCTCCAAGGCAGTTTTAGACAGCGTCAGCCCCCATCCAGGCGTTCTGCCTACGACGATCCTTCCTGGCTCGTCCCCATCCCATTTACTCGAAATTTCATAACTGAACAGGCCGATAAGGCTGCAGAGGCAGGCGGCTACTCGACGCTGATCATCGACAGCTACTCCCACGAGTGGGTCGGTTCGGGCGGCTGCCTTGAGATCAACGACACGATCGCCAAGCAGCGCTACAAGGGCAACACCTGGTCGGCCTGGAACGAGACGACGCCGCGCCACCGCAAGCTGGTCGACACCATACTCACCAGCCCGCTGCACATCATCTGCACCATGCGCAATCCCCGACAGCCAGCTGCAGGCCGGCAACCAGCGCCAGCTCTCCCCGCACGAAACACAACCCGAACCTACACCCGCACTGGCGCCTGGGCGCTGGATTGGTGAGAGGTATCAGTACATGGCCTACCTGATCTACAGGGGCCCGCGATGGGCAAGAACTGCAACACCTGCAAATGGCTGGAGTGGGTCGACGGTGAAAGCGAGTCGGACACCGGCTTCACATGCAACAAGCGCCATCAGCAGATGTGGGCCGACGGCCGCGAGCAAGAGCTGCTCGACAACACTTGGAACGGTGAGCGTCGCGGTGAAACCCTCGCCCCCCCCCGACGGCGCAGGGGATCCGCGCAGCCAGCCGTGTACGTGATCAAGTAGTGAATCTGATCCGCCACGGCTTGCTGGACGACGAGAAGTATGCCGAGCTATTCCCCGGATCGGAGGTAGCTCGTCAGACGGCAGAGTCCATTCCTAGCCTGGGGGCTTACACCCAGATGTGGCTGGACAGCCGTGACATTGTCGAAGGCACCTGCAACAACTACAAGAGCGCTTTCAACCTCTACTGGATGCCGTACCTTGGCCTCCGTCGGATCGACATGATCACGCCGACAATGCTTCGCGGTGTTATCTCGCAGATCCAGTGGACATCAGTGGGGGTCAAGCGCAATGCGATTATCAAGCTGGCAAGCGTCTTCAAGACAGCGGTTTTCGACGGACTGATCACTAAAAACCCTACCGCATCGCTCGATAAACCTAGGGTAGTCAAAAAGGTCGTTGACCCATACAGCCGCTCTGAGGCGGAAGCAATAATCTCGCACCTGTATGCGACACTTCGGAAATATTCGCAGATTTATGCCGCATTCTTCGAGTTCTGCTTTTTACCGGGGTGCGCCCAGGTGAGGCCATGGGCCTGAAGTGGGAAGATGTTGACCTTGAAGAACGGTCCGTCTCGATTCGTCGAATCATCGTGAATCGATCTCCGCAGGAGCGCACGAAGACCAAACAGCACCGGGTGGTACTGCTGAACGAGCGCGCGCTCAATGCCATTAAGCAGGCCCAGAGAATGGCGAACCTTCGACGCATGGCATCCAAGTCAGCCAACCCCGAAAGCCCTTTCGTGTTCCAACCGAGCAAAGGTGGGCTGTGGATCAACGAACCAAGTGTTACAATCCGCCAATTCAAATCGGCGCTGAAGGCGCTGAACATCCGTGAACGCCGTCAGTACGACACCCGCCACACCTACGCAACCATGTGCCTGATGTCTGGGATGAACCCCGCGTTCATCGCGAGCCAGCTTGGCCACAGCGTCGAGATGTTGCTCTCTACCTACGCGAAATGGATCAGCTCCTCCTCGGACTGGAGGGAGCTGGAGAAGCTGCCGCCCCGAGTCGAATTGGCCCAAAATTGGCCCAAGAATGACGACAGGGCCTAAATACACCTCTGGAACCCCCGCAGGACAAGCACTTGATTTCTACCGCTAACATCACCATGCAGTTCGGCTCCAAGCCGCTGTTCGAAAACGTTTCCGTAAAATTCAACAACGGCAACCGTTACGGCCTGATCGGCGCTAACGGTTGCGGCAAGTCGACCTTCATGAAGATCCTCGGCGGCGACCTGGAGCCGTCCGGTGGCCAGGTCATGCTCGAGCCGAACACCCGCCTGGGCAAGCTGCGCCAGGACCAGTTCGCCTATGAAGAATTCACCGTGATCGACACCGTGATCATGGGCCACGGCCAGCTGTGGAAGGTCAAGGCCGAGCGCGACCGTATCTACTCGTTGCCGGAAATGACCGAGGAAGACGGCATGGCCGTCGCCGAGCTGGAAACCGAATTCGCCGAAATGGACGGCTACACCGCCGAATCCCGCGCCGGTGAACTGCTGCTCGGCCTGGGTATCCCCCTGGAGCAACACTTCGGCCCGATGAGCGAAGTGGCGCCAGGCTGGAAGCTGCGTGTGCTGCTGGCCCAAGCATTGTTCTCGGACCCGGACGTGCTGCTGCTCGACGAACCGACCAACCACCTGGATATCAACACCATCCGCTGGCTGGAAACGATCCTCACGGCGCGTAACAGCACCATGATCATCATTTCCCACGACCGCCACTTCCTCAACAGCGTCTGCACCCACATGGCCGACCTGGACTACGGCGAGCTGCGCCTGTTCCCGGGCAACTATGACGAGTACATGACTGCGGCTACCCAGTCGCGCGAGCAATTGCTGTCGGACAACGCCAAGAAAAAGGCACAGATCGCAGAGCTGCAGACCTTCGTCAGCCGCTTCTCGGCCAACGCCTCCAAGGCCAAGCAGGCGACTTCGCGCGCCAAGCAGATCGACAAGATCCAGTTGGCCGAGGTCAAGCCTTCCAGCCGTGTCAGCCCGTTCATCCGCTTCGAGCAGACTAAAAAGCTGCACCGCCAGGCGGTAGTCGTCGAGAAGATGGCGAAAGCCTTCGACGACAAGGTGCTGTTCAAGAACTTCGACATTACCGTCGAAGCGGGCGAGCGCGTAGCGATCATCGGCCCCAACGGTATTGGCAAGACTACCCTGCTGCGTACCCTGGTCGGCGAAATGACCCCGGATGCCGGTTCGGTGAAATGGACCGACAGCGCCGAAGTGGGCTACTACGCCCAGGACCACGCTCACGACTTTGAAGACGACCTGAGCCTGTTCGACTGGATGGGCCAGTGGACCTCCGGCGAGCAGGTGATTCGCGGCACCCTGGGGCGCATGCTGTTCTCCAACGACGAGATCCTCAAGTCGGTGAAGGTGATTTCCGGTGGTGAGCAAGGCCGCATGCTGTTCGGCAAGCTGATCCTGCAAAAGCCTAACGTGCTGGTGATGGACGAGCCTACCAACCACCTGGACATGGAATCGATCGAGGCGCTGAACCTGGCGCTGGAAAACTACCCGGGCACCCTGCTGTTCGTCAGCCACGACCGCGAGTTCGTGTCGTCGCTGGCCACCCGCATCATCGAGCTGTCGCCCGATGGCGTGGTGGACTTCAGCGGCACCTACGACGATTACCTGCGCAGCCAGGGCGTACTGGTCTGATTGATGGGTAAGGCCTGGCCATTGTGTATGGCTGGGCCTCTTCGCGGGCTTGCCCGCGAAAATCCCACCGCCAGCCCTACAGCTGACACAACCCGATGAATAATTCGTTAGCCTGCTTTCATTTCCTTCATGTAACAGCCATCATGGAACCACGCCCAACCGCCCGCCCGCGAAAGAGCCCATGACCGCGCAACAACCTGCCCCCGCCAGCAACACGCTGCACATCACTCAGCAGATCCTGTCGATCGTTTTCTACACCTTCATTGCCTTCCTCTGCATCGGCCTGCCGATTGCGGTGCTACCCAGCTACGTGCACGACCAACTGGGCTTTGGTGCAGTGATCGCCGGGGTAACCATTGGCCTGCAATACCTGGCCACCCTGCTCAGCCGCCCGTTTGCCGGGCGCGTTGCAGATACCCTCGGGGGCAAGCAAGCCATCCGTTTCGGCCTGATGGGAATTGCCGGCTGCGGGGTATTGACCCTGTTATCGGCCTGGACCCTGACGCTGCCGCTGCTGAGCCTGGCGCTGCTGCTTGTGGGCCGTTTGCTGCTCGGCATCGCCCAGGGGCTGATCGGTGTGGCCACCTTGAGCTGGGGCATCAGCCAGGTCGGCCCCGAACACACCGCCAGGGTGATCTCATGGAACGGCATCGCCTCCTACGGCGCGATTGCGATTGGCGCGCCCCTGGGAGTGTTGGCCGTGGATGGGCTGGATTTCAGCGTGCTGGGGCCAGCTTTGCTGGTGCTGGCAACCCTTGCCATGCTGGTGTTGCGCAAGCGTCCCGACGTGGTGGTGGTACGCGGCGAACGCCTGCCGTTCTGGTCGGCGTTTGCCCGGGTCGCGCCGTGCGGCCTTGGCCTGACCCTGGCCTCGATCGGCTATGGCACCCTGACCACCTTCGTCACCTTGTACTATCTGGAGCGCGGCTGGGTTGGCGCAGCCTGGTGCTTGAGTGCGTTTGGTGTGTGTTTCATCATTTCGCGGCTGCTGTTCGTCAACGCGGTCAACCGGTTTGGTGGTTACAACGTGGCGGTCGCCTGCATGGCCACTGAAGTGCTCGGCCTGAGCCTGCTGTGGCTCGCGCCTTCGCCGGCCTGGGCTCTGGTTGGCGCAGGGCTTACCGGTTTCGGGCTGTCGCTGGTGTACCCGGCGCTGGGCGTCGAGGCAATCCGGCAGGTCCCCAGCAGCAGCCGCGGCGCGGGGCTGGGGGCCTATGCGGTGTTCTTCGATATGGCCTTGGCTGTCGCCGGCCCGGTGATGGGCGCAGTAGCCGTGCACCTGGGCTATTCCTCGATCTTCTGCGTGGCTGCCCTGCTCGCCCTGGCCGGGGTGGGCCTAACGCTGTTGCTGTCGCGGCACGCTCGCCGCAGCTGACCGCTCGGCCAGTTGCGGCGTGCCCAGCGCCTGGCTGAAGAACGCCGCCGTTTCACGCTCTAGCGAATGATGGATATGGCGGCGGTCCACGCCCTCGGCATCTTTGCACAGCGCCAGCATCCGCGCGTACTGCTCGGCGTCGCAGTGGGCCATGAACACAAAGTGGCCGGCGCCGGCCAACAGGCGGTAATCGGGGGTGACCGGCAGCTTGCGGGCCAGAGCCTCGGCGTTGCGGTCCACCGCCACCAGTTGGTCGCTATCGCCGCTATAGATCAGGGCTGGCACCTGAACCCCGGCCAAGGCATGGCGCCCGAACAGCAGGCTCAGCGGCGCCATCAGCATCACCGCCCCTACCCGCGGGTCGGCCTGCGGCGCCAGTTCGCTGCGGTCGGCAATCAATATGCCGTGGGTCTTGCAGGCGTCGGCGTCGTTCGGGCGCTCCAGGCAGTACTGGCGCAGGCGGTCCAGGTCCGGGCGCGCACCGGAAAGGATCAACGCGGTTTCGCCACCAGCCGAATAACCGATCACGCCCACCTTGCCTTCGTCCAGATAAGGCCCGACCAATGCATCATCGCGGGCGGCGGTGATTGCGGCGCTGACTTGCAGCGGCCGACCATACAGGTTGCTCAGGGTGCCCAGACGACTGTGGTCGCGGGCGTTGTCCCCCGGGTGCACTACCGCCACCACCACGAAGCCTCGCCGCGCCAACGCGGTTGCCAGGTAGTGCAGCGCCAATGGGCTGCCGGTATTGCCGTGGGACAGGACCAGTAACGGGAATAGGCCCGTGGCGACGGGTGCCTCTTCAGCCACCTCGACTGGATAGCCGTCTATACGGCTACTACGGGGTTTACCAATAGCCGGGTAGAACGCCAGTGCTTGCATCGGCCGGCTATCGACCGGGTCGGCCAAGGTCATAGGGTGCAGGCCGACAACCCGCGGCGCAGCCTCGGCATGGGCCAGCAGGCCGCCGAGCAGGACCAGCGCCAACAGGCTGCGGGGGATAGTCATCGGCCAGCGGTTCCTTGCAGGGCGAAGAGATAGCCCAGCATAGAGCCGGCCTGGCTTGCGCCGGATGAAAACTGGATGAAACCATCGTCATGCAAGTTGCGCGCGCACCCTATGCATTTGCGCATGGCGTCGAACCCGTGGCATAGATACAGGTCCACGTCTTTACGTGACCGTTTCGCGCCAATGAAGGAGATTCATGCATGAGCAAGCCCGCCTATGTACCCCCCAAGGTCTGGCGCAACGAGGCAGCCTCCGGCGGCCAGTTCGCCAGCATCAACCGCCCGGTTGCCGGCCCGACGCACGACAAGGACCTGCCGCTGGGCAAGCACCCGCTGCAGCTTTATTCCCTGGCAACACCCAATGGCGTCAAGGTCACCATTGCCCTTGAAGAGCTGCTTGCCTTGGGCCATACCGCAGCCGAGTACGATGCCTGGTTGATCCGCATTGGTGAGGGCGACCAGTTTTCCAGCGGCTTCGTCCAGGTCAACCCCAATTCCAAGATCCCTGCCCTGCTCGACCGCAGCGTCGAACCAGCTGTGCGGGTATTCGAATCGGGTTCGATCCTGCTGTACCTGGCCGACAAGTTCGGCGCACTGCTGCCAAAATCGCCCGCTACACGCACCGAGAGCCTGAATTGGCTGTTCTGGCAGATGGGCGCGGCGCCTTACCTGGGCGGTGGCTTCGGTCACTTCTACGTGTACGCCCCGGAAAAATTCGAATACGCGATCAACCGCTTCACCATGGAGGCCAAGCGTCAACTGGACGTGCTGGACCGCCGCCTGGCCGAGAGCCGCTACCTGGGCGGTGATGAGTACAGCATTGCCGATATTGCCGTGTGGCCGTGGTATGGCCAGCTGGTGCGCGGCAACCTGTATGACGCGGCAGAATTCCTGGCGGTGGATGAGTATCCCAACGTACAGCGCTGGGCCGAGGAAATTGCCCTGCGCCCGGCGGTGCAGCGCGGAACTCGGGTAAACCGGACGTGGGGGGATGAGGTCAGCCAGGTGCCCGAGCGGCATACGGCGCAGGACCTGGACTGAGGGTTGGCCGGGGTCGCTGGGCGACCCCGACAATGCCCGCTTGCATAAAACCATTTGCCCCCGCGCAAACCTGCGTCCGCCAAGCCCTTCTTGTACACTCCTCGCACTAGCCCCCACCTGCACAATTTTTTTGGTGAACGCATGATCGAGGTAACCGAGGTTTCCATTGCCGAGCTGCGCGACGCACTCGAGTCGGGCCGCACGACGGCGGTCGAGCTGGTCAAGGCCTACCTGGCGCGCATCGACGCCTACGATGGCGCCGACACCGCCACCGCCCTGAACGCGGTAGTGGTACGCAACCCCGAGGCGCTCAAAGAAGCCGAGGCCTCCGACGCCCGCCGCGCCCAAGGCCAGGTTCTGAGCCCGCTGGATGGCATCCCCTACACCGCCAAGGACAGCTACCTGGTCAAAGGCCTGACCGCCGCTTCCGGCAGCCCTGCCTTCAAGGACCTGGTCGCCCAGCGCGACGCTTTCACCATCGAGCGCCTGCGCGCCGCGGGTGCCGTGTGCCTTGGCAAGACCAACATGCCGCCCATGGCCAACGGTGGCATGCAGCGCGGCGTGTATGGCCGCGCCGAAAGCCCATACAACGCCGATTTCCTGACTGCGCCCTTCGCCTCGGGCTCGTCCAACGGTGCCGGCACCGCCACCGCCGCCAGTTTCAGTGCCTTCGGCCTGGCCGAGGAAACCTGGTCCAGCGGCCGTGGCCCGGCGTCCAACAATGGCTTGTGCGCCTACACCCCATCGCGCGGCGTGATTTCGGTGCGCGGCAACTGGCCGCTGACCCCGACCATGGACGTGGTGGTGCCTTACGCCCGCACCATGGCCGACCTGCTGGAAATCCTCGACGTGGTGGTCGCCGATGACGCTGACAAGCGCGGCGACCTGTGGCGCCTGCAGCCCTGGGTGCCGATCCCGGCGGCATCGACTGTGCGCCCTGCCTGTTACCTGGACCTGGCAGTGGATGCCAGCGCACTCAAGGGCAAACGCTTTGGCGTACCGCGCATGTACATCAATGCCGATGCCGAAGCAGGCACCTCCGAAAAACCAGGCATCGGTGGCCCGACCGGCCAACGCATCAACACCCGCGCTACTGTAATCGACTTGTGGCAACAGGCACGCCAGGCCCTGGAAGCGGCCGGTGCCGAAGTGCTGGAAGTGGATTTTCCGCTGGTGTCCAACTGCGAGGGCGACCGCCCGGGCGCGCCGACCGTTTACAACCGCGGCATCGTCAGCAAGGAGTTCCTGCATGATGAGCTGTGGGAGCTGTCGGGCTGGGCGTTTGACGACTTCCTGCAAGCCAACGGCGACCCCAAGCTCAACCGCTTGGCCGATGTCGATGGCCCACAGATCTTCCCGCACGACCCGGGCACCCTGCCCAACCGTGAGGACGACCTGGCCGCCGGCATGGATGAGTACGTCAACATGGCCAAGCGCGGCCTGAAGACCTGGGACCAGATCGAGACTGTGCCTGACGGCCTGCGCGGCCTGGAGCACACCCGCAAACTGGACCTGGAAGACTGGATGGACAACCTGGGCCTGGACGCGGTGCTGTTCCCGACAGTGGCCGATGTGGGCCCGGCCGATGCCGACGTCAACCCGGCATCGGCGGACATCGCCTGGAGCAACGGTATCTGGGTGGCCAACGGCAACCTGGCGATCCGACACCTGGGTGTACCGACCGTCACCGTGCCAATGGGCGTGATGGCCGACATCGGCATGCCGGTGGGGCTGACCTTTGCCGGGCGTGCCTATAGCGACAATGCGCTGTTGAGCTTTGGTGCCGCCTTTGAGGCGACCGGCTCGCGCCGGATGATTCCGCCGCGCACCCCGGCGCTGGGCTGAGTTTGTGGGAGCTGGCTTGCCGGCGATAGGGCCAGCAGAACCACCGCAGATCGCTTAATTCAACTTAATGTGTAAAACTACACAAAATGTTGATTTTGCGATCTGCCATGCCTATCACCCCCAGCGAAGAACGCCACCTCACCCTCACGGTGCTCAAGGCCACCATCCAGGCCTTGGGCAGCGTTGCCGCACGCAACATGGAAATCCTTCTGCACGACCTGGACCACCCGGAGCATTCCGTGGTGGCGATCGTCAACGGTCACCTCTCCGGCCGCAGCGTCGGCAGCCCGATCCTCGCCGCCCCAGAGCAGGACCAAGGCTTCAAGGCACTGATGCAGGCCTCAGCCGACCAGCACGGCAGCGAGCCGGTGGTACTGCCCGACTACCCCACCACGCTCAAGGGCCGCACCCTGCGCAGCGCCACCGCGATCTTTCGCGACAGCACCGGCCATCCCTTCGCCAGCCTCTGCGTCAACACCGACGTCACCGGCCTGGACGCCGCCATGAACTTTCTCCAGCAGTTCCAACCGCTGGGGGCCACGCCTGCCGTCAACGAACCCGCCGACATGGAACTGCTGATGAGCGAGATCATCCAGGCTTCCCTGCAACGCAGCGGCCAAGGGCGGATGAACAAACAGGCCAAGGTTGAAGCCGTGCGGGTCATGCAGGAGCGCGGCCTGTTCATCGTCAAGGGCGGCGTGGAAAAGGCCGCCAGTGCCCTCGGCGTAACCCGCTACACCATTTACAACTACCTTGAACAACTACGCGGAACCAGCCAATGACCTTGCATGTCCACACCCCCCTGATTGAATCCCGCTCCATGTCGTTGGCCGCGGGCCGAAACATCTGGCTCAAGCTCGATGCACTGCAACCTTGCGGCTCGTTCAAACTGCGCGGGGTGGGCCACGCCTGCGAAGTGCATCAGGCCCGTGGCGCCCGGCAGTTCATCTCATCGTCGGGCGGCAACGCCGGCCTGGCGGTTGCCTATGCAGGGCGCAAACTGGGTGTACCGGTGACCGTGGTAGTCCCCGAGACCACCACCGAGCGGGCCAAGGAGTTGCTGCGCCTGGAAGACGCCAACGTGGTGGTGCATGGCAGCTCCTGGCAAGAGGCCAACGCCCTGGCGCAGACCTTGGTGGGGCCGAATGATGCGTTCATCCACCCGTTCGACGACCCGCTGCTGTGGGCCGGGCATGCCAGCCTGATCGATGAAGTCGCCGAAGCAGGCGTGAAACCGGACGCCGTGGTGCTGTCGGTGGGCGGTGGCGGCTTGCTCAGCGGCGTGGTCCAGGGGCTGCAGCGCAATGGCTGGGGTGATGTCCCGGTGCTGGCGGTGGAAACCCACGGCGCCGCGTCGCTGCATGCGGCCATGCAGGCGGGGCATTCGGTCGAGCTAGAGCGCATCGCCTCGGTGGCGACCTCGCTGGGGGCAAAGCGGGTAGCCGATCAGGCGCTGGCCTGCGCGCAGCAACACCCGGTGCACAGCCACCTGGTCAGCGATCGTGCAGCGCTGGAAGCCTGTGAGCGGTTCCTGCTGGACCATCGCGTGCTGGTCGAGCCAGCGTGTGGAGCGGCGCTGGCATTGGCGTATGCGCCGGGCGCCTTGGCGCAATACCAGAACGTGCTGGTGGTGGTTTGTGGTGGCGCTACGGCAACGCTTGAGCAAATTCGGGCGTGGCTGCAGCAAGCCGATTGAGGCTGCCACTTGTCGGTGGTGATTACGTTAGTCACATGCGCCTGTTCTACTGAGCCCGCCGCAACCGGAAAAATGCCCTCGCAACGGCGTCAACCCTGACGAAATGCGTATCGCACCCTTTCGGTCTGCGGCAAGTGAAGGCACAATGCGTGTCCTTTTTTTGGCCGGCCTGGCCGGGGGCCTTTAAATGATCAAGACGCCGTATTACCTCATCGATAAAACCAAGCTGCTCAGCAACATGGAGAAGATCGCCTACGTGCGTGAACACTCCGGTGCCAAGGCGCTGCTTGCCCTCAAGTGCTTCGCCACCTGGTCGGTCTTCGACTTGATGCAGCAGTACATGGACGGCACCACCTCGTCCTCACTCTTCGAGCTCAAGCTCGGCCGCCAGAAGTTCGCCGGCGAGACCCACGCCTACAGCGTGGCCTGGGCCGACGACGAGGTCGAGGAAATGCTCGAGAACTGCGACAAGATCATCTTCAACTCGATCGGCCAGCTGCAGCGCTTTGCCGAACAGTCCGAAGGCAAGGTGCGCGGCCTGCGCGTCAACCCGCAGGTCAGCAGCTCTGACTACCTGCTGGCCGACCCGGCACGTCCGTTCAGCCGCCTGGGCGAATGGGACCCTGCGAAGATCGAGCAGGTGATCGAACAGATCTCCGGCTTCATGTTCCACAACAACTGCGAGAACGGCGACTTCGGCCTGTTCGACAAGATGCTCACGCACATCGAAGAGCGCTTCGGTCACCTGCTGCACAAGGTCGAGTGGGTCAGCCTCGGTGGCGGCATCCACTTCACCGGTGAAGACTATGCGGTAGACGCCTTCTGCGCGCGCCTCAAAGCCTTCTCGGAGAAGTACGGCGTGCAGGTGTACCTGGAGCCGGGCGAAGCGGCCATCACCAACAGCGCCTCGCTGGAAGTGACCGTGCTCGACACCCTGTACAACGGCAAGCACCTGGCCGTGGTCGACAGCTCGATCGAAGCGCACCTGCTCGACCTGCTGATCTACCGCCTCAACGCCAAGATGGCCCGCAACGACGGCGAGCACACCTATATGGTCTGCGGCAAGTCGTGCCTGGCCGGTGACATTTTCGGCGAGTACCAATTCGATCGCCCGTTGGCCATTGGCGATCGCCTGTCGTTCATCGACACGGCGGGTTACACCATGGTCAAGAAAAACTGGTTCAACGGTCTGAAGATGCCATCCATCGTGGTCAAGCAACTTGACGGCAGCGTTGAAGTCGTCCGCGAGTTCGGTTTCGAAGACTACGTTTCCAGCCTGTCGTAAGGCCGGCTTTCCAAGTAAGGAGCAAAAGGTAAATTGAAGAAGAACGTTCTTATCATTGGTGCAGGAGGTGTCGCCAAGGTGGTGGCCCACAAGTGCGCGCAGCATAACGACGAACTGGGTCGTATCGCTATCGCGTCACGGAACATCTCCAAATGCCAGGCCATCATCGACAGCGTCAAGGCCAAGGGTAGCCTCAAGGTACCCGCCGACATCCAGGCCTTCTCGCTCAATGCCCTCGATGTCGAGGCAACCAAGGCGCTGATCCGTGAGACCGAATCGCAGATCGTGATCAACGTGGGTTCCGCCTTCCTCAACATGTCGGTGCTGCGTGCCTGCATCGATACGGGTGTCGCCTATCTGGACACCGCCATCCACGAAGAGCCGGGCAAGATTTGCGAGACCCCGCCGTGGTACGGCAACTACGAGTGGAAACACCTCGAAGAGTGCCAGGCAAAGAACATTACAGCCATTCTCGGCGTCGGTTTCGACCCGGGTGTGGTAAACAGCTACGCCAAACTGGCGCAGCAGCAGTATTTCGACAGCATTGATTCGATCGACATTCTCGACGTCAATGCCGGTTCGCATGGCAAGTACTTTGCCACCAACTTCGACCCGGAAATCAACTTCCGCGAGTTCACCGGGCAAGTGTGGAGCTGGCAGAACAGCCAGTGGACCAGCAACACCATGTTCGAGGTCAAGCGTACCGACGACCTGCCTGTGGTAGGTTCGCAAAACCTGTACCTGACCGGCCACGACGAAGTTCACTCGATTTCGAAGAACCTCAACGTACCGAACGTGCGTTTCTGGATGAGCTTCGGCGAACACTACATCAATGTGTTCACCGTGCTGAAAAACCTGGGCCTGCTCAGCGAGCAACCGGTCAAAACCGCCGAAGGCCTGGAAGTGGTACCGCTGAAAGTGGTCAAGGCCGTGCTGCCAGACCCAGCGTCGCTGGCCCCTGGCTACACCGGCAAGACCTGCATCGGTGACCTGGTCAAGGGCACCAAGGATGGCCAGCCGCGCGAAGTGTTCATCTATAACGTGGCTGACCACGAAGAAGCCTACGCCGAGACCGACAGCCAGGGCATTTCCTACACCGCCGGTGTACCGCCAGTGGCTGCCGCCCTGCTGGTTGCCCGTGGCGAATGGGATGCCAAGCGCATGGTCAACGTCGAGGAGCTGCCAGCCGAGCCGTTCCTCAAGGCGCTGGACGTGATGGGCCTGCCAACCCGCGTCAAGGATGAAAAAGGCGATCGTCCTTGGGACGCTGAAGCCTAAGTAACAAACAGAAGGGGCGCCACATGGCGCCCCTTCTGCGTTTCCAGGCGTGGCCTCTTCGCGGGCAGGCCCGCGAAGAGGCCCGTGCAGGACTACACATTACTTGCGCGCCTCAAGAATGAGGTTGAACGGCGTCTGCGTCGCACGCCGGAACCGGCTGAACCCCGCCTCCTCGAACACCGCCCGCAAGCGCGCCTCGCCGGCTTGCGCGCCCAGCCCCAGGCCCACCTCCTGTGACAGCGAATTCGGCGTGCAGATGAAGGTAGACGCGGCATAGAACAAGCGCCCTACCGGCGTCAGGTTGCCGTCCAGCGAATCCTCGGCAAAAGGCTCTACCAGCATGACCGTGCCGTCAGCCTTCAACGCCCGATAGGCATGCTTGGCCGCCCCCACCGGGTCGCCCATGTCGTGCAGGCAATCGAAGAAGCACACCAGGTCATGGTCATGCCCCGGGTAATCCTTCGCACTGGCCTGCTGAAAACTCACCCGCTCTGCTAGCCCCGCCTCACGCGCGCGATCGTTGGCGGTGGTGATGGAAGGCCCGTGGTAGTCGTAGCCGACGAAGGTAGACGCTGGAAACGCCTGGGCCATGACCAGCGTCGAGGCGCCATGCCCGCAGCCTACATCCGCGACCTTGGCGCCCGCCTGTAGCTTGGCCACCACACCCTCGAGCGCTGGCAACCACTCAGCGACCAGAAACGCACGGTACCCCGGCCGGAAAAACCGCTCGGTACCGCTGAACATGCACGGGTGGTGGTCCCCCCAGGCCAGCCCGCCATCGCCACGCATGGCCGCGACCAGCTTGTCCTTGTCATGGAACAGCGCAGCGATCACTGCAGCCCCACCGGCCATGTAAGCCGGGGAGTCCTCCAGCGCCAGGGCCATGGCCTGCTCTTCGGGCAGCACAAAAGAGCCCTTGTCGTGTGCCATGTAACCCGAAGCGGCCTGGGCGTTCAGCCATTCGCGCACCAGCCGCGGATGGCAGCCGGTTTTTTCCGCCAGCGCTTCGGGGGTAGTTGGCTGGCTATCGGCCATCGCTCGATACAACCCCAGTTCGTCGCCCAGGATGACATTGGCCAGGGTCGCCGCTGCACCCATGTCGCCCACCAGCTTGCCCATGAAATCGTGAAGCCTTGCCTCGTCCATGACCTGCCCTCCTCTGCAAGAAGGCCATCGCCAGCGAGGAAACTCCGATCCGGGGAGGCGGTGGTCGGTTCAAGGGTTGGTGCTCGCCCTACAGCGCGTTATAGCGAGCACTCGGTAAGTCTAGATCTTCTGCACATACGCGACGAGATCCCGTCCACATAGCGGCGGAATTCCTCATTCAGGTAACAATTCCTAAACAAGACTGTGACATTTTTTTTCAGCTTTCTCATCAAGGAGCGGAAAGATGAAAGTCACGGTTTTCGGTACCGGCTATGTCGGCCTCACCCAGGCAGTGTGCCTGGCCCAGGTGGGGCACTCGGTGTTGTGCATGGATGTCGACGCCGAGCGGGTTGCCACCCTCAATGAAGGCCATTGCCCGATCTTCGAGCCCGGCCTTGCGCCGATGCTGGAGAAAAACCTGGCCTGTGGCCGCCTGCGCTTCACCACCGACGCCAAGGCAGCAGCCAACTACGCCAGGCTGCAGTTCATTGCAGTCGGCACACCGCCGCAAGCCGATGGCAGCGCTGACCTGAAGCAGGTTTTTGCCGTGGTCGACAGCATTCTCGAACATGCTGACGGCGCCAGGGTGATCGTCAACAAGTCCACCGCGCCGGTCGGCACGGCGCACCGCATCAAGTCGCGCATAGCCCAGGCCGTCGCCGACCCCGCTCGCTTCCAGGTAATCAGCAACCCGGAGTTTCTCAAGGAAGGCTCGGCCGTGGACGACTGCATGCGTCCGGACCGCATCATCATCGGCGGCGCCGAACCGGCCGAAGTGGAGTTGCTGCGCGAGCTGTACCTGCCGTTCAGCCGCAACCGCGAAAAACTCATGGTCATGGATGCACGCAGCGCCGAGCTGACCAAGTACGCGGCCAACTGCATGCTGGCGACCAAGATTTCCTTCATCAACGAAATCGCCAACCTGGCCGAGCACCTGGGGGCCGATATCGAAATGGTGCGCCGTGGCATCGGTTCCGACCCACGCATCGGCTATGACTTCATCTACGCCGGGTGCGGCTTTGGCGGCTCATGCTTCCCCAAGGACCTGCAAGCCCTGCGCCGCAGCGCCGAAGCTGAAGGCTTCGAGCCGCAGTTGCTGCGTGCGGTGGAGTCGGTCAACGAACATCAGAAGGGTCGGCTGTTCGGCAAGATCCAGCGGCATTATCCCAATGGCCTGCGCGGCAAGGTATTCGCCCTGTGGGGGTTGTCGTTCAAGCCCAACACCAATGACATCCGCGAAGCCTCCAGCCGAATCTTGCTGGAAGCGCTGTGGGCTGCTGGCGCGCGAGTACAGGCCCACGACCCGCAGGCGATGGACGAAATCCTGCGGCATTACGGCCCGCGCGCCGATTTGCAACTGGTGCCGTGCAAGGACGATGCGCTGGAGGGTGCCGATGCGCTGGTCATCGTCACAGAGTGGCAGGACTACCGTGTGCTGAATCTGGACAAGGTGCCGGATCAGTTGGCCGATCGAGTGGTGTTCGACGGCCGCAACCTGTTCGAACCCGAGCACATGGCCGCTGCCGGCCTGACTTACTACGGTATCGGCCGCGGCCAGGTGCAGCCAGCATGCCCGTACTGATTACCGGCGTGGCCGGCTTTATCGGCTTCCACGTCGCGCGCCGCCTGTGCGAGGCTGGCACCGAGGTGCTCGGCATCGACAACCTCAATGGCTACTACAGCGTCGAGCTGAAACGGGCGCGCCTGCAACAGCTGTCCGGCTTCGCCAATTTCCGCTTCCAGCCCCTGGACATCGCCAACAGCGTCGACCTGCAACAGCTGTTCACCGGGCAGGCGTTCAGTGAAGTGATCCACCTGGCGGCCCAGGCCGGGGTGCGCTATTCGCTGGACAACCCCGGGGCCTATGGCCAGGCCAACCTGGTCGGCTTCCTCAATATGCTCGAAGCCTGCCGCCAGCAGCCGCCGCGCCACTTGATCTACGCCTCCAGCAGCTCGGTGTACGGCGCCAACGCCAAGCTGCCGTTCAGCGTCGACGACCCGGTCGAGCAGCCGGTGTCGCTCTATGCCGCCAGCAAGCGCGCCAATGAACTGATGGCGTACAGCTATGCGCACCTGTATCGCTTACCGACCACGGGCTTGCGCTTTTTCACCGTCTACGGTCCTTGGGGCCGCCCCGACATGGCGCTGTTCAAGTTCACCCGCGCCATGCTCGAAGGTCGCCCGATCGAGATTTACAACAACGGCCTGATGGGGCGCGACTTCACCTACATCGACGACATCGTCGAAAGCATCCTGCGCCTGCGCCTGAAGCCACCACAGCCTGCCCACGGGCAACCGCCCTGCCAGCTGTTCAACATCGGCCGCGGCCAGCCGGTGCGGCTGCTGCATTTCGTCGAGTGCCTGGAGGACGCCTTGGGCATCAAGGCCCAGCGCGACTACCTGCCACTGCAAGCGGGAGACGTGCTGGAGACCTGGGCCGATGTGGGCTCGCTGGCGCGCTGGATCGACTTCACCCCGGACACATCGCTGGAACACGGCGTTAACGCTTTCGTTGGCTGGTACCGGGATTTTTACCGGGTTTGAGCCGCGCACTCACAATAGACCACAGGTAGCCTCATGACAGATCCACTTGACCTCTCGGTACTGATCCCCGCCAGGAACGAGGTCGAAAACCTGCCATCACTGTTGATGGAAATACGCGCCGCACTGGCCGCCGAAGAGCCAGAGCACCTCACTGTGGCATGCCGCGCAGGCGGCCTGCGGCAGTGGCTGGCCAGACGGCCAGAACGACCAGCCCTGGAAATGCTGCAAAGCGGCAACTGGTTCATCCCCCACCGGGCAGCGGAAATCTAAGGCGACAAGCCGCCGCTGTTCATGTGAACCGGGGCCCTGTTCAGCCAACTGACCGGCTCGCCCAAGGTTGCCCTCTACCTGCCCGGGTTGATGTCGGCGGCAACCATCACCTGGGTGCTGCACGACCTGGGGCGGCGCCTGTGGAACCGCCGCATCGGCGTGATCGCCGCCTTGCTGTTCCTGGCCACCTACCAGAGCTACAGCATCCTGCGCACCGGGCAGATCGACAGCTTCCTGTGCCTATGGGTGACGCTGGGTTTCTGATGCGCGGTGTGGCTTGTGCCCCTGCTGGTGTCGATCGCCCAGGGCGGTGGCGCAGCGGAGCTGGCCTACCTCAACGAAATTTCGCGGGCCGAGTGGTATGTGGTGGGTGCCGATGCCGACAACGGCCATTGCCAAACCGCTGCCCCGGGTCACGTCTACCGCTTTGCCTGGGCAGACGCGCCCGTCGCTCGTTAAAACCTGCGCCCCCGTCGTGCTACGGCGTAGCGGTGCCGGCTGGCGGATCGAGTTGCAGCACCTCGTTGGTGTACGCCCACTCCTTCAATACCTGGTCGGGGTGGTCGTTGAGGCGCGTTCCGTAGGACGGGATGATCTGTTTGATCTTACCCTGCCATTCCGGCGTTGCTACCTTGTCCTTGAACACCTTGTTGAGCACATCAAGCATGATCGGTGGCGCGGTAGAGGCACCCGGCGAGGCACCCAGCAACCCGGCGATGCTACCGTCCCTGGACATCACCACCTCAGTACCGAGCTTGAGCACGCCACCCAATGCCTCGTCCTTCTTGATGATCTGTACCCGCTGGCCCGCCTGCCACAGCCGCCAGTCTTCCTTCTTCGCCTCGGGGAAGTAGGTGCGCAGCGCTTCGAAGCGGTCATTGTCGGATTGCAGCACCTGGCCGATCAGGTACTGGACCAGGTCAAACTCGCGTACCCCGACCCGCACCATCGGCCAGGCGTTGTGCACGCTGGTACTGGCAAGCAGGTCGAGCAGCGAGCCTTGCTTGAGGAACTTGGTCGAGAAGGTGGCGAACGGCCCGAAGAGGATCATGCGCTTGCCATCGAGTACCCGGGTATCCAGGTGCGGCACCGACATGGGCGGCGCACCGGTGGCGGCAATGCCATAGGCCTTGGCCATGTGACGCTGCGCGATAGCCGGGTTGTCGGTGACCAGGAACGAACCGCCGACCGGGAAACCGGCATAGTCCTTGGCTTCGTCGATGCCCGACTTCTGCAGCAGGGGTAACGCCGCGCCGCCGGCACCAATGAACAGGAACTTGGCGTCGGTGGCCGCCTTGCTGCCATCTTTGAGGTTCTTGTACTCGACATGCCACGAGCCGTCGTCGTTACGGGTGATGTCTTGTACTTCGGTGGACAGTTTGAGGTCGAAGTTCGGCCGGGTCTGCAGATAGCCCACGTACTGCCGGGTAATTTCGCCAAAGTTGACGTCGGTGCCAATCGGCGTCCAGGTTACCGCCAGTTTCTGGTTGGGGTCGCGCCCCTCCATCATCAACGGTACCCACTTGCGGATCTGCTCATGGTCCTCGGAGTACTGCATGGGCTTGAACAACGGGCTGGCCTGCAGCGCCTCGTAGCGCTTTTTCAGGAAGCGGATGTTGTCGTCCCCCCAGACGAAGCTCATGTGAGGGGTGGTGTTGATAAACGAATGCGGGTTCTTCAACACCCCCTGCTTCACCTGCCAGGCCAGGAACTGGCGGGTGACCTGGAACGACTCGTTGATCTCCACCGCCTTGCTGATGTCGATCTTGCCATCTTTTTCCGGGGTGTAGTTGAGTTCGGCGAGGGCCGAGTGGCCGGTGCCGGCGTTGTTCCAGCCGTTGGAGCTTTCTTCGGCGACCTTGTCCAGGCGCTCGACCATTTCCATCGACCAGCCCGGCTCCAGTTCGTTGAGCCAGACCGCCAGCGTAGAACTCATGATGCCGCCGCCTACCAGCATCACATCGACCTTCCTGGTTTCTGCGGCCTGGGCATTGAGCATGCCAAAGGCCAAGGCCAGCCCGGCCAGCGCCAGCTCCGGCTTCAGGGTAATTTTCATAACCTTTTCCGCGCCTCGTTGCTATCCGTAAGTCCAGCCACAAGCTTAGCTGACGGATTTAGTCGGGCATGGCTGGCGCACAACCACTTGCAATCAGACACATCTCAAAATACTGTATGAATATTCAGTACAGTGAGACAGCCCCATGCAACTCATCGCCAAACTCGGCATCCTTGCCGACGCCGCCAAGTACGATGCATCTTGCGCCAGCAGCGGTGCACCCAAGCGCAATTCGCGCGGCGGCGACGGCCTGGGCGCCACCAATGGCATGGGCATTTGTCACAGCTACACCCCCGACGGCCGTTGCGTGTCGCTGCTCAAGGTACTGTTGACCAACTTCTGCCTGTATGACTGCCAGTACTGCGTGAACCGCCGTTCCAGCAACGTCCCCCGCGCGCGCTTCAGCCCTGAGGAAGTGGTGCGCCTGACCCTGGATTTCTATCGACGCAATTGCATCAGTGGCCTGTTCCTCAGCTCCGGCATCATCCGTTCGGCGGACTACACCATGGAGCAACTGATCCGGGTTGCCCGGCTGTTGCGCGAAGAGCATAACTTCCGTGGCTACATTCACCTCAAGACCATCCCCGATGCCGACCCGCTACTGATCGAAGAGGCCGGCCGCCTGGCCGACCGCCTCAGCGTCAATATCGAACTGCCCACCGACGCCAGCCTCAAGCGCCTGGCGCCGGAAAAACAGGCGCACACCATCCGCCAGGCCATGGGGGTCATTTACCAGGGCCAGCAAGCCGTGGCCAACGAACCCAAGGCCCCGCGCTTCACCCCTGCCGGGCAAAGCACCCAGGTCATCGTCGGCGCCGACAGCACCGACGACAGCACCCTGCTGCGCAATGCCGAGTCGCTGTACCAGGGTTACGGCCTCAAGCGCGTGTACTATTCCGCCTTCAGCCCGATCCCCGACAGCCCGGGCAGCGTGCCCCTGGCTGCACCGCCGCTGCTGCGCGAGCACCGCCTGTATCAGGCCGACTTCCTGCTGCGTGGCTACGGCTACAAGGCAGGTGAACTACTGGGCCAGAGCGGCAACCTGGCGCTGGACATCGACCCCAAACTGGCCTGGGCGCTGGCCAACCGCGACATTTTTCCGCTGGATGTAAACCGCGCCGAGCCTGCGCTGCTCGCGCGTATTCCCGGTATCGGCCTGCGCAGCGTACAGCGCCTGGTCGCGCTGCGCCGGGAACGGCGCGTCCGCTATGACGACCTGATCCAGTTGCGCTGCGTGTTGGACAAGGCACGGCCGTTCATCGTCACCAGCGATTACCGCCCCGCTCAGTCCGAGCTGCGCAGCGGCTTGCTGCGGGCGCGTTTGCGTGAGCCGCAAGCGCCGGTGCAGATGGGGCTGTGGGGATGATTGCGCTCGACTGCGATGACCGGTTCGCCACTTGGCGGGATCAGGCCCGCGTGTTGCTGGGGCATGGCATCGACCCGTCGCAAGTCACCTGGTCACAAGGCCCGATGGCAGATCTGCTGGCGGTGCCTGCGTCGCCCCCCGAAGGCCCTGGCCCTTTTCGCGCCAAGGTGCCTGCCGCGCTGCTGAACCAGTTGGAACAGGCTGCCCGTTACTGCGGCGAGCAACGCTGGAACCTGCTGTACGAAGTGCTCTGGCGGGTGGCCCATGGTGACCGCACGGCCATGCTGGCGGGCGACCGATTGGGCAGTGAACTGCAACGGCGCATCAAGCAAGTCAGCCGAGAGGCGCATCACCTGCATGCGTTTGTGCGCTTCGTACCGTTGCCAGAGGCGTTGGCAGAACGCCTGCAACTTGATCTGGTCGCGTACCACGAACCGGCACATGACATTCTGGAAAGTGCCAGCCCACATTTTGCTGACCGCCTGGGGCGTTTGCGCTGGTTAATCGCCACGCCACAGGATGGCATTCGGTTCGACGGCCAGGTGTTCGATTACCAACGCCGATGCCCCGAGCGCTGGCAACAATGGGCGCGCAACGCTGAAGACCCAGGCGCCGAACTATGGCGCACCTACTACCGCCACACCTTCAACCCCGCCCGCCTCAACCCCGATGCCCTGCGCCTGCACATGCCCGGGCGGTTCTGGCGGCATTTGCCGGAAGGCATGCTGATACCGCAACTCGAAGGCCTGGCCCGCCAAGGCAAACAGCGGGACGGCCAAGCACTTGAAGTTGGCGCGAAACCCGGCAAAAAGATCAACGCGCCAGCAGATAGCTGAAAATAACTCTCTCACGCTGTCTTACATGGCGCTTAAAGCTTGCACGATCACTGTGGGAGCGGGCGCTCCCGCGAACACGGGCGAAGCCCGTGCCATCCACCGCGTTGCCTGCTTCGCGCGCATGCCCGCTCCCACAGATAGAGCGTGAGTCCTGATCAGACCCGCTTTCTGTGGGAGCGGCTTTAGCCGCGAACACCGGCGTAGCCGGTGCCATCCACTTCAATGTTTGATTAAAGTTATAGCAGCCACCCAGCATCCCCTTCCTCAAGCACACCACCGTGATCCGTCCGGTCGCCTTTGCGGGCCACCGCCCCACCTTCGATCAGGAAATGCCCTGCCCCACTCTCTATCACCGCGCCACAGGTGGTCCGGTCACCTACCCTGGCGACCGGCCTGCCGTTAAACGTATACGTAGCGCTGCCGCTTTCTACCTGGTTAACCCCATGCAGCGGGCAGTTGTGTTGGTGGCCTACAAGTACAACCGGGTTCATTGGAATTCTCCCTCGGAGGGTGCAGTACGGGATTCGCGATCTATGGCCTCCGGCCAATGAACCTTCGGCGCCAGGCAATGCATGTGGCTCAAGCCATCGTCATCGTTCCAGTCGCGGGGTGGGTGCACGAACTTCGGCAAGGCTTCGGGGCCTTGTTGCATGAACAGCCGGGCGATGGCCCAGTAGGCTTCACCCTTGTATAGGTTGGAGGCGAACTCCACGCGATCGATGACTTCGTTGGTTTCCGGGTTGCGGACAGACAGCTTGACGTTTTCGATAAGGCCGCCGTGGCCGGGAGCGTAGACGCGGTAAACTTCGGCGGTTACGTCGTCCCAATTGTAGGCGACAGGTTTTACACCCCAGTGCTTACGGCTGAACAAGTAAACGTAGTGGTATCGGAATTGATAGAAATAGACCTTCCTTCGCAGACGATTAAAGCGAATGGGCTCGTCTCTTGGAAGCACTAAATCTAGCTTAGCAAATGGCACAATAGCCCAAATCGAAACAATGGGAACCAAAAATCCAAGAGCGTTTGTCAACCAATCATCCACCCAACCTTCACTAAACAAACCCCAATATATCCATGCCATCAAACCAACCTGAAACATTAGGATCGGAATGCTGATCAAAGCTATAACACCACGCAAAATGATGCTGGACCGAGGCAGCTCCAGATACACATCATCGATATGGTTTGGTGAAGGCTTGATGTCCCCTAAAGTGAAGCGGGGTGTTGGCATCTCATCAACCTGCGGAAGGTCGCGACTCCAGCCTAAAGCTCGCTTCCGCAATCCCTTTGGTTCATGCTGAATCATTTAGCCTCCGACTACACACCTCGACATATGCGCTATCAATATTTCGATCAGGCCAATACATTAGCAGCAATGTAGCCGCAACAACGGAGTGACTCCCTATCGTTGGCATAAGGCCCACAACACCAGACACCTCCAAACTAGCTGCTTCATACGCGCCTATTGCAGCGACATGCATTTTTTTGTCAAAACCAGAACCGACTTTATAGTCAGGCAAACGCGGCTTCGCGAACCCTGAAAAGTTAACAAATTTGGTTAAAGGGTCGACAGATGAAGCTTGAAACTCGTCAGCAAGAATGAGTTCTCCGCCCGTAAAATCAGGAAAATCGCCATCTCCATAGCGATGCACAATCAAATTCCAACGATAAGCTGAAGCCTCTTCTCTATATCTCGGCAAAGTTATTTGAAATTTCAGTTTTTGCTCCCTTTCCAGCGCGATCAGCCCCCCTATCCGTGGCGCCGCAGGATCGGTTATGAGGCTCGATTCGAAATGCAGCACCGCCTTTACACCCAAAGTGGCTGCATTGAGCTCTGCAAACGCAATGTCTGCATATTCAGGAGTTCCCCAGTGCACAGGTGGTATTTCATCAGCCTTTCCAAAGCAGCATCGCTTTGCCCAACGTTCTAGCGAGGAAGATTCGTTTACTTCTGCATGCTTGCTAAGCGCATATGCTGTTAGCATCAGTATTACAGCCAGACCTAAAGGCCCAAGCAAAGACGTCTTAAAAACTGCTACCGCAAACGCTATAGAGCCAGAACCATAAAGCGCTGCAGCCTGCATATGCTGCTTTTGTGCCGCACTATCTCCAACCGCCTTAGCACGTTGACTAGCAGCGACTGCTTGAGCCATGTCGAAGATACAAGCAACAGAGCTTATAACCGCACCAAGTTTTATGATGATCTCTCCGGCAGCTACGACACCTCTAGTCCCCGATATGCTTTCGTGGTTAACACCAGATCTCATGATTAGCCCAATCAACTCGATTTGCCCCCCAAGCACTCCCAGCGTTGAGCCTTGCAACGCCAACTGCGCTTCATGGGCCTTCGGACCAATCTCGGCTTCCGTCTTCTCTTGGTTTCTGCTCAGGCTGTCGTATTGCAAGTACAGCCCTCCAATCGCCAGCAGTACTTCCCAGCTTCCTGCCACTCCACGCAACCCGCGAAACCCAGTTCGCACCAACTCCGCCGCCTGCTGCGAAGTGATCTTCATCCTCTGGAACACCTTTCGCGCATCCGGCTCTAGCGTCCCCGCCGCCACCGAGATATCCACCAACGCCCGCTCCGCCAAGCTGCTCGCCTGGGTCACCTTCATGCTGGCTTCCTCAAACAACCGACCCTGCACATCCGCCGCGGTACCCTCGACCCATACCGACACACTGATCATGGTGTTGGTAAACCGCGGGTCGAGCACTGCCAGGCTCATCAGCCCGTGCTGAATGATCGGCCGCACCTTGTTCCATGCCTTGGTCGAATGGATGTCGATGTCATCGATGTTGCGATGCATCCGGTCCCTGGCCTCGGCAATCGAGGCATTGGCCTTGTGCTGCAATTCGCGTAGATGAGCACTCTGCAAGGCGTAGTACTCGCCCAGTTTCATCTTCACTTCCAGCTCGATCAGGTGCACGCCGTTGTAAAGGAACTGGGTTGCACTGTTCAGGTGCCGCACGGCGGTCTGAATGCCAGGTGGCAAATTGGGCGACAAGCGTTGGCTGGCGGCGTTGAGCGCGCCTTGGGTTTCGGCAATGGCTTGCTTGAGGGTGTTGCGCATGCGCAAGCCGGCATCGTCGCTGGCGATGATCTTGCTCAGCATCGAGTAAAGCTTGTCGCTGTCATTCCAGTTAATGGTTTCGGCAGCAGAAAAGCTGGGAAGCAGGCCAGCCAACAACGTACGGTCGCGCATCAGCAATGCGCGGTAGGGTGGGCTGTCTGGATCCTCTAGCCATTTCAGCCAGAGGGTTTCGCTGGTGCCGGCCGCAGCAGCCGCGCCAGGCACAATCGCCTCGGTAATGCCGCCACCCAGGCACAGCGCCATGGTCTTGGCATACGCCACGCCAGACTCACGATGATCGCCGTCGTAGTCGTACTGCTCGGCCACCTTGAACATGGGCGTGTCGAACAGCACGGCGTAAGCACGGGCGTCCTTGTCGATGTAGCGCTGAAACTCGGCTTCCTGCTGGTCATACCCGGCCTGGAACGCCGCCCGTTGCGGTTCGTGGTAGCGCTGTTCGAGTTTATCGTCGCTGTCCTTCATCGCTTGCTCGACCATACGCGGCCGCTCTACCGTAGGGTCAATCGGTACAAACGGCCCTCTACCCGCCATCGGCTCCAGCGAAGGCACCTTCTGCGCCGCCCACTCCCGGTGCGTGGCGCGAATGGCTTGGAGGATCTGCGAGGTCTGCAACTGGTAGGCGCGCATGGGGTCTTCACGCCAGACCTGGCGCTTCACCACCCAGTTCAACCGCTGATGGTTGAGTTCCTGAATCAGGCCAACGGTATCGTCGAGCACCACCGCCAGCACGCCGTTCTCCAGCTTGTGCCGGTTCATCGCGTTGTCCAGATAGCCGCGCATCGCAAACCGGCGCAGCCAGCGGCTGTGAAAACCGTGTGCACTGTCGAACGGTGCGCAGCCGCGCTGGGTATACTCAAATACTTTCTTGTCGACCTGCAGGTTGTCCGGCGTCATGGCGATGCCCAGCAACTCAGGATTCTTGCGGGCTTGCGTGAGGTCGACCCCCTCGAAGCGGTGCGCAGGCGCCTGGCCTTTCTTGTAGGCATTCAGCACGCTGACCGGCCAGGCATCGCTGGAGAAGGCCAGCCAGGCTGTGCCATACCGGTCGGTATCGATGTTCAGGAAGGCCGAAGGGATATCGTGGTTCTCATTCACACACTTTTCGGGCAGCGACGCGGGTAAGCCGTCTGACGGTTCGTAGGGATTGAAGCGGCGCAGGTGGCCCTGTTCGCTGACTTCGTAGGCCTGCCAGACCTGCTGGTCCAGCAGCACATACAGGTAACCCATGCGCAAGGTACGCAGGCCCATCTTGGCTGAAACGTGCAGGCTACCGGCGACGGTGGTGACGCAACCTGGGCGCGCATCCGGGACCAGGGCGCGGCGCAGCGGCAGGATCGGCAGGCCCTGGCGTTCGCAGGCCATGCACTGGTCAGAAGGGAGCCCGGCTTCGGCTGTCGCAATGGCGATACGTTGACTGATGGTCATAAGCGCCTCTCGTTTACTGGGAGGGGATCGATCACGCGACGCCATTGCGCCTCGGAATAACGAGCGAGCATTGGGGCAAGAGGACGGCGATCGTTGACGGCTGCCTCAACCAGGCTGCGCACTGCAGCAACGGTATTCAGCTTGGGATGGATGCACAGGTGATGAAGAGCGAAAACCGTGATGTCCTCCTCTGCGCTCAGGCCCAACGCTCGTGCGTCGTCAATATGGTTGGATACACGCACGGCGGCTAATGGCGGTATCTGGCACTGGCTCGCGCCCTCCGAGCCCGCACGCAGCACTCTCCAGACAGCCAGCACGCGCTCGACCAACGCCACATCCTCCTGAATCCGCCGGGCAGGCTCCGGCAAAGAGTGCCGCGGTCCGCCCTGCCCTTTGAGGTGGGCCAACCTTCCACCGCTACTCAGGAACAACCAGCTGTTGATCGGCCACCACGGGCCATGCTCGACCTGCTTGAACGTTGCCGCGAGCAGCTCCAGGCGAACGGGTTCATAGACTGGGTAAAAGTTGAAGTGGCGCTTGGCATCGGGTATTTGGCACATGGCCGTGAGGTGGGCGGCTACCGTGGCCGGTGTTGCCTCGCTGAACAGCCAGCCACTCAAGTAGCGTCGGTGCTGGTGCAGCCCTCTGTACGCTGCTCGAGCCGTCAGCTCGAGCAAGTCACTGCGGGGAAAAGATCCGGGCGAGGCCAGGCAGGCCAATACCGGGTGCAGGTGAGGCGCATGGGCCAGATCGGCCCTGTGCACACGCGTCAACGCTGCTTCGCCCAACGTTTCGCGCAGTCGAGCAAGCAAGTTATGGTCGCTTCTAGCCGCAACCGCTAGTGGGTCTATCAGTACATGGCAATGCAAATGCGCCGCATGGTGCCCTTCAATGCTGCGGGCCAGGTTCTCGATATTCATGCCTTGACCTCGCACTTGTTACTGCCATCAGCCGTGAACTCAAGTGACTGGCTATTGCCATCCCCCTTCGCTACCGCCTTGGTCTGCCCCTGCAGATCGAGTGTCAAGCCGTTGATGGTAATGCCCTGTGCATCCAGCACGATGCTGCCGCCAGGGCTTCTGAACTCGATGCGTTCACTGGCCAGCAACTGGTAGACCGTCGTGCGTGTTTGCACCCCCTGCCCGACGCTGATCGATTGAGCCCCTTTGATCACAAGCTCGCTGTTGTTGCCGATGACAACCCGCTGGTTGGCGCCCGTTGACTCGCTGCGGTTGTTGCCCACTTGTTCGTTCAGGTCATGCTTGATGTTCACACGGCTGTTTTGCCCGATGACCTGGGTATGGTCGCGGGCCGTGTCCTGACGGAAGTTGTTGCCGATGGTCAGTTGCTCATCCTGGCCAACTTGCCCCACTCGATTGCGCCCAATAGTCGTGGTTTCGTCATTGCCCACCACATTGACCTGGTTCCTTTGGGCATGGATGAACAC
This sequence comes from Pseudomonas sp. LPB4.O, assembly GCF_038383825.1. Lineage (NCBI taxonomy): Bacteria > Pseudomonadati > Pseudomonadota > Gammaproteobacteria > Pseudomonadales > Pseudomonadaceae > Pseudomonas > Pseudomonas sp. LPB4.O. The sequence goes on from NZ_CP151298.1 coordinate 3,376,304, forward strand.
TTCCTCCTTGCCCAGTTCATCCTCGAAACGCAGTTCGTTAAAGCCATCGCCCTTATGGGTCTGGCTCTTGATGGTCATCCGCGTCTTGTGCTTGGGCAGGTCATATGGCGGCAGCTGATTGCCACAGTAGGTGCGCCCGGTGATCATCGGCTGGTCCGGGTCGGCGTCGACGTACTGGATGATCACGTCCTGGCCAATGCGCGGAATGGCCATCGAACCCCAGCTGCCGCCGGCCCAGCCTTGCGACACGCGTACCCAGCAGGAACTGAACTCGTTGTCCTGGCTTTCCCGGTCCCAGGGGAAGCTGACCTTCACCCGGCCCCATTGGTCGCAGTAGATCTCCTCGCCCTTGGGCCCTACCACCGTCGCCATCTGCGGGCCGTCGATGCGCGGCTTGGGCAACGGCGCCGGGCGCCATTCGGTTCTGCCGGGCACCAGCACGGCTGCCTGCGTGTAGCGGGTGCCTTGCTGGGCACCCGCAGCCTCTTCCTGCAGGCTGGTGAACTGGGTGCCTTCATGGTGCATACGGGTTACCCGCCAATGCATGTTCAGGTCTTCGCGCGGGTGCCCGATCAGGGTGAAGCTCAGCCCCGGCTGCAGGCGCACGTCGTCGCCTTCCACCTCGGCCATGCGGGCGTCATGGCGCAAAGCTGTGATGCGGGTGGCGGTGAAGGGGGCGCCGACGGCTCCGCGCTTGTAGCGGCCGGGGTAGTCGAAGCGCTCGTACGTGGTGGACTGGTGCTTGAGGTCGCTGCCCTCGGCACGCTGCTCCTGGCGGTAGGCCGGGTGGGTGAAGGTGTAGTCGCGCTGCACCTGGCGCGCGGTACGTACCTGCTCGCTGTAACGCAGGCGGCGCAGGCAAGGCCTGGCCTGGTCGCCGCCGCTGTTGGCGTGGTACAGCACCTGGTTGGGGTCGGTGTCGTCGTCAAAGAAACCTTCGTCCTCGTCATCGCCCTTGATGGCGCCCTGGCTGATCTGCCCCAGCCCCAGCAGCCGGTCGGTGATCAGCAGCTTGTGCAGTTTTGGCGTGTGCTCGAAGCGGTAGACAAAACCCTCTTCGGCGGCCAGGCGGGCGATGAAGTCGAGGTCGGTTTCACCGGCCTGCACGCAGAACTCGCGCACCTCATGCTTGTCGATGCTTCTCAGCTCGTAGCCGGTGATGCCCTGGCGCTTGAGCATGATCTCGAGAATCTGTGGCACGGTTTTCTGCTGGAAGATGCGCCAGTTCGAGCGCAGCCCGGCGCGGGCCAGCACGGGTTCGACCAGGGCGCGGTAACGGGTGCGATGGAAGCCTGTTTCACCCTGACTGAAGGTGCTGACCAGGCCGTGCACGTAACGCAGCGGGCGCTCGCCGCGCCAGATCGTGAACAGCACCGGCTTGTCGAGCAACTGGCCAAAGTCGACATCGTCTTCGAAACTGACCAGTTCCAGCTTCAGCTGGAACGGCGTGCTGATCGCTTCGTCCAGTTCGAACGACACCACTTCGAATTCACTCCGGCCAGCCAGCGGCTGGAAGGTAAAGCGCAAATCGGATTGGCTTGGCATATGGCGGCCCCTGCTACTGCTGCAAAATCGCGTTGAGCGATTCCAGGACTTCGGCGGTGAGCAGGTCGAGGCGGTAGCTGTAGTAGCTGTAAGCGCAGACCATGGCGACGGCGGAGATCACCAGCGGGCTCCACCAGGGCCACTCCCAGCGTCGCGGGCGGTGGGGGCAATGAACGACGTTGCTGTAGGGGTCGCACACCTCTTGCGGCGTGGGGCCACGCAGTTCGCGGATGACCGTGTGCATGCGCGAGATCAAGGCGTTGATGATGTCTTCGCACTTGGGGTCCAGCGCATGCTTGCCCCTGAGGCCCAAGCAGAAGCAGAAGTACAGGAACTCCAGTACATCCTGGAACTCCCTGGGCGCCTGCATGACCCGTTCGAGCAGCACGAAGATCTTCTCGCCGCCCTGGGTTTCGTCGTGGAAGATGCTGAGCAGCGGCTCGTGGCTCCAGCACGAATTGTTGCCCCACGGGCGGCTCATCACGGCCTCGTCCAGGTACAGGCACAGGGCATAGGAATAGACTTCCTGGTGCACGATGGGGTACCCGTGCTGCTGGATTTCTTCGCGAATGTTGCTGACCTGGTTTTGCACGGTCTTGTGCACGTCGGCGAGGTTGGGCAGGTCATCCAGGGTACGCAGGCGAATGACCAGTCCGAACAGCGGGCTTGCCGCATCGAGCATCAGGTTTTCGAAGCCGCCACGCAGCTGGAAGTGCGGGTCGGCGGGGTAACCTTCGAAATCTGGGTCTCCTGCCCGCTGCCCCTGGTCAGCCGGATAGGGTGAATCAGTACCCTCCGGCACTTCAAGCATCGCGTAGACGCTGCTTTCTGATAGGTCATGGGCATCGATAGCGCCCCCGGATTTTACCGGAGGTAGATCGGATGGGCCGGGCATGAAGTGGTCCTTGTCTTCCAGCAAACTGAAGACATGAACACTATCGGGGAATCAATTCTCCAAGGAGTCTGGGGCTTCCCAAATGCTTGTAGGATCCTTCTCTGAATCAAGTTTCCAAACGTTTCCCTGGCAACATCCTGCTAAAGAATAGCGCCCTGAAAGAGCGGGTTTTCCGCTCCTGCAGGGATCGCACAACCCTTCCACAAGCGCGTCGCACTCAGCCAAAGAGCCTGGCCAGGCAGGCCAGTTTCTTCTTGTATGATCGCCGCGCCTCCAGCGCCTGCTCCAGGCTCACCGCCAGGAACCTTGCCTGCTGGTTGGGCTGCATCTGGCCGATCAGGTCGAGGTCGGCGCTGATCACCGTGCCGATCATGGCGTAGCCGCCACCCGACACCGCATCACGGTGCAGGATGATCGGCTCCAGCCCCGCTGGCACCTGGATCGAACCGATCGGATAGCAGCTATCGACGATGTTCGACGGGTCCGAGCCGGCACCGAACGGTTGCTCCCGCGGCTGGAAGCTCAAGGCGCTGCCGCCTTTGTAGCGATAGCCGATACGGTCCGCTTCGGATCCGACTGTCCAGGCCTGGGTGAAGAAGCTTTGCGCTGCGGCCTCGGTCAGGCGATGGAAGTACAGCCCCGGCACCACCCGCACCACCACCTCGCCGCCCAGGGCCTGGCGCAGGGCCATGGGCAGGCTCGCACCGGCGCGCGTCTTGCCGCTGGGCACACCGACCGGCAGCACGTCGCCTGCCATCAGCTTGCGCCCCTGGAACCCGCCCAATGCCCCCAGCGCGTAGGTTGAACGGCTGCCGAGCACCTCAGGTACATCAATGCCACCGGCAACGGCCAGGTAGGCACGGGCGCCCGCCGTGGGGAAACCGAAGCGCAACACCTGCCCTGCGCGCACGGTAAATGCCGTGTCGGGGCGCTGCTCGCGGCCATCCAGCAAAGCGGGCATCTGTGCACCGCAGACCGCCACCAGCGCATCCTGCTGGAACTCCAGCTCCGGCCCCACCAGCGCACACTCAAGGGCTGCTGCGCCCGCCGGGTTGCCCACCAGGTGGTTGGCCGCGCGCAGGGCGTACTGGTCGAGTGCACCGGACGGCGGAATGCCCAGGTGGTAGTAGCCTTCACGGCCCAGGTCCTGCACCGAGGTGGCCAGGCCGGGTTTGAGTACCTTGATCATGCCAGTACCTCCTGCAGCGACTTGGGGTAACCTACCGGGTCGGCAAGGAAGGCATCCAGGTAGAACTCGACCGGGCGAATACGCAAGTCGAAACGGCCCTCTTCCACATCTGCCACTGCCTGGTCGTAGGCCCGGCGATCAATGGGCTTGAACTGCACGATGTCACCCGGGCGGAAAAACACCATGTGCGCCTTCAGGTAGTTGAGTGTTTGCCGAGGGTCGTAGATCGGTGCCGGGGTGACGCCGAACATCTGGTAGCCCCCTGCACCGCGCACGGAGTAGATGCAACCGAAGCAACCACCATGGCCCAGGGTGAGTTTGGGCGTGTCGGTACGCGGGCGCAGGTATTTAGGCACCTGCAACTGCCGCTCGCGCTCGACCATCTGGAACATGAACGGCAGGCCGGCGACGAAACCGACCATCGATACGAACCAGGGCGCGCCACTGTGGGCGGCAATGAAGGCGTCGACATCGGCCAGCCCATTGATGCGCGCCGCGTATTCCAGGTCGGTGCTGGCCGGGTCCTGGTGGCGGTCTCGGAAACGCATCAGGGTTTCATGGGTCCAGGGGTCGTTGTACAGCACCGGGATCTCGATGATCCGCGTCTGCAACGAGCGATCGGCCACAGCCTCGGCCTCGGCACCTTGCACCGCTTCAAGCAGCGCCTGCGGCGCGATGCGGTCGGGGTCGAAGCGGATCTGGAACGAGGCATTTGCCAGGCACACGTCCAGCACGCCATCCAGAGCCAGCCGTTCAACGGCGCGGGTGACGGCCATGCCCTTGAAAAAGGCTTCCAGCGACATGCTGTCGCTGACTTCAGCAAACAGGTGCTCGTCTGCGCCGAAGCTGTAGCGGATCGGGGTTGTAGCAAGCGGTTCGGCCATGACTGTTCCTTTTCTTGGAATCTTTATAGAAAGGCAGGCGAAAATAAAATACACGGGCTCCGGCTTGTGCCAGACGGATGCCTCACGGACTCAGCGTGGCGCGCGCACCACAATACCGGCCGCGTCCAGCGCCCTGCGCGTGGCCTCGACCAGGTCGAGAGCGCCGGGGGTGTCACTGTGCAGGCAGATGGAATCGAATTCGATGGCCAGGTCCTGCCCCTCGACCGTGCGCACCAGGCCCTGCTGGCACGCCCGCAACACGCGCTCGGCAACCGCGTTGGGCTCATGGCCCCGCACATTGCGGGTGAACACGATCGAGCCGCTCAGGTCGTACTCACGGTCGGCGTAGAACTCGCGAACCACCGGCTGGCCAAGCGCCTTGGCAATACGGCAGATCACCGAACCCGGCATGCAGTACAACAGCAGCTCCGGCTCTATCACCCGCAGGTTTTCCACCAGCAGGCGGGCAGCTTCCTCGTCACGCGCCAGGTGCATGTACAGGGCACCGTGCGGCTTGATGTGCTGCAGGCGTACCCCTTGGGCACGGGCAATTTCGCGCAGTGCACCCAGCTGGTAGAGCATGTCGTCGACCAGTTCCTGGGCTGGCGCGTTGATATGCCGGCGGCCAAAACCGACAAGGTCACGAAAGCCCGGGTGCGCACCCACCGCCACGCCCAGGGCCTTGGCCCGCTCGACGGTGCGGCGCATGGTGCCGGGGTCGCCGGCATGAAAACCCGTGGCGATGTTGGCCGTGCTTATGTAGCCCATCAGCTCATTGTCGACGCCGTCGCCAATGGTCCACGGACCAAATCCCTCACCCATGTCCGAGTTGAAATCCACCACCTGCATGACTGTCTCTCCTGGTGCTTGTGACTGCATGCAAGCCACGTTAGAGTCTCCTTACCCCCTTGGGAAGATCTATAAACAGATAGGGTATCTTCGGAAAATCAGATACCTCAGGAGCCAACCGTGTCACTGACCCTGCGCCAGGTCCGCTACTTCGTTGCCACCGCCGAGATCGGCCAGATTTCCCAGGCAGCCATCCACCTGAACATCTCCCAGTCGGCGGTGACCACGGCAATCAAGGAACTGGAAGCCATGCTTGGCGTGCTGCTGTTCCAGCGCTCGGCCCAAGGCATGAGCCTGACCGAGGCCGGCCGGCACTTCCTGAACCGCGCCTACGTGATTCTGCGCAGTGTTGACGACGCACTGAACAGCCCGCTGCCGAACGTGCGCGCCAGCGGCCTGCTGCGCCTGGCGGCAACCTACACAGTGATCGGCTACTTCCTCCCACACCACCTGCAGCGCCTGGAACACTGGCACCCGGATGTGACCCTGGAGCTGTACGAGCAGGAGCGCAGCGCCATCGAGCAAGGTTTGCTGGAGGGGCGTTTCGACATGGCGGTTGTGCTCACGGCCAACCTCACCCACCCCGACATCGTCTCCGAAACCCTGTTCAACTCCGAGCGCCGGCTGTGGCTGCCCGGCCACCACCCGCTGTGCGAGCGCTCGGCTGTAAGCCTGGCCGATGTGGCCTGCGAACCGTTCATCCTGCTGACCGTAGACGAGGCCGAGCAAAGCGCCATGCGTTATTGGGAACTGGCCGGGCAGCGCCCGAGCGTGCGGGTGCGGACCAGTTCGGTGGAAGCCGTGCGCAGCATGGTTGCCAATGGCAGTGGTGTGGCGATCTTGTCAGATCTGGTGCACAGGCCTTGGTCGCTGGAGGGCAAGCGCATCGAGACGGTGACCATCAGCGACCCGGTCACACCCATGAGTGTAGGGCTGGCCTGGCACCGTGAGCGGGCATTCAGCCCGGCGATGCAGGCCGTGCGTAATTACTTCCATGATGCGTTCCTGGCGCCCCAGCAGTTGTCCGCCCGGCGCTGAGGGGTACTGGCAGGGCCGGCCTCTTCGCGGGTAAACCCGCGAAGAGGCCATCACAGGTTTCAGCCGAACGATCAGGCCACAATGCCGTCATAACCTGAGCCGGTGCCGACACGCAAAGAGGACGCGAAATGACCCAGCCCGACCCGTCATACGTCAAATGGCTCGAAGACCGCGCCATGCTCAAGGCTTCCCAAGAGCGGGCCAGCCTGTATTCAGGGCAGTCACGCCTGTGGCAACAGCCCTACGCCGAAGCCCAGCCCCGCCGCGCCACTGAAATCGCCTCGGTCTGGTTGACCGTCTACCCCGACGCCATTATCGCGCCGCAAGACTGCTCCGTGCTTGGCGCGCTGGCCCACGAAGCGCTGTGGAAGCGCCTGTCGGAGATCGGCATTCAAGGCCTGCACACTGGCCCGATCAAGTTGTCCGGCGGCCTCCGTGGCCGCGAACTCACCCCCAGCGTGGACGGTAACTTCGACCGCATCAGCTTCGATATCGACCCGCTGTACGGCAGCGAGCAGGAACTGGTGCAGATGAGCCGCATGGCCGCCGCGCACAATGCCGTGACCATCGACGACCTGATTCCCTCGCACACCGGCAAAGGTGCCGACTTCCGCTTGGCCGAGATGGCCCACGGGCCTTACCCGGGGCTGTACCACATGGTCGAAATCCGCGAAGAAGACTGGCCGCTACTGCCAGAGGTGCCCAACGGCCGGGATTCGGTCAACCTGCTGCCGGCCCAGTGCGACGAGCTCAAAGCCCGCCATTACATCGTCGGTCAGTTACAACGGGTGATCTTCTTCGAGCCCGGTGTGAAGGAAACCGACTGGAGCGTCACGCCGCCCATCACCGGTGTCGATGGCAAAACCCGTCGTTGGGTCTACCTGCACTACTTCAAGGACGGCCAACCCTCGCTGAACTGGCTGGACCCAACCTTCGCCGCCCAGCAAATGATCATTGGTGATGCCCTGCACGCCCTGGACTGCCTGGGCGCGCGCGGCCTGCGCCTGGACGCCAACGGTTTTCTGGGCGTGGAAACGCGGGCCAGCGGCACCGCCTGGTCAGAAAGCCACCCCCTGTCGATCGTCGGCAACCAGTTGATCGGCGGCATGATCCGCAAGGCGGGCGGCTTCAGCTTCCAGGAACTGAACCTGACCCTGGACGACATCGCGCAGATGTCCAAGGGCGGGGCCGACCTGTCCTACGACTTCATCACCCGGCCGGCCTATCAGCATGCGCTGCTGACCGGTGACACTGAGTTCCTGCGCCTGATGCTCAAGGAAATGCACGCCTTCGGCATCGACCCGGCCTCGCTGATCCATGCCCTTCAAAACCACGACGAGCTGACCGTGGAACTGGTGCATTTCTGGACCCTGCACGCCCACGACATGTACCTGTACAAGGGCCAGACCTTGCCAGGGAGTATTTTGCGTGAACATATCCGTGAAGAAATCTACGAACGGCTCTCGGGCGAGCACGCCCCCTACAACCTGCGCTTCGTGACCAACGGCATTGCCTGCACCACGGCCAGCCTGATCGCCGCGGCGTTGGGCATCCGCGACCTTGAGCAGATCGGCGCAGCCGAAATCGAGCTGATCCAGAAAGTGCACCTGCTGCTGGTCATGTACAACGCCATGCAGCCTGGGGTGGTCGCGCTGTCCGGCTGGGACTTGGTCGGCGCCCTGCCCTTGCCCGCCGAAGCGGTCGCGCAACGGATGCTGGATGGCGATACCCGCTGGATTCACCGAGGCGGTTACGATCTGGCCGGGCTCGCCCCACAGGCCGAGGAATCAGTGCGCGGAATGCCGCGGGCCCAGGCATTGTATGGCAGCCTCGACCGCCAGCTGGACCGTGGTGATTCGTTTGCCTGCAAGGTGAAGAAACTGCTGGCAGTGCGACAGGCCTATGGCATCGCCACCAGCCGCCAGGTGCTGGTACCTGAAGTCAGCAGTCCAGGGTTGCTGGTGATGGTTCATGAACTGCCATCCGGGCGCGGTATCCAGATCAGTGCGCTGAATTTTGGCCAGGAAGTAATTGCCGAGGAATTGCAGTTGACCGGGTTCACGCCGGGGCCGGTAGTGGACATGATCAACGAAACGGTCGAAGGGGACCTGACCGAGGACGGACGACTGCTGGTGAACCTGGACCCGTACGAGGCTCTGTGCCTGCGAATCGTCAACAGCAGTGGACATGTGTAAATGGCGCCGGGCTAAGGCGGTGCAGCAGCAGAGGGGCAGGTCGGTCTTGCATTTACAACGCTACGGGCATAGCGTTCGGGAGATTTCTTTTCCGTGCCCAGGAGCAACACCATGTACACCGGCATCGTCCAGGCCGTTCGCCCTCTGCTTGATGTGACCACCTACCCGGGCCACAACCAGTTCACCATCGACCTCACACCGGAGCTGCTCGACGAGCTGAAGATCGGCGCCAGCGTCAGTGTCGAAGGCACCTGCCTGTCGGTCACCGAAATCGCCGGCACCCAAGTCAGGTTCGACGCCATGACCGCCACTCTCGAACGCACCAACCTACGCTTCTTCAAGGCGGGCCAGGGGGTCAACATTGAACGTTCGGCGAAAATGAACGCCGAAGTCGGTGGCCACCTGATGGCCGGCCATATCGCCACCACCGCCGAAATCGTCGAACTGTCGATCAAGGAAACCGGCGCCTTCATCAAGTTCCGCATGCCCCCGGAATGGGGCAAGTACGTGTTCCCACGCGGTTTCATCGGGGTCAATGGCTGCAGCCTGACCGTCGCCGATGTCGACGACAACGTCATCACCATCAACCTGATCCCGGAAACCCTGCGCCAGACCACTTTTGCCAGCTACAAGGCCGGCGATCAGCTCAATATCGAGGTCGATCACCAGACCATGGTGCTGGTTGATGTGGTAGAACGCACCATCAAAGGCACCCTGGCCCGCGAAAAACTGCTGCCCTGAGGCCTGCCCATGCTGCCTAACGCCCTCCCCGCGCGCACGGCCAGGCGGCTACGCCTGCAAGTGTTGCGTGGCCGTGTCGGCCTTGGCCTGGTTGCTGGTTTGTCGGTGCTGGCTGGCATGACCGATGCCATCGGCCTGCTGGCGCTGGGTGACTTCGTGTCGTTCATGAGTGGCAATACCACACGCCTGGCCGTGGCCATCAGTGAGGCAGACCTTGCCCTGGTGCTGCGCCTGAGTGGCGCGATACTGGGCTTCGTCGCTGGCAATGCGCTGGGCGTGCTGCTGGCCCGTGGCTTGCGCCGCCGGGCCTGGCCCGTGTTGCTGATGGTTGCGGTACTGCTGGCGTTCGCAGCGGCGTGGCCGGCGGCGGCCACCTTCCCGGCATTGTTGGCCGCCACACTGGCCATGGGCATGATCAATGCCGTGGTTGAACAGGTGAACGGCCTGCCCATCGGCCTGACTTACGTCACCGGCGCCCTGTCCCGCTTCGGCCGTGGCCTGGGGCGTTGGCTGATGGGCGAGCGGCGCAACGGCTGGCGGGTGCAACTGGTGCCCTGGGCCGGCATGCTGCTGGGCGCCGCGTTGGGCGCCTGGCTGCAACAGCGCCTGGGCCTGCAGGCACTGGCTGGCAGCTGCGGGCTGGCCTGTGTGCTGGCCCTGGTGTCGCGGTTCATCCCACGCGGCTGGCAGCGTGGCTACATGCCGCGCTGATCAATCGATGCGCGGGTGCTGCTGTGCCAGCGTCTCGCGCTTGGCTTCCAGCTCGGCAATCTGCGCATCGATGTCCTCGATCTTCTGCTCGATGTTGTCGTGGTGCTCCTGCAACAGCTCACGCGCTTCTTCGATGTCCGACGCCGCCGGTGCCGCGCCGCGCAGCGGCTTGTTGGCGGTTTCCTTCATGGTCAGCCCGGTCAGCAGGCCAATAGCGGCGATCACCATCAGGTAGTAGGCCGGCATGTACAGGTCGCCCGTGCTCTCCACCAGCCAGGCAGCGAGGGTCGGGGTAAGCCCGGCGATCAGCACCGAAATGTTGAAAGCGGCTGCCAAGGCGCTGTAGCGGATGTGCGTAGGGAACATTGCCGGCAGCGTCGAGGCCATCACACCGATGAAGAAGTTCAGCAGCACGGCGATGATCAGGAGCCCGGCAAAAATCACCCCCAGCACGCCGCTGTTGATCAGCATGAACGCCGGAATGGCCAGGGCGAACAGGCCAACGCTGCCGACGATGATGAACGGCCGGCGGCCGAACTTGTCGCTGAGCAGGCCGATCACCGGCTGCACGAACAGCATGCCGACCATGATCGCAATGATGATCAGCACGCCATGGTCTTCGCTGTAATGCAGGTTGTGCGACAGGTAGCTGGGCATGTAGGTGAGCAGCATGTAGTAGGTGACGTTGGTGGCAATCACCACGCCGATGCAAGTCACCAGGCTGCGCCAGTGCTGTGTGGCCACTTCCTTGAACGACACCTTGGGCCCGGAGGCCAGGCCTTCGCGGTCGCCCTGCTCCAGCTTGTCGACATGCTGCTGAAACGCGGGTGTTTCTTCCAGCGCATGGCGCAAGTAAAGGCCGATGATGCCCAACGGCAGGGCCAGGAAGAACGGCAGGCGCCAGCCCCATTCAAGGAACTTTTCTTCGCCCAGAATGGTGGAAATCAGCACCACCACGCCCGCGCCTAGCACAAAGCCGGCAATCGAGCCGAAGTCCAGCCAGCTACCGAGAAAACCGCGTTTGCGGTCGGGGGCGTATTCGGCCACGAAGATCGAGGCGCCGGTGTACTCGCCGCCCACCGAAAAGCCCTGGGCCATCTTGGCCAGCAACAACAGGATCGGTGCCCAGATGCCGATGCTGGCATAGGACGGAATCAGGCCGATGGCGAAGGTGCTGAGCGACATGATGACGATGGTCGCCGCGAGGATTTTCTGCCGCCCGAACTTGTCGCCCAAGGCGCCGAAGAACAGCCCACCCAATGGCCGGATCAGGAACGGCACCGAGAAGGTGGCCAGCGCCGCAATCATCTGCACGCTGGGGTCGGCGTTGGGGAAAAACACCTTGCCCAGGGCATAAGCCACGAAGCCGTAGACGCCAAAGTCGAACCACTCCATCGCATTGCCCAGTGCGGCAGCGGTGATCGCCTTTTTCATCTTGGCGTCGTCGACGATGGTGATGTCCTTCAGGCCGATTGGCTGGACTTTTTTCTTGCGAGGTTTCATACCCGTATCCCTGTCGATGAATGCTCTAAGGGATCAGATACAACGGGACACTAAATAATTCAGCGCTTAATGATTTTTTGTGTGTTTGCGCGGCATCACCGACAGCGCACAAAGAAAAGCCGCTGCAACTGCAGCGGCTTGTTTTACCGAAGGCCTGGCCTCAGATACCTTCGCGCGCCAGGTCCATGGCGAAGTAGGTCAGGATCAGGTCGGCACCGGCACGCTTGATCGCGCCGATGCTTTCACGCACCACCCGGCCTTCATCGATGGCGCCCGCAAGGCCGCCGAACTTGATCATCGCGTACTCGCCACTCACCTGGTACGCCGCCAACGGCAGGCGCGAGGCAGCGCGGATGTCGGCGATCACGTCAAGGTAGGCGCCCGCTGGCTTGACCATCAGCACATCCGCACCCTCCTGCTCGTCCAGCAGCGATTCGCGCACGGCTTCGCGGCGGTTCATCGGGTTCATCTGGTAGCTCTTGCGGTCGCCCTTCAGCGTGGTACCTCCGGCTTCACGGAACGGACCATACAGCGACGAGGCGAACTTGGTGGAGTAGGCCATGATCGCGGTGTCGTGGAAACCGGCACCATCCAGCGCGCTACGGATGGCCTGTACCTGGCCGTCCATTGCCGCCGACGGGGCGATGAAGTCGGCACCGGCAGCGGCGGCAATGACCGCCTGTCTGCCCAGGTTGGCCAGGGTGGCGTCGTTGTCCACGCCATGGTCATGCAGCACGCCGCAGTGGCCGTGGCTGGTGTATTCGCAGAAGCAGGTGTCGGACATCACCACCATTTCCGGCACGGTGTCCTTGCAGATGCGCGACATGCGCGCAACCAGGCCGTTTTCGTTCCAGGTGTCGCTGCCGGTGGCGTCCAGGTTGTGCGACACGCCAAAGGTCATCACCGACTTGATACCGGCACGGGCGTAACGCTCGATTTCCTGGGCCAGCAGCTTCTCGGGGATGCGGTTGACCCCAGGCATGCTGGAGATCGGCACGAAGTCATCGATGCCCTCTTCGACGAAGATCGGCAGGATCAGGTCTTCCAGGCGGAATTCGGTTTCCTGGAAGATCGTGCGCAGGGACTCGTTCTGGCGCAGGCGGCGTGGACGAACGGACGGGAATTGGTTGGACATGACAGCTCCAGGGCATTTTGAACGGCGTATACCTTATGCCTGTCGCGCGCCAGTGAAAAGGCTAAATGACGAGATTGTGTCTTGCGTCAATGGTAACGGCCGGGTTTGCCTGTGCCGGCCCCTTCGCGGGTGAACCCGCTCACGCAGAGACAGCACAGCTTCGGGAAAGCCCCACAAAGATGTGAGGCGCCTGCAACACCTTATTGCAACCAGGGCGGCATGGGCTCCTCTGCCTTGACCGCGCCATGCTCGGCCTCGTCACGCGCTGCACGGCGGCGTGCGTCATCCAGACGGGCGGCGTCGATCTCGCGCATCACCCCGGACACGTCAGCTTCATGTTCGTCATCTGCGAACACCCCAGTCAACGGGCTGTCGGGCAGCAAGTCACCGGCCTCGAACAGCGCCCACATCTCCTGCGCATACCGGGTGCTTTTCAGCTCCGGGGCAAAGCGCCCGAAATAATGGGCCATGTTGTCCACATCGCGCTGCAGCATGCTGAAGGCGTGGTTGTTGGCGGCTGCATCCACGGCCTGCGGCAAGTCGATGATTACAGGGCCGTCCGGGCCGAGCAGCACGTTGAACTCGGACAGGTCACCATGCACCAGCCCCGCACAAAGCATCAGGACGATCTGGCGAATGACAAAGGCATGGAACGTGCGGGCATCCTCGGCTTCCAGGTGCACGTCGTTCAGGCGTGGGGCGGCGTCGCCATCGGCATCGGTCACCAACTCCATCAACAGCACGCCGTCCTGGAAGTCGTAGGGCTTCGGTACCCTCACACCCGCACTGGCCAAGCGGAATAATGCCGCAACTTCGGCGTTCTGCCAGGCATCTTCGGCTTCTTTACGGCCGAACTTGCTGCCCTTGGCCATGGCCCGGGCCTGTCGGCTATTGCGCACCTTGCGGCCTTCCTGGTATTCGGCAGCCTGGCGGAAACTGCGCTTGTTGGCTTCTTTATAGACTTTGGCGCAGCGCACCTGGTTGCCGCAGCGCACCACGTACACGGCGGCCTCCTTGCCACTCATCAGCGGCCGCAGTACTTCGTCGACCAGGCCGTCTTCGATCAGGGGTTCGATTCTTTTGGGTGTCTTCATCAGGCTGTGTTCGGGGTCCTGGCTGTGATGGTCGACATCCTCTCACAGCCGGGGACGACTTGCTCGTCTGTCTTCAGCCAGGCTGATCAGGCGCCCTGCCCTAAGCTGTTGATCGGCACCCCACGCGCCCGCCGGCGCGTGACCAGCAAGCCGGAACACACCACCAACACAGCCAGCACCATGGTCGACACCACTTCCAGGCGATGGTCTGGACGCAGCAGCATCACGACCAGCACGCTGCAGATGAATACGATCACGCCCCAGGTGAGCCACGGGAACAGCCACATGCGGTAACCCAGGGTCTTGCCCTGTGCGGTCAGGCGCTGGCGCAGGCGCAGCTGGGAAATCGCGATAACCAGGTACACCAGCAAGGCAATGGCCCCCGAGCTGGCCATGAGGAAGCCGAACACCTTGGCCGGCACCAGGTAATTGGCGATCACGGCCAAAAATGCCGCGCCAGTGGATAGCAATACCGCTACCACAGGGGTGCCACTGCGGCTGGTCACCTGGGCGCAAGCCGGTGCATCACCGCGGCGGCTCAGCGAGTAGACCATGCGCGAAGCGGTATACAGCGACGAGTTCAGGCAGCTGGTCACCGAAGTCAACACCACAAAATCGATGATGGCTTTGGCATTCGCCACGCCCAGGGTATCCAGCACCGTGACATAGGAACCTTCGGTCGCCAGGCGCGGGTCAGTCCAGGGCACAAGCGCGATGACGATGAATATCGACAGGATGTAGAACAAGGTAATCCGCCAGATCACCGAATTGGTGGCCTTGGAAATATGCTTGCCCGCATCAGAGGATTCGGCTGCGGCAATGGTCACCACCTCGGCGCCGAGGAACGAGAACATGGTGATCAGCATGGCGCTCAGCACCGCACCGAAACCATTGGGCATGAAACCGCCGGTATCCCACAGGCGCGAAACACCACTGACACCGGAACCGGGCAGCAGGCCAAAAATGGCGCACACACCCAGTGCAATGAACGCGACAATCGCCACCACTTTTACCAGTGCCAGCCAGAATTCGAACTCACCGTAGTTCTTCACGCTGAACAGGTTGGTGGCGGTCAGCAACAAGGTAATCACCAACGACAGCACCCAGATCTCCATCTGTGGAACCCAGGAATTGATGATGGTGGCGGCAATATTGGCTTCGATGGGAATGATCAGTACCCAGAACCACCAGTACAGCCAACCGATGGTATAACCCGCCCACTTGCCGATGGCGAGGTCGGCATAGGTGGAAAACGAACCGGTATCCGGCGAAGCAACCGCCATTTCGGCCAGCATGCGCATCACCAGCACCACCAGGCCGCCGGCCAGGATGTAGGCCAGGATGGTGGCTGGCCCTGCTTCAGCAATGGCACGACCAGAGCCGACGAACAGGCCGGCGCCGATCACACCGGCAATGGACAGCATGGTGACATGCCGTGATTTCAATCCATGACTCAAATTGTTCTTGTGGGTTTGCATGGCACTACCTTGTTGTTTTTGTCATGCCCACGCTGGGGCCGCCGGCTGCACGGTCGCCGACGCAGGCGCGAAAAAGCCCGCCCTGCCCTGAATGGTTAGCAGGGCAGTTCGGGTTGAGTAAAAGGAAACCGCAGAACCTGTTACCGCGTTGTCAGCTGGCCGCCCGCCGGCTGGCCGCCAGGTCCGCCTTGGGGACGCTGCCACCCGCGAGGGTGACCTGCTCACACACCTTGTCGACGATGTAGGCGCCGATCGGGATGGCCGAGGTGGCCGCCGGCGACGGTGCGTTGCACACGTTGACGCTGCGCGCGGTGTTGACGAACAGGAAGTCGTCGATCAGCTTGCCGTCGCGCGACACCGCCTGGGCGCGTACGCCGGCCGGGTAAGGCGTGAGGTCGGCCTTGGTGATGCTCGGGCAGTACTTCTGCACCTGCTTGAGATAGCCGCCCTTGAACAGTGAGTTTTTCATCTCGATCAGGCCCGGGCGGAAGTTCTTCGCCAGCACCTTGAGAATGCCGGGGGTGGTCAGGGTCTGGAACAGGTCGCCGGCGCTGACGTCGGTCTTGCGGTAGCCCTCGCGCTTCATCGCCAGTACGGCGTTGGGGCCAACCGTGACGGTGCCGTCGATCATGCGGGTCAGGTGCACGCCCAAAAACGGCATCGACGGGTCGGGAATCGGGTAGATCAGGTGGTTGACGATCTGGTTGTGCTGCTTGGGCAGCAAGTAGTACTCCCCCCGGAACGGGCAGATGACAAACTCTGTGCGCAGGCCCAGCATGCTGACCACGCGGTCGGCCATCAGGCCCGAACAGGTCACCAGGAAACGGCTACGGAACTCGTCGCGCTGTGTGCGCACGATCACTTCGCTGGCCTGCTCCTGCAGGCCGACCACCTCTGCCCCATAGCGGATTTCGCCGCCGGCACGCTGGAATTCAGCGCCCATTGCAGCAGTCACTTTGGCGTAGTTGACGATGCCGCTGGACGGCACGAAGATGCCACCCATCCCCACGATATTGGGCTCGCGCTCGCGCAGTTCGTCGGCCGACAGCCAGTGGCGCTCCAGGCCGTTGGCCGCGGTACGCTCCCACAGCGCCTTCATGCGTTGCATTTCCAGCTCGTTGGTGGCTACCAGCAGCTTGCCGCACTCATCGAAGGGGATGCCGTGCTGGGTGCAGAAGGCCTTTGTGGCCTTGTTGCCTTCCAGGCAGAAGCGCGCCTTGAGGCTGCCTGGGGTGTAGTACACGCCAGCGTGGATCACGCCGCTGTTGTGACCGGTCTGGTGGCGGGCCGGGCCGGACTCCTTCTCCAGCAGAAGAATCTTCGCGTCCGGGTAGACCTTGATCAGGTGCATGGCCGTGGACATGCCCACAATGCCACCGCCAATAATGATGAAATCGTACACAGCCTTACCTCACACGCAGGCATTGCCTGGCTCGCTCACCAAGGCCCGCTCGGGCCCTGGTGGCATCATGTTGTGCGACGACGCATGGGCGGGCGCCCGCCCTGCGCCCTGTCATTATTGCCCGCGCTGGTACAGCGGTTTGGGGAAGGCGACGTAACCACGCTGACGCATCAGTTCACGGCGCAGGCCCTCGTGCGGGGTGAAGCGGTCGCGACCATGCAGCCAGAACAGGTTGTTGATCAGCAGGAAGCTGCCCACGCCCACCGGTACCGACACCTTCTTCCCGCTGCCTTCCAGCGAATCGGACAGGGCGTTCAGCCAGATGCCTTCCTCGTAGTTTTCCGGCTGCACGAACTGGTCAATGTAGCGCATGGTCGGGCGGCCTTCGCCATCGGTGTCGAAAACGGAGTGGAACACATCTTCGGCGACCTTCTTGCTCGGTGGTGCGGTCCAGCGCATTTCGCGGCGGGCCATCGGGTGGCGGAAGAACTCCTCGCACTGCTCCCAGTCATCCAGGTGCAGCAGCAGCGAGTTGCCGCCTTCCATGTTCTTTTCGTCGATCTTCAGCATCAGCACGTAATCGGTAATCTGGTTAACGAAAGTGCCGTCGTTGTGCAGTTCCATCACCCGATGCGGCTGGCGCAGGTAGCTGTCGGAGTTGTCGGAGTTGACCACCACGAAGCGCGCATAGAACTGCCCACTCATGGCGTCGTAGTTGGAACGGCCGATCAGGTGTGCGCAGGCGGTAGTGAACTTGACCATGTCTTCGGCCTGGCTCACGTCATCCAGGCCCAGCGGGGTAATCAGCATGCCGCCGGTGGCGCGATCGAGGATGGTGTTGAGCAGCACAGGGCGCAGGGTGCCTTGGCACAGCTGGTCAAGGATTTCACCCAGCCGGAAACGCAGGAACGATTTGTACTCCAACGCCTGCACCGGCCACTCGGCAACAGCCTGGACGAACGCTTCGACGGTTTCAGGGGCGAAGGTCAGTTCAAGCAGGCGCGGCGACTGTTTCGAAGGGGCAATGGTGTAACCACGCGGCTCGAGCGGCAGTGGCATCACAAGTTCTTCGATCTGCGTAAAAGCGTTCATGGCAGTGTCCTGGCAGAAAAAGTGGAGAGCGCCGTCCGGTCATGACCTGGATCAGTGCGGGCGAGGTAAAAATATCGCCACTAACTGGAAATGTCTACATTTTTGTATTTGGGCGACAATTTAGTTTTTTATCCATTGTTTTTCGTCAGCAGGCGGTTTCGGTATGATCGGCAAAACGTATTGAGGAACAGGATCTTGGAAGCGCTCGCCCCCCGACAAAACTCAGCTTTCAGCGGGTATGAGAGGCTCAAGAAGGACATCATCCGGGGCGTGTTCAAGCCCGGTGAAAAACTGTTGATGAGCGCCCTGAAGGAACGCTACGACCTGGGCGTGGGCCCGCTGCGCGAAGCACTGTCGCAACTGGTGGCCGAGCACCTGGTCAACGCGATCAGCCAGAAAGGCTACCGCGTGGCGCCCATGTCACTGGACGAGATGAACGACATCTACGATGCCCGCGCCAACGTGGAAGCGATGATCATCGCCTTGGCCATCGAGCGCGGCGACGACGCCTGGGAGGCGTCAGTGCTGGCCCACTCGCATACCCTGGCCAAGGTGGTGGAAGTGAAAACCCGCGAGCAGCGCCTGGATGTGTGGGACGAGCGGCACAAGGCGTTTCATACCGCCATTGCCTCCGGCTGTGGCTCCAAGCACCTGCTTCAGGCGCGCACTTACCTGTTCGACCAGGCCGAGCGCTACCGCCACCTGTGGCTGACGCAGACGGTGTTCTCCGAACAGGCCCTTGAGCTCAAGCGCCAGGAGCATGCGGCGCTGGTCGAGGTGATCCTCGCCCGTGACGCCAAACGCGCCAGCGCCATGATGCGCTCGCACCTGATGACCCCGGTGCCGATCATTGCGCAGATCATGCATGCCGAAGGTATCGGAGCCCGCTGAAACACCGCGCCGCTTGCTTCGCGGGTGAACCGGCCAGTGCAGGTAAAAGACGCTAGATGAATTTTTCTTAAATCGCCGGTTGTCTATTCTTTGGCACAATCAAATCTCTATTAGATGCCCAGGAACCAGCATGCCTCGCGTACTGACCATCGAAGACGACGCCGTCACCGGCCAGGAAATCGTCGCCGAACTTACCAGCCACGGCCTGGAGGTCGAGTGGGCCGACAACGGCCGTGAAGGCCTGGCCAAGGCCATTGCCGGTGGCTACGACCTGATCACCCTGGACCGCATGCTGCCCGAGGTCGATGGCCTGACCATCGTCACCACCCTGCGCAGCCTCAAGATCGCCACGCCGATCCTGATGATCAGCGCCCTCTCCGACGTCGACGAACGGGTACGCGGCCTGCGGGCCGGCGGTGACGACTACCTGACCAAGCCGTTTGCCTCCGACGAAATGGCCGCACGGGTCGAGGTATTGCTGCGCCGCAACAGTGTGCCCATGACCCAGACACGCCTCCAGGTCGCCGACCTGCAACTGGACCTGATCAGCCACGAGGCGCGCCGCGGTGACAATACGCTCAACCTGCTGCCCACCGAATACAAACTGCTGGAGTACCTGATGCGCCACAGCGGCCAGGTGATCACACGGATGATGATTTTCGAAGAAGTCTGGGGCTACCATTTCGACCCTGGCACAAACCTGATCGACGTGCACATCGGCCGCCTGCGCAAGAAAATCGACTCCCCCGGCCAGTCGCCGCTGATCCGTACGGTACGGGGCTCCGGCTATGCCATTGCTGAACCCGTCTAAAGGCTGGAGCTCCTCGACAAGCCGCCTGCTGGCGCTGTACAGCTTTCTGTTCGTGGCCTGGAGCAGCATCCTCATGGGGGTGCTGTACTTCGAGGTGTCCAGCTACCTGAACAAGCTCACCCGCCATTCCATGTTGCAGCGCCAACACCTGTTCGCGCACATGAGCGGCAAGCAGCTGGACGACGCCCTGATCGCCAGCCAGGCCTTCGAGGAGCGCAGCTTTGACGCCTATGGCCTGTTCGACACCCACCTCAACCCGATTGGCGGCAGTGTGCGCGCCCTGCCCCCGGAGCTCAGGCTGGACGGCAAGATCCATGAGTTGAAACGCTGCCTGGATGCCGACGACCCACACCTGCCCCGCGACAGCTGCGATGCGGTGGCGATCAAAGTGCAAGATGGCCGCTGGCTGGTACTGTTCCGCGATAACGGCTCACTGTTCGTGGTTACCCGGATCATCCTCGATGCCCTGCTCTGGGGTATCTCCTTGACGCTGATCCCAGGCTTTGCCGGCTGGTACCTGCTACGGCGCAGGCCGCTCAAGCGTATCCGCGCAATCCAGGCCCAGGCCGAGCTGATCGTTGCCGGCGACCTGACCCACCGCCTCCCGTTGTCGGCCCGGCGCGATGAGCTGGACATGCTGGCGGCCATCGTCAACGCCATGCTGGACCGCATCGAGCGGCTGATGCATGAGGTCAAGGGGGTGTGCGACAACATTGCCCATGACCTGCGTACCCCGCTCACCCGCTTGCGCGCCCAGCTGTACCGGATTCGCCAGCAGAGCGACGTCGACTCCGCGCAAGCCGAGGCGCTGGACCAGGCCATCGGCGAAACCGACACCCTGATGGCGCGTTTTCGCGGGTTGCTACGCATCAGCGAACTGGAAGATCGCCAGCGCCGGGCCGGCTTCGTCCAGCTTGACCCGCATGAACTGCTGGTCGAACTGCACGACTTCTATTTGCCTTTGGCCGAGGATGGCGGCATCCACCTGGAATTGCACCAGCCCGCGCAGCTGCCGGCACTGCACGGTGACCGCGAACTGCTGTTCGAGGCACTGGCCAACCTGGTGGGCAACGGTATCAAGTTCACGCCCGAGGGTGGGCAAGTGCGAATTAGCGCGACACACGACGACACCGGCGTGCACCTGGCTATCGAGGACAGCGGGCCGGGCATTCCCGAAGAAGAGCGTACTGCGGTGCTGAAGCGCTTCTATCGCAGCGATGAAGGCCATCGCCATGCTGGGTTTGGGCTGGGATTGTCGATCGTTGCGGCGATCGTGGACCTGCATGGGTTCAGGCTGGAAATTGGGGAGAGCGAGTTGGGTGGGGCGAAGTTGGTATTGCACTGCCCGCTTGCCGGGCTTGGCAAGTAAAAGCCGGGGCCGCTTTGCGGCCCTTTCGCGGCACAAGGCCGCTCCTACAGGGGTAGCGCAGCATTAAAGGCTTGCGGCGACCTTTGTAGGAGCGGCCTTGTGCCGCGAAAGGGCTGCAAAGCAGCCCCAGTACGCCGATCAGTCAGCCAAACGCCAGGTAGTCGTGCCCTTGCTGTCTTCCAGCACCACACCCATCGCGGTGAGCTGGTCGCGGATACGGTCCGACTCGGCCCAGTTCTTGTCCGCACGCGCCTGCAGACGCGCCTGAATCAGGCCTTCCACCTCGGCAGCATCGACCTTGCCTTCGGCACCTGCACGCAGGAAGTCATCGGCCTCCAGCTGCAGCACACCCAGCACTTCACCCAGCTCGCGCAGGCGGCCAGCCAAGCCGGCAGCAGCCTCCGGGTCGCTGTCGCGCAGGCGGTTGATCTCGCGCACCAGGTCGAACAGCACGGCGCAGGCTTCGGGGGTGCCGAAGTCGTCGTTCATCGCCACGCTAAAACGCTCGACAAACGCTTCGCCGCCTTTGGCCGCTACCCGTGGCAAGCCGCGCAGGGCGTGGTAGAAGCGCTCAAGCGCGCCCTTGGCGTCGCGCAGGCTGTCTTCGGAGTAGTTGATCGCGCTGCGATAGTGGCTGGCCACCAGCAGGTAACGCACCACTTCCGGGTGGTACTTCTCGAGCACATCGCGGATGGTGAAGAAGTTGTTCAACGACTTCGACATCTTCTCGCCGTTGATCCGGATCATGCCGCAGTGCATCCAGGCGTTGGCGTACTGCTTGCCTGTGGCCGCCTCGCTCTGGGCAATCTCGTTCTCGTGGTGCGGGAACTCCAGGTCGCTGCCACCGCCGTGAATGTCGAAGCTCTCACCCAGGCAGCAGGTGGACATCACCGAGCACTCGATGTGCCAGCCCGGGCGGCCCGGGCCCCATGGCGATTCCCAGCTCGGCTCACCGGGCTTGACGCCCTTCCACAGCACGAAGTCCAGCGGGTCCTGCTTGGCTTCGTCGACCTCGATGCGTGCGCCGATGCGCAGGTCTTCGATCTTCTTGCGCGACAGCTTGCCGTAGCCGACGAACTTGCCGACGCGGTAGTACACGTCGCCATTGCCTGGGGCATAGGCATAACCCTTGTCGATCAGGGTCTGGATCATCGCGTGCATGCCGGCGATATGGTCAGTGGCACGCGGCTCCTGGTCTGGCGGCAGGATGTTCAGGCGGCGCTCGTCTTCGTGCATCGCGTCAATCATGCGGGCGGTCAACGCGTCGAAGCTTTCGCCGTTCTCGTTGGCCCGGTTGATGATCTTGTCATCGATGTCGGTGATGTTGCGCACATACGTCAGCTCGTAGCCGCTCTTGCGCAGCCAGCGGGTGACCAGGTCGAAGGCCACCATGCTGCGGCCATGGCCCAGGTGGCAGTAGTCGTACACGGTCATGCCGCACACGTACATGCGCACCTTGTTGCCATCCAGCGGCTTGAAGGTTTCCTTCGCTTTGCTCAGGGTGTTGTAAATGGTAAGCACGGCGTTTCCTCAGCTGCCCCAGGAGTCACGCAGGGTGACAGTGCGGTTGAACACCGGGCGGCCCGGCTGGCTGTCTTTCAGGTCGGCGCAGAAGTAGCCTTCGCGCTCGAACTGGAAGCGGTCCTCGGGTTGCGCCTGGGCCAGAGACGGCTCGGCACGGCAACCGCTGAGCACTTGCAGCGAGTCCGGGTTGATGTTGTCCAGGAAGCTGCCGCCGTCCTCGGTCTTTTCCGGGTTCGGCGAGCGGAACAGGCGGTCGTACAGGCGCACTTCGCACTCGACGCTGCCCTCGGCCGGCACCCAGTGGATCACGCCCTTGACCTTGCGGCCTTCAGGGTTCTTGCCCAAGGTGTCCGGGTCGTACGAGCAACGCAGCTCGACGATATTGCCATCGGCGTCCTTGATGGCCTCGTCGGCGCGGATCACGTAGCTGCCACGCAGGCGCACTTCACCGGCCGGTTCCAGGCGCTTGTAGCCCTTGGGCGGCTCTTCCATGAAGTCATCGCGGTCGATGTACAGCTCGCGCGCGAACGGCAGCACACGCACGCCCATGTCTTCTTTCGGGTGGCGTGGCAGCTCAAGCTGCTCCACCTGGCCTTCCGGGTAGTTGGTGATGACCACTTTCAGTGGGCGTAGCACGCACATGGCGCGCGGTGCGGTGCGGTCCAGGTCGTCACGGATGCTGAACTCGAGCATCGACATGTCGACCACGCCGTCGGAGCGGTTGGTGCCGATCATTTCGCAGAAGTTGCGGATCGAAGCCGGGGTGTAGCCGCGGCGACGGAAGCCGGACAGGGTCGACATGCGTGGGTCGTCCCAGGCGTCGACGTGCTTTTCGTCAACCAGCTGCTTGAGCTTGCGCTTGGACGTGATGGTGTAGTTCAGGTTCAGCCGGCTGAACTCGTACTGGCGCGGGTGCGCCGGCACCGGCAGGTTGTCGAGGAACCATTCGTACAACGGGCGATGCCCTTCGAACTCCAGGGTGCAGATCGAGTGGGTGATGCCCTCGATAGCGTCCGACTGGCCGTGGGTAAAGTCGTAGTTGGGGTAGATGCACCATTTGTCACCGGTCTGGTGATGGTGGGCATGGCGGATGCGGTACAGGATCGGATCGCGCAGGTTCATGTTCGGCGAAGCCATGTCGATCTTGGCCCGCAGCACGCACTCGCCGTCCTTGAACTCGCCGGCCTTCATGCGGGCGAACAGCTCGAGGTTTTCTTCCACGCTACGTTCGCGGAACGGGCTGTTCTTGCCCGGCTCCTTGAGGTTGCCGCGGTATTCTTTCGCTTGATCAGGGGTCAGGTCGCAGACATAGGCCTTGCCACGCTTGATCAGCTCGACCGCCCAGTCGTGCAACTGGTCGAAGTAGCTGGACGCATAACGCACGTCGCCGGCCCAGTCGAAGCCCAGCCATTTGACGTCGCTTTGAATGGCGTCGATGTATTCCTGGTCTTCCTTGGCCGGGTTGGTGTCATCGAAACGCAGGTGGCAGACGCCCCCGAATTCCTTGGCCAGGCCGAAGTTGACGCAGATCGACTTGGCGTGGCCGATGTGCAGGTAGCCGTTAGGCTCCGGCGGGAAGCGAGTGACGATGCTGCTGTGCTTGCCCGAGTCCAGGTCGGCCTGGATGATCGGCCGCAGGAAGTTCGCAGGGACAGCGGGGGCGCCTTTGGCAGCGGCGTTGGGCGCGTTGTCGGCAGTGGGCTTGCTCATAGGATCCTTGAATGCACGTGTCCGGCCTGGGTAGGCCGATTGAATCAAAGGGCCTATCATAGCCGAAGCAGTCAAGCTGCTGACAGTCGGGCCCGGACAAACTGGCGTGATTTATCACGGCTTTTTGCCCAAGCCTGGCAAAATGGCCAGTGCGCGCCATGTGTCGTGATCGCCTGAATATGCGTCAGGTGATAACCGGCGCCCTGCGCACCCTAATTCCCGATTGCCTTGAAAAAGCGAGTTTCAGCATGTCCAAAGTCAAACTGACCACCAACCACGGCGACATCGTCATTGAACTGAACGCTGAAAAAGCCCCGATTACCGTGGCCAACTTCATCGAATACGTCAACGCAGGCCACTACACCAACACCGTGTTCCACCGTGTGATCAAAGGCTTCATGATTCAGGGCGGCGGTTTCGAGCCAGGCATGAACGAAAAGCGTGACAAGCGTGCCAGCATCCAGAACGAAGCGGACAACGGCCTGAAAAACGCCAAGTACACCATCGCCATGGCCCGCACCATGGAGCCGCACTCTGCTTCGGCGCAGTTCTTCATCAACGCCTCCGACAACGACTTCCTCAACCACAGCGGCAAGAACGTACAGGGCTGGGGCTACGCGGTGTTCGGCGAAGTGATCGAAGGCCGTGAAGTGGTTGATGCCATCGAGAAGGTCGCCACCGGTTCCAAGGCTGGCCACCAGGACGTACCAAAAGAAGACGTGATCATCGAGAAAGCCGAGATCATTGGGTGATACTGCTGATCTCCGATCTGCATTTGCAAGAAGAGCGCCCGGACATTTCCCGGGCGTTTCTTGATCTGCTCGACGGCCGTGCCCGCCACGCCAAGGCGTTGTACATCCTCGGCGACTTCTTTGAAGCCTGGATCGGCGACGATGCCATGACGCCGTTCCAGCAGTCGATCTGCCAGGCCATGCGCCGGCTGAGCGACTGCGGTACGGCCATCTTCCTGATGCATGGCAACCGTGACTTCCTGATTGGCCAGGCTTTCTGCGACGCTGCGGGCTGCACGTTGTTGAGCGACCCCAGTGTGATCGAGCTGGGCGGTGAACAGGTACTGCTGATGCATGGCGACACCTTGTGCACCCGCGACCTGGGTTACATGAAGATGCGCCGCTTGCTGCGCAACCCGCTGAGCTTGTGGATCTTGCGCCACCTGCCGCTGTCAGCCCGCTACAAGCTGGCGCGCAAACTGCGCAGCGAAAGCAGCACGCAAGTGCGGATGAAGGCCACCGAAATTGTCGACGTCACACCGGAGGAAGTGCCCAAGGTGATGGCGGCGCATGGCGTGCGTACGCTGGTGCATGGCCATACCCACCGGCCGGCGATACACAAGCTGGTGGTTGATGGGGAACCGGCACGGCGCATCGTGCTGGGGGACTGGGACCGCCGGGGCTGGGCCTTGCAGGTAGATGAGCAAGGGTTTCAGCTGGCGCCGTTCGAGTTTTCCTGACGGGCACTGCGTGCCCCATGCAGGAGCGGCCTTGTGCCGCGAAGTGGCCGCACAGCGGCCCCAGATCTCAGCATAACCACCGAAATTGCTGGGGCTGCACCGCAGCCCTTTCGCGGCACAAGGCCGCTCCTGCAAGATCGCAGTCGCAGCAGAAAGCGCTACTGTTGCGCCACTGCCCCTTTGTCACGCTCACTGATCACCACTTCCCGATACGCCGGGTCTGCCTTGATCTGTGCCTCGGTAAACGGCATCACCGCCAGCTGCTTGGCCGCAAAGGCCTTGGTCTGGTCACTGGCATGCGCCGAAGCCGCTTCGCTCGACTGGGAGAACGCCAACAACCCCCGAGCCTCTGGCCCCTTGTCGGTGAAGCTGACCAGTTGCAAGTAGCTGGTACCGCTGACCACCAGCCGCTTGCCCGGCCCGTGCGGCACACTGTACATCGCGTTGTACACCCCCAGCGCCTGCGGGCCACCCGGTACCGGCGTACCATCAAGCGCCTGCTGCACCTGCCCCCAACGCGCCTCCCCCGCTACACCGCTGTCGCTCACCTGCTTGAGCGACGCCAGTGCCGCCTCGTGTACCAGCTTGCGCACGGCCGCCTGCTCCACCGCCAAACCACGCGGCGTGTGCTGCGGGTCTGCCGGATCAAAGGCCACCCGCCAGCTTTCCGGGTGCTCGGCCAAGGCATTGAACAGGTTCTGGAAATGCACCAGTCCAATACCACTGTCGAGGTCAGCCTTGCCATTCCAGGCAGCCAGGCTGCTGCACACGGCCTGTATATCTGCGCCTGCGCCCTCGCACCATTGCAGCAGGTCTGGCAGCACCAGGCTGGCCAGGTAGACCTCGTCGTCGGTCACCATGCGCTGCAGGTCATCCACGCCCAGCCTTGCCGTGCCCTGCAGGCGCTGCAGGGCAAAGCGGCCGCGCATGCCCAGCGGCTGGTCACTGCGGCTGACCAAGGGTGAATAGCCGGTCAGCGGCTGCGCCGGGTTGGCCATCCAGGCCGGGTCGTTGGAGTTCTGCACGAAATCCTGGCGTTCAAGGCTCGGCAGCAGTCGCGCCGGGAAGATTCCCGGTTGCGCAGCCTGCGCGTCGACCTTCCACTGACAGGCGCTGCGCGAACCATCCAGCACCACCATGCGCCCTTGCCCTTGTGGGTTGCTGCAGGCACCCAGCAGTTGCTGGTCGACATACGGCACCACCGACTGGTTCAGGTAAAGAGCCCCACCGCCCTGGTCCACGGCCAAGGTGTTGACCCAAGGAATACCCTGCAACTGCTCGACCGAGCCTTTGAGCGCCGCCAGGCTGTCGGCACGGTTGATCTGGTACCACTGCTGCAACACTCGGGTGTTTTCAAGGTTGGCGTCACGCAAGCTGTAGGCCGCGTGCGCATCCCAGTCCAGGCGCCCGGGCCATTGCACCACCGGGCCGAATTGCGAGCTGTAGACCTGCCGCTCTACCTGGCTCAGGCTGCCATCTTCTGCCTTGACCGCAACGCTGATGGTTTGCCGGGCCAGTGGCAGCGACTTGCCATCAAGCAGGTAACGGGTCGGGTCCTTGGGGTCGAGCTGCAGCCGATACAGGGTGAAGTGGTTGGAGGTGTCGACGGTGTGCGTCCAGGCCAGGTGCGTGTTGAAACCGATATTGACCACCGGCAGGCCCGGCAATGCCGCGCCCATCACATCGAGCTGGCCAGGGATGGTCAGCTGCATCTGGTAGAAGCGCATGCCGCCCATCCACGGGAAGTGCGGGTTGGCCAACAACAGGCCGCGGCCATTGGCCGAACGCTGCGCGCCCACGGCCACCGCATTGCTGCCGCGCTCCGTGGCAAAGCGTTCTTGCCGCGCCAGCGCTGTGGCGAAACCTGCCGACGCTTGCTGGCTGCCCGCCGCAGGTGGGTGCGCGCCCGCCAGTGCCTCGACGAACTGCCCTATACCCCCCTCGGCCAATAGCCTGCGCGTCAGCTTGACCAGGTCCTGGCTGGTGATCGACCGCAGCCACTCACCGTTGCCACATTCGGCGGGCAAGCCTTCGCGGCGGCGCTCGGCGAGCGCCCGGTTGTAGCCGCTGGCATAGCCCGCCAGCAGTGCCTGCACCTGCGCCGGTTGCGCCTGCAGGAACGCATCGACTGCCGTCGGGCTGTTGAGCCAGGTGAAAAACAGGTCGCTGGTCAGGTTGTCACGCTGCTCCAGGGTCTTGCCCTTGGCACCAAAATGGCGTGAGCGCTCACCGCTCACGGTCAGCACCTCGTTGGCCAGCAGGCACAGGTTGTCCTGGGCATAGGCATAGCCAACGCCGTAGCCCAGGCCGCGCTCATCCTTGGCCACGATATGCGGCACTCCGTAACTGGTTCGACGGATCTGCGCGCTGGCATCGGTAGCGGGCTGCGCCTGCACCGCAACGCTGAAGGCCACCAGTGCAGCGGCCAGGCCTGCGCACGTCATGGGACGGGAAAGTGGAAACACGGGCACTCCTCGGATTCGGGGTCTATCCCGATCAGACGAGCGGCCAGGTGAAAATTTTACGTGTTACAAGGCGATGGAACGTCTTGAAGAGGAACAGCCATTTTTTTTACGAGTGGGTTGCAGTTTTTGCGTTCTCATTCGTCCTAGTAAGTGAGGCAACCACATTTCGGGTTCGTCCACGAAAAGGAGCATTCACATGTACAACCCGCAACCCTCGACTCACGCCGGGCGCGTCCCAGGCAAAGCGCCCAACGGACAGGACGTTTTTTCTGAGGAACGCATCGGCAACGAACAGATCCGCGAGCTGCTGCGCACCTTCGGCCTGCGAACCAGCCTGATCCGGCTCAAGGTGATCGATGCCTTGCACGCCGCTGACCGCAATGGCCGCAGCATTGGCGTACGCGGCGTGCACGCACAACTGGAACAGCTGGATATTCCGCTGTCGTTCCTCAGCGTGCGTGAGGTGCTCAAGCGGCTGTGCACCGAAGGTGTCATCGAACTGGGCAACGACAAGTGCTACAGCCTCAACCCCCAGGCGCGCGCCGTACTGGAGCAGACACACACGCCCTGAGCGCATGGCCGGCCACACCTGGCCGGCCCGCACGGATCAGGGCTTGACCTTGCGCCGCAGAATGCCGTTGATCACCACGACCACAACGGCGATGGCGATGGCCGCCATCTGGAAGGTCTGCTCACTGATCGTGCCCTGCTTCTGCAGGTGGGACAGGCCCAGCATCAGGCCCAGTACTACCAGGATGATCAGAAGGGAATATTTGAGGCGCTGCACGTGTGTCATCGAAAGTTCCTTGCAACATCAGGGGCAAATGGCTCGCAACGAGCCGTGGCAATGATACAACGCCCATAGGGCCCGGCGCTGCATTTCCTGCTGGGTAGGGTGGCGACTGCCTGAAAGCATGGGGCTCCAAGCACCCATGCCGGAGGCATCATGTACAAACCCCTGCTGTTCGCGTCCCTGATTCTCACCCCGCTTACCCTTCACGCGCTGGACACCCGCGAGGTAACGGCAGCGCAACTGCTTGAGCTTGGTCGCGACCTGGAGCGCCATGCTGGCGCCAGCCAGTGGCAACAACTGTGGCAGCGCGTGCGTCAGGCTGGCTACCTGCAGGCACCCGGCGCCCCACTGCATTTCAGCGCCCCCATGGCCCAGTTGCCTGATTTGGTCCGGCAGACCTTGGCCCAAGCCGATCAGGTGCAGGCGCTGCACCAGACCCAGGCGCTGTACCGCCGCAGCTTTTCCGGCACGGTCATCGGTCAGCGCGGCGGGCAGCCATTGCATGCCTTGTGCCTGCTGGTCGACTGGCGGGCGCTGCCACAAGGCATGCTCGATGCGCCTCAGGCCTACCTGCGCAGCGCTAGCCTGCTGAGCAGCTACCCCTGCAACTGAGGGTACCCTGGCCCATCACTGGACGAGCGGAGCGCCCTGATGGGAAATCAACGGCCACAGCCACATCGTGGAGACATGTCCTACAACGCAGGATATCGCTGCCTGCAATCGCTGTTCACCGAGGCTACAAGCTGCAACCCATATGTCACCTAGCGACGCGCCGGGGGTGTCACACAGAATTTGCTCACACCGTCGACATAACGCCGCTGGTGATCGGGTCGCACATTCCCCCATCCCGAAGGAGCGCCATATGGAATTACCAGACTTGAGCCTCATCGATATCAGCCAACTGCCCCACTCGCTGCAGGCCCTGGTCGACTGTATCGGCATCGACAACGCCTACCAGTTGACCTGCGCCTACGGCGGCAGGCCCAAGTACATCCCCAAATACCGCGAACGTACCAAGCTCGCCGACGTACTGCCGGCCGAAGCGCTGGACGCACTGATCAAGCGCTTTGCCGGAGTAGCCCTGGAGATCCCCAAGGCTGACCACTTCCTACGCCAGCTGCGCAATCAGCAGATCCAGAAAGAAAGCGCCAATGGCCTTTCACGCAGCCTGCTGGCCAACAAGTACGGTCTGAGCCTGCGCCAGATCGGCAACATCCGTCGCCAGGAAACTTGCGCTCGCTGACGACCAGCACCGAGGCCGCCAGAGGTGGCCATCCTTCCCCTCCATAAAAAGAGCAACAAAACATGTCGATAGATAACAGCCTCATCGGATCCGTGATCAACGCCTTGCCCATGGACCGCATGATCGCAGGCCCCCTGCAGGCCATGGTCCAGGCCCAGGTTACCGCCAGCAAGTCGTACGCCGACTTCCTGATGCAGGTATGTGTGCAAGACGGCAAGGCCGTGGCTATCCAGTTCGATTACGACGAGACCATCGTCGACGAACAGGGTGAATACAAGGGCGTGGTCAGCAAGACCATGAAGGTGCCATTGCTGGCGGCCATCACACACCCGAACATCTCCATCGATGAAGGTAATGTCGAATTCGAGCTGATCATCAATCAGATGTCGGAAGACACCTCCAGCACGGAAATGGGTGCGGACGTGACCGGCTCACTGGGGTGGGGGCCCTTCAAGCTGAACGTAAAGGGCAGCGTCAGCCACAAGTCCGCCCAGACACGCAAGACCGACACCCGCGCCCGCTACGCCTTCAATACGACGATGAAGCGCCAGGAGCCACCTGAAGCGATGATGAGGGTGATCGAGTTCCTCACCGACGCGGCAACCAAGCCAACCGTGGTCAGAACCGCCGAACTGCAAAGCCCGGACGAAATTTCCCAGGCCGACACCTTGAAAGACCCTGCTGCCGATGCAGGCAACAACACCCCTTGAGACGCTCCACGAGCCGCAAACAGCCCCCTGGCCAGCACCGGGGGGCACCACCTGGCCTGAGGAGTCGAGCCCATGAACAAGCCCCCTGCCCCGATGACCTCCATCGACCTGCGTGAGATCACCCGTGGCCTGCAGGAAGCCGCAAGCGCCACCAACAGCCTGATTGCACAGCAGTACATCAACCTGTTCGACCAGTTCTTCGAGTGCGACAGCGACGCCTTGGGCGCCCCCATGAAAGCCAAGATGGTCGAAGTGGCCATGGATGGGCAGCACATCATGCGCGTCCCCCTGTTTGCACTGGTGTCGCCCAAGGGCCTGGCCCTGGAGCGCATGCAGGTGGACCTGTCGGTCCGGGTCAAAGGGACCGAAGCACAACAGGCACTGCTGACCGCGAGCGAGAACAAGGCTGCCAGCTTCAAGGTCACCATCGGTGGCCAAGGCCGTCAGGGCGAAGGCCGTGACCCTGACGAAGTGCAGATCCGCATGCAGTTCCAGGCCAGCGAGCCGCCGGAAGCCCTGAACCGGCTCATCGAGGAGTACACCAGCCTGATCACCCCGGTACGCGCCCCCGGCCCACTGCCCTCGCCCGACACCAACGAATACATCGAGGCGGCCACTGTCCGTTGACGGCCGCCCCGGCACCGCTTCAGAAATCGCGCTTGTAGAAGATGTCCAGTGAGCTGGCCAGCCCACTGGCAGCTTCCAGGTACACCTTCTTGCTCAGCTTGTAACGCAACGCGATGGTGTTGGCAGGCTCGAACACACCCACGCCGTAACGCAGGCTCAGCTTCTCGGTGATGTTGCCGCTGGCGACCACGCTGGTGCTGTTGCCCGAGCCTTCGGTGTCCAGCTGGAAGTCGTCGATCCCCAGGCTCGATGCCAGGCTGCCGGTGATACCGGCACTGCCTGCCAGCCCCAGGCCCAACGCTGCCTCGGCAAGCATGTTGTTGTCCTCGCCAGAGTTGCCCAGAGGCCGCCCCAGCACGAGGTACGACAGCGCCTGCTCCTGGCTCATGGCCGGTTCCGAAAACACCTTGGTTGTGGGTTGCTCGGCACTGCCGCTCAGGCGGATACCGGCAATAACATCATCGACCGTGCGGATGGCTTCGATGTCCAGGTACGGCTGGTCGATCGGGCCGGCGAACAGCAAGCGCGCACGGCGGATGGTCAGGCGCTGGCCGTAGGCACGGTAACGACCGTCAGCCAGGCTCAACTCGCCACGGGTGTCGAGGTTGTCGCCGATATGCACGTGGCCAAGCAGGTTGGCGGTCAGGCCAAAGCCACTGAACGACAACTTGTCGCGGCCCACCTCGACATCGATGTCCATGGCCATCGCCATGGGCGGTTTGCCCTCTTCGGTCTGGTGACCGACGATTACCGTGTCATCCGATACCTTCACGGTCGACGGTGGCAGTTCGCGCACGGTGATCTTGCCTTTGGGTACTTGCACCTTGCCGGTAACCGCCAGTTTGTCGTCGATCAGGCGCAAGGTCAGGTCCGGGGCGACCTCCAGCGTTGCATAAGGCTCGACCGTGACCGGCAGTTGCTGGCCTTGCAGGCGCAAGTCCATGCCCAATGCCTGCCCCCACGTGAGGTTGCCACTCAACTGGCCGCGCCCTGCATCGCCGCTGCGCCAGTTGCCATTGAGTTGCACCTGCTCGCCGGCGATCAGCGCCTGCAACGTCAGGTCCTCAAGGCTGGCCGGCAACTCGGCGCCACTCACTTCGCCACCGCTGAGCATCAGGTTGCCGTTGACCTGTGGTGCCAGCAAGGTGCCTGAAAGCCGCCCACTGCCGTTGAGCTGCCCGGCCAGGCGTTCGACCATCGGCACGAACGGACGCGCCACCGACAGGTCCAGCCCGGCCAGGCGGAAATCACCTGACAGAGGCTTGTTCTTGCCCAACGGGTCGAGGCGCGTATTGACGTTCAGCTCGCCCAGGCGCTCTCCACGGAACGCCAGGCGGGTATCGATACGCTGTGGCGCCAACGTGCTGTCGACACGCAGGGCCTGATAGGGGAAATCGACCCAACGGCCCTTGTCGCGCACACGCAGCGTGCCGCCACTGGCATCAATGACAATGTTGCCTTTGGGGCCGCTGGCCGGGATGTCCAGATTGATATCCGCATTGAGCAGGCCCTGCCAGGCGAAGTCTTTTGGCAGCCACTGGGCAAGGCTGTCGAGCGGGAACTGCTTGAGGTGGTAGCGCAAGCGCGGCTCGGGCGCCAAGCGCTGGTCGTCACCACACAGGCTGGCCTGGCCAGATCGCCAGCAATGGGCACCGAAGTCCAGCTGGCCGCTGGCCAGACGCTGCAGGCGTGCCGGCGATTGCAGCTGCCAATCCTGGCCACCGGCCTGGATACGCCCACTCGCAAGGCGGCCACGCCAGTCACCCTTGCTCAACTGGCCATCCAGTCCGAGGTCAAGCTTGAGTTGCGGGCCATCCAGCGCCAGGGTCAAGGCTTGCTGGCGAATGTCGCCTTTGCCGTTGGCCTGCAGCGTGCCCAATGCCGTGTCGCCCAGGTGAATGCCAGTGGCCTTTAGCTCGATCACACCGCGCTGGGCGTTGTCCAGGCGGGCATCCAGGTCCAACTGTTGCAGCCGGTTTTCGGCCTGGGCCAAGTGCTGGCCCTGCAAGGTCAGCGTGCCTTGAGGAGCCTGCAAGGTGCCGGCAACATCCAGCCGGCCCTTGACCTGGCCTTGCAGCCTTGGCCACAGCTGGCCCAGGCGCGGGAGGTCAAGGTCGATTCGCCCGGCCAGGCGCTGCTGCAAGCTGCCACTGCCGTTGATACGGTTGTCACCCAGCTGGATCGCCAGGGCGCCGAGTGTCCAGTTCTGCCCCGCCCCCTGGGCCTCAGCCTTGAACACTGCCGGCTGGCCGCGCAGGCGGCCCTTGAGATCAAGCTGGGCATCAAGGGTGAGCACCTCGCCCTTCATCTCGCCCTTGCTGCGCAGCGGACCCGCCAAGGTGCCCGGCAGCTCCGCCAGCCAATAGGCCGGGTCGAGCGCCGAAAGCTGCAAGTCGACATCCCAGGCCAAGGTGTCGGCAAAACGCACGGCCACACTGCCGGCGGCCTTGCCTTGCCCGGCGGTCAGCGCCAGTTGCGGCAGTTTCACCTGGGTCAGGTCACCTTCGAACGGGCTGACCAGGCTGAACGCCCCTGCCGGGCCGTCCAGGTCGCCTTTGAAGGTGCCCTGATAATTGCCATTGCGATAATGCACCTGCGTATTGAAACGCTTGAGGGTAACCTCGGGGGGTGTCTCCAGCGGGTACAGGCGCAACCACGGGAAGTCCTGCCAGTCCAGCTGCGCATCGGCGGTCAGGCCTTGCTGCCAGTCGGCCGTGGCCTGCAGTTTCACGCGCTGGGTGTCGCTGGCGGTCAGGTCAAGGGCATCGAGCCTGGCGCCTTTGCTGTCGACCAACCCGGACAGCGCCAACGCGATTGGCGACTGTTCAGCCGGCAGGCTGGCCGTTCCCGACAGTTGATAACCCTTGAGCAGGTCGCCCTTGGCATCAAGCTTGAGCTGATTCAACTGCAAGGTATCGGGCAGCGAGCCCGCCGGCTTGAACGCCTCTGAACGAATCTGCAGGGTCGCCGGCAGGTGCTCGGCCAACGCCTGCAACTGCCCGTTCAGCGTGGCGTCGAGGTAACCGCTGCTGGTGCCCGCAAGCTTCAGGGTCTTTTGCAATTCGCCGGTGGCGGTCAGTGCCAACTGCCAGGGTTTGCCGTCCACGGCTGGCAGTTGCAGCTGCGCCTGGAGTTGCACTGGCCAGTCACCTTCGGGCTGCAGGTCGCCCTGCAGGTTCAATTGCAGGTCATCGCGCTGCAGGTGCAGGCTGTCGATGCGCATCCCGGTGCCGGTCCAGTGCGCCGCCAGTTGCAAGTCACCCAGCAGGTCGCTGCCATCCAGCCGCAGTTGGCCGACCTTGACCTCGCCCAGTTCGATGGCCAGCGGCAAGCGCAGCGCCGGCAGCTGCAGCGGGCCGCTTTCGGCCGGCTCGGCACTTGGCGCAAAGGCCATGTCGATGCGTTGTGCCTGCAACCGGTCGATGCACAGGGTGGCGCGCAGCAGGCAGGCAGGCGACCAGGCCAGTAGCGGTGCCTGCAACTCTACCGTGCTGCCACCGTCGGCCCAGCGCAGCATGCTGGCCTGCCAGCTACCCGCCAGGCGCCCCTGGAAATTGGTCACCTCAAGCCCGGGCACCTTGCCCAGCGCCCAGCGGCTACCCGCCTCGGTACCCAGCAGCAGGCCTAGCACCAGGCCCAGGCTCGCGACTACCCCGAGCAGGCCCAGCAGAATGTATTTGATCACGCGTTTCACAGCTCAGGCCCCATGGAAAAGTGCAGGCGAATGCCCCCTTCGTCATCCAGCGCCTTGGCCAGGTCCAGGCGCAATGGCCCGACCGGCGAAACCCAGCGCACACCAAAACCGACACCGGTCTTGAGGCTGGGCAGCTCAAGGTTGTTGAACGAGTTACCCTGGTCGACAAACGTCGCGATCCGCCACTTTTCGGTCAACGAATACTGGTACTCGACACTGCCGGCCACCATGTAACGCCCGCCGATGCGGTCGCCATCGCTGTTTTTCGGTGACAGGGTCTGGTAGTCGTAGCCACGCACGCTCTGGTCGCCACCGGCGAAGAAGCGCAGCGACGGCGGAATGTTGTTCTTGAAGCCATTGGTCGCACTGCCGCCGAACTGTACGCGACCGAGCAAGCGGTGGTTCTGGCCAAGCGTGGTCAGGCCCTTGAGCAGTACATTGCCGTGCAACAGGTTGGTGTCGGAAACCAGCCCTTCCTTGGCCGCCTGTACATCGAACTGCAGCCGGTAGCCGTTGTGCGGATCGATGCGGTTGTCACTGCGCAGGAAGGAATAGCTCACGCCAGGCATCAGCAGGTTGCTCAGCCCGGAATCGTCACCCAGGCGATACTCCTCGCGCTGGTACTTGAGCGAAATGACCCGCTGCCAGCCACTGGGCAGCTTGCTGTGCCACTCGGGGCCGACTGTCAGCAGTTTGCTGAGGGTATCGGTACCGGCAAGCTCCTCGTTCTGGTAGCCGCCGGCGAAGCGCAACTTGTCGGTCAGTGGCGGGTCGAGGGGGATGTCGTACCACAGGCCAACGTTCTGCCGCGGTGCCGACAGCTCGGTTTCCCAACCATAACTGTGGCCCTGCGGGTTGACCCAATGGCGGGTCCAGTTGGCCTTGCCACGCGGACCGACGTCGGTCGAGAAGCCCAGGCCCAGGCCCATGGTGCGTGGTTTGCGGGTTTCCAGGCGGACATCCACCGGGATTTCTTCGCCCACCGCGGCGGTGGGCGCAGCATCCACCCGCACGCCTTCAAAATACCCGCTCGATTGCAGGTCATTGTTCAGTTCGGCAATCAGTTCCGAGTCGTAGGGGGTGCCCGGCTGGAACGACACCATGCGCTGCAGCAGGTCATCGTCCAGCGGCGTGTCGCCGCCGAAGGTCACTGCGCCCAAGTGATAGCGCGGACCACTCTGGTAGACCAGTTCGATATCGGCCACACCGGCCTGCGGGTCGACGGCCAGGCGCTGGCTGCTGAAGCGGCCACTGAAAAAACCGTAGCGCGACGCCTGGTTCTGGATCAGCCGCTTGGCATCTTCGTAATGGCCGTGGTTGAGTTGTTCACCTGGGCGCAGTGCCTTGCTGTCGGGCACACGGAAGGCCTTCATTTCGCTGGCGGGGCCTTCGATGCGCACGGTCACGTTGCGCAGGCGGATCGGCTCGCCCGGGTTGATGCTGAGGATCAGTTGCGGGGAATGGTCTGCGTCTTTGGGGGGCTTTACCTCGGTATCGATCTGCGCCTGGTAGTAGCCAAGTGCCTGCGCGGCTTTGCGCGCCTGCTCCTCTGCCCCGCGACTGAAGCGTAACAATGCTTCTTCATCGCGGTCACCAAGGGTGCCTATATAGCCTTCGACATTGGCCTTGAGCGCTTTGTTGGCTGGTTTTACCTTCACCAGCAACTCGCTCTGGCCCCATGCTGCGAAACTGGCGGCCCAGATAACCAGGCCCCAGGTCAATCTTCCTGAATACGTCATGCGGCAAATGCTACCAGAGCCAGACGCTCAAGGGAGCCGCCTGGCGGGATGTTCAGGCAAAAGTGGAGGTTGAAGAGACTGGATTGGGATGGAAGAAGACCCGTTCCCGGATAGGTCCTACGGCGACCTCACCAATTTCTTCATAGCCCTGGCGCTGGTAAAAGGCCAGGTAATGCTCATTGCCGGTGTCGAGCACCACGCCCTGGGTGCCTGGTTGATCCGCGCACCAGTCGTGCACGGCTTGTAACAATTGCTCCCCGTAATGCTTGCCCTGAAATTGCGGATGTACCCCCAGCAATGGCAACACATGCACCTGATCGGTGGGCAGGCAGGTGGACAGGGCGGCCTGGTAGTCCATGTAACGCCGCGTGCAGCGCAGGCCAGTGCCGAGGATCATGCGCAGGCGCCAGGCCCAGCTGTCGGCAACGCCCAACCGGCGCACCGGCGGCACGATCAGGGCCAGGGCAATCAGGCGGTCGTCCACCAGCAAACCGATGGCAGGTAACTGCAAGTAAAAGTGCTGACGCACCCATTCGCGCACCATCACCCGCAAGCGTTGCTCATACCCTGGGCGCTGGGCTTCGAAGATATAGGCAAAGGTAGGTTCGTGGCGGTAGGCGTTGTACAGCAGCGAACGCGCCTCGCGGCTGTAGCCGTCATCGAGCAGGCAGACTTGAGCCGGAGCGGCAGTGGTTTCGGGCATTGCGGGCAGACCTCCTGGAATGGGCGTACATTGCCTTGGAGGTGCACCACCGCGCTTCGTTCACCCCCTACAGCACGTTAGCAGCAGGCTTCCCAAGCCGCCATGCTGGTGATGTGGGGCGATGTCGGCTAGCATCCCGCCTTTTACCGGGATCGTCTTTCCATGAAGATCGTCTGTTTCAACATCAACGGCCTGCGAGCCCGCCCGCACCAGCTGGCAGCGCTGATCGAAAAGCACCAGCCGGACGTAATCGGCCTGCAGGAAACCAAGGTCAGCGACGATCAGTTCCCGCTGGCCGACGTAGAGGCGCTGGGTTACCACGTGCACTACCACGGCCAGAAAGGCCATTACGGCGTGGCGCTGCTGTCGCGCCAAGCCCCGTTGAGCCTGCACAAGGGCTTTGCCACCGATGAAGAAGAGGCCCAGCGCCGCTTCATCTGGGGCACCTTCGCCGATGCCGATGGCAACCCGATCACCATCATGAACGGCTATTTTCCCCAAGGCGAAAGCCGCGACCACCCAACCAAGTTCCCGGCCAAGCAGCGTTTCTACAGCGACCTGCAGGCACTGCTGGAAGGCCAGTTCCGCAACGACCAGCCACTGCTGGTCATGGGCGACATGAACATCTCGCCGCAAGACTGCGACATCGGCATCGGCCCGGACAACGCCAAGCGCTGGTTGAAGACCGGCAAGTGCAGCTTCCTGCCAGAAGAGCGTGAGTGGATGGAGCGCTTGAAAGGCTGGGGCCTGGTTGACAGCTTCCGCCACCTGCACCCGGACGTGACCGACCGTTTCAGCTGGTTCGACTACCGCAGCCGTGGTTTCGAGGACGATCCCAAGCGCGGCCTGCGCATCGACCTGATCATGGCCTCGCAGCACCTGGTGCCGCGCATCAAGGCAGCGGGCGTGGACTATGAACTGCGTGGCATGGAAAAGCCCTCGGACCATGCGCCGATCTGGCTGGAACTGAGCTGATCGCCGGGGGCCATATCCGCATCACCGCCGCCCTGTGGGAGCGGCCTTGTGTCGCGATAGGGCTGCATCGCAGCCCCAGCAATGTAGACGTTGACGCAGAAATCCTGGGGCCGCTGCGCGGCCCTTTCGCCACACAAGGCCGCTCCCACAGTAAGTGTGTGGCGCTTTCGACCTCCGCACTCACAAGCCCAGCCGCAACGCCTCCCCCACCCCGGCCCCACGGACATCGTCCGCCGCGCTGACCAGGGCAAAGTTGTAAGCCCCATGCGACCAGTAACGCGCCTCCAGCTGGCCATCGACCCGATGCCCGTCCGGCATGCGCCGATACAGCTCGCCCGGTGAGCGCAAGAACAGGCTGATGCGCTGGCCCTTGCCATCCTCAAACACCAGCAGCGCCGCCGGCCCCTGTTCGTTGCTGAGCAAGCGCGCCCCCACCGGTTTGAAGCCATAGCCCGCCAGGTCCGGCAATTGCCCCACGCGGCTGAAATGCCGCCCCAACCAGTCGCGCAACTGCCCCGCATCACTGGCCTGGATATCCAGCGCCTCGCTGCCGGCAAACAAACGGTGCGCCTGGACGGCATCGGCCATGGGCAGGTCGACTCGTGCCAGGGACGCATCGCGCACCTGCCAGCCGCCCAGCCCTCCCACACCCAATGCCAGCATCACCACCGCCGCTGCGGCCCACCGCCGCTGCCGACGCTGGCGCAATTGCCGACGCACCTGCCCAAGGTCCAGCTGCGCCGCCCCAGGCAGTTCGCCAAACCCGGCCAGCGCCGTACGCAACCGGCGGGCATCGGCGCGCCAGCCCTCCACCCGTGCCGCCGCCTGTGGGTTGGCCGCCAGCCAGGCCTGCACCTCGGCCCGGCGCACAGGCGCCAGGCGCTCATCGACGTAAGCGTGCAATTCGTCTTCGCTGGGGATCAGACGCGTCATTTCAGTCTCCGCAAGGCCGGTGGCTGGGGGTTGCCCTCGGTCAGTTCGCGCAAGGCACTGCGGGCGCGCGACAGGCGCGACATCACAGTGCCGATAGGGATGCCCAAGGCCTGGGCGGCTTCCTTGTAACTCAAGCCTTCAATGCTGATAAGCAGCAACAAGGCGCGCTGTTCGGCTGTCAGCCGGGCAAACGCCTGCAAGTCGGCCTGGGCCAGGACACTGGCCTCAGGGTTGGCCCCTTGCGGCTCCTCCTCGTACTCGGCACGGCCGAACCAGGACAGCCAGCGCGCATGCAGGCGGTCGCGGCGCTTACCATCAAGGAAAAGCCGATAGAGGATGGTAAACAGCCAGGCCCGCAGCGCCTCGGCATCGCGTTGCTGGTCGCGTCGGCTGAGGGCCCGCTCGACCGTGGCCTGCACCAGGTCATCGGCGCTGCCCGGCTCGCGGGTCAGCCACACGGCAAAGCGGCGCAGGCGGGCCAGCAGCTCGCGCCACTGGTGGTCATCCAGATCGTGCATGGAAAAGTCCCGGCCTTTGAAGTTGTCATTGTAAAGGCAGACGCCTGCCAGGAAATTCTATTCCCGCCGATGGAATAAGTTTTTCCCTGCCGCGTCGTACTGGCACCTTCACCAAACCGGACGATGACCATGAACTCACCTTTGCACGGCCCGGCGAAAGCCGTGCGCCTGGCTGCAATCGGCGCCGTGATGCTGGCCGCAGGCGCCGGCTTTGCCTACGCCGCCGGCTGGCTCGGCGAAAGCCGGCTGACGCCACAGCGTATCATCGACACCTTCGAGGCCCAGGCCGGGCATTACCCAGGCTACCGGAAGAACCATGCCAAGGGCCTGTGCGTCAGCGGCTACTTCCAGGCCAGCGGGCAGGCCGCCAACCTTTCTACTGCGCGCGTCTTCAGCCAGGCACGCGTGCCGGTAACCGGCCGTTTCGCCATTGGCGGTGCCAACCCGTTCGCACCGGACACCGGCATACCCGTGCGCAGCCTGGCCATTCAGCTGAGTACCGACGACGGGCAGGTTTGGCGCACCGGCATGAACAACCCGCCAGTGCTGGCAATCAGCACACCGCAAGGGTTCTACGAGCAAGTGCTGGCCAACACGCCGGACCCGGCCACCGGCAAACCGAACCCTGCCAGCCTGCAGGCGTTTTTCGCAGCCCACCCGGAGAGTGCGGCGTTTCGCCAATGGGCGGCGGGCTATAAGCCCAGCAACAGCTTCGCCAGCACCCAATACCACAGTATCAACGCCTTTCACCTGATCGACGCAGGCGGCACGCGCCACCCGGTGCGCTGGCAGCTTGAGCCGCAAACCGCGTTTGCCGCGCTGCCCACCCTGATCGATGACAAACAGTTTCTACAACACGACCTGCAGCAACGCTTGGCCCAGGGCCCTTTGCGCTGGACGCTTCGCCTGGTGCTGGCCGAACCCGGCGATGCGGTGGACGACCCTGCCCGGCCCTGGCCTGCCGAGCGGCGCAGCGTAGACGCCGGCACCCTGGTGCTGGAACAGGTCGACGCCCCTGAGCAGGGGGCATGCCGCGACCTCAACTTCGACCCGTTGATCCTGCCCCGAGGCATAGAGGCATCTGCCGACCCGATCCTCGCCGCCCGTTCGGCTGCCTACTCGGAATCGTTCAACCGCCGCAGCCGTGAATCGCTCAGCACCGGAGCCCGCCCATGAAACCCGAAGCCTTCCACCCTTTCGCCCGCCTGCTGCACTGGCTGATGGCCGTGCTGATCCTGGCCATGCTGTTCATTGGGGTGAGCATGGTTGCAGACCTGTCGCTACGCCACCCTGTACTGATCGGGTTGCACAAGGCCACCGGCCTGGCACTGCTGGTGCTGGTAGTGCTGCGTATCGGGGTGCGCCTGGCCGTGCCTCACCCACCCTTGCCGCGAGACCTGCCAACCCTGCAGCGCTGGGCCGCCGGGGCATCGCACTTGCTGCTCTATGGCCTGATGCTGGCCATGCCGCTACTGGGCTGGGCCATGCTGTCGGCTGGTGACTACCCTCGCCCGCTGGGCTTGCCCGCCATCGCCCCGCACAACCTGCAACTGTATGCCGTGTTGCGCCTGGCACACGGCTGGGCCGGCTACCTGCTGTTCGCCACGGTGCTGGTGCATGTGGGTGCAGCCTTGATGCACGCGTGGGTGCGCCGCGACGGCGTGTTGCGTAGCATGTGGCCTGGCCCCCTGCGCCGCAGCGAATGACCTGCAGCAGCCCGGGGCATTCGACAGTCAATAATCGTTCTTAATAAGATCGGCTTTCTATTTGCCTTACTGCCCTGGACTGCCCTATGAACGTCGCAAAGGATCCTGCAACCCTGAAACCTGCCAGCACCCTGGACTTGCGTCCGCTGCTGCTGGCCAACATGGCCTGTACCATGTCGATGATGGCCTTCGTCGCCCTGATCGGCCCGATTGCCCGCCAACTCGGCATGGCCACCTGGCAGGCCGGCGCTGCCGTGACGGTGGCCGGCGTAGTCTGGGTGCTGCTGGCCCGGCCCTGGGGCCGTGCGGCAGATCGGCTGGGCCGGCGACGTATCCTGTTGCTGGGGACCGCCGGCTTCACCCTGGCTTACTGGCTGTTATGCCTGTTTGTCGAGGGCGCGCTGCGCTGGCTGCCGGGCGCGACCGCAGCGTTCATCGGGCTGATGGTCGCACGCGGCTGCATCGGCGCCTTCTATGCTGCAATCCCGGTAGGCTGCAACGCGCTGATCGCCGACCATGTCGAGCCGCAGCGGCGTGCCCGGGCCATGGCTTCGCTGGGGGCGGCCAACGCGGTCGGCCTGGTAGTAGGGCCGGCACTGGCGGCGCTACTGGCGCGGCATAGCCTGAGCCTGCCTTTCCATATCATGTCGCTGCTGCCGGCCAGTGCCTTTCTCGTGCTGCTGTTCACCCTCAAGCCGCAGGCGCTACCCCACAACCATGCCCCGAGCCCGGTGCGTTTGAACGACCCACGCCTGCGCCGGCCCTTACTGGTAGCGTTCAGTGCCATGCTCAGTGTTACCGTGTCGCAGATCATTGTCGGCTTCTTTGCCCTGGACCGCCTGCACCTGGGCCCGGCAGAAGCTGCCCAGGCCGCCGGCATCGCTTTGACCACGGTGGGCGTGGCACTGATGCTGTCACAGGTACTGCTGCGCAAACTGGAATGGCCGCCACTGAAAATGATCCGGGTAGGCGCTACGGTTTCGGCCCTGGGCTTTGCCTGCGGCTCGCTCGCGACCACCGCACCTTGGCTATGGGGCTGCTACTTCGTCGCGGCCGCGGGCATGGGCTTTGTCTTCCCGTCGTTTTCAGCGCTGGCGGCCAACGCCATGCACGCCTCCGAGCAAGGTGCCACAGCCGGTTCCATTGGTGCGGCCCAAGGCATGGGCGCGGTGATCGGTCCACTGGCCGGCACCCTGGTCTATGCCCTCGATCCGCGCCTGCCATTTCTGGCCGTGGCCGCGCTGTTGCTGCTGGTAGGGCTATGGCCGATGCCGCGCGACCAGCGTGCCTGAGAAGCACAGCGCGCAAGCGTGCAGAGTGTGTTTTAATGCGCATCGCTCATTATTTTTTACACCTCTGATTACAAGGCGGCTATGGACACGGGGACGCGACTCAAACTGGTGCGTGAACGCAACAACCTCTCCCAACGGGAACTGGCCCGCCGCAGCGGGCTGACCAATTCGACGATCTCGCAGATCGAGCAGAATCGCGTCAGCCCTTCGGTCAGCTCCCTGAAAAAACTGCTCGAAGGCATTCCCATGAGCCTGGCGGAGTTCTTCAGCTTCGACGAGCCGGTGCGAGAAGAGCGCTTTGTGTTCCGCGGCGGCGAGCAGCCCGATCTGGGCCGTAACGGCTTGCGCATGCTGCTGGTCGGCGCCAGTGTCGAGGGCCGGCAGATGCGCATGCTGCGCGAGCTGTATGCACCGGGCGCGGATTCCGGCGAGCCGATCGTGCATGCCGAGGGCGAAGAATGTGGCCTGGTCACTCGCGGCACCGTAGAGCTGTGGGTCGATGGCCAAGTCAGCGTGCTCAGCTCGGGCGACGGCTACTACATCCCCACTACCCTGCCGCACAGCTTCAAGAACATCGGCCCGGACGAGGCCGAGATCATCAGCGCCAACACGCCGGCGAACTTCTGACCTTGACGCGCAGCGCTTCGCTAAACACCCGGGCCATCTACCAGAGCCTGCGCAACGCGGCCCTTGGCGTGCATCACCTTGAGGTGAGTGCACGCCGCGATGGCGGTTTGGTCGATGTCGACATCCAGGGCTGGCAGATGACGCTGGCCCTCGATCCCGAAGGCCTGGCGCATTGCATCAGTTGCCAATCCCCTGACGGCCAGCAGGCCGGGACCGAGGACTGGCAGCGCTACGGCACCAACCCGGTCGACCTGCTCAGCCTGTGGGAACGCACTCAGCTCGAGAAGCTGCTGGCCCGCTGACTTAACGCCTCCTCGACAAAGTCCAGGCGGTCCTGCCCAAAGAACATTGCCTCACCTACAAAGCAGGTCGGCGCGCCAAACACGCCGCGTTCGACGGCCACCTCGGTCGCCTGCTTGAGCGCTGCTTTCACTTCAGGGTCAGCCGCCAGCGCGTGAAACGCCTGCGGGTCGAACCCTGCCTGGCTCAGTGTTTTATCCAGAACGGCGCTATCGCTCAGGTTGCAACGCTGCACCCACAGCCCATTGAACAGCACCGACAGCAACGCCTCCAACCGCTCTGGCGAGCGCAACTGGGTGCCCATCACCCCGCGCATCAAGGCCAAGGTATTG
The DNA here is from genome assembly GCF_038383825.1 of Pseudomonas sp. LPB4.O. Classification (NCBI taxonomy): domain Bacteria; kingdom Pseudomonadati; phylum Pseudomonadota; class Gammaproteobacteria; order Pseudomonadales; family Pseudomonadaceae; genus Pseudomonas; species Pseudomonas sp. LPB4.O. The sequence goes on from NZ_CP151298.1 coordinate 3,420,488, forward strand.
ACCGGAAACCCCGGCGGCAGCCCGAACGGTACCCCATAGCGCGCGGCAAAGCGTGCCAGGTCGGTGAACATGTAGCGCCCCTTGGCCGGGACCATGGCCGGCGAAGCATTGCCGGTAGCCTGAAAAACCCCGCCCAGCAGCATTGGCCGGTAATGCAGCGTGGCACCCTGGCGGGCACACAGGCCTGGCAGTTGGGTCCAGGCCAGGTAGCTGGCCGGGCTGCCCAGGTCAAAAAAGAAATCGACAGTCTTGTGCATGGTTACGGTCCTTGCGTGGTGAGAGGGGCTTACCAGCGTTCCATCCAGGGGCGCAGGTCCAGTTCGAACGTCCAGGCGTCTCGGGGCTGGGCGTGCAGAAACCAGTAGCTGTCGGCAATGTGCGCCGGGGCGAGGATGCCGTCCTGGTCCTTGAGGGCATAGCGCTCGGGGAAGCTGTCGCGGATGAAGGCGGTGTCGATGGCCCCGTCCACCACCACATGCGCGACATGGATATTCCGTGGCCCCAACTCTCGCGCCATGCTCTGGGCCAGGGCGCGCAAGCCGTGCTTGGCCCCGGCGAAAGCCGCGAAACCTGCTGCACCCCGGGTGCCAGCGGTGGCGCCGGTGAACAGGATGGTGCCGCGCTCACGCTGGACCATGCGCCGGGCAACCGCCTGAGCGGTAAGAAAGCCGGCGAAGCAGGCCATTTCCCAGATCTTGAAGTACTTGCGCGGGGTTTCCTCAAGGATGCTGCAGGGGACATTGGCGCCGATATTGAAAACAAACGCCTCGATCGGGCCGATATCGCGCTCGATAGTATCGACCAGCGCTGCCACCTCCTCCTCCTTGCGCGCATCGGAGCCAAAACCATGGGCCTGGCCGCCAGCAGCGCGGATTTCCTCCAGCAGCGGTTGCAGCTTTTCTGCCTGCCGCCGCGTCACGCAGGCAATGTAGCCCTCCCGGGCAAAGCGCTTGGCAATCTCGCCACCGGTGGCGTCGCCCGCACCGATCACCAGCACTACTTTTTGTTGTTCTGACATGCCTGCCTCCATTGGTGAATGATCGTTTAGTAAACGAACGCTATGTTATGATCCCCGTCATCGTCAAGCCCGCCTGCAGAGGCAAGTGAATGCGTTATTCCAACGAACACAAGCAGCAAACTCGCGAACGTTTGCTGAGCAGCAGCGGTGCGCTGGCCAAGCGTGGGGGCTTTTCCAGCACTGGCGTCGCCGGGCTGATGAAGGCAATCGGCCTGACCGGCGGCGCCTTTTACAACCACTTCCCTTCCAAGGATGACCTGTTTACCGAGGTGGTACGCCAGGAGCTGCACAACAGCCCGCTGGCCCGCCTGGCCACTCAAGGCGCCAGCCGCGAGCGCCTGGGCCGCTGCCTGCAGCAGTACCTGAGCCTGGCCCACCTGCACAATGCCGAAAGCGGCTGCCCGCTGCCGCCGCTGGGTGTGGAAATCGCCCGGGCCGCAGCACCGGTGCGCGAAGAGGCCGAGCACTGGCTGGTCGACCTGCACCAGGCCTGGAGCGCAACGCTGGAGGATGATCAGCTGGCCTGGGTGCTGATCAGCCAGTGCGTAGGTGCATTGATGGTCGGGCGCATGCTGGCCACTGAGCATGTGCAGTCGCAAGTGCTGGACGCAAGCCGCCAGTTTGTCGAAAAGGCCCTGCATGAAGTGGATTAGCCTGCTGCTGGGCCTGACGCTGGCGCTGCCCGCGCTTGCCGAACAAGCCTGCCCATCCGGGCAGTATCAAGTGTGCCTGATGGGCTGTTTTTGTGCGCCGATAGACCCTGGTCAAGCGGGCCAGATTCTAAAGGATGTGGAGGTCATGGCCTCGTCCAGCCTCACGTTCGCCTTGCGCCAGGCCAGGGATGAGGCCACCGCCAGCGGCGTCGAGCCGATCCCGCTGCATATCCGTGCGCAACTCGAACCCTGGTACGACTTTGCCGTGCTCGATGCGGCGCGCTTCCGGGTGGGTGACGAACAGCAAATGAGCGCGGCCAACGCGCTGCTGCAGAACCCCGACGTGAGCGCCGTGACGCTGATCGACACGATCATCTTCCGCCGGGCCGGCGATGCCGAGGACAACGTGGCCCTGTGGGCGCACGAGCTCAAGCATGTACAGCAGTACCAGGAGCTGGGCGTGGAGGAATTTGCCCGACGCTATACGCGCAACTATGACGACCTGGAGGGGCCGGCCTACAAGATCGAGGCTGAAGTCGGCAAGGCGCTGCGCGAACGCGCTTCGGGGCAGGCCCACTGATATCAGTTACTACGCGATCCCTGTGCAGGAGCGCATGCGCTCAGGACGCCGCCGAGGCCTCTTCAGCGTCCTGCTCACGGCTGGCATAACGCTGCGCCAGCACCGCGCAGACCATCAGCTGGATCTGGTGGAACAGCATCAGCGGCAGGATCATCGCGCCAATACCGCTGCCCACGAACAACACCTGGGCCATGGGCACGCCCGTAGCCAGGCTCTTCTTGGAGCCGGCAAACAGAATGGTGATGCGGTCCTCAAGGTCGAAGCCCAGTGCCTTGCCAAGCACGCGGGTGCCAAACAGCACCACCGCCAGCAGGATCCCGCACACGACGAACAACCCGGCCAGGTGCTGCGGCGATACCGTGTGCCACAAGCCCGTGACCACGGCTTCGCTGAAGGCGGTATACACCACCAGCAGGATTGAACCCTGGTCCACCACCTTGAGCCAGCGCGCATTGCGCTTGACCCAGGCGCCGATCCAGCGCCGCGCAATCTGCCCGGCAACGAACGGTACCAGCAGTTGCAGGGTGATCTTCAGCACGGCATCCAGGCCAGAACCGGTGTCACCACTGGCGCCCAGCAACATCATCACCAGCAAGGGGGTCAGGAAGATGCCCAGCAGGCTGGATGCCGCCGCGCTGCAAATGGCTGCTGGCACGTTACCGCGGGCCAGCGAGGTGAAGGCGATGGCCGACTGCACCGTGGCCGGCAAGGCGCACAGGTAGAGCACGCCCAGGTACAACTCGTTACCCACCAGCGGCACGAACAGCGGCTTGAACGCCAGGCCAAGCAGCGGGAACATCACGAATGTGCAAGAGAACACCAGCAGGTGCAGGCGCCAATGCCCGGCACCGGCAATGATCGCCTCGCGCGACAGCTTGGCGCCATGCAGGAAGAACAGCAGGCCGATGGCCAGGTTGGTCAGCCAGCCGAAATACACCGCACCATCGCCCGAGCAAGGCAGCACGGTGGCGATCAGAACGACCCCGAGCAAAGCCAGGGTGAAATTGTCGAATAACATCCGCAAATACTTCATCACAGTGTCCGTCTTGTCATTGTGCAAGGGCAGACGATAAGGTCTACGGCTTTTCGGCGCTAACGCCGGAACCCCCATCGGTATCGCTCAACGGACACGTTCCGCAAAAGGACCCGCTCATGCCCCTCTCCCGCCCGGCCGCGCTAGCGGCTGTCATCGCACTGGTTCTGGGCCACACCGGCGCCCAGGCCGACGACCAGTTGCAAGCCAAGGTCGACCAGATCATCCGCCCGTTGATGCAGGAGCAAGGTATCAGCGGGATGGCCGTGGCGATCTACGCACGCGACCATGCGCACTATTTCAGCTATGGCGTGGCCAGCAAGGCCGACAATGTGCCCGTCAGCCGAGACACCCTGTTCGAGATCGGGTCGCTAAGCAAGACCTACACCGCCACCTTGGCCGCGCTGGCCAGCGCCGAGGGCAAGCTGGACCTTGACGCCCCGGCCAAGCGCTACCATCCGGCACTGGCGGGGGCGCCCATCGGTGATGCGACGGTGCTGGAACTGGGCGCCTACAGTGCCGACTGCCTGCCCTTGCAGTTCCCCGATGCGGTGCAGACACCGCAGCAAGTCGTCGATTTCTTCCGCCACTGGCAACCCCGTGCCAAACCCGGCACCCAGCGCTGCTATTCGAACCCCAGCCTTGGCCTGTTCGGTGACCTGGCCGCCCGCGCGCAGCATCAACCGTTTTCTACACTGATGACCGAGGGCCTGCTGGCTAAAATGGGCCTGAAAAACACCTACCTGCACGTCCCGGCCAGTGCTCAGGGCCTTTATGCCCAAGGTTACGACGCCGCCGACAAACCGGTGCGCGTCGGCCCCGGCCCGTACGCCGACGAGGCCTACGGCATCAAGACCAGCGCCAGCGACCTGCTGCAGTACGTGCGGCTGCACATGCAGCCGCAGGGCCTGCCACCGGCACTTGCAAAAGCAACCGCCATTACCCAGCAGGGCTACTTCCAGGTCGGCAGCATGACCCAGGGCCTGGGCTGGGAACGTTATCCCTACCCAGTCACGCTGGGTGCCCTGGTAGATGGCAACAGCGCGCGGATGATCCGTGAACCGCACGCAACCACGCGCTTGCAACCGGCCCTGCCGCCGCTGCCAGCGGCCTGGTACAACAAGACCGGTGCAACCAACGGTTTCGGTGCATACGCCGCCTTTGTGCCCAGTGAAAAGCTGGCAGTGGTGTTGCTGGCGAATCGCAATTACCCGAACGAAGAGCGGGTTCGTGCAGCCTTCGAGATACTGTCCGGGCTGTAGTGCGAGCAGCGATTGTCGAACAAAACGACAGAAATGTAGTGCGCAAAAAAAATCACTACAAAACCATTGACGCCTCTCATCGCCCTTGTGCATGATGAAGCCGTCTCCCTGATCGGGAGCGGTGGCAAGGGTGTTCCAGACGGCTTGCGCGGTAACGCAGGCCGTCCGTGGAGAGGGAACTGTCCAAAAGGCAGCGTGAGAAAGCCCCTGTTGCGATGCTGCTGTAGCAGCGTTGGTAGTGCGCTACACCGTGTTAGCGCCAACTGTGAAAATCACCTACGAATGGGTAATGGGGGCTTTATGATGAACTTGAACAACAATCCGACTATCGATCAACTGGCGCAGCTGTTCGCCGTACGCAAGGACAGCCTTGACGATCACTTGCTGTGGGTCAGCCAAACCGGTGAGGTGCGGCTCGACCGCCTGCCACCGAACACGATCGAAGATGAATTTGAAGAGCACCTGCCCAGCATGCGTGCCCGCTTCAAGGTCTACCGCCGTGGCCAAGGCTACGTCGGCAAGAAGGCCGCCGCCGACACCGAGTTCGTTGGCCGCGTCCTGCAGACCCTGCAACAAGAATGGCCCGCCGCCCGTGAGCGGCAGGCAGTCAAGGTGATCGAACCGCTCAACTGAGGGTTCTCACCCTTAAGCAAGCCCGGCCCGCATAGGCCGGGCTTTTTCATGCCTGGCGCCGCTGCCGGCGGCTTTGCGGCAATGGCAAGGCTCCGGTAGCCATCGCACGGGCGCGGTCGACACCCCACACCAGGGCGCGGGTCATGGTCTCCCCTGGCCGCGCAGGGTAGTACTCCTCCAGCAATGCCCGCCCATCCCCGGCATACAACCCCAAAAACAGCTGAGTCGCCCCCAGACGTGACAAGCGCACCTGCACATCCAGCGTGGTGCCGTCACTGAGGACTTCGTCGTGGCTGCGGCTGTGCAATTGGGCGTCGGCCCACTGCCAATAAGTCTGTTCCCTGACGCGCATGAGCATTCAATCCTCCGTTGCTGGAATGCCCCGACAGAAAACCACAACCTCACCCAGCCGGCGAGCGCAACCCGGCAATGCCATGAGGCGGATCAATAAAGCGCAATAAAAACCCCGCCATTGGGCGGGGTTATGTACGGGGGCGGGATCACTTCTTCAGCGGAACCCGCGGCATGAAGCGGCCTTTTTTACTGCGTTGCAGATGTGCAGGCTGGAGCTGTTCGGAATCATCCAGCGTCATGTGGGCGAACCCCAGGCGGAAGGCCGCCTGGCCGCAGCGCACTTGGCTGTTGATGGGGAACGCATCGTTCAGGTCTTCGAAAAAGGATTCGCTCATGCCCTGTCTCCCTCCAGTGGCAGTCGCGCCGGCAACCAGAAGAGTCGCCCAGAAAACGCGGCCTGTGAAAAAGAGACTAGCTGGTCATTTGCGGACCACCCGGACAAGAGCTTTGCAGCCGACCAGTGGCAGACTGCTCTACTTCAGGCGCACCGCTGTGCCGGTGGCAAATACCACCACCATGCCGCCCTGCACTGACGGCATGCTGATCTCGAAATCCACACCCACTACCGCGTCGGCGCGCAACTGCAGTGCCCGCGCCTTGAGTTCTTCGGTGGCCTGCTCGCGTGCTTCACGCAGGGCGCTTTCCAGGGTTTGCGAGCGGCCGCCGAAAAAGTCGCGAAAACGCGCAAAGAAATCGCGTACGAAGTTGATGCCCTGCACCGATTCGGAGCTGACCACGCCCAGGTATTCGGCAATCGGGCGCCCTTCGAGCTGGCTGGTGGTGGAAATGATCATGAAAGCGCTCCGTCGGCCTGGATAAAGAGGCCGATTCTAACAGAGCGCCGAGCACCCTATTTGCGCGGTTTACGCGCTGACTGCCCGCAACCTTTGCCCGATACGCGCGCCGAACACGTTCACCAGCAACCCCGCCATCACCAGCAAGGCGCCCCAGCCCTGGATGGCGGTCAGGCGTTCGCCCAGCAACAGCGCCGACGAACTCAAGCCAATCACGGGTACCAGCAGCGAGAACGGTGCCACCTTGCCGGCCGGGTGGCGCGACAGCAGCTTGCTCCACAGGCTGTAGCCGAGCATGGTGGCGACAAAGGCCAGGTACACCAGGGCCAGCACCGAGCTCCAGCTGATGTTGGCCAGTGCATGGCCGATCCGCTCCGGCCCTTCCAGCCACCAGGACAACGCCAGGAACGGCAGTGGCGGTATCAGCCCGCCCCAGATCACCAACGCCACCAGGTCAACCGAGCCAAAACGCCGGGTGATGATGTTGCCCATGCCCCACATGGCACCAGCGCACAAGGTCAGTACCAGTGCCAGCAGGGGCACATGGCCGCCATCTTCGCTGCCAATCAACGCCAGGCCGCTGGCCGCTACCAGCAGCCCCAGCACACTGGCCACGCGCAGCCGTTCACCGAGAAACAGCGCGGCAAAACCCAGGGTAAAGAATGCCTGAGACTGCAGGATCAACGAGGCCAGCCCAGGCGGCATGCCGCTGTACATGGCCTGGAACAGGAAGGCAAACTGACCCAGCGAAATCGTCGCGCCGTAGGCGATCAACCAGCGCCAGGGCAGTTTCGGCCGCTTGACCAGCAAGATTGCCGGAAACGCCACCAACAAGAAGCGCAACGCCCCCAGCAACATCGGCGGCAAGCCATCGAGGCCTACCTTGATGACCACGAAGTTGACTCCCCAGGCGACGATCACCACCAGGGCGATGAGCAGGTCCTTAAGCGGCATTGCAGCGTCCTTCCTCAGGCTTTATATACATATTTCGTTACAGCATAAGATGATTCCCTCAAATGGGACCATTACAGTTGCGGCCAAGGGTTGCGCAACAGTGACTGTTCCTGGCCGCTGGACGGAGTTCAATCCTGATAACCAGGCGCTACCCGCTCCAGCATCCGCAACAACGCCGCCCACGCCAGCTGCAGCGCATCCGGGTCGGTCAGCTCACCCTGCTTCAACTCCCTCCCCGGCGCGTTGAACTGCCGCTCGGTATGCGCGCACACTTCAGCCGGCGGCAGTATCAGTTGCCCGGCACTCTGCGCTGCCAACTGGATCTCACAAGCCTTCTCCAGGTAGTACATGCGCAGGAATGCTTCGGCCACGCTACCCCCGGTGGCCAGCAGGCCATGGTTGCGCAGGATCATCACCGGCTTGTCGCCCAGGTCGGCAACCCACCGCTGCTGCTCGTCCATATCCAGCGCGATACCTTCATAGGCGTGATAAGCCACTTGGCCGTAAAACTCCATGGACATCTGGTTGACCGGCAGCAGCCCGCACTCCAGCGCAGCGACCGCGCAACCTGCACGGGTGTGGGTGTGCAGCACGCAGTGGGCGTCCTCGCGGGCGGCATGAATGGCGCTGTGAATGACGAAGCCAGCCGGGTTGACCGGGTGCGGCGAAGGTTCGACCGGCCTCCCCTGCAGGTCAATCTTCACTAGGCTGGAGGCCGTGATTTCGTCGAACAGCAGGCCGTACGGGTTGATCAGGAAGTGATGCTCCGGCCCTGGCAGGCGCAGGGATATGTGGGTGAAGATCAGGTCGCTCATGCGAAAATGCGCGATCAGCCGATAACAGGCGGCGAGTTCCTGGCGCAGGCGCTGCTCCGTTGCGTTCATGGTCGATATCTCTGTAGATGAAGTGGCCTGAAACTACTTGCTCGCCCAAGCATTGAAGCGCTGTTCCAGCTCTTCGCCATGGTCGACCCAGAATTCCACATTCATCGCCAGCGCCCCTTGCAGGTTCTGCGGCGCAGTGGGTACCCAGCTGGCCAAGGCCGGGTCCAGCCTGGCAGCTGCCTGGGTGTTGGTCGGTCCATAGGGAATCTGCTGCACATAGCGCACCTGGGTATCAGGCTGGTTGGCATAGGCAATCAATCGCTTGGCCTGGTCGACATGCCGCGAGCCTTTGATGATGGCCCAGTAGTCCATGCCATACAGGCTCCCAGGCCATACCACGGCCAGCGGGCTACCTTGTTGCGCCGCTACGGCGATGCGCCCGCTGTAGGTCGAAGTCATTACCACATCACCTGCAGCCAGCCACTGCGCAGGCTGGGCGCCCGCGTCCCACCACTGGATATAGGGCTTGAGTTCGCTGAGCTTGGCGAACGCACGCTCGACCCCGGCCGGCGTCGACAGCACCTTGTAGACCTCCTCCACCTTCACCCCATCGGCCAGCAGCGCGAACTCCAGGTTGTACACCGCACGCTTGCGCAGGCCTCGCTTGCCCGGGTACTTGTTCACGTCCCAGAAGTCGGCCCACGAGGCCGGTGCCTCAGCCAGCTTGTTGCGGTCGTAGGCGATGGCCACGCTCCACACCAGCGCAGCCGAACCGCAGTCCTGAGCTGCATCGGGGATCAGCTCGGCGCCATGGCCCAGGCGCTGCCAGTCAAGGTGTTCGTAGACCCCCTCTTCACAGCCGCGCATCAAGTCAGGCCCCTCGATCTGCACCACGTCCCAATCGACGTTGCCGGTGTCGGCCATCACCTGGATTCGCGCCATCTCGCCGTTGTATTCGCTCTGGATCAGCTTGCTGCCATCCTGGGCACTGAAGGGCTTGAAGATGGCCTCATCCTGGGCCTTCTGGCCGGCGCCGCCATAGCCCACCACGACCATCTGCGGCGCGGCATGCGCGCTGCCCAGGCCAAGGGCAAGCAACGTTGCGCATAGGCCAGGAACACGGGGTATTACCTGCATCGTAGCTTCCTCCTGCCGGTGCCCCAAGGGCCCGTTTTCTTGTTGTTGTGAGGTCACACCCTCGCGGTGAGGGTGAACAAAACCTAGTCGCGCACCAGTAAAAAAACAAGTTGATTTTTTACTGGAGCTACACTTTCATAAACAAAACAAGAACAACACCGCACTGGAGCCGCCTGTATGCAGACCGCCTTCCCTCACCTGTTCGAAGCCTTGCAGCTGCGCGGCAAACGCTTGAAGAACCGCATCATGTCCACCGGCCATGACACCTGCCTGCCCACCGACAACCTGGTCAACGACAAGCTGATCGCCTACCAGCGCGACCGCGCAGCCGGTGGCGTCGGCCTGATCGTGCTGCAGGTTGCGGGGGTGCATGACAGCGCCCGCTACACCTCGCATGTGCTGATGGCCACCGACGATGCCTGCATCGACGGCTACCGGCAGCTTGCCGAGGCCTGCCATGCACACGGCACCGTGGTGCTGTCGCAACTGTTTCACCCCGGGCGGGAAATCATGGAGTCGGCGGACGGCCTGCTGGCGGTTGCCTACTCCGCGTCGTCGGTGCCCAACGAACGCTTCCGGGTGATGCCACGTGCACTGGACCAGCCGATGATCGACGAAATTGTCCAGGGCTACGCCAGTGCGGCCCGGCGCCTGCACCAGGCCGGGCTGGATGGCGTCGAGGTGGTGGCCAGCCATGGCTACCTGCCCGCGCAGTTCCTCAATCCGCGGGTGAACCTGCGCGGCGACGGCTACAACGGCAGCCTGGAACAGCGCCTGAGGTTCCTGCGTGAAGTGCTGGCCGCCGTGCGCGCCGCCACCGACGAGCAATTCATCATCGGCCTGCGCATAAGCGCCGACGAGCGCGACAGCCAAGGGCTGAGCGAGGATGAGTCGCTGGCCGCCGCGGTTGCCCTGCAAGCCCAGCTCGACTACCTGCACATCGTCGCTGGCACTTCGGCGTCCCTGGGCGGCGCCGTGCACATCGTCCCGCCTATGGCCATCGAGGCGGCTTACCTGGCCAGAGAAGCGGGAACCTTCAAGCAGCAACTGGACATTCCGTTGTTCGTTACCGGGCGCATCAACCAGCCCCAGGAAGCCGAACTGATCCTGGCCCGCGGCCAGGCGGATGTCTGCGGCATGACCCGTGCATTGATCTGCGACCCGCTGATGCCGAGCAAGACCGAACGCGGCCAGGTCGAAGATGTACGCGCCTGCATTGCCTGCAACCAAGCCTGCATCGGCCACTTCCATCGTGGCTTGGCCATCTCCTGCATCCAGCGGCCAGAAACCGGCCGCGAATTGCAATACGGGCAGCTGACGCCCGCCACCACGCCCAGGCGCATCCTCGTCGCCGGTGGCGGGCCCGCCGGCATGAAGGCCGCCGCCGTGGCCGCCGCCCGTGGGCACCTGGTAACGCTGTACGAAGCCAGCCCGCAGCTCGGTGGCCAGGTGCTGCTGGCCCAATTGCTACCGCGGCGCAGCGAGTTCGGCGGGGCCAGCACCAACCTGCAACGGGAAATGGCCCTGGCCGGCGTGGAAGTCGTTCGCAACACCCGGGTGGACCGCGCCCTGGTCGAGCGCGAGCGCCCCGACCTGGTCATTGCCGCCACTGGCGCTACCCCCTACTGGCCCGCGTTCGAGCGCATGGGTGAACTGCAGGTGGTGGACGCCTGGCAGGTGCTGCGCAATGAAGTGAAGCTGGGGCGTTCGGTGCTGGTGATCGACTGGCGCTGCGACTGGATCGGCCCTGGCATCGCCGAACGCCTGGTGCGCGAGGGGCACCAGGTGCAGTTGGCAGTCAACGGCACCCATTGCGGCGAGAACCTGCCGCTGTACGTACGCGACCAACTGGCCGGCGAGCTGCATCGCCTGGGCATCCCCATCACCCCTTATGCGCGCTTGTATGGCAGCGACGACAACACGGTGTACCTGCAGCACACCGCCAGCGGCGAACCGATGATATTCGAGGGCATCGACACCCTGGTGCTTTGCATGGGCCATCAGCCGGAAGACAGCCTGGCCAGCGAGCTGGCCGGCCTGGTAGAAGTGCGGCGCGTTGGCGACTGCCTGGCACCACGTACCGCGGAAGAAGCGATTCACGACGGCTTGACGGTTGCCTGGTCGCTCTGAGGCTGTACATACTGCGGCTTTTGCGATGGACCGACGTGCATGAGCCAACTCCCCCAGCCCCCCGCCAGCGAAGCCGGGGGCGCCGCACCGCAGTTCCTGGGCACCCGCATCCGCGGCCTGCGCAAGCGCCGCGGCATGACCCTGGCGGAGCTGGCCGCGCACAGTGAACTGACCGCCGGTTACATCAGCCAACTGGAGCGCAACCTTTCCTACCCGTCGATCCCGGCGCTGTTCAACATCGCCCGCAGCCTGGGTGTCACCATCCAGTGGTTTTTCGCCAGCGAAGCCACCACTGCACCAGAGGACCAGGGCTATGTGGTGCGGCGCAACAGCCGCCTGAGCGTGCACTATGAAGATGGCATCGTCGATCAACTGCTCACCCCCCAGCCCAACCGCCAGCTGGAGATCCTGCACTCGCGCTTCCCCCCAGGCACCTACAGCCAGCAAAGTTACAGCCATGAAGGCGAAGAAGCCGGCTACATCCTGAGTGGCAGCTTCGAGCTTTGGGTGGGCGAACGGTACTTCCAGCTGGGTGAAGGCGACAGTTTCAGCTTCTCCAGCCAGGAGCCCCACCGCTACGGCAACCCCGGCGAGGTGGATGCCGTGGTGATCTGGGTGATCACGCCGCCAACATTCTGAAGCACTCCTGCCGGCGTTCGTAACACCGTTGACCTGCAAGACGGTCTACCTTGTCCACCGAACTTGAAAAGGAGCACAACCATGAAGCAGATCCTGATCATTGGCGCGGGCTTTGCCGGCCTGTGGAGCGCACTCAGCGCCATCCGCCAGCTTGACCTCAACGGTAGCAAGGACGTCGAGGTCACCTTGCTCGCCCCCAAGGCCGAACTGCATGTGCGCCCGCGCTTCTACGAGCCCAACGTTCACACCATGGCCGCGCCGCTGCAGGACCTGCTCGATGCCGTCAACGTTCGCTTCGTGCAAGGCACGGCATTCTACATTGATGAAGCGGCCCGCCGGGTCAGCTACCGTACCCGCAGCGGCACCCAGTGCGCCCTGCCCTACGACCGCCTTATCATGGCCTGCGGCAGTGTGCTCAACCGGCCTGACATGGGCGGTATCGAGCACGTTTTCGACGTCGACAAGATCGACAGCGCTGCGCGGCTGGAAAGCCATCTCAAATCGCTGGCCAGCCTGCCCGACACGCCGGCGCGCAATACCGTAGTGGTGGCCGGTGGCGGTTTTACAGGTATCGAGACGGCCACCGAGCTGCCGGCACGGCTTCGGGAAATCCTCGGTGAGGACGCAGCGTTGCGTGTGGTAGTCATCGACCGCGGCGCCAGGATGGGTGCTGCGTTGGGAGACGGCATTCGCCCGGCCATCGAACAGGCTTGCGAGGCGCTGGGGGTGGAGTGGGTGTGCGGTGCCACAGTCGCTTCGGTTGACCCAGTCGGTGTGTTGCTGGACAACGGCCAGCGCATCGACGCCAATACTGTGGTGTGGACGGTGGGCTTCAAGGCCAACCCGCTCACCGAACAGATCAGCGGCGAGCGTGACCGCCTGGGGCGCCTGCACGTGGATGGCAACCTGAAGGTCAAGGGCAATGATGCGGTATACGCAGCCGGTGATGTGGCCTATGCCGCCTGCGACGAGCTAGGCAATTACGCAGTGATGTCCTGCCAGCATGCGATTCCGCTGGGGCGCCATGCAGGCAACAATGCCGCTGCCGAGCTGATTGGCGTGGCACCCATGGCCTACAGCCAGCCCAAGTACGTGACGTGCCTGGACCTGGGGGCCTGGGGCGCGGTGTATACCGAGGGGTGGGAGCGTGCGGTGTCGCCACCGGAGGACAAGGCCGAGGCCAAGGTGCTGAAGGCGCAGATCAATACACAGTGGATCTACCCGCCAGCGGCCGATCGGGCAGTGGCACTGGCAGCTGCCGACCCAACCATCCCGGTCGCCTGAAACGGCCTCATCGCCGGCAAGCCAGCTCCCACATGTACTGGGTGGGAGCTGGCTTGCCTGCGATGAGGCCATGACAGGCCAGCTAATGAGGATCAGGCAGCAGCAAACAGCTCGTTGGCAATTTGCGCCTGCGCAGCATCAATCGCCTGGCTACGCTGCTCCGGGCCATAGGCCAGGCCATGGGCGCGGACGATTTCCAGGTCGGTCACACCAATAAAGCCCAGGAACACTTTCAGGAAGTCTTCATGCCCGGCGCCAGTCGGCTGGCCAGCGTGGAGGCCACCGGCGGTGGACACCAGCACCACTTTCTTGTTGCCGCACAGGCCTTCCGGGCCCGCTTCGGTGTAGCGGAAGGTCTTGCCGGCAACAGCAACGCGGTCGATCCAGGCCTTGAGCTGGGTCGGCACGGTGAAGTTGTACATCGGCGCACCAATCACCACGGCATCAGCGGCCAGGAACTCTTCCAGGGTTTCCGCGCTCAGCTTGGCTTCGAACGCCTGGGCTGCATCGCGCACGTCTTCAGGGGTACCTGCGGCCACCAGGGTGGCGGCAGAGAAGTGCGCGATGGCGTCGGCGGCCAGGTCGCGGTACACCACCTCCACGCTCGGGTCGGCGGCCTTCCAGGCTTCGACCACTTCACGGCTCAGCTGGCGGGAGGCGGAATTGTCGCCCAGGATGCTCGAATCGATATGCAACAGTTTCATGGGACTCTCCAGTGATTGAAGACCGCAGCGTTGGGCGATCACGATGGAGAGAATCCTACCGGGATGAGTAATGGCTGATAAGCCGGCAAAAATGCGCTAGTTTGTCCCACAGATGGAACAGTGAGACATTCCCATGCAAGACCTCAACGACCTTTTCTACTTTGCCCGCGTGGTCGAAGCCGGCGGTTTCGCTGCAGCCGGGCGCCAGCTGGGCATCCCCAAGTCGCGCCTGTCACGGCGTATTGCCGAACTGGAGGAACGCCTGGGCACCCGCCTGCTGCAACGCACCACACGGCAACTGAAACTCACGGCGGTGGGCGAGCGCTACCTGCACCACTGCCAGGCCATGCTGCTGGAAGCCGAAGCCGCCGATGAAGCCGTAGCCAGCATGAGTAGCGAGCCGCGCGGGCGCTTGCGGGTGTCTTGCCCGGTGGCGCTGGCGCATGCCTTTCTGCCGGATGTGATCAGCCGCTTTCTTGCCCAGTACCCGCTGGTGCAGCTAGACATGGTACTGCTCAACCGCCGGGTCGACCTGATTTCCGAGGGCATCGACGTCGCGCTGCGCGTGCGAGACCTGGGTGATGAAGACCCCGCCCTGGTTACCCGTCGCCTGCGCCAGGCGCAGATGCAACTGGTGGCCGCGCCCGGTTTCGCCGACCACATCCGCGAACCGGGCGAGCTGGCGTCATTGCCGGTGCTGGGCGCCGCCGAAGCAGACCGGCTGGTGCACTTCCGCCTGTTCGGCCCCCAAGGCAAACAGCAGGAAATTGCCTTGGAGCCACGGTTGGCCATCGATGATTTCGTGGTACGTAACGCTGCTGTACGGGCTGGCCTGGGCTTCACCGCGCTGCCCAGCATGTTCTGCGAAGAAGAACTGGAACGCGGCGAACTGGTGCGCCTGCTGCCAGATTGGTCACTGCCAGGCGGCTACCTGCAGGCGGTGTACCCGCATCGGCGCGGTGTATTGCCCGCGGTGCGGGTATGGATCGATCACCTGGCGGCCTCATTCGAGGCCTGTGGAGAGCGGTATGTCTGACAGGAAGATGAGCGAAGCCCAGGTGGCAGCGTTTTGCCTGAGCCTGCCGGGTGCACGGGAAGACTACAAATGGGGCGGCATTCGGGTGTTTTCGGTGGCGGGCAACAAGATGTTCGCGGTGCTGGACCTGGCAGGTGCGGGGCTGTCGTTCAAAGTGGCCGATGAGCTGTTTCTCGGCTACTGCGACCGCCCAGGGGTGCGGCCTGCGCCGTATCTGGCGCGGGCGCGGTGGATCAGCATGGCGCTGCCCTACCCCATGGGTCGTGATGAGCTGTGTGATTTGCTGCAGCGCTCGCACCAACTGGTGGTGCGGCGGTTGCCTAAGCGGTTGCAGGTGGGTTTGTTGATCTAGTCAGCCTGTATTGGCCTCTTCGCGGGCATGCCCGCGAAGAGGCCAATACAGGTAAACATCAATTGAAGGGCAGATAACGCCCTTCAAAAAACAGCCAGTCCGCCCAGAACACCTGATGCACCAGCACAATCCCCCAGAACACCAACTGATACGAAACCTTGCGGGTCTTGTGCCGAAACAGCTGCTGTGCCAGCAAGGCCCCAGGCCAGCCACCCAGTAATTCACTGGCGTGCAGCACTTTCTCGGGTGTACGCCAGGCCTGTGTACGCGCCTGCTGCTTATCCTGCCAATACAGCAACAGGCTGATCAGGCTCATCGCCGGGTACAGCGCCAACGGCCACCAGGCTTCATCGTTCCAGGCCATGCGCGCAGCCCCCAGGCCAGGCAACAGGCAAAGCAGGCCCAACAGCAGCAGCTTCAGGCGCACATTGCGTACGCCTTCAGCCCGTTGCCCGCGCAATGCCTCAGCCATGTGCGGTGGACCAGTCAACCCAGCCGAACTGCCAGGTCGCCAGAATCAGCAGGCCGAAGACAATGCGATACCAGGCAAATGCGGCGTAGCTGTGGTTGGCAATGAACTTGAGCAGCGCACGCACAGCGATCATGGCGAAAATGAACGAAGTCACGAAGCCAATGGCAAACACCGGCAAGTCACTGGGCTGGAACAGGTCCCGGTACTTGTAGCCCGAGTACACCGCCGCACCGACCATGGTCGGCATCGCCAGGAAGAACGAGAACTCGGTCGCCGCTTTGCGCGACAGGCCGAACAGCAGGCCGCCGATAATGGTCGAGCCGGAGCGCGAAGTGCCCGGGATCATCGCCAGGCACTGGACAAAACCAATCTTCAGCGCATGGCTCCAACGCATGTCGTCCACATGGTCCACCTGCACGCTGTGGTCGCGACGCTCGGCCCAGAGCATGATGACCCCACCCACCACCAGCGCCGTCGCCACGGTGATGGGGTTGAACAGGTACTCGTGAATCAGGTCGGCGAACAGCACCCCCAATACCACCGCCGGCATGAACGCCAACAGCAGATTGCCGGTAAAACGCCGTGCCTTGGGCTGGCTGGTCAGGCCGAACACCACTTCGAGAATCTTGCCGCGAAACTCCCACACCACTGCCAGGATCGCCGCCAGCTGGATAATGATGTTGAAAGCCATGGCCCGTTCGCCGCCAAAACCTATCAGGTCGGCGACGATAATCTGGTGCCCGGTACTGGAAATCGGCAGAAACTCCGTCAGCCCTTCAACCACGCCCAAGATGATTGCCTGGAAGGCAGTCCAAAAATCCATCATTCCCCCGGATGGAGCGCTGCTTGGTGCAGGCCCCTTGTTCTTGATTTGCTTGAAATTGCCGCACGCGGCCCGGCTGTTTTACAGCGACTGTTGGGCGCAACGCCAGTGGAAAAGTTCACGGCGGCTAAAGGTTTCATCTTGCGCGGCCGAAATCCTAGCAGAGCGCCTTTGCATTCGCTTTACGAGACCTGCTGCAGACTATTACTAAGATATCACTTAGCCATTAGTCGAGTGGGGCCCTGGCGCAAAGCATGCTTGGATGCACCTCAATAAAAAGAACAATGCGGGAGCTCGTGGATGAAGACTCTGAGATCGATGTCGATCAGCCGTCGGCTGTGGCTGATCCTGGTGGTGGCAGTGGCCATGCTGGTGGTGCTGGGCCTGCTGATGCTGCGCCAGATCCACGGTGACCTGTACCAGGCCAAGGCGGAAAAAACCCGCCACGTGGTGCAGACCGCGGCCGGTGTACTGGCCTATTACCAAGGGCTGGAGGCGGCCGGCACACTCAGCCGCGAAGCCGCCCAGCAGCAGGCGCTGCAAGTGGTGCGGGCGCTGCGCTACGACCACGACGACTACTTCTGGATCAACGACCTGGGGCCCAGGATGATCATGCACCCGGCCAACCCCAAGCTCGACGGCCAGGACCTCTCGGCCATTCGCGACCCTGACGGCTTTGCCGTGTTCAACGAGATGGTCGCACTGGCCCGCCTGCAGGACGCCGGGCCGGTCAACTACCGCTGGCCCAAGCCCGGCGCCAGCGAGCCAGTGGCCAAGACTTCCTATATACAGCTGTTCAAGCCCTGGGGCTGGATCATCGGGTCTGGCGTGTACGTTGATGATGTGCAGGCCGAATTCGCCCGCCAGCTGCGCGACGCCTCACTGGTGGGCGTGGGCATCGCCCTGCTGATGGCGCTGGTGGTCTTGCTGATTGCCCGTAGCATCGCCCGCCCCTTGCAGGAGGCCGTGCAGGCCATGGGCAACATTGCCAGCGGCGAAAGCGACCTGACCCGGCGCCTGGACACCCACGGTCGTGACGAAATCACCCACCTGGGCGAGCACTTCAATCGCTTCAACGGCAAGCTGCAAGGTGTGGTCGGCCAGCTGAAGGGCGCCGCCCACGCATTGGCCCAATCCGCCGGGCATGTGGGTGACAATGCGGGTGCCGCACAACAGCACAGTGCCCAGCAATCGCTACAGATGGACCAAGTGGCCACCGCCGTGAACGAGGTGACGTACGCCGTGCAGGACGTGGCCAAGACCGCCGAACAGGCCGCCGGGGAAATGCGCACCGCGCAGCAGCAGGTAGCGCATGGTCAGCAAGCCATCCATGGCAGCCTGGCACAGATCGATCGGCTGTCGCTGACCATCGACCAGGCCGTGCAAGTGATCCGCGACCTGGCCGGGCACAGCACGCGCATCGGTGGCGTACTGGACGTTATCCGCTCCATCGCCGAGCAGACCAACCTGCTGGCGCTGAACGCAGCCATCGAGGCGGCACGGGCCGGGGAGCAAGGTCGCGGCTTTGCCGTGGTCGCCGATGAGGTGCGCCTGCTAGCCCAGCGCACAGCGCAGTCGACGGCCGAGATCCATACCATGATCGAGCACCTGCAAAGCCAGTCGGACGCGGCGGTCAAGGCCATCGACACCAGCAGCGAAGCCTCGCGCCAGACCGTCGAGCAAGCCCGCGAGGCCGGCGCCAGCCTGGATGCCATCAACCAGGTGCTGAACAACCTCACGGCCTTGAATGCATCCATTGCCAGTGCCACCTTACAGCAGGCGCATGTAGTCGAGGAGATCAACCGCAACGTGCTGGATACCGCCGGGCTGTCCCAGCAGACCGCTGACGCGGCGCGCCAATCGAGTGATGCCGGGGTGGCGTTGGGGCAGTTGAGCGAGGAGCTGGAACAATTACTGCGGCAGTTCCGGGTCTAGCCTTTGGACATCGACGCGGCCTCTGTGGGAGCGGCCTTGCGTCGCGAAAGGGCCGCAGCGCGGCCCCAGCAATCTATGTTTTGATGCCGAAATCCCGGGGCCGCTTTGCGGCCCTTTCCGACCGGTCCGGCGCCCCGGCAAGGCCGCTCCCACAATGTGCGCTACAACTTGGCCCAATGACCCGCTACAATCTCGCCCCTTCCCCGTAGCCTCCAAGGATCGCCGATGACCGGCCTTGAACTCATCGCCGCCGTCCTCGGCGTTACCGCTGTCTGGCTAACGGTCAAGCAGAACGCCTGGTGCTGGCCGATCGGCCTGGTCATGGTGCTGATCTATGGCTGGCTGTTCTACGAGGTAAAGCTGTATTCGGGCATGTTGCTGCAACTGGCCTACGCCATCCTGCAACTGTACGGCTGGTGGCAATGGAAGCGCCCCGGTCATGAGGAAGACGCCCGCCAGGTTTCCCGCCTGCAACGCCCGGCACTGATCAGCGGCCTGGTCGCCGGGCTGCTGCTGAGCGCGGCGCTGGGCGCGGCCATGGCCAACTGGACCGATGCCGCCCTGCCCTGGCTGGACGCCACCCTCACCGGCTTCAGCCTGGTAGCGCAACTGTGGATGGCCCAGAAGCGCCTGCAATGCTGGCCGCTGTGGGTAGTGGTAGACATCGTCTATGTAGGCCAGTACCTGCACCAGCAGCTGTATTTCACCGCAGGTTTCTTCGCCGTGCTTACCCTGATTGCCGTGCGCGGCTGGCTGGAATGGCGCCGTGACCCGGCGTTGGTGCAGCCATGAGCGCAGAACAGGCCATGAAGGTACTGGTGCTGTGCGGCCCCGAATCCAGCGGCAAGAGCTGGCTCAGTGGCGTGATTCAGGCGCATTTCGGCGGCGTGGTGGTAGCCGAGTACGTGCGGCACTTTATCGACCAGGAGTGCCGCGATACCTGCTACGCGGATATCCCCACCATCGCCCGGGGCCAACTGGCCTGGGAGGACCGGGCCCGCGAGCAGGCCCCACCGCTGCTCATCCTCGACACCCACCTGCTCAGCAACATGCTCTGGAGCCACGCCTTGTTCGATGACTGTCCGCCCTGGCTGGAACAGGCATTGCTTGCAAGACGTTACGACCTCCACCTGCTGCTCAGCCCGCAAGGTGTGGACTGGGTTGCCGACGGCCAGCGCAGCCAGCCCAATCTCAATGATCGCCAACGCTTTTTCGACGACAGCCTGGCCTGGCTGAAGCGGTATGATCAGGCACACCAGATACTTGAGGGCAATTGGCCGCAGCGCCAATTGCGGGCACTGCAGGCGGTTGCTATGCTGCTTAATATCGATGCGCCATCATGCCCTACCGAGTGTTAAGCCACTGAGACAGACCAGTGGGGCAAAGCCCCCGAAAACGCGGGGGTTTCCCCCGCATCGGGGACAGTGTCAAGCCATTGAAACACCCCTGCAAAAACCCTTCCAGTCAAAGCCACTGCTGGCTTGCACAGCAATACCCACGGCTACCTGTATCAACCCTGAGACAGAATACGCCGCAGATTCTCATCCATTTGCCTTAACCCGTTGATCTGAAAACGATTCTCAAAAGCGGCACACCTTCTGCTCTGTTGTTCGCATCGCTGAACAGGGCCAGCGCTCAAAGAAGGAGTTGCCGTCGTGAGGAAAAGTGACAAACGCCTCTATCACCTCGTACTGGTGGGTTGTGTATTGGGGTCACTGAGCCTGGCGGCCCAGGCGGACAACGGGATCATCATCATCAAGCGTGACGTGCAGGTGCGCAACGCGACGATCCCCCCCCTGATCCCTGACCCGAGCCCGACCACGGTCAACGCCAACCCTTCTGCCTACGTGCTCAAACAGACCAACGAGCTGAGCGATGGCGACTTTGCCAGCATCAGCAGCGGCGCGGGCATCAGCAACATGATCACCCAGCAGACCAACAACCTGGGCGGCAACCTCGGCAATCAGAACCAGCTGCCCAACCTGGCGGGTGGCCGGGGCACCGGTTCGGGCAACGGCATCTCGAATATGGTCAACTCAAGTGTTCAGCGCGGGCTCGCTCCGTTGCAGATCCTGACGGGCGGGGGCAAGTGAGATGAAGCACATGCTGCTGATTCTGGCCACCCTTTGCAGTGCGCCAGCCCTCGCCGATTCACTCGTTCCCGTCATCAATAACGCCAACATCGACAGCTCCGGCAGCCGCTACCAGGGCAACCTCTCTGTCAACCAGGCGGCTGGCGACAAACAGCAACAGGTCAATGCGCGCGCCATCGCCGTGGGGCCTGAAGCGAACGCCAGCACGCAGATCCGGCAACGGCTGAACACGCCTGCCGACCCCGCAATGGATGCCCGCTCGACCATTCAGGGCAACGCCTTCAGCAACGGCAGTGGCGCACTGGGGGTCAACCAGAGCGCCGGTGCCAATACCCAGCAAGCCAACGCCTTGAGCATCACCCTCAGTGCTCAACCGCAAAGCATCGACGACAGCGTCCTCCTGCAACAGAACGTGGCGCTGATCAACAACTCCGGAGCAACTGACATTCCAGCCGGCTATCGCCAGGTCACCACCAGTGACCAGGCATTCACCGGTAGCCGTGGGGTGATTCAGTTGAACCAGAGTGCCGGGGTGGGAAACCGCATGGCCAACACCTTGAGCATCCGGGTCGCGGATTGACCCAATCAGTTAAGAACAACACTTAACCTAATAAAGTACGGAGAATCACCATGAAACCCTCGATGGCAATCAAGCCTCTGGTGTTCGCAATTGCTGCGGTCATGGCTGTTGCTGTACAAGCTGGGCAAAACGATCGGCGTAATGACCACCATAACGGCCACCATAACAATGGTCAGCACACGCCTCCACCCACCAAGATCCCTGTGTATGCAACGGCCAATGCCTGGGATACCCAAACCAGCACCGATAACCACATCACCAATCAGGGCACCATCAACGAAGCCGAAATGAACCAGTCGGGTGAAGGTTCGAGCGGCAACGTCGGCATCAACGTGGCGGCCGGTAACGGCAACCAGCAGGATAACGCAGCTGCCATCGCTAACGCCGGCTCCGAGTCGAGCCTGGACAACAGCTTCGTGTTCGGCATGGCCAATGCCACTGCCGATGTCGTTCAAACCAGCTCAGACAACCGTGTCGACAACTATTCGACCCAATCGTCGGCTGTGATGAGCGGCTCGGCCAGCGGGGCTGAGGGCAATATCGGCATCAACGTCGCCGGTGGGGACCTCAACCAACAAAAAAACACCATGGCGATCGCCAACACCGGTGCTCCGCTGGGTAATGCCACTGCCACCGCGTCCGCCGAGCAGGATGGCCCAGGCCTGACGGTGAACAACTCCGCCGACCGTACCTATCGGGTGGATACGATTACCATCACCACCTCGGCAAGCGGTTCGAGCTCGCGTGATGGCACGTTCAACTCCACCGATGACCGCAACTCGTCGTCGAGCTTCAGCGTGGCCGGCGCGCAAAGCGCCAGCTCCAGCGGCTCCAGTGGCTGGAATTCCAGCGGTTCGAAAACCAGCAACGCCAGCGGGTCCAACAGTTCGAGCGCAAGCGGCTCGAACAGCTGGGGTGCCAGCGGCTCGGCCAGCGGCAGCAACAGCTCGTCGAGCAGCGCCAACCTGAACGCATCGCTGGATGCAGCCGCCAACGCTACGCGTACGCTCACCACCGATGATGGCCGTCGCGAGCGCACCCGCTCCAGCACCTTCGACGGTTCGCTGAGTGCATCGCTGGATGTATCGGTCGACAAGTCGCACGAAAGTGCATACGACTCGTCGTTCGAAAAAGCATTCGACTCCAACTACGACAAGTCGCGTGAATCGTCGTACGACAAGTCCAAAGAGTCTTCGTACACCAAGTCTCACGACTCTTCGTACGAGAATGCTTCGGCGTCTGATTTCTCGAAGTCTGGCGAGAAATCAAAACAATCCTCGAACGACGTTTCGAAGAGCTACAGCGAAAGCAGCGCTTACGACTTGAGCAATACCGTGTCCTTCCAAGTGCTGACCCCGACCGGCTGGGCCAACCCTGTGACCAATACTGCAACCCTTAGCGGTTCGGTAAATGGTGGCAGCGGCAACCTGGGCGTGAACGTGGCGGCCGGTGTGGGCAACCAGCAGAGCAACTCGCTGGCCATCTCCAACACCTCGTTCTAAACGCTGCGCTTGAGGCCCCCTCCGGGGGGCCTTTCTTCAACACACCGGAAGGCAACCGATCATGCGTATTTTCGCCTTGGCGTTTTTGCTGTGCCTGGCCAGCGTGAGCGAAGCTGCACAAATGCCGCTGTCCGTACTGCCGGGCGGCGCCGTGGTGTTCAAACCCCTCCAGAGCCTGCGCGAACGCAAATTTGCCGACCTGGTGCAACAGAAAACCGACTTCAGCTGCGGCGCCGCCGCGCTGGCCACCATCCTGCGCCAAGCCTACTGGCTGGATGTGGACGAACATCAGATCATCGAAGGCATGCTGGCCCACGCCGACCAGGACCTGGTGCGCACGCAGGGCTTCTCGATGCTCGACATGAAACGCTACGTCGAAAGCCTGGGCATGCGTGCCCGCGGGTATCGCGTAGCACCCGACACCCTGCACAGCGTGCGTATCCCGGTCGTGGTGCTGATGGACGTGCGCGGCTACAAGCACTTCGTGGTCATGCAGAAGGTCGACAAAGGCTGGGTGTACATCGGTGACCCGGTACTGGGCCACAAACGCTACAAAGTCGAAGACTTCCTCAAGGGCTGGAACGGCATCATTTTCGCCGTGATCGGCCAGGGTTACGACAAGAACAACATCCTGCTCGACCCGCCCCTGCCGCTGACCGCCAAGGGCCGGGTGGACACCTTCACCCCCGTGAAGGACAACGAGCTGCTGGACTTCGGCTTCATCAAAAGCGACTTCTTCTAACGACTGTTCTAATGACAAGGAGCATGATGCTCCAGGGAGCATTTCATGAAGACTTCTTTGTGGCTGGCCATGGCCTGCCTGGCTGCCAGCCTGCCAAGCCACGCCGAGGCGTTGAAACCCATTGAGCTGAAGGACCAGGAGCTGGCGAATCTGCGTGGCCGCTACGTGATGCCGGGACGCATCGTCAGCTTCGGCATCGTCATGAGCAGCACCTGGCAAAACGCCAAGGGCGACGTGATTGGGGCGACGTCCACGCTGCAGGTTCAGCAGTCGACCATCAAGCCCCAGTTCTATGTATCGATGATTGATGAAAAAGGTACAGGTACGGCGCCGGGCAGTGCGCCTTCTGCCGGGACTGGCGTGGTGACGGGCGGCAATGGCCTTGCTACTACCGAGGGTGTGACCCAGGTGGTACGTGCGGCCGGTGACAACAACGCGGCCTACAACAACGTCGATATCAACGTCACCAAGGCCAACCAGGCCCCCGCCGTGCAACAGCAAGGCCAGGTGCTGGCCGCCGGCCAGACCCTGGTCGGGGAAAACGGCGCAGGCGCGCTCAGTGTGTCTTCCAGCGGTGTAGGTGTGCAGCTCAATATCAATGCCAGCAACAACCAGGGCAGCAGCGTGCAACGCCTGGCCCAGGGGGGCCTGATGCAGAACTCGACATTGCTCGGCAACGGCAACCGGGTCAGCAACATGACATCCTTGAATGTCGTCATGCGTGAGAACGTGCCGACAGCGGCTTCGCTCAACGGCAGCCTTGACCAGCTCAAAGGTCTTCGCACCTTCGGATACTGATCTACGCTCAGTCTCATCAAAAGTAGTTGGAAGGGACGGCAACTCCATGTACCGATCTTTTACGCTCAGAGCTTTTGTGTGTTTGACTACCTTGGCACCCACAGCACTCTACGCAGCCGCCGATCCACAGGTCGAAGCGCTGAAACAGGAACTGATCGAACTCAAACGCCGTTACGAGGCCCAGCAACAGGCGCTGATGGTACTTGAACAGCGCGTGCGTCAGGTCGAGGAGGCCCCCGCAGCAGCGCCGCCCAAACGCCTGGTCAAGTCCCCCGCCGAGGGGGTCAAAGGTGCGCAGACCGTCGCCTCAGGCGCGCCAGGCACCACAGGCAGCTCTTACGGCCAGGCGCTCACCGCCGATTCCGAGCCGGCGCAAAGTGTTTCCAACCTGTATGACGAAGCCAGCGGATTCTTTGGCGGCGGCAAGTTCAGCTTCGAAACGGGTGTCACCTATACCCATTACGATACCCGTGCCCTGACGCTCAATGGCTTCCTGGCACTGGATTCGATCTTCCTCGGCAGTATCAACCTTGACCGGATCAAGGCCGACAACTGGACCCTGGACATGACCGCGCGCTACAACCTGGCGCAGCGCTGGCAGTTCGACATCAACGTGCCCGTGGTGTACCGCGAATCAACGTATTCGTCTGGCGGTGCGGGAGGCGCCGGGGCGACCACCTCCGATGCGACCGTCACCCGCGACCCGGAAATCGGCGACATCAACGTGGGCGTGGCCTACAAGTTCCTGGACGAGGACGAGACCTGGCCTGACGCGGTTGCCACCCTGCGGGTCAAGGCGCCGACCGGCAAGGACCCATACGGCATCAAGCTGCGCGAGGTCGACGGCAACAGCAACCTGGCAGTCCCGGACAGCCTGCCGACCGGCAACGGCGTGTGGTCGATCACACCGGGCATCTCGCTGGTCAAGACCTTCGACCCGGCCGTGCTGTTCGGCAGCCTGTCGTACACCTACAACATGCAGGACTCGTTCAGCGATATCAGCCCACAGGTCAACAGCAAGGTGCCGGGTGACGTGAAGCTTGGCGACTCCTGGCAGATTGGCGGCGGTATTGCCTTTGCCCTGAACGAAAAGATGAGCATGTCGTTCTCGGTGTCTGACCAGTTCGCCCGCAAGAGCAAGATCAAACCCGATGGCGGCGACTGGCAATCGATCTCCAACAGTGATTACAACGCGGCCAACTTCAACGTCGGCTTGACCTTCGCAGCCACCGACAACCTGACCATCGTGCCCAACCTGTCCATTGGTCTGACCGATGATGCGCCAGACTTTTCCTTCAGCCTGAAATTCCCCTACTACTTCTGACACTTGCCCTCTGCCGGGCCCGCTAGCGCGGGCCCGGCTTTTGGTTACCAGCCTTGTAGCAAACCGCTTTCCCTTCCCCGGCCTGTTATCATCCAGCACAGATGCATGACGATTTAATGGCAAAAGGGAAGTTTTTGTGAAGAACCTGTCAGACCACCCACGTACCCGGCTTGCCGCGTTGGCAACCCTGGTACTGGTGATCCCACTGGGTACGCGCGCCATGCTGGGCTGGTCCAACCCGCTCGGTTACCTGTCCGACCTCGCTCTTGGCAGCCTGCTGATAGTGCTGCTGCACCGTCGGCCATGGTGGCTGGCCCTGCCTGTGCTGCTGGCCTGGGCAGCCCTGTGGGTGGCTTCAGCCGAGTTGGTAAGCGCTGTGGGCCGGTTACCCACCAGCGCCGACCTGACCTACCTGGTCGACCCGCAGTTCATGGAGAATTCAACCGGTGGCGGCCTGGCCCATGCCTGGCTGCCCTTGACCATGGGTGCCGGCCTGCTGGCGTGGCTGGCCACCGCCTGGCGCAGCCGCAGCCAGCGCAGCATGCCGCTGCCACGTACGGCCTGGGCCATTCCGGTACTGCTGTTTGGTGCCCATTGGGGTGGCCAGCAGCTGGCACCTACCGACGCCGACCAGTGGCGCCAATACAACCTCACCCACCAACTGATGTCGGCCGGGGTCGGCAGCCTGGAGCGCACGGTCGAAGGCTGGATGGGCCATACGCAAACGTTCACACCGCTGGCCAGCAGTGGCCTGACCCAGTCCGACCTGCACGGGCAGCGGCTGCTGGCCGGGCCAGGCAGCGCTCGCAACCTGCTGGTCATTACCGTGGAGGGCATCCCCGGTGCCTACCTGCGGCCCAACCGCCAGGCCCTGCACAGCCGCTTTGACGAAGATCTGATGCCCAAGGTCAGTCAATGGGCCGAGCGGGGAATGAATACCCCGGATTATGTGCTGCATACCCACCAGACCATCCGCGGCCTGTACGCGATGCTGTGTGGTGATTACGACAAGCTGGCCAATGGCACGCCAAAGGGCGTAGAGCTGCTGACGCAGAACGAACGCAACCAGGCCTGCCTGCCAGCGCAACTGCGCCAGGCCGGCTTCACCACCCACTACCTGCAAGGTGCCGGCCTGCGCTTCATGGCCAAGGACCGCATCATGCCGC
Source organism: Pseudomonas sp. LPB4.O (assembly GCF_038383825.1). Taxonomy (NCBI): domain Bacteria; kingdom Pseudomonadati; phylum Pseudomonadota; class Gammaproteobacteria; order Pseudomonadales; family Pseudomonadaceae; genus Pseudomonas; species Pseudomonas sp. LPB4.O. Next base: position 3,447,310 of record NZ_CP151298.1, read on the forward strand.
ATATCGGCTTCGACTCGGTACATGGCCTGGAGTGGTTCCGCAACAAGAACTACCTGGATTTCCCCTGGGGCAAGGATGACCGCGCCTTCTTCGAAGGTGCCCTGGACTACGTCGGCCAGCTACAGAAACAAGACAAGCCGTGGATGCTGACCCTGCTCACCGTGGGTACCCACCAGCCCTACTCCGCGCCAGCCGAATACCTGGAGCGCTATGACACGCCAAAACAGGCAGCGGTCGCCTACCTGGATGACGCGCTCGGGGCCTTCCTCGACAACCTCGAACGCCAGGGCGTACTCAAGGACACTCTGGTGGTGGTGACCTCCGACGAGTCCCATGGTATCGACGGCGTGCGCCTGGCCTCATCCTGGGGCTTCAACCTCACCCTGGCGCCGGAGCAGGCGCAGCTGCCGCGTATCAAACGCGGCACCTATGGCCATATCGACCTGGCCACCTCCGTGCTCGACTACTTTGCGCTGCCCATTCCCATGGCGCTTGGCGGCCGCTCGCTGTACCGCGACTACAACACCGGCCGCGAGATGATTTCCTACACCAACGGCATGCTGCGTTACCACAATGGCCAAGGCGTGTTCACAGAGTGTGACTTCCAGCAACGCTGCCGACGGTACGCCAGCGAAGGCTTCATTGCCGATCAGGCCCGCTACCTGGGCCCGGGCGACAGCCTGCTCGGCCAGCAGATCGGCGCCCTGGCCGGGGTGCTCGACCAGTCACTGCTGCAAACCCCGCTCAACCTGCGCTACCAGTTCGGCGGCCCTTCGCCGATCAAGTTGCGCAAGCGCATTCACGATGACTGGGCCGACAACCTGATCGGCGCCCAGTACCTGGAAATGCCGGAAGGCTCGCATACCCGCGTGCGGGTCAAGGTTCGCTCGCTGGACCCCAAGCGTGTGGCCTACATCCAGCTCAAGGCCAAGCAACTGGAGCAGGACGTACCGTTGGGCTTGCCTGCTGAAGTGAAGGTCACCGCCGACGAGCCGCTGGAAATGGAGTTCAGCTTTGACAACCCGACCGAGCGCAAAGCGTTTTCCTTCCACTTGCTGGGCTACGGCGGCGGCAAGGTGGAGGTCAGTGACTTCAGCGTGATCACCGCGCTGCCCGGCGAGGAAGACGCAGCGGATGAACTGACCGAGGGGCATATCGCCCATTCGGGCTGAGCGCCTTACCGCTCATCAGCCGGTCACCGGTGCCTGTCGATTCGACCTTAGCGTGCTCGACTAGTGTGTGAATCCCCCAGCGTGGAGACAGCACCATGAGCACAAGCGAAAGCAGGCACCCGGTGGTTTCACGTAGCCAGTGGCTGGCGGCCCGCCAGCAACTGTGGCTGCACGAAAAAGCCTTTACCCACCACCGCGATGCGCTGGCAGCAGCCCGCCGCGCCCTGCCCTGGGTCAAGGTCGAGCACGACTATCAGTTTCAGGGGCCGGACGGCGGGCTGAGCCTGGCCGACCTGTTTGCGGGGCGCAGCCAGTTGTTGCTTTACCATTTCATGTTCGTCGAGGGCTGGAGCGAGGGCTGCCCCGGCTGCTCGTTCCTGGCCGACCATTTTGACGGTGCCAACCTGCACCTGGCTCACCACGACGTGTCGCTGGTGGCGGTATCGCGGGCACCGTACGCCGAGTTCCAGGCGTTCCGCCGGCGCATGGGCTGGCAGTTCCCCTGGTACTCGTCACACGGCAGCGGGTTCAACGAAGACTTTGGCGTCACTGTCGGCAGCGCGGGTGAGCGGCAGTACAACTATGAGCCGTATGAGGGCAGTGAAAGCGAATTGCCCGGTTTGAGTGCGTTCTACCGCGAAGCGGATGGCAGCGTGTACCACACCTACTCGACCTATGCCCGCGGGCTGGACATTCTGGTCAATACCTACAACTTCCTCGACATTGCGCCACTGGGGCGCAACGAAAGCGGAACCATGGACTGGGTGCGGCACCATGACCGCTATGAAGGGCAGCCAGACAAGCCACCCTGCTGCCACAGATGATCGAGGCAAGGCACGGTCGTTGTAGGAGCGGCCTTGCGCCGCGAAAGGGCCGCAAAGCGGCCCCGGCAGTCTGTGTTGAATTTGCGATCTTGGGCTGCTCTGCAGCCCTTTCGCGGCGCAAGGCCGCTCCTACACAGACCGCGCATGGCTGTCAGCTCTTTAGCCGCGCACACCCAGCATCCCGCGCTCGACAATGAAATCAATCACTGCCTGCAACCCCTCACCCTTCTTCAGGTTGCTGAAGGTCCACGGCCGCTGCGGGCGCATGCGCTGGGTGTCGCGCTCCATCACTTCCAACGAAGCCCCTACATAGGGCGCCAGGTCGGTCTTGTTGATGACCAGGAAGTCCGACTTGGTAATGCCAGGGCCGCCCTTGCGCGGTATCTTCTCGCCTTCGGCCACGTCGATCACGTAGATGGTCAGGTCGGCAAGCTCCGGGCTGAACGTGGCGCTGAGGTTGTCACCGCCGCTTTCGACGAAGATCACCTCCAGGTTGCCAAACTTACGCGCCAGCGCCTCGACGGCAGCCAGGTTCATCGAGGCGTCTTCGCGGATCGCCGTGTGCGGGCAACCGCCGGTTTCCACGCCCACAATGCGCTCGGGCTCCAGGGCGCCGGCCTCGGTGAGGATGCGCTGGTCTTCCTTGGTGTAGATGTCGTTGGTAACCACGGCGATCTGATAGTGGTCGCGCATGGCCTTGCACAGCGCTTCCAGCAGTGCAGTCTTGCCAGAGCCGACCGGGCCGCCGACCCCGACGCGCAGGGGTTGTTGATAGCTTTGCATGAAGGCAGTCCTCAGGAACGGAACAAACGGGTGTATTGGGTTTCGTGACGTGATGACGCAATGGCCAGCAATGGCAGGCCGCCACCGATCTGGTCGTCGCCCAGGGCCAATGCCTGGTCGAGGGCCGCAGGCAAGCCGGTGCTCAGGTCGCGCAGCAAGGTCTGGGCAGCCTGCTGGCCGAAAGGCACCAGCTTGACCCCGGCCATGACCGCGCCCTCCAACCAGGCAAAGGCATAGCCAAGGGCCAGCTGGCGCAGCGGAATTGCCCAGTGCACTGCCAACCAGGCCATACCGCCCAGCTGAGTCAGTTCAAGGCTGGCGCGCCAGGCCGGGGCCTGGCCCAGTTGCCAGCCATCAAGCAGCCGCGCAAACGCCGCGCCACGTTGTTGCTCTTCAAGGCGCAGCTCGGTGGTCTCGCGGTTGGCCAGCAGGAAGCGGCTCCAGTGGGCGAACGTCTGGACATTTTCGGTCTGGCAAGCGTGGTACAGGCGCGCCAGCAGCGGCCAGTCGAGGCAGGCCAGGGTGTCGTCGACCTGCTCGCGCTGCCAGGCAGCGAAACCGTCCACGCCTTTTACCCAGCCCGCCTCCACTGCCCACTCCAGGCCCTGCGAGTAGGTGAAGCCCCCTACCGGCAGGCCGGGGCTGGCCAGCTGCAGCAGTCGCAGCAATGCCATGTCGCTGTCCATCAACCGGCCAGCACCAGCGCGGCGCTGGCCAGCAAGCCGCCGCCAAAGGCCTTCTGCAGGCCACTGTGACGGCGCAACAGGCAACCGACCGCAAAGCCCGCTGCCAGCAGCAGGCCGCTGACCGCGACAAAGCCGGCGCTGAATTGCCAGAACGCACTTGGCGTGGCTTCTACGCCATGGGCCCAGCCATGGAACAGAGCGAACACTGGCATGGCCATGGCCAGCAGCAACTGACGGCTCGGCAGCAATACCGCCCCGCCAGCCACCAGCAGCGACAGGGCGATCAAGGTTTCCATGCCCAGCACGTCGCCAAACAGGTGGCCACACACTGCCCCACCAAACATCGCCGCCAGGGTTGCCAGGGGCAGTGTCAGGCTGCGTCCGGTCAATGCAGCGAGTACCCCGGTGCCCAGCAGCATCAGCAGGTGATCAAGGCCGGTCAGCGGGTGCAACAGGCCGTCCTGCAGCGGGTTGCTGTCATGGCCAGGGTGGGCGAAGGCTGGCAGGGCCAGCATCAGCAGAAACAGGGCGAACGTCTTTTTCATAGGTGCTCCGAGGCAGTTCAGGAATGGGCAGGCAGGCGCACGAACGGGTGATCGTGGCCGTGGGCATGGCTGTGGCCGTGCGGTGCGCTCTGGTACGCCCCCGCTTCAGGCTCGAATGGTGCCTGTTCCGCTTCTACGGTCAGGCCCAGGCCACGCAGCATGTCGTCCAGCACATGGTCATGCTGGAAGCGCAACAGGCCAGGCTCGATCTGCAGCGGCACGTGGCGGTTACCCAGGTGATAGGCCGCGCGGGCCAGCAGGTGCGGATCGGCGCAGCGCACCGTCGACACGGCCTCGGGCGCCGCCAGTACGCGAATCAGCTGGCTGCCTTCGGCATCGGCAAGCAGTTCACCGCCACGCAACAGGTGGCCGCGCTCGAGCATAAGCCCGGCTTCGCGCCCATCGTCCAGGGTTACCCGCAGGCGGCTCTTGATGCGGCTGTCCACGTCCAGGGTGACGGTGCCGCTTACAGCAAGCGTGCCGGTGTCGGTGATACGGCGGTTCAAGACAATCATTGGTGCTCCTTTAAAACAGGAAGTAACGCTGGGCCAGCGGCAGTTCGCTGGCAGGCTCGCATACCAGCAATTCGCCATCAGCGCGCACCTGGTAGGTCTGCGCATCAACCTCGATCAGCGGTTGCAGGGTGTTGTGGACCATGTCCGGCTTGCGCACCCGGCGGCAGCCGTTGACCACGCCAATCAAGCTGCGCAGGTTCAGCTCTTTGGCCAGGCCACGGTCCATTGCCGCCTGGGGCAGGAAGGTCATGCGCGTGGCATGTCGCGCGGCACCGAGGGCGCCGAACATCGGCCGGTAGTGCACCGGCTGCGGCGTGGGGATGGACCCGTTGATGTCGCCCATGGGCGCGGTGACGATCATGCCGCCTTTGATCACCAGGGCCGGCTTGACCGCGAAGAACGCTGGCGACCACAGCACCAGGTCGGCCAGCTTGCCCGCCTCTATCGAGCCCACTTCGTGGCCGATGCCGTGGGTCAGCGCCGGGTTGATGGTGTATTTGGCGATGTAGCGCTTGACCCGGAAGTTATCGCTGTAGGCCGTGTCTGGCGCCAAAGGCCCACGGCGCAGCTTCATCTGGTGGGCAACCTGCCAGGTGCGCAGCACCACTTCGCCAACCCGGCCCATGGCCTGGGAATCAGACGAGGTCATGGCAAAGGCGCCCATGTCGTGCAGTATGTCCTCGGCAGCAATGGTTTCGCGGCGGATGCGCGATTCGGCAAAGGCCACGTCCTCGGCGATGCTCGGGTCCAGGTGGTGGCAGACCATGAGCATGTCCAGGTGCTCGTCCACGGTATTTACCGTGTACGGCAGGGTCGGGTTGGTCGAGGATGGCAGCACGTTGGCCTGCCCGGCAGCGCGGATGATGTCCGGCGCGTGACCACCACCGGCACCTTCGGTGTGGAAGGTATGGATGGTGCGGTCGCCGATGGCCGCCAGGGTGTCTTCGATACAACCGGACTCGTTGAGGGTGTCGGTATGGATCGCTACCTGGATGTCCATTTCCTCGGCCACGCCCAGGCAGCAGTCGATAGCCGCCGGGGTCGAGCCCCAGTCCTCATGCAGCTTCAGGCCCACCGCACCGGCCGCTATTTGCTCACGCAGCGCGTCTGGCCGCGAGGCATTGCCCTTGCCCAGCAGACCGATGTTGATCGGCAGGCTGTCAGCGGCTTGCAGCATGCGCGCCAGGTACCAGGGGCCGGGCGTGCAGGTGGTGGCATTGGTGCCGGTTGCCGGCCCGGTGCCGCCGCCGATAAAGGTAGTGACTCCGCTGTTCAGGGCCTCATCCACCTGCTGCGGGCAGATGAAGTGGATATGCGAGTCGACACCGCCGGCGGTGACGATCTTGCCCTCGGCCGCGATCACTTCGGTGCCGGGGCCCACCGGTACGTTGACGCCAGGCTGCACATCCGGGTTGCCGGCCTTGCCGATCACTGCGATTCGCCCGTGCTTGATGCCGATATCGGCCTTGACGATACCCCAGTGGTCGATGATCAGGGCGTTGGTCAGCACCAGGTCCATGGCCTGGGCGGCCAGCATCTGGCCCTGCCCCATGCCGTCGCGGATGACCTTGCCACCGCCAAACTTCACCTCTTCGCCGTAGATGGTGTAGTCCTTCTCCACCTCTACCCACAACGCTGTGTCGGCCAGCCGCACACGGTCGCCCACGGTGGGCCCGAACATGTCGGCATAGGCCTGACGGGAAATGCGGCTCATACCCTGCCCTCCAGCGGGCCCATCACCTTGCCCTGGAAGCCATAGACTTCACGCTTGCCGGCGTAGGCCACCAGGTGCACGGTGCGCGCCTGACCCGGCTCGAAACGCACGGCGGTGCCGGCCGGGATATCCAGGCGAAAACCCAGAGTTGGCGCACGGTCGAACACCAGCGCGTCGTTGACTTCGTAGAAGTGGTAGTGCGAGCCGACCTGCACCGGCCGGTCGCCGTGGTTGGCCACACTGACACTGACCGTTTCGCGGCCACTGTTCAGCTCGATATCGCCAGCGGCGACCTGGATTTCACCTGGGATCATGCGGGGCTCCTGGGCTGTTTCAGACGATGGGGTCATGCACGGTCACAAGCTTGGTGCCATCCGGGAAGGTCGCTTCGACCTGCACGTCGTGGAGCATTTCGGCGATGCCGGGCATCACTTGCTCGCGGGTCAGCACTTCGCGCCCCTGGCTCATCAGTTCGGCAACGGTGCGGCCATCGCGGGCGCCTTCCAGCACGGCAGCACTGATCAGCGCCACGGCCTCCGGGTAATTGAGCTTCAGGCCACGGGCCAGGCGCCGTTCCGCCAGCAATGCGGCGGTGAACAGCAGCAGTTTGTCTTTCTCTCTCGGGGTCAGCTCCATGGCGCTCTCTCAGGTAGCCCAGATACGCGGTGGGCAGGCTGGCAGGCCGAGGACGGCCGGGCGCAGCACATGCCACAGGCGTTGCAGGGTGCGTTGCAGGTGTTGGTTGTCATGGTCAAGCACACGGATAACCAGCAACGACCCCAGCAGGGTCGCGCCGGCCGGGTTGGCCAGTTCGTCGAGCAGTGGACGTACCTGCTCAAGCACCGCCTGGTCGGCCGGTGCCGCACAGAACGTAGCAAGCAGTGGGTGGCCGCCAAGCTTGTCGAGGCGCCCGCCTTCGATACGCAGGCGTTCATGCAGGCCGACTTCGTCGGGTAATTCGATGTGCAAACGACTGTCCAGAGCGCCCTGCTCGAAACGCTCGTTCATCACAGGGCGCCCCAGGCACAGGGTTTCCCAGGCCAGCAGGCGCGCCCCGGGCTCGAGGGTAAAACGGCTGTGCAGGCTGGCGCGGGCGCCGGAAAAGAAGATGCTGTCTTGCGGCAGCCATTCCAGGGTGCTGCCGGCGGCCAGCTGAAAACGTTGGGTCAGCCGCGCGGTGGGGCCGATGCTGCGGTAGAACTTGCTGGCACCGGGCATGGTCAGCAGCGCATGGCTGCCGGGATCCAGATGGATATCCAGGTCAAGACGGTCGCCGGCGACGATGCCACCCGGCGGGTGCAATACATAGACGTGGCACGGTGCACCTTCCGGGTAGAAAGGCCGCTGCACCAAAAGAGGTCCGAAATGCCTACGCGCACCAAGGCGGGTCACATCGTCGCGCCTGACAAAGCGCAACTGCAGGTGGGCGCTCCAGCCTGCATCGTCCTCTAGTTGTTCGATCTGCTCCGCGAGCGACATCCTGCGGCCCCTGAAATCCGTGGCCTGCTGGCCGTTTAGAGGGTCCGGCGCGGGCACCAGCTAGCACGCGCGGCCTGACCACTCGATCAAATTCGCAGGCTGGATATAGCAGGTTGCGGGCCAACTCCGCAGGTGAAGGCAAATGAAACTTTCGCCTCGGCCGCTCTGGCATCGGGCATACGAGGGGATGGCGCACAAAGCAGGGGCGTGGGTTGGCCCTGTTTCGGTGCCGGCAGAAGTGCAAAAAGGGCCGCAACGCGGCCCCAAAACATCAAACCTCAGTAATCGAAACGGTCAACCGCACGCCTACGTTCGTTGTCGTCACGCCGGTCATAGATCGCTGTGGTCTGGATGTTGACATGGTGCGCCAGCTTCTGCGCGATGGACAGGTCGTGCTCTTCGATCACCCGGGTAATGAACGCCCGGCGGAAGTCATGCGGCATGATTTTCACCCCCACTTGCGCACCGCGCTGGCGGGCAATGTAGTAAATCGCATGCTTGGTGATACGCGCCCGGGTAATGTGGCTACCGCGGCGGATGCGGTTGAACAGGAACAAGTCGTCTTCTGCCCCTGGTGGCAGGTCCTGACGGCGCAAATCCAGCCACGCCTGGAGCTTTTCGAACGCCCAAGGCGGGGCGTACTTGATCAGTTGGTGGTTGCCCTTGCCCACCACCTGCAGGCTGCGCGCCTCGAAATCAACCTGGGCCAGGTCGATGTCCACCGACTCCGACTTGCGCATGCCGGTGCCGTACAGCAAGGCGATGATCGCCGCGTCGCGTACCCCCTGCGGCCGCGGGTCGGATGCACACACATCCATCAGTTCGCGAATCAGGCTGCGGCGCAGGTTGCGCCCTGGCGGCAGGCGGCTGCCAGTGGCCGGTTTGACCTCGCGAATGCGCAACAGCTTCTCATGGTCGATCAGGCCCTGGCGCCAGGCCTCGTTCATCACCCCGCGAATGGCGTTGACGTACAGCGACGAGCTGTTGGGCGCGTAACCGTCGGCACGCAGGGCCGACACCAAGGCGATCACGTGGCCGGGCTCTAGCCGATGCCAGGGCACGTCGACGACATTGCAGTCGACAAAGCCCAGCCGGTCGGCGGCGTCCTGAAGGATGTAGCGCATGGTTTGCTGGCTGGATGGGGCCAGACGGGCCATGTACTGCAGCAGCGGATTTTTCGAGAGATCGGACAAAACGTGAATCCTGTAGCGAAGCGGCCGCCGGCAGCGAACCGGCAAACGCTCAAGCGAGTCAAAACGACCTGCAAACAAGTCCCAATGACCGGCAAGCGCGCATGCCATCAGGACCCTGAACGGTGCCATCACCTTGATATTCAAGGGCTTTGCACTGGCACGGTTCGCAATCTTACCCCAATTGAAGCCTATCGAACGAACCGAGGATCGCCCATGCCAAGTGCAACCCATCGTTTCGCTGGGTCATTATCTGTCTTCCTGTTCTAGCCCAGACAGACGGCATGCCCGGCTGACGCGGTCATTTGTGGGAGCGCGAGACAGGGATTGCTAGAGGATGGCTGCCGGCCACCATGTCGGAAACATCTGCTGCACGCGGGGTTCGGCAAAGCGTTCGTCTATCAATACCAGCACGCCCCGATCCTGGTCACCACGGATAACCCGGCCCGCCGCCTGGATCACCTTGCGCACTCCAGGGTACAGGTAGGCGTAATCGAAGCCCGCCCCAAACTGCTGCCCCAGCCGCTGTTTGAACTGTTCGTTGACCGGGTTGACCTGCGGTAAACCCAAGGTGGCGACAAAGGCGCCGATCAACCGGGTACCTGGTAAATCCACGCCTTCGCCGAACGCACCGCCCAATACGGCGAAGCCCACGCCTTTGCCATCGGCGACAAAGCGGTCAAGAAACCCTTGGCGGGCCGCCTCGTCCATCCCCGGTTCCTGGGCCCACAGGGGAATCTGCCCATGCCGCTCGGCCAGCAGACCGGCCACTTGCTGCAAGTATTCGAAGCTGCTGAAGAACGCCAGGTAGTTGCCCGGCATGCGCTCGTACTGTTGGGCAATCAGCTCGACGATCGGCGCCAGGGAGGCGTGGCGCTGCTGGTAACGGGTGGACACCTGGCTAGCAATCCGTACCTCCAGCTGCTCTGCGCGAAACGGCGCAGCCACTTCCAGCCACGCGGTATCGGCCGGCATGCCCAGCAAGTCGCTGTAGAAATGCCGCGGGCTCAACGTGGCGGAAAACAGTGTCACGCTGCGCGCCGCCTGCATGCGCGGGGCCAACAGGCGTGCCGGGGTGACATTGCGCAGGCACAGGGTAGCCAGCCGACGCTTGCGCGGGGCCTGACGCTGGCTGATGTCGAACAGAAAGTGCTCATCGAACAACTCGGCAACCCGGCTGAACTGCAAGGCCTGGAAGAAGAACTGCAACACCTGCGGGTCCATTTGCGCAGGCGTCTGGTTGATCTGCTCCTGAATCAGCCCGATGCATTGCTGCAGGGCGCGCAGCAGGCCGTCTGGCAGCGACTCGCTGGCTTGATAAGGCGCGCGCTGTTCTTTATAGAGGGCGTTCCACTGCCGGTTAAGGCGGTCCAGCGCACTGACCAGCCCAGGCGGTTTGCTCTGACGCAGGGCCAGCAGCTGCCCTTGGTCAAGGGTGGCGCTGTACATGCTGCGCCCACGCTCGACAAGATTATGCGCTTCGTCCACCAGTACTGCCACGCGCCACTGGTTGAGCTGAGTGAGGCCGAACAGCAAGGCATGCGCATCGAAGTAGTAGTTGTAGTCAGCGACCAGCACGTCGACCCAGCGCGCCATCTCCTGCCCCAGGTAATACGGGCAAACCTGATGCGCCAAGGCCACTTTGCGCAGGTTGGCACGGTCAAGCAAAGGCAGTGCTGCCGCAGCCTCACGCGCTGCCGGCAAACGGTCGTAGAAGCCTGCGGCCAGTGGGCAGGATTCACCATGACAGGCCTTGTCCGGGTACTCACAGGCCTTGTCGCGGGCGATCAACTCCAGGGTGCGCAAGGCAGGTTGTGGCGTGGCATCGGTGATCTGGCTCATGGCATCGAGGGCCAGCGCCCGGCCCGGGGTCTTGGCAGTGAGGAAGAACAGCTTGTCCAGCTGCTGCGGCACCATGGCTTTGAGCAGCGGGAACAAGGTACCGAGGGTCTTGCCAATGCCGGTGCTGGCCTGGGCCATCAGGCAACGCCCGGTACTTACCGCCTTGTACAAGGTTTCGGCCAGCTGCCGTTGGCCCTGGCGGAACTGTGGATAGGGGAAACCCAGCGCCTGAAGCCCTTGGTCACGCTCGGCCAGACGCCGTTGCTGGAATTGGGCCCAGCCCAGAAAGCGCTGGCACTGGGTTTCGAAGAAGGCCCGCAATTCAGCAGCCGTGTAGTGCTCACTGAACAGCGTCTGGTCATCGCTGTCCACGTCCAGGTACACCAGCGCCACCTCGATGGCTGGCAATTGCCGTGCCTGGCACATCAACCAGCCATAGACCTTGGCCTGGGCCCAGTGCAACTGGCGGTGATTGGCCGGCTGACGCGCCAGATCGCCACGGTGCGTCTTGATCTCTTCCAGGCGATTGCTGCCAGGATCATAACCATCGGCGCGGCCTCGCACCTTGAGGGTTTCGAACTGGCCTTCAAGGGTGATTTCCGACTCGTAGCCCGCAGCACGCCGTGCCACTACCCGCTGGTGCCCTTCGATGCCCTCCTGGGCGGTGGGCGACGGCGTAAAGCGCAGGTCCAGGTCACCGACCTTGGCGCTGAACTCGCACAAGGCACGCACCGCCACGCTGTAGCTCAAGGCGTTTCGCTCCAGCGCACATGGCACACCGCAACGGGCAGGCCGTGTTGCCTGCAGAACTCCAGCCAGCGCAGCTGGTTGTCCTGCAAACGGTCACCGGGCCCCTTGACCTCGACCATGCGGTAACGGCCCTGCTCGGGCCAGAACTGGATCAGGTCGGGCATGCCGGCGCGGTTGCTGCGAATGTCCTGCAACAAGCGCAGGAAGCACTGTTTCAGCTGGGCAGCCGGCAAGCAAGCCAAGGCCTGTTCCAGCAGTTCCTCGCTGAGCATGGACCAGAACACGAACGGCGACTGCAGGCCTTGCTTGCCCTTGTAGCACTCGAGAATCGCCTGACGATGGCTGCCATCGTCGAGCCGCCCCAGGCAAAGATCGAATAGCGCACTGCGCCGCTGCTGGAAGTCACTGTCGTGCAGGTCCTGTGGCGCGGCCTGGAACGGGTTGAAGAATGCGCCAGGCACAGGGGCGAAGATGGCCTCCCAGCACAACAGGCCAAACAGGCTGTTGAAGAGGGTGTTCTCCACGTAATGCGCCTGCCCCCCCTCTTGCGCCAGGTGTTGACGCACAGCTTCCTCCACACCCAACGCAGCGTACTCGCGGGGCAGCTCGAGCTCGATCAGCTCCAGCGGTGTGGCACGCTGGCGTCGCTGTGGCGGGCCGCCGAGCTTGCGCGCGAGGCGTGGCAGCATCCGTTCCAGTGCCTGCACTTCCAGCGCGTTAGCCGGTGCCGCCGCGAGCTGTAGTGCCAGCGCATGGGCCTGGGGCCACTGCTCAGTGCGCTCAAGCACCCGCACCTGGCGAATGCGTGCCTGGGCATGGCTGCACTGGCCGTACACGGCCATGGCCTGGTCCCACTCCCCCAGGCGCTCGCATTGCTGGCCCAGGGCGAACTGCAGGCGCGCATGGCGGCGGGCCAGCCACGGGTTGTCACTGTGCAGGCCCTGCAGGGTACCCAGAATCGACACGGGTTCGTCGCCCTGCTCCAGCCGCTCGGCGCACTGGTGCAAGGCCATGGCCAGGTCGACTTCGGCACGTTGCTGCAGGGCTCGCGAGACCGTGCTGAATGGCACCTGCTCGTAACGCAGCACACCGAGGTCGGCGAGGACGAACTCTGACCAGTCCTGGTACAGGTTGCCGAAGAACAACAGGCGCATGCGGTCGCACAAAGGTTGCAGGCACCACTGGAGGATGCTCACCTCGCTGTCGGGAAACCATTCGGCCAGTGACCGGGCCACCAGCCCCAGCGGTTGCAGCTGTGCCAACAGCTCATGCTTGGTGGCACGCGGGCGGCTCAGTTGCAGGGCGAAGCAGCGGGCCAGTTCGTCTTTGCGCAGCAAGGCGAACAGCTGTTCCAGGCCCAGTTGCTCGGGTTCCCGCACCCAGCCGAGTTTCTGCAAAGGCTGCAGCGCCAGCGCCGTATCGCCGATTTCGGCGTAGTCGAGCCGGTCGCTGCGAAACAGCTCGCCTTTGCGCATGACCATGCGCACCATCAAGGCCTGGGTTGGCGCTTGCAGTTGATTGAAGGCACGGATGAAGGCCAGTTCCTGGTCATCGAGCAGGTCCTGGTAGCGCTGTTCGACCCACAGCACTACCTGGCGGAAGTTATGCAGGTAGTAGAACGGGTCGTCGACGGAATGGGCGATCACTGGCGGAGGTCAGGTTGCGGTAACAGGCACTGTTTATACATACAGACAACCATGCCTGACAAGAGCCGTGGGTCGCGTCACGATCAACGATCCGCTTGGGGCGCAAAGCGCCCCCAGGATTTATGCCTGTTCAGTCGCTCCAGTCATCTCCCCTGCTTCGTCCTTGGCACTGCCAATCGGCGCCTGCAGCAACAGGTAGTACGCCACCGCCGAGCACAACGCCACCACCGCACTGATCATGAACGCCGTAGTGAACGAGCCCGAGTACTGGATGCTGAAGCCAGTAGCGATCGGCGCCACGGAGCCGGCAATGTAGCCGCCGAAGTTCTGGATCGAACCAAACGAGGCCACGCGTGGGCTGTCAACGATGGTATTGACGATCATCCAGGCAGTGGCACTGGCCATGTTGATGCTGAACAGTGCCAGGCACAGCAGGATGACGCAGCCTGTCAGGCCGGTGACGAACGACAGCGGCAAGGTGAACAGCGCCGCCAGCACCAGGCCGGTGATGACGCTGAACTTGCGGCTGCCCAGCACAGTCATGCCACCCTTCACCAGCCGGTCGCAGAAGCGCCCGGCAACGATTGTACCCGCCGCACCAAAGCCGTAGGCCAGCGACACGACCCAGGCGGTCTTGTACAGGTCCAGGCCGTGTTCACGCTCGAAGTAGCCCGGCAACCAGGTCAGGTGCAGCCACAGCATATAGATCACACCCATGAAACCCAGCACGGCACCCCAGGTGCTGCGGTGCTTGAACAGGTCCAGCCAGCCGGCGAAGTACGAAGCCTTCGGCGTTTGCACCGGGGCCACAGGCGCCTTGTGTTCCGCTGGCAGCGGCTTGCCTTCGGCCTCCAGTTCCGCCAGGTAACGCGCCTTGCTCTTGTAGAACGTCAGCCAGCACACCGCCAGCACCACGCCGATCACGCCGGTAATGATGAACATGCCGCGCCAGCCGAAGTTGACCATGAACAGCGTCAGCAAGGGCGGCGCCAGGCACGGGCCAAGGCAGGTCGACGACCAGACCACGCCGGTCGGCGTGCCGCGCTCATTGGCATCGAACCACTCCGACAGGGCCTTGGCCGCCGACGGGAACATGGGCGCCTCGCCAATCCCCAGCAGCACCCGCAGGCCCATGAACCCGGCAAAGCTGTTGACCATGCCAAACGCCGCCTGGGCCACCGACCAGCCCAGCAGCGAGGCGCCGAGCGCGACCTTGCTGCCCAGGCGGTCGATGATCATGCCCATTGGCAACTGGGCAAAGGCGTAGGCAATGGAAAACGCCGACAACAGGATGCCCATCTGCGACGGGCTGATCATCATGTCTTTCTGGATGGAGGTGTTGGCGATCGACAGCGCACTACGGTCCAGGTAGTTGACGATGCCGATCAGCAGCAGGAACACAACGGTGATGCGCTGGTACTTCTTCATAGGGTTCATGTGTCGACCTTTATTATTATTGTTGCCGCGCTGTCAGCGCTTTGGCGATCCATCGATGTTCCTGCGCCCCTCCCTTGCGCAGCGTGCCGCTCAAGGCTGGCGTGCGGTAGCTGCAACCTCCAGCAGGCCACGCCGGCCGAGGTTGTCGATCAACGCGCGCAGGCCAAACGCCCACTGCGGTGCCTGGTCGCTGGTGGTCACGCGGTTGCACAGGGTACCCAGTTGCGGGTTGCTGATGGTCACAACATCGCCCGGCTTGTGGGTAAAGCCATTGCCCGGCTGGTCACGGTCCTGCTTGGGGGCGAACAGGGTACCGAGGAAGAGCACCATGCCGTCGGGGTACTGATGGTTTTCGTTGAGGGTTTGCTGCACCAGGTCTTGCGGGTCGCGGCTGATCTGGCGCATGGAACTGCGGCCAGACAGTATAAAACCGTCCTCCCCCTCAACCCGCAGGTCCACTTCGGCGTTGCGCACATCGTCAAGGCCGAAGCTTTCGTCAAACAGCCGCAGCAGCGGGCCCAGTGCGGTGGAGGCATTGTTGTCCTTGGCCTTGGACAGCAGCAAGGCGCTACGGCCTTCGAAGTCGCGCAGGTTGACGTCGTTGCCGAGCATGGCGCCCTTGATGCTGCCATCGCTGGATACTGCCAGCACCACTTCCGGCTCAGGGTTGTTCCAGCTGGACTTGGGGTGGATGCCGATATCGGCACCGTGGCCAACTGCCGACAGCGGCTGGGCCTTGGTAAACACTTCGGCATCAGGGCCAATGCCCACTTCCAGGTATTGCGACCACAGGCCCTGCTCCACCAGCACCTTTCGCAGCGCTTCGGCCTGGGCCGAGCCTGGCACGATCTGCGACAGGTCGGCGCCGATGCGGCTGGCCAAGGTGTCACGGATGGCATCGGCCTTGGCCGGGTCGCCCTTGGCCTGCTCTTCCACCACACGTTCCAGCAGGCTGGTGGCGAAGGTTACGCCAGCGGCCTTCACCGCCTGCAAGTCGACAGGCGCCAGCAGCCATGGCTGACTCGGGTCGCGCTGGGTGGGGTCGCTGTTGTCCAGCAACACCGATAGCGCCACCAGCGGTTCGGCCAGCGGCAAGGCGCGCAGGTAGGCCACCGGGTCGGCCACTTCCAGCAGGGCCGAGACAGTCGCCACGTGGGTGCTGATGTCGTAGACCGCGCCGGCTTTCACCAGCACCACCGCCGGCCCCTGGTCCGCCAGCCACACCCGCCCTACCCAGCTGCCGCTGTCGAACACACTGGCATCCTGGCTCAGCGGCAGCGGTTGATTGGCGTTCGATCGGTCAGTCATCTGTGTACCCTTACTGTGCATCATTGGGAAAGTGCCGGCAGTTGCAATTGGCCGGCCAGGCGATCAAGGTCAGCCAGCAGCTGTGGCGAGAGGCTCACGCCCTGCTGCAGGGCCTGGCGGCGCAGGGCAAGGCCAGCCTGCCCAGGCAAGCGCACCGGGCGCGCAGGGTCGAGCGGGCGGCTGGCGAGTACCAGTCGGCCCAGGAAGCTGGTTTCATCGGTGAACGCTTCCAAGCCACCGAAGAAGCGCGGGTCGATGACCACGGCAGTGGCCGAGGCGCCCCACTGCTCAGGGGCATCCTTTCGCCCATGGCCGGCCAGGCCGGACGTCAGGGCTTCGACCAGCAGCGCCAGGGCAAAGCCTTTGTGGCCAAAGCCCTGGCCGCCGAGGGGCAGGATGCTGCCTTGCGGGCGGGTAAAGAAATCGACCGGGTCGTCGCTCAGCTGCCCGTCATTGCTCACCAGTACCGGGTGCGGCAGGCGGCTGCCGGCATCGCGGCACTGGCCAACCAGCCCAAGGGTAACGGTCGACATGCTCACGTCCAGCAGGATCGGCTCGCCCTGGGTCGGGATACCGGCAGCAATCGGGTTGGGGGTGTAGATCGGGTCGATGCCACCGTGGGCGCAGACAAGCCCCACGGAGGGGTCCGATGAATAAACCATGGCCACCAGGCCCTGGTCGGTAAAGGGCTTGAGATAGGCGGCCAGGCAGCCAATGTGCGAAGCACGGCGCACCACCGCAATGCCGATGCCCTGCGCAGTCGCACCTTTTGCCGCGCAGTCCAGGGCACGGCTGACGCAGTAAGGCCCCAACAGGTAATGGCCATCGAACACGCTGGCGATGCCACTGTCCGACACCTGTTCCAGTGCCTGTGCGCGGGCCTTGACCTTGCCTTCCTGCATGCCACCGATGTAGCGGCTGACCAGGTTCAGGCCGTGGGTACGGTGCCCGAGCAGTTCACCTTCGAGCAGAACCCGGGTCACCACCTGGGCGACTTCGGTATCGGCACCGGCTTTTTCGAACAGTTGCTCGACAAAGGTGGTGAGCGCTTGCACGTTGTGGTGTGTGGGTTGAGTCATTGTTGTTATCTCGTAAGCGGGACGGGAGCGGTCAATCAGGTCACGGCGCCGATCTGCCAGGGCACGAACTCGTTCTGCCCATATCCGTGCTGTTCGCTTTTGCTGCGTTCCCCGGAAGCAATGCGCAGCATCTGCTCGAAGATGAACGCGCCACGCTCCTCGATGCTGGTGGAGCCATCGGCAATACCGCCGCAATTGACGTCCATGTCCTCTTCCTGGTGTTCGAACACCCGGTTGTTGGTGGCCAGCTTGATCGACGGTGCCGGGGCACAGCCGTAAGCCGAACCACGCCCGGTGGTGAAGGCGATCAGGTTGGCCCCGCCAGCCACCTGGCCAGTGGCCGAGACCGGGTCGTAACCAGGGGTGTCCATGAACACCAGGCCCCGGGCACGCACGGTCTCGGCGTACTGGTACACATCGACCAGGTTGCTGGAACCCGCCTTGGCCACTGCGCCCAGGGACTTCTCGAGGATGGTGGTCAGGCCCCCGGCCTTGTTGCCGGCCGAAGGGTTGTTGTTCAGCTCGGCGTTCATGCGCTGGCAGTAGTCTTCCCACCAGCGGATGCGCGCCACCAGCTTTTCGCCCACCTCACGGCTGACCGCGCGGCGGGTCAGCAAATGCTCGGCGCCGTAGATTTCCGGGGTCTCGGACAGAATTGCGGTACCACCGGCCGCCACCAGGCGGTCCACGGCGTTGCCCAATGCCGGGTTGGCGGTGATGCCGGAGTAGCCATCGGAGCCGCCACATTGCAGGCCGACCACCAGATGCCGTGCGCTGACCGGTTGGCGCTGGACGTGGTTGGCCTCGGCCAGCAGGCTCTTGACCTGCTCGATGCCGGCAGCAATGGTTTTCGACGTACCGCCGATGCCCTGGATGGTGAAGGCCCGCAGCTGCGCACTGGCTTGCAGGCCCTGGGTTTCCAGCAGGCTTTCGATCTGGTTGGTTTCGCAGCCCAGGCCAATGATCAGTACGGCAGCAAAGTTGGGGTGCACGGCGTACCCGGCCAGGGTGCGGCGCAGCAAGCCAAGGGCTTCGCCGCTGGGGTCTACTGCGCAGCCAGCACCGTGGGTCAGGGCGACCACGCCGTCGATATTCGGGTAGTCGGCAAGTGCCTCAGGGTGGATGTCACGGCGGAAATGGTCGGCCACCGCCCTGGCGACGGTCGCCGAGCAGTTCACCGAGGTGAGAATGCCGATGTAATTACGGGTGGCAACCCGCCCATCGGCGCGCACGATGCCCTGGAACTGCGCTTCGCTGCCAGGCTGGCTGCGAGTGTCGACACCAAACGCATAGTCACGGGCAAAATCCCCCATTTGTACGTTGTGCACATGCACGTGATCGCCGGCATTGATGGCCTGCGAGGCAAAACCGATGATTTGCCCGTAACGGCGCAGCGGCTGGCCCTGCTCCACGCGTTCGGTCGCGAGCTTGTGGCCTGAAGGAATCGGCTGGCGCACGGTAATCGCCTCGGCATCCAGGTGCAGGCCTTGCGGCAAGGCCTGGCGGGCGATAAGCACGTTGTCCAGCGGGTTGAGGCGGATGACGGCAAGGTCACCGGACTTGGCAATCAGTTGCATGGGACCTCTCAGGGCGGTGCGGCGGGCTTCTTGTTATGGCTGTTGCCACTGTAAGAAGCCTTGCGCAGCATTCCCAATGAGATGATCCGATCGATTGATAACCAGTGGTTATCGGAAGTTGTGATTGGCCGGTGATCCTTGATCGCCTAATAGACTGCCCAAGTGCTCAAGCCAGCACATATCCTGTGGGAGCGGGTTCACCCGCGAACACCGGCGCAGCCGGTGCCATGCACCGCGTCGACTGCTTCGCGGGTAAACCCGCTCCCACAGGGACCCCGTGAACCATCAGGTCTTGTCCAAGGCAGTTGCAGACGTAACTTCCTTCTGTCGCTGTTTGGCGCCTTCCAGCAAAATCTCGACAAACGCCCGGGCCGACGCGCTCAGCGGTTCATCCTTGCGGGTGACCACGCCATACTCCAGCGCGGGTACATGCAAGGGGCTGCGCAGCTCCTTGAACTGCCCGCTGGCCAGCTGCGCGGCAACCATCGAACGCGGCAACATGGCAATCATCGGCGCCGATTGCAGCAGCTGCAGGAACATCGGCATGGAGATGGTCTCGACGCTGTCGACGGGCGTGGCAATACCGGCCACCCGGAACGCCTGTTCCAGGCGGTTGCGGATCGGCGTGCCCACCGGGTACAGCACCCACGGCCAGTCGCCCAGCGCCGACAGTGGCGGGCTTTCCAGCTGGTTGAGCGGGTGCTCGCTGTTGACCACCAGGCTGAACGGTTCGGGTTCGAGGGGCTGGAAGTCGAACAGCTGGCTGAAGCGCTCTTCGGTGAAGCGGCCAATCATGATGTCGAGCTTGTTCTGCTCCAGCATGGTCAGCAGGTGATCACTGGAATGCTCCACCACTTCGATCGACAGAAGCGGGCTGCGTGCCTTGATCGCGGCGATGGCCTGGGGCAGTACCAGTGCAGTCGCGGCAAAGATGCCACCGACGCGGATAAAACCGTGCCCGCCGTTGCGCAGGCGGTTGACCTGGTCGACGAATTGCTGCGACTCGGCCAACGCACCCTGGGCATAACGCACCACGTATTCACCCAGCTCGGTGGGCGGCATGCTGCGTGGCAGGCGCTCGAACAGGGCAAAGCCGAACTGCTCTTCGAGATCGCGCAGCATCTTGCTCAGGGCAGGCTGGCTGAGGTTCATGCGCGTGGCGGTTGCGTGCATGTTGCGGGTGCGCGCCAGGGTGTCGATCAGCACCAGGTGCTTGTAGCGGATCCAGTTGCAAAAGCTGGAATGGGTCAGGTCCGGCGACATCGGCAGCAGGCCTCAGGCAGGTGAAAAGGCAGGGTTATTGCGCCCGCAGGTAGCGCAGCAAGGTATCCAGGGCAACCGAGTTGGGCCGCGAGCGCAGGGTCAGCACGCCCAGGTTGGCCATGGTCAGCGGCAGCTCTACCGGCAGGATGGCAACCATGCCATAGCGGGCATAATGCTCGGCCACGTCATTGGGTACCACCGCAATCATTTCGGAGGCTTCGAGCATGGCGGTGGTGGCCAGGATCGAGGCGGTTTCAACGATGTCCAGTGACTGCACCATGCCCCCGGCCTGCAGCGCACTTTCGACGCGGCGGCGCATCGGGCTGCCGATGGGGTGCAAGATCCAGGTCAGGGCCACCAGGTCACTCAATTGCAACCCGACAGCCGCCGCCAGAGGGTGCCCGGCGCGGGCAATCACGCGCATCTGCTCGCCGCCTTCAAACAGCTCGATGTTCAGGTCCTGGCTGTCGCTCTGGTCTGGCAGGCGGCCCACGACCATGTCGAAATCGCCGCGCAGCAACGCGGGCAGCAAGGTATCGCTGGTACCCACTTCCAGCGAGATACGCACCTTAGGGTGGTCGCGCTTGTAGGCCAGTACCGCCTTGGTCAGCACGCCCGGTACGGGGCCCATGACGCTGCCCACCCGCACCAGGCCCAAGGCCCCGCGCGCCAGTTCGGCGATTTGCGCCTGGGCATGCTCGAACTCATGCAGCGCGCTTTGTGCATAGCGGATCATCACCTCACCGTAGAGCGTTGCTTGCATGCCGCGCGGCAAGCGCTCGAACAAACGCACGCCAAGGCGTTCCTCAAGCTGCTGCAGCAACAGGCTGGCCGCCGGTTGCGTGGTGTGCATCGCCGCAGCGGCGCGGCGCAGGTTGCCGAACTCGCCCAGCGCATTGAGCAGCGTGATCTGGCGGCTGGAGATTCTCAATGCACCAAGGCTGGCAGGCGCCTGGGTTGGGTCGATTGGCAAGCGAGACATATCGAATCCGGTATCGCTGATTAAGAATTGGCGATTATGCCTGTATCGCTCGACAACCTACAGTCAGGTCTCCCAGCGCTTGAGCAGAACAAGAGTCGACCATGAGCATACGTATTACCCACCTGAGCGTTCGCGACATTCGTTTTCCTACTTCGCTGTCGCTGGATGGCTCCGACGCCATGAACAGCGCCCCCGACTATTCGGCAGCCTACGTGGTGCTGCACACCGACGCCGAGGGCCTTGAAGGCCACGGCCTGACGTTCACCATTGGCCGCGGCAACGAGATCTGCGCGGCAGCGGTGCAGTCACTGGCCCCCCTGATCGTCGGCCTCAGCCTCGAGGAGATTACCGCCGACATGGGCGGTTTCTGGCACCGTTTTACCGTCAGCGACAGCCAACTGCGCTGGCTGGGCCCGGAGAAAGGCGTGATCCACCTGGCCACTGCGGCCATCATCAACGCGGCGTGGGACCTGTGGGCCAAGCGCGAAGGCAAGCCGGTGTGGAAACTGCTGGCCGACATGACGCCCGAGCAACTGGTGCGCTGCCTGGACTTCAGCTACGTCACAGACGTGCTCACCCCCGAGGAAGCCATTGCCCTGCTCCGCCGCCAGGCCCCAGGCAAGGCCCAGCGTGAGGCGCAGATGCTGCGCGAAGGCTACCCCGGCTATACCACCGCGCCAGGCTGGTTGGGTTACAGCGAAGAGAAGATGCGTAAACTGGCCCGCGAGGCCGTGGAAGATGGCTGGACCCACATCAAGCAGAAGATCGGCGCCGACCTGGAAGAAGACATCCGGCGCGCCAGCATCCTGCGCGACGAAATCGGCTGGGAACGTACCCTGATGATGGATGCCAACCAGGTCTGGGGCGTGGAGGAGTCGGTTGCCAACATGCGCCGCCTGGCCGCCTTCGAACCGCTGTGGATCGAAGAGCCGACCAGCCCGGACGACATCCTCGGCCACGCCACCATTCGCCAACGCATCGCGCCGATTGGTGTCGCCACCGGTGAACACTGCCACAACCGGGTCATGTTCAAGCAGATGTTCCAGGCCGGTGCGCTGGATTTCTGCCAGCTGGATGCTGCCCGCCTGGGTGGCCTGAACGAGGTGCTGATCGTGCTGCTGATGGCGGCCAAGTACGACGTGCCGGTGTGCCCGCACGGCGGCGGCGTCGGGCTGTGCGAATATGTGCAGAACATCGCCCTGTTCGACTACATCGCCGTGTCTGCCTCGCTGCACAACCGGGTACTGGAGTACGTCGACCACCTGCATGAGCACTTCATCGACCCGGTGGTGATCCGCCGTGGGCGTTACATGCCGCCGCAACGCCCAGGCTACAGCATCGAAATGCATGCCGAGACCCTGGAACGCTACCAGTACCCCAACGGCGCGGTGTGGCTCGATATCAACCGTTCCTGAACAACAGGCCTGGGTGTGCCCCCAACTGGGGGCACACCACCAGCACTTTTCACGGGGAAAAAAACAATGACAACCCTCACCAGCGCAGCGGCTTCGGCCCCTGCCGCCACCACCGAGCAGCGCCTGAACGGCCTGCTGCTGCGCAAATTGATGCCACTGCTCATCGTCGTCTACGTGATGAGCTTTCTTGACCGCACCAACATCGCCCTGGCGAAAGCCAGCATGGGCATCGACCTGGGCCTGTCGGCAGCGGCCTATGGCCTAGGGGCCGGCCTGTTCTTCCTGACCTATGCGCTGGCCGAAGTGCCCAGCAACCTGATCATGCACCGGGTGGGCGCGCGCTTCTGGATCACCCGCATCATGATCACTTGGGGCCTGCTCTCGGCGGGCATGGCCTTCGTCCAGGGCGAAACGTCGTTCTACATCATGCGCCTGCTGCTGGGGGTGGCCGAAGCGGGCCTGTTCCCCGGGGTGATGCTGTACCTCACCTACTGGTTCGACCGCGAACAGCGCGCCCGCGCCACGGGTTACTTCCTGCTGGGCGTGTGCCTGGCCAACATCCTCAGCGGCCCGCTGGGCGGTGCGCTGCTGGAAATGGACGGCGTACTGGGCTGGCATGGCTGGCAGTGGCTGTTCGTGCTCGAAGGCTTGCCTGCCGTGGCCCTGGCCTATGTGGTGTGGAAGAAGCTGCCCGATGGCCCGGCTTCGGCGCCCTGGCTGTCGGCCGCCGACGCCCAGGACATCGAACGCCGCCTGGCCGCCGAGCGGGCTGCCGCGCCACAGCAGAGCAAACTGGGGCAGATGTTCCGCGACCGGCAGATCTGGCTGGCAATCGCGGTGTACTTCGTGCACCAGATCACCATCTACACGGTGATTTTCTTCCTACCGGGTATCATCGGCACTTACGCTGCGCTATCACCCTTCCAGATAGGCCTGCTGACTGCCGTGCCGTGGATTGCGGCTGCCATCGGTGCTGCCACCTTCCCGCGCCTGGCCACCTCGCCACGCCGTTGCCGCACCCTGCTGTTCTGCGGTTTGCTGACCATGGCGACCGGGTTGCTGCTGGCGTCGCTGGCCAACACGTTCATCGGCCTGATCGGGTTTTCACTGACCGCCCTGATGCTGTTCGTGGTTCAGTCGGTCCTGTTTGTCTTCCCGTCCAGCCGGCTGAGTGGCAACGCCCTGGCGGCGGGCCTTGCATTTGTCACCACCTGCGGCCTGTTGGGTGGGTTCGTCGGGCCGTCGGTGATGGGCCTGATCGAGCAGGCCACCGGCAGCACGCGCAACGGCTTGTGGATCATTGCCGCATTGCTGGTGCTGGCAGCGGTGCTCAGCACCCGCTTGCGCCAGGGGCAAGAGCAGGCATAGTCAGCGTGAAACGCTGGCAGGTCGCCCGCAGCGCGGCTCCAGTGCCTGCGCCAGGCGCTCCACCGCCTGTTGCAGGTCATCTGGCTGGTCGCCCAGCCAGACCAGTGCCATGCACTGCTGGTAACGCCCCTGCAGGCTGAACTGCCTGCCCGGCAGTGCATGCAAGGCGGAACCTGCCAGTGCCGCAACGATGCAATCCCACCGCAACGGTTGGCGAAAACGCACCCACAGCATTCGCCCCCCCTGGGGCGTCTGCATCGCCACCTGCTGACCGAACTGCAACGCCAGCGCGCGTACCAGATATTGCATGCGCCTTTCCAGCTCGGTACGCAGCTCTACCAGGTGTATCTCGATCTGCCTCTTACCCAGCATCAGGGCAAGCGCTTGCAGGCGCAGCGGCGCAAGCCGAAAGGCCCGTTCGGCAAATGCCTTGGCCAGTGCCGCGTCATGGCTTAGCACATAGGCGTAAGGTGCCTCGGCCCCCACTGCGGTCTCGAATGCCCCCATTACCAACAGCGAGCGAGGGTCGACCCAGTCGCGCAAGCGCGTGCGTGGCGGCCCGCTGTAACAGTGTTCACTGTCCAGGTCGTTTTCCAGCAACCATACAGGGTGCTGGCCCAGTAGCTGACCAAGCTGCTGCTGGTAGTGCAGCGACACCAGCCGCCCTTGCGGCATGCCCAGGCAAGACGGCATGACCAGCATGCACACCGGCTCGGCGCCAAGCAACCGGGCCAAGGCCCGCAGGTTCGGGTTGCCGCGGCTATCTGCAGGTACTTCCAGCACCCGCATGCCGGCACGTGCCAAAGCGTGCAGCACCTGCCAGCAACAGGGCGACTGCACCAGCACCGTTCCGCCCTGCAAGGCAAGCCCCACGAGCACTGTATCCAGCAACGCTTGCACATCAGGGGCCAGTTGAACATCCTCGGCACGCCAGTACAGGCTGGAGGAACGGGTATAAGACTCAGCCACGGCATTACGCAGACGGGTGTCGCCGAGTGTTTCCCTCGGTGCAACACCGCTGGCGCGCTGACGGGCCAAGCGCCGCTCGTGGCCTAGCAGCATACGCTCCAGCAATGGTTGCACTGGCAAAGGTGACTGCGGGTGCATGGGCGCTGCCGCTGCCTTGGCAGCGGCCTGAGCGTAATAGCCGGACCTTGGCAGACACTGGACGCGGCCCTCTTCCTCCAGCAGGTTGTAGGCACTCTGCACGGTAGCCAATGAAACCCGCAGCCGCCGGGACATTGCACGCAGCGACGGCAACTTGCAGGGGCCACCGCCTGAGGCCTGCTCGATCAACGCTTCCAGGTAGCGATACACCTTGCGATAGGCGAACTCGCCAGGGACCGCTTGCCCCATCAAGGCGCCGCCACTGGGCCACGGCGGCGCCCCGACGACGGCCTTGGCAGCAGCTTGAGGTGCACGTCGCGGCGGGCCAGGTGGCTCTGCAAGCGCCAGGCCGTCAGCGGCGTGCGCCCTTCATAGATCGCCCGCAACTGCCCCAGCGGCAGGCCACTGGTATTCACCAGCCAGTCCCTCACCGCATCGGGGCAGGGTTTGCCTTGCAAGGCCCGGTGCAGGTACGGCAGCGCTACCAGCATGTCGGCATGCCGGCACTGCAGAAAACGCTCCAGCTTCTTCCCCTGCCGGGCGAACGGGCTGAACAGCAGGCACACCAGTTGAGTCTGGTTGATACCGTAGGCTTTACCCAGGGGTAGCGTTTGTACATCGCGAGGCTTGCTGTCGGCCGAATGGTCTGCCAGCCGCAACGCCGGGCGAGCAGCCGGCAGCTCAAGGCTGCGTGCACGCAGTTCGCGCAATTGTGCCGGCGCGTACGGGTCGACGAATGCCGACAATGCCCAGGCATCCTCGGTCGTTTCGAGTCCACCACCCAGCATCGCGTCAAGTTGCTGCCCTTCAAGCAGCTGCGGCAGCAGGTCATCCATGGCAATCACCCGCAACGGATCCTCCTCCGTGACAGCGCCCTGTGTCGGCTTCGCCAGGCTGCCCGGAGAGACTTCGATAACACCCTGCAACCGGCTCAGCCCGTGGGCCAGCGTCGCCAGGCACTGATGCAACACATGCGGGCCGCGCTCCCCTGCCAGGCGCAGGCTACGCCGGGCCCAGGCCAGGTATCGGCGCCGCTGGCGCACGGGAATGGCGGTGATCAAGACGTCGGCCGATGTCGGTGCCTGCAGTGCACAACACACGGCATCCGCCAGCTCTAGATGCAGGCGGCTACCCAGCAGGGCTTCGGGCCTGGCATCGACCATGTGACCGAACATCAGCATGGCGTTCCTCGCCAGCAGCCCACGTTCGGGCGCAGCCGAAGGCCGACGGCTGAAGGGCACCACGTCGCGCCCTTCGACCATCTGCAACTGAACCCGCGGGTCATCCTGCATGAACAGGGCACTGAAACTGCGCTCGTGGCCTTCGAGCGTATCGCTGGCGGCCACCGGCAGGCTGACCACTAGCACCCGCAACTGAAAGGTTACCGGCGCACGCAGGGCGATGCTCAGTTGCGCCGCACGCAGCATGGCCAGCAGCCGGACACTGCGGCAATCGCCGCCCTGCAGCACCAGCACGCGGAACGTACCGATGCACTCGAGCCCACCTGCCGCCACCAACAATCGCTGTATCAGCAATTGCAAGGATGCCCGCTGCGCCTGCGACATTTGGCTCAACAAGCGCTCGAGCACTTGCTGGTAGATATAGTGCATTGCCTGATCGTGAATAGCCGTCACGAAATCACCTCATCAACTTCATGCAGCCAACGCGTGCTGAATCTTGTGTTCAAGTTTCAATACGTCCTGTGCTTACCCCGAAGAAATTTCCTACGATCAAATTGAAGTAATGACGTAACGCATCACTGTCGCCAGACCATCGAAAAAACATCAATGCCGCGACGGCCCGTCGCTACCACACATAGCTGATCCTCAGGCATAGCCATGCTCATTCCACGCTCCTTGCGCAAACTATGATGGGGCTATTATCGGGGGATGCAGAGCGAATATAAGATACAGATCGAGGTAAAAAAACCATTCAGCAAGATTGCAGAGACACACTGAACCTCTAGCGGGAAGCGTTCAAGTCTGAATAGTTGGCGGAATATTTCCACACAATCACAGGCCATTGCCTTATATGTAGTCCACGTCTGACTTCGATGTAGGAATGGTCTTTTTATTAGGGCTGAAATGATTCTGCTCGCCCACAAAAAACCCGGGACTCTGCCCGGGTTTGTCGGCATTGCGAACCGCTGTCAGTGTTGCGCCATGTCCAGCACCACTCGCCCACCGCACGGGCATTGGTCCATGTAACGATGTGCCTCCACCACCTGCTCGAACGGGTACACCTTGATGATCTGCGGTGTCAGCAGCTGGTCAGCAGTGAACTGGTTGATGTCGCGCAAGGCACGCTGCAGCGCCACCTGGTCCTGGCTGATGCCAAGTTCCGGTTTGCCGGTGAAGTTACCGATGCAATGCACGTAGAACTGGATATTCTTCTGGAAGGCTGCACAGGCCGGGAAAGGCGTCTGGTTACCGCCCTGCAGGCCATACAGCACCAGGCTGCCACGCGGCGCCAGCACATCGCCCAGCAGCGACATCTGCGGCCCGCCCATGCCGTCGAGGACCATGTCAACGCCGCGGCCATCGGTGTACTTGCCTACCTGCAGTAACAGGTCCTGCTCCTCGGTGACAATCACCTTGTCGGCACCCAGGCCCAGCAGGTACTCACGCTGCTCAGCCTCTTTGGTAGCTGCGAACACTTTCAGCCCCAAGGCCTTGCCCAATTGCACGAAGGCGGGGCCGGCACAATGGCTGGCATCGGTCACCAGCGCGGTCTGCCCGGCCTTGGCACGGGCCAGGTCAACATAGGCAAAATAGGCGATCAGCAAGGGCGTGTAGTGCACACTGGCCTCGATCGGGGTAAGCACATCCGGGTAGCGGGTAATGGCGGTGCGCGGCAGCACGATGACATCACCGTACACCGGGTGGTCATTGGCACTGGTGGCCGGGAAGCTGGCGACCCGGTCGCCCACCGCAATGTCCTCGACCCCTTCACCGACCGCAGTCACCACCCCGGCCATTTCGTGGCCGATGCCCGCCGGCAGGCGTGCCTGGGACGGCGCCAGGTTCTGGCGCCAAAGCACGTCATACCAACTGACGCCAATCGCCTCGACGCGGATCTGTACCTCGTCGGCAGCGGGTGACGGTTCGGCCTGCTCCTCGCAACGGAGCACATCGGCAGCGCCGAACTTGTGGAAACGGATCATGCGGGACATCGCATACCTCGCCTTTGTGAACCTCTAATTACCACTGACTTTATCCGGGCTTTGACGGTTAGACCATCAGTGGTCATTAATAGTCGACATGCTTGTCATCGATTGGGCACCTGACTTTCCCTGCAATTGGTCCCCCTAAACCCGTGCAGGGTAACAGCCTTTGGCCGTAAGATTCACCCCTGCCCCACTTTAGGCGAAGCGCACCGATGAATCGAAACGACCTGCGTCGTGTAGACCTCAACCTGCTGATCGTGTTTGAAACGCTGATGCATGAGCGCAGTGTGACCCGCGCCGCGGAAAAACTGTTCCTCGGCCAGCCGGCCATCAGCGCGGCCCTGTCGCGCCTGCGCAACCTGTTCGACGACCCGCTGTTCGTTCGCACCGGCCGCAGCATGGAGCCGTCCGCACGGGCCCACGAGATCTTCGCCCTGCTGTCGCCAGCACTGGATTCGATTTCCACTGCGGTCAGCCGCGCCGCCGAGTTCGACCCCGCCACCAGCAATGCGGTGTTCCGCATCGGCCTGTCGGACGACGCCGAGTTCGCCCTGCTGCCCCAGTTGCTCAAGCGCATTCGCGCCGAAGCGCCGGGCATTGTGCTGGTGGTGCGGCGGGTCAACTACCTGCTGATGCCAACCCTGCTGGCCTCGGGGGAAATTTCGGTGGGGGTCAGCTACACCAGCGACCTGCCGGCCAACGCCAAGCGCAAGGTGCTGCGCCGCAGCATGCCGAAGCTACTGCGCGCCGACAGCGTGCCAGGCGGTATTAGCCTGGACGACTTCTGCGCGCGGCCACATGCGCTGGTGTCGTTTGCCGGCGACCTGTCCGGCTTCATCGACGAAGCCCTGGAAGAACTCGGCCGCAAGCGCCACGTGGTGCTGGCGGTGCCGCAGTTCAACGGGCTGGGGAGCTTGCTGGCGGGGACGGATATCGTGGCCACTGTGCCGGACTACACCGCCGATGTGCTGACTGCTGCGGGCGGGTTGCGGGCCGAAGACCTGCCGATACCCGTGCGCAGTTTCGAACTGCACATGGCCTGGCGAGGGGCGCAGGACAACGACCCGGCGGAGCGGTGGTTGCGGTCGCGGATACAGATGTTCTTTGGCGACCCTGACAGTCTCTAACCCACTTTCGACGGTCGCTCTTCGACGGTTTGCCAGGCGCCAGCCGAGCGCTGCTGGACTGTTTGTCTCTACCACTAACCGGCAAGGCTTGACTCTACCGTAAGGGGCAGACTTTACCCTTGGCACTTCATTACCTGGAGTTTGTCATGAAGCGCAAACGCATGCTCGTAATCCTCGGCCACCCTTCGAACGACAGCTTTTGCGGCGCTGTGTCCGAACGTTATGTCGAGGCCGCCACGCAAGCAGGCCATGAGGTGCGCCTTCTGCGCCTGGACACCCTGGATTTCGATCCGGTCTTGCACGATGGCTATAACCAGATCCAGTTGCTTGAGCCCGATTTGATCAACGCACAGAACGACATTACCTGGGCCGAACACCTGACATTGGTGTACCCGATCTGGTGGGGCGGCATTCCGGCGTTGCTCAAGGGGTTCTTCGACCGCGTGTTTCTGCCCGGCTTTGCCTTCAAGTACCGCAAGGGCTCGCCCTTCCCGGATAAGCTGCTCAAGGGCCGCACGGCTCACCTTTTGGTGACCATGGACACGCCGCCGTGGTACTACCGGTGGGTGTATCGCATGCCGGGCCTGCACCAAATGCGCAAGACCACCCTGGAGTTCTGCGGCATAAAACCCCTGAAAACCCTGACCTTCGGTCCGGTATTGGGCTCCAAGCCGGAACAGCGTGAAGCCTGGCTCAAGCAAGTCCAGGCAGTCGCCAGCCGTTGATCGGCCCCGGTCGGGCCGTGCCCCTGCGCTGCCCAGCCGGGCCTCCCTGCTGTGACACCTTGTCCAACTTGGCTTCCCACACCCTGACGCTTGTGCAAAGATGTCGCGCGCCTGTACGAGCACGCGACATCTTTTCGCTTCTGATGCGTCATAAAAAGGGATTTTCATGTACATCGGCAAAGCTGCCCAGCTGTCGGGCACCACCGTCAAAAGCATTCGACATTACGAAGAAATCGGCCTGTTGCCCCCCCCGCAACGCGAAGGCAAGTACCGCATCTACAGCCAGCAAAGCGTAGAGCTGCTGACCTTCATCAAATGCGCTCAGCAACTCGGTTTCAAGCTCAAGGAAATGCAGGCCATTCTGCAGGATCATCGCGGCCAGGAGTTGCCCTGGGATCTGGCCATGCAGGCCATCGATAACAAAAAGCAGGAATTGATGGGGCAAATCCAGGCCTTGCAGCAAGTGCATGACGGCTTGGTTGAGTTTGAGCTGAGCCTCAAAGATGCTCAGATGCAATGCCAATTCGAACACCTGGAAAAAGCCCGCTGAATCCGCTCCTCCGCCCCTGAACGGCCATGGCGCCCCGTGCCGTTTTCAGCACGCAGGCGCCCCGGCGATTTAGCCTGGCACAGCCCCACCCCGCGGCTGCTCGCCCTCTTGCACTGCTGGCTGCGGCACAATCGAGGCAAAGAACCACGGCGAGATCAGCGTGACCAACAAAATGGTCATGAAGCCGCTGGATGACAGCGCCAGTATCACCAATACACCCAAGTCGATGACGGGTTTGTAGGCGGAGAACAGCAGCGCGACAAAGCCCATCGAGAAGATCACGACGTTGACCACCGTCGAGCGCCCGACGCCCTGCATGGCCACCAGGATGGCCTCGTCGATCTCGATGCCCTTCTGCACCAGCATCTTGATCCGTGACAGTAGGTGAACGGCGTAATCCACGACGCCCACCACCAGGAACGTCACCAGTGTGGTACCGATGTTCAACTCGATATCCAACAGGTACATGCTGCCGTACACCGTCACCGACGTGGTCAGCAACGTCAGCATGCCGAGGATGCCCAGGCGTACTGACTTGAGCCAGAACATCATCATCAAGGTCACGGCCAGCAACGCCAGCGAGAAGCTCAGCACCTGACCCTGGGTGATTTCCTGCAACACCCCGGTCCATATGTACGGCGTACCGGCATGGGTGACCTGCAGGTTGGCCGGTTTGTTGATGGCCAGCCAGGCGTCCAGTTTATCGAGCATCGCCTGGTAATCGCCCGCCACAGAGGAGGTCATGGTGAACAGCGTCACCGCCTTCGAGTAATCGGCATTGAGCACGTTCTGCAAATCAGTGCCGCCACCGTTCTCGAACATCATGATGTGTTGTTCGATGAGCGAGTTGCCATCGACATCGAAGGTCTCCGGTTTGCCGTCATCATCGACCACCGTCACCTGCTCCACCGCCTGCGGCACCCGCAGGAAAGCAGGGTTCATGTCGTTGAGCACAAGGTTCATGCGCTTGATGTAGGTCGCCACCGAATAGGTGTAACTCACGTTCGGCTGGGCCTTGATGAACTGGTCCAGACGTTCGAGGAACTGCACGGTTTCAGTGGTCAGCGCGCCACGCGGAGTCTTGGTGTCGAAAGCGATCCAGCCCGGCGATGTACCGGCGACTCCAGCCCGGTTGATGAACTCGTCGGATATCCGCACCGGGCTGTCCTTCTTGAAGTAGGCAATGCCCGAGTCTTCGATATCCACCTTGAACGTGAACACCGTCATCATCGCCAACAACGGCAGGGTCACCAGCAATACCGGCTTGCGCCAGCGAATCAGCCAGGCACAGAACACCACCAGATAGTGGGAGATCAGCGATGCTTTCAGTTGGACTTTGCGCGGGACGGCATCTTTGCCCCAGATCGAAATCCACGCCGGAATCAGTAGCAACGAGATGATCAGCGCCGCCGTCAGGCCGATCGACATGAACACGCCAAAGTTGCGGATGCTGACAATGTTGTTGGTGGTGGAAATCAGGAACGTGGCAATAGTCGTGACCGTTGTCAAAACTACCGGCGTGACCATCAGGCGCTGGGTTTCACGGTTGGCTTCGCGGAAAGACTTACCCGAATTGAGCTGTTCGTAATACTCGGCCATGACGTGGATCGCGTCGGCACAACAGATGGTGAACAGGAACACCGGCAAGACACTGGTGAGCAAGTCCATCGGCACACGCAGCAGCGCCATCAGGCCAAGGGTCCAGATGGTGCAGAACAGGATATTGAACAGCGGCAGCACCACGCCCAGTGGTTTGCGAAAGAAGAAAACCAGCAGAGAGGTCACCAACAGGAACACGATCGGGAACAGCATCGCCAGGTCGTGATCGATGATTTCCTGCTGGGCCGCAATGAAGATCGGCATGCCGGCGATGAACACCTCATCGGTGAACTCCGGGTGGGCGGCCTGGTACTTCGCGATGATCTCGCGGACCTGGTGATAGGCACGCAGCTGGGCCTGAGCGTCGTCCTGTTTGGTGCCCAGTTCGGCGACGACCATGGCGACTTTCTTGTCCGCCGAGACGACGCCACCGACCATCTGCTCGTTGCCCATGATCTGCGCTTCGACCTTGATCGGGTCCATATCCAGGGCGTGCAGGGTCTTGTGAATCCATAACTCGCCATCGGCACTCAAGCTGATGTTTTCCAGGTCAGCCATCGAGGCCATTTCCTGGATCGGGTTAAGCCGCTCGGCAAGAAAGCTCAGGAACTGCAAGTCATGGCTGTCCCAGTGCCGGGCAATCCCATGGTCGCGCAGTGCTTTGGCGGCAGCGTAATCGTTCTGCGAAAAACCCTCGGCGAGGATCTGCACCAGCAAACCCTGGGCATCAGGGTCGCCACTGTGCAGGCCGACGATGCGCTGCAGTTCGACACGGTCCTCATCGTTCGCCAGCATCAACTGGCGTATGGCCTGGGACAGCTCGAACTGGGCGTTCAGCGACGTGGTGTTGAAGACACTCTCGGGGTTGTTCAGCGCCACCATGACCGAGTCATACGTGCCGGTGAACTCGCGCTGCAGATCAATGATCGTCTTGCGCGCCGGGTGAGTGTCCTTGAGCAGATACGGATTGGTGTCCGACATCAGCGCGCCGAGGGTGTAGGTGAAGTAGGCGGTGATCGCCACCAGCACGAACACAATTGCCCGCGCATAGCGCTCGACGAAGTTCAGGTATCTTTCCATGAATGAGGGTTCCAGATGAATCGAGAGCGGCGCTTAGCGGGCAGACACGGCGTATTCCGGCAAGTCGCCGGCTTTCAGCCCGCGCTTGATCGCGGTCTGCGTGAACAGGCGGTCGTCCAGCGCGACGTTGTACTGCAACTGGTTGAAGCGCAGCTGAGAGCGCGTACCGGCGATGAAGTCCTCGGTTTCGCTGAGGGTAATGCTGTCGATCTGGTCGATGGTTTCAGTCTTCAGGGTGCGCATCTGCTTGAACATCACACCTTTTACATCGAAGAAGTCCTGGCGCAGCACCAGTGAGTTCTTCTTGTCAACCCAGACCTTGAGCTTGTTGTAGCCGGTCTTGGCCAGCACGGCAGGCGTCGCCGGCTCACGCTCGATCACGTAGCAATCGCGGCCCTGCAACTGCTCTTCGCCAACCAGCGTTTGGCGATAGTCTTCGGCGCGAATCTTGTCGAGGTCGGCATAGGAGTAGTCGCTCCCCATGAACGCCCCGCGTTTGTCGGTGGTGGAAATCCTTCGGGTCTGTCGGCTGACCGGCAAATACATCCATTGGCTGTCTTCGAGGCCCAGGGCCTCGCGCGGGTTTTCGATGTGGAAGGCGACGTCACGCACATCACTCGGCGCGGAGAAATACATGGTGAATTTGTCGCTGTCCGGGTAATCCTTTTGCAGGTAGCTGAACTCGCGAATGCGGCTGTTACCTTGCTTGTCGATCAGGATCAGGGACACCTGGGACATGAAGCTCTTGCCGTCGTCGCGGTCCCGGGCCTGGCGAATGATGTCGTCGGCCGTGCGTGTTTCAGCTGCCATGGCGGCAGCGGCGCTCAGCAGCAGTGCGCTTACAGTCAGGGTCTTGAAGATGGGCAACATGGCGATTTCCTTTTCATTGTTTGAGTGGTTCGCACACCGCACCGGTGTGGTCAGAACAGATAACCGGCGGACAAGCGCACCTGGTCGCGGTTGTCGTACGCACCGAACTGGCGGTCGGGCTTGCCGAAGAACACATCGACTTCGAGCCCCAACTTGAGCCAGTCCACCGGTTTGTAGGTGAAGATCCCCTGAACGAAACTGTCGTCCTGCGCTGGCGGCGACATGCCGAAAACCAGACGGGTCTTGAGGCGATCCTGGAACTGCGAGCCTTCGGCAGACACGGTGAACAGGTCGTCGCGTTTGTCCTGGACCATGCCGGGCTGCCAGTCGAGCAGCCGCTGATGTTGCCACTGCGTCGAGATCAGCCAGTCCCGCAAGAGGTAATCGACGCCCAGCAGCGACTTGGTCATCGCCGTCTGGTCGCTGCCGTAAGCGCGGTAAGGATTGGTGACGCGCCAATTGTCGAAGTAGGCGACTTCACTGCGCACCACGATGCTGTGGCCGGCATCGATGGCCACACCGGCGCCGCCCATGGAATAGCGCGGGAATTGCCGTTCGAGGCGAATCAGGCCCTCTTCGGTCTGGCCTTCGACGGCGTAAACCGGGTCCTGTTGGCGGGCGTTGAGGGCAACGAAGCTGACATCCACCGTGCCGACCCGGCCGTTGGCACTGGCGCCGTAACCGAAGCCACTGTGACCGTCATACCCGGGCCGCGAATCGACCACAAACATCTGCGGATCGGGTGTGGCAAAGATCGGTGCATCGAACTCGCTGCCGACGGCCGGCGCCTGGTTTTTCACGAAATCAGTGATCACCAGCGCTTCCAGCTCCCACTCGGCGACCGGCTGCACCAGGCGAATCATCGGCACGGCGATGCGGCTGTCTTCCAACAGACCGATCACACCCTCGCGATAATCCAGCGGGTTGATCTGATCGAGTACCCGTAATTCATCTGCTCGCCCCCACACCACCTGCTGCCAGCCCACCGTCAGCTCGCCGTCACCGACGTAGAGCCCCCAGTAAAGGTGCCGCCAATCGGCAGTGGCCCGATAATCGTCCCGGGCTTGCGCGCTGTATGGGTTGTTGCCGTCATAACGAGAGTCGTAACGTGCTCGACCCTTGGCCTTGTAGTAGCCGCTGTCCCAGGCATCCTCCAGGCTGAACTTGAGGTACACGGCCTTTTGCGTGACCTGGTCGTCACCGTGCAGACGCACGGCCGTGGCAACGCCGATCTCCGCTTCATGATGCTCCGGCCACCACTCGGCGATCGCCGCTGGCGAGCCGAGGCTGACCAGCGCGGCCAAAAGGCCGCGGTTCAATCCCAGTCGAGCCATGGCTACATTCCCAACCCGGCACCGCCGTCGATCATCAGGCTTTGCGCCGTGACACCACTCGCCTGCGGGCTCGCCAGATAACGAACCATGGCCGCCACTTCGTCGCCCTGAATGAAGCGCCGCAGCGGCAACTTCTTCTTGGCATTGCGCAGGATTTGCTCGTGGGTGATCCCGGCGATGCGCGCTTGAGCCGCCAATTCGCCTTGCAGCATCGGTGTGTCGATCCAGGCGGGCAGGATGGCATTGACGGTGATTCGCCGTGGCGCCAGGTCCAGCGCCAAGGCTTTGGTCATGCCGATGATGCCGTGCTTGGAGGCGCAGTAAGCGGTGTTGCGGACCTTGCCCGCTCGGCCGAGGATCGACGACATGTTGACGATCCGCCCACCCTCCGCCATCAGTGGCAGGCACAACGAGGTGACGTAAAAGGTGCCGTTGAGGTTGATCGAAATGACCTTGTGCCAGTTGTCGAGGTCTTCGGGTTCGTTCTCGTCGCAGACCCCGGCGCTGTTGACCAGCACATCGACAAAGCCGACCCGGTTGGCCAGGCCCTTGAACAGAAGTTGCAGGCTGGCGAGATCGGCGATGTTCGCTTGATGGGTTTCGATGCGAGCGGCAAATTCGCCCTCAGTGACCCACCTCCGCAAGGTTGCCAGATCCCGATCGAGCAAGATCAAAAGGTGCTCGGCCTGGGCTGCAAAGTTTTCCGCGACGGCGCGGCCAATACCATTGGCCGCGCCAGTAATCACAATCGTGCGTGCCTGGCTCATAGCATTTTCAATCCGCCGTTGACGGACAAGACTTCGCCCGTGACGTACAGGCCGCGCTCGGCCAGATAAAGCACCGCGTCGGCAATTTCTTCAGGCCGGGCGAACCGTTTGATCAACAGCCGCGACTGGATTTCCTGCTCATGGGCGCCGACCAGGGCTTGGCTCATGTCGGTGCTGACGATGCCGGGCGCCACCGCGTTGACCCGGATGTTACGCGGCGCCAACTCCACCGCCAGTGCGCGTGTCAATGCTTCTACACCGCCTTTGGCGGCGGCGTAGTTGCTCTGGCCCTTGCCGGGCTTTTGCGCGGCCACCGAACTGAGGTTGACGATGCACCCGCTGCGTTGGCGCATCATGCAGGGCAGCACCTGCTGACAGCACAACAGCGTGCCGACCAGGTTGGTCTGGATGACCTCGGTGATGTCACTCAACGATTGCGTGGCGAGCAAACCGTCACGGGTAACACCGGCGTTGTTGACCAACAAGTCGATACGCTCGAAACGTTCCTCGACCCGTTCAAAAAACGCCTGAATGCTCTGCGCATCCTTGACATCACACCGCACGGCGAGGCACTCCCGGCCGAGCCCTTCGACCTGCGCCTGCAAGGCAGCGGCTGACGCCTCGTCACGGACATAACTGAAGGCAACCTGATAACCCGCGCCGGCCAGGGCCAGCACGATGGACTTGCCAATGCCGCGACTGCCGCCGGTCACGACGGCTATTTTCTGAGTCATGACCGCTCCTTAAAGTGAGTTATGAGTTTTGAATTGCGCGAGGGTGAAGCCGTGTGTCGCGGCCAGTGCGCGGACCTGCTGCACTTGCTCACGGCTGATATCGCCGTAGGAGCCGTGCTGGCTCATGCCAGACAAGCCCATCAACACCGACTCGGCCATGCACGCATACAGCTGACCTTTTTTCAGATAGGCCCGCACGTTGGGCGCCAGGCCGTCGTCGAACGGCGTCTGGACGATGCCGCCGTGCATGTAGAGCACGTCTTCGCGTTGGCTCGGCAGGTCTTGATGGACGTTCAGCGGCACGGCGATATCGCAAATCACGCTGCGCTCGGCGAAATGTTCGGCACCGAGGAACGGCTGAGGCGCATTGGCAGCGCACAGGACAATCCGTGCGCCCTTGATGGCGTCGAGATCGTTGGTGACCGTGATGAAGGCGTTCGCGCCAAGGCGCTCATCCACCAGACGGGCGATGTGCAAACCGAGGTCGGCTTTTTGGCCATGTGAGTGCAACAAGTCACAACAACCATCAAGGGTCAGCAGTCGCTGCGCCAACCGGTCGTGTTCGGCTGTGCCTTTGAGGATCGAACGGGCCGCGTCGGCGTAAATCTGTTGCGCGGTTTTCTCCAGGCGCCGAACCGAGCCGTCACGACCGCTGCCAATCAGAATCAGGTGATCTACGGTGGCGGACAGCACCGAGGCATAGGTCGAAGCAACGTTACCGGCGGCACCGACAACGGCAGCGGTTTGCTCGCGCAGTGCCAGACCTTGCTGTACACAGCCTTGCTCGATGGCTTCGAGGCCCATGCCGATGGTTAGGGCATTGCCGGACGTCAGCGCCATGTCGGCAATCTTCAGCGCCTGACAATTGTTGGTGACGATCGAGGTGTACATCCCGAGGCCGGCGATGTTGCAGCCATCGGCGCGGGCATCGGTGACACGCCTGCCGACTTCTTCGCGGATGCTGTCCAGGTCACCGCTGAGGATGTACTCGGCCATGGCATCCGAATCCATGCACAGCGGGTACAACGTGAACTCTACCGCCATGCCGAGGCGCGACCGAATGATCACCGGGCCGACTGGCACAGCGCGGCGTTCAGGCTTGGTGCGATTGATGAACGTGCGTTTTTGTTCCGGGCTCAGGGCTGCCAGCGAGGGATCGACGTCACCGAGGATATCGGCATCGATCAGGTGGTTGATGAACGCTACCCGAGCGACGATTTCGACCTTGGCATCGATGTTTTCAACGGGCTCGGCCACCCGAAAATCGTCCTGACGGGCTGGCACGGTGGGCATCGAGTCCGCGCAGATACCCGCCGCCAACGGCAACGCATCGCCACGGCGCAGCATGTCGCAGACCCGTTGCAGGGCAGCGATCAGCCCGTCGATTTCGCCCAGGGTGATACAGGCTGGCGGCTCCAGGCGAATCACGTTGGAGTTGCTGCCCGACGGTGCTACCCGCAACGCTTCGAATTGCAACAGGTAACCGGCGATCAAGTAACCCAAGGCATCGTTGTACTGGGCCGACGCCTGTACCAGCGAGCTGCTGACACTCAAGTCGTGCAATTCCAGACCCACCAGCAAGCCACGCCCGCGCACATCGGCGATCACATCCGGATAGGCCATCTTCAGTTCATTGAGCGAGGCTTTGAGGTAGGCGCCCTTGGTGCGTATGTCTTTGAGCATCGCGTCGTCATTGGCGAACAACCGGCGCAATGCCGACAGCGCGATATGGCAGGACGGGTCGTCCTCGGCGAAGGTCGAGCTGTGGATGTAGCTGAACTCGCCTTCGTAGTGGCTGCTGCGGATCACCGTCGCGGCGATTTTCATCAAGCCGCCGCCGAGGGCCTTGGACAGGCAGTAATAGTCGCCTTGCAGGTTGAACTGGCTGCTGGCAAGAAACGTCCCGGCGCGCCCAAAACCCGACTGTACTTCATCGACTACCAGCGGGCATTGTTGCTCGTTACACAGCTTGCGCAGCCCCAGATAGAACTCGGCCGCGAACTCGTTGATACCGCCTTCGCCCTGAATCGGCTCCATCAACACGGCGGTAATCGCACTGAACGGCAGTTGCAGTACGTTCAGGTGTTCGCCGTCCCATTGCAGGCTCAACCAGTGGTGCGTGTGCCGGGCCGGCAATTCCTGCAACTGATGGGGCTGCTGTGGGTCGATGAACTCGACGTTCAGACCAAAACGGGCAAACGGCGCGCGGTACTGACGGCCATAGGTCAGTTGCACGGTATTGACCAATTTGCCGTGGAAGCTGCCGCGCAGGGCGACGAATACCGGCTCGATGTGCAACTGCGCCAGGTTGTGTTGGCGAACGGCTTCAACCACCTGACGCAAGGTCACGCTGTTCAGGGTGGCTGGCAGGACACCTGCAGGCAGGTCGAGGTCGCCCACATCCAGCTCGCGGTAAGCGTGTTCGCTGGCGGTCAGGCTGGCCAGGGTGAAATCGATGTCGTCGAACTGCTTCTGCAGGCTCTTCTGGCGACGGAACTCCGCGTGCTTGACGGCAATTTCCACCGCCTCCGCGCCACTGTTGGAGAAAGTCGAAATATAACGTTCGGTGTTCTTCAGTTCGCGATTGAAGGCGTCACTGAGCGCTCGCCCCAATTGCCCGGCCGCACCGCGGATCGACATTTGTGCGTTGAACGGCACGTCGCTGCGCAGCAGCGCACATAGCTGATCGACAAACTGTGGGTCGTTGTGGCCGAACAGTGCCGCACCGTAACCGCCGAGAAAGTCGGTGACCGTGACCATATCGCCCTTGGGGTTGCGGTAGAACAACTGGCTACCGAGGGCGCGCTCAAATTGACACTCCAGGCCCAATGCCTGGAGCAGGCCGACGAATTTGGGCCGAACGAAATCGCGATAATCCATGACAGTCATATCCCTTGAAAGTAAAAAAGAGGCGGTAGTCAGCGGCAGTCCTGAGTGGCCTTTGCGCTGTAGAGCACTTGATAGGCGGCGCTGAATCCGTTGTCGTCGCGGTTCAGCACCAGGCAATGCGCAAGGCTCGCAGCGTGGGGCGCGCCCTGAATGAACGGCAGGTTCGCCACTGGCTGCCGCAAACCGGCAATCGGCGGTACGCTTTGGGCCTGCAATGCGCAACGCGCAAGCATCAGATCCACCAGGCTCGGTGCCGCGCTGAGAATGCCGTTGATCGCCAACCCGCTGGTGATGTGCGAGGCGCGCGCAAGGGCCAGCGTCTGGCACAACACGCGGTCTTTGTGCGCATCGCCGGTGCCGCTGCACACCAACACATCGGTTGGGCTGTCGGGCAGGCTCAAGCGACCGAGGGTGGCATGGGCCGTCATGTCGGCGAGGCACGCCTGAGGACCGGCCGGCAGGTCTTCGCGCCGGCGCAGCACCAACGCTGCCGCGCCCTCCCCGGCAATGCCGCCGGTGCCCCGAAGGTCAAACGGCAGCAGCGTGTTCGAGCCGTTGGCGCTGATGACACCCGCCTGGACCAACCCGGACAGCGCCAAGGCATCCAGCTCGCTGCCCGCACCGACAACGATTGCCGCGTCAATTCGGCCATCCTGCAAAGCGGCCGTAGCCTCACGCAAGGCTGCCAGGTTGCCGGCGACACCTTGCATATAGGCGTTGCACTCGCCCACCAGTTTCAGCGCCAGGCTGGTGACACCCAGCAAGCAGTTGCTCAAGCCTTTAAGCACCAGAAAAGGGTCCTGGGCACGGTCTTGCAGGATCCGTTTGGCGAACGCCGCCATGTCGGCGACGCCGTCCTGCCGACAGCCGAGCAACAACTCGGCATAGGATTCCAGAGACGGATGGGTGTAGCCGCCCTGACAGCAATACAAACCAAAACGGACATCCGGTTGCTCACCGGCCAGGCCGGCTTCTTCCAGCGCCTGACGTACCGCGCTGACACCCCAGATCACTGCCGGCGTGCAGTAACGCTGGAGGTTTTGCGCAAGGTCTTGTCGGCTGCGTTGGTGGTCCTGATCCTGAATTTGCCCGAACGCCACTACGCGTTCGCTGCTGAACCATCGGGCGTTCAGCGCCGTAATTGCACTGCGCCCTTCGGTTGCGGCCGCCCAGAAAGGCTCGACACCCCAACCGCTGGGCAACACGCAACCCGCACCGGCAATCGCGACCGCCTGTTTCATCGCGGCGCCTCCCGGTACTTGCCCAGCGCCAGTGAAGTGTTGAGGCCGCCGAAACCGAAGGAGTTGCTCAGGGCAACGTCGACCTTGCGCTTGACCGCTTGAAGGGCGCAGTAGTCGAGGTCGCATTGTTCGTCGGCATCCTGCAGGTTCAGGGTCGGCGTAACCCGATCATCCCGGCAGGCCAGGGCCGTGAGCATGAACTCCGGTGCTCCGGCGGCCGCAATCAGGTGGCCGAACTGGGATTTGTTGGCCGTCACCAGCAACCGCCGATAATGTTCGCGCTCGGCGAACAGGGTCTTGATCGCCAGGGTTTCGGCGGCATCGTTGAGGGGTGTCGAGGTACCGTGGGCATTGATCAGGTCGACCTGTTGCGGCGCCAGCCCGGCATCCGTCAGGGCCGCCTGCATCGCCAGCACCGCGCCCCGGCCCTGCGGGTCGGGTGCGGTGATTTTGTAGGCATCCAGGCTGCTGCCGAAACCCAGCACTTCGGCGTACGGCGTTGCCCCTCGGGCGAGCGCCCGTTCGAGGGTTTCGAGCACTACAAAACCACCACCTTCACCCGCAATCAAGCCACTGCGATGGCGGTCGAACGGCCGACATAGGTCGGTGCCCCAACGCTGTTCACTGCTGGCGGCGCCGAGCAGATACAGCGCGGTCATGGTGTCCAGGCTCAGCACCGAATCGGCGCCCCCGGCAATGGCCAGCTCGACCTCGCCGCGACGGATCATCTGGAATGCATTGCCGATGGCCTGGGACGCTCCCGCGCAGGCGCTGCTGATATTGATCACCGGGCCTTCACTGCCGATGCCATCGGCAATCACCCGCGCAAGGCGGTCGTTGCTCTGACACAGTGAACTGTCAGGATCGACCTGCGCCTGTCGCGCCATCAATTGAGCCCAGGACGGCGCCTGCGCCGGGTTATCCGCCAGGCTGAGCAGCATGTCCTGCAAACGATGAGCAGGTGCGCCGGACGCTGACAATACCGCCGCGCCACGCAACTGTTCGGGGCTCAGACCACTATCGGCAATGGCTTGGGTGGCCGCGACCCAACCAAAGCGGGTGCGTTTCTCCAGCGACAACCCCCAAGCCGGATGGTCTTTCAAGTGTGCCGGCATCAAGCCCATATCCACGGGCGCTGCGTAACGCACGGGGAACGCACCCGCCTCGACGCCTTCCGGTTGCCATGGCCGAATGCAATGCTCGCCGGCCAACATTCTTCGCCACATGGACTGCCACTCGAAACCGAAGCCGGTAACGGCGCCCATGCCCGTGATCACGATCCGTGTGGGGCTCATGGGTAACTCTCCATTGTCTCTGTGTCCGACGACGTTCTGGCCAGCAGCACCGCGCCCCAATGTCCGCCTCGGCTGTGTTCGAGCAACAGCGTGTAACGGCTGCAATCCAGTGCCCAGGTCACAGCGATTTCACTGAGCAAGGCGCTGGCGCCCAAGTCACCTAGCAACGCCTTGGAGTGTTCGAGGGTATGCCCCGATGGGGTAAACAACGCGGCAATCTGCGGATCCTGTGCATCGGCGACGACTTGCCCGACATCGCTGAGGCACAGTTTTTCGTTGCTCAAAGCGCGCTCGATGACGTCGCGACCAACCGCCAGTCCACGCTCGGGTTGCGCGCTGTAACCACGGGCAAACCCGGCAATACGCAACGCAGATCGAGCACCGCTGCCTGGGTTGGTCGTCAGCAACAGTGCCGCAGCACCTTCGCCGAAAACCCACGGGCCGGGGTTCACAGGTGGGTGAGTAGCGTCGCGCAGGTACAACGCCGGGGTGATGTTCGGACTGCTACTGACGACCACGGCAGCATCGGCACGGCCTTCGCTCAGATGGGCAGCGGCCTCCATCAAAGCATCCAGCCCCGCATTGCCCTGGGAGCAAAAACCGCCCATGGGCCCCTTGCAACGCAAGGCCTCAGCCGCGTGGGCCATGACGCTGCTATTGAGCATCATCAGCGCGTGCAGCGGCGGTGTGTGGGCAAAGAATTGCCCCAACAGATCTGCCGGTTGTGCGCCAATGGCCTGCACTGCATCCCAGCACGAGCTGGGGCCATCCACTTCCGGAATGGCAGCGGTCAATGCGATCCGCTCGTCGGGCAGTTCCAGCCCACGCAAGGTCTCGGCGAGACGGCCGGCGCAATACAGCAGGCGCGCGCCCTGAGGCTCAAGGCTACGGGACAGTCTGCGGTCGTACACACCCGCCGGCAAGGCGGGCGCTGCAACACAATGGGCCAGACGTGCCGGGTCGAAATCCAGCGGTTTCGCGGCCAGAGGTTGACTGTCACGAGGCGTACATTCAGTACCGGCGGCGTTGAGTACCGACGCCGCAGTGATATAAACAGCGGTTGAATTGGATCTGGTCATGTCATGCCCTGCCCAGCACCAACGAACTGTTCACGCCACCAAACCCGAAGGAATTGGAGAGCACGACATTGATCGGTTGCTGCAACGGTTCGCAAAGGAATTTCAACGCCGGAAATTCGGATTTTTCCGGCTGAAAGTTGAGGGTCGGCAAGGCCACGCCCAACTGAATGCTCATCAACGACAGCACCGCCTCAATGGCACCACTGCCGGCCAACGAATGCCCTACGGCAGATTTGTTGGCGGTGAACGTCATCTGCTCCAGGGTTTCGCCGAAGACCTGCGCCAGGCCCAGGGCCTCGCAACGGTCATTGGCCTGTGTCGACGTACCGTGAACATTCACATGGTCCACAGCCGCACTGGTCAGTTCGGCATCGGCCAGGGCCGCCGTCATGCAGGCAGCATACTTGCTGCCGTCGCGGCTGCTGGAGGTGATTTTCTCTGCCTCGCACAGATTCGCGTAACCCAGCACCCGGCCCAGCGGACAGGCCTGACGACGCTCGGCATGCGCGCGGGATTCCAGCACCAACAGCGCCGCCCCTTCACTCAGCACAAAACCGCAGCGGTCCGGCATGAACGGCCGGCTCTGTTCTTGTGGGGAAAAGTCCACGCGCTGGCAGAGTGCGCCCAGCCCATCAAAGCTGTAGTAGGACAATTCAT
Source organism: Pseudomonas sp. LPB4.O (assembly GCF_038383825.1). Classification (NCBI taxonomy): domain Bacteria; kingdom Pseudomonadati; phylum Pseudomonadota; class Gammaproteobacteria; order Pseudomonadales; family Pseudomonadaceae; genus Pseudomonas; species Pseudomonas sp. LPB4.O. The sequence goes on from NZ_CP151298.1 coordinate 3,491,105, forward strand.
GGGCCATCAACTCCACCGCGCCACACAATGCCAGGTCGATCTCGCCACGGGCGATCGCTCGATAGGCGCTGCCGATGGCCATGGTGCCGGCGGCACAGGCATCGGAATGCGTGGAGATATGGTCACGGACACCCAGCCATTCGGCGAGATGGCGGGTTTGCTGATCAACCCGCCGGGCAAACGCCCCACCGCTGAGGGTGTGGTTATCCAGGTACTGGTCGAGATCGACCCGCCCCTGATCGTCCATGTAACGGCTGGCGTCCCGCAAATCACCGCTCACGCAATGTTTGTTGGCCCCGACGAAAATACCGCTGGCGACTCGGGCAAATGCGCCGTCGGCCAACCCGGCATGGGCCAGCGCCTGACGGGCCACGTAATGCGCCAGCCATTCCTGGCGGGAGGTGGTCTGCAGGTCGCCCGGAAAGGCCGCCGCGATGACCTGCCATTGTTGCTCATCGATAAATCCGGCCGCCGGGTTCGCAAACCCCAGTTCGACAAACGCCGGGTGCTGGCCAATGCAGGAACGGTTTTCGCTGATCATCGTGAACAGCGAGGCCGCATCCAGTGTCGTGGGAGCCACCAGGCCATAGCCGGTGACCAGAACCTCTCGGGCCTGCATCAAGGCACCCTCTACGCCGAAGCCTTCAACTGGGCGGCCGCGTACTGCTCAACCAACAGACGCGAGATCGAGTCACCGTCCAGAGGGGTCAGGCGAGCACTGCAACCGCCACACACCACTTGTTGGCGCTCATTGAGTTGGGCATGAACCGCGCCACACTCAGGGCAAGTCTCGGGGAGGTAGTTGAAAACGTTATGGCATTGCTGCGCCCAGTTACGCACGGTGGTGGCCGAGAAGACATCGCCCGGCTGCATGCCCACGTGCAACTGGCCCGGCGCATAAGCGCTGAGGCTCTGCTCCAGCAAGGCCACGCCGTCCTGCGTGATTCGGCCTTTTTCGACAAACCGGGTGGCATCGCCGAACACCGCTACCGCGTGATCCAGCACGCTGGTTTTCGGCAAAGTGCAACCGTACTGACGGCCCAGCTGGAAGCTCAGGTCGACGATGTCCAGCGAGTCGGCACTGAGGTCGTCAACGATACTGCTGTGCTCTGCCACGTCGCCCCTGTCCAACACCAGCAACTGCGCAAGAATCTCCTGTGTACTGCTGATAACGCTGTCCAATTCCAACGGATTATTCATTGATTGTTTCCCTACAAAAGCCGCATTGAATGAATAAAGGCATCGGGCCAAAAAAAACTGTTTTCAGGCCAGATCTATCGAGGGCCGGGAGTCTAAAGTCTCCCCCTAAGGGGAGAGTCAACGTGCCATCATTGCTTTTTGTGAGAAATCCCGAGGCGCCCTGAACCTTTGATTTATGCAGCTCAATGGGGCTTGGAGAGGAATCGTAAGAGGACAAAATCGATGGCTTGAAACAGCACGATAGTTCCAGAAGCGGGATATCACCGTACCCGCAAGCGGCGCCCTGGATGCTTCAAACCATGAGGGACAAGGCGCCCGTCAGCAGTGCCAGCGCAGTGATCACCAGAGAGGTGAGCACGGCCCACTTGAAGGTGGCTTTCTGGAAGTCGCCGATGTCGCGATCGACCATGCCCACCAGCAGCAGGGTGGAGGCTACCAATGGGCTCATCAGGTGCACCGGCTGGCCAAGCACCGAAGCTCGGGCGACCTCTACAGGGTCGATGCCGTAGGCGGCCGCGGCATTGGCCAGGATCGGCACAACGCCGAAGTAGTACGCGTCGTTGGACAGCACGAAGGTCAGCGGCATGCTGGTCAGCGCCACCACCAGCGGGAACCAGTGGCTCCACGCATCCGGAATCCAGTCCACCAGCGTCTGGGCCAATGCATCGACCATCTTGGTACCCGAGAAAATACCGGCAAAGATGCCTGCGGCGAACACCAGCAACACCACGGTCATGGCGTTGCCCGAATGGGCGAGGATGCGTTCTTTCTGCACATTCAGCTGCGGGTAGTTGATCATCAGTGCGGCGACGAAACCGATCATGAACAGGATGGCCGCATGCATCAGCCCCAGAACCAGCGCAGTCATGACGACAATCACCAGCACCAGGTTCACATAGGCAAGGCGCGGGCGCTTGTGCGGGCTGTCGCCGAGGATTTCCTTGATGTAGCAGTTGCCCCCTCCGGACTCCAGGGCAACATTGCCGATACGCCGGCGCTCGGCACGGCCCAGCAGGTAGGCGGTGAACACGACCCATGCCGCCCCACCGATGACGGTGGGCAACATCGGAATGAAGTATTCGGTCGCATCCAGGCCGAGCGCTGCAATGGCGCGGGTGGCGGGACCACCCCACGGGCTCATGCCGCTCATGATGCTCAATGACAGCATCGATACGGTCGCCAGGATCATCGGGTTCATGCCGATGCGCTTGTACAGCGGCAGCATGGCAGCGCAGGTAATCATGTAAGTCGTGGTGCCATCACCGTCCAGCGCCACCAGCAGCGACAGCAGAGCGGTGCCGATAGCGATCTTGATCGGGTCGCCATTCACCCGCTTGAGAATCTTGCGGATCAGCGGGTCGAACAGGCCGGCGTCGATCATCAGGCCGAAGAACAGGATGGCGAACAGCAACAGCGCTGCCGAGGGCGCCACCATTTTCAAGCCATCAAGCATCATCTTGCCCAGGTCTGGCGCGAAACCGCCAACAAGGGCGAAAACAATCGGCACGATGGTCAGCGCGACGATCGGGGACAGGCGTTTACTCATGATCAGGTAGGTGAAGGTCACCACCATGATCAGGCCCAGAAGTGCGAGCATGGCTTGTCCTCTTGTTTTTATTGTGCGTGGCTGGCCGACGGGAAGACGGCCCCCTTCCCCACCTGGCATCACTTGATGTCAGGTGGGCGTTTGTGTCAATGCGGGGTGTACAGTTAGGTCAGCCGTGGCGATGAGGTTCGGCGGACCAGTCGCCCTGGGCTGCGTCTGCTTCGGCCGCCGGTGCCGCTACCGGCGCACCATTCAGGCGGCGCAGCAGGGTTTCGCGCTCACAGGCACCCTCGGACAGCAGGATCACCACGGTGGCCAGTGCGTTGCTCGCCAGGCTGAACACACGGTGTCGCATCGCATCCCGTGCATGGTTCAGTCCCCGCCCAAGCCGTGAGGGTCGGGCCGGCGCTTTTCGATCGCAAACTTCAGCAGCGCGGCACTGCGGAACAGGCCATGGGCGAACTTGCCATAGGGCAAGGTCACGAACAGTGCCATGACGGTGCCCAGGTGCACGGCCAGCAGGATCGCCATCACCTCGGTGTCACGCAGGGCCAGCAACGCCATACCGGTCGTGCTGACCAACAGCAGAAGCAGGATGAACGCACGGTCCATGGGGCGCTGAGCGGCGTCGCCATGCTCTGGCGCGCGGCGCAGGTTCAACGCCAGCAGGCCCGCTGGCCCGACGATCAGGCCGATGCCGCCGAGGGTGCCGAGGACCACCGGCAGGCTGAGCAGCGGGTATGGCGCATGCAGGCCCAGCAGGTAGTGATAACCGGTGGCGACCACGGTGGCGGCAAAGCACAGCATGAAGCCGTAGAAGGTCAAATGATGATAGCGTCGACGCCACAGCGTGTAGCGATCGTCGGCGTTGTTGCAGCCTTGGCCATGGCCGCCATCCAAGTACTTGAGCGTCAGCACTGCGCTCGCTGCCTCCTGCAATGCACCGTTGGCCGGTTGCCGCGCTTGGGCGGGCGACACCGTGCGCCAGAAGCGTCTCAACGCCACGCCCAGGGCCACCCCGGCTGCGCTGAACACGCCACCGAACAAGAGCGCCAAGGTGTTGTGCGGGAACACAGCGTAGAAGTCTCCGGCCAGCCGCCCAGGCAGCAAAGTGCCGTTGACCTGCAAGGCCAGCAGCAAGAACAGCGACAGCGCCAGCGCCAACGCCACGGCGACGAAGGTGCCATTGCGCCGGTAGAGCTGACCGAAACGGGCCGGCCAAGCGTACTCAGCGTAGGTCTGCCCGCGCACCTTGGCCATGGCCTGCGGCACGTTCACCGCGAACGCATGCGGTGCGGCGTACTGACAAGCGTGCAAGCAGGCGCCACAGTTGTGGCAGAGGTTGGCCAGGTAGTGGATGTCGGCCTTGCCGAAGTCGAGTCGACGGGTCATCGCCGGGAACACGGCACAGAACCCCTCGCAATAACGGCAGGCGTTGCAGATGCGCATCTGCCGGTCCACCTCCTGCTCGTCCAGGTTCAGCAGCGGGATCAGTTCGGCCTGTGGCGGGGCGGGGTCGAACACGCGGGGGTCAGGCATTTGCACAGTCATGCTGGGCCTCCAGGGGGGAAACACAATGGCCGGCGGCAGCAGCCGCCTGGGTGCCGGCGATGCGGCCAAACGCGGTACCGATGGACATGCCGACACCGGCGGTGTAGCCCTTGCCCAGCACGTTGCCGGCCATCATCTCGCCGGCGACGAACAGGTTGGGGCTGGGCCGTCCAGCGAAATGCACGGCGGCCGTGGCATCGGTGCGCAGGCCGAGGTAAGTGAACGTCACCCCCGGACGCAGCGGGTAACCGAAGAACGGCGGCTTATCGATCGGCAAGGCCCAATGGCTCTTGACCGGTTGCACGCCGTCGGTGCGGCAATCGTCCAGCCGGGTGTGGTCGAACGTGCCGGGGCGGCATGCCTGGTTGTAGGCGCGCAGGGTCTCGAGAAACGCAGGCACCGGCAGCTCAAGGGCTACGGCCAAGGCCTCGAGACTGTCGGCGCGGGTGCCAGGGAACACCGGCGGCATGAAACGGCCCAGGGCCTTCTGGTCGATGATCGAGAACCCCACCTGACCAGGCTGCTGGGCCACCAGGCGCCCCCAGATGGCATAGCGCTTGGGCCAGAAATCCTCGCCTTCGTCGTAGAAACGCTGGCCGTCGCGGTTCACCACCACGCCAAGCGACACGCAGTCGATGCGCGTGCAGATACCGCCGTCGTACAGCGGTGCGCGGGCATCGATGGCGACCATGTGGGCCTGGGTCGGGTCGCCGATGGTGTCGGCACCCAGGTCGATCATGCGCCGCAGCAGCGCGCCATCGTTGAAGCGCGTGCCCCGCACCAGGAAGTTGTCCGCCGGCCACTCGCCGCGATCATTCTGCCCCCAGGCCTCGCGCAGCCATTGTCGATTAGACTCGAAGCCGCCGGCCGCCAGCACGCAACTGCGCGCCTCGATGCGCTCGGCGGGCAGGCGCCGCCCGTTGACGTCGCGGGCCGCCAGGTGGGCAGCGATGAAACGTCCATCGCGCAACTCCAGATCGCACACCGGGCTGTCGTAGCGCACCTGCACACCTAGCCGCTCGGCGCTGCGGTAATAAGCATTGACCAGGGCTTTGCCCCCGCCCATGAAGAAAGCGTTGGTCCGCGCAGTGTGCAGCGCACCCGACAACGAGGGCTGGAAGTGCACGCCGTGGCGGCGCATCCAGCCGCGGCAGTCGGACGAGGCACGAATCACCAGACGCGCCAGGGCCTCGTTGGTCTGGCCATCAGTAACCTTCAGCAGATCCTGCCAGAACTCTTCTTCGGGGTAAGCCTCCACCAGCACGTCCTGCGGGGCATCGTGCATGCACCGAAGGTTACGGGTGTGTTGGGAGTTGCCGCCTCGCCAGGCGCGGGGCGCGGCTTCCACCAGCATCACGCTGGCGCCGGCCTCGCGCGCCATCAGCGCGGCGCAGAGGGCAGCATTGCCGCCGCCAATGACAAGTACATCGATCATGTCGCCTCCAGGGAGCGAGAAGCCAGGGTTGGGCAGCTCCTCGCAGACCCCGGACTCTAGGGGTTCGCGTACCTTGGGCGAAACACGATTGCAGGGGGGAGGTCTTCAGTTTTTCTAAAGGGGCGGTCGTTCGCAGGCGCTCACAGCAAACGCGCCCCTGGCCAGCGATCCTGCTGCACCAATTCGCGGGACACTTCATGCAGCACGATTCGCGTGGCAAGTGCAGCAGGCGAGAGTTCATCATCGACCAGGCTCACCACCAAGTTGCGACGCTGAGCTTGCGGATCGTCGATCGAAAACACCCGCAAGCCTGCCTGCATGGCCCGCGCCACAGTGGCGCCGGGTTGAATCGTCGCGGCGTGACCTGCGCTGACGCAATCCATGAGAAGCGACAGGCCATCAACCTCCATGACGATATTCGCGTCCAGTCCGACGCGCTCAAGGATGACGCGTAACGTGGCGCGAAGACCGTGCTGGGCACTGGGCATGACCAAGGGCAGCGAGGCGATCTGCTGCAACGTCAGCGACGTCCCCCAGTCAGCCTTGACCAAGGCTACCGGAACCAATGCGAACAGCCGCTCCTCCAGCAGCGGCCGCGCATCCAGCCGAATGCCAGCCTCCAGCTTAAACAACACCGCCAAATCCAGGTGCCGAGTATTGAGCTGGTTCACCAGGTAGCCCGACAGCATTTCCACCAAATGAAGACGGATATCAGGGTAGCGCTCGCGCATCCTAGCGATCAGCGCCAGCCCCAACACCGAAGCCGTGGTGGGTGCCATACCGACGCTGGCGTACCCGCTCATACGCCCACTGCGTGCAGCCAACATGGCGTAATCGGCCTGGCGCAGCGTCAGGCGCGCATGGTATTCGAATGCCAAGCCTGCCGCGGTGGGCGTGACGCCAACGCTAGAGCGTGTCAGCAGGCGGGTACTCAACTCACTTTCGAGCTTCGTGAGTTGCTGGCTCAACGCAGATACCCCAACGCCCGTTTCGAGCGCGGCTCTGCCGAGGCTGCCACACTCCAGCACACTCAGAAAGTAACGAAGCTGGCGTAACTCCATCAAAGGCATCTCCTATTCAGCAATGTCGGCGGCTCATATACATTCAGTCATCCGCGTCTGATGGGAATGGTGTTGATGCAGGTATTTGCCACGCTGGCTTCTTGTCATCCTGACTGTCGAAAATACGCCGCGCCTTGCGGAAGTCCTCAACGTTCTCGACAACCCAAGTCCAGACAGGTGACATGCGGATCAACAGCCCCATACCCAGTGGCGTGAGCTCATACTCGACACGTGGCGGAATCTCTCCGAACTCCCGCCGAAGCACCAGGCCATCCCGCTCCATGGAGCGCAGCGTCTTGGTTAAAATTCGCTGAGTCACCCCAGTCATCTGCCTTTTTATTTCGGCATGGCGCATCGTGCCGTACACCCCAGAGCATGCAGAATACCTAACGACCAGCGACTGCCTGCGTGAGCGAGCACTTCTCGCCTGACGCCATCATCGTCTTCTCTAAGCGTTCGGCAAATTGTCTCTGCCTGGCTTAGCGCCTCCTGATCAGTCATTGCTTTCTCAAGTATCACAGGTGTGCCTTCTTACGAACGTTGCCTAATCGTGCAAGCATTTGTTCATCTTACAGGCAGCAGGTCTCAGGCGAAATCATGACCGAAGTGAGCCAGTTCCCCCCCAATCCATTCTCGTGCTAGGCGCCGGTGAGCTTGGGCTGCCGGTTCTACGCAATCTTGCGCGTTTAGCAAAACGCACGCCCGGTTCCACAATCAGCGTCCTGCTCAGAGATTCGACCATTAATACTCAAGTGCCCGAGAAAAAGGTCAAAATCGATGAGCTTCGGCGCTGCGGCATCCAGATGGTGGCCGCTGACCTCGTGACTGACTCAATCGATCAGCTGGCTGAAGTATTCGCACGTTTCGATACCGTAATAGGCTGTGCAGGCATGGTCGCAGGCCTGGAAACCCCGGAGCCGCTTATCTGCAAAGCCTGGGGGCGACAACCACCATCGATCGCGCCGAACTTTCAGGCCCCGGGCGTCCGTTGGCAAAAGAAAAATGGGCGGGAGTGATCGACTCGGTCGGCAGCCATACGCTGGCCAATGCGTGCGCAAGCACAATGTCTGAAGGCTTAGTAGCTGCATGTGGATTGGCCCAGGGAATGGATTTCCCGGCAACCGTTGCACCTTTCATCCTTCGAGGGGTAAGCCTGCTCGGCATCAACAGCGTCACTCAGCCCTTCGAGCGACGCGTCGAGGCTTGGCAAAGGCTCTGCGATCAGTTGAACCTCGACACACTATCGCTGATGGCCCGAGACGTTGGCCTGGAGGGCGCGCTTGCAGCCGCCTCCGAGATGATTGACGGGAAGATCAGTGGCCGGGTGATTGTGGACGTGTGGGATGCTTGAACCACGCCCACTACCCTCAGGCTCATCTGCAGGAACCAAGAACGCTCTTTCCGTGACGGCGTTAGGGTTTGATCGTGCAGCGGTCCAGCGTTTGATTGGGTGCCATTGGCCCAACTCAAACCAGCGACCGCCAGCCTCTTGCGCCAAAGCTAGCAAGAACGTTACCGGCGTGGGCGGAGATCCGCTCTTTTTGCTGCTCCAGATGCGGATAGTTATTCAATTAAAGGAAGCACTGGAAACCGCTAACGTTTCACCCCACCTTATTGTCTATCCCGATGTTGGCCACCGTTTCATCTGCCACCACGACAGCGCGATCACTCATGAAATCAATCTAAAAGCCCTAAACACCACAATTCAATTTTTCGACCCTCGCGCCTTCAAGTCCAACCTGGCATGACCGAGTTTAAAGGCTGATAATACGGAGCTTGGTCTCTAACTTGAGGGCGCCGGACTTACCCCCTACTCCGCCGCAACAACGAATGCGGCGCCTCTCCAAAAGCCTTCCGAAACGCATGGCTGAAATGCGAGAAATCGGAGAACCCGAATTCCAGCGCGGCCTGGGAAACACTTCTTACCTGGCCGCGTTCGATCGCTGCGCGGCTGGCGTTGAGCCGTTCCTTCCAGATTTCGGCGACCGGGGATTTCTGATGCCGGGCAAACGCCCGGGTCACCGTGCGCTTCGATACGTGATGGGCCACGGCAATCGATTCGATCGACAGCTCCGGCTCGGCCAAGTGCCGCTGAATGTAGTTCATGATCCGCCCGTAAAGATCAAGTTCTTGGTGGGTAGTCTTCAGGTCCTGCAGCTCCAGGCTGAGCACCAGGAGGTCGATGATGGTGCTGGAGTAGCGCCGGGCGATGCCTTCGTTTTGCAGCAACGCAGCGGAACTTACTGCTTGGCCGATCATCTGCCGCAGCGGGATCAACCCGGGGCGGGATTCGTCCAGCACCAGCGCGGTGAGGTCGGTGATACGCGGCAGACGGTGCGCGAGCAGCGGTCGCGGGACGCGGATCAGGTGGTTTTCGGTACCACCCAGGCTGAAGCGGAACGGTTGGGTTGCGTCGTAAAGAAACACACTGCCGGTCGTCAGGCTGGCCTTGCGGGTGTGTTGTTCGATTTCGCCATAACCGTCGAGGGTGTAACCCAGCCAGATATCTTCGGCGGGGTCGCCGCGCAGGTGATGCTCGGAACGCATCCAGTGATGCAGTGGCGAAGACAGGGTGGTGATGTCCAAGGGGCCAATTCCGTTGACCTGTAGCGCACCCTCGAAATTGCTCTGCAACGAGGATTTGCTGTCTGCCGACAGGCAATGTCGGCAGACCACTTCCCGCCAGTAGTCGAAGCGACGGGCCGGCGAAACGGTAAGGGTGGAATAGTGATTGGTCTCAGCCATGATGGCGCTCACCTTGATGCAACTAATTGAGTAAACGAAACACTGTTACCGAGGTTCCGACAGGCAATATCCACGCCAGCGTGAAGCATTGGCGCGGACCTTGGCCAACACGGCCTGCGGCTTGAGTTCAGCGGCGGCGTCCGTCCAAAAGGCACCCATCACTCCTGCCCATTTCGGGGCAAAACCCCTCTTTGTCCCTATACAACGCACCACCGCGGTTCGTGTCCGGGCGGGTGTTTCAGCGCTGTCTTTACCAACCAAACGGTTGTCCTGACGAACAAAGCGACGCTGTTGTGGCGTGCCTAACTTTGACCTCACGGCATTTCCAGCGACCTGCGCCGATGAGGTAAGCCCATGCGAGTTCAACAACAGCGAATGGCCGACGAGTTCAGGTGGCTGCATATGCGCGACCTGGCGCCCGAAGAGTTTATGTCGTGGCTGATCGAGTGGGCAGCGTGCGCTTGGCGTGCCCGTGGTAAAGCCGAGCGTGTGTCCGAAGCCAAAATAACAAGGAGCCTGTGATGGAGTCCGCAATCGACAAACACCTCAAGTGCCCGCGCACCTTATCGCGCCGGGTGCCTGACGATTACCAGCCGCCGTTCCCGATGTGGGTCGGTCGCGCTGACGAGCAGTTGACCCAGGTGGTGATGGCCTACCTGGGTGTGCAGTACCACGGCGATGGCCAGCGCGAGCGGGCCTTGCAGGCGTTGCGCGAGATCGTCGTTAGCTTCAGCCTGGCCGACGGCCCGCTGACCCACGACCTGACGCATCATGTCGATAGTAGCGGCTACGACAACCTGATGGTGGTGGGCTACTGGAAAGACGCCAGGGCGTATTGCCGCTGGATGCACTCGGCCGAGGTGGATGGCTGGTGGAGTTCGCCGCAACGCTTGAACGATGGCCTGGGTTACTACCGCGAGATCAGTGCGCCGCGGGCCGAGCAGTTCGAGACCTTGTATGCATTCCAGAGCGATCTGCCCGGGGTCGGGGCGGTCATGGACGGCATCAGCGGCGAGATCGAGGAGCACGGTTACTGGGGCTCGATGCGCGACCGCTTCCCGGTGTCGCAAACCGACTGGATGAACCCGGACGGCGAGCTGCGGGTGGTGTCCGGCGATCCGGCCAAGGGCGGGCGGGTGGTGGTGGTCGGCCACGACAATATCGCCTTGATTCGCTCGGGCCAGGACTGGGCCGCGGCTGAACAGGCCGAGCGCTCGCTGTACCTGGACGAGATCCTGCCGACCTTGCAGGACGGCATGGATTTCTTGCGCGATAACGGCCAGCCGCTGGGCTGCTACAGCAACCGCTTCGTGCGCAATATAGATGCCGACGGCAACCTGCTCGACAAGAGCTACAACATCGGCCACTGGCGTTCGGTGGAAAAGCTCGAACGCTGGGCGGAATCCCACCCGACCCATCTGCGTATCTTCGTCACTTTCTTCCGGGTGGCTGCGGGGCTGCAGAAGTTGCGGCTTTACCACGAAGTGTCGGTGTCGGATGCGAGCAGCCAGGTGTTCGAATACATCAACTGCCACCCGCACACCGGCATGTTGCGCGACGCCCAAGTAAGCGCCAACTAACCAACGAACTCCACGTTTAGCCCTACACCTGTCGTTGTTACGGCAGCGGGGCTCTTTTTGCCCGCGTTTTGCCACCAAGAAGGACTTGGTCCATGAAACAACTCCGTTACCTGATGGTTGCAGCGGCCGCGCCGTGCCTGTCTGCGCAGGCAGTTGAAGTTTCGCCGGGGGATTATGAAGTGCTGCCGGCGGGCAAAACCATCGGTGTGGTCTATTACCAGCACTCCACTACCGACAGTGCCTACGCCCAGGGCCACAAGGTCAGCTCCGACTTCAACCTGACCTCCAATATCGGCATCCTGCGTTTGCTGCATGTCTATAAATTGACCGATCGGCTGACCGTCGAGCCGCAGTTTCTGCTGCCGTTCGGCCATGTTTCCAGCGGCGGTGACGCCTCGGCCCTGGGCAGCGCCAGCGGCATCGGCGACCTCATTCTCACCGCGCCGCTCAAGTACCGCCTCAACGAGGCCAACGACACGCTCGGCGCCACGGTCTACCTGGTGGCACCGACCGGCAACTACGACCGCAAGGACGCGCTGAACCTAGGCGAGAACCGCTGGAAGGTGGATCTTCAGGCCGCGTACATCAAGCACTTCGGCGAGAAGTGGGCTCTCGACCTGGTCGGCGATACGATCTGGTACGGCGACAACGACGACTTCGGCGCCAACTCGTTACGCCGCGAACAGGAGACGTCCTACGCCGCGCAACTGATGGGGCGCTACATCATCGACCCGGGTACGTCCCTGGCAGTCGGTTTTGGCCACACCTGGGGTGGGGAAAGCCGGGTAGACGGCACCTCCCAGGATGACCGCGGCAAAACCACCAACTTCCGCCTCACCGCCACCAAGTTCTTTACCGCCCAGGACCAGTTGCAGATGCAACTGGGGCGTGACCTCGCGGTAGAAAACGGGCCGAAGGAAAACTTCCGACTGAACCTCAGGTACGTCCGGGTCTTTTAACCGCCTGCACATTCCCAGCTGAAACGGAGCATTCGAACATGACTGAGCAAAACGCTTCCACCGAGCAACAACCTTCGCTGTATACCCGCCTGGGTGGCTACGACGCCATTTATCAGTTCGCCGGCGCGGTATTGCGCAAGACCATGGCCCACCCGGCAATCGGGCATATCTGGGCGCATATGTCCGAGTCGACCTTCCAGAAGGAACACATCAACTTCGTCGATTTCCTCGCGCAACACTGGGGTGGCAGCGCCAAGTACCGCGGCAGGGACATGGTCACGGCACACCGCGGCATGGGGCTGACCGAGGTGCACTGGCAAGCCACGCTGGATTGCCTGGAGGAGTGCTACGACGACTACAACCTGGCGCCGGAGCTGCGCAAGGAGGTCAACGAGTTCCTGGTCAAGTTCAAGCCCGCCGTGATCGGCAGCCCGTCCTACCGCGACGTGGTGCTGGCCAACCCGACGATGGACCCGGCCAAGGGCATGAAGAGCGTCGGCGTGGTCTGGCCCGCACGCGGCGATGCGGCCGGGCAGGCCGGGGTGCCCAAGCTGGAGCAGTAAGCCTGCGACCTGGCCCAACGCAGTCCTGCTCAACACAGCGACTGTCCTGCTCAACCAAGTAGGCTCCCCGCGCTGGCGCTAGGTTAGTACCAGGCCCAACCGCGGCGAGCCTCACGAACAGCTAATTGCCAGCCCCTTGGTCCGGCACCGGAAAGGAAAAAGGACACCCCATGGCCATCACCCGCCCAACGCTCGAACAACTGCAGGCGCTCGCCAGCCGCCTGCACATGCAACTGACGCCCGAGCAAGCCAGCGAGTACCTGGCGCTCATGCAGGGCAGCCTCGACGCCTACGACCTGGTCGACGAACTACCGGACTTCACGCCGCTGGTGCGCTACGAGCGCACGGCGGGTTATCGCCCCTCCAGCGCTGAGAACCCGCTGAACGCCTGGTACTACCGCACCGAGGTGATGGGCGCCAGCACCGGTAAACTGCTCGGCAGGACGGTCGCGCTCAAGGACAACATCTCGCTGGCAGGTGTGCCGATGATGAACGGCGCCTCGCCACTGGCCGGTTTCGTGCCGTCGTTCGATGCCACCGTGGTGACGCGTTTGCTCGACGCTGGAGTAACCATCCTTGGCAAGGCCACCTGCGAACACTATTGCCTGTCCGGCGCCAGCCACACCTCCGACCCGGCGCCCGTGCACAATCCGATGCGTCCTGGCTTCAGTACCGGCGGCTCGTCGTCGGGCAGCGCGGCGCTGGTCGCGGCGGGCGAAGTTGACCTGGCGGTGGGTGGCGACCAGGGCGGGTCGGTGCGTATTCCCGCGGCCTGGTGTGGCATCTACGGTATGAAGCCGACCTTCGGGCTGGTGCCCTATACCGGGGTGATGGCCATCGAGGCCACCTTCGACCATGTCGGCCCGATGACCTGCAGTGTGCGCGACAACGCGCTGATGCTCGAAGTCATGGCCGGTACCGACGGGCTTGACCCGCGCCAAGGTGCGCCGGAGGTCGATAGCTACAGCAACTACGTTGGGCGCGGTGTCAGCGGGCTGCGCATCGGCATCCTCCAGGAAGGTTTCCAGCTCGCCAACCTTGATCCGCGGGTTGCCGAAACGGTACGCAGCGCCATCGCCCGGCTCGAGGCGTTGGGCGCGGTGGTCGAGGAGGTGTCGGTGCCCGAACACACGCTGGCGGGCTCGTTGTGGAACCCGATCGGCTGCGAAGGGCTGACCATGCAGATGATGCACGGCAACGGCGCGGGCTTTAACTGGAAAGGCCTGTACGACGTCGGCCTGCTCGACAAGCAGGCCGGCTGGCGGACCCAGGCCGACGCCCTGTCTCCTTCGCTCAAGCTGTGCATGCTGGTTGGCCAGTTCGGCCTTGAGCACTACCACGGCCGTTACTACGCCAAGGCCCAGAACCTCGCGCGCTTTGCCCGTGCCGGCTACGACAAGGCACTGCAGCGCTACGACCTGCTGGTGATGCCGACCGTGCCCATTGTCGCCCAGCCGCTGCCGGCGCCGGATTGCTCGATCACCGAGAACGTCTCGCGCGCACTGGAGATGCTCGGCAACACCGCCGCACAGGACATCACTGGCCACCCGGCCATGTCCATCCCTTGTGGCCTGGTCGACGGCCTGCCGGTCGGGCTGATGCTGGTCGGCAAGCATTACGCCGAAGGCACGATTTACCAGGCCGCGGCAGCCTTCGAAAACGCAGTGGACTGGCGCACGCTGTAGGCGCTGCGCCTCTGCAAAAAACAACCAGAACAGCAATACCATCAACAACCGCGTCGAACGAGAGGAGTAATCCCATGACGGCAACCTCAACCCCTGGCGAGCGGGCGCGGGCACTGTTTGCAGTGCTCAAGAACAAGGACCTTATCCCCGAGGGCTACATCGAACAGCTCACCGAACTCATGGAACATGGCTGGAGCCCGGAAAACGGCGCGCGCATCGTCGCCAGGGCCTGGGTCGACCCGCAGTTCCGCGAACTGCTGCTCAAGGACGGTACCGCCGCCTGCGCCCAGTTCGGTTTCACCGGCCCGCAGGGCGAATACATCATCGCCCTGGAAGACACCCCGCAGGTGAAGAACGTGATCGTCTGCAGCCTGTGTTCCTGCACCAACTGGCCGGTGCTGGGCCTGCCGCCGGAGTGGTACAAGGGCTTCGAGTTCCGTGCGCGGCTGGTCCGGGAGGGGCGTACGGTACTGCGCGAGCTGGGCACCGAGTTGCCCGACGACGTGGTGGTGAAGGTTTGGGACACCAGCGCCGAAAGCCGTTACCTGGTGCTCCCGCAACGGCCCGCCGGCTCGGAGGACATGAGCGAAGAGCAGTTGCGGCAACTGGTCACCAAGGACGTGCTCATCGGTGTCGCCGTGCCCCGGGTCGGTTGAGTCGGTCCATCCACTTCATTCACCTTCCGGAGTATTCAATATGGATGGCTTCCACGATCTCGGCGGTTTCCAGGGCTTTGGCAAAGTGCCCCATCGCATCAACACCCTGAGCTACAAGCAGGTATTCAAGCAGGACTGGGAACACCTGGCCTACAGCCTGATGTTCATCGGCGCCGATCACTTGAAGAAGTTCAGCGTCGACGAAATACGTCACGCCGTCGAACGCATCGATGTGCGCCAGCATGTCGGCACCGAGTACTACGAGCGTTATGTGATCGCCACCGCCACGCTGCTGGTCGAAACCGGCGTCATCACCCAGGCCGAACTGGACGAAGCACTGGGTTCGCATTTCAAGCTGGCCAACCCCGCCCATGCGAAAGGGCGTGCGGCAATCACCGGGCGAGCGCCTTTCGAAGTGGGCGACCGGGTCATCGTGCGCGATGAATACGTGGCCGGGCATGTGCGCATGCCGGGTTATGTGCGCGGCAAGCAAGGCGTTGTGCTGCACCGGACCACCGAACAGTGGCCGTTCCCGGATGCGATCGGGCATGGCGACCAGAGCGCTGCGCACCAACCGACCTACCATGTCGAGTTTCGCGTGCGAGACCTGTGGGGCGATGCCGCAGACGATGGGCTGGTGGTGGTAGACCTGTTCGAAAGCTACCTGGACAAGATCGAAGGTTCGGGAGCGGCGCGCCCATGAGCAATAGCGCCCAGGCGGGCCGACTGCCGGTGACGGTCCTTTCGGGCTTCCTCGGCGCAGGCAAGACGACCTTGCTCAATCATATCCTGCGCAACCGCCAGGGTCTGAAGGTGGCGGTTATCGTCAATGACATGAGCGAGGTCAACATCGATGCCTCCGAGGTGCAGCGCGAGGTTGCGCTGCACCGTGGCGAGGATGAATTGATCGAGATGAGCAACGGCTGTATCTGCTGCACCCTGCGTGCCGACCTGCTCGAGCAGATCAGCGCGTTGGCGCGCCAGCAGCGCTTCGATTATCTGTTGATCGAGTCCACCGGGATTTCCGAGCCGATGCCGGTCGCCGAGACCTTTGCCTTTCTCGACACCAACGGCTTCAGCCTTAGCGAACTGGCGCGCCTGGATACCCTGGTGACGGTGGTCGATGCCAGCCAGTTCATGGCCTTGCTCGATTCACCCGAAACCGTCGCCCGTGCCGATGCCACCAGCGATACCCCCAGGCGTCCGCTGGCCGACCTGCTGATCGAGCAGGTCGAGTACGCCAACGTGATCCTGGTCAACAAGCGCGACCTGGTCGATGAGGCCGGCTACCAGGCGCTGCGGTCGATTCTGGCCGGACTTAATCCGGGGGCGCAGATCCTGCCGATGGTCGCCGGCAACGTAGCGCTGTCGAGCATCCTTGGCACCGGGCTGTTCGATCTGCCCAGCCTTGCCGCAGCGCCCGGCTGGATGAAGCGGATAGACGCGCACGACACACCGGCTGCCGAGTCGGACACCTATGGCGTGGTGTCGTGGGTGTATCGCGAGCGCGCCCCGTTCCATCCGCAACGCTTGTTCGAATTTCTTGCCCGTCCCTGGCGCAACGGTCGGTTGCTGCGCAGCAAAGGCTATTTCTGGCTTGCCAGTCGCCACCGCGAAACCGCGCTGCTGGTGCACAGCGGCAAGCAATTCCAGTGGGACTACGTAGGGCATTGGTGGCGCTTCATCGACCCCTCGCAATGGCCGCAAGACAAATATGGCCTGCAGGGCATCACGGCCAAGTGGGACAGCATCGTCGGCGATTGCCGCCAGGAACTGGTGTTCATCGGCCAGGACCTGGACACCCAGGCACTGCAACGCGAGCTCGACCACTGTCTGTTGAGCCCGCAGGAAATCGCCAGCGGCCCGTCGGCCTGGCCAGCGTTGCCGGGGGCGGCCGACTTCGACAGCCAGACCGTGTCAGTCCGGCAGGCGCAGTCATCGTCGGCTGATGCCGCCATGCAACCGGAGGTGTCGCATGCTGTTGTTTAATCGTACCAGCCGCTGGGTTTTGGCCCCGCTGGCCGACCGCCTGGAGCAGCCCGACCAGCCGAGCGCGCCATTGTCTTCGGCCAATCCGCTGTTGCGGCGCATCCTGGCAGGCGTGGAGCGCGTGCTGCAGGAGCGGCGCGAGTTCAACGAGCAGGCTCGTGTGCTTGCTTTGCAGGTCAGCCAGCTGGAGCAGCGCCTGGCTGAGCGCGAGGCACTCGCGCAGCAACTGGAGGCGCGCTGGACGCTGGTCACCCAGGGCGCGGATGAGCTGTTCTGGCAACTGCATCCAACGACCGCCGCCACCCCAGCGCCGGACTGTGCGATGCAGTGGACAGGCTCGGCCTCGCTACAGGCGCCGCGCCTGACCCGGTTGGGGCAGTGGAGCGAGCAACTGCACCCTGCCGACCGACAACCCCACATGCAGGCACTGGCCCGGCACTTGGCCGATCGCAGCGGGCGCACGCCGTTTGCGCTGGACGTGCGGATGAAACCAGCGGCCGGCGGTGACTATCGCTGGTGCCGGATCAGCGGCAGTTCGCAGCGCGACGCCCACGGTGTCGCGGTGGCCACGGCCGGCACCCTGCGCGACATCCACGAGCAGTACCTGCGTATTCAGGAATTGGAGCTGGCCGCCGAACGTTTCGATATTTCCCGCGAGATGCTTCACGACGGCCTGTGGGATATCGAAGTGGTGGCGGGCGATCCGGCTAACCCGGGCAACACCATATGGTGGTCATCGCAGATGCGCAGGCTGCTGGGCTGCAGCACCGTCGAGGAGTTTCCCAACACCTTGGAAAGCTGGACCTCGCGCCTGCATCCCGACGACAGCGAGCGCGCCATCGCGGCATTCGTCGCTCATGTGGAGGACCACAGCGGCAATACCCCGTTTGATGTGGAGTACCGGCTCAGGCACCAGAGCGGCGCCTACCGCTGGTTCCGCGGCCGCGGGCAAACCCGCCGGGGTCAGGATGGGGCCCCGCTGCGGGTAGTCGGGGCTATCACCGATATCCATGCCCGCCATGAGGAAAGCACCATTCGCGAGGCCCAGGCGCAACAGCACCAGGTGATGCAGGAGACCCTCGGCAAGCTTACCCATATCGTCGCCACCATCCAGGGTATCGCCAGCCAGACCAACCTGCTGGCCTTGAATGCCGCCATCGAGGCAGCGCGGGCAGGTGAGGCCGGACGCGGGTTCGCCGTGGTCGCCGACGAGGTGCGCAAGCTGGCCACGCGCACCAGCCAGGCCACTCAGCAAGCGGCGCAGATGATCGACAACTGACCGAGCGCGATGGACCAGTAACGGTCCTTCGTGATCGGCTGTAGCCTGCCAATAGCAGACAACCCGAAAGCCCTTGTTTCTTCACCCGCCCGGAGTTTAGATGGAGCGGTTTGCATTGAGCAGTTGGCCGTCAGCACCTGCGTCTAACGACCAACCTCGAACTACACAGTGTCCTAGGCCACCTGCTTCGCTTCTGGCCGTTGATCTGTAGCCAGACGCCTGGCTCTACC
This sequence comes from Pseudomonas sp. LPB4.O, assembly GCF_038383825.1. Classification (NCBI taxonomy): domain Bacteria; kingdom Pseudomonadati; phylum Pseudomonadota; class Gammaproteobacteria; order Pseudomonadales; family Pseudomonadaceae; genus Pseudomonas; species Pseudomonas sp. LPB4.O. Next base: position 3,509,584 of record NZ_CP151298.1, read on the forward strand.
AACACCCCAGGCCAGAGCTCGAGTCATGGATTCGCCTGGGCGAGAATCGAATGTTTCTTCATGCAATGCCATTCCACATCCAGCGTACACACCGATGAACATTTGCGTCTGACCGGTGCGCGAGAGCCTGACCTGGACATCAATCGTGGTGCCGTCATCAAGCTCTTCGTCATGGACACGATGATGAAGCACTGGATCCGCCCAATCCCAAAACACATCACCTCGAATACGCATGCCGCCCTCCTACGACTTTAGTCTTATATGGAACCCTCACCATAGCAATGCAATGAGGCAGTTCAATCACTTAGGCGGTAGAAACATGAGTATCAGACGACCGGCCCCAATTCCGATACAAGAAAATTTTCTTGTACAACTTTCTGGTCAAGTGGACAGAGCAGGCGTCCGCGTTGCCAAGAGGTGCATAAGCGGTTCGAAGCGGCTCCCCGTTAGCTGCCGACTCAACTGGCGACACGGCTTTGCTTTCACAGTCAGCTCCGGTACCTACTACACAATGGTTAGAACTGCAGCTTCCAAGCATTTCGGCTTCCGCGATACCTTCCTGGTCGTCACACTTCGTTCGCTCCTGCAGCGGAAAACAGTCTGCCCCCTTCAAGCATTACCACTGAATCTGTTGTTTTGAACTTTGCATGGCCTGCAAGCTTCCCCTGCATACCCCCACGATTTTGTGATGCAGGAGCGAGGCGTATGCGAGCACTGACTTACCACGGAGCAAACGAAGTAAGGGTCGATAACGTTCCTGATCCCCTCATCGTTCAAGAAGACGACATCATCCTCAAGGTGACTTCCACGGCCATTTGCGGCTCCGACTTGCACCTCTATCGAGGCAAAATTCCAGAAACCGAAGCAGGCGATATCTTTGGCCATGAGTTCATGGGCATCGTCGAAGACACCGGGCGTGCAGTCAACAATCTCCAGATCGGCGACCGCGTGGTGATTCCCTACCGCTTGGCCTACGCCCACTACGTGTAGAGGAGGCAAAGTCATGAACGGGGTCGCCAGCTACTTCTGGATTGCCGTAACGGCAATTCTTCTACTCATCGACCTGTGGGCCATCGTCAGCGTGTTCCGAAGCGACAAGACCGATACGGTCAAAGCGGCCTGGGCCCTGCTGATCGTCGCGCTACCGCTGGTTGGCCTGGGTATCTGGGGCGTTGCTGGCCCGCGTGGTATCAAGCGAGGTACCGGGCCCACTTCCGACGAGCACAGCAAAGGCTGACATTTCCGAGCTCCACTTACAGGGGTTTCAACATGATCGATCAAGCAACAGGCATGAAATCAGGCGAACGCTATCGCGTGGAAAACGTGGAGCGCGCTCATCAGTTTCCAGGCTTCTTTCAAGACGGGAAGTATTATCTCGGCCCCGAACTTCTCACCGCCGTGGGCTGGCTTGAGGGTACACGCTTCATCTACGACAGCCTGGATGCCGCAGGTGAACCCGTTTTTCCAAACCGAGAGGCAGGCACGGTCGAAGGGCTGACGTTGACCCTGGTCGATGGCACCGCGCTTGAACTCTCGCGGATCGAGGCCAGCGAAACCGTTGCCCCCCTTGACCACAGTGCCTCGGGTACAGAACGAGAAGCGCCTAACAGTGGCGCTTCGGTCAAAGGGCCTCTGCGCGGTAAGGTCGTGGTGGTCACTGGCGCTTCCAGCGGTATTGGCCGAGCCGCGGCGCATGCGTTTGCGTGCAAAGGTGCTCGCTTGGTGCTCGCCGCACGCGACGAAGAGGCGTTGTTCGATGTCCTGGATGAATGCACCGATTGCGGAACCGACGCCATAGCGGTCACGACCGATGTCACCCGCAACGACCAGGTTCAAGCGCTGGCGGCGCAGGCCGCAGAGTTTGGCCATGGGCGAATCGATGTCTGGGTCAACAACGCCGGAGTTGGTGCGGTCGGCCACTTCGAGGACACCCCATTGGAGGCACACGAACAGGTCATCCAGACCGACCTGCTCGGTTACCTGCGAGGTGCCTACGTCGCCCTTCCCTTCTTCAAGGCGCAGGGCAGCGGCCTTCTGATCAACACGCTGTCGCTGGGCAGCTGGGTGGCCCAGCCCTATGCCGCCGCTTACTCGGCGAGCAAGTTCGGCTTGCGTGGACTGACCGAGGCATTGCGGGGCGAATTGACGGCGTTTCCCGACATCCATGTCTGCGATATCTATCCTGCAGTTATGGACACACCGGGCTTCCGGGATGGGGGCAACTACACCGGGCATGCGTTGACACCACCAGGCCCCATATACGATCCCGAAATGGTGGCAAAGGCTATGGTGGCCTGCGCAATCTCGCCTCGGGCTCACACCACGGTTGGCGCTGCGGCGCGCCTCGCGCATCTGGCCAGCTACCTGATACCCGGGCTGCCTCGGTTGTCAGGGAGGCTGACGCGCTGGGGGATAAATCGCAGCCCCATAGCCGAAGCCTCATCTGGCAACCTTTTTGAGCCTCCAAGTGGCAGGAGGGGTATCGACGGAGGCAGGAGGAAGCCAAAAGACAAAACGCCGCTGCTGATAGGCGCAGCGGCGCTGGGAATCCTTGTGGGTCTTACACTCACACATTCACGACGCAGGTAACCAAGAGCAGTCTGCGCACTGAGCAATGAGCGTGGTCTCATTGCGAGATCACGTGCGCTTTCCCAACCAGCGTAGCCGACGCTGATCACTGAAGATGAATGCGATGAGGGGAAGTGCGTGAAACTTTGCCGATGGGTGCCCAGACGCCTATCCTGCCCACACGCTCCAGGGAACAGCCGCCCTGCCAGCTAGCGTTGCTGGCGGCGCGAGCCCAACTGGATCCAGACCGGCGCATGATCACTGGCCTTGGCTTCGTTGCGCACCCAGGCATCCACGCCCGCCTGCTTCAGATAAGGGCTGAGACTGAGGTTGAGCAGCAGGTGATCAATACGGAGCCCGGCATTACGCGCCCAATGATTGCGAAAATAATCCCAGAACGTGTAGATGCGCTGCTCGGGATACAGGTGGCGAACAGCATCGACCCAGCCCTGCGCCAGTAACTGTTGGAAATACGCCCGCGATTCAGGTTGCAGCAGCGCGTCCTTGAGCCATGAGCGCGGGTTGTAGATGTCCAGATCGGTCGGCACAACATTGAAATCGCCGGCCAACACCGCAGGATGGCCGCTGCCATGCAGTGTTTGGGCATGCTTGATCAGGCACTCGAACCAACGGAGTTTGTAATCGAACTTCGGGCCGGGTTGCGGGTTGCCATTGGGCAAGTACAAACAGCCCACCAGCACGCCGTGCACCGCAGCTTCCAGATAGCGGCTTTGCTGATCGTCCTGCATGCCAGGCAGCCCGCGACGTACCTCCAGCGGCTCGCTATCACGCGCCAGGATAGCCACGCCGTTCCATGAGGGTTGCCCTTGGTAAAGGCAACCATAACCTGCCGCTTCGATGGCCTGGCGAGGAAACTGCTGGTCGGCCGCCTTTAGTTCCTGCAAGCAGGCAATGTCCGGCTGCTCCCGTTCCAGCCAGGCCAACAGCGTGGGCAGGCGGCTGCGGATGCCATTGATATTGAAGGTGGCGATCTTCAGCGCTTTCATGCGTGAGGGTCACTCACATGAGCCTGCACGGCATCTTCCAGTGCCCGGATATGTGCCTCATCGGCCAGTGCCTTCAGCGCCAACCAGTCATCCCAGTCAATCGCACCATCGTCCCGCAGCGCCTCGGCGGTGCGTACCAGTTCATGGTGGTAGGCATCCGGCGATTTGCGCCGGTAGCTGATGTCGTCGTACTGCGCGTACCAGGCTTCAAGTTCAGGAATGCTGCGTTCGATACTCATGACGGCCGCCTCGTTCTATCCCTGCTAGTCAGAGCCCAAGAGCCGCGCAACGTTCAACCGCAACAGTCAGTTGGGCAAAACTGGGTGGCAAGCGCGTAGCCTTTCTGGTCACCGATGGCTTCGAACAAGTGGAGTTGACGGGACCTCGTGAAGCCTTGCAGAAAAACGGGGCAGTGGTCGACATTCTAAGTGATAACGAAGGCAGCAGGTGGCCACTGGGAAACGATTGCAGCACCGGTAACGTTCCTTTTTCCATGCCAGCCACTCGTCAATCCTGTTGAATCCTCTTGTCCTGCTGCCTGTCGCTACTGTTAAGTACAGGACCGCAGGGGACTATGGTGAGCGAGATCCGCATTGGAATTTCCGGTTGGCGCTATGGCCCATGGCGCAAGGACTTCTACCCCGAGGGACTGCGCCAGAGCGACGAGCTGGCGTTTGCCTCGCGGGCAGTCAACAGTATCGAAATCAACGGTTCGTTCTACGCACTGCAAACCCCCGAACGCTATGGCAAGTGGCGTGACGAGACACCGCAGGGGTTCGTGTTCTCGGTCAAGGCGCCGCGGTACATCACCCACGTACGCAGGCTCCGCGAAATCGACGAGGCGCTTGCCAACTTCTTCGCATCGGGCCCCTTGCTGCTGGGTGACAAACTCGGCCCCTTCCTGTGGCAGTTTCCCCCAAACCTGAAATTCGACGCGCAGCGCTTCAGCGACTTCCTGGCCAAGCTGCCACGTGACCGCAAAGCCGCCCGCAGCCTTGCGCGCCACGCCGCTGAACGCCTGCAAGGCAACGGCGGCACTGCCGTGCCGGGTAATGCGCGCCTGCGCCACGCCGTGGAAATCCGCCACCCCAGCTTCCTCTGTGACACCTTCATCAACCTGCTACGCAAGCACAAGGTTGCCCTGGTGGTCGCCGACAGCGCCGGCAAATGGCCCTATGTCGAAGAGGTCACGGCCGATTTCGTGTACTTGCGCCTGCATGGTGATGTCGAGCTGTACAGTAGCGGCTACACGGCCAAGGCGTTGCGGCGCTGGCGCCTGCGCATACAAGCCTGGGCTGCAGGCAGCCAGCCTGAGGATGCTCAGCGTGTGATGCGCCGCGCCCCGGCAAAACGCACCTCCCGCGACGTGTACTGCTACTTCGACAACGACCAGAAAGTCCATGCCCCTTACGATGCCCGCCGCCTGCTGGACAAGCTAGGGCTTGACGGCGAGCTGGTGACCGAACCAGGCGTCGAGCCGCAGTAGCCGCTATGAACCTGAGAGCCTGCCACCGGACGAGCCGGTCATCGTCGCCGGCGACTTCAACGACTGGCGCCTGAAAGCAAATGCGCGGTTATCGGGCTACTTGGTGGAAGCTGTCGGCAAGCCGACACGCAGCTTTTCCGCGCCCCTGCCGATGCTGCGCCTGGACCGTATCTACCTGCGCAATGCCCACGACAAGATCGGTCAACCCTTGCGCCACGCCCTGATCGATGCTGCGCGGCGCGGGGTGCGGGTCGAGGTGACGCTAATCCTCCAGGGGCAACCGGACATGCGCTGGGTACGCGCGCTCTCGCGCCGGCTCTACAACTACCTGTTGCGCGACCACGTGCGCATCCATGAGTACTGCCAACGGCCGCTCCATGGCAAGGTTGCGTTGGTGGATAACGACTGGTCCACCGTTGGTCTCACATCTGGCAGCAACTGGCATCATGGCGAAATCGGATCACTCGCCGGAAATGTTTCATCCAGTGCATTATCGACATTGGACTCTTTCGTGTGAGACAACTCACCACACTTGCAGTCGCTCATTCGACAGGGTTCGCCATTGCGATGGCCATTCGCACAGGCCTCGCAGCAATAGGCCTTGCCATCCTGGATCACAGCGTTGGCATCCACGGTGCAAGAACAATGGGTGCAGGAACAACGTTGTTCATTCATCACGGCTCTCTCCCTTCGTCATCGGGCACCACGTCATCGGTCCACGGCTCGCCGTCCAGCGGCGCGGAGCGGGCCAGTTCGGCCTCGTCCAGGCCGAAACCGCCACCGATCTCGTGGGCATCTACCTGGCGCAAGGCCTTGTCCGCCGGGCCGCCGCTGCCAGGCTCATCCGGATCGCGGGCACCGGTCTCATCGAGCAGCGTATCGGGGCTCAGGTCATCGAGGGTGACGTTGTCCTCGTGCAGGCTGTCGCTCAACGCCTCGCCGCCGGTCATGCCGCTTTCAGCAACACGCCGGGGCGGGTAATCCTCGGCGATCTCCCGCGCCGGACGCTCGTCGCCGACACGTCCCTGGCGTTCATCGCGGCGTTCGCTGAAATCCAGCTCGTGGACGCTGCCCATGCGGTCCTCGGTGTCGTCGATCTCAATGGGCGGTCTTGGGTCATGAGGTGTGGACATGAACGCTCTCCATCTGTGGGCTTCACCCGGTCGACCCTCCCCGGCGGCAAATGATTCAGAGTTTCTGCCAGCCCCCACCCCTCGCATTTTTGAACTCCTCACGCCACCGCGCCTTCCGTCGCTCAGCAGGCACCCTCCCGCGAGCGGCAGGCCGAACAGTAGGTGAACAACCCTGAAAGGAGTTTCACCATGACACCCACAAAACCCTCTGCGTTTGTGCTTACCCTGTGCCTGGGCTTGGCTGCACCACTTGCCCTGGCTGCCACAGACCTGAACGATCAGCGCGCCCCGGGCATGCAACCGCACGACAATGGTCAAATGAACGGCCAAGGCGGTGCCACGGGCTCAGGAACACCAGGCGATGGCATGGGTACGGGTAATGGCGGTACTGATGACAATGGGACGGACAACACGGGCGGTGACGGTACCAACAGTGGTTCGGGCACCGGGGGTAATGGCTCTGGTGGCAGCGGTACAGGCTCGGGCAGTGGTGGCGGAGGCTCATCTGGTAGTGGATCCGGCGCAGGTTCCGGCAGTTAGGTGAAATGGCCGATGGCAATGGACCACTCGGCCTGACTGCAGCGCACTCAGCGCCAATGCGTCATCAACGCACCCCGCATGCCGCCGACCGGATCTTGCTGAGGTAGCGGTACTTTGGCGATGCGCGCAACGGCACGCTGGTGCGCTGCTCTGTCGGGACGCTGGATGTCGTAGTTTTCCTGCCCGTAGGGATAGGCGCCGACCACCAGAAACTTATAGCTGCACTCGATGCAGCGATGGCCCGTACCAGCTGGCAGCACCAGCACATCGCCCCGCTCCACGCTAACGATCTGCCCTGATTCCCCGCCAAGCGTCAATCGCGCCTGCCCCCAGGCAATGCCCAGCGCCTCATGAGCGTTAGGGTGAAAGTGGTGATAATCGAAGATTCCGTCGCGCCTCAGCGGGGTCCATTGGTGAGCCGTAAACAGCGCTTCGAATGCGCTGGCATTGTCCCCCGACGGATCGAGCTTCAACCGGTAGAACAGTACGGGAAAACGGCTGTTCGGCGTGGCGCCGTCGTCTTCGAAATACAAGGCCTGCACGCTGGCATCTTCTGTATTCATGAGCGTCATGATGGGCACCCTGGCGGTCATCGATTCACCTTCGAACCCGTCGGCTGTTGCGAGGTTCCAGCCGGCAGACTGGTGAACATACCGTTGAAACTTTCCCGACACGTGCCAAGTCCAGACACCTATCAATGACAGAACGGGAGCAGGCAATGACCGGTACGGTAGGCGACTTTCTGGTGGAACGTTTGTATCAATGGGGAGTACGGCGCATCTTCGGTTACCCCGGCGACGGCATCAATGGGGTGTTCGGCGCGCTGAGCCGGGCCAAGGGCAAGATTGAATTCATCCAGGCCCGCCATGAGGAAATGGCCGCCTTCATGGCCAGCGCACATGCCAAGTTCACCGGCGAACTCGGTGTTTGCATGGCCACCTCCGGCCCAGGCGCCTCGCACCTGCTCACCGGCCTGTACGACGCACGCATGGACCACCAGCCGGTGCTGGCCATTGTCGGTCAACAGGCCCGTGCGGCACTGGGCGGGCACTACCAGCAGGAGCTGGACCTGCTGTCGATGTTCAAGGACGTGGCCGGTGCGTTCGTCCAGCAGGCATCGACACCGGAGCAGGTGCGCCACCTGCTCGACCGTGCGGTGCGCACGGCCGTCGGCGAGCGCCGCGTTACCGCCATCATCCTGCCCAATGATCTGCAGGACCTGCCCTACAACGAACCGCCGAGGGCTCACGGTACGGTGCATTCCGGCATCGGCTACAGCAAGCCCAGGGTGTTGCCGTTCGACGAAGACCTGCAGCGCGCCGCCGATGTACTCAACGCCGGGCACAAGGTGGCGATACTGGTAGGTGCCGGCGCACTGCAGGCAACAGAGCAGGTGATTGCAATTGCCGAAATACTCGGCGCCGGGGTGGCCAAAGCGCTGTTGGGCAAGGCTGTGTTGCCGGACGACCTCCCGTGGGTCACCGGGTCGATCGGCCTGCTTGGCACCGAACCCAGTTATCAGCTGATGACCGAGTGCGACACCTTGCTGATGATTGGCTCCGGCTTTCCCTATTCCGAGTTTCTGCCCAAGGAAGGCCAGGCGCGCGGCGTGCAGATAGACCTGCAACCCGACATGCTCAGCCTGCGCTACCCGATGGAGGTCAACCTGGTCGGCGACGCCAGCGAAACACTGCGCACATTGTTGCCGTTGCTTGAGCACAAGACCGACCGGCGCTGGCGCGACAAGGTGGAAACCTGGCGTGCGCAGTGGGACAAGACCGTGGCCAAGCGCGCGCTGGCCAAGGCTGACCCGATTAACCCGCAACGCGTGGTCCATGAGCTGTCCCCTCGCCTGCCCGACCACGCCATCATCACCAGCGATTCCGGCTCCTGTGCCAACTGGTTTGCCCGCGACCTGCAGATTCGCCAGGGTATGCAGTGTTCGCTGTCCGGCGGCCTGGCTTGCATGGGCGCAGCCGTGCCCTATGCCATTGCAGCCAAATTCGCCCACCCGCAACGGGCAGTGGTTGCTTTGGTGGGCGATGGCGCGATGCAGATGAACAACCTCGCCGAACTGATCACCGTGGCCAAGTACTGGCAGCAGTGGGACAACCCACAATGGATCTGTGCCGTGTTCAACAATGAAGACCTCAACCAGGTGACTTGGGAGCAACGGGTGATGGAGGGCGACCCCAAGTTCGAAGCTTCGCAGTCGATCCCTGACGTGCCCTACCATTTGTTCGCCATTTCCATTGGCCTGCAAGGTATCTACGTAGATCGCGAAGAGGACGTTGCCGCTGCGTGGGAGCGCGCGCTGGCTGCTGATCGGCCAGTACTGATCGAGTTCAAGACCGACCCGAACGTGCCGCCCCTGCCACCCCACATCAAGCTGGAGCAGGCGAAGAAGTTCGCCACTACCTTGCTCAAGGGCGACCCGGACCAGGCGGGCATCATCGTGCAGACAGCCAAGCAGGTGCTCAGCTCGGTGCTGCCTGGCAAGAAGTGATAGCCACCTCTGCTGTTCGCCTGCAACGGGCTCCTGCCCTGCCAGGCGTGTCAGCAGAGGCACTCAACATCGTGATTCACAAGCAGGAAGGCGCAGGTATGGGGGGGCACAGCCATATCCGAATCTTCGTTAGGTAACCTCTTTGAGCCAATGACCAGAGTGAGCGAGCTGGACACTGACCTGAGAAGCGTAGGTCTTGGCCTTTTCATTGTTCGGGAAATAGCCAGGGCCCGTGGCGGCGATGTGGCAGTGAGTTCCACGAACGAAACGGGTACATCATTCTGTGTGAGTTTCACCCGTACCGGTACCGTGAGGTGACAGCGCTGGCGGCGCCCGAGCTCAATTGCTGCCAGCGGCAACCCGGTCCGGCCCCTGCTTAGCGGTCAGGGCCATCCTCGTGAGGGACGGCCCCACCCATGGAGCGGCCTGTGAACATCCATCAGGCTCAAGGCGTGAAGCCAAGCCCGTCGGAAAGGTCGGTGCCTTCCGGTTTGCCCCCTGCCCGCGCCGATGCGTTGCCACCCGCCTGATCCATCGATTCTTCGACCGACGTCTTCAACTCGCTACCTTTGGCCTTGAGCGCGTCGGTCAACCGGTCACTACTGGCGCCCATCAGCTCATCTTCCTTGCGGGTACTGGGCAACGCCGCCCCCAATGCCGCGCCCAGCGCTATCCCCAAGGCGGCCAATACCATCGGTTGCTCGTGGAGCATCTGATCGAACTGCCCTTTCAGCGCCGTGGTCTGGTCTGCGACCTTGTGCGCTGAGTGACGCAGGTTATCTGCAGAAGCACCCATCGAGTCCCGCGCACTGCTGCCAAGTTCACCTGCCCGGTCACGCACGTCATGGGCTTTCATGCGCACCGCCTGGCTGGCATCGTGCACCGCCTCCCCTGCATGGGCAAAGGCATCCTTCACCGTGTCCACTGCGTCTGCGATCTTCTCACCCAACCCAGGCCCCTGATGCGCGGGCCCGGGGTTGAAGGGGCGGTTCTGGTTCAAGCCCAGCCAGGCCAGGCCCAGTACGGTGAGGGTAGCGGGTACGGGGTTGTTCTTGAGCGTGGTGCCAAGGTTCTGGAAGAACTCACCGCCATTGCCCTTTGCATAGGCCAATAGCCGATCGACCATCTGGCCAGGGCTCAGGCGCTGTTCGAGGGCATCCACCAGATCGCTGATGTGCTCGCGCCTGGCGTTGATTTCCTGCTCGAGCAGGTCCGGGTCTTTGTGCGCGTCATGTTCGAAGGAAGTGGTCATGGCAGTTTCCTCTTCAACGTATCCTTGTCCTGTTGCATGGCATGCAAGGTGCGATCAGGTGCCAGATGCGCGGGCTCGAACTGCTTCTTGCCCGACTGCAGCATGATGAAACCGATCACCACGGTAATTGCGCCGACGATCAACGCAGCCAACCAGGGCTCGACCACCATTGCCAGGGCATAGACTGCCGCCAGCAACAGGATGATGAAACCCGCCAGAATCACCACAGCCCCCGCTGCAACGGCCGCCGTCCCGGCTTTCAGGGTAGCCAGGTTGTGCTGAAGCTCGGCCTTTGCCAACGCCAGTTCCTTGGTGAACAGCTCCGGTACTTCCCGCATCAGCTGACGCAGCAGGCCACCGACACCGACCGCGTCTTCGTCCGCCGAGCGTAATCCCGGGGTGGTTTGCAAGGGGTCCTTGTTCATCATTCACCTCCTTTGAGTGGATCACGCTCGAACGGGCTACCACTGACCGGCGTACCGGCGCCTGGCCCGATCGGGTCGATGGGGGTGTAAGGTTTGCGGGTGGATACGTCGCTACCGCGATCCGGCGTCACAGGCTGCGCAGGCCGGGGGTGGCGCCAATCGTCCGATGACGCAGCGGTAGCCTGACCATGAGTAGCGCTGGCCCGCATGAACCGCGACACGGCAAAGCCAAGTGCGACGCTACCGGCCAAAAACAGCGCCGGGTTGCTCCGTGCCAACTGGGCACCGCGCTGCAGCAGGCTCTCGGCGTTTTCATGACGCAGCTGCGCGGCCAAGTCGCCCACGCACCCAGCTGCCTGGCTCAGGTACTGCGATAACCCGAAGGTGTCGTTTTCTTGCAGTGCTTGCGCGGCTGAGCGTGCGCCTTGCTCAAGCGAATCAAGCTGATCGGCTGCGGTATCGCGGTAGTGCTCGAATTGCTCGCTGCCTTTCTGCCTGGCTTCACCTAGCAGCGCACCGGCCTCATCGGTGATGGCCTGCGCGTGATCCTGAGTGCTGCCGGGTGAAGACGTCGAGCCTTGATCGGTCTTGTCCATCGTTACGCCCTCGTAACTGAGTAATGAGCGAATGCCCTCATTACTGGGCATTCATTCGGAGGACGCAGGCGGGACGGCGGTAGTTCAGCGTGTGTGATCTATGACGCTTACCTGGCGATCAAAATGAAACGGCACGATCAACCCCAGCCACTGAACCCGGGGCCGAGGCTTGGGCCGCAATGGTAATCAGCGCGAGAGAGGGTGCTGCGCTGCAGCCTGGCAAGTCGGCTGAACGTTTTTCCGGCCCGGCCGGTCGCACGACAGAGACACAGCCAACTGTGCGAACCCTGACCGTGAGGACCTTCCATGAGCGCAACCGCCCCCGTGGGTGCCGAAGAGCACCGCATTGGCCTGACCATCAATGGTCAGCCCCGATCACTGCTGGTCCTTCCCTGGACAACATTGCTCGACCTGCTGCGTGAGCAGTTGGACCTGATAGACACCAAGAAAGGCTGCGACCACGGCCAGTGTGGGGCCTGCACGGTATTGCGTGATGGCAAGCGCATCAATGCATGCCTCACCCTCGCCGTCATGTGCGAAGGCGCCCACCTGGTGACTATCGAAGGGCTGGCTAGCGGCGGCGAACTGCACCCCCTGCAACGCGCCTTCATCCGCCATGATGCCTTCCAGTGCGGCTACTGCACCCCGGGCCAGATCTGCTCCGCAGTGGGCCTGGCAAACGAAGGCCATGCCAATACCCCCCAGGCCATTCGCGAACAGATGAGCGGCAACCTGTGCCGCTGCGGTGCCTACAGCAACATCGTCGCTGCAGTGGAGGAAGCCCTGCCGTCAATGAACGACCGGCCCCAAGCCACCCAGGGAGGGACGAACCCATGACGCCTTTCAGCTACCACAAGCCTGCATCGGTCAGCGAGGCAATCAGCCTGGCAGACCCCAGCTCGCGCTTCATTGCCGGTGGTACCAACCTCGTCGACCTGATGAAGCAGACCGTGGTTCGGCCCGAACGGCTGATCGACATCTCAGGCATTGGGCTGAACGGTATCCACGCCACCGCCAACGCGGGCGTGCTGATCGGCGCATTGGTCAGCAACGCCGACCTGGCCTGGCATCCGATGATCCAGCAGCGCTATCCACTGCTGTCAGAAGCCATCCTGGCAGGGGCATCCCCGCAGTTGAGAAACATGGCAAGCACCGGTGGCAACCTGCTGCAACGTACCCGGTGCTACTACTTCTATGACACCGGCACCCCCTGCAACAAACGTGAACCCGGCAGCGGATGCCCCGCGCGTGATGGCCTGAACCGTATCCATGCCATTCTTGGCGCCAGCGCTGCCTGCGTCGCGACCCACCCCTCGGACATGTGCGTGGCATTGGCAGCGCTCGAAGCCGTGGTGCATGTACAAGGGCCGTCCGGTGAACGCCAGATACCCTTCGCAGATTTCCATCGCCTGCCCGAGGACACCCCCGAGCGCGACAATCAGCTGGCAGTCGATGAACTGGTGACAGGCATCGAGCTGCCGCCCCCGCTATTTGAGCACCACTACCGATACCTGAAAATTCGGGACCGGGCATCCTATGCATTCGCGCTGGTGTCGGTTGCCGCTGCCCTGCGCTTCGATGGCGAGGTGATACAGCAGGCTCGCCTGGCCCTGGGCGGTGTTGCCCACAAGCCTTGGCGAGTTCCGGATGTGGAGCGCATGCTGATCGGCCAGGTGCCTTGCGAAGCGCTTTTCACCCAGGCCGCGCAAATGCTGCTGCAAGGTGCACAGCCCCTGAGCCACAACGGTTTCAAGGTAACGCTCGCGCAGCGGGCTAGCGTGCGGGCATTGAACGAGGCGGCGCTGGGCGCTGCAGGCAGGGAGGCACGACCATGAACAGAACCACACCGTTGGTCGGCACGCCCCTGGACCGCGTGGACGGCGTGGCCAAGGTAACCGGGCAGGCACGCTATGCGGGTGAGTACCCCGAGGCCGGGCTGCTTCATGGCAGTGTCGTGTCCAGCACCATCGCCCGAGGCCGGGTACTCAAGATCGACAGTACCCTGGCAACCCGCGTGCCCGGGGTGATCGCCGTGCTCGACCATCGCCACCGGCCGCACATTTCCGGTTACGACGACGACTACAGTGACGCCGACTCGGCCGAGGGGTCGCCGTTTCGGCCGCTGTTCAACGACCGCGTGCTCTACAGCGGGCAACCGTTGGCCCTGGTGGTGGCTGACACCTTGCAACTGGCGCGGTATGCAGGGTCGCTGATCAATATCGAGTATGAAGAAGAGGCCCACCAGACAGACCTGGGTGCCAGCCCGCAATCGCATGAAGCACCGGCCGAGACACCGGCACCGCGTGGCGACTTTGTCGCGCAATTCGCCGGTGCACCGCTGCAGGTAGATGCCACTTACCTGACCGCTAATGAGCATCACAACCCGATGGAGCCACATGCGTCGACCGTGCTCTACAAAATGGACGGCACCCTGGAAATCCACGACAAGACCCAGGGTACGCAAAACTGCCAGGACTATCTGCACAAAGTGTTCGGCCTGCCAAAGGCCGACATCAGGGTGCGTGCGGCATTTGTCGGTGGTGCCTTCGGCTCGGGCTTGCGCCCGCAGTACCAGCTGCCGTTGGCAGTGATGGCGGCATTGCACCTGCAACGCTCGGTGCGCGTCACGCTGACGCGCCAGCAGATGTTCACCTTCGGCTACCGGCCCCGCACCGAACAGCGGCTGCGCCTGGGCGCAGACGCGCACGGCCGGCTGCTGGCAATTGCCCACGATGCACTTGGCCAGACATCCCGCTTCGAGGACTTCACCGAGCATCTGGTGGAATGGAGCGGCATGCTCTACCAGTGTGACAACGTTGCGCTCAGCTATCGCTTGGCCCCACTGGATGTGTACACCCCGCTGGACATGCGCGCACCCGGCGCTGCCTCCGGGATGATAGCGCTGGAATGCGCCATGGATGAACTCGCCTGCGCAGCGCAGATCGACCCGCTCGACTTGCGCCGGCGCAACTTCGCCGCCAACAATGCCAACGAGGGCAAGCCCTATTCCAGCAAGGAGTTGCTGGCGTGTTACCAGCAAGGCGCCGACCGTTTCGGCTGGGTAAACCGCAACCCGCAGCCTCGCAGCATGCGCAATGGCCATCAGTTGGTGGGTTGGGGCATGGCTGGCGGCGTCTGGGAAGCGATGCAGATGAAAGCCAGCGCCAAGGCCCGCATCGATGCACAGGGCCAGCTGACTGTCAGCAGCGCCACCACCGACATTGGAACCGGCACCTACACCGTCATGACTCAGATCGCCGCCGACGCTGCCGGGGTCAGGGTGCAGGATATCACCTTCGTGCTGGGCGACTCCTCGCTGCCCACTGCGCCACTTCAGGGCGGATCGTTCACCGTGTCGTCAGTGGGTTCGGCCGTGCGTCAAGCCTGCCTTGTGCTACGCAGCAAAGTGCTGGAACACGCGCGCAACACATACCCAGAGCTCGCCAATACACCCACGGAGCAGATCGTTTTCGCTGATGGCTACCTGTACGCCGGCAGCCTTCGCCTGGCCTTGGGAGACATCGTCGCCAGAGCCGCGGGTGCTGGTTTCGAAGTGCAGATCGATGCCGAGCCAGGCGCCAGGCGCCAACTGTTCTCCACCGCCACTCATTCGGCGGTGTTCGTGGAAGTCCACGTTGACGAGGACCTCGGCACCATCAAGGTGACCCGGGTGGTCAGCGCCGTGGCGGCAGGACGGGTGGTCAACCCAAAGACTGCAACCAGCCAGATCCTGGGAGGCGTGGTGTGGGGTGTGGGCATGGCCCTTCACGAAGAGGCGTTAGCCGACCATCGGCTGGGCCGCATCGTCAACCACGACCTGGCGCAATACCACATCCCGGTCAACGCAGACATTGGGGATATCGAGGTGATCTTCGTTGAAGAGAACGATGACATCGTTAATGAACTGGGCTCCAAGGGCGTGGGTGAAATCGGCGTTGTCGGGGTGGCTGCCGCGGTGGCCAACGCTGTCTACCATGCTACGGGCAAGCGTGTAAGGGCGTTACCGATCACACTCGACAAAGTGCTGTGATCCGGCGGGGGCTCGGAACCAGGCGTCCTGGTGGCCAGTATCGAACTCAACCCCCTCAGCTTTCATACCGTCGGACTTGTTGGTGTGAACTTTGATGCCCCACATGGCTTCCCTTGCATACCCGCCCAGAAACCTTACGGCTGCAGGAGCTGACGTCCATGAGAGCGCTGACCTACCACGGAGCAAACGACGTCAGGGTCGATAACGTCCCTGATCCCATTATCAAGGAAGCAGACGACATCATCCTCAGGGTCACCGCCACAGCGATCTGCGGTTCTGACCTACATCTGTATCGAGGAAAAATTCCGGAGACCGAAGCCGGGGATATCTTCGGCCATGAGTTCATGGGAATCGTCGAGGACACCGGAAGTGCAGTTACAAATCTGCAGATTGGCGACCGGGTAGTAATTCCCTTTGTTATCGCCTGCGGCAGTTGTTTCTTCTGTCAGCACGATCTGTTTGCCGCCTGCGAAACCACCAACACCGGGCGCGGCTCAATCGTCAACAAGAAGGGCATTCCTCCGGGCGCGGCACTGTTTGGATACAGTCATTTATATGGCGGCATCCCTGGCGGTCAAGCTGACTACGTCCGGGTACCCAAAGGTAACGTCGGCCCTTTCAAGGTCCCCACCGACCTGGCCGATGACAAGGTCCTTTTCCTGTCCGATATTCTGCCGACCGCGTGGCAGGCGGTCATCAATGCCGAGATTGGCCAGGGTTCATCGGTTGCCATCTACGGCGCCGGGCCAGTGGGGTTGCTGAGTGCCGCCTGTGCACGAATGCTCGGTGCCCAGACCATCTTCATGGTCGATGACAACGATTACCGCCTGGCGTATGCCCAGAAAGCTTACGGTGTTGTCCCCATCAACTTTGAGCAGGACGACGATCCCGCTGACAGCATCATCCGTCACACGTCAGGCATGCGTGGCGTTGATGCGGTAATCGATGCGGTTGGCTTTGAAGCCAAAGGCAGCACTGCCGAAACAGTAATGACGGCACTGAAGATCGAAGGTAGCAGCGGCAAGGCGCTGCGCCAGAGCATTGCTGCAGTGCGTCGCGGCGGCGTTGTCAGCGTCCCAGGTGTTTACGCCGGCTTCATCCATGCCTTCATGTTCGGCGACGCCTTCGACAAAGGTCTGACTTTCAAGATGGGCCAGACCCATGTCCAGAAATACCTACCGGAGCTGCTGGAGCACATCCAGGCAGGACGCCTGCAACCGGAACTGATCGTCACCCACCGCCTGGCACTCGAAGAAGCGGCCATGGGCTACAAGATGTTCGATCAGAAGCAGGACGACTGCCGCAAGGTCATCCTCGTACCAGGCGCTGCGGCGGGCACCCTGGGCCCTGACCACATATGAAGGGGACATGGCCTCGAAGTTTTTTCATCACCCGCTCGCAACGCATGCACCGCTGATGTGAGCCGCTGAGCACCGCGCTGGAACTTTACCTCGCCGTGCCGGCCCCTATCTGAGGTCTATAGGTAAAAGGAGCTAAACGATGAGTGCACAACTGAACGGCAAACGCGTGGCGTTTCTGGTCACTGATGGCTTCGAGCAGGTGGAACTGACCGGCCCGCGCGAGGCACTGGAAAACAACGGTGCGGTGGTTGATATTCTGGGCGAAAAAGAAGGTACGGTCATGGGCTGGAACCATGACAAGCCCGCCGACGCCTTCACCGTAGATGCGACGTTCGAGGGCGCCGACCTCGACCTCTACGACGCCTTGGTGCTGCCTGGCGGCGTGCAGAACTCCGACACCATCCGCATCATTTCTGCCGCGCAGAATCTGGTAAAAAGCCATGACGCGGCTGGCAAGCCGCTGGCCGTCATCTGCCACGGTGCCTGGTTGCTGGTGTCCAGTGGCTTGGCCAAAGGCAAGCGCATGACCAGCTACAAGACACTGCAGGACGACATCCGCAACGCGGGTGGCACGTGGGTAGATGAACAGGTGGTGGTGGACGGCAACCTGATCACCAGCCGCCAGCCAGATGATATCCCCGCCTTCAATGAGCAATTGATCAAGGCACTGGCAAGCTGAGTGTGCTTCTTTCCAGCGCCCCCTGGTCGCATTTGACGCCGACCAGAAGGCGCTGGTCATGCCAGCTGGATATAAACCGAATAGCTGCCCAGCAAAATCCAGAAGCACAGGAAGATCCAGGGCGTGCGCAGGGAAAACAGCAGTGATTTGCGGTGCCCCGCCTGAGAGGTTTCTGCCTCGCAGAACAACGGCGACTCGTCATAGGCCAGGCCCATCATCGGCTCGCTGCGCAGCAAGTGGCTCTGTTTCATCTGCCAGTGCTCGATGATCCGGAAGGCGGCACGGATGCCTGGCCAGGCATTCAACGTACTTAGCACGCCAAGCAGTGCGAGAAAAGCCGGCACCATCAAGGTGAACATTTCGCCCCAGCTCTGGTTCAGGTTGCTCATCGATGATACGAACGCGATCACCAGGAACGACTGGGCAGCGAGATAAGCGTCAGTGCGGTTGGCCAGAATGGTGGTTTCATACTGGATTTCGCGCCGATAGAAATCCAGCCGCTCTTTCGGCGTACCGAACAGCTTCGCATTCCTTTGGTCGATTTCGTGTTCCGGCGTGGTGGGCGTGATGATTCGAGGCACGTGGATACTCCTGGATATCGTATGCCTCGCCCATTACAGCGCAAGACCCGTCAGGGATAGAGTACTCTGCTGACCGAAAATTCATTGGGAATGCGCTTGCCAACCGCTCGTCGCGTAGACCGATGACCCACCTAAACGCTGGCTTCGCGCACGCTTCGAACGGTAATGACCGTTCCCAACTGCAGGAGCATCTTCCATGATCGACTACCCTACCCCTCCATTCCCGTCCCAACCACAAAGCGTGCCGGGCTCACAACGCAAAATGGAACCGTATCCGGATTGTGGTGAGCAAACCTACACCGGCCACAACCGCCTGGAAGGCAAAATCGCCTTGATCACCGGCGCCGACAGCGGGATCGGGCGTGCAGTAGCGATTGCCTACGCTCGCGAAGGTGCTGACGTTGCCATTGCCTATCTGAATGAGCACGAAGATGCGCAGGAGACGGCGCGCTGGGTCGAAGCCGCTGGCCGCCAATGCCTGCTGCTGCCAGGCGACCTTGCGCAGAAACAGCACTGCTACGACATCGTCGACAAGACCGTGGCGCAGTTCGGTCGTATCGATATTCTGGTCAACAACGCCGCGTTCCAGATGGCTCATGAGGGCTTGGACGAGATTGACGATGATGAATGGGTGAAGACCTTCGATACCAACATCACCGCCATTTTCCGCATCTGCCAGCGGGCGTTGCCCTCGATGCCAAGAGGCGGTTCGATCATCAACACCAGCTCGGTCAACTCTGACGATCCGTCACCCAGCCTGCTGGCGTATGCCGCCACCAAAGGCGCCATTGCCAACTTCACCGCAGGCCTTGCCCAACTGTTGGGCAAGAAAGGCATTCGGGTCAACAGCGTAGCACCCGGCCCGATCTGGACGCCGCTGATTCCTGCCACCATGCCCGATGAAGCCGTCAGAAACTTCGGTTCGAGCTACCCGATGGGGCGGCCTGGGCAACCGGTGGAAGTAGCCCCGATCTACGTCTTGTTGGGCTCTGATGAAGCGAGTTACATCTCGGGCTCACGGTACGGAGTAACCGGCGGGAAACCCATCCTCTGATGACAATACCGAGGCCAGCTGTGGCTGGCCTCGAAACAGATCGGCCCTACGCCAATCATCATCCTTGTTGAACCCTGCCGCTGTCGGCCACTCAACTCCTGGGAAGCCAGTATTTATCCGCCCGTGACGAGGTACCTCCATGAATGCCATCGATCTGCTGATTCAAGATCATAAAGTGGTCAAGAAACTGCTGGAAGAACTCTCATCGACCACTGAACGTGCTGTAAAAAAACGCGCTGACTTGCTGCACCGCATTGAGCAGGAACTGCAAGTCCACACCGCGTTGGAAGAGGACATTCTCTATCCAGCGATCAAGCAAGCCGGTGGTAAAGAGGAGGCCAAGATGTATTACGAGGCCAAAGAAGAACACCGGACAGTTGACGCACTGGTACTCCCTGACCTGCTTCAAACCCAGACCGGCACGCTCGAATTCGCAGGTCGAGTGAAGGTGATGAAAGAGCTGCTTGAGCATCACATCGAGGAAGAGGAAGGCGAGCTCTTCCCCACCGCGAAGAAGCTGCTCGGTAAAGATCAATTAGAGGCGCTGGGGCGCGCCATGGAGACCCAGAAAAAAGTGCTCAAGAGCGAGCGGCCCGCCGCTTGAATCAAACACGCCTAGCCGGATCAGCGATCTGGCTAGGCGAGCGCGGGCAACCCTTCACCACCAGGCGATCAGTTATCCAGTTCATCCTTGATGATCTTGCCGTCGTGCGGATCAACCTGGAATTCGTACTGCTTGCCGTCAGCCTTCATGCCTTCACCTTCCCAGTGGCCGTCGTCGGCTTCGATCTTGGTAATTTGCGTGTAGCCGGCGCCTTTCAACGTGGCTTCAGCCTGATCCTTGCTGACCTTCCAGTCAGCATCGGGCGTATCAGCCCACGCGCAAGAAGCACCCATGGCACCTACCAATGCCAAGCCAGTGAACAGTCGAGTCATCGCTTTCATCGCCAACTTCCTTTTGCTGTGAATGTGAACATGCGACCCGGCCGACACGATGCAGGTTCAGTCGGAGCGCTATTCCCAGGCAGTTCTGTTCCAGCGCTAGTCGATAATTACGGGGCCACTGAACCTTACTGTCAGTACAACACTCTGTTCTTGTCAGGTACCGCTTGAATCCACGGAGCGACTTTCATGACTGATCCGATCATGCAACTGGACGCAGAGCTCGAATGGCTCGGCGAGATCGCCGATGAGCTCGAACGCCAGGTGGCGCCCTGCCCCCTTACCCGGGTATTGCTGGTCGCCTGGTTGACGGAGTGGGTACCCACCGCTCAAGGGCGGACAGCGATGAAGCGGGAACTGCCTCACCTCCCACAAGCATTGAAGTCGGCATATGCAGTGTGGATTAACGCCGGTGGCGCTCGCTGATATTACTGCCAGCGCCGACCCGGCACTGTCCATGTCCTCATGACGCCCGCTTCTTCCATGCTTCGTATCGGGCAAGCAGCGGCTGAACGCTCAACCCGTGCAGCAGGATGCTCAACGCCACCACTGACAACACCAGGTTGGTGCTCAGTACCGCATAGCCTGGGAGCAGCCCATGGTTAAGGGCATGGAAAAGGTAGTAGAAACTGCCGATACCGCGGATGCCAAACCATCCAAGCAGCCCACGTTGCCGAATATCCACCAGCCCCCGAATGGGGAACAGGGCAATGCTGAAGGGACGAATCAGCAGGAACAACGCACCGGCGACCAGTAACGCCCGCCAGTCCCAATGCTCTATCAGCACCACCCCGAGCAAGGTCACGAGGAACACCTCCATTGCTCGCTCGATCAGGCTTCCGAAGGCCAGCATGTCCCCCAGCATGATCCCCGCTGCAACCTGAGAATCGTCCAGCCCTTTCACATCACCTGTCACGGCCAACTCCGGCGCTACATGCTGATGGCCTACCACCGGCTGCACAAGGTGTTCGGCGGCCGGCTGTTGTGGGCTGCTGGACGTGTGAACCTCCGCCTGGCGCAAGCCCAGCCCCGCAGCAAACACCGCGAGAAACCCGTAGGCCTGAATCGATTCGGCGAGCACATAGGCCAGCGCGATCAATGCCAAGGCCAGGTAATCATTGGGCGATACGGTACTGTCGTCGTTGCGCAGCCGCAGGAACAGCGTAAGTTTGCCCAGCCCGCGCCCCATCCAGTAGCCAAGAAGCAAACCAGCAGTTACTGCCCATAGCATGTCCTTCATCAACCAGTCAGCGAGCCAGGCCTGCCCGGTGTTCTGTTGCAGGAACAACCCAAGGATGACAAAGGGAAAGGCCACTCCATCGTTCAGGCCCGCCTCCCCGGACAAGCTGAAACGCACAGGATCTTCGTCCTGTGCATCGGCCACCTGCACCAGTGTCGCAAGCACTGGGTCTGTGGGTGCGAGGATCGCCCCGATCAGCACCGAAACACCCCATTCCAGGTGCAGGCCGTAGTGCAACACCAGCGTTACGCCACCGATGCACATCATCATCACAGGCCCTGCCAGGTAAAACGCGGCCAACCATCGGCGGTCATGCAAGGGCAGGCGCAGCTTCAAACCGCTGAAGAACAGCGAAAAAAGCACTGCGACCTCGGTCAGGTGCTCCATCCACTCACTGGACTTGCTGACATCCAGATGAAGAAAGCCCAGCCCGGACGATCCGAGCCCGACGCCCAGGGCAAGGCACACCACAGAGGATGTCACCGGCATCCAGCGTAGATAGGAGGATGAAAGCGCGAGTAGCAGCAAGACCATGCCCAGCATGGCGAACCAGACGATGAAGGTCATCTGCGCAGGTGGCCTGGTAGAGTTGTCGATCAGCTTTTGACTTTCCGTTGCGACGCGTCGTTCCACTGCGATAACCCGACTCGGGCTGGCCGGTATTCGCAGCTTGCGCTCACACAGTCGAAGCAACGCCGAAACAATCAGCCATGCCCTTCATGTCGCCTGATCAAGTGCCCGGCGTACCTTGGCGAGCAGTTCGCTGATCTGGAACGGCTTGATCAGCATGTCCATCCCACTGCCCAGAAACGCCTGGCGGTCCAGGGCCGTCTCCGCATAGCCGGTCATGAACAGCACCGGTAACCTTGGGCGATAGGCCCGCGCCATATCGGCAAGCTCGCGCCCACTGATCCCAGGCAGGCCGACATCGGTGAGCAGCAACTGAATGCCGGCCTCTTCACGCAGATGGTCAAGTGCCTGCTCGATGGTTTCGGCCAAGGTGCACCGGTACCCGGCATCGGCCAGCACTTCTGCCACTGACAGGCGTACCGAGGCCATGTCCTCCACCACCAGCACATGTTCACCGGCCCCTTGCTGATCGGCTTGCGGCATGCGCTGCTCGCAGGATTCCTGCTGGTTGCTGGCGGGCAGCATGAGGATGACTTCAGTGCCCCGCCCCGGCACGCTGTGGATCGCCACGTGTCCGCCCGACTGGCGAGCAAAACCGTAGATGGTCGACAGCCCAAGCCCGGTACCCTGCCCTAACGGCTTGGTGGTGAAAAACGGGTCGAATACCTTTTCCAGCAGCTCTGGCGCGATGCCACAGCCATCATCGCGTACCGTCACCGCAACATAAGGGCCGTCCTGCAGGTTGGGGTCGCCGAGTGAGAAGCTCGCCGCCGTATTCACCCAGATATGCCCGCCCTTGGCCAAGGCATCGCGGGCATTGATCACCAGGTTGAGCACCGCGCTTTCCAGCTGGATCGGGTCTACCAGTGCGATCGTCGGCTCACGGGACAGCTCCAGTTTCAGCACGATTCTCTCACCGATGGTGCGGTTGATCAGTTCTTCCAGCGAGCGTACCCGCTCGTTGATGTCCACCGGCCGCGTGTCCAGAGGCTGCTGCCGTGCGAAGGCGAGCAGCCGATGGGTCAGCGAGGCAGCGCTCATGGCAGAGCTCAGGGCCGCGTCGGCGTATGCAGGGACCTTTTCGATACGGCTCTCTGCCACCCGTTTGCGAATCAGCTCCAGGCTGGTGATGATGCCGGTCAACAGGTTGTTGAAGTCATGGGCGATGCCACCAGTAAGACTGCCCAGGGCATCCATCTTCTGCAGTTGCAGCAGCTGCGCCTCGGTCTGTTCGCGCTGGGCCGTTTCCCGGGCCAACTGGGTGTTGGCGTCCTCAAGGCGCGCCAGGTGCGAGCGCTCGCGGTGGCGATGCTCGGTGACGTCTTCGACGAACACCAGGCACAACCCAGGCGCCCGGTAGGGCGATAGCTGCCATTCGGTATCCCTGGGCATGCCGCCCACGTGCATGGCCAACGTGCCACGCCAGCGCTGCCCCGCCAGCAGGTGCTGACGCAACTCGGCGATGACGGTTTGCTGGTCTTCGGCAAAGCATTGCTGCAGCGCCTCGGGGTTGTGATTGTCCTGGGTCAGCTGCTCGAAGGCATGGTTGCATTCATGCACCTTCAGCCTGTCGTCAATTACGGCGATCGGGGCTGACACATTGGTGAAGATTTCCCGAAAACTGGCCTCGCTGTCCCGCAAGGCCCGCTCGGTGTCGCGCACCCGCAGCAAGGTACGCAGCGTGGCCACCAGCACATCGGCATCCACGGGGTGAACCAGGTAGGCATCGGCGCCTGCGTCTAGCCCGGTAATGATGTCACCCGTCTGGATCGACGCCGCCGACACGTGGATCACCGGCAGCAAGGCGGTCTCGGGCTTGGCACGCAGCAGGCGGACGATATCGAAGCCGCTCATGTCCGGCAGGTTGACGTCCAGGATCAGGGCATCGAAATGCTCGCTACCGATCAGCGCCAGCCCCGCGCCACCGGTGCCTGCCTCCGTCACGGTATATCCATGCAATGCCAGCCGGCGACGCAGCGCATAGCGTGTGGCGACATTGTCGTCAACGATCAGCAGGCGGATGTCAGCGTTCATCAGCGCTCTCCTGAGCCAGCGCCATAGGCAGGATGACAAAGAACGATGATCCGCTGCCGGGCGTACTTTCAACTCCCACCTCGCCGCCCAGCAGCGCCGCAAAACGCTTGCACAGCGACAGCCCCAGCCCCGTGCCACGCAAGCGTTTCTGTAGCGGCGAGTCAATCTGGGCGAAATCTTCGAACAAACCACCGAGCAGCTCGGGGGCAATCCCGATACCCGTATCGCTCACGGCAAAACGCACCTGGTCGCTACCCACCAGCTGCGCCGACACACGCACCTCGCCACAGGTGGTGAATTTCAGGGCGTTGGAAATGAAGTTGCGCAGGATCTGCGCCAGCTTCTTGTCATCGGTATACATCTTCGGCAGGCCTTGCGGCTCTTCGAAGATCAGGTCCACCGCGCCGGTGTCGACGATCGGGCGGAACATGCCGCGCAAAGCCGCAAACAGGTCGAGCATATCGAACCAGGCAGGCGAAATGGTAATGCGGCCAGCTTCGATCTTGGCAAGGTCAAGCAGGTCGTCGACCATGTCGCCCAGCTCTCGCGTTGCCGTGCTGATGAACGCCACCTGCAACTGCTGCTCCTTGCTCAACGGCCCGTCCACCTCGTCGGCGAGCAGGCTGGTGATGCTCAGGATCGAACCCAGCGGCGTGCGGAACTCGTGGCTCATGTAGGAAAGGAAGCGGCTTTTCAGGTCCGAAGCCTGGCGCAGTTGCTCAGCCTGGGTGTCCAGCTCGGCATACAGCGCCAGCACTCCCTGGTTGGTGTCCTCCAGTTCGGCGCGCAGCGCCTGGTTTTCCGCCTGCAACCGGGCGATGAGGTCGGCCTGCTCGACACTGTTGCTGGATGATTCAGCCATGCACGGTCTCCAGGTCGATGACCAACACCGTCACATCGTCCCGCCCACGGCAGAAATCGCGATGCAACACGGCAGCGATGACCGCCGGGTGGCGGTGCACGAGGCCGGGGTAGGTTTGCAGGCTCCAACGCGACTGCAGGCCGTCACTGAACATGATCAACAGATTTCCTTTCACGTGAGCGTAGTCGAACACCTGGCCCTTGCGGTATTGCCCACCGACGATGCCGGGGTGCGAGGCCAGGCCGCGCGGCCGTTCGCGGCCGACCAAGGTTGCGCCGATATTGCCGATGCCGATGAACGACAGGTGGTCAACAGCACCATCGTACCGGGCGATGGCAACCGCACCGCCGCGGGTGCCGGCCATGGCATGGTGCAGTTCGCCAAGCAACTGCTCCGGCGCGCTGAAGGGCGCCAGGGTAAAGGCCTGCACACCCGCCTTGGCCGCACGCTCGGCCTCCTCGCCATGGCCAAGCCCATCGATCAGTACTGCGCTGATACGTTGTTCGGCCAGCGTCACATGCCAGCTATCACCGCAGGCCGGGTCATCGTGCAGCGAATGCTGGGTCACGCCAATGCGTATGTCCCTGCCCGTATGGCCCTGCCGGTAGAGGCGCGCCAGTACCACCGCGCCCTTCGCGTCCGCATGCACATCGAATACCTGCGCCAGGCGGCTGACCGCCCCCAGCCCGATGCCTTGGGTGCCGCCGGTGGAGTAGCCATCGGCCAGGCAGTTGGCCAGGTCGAACCCTTGTGCACGGTCCACCGCCACCAGTTCCATACCCGGGTGGGCGTCATGCGCAAGAACGCGAAGATGCAATTCACCACGCTCGGCGTGCTTGAGCACATTGCTGGCAAGCTCAGTGGCGACAATGGCCGCCCGGCCGGCGTCGGCGGCAGTGAAACCAAGCTGCTCGGCCAGCCTCTGGGCAACACGCCGGGCATGGCCGACCTGGCTGGGGTCATCAAGGCGCAGCACCTGGGTCAAACTCGCTGCCAGGTTCAGGCCCATCGTGTGATCGTTACCCGGGTACCTTGCCCGGGGGTGGTGTCCAGTTCGAATTCGTCTACCAGTCGGCGCGCGCCGGTCAACCCCAGGCCCAGCCCGCCGCCGGACGTCCAGCCATCGGTAAGCGCCAGTTTGACGTCGGCGATACCCGGCCCCTCGTCACGAAATACCAAGCGCAGGCCTACCCGCCCGGCTTCCTCGATGACTTCCCAGTCCATGTCACCGCCGCCACCGTATACCACGGTGTTACGTGCCAGCTCACTGACAGCCGTGACCAGTTTGGTGAGGTCGACCAACCGCATGCCGCAGTCGGTGGCAATCTTGCGGGTCAGCTGACGGGCCAGTACCACGTCCTGCTCCAGGCGTACCGGCTGGCTGCCGCTTTGGCGGATGCTCATGAGTGGCCTACCCGCTGGCGCAACAGGTGCATGCCGCGATCGACATTCAGTGCTGTGCTTACGCCGGGCAGGGTCAGGCCAAGCTCCACGAGGGTGATGGCCACCGCGGGTTGCATACCGACCAAAACCGTTTCGGCATCCATGATCCGGGAAAGGCCGGAGATACTGGCAATCATGCGGCCGATGAACGAATCGACCATATCCAGCGCGGAAATATCGATCAGCACGCCGCGGGCCGAGGTGTGGTCGATGCGGTCGGTAAGGTCGTCCTGCAGGCGCAGCGCCAGTTGGTCATGCATGTCGACCTGAATGGTTACCAGCAGGAATTCACCCATTTGCAGAATGGGAATACGCTCCATCGCCTCACACCTTCTCGCCAGTGCTGGTACCCAGACGCGAAAGCGCCAGCTTCAAGGCGTCCGCAAGGTTGGACTTGGTGGTCAACGTGCCCAGATCAAGGCCCAGGTGCACGATGGTCTGGGCAATCTGCGGGCGAACACCGCTGATGATGCAATCGGCGCCCATCAGGCGGATAGCTGTCACGGTCTTGAGCAGGTGCTGGGCGACCAGGGTATCGACAGTCGGCACACCGGTGATATCGATGATGGCAATTTCGGAGCCGGTATCGACGATGCGCTGCAGCAGCGATTCCATCACTGTCTGGCTGCGTTGCGAGTCGAGTGTGCCGATCAACGGCAGGGCCAGTACGCCCTCCCAGAGTTTGACCACCGGGGTGGACAGCTCAAGCAGTTCTTCCTGCTGGCGCTTGATGACGGCTTCGCGGTTTTTCTGATAAGTACGGATGGTGTGCAAGCCGAATGCATCGAGCAGTTGGGATATTTCCCACAGCTGTTCGGCCAACAGCGCGGGCTGGTCGCGGTAGTGGGCCTGCAGCAGTGTGAATAGCGGGCCTTTGAGGGCGAAGATGAAATTGGCTGTCTGGTGCGATTCCTGTCCAACCTGCGCACGGCTGGCAGACAGTTTTTCGAGGAAATGACGCGTTTCTTCCCACTCTTCTACGCCAATCTGCGTACCCGCCTCCTTGCGCAGCGCGTCGATCACCAGTTGCAGGAAGTCTCGGGTTTCCTGGCGCAAGTCATGCTCACGGATATTGCGGGTCGCGCCGGTGGCTTCCAGGGCGCTGAGCCATTGCGCCAACAACTGCGGCTGATTACCGACGATTGCTTCCAACGAGCTGTTCTGCAGTGCTGCCATGTACGGTTTGCTCCTGAAAAAAAGGCCTGGCCGGCTCATCGATTTTTTTGCCTGCTTCGACAATGACCCCTACCGATGAAAATAGTTGTGGCACTTAGCGATAATTGATTGCGCCATCTTTTGTGTCGTTAACTCTAGGCCAAGTTCATGGGGTACGTGGGCTGCACACCCTCATCTACAGAGCTTTTAGCGCTCCACTGTGGTCACACGCTATAGATCACTGGAGAAAAGTCATGAAATTCGCGCAATTCTGCCAATGGCTCGCCAAGCACGCCGGTAAACCGAGCACCTTCCTCATCGCTGTAGTGCTGATTGCCATGTGGGCTGCATCCGGCCCCTGGTTTCACTACAACGACACTTGGCAGCTCATCGTCAATACGTCGACGACCATTATCACTTTCCTGATGGTTTTTCTTATCCAGAACACCCAGAACCGGGACAACGACATGATCCACGTGAAGCTCGACGAACTCATCCGCGCTACAAAAACTGCGGAGCAATCGGTGCTGGATCTCGAAGCGCTCGACAGCCGCCAGATCCATCAGCTTCGCAAGGCGTATGAGGCGATGGGCAGCCGCTGTGGAACGGCCGCACAGCCGCTTGTTGAGGAGGATGGAGACTCTGCCGCCCGGGATAACCTGCAGCGCTAGCGTGGTGTGGCCAGTCGAAGCGCTTTCATCACGCTTCCACTCGTCAACCTTGCTGAACCCTGTTGCCACTGCGCGGGTCGCTAATGATGAGTGCACGAACGAAAGGGAGCCCTCGTGAGCGAAATCTGCATTGGTATTTCCGGTTGGCGCCATGGCCCACCCCGCAACAAGCCCTACCGCAAGGGGCTGGGGGCGCAGCCATGAACGGGACCCTGCCCACCCCCAACTGCATTATCGACAAGGTCACCGCCGTGCACCGCCTGACGGTGCTCACACTCAACGTTCACAAAGGCTTCACGCCGCTCAACCGCCGCTTCATCCTGCCAGAGCTGCGTGAGGCGGTGCGTGCCACCGGCGCCGATCTGGTGTTCCTGCAAGAGGTGCATGGCAGCCACCAACACCATGCCGAGCGCCACTCGGCATGGCCGCAAACCCCGCAATACGAATTTCTTGCCGACAGCATGTGGCCACAGTTCGCGTACGGGCGCAATGCGGCCTACCCCCATGGCGACCATGGCAATGCGCTGCTGTCCAAATTCCCGATCCGCACCTACGACAACCTGGACGTTTCGGTCCATGGCGACGAGGAGCGCGGCCTGCTGCACTGCCAGCTCGAAGTACCGGGCCATGAACAGCTACATGCCATTTGCGTACATCTGGGCCTGCGCGAAAACCATCGCCAGCGTCAGGTCAGCCTGCTCATGGCATTGCTCGAGAGCCTTCCGCCAGAGGAGCCGGTCATCGTCGCCGGCGACTTCAACGACTGGCGCCTGAAAGCCGATGCGCGGCTTTCGGGGCACTTGATCGAAGCCTTCGGCAAACCGGCGCGCAGCTTTCCGGCCCGCCTGCCCCTGCTGCGCCTGGACCGTATTTACCTTCGCAATGCGCAAACCTGCAAGGCGCGGGTGTTGTCCAGCTACCCCTGGTCGCACCTCTCCGACCATGCCCCGCTGGTAGCCGAGGTGACGCTATGAAGCAGCCCTGGAGCAACGGCAATCACGTCGAACTGCTGATCAATGGCGAGCAGTACTATCCCCGCTTGTTCGAGGCCATGGCCGAGGCTCGCGAAGAAATCCTCCTGGAAACCTTCATCATCTTCGACGACAAGGTCGGCCAGGCCTTGCGCCAGTCACTGATCGAAGCCGCCCAGCGTGGCGTGCGGGTCGAGGTGGCGGTTGACGGCTACGGCACTGCAGACCTTCCCGACGATTTCATTTCCTCCATGACAGCAGCCGGCGTGCGCTTTCACGCGTTCGATCCGCAACCACGACTGGCGGGCATGCGCACCAACCTGTTCCGCCGCCTGCACCGCAAGATCGTGGTGATCGACGGGCAGCGCGCGTTCATCGGCGGCATCAACTACAGCGCCGACCACCTTGGCGACTTCGGGCCCCAGGCCAAGCAGGACTATGCGGTGGAAGTCGTCGGCCCCGTGGTTGCCCAGGTGCACGCCTCCTGCTGCAGAATGCTTGCGCCGGTTCTGGAAAGCGTGGCCCGAGTGGAGCCGACCAACGCCGCTGCCGGCCCGTCCAGCGCCGTGCTGGTGGAGCGCGACAATGGTCGCCATCGCAACGATATCGAGGTCTGTTACCTGCAAGCCTTCCGCCAGGCCAAGCGGCGCATCGTGGTCGCCAACGCCTACTTCTTTCCCGGCTATCGCCTGCTGCGCGAACTGCGCAACGCTGCCCGGCGCGGGGTCGAGGTGACCTTGATCCTCCAGGGGCAACCGGACATGCGCTGGGTCCGCGCGCTCTCGCGCCTGCTCTACAACTACCTGCTGCGCGACGACGTGCGCATCCACGAGTACTGCAAGCGCCCGCTGCACGGCAAGGTGGCGCTGGTGGACGACGACTGGTCCACCGTGGGCTCAAGCAACCTTGACCCGCTGAGCCTGTCGTTCAACCTCGAGGCCAACCTGGTAGTCCGTGACCGCGCTTTCAACCATGGCCTTTACACCCACTTGAGCGAGCTGAGCCAGGAGCATTGCAAGACCGTAACCCTGGAACGTGCGGTGCGTGGCTACTGGTGGCGTGCACCCTTGATCTTCCTGGGCTTCCACCTCACCCGATATTTTCCGCGCATCGCCGGCTGGTTCCCTGCACACAGGCAACACCTGCAGTCGCTGCAAGCAGACAGCGAAATCCCGGTCGACTACCACGAGGGCCAAACCTGATGGCCAATCCACATTGGAAGACCTGGGGCAAACGCCTTCTGACCGTGCTGTTCCTGATACTGATCCCGGTGCTGCTGTTCACCCTGGCGCGCAATCTGGACTGGAACGAAGTGCGCCAGTCGCTGCTGGCATACCGGCCCTCAACCCTGGCCCTCGGCCTGTTGCTGGCGCTGTGCAGCTACCTGGTGTTCGCCAGCTACGACTTGCTCGCCCGTGCCTACACCGGCCACCGCCTGCCTGCCCGTCAGGTGCTGCCAGTGGCATTTGTCTGCTACGCATTCAACCTCAGCTTCACCACCTGGGTCGGTGGCGTAGCCCTGCGTTACCGCCTGTACGGCAGGCTGGGGCTGGATACCGCGACCATCACCCGCATCCTCACCTTGGGCCTGTTGACCAACTGGATGGGCTATTTGCTGCTGGCCGGCACGGTGTTCGCCTTGGGCCTGGTCAAGCTGCCCGAAAGCTGGGCGGTGGGTTCTGGCGGCCTGCGCCTGATTGGCATGTTGATGGTGGCGGTCGCGGTGGCTTACCTGCTCGCATGCGCCTTCGCCAAGCGGCGCACGTGGAGCCTGCGCGGCCATGATGTAACCCTGCCGAGCCTGCGCCTGGCGTTGTGCCAGTTGGCGCTGGGCGCAAGCAACTGGGCGCTGATGGCGGCACTGATCCACCTGCTGCTGCCGCCGGAGCTGATGTATCCCTCCGTGTTGGGGGTATTGCTGATCAGTTGCGTGGCTGGCGTAGTGGCGCATATTCCCGCCGGCCTTGGCGTGCTGGAGACCGTGTTCCTTGCCCTGCTCCACGGCCAGATCGGCCAGGGCACCCTGGTCGCGGCACTGCTAGGCTATCGGACCTTGTACTACCTGATCCCGCTGCTGTTGGCGGTGGTCACCTACCTGATCCTCGAAAAGCGTGCCAAGGCGTTGCGCCAGCAGGCCGGCCTGGCTGCCGAGAAACGCTGATGCACCGTGGGTGCCCGTGCCGGACAGCGGCACGAGCACCCACGGTGCAAGCAGAAACAGCGTTGCTCGTGTATCAGGGCTCTCTGCGGTCGTCTTCAGAGGCCACATCATCGGTCCAGGGTTCGCCATCCAATGGCGCGGAGCGAGCCAGTTCAGCCTCGTCCAGGCCGATGCCGCCACCGATCTCGTTGGCCCCTACCTCGCGCAAGGTCTTGTCCGCCGGGCCATCATCCGTTCCCGGCTCGTAGGGATCACGGGCGCCGCTCTCATCGAACAACGTATCCGGGCTCATGTCGTCGAGGGTGACATTGTCTTCGTGCAGGCTGTCGCTGAGAGCCTCGCCCCCGGTCATGCCACCTTCAGCGACACGCCGGGGCGGGAATTCCTCGTTTACCTCGCGGTCCGGACGCTCGTCGCCGATACGGCCCTGGCGTTCATCGCGGCGCTCGCTGAAATCCAGCTCGTGGACTGAGCCCATGCGGTCTTCGGTGTCGTCGATCTCGCCTTGGGGTCTTGAGTCATCGGGTTTTGACATGAACGTTCTCCGTCTGTGGGCTTCATTCGGTCGACTCCCGCCAGGGGAAAATGATTCAGAGTTTCTTGAACAAAGCCCACCGCGCACTTCATGATCGCCACGCACATGCCCCTCCGGCCGGGATTCATCGAATCTTGTAGGTGAAGGTATTTTTGACATTGGCCACCGCCACCGCCTGCCCGTTCACCATCCGGGGCTGGTAACGGAAGCGCTTTTCGATGTCGTCCTTGACCAGGCCGCCCACGCCGATCACGTTGTCCAGACGGGTCGGGCCATCGCCACGGGCGTCCAGTGCCCAGACCGCAAGGTCTTCTTCGCCGATGAACAGGCGCTGGTTGCGGTCGTCGGCCACGCAACCTTCCGACTGGGTCGCGGTGCTGAAACTGCGCACCAAGGTGCCACCTGCCTGGCCGCTACTGCCGTCGAGGCGGTATTGAACGAAGCGGCCATCCTTGTCATTGGCGATGGCGTGAATGGCCGCATCGGCATCCTTGAAAAGGCAAACGCCGTAGATTTCCTTGAGCTCCGTCGGCACCTGGCCGATGTCGCTCAACTGGCCGCTGGCCGGGTCGATGGCAAACAGGTGCAGGCTGTTGCGGTCACGGTTGCTGGCCACAGCCAGGTCGACCTCACGTTCGCCAAGCTGGAACCCCTTGCGCACGTCCACATTGTTCAGGCGGCCCACACGCAGGTCCTGCAGCTGCTTGCCGTGCAGGTCGTAGGCCAGCAGCCCGCCTTTCTTGTCGGTACCCAGTACCCGACTCAGTTCGGGCTGGCGCGTGTTGACCCAGATCGCCGGGTCGTCCGCCGCATCGCCAAGGCTGGGCACGCCGTCGGTCTGGACCTGCGCCTTGATCTGTACCACTGCAGGCGCAATCGGCGCTGGCGTTGGCTTCCAGCCCAGCGTCGCCAGGTGCGTACCCTGGTCGTCGGCCAGCAACAGTTCCAGGCCCTTGTCGTTCACACGGGCGCTGATCTGCTCCGGCTCTTTCAGCCCTGGCAAGCTCAGGGCTCCATCACGCAGCCATTGCCCGGCGCGGCGCTGGTACAGGTGCAAGGCATTGGCGATCGGGTCCAGCAGCATCAGGCCCCCGGGCACCAGGGCCACGCCGGCGGCGGCCTTGGCCAGGCTTCCGAACGGTGCCACCAGGTCCACCGGCTCGCGCACCAGGGGTGCTTCGGCAGCAGCTTCGTAGCGCCACAGGCCGACGTTTTCTTCGTTTACGTACAGGCTATGGCTTGCATCATCCGCCTGGCAGAACGCGCTCTGCGGCGGCAGGCTCAGGGCGCGCACCTGGCGTGCCTCGGCCAGCGGCTGGCCATGTTCGGCGACCAGCCACTGCTCACCGATGCCCTCCTCGCCAACCAGGAACAGGAAGTCGTTGGCGGCGCTATCGCGGTACAGGCACAGGCCCTCGATGGCATAGCGGGTCTTGGGCAAGTAGCGCGGGGAGCCCCAACCGCTTTGTGCATCGAAGCGGGCCAGCAACGCCTGTTGACGCTTCTTGTCGACGGTGGCGACCATCAGGCCGGTGCCATCGGTGCGGTGGTCAAGGGTTTCGAAGCGGCCCGGCAACTCGCCAAGTACGCGGCCCTGGCGGTCAACCAGCTGCAGCGCCCTGGCGGTCAGTTGCAGGCGTTCGGCCTGCTTGAGCGCCGGCGTTGGAGCCAGCCAGTGGCTGGTTTCGCTGTCGATGACGTTGCGGTCGAGTGTGAAGCTCGGCGCCGCGTTGGCACCGGCGTGGGCCAAGGCGATGTATAGCCCCAGCATGGACAAAGTGAACATACGCATGAGCAGGCAATATCCCTGAAGGGTGCGGTCAGAAGTGGGTGAGCGTCAGGCCGACCTTGTAGGTCGGGCCGTATTCTTCGTACTGGGCGTTGTAGCGACGGTGGCCGCTGTACACGTAATAGGACTCGTCGGTGATGTTCTGCGCCTCGAAGGTCAACTGCAGCTCGGGGGTCAGGAAGTAGCCTGCCTTGAAGTCCACGTGCAGCTGGTCATCGGCATACTGGTCGTGGGCCTTGTCGTCGATGGCCCCCAGCTCCAGCAGGTAGCCCGACTTGTAGTTGGCGGCCAGGCGCATGTTGAAGCGGTCGTTTTCCCAGCCGACCATGAAGTTGCCCACTGTGTCGGACTGATTGGGCAGGTCGATGCTGCGCTTGCCGGTGGCCCCTTGCAGGGTTGCATCAGACTTGCTCAGGGTTAGGTTGGCGCCCAGCAGCAAACCGTTCCAGGGTGCCGGCAGCCAGTCGAACTTCTGCGAGTAGGCCAGCTCCAGGCCATACAGCTTGGCGCCCCCGCCGTTCTCGAAGGTGAGCGCTTCGTCGAAGTCCACCCATGCGCCAGTGCCCGCCAGGTCGGTGCTGTAGATGAAATGGTCGATGTCTTTGTAGAACAGGAACGCCGAGGCGGTGCCGGCGCGGCCCATGTAGTGCTCGATGCCCAGGTCGAAGTTCATCGACTCCAGCGGTTTGAGTTCGGGGTTGCCGAACGACGCATCGTTCTCATCGATGACAAAACCCGGCGCCAGCTGGCCGAAGGTTGGCCGTACCACGGTGTTGGTCCAGGCGGCCCGAATGGCCGTGGCCGGCGACAACTGGTAGCGGGCGTGCAGGCCTGGCAACCAGTGGTCATAGCGATTGTTGCTGCTGACGTTCTCGTACACACCGTCGCGCAGGCCAGTACCTTTGGCCTCGAACCTGGTACCTTCGTAACGCACACCGGCAATCAGGCGCCAGTCGCCGATGTCCAGCGTGTTCATCAGGTACGCCGCGTTGATGTCCTCGCTCATGTCGAAATCATTGATCCGCGAGGCTTCCTCATCGTAGTAGGCTGCACGGTCGAGGTTACTGATCAGGCCCTTGATTGCGCTGGCGCTGACGCCGTTGCCGAAGTTGCCCAGGGCGTAGTCGACATTGCTGCCCTGATAATCGGCAAGGCTGATGTCATCGAACCCGTCATAGGCCCAGGTTTCGGTGTCGCTGGTCTTGTCGCGGCGGCTGAGTTTGCCGCCAAACTTGACCTGCGAGGCGTCGGCGAATTCGTAGTCGCGGGCAAGGTCCAGGCGGATGTTCTTTTCCTGGTCCTTGCCGTCAACCTTCTCCCACTCCACTTCGTCGAGGGTGAACCGGGCCGGGTCGTAGAAGTCGTTGCCCACGCTCAGCCGTGGCTTGCGCGTGCCGTCGAAGCCGACCTCGTCGAAATCACCGACGAACCTGGCGCCGGCAATGCCAGCCGGATCGTGCTCGGTGGCCTGGCTGTAGCCGGCCTGGGCACTGATGGTCCACTGGTCGAGGATGCGCTCGCCGCCAAGTACGTAGGACTGGATTTCCTGGGTGTCCTCGCGCGATTTCAAGTCGCGCCAGCCTTCGGCCTCGCCACGCTGGCCGGGACCCTGCGGGTCGGCGAATTCCAGGCCTTGGGCGTTGCGCGTCTCGGTGTCCTTGAACTTGCTGTAGAGGGTGCGCAGGTAGTAGCTGGAGAAGTCATCCGGCTGGTAATCGAAGTTCAGGCCCAGGCCGGTGCGCTCACGGGTAATCTGGTAGTCGCGGGCCTCGACCTCTTCCAGCCGGGCGCCGTCCTCGAAATCCCAGTTACCGCCGGTTTCGACGTTGTCCGAGCCAAACTTGCGCTTCTGCCAGCTAAACGCCGCAGCCACGCCAAAGTTGTTGATGCCGTCTCCCAGGCTGAAGCGGTCGCTGACCGCGCCGGAAAACTTCGGGCTGTCGCGGCTGACGTTGGTGTCGTGGCTGGCTTCGCCGGTAAGGGTGTAGAACAGCCCGTCATGGTCGAACGCCGACAGGCTCTCGACTTCGATGGTGCCGCCGAGGGAGTTGGCGTCCATGTCCGGGGTCAGGGTCTTGACCACCGACAGCGACTGCACCAGCTCGGCGGGCAGCACATCCAGCGCCACGGCGCGGCGGTCGCCCTCGGGGGCCGGTACCAGGGTGCCGTTGATGGTCACACTGTTAAGGTCCGGGGCGATACCGCGGACGCTGACGAAGCGGCCCTCGCCCTGGTCGCGCTCCACCGACAGCCCGGGGATGCGCTGCAGGGCTTCGGCGGCATTGTCGTCGGGCAGTTGGCCAACACCATCGGCATGCACCACGCTCTTGATGCTGTCGGCGCTTTTCTGCTCGCGCAGCGCCTTGTCGATGCTCGCCGCCTGGCCGATCACCTCGACCCGCTCGACCGCATCTTCCGCCCAGGCTGGGGCGGTGGTAATGGCAACGGCCAGCAGGCTGACCCGGAATCCGGCGTTGCGGATGTGACGAAACGGCATTGCCACCTTGAAACCCTCGCTTGCAGTGACCCGATGAACCCGGGAATGGCTGCGAAAGCTAGAAAGTGTGTGTGGCACTTGCGTGACAGCGCTGGGCTGGGCGGCTTGAAAACGCGGCTTTAACATCGTTTTCGGCGCAATTTGAGCTGATATGACCTGAGGCCCGCTGCGGCCCTGGCGATGCCCTGCAAACCTGCGGCGCAGCTGTGGGGCCGGTCTGGGGGCCCTGGGCCGTTACCGACCACTTGAAATCGCGTTTTTTCCTGACGATCAGCTGAGCCAAATCGACCCCCCGCCCGGTAACAGAACCGTCATTCGCCTTTGTTTCCTTTGCGCCCATCACGCCTTCCGGGCTCATCGAGGAAACCCCATGCACCGCCCCCTGCTACTGGCCGCCCTGCTCTGCGCCGCACAGGCTCATGCCCAGGCCAATGACCCTCTTCCGATCCCGCGCTCCGCCGGCCTGCCCTACGCCGCCGGCAAGCTGGCCGACCGTATCGTGCTCACCCCCGGCCAGAACGCCGCCACGCAGATGGCCATCAGTTACCGCACCGACCTGGCCCAGGCCGACGCGGTGCTGGAGCTCGGCCCCGCCCTCGCCGGCCCTGCGCTGGCAGCCAAGGCCAGCCCATTGAGTGGCAGCACCCAGCGCCTGGACAGCGACAACGGCCCAGCCAACTACCACCAGGTGCGCCTGGAACACCTGCAACCAGACACCGCCTACGTCTACCGGCTCAAGGGCAGCGCGGGCTGGAGCGAATGGCACCAGTTCCGCACGGCCAAGGCCACGTTCGCGCCGTTCTCGTTCATCTACCTGGGCGACACCCAGAACGACATCCTCGCCATCGCCTCGCGCACCATTCGCCAGGCGCTGCGCAGCGTGGCGCACCCTGCCCTGGTGGTGCACGCTGGTGACTTGGTGGCATCGCGCGACGACCTCGCCCACGACGATGAATGGGGTGAATGGAACCAGGCCGGCGGCTGGTCGTACGCTGCCATCCCACAGCTCACCGCGTTCGGCAACCACGAGTACCTGGAAACCCTCAACCCCGATGGCAGCGAAAGCCGTAGCCTCAGCCCTCATGTAACGGCGCAGTTCGCCCTGCCGCGCAACGGTGCCCCGGGTGTGGCGGCAACCAGCTACTTCAGCGATTACCAGAATGTGCGCTTCGTGGTGCTGGACGGCACCTCGGCGCTCGACCTGGGCACCCTGCAAGTACAGACCGACTGGCTGGAGCAAACCCTGAAAAGCAGCAAGGCGCAGTGGAACATCGTGGTCATGCACCAGCCGGTCTATACCTGTGCGCGCCCCGACGATACCGAACCGCTCAAGGCCGCCTGGCAACCGCTGCTGGAGCGCTACAAGGTCGACCTGGTACTGCAAGGCCACGACCACTGCTACAGCCGCCTGACCCACGCCCAAGGGCGCCAGGCCACGCGTGCTGCACAGCAGGCCAGACAGGCAATCGGCCCGGTGTACATGGTCTCGGTGACCGGCTCGAAGATGTATGGCCTGAACGACCGCGCCCGCCACCAGCCGGACCGCACGGCCGAAGACACCCAGCTGTACCAGACCATCACGGTCGAGCAGAACCGCCTGCAGGTGCGCACCTATTCGGCTGACGACCAGCTATACGACGCGTTCGATATCACGCGTGATGCCAAAGGGCGCAAGTTCCTGCAGGAACCCAAGCTGGCGCTGGCCAACGAACGTTACTGCAAGGCCAGCGTAGGGCCGGACGGGCTGCCGTGCACGGCCCGCGGCAAGTGAGCGTCATCGAATTGAGATAAACGCCTTGCATGCTGCTCTGCCTGTGCCGGCGACGGTGCCAGCACAGGCAACAACACACTCACAGGACACCCCATGCGCCCCAGCCCCCTGTTCAAACAGCACGCCCTTACGCTGGTCGGCCTGGTACTGGCCGCCAACGCCGGCCTGCTCGTCTACCTCGCCGCCGGCACGCTTAAAGCCTGGGCCGAGATCAACTGGATGGACGTCGCCGGCGAGGGCGGCACTTGCCTGATCCTCTGCGGCTGGCTGGTGATGCTGCTGCGCGGGCGCCCTGCTGGCCGGGTCACCCGCCTGCTTTCGCTGGGCCTGTGCTTCATCGCCTTTTCGATGTGGATGGACACCCTCGACGAATTCATCCGCCTGCCCGACGACGCGGTCTGGGACAACTGGCTGGAGACTGCGCCCATGCCGCTGGGCATGCTGCTGCTGACCCTGGGCATGTACCACCTGCAGCAGGAACAGCACGCCATCACCGCGCAGATGCGCAAGCGTGAGCAACTGTTCCGCGAGCACCGCCTGTTCGACAAGCTCACCCCGCTGTCCGGTGCCCGGTACCTGCGCCAGCACCTGCAGCAGGCCATTGCCCAAGCCGCCCGCGAACAGCAAGCCCTGTCGCTGATCGTCGTCGACCTGGACGATTTCAACCAGATCAACCAGCGCTATGGCCAGGAAGAAGGCGATCTGGTGTTGCAAGTGGTCGCCCAACTGCTGCTGCTCAACCTGCGCCAGCACGACATACTCTGCCGCCTGGCCGGCGACCGCTTCGTCGCGGCGCTGCCCAACACCGGCGAACGCCAGGCCCAGGCCATGGCCAACGCGCTGCGCCAGAGCATCGCACACCTCGCCCATCACACCGGCCGGCATGGCGAACGCCTGCACCTGACCGCCACGGTGGCCAGCGTGATGGCGCTGGACGAAAACGAAGACCACCTGCTGAAACGCCTCAACTACGCCCTGGCCCAGGCCAAGAGCCGCCAGACGCACCAGGTACAACGGGCATGAACGGCTATGA
The DNA here is from genome assembly GCF_038383825.1 of Pseudomonas sp. LPB4.O. NCBI lineage: Bacteria > Pseudomonadati > Pseudomonadota > Gammaproteobacteria > Pseudomonadales > Pseudomonadaceae > Pseudomonas > Pseudomonas sp. LPB4.O. Next base: position 3,548,536 of record NZ_CP151298.1, read on the forward strand.
CGGCGACAGCCGCTTCATCACCGCCCACCACCTGCCCGCTGCGCTGATCGACCTGGCGCGTTCGCGGCAGATCGACACCCATCACCTGCTACGCGGCTGCGGGCTGTTTTACGACGACGTGGTCAGCGGCAAAGCGCTGATCAGCCCACAGCAGTTCCTTCGCCTGATCGGCAATGCGCAGCGGTTGCTCGATGCCGACGACACCAGCTTTCTCTACGGCCAGCGCCTGTGGCCCGGGCACCACGGTGCCGCCAGCCTGTTGCTGGAGCAGGCCGACCACCTGCTGCAGGCCCTGGAGCGCATCGAGCACTACCGCGCCCTGCTGTCCCCGTTGCTCAGCCCGGTGCTGCGCCTCGATGAGCGCTACCTGCACCTGTACTGGCGGGAAAGCTGCGCCATCGACGAGCAGCGCCGCTTCCTGCTGGAGTCCAGCATGACAGCGGTGGTGGCCCTCGCGCGGCGCCAGCAACAAGAGCACCTGCCCTGGCGCTTCCGGTTCCGCCATGCCGAACCGGCCTACGTCGAGCAGTACTGGGTGCACCTGGGCGACTCTCTGGCCTTCGACTGCCCATCCACGGTGATGAGCCTGCCCCGGGAATACCTGCTGCGTGCCTGGCCGGGTGCCGGGTCGACCGCCCAGCACGTGGCACGCCAGGCCTGCGATGCACAGCTGGCGGCCTGGGGCTGGCGGGCGAGTTTTCTCGACCTGGTCTACGAGCACCTGCTCGGGCTGATTCGCCAGCCGCTGAACCTGGAACGGGTAGCCGCCGCCTTCGCCACCAGCCCCGCTTCGTTCAAGCGCCGCCTGGCCCGTCATGGGTCCAACTTCCAGGAGCAACTGGACCAGGTGCGCTGCGATCAGGCGCTGTACCTCTACCAGGTCAAGGGCTACAGCAACGACGCGGTTGCGCAGTACCTGGGCTTCAGCGACAGCACCAACTTCCGCCGTTCGTTCAAGCGCTGGACCGGGCGTGTGCCAAGTGAACTGGAAGCCTTGTGGGGCTGATGCCCAAGATTGTCGTGCCGGGATTACCAACGTAATAGACCGCGCCATGGGGCGTGTTGAGCCTCTAGCAGTGGGCCGGTTCGTCGGTCCGCGACCCCACGCTTTTTTTGAACTCCATGCGCAGGCGCCCTCTCCCAATGAAGAGACCGCGAACTGTCCCGGAGCCCGCCATGGCCAAGCCCCTGCAGGAGTACCTGCGCAAGCGTGACTTCAACGCCACACCCGAGCCAGCCGGCAAGCGTGCCCACCCACGGCCTGCTCACGGGTTGCAGTACTGCATCCAGAAGCACGACGCCAGCCATCTGCACTATGACTTTCGCCTGGAGCTGGATGGCACCCTTAAAAGCTGGGCGATTCCCAAGGGCCCATCCCTCGACCCCAAGGTCCGCCGCTTGGCCGTGCATGTAGAAGACCATCCGCTGGACTACGCCAGTTTCGAAGGGCACATCCCTGAAGGCCACTACGGCGCCGGCGACGTGATCGTGTGGGACCGGGGGCTCTGGGAGCCCGAAGGCGACCCGCGCGAGGCCTATGCCAAGGGCAAGCTGCGCTTTCGCCTGCAAGGTGAAAAGCTGTCGGGTGTCTGGAACCTGTTTCGTACCCACCTGGCTGGCAAGAAAGAGCAGTGGATGCTGGTCAAGTCCCACGATGGCGAGGCCCGCAGCGAAGCGGACTACAGCATCGTCGAAGCCCTGCCTGACAGCGTATTGAGCGACCGTACACTGGTCCCCCGCCGCCCAGCCAAGGCGGCGACCTCCACGCGCAAGCGCAAGGCCAGCGCTGGCGCCCTGCCGGACATGCTCCAACCGCAGCTGGCAACCCTGGCCGATTCCCCCCCCGAGGGTGACTGGCGATACGAGGTCAAGTTCGATGGTTACCGCATGCTGGCCCGCATCGACGGGGACGATGTGCGCCTGTTTACCCGCAATGGCCACGACTGGAGCGCAAAGCTGCCCCATCAGGTGCAGGCGCTGAAAGCGCTGGGGCTCGACTCGGCATGGCTGGACGGTGAGATGGTGGTCACAGACGAGAACGGCGTGGCCGACTTCCAGGCCTTGCAGGCCGCCTTCGACAACGAGCACGACGATGACATTACCTACTACCTGTTCGACCTGCCCTACCTCGGCGGCAAGGACCTGCGTGAATTGCCTGTGCAAGACCGCCGGGCGACCTTGGCCAAACTGCTGAAGCACAACGCATCGGCCATCCTGAAGTTTTCCGAAGACTTCAACCAGCCGGTCGACGCGCTGCTCGACAGCGCCTGCCGGTTAGGGCTGGAAGGCCTGATCGGCAAGCGCGCCGACAGCCCTTACGTTAGCCGGCGCAGCAGCGACTGGATCAAGCTCAAGTGCACGCAACGCCAGGAGTTCGTGATCGTCGGCTACACCGCGCCCAAGGGCAGCCGCCAAGGTTTTGGGGCCCTGCTGCTGGCGCTGCACGACACCGACAGCGGCCAGTTGCGCTACGCCGGCAAGGTGGGCACCGGCTTCAGTGCTGCCACGCTGACGAGCATCCTCACCCGCCTGAAGCCCCTGCACACCGCCAAACCACCTTTGCCTGAGCCCCCCAGCGGTGCCGATGCACGGGGCGTGCACTGGCTCAAGCCAGAACTGCTGGCCGAGGTCGCCTACGCCCAGATGACCCGCACAGGGATCGTGCGCCACGCGGTTTTTCACGGGTTGCGCGACGACAAGCCCGCCACTGCCATTGCCTTGGAACGTGCCATGCCGGTAAAGAACGCAGCACATGCAGAGCCCAAGGGTTTGAGCAACCTGCACCTGACCCACCCCGACCGCGTCATCGACAAGACCAGTGGCACCAGCAAACGACAGGTGGCGGAGTACTACGCCCAAGTCGCCGACTGGCTGCTGCCACAGCTCGAACACCGCCCCGTGGCGCTTGTGCGCGCACCGGAGGGTCTGGACGGCGAGCTGTTCTTTCAGAAGCACGCGGGGCAGTTGCACCTGCCCAAGCTGACCAGCTACACCAAGGACCAGGCCGGCCAGGCGGCAATGGTGCTCAACAGCACCGAGAGCCTGTTGGGCGCAGTACAGATGAACATGCTTGAACTGCACACCTGGAACGCCACCGACAAGAATTTCGACAGGCCTGACCGCTTCATCCTCGACCTCGACCCCGACCCGGCATTGCCATGGAAGGCCATGCTCGAGGCCACCCAGCTGACCCTCACCCTGCTCGATGAGCTGGGCCTGAAGGTGTTTCTCAAGACCAGCGGTGGCAAAGGCATGCACCTGGTCGTGCCGCTCACCCGTCGGGCCGGCTGGGAGGAAGTGAAGGACTTCAGCCATGCCCTGGTCAAACACATGGCAGACTTGTTCCCGGACCGGCTCAGCGCAGTCTCCGGGCCCAAGAACCGGGTCGGGCGCATCTTCATCGACTACCTGCGCAACGGCAAGGGCGCTACCACCGTGGCCGCCTACTCGCTGCGCGCGCGCGAAGGCCTGCCAGTGTCGGTGCCGATCTGGCGCGAGGAGCTGCCCAAACTCAAGAGTGCCAACCAATGGAATATCGGCAACTTGCAGGCGCGGCTTGCGCAGGTGGACGACCCTTGGGCCGAGCTGGGCTCGACCCGGCAATCGATCACCCTGCGCATGCGCAAGCAACTGGGGATCGCATGATGGACTTCGCTCACCTCGACCGCCTGCTGCACCGCTTCGGTACCCGTTCGCGGGCCATCGACCTCGACCCCTTGCTGCCTGAACTGTTGCAGGTACTTCATGCTGAACAGCTTGACCTGCTGCCATTGCCCGGCCACGGGCGCACCCTCGAGCGCTGGCGGGCCTTGGCGCGGGTTGCCGGTTGCGATCTCGGCCTGGCCAAGCTGTATGAAGGCCACACCGATGCCCTGGCGGTCCTCGCCGAGTGCGGCGCCCTCCAGCATGCTCACGACGGTATCTGGGGCATGTGGGCCGCGGAGCCGCCGGATGCCAGGGCCCACATCGTCGCGCGCGATGGCGAACGGGTTCAACTGCAAGGCCGAAAAGCATGGTGCTCGGGCGCACTGCAGATCGATCGAGCGCTGCTGACCGCCTGGGAGAACGACCAGCCACAGCTGGTGGCCGTTGAACTGTCACACCCCAGCCAGCGCATCCAGGCCGAGCAATGGCAGGCTGTAGGCATGGCCAACACCGCCAGTGTCACCGTCGAGTTCGACAACTCGCCCGGGCTGGCCATCGGCACACCCGGCCAGTACCTGTCCCGCCCAGGCTTCTGGCAGGGCGGCGCAGGTATCGCTGCCTGCTGGTACGGCGCGGCCGAGGCATTGGCAGGCTACCTGCGCGAGCACTGCAACAAACCTCGGCCCGACCCCTATGCAAATGCCCACCTGGGGGCGGTCGATGCGGCCTTGTACGGTGCCCGCGCCGCCCTTCGCGAGTGCGCCGCGTGGATCGACCAGCACCCCCAGGACGACGCCAGTTTCGAGGTACGCCGCACCCGCGCCCAGATCGAGCAGGCGGTCGAACAGGTCATTCAGCATGTTGGCCGAGCCCTGGGGGCTACCCCCTTCTGCCGCAGCAGCCATTTCGCCCGGCTTAGCGCCGACCTGCCGGTGTACCTGCGCCAGAGCCACGCTGAACGCGACTTGGCCGAACTGGGTCAGCAAGTGACCAGCACACCGACAGGAGCATGGCAGCTATGAGCGAGAACCTTATTGATGCGGCCACGGGTACGCCGTGGAGTGACTGGCAGCATTCTGCGCACCTGGCACGCGCTACCTGGCTTGCGCCCGAGCAGCTGTGCCCACCCGGCCGACGCCTGGTGCTGCTGGCGCCGCACCCGGACGACGAGGTGCTCATGGCCGGCGGACTGCTTGCCAGTTTTCGCGGGCGCGAACAGGACCTGGTGCTGATTTCCGCCACCAACGGCGAGGGCAGCCATCCGCACTCACCACACTGGACCGAGCAGCGCTTGCGTCACCAGCGCCCCTTGGAGAGTCGGCATGCCTTGCAGCAGCTAGACCTGGACCTCACCCGCCTGGACTGGCGGCGGCTTAACCTCAAGGACGGCGCATTGCCCCGCGATGAGGCCTTTCTGGTCCGTCACCTGGAGCAGTTGCTGGAGCCTGGCGACCTGCTGCTGACCACCTGGCGTGGCGACGGCCACTGCGACCACGAGGCCGCAGGCCGCGCCGCTGCCCAGGCAGCCCAGGCGCGCGGGGCACAGCTGGCCGAAGCGCCGGTGTGGGCCTGGCACTGGGCCGCACCCGACGACCCACGCCTGCCCTGGTCGCGGGCGCATCGCTTGCAGGTCGACGAAACGCGCCAGGCGCGCAAGCGCGAGGCCTTGGCTGCCCATACCAGCCAATTGCAGCCCGACGGTGATCGCCCGCCGGTGCTGCCGGCGCATTTGCAGGCGTGCCTGCTGCAACCCTTTGAACTGGTTTTCCTGTGATGGAGTCGCCATGAGCCTCGACGCGCAATACTTCGCCGACCTGTATGCCGACAGCGATGACCCCTGGGCGTTTCGCACCCGCTGGTACGAACGGCGCAAGCGCGACCTGCTGCTGGCCAGCCTGCCCCGTCAGCGCTATGAGCGCGTGTTCGAGCCGGCCTGTGCCAACGGCGAGCTGAGCGTGCTGCTGGCCGAGCGTTGCGTCAGCTTGCTGTGCCAGGACATCGACCCGACCGCCGTGGGGCTGGCGCGCCAGCGCCTGGGGGCCGCGAACCATGCCCGGGTGGAGCAAGGACATCTGCCGGGCGACTGGCCAGGCGGGCAGTTCGACCTGATCGTGCTCAGCGAAATCGGCTACTACCTCGACCCCACCGATTGGCTGCAGGTGATCGAGCAGTCGGTGGCCAGCCTCACGGCCGATGGCGCCCTGCTCGCCTGCCACTGGCGCCACCCCATTGCCGGTTGCCCGCAGGACGGCCGCGAGGTTCATGCCCTGCTGGCGAGGCACTTGCCGCTGTATCCGCTGTTGCGTCACGAGGAGGCGGACTTTTTACTCGAGTACTGGACGTGCCAGCCCAGCGTCGTCGACCTGAATGAGCCCTGCCCATGATCGCCGTCATCATACCCGCCCACAACGAGGCCCGGCGCCTGGGGCGCTGCCTCAAGGCGGTCAAGGCTGCAAGTGCGCGAGCCGAGGCGGCAGGCTTAGCGGTAGAGGTGCTGGTGGTGCTGGACCGTTGCAGCGACACCAGTGCGCTCGTGGCCCGACGCCACGGTGTGCATACCCTTGAAGTGGACGCTGGCAATGTCGGCGTCGCCCGGCGTGCAGGCGCAGCATGGATGATCGCCCGCGGCGCCCAATGGCTGGCATGCACCGACGCCGACAGCCGCGTCCCGCAGCACTGGTTGACATCGCAATTGCAATGGCGCGCCGAGGTGGTGTGCGGCACGGTGCACATCGAGCGCTGGCAACCCTGGCAAAGTATCGCCCTGCGCCGGTTGTACCGCAGCCTTTACCAGGCCCGTGAGGGGCACAGGCATATTCATGGCGCCAACCTCGGTGTGTGCGCCAAGGCCTACGAACGCGTTGGCGGGTTCCAGCCACTGCCGGCCCACGAGGATGTTCAACTGGTGCTGGCCCTGCAAGCCAGCGGGGCGCAGATCGTCTGGACCGCCGAGCACAGCGTGGCGACCAGCAGCCGGCGTGATAGCCGCGCAAAGCAGGGGTTCGGCGACTATATCAGTGGCCTGGAAGGCCAGGTGTGACCACCTGGCGAGTCTCCACCATCAGGAGGCCTTGCGCGGTCGTTTGGTAGCCGGTTTTGCGCCCTTGGCCTTGCCACCGAGGCTGCGTTTGAGCAGTTCGGTAAGGTCGAGGATATCCGCGCCTTTCTCCGCGCTGGCGCCCTCCCCTTTGTCCACTGTCTCGATCTTGCCCTTGCTGGCTTTCTCTTCCACCAGGTCGAGTATGGTCTGGCGAAATGCGTCGTGGTACTCGTCCGGAGCCCAGGACCCACTCATGTCTTCGACCAGGCGTTTGGCCATGCCCAGTTCGCGCTTGTCGACCTTGGCATCGGTCACGCTCTTGTCCAGTTCCAGGGTTTCAACGCTGCGCACCTCCTCGGGCCAGCGCAGGGTGATCAGCACCAGGGCGTCTTCCAGTGGCCGCAGCAGCGCGAGGTGCTGACGGGTATGCAGCACCACGGTGGCCAGGGCTACCTTGCCGGTGCTCTCCAGCGTATCGCGCAACAGCGCATAGACTTTGCCGCCGCGCCGGTCAGGGCTCAGGTAGTAAGGTGTGTCAAAGTGCTGAAGCGGAATCTCTCCAGCCTTCACGAACGAAAAAATATCGATGGTCTGGGTCGCTTCAGGGCGAGCATCGCGAATTTCCTGCTCACTGATCACCACGTAGCGGCCCTTCTCGTACTCCACGCCCTTGACGATGTTGTCCTTGTCGATTTCCTTGCCGGTTACCTTGTTCACCCGCTTGTAGCCCACCGGCTCCATGCTGCGCTTGTCGAGCCAGTCAAAATCCACCCGCTCGGAGCTCACCGCAACGTTGAGCGAAACCGGGATGTGCACCAGCCCGAAACTGATCGCGCCTTTCCAGATAGCCCGCGCCATGTCTACCTCCTATGGGTTAGCAGCGAACGAAGCCCTTACTAAACCTGACTGACGACGGGTGCGAAGGTTTAGTTTGGTTGCACGACGCCAACGGGGGCCTGCAATGCCGGATAAACTGACCCGATTGCAAGCAGCCGAACCGTCAGAGGGAGACCAGCCGCCGAGCATCCCTTCGCACGGCTTGAGGGGGCACCCCAAAACCACGGATGAACACCTCCCGCATATGCCGGCGGTCCCTGAAGCCGGTCTCCCTGGCCACCACATCCAGGCTGTGCAGGCTCTGCTCGATCATCAGCCGGGCAGCCTCCAGCCGCAGGCTCTCGACAGCCTTGGCCGGTGACTGGCCGGTCTCGGCGGTGAACACGCGGGTGAATTGCCGTGGGCTCAGGTGCACCACTTCAGCAAGCTCTTCCACGCTCAATGGGCGGCTGAGGTGCTTGCGGGCGTAATCCAGCGCGCTCTGGATACGGTCCGACTTGGGCGAGAGCGTCAACAGTTCGGAGTGTTGCGACTGCCCGCCAGATCGGCGTTGGTGCATGACCATCTTGTGCGCCACCGACCTGGCCATTTCGCTGCCCAAGTCTTTTTCCACCATACCCAGCGCCATGTCCAGGGCGGCAGTCATGCCGGCAGACGTCCAGATCGGCCCATCGACGATGTAAATCCGGTCTTCCTCGACGTCGATCTTCGGGTGCAGCTCTCGCAACTTGTTCGCATAAGCCCAGTGAGTGGTCGCGCGCCGACCATCCAGTACGCCGGCTTGCGCCAGCACAAAACAGCCGGTGCAAAGGCCAGCTGTACGGCGCGCACCGTCGACAAAGCCCCGCACGCTGGCGAGCACCTCCTCGCTGGGGGGCGTCAGAGGCGTCAGCGTGCCGGTGACCATCCAGGTGTCGGCCAGCCCCGGCGCCCCCACGGGCAGCGTGTCGATATGCATCCCCAGTGACGAGCACACCGTGCCGCCATCGATGGAAAAGTTCTGGACCCTGTAAACCGCTTCGCCCGCCATGATGTTCGTAAGCTCGAACACGGTTTGCGTCGCCAGGGACATGATCTGGAAGCCTTCGGTGATGAGGTAGCCGACCCGGTGCATCGCTGATGCCCTCTGTGCAATGTCCTAAAACAGCACTATATGCGTCGTTTGAGACAAAGACCACCTGCTGCATGATGGCCCCACACCCAACCAACGGAGCATCAGCATGACGCAGCAATTCAAGGGCACCGCGCTCATTACGGGCGCCTCATCCGGTATCGGTTCGATCTACGCGGAGCACCTGGCCCGTCGCGGCTATGACCTGGTGCTGGTGGCACGCGACCGGGAGCGCCTCAACGCATTGGCTGGCCGGCTTACCACCGAAACCCGGCAGAACGTGGAAGTATTCCCGGCAGACCTGGCCAACGCCGATGACCTGGCCAAGGTAGAACGCAAACTGCGCGAAGACGCCAGCATCAGCCTGCTGGTGAACAACGCCGGTATCGGTACCCATACCGGGCTGCTGGAAAGCGACGTTGAGCGCATGGCGCACATGATCACCCTCAACGTCACCGCCCTCACCCGCCTTACCTATGCAGCTGTCCCCGGCTTTGTCGCTCGCAAGCAAGGCGCGGTCATCAATATCTCGTCCGTCGTCAGCCTGGCACCCGAACTGCTCAACGGCGTGTACGGTGGTAGCAAGGCCTACGTCACCGCGTTCACCCAGTCGCTGAACAAGGAACTGGCGGGTACAGGCATCCAGGTTCAGGCAGTACTGCCCGGGGCCACCGCGACCGATTTCTGGCAGACCGGCGGTTTGCCCGTCGAGAACCTGGACCCAGGCATCGTGATGTCTGCCCAGGACCTGGTAAACGGTGCCCTGCAGGACTTCGACAACGGCGTGCTGATCTCTCTGCCGTCGCTGCACGACCTGCAAGCCTTCGACCACTTTGAGGCCAGCCGGCAAGCCTTGTTCGGCCAGCTGTCCAGCAACCGGCTGGCGCAGCGCTACAGCGCCAGGTGATCAGCAGCGAAAGGAACGTAGTCGAGAATGTGTGGGGCGACCAGGCCAGATCACGGGCGCTTCACACCATTTTCACTGCAAGCGAGAAAGTCTTACTCCACCCAGGCTGTTTTTTGAGTGAAACGAAACGAATAGTCTGAACCCACTTTTCGCATCCCCAAGAGGCAACGCCAATGAAGGCAGTCGTTTACACCCAGCCCGGTCTCCCGATCCACGACCCACAATCGCTGTATGACGCGCAGCTGCCCACGCCAAAACCGGGGGCCCGTGACCTGCTTGTGGAAGTCCGGGCAATTGCCGTCAACCCGGTTGATACCAAGATCCGTGCAAGCCGCGGTGGTGAACAACCACAAGTGCTCGGCTGGGACGCTGTCGGCGTCGTCCGCGAGGTGGGGCCACAGGTTACGTTGTTCCAACCGGGCGACGAGGTTTTCTACGCCGGTGCCATTGACCGCCCAGGCAGCTACAGCGAGCTTCACGTGGTGGATGAACGCATTGTCGGGCCTAAGCCCCGCAGCCTGGACAACGCCAGCGCCGCGGCCTTGCCGCTCACCTCCATTACGGCCTGGGAGCTGCTGTTCGACCGCCTGGGCGTTGAAGAAAACGGTGGCAAGCAGCAAAGCCTTCTGGTGGTCGGTGCTGCCGGCGGGGTTGGCTCGATCCTGGTTCAACTTGCCCGCAAGCTGACACAGCTCACAGTCATTGGCACCGCCTCACGGCCCGAGACCCAAGCCTGGGTGCAGCAAGCGGGAGCCCACCATGTGATCGACCACTCCGAATCGATTCCACATCAGTTGGAAGCGCTCAAGCTGGGGCCGGTCGACTACGTCATCAGCCTGACCCATACCGACACCTATCTTGCGCAACTGGTGGAAGTGCTGCGGCCACAAGGCAAGCTCGCGCTGATCGACGACCCCGCGCAACTGGATGTGATGCCGCTCAAGCGCAAGTCGCTTTCACTGCACTGGGAGCTGATGTTCACGCGCTCGCTGTACAAGACCGAAGACATGATCAAGCAGCACCAACTGCTTGAGCGCGTTTCGCGGCTGGTCGATGATGGCACGCTCAAGACGACCCTGGGCGAGCACTACGGCACGATCAACGCCGAGCACCTCAAGCGCGCCCATGCCATGATCGAGAGTGGCAAAGCACGCGGCAAGATCGTGCTGGAAGGGTTCTGAAGCCCGAGATCAGGCGCCCGACGGCCAAAAGTGACATGGTAAGTCCCGACGTTCGGGTGCCTTCAACTGGCCAATAGTTCTCTGCGGACGATTTCTGCACCCGCACTCAACGCTCTGAGCTTGCCGCTGGCGACCCTACGCGGTAAGGGCGCCATGCCACAGTTGGTGCAAGGATAGAGCTTGTCTGCCTCTACAAATTGCAGGGCCTTGCGCAGGGTATTGGCTACTTCCTCGGGGGTTTCAATGGTGTGGCTGGCCACGTCGATCGCGCCGACCATCACCTTCTTGCCTCGGATCAGCTCAAGCAGGTCCATGGGTACATGGGAGTTGTGGCATTCCAGCGAAATGATATCGATGCTGGACTTCTGCAGCTTGGGGAAGGCTTCTTCATATTGCCGCCACTCTGATCCCAAGGTCTTTTTCCAGTCCGTGTTGGCTTTGATGCCGTAGCCGTAGCAGATATGCACAGCGGTTTCACACTTGAGGCCTTCGATGGCCCTTTCCAAAGTGGCGACCCCCCAGTCATTCAGCTCATCAAAGAAGACGTTGAAAGCGGGCTCATCGAACTGGATGATGTCAACACCGGCAGCCTCCAGCTCCCGGGCTTCCTGGTTGAGGATTTTGGCAAATTCCCAAGCCAGTTTTTCACGGCTTTTGTAATGGCTGTCATACAGCGTATCGATCATGGTCATGGGGCCTGGCAGCGCCCACTTGATGGGCTGACTGGTCTGCTGGCGCAGGAACCTGGCATCGTCGACAAAGACCGGGTTTTTCCGTGCAACGGCACCCACCACCGTCGGTACGCTGGCATCATAACGATCACGGATCCTGACGGTTTCACGGTTCTCGAAATCGACGCCGCTCAAGTGCTCAATGAAGGTCGTCACAAAATGTTGGCGCGTTTGCTCACCATCACTGACGATATCAATGCCGGCGTTTTGCTGCTCTTGCAATGACAAGCGCAGGGCATCCTGTTTGCCTTCGATCAACGCCTCATCCTGCAATTTCCAGGGTGACCAGAGCGTTTCGGGTTCTGCGAGCCAGGAGGGTTTAGGCAAACTGCCGGCAGTCGAAGTGGGTAACAGCTTTTTCACGAGGTAAGACCTTATATAAGTTAATCAGCAGGCGTAATTGGCGGACCACTGCTCAAGCATCGCGTGGTGCGGTTTGATAAAGTGCTCCTCCACAAAATGCCCCTGCTCGATGGCCAACCGGCTACGCTCCTCCCGGTCATAAACAATACGGGTCAGCGAGTAATCCTGATGCTGCAAGCTGGGGTGATAGCACTTCCCTGCGGCAGAATTTGCATTGTAGATTTCGGGACGATAGATTTTCTGGAACGTGTCCATGGTGCTGATGGTGCTGATCAACTCAAGGTTGGTGTAGTCACTGAGCAAATCGCCCGAAAAATAGAAGGCCAACGGTGCAGCACTGTTGGGCGGCATGAAATAACGCACCTTCAAGCCCATCTTCTCGAAATAAGTATCCGTCAAGGAGTACTCATCCTGCTGATATTCAAAGCCCAATACAGGATGCTGATTATCCGTTCGATGGTAGGTCTTGCTGCTGGAAACACTCAGGCAGATAACCGGAGGCTTGTCGAAGTGCTGCTTGTACGTGCTTGAGTTCACGAAGCGCTTGAACAGCTTGCCGTGCAGCTCTCCGAAATGGTCTGGCGTGCTGAACACAGGCTGGTTGGCATTGTGCCCCGGCAGCAGTACGCTGAAATCGTAATCGCGCACGTAGGAAGAAAAATTATTCCCTACCATGCCCGCGATGCGCTCGCCGGTTTGTCGGTCGATAATAGTCGTTTTCAATATTTCAATCAGCGGCAGCGCCTGATCGCCGCCCTCGGCATCGATACTCATCTCGACAGAAATGATGTCAAGTTCGACGGCGTAGCGGTCGCCTTTGGGGTTATCCCAATGCGCCAGGGCGTTGAAGCGGTTATCTATCATCCCCAAGGTGCTGCGCAAGTTCTCTTGCCGGCTCGCGCCCCTCGCCAGGTTGGCGAAGTTGGTAGTAATACGGGTGTTTTCGGACGGGTGATAGTGCTCGTCGAAGCGAGTGCTCTTGATGGAAAACTTGAAGTCTTTATTCGTCATGACCGGGAGCCTGCTCAAATATCCATATTCTCTGTAATTGGCCGGTATTTTAGGTTGGGGGCATGACCGAGGGAACTGAATTGATTTCACAGAACCTTTAGCCATGCTCATGACGCGCGCGGGCGATAATGCGAAAGATTCGCCGGGTTAATGTGTGCCCTACCACCACTCGATGATCGCCGCGCGTCAAACGGCGCTCAGGCATCGTTGCCATCGCCGCCAGGCTCCCGCGCCGGCGCGGCAAGGGGCCAGACGGTCATGGCGAATCGCCTTGAGAGGGCTATCGTTGCTTGTCTGGGCAACGACTACCGAGCGAGGGGCGCAGCCATGAATACCAGTGATCTACTCGAACAGTTGCTGCGCGCCGGGCAAGGCTCGCAAGCGCGTCAAGGCAGCGGCGGCATGTCATGGCGAGACGGCCTCGGCGGGTTGGGCGGCTTGCTGGGTGGCCTGTTGGGTGGCCGTGCTGGCAGCGGCACGGGCGGCTTGCCCCAAGGGCGCTCTGCGGGCGGCACCAATTTCGCAGCCCTGGCGTCGTTGGGGATGATGGCGTTCCAGGCCTATCAAAGCTGGCAGCGCAGCCAGGCGACAGCCCCGCAACAGGCGGTGCGTACTGTCGATCAGTTGTCCGGCCCCGAGGCCGAGGACCACAGCCATGCCATCTTGCGCGCGCTGATTGCGGCAGCCAAGGCAGACGGCCGCATCGACCAGCAGGAAGAGCAACTGATTTACGCTGAAATCAAACGTCAAACCAGCGATCCACAGCTACAACAATGGCTGGATGAAGAAGTCAGCAAGCCGCTCGATGTTGCCGAGGTGGCCCAGTCGGCACGGGACCCGGCCATGGCAGCAGAAATGTACCTGGCCAGCGTGATGCTGGTGGATGACCAGCAGGACGCCGAGCGGGCCTACCTTGACGAACTGGCCAGCGCACTGCAAATCGACCCGGCATTGCAGGTGCATCTGGAACAGCAAGCCAAGGCAGGTGCCTGAACGGGCTGTCAATTTACCCAGTGCAAACCAGACGTCTGAGGGACTGCGAAAAAGCTGTCGGTCAGTCGTGGCCTCAGCCTGGAGCCTACGTACCTCAGAAGTTGTATTTGATGCCCGTCATGATGTTTCTTGGAGCACCGTACATACCGTGGTCGCCGGCATAGCTGAGGTATTCGCGGTCGAACACGTTGTTCAGGTTGACTGACGCACTCAGATGCTGGTTGAAGTCGTAGCGCGCCAAGAGGTTGGTGACGGCATAGCTGCCCTGAGTGAAGGTGTGCAGGTCGGCACCGGTTTTGCTCTGCCAGTTCACACCGCCGCCGAGGGTGACCTTGTTCAGAATTCCCGGCAGCCGGTAGCTGGTGAACGTCTTGAGACTGTGACGAGGCAGGGTGGTAACGATGCGCTGGTCGTCAGCGTCGGTGCTGACCGCATAGGCATAACCTGCGGATGCCTGCCAGCCTTCGGCCAGTTCACCGTCCAGGGTGAACTCAGCGCCCTTGGTGGTGGTGCCCTGTTCTGACTTGTACGTGTTGCCGCCTGGGGTATCGATCCAGATGGCCAGGTTGTCCTGCTCGATCTTGAACAGCGCGACGCTGGAGTTCAGCTTGCCGTCAAAGTGGCTGCCTTTGACCCCGACTTCATAACCCGTGCCTTCCATGGGATCCAGGGGTTTGTTGTTGATGTCGCGAACCCAGGACGACTGAGGGTTGAAGATTTTCGTGTAGCTGGCATACAGCGACCACGTGTCGTTGACGTCATACACCACGCCGGCATAGGGAATGTAGACGCCGGTTTCCGATTCCTTGGTCTTGGTTTTTTCTGCGTTGTAGGGCTTATCCTCGATGTCACGGTGCCAGTCGATCACGCGGCTACCCAGCAAGACACTGAGATCGTCGGTGACGTGCAGTCGCGTGGCGAGGTAGGCGGCGTATTGGGTTTCGTCGGCAGTGGATTTGCCCGTGACGTCGAACTCCGGTTTGACCGAGCCGCCGTTCCAGTTCAGCAAGTTGTCGATCGCGCCAGCCGGCGAGCCGGAATAGTCGTATTTCCAGCCGCCGTAGCTGGGCACGTTCTCGTAGTAGTTGGACAAGGTCACACCGGCGATCAACTCGTGTTCGCGCCCCAACAGCCCGAACGGGCCGGTCAGGTAGGCATCGATGTTGTTCTGGCGCGGGATCCCGGAGAAGCGCACCGGCAACTGCGTGGTGCCGCTTCCGTCCGGGCTAAGGCTACCGTTGACGTAGTTGAAGACCTCGTCAAACTTGTTTTCGGAGTGGGTCAGCTCGATCTTCCCGCTCCAGCCATTGGCGAACTGCTGCTCGATCGAGGTGAAAAAGCTGGTTTGTTCATGGTCGTTGTAAGACCACGTCTGAGCCGAATTGAGCGAGCGTTTGAGGTGGGTGCGAGACCCGTCGGTAAAGCGCGTCGGCAGGCCGGAGCGCATGGGCGAGTCAACGTCTGTACGTTGGTAACTGAAGCCCATCGTCAGCAAGGTGTCTTCAGTCAGGTCGAACTCGGTAATGCCGTAGATCAGCTGCGAGTCCTGCTTGTAGCGGTCGACCCATGATTGCTCGGTCTTGAAGTCGGCGACCAGGCGACCGCGTACGTTGCCGGTTTCAGTCAGCGGGCCAGATACATCAAAGCCGGTTCCGTAGCGGTCCCAGTTACCGGCTTCTGCGGTGACGCTGGCCTGAGCCTCGAAGGTCGGACGCTTGCGGATCAGGTTGATCGTCGCTGAAGGGCTGCCCAGGCCGCTGATCAGGCCGGTAGCACCGCGCACCACCTCCACCCGGTCATACATGGCCATGCTCTGGGTGTAATTGTCCATGCGCTTGACGGTGGGCACACCATCGATTTCAAAGTTCTGAATCTCGAAGCCGCGCGAGAAGTAACCATCGGATTCCGCACCCAGCCCGTCGCGTAACACAATGATGCCCGGTGTGGCATCGAGGGTATCGCTGAGATTGGTCAGGCGCTGGTCATCCAGGCGCTGGCGGGTCATGACGGTCAGCGACTGCGGGGTTTCCTTGGGGGTCAGGTTCAGGCGGGTCGAACTGCTGGATGAGTAGGCGGTGTAGAGCCCGGTACCTTCTGTCGTCGACCCGGGCGCCTTGCCCGAGATCGAAATGCTTTGGAGCTCCAGCGCGGTAGAGGCCGGCGCTCGCTGGAGGGTGTATCGCCCATCCGGCTGGCGCACCGCAATCAGTTGGCTGCCCGCAAGCAGCGCCTGTAACGCACCGTCGATCGTGTAATCACCATTCAAGCCGGGGCTGTTTTGCCCCGCAATCAAGTCATTGGGAAACGACAACAACAAATGGGCTTGCTGGCCCAGTTGATTGAGCGCAGTGCCCAGGGGCGCTGCGGGGATTTCGTAGTGTTGCACGGTGCTATCGGCGGCTGCCCACACTGGCGATGAAGTGGCAATCAGAACCGCTGCAGCGCGACCCAAGGTGCTGGCAAGCGGGGTTACGGAGCACGACGAAATACTGCGGTGATGCATGTGAAATTCCCCGATGTTTTTTGATGTATGGCCTATGAGTCTCGCCAAAAATCAAAACGGCTCATCAAGGATGAAAAAACTTCAAACGTTAGCTGGCGAGGGGCGCAAGTTGACCCACAGGCGAGTGAAACGCTGTACATCCAGTTTCAGCGTCTGGGCGACGGCATCGATGATTCGATCACTGTCTGCCAACGGGTAGGTGCCCCATACTCGCAGATTGGCCAAGGCGGCGTCGCAGCCAAGATAGCCATGACGATACCGCCCAAGTTCGTCGAGAAACGCCTGAAGCGGTTGGCCGTTGGCGACGATCATGCCTTCGGCCCAGGCGGGAGCGGATGCTTGCATGACGCCCAGATCGAGCATCCCAAGCGGCCCGAAACGCGCCACCTGCCCGGCGTGCAGGGCAGTCCAGGTGCTGGCTTGAGTCGGGATCACCTGAAGCGCGCCGCGATAAACTGCCAACTGGGTTGAGCCATTGTCGAACTGACGTATCGTGAAACGCGCCGAGGACGCTTGCGTGCGAACCTGAGCGGTATCGATGAACAGCGCCGGGCTCAAGGCATTGTCAATCAAGGCCTCGCCGCTGATTAATCGAAGGTGCCAACCACGGTCAGTGCCGCGAGCATTTATTGCACTATGGGTATTGAGTTCCAACGACAGATCCGAGGCCAATGCAACTCGTCGCTGCTCGCCCACCCCCGTGGTGTAATCGGCACCAATGCGCGACACCAATTCGCTGTCTCGGCTCAACCATGCGCCGGTGCCCACAGCCAGCAGCAAGGCCAGCCCCTTTATTGTCTGACGCCTGCTCAGCCCTTCCTGGGAAGGCAGCAACAGGGCCTGTCGGGCAAGGCCTGGATCGCCTCGGGTGCGTAATGCGTCGAGTTGCGTCCCCAGCGCCAAGGCTTTTTCCCAGGCCAGCTCATGCAAGGGGTTTTCACGGCGCCATGCCATGAAAGCGGCCTGAGCAGATGAATCGAACTCGGCCTCCTGCATATCGAGCCACCACTCCATTGCCTCCTCACACATTTTCGGCGATAGCGTTAGTTCTCGGATAAAGGCGTTCCCGGTGCTAGTCATCGCAGCAATTCCGTCACCAGCATGCATTGCGCACCCGCCTTGATGATATGGCGTTTGACGGTAGCGATTGAAATCCCCAGCCGCTCGGCAATTTCTGCGTGGCTGAGCCCGTCCAGTTGTGACCAGAGAAACGCCTTTTTGACGGCGACGTCCAGTTTGCACAGTGCTTCGTCGAGGCGGACCAGCGTCTCGAAGATGATCAACTGGGTCGCCAAGTCCGGCAGGACGCTTTCGTCTTCCGCCTGGAGCGCATCCAGATAGGCTTTTTCCAGGCGTGCGCGGCGGTAGTGGTTGGACAGGACACTGCGTGCCACCTTGGCCAGGAAAGGCCGAGGCTGGCGGACTTCAATCACCTCGTCACTGGCCAACAGACGCATGAAGGTGTCCTGCATCAAATCAGCAGCGCGGTGTGAGCAGCTCAACTGCCGATACAGCCAGCTGCGCAACCAGCGGTGTTGCTGTTCGTACAGGGCAGTGAACTGAGCGGTATCGACGGATGCCATTGGCGGCCACAAGAACGATGCAAATGAGACTTAGTATCATATTTGACTAATCGGGTGCCGACAAGAACGCAAAAGGCCGCCGCGTAAGGCTGGTCGGATGAATGAGGGCTGAAACCGATGCGGCCAGTTTCTGCATTGCGGGGGTTACCATCAATATATGGAAATACGTATATTCGGCTTTCCATATGTATTGGTGCCGCGATGATCACTCCGCCCGATGTCTTCAAATGCCTGGCTGACGAAACCCGCGCTCGCGCCACCCTGCTCATCGCCAGCCTGGGAGAGCTTTGTGTGTGCGAACTGATGTGCGCGTTGGGCGACAGCCAGCCGAAGATCAGCCGCCATCTGGCGCAGCTGCGCAGCAATGGCATGTTGCTGGACCGGCGCCAGGGCCAGTGGGTGTATTACCGCCTTAATCCGGCGCTGCCCGCCTGGGTTCACGAGATGCTGCAGGTCACCTTGCAGGCCAATTCGCAGTGGTTGGCCGACAACACACTTCGGCTCAAGTGCATGGACGACCGCCCCGTTCGCGACGCCGCCTGTTGTTGATCACCCTTTCGGCCCTGGCACTGCGCCGGCGCCCCTGACGTCCGCCACGAAGCAAAGGAGCCCTCCATGCGAGTCCTGTTCATGTGCACGGCCAACAGCTGCCGCAGCATCCTTTCTGAAGCGCTGTTCAACCACCTTGCCCCGGCAGGTTTCGAAGCGATCAGTTCAGGCAGCTTCCCCAAGGGGCAAGTATTGCCCCGTAGCCTGAGCACGCTGGAGCAGGCCGGTATTTCGACTGCTGGCCTGAGTAGCAAGGGCAACGACGCATTCGAGGGCAACCCGCCAGACATCGTCATTACCGTCTGCGACAGGGCCGCCGGCGAAGCCTGCTCGGTGTATTTCGGACCCGCGCTGAAGTCGCACTGGGGGCTGGAAGACCCGTCTGATGTGGTGGGTGACGAGGCGCGAGTCGACGCGGCCTTCCAGGCCACGCTGGCCCACATCGAATCGCGCTGCCGAGCCTTCTTCGCCCTTCCATTCGCTATCCTCGACCGTGATCAGCTCAAGCACGCGCTGGATCGCATCGGCACGCAATAAGCAGGAGTAAAAAATGTCCGATCATCTCCCCAACCTCGACCTCGCGTTGTTCGATCTGCCCCCAACGGCAACCGTTGCCAGCGAGCACAAACCACGCATCCTGCTGCTGTATGGGTCTACCCGCGAACGCTCTTTCAGCCGCTTGCTGGTAGTGGAAGCTGCGCGCCTGCTGGAGCACTTCGGCGCCGAGACCAGAACCTTCGACCCTTCTGGCCTGCCGCTGCCTGACGATGCGCCAGTCGAACACCCCAAGGTGCAGGAATTGCGCGAGCTGGTGCAATGGTCGGAGGGCCAGGTCTGGTGCTCGCCGGAGCGCCATGGGGCGATGTCTGCAGTGTTCAAGGCGCAGATCGACTGGGTGCCCCTGGCGATGGGCGCCGTTCGCCCCACCCAGGGCAAGACCCTGGCGGTGATGCAGGTGTGTGGTGGCTCGCAGTCGTTCAACGTCGTCAACCAGCTGCGGGTGCTTGGCCGCTGGATGCGGATGTTCACTGTGCCGAACCAGTCTTCCGTACCCAAGGCCTACCTGGAATTCGATGAGGCTGGCCGCATGAAACCCTCGCCGTACTACGACCGCGTGGTGGATGTGATGGAGGAGTTGGTGAAGTTCACCGTGCTGCTACGCGACCGTCAGGATTACCTGGTGGACCGCTATTCGGAGCGCAAGGAAACCGCGGAGCAGCTAGCTGCCCGCGTCAATCAGCGATCGATCTGAAGCGGCTGCAGGGCCCGCTTGCACCAGGATGGCTAGCCCACCCTGGTGCGCTTTCTTTAGCGACGATCAGCGGTCTTGGTCACGCTGCGGGTTATCGCGTTGCGATTGCTGGCCGCCCATGCGGTCTTTATCCGCCTGGTTCTGCTGGTCGGTTACATTGTCTTCAGGCCGGCCGCCTTTGCTACCGGTATCACTGGAACGGTCCCAGTCCTTGTTCATCTTGTCTTCGGGCTTCTGCCCTGGCTGGTTATGACCCGGTTGTTGCCGGTTCGGCATGCCACCGCCCGAGCCTTGACCGCCTTGCTGCCCGGTACCCGCAGTGTTGCTGCCCGCACCGGTGTCAGCATCGCCCTGATTGCCGCCCTTGTCTTGATTATTAGCCATGATCGCTTACCTCAAGTCAGACACAGAAAGGCCTGTGTACTCGTACGACTGCGGCTTTGCTGGCGTGGCTGTATTTATTCGCCGCCTTTCGGATAAGCGATACCAAATGCAGCGACTTGATACTGAGCCGCGCTAAATACCGATGTGCTGCAGGACGAAGATCTGGGGAAACAGACACGCCGTGTCTAGGAAAATAGGGGCAATTCATCTGTTTAAGCTGATCTGTAGCGCTGCATGGCTTATCCTTGTGCCTCGCAATCAACTTCGAAGCAGTGAATTGAACAATGGGTTTTGAACAACTAGCTGAGCTACGTGACCGCCTGCGGGCGGAGAAAGTGCAGGAAAAGGCCGAAAGCCCGAAGCCCCCCAAGCGCAAGTCTGCGCCCCAGGCGAAGCCTCGTGAGCAGGACCCGGCGGTAGCGGCGATCTGGCCATTGCAAAAGCATTTTCCACTGGCCTTCCCTGTCAATCCGGCCCCCAAGGTTCCGCTCAAAGAAGGCATCTTCAAAGATGCCGAGCAACACCTGGAGCTGCTTGGCATCACCAGTGAACAGCTCAAGCTGGGTATTTCCACCTGGTGCCGGGGCACCCGTTACTGGGCAAGCATGGTCGAGAACGCCCCGCGCCTGGACTTGAACGGCCAGGTCGCCGGCATTGTGACCGCCACTCAGGCGATCCATGCGAAGCAGCAAGCTGCTCGCCATCGCGGCCAGGACCGACGCAATCGTGCCAAGTCGAAAGCACGTGCTGCGGCCCCCGTTGCCGAGACCGCAGCCGAGCAGACTCCAGACTGAATTCAGACGAAACGGTCGAAGGGTTGGCGCTGCTTGTGCGCATCGCCAACCAGCACATCCTCGCGCTGAAGATCAGTCAGCCACAACTGGACTTGTCCAGGATGGAACTGGATGGGTCGTGTGGCTGAAGGTCGCTCTCGGATGCAAGCTGCGCTTGAATCCAGCCGATGAATGCCCGCACGTGCGCTCGGCCCAGGTTCTCCTGGCGGGTAACCAGGTAATAGGCAAAGCGCGAAGGCCACGGCCGGTCTATCGCTACCACCAATCTGCCGCTTCGCAGGTCTTCTTCCGCGTGCTGCGCCTGTACAAGCGCAATGCCCTGGCCACTGGCCGCCGCGCGTAACAACAGCAGGTCTTCGTCAAAACTCGGCCCGCGGCGGCTCCGCTGATCGGGCTCGACACCATGCGCCTGCAACCACAACCTCCAGTCCGCACGGTCGGCATCCTGCAGCAGCGGGTAACGCAGGCAGTCCTGCGGCTCATCCAGCGCCAGCCCGCCGGCAAGCAGGCCAGGGCTGGCTACCGGCAGCAGCACAGGCGCCAGTAGCGGTATCGACTCCAGCCCAGGGTAATCGCCCAGGCCATGGCGCAGGGCAATATCGACAGGATCACGATGCAGGTCGACCAGCTCGGCCGTGGACTGCACACGCACGTCGATCTCCGGGTGCTGCGCATTAAAATCCGCCAAGCATGGCACAAGCCAACCGAACGCGAACGAGGGTTGAGTACTGATCGTCAGGGTTTTAGCGCGCGTCAGCACTTCAAGGTCCAGCAAGGCGCTTTCGATCTGGCCAAACCCGCGTGAAAGCCCTGGATAAAGGCTCGCGCCAGCCTCGGTGAGCTGCACCCCATAACGGCTCCGGGTCAGCAGGATAACGCCGAGGCGATCTTCCAGCAGACGAATCTGTTGACTGATTGCGCCTAGGGTAACCCCCATACGCTCGGCGGCTGCCTTCAGGCTACTATGTGTTGCGCACAGGCCGCAACGGGCTGTTCGAGCTGCTGCATGAGTGGCGCGAGGCCGGGGTCAATCATGCTGCACTGGGCATGCAGATGGCCCAGCGCCCGGCGCAGGAGATCATCCAGGAGCTGGCAGAAGAAGTGCTGCCACTGTTTCCATCGCTGACGGGGCCAGAGCCCCATGGGCAGAACTGGTAGGCATTGCGGTGGCTGCTGGTTGTCAAACAATCCATCAGCCGAACCACCGGAGGAATGATCGAAGCGAGCCACTGATGCGCTTGTGTGACCGTCATGGCCAAGCTTAGGCTCTTACAGGATCGGCGGGAGATAGACAACCTGGTCTCGCCCTCCCTGTTTGGCTGCGTAAAGTGCGGTGTCGGCGCGCCGCAGTGCATCATCGATCTGCTCGCTATCGGCGACTAAAGTAGATCCTAGGCTGAGGCTCACCCTCAGCGGACCGCTGGAGAGTTGCATCGGTCTGCTGCCAACGAACAGGCGCACGCGTTCCGCGATCCGCACCAGCTCGTCAGCGTCCTTTACCCGTAGCAATGCGACGAATTCCTCACCGCCCTGGCGTACCAGCAAATCGTCCGGGCGAAGGGCAGCTCGCAAACGACGCGCACACTCGCAGAGCACCTGGTCACCGTCAGCATGACCGTACTTGTCGTTTACCGACTTGAAGTGGTCAAGGTCCGCATACAGAGCACCCAGTTTCAGACCTTTCTCCTTTGCCAAACGGCGTTCACGATCCTGGAAGGCCGCCACCGCGCCGCGGTTCCATAGCTGTGTAAGCGGATCAAGCAAAGCCTTGCGTTGCTCACGGTCCATTTCAAGCCGTAAGTCGTGGTTGGCCTGTATCAAGCTGCGCAGTTGTAGATAACCCTCTGCGAGCGTGGCCAAGTCTCTAAAGTTGGCCTGTTGGGCTTCACTTAGCAGGCGTGGGCGAGGGTCGAACATGCATAACGTTCCGATTGCTTTGCCGTTCCCGGCGCGCAAGGGGTGACCGGCGTAGAAGCGGATGAAGGGTGCGCCAATGACCAGCGGATTATCGGCAAATCGCGCATCGTACTCGGCGTCAGCCACCAGCAGGGTGTCGTCACCCAAAATGGCGTAGCCGCAGAAGGACACATTGCGCGGAGTCTCGTATACATCTAGACCAATCCTGGCCTTGAACCATTGCCGATCGTGATCAATCAGGCTGATCAGTACAGTATCCACGTGCGCCACTTCTTGAGTGAGGCGCACCAGGGTATCCAGGTAATGCTCAGCCGGTGTATCCAGCACATTCATCTCATCGAGGGTACGCTGGCGCAGCGTTTCGTCAGTCGGTATGGGGCAAGCCGGCATGTCTTTTCTCCAGTCCATGGGGGGTAGCGTCTGCAAAAGTCCTACGCTGATTGAAGTCTTCACCACACATACTGCAATCGCAAGGTCCAGGTGTTCACATCCGGTGAACCTGTGCGCTCGGAGACAGTGTCCGAATAGGCAATCAACCCGCCGAACTGCGGCGATAGCATGAAGCCCAAGCTGGCACCCAGCAACGTGTTCTCGCGCCAGGAACACGCCGACGAATGGCCCCCAGGCCAGCCAGAAGGCCCAGAAAAACAACGTCCAACCCCCCATCCAGCCGGCCCCGTCGGGCTCGTAGGGCCATTCCCAGCAGGGCAACATCGCCCACCCTGCGATGCCATAGTGAAACATGGTCCAGATGCGAAGCCGATGATCAGGGTCATCGTCATGATGACGACCACATTGATCGTGCGGGGCAGGATTGCCGGCCAGTGCGCGTTCCGTTCGATAGGCTGGTCACTCCAATCAAGAGAGGATCAGCTATGTCCAGCAAGCAGCAGCAATTGGCATCACAGCCTGTGAACCTGACTCAAAAAGCTTCTCTGATCGAGCAGCAATGGAGCCCAAGGGTTGTCGCCGAAATGAACGACTACCACGTGGTGTAGAGCACAGAACAGCGGCACAGACGGAAACAACACTTATGATGATTGAGCCGCAAGGCGTGTTGAACACCGGTCATGAAGGCGGGGAGCGAACAGCGCTGAATGACGTCTGGATCTGAGTCGACATCGCCAGCAGTGGCTAGCCTCATCAGGGCGTGAAGCGGACACCTGTCGAGAGGCGGCCATTTCATGCCCCATGGTTTGTCAGTTCCAGACCTGGCCCGGCGTATATCTGCTGCAACCCGACATAACCTCCGTCAGCGCGCCACAGAAACTCTCCCCCGACGGGTGCCCCAGCACCACCAGCACACGCTTGCGCATCGTCACTTCATCCTGAACAAGAAGCCTTCAGGGTAAAGCCTGCCCCTGGAGGGAGAGTCAATGGCCCCGGGGCCAAGGGGCCAAAGCTGCCGGCCTGCCATGCACGAACGTCAACGCAGGTAGTCCTGCACCCACTTCACCCAACAATCGGCGCCTATCTTCACCAACGCGTCGTTGAAGTCGTAGTGAGGGTTGTGCACCGAGCACCCATGGAACTCGCCTGTACCATTCCCCAGCATGAAGTAACAGCCAGGCCGCGCCTGCAACATGTAGGCAAAGTCCTCGGTGCCCATGACCTTCTTCGGCATCTTGTCCAGTAACGCGCCGTGGGCGAACAAGGGCCTCAGGCTTTCACGCAGCAACGCGCTTTCGTGATCGCTGTTGCATAACGCGGGCGCCAGTTGAGTGTATTGAACGTCGATCTCCACACCAAAGCTTTCGGCATGCCCCTTGGCCAGGGCGTCAATGCGGCTGTTGATCTTGTGCTGGGTCTCGGCCGTGTCTGTGCGCACGCTGAGCAGCATGCTGGCCTCGTCAGGAATGATGTTGTAGACGGTACCGGCCTGGATCATGCCGATGCTGATAACCGCATATTCCTCGACGCTCAGGTTGCGCGACTTGATGGTCTGGATACCGCTGATCAGGCTGTTCAACGCCATCACCGGGTCCACCGACAGTTCCGGCATCGCCCCGTGCCCACCTTTGCCGGTGATACGAATGCTGACCCGCTCGGAGGACGCCATGGTTGGCCCGGCCTGCACCACGCAGGTACCTACCGGCATGCCGGGCATGTTGTGCAGCGCGTACACCGAGTCACACGGGAAGCGCTCGAACAGGCCGTCGTCGATCATCGCCTTGGCCCCGGCCAGGCCCTCTTCGTCCGGCTGAAAGATCACGTTCAACGTGCCGTTGAAGCTGCGCGTGGCCGCCAGTTGCGCAGCGGCTGCCAGCAGGATCGCGGTGTGCCCGTCATGGCCACAGGCATGCATGCGACCGGGGATCTTGCTGGCATGCGCGAAGGGGTTTTTCTCACTCATGGGCAATGCGTCCATGTCTGCACGCAGGCCGATGCTGCGCGGGCTGTCGCCTGCTTGCAACACCCCGACCACGCCATGCCCGCCGACGTTGCGATGCACTTCATAACCCCAGGCCTGCAACTTGTCGGCCACCAGGGCCGCCGTGTCAGGCGTGTCGCCGCCAAGCTCCGGCGCGGCATGAATCTGCCGGCGAATCACGACGAACTCATCCAGTTCAGCCGCCGGGGCCTGAGATTGGTTGCTCGGGAAAGTAGTCATGTTCAAAGTGCCCATGTCACTCGCATCCTTTGTTTTCGGGGAAGTATTTGAGGCAGGCCAGGCTGACAACACCCCCGGCCAGCAGGAAGTACGCCGGCGCCAACGGGGTGCCGAGCGCCGCAATCAGCCAGGTCGCCATCAGCGGCGAAAACCCGCCGAAGATTGTTACCCCCAGGCTGTAGCTGACCGAGGTGCCGAAGGAGCGCCTCTCTTTCGGGAAGCCCTCCATCATCAGCGCAAAGAACGCGCCGGCACCGATGCAGGTAGGCAGTATCAGCACCGCCACGCACATCATGGCCAGGCCCATGTGCTGCACCTGCCCAAGCAGGTAGAACACCGGCAGGGTCAGCACCACCGGCATGGCAACCGTCCACCCCAGCAGGCGCTTCCTGAGCTGGTACTTGTCAGCAAACTTGCCGGCCAACGGGCAGATGACCGCCATGCAGCCGCTGCTGATACAGGCAATTGCCATCGCGCTGCCTGGCGGGTAATGCAAGGCCGTGGTCAGGTAGGTGGGCATGTAGAACACGAACAGGTACATGCCGATGGTCGAGCTGGCCATCAGGCCGATGCCTTGGGCGATACGTTTGAGCAGTTCAGCGTCCAGCGCCTGTTCGGCCTTGTGCGCCGGGGCGGCCTCATGGGTTTCTGGCAAGCGCGTGCGAATGTACCAACCGACCGGGCCGATCAGCAGGCCGAAGATGAAGGGTATCCGCCATCCCCAGCTTTCCAGGGCAGCAGGCTCGAGCAACTGACTGAGGGCAAAGCCAAAGCCGGCCCCCAGCAATGCAGCGTATCCCTGGCTAGCGGCCTGCCAACTGACGTTCTGGCAACGTTTGCCAACCGCACTGGACTCCATCAGGAACACCGACGCGGTACCCACCTCTCCGCCTGCCGACATGCCTTGGATGAGCCGGCCAGCCACCAGCAGCACCGTTGCAAAAATGCCGATCTGCGAATAGGTGGGCGCAAACGCGATCAGCGCAGTACCCAGGGTCATCAGCCCAATGGTCAGGCTCAATGCCGCCTTGCGCCCACGCCGGTCGGCATAGCGACCGATGACCATTGCCCCGACCGGGCGCATCAGGAAACCGACGCCGAAGGTGGCCAACGACATCAATAACGAAGCCATCGCCGACTCGGAGGGGAAGAAATGCTTGCCGATCAGCACAGCGAAGAAGCTGTAGATCGTGAAATCGTACATTTCCAGCGCATTGCCCAGTGAGCAGGCGATCAAGGTCTTGCGTGAGGACGATGCCTGCGCAGTTGAATGCGCGCCCGTCTGCATGAGGGTCGGTGCGGGTAGCGGTCTGGTCATTGTTATCTCCGTTGGCAATTCGCGGCATGCAGCGAATATCGGCCAATCGGGCAACCAACACACTTGCAGTTTCGGCATGCGGCTAACCAATGGTTAATTGACCGGCCCGGGCGTTGACCAATTTGCCCTAAGGTGGCGCACA
Organism: Pseudomonas sp. LPB4.O; assembly: GCF_038383825.1. Taxonomy (NCBI): domain Bacteria; kingdom Pseudomonadati; phylum Pseudomonadota; class Gammaproteobacteria; order Pseudomonadales; family Pseudomonadaceae; genus Pseudomonas; species Pseudomonas sp. LPB4.O. Next base: position 3,575,408 of record NZ_CP151298.1, read on the forward strand.
GATTGCCTTGCCTGTGCGCGCTGCCCCGATAGTGCTCACGCAACCGGGCCAGAAGCGCGGCCGGGCAGCGTGTTCGAGGCCTGCCTACCCTAGACGTTCTCGCCATCCGTAACGCCCCGCGCGGCCTTGATTAACCAAACGGCATGACGTAGCCGAATAAGCAATCACGCTGCTACCTGCTGTTCACCGACGCTACAGCCACCACATCACTGTGCTGGCCTGGAGTCGTGAATGAACACTCGCACTACGTCGTTGCTGTTGATGATCCAAGGGGCATGCCTTGCCGTGCAGGCACAGGCCGAGGGCTTTCCGACGCTCAGCCGGATTGCGCCAGGTTTTGGTTATTACGGGGTGGATTACGGTTTTGATGACAAGCTCAAGGTCTACGGCACCGTGGATGCATTCGCCAGCTATCACGACTCGCAGCACCACTCGGGCTTTCGCCTGGCCGGCGGCGGTGCATGGACCAACAAGCTCGGGCTGTATGCCCGCAAAGGGCTGAACCCCGACACCGTGCTGGAGCTCGACGTCGAGGAGGGTTTCAACGTCAATGGCAAAGCCCTGGAGGGGACCTGGGACACCATCGGTACCCTGCGCCTGGCAACGGTCGCCCTGCGCTCGCGAACCCTGGGCAAGCTTGAGTTTGGCAAGACCTACAGCATGGGCACGCCCACCTACGCCGACCCGTTTCTGGCCACCTACGGCTCGCCCTACACCTACCTGGCCCTGCCTGCTGCCGGCAAGGGCGCCTATTACCTGGACCTGCGCGCCAAGCACACCCTGGCCTACACCAGCCCCAACCTGAACGGCTTCAGCATCGGCACCGCGCTAAGCTTCGGCTTCGACGATGCCGCCAGCCAGGGGCGCACCGTGCGTGGTGGCGGTGCCAAGCTGCAATACCGCAACAACCGGGTAATGCTCCTGGCCTCCTACAACCTGTACTACAGCGACCCATGGGACGACGCCGGCGTCTCACGCCAGACCGCCAACTACTACAAGAGCCTGGCGGCGTTCTACGATTTCGGCCCGCTGGCCACCAGCCTGACCTGGCAACGCCAGGACGTTGACCAGGCCGGCACGCCCAGTACCACGCTGTACACCTTTGGGGTGATGGCGCCGGTCGGCGAGCTGGACGTGCTACGCCTGGCCGTGATGCAGCGCCAGGTCACCGCCCGAGACAAGGACGCAGCAGGGGTGATGATCGGCTATGACCATTTCATCACTCCGCGCTGGGCCATTTATGGACGGCTCGGCCTGATCGCCAACCAGCGTGCGTCGTCCGTCACCTACGCCGGCACCCCGGTGGACCAGGTTGGCGACAACCCCAGCAATGTCTCGCTAGGCATGTACTACCACTTCTGAGGCCACGGGGCGGGTTTGCCTGAGCACCTGCCCGCGCAAGCTGTGAAACAGCTCCTGGGCAGGCGCTGTGAGGCTGTGGCGGTCGATACAGACCAGGTTGATAGGGTAGTCCGGGATCAGCTCCTGCACCGCCATGGCCACGTACTCGCCATGCACGCCCAAAGTGAACCCCTGGTCCACCGCCAGCTCACTGATAGTCATCAACGATTCGGTGTTTTTCAGCAGTTTGAGCGCCATCATCACCGAGGTGCATTCAACGGTGTTCTGCGGGACCTGGAGGCCATTGACCTCGAACAGCTGGTGAAACTGCGAAGCCTGGTCCGACAGCTCATCCAGGCTGATCCAGTGGCCATACTGCAAGGTGCGCAGTGACTTGGAAAACTTTTGTGCGTTGGACGCGTGGCAAATCACCCTGCCCTTGATACTGCCCAGCGCCTCCCAGTCCAGGCTCAGCCGGCTCAGCGGTTGCTGCGAGGTAATGGCAAAGTCCAGGCTGCCGTCGCGCAGGCGTTGCAGGATCTGGCTGGGGCGCAAGTCGGTGATGGTGATCTTCACCCGCGGGTACTTGCGCCGGAAGGCCAAGATGCTCTCATCGACACCATCGAGCATCGCCGTCAGCGATGTCACCCCGATCGACACCGCGCCCAGCGCGGCATCCTGAATGCTCGCGGCTTCGATCTGCAGGCGACGGATGCTCTCCACCACGAGGTTGGCGTGGCGGATGACGCGCTTGCCTTCCTCGGTAAGGGCCATGCCTTTGTGCGACCGCTGCAACAGGCTGAAGCCGACTTCCCGCTCCAGTTCCTTGATCGAACGGCTCAGCGCAGGCTGGGTAATGTGCATGAGCTTGGAAGCTTCAAGGATGCTGCCTGCGTTGTGGATGGCGACCAGCGCCTTGAGTTGATGCAGTTTCAACCGTCTTTTCCCTTGTTGTTATCGGGTCGGTTTGAAATAGGCTTTGGCGACCCTGACAGGCCCTGACTGAAGGGCCTGGCGGCTAAACGTGACGCAACGTGGCCAGCACGCTCGCCGCATCACTGACCTCGAACTTGCCAGGCGCTTCGACAGCAATGTGTTTGACAACCAGGTTGTCGACCACCATGGCGTAACGCAGCGAACGGCACCCCAATCCACGCGCCGACAGGTCCTGGATCAGGCCCAGTGCGTCGCTGAATTCGCCGTTACCATCGCCGATCATCCTCACCGCTTCGCCCACCTGCAGGCTGTTGCCCCAGGCATTCATGACAAAGGCATCGTTCACCGAAACGCAGAGAATTTCATCAACCCCAGCGGCAAACAACGCGGGTGCCTCAGCGACATACCCCGGGACGTGGCGTTCGGAGCAGGTAGGCGTGAACGCGCCAGGCAAACCGAAAATCACTACTGTTTTCTGCTCGCAGCGCGCGCGAATGGAAAAAGCATTCGGGCCGATTGCGCAGGCGCCTTCGTCGTTGTTGTACGCGTACAGTGTAACGTCGGGCAATTGATCGCCAGTCTTGATCATTGTTGTCTCCTGGATGCATGGATGGCTGGGCACGCCATGATGCCGCAGTCCACCAAGCCAGGTACACCATACCCGCCGCAGCGGCGCTTCAACTCGCCAATATCGCCTGGGTATGGTCGATGGAAGGAACAGGCACCAACGCACGCCGAGCCGTCAGCCATTCCCGCATGCGTGCAGTATCGAAAATCTGCCCCTCTTCCATCATCACCAGGATGAGTGCTTGTGACATTCGGTAACATCCACACTGGGAACAATGCCGCTCTTCCCATCCCTGGGTGCATTCGACGGATTGCGCCTGTCCCGCGCAAATCAGACAACTCATGTAAGCCCCCTTTTGTTTTTGTCCATGGAGGTGAGCGCAAGGTTACGAAGATCCTATGCCAGGCGCTGTACATGAGATTTCCATGCCAACTTTTAATTCCCTCCCTGTTCAGACCAAAAATCAAGGGACCATGCGCCAACGGCTCAGCCGGTTTGTGCCAACTGCACCTGCAAAAATGCCATCAACGCCCCCGCCGCGGGTGACAAGCTGCGCCCCTTGCGGGTGAGCATGCCGATATGCCGCTCTACCATGGGCTCTACAAGCGGTACGAACGCCAGCTTGTCGTTTTCCTGCGGAAAAGCGAGGTACGGCAGGGTGCTGATCCCCGCCCCCTCCTCCAGCATGGCAATCAACGAAATCATATTGGAGATGAACAGCCGGCTGTGCGCCAGCAACCCCTCGGCCTCGGTGCCTGCCAGCAGTTGCGAGGTGCCGTTGCGGATCATCGGCACGCCCTGCAACTGCGCCCAGTGCAGGGGATCACCCGCCTGCGCCAATGGGTGGTCGCTGCGGCACACCACGCCCACCTGATCGTTCACGATGGGGGCGAATTCGAGCTGTTCGTCGTCCATCCACAGGCTGCTGATGCCGAAGTCCACCTGCCCTTGGGCCAGCAACTGCTGCACACGTTCGGCGGTGCCATCCTGGATGCTGACCTGCACGTTCGGGTGCGCGGCCACGAAGCGGGCCAGCGGGCCTGGCAGCATGCGGCTGGCCACCGAAGGCACGGTGGCGATGCTGACCTGGCCAATTTCATGCCGGGCGAGCAGTGTCGCCTCACGGGCAATACGGTCGTGGTGCTCGATCAAACCGCGAAACAACGGCAGGCAATGCTCGCCGAAGGGCGTCAGCTCTACCCGTCCCCCGCCCTTCTCGACCAATGCCTGGCCCAGCTTCTGCTCCAGTTCACGCACGGCCAGGGATATCGCCGGCTGGGTGCGAAAGGCCTGGCGGGCGGCGGCATGGAAGCTCTTGAGTTCGGCGACCAGTACGAAGTAGCGCAATTGGGCGATCTTCAGCTCGGGCAACATGGTTAGCATTCCTTATCAAAGCATTTTTTTTATTAATTTTTATTTGCTGCATATTGCTCGCATGATGAATGTCATGCAAACAGAGGCGTTCATCCATGTCACACAAGACCTACAACAACTACATTGATGGCCAGTGGTGCGAAGGCCACACCACCCTGGGCAACTACAGCCCCTCGGACACCGGCGACCTGATCGGCCAGTACCACCAGGCCAGCGCCGAACAGGCCCGCCAGGCCATCCAGGCCGCCCGCGCCGCGCAACCGCAGTGGGCCGCCAGCGGCCTGGAAGCCCGTCAGCAAATTCTGATGGCCATTGGCGACGAACTGATTGCCCGCAAGGAAGAGCTCGGCGAACTGCTCTCGCGAGAAGAAGGCAAGCCCCTGGCCGAAGGCATCGGCGAGGTCAACCGCAGCGGCCAGTTCTTCCATTACTACGCCGCCGAAGTACTGCGCCAGATGGGCGAGACCGCCGCCTCGGTGCGCGCCGGGGTCGACATCGAAGTGCATCGCGAACCGGTGGGTGTGGTGGGCATCATCACCCCATGGAACTTCCCCATGGCCACCGCCGCCTGGAAAATCGCCCCGGCCCTGGCCTTCGGCAACGCCGTGGTGTTCAAGCCGGCCAACCTGGTGCCGGCCAGTGCCTGGGCACTCACCGAGATCATCAGCCGCCAGGGCTTGCCCAACGGTACCTTCAACCTGGTGATGGGCAGCGGCGCCGACGTCGGCGAAGCCCTGGTGCAGTCCGCCGACATCGATGCCCTGACGTTCACCGGTTCGCTGCAGACTGGCCGGCGCGTGGCGGTCGCCACCGCAGGTAACCTGGTGCGCTGCCAGCTGGAAATGGGCAGCAAGAATGCCTTGGTGGTCATGGATGACGCCGAACTTGAACTGGCCGTGGAGTGCGCGCTCAACGGTGCCTTCTTCGGCACCGGGCAGAAGTGCACGGCCTCGTCACGGCTGATTGTCTGCGACGCCATCCACGACCGCTTCGTCGAGGCCCTGCGCCTGCGCATGCGCCAGCTCAAGGTCGGCCATGCCCTGGAGGCCGGCGTGCAGATCGGCCCAGTGGCCGACGCGCGCCAGCTGGAACAGAACCTCGCCTACCTGCAGTTGGCTCAAGCCGAAGGCGCCACCCTTATCGAAGGTGGCGAACGCCTGCAACTGGAGAGCGACGGCTACTACATGCGCCCGGCGCTGTTCATCGACAGCCGCAACGACATGCGCATCAACCGGGAGGAAGTGTTCGGCCCCATCGCCTGCGTGATCCGCGTACGCGACTTCGAAGAGGCACTGGCCACGCTCAACGACACCGAATACGGCCTCACTGCCGGCATCATCACCCAGTCGCTGCGCCACGCCAGCCACTTCAAGCGCCGCGCCCAGACCGGCTGCGTAATGGTCAACCTGCCCACCGCCGGCACCGACTACCACGTGCCGTTCGGTGGCCGCAAAGCCTCAAGTTTCGGCCCACGGGAACAGGGCCAGTACGCCCGTGACTTCTACACCGTGGTCAAGACCACCTACCTGCGGCCCTGAAGGAGTACACGCCATGCACGACCTCTTGATGATCGACGGCCTGCAGTACTCCAACTGGAGCCCGGAAATATTCCAGCAGATGCAGGCCGGTGGCCTGAGCGCGGTGCACGCCACCATCGCCTACCACGAGAACGCCCGCGAAACCCTGTCGCGCCTGGGCGAATGGAACCGCCGCTTCGAGACCTGGCCCGAGCTGATCCGCCCGGTGCGCACGGCCAGCGACATCCGTCTGGCGCACGAGGAAGGCCGGGTGGGGATTTTCTTCGGCTTCCAGAACTGCTCGCCGATCGAGGACGACATCGCCCTGGTGGAAGTCTTCCGCCAGCTCGGGGTGTTCGTCATGCAGCTGACCTACAACAACCAAAGCCTGCTGGCCAGCGGCTGCTATGAGCGCGAAGACAACGGCATCAGCCGCTTTGGCCGCCAGGTGATCGCCGAAATGAACCGCGTCGGCATGCTCATCGACATGTCCCACAGCGCAGAACGCAGCACCCTGGAGGCCATCGAGCTGTCGAGCCGACCGGTGATCATCTCCCACGCCAACCCGGCCAGCTTCCACGCCGCCAAACGCAACAAGTCCGATGTGGTGCTGCGCGGGATCGCAGCATCAGGCGGGCTGCTGGGCTTCAGCACCTACCCTTTTCACCTCAAGGGTGCCTCGGGCTGCAGCCTGGAAAGCTTCTGCGACATGGTCGCGCGCACCGCCGACCTGATGGGCGTGGAGCATATCGGCATCGGCACCGACCTGTGCCAGGCGCAACCGCTGGCCGTGCTGGAATGGATGCGCAATGGCCGCTGGAGCAAGGACAAGGACTACGGCGAAGGCTCCAAGGACAACGCCAACTGGCCAGCGCCCTTGCAGTGGTTCCGCGACAGCCGGGACTTCGGCAACATCGCCCAGGGCCTGCGCGCCCGTGGCTTTGCCGAACAGGATGTGGCCAACATCATGGGCCTGAACTGGTTGCGCCTGCTGGAGACTGCCACCACGGCACAGGCCTGAGCCCCTTGCACGGACAGCATCCACAATAACAACAATCGCAGGTTCCGGAGGCTTCATGAAAAACCCAACCACCCTGCAGGCTGAAGGCCAGGCCATGGGCCTGCCAATGGCACGCGACATCGACTGGCCGCTGTTCGTGATTAGCGGCGGGTTCCTCGGCGCCTTCCTCCTGGCGGCACTGATCGACATCGACAGCGTGTCGGCGCTGGTCAATACCCTGTTCGCCTGGTCGACCAGGTTCTTTGGCCTCTACTGGCAAGTGCTGATGCTGGCAACCTTCGCCGTCAGCCTGTTCATCGGTTTTTCCAGATGCGGGCGCGTCCGCCTGGGCGGCGTCACCCAGCGCCCGGACATCAGCACCTTCAACTGGATCGCGGTGATCATGTGCGCCCTGCTGGCAGGTGGCGGCGCCTTCTGGGCCGCTGCCGAACCGATGATGCACTTTGCCAGCCCGCCGCCCCTATTCGCCGGCCTGCAGCCGCACAGCGAAGCGGCGGCCACCGCGGCACTGGCGCAATCGTTCGTGCACTGGGGCTTTCTCGCCTGGGCTGTGCTGGGCAGCCTGCTGGCCATCGTGTTGATGCACCTGCACTACGACAAAGGCCTGCCGCTGGCGCCGCGTACCCTGCTTTACCCGCTGTTCGGCGAGCGGGCGCTCAAAGGCCCGATCGGCACCCTGGCCGACGCCACCTCGATCATCGCCGTGGTCGCCGGCACCATCGGCCCGATCGGCTTCCTCGGCCTGCAGATCAGCAGCGCCATGCATGCGGTGTGGGGCTTGCCCAACGATATCGTCACCCAGTCGCTGACCATCGTCCTGGTCACGGCCATGTACACCGTCTCGTGCCTGGTGGGCCTCAAAGGCATCCGTTTTGTCAGCGAGATCAACGTCTGGCTGATGATCGGCCTGGCGCTGTTCATGGTGGTGTTCGGGCCGACGCTGTTCATCCTCGGCGGCTTCCCGGCGGCCTTTGCCCTGCATGTGGAGCACTTCATTCCGATGGCGATGTTCCGCGCCGACCCCAAGTGGCTGGACTGGTGGACGGTGTTCTACTGGGGCTGGTTTATTGGCTACGCGCCGATGGTGGCACTGTACGTCGCGCGGATCTCGCGGGGCCGAACCATTCGCGAGATCATCATGACACTGTCGATCATCGCGCCGCTGGTGACCATGTTCTGGTTCACCGTGGTGGGTGGCACCGGTATCGGCCTGGAGCTGCAAACGCCAGGCATCGTCACCGCCCACGGCACCCAGCCCGAGGACCTGCTGCTGGGGGTGACGCAGAACCTGCCACTGGGTGGCCTGATCAGCGCGCTGTTCCTTTTCCTGAGCTTCATCTCGGTGGCCACCAATGGCGATGCCATGGCCTTCACCGTGGCGCTGGCGATGTCCAGCAACGATAAACCGAAAAAATGGCTGTGCGGTTTCTGGGCCATCGGCATGGGCCTGGCAGCGGTGGTGCTGATCACCATCGGCGCTGGCGGCGTGACGGCCCTGCAGTCCTTTATTGTCATTACCGCGGTACCGGTGTCGCTGGTGATCCTGCCAGCCTTGTGGGATGCAGTGCGCATCGCCCGGCACATGGCCCGCGAACAAGGCGTCTGAACATGATCCATCCAGGTACAACAACAATGCCCAACACCGTGCCTGCAATACCCGCGATGCGCCCTGCCAGCCAGGTCATGGACCTGGCCCGGCTGGGCAGCCACTTCCAGAGCCCGCTGAGCTTCGTGCGCAGCAGCATGCGGCGGATGATGCAGCAGCACTGGCACATCCAGCGCAGCTGCTTCGACCTGGACGGCCAAGGCTTCGGCACCGCGATCTACCGCATCGACACGCCGAATGGCCATTACCACTGCGTGATCTTCTCGGCCTACCTGCCGCCGGAAAAGCGCAGCGACCGGGTCATCGCCGACCAGTGGGACGTCACCTTCGTGCTGGTGACGGGTGATGTCGATGCCGAGCAACTGGCCGATCTGCAGCGTAACGTGCCGCTGCAGGAGGCTGGCCGCTTCGATGCCCGCGTGCTGGTACTATCACGGGCCAACCGTAGCTTGCGCAATTTCGACCGGTTCCTGGCGGCGCTGGCTGAGGGCCAACAGCCCGACCCAGGCCAGTTGGCCGAGGTCGGCTACCTGTATCGCACCACGGCAGTGTACGGCAATGGCAAGTTCGGCATCGCCGACTTTGGCTGCCTGCAGGACAACCCGGACTTCAACCAACCGTTCAGCGCGCAGATGTTCACGGTCTACCTGCTGCGCCACTTCAGCATCGAGCAGATCAACCACATGGCCCAGGCGCTCGACCCGCAGCGGGCAGTGCAACTGGCCCCGCCCCTGCAACGTTACCTGGGGGTCGGCAACGCGACCGGGTTGGGCATGGCCCCGTTCCTGATCAACCACCCGCAGCTGGTGGAACGCTGGATCAGCACCCGGGAAACCGCCCTGGCCCTGGTGTTGGCGCAGCCGGCCGACCCTGACCGGTTGGTGCGCCTGCAGGCACTGCTGGCACGCGCCCGCCTGCATTTGGAACAGTCCCGGACCGAAGACCAGCGCCAGCATGAGCAGAACCTGCAAACCTTGGCCGAGCTTGCTTTACTGACCACCTGGCTTGGCGCACAAGCCATCGGCGCGGGCCTTTGGTCGCGCCTGCTGGCCTGGGCTGAGGCACAGGTGGGGGTGGGCTGCCAAGAACTGCTGGCAAGCCTGCTGCTAGAGCTGTACCCCGAGCAGGTCACGCCACTGGCCGAGCACATGGGCGTCAACGAAAGCTGGCAGCTGGACGCGCAGATGCCCCTTGGGCAACTGCGCCAGCTCATCGAGCAGCAGTACGGCTGGGCGCTGGAGTACGACTTCAGTGCCGTGGATGCCGAGCACTTCTTCTGGTACCGCTCGGCCGAGAAAGAGGAGCCGCGCCTGGGCATGCGCGGCGAGGAACCGGGGGCCGAAAAAGAAATGCAGCTGGGCATTGCCCGTAATATCCAGCAGTGCCACGCCGCATTGCTGAAGCACCTGCAGCTGGAGCCCCAAGCGCTAACCGCGCACTTCCTGATCGCCCAACCGGCGTTCAAGGGCACGGTGCGCCGCCTGCAAGGCATGGCTCAGACGACCTACGGCGAAATCCGCGCCAACCTGCTGGCACGGGACATGCTGCCGATTCACCTGCTGCGCTGCAAACTGGCGTTTTTCGGCGCGGGCAAGTTCGACCCCAAGTCGAGCCGCTGGGTGCGTATCACGCTGTTCCAGGGCGCACCACTGGTCAGCGACATCGGCCAACCGTTCGCAGACGACTGGAATTTCGCGGTCATGCCGCAAGGGGAACTTTGACCATGCGCGTATCGCTTAACGAAATACAGGTGATGTGCCGCAAGGCCTTCGAAGGCATGGGCTTCGCCCCCGGCGACTGCGAGGATGCCGCCGAGCTGGTGGGCTGGCTGCAATTGCAAGGGCTGGATGGCGTGGGTGCGCTGGAAAAGGCCCTGCTCTACCTGCAAGCCGAAGCCGCCCAGCCATACGCCCTGAGCCACGAGGATGACACCCTGCTGGTGATCGACGCCAAGGGCCAGAGCGTGTTGCGCTGCGCCGCAACGGTGGTGGAACTGGCAGCCGCCAAGGCCATGCGCCGTGGTCAGGCCGAGCTGCGCATCCACCACTGCCACAACCGCTTGCTGCTGCTGGGTTACCTGAGCCGGGCAGCTGTGCTGGGGCTGCACGTGCAAGCTCGCTGGGAGGACGCCCGTCAGTGCCACCTGGCCGACTTTACTGCCGGCATTCAGCGCCCGGCACTGCGCAGTGAAGCCCGGCCCGGCACCATTGACGCGGCCGAGCAAAGCGTCACGGTGCTGTTCAGCCGGCCAGGCCAGACCGCAACGGCGCCAGCCAATACGCAGAGCACCTTGCATCAGGGCTTTACAGTCAACGAACACACCTGGCAACGGCTCAAGCAGCTGGCCGAACACATCCTCGTCGAAAGCACCGATGCCTCGCGCCGCCACGGCGCAGGCGGCGGCAGCGATGCTGACTGAAGCCGCTCATCACTCAGGAAACCAACGTATGAAACATGCAATCAAGACAGAGCTGTTCGCCTCCAGGGCCCCCCTGGAATGGGCGGTAGTCGGCAACGGTACGCTCTACACCGCCCAGATCCCCATCGACGCACAGGGCCAGGTGGTTGCTGGCGGCATCGAGGCGCAGGCCCGCCAGACACTGGACAACCTGCGTCACACGCTGGAAGCCGCCGGCAGCTCGCTGGATGCCGTGACCCAGGTGCTGATCTACGTGACCGACCGCCAATACCTGGCCACCGTCAACAGCCTGTATGCCGACTACTTCCAGGCCCCCTACCCTAACCGCGCGGCAATCGTAGTGGCGGGGTTGGCACGCGAAGAAATGCTGGTGGAGCTGGTGGTGTACGCCTGCCTTTGAGGGCATTGAGGGCCTTGAGGCGCTCGTCTGGAGGTTTTCAGCGCCTGTGCGATCGAGCGCCGCCCGCGCGGCGCTCGATATACGCCCCACATAACCCCCAAGACATGCACCCGGAACACTTCCCTTTTCCCCGCCAGGCACCGGCCTGTGCCCCATCTCGGTTCAAAACCCTCTCCCTGATTAAAACCGCACTTATTTGATGCATCGGCCAAAGCCGCCCGACAGCGCCGGCCGGCCATGCCCCTCGCATTTCCCGCATTCCCGGCACTGCCAAGCGTGTTCGGCACTTTCATTGCAAAGGCTGTTTGTGCCCTACGCACAGCCAATCAATCGCAACCGAGGCTTACGCCAGACACAGCATCCCCTTACCCGAGCAAGGCAGCACCCTGAAAAACGCAGATGAATCGCAATAAAGCTGCCGGCGACGGCGGCAAGGAGTGGGTATGTCCCGGGCTTTTTTCAATGAAATGTACGAAGCGAACGGCAGTTGCCGCCCGCATTACCAGGAGTTCGCCCGCTGGCTGGCCAACACCCCGCTGGAGCTGCTGGAACAGCGCCGGCGCGAGGCCGACCTGCTGTTTCACCGTGCAGGCATCACCTTCACTTTGTACGGCGATAGCCAGGACACCGAGCGCCTGATCCCCTTCGATATCATCCCGCGCAGCATCCGCGCCAGCGAGTGGCGCACGGTCGAGCGTGGCTGTATCCAGCGGGTGCAGGCCCTTAACCTGTTCCTGGAGGACATCTACCACGACCAGCGCATCCTCAAGGCCGGCATCATCCCGCCTGAGCAGGTACTGGCCAACGAGGGCTACCAGATCGCGATGCAGGGCCTGGACCTGCACCGTGGGCTGTATGCCCATATCGCCGGTGTCGACCTGGTGCGTGACGGCGATGGCAGCTACTTCGTGCTGGAAGACAACCTGCGTACCCCCAGCGGCGTCAGCTACATGCTCGAAGACCGCAAAATGATGATGCGCCTGTTCCCCGAACTGTTTGCCGCCCAGCGTATCGCGCCCATCGACCACTACCCCAACCTGCTGCTGGACACGCTCAAGAGCGCCAGCCCGCTGGATAACCCCACTGCCGTACTACTCACCCCGGGCCGTTTCAACAGCGCCTACTTCGAGCATGCCTTCCTGGCCCGGGAGATGGGCATCGAGCTGGTCGAAGGCGCAGACCTGTTCGTGCGTGACGAGCATGTCTACATGCGCACCACGGCCGGCCCCCAGCAGGTGGACGTGATCTACCGCCGGCTGGACGACGACTACCTCGACCCGCTGTCCTTCAACCCTGACTCGACGCTGGGCGTACCGGGGCTTATCTCGGTTTACCGCGCCGGCAATGTGGTGCTGGCCAACGCCGTCGGCACGGGCGTGGCCGACGACAAGTCGATCTACCCGTATGTGGACGACATGATCCGTTTCTACCTGAGCGAAGAGCCGATCCTCAACAACGTGCCAACCTGGCAGTGCCGCAAACCCGCAGACCTGTCCCATGTCCTGGCCCACCTGCCCGAGCTGGTGGTCAAGGAAACCCAGGGCTCCGGCGGCTATGGGATGTTGGTGGGGCCGGCATCAACCAGCGCCCAGATCGAGGATTTCCGCGCGCGTATCAAAGCCCGCCCGCACGCCTATATCGCGCAACCCACCTTGTGCCTGTCGACCTGCCCCACCTTCGTCGACAGCGGCATCGCGCCGCGCCACATCGACTTGCGCCCGTTCGTGCTATCGGGCAGTGAAACGCGCCTGGTGCCTGGCGGCCTGACCCGCGTGGCCTTGCAGGAAGGCTCGCTGGTGGTCAACTCGTCGCAGGGCGGCGGTACCAAGGACACCTGGGTGGTAGAGGACTGAACCATGCTTTCGCGAACCGCTTCCGACTTGTACTGGATGTCCCGCTACCTGGAACGTGCAGAAAACCTCGCACGCATGCTCGAGGTCAGCTATTCGCTGTCGCTGATGCCCCAGGCCGGGCGCAGCGACGGCCATGCCGAACTGGCGATGTCGCTGCTGGCCTCGGGCACGCTGGACGACTACATCCGCCGGCACACCGAGCTCGACACCGAGCGCATGCTGCACTTTTTTGCCCTGGACGCGACCAACCCCAGCAGCATCTATTGCTGCCTGCAGGCCGCCAGGACCAATGCCCATGCAGTGCGCGGCCGGATCACCGCCGACATGTGGGAGAACATCAACGCCACCTGGATCGAAATGCGCAACATCGCCAGCAATGGCCTTGGCCGCTATGGCATCAGCCAGTTCTGCGACTGGGTCAAGGAACGCTCGCACCTGTTCCGCGGCGCCACCTCCGGCACCATCATGCGCAACGATGCCTACAGTTTCATCCGCCTGGGCACCTTCCTGGAGCGGGCAGACAACACCCTGCGCCTGCTCGATGCGCGCTACGAAATGTTCGGCGAGGCCTCCGAAGAGGTCAGCGACAGCTCCGCCCGCGGCTATTACCAGTGGAGCGCCCTGCTGCGCGCGCTTACCTCGTATGAAGCCTTCAACGAAATCTATCGCGGCGCACCCAGCGCCCGGCCGGTGTCCGAGCTGCTGCTGTTGCGGGTGGACGTGCCGCGCTCGCTGCATGCCTGCATCGAGGAACTGGACCTGATCCTGGCCGGCCTGCCGGGCAACAGCGGCCGCGCCGCCCAGCGCATGGCCGCCGAACTGAACGCGCGCCTGCGCTACACCGCCATCGACGAAATACTCGACGCCGGGTTGCACCCGTGGCTGAGCGACTTCATTGGCCGCGTCAACCAATTGGGCCAGGCCGTCCACCACTCCTACCTGGAGGTCGTATGAAACTGTCCATCCGCCACGACACCACCTACAGCTACGCCAGCGACGTGAGCAACAGCATCCAGTTCCTGCGCCTGACGCCGCGCAGCAGCGAACGCCAGCGCATCAATGACTGGCAACTGGACCTGCCCTGCAAGGTCAAGGGCCAGATCGACCCCTATGGCAACATCCTGCATGTGCTGACCCTGGACAAACCCCATGGCCACCTGGCACTGACCGCCCGCGGCCAGGTCGAGATCGACCCGGACTGCGAACACGAAGCCGAGGGCCAGTCACCCCTGCCGTTCCTGCGCGGCAGCCACCTGACCCTGGCCGACGACGCCCTGGTTGCTTTCGCCGCCCGGCAATGTGGCAGCCACCGCGACCGGGCAGCGCTGATCGGGCTGATGCAAGGCCTGGCCGAGCACATGCCCTACAGCCCCGGCGCCACCTCGGTGGGCACCACGGCCATCGAAGCGTTCAGGGGTGGCGCCGGCGTGTGCCAGGACCACACCCACGCCTTCCTGGCCTGCGCCCGCAGCCTGGGGGTGCCGGCACGCTATGTGTCCGGTTACCTGTGCACCGAGGACGAACAGCACCTGGCCAGCCATGCCTGGGCCGAGGCCTGGGTCGACGACGCCTGGTACAGCTTCGACATCACCAACCGCCTGACCCGGCCAGAACGTCACCTGAAGCTGGCGGTCGGCCTGGACTACCTGGACGCCTGCCCGGTCAGGGGCGTACGCCGCGGTGGTGGCGCCGAAGCCATGCAGGCCAGCGTCCACGTACATCGCCAGTGACGGGTTTGCTGCAGGCCGGTCTTGCCGCACGGCGCGGCAAGACCACTCCACTCGCAACACAAGGGAAACCGCATGACTTACTGCGTCGCCATGCACCTGGAGGACGGGCTTGTCTTCATCAGCGACTCACGCACCAACGCCGGCATCGACCAGATCTCCACCTTTGCCAAGTTGTTCGTTTTCAGCCTGCCGGGCGAGCGGCTGATCGTGCTGCAGACCGCCGGCAACCTGGCAACCTCGCAGTCGGTGGTGAACCTGCTGCGCCAGCGTACCCAGGGCAGCGGCCCTCATCTGCTGAACGTTGCCACGCTCTACGACGCTACGGTGCTGGT
Source organism: Pseudomonas sp. LPB4.O (assembly GCF_038383825.1). Lineage (NCBI taxonomy): Bacteria > Pseudomonadati > Pseudomonadota > Gammaproteobacteria > Pseudomonadales > Pseudomonadaceae > Pseudomonas > Pseudomonas sp. LPB4.O. The sequence continues at coordinate 3,590,505 of NZ_CP151298.1, forward strand.
TGCCGACACCCTGCGCGAAGTGGTCAGCCGTGACCGCAGCAAGCTTACTGCCGACGTCGACCTGAGCAGTTCATTCATTGTTGGCGGCCAGATAGCCGGCGGGCCCATGGCCATCTACAACGTCTACGCACAAGGCAATTTCTTCCAGGCCACGCCGGATACCCCGTTCCTGCAACTGGGTGAAAGTAAATACGGCAGGCCAATACTCGACCGCAACCTGGATTACCGCACACCGCTCGATGAGGCGCTGCGCTGCGGCCTGATTTCGTTCGACTCCACCATCCGCAGCAACCTGTCGGTGGGTATGCCGCTGGACTTGCTGGTGTACCGCAATAACACCCTGCAAAGCATGACGCGCCAGCGCATCACCAGCGACGATGCCTATTACCAGCAGATTCGCAGGCAGTGGAGTGACGGTCTGAAAACCCTGCTGGCCGAACTGCCAGCGCCGCCTTATGGCTGAATGAGCAAACTGTTCAGATCCTCTGGTGCCTGTACCGGCCTCTTCGCGGGTAAACCCGCTCCCACAGTGGAAGGATCTGGCTTGCACCATCACTCAGGCTACCGCATCACCTGGTCGGAGCAGCCTTGCGCTGCGAAGAGGCCGGTAGGGCTGAAGATCATCTTTGGCTGCAATGGCCTCTTCGCAGCACAAGGCTGCTCCTACAGGTCCGGTACTTGCCTTGGAATCGAGCCAATCAGTTGGACCACGTCAGTGACGTCAATTGCAATGTTCGAGACGCCGTGGGTTATCCTGCCCCCTCACCCCTGTCACGAGGCTGTCATGTCGTCCGCTGCCACACCGGTGCAAACCCACCGCGCCGACCAAGACTCCCGCAATGCCGCCCAGGTGCTCAGCCTGTGCCTGCCCAGTGACGTACTGCTCTACCTGCTACTGCCGATGTACGCAGCCGATTTTGGCGTGACCCTGGCCGAGGCTGGCATTCTGCTGGCGGCCAACCGCCTGGTGCGCATCATCGGCTACGGCTGGGTAGTGCGTTTCTATGCCCGCCACGGTGACCGCGCGGCCTGCAGCCTCGCCGCCTTCGCCGCCGCCGTGTGTGCACTGGGCAACGCGGTGCTGACCGGTTTCGCCGCGCTGCTGGTGCTGCGCCTGGTCTGGGGCCTGTGCTTCGCCACCTTCAACCTCAGCACCCAGACCCTCGCCACCGCTGAAGCACAAGGCGCCGCGCGGCGTGCCGGGCGTTCGCGGGCGAGCATCTCCATCGGGCCAATGCTGGCCTTGCCGCTGGGTGCGCTGATGGCCCAGGCCTACGGCCCGCGCAGTGTGTTCTTCGTGCTCTGCATCAGTGCCCTGTTCGGGCTGTGGCGTGCACGTGCCCTGCCCAGCACCGGCCACCCGGTCGCCAGCCGGGGTGGCCGGCGCCTGCGCCTGCCAGACAGCATTGCCACCTGGTCCTTCATCGAAGGGGTGGCCCTGGACGGCCTGTTCATCTTTGGCCTTTCGCTTTACGCACAAACCCACCTGGGTGAGTCCGGAGTGCTGGCAGCAGGTGTGCTGATGGCGGTGCGCTACCTGAGCGAAATGCTCTTCAGCCCCTTCGGTGGGCGCCTGGCCGACCGCTTCGGGCCGCTGCGCATGCTGGTGGTGCTGTCACTGGCCACGTCGATGGCGCTGCTGCTGTTTGGCAGCCACTGGCTGTTCATCGGCGCCTTCTTCGTGCTGGTGCTGCGTGCCCTGCAACTGCCGCTGGTGATGACACTGGTCGCCCTGCGCAACCCGCAACAACGCATCCAGGCCCTGGCCGGCAATGCCATATGGCGCGACATCGGCGCTGGGCTCGGGCCGATGCTTGCGGGGGTATTGCTGCCGCAGGTACCGGCGATCTGGGCCTATGCCGGGGCGGCACTGGCGGTTGCGGTGGCAGCGTTGAATTGTGCCTGGTCGGCGCGGCATTGAGCGCTGGCGCCATGCATGACATGGGCTCACCTATGGGGTGAGGAGTGATCGTTTGAGTCGATCAAATCGCTGAAATCTAATGGGTGCAAACCAACAAGAAGCTCGCACGGAAGCGATCAGCGATAGAGAAAACCACACGATGACTCCAACGTTCTCATTACTCGTCCTGGGCACCGCGATACTCCTGATCGTCGTCATGATCAGCAAACTCAAAGTACACCCGTTTCTGGCCTTGATGGCCGCAAGCCTGGTGGTCGGTGTCGGCACCGGCATGGCGCCTACGGCAATCGTGGCGGCATTCGAGAAAGGCATGGGCAGCACGCTGGGCTTTCTTGCCGGCATCATCGGCCTGGGCAGTATCCTCGGCAAACTGCTGGAGGAATCCGGAGGCGCCAGGCGCATCGCCACCACGCTGCTGAACAGGCTGGGGGAACGCAATGCCTCGTGGGCAATGATGCTCGTCGGCTTCATCGCCGGCATCCCGGTATTCTTCGAGGTCGGCTTCGTCCTGCTGATTCCGTTGATCTACGTGGTGGCACGGCAAACCCGCATCAGCATGCTGTCCCTCGGCGTGCCGCTGGCCACTTCGCTGATGGTGGTGCACTGCATTCTCCCGCCACATCCGGCCGCCACAGCCATCACCGGCATGCTCAATGCGGATATCGGTACTGTCATCCTGTACGGCCTGATCGTTGGCCTTCCGACCGCTATCATCGCGGGCCCCGTGTGGGTTCGCTTCACCTGTAGCCGTGAAGCTGGCGAATCCCAGCAGGCCTTCCTGTCTGCGCGCACGGTGGCTCAAGCAGAAGAGCAGGCAATGCCCGCGTTCGGCATCACACTCACCACCGTACTGCTGCCACTGGTGTTGATGGTCGGCAAAACGTTGGCCGTCACGGTCCTGGACAAGGGCTCTGCGCTGTACGAGTGGGTGGCCTTCCTCGGCAGCCCATTGATTGCCCTGACGCTGTCGGTGGTGTTCGCCTACTGGGCGCTGGGCTTGCGTCGCGGCCTGGATATGGCGCACCTGCTGAGCCTGACCCAGCGCTGTTTCCCTCCCCTGGCCGGCATTCTGCTGATCATCGGTGCCGGCGGTGCCTTCAACGACATGCTCGTGGGCAGCGGCATCGGCAAGGCACTGGCCGATGTGCTGAACCAGACGCAGCTCAACCCGATCATCCTCGCCTGGTTGATCGCCGGGATCATGCACTTTGCCGTCGGCTCGGCCACCGTCGCGATGATCAGCGCGGCCGGCATGGTAATGCCGATCCTTGGCCAGCACCCTGAATACAACCGGGAAATCCTGGTGATCGCCATCGGTGCGGGCGCCATCGGCTGGACCCACATCACCGACTCGGCGTTCTGGGTGGTGAAGGAATACCTGGGCCTTTCCCTGAGTGATGCACTGAAGAAGTTCACTGCCGCTACAGTGCTGGCCTCGGTAGTCGCCTTGTGCCTGACCCTGCTCCTTTCGAAGATTGTCTGATCTACTCTGCACATACCGCACTACAGGTGAAATCATGATTCACGGAAAAACCCTGGAAGCCTGGCAACAAAGCCACCCGATCATCGCCGAGCTGGTGGCCCTGAAGCCAACCAGCTGGTTCAACCCTGGCATCGCCAAGGCTGCAGAAGCCCTGCGCGACGTGGGCCTGACGGCGGCTGACGTGCAAGCCACCAGCGCGCGGCTGCAGCGGTTCGCGCCCTACCTGGCCACCGTATTCCCCGAGACGGCAGCGGCCGGCGGGGTCATCGAGTCGCACATTACCCCGCTGCCACAGCTGCGCCAGCTGCTTGTCCAGGAGGGATCGCTGCAGAACGTGGGCAGCCTGTGGCTCAAGGCGGACAGCGACTTGCCTATCTCCGGCTCGATCAAAGCCCGGGGCGGCATCCATGAAGTGCTCAAGCACGCCGAGGACCTGGCCCTGGCGGCCGGCTTGATCACCCCCACGGATGACTACACCAAACTGGCGAGCGACCAGGCCCGCGCATTCTTCAGCCAGTACAAGATCGCAGTGGGCTCGACCGGCAACCTGGGGCTGTCGATTGGCATCATGAGCGCCAAGCTGGGCTTCCAGGTGAGCGTGCACATGTCGTCTGACGCCAGGCAATGGAAGAAGGACAAGCTGCGGGCCAACGGCGTCACGGTGGTCGAACACGCCTCCGACTACAGCGTGGCGGTCGAGCAAGGCCGCCAGCAGGCGGCATCAGACCCCAGCTGTTACTTTGTCGACGACGAAAATTCCCCACAGCTGTTTCTCGGCTATGCCGTGGCCGCCGAACGGTTGGCGCGGCAATTCGACCAGGCGGGCATCCAGGTAAACGCAGATCATCCATTGTTCGTGTACCTGCCGTGCGGCGTAGGGGGCGGCCCAGGCGGTGTTGCGTTCGGGCTGAAGCTGGTATTCGGCGATGCGGTGCACTGCATCTTCGCCGAGCCCACCCATTCCCCCTGCATGCTGCTGGGTGTCTATACCGGCCTGCACGATGAAACCAGCGTGCAGGACTTCGGCATCGACAACATCACCGCTGCCGACGGCCTGGCGGTCGGGCGCCCATCAGGGTTTGTCGGCAAAGCCATGCAGCGCCTGATCGATGGTTACTACACCGTGACCGACGAAGAACTGTACCGCTTGATGGTCATCGCCCATGAGCAGGACAAGGTCAAACTGGAACCCTCTGCCCTGGCCGGCGTACCCGGTATGCTGCGGGTGCTGCAAGCAGGCGAGTACCTGGCTCGCCAGGGCTTCACCCCAACCCAGCTGCAGCAGGCTACCCACCTCGTCTGGGGGACGGGTGGCAGCATGGTGCCGGACGATGAATTCAACGCCTATCTGGCGAAAGGGCGCAGCCTGCAGGCAAACGTGTAACCGCAATCTGCTAACGGCGCAGGAAGGATTGATCAATGAAAAAGCCCGGCGGCGGCGCCGTGAAACTCAATGGCTCGCACCTGGGCAGCCTGCATGTCTTTCTGGTGGCGGCACGCCACTTGAGCTTCTCGCGCGCCGCCGATGAGCTGTGCCTGACCGCCAGTGCCGTGAGCCATCGCATCAATCGCCTGGAAGATGAGCTGGCGTTCAAGCTGTTCCACCGCATGCCGCGCAAGGTCAGCCTCACCGAAGACGGCGAGCGCCTGTTCGCGGTCATGCAACGGACCATGGATGAGTTAAGCGAAGCCGTGCAGGAACGTGCTCACGCCGAAATCGCCGGCCAGTTGACGTTGTATGTGCGCCCGTCCGTCGCACAATGCTGGCTGGTGCCGCGGCTGGCGCAGTTCACTGCCCGCTACCCTGATATCCAGCTGGATATCAGGGTGGGCAACGAGAGCATCGATTACCGCACCCGCAAGATCGACCTGGTCCTGTGTTATTCGGATGGCCATCATCCGGGGTTGCAGAGCATCCACTTGATGGACGAGCGGATTGCCCCGGTGTGCTCCCCCCGTTATGCAGAAACCCATGCACTGACCGGTGACCTGCACCCCCTGGATCACTGCACCGCCTTGCATGACGTAGCGGCCTGGGACAACGCTGCATTCGATGCAGAATGGCAGCTCTGGGCCAACACCACAGGTACGGGTATCAGCCTCCCGCGCCGATTCCTCACATTCGATCGCTCCGACCTGTGCACGCTCGCCGCGCTGAATCACGTAGGCATCGCCATTGGCCGCGAACAGCTGGTCAAGGATCGCATTACACGAGGTGAGCTGGTTTTGCCGTTCGGTGGTTTCGTCGACACCCCCAACTATGGCTATTACCTGGTCTACCCGCATCATGACCCGATGCCCAAACGCCTGCAGGTGTTGATCGACTGGCTCGTGAAAGAAGCCTGCACTGACCTGTAGGAGCGGCCAGTGCAGGCCCAAGGACTGGGTCAGGCGCGGATACACTGGGCAAACGGCCGGGGAGATATCCGAGCCGGTAGGGTTGTGGCACACCGGCTGGATGAGGAACAAACGGGGCCAGTTCAGCCTGTGTCATGTCCAAAGCCTCAACAACGCCGCGAACGTTACAGGTTCGCAGCGTTATGCGTTCACAGCCGTGGCTCAAGCGATCAGCAAGGAATGCCCGCCAGCGGCCAGACAGGTGCTTGCGTCGCTTTGGCCATAGTGCGTTTTCGCGCCCACTGGGTCAGTGCGGCCATCAGGGCAAAGCCGAGCAGGATCATGACGGGATAGGCCAGCAACAACTCGGTCAGCGAATACTTCCAGGCCAGCGGCCGACCGACACCCAACATTGCCGCATATAACCAGGACACACCGGACAATGCGCCGGAGAACAGTGCAAACATGCGCACGCCGATATTCAGGTCAAGCAAAGAGCCCGCCTTGAGTAAAGCCGGCAAGACATAGCGGTGCAACAACATGCCATTGAATGTCAGCAACAGGACAATAATAACTTTGGCGTGAAGTTTCGGATTGGCAAAGTAACTCACGCCTTTTTCAAGGTAGTCGACACCGATGACGGCAGCCCCGGTGAGCCACAAGAACATCAAGGCGTTCGTTACAGACTTCTGCAAACGTGCCATATGCCTACCGTCATGCCCGGCCGGTTGATGCCCCTTCAACAAGTCCCTGACCATCTCGGCATCGCTGGCAAACACCAGCCCGATGGCAACGCAGCAGGCCAGCAAATGAACATAAATAACCGACAACCGCACCAGCTCCATGGATTCTTTCTGCCCGAACAGGCTAATAATTGTATTAAACTCCACGTCGAATTCTCCACGTAATGCATTAGCGCTAGCGGGCCTTGCTACAGGCGTGCGAACGGCGTGGTCGCAGCGGCAAGCCCCCATTCATATCGTTAATTGAAACAGCGGATTGAAACTTGAATACACAGCGGCTCAACCGTTGAGCCTCGGTTTGGCATAGGCGTTACTCCATGATCAGAGACAATAAAAATCCCCATGTGCATCCCTGCGGCGCACATGCGTTTTAAGGTTGATAACTTCCTGGAAGGTGCCAAGTGCAGTTCATGCGAATACACCTGCTGGCAAATATGAGCCATCAACAGTGAAATCGTTCATTTCTTGGGCAAAAGCACCGACCAGCGGTATTTAAAGCCGCATTAGTTAGTTTGCTAGCTTCTTGCAAGCTGACCGAACGGTAAAGTTTTTGATCACTGGATCCAAACTTTGCAACGGGTCTTCACGGCTCTACTTCGTTGTTCGCAGGGCAACTCCAAATCAGGGGGGGTGTACAGCGCCACCCCATTTCATTTTTTCGCGGGCAAGCCCGCTCCCACAGGTACAGCGCAGGCTTCGGGCAAAGGCAGTAATCGCGCCCCCAATGAGCCCTGCGCAATCAATGCTCCTGTAGTAACTGGCTCAATACCGCGCGCAATTTCCCAGGCTTGACCGGTTTGTTCAAAAGCGGCGCCCCCAGTTTCTGCAAGCCCCGCCGGCATTGATCGCTGCGGTCGGCGGTGATGATCACCGCCGGTATGGCAACCGCAAAATGCTCACGCAAATACCTGACCACCTCGCAACCCACCACGCCATGGTCCAGGTGGTAGTCGGCCAGGATCAGTTCCGGGGCCTGCCCCTGCAAGGCCAGCAAAGCACCTGCCTGGTCGGTCGCGGTCACCACTTCGCAGCCCCACTGCCCAAGCAGCGCGCCCATGCTCTCAAGGATGCTCACTTCGTTGTCCAGTACCAACAGCCGGCGGCCCGGTAGCGGGTTGCCGACGCTTGGCAGCGGCACAGCCTGGTGAGCGGCCAGCGGCACCTCTTTACCCAGCGGGACCTCGATGCTGAACACCGAGCCACGCCCCGGCCACGAACGTACCTCAATCCGGTAGCCGAGAATCTTGGCAATCCGCTCGACGATGGCCAACCCCAGCCCCACGCCCTTGCGATCCGCTGCGCGGCCGACGTCCAGTTGGTTGAACTCAAGGAAGATCGCCTGCAGCCGGTCTTCGGCGATACCCCGCCCGGTATCCCACACTTCCAGCCGCAAATGACCACCCCGGCGCCTTGCCCCCAGCAAGATCCGGCCTTCGTCGGTGTAGCGGCAGGCGTTGCTGAGGAAGTTGCGCAGGATACGTGTCATCAGCCGCAGGTCAGTGCTGATGGCACAATCCGGGATGCGCGCATGCAGCTTGAGGCCTTCCGCATCGGCCACCGAGCGGAACTCCGAAACCAGTGGTGCGAACAACTCGTCGAGGCGGTACACGGCCACGTCCGGCTTCACCGCTGCCTGGTCGAGCCGGGAAATGTCCAGCAGGTCGGTCAGCAAGTCTTCGGCGCCCTCAAGGGCCTGGTGGGTACGCTCCACCAGCACGTGCTCGGCCTCTGGCAATGGCCGCTCGCGCAAGGTGGAGATCAGCAGGCGGGCGGCGTTCAGCGGTTGCAGCAGGTCATGGCTGGCGGCAGCCAGGTATTTGTCCTTGCTGCGGTTGGCAGCTTCTGCAGCATCGCGGGCCTCCAGCAATTCATCGGTACGAGCAGCAACCCGTTGCTCCAGCTCGTCATTAAGCTGTTGCAGGCGTTGCTGGGCCAGCTTACGTTCGGTGATGTCGGCGACAAAACCCTCCACCAGCCCTTCCTGCCCGGGCTTGAGCAGCAGGTTCATCAGCACGTCGAGGTGGCTGCCGTCCTTGCGCCGCAAGCGGGTTTCATAGCCGTGCAGGCTGCGCTCACGGGCGAGGATCGCGGTAATCGCCTGCAACTCCTCGGCACCGCCGTCGAACAGGTTGGCGGCCAGGTCCGTCAGGGAAAACAGCACCGCTTGCGGGTCGTCGTAGCCCAGCATGCGCGCCAGCGCCGGATTGGCGGCACGCATGCCGTCCTGCAGGCTAGCCTGGAAAATCCCGTGCACGGCATTTTCGAACAGCCACTTGTAGCGGTTGCGCTCGGCCTCCAGCTCGTCCAGGCGGGCGGAAAGCTCCGGGTAATGGCTTTTGCGTGCGGAGTGGTCGCCCAGCCCCAACAGCCCGGCCAGTGCCCGCTGCTGCTCGTCAGAGGGCCTCGCCATAAACGACCTCGACATCACGCTGGCTCGACGCACGGGGGTTGGTGAGGATGCACGGGTCATCCATCGCGTGTTGCGACAGGAACGGAATGTCCGCGGTGCGCACCCCATGCAGGCCCAGGGTTTCATGGAAGCCGATGGCGTGCTTCAGGGCAATCAGGTGCTCCACCAGGCGCCCGCAGATCTGCCGCTGGTTGAGGCCGCGGCAATCAATACCGAACACCTCGGCAATCACCTTGAAGCGCTCTGGCGCCGAGCTGTAGTTGAACGCCACCACGTGCTCCACCAGCACGGCGTTGCACAAGCCATGGGGCAAGTCGAGGAAGCCGCCCAGGCTGTGGGACATGGCATGAACCGCGCCCAGAATCGCGTTGGAGAACGCCAGCCCCGCCTGCATGCTGCCCAGCATGATCTTCTCGCGCAGGCCGATATCGGCCGGGTTGGCGATCATCTCCACCAAGTTGCCGTTGATCAGGCGCATGGCTTCCAGTGCGTGGGGGTCGGTCAGCGGGCCGTGGCCGGTGGAAACAAAGGCCTCGATGGCATGCACCAGCGCATCGATACCGGTGCAGGCCGACAGGAACGGGTCCATGCTCAGGGTGGTTTGCGGGTCGATCAGCGACACGTCCGGCACCACCGCCTTGCTGACGATGGAGAACTTCATGCGTTCCTGCTGGTTGGAGATGATCACGAACTGCGAAACGTCCGCCGAGGTGCCGGCCGTGGTCGGGATCAGGATCAGCGGCGGGCTGGGCACGCGGATCATGTCCACGCCTTCGAATTCGAGGATGCTGCGCCCGTGGGCCACCACGATACCGATGGCCTTGCCGCAATCCATCGGGCTGCCGCCGCCGACGGCGACGATCACATCGCAGTGGTTCTGCCGGTAGATCTCGGCGCCGAGCATCACCTCTTCGACCCGCGGGTTGGGCGACACGGCCGTATACAGGCAGTAATCGATGCCCTGGGCCTGCAAGCTGGCCTCTACGTCCGCCACCCAGCCGGCGGCGATCACGCCCGGGTCGCTGACCACCAGCACCTTGCGGGCACCGAAGGTTTTCGCGTAATTGGCGACGTTATGCCGGCATCCGGCACCAAAGATGATTTCAGGCGATACGAACTTGCGAAGCGGGCTGAAACTCTGGCTCATTGGCAAGCCTGTTCTTATTGTTCTGGAAGGTAACCGCCAGCGTAAAGCATCCCGTAGCGAAAGCAACCAGACCAATGAGCAGCACTGGCTCAGCCACGGGCAGTCGGAGGAACCGGCCACCGTAGTGATGGCCGGGTGGCACATCAACGGTTGGCGAAATACATCGTCACTTCAAAGCCAATGCGCAGGTCGGTAAAGGCAGGTTTATTCCACATGGGCAGTCCTCTTCTTGTGCCGGGGGAGTCCGGTAGATGCATTAATGCACGGGGGGCGCCAGGGCCGAATGCTACTTTGGAAGGAGCTTGCAGGGTGCGTTGGTAGGGGATTTTGTTTCCTGTGCCGGCCTCTTCGCGGGCATGCCCGCGAAAAGGCCGCGACGCGGTCTAGAAGAAGCCCAGCGGGTTGATGTCGTAGCTTACCAACAGGTTCTTGGTCTGCTGGTAGTGGTCGAGCATCATCTTGTGGGTCTCACGGCCCACGCCAGACTTCTTGTAGCCGCCAAACGCTGCATGGGCCGGGTACAGGTGGTAGCAGTTGGTCCACACGCGGCCGGCCTTGATGCCGCGGCCCATCCGGTAGGCGCGGTTGATGTCGCGGGTCCACAGGCCGGCGCCCAGGCCAAACTCCGTGTCGTTGGCAATCGCCAGCGCTTCGGCTTCGTCCTTGAAGGTGGTCACGCCCACCACCGGGCCGAAGATTTCTTCCTGGAACACACGCATCTTGTTGTTGCCTTTGAGCAGGGTCGGCTGGATGTAGTAACCGCTGCCCAGGTCGCCCTGCAGCCGCTCGGCAGCGCCGCCGGTGAGCAGCTGCGCGCCCTCCTCCTTGGCAATCTGCAGATAGGACAGAATCTTGTCGTATTGCTGCTCCGAAGCCTGGGCGCCAACCATGGTCTCGGTGTCCAGCGGGTTGCCCCGCGTTATCTTGGCGATCTTCTTCATCACCTCGGCCATGAATGGCTCGTAGATCGATTCCTGGATCAGTGCCCGTGACGGGCAGGTGCACACCTCGCCCTGGTTGAAGAACGCCAGCACCAGGCCCTCGGCGGCCTTCTCGATGAACGCGGGCTCGGCCTGCATGATGTCTTCGAAGAAGATGTTCGGCGACTTGCCGCCCAGTTCGACGGTGGACGGGATGATGTTCTCGGCCGCGCATTTCATGATGTGCGAACCCACCGGGGTGGAGCCAGTGAAGGCGATCTTGGCGATGCGCTTGCTGGTGGCCAAGGCCTCGCCGGCCTCACGGCCGAAGCCCTGGACGATGTTCAACACGCCCGCCGGCAGCAGGTCGGCGACCAGCTCGGCAAAAATGGTGATCGACAGTGGCGTCTGCTCGGCCGGCTTGAGCACCACACAGTTGCCGGCGGCCAGGGCTGGGGCAAGCTTCCAGGCAGCCATCAGCAACGGGAAGTTCCAGGGGATGATCTGCCCGACCACGCCCAGCGGCTCATGGATGTGATAAGCCACGGTGCCTTCGTTGATTTCGGCCGCGCCGCCCTCCTGGGCACGGATGCAACCGGCAAAATAGCGGAAGTGGTCCGCTGCCAGCGGCACGTCGGCATTGAGCGTTTCGCGCACCGCCTTGCCGTTGTCCCAGCTTTCGGTGACGGCCAGCACTTCCAGGTTCTGTTCGATACGGTCGGCAATCTTCAGCAGCACCAGGGCGCGGTCTTGCACCGAGGTCTTGCCCCAGGCTTCGGCGGCTGCGTGTGCGGCGTCCAGGGCGCGGTCGACGTCCTGGGCAGTGGAACGCGGGAATTCGGCAATCGGCTGGCCATTGACCGGCGAACTGTTGGTGAAGTACTGGCCAGCCAACGGTTGCACGAACTCGCCATTGATGAAGTTGCCATAACGTGGCTTGAAGGACACGACGGCGCCTGGGGTTCCGGGTTGTGCGTAGATCATGCTGAGCCTCTGCGGGTCGATGCCTGTCCCACGACAGGCGATGGACCGATGGTAAAAAGCCCCGCGTGCCAGGCGAATGCATCGTTGGCAGCGGGGCTCTCGTCATTTGGTAGTAGGGCTGCTTGCCTCAGGCCACTGCTTTACGGCTTGGCGCTGGCCGTTTGCTGCAGCTGCTTGGGCAGCTTGAAGGTCCAGAGCATGCCGCCCTGGTTGAAGTCCTTGACCCGCTTGGCCACTTCGCCACCCCACAGCGGTACCGCGCCGCCCCAGCCGGAGACCACCGACACGTATTGCTCGCCGTCCATTTCCCAGGTCACGGGCGAACCAAGCACGCCGGAGCCGGTCTGGAATTCCCAGACCTTGTCGCCGGTCTTGGCGTTGAAGGCCTGCAGGAAGCCTTCCGGCGTGCCGGTGAACACCAGGTTGCCCTTGGTGGTCAGCACCCCGCCCCACAGCGGCGCGTAGTTCTTGTGCCGCCACACCTCCTTGCCACTGATCGGGTCGATGGCACGCAGCACGCCAATGTAGTCTTCGTTGAGCGGCTTGATGGTGAAGCCGGCGCCGAGGAACGCCGCGCCTTTCTTGTAGGCGATGCCTTCGTTCCAGATGTCCATGCCCCACTCGTTGGAGGGCACGTAGAACAGCCCGGTGTCCTTGTTGTAGGCCATCGGCATCCAGTTCTTGGCGCCGAGGAACGCCGGGGCGACGAACACCGAGCTGCCCTTGGCTTCGCTGCCGGGTGCGCCTGGGCGGCTGGCCTCGTTGTAGATCGGCCGGCCGTCCTTGTCCAGGCCGGTGGCCCAGGTGATCTTGTCGACGAAGGGGAAGCCGCGAATGAACTTGCCGTTGGTGCGGTCCAGCACGTAGAAGAAGCCGTTGCGGTCGGCCGTGGCAGCGGCCTTGACCTCCTTGCCGCCATCCTTGTAGTTGAACGAGATCAGTTCGTTGACGCCGTCGAAGTCCCAGCCGTCATGCGGCGTGCTCTGGAAGTGCCACTTGATGGTGCCGTCGTCCGGGTTCAGCGCCAGGCGCGACGAGGAATACAGGTTGTCACCGGGGCGCAGGTGCGAGTTCCACGGTGCCGGGTTGCCGGTGCCGAACAGGATCAGGTTGGTTTCCGGGTCGTAGTAACCGCCCAGCCAGGGCGCAGCGCCGCCGGTCTTCCACAGGTCCCCGGGCCAGGTCTTGCCCGCCTCGCCGCCGGAAATACCGTTCTCGATCGCCTTGCCGTCCTTGTACACGTAGCCCATGTGCCCTTCCACGGTGGGGCGCATCCACAGCAGCTCGCCGTTTTCCGGGTTGTAGGCCTGGATCTTACCCACCACGCCGAACTCGCCACCGGCGACGCCGGTGATCAGCTTGCCGTTGACGATCATGGGCGCGGCGCTGATGGAATAGCCTTCCTTGTGGTCGGCCACCTTCTTGCTCCAGACCACCTTGCCGGTGTCCTTGTTCAGGGCCACCAGTTTGGCGTCCAGGGTGCCGAAGAACACCAGGTCGCCGTACAGCGCCACGCCGCGGTTGATCACGTCGCAGCAGGGGCGGATGTCATCCGGCAGGCGTGCATCGTATTGCCACAGTTTCTTGCCGGTGCGCGCATCCACGGCGAACACCCGCGAGTAGGAACCGGTCAGGTACATCACCCCGTCCTTGATCAGCGGCTGGGCCTGCTGGCCGCGTTGCTTTTCACCACCGAAGGAGAACGCCCAGACCGGCCGCAGTTCCTTGACGTTGTTGGCATTGAGCAGGTCCAGCGGGCTGTAGCGCTGGCCCTGCACACCCAGGCCATTGGTCACGATCTGCTGCGGGTTCTTCGGGTCCTGGAGGATTTCTTCAGTGCTGACAGCGGCGTGGGCTGCACCGGCAAGCAGCATGGCGCTGAGCACCAGGCTCACGGCGAACATGGGGCGACGCGGGGATCGGGTCATGACGGCTACCTTTGGTTTTTTTGTTGTGCCCGGGAAAATTTCCCGGTGTGCCGGGAATTCTTGGTTGCCGCCAGTTCGCCAACAATTGCCCGCAGTGCGGAGTTTTCTAGTTCCTTGGTACAGGGCTGCGTCCCCAAGACAAGCGCGATCCCTTGGGGATAGCGTCAGGGGTTGGCGTCGACCCTCTGGAGTTGTTGGCGTTCGTAGCGGGGATACAGATGGCTGACACTGCGAATCAACTCATAACGGGTCAGGGTGATCCCGGCAAAGCGTTCGGGGATGGGGCTGCGGATCATCTCGGCCATGTCGTCGCCACGCGCCGCGCCGTCGCGCATCAGGCCATCCAGCCAGCCCAGGTAATCACGCATCTGCGCAAACGGCCGGGCATCGCTGGCCACCGGCCCGTGCCCGGGCACAAGCAGCTTCCAGGGCAAGGCTTGCAGGGTGTCCAGGTCCTTTTGCCACACCCCCAGCCCCGGGCTGTTGGGGGTGGTCAAGGCACGCTCGTAGAACACCAGGTCGCCAGCGAACAGCACGCCGGTCTTCTCATCCAGAATCGCCAGGTCGGCGCCGGTATGCCCGCCTAGCTCCAGCAACCGCAGGCGGTGCCCGCCCACCTCGTGGATACCCGGCTGCAGCACCTGGGTAGGCAGCACCACTTCGGTGCCGCGCATCCAGTCGCCGACCAGGCGGTACATGTTCTCGGCCATGGCCTCGCCCTGCTGGCGCAGCAAGTCGCCGGTACCGGCCAAGGCGCCAATAGGCACATCGGCAAAGGCCTGGTTGCCCAGTACATGGTCAGGGTGATGATGGGTCAGCAGCACTTCCAGCACCGGCTTTTCGGTGGTGGCGGCAATCGCCTGGCGCAACGCGTCGCCGTAACGCTTCGACGGCCCGCTGTCGATCACCACCACACCGCTGTCGGTGACAATGAACGCGGTATTGACGATATTGCCGCCATTGGCCTTGGCGAAGTTGTCGGTGCTGCCCTCCAGTAGCCAGGTATCCTCCGCAATCTGCCGGGGCACAAGCCGATAGTCCAGGTCTGCCTGGGCCGGCAGCCCCAGGCACAGCAGCAACAGCATCATCCAACGCATGAAGAGCGCCTCTGGTCAGGGGTGAAATCGGGCAATGGGCTCAGGGCACTGCCGCTTCGAACTGGTTGCCGCTGTTGTCCTGCAACAGCAGCCGGGTCGGCCCGGCGCCCTGGATATCGAAGCCCAGGCTGGGGTTTTCGCTGACCGCCGGGTACAGCTCAAGGCTGGCCAGGCGCTGGCCTTTCGCGTCCTGCAACTCGGCATGGTTGAGGAAGAACTCGGGAATACCGCTGACCAGGCCGTTGTCCATCGGGTGGGCCACCTGCAGGCGCAAGCGGCTGCTGTCGCCACGCGGGTAGCGCCCGCCCAGCACTTCACCGAGGTGTTCTTCCCAGCCAGGCTGCGTGCGCACCACGCTGGGCGCGGTACAGCCGCCGCCGGCGGCATCGATCAGGGTCGAGCCGACGTGCCACAGGCCGTCGCGCGTCAGCACGGCGGCGCGCAGCGGCGTGGCCTGTTCGATGCGGATGCGGATCGACAACCACGGCAACACGTGCTCGCCGGGCTGAAAGTCGACAATGCGCGGCAATGGGTTGAGCTCGGCCCAGGCGATTATCCGCACCACCTCGCCAGCGAATGCCCGGGCGTCGATTTCCAGCGGCACCTGCCGTGCGTCCTCGGCAAAGGGCGGCGCCAGCAGCTTGACCCGGTCATCGAAGACGAACGCGGCCTGGCCCAGCAGCTGCTTGTGGTAGAAGTCCCACATCACCGAGGGCACCGGGTCCGTCTGGGGGGCTGGGATGGCAGCCTGGGCTGACCAGGGTATCCAGCAGGCCAGCAGGAAAGTCGCTCGCCAGTTCATGGCCTGCTCCTGATTGAACAACACATAAGCCACTGATTCAGCGAGGCCCTGTGGGAGCGGGCATGCCCGCTCCCACAGGGAAGGTGTGTGCCCCGCTATTGATACATCTCCGGAACCTCGTAGCGCAGGCCGTAAGCTGCATACATCGCCTTGAGCCGGCCATCGCGGATCATCGCCTCAAGGGCTTCTTCCACGGCATAGGCCAGCTGACGGTTGCTTTCATGGACAGCCATGCCGATTTCCCAGGCCTGCTTGCCCAGGTTGGGGTAGGCGTTTTCCGCCAGGGCCAGTTGCGGGTCGGCGGCCTGGTGCAGCTGCCAGTCAACTTCGCCACGCATCGCCATCACCGCGTCCACCTGGCCGGCCTTCATTGCTTCAAACGCCTGCTGTACACCGGGGTAATGACGGGTTTTGGCACTGAGCATGCCGTTGAACACCGAAGTGAGGTAGAACGAAGGCACGCTGTCCACCTCGACCCCGATCGGATGCTGCTGGAACACCGCCACACTGGCCACCGACTTCAGACGACGCTGGTCGTAGGCCACTTGCCAGCGCTCTTGCTGATAAGGGCCGAACATCACCACCTGCGCGTTTTCCAGCTCGCCCAGTTCGTTGCGTTTTTGCGCGTAGGCGTGGTCGTAGGGCACCCTCATCATCAGGTCGGCCAACTGCTGGTGGCGCAGCGGGCTGCCGCGCCAGATGTAATCGCGCAGGTCATCGTCAAGCTTTTCCCCGGCCGGCGCCCAGATCAGTTGCAAGCGCACCCCCAAGGCGGTCGCCAACGCCTGCGCCAGCTCCACATCGACACCCCGGGGCTTGCCGTGGTCCTCGAAACTGTAGGGCGCGAAATCCTTGTACACCGCCACCTTCAGTTCGCCAGCGGCGATGATCGCGTCGTAGTTGCGCACCTGCGCCTGGGCCGTCGCGCACCACAGCAGCAGGCTACAAAGCCACACGGCAAACAGACGCATGGCCGTCACTCCTCGACGTGCACGCTGTCCAGGTAGGTGCGCACCGCCCACAGGGCTTCCTGGCTGAGGTAGTCGGCCATCTTCGGCATGTACACACGGCCATCGCGGACCGCGCCATGGCGTACCCGTTCGACAAACCATTCATCCCCGGCGTCACCGGCATCGAGCATGCGCAGGTCGGGGGCAATACCGCCGGACTTGGCCTCCAGGCCATGGCAGGCAGCGCAATTCTGGTTGTAGGCCGAGGCGCCGATCTCCACGGCCTTGTCGTGCTCGGGCGAGCTGCGGTAAGGGTTTACTGCCGCCCAGCCGTCGCCGTCCAGGCTTACACCGGCGTCCTTGATCGGGGTCAGGCCCTTGGTCTCCACCGCCTGGGGCACTACGTTGCCATGGGCCCAGGCCGTACCGGTCAGCACCGCTGCAGCCAGCAGCCCTGCAGCAAGCAACACATTGCGTTTTGTTGTCATTGTTATGCCCTCACCATTGCACGCAAAGCCTCAACCAGAGAGGCCGTGCCGCCATCTTAGAAACAGCCTGCGGGCGCTCGAATGCTGCTTTGGTGGCCGGGCCTTACTCCCTTGGTAGTAGGGCTTGTGGCGAAGGGCCAATTGAGGTGCCGTTCGGGAACTATTCCCGGCAAGGGCGGGACTTTTTCCGTATCCCGCGACAGCTCCCCCGCCCCACCCTGTGCAGGCCAAAACCTCCACTGGGAACTGCAACCATGACAATAAGATCGCTACCCGCCCTTTCCCCTCTGGCCCTGAGCGTGCGCGTCCTGCTACTGGCCGGTGGCCTGGCCCTGGGCAATGTGGCAACAGCGGCCACTGCACCTTCTGCACCTGCCGGCAAGAGCGTCACCTGGGAAGACATCGCCAACGACCACCTGACCACCAAGGACGTGCTGCAGTACGGCATGGGCACCAATGCCCAGCGCTGGAGCCCGCTGGCCCAGGTCAATGACCAGAACGTTTTCAAGCTGACTCCGGCCTGGTCGTACTCCTTCGGCGACGAGAAGCAGCGCGGCCAGGAATCCCAGGCCATCGTCAGCGACGGCGTGGTCTACGTCACCGGCTCGTACTCGCGGGTTTTTGCCCTCGATGCCAAGACCGGCAAGCGCCTGTGGACCTACAATCACCGCCTGCCCGACAACATTCGCCCGTGCTGCGACGTGGTCAACCGTGGGGCGGCCATCTTCGGCGACAAGATCTACTTCGGCACCCTGGACGCGCGGCTCATCGCCCTCGACAAGCACACTGGCAAAGTCGTGTGGAACAAGAAGTTCGGCGACCACAGCGCCGGCTACACCATGACCGGCGCCCCGGTGCTGATCAAGGACAAGACCAGCGGCAAGGTGCTGCTGATCCATGGCAGCTCGGGCGATGAATTCGGCGTTGTCGGCCAGCTGTTCGCCCGTGACCCGGACACTGGCGAAGAGGTATGGATGCGGCCCTTCGTCGAAGGCCACATGGGCCGCCTGAACGGCAAGGACAGCACCCCCACCGGCGACGTCAAGGCGCCATCCTGGCCAGACGACCCAACCACCGAAACCGGCAAGGTGGAAGCCTGGAGCCACGGCGGCGGCGCCCCTTGGCAGAGCGCCAGCTTCGATGCCGAGACCAACACCATCATCGTCGGCGCTGGCAAC
Organism: Pseudomonas sp. LPB4.O; assembly: GCF_038383825.1. Classification (NCBI taxonomy): domain Bacteria; kingdom Pseudomonadati; phylum Pseudomonadota; class Gammaproteobacteria; order Pseudomonadales; family Pseudomonadaceae; genus Pseudomonas; species Pseudomonas sp. LPB4.O. The sequence continues at coordinate 3,608,893 of NZ_CP151298.1, forward strand.
CCTGGCCCCTGGAACACCTGGGCGCGCACCTCCAAAGATGGCAACCCCCACGACTACGACAGCCTCTACACCTCGGGCCAGGTCGGTGTCGACCCCAGCACCGGCGAGGTCAAGTGGTTCTACCAGCACACCCCCAACGATGCTTGGGACTTCTCCGGCAACAACGAGCTGGTACTGTTCGACTACAAGGACAAGGACGGCAAGGTGGTCAAGGCCACCGGGCACGCCGACCGCAACGGCTTCTTCTACGTGGTGGACCGCAACAACGGCAAGCTGCAGAACGCCTTCCCCTTCGTCGACAACATCACCTGGGCCAGCCATATCGACCTGAAGACCGGGCGCCCGGTTGAAAACCCCGGCCAACGCCCGGCCAAGCCGCTGCCGGGTGAAACCAAGGGCAAGCCGGTGGAAGTCTCGCCGCCGTTCCTGGGTGGCAAGAACTGGAACCCGATGGCCTACAGCCAGGACACCGGTCTGTTCTACATCCCGGGCAACCAGTGGAAAGAGGAATACTGGACCGAGGAAATGAACTACAAGAAGGGTTCGGCGTACCTGGGCATGGGCTTCCGGATCAAGCGCATGTACGACGACCATGTCGGCACCTTGCGCGCCATGGACCCGACCACCGGCAAGCTGGTGTGGGAGCACAAGGAGCACCTGCCGCTTTGGGCAGGCGTACTGGCAACCAAGGGCAACCTGGTGTTCACCGGCACTGGCGACGGCTTCTTCAAGGCCTTCGACGCCAAGACGGGCAAGGAGCTTTGGAAGTTCCAGACCGGCAGCGGCATCGTCTCGCCGCCTATCACCTGGGAGCAGGACGGCGAGCAGTACATCGGCGTGACCGTGGGCTACGGCGGCGCCGTGCCGCTGTGGGGCGGCGACATGGCCGAGCTGACCAAGCCGGTGGCTCAGGGCGGCTCGTTCTGGGTGTTCAAGATCCCGAGCTGGGACAACAAGACTGCGCAGCGTTGACTGCCTGAGGTAAAGCGTTACTGGGGCTGCTTTGCAGCCCATCGCCGGCAAGCCAGCTCCCACACTACGGTGCAGATCTCAAGGGCTGTGCAGTCCCTGTAGGAGCTGGCTTGCCGGCGATGGGCCGCGCGACCCCGCAAATGCCCTGTTCCAACTGAGAGCCTTTCACCATGAACTACCTGCCATTTGCCTTGCTGTTGGTACTGTCCCCTGCCTTGGCCGTGAGTGCCGACGACGATGGCAACGATGCCCCCTTGACCATCAACGGCTGCGTCATTGCCGAAGCCAGCCAGTGCCCGGGGGCCAACCTGCGCGGTGCCAAGCTGGCCAACCAGGACCTGCGCAAGATGAACCTGGCCGGCGCCGACCTGCGTGATGCCGACCTGCGCCATGCCCGGCTGGACCTGGCCAACCTGGAAAAAGCCCGCCTGCAGGGCGCCAACCTGACCCGTGCCAGCCTGCAACAGAGCAACCTGCGTGTGGCTGACCTGAGCAACAGCAAGCTGGTGGCCATTCAGGGCTGGGGCTTGTTCGCCCAAGGGGCACAGTTTGCAAAGGCCGACCTCAGTGCAGCCTGCTTGCAGTTCGCCAGGCTGTCCGGGGCGAAGCTGCAGCAGGCCAACTTGCAGGCGGCGGACCTGGAGATGGCGTGGCTGAGCAAGGCTGATTTGCAAGGGGCCAACCTGAGCGATGCCAACCTGCAAGAGGCCAAGTTTAGCCAGAGCAACCTTGCGCGTGCCGATTTGCGCGGGGCGCGGCAGCATTACGGGAATTTCCAGGAGGCCAACATGGAGGGGTGCAAGGGGTGCCCGGATACATGGGACAAATGAGTTCAGTTAGCAGGGGCCGCTGACAAACCTCGCCCCGCCACCTTCACCACCCCCAGGTTGATGCCCAGGTGCACCAGCTCGGCATGCGAACTGACCTGCAACTTGCTCTTGAGCAAGGTCAGATGATTGGACACAGTCTTGGCGCTGATGCACAGCTGCTCGGCAATCACCCGCATCGGCGTACCTTTGGCCAGCATGGTGAAAATCTCCAGTTCACGCTGGGTCATGCGCTGCAAGCGCGGGTCACTGGTGCTTTGCTGTGACGTGCACGCCAACTGGGTAGCCAAGGGTTGTTCGATGTAGGCGTGCCCGGCCAACACGCGCTGCACGGCCTCGATCAACACCTCGGGCGCCGAGTTCTTGGTCAGGTAGCCCGAGGCCCCCGCCTCCAGCGCCTGGCGCACCAGCGGCAGCTCGTCGTGCATGCTGAAAAACAGCACCCGTAGCTGAGGCAGGCGCTGGCGCAGGCGGCGGGTGGTTTCCAGGCCGCTGATACCCGGCAGGCCAAAGTCCATGATCACCAGGTTCGGTACTTGCTCCTGTACCCGGGCCAAGGCCTCTTCACCACTGGCGGCCTCACGCACCTGCATCGCCGGCAATACCGTGCGCAGCAGGCTGGCATAGCCCTGGCGGACCACAGCATGGTCATCGACCAATACGATATTCATCACACCTCCTTGGGAATGTTCAGGGCCAGCGCCCAGCCGCCACCCGGGCGGCTCAAGATGCGCAACTCCCCCCCAAGGCTGCGCGCACGCTCGGCCATCGAGTGCAGGCCTACCCCTGGGCGATGGGGCGGGTGCGCACCGCGGCCATTGTCGCGAATGAACAGGCGCAAACCCTTGGCACTGCGCTGCAGGCGCACCCGCACCTGGCTTGCGCCGGCATGCCGGGCGACGTTGGTCAGTGCCTCTTGCAGCAAGCGGTATAGGTGCGTTCTGCTGGCCCCGGGCAGCGCCGGCAAGTGCTCGCCAACCCGCAGCCGGCACTCGATGCCCTGGCTGGCCTGCCACTGGCTCACCAGCAGGCCGAACGCCTCGGCCAGCGGCATGTAGTGCAGCGCCACCGGATACAGGTTGTGCACCAAGGCGCGAAAACCGTGCTGGAGGCGCTCGCAATTGAGTTCGAGGTCGTGCGCCGTCTGTGTCACCACCGCAGGTTGCTCGGCCACCATACGCAACAGACAGAGCTGGGCACGAATACCTGCCAGGTATTGCCCCAGGTCGTCGTGCAGCGCCTGCGCCAGCTGGGTACGCTCATGCTCCTGTGCCGCCAGCAGTGCCTGGGTCAGCTGCGCATTGTCGCCCCTGGCCTGCTCCAGCGTCGCGGTCATATGGTTGAAGTAAGCCGCCAGCTGGCGCGCCTCCGGCAGGCCCGCCTCGCGCAAGCGCGCAGTCAACTGCCCGCCCGAAACCTGGCGCAAGGCGCACAGCAGCTCATCCAGCAAGCCCATGGCCCGCCGTACCGCCCAGCGAATGGTCAGCAAGCTCAACAGCAAGGCCAGGCCACACAGGCCAAGCAGTTGCTGCAGAGAGTCCCAGACTTCGTCGATCTCATCCCGCGGATCGACCGCAATCAACACCCGGCGCCCGTCATTCAGCTCCAGCAGCCGACTGCTGCTGGGGCGCTCGCCAAACAGCTGGTGGCCCAGCCAGGCATCCAGCCCGGTCTGCGGCGGTAACCGCGGCGCTTCACCCGGCGCCAGCCAGTGCACCCGCACATGGCGCAGGCTCTGGGTCAGCCGGGGTTGCAGGCTTGCCGGGTCGCGTTCGGCAGTGTCACCGAGATACGCCACCACCGCTTCGGCAGACTGCAACTCACGCTCTACATCAGCTATCGCCTGGTGCAACAACACGCCGGCACAGGCTAGCGCCACCAAAGCGAAACAGAACGTGACCCACAGGTTGATCCGCCACAGGGCCGACAGGTTGACAAGGCGCACAGGCGATTCTCCTCGGGGCGTCGTGGCCCATCGTGCTCCCCATCCTAAAGCCGCAGCACCCGCGCCGAATTACTACCTTGGTACCGGGCTAGCGCTACTTTCTGCATATTTCCTCCTCTCGGCGGGCTTCCTATGCTGGCGCCATCTGCCGTGGAGTGTGTTATGCGCCAGCCTGCCCACCTTGCCCTGACCTGCCTGTTGGCCCTGGCCGCGACGCTGTCTGCGCCCCTGGCGCCCGCCGCTCAGGGCCAACCCGCAGCACCACTGCAAGTGCGCATCGGCTACCTGGGCTATCGGCCCGACCCCGGCCCGCTGCTGTCCAATGTCATTTCTGAGCCTGCCGACGCCGGGCGGCAAGGTGCCGAGCTGGCGATTGTCGACAGTAACAGCACCGGGCGCTTCTTGAAGCAGCAGTTCCAGCTGAGCAACGCCACGGTCGACAGCCCCGAGGCGCTGCTGCAGGCGGCAAAGGCACAGCACGACCAAGGCCTGCGGCTGTTTGTGGTGAATGCCCCGGCCGCCAGCCTGCGCGCTTTGTCTGCCGCCCTGCCCGACAGCCTGCTGTTCAACGCCGGCAGCCCCGACGACAGCCTGCGCAGCAGCCAGTGCCTGGGCAATGTGCTGCACAGCCTGCCGGGGCGGGCCATGCTGGCCGATGCGCTGGTGCAATTCCTGGTGCTGCGCAAGTGGCAGCGGGCGCTGCTGGTGGTTGGCCAGACCGAAGACGACCAGGCCTACGCCGCCGCCCTGCGCCGTTCGGTGAAGCGCTTTGGCGTGCAATTGGTAGCGGAGAAGACCTGGACCTTCGACAACGACCAGCGCCGCAGCGCCCAGGCCGACATGCCGCTGTTCACCCAAACCGCCGAATACGACGTGGTGCTGGTGGCCGACGAGCGCGGCGACTTTGGCGAGTACCTGCCCTACCAGACCTGGTACCCCCGCCCCGTGGCCGGCACCCAGGGCCTGACCCCCACCGGCTGGCACAAGACCGTGGAAACCTTTGGCGCAGCGCAGCTGCAAAAACGCTTCGAGGCCCAGGCCGGGCGCTGGATGAATGACCGCGACTTTGCCGCCTGGATGGCCGTGCGCAGCATTGCCAGCGCAGCCAGCAAGCTGCGCCAGGCCGAACCCCGCGCGCTACAACAACTGCTGCTCAGCGAACAGCTGCCACTGGATGGTTTCAAGGGCCGCAAGCTCAGCTACCGCCCGTGGAATGGCGAACTGCGCCAGCCAATCCCGCTGGTGCAGCCGCGCGCCCTGGTCAGCACTTCGCCGCAGGAGGGCTTCCTGCACCCTTTCAACGAAATGGACAGCCTGGGCTACGACAAGCCCGAAGTGACCTGCAGCTACCCCTGATCCGATAACCACAACAATAAGGAATTCGCCATGCGCCGCCCCCTCTTCCACCGGGCCCTGCTTTACCCCAGCCTGCTGTCGGGCGCCCTGGCGCTGGCCTGCGGGCACGCCATGGCCGCCACTGCCTGGGTCTCCAACGAAAAGGACAACAGCCTCAGCCTGATCGACATGCAAACGCTGGAAGTCACCGAAACCTTGCCGGTGGGCCAGCGCCCGCGCGGCTTGCTGCTGTCACACGACAACAAGCTGCTGTACATCTGCGCCAGCGATTCGGACCGGGTGCAGGTGATGGACGTGGCCACCCGCAAGATCATCAAGGAGCTGCCCTCTGGCAAGGACCCCGAGCAGTTCGCCCTGCACCCCAACGACCGCTGGCTGTACGTGTCCAACGAGGACGATGCGCTGGTGACGGTGATCGACACCGTCACCGACAAGGTGCTCGGGCAGATCGACGTCGGTATCGAGCCCGAAGGCATGGCGGTGAGCCCCGACGGCAAGTGGGCCGTCAACACCAGTGAAACCACCAACATGCTGCACTGGATCGACACCAGCACCCAGACCCTGGCCGACAGCACCCTGGTCGACCAGCGGCCGCGTTTCGTCGAGTTCGACAAGGACGGTTCACGGCTGTGGGCCTCGGCGGAAATCGGTGGCACGGTGACCATCCTCGACGTGACCACGCGCCAGGTATTGAAAACCCTGAATTTCCAGATCAAGGGCGTGCACCCGGACAAAGTCCAGCCGGTGGGCATCAAGCTCAGCGCCGACGGCAAGTACGCTTTCGTCGCGCTGGGCCCGGCCAACCATGTGGCGGTTATCGATGCCAAGACCTTGGATGTGCTCGACTACCTGCTGGTCGGGCGGCGGGTCTGGCAGCTGGCGTTCACCCCGGACCAGAGCCAGTTGCTGGCCACCAACGGGGTCAGCGGCGACGTTTCGGTGATCGACGCGAAGTCCCTCAAAGTGCTCAAGTCGGTGAAGGTGGGGCGCTACCCCTGGGGCGTGGTGGTAACACCATGAATGCCCTCGACGTCAGTGATGTGAGCTTCGCCTACGGCCAGCGCGAAGCCCTCAAGCAGGTGGGTTTCAGCCTGGCGCCCGGGCGCTTCGCCGCGCTGCTGGGCCCCAATGGCGCCGGCAAGTCGACCTTGATCGCCCTGCTTACCCGCCTTTACGACCTGCAGCACGGCGACATCCGCGTAAGCGGCTGCTCTCTGCGCAACGCTGCACGCCCGGCGTTGCGCCAGTTGGGCGTGGTGTTTCAGCAAAGCACCCTGGACCTGGACCTGAGCGTTGAACAGAACCTGCGCTACCACGCCGCGCTGCATGGCCTGTCGCGGCGCCAGAGCGACCTGCGGGTGGAAGCCGAACTGGCCCGCCAGGGCCTTGGCGAACGCAGGCGCGATCGTGTACGCGAGCTGAACATCGGCCATCGGCGCCGGGTGGAAATTGCCCGCGCGCTGCTGCATGAACCGCGCCTGCTGCTGCTCGACGAAGCCAGCGTCGGCCTTGACCCCGCCAGCCGACTGGCGCTCAACCAGCACCTGCGCGGGCTGTGCCGCGAGCAGCAGCTCAGTGTGCTGTGGACCACCCACCTGCTGGACGAAGTGCAGCCCAGCGATGACTTGCTGATTCTGCATCAGGGTCGCCTGGTGGCCAGTGGCACCGCCGATGCGCTGAGCCTGGAGCACGGCGGCGACCTCGACAACGCCTTTGCCAGGCTGACCAACGCCCACTCAGGAGCCGACGCCCGATGAACGCTTACTGGCAATGTTTCAACGGCATCATGCTGCGCGAATGGCTGCGCTTCGTGTTGCAGCGCACGCGCCTGCTCAGTGCCCTGGTGCGCCCGTTGCTGTGGTTGCTGGTGTTCGCCGCAGGGTTTCGCGCGGCGCTGGGCATTGCCATCATCGAGCCCTACGACACCTATATCCCTTACGAGGTGTATATCATTCCGGGGCTGGCCTGCATGATTCTGCTGTTCAACGGCATGCAGGGCTCGCTGTCGATGGTCTATGACCGCGAGATGGGCAGCATGCGCGTGCTCTTGACCAGCCCATTGCCGCGGCCTTTCCTGCTGGGCAGCAAGCTGTTGGCGACGTCGTTGATTTCCCTGCTGCAAGTCTATGCCTTCCTCGCCATCGCCTGGCTCTACGGCGTGCAGCCACCGGCTGCGGGCTTGCTGCTGGCGCTGCCGGCAATGCTGCTGGTGGCGTTCATGCTCAGCGCCCTGGGTCTGTTGCTGTCGAACGCGATCCGCCAACTGGAGAATTTTGCCGGGGTGATGAATTTCGTGATTTTTCCGCTGTTTTTCCTGTCTTCGGCGTTGTACCCGCTGTGGAAGATGCGCGAGGCCAGCCAGTGGTTGTACTGGCTGTGTGCTGTGAACCCGTTCACCCATGCCGTGGAACTGGTGCGGTTTGCGCTGTATGAGCGGTTGAACCTGTTGGCGCTGGCGGTGTGCCTGGGGTTGACCGCGTTGTTTACCCTGCTGGCGATACTCACCTTCAACCCCCAGCATGCGGCGCTGCGCAAGCCCCGCTGATTAACCAGGCCTGTGAGTGCGCTGTTCTTGTGGGAGCGGCCTTGTGTCGCGATTGGGCTAGCTACATTCCTTTCAGCGCCCGGGCTTCTACTACTTTAGTACTGCCTTTGCTGTCTAATCGTCGCATTCACAACGCACCGCCACTGGCATGTAATGGGCCTATAACAAAAAGGATAAAACCATGCCACGTGCCCTGCGCCCTTTGTTGGCTGCCCTTTCGCTGAGCCTTTCGCTGGGCGTCGCCTGCGCCGACACCACGCCGCTGTTCTCCGCCGAAGGCTATCGCACCACCCTCTATCGCAGCCCGACCCCGCAACAGGTCGAAGGTGGCCAGGTCATCGACACCGCCACGCTGCAACGCCTGCTGGGGCAGACTCCCAGGCCGGTGCTGGTTGACGTCTATCGCCGGCAATGGCTGCAAGGCCGCTTCATCGAAGACGAACCGCACAGCAACCTTCCCGGCAGCCTGTGGCTGGCCAACACCGGCGACGGCGAACTGAGCCCGGCCTTTCAGGACTACTTCATACGTAACCTGCAAAAAGCCACCGCCGGGCAGTCAGAGCAACCGCTGGTCTTCTACTGCCGCTCCGATTGCTGGTTAAGCTGGAACGCGGTAAAACGCGCCAAGGCCCTGGGCTATAACAACCTGTACTGGTACCGCGATGGCCTGGACGCCTGGCAGCAAGCCAACCTGCCGCTGCAGCCGGCGCAACCCGTGCCCTTCCCCTGAAACACTTGCCTGCGAACGCGTGCCCATCCAATAAAAACAAGGTGAAAAGGCCATGTACAAAATTCTGATTGCCGACGATCACCCCCTGTTTCGCGAAGCCATCCACAACGTCATCAGCGATGGCTTTCAAGGCAGCGAGGTCATGGAGACTGCCGACCTGGACAGCGCCCTGGCATTGACCCAGGCGCACGACGACCTCGACCTGATCCTGCTCGACCTGAACATGCCCGGCATGCACGGCCTCAATGGCCTGATCACCCTGCGCAACGAGGCGCCGACCACGCCGGTAGTGATCGTTTCGGCCGAGCAGGAAAAGCAGATCGTGTTGCAGGCCATCACCTACGGTGCCGTGGGCTTCATCACCAAGTCCTCGCCACGCTCACAGATGATCGAAGCGATCGAGCAGATCCTCAATGGCAATGTCTACCTGCCACCCGACATCATCCGTGCGCAAAAAAGCAGCACCAGCCGGCGCCACAACGATACCCCAAGCTTCCCGCCGGAAATGCTCCAGGCGCTGACCCGCAAGCAGCTGCTGGTGCTTGAGCGCATGACCAAGGGCGAATCGAACAAGCAGATCGCCTATACGCTGGATATCGCCGAAACCACAGTGAAGGCGCACGTGTCGGCGATCTTGCGTAAGTTGAACGTGCATAATCGGGTGCAGGCGATCCTGAGTGCCGGCGATATCGATTTTGCTGATTACTTGCGGCGCTGACCTGTTCGGGCCTATTCGCGGGTGAACCCGCTCCCACAGAAGCCCGCGAAGAGGCCAGCGGCTATGTCATGCTGCTGGCCAACAAGTGGCTCATCGCAGTCTTGAGCTTCATCGGCCGCACCGGTTTGTGCATCAGGGTATGGCCCAGCTCGCGGATCTGCTGCTTGAGGTCGTTGCTGTAGTTGGCGGTGATCATCAGCGCTGGCAGCGGCTGGGCGCGGCGGGCATTGATCCGCGCCACGGCGTCGACACCATTGCAGTCGTTGTCCAGGTGATAGTCGGCAATCAGCAGGTCGGCCTCGGCGTGGTAATTGTCCACCTGGCGCGCCAGGTCTTCCTCCGACAGCGCCGTGACCACCTGGCAGCCCCAGCCCTCCAGCAGGGTGCGCATGCCGGCGCAGATCGCCGCATCGTTATCCAGCACCCACACCCGCGCCCCACGCAAGCGTTCGAGCATCGGCTCGCAGCTCACCGGGCTTGGCTGGGCCTTGGGCGCGGTGGCGCTCAGCGGCACTTCGACGGCGAACACCGAGCCTTTGCCGAGCCATGAACGCACCCGGATCCGGTGGCCGAGGATGCCGGCGATCTTTTCCACGATCGCCAGGCCCAAACCCAACCCGCGGTCCTGGTCCGGGCGCTGGACATCACCGCGCTTGAATTCCTGGAACATGTCTTCCAGGTGCTCTTCGGCAATGCCGATACCGCTGTCCCACACTTCGATCCGCAGGCCGCCACGCTGGCGCCGACAACCCAACACAACGCGCCCGCTGTGGGTGTAGCGGATGGCATTGCTGAGCAGGTTGCGCAGGATCCGCGCCAGCAGCTGGATGTCACTGCGCACCACCGCCGAACAGCCCACAAAATGCAGTTCAAGCCCTTCGCTGCGCGCCACTTCGGCGTATTCGGCAGCCAGGTTGTCCATCAGTTCGCTGAGGGCGAACGGGGCGACATCGGCCTTGATCACCCCGGCATCGAGCTTGGATATATCCACCAGGGTGCCTAGCAGGTTCTCTACATCCTCCAGCGAGTTGCTGACATTTCGAATGAGGTGGGCATTGTCTTTCGGCTCGCGGCGCTCGAGCAGCGCGCTGGTGAACAGCCGCGCCGCGTTCAGCGGTTGCAGCAGGTCGTGGCTGACCGCAGCGAGGAATTTGGTTTTCGACAGGTTGGCCTGTTCGGCCTCGCGCTTGGCCTCGCGCAGGCGCGACTCGGCCTGGCTGCGCTCCTCTATCTCACGCAGCAACTGGTCGTTGAGGCTGGTCAGTTCAGCGGTGCGTTCGCGCACCCGTTGCTCCAGGTGTTGATAGGCCTGGTGCAGCGCCTGGGCGGTATTGCGGCGCTCGGTGATGTCGCGGATCAATACGAAGATGCCCACCACGTCGCCATTGGCCAGGCGGTTCGGTACGTAGGAGCGCAGCATGTAGCGCTCCTGGCCATTGATGTTGGTTTCGGCAAATTCGAAGGTGACACTCTCCCCTGCCAACGCCCGCGCCACATAGGCTTCCAGGCGCTGGTAATGCTGCTCGCTGTGGGCCTCGCGCAGGCTCTGGCCCAGCATCACGCCGTGCGGCCAGCAATACCATTCTTCATAAACCTTGTTGGTGAATTCGTAGACCAGATCGGCATTCAGGTAAGCGATCAGCGCCGGGACATTGTCGGTAATCAGGCGAATCTGGTGTTGGTGGGCGGTCTCGGCCCGCTGTCGGGCTTCGCTTAGCAGCCGGTTGACGGCCTTGAGCTCAGCCATGGCCTGGTTCAGGGCATCGGTGCGTTCACGCACCTGCTCGGCCAGCACCACCGAATGCTGGAACGCCGCATAGGGGTCGTTGCCCCGCGTTACCCCCGACTCGATGCGTTCAATCAACGCGCCGTTGATCCGCTGCAACTTGTGGTTTTCGTGCTGCAGCCGGCTGAGCTCGGCCTGCAGTTCAGCGCCCGACAGGAGGCCGGTTGCGGGCAATGGCGACCCCGGTGAAGGTCTGGTTGATATGCATGCCATTGAACTGTTCTCCGTAGGTGTTGAAGCCGATCACCCGCTGCTCGCGCAAGAACGCACCCACCGGCTCCAGGCCGTGATGGGCTTCCAGCTCCAGACGCCGCAGAAAGCAATCACAACCGATGGTCAGCAACGGCGGGCCAAGGCGCTGGTGCAAACCGTCGAACAGCTGGTGCAGGTTCGGCAACAGCGGGCCCGGGGCCATGGCGGTGAGCACGATGCCATTTTCCACTGCGCAGTAGAAACTCAGGCTCAGGTCCGGATGCACTTGCTGGATCGCCCGCACGTAGTACTGGTCATGAATGCGCACGGCCAGCGGATGGGCGGCGAATACCCGGTAATCGAGCGCAGCCACCGGCACGCCGATGTGCCGGGCGTACTCCTCGGCAGCAGGCTCGGCATTCAGCTCGAAGACCCGACGCTGGGCGCTGTCGGCGCCGGTTACCACCAGTTTTTCCTGGCGTGGCAGGATGTGGTGCGTGGTGAACACTTCGAAATCGAGCCAGGTGTTGACCAGCACCACCACTGCGGCACCGTTGTGGAACGTGCCACCGAAATACACATGGGTACGGGTCAGGTAATTGTCGTCACCGGCCGAACCGCCAAAATGCGGGATGTCACCCAGTGCCGCGCTGAGCGCGGCGAGCACCATCTCCTCGCGGCTGGACAGGCCGTCGAGCAGGGTCAGGGCAAAGCTGTGGCCCTTGATCGGCGCCAGGGTGTTACTGCGGCAGGTGCCGACCAGGCGCTCGACCATCTGCTGCGCGTCGATCAGGCTGAAGTGCTCCATCTCATCGATGAGCTCGGTGGCGATGGAAAAATGCCGGTGATCAAAGCCCAACGCCGTGACGCAATTGCGGCCGTAGCCCAGCGGGGTGATTTCGCCAGCGCTGGTGCAACCGACCAGGCGGATACCGCCAAAGCCCTGCTCCAACGCTTCGCCCAAGGCTTGCAAGTCGTATTCGGCGGAACAGAAGAACAGTACGAAACCCAGGTGCGGGTGCAGCAGCTGCCGCGCCAGGTCCTGGGCGGCCAGCCGTGCATCAGGGGCCTGTGACATGGCGCTGACCACACCGTCGTTTTGAGCCTGCTGCATCGTGGTCTCCGGCGCGGGTGGCTGAGGGGTCAGTGTACGAAGGTGAGCAAGGGGGACGAATGCTACTTGGGTAGTGGGTGGGCGGTTCCATGGGCGTAATAGCCCGCATCATTTGGGGCCGCCTTGCGGCCCCAGGGATTCACCAGGTCAACACCGCACCCACCGCAAAGGTATCGGTGTCTTCGTTCTGCGCGCTGGTGTCATGCCCGTCGATGGAAAACTGGTTGTACTCCGCCACCAGCTTGAGGTTATCGTTTACATCATGGAACAGCGCCACGCCGCGGGTCTCGTAGTCCGCCCCGCTGCCCACCGCGCCATTGCCATCGTCATTGGTCTTGCCATAGGACAGCGCCACGCGGTTCTTGCCGAACTTGTACGAGCCCTGCAGCAGGTAGCCGTCACTGTCGACATTGCGCAAAACCGGTTCGCCCGCGTTGTTGGTGAAGAACGGGTTGATGCCCTTTGCCTGGAACCCCGAGCCAGTCAGCGACAGCCCGCCCATCTTGGCCTGAACGCCATAGCCGACACCTTTGGAGGTAATGGACTCCACCGTCGAATCGGTATTGTCGGAGGTCTGGTAGCTGCCGTTGACCCAGCTGTAGATCTGCGCCCCGCCCAGGTCGAACTGGTAGGTGATCTCGCTTTCGGTGCGCGGGTTTTCCTGGTACGCCTTGCCGGTCGGGCTGCTGTCGTTGGTGTCTACCGGGTCCATGATGCCCACCGCCACCCGCAGGCCGTCCACCACCGGCGTGCGGTAAGTGATCTGCGAGGTGGGGAACGGGTACGGGTAACCACTGCCGATGTTGCCGAACGACACCCCGCCGCCGTCCACCAGCCCCAGCGTGTCGCTGACCTGGCCATAACCGGCCAGCAGCTCGTCCAGCAGGATGTTGGAGCGGGCGAACAACCCGAAGTCTTTGCCAATCAGCACCTCGCCCCACGCGGGGTTGGCCACGGTGCCGTAGAACTGGCGCACGTCGATGGCGGTGTCGGTGCCGTTGGTTTCACTGTCGTTGATGGTTACCCAGAACGAGGCACGCGCGCCGAGCTTCAGGTCATCCACCTGCTTGCCCATGTTGAAGCCGAGGTAGTTGGGCAAGAAGCCCATTTTCACCCGCGACTGACGGCGGTCGAACTGTTCGCCCTCACGGTCGACCTTGCTGTTGACGTAGAAAGCGTTGATGTAACCGTCGGTGGAAAACGTTGTCTGGTCCTTGTCGTACAGCATGATCTCGGCCTCGGCGACGCCGCTCAGGCCCAGGGCAGAAAAGCTGGCGATGGCGGCTGCGAGGAAACGAGGCGGCAGGTGCTTATTGTTGTTGTGCATGGCGCGCTCCAAACGGGGACTGGATGTCGGAGGCGATTATCGGAAGTGGCCAAATGGCCAGATACGCTGCTTTGGGGCAGGCGGGCAGGTGCTTTGGGCTGGCGAATGCGGCGTGAGGACTTGGTCGCGGTACCAGGTCGGGCCAGGAGGCAAGACTTAGGGTGTACGCATGAATAGCAGGCAGGTATCAGTACAACTGTACGAACTGGGGCCGCCCTGCGGCCCCATTGATACCGATTGCGCTGACCACTGCCCTCAGGAAGCAAGCGCCTGCGAGCGCTGGCGCTCGGGCATCTCATAGCGGTGCGGTTGCTGCCAGGCCAGCCGTGCCTGCACGTCGACCGCCGCGTCCATCACCTTCTGTGCCCAGTTTTCGTCTTTCGGGCACACCACCACAACGCGAAAACCGTGGTCGACGCCTTCCAGCCGCACACCTTCGGAATCATCGACATGCAGGTCGATATCGAACGCCGAGGGCAACTTCGAGGGCGAATGCTCAAGGCCGTTCTGGGCCAGGATATGCTGGTGCCGGTCGCTGTTGACCACACCATCGACATGGATGCCATAAAGCATCAGCCAGCGCCGGATGTAGGCCGGGGTGCGCCCCGACGAGGTATAGATCCAGATGCTGCAGCCCTGGCGGCGCAGGTCGCGGATCAGCGAGCGCGTGCCACTGCGCAGGGGCTCGCCCAACCAGCGATGGACGAATTTCGGCAGCTTGCTGTCTTCGGCAGCAGCGTGCTCGGGCAGGCAGGCGAGCGTGTCGTCGATATCGAACGAAATGCGTACCTGGCCACGCTTGAGCTTGCGTTCAAGGGCTTGGCGCCCGCGTGCGAACATGGAGTAACGTTGCATCAGCGGCGCCCCTCACAGGCAGGCACGGGCGTGCCGTTCAGGAAGAACTTGCCGGGCTCAGGCGCCTTCTCTTCAAGGAAAGCAGCGTACTTTTTCTTGATCTTGGGTAGTTCGTACAAAGCCTTTACACCGTGTTTAGCGGAGTTGCGTATGACCGAGGACGGGTTGAAGTAACCCTCGGCGTTTTCCAGCGACAGAACGAAAGGCGGCAGCCCGGCACGCATCAGCAGGTAGCTGACGAGGAGCGAACCTGTGCGGTTGTTGCCTTCGATGAACAACTGCGGCTTGCTGAGGATTCGTACATAAACACCGGCTGCCCGCTTCCAGACCGAATCGCTGCGGTACGAGCAGTACCAGTTGTACAAGTCCTTGATGCCACCTTCGACGTTGTTGAAAAAGTGCGCCTCGGTTGCGGCGAGGTGCGGGGCATATTCCAGGCGACGGGCCGGGTCGCTGCCGCACAGCACGGTGGCATTGATTTCCAGCATCAGGTTCAGCTGTTGCAGGTCGAAGAGGTCGATACCGCGAGCGACATAGTCGTCAATCAGGGCGTAGCCTTCAAGCACGTTCAGCAGCACCTCGTCGGTAAACGGATCCCGCGGTTCGGTGAAATGCCGGCTGAGTTCGGCAAAGCGGCCCTGCACCTCGCGCAGTGCGCGCTCTACCGCTGAAAGATCAAGACGACGCGTTGCTCGCATTGGAAATCCCGGGTAACACTTTAACGGAAGGTAACGCGGCCGGGTGCTGCAACCTCCCTGGCTGCAACACCCGGCCACCTTGGGCGTGCCTGACTCAGCTGAACTTGCCGCTGATGTAGTCGCTGGTCAGTTGCTCGCGTGGGTTCTGGAAAATCTGCGCCGTAGGGCCCATCTCGACCAGGTAACCGGTGCGGCTGCCCTGGGAAATATCGACCGAGAAGAACGCCGTGGTGTCAGCCACACGAATCGCCTGTTGCATGTTGTGGGTCACCAGGGCGATGGTGTAGTCCTTCTTCAGCTCGACCATCAACTCTTCCACGCGACGGGTGGCAATAGGGTCGAGTGCCGAGCATGGCTCGTCCAGCAGCAGCACTTCGGGCTCGGTGGCGATGGCGCGGGCAATGCACAGACGCTGCTGCTGGCCGCCGGACAGCGACAGGCCGCTGACCTTGAGCTTGTCCTTCACTTCGTCCCACAGCGCGGCGCCTTGCAAGGCGTGCTTCACGCGGTCACCCAGGTCGCCCTTGTAGCGGTTCAGGCGCAGGCCAAAGGCGACGTTGTCGAAGATGCTCATCGAGAACGGGTTGGGCTGCTGGAACACCATGCCGATGTAGCGGCGCACGACCACCGGGTCAACACCCTTGCCGTAGACATCCTGGCCCAGGAAGTGCACATGGCCTTCAAACCGGAAGCCCTTCACCAGGTCGTTCATGCGGTTGAGGCTACGCAGCACGGTACTCTTGCCGCAGCCCGACGGCCCGATGAAGCCGGTGATCTCGTTCTTCCTGATCGGCACATGGCTGTCACGCACGGCCATGAAGTTGCCGTAGAAAATCTTGTCCAGCTTGCAGTCCATGACGATCGGGGTGGCTTCACTGACCATGGGAGCGGCTCTTTGCGCAGTGGATACGTTCAAGTGGGATGCTCCCTTTCTCAATACTTGGGCTTGCCGAAGACTCGGCTCAGAATGTTGATTACCAGCACGATCATTACCAGCACCAGCGAGGCCGCCCACGCGAGCTCGAGCTGGTTGTCGAATGGCATGCCGGAGAAGTTGTAAATCAGTACGGCGAGCGAGGCCGTAGGGTTCATGACCGCCAGGCTGCCGTCATGGTAGATCCAGTAGTTGCTGAACAATGCGGTGAACAGCAGTGGCGCGGTTTCGCCAGCGGCGCGGGCCACGGCCAGCATGACGCCGGTGAGGATGGCCGGCAGGCCGGTGGGCAGGACGATCTTCCAGATCACCTGGGCCCGGGTGCAGCCCATGCCGTAAGCGGCGTCTTTCATGATCTTGGGCACCATCTTCATCGACTCTTCAGCGGTCAGCACCACGATCGGCAGCATCAGTACTGCCAGGGCCACACCGCCAGCCGGCGCCGAGTAAGTACCGGTGGTCATCACCACCAGGGCGTAGGCAAAAACCCCGGCCAGGATCGACGGCAGGCCGGTGAGCATCTTGGCGGCAAAGCGCGCGGCGTTGGCCAGCTTGCTGTCGGGGCCGAGTTCGGCCAGGAACACTGCTGCCAGGATACCGACCGGTACCGCGATGGCGGCGGCAATGCCGACCATGACGAAGGTACCGGCCATGGCGTTACCAAAACCGCCACCCATCTCGAAGCCGGTCGGCGGCAGCTCGGTGAACACTTCCAGACTCAGGCGTGCACCGCCGCGGGTGATCAGCATGTACAGCACGGAAATCAGCGGCACGCTGGCCACCAGCGCCGCGAGCCATGCCAGGGTGGTCAAAAGCACGCTGCGCAGGGCACGGCCTTCCAGCTTGCGTTGCAGGCTGGGCAATGCGGCTACAGGGGTCGTCAAGTCAGTCATTGTTTGTTACCACGCTGGGCGTAGAGCATGATCATCGAGCCGAGCACGTTCACCAGCAGAGTGATGAACATCAGGACCAGTGCCGCGTACATCAGCACTTCGACCTCGTTCGGGCCGGCTTCCGGGAAGTTCAGCGCCAGCAGCGCCGCCAGGGTGTTGGCCGGGGCGAACAAGGAAAGGGAAATGGTGTTGGCGTTGCCGACCAGCATGGCCAGTGCCATGGTTTCACCGAGCGCGCGGCCCAGGCCCAGCACCAGCGAACCAAAGATACCGGTAGCAGCCGATGGCACCATCACCTTGAGGATGGCTTCCCAGTGGGTAGTACCCATGCCGTAGGCAGCCTGCTTGGTTTTCATCGGTACGCTGGTCAGCGCATCCTGGGAAACGGCAGCGATGGTCGGCAGGATCATGATCGCCAGTACCAGCGCAGCAGGCAGCAGGCCGGGCCCGCTCAGGGAGGTGCCGAAAAACGGGATCCAGCCCAGCTCGCTGTTCAACCAGGCGGTCAGCGGGCGAATCGCCGGGATGACCACGTAGATGCCCCACAGGCCGTAGACCACGCTGGGGATGGCGGCGAGCAGTTCGACGATGGTGCGAAACACCGCGGCGAGCTTGGCCGGAAGGAAATCCTGGGTGAGGAAAATGGCCATGCTCACGCCGAAGAAACCGGCGATCAACAGGGCGATGAAGGCACTGTAAAGCGTGCCCCAGATCGCTGGCAGAATACCGTACTTGCCCTGGTTGACGTCCCAGACGCTGCCGAACAGCACATCAAAGCCGTGCTTTTCGATGCCGGGCAGTGCCTTGCGGCCCACTTCATAGACCAGCGCGAAGACCAGCGCCAGTACCAGCACCACACCAATGCGTGCAAGCGCACGGAAGGTGCGATCGACCAGGAAGTCTTTCGCAGACGGTGGCTGGCACGCGGAATCGGGGTTATCCGGTATGGCAAAGGGTGTGTTCATGGGCAAGTTCCGGGACTAGGGACAAACACCCCCGGCATGGCTTCATGCCGATACCGGGAGCGCCTGGGTATTACTGGATGTTGGCAGACGCTTTACGCACCTGGTCGACAACCGACGCAGGCAGCGGGATGTAACCCATCGAGTCGGCGATGGTCTGGCCTTTGGTCAGGCTGTACTCGACCATTTCACGCATGGCCTTGGCTTTTGCCGGGTTGCCGTTGTCCTTGCGGAAGATCATCCAGGTGTAGGAAGTGATCGGGTAGGACTTGGCACCGTCCGGGTCAGGCAGCCAGGCCACCAGGTTTTCCGGCATGTTTACCGCAGCCAGTGCTTCGGCACCGCTCTCTGCGTTTGGCACGACGTATTGGCCAGCCTTGTTCTGCAGCACGGCGAAGTCGACCTTGGCCAGCTTGGCGAAGCCGTATTCGATGTAGCCGATGGCGCCCGGGGTCTGGCGGACGGTGGCGGTTACGCCATCGTTCTTCGGCGACTTGATGAACTTGTCGGTGGCCGGCCAGTTGACGGTGTTGCCCTCACCCAGCCCTTGCTTGAAGTCAGCGTTGATGGCCGACAGGTGCTTGGTGAAGACCGCAGTGGTACCGCTGGAGTCGGCACGCACGACCACGGTGATCGGGGTAGCTGGCAGTTTCAGCTCAGGGTTGGCCGCGGCGATTTGCGGGTCGTTCCACTGGGTGATCTTGCCCAGGAAGATGTTGGAGTACACGTCGCGCGGCAGCTTCAGCCCTTTAGGGTTGCCCGGCAGGTTGTAGGCCAGGACGATTTCACCGGCGGTCATTGGCAGCAACTGCACGCCTTCGCCAACCTTGGCAATGTCTGCTTCGCTCATGGCCGAGTCGCTGGCGGCGAAGTCGACGGTCTTGTTCAGGAAGTCCTGAACGCCCGCCCCGCTGCCCTTGGACTGGTAGTCAACGGTGACGCCAGCAGTGTTCTTGCTGAAGTCCTTGAACCAGGTCAGGTAGATCGGTGCAGGGAAGCTGGCGCCGGAACCTGTCAGGCGAACGTTTTCTGCAGCAAAGGCTGCCGAAGTGGCGCAAAGGGAGACCGCAACGGCGAGTGCAGCAGACTTCATCAGGCGTTTCATCAAAAAGTGCTCCTTGTGATGGCCGGCACACTTTGCATCAGCTGTGTTACAGCTTTGTGACTGTTGAGTGGCAGGCCGCACGGTAGAGCTTTTTGCCTGTGCCATGAGGCACCGTTTGTCCATTGTCCGGCACTCTCGGTGGACGCCTGGCCTCAACCGTGCTGGCAAATCCAGCAGGAGTGAAAACCATGCCACGCGGTGACAAGGACAAATACACAGACAAACAGAAGCGCAAGGCCGAGCACATAGAGGAGAGTTACGAAGACAGGGGTTTGTCGAAAGAAGAGGCCGAAGCCCGTGCCTGGGCCACCGTCAACAAACAGTCCGGAGGTGGCGACAAGAAGGGCGGCTCGGGGAGCCACACGGCTGCCAGCGAAAAGAAGACAGCCCGCTCCGACTCAGCCAAACGCGCGGCCAAGTCACGCCAGGGTCATTCGCGCAGTTCGGGTGCTTCGCTGGAAAGCCAGAGCAAGCAAAGCCTGATGAAGGAAGCGCGCAGCAAAGACATCAAGGGCCGCTCCACCATGACCAAGGCAGAGTTGGTAGAAGCGCTGCGCAAACAAGGTTGAGGGCGCGATGGAAGGCACCGGCGTAGCCGGTGCCATCAACAACGGTATCCCGTCCTTTACCTGGGCTCCACCGAATCAGCCCATACCGACAATACCCGCTTCATCGCCTTCCTGGCCGAGGTTGCGGCATGCGCACTCGAACTCGGCCTGGGCCCGTGTGGAAAAGTTGAGGCTCAAGCGCATCTTTTCTTGTGTGTCGTAAAGGTCATAACCCTCCCCCAGTGCGGCCGGAAAGCCAAGGCGCCGAGGGTAAACCTCTCTGTTTATTGGCACTGCAGGAACCACAACGAAGCGCGTCTGCATGATCATCCCTCTTCGGCAGTGCTTAAGTATTAGTACCGCTATGCCAAAGCATCAAGATGACTCATGCAATATTTTGGTACGGCTATTGGTATTTGCGAGCACCTGATCCCCGTTGCCCCACCAACCCAGCAAGAGATGCAGGCGCCCTATCAAAAGTGATCGACGGTTACAGCGTGAACGACAGCGCCTGGCCAAGGAACCTGGCGCTAACCTGATGGCCTGTTTCATTCACGTCGAACGGCTGGCACATGGCCCCCGTGGTCACCACATCACCTGCCTTCAATGTCTGGCCGCGTTCGGCAGCATGGGCATACAGGTGGGCCAGCGACACCAGCGGGTCGGTCGCAGCATCGCCAGACAAGCCGCGGGCGCGTAACTCGCCATCTACGTACACCTCGGTGGTCTCGGCCAGGTCTGCAAGCAAGGGGACGTTGATGCCTGCCCCGAGGCTGTTGCCCACGACCAACGCTTCAAAGCCCACGTTGTCCGCCACGAAGCTTGGCCAGCCGACGCTCTTGCGGTCGACGAAGCGTGAGCGCACCACCTCGAAAGTGACGCAGGTTGCGCGGATATCCTCGCTGGCCGGCACCCGTCCCGCTTGCGGGGGGATATCGCGGTCAAGCACGAAGGCGATCTCGCATTCGATGGTCACAGGTGTCACCGCCGGCAGCTCGATGCGCACACCATCAGCGTGGCAGCGCTTTGCTTCCAGTTGGCCAATCAGCGGCCGGGACAGGTTGGCCGCACGCATGCCTGCGGGGCTGCCGACACCCAGCTTCCACCCGGCACGCTGGCCAGCGGCGGCGGCGAAGAACTGATCCTGGCTGTCATAGCCTTGTTTCAAGGTTTCGGGCCTGAGGCTGGCAGGCAGTTCCGTGAGCAAGTCACCGCTGCGCCAGTGCTGCAGCAACAGGGCCGCGGTACGTTGGGGTACGAAAAGCGAACTGTTCATCAAGACCTCATGGAAATGGGCGATGCCGGGCAACCGATGCTAGGGTCTGAAATTGATAATGATAAATATATTGTCATGATGCCTCGCATCACAAACCGTTATGAAACGACTTCTGGAAGCTGATGCGATCCTTGTGTCGCGATTGGGCCGCAACGCGGCCCCACCGGTCTCGACGGTCCTGCAAGGATCCTGGGGCCGCTCTGCGGCCCAATCGCGACACAAGGCCGCTCCCACAGGGATTGCACAGGCCTGACGATCACTGGTCAGCAGAAACCGGCTGCTTCAGCAGCAATACATAAGCCATCGCTGCCACCGCCGCCACCGCAGCACTGATCAGGAACGCCGAGGCAAACGACCCGGTCTGCTGGATGCTGAACCCGGTCACGATCGGCGCCACCGAGCCTGCCAGGTAGCCACCGAAGTTCTGGATCGAGCCAAACGAGGCCACGCGCTGGCTATCGACCACAGTGTTGGCAATCATCCAGGCAGTCGAGCTGGCCATATTCACGCTGAACAGCGCGCAGCACAGCAGCGCCACGCTGAGCATGAAGCCGCTGCCGAACGACAGCGGAACGGTAAATGCCGCCGCCGCGAACAATGCCGTCACCACTACCCGCTTGCGGCTACCCAACACGCTGGCGCCGTTCTTCACCAGGCGGTCGCAGATGCGGCCCGCGACAATGGTGCCCAACGCGCCGAATACATAGGCCAGCGATACCACCCAGGCCGTCTGGTACAGGCTCAAGCCATGCTCACGTTCGAAGTAGCCCGGCAGCCAGGTAAGGTGCAGCCACAGCATGTAGATCACCCCCATGAAGCCCAGTACGGCGCCCCAGGTGCTCTTGTGGCGAAACAGCTCGGTCCAGGCCGCCAGTTGTGCCCGCAGGCTCGGCCTGGCGCTTGCCACCGGCTGTTTATGGGCCTGTGTCGCCAGCAGCCGCTCACGCTCCTCTGCAGGCAGCTCGGCCAGGTAACGCGCCTTGCTTTTGTAGAAGGCAAACCAGCAGGCGGCGACCAGGATGCCGAATACCCCAGTGACAATGAACATGCCGCGCCAGCCCCAGGTGACCATCAGCAGGGTCAGCAACGGTGGGGCCAGGCACGGCCCGATGCAGGTCGATGACAGCACTATGCCCGTCGGTGTGCCGCGCTTTTCGGCCTCGAACCACTCCGCCAGGGCTTTTGCCGCCGACGGGAACATCGGTGCTTCGCCAATCCCCAACACCACCCTCAGGCCGATGAATGCGGAAAAACTGTTGATCAGGCCGGAGGCCGTCTGCGCCACTGACCAGCCCAGCAGTGCCGCCCCCAGCGAGATCTTGCTGCCCAGGCGGTCGATGATCATGCCCAGCGGCAGCTGCGAGAAGGCATACGCCAGGGAAAACGCTGACAGCAAAATGCCCATCTGCGACGGGGTGATGCCCATGTCGCGCTGGATAGACGTATTGGCGATCGACAGCGCACTGCGGTCGACGTAGTTGATGATGCCGATTACCAGCAACAGGCTGACGGTGATGACCTGGTACTTTTTGAACGGGTTCGGGCTGGCGACCGCTTCCCCTGTGGGGACAAGCTCGGCTTGCGCATACTTGGTATTCATGGGCGTTCACTTTTGTTGTTATTGATTGAACAGCGGATTGGCGCCTTACATCGACGCTTCAAGCAACCACTGGTAGTCCTCGGCAGACGCCTCACGCGGGTTGGTCCGATGGCTGTGATCGGCCAACGCGCCCTGGATTATGCGTGGGTACTGCTCTTCGCTGACACCCAGTTCGCGCAGGCCGGTCGGCAGGCCCAACGCGCGGGTCATGTCGCGAATGGCCTGTTCGATCTGGCTTTCGTTTGCCAGCCCCATCGCTTGGGCGATACGCGCCATCTTGTGCTCGTTCAGCACGGTTGCGGCCTTGCGGTTGAACGTGATGACAGCAGGCAGGAAAATTGCGTTGAGGGTGCCATGGTGCAGGCGCGGGTTGATCCCGCCCAACGCATGGCTAAGGCTGTGCACGCAGCCGAGCCCCTTCTGGAAGGCCAGTGCACCTTGCAGTGAAGCGCTCATCATGTTGATACGCCCATCGAGGTTCTGCGGGTCTCGGGTAGCGCTTTCGATAAAGCGCCATGCACGCCACAGGCCGTCCAGGGCGATGCCATCGGCAGGTGGGTTGAACGCGGGCGCCATGAAGGTTTCCAGGCAGTGGGCAATCGCATCCATGCCGGTGGCCGCGGTAAGTTGCGCGGGCAGGCCAAGGGTGAGCGCCGGGTCGCAAATGGCCGCCTTGGGCACCACATGGGGCGAGATGACGCCCACCTTGCGCCCGTCATCGAGAATCAGGATGGCGCCCCGCCCTACCTCGCTGCCGGTCCCGGCCGTGGTGGGTACGGCAATCACCGGCGCGGTTGCCGGCGTGATTCGTGCCAGGCCGCCTTCGATCACCGCAAAGCTTTTCAATGGCCCTTCGTGCCGGGCACACACCGCCACACCCTTGGCCAGGTCGATCGCCGAGCCGCCGCCAATGGCAATGATGCCGTCACAGCCGCACTCCTTGAACATGGCCACGGCTTCACGCACCGCGGTCTCGTTGGGGTTGGGTGGCGTACCGTCATAGATCGGCAGTTGGGCAGCGCTGTCGGCAAAGGTGTTCAACGCCGTATCGACGATACCGGCAGCGCGCACGCCACGGTCGGTCACGATCAAAGGCCTGGTTATACCAATGCGCTCGCACTCGGCAGGCAAGAGGGCAATGGCGCCGATATCGAACTGGATCTGGGTGATGTAGTTGATCAGGGACATAAGGCTCAGCAGGCTCCTGGCATTGTTGTTATGGGCGGTTCAGCCGCACTGGATGCGACACCGTGCAGCGCCAGTATAGGAATGCGCGCCTGGCCATGGTATTGAGAACAATCCATAGCGGTATAACCAGGACGCATACCCGATGACCCCATCACTTAACTCGATCATGTCCAGGCTGCATGCCCGCCACCTGCGCCTGCTCATCGAGCTGGACGAGCACCGCTCGCTGCTGGGTGCAGCAGGCAGCGTCGGGCTTACCCAGCCCGGCGCCAGCAAAGCGCTGCAGGAAATCGAAACCACCTTCGGTACGGTGTTGTTCAACCGCACCAACCGCGGACTGGAACCCACTGCCGCCGGGCACTGCGCCATCCGCTACGCGCGTGTGGTGCAAACCGATATTTCCAACCTGCGCCATGACCTGGATGCAATCCTGCGCGGTGTGGGCGGCCGGCTGGCGGTGGGCGCCATCATGGGCGCGGTGCCATTGCTGATGCGGGCCGTATCACAGCTGGCCAGTATCCAGCCGCAGATGTCGTTCGAGATCATCGAAGACACCAGCCAGTCGCTGCTGGCACAGATCGAAAGCGGCCGGCTGGACATTGCCCTGTGCCGCACCAGCGTCAGCAATACGCCGCAGCTGTTTGCCAGCACCTTTGTCCAGGATGAGACGCTGGCGGTCATCGCCAATGTCGACCACCCGCTCAAACACGCCCAAACCGTCAGCCTTGCCGAGTTGGCCGAAAGCCGCTGGATCGTATACCGGGCCAACATGCCGATGCGCGTGCAACTGGAGCGTGAATTCCACGACGCCGGGCTGCGCTTCCCGCTGCACCTGGTTGAAACCACCTCGATCCTGGCGACATTGTCGCTGCTGCAGGACCGCCCCGACTTTGTGGCGTTGGTGTCGATTGACGTGGCCCGGCAATGCGCGATGAACCAGCAAGTGCGCATACTGCCCCTGGCCATGGGCTCGGTCAGCGACCCCTACGAGCTGGTCACCCGCAAAGGCAGCCAGACGACGCCGGCCATGGACACACTCACCGAACTGCTGTTGCAAGGCGGACAGCACAACAACAGTTAGTTGTGTTTTCAGGCAGGAGCAGCCCATCGCAGGCATCTAGGTGATCGTCATCGTCTCCGCTGCCGACCCTTCGCGTGGGCAGATTCCGCAAACCACTACTGCCTGCTTGAAGACATCCGCCTGCAAGGCACCCCAGAACAGCACCGCTTCGTCTACTAGCTGGTACTGCAAGGCCAGGCTGCTGGCAGACCGCGCCGAGTGGGCCTGAGTGAAACGCGCGGCTAAACCGGCAGCTCTGTGGTCAGCTTGATCTTTTCCATCGGCACTTCGGTCTTCACGTTCTGCACCACGCTCAGGCTGGTCAGGTGCTTGATCTGGAAGCGTCGATAGGCTTCCAGGTCTGCCGCCACCACCCGCAACAGCAAGTCGCAATCGCCCGCCATCACATGGCACTCCACCACTTCAGGCAACTGCCGCACGGCCTCGACAAACTCGTCGGTGGTGTCCTGGTCCTGGCGCTTGAGCCACACCCGCACGAACAGGGTCAGGCCCAGCGCTACCTTGGCCGGGTCCAGCAACGCCACATAGCGCTCGATCACCCCGGCCTCTTCCAGCAGGCGCACCCGTCGCAGGCACGGCGAAGCAGACAACCCCACCTGCTTGGCCAGCTCCTGGTTCTGCAACCTGCCGTCGCGCTGCAGCGCGCGCAGGATGCGCCGGTCGATGGCGTCGAGCTTGATTGGCATTGACAGACCTCATTATCGATATTGTCGGTAGCAGATTCTAAATGCCAATCGTATCAGCGCAACTACGCAAGCCAATTTCAGCGGTTCATTGGAATAATTTGCCTCCACTGGAGGTGACCATGAATACCCTTGAACCTGTACTGAACGATCCCCCTACCACCACGCCACAAAGCGAACGGCGCCGGGGTGCCGTTGCCGCCCTGCCGGTGCAGCTGGGGTTCATCCCTTTTGCCCTTGTCCTCGGCGCGCAGGTCGGGCCGCTGCTCGGCGACCTACGCAGCTGTGGCTTCGACATGGCGTTCGCCGCGGTCTTCCTGGCGCTGCTCAAGGGTATGTGGAGGGGCGTACACGCCGCCCTGGCCTGGCTGTTCAGCCTGATCACTGCCGCACTGTTCTACCTGCTGATTCCCGGTGGCTGGTACGTGCTCGCGGGTACCGTGGCCGGTCTGGTGACCGCTTACCTGTGGGCCAAGCCATACATGGCCGTGGCCACCTACCTGACCCGGGCGCTGGGCTTTGTACTGCTGCGCAACCGTACCCTGGGGCCGCAGCTGACCCAGGTGCTGAACGCCGCACCCGGCTGCGTGCTGATTGCCGTGATCGCACCCAAGTTTGTCTCCGGGCACCCGGCGGACCTTATTGCGCTGGGGCTTACCGTCTACGCAGCTTCGAGGTTCTCTCTCTTGCCGGTGGTGGTGTTTGCCATCGTGATGACGGGGGTGCTACGCATGGTGATGCCGGCATGATCCGCTGCGGCACCTACACTCCATTGACACAAATCAAGCCCTCGCGCCGGGTTCGCGCGACGATGGCTGCAAGCAAGGAATGACTCAAGCACCGCCAGGCGCACAGTGCACAACCCTCGAACACTGTGCGCGGCCTTGGACAAGGAGCCCCACATGAACCCGCTGAAACACATACTGGTAGCCACCGACCTGTCCCCCCATGCCCGCAACGCAGCGGAGCGCGCTGCCTACCTGAGCAACGCGCAGCAGGCCTCACTGGACCTGCTCTACGTTGCCAACCCGGCGCCCTTCGAACGCCTCAAGCAGTTGGTGGCGCCTGATGACGACCTGCTGAAGCGCATGCTGGCTAGCGCCGCCGAGAAAACCCGCGCACTGGCAGCCCTGCTGTTCCAGCGCTACAACATTTCCGCGGGTGTGCAGGTCGCCAGCGGGTCGGTGATCACGGAAATCACCCGGGTGGTGCAAGACAAACACAGCGACCTGCTGGTATGCGGCGCCAAGGGCCAGAGCATGGCGCGGCGCCTGCTGCTGGGTTCAACCGTGCAGAAAATGCTCAACCACATGCCCTGCCCTTTACTGGTGGTCAAGCCGGCCCCTCGTGATACCTATCGCACGGTGCTGGTGCCGGTCGATTTCTCTCCCGCTTCGCTGCGCGCCATCAAACTGGCCAGGGCCATTGCCCCACAGGCCGAAATCATTCTGCTGCATGTGTACGAAGCCCCGTTCGAAGGCAGCGTGCGTTTCGCCCATATCGACCACGACACCCTCACCCATTACCGCAATGTCATCCGCAAGGACGCACAGGCACAACTCGCTGCATTGAGTGAGACCGCGGGCATTGCCGATGCACGGCAGATTCTGGAGCACGGTGACCCTGGCTGGCGCATTGCCGAGCAGGAGCAGGAGCTGGAGTGCGACCTGATCGTAGTCGGCAAGCAGGGTGCAAGCGCGCTGGAGGAGCTATTGGTTGGCAGCGTCACCAAGCATGTACTGAGCGAATCGCAGTGTGATGTGCTGGTGGCCCCATAGGCTGCAGGAGGGCCGACCAACGCTACTCCAGGTAGTGGTGCAGCGCCCGCGTCAGCCCGTCGAATACCTGCACAACCCGCCTTACCCGGCGCAAATCATGGTGCATGGCAACCCAGATATCGACGCGGAAAGCCACTTCACCCGGCAGCACCTGCACCAGCCCGTGCTGCCTCGCCAACTGGTTGGCACATACGCCAATACCGAGCCCCGCCCTGAGCGCTGCAAACTGGGCCAGATGGCAGTCGGTGCGGACAACGCTGCTCGCCAGGCTGCAGGCAAGGCCCTGCTGCCCTAGGAACGCAAGCTCTGTCAGGTTGCGGTCTGGGCCAATCAGCGGGTAACGGCCCAGGTCATCGAGACTGCGCGGGGTGCCTTTGTCCGCAAGCAACGCTTCGGTTGCGTACAGCCCCACCCGCAGGTCCCCCACATGCCGCGTAACGACCGTCGCCTCGGTGGGCCGACGAATGCGCACTGCTACATCGGCCTCCTGCAACGCCAGGTCTTCCATGCGATTTGAAACGCTAAGCTCCAACGCCAACCCGGGGCTCGCATCGCGCAGCGCTCGCAGCATTGGCGGCAGCACCTCGACACCCAGCAGTTGGCTGGCAGTGACCCGTACGGTGCCGCCGGCCTCACTGGCCTGGGCGGAAGCCGCGCGGGCGAAGGCTTCGGCGGCCAGCGCCATGGACTCGGCATGCGCGACCAGATCCCTGGCGGTGTCGGTCGGCATCAACCCTGCTGGCGAGCGGACAAACAGGCTGGTACCGACGCTGTGCTCCAGCGCGTCGATCCGGCGCCGCGCCGTAGCCTGAGCAATCCCCAGCGCACGGGCGGCGGCAGAAAGGCTGCCAGTTCGAAGGACGGCGAGGAAAACCCGCTGGGTTTCCCACTGTAGTTGCGGGGCGTTCATACATTTCCTATGAGCAGGTAGGCAGCTTTGATCAGTTTCAATCAAGCAGAATCTGCCGCATCCTTTACCAGACCCGCTTCATCAATCAAGCGCCCCAGGCGTGAACAAGGAAGAAAACGACCATGCAACTTGCCGGTGAGTGCCGCTGCGGCGCTGTTACCTACCACTCCACAACCACGCTGCAGGCGGCGGTGTATGCCTGCCATTGCCAGCATTGCCAGGCATGGAGCGGCAGCAGCTTTGCGCTGCACGCCCTGCTACCAGAAGACGCGTTCACGCTGAACGGCCCCATGGTCGAATATCAGTACGAGCAGATGGGGCAGCAATCGCGGCACTACCTGTGCGCGACATGCCACACCCGCATCTACAACACCACCTCGGCCGCACCTGGGCTGTGGGTACTCAGGGCTGGCACACTGCATGAACGCGCTGCGCTGCAGCCTGTTGCGCATATCTGGGTCAGGCACAAGCAACCTTGGCTGGCTTTGCCTGCCGGTACACCGGCCTGGGAAGAAAGCCCTACTGCTGAAGCATTCGCGGCTGCCTTAGGCGGGCATCGCACGTAAAATCGCTATATAGTTTTATACACAGCAAACCTTGAAAGACCAGGCGTTTCATCGATTGCGCTGATGATGACTATCAAGCGGCCTGCCTGTCGGCCTGGCAGGCCATCCCTATAATCGCCTGCAAATCCCTCCGCTCCTGCGCCTGCTACAGGCGACATCCCTCATGGAACCGACCCCCATGCCAAGCAACCGCCAGGCCCGTCGCGGCCTTCCCGAACATAATCAACAGAGTGTCACGCAGCAATGGCTGGCAATCCTCTCGGTCGCCGTGGGTGCCTTCGCCCTGGTCACCAGCGAGTTCCTCCCGGTGGGGGTGCTCAACGATGTGGCCAGTGACCTTGGCATCAGTGCAGGCCTTGCCGGCCTGATGGTGACCCTGCCCGGCATCATGGCCGCGCTGGCCGCGCCGTTGATTTCCGTGGGTGTCGGTGCGCTGGACCGGCGCTACCTGCTGATTGGGCTGACGCTGATCATGATCATCGCCAACACCATCGTGGCCTACGCCGTCGACTTCAACCTGCTGTTGGTCGGCCGCGTGCTGCTGGGTGTCAGTATCGGTGGCTTCTGGGCGACCGCCATCGCCCTCAGCGGCCGCCTGGCTCCCGACGGCATGGGCGTGGCCAAGGCCAACTCTATCATCATGGCCGGCGTAACCCTGGCGACCGTGGTGGGCGTGCCAGTGGGCACCTGGCTCAGCGGCCTGATGGGCTGGCGCATGACTTTCCTGGTCACCGCACTGGTGGGCATACCCGTGCTGCTGGCGCAGGTATTCCTGCTGCCGCGGCTGCTGCCGGAAAAGGCTATTCGCATCAGCGACCTGCCAGCCTTGTTCATCAACCCGCAAGCACGGGTAGGCTTGATCGCCGTGCTGCTGATCGGCCTGGCGCACTTTGCCGCGTACACCTATGTTGCCCCGTTCTTCAAACAGAATGCCGGCTTTGACGGGCCTACGATTGGCTCGCTGTTGCTGCTGTATGGCGTAGCCGGGTTCATGGGCAACATTTTCGCGGGCTACGCTGCCAACCGCAGCGTGCGGCATACCCTGATGCTGGTCGCGCTCATGATTGCTGTCAGCACCGCCCTGTTCCCGCACTTCGCCACCGGCATGACCGGCGCCGCCATGCTGATCGCGCTGTGGGGCTTCGCCTTCGGTGCGTTCCCGGCCTGCGCCAACATCTGGATGTTCGTGGTGGCACCCAAGGATGTTGAACGTGGCATGCCGCTGTTCGTGGCCATGTTCCAGGTGATCATTGCGCTGGGCTCGTTCTTCGGCGGGCAGGTGGTCGACCATATGGGCACCGCAGTGCTGTTGAGCCTGGCCACCGCGTTGGTGGGCTGTGGTTTCGTCACCGTGCTGGTGCTGGGGCGCAACGTCAGCAATAGCCTGGCGGCGCAGCCAGGCTGAGTAGCAGCCTGGAGCGACTGCGGAAAGCTTGAGCTATTGAAGACCGAGGCGCTTGCTTCGCGGGCACGCCCGCTCCCACAGGTGCCGTGCCGGCTTCAGGCTTACGCATTCCCTGTAGGAGCGGCTTTAGCCGCGAACACCGGCGAAGCCGGTGCCATCCACCGCGCTGGATTCTTCGCGGGTGAACCCGCTCCCACAGGGCTAGTGGCAGACAGGCTTATCCCACGCCAGGTTCATGCCGCTCGGGCCGCCGTGGTTGCCTGCCGCAGATCACCGGAACCTCCGCGCCGCGAGCCCTGGCCAGCAGTTCCTCTGTGTCATCGCCCCCGGGCAGCGCGAGCAACAGATCAGGGCGGCTGTCATTGAGCATGAACAGGTTGCGCAGACGTTCAGCTTGCTTGCCGTGCAATTGCCAGTTTGGCGGATAACGTACCAGATCGGCACCGTGCTCACGTGCCCAGCTTTCGATCTCGCCGCCCAGGAACTGGCTGCCACCGTGGATCAACACCCGGATCGGCCGCTGGCGCTGAACGTCATCCAGGGCCTGGCGGCAGCGCCGGGTGTCGGCATAGTTGCGTCCCGCACAGATCAGTACTCGCATGGCCTGCTCTCCTCGCCTGGCTCAGAACCATTGCCCGAAGCGGCGGATGTAGAGGGTCTTCATCCCTTGCGCGACCACGCAATAGCCCAGCAGGGTAGCAACCAGCCAAGGGAAGTATTCCCACGGCAGCGGCACCAGGCCGACCATCGCGCCCACCGGCGAGAACGGGATGTAGATCCCCAATGCCATCACCAGCCCCGTTGCCAGCACCACCGGCAACGCAGCGGTGCTTTGGAAGAACGGCACCTTGCGGGTGCGCAGCATGTGTACCACCAAGGTCTGTGACAGCAACCCTTCGATGAACCAGCCAGACTGGAACAGCGCCTGCATCTCGACGCTGTTGGCGGCGAACACATACCACATCAAGGCAAAGGTGGTGATGTCGAAGATCGACGAGGTCGGGCCGATCCACAGCATGAAGCGGCCGATGTTGCGGGCATCCCATTTGCGTGGCTTGCTGAGAAACTCCTTGTCCATGCGGTCCCACGGCAACGACAGCTGGGAGAAGTCGTACATCAGGTTCTGCAGCAACAGGTGAATTGCCAGCATCGGCAGGAAGGGAATGAACGCACTGGCCACCAAAACCGAGAAAACGTTGCCAAAGTTGGAGCTGGCAGTCATGCACAGGTACTTCATGATATTGCCGAAGGTTTCGCGGCCTTTGAGCACCCCCTCCTCCAGCACCATCAGGCTCTTTTCCAGCAGGATGATATCGGCCGACTCCTTGGCGATGTCGGTGCCGCTGTCTACCGAGATACCCACGTCGGCATCGCGCAGGGCTGCGGCGTCGTTGATGCCGTCGCCGAGGAAGCCCACCGTGTGACCATTGGCTTGCAAGGCCTTGAGCACACGTGATTTCTGCAGCGGGGTGAGCTTGGCAAAGACCGTGCGCTCCTCAACCTGAAGCTTCAGGGTGGTGTCGTCCATGCGCTCGATGTCCTGGCCGAGCAGTGGCAGGCCTGGCTCCAGGCCCACCTCACGGCAGACCTTGCAGGTAACCACCGGGTTGTCGCCGGTCAGCACCTTCACCCGCACGCCCATGTCGCGCAGGGCGGCGATGGCCGGGCCGGCAGTTTCCTTGGGTGGGTCGAGGAAGGTCAGGAAGCCCTGGATCACCAGGTCGCGCTCATCGTCGGTGTGGTACTGCGCCTTGCCTTGGGCAGCCGGGATCTCGCGGGTGGCGACCACCAGCACACGGAAGCCATCCTGGTTGTAGGCCTCGGCGCTGGCCAGAAGCTGCTGGCGACGGAGCGGGTCCAGGGCAACGACGCTGTCGCCTTCCTGCACATGGGTGGCGATAGCGAGCATTTCCTCGACCGCGCCCTTGCTGACCAGCAGGTGATCACCCAAGGCGTTTTTCACCACCACCGACAGGCGACGGCGGATGAAATCGAACGGCAGTTCGTCGACCTTTGTGTAGGCATAAGGCACCTTGAACTCACAGTCCTGGCCAGCGAAATGCAGCACGGCCTGGTCCATCAGGTTGCGGATGCCGCTCTGGTGATGGCTGTTGAGCCAGGCCAGTTCAAGAATATGCCGGTCGCGCTGGCCGTCGAAGCCCACGTGGTGTTCGAGGATGATCCGGTCCTGGGTGAGCGTGCCGGTCTTGTCGGTGCACAGTACGTCCATGGAGCCCAGGTTCTGGATGGCGTTCAGGCGCTTGACCACCACCTTGCGCCGGGCCATGGCCACGGCGCCCTTGGCCAGGTTGGCGCTGACGATCATCGGCAGCATTTCCGGGGTCAGGCCCACTGCCACGGCAAGCGCGAAGAGGAAGGCATCACCCCAGTCGCCCTTGACCACACCGTTGATCATGAACACCACCGGCACCATCACCAGCATGAAGCGGATCAGCAGGCTGCTGACGCTGTTCACGCCGCGGTCGAAGGCGGTCTGGCTACGGGAACCGGCAATGGCTTTGGCCAGCGAGCCGAAGTAGGTACGTCGACCGGTGGCGACCACCACGGCGCGGGCGCGGCCGCTGACCACGTTGGTGCCCATGAAGCAGATGTTCGGCAGCTCGAGCAGGTTGCCCTGGTCAGCACCATGCCCGGTGGCGGACTTCTGCGCGACATTGCCCAAGGTGTCGTACTTCTCGACCGGCAGCGCTTCGCCGGTGAGCACCGCCTGGCTGATGAACAGGTCGCGCGATTCGAACAGACGAATGTCGGCAGGGATCATGTCGCCTGCAGAAAGCTGCACGATGTCGCCGGCCACCAGTTCGTCCATGGGCACTTCGCGCAGTCGCGGGGCCTGCCCGACCTGCTCGCGGCGCAGCACGGTGGCGGTGGTACGCACCATGGCCTTGAGCGCGTCGGCGGCCTTGTTCGAGCGGTATTCCTGCCAGAAGCGCAGCAGGCTGCTGAGGCTGACCATGGTCATGATGATGATGACCTTGGTCAGGTCGGCGTCGTCTGTTTCGCCGGCGCTGACCGGCAACCAGTAGTCGGTGACGAAGCTGATCCCGGCCAGGGTCAGCAGTACATAGATGAACGGGTTGTGCAGGGCCTTGAGCAATTGCACCAGGGCGTGGGGTTGCGGGTCGTGGGCGACCTGGTTGGCCCCATCGCGCTCCAGGCGCTTGCCGGCTTCGTGCTCGGTCAGGCCCTGCTCGCTGGCATCCAGGTTGGCGAGGGTGACCGCCAGGCCATTGCGCGCTTCACAGGCGGCGCGGGTAGACAGGCGGGTTTCGCGTTCGGCCTTGGCCGATGAGGTGTTGCGGTGTTTGACAGTCATGTTGCTGTGCTCCTGCCGCTGCAGCGGCACGACACACAGACGTATCACTCAGGCGGTGAACGAAGGCATGTCGGGTCGCAGAAAAATACTGGGCTTTTCCGACAGTTGTCTGTCCGCTGCCGAGGGTCGGAAGTTGTTTCGGCAGCGAACTTTCTACTCGCGCAGTCCATGGTTTGATTCCTTTTGATAAATACCGGGCAATAGCTGCCCGCGAACTTTTAATTTAAAAAGTTCGAGAGCAAAGATACCGTTTAATATCTTTTATTCAGCGAGAAGTCTGGGGGCTCAAGCGGGCATGAAGACACACCAGCCGCCCGCATCTACTGGGGGGCTCCTGGCTGTCGTCAGGGTACCCGTGCAGGCGGGACGGCCGGGCACGGGCCTGCTGCGGCGCAAGGCCGGCGAACAGGCAATGTGAAACGAATGAAGTGAGGTTCATGAGCTTGCCTCCAACCGGCAGACACCAGTGGCGGCAAGTCACGACGGAGCATCAGGCTCTGGCGCGGCTTGCCCGACCAGGGTGTCGGGACCGGTGTTCCGGTTCAAGTGCCTGACCCGGCCATATGGCAGGGGTCAGGCAGCGACTAGATACTGTGTCCATTGAATTCTTCAGTGAATGGAAAAAAGGCCCTTTCTCGGGGCGATCGAACTTTATTCAAGCGTAGTATCGAAGTCAACCCGCAAGGGGAACTTTAAATAAGTTTCACCCACTTTTAATGTAACAACGATCAGGTTCGAGTTTGACGCCCGTCGCCCGGCGAACCTTACACCCTGAACCGCCCCACCAATGCCGTCATCTCCCCCACCAGCCCGGACAGCGCCTTGCTCGCCTCGCTGGTCTGCTGCGCTCCCGTCGCCGAGTTGATCGACAGCTCGCGAATGTTCAGCAGGTTACGGTCCACTTCCCGTGCGACCTGAGCCTGCTCCTCGGCCGCACTGGCAATGACCAGGTTGCGCTCGTTGATTTCGCCAATCGCACTGTAGATGCCTTCCAGCACCTGCCCCGAGGCCAGGGTCACGTCCAGTGTGGACTGGGCACGGTTGGTGCTGGCCTGCATCGACGCCACTGCCGCTTCGGTGCCCGCCTGCACGCGGCCGATCATCTGTTCGATTTCCTGGGTCGATTGTTGCGTGCGGTAGGCCAGCGTGCGCACCTCATCCGCCACCACCGCAAAGCCGCGCCCGGCCTCACCGGCGCGGGCCGCCTCGATGGCGGCATTGAGCGCCAGCAGGTTGGTTTGCTCGGACACCGAGCGGATCACTTCCAGTACCTTGCCGATATCCCGCACCTGCCCGACCAGTTGCTCCAGGTGTGCACTGCTGGCCTGGATCTCGCGGGTCATGGCCTCGGTGCCGTCGATGTTTTCGCTGACTTGCTGGCGGCTCTGCGCGGCCAGCTGGTTGGACTCGCTGGTGGTTTGCGAGGTGGTGATGGCGTTGCGCGCAACCTCCTCCACGGCCGTGGTCATTTCGGTCACCGCGGTGGCTGCCTGCTCCAGCTCTTGCCCCTGCTGGCGCAGGTTGTTGGCGCTTTCCTCGGTAACCGCGTTCAACGCCGTGGCAGCGGCGTCCAGCTGCCGGGCACAGTGGTTGATCTGCCCCAGGGTGTCGCGCTGGCTCTGCTGCATGCGCTGCAGTTCGTGGAACAGCTGGCCGATCTCGTTGTTGCCCTGCCCCTGCACCGGCACGCTCAGGTCGCCACCGGCAATACGCTGGAAATGCCTACCGGCTTCGCGCAGCGGGTGCAAAACCCGCTGGGCAATGAAGGCCCAGCACAGCGCCGCCAGCACCAAGGTCACCGCCAACAGCCCCAGGCTTAGCAGTTGGGCGCGGGCCAGGCGCCGGTCTGACTCAAGCATGATCTGCTGGCCACGTTCGTTCAGTGCGCCAACCAGCTGCTGGCGTAGCGCTTGCAGCCGGCCCATGGCATTGCCGGCATCGCTGTTGACCTTGAAGTACTGCTCGAGCGAGCGCTGGCGGGTCGCCTCACGCTGCCCGGCCACCGCCTTGGCGTATTCGGCGAAGGTTGCCTGCAGCTCGGTTGCCAACGTGCGCAGGGCTGGCTCGCGGGCGTTTTCGACAAATTCATCGACCAGCTTCTGGCTCTTGTCGTTCAGCTCAACCGACAGCGCCATGCGCTTGCCTGCACTCTCCTCATGCCCCCCCAACTGCTCGATGAAGCCCGAGGACACATTGGCGCTGGAACGAATTGCCATCAACAACGCATTGTTCAACCGGTCGGACTGGTGTGCGGTCTGGTCCAGCTCGGTGATCTGCTGGTCGCTGCCCACTGCTGCCCACCAGGCACTGACGGTGGAAAACAGCAGGGTCAGGCTGAACAGCGACAGCACCCAGAACATTCCGGTACGTATTTTCAGGTTGGCAAGCATGCGGGCAGTACTCCTTGTTGGCACCACTTCTGGTCGAGATTCGACGGTGGGTGTGCTGCTATCGGAGGTGCCGGCGTAGGCTTGAGCCGCAGGGAGGCGGTTATGGGCGGTAACCGAACAGATGTTGCCGGGCGCAGGCTGCGCCACGGCCAACCTCAGCGGTCGAGGAAGTCGACTACCGCCTGCGCGAAGGCCTGCGGTTGGTCCAGCATGACGAAGTGGAAGCTGCCATCGATACGTTTGAAGCTGATGTTTCGCGTCCCGGCGTAGGCACTTGCGAAGGTTGCATCGACGCTGGCAGCGGGTATGCCATACAAGGGGTCATAGGCATAGACGACCTGCACCGGCGACTGGATGCCGCCAAGCTCCGGGCGCAGGTCGGTGGTCATCAGTTCATAGGTGGCATCGGCTACCGTCTTGCGGTCCGAGTGCAGCGCGGCTTCGACCAGTGCCGGCCGGGCCGCAGCGGTCTTGGCCAGCCGGTCGATGGCTGTGCGCTGCATGGCTTCGGCCTGTGCTGCCGGGGCCAGCAGCATCCCATCACGGAATGCGGCAGCCTGCGGTGCAGCCGTTTCGGCAGTTGCCGTGGGGTCGATCAATAACGTGTAGAACGGCAGCGCATCGACAACCATCAGCCGCCCTACCTGCTCGGGGTGGCGTGCGCCAAGCATCAGCGCCACCTCACCGCCCAGCGAATGGCCAATGATGGCCGGCGCCTCAAGGCGCTGGCTGCGGATATAGCCTGCAACCGCCTCGGCCACCGGCGCGGCCACGCGCCCGTCCACAGTGGGCACGGCAGGCGAGCCGGCAAAGCCTGCAACCTGCACCAGATGCAGACGATGCTGCTTGCGCAATGTGCTGGCCAGCCCCGACCAAACCTCACGGGAAGAGGCCAGCCCGGGGATCAGGATGACGTCCGGCCCGGTGCCCTCGACTTTTACCGAGATACGTTCGCCCGCTACAGGCACTGGCTGGCTTGGCGCAGCCAATGCCGAGCCCAGCGACAAGCTGGTGCCGATTACTGCAAGCAGGGTTCGTATGCGCATGGTCGCCATTCCTTTGACTTAGACGGAGAAAAGCCCGCCACTATAAGGGGCATGGCAGCCATGGGAAAACTATCGTTTGCCACCCGCTGCGCTGCGCCGTTAAAGTCGGGGCCTGGGCGCCGGCTGCGCCTGCGGTCCGCGCGAAGGGGTTGCCCGAGCCACGCGTCACTACATTCCCATACCAGCTCCCGGCTTGTCGGCGGACCGAGCCCCAAAGGAGTTGGCATGCCCGCCATCAATGCTTCCCGCCACCACGGCTTGCTCGACCTGCCCGCCTTGCGCAAACGCGCCAAGCGCTTGCTGACTGAACTGAAAAACCACCAAGCCGACGACGCCCGCGAGCAATTGCGCACGCTTGGCCTGCCCGGCCCCGACTACCGGCTTGCCGACACTCAATGGCTGGTGGCCCGCGAGGCCGGCTTTGCCAGCTGGCCAAGGCTCAAGGCCCATGCCGACGCCGTGGCTTTCGCAGCACGCCACCCCGGTTTTTCCGCCGATGACGAGGCCAGCGTGCAGCATTGGCGCTGCGGCAACGACATCGCCCACAGCTTGCGTACCGCCGGGTTTGCCGGCGCCTTCCAGATGTTCGACGACCCGATGGTCATGGGGCCTGTACCGGCGCTGCCCGACGAGCAGTACTGGCAGGTGCGCAGCGCCTACGTGCAACAGGCGTTCAAGCTGAGTCCCCTGGACCTGGAACAGCGCCAGGTGGCGCAGCGTAGCGCACTGGCCGGGCTGAACCGCGACAGCGAAATTGTGCTGTGGTGCGAGGCCGACGCTTACGACCAGCTGTTCCTGATTCGCGTGCTCGCCAGCCTGCCCGGCCTGCCGCGTCGGCTTGAGCTGATCGAAATTGACCAGGTACCCGGTATCGAGCGTTTCATCGGCATCGGGCAACTGGCCCCCGACCTGTTGGCCTGGCTGTGGCCGCAACGTCGCGCACTGGGTGAGGATGCACTGGCCCTGGCCCGCGAGGCATGGGCGGCCTACACCGCACCCAATCCAAAGACCTGGGCAGGCCTCGCTGACCACACGCACCCGGCCTTGCCGTTGCTCGGCGGGGCATTGGCGCGCCAGCTACAGGAGCTGCCGGGGGCACAGGATGGATTGAGCCTTACCGAACGCCTGCTGCTGCGCGTGTTGGCTTCACGCGGCGAGCTACCGGCCGGGCGCGTTTTTGGCCAGTTGATGATGCAGGATGACCCACTGCCTTACCTCGGTGACCAGATGTTCCATGTGCTGTTGCAGCCGTTGATCCACGCGCCACAACCGCTGCTGCTGGAAGGCTCAGGGGAAGCTTGGGCGCAGCGACCGCTGCGACTGACGCCGCTTGCCGAGCAGGTGCTTGCAGGCAAGGCGCACTGGCTTGATCACAACCCTGCGCAGCGCTGGGTTGGCGGGGTGCTGGTGGATGCGGCTGACAGGCCTTGGGTAGTGACCGAACAAGGCGAGGTGTGGCGACGTTGATGATTCCTCAGGGCTAGCAAGCCCCTGTGGGAGCGGGTTTACCCGGGAAGCAGGCAACCCGGTGTATGGCACCGGCTATGCCGGTGTTCGCGGGTAAACCCGCTCCCACAGAGCCCTCATCCGGGCTTGCATCTTGATTTTATCCCGCGGCAATAGCGCTCCACGCCTGTGCCAAACGCTGGGTGGCCTGCCGGATCTCATCCACATCCAGCGAAGCAAACCCCAGGCGCAAGGCATTCTCAGTATGACCAAACGGCGAGAACTGGCGACCGCTGCGCACCACCAGGTCCAGCGCCAGCGCCTTGTCGACCAACTGATCCACATTGATCGCGTCGGCAAACCGCACCCACAGCGCCAACCCACCTTCCGGCTCCTGCACGGTAATCTGCTCGCCAAACGCATCGTGCAGGCAAGCCAACAGGGTCTGCCGACGCCGACGGTACTCGCGGTTGACCCGACGCAAATGCTTCTTCAGCTCGCCATCGTTGATCAAGTCCGCCAGCATCCGCTGCATCACCGCATCGCCCTGCCCCAGGGTCAGCGTCGCCCTGCGCTCCAGCACTGCGGTTACCTCAACCGGCGCGACGATATAGCTGCAACGGAACGTGCTGCCCAAGGGCTTGGACAGTGTGCCGATATAAATCACATGCCGCTGCTGACGGTCGCTGGCCAAAGGCAGATAAGGCCGCCCGGAAAAATGGTATTCGTAGTCGTAGTCTTCCTCGACCACGCAGAAGTCGTGCTGCCGCGCCAGTTCCAGCAACTGCTGCCGGCGCCCGGCTGGCAAGCTGACCGTGGTCGGAAACTGGTGATGGGGCGTTATGTACATCATCCGCACCTTGTGCTGCCGGCACAGGGCATCGATCTGATCGACCCGGCAACCCTCATGGTCCAGGTCCACGGTCACCAGCCGGGCACCGAACTGACGGAAAATCTCCCACGCCGGCGGATAACTCAGGCGCTCGACCAGCACGGCATCCCCCGGCTTGAGCAGCACGCTGGCCAACAGGGACAGCGACATCTGCACGCCTTGGGTCAGGCAGATATGCTCGGCGCCAACGTTCAGGCTGCGATTGTGCCTCAGCATGTCGGCCAGGGCGGTGCGCAGGTAAAGGCTGCTGCAATCGCTGCCATGGCGCACGCTGTTGCTGGTAAAGCTGCTGCGCAAGGCATTGCGGTAGTAGCGATGCAGAACTGCCTGGGGCAACAGCCGATGGTCACAGGCGCCGTTGTCAAAGAACAAGGCCCCTGGCCGCCCCTGCTGCGCTGCAGCCCGTTCGTTCGCCTCGAAGTAGGCAATGGCAGGTTCCTCTGGCAACGCCAGGGCGAAAGGCCCCGTGGTAGCGGGTTCGGTGGCTGTGCCGGTCGCCAGCTGTTGGCTGACGAAAGTGCCCCGGCGCTGCACGCTCTGCAGCCAGCCTTTGGTCTCGGCTTCCTCGTAAGCAAGGATCACCGTCTTGCGGTTGACGTTCAACAGTTGCGCCATTTCCCGCGTGCCCGGCAGCGGCGTGCCAGGGCGCAGGCGGCCCTCGCTGATCGCGGTCACCAGGCCTTCGACGATCTGCCGGTATGAAGCCTGCGCCCCATCGAGCCTGAGCAGTGGCTGCCATTTGCGAAGCTGGACCATGTGAATTATCCAAAACTGGAGGTTCTGCTGGTCCTGGACTATAGCAACAATCGAACCTTCAATTGCCCTGAGGTGTTCATGCAAAGCCGCCACGTCATCGAATTGTCGCCCTCGGGCAAAACCTTCGAAGCCAGCCACGAGCTGCTGCTCGACGCCATGCTCGCCAGCGGCCTGCCGGTACCGTTCTCCTGCCGCCGCGGCGCCTGCGGGTCCTGCAAGGTCAGGGTA
This sequence comes from Pseudomonas sp. LPB4.O, assembly GCF_038383825.1. NCBI lineage: Bacteria > Pseudomonadati > Pseudomonadota > Gammaproteobacteria > Pseudomonadales > Pseudomonadaceae > Pseudomonas > Pseudomonas sp. LPB4.O. Next base: position 3,648,982 of record NZ_CP151298.1, read on the forward strand.
GTGTCGGGGCAGTATCAGGACAAGCAGCGAGATGCGGACACCCCCGCGCCCTGCTACCCCCTGGCCGCCGACGAGATACTGCTGTGCCAGAGCCACGCCTGCAGCGACATGCGCCTGGCGATCCCTGGCTGGTCCCTGGACGCCCCGGCACTCGCGTTCCAGGCGCAGGTTCTCAGCCAGCGCGAGCTGAGTGCAGATATCGTCGAACTGGTGCTGCAACCTGCTCAACCGCTGGAGGTGCGGGCTGGCCAATACGTAAGGTTCCAGCTCGACAACGGTGACAGCCGCTGCTTCTCCATCGCCAACCTGCCCGTTCAGGACCAGGGGCAACTGGTGTTTCATATCCGCAAGGTCAGCGGCGGCGTGTTCACCGAAGGCCTGCTGCCCACCCTGCAAGCAGGTGCCGTACTGAACCTTGAGGGGCCGGTGGGCGCCTGCACCTGGCAGCATGAAGACCAACGCCCACTGGTGCTGTTTGCCACCGGCACAGGTTACGCCGGCATCAAGCCCTTGTTGCTGACAGCCCTGGCCCGCGGTGCCAAGGTCACGCTGTACTGGGGTGGGTCATCGACGGCGGACTTCTATGACCGTGCGTTTCTCGAGCAGGCCAGCCATGAACACCCACACTTTCGCTGGCACCCGGTGCTCTCGGCTGAGGCACGCGTGCAGCAGGTGGCGTTGGGCCAGGCGCATCAATGGGCCGACACCCAGGTCTATGCCTGCGGCAATGCCGCCATGATCAGCCAGGCCCGCGAACTGTGCCTTGCCGCGGGCGTACAACCCCACCGATTTGTCGCGGAGGCCTTTGTCGCCAGCGGCGCACTGGCACCCCAGGCTGCAACCGCCAACACCCTGCACCCAGAGCTGGAAAAGGTCGGCCCACGCTACTCGCTGGATGGCATGCTCGCTGCCCGCGAGCAGTCAGTACGGGCCGTGGCCGCAATCGCCAGCCAACTGCGCATCGGCATGACCACCGCCCAGGCACTGGAAATGGCTGCGCAAACCTTGCAGGCAATGGGCGCGTCCCACACCTGGCACCCCACCTACATCCGCTTCGGCGACGACACCGTGCGTACACCCCGGCAAGGCATCGACCTGCAACGTGTATTACGTACTACGGATATTGTCGTAGTCGACGTCGGCCCGGTATGGGATGGCTACGAAGGCGACTATGGCGACACCTTCGTGTTTGGCCAGCACGACCTGCACCACGCCTGCGTCAAGGCACTGCACGAGGTGTTCGACGAAACGCGCGAGGCCTGGGGCCATGGTTTGACCGGACGGGAGCTGTATGACTTCGCCGAACGCAGTGCCCAGGCCAAGGGCTGGCAGCTGGAACGCAACCTGGCCGGGCATCGCGTCGCCGACTTCCCGCATGTGCTGTATGGCCAGGACAAGCTGGCCGAGGTGGAAATCGTCCCGAGCGAGGTGGTGTGGGTACTGGAAATACAGTTGTGCCACCCCACCGAACCGATCGGGGCGTTTTTCGAAGACATTTTGATTGCTGAAGGCAAGCAGACCATGGCAAGGGTCGCTTGACCGACCCTGCAAAACCGGGCGCGGGTCGATCAATCCAGGCTTACAGGCCGGGGCCGGTGTTCTTGCAAAACCGTCTGTTCCACCTGCTGCTCGAACCACTTCAGCACGGCTTGGCACGCGGGGTGGGCAACGCCGCTGTCCCTTAGCCACAGGGCATACACCCCGCCAGTCTTCAGCGCCTCGCCGAAGGGCACCACCAGGTCGCCGCGCACCAAGGCATCGTGGGCCAGCATTCGGTCAGTCATGGCGATGCCCATGCCGCGGGCTGCCGCGTCCAGCGCCAGGTCGTCCAGATTGAACAACAGCTCTTGGTACTTGTGCTCGGCCGGGGCCTGCTGGGCCTTGAGCCACAGGTTCCATTCGTAGCGCGAAGTGGAGCCGTGGATCAGCGCATGGTCGACAAGCTTCGCCGCGCACTTGGGCGGGGCGCGGCCGTCGCCCAGCACGGGCGCACAGACTGGGATCAGGTACTCGTCGAACAGCGGCGTCAACGGGCGTTCGTCCAGGCCGCCCGGTAGGTAAAGCACATACGCGTCGCAGTCGCCGCCGGTGTCTACCAGGTCGCCGCCGACCGTTTCAATCGACAACGTCAGGCCTGGGTTGAGCGCATAGAACGAGGTCAGCCGCGGCAGCAGCCAGCGTACCGCCAGCGATACGAACATGCGCACGCGAAATGGGCGGCCCAGCGGCGTCGGCGCCAGCTTTTCCTCCAGCGTGCGCAGGGTTTGCAGCATGCCCTTTGCCACCCCGTACACCTCGTGCCCATGGGCGGTCAGCGCGACCTTGCGGCTGGTGCGGTCGAACAACGTGGTCTGGAAATGCTCCTCCAGTTGCTGGATCTGCCGGCTGATGGCGCTCTGGGTCAGGTGCAACTGGCGTGCAGCCTCGGTGAAGTTGCTGGTGTCGGCTACCCGCACCAGGGCCTGCAACGCCTGGAACGATGGCACACGAAGGTTTTTATCCATGCAAATTCCGAATGGATGAATGAATTATTAGCGTTAGAAATTGCGCTTTGGTCCTCGTAAATTGGAGCCAAGACGCGCTTTCGCGGGCAATAGCCAATAACGCCTGTGCATCGATACTGAAGGAGTGACACGCAATGAACAACCACTGTGGCTGGATTGCGCTGGCCGGTGAGTCACCGCAGCGGCCGCGCCTGCAAGGCACTCATAAGGCCGATTGGCTGATCATCGGCGGCGGCATAACCGGCCTGTCCGCAGCCCATGCCCTGGCGCGCCGTTTTCCGTCGCAGCGGATCGTACTGCTGGAGCGCCAGCGGGTCGCCCAGGGCGCTTCGGCACGCAACTCTGGTTTCGTGGTCAGCCACGAGCTGCCAGGTGCTGGCGAACTGATCGGTACAGCAGGTTTTTCCGGCTATCAGGTCGCCTCGCGCATCGGTGTCGCGGCGGGTAATGAAGTGCGCCAGCAAATCCGGGCGCTGGCTATCGACTGCGAGCTTAGCGACCATGGCTACCACTTCGCGGTACACGAGCCTGCCCATTTGCAGCAGGCCGAGCAGGCACTGGAAACCCTGCGTGCCGTGGGTGCCCAGGCAAGCTACCACGAGGGAGAAGCGCTGCAACGGCGCCTCGGTACGGCGTTCTATTCACGCGCGATCCATTGTGCGGGCGGCAACGGCCTGATGCAGCCGGCGCGCTACGTCAAAGGGCTGGCCGAGGGCCTGCCAGAACAGGTGGAAATGTTCGAGCAAAGCGCTGTGACCGACTTGCGCCGTCGCCCTGGCAAGGGCTGGACTGCCCGCACCGAGGCTGGCGAGGTCGAGGCCCGGCAGGTACTGGCCTGTGTCGGTGCGTTTCTGCCCAGGGTCGGGCTCAAGCGCAGCGGCACTTTCCCTCTGGAGCTGAGCGCAAGCATCACCCGCCCGTTGACCGGGGCGCACTGGCAACAGCTGTTCGACGAACAGGGCTGGGGCGTGCTGTCTACCTTGCCGGGCGGCTGCACCCTGCGCCTGCTGCCGGGGCGCCGCCTGCTGATTCGCAACACCGTGGAATACCGTCAGCACGACATCGACAACCGTGGCCTGGCCGTACGCCAGGGTGCACACCTGCAGGGTTTGCAAAAGCGCTTCCCCGGCATCACCGCGCAGGATCTGCAATACACCTGGACCGGCCACCTCAGCGGCACCCGCACAGGCGAGCCGTATTTTGCCCGGGTCGCCGACGGCCTGCATGCCGTGGCCGGCTGCAATGGGTCCGGCGTTGCCCGCGGCACCTTGTGGGGCCGCTTGCTGGTCGAAATGGCACTCGGCATCGACTCGCCGTTGCTCGGCGACGTGCTGGCTCAGGCCAGCCCTGGCTACCTGCCACCCAGACCGTTCTTCGACCTGGGCGCCAAGGTGCGCATGGCCTGGGAAGTACGCCGCGCGCGGCTGGAACGCTGACATTCAAACTACCTCGCAAACAAGAACAAGAGAGCTATCCCATGATCAAGCACACTTGCGTGGCCCTGTTGTCCTCAGCATTGCTGGCCGCGGCAGTGCAGGCCGAAGAGCGGGTCAACATTGCCAACTGGAGCGGCTACATTGCCGACGACACCCTGGCCGAGTTCACCCGGCGCACGGGTGTCCAGACCACCTACGACCTGATCGATAGCAATGAAACCACCGAAGCCAAGCTGATGACCGGCAACAGTGGCTACGACCTGGTGAGCCCGTCCAACCACTTCCTGCCGCGGCTGATCAAGGCGGGTGCCATCGAGGAGCTGGACCGTAGCAAGCTGCCTGGCTGGCACAACCTCGACCCGAAGCTGATGAAGATCCTGGAGACAAGCGACCCGGGCAACCGCTATGCGATCCCGTATATGTGGGTTACCACCGGCATCGGCTACAACGCCGACAAGATCAAGGCCATCTTCGGCAGCACCGAGGTGACGCAATCCTGGAGCCTGCTGTTCAAGCCGGAGAACATCCAGAAGCTGAGCCAGTGCGGCGTGGCGTTCCTCGACAACCCGACGCAAATCATCTCGATCACGCTCAGGACCCTGGGCCTGGACCCGCACAGCGAAAAGCCAGAGGACCTGAAAAAGGCCGAAGCGGCACTGCTGGCGGTGCGGCCCTACATCAGCTATTTCCATCAGTCCAAGTACGTCAGCGACCTGGCCAATGGCAACATCTGCGTAGCGATCGGCTTCAGCGGCGATGTGCTGCAGGCCATGGGCAGCGCGCAGCAGGCGGGCAACGGGGTGAACCTGGGCTACAGCATTCCGCACGAGGGCTCGACCGTGGCGGTGGACATGGTGGTAATGCCCAAGGGCGCACCGCATCGGGAGAATGGGTATGCGTACCTGAACTACCTGCTAGAGCCGAAGGTGATCGCCAGTATCAGTAATACGGTGAAGTACCCCAACGGCAATGCGGCGGCGCTGGAATACATCACGCCTGAGCTGCGCAACAACCCGGCGGTCTACCCGCCCGAATCGGTCCTCGATACGCTGTTCCCGATCAAGACCTTGTCGCCGGCAGGGATGCGCTCGAGTACCCGGCTGTGGACACGAGTGACTAGCGGGAAGTGATGTAACGACCAAAATTCGTCCAGCCCCTCCATGGTGTGCCACAGCGGCGCGTTGGACATCGGCGATACAGCCCGTGCGCAGGCCAAGGCGGGTCTGTTCGCTACCGTACAGACGCTGCGCGGGCAATCGCCGCAGACTGAATGCTGAAAGGCCAGTTCGGTAACCCGGCATACCATGGACAATCCTTGGCTTCTCGCACGCAAGTACCTCCGACGCCTGTACGCCCATGCGGGGCGCTGGCGCTCGCCCCGGCACACCTTCACCTATGAAAGCCTGCTGCGCTCGGAGCTGTACAACGCTGACCAGATGGCCGAGCACGGTCTGCGGCTGGCCCATCAGCACCGTTTGAGCCAGCGGCCAGCCAAAGACGCCCTGCTTGACCGCCTGGCCGACAACGAACGCATGCTCTCTGCAAGCTGCACCGCCCTCGCCGCCGCCCTGCCCGGCCCCCGCCCGGCGCTACCCGCCGCGCAGTGGCTGCTCGACAACTTTTACCTGGTCGAAACCCATATCCGCATTGCCAAGCACGACCTGCCGGCCAATTACAGCCTGCAGCTGCCGCAGCTGGACAACGGCGCCTCCACCGGCCTGCCGCGTGTCTACGACATTGCCCTGGAGACCATTTCCCACGGTGACGGGCGGATCGACGCTGAGAGCTTCAGCCGTTTCGTCGAGGCTTATCAGCAGGCCTGCACCCTGACCCTGGGCGAGCTCTGGGCCATCCCGATCATGCTGCGCCTGGCCCTGATAGAAAACCTGCGCCGTGTAGCGGCGCGGGTCATGGCCAACTGGGCTGACCGCGACCTGGCCAATGTCTGGGCCGACCGGCTTGGCGAAACCGCCGAGCGCGACGCCAAGAGCGTGGTGCTGGTGGTCGCCGACATGGCCCGGTCGCAACCGCCGATGACCGCCGCCTTCGTTGCCGAGCTGGCCAGGCGGCTGCAGGGCCACAGCGCTTCACTGACCCAGCCGCTGCTGTGGGTGGAACAGATGCTCAGCGAGTCGGCGCGCAGCATCGAGGGCCATGTCCAGCTCGATGCCCAGCAGCAGGCCATTGACCAGGTGTCCATCAGCAACAGCATTGGCAGCTTGCGCCTGCTGTCGACCATCGACTGGAAGGTGTTCGTCGAGCACCTGAGCCATGTCGAACAGGCGCTGCACCGCGACCCGGCGGCCATTTACCCCGCCATGGACTTCACCAGCCGTGACCATTACCGGCACAGCGTCGAGCGCCTTGCACGCCACAGTAAATTCAGCGAGCCCGCCGTGGCGCGCACGGCCATCGAGCTGGCCCAGACAGCAGGCGCCGCGCCGGGTGAACCGGCTGGGCACGTGGGCTTCTACCTGGCGGGGGATGGCCTGCCGTTGCTGGAGCAGCACCTGGCCGCGCGGGTGCCGCTGGGCGAGCGCTGGCAACGCCTGCTGCACCGGGCGCCGCTGGCGTTCTACCTGGTGCCAGTGGCACTGCTGTCGTGCCTGCCGGCCTGGGGCTTCATACGCGCCATTGGCCTGGAGGGCTGGCCTTTGGCGGTGCTGGCCGCCATGGCCCTGCCGGTTCTGCTGAGCACCAGCCGCCTGGCCATCGGCCTGGTGAACTGGCTGGTGACCTTGACCGTCAAGCCCTCCTTCCTGCCGCGGCTGGACTACACAGGCGGTATTCCCGAGGACGCCCGCACGCTGGTGGTAGTGCCCACGCTGCTGGCCAATACCGGCGATGTCGAAGAACTGGTCGAAGGGCTGGAAGTACGCTTCCTGGCCAACCGTGACGAACACCTGCACTTTGCCCTGCTCAGCGACTTCATGGATGCCCGTGAACAAAACAAGCCCGAAGACCAGGCACTGCTCGACCTGGCCAGCGAAGGTATCCGTGCCCTCAACCACAAGTACCCAAGCACGGGCGGTGCGCGCTTTTTCCTGTTTCACCGGCCACGCATATGGAACCCCGCCGAGCGCTGCTGGATGGGCCGCGAGCGCAAGCGCGGCAAGCTCGCCGAATTGAACGCGGTGTTGCGCGGCCACGGCCACGCGTGCTTCATGCGGATCGTCGGCGACCTGCAAGCGCTTGGCCACGTGCGCTATGTGATCACCCTGGACACCGACACCCAATTGCCTCGCGGTGCCGCTCGGCAATTCATCGGCGCCATGCAGCACCCGCTCAACCGCCCTCGCTTCGACGCACGCACTGGTCGCCTCGACGCAGGCTACGCGATTCTGCAACCGCGGGTGGGCATCAGCCTGCCCAGCGTGTCGCGCTCGCGCTATGCGCGCCTGTTTGGCAGTGACGCCGGTGTCGACCCCTACACGCAGGCCGTTTCGGACGTTTACCAGGACCTGTTTCTCAGCGGCTCCTTCATCGGCAAAGGCATCTACGCAGTGGACGCCTTCGAACAGGCACTGGAGGGCCGTTTCGCCGACAACCGGGTACTCAGCCATGACCTGATCGAAGGCTGCTACGCACACTCGGGCCTGCTCAGCGATGTGCAATTGTTCGAAACCTACCCGGCCCGCTACAGCGCCGACAGCAAACGCCGGCACCGCTGGATACGCGGCGACTGGCAACTGCTGCCGTGGCTGGTGCCCTGGCTGCACACCGGCACCCATGGCCTGGCGCTAAGCCCGCTCAGCGCCTTGTCGCGCTGGAAGATTTTCGACAACCTGCGCCGCAGCCTGGAGCCGGCGGCGCTGCTGACGCTCCTGCTGTGGGGTTGGCTGGCCAGTGCCACGCCGCTCGCCTGGACACTGGCCCTGCTGGCCTTGCTGCTGGCGCGCCCAGTGCTGGACTCGCTGCTCGAACTGCCGGGCAAGGCCGCTGATGTCCCTGTGTCAGAACACTTGCTGGCAGCGTTGCACACCTCGGGCACCTATTTCTTGCGTGCCGGCCTTTCACTGGCCTGGTTACCCTTCGAAGCCTGCTACAGCCTGGATGCCATCCTTCGCACCTTGTGGCGGCTGGCCGTCAGCAAACAACGCCTGCTGCAATGGAACCCCTCACGCGAGGACGAGCGCTGCAGCGCAGATACCCTGGGGGCGGTGTATCGCCAGCAATGGGGGCAACCGGCCTTGGTGATTGTGCTGACCGGTGCCTTGGCGATGCAGCCGACGGTACTGCTGATTGCCTCGCCGGTGCTTGTCCTGTGGCTGCTCGGCCCGGCGCTGGCCTGGTGGCTCAGCCGCCCGCGTGACCTGACCGCCCTCATGCCCGGCAGCGAAGACCTGGTCTTCCTGCATCGACTCGCCCGCGCCAACTGGGCCTTTTTCGACAGCTACGTCGGCCCTGCCGACAACTGGCTGCCACCCGACAACATCCAGGCGCCGCCCTTCGCCAACATCGCTCACCGCACCTCACCGACCAACATGGGCATGGCCCTGCTCTCGCACTTGGCGGCCCATGACTTCGGCTACCTCAGTGCGGGCCGCCTGTTCGAACGCCTGGCCTGCATGCTCGACAGCATGGCCCGCCTGGAGCGCTTCAAAGGGCACTTCTACAACTGGTACGACACCCAGGCCCTCAAGCCGCTGTTACCGCTGTATGTCTCGAGCGTGGACAGCGGCAACCTCGCCGCCCTGCTGTTGACACTCAAGCCCGGCCTGCTGGAAATGGCCGACACGCCCCTGCTCGACCGGCGACTGAGCCAGGGATTGCTCGACACCTTTGACACGCTGCTGGACGCCTATGCCCGCACAGGCGCGGACATCCAGCCGATCTCGGCCCTGCGCGAGCAGGTGCGGCTCGCCCATGGCCAGGTGGGCGACGTATACGCCACGCTGCTGCCGATGCTGGTCGAACAATTGCAGCCGCTGATCACACAACCGGCTGCCTTGGCCCCCGGCACAGAAGTTGCTGACGATTGTACTTTCTGGCTGAATGCCCTGAATGAGCAATGCCTGGACCTGAGCCGCGAACTGCAGCAGCTGCAATTGCCCCCCGGTAACGATCAGGCGCCCCACGCTCCGCTGACCTGGCGCCAGCTGGCACAGCTTGACGCAGACCAGTGGCCGCCCCCCGAGCGCCTGGCGGTGGCCAACGTCAGGGCAGTTGCCCGCCAGCGCATCGCCCAGGCACACGCCCTGGCCAGCCGCATTGAAGCGTTGGCCAGCATGGACTTCACCTTCCTGTACGACAACCAGCGCGACCTGTTCGCCATCGGCTACAACGCCGACGAACATCGCCTGGACGCCGCGTTCTATGACCTGCTCGCGTCCGAGATGCGCCTGACCAACTTCGTCGTCATCGCCCAAGGCCAGGTGCCCCAGGACAGCTGGTTCGCCCTGGGCCGGCTGCTCACCAGCAACGCCGGCGTGCCTGTGTTGCTGTCCTGGTCCGGCTCGATGTTCGAGTACTTGATGCCGCTGCTGGTGATGCCGAACTATGAAGGCACGCTACTCGACCAGACCTGCCACGCCGCCGTCAAACGGCAAATCGAACACGGCAAGCTGTCGGGCCTACCTTGGGGTGTGTCGGAATCGGCCTATAACGCGCTGGACGCACATTTCAACTACCAGTACCGGGCGTTCGGCGTACCGGGGCTTGGCCTGCAACGTGGCCTGGGTGAAGAGCGCGTGGTGGCGCCCTATGCCAGCGCACTGGCCTTGATGGTGGCGCCCGCTGCCGCCTGCCGCAACCTGCAACGGCTGGCCACCCTTGGCCTGGCTGGGCGCTTCGGGCTCTACGAGGCCGTGGACTACAGCGAGGCACGCCTGCCCCCCGGGCAAGACGCCGTCGTGGTCCGCTCGTTCATGGCCCACCATCAGGGCATGAGTTTCCTGGCCCTGACCGCTTTGCTGCTGAACAAGCCCATGCAACGGCGCTTCGCCTCCGACCCGCAGTTCCAGGCCAGCATGCTGCTGTTGCAGGAGCGCGTGCCGAAAACCGCTGCGCCCTACCTGCATACCCTCCAGGCGCCGGCCGAGGACACCGCCGAGCGCGACCCCGAGGCACGGCTGCGGGTGTTCAAAGAGCCAAACCGGGCGCAACCGGCCGTACAACTGCTGTCCAACGGCCGCTATCACGTCATGGTCAACCACGTGGGCAGTGGCTACAGCCAGCGCAATACGCTGGCGGTGACCCGCTGGCGCGAAGACGCCAGCCGCGACGACCTGGGCAGCTTCTGCTACCTGCGCGATGTCGCCAGCGGCGCCTACTGGTCCACCTCCTACCAGCCGACACGGCACCGCACAAAGCTCCAGGAGGCGATTTTCAGCGACGGCCGCGCGGAGTTTCGCGTGCGCGAACGCGACTTCGACTGCCATACCGAAATTGCCGTATCACCCGAAGATGACATCGAGCTGCGACGCCTGCACCTGACCAACCATGGCGACCTGCCCCGCACCCTGGAGCTGACCAGCTACGCCGAAGTGGTGTTGGCACCGGCCTTGAGCGATGCCCTGCACCCGGCTTTCAGCAAGCTGTTCATCCAGACCGAACTGATCCGCCCGCTGCAAGCCATTCTCTGCACGCGACGGCCGCGCTCGCAGCAGGACGCCGTGCCATGGATGTGCCATGTGCTCGCGGTGCACGGCGCCGACATCGAGGCGCTGTCCTACGAAACCGATCGGGCCCGCTTCATCGGCCGTGGGCGCACCCTGGCGCGGCCGGCAGCCATGGACCGGGACAACGAGGCGTTGTCCGATAGCGAGGGGGCGGTGCTGGACCCGATCGTGGCCATCCGCTGCCGCATCACCCTGATGCCCGGCCAGGCGACCACGGTCGACCTGGTCACAGGCGTCGCCGACAGCCGCGACGCCTGCCTGCAGCAAGTCGCCAAGTACCGCGACCGGCACTTGGCCGACCGGGTGTTCGACCTCGCCTGGCCGCACAGCCAGGTATTGTTGCACCAGCTCAACGGTTCGCTGGCCGACGCCCGGCTGTTCGAGCAGATGGCCGCCTCGGTGCTGTACCCCAACGCCAGCCTGCGGCCCAACGCAGCGCTGCTGGCCAGCAACCGACGCAACCAGTCTGGCCTGTGGGGCCAGGGGGTGTCGGGCGACCTGCCAATCGTGCTGGTACAGATCGGCGACCCGGCCAACATTCATCTGGTCAAGCAAATGGTGCTGGCCCATGCCTACTGGCGCCAGAAGGGGCTCGCGCTCGACCTGTTGATCTGGAACGAAGACCAGGCCGGTTATCGCCAGCAACTGCAGGACCTGATCATGGGGATCGTCACCTCCGGCAGCGAAGCGGCCCTGCTCGACCGCCCCGGCGGCATTTACGTAAGGCCTGCGCAGCAACTGTCTGCCGAAGACCGGCTGCTGACCTTGTCGGTAGCCCGGCTGGTGCTCAACGACAATCTCGGCACGCTGGAAGAGCAACTGCACCTGCGCCGCCAGCCAAAGGTCCCGCAGGCTGTTCAGGCCAACCCTGCCAGCCGCCGGCCGGCACCTGCCAGCCACTCTCCGGCCGAGCAACCCACAGTGATGCTGGGCAACCGTTATGGCGGGTTCAGCACCGACGGCCGCGAGTACGTCATTGCGCTGCCACCCGGCTCATCGCCACCGGCGCCATGGGTAAACATCCTGGCCAACCCGCACTTCGGCAGCGTGGTCTCCGAGGCCGGCAGCGCTTACACCTGGTACGAGAACGCCCACGAGTACCGGTTGACGCCCTGGCACAACGACCCGGTTACCGACGCCAGTGGCGAAACCTTCTACCTGCGCGACGAGGACACCGGCGAATACTGGTCACCGACGCCGCAACCCTGCCCAGGCAGTGGCCGTTACTGCACCCGCCACGGCTTTGGCTACAGCGTATTCGAATATACCGAGCAAGACCTGCGCTGCGAGCTGTGGGTGCATGTGGCACTGGATGGCCCGGTCAAGTTCAGCCGGCTCAAACTGCACAACACTTCGGCACGGGTACGTCGGTTGTCGGTGACCTGCTTCGTCGAGTGGGTGCTGGGCGACCTGCCCGGCAAAACCGCCATGCACGTGGTCAGTGAGACCGACGCTTTCAGCGGCGCGCTGTTTGCCCGCAACAGCTACTCAGTGGAATTTTCCACGCACGTGGCGTTTCTCGATTGCGACCTGCCAATACAGGGCATGACCTGTGATCGCGGCGAATTCCTGGGGCGCAACGGCGATTGCCAGGCGCCTTTGGGTATGCGCCAGTCACGGCTGTCGGGGCGTACCGGCGGTGGTCTGGACCCGTGCGCGGCATTGCAGGTGGCGCTGCAGCTGGAGCCTGGCGAAAGCCGGGAGGTGGTATTCCGCCTGGGCGCCGCCCGGGACGCCCGCGCCGCTACCCGCTGCGTGCAGCAGTACCGGGGGTTGCAGGCCGCCATGGACGAGTTCGACAAGGTCAGCGCCTACTGGCGGCGCACACTGGACACCGTGCAGATCGAGACGCCGGAACCTGCACTGGATGTGCTGGCCAACGGCTGGTTGATGTACCAGGTGATCGCCTGCCGGTTCTGGGCGCGCAGCGGCTTTTACCAGTCTGGCGGTGCCATCGGTTTCCGCGACCAGCTGCAGGACAGCATGGCCATGGTCCATGCCGCGCCGGCGGCGGCGCGTCAACACCTGCTGGCCTGCGCTGCGCACCAGTATGCCGAAGGCGACGTGCAGCACTGGTGGCATCCACCGCTGCAGCGCGGGGTGCGCACCCGCTGCTCCGATGACCTGCTGTGGCTACCGCTGGCCGCCAGCCGCTACGTAGAGGCCACCGGGGACTATGCTGTGCTTGACGAGCCGGTCGGCTATCTGGAAGGCCGCGCGCTAAACGCCGGGGAAGAGTCCTACTACGACCTGCCTGGCCACTCGGCCCTGGTCGAGAGCCTGTACCAGCATTGTCAGCGCGCCCTCGCCCACGCCCTGCAGTGCGGGGCCCACGGCCTGCCGTTGATGGGCAGCGGCGACTGGAACGACGGCATGAACAGGGTGGGCGAACAAGGGCAAGGCGAAAGCGTGTGGCTGGGCTTCTTTGGCCACGAGGTGCTGCGGGCATTCGGCTGCGTCGCCTTGCGCCAGGGCGACAGCGCCTTTGCGTTCCGCTGCACCACCCAGGCCGCCGCACTCGCCGAAAAACTGGAAGCGCACGCCTGGGACGGCGGCTGGTATCGCCGCGCCTGGTTCGACGATGGCCAGGTACTGGGGTCGGCGAGCAACCAGGAATGCCGCATCGATTCGCTGTCGCAGAGCTGGGCAGTGCTGTCGGGTGTCGCTTCGCCCGAACGCGCCCGCCAGGCCATGGCGGCGCTGGACAGCCACCTGGTACGCCGTGATATCGGCATCGTCAAACTGCTCGACCCACCCTTCGACCAGGGCCAGCTGGACCCTGGCTACATCAAGGGTTACCTGCCAGGGGTGCGTGAAAACGGCGGGCAGTACACCCATGCGGCCATCTGGGCGAGCATGGCCTATGCGCAGCTGGGCGACGCCGACAGGGCCTGGGAACTGCTGCGCCTGATCAACCCGGTGCGCCAGGGCTGCGACGCGTTGATCGATACCTACAAGGTCGAACCCTATGTGATGGCCGCCGACGTCTATGCGGTTGCGCCCCACGCCGGGCGGGGTGGCTGGAGCTGGTACACCGGCTCTGCCGGCTGGATGTACCGCTTGATAGTCGAAAGCCTGCTGGGCCTGCAACGCAGTGGCGACACCCTGCGCCTGCAGCCGCTGTTGCCGGCAGGCTGGCCGGGTTATGTCCTGCATTACCGCTTTGGCAGCACCCATTACCGGATCGAGGTACGCAACGGCAACGGCAGCGAACTGAGCCTGAGCCTGGACGGCGAGCGGCTTGCCGACGCCAAGCTTCGGCTGAGGGATGACGGGGGCGAGCACCACGTCATTGCCCAGTGCCGGGCCTGCTCCTTGCCTGCCATCTGAACCGTTGGGCGCGTCACGGCAGCGCTGGCGCAAGCCTTGGCCCCGCTAGGCTAAGCTTGTTCCGACAGCCGCTGCCATCGATGGTCCCACGCATGCAACACACGGTAAAACCCCAGAACAACCACTTGCTGGCAGCCCTGTCGCCAGAGGCGTTCAGCCGGTTGGCACCGGACCTGGAGCACGTCAACCTGCCCCTGGGCAAGGCGCTGTACGAGTCCGGCGACACCCTGAGCCACGTCCACTTCCCGGTCGATGCCATCGTTTCGCTGCTGTATGTGATGGAGAACGGCGCCTCGGCCGAAATATCAGTGGTCGGTAACGAAGGGCTGGTCGGCATCGCCGTGTTCATGGGCGGCGAAAGCACCCCCAGCCGGGCCATCGTGCAAAGCGCCGGGCATGCCTACCGTCTGCCCGTGCAAAAGATCAAGGACGAGTTCAACCGCCATGGCGAGTTGATGACTTTGATGCTGCGCTACACCCAGGCACTGATCACGCAGATGGCACAAACAGCGGTGTGCAACCGGCATCACTCCATCGACCAGCAATTGTGCCGCTGGTTGCTGTTGTCACTCGACCGCCTGCCGGGCGACCGCCTGTGTATGACCCAGGAACTGATCGCCAACATGCTCGGCGTGCGCCGCGAGGGTGTGACCGACGCCGCCGGCAAATTGCAGCGCCTGGGGGTGATCGAGTACAACCGCGGGCAGATCAGGGTGCTGGACCGGGCACGGCTGGAAATGCTGAGTTGCGAATGCTACGCGGTGGTGAAGAAAGAAACCGAGCGACTGCTGCCCTACCTGCCGGGGCCCCAAGGTTGAAGCCTGGCCAGATCAGCCAAATCTGCAGCGCGGGCATTGGCCCGCCCCCCCGCAGAGACTGAACGCCATGCGCCGGAATCAGACAGTCGCTAGCGGCCCGCTTTTCCCTTTGCATTCAAATGGCCGCTTTCGACCCATAGCTGCCCTTGGCGGAGGGCAGCTAACGGCAAGAAGAGAAGACTGGCAAACGAGTGTCGGCTTCATGAGACATTTGTAAGCGTCAAACTTTTCGCGCCCAGCTTCCAAACATCATGTCACCGATGAAGAAGCCTGAAGAGGCTGAACGCTCCTGGTTCAGACGCTGCTGCAGCGTTTCAATTTCGACTTCTTCTGCACTGGCAACGCCCAATGCAGTGATCCGCGAAAAGCACGCCCGAACAATGTTGCCAAGTCCGTAGGGTGTGTCAGGCGTTTGTACCAGGCATTCGGCTCGCACGCTTTCGACGGTCAGGCCTGCTCGGGTAGGAATGCCGTGCAGGTTAAAACCGATGTGTAGATCGGCCCCTTCGCGAGCAATCATTTCTCGTATCCAAGCTTGCGCTCTTTCATGCAACGGAAAAGACCCGAGGCTTGCAGGTACCATCGTCGTATCATGTTCTTGAAAAACCATGATGCCACCGGGGCGCAAATACTTGGATAGCGCACGGATCGTTGCCACCGCATCCTTCTGATACATGAGCACGCGCCGTCCAACGATTGCGTCAAAAGTGCCGAGAGCGTCCTGCAACTCGAGAAGATCACACTCAAGAAATCTCAGCGCAGGGTGGTCGTATGCTGCACAACGGTGACGTGCAATGGCGATGGCGCCGGCGTCGTGATCAACGCCGATGATCTCTCCGCTTCTTCCCACCAGATCACAAAGCACAAAGGAGACATCACCCGAGCCGCAGCCCACGTCCAGGATTCGCATGCCTTTTCCGATTCCTGCGTCGATCATTAATCGTGTAGTGAAGTCAGGTGGTTGGGTCGCCATTACTAAGCCTCGCAGAATTTTGGGTAAGTCTGTTACGTCGCCATCAGCCCCCCTGTCAAGTATCACCCCGGTGTACGCAAAAGTGCCTCATCCTTGGCCACCGCACGTTTATAAGCGTCGCGGTTCGTTAAGTTCTCGGCGTAAGCGAGAAACGCGGCTCTGGGTGGCAAGGTGCCCAAGCCTAGCCCCCAACCGATGTGGGAGCCGACATAAACGTCGGCAGCGGTGAAGCGGTTTCCGGCAATGAACGGATGCGCCAACACTGCGCGTTCGAGTTGATCGACGGTGCGCTCGTAGCTGCCGTAACCCAGGAAGAACTCCTGATCAGGGGTCTGGGTGAAGCCAGCGCGTCGGTTGGTCACAGCCTGCTCCAGTGGGCCTGCGGCAAAAAACAGCCAACGGTAGTAATTAGCCCGCTCAGCTGCCGCAGGGGCCAGCATAGCTTCGGGGAACACATCAGCCAGGTACGCACAGATCGCGGCTGTTTCTGTTATGGTTTGCCCGTCATGCACCAGTGCGGGAATCTTTCCCATCGGGTTCACGTCGCGAAAAAAAACCACGCGTGGATCTGCAGGATCGGCCACCGTCGGCGCTGCCAGCGCAGCACCGCCCCAACGGTCATCCTGACTGCTTGACTGATAGTCCAGCACAACCGATTCATAGGTGCAGCCGATCTCTTCGAGCATCCAGCGCACCATGCGCCCGCGAGAGTTGGGATTGGTATAGAACGTCATTGTCATTGTGAGCTCCGCTAGGCTCGGTTGGTTGACGCCTATGGTAAGAGTGAAGCTGCAGAACCCCTTGGGCGGTTTACGCCAGAATACTTGCGCAATGCGCCATCCGCGCAACGTTGCGTCACGCGTTACCGCTTACCTGCGGTTCGGAGTCAAGAAATGTCGTACCTGCAGACCAGCGTCGAGCGTTGCAAATTGCCCAGCGTATTCTGGCAATCGATAGCGCAACTGGGACTCGATCCCTTGTTGATTCAACAGCACGCTCAACTGCCCCGTGAGCTTCTGCTTGATGACGCGGCTGTTGTCAGCAGCAGTCAGCTCTTCGCCGTCTGGAATGCGATCGAGGCGCTTTCTGAAGATCAGGGCTTCGCGATAAAGATGGTTCGCGACACGCCCAGTGCCAAACACAAAATGGCCTTTCTCGCTGCGTTATATGCGGCTGACTTTCGCGACGCCATTGCGAGGTATTCGCGGTTCAAACGCTTATGCAGCCCCGACCGGCTTTGCATCGACGAGGGTCAGGGCAGGGCGGTGTTCACGATTCAGTGGCCTTCTGACACGGCGCCGGCACCTTACCTCTCAGTGGATGCGGGTTTTGCTCTGGTACTGGAACTGGGTCGAAGAGGCACCGGTATACATCTGGTGCCAGTCGAACTGAATTTGCGACGGCCAAGCCCTGATTCGGAAACTCACTCAAGTTACTTCGGTTGCCCCATTCACTACGGCGCGGAGCGTGACGAGTTGACGATCAGCGCCGCCGACCTCGATTTACCGTTTCTGCAGCACAATCCGGACGTGTTGCACATGATGACCCCCGGGCTGACTGCTGCAATACGAGAGATCGAGGCTCCTGTGGGATTCTCTGAACAGGTCATTGAAGTGCTGAAACGAGCCCTGACGGCGGGGCGGCCAAGTTTGCAGTACCTCGCCCAGGAACTCTTACAGAGCGAGCGGACGTTACAACGACGATTAGCCTCAGAGGGGACGACGTTCAGCGCCCTGCTCAACGAGACCCGACGCCAAGTCGGATATCACCTGCTCGCCGATACGACCCTTGAACTGAAAGAGGTGGCATATCTGCTCGGTTACGAGGACGTCAACTCTTACTACCGTGCTTTCCGCCAATGGGAGAAGGTTTCCCCCGGTCAGTGGCGATTTGCTAATGCGAGAGTATGAAGCTGTTGGTACGCGAACCGGTGGGGCGGAAGCAGCCAGCCGTGACAGTGCTGCTTGGATCACAGTAGCTCCTTAGAGAGCCGCAAGTAGTAAGCGTCCGGCGAACATGGGCAAGCGGAGCGCGCAGGCCTAGGGCGGGCCAAAGGCGTGAGAATGGAAACCCGAAGGGCCGCAACCTAGCGAAGCCTGGTTGCGGTTTACGACAGCCGTCCCCCATTATGGGGCACACTCAGGGCATGCTTAGCCGGGTGGCGTAGTGATGAGGGTGGGCTGCAACGAGGTTGGCGCATCAGCTCCAGGGTCAGCCATGGGGGCATCGTCATACCCAAGTACCAGCACCACCCGCTTAGCAGGGCTTGATACCAAACGTACTTTCGCCGCCAGTGCCACGGCGCACGTGCCCTCGCTCCCGACCAACGCGCGAGCGACATTGAAGCCGTTTTCAGGAAGAAGTTCGTCCAGGTTATAGCCCGATACCCGGCGCTTGATGTTCGGGAACCATTGGCGCACGAAGTCCGCGTGGCGGTCACGAAGCTCGCGCAAATCTTTATAGATCTGCCCGTGGATTTAGAGAATTAAAACTGTCGCAACCGGCCCCCGGAATTTCTGGGTTTGAGCTTCCTTTGGAGAAACCTCAAATCTGTCGCAACCTCGCCAAAAAATGATTCGCGCCCACGCTGTAGAGAATTAAAACTGTCGCGATCAGCAACGATGAGGCTTTGCGGGTGGTTCAGCTTCGCCCAGAACCCAAAGCGTAGCAGCCCCCGTGGGTAGGCAGCTGCTCTGTCAAAAGCGCGACGCAGGCAGGGGGATAGTTGCCTTGGATGCGGGCGAGCGGCGCGCCTCGGCCGGATTCAATCATCGGGCAGTCTATGAGTTTAGCCGGTCCGGTTGCGCATTTGAGCGCCCTTTGGGCGACAACAGGCAAGATCCAAATGTCGAAGGATCCATGCCTAACGGCTGTTGGAGCACTGGAAATGGCTAGGCAGGCATTAGGTGATTAGCTGTAGAAGTGACTGGAGCACCGCAGTCTGCTCATAGGCCAAAAGCCAGGTTTGGTTAAATGGTCGGTGCCGAGCAGTACGAGATGATCAGCGCCGGCTATAAGGTTCGGACCAATGACTTGGGGAAACGCGTTACGCCCAAAAGCGATCTTTCCAAGAACCGTGCTCGGCGACCCTTGACGGTGTCAAGTCGTGGGCGGTCCCCGAGCGCAGGCGTTTACCTCATTCCGAGCTTTTCAAGCGTTGCCTCCAGGCCAAGTAGTTCAACTGTGCTCACGCCAGCCTCAATGCCATGGCGTATACCGTCCTCTTTATCCTCGCGAGCGCGGCTCAGGCTAATCACCTCTGCGACACGATCTTGCTCCACCACCACCAAGCCGTCCCGATCCCCGACGATGATGTCTCCGGGTTGGATCTGCACATTCCCGATCACAATGGGGACGTTCACTTTTCCTGGCTGGCATTTATTCGTTCCCTTGATGCTTAAACCGCGTGCAAAGGTAGGAAAACCCATCTCGATAATCGAGTCAGCATCACGAACAGCGCCGTTCATTACTAACCCCACAATCCCCAGCTTCTGAGACGCCAGTGTAAGAAGGTCACCCCATGGGCCCGCTTCCAAGAAACCCTTTGCATCTACAACGAGTACGTCACCCGGCTTGGCTTTCGTAAGCGCGTAATGAATGGCGAGGTTGTCATCTGGACGACAGTCAACCGTCAACGCAGGCCCACACAACCTGACAGTTGGGTCGATCGGTTTTAGAGAACTGTCAATCGCGCCTGTTTGGCCCTGAGCCTCGTGAATGGTGGCTGAACCGAGCTTTTTGAGGACTTCAATTTGTTCTTGTGAGATAGGCATGGCGGTTTCCGTCTGGTCTGATCTGGCTCAACACACCTAGGCTGTACACTACTCATCGAGCGCAGCACGGGCTTGAGCGGACACGCAGAATGAGCATCCACAAATACAATAAAAGTACAATGCAGCTTAATGCAAACAATTTCAGTACAAACGGCTCCCTGCATGATGATAATGCGTGCGTGTACGAGCATCGGGTAACGCCCCTGCACGCGCCCAAAATCACGCAAGGCAGCTAGGGAAGAGAACCACTAGACATGGCTACAGAGCGCATTTACGAGACGTTGCGTAACCGCATAATTGCGGGGCAGTACGAACCGGGAACTCAACTTAAGGAGGAGCCCCTAAGCCGGGAGTTTGAGCTGAGCCGCACCCCTGTCAGAGCTTCGCTCAAAAAGCTCGTTGAGGATGGCTTAGCAGTGGTTGAGGCCAACCGCGGGGTGTTTGTTGCAGGGTGGACGCAGTGGGACGTCGAGGAGATGTTTAGCCTCCGGGAGCTACTTGAGCCTCATGCAGCGATGCTGGCAGCTATAAGGGCTACGGCACAGGATGTAGCAGAGCTGCAGCGGATAAACGCGTCTATGGCTGAAGCGATTAGTCGTGGTGGCGATGGCGTCCAGCTAGGCGTACAGGCGGCGAACAGGGCGTTTCACCACCAACTTTTGGAAACCGCTCGATCTCAAAGGCTCAAGGCCATGCTTCACACGCTGATTGATATGCCCGTGATCACACGGTCATTTTTTCTTTACGCAGAAGCAGATTTTGCCCGAAGCCTGCAGCAGCACCTGGACATCACCTACGCCATCGAAATTCGGGACGGCGAGCTTGCTAGGCAAGCGATGCAGACGCACATCAGGATGGCTTACCGGCGCTTCATGGCCCATCGATCGGAAAACGTCACTGCGGAATAAAAAAAATACAATCTCAGTACAATCTGGTTTATAGTCGGCTCCATAAGAACAATCTCGGAGGAGCCATGAGCCTCATCACCCCTACCTCGGTTGCGCAACTGCCCACGATTCCGCACCGGTCACGTAGCTCGCGAACCTCGATGGTTTGCTCAATGTCTGCCGTAAAGCGAAAGCCTGATTTCAGGCCCCCCCCGCATTGTCGATCTCATGAAATGAGCATCAGCACTCTTTCTTCATCGCCACCGAAATGACTTCGGTTTGCCTTGCGTCGTAATCGCAGGGGCTAACGAAGATTCAACCTAGGGTCGCTTAATGAACAGGCTCCCGCCTGAGGGTATGCTTTTGCCATACGATAAGTTAGCGACTTGCTAGAAACCCGCAAACTTTAATAATAAGAGCAGGTGTAAGCATGAAAGACGACATTAGCAATGAAAAACCGTCCAGGTTCCGCTGGGTCGTAGCGGGGCTTTTTTTTCTGGTATACACAGTTGCATCAGCGGATAGAGCGAATTTGGGGGTTGCGCTTCCATTCATTCGCGAAGAATACCCCATGACCAATGCCGAGGCTGGTGCGCTGTTAAGCGTATTCCTGCTTGCTTACGCTTTGGCCCAAATACCTTCCGGTTTCGCCTCAAGTAAATATGGTGTCAGGAAGATATTTTCATTTTCTATGATCGCAACATCGGTGCTGACAGGTCTGATGGGAACGGTCAACTCAGTAATCGGTTTGAAAATATGTCGATTTTTGCTGGGCATAGCCGAAGGACCACTGCCTATCGGGATTGCCGCCACTATTAACAACTGGTTTCCTGCCAAAGAAAAGGGTACTGCTACCGGTATCTTTTTGGCCGCTGTGAAGTTTGGTCCTGTACTGGTACCACCGCTCTGCGTCGCTATTGTCGCAATGTGGGGGTGGCGGGAGATCTTCTACATCTTCGCTATACCCGGGATAATCCTGGCGGTTATGTGGTATTTCTTGGTAAGCAATCAGCCGGCGGAGAGCCAGTTTGTCAACTCCAAAGAGCTGAGCTATATCACTGATGAAACTAATAATGTAATTACTCAGCAAGACAAGACTGATCGCCGGGACTTTACAAAGCTTGACAAATTTATCCGAGTAGCACCGATACAGGCTATAACTTCAAGCAAAGACCTTTTCCGTTCCTGGAACGTAATAGGTTGTTCGCTTGGCTACAGCTTCCAGGTTGGCATTTCAATGATCCTGCTGTCGTGGATTCCCACCTATCTGGTCAGTGTCAAAAACTTCTCCATCATGAACATGGGCTTTGTAGCCGCAGCACCGTGGGTAGGTGCAATTTTCGGTAACCTGCTAGGAGGTATTCTCTCTGACCGCTTACTCGGCAAGCGCCGAAAGCCGGGCATGATGCTTTCTGCCTTGGCTACCGCCGGCATGATGTACGCTCTGATTAACTCCCCGAATGACCCCTTGCTATATGCATGTTTGATGTTTTTGACCGGCACGCTGATTAGCATCGGTTATTCCTCTTACATGGTATATCCCATGGGCTTGGCATCTAAGAAAATATTCCCAGTGGCGAGCTCGATTGTGAACACTGGCGGGCAGCTGGGTGGCGCAGCAGCTCCATTCCTTGTGGGCCTCTTACTGGATAGTTACGGTTGGTCCCAAGTATTCCTCGGTATGGCGATCGCATCTTTTGTAAGCTTTCTCATTCTACTAACTATTAAAGAGCCTGTTCCGGCCACTGCCGCTCATGATGCTGATACTGCACATCAACAGGTTGAATTAAAGCCGTCCAATACGACCAGTTAGAATCCGCATTAAAATCGGACCTGCACCAGACTCGGTAAACAGAGGTATTACAAATGAATGCGACCTTCAAGGCACAAGTGTGCCGCTTAGATCTGTGGATCAACCCGATTTTCGACGAGACGCTGGCTCCCAACGCTAATATCGATCTGCATGTTGCCTCGCGAGATCCACAATGCTTGGAGACGGCAGCTACGCTTGCGCAAAGTCATGCCTACCACGTTTGCGCGGCTAAAGACGATCTACCAAAACGTTGGTGGGTGAATGAAGACCTCATTAAATCGTGTCCTAATTTGCTCTGTGTTTCAGCCGGAGGGGCAGGCTATGACACCGTGGATGTTGATGCGTGCAGCGCCGCAGGGATTCCAGTTGTTAATCAAGCTGGTGCAAATGCGCACTCAGTGGCTGAGCATACGTTCGCGCTTCTACTTTCCGTGATCAAACGCATCGTGGAATCTGACAAGAAGTTGAGGACTGAGTCTGGCTTCACTCGAGAGGACCTGATGGGTGATGAGATTCACGGCTGCACTATCGGAATTGTTGGCATAGGGGAGATTGGTACCCGAACTGCTAAGATTGCTCAAGGCTTTGGCTTGCAGGTGCTTGCATTTGATCCATTCCTCTCCCCTGACCAGATTCGATCCCGAGGCGCGGAGCCGACCAGCCTCGAGCAGCTGCTTCAGCGTAGTGACTTCGTGTCCTTGCACTGCCCACTAAATTCACAAACCAGGCACCTGATTGGCGCGGACGCATTTGCCAGGATGAAACCTGGATCTGTATTTGTGTCCACGGCTCGTGGTGGAATCCATGATGAAGTGGCTCTCTACGAAGCCTTGAAAAGCGGGCACCTTCGCGGAGCAGGACTCGACGTGTGGGAGGTGGAACCTCCATGCCATGAGGCTCCACTTTTAACCCTCAACAATGTCGTTGCGACCTTTCATACTGCGGGCGTGAGCCATGGAGGCCGTCGAAACGTTGCGCGGTCTTCTGCCGAGCAGCTCATCGCTATGCTCGAAGGTAAACGACCTCCACACCTGCTGAACCCTGAGGTCTGGGATCGATTCATAGAACGGCGCTTGGAGATCCTTGGTCACGATGCGCGGGCAGCTGTCATCTAAACCACTACTCCGACGTTCTAAGGACTAATACGACGGTAAACAGCTCAATATTTGGCGGCAACATCAGCGGACTCGGCCGTCTCTCAGCTGAGCTCTATGTGTTTGTCGCCACTTCGTAGCCACATCGTTGGACAGATGGTGTGTGATTTCTCCAGGGTGTCGTAATCCAGCTCATAGTGCTCGAGCTGCTGCGAGAGGCGAGACGAATCACTCATCGGCATAGCTAGCCCACCCTCCTCGATCGCAGGCGGATCTATAAAGCGCTTTAGCCTGTGCTTCCAATGTATGGGGTATTAGCACCGCATGGACATTTCCTATCCATCGGTAACCCGCCGTAGATCACAAACCAAATCGCCTATGAGCGGGCTTCGAAGCAGGTGAGCGTGCTCTTGACTGGTATTCATGTCGACGCCGCTGTGCCACGGCGCGGCTGTAACATGCCCCTGACTGGCCCAGGGCCAACGTCGTCACCGCAACTATATAATGCCGGAGCATTTTTTATGAAGCTGCAGGTCGGTCGCGTACTACTTAACTTCGAAATTAGCTCGCTCTAACTTATTTAGCGTGAAGATGGCTGGAACCCAGCTATCTCATAATTCGCAGGTCGGTAGACAAGGATTGGCAAGCAGGCGTCCAAAAAAAAACCGGGCTAGCGGTGTGGCCCGCTCTCCCGGCATAAGTACAACTCACTGCCAATCTTTTAACTGGATCAGGAAATTTCAGTCGTCGGGCATCTTTCAGGTTTTAGCCATCTGGGGTTGCACTGCAGGCTTTACTTTGGGGCTTCTCCCGCGGTCGGAAACAAAGAATACCGTTAAGATGACTCCGAGTAATGCGATGCCACTTAATACATACAGTCCGCTTTCGAAGCTGCCTGTCATTTCCTTCGCCATCCCGACTAATCCCGGTCCGAAGAATCCGCCAAGGTTTCCTACCGAGTTGATTAATGCGATGCCTGCAGCCGCGCTACTACCACTCAGGTAAAGAGCGGGAAGCGGCCAGAATGGACCTTTGCAGCCCATGATCCCTACTGTAGCTACGCACATAGCCACAATTGCTAAATACGTCCCTGACAACAACGCAGCCGATGCCAGCCCACCTACGATCAACAATAGTGCAACGATAAGGAAAAACTTACGTTTGTTGAACCGATCAGACAGGAAGCCGATCGATACCATACCAACGCATCCAATCAGATAAGGAATCGCGGCTAAATAGCCGATGGCCATACCTGAATATCCCTGCTGCTTGATGATCTGAGGAAGGAACATCGACAAGCCTAGGTTCGCGGCAGTAGTGCAAAAATAGATGACGCAGAGAGCAATGATGGCTGGATTGCAAAATACTTTCCATACAGAGGCCTTGCCATCCAATTGTGGGGGATGGACTTTGCGATCATTCTCGAGTTCACGACTAAGCCAGTCACGTTCAGCGTCCGTGAGCCAGTCCGCTTTCTGAGGCGAATCGGGTAAATACTTCAACACAACCCAGACCAAGAACACACCCGGCAGGCCTTCAATTATGAAAAGCCATTGCCACCCTTTGAGGCCCAGTAAACCGTCTAGCTCCAAAAGTTTGGTAGAAATCGGCGCTCCCAGGGCTAATGCAATTGGGATGGACAACATGAACGTCGAGATGATGCGCGCACGGTACCGGGCCGGAAACCAAAATGTGAGATAGAGGATCACGGCAGGGAAGAATCCAGCTTCTGCGACACCTAGCAGGAACCGTAGGACCAGGAAGCTCTTCGGTCCCTGTACCAAGGCCATGCAGGTAGCGATCAAGCCCCACGTGAACAGAATCCGAGCGATCCAGCGACGCGCGCCTACCCGCGCCATCATCAGGTTGCTTGGCACTTCAAATAGGCAATATCCAATAAAGAATAATCCTGCACCCCAGCCGTAAACTGCAGCACTGAGGCCGATATCGGCGTTCATGGTCAGCGCAGCAAAACCTACGTTTACGCGATCAAGATAAGAAATGATGTACAAGCATATAAGCAGGGGCAGCAGACGCAAGAAAATCTTGCGGGTGACCTGCTTTTCGAATGCAGCGTCCATGGGATGTCCTCTTGTTTTTGTATGACATTGTGATTGGCACACTGGCTCTTTCAGCTAACGTTTTCTACTTCGCTTACCACACTCATCGCTGAAAAAGGTTCGGATTGAGCGCCCGCGCTTTTTTGATGTGCTAAGGCGAGTAGCTGGGCGAGATGCATGACCTCCCGACCAGTGCCCTGACGAATTTGCTCACGGCAACTGAAGCCATTAGTCAGGATCACAGTTTCTTTGGATTGTTTCCGGACTGCAGGTAGTAGCACTTCCTCGCCGACCGCGCGTGATAACTCTTCGTGGTCAGGATTAAAGCCAAACGAACCTGCCATTCCGCAGCAACCGCTATCTAGGAATTGGGCCCGAGCCCCCATCCTCTCCAGCAACAGGCGATCGCCTTTAGCACCAAAAAGAGATTTTTGGTGGCAATGTGTATGAACGAGGACGTCCGCTTCAAAAGTTGGCGGTTGATAGCCAACTTCGACCAAGAAATCTCCGAGTAGACGCGTCTTGCTAGCCAATGCTTGTGCGCGGGGATCATCAGGGAAGAATTTGAGCAGCTCGTCCTTGAAAACGGAGAGACAGCCTGGCTCCAGACCGACCAGTCCGACTACCCCATTTTTCTCATCGACCAGCTGGTCACCTATGGAATCGAGGATGGCCAAAAGCTTCCCACGGGCTTGGTCGAGATAGCCGAAATCATAGAGTGGCCGACCGCAGCACAGTGGACGCTCTGGTAAAACAGGCTCAAAAGCTGCGTGGCGGATTACCTGCGCGGCGGCTATCGCAATTTCGGGATGGAAATGCTCGCAGAATGTGTCGACCCAGAGGATTACACGACCCTTGGGTTTCGGCGCTTCTGTGGTGCGATCTCGTTCGTGCAGTTGGCGAAAACGATGCGGCGCAAAGCGTGGCAGATCACGGCTTTGGGCAACGCCACCTAGTTGCTTGGCGACCCGTTTGATGCCCGGAGTCTGAGTAAAGAAGTTCGCCAGCCACGGCACACGGCCTGCTAATGGTGCCCAGTCGCCGATACGCCCCATTGTCAGTGCTTGGCGCGGACGACGCTGGCTTTCGTAGAAATGCGAAAGGAACTCCGCCTTGTAGGACGCGATATCCGTATGCGTCGGACAGTCACTTTTGCATCCTTTGCAGGCCAAGCATGTGTCCAGAGCTTCTTTGACTTCTTCACTCCGCCAACCATCCTTGACGACATCCCCTTGGAGCATCTCCCAAAATAAGCGAGACCGTCCTCGTGTTGAAAATCGTTCATCTCGGGTAGCCCGATAGCTAGGGCACATTGTGCCGCCTTTCAACGTCCTGCACTTACCAGTGCCCACGCAACGTTCTACTGCGCGCTGGAAGCCATCACCTTCCTGGCTGATGAATTTCAGCTTTGTAATGAGCTCCACAGGCTTGTAGTCAGGGCCCATACGAAGGTTTTCGTCGATCCGATAGGCGTGGACCAGCTTGCCTGGATTCAAACGGTTGCGAGGATCCCAGATCGCTTTGAATTGGTGCAGAGCTTCCATGAGCTCCTCACCAAACATGATCGGCAGAAATTCCGCTTTGGCTTGCCCGTCACCATGTTCGCCCGAAAGTGAGCCGCCATAGTCGACGACTAACTGAGCGGCCTCACGAGTAAAAGCACGAAACTTCTGCACGCCTTCCTCGGTACGCAAATCGAAGGTGATGCGTGCGTGCACACATCCGTCTCCGAAATGACCGAACAATGAGGTGGTATAGCCGTAGCTATCCACCAACGCTTGGAACGCACGCAGGTAGTCTCCTAATCTAGCCGGATCTACTGCAGCATCTTCCCAACCCACCTGTGGATCTGGCACATCCGGGTCGATGGAAAGCTGAGTGGCTGATGCGCCCGTCTCGCGGATCGACCAAATGCGTTTCTGCAAGGCAGCATCAGGAACGATCCAGGTAGTAGGAACCGGCCCCTGAGGGCGGGAGCTGAAATAGTCACTCGCGGCTTGAGCTTTGGCCGTGGCCTGCTCCACCGTGGCCCCCCCGAACTCCATGACTACCCAGGCGTCCCCTCTTGGCAGCAGCGCAATTTCCTCAGCGCGCAGGCCCCGGGCTTGCAGTCCTCGAATGATTCGACGGTCCAGCCC
This sequence comes from Pseudomonas sp. LPB4.O, assembly GCF_038383825.1. Lineage (NCBI taxonomy): Bacteria > Pseudomonadati > Pseudomonadota > Gammaproteobacteria > Pseudomonadales > Pseudomonadaceae > Pseudomonas > Pseudomonas sp. LPB4.O. The sequence continues at coordinate 3,676,428 of NZ_CP151298.1, forward strand.
TTCAATCGCTATCGGGTCGAAACGCATGTACTCAGGGACAGCATCCGCTGCCACATAGATATCGTCATACCCAAGTACCAGCACCACCCGCTTAGCAGGGCTTGATACCAAACGTACTTTCGCCGCCAGTGTCACGGCGCACGTGCCCTCACTGCCGACCAACGCACGAGCGACATTGAAGCCGTTTTCAGGAAGAAGTTCGTCCAGGTTATAGCCCGATACCCGGCGCTTGATGTTCGGGAACCGTTGGCGCACCAAGTCCGCGTAGCGGTCACGAAGGTCGCGCAAATCTTTATAGATCTGCCCGCGACGACCGCCCTGAGCGATGATAGATGCGAGCTCATCCTCTGAAGTTGGCCCTACCCAAAAACGCTCACCGTCGTAGGTGATGACCTCCAGCGCCTCGACGTTTTCAAGCGTTTTGCCAGCCATCACGGAGTGAGGACCGCACGAGTTGTTTGCGACCATCCCCCCGAGGGTGCACCGACTATGCGTCGACGGATCCGGGGCGAAGGTGAGCCCGTGCTGCTCAGCAGCATCACGTAGGGTGTCGCATACAACGCCAGGCTCCACTACTGCGGTGCCCAAGACGGGGTCCAAAGAGTGTATTGCATTGCAGTGCATGGAGAGGTCGAAGACAACGGCAGCGTTGACGGTTTGGCCGTTCATCGAGGTTCCGCCGCCTCGGGTGAGCACCGGGGCGTCATGCTTGCGGCAGATTTCAAGTCCCCGAATGCAGTCCTCAATCGTGCGAGGCATAACCACGCCGATAGGCACCTGCCGGTAATTCGACGCATCGTGTGCGTATACGGCTTTGTGCCCATTGTCGAACTGAACTGCTGCGCCCAACGCGCTTCGCAGCTCAGCCTCTAGGGCTCGCCATTTCTCACGGTTGCTCATATCGGAGCCTCACTACAGCTTGTTGTTCTTGTTTGGTTGCTACCGGCGGCAAGTGCCGGGCGTGATTAAAGGCTGACATAGCCCACCCTGAGCGCAAACCGTAAAAAAATCTGTTTATGCATGCAGTTTATGCATGAAGGGATCTGAACTGCCTGAAAGGCGCATGTGGTAATGACATGCAAGAAGGCTTGAACAGCCGATTATTCAGGGCTTAGGAGCCTCAACGCCTAACGATTCATACCGAAAACGCATGTAGTTCATGAGTTATACGCGTTTGTTCGGGAGTTCTTACCTTCCTAACATGCATGGCAGCACCCTATTCAGGGGTGACAGCCAGCGGAGATAACAATGGATCTCGGACTCAAACAAAAAACAGCATTGGTCCTTGGCGGCGGAGGCGGCTTGGGCGGCGCCATCGCTACATCCCTAGCGCAAGAAGGGGCGCGGGTGGTGGTGGCCGACATCAGTCTCGATGCAGCGCAGACCACCGTTTCCGCGCTTGAACAGGCCGGACTGGAGGCATATGCCCTAGAATGGGACCTTGCTCGACTGCAAGATATCAATGACAAGGTCAGCAACATCGAATCGCATTACGGCCCGGTGGATATCCTCGTGAATAACACCGGCGGCCCACCTCCTACTACCGCCCACAGCCAAGATGCGGACCTCTGGACCGCGCACTTCCAGAGCATGGTTCTGTCGGTTATCAAGATCACCGATCGGGTGCTGCCAAACATGCGCAGCCGAGGTTGGGGTCGGATCATCACCAGCACCTCCTCGGGTGTGGTTTCCCCGATCCCTAACCTGGGCGTATCCAACGCACTGCGCCTCTCTCTCGTCGGTTGGTCCAAAACGCTGGCACGCGAAGTTGGCGGCGACGGCATCACCGTAAACATCGTGCTTCCTGGTCGTATCGCTACCGGCCGCATCACCTTCCTCGATGAAGCAAAAGCTAAACGAGAGGGGCGCAGCGTTGAGGAAGTAAGCAAAGAAAGTACTGCAGCAATCGCAGTCGGCCGGTATGGCGAGCCAAAAGAATATGGCGATGTGGTTGCCTTCCTCTCCAGCGTACAGGCCGCCTACCTCACCGGTTCTGTTATCCGTATTGACGGTGGTTTGATCGCTAGCATCTGAGCAAGAGCCATGAATTCGAACGCTATGTTGAATGCTGAACAGCGTGATCAACTGGCCAAAGTACCGACTGCAACCTTGTGCTCGGTACTTTCGAAGCTAGGAGTGACCAACGTCTGGATTCGTCGTGCTAGGCCTTTGCCTGGACAGTCGTCCATGCGGGTAGTCGGAAGCGCTTTCACCTTGCGATTCGCTCCTTCCAGAACTGGGTTGAATCTCACGCTGAATACACGCACTGCCATTGAGTCCATGCCTGAAGGCGTCGTTGTGATTGCTGACAGCAGCGGGATTGATGACGTTGGACTGGTGGGCGACGTTATTGGTCTACGCATGCATCAGCTCGGCGTGCGTGGCCTCGTTACGGACGGTGCAGTACGGGATGCAGAGGGGATTCGGGAAAGTGGTCTCCCTATGTGGTGCGCAGGGCCTTCAGTCCCCTTGCCTGGTGATGGCGTGTTGCTGGTAGGCATGCAGGAAGTCATTAACTGCGGGGGCGTCACTGTATGCCCGTATGACGCTCTCGTCTGTGATGCTGATGGCGCCGTCGTTATTCCCCGCGAGCTCGTCTCCAAAGTGCTTGAGCAAGCTCAGGCGACAGAGCGCTTTGAGCAATGGGTCATGTTAGAGGTTAAGTCGGGAACACCTTTACCTGGCCTCTATCCACCCGATGACGAATCGAAGCGCCGCTACGACCTCTGGTTAAAAGAACAACAATGATCGCTGAGCAGGCCGCGGCCTGGTGGCGGAGGAAAATCTATGAAATTTGATTCCAATGCAAAAGGCGTCTACCCCATTGCGCCAACCCCCTTTCTGGACGACGGTACAATCGATACTCTATCGATTGATCGTATGGTCGACTTTTACAACGAAATTGGATGCACGGGTCTGACCGTACTCGGTCAACTCGGTGAGGCTCCTAAACTCGATTCCGACGAATCGTTGAGCATCGCCAGCCAGGTCATCAAGCGCGCTGGTGACATGCCAGTTATTGTCGGCGTATCCGCTCCGGGCTTTGCGTCGATGCGCACCCTGACTCGTGAAGTTATGGAGCGTGGTGCTGCAGGTGTGATGATCGCGCCACCAAATACCTTGCGCACGGATGACCAGATCGTCAATTACTACGCCCAAGCTGTAGAAGCGATCGGGGCCGATGTGCCATTCGTCCTTCAAGATTACCCCCTTACATTCTCCGTGCAGATGTCGAACTCGGTGATTCGCAGGATCGTCAATGACCTGCCTTCTTGCGTCATGCTCAAACACGAAGATTGGCCTGGCCTGGAAAAAATCAGTGCACTGCGGCGTTTTGAGAGCGAGGGATCGATGCGCCACATCTCCATCCTCTGTGGCAACAACGCACTGTTTTTGGACTACGAACTCGAGCGTGGAGCAGACGGTGCCAATACCGGATATTCCTTCCCGGACATGCTTTGTGACGTCGTGCGTTTGAGCGCCGCAGGCGAGAAAGACAAAGCACACGACTTGTTCGATGCCCACCTTCCTCTGCTGCGTTATGAGCAGCAGCCAGGTGCTGGGCTGGCAGTCAGGAAATACGTGATGATGAAGCGGGGGATTCTGACCAGTGCTGCCCAACGTCGACCTGCAAGTCCGATGTCAGCCACTGCTCGTCAGGAAGTGGATAACCTTCTGCGCCGACTAGCTCGTTACGACTCCAGGGCTCAGGCGACCCTGAGCTAAGCGTTGGCGTCCGGCTGCCTCTACCGTAAAGTGGAGGCAGTAGTCGGTCTCTTGATTCCGACTCTCTTCCCCGCGAAACAGTCGGTGTCAGGAATAATCAATGAACCCTCGCACGCTTAATCCCTCGATGTCTTCCCTTTTGGCTTTCGAGGCTTCCGCGAGGCATGGCAGTTTCACCCGGGCAGCTGAGGAGCTCAGTTTGTCCCAAAGTGCCGTCAGCCGACAGGTCCAGTCGCTTGAAGAGTTGTTGGGCGTAGAGCTGTTTGACAGGGTCGGTCGCCACATCACGCTCACCGATGTGGGTCGTACCTACTCATTAGAAGTAAACGGAGCACTGGCACGCATCCGCGATGCTACGGTGCAAGCTATCGCTTACCGAAGTGGAGGCGGCTCGCTGCACCTTGCCGTCTTACCCGCCTTCGGCAGTAAATGGTTGCTCCCTCGCTTGAGCGACTTCTATGCTCGTTATCCGGAAATCCTGATCCATATCCATTCACGCGTGGGCACAGTCGAGTTTACGGGCACGAGTCTGGATGCCGCAATTTGCGTGGGTGACGGCCTGTGGCACGGCTTGAATGCGCATAAGCTGGTCGACGAAGATCTGGTCCCCGTCGTGGGTGGAGACCAGGAGATTGCCGAACGCTACAAATCGATCGAAGATCTACGCAAAGCCCTGCTATTACGCGTCGCGGCTCGTCCAAACCTATGGCTTGAGTGGTTCAAATGCCAAGGCGCCAAGACAGATCGACTCCGCCTTGGCCCTCATTTCGAATTGACGACCCACCTGATCCAGGCAGTTTCTTCTGGAATTGGTGTTGGCTTGGTACCTAGATTTCTTGTCCGTGATGAACTGGCAAATGGCACGCTGAGGATCCCGTTCGAATCGAATTCACCCACGGGCACCGCTTACTACCTGGTCATCCCCCCACATAAAGCCGCATACCGACCAATGGCAGTTTTTCGCGATTGGTTGATCGAACAGCTGGACTAGTTGGCAGCTTGCTTTTCCCGTCGGAATTGACCTGGTGCCAACCCATGGGCCTTGCGGAAACAGCGCGAAAAATAGCTCTCGTCTGCAAATCCGCAAGCGGTAGCAATCAGGCCTACCGGTTCGTTACTGGTCAAAAGTAAAGTCCTCGCCAGCTGCATTCTTCGCTCGAGTAGTAGCTGCGAGAACGGTTTACCCGTCTCCTTACGTAGCAGGTGAGTCAGGTAGTTAGGTGATAGGAATGCCGCAGCCGCCGCGGCTTTGAGCGAAATCGCAGGATCATGTAAATGGTCATTGATATACGCACGAACGCGACCCAGTGCATCTCGACGCCCCCGCTTGACGCTGTCAGTGCTGGCCAACCTCTGTAGGTCGATTGAGAAAACTTCGCAAACCAGGCCTATCAGTTGCAGCAGATACCCTCTCAATTTCGTGACAGAACCGAAGCTCCGTTGGTTGTTGCACGCGCGCATCAAGTCCAGGAGGGCGTGCACCTCATTGAACTGAGCCTCACTGAATTGGAAGTCGAGGTGCTCTTGGAAGCGGAAGGGGGCGAGTTCCGGGAAAAGCTCTGTGGATAAATCTTCAAGATCGAGCGGGTCGCATGTGACATGCGGCAAGAAGAAATGCTGGCTGAAATTTAACAGCAGGAATTCGCTTTCCGCTGGGTGAGGAATCAGGTGCAAGCGATGAGGGAGAATAAAGGCCAGCGTACGTTGAGGGAATGGGCGAACCGCGCCCCCTATATGCTGCAGGGTGTCGCCACCCAGGTTGATCTGAATCTGAAAATACTCATGCCTATGAGGCTGAGTCAGCGGGGGGCGACCCCGCTGGTCTCGAATATAGAAATCTAGATGATCACTGCGCTGCCGCATTCCATAAGTGAGCACTGGAGGCTTGCTTAACATGGCTGCATCTCTAAAGCAGATGCTCAAATGTAGCGAGCCCAACGTGATCATCCAAGCGTTATGGAGAGCCGATCGTGAAACTCAGGGACGCGATGCCTTCCACCCCGGCAGAAATATGATCACCTTGGCTCAGTGACCCGACTCCCGCTGGAGTACCCGTGAATATAAGATCGCCTGGGCTAAGAATGATCGAGCGCGACGCGTAACTGATGATGTCGCTCACGGACCAGATCTGATCCTGCAGGTCTCCGCGTTGACGTTCCTCACCGTTGACCTTTAGCCAGATCGCGCCTGAATCTGGGTGCCCTACCGCTGTGACTGGTTGCAGCGCTGAGCATGGTGCGGACGCATCAAAGCCTTTAGCCCAATCCCAAGGCCGACCCATTTTTTTGGCAAGTGCCTGAATATCACGCCGCGTAAGGTCGATGCCCACGCCATAGCCCCATACATGGCTCAAGGCATCATCAGCAGCAATCTCAAATCCGCCGGTACCAATCGCTACTACCAGCTCGACCTCGTGATGAAGTTCCGACGTCAACGGCGGATATGGGATTAGCCCTTCAGCAGGTACGACGGCATCATTGGGCTTGGCAAAAAAAAATGGAGGCTCACGATCTGGGTCGTGGCCCATCTCACGGGCATGTTCGCTGTAATTTCTGCCAACGCAGAGCACGCGACGGATGGGAAAGCGGGACGTTGAGCCTTGTACGGCCAGGGACGGAATGACGCTGGGAGCAAACACGAAAGAAGTCATGGGAAGTCCTCCTTAAAGACCTGCTGGCAGTCTGACGAAGCGAGCAACTTTAGAATCGGACGAATCCACGCTTTTCTTGGACTCAGATACGCTCATTCTGAATGCGCAGGCTGAAGCGTCTAGCTCGAACACTTCGCCTCCGGCGGCACAGAGAGAGCGCATGCCGTCAAGGCTCGCAGCACGCTCTCAACTTTCCGTGCGTTCAGCTAAGGACTTAAGCCGCATGCGCATGCCCTCGCTGGCTGCAGGGCCGGCCACAAATTCGCAGGCATCCAAATCAACCGATTGGCGTGTGGCCTCGCTCACCATTTGCGGCTCAAGTACCTCACCAGTTGATCGCGCTATCACCTGGATGCTTGGACCTTCAGGAGCAAAATGTTTGTTTCCCCACGCCACGAGTGCTGCCAGAACGATCTTCAAATCGCGGCCCTTCTCGGTGGGTACGTACTCATAGCGTAAGGGCTTTTCGCAGTAAGCCCGCCGTTCAAGCAACCCAGCTTCCACAAGGGCTCCGAGGCGCCTAGTCAGGGTATTGGGCGGGATTCCCAAGCTGCGTGAGAACTCGTCGAAGCGTGTAAACCCCTGCAGCGCGTCCCTCATGATCAACATGCTCCACCACTCGCCAACGCGCTCCAGTCCCTGGGCGATGGGGCATTCAGAACGCTCGAACGTTTTGTGTTGCATTTGAAATGTCCTGGGGGGTAGGGAAAAATTCTGCCACCTGTTACTTTCATAATGATAGTGGCGTCAACCTAGGGATTCTACCAAACGCAGAAGGTAAAAAAGTATGAGCAGACGAATAGTGGTAACCGGAATGGGTGCTGTCTCGCCGCTTGGCTGCGGCGTGGAAGCAGTCTGGAGCAGGCTTCTCTCGGGTAGATCTGGGATTAGCACGCTTCCTGAGGACCTGATCGGTGATCTCTCAGTTCGGATTGGCGGCCAAGTACCAGACTGTACGCAGGACCCTGAGGCTGGATTTGATCCAGATTCGGTGGTCTCGCCGAAGGAACAGCGGAAGATGGATCGTTTCATTCTGTTTGCACTTGCCGCCGCCGATGAGGCGTTACAACAGTCCGGTTGGCACCCTGTTACCGCCGAAGAAAAAGAGCGCACTGCGACGATCATAGCCTCCGGAATCGGCGGTTTTCCTGCGATCGCGGATGCGGTCAGGACGACAGACAGCAAGGGTCCAAAACGCTTATCGCCATTCACGATCCCATCTTTTTTATGCAACTTGGCTGCTGGACACATTGCCATCAAACATCAGCTTAAAGGCCCCTTGGGAGCTCCCGTCACGGCATGCGCTGCAGGGGTTCAAGCGATAGGTGATGCGGCAAGAATGATCCGGGCGGGTGAAGTCGACGTGGCCGTCTGTGGTGGGGCTGAGGCTGCGATCCATCGTGTGAGCATGGCTGGATTTGCCGCCGCTCGTGCTCTGTCCTCTTCCTTCAATGACGATCCAACATGCGCTTCGCGTCCGTTTGACCAAGCACGCGACGGATTTGTCATGGGGGAAGGAGCTGGCGTTCTGGTAATCGAAGATTTGGAACATGCCCTGGCCCGCGGAGCTAAGCCAATCGCAGAATTGGTAGGCTATGGAACGTCATCCGATGCTTACCACATCACCTCCGGTCCAGAAGACGCTGACGGTGCTCGTAGGTCAATGCTGCAGGCCCTTAAGCAGGGCGGTGTACAACCAAATCAGGTGCAGCACCTAAATGCTCACGCCACCTCCACCCCGGTTGGCGACAAAGGGGAGCTGACTGCAATCAGAGCAGTATTTGGAGAATCGCAGGGCCTCGCCATCAGCGCCACTAAATCGGCAACAGGGCATTTGCTGGGTGCGGCGGGAGGAATAGAAGCGATATTCACCGTCCTCGCGTTACGCGATCAAGTTGCACCCGCAACCCTAAATCTTGAGGAGTCTGATGACTTGGCTCAGGGACTGCAGATAGTAAAAGGCAGCCCCTCATCCATGGCGATTGAATACGCGTTGTCAAATGGATTTGGATTCGGAGGCGTGAACGCTTCTCTGCTTTTCCGCCGGTGGGAAGCGGAATCGTAGGGTGCTCAACCCAAAGCGGCCAGCGGCATAAGGAATTGTCGCTAACATTTTGATCACCACCTCGCAAGCCGGTGGGCAACTGCCGGCAGCTCGAGCAATAACCAGGAATGCTGCTGTCTCCGTGGCCCAGCTGTAGGCCGGAGGCGTTCACTATCAGCTCATGGATTGGGCTATTTGCAATGTTTGGGTCCAATCGATTTGTTCGAGGACCGGCCTGGCGGTATCGGTAGAATGCAGAACAGCGAACATGATTCCACGGTGAACGAGCTCGTCGTCAACAGTTTGCATGAAGCCTGAGTAACAACCTCTGCGGCGTATGCCGGCTGAACGTACGCATTCAACAGCTATCCTATACCTCCTGCCTCAAGCAACATTTCCTGGCGATGTGTTCAAATCCTCTCTATGTCAGCGGGCTCAACACGAACAGGGACGGCTGCTGTCCTCGACGGAGGGCAGCGCTGGGTCGACAGCAGCCGGTCGCGACCGACTGACCGCTTTCGACCCAAAGCGGCCAGTGGGAAGCTTTGAATCTTACCCCCTACAGCCCCTCCAGATAATCAGTCACCACTTACCAGAATGTGCCACGAAGGGTCAGCATGTGATTGCGCTTTTCGCCATACCAGTTGCCAGACGCCGAAGAACCTAACGTTGCGTAGTAGGTCTTGTCGAAGATGTTGTTAGCGTTGTAGGCCAAGGTCCAGTGATCGTCGATCTTGTACTCGACGAGCGCGTTCCACACCGCGTAACCGCCCTGACGGTAGTCGTAGGCTTCGTTGCGCAGCACATTACCGGCGCTGTCGATCACACTGGCGGTACCGTTGACCAGATTCGCGCTCTGCACGATCGCGCCACCACCGACCTTGAAGTCGTGGAACTGGCCGGGCAGCTGGTAGGTGCTCCACAGTTTGAACTGGTGCTTAGGCGTAATGCTGCTGAACGCAGTGTTGTCCTGGCGGTTGCGATTGTTGTTGTAGGTGTAGCCGGCCAGCACATTCCAGTCCGGAAGGATCTCGCCGGTCAGTTCCATGTCGATACCCTTGCTGACCACTTCGCCTTGGGTCAGGTAACAACAGTTGCCACCGAACAGCACGTTGGTGAGCGTGTAGTTCGGGTCGACCACCGCCTCGTTGTTACGCTTGGTGTAGTACAGCGCAAACGAAACATTCACCGCACCATTGAACAGCTCGCCCTTGATCCCGGTTTCGTAGGTCTTGCCCTTCATCGCTTCGATCGAGCTGCCTGGCAGTGGACCTTGCAGCTTGTTCTGCTGCGGCTTGTAGATCTCGGAATAGCTGACGTAGGTCGACCACTCGTCGTTCAGGTCGTAGACCAGGCCCCCGTAGGGCACCAGCTTCGTGGGCTCGCGGGTGTCGATGTCGGACTGTACGCTCCACACACCGTTGCTGCGCGCGCGGTACAGCTGCTCGAACTTGTAGCGCTGGGCCCGGGCACCGACGATCAAGTGCAACGGCTCGGCCAGTTGAAGGCGCAGGGTGGAGTACAGGCCGTACTGGGTCTGGGTGTTAGGGCTGTAGTCGCGGTAGAAATCTTTGTTAGTCGCCGGCATCGGCCACGGCGTGGAGCTTGGGTCGAACACGTCGATGCCGCCACCGGAACCGGCCGACTGCATGGTGCCTTCCCACTGGCTGGTAATTTTTTGATAGTCGACTCCCATGAGGAACTCATGATGCAGGTCGAATGCCTGGAATTTACCGGCGATGTTGGCATCCCAAAGCTTCTGGTCGCTGCGGTACTGGTTGACGTTGCCGCTCCAGGCCGGACCATCGAGAGTGACCGGGTTGACCGAACCGAAGTTGAACGCACTCTTGCCGAAGCCGGAGTCCAGGGTCTGGGTGTAGGTGACGTTGGCTTTCCAGTCGTCATTGAACTTGTGGTCGACCTTGGCGAACACCTCCTGTGAGCGGCCATCCAGATAGGCCCAGCTCTCGGTCAGGCTGGTGTTGCGCGACAGGCCCAGGTCGGCGCCGGTGGCATAGCGCGGCAAGCCAGTGCCGGAACCGGTTTCGTGAATGCGCTCGGTGCGGCCACCGACGGTCAGCATGGTGTCTGGCGTGATGTCGGCCTCCAGAATACCGTAGACGATCGGTTTTTCAGTGGCACGGTCGTCGAGCATATACTGGCGGTCGGTGTAGGCGGCTACCAAGCGACCACGCAGTTTGCCGTCGAAACCCAACGGGCCAGTGACGTCGAACTGGGTGCGGTAGTTGTCCCAGCTGCCGGCCGACAGGTCGACCTTGAGCTGGTAGGTGTCCAGAGGGCGTTTGCGCACCAGGTTGATCATGCCACCCGGGTCACCGGTACCACCGAACAGGGCGGACGAACCCCGCAGTATTTCTACGTGGTCGAACTCGACCATGTCGTAGTTCTTGTTCGAGTAGAAGCTGCCCGACGTAGTACCCAAGGCCATCGGTGCAGCACCGTCAATCTGGATGTTCTCTACCTTGAAGCCGCGCGAGTAAAAATCCGAAAGGCGGAAGTTGTTGTTCTTCACCGTGATGCCGGGGGTAATCTTCATAGCATCGGCAAGGTCAGTCATACGCTGCTCTTCGATGACCTGGTGGGTGATCACCGACACCGATTGCGGTGTTTGCCGCAGGCTTGTCGGGGTCTTGGAGCCGATACTGACCTTCTCAGTGGTGTACGAGCCGGTATTCTCGGTCATCATGCCCATGCCCTGACCTTCGATGAGGATACTGCCCAGTTCCAGTGCAGATCCGCCGTCATTTGTCAGCGGTTGCAAGGACCAGTTGCCATCCGCGGCCTGCGTTGCTGTCAAACCGGTGCCCTCTAGCAGCAGGTGAAGTGCCATGTCAGCAGGCATCTCGCCGTTGACTGCTTGTGCCTGTTTGCCTTCGACCATGTTCGGAGTGTACGGCAGACTGATGCCGGACTGCTCGGCAAAGCGGTTCAACGCCTGGGCCAGTGGTGCTGCGGGCAAGTTATAGAGCTGTGCAGGTTGCTGCGCCTGAGCCATTTGGCAGAGGCTGGACATCGTGCCAATGCAGATGGCCTGGGCAAGCAAGGCGGGACAGTAACGGGATAGCAGATCCATCGAGTTGTGGCTCCTGAAAAGTGCGGGCTTTTTCTTCTTGTCGAAGGAGCCGGCGAAATCCCGTAAATAACCCGGCATTTTTTTCAGGCGGGAACGATGCGTACCCACAACGACGTACGCCAGACCAGGCGTACAGGCAGCGTGTGGGTCAGGGTGCGCAGGGCATTGTCTGTATCGTCGAGCTGAAATACGCCAGAGATCTTCAGCCCAGCCACGGCAGGGTCACAACCCACCCAGCCTACACGTTGGCGAGCCAACTGCTCGACCAGGTCTGGCAGGAGCATGTCCTGGGTGATCAACACGCCACGAACCCAGGCAGAGCCCTCGAATGTCGGCCGCTCGACAAGTTGGGGGCCGGCCCTGTCGATGCGCCATTGCTGCCCGGCATGCGCCTGTGCTGACGCCTGGCCCGGAAACAGAACGGCAACACTGCCCTGGTCAACGGTCAACCGCGTGTAGCCGTTTTCCTGGCAAAGGCTAAAGGCTGCGTCGGTAGTCTCATAGCGCCCTTGCGCCGTAGTTACGCATAGCGGGCGCTGCAACGCGCCGAGGGCCGTTTGTACGTACGCCTGTCCTTCTCGCAGTGTGATTCGGCGCTCGCGCGAATCGAGCCTTACATCCACGGCACTCCTGCTGTCGAGTTGCACCGTACTGCCGTCGGCCAGTACGAAGCGGAGCCGCTCGCCGGTGTTGGTGCTGTAATCGGCGAAACTGGTGCGCCACGGCGACTGCTGCAAGGCACCACCCGCCATGCCCAGGCCAAGAAGGCCCAAGCCGAGCGCCTTGATTGCCGTGCGGCGCCCCTGATTACCCAATGTAGTGATTGCGACACCAGGCGGTAACTCTCGCGCGAGTGGGAAACAGGCTTGAGCCTCCAGCAGGGCTTGCCAGCGTGCCTCATGCCTTGGATCCGCCTGACGCCAAGCCATGCACGCTGCACTCACGCTCGGAGCGTGTTGTGAGGACTCGAGTTTCACCAGCCAGTCGATGGCTTGATCGAGGACCTTGTCTGTCATGTTTCGAGTGTGAGCTGGTAGCAGTGACGAATGGCCTTGGCCATGTACTTCTCAACACTGCTCAGGCTGACCTCCAGGCGGACGGCAATCTCTTGGTAGTTGAGCCCCTCCAGGCGCGACAGCAGAAACGCCATGCGTACCTTCGGTCCAAGGCCGTCAAGCATGGCGTCGATCTGCATCAGCGTCTCCAACAGCATCAGTTGTCGCTCAGCACAGGGCACTTCAGCCTCAGGCAACTGCGCCAGCGCCTGCAGATAGGCGGCCTCAAGCTTTTGCCGGCGATAGCGGTCGATCAATAGCCCTCTCGCTACGCTGCTCAACCAAGCCCTGGGTTGTCGCAACCCGGCAATCTGCTGCGGGCGCAGAATCGCATGCAAGAAGGTGTCCTGTGCGACGTCGGAGGCCTGGTCACCGAAGTGATGCCGCCGTTGCAGCCAACTAAGAAGCCAGAGGTGATGATCACGGTAAAGACCAGCGATACGCTCGCGTGTTTCAGGTGCGATAGCAGGGGAAGGCAACACGATGGCTCCTCGCTTCCGTGATCAGAATAAAGTGCAGGTGTTAATCATTCGCAATGATACGAGGTTCTTGGGGGCACTCTCAAGCGGCTGATTAACTACCCGCTATACATCCTTGTGCACGCAAATGTTCGCCCTCAGCTCATAGAGATTAATAATTTACCTAGCATTGGTGGCAGAACGTCCGCTATGGGTCGAAAGCGGTCGATCGCGAAGCGGCCCCTCCATGCCGGATAGGTGTCCGCTTCAGACCTGAAGGCAGCTAGCCAATATTACAGACGTCAACTCAGATCCAAACGTCATTCACAGCCGTTCGCTCCCCGCCTTCATGACCGGTATTCAACACGCCTCGCGGCTCGATCATCATGAGTTTCGTCTCCGTCTCTGCTGCTGTTCTGTGCTCTACACCACGCGGCACCACATACAGCTCGCCCGGCTTCACATGCACGCAGCCCTCTGGGAGATCGATGCGCAAGAGGCCTTCGAGTACCAGAAACGCTTCATCGGTCTCGGGGTGCGAGTGCCAAATGAATTCACCTTCGATGCGAACCACCTTGAATTGGTAGTCGTTCATTTCCGCGACCACCCGTGGACTCCACTGCTGCTCGATAAGCGAAGCTTTTTGAGTCAGGTTCACAGGTTGCGGTACGCATTGCTGATGTATGCCGGACATGGCAGATCCTCTCTAGTTGGAGCGACCAGCCTATCGAATGGGAAACACGCCTTTCTTGCACGATCCTGCACCTCAGCGAGAAGCACGCAAGCGTTCCAGCCAACGCAGGGGTGGCACGCCGTAGGTGCGAGTGAAGTGCCGGGTCATGTGGCTTTGATCGTGAAACCCTGCGGCGAGGGCGGCATCGACCAGGGTGAAGCATCCAGGATCAGCCTGCGTAAACAATCCAGGCGCCGTAGCGTGACAAACCGGTAAGGGCTGGTGCCGTACAGGGCGCGAAAGTCCCGCGACAAGCTCCATTGCTCACGCCCGCTGGCCTGTTCGAGCATCTCCAGCGTGATGCCTACGTGCAGATGCTCCATGATGAACGCTCTGGCTCGCTCGGCGCTGCGGTAATCCAGACGTTTGCGGCCACGTGGCTTACCGCCCACGGCACGCAGCGCCATTGCCAGGTCATACACGGCGTCCTGCTCCTCCAGTGTTTCCAGAGGATGGTCCAAGGCTTGTACGAACGCCTCGCTGGCGCGATACAAACGGGGGTCGCAAGAGAGCCCGCCAGCGATGAAAGGCAACGGTTCGCCCCCGAGCACGTTCTGGATCAACGACGGGTCGATATAGGCCATCCGGTAGCGAAAGCCCACCTCCGTGCCGGCCATGCCGTCATGTACTTCATCCGGGTGCAGCACCAGTGTGTTGCCTGGCACGCCGTGGCACAGCGCCCCCTTGTAGTGAAAGCTCTGAACACCGGCAAGGGTACGGCCTATCGAGTACGTGTCGTGACGATGCGGGTCGTAGCCATGGCCACCAAACCAGGCTTCGATACGCTCCACGCTGCCAGGCGTAGTGCTGCGTATGACCCAATCAGCAGTGCATGACGGGTTTGCTTTTCGATCCATGAGTATGCTTGCCGCTATCGAGCCATGTTGGATGGGGTGCTTGACCCTTGGTGCTTCAGGATTTCCACCTGCGGCGGCATTTATCAATCTTGCGCCTCAGGCGCACGCAAGGCCTTGCTGTAGTAACCAGACGGGTCGAAACAGCAAACGTGCTTCTTGCCGGAGGCAAGCATATCGCATGCGTTGGCTATTCGTTTTGCCCGCGTGTGGGCCTGCATGGCTGACGTGATCCAGTGTATCCAGTCTACTCGTGCGAGGGTCGTCGTATTGGTCCAGACCAGACGCGCCTCAGGCGTGGCTGCCAGTGCCTCCTGAAAATCGGGGGGGATGTCAGGTTCGGGCTCTTTCTTGACCGGGGTCAACTCCAGTTCAACGATGTCCCCAATGGCCGCATTTGCAGCTTCTAGTAACGCAGCGCTGATCTGCAGCCAATGGCTCAGTTGACCATCCGGTTCAAGGGTTGCCTGGAAAGGGTATCCATTCATTGTGCCTTCAACTGTGGTCCTTCCTCGCCTGGGAAGCCGTGCACTTGCCTCTTTTGGCAGGACCACGAAGGCCCATGACGAATCATTCCCAGGGTTTGCCGGACGAAGAAGCGTTGCTTCGAAGCGGGATTTCACAACGGTCTTTGTCATTGCAACGCCTCCAGTCACGATGCCAGGTTCAATTGCAGTAAAGACACTTTAACCCGGCAAGGCCGCCAGCACCGCACCCACCATGCTGTTGAACGCAGCGGGCGAGTCGACGACGCGCGCAGGGGCTTTTACCTCGCCGTCGGCACGGGTGGCGCGCCGGGCCTGATCGGCCGTTGCTGACAGCTTCACGATCACCACTTCGCGGCGGGGGTTGATATAGATTTTCTGACCGAAGCGCCCACTGGCCTCGACCGAACCGTCACCGTCGTTCTTCTGGTACCAGTAATTGCGGTAGCCGTAACCCGGGCGGCCGGGGCCGAGGTTGCCTTGGGCGAACACCGCCGGGTCCGCAGGCTGGAATGTGCTGTGCACCGCCTGGTTGAAGCTGTCGCCCTTGGCATCGCGGGCCAGTTCGCGGCGCACCAGCTCGGCGAAGCGGGCGGTGTCACGCAGGTTGCAGCTGATGCCGCCACTGGCCATTTCGGTGCCCAGCGGGTCGACCTGCACGTAGGCATCGTCCTCGGCGAAGCGTGACCACAAGCGCTGCTCGACCAGTTGCGCCCAGTTGAGCCCGGTGATGCGCCGCAACGCCCATGCCAGCGCTTCCGGTGAGCCGTTCTGGTAGAAGAACGGCGCCTGGCTACCCGCGTGCGGCGCCTGCTGCACCTGCTGGAGGAAGCTGTAGATATCCCCTGGCATGCCCTCGCGCCGCGGTATCAGGCCGGTGGCGGCAAACAGGCCGAGGTCCGGCGGCATCTGTGGTGGGTACTCCACCGCCACCTGCATGTCCAGGTTGGCCTGCACCGTCGCCTCGCCGAACGGCGTGCCGCGCAGTTCCGGCACGTAATGCGCCAGTGTGCGCTGCGGGTCCAGCGCACCCTCGGCGATCAACTGGGCGGCGATCAGGCCGGTGACCGACTTGGTCATTGACGCCCAGATATGCGCCTGGCCGGGTTGGAACCCTTCCAGATAATGCTCATACACCACCTTGCCCTGATGCAGCACGATCAAGCCGTCGGTGCTGGTTTGCTGAAGGTAACCGGCCAGGGTCAACGGCTGGTCGCCGGCGCGGAAGGCCAGTTGGTCGAGCGCCGCCGCGCTGCCTTCGGCCAAAGCCAGCGGTGTGGCCGCGCGGCCGATGCCACGGGTGGGCGACACCTCGCGGGCGTGGCGCATGGACCAGCGCAAGTACGGTGGCTGAAAGGCGTTGGCCTGGTTGACGCGCAATTCCGGTGCTGGTGGGAACCCCTGCATCACGCCCTGCCCGGTCGGTGCCCCGACCGCCAGCCCTGGTGCCAGCGCACCGGCCAGTATCAGGGCGATGCCGGGCAGGTTGGCGGATGATGGCTGCATGCTGCGCTTGGACATTGTCTTGCTCCTTGGTTGTACTAGAAATTGGCACCCACACTGAACGCGACATAATCGCGGTCGCCGCGGGTGCCGTAATCGCCGTCGAGGTAATCGGTGTAGGCCAGGCTTGCCCAGTACTGAGTGGCCAAGCTGACGTCCACGCCCAGGCTGATGGAGCGCGAGCCTTCGTTGAAGGCCGAGCCGTCAGCGGGTGAGTAGCCTTTGACGTCATGGGCCCAGGCCAGGCTGGGGCGAATGTCCAGGCCCTGGACAAGGTTCGGGTAGCTCCAGGTCGCGCGCAGCCGGTACCCCCACGAGAAAGGCGTGACAAAACCCTCGCCGTTGCAGTCGCCCGGGCTTTTCGAAATCGCCAGGCACAGGCTGTTGTCGGCCAGTTCGCCGTTGCCATAGGCACCGGAGCGGCCATACCGGGCCCCGAAACGCCCCTCCAGCCCACCGACATAGGTGGCGCCCACCTCGCCCATCAGCAGCAGCTGGTTGGCGCCCATGACCTGGCTGAACGCCTGCACGGCCGACACCTGGGCCTGGGTAACCTGCTTGCGCCGGTAACCGTCGAACGGCGTGCTGTCGGTTGCCGGGCGCAGACCATCGGCGTTCAGCGGGCTGCGGCCGGGGGCATTGAGCAACGACTGCAACACATCGTTGCCGTTGAGTTGTACCGGCATGTTCGGCCGATAGCTCACCTCCCCTTGCACGGCGGTACCGTTGCGCAGGGTGGTGGCGAAGGTGAGGCCGTACAGGCGGATGTCCTCCGGGTATTGCGCCTGGTATCGGGAAGTGCCCATGCGCAATGCACCGGCCAGGGTCTGCCCGTTGCTGGAAGCCAGGAAGGCGCCGCAGTTGGCCAGCGCCACACCGACATTGCCGCACAGCTCCCTGGCAAAACCCGTATTGGCGTAGTAGCGGCTGCTGACCGTGCCCAGGTAGGGGGAGCGGCTGTGGTAGTTGGCGGCGAACAGGCCGAACTCGGTATCCAGCCGTTCGACGTACCAGTGCAGCGAAAAACCCCATTGGCCGCCATTGCGCGGATCCTGGTCGGCGCCCCGGGGCACCCGCACGCCCTCCTCCGTCAGCGTCACACCGAACGGGGCCAGGGCCTGCGAAACGGCCGGGTTGGTGACCATCTGCCCGCCGACATCCAGGCCCCGGCAGCCCTCGGGCATGAAGTCGTTGCCGGAAAAGAACGTTGCGCAGTTGTCCAGCCGGGCCTGTTCCCAGTCCAGCTGGTAAAAGGCGTCGAAAGACAGCGCCTGGTTGAGGTTTTGCGTGACATACACCAGGTTGACCGGCGCCAGGGCGTCTTTCACCTCGGAGCCTGGCCGACGCAGCGCCGCCTGGTTGAAAGGGTTGATCACGTTCAGCCCGCCCTGGATGAACAGGCTTTCCCCCCAATTGACCACCTGTTTGCCCAGGCGCAGCGAACCGGGCTCGCCGTCGATGTCGTAGAGGGCATAGGCGAAGGCATCGAGCAGCTCCGCGCCTGCGGTTTTCGCCGATACCTGGCGATCGTGGTCGTCGATATCGACTGCG
Source organism: Pseudomonas sp. LPB4.O (assembly GCF_038383825.1). Taxonomy (NCBI): domain Bacteria; kingdom Pseudomonadati; phylum Pseudomonadota; class Gammaproteobacteria; order Pseudomonadales; family Pseudomonadaceae; genus Pseudomonas; species Pseudomonas sp. LPB4.O. The sequence continues at coordinate 3,694,581 of NZ_CP151298.1, forward strand.
CGCTGGCTGTGGTCACGCTGCGCGGTGTCGTACCAGTAGCTGCCGCGCAGGAACACACCGAGGTTGTCGCGCCGCAGCTCCAGGTCGTGGGTGCCTTTGAAGATCGCCGAGAACACATCGCCCGCCCGGTAGTTGCGTCGCCCGTCGTTGCCATTGGCCGCCTGCAACTGCTGTTTGTCGGGGTTGGCGGTGCTGACTGCGCTGCCGAACGACAGGGCCGAGTCGAAACGCCCCTGTAACGGGCCAACGTCGAATTGCACGCCCGCCACCGGGGTGGCGAGCAGGCAGCACAGTGCCGCCAGCGGCGCGCGGCGCCGGCAGAAAAGTAGGGTTGCGCTCACTCTTAACCTCTTGTTGTTTTATTAGAGAGGGAAATGATGGGTTCAGCGCGGACGCGCCGGCCGCCCAGGCCGGCGGTGTCGGTGACCAGAAGTATCAGGCAGGTTGAACGCCCCTCACAAATAGCGTCTTCGGATCAATGCCATGCCGGTTCGTTATGGCTGGATGGGTCGGGCGACGCGATCAGGCTGCCGAGAGCGCTGCGCAGCCTGGCGGGGATGGCGACCGGGCGGTTGTCGCGACGGTCGACGAAAACGTGGGTGAAACGGCCGGCCGCGCAGGCTTCAGGTTCGCCCTCGACGAACACGGCCAGCGTGTAGTGCACCGAACTGTTGCCCAGACGCTCCACGGCGATGCCCACTTCGATGCGTTGCGGGAAGGCAACGGCGGCAAAATAGTCGCAGGCGGACCCGGCCACGTAGGCCACCACCGGGTCGTGGTGGATATCCAGGCCGGCATGTTCGATCAGCCAGGTATTCACGGCACTGTCGAAAAACCCGTAATAGACGACGTTGTTCACATGCCCATACACGTCGTTGTCATGCCAGCGCGTGGTGATCGGCTGGAAGTGGCGGTAGGCGCCGCGCAGCGGGCGCTCCCTGGCCATGGTCAGAACGCCGCCTGGTAGAGGGCCAAGGCATCGGCAAGGGTGACCTTGCGCGGGTTGTTGACCAGCAGCCGTTGCTGTTGCAGGGCATCCTCGGCCAGCAGCGGCAGGCTGTGCCGCGGTACACCGACATCACGCAGCCGGCTGGGCAGGCCGCAGCGTGGCGCGAGCTGCGCAAGCTCATCGATGAACTGGCTGCACAGGTCATGGGGGTCGCCAGGCACCAGGCGCTCGCCCAGCAGTGCCGGCGCCAATGCCGCATAGTCGGCGAACGCCTCGCGCCGGTTGAAGCGCATCACGTGGGGCAGCACCAGCGCATTGGCCAGCCCGTGCGGCACGTGGTAGCGCGCCCCCAGCGGGTAAGCCAGCGCATGCACCGCCGCCACCGGCGCGTTGGCAAATGCCTGCCCGGCCAGGCAGGCGCCCAGCAGCATGGCCTGGCGCGCCGCCAGGTTGCCACCGTTGTGTACCGCCTGGTCGAGGTTGCCGGCCAGCAGCCCCAACGCTTCGCGGGCCAACAGGCTGGACACCGGGTTGCGCTTGAACCGGCTGGTGGTGGCCTCGATGGCATGGACCATGGCATCGATACCGGTGGCCGCAGTGATCGCCGGTGGCAGGCCCAGGGTGCGCTCGGCGTCGAGCAGCGCCAGGTCAGGCAGCAACAGCGGCGAAATGACCGCCATCTTGGCCGCCTCGCCGGTGGTGATCACGGCGACCGGGGTGACCTCGGAGCCGGTCCCGGCGGTGGTCGGCACCTGGATCAGTGGCAGGCGCTGGCCCTTGGCCTGGTCGATGCCATAGACCGCCTCCAGGGTCTGGTCACAGGCGGGGTGTGCCAGCAGCGCCACCAGCTTGGCGACATCCATGGAGCTGCCGCCACCGAAACCTACGATCAGCTCGGCGCCGATATGCCGCGCCCGGCCCACCGCGGCCAGCACGCAGGCATGGCTGGGGTCGGCGCTGACCTCACCGAAGATCGCCACGCTCAGGTGAGCCTGGGTGAACCCTGGCAGTAAATCATCGAGCATGCCCAGGTTGACAATGCCCGGGTCGGTCACGATCAGCACACGGCGCACGCCGCGTTGCTGGCACAGCTGCGCCAGGCGCCCGGCGGCACCGGGTTCGCACAGCAGATGAGGGGTGGTGGCAAAACTGAAAGGCTGCATGCTCATGTTCCTCTTGTTGTTGTGGGTGAACAGCTGGGCAGAGTCAAAAGGCGAAGTGCGCTTCATCCAGGCTCATCAGGCACTGTGCGCCGCCGCGCAACGCCTCGCAGTGGGCATTTGCGCGCGGCAATACCCGCCGCCAGTAGAAGCCTGCGGCGTGCAGCTTGGCTTGGTAGAAGGCACTGTCTGCGCTGCCTGCGGCCAGTGCCGCGCTGGCCGTTACGCCAGCGCGCAGCCACAGCGCGGCCAGCAGCACGTAGCCCGAGTAGGCAAGGAAGTCGACCGACACTGCGCCGATTTCCTGCGGGTCACAGCGGCAGGCATCGACCACCTCGGCGCTCAGGTTGCGCCATTCCTGCAGGCGCTGGACGACCACCTGGGCCATCCCGGCCAGCTCGTCGGCAGCGCAGCCGCGAGCCGCTTCGAGCAACTCATCGATGAGCAGGCGCAACTGCTCGCCACCATCGCCAAGCACCTTGCGGCGGATCAGGTCCAACGCCTGGATGCCGTTGGTGCCTTCGTACAACTGGGTGATACGGCTGTCGCGCATCAGCTGCTCCATGCCCCATTCGCGGATATAGCCATGCCCCCCGTACAGCTGCACCCCCAGGCTGGCGACCTCCTGGCCGACATCGGTGAGGAAGGCTTTTACAATGGGGATCAGCAACGCCGCCCGGCGCCCGGCGGCCGCTTGCACGTCTGGCTGCGGGGCACCGTGCTCCTGATCCAGCGCTTGCGCTGCAAAGGCCGCCAGCATGCGGCAGCCCTCGCTGAGGGTTTTCTGGGTCAGCAGCATGCGCCGCACGTCCGGGTGGTAGATGATCGGGTCGGCATTGCGCTCGGGTGCCACCGGCCCAGCCAGGCTGCGCGACTGCAAGCGCTCGCGGGCATAGGCCAGGCCACCCTGGAAGGCCGCCTCGGCGATGCCCAGCCCCTGCAGGCCAACCTGAAACCGCGCATCGTTCATCATGGTGAACATGCAGGCCAGGCCTTGGTTAGCCTCCCCCACCAGCCAGCCGCGGGCGCCCTCGAAGTTCATCACGCAGGTCGCTGCACCCTTGATGCCCATCTTGTGCTCGAGCGCACCGCATTCGACGGCGTTGCGCGCGCCTAGCCCACCGCTACCGGTGCATTCGAACTTGGGCACCAGAAACAGGCTGATGCCACGCACACCGGCCGGCGCATCCGGCAGGCGCGCCAGCACCAGGTGGACGATGTTGTCGGTCAGGTCCTGGTCGCCGCCGCTGATGAAGATCTTGCTGCCGCTGATGCGGTAGCTGCCATCGCCTTGCGGCTCGGCGCGGGTGCGCAGCAGCGCGAGGTCGGTGCCGGCCTGTGGCTCGGTCAGGCACATGGTGCCGGCCCATTCGCCGCTGACCAGCTTGCCGAGGTAATCGCGCTTGAGCGCTGCGCTGCCATGCCGATGCAAGGCCAGCACGGCGCCCTCGGTCAGGCCGGAATAGATCCGAAACGACAGGGACGCGCCCATCAGCATTTCGTGAAAGCACGCCGCGACCATTTGCGGCAGCCCCTGGCCATCGTGCTCCACGGGGCCGGTCATGCCACCCCAGCCCTGCTGCACATATTGCCGGTAGGCCCGGCGAAAGCCATCGGGGGTGCACACAGCGCCTTGCTCCAGGCGGCAGCCCTGCTCATCGCCCTGGCGGTTAAGCGGCGCAACCACCTCGCCGGCAAACCGCGCGCCTTGTTCGAGGATGCCATCAATGGTTTCGCGGTCCAGCTCGTTGCCCAGGCGGGCACAGTGCGCCGTCACATCGAACAGTTCGTGCAGGACGAAGTGCATGTCACGCAGGGGGGCTCGGTAGCTCATGCGCGGCCCTCGCGCACATCGGCCAGCTGCTTGCCCCCAGCCACCAGGCGCATCAGCAGCCCGGCCGGGCGCCAATGTTCGCCGAACAGGCCTTGCAGGCGTTCCAGCCGCGCCAACAGCAGGCTCAACCCCTGCTGGTCGGCCCAGCGCATCGGCCCACCGACCTCTGCCGGGAAGCCATAGCCATGCAGGTACACCCGGTCGATGTCGGCGCTGCAGCTGGCCACCGACGCCTCGAGAATCTTCGCCCCTTCGTTGACCAGCGCCAGCAGGCAGCGCTCACGGATTTCCTCGTCGTCGATCACCCGCCGGCGCACGCCCAGGTCCTGGGCGACCTTGAGCACCAGTGCATCGACCTCGGGGTCGTGCATGGCCTCGCGGCTGCCGGGGGCGTAACGGTAGTAGCCGTGGCCGGCTTTTTGCCCGAAACGCCCCAGCGCGCACAGGGCATTGTCGACCTGCAGCAGAGGCGCATCCATGGCTTTGCCGGCCAGCTGGCGCGCCCGCCATTCCAGGTCGACGCCCACCACGTCATACATGCGGAACGGGCCCATGGCCATGCCGAATGCCTGCAGCGCCTCGTCCACCTGCCGCGGCGTGGCGCCTTCAAGCAGCAGCTTGCGCGCCTCGGCCGCGTAAGTGGCGAGCATTCGGTTGCCGATGAAGCCCGGGCAGTTGCCGGCCACCACCACTTCCTTGCCCATGCGCTGCCCCAGGGCCTGGGCCGCATCGAGCACTGCGGGCGAGGTGCGCTCCCCGCGCACCACTTCCAATAACTTCATCACATGGGCCGGGCTGAAAAAATGCAGCCCCAGTACCTGTTCGGGCCGACGGGTCACGGCAGCGATGGCATCGATGTCCAGTGCCGAAGTGTTGCTGGCCAGGATGGCTTCGGCTTTGAGCGTGCTGTCCAGGGTGCGGAAGATGTCCTGCTTGAGCGCCAGGTTCTCGTACACCGCTTCAATCACCAGGTCGGCTTCGGCGAGGTCGGCATAGGCCGTAACCTGGCGCACCCGCGCCAGGCAGGCGTCGGCCCCGGCCTGGTCAATACGCCCCTTGGCCACCTGCTGTGCCCAGGTCTGCGCAAGCACCGCCAGGCCGGCTTCGGTAGCACGCGGGTCGTTATCCAGCCACAGCACCGGTAGGCCTGCACGGGCCAGGCTGATGACTATGCCGCGGCCCATGGTGCCGGCACCAATCACCGCCGCCTGCTGAATGTTATAGGGAGTACTCACGGGTGACGCTCCTGATGACTGTTATGAAGGCATTGCCCTCACCCTAGTCAGGCGCCTACTATTTTTGAAATTCTCATTTTCCATCCCATGTATTTTTTGCATGAATATAGCCAACTTCGACCTCAACCTGCTGCGCGTACTGGACATGCTGCTACGTGAACAGAACGTTTCCCGCGCCGCCGAGCGCCTGGCCCTGACCCAGCCGACGGTGAGCAATGCCTTGGCGCGCCTGCGCGACCTGCTCGGCGACCCGCTGCTGGTGCGCGTGGGCCGGCGCATGCGCCCCACCCCGCGCGCCCTGGCCCTGGAAGGCCCGATCCGCGCGGCGCTGCAACAGATCGAGCAGACCCTCGGCGCCGGCGACAGCTTCGACCCGCAGCTTAGCCACCGCCAGTTGCGTATCGCCCTCACCGACTTCGCCGAGCAGCTGTGCATGCCCGGGTTGCTGGCCACCTTGCAGACCCACGCGCCACATTTGCGCGTGGACGTGCTGCACCTGACGCCCAACCTGCCGGCCGAAGCCCTGGACCGAGGCGAACTCGACCTGGTGCTGGGGCGCTTCGATGATGTGCCCGCGCGCTACGAGCGGCGCCACTGGCGCAGCGAAACCCTGCACGTGGCGGTGCGCCAGGGCCACCCCGAAGTGGATGGCGCGCTCGACCTGCAAGCCTTCCTGGGCCTGCGCCACCTGTGGGTGCACGGCGGTCAGACCCGCGGCATGGTTGACCAGTGGCTGGGTGAACAGGGCCTGGCCCGTCGCATCGTCTACACCACGCCCAATTACCTGCAGGCCGCGCACCTGGCCGCAAGCTCCGACCTGTGCGTGGTGCTGCCCACCGCACTGGCGCGCCATTTCGCCCGGCTGCTGCCGCTGCAGGTATTGGACCTGCCGTTCGCCCTGCAGCCCTTCCAGCTGGAGCTGGTGTACCTTGCCCACCGCCAGCACGACCCGGCACTGGCCTGGCTGGTGGCGCGCATCATGGAGATTGGCGCCAGCTGAGCCATCGCATTTGGGCATGGGTGGCCATGCAAGAGTGGTATTGGTTCGCCAATGAGCTCTGTCCTTAGAGTGTTCGCCCTCAGAACAACAAGGACCACCCCATGCGCCTACGCACACTGCCCTGCCTGCTGGCCCTGGCCCTGCCCTACGCGGCGCTGGCCGAAGGCCCCGCCAAGGACGCCACCGACCTCACCCGCCAGAGCAATCAACATTGGTTGCAGCGCCTGCCCTTCGCCGACCGCAGCGATTTCGACAATGCCCGCCGCGGCCTGCTTGAAGCCGCCGACCGGGCCGTGGTCAATGCTGATGGCAAAACGGTCTGGGACCTGCAGCGCTACGCCTTCCTCACGGGCGAGGCACCGGCCACGGTCAACCCGAGCCTGTGGCGCATCGCGCAGCTCAATACCATTGCCGGGTTGTTCAAGGTCACCGACGGCATCTACCAGGTGCGCGGCCTGGACCTGGCCAACATGACCCTCATCGAAGGCGAGCACGGCCTGATCGTGATGGACCCGCTGCTGTCGGTGGAAACCGCCCGGGCCGGTTTGGCGATGTACTTCCGCCATCGCCCGCAGCGGCCGGTGGTGGCGGTGATCTATACCCACCCGCACGTCGATCACTTCGGCGGTGTGCGTGGGGTGATCGACGAGGCCGAGGTCAAGGCGGGCAAGGTGCAGGTCATCGCCCCGCAGGGGTTCTTCGAGCATGCCATCAGCGAAAACGTGCTGGCTGGGCCGGCGATGAAGCGCCGTGCGCAGTACATGTACGGCGCGCCGTTGCCACGCGGGCCACGCGGCCAGGTGGATGCCGGCCTGGGCAAGGGAGTGCCGGCCAATGCCACGGTCAGCCTGATCGCCCCGACCCGGCTGATCGAAAAACCCTTCGAGACCCTGCGCATCGATGGTGTCGATATCGAGTTCCAGCTCACACCTGGCACCGAAGCACCTGCTGAAATGAACCTGTGGTTCCCCCGGTTCAAAGCCTTGTGCATGGCCGAAAACGCCTCCCACGTGCAGCACAATGTGCTGACCCTGCGCGGCGCCCAGGTGCGGGATGCCAAGGTGTGGGCGCACTACCTGGACCAGTCGCTGTTGCGCTATGGCCAGCAAGCCGAAGTGGTGTTTGCCCAGCACCACTGGCCCACCTGGGGCGGCGCGCAGATCCGCGAATACCTGGCCGATCAGCGCGACATGTATGCCTTCATTGACAGCCAGACCCTGCGCCTGATCAACCGCGGCCTTGGCCCCACCGAGATCGCCGCCGAGCTGACCAGCTTGCCGCCACGGCTGGCCAGCAAATGGTACAGCCGCGACTACTACGGCTCGCTCAGCCACAACGTGCGGGCGGTGTATCAGCGCTACATGGGCTTTTACGACGGCAACCCGGCAACCCTCAACCCCTTGCCGCCGAGCGAGGCCGGCACGCATTACGTCAAGGCCCTGGGCGGCGCCGAGCGGGTGCTGACCCTGGCCCGTGAGGCCTACGGCAGCGGTGATTACCGCTGGGTTGCCGAGCTCACCCGGCACCTGGTATTCGCCCAGCCCGACAACAGCGCAGCGCGCGAGCTGCAGGCCGACGCCCTGGAGCAACTGGGGTACCAGAGCGAGAACGCCACCTGGCGCAACGCCTACCTGACCGGTGCGCAAGAGCTGCGCAACGGCGTGGCCCCGGCCGCAAGCAAGGGCGGCAGCGCCGACGACCTGGTGCGCGCCCTGACCCCGACGCTGTTCTTCGACTACCTGGGGGTACGCGTGGATGCCGCCAAGGCCGCCGAGCAGGACCTGACCATCAACTGGCACTTCACCGACCTGAACGAAGACTACGCCCTGACCCTGCGCAACGGTGTGCTCACCCACCGCGACCTCACTCGCCACGGGCAGGCGGATGTCGAGGTGAACATGAGCAAGGCCACCCTCGACCGCATCGCCCTGAAGCAGACCGGCTTTCTCAAGGAAGCGACCCTTGGGGACATCAACATCAGCGGCGAGCGCATGAAGTTCATGCGCTTCATGGCCGGGCTGGACGAGCCGGATGGGCGCTTCAATATCGTCACCCCCTGAAGCACCCGCAGCGCCGCTCTAGAACGAGCGGCGCAACCACACGCCCAGCACCAGGCCCGCCACCCCCAACGTACACAGCGGCACGCTCCAGGCGGCGGCGTGGCCCTGCTCGCGGCGCAGCATGCCCAAACCACGGCGGTAGACGCCGCGTTCACGCGCCCGGCCAAGCAGTGCCAGCAGCACCGCCATGCCAGCAAGCACCGGCATTTCGCCACGCCACGCCAGGCAGGCGACCAGCAGCAATGCCACCTGCGTGCGCCGCCAGGCCAGCACCGTACGTTCGGCCTGCAGCCCGGTGTCGCCCGTGGGTTCAGCCATGCCAACGCGCCCATAGCAGGCCCACCAGCGCCACACAGGCAAGCCCGCACGCCACGCTCAGCAGGGGCACCAGGCGGGGCAGCGGCAATGGCGCCTCGCGGCGCAGTGCGCGTTCCACCGCCAGCCAGCGCCAGCCGGCGCCCAGGCTCACCAGCAAGCTGGTGGCCAGCAACGCCAGCTCCATCGCCACCCGCCCCGACGTGGGCCAGGTATGGGCGGCGAAGGTTTCGATGGCGATGGCGCCGCCGAGCAACGCCAGGGCGGTGCGGATCCAGGCAAGAAAGGTGCGTTCATTGGCCAGGGTGAAACGCGGGTCGGGCGCCTTGCCTTGCCCCAGCAACCAGCGCTCCCAAGGGCTGTGACGGTGATCGGAATTCATCGGGGGTCCTGTGTCAGCGCAGCCCTTGGCTGCGCAATGCGCCGGGTGAGAAGTACGAAGCACTGGTGCGCACATCGAAAGCGTACGGCCTTGGCTGCTCGTTGGTCAGGCCCGACAGCTGATAGCGGCCACTGCGCAGGTCATAGATCGCCTCCATGGCATTGACCAGCGCCTGCCCGATGACGTGGTAGTAGCTGTGCGCCTGGGCAGTGCGCCACAACTGCCCCTTGTGATCGAAGAAGTCCGCCTCGACGATGGCCCAGCTGTCCTCGTCCAGGTAATAGCGGCGGCTGGCATAGATATGCTTCGCCCCAGGCTTGAGGGTGCCCACCACTTCCCACACCCGGTGCAGCTCGTAGCGGGTGGGTTGCGGGTTGACGTGGCCCGGCCCGATCAGCGCGGCATAACCGAGCAGTGGCGATGCCAGGCGATAGCTGTTGTACGGCACGTGCAGGGCCTTCTTGCCCACCAAGGTCCACTGGTAGAGGTCCGGTGCACCATTGAACATGTCGCGGCTGTCGGCGGTGCGCAGGCCGGCCGTGCCCGGGGTGATGCTGTCATAGGCCAGCGCCGGGGCGCGCCGCACCCGCCGCTGGCTGCTGCTGTACAGCCACGACAGGCGCGGCTGCGCAACCTGATCGAGGGTTTCGTGCAGCACTACGGCATCGCCCGCCAGGCGCGACGGCGCGGTCATGCGGTAGCTCAGGTAGTACAGCACGTTACCCGTCTGGCCATCGTCAAGCACGTCGGGACGGGCAAACGTCTGTTGCAGGCTCATCGTGGCAAAGCGCCCATCGCCACGCGGTGTGATGCTGTCCGAAGCCAGGCTGAAACTGCCGTTGCGTGGCCGGGTGAGGTGGTTCCACAGCACCTGCAGGCCGTTGTCGGGCCTGGGGAATGCCAGCACGCCGTTAAAGCCTTCCACGCCGTTGCCGTCATTGACCAGGCGAGCGCTGGCAGCATTGTGCCGGGCCCATTCGCCCACCTGAGGCGGTACCGCGACACTGCGGTGGGACGGGTATACCGGCAGGCGAAACGTCTTGGGGTAGCGCTGGATCAAGGCCACCTGCCCCGCCGTCAGTTGCTCACGGTACTGCCCGTAGTTCTGCGCCGTGATGACGTACAGCGGCTGCTCATCGGCGTACGGGTCCAGCGGCGTGCCGTTGACCGCCAGCGACACCTGCCCCGCTTGCAGGCCCCCGCGCCAGGCCGGAATGCGGCCGTCGCTGCTGGCCCCGCGGTCAGCCCCCACCGGCGTCAGGTCTGGAAGCAGCGGCGTGGCCGCGACATGCAGGGCCAGCAGGCTGACGTTGATGAGCAGAATACTGCGTAGCAGGGCGACAGGTTTCATCGGGCTTGGCCTCTTGTTGTTGTGTTGTCCTGGCCGGGCTTGCCTTGGCCCGCCCTTTCGGGGTGATACTAGGAGCCGCGCTTCGAACGCCACAAATAACGTGTTCGGATACGTGCCATATCAGTTCGGCATACCCTTGGAACCGCTCCGATGACCCTGAAACAGCTCCGCTACCTGATCGCCATCGTCGAAGCCGGCAGCTTCTCCTCGGCTTCACGCCGCGCCTACATTGCACAACCGGCGCTGAGCAGGCAGATCAGCCTGCTGGAAAGTGAACTGGAAATGCAGCTGCTTGACCGCCAGCACGACGGCATTGCCCTGACCGATGCCGGACGCCAGCTTTACGAGGTGGCCCGCCAGGTGGTGCAGAAACTGGACTCGGTGAAGGACGAGCTGAAATCCAGCCGCGGCGACCCCAAGGGCCACGTGGCCATTTCCATTCCGGCCACCGCGGCCGACCTGCTGCTGCCGGAAATCGTCAGGCGCGCCGAACAGCGCTTCCCGGGCGTGACCCTGACGGTGTGGGACGGCCTCAGCCGCGAAGGCGGCCAGGCCATCGAACTGGGCAAGGTGGACTTCGGTGTGGTGCCCAATGCCGAGGAACTCGACCATGTCGAGGCCGAGCCGATCTTCACCGAGGCGCTGTACTGGGTCGGCGCATCAGCAGCGGGCACACCCGACACCATCACCCTGGCCGAAGCCGCCGCCACCCGGCTGGTGCTGCCGCCCCGCGCGCTGCACCTGCGCCGGCGCATCGAGCAAGCCGCCATGGAGGCCGGGGTGCCATTGACCGCAGCTTACGAACAACAATCGGCGCCCGGCATCGCCAGCCTGGTGCGTGCCGGCCTGGCGGCGACCATCAGCAACTGGCCGCCGCTGAGCGAACTGCTCGAACCCACGGCGGCGCGGCGCATCGTCGAACCGCGCATCAGCCGCACCATCGCCTTGGCGCACTCCCAGCACAAACCCTTGTCATTCGCCGCCGGTTGCCTGCGCGACCTGGTGCGCGGCGTGCTGATCGACCTGGTCAACAGCGGCCGCTGGCGCGGCGAACTGATCGGCAAAGAGCCCGAACCGCTGGAGGCCGTCCTGGGCGTTCAGCTGGCAGTCTGAGCGCGCGCCTGCCCGTCCCTTGCAGCCGACTCGCGCAGGCGTTGTCGGGTGCGCTGCGGGTTCAAGGTGGCCAGGCCGACCAGCCCGGCCACCACCAGCACCGCGCCGCATACCAGGAACCCCTGGGCATAGCCCGCCGGGTGTTCGGCACCCGCGCCCTGCACCAGCAAGCCGGTCACCACCGGCGCTGCCAGCCCGGCCAGCGAGGCGATGCCGTTGCCCATGGCGAGGATGCCGCCGCGCTGGGCCGCTGGGGTGAACTCGGCGAGCATCGCCGGGCCCACGGAATACATGACCAAGGCCAGGCCACCACTCAAGGTCAGCGCGGCAACCCGCACAGCGGTGCTCAGCCCGGGCAGGATCAGCGACGCCGACAACAGCCCGCCCAGCACCAGGCACACTGAAACGAACACACCACGTGCCACCCGTGAAGGCAGGCCGCGACGCATCAGGCGCTGGGAGAACCACGCCAGCAGCAAGCTCAGCGGTGTGGTCACGACCACGAACATGACGAAGATGCGCCCGGTCTGCAGCGGGTCGATACCCAGGCCCACTTGCAGGTAACTGGGCACCCAGGTCAGGGTCAACGCCAGCGACCAATTGGCAGCGAAATGGCACAGGTAGTTGCCCAGCACACTGGCGTCGCCCAGCAGCCGGCGATAAGGGATTGCCGGCTCATCGGCCTTGAGCTGGCTGCTGCGCAGGCGCTCCAGGGTGCCCTCCTGGCCCAGCCGCCACCACAGCAGGCACCAGACCAGGCCGATCAGCGCAAGGATGATGAAATTGCTGCGCCAGCCGTAATGCAGGCTGACCCAGGGGATCATCGCACCGGCCACCAGCAGCCCCATGGCACTGCCAGCATGCAGCAGGGCCACCGGCAGGTTGCGCCGATCGTTGGGGAACCACTTGTACAGCGCATGGGTGGCCACAGGCGATGCCGGCCCCTCGCCGATGCCCAACAACACCCGGCAAGCCACGATGGCCCACAGTGAGGTGGCAAACAGCATCGGCAGCTGGATCAGCGCCCAGAACAGGCCCATGCCCAACAGCAAGGTGCGGGTGGGGCGCCGGTTGGCCATGAAGCCACCGACCACGGCGGAGATCGCGAAAAACCAGTGCAAGGCACCGCCGATCAGGCCGAACTGGGTGGCCGTCAGGCCCAACTCGGCGCTCATCGGCACCGCCACCAGGCCGATCACCACCTTGTCGAGAAAGTTGACCAGCATCAGCAGGGCCAGCAGCGCCGCCACCAGCCAGGCAGTACGGGGGTTGGGCAGGGAAGAATCCGCAGTCATGGCGAGTACTCTTGTTATTGTTGTAGGTGTTGCCAAAAGGCCGCCGCAGGGGCGGCCCGATGGTCATGCAGGCATCAGCACGCCTTTGGCGATGGTGTTGCGCTGGATCTCGCTGGTGCCGGTGAGGATACGCATCATCCGCGTGGCGCGGAAAACCCACTCCACCGGGTGGCCCTGCATCAGCCCGGCGCCGCCATGCACCTGCACCGCCTTGTCAGCGATGCGGAAGGCCGCCTCGGAGACGAACAGCTTGCACATCGGCGCCTGGGTACGAATATCGCCGCCGGCGTCGCTCACCTGGGCTGTGGCGTAGACCATGCTGCGCGCAGCGTGCAGCTCGGTGGCCATGTCGGCGATCATGTGGTTCACCGCCTGGAACATGGCGATTGGCTGGCCGAACTGCTTGCGGCTGCGCGCATGCTCGATCGACAGGTTCAGGGCCAGGCCGGCCATCCCCAGCAGGGTCGGGCAATGCAGCAGGCGGTTGAGGGTGATGCGCCCCATGGCCAGCTTGAACCCCTGCCCTTCTTCACCAATCAGGTTGGCCGCTGGCACGCGTACATTGTCGAGCACGATATCGCCATGGGCACCCCCGCCGGACATCACCGAATAATCGCTCTCGATACGTACGCCCGGGGCCTTGAGGTCGACTAAGAACGCCGAAATACCCTGGGCGCCCTGCCCTGGCCCGGTCACTGCCAGCAGCACCGCCAAGTCGGCGTAGGTGGCCCCGGAGATATAGCGCTTGCTGCCGCTGAGCACATAGTGGTCACCGTCACGGCGCGCCTGGGTGCGAATGGCGGTCGCATCCGAACCGGCCTCGGCTTCGGTCAGCGCAAAGCACACGGCTTTTTCAGCGCGGCACACGGGCTTCAGGAAGGTCTCGACCTGGTAGGGGCTGGCCACCTTGAACAGGTGGCCGACCCGCGGCGGCCCAGACAGCTCGCCCAGCACATGCGGGGCCAGCATGGAGCCTGTCAGCACCGTCGCTTCTTTCACCGCGCACAGGTCGGCCACGTTCAGGCCGGCCCCACCCATGCTCTCGGGCAACATGATGGTGTACAGGCCTTGTTCGCTTGAACGCTTCCATACCTGCCGCAGCACCGCCTGCGGGTGCGGGCGCGCCCAGTCCAGGTTCGCCTGCTGCTCCAGCGGGCGAACCTGGTCACGGACGAAACCCTCGATCGCTTCGATGATCTGCGCAGCCTTTGCACTTGGTTGATACATGGTGATGCTCCCTGGTCAGATACGACGTTCGCTGTGTTGCCAGTAGGTGTCCCGGACGAGGCGGCGCACCACCTTGCCGTTGGGGTTTTTCGGCAGTTCGCTGACAAAGTCCACGCCGCGCGGCTTCTTGAACCCGGCCAGCGCACGACCGCAACGCTCGATCAGCTCGGCGGCCTCCAGTTGCGCACCTGGCTTGAGCACCACCACCGCACGTACCGCTTCACCCCACTGCGCATCGGGCACGCCGACCACTGCTACCTCGAACACTTCGGGGAAGCCGTAGATGACCTGCTCCACTTCGCTGGGGTACACGTTGAACCCGCCGGAAATGATCATTTCCTTCTTGCGATCGACGATGAACACGTAACCCTGCGCATCGACCTTAGCCAGGTCGCCGGTGAGGTAGTAGCCGTCACGCATGACTTCGGCGGTGAGCGCCGGGGCGCGCCAATAGCCCTGCATCACGTCCGGGCCCTTGACCACGATCTCGCCGACTTCGCCGGGGGCCACATCTTCGAACGCGTCGTTGACCACCCGCAGGTCGGTCTCGAAGTAGCACCGCCCGCAGGAGGCCAGGCGTTGATAGTCGCCGTCTTCCACCAGGTGGTCCTGCTCGGTCAGCACCGTGACCAGCGAGCAGGTTTCACCAGCGCCGTACCCTTGCACCAGAATCGGCCCGAACAGTTCGATGGCCTTTTTCACCAAGGCTGGCGCCATGGGCGCGGCACCGTACATGACCAGCTTCAGGCTGGCCAGGTCGAAGCGCTCGACGCCAGGGTAATTGACCAGCCGGTTGATCATCGCCGGCACCAGGAACAGCCGCGTCACCCGTTCGCGCTGGATGGTCTCCAGCAACAGGCGGTCGTCGTAACGATCGAGCAGCAAGTTGCAGGCGCCCACCGCCAGCAGCGGCATGATCTGCATGCCGCTGGCATGGGTGATGGGCCCCACGTGAGCCATGACGTCGCCTGGCCCGGAGCGCCGTGTGGGGCTGGCGATGCTCTTGCGCACCAGCGCCTTGCGGTTGCCGAACGAGAGCATGGCGGCCTTGAGCACGCCCGAGCTGCCGGAGGTGTAGTGCAGCACGGCCAGCGCATCGTCGGCCGGGTCCAAACCCAGCGCTGCTTCGCTGCCGCGCTCAAGCAACGCGGCATAACCCAGGTCACCGCCCTCGCCCTCCAGCACGATGAGCTGTCGCAGCAGCGGCAGCTCCGCACGCCGCGTCGCCAGCGCCTGGGCAAAGCTAGCGTCGGTGATCAGTGCAACGCTGCAGGAGTCTTCCAGCACCCGCACCACTTCATCCAGTGACAGCCGCGCATTGATCGGCACCTTGACCATCGCCGCCTTGTACAGCGCCACTTCCGCTTCCACCAGCTCCACGCGGTTGGCGGCGAGGATCGCCACATGCTCGCCCACGGCCACGCCCAGCGAGCCCAGCCCTGATGCCAGGCGGTTGCTGCGGCGCTCCAGCTGGGCGTAGGTGACACGTGTCTGGCTGTCCGCCACGGCGATGTGGTCCGGCCAGTAGCGGGCACTTCGGGTAATGATCGTTCCAAGGTTCACGTTGTTGTTCTCGTCGACAGGAAGACATCGACGATGCTAAACAGCCATGCGCGGGCAGATGTAATACAAGATTCAGATGCCGGCCATAACGTTATTAGCTGGCGCAATGCATGAGACGTGCGAACTACCGCTCGATGTGCGTGCTGGAATACGTCGACCACCCGCTAGGCCGTATGATCGAAGGCGATGGCCAGCGCAAGGGCCATTTCAAGGAAGCCGAGCTAAGACCTCAGATCCTCAAGGGCTCTAGCGTCGGTATCGGCCCGGACATCCAAATGTCTGCATGGGGTCGTAATGTGACGGTCATACCTGATGGACACCCATTCAAGGTTCGATCGTCTGTGCTGGCCTCATTGCCGGCAAGCCAGCTCCCACAGCAATATCACCAGCCTTCAGGCGAGTGCTGGACTTGTGGGAGCCGCGTTTGCCGGCGATGGACCGCTCATTGTCGATGGATTTCAACCTGAAGCCAGGGTACAGCCGTGAGAGCCAATGATCCTCGCTCAGCGACTTGCCGGATGCAATCTTCCCTGAGATCAGATGTAGCACGGCACGACCAATCCCCAGGGCTGAGCCCTCAGACGGCTATCTGCCTTTGAGCATGGGCAGCGTCGCATGCCGTGCTGACGGTGTTCGCCCAGAGCATGATGGAAACCGTTGAATCCGCCTAACCTGCCAGCCTGCCTATGGCGTAATCCTTGAAAACCAGGTACCCGATCCCTTGGGAGCACTGTACATGCTTATCGACTTCAGACCCGCTCAAGCCTCGGATGCGCAAGATATTGCGCGCTTCTTTCAACTGACGTCGGAGGGCATGGCCGATTACATATGGAGCAAGCTTGCAACACCGGGAGAAGCATTGCTGAGTGTCGGCACGTCTCGCTATGCCAGGGAACAGGGCGACTTTTCCTACAAGAACTGCCTGATGGCCATTTTCGAAGGGCGCGTCATCGGCATGATGCATAGCTATGCCTTGCGCGAGACCCCTGACAGGCCTGTCGAGACAGACCCGGTCCTCGCGCCGTATTCCGACATGGAAATACCCGACACCTTATACATATCCAGCCTGGCCCTGGATGAAGCCTGGCGCAGCCAAGGGCTGGGCGTCCAGTTTCTTCGCCACGCTCAGCAACGGGCTGAGGACTCTGGCCTGGATGGGCTATGCCTGATTGATTATGCAGAAAACCACGGTGCACGACGCTTCTACGAACGTCACGGTTTTCAAATTGTTAAAACCTGCCAGATCGTTCCGCATCCGATGCTGAGCGTAACCGGTGAAGCCTATTTGATGTATCGCCCTACCCACAACGTGCTCGAGGAAAAACCATGAACAAGAAGCTGACCGTCTTCCGCGAACTGGATATCCAACCGGTGCGCGACCTTCCTTTTTTTGAAGAGGTCGTGGAAGGCACCCCTCATACGCTGACCTCCAAGTATTATCACGATGAACAGCAAGGTCGCATTTCCGGAGAATGGGAAGCCAGCACCGGAGCGTGGCGCATCGACTACAAAGTTTGGGAGTTCTGCCATGTCTTGAGTGGATGCTGCGTCATCGAGCTTGAGGGTTGCGCCCCCATCACACTGGCCGCTGGCGACACGTTCATTATCGAACCGGGCGCCAAGGGCAAATGGACCGTACTGGAAGACATGAAAAAGAACTTCGTGATCCTCTTGCCCGCGAACTAGGCACCGGGTGGCGTTTCATCGAGCGCAGCGCAAAGCCAGTGTGCATGCTGGCCTGCTGCCGGCGCTCGAATGTTCTTCGGCAGGAGCCCTTTACCTCATGGCTGCGCTGTCGCGCATAGAACCAAGCGTTCGGCGAAGCCACCTATCAACTGAGACCCACATCTAGTGCTCTTTCGTCCACTCCAAGGTGCCAGGGAACCTCGCGACGAAGCGCGTGCCGTCCTCAGGCGTAGAGGTTACTGACAGCGTCCCGTTGTGACCCGTTACGATCTGAGATGCAATATACAAACCGAGCCCCAGCCCCTCCCCGCGACCACCACCTGCTGACCGTTTAAACGGCTGGAACAGTAGCGGTAACAAAACGTCGGGGATTTCTGGGCCATGGTTCATCACTGACAAAACTACATGATTTTCTTGCATGCTTGCGATCACCTCTATCGGGAGATCATGCGCCCCATGAGCAACGGCATTGCCCAATAGGTTTGAAAGCAATTGCCCCATTCTCCCAGCATCACAGAAGACCCCAGGTGAAATGATCACCTCTTGACGGATTTTGACGTTGGGATGACTCATCATGATTTCATTGATGACAGCAATAAAAATGTCACCCAGGTTGTCCACCAAAGTCCGTTTGACCGGAATGCCTCCCCCCAGCTTTCCTCGAGAAAAATCCAGGACATCTTCAATCAAGTTATTCATCCGCTGCGAGCTTTGTCGTATTGCAATGGCAAGCTGCTGCTCGCGACCGGCGGGCAGCCTGGCCTCCAGTAGATCAGCGCTCATTCTGATAGCGCTCAGTGGCGAACGGAGGTCATGCCCCAGTACGGCAATGAACTGCTCCCGGACAATGCCGGTCTCAGCCGCATTGGCCAGTTCAATCGTTTTGGCCTCAAGGTCCGCCAGAACGTCGAGTTGAACAGCTATTAACTGGGCGAAAAGCGTTAGTGTGTTGCACACTGCATCTTCATCAAAATCTGCTGGCACCTGATCAATGGCGCAGAGCGTTCCGAAAAAATCTCCGTTTGTCCTGGTGATAGGAATGGAGACATAGCTTTCCAAGCCGTATGTCTTAGGGGTGTGGTGGGTTGAGTACACCGGATGCTCACTGGCATTCTTGAATATAACGGGTTTGTGGTGCTGACGAATTTCGTGGCAAATCGTCGTTTCCAGCACCAACTCGCCGCCAGGTATGAGCCCAAAATCAATAGAATCATCGACGGCGCAAGCCACCCATTTCCTCTCGGTGACACGCGCAATTGCCGCAAAGCGCATGCCGGTAACATGCTTCACCATATTGAGAATAAGCGGAACGGCCTCGATCTTGGCAATCGTACTAATGTCATGTGAAAGGTCAGACGGATAAGGCATCAAGTCGCCGATTGGATGAATGGCAAATGGGCATTAAAGCGGAAGCCCCAGCGTTTGACAATGAACCCGCGCAGGGTACGCGGCCGTCAACATGGGCATGCGGTTACAATCGATATAGGTGGCTGTCTGGCAGATCCAGTTATGTGGCAGGCGTTGGTCGATTCAGGTGCCCGCTGGGTTGGCAGGGATGCGAGAAATGACAATTTGGCTTGCCATCCACCAACGGCAGCTCTGGGTCGGTCGCAGTCGGTCTCCACTGGCCCCTAACGACCCATAGCTGCCAGCGATCCAAAGCTCTTTAGTCAGTACCGGCGATGGGCCGCGAAGCGGCCCCGGTTACAGTTGTCCGCTATGGGTCGAAAGCGGTCACCTCAATCAGCACCTCCATTTCAGGCTCGGCTGCAAGTTGATCCGCCATTGCGGCAGGCGCCCGCCGCCATCTAATGACCTTGCACAACCCCATCAGGCTGCGTGCCCATGCTTGCGAGAAAAATCTCGGTCTCCCGATTGGACCGCAGGCAGACCACGCGACACCCCGACGGCACCGTCGCCACGAATTGCTTCATCGCCTTGCGAGACGAGGTTTTCGTCCGCCACATGAACCTGAAAAACCCCGGCAGGTTGGCCAGCAGTTCCGGGCAGTCATCCGGCAAGTCTGGCCGGGACCGACCGCGGTTCAGCATGGTTCTGAGGAGCACGCGCCAGAATCGAAGCGGCGCCGAGCGATCGATCCATATCACCATGTCAGCGCGGGCCAGGCGGTTGCGCCAGGTAGCCGAATGGCCGCCTTCGAAGATCCAGCGCTCACGAGCCTCGACCTCGTGGCATAGACGCGTCTTCTCGTCCCGGCTCCGCTCGACCCAGCCTGGCTGCCAATGAATCGTGTCGATATGCACGACCGGCAAGCCTGTGCGCTCGCCCAGCTTGCGCGCCAGGGTACTTTTCCCAGAACCCGGCTGACCAATGATCATCACCCGCTGCATTGAAGCTCCCTCTCGCCATGCTTGTTGAATATGGGGCGCGCGATTCTACGGCAATGGGCGATGCGGTCAACTGCACTGCCTTGGGCAGCTGACAGGTTGAATGACGCGCCCTCATCTGCAAGGAAGCGCCCGTCGCCATACGCTTCAGAGCCCCGTCTGCTCCTTCTTGGGGGCAGTCCAAAGATCACCTCTGACACGGCTGGCAGCTATGGGGCGTAAGCGCTGAGTCGCGATCGTCTGCTTTCTGCCCGCCGCTGCCATCTGCGGACAGAAATGTTAAACATTCTTAATTGTTGATTAATTACTTGCTTGCTTCTCGCCCCGGTAAAATTTCGCGCTTTCATGTGGAGAACGCTCCGATGCTTCGAATGCTGTCCTGTGCTGCCCTCTTGACCACTTCACTCGCCTGCTGCGCTGCTGACGTTGTACAAGGTGGCGAGCAAACGCTGACCGTTCTGAGCTCCGGCGGGATCATGGGCGCGATCCGAGAAGTGGCGCCAGCTTATGAGAAGAAATATGGCGTTAAGTTAGAAGTTCTCGCCGCGCCTTCGATGGGGGAAACCCCGCAGGCCGTCCCAAAAAGGCTCGCCCGCGGTGAGCAGGCGGATGTGGTTCTGATGGTAGGTTCGGCGCTCGACAACCTGGTCGGCAGCGGTCAAGCCGACAAAACCAGCCGAATAGATCTCGGAAAATCTTTCATCGCCATGGCCGTTCGCAAAGGCGAACCGAAGCCGGACATAGGCACGATGCAGGCCTTGCGCACGGTGCTGCAAAACAGCAGCTCTGTCGCCTACTCCGACAGCGCAAGCGGCGTCTATCTCTCCACGACCCTGTTCCCTCGCATGCAACTCGGTGACCAGTTCGTGGCCAAGGCTCACATGATACCTGCCGAGCCTGTCGGCGCGGTGATCGCTCGCGGGCAAGCCCAGATCGGCTTTCAACAGCTAAGTGAGCTTAAGCCAGTAAAGGGTATCGACATTGTTGGTCTGATCCCGACTGAAGCGCAGAAAATGACCATGTATTCGGGCGCTGTCGTCAGCAAGAGCCAGCATCATGCCGCAGCCCAGGCGCTCCTCAACTATCTGGCATCGCCAGAAGCCGACGCAGCGATCAAAGATAGCGGCTTGACGCCACTACCTCATACAGCAAGCTGACTGCGAGCGCCGGCATCGGTAATGGGAATGCGGCAAGACACGAATTGTTGCCCGTAGCCTTCGCTCCGCGAGCGATCGACTCATAGCTGCCAGTCGTAGCTTAGGTGATCTTTGTGGGAGCGGGCATGCCCGCGAAGCAGGCGACGCGTTGGATGGCACGGGCTTCGCCCGTGTTCGCGGGCAAGCCCGCTCCCACACTGATCGCGCAAACTTTTAGATTTTAAATAGGACAGCTGCTTCCACCGGGTTCGCGCCGGCCTCGGAAAAAGAGCAATGGCAGTGCTTTCGCAACGGCAGCTATCACCTCATTGCCGACGCTCAGTCCAAATGTCCTTGCACTAAACATATGGAAATTCGTATATTCGGATTTCCATATGTATTGGTGCAGTCATGATTACACCGCCTGATGTATTCAAAAGCCTGTCCGACGAGACCCGTGCTCGCGCGACCCTGCTGATCGCCAGTCTCGGTGAGCTATGTGTCTGCGAACTGATGTGCGCGCTGAACGACAGCCAACCCAAGATCAGCCGCCACCTCGCACATCTGCGCAGCAATGGCATGCTGTTGGATCGCCGCCAGGGGCAATGGGTGTATTACCGTCTAAACCCCGAGCTGCCAGCCTGGGTGCATGAGATGTTGCAGGTGACCTTGCAGGCAAATTCGCAATGGTTGGCCGACAACTCTCTTCGGCTGAAGAACATGGACGGCCGCCCCGTCCGTGACGCTGCCTGCTGCTGATCAACATCGAGCGAGATCTTCATGCTGGTCGCCATTGCAGTGTTTGTTTTCACTCTCATCCTGGTCATCTGGCAACCGAAGGGGCTTGGCGTTGGCTGGAGTGCTGCGCTCGGTGCCCTCATTGCCCTGGCGGCGGGTGCCGTCTCGCTGCACGACATCCCGACCGTTTGGGCCATTGTCTGGAATGCCACCGCCACCTTCATCGCCGTCATCATCATCAGCCTGCTGCTGGACCAGGCCGGTTTCTTCGAGTGGGCCGCGCTGCATGTGGCCCGCTGGGCAGGCGGTAGCGGCTACCGCCTGTTCGCCTTCTGCGTCTTGCTCGGTGCTGCCGTGTCGGCGCTGTTCGCCAACGATGGTGCGGCGCTGATCCTCACACCCATCGTCATGTCGATGCTGCTCGCGCTAAGGTTCTCGCCCGCCGCAACGCTGGCCTTCGTCATGGCCGCTGGCTTCATCGCCGACACGGCGAGCCTGCCGCTGGTAGTTTCCAACCTGGTGAACATTGTTTCGGCCGACTACTTCAGGCTGGGCTTCAGCGATTACGCCTCGGTGATGGTGCCGGTGAATTTCGCCAGCGTGGCTGCAACCCTCCTGGTGCTGTTCGTGTTCTTCCGTCGTGATATCCCGAGGCAGTACACGCTCGCGGCCCTGAAGACGCCAAGCGAGGCGATTCATGACCGCGCTACCTTCAATGTCGGTGGCTGGGTGCTGCTGGTGTTGCTGATCGGCCTGTTCGCCCTGGAACCACTAGGTATCCCGATCAGTGCGGTCGCTGCAACTTGTGCGGCAATCCTTTTTGCCGTCGCCGCTCGCGGGCACCGCATCTCCACCCGTCGTGTGCTGCGCGAAGCGCCTTGGCAGGTGGTGATCTTTTCTCTTGGGATGTACCTGGTGGTCTACGGGCTGAAGAACGCCGGCCTCACCGATATGCTCACCCACTTGCTCAACCAACTTGCGCAGCAAGGGCTGTGGGCTGCCGCCATCGGCACCGGGTTGATCGCTGCATTGCTGTCCTCGGTCATGAACAACATGCCCAGCGTGCTGGTCGGCGCCTTGTCGATCCAGGCCAGCGAGGCGCAAGGGCTGGTGCGCGAGGCAATGATCTACGCCAACGTCATCGGCTGCGACCTCGGCCCGAAAATCACACCCATCGGCAGCCTCGCCACCCTGCTCTGGCTGCATGTGCTGGAGCGCAAAGACATGCGCATCACCTGGGGTTACTACTTCAAGGTCGGCATCCTGCTGACGCTACCGGTGCTGTTGATCACCCTTTCGGCCCTGGCATTGCGCCTGAGCCTCTGACATCCGCCACGAAGCGGAGGAGCCCCCATGCGAGTCCTGTTCATGTGCACGGCCAACAGCTGCCGCAGCATCCTTTCCGAGGCCATGTTCAATCACCTGGCGCCTCACGGATTTGAAGCCGTCAGCGCCGGCAGTTTCCCGAAAGGCCACGTGTTGCCTCGCAGCCTGATCACCTTGCAGCATGCGGGCATCTCTACTGAAGGGCTGAGCAGCAAGGGCAATGACGCGTTCGAGGGTTGCCCTCCTGACATCGTCATCACCGTTTGCGACAAGGCTGCCGGCGAAGCTTGCCCGGTGTATTTCGGCCCTGCACTGAAGTCGCACTGGGGACTGGAGGACCCGTCCGATGTCGTGGGTGATATGGCGTCGGTAGACGCTGCGTTCCGCGCCACGCTGGCCCGGATCGAGTCACGCTGCCAAGCATTCTTCGCACTGCCTTTCGATAACCTCGACCATGAGCAACTCAAGCATGAGCTGGATCGCATCGGTACCCTTTAACAGGAGGAAACATGTCCGAGCAACTGCCTAATCTCGACCTTGCCCTATTCGATGTATCGCCAGCGGCAACCCGTTCCAGCGAGCACAAACCGCGCATCCTGCTGCTGTATGGGTCGACCCGCGAACGCTCTTTCAGTCGCTTGCTGGTGGAAGAAGCCGCACGCCTGCTGGAGCACTTCGGTGCAGAAACGCGGGTGTTCAATCCGTCGGGCCTGCCGCTACCTGACGATGTACCTGTCGACCACCCCAAGGTGCAGGAACTGCGTGATCTGGTGCAGTGGTCGGAAGGCCAGGTGTGGTGCTCTCCAGAGCGTCATGGTGCGATGTCTGCGGTTTTCAAGGCACAGGTCGACTGGATCCCCTTGGCGCTGGGAGCGCTTCGCCCCACCCAGGGCAAGACCCTGGCAGTCATGCAGGTGTGTGGCGGCTCGCAGTCGTTCAACGTGGTCAACCAACTGCGCGTGCTCGGGCGCTGGATGCGGATGTTCACCATCCCGAACCAGTCCTCGGTACCCAAGGCCTACCTGGAGTTCGACGACGCCGGGCGTATGAAACCTTCGCCGTACTACGATCGCGTGGTAGATGTGATGGAGGAACTGGTGAAGTTCACCGTCTTGCTGCGTGACCGCCAGGAATTCCTGGTGGATCGCTATTCGGAGCGCAAGGAACACGCCGAGCAACTCTCTGCCCGTGTGAACCAGCGCTCGATCTGAGCGCTATGCCTGGCATGCCCGCTATGGGTCAAAAGCGACCTGTCGTGAATTGCAGATTTCGACCTATTAGCGATCGTCAGGCCGCCTGCTGGATCAGTGCCTGACGCAGGACGTCCGCCAAACGCTTAAGGCCTTCATCCAGCTTGTCGGGAGCAACATGGCTGAAGTTCAGCCTCAGGTGCCCTGGATGTTTGTCAGGCTCTGGGAAGAAGGGCTCTCCGGGCATGAACGCCACATTGGCCGCCAATGCCGGTTCGAGCAATGCCCGGGTATCGATGGGGTGCTTGAGCGTCAGCCAGAAGAACAACCCTCCCTCTGGCATCTGCCACTCGGCCAGGTCGGCGAAGTGCGTCTCCAATGCGGCCTGGAAAGCGTCTCGACGAGCTCGGTAATAGTGGCGTAACGCTTCAAGATGACGCTCAAGCCTTTCTGTTCCCAACCATTGAAGCACCTGCCATTGGCCAACCCGACTGGTGTGCAGGTCCGCCGACTGCTTGAGCCGCAGCAAGTGCGGGAACAGGTCGGGGCTGGCAATCAGATACCCAATCCGCAAGCCGGGCAGCAAGGTCTTGGACACAGTACCGGTATAAATCCAGCTGGTGGTGTTCAGACGGCTGACAACCGGCATGGCCGCGACGCTGTCGAAGCTCAGCTCTCGATAAGGCTCATCTTCGATCAATGTGACGTTGAACTCATCGAGAAGCGCCGCGACTTCGTCCCTTTTCCTGTCGCTGTAGCGCAGCCCCGACGGGTTCTGGAACGTTGGAATCAGATAGATGAACGCGGGGCGGTTCAGGCTCAGCAGTTCGCGCAGCGACTCCAGGTCCGGGCCATCCCGCTCCATCGGCAGCGACAGGCAGTGCGCACCGAAGAACTGGAAGCTTTGCAACGCGGCCAGATAAGTAGGGGCTTCCAGCAGTACCGGCGTTCCTTTGTCGATATACAGTTTTGATGTCAGGTCCAGAGCCTGCTGCGAGCCGCTGAGAATCAGCACTTGGCTAGCCTCGCACTTGATTCCCAACGCCCGGGCTTCCCTGGCCAGCGCCTCACGCAACATCGGCTCACCCTCGCTCATCCCGTACTGGCCCATGCTGGTGGGCATTTCAGCCCAGTCCACAGAGGGCAGCATCTCCTCTGCCGGCAGGCCTCCTGCAAAAGACATCATCCCTGGGCGCTGCGCGGCGGCCAGAATTTCACGAATCAAAGAGCTTTTAAGGCGCGAAACACGTTCAGAAAATGCCATGGATCACCTCTGGCCAAGCGCGAACAATATAGGTCAAACTCCTTTACCTAAAGTAGAACGCTCGTCGAGAATAAGTCAACATGATTGACCTAAAAAACCAGGAAGCACAGCAGCAGGCCATGGAAGCGTTTTTCTTTGGCTATCAGGCGTTCACCACCAAGGCCGACGAGATGCTTGAGCGCAGGGGCTTGGGCCGTGTGCATCAGAGGATCGTTTTTTTCATAGCCCGGCACCCACACCTCAGCGTCAAGGAGCTGCTGGCCCTGCTCGGCGTGACCAAGCAGGCGCTGAACATACCGCTACGGCAATTGGCAGAGATGGGATTAGTGGACAGCGTGGCATCGCACACCGACAAACGGATGCGGTTGCTTCAGCTGACCAAAGAAGGCTCGCGACTTGAACAAATGCTGCGACGTGAACAAGTAAAGCTGCTTGAACGGGCATTCGGTGAGGCCGGAGAGGCGGCGGTAGCGGGATGGCTGGCTGTCAATGCGGCATTGGGGAAGATACAACATTCAACGTGAACCCGGATGCCCGGAACATGCGCATAATGCCAAAACCGCCCATTATGGCCCTTCCACTAATTGCACTCAGTTTCAGATGGCAGCCGACTGCCTCAACCTCCGACTCAACCCAGGCGTCTTACCCGTAATACGCTTGAACGCCCGACTGAATGCCGCCTGAGACGTATAGCCCAAACGCTGCGCGACCTCTTCAATAGGCATCCTTTCCAGCGTCAACCACTGGCTGGCAAGCCGCATTCGCACCTCGGTGACGTAGCGCAGCGGGGTCATGCCAATCGTCACTTGAAAACGCTCCGCAAAGACCGAGCGGGACGTATTGCATTGCTCCGCCAACTGCTCGACGGTCCAGTCGCGGCCCGGTTGTTGATGCAGCGCCAAAAGTGCACCTGCCAGCCGCGGATCGCGCAGGGCGGCCACCAGGCCGGAGGCGTTACCGCAGGCGCACTCGACCCAACCTCGAACGACCATGGCGGCGACCACGTCGGCCAATCGCGCGAGGATGCCGGCGAAACCGACGCGTGCGGCGCTGACTTCGCGCTCCATGGTGGTGAGAATAGGCACCAGCCCGGGATAACGCTGGCCGCCTGCATCAATCAGCATCAGGCCCGGCATCAGCTTGCCAAGGCTATGGAGGCTGCCCAATTCGAACGCCATGCAGCCACTGAACAAAAGCGTGGTCGGCATGGGGCCGGCATCGGTGCCGGTTTTCACCCCGCTGACGGCGTCGCCGAGAGGCTCGCCGTCCAGAAGGTCAATTTCTTGCACGGGCACGTGCGTATGCGAGAGCAATTGATGGGCCGCACCATGGGAGATGAAGACGGCGTTACCGGCGGACAGCGCATAGGTTGTCCCGTCTTCCATGCGCAGCACCGCGTTGCCGACCGCCAGGAAGTGGAACCAGGCATGCCCGGGTTTGGCAGCGAAGCCCAAGCCGAAGGCCGGGCCCGCTTGGATACGCCGGTAGTCGACACCGCGCAGGCGCATGCCGCGCAACAGCTCGTTGATGAGATCGGAAGAGAGGGCAAATGGGTCTTTCGGCATTATCCAGGTGTTTTGGTCAAAAAATTGAGTTTTTAGATCATAGATCATCCAAATTCTCGCGCCTAGACTACGGGTCAATTGAAGATTGGGAGATCCGTGCAATGACTGACCTTGTATGCAATGCCGTACCCGACAGCCGTCCCGGCGCCGGGCCGGATGCAGAACCTGCAACCCCCGCGTGGATGGCCGTATTCTCGTTGGCCATGGGCGTGTTTGGCTTGCTGACCGCTGAGTACCTTCCGGCCAGCCTGTTGACGCCGATGGCGACCGAGTTGGGGGTATCCGAAGCGCTGGCTGGCCAAGCGGTAACGGTGACAGCCGTGGTGGCGCTGTTCGCCGGCCTGTTGGTGCCAGGCCTGACTCGCAGTATCGATCGCCGCTGGGTGTTGCTGGGTTTTTCCACATTGATGATCGCTTCCAATCTGTTGGTTGCCGTTGCCTCCAGTTTCGCGGTGCTGTTGTTGATGCGTATCTTGCTGGGCATCGCGCTTGGCGGGTTCTGGAGCATGGCGGCGGCGGTGGCGATGCGTTTGGTGCCGGGGGCTTTGTTACCGCGAGCACTCTCGATCATTTTCAGTGGCATCGCCATCGGGACGGTAGTTGCGGTCCCGCTGGGCAGTTATCTGGGTGGGCTTTATGGCTGGCGCAGCGCGTTCTTTGCAGCGACGGCGGTGGGTGTAGTGACCCTGGCTTTCCAGGCACTCACGCTGCCGAGCCTTGCGCCGCGTCGGCCGGCACGCCTGCGCACGGTGCTTGAGGTGTTGCAGCGTCCAGGCATTGCTATGGGGATGTTCGGTTGTGTGCTGGTGCACAGCGGCCACTTCGCGATGTTTACGTATGTTCGGCCATTCCTCGAAGGTACGACCGGCATTGGCCCGCAGGGGCTGTCGCTGATGTTGCTGGGTTTTGGTGTGGCGAACTTTGTCGGCACCTTGGTGGCCGGGTGGATGCTTACTCGTCACCCGTTGGCCACCCTGGTCTTGATGCCCGCGCTGGTGGGCGTTGCGGCACTGGCGCTGGTCCTGTTGCCGGCGTCGGTGCCAGGGCAGGCTGTACTGCTGGCCGTCTGGGGCCTGGCCTTTGGGGGTGTGCCGGTGGCGTGGTCGAACTGGCTCGCCAGCGCGGTCCCTGACCAGGCGGAAAGCGCCGGGGGCATGGTGGTTGCGTCTGTACAGTCGGCCATCGCCACAGGCGCAGCCGCTGGTGGGGCAATGTTCAGCCTTGGTGGCAGCGCAGGCGTATTCGTCGCGGCGGCGGTGCTGATGCTGCTGGCCGCGTTGCTGATTGCACTGCGTGTGCAAGTTCCTTCGGTAGAGGGCGCTTTGCTGAACGGGTCGGCACTCCACTGATAACTTGACTCTCCAAGCGGCTTATCTACTCCGGCGCCTACCGGCGACCCAAAGCTGCCAGAGCGGAGGCTCAGGTTCTGCTTCTTCCAAGGGCTGCGGTTACCCGCTCATTGCGCCACCTGGTTTCTAAGCACTCCCCGCAACAGCAGTTCGAGCGCCCTGCTTGCCTGCGCCAAGCGCGCAGCGCCGTCTTCAGCCTCCGCGATCCACGCAGCCGCTTCTGCCAAGCTGCCATGTATCAACGAGGCCAGCGCTTGAGCGTCAGCTTCGACGACAACGCCCTGTACCATCAATTGATGTATCAACTGTCGCATCGACTCTACACAATGTTGCTGTGCCTCCGGCGAGCCGCCACCCAACACAGCCCTGGCATCACGCAGCACGATCCGCTGAATCTGAGGCTCCAGGGCCATTTCAAGAAAGGCATGGCAGCGCTGGCGAAAGCCGTCCCAGCCATCCTTGGCCGAGTCAGAAATGGCACACAGGCGCACATCCATCTCCGCATCGAGCTGCGCGACCACTGCCGCCAGCAACCCCTTCTTGTCGCCAAAGTGATGGTACAGCGCCCCCCGCGTCAGGCCCGCCTGGGCCGTCAGATCATCCATGGAGGTGTCCGCATAGCCGCGTTCACTGAATACTTTGCGTGCAGTCTCCAACAACGTGGCTCGGGTTTCTTCCATTGCGGCGCGAGTGCGGCGAACCATCCAGCTACTCCTTGTCTTCAGGCGGCATGAGGTGAGCGTATGCGAGTGCCGTCATACAACCTGTAGCCATTGTCTTGATCTCGACGCGCGCTGACAAGCGCCTGCTTCCTGCCCTCTTCGCCTTACTCGATGCAGGGTGGAGGCAAGGCAATCCGATCGGCGGCCCGCTCCCGCAGGCGGCAGTAACTCCAGAAAGCGACCAGCAACACCGCCACGCCGGCGCCCAGTGCCACGTTGAATCCGGCCTTGGCACCCAACACATCGACAACCTGCCCCGATGCCGCAGCCCCGCCGGCAACCCCGACGTTGAGGCCAGCGAGCAACCAGGTCATGCCTTCAGTCAACTTGTTGTGCGGAACAATGCGCTCTACCAGCGACATCGCCACGATCATGGTGGGCGCAAAGAACAGGCCCGCGACCAGGACTGCTGCGGCCAGCCCGATGATGTTGCCTGCCAGCAGCAGCGGCAAGGTGGTCGCCGCGGTCGCCAGCCCCCCCACTAGCAGCAGCTTGCGCAGTGGCGTATCGAGTTTCAGGGCACCGAACACCAGCCCCGCTACGCAGGAGCCGATGGCATAGCACGACAGCACGAAACTCGCCGCAGCCGGCATGCCCATCAGCTCGGCAAACGCCACGCTGACGATGTCGACAGTACCGACGATCACGCCCATCGCGACCATCAGCAAGGTCAGCAGGCGCACATCGGCGAGGCTGAAGATCGACACGCTACCTTGCTCCATGTCGGCGTCAGCCCTGACTGGCGGCTCAGTGCTGACCTGCACGGCCAGTGCGAGCGCACCAATGGCCAGGAGCACCGCGGCGGCCAGTGGTCCTGCTTGCGGCACTACCGCCACGCTCAGCCCCACCGAAATGGGCGGGCCGGCAATGAAGGAAACTTCATCGAGTACGGTTTCTAGCGAAAAGGCTGTCTGCAACTGAGGCTTACCGCGGTAGATCGCAGTCCAGCGGGCACGCACCATGGCCGACATGCTCGGCATGCAGCCGGCCAGGGCGGCGCCAGCGAATAACGCCCAGTCCGCCGTCTGCCAATAGCTGCACGCCAGCAGAAGGAGAATGCCCAGCACGCTGAGCCCGGCGGCGGCTGGCAATACCCGGCGCTGGCCGAAGCGGTCGACCAGACGCGAGACCTGAGGCGACAACAGGGCATAGGTCAATACGAAGGTGGCTGCCACTGCACCCGCCAGGCCGTAACTGCCGCGGATCTGCGACAACAGGGTAATGATGCCTATACCCGTCATCGGCAGCGGAATACGGGCCAGAAGGCCCGCCAGAACAAAACCCTTGGCCCCCTTTGCCTGGAACAATGCGCGGTAGGTTGTGAACATGCTCGACTCTCCTTATCGAATGGCCTGCGTACGCCTGGGCCCCAAATACATACACCTCGTATGATTACGACCCTATTATCATACGGGATGAATGTAAAGCCGCTGTCTTCCCGTATGATGAGCATCCGTGCGTAAGAAAGCCCTCAGCGCGCCAGCGCTGCCCTGATCACCGCCGAGGCAACCAACATCAGCGCCCTAGGCCGTGGCCACGCTGCAACCGCCGGTATCTGGAGCGCCGAACAGACGGCTGGCTGGAAGAAGGTCACCGACGCTGTGCATGCCAAAGGTGGCAAGATTGTGCTGCAGCACCGTGGTGTTGAGCTGAGCATCGCTCCCAGAGAGCGCTATTACGGCGGCGGAGCCAAGGGCTACACCGACTGGCCGAATGGCAATTACTGAACCCGCGCATCACAACAGGCAAATACCCCATGAACAACCCCACCGGCCTTTCACAAGGCCGTCAAGTACGGCTGGGCGCAGGTGACACGCGTCTGGCTGAGGAGAACGCTTCAGATCTGTGCCCCGCCCTGAGGCCGTCCGCAGCCAGATACCTTACAGCGAGCTTATTGACTCAAGCGGACTCCAAAGACGCAGACTTGAAGCCCAAGCTTCGCATCAGATCACGTGCCGCTTCGAAGAACATGGGCTTGAGGCTTTCTGCGTACTCTTCCGTCAAACGACTCGCAGGCCCTGAAATGACAAGGGCGCCCATGAGTTCCTGTTGGGCACCGTAGATGGGCAGCGCCATCGAAGCAGCATGAGGGTCCGTTGCGCCTTTGGAGTAGTAAGGTTTTTGCAAGTCAATCCCGATTTCATAGGGAGCGCGCAAGGCCTGCGCACCCGCTGCTTCATCCATCGGACGCATGTCACCAGGTTGCAGGTTCAAACGCAGTCGATGCGATGAGTTGACGCGATATTGGCACATCCGATACGCACCGTGACGTACATAAAATGAAGCAGTTTCACCCGACTGTTCAGCCAGGTAATGCAAGCGTGGCATCACGTGTTTTTCGAGGTCCAGCGCTTCTTGGTATACAGCGTTCAAACGCATGACTTCACTCGCCAACTGATAGCGACCATCAGCCATGCGGGTAATGAACCCGTGGTTCTCCAGAGACACCATCAAGCGCATGATCGTGCTTTTGATCAGCCCGGTACGCTCAACCAGCTCGACAAGGCTCAGCGCAGAGTCGCCTATCTGAAAAGCGGTCAGCACGGTCAAAACACGGTCTGCCGATGCCACACCATTCACCGCTGGACGCGGCCGCGCTTTTGCCATTTGCAAAACCTCACACGATTGAGGCCCTCCATTCAACGCGAGGGCAGAAAAACCCCATTATCCGACAACGGTCGGCCCCCGCCAACGTAGCATGCGCCGTGGGCCAGATAAAAAAGCCAGCAGGGCAATGGCTGCGCCTGCTGGCAAGGGGTCAATCGGTGTCACATGAGGGTATGTTCAGCGCCTTGAGTTGAGGGCGCTGACTACCCGCTGTCGACCAGTGCCTCATACCGGTACGCTCACCCGCGCGCGTGAAGCTGAGCAGCATCTTGTCAGTCCACAAATACAGGCTGCTGCCGCCAGCCCCCTTGTCGATCGAACCCTGGTTGACCTGCACAAAGTTGCTATCGTCGGAAACGCTTTGATACCCCAGGGTCAGCGAGTGGCCTCGCAGTCGATAGCTGAACGCCGCACTCCAGAGATCATTGTCGATTTCGCCATCGCCACCCGCGATGTAACCCCCGGTGGTATAGCCTTGGCTACGCCCCGAGCTGCTGCCGTTGGCGCCGTCCGCACGGGTGCGGAAATAGCGCAGGTCAGTGGTCAACGAGCTGTCATCGGTCAAGATTTCATCTTGGCGGTCAGGCCGGCGCTGCTCCAGTGGTCAGCTGCGCCATCGCCATCGGAAGGAATCATGCTGCCGCCCAGATGCCGTCCCCTGCCGCTGTCCAGCGTCAGGCCCAACATGGCCGTGGCGTCCACGCCGAACCCAACCACACCCTCGGTAAAGCCCGAGCGCAGGTCGAGCAGAAAACCTTGGGCCCACTCCTCGGTTTTAGAAGGCGCCGCCGCGCCCTCTCGGTTATCGCTGTTGAAGTAAAAATTGCGCATCGACAGTTGCGCATGGCTGTCGATGATCAGATCGGCTTGAGCAGGCAGGCCGATGACGCCGCCAATGGCTGCCAGTGCAATGCGACAGGTCGAATGTTGGGCTTTCAAGAAAAGCTACTCCGAGGAACAGTTATTATTTTTTTTGAAACGACGTTTCCTTTATACGGAGTCAGATTACCCTCAATTCGTCAACAGGCGCACCATAAAGCGAGCCTTAGCGAAAAGAATCACCACAATTCGCTTCACCCTTCGTCCGGTTATGGTTTATTTTGCAACGCCGTTGCATTAAACAAATCAAAACAACAATCCGGACGCCTTGGCGTCCACTGGCCCTACAGGAGCGCCCATGAGCTTCTTTGCTGCCCCTCCCACGGTAGAAACTACGGTATTCACCCGCCTGCCCGACCGCTTCCGCACCCCGCGCCCGACTGCCTGGGCCAATGCCAACCGCCAGGGCCGTGCCATCGACTCGTTCCTTGAAGGCCCATCGTTCGATCGCCGAGGCCATCTGTACGTGACCGACATTCCCAACGGGCGAATTTTCCGCATCTCGCCCCAAGGCGAATGGGAGTTGGTGTGCCAGTACGATGGCTGGCCGAATGGCCTGAAGATTCACCAGGACGGTCGCATCTTCATCACCGACTACAAGCGTGGAATCATGGTGCTCGACCCCCAGACAGGTGCTATCGAGGCGCTGCTCGACTCGGCCGGTTCCGAGGGCTTCAAGGGTGTCAATGATCTGGTGTTCGCCCCCAACGGCGACCTGTTTTTCACCGACCAAGGTCAGACTGGCCTGCAAGACGCCACAGGTCGGGTGTACAAGCTCGACGCCGGGGGCAACCTGACTTGCCTGCTAGGCACTATCCCCAGCCCCAACGGCATCGTCTACGACCCCCACCTCAACCACCTGCTGGTGGCCGTGACCCGTGCCCAACAGATCTGGCGCATTCCCCTGGGCAATGGCTCGATCGTCGGCAAGGTCGGCGTGTTCGCCCAATTGCACGGCGGGCTGGGTGGGCCTGACGGACTTGCCCTGGATGCCCAAAGCAACCTTTACATCGCCCACACCGGTTTCGGTTCGGTGTGGAAGCTGTCGAAAGTCGCCGAGCCACTGGAACGCATCGTCTCCTGCGCAGGGATCAGCAACACCAACCTCGCCTTTGGCGGCGACGACGGCCAGACCTTGTTCATCACCGAATCCGAGACGGGCAGCATCTTGCAGGTCAGGACCAAGGCTCCGGGCCTTGCGATGTTCTCGCACTGCTGACAACGCCCCGCTTCACTGACGACAACTACAAGAAGACCAGACGACATGAACGATCAAAATCCGAATCTACCCCCGCTGAGTGAGGCCGAAGGCGAACGCCTGATGCGCCGCGTGCTGTGGCGCCTGCTGCCGTTCATTTTCTGCTGCTATGTCATCAGCTACCTGGACCGCACCAACGTCGGCTTCGCGGCCATCTCCATGAACCAGGACCTGGGCCTGACCGCCACGATGTTCGGCTGGGCAGCCGGGCTGTTCTTCTTCGGCTATTTCATCTTCGAACTGCCCAGCAACCTGCTGCTGCAACGCTTTGGCGCACGGGTGTGGATCGCCCGCATAATGGTTACCTGGGGCTTGCTTTCGATGGCCACGGCGTTCGCTACCGGGCCGGTCAGCTTCAGCATCCTGCGCTTCCTGCTGGGCGTCGCCGAGGCAGGCTTCACCCCCGGCATCTATCTGTTCTTCACCTACTGGTTCCCGGGCAAGTGGCGCGCCAAGGCGACCGCAGCCTTCCTGCTGGGCATTCCCACCGCCAACATCATCGGCTCACCGCTGTCCGGCTGGTTGATGCTGCAACACGACGTGATGGGCCTGAAGAACTGGCAACTGCTGCTGGTCACGGAGTCCTTGCCGGCCGTGCTGCTGGGGATCGCCTGCCTGTGGGTGCTGGTCGACAGCCCGGCAAAGGCCAAGTGGCTGAGCGAGCGTGAGAAGCAATGGCTAGGCAACCGGATTTCGCAAGAGCAGCAGTCGATCGGGGCAAACCATGGCCATACATTGCGCTCGGCACTGACCAACCCGAGGGTGTTCACCCTCGCGGCGGTCAACTTCTGCTGCATCGTGGGCTCGGTCGGCATCGGCATGTGGTTGCCGCAGATCATCAAGGGGCTGGGCATCTCCGCGGACAAGCTGGGCTTCGTAGTCGCAGTGCCTTACCTCCTGGGCGCTATCGCCATGACCCTCTGGGCACGCTTGGCCAACCGTAGCGAACAGCGTCTGCCGTACGTGGTTGGCGCGCTGGCTATCGCCGCCCTCGCCTTGGTCGCAGCCGCGTTAGCAGCAGACCCGCTGGTCAAGATCGCTGCGCTGTGCGTCGCAGTGGCCAGCATCCTGTCGTTCCAGGCCACCTTCTGGGCCATCCCTTCGACCTTCCTCACCGGCCGCGCAGCCGCCGGCGGCCTGGCGATGATCGTGTCGATCGGCAACCTGGGTGGTTTCACCGGGCCGTTCATGATCGGCATGATCAAGGACGCCACTCACAGCTTCGTCATACCGTTCTTCGCAGTGGCAGCCATACTGGTGATCGGCATCATCCTGATGGTCTTGCTGGGCGACCCGGCCAAACGGCAAGCCCCCCAGGGCCATGCTGTCTGAGCAATCAATGGCGGCGGTACATGAGGTACTGCCCCAACAGCCCCAGCATCAGCACCGCGCCGGCGACCCCCAGTGCCTCCGGCGCGCCCCATCGAGCGGCGATCAAACCTGCGGCCATGCCGCCCAAAGCCTCGAAACCAAAGCGCATGGCAATGTAGAAGGCGATGACCCGGCCGCGCAAATGGCTGGGCGCGCCGCTCTGCAACTGCATGTTGGTGCTGACGTTGCTCAATGTGATGCCAAAACCCAATACCGCCAACGCCAGCAGTGCCAGCGGCAGCTCCCCCGCCAACCATAGGCCCATCAAGGCGACCCCGCACGAAAGCGCCCCGACCTCGGTGAACTGTCGCAGCCGTGGCAAGGCGCCGCCTACCGCCAACACCAGCGTCGCCACGAACGCCCCCGCTCCTGCAGCCCCCCATAGCCAACCCAACACCCGCGCATCTCCGGCGAACACCGCGCTGGCCAGGATGGGCAACAGTGCCGCGTAACAGGAAGCCAGCAAGTTGATCATGATCACGTTGACCAACAGCTGGCGCACGTTGCGGGTCTGCCACATATAGTGCAGACCCTCGCGGAACACCTGAGCGGTTGAGCCGCCGGCCTTGGGGCTGGCAGTACCGCGGACCTTGAGCAAGCCACCCAACAGCGCGAGAAAAGCCACGGCAGTGAGCAGGAAACAGGCTGCTTCCCCGGCAAAGGCAATCAGCGCCCCGGCCAGTGGCGGGCCAACGAAGCGCGCGGCATTGATCAGCATGGCATTGAGCACGAGCGCATTCGGCAGGTCGCCCGGGTTGTCGACGAAGCTGCCGATCAGCGCCTGGCGCAGTGGCGTTTCAAGGGCGTTGAGCAGGCCTAGCAGCAGGGCCATGCCGGCGATGAACGGCCCGTCCACCCAGCCCAGCCAGGTTGCGACGCCCAGCACCAGCGACTGCACGATCAAGATCATTTGCACGATGATGAGCAGCCGGCGCTTGTCGTGGCGATCGATCCATGCTCCCGCTAGCGGGCCGATGACCAGTTGCGGCGCCAACGACAGAAAGGTGATCAGCCCCAGTAGCACGGCCGAACCGGTCAGGTGATAGGCCAGCCAAGCCAATGCAACCTGCTGCACCCACTTGCCCAGCGTGGAAACACCCTGGCCGACGAAATAGATCTGGAAGTTGCGATGAGAGAGCGCCCGCACAGCGGCGGGCCAGCGCGTGCGGTGCTGTGGTGATAAATCGGTCAAGTCTTGGAATCCTCAATAGCCCCGCGACCAACACCGGTCCATCAGCCACTGCGCACCCCATCGCAAGGTGCGCAGGTGGAGCTGAATCAGCCTGGAAGCAGGCAGCCTTTCTTCTTCAAGGACTCCAGGACCCAGGAGCGGTCGTTGGTGCCTTGGGCAATTTTTTTCATCTGCGCGGTTTCGGCAGCGTGTTTGGCGGTGGCACCTGCGTAAACCTCGGAAATATGGTCGTAAGGCACGCACAGCAAGCCATCGTCATCACCGATCACCAGGTCGCCCGGCTCGATCACCATACCATCGATGGCGATCGGCACGTTGATCTCGCCCGGGCCATCCTTGTAAGGACCACGGTGCGAAACACCTGCAGCGAACAGCGGGAATTCACCCGCGCCGATGTTGGCAGCATCGCGGATGGCGCCATTGATGACGATACCAGCCACGCCACGCTTGACCGCGTAGGCCACCATCATTTCACCGATCAGCGCGTTGGTCAGGTCGCCGCCGGCATCGACCACGATCACATCGCCCGGCTGAGCGATGTCGATCGCGTAGTGCAGCATGAGGTTGTCACCTGGACGGGCTTTGACGGTCAAGGCCGGGCCGCACAGTACGCCTTGGCGATGCATGGGGCGCAAGCGGGCTCCACCAGCCGTCATGCGATTCATCGAGTCGCTGACATTAGCGACCGGAACCTCACGGTAGCGTGCAACCCACTCCTCGCCAACCTTACGCGGGCGCTCAAGCACTTGGAAGCCAATGCTCATGTGACATACCTCTCTTGGTGTTATTCGATGTCATCGGCTGCTGCCGAATGTGTTTTTAGAATGTCATTTCATTAAAATCATTGCAATGAGATTTTTCAGCCTAGACCCGCCTGTCTACGCGATAGATTTTAATTTTCTTGCAACAGCGTTTCATTATGATAGGGTTTAGACCATTGCCGCAGATGCGCGGCTGACTGCCCCTGACAAGAACAAGGTACCCACGATGTCCCGCACCATTCTGCTGACCGGCCCAGAGCTTGCCGCCGAGGCCATGAACCTTGCCGCCGAACAGGGCGTCAGAATCGTTCCCACCACGCCCTACCTGCCAGCCGAAGAACTGGAAGCCATCATTCGCGCCGAACAGCCCGATGCCATCGTGGTACGCCAGGGCAACCTGACCCGCGCCATGATCGAGGCCTCGGACAAACTGAAAGTGATCGCAAAGCACGGCGTGGGCTATAACACCATCGACATCCAGGCCGCCGCAGACCGCTGCATCCCGGTATCGATCGCCGTAGGCGCCAACGCCCAGTCGGTGGCCGAGCTGGCCTTCGCCCTGATGTTCAGCGTGGCCCGCCAAACCGCACTGCTGGACGCGCGCATGCGTGACGGGCATTGGGACAAGGCTTCTGCCAACGGCATCGAGCTCTCGGGCAAAACCTTGGGCCTGATTGGCCTGGGCTCGATCGGCGGCATCCTCATGGACCTGGTGTCGCCGTTGGGCATGAAAGTCAAGGTATTTGACCCTTACCTCAAGCAACTGCCAGACCGCCCGCACGTTGAACGTGAAGAGGATTTCCATCGCCTGCTGGCTGATAGCGATATCATCAGCCTGCACTGCCCACTGACCGAGACCAACCACAACCTGATCGGCGCTGCCCAGCTTGAGCGCATGCGCCCAGGTGCCATCCTGATCAATACCGCCCGGGGCGAGCTGATCGACACTAACGCCCTGGTCAAAGCGCTCAGCGAACGCCGCATCGCCGGTGCCGGCCTGGACACCTTCAACCCCGAGCCGCCGCCTGCCGACAGCCCGTTGTGGGGCCTGCCGACCTTGGTCGCCACGCCGCATGTCGGCGCCAACACCACCGAGGCCCGGGACCGTGTGGGCCTGGTAGCGCTGAAACAGATTCTCGATGTCTGGGCGGGTAATGCTCTGGACCCGCGTTGCGTGGTCAACCGCCACCTGTTCGCCAACTGATCACTCCACGCTTCACGCGCCCGCTTGGTGAAAAGCGACGCGTTCACGACGCATCACTCCAGAAAAAAAACAATTGGAGAGCACCATGACTTCAGCAACATCCCTGCCAAATGAACTCGAACGCAGCACCATGCGCCGAGTCGCCTGGCGCCTGCTGCCGTTCCTGATCGTCTGCTACCTGATCGCAATCATCGACCGCGGCAACATTGGCATGGCCTCCTTGCAGATGAACGAGGACCTGCAGCTCACGGCCAAGATCTTCGGCTTTGCCAGCAGCCTGTTCTTCTTTGCCTATTTTTTGGTCGAAGTGCCCAGCAATCTGGCCATGCAACGCTACGGTGCTCGCATCTGGATCGCCCGCATCATGATTACCTGGGGCCTGATCTCGGCAGGCACGGCGTTTGTGCAGGGCGCCAACTCCTTGTACGTGATGCGCTTTCTGCTGGGCGCGGCAGAGGCCGGATTCTTTCCGGGTGTACTGCTGTATCTCACCTACTGGCTGCCGTCGGCCTACCGTGCGCGGATGGTGGCGCTGTTCATGGTGGCCATCCCGGCTGCCAATTTCATAGGTTCACCGCTGTCAGGGTTGCTGCTGAGCCTGGATGGCTGGATGGGCATGCGCGGCTGGCACTGGCTGTTCATTCTGGAAGGTATCCCTGCCGTTCTGCTGGGCATCGCCTGCCTGTTTGTGCTTACCGATCGCCCCGAGCAGGCCAAGTGGCTCAGTGACGAGCAGCGCGGCTGGCTCATCAAGCGCCTGGCTGAAGAAGCGTCGAAAAAGACCGCCATCGGCCATATCTCGCTGTGGAAACTGCTGCGCCACAAAGACATCTGGGTGCTGGCACTGATCTACTCGGGTGCTTCTGCCGCAGGCAGCACCATGAGCGTATGGGCCCCTCAGCTACTGAAAACCTTTGGCCTCAGTGCCATGGAGATCGGACTG
Organism: Pseudomonas sp. LPB4.O; assembly: GCF_038383825.1. Taxonomy (NCBI): domain Bacteria; kingdom Pseudomonadati; phylum Pseudomonadota; class Gammaproteobacteria; order Pseudomonadales; family Pseudomonadaceae; genus Pseudomonas; species Pseudomonas sp. LPB4.O. The sequence goes on from NZ_CP151298.1 coordinate 3,733,604, forward strand.
GTGAACGCCATCCCTTACGGCATAGCCTCGGTGCTGATGATCATTTGGGGTCGCAGCTCCGACCGTACCGGCGAGCGTCGCTGGCACACCGCAATGACCATGCTGCTGATCGCGGCAGGACTGTTGATGACTTTGTTCACCTCGTCGCTGCCAGCAACAATAGTGATGCTGACCATGGTTCTGGTCGGTGCCTACTCGATGAAAGGGCCGTTCTGGGCGCTGGTGTCTGGCTGGCTGTCTTCCTCGACCGCTGCTGCGGGCCTTGCAGCCGTGGGCGCCATGGCCAACCTCATCGGCGGTGGCCTCATGGTCAATGCCTACGGCGCCATTCACGATGCCACTGGGAGCTACTCTCTGGCGCTGATGCCATTGGCCGCGCTGTGCACCGTAGCCGGTGTCGCGGTACTGGTAATCGGCCGAAAGCGCCAGCGCGAGCAAGCTGAAACATCCGGCGCCGCCAGCGCAAAATAAACCGCACAAGCCGCACCTCGATGCCCACTTTCCTGCCTCATGAACGTGGGCATCGTCTTTCATAATTACAAGAAAAGAGGAATAGCCATGACGTTGTCTCGTCGCCAATTCTTGCTCGCCACCGGCGCACTGGGCGCTGTCGCCTCCATGGGCACCATGGCCGATGCGCCGTTCAGCAAAGGCGATGCGCCCCCCCGCCTGACGCCGCCTGAAGGCAGCATCGACTGCCACATGCACCTTTACGACAGCCGCATCCCGGCCGCATCTGGCGCTACCCTGCTGCCGCCGAACGCCTCGCTGCAGGATTACCGCAGGTTGCAGGAGCGCCTGGGCATCCGCCGCATGGTCATCGTCACGCCGTCAACCTACGGCACCGATAACCGCGTGATGCTCGAGGGTTTGTTACGCAGTGGGGGCGACGCCCGAGGCGTGGCGGTTGTGTCGAGTGCGATTACCGACACGCAGCTTGCCGAATTACACCAGGCGGGCGTGCGGGGTATCCGCTTCAACCTGAGCGTTGGCAACCAGGCACTCGATGGGCTGGAAAGCCTGGCCGCGCGAGTCGGCGAAATGGGCTGGAACGTGCAGGTCGCTCCCGGGCCGCTACTGCCCGAGATTGCCCCACGCTTGCTGGCATTGCCGGGCAAAATCGTTATCGACCACATGGGCCATGTACCGCAGCCCTTAGCGCTGAAGTCGCCGGCTTTCGCCGCGCTGGTGCGGCTGCTGGACACCGACCGAGCATGGATCAAACTGTCGGCTCCCTACCTGCGCTCGAAGACCGGAGCACCGCTGTTCGAGGATGTCGGCAGAGTCGCCAGTACATTGATAAGCCATCGCCCTGATCGCATGCTATGGGGCAGTGACTGGCCGCACCCGACGCTGCCCGTCAAACAGAAACCCGATGATGCGCTGATCCTCGACCTGCTGATGCACTGGGCACCAAAGGAACAGACTCGAGCTCTGATATTGCGCGACAACCCCACCCAGCTCTACTTTTTCTGATCACCTGCCAGACCTGATGCCTGGCTTTTTCGTGGGAGGCAAAGGCTGGGCCATCGCCTACAGGGCATCGGGAAGCGCCAGCACAGCCAGCAGTTTGTCTCTGGTCGTTTGAGTGCAAGGCTGCATCGGCTCGCGCAGCTCGTCGGTCATCAAGCCCTGGAACTGCAATGCCGCCTTGACCACGGCCGGGTTGGGCTCGGCAAAGGCCATCCTGATCCAGGGCAGCAACTGGTAGAACGTGCCACGCGCAGCCGCCCAGTCGCCACTATCCACCTGCCGCAGCATCCGCACGTAAAGGTGCGTATGCACATGGGCCGAAGCCGAAATGGCCCCTGCACCGCCCAGGCACAGGTTGTTGAATATTTGCAGGTCTTCACCGGCCAGCACTTGGGCATGACCGTCCTGGATCAAGGCCATGGTGGTTTCGCTGTCGCCGCTGCAGTCCTTGACTGCCGCGATACGGGGGTGGCGCACGATCCGGCGCAAGGTTTCGCGCTCGATGCGCACGCCGGTGCGGTACGGGATGTCGTATACGATCAACGGCACGCTGGCGGCATTCGCTACGGTATTGAAGAAGGCCTCTATGCCGGCCTGCGAAGGGCGGATGTAGCAAGGCGCCGGTACCAGAAGCCCAGCAATGTCACGCCGCTGGATTTCAGCCTGGAAGGCCAGCAGCTCACGCAGGTTGTAACCCGACAGGCCCATCACCACCTGGCCTGGCGCCGCCCAGGCCAGCACGGCATCCAGCACAGCCAGTTGCTCGGCCTTGGACAGTGCCGCCGCCTCCCCCGTGGTACCGCACACCACAAAACCGGCCACGCCGTCTTCGAGCAGCTTCTTCACCAGCTTTTCCAGTGCGGCGAAGTCCACTTCATCGGCGCGCATGGGCGTGACAAGGGCAATCCAGATACCACGGAAATTCGACATGCAAAAACTCCTGATGTTGACCGAAAGTCAGCGTCAGCGGGTGAGGAGTCGAAGTGGTCTGGCAGGGATACCTGGCGCCTTCTGTCTCGTCAGCCCACCTGACGAGACAGCGCGCCTCGGTCAGATGAGCGGCTGTTTCTTGGATTTCTTGGCAACGGCAACGCACGCCTCTGCCTGGGCAATGAAGCCCGAAGCGGAAATGGCGTGGTTGGACATGGACATGCTGGCAAACCCGTTGCGTAGGTATGGCTGGATAATGGTGGGGCGACGTGCCTGGTGTCAACCCTTGGTCTGCATCGGCCCGTGTAGCAGCGCAAGCAGGTATTGCCGTCAACGCCACTCGCTGTAAGGCTCCAGCGGCGTTACCGGCAAGGCCAGGTTGCCCCGCCACGGCTCGAACAGGTAGCGCAGGTAGAGCATGGCATGGCTAGGCGCGTAGTCATCGCTGTGCTGCCAGTCGAAGCCGCCGCCCAGTACCCACCGATCACTCAGGCGCCGTTCGAACAGGCCGCGCAGGCGGTAGCCCAGCCCGCTGCTGTCGCTGGCTTCGCTCATGGCATAAATGTTGGAGTCAACGTCATATTGCGCCAGCACCCTGCGATTGACGTGGGCGTCCGGGTACAACCGGCTGCTGCCACTGTGGGCCTGGGACCAACTGACCGAACCCTCCAGCAACAGCGACCAGTCGTAGTTGCGCCAGGCGTAACTGACCGGCACGCCTACCGACGTGTAACGCTGTGGGCTGTAGTAGCCGCCCTGCCCCAGGCTGTAGCCGCCCAGGTCCTTGTCATGGCGCCAGTGCATCAGCGTCAGGCCAACACGCACACGCTCGTCGGCCCTTTCCACCACTCGGTGGTAATAGCCGGCCATGGCCCGAGTGCGCTGGTTGTCGGCAACGTTTTCGCCATACAGCCAGTGATGCCCCACGCTGGCCCAGACACCGTTGTCGCCCCCTTGGTCCCAGCTCAGGCCAAGCGTGCCGCCATTGGCTGTGACACCGCCCCAACGCACGCCTGTCGGGCGGTCGCGTGCGCCGGCAAACGACAACAGCGAGTTGCTCATGGGCCGCCGCGATGCAGTCAGCGACCAGCCAACTTGACCGAGGTCTCCGCTGAGCGTTGCGCCACCCAGCCAGTTATTGACCGCATAGCCCTGGGTGGTGCCCAGGTCGACCGCCCAACGGCCGCCCTGCCAACCCAGCGCCAGCACGCTGCCATCAGCGGTCTGCGAGCCGCCGGAGCACGCAGGCAGCGATTTCCCGTCAGCGGTCCGGCCGACAAACTGGCAGCTACCGAAGTCGGGTGTGTAGCGGCCCTGATCGTTCTGCTCGAACGAGCCTGCATCCATGCCGATGCGCTCAACACGGGCAAAGGCGGTGCCGTCCTGCCAAGGGGTATCGACATGCAACAAGGTCGACTGGGTACTCAGCTCGGAGGTGCCCGGCGTACCGTCGTCCTGGCGCCAACCGTAGTCGTGCATCAGCGTCACATGGGTATTCCGCTGGCGATACAACGCATCGACGTCGCTGCGCAGGCTACGCGCCAGCCAGTCGTCGGCGTCCTGTTCACGGCTGGCCAGCGTCAGGGCACGGTCATCCCGTGGCGAGGCGGCAGCACGGTCCAGCAACTGCGCATCGGCCATTGCTGCGGCGTAGAGGTCCAGCGCCCGTTGCGGCTCGTGCTGCGCCACCAGGCGGGCAGCGTCCCGGCGCAACAATGGGTCAGGCCGGGGCTGCTGCGCTGCAAGCCGGTCGAGCAGCGCGGCCGCTTGGTCGTGATTGCCCAAGGCCACCCAGACAGCCGCCAGGCGCCGCTGGGCGTTGCTGTCATCGGCGGCCACCTGTGGCACCTGCACGGTCATCATGTGCCGGGCCTTGGTCAGATTGCCTTCAGCCACCGCGCTTTCGATCACGCCAAGGCGCGCTTCCGGTCGCCCGGGCTGTATGGCCAGCACACGCTGGTAATAACCACGAGCCTTGTCAGGCTCACCGCGCGCTGCCGCCCAGTCGGCCAACAATATCAGGTCGTCGGGGCCGCCTTCTCCACGCGCCAGGCTGGCTTCAAGCATGGCTGTCGCCTCAGTAACGCGGCCTTGAGCCTGCAGCTGCTGCGCCGAGGCCAGGGTCACGCGGCGCTGAATGCGCTGCTGCAGGGCATGCATGTCAGCGCTCCAGGCTGCCTGCGGCACTGCACCCAGGCTGTCCAGGGCCAAGGCATCACGGTCGCTGGACTCCAGGAACAGGCCATGGGCATAGCGGGTTGCTGGGTCGCGCGGCTGGTGCTGCACCAGTCTGGCGAAGGCCGCATCGGCCTCGGCGGTGCGGCCCTGGTGACGCAGGCTGTTGGCCAACTGATACACCAGCCAAGGCTCATCGGGGGCCAAGGCAGTGGCCTGGGCCAGCACCTGGCTAGCCGCTGCCCAGTCTTCGCGTTGCAGCGCCTGCTCACCCTGCTGACGCAGGCGTGCAAGTTCCAGGCTGCGACGCAAACTGGCGAACTGCACCTGCTGGCGAGTCGGCAGGCTGTCCAGGTACGCCTGCGCCTTGGCTGGCGATTGCGCCTGGTACACACGGATCAGGCCACGCACGGCGCTTTCATTATCCGGTGCCATGCGCCTCACTTGCAGGAACTGCCGCTCGGCGGCAATCGCATCGCCTTCAGCCAGCGAAACATCGGCCAGGCCGAGCAAGGCGTACTCATCTTTCGGGCGTTGCTGGCGCGCCTGCAAGTACAGTGCTCGGGCGCCTCGCAGGTTGTTGGCCTGCAGGGCGCGCTCAGCGTTGTGAAGTTGCGCCCAATACTGGCTGGACGACTCCAGGTCCTTCCATTGGCTGATCCAGTAGGTGTCCTGTTCCTTGGCACTCGCCGTCCGGAACGCTGTGTTGGCGTTTTCGTAACGGCCCTGACGCATCAGCGCATAACCCAGGGCGCCGTGCAGGCTGGCATCGTCCGGGTACCGGCGCAGCGCCCGACGCAGCTGTACTTCGGCTTCGGCATTTCGGCCCTTGTCGAGCAACGCCTTGCCGCGCTGGCCCGCCTGCCAGGACGGGTCGGCCAACAGCGTGCGCTGCTGTTGCAGGTTGGCGCTGGCCTGTGCCAGCAGCGGCGAAGCCGGGTAGCGCTTGAGGAAGGCTTGCCAGGCCGCTGCGCTGGTGCTGCTCACCGCTTGCCCGGACAGGTAGTCGAACTCCCGCTGGGCGGCAGCATCCCGGGCGCCGGGGTCGCGCGCCAGCTGATCGAGCAGTGCCAGCGCTTCGCGGTCACGCTTTTCGGCGAACAGCCAGCCAGCCAGGGTCTGGCGCAACCCGGCACTGCCGGGGTACTGCTGGTCCAGCTGCTGCAACTGCCTGATCGCCTCGGGCCGCTGACCTGGCAGGTTGCCGCGCACGCGCCAGTAATCCAGGGCCAGCTCAAGGCTGGGCGGCTCGCCGGCGAACAGCTGCTCATAAACCGCCAGCGCCTCCTGATTGCGCCCGGTAACGGCCAGCAGGCGCGCCTGCTGCAAGCGCCGCGCAGTCTCTGGCTGCTGCAACGCGAGCAGGCGCGCGGCCTGGCGCGCTTGCAGGCTACCGGGTGCCAAGGCATTGATCCTGGCACTCAGCTGTTCGGCCTCGGTGATGTTCTTTTCGCGCAATGCCAGGCTCAAGGCCGCCAGCAACACATCCGGGTTGCGTGGCTCCAGCAGCTGCAGGCGGCCCAGTGCATCACGCACCAGGTCGTCGCGGTGCAGCGCCTCGCCCCGGCGCACCTGGTCCAGCAGCCATTGGCGCTGCTCCCCGGCGTCCTTGGGTTGTGCGACGGCCTGGCAAGCCACCGTCGCCAGCATCAGCACGCCGATCATTCGCTGCATGGCGCACTCCAGGCCGGCAGCAGGTGGCCGTGCGAGTCAAAACGGTAACGGGCTTCATCCCAACCCTGGCCAAACAGCGCCAGCACCTGGCTGTAGTACGCCTTGGCCTCGACCGGCTGCTGATGCAAACGCTGCCGCTGCGCTGCCAGGCCAGCCACGTGCTCGGGAGAAGCCGCCAGCAAAGGCAGCAAGGCCGCAGAGAAACCGGCCGGGCCATGGCCGCTGGCAGCACCGCTGCGCGCATCCACGTGCTCGGGCGGCAGCCCGTCGCGTGTGGTCAATGCTGCCATCGGGGCATAGCGGGCCACCAGCTCGGCACGCTGGGGCGCGTCCTTGGCCAGCATGCCAACCCACAGGTAGACCCGGATGGCATCGTAATCACCGCCACTGCCATGCTGTGGGTCCGCTGCCAGCTCACCGGCCGGCGTCCACAGTAGCCAGTCCGGGGCGAAGCCTTTGGGTGACGATGCCAGCCACAAGCGCCGCGTATTGGCCGCCAGTTCGCCCCACAGCGGGTCCACCAGGCTGAAGCGGTCGAACAGTTGCAACGGCAGGTAACTGGGGTTAAGCCGCGTGCCACGGGCATCCTCGAAGCCGTAGTCGCCCGGCAGCAGCATCACCCCCAGGCCTGGCAGCTTGCGTACGGTCTGCGCAGCGATGCGCCACAGCAGGCGCTGGCCCAGTTGCGTGTAGGCCGGTTCGCCCCACAACCGCCCCGCTTCCAGCAGGCTGTAGGCAATCCACAGGTCGGCGTCGCTGGCATTGTTGGTATCCAGCACCTGCCACTGCTGCTGGCTGTTACGGCCCCACAGCCAAGCGGGAAGATGCCGGGCGAGGTCACCCTCGGCCAGGTTGTTGGTGGTCCAGCGCAGCAATTGCGCGAAGGCCTGCCGGTCATTGCCTACCAGGGCGAAGAACAGCGCATAGCTCTGCCCTTCCGAGGTGGTGATCAGGCGCTCGTCGCTCGGGTCGATGACCCGACCGTCCACACTCACCAGCTCGGCCTTGAAGCGGTCCCAGGCGGGCCAGGAACAGGCCGTCGCGGCATTGGCTAAGAAAGGCAGGCCGAAGGTGACCAGCCCCACCAGCAATCGGCGCATGATCACCCCGCCTCACCCAGGCGGCGCTTGCCTGCCCAGCGCAGTGCCCGCCAAAGCAGGAAGGCAAACAGCACCACGCAAATGGCCGCGATCGCCGCCAGCAGCACCGGGTGCTCGGACAAGTGGAACCACAACAGCAACCACCACGGCAATGCACCCACGAAGTAATGCTCGCCCACAAACTGGCTGGTAACGCCGCTGCTGCGCACCAGCGTTACCGAACCGGCCACCGCATCGAGCTTGCCCACATCGCCGAGCGTATCGCGCAGCAAGCCGTAATCGCTGTCGCTGCTGGCCAACAGGGCAACGACACTGCGCTGCGGGTGGAACGGCGACTTCAAACCGGTGATGGCCGCGATCGGTGCCTGCGCGCTCACCGCCACGCGGCTGCTTGCAGGCACCGCCCCGGTGTCGAAGCGCTGGCTTCCCGGCAGCCCTGCGCTGCGGCCTTGCAGCAACCAGTCACGCTGGGCGCTGAGCAGCAGGCCAAGGTTGGGCGCATCGCTCAGGGCTTCAGGCAGGCTGCCTATCAGCAGCAAGTCGGCATCGGCCGCTGCGGCCTGCTTCCAGTCATCCACCAGTTGCAGGCCCAGCGCCGGGTAACCGATTTGCCCGGCCAACCCGCCAATGGTATCGAGCAAGGTGCCGACCTGCATCGCCGTGGGTTTGCCCGGCATGATGACCAGGGTTTCGGAAAGGTCGGCCATGCGGCTGAACGGGAAGCCGCTGCGGGCAAATGCACGCAGGTCGGGCATGGCGATGTAGTGGTGATAACCGGACAGGTCGATGGTGGAGTTGTCGTCGATCGCTGCCCGCACATCCACCGGCAGGGATGTCTGGCAACGGTCGCGCTGGGCGCTGCCCAAGGTGCTGGCAAAGCTGAAATCAAAGCGCAGGCGGTTGCGGTCGCCGATTTTCAACGCCGGCACCAGTGACTTTTCGGTCAACGCAGTGCTGTCGCCGGAGAACACCGCCAGGCGCATTTCTTCGAGGGTGCCGCTGCGTCGGTCATTGCCCACCAGCGGCATGCTGGTGATGTACTGGTCGTTGACGCTGATGCTCAGGCGCGATTCGTCGGTCACCGCAGGCGCCGTGTAGCGGTATAGGGTGCGCAGCGGGATGCCCTGGTTTCGCCAGACAAACAGGTCGGGCGGCAGGTTCAGCTCCAGCGTCACCGGCCTAGGTTGAAGGCCACTGACTTGCAGCTGCTCGGGGTAGTCCAGCAGCTCGGCAAAGCGTACCGGCCGGTCGGTGCGCGTCCAGTTGGGGGCATCGTAAGGCTGACGTGGTTGCAAGGCAGTCATCTGCTCCACTTTCACCCGGGCGCCACGGAACAGGTTGTTCCCAACCGCCAGCGCCGATGCAGCCTTGACCAGATCATCGTCGTTGCGGCCCAGTACCAGCAGCACTTTGCTCCAGCGGTCATCCGGGTGGTCGATCATCTGCAGCACCGGGCCATCCACCGGCGGAAACTGCTGCAGGTCGGCGAGGAAGGCCGGGCGACGGTCGTTGGTGGCAAACACGATGCTTGGCTTTGGCGTGCCCGCCCGCGCCGGCAGGCGGTTGTACAGCACCGGGAAGGTTGACTTGCGCCAACCGGCCTGGCTGCCGAAGTACGACGCCAGGATCGCCGCCGCGCGTTGCTCACCCAGGCTCGGCACGCCACTGAATACCACCGGCAGTTCCACTTTGCCGGTATCACGCGCATCGAAGAACGGCAGCGGGAAATACGCCAGGTCGTTGTCCAGCGCCAGGGCCTGCTCGTGCAACTGCACCTGGCTCTTGCGATTGAGGTTCAGCCACAGGCCGCTGTGCGCCGGGTCTTCGCAGATGTCGGTGTAGTGCCCGACAAACTCCAGGCGTACCCGGTTGAAGTCGCTGAGCAGCTTCGGGTCCAGCGGCAACTGGCGGCGCACGCGCTGGCCAGGCTGGTCCTTCTCCACGGGCACCACGCCCATCATTTCGTCATTGAGGTAGACGCGCAGATGCGACAGGTTCGGCAGCAGCGCTGGCGAAGGCGTGTAGTCCAGTTGCAGACTGGCGTCAGTGACCAGACGGTCGCGACGCACGCCGAACTCGATGTGTTCAGTGTTGCGCACCCCCAGCAACAGGCTGTCGGATGCATGCCCGAGCTGCTCGAAGGTTTTCATCACTGGCCAGTTCGGTACCGTGGGTACGGCTGGCTCGGCAAGCGGGGCTACAGAGGCGGCAGCAGCAGGCTGCGACAAAGCGGCAAGCAGCGCCATCGCCAGGCCCCAGGTACGCGCGGGATAACCAGTCATCATGCGTCTCGATCAACAAGGTTCAAAGAAGGAACAGCCCGTGGTGTGCGGGGCCAGTAGCTGGCCAGCCAACGTGCCAGCGCGCGCAGTGGCTGCAGCCACGCGTGTACCCACGGCGGCAGGTGCTCTAGCAGGCGCAGGTAACCGACACCGCCCAACTTCAGCACATCGACCAGGCTGCGCAGCGGGCGCTCGACCTCATGCTGCTCGCTCCAGCCCAGCCAGGCATCGGCGCGAGCAAACGTGCAGTGCACCAGGTCGATACGCTGCTGTTGGCTTAGCGCGTTGAATACCAGGCCCACGTGCTGCCCGACCGTACGGGTGACACAGGCCTGGAAGGCGAACTCGCGCTGGCCACGGTTGAGCAGCAGGCGCACCTGCTCCCCCGGTTTCAGCGCAAGGCCGTCGTGCAGTTGCAGGCCGACACCGCCATCGGAGTAATCGACCAGGGTGCACGGGTAGGCGTGACCGCTGGCCAGCACCAAGCCTGCCGGCAGGCGCATCTGCACCCGGTGGGCGCGGCGCACCTGGCGCACTTCGGCGGCCACGGCAACCGCGGCGCCGATGATCAGCAGGTTGTAGACCACCCACAGCGAACTGACGATCACCGTGCCGATTTCTGCCGCCGGGCCGGTGAACAGGCGCCACACGGCAAAGCCCAGGCCCGCTACGTTGAGTGCCGCAAGCCACAGGTACGGCTGGGCGATGTGCCAGTCGAACTGCTCCTGCTCCATCAGGCCGCCCTTGGCGGTAACGTTGAACTTGCCTTTTTTCGGGGCGAACAGCGCGACCGTGGTGGGGCGGGCGATGTACCAGGCCAGCACGGTCTCGTACACCTCGCCCCAGAAGGTTTGCCGGTACTTGCCCTGCATGCGCGAGTTGGTCAGGCTGGCGTGGATCATGTGCGGCAGCACATACAACAGGATCATCAACGCCGGTGCGTAGATGATGTAGGCATGCAGTAGCAGGAACGCCAGCGGTGCGGTCAGGAACACCAGGCGCGGCAGGCCAGCCAGGAAGTGCAGCATCGCATTGGCATAGCACACCCGCTGGAACAGGCTCAGCCCACGCCCGAACACGGGGTTGTCGGTGCGGAAGATCTGCACCATGCCGCGTGCCCAGCGAATGCGCTGGCCGATGTGCGCCGACAGGCTCTCGGTAGCCAGGCCGGCCGCCTGCGGGATGCTCAGGTAGGCCGATGACCAACCCTGGCGGTGCATGCGCAAGGCGGTGTGGGCATCCTCGGTCACGGTCTCCACGGCAAAACCACCGATGCTTTCCAGCGCGGTGCGGCGCAGTACCGCGCACGAGCCGCAGAAAAACGCCGCGTTCCACATGTCGTTACCGTCCTGGATCAGGCCGTAGAACAGCTCCCCTTCATTGGGGCGGCGACGGAACGAACCCAGGTTGCGCTCGAACGGGTCGGGCGAAAAGAAATGATGCGGCGTCTGCACCAGTGCCAGCTTCGGGTCCTTGAGGAACCAGCCCACCGTCATTTGCAGGAAGGAGCGCACCGGCACGTGGTCGCAGTCGAAGATGGCAATCAGCTCGCTGTCGGTCACACCCAACGCATGGTTGAGGTTGCCGGCTTTGGCGTGCTTGCTGTCCGGCCGCACGATGTAGCCCACCCCCACCTCGTCGGCGAACGCGCGGAACGCATCGCGGCGGCCGTCGTCGAGGATATAGATCCGCAGGCATTCGCGTGGCCAGTCCAGGCCCAGGGCCGCCAGTACTGTGGTGCGCACTACCGACAAATCTTCGTTGTAGGTGGGGATCATCAGGTCTACGGTTGGCCAGTGCTGCAGGTTGGCAGGCAGGTTCGCCGGCTTGCGCTGCAACGGCCAGCTGGTCTGGATGTAGCCCAGGATCAGCACGAACCACGAATAGGTTTCCGCCGCCAGCAGGATCACCCCGCACACCAGGTCAGTGGTGTCGTTCCAGTTCAGGGTCGCGGTGTAGCGCCACCATAGATACCGGCAGGATATGATCGTCGACAGCACGATCAGCATCAGTGTCGGGAAACGCCCCGGCATGTGCCGCACCAGCATGGCAATGCCCAGCAGCAGGCCGATGAACACCAGCTGTGCCAGGTAGCCGAAGGGCTCCGTCACGCACAGCAGGGCCAGGCCGGTCGCGCACAGCGTCAGCGCACTGTAGAACGCCCGCCGGGCGAACACGCTCAAGCCGCGCAAGCGTGCCGAGGCTTCATGTCTGAAGGCACTGCCACGGTAGCGGGCAGGTACCTGCTGCAACCTGCCGATCACCAGGCTGCGGTAATGGCCCGCAACCTGTCGCGCATTCCGCAACTGCTCGCGCACGGTGGCCCAGACCCGCCGCGCGAACCCTGGCCGGTGTTGCGCCGGTTGCTGCCTTAGCAGCAGCCACAGGCTCTGGATCAACAGGCGGACCGGGTCGCCCAGGCTCGGACGCTTGCCCGCCAGTTGCGGGTACAGGCGCTGGCGCTCGGCCAACAGCGCCTGCCAGGCGGGGGACTCCAGGCGCAGAAACAGGAAGGCCAGCCATACGCCGAGGGTAAACAGGCACGCGACCGGTAAGCGCGCACCGCGCGCGCTGAACCAGGTGTAGGTCGACAGGGGGCTCAACGTCACGGCTGGCGCCTCGTCAGGCAACGTACCGCCAGGCTCTGCACATCTCGGCAGGCCAGGCTATGCGGCGCGTAATGGCCGAGCGGTGCCTTGCATGCCAACGCTTCGAGGAACGCCTCGTCGCGGTGCACCACCTGAATCGGCAGGCGATCACGGAACAGGTCACGCCATACCATCAACAAGTCGCTTTGCAAGCGGCTGGCCGGGTCGTAACGGTTGACCAGCAGCATGTCGTAGCGCTCGACCGGCTGGCGGCCGAGCAACAAGTGGCTGGCCATCTCGGCCTCGGCCACCAGTACTCGAACATCGGTCTCGATGCTGTGGCCAGCGGTATCAGGCGGCAGCTGCGGCAGGTCGAACAACACCCAGTCGAAATGCCCGGCCAGCTCGGCCTGACGCGCGCGCCATGCCTGCGCGTCGGGCATGGGGCGCGCCACGCCATCTGGCAGGTTGCCGAACGGCAGCAGGCATAGGCCATCGAGTACTTCATACACGGCATCGCCAACCGGCCGCCCTTGCCGCTCGGCCAGCGCCCAGCCTTCTTGCGTACCTAACGGCAGGTTGAAGTGCAGCCCGAGCAAGTTGCTTGGGCACAGGTCGATCAGCAGCACCCGCTCGCCCACGCCCTGCAGCGCATAGCCCAGCGCGGCCAGCAAGGCGCTGCGCCCCAGGCCACCACGCACGCCGTGCAAGGCCAGGCTGGTCATGCGGACACACCCTCGCGCTGCGCTGCAGCCGCGTGCAACGCGCCCGGGGTGCTGGCCCGATAGCTTTCACCCAGCAACGGCCAGCGCTGCAACGCCTGCTGAACCCCCACCAACATGGAAATGTCCTGGTAGTTCAGGTCTGGCATCGCCAGGTGCTGGCGCAACTGGGCGATATCGTCGCTGCGGTCGGACGGGTCTGCTTTGCCAGTGTTCATGGGCGCTCCTCGGGGATGGGCTGCCAGTCGGGCTGGCCTTGCAGGCGCATGTAGGCGCGCCCCTGATAGTTCACAACCTCCGCCCCGGAGGTCTGCGCAACCTGTTCTGTGGTCGGCAGGTCGGCCAGCAGGCCGGGCACATCCAGCGCCTGCTGCTGGCCCAGGCCGGCGTAAACGCGCGACACAAGCTCGGACAGTGCCAGGTAGCTGGTCGGTGCCGCGACACGCAGCGGCTCGCTGCGGGCCGGCTGCCCCATGCCGATGAACTTCAGGCCGACCGGTACATGGGTGATCGACGGCGTAGGGATTTCACGCATGCCTGACAGCTGCATGCGGTCACCGTGCAGCGCAGCGCCATGTTCCGGGACAATGGCCACGACCACGCGGCGGCCACTGCGCTCCAGCTCGTCGAGGAAGGTGCCCAGCTCACCAAACAGCCGGTTGGCGCGGGTGGCGTAATCGGCCACGCGGGTACCGCCGTCGGCGGTAACGATACGGTTGCCGTCGTGCAGGCTGATGCTGTTGTAGAACAGCGACACATGCTCGGCGGCGCTGCCTTGGCGCTGCCCCCACCAGCGGCGTAACACGTCCAGGTCACTGGCAATCGGCGAGCCGTCGAAACCGACCAGCGCGCGCGGGAAGTCGGTATTGCGCAAGCCGGGCTGCGGCATGTGCTGCTGGGTGATGTCGCCGATGAAGTTGTCGAACTGGCCGCTGTGGTTGAGCAAGGTATTGCTCTGGAAGCCGAGCTTGGCCAGGTTCTGGAACAACAGGCACTGCTCCGGGGCGCTCTGGTAAAGGCCCGCGTGGGACGACTGCCCGCAGCTGGCACGTAGCACGCGGATGGCCGCCGGCCCACTGTAGGAGGTGGCCGAATTGAACTGGTCGAAGACCACGTCCAGGCGCGACAGCAGCGGGTTGTCACGCAGCCCCGCGGCAGACAGGTCATCCCAGGCCAGCGAGCAGATGTTGATGATCAGCAGGTCGAACGGTTGCTCATCAACATTGATGGCAGGGAATGCCGTCACCCGCTCCCGCTCACTGGCGAAGAAACGTTCGAGCCAGCTGTCGAGCGTGGCATTGTCGGCAAGCGCTGCGGCCTGCACGGGCTTGCCGGGGCCGGCAGCCACATTGCCGGACGGCTGGCCGGCGTTGACGGCCAGTGAAGGCAGCCCGCCCACGGCCAGCCACGCCAGCCCCAGCAGGCTCAAGGTGCTCAGGCGCAGCCAATGGCGCAAGTACAGGTAGCCCACCAGCAACAGCGCCAACGCACCGAGCAGGTTCCAGTTGATGAAACGGCCCAGCAGTTCGAGCATGTAGTCCCATGAAAAGTCGAGCACACCCGGCTGTGCCAGCAGGCGGCTGAACGGCGGGAACCAGGTGTCCTGGTAGAACAACGCGACACCAATCGGCACCGCCACCAGCTGCCGCGCGACGCGCAGCCATCTCCCCGGCAAAGGCAGCAGCAGGAAAGCGGCGAACAGCAGGTTCGGCAGCGCCTGGAAGTCCAGCATGCCGAGGGCGACCAGCAGGAATTTTGCCAGGAAATAGAGGTTCCACCCTCCCAGTCCAGGCCAGCGCGCCAGTACCGGGAGGGAGGCGATGGTCTTAGTCATTACGGGGTTCCTGGCGTGCAGCGCGATGGCGGACGCCCAGCGGTTTCAGGTAACGGGGTGCAAGGCGGCGGCGCAACCAGCCGCGCAATGCAACGCGCAGGCGCAGCACCAGCAAGGCCAGGGCAAACGTCACCAGCGCAGTGATGGCAATTACTTGCAGGAGCTGCACGAAGTTCATGCTGTACCCCGCTTGCCCAGGGCAATCCGGCGTGGTGCCAGGGCCGACCTTGGGTGCGCAGGCTGTTGCGCCGATGCATCCAGCCGCGGTGGCTGCGGTGCGCTGTCGTCGAGGAAGGCCGGGGTGGCCAGGCTGTCGACCCCGGCGAGTACCTCTTGGCTGATGAACAGTTCTTTCCACGACAACTGGAAGATGTGGTCAAGCGCTTGCTCGACCCCTTCAGAGCGGCAGGCGAACAGGAACAGGAACAGGACTTCGCCCACCACACAGGCAATGTCACCATCGCGGCGGAATACCGTGCGCGAACAGGCCTGCAGCGGGGTCAGGCCATGGGCCGGGCGCAATACCAGCAACTGGTGGACGATTTCGCCGTTGCGCACACCGTGCCACATGGTGTTCACGGCTTGCGCAAATGCACGGGGCGCTACCAGCCCGCAAATGGCCAGCGGCCGCAGCCGTGCGAGCAAGGCATCGAAGTTGCCCGGCAGATGCCGCCGCCATACGTAACCCTGGATGCTCTCGACCATGGTCAGGAAACGCGACAGGCTGGCACCGAACGGCACGATCTGGGTGGCACCACAGGCCAGCAGCAGTTGCTCGTCCTGATAGCGCAGGGTTGGCGCCATCTCGCGCACCACCAGCTTCAAGGCATTGCCACGTAACTGGCGCAGGCGGTGCAGCTGGCGTGCCAGGCTGTCCAGGCGCTGCCCGCCATCCATGGCAAAGATCACCGTGGCAGACACCGCTCTGCTGGCTTTGGCGCTCAGTTCGTCAAGGTTTTCGCAGACCTGCCAGTGCTCGGAGAAGGCGGGCGCGCCTTCCAGCACCGGGCGCTGGGCCAGGCACAGCAACTCATCACCACCGGTGTCGGATGGCACCTGCGGCGCTCCGGTAACGGCAAACCCGGTGTCAAGGCGCACCAGCTCCACGTCTCGGGTACCGGCCTTGCCGAGTGGGTTGCTCCAGAAATGCTGCAGGTAGCGCACCCCACCTTTGCCGCGGTACACCTGGGCCAGCCCGTCTACGCCCTGATTGAACGCGCGCAGCTGCTCCACCCGTCCAACACCCTGCCCGCTGCTGATGACCAGCAGCAGCGCAGCCTCGGCCAGCAATAAGGGCCGCAGGGCATTGCACCAACGGGCAACGTCATCGCCCGCCCAGGCCTCGAGTGGCGCCAGCAGCAACAGCACACGCCCGGGCACGTCGATGCGTGGCAAGTCATCAACTAGGTGCAGGGTGGCTTGCGGGGTGGTCTCGTACAGTGCCAGCTCGGCCGGGCCCTGCGCCGCATCGAGCGCACCCAGCACATCACCCATGGCTTGCGCATCGGTGATCAAGGTTGCCCGAACGTCGTCTAGCATGCCTGCAAGCACTTGGCGGCATAGCAAAGTGGCGTCTTCCGTGGCGTCACAGGCTACCCAGTACAGTCCTTGTTCATGAAGGCAGCTGCTTTCGGCGCCTATGCCGGAAATAGCCAACAACGGCATTCCATTCGTCAAAACAGTGGCTCTACGTCAAAAATTTAAACGGCTTTGAAGCTAGATTTGCACATGGGTCGTCGACGGCTTTTGACCCTCGTCAAAAAAACGACAAAAACACCGACGCACCATTTAAGTGCGTCAATTCTACAGCAGCAAGGCAAAATAATGTCAACCGCAAATGTAATGAATTGCAAAGGTGTGTCGAACGCTGCACCAAGGGCAGGATGCTGCATGCGAATGTGTCGATGTGCGTTAAGGTTACCTGTCAGGCAGATGCTGATTTACCGGAGACACGCATGCTTCGCATTTTTGAACGCTGGCTAGACCCCTTCCCCCCTGACGAAGTACCGCCGCCGCCAGTTGGCCTGTTGCGCTTCATGTGGGCCTGCACCCGGGGCGCTCGCGGCTACATTCTTGCCTTGGCACTGCTCAGTGCCGGGGTGTCGATTTACGAAGCCTGGCTGTTTGCGTTCCTCGGCCAGGTGGTCGACCTGCTCTCGGCCTGGCAGGCCGGTGGCGCCGCCGCCAGCACACAGGAAAGCCACGTACTGTGGGGGATAGGCATCGTCCTGGTTACCAGCATCGGGCTGGTGGCGCTGCGCACCCTGGTGCAGCACCAGGTGCTGGCAATCAATCTGCCGCTGCGCCTGCGCTGGGACTTCCACCGCCTGATGTTGCGCCAGAGCCTGTCGTTCTTCTCCGACGAGTTCTCTGGCCGGGTTACCACCAAGGTGATGCAGACAGCGCTGGCGGTGCGCGAAGTATTGTTCACGCTCATCGAGATCCTGCCCGGCATCGGCGTGTACTTCATTGCCATCATCGCCCTGGCCGGTGGCTTTGCCCTGAAACTGATGCTGCCGTTCATTGCCTGGCTCGTGCTGTTCGGGCTGGCCATGCTGTATTTCGTGCCACGCCTGGGCAAGGTCGGGCAAGAACAGGCCAACGCACGGTCGTCGATGACCGGGCGGATTTCCGATGCCTACACCAACATCACCACGGTGAAACTGTTCTCGCACTCCAAACGCGAAGCGCACTTTGCCCGTGCAGCCATGGAGGATTTCAAGCAGACCGGCTTTCGCCAGATGCGCCTGGTCAGCCAGTTCGAAATCGTCAACCAGGCACTGGTAGTGGGCTTGATCTTCGGCGCAGGCGGCTACGCGTTGTGGCTGTGGCACCAGGGCCAGGTCGGCACCGGAGCGGTCGCGGCCATTACCGCCATGGCCCTGCGTATCAATGGCATGTCGCACTGGATCATGTGGCAGATGACCTCGCTGTTCGAGAACATCGGTACCGTGCAGGACGGCATGGCCACCCTCACCCGCGGCCCCAAAGTACAGGATGCGCCGGGTGCCACCGAGCTGGTAACCGGCGGCGGCGCGGTGAGCTTCGACAAGGTCTGCTTCAACTACAACGGCGAGCGCCAGGTGCTCAACGACCTGAGCCTGCATATTCGCCCGGGCGAAAAGGTGGGGCTGGTCGGCCGTTCCGGCGCCGGCAAGTCCACCTTGATCAACCTGTTGCTGCGCTTCTACGACGTGGACAGTGGCGAAATTCGCATCGATGGGCAAAACGTCGCCAAGGTGACGCAAGACAGCCTGCGCAGCGCCATCGGCATGGTCACCCAGGACACCTCGCTGTTGCACCGCTCGATTCGTGACAACATCGCCTATGGGCGCCCGGACGCAACCGACGCGCAAATCCGCGCCGCTGCAGCCAATGCCCAGGCCGATGGTTTCATTAGCCAGCTCAGCGACCGCCAGGGCCACAACGGTTACGACACCTTGGTGGGCGAGCGCGGTATCAAGCTGTCTGGCGGCCAGCGCCAGCGTATCGCCATTGCCCGGGTAATGCTGAAGAACGCACCGATCCTGCTGCTGGACGAAGCCACCAGTGCGCTGGACTCGGAAGTGGAAGTGGCGATTCAGGAAAGCCTGGACGAAATGATGCAGGGCAAGACCGTCATCGCCATCGCCCACCGGTTGTCGACGATTGCCGCCATGGACCGGCTGATCGTGATGGATGAAGGGCGCATCATCGAGCAAGGTACCCACCCCGAGCTGTTGGCGAAGAATGGTACTTATGCCCGGCTGTGGCAGCACCAGAGTGGTGGGTTCCTGGGTGAAGACCAGGGCGTGGCCGAGGCGGTTGAATAGGCTCACCTGAAGCTGACGCGGGCATTGTGGGAGTGACCTTGCCGGGGCGCTCCCACAGAAATCGCGCCTACCTGAATCTGGTACTTCAACCAAACACATGCGAAGGCCGGCGCAGCACCGGGTCGAACGGGTTGACCCGTTCGCCAATCGCCGCCGCCTCGCGCTTGAGCAATGCCACCACGGTGGGCATGCGATTGGGCCCCAGGCGGTCGCTGATGGTCGCCACGCTCAACGCTGCCACCGCATGGCCGTTCCGGTCCAGAATCGGCACTGCCAGGCCGGCCATGCCGTCGAGCACTCCGGTGTTGCGCCCGGCGTAGCCGAGGCTGCGCACGTTGTCGATTTCGGCACGCAGCAACACTTCGTCGTAATGGTGAAAGTCCTTCAACCGCGGCAGGTTGTAGCGGATCACCTCGTCCCGCTCCTCCTCAGGCAGGAAGGCCAGGATCGCCAGGCTGCCCTGCCCCACGCCCAACGCCACGCGGCCGCCGATGTCGCCGGTAAAGGTACGGATCGGGTACGGCCCTTCGCTGCGGTCCAGGCACACGGCATCGAACCCCGAACGCGCCAGCAAAAACAGCGAATCGCCCAGCGAAGCCGACAACCGCAGGAGGCTGGGGCGCACCACATCGCGCAGGTTGCCAGCCTGCCCGGCCTTGGCCGCCAGGGCAAAGAAATCCAGGCTCAGCCGATAACGCTTGCTGGTGGCGCACTGGTCGACCATGCCCTCCTCGATCAGGCTACGCAACAGCCGATGGGTGGTGGGCTGCGCCAGGCCAACCCGCAGCGCCAGCTGGCTGACCTTCTCGCCCTCCCCCCCGCAATCACCTAGCGCGCGCAGCACGGCGAACAAACGCGACACTGCGCTTACGCCAACTTCCTTGGCGCGTTCATTTCGTTTACCGGAATCCATTTTTCGTTAAACCCATAGAAATTTCATTGAGTGGAATAATTTCAAAATAGCTGTCACTCAGTGAAATTACTCTTTGTCGCCATCCTAATCATTGCCCTACTCTCCGGTCCATAGGGCGATATCACAACATCGGCCGCCGCCATAGAAGCGAGCGCCAACGTCCGTAAAAGCTTTGCTTTTCGCCGCTGGCGCTCTGCCCACCCTGAAGCTGCCGGGTTACCCCGGTTCCGTTTGCGATGGAGCACAGCCATGACCTTTCTGTTGATCAACAAGCTTTGCAAGCGCTATGGCGCTACGGAGGCAGTGGCCAGTTCGTCACTGGCCATCGAAAAAGGCGAGTTTGTCTCCCTGCTCGGCCCTTCAGGCTGCGGCAAGACCACCACCCTGCAGATGATTGCTGGCTTCGTCGAAGTAACCAGTGGCCGCATCGTCCTCGACGGCCGCGACATCACCCACGCCAAGCCGGCCAGCCGGGGCCTGGGTGTGGTGTTCCAGAGCTACGCGCTGTTCCCGCACATGACCGTGCGCGACAACGTTGCCTTCGGCCTGCGCATGCGCAAGGTGGCCAATGCCGAGATCGCTCGGCGCGTCGACCAGGCGTTGGCGTTGGTACGCCTGGACAAGCACGCCGAACGTTACCCGCGTGAACTGTCCGGCGGCCAACGCCAGCGTGTAGCCCTGGCCCGCGCACTGGTGATCGAACCGCCGGTGCTGCTGCTGGACGAGCCGCTGTCAAACCTGGACGCGCACCTGCGCGAAGAGATGCAGTTCGAAATCTGCCGTATCCAGAACGAAGTCGGCATCACCACCCTGATGGTCACCCACGACCAGGCCGAAGCCCTGTCGATCAGCGACCGTGTAGTGGTGATGGAAGCCGGTCGCATCACCCAGATCGATGACCCTTACCGTCTCTACGAGCACCCGGGCACGCCGTTCATTTCCGACTTTGTCGGCAAGGCAAACCGCCTGCATGGCGTCACCGGCCCCGGCGGGTTACCGCAGGCAGCCGCCCAGGGCCCGCTGGTCCTCAGCCTGCGCCCGGAAAAGATCAGCCTGGGTGCAGCCGGCAGCGGCAAGCTGGCAGGCCGCGTCAGCTGCCGTTACTTCCTTGGCAGCCAGTGGCTGTACCGCGTCGATACCGCCTTGGGCAACCTGGCGGTGGTGCGCGCCAACGATGGCAGCGCGCCGCTGGACGAAGGTGCCCCGGTCGGCCTGGACTGGAACGATGCCCTGCTGCGGGTGCTGAACACAGCCGAGGTGGCCGCATGAGTACGGCAAAACTGCGCAGCAACAGCTGGGGCTACGGCCTTAGCAGCCCGGCCCTGCTGTTGTTCCTGGCGTTGCTGGTGATGCCGCTGGGGCTGACTGTGCTGTTATCGTTCAACGCGTTCGACTACACCAGTGGTATCCAGGCCGGCCAGTACACCTTCAGCCATTACCTGAGCCTGGTGACCGACACCTATTACTACGAAATCTTTTTCCGCACCTTCTGGATCAGTGCCCTGGTCACCTTGTTGTGTGTGCTGATCGGCATCCCCGAAGCCATGGTCCTCAGCCGCATGGGCGCGCCGTGGCGCTCGATCTTCCTGATCCTGGTGCTGACCCCGCTGCTGATTTCGGTGGTGGTGCGCGCCTTCGGCTGGAGCCTGCTGCTGGGGGCCGACGGCCTGATCAACCAAGGCATCAGCGCCCTCGGCGGGCAGCCGGTGAAGCTGCTGTACACCCCGTTTGCGGTGATCATCGGCCTGGTCCACGTGATGCTGCCGTTCATGATCATCCCGGTGTGGACCTCGCTGCAAAAGCTCGACCCGGCCGCCGAGCAGGCCGCGCTGTCGCTGGGCGCCAGCCAGTGGACGGTGTTCCGCCGCATCGTGCTGCCACAGATCATGCCCGGTGTGCTGTCGGGCACGCTGATCGTGTTCGGCCTGGCCGCCAGCTCGTTCGCCATCCCGGGCCTGCTGGGCGGGCGGCGGCTGAAGATGGTCGCCACCATGATCTACGACCAGTACCTGGCCGAACTGAACTGGCCCATGGGCGCCACCATCGCCGTCGCCCTGCTGCTGATCAACCTGCTGGTGATGCTCAGCTGGAACCGGCTGGTCGAACGCCGCTACAAACGCGCACTTGGAGTGTGAACCGATGACCCGTAACGGCCCGCTGGCCTTGTCTTTTCATGCCTTGGTGATGCTGTTCATGCTCGCCCCGCTGGTGGTGGTGTGCCTGGTGGCATTCACCCCGGAAAACACCCTGAGCCTGCCCACTGCCGGCTTCTCGCTGCGTTGGTTCAGCGCTGTGTTCGAGCGTGCCGAGTTCCTCGACGCGTTTTACACCAGCCTGAAACTCGCCGCCCTGGCGGCCTCGCTGGCCACCCTGATCGCCGTGCCGGCGGGCCTGGCGCTGACCCGCTACAGCTTCCCTGGCCAGGGCTTTGTCAACGGCCTGCTGCTGTCGCCGATCATCATCCCGCACCTGGTGCTGGGTGTGGCCTTGCTGAGGTTGTTCGCCCTGCTTGGGGTCAATGGCAGCTTCACCTGGCTGGTGTTCGCCCACGTGGTGGTCATTACTCCGTACGTGCTACGCCTGGTACTGGCTGCCGCCATCGGCATCGACCGCAGCGCCGAACAGGCCGCGCAAAGCCTGGGCGCCGGGCGCATCACGCTGTTCTGCAAGGTCACCCTGCCAATGATTCTGCCCGGCGTGGCCGGTGGCTGGCTGCTGGCGTTCATCAACAGCTTCGACGAAGTGACCCTGTCGATCTTCGTCACCTCGCCTGCCACCCAGACCCTGCCGGTGCGCATGTACGTATACGCCACCGAGTCCATCGACCCGATGATGGCCGCCGTCTCGGCGCTGGTGATTGCCGTCACCGCCCTGACCATGATCGCCCTGGACCGCGTGTATGGCCTGGACCGCGTATTGGTGGGCAAGCAATGACAAGGAATGCCCCTATGCCGCTGTTCAAGCGCGTGGCCGAACACGACCGCGAGCCGCTGCCCTTCCTGCTGGACGGCCAACCGGCTCAAGGCATGAACGGCGACACTCTGCTGACCGCCATCCTGACCAACGCCACCCACCTGCGTGGCAGCGACTTCAGCGCCGAACCGCGCGCCGGTTTCTGCCTGATGGGCGCCTGCCAGGACTGCTGGGTACGCCTGCAGGACGGCCGCCGGGTGCGCGCCTGCTCGACCTTTCTGGAACCGGGCCAATGTGTCACCCGCGAACCGGGACGCCAGCCATGAGCGCAACCGTCATCATTGGTGCCGGCCCCGCCGGCATCCGCGCCGCGCAAACCCTCGTGGCCCATGGCGTGCGCCCAGTGCTGCTGGACGAAGCCAGCCGTGGCGGCGGGCAGATCTACCGCCAGCAGCCGGCCAACTTTCGCCGCTCGGCCAAAGCGTTGTACGGCTTCGAGGCGGACAAGGCCCGGGCCCTGCACAACACCCTTGAACAACTGCGCGAGCAGATCGACTACCGCCCGGAAACCTTGGTGTGGAATGCCGAGCAGCAAGTACTGGACACCTTGCAGCAGGGCCAGTTGGCCGACCGCCTGGCATTCGACCGGGTGATCGTCGCCACTGGCGCTACCGACCGCGTGTTGCCGATCCCCGGCTGGACCTTGCCCGGGGTGTATACCTTGGGCGCCGCGCAGATCGCGCTGAAGTTTCAGGGCTGCGCCATCGGCGAGCGGGTGGTGCTGGCTGGCACCGGGCCGCTGTTGTACCTGGTGGCCTACCAGTACGCCAAGGCCGGCGCCACTGTCAGCGCAGTGCTCGACACCTCGCCGTTCAGCGCCCAGGTACGCGCCCTGCCGCGCCTGTTGCTGCAGCCGGGCACCTTTGCCAAGGGCCTGTACTACCGCGCCTGGCTCACCCGCAAAGGCGTGCCGGTGCATCAGGGGGTGACCCTGCTGGGCATCGAAGGCGAGCAACGCGCCAGCGCCGTACGCTGGTCGCGCAATGGCCAACAACACACCTTGCCGTGCGACGCCGTGGCATTCGCCCACGCCCTGCGCAGCGAAACCCAACTGGCGGACCTGCTGGGCTGCCAGTTTGCCTGGAACACCATCAACCGCGCCTGGCTACCGGTACGTGACGCCCAGGGCCGCGCCAGCAGCCCCGGTGTGTACCTGGCTGGCGACGGCGCCGGCATCCTCGGTGCCGACGGCGCCGAAATGACCGGTGAACTGGCCGCCCTGACGCTGCTGGCCGACCTCGGCAAACCTGGCAACCCGCAACGCCAGCATCAGCTGGAAAAACGCCTGGCTACCCTGCAGCGCTTTCGCCAGGGCCTGGAACAGGCCTTTCCGTTCCCCGAGCAATGGGCTCGGCAGGCCCCGGACCCGTTGACCGTGTGCCGCTGTGAACAGGTCAGCGCTGGCGAAATCCGCGCCACCGTGCGCGCCGGGCACTGGGAAATCAACCGGGTCAAAGCCATGTGCCGGGTCGGCATGGGCCGTTGTCAGGGCCGTGTGTGCGGGGCCGCCGCCGCCGAACTGATTGCCTGCGAAAGCGGTCGGTCCATTGACCAGGTCGGGCGCCTGCGTGGCCAGGCACCGGTCAAGCCCCTGCCCTTCGGCCTGGAGATCAAGCCATGAAGTGGATCGAGGTGGACGCCATTGTTGTCGGCGGTGGCATCGTCGGCAGCAGCGCTGCATTGACCCTGGCCCGCGGTGGCAAACAGGTGGCGCTGCTTGAACGTGACTTCTGCGGCTCGCACTCCAGCGGGGTGAACTATGGCGGGGTCCGTCGCCAAGGCCGCTCGCTGGCCCAGCTGCCATTGTCGATGCGTGCCCATGCCATCTGGGGGCAGTTGCGCGAGTGGATCGGCATCGACGGCGAGTACACCCGCAGCGGCCACCTGAAGCTGGCACGCAGCCAAACCGACTTCGACGCCTTGAAGGCTTATGCCCGTCGGACCCAGGCCTTTGACCTGCGCCTGCAACTGCTGGAGCACCGCGAACTGCGCCAGCGCTTCCCTTGGGTGGGCGATATCGCCGTCGGCGCGTCATATTGCCCCGAAGACGGCCATGCCAATCCGCGCCTGGTGTCACCCGCCTTCGCCCAGGCGGCCCGGCACAGCGGCGCCCAGTTGCACGAACAATGCAAAGTGCTGGAGGTAGACCACGACGGCCAGCGCTTCACCATGCGCACCAGCACAGGCCAGTGCTTCAGGGCGCCCTGGTTGCTGAACTGCGCCGGTGCCTGGTCGGCGCAACTGGCCGAGTACTTCGGCGAAGCGGTGCCGCTGACGGCGGCCCACCCGGCCATGCTGGTCACCGAGCCACTGCCGCTGTTCATGACCGCCAGCACCGGGGTCGAAGGCGGCGGTATCTACGCCCGCCAGGTGGCGCGCGGCAACTGCGTGCTGGGCGGTGGGCGTGGCTTTGCCCTGACCCCGACCACCGCCCGCCCGGGGCAAGCCGCAGTGCTCGACATCCTGCGTAATGCCACCGAGCTGTACCCGGCATTGGCCGGCGCCCAGGCGATTCGCACCTGGAGCGGCACCGAAGGCTACCTGCCCGATGACGAACCCGTGATCGGCCCCAGCCTGCGCCAACCCGGCCTGCTGCATGGCTTCGGCTTTGCCGGCGCCGGTTTTCAGATTGGCCCGGCAGCCGGGGAAGCCCTGGCGCAATGCGTCCTTCATGGCGCGCCGGCCATCAGCCTGGCGGCCTTTTCCATCAACCGTTTTCAGCCCAGCCACCACTACAAGGAAAACCTGTCATGACGCACAAGCAACGTTTGCTCGCCCTGTTCTGCACCGTACCTGGCCTGTTCGCCTGCCTGCCCGCCATGGCGCAACCCACGCTGTACCTGGGCATGAACGGCGGCACCATGGAGCGGCTGTTCAGCGACAACATCCTGCCCTCGTTCGA
Organism: Pseudomonas sp. LPB4.O; assembly: GCF_038383825.1. Classification (NCBI taxonomy): domain Bacteria; kingdom Pseudomonadati; phylum Pseudomonadota; class Gammaproteobacteria; order Pseudomonadales; family Pseudomonadaceae; genus Pseudomonas; species Pseudomonas sp. LPB4.O. The sequence goes on from NZ_CP151298.1 coordinate 3,758,982, forward strand.
GAAGGCCAACGGGGTGAAAGTGGTGATCGTTCCCGGCACTTCGGCCGACATCCTGGCCAAGGTCCAGGCCACGCCGAACAAGCCGTCGATCCACGTGATGGTGCTGGATGACGGCATCATGTACCGCGCCATCGGCATGGGCCTGTGCAGCACGCTCAAGCCCAACCCGACGCTGGCCCAGCTGCCGGAGAAGGCCCTGATCAAGGACAAGGCTGCCGCCGTCAGCCTGGGTGTGACCGGGCTTGCCTACAACAGCCGCCTGTTCAAGGAAAAAGGCTGGGCAACACCCACCTCCTGGAACGACCTGGCCGACCCGCGCTTCAAGGACAAAGTGGTGTTCCAGTCGATGGCGTCATCCACCTTCGGCTTGCACGGTTTCCTCATGTACAACCGCCTGCACGGTGGCAGCGATACCGACGTCAACCCGGGCTTCACGGCCTGGAAGAAGAACGTTGGCCCGAACGTGCTGGAGTACATCCCAAACTCGGCCAAGCTTTCGGAAATGGTGCAAACCGATGAGGCCGCGTTGTTCCCGCTCACCCCTACCCAGGTGACGGCGCTGAAGCTCAAGGGCATCCCGGTGGAATACGCCGCGCCCAAGGAAGGCGCCGTGGTGCTCAACCAGGCCGAATGCGTCACCGCCAACAACGACCAGCCGGAGCTGGCGCAAAAGCTTGCCGAGTTCCTGCTCAGCCCTGAGGCGCAGGCACCGGCACTGGAACTGGGTGACCAGATCCCGTCCAACCCCAACACGCCGACCAGCGACAAAACCCGTGGCCAGGTCGAAGCCATGCAGACCTACCTGCAAACTGCCGTGACCATCGACTGGGACCAGGTCAACACCCAGCGCCCGGAATGGAACGCCCGCTGGAATCGCCAGATCGAGCGATAGGCCGAGGCCCCCTGGCCCGCTCCCGGCGCCCCAGGTGCCGGCCAGCGGGCACCGTCACCCCGCCCGCATGGCGCCTCAATCCAGCACTGGCCGCAACAGCGCCTGCGCCTCGTACAGTGGCGGCAAATAACGCATGCGGATTTCATCAACACTCAACCGCGAGGCATGAGTCGTGATGGTCAGCGTCGCTTTCAACTGCCCGGCACGGTCCAGCAACGGTACACCCAGCACCCGCATACCGACTTCATATTCCTGGTCAACAATACAGAAGCCCTGCCCCTTCACCCGGTGCAATTCCGCCTCCAGCTGTGCCCGGTCTGTGAGCGTGTAGGGCGTCAACACCCGCAACGGGTTGCGTGCAAAGTACTCACCTCGCTCCCCCTCACCCAGCCAGGCCAGCCAGATTCGCCCGCCGGCCGTGCAATACATTGGCACCCGCGAACCGGGCCTGATCGACAACGACGCCACATGGCTGTAGCGGCTGCGCACCAGGTGGATGATCTCGTCACCATCGCGGGTACCCACCGACACATGCTCCTGGGTCTGGCGCGCAACCTGCTCGACAATCGGCCGTAGCATGCGCGGCAGCTGCGCCGAGTCCACGTACGCCTGGCCAATACGTAAAGCCTTGGGCGTCAGCCAGTACTCGCGGCTGTCAGTTTCGGCAAAGCCCTCGTGCACCAAAGTCAGCAAAAAACGCCGTGCGGCACTCGGCGTAAGGCCAGACAACCTGGCCGCCTGCGGCACGCTCAGGCGCGGTTGCTCAGCGCTGAACAATTGCATCAGGGCCAGGCCTTTCTGCAAGCCGGCGATCAAATCGCGGGGGTGGATGGCGGGCGTGTTCATCTTTACGACTCGCAAGTGGAAAAAAACAGCCGATTACTGCGATAACCGGATCATGGTTGCGATTATCGCATCAAAAGCCCGATCAACGCATTGTTGCTCTTCCACCTCTGCATCACGCTTGCCTTCACAACAACATCAATAAGGAGGTCAGCATGATTCGTGGTTCCACTGAACTGGTTGCCATCGTCGGTTCGCCCATTGCCCAGGTGAAGTCCCCCGAGAACTTCAACACCTGGTTCGCCAACAACAACTGCAACGTCGCCATGCTGCCCATCGACCTGCACGAAGCCGCGCTGGGCAGCTTTGCCGACAGCCTGCGCGGCTGGCAGAACCTGCGCGGGTGCGTGGTCACCGTGCCGTACAAGCAGGCCCTGGCCAGCCGCCTGGATGGTTTGAGCGAACGTGCGGCTGCCTTGGGTTCGGTCAATGTGATACGTCGCGAGCGCGACGGGCGCCTGCTGGGTGACAACGTAGACGGCGCCGGCTTCCTCGGTGCTGCGCGCAAGCATGGCTTTGACCCGGCGGGTAAACGGGCGCTGGTGATCGGTTGCGGCGGGGTTGGCAGTGCCATCAGCTACGCATTGGGCGAGGCAGGTATCGTCAGCATTACCCTCAGCGACCCCAGCACAGCGCGCATGGGCGCTGTGTGCGAACTACTCGGCAATGCCTTCCCGGGGCTTTCGGTCAGCACGCAGTTCAGTGGACTGGAAGACTTCGACCTGGTGGCCAACGCCTCCCCGGTCGGCATGGGCACAGGCGCAGAACTGCCGTTGTCCGCTGCCCTGCTGGCCACGTTGCAGCCAGACACCCTGGTCGCCGACGTGGTCACTTCGCCCGAAATCACCCCGCTGCTGAACCGCGCCCGGCAAGTAGGCTGCGCGACCCAGACCGGCCCGGAAATGGCCTTCGCCCAACTCGGCCACCTTGGCGCCTTCATGGGCGTGACGCCGCAGGAGATCTGAGGCCATGGCCACTCTTGAACACATACAACACAGCTTTGACCTGGTGGTATTGGGCAGCGGCGCCGGTGGTTTTGCCGCCGCCGCCACGGCGGCTCGCCGCGGGCTGAAGGTGCTGGTAGTGGAAAAGGCCGAACGTTTTGGCGGCACCTCGGCGATATCCGGCGGCGCGGTGTGGCTGTACGGCACCGATCAAGCCCGCGCCGCGGGGGCCAAGGATTCACCCGCGGCCATGCGCACCTACCTCAAACATGTGATCGGCGACGGCTACGACCCTGCCCTCGCGGACGCCTTCATCGAACATGGCCACCAGGCACTGCGTTGGCTGGAACAGCACACCGAGCTGCGCTACGCCCTTCGACCGCACTCCCCGGATTATTACCCCGATGCCCCTGGCGCCACCCAGTTTGGTCGGGCGCTGGAAATGGTCGAGTACGACGGCAAGCACCTCGGCCCACGCTTCAAGGACCTGCAAATGCCACCGCCCGGCATGCTGTTGTTCGGCGGCATGATGGTCAACCGCGTGGATATCCAGCATTTCCTCAGCATTCGCCGCTCGCCCAGGTCGTTGTGGCATTGCCTTAAACTGATGGCACGTTACGCACGGGACCGCCTGCAGCACCCGCGTGGCACCCGGTTGACTACCGGCAACGCACTGATCGCCCGCCTGGCCACCAGCGCCTTTGCCCATGGCACACAGCTGTGGTTGCGCAGCGAGGCCCTGGAACTGATCGTTGAACAGGGCGCGGTCACGGGCGTGGTGGTACAGCACGAGGGGCGCCGCGAACGGGTACTGTGCCGCGGCGGTGTGGTGTGCGCCATGGGCGGGTTCGCGGCGGGCGCACTCGCCGCTGGCTACCGGCCAGCCCAGCAAGCACCGCACCTGACCATGTCACCCGCTGCCAACGACGGCGCTGCCCTGCGCCTTGGCCGGGCTGTTTCGGCAGCGCAGGGCGAGGGCCTGGCGGCCAACTTCTTCTGGGCGCCGGTTTCCGAACTGCGCCACGCCAGTGGCGAGCGTGAGCGCTTCCCGCATCTGGTTACAGACCGCGCCAAACCCGGCGTGATCGCGGTGAACCCGGCCGGGCGGCGCTTTGTGAACGAATCCGACTCCTACCACCACTTCGTGCAGACCATGTTCGCCAACGGCCTTTCCAGCTGCTGGCTGGTCTGCGACGCCGAGGCCATGAACCGCTATGGCCTGGGCCTGGCGCGGCCAAAACCGGTGAACAACCAGGCGCTGATCGACGCCGGTTACCTGTATCAGGCGGCAACACCGCAAGCCTTGGCCAAGGCCATCGGAGTCGACCCGCAGGTATTCGTGCACACCCTGGAGCAATTCAACGCCGACGCCTGCAACGGCATCGACCGCGCGTTCGGCAAAGGCGGCAACAGCTACAACCGCTACATGGGCGACCCGCAGCACACCCCCAACCCATGCCTGGCGCCGCTTGCCAGCGGGCCGTACTACGCCATCCGTATCCACACCGGCGACCTCGGTTCGGCCTGCGGCCTGGTGACCGACGCCCAGGCCAACGTGCTGAACCGCGACGGCCAGCCAATTGCCGGCCTTTATGCGGTCGGCAACGACATGAACTCACTGATGAAAGGCACCTACCCCGGCCCCGGCATCACCCTGGGCCCCGCCCTAACCTTCGGCTGGCTCGCTGCCAACCACATCACCGCGCGCCTGCAGGCGCCGGCCACCCAAACGGAGACCCCGGCATGTACTACGAACTGAGAACCTACACCCTCGACCCTCTGAAAATGGCCGACTGGCTGGCCCTGTACCAAAGCCATGCGCTGGAAGTGCAAAGCGAGCACCTGGGTAACCTGGTGGGCTTTTTCACCAGCGAGTTCGGCGACGTCAACCAGGTGGTGCACATCTGGGGCTATGCCAGCCTCGACGAGCGCATCGCCCGCCGCGCCGCGATGGCAGCCGACCCGCGCTGGGCGGAATTCTCCCGACGCAACCGCGAACTGGCGGCAGTAGTACGCCTGCAATCGCGGCTGATGCGGCCCACCGGCTTTTCGCCGCTGCAGTAAACCGTAAGCCATCTCCTACCAACGCCTGAGCGGAACCCTTGCATGCAACCCCTCGAATGCGACGTACTCGTCATCGGTTCCGGTGCCTCTGGCCTGGCGGCCGCCGTTACCGCCGCGCATCACGGCCTGCACGTGATCGTTGCGGAAAAAGCCAGCCAGCTGGGCGGCACCAGCGCCTGGTCGGGGGGCTGGCTGTGGGTTCCGCGCAACCCGCTGGCCGTTGCCGAAGGCATCGTCGAAAACGACGATGCCCCAGAACGCTACCTGCGTGCGCAAACCCATACGCACGAGCTGGACCCACGCCAGCGTGCATTCCTGCGCCACGGCCCCGAAATGGTGGCGTTTTTCCAACAGCACACCGCTGTACAGTTTCAATCCGGTAGCCGCATGCCTGACATGCGCGAAGGTGACGGCAGCGCAAACGGCGGCCGTTCGCTGTGCGCACTGCCCTACGACGGCCGCCTGCTCGGGCCTTGGCTGCACAAGCTGCGCCCGCCGCTGGACATCGTCAGCCTGGCCGGCATGGGCATTGCCGGCGGCGCCGACATGGCCGCCTTTTTCAATGCCACACAATCGCCCAAGGCAGCGTTGCATGTAGGTAAACGCCTGCTGCGCCACGGGCGCGACCTGCTGCTGCACCGACGCGGCCAGCAACTGGTCAACGGCAACGCACTGGTGGCACGCCTGCTGCGCAGCGCCCTGGACCTGGGTGTGACGCTGCTGACCGACAAGCCGGCCAGCCGCCTGTTGGGGGAAGGCCGGGTCAGCGGCGCGCTGTTTGCCGATGGCCAGGCGATTCACGCACGCCGGGGTGTGGTGCTGGCCTGTGGCGGCTTCCCGCACGACCGCAAGCGCATCGCTCAATTGATGGCTCATGCGCCGGATGGCACCCGGCATTACTCTGCAGCGCCCAAAGAAAACAGCGGCGACGGCCTGCGCCTGGGTGAACAGGCCGGTGGCCTGGTAAGTACCAAGCTGGCGCAATCCGGTGCCTGGGCACCGGTTTCGCGGGTACCACGCAAAGATGGTACCTTCGGCCATTTCCCGCACCTGATCGACCGCGCCAAACCCGGCTTCATCGCCGTGCGCCGCGATGGCCGGCGCTTCGTCAACGAAGCCGATTGCTACCATGACTTCATGAACGCACTGTTCGCTGCCACGCCGCAAGGCGAGCCACCTGAAGCCTGGCTGATCTGCGACCACGCCGCGCAACGCCGCTACGGCATCGGCTGGGCCAAGCCGTTTCCCTTCTCCACCCGCTTTTACCAACGCTGTGGCTACCTGCACAGCGGCGCTACGCTGGCACAGTTGGCGAAGCGCTGCGGGATCGATGCCGCGCAGTTGCAGCGCACTGTGGACGGTTTCAACCACTCTGCGGCACAGGGTGAAGACCCGACCTTCCAGCGCGGCGCATCGGCCTACAACAGGGCCCAGGGTGAACCGCAGCAGGCACCCAACCCGTCGCTTCGGCCGTTGCTGGAGGGGCCGTTTTATGCGGTTAAACTGCTGCCAGGCAGCCTTGGCACCTTCGCTGGCCTGGGCACCGACGCCTCGGCCCGGGTGCTGGACCACGCGGGGCAGCCGGTACCCGGGCTGTTTGCAGTGGGTAACGACATGCACAGCGTGATGGGCGGGTATTACCCGAGTGGTGGTATTACCCTTGGGCCGGGGATGACCTTTGGGTATCTGGCCGGTAGAGCGTTAAGTGGCCTGCGTTCACAGTGAACACCGCAAGGGCTGATTTTCATAAAGGCTGCCCATGCGCCTGCTCTACCTGAACCACCTTGGGCGGCTGTTGCAACAACCCTCGCGGCAACCGGAAGCTTTTGAACGGTTGCTGGGTGATGGGATTGAAGGCTTTTTCAGCATTTAGTCGATAGCGCATCACGCCATCACCGGTCCGGAAGCTCAGGTCTACGCTGGTTGGCGTCCGCCCATTGAGTGAGCCGCGGCTGAGCAAGCGGAACATCGACCATGGCCCGCGGTACTCCAGGCTGCTGCTGTTACCGTTCTGCCTCAGCAAGGTCAGGTTGCTGCGCACCTGCTGCCCCAAAGTATTGGGCCAGACGATCCCGGTGATCTGGCTCGGCCCATGAGTGTAGGCGATCAATTGGCCATCCAGGTCCAGCAGGCTGGTACGCTGGTTCGCACTGAGCCCCAACGGCTCGATGCTGAACTGCACGCTCAGGTTGCCGCGCTGATCGAAGAAGGTTTCGCGGATGCGATCTGCCTGCTCCAGTTGTTCGATCACGTCGCTGCGAATCAACGAGCGCCCTTGCTGGCCGGCCTGCAGGGCTTCAAGGTTGTCCTTCAGGAAGACCTTCAGGTACTGGTCGTTGAACTGCTGCAGCCGCCCCTTGGGCCCGAAGAACGCCTCAAAGTCGTCCAGGGAGGCGTCAGGTGCTCTCACTACGAAGGGATACCGCCCTGCCAGGCGCTGCTGGAAGAAGCTGTACACCTCGGCATCCCAACGCCGCTCCAGCTCGCGCAGGGCTTCGACGTTGAGCACTTGTGCCGTTTGATCGGCCAATTTCCTGACCTGGTGGTTGATCGGCTCTGGCAAGCCGGTAGAGACTCGCTGCAAGGTACCAATTGGATCCTGACCCGTCATCGAGAAGCGTTGATGCACAGCCTGGAGTGCAGCTTTGCCTCTATCGGGGCTGTCCTGCACCGCCTTGGCGTAATCATGAACGGCGGTAATGGCTCCAAGGGTTTCGTCGTAGTAGCTGGGCTTCTCACCGGTTGCTCGCAGCATGGCGCTCAGCCCAACAAATGCGCGCTGGATGGCCCAGGCCTGTTGTTGCTCGGGCGTGCTGGCTGGCGGTGCTAGCGCTTCAGCATCTTCAAGTGTCTCAACGCCCACGGCTGGTGACAGCAAAGTGTTGTCCTTTACGGTATCCAGCAACCGATGCAGGGGTGCCGCTGGCCCGGTGAATTGCTGCAGAATTGCCACCCCATGGTCCAGATCGCGGAAGTCAGTCACCGAAATTGCGTTCAAGGCGCGCCGCCAACTGTCGATGAAATCCGCGCTGTACAAATTGCGCAGCCGCTCGCTCAACGCCTCACGATCAGCGTCAGAGTAATCGAGCTGGCCGCGCTCACCCAGCGCCCACTGGTCGATCATCGCCATGTCAGCAAACCGCTGGCTGCGCGGTTCGAAGTACTCCTTGAAACCTTTAGCGGTGAGCATCGGTGCCAGCACGACATCATCGCCTTTCCTGGAACTGCCAGCTGACTGATACACCACATCAAAGGCCGGCCCCACCTGATTACGCAGGTCCAGGCCGGTGTGCAACTGTTCCTCAGCCTGCTGTTTGAGGCCCGCATAGACCCGCTCGGCAAGCGGGACCCTGCGCAAACTCTGCTGCACCTCGGCGATGCGCTGACGATACTGGGGCAGATCGGCATCGGCATAGGCCAGTGCATACTTCAAGTGCCGCATCAGGTCGCGTTGCAATTGCCCTTGGCCTGGGAATTTTTGCTGCCACTGGCGAGCCATCCAGTCCTCGACCCAGTCGGGCCGTCGGTTCTGGCGGTCCTCCAGCATCCGGTAAACCCTGAGGGCAGCCATTTGTTGCTCACTGCCAGGCTGTGCCGCGGCCATGGCATCGATTACCCCACTGGCCAAGGCTGGCAGGAAACGCTTGGATAGCAGGCTAAGGTAAGCCTCATCCACGCGTGGACCGATGGCACGTCCTTGATACAGACCTAAATCAGCTACACCCGGCCACGCTGCACGATAGTCGCCAAACACAGCCACCGCGTCGCGGATCTGGTCCAGTGGCTCCAATAGGTTGCGCCCGGTCGGGTCCAGTCGCTGGTCGATCTCGTGATGACTGTATTCCCTGCTCTTGGCGAGCACGTTGGCGGCCTTGGCGCCATTGATATCGAAGTAGCGTTGCCAACTGGCGATGCCAACCCACAAAGCCAGGACGCCTACACCAGAGCCTATCCAGAGCAGCTGGCGCTTGTTGCGCGCCACTTTGACGTTGTCCCCAGCGAGTCCAGATTCCGGATAGATGACGCGCCTAAACGCGTGCTGGATGAAATAGACCAGAGCCTTGCCCTGCGCCTTGCCTTCAAGCAGTGGGAGCTTCGTCTTGTAGGGCTGTGCCGCCTCCCGAACAAAGGCGTTGAGCATGTCGCCCTGCTGCACCACCGAAGACCAATACACGCCACGCACCAAAGCAGGCGTTGTGTAGCGGTCGCTGGCAAGTGTTTCTTTGAGGAAGCCCAATAGTATTGGGCGCAAACCGATCAACTGGGCATGCAATGAGAACAAGCGGGCTCGCAGCAGCGCACCGTCCAGTGCATCCAGTCGTTCTACCATCTGTTCGAACAACTCGCTGATCATCTGACCGTACTGTTCACCATATTCGTCTAGCCAAGCGTCAAACGTACCGATCGCATCCAGTTTGAACGTGAAGCCCAGCATCTTTTCCCGCGAAGCGGCGGGAAGTCCGGCGTAAAGCTGGTCAAAACCATCCAGCAGATCGAACTTGCTCAGAACCACATAAAGCGGCAATCGCGAGCCCAACTGACTGCTCACCTCGTACAGCCGCGTGCGCAACACATGCGCCAATGCAACGCGTTGTTCGGACGTGCCGTGCACTAACGCAGGCAAGTCGATCACCAATACCAAGCCGTTAAGGGCTCGCCGACTGCGGTTGCGCACCAGCCAACCCAGTAAGTGCTGCCACAACCTGGCCGGTGTAGCGGGTGGTACCTCCGGTGCGTCTGCTTCCTCGGCTGGCGGCATTGAGCACGAATCTTGGCGGATGAAGGCGCCTGGTGGATCGATGATCACCGCGTCGTTGCTGACCCACCAACCAATCGGGTACGCCAGCGCTTGCGCCTGTCGGCCGCGCTTCTGTGCCTTGTCGATGCGAGTCAGCGAGAAATCTTGTTCGGTACGGTCAATGAAGCTGGTCTTACCAGCACGCTGATCACCCACCACCAGATACCAGGGCAATCGGTACAATGCGCGTCGGCCGCCAGCGTTATGCAAAAACAGCGAAAGCCCCTGGTCCAACGCCTGCTCTTGCGCTTGAACGTACGGCAATACCCGGTCCAGCTCGACGGCTGCGGCCTGATTGCGCTCTGCCTGCAGACGGCGATTGCGCTTGCGCAACACCACGAGCCAACACAGTAGCGACACCACCACGAGTACCAGACTGGCCAGCCCTCGATGGGCCATGCTTGCCAACGGCTGCTGTTCACGCCACGTCCATTGCGGGCCGAGCCACCAGATGGCCACCAGTATCAATGCAGCACCCAGCCCGAGCAGCAGCGGCATGGCCAGACCAATACGAGTCACCAGGGGCAAGCCCCAACGTTTGAGGTGCTTCCATAGTTGATTCATCGTGACTTCCGTTCCTTGTTCCGATCAGCCTCTATCTGCGGTACCGCATACTGCTGAAGACGTTGAAATACCTCTGGCTCCCAGGCACTGGCGGTGGTTTCCTGCATCGTTCTAGCTACACCTGCGCACAAGTCCCGCGCCAGCCAAGACACGCCCCGAGCGGCCAACAGGTCTGCGGCGATGACAGTGGTATGGCAACGCTCACGGGGCGCGTGGAGATCCGCCTGCATCCCCTGTAGCCTGAGCAAGACGGGTTCCACGCCGCCTGCTTCCAGCTGGCTTACCAATTCTTCACGCAGGCTGGCAAACTCATAGTCGGCCGCTTGTTGGCCAGATGCGCCATGTGCCCCCTTGAGCCATGCCAGGCATTGATCATCGACAAACACCTTGCCGTCGCTGAAGCACAGTTGCTGCAATGCCGGCATGCGTTGCACGAACCGCGCGGTCGCGGCGCGAATGGCCTCTGCCACTTCGCCCATTGCCAGCCGGCTGGCAGCGGTTGCCGCCAGGAAGCTGCCGCGTATCCAGTAAGGGCAAGCGGTTACACTCTTTTCGATACGCAGGAGCAATGCCGCGTCAATCCCGGTGCCTGCAATGGCCTCTTCATAATCCCCGGCGATATCCTGTGGCACGGCCATCAGCTCTGTGCGGTTGCCTTGCTTGGTTTGAGGTGCTGCCTGGATGTGGGCCCACAAGCCGAATCGACGTAGCTGGTAGCCCGTCGGGTCGTAAGGGTCCTGCTGATTGATCAGTTCGGCCATGGTCAGCACGGCCTGGCGTGATTCGCGCTCGTTGCCCAGCGATACGCGGGGCATTGGTGTAGCGATGACCTCAGCCAGCGGCGCAGGCTTGCTCGCCGAAGAGGCCGTGGCTAAGGATGAGGTTGTAGTCGGCTCGCCCACACCGTTGGCAAGCCCTGTGTATTTAGCAAGCAGGCGCTCAAGTTCACCCAAAAACGCTTCATCCAATTGCGCTGCAGCTTGCTGCCGTTGCAACCGTTGCAAGGCCTCCTGCGCCGACACCGCATGAGCGGGGGTGTACGTGAATCGGTCCAGCCGTGGCAGCGCTTCGGTCAAACGATTGAGTATCAGCGCAACCAACTTGCGTTTACCCAGAAAGCCTTTAGGACCAGGTTTCGGATACGAGCTTTCCCAATACTGTTCGATTAGGCCAGCGAGCATCTCCAGGGTAAAAACCCAACGCTCCCAGCATCGGCTGCGCAGCCAGGCGGCACTCAGATGCGCGGCGATGCGCAAATGCTTGCACTGCTGGCCCAGATACTGCTGGGACGCTTCCTCGATGTAGGCCCAGTCGATTGAGGGCTCCTGCAGCCCGCCCAGCTTGACCATTTCCTGATCAATGGCCTGGTAGGTTTCGTTCTCTACATCGAACAACCCGGCAGGACTCTGAGCGTCGATGGGAGCAAGCAACCGGGCAGTTTCCTGCGGGTTGACTTCTGCTACCAGCGACATGCTTTGCGCGCCTCATCGATGAGTGGGTCCAGCCCCTGAGCGTCAAAGACCAGACCGTGAACGGCCGGGTTGTCACTCTCGACGTGAATACGATGGGCCTTTATCAGTTTTTTGATCTGCTCGATGCCCGGCAAGCCCCTGCCGGCGTCAAGCACCTGACCGTTCTCCATCACCTGCCAAGGGGTAGGAGCAGTTGAGCCACGTTCCCCCTTCAATTGCACGATCACGCGACCGGTATCGATGGGTTGTGCGGCAACCAATTGCAGCCTGGAAATGTTTTGCAAACAGCTGATCACCAGATAGGAATGCTGTGCGGCCGAAGCAATCGCAGGCGCCGATATCATCAGCCCATCATCTTCAGCCCTGAGGCGAAACATCAGGTCCTCTGGCGACCGCCCCGCCTCATTGGTCAACACACGACGCAACGTAGTCGAGTCCTGCTCCGGTGCGGACCATTGCACAGGCACAAGATGAGCAGGAGTTCCGGCTGATCTATCGAAACATGCCAAACGCTCCAGATTAGAAACGATGTGCCGACAATCCTGATAGGAATACGCAGGCATCGATAGAAAGTTCAATACCAGCACTAGACTTAGCCCATAAGCTTTTTTACCAGTCATCGCAAGAAAATTCTCTCTCAATAACACGCACGCCCCATTTATCCGACGAGCGCAAGAACTCCGATTACTTTGAGCGCCCAAAACTGACAAGAGCCTAGCCCATAAAAAACAGGTGATACAAACAAATATTTTTTAACATTTTCGTGCTCGACCAAGCGCTACCACCGAGCGCATGGTTTTTAAAGGACTCATGAAGTCCGACCCAGCTTGTTTATAAAAACCAGTCAGATTTGTTTAAACGAAACGTCAATATCAGTGAAATTTCCTACAAGTCACTTAAGACACACTTAAAGAACTTCCACGGAAAATTCCTACATACCAAGGAGAGTTTCTGCGATGGCGAAAACCATGGGATCGGTTGCACCTAAAGAACGTATCAACATCAAGTACGTACCCGCCACGGGCGATGAACAGGCCGAAGTAGAGCTACCGCATAAGATGCTGGTGCTTGGTGATTTCGGGCTGGAAGACACCCGTGCCCTGGAAGACCGTTCGGTGATGCGCATCGATAAACACACCTTCAACAATGTGTTGAACGATGCCGGTGTCAGCCTGGCTATGTCCGTACCCTCTGCGCTCAACACAGCCCCGGACGCGGAGCTGGCGGTCAACCTGCAGTTCAAGGCCATCAACGATTTCGGGCCAGACAGCATCGCCCGCCAAGTACCGGAGCTGAACAAGCTGCTGGAGCTTCGCGAAGCATTGGTCGCCCTTAAAGGCCCCTTGGGCAACGTGCCCACGTTCCGCAAGCAACTGCAGCATCTGCTGAATGACGAGCAAGCGCGCAAACAACTGGCCCAAGAACTGAACCTCGTGCTCGAAGCGCCGAAAGAAGACTGAGACAACGGAGCGTCCCATGCCAAAGCAAAACAATACGACCGTCACGGTTGAATCGACAACGGAGATACTGAGCAACGCCACCCTGCTCGATCAGATCATGGCAGAAACCAGGTTGGTGCCCACTCAAGAGGGCTATCAAGTCGCTCGCCAAGGTGTATCTGCCTTTATTGCCGAAATCCTTAAAAGCCATGACCCAGATCAACTGATCAACAAACATCGCGTCGATCAAATGATTGCTGAGCTGGATCGAGTCCTCAGCAAACAGATGGATGCCATTCTGCATCAGCCTGAGTTTCAGCAACTTGAGTCAGCCTGGCGCAGCCTCAAACTTCTGGTCGACCGTACGGACTTTCGCGAGAACATCAAGCTTGAAGTGCTGCATGTCAGCAAGGAAGACTTGCTTGATGACTTCGAGAACGCGGCCGATATCACGTGCAGCGGAATGTATAAACACGTTTACACCGCAGGTTACGGCCAGTTTGGTGGCGAGCCAGTTGCGGCCATGGTCGGCAATTACAGCTTCGGCCCCTCTTCCCCCGATATCAAACTATTGAGCTACATGGCCTCTGTCGGTGCCATGTCGCATGCCCCATTCCTCGCCGCACCCTCCCCTGAGTTCTTCAACCTCAGCAGCTTTGAAGAGCTGCCCAACCTGAAGGAGATCAAGGACATCTTCGCCGGCCCACGGCATGCCAAGTGGCGCGCGTTTCGTGAAAGTGAGGATGCCCGCCATGTTGGGCTGACCGGACCGCGCTTCATGCTCCGCTCTGCCTATCATCCGCAAGACAATCCTGCCAAGAGCTATCACTACCGCGAGGAGATCGACGGGCGGCACGATAATTACCTGTGGGGCAGCTCAGCCTTCCTGCTGGCCAGCTGCATCAACGACAGCTTTGCCCGCTACCGCTGGTGCCCCAACATCATCGGCCCGCAATCGGGTGGTGCCGTCGAAGGCCTGCCGGTGCACCTGTACGAATCGCTGGGTCAGCTGCAGGCCAAGATTCCTACCGAAGTACTGATTTCCGACCGCAAGGAATTCGAGCTGGCCGAAGAGGGCTTTATCGCCCTGACCATGCGCAAGGACAGCGACAACGCCGCGTTCTTCTCAGCCAACTCGGTGCAGAAGCCGAAAAATTTCCCCAAGACACCCGAAGGCCTGCAAGCACAGACCAACTACAAGCTCGGCACCCAACTGCCCTACCTGTTCATCGTCAATCGCCTGGCCCACTACATCAAGGTGTTGCAGCGCGAGCAGATCGGCAGCTGGAAGGAGCGACGGGACCTTGAATCCGAACTCAACAAATGGATCAAGCAATACGTCGCCGACCAGGAGAACCCGACTGCAGATGTGCGCAGCCGTCGCCCGCTGCGTGCTGCAAATGTCGAGGTTTCGGACGTCGCAGGTGATCCGGGCTGGTACCAGGTGTCGCTCGCCGTGCGCCCGCACTTCAAGTACATGGGAGCGAATTTCGAAATCTCCCTGGTTGGTCGGCTTGATACCCAATGAGTGGCTTTTTCGATGGTTTGGTGACGAACCAGTTCGCAAGCCGGGTGCCGTCCGGGCAAGAGAACGCTACCCAGAAGTTCGCCGCCATCAAGCGCCACCTCGAAACGCTGCTCAACGCTCGCCAGGGTTGCTCACAGAGCAGCCCTGAGCTGGGCCTGCGCGACTTCAACGGGCACGACGTAAGCAGTGGCGACCTCCTGAAGCAAGTGAGCGCAGACATCCGCCGCACCATTCAGCGCTTTGAGCCACGTGTCCACGTGCGAACGCTCAAGGCAGTGCCCGATTGTCATGCCCCGTTGGAGCTGCATTTCAGGCTGGACTGCCACGTGCAGGTCAACAACCACACGGAGCAGCTGCAACTGGAGCTGCTGGTCAACGGCCATAACCGCCACACCCGCGTGAGGTGACCCATGTCACTAAAGGATCGATTCAGCGAAGAGTTGCGTTATCTCCATGAACTGGGGAACGACTTCGCTCAGGACAACCCACAACTTGCCCGGCTGCTCGGCAAGGGTGGTAGCGACCCGGATGTCCAACGCCTGATGGAAGCCTTTGCCTTCCTAACGGCTAAGCTGCGGTTGAAGCTGGAGGACGACCTGCCGGAGCTGACGCACCCGATGCTGCAGCTGCTGTGGCCCAATTACCTGCGGCCTCTGCCGAGCGCCACGATCATCCAGTTCACCCCGCGCAAGCAAGCGCTCAGCCAGTCGCAGCGCATTCCCAAGGGCTCGCGGTTGTTCTCCAACCCTGTGGATGGTGTGCCCTGCGAGTTTCGGACCTGCACGGCGGTGGACATCCATCCGTTCGAGATCGACGCAGTGAGTGCTACCCAGACACTCGACAGTTCAGTGGTTCGGCTCGACCTGAGAACCTTGGTCGAGCGGCCATTGAACACCTTGGGCTGTGCCAGTCTCGATTTTCATTTGAGCGGTGATACTCAAACTGCCCGCACCCTTTATCTGTGGATTGCGCAATACCTCAAACATGTCGAAGTGACGGTGAATGGCGAGGTCCGCCGGCTGACGGCCAGCAGCATCGTCCTCCCAGGCTTCAGCCCGGTTGAAGCCTTGCTGCCTTACCCACAGAATGTCTTCGACGGCTACCGGATTCTGCAGGAATACTTCATATTTCCCGAGCGTTTCCACTTCTTCAGCGTAGCCGGGCTGAAGAAAGTCTGGCCCGATCAGACGACTCAGCAGGTCAGCCTCGAATTTCACTTCACCCGACAGTTACCTGATTCGCTACGTGTCGGCAGAGCAGACTTCAGCCTGTTCTGCACCCCTGCGGTGAACCTGTTCAGTCACAGCGCCGAGCCTATCGACCTGTCCAACCAGTCCGGCCAGGCTGAGCTCACTCCCCGAGGTGAGGCGCGACACGCCTATGAAATCTTCAGTGTCGATCAGGTCATCAGCACCCGCACGACAACAGATGGCAGTACCGGTGAACACCTGCGAACCTTCCGACCCTTCGAGTCGTTCGCCCATGAGATCGAGCATGTGCAAGGGCGCACAGCGCTGTACTACCGCTACACGCTTGAAGAATCCCTGCGCGACGATAGCGTCACCCACCGCATCGCATTTGTCCGCGCAGACGCCAACGCCTACATCGGCGAGCTGGAAACTGCCTCCATCGACCTGACCTGCACCAACCGCGACCTGCCGCGGGCGTTGGCTATCGATGACATCAATGTGATTTCCGAGGTCACGCCGCCCCTGGCTACCTACACCAACATCTGTGCTCCAACCCGCCCCTATCGGCCGGTACTGGACGGCCAGTTGCAGTGGGCCCTGATCTCCAACATGTCGTTGAACTACCTGTCGCTGCTCTCTGCCGAGCCGCTTAAAGCGGTCATCAATGCCTATGACTTCGCCGCCCTGCATGACATCCAGCAAACCCGTATCACCCGCAAGCGCCTCGACGGCATCCGGCATGTTCAAACAGAACCCCTCGATTGGCTGATCAAGGGGCAGCCCATTCGCGGCCTGCGCACGCGGCTGAAGCTGGACCAAAGCGCATTCCTCTGCGAAGGCGACCTGTATCTGTTCGGTTGCGTGCTGGCCCACTTCTTCGCCCTGTACGCCAGCATCAATTCCTTCCACCAACTGGAAGTGATCAACACCACCAACAACGAGCACTACACATGGCCAATCCAGACCGGCAAACAACCGCTGATCTAGCCGACAAGCTGCTCGCCGAGGCGCACCAGTACAACTTCTATCAATTGCTGGAGCGCCTGCACGGCTTGCACGGGGATGACCTGGAACCGCGTTGGCCCGACCCCGCCATCCGACGGCGCGTGCGGCTTGCCAGCGACCCGCGGCTGACCTTTCCTGTGTCCGACGTGTACAAGGCCGAACGCATGCGTGAAGCGGAGGACCGCTATCACGTGTGCACCACCTTCATGGGCCTGCACGGCACTGACTCGCCCTTGCCAACCTATTACCTGGAAGAAGTGTCGTACGAGCATGCCCACGGCATTGGTATACGACCGGCGTTCTTCGACTTCTTCAATCACTACTTGCTCAGCCTGTTGCACCGCATCTGGCGCAAGTACCGCTATTACATCCGCTTTCAGCCAGGCGCGACCGATGGCTTCTCGCAGTACATTTTCGCCCTGCTCGGATTGAATGACAAACAACTGCGCGGCGACACGCCGCTGCCTTGGAGCCGGTTGCTCAGTTTCGCCGGGGTCATCGCCAGCCGCAGCCGTGCGCCGGGCACTGTCGCCGGCATCATCGCCCACTGTTTCGACTTGAAACAGGTGCACATCCGAGAGTTCGAAACCCGCTCGGTTCTCACCACGGCCAAGCAGCTGGTAAGCCTTGGCCGCAGCAACGGCGAGCTTGGCAGCTCGTTCATGGTCGGCAGCCGCACGCGAACCCGCAGCAGCAAGTTCACCATCGTGATCAGCGAACTCGATCAGGAACAGTTGCGTGACTTGTTGCCCAGTGGCCTCAATTTCAATCGCTTGCGTGCACTGATCGATTTCCTGTTGCGAGACGGACTGGCCTATGACCTGGAGCTGCGTCTGAAGCAGAACGCGCTATCGCCCTTCTGCCTGCACCGTAGCCAGGGCGCCTACCTGGGCTGGACCAGCTTTGTCGATGACCGCCACGGCCAGATCAGCCCCGTCGTGCGGTTCCGGGGGCGCTCATGAGCACATTGATCTTGAGCATCACCAACCTTGATCAGTTGCAACACAACGTCACTGCCCGACATCGATTCGATTGCACAGGCGGCACCCTCGGCAGCGCCGGGGCCACCTGGCGGATCAACGATCGTGAGCAGACCGTTGCGCCGGTTCACTGCGAGATTCGCTGGATGGAGGGCAGCTTCTGCGTCATTGACCGCAGTCAGCGTACCTACCTGAACGACAGCCACGACAGCTTGGGATCGCTCGCCCCCAGGCGACTGCAGGACGGTGACCAACTGCGCATTGGCGCCTATCGACTACAGGTTCAACTTTCGCAGGCCGATGCACGTTCTCTGGAGGACTTGTTCAGTCCTGAACAGCGAACCCTTGATCACTGGCTACTGGAAGCGCCAGCCAACGCTTGGCGCCCCATTTCAGGCGCCAAGCACGTTGTCACAGACATCTGCTCGGCCTTCGCGCCAGGTATCGGCAACGATCCCTTGGCGGCACTGGACACAGTGACAGGGGCAGCCCAAAAGAGCCCGTTGGAACACCTGATTGCAGGAGAACGTCCATGACGCGACATTCATTAGTGGCCGGTCTGCTGATTGCACTGTTCGGGATTTCGGGTTGCAACTCCCTGAACAAAATCGGCCAAGTGGTCATGGATCCCTCGATACCCGTCGGAGCGCCCAAGGATCACCCTACCCAAGTGGCGTTCAGCATCAATGCCAGCCCAACACTCAATGGCAATCCGAACAGCGTTGTGATGGCGCCCGAGTTGGAGCCCGTCATCGAGCCCAACCCCTATGCCGTTAGCCTGAGCGCAGGTGATCCCTACGTGCTGACTGAAAAAGTCGGGGCTTTGTTCGAATACCTTCAGGAACACTTTCCAGCGATGTCGCCCGTAGATATGCCAGTGGAAGACGGCGAGGAGCCTGCGCGCTCCCCCCTGGAGGAAAATGCCCCCGGCAGCTACGACGATCCGACCGTTGCCCTGACCTTGCCGCGCACCACCACCCTGGCTGCCGAGCCCGTCGCCACGCCCATGGCCATCAAGATTCTGCAACTGCGCGACGATTCACTGCTGCGCAACAGTGTTTATGAGCTGCTGGACAAGGACCCTGCCGAGGCGCTGCGAAGCACCTACATCCGCGATGATGACTACTTGCTGCGCCCCGGCCAGTTCAAGTTCATCCCTTTTGTGCCCATCGAACCCGAAACGCGCTTCGTCGCGGTGATCGCCGACTACCGCAACCAGGAAAACGCTACCTGGAGCCAGGTGCTGCGCATTCCGCCCCGCGGCCACCAGATCATTCTATCGGTGTTGCTCAACGACACGCAGGTTCTGCTCAAGGAGGAGGACTGATGGCGCCTCTAACCCTGCCCTTATCGCTTACTCACGCTGACATGGAGCGCTCATGAGTTCACGTAATCCCGTCTTGTGGCCTGAAGGCCTATTCGTCAAACCGCAGCATTTTCAGCAGGCTGCCCGTGCCGCCGAAGCAGCGTTGCATCAGCGCCTTTGCACCCTGAACGCTGCCTTCTATGGCTTCAGCGAACTACAGTTGAACGACGAGTACCTGAGCCTGGGCAAGATCGCCATCACCCGCGCGCGCGGCATCATGCCGGACGGCACGGTGTTCGATATCCCTGCTGACCTGCCGCCACCTCCACCGTTGGAAGTCGAGGACGACGGCGCCAAAGACAGCGAGATCTTTCTGTGCCTGCCACTGCGTACCGAAGGTGGCCGCGAGGTGAGCTGGCCCGACAATGCCGCCAACTTCCGCTACCGCGCACAGGCAGAGGAAATCAAGGACACGCACAGCGCCGACGGCGACCTGGTGCAGGTTGACCTGGCAGTGCCAAACCTGCAGCTCAAACGCAAGACTGACGATAGTAGCGCTTACACACGGCTGGCTCTGGCACGCATATTGGAACGCCGCCCGGATGGGAGTCTACAACTGGATGAGGGCTTCTATCCCACCAGCGTTTCAGTACGTGCCGTACCCGCGCTGCAACGCTTCCTGGAGGAAATCACCAACTCCCTGCGCGAGCGGGCGCGCAACCTCGCCGCCCGTATTGGTGCCTCAGGGCAATCCGGCATCGCGGACATCCGCGACTTCAACCTGCTGCAAGCCATGAACCGCTGGTGGCCATGCTTCCAGCATCTGGCCAGGCAGGGTCAGACCCACCCTGAGCAACTGTACCTGTGCATGAGCCAGGCCTGTGGCGAGTTCGTCACCTTCACCGACGAGACCCGCCTGCCGCAGGAATATCCCGCCTATCACCACACCGCGCTACGCACGTCGTTCAAGCCCTTGGAAGACACCCTTCGCCGGGCACTGAGCACGGTACTGCAACCTCGGGCGGTTTCGCTGCCATTGGAGACGCTGGAGTTTGGGGTGATGACCACCACACTGGAAGATCGTCGCCTGATCGACCAAGCCGATTTCATCCTGGCCGTGCGCGCCAATTTGCCACCGCAAACGTTGCGCCAGATGTTTGTGCAAAAGGCCAAAGTCGTTTCGCTGGAATCGTTGAACGAGGTCGTGCCGCTGCAACTGCCCGGTATTCCACTGGTGCCGCTGCCCGTGGCGCCGCGGGATCTGCCTTTCCATGCGGGCTTCACCTACTTCGAACTAGACCGCCGCGACCCGACCTGGGCGGCCATGAAGGCCTCCAATGGCTTCGGTATTCATGTCGCAGGCGAGTTCCCTGGACTTGAACTGCAGTTCTGGGCGATCAGGAGTGAATGACATGGTAGATAACAAAACCTTCCCCACTGATGCTGCACAGATTGAAAGCAAAAAACTGCAGACGATGATTGAGGAGTCCTTGTCCGGCGACTCACCCGCACCCGCAGAAGCTGGAGATTCCGATCAGAAAACCAAGTCAGAGCCTGTTTATGCAGGCTACGCAGCTGACCCGGACTTCCAACTGCGCGGCGGTTACGAAAACCTGATGCTGGATGCCGCTGCCCCGCTGTTCGGCCTGGTGATACGTCTGCGCACCCTGGATGCGTTGCCCAATATCAAGGACGTACACCAGCAAGTACGCAACCAGATCGACAATATTCGCGAGGAGATACGCCAGCACGGCTACGAACCCACTCAGTTGCTGGCGTACTCCTACGGCCTGTGCCTCTTCATCGATGAAGCAGTCATGGACAGGCCCTGGGGCAAGGCCAGTTGCTGGAGTCAGGAACCCCTGCTCAGCATCTTCCACGACGAAACCTGGGGTGGGGAGAAAATCTTCACTGTGCTCTCGCGCCTGATGCAGGAGCCCGAGCGCTACCAGGACGTGATCGAGTTCATGTACTTCGCGCTGTGCCTGGGCCTGAAGGGCAAGTACGCCATCGCGCCGAAAGGCGAAGAGTCACTGAATGGGCTTATTCACCAACTTCACGGGATCATCCGCGAATTGCGCGGCCCCGTGCCGGAGTCGGTCGGCGATCCCTATACCAACGTGGCCCCCCGCAATTTCCGCATGAACCGGCAATGGCCGTGGTGGAGCCCGCTGGCTATCTCCGCACTGGTCATGGCGGTGGCCTACGGGATCTACAGCTATCGCTTGCACCTGATCACAACCGAAGTGCTGGAGTCGCTGAACGGCATTTTGCAGCAGTAGCCAACCGTGACAAAGCACCACTGAATTCAACGAATTAGCGAGGTTTTTGCCTCGCTGACAAGCCCATCGCTTCCGATGGCCACGCCACCCGTGGTGCGCGTGCTTTACCCACATGGACGCAGGAGTAACTGCCATGCCAACACCCGCTTACATCAAGATCGAAGGCCAGACCCAAGGCAACATCACCGCAGGCGCCTTCACCCCAGAATCCGTCGGCAACGTTTACCAGGAAGGCCATGAAGATGAAATTCTGGTGCAGGAAATCAAGCACCAGGTCACCGTCCCCGCCGACCCGCAAAGCGGTCAACCGACCGGGCAACGGCAACACAAGCCCTTCATTTTCACCAGCTCGCTGAACAAGGCCACGCCACTGATGTACCAAGCGCTGGTCAATGGCGAAAAGCTGCCAACGGTTGAAGTCAGCTGGTACCGCACCTCGCAAGAGGGCAAGCAGCAGCACTTCTTCACCACCAAGCTGGAAGACGCCATCATCGTCGATATCAACACCGTGCTACCCCACGCTCAGAATGCGGAGAACGCGAACTACACCCAGCTGGTGGAGGTGGCGATGACGTATCGCAAGATCACCTGGAAACACGTAGAGGCGGGTACCGAAGGCTCTGACGACTGGCGCAAACCGATCGCCTGATCTCACTCAAATGCCCCAGGCAGGCGTGCTCTGCCTGGGCTTTTCAAATATTCAGACGGCGGACAAGGATCTTGTATGCCTAGCCAATCTGACTTGCGTTACAGCTTCCAGCCGCTGGTTGGCGAAGCTGAATTCGAAGTGGTGTCGTTCGAACTCCGAGAAGGGATCAGCACACCTTTCGAACTGGAGCTGAAGTTGATCAGCTTCGAAAACGATATCGATTTCGGCCACCTGCTCGACAAACCCGTGCTCTTCACCATCTGGGAAGCGGAACGCCCGGTGCGTTACGTGCACGGTCTGGTCAGTCGTTTCAGCCAGGCGGAAAGTGGCTTCTACCGCACCTACTATGACGCGCTGATCGAGCCACAGCTGGCCCGCGCCAACCTGCGTTCGAACTGGCGCATCTTCCAGCACAAGACCGTGCCGCAAATTCTTGAGCTGATGCTCCAGCGCCAAGGTATCAACCAGTACGAACTGCGCGCCAGCATGGACCATCAGGTCCGCGAGTTCTGCGTTCAGGCCGGCGAGACGGACCTGGCGTTCATCGCCCGCCTGGCGGCTGAAGAAGGCTTCGTCTACCGCTTCGCGCACAGTGAAAAGCTGCATAAGCTGATCATCACCGATCGGCTGCAGTCCTTCGGCCTGATCAGCCATGGTGCCATCAAGGCCGAAGATGAAGACGAAGGCTTCTACGATGACAACGAGCCTGTAGGCCCTGACAGCGTGCTGTACCACGCCGACAGCGGCGGCGATCAAGCCACGCCTTGCCTTCGCCGCTTGCGCTACAGCGAGCAGGTGCGTACTGCCCGCCAAGTGCAGCGCGACTACACCTTTACCAACCCTGCCTACCGCCAGGAGCACAGAGCCGCCGGCCCCTTCCTGGACCATCAGTCCAAAGAGTACGAATACTTCGATTACCCAGGCCGCTATAAACGCGATGCCGTGGGCAAGCCGTTCACTGAAAACCGCATCACAGCGCTGCGCCATGATGTACGTATTGCCGAGGTCCAGGGCGATGACGTGCGCCTACAGCCGGGTCTTAGCTTCACCCTGACCGGCCATCCGCGTAAAGACCTCAATGCGCACTGGCGGGTGAACACGGTCATCCATAAAGGCACCCAGTTCACCAGCCTGCAGGAAGAAGCCGCCGACGTCGATGCAAGCACGCACTACGAGCAGACCGCCGTGCTGGTCCCCGGTCGGACCGAATGGCGCCCTGCGCCATTGGAAAAACCGCGAATCGACGGCCCACACATGGCCACCGTCGTCGGCCCACCGGGCGAAGAGATCTATTGCGATGAATGGGGCCGGGTAAAAGTCAGTTTCCCCTGGGACCGCGAAAGCCAGAACAACGAGTTCAGTTCCTGCTGGCTGCGCGTATCTCAAAGCTGGGCCGGTGGCAGCTGGGGCTCGATGGCCATCCCGCGCATCGGCCAGGACGTGATCATCCAGTACGTCAATGGTGACCCCGACCAGCCGATGATCACCGGGCGCACCTACTGCGGTGACCAACTGCCGCCCTACGACCTGCCCGATCACAAAACGCGCATGACCATCAAGAGCCAGACCCACAAGGGCGATGGATTTAACGAGCTGCGGTTCGAGGATGAGTTGGGCAAGGAGGAGGTGTTCGTTCACGCCCAGAAAGATCAGAACACCTTGGTCAATAACAACCAGTCCCTCTCCGTGGGCGTCGATCGTACACACCAGATTGGCCAGGACGAATCGGTCGCCATCGGCCGCAACCGACTGCGCGCCGTAAAAGCCAACGACACCTTGAAAGTAGGTGGCGGCAAGAACGACCTCATCGCGGGCGACTACGAAGTCGAAGCAGGCAACACCCTGCGCCTCAAGTGCGGCAAGACCCTGATCGAGATGCAGGCCAATGGCACGCTCAACATCACCTGCGAGACCTTCAACCTTACTGGCCAGCAGAGCGGCCAGATCAACACACCTGCTGCGAAGCTCGACCTCAATCCTGAAGGCGGAGCCGCGGCTATCACCGCGAATGGCCGCGACAGCGGTGCACTCAAGGCCGATGTAGATGGGCACTTTGAGTAGCGAATCACACGTACTGGCACCTGATTAGTTCCTGAAAGGACTCCCACAATGACTGAATACCTGACTCACGACCTGATCCTTGACCTAGGTGAGGAACTACCCGAAGACCTGACGCTGAACATGCTGCGCTTTCGTGCCCGAGACACCACATTGGTGATGGCTCGTAGCCCCGTCGCCAATGACAAGACGTTGGACGACGCCGTCGAAGACCAACTGCGAATACTGCGTGAAAAGTCCAAGGCAATAATCATCACGCCTGCAAAGATCGCGCATTTGGGTGCTGATGATCATCCGGTTGAAGCCCGCGAGATGGCCATTGAATTCCTGGTGGGCGCCAGGACTCACTTCCAGCTCCAAGTAGCCTGCCTGATTCCAAGTCAGCATCGCCTACTGGTACTCAATTACAGCAAGCCAGGCCCACTGAGCACCGATGACATCAAGCACTGGCGCGCAATTAAGCAAAAGCTTCGATTCAACTAAGGCCCTAGCCTGGGCAAAACAACACCTTCCCCATCGCTTGGAGTTACCCACCCATGGCGCAGATCGTTCACGCCGCCCGCATGGGCGACGAAATACTGCATCCCTCCCTCTGGGCTGAAATAATCAGCGCGGTCGCCGAGGCCGCTATTTATGCCGCAGCCACTGCAGCCGCAGCGACCGCCATAAGTTTTGCCGTTTTCGGCACTGTCGCCACTGCCGGCACAGGAGGTATCGTCATCGGTATTGTCGTGGGGGCGGCGATCGGTGCGTTGAGCACTCTCTCCGTTGATGACAACCAATCTATCGGCGATGCCATCTCCAGTTTTTGCGACAATCTAGGTAACAGCGTGCAAGGACCCACGCCCTTCGGAAAGATCGAAAGCGGATCAGATAAGGTATTCATCAACAGTAAGCCTGCTGCACGGGCCGCTGGAATAACTGGGCCACCTGGCGGAGGAGCAGCCGATGGCGGGCAGGTAGAACCCTCAATTCTGGAGAACGTGGGTTCCATGGCCATGGCAGCGGTGCCCTACCTAGTCCCGTTTGTGGGACTAGGCATGGCGATCCGCGATATCTTCCAGCCACCCGTCACCACACCAAAGGACGCTGGCGCGCAAGACAAAAGCAAGGATCAGATCTCATGCAGCCGCCATCCGCCCATGCCCGAAACCTATATCGCGCAAGGGTCAGACAAAGTATTCATCCAAGGTCAACCTGCTGCGCGCTCAGGTGACAAGACCACCTGTGATGCCACGATTGATGTGAATGAAAACGTCTCACCGAATGTGCGCATTGGTGGAGGCACAGCGACAGTACGGGATATTCGCAATGGCAAGAGCAAGATTGCGATGTTCACGGGAATCATTGCGGGGATACTCATCTCCCGAAGGTTTGGGCGCACCAAAGGATGCACAGTAGGGAATCCGGTTGCCGTTGCGACGGGGAGCAAGCTGCAGGAGGGCCCGGAGGACATCGATTTCAGCCTCCCAGGTTTGCTGGGCATCCAATGGGCGCGGCGCTACGACAGCAAAGACATGCGTGCTGAAGGCCTATTCGGGATGGGCTGGAGTATTCCCTATGAGGTGGAGTTAGCTCGCGTTCCACATCCACAAGGCGGAGAGCTATGGATCTACATCGACAACGCCGGTAACCGACTGGAACTGGGACGCATCAGTGCCGGTGACGCTTTCGTCAGTGTAGTGGACGGCTTGGCCTTCTTTCAGCTGGAGGACGGTCAGACCGTTGTCGAAGATATCAATGAAGGGCTTTATCGGGTCTTCGATACCGACCCGCTGAACCCGAAACGCTCACGGCTGATCAGGCTCGGCGACCGCAACCTCAATTGCATAGACCTGCTGTACGACGAACAAGGGCGCCTGAAAGCCCTCTATGACAACTACGGCCAAACGGTCGTGCAGCTTCATTATGACGCCAGGCATTCCCGACGGGTCAGAGACATATCGCGGGTGTTCCTGAAGGGCGGCGGAACACCGACTGTAGAACACAGCGAACTGCTGGTTAGCTATCGCTACACCGACAGCGGGCAACTGCACGAGGTACTGGATGCGACGGAGCAACGGGTCCGCCGCTTCACTTACACCCCCGAGGGCTATCTCAATAGCCATCAACTGGCTAGCGGTGCTGTCCGTGAATACGAATGGGCTCGCTTCGACACTCCCTCAAAGCGCCCTACTCCCAAGCGCTTAGACGGTACGCCCTACCGCTTGCCACCGCTGCTGGAACCCCAACCCGATCACGAGTGGCGGGTGATTCGCCACTGGGGCAGCGATGGAGAAGAGTACCGGTTCGAGTACAACCTGGAAGACGGCGAAACCCTCGTCACGGACAACCTCAACCGTCGTGATCACTACTACTGGGGCCCACTGTACGAGGTCTACAAACACATCGACCCTGTGGGCAACTGCTGGCAGGCGGAAGTTATCGCGGGGCAGCTAATCAAGCGCATCGACCCACAAGGAGGCGAATGGCGCTACAGCTATGATGATATCGGTCGCCTGATCGAAACCCGCGACCCCCTCGGCCGCAGCGAACACATCAAATACTTGCGACATTGGGCATTGCCGGTCCAGGTCACCGATACAGGCGGGCGGACTCGGCAATACGGCTATGACAACCACGGCAACCTGCTTTGGCAGCAGGACCCGCTGGGCCGCAAAACACACTATCAGTACAACCCGGAAGGCCGCGTTACCCAGGTCACCGATGCCCTCGAAAAGAACAAGTACCTGAGCTGGAACACCTGCGGTCAGTTGCTCAGCTACCGCGACTGCAGCAATGCCCAGACGCTATATCACTACGACGCCCATGGCCGCTTGCGCGAAAGCATCAACGCCCGGGGCGAACATACCCACTTTCGCTATGACGCACGTGGTTATCTGGTAGAAAGCGAACGCCCGGACGGTCGCATCGATCGCTATGAAATTGACGTCGCTGGTCAACTGACGCGCTACATCGACCCTGCGCAAAAAAGCCTGCAGTTCCGCTACAACCGCAGCGGCCGGTTAGTCGAGCGTACGGACGCCATGGGTTACAGCGTCAAGTTCCGCTACGACGCCTATGGTCGGTTACTGCAACTCACCAACGAGAATGGCGAGTCATACCGCTTCGGTTGGGATGAACTGGACCGGCTGGTCGCGCAACAGGACCTGGATGGCAGTGGCCGCCTCTATGCCTACAACGTGCTGGATGAGGTCACTGGCCTTACCCATGTGCCCTCGCCTGACGAACAGCCGCCATTGTCCGACAACGCTCCGCCGACACGCACGACCGCCATCCGCCATGACTTCGAGCGCGACGCAATCGGCCGTCTTCTCAGCAAGCGCACTGAAGATGGCACCACCGACTACCGCTACGACGCTGCCGACAATCTGCTGTCCATCACCTTCACGGACAACAAAGGAGAACAACAGCAACTCGACTACACCTACGACGCCAACGGGCAATTGCTCAGCGAAACCAACAGCGCGGGCTTGCTGCAGTATCGCTATGACGAGCTGGGCAACCTGCAGACGCTGGTCCTGCCCGACCAGCGTGAGCTCAACCACCTTTACTACGGCAGCGGACACCTGCACCAGATCAACCTCAACGGCCGGGTCATCAGTGATTTCGAGCGCGATGCGGTGCATGACGAAGTCCTGCGCACTCAAGGCAAGCTGGTCACGCGCACGCACTACGACAACAGCGGTCGCCTGGCCGGCAAGGCCATCCATTACCGCGACGCCCCTGTTGAAGTGCTGCCGCTGCTGGACAAGGCCTATCGCTACGATGCCAGCGACAACCTGGTTGCCGAGGTACTGACCCAGACCCAGCGCCGTGGCATGACCAACGCTGCCAACGATGAGAGCGCGCATCTCGAACGGATCATCGGGTGCTTCAATGACCTGCCACACACCGGCAAGAGCTACTCGGGACGCAACCGTTACGGCTACGACCTCAACGAGCAACTGCAAACCGTCCAACAGTCGCGCCCCCACTGGCAAGCCACGCAGGTCGAGGATTTCAAGTATGACAAGGCCGGTAACCTGTTCGACGGGCCCAAGCTCAATGGCCTGATCAAGCACAACCGGGTGTTGGTGTATCAGGACAAGCGCTACCGCTATGACCGCTTTGGGCGGTTGTGCGAGAAGCGTATCGGCAGCAACTGGGTGCAGTATTTCGAGTATGACGCCGAGCAGCGGCTGGTTTGCGTGGAGCAGTACCGCAGTGGGGAGCGCGAGCGTGTGGTGTTTGCCTATGACCCGTTGGGGAGGCGGATCAGCAAGGAGGTCTATCAGAAGGATTACCCAGAGCCGCGTAGGCGAGTGCTGTTTCACTGGCAAGGTTTGCGCCTGCTCGAAGAGGTGCAGAGCGGGCTGGCGAGCTTGCATGTGTATGCCAATCTTGATAGCTATCACCCGCTGGCGCGGATCGACGGCAGACCGGGTGGCGAGGCAATTCACTATTTTCACACCAACTTGGCAGGCCTGCCAGAGCAGTTGACTGACGCTGATGGCAATGCAATCTGGCGCAGCGACTACCAGGGATGGGGCAAAACGCGCAACGAGTGGCACGGCAGTCGACAACCGCGAGAGCAAAACTTACGATATCAAGGGCAATACTATGATCGTGAAATTGATGCACACTACAACACAACAAGATTCTTTGACTTTGATATCGGACATTTCAATCAGCCAGACCCAATCGGACTGAATGGAGGTCTGAACTTATATAGCTTCGCCCCAAATTCAAACACTTGGATTGACCCACTAGGGTTGACACCTGTTACATTTACAGATAGCAGGGGATTGAGCCTTGAAGTACAGGGTTACAACAGCCTTAGCCACTTAACTGACTCCCAACTAAATAAAATATTATTCCTTAACGGTCCCAATTCTAAACTTTATGGATTAAGCCCGAAGGACAAGCATGGAAATGTGATAGATTTACATCACTACAAACAGCGTACAGAAGGCCCTATAATTGCAATGCCCCAAAAACATCACATCAAAAACTCTAAGGAACTACACCCACACGGCAATAAAAAAGGACACGGAATCAGTAATCGAGCAGAATTTAATTTCTGGAAAAGAGAGTTTTGGGCGAATCAAGCCTTTAACGAGTTGCAAAAAAGAATCGATGCGAAATCATCCTCACCAACCAGGTGCCCATAATGGACAACATCCTTCGGAAAAGAATTGAAAATTTGGTTGAGAACGATAATGATCTCCGCGGACGACCGGCAACCGACAACGAAATAAAAGACGCAGAAATAAATTTAAATGTCAAATTTGACACGCAGTACATTGATTTTATAAAAATTTTTGGCGGCGCATTTTGCGGCATTGCAATTCACGCCTTCGATAACGGTGATATGATAGGTGACGAAACAGTAATAGAGTTAACTCAGCGGTTTCGTAAATACACCCCAAATCTTTCTAGTGAGCTCATAAGCTCATATGTAATATCGGACGACGGCGCAGGTAACCCAATATTGATCAGCCGAAACGGCCATATATTGATCTATTTTCACGACAGTGGAGAAACGGAAGTTCTGCACACCACATTCAACGACTTACTAAACCAAGCATTACCATAGAGATAACGTTACAAGCATGCGGGTCACCGTATTAGGTCTGCCCGGAGGTGAGGATCATTTGCGACGAGTGGGGCCGAATCAGGGTGTCAGCTGCCCTTGGGCCCTACCCCAACACCAGCGGCAGGGCTAGCAGCCGCCTCTATGCCTGCAACGTACTGGATGAGGTCACTCGTCTTACCCATGTGCCCTCGCCTGACGAACAGCCGCCACTGTCCGACAACGCTCCGCCGACACGCACGACCGCCATCCGCCATGACTTCGAGCGCGACGCAATCGGCCGCCTTCTCTGCAAGCGCACCGAAGATGGCACCACCGACTACGGCTACGACGCGGCCGACAACCTGCTGTCCATCACCTGCACGGACGACAAAGGAGAACAACAGCAACTCGACTACACCTACGACGCCAACGGGCAATTTCTCAGCGATACCAACAGCGCTGGCTTGCTGCAGTATCGCTATGACGAGCTGGGCAACCTGCAGACGCTGGTCCTGCCCGACCAGCGCGAACTCAACCACCTGTACTACGGCAGCGGGCACCTGCACCAGATCAACCTCAACGGCCGGGTCATCAGCGATTTCGAGCACGATGAGGTCCTGCGCACCCAAGGCCAGCTGATCACGCGCACCCGCTAAAAAAAAACACAGGCGACTGACGGGAAAGCCTGAAAAAGCATTAGGCAGATGCAGGCTGGCAAGAATCAGCTCATCTATGACCGCCCGCTACGCAACAGCTCCACCGGCACATACTTACCAATTTCATATTTGCCAATCGCCGCCCGGTGCACTTCATCCGGCCCGTCGGCCAGGCGCAGGGTGCGCTGCATGGCGTACATGTAGGCCAGCGGAAAATCGCCGCTCACCCCTGCCCCGCCATGCATCTGGATCGCCCGGTCGATCACCTTCAACGCCACGTTTGGCGCCACCACCTTGATCTGCGCGATTTCGCTGCGGGCCACCTTGTTGCCGACGGTGTCCATCATGTACGCCGCCTTCAACGTCAACAGCCGCGCCATGTCGATTTCCATGCGTGAGTCGGCGATCTTGTCGACGTTGCCACCCAGCCGTGCCAGGGGCCGACCAAAAGCAGTACGCTCCACCGAGCGCTTGCACATCAGCTCCAGCGCACGCTCGGCCATGCCGATCGAGCGCATGCAGTGGTGGATACGGCCTGGGCCAAGGCGCCCTTGGGCAATCTCGAAGCCGCGCCCCTCGCCGAGCAGCACATTTTCATAAGGCACCCGTACGTTCTCGAAAAGCACCTCGGCGTGGCCATGAGGGGCATCGTCATAGCCGAACACCGGTAACGGGCGGACGATCTTCACGCCCGGCGCATCGGTGGGCACCAGCACCATCGAATGCTGCTGGTGGCGTGGGCCTTCAGGGTCGGACAGGCCCATGAAGATCATGACCTTGCAACGCGGGTCGCAGGCGCCGGAGGTCCACCATTTGCGGCCATTGATAACCCATTCGTCGCCGTCACGCACGGCAGTGGCGGCCATATTGGTCGCGTCCGAGGAGGCAACGTCCGGCTCGGTCATGGCAAACGCCGAGCGGATCTCACCGCGCAACAAAGGCTCCAGCCACTGGCGTTTCTGCGCTTCACTGCCATAACGCACCAGCACTTCCATGTTGCCGGTGTCCGGCGCAGAGCAGTTGAACGGCTCTGGTCCGAGCAAGGAACGGCCCATGATTTCCGCCAGCGGGGCGTATTCCAGGTTGCTCAGGCCGGCGCCGTATTCCGATTCGGGCAAGAACAGGTTCCACAGCCCTTCGGCGCGGGCCTTGGCCTTGAGTTCTTCCATGATTGCCGTGGGCTGCCAGCGGTCGCCCTCGGCAACCTGGCGCTCGAACACGGCTTCGGCGGGGTACACGTAGGCGTCCATGAACGCAGTAACGCGCTCGCGCAGTGCCTGGACCTTGGGCGAATAGGCGAAATCCATCGGGGCTACCTTCACGGTTCGGAGTACATGCGCAGAGCCTAGAGCAGCGCGGCCCCATCCACCTAGTCTATTTTCCGCGTGTATAAACATTCATAACCGATATATGATCGGCCAATAATTCCAACAAAGAGCGGCGCCCATGAACCTCAGCAAGGTCGACCTCAACCTGTTCATCGTGTTCGATGCGATCTACACCGAAGCCAACCTGACCCGCGCCGGTCAGATTGTCGGCATTACCCAGCCTGCAGTGTCCAACGCCCTTTCGCGGCTGCGCGAAACCTTCAACGACCCGCTGTTCGTGCGCACCGCACAAGGTATGGTGCCCACGCCGATGGCGCAGAACATCATCGGCCCGGTGCGCAACGCCCTGGCACTGTTGCGTACGTCGGTGCAGGAAAGCCGCATCTTCAACCCGCAACAGGCCAACAAAACCTTCCGCATCAGCATGACCGACCTGACCGAGGCGGTCATCCTGCCGCCGCTGTTCCAGCGCCTGCGCCGCCTGGCGCCGGCGGTGCTGATCGAAAGCTTCCTGTGCAAGCGCCGCGAGACCACCAAGGAACTCGCCGCGGGCCGCCTGGACTTCGCCATCGACGCCCCCCTGAACACCGACCCGCAGGTGCGCCACGTCAAGCTGATGCAAGACCGCTATGTGTGCGCCCTGCGCCAGGGCCACCCACTCGCTGACAGCAAACTGACCCTCGACAGCTACCTGGGCATGACCCATATCCATATTTCCAGCCGCCGTAATGGCCTGGGTTACGTCGACCTGGCGCTGGGCAAGATGGGTGTTCAGCGCAAGGTCGCCCTGCGTTCGCAGCACTACCTGATGGCCTCGCAGGTGTTGCAGCAGACCGACATGGCGATGACCGTTCCCGAGCGTTTCGCCCGTCGCCATCAGTTGCGTTACCAGCCACTGCCAGTGGAGGTGCCCGCACTGGAAACGCACCTGTACTGGCATGAAAGCACTGATCAGGACCCGGCCAACCGCTGGATGCGCGAGCAGATCACCGAATTGTGCGAACGCGTGGTAGCCGAGGAAGAGAAAGCCCTGCAGCCCGCCTGAAGCTGCCTACGAGGGGCGGCCCATCAGCCTCGCCCCTCCCGAAGAAAGATATTCTACCAACGGTTCGAAATAGAGAAATTTTTCTCACACCCATTGAGAAAAAAGCGGCGGGAAGCGAAAAATATCTCAGCCATGGCGGATACGCTTACCCCAACTATCGCCGATTTCACGGCGACAGACATGGACCCGCCCCAATGCCCAGCGCCCCACTTTATTTCGATTACGCCGCCACCACCCCCGTCGACGATCGGGTCATCGAAACCATGCTTGCCTGCCTTGGCAGCGAGGCCAACTTCGGCAACCCGGCGTCCAGTGGCCACGCCTACGGCCAGGCGGCTCGACAGGCCGTGGAGCAAGCCCGCCAGCACGTGGCCGAGCGCGTCGGCGCGCAAGCCGACAACTTGGTCTGGACGTCGGGCGCTACCGAATCCAACAACCTGGCACTCAAAGGCATTGCCCAAGGCTTCGACCAGCCTGGGCACCTGATCACTAGCCAACTGGAGCACAAAGCCGTGCTCGACACGGTGGCCGAACTGGAGCGCCAAGGCTGGGCCGTGACCCGCCTGACGCCGGATGCCGCCGGCCTGATCCCGCCTGCAAGCGTGCAGGCAGCGTTGCGCGCCGATACCCGCCTGGTATCGTTGATGGCGGTCAACAACGAGCTGGGCACGGTTACCGATTTTGCCGCCATCGGCCAACAGGTGCGTGCCCACGGTGCCCTGCTGCACGTGGATGCCGCACAGGCCGTAGGCAAGCTCGCCATCGACCTGAACGCGATGGCCGTGGACCTGATGTCGTTCTCGGCGCACAAGGTTTACGGGCCAAAAGGGATCGGCGCGCTGTATGTCGGGCCACGCGCCCGTACGCTGATGCGTGCGCAGATGCACGGCGGCGGCCATGAGCAGGGCCTGCGTTCCGGCACCCTGGCAACCCATCAGATCGCCGGCATGGGCAGCGCCTTTGCCCTGGCCGGCCAACCAGGTGACAGCGAGCACCAGCGCCTTGAGCAATTGGCCACGCGCCTGCGCGAGGGCCTGCTGGCTTTACCCGGCGTGACCCTCAACGGCAGCCCCAGCCAACGCATCCCCCACACCCTGAACCTGTGCATCGACAACAAGGGCTTCAACAGCGCGGCACTGGCCAGCGAGCTGGCCTTGTCGACCACCTCGGCCTGTAACTCGGCGAGCAACGCCGCCTCGCATGTACTGCTGGCACTGGGGCTGGACGAACGTCAGGCACGCAACAGTGTGCGCTTGAGCATCGGCCGATTCACCACCGAGGCGCAAGTGGACCAGGCGCTGGCAGTGTTTGGTCGAGTGCTGACGACGGCGTCGGCTGCACTGTGGTGAACACACGCTAGAACAAGCGGCTGTCCGGGGTAAAATCCTCGACCTGGATTTTCGCGCGCTGCGCCTGTGGGTGCCGTGGGTTGAACAGGTAGTTGATGGTGCTGGGCATGATCGCGCTCGGCACCGGCAGCAACAATGCCGAGCAGTCATCCAGAAAGCGATTGCCCAGCGCCCGGGTCAACTCAGGCTGAGCGGACCAGCCGGGCTCCAAGGCCGGCAGCTGCGCCTGTGAAACCGTGTCGGGCAATTCGATGCGGATCAGGCGCATGGTGGTAGGAAAATCCTCGGGGTCGATCTCCAGGTGCACCAGCACCTCGAGCATGGCCCCGGAAGGGCTGGTGGCGGCATACACTACCGGCCGGCCCGCCTGGTGCCAGCGGCCGCTTACACGCAAGCCCCCTGTGCCGCTCAAATCTGCATAAGCGCTGATACGCCACAGAATCACAGGCCAAAGCCCTCGGCAATCTGCAGCAACATCTCTTCGACCTGAGTGGTGCCTTGCTGGGTGGTGAGCATCTGCATCGGCGTCAGCCCGGAGAAGCGTTCCTTGGGCTTGGACAGCCAGCGCTTGGCCTTGTCCGCTTCGCCGAACACGGCTTCGGCCATGGCGGTGATGTGGGCCGAGCGGAACAGCCGATCACTCTCTTCCACGGTCAGCGGCTGGTCACGCTCGATACGGGTTTTGAGGGTGCGCAGGGGAATGATCTGGTCCCGCTCCACCGGCGTGAATACACCGCGCTCAGTCAGCTTCACCAGCCAGGTGGCAGCAAAACCATGGGTGATGCGGGTGTGGATTTCGAAGTCACTGGCAAGTTCGGGTATTTCCAGCAGCGCCTGCAGGCGCGCCCGGTACTCGTGGTAACCGTTGTCGCGAAGCACTTCGGCAAGCATGGCATACTCCTGTTTCGGCGTTTGCCGACAAGTATGCGGTATTCACCGGATCATTGCCAGTTTGCCTGGCCACCTTGGTTGTGGGGGCACTGCGCCCCCACACCTTTAGAAGGTACCCGGATACGCCCCGCCATCGATCAGCAGGCTCTGCCCGGTGATATAACCGGCATGCGCACTGCACAGGAACGCACAGTACGCGCCAAACTCCCCGGCATCGCCAAAGCGCGCCGCCGGGATGGCCTTGCGCCTGGCCTGGGCAGTCGCTTGCACATCGCCACCCGCCGCCTGCAAAGTCTTTTGCAAACGCGCCGTGTCGAACGCCCCAGGCAGCAGGTTGTTCAGTGTCACATTGCTGCCCGCCAGGCGCTGCTGCCGGGCCAGGCCGGCAATGAAACCGGTCAGGCCACTGCGGGCGCCGTTGGACAAACCAAGAATGTCGATCGGCGCCTTCACCGCGCCAGAAGTGATATTCACTACCCGGCCAAAACCGCGCTCGGCCATGCCGTCGAGCACCGCCTTGATCAGCTCGATGGGGGTGAGCATGTTGGCGTCCAGCGCCTTCAGCCAGTCGTCACGCCCCCAGTCACGGAAGTCCCCCGGTGGCGGGCCACCGGCGTTGTTGACCAGGATGTCGACCTGTGGGCAGGCCCCCAACAGCGCCTGACGCACCTGGGCATCGGCCACATCGCCGGCCACGGTACGCACCTCGATGCCTGGGCAGGCCGCCCGCAACTCGCTGGCGGTCTGCTCCAGGGTGGCTTGGGTGCGGGCATTGATGACCAGGTTCACGCCTTCTTTGCCAAGCGCCTCGGCGCAGCCTTTGCCCAGGCCTTGGCTGGCCGCGCAGACGATGGCCCAGCGGCC
The DNA here is from genome assembly GCF_038383825.1 of Pseudomonas sp. LPB4.O. Taxonomy (NCBI): domain Bacteria; kingdom Pseudomonadati; phylum Pseudomonadota; class Gammaproteobacteria; order Pseudomonadales; family Pseudomonadaceae; genus Pseudomonas; species Pseudomonas sp. LPB4.O. The sequence continues at coordinate 3,794,686 of NZ_CP151298.1, forward strand.
GGTAATGCCTAGATCCATTGGGTTGCTCCTTGATGAAATGGGGTTACAGGGGTACTGGCAGGCCGTGCCGGGGGTAATCTAGAGCACAGGCAGGGGCGCCGATAATGAAAAGAGCTGATCCACCAATAACCATCGCTTATCCCCACCAGCCCGCCAGCAATGGGCTGGAGGGCGAGCGCCGTCAAACTTCAATTGGGAGTCAATTCCTCTACCAGCAACCGCGCAGCTGGCGATAGCGGCGCCGCCACACGGTGCACGATGCCGAACGGCTCGCTCAACGCCCGTAGCTGCACCGCCAGCGACACCAGCAACCCGCGCTGCTCGGCAAAGGCCGCCACGGCACTGGGAATGACCGCGACCAGCGTCGGGTCATCCTCCAGCAGCATGAACGTCGCGAAGGTGGAGAAGGTTTCCAGCGGGTAGCGGGGCACCTCCACCCCTGCCTCGCTCAACTCGCGCTCCAGCGCCTGGCGCATGGGCATGTTCGCCGGGTAGACCACCCAGCGGTAATGGCTCAAGTCGCTGATCGCCAGTGCCGCTGCCCTGGCAAGCGGATGCTGGGGGTGCGCGACCACCACCAAAGGCTCCTGGGCGAGTTCGACAAAGGTATAGTCCGCCGCGTTGCGGCCCAGCCCCGGCCGGCAGATGGCCAGGTCCAGGCGCCCCTCGTCCAGCTGGGCGAGCAGGTTGGCGCTGGTATTCTCGGCAATTTCCACCGCCAGCTGCGGCTGCTTGCGGCGCAAGCGCCCCAAGGCCCTGACCAGTGTCGGCATGGCCCCCATGATGCTGCCCACCGCCAGACGCCCACCCTGACCTTGGACGATGCCTAGCACCTCTTCGCGCAAATGCCCCAGGTCGCTGTGGATCAGCCGCGCATAGCGCACCACGCAACGGCCCACGTCGTTGGCTACCAGGCCGCTGGGCAGGCGCTGGAACAATGGTACCCCCAGCACTTCCTCCACCTCGCGCAACGCCTTGGTGGCCCCGGGCTGGGAAATGGCCATGGCTTCGGCCGCCTTGTGCAGCGAACCACAGCGATCCAGCTCGATCAGCAGGCGCAACTGACGCAGGCGCAGGCGAGAAAAAATGGAATCCAGGGAAGGGATCATCAGGCAGGCTCGACATGGGTCTTGTAATGCCGAGCACTATAGAGCGTCGTCAACGGGGGGGCATTGAGTTTTAAGCAAATGACCCTTGATCGCAGAACACGCATGCCACATTTCGCTGTAGGAGCAGCCTTGTGCTGCGAAGAGGCCGGTTCAGGCGATGCATTAGTGTCGCTCGTACTGGCCTCTTCGCAGCACAAGGCTGCTCCTACAGACAAGCGTAACGCTGTAAAACGGGGTAATGATCTGCCACCACCGAAAGCGGCTCCTGCCTCTATGGTTGGTGCTCACAACGAATGGATGCGAGGTGCACAACATGGATCGAGCCGAAGCAAATCTCTTGCGGCGGGGGCGTTTTTCCGAACCTGGCAGGTTGTACTTGCTAACCACTGTTACCCACCAGCGCAGGCCGTTATTCCACGATCTGCGAGCGGCACGCCTGGTCATCAGGGAGTTGAGGCACTCGGACTTCCTCGGCGACTGCCGCTCACTTGCCTGGGTGTTGATGCCTGATCACTTGCATTGGCTGATAGAGTTGCATGCCATCACTTTGAGCAGCCTGATGCGGCAGTTCAAATCCCGCTCAGGCACAGCATTGTGCAAAGCGGGCATTTGCCCAGGCCAGGCCTGGCAGCGTGGCTATCATGACCGGGCGCTGCGCATGGAGGACGATACACGCAAGGTGGCCCGGTACATTGTTGCCAACCCTTTGCGGGCAGGTCTGGCAACACAGATTGGCGATTATCCCCACTGGGACGCAGTGTGGCTCACAGACGCTGACAGCTTGCACAACTCCTTGTAGGAGCTGCCTTGTGCTGCGAAGAAGCCGGTTCAGGCGATGCATCAGTGTCGCTCGTACCGGCCTCTTCGCAGCACAAGGCTGCTGCTCCTACAGACAAGCGTATCGCCGTGAAACGGGGTAATGATCTGCCAACACCGAAAGCGGCTCCAGCCTCTATGCGTGGATTGGCGATTATCCCCACTGGGACGCAGTGTGGCTCACAGACGCTGACAGCCTGCACAACTCCTTGTAGGAGCTGCCTTGTGCTGCGAAGAAGCCGGTTCAGGCGATGCATCAGTGTCGCTCGTACTAGCCTCTTCGCAGCACAAGGCTGCTCCTACAGACAAGCGTATCGCCGTGAAACGGGGTAATGATCTGCCAACACCGAAAGCGGCTCCAGCCTCTATGCGTGGATTGGCGTTTATCCCCACTGGGACGCAGTGTGGCTCACAGACGCTGACAGCCTGCACAACTCCTTGTGCTGCGAAGAGGCCGGTTCAGGCGATGCATCAGTGTCGCTCGTACCGGCCTCTTCGCAGCACAAGGCTGCTCCTGCAGGTGAGGCGTTTACCGCGGTCTACGCCGTGCCAGGCAGGCATAACCCAGGCCCAGCACGCTGACCGCCAGTACGCCCAGCAACACCATCAACTCGCGGCTGTAGCGGGCCACGGTGGCTGGAAAACCGATGACCTCGTGGTACACCTGCACATTGGCCACTCCGTCGGCGTGGCTGATGCTGACCCCGCCCTGGCGAATCTGCAAATAGTCTGCATCGAAATAGACCCAGACCTTGCACGTGCCACCCGGCTCGATGGCCGGGATGTCCACCTGCGCGGTAGCGGTCTCCAGCAGGGTGTCGTTGCCGGCAGCATCACGCACCTGCACCAGGCCCTTGGCTGGCAGACGGATCTTTACCTCCCGTACCGGCGCGTCACCACTGTTGCGCAGTTCGATAAGCAAGCCGGTACGGTGATCGACCAGGCCGGCCTCGAAGGGCTTGGCGAACAACTGCGCATAGGGTGCCTGGGCCATCTCAATCAGGCGTTCGACCTGATCGTGGCTTAGACCGCCCTGGCCGATACTGTTGATACGCCCCTGCAACTGCTCATACTTGAGTTGCTCGCTGGCTTTGCTTATGCGCTCGCTGAACTGGGTGGGATAGGTGAGGTAGGCATAGGTCAGTGACGCCTCCAGGCGCGGGCTGCTCCTGAGCAACACGTAGGCGGTCAAAAGCACCATCAGGCCTAAAAGCACGGCTACGAGGAGTTTCCCCACCTTGTCCCAGCTCAATGCAAACTTCCTTCTGTGGTGATACAGACGATTCAAACCGCCCAAGGGTGCCAAGTTAAAGGCCCCCAGGCAAGCTTGACTAGGGTTCGCGCTCACCTTCACGCGCCTGACGCACCTGCTGCAGCTGGCCATCGATCAGTGCCTTGGCCATGCCGGCCAGATAGAACGTGGCCTGCATCATCACCTTGCGGTCGGCTGGCCTGTCGATGGCCTTGCGGGTAATTTCAGTGATGCAGCCCATGATGCCCGAGGCCTCCATCAGTGCGGTCCTCATTGGCAGCTGCGGTTTCATCTGCACCAGTTCGGCATCGGCGTTGCCAAACCGGCTCGCTGCAGGCACGACATTGATCTTGCTGCTTTTCGGGGTGTCGTTGTCCATGTCCATTCCTCGGGGTTATGAGCATCCCCAGCCTAGGACGCCACCTCCCCCATCACAATGACCAGCAGGATGGAAAGAACCACTTTCGGAAATGGACTACACGAACCCCATGAAATGGGCGCTCTGCCACCGATCAGCCCCTTGACCGGCACCTGCCAGTGTCGGACGATCAACCTCCCCCACACCAGGACGAACACCATGCTACGGATACTGGGCAGAGCTTCTTCCATCAATGTGCGAAAAGTCCTGTGGGCCTGCGCCGAATTCGAGGTCGCATTCGAGCGCGAAGACTGGGGCGCTGGCTTCAAGGCCACTGACAGCGCGGAGTTCCTGGCATTGAACCCCAACGCCATGATCCCGGTGATCCAGGATGGCGACTTCACCTTGTGGGAGTCCAACAGCATCATCCGCTACCTGGCCAACCGCTACGGTGCCACCGCGTTCTACCCCGACGATGCCCAGGCGCGGGCCAGGATCGACCAGTGGATCGACTGGCAGGCCTCGGACCTGAACCGCTCGTGGAGCTACGCATTCATGTCACTGGTCAGGCACTCCCCCTCCCACCAGGACCCGCAAGCACTGGCCGCCGGTTGCGCCGAATGGTCGCGCTACATGCATATCCTCGACCGCCAACTGGCCAGCACCGGTGCCTACGTAGCCGGCAGCCAGTTCACCCTGGCCGATATCCCTATCGGCCTCTCGGTCAATCGCTGGTTCGAAACGCCGTTCGAGCACCCGCACCTGCCAGCGGTGCGCGATTATTACGAACGCCTGAGCGAACGCCCGGCCTATCACCTGCACGGCCGTAACGGTACGCCGTAACGTACAACACTGGTTTCACTGCCGGGCATTGGGTAATAATGCGAGTCATTACCATTAGTGCGCGAACACGGAAGAGTGGCATGCCCGGCAGCAGACACCCCATCGAGCATCTTTACGTCGAGCACCACGGCTGGCTGCAAGGCTGGCTGCGCCATCGGCTGAACAGTGCAGCGGATGCTGCCGACCTTGCCCACGACACCTTTGTCCGGGTACTGCAAAGGCGCCAGGCAAAGGCGCTGTTGGAGCCACGTGCCTATTTGCGCACGATCGCCCGCGGGCTGGTCATCGACCTGTGGCGCCATCGCGACATCGAGCGGGCCTGGCTGGAGACGCTGGCGCAGCTGCCCGAGGCCCAAGTGCCATCACCGGAGACCAGTGCCCTGGCCATCGAGGCACTGGTGGCCATCGACCGGCTGCTTGACGCGCTGCCCGCACGCACACGCACCATCTTCCTGCTGGCACAACTGGATGGCATGCCCTGCCCGCGCATTGCCGAACAGCTGGGGGTGTCGCTGTCCACCGTGGAACGAGACCTCAGCAAAGCCTTGCGCCATTGCTATCAGCTTGTCTTCGAAAGCACGCCATGAGCACCAGCACACTGCCGGCGCTACCCGGCGCAACAGTAGACCAGGCCATCGAATGGTCGATCCGTCTCACCTACAACCGGCCCGACCCTGCTACCCGGGCGGCCTTCCAGGCCTGGCTGGCGGATGACGAAACCCACCGGCTGGCCTGGGCGCGCATGCAGAGCCTGAGCGGGCACTTTGCCGGTGTGCCGAGCGGGCTGGCGCGCCAGGCGCTGGAAAAACTGCCTGAAGCCCGCCTGCAACGGCGCCAGGTGCTGAAACTGCTGGCGCTGTTCGCGGCAGTCGGCACCACCGCCTGGGGGAGCCGCGAAACCGCGCCTTGGCAGCGGCTGATGGCCGACTACAGCACCCGTGTCGGCGAACATCAGCGCTGGACCCTGGCTGATGGTAGCCAGTTGGAGCTAAATACCGACAGCGCCGTACGTGTGTATTTCGATGCCCGGCACCGGCGCATCGAACTGCTGCGCGGCGAGCTGTACCTGGTCAGTGGTGCCGACAGTGCCAGCCTGCAACAGCGCCCATTGCAGGTCACCACCACCTTTGCCACGTTCACCGCCCACGGCAGCCGCTGCAACATACGTCAGTACGCCGACGCCTGCCGCCTGGGCGTTGCCGAAGGCACCGTGAACATACAGCCACGCTCGGGTACCGATGCCGTTGCCCAACCCGGAGAAACCTGGCGGGTAACCCGTGACAACGCGCTGCGCCTGCCCGGCAACGCCGAAGACGCCGCCGCCTGGCGCGACGGCCTGCTGACCGCGAGGGCGATGCCGCTGGCCGAACTGCTTGACGAGCTCGGCCGTTATCGCAACGGCTACCTTGGCTGCGACCCACAGGTTGCGAAACGTACTATCAGCGGTAATTTCAACCTCACCGACACCGACGCCACCCTGGCCTTCATCGCCCAGACCCACGGCTTGCGCGTACAGGCAATGACGCGTTACTGGGTGCGCCTGAGCGCCTGAAACAACCCGGCAAAAAAAGTGCTCGCCGGGTGAAGGGGTTTGCAATCTCGCCCGGCATACACAGCAGAACACTCAAATTGCCAACGAGAACCCCACGTGACCCGACCCGCCCCCTTGCGCCTCGCCATCCGCCAAGCCCTGTTCTGCACCAGCCTTGGCCTGGCTACGCTGCCCTTGGCCCATGCCACCGACAGCGCCAGCACCGCCACCCGCTACGACCTGGCCATCCCGGCCGGTTCGCTGGATGCAGCCCTGATTGCCCTCAGCCGCAGCACCGGCCTGAACATTGCCTTTACCCCGGGTGACCTGGCCGGCAAATACAGCGCCGGGCTGCGCGGCAGTTTCAGCAGCCAACAAGCCCTGCAGCAGTTACTGGTCGGCAGCGGCCTGCAAGCCATGCCGCAGGACAGCGGCTACCGCCTGATCCCGGCCAGCGAACCGCTGCCATTGGGTGCTGTGGCACTGGACCCGACCAACGTGACCGGCACTGCCAACCTCGGCGAGCAGACCGAGAACACCGGTTCCTACACCACAGGCGCCATCAGCACAGGCGGCAAGACACCACGCAGCCTGCGCGAAACCCCGCAGTCGGTGAGTGTTATGACCCACCAGCGCATGGATGACCAGCACCTCACCAGCCTGACCCAGGTGCTGGACCAGACCACCGGCATCACCGTGGTCGGCGGCAACGACACGAAAAACCAGATTTACTCGCGTGGCTTCGTCATCCGCAGTATCCAGACCGACGGCGGCGCACCGATGCTGCGCAACGAAGCCTTCGACACCCTGCCCGACATGACCGCGTACGACCACGTCGAGGTTTTACGTGGCTCCGATGGTTTGTTCGGCGGCACTGGCGACCCGGGCGGCAGCATCAACCTGGTGCGCAAGCGCGCCTTGCCGTTCAACCAGCTGAGCATCAGCCAGTCGGCCGGCAGCTGGGACAACTACCGCTCCGAAGTCGACCTGACTGGCCCGCTGGGGTTCGACGGTGCACTTCGCGGCCGCGTGGCGATGTCGTTCGAGGACAAGAAATACTTCTACGACAATGCCGACAGCGAGAAGCACGTGATCTTCGGCACCCTGGAGGCAGACCTGAGCCCGGCCACCCTGGTGAGCATCGGCGGCACCTATGAATGGCGAGACATGGACGGTTACTGGGACCGGGGCCTGGTGCGCTACAAGGACGGCACCGAAATCGGCACCTCGCGCAGCCGCTCGCTGGCCGCCGACTGGTCCGCGAACAACTACAAGCGCACCGAGTACTTCGCCAAGGTCGAGCACGCGCTGGACGACAATTGGAAGCTCAAGGCCAGCTACACCAAAAGCAAGTTCGATTCGACCCAGGACATTGGCGAAGTGAGCGCCGCCGTCGACCCGAACACCAACCAGACCACTTTCAAGCGTTTCATCCGCGGTTACAACAACCAGCAGGACTTGTTCGATGCCAACCTGTCCGGCACCTTCGAAGCCTTTGGCCTGACCCACGAACTGCTGGTCGGCGCCGACTATGAAGAAGTGATGCGCAGCTACTCCGACGACAGCGACCTGTCGCAAGTAAGCGACATCAACGTGCCCTTCGACATCACCACAGGTGACGCCGGCGCCATGCCCAAGCCGCGCACACCCCCCAGCTACTACTACAATCCCGACTGGAACCAGCGCAAATCCGGTGCATATGCCACCTTCAAGGCGCAGCTTGCCGAGCCACTGCACCTGACCTTGGGCGCACGCTACTCCGACTACCGTGACAACACCCGCACCGTGGTCCCGGTCTTCAACAATGCCGACACCCGGGTCAAGGAAAGCAACCGCGGCGTCATCACCCCGTTTGGCGCGCTGGTGCTCGACCTGAACCGGCAGTGGTCGCTGTACACCAGCTATGCCGAGATCTTCCAGCCGCAAACCGCCTTCAAGTCCCCCAGCAGCCAGCCACTGGAGCCGATCGAGGGCGAAACCTACGAGTTCGGTACCAAAGGCGAGTTGCTCGATGGGCGCCTCAACCTGTCCAGCGCGCTTTACTACACCAAGCGTCTGAACGAAGCGGTGAGCACGGGCCAAGGTTTCTACAGCGCCTCTGGCGAGGTGATCAGCAAGGGTATCGACAGCGAGATTTCCGGTGAGCTGGCCCCCGGTTGGCAAGCCATGGCCGGCTACACCTTCAACATCAACAGGCAACGTGTTGCCGGCAATGCCGCCAACAACGGCACGCCGATGAGCACGCAAACACCCAAGCACCTGTTCAAGTTCTTTACCACCTACCAGCTGCCCGGCGAGTTCGAGCGCTGGAAGGTCGGCCTGGGTGCCACCATCCAGAGCGACAGCTACAAGAGTGGCTTCATCCAGCGCCGCCTGCCCGACGGTGGGCTCAGCCAGCAAGACCCGTATGCGTTCCGCCAGGCCGGTTATGCGGTGTGGAACGGCTTGGTCGAGTACCGCATCGATGAACACTGGACGGCCACGCTGAATGGCAACAACCTCTTCGACAAGACCTACTACCAGACCGTGGATGCCAGCGACACCGGCAACTGGTACGGCGCGCCGCGCAACTACATGCTGACCTTGCGCGGCAAGTTCTGAGGTGTGTCGAGGGGTTCCACCTGCAAGATCCCGGGGCTGCTTTGCAGCCCTATCGCGACACAAGGCCGCTCCCACAACAGATCGCATTCCCCTGTAGGAGCGGCCTTGTGCCGCGATAGGGGCGCACAGCGCCCCCGGCGATCTCGGCTTGTTACACCACAACCTGCCCCGCCGCTGCCACCACCCGCCCACGCCAGGCAAACAGCAACACCATCACCAACCCCAGCGCCGCCATCGCCGCGCCCGCCAGGGAAATCGCCGGGTAGCCCAAACCTGCGTTGATCACTGCGCCACCCAGCGCCGCGCCAATCGCATTGCCCAGGTTGAATGCACCAATGTTCACCGCCGATGCCAGGTTGGGCGCATCCTTGGCTGCCTCCATCACCCGCATCTGCAGTGGCGGCACCAGTGCAAAGCTGGCCGCGCCCCAGACCAGGATCGCCAAGGCCGTCGGCAGTGGCCAGTCCAGCACCAGCGGGAACACCAGCAGCACGCCAATCAACAACGCCAACGACAAGATCAGCGTGCGGTCGATCGAGCGGTCTGCCGCCTTGCCGCCCCACACGTTGCCCAAGGTCAGGCCCACACCGAACAACACCAGCATGGCTGTCACGAAGGTGGTGGACGCCGCCGCCTCGCTCCGCAGGATCGGCGCAATGTAGGTGAACACCGTAAACATCGCACTGGAACCCACCACCGTCAGCAGCAACGCCGCCAGTACGGGGCCGCGGCCCAGCACCCGGATTTCGGCCATGGCCCCGTCACCTTTGGGCGACGGCACATTGGGCAGCGCGTACCAGAGCGTGGTCATCGCCACCAGGCCAAGCCCGGCAATACCCCAGAATGCCGTGCGCCAACCCAGCATTTCACCAAACCAGGTCGCCAGCGGCACGCCGCCAATCGTGGCCAGGGTCAAGCCCATGAACATTGCCGCCACCGCCCCGGCGCGCTTCTCCGGCGGTACCACGCTGGCCGCGACAATCGAGCCGATGCCAAAGAAGGCACCGTGGTTGAGCGAGGTGACCACACGGGCCACCAGCAGGCTGGTGTAATCGCTGGCCAGGGCCGACATCAGGTTACCCAGTGTGAAAATGGCCATCAGCCCGATCAGCAAATAACGCCGCGGGATCTTCACCGTGGCCAGGGTCATCAGCGGTGCGCCGATCAGCACGCCAATGGCATAGGCACTGACCAGCAGCCCGGCAGCGGGGATGGAGACGCCAAGGTCAGTGGCGATACTGGGCAACATGCCCATGGGGGCGAACTCGGTGACACCGATGCCAAAGGCACCGATGGCAAGTGCGACGAGAGGTGGATTGATACGCATGGCAAGCTCCTTATCTATGCCGCAAATGCTACGATCCATTTCAAAAGCGCACTAGACTGCTTTTTTGCCAACCACCTTTGCGCACGAGGCACAAATGGACTTCAGTGGAAGATCCGGCGAGATGGAGATATTTGCCAGGGTGGCGCAAGAAGGCAGCCTGTCGGCCGCCGCGCGGGCACTGAACCTGACGCCTTCTGCGGTCAGCCGCATCATCGCCCGCACCGAACAGCGCCTGGGCACCCGCCTGCTGCTACGCACCACCCGGGCGATCACCCTCACCCCCGAGGGTGAGGCGTACCTGCGCGGTGCACGGCGGGTGCTGGCCGACATGCTCGAAGTGGAAGAAGCCATCACCGACCAGGGCGTGCCGCGCGGGCGCTTGCGGGTAAGCGCTGCGCTGGGCCATGCCCGGCTGACCGTGGTACCGCTGCTGGCGGCCTTCAGCGCACGTTACCCGCAAGTGCTGGTTGACCTTACCCTCAGTGACGAAGTGGCCGACATTCTCGGCGGCCAGGCCGACGTGGCATTGCGTTTCGGGCACCTGCCGGACAGTTCATTGAGCGCCCGCGCCATTGGTGAAACCGGCCAGGTGGTGGTTGCCTCGCCCGAGTACCTGCAACGCTGCGGCACCCCGCTTGAGCCTGAAGACCTGGCCCGGCATAACTGCCTGCGCTTCAACTTCCGCCGTGCCGCGCCCGACTGGCCGTTTCGCCGCGACGGGCAGGCATTCTCGTTGAAGGTGACGGGCAATATCGAATGCAGCAGCGGCGAAGCCTTGGCGCAACTGGCCAGGATCGGTGCCGGCGTGGCGCGCATCGGTACCTTCACGGTGGTCGACGACCTGGCCAGCGGACGGCTGGTGCCATTGCTGGAGGCGTACAACCCTGACGACCGCGAGCCGATCCATGCGGTGTTCGTCGGTGGCCAGGCGATGCCGGCGCGGGTGCGGGTGTTTGTGGATTTTCTGGTAGAGCACCTGTCTGACGGCCTGCGCAATCCCTTGTAATCGGTGGACTCGTCCCCGGCGAGGCATCACAGCGCCACGGTGGCATTCTAAGAATCCAACGGCAGCGCGGGCGAGACGGGCGAAGCCAGTGCCATCCACCGCGCGGCCTGCTTCGCGGGCATGCCCGCTCCCACAATGCTCAGGCATCGCTTCATCGAACTGGCTGTGGTTGGGTACAATGCACACTTTCTCTCAATACCACGCAAAGGACCGCCCATGCTTTACGTCGTCATGCTCGGAGGCCGCCACCCCGGCGCCAAGATCGAAGTCCACGACGTGGTATTCGCCCAGGCCGACACCTTCGAACAGGCTTACCCGCAGCTGCGCCAGGCCTGGTTCGGTAGCGCGAAAGGCTTGCACATCGATTCGTGGCTGGAAGTGCACGGCGTGGACGGCCAACGGATCGAACTGCGCCCGGACGCCCCCGCCCGCGGCGCACTGCATCTGTACTTCATCAACCTCGGCGGTTACGAACGCGATGTGTTCGGCGAGGCGCACCGCTACCTTCTGGTTGCCGCCCACAACAAGACCGAAGCCAAGGCCCTCGGCAAGCAGCGCATGCAGGCACACTGGCTGAAGCCGCACACCGACGCTTTGCTCGATGTCGACGACTGCCTGGCAATCGACCAAGTGGGCGGGCAGTTCGTGCACCTGGTCGAAGGGGCGCATGAGCCGGTGGTGGTGCGCAGCGACTACATCCTGATCTGACGTTGATGCGCGCAGTTGGGTTATCTTCGACGCTTCACTGTACCGCCAGGGCCAGACCACCATGCGCATTGTCATTCCCGACGACTACCAGGATGTGATCCGCACGCTCGACTGCTTCGGCAAGCTGAGCGGGCACGCTGTCAGCGTGCTTCATGAGCGCCAGCCGGCCACGCTGGAGCAACTTGCAGCACGCTTTGCCGATGCCGACGCACTGGTACTCACCCGCGAACGTACCCGCATCGACGCCGCCTTGCTCGACCGCCTGCCCAACCTCAAGCTGATCAGCCAGACCGGCAAGGTGTCCAGCCACCTGGACCTGGCTGCCTGCACCGCACGCGGCATTGCGGTGACCGAGGGGCGCGGCTCGCCGGTGGCGCCTGCAGAACTTGCCTGGGCGCTGATCCTCAATGCCCGCCGGCAACTGGTGCCGGCCATCGATGCTTTGCGCCAAGGCCAATGGCAGGTCAATCTGGGCCAGGCGCTGGCCGGCCAGCTGCTGGGTATTTGGGGCTACGGCAAGATCGGCCAGCGTCTGGCGCGTTATGCCCAGGCGTTCGACATGCCTGTGCTGGTGTGGGGCAGCGACAGCAGCCGCGCCGCAGCCCAAGCCGATGGCCATCGCGCTGCTGCCTCGCGTGAGGCATTCTTTGCCGAAGCGGATATTGTCAGCCTGAACCTGCGCCTGTCCGACCAGACACGCCACGGGGTGACCTTCGACGACCTGTCCAACATGAAGCCCGACGCCTTGCTGGTGAACGTCAGCCGCGCAGAACTGATTGCCCCAGGGGCATTGCTACAGGCACTGGATGCTGGGCGGCCGGGTTTCGCGGCGGTGGATGTGTATGAGGAGGAGCCGCTGCTCGACCCGGCCCATCCGCTGCTGCGCCACCCACGCGTACTCAGTACGCCGCACCTGGGGTACGTGGAGAAGAACGGCTACGAGCTGTACTTTGGCGATGCTTTCGACAACGTGGTGGCGTTTTTCGAAGGAAAGCCAAAGAACGTTGCCAACCCTGAGGCCCTGGCAGCTCGACGCTGAGCCCTGCGGGAGCCACTGCCGTGTTCAAAATGTCAGAGTTCGCGCGATCACTGTGGGCGCGGGCATGCCTGCGAACACCGGCGAAGCCGATGCCATCCACCGCGCTGGATTCTTCGCGGGCACGCAGGCTGCCAAAGGCACCGTGCAGGCCTGAAGTTTGCCTTTAAGTTGCGTTCAACCGAACAGGTTCAGCCCCAGCGCAAACACAGCCACCGCCAACGCCACCAGCGGCACTGCATTGCGCTCCAGATACACCGCCCAGCCCGTCCCGCACACCTGCTGCAATTGCAGCTCGCATTCACGCTGGCGCTCCACCAGGCTGGCCAAATGCGTCTCGACGCTATCCACGCGCTGAGCCTGGGTGCTGGTCGCCAGCGCAAGCCTCTTCAAAGCCGTCGTCACCGTGGTAGACAGCGCTTCCCGTGCCAGGTTGCTGGCGGCCAGCTGCTCCTGGTACTGCTCAAGGCTCTTGCGGATTACCCCTTCCTTTTGCACGCGGGCCAAGGTACTTGCCACCAGCTTGCGGTTCTGCACCTCGGCACTGGCCTGCAGCGCGGCCATTTCGATTTCATGCTGGCCTTGCACACTTGCCAGACGCTCCACCTCTTGCCTGCACAAGGCATGACCATCGGCCAGCGCCAGCAGTTCGTCGAGCTGTTGCCTGAGTTCGCGCAACACTCTCAGTGGACCCTGCAGGTCGCCATCCGGGGTCGCGACGTCTGCGTTCAAACGTTCTATTTCGCCCGCCAACGCATCGTTGAGGCCACGCAGTACCTTGTTATCGGAAGTAGCGTCCAGATTGCCAAGGGCGGTCTCGATCACCCTGTCCACAATCGGCTTTGCGAGCGGGGTCAGAATGCCGTGTTCGTATAGCTGGTTCATCAATTCCTATCCGGATACAGCTGTAAGGGGCGGAAAGCTATCAAATTGGCATCACTGGATCCACTGATGAACGAGAGATTTGAGTGGTTGATCAGGTAACGGGGAGGTCTGCAATGCGTGGCCGCGTGCAGTACAGGCACCTGCCCTGCGGCCCCGTTACGTGCCGTTGCCCAAGCTTCAATCAAGGTTCAGCCAAGGCTTCAGTTCGGCCCGGTTCGCCAGCACCAGCTGCTGCGCTTCGGGCCTTGCATCATGCATGTTGGGGTTCACCCCGAAGCGCTTCACCACATACTTGACCAATGCCTGGGAGCTGCCCACCACCAACTGCCCGTCGGTCATGCCGTAGTCCACCTCGATGATGGCCCGCTGCGCGGGTGTCAGGCGTTCGTCCGGCTTGAAGATCACATCGACCGGTGTGTTCCATTCCACGTCCTGTTCGATACCATTCTCGGTCTGCTCTTCGTGCACATCTGGCACACCACGGAAACGGCTGAGTACAAAGTCGCGGTACATGCGGTTCTTTTCGCAATAGGCCCGCACATGCCAGCGCATGCCGGTGTACACCAGCGTATGCGGGGCGATGATGCGTCCCTCGAGTTCGGGGGTGTTGAACGACACGTAGTCGATGTCCAGGCGGCGCTTTTCGCGGCAGGCCTTGAGCAACGGCCGCAGGACCTCGGGTTTGACCGAGCGGTCGGGCACCTTCAGCACTTCGGTGTGGGCATAGGCCAAGGCCAGGCCTTCGATATGTGGGGCGCGTTCGTTGTTCTGGTTGAGCAGGTCGAGGTAGGCGCTGGCGCTGTCGTCGATGAACAGCGGCTTGAACTGTCGGGTCGGGACATAGCCTTTGATCTGCTTGTCGTAGACCAGGTTTTTCGACGCGTAGTCATTGATGTAGGTGTTGATGTCCTTCGACGCCTGCTGGCGGCTGATGCCGAAACTCTGGATCAGGTGATTGGTGGTCAGCCGACCTTCCCACCAGACCACCGTCTCGATCAACCGGTAGCGCAAGGCCAGGTCCCAGCGGGTTTGCTCCATGCGTTGCGTGCGTTTCATGTCGGCTCCTGTAGGGTGGCAGCAAGCACCTTGATAGATGACGTGTCGCCTGATCATACATATCCATCCGTTTGCACATCAAGCCTGACAGATATGTAAAGTAAACAGGCATATGCTGACAGAATCGTTCATCGCCGCTGTGATACAGCGCGATTGCAGCCAAGGGCTTGTCTAGCGCAGCGTCGCCGGCACCCATGATATCAAATGGCCTTCAACACTCATCCTACCCTGCCCGCAAGCAGCCCGCCGGATATGCACCATTGCTTTACCTGTACAAGTCTCCATTATCGACATGTAGCCTTTATGGACATATCGTTTCGCTTACCGGCAAACTGCCACTACCCAAGGAAGCGTCACATGGAAGCTATCGAAATCTCTCTGCTGGGCGTCTGCGGTATCACCCTGCTGCTGGTGTGTCTGCAGCACGCTCGCCAAGGCGAGATGTGGGACCTGCTGCAAGGGGACCGCGAGCTGGAGCGCTCCGCTCGCATCCATAAGCAGGAAAACCGCGAGCTGCAGTCCGCGCTGCGTGCAGAGCGCGAGCATGTGAGCCAGTTGCAGCGCCAGGTTCAGGTGCTGCTCGGACTGGTGCCGGAGGCCTGAGGGCTTTCGTCACCGCGCAGGCGTACACTTGCCATCAGCACAGGCTCAGGAGTTGCTCAATGCCCTACCCCATCGAACAGAAACTGGTCATTGGCGTTGCCTCAAGTGCGCTGTTCGACCTCACGGTCTCGGACGACATCTACAAGACCCAAGGCGTCGAGGCGTACCGCCATCACCAGCAGCAGAACCTGGACGAGCCATTCCCCAAAGGCGTGGCGTTCCCGTTCATTCGCCGCTTCCTGAGTATCAACCAGGCCTTCCCCGAGCAACTGCCGGTAGAGGTGGTGCTGCTCTCGCGCAACTCCCCGGAAACCGGCCTGCGGGTGTTTCGTTCGATCAACCATTATCAGTTGGACATCACCCGCGCGGCGTTCATGTCGGGCCGCTCGCCCTACGAGTACATCCCGGCATTCAACGCCTCGCTGTTCCTCAGTGCCAATGAGGAAGACGTGCAGAAAGCCATCGACGCCAACTACCCGGCCGGGCGGGTGCTGCCGACGCGCATCTACGATGACGAGATCGACACCGAATTGCGCGTAGCCTTCGACTTCGATGGCGTGATTGCCGACGACGAGGCGGAGAGCGTGTACAAGCGCAACGACAACCTGGATGACTTTCAGGAGCACGAGCGTGTACACAAGGGCATTCCGCATTCGCCAGGGCCGCTGGCGGACCTGTACCGCAAGCTTTCGCTGATACGCATGCTGGAGGACCGCAAGCTGGCCGAGAACCCGGACTACAAGCGGATCTTGCGCATTGCAATTGTCACGGCGCGCAATGCGCCTTCACATGAGCGGGTGGTGACGACGTTGAAGGACTGGGGCGTATCGCCGGACGAGTGCTTCTTTCTCGGCGGCATGGAGAAGCCCAGGGTGTTGTCGATTCTGAAGCCGCATGTGTTCTTCGACGACCAGCGCAGCCACTTGCAGTCGCCGGCGGGGGATTTGCCGATGGTGCATGTGCCGTTCGGGGTGGCGAACAGGGGGCGTTCAACGACGCTCTCCCCGCTCGACACGCCTGTGCAGGAGCAGGACGACACCGGCGTTGCCGGTGCCATCCAGCCTGTCTAGCGAGCAACTTCCTCGACCGGGGCATTGGTGGTCGGGCGGCTACGCTGCCCCAGCAACGCACGCGCCGCCAATGCCGCCACCACCAAGCCAGGGGACGCCGCCAGCAGCAGGCCACCTACTCCCGCACCCGCCGCCAGGATCTGCCCTGCGGCCAACGGGCCGGCCATCGAGCCCAGGCGCCCTACCGCCACAGAAGCCCCCACGCCGGTCGCGCGCACCTGGGTCGCATACAACGTCGGCGCAAGCGCATACAGCACCAACTGCCCACCAATGGCGCAATAGCCCGCAGTAAACCCGGCCAGCAACATCAGGCCAAAAGTGCTCGACAACCCCAAGCCCGCCAGCGAGACAAGCATGCCGGCATAAGCGATGAACACGGCCCGCCCGGCGAAGCCCCGGTCCATCATTCGCCCGGTGAGGAACGAACCTGCAGCGCCGCCCAGGTTGAACAGAATCTGTACCGCGCCCGCCTGTGGCCGGCTGTAGCCTTGCCCAATCAACAGAGACGGCAACCAGTTGAGCAGCATGTACAGCACAGTAAGCGTGAAGAAGCACGCCACCCACAGCAACAAGGTGCGGCTTGCCTGGCCCGGCCCGAACAATTGGCCCAGCATGCCGTTGCCGGCTGCGCTGGCCGCGGGCTGGGCACGGAACGCCTGGGACTCCTTCAGCCATACCATCAGCACGAAGGCAATCGCGATGGGGGCGATACCACCCACGTAGAACACCGTCCGCCAGCCTTCGCCCAGCCCGGCCATGCCGATGACCGACGCGATCGCCCCGCCCAGGGGCACGCCGCAGTAAGTCAGGCTCACCGCCGTGCTGCGCAGGCGCTCTGGTGCGGCCTCGCTGGCCAGGGCAATCAGGATCGGCAAGGCGGCCCCCAACCCCAACCCGGTCATCAGGCGTGCGATCAGCAGCGTGGTGTACGTATCAGCGTGGGCGGTACCCAGGGAGAAGCCGCCGAACAACAGTACTGCCACGATCAGGATGGCCTTGCGGCCCAGCCGGTCGGCCAGCCAGCCCCCAATAAACGCACCGGGCAGCAGCCCCAGCAGCCCGGCACTGAACACCCAGCCAAGCATGGCCGGGGTCAGCGCGAATTCCTTGGCCATGTGCGGCGCTGCTACCCCGGTGGCCTGAAGGTCCAGCCCCTCCAGCAGCGCCACCAGAAAACACAGGCCGATCGTAAGTACCGGCTTGCTTGAAGATGAGGATGAATGACTCATGTGTGGCCCCTTTTGTTGTTATGGGTCGGGAAGTCAAAGCCTGAACGTGGCACGCAAGGAAACGAACGACGAGTCTTCGCCGCCGGCTTCCTTGATGGCAGCACCGACGTCGTAGTACTTCATGTCGAGATCCAGTGTGAGGTTGGGTGTCGCCAGCCATCGGGTGTTGGCACGGTAGATGGTGCCCACATGCCGACCGGTGCCACGGGTGTTGGCCAGCAGGCTCATGCCAGGCATGTACACGCCATCTTCTTCGCGCTGCTTCCACACCTCGAGCACACCTTGTTCGAAGCGCACCGTGCGCCAGGGCGAGAAGCCGAACGTGGGCCCGACCACGATCACGTTGCTCAAGGTGGTCAGGCTGGCCTCACCGTAAACGCCGTTACGCGGGAACAGCGGGTCGAAGGTGCCGACCTTGCCGTCGCCCAGGTCACTGTCACCGCTGGCGGCGTCGACACGCATGCCCAGGCGTGGCTGCCAAGGGTGGTCGAAGGTGTAGCCGCTGTCGCTCGACACCGCCCAGGCACGGATCGAAGCGCCGCCCAGGTGGCCACCCTGCCCGGCCAGGTTCCAGCTCCAGTCCAAGGCCTGATAGCGGCCGAACAGGCGGGTGCCGTAGGTGTAGCGTTGCTCATCCCCCGTCTCGCCAGCCAGGCTGCGGTCGTCGGTTTCGAGGCCGAACGCAAACAGGTCCATGTTCCACACGGCCGTCAGCGGCAAGGTGCCGTACAGGCCGTAGAACTTCACCGCATTGTTGCTGCCGTCGTCCCAACTGTCTTCGCCTGTTTTCAGCGGCCTGACAGCGAAGGCATCGAGCTTGCGCCCGTCCTTGAGGTTGAGGCTGGCACGCACGCCATCGAAGCTCAGGCGCAGGTTAGGGACATCCCGGTAGGTGACGAACACCTGGTCACCAAAGGCCATCTCCTGGCGCCCGACCCGCGTGGTATAGCGCCCTGCGGCAAAGTCGTGGTTGAAGTCGATGAATGCCTGGCGGATTTCATTCCGGCCTTCGTCATTGGGTGAGTACAGGTCTTTGCCGAACGCCCGGGTGTTCTCTACCTGCACGAAGGTACGCAGGGCATCATCGAACAGGTGCAGGTCGGCATGGGCTTGCAACCGTTGCAACAGATAGGAATCGTCTTTCAGGCCACGCAAGCCGAAGAAGGGCTGGTTCAGCGCATCGGCGCGGTAACGCGCCTCGGCCCCCAGTTGCAGCCAGGCCGACTCGGACAAGCGATGGTAGCGCAGCCCGTCGAACGGGTCGCTGGCCTTGGCGGGGTCATCCAGAAAACGGTAGTCCTCGACCCAGCGCGGAGCGCCGGGCCGGCCTGGCCGGCTGTCTTCAAGCGGGCTGGCCGCTTGCACGTACTGGCACAGCGAAAGCAGCACAACGGGCACCAACGCCCGGTTCAACGGCCTCGTCATCAGAATTTCCCTTTACTTGTTTTTATAAAATTGGATAACTCTGTTAACGATTATTTTTGTTAATCATATTGCCGTCAATAGCCAATCGACGCCCGCAAGAGGCACGCGCCATTCTGCGTTCGCTGATCGAACACAAATGCGCACAAGGGCTGCGACAAGGCGCCATTGGTGGCTAGTATTTGTCCTGCGCGGCTTCTGACCCGCCGTCTTACGTGCAAAAACCCTCATTAAAACAACAAGAGCATCTACATGAACTGCCTCAAACCCCTTGCCGCCCTCGGCCTGCTCATGCTCGGCGCCAGCCAGGTCATGGCTGCGCAAACAGTTAAGCAACCAAACATTCTGCTGATCGTCGCCGATGACCTCGGCTTTTCCGACCTGTCCGCCCTGGGCAGCGAGATCCAGACCCCGCACCTGGACAAGCTGCTGGCCGACGGCCGCCTGATGCTGGACTTTCATGCCGCGCCCAGTTGCTCCCCCACCCGGGCAATGCTGATGTCGGGCAATGACCCGCACATTGCCGGGCTGGGCATGATGGCCGAAGCACGCAAGCGCCTGCCGGCCGGCGCCGAAGTGCGTGCGGGCTACGAAGGCGTGCTCGGTGCCAACGTCGCCACCCTGGCCGAACTGCTGCACGATGCCGGGTACCGCACCTACATCTCCGGCAAATGGCACCTGGGCATGCAGCCCGCGCAGCAGCCGCAAAACCGCGGCTTCGACCAGGCCTACGTGCTGCTGGAAGGGGGCGCTGCGCACTTCAAGCAAGCCAACATGGACTTGCAGTCGAACTACAGCGCAACGTTCCAGCACAACGGCAAACCCGTCGAACTGCCCGACAACTTCTACTCCAGCACCTGGTTCACAGACCGCCTGATTTCCGCCATCGACGAAGGCAAGGCCAGCCAGAAACCCTTCTTCGCCTTCGCCGCCTACACCGCGCCACACTGGCCCTTGCAGGCGCCTGAAAAATACCTTGCGCAGTACCGCGGCCGCTACGATCAGGGCTACGAGGCCATTGCCCACGAACGCCTGGAGCGCCAGCGCAAGGCCGGCCTGGTGCCGGCGGACTTCCCGCGGCAAGCGCAACTGGAGGGTGTGCCGAGCTGGGCGTCACTGACCGTTGAGCAGCAACGCCAGTCAGCGCGCACCATGGAGGTGTACGCGGCCATGGTCGCCGCACTGGATGCCGAAGTCGGTCGGCTGGTAGATCACCTGCGCAAGGCCGGCGAGCTGGATAACACGCTGATCCTGTTCATGTCCGACAACGGGCCGGAAAACGCTACCCGCGTCGACCCGAACTGGATCAGGCAGCATTTCGACAACAACCTGGACAACTACGGCAAACGTGACTCGTTCCTGATGATCGGCGCGGCCTGGGCCCAAGTCAGCGCCCTGCCCAGCCGCCGCTACAAGATGACTACCTACCAGGGCGGCATCCGCGTGCCCGCCTTTGTCTATTACCCGGCGACGATCAAGCCCGGGCGCAGCGAAGAACTGGCCAGTGTCAGGGACATCATGCCAACCCTGCTGCAACTGGCGGGTGCCCCCATGCCCGGCATCAAGTACCGGGAACGCGATATCGTGCCGCCGCAAGGCACGTCGGCGTTGGGCTACCTGCAGGGTCAGGACACGCGAATTCACGCCGAGGACGAAGCCCTGGGCTGGGAAATCAACGGCAGCGCCTCGCTGCGCAAAGGCCCGATGAAACTGCTGTGGGATGCCACCGATGGCAAGCCAGCCTGGCACCTGTACGACCTGGGCAAAGACCCCGGTGAGCACCACGACATCGCTGCCGATCACCCCGAGCAGGTCGCCAGCATGCTGCGCGACTGGAAAGCGTATGCGCAGCGCAGCAATATCGCTATCGACGCTGATGGCCGCCCTGCAAGCCCTGCCAAACCGGCCACCCCGGCCGTGGCCAGCAAGCCATGATTGCCCGAGTAGCCAGCTGCGCACTGGTGGCCGCCGGCCTGCTCGCCTTGGGCTACAGCGCCTGGCCAGAAGCCCCGGCGCCGGTGCTGCTGTGCAACGGCTACAGTGGCCTGCCCGCAGCGCGCCAGGGCGCCTGGCGTGACGGCATGGTGCGCCTGCCAGGCGGCATGTTCAGCTTTGGCTCGGACCGTTTCTACGACGAAGAAGGCCCGCCACAGGCGGCAAGCGTGTCGGGCTTCCGGATCGATGTGCATCCGGTCACCAACGCCCAGTTTGCACGTTTCGTAGCCGCTACCGGTTACCTCACCCATGCCGAACGGGGCATCCGCTTCAAGGACGACCCTACCCTCCCCGAGCACCTGCGCGTGCCTGGCGCAATGGTGTTCCAGCAAGGGCCGGATGTACTCAACCCGGGCTGGCAGTTCGTGCCGGGGGCCAGTTGGCGGCACCCTCAGGGCCTTGGCAGCAGCGTGGCGGGGCTGGAAAACCACCCGGTGGTGCAGGTGGCGCTTGAGGATGCCCAGGCGTATGCACACTGGGCCGGGCGCACGCTACCCACCGAGGCCCAGCTGGAATACGCCATGCGCGGTGGCTTGCAGGATGCCGACTTCAGCTGGGGCAAAACGGAACTGCCCAAAGGCCGGATCATGGCCAATACCTGGCAGGGCCAGTTTCCTTATCACAACGCGGCAGCCGACGGTTTCACCGGCACCTCACCGGTGGGTTGCTTCCCGGCCAACCGCTTTGGCCTGTTCGATGCAGGGGGAAATGTGTGGGAACTGACCCGAACGGGCTATCGTCCTGGCCACGACCCACAGCGTGACGCCGCCCTCGACCCGCCAGGCCCCACCCTGGACCAAAGCTTCGACCCCGCCGAACCTGGGGTGAAAGTGGCCGTGATCAAGGGCGGCTCGCACCTGTGCTCGGCAGACCGGTGCATGCGCTACCGGCCCTCGGCGCGGCAACCGCAGCCGGTGTTCATGGCGACCTCGCACGTGGGGTTCAGAACGGTTCGTGAATAAACGGCAAAGGTGATGCGGCCGCTTCAATGGCCGCCACCTGCCGGTCGAAATCGGGCAGCAGGTAGTCGAAGAAGTAACGGGCACTTTCCTGCTTTTCCAGGCGCTGCGGCGCGTCTACAGGCAGCGCCTGAATGCAGCGGCACGTGCGGGCCCAGGCATAGGCCTGCAAGGCTGTGCCGCACAGTTGCAGGAAGTCGCCCGCAGCCCGGTACGGGTACTCGGGGTCATCTGCTGCGCTGAGCTGCACCTTGGCAAGCACCCCTTCCAGTGTGTCGCAAACCCTGCGCAGCGCATCACCCTCCTCGCCGACGCCAGTTTCCTGCCGCAACTCGACCAGCAGCAGCGCAAAGCCTTCGCCCCCATCACCCAGCACCTTCCGCAGCAGCAAGTCGTTGGCCTGCACTTCATTGGTGCCTTCGTAGATCATCGCAATGCGGCTGTCGCGCAGCGTTTGCTCGATGGCGAACTCGCAGGTGTAGCCATAGCCGCCGAACACCTGCAGCGCCTTGCTGGCCAGGTTGAAACCGAGGTCGGTGAACACGGCCTTGATGATGGGCGTCAACAGCGCTGCCAGCTTCGAGGCCTTGGCCCGTTGTGCGAGGTCAGCTGATGCATCGGCAATATCCAGCCAGTGGGCTGCCCAGTAGCCCAGGGCCCGCATGCCTTCGGTGCGCACACGCAGCTCCAGCAAGATGCGGCGCATGGCAGGGTGCAGGTGAATGGGGTCGGCAGCGCCCTTGGGCTGCCCCGGTGCATTCATCTGCCGGCGCTCCAACGCGTACTCCCTGGCGTACTGCCAAGCCGCCTGCGCATGCGCCAGCCCCTGCAGGCCGACATGCAGCCTGGCCGAGTTCATCATCACGAACATCGCGGCCAGGCCTCCGTGCGCCTGCCCCACCAGCCAGCCGCTGGCCCCTTCGAAATGCAGCGCGCAGGTCGCGCTGCCGCGAATGCCCAGCTTGTGCTCAAGGCCATCGCAGTGCACGGCATTGCGCTGGCCATCGTCCAGCCATTTGGGCACCAGCAGCAGCGACAAACCACGGCTGCCCGCCGGCGCGTCCGTTAGCCGCGCCAGCACCAGATGCACGATGTCGTGTGTCAGGTCGTGGTCGCCGCCAGAAATGAACAACTTGTTGCCGGTAACGGCGTAGCGGCCGTCGCCCATGGGTTCGGCGCGACAACGCAGCAAGCCGAGGTCACTGCCGGCCTGAGGCTCGGTCAGGCACATGGTCGGCAGGGTCTCGCCGCTGACGATGCCCGGCAGATAGCGCGCCTGCAGTTCGTCAGACGCATGGGCTTTCAGGCACAGGTAGGCGCCATGGGCGATGCCGGTGTACATGGCCCAGGCGTGATTGCTGGCGAACAGCATCTCCTGCAAGGCAGCGTCCAGCACCATCGGCAGCCCTTGCCCGCCGAGTTCAGGGGCACAGGCCAGCGCCGGCCAGCCACCCTCGACATAGGCACGATAGGCCGCCGCAAAACCCTCCGGCGTGCGTACATTACCGCCGTCCAGGCGGCAGCCTTGGCGATCGCCCGGTGCATTCAGCGGGGCCAGCACCTGTTCACTGAACCGGGCGGCCTCTTCCAGCACCTGAGTGGCCAGGTCGAGATCCATATCTGCATAGGGAGGCATTGCCTGCCAGGCCTGCTCGGCCCGCAGCCAGTGTTGCAGCACAAATTGCATATCCGCCAATGGCGCCTTCCAGGGCATGGGCTACCTCGCGTTCAAGCCGTGAATTGTGGGTTTTCGATCAGCAGCGCCATGCCTTGGCCACCGCCGATGCAGGCGGCGGCGATCCCGTAGCGCAGGCCGTCCCGGCGCAGTTGCCGAGCCAGGGTGTGCACCAGCCGCAGGCCGGTGGCGGCCAAGGGGTGGCCCAGGGCGATGGCACCACCATGAACGTTGAGCTTTTCCACATCGAGCCGCAGCGCCCGGGCCACGGCCAGCACCTGGGCAGCCTGGGCCTCGTTGATTTCGAAACGGTCGATCTGCTCCAGGCGCAGGCCGCTGCGCTCCAGCAGCAACGCGATGGCCGGGGCAGGTCCAATGCCCATGGTGTGCGGTGATACGCCAACGGCCGTAGCCATCAGCAAGCGCGCCAACGGCAGCCGGGTACAGGCTGAGTAGCGCCCCACCACAGCTGCGGCAGCGCCATCAACTACTGCACAACTGTTGCCCGCCGTTTGTACGCCGTCACGGTGCACGGCACGCAGCCGGGCCAACGCTGCAGCATCAGTCGTCCGTGGGTGGCTGTCCCGGCTGATTTCGCTTACGCCACGGGGCAGCTCGATCCCGCGTGGCAAGCACCCTTCAACGTCGAATGTCTCAGCCGTAACACCGACAATTTCCTCATCGAACCAGCCCTGCTGCTGGGCGCGCAAAGCGCGCTGGTGGCTGCGCAAGGCCCAGGCATCCACGCATTCACGGTGCAGGCCGTACTCACGCGCCAGGTTGTCGGCAGTACCGATCATATCCACGCCGGCAGCGGGGTCGTACAGCGCTTCCCAGAGGAAGTCCTTGAAGCCGACCGGCGCACCCAGCCGAAAGCCGTTTCGGTGTTCGTAGGCCGCAATCGGGTTGCGCGACATCGACTCGGCGCCCACGCACAGCACCTGCTGCGCGCCACTGCGCAGCTGCTCGCCGGCCTGGCGCAACAGTTCAAGGCCGGTGCCGCAGATACGTTGCACCGCCAGCGCCGGGACGGCCTGCGGCACGCCGCAGTACAAGCCCACATGGCGCGGCAGGAAGTAGGCATCGAAACTGGCCTGGGCCATGCTGCCGGCGAGCACGCTGTCCACCGCCTGCGGGGCGATACCTGCCCGAGCCAGCACCGCACGCCCGGCCTTGATCCCCAGGTCGATGGGCGACACAGCGGACAGTGCGCCGCCCAGGTCTACCCAGGGGGTGCGCACCATGTCCACAATGGCTGCGTCATCGAACGCTGTACACAGGCCGGCACTGCTCATGACCGACCCTGTGCGTGCAGTTGAGTCAGACCTTCACCGCGGTACAGCGCGTCTACCTGCGCGGCCCGCCGCTGCAGCACCGCACGCTGGTTGATCGAACCCTTGTCGGTGATTTCGCCCGCGTCGATCGACGGCGGCTCTTCGAGCAGCGCCAGCCACTCGATGCGGCTGGCGTTGCCCTGGGCGTCACGGTTCAGGCGCGCAAGCCAGGCGGCAAACCAGTTGCGTACCGTTTCGCTGCCCAGCACCTCTGCATCACTGGCATCGGCCGCCAGGCCAGCAAGTGCCCGGCACTCGGGCAAACGCGGGAACACCAGCACCCCAAGGCACTCGCGGTCCGGCGCGGTTACCACGATGTCCTGCACATAGGGCGAGCCTTCCAGCACCGCTCGGTTACGCAGCGGGCCGACACTGACGAATACCCCGGACGACAGCTTGAAGTCCTCGGCGATACGGCCATCGAACATCAGGCCCTGCTCGGGCTGCTGCAGGTCGGCCAGCTTCAGCGCATCGCCCGAGCAGTAGAAGCCCTCCTCGTCAAAGGCCTCGGCGGTTTGCTGCGGCGAACGCCAGTACCCCGGCATGATGTGCGGGCCACGGAAACGCGCCTCCAGCTTGCCGGCCTGGGGCACCAGCTTCACTTCGCATCCCGGCGCCGGCAGCCCCACATAACCGGCCATCGACAACGGCCCGGTGGTGAAGGTGCAGGACGGCGCCGCTTCGGTCATGCCCAGGCCAGCCATCATGCGGATACGCTCGCCACAGTGCTGCTCAGCGATGCGGTCCAGGCGGTCCCACACGCTTTGCGACAGGCCCGCGGCGGCGAAGAAAAACAGCTTGATGCGGGCGAAGAACACCTCACGCAACTGGGCGTCCTGTTCCAGTGCCTTGGCCAGTTCTTCCCAGCCCTTGGGCACGGTCAGGTAGGCCGTTGGCGAGATTTCGCTCAGGTTGCGCAAGGTTTCGCCGAAGCCTTGCGGGGTGGGTTTGCCGGCATCCAGATAGAAGCTGCCACCGTTGTACAGCACGATGCCAAGGTTGTGGCTGCCGCCAAATGTGTGGTTCCAGGGCAGCCAGTCCACCAGCACCGGCGGCTCTTCAGCGAACACCGGGAAGGTTTGCAGCAGCATCTGCTGGTTGGCGCAGAGCATGCGCTGGGTAGTGATCACCGCCTTGGGCAGTTTGGTGGAGCCCGACGTGAAGAGGAACTTGGCGATGGTGTCGGGCCCGGTGGCGGCAAACGCTGCATCGCCAGCAGCGGTGTCGCAGGGTTGCAGCAGGCTGTCGAAGCTCAAGTGCCCACGCCCCGGCGCTTCGCCGCGCATGCTGACCACGGGTACCGACGCATCAAGCACGGCATCGAAGGCGCGCAAAAACGGCTGAGTATCGGTGGTGAACACCAGCCCGGGGGTCAACACCTGGCACACATGCCGCAGCTTGGCAAAGTCCTGCGACAGCAGCGCATAGGCCGGCGATACCGGGCAATACGGGATGCCGGCATACATGGCACCCAGTGCTATCTGCAGATGCTCGATGTCATTGCCGGAAAACAGCGCCAGCGGCCGCTCGGCGCTCAGGCCAAATCCCAGCAGGTGGGTTGCGATGGTGCGCACCTGGCTGAGCATTTGCGCATAGGTGATCTCGCGCCAGGCGCCGTCAGGCTCACGCGCGGCAATAAAAACTGTATCGGGGCGCATCTGTGCCCAGTGCAGCAGCCGGTCGAGCAAACGCGCAGGCAGCGGCGCCAGGGGCTCGACCGGCTGCATGCGCAGGATGCCGTCGGCTTCACTGACCTGCACCTGAGGGTGCCCGATGGACACCTGCCGGTAGGGCGGGCATTGGCCAGGGTCGGACGACCGTAAGCGGGCTTCGGTATTCACGCAGGTTGCTCCTTGTTCTTGTTTTACATCCGCCGCCGCCCGGCGCTGCCGGTGGCGGCCAATCGCGTGTTGCTCAGATGGGATAATGCCGCGGGCCATGCTGCAGGGTGACCCAGCGCAACTGGGTGAACTGGTCGACGGCCGTGCGGCTGCCGAAGCTGCCGTAGCCACTCGACTTGACCCCGCCAAATGGCATCTGCGCCTCGTCGTGCACGGTCGGGCCATTGATATGGCAAATGCCCGACTCCACCCGTTGGGCCAGGGCCAGCGCACGGCTGGTGTCGCGACTGAAGATGGCCGACGACAGGCCGAATTCGGAGTCGTTGGCCAGTTTCAGCAAGGCCTCGTCACCCTCAGCGCGCAACACCACCGCCACCGGCCCGAAGGACTCCTCGCGGTACAGGCGCATACTGCTGTCGACGTGGTCGAGCAGGGTCGGCTGCAGGATGCTGCCATCCAGCTGGCCACCGCACACCAGGCGTGCGCCCTTGGCCACCGCATCATCGATCAAGGCTTTGATGCGCTCACCGGCCGCGCCGCTGACCAGCGAGCCGAGCACTGACGTGCTGGCCTGTGGATCGCCGGCGCGCAACCCGGCCACCTTCACCGCCAGCTTGTCGACGAAGGCGTCGGCGATGCGGCTGTCCACAACCAGCCGCTCCGTGGACATGCAGATCTGCCCCTGGTTGAAGTAGGCACCAAACGCCGCGGCTTCGACGGTAGCGTCAAGGTCGGCGTCGTCCAGTACCATCAACGGGGCTTTGCCACCCAACTCCAGCAAAGCGGGTTTGAGGTGCCGGGCGGCCAGCTCACCGACAATGCGCCCGACGTGGGTAGAACCGGTGAAATTCACGCGGCGTACGGCCGGGTTGGCGATCAGCCGCTCGACGATGGCCGGTGCGTCTTCCGGGGCATTGCTGATCACGTTGACCACACCGTCGCCAAGGCCTGCATCGTGCAGCACCTGGCCGATCAGGCGGTGCACGGCCGGGCTCAGCTCCGAGGCCTTGAGCACCACCGTGTTGCCGCACGCCAGCGGCATGGCGATGGCGCGGGTGGCGAGGATGACCGGGGCGTTCCACGGCGCGATGCCCAGCACCACGCCACAGGGCGCACGCAGGGCCATGGCGAAACTGCCGGGCACATCCGAGGGGATCACTTCGCCGGTAATCTGCGTAGTCATCGAGGCGGCTTCGCGCAGCATGTTGGCGGCCAGCTTCACATTGAAGCCATACCAGTTGGCCATGGCCCCGGTTTCACCCGCCACCGCGATAAATTCGTTTGCCCGCGCCTGCAGCAGGTCTGCGCCGGCCAGCAAACGGCTGCGGCGCTCGCCCGGCGCCAAAGCGGCCCAGGCCGGGAACGCTGCACTGGCAGCAGCTACCGCCGCATCGGCATCTGCCAGCGTGGCGGCGGCAGCTTGCGACACCCCCTCACCAGTGACCGGGTTGCGGCGTTCGAAGGTACGTCCATCGCTGGCGGGGCACGACCGCCCGCCTATCAGCAAAGGCACCTGCAACATGCTTATTCCTCTTGTTGTACTTATAGGGAATATCCGCAGGCTGTGGCTGGTGATGGCCCAGCCTGCTCGAACTCAGCGCTTGTAGGCCTGCAGGCCCGGCTTGATGCTCTTGTCATCCAGAAATTGCTTCATGCCCTGCTCGCGCCCACCTTCGGTGTCCAGCAGGCGCGACTGGTCGAGCTTGGCGTACAGATAGTCTTCGTTCTGCTCCCAGGTCAGTTCGCGGCAGCGCTTGAAACCGTTCTTGGCCGCACGCAGCACAACCGGGTTCTTTTCCAGCAGGTTGAGCGCCAGTTCGCGGGTGACGTCGCGCAATTGCGCCAGCGGCACGCTTTCGTTAACCAGCCCCATCTCGGCAGCTTTAGGCCCGCCGAACGTCTTGCCGGTCATGATGTAGTACAGCGACTGGCGGTGGCCAACGGTATCGGCCATGGCTTTGCTGACCAGGTTGCCCGGCGGGATGCCCCAGTTGATTTCCGACAGGCCAAAGGTGGCCTCGTCGGCACAGATGGCCAGGTCGCAGGCCACCAGCGGGCTGAAGCCGCCGCCAAAGCACCAGCCGTTGACCATGGCGATAGTCGGCTTGGCGTACATGCGCAACAGCCTCCATTGCCATTGCGAGGCATCGCGGCGGATTTTTTCCTGGAGGATTTCCGGGCCGGCGTCCACCTCACGGAAGTATTCCTTCAGGTCCATGCCTGCCGTCCACGATTCACCCGCGCCGGTCAGCACGAGCACGCCGGCTTCGCCGTCCTGTTCCAGGGTTTCCAGCACGTCGACCATTTCCCGGTTCAGCGTGGGGCTCATGGCATTGCGCTTTTCCGGGCGGTTAAGGGTGACCCAGGCAATGCCCGACTCCAGTTCGACCTTCACGGTAGCCCAGCGGCCTTCGTATTTGCTCATGGTTCTGCACTCTTGTTGTTCGAGGTGGTGAACACCAAGCTAAGCGAGCAAATTAGTTATGTCAATTAACTATTATGAAAATTATCTTTCCTGTGGAGCCTGTGTGCCGGTTGTTTCCCAGTCACTCCCCTAGCCGGATGGCGCCAAGGCAGGCAGACTGGGTAACTTTCTTATCCATGAGCCAGGAGCCTGTACCCAAATGGCAAGGTCTGCCCGCACTACCGAAACCGCTTCCATGCCCGCTGCAGCTGCGGATGGGGTGCTTGAAGACTTGATCGGTTACGCCCTGCGCCGCGCCCAATTGAAACTGTTTCAGAACCTTATTGGCAGGCTCTCGGCGCACGACCTGCGCCCGGCGCAGTTCTCGGCACTGGCGGTGATCGAGCAGAACCCTGGGCTGATGCAGGCAGACCTGGCGCGGTCGCTGGCGATCGAGCCACCGCAGGTAGTGCCCCTGTTGAACAAGCTGGAAGAAAGGGCCCTGGCCGTGCGCGTGCGGTGCAAGCCGGACAAGCGGTCTTACGGAATCTTCTTGAGCAAGGCGGGAGAAGCGCTGCTCAAGGAACTGAAGCAGATCGCCAAGGACAGCGACCGCGAGGCGACCTCGGCGCTGGATGATGAGGAGCGGGACCAGTTGTTGCGGTTGTTGACCAAGATTTACCTGGAGTGACGCTCAGGCGCAGGGGTGCAAACCGGGGACAGCTAGCCCCCTGCGTTGGCCAAAGAGGTGTGCTTTTCATCCTTGAGGCTTACGAACCTTGGCCCGCAGCGATTCGAAGTAACCCTCGTCGGCACGGGCGCCAGCCGCCGTTGCGCCACCCGCAAGCAACAGGTTGCGAAGCTGCATACGGTCCTGTTCCTTACGTATCAGTTCGCGTACATATTCGCTACTGGTGGCGTAGCCTGAAAGACCACCTCTACACCAACCATAAAATGCATTTATTGAATTTTAAACATTTTAAGTAATTCATATTAATAATATTAGCTTAGACACAAAAAGTATTTCAAAACGTTTTTTCATAGAGATATGTTCTCACCAGACCGACCCCTGACTGGCGGAGGCAAAGGAACCTAATACCTCCTTGCGCCTCAGGTCATCACACCCGGCTGCGGTATCCAGGTATCCGAAATCCCACTCGATGCTGGTTATCTGGAAGCTGCAGCATGAAGCCTTTGCCCTACCCTGTTTGCCATCACCTGACCGCCGCCGTTGCATTCGCCCTGTTCACGCCAACGGCCTTCGCCGAGCCTGCCGAAACGCCAGGCGACAAGCTGCCAACAGTCACCGTCACAGCGGAGCACCGTGAAGAGAACCTGCAGAAAACCCCGCTGGCGATCAGCGCCTTCGACGAGCGCACCCTGCAGGATGCGCAGATCAACAACGTGCGGGACCTGTCCGGTCGGGTGCCCAACCTCACCCTGAACCGCCAGTCCATTTCCTACAGCGCACAAACCTACGGCATACGCGGTATTGGCGAGACCGACCCGATTCAGGAAGCGGCCGTTGCGGTATACGCCGACGACCTGTACATCCCGCGGGCGATTTCTTCGATGCTGGACTTCAACGACGTGGAGCGCGTTGAAGTGCTACGCGGCCCACAAGGCACCCTGTACGGGCGCAACAGTGCAGCCGGCGCGATACGGGTAATCACCCGCGACCCGACCCAGCAGGCCCGCGCCTTCGTCGAGCTGGGTGCCGGCAACTACAACGCACAGAACGGGCGCCTGCTGGTCAGTGGGCCACTGGTAGACAACACCCTGTTCGGCAGCTTCTCGGCCATACGTCTGACCCGCGACGGCACCGTGTACAACCGCACCCGCCACAAGGACGTCAACAACATCGACATCCAGTCGTATCGCGGCAAACTGCGTCTGGCCCCGCAGGATTCGCCCTGGGACGTGCAACTGACCCTGGCCGGCACCTTTGACCGTGGCGATACCACCAGCTATACGCCCTTCAACCCTGCCAACGGCCATTTCGACAAGTTCAAGACTTACAGCAGCCTCGACCCGAAGAACAAACTGGACCAGGGCAGCGCGGTGCTGCGGGCGATCTACAGCATCGATGACCACCTGAATTTCAAGTCGGTCACCGCCTGGTCGGAGTTCGACCAGCCGGTGGACTACGACAACTCTGGCCAGGCCAACAGCGGCACCGCGTCGCCGATCCAGAATAACCTGATCACCTACAAGCAGCGCTACGCCACCCAGGAGTTCCAGCTAAACGGCGAATACGACAGGTTCAGCTACACCCTCGGTGTGTACCTGTACAAGGAGCGCTTTCGCGCCGAGCGCGACAGCCTGACCTTTTCGGTGGCGCAAAACCGGGTCAATGCCAGCGGCCAATACAGCACCACCGATACCGAAAGCTATGCGTTGTACGGCCAGAGCAATTACAAGCTCACCCCTCGCCTGTCGCTGACCACCGGCCTGCGCTTCACCCACGAGCACAAGAATTTCGATTACACCAACTACGCCATCACCACCGACCGGGTAATCACCGGCACCAACTTCGCTGCCGAAACCAGCGATTCCTGGGCATCCCTCAGCCCCAAGATCGGCCTGGAGTACGCCTGGAGCGACAACCTGGTGCAGTACGGCTATGTGGCCCGGGGCTTCAAGGCCGGCGGCTTCGACAACCGCGCGCCAACCCGCGCCGCTGCCGAGCAGGGCTTTGATCCGGAAAACGTCACCACCTATGAGGTGGGCTTAAAGGGCGACTTTGCCGATGGCCGCCTGCGCAGCAACATCGCTTTCTTCTATAACGACTACGACGACCTGCAGACCAATGCCTGGGACCCGGCCATCAGCGCCAACCTGCGTACCAACGTTGGCAGTGCCCACACCTACGGCGTGGAGCTGGAAAACACCGTGCTACTGGCACGCGACCTGCGCCTGACCGCCAATTTGGGCTACTTGAAAAGCCAGTACGACGACTTCCAGAACGCCAGTGGCCCGGGCGTGAGCGCCGACGGCAAGAAAATGATCTTTGCGCCGGAATGGAACGCCAGCCTTGGCCTGAACTGGACAGTACCCCTCACCCTGCCGGGTGAGCTGGTGGCCAACACCGACTACCAGTACCAGACCCGCTCCTACGCCAACCCGCTGAACGCCGACATCTACGAAGTACCTGCCCAGGGCTTCTGGAATGCCAGCACCAGTTATGCCAGCGCGGACGGCCACTGGACCACCACCTTGTCGGTCAAGAACCTGCTCGACCGCGCCTACCCGCAAAGCATTGCCTACTCGGCCGCCAGCCGCACCGCCTATTACTCGGTCAACGACCCACGCACCGTGCTGCTGAGTGTGCGCTACGAGCTGTAGCGCCACGCTGAACGGACTCACTTTCCACTTGCAAGGAGAACACACCATGGGCTTGACCCGTAGAGACCTTATTGCCCACCTGATGGCCGCTGGCAGCTACGGCGCCGCGCTTGGCAGCCTGTCCGCGCTGGGCCTGTTGCCTACTGCGGCCACGGCCAGCACCTTCCAGCCGCTGGGCCTGCCGACCACGTCCGGCAACGGCAAGCGCGTGCTGGTGGTGGGGGCTGGCATCAGCGGCCTGGTGGCAGCCTATGAACTTGGCAAAGCCGGTTTTGAGGTGCGCGTGCTGGAAGCCCGCGAGCGAATCGGCGGGCGCGCATGGACGCTGCGCAACGGCGACGAGGTACTGCACAATGACGGCAGCCGCCAGCAGGTGCGTTTCGACAACGGCCACTATTTCAATGCAGGGCCCGCACGCCTGCCCAGCCATCACCTGACCATCCTCGGCTACTGCCGCGAGCTGGGCGTGCCGCTGGAAGTGCTGGTCAACAGCAGCCGCAACGCCCTCGCCCAACCGGACCTTGCGCAACCACCGTTGCTGCTGCGCCAGGCGGTGAATGACACCCGTGGGCACCTCAGCGAACTGCTGTCGCGCAGCATCAGCGGCAAAGCGCTGGACAAGGAACTGGACACCGGCGACCAGAAGGCCCTGCTGGACTTTCTAAAGGTATACGGCGACCTCGACGAGCAGCGCCATTACAAGGGCTCGGTCCGCGCCGGCTATACCCGCTTCGCCGGGGCGGGCGACCAGACCCCGATCCAGCGCCAGCCCGTGGCACTCAGGCAACTGCTAAACCCTAACCTGATGCTGCCGCTGGTGTTCGACGAGATCCCGGAGTTTTCCGCCACCATGTTCCAGCCGGTCGGCGGCATGGACCAGATTGCCAAAGCCCTGTACGCCAAGGTGCAGGACAAGGTGCAGCTACACGCCGAAGTGCAGGCGATCCGCACCGGCGACAAGACCAGCCAAGTCACCTGGCGCGACCGGCGCAGCGGCAAGACCCAGGTAGAAACGGCCGACTACGCCATCGTCACCATTCCCCTGCCACTGCTGGCCCGGGTTGACCACAACTTTGGCAAGACGACCCAGGCGGCCATCGCCCAGGCCAAGCCAGACCTGGCCAACAAGGTGGCATGGCAGGCGCCTCGTTTCTGGGAAAGCGAGTTCCAGATCTACGGCGGTCTCTCCTACATCAACCACGAAGCGCGGCTGCTGTGGTACCCCAGCGACCACCTGAACAGTGCCCAGGGCATCTTGGTGGGCACCTACAACACCGGCGAAGTGGCGCGCACATTTGCCACGCGTTCGACAGAGCAGCAACTGGCGTCCTCGCGCCAGGCCGTGGAGTCGCTGCACCCGGGCCATGCCGGCAAGTTGCAGCGCGGGGTGGCGGTGAACTGGTCCAAGGTGCCGTTCAGCGAAAGCCCATGGATTGTCCACGACGTGCTGGCCGAACCCGGCTACTCGCACCTCAACCAGCCCCAGGGCCGCACCTGGCTGGCCAGCGATGCACTGGCCCATGGCGGGGTGGGCATCTGGCAGAACAGCGCTGCGGACTCGGCACGCCATGTGGTCGGGCAGATCGCCCGGCACGCCCTGCAACAGCAACGCGGCGTCGCCGCCTGAACAAGGAAGCCCTCTGATGAACAAGACTGCCCTGCTGCTTGGAGCCTTCATGTCACTGTCTGCACTTACCGCCCAGGCCGACACCATCAAGCGTGTCGACCCGCCAGGTTCGAAGTTCCCCATTTCGCAACTGGTTACCGTACCCGCCGGCACCTCGCTGACCTTCGTCAGCGGCACCTTGCCCGACGTTGCCGACCCCAAGGCACCACCACAGACCATTGCCGCCTATGGCAACACCGAAACCCAGACCCGCTCAGTGCTGAAAAAGATCCAGGCTGCGCTGCAAAGCCAGGGTCTGGGCCTGGGTGACGTAGTACAGCTGAGGGTGTTTCTGGTAGGCGACCCGGCCACCGAGGGCAAGCTGGATTTTGCCGGGCTGCAAGCCGCCTACACCGAATTTTTCGCCACTGCCGAGCAACCGAAAAAGCCAACCCGCACCGCCTTGCAGGTGGTGGCCCTGCCCCTGCCGGGCGCCCTGGTCGAGATCGAAGCGGTCGCTGCAAAAGCGCCCTGATACCCCGCTAGCCAATTTCCCCTATTGCTTGCCTGCCGGGGCCACCCGGCGGGCGGCCCCTGTGCACCCGCTGTTCGACAGCGCTCATGGAGAGCGAACATGCTTCACGCCTTGAAACTGCCCAGCCCGCGCCTGCAACCCGCACTGCTGACCATGGCCCTTGGTACCACCGGCCTGGCCGCGCCTGACGCATTTGCCGAGAGCGCTGCCCAGGCCACGGCCCCGTCACAGCTGGGCACCGTGATCGTCACCGGCAACCGCGGCTCGGAAAAACGCACCGTCACCACCAGCCCGGTGCCGATCGATGTGATCAGCGCCAAGCAACTGCAGCAAACCGGCAAGCCCGGCCTGATGGAAGCCCTCAGCGCCACCGTGCCATCCTTCACCCTGCCGGAAAAAACCGGCTGGGACGCCAGCGGCATGGCCCGTGCGCCCAGCCTGCGCGGGCTGAATGCGGCCCAGGTGCTGGTACTGGTGAACGGCAAGCGCCGCCATACCAGCGCCACCCTTAACATCAGCGGCATCCATGCGGGCGCAGCGCCCACCGACCTTGACCTGATCCCCATCAGCCTTATCGACCACGTCGAAGTGCTGCGCGATGGCGCAGCTGCCCAGTACGGCTCCGACGCCATCGCCGGGGTGATCAACGTGATCCTCAAGGCCGACGCTTCTGGCACCTCGGTGACCAACATCGGCCAAGGTTACGACGGCAAGAAGCAGACCGTGCAGCAAGGCTTGAACAAGGGCTTCGAGGTCGGTGACAGCGGCATCGTGCAGCTGGCCCTGGATGCGCGCAGCCAGAACGACGACAACAAGGCCAGCGCCAACGGCTACAGCTATGCAGAAGCCTTCGACAAGGCCGGCAAGTCGACCTACGGCGGCTACGGCACGCCGAAGATCAACCTGCTGACCCTGGGCTACAACGCCGAACTGCCGCTAAGCGACGATCTGACCCTGTATTCCTTCACCACCTATTCGCACCGCAAGGCCGAGCAGGGCCAGAACTTCCGCCTGCCGACCATCACCAACACCATCACCACCGGCTCCAACGGCTACCCCAGTGGCTACACGCCCACCTGGTTCATCGAGGAAGATGATGTGCAGGGCGCCTTCGGCGCCAAGGGCAATGCCGGGGAATGGGCCTGGGACCTGTCCAGCACCTACGGGCGCAACGAGGCGCTGCAGGGCACCACGCACAACCAGAACGCCTCGCTGGGCGAGGCCACGCCCAACCATTTCGAATCGGGCACCTGGATTGCCACACAGCTGACCAGCAACCTGGACCTGCAACGCAGCTTCGACATCGGCCTGGACAAGCCGCTTGACCTGTCCTGGGGCCTGGAACACCGGCGTGATACCTATCAGGTGCGCGATGGCGACTGGGCCTCGTGGGCCAACGGCGGCTACTGCCGTGCGCCCGGCGACTGCGCCGCCTCCGGTGCACAGGTCACCAACGGCATCTCGCCGGACGAAGCCACCAGCACCAGCCGCAACAGTGTGGCCAGCTACATCGACGTCGGCTTCAACCCGCT
This sequence comes from Pseudomonas sp. LPB4.O, assembly GCF_038383825.1. Lineage (NCBI taxonomy): Bacteria > Pseudomonadati > Pseudomonadota > Gammaproteobacteria > Pseudomonadales > Pseudomonadaceae > Pseudomonas > Pseudomonas sp. LPB4.O. The sequence continues at coordinate 3,830,764 of NZ_CP151298.1, forward strand.
GCCGCAGTGGTACCTGGGCAGCGCGCTGCGCTATGAACACTACAACCGCGGAGTAGGCGCCACCCGCAGCGGCAAGCTGACCACCCGCTACGACTTCACCCCCGAGCTGGCCGTGCGCGCCACGGTCAGCAACGGCTTTCGTGCACCCTCGCTGGCCAACAGCCTGTTCAGCGCCCGCTCGACCACTTACGGCGTGGTCAATGGCGTATACCAGTCGATCAACTACGGCGTACTGCCGGTGGACTCGGCGGCAGCCAAGGCATTGGGCGCCACCGCACTCAAGCCCGAGCGCTCGACCAACTACAGCTTGGGCCTGACCTACCAGCCTGCCCCGCAGCTGTCGTTTACTGCGGATGCCTACGTGATCAATGTGCGCGACCGCATCACGCTCACCGGCACCCTGCTGGGCGACGAAGTGACGCAGGCGCTGCTGGACAACGGCATCGACTCCACCTCTGGCGGACGCTATTTCACCAACGGCGCCAGCACCCGCACCAAGGGCCTGGACCTGGTCGGCAATTTCGACCAGAACCTGGGCAACTGGGGGCAACTGAAATGGACAGCTGCCTTCAACTGGAACCAGACGCAGATCCTCAGCTACAAGGAGAACGTCACCATCCAGGGCACGGACTACAGCCTGATGGACCGCCAGGCGCGCAACTTTTTGACTGAGGTGCAGCCGCACACCAAGTTGATTCTGGGCGCCAACTGGCAACACGAGCGCTGGACCAGCAACCTCACCCTGACCCGCTATGGTTCGTGGCGTGAAGTGAACTCGGCGACCGACCGCAGCCTGGACCGGAAGTACAAGGCGCGCTGGATCACCGATATCGACGTAGGGTACCAACTGACCAAAGACCTCAACCTGGCCGTGGGGGCGCAGAACCTGTTTGATGTATACCCGGAACGGCAGAACCCCAGCAGCAAGACCATGACCAAGGGGTATGGGGCCTATTCGCCTTATGGCTTTACCGGGGGTTACTACTTCACCCGGCTGACTTACAACTTCTGATATGCACCGTTTGCAGACCGGGGCTGCTGCGCAGCCCATCGCGACACAAGGGCGCTCAAGGAAATGGTAAGCCTGACCGATTGAGCCATTGCCGGCAAAATTACCATGGGGGATATCCGCACCGGTGAGCAGACCATCCTCGATTACCTGATCCAGCCGCTGAACCGGGCCAAGGAGGCACTGGTTTCAAGCCATGCAAAGTAACTGTAGGAGCAGCCTTGTGCTGCGAAGTGGCCATAGCTGGCGAAGATAATCGTTAGCCTTGCCGGCCTCTTCGCAGCACAAGGCTGCTCCTACAAGGAAATGGCAAGCCTGAGCGAATGAGCCATTGCCGGCAAAATTGCCAAGATGGATATCCGCACCGGTGAGCAGACCATGTTCAATTACCTGATCTAGCCGCTGAACCGGGCCAAGGAGGCACTGGTTTCAAGTCATGCAAAGTACCTGTAGGAGCAGCCTTGTGCTGCGAAGAGGCCATAGCTGGCGAAGATGATCTTTTGCCTTGCCGGCCTCTTCGCAGCACAAGGCTGCTCCTACAAGGAAATGGCAAGCCTGAGCAAATGAGCCATTGCCGGCAAAATTGGCAAGATGGATATCCGCACCGGTGAGCAGACCATGTTCAATTACCTGATCCAGCCGCTGAACCGGGCCAAGGAGGCACTGGTTTCAAGCCATGCAAAGTACCTGTAGGAGCAGCCTTGTGCTGCGAAGTGGCCATAGCTGGCGAAGATGATCTTTTGCCTTGCCGGCCTCTTCGCAGCACAAGGCTGCTCCTACAAGGAAATGGCAAGCCTGAGCAAATGAGCCATTGCCGGCAAAATTGGCAAGATGGATATCCGCACCGGTGAGCAGACCATGTTCAATTACCTGATCCAGCCGCTGAACCGGGCCAAGGAGGCACTGGTTTCAAGTCATGCAAAGTACCTGTAGGAGCAGCCTTGTGCTGCGAAGAGGCCATAGCTGGCGAAGATGATCTTTTGCCTTGCCGGCCTCTTCGCAGCACAAGGCTGCTCCTACAAGGGCATGGCACGCCTGAGCGATTGAGCCATTGCCGGCAAAATTGCCATGGGTGATATCCGCACCGGTGAGCAGACCATCCTCGATTACCTGATCTAGCCGCTGAACCGGGCCAAGCAGGCATTGGTTTCAAGCCATGCAAAGTACCCGTAGGAGCAGCCTTGTGCTGCGAAGTGGCCATAGCTGGCGAAGATGATCTTTTGCCTTGCCGGCCTCTTCGCAGCACAAGGCTGCTCCTACAAGGGCATGGCAAGCCTGACCGATTGGGCCATTGCCGGCAAAATTGCCATGGGGGATATCCGCACCGGTGAACCATTTGATACGGCCAAGCTTTTCAGCTCTGAGTACCTTAGAAAAGCTTGACCGCCAACGGAGGATCTACAGGAATCGCGATCGCCTGCAGGAGCAGTCTTGTGTCGCGATGGGCCGCAAAGCGGCGCCGAAAACCCAGGCTAGAACGCATATTTAAAACAAAAGACCATGCCGGTGGGCTAGATTCATTCGAAACATGAGGCGCACCCAATGAGCCTGATCCCCGGATTATCTGACAATGCCCACGTGCTGATATGTGGTGCAAGCCGAGGTATCGGCCTGGCACTGTGTGCGGCGTTGCTGGCCCGCGATGATGTAAGCCGGGTCTGGGCTGTGTCGCGACACGCCCGCACTGCTGACGGCCTGCTTGCGCTGGCCCAGGCACATGGCGAACGCGTGGTACTGCTGGATTACGATGCTCGCGACGAGCAGGCGCTGGCTGCGCTTGCAAGCGAGGTGGGCCTTGCCTGCCCGCACCTTCACCTGGTTATCAGCACACTCGGCATCCTCCACCAGGAGGGCACCAAAGCCGAGAAATCACTGGCCCAACTGGACCTCACCAGCCTGCAGGCCAGCTTCGTCACCAATGCCTTCGCACCGATCCTGTTGCTCAAGCACCTGATGCCACTGCTGCGCAAACAGCCCGCCACCTTTGCAGCCCTGTCGGCGAGGGTTGGCTCGATCAGCGACAATCGACTGGGCGGCTGGTACAGCTATCGCGCCAGCAAGGCAGCGCTGAACCAGCTGCTGCACACGGCAAGCATCGAACTGAAACGCCTGAACCCGAACGCCACGGTGCTGGCGCTGCATCCGGGCACTACCGATACCGAGCTGTCGCGGCCGTTTCAAGGGAATGTGCCGGAGGGGAAGCTGTTTGAACCGGGTTTTGCGGCACGGTGTGTGATCGAACAGGTGGGGCGGCTTGGGCCGTCGGAGAGTGGCAGTTTTTGGGGGTGGGATGGCGAGCGGATAGCGTGGTGAGCTATCAGGCCCCGAACCGCCCATAAAGGCATATTGACATCAGTGCGTCTCTGGGGAAAATCTAGTGTACGTTTCCCTCAAGGATGGCCTCACGTGTATCGAACTATTTTCCTGCAACCCACTGAAGGCTTCGGCTCCCACCTGATCAGCCACGACAGTGTCCCGATGCCACGCGGTACGCTGAGCAGCACATTCATCTTCTCGTCTATCGGGGATGCGTTGTCCCGGGCCTACGATTCGGTTAAGGAAACCGTAGGGGACGTTACCGATAGCGTCTCCGAAACGGTATCCAATGCCTACGATGCCACCGTTGAAACCGTCAGCAATGTGGCAGATACGGTCGCCGAGACGGCTTCAAGCGCATACAGCTCCACCGTCGAAACCCTCTCCGACGCCGCTGATACCGTTAGTGAAACGGTATCCGACGGTTACGACGCCACTCGCAATTATGTAGAGGGCGTTGCCTCGGGCGAGAAAGAAATAAACTACTGGAAAGTGCTCGGCGGCGCCGCGATCGGAGTCGGCGCTGTTGCTGCCGCGCCTTTTACCGGGGGTGGCTCACTGGCCGGGGGCGCAACATTGCTCGGTTCACTGGCTGGAGCCGGCACAGTCGCCGCCGCAGTGAGCGCCGGTGTCGCCGGCGCCGTGGTCGCAGCGAAACTCGACGGTGATGAAGAAATTCACAAGGCCGGCGTCGAGGCTGGTCGCAAACAAGCCAAGGCCGAGCACCTGGCCGAAATCACAAATCTTCATCAGCAACTGGAAAAGGCCATGCAGAGCCTCAAGCTTGCTGGCAAGCATTTCAATGCCATCATCGCGCTGAATGCGGTTGCGGTTGCGACGGCCAATTGCAAAGGCGGGATAACCGACGAGGATCGTGAAGGTATAGAGCAGTTCATTGCCGGTGTCGCTGCAGGTGCCATTCCGCAAGCCGTGCAGGGCAAGATCGAATCGCTTTATCTGCTGCCACCAAGCGTCAGGGAAGCCTTCACCATGGCAGCAGAGTCGGGCATGGACATGGCCATCTTCGACGAAATCATCAATATGGTCGTTCTTGGCAAAGCCAGCGTTCATCCGCAGGAAGCAGCCTTCATGCAAGCCTGGAACCACCTGAAAGCCGCCTAAGGAAAGCGCCGATGAGCAAGCTTGAACTGTTCCGAAAGCAACAAGCACTTCGCGCGCAACTGGCCAACCGCCCGCTGATTCATGCCGCAGCCAATCCTGAGGACGTGGCTGTCCTGCTAGCCAGCGAAGCCGACGCCACACGTCTCGCCAGCCTGGATTATCACGCCTCGCTGAGCCTTACTCTGCAAACTGCACCGCAAGATGCTCACGTATTGCTGGACGAACTTGAAAAGGAGTTCGATCAGGCGCGGGTCTCAGAGCTGCTGGCCAAGGCACAACGCGATATTGTCTCGGCCATTGCCGGCCCGTTGGGGCTGGGTAAAGTGCTTGCGGTTTACGACAAACAAGGGGGCAATGTGACGACTATTCACAATGCCCAGCAAGGCATCTATGCAAACGCCGACGAACTGTACAACCGCAACGACTACGACAGAGGCTTTAACAGCCAAGGTAAGAAGTTTGCCGGTGACAGCAAGAAGTCGGTAGGTGCCACCTTCACCAAAGGGCAGTTGGACAGCAAGGATCAGCTCGTTGACGGATACACTGGCGAAACCGTCATGGGCATGCATACCAGTCCCGACCATATCGTGCCGCTGAAGTCTTATCACAAGAACGGCGGCTACATGCAGTCGAAGACCCAACGCGCCGACTTTGCAACGGATACCGAAAACCTGACCTCCACCCAGCGCGGCATCAACCACTCGATGAGTGATGAAGACAAACTGGACTGGCTGGATAAAAAGTCCAACGGTCGTTCGGTCAGCAACGAACAACACTATGGCATTGACCGTGAGCGACTTGAGGCAGCAGTCCAACGCGGCCAGGCCGCAGCTGACCGCCACGGCCCTACCGCCGCAGAGAAAGCCGCCTTCTACTCGACCCACGCTGCCCAGACGGGTATGACCGAAGGCTTGAAGATGGGCGCCCAGCAAGCCTTCGGCCTGTTGATGGTAGAGCTGTTCAGCAACGCCTTGGACGAGATCAAAGACCTCTACCGCAATGGCCGCGAAAGCGACACTTTATTGGCCGAGCTGGGCAAGCGACTTAAGCGTGTCGGCGATAAAGTTGCAGCCAAGTGGGAACAGATGCTCGACAGCTTCAGTGGCGGGTTCATATCCGGGTTTATCTCCAATGCAGTAACCGTGCTGGTGAACTTGTTTGTCACCACCGGAAAACGAGCCGTGCGGATGATACGCGAAGGTATTTTCTCGCTGTTCAAGGCACTGAAAACCTTCCTTTTCCCACCTAAAGACATGACCTTCGCCCAGGCGGCGCACGAAGCGTTGAAGCTGATGGCGGCAGGTGGCGTGGTGGTCGGCGGCGTTGCGTTGGAAGAAGCTGCCGAAAAGCTGATTCTAAGTGTGCCGCTGTTTGCCCCGATAGCCGGCATGCTGACGGCAATTCTGGTAGGCGCAGCGACGGCACTGAGCATGACCTTTGTCTGCTATCTGCTCGATAAGCTCGACCTGTTTGGTGTTGTGCGGGCTGAGCGAGACAGGCAGGTGATTGGCGCCCTGGATACCCGCATCAGTGGGCAAATGGCATTGTCGGTGAATATCATTGAAGAGCTGGATGGGTATTTGCTGGATCAGCCACTGCCAGCTTGATTTATAGCTACGCTGGAGCGACAGGGTTATATCTCCGGCGTAGCCTGCTCACCGCAGGCTACGGGTTAGGGTTACTAACTGCAATCCAGCAGTACAGGAAAGTGCTGAACATATTTTAATGACCACCAACACCTGATGCACTCATTACACACACGATAGGAAATCAAGCTTTGTTTATTATCACCGCAGTAATCCGGCTCATATGGTCACTCACAGTCGGATTATTTTTTTTCGCCCTTGGCCTCATACTATTTTTGCTCTTTGACATTTTCAAACCGTCGTCCGATCTGGGCTACCGGATTCTAAATTCCATGTACAAATTCGGCAGCCTGGGCGTCTTTAAAGGCCTGAGAATGGTGCAAGACCAATTCGATATTCGCGTCGAGAAGCGTCGCGGACAAGCAGTTGATCAAGGCAAAACTGACGGTCTGAGCTAGTTGAGGGAGTAGAGGTTTCTGGGGACAGGATGGCAGCGGCCAGATGGGCAGGCGGACGAGCCGCCGGCCCCGTAAATGCTGATGAATGCTCTCGCGCCGGGTGCCCAGTTGCATCCCGGCCGAGGCAGTGCGTTCCATCGCGAGGTCAGCTCAGCGAGGGCCGCCGCCTTGATGGCCGCCGAAGCCACCGCCACCGCCGCCACCGTGGCCACCACCGTGACCGCCGCCACCGCCCGGCGGCATGAACATCCAGCAACCCGACAGGCTAGATACCAGGACTGCAACCAGGGCTGCACGGAAAAGCTGTTTCAACTTCATTGGAACGCTCCACAGGGTTAGATCTGCTGCCTGCCAGTAGCCGGTTCGGCAGCGGGCGGATTCTAGAGCTGTGGGGTGATGGCACAGGGAAACTTTGCATAACTTTACAGTTGGCGCAGTCACCAGGGCGTAGTGAACAAGTCTTGCCAGCGCTTGGGCCGGCGGGTAGTCAGCATGTGCCGGTGTCGCGCTCCTGCAGCAACTTGCGGGCTTCGCGGGCCAGCTTGTCGAGACGGTCGACCATCACGTCCAGCGTGTCCGCTTCTTCGTCCCGCTCGTGATTCTTCGCTCGATCACTTCATCGCTGAGTGAGCTTGGGTCCACCATCACCCCGTACTTGTGCAGGAGGTCGAAGGCGACTTTGTAACGCGGGGTCAGCAGCTTGCGGTTGATGCCCTGATGAAATGGCGCCGACAAGGTGCGCATTGCGTCGTTCAGGGTTCGGTTATCCAGCACCCCGACCAGCTCGCCCAAGGTGTCTGCGTCGCTGGCACCTTCTGGTACCACCCAGTCGGCCATCAAGACACGTGCTTCATCCAGCGCCTGGGTGATCGTTTATACAGCGTGCGGCATGGGAAATCCCTTTTGTATAAGCGTCCATGCACAGGGCCTGGAACAATGCATGATATCTTTTTGATATTGCGGCGAAGATTGCCAATTTATGCCGGCTTCGGCAAGCCGCGCCAGAGGGCTGCGGTATGGCGCCACCACGACGTCCTTGACCCACTTCCCCCACCGCCGCATGCTCGAACGCTTCCACCCCACGCTCAAGGACCGACTGCATGAAGCTGGAAACTCTCGCCATCCACGCAGGCTTCAGCCCTGACCCGACCACCAAGGCAGTGGCCGTACCGATCTACCAGACCACCTCCTTCGCCTTCGACGACACCCAGCACGGCGCCGACCTGTTCGACCTGAAAGTGGCCGGCAACATCTACTCGCGCATCATGAACCCGACCAACGATGTACTCGAAAAGCGCATGGCAGCCCTCGAAGGTGGGGTTGGCGCGCTGGCGGTGGCCTCGGGCATGGCGGCCATCACCTACGCCATCCAGACCGTCGCCGAGGCTGGTGACAACATTGTCTCGGTGGCCAAGCTGTACGGCGGCACCTACAACCTGCTCGCCCACACCCTGCCGCGCATGGGCATTCAAACCCGTTTCGCCGCCCATGACGACATCACTGCGCTCGAAGCCTTGATCGACGCACGCACCAAGGCGGTGTTCTGCGAATCCATCGGCAACCCCGCCGGCAATGTCGTCGATATCGCCGCACTGGCCGAAGCCGCCCACCGCCACGGTGTGCCGCTGATCGTCGACAACACCGTGGCTACCCCGGTGCTGTGCCGACCGTTCGAACATGGCGCGGACATCGTCGTGCACTCGCTGACCAAGTACATCGGCGGCCACGGTACCAGCATCGGCGGCATCGTCATCGACTCCGGCACGTTCCCCTGGGCCGACAACAAGGAACGTTTCGCCCTGCTTAACACCCCCGACCCGTCCTACCACGGCGTCACCTACACCGAAGCCTTCGGCCCCGCCGCCTTCATTGCCCGCTGCCGCGTGGTGCCGTTGCGCAACACTGGCGCTGCGCTGTCGCCGTTCAACGCCTTCCTGATCCTGCAAGGCCTGGAAACCCTGGCCCTGCGCATGGAGCGCCACACCGAGAACGCGCTGAAGGTCGCCCATTACCTGCAAGCGCACGAGCAGGTGGCCTGGGTGAAGTACGCCGGGCTGCCCGACCACCCCGAGCATGAACTGGCCCAGCGCTACACCGGCGGCAAGCCGGCGTCGATCCTGTCGTTCGGCATCAAGGGCGGCCAGGCTGCCGGTGCGCGTTTCATCGATGCGTTGCAACTGGTGGTGCGCCTGGTGAACATCGGCGATGCCAAGTCACTGGCTTGCCACCCCGCCTCCACCACCCACCGCCAGCTCAACGACGAGGAGCTGGAAAAGGCCGGTGTACCGCGGGACATGGTGCGCCTGTCGATCGGCATCGAGCACAGTGACGACATCATCGCCGACCTGGCCCAGGCCCTGGAGGCCAGCCGCGGGTGAATCATCCGCGCCCTACCCAATGCCGACGGCGGGCGCACCGTCATCTAGCCTGGATACACCCGCAATGACCTTGTTCTACCTGAAACTTATCGTCACCCCCCTGCTGATGTGGGCCATCTCCCTCGCCTCGCGCTCGCCTCGCGGCGCTGGGGCGGTTTGCTGGGTGGGTTGCTGTCCGGCCTGCCGATCACCTCGGCACTGGTAATGACCTTCCTGTGCCTGGAACAGGGCAATGCCTTCGCCTTGGGCGCGATACCGGGCGCACTGGGCGGCTTGGCGGCGGTGCAGGCCACCTACACCTTCTACCTGTTGGCCACGCGCAGGCTCGGCACCGCCGTAGCCGTGCTGCTGGCGTTGCTGTGCTATGGCGTGGCCGCCTATGCGTTTACCCACTGGGGCAACCTGTACCTGTCGATTGCCGTGGCACTGGTGCTGATCGGCGTGCTGATACGCGCCAGCGGCCGTGAGCCCAAGCCCGACACTTTGAGCCGCACCCGTCAGCGATTTTGGGAGATCCCCCTGCGCATGGTGTCTGCAACTTGCCTGCTGATGATCATCACCAGCCTGGCCAGTTGGTTGGGCCCGGCGACCAGCGGGATGCTCGCCCCGATACCGGTGATTGCCTGGCCGCTGGTGGTGTTCGCCCATGTACAAGGCGGGCGGGCCGGGATGGTAGCGATGGTGCGGGGCAATGCGATCGGAGCGGTGGGGGTGATCGCGTTTTATCTTGTGCTGGCGGCGCTGCTCGAAGTGTGGGGCGTTGGCCTGACCATCGGGCTGGCCATGCTTTGCGCCGTAGTGCTGACCGTTGGGCTGGCTACCGTATTACGACGGCGTTGATGCGCCAGAGGGGCTGCTGCGCAGCCCATCGCAGGCAAGCCAGCTCCCACAGGGGCGGTGCAACGTCTGAGCCTGGCGCCATACCTGTGAGAGCGGGCTTGCCCGCGAACACCGGCGCAGCCGGTGCCATACTCCGCGCAGGATGCTTCGCGGGTAAACCCGCCCCCACGGTGGCCGTGCCAGATCAATGAATTGAGGTAACCCCATGAAGTATCAGATTCGCAGGGCGCGACCAGAAGATGCTGCGGATATTAGCCGAGTGATCATCGCTGCCCTGCGGCAAACGAATGCAGCGGACTACGATACCGCGACCATTGCCAGGGTCGAGCAATCGTTCAGCGAAGCGGGCATTGCTGGCCTGCTGGAGAAACGCCTGATCTTCGTTGCAGCCGATCATGATGAGGTCGTGGCTACTGCCAGCCTTGCAGACGATGTAGTCAGAAGCGTATTCGTCGCCCCCGAATATCAGCGGTCAGGTCTCGGCGAGAAGTTGATGTTGGCAGTCGAAAACCAGGCGCTGATGCGTGGCTCACAACGGTTGCGAGTGCCCTCTTCGATTACGGCGCAGGGTTTCTACAAGCGCTTGGGGTACAGCAAAGTGCGTGATGAATACCACGGGGATGAACGCACGATCATCATGGAGAAGCAACTGATCAAGCCATGATGGCAGGGCCTGGACGCCTTGTAGTTGTTGGCATCAGGCCCTGTAGGGCAAATTCCATCAACGCGGTTGAGGATGCTCGGCGGATACCGAGTTATTGGCCTGCACGTCTTTCATTTCCTCTTCAATCGGGCCTTCATCATCTGCGGGTAATGGAACCTCTCCATCACCTGCACCCGCCTGCTCATCGTTGGTTCTTGCGGTACCGTTGTCCCGGTCGAGCTGCCCGTCCTGGTCCGAGCCGGGATTGCCGGGAGGTGGGTCCCAGTCTACCGGGCGCTTTTCGGACCAGGCTTCACCGACGCCTTGCTTGGGCTCGGACTCGGCTTGATCTAGGCCCGAGCCGTGGCCCCCTGCGTCGGTGGTATTTTCCGTAGGCCCCGGGTACGGCGAGTCCGGGCCATTGTGGTCGATTGCCATGGGTGTTCTCCTGATTGCAGCGCAGCGATGGTGCGCTTGTTGTTCAGAGCGAAATCGGCTGGCGAGAGTGCCTTGTGTTCGACCGGTGGTGCAAAAGGCCGGGCTCGCGGCTTTTGCTTGCCAGGTTGCAAGCGGGCGGCATGACCAGGCTCTTTGCACTATCACCCAAGTGCAGCACCATCAAGTGAAGGGCCGCTTCGTGCAGGGCGAGTTCGTCCTGTTTCAGTTCAAAAGCCTGCGGCCCTAGTCGAACGCCCCGTTCAACACCTCATAGATGATCCCGGTCGCCACAGCGACCAGAATCAGGTCCGCGCCCGCCTGCATCCACTCATAGCCGTCATAGTGCGGCAGCTGCCCCAAAAGGCGGCCATCCAGTTTTTTGGCGATTCCGGGCGGCAAGGGCTTGCCGCGCGCCAGGTTCTTCTGAATACCTGGAGGCAATGCGGGGCCTGGGCTCCAGTAACTGCGGTGCCCACCGAGAATGCCCAGCACATCACCACGGTCGATGGACGGGCCGCCGTGCCAGTCCTTGCCGCCAGCGCTCTGCTTGTGGCCGCCCGCATTACCCTGGCCTTGGGAGTGTTGAGCCTGGCCCTTGCCGTGCCCCTGACCTTGGCCCTGGCCTTTGCCGTTACCCGGGTCAGCGAGCGCCGGGCCAAAGGCCAAGGCCAATGAGGTGAGAACAGCTGTAAGGACTGTTGATCTGGCCATGTGAGCATCCGTCGCGCGAAGAGTTGCCCACATTATAGACAGTGCGCAGCGCGTGCTTCGCTCTGCAGGCCGTGGAAATAGCAGTTGTCCCCTCAAGGGGACATCGCTGGCTGTCGCCTCGAGTACAGTCACTTGCACACCTGAAAAGCTACAAAAATAAGGATGTGCACCACATGCATCAGCCCCATAGCGAGCCGCGTCGTTCCCTCTATTTCAACTATCAAGTCTTCCCCGCCCATACGGCCAGCGTCGGGGCCGCCCGCGTTGAACGCAAACCTGTAGTGGTGGTAGGCGCCGGCCCGATCGGCCTGACCACTGCCCTGGACCTTGCCCGTCATGGCATAGCCTGCGTGGTACTGGCGGCGGAACGGCAAGTGAGCGAGGGCAGCCGGGCGATCGTGTTCACCCGTCGCTCGATGGAAATCCTGCAGCAGGTAGGTGTCGCCGAGCGGGTCTGCGAGCTTGGCTTGCCGTGGAGCTGTGGCAATTCGTTTTACCGCAACCAGCTGGTGTTTCGAATGGAAAACCCACACGACCCTGACGACCGCTACGCGCCCATGACCAACCTGCAACAACCCTGCCTGGAGCAGTTGCTGGTCGAGGCCGCCGAGGCTGATCCGTTGGTAGACCTGCGCTGGGGCAACCGCGTAAACGGCCTGGCGCAGCATGAAGACTTCGCCCGGCTGAGCATCGATACCCCAGCCGGTAGCTATGAGCTGGACGCTGACTGGGTAGTAGCGGCGGACGGTGCCCGCTCGACACTGCGCACCCTGCTGGCGCTGAAACTGGAGGGTACCGCCTACGAAGGGCGCTTCGTGATTGCTGATATCAAGATCGACCTGGGCCTGCCCACCGAGCGCCTGGCCTATTTCGACCCGGACTGGAACCCGGGCAACACGGTATTGATGCACCGCGAACCAGGTGATATCTGGCGAATCGACTACCAACTGCCCGCAAACGAAACCCCGGAACAGGCGCTGCAGCCGGAGTCACTGCGCGAACGCATCAATGCCCAGCTACACATGCTTGGCGTTAAAGACCCACAGTGGGAAATGGACTGGAGCTCGGTCTATTCCACCCGGGCGCTGACCCTGCCGAATTACATCCACAAGCGCGTGATATTTGCCGGGGACGCGGCACACCTGTTGCCGATTTTCGGCGTGCGTGGCGCCAATACCGGGTTCCAGGACTGCCATGGCCTGGTGTGGAAACTGGCCCTCACCCACAAGGGTTTGGCAGGCCCCAAGCTGCTGCCGTCCTATTCCACCGAACGCGTCAGTGCGGCGCGGGAAATCATCGGCGAGGCCGGCAAGAGCACCCGGTTCATGGCGCCACCCACTGCGGGTTACCGCCTGGTACGCGATGCGGTGTTGTCGCTGTCGCTGACCCAGGCATTCGTCCGCCCGTTGTACCACTGGCGCACCTCGCGGCCACACGACTACGCGGACTCGGTGCTCAACTGTGCAACTGACGACAATGAGCATTTCACTGCCGGCCCGCGCAACGGCGCCCCGCTGCTGAACATCAGGCTGGCCGAAGACGACTACCTGTTCGACCACTTGGGTGCCTGCTTCTACCTGCTTTATTTCACCGACAGTGACTGCATCCCAAGTGACGTGATCGAGCAGGCGACTGCCATTCGCAGCAGCGGCGTGCCCTTGCAGATCATCGCGATTGCGCAAAACGCCCAGGCCATCATCACCGGGGCAGACCAACTGATCGACGACACCACCGGCCGCATCGCCGCCAAGTATGGCATCCCCCGAAATGGCGCTTACTTGGTGCGCCCAGACCAGCACATCTGCGCCCGCTGGCTGCAGGTATCGGCCGCACAACTGCAATCCGCCATCGACACTGCCTTGGGCAAGCACTGAGAGGAAGCGCCATGAACACCCTGACCGCAACAGACCTGGAAGTGGTTTACGACATACTGGCAGACGCTTTGGACCAGGCCACACCGGCCAAGGCCGAGCTGTTCCTGACCAAGCTGGCGCTGCTCAGCGCCCATGCGCTTGGCGATGCCCAGGCCTTCACCGAACTTGCCCAGTGCGCGCTTCAAGACCTGTAGTACCTGCACTTGCCAATGCACCGGAGCCGGTGCCGCTGAAACCAATAATAATCAGGCGCCCACATGCATCAGAACACTGCCCCCATTACAACGATAAAAACCGCCAGCAGTCCCCAGCAAACTGTGATGCGCAAAGTGTCCAGGCGCCTGCTCGGCTTTCTGTTCCTGTGCTTTGTGCTGTCGTTTCTCGACCGGATCAACATCGGCTTTGCCGGCCTGACCATGATGGGTGACCTGGGCCTGAGCAGTACCCAGTTCGGCATGGCCACCACGCTGTTCTACATCGCCTATATCGCCTGTGGTATCCCCAGCAACATGGCCTTGGCCAAGGTTGGTGCACGCAAATGGATCGGCAGCCTGATGATCGCCTGGGGGCTGGCCTCGACCGCGACGTTGTTCGCGACCGATGCCAGCAGCCTGTACCTGCTGCGGATTCTGGTCGGTATCACGGAGGCAGGCTTTCTGCCCGGTGTGCTGCTGTACCTGACGTTCTGGTTCCCGGCGGCCTATCGGGCACGGGCCAACGCTTTGTTCATGATCGCGATGCCGTTTACCGCAGGCTTCGGGTCGGCGCTTTCGGGGCTGATACTGGGCCTGGATGGCGTGTGGGGCTTGCACGGTTGGCAGTGGCTGTTTCTGCTGGAGGGCATGCCTTCGGTGATCATGGGCTTCGTGGTGTTCGGCTACCTGAACGACACGCCGCAGCAGGCCCGCTGGCTGAGCCGCGAAGACAAGCAACATCTGCAGCATGCCCTGGCCGCAGACACCCCACCTTCCAACCGCACAACAGGGGACGGCCCCGGCAGCCTGCTGCGCGAAATGCTCTCACCCACGGTGCTGATGTTCAGCCTGGTGTATTTCTGCCTGGTCAACACGCTGGCCATGATCGCCGTGTGGACGCCGCTGATCATCAAGAGCATCAGTGCCGCCGACAGCAGCAACAGCACCATTGGCTTTCTGGCGATGATTCCGCAGGTGTGCACCATCATCGGCATGGTGGTATGGGGGCTGCATTCCGACCGCAGCCAGGAACGCAAATGGCACCTGGTGTTGCCCATGCTAATGGCCGCTGCCGGCTGGATGTTTGCCGCTTATGCCGGTAACCCGATGGTGCAACTGTGCGGCATCTGCATGGCGGCCACGGGGTCGTACACCGCCATGTCGATATTCTGGACTACCCCGGACCAGGCGCTGACGTTCAAGGCGCGCGCCATTGGCATTGCGGTGATCAACGCCTTCGGCAATACAGGTTCGGCGCTGAACCCGCTGGTGGTTGGCTGGTTGAAAGACCTGACCCAAAGTTTCACGGCCGGGATTCTCTATGCCGCAGTGCTGTTGGTGATAGGCGCGTTGCTGACCTTCATGCTGCCCCTGCCCTCGCCCGCATCAGTTCCAAAGCATGCACAAAAGCTGTAGCCGGCGGTTGGCCGCCTCGATAAATCCGAGCCTTACGCAAAACCTGTGGGAGCGGGTTCACCCGCGAAGAATTCAACGCGGTGGATGGCACCGGCGCTGCCGGTGTTCGCGGGCGCGCCCGCTCCCACATGCCTGCGACCCGAGAGCCCGTCAGTGGACAGTTTTATGATTATCCAATGGCTCATTTAGAGACGTTTCCTACAAGGTTTTAGGACGCCCCAGGAACCTCCGGCAAGCGATTCCTCGTTAGTGTTCAGGGACCATCACAGTCCCTTTCAACGCGAGGTCGTTTTTGACAATCAGCCAACGTATCGCCATTGCGGCAGCCGAAGCCGGGCTCCCTTCTGACCAGTGCATGTCTTGCGAACGCCAGGGCCTGCCGATCCTGCCGCTACGTCGCGCCCTGGTGCCGGATGCGCGCCCAGGTTGCGTCACCACCGTCGCCGGTAGCCTGCACGTTACAGCCAAGATGGGCCTGCGCACCTTGCGCATGGGTTACCTATATGTACTGCTCGATCAGCAGGTCTGGCATGCCTACGAAGTCAGCGAACAGGGCCACCTGCGCCGCTTCAACCCCTACGAACCGTCAGACGGCCTACCCGCGTCGCTGCCCGAAAAGTGCGTGAATGAGAACCACGACATTCCTTCATCCTTCCTGAACATCGATACCGACCGGTATGGCACAGCCTGGCTGGCCTTCTCCAGCGATGCCTGGCCGGTCAGCGTGCTGAATGCCTACAAGAAGGGCCAGGCACCTGCACATCGCTTCGAGGGGGTTGACCTGACCCAGGCGCGTAACAACCCAGAATTACTGGGCATTGCCATGACGCCCGACAACCTGCAGGTCGACAAGGATGTGTTCGAGTACGCCCAGCATGGGTGCTCGCCGTTTGACAGTGCGCATGGGTTTCACACTCGCAAGCTGCGTAGGTTTGCCTTGAAGGGGTACCTGGTCAACGCGAT
This sequence comes from Pseudomonas sp. LPB4.O, assembly GCF_038383825.1. NCBI lineage: Bacteria > Pseudomonadati > Pseudomonadota > Gammaproteobacteria > Pseudomonadales > Pseudomonadaceae > Pseudomonas > Pseudomonas sp. LPB4.O. The sequence goes on from NZ_CP151298.1 coordinate 3,846,712, forward strand.
GAACCGGCACAAGCTGGAGAACGGCGTGCTGGCGGTGGTGCTCGACGATACCGTTGGCCTGATTCAGGAATTCAACCATCAGCGGTTGAACTGGGTGGTGAAGCGCCAGGTCTGGCGTGAAGACCCCATGCGTGCCTACCAGTTGCAGACCTCGCAGATCCTGCAGGCCATTCGTGCCACGCACCGGGAGTGGGCGGCGCAGAAGGTGCCTTCGCTGGAACCGATGACCGGCGATGGGCCACCGGTCTTCGTCGACCCGGCAGTGGAACGTCAACGGTTGGTAGAACGAGCCCAGCTGGAAAGTGACGAGCGTCTTGAAGAGCGCTACCACGAACCGAAGCGAGCGGCGTTCCAGGCCGAGTATGACCAGCAGGAAGCCGAGTTCCAGCGCTACATCGATAAGGACGCCCATGCTTATACCGCGCTGTTCGACACGCCCATGTTCAAGGTGGCCGAGCAATACGACTACGACGGCGATCATCGTGAGTCTGGCGTGGCGTATGCCAAGACCATGGCCTTATGCCTAGGTGGCGGTATTACCGAGGCGGTGGCGTCCGATGTGAGTCCCGCTGCCGGCACCACCGAAACGCTCTGGCAGAAATGGCTACAGGATCCTGATAGCCCTCCCTATCGCGCGTTGTTGATGCGTGACCGTGCGTTGTTGGCCGGACTGCTTCCCAGCTTTTCCGACGTCACCAACTGGAATGACAGCGACAAGCTCTACGGCATGCTGAGCAAGATCATTGCGAGCGACGATGCCGGCTTGCGCATGCGCAATACCTTGAAGCAGGCCATTGCCGAAACCCAGGGCGCGCTCAACGCGGCGAGCCAACGCCTTGCGCCCAATTTGCCACCTGGTATTCAGACCGCCGTGCGGCATCTGAACAGTGCAACCCAGTTCCTTTACAACGGCGTGCACCTGATCGAGCTGGAAGTGAAGATGAAGCTGGGCGAGTACTACGCCCTGCAGAGTGCTCATCTACGCGAATTGCAGCACAAGGCCAATGCCTCGATTGCCGAGGCCAGGGACCGGATGCCTCGCACCATCGCTGACAGCGACATTCATTCGACCAAGGCCTGGAACAAGGTGCGGCCGATCATTCAGCACGGGCTGATGAGCCTGGCAGTGCTCGACCCGCGGTTTACCAACACCATGATCAGTGTGTCGGTGTGGGTCGAGGGTACTGCGGCGGACGTGCAGGGTCGGTTGTTTGAGGAAGCCAGTATGAAGGTGACCCAGGCGAGCAGCTTGGCGCAGCGTACCTTGGTGGAGGTCTCGGTCGCGGCGGGGACGCTCGAGTCGAATGCGCGAAAGGTGTTGCAGGGCATGCGTATCACTTCGCAGCAGGCGGCGCAGTTGGTGCGAACCGGCTTTCGCGGATTGCGGGGTGTGGCTGGAAGCTGGGAAGTACTGCTGGCGATTGGAGGCCTGTACTTGCAATACGACAGCCTGAGCAGAAACCTGGAGAAGACGGAAGCCGAGATCGGGCCTAGGGCGCATGAGGCCAAGCTGGCGTTGCAGGGTTCGCAATTGGGAATATTGGGCGGTCAGATCGAGTTGGTTGGGCTAGTCATGAGGTCCAGTACCGCTTTAATTAAGACGTCATGGGGGGCAGGCACTGGAGCTTCACTGATAAGGTTCGGAGCTTTGCTAAGTGCTGTAGCTGGCATTTTCGATGTTGCGCAATCGATTTCTGCGACCAAACGTACCTCGGCGGCGGGCGACGTTATCGCTAGTAGACAGCATGCCGTGGCTGGTTTGTTCTATGGTGCTGGCGCAGGGGCGTTTACCCTGGCAGTCGCACAACCTTATCTGATAGGCCCATTAGGTGCGGCTATTATCTTGACGCTCATTGCGTATTCATTCAGCAAACGAGCTGAAACAAATGATTCTCACAGTTTCGAACGCTGGGTGAAACGGTGCTATTTCGGGAAGGCCAATGAGAATCCACGTATACATTGGGATACTCCTGAGTGGGCAGACATAGCGTTTGCTGAGCTAAATGCGGCAACCTTGGGGCTGCATGCAAAGCTGAATTTTGAGTCAACCCTAGCGACCAATCAAGCCGCACCTAAATTGGGCGGATTAATAAACTTGACTGTAGAGCACAAAATAAAGTTTCGAATAATTTTACCTAAATACAGTGAGGTGCGCTCCGCCTACCTCTGGAGTTTAACCGTCCATCGCATGGGTGATGGTGAATTCCCTGATTTTGACGGCGGGGAAGTGATTGCGTCAGGGGAATATAATGTTGCAGATTTAAAGCCTTTATCTGAAGCAGCGAAAACCTCTTATTATGCACCACCACGCTTCCCCGATTACACGCCCGATTTTAATTTACAAACAAAACTGCATGGCTCTGCAGATAATGCGGATATTTCCCTTCTAGAAAATGTTGCCGTGATAGAGCTTGCGCCAGCCATTGGAAGACACAGTATAGTCGCAGCCACCCTACGCGTGGCGTACTGGCCAGATCGAGAGATAGCAAGTGCGCTTTTAGAGAGCTGTATTCGGGAGGTGAACGAGTGAGAAACAGCGGTAAAATTCTGTGGGCTCGAGCAATAGGCTGGAGCCATGACCTGCCTCATGTTGATCAAACTCCGACCTTGCAGTATGACGCGAATGAATTAACCCCACCTCCCAACTACTGCGATGAAGCATATTTGGAACTGCCAAGAGCTACGGTGAATTTGCGTGGCATAGGCGTTTTGATTGGGACTGTCACGCTTCTGTTCTGCTGTGGAATTGCGCTATTTTTGTACCGGAGCTTTATTGTAGATGGCTGGCAAGGTGATTGGGCGATGAATGCATTCTTGGTACTTAGCCCTCCTGCTGCCGCGTGGGCTTTGTTTCCTTACATAAAACTGGACGTTGTTCTTCCTAGAGATGAGCCTATTCGCTTTAATCGCTTGCGTCGGAAAGTCTATTTTTACCAGTACCGCTTCGACCGCATCTTCATCTTCAGCCGTAAACGCTGGGGTGTCCAACCCGTCGCCTACAACTGGGACGACGTCACCGCCGAGGTCTACCGAATCTACGCCCCTGGCCATGGTGGCCTGATCGAAAACGTCATGCTGTCAGTCCGCAATCCTGAGACTGACGAAGTCATTGATCGTGTCTTCTTCACTCATACCCTGCATGAGGGCGAGGCGTACTGGGCCATTGCCCGGCTCTTCATGCAGCAAGGCCCGGAAGCCCTGCCCAAGTTCGTGCACCCACCCCGCGACTGGAACGATGACGATGGCCTGAGCCACATGCATTGCCTGGCGCCGAAAGTACAGTGGCCGACGGAAATCGACCTTGAGTCACGCACTGCGCCAGCAACGGATGAGGTCTGCTGAAAACTACCGCACTCGGTGCTGGCGATTCGGCCAAGATCAGTAGGACGAGACAGCGCGCTGGATGGCACCGGCTTTGCCGGTGTTCGCGGGTGAACCCGCGAAGGGGCCGGTCCCCTCGCAATGCGGAACGCGCACAGTTCAATGCCTCATGCGCTGGCTGACACTGGTCGCGGTGTACGTACACCCCACAGCCAGTAGCCCAAAGACAGAAGGACCAACCAGCCAACCCCGACATACAGGGCTGTGCGGCTGGCCGGGAACCAACCGAGCACGCCAAAGATGAACACCATGAACGCAATCGCGCAAGCCGGCCCTACTGGCCACAGCGGCACCCGATAGCCCAGTGCAGCAACTTCCTCCTTACTCATGCCGCGCCGCATGGCCACCTGCGACAGCAGGATCATCAACCAGACCCAGACAATGGAGAAAGTGACCACCGCGGCAAGCACCAGGAACAAGTCTTCTGGCACCAGGTAATTCAATACCACGCCCAACAGCAGAGCGACGCCCATCACTGCAACCGTCATCCACGGCACACCGAAACGCGACAATGATGCAAATCCGCCAGGGGCTTGGCCGTTTTGAGCCATGCCGTACATCATTCGCCCGGCGCTGAATATGTCGCTATTGATGGCTGATACCGCAGCGGAAATTACCACGATGTTCAACACGGTTGCCGCTGAGCTGATGCCAAGGCCACTGAAGATCTGAACGAATGGGCTACCGTGGCTGCCAATGCTGGTCCAGGGATAAATGGCCATGAGCACGAACAGGGTGAGGATATAGAACAGCAGAATGCGCAGAGGCACCGAGTTGATGGCCTTAGGCAGCACGCGCTTCGGGTCCTTTGCCTCGCCTGCGGTAATGCCGATCATTTCGACCCCGCCAAAAGCGAACATCACAACGGTGAACGAAGCAATCATCCCACCGATGCCATTAGGGAAGAACCCGCCGTGGCTCCACAGGTTCGAGATGCCGGCAACAGTGCCTGCCTCGTCGTTCAGCTGGATGCCCAACAGCAGCACGGCCCCGCCTGCCACAATCATGGCAACGATAGCGGTCACCTTCAGCAACGACAGCCAGAACTCCATCTCGCCGAACACTTTCACGCTACACAGGTTCAGCGCCCCGATGAAGAACACTATTCCAAGCACCCAGATCCAGGCGGGTGTTTCGGGGAACCACAGCCCCATGTAGACGCCAAACGCCGTCACGTCTGCCAGGCACACCACCAACATGGAGAACGCGTAGCTCCAACCAGTCAGAAAGCCAAAATAGCGGCCCAGGTATTGGCTGGCATAGTGGCCGAACGAGCCTGACACCGGGTTATGAACTGCCATTTCGCCAAGGGCGCGCATCATCATGTAAATGGCGGCACCCCCTATCAAATAGGCGAGCAACACTGATGGCCCTGCCAGTTTTATTGCCGATGCCGAGCCATAGAACAGCCCCGTACCGATAGCAGAACCTAATGCCATGAAGCGAATATGCCGGGTAGAGAGACCCCGCTTCAGCTGTTGTGAAGATTGAGCGCTCATAGATACCTTCTTGATTTTATTATCAGGTCCGCACAACGCAGATGCTGTGCGTTTTAATCAGGCACGCATTTATTCAATCATCAAGCTCTTGGCCACAGCACCGGGAACAACTCATGGTTCATCTGGGCACCGCTGGCCAATTGTGTTTCGAGCCCGGGAAACTGCGGTGAAGTTTTCCACTGGCGCGGTGCGTGAGTGATGTCGTCGCCCAGGAAACGCACCGAGAAGGCACGGCGCCGGCGGTTGCCCCCGACACCTCCAGAAGCGTGCAAGGTCAGCATGTGGAAGAACACCGCGTCGCCTGGGGAAAGCTCCCAGCCGAGGATGTGCCAGGCGCTGCGGTCGGCCTCGATATCCGGCAAGTCGGCCAGGCTGCCTTCCGGGAACCATTGCGCCTGGCTGTCGAGGAAGCTGCGCGGCATCAGCCACGGCCCCAGGTGCGAGCCCCCTACAAACTCCAGGGTGGATTCCCTTGCGACGGGGTCGATAGGCATCCACATGCTGCAGTTCTGGCGCCCATCGATGTTGTAGTACGGCTGGTCCTGGTGCCAAGGCGTGCGCTGGCGCGTGTTGGGCTCCTTGACCAGCAGATGATCGTGATAAAGCCGGGCTGTTTCGCTGTTCATGAGTTGAGCGGCAACGCTACCCACCCGGCTCTCGAAGATGAACTGGCGATAGGCAGCGATATCGCCCCAGTTGCAGAAGTCTTCGAAGAACCAACCTGGGTCGTCGGGGCGGCTCGCCACTTTGGCGCGCTCGCTGGGGGTTTTCAGGTTCTGTTCGATGCCGGTTTCGAGCAGTGCAACTTCCTCCGGCGTGAACAGATTACGTACGCAGACAGCACCATCACGCTGGAAAGCTTCGATGGTTTCTTCGCTGAGTTGAAATTCGGCGGACTGTTTCATAAAGCACCCTTTGGTCTTTTTATTGGGCAACAGCACCACTGCCAGAAGTTAAGCGGGACAAGCATGGTGCACGGCGAGTATTGCGTTTCGGCACCAATAGGAAAAGAATATATTTCCTAATCCGGAGTATAGGAAAAAATGATAGGTTTCTCGTTCCGGCAGTTAGAGTACTTCGTCGCCGTGGCCGAACACGGCAGCATCAGCGCTGCGGCGAGAGCCCGCCACGTTTCACAGCCGTCGGTATCGGTCGCTATTGCCCAACTTGAAGAGGCGCTGAATGAGCGGCTATTCCGGCGCCAGGTCAGCCGAGGGCTGGAGCTGACGTCAGCGGGCACGCGATTGCTCGCACAGGCCCGCGATATCATTGGCATGGCCATCGCCATGAATCAGAACGCCGATACAGCGCAAGGCTCGCTGCGCGGCAACCTGTCGCTTATCTGCTTTCAAGACTTAGGCCCATACTTCGCACCCCGGCTGCTATCGAGCTTTCGCAAGCAGTACCCCGATGTCGAGGTAACGCTGTTCGAAACGGACCTGGCAGGCGTGCACCGCCACCTGAGCGCCGGTAAAGCAGAGCTTGCGCTTACTTACGACATCGGCCTTGATCCCTCGCTGCCGCGCCAGGTACTGGCGGAGTTGAAACCCTACGCGCTCATCGCTACGGACCATCGCCTGGCCCACCTGGCAGCGATACCGCTGCATGAACTGGCCCAGGAATGCCTGATTCTTGAGGACATCGCACAAACGCGTGAGTATTTCCTTTCACTGTTTTGGGCGCACAACCTGCAACCGCGCACCCAGCAATACACCCAGACCTTCGAGATGCAACGCGGTCTGGTCGCGCATGGCTACGGGGTTGCCCTGTCGTGCACCCGCCCAGCCGGCGACCACTGCTATGACGGTACACCGCTGCTGTGCCGGCCATTACTGGAAGAGGTGTCACCACAAAAAGTGGTGCTGGCCCAGTCAGGCGCCATGCACCCGTCGCCGGTAGCGGAGGCGTTCAAGGGCTGGGTGACTCAGGACATAGCAGGCTCCGTTACCCGCGAGCCCGCCCACTGATCAAAACACCGACCACCCGATCCGTGAACTCAGCAACTCCAGCGCCGCCATGCCCGCGAGGGAGTTGCCCGCAGCATTCAACTCGGGGGACCAAACGCATACGGTAAATTGCCCCGGCACGATTGCCACGATGCCGCCACCCACGCCACTCTTGCCTGGTAACCCCACTCGGTAGGCGAAATTACCGGCTTCGTCATACAGCCCGCTGGTGGCCATGATCGAGTTCACCTGCTGGGCCTGGCGCCGGGTGAGGATTTGCTCTTCGCTGTGCTTGCAAAACCCGTCGTTGGCCAGGAAGCAGAATGCCCGGGCCAAGTCCAGGCAGTTCATTTGTAGCGCGCAGTAACTGAAGTAACTGCGCAGCACCGGCTCGACTTCGTTATGGAAGTTACCAAAAGACTGCATCAGGTAAGCCATGGCAGCGTTACGCGCGCGGAACTGATATTCCGAATCGGCGACACGGGCATCGATCGAAATGTGAGGGTTGCCCGAAAGACGTCGAACAAAATCACGCATCGACAACGTGGGTGCTGCGAAGCGTGACTGGTTGATATCGCAGATCACCAACGCCCCCGCATTGATAAACGGGTTGCGCGGGCGCCCGCGCTCGAACTCCAGCTGCACCAGCGAATTGAACGGCTGGCCTGAAGGCTCATGGCCAAGCCGCTCCCAAATGGCTTCACCTGAGTGGCCTATTGCCTGAACCAGGCTGAACACCTTGGAAATACTCTGCACCGAAAAAGGCACGCTTGCATCGCCTGCACAGTAATGGCTGCCATCGTTGCTATAGACCGCGATGCCCAACTGCTGCGCCGGTACGTCGGCCAGCGCTGGGATGTAGTCAGCCACTTTGCCCTTGCCGATCAAGGGGCGTACTTCTTCAAGAATCTCGTTCAACAGCGTTTGCATGAAAGGCCCTGGCTCAATCCCCTTCAGACGTCGGTAAGGGGTCGCATGCTTGACGAAGACTGAGCGGCATAGATCACACATTCGGCAAGAAACGCATGTGCGCCATACAGCCCACTGTGTGCACAGCGTCACGTTCCGCAAGCCACTAGCACATGCGTACTATTCTCAGCGCGGCAAGGGCTTGCCGATACTCCCAGCGTTAATCCGTTGCACATATGGAACGCCATTGCCCTCAGGGCTGGCAGCCACTTGCGTGGCATCTAATGGAGTATCTGGAGTCGCTATGAATCCCCTTTTCCGACTATCCCCGCTGACGTTCGCGATCAGCCTCGCCCTGCTGCCGAGCGCTCAAGCAGCTGACTACATCCTCGACAGTGGCGAGGACACCTTCAGCAGTGACCGCGCCTACGATGGCACGGTGTCGCTGCGCCCCGGCAACGGCGTGCCCGCCAGCCTGACCATCAACAACGGCGCCGAACTCACCAGCAAGGGTGGGCGGATCGGTGGCTCGCTCACCAACAACGAAGCCAGTACGGCCATGGCGACTGTCACGGTCCAGGGCCCTGGTACGCGCTGGGTGGTGCCCCGTACCACTGCCGTGCTGGGTAACACCATCGTGGTCGGCGGCGCCGGCCAGGGCACGCTCAACGTGCTCGACGGCGGCCAGGTATCGGTGCGCGACCTGCAGCTCAGCGACAACGGCAACGCCGGCAATGCGCTGTCCCGGGCGAACCTGGTGGTCAGTGGCCAGGGTGCGAAGGTGGACGCAGTCAACGTGACTTCTGGCGGCGTATTCCTTTACGACTCGCGCATTGCCCTGCGCGATGGCGGGCAGCTTGCCAGCGAACGTGTGGCCATCAACTCGATCAGCGACCTGTCCGGCGCCAACACCCGCTGGGACAACACCGGCACCTTCCGCAACCGCAACGACCTCAGCCTGAGCAACGGTGCGGTGCTGACCAGTGACTCGATGGAGCTGGGCTCGGCCAACCTGAACCGCAACACCGTGGTGAGCGTGTCCGGCGAAGGCACGCGCCTGGCCACCCGCGCACTGACCTTGGGCACCACCACTTCGAGCACCAACCTGGTATTGGGCAATGGCGCCGAGCTGAGCAGTACCGAAGGCATCGACATCAGCGTGCTGACCAGCATCAACTCGGCCGCACGCGGCACCCTCAGCATCGGGGGCGGGGTTGTACGAGACGATAGCCGCACCGATATCGACGCCCTCACGGCCAGCGCCGCACAGGCCGCCGGCCGCCTGGACCCGCAAACGGCAATCCGCTTCGGCGCCGGTAGCGGAGCGCTGGCGTTCAACCACACCGACAGCGACCTGCAACTGAGCAACAGCATCAGCGGTGCGGGCCGCGTTTACGCCTTCAGCGGCAACACCACCCTGAGCGGCGACCTGACCGGGATGTCCGGCAGCACGGTGGTGCGCGGCGGGCGTTTGGTGCTGGCCGGCGATGTCGACCAGACCAACCCACGCGGCACCTCGCTGCTGAGCGTCGGCAACGGCACCCTGGTGGTCAACGGCACCGTGGGCCACACCGACGCCTCGGGCAACTACAGCAACCGCGCCCAGGTGCTGGCCGGTGGCGTGCTGGCCGGTAACGGCCAGGTCGGCACCACCCATGTGGCCTCGGGCGGTACCCTCTCGCCGGGTGAAGGCGCGTTGGGCACCCTGTCGATCAAGGGCGACCTGGACATGGCCGACGGCTCGCGCTACGCCGCAGACATCGCCGGCAATGGCGGCGCCGACCGCGTAAACGTCAGCGGCAGCGCGACCCTGCGTGGCACACGGGTCGATGTCACCACGCTCAACGACGCGCAAAGCTACCAGACCGGGCAAACCTATACGCTGTTGGCGGCCCAGGGCGGTGTAGTGGACGGTGCGGCTGCCGGCACGGCCTATGCCCAGGCCTTCACCAACTCGGCGTTTCTCAACGTCAGCCTGCAGCGCACAGCCAACGAACTGAACCTGACCATCGCGCAGAAGACCACTCCCCCTGTTGAGCCACCGGTTGAGCCACCGGTTGAACCACCGGTTGAACCACCGGTTGAACCACCCGTGGAGCCGCCCGTAGAACCACCGGTGACGCCTCCGGTGGAACCGCCTGTCGAGCCGCCTGTACAACCACCGGTACAGCCCCCGGTCGAGCCGCCCGTACAGCCGCCCGTACAGCCCCCCGTACTCCCCCCGGTGCAGCCGCCAGAAACGGGCGGGCCTGGCACCCCCGGCATCTTCCAGACCGTGGCGCAAACCGAAAACCAGTGGCACACCGCAGGCGCACTAAGCGTGCTGCAGCAAAGCGGCGACCCGCTGCGCCTGTACAACAACCTGCTGGTGCTGGATGCCGACAGCGCGCGCAATGCCATCGACCAGCTCTCCGGTGACTACCACGCCAGCACCGGCACCGCGCTTATCGCCAACAGCCAGGTGGTTTCCGGCGTGCTGGGCACCCGCCTGCGCGACTTGTTCGACAGCACGAGCGTGCGCATGCCGTTGGGTGCTTCGAACCTCATGCCAACCACCCCTGAAGCGCAGGGCGGTGCCTGGGCGCAAACCTTCGGCAACTGGTCCAAGCTGGACGGCAACAACGGCGCTGGCGGCCTGCACCAGAGAACCGGCGGTGTACTGATTGGCGCCGATGGCAGCATCAACCCGGACTGGCGCGCCGGTGTTTACGGTGGCTACAGCCGCACCAAGTTCGATGCCGACGACCGCGATGCCAAGGGCCACAGCGACAACTACCACCTGGGCCTGTACACCGGTGCCCAACTCGATGCCCTGCGCCTGAGCGCAGACGTCGGCTACACCTGGCACAAGCTGGACAGCAAACGCAACGTGGCCTTCGCCGGGTTCAACGACCACCTGAAGGGCGAGCGCGACGCCAACACGTTGCAGGCCAGTGGCGAAGCGGCTTACCGCATCGGCCTGGGTGCGGTGGCGCTGGAGCCGTTCGTGGGCGTGGCCTACGTGAAGTACGACGCCGACAGCTTCCACGAAAAAGGCGGTGCGGCTGCCCTGGACGTGGCCAGTGAAAAGCAGGACACCTGGTTCTCGACCGTGGGCATGCGCGCTTCAACCCGCACCCGCGTGGCTGACCACGACACCCAGTTCTACGGTTCGCTGGGCTGGCGCCGCGCCTACGGCGACCTGGACCCAAGCAGCACCCAGGCCTTTGCCGGTGGCCCGGACTTCGCGGTGCAGGGCATCGCCCAGACGCGCAACGTGGCAATGACCGAAGTGGGTGCGAAAGTGCAACTGAACCGCCAGACTGAGGTGGGCCTGTCGTACCAGGGCCAGTTTGGTTCGGACGCCCGGTTCCATTCGGTCAATGCGGGTATCACGGTCCGCTTCTAAGCTGCTGCGGCAGAGCTGCGCAGGCAAGCCAGGGCCTACAGCACGGGATGCTGTGGTGCCCTGCCCTCAAGCACTGCCGCCAGTTCAGCCGCTGCGGTACGGGCCATCAACGCACGTGTCTCGACAGTGGCCGAGCCAATGTGCGGCAAGGCCACCACCTGGGGCAACGCCAGCAATGGCGAGCCCGCTGGCAGCGGCTCCCGCTCGTATACATCCAGCCCGGCCGCACGGATCTGCCCTTCGGCCAGCGCCTGTACCAGCGCGGCCTCGTCGACCACCGCGCCGCGGGCAATATTGACGAACACCGCATCCGCACGCATGGCGGCGAACTGCTCGCGGCCGAACAGGTGGTGGGTGTCTGCACTCAGCGGCACGCAGACGCAGACGAAGTCCGCCTCGGCCAGCAACTGCATCAGCGGCACACGCCGTGCCGCGAACTCCGCTTCATATACGGGCTTGGCGCTATTGCCGCTGTACAGCACCGGCATGCCAAAACCGAAGTGCGCGCGCCTGGCCACGGCCGCACCAATGCGGCCAAGGCCGACGATGCCCAAGGTCTTGCCGTGTACATCCAGGCCGAAGCGCGAAGCATCGATAGCGCACGTCCAGCCGCCGTCACGCACCAGTTGGCCCAGCTCACACGCCCGTCGCGCGGCCATCATCAACAGCATGAACCCGGTATCGGCGGTGGTTTCGGTCACTGCGTCGGGGGTGTTGGTCAGGCAAATACCGCGGTCGCGCAGATAGCCCAAAGGGTAGTTGTCGATGCCGGCAGACACGCTGGCAATCACCTTCAGCGCAGGCGCGTAGTCGAGCAGCGCGGCATCCAGCGGCAAGGTACTGCCGATCATTCCGTCGGCAGTGGCCAAGGCCGCCAGGAAGCTTTCGCGGTCAGCCAGCGGCTGGTCGAAACGCCGGAAGTGGTACCGCTTTTCAAGGTCGGCCAGCACCTCGGCGCTGGAAACAGGGCCGAAAGAAACGACACGTTGCATGCAACCTCCTCAGTGGGTGCGCGATTCAGATTGAGCCGCATACAAGCGGCGTGGCACGGCCCAGACAATCAACACCACCGCCAGCAGGCTGACCGCCGTCAACAGCCATAGTGCGGGGGTCGCCGAGCCGCTGAGTTCTCGGACTTTGCCCACCATGTAAGGGGCAATGATGCCGCCGAGCTGGCCAATCGAATTGATCAGCGCAATGCCGGCCGCAGCGGCCAACCCGGCCAAGTATTTAGGCGGCAAGGTCCAGAAGATCGGCATCCAGGCGATGATCCCGGTCATGACCAGGCTCATGCCCAGCATCAGCACCCAAAGCTGGGCGTTGAAACCGGCACAAAGGGCATAACCCACGGTGGTTATCGCTGCGCAACTCGCCATATGCCAGCGGCGCTCGCCGCGCAGGTCGGAGCTGCGGCCGATCAGCAGGTTGCCCACCACTGCCAGCAGATACGGGATCATCGTCAGCAGGCCGATATCCAGGGCATCGTCCACCCCGGCGTTACGAATCAGCTGAGGCATCCAGAAAAGCAAACCGGTCAGCGCCATGACCAGGCACAGGTAAATCGCCGACAGCGCCAGCGAAGCCGGCTCGCGCAAAATCGCCCTGATCGAGCTGCCACCACTGGGCTTGGGCTCGGCGTCCAGGCGCGCGCGCAGGTAGCGCTTCTCTTCGCCGTCGAGCCAGCGGGCATCTTCGATGCGGTCACTGACCAGCCAAAGTACCAGCAGGCCGAGCACCACCGAAGGCAGGCCTTCGAGCAAGAACAGCCACTGCCATCCGGCCAGGCCGCTTACCCCGTCGAAGTGACTGAGGATAAACCCGGCCAACGGACCGCCGACGATGCCACACAGGCAGATCGAGCTTTTGAAATAGGCGTTGATGCGCGCACGGCGATCGCTGGGGTACCACTGGGTGAAGAAGTACAGTACCCCCGGCACGAAGCCGGCTTCCATCACACCAATCAGAAAACGCAGCACGTAGAACCAGGTTTCGCTGGTGACGAACATCATTGCCGCCGAGGTCAAGCCCCAACTGACCATGATGCGGGCAATCCAGATACGCGCGCCGATGCGGTGCAGCAGCACATTGCTCGGTACCTCGAACAGGAAGTAGCCGACGAAGAACAGGCTCGCACCCAGGCCGTAGACAGCGTCACTGAAACCCAGCGCGCTTTGCATCTGCAGTTTGGCGAAGCTGATATTGACCCGGTCCAGATAGGCGAACAGAAAACACACGATGAACAACGGCACGATGCGCCAGCTGATCTTGCGAAACAGGCGATTATCCAATGAGTCCCACGCGACCTGGTCGGCGGGCAGGGAACGACTCGGCATGGCTGCAACCTCTTGTTGTTATTTTCTGGTGTCGGTCGGAAACCCGCCGGGGCATATCCGGCGGGCATACAGCGCCAGCGCCGGGTCAGCTCAGCGCGTCACGGCTGTGTTGGCCATCGACCAGGCGTTGCAGGCCTAGCGGGTTGGCGTTTTTAAGGGCATCGGGCAGCAGCGCGTCCGGGTAGTCCTGGTAGCACACCGGGCGCAAGAAGCGGTCGATGGCCAGTGTGCCGACCGAGGTACCACGGGCATCGGAGGTGGCCGGGTACGGCCCACCATGCACCATCGCATCGCATACCTCGACGCCGGTCGGGTAGCCATTGACCAACAGGCGCCCGGCCTTGCGCTGCAGCAGGGGCACCAGCGTGGCAAAGCGCTGGAAGTCTTCCGGCTCGGCAATCAGGGTGGCGGTCAGTTGCCCATGCAGGGCTTGCAGGGCGCGGTGCAATTCGGCCTGGTCGGCCACTTCGACCACCACCGTGGCTGGGCCGAAAACCTCCTCCTGCAGCAGCTCGTCGCCGTTGAGCAGCAGGCTCACATCGGCCTGGAACAACTGTGCCTGGGCTTGCTCGCCTACCTGCCCGGTACCGGCCAGATGGCGCACGCCCGGGTGTTGCTGCAGGCGCTGCACGCCGCGGGCATAGCTGCTTAAGGTGCCCGCATTGAGCATGGTCTGGGCGGGCTGGTCCGCCAGTTGCGCAGCCAGTGCCGCGACGAAGGCGCTGAACGCCTCACCGGCGATACCAATGACCAGCCCGGGGTTGGTGCAGAACTGCCCGCAGCCCAGCACCACCGAAGCGGCCAGTTCCTTGGCCACTTGCTCGCCGCGGGCCTGCAACGCCGCTGGCAATACCAGCACCGGGTTGATGCTGCTCATCTCGGCAAACACCGGGATCGGCTGAGGGCGCGCCGCAGCCAGGTCGCACAGGGCACGGCCGCCCTTGAGCGAACCGGTAAAGCCCACAGCCTGGATGGCCGGGTGGCGTACCAGCGCTTCACCGACACCGGCACCGTAGATCATGTTGAACACGCCAGCGGGCATGCCGGTGGCTACCGCCGCACGCTCGATGGCCTCGGCCACCTGCTCGGCCGTGGCCATATGGCCGCTGTGTGCCTTGACCACCACCGGGCAACCGGCAGCCAGCGCTGCGGCGGTGTCACCGCCGGCAGTGGAGAACGCGAGCGGGAAGTTGCTGGCGCCGAACACGGCCACCGGGCCCAGGCCGGTACAGTACTGGCGCAAGTCGGGGCGTGGCAGCGGCTGGCGTTGTGGCTGCGCGCGGTCGATGCGCGCCCCCAGGTAATCGCCACGGCGCAGCACCTTGGCGAACAGGCGCATCTGGTTGCTGGTTCGGCTACGCTCGCCCTGGATACGCCCAGCCGGCAACGCCGTCTCGCGGCACACGGTGGCGACGAAGCTATCGTCCAGCGCGTCCAGCTGATCGGCAATGGCATCCAGAAACTGCGCACGGCGCTCTGGCGCCATGGCGTTGTATTCGGCAAAAGCCGCTTCGGCGGCCTGGGCGGCTGCGGCCACCTCCTCAGGGGTGGCCTGGATGAAGGCCACAGGCAATGCTTCGCCGGTGCGCGCATCGACGCTTTGCAGGCGCACACTGCCAGCAGCGCTGCGCTGCCCGCCAATGAAGTTGCTTCCAGACATGATTGACTCCTGTAACAGATAAAGAGGATGCCTTGACTGGCTGGCATCAAGCTCAAAGGCTTTTCACTACCCCAGGGCGAACCTGCCCAGGCGCTGCGGCAATGCCATTGCGCAACGGCTGGCCAAAGGCGTCGAGGCTGACCTCGAAGGTATCGCCCGGGCGAGCCTGAACGCCGTCAGCAAACGACAGCGTGGCGGTGCCGAAATAGTGCACATGGATATCGCCAGCACGCAGGAACTGGTCGTACTTGAAGTGATGAAACTCAAGGTTTTCGAAGCTGTGGCACATGTTCTGCTCGCCCGACAGAAACGGCTTGCTCCACAGCACCTGCCCATCGCGCAGGATGCGGCTGGTGCCTTCCAGGTGCGCCGGCAATGCCCCCAGGCGCAGCTCCGGACCGAAGCTGCAGGCGCGCAGCTTGGAATGCGCCAGGTACAGGTAGTTGCGCCGCTCCATCACATGGTCGGAGAACTCGTTGCCCAGGGCGTAGCCCAGGCGGTATGGCGTGCCATCGGTGCCGATCAGGTACAGCCCGACCAGTTCCGGCTCTTCGCCGGCATCTTCGGCGAAAGCCGGTAGCGGCAAATCGGCGCCGGGGCGCACGACGATGCCGCCGTCGCCTTTGTAGAACCACTCCGGTTGCGCACCCTCCTCGCCCGCCGGCGGCCGACCGCCCTCCAGGCCCCACTGGAACATGCGCATGCTGTCGGTCACGGCACCCTCAGCCTGCTGCTGGTGCATCTTGTCGCGGGTGGCGGCACTGCCCAGGTGGGTCAACCCTGTACCGGTCACCAGGCAATGGGCCGGGTCCGGGTGGTCCAGCGGTGGCAATACACGGCCTTCGCTCAGCAAGGCCAGATAGTCATGGCGCTCGCCCAGCCCGGCGGCCTGCACCTCGCCGGCCAGGTCACGGCCAGCGGCAATGGCCTGCAGGGCCAGCTCACGGGTACTGCTGGCGCCACGTACTTCAAGGGCGTACTCGCCTTCCACCACGCCCACGCGGCGCTCGCCGCCAGCGGTTTCGAATTGGATCAGTCGCATGCTTGTGCTCGCTTGTCGGTTGCAAAGATTAGCGGGAGGCTTGCGCCGCCCGCGTGGAAGCCAGGCGCTGGCGGCGCTCCAGGCGGTTGTAGACAACGCCGGTGAGCAGCACCCCGCACAGCATCACCAGCGCCAGGAAATACAGGCCGGACGACAGTTGCCCGGTGTGCTCCTTGAGCGCGCCGATGCCGAACGGGCCCAGGTAGCCGCCGAGGTTGCCGATCGAGTTGATCAAGGCGATGCCCGCAGCAGCGCTGGCACCGGAGAAGAACCGCCCCGGCAACGTCCAGAAGATGGCTGTACAGGAGAACAGCGCAAACGCCACAAGGCAGAGCGCGGCCAACTGCAGCACCGGCACCGTCAGCCAGGCGCTGAAGAACAGGCCGATGGCCCCCAGTGCGTACAGCAGGCCCAGATGGCCATAGCGATCATTCAGGCGGTCGGAGCTACGCGGCACGATCAACAGGCCGATGATGCCGAACAGGTAGGGCACGGCCGAGACGAAACCGGTAACCAGGTCACTGCCGCCAAACTGATGGATCAGCGTCGGCAGCCACAGGCCCAGGCCGTAGATGCTCAGGGTCATCGGCAAGTAGAACAGCGCCAGCAACAGCACCCGGCCATCCTTCAGCGCATGCAGCGGGTTGCCATGACGGGTCTGGCCAAACTCGCGCAGGTCGTTGGCCAACTGCTCTTGCAGCCAGTTGCGTTGCTCGTCGCTGAGCCAGCGCACCTTGGCTGGGCCGTCCGGCAGCAGCCGCAGGGTTGGCCAGGCCAGCAGCACCGCCGGGGTACCGATACAGATGAACAGCCACTGCCAACCATGCAGGCCGTAGCTGCCCTCCAGCCCCAGCAGCGCGCCGGAAAGCGGCCCGGTGATCAGCATGGCCAACGGCTGCGAAAGAATGAAGAAACCAAGGATCTTGCCGCGATGGCGCACCGGGTACCACTGGGTGATGTAGTACAGCACGCCGGGGAAGAAGCCCGCCTCGGCGGCCCCCAGCAAAAAGCGCATCACATAGAAGCCATTTGGCCCCGTGACAAACGCCATGCCGACGGTGATCGCGCCCCAGGTCAGCAGAATGCGGGCAAACCAGCGACGTGCGCCAAAGCGGTCGAGCAACAGGTTGCTCGGCACCTCGAAAAGGAAATAACCGATGAAGAACAGCCCGGCGCCAAGGCCATATGCCGCGTCACCCAGGCCGATGTCGGCGCCCATGTGCAGCTTGGCAAAGCCTACCGCCGAACGATCGACATAGGCCACCAGGTAAAGCAGAACCAGAAAAGGGATGAGTTTCAGTGTGATCAGGCGGACAAGCCGCTGCTCCTGGATCATGGCGATGTCTCCAATTGTTCTTGTAATGGGCACAGCACCTGGCCGGGGCTTTTTGGCAGACCGCTAACCTGGCGAATCGATCATATAGTATTACCATTTAAAACAACAACCCTTCACAGATGCCTTTTTAGCCGGTAGAGTCAGCCACATAACGACAAATAGTAATACTAATTAGGTGTCCCGCTCATGTCAGATAACAAACGCCCCCTGCGCTCCGCCCAATGGTTTGGTACCGCCGACAAGAACGGCTTCATGTACCGCAGCTGGATGAAGAACCAAGGCATTCCAGACCACGAATTCCAAGGCAAGCCGATCATCGGCATCTGCAACACCTGGTCGGAGCTGACCCCGTGCAACGCCCACTTCCGCAAAATTGCCGAGCATGTGAAAAAAGGCGTGCTGGAGGCTGGCGGCTTCCCGGTGGAGTTCCCGGTGTTTTCCAGCGGCGAGTCCAACCTGCGCCCCACCGCCATGCTCACCCGCAACCTGGCGAGCATGGACGTGGAGGAAGCCATACGTGGCAACCCGGTGGACGCCGTGGTGCTGCTGACCGGCTGCGACAAAACCACCCCGGCGCTGCTGATGGGTGCCGCCAGCTGCGACGTACCGGCGATCGTGGTTACCGGCGGGCCGATGCTCAACGGCAAGCACAAAGGCAAGGACATTGGCGCCGGCACCATCGTCTGGCAGATGCACGAGGCCTATAAAGCCGGCCAGATCGACCTCAACGAGTTCCTCTCGGCCGAGGCTGGCATGTCGCGCTCGGCGGGCACCTGCAACACCATGGGCACCGCCTCGACCATGGCCTGCATGGCCGAAGCGCTGGGCACCTCGCTGCCACACAACGCCGCCATCCCGGCTGTGGATGCCCGCCGCTATGTACTCGCCCACCTGTCGGGCATGCGCATTGTCGACATGGTGCGCGAAGACCTGCGCCTGTCGAAAGTCCTTACCCGCGAAGCCTTCGAGAATGCCATCCGCGTCAACGCCGCCATCGGTGGTTCGACCAACGCCGTGATCCACCTCAAGGCGATTGCCGGGCGCATTGGCGTAGACCTGCAACTGGAAGACTGGACCCGCGTCGGCCGCGGCACACCGACCTTGGTCGACTTGCAGCCTTCGGGCCGCTTCCTGATGGAGGAGTTCTATTACGCCGGCGGCCTGCCCGCAGTGATCCGCCGCCTGGGTGAACATGGCCTGCTGCCCAACCCCAACGCGCTGACCGCCAACGGCAAGAGCCTGTGGGACAACTGCCAGGCCGCGCCGCTGTATGACGAAGAAGTCATCCGCCCGCTCGACAAACCGCTGGTGGCCGATGGTGGCATCTGTATCTTGCGCGGCAACCTGGCGCCCAAGGGCGCGGTGCTCAAACCCTCAGCGGCAACCCCTGCGCTGATGCAGCATCGCGGGCGTGCTGTGGTGTTCGAAAACTTCGAAGATTACAAGGCACGCATCAACGACCCTGAGCTGGAGGTGGACGCCAATTCGGTGCTGGTGATGAAGTACTGCGGGCCCAAGGGCTACCCAGGCATGGCCGAGGTGGGCAACATGGGCCTGCCTGCCAAGCTGCTGGCCCAGGGTGTGACTGACATGGTGCGCATCTCCGACGCCCGCATGAGCGGCACCGCCTACGGCACCGTGGTGCTGCACGTGGCGCCCGAAGCCGCTGCGGGGGGGCCATTGGCAGCGGTACGTGAAGGCGACTGGATCGAGCTGGATTGCAAGGAAGGCCGGCTGCACCTGGACATTGGCGCCGAGGAACTGGCCGGCCGCCTGGCCGACCTGCAAGCCCCGCCACAGTTGATCACTGGCGGTTACGCCAAGCTGTACCTGGACCATGTGATGCAGGCGGATGAAGGGTGCGATTTCGACTTTCTGGTGGGCTGCCGGGGGGCAGCGGTGCCCAAGCATTCGCACTAACCAGCTCGCAACACCGCTCCTACAAGCACGGTACCTGTAGGAGCGGGTTCACCCGCGAACACGGGCGAAGCCCGTGCCACCCAGCCCCCCCTGCCCCGAACAAACCCAACCCGCTCAAACCTGCCTCACAGACCTCCCCTCACCCACTAATGCTATGATGCCTGCCCCGCTCGAAGGACCACCCGCGCCCCCATGAACTACCGCCAGCCCACCACGCGCAAAAGCATGCACGCCACCCTGGTCCAGGACCTTGGCCTGCAAATCGTTTCCGGCCAACTCGCACCCGGGCAAAAGCTGCCCTCCGAGGCCAGCCTGTGCGAAAGCTACGCGATCAGCCGGCCGGTGTTCCGTGAAGCGATGCGCGCGCTTACCGCCAAGGGCCTGGTCCAGGCCCGCCCTCGGGTAGGCACCTTGGTCAGGCCCCGCCATGACTGGCACATGCTCGACCCCGACGTGCTGCACTGGCTGATGCAGGCCACCCCGCAAAAGGACTTCTTCAACACCTTGTCCAGCGTACGCTGGGTCATCGAGCCCGCCGCCGCCGCGCTGGCCGCCACCAACGCCACCAGCGAAGATGTCGCATCGATCGGCGAAGCCTACCAGCGCATGGAAGCCGCGCGCACTCATGAAGAGCGCCTGCAACCCGACCTGGACTTCCACGCCCGCATCGCCGATGCCACCCATAACGACCTGCTCGCCTACCTGTGCAACATGCTGTCGATGGCCCTGCGTGAATCGGTGCGCTATTCGAACCAGCGGCCGAACTTCGACCAGCTGGCCCTGCCCCGGCACAAGGCGATTCTCACTGCTATTCAGAACGGCGACGCGCTCGGGGCGCGACATGCATCGCTGGTGCAGCTGGAAGATGCACGCGTGGCGTTGAGCAAGGTGTTGGGGCAAGACCCGACAAGCTGAAGCAAAGCCGCTGCTTGCAGACCCCCAGGCTAAGCGCCGCGCCTGCAAATTGGTTATCCTGCCCAACAGCCCAGCCCCAGCGGCCGCCTAAAACAATAAGTCATGCCTTGCCCTCAGGGAGTACCGCATGGAATTCTGGCCACTACGCCCCTCCACGACCGACTTTCGCCTACCCATCGAGCAAACCGCCACCCTGCTCGCCCGCACAAGCGAAAGCTGCGGCAAGCTGTTGGCCGCCGACATGCTGAAACTGGTCAGCGCCCAGGTCCCGTTGGCCCAGTGCACCATTTTCGCCTATAGCCCCAACCGCAGCCCGCAGATCATTTCATTCGCCGACCGCGCGCGAATGATCGAGCTACCCAGAATCTCCAGCAACTATGCCGAACGCTTCTACAGCATGGACGGCAACCAGCAAGCGATGACTGCGCGCCAGGCCCTGCCCACAGCCGAGCGCATCATGGTGCAACGCCAAGGCATCGAAGACATAGCCCACCGCGATTACCGTCGCATCTGCTACGAGCTGCCGCAAATTTCCGAACGCGTTGCCCTGCTCACGCACTGCGAAGGCAACCGCTGGCTATCGGTAAACTTCTACCGGGGCCGGGAGCACGGCCGTTTTGCCCCCCACGAAATCAATGTCATCGAAACAGCAGCCCCGCTGATCGTACAAATCTCGCGCCTGCATTACCGCACCTACCTCGAAGCCAATGAGATGCCGGCCCTGCTCACTGAACGGGTTGTCAGCCTGTACCCGGAACTGACCCGGCGTGACCAGGAGCTGCTGCAACTGATGCTGGCTGGGTGTGAGGTTGAGGACATTAGCGTGAGCATGGGTATTCAGCTTTCGAGTGCGGCTACATATATCAAGCGGCTGTATCGCAAGTTAGGGGTTTCTGGGCAGCGGGAGTTGTTGGCGCTGGCTACCCAGCGCAAGTGGCCTGGCCAGGTGCATTAACGCTAGCCAGGGGCCCTGCAGGCACACGGCTGAACGCCTGATGAAGCTGGCAAGGCAGCCCCGCTTCGGCCACAATCGGTCGCTTGGTACACGCTGGAAAGCACTGCATGCTCACTACCCTCGCCATCGGCAACTACCGCTCGATCAACCACTTGGTACTGCCGCTGGGCCAACTCAACCTGGTGACCGGTGCCAACGGCAGCGGCAAATCCAACCTGTACAAGGCCCTGCGCCTGCTGGCCGAAACCGCCCAGGGCGGCGTGATCGAAGCCCTCGCCCGTGAAGGCGGGCTGGATTCGACCTGGTGGGCCGGCCCGGCAACCAGCGCACGGATGAAGCGCGGCGAAGTGCCCATCCAAGGCCAGCACCCGAGCGAGGCCAGGCGCCTGCGCCTGGGCTTTGCTACCGAGGACTACGGTTTTGCCATCTCCCTCGGCCTGCCGATTCCCCTGCCGTATCCGACCGCGTTCATGCTCGACCCTGAGATAAAGTGCGAAGCCATCTGGGGCGCTGGTGCCTATCGGCCCGCTTCCTTGCTGGTCGAGCGCAAGAACGCCATGGTGCGGGCCCGCGAGGGCAATGGCTGGGCAGTGCTGGATCAGCATGCTGACAGCGGTGAGAGCTTCTTCAACATCGTCGGCCGACCCCGCCAGGCGCCGGAGATTGGTGAGCTGCGCGCCTTCATCAACAGCTGGCGGTTCTACGACCACTTTCGCATCGACCGCGATGCGCCTTGTCGACAGCCACAGCTGGGTACCCGGTCGCCGGTGCTGCATCACGACGGCCGCAACCTCGCTTCGGCGTTGCAGACCATTATCGAGATAGGTGATGTCGAAGACCTGGTAGCGGCGCTGGACGACGCGTTTCCCGGCAGCCGCCTGGCGATTGATGCACCGCCGGGCGGGCTGTTCAGCGTGCGGCTACACCAGCATGGGCTACTGCGCCCGTTAGGGGGTGCTGAATTGTCCGATGGCACCTTGAGGTACCTGTTGCTGATGGCAGCGCTGCTGACACCCCGCCCGCCGTCACTGATGGTGCTGAACGAACCGGAAACCAGCCTGCATGCCGACCTGCTACCTGCGCTGGCCCGCCTGATCATCCGCGCCTCGCAACGTAGCCAGGTGTGGGTGGTGTCGCACAGCAAGCCGCTGATCGACGCATTGACCGCGTGCGACGGGTGCAATGTGCTGGAGCTTGAGAAGCACCACGGGCAAACGCAGTTGCGAGGGGTCGGCTTGCTGGACGAGCCACTGTGGCGATGGGTTGACTGACCACGGCTGACCAAGCCTCAGCCCCAACTGCCAAGGCATGCACCGTACCTGTAGGAGCTGGCTTGCCTGCGATGGGCCGCAAAGCGGCCCCATTGGCCATAACTGACCAACATCAGCCCCGGCCCCACCCCGGCCCACTTCGGAAATACCCTTAAGGCCTCATCAGCGGCTCAATCCCGATCCATTTTTTCACAGGGTGATAACAGAGCCTCAACGGCGGAATCTCCACCTTGCGGCCCAGCACATCCAGTGTCCCCAGATGAATCGTCCATTTGGAGTCCGCATCAAACTTGTCCGTCTGGAAAATCACATACGCCGAGCCATAGCGCGTGTTGTTGGTCATCCTGGGAATCATCCGGTGCACTTCATCGCTGTTGATGTCGTACGGCGATGGCCGGGCGGTCTTCTCATTCACCAACGGAAAGTCGTAAGTCTCGTTGGCGCCAACGTACACCTCGGACCGTGCATTCAGCCGCGAACCGTCTTCAAAGGTGATGTAAGCCTGGCGGCTGTCGTACAGCACCGGTATCGGCGGCTCGCCACGCCTGGAATCAGTCGACGGGCGCTGACGGTCTTTGTTGTAGGCGACCAGTTGCACATAAAATTCCTGCCGCGAGTACTTCTCGCCCGGGTACTGCACGTACAGGGCTTGCTCGTAGGGCTTTTCGCCCCATAGAGCTGCGTGGTCGTAGAGGTAGGTTTCCAGGTAGAGCGTGGTCTCACCCTGCGGCCCTGGCACCTTGAACTGGAACTCGGACTCGCAGAGGTCCGCGTACGCGGCGCGTTCGCGTTTCCAAGGGACGCAGGCGGTCAACGAGGCTACTGTCACCAGTAGCATGAGAAAGGTGGTCCGTTTCAGCTTATTCATGACCTGCCCTGGTCGAGATGAGAGTGGATCAGTTTCGAGGGCCGAATGGCGGAAGTCCATGCTGCCCCTTTGCCATTATCGCGCTACAGACAGCAGACCGTGAAGCCGCTGTGGATGTGACCACAAAGCCGCAAACGGATTTGCTAAGATCGCGTCATTTCCGCTGGGTGAACTGCATCCTCACCCAAGCCATTTGCAGCTTGCTGGAAGACCCGATGAACAAATTGATCCTGCCTTTCGCCATCTTCGTTAGCGTCCTCCTCACTGGGAAAATCGCCGAGCATTACGGCCTGGAGGGCAGCTGGAAAATCGGCCTGCTGTGCCTCGTGGCAGCTGCCGTCCAGATCGCTGTTACCCGTTTTCAGCGCTACCAGCGGCAGAAAGCCCAGCTGTAAAGCGCGCGAGCCCCGCGCTAACCTCGCGGGTTGATCACGTTCTGGGGACTTTTCTTTCACCCAATTTTCACAGTGGCTTAGGCAGTATCAAGCTATCCCTACGTGATAGTACTTAGCCCGCCTCGGCGGGCTTTCTTTTGCCCGCATGTTTCCTGTCGACGTCTTAAGGAACGGCAGCGGGTCGAAAAATCAGAAATAACCCCTTCCTTGTAGGCCATTTCCCAAAGATACTCCTCGCGCCTGTTTTTCGTTGCACATGGAAATAGTCAGCCCTAGTCTCGACCAGTCGCTACCCATTGGCGGCACGGTTTTGACAGACCGTGGTTCACTGAGAGCATGTGCAATGCCAGTTTATGGCAGCTGCGCGTGGGGCACCTTCGTGTGCGCCGGGATTCTCAGTGCCCCCGGTCTGTCAACCCACAAACAGCTGCCACCCTTCCGTTTGACAGCGGTTTTGCGGCAGCCCTTAAGGCACTGAGAGGGTTTATGCTGAAAATAGTACCTGATCCACCCCACCACGTTCTTTCCCTGGAAGACACCTTGATCCAAGCCACGGATTACGCACTATGTGCGGAGACGGTCGTGCATCAAGCCATGCTACTGCAGCCCAAGTCGCCAGCGTCGATTCTGATGATGACCTCGATGCATGAGCTGGAAACGCTGCGGGCTTTGCTGGAGTCCGCAATAGCCCAGGTGCAGATGCCCACTGAGCCTGGGACTTCGCACTGAAGCCTAATTGATGCGTCGCCCAGGCCCCCAAACGCCTGCAAGCCGAGCCTCCACATGGATCTGAGCCATGTCGCAGATCGTGAAGCCTATGCAGCACTTGTGGGAGCTGGCTTGCCGGCGAGAGGCCAGCCCAGGCACTAGAGATTTCGGGGAGATTGACCAATGTCCACAGAAGAAACCAAATTCACCGTCGGCAAAACCACCTTCTATCAAGGTGAAAACCAGACCCATCCGCTGTTTCGCATCGAAGCCGGTATTCCTTGCCAGAGTGCCCGCGAGCAGGCCTCGGAGCTGATGGGCTACGCACGGGATATGACCTTGGATGGCTTGATGGAAGACAAGCCACAGCTGATTTGGGCTTCGCACTACCTGTGCGCTTTGGCCAAGGCGCTGATGGATGATGCTGAGCTGGGAATGATGCGCTGAACTACCCCTCACGTGGTGCCTTCAAGATCTGCCTCGACCCGTGGTTTTGAAGGCGCTCCAACTACCTGACCCTCTCTGAGCAACCACGCTTAAACATCTCCAACGCCACAAGTGTCACTCCGCAAAGCACAATGCTGAGCGACTAATTGCCCTGATTTGATCGCCCCCTAAATGGCCTCAGATTCAACTCCATTGAGTGCGACACCAAAACCTTCATTGACGCAAAGTCTCGGGTAGGCTGACGAAATGAAGCCCGCTCGCTTTTTGAGAATTGCAACGCGGGGCTATTCCCTCTAGCCATACCCAGGCAAGTGCTCGCCACCTCACGACATTCAGCATCGCCTCCCTCAAGCTAGGCTCGACCTGCTCTAACTCTACGTGCGGCCAGCGTTATTCCTACGTCGACCTCTAGAGTGAGCTAAACACCGCCGCCGGCTTTTGTGCCGTCCATTGATCACTTCCGGCAGAGAAGCTGCTCCAGATAGGAGGGCAAAACGGCCCAGAAAGTTGATCCTTCACAAGCCCCTGCTTCCCCATCGAATGTGCGCCCATCTCTGTAGGAAAAGACCGTTATCAGTGTAGGATTGGCGCAGCTATTCATCGAACCAGCGCAATGGGGCCGCGCGCCAAGACGGTTACCCCTCACGTCTGGTTACATACCTGGAGAACGCTAGGGTCCAACTTCATCTCCTGTGGATCTAGCGGCAGTGGAGCATTTGCATTGAAGGAACGCGGCGTGGCATTGAACCAAGTGCTTTTCGGGCCACCTGGTACCGGGAAAACCTATGCGACTATCGATCTGGCACTAGAAATTTTGGATCCTGAGACGCTTCGGGAGCACCAGAAAAACCGCGCCGTGCTCAAGCGTCGATTCGATGAACTCGTCCAACAGGATAGAGTGCGCTTCGTCACATTCCACCAAAGCTTCAGCTATGAGGACTTCGTAGAAGGCTTACGCGCAACCACCGATGAAAGCACTCAGCAGTTGCGCTATGAAGTCGTGGACGGTGTCTTCAAGTCGATGTGTGAGGCCGCAGCCGCAAAGGTGACGCACCAGGCTCAAGCACCAAGCGACCTGAAAGGTCGACGGGTATGGAAGATGTCCCTTGGAAATACCCTGGGAGACGATTCCCACGTTTACGATGAGTGTTTGCAAGGCGAATATGTGTTGCTGGGATATGGCGAAGATATCGATTTTACGGGTTGTACTAGCCGCCAAGAGGTTCAGCAACGCTTCGCTTCGGCAGGCATAATTCCTGCCAACCCAACCAACGACTATCGCATCACGAGCGTGACAGCCTTCGTCACGCGCATGAAAATGGGTGATCTGATTGTGGTGTCGGATGGTAACTTCAAGTTCCGCGCCATCGCAGAAATCACCGGCGACTACCTATTCAAGCCTCACGCAGAGTTCGATACGGGTTACTCACAGATGCGTTCAGTGAAGTGGCTCCGTGAATACAGCCCTTCCCTGCCTCACACCGAACTGCTCAACGGCCAGTTCAGCCAGATGACTCTGTATGAGATGAGCAGCTCAACCTTGGATCGGGAAAAGCTCGCAGGACTGCTCGGTACAGCTTCTAATGCTGGAGAATTCGCCCTCCAGGTAGACCAACGATTCGGCAACTACGTTGTGCGTAAAGTCGGTAGCGAGCAAATCGAGTTCGATAAGCCCAGCGGGGGTAGCCTGCCTCTTCCGCTGAGCATTATCCGTCAGCTCCTCTCATACGTTCGAGATGGACGCATAACGGTGGAGGACATTCGCCAAAAACGGGTTTTCGAACGGGTAGCCGAGTCGGACCTTGAGAAATATCTCGTGAACGGTTACCAGAATCTTTTTGCGGCCGTGGTCGAGCGCCTGCTCGAGCCCACCGATGGCCCCCGAGTCAATGACGCGCGAGTGTTGATCATCGATGAAATCAACCGGGGCAATATGTCACGAATATTCGGCGAACTTATCACTCTCATCGAGCCGAGTAAGCGCGCGGGCGCGGATGAAGCGCTCTCGGTAGTGCTGCCTTATTCAAAAAAGTCATTCAGCGTCCCAAACAACCTGTTCTTGATTGGCACCATGAATACCGTCGACCGCTCCCTTGCAGGATTAGATATTGCCCTGCGGCGCCGATTCACGTTCCGTGAAATGCCACCAAAGCCCGAGCTGCTAGATAATGTTCTGATCGAAAACCAGCTGCACATCGGGCAGCTGTTGCGCGTGATGAATCAGCGGATAGAAGCGCTACTGGACCGGGACCACCGTCTGGGCCATGCCTACTTTATGCCGTTGCAGAACGACGCCTCGCTCTCACGACTGGAAGAGATTTTCCGAAACCAAGTGTTCCCGCTACTACAAGAATACTTCTTCGAAGATTGGCAGCGTATAGCATGGGTTTTGAATGATCATCGCAAATCACCTTGCGATCAATTTGTACGCAAGCTACCAAGCCAAGTAGAAGAATTGTTTGGCAGTGACGTCGGTGCAGGTCTGGAAGAATTTTCTTGGGAAGTTAACGAAGAGGCATTTCAACGGCTGGAAGCCTTCCTCCGTATCCTCGACATTCAGATCCCAGCCGGTCTCGAGGTCGTGAAACGGGAAGCCTCATCCGGTGACTTCGTCTTACGAGAGCTCAACAGTGGCTCCATCGAAGTATTGCACCAAGGGCATCCGCAACAGCCCACACACCCAGCGCTGCGAGAATTGGCAAATCAGATAGGTATGAGCATTCAAGGCGAAACCGGTCATAGACTAAATACGCGTACCCTCGGCCGTAATCTGCTGAGTCACCTTCAGAATCAAGAGTCGTGAAAACCAATATAACGATCCGCGAGTATGCACGTCTGACTACCGACGACGTGCACGCCACTCTTGACCTGGCGCAGGTATCCCAAAGCGCTTTCGATTGGTTGTGCGATTTCAATGGCGGCGCCGAAGGTAGCGGTACAAGTCTGCTCAAGCTCACCAATCGCCGCACCTTGAAGTGGGACTCATACGTAGGCGTACTGGAGACCCCATGCGGTACACGTCTAGAGATTCTTCCTAAGCATCATGAGCAGGACGACTGTGTAGTAAAAAGTCGCCAGCTGTTACGGAAACTCATTCAAAACGCGCTCCAGTTGAAGCCGCGAAAAGCTGGCGGTGCTAACGTCGAAACTTTTGACGCACCACTCAGTGAATGGCTAATGGAACAGTTTCTCTACGAGCTAGACTTGTTGCTGAAGCGCGGCCTACGTTTTGACTACCAACGAATCGAAGAAGAGCAACGTTATCTTCGAGGCCAGCTAAATGTGGTCGCACAAATGCGCCAGCCACCAGGACGACAGCATAATTTTGCCATTCGCCATGACATATTTGTGCCGGATCGTGCGGAGAACCGACTGCTTAAGCTCGCATTGGAGCAAGTGGCTAAACACACCAAAAGCGACCAGAACTGGCGACTAGCTATTGAATTGCAGGCACTTCTAGCTAGCGTTCCTCGTAGCCAAAATATCGCTCAAGATTTAGGCGCTTGGAGCGATAATAGGCTGATGAGTCACTACGAGCCAATCAAGCCATGGTGCGAGTTGATTCTGAGTCAACACATGCCTCTGGCGGTGGCAGGCAAGACTTCCGGCATTAGCCTACTGTTCCCGATGGAGCGGCTATTCGAGCGATATGTGCAGGATTGGCTACATCGTAGACTCACGACTGAAGCTCAAATGAGAACTCAGTCCGGGAGCAGATACTTGTGTGAACAAGATGGCAAGAGTAGGTTCTGCCTGAGGCCAGACATCTTGATCGACTTACCTTCACAAAGGTGGATTCTGGACACCAAGTGGAAGCGTATTGACTCGCAAAAGCACCAGAGCAATTATTATGTAAGCCAGGCGGATTTTTATCAGCTTTTTGCCTATGGACATAAGTACTGGAATGACACAAACGCACCCAACCTAGTATTAATTTATCCATACTGGTCAAAATTACAGAATGAACTCCCGATTTTCGATTACGGAAATCGTCTTCAACTGAGAATCCTGCCTTTTAACTTAGACACAGATTGTTTATTAGTTAAAAATGAACAGCACCTGCCCTTTATACGCGCCTAGGATTAGCTGTACCACCGTAGGAAATGGACCGTGTGCGTTTGGAGAGTAGAATATATCCTACCTGACACGTCCGCCGCCCGTTTAGCCGCGTATCAATGTGTTTACTCGGACGGGAGTTCAGCTCCCCCCGGCTCCACCAAATTATCAATCAAAGACGAAAGGCAGCTTGGAAACGGTGAAGCGGCTTAGCCAGCGCCTCAACGAGATCATGACCTACGGGGTCAATTCGGGAATGATTTTCGCGAACCCGCTCAGCGGGATTCGGGCGGTATTCAAGAAACCGAAGAAAGAAAACATGGCGGCGCTACCGCCCGAAGAGCTTCCTGAGCTCATGCTGGAAATAGCGAACGCCAGTATCAAGCGCACGACCCGCTGCCTGATCGAATGGCAGTTGCACACCATGACTCGCCCCGCCGAGGCGGCGACAACTCGCTGGGCAGACATCGACTTTGAAAGGCGAGTCTGGACTATCCCGCCGGAACGGATGAAGAAGCGCCGCCCGCACAGCATCCCGTTGAGCGATCAAGCCATGTCATTGCTGGAGATACTGAAGTCCCACAGTGGTCATCGGGAATACGTCTTTCCGGCAGACCGAAACCCTCGTACTCACGCCAATAGCCAGACCGCCAACATGGCGTTGAAACGCATGGGCTTCCAGGACCGCTTGGTCAGCCACGGCATGCGCTCGATGGCCAGCACCATATTGAATGAACATGGGTGGGACCCGGAGTTCATCGAAGTGGCGTTGGCGCACGTCGACAAGGATGAGGTGCGCAGTGCCTACAACCGAGCCGACTACATCGAGCGACGGCGGCCGATGATGGCTTGGTGGAGCGAGTACATTCTGAAGGCGTCGACGGGCAATCTCTC
The DNA here is from genome assembly GCF_038383825.1 of Pseudomonas sp. LPB4.O. NCBI lineage: Bacteria > Pseudomonadati > Pseudomonadota > Gammaproteobacteria > Pseudomonadales > Pseudomonadaceae > Pseudomonas > Pseudomonas sp. LPB4.O. The sequence goes on from NZ_CP151298.1 coordinate 3,876,635, forward strand.
GGCCAGCGCGATGAATGTGGCTAAGGATCGGAACGTAGTGCCCATCCGATAGGGCGGCGACAACGGCGACACTGGCGACAGACCGCATGCCATCTACATCCTTGCCGTCTGAGCGGATGGCGACAGTCGCCAACTCGCCTCAATTTTGGCTTCTCCGGCTAAGCCCGTGAGCATGGGGAGGCTTCGCATCCCCATGCTCACGGGCTAACACTAGAAAAGCGACAAACGGCCACTTTGCCACTGACACCCACCGACTTCCAAAGCACACCAAAGAAGGAATCTGGCGCATTTCCATATGCCCTTCACCAATTGACCCATGCCGCGGTGACCGATAGAACGAAGGTTCAAAACGCTGCCTTAGGCAGCACCCCAGATGACCAGAGCCTTCAAGGTCATGCCGCTAACCCGGTGGTTCATCCCAAAGTGCGATTCGCGCCCGGAGGCTCGCACGGTCATTCGCCAGAATGATGGACGCCCTCTAAACAATCCGCCTAGTGCGGCTGCCCGCTAACCCTTTAGCCCTGCAGCAACGAACCTGCTCGGCCAGCGTTTTGCGCCAACCGTTCGCCCGTCTCTTTCTCCAGAAAAGAGACGGGCGCTCCTACCACTGCTGCAGCCCTCATCGCACATGGCTTTGCGGCAATTCTCCTCGTGACAATCGGCGTGACAAACGCCGATGTCACCAGCAACAGCGCTGTAGATGATGGTGCCGCAGACCAGGGAATGGACTGCACCTGACTGACAATCAGGCATGCCCCGGTCATCGCAGTGCTGCTTGCACCCGGCTCAGGATCTCGCGGCGCTGGTCTCGTCACCCAGTGCAGCCTCCACCCGCCCACCGCTTTCGGTGCTCAGGAGGCCAGATCATGAGATGCCCTTGCTCCTGGTAGTAAGGAGCCGCCAGTCCCGCGTCAGTGGACACCCTCACAGGTCGCAGGGGCCTTGATCCCTGATAACACTCAGCATTCTTGGCGGGATGACGTGAGGGAGAGATCGGTAATTTATGGAGGACGGCTATGCAACTGCGCGAAGTACAAGGGCCACCACGCCCCTTGTTGGAACAGCAGATTACGCCCCTACCCTACCCGGTCGCGGCGCTAGGCGATCTTTTGGGGCCGGCCGTGGAGCGCATGGCCGATGTAATCGGCGTGCCCTGCGCCATGGCCGCGCAATCCGTTCTAGCCACGGCAGCTTTGGCGAGCCAGGCGCATGCCAATGTTCACCTGGACGGCCGAATCTATCCGTTGTCGCTGTACTTGCTGACAGTGGCTTGCTCGGGTGATCGCAAAAGCGCCGTGGACCATGTTGCGCTGCAGGCCGTCCGCGACTGGGAGAGACAGCAGTGGATCGCCTATGGCGAACAGCTCAAGGCGCACCGAGCTGCAATGAGCCTCACCGCGAAGTCACCGACCTCGAAAAAGTCAGCACACCTAGCGCTGGACGCCCAACCTGAACCTGTCCAACCAAGACTGCTCACTGCTGAGCCGACCATTGAGGGCCTGGTCAAAAGCCTGTGTCACGGCTTGCCCAGCATGGGGTTGTTCAGCGATGAAGGCGGCCAGTTTTTGGGCGGCAGCACCATGAGCAAGGACAACATGATCAAGGCGATCACTCACTTGTCGACGCTGTGGGACGGCAGCCCGATTGATCGGTCGCGCGCGATGACTGGAGAAAGTCTGCGTGCCTATGATCGGCGCCTCTGCATGCACTTGATGCTTCAACCCCGCCTAGCAGACCGCTTGCTGCAGGACGCTGATATCAAAGACCAGGGCATCCTGGGACGCTGCCTGATCAGTTGGCCAGAGCGTCTGGTTGGACAACGGCTGTACAAAGCCATCGACCTGACCCGTGATCCAAAGGTGCACCTGTATCAGCAGCGCATTGCCGCGCTCATGCAGAAGCCTTGGTCACGCCATAAAGACGGCGGCCTCAGCCCTGTAACCCTTGAGTTAAGCCCCCGCGCCCGTGAAGCATGGATTGCCATTCACGACACCATTGAATGCGAGTCCGGGGAATTCGGCGAGCTGGTCAACGTGCAAGCTGCTGCGGGCAAAGCCGCCGCGAACGTTCTACGCATGGCTGGCGTGATGGCGGTGGTTGAGGAGTGCGCTGTCTTGGAAGACATGCACATTCAACGCGCCTCTACGCTGATGGATTACTACCTGGCCGAGAACCAACGACTGACTGAACAGGAGCCTCTGAATAAGCTTCGCGCAGAGGCCGACTGCCTGCTGCGCTGGTTGATAAAGAAGAACTGGCCACCGTTTCGCCTCCGCGACATCACACGTAACGGCCCTCGCTTTGCCCGTAAAAGCACGCGGCACACCTTCGAGTTATTGCTGCAACTGGTTGCCTATAACTGGCTGAACAATGTTGGGGACATATTCGAGGTGCGCCATGTTCCGCCTCAATGAGGCCGTGCGCCGCTATCGAGCGCAGCATCGCTCGCCGACCGAGTTACGGAGTGTCGCCGCCACCGTCACCACTTTGTCGCCACCTGCCAAGCGAGATGCGGCGGGGGTTGTCGCCAGTGTCGCCGCTGTCGCCAGTACAACATCTGAGCCCATCGACCTCGCTCAGCTCATCGAGCAGTTGCAAGAGGAAGGGGCTCTTCTGAAACACAGTGAAAATGCCCTCTTCATCCGCCCAGCACACTGGGGGCAATTGAAGAGTATCGGCCACCACTGGAAAGCCCTGCTACTGCACCTACAAACCAACGCTCAAGGTGAAGACAATGGCCCTGGTCGGTCGACGTGACGGTCGCAACTATGGTTATGGCCGACAACTGAGCTACGCCGGTCGGCAGGCTCTGGAAGATCTGTTTGCCGGCGGCCACTTCGCCACGGTCAAAGCGCATGGCGATCGTTGGCAAGCTTTCGCACGCTGGTGCCGGTCAGAAGACGGGCCTGGCTACAATGATGCGCGTCAGATCGATCGGCAGACGCTAAATGACTACGCCGCTGATCTTCGCCAACAGATCCATCAAGGCAATCTTTGCATCGCCACAGCGCAAAATCGCCTGAGCAGCGTCAACCGAACCCTCGCTGCACTGCGCGGTGATCAGGATGTGAGAATCATCAGCCCAAGCCAGGCGTTGGGACAGCACCGCTCCAACGTGCGCACTCGAGCACCAGATGGCCAAGACCCTCAACAAGTACAGCGAGTGCTTCAAACACTTTTTGAGCAGAAATACGAGCGAGTAGCGGCCATTGTCATGCTGGCCCGCACAACGGGAATGCGTTTGCGTGAAGCGATCCTGGCGGATCTGCCACGCCTACAACGCGAAGCAGTGCACCTTGGCCACATCAATATTCAGGACGGTACCAAAGGCGGCCGCTTAGGGGCATCTGCGCCACGTTGGATCATTGCCACTGAACAAGTTAACGCGGCGCTCCAGCTGGCGCGCGATACTTCGCCGCCCCATAGCAGAAACTTGCTGGCCCGCGACGAAAGCTACGCCTCATTCCTACAACAGACCGTGCTCCCCGCCCGCGAAGCGCTGCATGAGCTCGGGCTGAAGGGGCTCCATGAAATGCGAGCAGCTTACGCCTGCGAGCGTTATGAGCAACTCACGGGCCACGCCGCACCCGTCAATGGTGGTCACTGTTATTACATTGACCACGGCCTCGATCAACAGGCGCGACAACAGATCAGCCTTGAGCTCGGACATAACCGGATTGATGTGGTCTCAGCCTACATTGGAGGTCGAGCGTGACCAAGCCCTTTGATATGGCGCTGTTCCTGAACGGCGTACTAATTGGCTCGAAAGCCACTCAGCAACGCCACCTTAGGCAAGCACGATGCATGCAAGTTGCCATCCAACAGCGATGGCAACGAGACAACCCCTGGACCTGGCGGCACAAGCATGTACGCTGGTTCTTCACCGAGTACCTAAAAAGCCATTCGGATGCCAGCTGCTACTACTATCGCCTCACAGCCTCATTGATCCTTAAACGAATGGGCACCGTCTGGATGCTCGGAGCCAAAGCCGTCAGTCGACAGTATTGAGGTGCGGCAGCTAAGCATGCGAACAGTTTGTAAAGGTTCTGCAGGCCTTGGATAGAAATTTATTCCACAGCCGCTTCACTCCGCGGCATCCTCGACCCTTATGAACGTTGCGCTAAACTCCTTGCATTGGCGATGTTGCTGTAGGCGATTCGCAAAGCTAAACGCGTCGTTCAGCTCGAAGCGCTGGAAGATGTCCAACCCCCGCCCGAGAACGATTTTCCAGCCCTTATCAGTGGTTATGTCACGATCGTGTTTAGTCCCTGTCGTGTCATACGCCCAAGTGAGTTGAATGCCCACCCCGGCACAAGCATCCACAATTTTCTGCAGGCTTTCGGTCTGGCGATCACCGTTGAACTCATCTTCAACGGTGACTACATGTACCGCCACCTCCTCACCGGAAGTTAGCTGCTTACTGATCGTTTCCATCAGCTCCATAAGGTTACGCAATTGATGGAACATCCGTAGGTACGGATCTATAACGATGATCCGCTTGGCCCCTTTTAAGTACGGTCCAAACAACTTATCGAAGGTGACGCCGCGCTGGTTCTCCTGGATTACCAGATGCTGAGGTTTTAGCTCAGGCTTTTTACTCATCGAGACAGCAGAATTAACAGGCTGAGAACAGGCCGCATCGTTATCCGCATCCGTGGAAGCGGCGTTAGCCAAATCGAATAGATCTAACTCCGAAACTTCACTCGCCACTCGTCGATGGTACTGGTTCGGGTACTCGCTCTCCTCCAAGGTGGAGATCAGCCTCTCTACGCCATCCGTCCCTTTATAGGTAAAACGCACAGCTGGGTAGGTTGCGTCGATACGCAGCAGCTGGTCTTTGACCCGTTTGCGCCCTTCGATGGCACAGCGCAACACATCTTCGACCTCCGACTCGGTCGCCTCACCATGAGGAAAGAGGATTTTCATCAAGCCGGAGAAGGTCTTGTTGATACCATCACGATCTCGTGTGGAGATATCATCTGACAACGTAAACAGACCTTTGTAGCGATCTGAGAAATCATGGCTGCGCAGTGAGCGGAGAATCTCGGCCAAGTAGTCCACTACGAAGCCGTAGCCCGTGGAGAACATTTCTCCACGGATCACATCCACTTCCCATCCAGGTATGTAGCTGTGCAAGCGGTCGAGGAAAGCCGAGTCGTGGAACTTCTCCGGCAGCGGGTCGAAAAGATCGCTGTGCTTGAGCATGTATGGCACTGTGTGATCGGTGTTGCCGACAAATACCATGCTGGCCTCGGCCCCAAGGGTTTCCACCCCCCGCGAGAACGACTTGTTGGCCATGTAGTTCTTCATGATGTCGACCAGCGCCTTGTCCACACGCTTCTGCTTGCCAGCAAATTCGTCGAAGGCCACCACATCCCAGTAGCCCACCAGGCCTAGCTTGCCCGTGCCGTTGTGGACGAACAGCTTAGGCACCGTCACCTCGCCACCAGAGATCAGAATGCCATGAGGTGAGAACTCAGAGTAGACATGTGACTTGCCGGTGCCCTTCGGCCCCAGCTCGATCAGGTTGTAGTTGCGCTCACAGAACGGAATCAGACGGATCAGTTGCAACAGCTTGTTGCGCTTGCCGAACATTTGAGGGTTGAAGCCGACGCTCTGGATCAGCAGGTTGATCCATTCATCAGTGGTGAACTGCTTGCGGGCGTCCAGGTAACCCTCGAAATCGAATCGGGAGATCTGAATCGGCTTGAGCGAGGCTAAAACCCAGGGCGAGGCCGACTTATCCTCGGTGTACTCGTACTCCAGATCAGCGATACACCACACGCCTCCGACCAAAAGCTTTTGATGCGCCTTCACCGTGCTGGAGTCGATCAGCACCTTTTTTATTCCAAGGTTGGCAAACTCAGCCTCGTAGACATCGTCCTTGTCGTTTAGGGAAACACTGATCCGGTCGATGACTTTGTGGCGGCCTTTTTCCTTGATGATCGAACGCACCAGCCCCGCTTCATTGCGATGCACATAGTGCTTGCGCAGGATTTCTTTGACCGTCTCGATACCTGTTTGAATCGTCGACTCATCATTCGTCGCGCAGTATTGGCCTAGCAGGTACTCCAGCACGTAGGACGGCACGATTGCGTTGCCCTTAACAGCTTTGACCAAATCCTTGCGAACTACGAGGCCCGCGAAATGATGGTTGATCTTGTCATCAAGCTGACTCATGACGGCTCCCGCTTAAAAGTCGAATTCACTGGTGAACGAGCGACGAATCGTATACCGAATGGCCTTATACTGGGTGAAATGCGAGGTACCTTCCACCTGCTCTTCAAGCCGTAGCTCAACCTGCTGGTTGTTTGACTCATCAGCTTTCCGGCTCAGGATGAAGCGAACCGACAGCTCACGCTCGCGCGGGTTTTCGGACGCGAAATCGAACATCAATTCATGAGAGTCGGAGATCAACTCACTGTCGAGGGTGAACAAGCCTGCACGCAACCGACGAGCTTGTTTCTTCTCGGTGACCGCCTCGGACTGATACAACACAACAGCCAATTGGCCAGTCGTGATGCTCCTGCCCCCACCTCCGATGAACTCGACTTCCACACTTCCAACATCGCTTTGGCGCTTTTTGTTGATGCGCACAACTGGGATCACCACCTCTTGCAGCGTGGCCCCGCCATGCACGAAACGGCTGCCAGAGCCTTTGAGACGCAAGCGATTGATCGACTTAGGAATCTGTACATCCAACGATCCTTGAAGTCCCAGCTGTTCAGGAGTGAAGGTCCGGAAACCTGCTTGACTACGCAGACCGCGCCCCAGGACGAAACGCCGATCGCGATAGAGCACCTCATCACCGTCCGGCACGTTGCTGAGAAAATCACTCTCATCCAACGGTCGGTGCTGATAGATGAAGCCATGATCTGCAGTAACCAATAGGTTGCTAGCATTGGCGTTGGTCAGTTTCTTAACCAGGCGGACAAGCTCAGACAGTGTCTCTTCTGCCGCAGCAAATACCCGCTCCTCGGTATCTCGTGTATCGCCAGTTTTGTCGATCAGGTTATGGTAAACGTAAACCACATCGTGATCCCGCAGCAGTGCCCGCGAATCTGCCTGGTTCATAGCCAGTAGATCCTTGGCCAATACAACAGCAGAACTCGACACCGCAGCAGCAAGTATCTTGCCCCGATTTGTCGAGCCCTGTGCACTTTGACCATCCACCAACGCATCACCACTATCATTATCAGCTAGCTGCAGTGCCTGGTTAGGTAGCAGTGCAGCCATACCCAGTTGGGTGTAGCTCGGCAACATGGAAAGCGCCGGCTCCAGTTCGGCCTCAAAGCGATCTTCACGGCGAATAAGGCTATGCAGCTCTTCACCCACCTCATACCGGAAAGCATCCGAGATCAGCACGCAGACCTTGGTCTTGCGCTCCAGGAAGGGCTTTACGCAGCGGCTGAAGAAATTCCGTTGCAGCATGATCGGAGCTGCCGTCCAGCTCGGAGCAGAGTCCACAAATTTCTGCCAACGATCATTAAGACGCACCAGATAGTTGTTGGTGTACTGGTTTTCGATCTGGGCGCTGAGTTCCTCCAGCAAGGAGGCCTGGCCAGACTTGCGTGCGTGATGGACGAATTTGCGATACAGCTGATCCAGCCGATACCAGCTCTTCGTATACTTCTCTACGCCATCGGCCAAGGAGGTCATTTCCAGCTTTGCTGCATCCTGCGTTTGCAGGAACTGCGCAGCATGATCCAGCGCCAGATAGACGTCCTCGAAATAGCTGAACCAATGGCTCTGGCGTCGCTGACGAACAGATTGCTCCACATCGGCAGCGGTCGCCGTCCGGGCTACGGTCGCACGAACCAGTTCACTAAGGATCTTGCGGTCGATCAACTCGAAGTAGTCGAGCTCCAGGAGGATCCGATAATCGAGCTTATGCAGCTTTTCACCGACCTGTAGCACCTCCGCACACTGCGCCGATAGGAGCTCAAAACTGCTTTGATGCGAACGACTGTCCTTCCAGCGTCGGAGAAAAACCAGCGACTCAGCAGACAAGCGCGACTTGTACTCAGGATCAGTGCCCATCATGAAGCAGGCCTTGAACAGCTCGATCACGAAATCATGCAGCCCCGGCTGCTCCGACACGTAGCCGTAAGCACGCTTCATCTGCTCCCAGAGGAAGCTACCCAGGCCGCTTGATTCAATAAGCTTGATGCACGTACTTTCAGCATTCGCAAGCTCAGCCAGCAGCTCCTCAACAATCACATCCAGTCTCGGCTCACCCTTTGCGCCAGCACAGACAGCGAGCATTTTGAAACGCAGCATGCTCTGCGAATCGCTCGGCTGCAGCAGCTTATGCAACTGCTCGCGCCGCTTGGCCGCAGTGAAGAAGGCTGCATGCTCTTCCAGCACCGGATAGCAGTCTGGCCCTAACTCCAGTTCGGCCAGCCAAAGGGCAAGTTGATCCGTTCGGAAAGTGTTGCCGCTGGCAAGCTGCACATCAAGTAACCAGTTATCCAGATAGGCCGGTTCAGCACCTTCGCGATAAAGCAGAAACTTCTGCTCGGGCTGCTCACGCAAGATGCGGTACTTTACACCGAACTCGTTGTTGGCCAGCTCGATTTTCTCGACACCCGGCAGTTCCAGCGATGCGAAATTCGCACGGAACTCCAGGCGGTTGTCGTACCAAAAGACAATACGCTGCTTCTCAAATAGGTTCGTCAGCGCCTGGTTAATCTTGGCATTACTCATGAACGGATCAATCCTCACCCTTGGCGTCTAACCCGACGATCTTCTTCATGGCTGCGCCTAGCCTGAGGTAGTTCTCCTTGACGCCCTTATCCAGATCCAGATCAACCTGTTCGGTGGCCAGCGGATAGAGCGTGTCGCGCTCATAGTCGTCCAGCTCCAGCAGCTGCTTCTTGACGACTTCAGCCTCCTTGATAGCTTTGGTCTTTTCACTCGGGCTCGCAGAGGTGCTTATGGCCACCTGCTGCAAATAGTCCAGACGCGAAGCGAGCTTCTTGCGGAAATCGCGCAGGTAACTAAGCACCACACTGACTGTGTCCGAGCGATAGCGGTGCAGATATACCAATGCGCTGAAGGCTCCCTTGGGGCTAGAGAACAGCCAATAAATCGGGCGCTTCTTGTAGCGCTTCACGTGGTCGGCGTAGAACTCACCCAGAAAGTAATCACGCAAGCTGTAGTTGCGCTTGCCCTTGACGTTGAGCGCTTGCTCGATGAAAGCCAGGTTGTCCTCGTAGTGCGCGTCGCCAAACGCCACGCGCAGGAACTGGCGAAAACGCAGGGTGATGTCGTCCGGGAACCAGTCGCCGTCGAGTAGCGGGATCACGTTGTCGTCATCGGCCGGGAACGTAGGCTGCAGTACTTGCGCCAGATAGTCCGCCAGAGTCTCAGCTTGGTTAGCCAGTATCAGTCCTGGCTTGTCCAGACTGTAGCGGCCGAACATGCAGCCAACGGCGTAAGACACCAGCTCGCGCATGGTGTCAGCCAGCAGCATGACTTCTAACTCCTCCTCGCTCTTCTCACCGCCGTAGCGGTAGTGCGGATTACAGGTGAGCGTGATCTCACTAAGATCAACCTCCTCATCAAGTTCATCCTGCAGACCGTAGGCGTCGATAAAGATACGGTTGTTCTCCTGCTCCAGTCTCTGCATCTCTAGCGTCATCTCGCGCCAGTAGGCACGAAGCTTCTGGTAGCTAGCCTTGAGCGTGGGCTGGCGGTGGTCGGGGTGCAGAAGAGCGAGGCCGGTGAAGTCCCATGAGACTTCGTAAGAATCCCAATCTCGGCGCGAAAGATCCGTTATCGATTCGATGGTCTTGGTGACATCAACTGACGCATTGGGAAGTGGGATTTTCCCAATATCACCAGGGTTAGCGTTCAGAGTTGGGTTAATTGCCTTGCCCAAAACTACGTGCGCCTTCGAATTCAAAAGTCCAGCATATAGGGTTGACTCCCCGTTGCAGAACATTGCGTTCGACGCGGAACTAAAGAGGAATCCTTTGGGCAGCACTCTTATAGAAAATGCACCGCTGGTGATTGACGTCCAAGAAAGGCCAGGCTTGAAGATAAAGTCTAGGTTTAAGTTGACCGCACGAATGCGTCCACTCTCGTGCTGCTCGGTCTGTAAACGATGGCCATCATTTTCCCAATTTACAACATCATCAAAATTTCCATACCACTTTCTGTATTCACCTCCATTGGCATACGGAAACCACCGAAGGCACGACTTAGCAGCTTCAGCCCTTGATTGACTGAATCCAATGCTCTGTAAAGAGACCTCATGCCAGGAGCGAACAAAAACTGCGTTGAGCCCAGTTGCCATTCCCTTACGTGTGGTGCATGCGTTAGAAATTAGGTGACCTTTTTCAAACGATCCGATAACGGCATCCGACAGCCAATAGGCAACAGGGCTTCCTGGAATCTTCTTGAAGTCCGCTGCCGAAGCCCGAAAAAAATACTTCTCCATGCCTTGCTCGTGGCTGTTGTTAGGGCTTTCACTCATTCTTTCTCTCCCGCCTGCAATACCTTACGGCCAAAGTCAATCTCAAATTTATCCGGTAGCGGCTTGAACGGTAGGCCGAAGTCTTGAAGGGTTGTCACTGCACCACTCCTTCCTGGACCGCTACTTCAGCAGGTGCCTCGCGACGCAGTGGCCACTCAGGAAAGTGCTGGTTCCAAGACTCCACGGACAGCACTAAGCAATCTGCTATATGCCTGCGCTTCCATGCTTCGAAAGACTCCTCACGGATGTCAGCCAGCAATCGGCCCTTAAATGGGCCAAGTAGCCCTTTCTGAACATCCGCCGCGAACGCGTCCAACCCGAGCAGCACCACATACTTGAATGGCTTGTGGTCTCGCTCCATCAGGTGCAAATAGAGGTAGGAGTCGCGCGCCTTGGGCGTCAGCTCCTGAGTCAGAACCGAGTTGTCAGACAGGCGCTTTAGGTAGGCGTTGCGATCATTCTCCTTACTCCGAGAGTGCGATGGGTCTTTGATCTCGACGAGCAAGATGTCCTTGTCACGTTCAATGACCAAATCGACGAACTTCATACGCACGGGCAGCTTGACGCCCTGCTTGTCCAGCTCACTCCAGCTCAAGTCATCGGGAAAGTTGAAAAGCAGCTCCGCTGTCTCCTCTGCACGGTAAGTCTGCATCAGTCGCCTCCCAATGCGCGCTTGACGTCTTCGTCGTACAGCTCTGCAAAGGTATTGCTGATGGCGCTGCGGCCAACGATGCTGTAGTCCGACTGACTTTCGTGCTGAACCTTCTCTTCGCCCTCGGTGCGATACAGGCGATGGAAAACGACATGGTCTCCCTTGCCCTTGTCCATCAGCAGGTCGAACCACTTGAGCAACACGTAGTCGTGCGTGGCGAGGATGACCTGCTGGCCGTTGCGGGCCAGCTCCAGCAGGGCCAGCACAAGATCCTTCATCAGCTTGGGGTTGAGGTTGGATTCGGGCTCGTCCCACAGCAGCGGACCGGAGGTGCCGGGATTGAGACTGCCGTTGCTAAGCAGGCGCTGAAGAATGCCGATCTTGCGGAAACCCTCGGCCGTCATTCCGCTGGACAGGCGATGTTTGCTGCCGGGCACGAACTTCCATTCCGTGCTGTCCTGGTAAATCTGCGCTTGCTGGACCTTGCTGCGTGTGGCGGCGTCCTTCTCTTCGTAGCGGCCCAGCTCGAACACGAAACGACCGTTTTCCAGCAGGTACTGACCACCGATCAAGTTGACCAGCCGGGGCACGATGCTGGCGAACTTCGGGTCGAGTTGAACCTTGGCGTTCAGGTCGTTTGCGCCTTCCTTGACTAACTGGCTGGCCAGGTCCAGGTAGCCGTCGTCAAAGATGCGCTCGATGGTGAGCAGGTCGGGCTGCTCAGCCGTTAGACCACGCACCAACGACAGCACCTCCTTGGTCGGGATGAAGATGGCAGGGGCGGCTTCGCACATGACGCCGTCGCTGACCTTGACCACCTCAGCACTACCGTTGAACTTGGCGCTGATGGACTGGCCGGAAGCAAGTGTCACGCTCAAAAGTGCATGGCCGCGTATGCCAGCACGGCGCAACTCGCCCACCTGCCCGCTGAGCGGGTGGTACAGCCGGCACAGCTTGCGAGCCAATTGCACATCGGACTGCTCAGCTCTAGCCTCTGGCGCACTTAGCGCCAGCACGGCCTTGAGCAGTTGGGTCTTACCTGTGCCGTTCTCGCCAATGACGATATTGATGCCCGGCGAGAAGGCAATGGCCAGCTCGGTGAAGGCGGTGAAGTTCTTGAGCTGCAGGTGGGTGATCATACTTATTTACCCACCGAGCGAGCTGCTTGAATGATCTCTAAGGCTCGAGGCCCTTGCTGGTCTGCTCCCCGGAAATCCGAAAGGCGCACATAGCCGCCACGAAAGTCAGGCTTGTGGGCGTTTTCAACCGTGAACGTACAAATGGGGACGGTCGCGCCATCAAAGCCAGAGTATTCGAGCTGGATGAGGGATGTGATCGTTTTTTGATCAACCAAGATTGTGCGCAGCTTTTCGTAGCTGGAGATGAACATCCACACAAATGGTGTCATGAAGCCAAGCTGCCCCCTCGGGAGCGCGAGTTCGAGATTTCGCACCACAAACGCTGAAAACAAGTCGGTCTTTACCGGCTCGTAGTTTTCCTTCAGCCATGCGCTAAGCCTGGGGTTCATGCCCTTTCCACCCATGTACGGCGGGTTGGCAACCACCACCGCATAGCGCTGGCTCAGCGCCTCGGCCATACGCAACACGCTGAGCACGCGCTCGTGAGTCTCGGCCAGGAAGAGGTTGCCGGCCATTTCTTTAGTTTCTAGCGTGGCTAGCACATCGGCCACGTTGCCGACCTTGGGCACAATCAGCGAGCCAAAGTTGTCGGCTTCGCTGAACTGCTGCAGCGTTTCGCGCAGGCCGTGGATGAACAGGTCGCGGCCCACATGACTCATGTACTCGTCCAGCTCTTCGCGGCTGAATTCCACCTTCTCCAGCACGGTGATGTTGGGCTTGACGCTTTTGTTGAAGAAGCGGCGCTGGCGGGCGCGGGCCTTCATGGTCAGCGCGAAGGCGGCCAGCTCGCCGGCACGCTCGTCGAGCTCGATGCCGTAAAGGTTGTGCGTAAGAATCTTCTCGGGGATATCGGCAGCATCGTAGCCTTCTTCTTCGTAGATGGCGTAGAGCAGATCGAAGGCGTAGGTCAGCATGTGGCCCGAGCCGCAAGCGGGGTCGCAAACCTTGATGTCTTCTGGGCCCTCGATCTTAAGGAAGTCAGTTTCCGGCTTCTCGGGCGGAATGTAGTAGGCCATCTGCTCAGCCAGCCTGGAGCCGGGTCGGTTGAGCAGCCACAGCCGGCCCAGGGAGTTGTCCACCAGGTAGCGCACGATCCAGTGCGGGGTGAATAGCTGGGTGGCTGCGGGGATGTTGTCTGGCGTGATCTTCTGGTTCTTCTTCATCCCCTCGAAGACAGCGTCCTTCTTCTCGGAGATATAGAACTGGTACAGCCAGCCGATGACTTCCACGTCTTCGCAAGCGTCCGGCGTCATGGCCTCGCGGGTGTAAGCCAGGATGGAGTTGCCCGAGAGCAGGTCGTCGGGCATCAGCAACTCGGTGTAATCGTCGATACGCTCGAACAGAAAGGGCATCGACTGGTGCCACGCGTTGCATGCAGCAACTATCAGCAGACGGTAGGCTTCGCCCTGAGCGTCGCTACTGGGTGCGCGCCCCGCCAGAAGATCCAGGATCTTCTGACGAACTTGGCTCGGCACCATCTCTTCATCGACGTGCCCCATCTTGGCTTCGGCCAGTATCTCGGGTTGGAACTGCCCCTCAACCGGAGACACAACGCCGATTCGGGTGTAGCGGTTGACGTCCATGAAGCGCAGCGCACAAAAGCGGTTGAACCAGATGTAGGCAACCCGCTCTTCCACATGCTCGCGACCGGAGCTGCTGATCAGTTTTTCCAATTCAGCCACGACCAGGGCTCGCTCGCGACGTGCAGCACTTTGCAGCGCCAGTACCACATCCAACTTGCCGCTCACCTGATCGAGCAAGATGCGGCGTGCATACTGGGCAAATTTCTTGAGTTTGCTGGTATCCATCTATCTCCCTACCGGCCGCTCAATCGAGCAGCCATCGACTTGGCCTCTCATCGTGCGGGCCAGTTGTATTTATTCAGTTTCAGATCTGCACTCGGTTGCCCGCTAGGATTTCCTTCAGCCAGGCTTCACGTTGCTTCTGCAGGTAATCATCCAACTCGGCTTCACTGGTCAACCAGGGCTTTGCGTAGCCGACTTTGATGTGACGGGACTGAACGATGCGCGGCTCTGCCACTTCCAGCGCCGGCTGTTTAGGCATGTCAGTACCTGGAGCGTCAGTCCTTCCGGTGCGGCTAGATGGCGCAGGCGGCTCAGGGGGCATCGGCTTCGGACGCGCCAGCTGATCAAGTTTGAGCAACAGCTGAGGGTATTGCTCGTCTTCGAAACGATTGCGCTGGTCACGAATGACCGCAATGAGCCTCTGCCCTTTCAGCTGCTGCTTAGCCTGTGCAAAGGGGGCTGAGAGCTGCTGTTTCTGCCCCACGTCGAGAGCCGCGTATCCATCGGCACCCTGCAGGCGCTGCTCCAATTGTTCAAGCAATTGCTCACTGGCTTTTTGTTCGCTGGCCAGTTGGTTGGCAATGGCGAGCTGAAGCGCCTCCAACTGCTGCCGAGCTTGTTGAAGGCGATTGCCTTGCCAGGGCTTTGCATCAGCGAGCACGGCTCGAATGGCATCAACTTCGGCCGAGCCGACGTAGGCAAAATTCTCTTGCTGCTCCTGCACCAGCAGACGAGCCTGATCGTAGATCTCTTTCTGCGGGCTTTTCATAAAGCGCTGCACAGGGTCGATGACCTGTTCCTTGGCATCGAGCAGTGCATCTTCTGCGCGGGAGAGATCCGTCAGGAACCAGGCAGGGCTCTTGGCGGCTATTTCCTTGAGAGTCGCCAGCACAGCGTCCAAGGCACTGAGAAAGGGATACTGCACCTTCTGACCGTGCAACTCAGCCAGATCGATTTCCAGCTCCTTGATCGCGTCTATGGTTTCACGTGCTAAAGCGCGAGCTTCATTGCTGCCGGCCGGCTGGTCAAAGAAGTCCGCGAAGAAATCCTTCAGCACGCGCACCTGGGAAGCGCTGAACTCAATCTGCGGTTCCAATATTAACGTGGCATGGGCATTGGTATTGCGCAGGCTGCGCTCCAGCAGATCCCCTTCTAAGGGATTGCTGTCCTGACGCACCTCGACCTTTCCTCGCGCGCAAAGCAAAGCAAGGTTGCAGAGAATTGCGGCGTAGTACCAGCCGTAACTCTTGCGCTCAAAGCGCTCCAGCAAGCTTTTGACTGTAGTGCGAACACCACTGCGGGCGTTGGTCTGGATAAAAGCCAATAGCTCCTGTTCGGGCTCACTAAGGCTGGTCGCATCGTTGCCAAGCAGCCCTTCCTGCCCCTGGCGCAGGTACTTGCCAGTATCAGCCTCGCTGAACGGTACATCCCGCAACATGCGCAGGTTCGGATAGGTGGTTTCGATGAGCTGGTAAAAGCCTTTCAGAATTCGTGTCTGACCATCAGTACTGGGGGCTTCGATATCAGCAGCATTGATGATCAGCTGGGCACCTGCCAGCAAGTGCTTGGCACGCTCCTGGATGTCTGCAAGGCGCTCGGTGTTCTGGAAGCTCTTGGAGTCGAGGATGCGCTTGACCGCATCCTGCTGAGTACTGCTGTTCTGACGAGTGTACGTCTCAGTGCGCTTATACATGGTCAGGTCTTGCATGAAGCGCGCATCGGCTGGCAGC
The DNA here is from genome assembly GCF_038383825.1 of Pseudomonas sp. LPB4.O. Taxonomy (NCBI): domain Bacteria; kingdom Pseudomonadati; phylum Pseudomonadota; class Gammaproteobacteria; order Pseudomonadales; family Pseudomonadaceae; genus Pseudomonas; species Pseudomonas sp. LPB4.O. Next base: position 3,892,441 of record NZ_CP151298.1, read on the forward strand.
ACTACACGCAGCTCGTCACGCCCCATGCTTTGCATACGCTGCACGGTGAGATTGTCGAAGTTGTCGCTGAGCGGCGTTACTACATGGATAGTGAGCTCATGCTCTCGGCTGAGTGCCCGATCATCCATCTTGCGGGTGTAGGAGTAGTCCTGGCCGTTGTCGTAGCGGATCTTTCGCTGTTTGATTACTCCATCAAACAGCAGAACTTCAAGCTCCTTGAGAATGTCCGCAGACTCCACCTCAGTATTTTTAATCTCCTCCTCAATATCCTTCTCTTCGTCGGTAAGGTACTCGTAGAGATCGCCATTGCGCTGGATGTAGGTCTGCTGCTCAAGCAGGTTGAGTGCAGCTTCCAGCTTCTTACGCTGGGCGGGTACATCCTCGCCAAAACGCTCCAGCATCAATACACTGAGGTTACGCAGGGTGGCTTTGAACTCCTTGACGTATTTGACCAGAAACAGAGCCTTCAGAACGCGAACAGCATACTCGTCACCCAAGTGGTGCTCGGCGGTGTTGATCGCACTCTGGATAGCGCTTTTCAGCGCGCCACGAATGCCTTCAAACATTCGATCAAAGGTGGCCAGCTGCCCAACCGGCTGGTTATCAATGGCGATGGCCACCTCGCGAAAGACACCGAGCATGGAGCGCTCACCCACCGAGTTTGCCTTACCTTCAAAACCGTTGTGCTGAGAAATGCCACGGATGGCCGACTGGAACAACGGAAACTGGTACGGCACAAACGGGTAGCAGTAGGTGAAATGCTGCAAATCTCGGTAGTTCTGATAATGCTGGCCACCATCAGCGAACTCAAACAAGGTCTTAAAGTTGTTGAACTGCTGGTCATAGACGGTTTTCAGTAGGTCTGCACCGCGGTCGTTCTTTGTCAGCAGACGCTTCTGGATCACCTCGGCCACGTCAGCGCTGGTGAGCTTGAGGCGGTTGGCAAAGCGAGCCTGGATCCTGGTGAAGTCGTTGCTCTGCTGCTTGCTCATGTCACCGAGCACGGAGTTCATATCCTCCTGAGCGGTAACAATGATCCACGCCCTACCCTGGCACTTAGTCGCCAGGCTTTCAGCGACTGTCTGCAGGTTGGTCATCAGCTTGGTGTTTTCGGCAATGTATTGGCCTACCTCATCGACGAAGAAATTCAGGCGGAAATTGGTCGGTTGCTTATCTAGCCACGCTTTGACCTGGTTACCGAAGTCTTCAATGGAGACGCTGTACTGGGTGCGGTACTTGTCGAGAATTCCCTTGGCCAGCGTCGGGTCTTCACCGGTGATCTGTGCATAAGCCTTCGCAATGTTGCCGGACTCCAGCAGGGACTGCTCGCGACCACGATCCCAGGGCTTTTTGGCGATGATCTGATAGGCGGCTTTGAAAGCATCGAACTGCTCGCGACTGTCGAGATCTCGTTCGAACTGGGCAATGTAACCCTGCTTGCCGAAGTAGCCACACATCTCGTTGAAGACCTTGACGAAAACCGACAGCAAGGCATCGATCTGCGTCTTACTGATGATGTCGGCCTTCTGGTCGATGTTGAACAGGATGCTCTTCGATGGTATGGCAACGGCCTTCTTGAGCTGGCTTCGCAGTAGCTCATCGTCCTCATGGATCTTGGGCAGGAAAATATCCAAGGCAGAGGCGCCATCGATTCGTCGGTTTTCCAACAGTAGCGCCAACATCTTCAACAAGTGCGATTTACCCGACCCGAAGAAGCCAGATACCCACACACCGTTGGCACCGTGGTAGTCGGTGTAAGCATCAAGGAAGTGCTCCAGGCGCTTGGCGACCTCGTCAGTCAGCACATACTCGCTCAGCTCGTTGTACAGGCTGGCGTCATCATCAGCCTTGATCACCCCTTCGATAGGACGGCTGACGGGATTTAGGAAAATGCCGTTGAGTTCCATCTACTGCTTCCTCAGGCCTGAGTCTCGAAAATGTTGAATGCGCGGTAGTATTTGTCGTCATGCAGCAAGCCAAATAGCTCCAGCGAGGCCCCCTGCTCCAGCGAATACCGATACTCGCCGGGAAAGAACATCACCGTAGGCTTGCACTTGGCAGTGCTTTGCAGGTTGTTCAACACATTGTGTGAACGGATGTAGGGGAACACCTCACCAATCCCAGAGAGGAATAAAACGTCGTACTCTGCCGCCGCTAGTCGCTCACCAATAGCGGGGATCAGATACTCCTCAACTCCCAGCACGTTCTGCAGAGTCTCCAGCAGCAGTTCTTTCTCTACCTCCTGCTCAACGGCGAGAAGGTCATCCCAGAGGTTGCCCTCCTCACTACTGCCCTCCCGAGCCTTGAGCAACTCAATAGACAAGTCATACAGGTTGATCTCCAGAACCTGTATGCCTCGTCCCTGGAGACAGGGAATGCTCATGTTCGCCAGCCGTGTTACCAGCTGCCGGCGTACACGTTCCATCTCCACAGCTTCAGCAGCTTTGAATTCGCAGATGTAAAAGGGCAGATCGTTGTTCAGCCCTCTCATCTCTATAAAGCGCTGGCTGCTGATAACGCCAAGCAGATGCTCGAAGCGTGTGGCCAGCGGCTGCTGACTGATTTTCCGGCTCATTGAAGCCACCTCTGAATTTCGCTATCCGTGGCAGGAAAAACCAACAGATGCTCACGCCCCTGCTTGGCTATCAGCCGGGCTAGATACGGACTAAGCCGCGCAGACTGGATCTGGCCTTGCTCGGAGAGCAGACCAGCTTCGCGCAGCATCTGAAATACACCATGGCGCAGACGCTTTTGGGTGGAGACTGCAATCTCGTCCAGCTCCTTATGCCAAAGTGCCTTAGCGTTGTAGAAAGCCTCGTAGTCAGCAGCCATGATCTGGTGGCGTCGGTTGAGGTGGTATTCGTGTAGTACCTCAATGGCGAAATCGCGAATGAAGCCATAACGGCGACAGACCGCCGACCAGAGCAAGTAACTGCGCTCACGCCGGCTACCTTCGACCAGAACCTCCAGCTCTTCGACATCGAGCAGTACGAGTCGCCCGAACAACTCGATGCTAATGCGCTTGGCTGCACTGGCTGTACGCGCCTGCAGGAGGTTGGCACTACGCACCTCAGCACGAGTCTGCGACCAGTCGCGCAGCGATAGGTAACGCTCAGCAACCAGTGGGGCTTCCTGTAGAAATAGGCCACCTGTTGTAAACGACAGACGGTAGCGTTCGGTGCTCATGCTGGCTCTCGTGCCACATCGTCGTTCGCCCCACCCCCTTTCACCCAAGCGTCTACATCGCACCTTTGGAATTTCCACAAACGACCCACCTTGTGGGCAGGCATGCTGCGCTTGGAAATCCATGAGTAAACGGTGTCTTTGCTGACACCCAGGTGTTCTGCAATCTCATCGACGCTCAGCCAACGGTCAGTCATCGAATTCGCCCAGAAAAAAACAGCGATCTTAACCGATTTAAACTGGTTAAGCAGGCATAAGCATGAGCGAAAAGCCAAGATTCAGCACGCGACCATTAGATCGCCGACGCATCCTTCAACCTATCGACAAACCACGACCAAGCCGCTGCCCACCAGGATTGAGAAACTCGCTGCGAGTGAGACCAGGAAATCTGCACGCATGATGCAAGCTGCCTTGCGAGCGATATCGAATGGCCACACCCTAAAGTAAAATGGCTGACGAAATCCATGTTGGCTGTTCCTACAGGTAAACAGATAGGACAGGTTAAAGCGCTAGGCTCAGCCTGGTCTCACCAATTACTCCCAGCAGCCCAGATACCCGTAAAGTTTTCAGACACACGCTTCTACTTTAGGACTGTTTTCGACCTCAGCCGTCAGCAGGCGTCGAAGGACATCAATACCTACATCACCGAACAGCCGCCTGCGTGTGCGCTTGCTCGACGAATCGCTGAATTCGCGCGAGTAGGACGAAGACTGGAATATCAAGGTGCCGGTCATCTTCGCACCTGATGGACGGTTGATAGAGGCGCAGAAGGCAATCATAGAAACCGACTTCGGACTGGTGGTGAGCAACCTCCAGGAACTGCAGCCGTGGTTGATAAGGTACTGACACTTAGATCTCAGCAGCGTCAACCGAGATAAACTGCGTGACTGCGCCAACCTGCTCGACAAGCTGGTTCCGGTCGTTATTCTGCTGGTGCTGGATAACCCGGACGCAATGTGGGGTGATACCTGTTATCCCATAGCCGTTTATCTCAGTGAGCGCGCTTGAACCTAGGTCGTCCGATAGCGGGCGACCGAACCGGCCATAGGTAGGCCAGGAATACTCCTCGCAGTATTCCAATCGGTATTCCAGCTTGAAATGCAAACCTGAGTTTTCTAGATTAATCAATATGTTACTTACCTAGTTCAAATCCCCCCGGCTCATGGCAGCGGACCCTGAGCCACTGACGCATTCGGTCAAGTACCTCACTGGGGACGACAAGCGCTAATCCCGAAAGAGAATACCGAATGCGTATAGAGCACGCTTGACAGGCAAACTGGCTGCAAGGCTTGCAGTGCGCTTTTTTACTGAACAAACAAAAAAGCCACCCGAAGGTGGCTTAATCGTTTAAATAATGGTCGGGACGGAGTGATTCGAACACTCGACCCCTTGCACCCCATGCAAGTGCGCTACCGGGCTGCGCTACGCCCCGACTGGGCTTGAAGCATGTCCTCAATGTTGCTGAGGACGTTGAAGAATGTACCCTAACCCTCTGATAAATGAAAGCTTTTTCTCAAAAAAATTTCCACTCATCAGAAAAGCCCAGCTCACTTCTTCAAAACCACCAACACATCCTCCAATTCAACAATCATCTGCCGAATCAGCTGCTTGTACTGGCTGGATTCATCCTTAGCCTCATCACTGGAGAGCCGTAACCGCGCCCCGCCAATGGTGAACCCCTGGTCATAAAGCAGCGCACGAATCTGGCGGATCATCAGCACGTCCTGCCGCTGGTAATACCGCCGGTTCCCCCGCCGCTTCACAGGGTTAAGCTGGTCGAACTCCTGCTCCCAATACCGCAGCACGTGCGGTTTTACCGCACAAAGCTCACTCACTTCACCAATGGTGAAGTAGCGTTTGCCCGGTATGGGGGGCAGTTCGTCGTTATGGCTTGGTTCCAGCATAGGCCTCAACCCGGGCCTTCAACTTCTGCCCTGGACGAAAGGTGACGACGCGCCGTGCGGTGATCGGGATCTCTTCCCCTGTCTTGGGGTTGCGGCCCGGCCGCTGGCGTTTGTCGCGAAGGTCGAAGTTGCCGAAACCGGACAGCTTCACCTGCTCGTTCTCTTCAAGTGCGTGCCGAATTTCTTCGAAAAACAGCTCGACCAGCTCCTTGGCCTCACGCTTGTTAAGCCCTAGCTCCTCGTACAGCCTTTCGGCCATCTCAGCTTTCGTCAGAGCACCCATGCCGTTATTTCCTTAACGTGGTGTTCAACCTTTGTTCAAGCGAGGTGAGGATGTTTTGCAGGGTAGTGTTCACCTCATCGTCGTTAAGAGTGCGCGATGGATGCTGCCAGGTCAAGCCAACGGCAAGGCTTTTTCTATCAGGATCAATGCCTTTACCTTGGTAGACATCAAACAGCCTGAGGTCTGTGAGCCATTCGCCTGCATTGTCACGAATTAATTCAAGCACCGCGCTAGAAGCTACATCACGTCCTGCAATCAAAGCCAGGTCACGACGGGTTTCCGGGAATTTGGACAGCTCGCTGAATTTCGGCAGGCGGCCTTCGACCACGTCGCCCAGCACCAGCTCGAACAGGAACACCGGGCGGTCCAGGCCCAGGGCTTTGGCCAGCTCTGGGTGGATGGCGCCAAGGTAGCCAACCAGTTTGCCGTCGCGCTCGATGGCGGCGGTTTGGCCTGGGTGCAGGGCTGGGTGTTTGCCGGCGCTGAAGGTGAAATCGCTCAGGGCGCCGGAGTAGCCCAGCAAGGCTTCGACGTCGGCTTTGACGTCGAAGAAATCGACGCCGTCGCGGCCGTTGGCCCAGCCTTCTGGCAGGCGGCTACCGGTGATGACGCCGGCGATCATAGGCTGTTGCTGCAGGTCACCCAGTTGGCCAACGAAGCGCAGGCCGCTTTCGAACAGGCGCACGCGGTCTTGCTGGCGGTTCAGGTTGTGCTGCAGTGCCTTGACCAGGCCCGGCCACAGGGACGCACGCATGGCGGCCATGTCGCTGGAGATGGGGTTGGCCAGCAGCAGCGGCTCTACGCCCGGGCTGAACAATTCGAACAGTTTCGGGTCGATGAAGCTGTAGGTGATGGCTTCCTGGTAGCCGCGGGCAACCAGCAGGCGGCGCAGGGTTGGCAGGTCACCGCGGGTTTCCGGCTTGCCCTGTGGGGCCAGGCGGGCTTGCGGGTAGCGAACCGGCAGGTTGTTGTAGCCGTACAGGCGGGCCAGCTCTTCGATCAGGTCCACTTCCAGGCTGATGTCGAAGCGGTGGCTTGGGACGTTGACGGTCCACTGCGCTACACCTTCAGAGCCGCCACTCTTGGTGGTGGTCAGCTCCAGGGCGTTGAGCAGTTGCTCGACCTGGGCTGGGTCCATTTCCATGCCGAGCATCTGGGTGATGCGTTCAGCGCGCAGGGTGACCGGGGCCACTTGCGGCAGGTGCTGTTCGCTGACAGCTTCGACCACCGGGCCGGCTTCGCCGCCGACGATGTCCAGCAGCAGCTGGGTGGCGCGCTCGATGGCTTCGCGGGCCAGCTGCGAGTCGACGCCGCGCTCGTAGCGGTGCGAGGCATCGGTGTGCAAGCCGTAGGAGCGGGCTTTACCGGCGACGGAAATCGGCTCGAAGAAGGCGCTTTCCAGGAACAGGTCGCGGGTTTTTTCGGTGTTCACACCGCTGTGCTCGCCACCCATGACGCCGGCGATGGCCAGGGCGCGGGTGTGGTCGGCGATGACCAGGGTGTCGGCACGCAGGGCAACTTCCTGGCCGTCGAGCAAGACGAGCTTTTCGCCCTCTTCGGCCATGCGTACGCGGATGCCGCCATTGATTTCTGCCAGGTCAAAGGCGTGCATCGGCTGGCCGAGTTCGAGCATCACGTAGTTGGTGATGTCGACGGCGGCGTCGATGCTGCGCACGTCGCTGCGGCGCAGGCGTTCGACCATCCACAGTGGGGTCGGCTTGCTGAGGTCGACGTTACGGATAACGCGGCCCAGGTAGCGTGGGCAGGCCGCCGGGGCGCTGACTTCGACCGGGCGCACTTCGTCGTGGGCAGGCGCTACGGCAGGCACCACCGGGCGGGTGACCGGGGTGTCGTACAGCGCGCTGACGTCACGGGCCAGGCCGGCGATGGACAGGCAGTCACCACGGTTCGGCGTCAGGCCGATTTCGATGCTGGCGTCGTCCAGGCTCAGGTAGGTGCGAATGTTTTCGCCAACTGGGGCGTCAGCCGCCAGTTCCAGCAGGCCGTCGTTCTCTTCGCTGATTTCCAGCTCGGCCGCCGAGCACAGCATGCCGAAGGACTCGACGCCGCGCAGCTTGGCCTTTTTGATCTTGAAGTCGCCAGACAGCTCGGCACCGATCATGGCGAACGGGATCTTGATGCCTGGGCGGGCGTTAGGCGCGCCGCACACGACCTGGAAGGTTTCCTGGCCGTTGGTCACCTGGCACACGCGCAGCTTGTCGGCGTCCGGGTGCTGTTCGGTGGCGAGGATTTCGCCTACGACAATGCCGCTGAACTGGCCGGCAGCGGGGGTAACGCTGTCGACTTCGAGGCCGGCCATGGACAGGCGGGCGACCAGTTCGTCACGGGAGACTTGCGGGTTTACCCAACCGCGCAGCCACTGTTCACTGAATTTCATGCTGTTCTCCTAGAATGTGCGTCGATTGGGCCTAGCGGAATTGGGCAAGGAACCGCAGGTCGTTGTCGAAGAACAGACGCAAATCGTTGACGCCATAGCGCAGCATGGCCAGGCGCTCGGCGCCCATGCCGAAGGCGAAGCCCTGGAACTCTTCAGGGTCGATGCCGGACATGCGCAGCACGCTCGGGTGCACCATGCCGCAGCCCATCACTTCCAGCCAGCCGGTTTGCTTGCACACGCGGCAGCCGTTGCCGGAACACATCACGCACTGGATGTCGACTTCGGCGGACGGCTCGGTGAAGGGGAAGAACGATGGGCGGAAACGCACCGCCAGTTCTTTTTCGAAGAACACCCGCAGGAATTCTTCGATGGTGCCCTTGAGGTCGGCGAAGTTGATATCGCGATCGATCAGCAGGCCTTCGACCTGGTGGAACATCGGCGAGTGGGTGATATCCGAGTCGCAGCGGTATACGCGGCCCGGGCACACAATGCGGATGGGCGGCTGGGTGGACTCCATGGTCCGCACCTGCACCGGCGAGGTGTGGGTACGCAGCAGCATGTTGGCATTGAAGTAGAAGGTGTCGTGCATCGCCCGGGCCGGGTGGTGGCCGGGGATGTTGAGCGCTTCGAAGTTGTGGTAGTCGTCTTCGACCTCTGGGCCTTCGGCAATGCCGTAGCCGATGTGGGTGAAGAACTGCTCGATGCGCTCGAGTGTACGGGTGATCGGGTGCAAGCCACCGGTGGCCTGGCCGCGGCCTGGCAGGGTGACATCAATGCATTCGGCAGCCAGGCGAGCGCTGAGCTCGGCTTCTTCAAAGGCGGCCTTGCGGGCATTGAGCACAACGGTGACGCGCTCTTTGGCGTCGTTGATCAGCGCGCCGACTTTCGGCCGCTCTTCGGCTGGCAGGTTGCCCAGGGTCTTCATCACCTGGGTCAGCTCGCCCTTCTTGCCGAGATAATTAACCCGGATCTGTTCCAGGGCATTGATGTCTTCAGCGCGCTCCACGGCCTCTAGGGCTTGGGAGACCAGCGCATCCAGGTTTTCCATGTACAGACTCCAGATACGAAAATAGGGGAAGAGCTTTGAAGGCTCTTCCCCTATCGATGACGTTCAATGCCCGACGGCGCTAGCGCCGCCGGGTGATTGTCGCGGGTACTTAAGCCAGAACGGCTTTAGCTTTCTCGACAATCGCAGCAAACGCCGCTTTTTCGTTCACTGCCAGATCGGCCAGAACCTTACGGTCGATTTCGATCGAAGCCTTTTTCAGGCCAGCAATCAGACGGCTGTAGGACAGACCGTTGTTGCGGGCACCGGCGTTGATACGAGCGATCCACAGTGCGCGGAACTGACGCTTCTTCTGGCGACGGTCGCGGTAGGCGTATTGGCCTGCCTTGATGACCGCTTGCTTGGCTACGCGGAATACGCGCGAGCGTGCACCGTAGTAACCTTTAGCCAGTTTCAGAATTTTCTTGTGACGCTTACGAGCGATGACGCCACGCTTAACACGAGCCATGAGTAACTTCCTCTATCTTAACCAGAATTAACGAACGCGCAGCATGCGCTCGACTTTTGCCACGTCAGACGGGTGCAGCAAGCTGGCACCGCGCAGTTGACGCTTACGCTTGGTCGACATTTTGGTCAGGATGTGGCTCTTGAAAGCGTGCTTGTGCTTGAAGCCCGAAGCTGTCTTCAGGAAGCGCTTCGCAGCACCGCTCTTGGTTTTCATTTTTGGCATGTTGAACTCCGCATTCGAAAAAAATTACACAATAATCATCAGGCCTGCCGTGCCCGGGAGATTACTTCTTCTTTTTGGGGGCGATGACCATCATAAGCTGGCGTCCTTCCATCTTCGGATGCTGCTCAACGGTGCCGTATTCAAGCAGGTCAGCTTCAACCCGCTTCAACAGCTCCATGCCCAGCTCCTGGTGGGCCATCTCACGACCACGGAATCTCAGAGAGATCTTGGCCTTGTCCCCATCGGTAAGGAAACGTACCAGGTTGCGTAGTTTTACCTGGTAATCCCCATCCTCCGTCCCTGGACGAAACTTGATTTCTTTGATCTGGATCTGCTTCTGGTTTTTCTTGGCTTCGTTGGCCTGCTTCTTCTTCTCGAAGAGGTGCTTGCCGTAGTCCATGACCTTGCAGACCGGTGGTACCGCGTCTGCAGAGATTTCTACCAGATCCAGCTTCGCTTCATCAGCGATACGCAGCGCTTCATCAATCGAGACGATGCCAACCTGCTCGCCGTCTGCGCCAATTAACCGAACCTCGCGGGCCGAGATATTCTCGTTGATCGGGGCCTTCGGTACAGCACGCTTATCGTTTCTCATTTCACGCTTAATAGTCATTACTCCGATTCTTGGCGACCACGCCGGGAAACCGCTTGTGTCAGAAGCTCAGCGAATTGGGCGACGGGCATGGAGCCCAGGTCTGCGCCTTCGCGAGTACGCACTGCAACGGTCTGCGTTTCGACTTCGCGATCCCCTATAACCAAAAGGTACGGGACCTTGAGCAAAGTATGCTCGCGGATTTTAAAGCCGATCTTCTCATTTCTCAAGTCCGACTTGGCACGGAAACCGCTACCGTTCAGAGATTTCTCAACCTCGAGGGCGAAATCGGCCTGTTTGTCGGTGATATTCATGATCACCGCCTGGGTCGGCGCCAGCCACGCCGGGAACACGCCAGCGTAGTGCTCGATCAGCATGCCGATGAAGCGCTCGAACGAACCGAGGATGGCGCGGTGCAGCATGACCGGGCGAATACGGCTGTTGTCTTCGGCGATGTAGCTGGCGTCCAGACGCTCTGGCAGGTTCGGGTCGTACTGCAGGGTACCACACTGCCAGTTACGGCCGAGGCAGTCGCGCAGGGTAAACTCGATTTTCGGGCCGTAGAAGGCGCCCTCGCCTGGCTGGTATTCCCACTCAAGACCCGATTCGTTCAGGGCGTCGGCCAGTGCGCTTTCGGCACGGTCCCACAGCTCTTCGGAACCAACACGCTTGGCCGGACGAGTGGACAGCTTCATGGCGATGTCGCTGAAGCCGAAGTCCTTGTACACGTCCAGGGTCAGCTTGATGAAGTCGGCGGCTTCTTTCTTCACCTGTTCTTCGGTGCAGAAGATGTGCGCGTCATCCTGTACGAAGCCACGCACACGCATGATGCCGTGCAGGGCGCCGGACGGCTCGTTACGGTGGCAGGCACCGAACTCGGCCAGGCGCAGCGGCAGGTCGCGGTAGCTTTTCAGGCCCTGGTTGAACACCTGCACGTGGCACGGGCAGTTCATCGGTTTTACCGCGTAGTCACGGCTTTCCGACGAAGTGGTGAACATGTTCTCGGCGTAGTTGGACCAGTGGCCGGAACGCTCCCAGAGAATGCGGTCGACAACCTGCGGGGTCTTGATTTCCAGGTAGCCGTTGGCGCGTTGAACCTGACGCATGTACTGCTCGAGCACCTGGTACACGGTCCAGCCGTTGGCGTGCCAGAACACCATGCCCGGGGCTTCTTCCTGCAGGTGGAACAGGTCGAGCTGCTTGCCGATCTTGCGGTGGTCGCGCTTTTCGGCTTCTTCGATGCGCTGAACGTAGGCAGCCAGCTGCTTCTTGTCGGCCCAGGCAGTGCCGTACACGCGCTGCAGCTGCTCGTTCTTGGCATCACCGCGCCAGTAGGCACCGGACAGCTTGGTCAGCTTGAATGCCTTGAGGAAGCGGGTGTTCGGCACGTGCGGGCCGCGGCACATGTCGACGTATTCTTCGTGGTAGTACAGGCCCATGGCCTGCTCATCCGGCATGTCTTCGACCAGGCGCAGCTTGTAGTCTTCGCCACGGGCCTTGAACACGTCGATGACTTCGGCGCGCGGGGTCACTTTCTTGACCACGTCGTAGTCTTTCTCGATCAGCTCCATCATGCGCTTTTCGATGGCGGCCATGTCTTCAGGGGTGAAGGGGCGCTCGTAGGCGATGTCGTAATAGAAGCCTTCGTCGATAACCGGGCCGATCACCATCTTGGCGGTCGGGTACAGCTGCTTCACGGCGTGGCCGACCAGGTGGGCGCACGAGTGACGGATGATCTCCAGTCCCTCTTCATCTTTAGGGGTGATGATCTGCAGGGTGGCGTCGTGACTGATCAGGTCGCAAGCATCGACCAGTTTGCCGTCGACCTTGCCGGCGACGGTGGCCTTGGCCAGGCCGGCGCCGATGGAAGCGGCAACGTCGGCTACGGATACGGCGTGATCAAACGAACGTTGACTGCCATCGGGAAGAGTAATAGTGGGCATGGCGCCTCCTCTCCTAGTGGTGACCCCTACCAAAGGTCACGTGGGTTGGGATGAGCCAGTACAAGATCCGGCCTGCCTTCCTTCATAAGGAAGCCTGCCTCACAGTGGCAGAAGCCTTTCGGCTTGCAAGGGACGAACCAGAGTGACTGGAAAGAAAAAAGATAGCTGCAGCCGGCACAGGCGCGACCACAAGCCGAGCATGCTAGCACGCGGGTTGTACCCCAGGCAGAAATATTTGGAAATTGAACCGCAGCGGTGAACTAACGCGGAAAAATACCGCTCAGACTTTGGGAAGCAACCTACTCTTGATGAGACCTTAACCCAAGGAGTAACTGGTTATGCGAGTTCCGTCTCTTCTGGCCCTGGCGGCCGCTGGCGCCCTGCTGCTGCCCGTGGCTGCGAACGCCGGCAACTTCCCAGCCGGGAAGGAGGCCGCCTACACCGCCCAGTGCACGCAAGTGGCCGGCAGCCAGGGCGTTGACGCTGCCACCGCGAAAAAACACTGCGATTGCGGCGCACAAGCGATCAAAAAGAATTTCACCGACGCCGAGATTGCCGACCTGGACAGCAAGGATGGCGTTGACGCCAAGCTGATGCAGAAGGCCCAGACCGTGGTGCAACAGGCCTGTGCACCGAAGCGCTGAAACCTTAAAGGCGGTGGTGGCTGACCATTATTTTGCGCTGGATCAACATCCGGTGAAGGTAAAAGGCGCTACTTCCGCAGAATTAGACTATGATGTCATCTGTGCCAGACAGCTCAGGCGTCTAGGCACTTCGAAAAATTTCAAGTTTCTGGAGATTCATCCCATGTCCAATCGCCAAACCGGCACCGTCAAATGGTTCAATGATGAGAAAGGCTTCGGCTTCATCACCCCACAAGGCGGCGGCGACGACCTGTTCGTTCACTTCAAGGCCATCGAATCCGACGGCTTCAAGAGCCTGAAAGAAGGTCAGCAAGTTTCCTTCGTCGCCGAGCGCGGTCAGAAGGGCATGCAGGCTGCTCAGGTTCGTCCGGAGTAATTCGGAAGCTGTGAAAAAACCCGCCCTTGTGGCGGGTTTTTTTATGGGCGCTTACCAGGCGGTATACGCTGCTCTTTGCGGCCCTTTCGCGGCACGAGGCCGCTCCTACAGGGACCGCATGGGCCTTTGGAGCTGCATCAACCGCAGTTGACGCGGGTTACCTTGCCTTGCTCGTCCACGTTCAGGTTCAGGCGGTCGGAGCGGTATTCCAGGGTTACTACATCGTGCGGTTTGAGGATGCGTGCTGTCTGCGAGCCACTGGCCTTGCGCGCCTGCTCCAGCAGCTCGGCGCTGCCTGGTTTGCCAATGGCAAAATCGGCGCCGCTGGCTTCGCAGCGGCCATCGTTGCCAGCCGATGCGGCCGGCGCATCGCCACCAGCGTTGCCACCTGTGCTGCAACCAGCCAGGACAGCAGCCACCGCCAGGGTTGCCAGGTAAGCACGGGTACGGAACATGAAGCCTCCTAAATGGGTCCGGGAACTGTCTATTCCGACAGCTCCGCTCAGTGTTCGTTGCAAAACCGGTCAAGTCTGCCTGAACTCTAGCACCGAGGCGAAAAGCAATCGTGACCGGATTTTGCACAACCCCCTGCGTTTGCCATATGCTTAGCGCGCACGGTCACTGGCGCAAAGCCATGATTTGCTGCAAGAAGTGGAGCGCATCCCGCCTCCATCGAGCACCAGGGTCAGGTGTTCCCCCTTCGTTCCGGGCCCCCAGCGAGAGCTTTTCATGAGTACCCACAGCATCGATGCCGACATCAAGGTCAAATGGGCCGAGGGCCAGAGCGCGTACAGCCCTGGCACACCGGAAGAATTGCTGTTGATCGCCATCGACCTGTTGGTACGGGACAACGGCGCCGAGGCGGCACGCAGCTTCATCGACCAGGTGTTCGAGCGCTACGCGCCGCACGCGGCTATTCCAATCGCGCCAGACGTGCGCTGAGCAGGTCGAACAGCCCCTGGGCATCGCCCTGCTCTACCCACAGCACATTCGCCGGCTGCTTGAGTACGCCGTACCAGTCGGCAATGGTCTGGCCGAAGGTCGGGCCTTCGCGGCTGTCGATGCTCATATGGATGCGTCGGCCGCTGAACAGCTCGGGCTTCAACAGGTAGGCAATGACGCTGGCGTCATGCACCGGGCCGCCGGGCATGCCGTACAGGTCCATGTCGTGGGTGATGTAGGCATTGAGGATATCGACCACGCGCTTGCTGGCCTGATTGTTCACGGCTGCCAATTGTTTCAGGCGGGCGTCGCTGGTCAGCAGCTTGTGGGTGACGTCCAGCGGCAGGTAGATGAGTGGTACACCGCTGGCCAGCACCACTTCGGCGGCATGCGGGTCTGCGTAGAGGTTGAATTCCGCTGCCGGGGTGATGTTGCCGCCATTGAAGTGGGCGCCGCCCATCACCACCACCTCCTTGATGCCCTGGGCGATGTCCGGGCGCTGGATCAACGCCAGGGCCAGGTTGGTTTGCGGGCCAAGCATGGCGACGGTGATGCTGTGCGGTTTGGCTGCGCCGAGGGTATCGACCAGGTATTGCACGGCATTACCCTGGGCCAGGGCCGCTTTCGGCTCGTGCACCTGCACACCGGTAAGGCCTTCTTCGCCATGAACGTCGGCGGCGTAGATCGGCGCGCGCACCAGTGGGCGGCCGGCGCCGGCGTACACCGGGATGTCTTCGCGCCCCGCCCATTCGCGGGCCAGGCGGGCGTTGCGCGAGGTTTTATCCAGGCGCACGTTGCCGGCCACGGTGGTGATGGCACGGATATTGAGCTCGTCAGGCGAGGCCATGGCCAGGAACAGCGCGACCACGTCGTCGGCGCCGGGGTCGGTGTCTATGATCAAGTCGATGGGGGCCGCCTGGAGGGTGGTGGCTGTGGCCATGAAAGCGATTCCTTGTAGCAGGGGTTTGAGCATAGGGCACTCCTTGTTGCCAGAACACAGGACACAAACACACCGCAGCCCCCTGTAGGAGCGGCCTTGTGCCGCGATGGGGCGCGAAGCGGCCCCGGAAAGTTTTGCTGCGAAGCTGAAAATCTGGGGCCGCTTCGCGCCCCATCGCGACGCAAGGCCGCTCCTACAAAAAGCGCGGTGGCTGTCAGAAAGTCACGCCGGAGATGAGGGCGATGTTGCTGTAAGGCTGGCATTCACCGGTACGCACCACCGCGCGAGCACTGCGCGACAGCACCTTGAAATCTTCATGGCTCAGCCATTCGCGCTTGCCCAGCTTGCCCTTGAGTCGCTCGATCTCGACCAGCGCAGGCGGCACTACTTTCTGCATTTCTTCAGCCAGCACATGGCGTTCTACCTGCAACTCGCTCAGCA
Source organism: Pseudomonas sp. LPB4.O (assembly GCF_038383825.1). Classification (NCBI taxonomy): domain Bacteria; kingdom Pseudomonadati; phylum Pseudomonadota; class Gammaproteobacteria; order Pseudomonadales; family Pseudomonadaceae; genus Pseudomonas; species Pseudomonas sp. LPB4.O. The sequence continues at coordinate 3,907,823 of NZ_CP151298.1, forward strand.
CTACCCGCAACACGCTGGCGAAATCCGGCAGACCGGGGGTAATGGCCAGGTCGATCAGCTCCACGCCCGGCGGCACCGGCAGCCCGGCATCGCCGATCACCAGGATATCGCCATGCCCCATGCCGGCAATGACCCGCGACAAGGCAACGTTCAGCAAGGGGGTTTTCTTCATGGTGTCAGCTCCGCCAAGTAGGGAATGGACGGCTGGGCACCGGCACGGGTAACCGACAAGGCGGCGGCACGCTGGCCAAAGGCAATGGCCTCGCCCTCCTCCAACCCCCGTACCAGGCCGGCAGCAAAGCCACCAATGAAGGTATCGCCAGCAGCGGTGGTGTCCAGCGGTTGCACCACAAGCGCCGGATAGTGCTGATGGCCCTGCGCAGTAATCAGCAAGGCCCCTTGGGCCCCCAGGGTGATGATCACTTTACCCGCCCCCAGCTGTAGCAAGCGCTCGCCAGCACGCCGGGCACTGTCTTGGTCGGTGACTGCCACCCCGGTCAGGGCTTCGGCCTCGCTTTCGTTAGGCGTGAGGTAATCGATGCGCGCAAACCAGTCCGCCGGCAAGGGGCCGGTGGCCGGCGCCGGGTTCAGGATCACCTGTTTGCCCAGTTCATGCGCCCTCGTCAGGGTCCAGGCCACGGTATCGGCCGGCACTTCCAGCTGGCAAATGACCACCTCGGCAGCCTGTAACAAGGCATCGAAGCGCTGTACCGACTGCGGCGTCAGCAGGCCGTTGCCGCCAGGAATGATGACGATGCAGTTCTGGCTGGCAGCATCCACGGTAATCAGTGCCACACCGCTGGACACCCCTGGGCAGGTGCTGACGCCCTGGCAATCGATGCCCTCGACATACAGGGCCCGATGCAGTTGCCGGCCATAGTCATCGTCACCCACATTGCCGATCATTGCCACGCTGCCGCCGAGCCGCGCCACCGCCACCGCCTGGTTGGCGCCTTTGCCGCCCGGTACGGTGAAAAAGCTTTCGCCGGGGAGTGTTTCGCCGGCCCGGGGCAGGCGCTGGGCGCGGGCCACCAGGTCCATATTGAGGCTGCCGACCACCACAACCTTGGCATTCATGACGTTTCCTTAGCGTTAGCGGTAATCGTTGAACAAGTCCGGGCGCGGCCCGGTGGACTCACGCAGCACGATGCGCGGGGCAACAATGCGTTGCTCCGCCGCGCCTTGCCGGGGTGTTCCTATACGTGTCAGCAACAGTGAGGCGGCGCTCTCGCCCAGCTCGCGAATCGACTGGCCCACGGTGGTCAACGGCGGATACACGTAGCGGCTCAGCTCGATGTCGTCGAAGCCGATCACCGACAGCTCGCCGGGCACGCTGATATTGCGTTCGGCCGCAGCACGCAGCACGCCGAAACCGATCATGTCGTTGCCGGCAAAAATCGCCGTGGGCCGCTTGCCCTCCAGCACCTGCGCTGCTGCGGCATGCCCACCCGGGCTGGTGAAGTCGCAGTGCAGCACACGGCTGCCCAGCACCGGCACGCCGACCTCGGCCATGGCACGGCGGAAGCCGTTCAGGCGCAGCTGGGTAACCCCGGTTTCGGCGGGGCCACCAATATAGGCGACATCGCGGTGCCCAAGCTCCAGCAGATGCTGGGTGGCCAGGTAGGCGCCTTGCTCGTGGTCGATGCGCACCAGGTCGGCATCGACGCCTTCCAGTTCACGGTCGACGATAACCATCGGCGTGCGTACGCAGGCCAGGCTTTGCAGCAGGTCGCTGTCCTGGCCCACCGAGGCCACCACCAGGCCATCGATACGCTTTTCCAGCAGCACGCGCAGGTAACTGCGCTGCTTCTGTGGGTTGTCATCGGAGTTGCACAAAATCACACAGTAGCCGTTGCGCTCACAGGCGTCTTCAATGCCCCGCGCCAGCTCGGCGAAGTACGGGTTGACGCTGTTGGGCACCAGCAGGCCGATGGTGGCCGTGCTGCGCGCCTTGAGTGAGCGCGCCACCGCGCTGGGCACGTAGTCCAGCTCGATAATGGCGGCTTCAACCTTCTGCCGCACATGTTCGCTCACCGGTCGGGTCTTGTTCAGTACATGGGACACGGTCGTGTAGGAAATGCCCGCCAGTGCCGCGACGTCTTTGATGGTTGCCATATTGTCAGTTCCGCCGGGCTGCACGCCGGCTGCGGTAAGTGTCGAGCACCACGGCGATGACGATCACCGCCCCGGTGATGATGCGTTTGGTCGGCTCACTGGCGCCAATCTGAGCCAGCCCGGCGGCCAGTACGGAGATGATCAATACGCCAAAGAAGGTGCTGATGACCGAGCCACGCCCACCCATCAGGCTGGTACCGCCGATCACCACGGCGGCGATCACCTGCAGCTCCAGGCCGGAGCCGGCATTGGGGTCGGCCGCCTCCAGGCGCGATATCTGGAACAGCGCAGCCAAGCCTGCGAGCAGCCCCATCAGGGCAAATACCAGCACTTTGTACGGGCGCGGGTCGATACCTGCCAGGCGCACGGCCTCTTCGTTGGTACCAATGCCGATCAGGTAGCGGCCGAACACCGTGCGGGTCAGCACCAGATGGGCCAGTACGATCACCAGCAAGGCAATGATGAACGCTGGCGAAATACCAAAGGCAACCGGGTTGGAAAACCACGCATAGGCATCGCCGATATAGGCGGTGCGCGAGTCGGTGAACTGGTAGGCCAGGCCGCGGGCCATTTCCAGCACGCCAAGCGAGACGATGAACGACGGAATACGCCAGGCCACCGTAACGCCGCCGGTAATGCTGCCGGCCAGTGCGGCCACGGCCATGCCCAGCAGCGCCGACGGCAGCGCGTCCCAGCCCCAGCCGAGGATGGCCACACTCACGGCAGAAGCCGCCAGGGCCAGCACCGAGCCCACCGACAGGTCGATGCCGCCGATGATCAGGACAAAGGTCATGCCCACCGCCAGCACCATCAGGTCGGGGATCTGGTTGGCCAAGGTACTGAAGGTGTTGTAGGACCAGAAGTGGCTGCTGAGGAACGAGAACAACACAATCATCGCCAGCAAGGCGCCAGCCAGGCCCAGGTAGGTGCCCAGGCCAAAGTAGGTGCCACTGCGGCGCACAGGGGCGGCGCGTTGGCTATCGAGCGGGGTGGTTTTCATGCGTCCATCCTGGGGGCTGCATCGTGCAGCAGTGCGTCACGTTTCTGATAACCGGCAAAGGCTGCGGCCAGCAGCTGGTCCTGGCTCCAATGATCACGCTCGAAGGTGTCGATCAGGCGACCGGCCGACAGCACGGCGATGCGGTCGCAGATCAGCATCAGCTCGCGCAGGTCGCTGGACACCACCACCAGCGCCTTGCCCTGGCGCGCCAGTTCGGCCAGCAGGCCATAGATGTCGAACTTGGCACCCACGTCGATGCCTCGGGTGGGCTCGTCGAACAGCAGCACTTGGCAGTCGCGCTCCAGCCAGCGGCCAATCACCACCTTCTGCTGGTTGCCGCCAGACAGCTCGCCCACAACCTGGTGGGCGCCGGCACTGCGAATGCGCATGGCCTGGATCTGGCGCTCGGCCAAGGCCTGCTCTGCCTGGCCGTCAAGCACGCCAGCGCGTGACACCGCGCCCAGGTTGCCCAAGGCGATGTTGGCGCTGATCGACTGCGTCAGCAGCAGGCCCTCGCCTTTGCGGTCTTCGGTAATCAGCGCGATACCCGCCTTTACGGCCGCCTTGGGCGAGTCGATGGTGACGGTTTGTAGGGGTTGGCCGAGCGCGATGCTGCCACTGTCGGCACGGTCGGCGCCGTAGATCAGCCGCAACAGCTCGGTACGGCCGGCACCAATCAGGCCGGAAATGCCGAAGATCTCCCCTGCCCTGACCTCAAACGACACCTCGCGCACCTTGTCAGCACGGCTGAGCTTGTCGACCTTGAGCAACGGCGCGCCGATCTGCCGGCGGCCCAGGTCGATATGTTCGCCCAGCTCGCGGCCGACCATCAGGTTGACCAGTTCGGCACTGCTGTAGCGCTGGATTGGCTCGTCGCACACCAGCTTGCCGTCGCGCAGCACGACGATGCGCTGTGCAACACGCTGCAGTTCTTCCAGGCGGTGGGAAATGTAGACGATGGCCACGCCACGCTGGCGCAGGCGCTCGATCTGGGTGAACAGCAGCTCCACCTCGCGCGCGGTGAGCATCGCGGTGGGCTCATCGAAGATCAGCACATGGCAGTCGCCGATCAGGTTGCGGGCAATCTCGACCATCTGCTGATGGCCAATGCCCAGTTCGCCCACCGGGGTATCCGGGTCGATGGCATCGAGCCCGACCTGCGCCATGGCGGCGGTGGCCAGCTGGCGCAGGCGCTTGTGGCTGATCCAGCCGAAACGGCTGGGCAGGTTGTCGAGAAACAGGTTTTCCGCCACGGTCAGCGTCGGCAGCAGGTTCAGCTCCTGCATCACCATGCGCACCCCAAGGCGCTCGGCCTCGCTGCGGCTGCCGGGCGCGTAGGCTTGGCCGCGGTAGGTCATGTGCCCGGTGGTGGGCACCTCCAGGCCGCTGATGAGCTTGGACAACGTACTCTTGCCCGCGCCGTTCTCGCCGGTCAGGGCCAGCACTTCGCCGGCCCGCAGGTTCAGGCTGACCTCGCCGAGCACGGGCTGGGCGTAGGTCTTGCCCAGGCCGCTGGCGGCGAGCACCACTTCGTTGGCCGATGCAGGCATGGCCGTTTCTCCTGGCAGCGTCAGGGCTTCTTGGTGATGAGTTCGACCGGGGTCTGGATGACGTTGTCGGCATCCACATCAGGTTTCTCGCCCTTGACCATTTTCAGCGCAGCCTGGATGCCGTACACCGCCTGCTGGCTGGCGGCCTGATCGAGGGTGGCAAGCACGCGACCATCGGCAAGCATCGGCTTGATGGCGTTGATGTTGTCATAGCCCACCACTTGCACCTGGCCGGTCTTGCCGGCGGCGCGCACGGCAGATACGGCGCCCAGCGCCATGCTGTCGTTGCCGGCCAGCAAGGCTTTCAGCTCGGGGTATTCGTTGAGCATGGCGGCGGCGACGGCGTTGCCTTTGTCGATTTCCCAATTGCCGCTTTGTACCGAGACGATTTTCATCTGCGCGGCATCCATGGCGTCCTTGAAGCCGGCGGTGCGCTGCTGGGCGTTGGTGGTGGTCGGCACCCCTTCGATGATGCCCACCTGGTCGCCGGCCTTGAGCTTCTCGTTGGCCAGGTAGTCACCGACCAGGCGCGCGCCTTTGCGGTTGTCAGGGCCAACGAACGGCACGCTGATGTTTTTGCTCTTCAGCAGATCAGGGTCCAGGCGGTTGTCGATGTTGATCACCACCACGCCCTGGTCCATGGCCTTCTTCACCACCGACACCAGCGCCTTGGAATCAGCCGGGGCAATCACCAGCGCCTTGGCGCCGGCATTGATCATCTGCTCGACGATGCGAATCTGTTCGCCAGTGTCGGTCTCGTTCTTGATGCCGTTGGCGACCAGGTTGAATTCGTTGGCGTGGGTTTTCTGGTAGTCCTTGGCGCCGTCTTCCATGGTGCGGAAGAATTCGTTGGCCAGTGACTTCATCACCAGGGCGACCTTGGGCTTGTCTTCTGCGTGGGCGGCAGACAATGGCAGGGCGAGGGAAAGGGAGGAAACGACAGCGAGGGCCAGCAGACGACCGGGGAACGGCAGTTTCATGGACGATGACTCCGAATCTTGTGTTTTTTATCGGATCGCAAACGTTTGCGTTGACTAACTATGGAAACAGGACTGCTGTTTGTCAAATCCGTTTGGCTGTCGGAGGCCAAGCACTGCTGTGGCCGATTATGCAGATTTTTCCGGAAAACCGAACACCTTTTCCTATGCTTGTTCGGAATTGCGAATGGAACACTGCCCCTTGTAGGAGCGGCCTTGTGCCGTGAAGGGTCGCAAAGCGGCCCGGGCGATGCGTGCTGTAACGCCGAAATCCGGGGCCGCTGCGCGCCCCTTTCGCGACACTAGGCCGCTCCCACAAAAAGCCGTCCACGCAAGCTGGTATGAAACATGCCTGTAGCCCTGCGCGACTCAATAACTATCTCACTAGGAAGAGAGAGAACAATAACGATGAATGCCGCACTTAAAACCTTCGCCCCCAGCGCACTCGCCCTGCTGCTGATCCTGCCAACCACCGCCTCTGCCAAAGAAGCCGAAAACCAGCAGAAGCTGGCCAACGTGGTCATCCTCGCCACTGGCGGTACCATTGCCGGCGCCGGTGCCAGCGCGGCCAACAGCGCCACCTACCAGGCTGCCAAGCTGGGCATCGACAAGCTGATTGCCGGCGTGCCGGAACTGGCCGACATAGCCAACGTACGCGGCGAGCAAGTGATGCAGATCGCCTCTGAAAGCATCACCAACGAGGACTTGCTCAAGCTCGGCAAGCGGGTTGCCGAACTGGCCGAGAGCAAGGACGTCGACGGCATCGTCATTACCCACGGCACCGACACCCTCGAAGAAACCGCCTACTTCCTCAACCTGGTGGAAAAGACCGACAAGCCAATCGTGGTGGTCGGCTCGATGCGCCCGGGCACCGCCATGTCTGCCGACGGCATGCTCAACCTGTACAACGCCGTGGCCGTGGCCGGCGACAAGCAGTCGCGCGGCAAGGGCGTACTGGTGACCATGAACGACGAGATCCAGTCGGGCCGTGACGTGAGCAAGTCGGTCAACATCAAGACCGAAGCCTTCAAAAGCGCCTGGGGCCCGATGGGCATGGTGGTGGAAGGCAAATCCTACTGGTTCCGCCTGCCGGCCAAGCGCCACACGGTCAATTCCGAGTTCGACATCAAGCAGATCAGCAGCCTGCCACAGGTGGACATTGCCTATGGCTATGGCAACGTGACCGACACCGCCTACAAGGCACTGGCGCAGAACGGTGCCAAGGCGCTGATCCACGCCGGTACCGGTAACGGTTCGGTGTCGTCGCGGGTGGTGCCGGCGTTGCAGGAACTGCGCAAGAACGGCGTGCAGATCATCCGCTCGTCGCACGTCAACCAGGGTGGTTTCGTGCTGCGCAACGCCGAACAGCCGGATGACAAGAACGACTGGGTCGTGGCCCACGACCTGAACCCGCAGAAGGCGCGGATTCTGGCGATGGTCGCCATGACCAAGACCCAGGACAGCAAAGAGCTGCAGCGAATTTTCTGGGAGTACTGAGTACCTCGCAGCCATCCCCTGTAGGAGCGGCCTTGCGCCGCGAATGGGCTGCGTAGCGGCCCCAGGATTTGAGCTTCGCCGCAGAAATCGCCGGGGCTGCTGCGCAGCCCTTTCGCGGCACAAGGCCGCTCCTGCAAGACCAGAAGAACGTTATGGCGCGATGCGCTTCAGGTCATTCAACAACCCCATCAGCTGCTGTAGCTTCTCCTCACCAAACTGCGCCTGAATCTTCTGGTAGTTGGCCTCCATGCCTTCCTTCATCGAGGCAAAGCACGCCTCCCCGCCTTCGGTCAGGCTGACGAACACCCGTCGCTGGTCCTGCACGGCCTTCTGCCGCCGCACCAGCCCGTCTCGCTCCAGGCGCCCCAGTACCCCGGTCATGCTCGGCTTGAGGATGCAGGCCAGCTCCGCCAACTGGTAATTCTCCAGCTCGCCGTGCTGCTTGAGGATGCGGATTACCCGCCATTGCTGCTCGGTCAGGTCGTGCTGGTTCAACAGCGGCCTGAAAAATGCCATCGCGGCTTCTCGGGCCTGCAACAGGCTTAGCGTGAGCGAAGGTTGCGTCTTGGTCATGGTCAAACCTGTGGCTTTTTCTCAATTCACGAATTTAAGGGCATGCACGATGGAAAGTGCAATCTGTTCCACGGAAAACCCATTCAAGCCCGGCGCGCGGGCTGCGACCATCCGCTGTAAACAACAACAGCACCCGGGTGAGCCGCCATGGCCATTTCACTGCAATTCTGCCTGCCGCTGGCGGTACTCCCCGGGTGTGAGCTTGGCGTAGCGGTTGAAGAAGCGGCTGAAATAGGCCGGGTCCTTGAAGCCGAGCTGGTAACAGATTTCGTTGGCCGTGCTGCCGGAAAACAACAGCAAACGCTTGGCCTCCTGCATCAGCCGTTCCAGCACCAGGCGCTTGGATGGCAAGTCGGCGATGCGCCGGCACACATCGTTCAGCCGTGCCTCGGTCACGCCAATCTGCTGCGCGTAGCGGGCCAGCGGCCAATGCTCAAGGTAATGCGCTTCGATCAGGGCATTGAAACGGTGGAAGATCTTCAGGTCTTCATGCCGCGCCGGGGTCGATTCCAGCGAGTTGGGGCACAGCCGCAGCAGGCTGATCATGATCAGGCGGGTCAGCGACTGCAACGCCGCCTCGCGACCCGGTTGCTGCGTGGCAAACTCGTCACTCAACGCGTCCAGCCAGCCTTGCAGGCGCTGCGCCTCGGCCTTGTATTCAGCCGGCAGGTTGCCCAGCGCCACACAGGCTGGCTGCACCTGCACGCCCGCCGGCAGCAGGCTGGCATCGGCTTCGATCAATTGCCACACCAGTTGCTGGCGCACCGTCAGCACATGCCCGTCGCTGTCAGCTTCGGTGACGAACGCGTGCGCCACCGTGGGTGGCGTGAGGAAGAACATCGGCCCGGCCTCGATGTACTGCTGGTCATCCAGATACACCCGGACTGTGCCCGACTTCACGTAATGCACCTGGAAAAACCGGTCATGCCGGTGCACCGGCATGTTGCGCCCGAAAAAGCCCGCCAGGTTGCCCAGCCGGTCGTAATGCACCTCGCTGTCGCTGTAGCGCTGGTCGTAGACCTGGCCAATATTGATGTTCGGTATCGGATGCCGGTCGCTCATGGCTGCTTGCTCGCAAATCGCTTGACCCTGTTGACGATGGCCCATGGTGCCTTGCCTTGCCTTGCCGGCAGGCGCCACTGGCCACCCCTTGACCATCGTTAACATATTAACTATAACATTAACACATTAACGAAATCCGCAGGACGGCCACCGCCCTGCACTGCCAGGAGAAGAGCATGAGCCATGCCCTGCATGACGTTGCCAGCGGCACCCTGTTCGGCGTCGCGCTGAACTACCAGGGTTTGCTGCAGCAGCACCAAGCGGCGTTCGTGGAAGCACCGTACAAGCAACTGCCGGTCAAGCCGGTGTTGTTCGTCAAGACCCCGAACACCCGCAACCAGCATGAAGGCCAGGTGGTATTCCCGGCCGGCGTGCAGCGCGTGCAACCCGGCCCGGCGCTGGGAGTGGTGATTGGCAAGGACGCCAGCCGCGTCAGCGTGGCCGATGCCTTGGAGCATGTGGCGGGCTACACCATCGTCAACGAAGTGAGCCTGCCCGAAGACAGCTACTACCGCCCGGCAGTCAAGGCCAAGTGCCGTGATGGTTTTTGCCCGGTCGGCCCTGAACTGGTACCCGCCAGCCAAGTGGCCAACCCCGATGCCCTGGGCCTGCGCCTGTATGTGAACGGCGAACTGCGCCAGCACAACAACACCGCCAACTGCGTACGCACGGTGGCGCAGCTGATTGCCGAAATCAGCGAGTTCATGACCCTGCACGCCGGCGACATCCTGATCACCGGAACCCCCGAGGGCCGCGTCGATGTACAGCCAGGTGACCGCGTCGACATCGAGATCGACGGCCTGGGCAAGCTGACCAACCACATCGTCGCCGAGTGAGGAATTACCTGTGAAACACGCCCGTATCCAGTTCGACGGCCAGGCCCACGATGTCACGGTCGAAGACGATCACCTGCGCCTTGCCGACGGCCGCCTGGTCCATCAGGACCAGGTCACCTGGCTGCCACCCGCCACCGGCAGCATGTTCGCCCTGGGCCTGAACTACGCCGACCACGCCAAGGAGCTGGCCTTCGCGCCGCCCACCGAACCACTGGCCTTCATCAAGTCGCCGGGCACCTACACCGGCCACAACCAGGTCACCTGGCGCCCGGACAATGTCGAATACATGCACTACGAGTGCGAGCTGGTGGCGGTGATCGGCAAAGCGGCGAAAAACGTCAAGCGCGAGGACGCCCTGGCCTACGTTGCCGGCTACACCGTGTGTAACGACTACGCCATCCGCGACTACCTGGAAAACTACTACCGCCCCAACCTGCGGGTGAAAAACCGCGACGCCACCACCCCGGTCGGCCCATGGATCGTCGATGCGGCCGATGTGCCGGACGTCAGCAACCTGAAGCTGCGCACCTGGATCAACGGTGAGCTGAAGCAGGAAGGCACCACGGCGGACATGATCTTCGACATCCCGCACCTCATCGAATATTTCTCCAGCTTCATGACCCTGCAACCGGGCGACATGATCGCCACCGGTACGCCAGAAGGCCTGGCCGATGTGGTGCCGGGCGATGAAGTGGTGGTGGAAGTGGAAGGCGTCGGTCGCCTGGTCAACCGTATCGTCAGCGAAGCTGACTTCTTCAAGAACAACAAGGCATGAGCAGCATGATCAAGCACTGGATCAACGGCCGTGAGGTCGAGAGCAAAGACACCCTCATCAACTACAACCCGGCCACCGGCGACGCCATCTGTGAAGTCGCCAGCGGTGGCGCCGAGGAAGTGGCCCAGGCGGTGGCTGCGGCCAAGGAAGCCTTCCCCAAGTGGGCCAACACCCCGGCCAAGGAACGTGCCCGGCTGATGCGCAAGCTGGGTGAGCTGATCGAGCAGAACGTGCCGAAACTGGCCGAGCTGGAAACCCTCGACACCGGCCTGCCGATCCACCAGACCAAGAACGTGCTGATCCCGCGTGCCTCGCACAACTTCGACTTCTTCGCCGAAGTGTGCACGCGCATGGATGGCCACACCTACCCGGTCGACGACCAGATGCTCAACTACACCCTGTACCAGCCGGTGGGTGTGTGCGGCCTGGTAAGCCCATGGAACGTGCCGTTCATGACCGCCACCTGGAAGACCGCGCCATGCCTGGCGCTGGGCAACACCGCCGTGCTGAAGATGAGCGAACTGTCGCCGCTGACCGCCAACGAACTGGGCCGCCTGGCGGTTGAAGCTGGCATCCCCAACGGCGTGCTGAACGTGATCCAGGGTTACGGCGCTACTGCCGGCGATGCACTGGTCCGCCACCCCGATGTGCGCGCCATTTCCTTCACCGGCGGTACCGCCACCGGCAAGAAGATCATGCAGACGGCCGGCCTTAAAAAGTACTCGATGGAACTGGGCGGCAAGTCGCCGGTGCTGATCTTCGAGGACGCCGACCTGGAACGTGCGCTGGACGCCGCGCTGTTCACCATCTTCTCGCTGAACGGCGAACGCTGCACCGCCGGCAGCCGCATCTTCATCCAGGAAAGCGTGTACCCGCAGTTTGTCGCCGAGTTTGCGGCGCGCGCCAAGCGCCTGATCGTAGGTGACCCGACCGACCCGAAAACCCAGGTCGGTTCGATGATCACCCAGCAGCACTATGACAAGGTCACCGGGTACATCCGCATTGGCATCGAAGAAGGTGCACGCCTGGTCGCCGGGGGCCTGGAGCGCCCGGCCAACCTGCCTGCGCACCTGGCCAAAGGGCAGTTCATCCAGCCCACCGTGTTCGCCGACGTGAACAACAAGATGCGCATTGCCCAGGAAGAAATCTTCGGCCCGGTGGTGTGCCTGATCCCGTTCAAGGACGAAGCCGAGGCGCTGCAACTGGCCAACGACACCGAGTACGGCCTGGCCTCGTACATCTGGACCCAGGACATCGGCAAAGCCCATCGCCTGGCCCGCGGCATCGAGGCCGGTATGGTGTTCATCAACAGCCAGAACGTACGCGACCTGCGCCAGCCGTTCGGCGGCGTGAAAGGTTCGGGTACCGGGCGTGAAGGTGGGCAGTACAGCTTCGAGGTCTTTGCAGAGATCAAGAACGTGTGTATTTCCATGGGTAACCACCACATTCCTCGCTGGGGCATTTAACCCTCTGTGCGGTTTACACCGTCCCTGTAGGAGCGGCCTTGTGCCGCGATGGGGCGCGCAGCGGCCCCTGGATTTCAGCCTCGCCGCAGATATCGCCGGGGCCGCTGTGCGCCCCATCGCGGCACAAGGCCGCTCCTACAAGGGACCGGGTCAGCCCCAAAACAACAACAGCGTCTTATCGGAGACCCCCATGGGCAAACTCGCTCTCACTGCCAAGATTACCCATGTACCGTCCATGTACATGTCCGAACTGCCAGGCCCGCGCCAGGGCTTTCGCCAGGCGGCCATCGACGGGCATCACGAAATCAGCCGCCGTTGCCGTGAGCTGGGCGTGGACACCATCGTCGTGTTCGACACGCACTGGCTGGTCAACGCCAACTACCACGTGCTGTGCGGGCCGCATTTCGAGGGCGTGTACACCAGCAACGAGCTGCCGCACTTCATCAGCAACATGCCCTACGCATTCCCCGGTAACCCCGAGCTGGGCAAGCTGCTGGCCGAAGAGTGCAACCGCTTCAACGTCGAAACCATGGCCCACCACGCCACAACCCTCGCCCCGGAATACGGCACCCTGGTGCCCATGCGCTACATGAACCAGGACCAGCACTTCAAGGTGGTCTCGGTCTCGGCACTGTGCACCTCGCACTACCTGGCCGACAGTGCCCGCCTGGGCTGGGCCATGCGCAAGGCAGTAGAAGACCACTACGACGGCACCGTGGCGTTCCTGGCCAGCGGCTCGCTGTCGCACCGCTTCGCGCAGAACGGCCAGGCGCCGGACTTTGCCACCAAGGTGTGGAGCCCGTTCCTCGAAACCCTCGACCACCGTGTGGTGCAAATGTGGCAGGACGGCGAGTGGGAAGCGTTCTGCGGGATGCTGCCGGAGTACGCCGCCAAAGGCCACGGTGAAGGCTTCATGCACGACACGGCAATGCTGCTGGGTGCGCTGGGCTGGTCCGATTACGACGGCAAGGCCGAAGTGGTCACGCCCTACTTCGGCTCTTCCGGCACCGGCCAGATCAACGCGATCTTCCCGGTCACCCCGCAGGACGGTGGTGCCATCCCCGCTGCCCAGGCCGCCAACCCGGCCGCCGTGGTGCCCACCAGCCGCCTGTAACCCACCCGTTCGCGGCTGGTCGCCCTGGCGGGTGGCCAGCCGCCCCTCACCGAGGAGGCCCCCATGCCACACCTGGTTCTGCTTTACACCCCCGACCTGGAAACCGACGCCGACATCCCCGGCCTGTGCCGCGCCCTGGCCGACACCATGCTCGAACAGCGCGATGCCGAAGGCAAAGCCGTGTTCCCCACTGGCGGTACCCGCGTGCTGGCCTACCCCGCCGCCCATTGCGCGGTGGCCGATGGCAAAGGCGAATACGGCTTCTTGTACGCCAACCTGCGCATGGCTAGCGGCCGTAGCGCCGAGGTGCACAAAACAGTGGGCGACAGCTTGCTGGCAGTGTTGAAAGCGCGCCTGGACCCACTGCTGCAACAGCGCCCGATCGGCATCACCGTGCAGATCGACCACAGCACCGCCCAGGTCTACGACGCCAAGCACAGCACCTTGCACCCACTGTTCAACCGCTAGCGCGCCGGCTCAAACCACGCCCTCCCCGACTCATTACAGAACAAGTACAAAAACATGAGCACACTCGAACAAGCCTCGCCGCGCGAGGCAAACGCTGAACGGGCCGACAGTACCCATCGGGCAGTCACCTGGCGGCTGATGCCGCTGCTGCTGGTGTGCTACCTGTTCGCCCACCTGGACCGCATCAACATCGGCTTCGCCAAGATGCAGATGAGCCAGGACCTGCACTTGTCCGACACGGTCTATGGCCTGGGTGCCGGGCTGTTCTTCATTGCCTATGCGCTGTTCGGCGTCCCCAGCAACCTGATGCTCGACCGCGTTGGCCCACGCCGCTGGATCGCCTGCCTGATGGTGGTGTGGGGGCTGTTGTCGACCAGCATGCTGCTGATCGAAAGCAGCAGCGCGTTCTACCTGTTGCGCTTTGCCCTGGGCGCGGCCGAGGCCGGGTTCTTCCCGGGCATTCTGGTTTACCTCAACCGCTGGTACCCGGCCGGGCGCCGCGCCCAGGTCACCGCGCTGTTCGCCATTGCCGTGCCGTTGGCGGGAGTGGTCGGCGGGCCAGTGTCCGGGGCCATCCTGGCCTTCATGCACGACACGGGCGGGCTGCGTGGCTGGCAGTGGATGTTCCTGCTCGAAGGGGCGCCGGTGGTGTTGCTGGGCCTGGTGGTACTGGCCGTTTTGCCGGAGCACTTCGAGCGGGTGAGCTGGCTGAATGAGCAGCAGAAAGCCACGCTGCGCGCGCAATTCGGTGAGGAAGAACAGCGCAAGTCCGTAACCTCGTTCGGCGCCATTTTCGCCAGCCGTGCGCTGTGGCTGCTGGTGGCGGTTTATTGCGCGGTGATGCTGGCGGTGAACACCCTGGCGTTCTGGATGCCCAGCCTGATTCACAGTGCCGGTGTGGCCAGCGACGCCAGTGTCGGCCTGCTCAGCGCTGTGCCGTACGTGGCCGGCTGCGTGTTCATGCTGGCGTGCGGGCGCTCCAGCGACCGCCAACGCGAACGCCGCTGGCACCTGTGCGTACCGCTGCTGATGGCTGCCATCGGCATCGCCATTGCGGCCATTGCCCCCGAGCAGGCGCTGCCGGTAATGGCCGGCCTGGTGCTGGCCGGCATGGGCGCCAGCGCTGCGCTGCCGATGTTCTGGCAACTGCCGCCGGCGTTCCTCAACGCACGTACCCAGGCCGCCGGCATTGCCCTGATCAGCTCGCTGGGCAGCATCGCCTCGTTCTTCACGCCCTACTTCATCGGCTGGGTGCGCGACACCACCCATAGCGCCAGCCTGGCCCTGTACGTACTCGCCGTCTTCATCGCCCTGGGCGGCCTGCTGGTGCTGCGCACCCAGGCTGCCATCGTCAACCCTTGAATCAAGAGACCGCCCCCATGCTAGACAACGCTTTCATCCAGCACGCCGCCGACCGCCTCGACCAGGCCGAACGCTCCCGCGAGCAAGTGCGCCAGTTCTCGCTGGAGCAACCGGCAATCACCATCGAAGACGCCTACGCCATTCAGCGCGCCTGGGTGGCAAAAAAGATCGCCGCCGGGCGCAAGCTGGTGGGCCACAAGATCGGCCTGACCTCGCGCGCCATGCAGGTGTCGTCGAACATCACCGAGCCCGACTACGGCGCCTTGCTCGACGACATGCTGTTCGACGAAGGCAGCGACATCCCCTTCGAGCGCTTCATCGTGCCGCGGGTTGAAGTGGAGTTGGCGTTCATCCTCGGCAAGCCGCTGAAGGGCCCGAACATCACCGTGTTTGATGTGCTGGACGCCACCGAGTGGGTGATCCCGGCGCTGGAAATCATTGACGCGCGCATCCAGCAGGTGGACCCGCAAACCCAGGCCACCCGCAAGGTGTTCGACACCATCTCCGACAACGCCGCCAATGCCGGCGTGGTGATGGGCGGGCGGGCCGTGCGCCCCACCGAAATCGACCTGCGCAAGGTGCCGGCGGTGCTCTACCGCAATGGCGTGATCGAGGAATCCGGGGTCAGCGCCGCCGTGCTCAACCACCCGGCCAAAGGCGTTGCCTGGCTGGCCAACAAACTGGCGCCGTACGACGTCACCTTGCAGCCCGGCCAGATCATCCTTGGGGGTTCGTTCACCCGCCCGGTCGCCGCTCGCCCAGGTGACACCTTCCACGTCGACTACGACATGCTCGGCTCCATCGCCTGCCGCTTCGTTTAAGGACCTGCCCATGGACATGCCCATCAACCACTTCAAGCAACGCCTGCACAGCGGTGAACCGCAAATCGGCCTGTGGCTCGGCCTGGCCGATGCCTACTGCGCCGAGTTGGCGGCCAATGCCGGTTTCGACTGGCTGCTGATCGACGGCGAGCACGCGCCCAACGACCTGCGCGGCATGCTCGCCCAGTTGCAGGCGGTGGCACCCTACCCCAGCCAGGCGGTGATCCGCCCGGTGATCGGCGATACCGCGCTGATCAAGCAGGTGCTGGATATCGGCGCACAAACCTTGCTGGTGCCGATGGTGGAAACTGCCGAACAGGCGCGGCAACTGGTCAAGGCCATGCATTACCCGCCCAAGGGCATTCGCGGGGTGGGCAGCGCGCTGGCGCGGGCTTCGCGCTGGAATACCCTCCCCGGTTACCTGGACCACGCCGATGAGCAAATGTGCCTGCTGGTGCAGATCGAGAACAAGGAAGGCCTGGCCAACCTGGACGAGATCGTTGCGGTGGAAGGTGTGGATGGCGTGTTCATCGGGCCTGCGGACCTGAGTGCGGCCATGGGGCATCGCGGCAACCCCGGGCACCCGGAGGTGCAGGCGGCGATTGAAGACGCGATCGTGCGCATTGGCAAGGCGGGCAAAGCCGCCGGCATTCTCAGCGCGGACGAGAAACTGGCGCGGCGCTACATCGAGTTGGGTGCGGCGTTTGTGGCGGTGGGTGTGGATACCACGGTGCTGATGCGCGGGCTGCGCGAGCTGGCGGGGAAGTTCAAGGATACAGTGGTAGTCCCCAGTACCGGGGGTGGTGTCTACTGAGGCTTCTGGTTGGATGGCACCGGCTTTGCCGGTGCCATCCAAAGCAATGTTCAGATGTTGATAAGGGCCTTGAGCACGGTCTTGAAAGTCTCCAGCTGCTGTTCACTGAACTGCCCGAACACCTTGTCCTGCTGTTGCCGGGCAATGGTCCACAACGCCTCGGTCTCGTCCACGCCCTTCACCGATAGTCGCACTCGCCCTTCGTCATCGGCAATCAGCCCTTTGCGCTTGAGGTTGGCAACCGCTTCCTCGATCTCCCGAGCCGGCATCGCCACTTCGCGTTGCAGCTCGTTCAGGCTCAGGCCCGCATCGTTCTCCAGCACCATCAGCATGCGTGCCTCGCTGGTGCGCAGGCCGGTACACAGCTGGCGTGGCTGGTAGTCAGCCTGGTAGGCACGCAGCGCCTGGGTCATCAGGTAGTACAGGTTGTGCTGTAGGCGGCCCTGGAAGTGGCTGCTCGGTGCCTGCCCCTCTGCGCCTTGGGTCATGCGGGTATGCGGCAGCACCATTGAATAGGCGCCCTGGTGGTACAGCAGCGGCGAGCGGCCAAAGTCATCAAAGGCCACTACCTTGCCCACCAGGATCCAGTGATCGCCACCGTCCAGCTGCTGGTACTTTTCACACTCAAAGCGTGCCGCGCAATCGGCGAACAACGGCGCGCCGCCAGTGCCGGTCTCGTAGTCGATACCGGCAAAGCGATCTTCCTTCGGGCGGGCAAAGTTGTTGGACAGCTCGATCTGGTCCGCAGCCAGAATGTTCACGGCAAAGTGCGAGGCCTCTTCGAACACTTCATGGCTGGTGGAGCGCTTGTCGATGCTCCACAGGATCAGCGCCGGGTCCAGCGACACCGAGTTGAAGCTATTGGCGGTAACGCCGACCTTGCGCCCACTGGGACCGGCGGCAGTCACCACGGTCACGCCGGTGGCGAAGTTGCCCAGGGCGCGGCGGAAGGCACGTGAATCGAAGGTTTCGTTGGACATGCAAGACTCCCGGGCAGGCCTGCCAGCCTGCCCTGTTTGTTGTTGTGTTTGGAGGGGATGGGTGAAAACAGGTGGCGGCTCAGACCATCGCCGGGTCAGGCTCCAGGCCCATCAGCTCGCGGCCGAGGATTTGCGCACACACGTCGTAATCGGTGTAGGCATGGGCGCCGGTCATGTGCGAATCGCGGAACAGCCGCTGCAGTTCGTTGCTCTCGAACCAGGCGCCACCACCGGCCGCTTCCATCAGGCGGTCGACGGCCTGGATGCACATCTTCACGGCGTAGCCCTGGTTGGTACGCCAGAACGCCAGCGTGCCACGCGACGGGTATTGGTGGCGGGCGCTGTGCTCGGCAATCTCGTCCCAGCTCTTTTCCAGCAATGCCCGAGCAGCGGCCACCTGATGGGTCGACTCGGCCAGGCGCATCAGCGCCGGGGTGGCGGCGCCCACGGCAGCACCGGTGTAGGCACGCACCCGGTTACGGGTTTTCTCGCGGAACACCTCCAGCATGCGCTCGGCAACGCCCAGGCTGACCGTGGAGAAGCCGCTGGCAAAATACGGGCGATACGGGGCGTAGAAAATCTTGCTGTCGGGGTACAAACCAAAGCCCGCCGACTTGCCCTCCATCATGTCCTTGGCCTTCTGGATGCGGTGCTCGGGCACGAAGGCATCACGCACGATCAGGGTCTTGCTGCCGCTGCCGCGCATGCCCACGGCATACCAGTCATCACGGATTTCATAGTCGCTGCGTGGCAGGATGGCGAAGCAATAGTCCTGAGTGCCTTCGGCATTCTTGCGGCGGAAACCGAGAATCGCCCATTCGGCGTGGTCGCAACCGGAACTCCAGCCCATTTCGCCGCTGAACGACACGCCACCCTCAACCTCTTCGGTGCGGCCGAACGGCGCGATACTGCTGCTGGCGGTAGCATCCGGGTCGCTACCCCACACCTCCTGCTGTAGCTTGGGCGAGAACATTGCCATCTGGTGGCTGTGGGTGCACAACAGGCTCATGGCCCATGCTGTGCTGGCGCAGGCCCCCGCCAGCAAGGCGATGCACTGGGCGAACTCCGGCAGGGTGATTTCCATGCCGCCGAAGTGTTTGGGCAAGAAAGCGCGGTGCATGCCGATACTTTTCAGCAAGGCGATATTCTCTGCCGGCACACTGCGGTCCTGCTCTGCACGCATGGCATTGGCGGCAATGGTCGGCAGGACGGACTTCAGGTCTTCCAGCAGGGGGTTTGGCTTTTTCATGAGCGGTCTCTTTCTTATTGGATTCGAAGACGCGATCAGTATGTGAGCGGCGATTGGGTGGCGAAATGCACGTTACGAGGGGAACATTGCACTTTCCATGGCGCCCGGAAATTGCCTTGCGACAAGCATTGACCCGTGCATTTTCGATCACCACAATCCCACCCTCAAGACGCGCGCGGCCCGCCGCGCCCCTGACGGAGTGATGCTGTTGAAAGACCTTTCACCTTCTGCGGTGCGTGTGTGCGATGCCGCCGTCGGCCACTTCGCCGAGTACGGTTATGACGCCTCTTCGCTGAACGAAATCGCCCAGTTGGCGGGCATGCGCAAGGCATCGCTGTATGCGCACTTCGCCAACAAGGACGCCTTGTTCGTGGAGGTGTTCCAGCGTGCGCTGGTGCAGGAAACGGCCTTTGTCGAGCACGGCTTTGCGCAGGAAGCCCGCGACGGCCTGGCGGCGGGGCACTGGCTGGCCCTGCACCTGGCCGAACGTTATCGCGACTCGGCCGAACTGCGGTTCGTGTTGCGCACGGCGTTCCTGCCCCCGGCGGGCATCAAGCCGATTGTCACTTCGGGCTTTGAACAATACCTGGACGGCATACGCGAAGGGTTCAGCGTGGCCCTGCAAGCTCGCCACGGCTGGGCGCATGAGCAGCACAGCCGCCTGGCGCTGTATGCCGATGCCTACCTGGGCATCATCGACAGCCTGTATGTAGAGCTGATGTACGCAGGCCCCGACGCCTATGAGCGGCGCGCGGCAGCACTGCTAAAAGTGCTGGAAGACTCGCTGTCACTCAACCGCTGACGCCTGGCGCGTCAGGGTTTGATCTTCTTCATTTCATCCAGCAGCTGCATCAGCTGCTGCAGCTTGTCCTCGCCAAACTGGGCGAGGATCTTGTCGTAGTTGTGCGTCATCTCCTCGCTCATCGCCAGAAACGCTTGTTGGCCAGCCTCCGTCAGGCTGATGAACACCCGCCGCTGGTCTTCCGGCGACTTGCGCCGCGCCACGATGCCGTCACGCTCCAGGCGCTTGAGCACCCCGCTCATGCTGGGCTTGAGGATACAGGCCAGCTCCGCCAACTGATGGCTTTCCAGCTCGCCTTGCTGGCGCAGGATACGGATTACCCGCCATTGCTGCTCGGTCAGGTCATGGGCATTCAGCGCCGGGCGGAAGAACGCCATGGTGGCTTCGCGCGCCTGCAGCAAGGTCAGGGTCAGGGAGGGTCTTGGTGTGGTCATGCGGGCTCAAGGAGGCTGGAAATAGCAAACCGGCGAGTATGCCAGTGCACAATCATTAATACATTAATAGAATGATTTCTACCCATTTCCAGTCAGCAGGCGGCGTCATGATCACCCTCGAGAGCCCCACCTACTACTCGGCGACCAAGAAGTACAACCTGAGCTTCCCAACCCTGGAGCGCGACATCGAGGCCGATGTCGTGGTGATCGGTGGCGGTTTCTCCGGCATTAACACCGCCCTGGAGCTGGCGGAACAAGGCGTGACCAATATCGTCGTGCTCGAGGCCCGTTACCTGGGCTACGGCGGCAGCGGGCGCAACGGCGGGCAGATCATGGCGGGCATCGGCCACGACCTGGAGAAGATCCGCAGCAGCGTCGGCGATCAGGGCGTGAGGGATATTTTCGAAATCAGCGAACTGGGCGCCGGCATCATCAAGGACCGCATCGTCCGCTACGCCATCGACGCCGACTTCTGCCACGGCTATGGCTACATGGGCTTCAACCGCCGCCAGGAACAGACCCTGCGCAAATGGGAGAAGGCCTTCAAGGCGATCAATACACGCGACGAGATCCGTTTTCTCGGTGGCAGCGAAGTGCGCCAGATCATCGGCAGCAATGCCTACAGCAGCGCCCTGCTGCACATGGGCGGTGGCCATGTGCATTCCCTGAACCTACTGCTGGGCGAAGCGCAGGCACTGGTTGGCCACGGTGCGCGCATCTTCGAACACAGCCCGGCGCTGGAGGTGACCTACGGCGAGCGCATCACGGTACGCACCGGCCGCGGCTCGGTACGCGCCAGCAAGCTGCTGTGGGCATGCGACAGCTTCCTCAACAAGCTGGAGCCGCAGCTGCACGCACGCACTATAAACACCTATGCCTTCCAGATGATGACCGAGCCATTGCCGGATGAGCTGATCGAGCGCATCAGCCCGATACGCGGGGCCTACAGCGACATCCGCCCGGTGATCGACTACTACCGGGTCACCCGCGAGAACCGCCTGCTGTTTGGCGCCGCCACGCCCTTCGTCGAGCACTTCCCGCTGGACCTGAAGGCGTGGAACCGCGCCCTGATGCTGAAGATTTTCCCCTACCTGAAAGACGTGCGCATCGACCTGGCCTGGGGCGGCCCGATGGCCACCAGTGCCAACCTGTTTCCGCAGATAGGCACCCTCGACAACCGCCCCAACGCTTTCTATGTGCAGGGCTACTCCGGATTTGGCGTCACGCCCAGCCACATCATTTGCAAGATACTCGCCGAGGGTATGCAGGAGGGATCGAAGCGCTATGACCTGGTCAGCTCGGTCAAGCATGCGCGCATCTTCGGCAAGGACCATTTCCGCCCGCTGCTGCTCACTGCCGGCAAGACCGTGCACCAGCTGTCGGGCTACTTCAACGGCCGTCGCTGAGACCAGAGCCCCTCACACTCACGCCATCGCCTGCGCCCGGTAATCCTTGGGCGAGCGTTCGAACTGTTTCTTGAACGAGCGGCTGAAATGCGCCGAGTCGGTGAACCCCCACTTGTAGGCGATCGAGGTAATCGACTCGCTCCTGAAGAACGGGTTGGCCAGGTCATCCGCACTGCGCTTCAGGCGCGCCCGCTGAATGTAGCGGCACACACTGTCGCCCTCCTCCTCGAACAGCCGGTACAGGTGACGCACAGAAATGTTCAGGCGCCCGGCCAGGTTGGACGGGGTCAGCCCAGGCTGTGACAGCGACTCGTCGATCACCTGCTGCACGTAGCCGCGCAGGTTGGCACCGCTCAAGGCCCCAAGGTTGCCCAGCGCTTCGCCATGGCGCTCGAAGCCCGGCTCCAGCAGGGCAATGAAGGCGGTCTGCAGCGCGTCGCCCTGGGCACCATCACCGCTTACATTGCCGTCCTTGCACAGTTGGTCCATCAGCACATGCAGCATGCGCCCGCAGGCGTTGCTTGAGGAGATCTTGCCAAACATCGGGCCGCTGCCTTGCACGTACTTGCGTACCTGATCACGCGACAGGGCCAGCGAGACATGTTCGATCAACCCACTGGGGGTGATTTCGCAGCGCCCGACCGAATCCATCAGCAGCAGCTCACCCGGCGCCAGGCTGACCTGCATGCCACCCTGGGACACGGTGGAATGCCCAGCACGCTGGCTGACCAGGAAACAATGCTGGTCATCGTCAAGGGTCGGGTTTTCGCCCAGCCGGCGGATGTTGCCGGCATTGGTGCGCAGGTTGGCCAGCGGCAAGCCGGCACGGGAAAAGGTAGAAACCTCGCCGATGAACAGCGAGTGATTGGACGCAAGTTCCGTCTCGAAACGGCCACAGATCTGTTGCATGGCCGTGGTCCAGCGTTCCAGCCCCTGACGGTTGGATTGTTGAGTATGCATGGCTGCCCTCGACGCAGGATTTGTTGTTATGCGCACATTGTTAACATGTTATCTATGTGCGCACAACTGTCATCATTCGTCGCTAGATACAGCAAGGCGTATGCCAGTTTGCGTCAAAGGTTGGGCAGCAAAGTGTTGAACTGGGCCAGGCTGGCCATCAGGTGCGCCCGCTGTTGCGGGCTGATGGGGATGTAGCGGCGAAACGCCGGCATGCGGTTGACCACTTCGCTACCGCCCATGTGCTCCAGCGTCAGCAACCATTGGCCGTCGCGCCAGGCCAAGGTCAGGCGCTTGAAATCCAGCGGCATCAGCGCCGCCACCAGTGCGGCCTGCTGCAGCAACAGGTCGCGCAGTCGGGCAAAGCGCGCCCGGTCGCCCTTGCGGTACACACAGGCCAGGCCGGTACGGCGTAGCGCACCGGTATGGCGCAGCTCCAAGCTGACCTCGCCCCCTTGCGGAGCAGGCAACTGCAGCTGGAACTCACAGGTGACGATGTGCATCAGCAGGTGGGCCTCGACGCGTTCGTGCACCTTGGCCTGCCAGCCCTGGGCCGGGTCGTGGATCACCCCGGCAGCCACCAGGTTCTGCTGCCCCAGGTTGCGCGCCAGGCATGCCAGTGTGGCACCTGGGCGATAGCCGGAAGGCGCCCGAGACGTCAGCAAGCGTTCACGCAAATTTCTGATCATGCAGCACATGCTCCACGGCGTGGCCAGGCTCGGCAGCAAACTCTTTCTCGAGCACATCCTCGACCCGCGCCGGCTTGAACGGGTTGACCTTCTGCACGCACAGCGTCCAGAACAATGCATAGGCCGCAGTGGCGCCAAGCATGATGGCGAACGGCACATAGACATCGGCAGGGTTCATGCCCGGCGGTGTGATGAACGCCATGCCGATGAGGATACCGCTGCTGGAGAAGATCTGCGGCAACGGGAACAGCGGCGAGCGGTAGGCACGCGGCAGGTCTGGGCGGCGTATGCGCAAAATCACCACCGACAGGGTCACCAGCAGGTAGGCGGTGCTCCAGGCGCACACGGCGGCCAGCACCAGGTGCAGGATGTTGTCCGGGTTGCCGCCCAGGTACCAGGCATGCAGGCAAGGGATCAACGCCACCACCAGGATGCACAGCAGCGGCGTCTTGAAGCGCGGGTGCAGGTAGGTGAACACCTTGGGCAACGCGCCGTCGACCGCCATGCCGTAAAGAATGCGTGGCACACCGGCCATCAGCGTGTTGATGGTGGCCGCGCCGGCGAACAGAAAGCCGATACCCAGCCACACTGGGCCGATATCACCCATCACCTGCTCGGCGAAGCGCGGGATGGCCATGGGCGTGTCCAGCAGGTGCACGCCACTGGCGGCATCCAGCACCACGTTTTCCACCTGGCGCTTCATCGCCGCTCCGTAGATGAACATGCAGCTGGCCACGCCAAACAGGCCCAGCGCCATGGCCCGCGGCAGCACCCAGGCCGAGCGACGCAGTTCGGGGGCAAGCGGCGTGACGAACTCGCAGCCAACGAACATGAACATGGCCATGCCGACCAGCGAGAGGATGGTCATCAGGTCGGTGCCCACCAGCGACACGCCGAACGGGCCGTCCAGTTCCACTGCGGGAGCGGCGATCAGGCCGAGCACGCCGAACACCATCAAGGTGGTCCACATGCCGAAGGTGAGGATCACCTCCGCGCGGCTGAAGGCGCTGACGCCAAAGGCATTGAGCACCGCAAACGCCACCACGAAGCACACCCCCAGCAGCCACGAACCGCCGGCGGATTCCGCCAGGGTATTGAGGTGCTCGAAGTTCACCAGCGCCATCACCCCCGACAGGATGGTTTCGGCGGTACCGGCGAACACATGCACGATCAGGTAGGCCGATAGCGTGCCGGTAATGGCGAAGAAGCGGCCCATGCCACAGTTGATGTAGTCGTATACCGAGCCCGTGGTCGGCAGGATCGACGCAGCCTCGGCAAAGGTGGTGGACTGCGCCAGCATCATCAGTGCGGCGATGACCATGGCCACGGCGAAGGCGCTGCCGCCGATGCCAAAGCCCATGGTCGCGGTGAGGATCACCGGGCTGGCCATGATCAGCCCGACGGTGCTGGCCAGTGCGGTGGGGAAACCGACCGTGCCGCGGTTGAGGTGCTCGGTGAGCTTGTTATTGAGTGACATCGTATGCCCCGGCTTGTTTTTGTGGCGTTGAACGAGTGATTACTGTGCGCTGCCGGCGGCATGGCGTCTTGCCGATGGCTGCCGCCGGGCTTGTTGCTGCCTGCCAGCAATCAGCTCCAGAGCCTGGCGCCGCTCCTACAAAGGATCGCGCAAGGCTGACTCATCGCTTGGCAGCCACAGTCATGCACCTGTCACGCAGGCACAAGCACCGCTCTGCCCCGCTCACTAAGCTGCAAACTTTGGCCACCTGCCCCGGAGTCTGCATGAGCGACATCACCCTCCTACCTGCCGTCACGGCCTTCCTGGCCCGCGAGCATGGCGTGTTCATCCACGGCCAGCACCTCGCCAGCCAGTCGTCGTCGAACATTGCCGTGGTCAACCCGGCCAACGGCCAGACCATCGCCCACATCGCCGACGCCAACCAGGCCGATGTCGACCATGCCGTCAGCTCCTCGCGCCAAGGCTTTACCGCCTGGTCGCACACCAGCCCCGCCGCCCGCGCCGCAGTGCTGTTCAAGCTGGCCGACCTGCTGGAAGCCAACCGCGAAGAACTGGCGCAGCTGGAAACCTTGCAATCCGGCAAGCTCATCGGCATTTCCCGTGCCTTCGAAGTAGAGCAGGCCGCGCACTTCCTGCGCTACTACGCCGGCTGGGCGACCAAGATCACCGGCCAGACCATCACCCCGTCGCTGCCCTCGTTCGCCGGTGAGCGCTACAGCGCCTTCACCCTGCGCGAGCCGATTGGCGTGGTGGTGGGCATCGTGCCGTGGAACTTCGCCACCATGATCGCCATCTGGAAGCTGGCCTCGGCCCTGACAACCGGCTGCAGCATTATCCTCAAACCCAGCGAATTCACACCGCTGACGCTGCTGCGCATTGCCGAACTGGCCACCGAAGCAGGCCTGCCGGCCGGTGCACTGAACGTGCTGACCGGTGGTGGCCTGGTGGGCAAGGCACTGATCGAGCACGCAGGTACCGACAAGGTCTCGTTCACCGGTTCCGTGCCCACTGGCATCGCCGTAGGCCAGGCTGCCATGGGCGCCAAGCTGACTCGCGCGACACTGGAACTGGGCGGCAAGAACGCGGTGGCCTTCCTGCCCGACGTGGCCGTGGACAAAGCGGTCGATGGCATCATCGAGGCTGGCTTCCTGCACTCGGGGCAGATCTGCGCCGCTGGCGAGCGCTTCTACGTGCACCGCTCGCGCATCGACCCGCTACTGGACGCCTTGTCCCAGCGCCTGGGCCAACTGAAAATCGGCTCGCCACTGGACGAGGCCACCCAGTTCGGCCCCGTGGCCAACAAGCCGCACCAGCAGAAGCTGGCCGAACTGTTCGCCATCGCCCGCGCCGAAGGCAGCCAGATCATTCACGGCGGCACCTTGGGCGACGGCCCCGGCTGTTTCGTCGAACCCACGGTAATCCTCGCCCGGTCGGCCAGCGACACCCTGCTCACCCAGGAAACCTTCGGCCCGGTGGCGACCTTCCTGCCTTATGACGACGAAGACGAACTGCTGCACCTGATGAACGCTTCGCCCTACGGCCTCAGCGCCAGCCTGTGGACCAACGACCTGGGCAAGGCCATGCGCATGATCCCACAAATCCAGGCCGGCACCCTGTGGGTCAACATGCACACCCTGCTCGACCCGGCTGTACCGTTTGGGGGCATCAAAGCTTCCGGCATTGGCCGCGAGTTCGGCTCGGCCTTCATCGATGACTTCACCGAGCTCAAGTCGGTGATGATCCGCTACTGACCGCGCCTGTGGCCAAGGCGTGCAAGCGCCTTGGCAGCCACGAACAAGACCCCGCCCCACCGCACACGCCCTAATAGGCCATCGCCGCCAACCGCGATGGCCCCTCGCCAGAACCGAGGGTGCCCCCGAACAACAAAGGCCCCTGTGAAGGTCGCCGAGAACAAACGAGGGATGTGTAATGGTCAAACCGCAAACGCTGTCCACCCTGGCCCTGGCAACCTTGCTGGCCAGCCAGGCCGCGCCGGCCGTTGAGCTGTACGCCGACGATGACAGCCACCTGAACGCCGACATGCTGGCGGTATGGGGCATGTTCAACAGCCGAAAGAACTACGACGGCACCACAGGTGGTTCGACCTGGCGTGAAGGCTTTATCAAATATGGCCTCAGCGGTGACCAGGGCCTGGCCGGCAACGGCACGCTGTACGGCAGCCTGAACTGGGTGAGCTCGGCCACCTGGGGCGATGGCGATGCGGCCGGCAACACCGATGGCTCCGAACGCACCACCAAGATCGAAGACGCCTTCCTCGGCTGGCGCTCGGCCGACCTGTTCCCGGTGCTGGGCAAGGATGGGGTGGACGTTTCCGCCGGCCGCCAGACCATTCGCCTGGGCAGTGGTTTTTTGATCAACGACGACGGCCCGAACCTGGGCAACGGCGTCGCCGACGGTGCGCTGGACCGCGGCGGGGCCTACTACCTGGCCGCCCGCCACGCCTTCGACCGCACCGCAATGCTGCGCCTGGGGGGCAGCGATGGCCTGCATGGCAGCCTGCTGTGGCTGAAATCCGACAACCGCGCCCAGGCCGAAACCGAACTGGCCGCCGGCACGCTGGACTACACCCACGCCTTGGGCACCCTGGGACTGACCTGGGTTCACGGCATCGACGTCACCGACCAATGGGCCAGCGACTTCCAGAAAGCCCGCGAAGGCATGGACGTGTACAGCGTGCGCGGCGAAGGCAACGCCGGCATCGACAATGCCAGTTTCGCCTTCGAATACGCCTGGCAGGACAAGACCGACGGCCCCGAGCAAGCCTGGTACCTGCAGGCCGGCTACACCTTCGCCGACCTGCCGTGGGCACCGCAGGTTACCTACCGCTACACCCGCTACTCGGCAGGCTGGGACGCGCTGTTCAGCGGCCTGTCCAGCGGTTACGGCACCTGGTTCCAGGGTGAAGTCGCTGCCAACTACGCCGGCCCCTTCAACAGCAACACGGGCATCCACCATGTGGGCGTGAAGGCGACGCCGCTGGAAAACCTCACGGTCGGCGCGCTGTACTTCGACTTCGACACCGTGCGCACCCGCGACAGCCTCAACCTCGATGCCCGGGAGCTGGACCTGTATGTGGAATGGGCAGTCAACGAGCACCTGATCATCAGCCCGCTGGTGGGCCTGTACCAGCCGCGCAAGGACGAGAGCAACGGCGGCAACCAGGTGGGGGGAAATGGCACCAATGTGTATAGCCAGCTGACGGTAGCTGTGCCGTTCTGAAGCAACCACGCTAACAAACCTCTGTCTTGTGCTGCATGCGTATGACTTGAAGGCGATGCGGTCAATGTGGGAGCGGGCATGCCCGCTCCCACAGGAATCAGTGGCCTTGCGGAAGGGTTTGACCTTGGCCGACTCGGCGCATAACATTCACCAACCTACCGGCCGGTAGGCTGAAAATTAGCCAGAGAAAACCATGCGCGCCAATCCCTCCCCTCCCATACCCTTCAGTTTCGCCCTGGGCCTTGGCCTGATCGGCGCCCTCGGCCCATCGGCCGTCGACATGTACCTGTCGAGCCTGCCGGAAATCGCCAGCCACTATCAGGCAAGCTTCACCCGCGTACAGCTGACATTGACCTTCTTCCTGCTGGCCATGGGCGCCGGCCAGCTGATCTTCGGCCCCTTCGTCGACGCCTACGGCCGGCGCAAGCCGCTGCTGGCCGGCCTGCTGCTGTTCATCCTGTGCTCGCTGGGCGCAGCCGCAGCCCCCAGCCTCGACACCCTGATCATGCTGCGCTTTTTCCAGGGCCTGGGCAGTGCGCTGACCCTGGTGGTGATCATGAGCATGGTGCGTGATGTGAGCCAGGGCGTAGCCGCGACCAGACTGTTCGCCCTGCTGATGACCATCGAAGGCGTCGCACCGATCCTGGCACCTGCACTGGGCGGCGTGATCGACGCACATTTCGGCTGGCGTGCAGTGATGCTGGTACTCGCCGGCATGGGCGTGGCGGTGCTGGTCAACAGCCTGCTGAACCTGCCGGAAACCCTGCCGCCCAGCAAACGCGAACCCCTGCGCCTGGGCCACGCCTGCAGCACCTACCTGGCCATCCTCGCCGACCGCTGCTTCCTGCGCCCGACCCTGGCGGTGGCTGCGGTATTCTTCTTCCTGTTCGCCTACATCGGCGGTGCCACCCTGGTGTACCAGGCCCACTACGGCCTGAGCGCCCAGGCCTTCGGCCTGCTGTTTGGCGCCACCGGGGTGTCGATCCTGTTCGGCGCCATGACGGCCAGCCACCTGATCAGCCGACTGGGCCTCAATACCCTGACTCGGGGGGGCGTGCTGTGCATGGCCGGCGGTGCCTGCATCAGCCTGCTCGGTGCACTGACCGGTCTGGGGCTGCCAGGTGTGGCCGGCGGCATGGTGATAGCCCTGTTCGGCCTGGGGATAGCCGAGTCGACGCTGATGTCGCTGGTGATGGCCTCGCAAGAAAAGGCACTGGGCTCCACCGCAGCGCTGCTGGGCGCCATCCAGCTGTCGGCGTCTGCCGGCGCAGCTCCACTGGCCGCAGTGGTACTCAACCACGGCCCGACCGCATGGGCCGCGCTGCTGGCGCTGTGCACCCTGGTGGTGTGCCTGCTGACCGCCCTCAGCCTGCGCGACACCCCGGCCGGCTTCTCGCTCGCGGGCCATTGAAGCCCTGGCACTGACGGTCAACTCGGCTGGCAGGCAGACACAAGACGACCTACCAGTCGTTAGCGAAACTGGTTGCCTCGAAACCAACAACAAATCCGACGGCAGCCAGCCCTGCGAGACCCGCCATGACCCTCGATACCAGAATTGACTTCATCTACCTGTCCGAGCAGGACATGATCCGTGCCGGCGTCACCGACATGCCGGCCTGTGTCGACACCATGGAAGAAATGTTCGGCCTGCTGTACCAGGGTGACTACCGCATGGCCGGCCCGAACAGCGACTCGCACGGCGCGATGATTACCTTCCCCGAGCACTCGCCATTCCCCAACATGCCCAAGCCCACCGCCGACCGGCGCATGATGGCGATGCCGGCGTACCTCGGCGGCAACTTCCAGACCGCAGGCGCCAAGTGGTACGGCTCGAACATCGCCAACCGTGAGAAAGGCCTGCCCCGCTCGATCCTGATGTTCACCCTCAACGATGCCGACACCGGCGCGCCACTGGCGCACATGTCGGCCAACCTGCTGTCGGCCTATCGCACCGGCGCCATCCCGGGCGTCGGCGCCCGCCACTTGGCGCGCAAGGACGCCAAGGTCATCGGCCTGGCCGGCCCGGGGGTGATGGGCAAGACCACGGTCGCTGCGTTCATGGCCGTCTGCCCGCTGATCGACACCCTCAAGGTCAAGGGCCGTGGCCAGAAGAACCTGGATGCCTTCGTCGCCTGGGTGAAAACCAGCTTCCCGCAAATCACTCATGTCCAGGTGGTTGAAACCCTGGAAGAAGTGGTACGCGGTTCCGACCTGGTCAGCTACTGCAGCTCGGGCGAAGTCGGCGACCCCAGCCAGTACCCGCTGGTGCGACGCGAGTGGGTCAAGCCTGGCGCGTTCCTGGCCATGCCAGCCCCGTGCAGTATCGACGCCGGCATGGAGCAGGACGACGTGCGCAAGGTGGTGGACAACACCGGCCTCTATGAGGCCTGGTTCGAAGAGCTGCCCAAGCCTGCGCACAACCACGTGCCGCTGGTAGGTGTGCGCTTCATGGACATGATTGCCGAAGGCACGCTGGCCCCCGAGCAGGTGGAAGACATCGGCAAGATCATCAGCGGCGACGCACCGGGCCGCCTGCATGACGACGAAATCATCCTGATGTCGGTGGGCGGCATGCCCGTCGAAGACGTGGCCTGGGGCACCGTGGTGTACCGCAAGGCGCTCGAGCAAGGCATCGGCGTAAAGCTCAACCTCTGGGAAACCCCCGTTCTCAGCTGATCCCCCGCAAACGGATAACAAGGCAAAGCCCATGACACAGATCATCAAACTGAAAACCGGCTCCAAGTTCGAAGACATGGCCAGCTACTCCCGCCTGGTGGCGGTGGACAACTGGATTCACGTCTCCAACACCGCCGGGCGCAACCCTCAGACCCAAGTCATTCCAGAGGACGTCATCGAACAGACCCACCAGGTGTTCGCCAACATCGAAACCGCGCTGGCCGCAGTCGATGCCAGCCTGGCCGATGTCATCAACTCACGCGTGTTCATCCAGGACCCTGCCGATGTACCACGGGTCATGGACGTGATCGGCGAGAAGTTCCGCGGCATCGACCCGGCCACCACGGTCACCTGCCCGCCGCTGGGCTCCACCGTTTACAAGGTCGAGCTGGAGGTCACCGCCTACCGCGGTGCGGGGCAAGCGCAAGTGACCCTGATCCGCCTTGGCCAGTGAGGCCGCCGGCTGGCGCTGAACACTCCCCCTGCACGCACAACAAAGAGTAAAGCCATGTCTCCCACGATCGCCCCTGTGCAAACCAGCACCCGCCACCCCGACGCCACTACCGTGGTGATCATCGGTGGCGGCATTATCGGCCTCACCGCCGCACTGAGCCTCGCCGAACGCAACATACCGGTGGTGGTGCTGGAAAAGGGGCGTATCGCTGGCGAGCAGTCGTCGCGCAACCTGGGCTGGGTGCGCAAGACCAACCGCCACGCCCATGACATTCCCCTGGCACTGGCGGCTGATCGGCTGTGGGCCGAGATGCCCGCACGGGTTGGCAGCGACGTTGGCTATCGCCAAGCCGGCATCATGTTCATCGGCCGTAACGACACGCAGATGGGCATGCATGAAGGCTGGCTGAAAAGCGTCGAGGCGCTGGGCCTGGATTCGCGCCTGCTTAGCACCCGTGAAATCGCCCGGATGGTGCCGGGTGGTCGGGCGGATTGGGCAGGTGGCATCTTCACCCCCTCCGACGCCCGCGCCGAACCGACCCTGGCCGCCAGCGCCATCGCCCGGGCGGCGATCGCCAAAGGTGCAGTGGTAGTGGAGAACTGCGCGGTGCGCACGCTGGTCACCGCAGCCGGCCGTGTCAGCGGGGTGGTCACAGAGCAAGGCGAAATCCGCTGCGACCAGGTGTTGCTGGCCGGTGGCCTGTGGTCGCGCAAGTTCCTCGGCAACCTGGGCATCAATCTGCCGACCTTGCCGCTGACCTGTTCCGTGCTGCGCACACAGCCAATGGACGGGCCGACCGACATCGCCGTGGGCGCACCGGACTTTTCCTTCCGCAAGCACAAGGACGGCGGCTACATCATCACCCAGCGTGGCGCGCTGGACGCCTTCCTCACCCTCGATCACCTGCTGCTGGGCAAGCGTTACCTGCCCCAGCTGCGTGCCCAGCGGGACTTTTTGCGGATCAGTTTTGGCAAGTACTTCTTCAAGGACCTGGCCCTGGCCCGGCGCTGGAAGGCCACGGATGTAACCCCCTTCGAGCGTGTACGGGTACAAGACCCGCACGCCAACCCGGCACTCAACGACGAGGCCATGCGCAACCTGAAAGCGGCCTGGCCGGTGTTCGAACAGGCCCGTATCGCCAGCGCCTGGGCCGGCACGATTGACGTCACCCCCGACTCCAACCCGGTCATCGGCCCGGTGGCCAGTATCCCGGGCCTGACCCTGGCCACCGGCTTTTCCGGGCATGGCTTCGGCACCTCGCCTGCTGCTGGCCAGCTGGCGGCAGACCTGGTGGCCCAGGCCACCCCGCTGATCGACCCGTCCCCGTACTCCTTCGAGCGTTTTGCCTGACACAAGTGGGAGTGGGCAAGCCCGTGCAATACACCGCGCTGCCTGCCTGGTGAGGATGTTGCCGGCTACCTGAACTGGTACTCCAACCCCGCCCCCGCATACCACGACCGCCCAGGCGCTGCCTCGTAATAACGCCCGTTGCCGTCACCGACAATCACCGACCCCACATACTGCCGGTCAAACAGGTTGTCCAGCCGCAGCAGCTGGTGGAACGTCCAGGGCCCCACATGTTGCTCGAACCGGGTCCGCCAGTTGAATACCGCATAAGCCGGTGCGGCCCTGGCGTTGTTGCTGTCGTCCACATACACCTTGCTCCGGTACTGCCCTTCAACCCCCATGCTGATGGACGACACCGGCTTCCAGACCAGCTCACCATACAGGTTGTTCAGTGGCACACCGGGCAGGCGGTTGCCACTCTCGATGGTCTGGCTGATGTCATCGGCATAGCGGGCATCGGTGCGGGTATACACCAGGGTGGTCTGCCACTGCTCGCTCAAGTCACTTTGCAGGCTCGCCTCAAAGCCACGTCGTACAGTACGCCCTGCATTGCGATAGCTGGTTCGACCATCCGTAGCGCTGGCAACGACGATTTCGTCATCGGTATGAATCTCATACACCGCCGCATTCAGGCGCGTGCGCTCGCCAAGCCGGTACTTCACACCCATTTCGTACTGCATGCTGGTGGCGGGCTTGAGGCCGAAGTTGAAGCTTTCGGCCAAGCCCGGCGCATAGGCCATCTCGGCCTGGGTGGGGGTTTCGAAGCCTTTGCCGACGCTCACGTAACCGCGCAGGTCCGGCGTGACCGCGTACATCACCGACAGTGATGGCGTGGCCTGCTGGTACTTCTTCGAGCCGCTGGAGTCACCGTTGGCCAGGTAATGGTCGTCGACACGCATTTCCATGGTGCTGTAGCGCAGCCCCAGCTCGCTGGTCCAGTTGCCGATTTCCCAATGGGCCTGGAGGTACGGGTCCAGGCTGGTAGCGGTGTCTTTCTCGTCACGGCGCAACTCACCTTTAACGCCCAACTGGTCGCCGCTGAAATTCTGGTAGCCCCGGCGGTCGTCCTTGCTCTGGTCGTAATCGGCGCCGACGGTGAAGGTGAGATTTCCCGGTACGTCGGCAACCGGCTGGATCCAGCGCAGGGTGCCGCCGTGGAATTCACGATCAAAGTCCACAACCCCGCCGCCACGCTGGCTGTTCGAGGCCACCGTTCTGGGGATGGACAAATACTGCACCACGCTGCGCCGCCCCGCATACAGGTTGAACTGCAGCATGGCATCGCCAAAGTAGCGCTCGTAGTTCATGCCTAGCTGCTGGTGGTCGATGCTTTTGCGGGTGTTGTAGGTTTCGGCCACTGCCGCTGTGGAACGTGGGTCATGCTTGTAGGCATCCCAGGTCTGCCCCAGCGGGTCCTGCGTGTTGTTCTGCTCAAGGCTGCTGTAGATCAGCGCCATGCGCGAGTCTTCATCGGGCTTGAAATTGACCTTGGCGAAGGTCTGGTCACGGCGCGCGGCACTGTGGTCGCGATAGCCATCGGTATCCAGGCGCGAGGCATCCAGCACGAAACCTGCGGTGTCGTTGCCGCCCTCTGCCGACAGGTGGTTCTTGTTGAAGCCGTCGCTGCCAAAGGTGGTTTCGGCACCCACGCGTGCAGGCCCCTGCCCGTCGCGGGTAAACATCTGGATCACGCCACCGGCGTTGCTGCCGTACAGCGTCGCTGCCGGGCCGCGCAGCACTTCGATCCGGTCGGCCACGTCCAGGTTCAGCGTGGCGGCCTGCCCTTGCCCGTCGGGCGTACTGGCCGGTATGCCGTCACTCAGCAGCTTTATGCCGCGCACGCCAAAGGCCGAGCGAGCACCGTAACCCCGTGAAGAAATCTGCAGGTCTTGCGCGTAGTTCTGACGGTTCTGCACCACCAGCCCAGGTACTTTGCTGAGCACTTCCGACAGGTTGACGCCAAGCTGGCCATCCGTGCCGTGGGACAGGTCAACGGTATCCACCGAAAACGGCAGGTCGAATGTGCTGGTGGGCGCATAGGCGCCGGTCACCACCAACGGGTCCATGACGACTACATCGGGTGAACTGGCCTTGGCACCGCCATTGGCGCTCATGCCACCTGCAAACAGCAGGACCAGGCTTGTAGATGAAGGAAAACGAGAAAGAAATCGATACATGCGCAGCTTCCAGAAATTGCGGGCATTACACCAGACCAGCAGCGGCAGCGCGAACGCAGGATTTTTCCTGGCAAGCAGTTGCGAATTTACTTACGCTGAAATACTGTATACGCATACAGCAAAACAAGGAATTTCCTGTGTCCAGCACCGCCTCCGCCACTCCGAGCAGCTATGAACAGTTGGGTGTACGCATCCAGAAGATCATCAACAGCCCCACCGCCCAGCGCAGCCGTGCGGCGCTGATCTTTCGCCTGGAGCAGGAAAGCCCGGATGACTGGGAAACCTTGCTTGAGGAAATCGCCGAGAACGACAACGTCACCCTCGCCCACCGTGACGACGGCGGCGTGCAGGTTTTCTGGACCGTACCGAAGGAAGACTGACCGCGCATGAGAGTTTCGCTTTTCGCGGTAGCCTGCCTGTTACTGACCACTCCACTGGTGCACGCCGATGCCCCACGCACCTTTCAGGAGGCCAAGAAAGTCGCCTGGAAGCTCTATGCGCCGCAATCGACCGAATTCTATTGCGGCTGCAAATACAAGGGCAACAAGGTCGACCTGGCGTCCTGCGGCTATGCCCCGCGCAAGAATGCCCAGCGCGCGTCGCGCATCGAGTGGGAACACATCGTACCGGCCTGGCAGATCGGCCATCAGCGCCAGTGTTGGCAAAGCGGCGGGCGCAAGCAGTGCTCGCAGCATGACGAGGTGTACAAACGCGCCGAAGCCGACCTGCACAACCTGGTGCCGAGCATCGGCGAGGTCAACGGCGACCGTAGCAACTTCAGTTTCGGCTGGCTGCCAGAACAGCGCGGCCAGTATGGCAGTTGCCTGACCCAGGTCGACTTCAAGGCCAAGAAGGTGATGCCACGCCCGTCGATCCGCGGCATGATCGCCCGCACCTACTTCTATATGAGCAAGCAGTACAACCTGCGCCTGTCCAGGCAGGACCGCCAGTTGTACGAGGCCTGGAACAAGACCTACCCGCCGCAGGCATGGGAGCGGCAACGCAACCAGCAGGTAGCCTGTGTGATGGGACGAGGTAACGAGTTTGTGGGCCCGGTCAACCTCAAGGCGTGTAGTTGAGCCTCAGGCCAGCGCTTGTAAATAGGCGCTGGCTTCCCGGTAACGGGCCAGCCGCGCCAGGTCGGCGGGGCCAGGGCAAGGAATGCGGGAAAGGTCACTATTATCGGCCAGGTCGGCAAGCTTGACGGTTCGGGCCAACGGGTCGTCGCCCAGGCGTACCACGAAGTCCTGGTAAGGCTCGCCCTCACGGCGACTGAGCGCCAGCAAGGCGGCAAGGATTTTCAGCGCAAACCCCTCGCGCGCCAGGTCGGACAACGTCAGCGGGGTGTCCTCGATCACATCGTGAAGCACTGCGACAATCCGTTGCTCGGGCGTGGACACCCGCATCATCACGCGGAGCGGGTGGAGAATGTACGCCACTCCACCCTTGTCGTATTGCCCTTCATGCGCTCTGGCGGCCACGGCAATGGCCCGCTCCAGTGTAGACATGAGGCCCCTCCCCGTTCGGCATCTTCCACCCAAGCATAGCCAAACTTGTGTGAACAATGTCTAACTCACGCCTGACAAAGCTACACACACCCGGTTGGCGCGGCCTTATGAAGGCAAATGTTGTGGGAGCGGGCATGCCCGCTCCCACAGGTGCCGCGAAGGCTCCGGCCTCCCACCCACTGCTGCAGTTCTAGCGGGCTGCGCCGTGCTGGATAACCACCGAATCGGTGCCCAGCTTGGCCATCACTTCGTCCTTGCGGGCTTGCGCTTCTTCACGGCTAGGGAACGGCCCCATCAGCACCACCGGCTTGCCGTTGCGGTATTCCACCGAAGAGGGGATGCCCTTTTCGATCAGCCGTGCGGTCATGTCGCTCAGCGCGCCCATGTTGGCGCCCTGGATCACCTCCACATCCCAGCCCTCCGGGGCCGGCTGGCCAGCCAGTGCATCGGCACGGCGTTGCAGGTCGGCGCCGCCGCACACTTCGCGGATGCGCAGGTTGTTGCCGGTGTCGTCGACGATGATGTCGTACTGGCCGTCGCGCTTGATGGCCACGTAGCTGCGGTAGGCTTCGTACTGCCCGGCATCGTCCTTGCCGCGGACCTGGCCGCAGATGGTGCCCTGGGTGTCGATCCGCACGTTGCCGAACTTGGCGGTCTTGGGGTTGTGCAGGTGTTCGGCCACCTGCTTGTGCACGCCTTCCACCTCGTTCTCACAGCCCGCCAAGGCAAGCACTGCCATTACCACAGCCAGTTTGCGCACGCGTGTACCTCCAGATTCGAAGGGGCGGATTCTAGCACGAGGGCCCCGCGCAAGGACCGCGACCATACGTTACACCTTGCAACCAAGTCATCGGACGACACCATCGACGGCGGCGCTGATCGCCATTTCTTATCCCGCTGATAAAAAACTTGAGGCAGCGCAAACCGGGAATTTCGTACAAGAATCGGGGCAGTCATACGACGACGTATGTCGAATAATAATAAAGGTGAACCCATGTCCCGCTCATACATACAGGTGGATGCTTGCGTCCGCATGATCGCACCGGGCGCTTTTGGCGCTTCCTGGGCAGTTCTGCCCCAGGAGGCGCCATGAAAACCCTGGTCGATGCTTACTTCATCATCCTCAAGACGCTGGTGGTAGGTTGCCTGGTCGGCATCACCTGCCTGATTTTCACCAACGTCGTGCTGCGCTATGGCTTCAACTCGGGGTTGTTCTTCAGCGAAGAGATTTCCCGCCTGGCGTTTGTCTGGCTGGTGTTTGCTGGCGCGCAACTGATGCTGCACGAACACGGCCACATCGGCGTCGACATCGTCACCCGCCGCGTCTCGCCTGGCGTGGCCCGCTGCCTGCTGGCACTGACGCAACTGCTGATGCTCTATGTGACCTGGCTGTTTCTCCACGGCAGCTGGAAGCAGACCCTGATCAACCTGCATGTCGGCGCTCCCTCCACGGGTATTTCCATGGCGCTGTTCTACGGCGCAGGCCTGGTCTTCTGCATCCTCAGCGCACTGCTGATCTGCACCCAACTGGTCAGGAACCTCACGGGCAACCTCCCGACGCCCGCCCAGACCGAAACTTCGCTCAATGACGGAGCAGTCGAATAATGGCCCTGTCTGTTTTCGTCGGCGTCCTGATGGCCGCCATCCTGATCGGCGCCCCCATCGCCTATGCCCTGATCCTCTGCGGCGTGGCGTTGATGTGGCTGCTGGGCCTGTTCGATGGCCAGATCATCGCGCAGAACATCATCAACTCGGCGGGCAGCTTCCCGCTGCTGGCAATTCCGCTTTTCATCATCGCTGGCGAGGTAATGAACAGCGGCGGCTTGTCCAACCGCATCATCAAGCTGGCCATCACCCTGGTCGGCCACCTGCGCGGCGGGCTTGGCTACGTCACCATTTTTGCCGGCGTGCTGCTGTCGAGCCTGTCCGGTTCGGCCTTGGCCGACGCCGCCTCGCTGACCGCCCTGTTGCTGCCGATGATGGTCATCGCCGGCTACAACCGTAACCGCTCCGGGGGCCTGATCGCATCGGTGTCGGTGCTGGGTTCGATCATTCCACCCAGCATCGGTTTCGTCGTGCTGGGCGTGGCTTCGGGGCTGTCGATCACCAAGCTGTTCCTTGCCGGCATCGCCCCGGGCCTGATGATCGCCGCCGCACTGGTGGTGGCCTGGTGGCTGATGTCGCGGCGTAACAACGATGTGGAGCTGAGCCCCAAGGCCAGCGGCAAGGAGCGCCTCAAGGCCCTGGTTGACAGCTTCTGGGCGCTGATGCTGCCGGTGATCATCGTCGTCGGCCTGCGCTTTGGCGTGGTCACCCCGACCGAGGCCGGTGCGGTGGCCAGTGTCTATGCCCTGCTGGTGTCGTCGCTGATCTACCGCGAGCTCAGCCTCAAGTCGCTCAACGAACTGCTGTTGCGCGCCGGCAAGACCACCGCTGCCGTGATGTTCCTGGTAGCTGCCGCTTCGATCCCGGCCTGGATGATCACCATCGCCGATATCCCCGGGCAAATCATCGACCTGATCCAGCCAGTGATGGACAACCCGCGGCTGCTGATCGTAGTGCTGATGCTGCTGATTCTGGTGATTTCCATGGTCATGGACCTCACCCCCACCGTATTGCTGCTCGCGCCGATCCTGGTACCGGTGGTGACCGCTGCGAACATCGACCCGATCTACTTCGGCGTGCTGTTCATGATCAATTGCTCGATCGGCCTGATCACCCCGCCGGTGGGCACGGTGCTCAACGTGGTCTGCGGCATCGGTCGCATGCGTTACGAGGCACTGCTCAAAGGCACGTTCCCGTTCCTGATCGCGGAAATCATCGTGCTGTCCCTGCTGGTCATCTTCCCCGAACTGGTCACCGTTCCCGCCCAGTGGTTCGGGCATTGATCTCCCCTATAACAATAAAGGTACTGTCCATGAAGAAACTCGCCCTCATCACCGCCCTGTTGCTGTCCAGCAGCTTGAGCATGGCCGCCGACTACAATGCCCGCGTCATCAAGTTCGCCGCTACCAGCCCCAAGGGCACGCCACCGGCCATCGGCATGGAACTGTTCGCCAAGAAGGTTCAGGCGCGCAGCGAAGGCAAGATCAAGGTACGCACCTTCCCTAACGGTGTTTTGGGCGGCGACGTGCAGGTGCTGTCGTCCTTGCAGGGTGGCGTGGTGGAAATGATGACCTGGAACGCCGGGCTGATGCTCAACCACGTCACCGACTTTGGCATCCTCGACTTCCCGTTCCTGTACACCGACACCGCCAAGGTCGATGCCATGCTCGACGGCGAGGTGGGCAAGATGCTCACCGACCAGCTGCCGGCGAAAAACCTGGTTGGCCTGGCGTTCTGGGAGCTGGGCGAGCGCAACCTGACCAACAATGCGCGGCCGGTGCAAAAGCTGGAAGACATCGCCGGGCTGAAGATTCGCGCCCAGCAATCGCCGCTGTTCCTCGACGTGTGGGCGGCACTCGGTGCCAACCCGACGCCGCTTCCTTTCACCGAGGTGCACACGGCGCTGGAGACCGGCACCGTGGACGGCCAGGAAAACCCGGCGGCGCTGATCCTCGCCTCGCGCTTCAACGAGGTGCAGAAGTACCTGAGCCTGACCCGGCACAACTACAACCCGCAGATCGTGCTGATCAGCAAGACGTTCTGGGACAGCCTCAACAAGGACGAGCAGCAACTGCTGACCGAAGTTGCCCAGGAAGTGCGTCTGGAACAACGGCGCATCTCCCGGGAGGCCGACAGCAAGGCCATCGCCGACCTGCAGGGCGCGGGCATGCAAGTCAACCAGCTGCCGCCCGAAGAGGTGGCGCGCATCCAGGCCAAAATCCGCCCCGTGGTCGACAAGTACGCCGCACAGATCAATCCCGAACTGGTCAGCAAGGTCTACCAGGCCATGGGTTACCAGCCACAGTGACGCCCTCGCGCCGCGCATTGCGGCGCCTTTCAACTGCCATCAAGGAACAGCATGAAAATCTCCGTAGCCCAGATTCACCCGGTGGCCGGTAACCCGGCCCTGACCGTCGACAAGGTTGCCGCGCTGGCACGCCAGACCGCTGCACAAGGCTCGCGGCTGATCGCCTTTGCCGAATGCCTGATCACTGGCGGCGCGTTCGACAGCCGTGAAGACCTCGAGCGCGGCGCCATCAGCCTCGACGCCCTGGCGCCACTGCTGGAGGTATCGGCGCAGACCGGCATCCTGATCGTGGTCGGCTTCTACGAGCGGCACGCCAGCTCGGTGTACAACACGGCTGCGCTGATCGGCGCGCAGGGCATCATCGGCCTGCACCGCAAGCGCCACCTGCCGTTCATGATCGGCGACCGCTTCACCGACCGCCCCAGCGAATGGGCAGCGCCTGTGTTCGATACCGACATCGGCCGCATCGGCCTGGCCATCTGCTACGAAATCCGCTTCCCCGAAGTGGTACGCACCCTGGCCCTGGAAGGCGCCGACATCGTCGTACTGCCTGCTGCCTGGCCAGAACAGGCGCGCATGCTGCCGGACATTTTCAGCACCGTGCGCGCCGCTGAAAACATGGTGTACTTCGTTGCTCCCAACCGCAACGACATGGACGAGGGCATGCAGTTCATCGGCACCAGCCACATCATCGAACCGTCCGGCAAAACCCTGGTGCGCGCCGGCCTGGAAGACGGTGTGTACACCGCCGAGATCGACCTGGCCAAGGCACGCAACAAGTCGCTGATCCGTGACCCGGGCATATTCGAAGTGCACCCGTTCCGCGACCGGCTGCCCGAAACCTATCGCATCTGACCCAAGGCGGTATCGAACATGAACCAAAGCACCACACACACCTTGCTGAAGGCCCGCATGGCGCGCGGTGCCACCTTCGGCATAAACATCTACAGCACCGCCTGCATGGCCATCGAGGTGGCCGGCAACTGGGGCCTGGATTTCGTCTTCATAGACGCCGAGCACACCGCGCTGGGCGTGGACCGCCACATGGAAAAACTGCTGCTGGCCGCCAGCAGCGCTGCAATCCCCAGCCTGGTACGGGTACGGGGCACGCTGGAATGGGATATACGCAAGGCCCTGGAAATGGGCGCTGCCGGAGTGATCGTGCCGCAAGTGCACAACGCCGCGCAGATGCGCCAGATCATCCACTACAGCAAGTTCCCGCCGCTGGGACGCCGCGGTGGCGACAGCTCGGTGCGCTCGGCCGGGTTCGCCGGGCCAGGTTTCGACTGGGCGCGCTACACCCAGGCAGAAAACGACCGCAGCGTGATCGTGCCCATGGCCGAAAGCTATGAGTTTTTCGACAACATCGATGAGATTCTCGATGTGGAAGGGATCGATGCGGTGCACTTCGGGCCGGCGGACTACTCACTTTCACGCGGGTTGCCGGTCGACTACCGCCTGGGCAACCCCGAGGTGCTGCAACGCTTGCAGTTGCTGATCGAGAAATGCCATGCCCGCTCGATCAACGTGATGGTGCCGTGCTTTCCGGCCGACCGGGTCACCGCCAGGCGGTTGCTGGACATGGGCAGCGACATGCTGCTGATGGGCAGCGATCTGTCATGGCTCAACCAGGCCGGGCAACATATCGCTACAGTAAAACAGGCACTCACCTGACCGACTGACACGCCACACAACCGGCGCCTGCAGGCACCGCGCAGTTTTCGGGCTGCTACGGTGCCTGCGGGCGCGCGACTAATCCACCAGAAAGTTCTGCTTTACCAGTGTCGCCCGAATGATCGATACCAGTTCACCCAGTTGCATGTCCGGCCGTTCAGTCAAGTAGGAAAGGCAGAACTTTGCCGCAGGGATCGCCGGGTCGCACGGTAATGTCTTCAACATGTCCACCGCCAACATGTCGCGAATCAGTGGCACCGGCAATATGCCAATGGCATGCCCCGCCGATACCATCTTGGCAATAAACGCCAGCGAATTGCTGGAATGAAAAGCGTGGCTCGCCGAGCCGCTTTCCTGCAACCAACGGTCCACCACCGAATACAATGTCGACGGCGCGCTGTGGGTAACGATCGAATACTGCCGCGCCTGCTGCGGCAGAAACGGCCCGTCGGCAATCTCCAGGTGCCGCGCCGCCACCCACTGAAATGTCATCCAGCCAAGGAACACATCGGTCACATCCTCGCGTGTGGCCGGGTTGGTCAGCAGGGCGATGTCCAGTTCGTGATCGTTCAGTTTGCGGTTGAGCGCGGCGCCCACATCGATGGTGATTTCCAGGGTGATTTCCGGGAAGTGCGCCTTGATTTCGCTTATTACCGCAGTCAGCCCGACCATGGCCGAGCACTCGTCTGCACCCAGGCGCAGGCGCCGGTGTTGCTTTTGCTGGGCAGCGAACTGCTCCAGCTGCGTGCTGTTGTTCAATACCAGTTCGGCATGGCGCAGCGCCGTGTGGCCGTCGGCGGTGAGGCTCATACGCTGCTTGCTGCGGTCGAACAGCTTGACGCTCAGCAACGACTCCATTTCCTTTATGCGCGCCGACACCGCAGGTTGCGTCAGGTGAAGATGCCGTGAGGCCGCGTGCACACCGCCCAGGCGGGCGGTCCAGTAGAATGCCTCGATCTGCATCAGCGTGATACGCATGATAAAAACTGCTCCGGCTACTGCTTACGGATTTTTATTATCGACCGTTCAGGGCGCTTGTTAGGATGACCGAAACCCTTCGAAAAAGCATCCGGCATAACAACAACTCCCTATGTATATCATCGAAGCTCTACCTACCCCGGTTAACGCCCACGAACTTGAAATACTGATCAATGCCGAACCGGCAACTATCGGCCATTTCATTACCCACGGCATACCCCACCCGGAAATCAAGGCACACTTGCAGAATGTACGGGCGGTGGGCACCGCCGTAACCGTACGCATGCCCGGCAATGACGGTGGCATCCTGCACTACGCCATGGGCTGCGCACGCCCCGGCGATTTCCTCGTCGTGGACCGATGCGGCGAGCGCATCACCGCCGCGCTGGGTGGGGCCATGGCCTACGCCGCCAAGCAGGCCGGGGTAGCCGGGATCATTGTCGACGGTTATGTCACCGACCTTGGCGAACTGCGCGAGCACGGCGTACCGGTATGGTCACGCGGTGCCAGTGCCATCACCACGCGGGTGATCGGCCACGAAGGCGAGTTCTGCACTGCCATCCAGTGCGGCGGGGTCATCGTGCACCCGGGCGACGCCGTGGTGGCGGACGAGAACGGCATCGTATTCCTGCGCCCAGGCAAGGTGGTAGAACTGGCGCAACGGGCAATCGACTTCCAGCGCAACGAAAAGCACACCCTCGCCCGGCTGGCCAAGGGCGAGAAGTTTCCCGATATCGTCGGGTCGCGGTCGACCATCGAGGCGGCGACCCGCCCTCGCCAATAGCGCCAGACCGTACCCGAAGTAGCTCCTGAACAACAACAAGAGGACTACCGTGAAGCTCAT
Source organism: Pseudomonas sp. LPB4.O (assembly GCF_038383825.1). NCBI lineage: Bacteria > Pseudomonadati > Pseudomonadota > Gammaproteobacteria > Pseudomonadales > Pseudomonadaceae > Pseudomonas > Pseudomonas sp. LPB4.O. Next base: position 3,951,058 of record NZ_CP151298.1, read on the forward strand.
CTCCCGGCTCATACCGCTGGCGCTTGGGGCGCTGATGGGCAGCCCGGCCGCACAGGCGCAGGACTACCCGCAAATCCGTTTCAACGTGATTGGTGGCGGCAGCCACAACTACACGTTCCGCGCCGTCGAACAGCCGTTCTGGACCAACACCTTGCCCACCGCATCCCACGGCAAGGTCACCGCCCAACTGCTGGGGCTGTCGGAGAGCGGCCTCAAGGGCCCGGAAATCATCCGCCTGATGCGCTTTGGCGCGGTAGACATCGGCATGGGCGTGTTCGCATTCGTCGCCGGTGACGATGCCACCTTCGAAGGCATCGACCTGCCGGGCATGGCCGCCGACATCGGCACCGCCCGCCGCATTGCCGACGCCTACAAGCCGGTGCTGGAACAGCGTATGGCCGAGCGCCATGGCATAAAGCTGCTGGCCACCGTGCCGTACACTGCGCAGGTGTTTTTCTGCCGCGCGCCCGTGCAATCGCTGGCCGACCTCAAGGGCCGGAAAATCCGCACGCGCGGGCGCAACATGGCCGAACTGGTCAAGGCCATTGGCGCTGCCCCGGTCACCCTGCCTTTTGCCGAAGTGGTGACCGCCATGCAGACCGGCGTCATCGACTGCGCCATTACCGGCATCGGCTCGGGCAACGCCGCCAAATGGTACGACGTGGCCGGGTACCTGTACGACCTGCCGGTGGACTGGTCGGTCGGCTTCTATGGCATCGGCCTCAAGCGCTGGCAACAGTTGCCGCCTGAGGTGCAGCAACTGCTGCAGGCGCAGTCGAAGGTGCTGGAAGATGCCCTGTGGCAGGAGACGGCCAGGGAAAACCGTTACGCCAAGGCATGCAATGTCGGCAGCCCCGACTGCCAGATCCACCAACCGGCGCACATGAGCGCGTCGGCACCCGACCCGCAAGAACAGCAGCGCGTGCGCCAGGCGGCGCTGGAAATCGCCAACAACTGGGGCAAGCGTTGCGGCCCCGGTTGTGTCGAGCAATGGAATGCCAGCGCAGGCCGTGCCATCGGCATGCGCCTGGCCCCATAAGCCCTTTACCTCGGAGCAGACAGTGATGAATACGGCCCATTCCGGCCTGGCGGCCATCACCGCCATCGCCAAGGCCAGCACCTGGGTAGGTGGCTTTGCCCTGCTCGGCTGCGCCCTGCTGATTGGCATCGACCTGATCTTGCGCAAGACCCTGGGCATCTCCATGGGCGGCGCCGATGAGATTGCCGGCTATGTTCTGGCAGTCACCAGCGCCTGGGCGTTTCCGGTCACCTTGCTCAAGCGCTCACACATCCGCGTCGACATCCTCTACGCTCGCCTTGGCCTGAAGCCACGGGTGGCGCTCGACCTGTTCGCCCTGGCCTGCATGGCCGTGCTGGTCAGCACCCTGGCCTTTCACGCCTGGAATGTGCTGCAGGACTCCATCGAATACCGCTCAGTGTCCAACACGCCGTTGCAAGTGCCGCAATGGATACCGCAATCCATCTGGTTTGCCGGCTACCTGTTCTTCGCCCTGACCCTGCTCAGCCTGGCGCTGGTGAGCCTGGGGCATTTATTGCGCGGGCGCTGGGGGGCGGTCAGTGCACTGATCGGTATCAACACGGTCGAGCAGGAAATCGAACAAGAGCTGCACCCCGCGGCCAACACCGCCAAGGAGCACACGCCATGCTGAGCATCACCTTGTTCCTGCTGCTGGCCCTGCTGGCGCTGAGCGTGGCCGCCGCCGTCAGTATCGGCCTGCTGGGGATGTCGCTGTCGCAGTTGTTCTCGACCCTGCCATTGAGCAATGCCATGGGCGAAATCGCCTGGAACACCAGCGCCGAGTTCCTGCTGGTGTCCATCCCTCTATACATACTGATGGGTGAACTGCTGGTGTGTTCGGGGGTGGCCGGGCGCATGTACCAGGCGGTCGAGAAATGGCTGTCCTGGCTGCCGGGCGGCCTTATGAACTCCAACATCGGCGCCAGCGCACTGCTTGCCACCACCAGTGGCTCCAGCGTGGCAACCGCCGCAACCATTTCCACCCTGGCCATTGCGGAGCAGGAACGCAAAGGCTACAACGCCCCGCTGTTCCTGGGCTCAATCGCCGCTGGCGGCACGCTGGGCATCCTGATTCCGCCATCGATCAACATGATCCTGTTCGCCCTGATCGCCAACGTGTCGGTGCCCAAGCTGTATCTGGCTGCAACCATCCCCAGCATCATCCTCAGCCTGTTGTTCGTCGCACTGATCGTGCTGGCCTGCCTGGTGCGCCCGCAATTGGGTGGGCGCAAAGAACACACCCGCTGGGCAGAACGCCTGGCCTGCATCCCCGACCTGCTGCCGCCACTGGCCATCTTCGCCCTGGTGATCGGCTCGATCTACAGCGGTTTTGCCACTGCCAGCGAGTCGGCGGCACTGGGGGTACTCAGCGCCTTGGGCTTGGGCCTGTGGCGCCGGGCTCTCACCTGGCAAAGCCTGGGCCAGGCCTTCGAAGCCACGTTGCGCACCACCGGAATGATCATCTTCATCACCTTGTCGGCGTTTTTCCTCAACTTCGTGCTGGCGTCCATCGGGCTGACCACCACCCTGGTCAACTTCGTCACCAACCTGAACCTGTCACCTACGGCCACGCTGCTGGCGATCATCGTGTTCTATATCGTGCTCGGCTGCTTCATGGACACCCTGGCGATGCTGATCACCACGGCGCCGCTGATCGTGCCGATCGTCGTCGCCCTGGGCTTTGACCCACTGTGGTTCGGGGTGGTGCTGATCGTGCTGTGCGAAATGGGCCAGATCACCCCGCCGTTCGGCATGAACCTTTTCGTGGTGCAGAGCATCCGTGGCCGCGGCAACTTCATGGACGTGGTGTATGGCGCGCTGCCGTTCTGCCTGGCTTTGCTGGTGCTGATCAGCTTGCTGATTGCCTTTCCACAACTGGCGCTGTGGCTGCCAAAGGCGTTCTAGCGGAAAATGCAAAAAGGGCGATCATTTCTGATCGCCCTTTTTGGGATTTGGTAGGCACAATTGGACTCGAACCAACGACCCCCACCATGTCAAGGTGGTGCTCTAACCAACTGAGCTATGTGCCTGTCGTGTGGTGCGCATATTAGTGATGCAATGCGTACCTGTAAAGCTTTTTTTTGAGAAAAATCAAAAACTTTCGAATATGAGCGCTGCCTGCCCATACCGCGGTTTCGATGCCCGCGAAATGGACAATGAAAAAAGGGATGACCCTTTCGGATCACCCCTTCTTCGATTTGGTAGGCACAATTGGACTCGAACCAACGACCCCCACCATGTCAAGGTGGTGCTCTAACCAACTGAGCTATGTGCCTGTCGTGTGGTGCGCATTCTACGCATTAGAAAAACCCTGTCAACACTTTTTTTCGAGCTAACCTACTGAATCTTAAACTCTTTATATAAAGAGGCGCTGGCAGGTCCGCCGTAAAGGATTTTCACCAGACGACTAGCGGGTGTTTATTATTATTGATAGCATCGGTACATTCGTTAAAAATATAAAACACGAGGTTCCTGCAGCATGGCTAACACCCCCTACCCCCAGTCCTACTACGCCGCCTCGGCCAACCCGGTGCCGCCACGTCCGGCGCTGCAGGGTGAGGTGGAAACCGATGTGTGCATCATCGGCGCCGGCTACACCGGCCTTTCCAGCGCCCTGTTCCTGCTGGAGAACGGCTTCAAGGTGAGCATCGTCGAAGCGGCCAAGGTCGGCTTCGGCGCATCGGGCCGCAACGGCGGCCAGATCGTCAACAGCTACAGCCGCGACATCGACGTCATCGAACGCACCGTCGGTCCCAAGGAAGCGCAACTGCTGGGCCATATGGCCTTCGAAGGCGGGCGCATCATTCGTGAGCGCGTGGCCAAGTACAACATCCAGTGCGACCTGAAAGACGGTGGCGTGTTCGCCGCCATCACCAGCAAGCAGATGGGCCACCTGGAATCGCAAAAGCGCCTGTGGGAACGCTTCGGTCACAACCAGCTCGAGCTGATGGACCAGAAGCGCATCCGTGAAGTGGTCGCGTGCGACAGCTATATCGGCGGCATGCTGGACATGAGCGGCGGCCACATCCACCCACTGAACCTGGCCCTGGGTGAAGCTGCTGCGGTCGAGTCACTGGGCGGCATCATCTATGAGCAAACCCCGGCAATCCGCATCGAGCGCGGTGCCAACCCGGTCGTGCACACCCCACAAGGCAAGGTGCGCGCCAAGTTCATCATCGTCGCCGGCAACGCCTACCTGGGCAACCTGGTGCCGGAACTGGCCGCCAAGTCCATGCCATGCGGCACCCAGGTGATCACCACCGAACCACTGGGCGAAGAGCTGGCGCGTACCCTGCTGCCGCAGGATTACTGCGTCGAGGACTGCAACTACCTGCTCGACTACTACCGCCTGACCAGCGACAAGCGCCTGATCTTCGGTGGTGGCGTGGTGTACGGCGCGCGTGACCCGGCCAACATCGAGGCGATCATTCGTCCGAAGATGCTCAAGGCCTTCCCGCAGCTGAAGAACGTGAAGATCGACTACGCCTGGACCGGCAACTTCCTGCTGACCCTGTCGCGCCTGCCACAGGTTGGCCGTATCGGCGACAACATCTACTACTCGCAGGGATGCTCGGGCCACGGCGTGACCTATACCCACCTGGCGGGCAAAGTGCTGGCCGAGGCCCTGCGCGGCCAGGCTGAGCGTTTCGACGCCTTCGCCGGTCTGCCGCACTACCCGTTCCCGGGTGGCCAGATGCTGCGTGTGCCGTTCAGCGCCATTGGCGCCTGGTACTACAGCCTGCGCGATCGCCTGGGCTTCTGATGTAAGCAGGCCTGGCCCTATCGCCGGCAAGCCAGCTCCCACAGGTACCGCACAGGCGTCGAACCCAGTGCGCTACCTGTGGGAGCTGGCACCGCTATTTGTTCAGGCTGCTGATAGCCTGCTTCGCCGCAATTTCCTGCCCCGCCCGCGCCAGTTCATCCGCAGCCTGTAACCACCGCTGGCGGTCCACCTGGGCCGGCAACTGCCGCGGTGGCTGCACCAGCACCGCCCAACTCCCCTGCTTCGCCCACGCCGATGCAAAGTCATCGAACGCCATCACCTGCCGCCGGTGCATGCCCGAGCGCAGCAGTACACGCTGCTTGTAGCGGTCATAGCCGATCAGCACCGCATAACGTGGCTCACCCCACCAGGCCGAACCCTCCTCGTAACGCAGCAACACCGGGTTGCCCGCCGCCACCTGGGCCAGCAGTGCGTCCAGTTGTTTGTCCAACGGGTACACCACCATGCCATAGTCCCGCGCCACGCGAGGGATGCCAGTGTCCAGCGCTTCGGCGCCCTGTGGCAGGTTCAACGGTTTGTCCAGCAGGCCCGGAGTGATGGGTGCGCCCTGTTGCGACAGCACCGCTGCCAGCGCCATGGCACCGCTGTGGTTGGCGTTGCCACGGTAGAACGGCACGCTGCTGATCTCGACCCGCTGCGGCAGGCCTTTGAGGTTGGCAGGCGGTGCGCTGGCACAGCCGGCCAAGGTGGCCGCCATCAGACAGGCGACCAACAGCCGCCGTGGGGCAGCTTTGATGGAATGTTGCTGCATGGACACTCGCTTGTTCCAACGCCAGGCAGGCAGCGCCCGGCTCTGGCCACCGATCATAGGTCCGACAGCGGCGCGGGTATAGTCCGACAGCGGCTTGGAGCGAATCGGACTCAGAGATAGACCTTTGTTCGATGGAACGTCACAGGCGAAGGGCTAGACTAAAGCAGTGTCTGGAAGGCAGCGCTGGCCAATCGAGCGCTTGCCGTAGAGATGGAGGCACAGATGAGCCTGACCATGGCAATTTTCATGCTGGTAGGCATGTGGCTAAGCGTTGCAGCCGCCATGCTGTGGGGCGTACTGCGCATCGTGCGGCGCCATTCCCACCACCACCTGCCACCGCAGGCCCCTGCCAAGCCGCAACCTGTGCGCCGGGCACGGCGGCCAGCCGGGGTGCATTAAGACTTCAGAAAACGCGAACGGGGCGCAATGCGCCCCGCCTTTTGCATCAACCTTCTTTACATCAACCTTCAGCCGCCTCACGCTTCAATCGCGCCCGGCGAGCAAAAATGTTGAGCATCTCGATCACGGTCGAGAACGCCATGGCCGCATACACATACCCCTTCGGTACATGAGCGCCAAAACCTTCGGCGATCAGCGTCATGCCGATCATGATCAGGAAGCCCAAGGCCAGCATGACCACCGTCGGGTTGTCATTGATGAAGTTGGCCAGCGGGTCGGCGGCCACCATCATGACGATGACTGCCGTGATCACGGCAATGATCATGATCGGCAAGTGCTCGGTCATGCCCACAGCAGTGATGATGCTGTCGACCGAGAAGACGATGTCCAGCAGCAGGATCTGGAAGATTGCCGCAGCAAAGCCCAGGGTAATGGTCGAACCGACCTTGGCTTCTTCCTTCGCACCGTGCGGGTCAACGCTTTCGTGGATTTCCTTGGTCGCCTTCCACAGCAGGAACAGGCCACCGGCAATCAGGATCACATCCTTCCAGGAGAAGGCGTTTCCGAACACTTCGAACACCGGGTCGGTCAGCTGTACGATCCAGGCCACCGTGCTGAGCAAGGCCAGGCGCATGACCAACGCCATGCTGATACCGATACGTCGTGCCTTGGAACGGTACTCCACGGGCAGTTTGTTGGTCAGGATGGAGATGAAGATCAGGTTGTCGATGCCCAGTACGACTTCCATGGCGACCAGCGTAGCCAGGGCAATCCAGGCGGTGGGGCTAGCGGCGAGTTCCAGCAAGTATTCCATTGTTCAAATCCTGCAGCGGCGGTTTAGGGTCAGATTTCCTGGGTGTCTTTTTTCTTGTCGGCATCCTCAGGCTTCTGCCCTTCGCCGCCTATGGCCTCGTTCAACGCCTGCTGGGCGGCCTTGTTGGTGTCGTCGATGGCCTGCTTGGCCGACTGCGCGGCCTGGTCGAGCATCTGCTGGGCGGATTTCTCGGCCTGGTCGCAGCCTGCCAGGGTAAACAGGGCCAAAGCCAGCACCAATGGGGTACCGATGGATTTGAGTTGCAGCATGGTGTCCTCGCTTGAAATATCCCGGCGGCGCATGGCGCCTGATGCGGTGCATTCTAGAGACGCGAATAGTTCAGGAAAATTCGTATTTTCATGGCGTATACTTCGGTTTTTACGAATCGGGACGACCAACGGTGCTCAATTATCGCCAGTTGCATTACTTCTGGGCCGTGGCCAAGACCGGCAGCATCACCCGTGCCAGCGAGCAGCTGAACCTCACACCGCAGACCATCAGCGGGCAAATAAGCCTGTTCGAGCAAACCTACGGCCTTGAATTGTTCCAGCGCGCCGGCCGGCAGCTGGAGCTGACCGAGACCGGCCGCCAGGCGCTGGTGTATGCAGAGCAGATGTTCCAGATCGGCGGCGAGCTGGAAGCCATGCTGCGGGCAGGCCCGCAGGAGCAGATCCTGTTCCGCGTGGGGGTGGCCGACGTGGTGCCCAAATCCATCGTCTACCGCCTGCTGGCACCGACCATGGAGCTGGATGAAGTGCTGCGCATCAACTGCCGCGAAGACAAACTTGAGCGGTTGCTGGCAGACCTGGCCATCCAGCGCCTGGACCTGGTGATTTCCGACAGCCCCATGCCCAGCAACCTGGACATCAAGGGTTATAGCCAGAAGCTGGGCGAGTGCGGGCTAAGCTTCTTCGCTACCCCGGCGTTGGCACAGCGCCTTGACGGCCCCTTCCCCGCCTGCCTGCAGGATGCGCCATTGCTGGTGCCCGGCCAGGAAACCGTAGTGCGCAGCCGCTTGCTACGGTGGCTAAGTGAGCAACAGGTGCAGCCACGCATCGTCGGCGAGTTCGATGACAGTGCCCTGATGCAGGCGTTCGGCCAGTCGGGCAGCGGCATTTTCGTTGCCCCCAGCGTGATCGCCGAAGAAGTGTGCCGCCAGTATGGCGTGACGCTGATCGGCCAGACCGAGGCCGTGCACGAGTCGTTCTATGCCATTTCGGTGGAACGCAAGGTCAAGCACCCGGGGATCGTGGCGATTACCGAGGGGGCGCGTCGGGAGTTGTTTCATTGGTGATTGCGACGGCCTGTTCGCAGGTTTACCCGCGAACAGGCCGCAACAGCCCCACAAGTACTCTATGGTAAAGTCGCGCCCTTTCCAGATTCCGAGATACCGCTGCACATGACCCCCCTTCTCCGCCTCCTCAACCGCACCAGCCTGGTGACGCAGATCGTCATCGGCCTGCTCGCCGGCATCGCCCTTGCCCTGCTCGCGCCCGCCATCGCCCGCGACATGGCCTTTCTCGGCAAGGTGTTCGTCAGCGCCCTGAAAGCCGTGGCGCCCGTACTGGTGTTCGTCCTGGTCATGGCGTCTATCGCCAACCACCGCCACGGCCAGGAAACCCACATCCGCCCGATCCTCTGGCTGTACCTGCTGGGCACCTTCGCCGCAGCGGTGGTGGCTGTAGTTGCCAGCATGCTGTTCCCGTCCAACCTGGTGCTGAGCACTGGCGAGGCAACGTTGAGCGCGCCGGGCGGCATCACCGAGGTGATGCAGAACCTGCTGCTGAGCGCGGTCGACAACCCGATCAATGCCCTGCTCAACGCCAACTTCATCGGCGTGCTGACCTGGGCAATCGGCCTGGGCGTGGCCCTGCGCCATGCTGGCGAAACCACCCGTACCGTGGTCGAGGACTTGTCCAACGGCGTGACCCTGATCGTGCGCGTGGTCATCCGCTTCGCCCCGCTGGGCATTTTTGGCCTGGTCAGCTCCACGCTTGCCCAGTCTGGCCTTGACGCACTGCTCGGCTACCTGCACCTGCTGGCTGTGCTGATCGGCTGCATGCTGTTCGTGGCGCTGGTGATGAACCCGCTGATCGTGTTCTGGAAAATCCGCCGCAACCCCTACCCACTGACCCTGCTGTGCCTGCGCGAAAGCGGCATTACCGCGTTCTTCACCCGCAGCTCGGCGGCCAACATCCCTGTCAACCTGGCACTGTCGGAGCGCCTTGGCCTGCATGAAGACACCTATTCAGTGTCGATCCCGCTGGGCGCAACCATCAACATGGCCGGCGCGGCCATCACCATCACCGTGCTGACCCTGGCTGCGGTGCATACCCTGGGTATCCCGGTGGACCTGCCAACGGCCGTGCTGCTCAGCGTGGTGGCGGCGGTGTGCGCCTGCGGTGCTTCGGGCGTGGCCGGGGGCTCGCTGCTGCTGATTCCACTGGCGTGCAGCCTGTTCGGCATCCCCAGTGAAATTGCCATGCAGGTGGTGGCGGTGGGCTTCATTATTGGTGTGTTGCAGGACTCGGCCGAGACGGCGCTGAATTCGTCGACCGATGTGCTGTTCACAGCGGCGGCTTGCCAAGCCGAAGAGCGGCGTAGCGCTTGAAGGCCAAGGGGCCGCTGTGCGGCCCCTTGCAGGCAAGCAATGATGCCAGTGATTGCTTAAGCCAGGCGCATTACCTAGGCTAGTGGCCTTTCCCCAGTAATGAGACAGGGCCATGTCAGAACACGAAACCGCAGGTGAAGGCCGCTTCAACAGCGTTGAGATCCGCATTCTCGGTTCGCTGATCGAAAAGCAGGCCACCAGCCCGGAAAGCTACCCGCTCACCCTCAATGCCCTGGTCCTGGCCTGCAACCAGAAGACCAGCCGCGAGCCGGTGATGAACCTGACCCAAGGCCAGGTCGGCCAGGCCTTGCGCGCCCTTGAAGGGCAGGACATGACCCGCCTGCAGATGGGCAGCCGTGCCGACCGCTGGGAACAAAGGGTGGATAAGGCACTGGAGCTGGTGCCAGCGCAGCTGATACTGATGGGCCTGATGTTCCTGCGTGGCCCGCAAACCCTCAACGAACTGCTTACCCGCAGCAACCGCCTGCACGACTTCGACGACACCGAGCAGATCCAGCACCAACTGGAGCGCCTGATCTCGCGCGGTCTGGCATTACACCTGCCACGCCAGGCCGGCCAGCGCGAAGACCGCTACACCCACGCCCTGGGCGACCCGGCTGAAATCGAAGTAATCCTCGCTGCACGCCAGCAGGAAGGTGGCGCGCGCAGCAGTGGCGGCAGTGTCTCGGAAGACCGCATCGAAGCCCTTGAAGCTCGCATCGCGGCGCTGGAGGCGCGCCTGGCCGAGCTGGAAGGCTGAGCCTTTACGGCTCGCGGTCGGGGAAGTTGCGGCAGCTCTTGCGTTCGGCCAGCTCCCGGTCACTGGGGCGCTGGTCGACGAACACGGTGCGGCCGTCGGCGTAGATTTCCAGGTAGCCCCAGTGCAGGTCCTGCTCTTGCTGACCGGGCTTTGGGGGGACTAACCACCAGGGTTCGCGGCTGATCAGGGTCATGAGTGTGATTCCTGAGGGGATCTGCACTAATCATAGACACCCTCGGGTTCTTCTTTTCCTGGACCGGCCCTTTCGCGGCTAAAGCCGCTCCTACAGGGATCTACACAGTGTTCAAAACTGCGCAGTACCCGTGGGAGCGGCTTTAGCCGCGAAGAGGCCGGTACAGGCTTATGCCGGAGCCGAAGTACGGATCAGGTGATCGAAGGCTGCCAGCGAAGCCTTGGCCCCTTCACCCACAGCAATCACGATCTGCTTGTACGGCACGGTAGTCACGTCACCGGCGGCAAACACGCCCGGGATGCTGGTCTGGCCCTTGGCATCGACGATGATCTCGCCACGCGGCGACAGCTCGACGGTACCCTTCAGCCAATCAGTGTTCGGCAGCAGGCCGATCTGCACGAAGATGCCTTCCAGCGCCACGTCGTGCGTTTCATCCGTAGTGCGATCCTTGTAGCGCAGGCCGGTCACTTTCTCACCATTGCCCAGCACTTCGGTGGTCAGCGCGCTGGTGATCACTTTCACGTTCGGCAGGCTGTGCAGCTTGCGTTGCAACACTGCATCGGCACGCAGCTGGCTGTCGAATTCGATCAGCGTCACCTGGGCGACGATGCCGGCGAGGTCGATGGCCGCTTCCACGCCCGAGTTGCCGCCGCCGATCACCGCCACGCGCTTGCCTTTGAACAGCGGGCCGTCACAGTGCGGGCAGTAGGCCACGCCACGGCCGCGGTATTCCTGCTCGCCCGGCACGTTCATTTCGCGCCAGCGGGCACCGGTGGCCAGAATCACAGTCTTGGCCTTGAGCGAGGCACCGCCGGCCAGGCGTACTTCATGCAGGCCGCCATCGGTGGCCGGAATCAGCGCTTCGCCGCGCTGCAGGTTCATGATGTCCACGTCGTATTGCTTGACGTGTTCTTCCAGTGCCGTGGCCAGTTTCGGCCCTTCGGTTTCCTGCACGGAGATGAAGTTTTCGATGGCCAGGGTATCGAGCACCTGGCCGCCGAAGCGCTCGGCAGCAACACCGGTGCGGATGCCTTTACGTGCGGCGTAGATGGCCGCTGCCGCGCCGGCCGGGCCACCACCAACCACCAGTACATCGAAAGCGTCCTTGGCGTTGATCTTTTCGGCCTGGCGAGCACCGGCACTGGTGTCGATCTTGCCGAGGATTTCTTCCAGGCCCATGCGGCCCTGGCCGAACACTTCGCCATTCAGGTAGATGCTTGGCACCGCCATGATCTTGCGCGATTCCACTTCGTCCTGGAACAGCGCACCGTCGATGGCCACATGGCGCACATTAGGGTTGAGCACTGCCATCAGGTTCAGCGCCTGGACCACGTCCGGGCAGTTCTGGCACGACAGCGAGAAGTAGGTTTCGAAGGTGAACTCGCCTTCCAGCGCCTGGATCTGCTCGATCACTTCGGCACTGGCCTTGGACGGGTGGCCGCCGACTTGCAGCAGCGCCAGCACCAGCGAAGTGAATTCGTGGCCCATGGGTATGCCGGCGAAGCGCAGGCTGATATCGCTACCCGGGCGGTTCAGCGAGAACGACGGGCGACGGGCATCGGTACCCTCCGCGCTGAAGGTAATGAGGTTCGACAAACCGGCAATTTCCACCAGCAGGTCGTGCAATTCGCGGGACTTCGCGCCGTCGTCGAGGGAGGCTACGATCTCGATCGGCTGGGTGACCCGCTCCAGGTAGGTTTTCAGTTGCGATTTAAGCGTGGCGTCCAACATACGGGCGATTCCTTTTTTTCAAAACTCGGATACAAAAACGCCCAGGCGATGTCGCCCGGGCGTTTGACGGGGCGGTAGGTATTTCAGCTTTAGCGGCTGCTTACCGCCCGCGTTATGGGCATGACCTTAGATCTTGCCTACCAGGTCCAGCGATGGTGCCAGAGTGGCTTCGCCTTCTTTCCACTTGGCTGGGCACACTTCGCCTGGGTGGGCGGCAACGTACTGGGCAGCCTTCACTTTACGCAGCAGTTCGGCAGCATCGCGGCCTACACCACCGTCGTTCAGTTCGACGATCTTGATCTGGCCTTCCGGGTTGATCACGAAGGTACCGCGGTCGGCCAGGCCGGCTTCTTCGATCAGCACGTCGAAGTTGCGCGAAATGACGTGGGTCGGGTCACCGATCAGCGGGTACTGGATCTTGCCGATGGTGTCCGAGGTGTCGTGCCAGGCTTTGTGGGTGAAGTGGGTGTCGGTGGACACGCCGTAGATTTCCACACCCAGTTTCTGGAACTCGGCGTAGTTGTCGGCAAGGTCACCCAGCTCGGTCGGGCAGACGAAGGTGAAGTCAGCCGGGTAGAAGAACACGACAGACCACTTGCCTTTCAGGTCGGCTTCGCTGACCTGGACGAACTCGCCCTTGTGATAGGCGGTGGCGTTGAACGGTTTGACTTGGCTGTTGATGATTGGCATGAGAGACGCTCCTTCATGGGGTTGGAATCAGTTGATGGATAGAATCCTAACTAATCATCCCGCCGAAGGCTCATTGGCAAAGCTCATGCTTGTGATTGGTTTTGGCTATAACCCGGGTTAATTAATAGAAGGGAATGGGCTGAGCAAAGGATTGCGCTGCATTCATTGGCCCCATCGCCGGCAAGCCAGCTCCCGCAGGTACAGCGCAGGCCCATGGACTTGTGCAATACCTGTGGGCGCTGGCTTGCCGGCGATGAGGCCAGTGGCATTAACGAGTGACTGTACGCATGGTCACGAACTCTTCGGCCGCCGTCGGGTGCACGCCGATGGTCTCGTCGAATTGCTGCTTGGTCGCACCGGCTTTCAAGGCAATGCCCAGGCCCTGGATGATCTCGCCAGCGTCAGGGCCAACCATGTGGCACCCCAGCACCTTGTCAGTCTCGGCATCCACCACCAATTTCATCAGGGTCTTTTCCTGAATGTCGGTCAGGGTCAGCTTCATGGCGCGGAAGCGGCTTTCGAACACCTGCACCTTGTGCCCGGCCTCCAGCGCCTGCTCCTCGGTGAGGCCAACAGTACCGATAGGCGGCTGGCTGAACACCGCCGTCGGGATGTTCTGGTAGTCCACCGGGCGGTACTGCTCCGGCTTGAACAGGCGCCGCGCCACGGCCATGCCTTCGGCCAGGGCCACCGGGGTAAGCTGCACACGGCCGATCACATCGCCAATGGCCAGGATCGAAGGCGCAGTCGTCTGGTACTGCTCGTCGACACGAATGTAACCACGCGCATCCAGCTCGACGCCGGTGTTTTCCAGGCCCAGGTTGTCCAGCATCGGGCGCCGCCCTGTGGCGTAGAACACACTGTCTGCAACCAGCTCGCGGCCGTCCTTGAGGGTGGCCTTGAGGCTGCCATCTTCAAGCTTGTCGATACGCTGGATATCGGCATTGAACTGCAGGTCGAGGCCGCGCTTTTCCAGTTCTTCCTTCAGGTGTGTGCGCACCGAGCCATCGAAGCCGCGCAGGAACAGGTCGCCACGGTACAGCAGCGTGGTGTCGGCCCCCAGGCCCTGGAAGATGCCAGCGAACTCGACGGCGATATAACCTCCACCCACTACCAGCACCCGACGAGGCAGGTCCTTGAGGTAGAAGGCTTCGTTGGAGGTGATCGCCAGTTCCTTGCCCGGGATGTCCGGGATCTGCGGCCAGCCACCGGTCGCGATGAGGATGTGCTCGGCGGTGTAGCGCTGGCCTTCCACCTCCACTTCATTGGCGCCGGTCAGGCGTGCGTGGCCTTGCAGCAGGGTGACGCCGCTGTTGACCAGCAGGTTGCGGTAGATGCCGTTGAGGCGCTCGATTTCGCGGTTCTTGTTGGCAATCAGGGTGCCCCAGTCGAAGTGCCCTTCTTCCAGGGTCCAGCCGAAACCTGCGGCTTGTTCCAGTTCGTCCGCGACATGCGCGCCGTACACCAGCAGCTTTTTCGGCACGCAGCCGACGTTGACGCAGGTCCCCCCCAGGTAGCGGCTTTCGGCCACCGCCACTTTCGCGCCAAAGCCCGCGGCAAAGCGCGCTGCGCGCACACCGCCGGACCCGGCACCAATCACGAACAGATCAAAATCGTAGGCCATGTATTCACTCTCCTAGGCAGGCGCCCAGCATAACGCCGTTGGCCGCCGCAAACAAAAAAGCCACCCCGAAGGGTGGCTCTCGTACCAGCTGGGCCAATCAGTAAGCCTTGCCAGCCTTGTAGAAGTTCTCGAAGCAGAAGTTGGTCGCCTCGATGTAGCCTTCGGCACCACCGCAGTCGAAACGCTTGCCCTTGAACTTGTAGGCAATCACGTTACCTTCGGCCGCTTGCTTCATCAGCGCGTCGGTGATCTGGATCTCGCCACCCTTGCCCGGCTCGGTCTGCTCGATCTTCTCGAAGATATCCGGGGTCAGGATGTAGCGGCCGATGATGGCCAGGTTCGACGGCGCATCTTCAGGCTTGGGCTTCTCGACCATCGAGTCGACACGGAATATACCGTCACGGATCTCTTCGCCGGCGATGACGCCATATTTGTTGGTTTCCTGCGGGTCCACTTCCTGGATCGCGACGATCGAGCAGCGGTATTGCTTGAACAGCTTGACCATCTGCGCCAGCACACCGTCACCGTCAAGGTTGACGCACAGGTCGTCCGCCAGCACCACTGCAAACGGCTCGTCGCCAATCAGCGGGCGGCCGGTGAGAATCGCGTGGCCCAGGCCTTTCATTTCGGTCTGGCGGGTGTAGGAGAACGAGCACTCGTCGAGCAGGCGACGGATACCCACCAGGTATTTTTCCTTGTCGGTGCCCTTGATCTGGTTTTCCAGCTCGTAGCTGATGTCGAAGTGGTCTTCCAGGGCGCGCTTGCCGCGACCGGTCACGATGGAGATTTCGTTCAGACCGGCGTCCAATGCTTCTTCAACGCCATACTGGATCAGTGGCTTGTTGACCACCGGCAGCATTTCCTTGGGCATGGCTTTGGTAGCGGGCAGGAAGCGAGTGCCGTAGCCGGCCGCCGGGAACAAGCATTTTTTGATCATATACGTCCTTAACAAAGGCTAGGCCTGTGGAATTCGGCGCAGTCTAATCAGGCGGCACTTACCTTACAATGCCCCTGATAGCGACCGATGCCATCATAGAGATAACCCAGTGTAGATAGTTCCGGGGGATCGTAAATATTACCGTCATACATGACGGGCGGATGACAGCTAAATCAGGGTGCCTGTACCGGCCCTTTCGCGGGTAAACCCGCTACCACAGGCACCGCATCAGGCTTGAGCTCTGCACAGATCTGTGGGAGCGGGGTCACCCGCGAAGAGGCCGGCACAGGCGCTGCATCAGCTACCGGTGCCCTGCCCGATCAGCACCCCATCTACCTTCTGACCATACAGGTTCACGCCGTCATTGGCATGGAACTTCACCCGCGTCTTCTCGATGGAGCCCTCCACCAGTCGCGGGTCCTGCGGCCGTTCATGGCGGTTGACCCACGCGGCAACGTCCCAGGCCTGCTGATCGCTGAGGCTGCCCGGCTTGCCCAGCGGCATGTTGTACTTGATGAACGACGCTGCCGTGTTGATGCGGTGCATGCCAGCGCCCCAGTTGTAGGAGTCCTTGCCCCACAGCGGCGGCATCACGTAATCACCGGCCACCTTCTGCCCTTGGCCGTTGTCGCCATGGCAAATCGCGCATTGCTCGCCGTACACCTGCTGGCCCCGCTTGAAGTCATAGCCGCCCTCGGGCTGCGGCACCTCCGGGTAACCACGCCCGGCAATCTCCACGCCAGTGGGCGCCTTGGTCGACAGCCAGTACGCATAGGTCGCCAGTGCCGTCATCTGCGGGCTATCGGCGGCAGGTGGCTTGCCGTTCATGCTGAACTGGAAGCACCCCTGGATGCGCTCTGCGTAGGTATTCACCTTGTCGTTCTTCTTGCGGTACGCGGGGTACATCGGGTACGCGCCCCACATCGGCGCGGAATGCGCCAGGCGCCCCTGGTCGAGGTGGCAGTTACTGCAATTCATGCCGTTGCCTACGGCCTCGGGCATCAGCCGGCGGGTATCGACGAACAGGGCATGGCCCTCACGCACCATCTTGCCAAAGGCATTGTCGGGCAACTCGCTTTCGGCGGGCGGCACAAACTGCGGCGCGGCCTGCACGCCGGGTACCTTCAGCTGCGACTGGTCTTCCATGGCGATCGGGGCGGCCTGGGCGCTGCTCATGGCCACCAGTAAAAAGGCTGGAATCAAGGGTTTCATGGCGTGACCTCCTGGCTGGCGGAGCGGGCGAAGAACTCGGCGACAGCCTTGATCTCGTCATCGGTCATGGCCTTGGCCACGCCGACCATCAGCTGGTTGGGGTCATTACTGCGGCTGCCGTCGCGCCAGGCATTGAGCTGCGCCACCAGGTAACTGGCAGGCTGGCCGGCCAAAGGCGGGAAGTGTTCGCCAACCCCGCCGCCGCCAGGGCCATGGCATTGCACGCAGCCCGGTATCTGCCGGTTCCAGTCGCCGTACAGGGCCATGCGGGTGGTCGGGTCATCGGCAATCTGCTGGCGCCACAGGTTGCCGGCGGGGTCTGCCGGCAAGCTGGCCAGGTAGGCACTCACCGCCTTGATTTCATCTTCGCTCAAGGCCTTGGCGAGCGGTTCCATCACCGGCTGCTTGCGGCTGCCATTGCGCCAGTCATGCAGTTGCTTGCTGAGGTAACCAGCCGGTAGCCCGGCCAAGCGCGGAAAGCCGGCGGCGGCAATGCCCTTGCCGTCGGGGCCATGGCACCCGAGGCAAGCCATGGCAGCGGGGTTTGCCCCACCCTGGGTGAAGACTTTCTGGCCATCGGCGGCATGCGCCATGGGCCAGGCCAGGATCAGCAGGCTGCCGATCACGACGCGTCTCAACGGTGTCATCACGAATCTCCCTTTCTTTTGTTATATGTTTAGGCTTAAAACATATAAGCAAAGACAGGAAGGTCCGTTGCCTCAGATCAATGCCCGGAGATGCATTGGGTGGCCGCGGTGCGCACATCGCCCAGGCGCAGGGGGAAGTTGTTCAGCCGCTCACGCAGCTTGATGCTGCTGCCGCTGCCTCGCTTGTCGATGTCCACCAGTGCCGCCGGCCCTACCCCCGAGCTGATCTTCTGCGGCACGATCAGGCGCAGGCCGTCACCACGCGGCTCTTCCACCAGCGGATCGCGCGTATCGGCCAGCTTCTGCTTGATGCAGTCGGCATATTCACGCGGGGTCTTGCCAGAAATCACATCCAGCGTTTCGTGCGATTGCTCCAGCTCCGAAACGCTGACACAACCGCCCAGCGCCGCCACAGACACCACCGCCACCATCCACTTCATTTAGAGCACCTCAGCCTTCAAGAATCCTGTTCGACCGCAGCCAGGCGGTTTTGCTCCCTGCATTGGCAGATTTATCGGGGCCTGGCCATCGAGCGCGCCAGTGTAACGGCACATCGTGGTATCTTTTGCCTTTACAGATCCAAACCTTGCGGAGCATCACATGAAATTCGTACACCAGCGCGAGCACCTCAACGAGGACGACATCGTCGTTATCGAATGCTCCCAGCGCTGCAACATCCGCCTGATGAACGACGCCAACTTCCGCAGCTTCAAGAACGGCGGCCGTCACACCTACCATGGCGGCCAGTTCGTTGACTTCCCGGCCAAAATCACGGTACCCAGCACCGGCTTCTGGAACATCACCATCGACACCGTGACCACCCGCCCGATCTCGGTAACACGCAAGCCCACCTTGAGCCACAAGATCAAGATCATCCGTCGCTCTTCGTCGAAACTCAGATAAGACTGCCATGACCCAGAACATCAAGTACGTCATCAAATACAAGCTCGACGGCGAGCGCCGCTGGGATTTCGCCGTCATGCCCGACGCGTCGCAGGAACAGGCACTCGATGCCCTGCGCAAGATCCACGGCGACGACGCCGACAAGATCAGCGACATTCAGGTGAGCAAGGCACTGTAAGGCTGCGCGCCAAGGAGAACTGCATGAGCAACTGGCCCGACCGTCGTATCCTCGATCTGCTGGGCATCGAGTTGCCTATCCTCCAGGCGCCCATGGCCGGTGCCAGCGGGTCGGCGATGGCCATCGCCGTGGCCAACGCCGGAGGGCTTGGCGCCCTGCCCTGCGCCATGCTCACAGGCGAACAAGTACGGGGCGAGATTGCAGCCTTTCGAAACGCTTGCCCGGGCCGCCCGCTGAACCTGAACTTCTTCTGCCACCAACCGCCAGCGCCCGATGCCGAGCGCGATGCCCGCTGGAAGCAGGCCCTTAAGCCTTATTACAACGAAACGGGTGCTGATTTCACGGCCCCCACGCCAGTGTCCAACCGTGCGCCGTTCGACGAACAAAGCTGCCAGCTGATCGAGCAACTGCGCCCGGAGGTGGTGAGCTTCCACTTCGGCCTGCCCAAGGCTGACCTGCTGCAACGGGTGAAGGCCAGTGGTGCCAAGGTACTGTCCAGCGCCACTACGGTAGAAGAAGCGGTTTGGCTGGAACGCAATGGCTGTGACGCGATCATCGCCATGGGGTATGAAGCCGGCGGCCATCGGGGCATGTTCCTCAGCGACGACATTACCAGCCAGATCGGCACCTTCGCCCTTGTGCCGCAGGTGGTGGACGCGGTCAGCGTGCCGGTGATTGCCGCAGGCGGTATCGGCGACCACCGTGGCCTGGTGGCGGCGCTGGCACTGGGCGCTTCGGCAGTGCAGATCGGCACGGCTTACCTGTTCTGCCCCGAGGCCAAGGTTTCGTCGGCGCATCGCCTGGCGCTGGACAGCGCGCCCGCGAGCGACACGGCGTTGACCAACCTGTTTACCGGCCGCCCGGCGCGCGGCATCAACAACCGCATCATGCGCGAGCTGGGGCCGATGAGCGACCTGGCACCGTGCTTCCCGCTGGCGGGTGGAGCATTGATGCCATTGCGGGCGATCACCGATCCGCAAGGTAACAGTGACTTCAGTAACCTGTGGTCAGGGCAGGCGTTGCGGCTGGGGCGGCACGTGCCTGCGGGGGAGCTGACCCGGGATATTGCCGAAAAGGCACTGGCCCTGGTTAATCGTTAGGCATCTTCATATACAGGCTCGGCCTCTTCGCAGCACAAGGCTGCTCCTATAGGCGCCTGTAGGAGCAGCCTTGTGCTGCGAAGAGGCCGAGCCTGCAAATGCATCACCCAGCCCCTTCCCGGCAAATGGCCTATCGCTATATAGTTCAGCACATAACGATAACCCCAAGGAGCTGTCTTCATGCGTATCCGCCTATCCCACCTGGCCGTCACCGCCTTGGCCACCCTGTTCGCCTTCAACACTGCCTGGGCCGATGAGGTTCAGGTCGCGGTCGCAGCCAACTTCACAGCCCCGATCCAGGCCATCGCAAAAGACTTTGAAAAAGACACCGGCCACAAACTGGTCGCAGCCTACGGCGCCACTGGGCAGTTCTACGCACAGATCAAGAACGGCGCACCGTTCGAAGTGTTCCTCGCCGCTGACGACAGCACCCCGAAGAAGCTTGAAGAAGAAAAGGAAATCGTCCCTGGGTCGCGCTTCACCTACGCCATCGGCACCCTGGCCCTGTGGTCGGCAAAGGAAGGCTACGTAGATGCCAAGGGTGACGTACTGAAGAAAAACGATTACAAACACCTGTCCATCGCCAACCCGAAAGCGGCACCTTACGGCCTGGCCGCCACCCAGGTGCTGGACAAGCTGAAGCTCACCGAAGCCACCACAGGCAAGATCGTCGAAGGCCAGAACATCACCCAGGCCTTCCAGTTCGTCTCCACCGGCAATGCCGAGCTGGGCTTCGTCGCCCTGTCGCAGATCTACAAGGACGGCCAGGTAACCAACGGCTCCGCCTGGATCGTGCCGTCCAACCTGCACGACCCAATCCGCCAGGACGCGGTGATCCTCAACAAAGGCAAGGACAATGCGGCCGCCAAGGCTCTGGTCGAATACCTCAAAGGCCCGAAAGCCGCTGCGGTGATCAAGTCCTACGGCTATGAACTCTGATGCCACTGGACGCCAGTGACCTGGGTGCAATCTGGCTGACCGTCAAACTGGCCAGCCTGACCACCCTGATCCTGCTGGTTATCGGCACCCCCATCGCCTGGTGGCTGGCGCGTACGCGCTCATGGCTACGCGGGCCGGTAGGCGCGGTGGTTGCTCTGCCGCTGGTATTGCCACCCACGGTGATCGGCTTTTACCTGCTGATCGCCCTCGGGCCGCACGGCTGGCTCGGCCAGGCTACCCAGGCGCTGGGCCTGGGCAGCGTGGTGTTCAGCTTCACGGGCCTGGTGATCGGTTCGACGGTGTATTCCATGCCATTCGTGGTGCAGCCGCTGCAGAATGCATTTGGCGCGATCGGCCAGCGCCCGCTGGAAGTCGCCGCCACTTTGCGCGCCAGCCCATGGGACACCTTCGTTCATGTGGTGCTGCCGCTGGCCCGCCCCGGTTTCGTCACCGCCAGCATCCTTGGCTTCGCCCATACCGTTGGCGAATTTGGCGTGGTGCTGATGATCGGTGGCAACATCCCCGACAAGACCCGCGTGGTCTCGGTGCAAATCTTCGATCACGTCGAGGCCATGGAGTATTCGCAAGCCCACTGGCTGGCCGGTGCCATGCTGGTGTTTTCCTTCCTGGTGCTGCTCCTGCTGTACGCCGGACGCCGCGGCAAAGCTGGCTGGAGCTAAAATGACCGCATCGATAGTGGCGCGCCTGAACCTGGCGCGCGACGACTTTACCCTGGACGTTGACCTGCACCTGCCCGGGCGCGGCGTCAGCGCGCTGTTCGGCCACTCGGGCTCCGGCAAGACCAGCTGCCTTCGCTGCCTGGCCGGCCTGGAACGGGCCGCCAGCGCCTACATCGAGGTTAACGGCGAAGTCTGGGAAGACACCGCCCGCGGCTACTTCCAGGCCCCGCACCTGCGGCCGGTGGGCTACGTGTTCCAGGAGGCCAGCCTGTTCCCGCACCTGTCGGTGCGCGGCAACCTCGAATTCGGCTGGCGCCGGGTGGCGGCGGCTGAACGCAAGGTGAGCCTGGACCAGGCCTGCCAGTTGCTGGGCATCGGCCACTTGCTGGAACGCCGCCCCGCGACGTTGTCTGGCGGCGAGGCGCAGCGGGTGGGCATTGCCCGTGCCCTGCTCAGCAGCCCACGCCTGCTGTTGATGGACGAGCCGCTGGCGGCCCTCGACGGGCCGCGCAAGCGTGAGATCCTGCCTTACCTTGAGCGCCTGCACGATGAACTGGACATTCCGCTGGTGTATGTCAGCCACGCCCAGGATGAAGTGGCGCGGCTGGCCGACCACCTGGTGTTGCTGGAGCAAGGCCTGGTGGTCGCCAGCGGCCCGATTGGCGAAACCCTGGCCCGCCTCGACCTGTCGCTGGCCCAGGGCGAGGACGCTGGCGTGGTGTTCGAAGGCCTGGTGGTCGGCCACGACCCGCACTACGACCTGCTCGACCTGCGCCTGCCCGGCGGCTCAGGGCCGGTGCTGCGCATCGCCCACCCGGCCCACGTGATGGGCAGCACCTTGCGCGTCAAGGTGCAGGCCCGTGACGTCAGCCTGGCGCTGGCGGCCGACAGCACATCGAGCATCCTCAACCGCCTGCCGGTACAGGTGCGCGAAAGCCGCCCGGCCGACAACCCAGCCCATGTGCTGGTCAGCCTGGATGCCGGCGGCAATGCCTTACTCGCGCGCATCACGCGCTTCTCGGCAGACCAGCTCGGCCTGCACCCGGGCCAACTGCTGTTCGCCCAGATAAAGTCGGTGGCGTTACTGGGCTGAGCATCCTGCGCGCGGGTGTTGTCCATTGATCAATGACCTGATCGAGGCCTGCCCGCCATGCTCGACTGCCCCCTGCCGCGCAGCTTGCACTACGTTGACGACAGCCAGCCGGGCCTGACCCGGCGACGCTGGCGCGACCGCTTCATTTACCTGGATGCCGATGGCCAGCGGGTGCGCGACAGCGCCACCCTTGCGCGCATAGCCGCGTTGGTGATTCCGCCTGCCTATACAGATGTGTGGATCTGCACCGACCCGCAGGGCCACTTGCAGGCAACCGGTCGCGATGCCCGTGGCCGCAAGCAGTACCGCTACCACACGCAGTGGCGCGAACTGCGCGACCAGCACAAGTACGGGCGCATGCTGGCCTTCGCTGAGGCCTTGCCAAAACTGCGCGCGCAACTGGAAACCCACCTGGCACGGCCAGGCCTGGACCGGGAAAAGGTCATGGCATTGGTCGTGAGCTTGCTGGACCACACCCTGATCCGCATAGGCAACCAGCGCTACCTGCGCGACAACCAGTCCTACGGGCTGACCACCCTGCGCAACCGCCATGTTCAGGTCAAGGGCAGCAGCATCCGTTTCCAGTTCCGCGGCAAGCGGGGTGTCGAGCACGACGTCACCCTCACCGACCGGCGCTTGGCCAACCTGCTCAAACGCTGCATGGAACTGCCTGGCCAAGCGCTGTTCCAGTACCTGGATGAAAACGGCCAGCGCCACAGCATCGGCTCCAGCGAGGTCAACCAGTTCCTGCAGGAGCTGACCGGCGCCGACTTCACTGCCAAGGACTACCGCACCTGGGCCGGCAGCAGCCTGGCCCTGAACCTGCTCAGGCCCTTGGCCTGGGAGCCCGAGACCGAGGCAAAGCGCCAGGTCGCTGCCATCGTCCGCCAGGTGGCTACACGGCTGGGCAACACGCCCGCAGTCTGCAGGCGCTGCTACATTCACCCGGCCGTACTTGAACACTATGCCCAGGGGCGACTGGGCAACTTGCCGAAGCGCCGTATGCGCAAAGGCCTGGACCCTGAAGAAGTGGCCTTGTTGCTATTTCTTCAGGCACTTGAGGAACAGGATGGCCATTAAGCCTGTCTATTCAGGCGATGATGCGAAGAAATTTCCCATTGGCCACCAAGCCCCCTATTCTTGCCATCGAGCACCTTGGCCGACAAACCGCTGGCGGTTTGTTTCGGCACCTGCAACTGAAGATACGCAACAGAATTTGTCTGTCGGGGAATTACTATCCGCCGAAAGCGTCTTTAATGAGAAGGAAGAGGGATACGCTCCCACCGCCGCGGCAACTGGCCCAGCGGTTTTTTACATCACCAAGGAGAACTACATGCTGATACTCACCCGCAAGGTTGGCGAAAGCATCGTCATCAACGATGACATCAAAGTCACCATTCTAGGCGTCAAAGGGATGCAGGTGAGGATCGGGATCGATGCACCGAAAGATGTCCAGGTCCATCGCGAAGAAATTTTCAAACGCATCCAGGCCGGTAGCCCCGCCCCGGAAAAGCACGACGACTCACACTGAGCCTACCCTCTCCAGCGTGCAAGGACGCGCTCGACCGCCAGCCTCAGGTGCCCAGTAGCTGACGCACCTTGGCGATCATCTCGTCCATGTCGAACGGCTTGTCGAATATTGCGGCGAACAGGGCCGGGCATCCTTGGCTGGCCTGCGCGCCGCTCATCAGAATGACCGGCAACTCGCACAGCGTCGGGTCTTCGCGCATGGCACGAACCAGTTCCTCACCGTTGAGCAGAGGCATCATGTAGTCGGTAATCACCAGCTCAACGCGTTTCTCCCTCAACGCCTCCAGCGCCTTGCTGCCGTTGCTCGCCTTTTCCACCAGATAGCCTTCGTCCTCCAGCGCAAAACCGAGGATATCGGCAATCAGGTATTCGTCATCGACGATCAGGATGGTGTTCATTGGCTCATCCGTCACCCGCTCCCCTGCGGTATCGGCGTACCCGAGAGCACACCGCATGCACCTTCGAATGCCCTGCGCAAGGTAATGCCCTGCGGCCCGATCAACAGCTCGTGCAAGGCAGGGTCATGGTGACTGTCACGCACCTTGAGGATCGACACCATGCGTCGCAGCTGCGAATCCAGCTCGACGAAGCGCATCAGCATCAGGTTGTCGACAATGCTCGACAGGTCCGGGGCCGGGGCACTGATTTCCGCGCCGAAGATGTCGCGCATTTCCCAGGTCAGCATCACGCTCACATCACGCGCACGCAGCTCGCCAGCGATGGCACGGAAAAACGCATTGAGCCGCGTCGGGTCGACAGCGAGGCGACTGAACGCCCCGAGGCTGTCAATCAACACGCGTTTGCTGCCATGGGCCTCGACACGCTCAAGCAGGCGCGCACCGATCTGGTCCAGCAGCCCCTCGGTAGTCGGTTGCCAGCACAACTGCAGGCTACCTTCCTGCTCCATGGCTGCAAAGTCGTAACCCAGCGATGCGGCCTTGTTGCGCAGGCGGTCGGGCGTTTCGTAAAAGCCGAAGTGCAGCCCCGGTGCCTGCTTGGTGCTGGCGCCAAGAAAGGCCAGCCCCAGTGAAGTCTTGCCGATACCCGACGGCCCGATCAACAGACTCACCGAACCCATGGCCAAGCCACCATCGAGCATCTCATCGAGGGATGGCACACCGCTGCCGATGCGCGCCGGGGTGGCGCTGCCCATCTGGCTGGGGTGGCTGAACAACGCCTCCAGGCGCGGGTAGACGTGCATGCCGCTTTCATCGATAAGGCATTCGTGGCGCCCCGACAACGCCCCACTGCCGCGAGTCTTGCGCAACTGGATATGGCGCACGGCGCGGCTGCCTACCAGTTGCTCACCCAGCTCGATCACCCCATCGACCATGGTGTGCTCCGGGCTGCCCTCGTCCAGCCGTGCGCTGGTGAGCAGCAGCACGGTGCAGCCGGCAAAGGCCGCATGCCCCTGCAGCTCGGAGACAAACTTCTTGGTATCCAGCGCGGTTTCGGCGCGCACCCGGGCATTGAGCACACCATCGACAATCAACAGGCTGGCCTGCTGCCGAGCGATTTCCTGGCGCAGCAGCCGCACCACGGCATCCAGCCCTTCCTGCTCAAGGGTGTCGAAGGCACTGACGAACTGGATCTGGTCGCCGACCAGCGTCGGGTCAAAAAAGTCCATGGTGGACAGGTACTGGAACAGCCGTTCATGCGATTCGCTCAGCAAGGTGGCCACCAGCACCCGGCCGCCCGTACGCACGTGCCCGCAGGCCAACTGATTGGCCAGGATGGTCTTGCCGGCACCCGGCGGGCCTTGAATGATGTAGGAGGCGCCGGCTACCAGGCCGCCCTTTAGCAGCGCATCGAGCCCTTCGATACCTGTCACCAACCGCCTGAGTGCCTGCGCCATGATGCTTACCTGTCGAGTGGGCTGTTGGTCTTGTCCTGATACGTTGGCAAGTAAAGCTGCATGGAAGTTCCATGGCCGAGCTCACTGGCGACACAAATGGCGCCACCGCTCTGCCTGGCAAAACCATACACCTGGCTAAGGCCCAGGCCAGTGCCCTTGCCAAACTGCTTGGTGGTGAAGAATGGCTCGAAGATGCGCGGCAATACTTCTGGTGCAATCCCTTCGCCGCTGTCTTCCACCACAAAGCGCACGAAGCTGCCTTGCAGCCCTTCCACCTCGCCCGCCAACTCGACCACCTCGGCCGTCAGGCCTATCCGGCCCTCCCCGGCGATGGCATCGCGGGCATTGAACAGCAGGTTCAGGAGCACCATCTGCAACTGCCCGGCATCCACTTCGATCAACGGCAAGCCCGCTTGCAACTGCACCTGCAGTTCAATCGAGCTGGGCAGTGCGTGCTCCAACAGGCCACGGGTGGCGGCGACAAGGTCTTGCGGTGCGACGCACGCCACATCGAGCCGGCGGTGACGGGCAAAGCTGAGCAGCTGCTGGGTCAGTTCGGTGCCCCGCTGCCCCGCATCGAGAATGTGCTGCAGCATGCGCTGGATACGCGCCGGGTCCTGGCTGGCCAGCGCCAGGCGCGCCGAGCTGATGATGATGGTCAGCATGTTGTTGAAGTCATGCGCCAGCCCCCCGGTCAATTGGCCCAAGGCTTCCAGCTTCTGCGCCTGGAACAGCTGGGCGCGCACGGCATCGAGCTGCATCGCCGACTCGCGACGGTCGGTGATGTCTCGCGTGACCTTGGCCAGGCCGATGATCTGGCCCTGGTCATCGCGGACCACGTCCAGCGCGGCCAGCGCCCAGAACTGTGTACCATCATTGCGCACCCGCCAGCCCTCATCCTGCGCCACACCCTGCTCCAGCGCCTGGCGCAGCAAGCGCTCGGGGCGGCCGTCGGCACAATCCTGGGGGGTGAAGAATAGCGAGAAATGCTGGCCGATCACTTCATCGGCGCGGTAGCCCTTGATCCGTTGCGCGCCGGCATTCCACGACACCACATGGCCGGTCGGGTCGAGCATATAGATGGCGTAATCCACCACCGACTGCACCAGCTGTTCATAGCGCTCGGCAGGTATGGCGGGGTGATCGAGACAGTCAGCTGAAACCATGAAAACTCCACTGGCACAGCAGGAGGGACGATGTGAGCTTAGCCGAGGGTAACCGCCAACGGCCCCCTCTGGCTACCAATGGTCAGCGTTCAGGCTCGACCAACGCAGGGCTGATACGGCGTGGCATGGCAACTTTCAGCAGCCACAGGCCAACCAGCATGATCCCTCCGCCGCCAGCCAGAGCCATCCACCGCTGCGGCTGTGGGTGCTCGGCATCGAAACCGAGCATCAAGAGGTAGCCACCCAGGCTGATCAGGCTGAGGTAAAGAAACGCCCCCAACACGATCACCAGCGCAAACAGCAGCCGCCACAACAGCCGTGGGCGCACGACACGCTCGCTAGCGTCGGACTGAGCCATCGCCGCATACTCTTGGATCCAATAAAGGGGTGACAGTGGCGTAATGACAGCAAGCTGTCAATTATCCAGTGGTTCGGCCCTTCATTCTGTTGATCATAGGTGCTGCAGTTGACTCAACTATAACAATGGGTTATAAAGCGCGCTTGATTGCAAAGCCCTTCTGCTTAGAAGCGAGCTGGTCGTTGCGGCCCTTTCAAGCGTGCGAGTGTGGTGGAATTGGTATACACAGCAGACTTAAAATCTGTCGGCGTGAGCCTTGCGGGTTCGAGTCCCGCCACTCGCACCAAACTTCGTTGAAAAGGCGCCCGTGCGGCGCCTTTTTGCTGCCTGCAAGCAATGTCTTGCGCAGCTGCTAGAGTGGAACTTGTCCCCGTCCACTGGAACGCCACCATGCGCTACTCCCTGTTCGATGGCCAACGCGACATCATTATCCTGATCGCCCGCGTATTGCTGATGATCCTGTTCGTCTTGTCTGGCTGGGCCAAGCTCACCGGATTTGATGGCACGGTTGGCTACATGACGTCGTTGGGCGCCCCTGCCCCCATGCTGGCGGCTGCAATTGCCGTAATCATGGAGTTTGTCGTCGCCATCC
This sequence comes from Pseudomonas sp. LPB4.O, assembly GCF_038383825.1. NCBI lineage: Bacteria > Pseudomonadati > Pseudomonadota > Gammaproteobacteria > Pseudomonadales > Pseudomonadaceae > Pseudomonas > Pseudomonas sp. LPB4.O. The sequence goes on from NZ_CP151298.1 coordinate 3,978,644, forward strand.
TGCTGATCCTGGGCTTCTACACACGTCCGCTGGCGTTTCTGTTTGCGCTGTTCGTGCTGGGCACGGCGCTGCTGGGCCACCCGTTCTGGAACATGGTCGACCCCGAACGCAGCGCCAACATGACCCAGTTTCTGAAAAACATGAGCATCATGGGCGGCCTGCTGTTGCTGGCCGTGAGCGGCCCAGGGCGTTTTTCGGTGGACGGGCGCTGAGTCAGTCGTCTTCGCAGTCATCGAACCAGGCTGGGTGATCACGCTCCTCGTCATCGAGGTCATCCAGCGTTTCCTCGTCTTCTTCCACTTCATCCTCGGCGCCTTGGGCATCCGCCTCGGGCTCCATGTCGTCGTAGAGAAATTCATGGTCAAGCAGGTGATCGTGCTCGGGTTCGTGCAGGTCGTCGTCGTGCATGCTGGCTCCTGGGGTGATGGCAGGCCTGTATAGGCGTATCAGGTTCCGAGGTCAATGTGTTGCTGCTTAATCCTGGGTTAACCGGCCACGCGCAGCCTGCAGTCTCTCCCTTCAAACGTCTTTTGCCCGCCTTTCATGGCGGGCTTTTTTATGGCTTTGGGAGCATGACAGCCTCATGACCTGAGCTTCACGAAATACTGACAACCGGATTGGCACACTGGCCCCGCTCCGTACGTTCTTGCAGCCCGCCGCATCATTGCCGCGGGCTTTTCTTTTTGCGACGTGTTCTTGATGCATGACCTGAAGCAGTTTTGCCCGACCCGGCAAGGGCTATGCTAACCCAGCGATAACCCAAGCTCACTCGGATAGACACGGAGGCTCTTATGAAAGCTGCTGTTGTTGCACCAGGCCGTCGCGTGGACGTGGTAGAAAAAACCCTGCGCCCCCTCGAACACGGCGAAGCGCTGCTGAAGATGCAATGCTGCGGTGTCTGCCACACCGACCTGCACGTGAAAAATGGCGATTTCGGTGACAAGACCGGCGTCGTGCTGGGCCACGAAGGCATCGGCGTGGTTCAGGAAGTCGGGCCGGGCGTTACATCGCTCAAGCCGGGCGACCGTGCCAGTGTTGCCTGGTTCTACCAGGGTTGCGGGCATTGCGAGTATTGCAACAGCGGCAACGAAACCCTGTGCCGCGAGGTGAAGAACTCCGGGTACACCGTGGATGGTGGCATGGCCGAAGCCTGCATCGTCAAGGCCGACTACTCGGTCAAAGTACCCGACGGCCTCGATTCCGCTGCCGCCAGCAGCATCACCTGCGCCGGCGTCACGACCTACAAGGCGGTGAAAATTTCCAACATCCGCCCAGGCCAATGGATTGCCATCTACGGCCTCGGCGGGCTGGGCAACCTGGCCCTGCAATATGCCAAGAACGTCTTCAACGCCAAAGTGATTGCCATCGACGTCAATGAGCAGCAACTGCGCTTCGCCAGCGAAATGGGCGCAGACTTGGTGGTCAACCCGCTCAACGAAGACACCGCAAAGGTTATCCAGGCCAAGACCGGTGGCGCCCACGCCGCCGTGGTGACTGCCGTCGCCAAAGGCGCGTTCAACTCGGCCGTCGATGCCCTGCGCGCTGGCGGGCGCCTGGTTGCGGTCGGGCTTCCGTCTGAATCCATGGACCTGAACATTCCCCGCCTGGTGCTGGATGGCATCGAAGTGGTGGGCTCGCTGGTCGGGACACGCCAGGATCTGCAGGAAGCCTTCCAGTTTGCGGCTGAAGGCAAAGTGGTGCCCAAGGTGACTTTGCGGCCAATCGAGGATATCAACCAGATCTTCGACGAGATGCTGGAAGGCAAGATCAAAGGGCGTATGGTGATCCAGTTCGAAGGTTGATTGCCTCAAAGCTGATCATTTCGCACGACCACAACGCCCGTAGATGATCCTCTACGGGCTTTTTGCCTTCTCAACAGTCAAGGAACAGACCATGAGCTTCGACTGGCACGCCGGCCCGATCACCAGAGCCACACCGCTGGACAAGCATTACCGCAACACGCAGAAGGTTCGTCAGTTTCTGCTCAGTGAATGTGGCGCGTCATTCAAGTTCGACCGTGCCTTTATGGCATGGATCAAAACCGGGGCACCCTCCACGATGGGCGAAGTCGCGGACGAATGGCAGCGAATCCATCGATGACAGCCGGCACCTGATGCCTGTAAGCCGGATTGTGCTGTAGCCGCGTCTTTGAGCATCTTGTCCAACGATTCAACCATGCTGGAATAATCCATTTCCTGACTCCATCAATGTTGGATTTGGCTTGAGTTCACCATAGCTTGAGAACGTTTCAATATTTAATGAGGGCGCCGAGACGATATTAATCGCCCTCCTGCTGATGACCATCGCCTCAGAGATGAGGTTCAAGATAAGTGCTCAAGACGCAGTGCGCGGCCTGGCATAGACTGTCGGATCCATTTGGCCACAGCGCGCTGGTGCCAGCATCGGGTTTTCACCGTCATCAAGTTGAACACGCAGCTGGTGCAGTGGCCGAGTGCTCGATCTTCTGCGACTGATCCTGATCTCAGACGCTTTCTGCTGTTTGACTTCAGATTCCCTTCAGATTCGCCGCTGATAATTCTCTCCGTCGAACCCAATCGGGGGAGTTTTATGAGCGAATCTGAATGGAGCAGCCTGCTCCCGCTTCCTGTAGGCAGTCATGCCGACCACCACGCGCGGTTGTCGCTTCATCTGGCAGGCGACTCTTCACGCGAGGATCTGGAGCACTTCATCCACCAGTGCTTTGCCACCGTGCACCAAGCGGATGTGCAGCATTACTTGCCAGAGCTGCTGGCATTGCATGACAGCCACGGACGCCTGATCGCAGCGGCCGGCATGCGATCAGCCTGCGACGGGCCTCTGTTTCTCGAGCGGTATCTGGACGCCCCTTTGGAGGTGGTTGTTTCGCAGGTCGCCGGTGTTGCCCTGGACCGTACAGGCATGGTCGAAGTGGGCAACCTGGCCTCACTCAGTGCTGGCAGCGCCCGAATCATGATCATTGCCGTGACTTGGTTGTTGGCTTCGCGTGGCCTGGAGTGGGTGGCATTCACCGGCGCGGCGACACTGATCAACAGTTTTCAACGGCTGGGCTTGATGCCTACCGTTTTGGCTGCGGCTGATCCTGAGCGCTTGCAGGGGCAGTCTAATCAGTGGGGAACGTACTACGACCAACGACCACATGTGTTCGCCGGCAACATCGGCCATGGCTTCGATGCCCTGACCCGGGCGGGGGTGTTCCAACGCCTTGGGTTTCCCAAGCGGGCCCAGGAGACCGGTCATGCCGCATGAACTGCATCTCTTTCAGGCGTTGTTGCTCCAGCATGCCCAGCAAAAACCCGATTCTGTAGCTGTTCAGGGCCTGGGCCAGTGTTTCACCTACCGGCAATTGCTTGACGAGGTCGAATTCCGTGTAGCCCGCTTGCTGACCAGGCCAGCGGGCACGTTCGTCATGGTGCTGGATAACGGGCCTGAACTGCTTTTCTGGGACTTGGCGGCTCTTTTCGCCGAGCGCACTTGTGTGATCGTACCGCCGTTCTTCAGCGCGGCTCAGTTCCGGCACTGCCTGCAGCAGAGTGGTGCCACGAGCGTGCTGTGCGAGACGCAGTGGACCGCCCAGCTCCTTGAGCAAGGGTTTACCCAAAAGCCGGCAGAAGGCTTCCTGACGCGTGATGGCGTCGTCGCGCCTGAATTGCCGGCGGGCACCGCAAAGATCACCTACACCTCCGGTAGTACCGGGAGCCCCAAGGGCGTATGCCTGGGCGCCGAGGCCATGCTGCGGGTAGCGCGGGAGCTGGAAGCTGCAAGCCGACCAACCGAGCCTCAGCAATACCTGGCGGTACTGCCACTGGGTGTATTGCTGGAGAACCTCGGCGTATATGCCGCGCTCATGGCGGGCGCCTGCGTCCAGCTCTACCCGCAGCAACAGTTGGGCATGGGCGGCGCAAGCCAGGTGGATTTCAAGCGCTTGCTCGCTGCGATTGCCCTAAGCGGTGCACAAAGTCTGATCCTCGTGCCGCAACTGCTGATGGGGCTGGTCACCGCTATCGAGCGCAGGCTCATGGGTGTTGGCCCACTGCGATTCGTGGCCGTGGGCGGCGCCCGGGTATCACCCAACCTGCTGGCTCGGGCCGATGCCGTCGGCTTGCCAGTATTCGAAGGCTATGGCTTGTCCGAATGCGCCTCGGTGGTTGCGCTGAACCGCCCGGGGGCCGTTCGCCCAGGCAGCGTCGGTAAGCCCTTGCCCCATGTGCAGGTGCACATTGCTGACGACGGCGAGGTGCTGGTGGCTGGCTCGACCTTGCTGGGTTACCTGGAAGAGGCGCCGGTGACCGGTGAGTGGTGGGCGACGGGCGACCTCGGTCACCTCGACGAAGAGGGCTACCTGTACCTTGACGGGCGCAGTAAGCACCAGTTCATCACCAGCTTCGGTCGTAACGTCAACCCGGAGTGGGTTGAGTCGGAGCTGACTCAGGGCGGCGTGATTGCACAGGCATTCGTGCATGGCGAAGCCTTGCCGCACAACCTGGCGCTGCTCTGGCCACTGGACCCCGCCGCCAGCGACGAGGCTATCGAGCAGGCCGTACGGCACTGCAACGCGCAACTGCCCGATTACGCCCATGTGCATGCCTGGCGCCGTTTGCCGGCCCCGCTAAGCCCCATTGATGAAACCCTGACTGCCAACGGCCGCCCACGGCGCGAGGCGATCCTGCAGCGTTACCAAACCCTGTTATCCGACATCGCGTTGTGAGGTTCACCATGTCATTTTTCGATGCTTTGCAAACACAAACTGCCGAGGAGCGTCAGGCGTTATTCGCAGTGCCTGTAATCCGGGACGCGTTGGCCGGCCAGGTCAGCCTGGACAGCTACGTCGCCTTCCTGACCCAGGCCTACCACCATGTCCGCCATACGGTGCCGCTGATGATGGCCTGTGGCGCGCGTTTGCCGTCGCGCCTGGAATGGCTGCGCGGTGCCGTGTGCGAATACATCGATGAGGAGTACGGCCACGAACAGTGGATCCTCAACGACATCAACGCCTGCGGCGGCGACTGGGAGGCCGTGCGTGATAGTCGGCCAGCGCTACCAATCGAGCTGATGGTCGCCTACCTCTACGACCTGATTGCACGCGGTAACCCTGTCGGGCTGTTCGGCATGGTCAACGTACTGGAAGGCACCAGCATCGCCCTGGCCACGCAGGCGGCGGCCACCATCCAGAGCACGTTGGGCTTGCCTGGCCAGGCGTTCAGCTACCTCAGCTCCCATGGTGCGCTCGACCAGGACCACATGGTGACCTACAAGCAGTTGATGGACCGCCTCGATGACGAGGGCGACCAGCAGGCTGTCATCCACGCCGCAAAGGTCGTCTACCGCTTGTACACCGAGATGTTCCAGGGCTTGCCGCGCGCCGCGCAGCACGAGGTGCGTCATGCGCTTGCCTGAATCCGTGGTGGTTCTCACCGGTGCCAGCGGGGGTATTGGACTGGAGCTTGCCGGGCAATTGTGCGCTGCCGGTGCCCAGGTGCTGGCGGTCAGCCGGCACATGGGCAAGCTGGCTGGCCTGATGAATCGGTATCCGGACCGTTTGCGTTGGCAAGAAGCTGACCTGCGCAGCCAGGCAGGGCGCGAGCAAGTGGTTGGTCGAGCCCGCGAGATGGGCAATGTCAACGTTCTGATCAACGCTGCCGGGGTGAACCGCTTCGCCTTGCTCGATCAGTTGGGCGAGCACGAGCTCGATGAGCTGCTGGACATCAATCTGAAGGCGCCGATACAACTGACACGTGGCTGCCTGCCGTTGCTGCGCACCCAGCCCAAGGCGCTGGTGGTTAATGTCGGATCCACCTATGGCTCGATCGGCTACCCCGGCTATGCCACCTACTGCGCCAGCAAATTCGCCCTGCGTGGCTTTTCGGAAGCGCTGCGGCGCGAGTTGGCCGACACCACGGTGAATGTGCTCTATGCAGCGCCCCGCGCGACCCGCACAGCGATGAATAGCAGTGCTGCGACAGCGCTCAATCAAGCGTTGAAAGTCGGCATGGACGACCCCGCGGATGTCGCTCGTGCAGTGCTTCAGGCCGTGGAGTCTGAACGCAGCGAGCTTTACCTGGGCTGGCCGGAAAAGCTCTTCGTGCGCATTAACGGCATGTTGCCGGGTGTAGTCGACCGCGCACTGCGCAAACAATTGCCTGTCATTCGCCGCTACATCGGCAGCCACTCCAAGGAGTCGATCAAATGAAGCGACTGCTCATCGCCAGCTTGCTGGCATTCGCACCCTTCACCTGGGCACTGGATCAGACCGGCACACAGCACCTGAGTGAGCTACAGCAGCGCTGGGCGCAGATCCAGTACCAGTTACCCAAGGACAAACGTGCTGACGCCTTCGAAAAGCTGGCGAGTGACGCGACGGCCTTCGTTCATCAGTATCCCGGTACCCCAGAGCCATTGATCTGGGAGGGCATCATCAACAGCAGCTGGGCGGGGGCCACCGGTGGCCTTGGCGCGCTAGGCAAGGTCAAGGCCGCGAAGGCTAGCCTGGAGCAGGCCATGAAGCTGAACCCCAACGCCCTGCAGGGTTCGGCCTATACCAGCCTGGGCACGCTGTACGATCAAGTGCCCGGTTGGCCGATTGGTTTCGGTGATGCCGAGATGGCCGACAAGATGCTGCGCAAAGCCCTGCAGATCAGCCCCGGCGGTATCGACAGCAACTATTTCTGGGCTGATCATCTGTATCGGCAAAAACGCTACCCGGAGGCTACCGCAGCCCTACACAAAGCCTTGCAAGCCCCACCGCGGCCGGGGCGTGAGCTGGCTGATCAGGGTCGTCGCGCGGATATCGATGCTTTACTCAAGGCGATCAAGGACAAACAGGACTGAACATGCGGCTTTTGCTGGTTGAGGACGATATCGCACTGGGAGAGGGGATCTGCGACGGTTTGCGCCAGGAGGGCTACACCCTCGACTGGTTGCGTGACGGTGTCAGTGGCTTGCATGCTTTGCAACACGAGATCTTCGACCTGGTGATCCTGGATCTTGGATTGCCCCGCATGGATGGCATTGAACTCCTGCGGCGGGTACGCGCCGGCGGCGACAGCCTCCCGGTGCTGATCCTCACCGCACGGGATACCCTCGATGATCGCATCACCGGCCTCGATGCCGGCGCCGACGATTACCTGGTCAAGCCGTTCGACCTCAACGAGCTGAAGGCACGCTTGCGCGCGTTGCTCAGGCGCAGCGCCGGCCGCGCCAAGGTCATGATCGAGCATGCCGGCGTCAGCCTCGACCCAGCTACCCAGCAAGTTCATTACAACGGCGTTGAAGTGGTGCTGACCCCCAAGGAATACATGCTGTTGCACGAGTTGCTGGCGCAGCCGGGCAAGGTTTTCACCCGCGAACGCCTGACCCAGCTGCTGTATGGCTGGGATGAGGAACCCGAGAGCAACACGCTGGAGGTGAACATCTACCACCTGCGCAAAAAACTGTTCAACGGGCTGATCCGTACGGTGCGCGGCATTGGCTATCTGGTCGAGGCCAAGGCATGAGCTCGCTGCGCCAACGCACCCTGTGGCGGGTGATGCTGTTGCTGCTGCTGGGGACCGGCCTGCTGGCGCTCTATAACTATCACGACAGCCGCCATGAAATTAACGAGGTTTACGACGCGCACCTGGCTCAGAACGCTCGCTTGCTGCAGGGCGTCATGAGCCTGCCGGTGCAAAGTGGCTCGCGTGAAGCGATGTACCAGGCATTCAACGAGGCATTGGCCCAGGCGGGCCACCATCGGGTAGGCCACCCCTACGAGAGCAAGCTGGCATTCCAGGTCTGGCAGGACGGCGCTGGCCTGCTGGTGCACACACCCAGTGCGCCGACCATCGACCCTCCACCGACGGTCCCCGGTTTCTACGACTTTTCCAGCGGTGGCGAGCAATGGCGCGGTTTCGTGCTGCCGGTGCCGGAACGACACTGGGTGATCTGGGTGGGCGAGCGTGACGATGTGCGCTACGACTTGATCGATCGCATCGTTCGCCACACCCTGTTCCCGTTCCTGGTCGGCAGCCTGGTGTTGGCACTGCTGGTTTGGGCTGCTATCGGCTGGGGACTGCGGCCGTTGCAGAACATGGCCAACATCATCCGTGGGCGTCACGCCGATTCGCTAGAGCCGCTGCAGTTGGTGCCTCTGCCCTCGGAGCTGGAGCCCATGCAGGCCGCCATCAACCGCTTGTTGGCGCAGATCGAGGACCTGTTGCGGCGTGAGCATCGGTTCATTGCCGATGCCGCCCACGAAATGCGCACACCCTTGGCCGTTCTCCGCCTGCACGCGCAGAACGCGCTGGAGGCCAGCAACGAGGCCGAGCGACACAAAGCGCTGGGCTTTCTGATGGGTGGGGTGGACCGGCTTACCCGGGTTGTCAATCAGTTGCTGACGCTGGCCCGTGTCGAGCCAAGGCTGGGGCAGCGAGCCAGTACTGAGATCGACCTGGCCGAAGTGGCCACCGAGACCTTGGCTGACCTGACCCCGTGGATACTGGACCGCGGCCTGGAGCCCTCGTTGGACATCGGTGAAGGCGACCATCACCTGACAATCGATGCCGGCGCCCTGGGCATCGCCCTGCAGAACCTGGTGTCGAACGCGGTGGAGCACTCACCGCCCGCTGGCCGCATCACGGTGTCACTCAGGCGCTTGGAGAATCACGTCGAGCTGGTCGTCGAGGACGAGGGGCCGGGTATCGATGAGGCCAGCCTGTCGCGCGTATTCGAGCGTTTCTACAGCCGTAACAGTCCCAATGGTGCAGGCCTTGGGCTTTCCATCGTGGCGACCATCGTTGACCGGATGGGCGGGCAGGTGCATTTGCATAATCGAGCAAGCGGCGGGCTAGCCGCCACCTTGCTGTTTCCGGTGGCTTGAATTCCCCAGCATACTCGCCGTTCGGCGTTGTAGTTGAAGCGTTACTCTACAAGCACTGAGTCATCGACGTTCAAGCGGTCTGAATTTAACCCGCCCGACCAACCCGCGAATGAGTAAGACGTCTCTCGCCACAGTGCGAAAGGCCCAACGACAACTGTATTTATATACAACCAATCTGGCATCGGGTGCCCGGTAAATTCTGAGTGATGAACAATCTGTCGGGCGAGAGGTGGGAAAATGTGCGGACGATACTCGATCTATGAGTCGATGGATCATTACCTGCGCCAGCTGTCGCTGGACCTGGTGGTGATCAATGGCTACGACCACGCGCCAATCAACCGCTTCAACGTGGCACCGTCGACACGCGTCGAAGTTATCCGCCCGGTCGACGATGGACTCAGCGTAGATCGGGTCAAGTGGGGGTGGTCGCCGTTTTGGGCGAAGGGGAAGCGGCCGGACCCGATCAATGCCCGGGCTGAAACGGTGCTAACAGGGAAATTCTTCAAAGACCTGTGGCCAGGTGGTAGAGCCCTGGCGCCGGCGAACGGCTGGTTCGAGTGGATACCAGACCCAGCGGATCCGAAGCGCAAGCAGCCGTACTACATCACAAGCGCCAACGGCGCCCCGCTCTATTTCGCTGCGCTTGCAGAAGTGCACCAGAACACCGGGCCTGACGAGCGCGATGGATTTGTGATCATCACCGCAGCAGCGGATCAGGGACTGATCGACATCCACGACAGGAAGCCCTTGGTGTTGCCCCCTGAGCTCGCGCGGGAATGGATCGACCCGACTACATCGCCGGAGCGGGCTGCGGCGATCGTGGGGCAAGGTTGCATGCCAGCTGCGGAATTCCGGTGGTATCCGGTCGGCAAGGCGGTAGGAAATGTGAGGAATGAGGGTGAGTCGTTGATTACACCGATGAACAACGAAAATCATCAGGGTCAGCTAGAGTTTTGATGAGTACAAGCACCGCGAGATAACGATCATGCTAAAACAAGAAGCAGACGACGTGATTGAGCGTATCAGGGACGATCTGAAAAGGCACGGTGTGCTGATCGGCTTTGATCCAGAGTTTACCACTGCCGAGTTCGGGTGCGACCTGGACCACTTCGTTGCTCAGGTCAGAGAGGATCCGAACAACCGTGTACTAGGTATCGCGATACATGACGAAGGCTTATGGGCCCAGCTCCAGCAGGGAACGGTGTATCGCTGTGTTGTCAGTGATTGTCGAGGGAAGCTCTTCGGTATTCCTATTACGATAGAACCGAGAACCGATGCGTCCTACACCATTCAATACAAGCTCTGAATGCTACCTGCAGATTGATAGCCATTCAGCCGTGCCCAGTGGAGGGCTGATGCGGATACGATCAGGTTTTTCAGCGCACTAAGAAAAACCCCGCAGATTTTCATCTGCGGGGCTTTCAAATGGTGGAGGTCGAGGTCGGAATCGAACCGGCCCCGTCCGGCGTACTTGGTTGGGTCATGCCCCTCGCACGTCTGGCGACTGACATCTACCCCAAATTCTTTCTTGACGGCCTCCACCACTTGGCTGGGTGTATCGAAGCAGGCCAGAGCATGAACAATGAAGGCTTTGACCTCGCTTCGTAGTGCTGCCATGTGAATGTCATCCGTCAGGACCTGTCAGGATTCAGGCCGACTTGAGCAGATGGGTATCGCCTCGTCTTGCCCAGACATCCCTGAGGCTCACAGCGTGGGCGATAGCCTGGAGGAGCTTCTGGCAAATGCGGTGGACGGGCTCGTCCTGGCGCTGTCAATCTACGTGGACCAGAAGCGAGCAATTCCACCTGCCACCGAAGCCGGCGATCACATCGTTCGGCTTTCTGGCGTAACGGTCGCAAAAATCGCACTGTGGAATGAGCTGGTCCGCTCCGGCAAGACCCGGGCTGACCTAGCCTCGATGCTTGGCATCTCCCCTACCGCAGCCGGGCGCTTGGTCGACTTCGAGCACACCTCGAAGCTCGAGAGCCTGGAAGAAGCTCTGGCCAAGTTCGGAGTTCGACTTCAGGTGATACCTACCGCGCTGCAGGCTGCTTGATCGCACACCCAAGGGGTCGGCACTCTCACCGGCCCTCTTGAGGGCCTATTCGGGCAATAAAAAACACGGCACTTGGCCGCGCTCATGAATGGGTGCGGATGACCGGCGCTGAAGCCGTGTTAGGGTGCCTGTGATCAGCAGGGGACGGGCCTTTAAACAGCGTTGCCTCCGGCCGCCCTGCCCCTCTCATACTGCACTTTCAGCGTCATCTGCATAAGCGAAAAAGCCCAGCGCTAGGCTGGGCTCGGAGGATTTAGTTGGTAGGCTGTCTACTGTGATGCCAGTAGAGGTACAGCAATCCCAGTGGCGCGACGAAGATCGCCAGGAACCAGCACATGAACATCGTCATCACTTTGATAAACAGCATCAGCAGCGCATTCACGAAGAACATGTTGCGCCCCATGATGAAGCCCACCACGCTCTCGTAAACAAATCGAGAATAGGGATAGAGCAAGGTACTCACCACCGAGATGGCTACCGTTGCGAAATCAATACCTAGTGGAGCGCGTGATTTCATGTAAATGAAAAAAGCCCCAAACAGCGCGCCGAAGAATAACTGTCGAGCGTAGTAGCTCGGAGTTAGCCCCCCAAAAGTCTTTGCCAAAAACTGTCGCATAAGATCCATCTCAAGGTTCAAGGGGCGCAAATTCTACCATTCTGGCCCCACCTCAAGTAAATCCCTAAAACGAACAAGCCCAGCTCTATGGCTGGGCTTTTTGGCGATGTTTGTCGAAGGCAAAAGATCATCAACCGGGTATGCGACCTACTCGACATCGGGCCTGGCGCCACCTTCGTACGCAATGGAGGCGATGATGGCTCTGACGATGCCCGGCCCCATGCCGGTCACCCCTGATACCCCATCCCAAACCAAACCAAACCAAACCAAATTGCCACCATGCCGCATCCGGCCACGGAGGGCGGCGCATGCATAGAACCATCGGGGGCAAATCTAAACCTCTGGAATATCGGTACTCCAAACAGCCAGTTCGTATCCATCTGGGTCGGTGAAGTGGAATCTCCGCCCTCCAGGGAAAGAGAATATTTCTCGACTGATACGGGCGCCCGCCGAAACAAGTTTACGTTGCGACTCTTCGAGATCAGTTGAATACACTATCACCAGCGGGCCTCCGGGCTGCACGGGCTCCCCGGTCGTAAAACCACCAGTAAGACGCCCATCGCTAAATTCTGTGTAGCTGGGGCCATAGTCCACAAAGCTCCAGCCGAAGGCCTCACCGTAGAAAGCCTTGCTGCGCTCAATGCTCGCTACATTGAACTCAATGTTATCGATCTTGCTGTCTCTGCTCTGGCTCATCTAAACCTCCTTGTTTGATGCACGCAATCTAACACGACGCAGTCTTGTTCACCTCTAACAGCCACAGACCAAATCAATTTTTCGGCATTCACACTGCCACCATGTCGCATCCGGCCACGGAGGGCGGCGCATGCATGGACAAAGCCATGAACATCGAGACATCGACCGTCACCAAGCTGCTGATCACCGAGGTGCACGGCCTCGATCCGATCAGTGTGTACCTCGAAGACCCGGCGCCATGGAGCCGAACCCTGACTGGGCCTACCTCTGCCGCGTCATCGCGACAGTTCAGCAGGCCCTGGGCAAAGAGCTTCCGATCGCCGCCTGACACTCCGGCGCTGCCCGCCAGCACCTCAACGCTTACCGCCGAGTGCGGGCGGCAGGGCCGTGAAGAACCAGTAGATTCCAGTTCCCAGCACCAGGGTCCAACGGCTTTGCGGGTTGAGAAACATCCCAACCACCCCAAGCGTGATCAGGGTCACGCCAGCCCACCGTCTGCGCTTCGGGTTGAACCATAGCTGGAACGCCCGAAGTCTTTCACGCAACTGCATTACCACTCTTCCTCTTTGGTAAGCGGCCAAGCATAACAACAGCAGCGCTGCACGCCAGCGCCTTCCCCACATACGAAAACGCCGCCTGATGAGGCGGCGCTGTATGACGAAGACCGGACGTTACCAGGTCTTCGGCTCTGACTTCTTGTACGAGCCACCGGTCATGCACTTCTCGACCAGGTCTTCGCGGGCCTTGTTGTCTGAAAGCGTTTTCAGGTAGTCGGGCTGACAGTGTTCGCTGGTCGGCTCGTAGGCTGCCGTGTCGACGGCGTCTTCTTTGCAGCCAGCCAAGCTCATAACGAGTGCCGCAGCGAGGATTGAGGTAAGGCATGACTTCACGGTTTGAATCCCTTGTCCTGGCTCTCATCAGGCGGAGTGATGTTCCAGAGATTCTCGCTGGCTTCCTGCTGTGCCTGCGCCTTCTTCTCTTCCTCGGACTCCCAGCACCCGCTGAGGGACAGGGCAGCAATGGCGATGATGGCTGAGCCAATGATGGTGCGTTTCATGAGGTTCCTTCCTGGAAATGGCCGGGCTTTATATCAAACCTCCCCACCCTCCGCAAAACGTGGCGCCGTGCCATCAGCCAGCGCCTTCCCCTATTCAAGGATAACGCCTCTCCGGCGAGGGCGGCTCCTTGGCGATCAGCCACTACCCAGGCTGTTGCAGCCTAGTCTTCGACAACTCGGAACTGCATCTCCACCGGACCGCCGGGTGCACGCGACTCCATCACCGAAACATGCTTTGCCCCGCAGTGCTGGCAGTAGAAGGCCTGCCTGTTCAATTCTTCATCGTGATCCAGCTCTGCTTCCGTTTCTTTCTCACAGTTCTGGCAGACGAACTTTGTAGTCATCTCCGGACCTCCTCTACCAATGTAACATTCAGCGTAGCCCGGCTTTGCCAGGCTCCGAGGTATCCCCATGCCCACAGAAAACAAACCGACCAAGCCGCTGAAGGTTGAGCGCTCGACGGTAACGAAGCTGGTGATCACCGGCGCACCTCGGCTGGACACGATCACCGTGTTCCTTGAGGACTTCGGCCCCCCTTAAAAGTCAGCCGTAACGCGCCAGGAGTACACCTGCACTCCACCCAGCTGCAACCCCTCTCCCTCTATTTCGAGGCGGCGAGAAGATCGGCGGCAGGAGCGCCCTCGGCAGCGATGCGACGAGCTTGAGCCACTCCCCTGGCAAGCATCCTCGTCATCGACTCGCCTGGCTGAGAGGTGAATGCCTCTTCGTATAAAGCCATCCCTCACCGGGCATAAATCCCCAAGAACATCTGCGTCCCACCAGGTCGGCAAAACCTCACCCGAACATCAATACGAGTGCCGTCATTCGGCAACGCTGACCTGGCCGCCTCAGTTCGGCAGTTCCAGTTCCGCGATATCAGACCGAAGGCTGCCTCTGAAATCGAAGACATAGGGCACGCCAGCAGGCTATTGGGGCACTCGAAGGAAGAGATCACCAAGCGCGTCTACCGGCGCGTTGGCGAGATCGTGAGCCCCACAAAATAAGGGGGGTTGCGGAACACATGCCAAAAGTTGCGGAACACTTCAGCTTTTCTGCGCACAAAGAAAAACCCCGCAGACGTTAATCTGCGGGGCTTTCGAATGGTGGAGGCCGAGGTCGGAATCGAACCGGCGTAGACGGATTTGCAATCCGATACAAGAATCACCGATTATTGCGGGCTGGGCGTGAAAATCAGTTCCAAAACGAAGAAGGATTTTCCCCGCTGTAACCCCCATTCTACAAGGGTCGCCCTTTTAGTTTTGGAACTGGTCCTGAGGCCCTTTCACCCTCCTTCAAGTGATGCATCTGCAGCGCTGAATCGAACCTCGGAACTCCCTCTCCACGATTAGGGTTCACCGGTATCAGACACCGGGGACTGATCTACACCGCTAACATCACCATGCAGAATTTTTTTGGAGTGTTGAGCGGTACTAAGGGGGTAATTTTATTGGGCGAAATCCCCCTCCTCACCCCCTCATTTCCTATCAGTGGTATCAAAATGGGCATCACCTGGGAGCCGCGGTTGACTGTCCGCTTTCGACCCATAGCGGCCTTTCGCGAAGGGCAGCAATCGGCCAGAAGCGGACCTTGAATGAGATTTTTCAAAGAATAAATCTGTCCCCTTTTTTCTTGCCGCGCTGCGCATCCCACCGCAACTGATCGGGATTGTGCGGGTGAACGCAGGCGGGTTCGGGTCGATCAAAGGCGCGGCGCAGATGTGGACGGCGAACGAGCTGGAGCTCACTCAGGCGTGGCTCCAGCAGGTGAACGAGTGGGTGGGGAAGGAGGTGGTGAGGGTTTACACAATCTAATGCCAAAAGCATATCACGTTAAATTTCACCACATTTTTCTTTGCATTCTAGTTCTGCTAATTGCTTGGCTTCATTGTCATTAGCGGCCGGGATGGTTAGTTCATGCTTCTTTTTATTGTTGCAAGTGCATTCGTATATGTAATCGAAATTGCCAAGAGGGCCGTTAGGCTTCTTCTTTATGAACTTTATTGTGGACATAGCAGTTCCTCTTTTTCGCTGGATTGGAGTGGCGCTAGGGTACTAAAAAGTCTTCCCAGTCATTCTTGATCTCTGATAGAAGTGATAAGCCTGGTATCATACATTTGATTATTGCATCAATGTGTTCGTCTATGCATCGTTGAAATACAGCTTTGAAGGCTGCCACCGCAGCTGCGAAGTTTCCTAGAGCTACACCCACTACAGCCCCGGATAAAGCTGCTCTAATTGCGCAGCGCTCCAGAACCTTGGCGATAAGATCGTTTACTTCGCCGGTGTTGGTTGGATATCTCATATATGCCCATAGGTTTATTCGAGATATTCTGATTTGGATTATTGGAACTTGAATCCTAATTGATATTTCGTTGCCGCAATCGTCTCGATAGAGGACAATTCGACGTTCTCGCCAGATCATTTTGAATTCCGGATATTCAAATAGAGTTGCGATTTTGTAATTGTGCTGCTTGAATACATAGGCGCATTCTAGAACCCGGGCTTCTTCCTTTGCGATATCTCCTAGTACGTCCTCTTGATTTCGCCCTGTTACGTCTTGCTCGTGGAGGGGATCCCTTTTTTTATCTGGGAATCCAGCTATCGGTTCGTATTTCAAAAATTGAGCTCTTAGCCCTTTTGTTGCAAACCAGCCCTTTGGGTTATCGCCGATTCGCTCTCCGGGATCCTTTGCGTCATGTGGGGTGGGATAAATTATTCCGTCTTGATTTCCCGTGTAGAAATCCAACGCCTTCTTGCGAATTTCGTCATATGACTTCGGATCTCCAACTTTTTCGATTGAGAATGAATAAGAGATATACAGCATCTCTTTTTTTATATTTGGGTTGTTGGTCAATATCATTTCTACATATTGTATAAGGTCTCCATGTGTTCTGAAATCATAAGAGCTGAAATGACATTCTATTTCGTTCCTTGTCTCGGCAGAGGGCGCGTTTGCCCCATATTTTATTAGTAGATTTGCCCAGATCGAGAGTTTTAGTTTTTGCTCTTGGGGTACGCTTATCTGTATTTCGGAGATAACTCTTGTGTCTGGGGCATTTCCCTCGGTGATTATGTAGTGTTCTAGGCGGGTCCAGAACATTGACAGTGGAGTTAGAATGTTGTTTTCATTCTCAATTTCATCAAATATTCCGGCAATCCTTTTGGGTGCGGCTGAAATTATGTAGCCTTGGCGTGATGGCGTGGGTTCATGATAGGTAGTCCCCTGTCCAAGATTCTCATCTTTGATGAAATCATTAACTGCTTGAGTGTTTAAGTTTGGTTGGAATTCATGGGGGATCATTGTATTGTCCTTTTCTTTGTGCCATGAAGCACGGGCAAGGTATATTCCTAATGGCCCATGGCCATTGAGTGTAGTCAAAGAGATTTGATCCTGCTGCCGAGACACCTAAAATCAGCGACGCTAGCGAAGCATGGAATGTTAGCCGGCGCATGACCGAGCATTTGAACGACATGGGATCAAGACGGCCAGGGGCCAAGCCCTTGCCGGCGCCTTGCCCCTCCGCAGTAGTTCAATGTGGTAGTGGAGAAGAGGGCCAAATTGAAAAAGGGACTGGAAAAAAGCACAGATTTATTTATCGGTCGGACTGACCGCTTCTGGCCGAAATCGGTCTGTCGTGAACGTCCGCTTTGGGTCGATAGCGGCCCTCTCACCGGTGACAGGCACCTATAGACCCAACGCTGCCCGTCAGGGAAGGCAGCAGTCCGCCAAAAGCAGACGTTTAGTCTGGTATCTCAATCAGTCATAATGCTGCTCCGGAAAGTGCGAAAATTAATGAATTCATGTTTGATCCCTACTTGAAACGATGGGAACTGACCATCGACGGTGATGCTTTCGCCTCGCTGAATGGACATCTACTGCCCGTTCGCCACCACGGCCTACCAGCCATGCTCAAAATTTCGCAAGAGCTAGAAGAGCAAGCGGGCAACCTGCTCATGGCTTGGTGGGACGGTGAAGGAGCAGCCCCCGTGCTGGCACATGACGGTGAGGCTTTACTTATGGAGCGTGCGAAGGGTTCGGTTTCCCTTGCGCACATGGTGAGCTGCGGCCAGGACGACGAGGCGACTCGTATTATCTGTGCGGTGGTCCGCCGCCTCCACATACCACGTACAAGACCGCTGCCTGCTTTAGTCCCCCTGGTTAAACGGTTCGACGCCTTATGGAGCGCAGCGGCAACGCACAGAGGTGTCTTTGAACGTTGCGCAGATACTGCCCGCCAACTTTTAGCTGCGCCCCGCGAAGTCACGGTACTGCACGGCGACATCCATCACGGAAATGTCTTGGACTTTGGCGCCAAAGGATGGCTCGCTATAGATCCTAAGGGACTGTACGGTGAGCGCGGCTTCGATTACGCGAATATTTTCTGCAATCCGGATAGCAAAACCGCTTTGGCTCCAGGTTGCTTCGAGCGTCGTTTAGGGGTTGTGGCACACGCCTCCGAAATTGATCGTCGGAGGTTGTTGCAGTGGGTGCTCGCATGGGCGGGGTTGTCAGCAGCCTGGATGCTCGAGGACGACATTGAGCCAGATGCCCCCCTTGAGGTGGCGAAGCTTGCAGCGTTGGCGCTCGGTTTATGAGTTTTACGGTATGGCGAGGCCAGAATTTTTTTCAACCGTGGGTTGCGATAGCTAAGACTACTTTTGGCCGGTTGCTGTCTTCCGCGAATGGCCGCTATGGGTCGAAAGCAGCCGGTCGCAAGAGACCGGCATCGAATCCGAAATGTGGTGGTGCACCGGTACCCAGGCCATGAAATATCCCGAGCAAACGACATCGAGCGCTACGTTCGCCGGGCCGAGATCATCGGCTTTTACCTGTTCGATGTGCGCAACTGCCAGTAATGCAGCAGTAGCGTGAGAATCAAGTCTCAGGCCGCGCCGAAAGCGGCCTGTGGGTCTTGCCTGTCTAATACAGGTCAGCCAGTTTCCGCGATTTTGGCCCAGTAAAACCGAGAAGCTCCAAGGCAGTTTTAGACAGCGTCAGCCCCCCATCCAGGCGTTCTGCCTACGACGATCCTTCCTGGCTCGTCCCCATCCCATTTACTCGAAATCTCATAACTGAACAGGCCGATGTGGTACGCCTCATCGTGCTCGAGCAGCGCCCACGCCCTTGCAGCTTCCGCCAGCTCCAGCATGTCGACCAGGTTATCGTCGCCAACCTCTCGACGACGATGGGCGGCATACGCCATCTCGCCGAGCACAGCAGCGCGCCCATCGGGATCTGTAACCAAGGCGAATCGGTCGTTCAGCTCGTCCAACCAAGCTTTCGGTACCCCATCCATCATTCTGCCCTGCACCACCAGGACTGGGCGTACAGAACGCCGTCGACTTCCTCAAGCCCGTTGATGTTGATGCCGAGCTGGGCCATCCCGTTGACCCTGGCGTCGTGCAGGCGCGGGATGATATCGGGCCCGGGCGTTGGGTTGAACACCCATGCCTGGGTCGATACCCGCCCCAGCGGCTCACTGTGGTGGTCACCGATGTGGACGTCGGCGCGCAGAGGCTGAACTTTCCTGAGCTGATCAGCTGGGATCGCCGCACCATTCACGCGGCGGCGAACGAGGAGGAAATACATGGGACACCAATACTGTATAAAGATACAGTATCGTATAGGCGAGCTCGGCCCCGGGCAATCGCCGATCAGCGGATCAGTGAAGAGGCGGTAACTCCTTGCCGCGAGCCTTTGCCACAGCGCGAAGCTGGTAGTCGGATACCGCCTGGAACAATGATTCGGCGAGCAGGCGCAGACGCTCGATCTCTTCTGCCGGCGCACCGCTATCTTGAGCTTGGTGATACTCACGCATGGCGTCGATAGCCTGCTGAATCAGAGGCTCGCCGGCCTCGACCATCCCTATGAAGGTGCGCTTGTCCACTGCCCTGCTCCGATCAGTTGATCAATAGGGTCAACCACGCTGTTGTGGCGCGATCATGAGCCATCGGAAGCCATACCGCGGCGAAATCTAACACCTGGCAGTCTAGTTACAAAGTCGACCAAGACTGCAGGACGATGTGCCCGCTAGAACGCTTTAAATGCCACGCATGCGGATCGCCCCAAGATATCCAGGCGGCGCCAATCTGCTCTCAAATCTTAGGTTTGACCGATTTAGCTTTTTCGTCTGCGAGACTCTGCTTCTGCTCAGCTTCAGCCTTGGCATCGCGAGCGGCCAGCTCATCAAACATAGATTTGGCGTCGGTGATGGTGATCGAGTAATGGGGAACCATGCCGTCCGGCTGGGTAGAAGCATTAACAGAAATAACCTTACCGCAGTTCGGGCTGAACGATTGCGGTGCACTTACCGTTACGCCTGGAATGTGATATGACCCATGTTGTAATTGGCATGGCTCTACACCCGACCCAGACCATTGCTTTCCGTCACGATCATATTGCCAGCTCATGCTGAGACCCATGAGGTTCACGCTGGGTGATGGGTTACCGAATTTTTCCGTTAACGCACCCTTGAAGGCGTCCACTCCGATACGACCGCCTTCATCAAAGCGCTGGACCCTTGCAACGAACCAAATTTTTCCGGCATCAGTTTGTAAGGCTACAAACTCATCCGAAGCACCGCCAGAATTCGTAGTGCCAGTTCCAGGCAATCTGTCACCAGTCACCGCTGTAACTCCGGCTTCCTTGCCGTTAGTCAGCATCAGTGGGGAAAGTTGGTAGTTGGGGTTGGCTTTGGAAATAGCTGCTTTTGCTTCCTCCATCGATGAGCCGATTGATACGCCGGCAATGTCATCTGCCTGGGCAGCAACGCTCGCTAAAACGGAAAAAAAGCCAGCGGCTAGCGCGCTAAACCTAATTTCCAAGCGGTTCTTGCAAAGAAGGCCCAGAAATTTTTGTGCTCCAGTTATGCGTTCCAAATTGTGTTGCATGAGATCTCATCCTGAAATCGGTCTAAAGGTCGCCAAGATAACACATCAGCCCAACCGCCTAGAATAGAGCCATTTGGATTGCGAGGGATGCTGCGTTCAAGCGGTCACGTCACGCTTCACAACCCTACCCTCCACTGATGAGCGCTGCATAAGTAGCCTCGCATGCCAGCCCCGCTATTCGACTTCGCTCAAGCGCTTCTGCGAGGCTGCCCGCCATTCGGTCAGACTCCTCAAGCAATCCCCCGAGCACCACCACGGCAGAGGTTCCTGCCTGGCGCTGCTGGGCAGCGATGGTATCGCAGGTTGCTGCTCGGCCGGCGCGCAGTCGATCGATTTCACCCCGCAGCCCGCCAGCAGCAGACTCAGCAGCAGCGGCGCGGCCTTGGGCCAGTTCCAGTTTCTGTCGTGCACTCTCACCCTCCTCGTCCGCCACGGCCTGGCGGCGCTGTTCTTCAGTTCTGGCCTGGGCGGCGGCGCGCCGGTCGCGCTCGGATACCTCAAGGCGGTAGTCGGCGAGCTCGCTACGCGCAGATGCGGTTTCGCCTCGGGCGGCAGCCGTCTCAGACTTTCCCGCTCCCACGCGAATTTCCTGGCCTCCAGCCACCAGTACCAGCGCGATCAACCACCAGCACCAAGCCGGTACCGCGCCGAGCCAGGTCATGCCAGCACCCCGCCGAGCTCCACCCAGCGCCCGAGCAGCTTGTCCAGGCGGTGCGGGTTCTGCCTGTAGGTGTTGCCGGGGAAACTTGCCCAGATGTTCGAGCACTTGGCGATAGCCTGCTGGATGCGGCCAGCCTTGATGTCGTCCAGCGCACGGCGCTCGCGAATCTGCTGCAGCGCAATGCGGTCCTGGTTCTCCGGCGTGAAGCCGCCAGCCAGGCGCAGGCTTGCACGGTAGGCATCCCAGTAACGCTCAAGCAGCTGGTACCGGCCGGCAGCGGTGCTGGTCACCGGTTTGCCGTTGATTGGGAACGTCAGCTTTTTGCGTGGATGGTCGGCATAGCCAGTGAACAGGCCGCCGCCATACAGCACGTTGTAGCCGTCGTCGCTGACCCTGACGGTAGAGGTACCCTCAGAGAAAGCGATCAGGTCCAGAAACCGGAGCACGTTCGCGCCTCCGGCCTGGGTTTCGGTGAGTCTGGCCATGTTTTCTCCAGGCACAAAAAAGCCCGCGCTTGGCGGGCTTTGTGAGGTTCGATGGTGTGTCAGTGCTGCTTGTACATCTCGAATATCTTCTGAGCGTACAGGGAATGACCATAGTCATTCGGGTGCCACATGACGCCGGCTGATGTTCCGCGGCCCTGCGTTCCCAAGATCGAAGCGATGTCAGAAACTGATCTGTAGGGGACGCGCTTGAATGCCGAGATCGAACGCATTTCGCTGTCGATCTTTACTTGATCAGCGGGGTACACCCCTTTCGACTCCAGCGCAGAGGGGTACCAAGGCCCGACAGCAACTACCTTGGGGTGACTGGACATACCCTTGGCCATGTCCAGCAAGCGGGCATAATCGAAGCGGAACTTGTAGACATCGACCTCGGCATCATCGTGCTCGCCAAGTTGGATCACCACTAAATCGGGCTTTGTGTCGGCAACATTCTTGAAGCCTTGGATTCGCTCGGCAATGCTGCCGCCACCGCCATAGGTGTGATAGCAGCGCACAACCGGCTGATCTCGATCCTGCTGAATCAAACGAGAAACAACGCCAGGAAAGTCCATCTGGTCGCTGGTAGCGGCCATACCGGACACGTGCCCCCACCCGAGGTTGCGAATAGTCTCTTCACTGAATGAGTGGCGGGTGATGCTGTCGCCGATGAACAGAATGCGATACTGCCCCGCCTCCGGTGCCGGGCATGCAAGGTGGTCATCCAGCTGTGACTTAGGCCCAGCGAAGCTGGCAAGAGTGAAAACCAGTGACGCAATAAACACAGCGGCGCGCATCATCAACTCCTTTATTCGATGCGCGCAATATACACGCGTTTCTTCCTGCTATGCCCAAGATGCGGCCATGCTAAGCAACAGTGGAAGACTGCTCTCCTGCGTCGGCTGTGGTAATCGTCACCGTAGCAGAATAACGCTTGAGGACCTGCGCAGTTCTCACAAGCGCGGCCGGCTGCTCCTCCAGCAGATTTCGCGCCGCGGCGTCTGCCTCCTGTTCAGTGACATACTCATTTTGATGGATAGGGTCAAAGTTGTTAGTGGTGTTGATGACGATAAAAGGCATGAGTTTTCTCCACACAAAAAATAACCGCCGGGCGGCGGTCGGGTTGGGATGTAGCATTGGATCACGCCGGCAATTCCGGCCAGTCGATCGTTTCGGGGAAACCGGGTTGCTCAGGTAGGCGATTGAGTGCCACGCGATAGCGCTTCCAAGCTCTAAGGGCGTTGACCTCCCCAAGGGTGGCTTCGTCGAGGTCTACCGCATCCTGTAGCGGCGCGATGGCCGTATCCGCTATAGCACGCTGCTGGGCGATCCCTGCGTTAGCCGTGGTTCTCTGTTGCTCGCTGGCAGCCTGGGCTTTTTCCTCGGCGGTCACCAACAGGCTCCAATCGATAGCGGCATATCCCTGGGCCGGAGCAGGCTGGTCCGCTTCCGGGATCGGTAGCGCGATCAGGCCATCAGCCGGCGAAACAATGTCACGTGGGAAGCAGGCCTCTTGGGTAGCATCGATTGGGATAGGCAACTGCAGGACAATCACTAAGTCGCCACTGATGCGCTCGATCGGGGCAATGATCCAAGTGCACCGGGTTGCCTCACTCGGGAGCGTGGCGCCATCGGGCATCTGCGTGAAGTCCAGGGTCAAGCCGTTGATGGTAAGGCTGTCGCCTTGCTTGTAGATCGTCAGTGCAGACGGGACTATCGGCAGCACTGGGCTGAGCTTGATGCGCATTAGAACCACCTGCCAATGGCGAAATATTGATACTGCATATCAGAGGTTGTAGCGTGGCGATATGACCAAGAATCTGCTCCTACAAGAGTCGTTGTCGCGCTCCACCACACACCGTTGTAGGCCTGCTCACCAATCGCTGATTGGTTGCCGCTAACCCCGACTGATGTCAAGGCGGAGGCAAGCACTCTAGGCGGGGCGACAAAAGCAGCCGGCATTGTTGCCCTAGCTGTGGCTTGGGAGCCCAACGCCTGTTTGGGCAAGGTGATGACTCCCCAGCAGATTTGCGTACCGTCCGCAAAACGAATGAAATCACCGTTGGAGTTCGAGCCTCTTTGGAAGAGCGCTCCTGTTGGTACTCCAGCAGCCTGGCTGACGGATCCCAGAGCGTTGGTTTTCAGATAGGCCGTTGCGATTAAACTGTACAGTTCATCGAAGTTCGCGATCGCCTTCAGCCACGCGCTTCGACGATCATCCCCACCAGCGCCGGTGGGCGCTGTCCCGAGGTTGATTGTTTGTTTTGCCATAGTAGGTCCTTAAAGCGGCTTCATTGGCCGGGAGGCAAACAGCGTTCGCCCGTTGGCTGTGAGTGGATTGATCCCCGAGGCGTTGTCGCAATACATCTGCAACAACGACCTATTGCCTGGAAGGAAACCTCCGAAGTTGGCTCGGAACGGCTGGGCCGTCTGTTCAATATTGGTTACCGAGAACAGCGCATTAGCCAACACGTAGTCCTCGTAACTACCCGTCCACGGCATCTGCTGGCTCGGCGCATAGTAGGCACCGCCTGTGATGGGATTCCCTGCCTGGATAAACTGGTTGCTGGCCGGTTGGCCGTTTAAAAGCGCCAAGTTCGCCGATGTCACAAAGGTTCGCGCTCCGGAAGCGTCCCTCACTGAAGCCCCATAGATACCCGCCGAAACAGCAGGTGTTTGGTAACTGGCGCAGAACCACTTGATATTCATCGGGTACAGCGCTACTTCACCGTGAGCCACTTGGTTGTTGTAGGCCTTGAGCCGGAATCCGGTCCAGTTCCCCGGGGCCCCTTTGATGTAAAAGTTCCCCACCATCATGTAGTTCTCGGCATTCAGAAATATCAGTGGCCGCTCATACGTGGTGATAGGGATCGGAAATGTCACATCCCCCCACTGGATCTGATTACCGCTACCAGGTCCCTGAAAGCCGATGTTGAAGCCCCCATTGGAGTGGACGGTCAGCACCTTGTTGATGGCGTCAATTTGCGTTCGAATGCCGTTGTTAGCCGCCCTGATGCCGTATGATCCGGAAGCCGCGAATGGCTCACCGCCCTGGGAGAGAATCATCACCTGCCATGTCCGCGTGCCGGGCTGCCTTAGTTGCAACTGCCCCGCGGAGTACCAAGCTTGTGGAGAGAAGGTGTTTTCACCGGCGTCAAACAGCGCATCCACCACCACAAACGACTGGGCCTGAATCTCGGGAATAGCTATGTATTGGTCGAACGCGCCATTGCCAGCGACCTGCATCATTTTCAACGAGCGCACGGAGGTGATCGTTGTGTCCAGCGTAATGGCCCCGGCCGCATCCCTCGTCCGGAGCCCATACAAATCAGCCATCAGGTAAGCCTCCCTACTGCTGTACGCTCGGTGCCATTGGCGTCGTACACGTACAGACCGCCGTTGTTGAGCAGTGTCGAGCCGTTGGCGTCCTGGCCGCGCACAGTGAACGATCCTGAAGCCAGATTGATTTCGATCAGTGGCAGCCCCTGCGAGTTGACCGCCTGGGACCGAAGCGTCATACCCACAACCAGACTCTGGATGAACGCTTGGTTGATCAATGCAGAGTTCAAGAACAGCTGGCCATCCTGGAACACGAACAAACTCGACTCTGGCCCGTTCAACCCGTTGATGATTGCCACACGGTCGGCCGACAGCAGGATCTCCCCAACCGACCCATCACTTCCTTGGATGATGCCGGTGGCCACCTTCTTACCATTGGCATTGGTCTCGGTCTTCCAGGAAGACATGGCCGACACCCTGCCATCAACACCTGCAGCCACTTCACTGACCTGCTGCACCGAAGCATTGGTCTGGCCCATCTGCGCCTGGACAGTTTCAACTTGCCGCCCAATGGCAATACCATCCTCGATCCGGGCAGACTGCTCAGTCCACACCCCCACCAGACCACCCGTGGCGCCGGCCAGACCGGTGCTGTCGCCTTCCATTTCCGGGTTTACCTGGACATACAACCCGTCCAAGCGGGTGGCGGCCGCAGTGATCGCCGTGCCCTGCTGCTTGACCGTCGTGTCCATCTGGCTGATGGCCGTTGCCTGGGCACTGTTCACGCCTTCGGCATCGGTCATGCGGTTGGTCAGGCTCAGCAGCGATTGCCCTTGGCTGGTAAGCGTCGTGCCCTGCTGCGCCACCGTGGTGCCCAGGGTGCTGATCGCTTCGCCGTTGGCCGCATCAGCTGCGGTTACCCGGCGGGCAACGATGTTGCACCACAGCGCCCTCCCTGTGCCGTCTGCCGGCTGGATCCGCGTGACAAATCGCGCCGATACAGCCGCAGCCGGCGCCGTGAGCCGCCCGCTGAACGTCTGGAATCCACCGCCCGCCGAGAAGGTAAAGGCGTTGAAGTAGCCCAGGTTGGTGTCCGTCTTGTCGAAGAACTGCACTTGGAAGTTGCCGGTCTGCCCAGCCGTCATGTAGGCGCGGTACACATCCGCCGACAAGTCGAGCTGTTCGCCTCCCGAGACGATGAAACGCCCGGTACCGCAGAAGCTGTTGGCATAGAAAGCAATAGCCTTGCCGGCGGACGGGTGGGCGGTCAGCCCTGCAATCCCCGGGTTACCCGTCCATGGGTCAACCTGGCCATCTTCGAACGTGCCGCGCAGCACCAAGTTGTCCGGCTGCTGGCTCAAGGAAGCCTTCAGCTGGGTCAGCGCGGTACCTTGGATGTTGATCGTGCTGCCCTGACTGGTGACGGTCGACTGCAGCGCCTGCAAGGCCGATGCATCTGCCTTGGAGGCCAGTTGCGTCAGCGCCGACTGTGCAGCCGCAGCCGCGTCCGTGGCCACTTTGTCGGTCACCGCCACCCACGCCGAACCGTTCCATCGTTTCGGGGTGTTGGCCGCAGCAGTCGTGTCGATCCACAGGTTCTCCGCTTGCCGATCAGCAACGGCCGGAGTGGCAGCCTGGTAAAGCACCTTGCCCTTGCTCCCCGCCAAGTCAGCAGCCGCCTGCGCCGCCTGTTGCGCGGTGGTGACGTTGCCGTTGGTGGTTTGCAGGCTGTTGCCCAAGGTTGTGACAGCCGCGCTGGTCGAGGACAAGCCGCTCTCCGCCTGCGTGACTCGCACGTCCAGTGCCTGGTTGGCCGCCGCCAGTACGCCGGTTGCACGTGCCGACGGTCCCGCCACAAATGGCGACGGGGCGTTGCTCTCGCCTACCCGCTTCTCGACCATGATCGAGTCCACCACGATCGCGGCACTCGCAGCGTTGTGGCGGTTCGGGTAGATCAGCAGGCCGACTTTGGAACTGCCCGTGATCGTGATGACAAAAGTCAGACGTTGGCGGTCGGTGGTGTAGTTCAGCGTGGCCGAGCGCGAGGTGACGCCGTCGTACAGGTTGGCCATGACCTGGCCGGCCGTGTCTCCCTTGACATACATCGACACCAGGTAGGTGCCCGCTTCCACCCGCATGTTGAATCCGGCCGCGTTGTTCGACGGCGCCAGGGTCACGTAGGCGAAGATGTTGTTCGCCTCTGTGGTCATCAGGCGCAGGCCGAACCCGGAGTCGGCTTCCGCCACAGCCACGCCAGTGCGGGCAAGCAACTGCCCGCTGAGCTCCGGCAGCGTGATCGAGGCCAGCCAGCTGTACGCGCTGTCAAGCAGGTTGGCCCCGTTCCCGGCCAGGCTGCCGATGGACGCCTGCAGCCCGGTGAGCGCATTACCCTGGCTGGTCAGCGTATTGCCCTGGCTGGTCACGGTGTTGCTCAGCGCCTGTAGCGCCGAGGCATCGGCTTTCGTGGCCACCTGCGCCAAGGCACTGGCAGCCGCCGCGGCTGCGTCCGTTGCCGCCTTGTCCGTCACGGCCACCCAGGCAGTGCCGTTCCAGCGTTTCGGAGTGTTGGCATTGCCGGTGGTGTCGATCCAAAGATTTTGCGTCAGCCGCTTGTCTGCCGCCGGTGCGGCTGTGCCATAGATCACCTCGCCCTTGGCGCCAGCCTTGTCCGACGCAGCCTGGGCAGCCTGCTGCGCTGCCGTCACGTTGCCATTGGTGGTCTGAAGACCACTGTTCAGCTGGGTGATACTCGCGCCCTGGCTGCTGAGGGTGTTGCCTTGGCTGGTGACCGTATTGCTCAGCGTCTGCAAGGCCGAAGCGTCTGCCTTACCCTGCGCAACGCTCTGCAGGTCATTGTTCAGCTGGGTCAGGGCCTGGCCTTGGCTGGTCAGGGTTGTGCCCTGCTGGGTGACCGTGCTGGTGAGGTTGCTGACCGCTTCAGCGTTGGCCGCGTCAGCCGCCGTCACCCGGCGCGCCAGGATGTTGCACCACAGCGAGCGGCCGGTACCGTCTGCCGGCTCAGTCCGGGTCACGAACCGAGCCGAGACCGCTCCCTCCGGCGCGGTGATGCGTCCCGTCTGCGTCTTGAACCCTGTGGTGGTCGCCGGCACCGTGAACGCAGTGAAGTAGCCCAAGCTGGCCCCGGCCTTGTCCTGAAACTGCATCTGCAGGCGGGTGGTCTGCCCCGCCGTCATGTAGTTCGGCCAAACATCGGCCGCCAGGTCGAACTGCTCGCCGCCCTTGGTCAGGACATTGAAGCCCACGCCGCAGAAGCTGTTGTCGTAGAACGAGATACCCTTCCCGGCCGATGGGTGCGCCGAGATATTGGTGATGCCCGGGTTGTTCGTCCAGGGCTCGACCAGACCATCCTCGAAGCTACCGCGGAGGATCAGGTTGTCAGGTTGCTGCCCGATCGAGGCCTTGAGCTGGGTGAGCGCCGCACCTTGGCTAGTCAGGGTGGTGCCCTGGCTGATTACTTCGGAGTTCAATGCCTGGAGCGCTGAAGCATCGGCCTTGTTCGCCACCTGCGCCAGCGCGCTGGCAGCCGCTGCGGCGGCGTCGGTCGCCACCTTGTCGGTGACGGCCACCCAGGCACTGCCGTTCCAGCGCTTGGGCGTATTCGCCGCCCCAGTCGTATCGATCCAGAGATTTTCCGCCTGACGGTCGGCCACCGCCGGCGCCGCCGACTGATACAGCACCTTGCCCTTGCTGCCGGCCAGACTGGCTGCGGCCTGGGCCGCCTGCTGAGCCGTGGCAACGTTGCCGTTGGTGGTCTGCAGGCTGTTGTTGAGCTCGGTGATGCTGCTGCCCTGGCTCGACAACGTGTTGCCCTGGTTGCTGACGGTCGTGCTGAGCGCCTGGAGCGCCGAAGCATCAGCCTTGCCGGCCAGCTGCGACAGTGCCGACTGTGCAGCCGCAGCGGCGTCGGTGGCCACCTTGTCCGTCACAGCCAGCCAGGCGGTACCGCTCCACCGTTTCGGGGTGTTGGCGTTGCCGGTGGTGTCGATCCACAGGTTCTGCGGGAGACGATCCGCAGCGGCCGGTGCAGTCGCCTGCACCAGCACCTTGCCTTTGCCACCCGCCAGCGTGGCCGCGTCCTGGGCGGCCTGCTGGGCGGCGGTGACGTTCTGGTTGGTAGTAGTCAGGCTGCTGCCCAGCGCGGTGACAGCCGAGGCGTTCGCCTCATCACCACTGATCCGGGCGGAACGCTCTTCCACCACCGAAGCCACCGAAGCCGACGGCGCGATCTGGCCGACAGCAATCCAGTCGATTTCGAAGACATCACCCGCACTGCCGCTGATCCACAGGTAGAACCTGGTGATCATATTGTCCGACCAGTCGCTGCCGCCATTGGTCAGCTGCGACATGTCCCACTCGAGCACCATGGTCTGCCCGACCGCCAGACCAGGGTTCGGGATGACCTTGTTGTACGCGGTCGACGAGCCGTGCCCGGCCGTGGCGTAGGAGACCTGGCCAGTCCAGCCGGTGCCCGCACGCCGGGTGATCCGGCAACGAATACGGTCGTGGTCCCGCCCTTTGATCGAGACAGCCGGAGCATTGAGGTATGCCCCAGCGCCGTCATTCGTGACGATCAAGCGGCCGTTTTCAACCGCCAGCGTGCAGCGAGTGCCAGACCAGCCCTCAGAGGTGGAGGCAAAGCCGTAGTTCAACGTCGAGTCAAACCCGCCGGATTCGGCACGCAGCGTGGCGATCTGTGAGGCCAGGGCCGAGTCAGCATTGCTCCGTGCCGTGGTCTCATTGCCGATCGCGGCGGCGTTCGACGCGGTGCTTGCCGTCACTGTAGCGATACTTTGACCCAGCGCCGAATCGGCATTGGCCCTGGTGGTGGCCTCTGCCTGAATCGCCGCGGCATTATTGCCGGCGGACGCCGTGACGGTGTCGATCTTCTGGCTGAGCGAGTCGTCTGCCGACTGACGGGCCTGCGCCTCGCTGGTGATCGCCGCGCCACGCGCTTGGGCTTCGGACAGCAAGCCCTGAGCGCGCGCCGTGGCTTCGTCGCCAATAGCCTTGGTCCGCGCCTGGGTTTCAACGGCAATGGCCTTGTTGCGCTCCACCACCTCAGCGGCGATAGCCTGGTTGCGAGCAGACGTTTCAGCCGCGATGGCCTGGCCCCGGGCTGCAGCCTCGGCCGCAATGGCTTGCCCGCGAGCAGTTACCTCTGCAGCAAGGCGCTGAGCAACAGAGCCGGCCTGGGTCGGCGGCCCCGAAATCAGCGAGATCTCCTCCCGAAGCGCAGGATACAAAGCGCCATTGCTGATCTTGTCCTTGAAATACTCCTCGTACTTGGACTGGTCGCTGCTGGACTGCCCATTTACCCCGACGCCCGCTGGATACCACGGCCCCACGTTGCCACTGCGGTCCACCAAGCGAGCCCAGTAGTAGAAGGAAACGCCCGCAGCCAGGCCATGAATCTCATGCTCGGCCTGCGGATAGGCATAGTCGCCCAGCTTAGCGGCGTCTTCACGCGAGGTCGTCGGGCTCTGCCAGATTTCCGTGCGCTGAGTATCTTCCGCGCCAGCTGGGAACGCCCAGTTCAGCCGAGTGCCATAAACCAGCGGAGTGGCCGACAGCGATGCGACTGCAGGTGGCAGTCCGACCTTCCCTTGCAGCTCGGTGAGGCTGGAGTCGCGCCAGATCGACGTGATGTCGAATGAGCTAACCGCACGCACGCGAGCCAGATAGGCACCAGCGTAGATACCCACGACATCAACAGATGCAGCACCCGTGCGCTGCACACGGACCCAGTTGCCGTTGTCCTTACGCCACTCGACGTCATAGGCCACGGCCCCCTGCACTGCAGGCCAGGCGATGGTCATGGTGTTGACCCCGATTCCCTGGTCCACGGCGTAGGTCGAGGTCAGGGTAACGCTGGCAGGTGGCAGCACGGTCGTCACAGGTATGACGCTGATCGGACGCTCATCCAGCTTCGCGCCGGTGTCGATCGCCGCAAACTTGCTCGGGTTGAACTCGAGGGCGGTGATCTCGTAGTCGCCTTCCTGGGTGCGCGTAGTCTTCAGCACCCGGAACAGCTGGACAGCCAGGTCGTGGTAATCGATTGCCCACTGCAGTTCCGGCTCGGGCTGCACGCCATACGCGGTGGTTACCGTCACCGCGCGGCCGGCGACTGACTGCACCGTGCGTGCCTGGGCGGTGCCGTTCGGCAGGTTCAAGATCAGCCGGTCGCCTGCCTTGATCGGCGTGTCACGGTCCAAGGTCACAACGCGCCCGGCAGCCGCCGAAATCCGGCCGCCGTTTGGACGGCCCGCCACCAGCTCGTCTGCGACGGGAATCACGTAGCCAGGCAGCGGAATGCGCCCTTCCATGCCGGTCTTGAAAGTGACGGTGCGGTCTTGGCTGTTACTCAGCAGCGCCCACTTGCCGCGGCGCTGAGCCTCGGACGCACGGGTGCAGCCGATGGCCGAAATCTCCACCGGACGGTCTCGGTACCGGCGCTGGAGAGCATTGTCGGTGACCGGAATGACATCGGTGTCGTAGTTGTTAGCCGGGTTGTCGTAGCTGACCAGGGCGCGGCTGTAGTGCGTATTGCGCTCGGCGCCGCCATAGACAAACTCGCCATCGATGACGTTGGCCCGGGTGAAGACGTAGTCGATGTCCTGGGCGCGCGGCATGTCCGACTGCATGAACAGCGAGCCGTGAGCCCAATACACCATGCCCCGGTAAACGGCCGACAGATCGCGCAGCAGGGTCCAGGCCTCGGCGCGGCCCTGCAGGTTCATGTCGCACAGGTAGCGCGGCTCTTGCCCGCCAATCCCGTTCGGGACCTGCTGGTCACAGTACTGGGCGATGCGGTACATCTCCCATTTGTCGACCATCCACGACTTGATGCGCTTACCCAGGCCGAAACGATCCTCGACGCACAGGCCGTAAGTCACAAAGGCCGGGTTGTTGGTCCAGGCCTGCTTGAAGGTGCCGTCCCATACGCCGGTATAGGTGCGTGCAACGGGATCGTAGTTGGTCGGCACCGGCCAGCGCTTGGCCTTGCACTTCACGGTTACCGCAGGGATGTTCTGGAACTGCTGGGCGTCAAGCTCGATGTACAGGAGCGCGGTGTTGGGGTAGCGCAGTTTCTCGTCAATGATTTCGGTGTAGCCGGCGATAGTCATAGTGTCGGCTACAGTGCCACTGTTCTGGTTCGGCGTTATCCGACGGACACGGAACATCCAGCCCGAAGTGCTGGCTGGAAGGTCGACGCTGACGGAGCGTTGATAGCCGTTGGTGGTCTTGCCGTCCACTGCGCCACGGTGAGCCTCGACATAGGCACCGCCGTCGGTAGCGATGTCGATCGCATACTCGATACGATACCCGTTGGTGTTGCCACTACTGTCCTGGCTGGCCAAGCGAGGCCAGGTGAAGCGAAGGCGTAGGCGCGAAAGCTGGGTGTTGCTCAGAGCGCGCGTGAATGGGTTGTCGCTACGCAGCTCGACGTTAACCGTGTTCTCGTTCTCGATTGCAGGAATACCCTTGATGTATTCCTGATCGATGCTACCTGTACGCCACTCCCAACTCACGCCCGGGAAGTTCACGTTGCCGCTGACATCCATGATCGGTGTGTTGTCGAGGTAAATGTCACGGTCAGTTGGCGTGCCGTCAAATTCCCCTTCCCCCACGGCTAGCAGGATGCTCGCGATGTTGGTCGACTGTAGGCTGTCCGGCGCCTCAACAGGCGTCTTCGGCTTGCTGCTGCCGCCTTTCGCGCCAGCGATGTCCAGGTGCTGTGCTGCGCCCATACTTATCTCCAAGCAATAAAAAACCGCCCGGAGGCGGCTTGTTCGTTCAGCCGTGGCTACTTCTTGTCTTCGGCACGAATCGACACAGAGATGATCGCCCCGCCCCAGCGACGTTCGCCGATGCAGATCGGAACAGGGTTGCCGCTGGCCGTGGTGTTTTTGGCGCTGCCGAAGGCGTAACTCGGTAGGTTTTCAGGGGCGGCGCTCTGGGATAGGCCCTTTGCTTGGGGGCTTAGCATCTGGATGACGCCGCCCAAGGCGAGTGATGCTCCGAGGGATTGCCCCCACCCCTGCATCCCAGGAACGAAAAACGACGCGGCGAAGATTACGGTTCCAATGATCGTCTGAAGAAGACCTCCGCGCTTGCTCCCGCCGATCACGGGAACAATGCGGATTTCTTTGGTGCCACGGCGCCCAAGGTCATCGGCGCCTACATTTTTTCGGTTGCGGAAGACGGCGAAGCGGACTCCCAGGGCATCAAGCCGTCTGATCTCCTCCACGAAGCCGGGAAGAGTAACGCGCAACGCTTTGAACGCTTCCCACCCCTCTCCACTATCCAACTGGCGGCAATGCGCACGGCCAAATTTCTGAGCCAGCGAGCCGGAAAGCTTGATCGTTGTCATCTGCGCGTAATGCGCAACCGTTGCAGCCATACTTTCCTCCGGGCAATAAAAAACCGCCCGAAGGCGGTTGATAGGTGGTGTTACATCAAAGGCACGATTTTACTGCACCCTCTATCGCGGAACGCCCGACACCTGGCATCCATGGAACCCGCTGATAGAACACAACCGAGCTACCCGTGCCCGTCTTAGAGACCTCAAGCAATTCGTCTGTCAGGTTCATCGCAGCAATGACTAGACGGTAGCCATTCTGAGTCTCTGACATGGTCGCTTCAGATCGAGCATCCTGCCATTGAGGGAATACACATAGCGCGTACTCCTTTGGCGACTTCTTGGTAACAGCTTTGGTCGTTGGAGAATTACCTTTCAGGTCGCTCGGCGACACGCACCCCGCCAGCAACGCCAGCCCTACCGCACCGATCAGAATTCGCATGTGATCCCTCCCTTGAAACCAGCGACTGTAGCAGCCGCACTGGCCAGGCATCCAGCGTGGATGGAAAGCCAGTAACGCGCCAGCATTTCGCCATAGTAGCTTTGCACCTCCAATGAACCGCCCTGGTCCATTGCCAGAAAGCCCATGGACTGGGGCATGATGACCTAGGAGACCGGATGACAGAATCCAATCAAGAGCTAGCGCAACTCAAGTCCGAGTTTGATGCTTTAAAGCATGAGCTGTTGGCGATGAAGGCAGGGAATGCCGCGGCGTTCGCTGCGATTTCCGCAGCGCTGCGGGAGATCCCGAACTACGAGCCGACGGTCATGGTGGGGATGCTTACCCACTGCCTGCAGCATGGCTGGCCGCTGCAAGGGATACCAGACAACGAAGTTACCGAGACTGCTTACAGCGCCCCTTTGCGCTTCTTGCTGAACGATCAGGCTCAGGCAAGGGACCTGCTCCGGAAAGAGCCTGATCAGTAAAGCTAAGCGCTCCTGTCCTGAAGTCGAGCTTCGTGCCCGCAACTGACTCAATTACGTATGGGGTCGACTTCACCATTTCTGCCTCCAACGTTCACTTCGCGTCCCGATGACGCAACATAAGGCGCGCCCGATCGAGCCATGGCCCGCCGAACACGATGATTTCTGATGGTCTGCCGAGCAGATGGTGGAGCATGAAGGGGCCAGCCCCGAAGACTTGGGCATGTTCCTCGGGTAGCTGCGCATTCGCGTCCAGGTAGATGCCGGCGTGGTTCGGGTGAGCGGTTCGCCCAACTGCCATGACGATCATGTCGCCGCGCTGAGGCTGAGTAACCTGGTAGAAGCCGGCGGCCTCGTAGGCCTGCTCATACAGGCTCGGGCCGTCTGCCTGCTCCCACCACCCCTCATTCCGTGCATAGGCCGGGAACTCCAGCCCCCACTCGCGTTTGTACCAATCTGCACAGACCTGCCAGCAGTCCCAGGCACCGTGCACGAACGGCCGGTTAAGCAATGGTGTGTGACCGGTTGGCGTGATAGTGCGCAGATCACCTTCAGGCCACGACAGGATGTGCCAGGGCAAGCCGGTGGCCTCACACATGGCCAGGTCACGCGGTGAGGGCCTGCTGGTGGCGTCCGGATGTGAGTGCACGATGCCAATCACATCGCCCTTGTCCTCGGCCGCCGCGTAGTCTTCTGGCGAGATACGGAACTCCTCGGGGGGATCGGTCGCGGTGTTTTCGCATGGCACGTACTGCTGGGAGCGGCCAACGGCGATGATCATCCCGCAGCACTCACGCGGGTATTCTGCCGCGGCGTGCGCTTGCACGGCGGCGAGGATGTGTTTGCGCATGGTCAGCTCCGTGCGATCAGGGAAACGGCCGGGAAGCCGCCGAATGGCAACTCGTTGCCTTGGCCAAAACGGACTGTGCAGCCTGAATCCAGGCAACCATTGCACTGGTCCTTGGCTGGGTCGTCCGTGGCGGTTCCATCGAGGTCGTAGTACGGGCCTGTGTATCCGCAGTTAGGGCCGCGGTAGCCTGCGGTCACCGCCCAGTGGCACAGCTGAGTCATCTGCCGGCCGATCGTCTCCCCGCCCACGTCGCCAGGGCTAGCCAGCTCCCAAGAAACCGTGGTCCCGTTCTCCGAGACCTTCTGATCGATATACCAGACCTCGATCGCCTCCTCGGTCGGATCAGCCTCGGGGTTGCCGCTTTGGAAATTTGCCGCGTCCAGGTAGCGCGCCATGGTGTGACGGATGGTCAGTTTGAACTCGAGCAGGTTGTCGAAGGCCAGGCACAGAGCCGTGATCCTGCCGTTGACGTTACCGACCGTCAGCGTGGGCCGCACGGCGGTGCCGTCCGAGTTCGCCTCAATACCGTCGATCTGCATGGGCCATGCGCCATACTCGTTGCCCTGCCACCAGATCGACTTGGCCGGCAGCTGATCGGCGTTCGCGCCAGCCGCTGCAAGCTCCTGAGGCGTGTGCGGTATAGCATGCCCATGAAATCGCAGCGTGTCCGCTCCGAAATCGGAGCCGTCCAGTTCGAACAGCAGGATTTCCGCGCCCGGCTCCAGCTTCTGCAGCTGAGTGATCAAGCTCATGGATGAAACGCTCTCTCAAAGGCTGCCGTCAGCACCACCACCCCACCCGGCTTGCGCTGCTGCCGAAAGGCCTTGCAGCGGTACATGCCGAGTACACCCTCGGGGTTGGTCCACAAGAACGCGGTAGCGCCCCGGTGCCGTCTAATGAAGACCAGGATGGGCGCGACCTCGTCCGCCAAGCCGCCGAACGAAAGCGACCAGCTGTCTGTTTCGGAATTCAAGCCATCGGTGGACACTTGGGCATAGTTGTCACCGAACTGTGATGTCCGAGTCCGCAGGGTGCTGTCACCGCCGGCCTCGTCGTCAGGAGTCCAGGTAAATGTTTCGATCGCCATCAGCGTCTCCCGTTGCTGTTTCGATAGCTCACGCCACCGGCGCGCCAAGAGTCGGTAATGGCTCGATCAGCTACACCCTGCATCTGCTTCTGCAAATTCTGCTGAAGCGCAGTGCTATCAAGCTCCATACCATCTGAACTGCGATCCTCCACAGTGACAGCCACGGGCGCATTCACTTGCACCACAGTCGAGCCCCCGCCGGCACCACCAATCATCTGCACGCCCAGGGATCCGTCGGAGCCGCGCGCCAGCGGCATGATCGCTTCAGGGCCAGCTTCCCCGACAACGCCGAGATCCCCTCCAGCCAGGCCAAATGGAGTTGGGGTGCTCACTATGCTGTTTGTGAAGGCGCCACCTTTGGCAAAGAATTGCACGCCACCATCCCAGCCGCCCCCCTTAGCCTGCTTCACGCCAGACCAATTGCTGAGGTAATCAGAGCCGTAGCCTGCCTGAGATGCGCCCAAGCTCGAAGAAACTGCACCCGCCGATCCTGTCGGCAGGCCATTTCCCCCGCCGCCGCCAAACCAGCTACTTGCAGCGGATACACCCAGGCCCACCAAGCCACTTAACAGCGAACTCGCGGCTTGTTGACTCGCTATCCTGGCCATATCCGAGATCACGCTAACGGCGAAGCTCTTGAAGTTGGCCTTCCCCGTCATGGCAAACTCGGCCACAGCGTCACGCGCCGTATTGAAACCGGTGGTGAGCATGTCGTCAGTTGCGCCCGCCACGTTCGCTGCGTCAGCCTGGATGTTGGCCCAAGCCCGCTTGGCGCCGTTTCGGTAGTCGCGCTGCGCCTGCAATCTAGCCTCGAAGCCGTCGACCTCCATCTGCAACTCACGCGCCTGGTAGTCGGCGAGGTCTGCCAGCCGCTGCTGGTAGGCGTCCTGACTGAGCCGGCGCGACACGTCCTCTTGCTGCTCCTCCAGTTGTCGACGCGCCTCCGCATATTTCTGCCGGACGGTGTTTAACCGGTCGGTCTCTTCACGCTGGTCATCGCCCATACCTACGCCGGCCACATCCGCATTGATTGCATCCTGACGGGTCTGCAGGACCACTTCCATCGCCTTGCGGTAGGCATCGGCACTGTTACGCCGCACCTCGGCAAGCTTCCGCTCTTCCTCGGCTCGCTTCTGCAGCACGGGATCGGCATAGGCCGTGTTGAGGTTTTTGATGCCGAGCTCCATCTCGGCGGCGGTGATTTTGCCCGCGGCTTGCGCCTTGCGCAGCCCCTGCACGCCCTCCGCCAGATCCTCCAGCCGCTTTTTCTCGGGCAACGCGCGGTCGATGATCGCGTCGAGGGCCTTGATCTCATCCTTTAGCGCCTTCGCGCGGTCCTTGCTGCCCTCGGTGGCATCCTTGTTGGCCTTCTTCTGCGACTCGATCGCGCTGGCAGCCGAAAGGATCGCCTGGCGATCTGTTTCGGTGAGGTCGGCGTTTTCCTCGATGTAGCGGTTGGCGATTCTCGTCGCGTCGCCATTATCCTGCAGGCCTGC
Organism: Pseudomonas sp. LPB4.O; assembly: GCF_038383825.1. NCBI lineage: Bacteria > Pseudomonadati > Pseudomonadota > Gammaproteobacteria > Pseudomonadales > Pseudomonadaceae > Pseudomonas > Pseudomonas sp. LPB4.O. Next base: position 4,015,969 of record NZ_CP151298.1, read on the forward strand.
CAGCTGCTTCTGGAGCGTTTCCAGGTAGGTCTGCCCTGTCGTGCTCATGCCGACCTTCGCGGCATTGTTCGCCTGGGTGGCCGAGGTGTTTTCTTCGGTGACCCCGGTGAGCACCCGCAGGGTTTCGGCAATCAGGCCTGAACGCTGATCGGCATCGCTGACAGCGCCAGCCTGGGTGATCCACTGCTGCAGGGTTCCGGCCGGAAGCTGAAGCCGGGCGCCGACCTCCTGCAGGATGGGCGACAACCCCTGACCAGCGGACCGTGCTTCGTTTAGGCGGTCAATCAGGCCTTGGTATTCGGCAAGCTGGCGGTTGTATTGGCCACCGGAGTCACGCGCCGGCGCAGTGACTACAGCAGACCGGATGGACTGGGCCAGGTCGCCGTATGCGTCCTTGACCTTGTCTGCAGAAGTGATCTGTTCCTGCTGCCACTTGACCAACGACGCTTCGCGCTGGTCCTTGTTGAGCTTCGCGAACTCTTCCCGCAACTGCGAGACCGGCTTTTGCATCTCTTCGAGGCTGATGCCCGCCCGATCTGCGTTATCGCGCAACAACAGGAAACTGGCCGCTGCGGTACCTGCAAGCAGGGCCAGGCCCATCGGTCCGCCCAGTACACCAAGCAAGCCGGCGCTGACAGTTCGAAGGCCACTCTGGGCAGTTGCTACCGCTACAGTAGCAGCAGCTTCTCTCTGCCGCGCCTGAGCCAGCTGGATCGACATCTGCGTCTGAACCGCAGTGCCTTGCGCTGCCGCAGCCTCGCGAGCGGCCAGGATGGTTGCGGTTTGGGCCTTGCGCTGATCGGCGATGGCCGCCTGCAAAACTGCCTCGGCCTGGGCAATACGCGCTGCACGGTCAGCCCGTGCAGCTTGGACGGCCAAGCCAGACTTGGCCACGTAGTTGGTCAGGGCCGCAGCACCGACACCGCCCATGGCCACAGCCACCAGATCCACGTTGTCCGCCAGCGCAATTAGCACGTTTGCCAAGCCTGCGACTACGCCGGTTTGCTCCTCCATACCCCCCAGGAATGTCTGAATGGCGTTGCTGATGTTCACCATCGCGTCCTGGACGCTGGTGGACATGTCGGCCGCAGCCTTGCGGTTGGCCTCCACGGTGCGCAGCAGGCCGGTATTGATATCATCGAGCGACAGCTTGCCCTGGACGCCGAGCTTTCTGATCTCCTCCGCGCTCTTGCCTGTGGCAGTGGCGATGGCAGTGACGATGGTGGGCATGGCGTCCTGAATGGACACCCAGCCATCCGCTTCAACTTTTCCGGTCTGCAATGCCTTGGAGTAGGCATCCAGTGCGGAGCCGGCCTTGTCGGCAGCGGCAGCGTTGGTCACGAGCAGGAAGCTGAAGCTGTCGGTGATATCCAGCGTCTGCTGGGTGTTGAAGCCTAGACTGCGCATTACATCTGCGGTACGGATGTACAGCTCTTGGGCCTCTGCCAGGGGCCGGTAGGTTTCCTGAGCAGTTTGCAGCAGGTGCTCCTGCACCGCCTGGTACTCACCAGCGCTGCCGGCTGCGGCCTTCATGCGGTCGGACATCTGACCGTAGGCGTCAACCTGCTGAATGATGCTGCCAATCAGGCCGGCACCTGCGACGGCGGCAAAGGCGCCACGCATCAGCCCCCCAGCCCTCTGAGCAGCAACACCGGCGGTGTCGAACGCAGAGTCAACCTGCTCCAGGTTGCGGTCGATCGACTGGGCGGTGCGTGCCACCACCTGGTCCGCGCTGGCCAGTTCGCGGCGCAGCTGTGCCGTGGTGGCCTCGATCTGGACCAGCATCCCCTGGACTTGTTGGTCGGCCATGCAAATCTCCAAGCACAAAAAACCGCACGGAGGCGGCACGCTGTCTACTGTTTGGGCCGCCCTCGCAGGAAGCTCTTCAACTTGTCCGCAACGCTTTCACGCTTCTGCGGGGACGCCGGGGCTTGCCCCTGGCCTTGGCCCTGCCCTCGTCCGGTCCAATCGAGCCGAGCATCGAGAGCGAGCATGATTTGCGGGATGGGGGTGTGCCACGCGGTGTCAGGCGGCCAGCCAAGCCAGCCGGTGGCCACGCCGAACAAGTAGTCGACGTAGCTGCCGTTCCTCACTGCGCTGTGCTGACCGCCTCGTCCTTTCCCCGGGCAGCCACGCTCGGTGGCACCGGGTTGAGCAGGACGGTGATGAACTCGGTCAGCTTGCCGGACACTTGGGCCACGCCGGTGTGAAACACTTCACCTGCGATGACGGGGTGCTGATCCGGCTTCAGGTCTGCCCCTGCGACAACAACGTCGGCACAGGCGGCGATGCTCATCAGGCGCATAGCCTCCAGCGCGCCGCGCAGCCCGCCAAAACGGGCCTCGATGCGCAGCGCCGCATCCAGCGTGGGCTTAAGGGTGTAGCTGCGCGCACCGATCACCAGTGTGACTGTGCCATGCAGGGCTTCGCTCATTGGGGTTCTCGCAACGATGGAAGGGGCTCAGCCCCTTCGGTCATGGGGCGGCCGGGCCGGCAGGGATTTCGATGATGTCGGTGTTGATCGCGAACGTCATATTGCGACGCACCACGTTATCAGCCGCGCCTGGAGCCACGGTGTTGTTCATCACCTTCACGCCGAAGTAGAAGGTGGTCGGCAGAATGGCGGGGGTTGCATCTGGATCGCCGTCGTTGAGCGTGACCTTGACGTTGTAATTGCCCTTGGAACGGTCCTTATGCGCTACCGATACGGCCTTCTGACCTGTGTCGCCGCTGTCCAGGCCTACCGTCAGGGTCATGTTCCCGGCGTCGGCGGTGCCCTTGTACTTGCGCACGCGGCCATCGCTCAAAGCAGTGAAGTTCACTGCGCTGAAGGTGTCGCCAAATTCGCCGAGATCTTCGATCTCACCCACCTGAACGTACGTGTCGGCCTTGTATTCGGTTTCGCTGTCGGCACCGGTCTTGCCGCCGATGGCAAGGCGGCAGCCGGCGGCTGTATTGAGGTTGTCGTCGGCCATGGGGGTTCCTCCAAAGGCACATTGGATAAAAGCCGCGGCGCGGCCGGTGGGTAGTTCAGTGGGTAGTGATCACGCGGACGGTGATCGAGCCCTGGTATGTGATGCCGTCGGCGTCGCGCTGGGCGTCGGACTGCTCGACCCGAACGGAAACCGCTCGGCCCACCTCCAGCGGAAGCCGGCGCTCATCGAGGGCGGCGATGACCTCGCCGTTGATGCGTTTGACCTCGGCTTGGCCCACGGCATCGGACCAGACCGACAGGTAAAGCAGGCGCGTTTCGCGCTTGCGGCCCGAGATCGGGCCGCTGTTGACCGAAACCTCTCGATCGATGGAGACGTACGGCATTTCGGCGTTCAGCGGCGCGCCGTCGTATATCGGGCAGCTGACCTCGGCCTGAAGCCTAGCGAAGATCGCCTCTTGCAGAGCCAGGGATGGATCAGCCATTGCCTACCCCCTGGCTTGCTTTGCGCAGCGTTCGGCGGACTGCTTCCTGAAGATCGGCCATCACAAACTCGCGGTTTACATCCAAAGACGGCCGCAACCATGGGTGCGCCGGCCTCGCTGGTATGTCCGGGTACTTGCCGAAGAAGTGCTGCCCATCGGACTTGTTCTTCGTGTCGCGCTGGCGTATCGAATTACGCCGCCCTTTCAGTTGCGACTTGTCGCGGTTGTTGGTGTGCACGCCGCCGATCGCGTCCCGGTCAGCTCGCTGGTACATGCTGCCGGAATGGCCCTTGGTGCCGTACTCAAGGAACCGCAGGTAAAAGAATCGGCGATTGTCTCGCTTGCCGCGTATGCCCACCTGAGCATCCAACCCGCTGGGGGTGACGTAGACACGCAGGGCTGCTGCTGCAGCGCCGGTATCCTTGGGGATCAGCTGTCGCTGGGTTGCGAGTACCCGCGCAGCTGCTTTGGCCATGGCAGGCTGCAACTCGTTATCCATCGTCTTGTGGATGTTGCGCAGCGTCCGGCGTAGCCGGATATCACCGCGAAGGCTCGACCGGCGCGCCATACCCTACTCCTTGGCCGGATCAGCCTTTGCGGGCTTCGCGGCCTTGTCGGTGACCGCTTCGGCGTACCCCCGGGCAATCAGGCCTTCGCCATAGGCCTTGTCGACCTCGAACTCTTCGCCCTTCTCCCGCTCACCGGATGCGCCCGTCAGCGGGCCTAGTGCTCGAATTTTCATGATTCACCTCATGGGTTAGGTACCGATGAGCAGAGAAGCCTCATCAAGGAGTTTTCGTTGTCCGGCAGAACGGCCTCAACCTGGTAGGTGATCCCCCGCCGTGTCAGGCGCGATCCTGTGACGATATCTGGGCGCGGCCTGCCGATGATTTCGGCGGTTACAACAGCACTCAGCTTTTCAGCAACCGCAATGACCCGACCGCTTGGGGTACGAATCTCACCCCACATTTCAGGGCGAGCAGCTGGCAGCCACGTCACTGTGGCGCCCCCGGATTTATTCCTCTCCTCGTGTCGATGAGCCACCTGCAGCCGATGACGCAGCGGACCGGCCCTCATATGCCCCACCCGATACGATGCGGCGTCAGGAGCGCCTTCGAACCTTGCGGCAGTTCGGTGGCGATGGTCCCGATCACGACGTCCTCGCGGTTGGCGTAAAGGTGGCCGAGGATCAGCAAGCAGGCAGCCTTGATCTGCTTATTGCAGACCATGGGGGACTCGCCGGCATCGTCGGCAGCGACAGCTTCGTCCAGCGCTTGCTGATCTGCGTAGAAGCGACGGTTCAGATAGTCCATAGCCTGCCCTTCTGCCGCCTCGATCAGGAGCTCCAGGTATTCGTCATCATCGTCGGGATCTCGGAGATGATGCCGGGCAATGGTCAAGCTGATGACCGACATACCCTTAGTCCTTCAGCGGTTCGAGCGATGCCAGATTCCGCTGCACCAGCTCCTCCGCATGCCGACGCGGCACCGTATATGCTGGACCGCCGCGACGACGAAGCTCACCCTCGTCCATGTACGAACGCAGCGGATAGATCTGAAGAGTCACAGGGTTGGGGTTGGCCCGATCATTTAGTGCCAACTCATCAGCGCCGGCGCCGCTATCTGCCAAGACTAAGGCAGTTAGAGCGACGGCTTCGGATGCGGCATCTGCAGCGTCCGTCGTGGAGATACCTGCACCCTTCTCGCCTGTTACACCATCCGGCCCAGTGCCAGCGGCTGCCTGCCCTTCTGCCGTCAACAGACCCGAGTCCTCCGCCGAGCCTTGAGCAGTTGCAGGGACGCCCGAATCAGCGGAGTTGCTAGCGCCTGGAGCGATCGCTGGGCCAGGCGAATGAGGCAACCCGGCAGCTTCAGACGGCCCGCTGCTGGAATCAACGGTCGATACTGAGTCCTTCGCATCAGCCGTGGAGGCTGGTGTTTCCTGTTTACGTGCCATTGGATTACTCCATTGCGGCGCCATTTCTGGCGCCGATCTGCGGGATGGTTAAGGAGTGACCAGCGGGCCAGTAACGAACGCTTCGTCGCGATAGATGGCAAAGGCCAGGCGCTCTTCAGCACGAATCGTTGCCATGTTTTTCTCGAAGTCATCACTGTTCTCGGTCGAGATCAACACTTCGATTTCCATACGGTCGAAGATCTGAGCGCCGAGCTTGAAGGCACCAACCAGGAAGTCGTTCTGGGTCATGGCCTGGGTGGAAACCACCGGACGATTCCACAGCTTCGCGTTGGTACCTTCTTGCGGTTGACCGATGATGTAGCGGCCTTCCCCGTCCTTGGTCAGCTCAATGGCCGCCCAGTCGATCGGGTTGAGCACGATGCCATCCGATGGAAACTCGGCCAGTTCGGCCTGCAGCAGTGCTAGGCGCAGGCGGTCAATGCGCTGCTCGCCCACTACAGCGACACCGGAGGGCGCAGCGTAAAGTTGAGCAACGGTCATGAAGCCCTGCAGGTTCACGCCGGTGCCGTTGCCGTAAAGCAACTGAGCTTCTTCAGCTATGGTCAGGCCGTAGCGTGCGCGACCGTCGATGTAGCTCTGCAGGGCCTTCGCATCGTCCAGCATCTGGCGGCTGGCTTTGAACAGATGGGCGATGGTCCGCACGTTCGCAGTCGCCAGGGCGAATGTCAGGTCGGAGTATGGCTTGGCCGTGGTCTCCGCCACCGTACGGGCGTTGTTGGTGAAGCCGGTTTCACGGACGTACTCGATGGAGTTCGACTCAGTTGTGCCCGGCGCGACCAAGTCGCGGACAGTCAGTCGGCGCTGCGGCGGGGCAATGATCCCCGGCAAGCGCTGAGTCTGCACCAAGTCACCGCCGGTTGCGGTGGTGATAGCTGCCCGCGGCACCGATACGCGCCGAGAGCCGCGGAAGGACGAGTTCATATCCTTCATTTCTTCGCTTTCGATCACGAGAGCGCCGACAGATTTCTGCGGCTCTTCCTGGTGGCTGCGATCCCGGCTTGCGTTCACGAGCTTTTGCTCAGCCTCACCCAGGCGCGCCTGAAGCTCCCCCTGCTTGGTCAGCAGCTCGTCGACCTTGGCGCGGGTTTCGGTATTCATTTCACCGGAGGCTTTGATTTGCTTTTCGGTCGCCTCGGCCTGGCTTTTGATCTGGTCGCCAATGCCCTTCAGGCTGGCGTTGAGTTCCTTGACTTGGGCTTCAAAGTCCATGGTCATTTTCCTTTCAGAGAATTGAGGAGGTTGGTTGCCGCGCTCAGAGAGGCGGAGAGGTCTGGCGCGACAGCTCTGGGCTTGTCGGGCGGGGCAGCGTTACGCGTACCCCCGCCGGCAGCGCGAGGCATGCCGGACTTGAAACTGGCGAACAGTTCACGACGCTCAGAACGAGGCATGCCGCCCTTGGCTAGGGCTACATCCATGGCCTTGAGTGCATTGGCTTGGGCGGCGTCTTCGGTTTCGCGCTCGGTTACCTCAGTGGACGACAACATCCCAGTGGCCAGACCAAGCTCAACTGCACGCTTGCCACGGATGTAGGTTTCGTCGTCCATCAGCTCGGCCATGTCTTCTGTCGACTGGCCGCTGGTCTCGGCATAGAGGTCTGCCATCGCGGCGTCGAACTCTTCCATGTCGTTAGCGATATCGCGCAGGTAGTTGCGATTGCCGGCGAGCCAGGTCCAGCAGTTGTGGATCATGAGGAAGGAGCTGCTGGCCACCTCACGCTTTTTGCCGGCCAGGAAGACAATCGAAGCAGCGCTAGCCGCCATGCCGAGCACCTTGGTGGTGACCTGGTGGCTGTGCTCCTGCAGGCGGTTGTAGATGGCAATGCCTTCGAACATGTCGCCGCCTGGCGAGTTGATGTAGACGGTGACATCTCGCTCGCCGATGGCTCGCAGAGCGGCATCGATTCGTTTCAGCGTGACGCCTTCGCCATACCAGTCTTCGCCGATCACTCCGTAAACAGTGATGGTGTCCGAGGTGTTCTCGACGGCCGCCTGGATCGCGGGATTCCATTTTTCGAGCGCGCGCGGGCTCATCTCGCTGCGCAGGCCGCGAGACTGGATCTTGTGCTTCATGGATTGCTCCCGTGATTTACTTTTCCGGCTGTTGGAGCCAGTTCATCAGTGCGGCCCGTGCGGCCTGGCTATCGTTTTGCTTGCCCAGCTGGTCAAGTGGCACTAGGTTGGATTGCACGGTCAGTACATCGCCACCCGGCATGCTCGGAAGGTTTTCTTTCCGCCGGCCCTCGTTTCGGGTCATGTAGCCGTTCTGCCCCATCGTGCTGAGATAGGCCGCGCGACCGGTGCTGTCCGCGCGCAGGAACGCTTCAAGTGAGTACTCTGCGTAGAACTTGATCCGATCAACAGCCGTCATGCACCACTTGTTCACGCACTGCTCGATAGGCGCCGTGAAGGACATGATGCAGTAGGTGAGAAACGCGATCTGCTGCTGTTCCAGGCCCGTGCCCCAGTTGCTGCCCTTGTCGGTCTTCATCACCATCCAAGGTGGGACGCCGAACCAGCGGCAGATTTCCTCAATGCTGTGTCCTCTCGACTCCAGCAGCTGCGCATCAGCAGGGTTGATGCCGATCATTTCCGGCTTCACACCTTGCTCGAGCACAGGGCTCTTGCCGGCATTCAACGCCCCGGAGATCGTCTTGACGTACTCGCGGAACTCGACGCGCTGGTCCCGATTCAGCGTCTTGTCTACCGAAAACGCAACCGTCGGCATCATGCCGTTCCGGAAGGTGCTGTTGGCGGCATCGTCTGCAGACATTGCAGAACCGAACACATCCGCACCGTACCGAATAGCAGAAAGGCCGACTCGGCCATCCAGGGTGAAGGCTGGGATGTGCAGCATGTCTTGCCGCAGGATCTCTCGGCGGGCTCCCTTTCGGGGCCTGAAGAAATACCTGAGCCGTCCATCGTCGTCGAACTCAAGGTCGACTCTCGACGGCATCAGGAAGTCTAGGGCGATTACACGGCCAGCAGAGCGATGGATCTCGCAGTAGGCGTTGCCCCACAACAGCATGGAGGCGACGACTGCCTGCCAGAAATGGAAGGCAGCCATGTCCTCGTTGGGGCTGTTGTGCACAACGTCGTACAGCGGGAAATCACGGGCGCTCTCTCGACTACCATCGGGCATCCGCCGGTAGATGCTCAACGGCAAGCCGGCTACCGAAGTCGAGATAATCCGAACGCATGCCCACACGGTGGACAATCGCATGGCCTTATCGACGCTGACTGACTTACCACTACTGGACTGGGCGCCGTTGAAGGCACTCCAGAAACCTCCATCCGACAGCTTGATGGTCTTGCCCAGCCATTCACTCATACTGGCTGAAGGCTTGCTGGCAGCAGCCCCCAATGCCTGGGATAGGGTTTTAATCACTGACAAGCCCTCTGCGGATGAAGCCAGCGATGCAGAAGAAGCTCAGCGATCCGGCCAGCAAAGCCCAGCCGGTACCAGCCAGCATCCAGACCCCGCTGCACGCCAAGCAGAAAGCGACCACTGCGCAGGCGATGAAAATATGAAATGCGTTCATGCGATCAGTGGATCCCGAATGCCAGCCATGAAGTTGTCCATTCCCCCTCGGCCTTCAGGATTGAGGCTGATCAGAGAAACGGCGTTGAAAGTAGCCATCAGCGGGTCGATCTTTGCTGTGCCCGAAGCCTGCTTGGTGATCAAGAACGCATTGGCCGATGGCACCCCTTTGGCGTTACCGCAAGACCAGGCCATCAACGGTTGGCCGCAGTGCAGGAGCGTGCCTTCGGCAAGCTTGCGCTCTGTCGTCTTGATTGCGCCGGTGAGCTTCCAGCCCTGGGAGATGCCGACGATCTTGTCTTCCTCGACCTCAGCATCCGCCAAGGCATCAAGAACAGAGCCAATCCCTGCAGGGTCGAGACCCACCTTATCCAGAAGACCTGTGGCATTGACCCGGGCCACAATAGCCGCGAACTGCGCTACGTCGTCACCGATTCGCTCGACGATCGTGAGGTCACCTCCTTTCTCCAGGTCTCTGAGGCGCGGCGCCTCAGATTTGCGCCGTTCAAGAACAGAAGGATGTGCCCAGGCGTGAGCCCAGTGGAACCACCTTCGGGTACCAGCCTCCCGCCCGATCACGGCTAGCCCGAGCAGGTCATCAAGACCCCCTCCATCACCACCAACATCGACCACCTCGCACCTGGTGAGGATTTCATCAAGGTTCAGCCAAGTAGCAGCTTGAGCCTCCCAAAATTCCGCCCCGACCCACGCGTCGGACATCAGAGCCAGGCCGATCTCGATGTTGAGGTGCTTGGCTAGGAACCCACGTAATTCAGCCTCACCGTCCAGCTCAGCCTGCATAAACAGGCGCTCAAGCGTAGGCCGGTCAACGGAGTAGTCGATGTTCGGATTGACCAGGTGGAAGTTCTCAGGCTTCCGCGCCTCGCCGCTCTTGATCATCTCTTGAGAGAACTCATAGATGATCGGCAGGAAGCGGTTGTCGTCGATCCGGCCATCACGCACGCCGCGTGCATAGTTGAGCTTGGAGCGGAACACACCCGCCGGCGGCTCATTCGACTGGGTCGTGAGCCAGATGATGAAGCCTTCGGGTCGCGACAGCAGACCGCCAGTCGCCTCACGGATCATGTCAGCGGCTTTCGGGTTTTTGCCGAATAGCCAAGCTTCGTCGATGAGGACACCGACGGCTTTCTTGCCGCCCACCACATCGCTATCCGCAGCCACCACCTTCAAGGTGGCACCGGTCTCGCGATGGGTGATCAACCGCAGGTGCGGCTGAACATGCAGCAACGCTTTCAGCTCGTCGTCATTGTTGACCATGTCTTTGGCCGGGATGAACGAGTTGTCGGCAATCTCCTTGGTCGGCGCCAGGATGATGAACTCAGCCGAAAGACGCCAGTTGCGGATCAGTGCGGTCAGCATGATCCCTGCAGCGATCGTAGATTTACTGTTTTTCTTCGGGATGCAGAGCATCACTTCGCGGATCAGACGCTCGCCAGTCTCGCTGTTGTAGCTGCCGAAGATGGCCCCGGCGAATGCCAAGACCCAGGGTGCGCAGGCAGCCTCAATGGTGGGGCTGCCCGGGGCATCGACGATCTTCAGCCCCTTGAACACGTCGAGGCCGGCTTCAGCTTCGTCTGGAAACAGCGGCTCGGGGATGATTGATTCGCCCGCAGCCAGGCACCTCCACCAATCCGGGCAGGCTGTTGTCCATTGCATAGGTCAGTTCTTCACTACGGAGAGAGGCGGCTTGCCCTGGGAGTACTTGCCTTTACCGACCTGCTTGGCGGCCTCGGCCTTCTGCTCTTTCTTGCCCTGGTCGGCGACCTTGCCGTGCACATAAGGCATTAACGTCTTGGCCGCTTCCAGCCGCATGCGCATGTCGGCGCCTTCTGCGTTCATCAGTTCAGTGAGGAAGGCTCGCGGGTCGTCGGTCTCGGTTAACGACAGCTCATCGGCGTGCTGCTCCTGAGGTTGTTCGGCTTTAACTTTTCGAGAGGGTTTAACCTCAGAACTGGAGGCCTGCTTTTGCTTCAAGCGGCGCCCGACTTCGGCAAGGACATCGGGGTCCTTCGCAAGCTTGGAGCCCGCTTGCGACGCGGTCTTCTCCGAATATCCTGCGGCGATCGCCGCCTCGCGATTTGTGGCACCCGACAGCAAAGCGTCAACAAACCGCCGCTTCTTGTCGGTTAAAGCCATGGTTAACTTTTCCTGAAACGGGAAAAAATGTGTACGTGGGGTCGGAGGCGGTCTAGCTAGATGAGAACCCCAAGCTTTTAACCCCCCTACCCCTTTAGCGGCACGTCACTGGCGTGCCTCTAGCCCGGCGCGCTGGGTTTTGTGGATCCGCTGACGTGTCAGCCACCCAGCCCCGACGCCTCTTCAGCCTGCTTGACGGAGTCGTGACAAGGCTTGCAGAGACTCTGCCAGTTGGTCTGATCCCAGAAGAGAACCATGTCGCCCCGGTGAGCAATGATGTGGTCGACCACCCGCGCCGCAGCCGTGCGGCCGTTCCGCTCACAGAAGACGCAGAGTGGGTTGTCATTGAGGTACTGCTCACGCGCCTTCTGCCATCGGTAGTCGTAGCCACGTTGGGAGCTGGTCATTCCGCTACGCCAACTGCCGGACGTCACCACCTTGACCCTTGAGCCTGTACTCTCCTTGATGCGAGAGCCAAGTGTCTTGAGCCTGGCCATCAGCCGTCGACCTTCCGTTCCGCCCATCGCCGGCCAAGCTGCCGAGCCTGCTCGACACCCAGTACTCCGACAAAGCCAGCGGTGGCAAACGACCAGGCAATGCTCAACCCGAACTCTTTCACGGTCAGGCCAACTACCATCACGATCAACGCGCCAAGCGTGGCCTCAATCAGCTGTCGGACTGGGCGGGTCTCCTTGCCGTCGTACTGAATGCGTAACCAGGTCAGGGCGAATGTCAGGCCCATTGCAAGGCCGTTCTCTCTCAGGGCTGTAAGTACCAGCACCCAGAAGGATGGGTCTTTATCTGGCGGCATATGGGCCATCTCGATTCCTCCCTTTGCGGGGGAGTGGAAATGAAAAAGCCCGCTTCATCAGCGGGCTCAGTGATTCAGTCTAGAAGTTGGTAGGCGCCCAGGTGCCAGGCGTGCCTGCCGCGGTACACGTCAGTTCACGGACAGAACCTGCTACCCCAGTAGGAGAGACGTTCTTGATGCGGTCTCCCCGCTTGTATGTACCAACTGTCGGAGCAACACCAGCCCCCCAGAAATCCGCAGGCTCCCAGCTGTTTTCGCTGGACAGGTTGCGCGAAGTACCTACCGATGCATACGGGGTAGTTACTCCAGCTCCCACAATGTTGCCATGAATACGGTTCAGTGCACCCGCTGCGTACAAGCCTCGGCTAGTACCGGAAACTTCTGACACAGTATTCTCTACCAACACAATTTCTTGTGCAGGTGCGGTGTTGGCAAAGATACCGTAGTTCACTGTGTTTTTAGTTACGCAACGGGAGACCCGCACCTTGCCGGTACAAGAGGAGATATTGATACCCTCACCGCCACAAGCCTCGACATTTGCGGTGATGTTGACGTCAGTGCAGCCCGTAACGTGTACACCAATACGGCCGCAGTTCTTGATTCTCGCCTGGGCGATGGTCAAGTCCTGAATGCTGATGCATGAAATTCCGTACTCGTCACTCTTGTCGGTGTAGACGGCTTTTACTGAGCAAACCTCAATGTTGCGAAGACGCACAACACCAGTGAGATTAACACCGACGTTTGCCTGGTTATCTTGGCCTTTCGAGTTGGTACAGTGCACGGACTCGATAGTCGCCATAGGAACTGACTCGGCCGGGGTAGAACCAGTCACTTCGATCACTGGAATATTGCAATCGATAGTCCGGATTTGCCCAACAGATACGGTACAACGAACTGGCCCAGTAGACGAGGGTGAAATATTGATGCCGCCTACGCAGTTTTCGAAACGCCCCTTGAGCGCAGTGAACTCCTTCAGCGAGGACTTGCCACGCAAAGGGATGCTGTAGCAATCAATTGCACGGATATCCTCAACGAAAAGGTTCTCTCCGTTACCGTAAACATCGATGCAGCCGATGCCATTCAGCGCAGTTCCCCAACTACCGTCGTAGCCCGGCCCACCGCGCCCCATGCGGCGCAGGTTTGTTCTACCGGTCAAGGTAATGGAACACTGGCCGGATGTGAGTGGATCTCGCCCGACATAGGTGCCAAGGATCGCAGTTACCGAATACTTACCCGTGCTGATTGGCTTTTCGAAGTCGGCCCAAAAGTTATGGCAGCTCAGTTGCACATAGTCAGCACACAAAATGTAATTCGGCGAATAGCCCAGCGCAGTTTGCGTGTTGGGGTCATCGCGGCCGATACCGTAGCGTGTGGCGTGGAAAAAGCAATCAACGACTGAAACCAAGGTATTGAACTGGCGAGCCAAGTCAGTACCTCGTAGGCAGAGGTAGCCGGAAGTACCGTTACGGAAAGTGCCGCCCGAAATCTTTAGCTTGGTGTCATTTTGCGGGTCTAAGGACTTAGGCATGCATTTTACAAAGAAACCTGTAGGTTCCTTCTTGATCATGGAGGCTTCGTTGCCATCGTAGGTCCATTGCCCTAAGAACTCGACATTCAGGCCTGGAGCACCCAATTCAAATACTGCAGCGCCGTTCGACCAATAGGACGTACCCTCGCCATCGAAGTTAGCCAGTCGCTGGATGACCGTGCCTACTTGGAAGTGAATGCGACAGTTGGACAGTATCTGCACAGAGCTGATGATGTATGTCTGGTTTCCAGTGAATTCAATTTCACCGCCGATACGCACAGCCTCGGCTACGGCGGGGGTCCAGTTCCAGGTACTCGGGTCAGCGATATTCGGCTTAGATGTGACGAGGTGGGCATAATCCCAAATATTAATCGCATTGCTCATGGTATGTCCTCATAGTAGCCAAGCCGAGCCCCTGCCCAGTTTGACGAATTAGAAAAGGTAATGGCGAGGTTAATTATCAATGACAATAAGCATTGATGAGTTTCGAACTACAGGACCAGACAGTCTGAGTGCCACTATGCTGCTCAGGTGCTGGCTACTTCGCGGTAGGTCACAGGCTGTAAAAGTTATTTGCCCGGACTTATCGGATAAACATCCAGCATATCTGCCTGGAACATAGGATTTGAGAGTTTGAGTTATTTTGGGGAAGTAACAGGTAAGAGATATTGCTCAGAACAATGATTTTTGGGCTTGTCAAAGTTGGTCGGTAGCAAGCGGATTACAGAAACGAAAAAGCCCAGCTCAATGGCCGGGCTTTTTAGTGCCACTCCTCAGCAACGCGCAGGAATGACAGGATGGATAAATAATCGGCCACGCGGCCATTTGCTGTCAAGCGGCATTTTCCATCGACAGGCCTTCGTGGTTCAGAATGCCTCTCGCCGCCCCCAGGGCCTCTTGGGCCATCTGCTCCAGCACGTCTTCGATGCCCTTCCTCCATCGGCGACGAGTTCGCTCAGGTCGAGCATCCGGGTCCCATCGGTTGATGTCATAGAACTGAGCCGGCAAGACGATCATATCGCTCGACCGCTTTCCGTCGGTACCCTTCATCTTCGGGATCGCCCAGGCTGTCACGGCGCTGGTGATGAACAGCTTCGGAGCATGGGAGGCAACCATGGGGATCAGGCGGCTGATCGACTGAACCTTTCGCCCCTTGTGCGTGCTGAACCTCGCCACCAGGACATCCCAGTGCCGCGGCTTCAGCTGGCTGTGCAGCCTGGCGAAAACCCAGCAGTCAGCATCCATACGGCTGATTTCGCCGCGCTCTACCGACCTACTCAAGGTTGCCATGTCGTGGCCGTCTTCGCTGCCTGGCTCGTATAGCTTCTGCCAGGCCTGCTTGCTGGTGTTGTCGATCGCTTCTGAAGCCAGGGCCGAGACGACCGCCGCGAGTACGCTGCTGTAAATCATGTCCTTCCCCCCTCAATCCCCGGTGTAGTTGCTGCCCCCGGCGCCGAGCCGGTTGCCTTCCTGATAATGCGCACCCGGGCCAGTGGCCCGAGGCTTCTTCAACTGCTCAATCTGCCGCAGCGCTGCCTGAAGCCTCATGCTGAGCTGGGTCACCAGTTCATCCAGGGCCAAGGCCTCGCCGGTTGCAGCCACTATCCAGCCCGAGGCGTTGCAGTGGTCGCATGGCAGTTCGTGAAACAAACCCTGAGGACCGCTCTCCCACGGCATACAGGGCACTTTTCCAGCTCAATCACGGCTCTCTTGAAGGCTGGGCCGTGCTTCTTGTTCAACCTCGGCGCCCTCCGCTCAGCAAGGCTCGCGAATACCCAAGAAAGGACAGCCCGACAATCAGCATCGCCAGTGCATCAATCAGCCCGGTCAAGCTCAAACCGGATTTCATCCACACAGCCAAGGCAATCAGGATCATGGCGCAGGCCCAAACGCTGAGCCTGGGCACAGAATGGCTCTTCTGCTTCATTTCGAATCCTCGCTAGTTACAAATTCGGCAAGGTCGCTGGACGCCTTGTGTTCCGCTGGCTGGGCCGAATTCTGTGAGATTCCGGTTAAGGCCTTGGTAAGGCCGTGAATGGCACCGAAGCCGATGCCGTCTAACCAGGCGTGCCACTTCTCCAGGGCTGCCCGGCGCTGCTGCATGGCCTGGGTGTTGATGTAGGTGCTGGCGATCTTGCCCAGCGTGTGGTTCAGCAGCATCTCGCCGATGTGGCCGTCGATACCGAGGTCGGTCCAAGTGGTGCGGGACACCTTGCGCAGGTCGTGGCTGGTCCACTCGCCCTGCCCCAGGCGGGTGAACACCATGCTGGCCTGGGTTTCGCTCAGCGGCAGCCGGCGGCGGTTCGGGAACAGGTACACGCCCTCGTAGCCCTGGGCTTGCTGAATCGCACGGTACCGGATCAGCAGCGCCTGTACTTGGTCGGTAAGTGGCAGGCGGTGCTCGGTGCGGGTCTTCGTGTTGGCGGCCGGAATGAACCACTCGGCTGCGGCCAGGCTGATCTCGTTCCAGCGGGCCATGCGGGTCTCGCCGATCCGGGTGCCATGGGCCAGCATCATCAGGGCCAGCATGGCGTCGCCCGGTTCCTCGTCGACGGCCTGGGCCAGCTGCTGCATCAGCTCCGGCAGTTGCACGTCACGCAGGCGGGCTGCCTTGGGCAGGATCTTGGCCTTGGTGAAGTCGTTGAAGCGCATCCCGGCCATCGGGTTGCGGTCGATCAGGCCCAGCTGCAGGGCCTGGCGGAAGGCGGTCAGCAGCAGCGCGAACATCTGCCGCAGGTAGGACAGCGACACTTCGGCCTGGCACGGCCACATCAGGTGCTTGTCCAGCGCATCGGCATTCACGCCAGCCACAGCCAAGTCATCCAGGCGCGGCTTCAGGTGCTGGGCAATGGCGGAGCGGGCGCCGGCCTTGCGCTTCACAGACAGCGAGCGGTCGCGGGCCATTCGGTCGCCGTACCAGTCAAGCAGCTGGCCGACGGTGACCATGCCCGACACCACTGGCGCGGTGGCCGGGTCGCGCAACAGGCGCTGACGGAGCGCGGGCAGCTCGGCAATCACCGCCGCCACGCTCAGCTCTGGCCAGCGGGCGACCGGCACCCACTTCTTGCCGCGCACCAAGTGCCAAGTGCCGCGCTCGCGGTTGCTCCAGAAGCGTAGGTACAGGCCCGGGTGACGCGGGTCGCGTAGGTCACGCACCGACTTGTCGGCGGCCTGCCGGCGCACCTCGGCCTCGCTCAGCTTCACCTCACGGGTCGCGCTCATGCAGCCACCGTGGCCGGCAGCAGCAGGTAGGCCCGGATGGCCTCAACAGCATCGATGCTGCCCCGGCACACGATCGCCAGGTAGCCCTGGTCGGCGAGCGCCTGCAGATAGGCGTCTTGACTGGGCGACACCGGCGCATCGAACGGCGGCATGGCCTTGAACTCGATGTACAGGCCGAAGTAGCGGCCACGTGCCATTGGCAGTACCAGGTCGGGAACGCCGGCCTTCACGCCCTGGTCTTTCAGCTTGGCGGCCACCGTCTTGACCCGGTGCCCACCGTTCGGCACGTGGTAGATCAGTTTGTAGGCTTGCGGGTAGCGCAGCTGCAGTTCTTTCATCAGCGCGGCCTGCTCCTGCCCTTCCCGGTCGACGGGCTTGGCACGGGCCGGCTTGGCCTCAAACGGGCGAAGAGCGGGAGCATTCATGCGACCAACACCCCTTCGTTCAGCAGCAGCGCCTGGGTTCGCATGACCCCCTCGGCGTGGTACCGGCGCGCGGTGTCTCGGTCTACAGCCTGGCTACGCCCGTCACAGGCGTCGTGGCAGGCGCTGCAGGACCAGGCGCCTTGCAGGTCGTGTGGTTTCTTGCCAACGCCGCAGGTGCCCGCCAGGCGGTAGTGCGCCAGGACGGTGGTCTCGGGGTTGCCGTTGCACACGCCCGGAATGCGCACCTGGCACTCCCGGCCGCGCGCGGCCTTGGTCAGCTTGGTTTGACGCATGGTCAGAACTCCTCCTTGCCACGGTGAGAGTCCCACTCGAAGGGCACCACCACCCCGCCCCCCTCGCGCAGGCGGTCGTAACACCGCTCGCCCATGGCGTGGCGCAGCTGGCCGGCCTCCAGATTGGAGATCACCACCGTGGGGCGCATCTGCTCGTAGCGCCCATTGATGATCGAAAACAGGGTGGTCAGCTCGAATTCACTCGGCTGCTCTTTGCTGACGCCAACCTCGTCGAGCACCAGCAACGACGGCTCGATCAGGCTGGACAGGATGTCGGCCTCGGACTGTTCGCTGTGGCGGTCGTAAGTGGCGCGGATGGACTGCAGGATCGCGCCCACCGTGCGGTACACGGCGGTGGCCGAGCTGTTGCGCATCAGCTCGTTGGCCATGCCGGCACCCAGGTGGGTCTTGCCAGTGCCGACCTTGCCCAGCAGCATCAGGCAACGCCCGGTGCGCTCGATTTCCTCGAAGGCCGCCACGTAGCGCGTGCAGTAGGCCAAGGCCTTACGCTGGCCCTCGTGCTCGACGCGGTAGTTGGCCAGGGTACGGTCGGCGAAGCGCTTCGGGATCAGCGCCGAACCCAGCTTGCGGGTCATGGCCTCGCGCTTCAGGCGGGTTTCCTCGGCCTGCTGCTTCGCCAATCGCTCGGCAATGGCTGCTTTCTCGCACTCAGGGCAGCGGCCAACGATTTCGCGACCCATGAGCATGGTCACGCGCTGCTCGAAGTCGCCGTGATACTCGCAGTTCGCAGGCTGGACGCGGAAACCGGCGGCGTTTCGCACGTCGGACATGGTGATCACCGATTCAGATCGCATAGGTACCGTCCTCGCGCTTGGTCAGGCCGTCGGTGTAGTCGCGGTCACTGAAACCGTGGTGGCGGCTGTTGGGGTTGAACTTGGCAGGCAGCTGGGCGCCAATGCGCTTGGTGACCCAATCCACCTCGAAGCCGCGCCAGCCGTTCTCGACGGCGAATTCCAGGGCCTGCGCTGGCTGGATACCGAACGCCTTGCATTGCTCCAGCTTGGTGTTCAGGGCGGACCAGATACGGGCAGTCACCGGGGCTTTGGCTGCCTTTCGGACAACCAGGTAGTCAGCGATCAGCGACTCATCCAGGCCGTGAGGGTTTTCAGCCAGCATGGCGGCCTTTCCGAATGGCGCTTTGCGGTCAGCTTTGGCCGGAACTGGCGCCTCATCGCTGGGGGGGCATGTATTTTCTTCCGAAGGAAGAAATACATAGGGGGTTAGATTCTTAGAATAAAGAAGGGACTCGGCGGTTTTGGTCTGTTTCGACTCTTCTCCGATTCGGACCACTTGAGCCGAATCGGCTGTTTTGGTCTGTTTCGTCTCCGTGAAGTAGACCCAGTCTTTCGGGTCGTTCACGCCGATGTCACCCCGAGCACCGCCCTCGCGAAACAACACACGACGGCGCAGCAGGCTGGAGATCGCTTTCGACACGGTGTCAGGGTGAGCGTGGATGGCTTTCGCGATGTCGGTAGCCGGGATGCGCTGGGCGCCTGCACAGAAGTTGATAGTGGCCTTGGCCACGTACAGCACAATCTTCATCTCCCGGGCTGGGAGATCGATAGCCAGCAGGCCATCCATGAGCTGGTTGTCCATCCGGGTGAACCCCCTGGACTTGTCAAGTGGGACGATGTTTGTCATGCTTAAACCCGTTCTAAAGCTGTAGAGAAAGCCGCCCTGCCAGGCGGTTTTTTTTCGTCTGCTGTATGGCTACTGGATGCCTGAACAGCTGGACGGCCCCACTACTGGCGCAAGGCCAGATAACTCACAATTCACCTCGTCAATCGGAACCTTTCACCGGGCATGCGACGGGAACGTCTTGGCGTTGAGCAACAAGCGCCCCACCTGACTCCTTCTCCAGAACGCACTGCATCGGATAAGAGAAACCGCCAGCAGCACGGCACTGCGAGACCCTGCTGCTGGACACGCCGAGAGCGTTACCGATGGCGCGGCCGGTGCGGAAATGTTTCAGGGCTTCGTCAAAGGTCATTGATGTCTCTCCGAGGTCTTCGGCGAGTTTAGAGTTCTTAACACTACAAGGCAAGTTATCTAAACACTCAAAGGTTTAGAATCCTAAATATGGAATTCAAAGACCGCGTCATCGCGCGCATGAAGGAGCTCAACCTGAGCTCAACCGACCTCAGCAAATTGTCTGGCGTGTCCAAGGCAACCGTGAGTTTCTGGATTAACGGGACGAACGGTGCTAAGGGCAAGAATCTACTCGCCTTGGCCAAAGCACTTGAGTGCTCAGCAGAATGGCTTTCTGACGGCACCGGCCAACCAACCGACGAGAACTCTCCTTCCGGAGCCGCATCCAGCACTGCCGAACTGGTAGCACAGATGCTTGCCTCCAAGGCTGGGAAGAACCTTTCGGAGAAAGCGCGCGAAGTGATGCTTGCCGCTGCTGCCGAAGCAGACAGCCCAGATCGCGGACAAGAATACCTGCCCTCTGCATATTCCAGCCTGAAGCCGACCCAAGAGGAAATTCTGATTCCTCAGTACGACGTGCGAGCGGCAATGGGCCACGGACAGGTGCCTGCCGACTACAGCGAGGCGGTACGTAACCTTGTAGTACGCGAGGAAATTTTGCGGGAGAAGGGAGTTACGTATACCTCACCTTCAGCACTGGCGATGATCACCGGTTGGGGCCAGAGCATGGAGGGGACCATCAATGACAAGGACCTGGTCATTGTTGATCGCGGCATCAGCGAGTTTATCGGTGAAGGGATTTACGTCATCACCTGGCACCAGGAACTGTACATCAAGCGGATGATGCGTTTGGATGAGGACCATTTTCGGCTGATCTCTGACAACCAGCATTACGAAAATCAGACGGCTCGCATCGATGATGTCACAGTGCACGCCAAGGTACTGCTGATCTGGAACGCGAAAAAGGCCTAGCACTCAGCCTCAAGAAGCCCGCGTAATAGCGGGCTTTTCGTACCGTCAAAACGGCGCCGCCTCCTCTAACGCTATAAATTCCTCCTGAGTTTCTGCCTGAGGATCATCGTCGGAGAAGGCCTCCCAGCGCAGCGTTACAGAAACATCCTCCTCATTGAATTCCATTTCGATCCCATCAGTCTCCTTGAGGATCCCCATCACCTCCTCCCACTCTCTGTCCCCATCAGTATCTAGCCGGTGAATGGTCACCCACCTTTGCTGTCGAGCCGTAGGATGATTGATCATCGATGACACCCGAAGACCCAGGCGCTCCACGCCTGACATAACCGATCTTTCCTGCTGCTTCTGGGGCTTTGCCATCTGATCCTCCGATAACTGTATATCCATACAGGTGCTCCACAAGACTAGCTGATCTCCTACAAAGCCGGAAGTCTTGACTTTCAATGCTCGCCGGGAGCACCCGTTCGTCCGCACTGTTTAGATTTCTAAAATTCTTCTTGACGCTTTCTGTTTAGTTTTCTAAATTTGCCTCAAGCAGTCGCGCCATGGGCTGCCGGCATACAAGCCACCGCTCTTTAAAAACCAGTAGATGAGCCACCAGGCGCCGAGTTAAGCCGGCCGTTGAGCTCTGGTGGACAGTACGCAACACAGCAAGCTTCCTCGCTCGACATGTCGGCCCGCAGGTTTGCTGAGCAATACCGATTTCACTGGCTGGCCTTGGCAACAGGGCCAGACGGGAAATCAAAAGCCCTGGAGGGCAAGACGATGGCGAAGCGGCCAACTAACCGCATCAAATACAAGATCTGGGGAGAAGACAGCTCGACTGAATTCGACGGGGGTATCGCTGAAGGACTGTATTACGGCGCCTGGAGCCTTTCTGTTGGCGATCGACAGCAGCTGATTGACAGGTTGATCGAGCAGCAGAAGAAAGCCCTGAACCAGTCACCCTGCGTTACGTCAGCCTGACGAAAACAGCCCGGTTCACCTGGTTCCCCATCACCAGGCTGCATCGGTCGTGGCGTTCGCCCTCCCCTTGGTCCGGGAGGTAGACGGCAGCGAGCGTCACGACCAATGCAGCCACCCCGCGAGAGCAAATCATGGACACGATCACCATCGGCGCATGGATCGGCCACCTCGGCCGTGGCCTGGCGCCTCGCGAATTGCAGTGCCTTCTAGAAGTTGCCCGAGGACTGACCACAAAAGAGATCGCCAGGAGCTTCGGCATCAGCGAGAGCGGTGTAGAAAAACGCCTCGGTGACGCGATGCTGAAACTGAAGGTGCGCCGCCGAACTGCACTTGTAGCTGAGGCGGCGTACCAGAAGATCATCACCCCGCTCTGCCTCGCCCTGGTCTGCCTTGTAGCAATGCATGCCGCCATCAACGACAGCGACCCAATGCGCCGCGACCGCCGGGCGCCGGAGCGCCGCACCGCCCAAGTTCGAATCGTTCGCAAGGCAGAAGCCTTGGAACTCCATGCCTGACCAACAAGGACCAACCCATGAACGCAGCCATCCGCAATAGCCGTGTGCAATACGCCCAAGTTCAGCAGCTCGCCGAAGCAGCCGCTGAAGAATTCCGTAGTAACTCCCGCTTCTTCGTCCAGCAGGGCGAAAACAAGAGCTGGGCCATCGTCGGCGCCGACGACAATCGCCTGTATGGCCTGCGCCGTCGGCATGTTGATGCGGTGAACTACGCCGAAAGCCTGGAGCGCGCGGTGAACGCAAAGTCGGTACCGGTGCTGAAGGTCAGCCCGCCTGACGACGCACGCACCCGCTGGGCGGCACTGTGGGCACTGGTGCTGATTGTCATGGCCGGAGCGTTTTCGTCATGAGCCGCGGGGTGAACAAGATCATCTTGGTCGGCACCTGCGGCCAAGACCCGGAAGTGCGCTACTTGCCCAACGGCAACGCCGTGACCAACCTGAGTCTGGCCACCAGCGAGCAGTGGACCGACAAGCGCTCGGGCGAGAGGGTCGAGCGCACCGAGTGGCACCGTGTGTCGCTGTTCGGCAAGGTCGCGGAGATCGCCGGCGAGTACCTCCGCAAGGGCTCCCAGTGCTACATCGAAGGCAAGCTGCAGACCCGCGAGTGGGAGAAGGACGGCATCAAGCGGTACGCCACAGAGGTGCACGTCGACATCAACGGCACCATGCAGCTACTGGGCGGGCGGCCGGACAACCAGGGCGGCGGCCAGCAGCAACAGCGCCAGCCTCAGCAGCAACGGCAGCAGCCTCGACAGCAGTACAGCCAGCAGCGCCAGGCGCCGCACCAGAACCAGCAGGCCGCGCCGCCCGACCAGGAAAGCTTCGACGACGACATCCCGTTCGCCCCGGTCCACCACCTGGCGGGCGCATGATCGCCACCATGTCTCAGCCTGTGCCCGCCGTGAAGTACGCGGCGGCCATGGCCAGGTCCACTGGTCAGCCTTGGGGCGTATACCGAGGAAACAAGCGTCTACTGGTGGTCATGCCGTCTGGCTCGACGAAGAAAACGCCCATTGAGGTGTGCCACCCATGAGACGCATCCAGAAGCTCACGCAGCAGCGTCGCCGCCAGCTGCACATACACATCCCGCCCAGCGGATTGAAGGAGATGCCGTATGGCGATGTCTCAACAGGCACGCGACGAGAAGCGCCGGGCAAAGGCCGAGCGCCTACAGGAAGAAGACCTGCGCTTGAAGGTTCGACCAGGGACTAAACAGGCCCTGCTTGAGCTGATGGAGTGGGCCGGGATCGAGGAACAGGGCGAGGCGATGACGCTGATGATTCATCACATCGAAGCGCTCGGGCATCACGCACTGTTCAGGCTCGCGCGCCACGAAATCGAGGGTCACCGATCTGTGGCGCGGACTGAGCCGCTGAGGCTATCGGCCAGGAAGCGAACCGGCCAGCACCTGCGGGCGATCTGCGGCTGGGCTGATGCCACGTACAGCCAGATGATCGAAGGGCTGATCCACGGCATTCACGCCCTGGGCATGCTGCACGCGGCGAAGTTTCTCACCCCGCCCCGGCATGAGATAAGCATCTCGCCACGCCTGGCCCTGGCCTTCGACCGGAAGACCATGTTGATGATTCAGCAGGATACAGGGGATGAGATCCTACCCCCGTCAGAGTGAGGCAAGAACGTCTCAGACAAAGCAAGCTACTCAACCAAGAATTATATTAGTTCTAAGCACTTCAATACCAAATTTCTTGCAAATAGACTTAATATAACTATCATCAACTGATGCCACACCAGTTGCTATATTGATCGCAAAACTACCTGACACCGGATCGCGATGCCATTCTACAATGTAACCTTTCGCAGCAAACGTGTCGCAAGCCGCATTAACTGCATCCAATTCGGCTCTCGCCACAATTTGAACCCCAGGCATCAGCCGTTTGTTTGCAGGACTCCCCAGGGAGCGATTCGAAAAATTTAATTGCTTTAATAAATCCTCGATATCATCTAAACGTTCAATCAGAATATTTTTAGCGTCGCCTTGATCAAGAGAATCTATTAAAGCACGATGTTCTCTTACCCTCGTGATAGGATTGTCGTGCCCAGGTCTATTGACTGTCGCCTTGATCGCCTCTTGCAGGCTAGGAGATAGTTCCACTACGCCGCGCATATCGTTGGTGTAAAAGATCGTACGCTCATCTGCAATATCGAAAGGTAAGCGGGTACCTACTTCGGCGATCGTAATAACAGGTTTCCCAGTAGCATGACGAACCGCGAGCTCATACATAACGTTGGGGTTTAACTCAGATAAATTACATAGCACAAGATCATCTTCCAGCAGATGCTCAATTACTTGTCTGGTAATGGATCCCGTGAGCGAAATTTTGTGAGCAACAAAAACATCATAGCCCATCCTGACTAATAGCGGCTCAAGTACAGAACTTATTAAGCCGTCTGCCGCTCTGCGCGTTGATGAGTCTGCGCCACCTATAGGGGTTACGATAAATGCTCTTTTCATCGAAACAGTTTTTTCGGTTTCAGGCTCTGCCTGCTGAACAGCGTTGCTTGTCTTTGTCATGCTCGCTCACGAGTTAGAGGGTGATCCAGCACCTCTAATACCCCATCCCAAACCAAATTGCCACCATGCCGCCACCAGCACGGAGGGCGGCGCATGCATGGAGAAAGCCATGAAAGACCAAGAACGCTCTGAACTCGCCGCGCGCGTCGCCGAAGACCTGGCCCAGCACCAATACACCCAGCTGGTGAATGAGAACGGCGTCGAGGTTTGGCGCTGCCAGCAGCCTGGAACCCGTGTCTACCACTTCGACATCTGCGTCACCGCCTACGGCATGTCTATGTTCGGCGATATCGACGGGCTTCTGTGGCATGTCGGCGCCGACTACGGCATCAACTTCCTGCGCCACCAGAGCGACGGATACCTTCACGAAAAGCTGGAAAGCACCTGTAAGCGCGAGGTGATCGACTTCGACAGCATCCGCGACACGGTCTGCAGCTGCATCGTTGGCCGAATTGACGAGGTGTTCGATGCCGACCAGATCCCGGCGTGGATGGCCGACATCCCCGACCGTGGCGCCACGCTGGAGCAGGCTGAGCAGCTGGGCGAGTGGCTGCGAGAGCAGGCCGAAGCAGACGAGCGCTTGCCATTCGACGACCTGGCCGACGTGATTGACGAGATCGAGACCTTCGCCGAAGGCCGGGATGCCGAACTGGTGCTTGCTTACGATTTCCTCCAGAGCAATGAGTCGCTGCTCGGCGGAAGCGACCTCTGGGAGACGAAGATCAGCAAGTCATGCCCGAATCTGATGGCGCGGCTGTTCTACGTTCGCCACGCAGCCAACGCAATCATGGCGATCAAAGAGCAGGCCGCCGCCGCCTGACCCTCCAAGGCTGCCCGCCAGCCTCAGTCGACTGAGCGAGCGTCAACACAAGATGCAACGCATTCGACGATCGCCGTGAAGCTACCGGTGAAGCTGTGCCGCAGCTCTCGCGGCATGTCGTAGGAAAAGTGGATCAGCCAGGAACCGTCGCCCAATAGCACAGCCTCCCGACGGTACTTAGCAACCTGATCCTCATCAATTCCGAGAACTGCTGCGACTTCCTGGTTTGTTGGCTCGCGGTCCATCGGGGATTCATCTCCGTGTGCTGGAAGACAACAAATACTCCCACTGAAACCAAATTGCCACTATCGCGTAACTGCCGCGCGAGGGCCGCACATGCGTAAGGTTCACGCCGCCAAATGACCCGCCAGCGCCTCGCATCCCCCGCTAGCGCTCCGTCAGATGAACGCCAATAGCAAAGGCCGCCATGACTAGGACTACCTCTGCCACAACGTAAGCAACGAAGAACTCATCCGAAAACATGCCTGGATCTCTGAGGGGCCGCATTGCCCTGTGCACTGCGTGAATGGCTCAGAGCCATCACCGTTCGCAAAAGTTCATTCACTACGCGGCGCTGCCCGCCAGCCCCAAACGAAAACGCCGCCTGATAAGGCGGCGCTGACTGACGAAGACCGGACGTTACCAGGTCTTCGGCTCTGACTTCTTGTACGACCCACCGGTCATGCACTTCTCGACCAGGTCTTCGCGGGCCTTGTTGTCCGGAAGCGTTTTCAGGTAGTCGGGCTGACAGTGTTCGCTAGTCGGCTCATAGGCTGCCGTGTCGACGGCGTCTTCCTTGCAGCCCGCCAGAACCACTGCAGAGAATGCGGCGGCTGAGAAGAAAACCAATGCTTTGTGGGACATAAGCTCATTCCTTTGAAGTGGTCGGGCGTTATAGCAAACCTCGACCAGCATCGCAAAGACCTCTCAGCGCTGCCCGCCAGCGCCTTCCCCTATTCAACGATCATCGCTCTGGGGGAATGGCGGTTATCAGCGACGCAGCTTTCATCTTCAGCTTTTTACGCAAATTCCACGGCATGTCGTAGGAGAAGTCCAAGAGCCAGACATTGGGTCTCGCCATCGGCGTGGCGTTCACCAGCCATAGCTCAATGTCTTTCTCAGCCACTTTCAAGACCTGCCCGATCAACTTGTTGCTGGGACGTTCGCTCATTTTGAAGCCCTCTTGGTAGAAGTCCGGCATTCATTTCTTAACCCAAACCCCACACCAACGCCACCCCGGCGAGGGCGGCGCCTGCAATGGAGATTGCCCATGAACCCCTACCAGATCACTGGGC
This sequence comes from Pseudomonas sp. LPB4.O, assembly GCF_038383825.1. Taxonomy (NCBI): domain Bacteria; kingdom Pseudomonadati; phylum Pseudomonadota; class Gammaproteobacteria; order Pseudomonadales; family Pseudomonadaceae; genus Pseudomonas; species Pseudomonas sp. LPB4.O. Next base: position 4,042,389 of record NZ_CP151298.1, read on the forward strand.
CGGCGCAGATCGGCTTCAGTGGCGGACGCAGTTCCGGGTACATGCTGTACCACATCCTCGAAGCGCACGGCGGCCAGTTGCCCGAAGGGGTTCACGTCACCTTCCAGAACACTGGGAAGGAGCGCGACGAGACGCTCGACTTCATCCGCGAGTGCCAGCGCCACTGGAACGTGCCAATCACCTGGCTGGAGTTCGACGGTGTGTATGGCCAGGGCCTGAGCTGGAAAGTAGTCAGCCACGAGACGGCCAGCCGCAACGGTGAGCCGTTCGACCTGATGCTGCAGTACTACACCGACTATCGGCGCGAGGAAAAGGGCGAGGCGCCCATCCTGCCGAACCCGGTCAACCGGATGTGCACGGATCGGATGAAGATCAAAGCCAGCACCTGGTACATGCGAGACGTGCTGGGCCTGAACTCCTGGGATGCGATTATCGGAATCCGGGCGGACGAGCCTCGGCGCTACCACCGCATGATGGCTGCCAACGAGAAAAGCGGTAACCGGTGGGAGAACGTGACACCCATGTATCACGCCGGCGTGCTGAAGGCCGACGTGAACAGCTTCTGGGCGCGACAACTGTTCGACCTTGGCATCGACTCCGACCTGGGAAACTGCGATCTCTGCTTCCTCAAGTCACCCGAAAAGATCATCAGGGCCATTAACGAGAACCCCGACGCGGCCCGCTGGTGGATCGAGGCGGAAGAGCGCACAGGCCAGGTGTTCCGCCGCGACCGTCCCAACTACAAGGCTATGGCGTGGATGGCTGACCAGCTGGGCCGCCAGATGCCGCTAGATCTCGACTTCGCCGAAGACGAAGACCTCATCGATTGCATGTGCGGCGACTAGCCTCCAGCCCGAACACCCTCCCAGACCGCCACTTCACTGTTGATGACGGGAATTTTTACTCCGTCACGACGCCGATCTTCTAACCATTGCTGCATCGCAACAGTGTGAAGCCAGCTTGCCTTTTCCCACAGCCGAACAACCGTGCCGCTTATGCGGTAATGACCGCACTCAGGGCATGAAAGCTCTTGATAGTCCCCCAGCGACTCGCGTTGCTCAGCGTCCTGATTGCACACGAAACATTCCATAAGTCCTCCTTTTCATTGTCCGCGGCTCGACTATAGCCGCGAGGTATCCCCATGCCCACAGAAAACCGATCCAGCAACACCGGGATGGCCTCAGGCTCGGAAATCGCTACGCCTACTGATCCTCCCGGCGGTGCCCACCATCGCCCCGATCATTCGAAGCGGGAATACTGAGCAAACTATTCGTCCCATTCATTTACATATTTACGGGCATAGTCGTACTTAATAACAGAGCCCTCTATTGCCTTATACATCACCAACGGCCGGTCAATGCTGTCGTAGTGAATCAACAACGAGCTCCCCACCTGATAGTCAACCACAAACCACTTTACTCCGGACTCTTCAATATATGGTAGCGATATGCCTTGGCTAGTTCTCACCCACACACCATCGGCCTCGCCTGTTATCCTTGGAAAGACCACCAAGAACACATACAGGCATAGCATCCCACCAATTAAACGCCATTGCGTAGTGCGTATAGGCCCGGTGATTGCCGCCAGCACTACAGCCACATAAAACCCCAGAATCAGTCGCGCAACTTGAGACCACTCCTTGATCAAATCGGCCGTCGGAGTAGCTCTGGTCAAGTATCCGTAGCGATTTAACCAAATCGCTAGCAGCATATAACCTAACCCGACAGCAAGACCGACCGCGAACAACAATCGAAGTAAACGATCTGACAAACCGTATTTGCCCGCAGCAAAACCGAGCACCAAATATGGCGCAACTAGCGTAAATCCTTTCATCGACCGCATTGCGTAGGTTGACGGAGATAAAATAGCACCTCCCCATCCAACACCCACCGCATCAATGAAAGCTTTATACTCATTAAATCCATATATAAATGATAACGCGAATACACCTGCACTGAGCGCGCTTAGCTCCCCGATAACGCTCCAAGTTGACGTCTTCCCTAGCGTGCTCACTACTGACCCCCAGATCCAAATATCCGAGATATTAAATCAGTAGTGACCGCACTTCAAACACTTCATTGAACTGACCATCGAAGTCTTCATTGCAGTCAAGCACTGCTTTCAGACTGACAACTCACTGACAACTCAGGGCCGGCATTGATTGAGTTCAAATGTACTCTCCTTTCAACAGCCTACTCCGCCCCTATTCACTGCCGCGATATGGCGGCTAAGGAATCATCGTGCCCGAAGAAAAGAACATGGATCACGAACTGCTGAAGCTGGCCGCCAAGGGCGGTCGGCTGGAGGTCGAGCCCTGCACCTGCGGCGATCCGAAATGGCCGCTCCGAATCAAGGGCCAGTCTGGCGTGCGTGCACACTGGAACCCGCTCATCAACGACGGCGACGCACTGCGCTTGGCCGTGTTGATGGGGCGCGCTGACCGCTTGGGTATCCAGATCCACATCGTCGAGCCGTTCGACGGCGACACGGACGCCTACACCTGCGTGGATGCTGAGCGCTTTGGCGAGTTCGACATCTATCACGGTGACGATCCATTCCGCGCCACCCGCCGGGCGATCGTGGAAGCGGCAGCCGCAATCGGGAGCAAGTCATGACCCGCCTCGCCCTCTGCCTCCTGCTGCTGGCCACCGGCGCCAGCGCAACCGAGAACGTCATCGACGTGCAGCACGACAGCCAGCGCGGCGTCACCTGCTACCTGCTCAACGGGGTCGGCATCAGCTGCATCCCCGACAGCCAGCTGCAGGCCGGCAACCAGCGCCAGCTCTCCCCGCACGAAACACAACCCGAACCTACACCCGCACTGGCGCCTGGGCGCTGGATTGATGAGAGGTATCAGCTGTGAGCGAGAAGATGCGTGAGCAGTTCGAGGCGTGGCATCTCGACCGTTACTGCGGCGGTGTTGAGCGCCTAAGGAAGTGCGTGAATGCCGAAGATGTTTACTACTACGCCGACACCCAAACGAGATGGGTGTCCTGGAAGGCCTCCCGCGAGGCCGTGGTCATCCAAATGCCGGACATGAAGAGCGAGCAGTACTGGGAGCAGTTCGAGGATGTGGAAGGTGAGTCATTCATCTTCCCGAAGTACCTCGGCCACCTCGATGCTGCGATCAAGGCTCAGGGCCTGAAGGTACTGCCATGACCGACCTGATCGAAGTGAGGACGGCAGACCTGGTGGGCGAGGCGCTGGGTTGGGCCGTTGGCAAGGCCGAAGGGCTGAACCTTGAACTGGCCCCGCCGCAGTACGGCAACCCCTGGCGCGTGTTCGCCCGGTACCAGGGCCAGGCCATCGAGCACACCAAACGCTTCAACCCTTGGGAAGACTGGGCACTTGGTGGCCAGCTGATCGACAAGCACCACGGTAGCGCCAAACACTTCCACGGCCTGGCCGAGGACGCCTGCTACTGCGGCGGGCCAGCGGGCGCAGAGGCCTGGAGCTACGGACCTACCGCACTGGTCGCCTTCTGCCGCGGGTTCGTCCACTACAAGCTCGGCGATACCGTCCAGGTGCCGAAGGAGCTGAAGCCACAATCTGTATGACTGCACCAGTGCTGATAATCCAGGTAGCTAAGTGTGCCGTATGGGAACATATAAAGAACAGATTAACTCCTCGAGCAATTCCCTTCCTGAAGCTCGCTTCTCAGCTTCGCTTCCTCTGCAGTCGCTTCTTCTATTCCAGAACTCATTTGCTGTGCGCGGACAATGCTCTCCACCTTGATGGCGTAAGCAAATGCCTTCATACGGCAATCCTTAGGCATGTAGGTTAGGCGCATTTCCGCGTCTGAAAGTTTTCTAGATTTCTGTATCCAGTCAAAGGCGTTTTTCAGCGCTTCTTTTTTTGCAATCTCTACTCTCCCATTAATAGCAACTGCTTCATCGTTGCAGTTGAAATCGTGCCCCTCCATCTTCACGACCGTCCAAGCGTCTGCGTCATGCATCAATTCGGCTGTGGACCAACCTCCATAGCCCCCAAAGCCATTTTTTGCATTCCAGTTTACGCACGCTCGAGTGCCGTCCTTGCTTACAAAAAGCCTTTCAAACTTTGCAGAGTCGGGGTCTTTCAGATTGTTGCGCACAGCATCCTGTACTTTTGATTCTTCATTGCAGCCGTAGAGGGCCAAAGAGAAGAGCACAAATATCGCGGTTTTATTCATATTTCCCCAGATGCAATCGATGTGCAAAGTGTCATCCATATCGTCTAAGCGTATGAGATGGCATGTCGAAAAGCCATAGCAATCCACGATCTGATCTTCAGCACGCGTTGGATATGCACCACGACTTCCGGGCCCTCTCTCACCAGCGACCACTACCCCTACTACTCAAACCCGTCGACGAGTCGTCCAGAAGTGCGTCGCAGCTAGCAACACACCAGGTATAGCCATGCCCAGGCCGCTGTAGATGAATGCCGGCTGGTCAAACATCAGCCCGCCCATAACGAACCCGATGCCCGTAGGTATGAGCGTGACCGCTACGTAGCCAAACGGCTTCCCGGCTTCCTTTGCCATTTCAATGCTCCTTGTTTTGGGGGCACTATTTAAACATGCGTACCCGCCGCTGTGCGCGGGCGAGGAACCTCTATGTCTGAACGCAAAACGATGTGCATCTACCATGGCAACTGCGCTGACGGCTTCGGCGGCGCCTGGGTCGTCCGCAAGGCCTTAGGCGAGCAGGTTGAGTTCGTTGCTGGCGCGCACGGCCAGGAACCGCCTGACGTTGAAGGCAAGGACGTCATCATCGTGGACTTCAGCTACAAGTACGAAGTCATGGCCAGGATGAGCTGGAAGGCAAACAGCATCATCATCCTGGATCATCACAAGTCGGCGGCCGAGGACCTTGGCAAGTTCCCGCCCTTCCACGCCGGCGTTCGGGTCGATGGTCGGCACCCCGACGGGTCGGTCGCACTGGGCTGGGAAAGCGCCCACATCTTCATGAATTCGCAGAACTCCCCCGCTATCGCCTGCTGCTTCGACATGAACCGCAGCGGCGCCATGCTCGCCTGGAACCACTTCTTCCCCGGGCAAGAACCTCCCATGCTGCTGCGCCACATCGAGGACCGAGACCTGTGGCTATTCCAGCTGGATGGCACCCGCGAGATTCAGGCCAACCTCTTCAGCTACCCCTACGACTTCGAAGTCTGGGACACGCTCATGGCGACTGATGTGCAGTCCCTCCGCTCGGACGGCGCCGCGATTGAGCGAAAGCACCAGAAGGACGTTGCCGAACTGGTGGCCGTGACCAAGCGCCGCCTGGTCATCGGAGGTCACGATGTGCCGGTGGCCAGCCTGCCGTACACGCTCACCAGTGATGCGGGTCACCTCATGGCCCAGGGCGAACCTTTCGCCGCCTGCTACTGGGACACCCCTGATGGCCGCGTATTCAGCCTGCGCAGCACCGACGAGGGCATGGATGTGTCGGAGATCGCCAAGCAGTACGGCGGTGGTGGCCACCGCAACGCTTCAGGCTTCCGCGTGCCGTTCGGCCACGAACTGACCAAGTAACTCCCCTCTTCAACTCAAGGCCGGCGGCAATGGCTGCCGGTCGAGGATCACCTATGTCCGCAATAAACCGTTTCCACGAAGTAGCCAACGATGCCCTGGTACAGATCAGCGACCATCTGGTGCCAGGAGCCAAGCTCACCTTGGCGATCTACGTACCAGGCGAACCTGAGCAAGACATCGTCCTGATGGGCCCTGGTGTTGCTGCTGATGAGGTCGTGAACACCCTGCGCCGGCGTGCCGCCCTGAGCCTTGATGGCGACAACGCCTACAAGCGCGGGGTATGCGATGTAGCCGTAGGGGCTATGGCGGCCGGGAAACAGAACAATAACCAGCCGCCCGAAGGGCACTGGGGCCAGCGGTTCTGGGATATCGGCCGGGCCGAGGGCGCACTACAGAAAGAACTGACTCAGGCACTCCGCCTCGCCCGCAAAGAGCTGGACGCCTGCCAGCGGGTGATCCACTACGCCGGCGGATTCGACCCTGCCTACGTCAATGATGCCCAGGCGGCGCTCAAGGTCGCCGACGCGGCACTCGAGAAAATCCCCGCCTGACCACCAACCTGCCGCCACCGGCGGCGTGGAGACCATCCCATGGAAACCGAGATCCTTTCGGACGAAGAGCTGGTGGCGATCACTGGCTACAAACCCCGGGCGTGGCAGCGCCGCTGGTTGAACGAGAAAGGCTGGCATTACGTCGAGAGCCGCGGCGGCAGGCCGCTGGTCGGCCGCCAATACGCCCGCCAGAAGCTCAGCGGCGTGGTGATCGACACCGTGCCGGTCGCTGCCGTACCGCCCCCGGCGCCAGCCTGGACCCCTGATTTCTCCCGAGTAAAGTGACATGCGACCCAGAAGTACCGAGAACCGCGATCTGCCGCCGGGCATGTACCGGCGCAAGCGCACCAGGAAGAACGGAAATGTGTGGGTCGGGTACTACTACCGCGACCAGGCCGGCAAGGAAATACCTCTCGGTACCGACCTGGTACAGGCCAAGCTGAAGTGGGCCGACCTTGAAGCCAAGGCTACGCCGGCCGAACTCAAGACGATGAAGGGGATCTTCGACGAGTACGAGCGCAAGATTATCCCGGGCAAGGCCGCCAGGACCCAGAAGGACAACATCTACGAGCTCAAGCAGCTGCGAGCCGTGTTCGACTCGGCGCCAATCGACGCGATCACACCAGCCATGATCGCGCAGTACCGCGACTCAAGGTCTGCCAAGACCAGAGCGAACAGGGAAATTGCCCTGCTCTCCCACGTTTTCAACACGGCAAGGGAATGGGGGCTCACCACCCGGGACAACCCTTGCCTGGGCGTGAGGAAGAACAAGGAGAAACCGCGCGACTTCTACGCCAACGAAACGGTTTGGCAGGCGGTGTATGAGGAGGCTCCACCGGAGCTAAAGGATGCGATGGACCTGGCGTACCTGACCGGCCAGCGGCCTTCAGACGTTCTGGCCATGCGGAAGGACGATATGGAAGGGATCTACCTGCTGGTGAGCCAGGGCAAGACCGGCAAGCGATTGAGGATCGTCCTGGAAGCGAATGGCGTGAAGAACAGCTTGGGCCTGCTGCTCGATCGGATCATGCGATACACCAGCCAGCACCTTTCGCCGTTCTTCATCGTCAACGAGCACGGCAAGCGCATGAGCTGGCCGATGCTGCGGAACCGGTGGGCAGATGCCCGCGAGGCAGCCAGGGTAAAAGCCGAATTGGAAAAGAAGACAGACCTGGCCAATCGAATCGCCCAGTTCCAGTTCCGCGATATCCGACCGAAAGCCGCATCGGAGATCAACGACCTGAGCGAGGCAAGCGTTCTGCTGGGCCACTCAAAAGAGGGGATTACCGAGCGTGTTTACCGGCGCGTCGGCGCGATCGCAAAGCCCTCGAAAGGCTGAAGTTTCGGAACTCCACCCCGAAAGTTTCGGAACTCTTGCCTTTTTTCGACCCATAAAGAAAAACCCCGCAGACGTTAATCTGCGGGGCTTTCGAATGGTGGAGGCCGAGGTCGGAATCGAACCGGCGTAGACGGATTTGCAATCCGGAGCATAACCACTTTGCTACTCGGCCTCAAAGGTCGGATCTAGCTGCTTGCGCTTTGCTATCTCCTTGAAACGCTGAACCTTTTTCAAAGTTTGCTGCGTTTCGATGGGCGCCATTATGTCTTCATTCCTTTCACCTTGCAACCCCCTGAACGAAAAAAAATTTCAACGGGTTCAAGGTGTTAGCGCAGGCGGCCGAGTTTACTCCATAAGCCCACCACGGTGTTCTCCACCGTGCCGCTGGCAGCCATGCCGATTCGCTCTTGAAGGCTCTTGCGTTCGGCATAGTGCAGGTGAAACAGGTTGGCGTTGCGCGCGCGGGCGCTGAGGTACTCGTCGCTGGTTTGCAGTTCGTCCACCAACTGGCGGTTGAGTGCGGCAACGCCGAGCCAGACTTCGCCTGTGGCCACTTCATCAATATGCAGTTGTGGGCGATAGCGGGCGACAAAATCCTTGAACAGCTGGTGGGTGATGTCCAGGTCTTCCTGGAACTTCTCCCGGCCTTTGTCGGTGTTTTCGCCAAATACGGTCAGGGTGCGCTTGTACTCACCGGCGGTCAGCACTTCGAAGTCGATGTCGTGCTTCTTCAACAGGCGGTTGATGTTGGGCAACTGCGCCACAACCCCGATCGAACCCAGCACGGCGAACGGCGCACTGACGATTTTCTCGCCGATGCAGGCCATCATGTAACCACCGCTGGCGGCCACCTTGTCGATGCACACGGTCAGCGGGATGCCCGCCTGGCGAATGCGCGCCAGTTGCGATGCAGCCAGGCCGTAGCTGTGCACCAGCCCACCACCGCTTTCGAGGCGCAGCACCACTTCGTCACGCGGGGTGGCGAGGGTCAGCAGCGCGGTGATTTCGTTGCGCAGGCTTTCGGTGGCAGAGGCTTTGATGTCGCCATCGAAGTCCAGCACGAAGACCCGGCCCTTTTCCTCGGCCTTGCCTTTCTTCTGCTGTTTTTCCGCCTTGGCCTGCTGCTTGCGCAAGGCCTTGAGCTGGGCCTTGTCGAGCAGGCCGGACTCCAGGCGCTCGCGCAGGTCCTTGTAGAATTCGTTCAGGCGGGTGACCTGCAGCTGCCCACCCGGCTTGCGCCGCCCTTTGCTGCGCAACCCGGCGATGGCCGACAGCACCACGAGGATGGCGATGACCAGGGTGGCGGTTTTGGCGAGAAAGCTTGCGTACTCGGCAAGAAACTCCACGTTGACTCCTTAAATACCTGCGCCAAAGCGGCGCTTAACTGTTGCAAGCATACCGCTGCACCTGAGGCGCTGCCAGCCGGTGTAAACGCTGGCAACACCTTTCAAACAACCTTTTCAAACGCTTGTATGTTTTTTCGTTGACAGCCCGTGTGCTGCATCCTAACCTCGCAGCAACCTCCAAACAGGCCGGAACCTTTCGTGGGCAACCTCTACCTGATCCGACATGGCCAAGCCTCCTTCGGTGCCGATGACTACGACGTCCTCTCGCCCGTGGGCGTGCGCCAGAGCCAGGCCCTGGGTGAGCACCTGGCCCAACTGGGTATTCGGCTGGACCGCTGCGTGGCAGGCAACCTGCGCCGCCAGCAGGATACCGCACGCCTGGCCCTGGAGGCCTTGCATGCCAGCGGCTGCCCGGTGCCGGCTGTTGAGACCGACGCCGCGTTCAATGAGTTCGATGCCGATGGCGTCATCCGCGCCCTGTTGCCCGGGCTGCTGCCAGAAGAACCCGATGCCCTGCACATCCTGCGCAATGCTGCGCAGCACCGCAGCGAGTTCCAGCGCCTGTTCGCCTTGATGGTGCAGCGCTGGCACGCGGGCCAACATGCCGACGATGGCCTGGAAAGCTGGCAGGCGTTCACCCACCGTGTACAAGGTGGCCTCCAGCGCGTGCTGGATGCCGCCGGCAGCGGCGACAATGTCGCCATCTTCACATCGGGCGGCACCATCGCCGCCCTGCTCCACCTGGTTACCCGTATTACCCCCAGCCAGGCGTTCGCGCTGAACTGGCAGATCATCAACACGTCGCTCAGCCAGCTGAAGTTCCGCGGCCGCGACGTGGCACTGGCCTCCTTCAACAGCCAGGCCCATGTGCAGCTGTTGAGGGTACCGGAGCTTGTCACCTATCGATGAGCCCGGTTTGTTGTGTCCCTGCGGGGACGTGTAAATAACTCTATAAGGAATGCGCCATGACCTCCGTAGCTGATGCCGTCAAAAAGATGCAAGAGAAGTTCAACCCATCCGCTGCCGCCGGCCTGGACCTGGTGTTCGGCTTCAACATCACCGACGAAGGCAAGCAATACGCGCTGATCGTCAAAGACGGCACCTGCGACCTGCAGGAAGGCGAAAACCCGGACGCCAACTGCACCCTGGTGATGGACAGCGAAACCCTGAAGGGCATCGTCAGTGGCGAAACCGACGGCATGCAGGCCTTCATGGGCGGCAAGCTGCGCGTTGAAGGCGACATGATGCTGTCGATGAAACTCAGCGAGCTGTTCCCGTCCTGAGGGCTGGGTACACCGGATGATCGAAAAACCGAAGCCGTGGCGGCTTCGGTTTTTTTTTGCCCTGCATTCGGTGCAGTGATCGACCTGCAACACCCTCGCCTATATGGCACTTGGCACGCTTGTTCCAGCGCCGCCAGGCCATTAGATTAGCCAATAGTCCTTGCGATCGAGAATAAGGAAAACGCATGACGCTCACCGACCAGTCCACCCAGGTACGCCCCGGCGAAGAACTCGACGCGGCCGTCATCGACCCTTACCTCAAGGCCAAACTCCCCGGCCTGGACGGCCTGCCGAGCATAAGCCAGTTTCCCGGGGGGGCCTCCAACCTTACCTACCTGGTCAGCTACCCAGACCGGGACTTTGTGCTGCGCCGCCCGCCCTTCGGGCAAAAGGCCAAGTCGGCCCACGACATGGGCCGCGAGTTCCGCATCCTCAATCAGTTGAACAGTGGTTTCCCCTTCTGCCCCAAGGCGTATGTGCACTGCACCGACAGCAGCCTGATCGGCGGCGAGTTCTATGTCATGGAACGGGTCAAGGGCATCATCCTGCGCTCGGACATCCCCGCCGAGCTGAACCTGGACGCCAGCCGCACCGAGGCCCTGTGCAAAAGCTTTATCGAACGCCTGGTCGAGTTGCACCAGGTGGACTACAACGCCTGCGGCCTGGCCGACCTGGGCAAGCCGGAAGGCTACGTGCAGCGCCAGATCGAGGGCTGGACCAGCCGCTACGAAAAAGCCCTGACCCCGGATGCCCCGCGCTGGGAAAAGGTGACCGCCTGGCTGCACGATAAAATGCCCGCCGACCATCCGAAACCCGCCATCGTGCACAACGATTACCGCTTCGACAACGTGATCCTCGACGCCGACAACCCCATGCGCATCATCGGTGTGCTGGACTGGGAAATGGCCACCCTGGGCGACCCGCTGATGGACCTGGGCAACAGCCTGGCCTACTGGATCGAGGCCGACGACCCGGCGCCGGTGCAACTGATGCGCCGTCAGCCGAGCAACGCCCCAGGCATGCTCACCCGCCGCCAGTTCGTGGATTACTACGCCGAGCGCGCGGGCATCCCGCTGGACAACTTCGATTACTACTATTGCTATGGCCTGTTCCGCCTGGCCGGCATCGTCCAGCAGATCTACTACCGCTACTTCCACGGCCAGACCCAGGACAAGCGTTTCGCCCAGTTCATCCACATGAACCGCTTGCTGGAGCAGATGAGCTTGCAGGTCATCGCGAAGTCCAGCCTCTGAACAACGCCACGACGACGGATAACAAGGAAAACAGCATGTCCAAGACCCACCTGTTCGACCTCGACGGCAAGATTGCCTTCGTTTCCGGCGCCAGCCGCGGCATCGGCGAAGCCATCGCCCACCTGCTGGCCCAGCAAGGTGCCCATGTAATCGTTTCCAGTCGCAAGCTAGACGGTTGCCAACAGGTGGCCGAGGCAATTATCGCGGCGGGTGGCAAGGCGACGGCGGTGGCCTGCCACATCGGTGAGATGGAACAGATCCGGCAGGTGTTCGCCGGCATCCGCGAACAGTTCGGGCGCCTGGACATCCTGGTCAACAACGCCGCCACCAACCCGCAGTTCTGCAACGTGCTGGACACCGACCTGAATGCGTTCCAGAAGACCGTGGACGTGAATATTCGCGGTTACTTCTTCATGTCGGTGGAAGCCGGCAAGCTGATGCGCGAGCATGGCGGCGGCAGCATCATCAACGTGGCGTCCATCAACGGCGTGTCCCCCGGCCATTTCCAGGGTATCTATTCGGTGACCAAGGCGGCAGTCATCAACATGACCAAAGTCTTCGCCAAAGAGTGCGCCCAGTTCGGCATTCGCTGCAACGCCCTGCTGCCGGGCCTGACCGACACCAAGTTCGCCTCTGCACTGGTGAAGAACGACGCCATCCTGAACGCCGCACTGCAGCAGATCCCGCTCAAACGCGTGGCCGACCCCAAGGAAATGGCCGGCGCGGTGTTGTACCTGGCCAGCGATGCCTCCAGCTACACCACCGGCACGGCACTCAACGTCGACGGCGGCTACCTGTCCTGATCAGGCTTTGACCGCCACCAAGGTGTAACTCAGGGGCAAGCGTGCAGGCTGCTCGCGCAAGCGGTACTCACCATCGCTGCCCTTGAGCATCTGCCCCGGCAGCGCCTCCCAGGGGATGCTTTGGTGCTCGACCAGTGCCGTCAATTGCAGCCCCTGCGCCAGCAGGGCAGTCACGACTTCACCCAGGCCGTGGTTCCATTCGTGGGTTTCGGTGTGGGCAAGGCGCTGTTCGGTCTCGACGTAGGTCTGGTCGTTGTGCCACACCGTCGGCGCTTCGTGCTCGAAATACGGGTATTCGAGCTGCAGGCGGTCATGGTGGTCTTCGTTGATGGCCATCAGCATCGGGTGCCCATCGCGCAGGAACAACCGCCCGCCAGGCTTCAGCAGCGCCGCGACCGCACGCGCCCACGGCTCGATGCGGGGCAACCAGCAGAGCGCGCCAATACCGGTGTAGACCAGGTCGAACGTGCCTGCCGGCAGTACCTTGTCAGCGGCATAGACGTCGGACTCGACATACGCGATGGGCATCGCGCAACGCTCGGCCAGTGCCCGCGCCTCCACCAGCGAAGCCGCCGAATAGTCCAGGCCGCAGACCTTGGCGCCAAGGCGTGCCAGCGACAAGGTGTCGGTGCCGATGTGGCACTGCAGGTGGACGGTGTTCAGCCCGGTGATGTCGCCAAGCAAAGGCAGGTCGAAGCGCACGGTTTCGGAAAGGTGCCCGGGGCGCTGGACCAGAATATCGACTTCGTATTCCTTGGAGGCAGCGTGCAGCGGGGCGCGTTCGTCCCAACTGGTGCGGTTGAGTTGCAGTGAGCGGTCCATGGCGTCTTCCTTGAGTGGTGACGGCTCATGCTAGCCGCCACCTGCTCATCTACGACACCACTGCCTTGCTAAAAATTGTAAAGGCCGAAAAACACCCACCGAGCAAACAACTGGACTGCACTGGCCCTTACAGGCAGGTAGCCGCCGCTGCCCGGCGCTGCAGCGCCACGCCGTCATTCTTCTGCGCGTAGTAGTCGACCCGCGCCCCGCCCGCCTGGGGGTAAACATCCACAAACGCCTCCGCCTCACGGGTATAGACCGTGAACCCGCCCTGCTTGCGGGGTTCCAGGTAGCCACTGGCATCGTCGCCGAACACCTTCTCTTCCTGCCAGCTGTACTGGATGCACTGCGCCACCAGCTCCGGCGCCTTGTGCGAATCGAGCTGCGCAGCCGGCTTGCCGCCGCGGGCCGTCTCCATGGTCGCAGAAGCACAACCGACCAGTATCAGCGCTGCGGCCATCGGCAGAATCGCACGCATGTTCCATCCTCAGGGTATTGAAAAAGATGCGACTCTAGCACTGGCGGGTATCGCGAGTGAATTGTCACGCGCATGCCGCTGTCGCAGATAAGGTATACCGCCATCAGGAGCACCACATGAAGCTTCACTATCTGCTACTCGCCGCCCTGCCCTGCCTGCCCCTGGCCGTTAGCGCCGCGCCCTCCAGCGAAGAAAGCATCACCGCCCCGGAAACCCACAATCGCACGCTTGAAGTGGGCGACAAGGCCCCGGACCAGTACAAACGCGACGAGGAGGCCATCAAGGACTGGAAAGCCAAAGGCTTGCCAGCACCCGAGAAGGAAAGCCATTGGGTACGCATGGGTGGCCACTACGTGCTGGTGCAGATCACCAACGGGGTAGTGCTGGCGATTCAGCCGGCATCCTGATTCATCCCGCCTGGATCAACGCCGCCATGTGCACCGTGTTGCGCCCGGCGGCCTTGGCCTGGTACAGCGCCGCATCGGCTTGGGCCAGCAGGTTGGCGGTGCTGTCTTTGGGGCCCGGCACACCACACCACAAGCCGACGCTGAAGCGCAGTTCGATCTGGTCACCGGCAAAGCGCGCCGGGTTGCGCGCACACGCATGCCCAGGCCGACCAGGCTGATCAACGCACCGATCTGCAGCAGCAGGTGGGCCCTGCCCGGCCGCTCGGCATGGCGCCACGCCGAGTAAAGAATCATCGAGCACTGCAGCATCAATACCAGCGTCGCCAGCAGCATGCAGGCGGGGATGACGAAGATGACACGCCAGGGCACCACCTGCTCACGCACCCGGAACAGGCTGGCGGTGTAGAACGCCAGAGCCAGCGACAGCAAGCTGTTGCCCAGGCCGTAGCTGACCCACAGCGGGGCCTGGGCATAGACGGTGTAGCAGACATAAGCCAGCGCATGCATCAGCAGCCCGCAACCGGTGAGCAGCAGGTTGTCACGGCGGTTGCTGCGCCCGACCAGCAACAGGCAGAACGCCAGAATGGTTGCGACCAGTACAACGGCGGCGAACAACGTGGGGTATGGGCGATCATCGTGATTCACCGAGTGGCAGATTGCCGTCTTGGCTGCAGCTTGCCCCACAGTTTAGAGGGACATTACCCGCTCGACCATGACCGAATGGGACAGAACAACAGCCTGCAAGCACGCCGCTCATCACTGCAGCGCCATTTTTTTGCCCGCCCGGGAAACCAAATGGATCATTTCCAGTCTCAGGAAGTGTCCCGTAAACCATTGCGGATCAAGGACCTATATCGTGATGACCCGCCTTGCAAGCCTTTCGCTGATTGCTGCATTTTTGCTGACCGCAGGCTGCCACAGCCATCGCTACCATGACGACGACGATGGCTGGCGTGACCGCGACCGTGGCCATCGCCACCACCATCGGCATGACCGCGATGACGATGACAATCGTCAGTACCGCGGTGACCGCGACTACCGCTGAAGCGTCTTTACCCCCCTGACCTGCCGCCCGTTGCGCGGCAACTTAACCTGATGATTCCTTTGAGGTTCGTATCATGCGTCTGACTCTGCCTTCCCTTGCCCTCGGCCTGCTGCTGTGCCAAGGCGCTTTCGCCGGTGACGGTACTGCCGCCATTGGCGGTGGCCTGGGTGGTGTCCTGGGTAACGTTGTCGGTCAACAACTCGGCGGCAAGACCGGCGCGGCCATCGGTGCCGGCGTGGGCGGCGCAGCCGGCAGTGCGGTAGGTGCACGCAAGGGCAACCGTACCGAAGCCGCCATCGGCGGTGGCCTGGGTTCGGCTGGCGGCTCGCTGCTGGGCGGCGCGGTGGGCGGCAAGACCGGCTCCACCGTCGGTGCCGGCCTGGGCGGCGCGGCCGGTGGTGCCCTCGGCAACCACCTGGGTGACGACAACCGCGGCAGCAAGAAGCACCGCCGGCACCGTCACTGATCAGCTGACTCAAGGGCCGCATAGCGGCCCTATTTGTTGCAGCACATCAACACCCCCTTCATCACAAGCTGGCACATTGGCTGCTACTGTCTATCGTGCCCCGTGTGAAGGAACACCCCCTCCCCATGAACCAAGATCTGCTCTGGGTCCTCGGCCTGCTGGCCATCGTCGTCGTTCTGTTCATCATCAATCGCCCACGCATGGACGTGGTCGCGCTGATGGTGATTCTGGCCCTGCCGCTACTCGGCATCCTTACCGTGGAGCAGGCCCTGGCCGGCTTCAGCGACCCCAACGTGGTACTGATCGCCGCCCTGTTCGTGATCGGCGAAGGCCTGGTGCGCACCGGTATTGCCTACCGTATTGGCGAATGGATGAGCGAGCGGGCCGGCAATAGCGAGACACGCCTGCTGGTGCTGCTGATGGTGGCCGTGGCCGGGCTGGGGTCGATGATGAGTTCCACCGGCGTGGTGGCCATTTTCATCCCGGTGGTGCTAAGCATTGCCGCGCGCCTGCAGCTGTCGCCCAGCCGCCTGATGATGCCACTGGCGTTTGCCGGGCTGATCAGCGGCATGCTAAGCCTGGTGGCCACACCGCCCAACGTAGTGGTGCACAGCGAGCTGGTGCGCAATGGCGAAGCGGGCTTCAGCTTCTTCAGCTTTACTCCGTTCGGCCTGGTGGTGCTGGTGCTGGGCATCGGCTACATGCTGCTGACCCGCCACTGGCTGAACGGCGAAGTACGCAAGGACGGCCGTGTGGAAACCCGCCGCACACTGCTGGACCTGGTGCTGGACTACAAGCTCAACGGCCGTGAACGGCGCCTGCGCATACGCCCTGATTCACCGCTGATCGGCCATACCCTCGGCGAGCTGGAGTTGCGCACCCGGCACGGCGCCAACGTGATCGGCATCGAGCGCCAGCACAAGTTCACCACACGGGTGATCGGCGCCGACTCCAACACCGTACTGCACCAGGGCGACGTGCTGCTGCTTGACCTGTTCGCCAACCGCGACGACCTGCGCAGCCTGTGCCAGGCCATGCAACTGGAGCCCCTGCACTTCAAGGCAGCCTACTTCATCGATCAGTCCCAGGAGCTGGGCATGGCCGAGGTCTCGCTGCCGCCGGGCTCGCAGTTGATCGGCAAAAGCATTCTCGAACTGGCCTTCCGCACCCGCTTCGGCCTCAACGTGGTCGGCCTGCGCCGCGAACAGGCCGCTATCGAAGAGCAACTGGTGGAAGAAAAGCTGCGCCTTGGCGATACCTTGCTGGTGGTCGGCCCGTGGAAGGCCGTGCGCCAGTTGCAAAGCCAGCCCAAGGACTTTCTGGTACTGAGCCTGCCCGCCGAGATCGACCAGGTCGCGCCAGCCCGCACCCGCGCGCCACAGGCGTTGCTTAGCCTGGCGGTGATGGTCGGGCTGATGGTGAGCGGTACCGTGCCCAATGTCATCGCGGCCTTGATTGGTTGCCTGCTGATGGGCGCCGGCCGCTGCATCGACATGAACAGCGCCTATCGGGCCATTCATTGGCAAAGCCTGGTGCTGATCGTCGGCATGCTGCCGTTCGCCCAGGCACTGCAAAAAACCGGTGGTATCGACCTGGCGGTGGGCGGGCTGGTCAGCGTGCTGGGTGGCGCCGGCCCAAGTGCCATTCTCGCCTGCCTGTTCGCCGTCACGGCGGTGATTGGCCTGTTCATTTCCAACACGGCCACTGCGGTATTGATGGCGCCGGTGGCTGTCAGTACCGCCGCGCAACTGGGCATGTCACCCTACCCGTTTGCCATGACCGTGGCCCTGGCCGCATCGGCGGCATTCATGACGCCGGTGTCATCGCCGGTCAACACACTGGTGCTGGGGCCGGGGCAATACCGCTTCGCCGACTTCGTCAAAATCGGCGTGCCGTTCACCGTGCTGGTGATGGTGGTCACCGTCGTGATGGTGCCGTGGTTCTTCGGGTTGTAAAGGAAAGCAACAAGGATTAGAGGCAATTTGACATTATCTCGACCGATCGCGGCAGATTGACATCAACTGGCCTGACGAAACACACTACGGGTATTGCCCCAGGTGCTTCAAGGCGTTGTCCTGGATTTCGTTTCCGCTTGCCGGTCGAGTTCATGGTTTTTCCAGCCCAATCGCGCTTGTTGCCTTATGTCGTTCTGCTTTGCCTGACCTTTGCCCTCACCCTGGGCGGCATCCTGGCACGCCCGATCGAATCGCTGTCGCTGTTCTGGCCAGTGAACGCTGTGTTGGCCGGCGTACTGTTGCGCTACCCTCGCCTGGCCACCCTGACCGGCTTCAGCCTGGTGTGGCTGGCCATGGTCGGCGCCGACCTGTTGTGTGGCAGTGCCTGGGTGCCGGCCCTGTGGTTCAACCTGTGCAATCTTGCTGTGGTAGTAACCCTCTGGCAGCTGCTGTCGCGCTTGCCACGGCTGCACCGGCGCATGCGCACCCCGCACGGCGTACTCAGCGTGTTCGCCGCCTGTGCCGCCGCCGCCATGGTGGCGGCCAGCATGGCAGCGGTCATGGCTGCACCCTGGTTCGAGCAATCCTTGCGCGCCACCTGGCTGGCCTGGTTCAGCGAACAGTTCTCGACCAGCGTGCTGGTGCTGCCGGTGCTGTTCACCGCGCCCTCGGTACGGGCCCTGGTGCGCGGAGGTGCCCAGGCCATCCGCCTGGCGCCGCTGCTGGTGCTGCTGGTCTCGCTGGCGGTCAGCATTGCCTTTGGCGGCCCCGGTGCCATCGCCTTCCCGATTGCCGCCTTGCTGTGGTGTGCCTGGACCTACTCGCCATTCATGGTTTCGCTGCTCACACTCACCGCCGGCAGCACCTTGATTGTGGCGGTGGCGCAAAACCTCATGCACTTCAGCGTGCCGCAAAGCGAGCCTGGGGTGACCACGCTGATGTCGGCGCGCCTGGGCATTGCCATGCTGGTGCTCGGCCCGCTAGTGGTGGCCTGCGTCAGCCAGGCCAACCGCAGCCTGATGGCCCGCCTGGCGCACCAGGCCACCATCGACCACCTGACCGGCGTGCTCACCCGCAGTGCCTTCACCCGCCGCGCCAACGCGCTGCTGGACAGCCGCCAGCAGCATGCCCAGGCGCTGCCACTGACCCTGATGATGCTGGACATCGACCACTTCAAGTCGATCAACGATGCCCATGGCCACGGGGTCGGTGACCAGGTGCTGCGCCAGTTCGCCAGCACCCTGCAAGACCAGTTGCACAACGATGAACTGCTCGCGCGCCTGGGCGGCGAGGAGTTTGTCGTCATCCTCCCGGGCCTTGCCCCAGAACGTGCCAAGTTCACCGCCGAACGCCTGCGCCGCGCGGTACAGGACCTGCACGTGGTGCAGGCCGACCAGCGCCTGCAGATTACCGTGAGTATCGGCCTGGCCGGCTGCGACGCCAATATCCCGGCCCCCAGCCTGGACACGTTGCTGGCAAGCGCCGATCAGGCGCTGTACCGGGCCAAGGCCCATGGCCGCAACCGCGTCGAACAGGCAGAAGCACAGCGCCAGGTGGTGTGACTCAACCGGCCAGCAAGTCCCACGACAGCTTGGCGATCAGCACGCACAGCAGTATCAGGAACAGCCCGCGCACAAAGCCTGCGCCCTTGCGTACTGCCAGCCAGGTGCCGGTAAGGGCCCCGAGCACGTTGCACGCCGCCATGGGCAGGGCGATGGCATACAGCACGTTGCCCGAGGGCACGAAGAACACCAGCGCCGCCAGGTTGGTGGCAATGTTCACCACCTTGGCCGAGGCCGAGGCGTGCAGGAAGTCCAAGGCGAAGAAGCGGATGAACAGGAAGATCAGGAAGCTGCCGGTGCCCGGACCGAACAGGCCATCGTAAAAACCGATCGCACCACCGATCAGCACCGCCAGGCACTGCTCCTTGCGGCCGATCTTCGCGGGTTTGTGCAGCGTGCCGAAGTCTTTCTTGCAGAAGGTGTAGATGGCCATCAGCACGATCATCACCAGCACTGCCGGGCGCATCACACTGGGCGGCACCAGTGATACCGTGGCCGCGCCTGCGAACGACATGACAAAGGCGCTGAGCGCTGCCGGCACGATCAGCCCCCAGTCCAGCGTCACCTTGCGAATGAACGAGCGCGCCGCGAAGGCCGTACCACACACAGACGCCAGCTTGTTGGTGCCGAGCAACGCCGCTGGTTGCGCGGTGGGCAGCACGTTGAACAAGGCCGGGATCTGGATCAGCCCGCCGCCCCCCACTGCGGCGTCGATCAGCCCAGCGGCAAAGGCGAACACAGAAAGCACAGCAACATCCATCATGACGCGGTTCCAGGCAGAGAAGACCCCAGCAAGGCTAATCAAAGTGCTGCGCTTGTGTTGAAATGCCATATTGCAAAAACTGCAACAAGGAGCAGGCAATGGCATTGGACATGTTGCGGGAAATCCAGGCGTTCGTCAGCGTGGCACACAAGCGCAGCTTCGTGGCCGCCGCCCGCGCGCTGGGGCGCTCACCCAGCGCGGTAACCCGTGCGGTACAAACCCTTGAAGACAACGCCGGAAGCAAGCTGCTCAACCGCAACGCCAACGCCGTCACCCTCACCGAAGCCGGTGAGCGCCTGCTGCCCCATGCCGAACGCTTGCTGGATGTGCAACGTGATGCGGCCGACGAGTTGGCCGCGCTCAGTGGCAGCGCCGAGGGCTGGATACGCTTTGCCGTGCCGCAACTGCTGGGTGAGCATGTGCTGCCACAGGTGCTCGCCGAGTTCTCCCGCTGCCACCCCAAAGTCACCCTGGACGTAAGCTACTGCGACGAAACCCTCGACCCGCTGCAAGGCAAGTTCGATTTCGTGGTACGTGGGGCCTTTCCGCAATCGAGCGAGCTGATCGGCTACCCGCTGTGGGCCTACCAGCGCCACCTGTATGCCAGCCCGGCTTACCTGGCGGTGGCCGGCACACCACAGCACCCTGAAGAGCTCGAAGGGCATGCGCTGATCCTGCACACCGCCCCGCGCATTCTCAAGGCCTGGCATTTTTGCCGCGACGACCAGATTACCAGCCTGCGGCCCAGGCCGAGGCTACGCCTGGACTCCGGTGACGCGGTGTACCACAGCACCCTGGCCGGGGCAGGCATCGCCCGCCTGGCTGCCTGGGTTGGCGAAGCGCAGGTCAAGGCCGGGCGGCTAGGCCGGGTATGCCCGCAATACCGCCTGACTTCCAGCAGCGGCCAGGACCCGCAAATGCATGCCGTGTACCCTGCTGGCGAACTGCCGGCGCGGGTACGCGACCTGCTAGCGGCATTGCGCCGTGCCGGCCTGGCCTGCTAAAACAGCCCGCCGAAATGACTGTTCAATTTCTGCTCAATTTAACAGAGCCCGCCTCGGGCCTGGCTTACAGCACTTTATCCACAGACCTACCCACGTTTTTTGTGGACAGATTTCCCAACGCAAAGAACGACTTATCGCACAACCAGCAACGCCGTGTTTGCCAGCTTGACCAGCTCGATCCACTCCGCCGTGGTGATCACTCCGGCCTGTTCCAGCACCAGGGCATCGCGCAATGCCTGGTCATATCCCTGCTCATCAAGTGTGCCTTCGGCAAGAAAACGGCTACGCCACTCCAGCATGGCTGAAGTGCCTTTCTTGTATTCCATTGATGTATCGACTCCACGGCAAAAAGACCGGCCCGAATGAGCGGCGGCGGGAGACTACACGAGGCTTTTGCACTTGAGAATGACTTGCAGCTACCGCTGGTCCAGCAGTGCAAGCAGGGGGAATACTGGCCAATTGGTCAGGCATTGGGCCCGTCATTTGAAATAGACGGGCCGCGCAGGAAAAAAGCAGTTGAAGTCAGCTTGGCGGAATGGTGCCAAGAATACCAATCAGAATGGTCAGTAGCAGAAAACCACCCAGGAACAGCGCCAGCTTGCCCATTGGAACCTCTACAGTTGTGATGCGGGAATGGACATATTGTCGAGCCTGGGCTGATACGGTTACAGATTCAGGTTTGTGGAAAAAAAGCGGATCAGATGCGGCGCAGATACATTATTGCTACATGAGGTTTCAAGACGGGTTACAGGCTCCGGCTGTAACCACGCAGGGTGGCCTGCCCTTCAAAAGGCGACTGAACGCAGCTGACACGGGATGTCGAGCTCGATTGAGAGCACATGAATTGAAACGTAGTTTGTAGGACTTTTTACTGTGCGCTGTGGGAAGAATCGCGGTAGGGGTACAAACCTGTATGAAACATCAGTTTCTCCAGTTAATTCGAGCTGCTACGGTCCATTTTTCCTACAACGGCACGGAAGCCTACAGCACGAGAAAAGCATGGACCCGTTCAACACTTCGGCCCTGAAGCTACAGAAAAAATTGCTGGACCTGCGCCTTGAGTGCGACCGCCTGAGAAGTGAGGGCAAGGACATGGAAGCGGACCGCCTCGCCGGGCCGATCGCGCAAATTGAGGCGGCTATCAGGCAGTTGCCGGATAACCTCAAGCCCGTGACCCTGCAGTGACCGCTACTGCTCCCGCAAGGCATGCACCAGACTTGTAGGAGCGGCCTTGTGTCGCGACAGGGCTGCGTAGCAGCCCCGGCAATTTATGCATTTTCGCTGAAACCCTGGGGCTGCTGCGCAGCCCTGCCGCGACACAAGGCCACCCATACACAAAGCGCGCAGCACAGTCCATCGGCTTTAGAACAGCTTGACCGTGTAACTGAGGATCAAGCGGTTCTCATCGATGTCGGTGCGGTAGTTGGAGCGCGCCATCACGTTGCGCACGCGCACCCCAAACCCGGCCAGCGGCCCGCTCTGCACCACGTAGGCCAGGTCCAGGTCACGCTCGCGGTCCCGCCCTTCAAAGCCCAGCCCGGTGTCCACGTCGCGCCCTTTCACATAACGCAGGGTCGACGTCAGCCCCGGAAGCCCCAAGGCGACAAAGTTGTAGTCATGCCGCACCTGCCACGAGCGTTCGCCTGGCGCCGAGAACTCATAGGTCGGCAGCGTATTACCCATCGGGTTGGTGTTTGCACCCACCTGGATGAAGCCATCATCGCCGCCGATCTGCTGGTAGCCCACATAAAAGGTATGCCCGCCGGTCTTGGCCGAAAACAGGCTGAACAGCGCATGGTTGTCATAGTCACCGGCAATCTTGCGCCCGTCCTCCCGGGCATCGAAGTAGCCGGCATTGATCCCCAGCGTCCAGTCCCCCAGCGGCTCGGCGTGCTTGAAGCTGTAGAAGCGCTGCTGGTAGATATCCTCCAGTTGCGCCTGCCATACACCGACGCTGGTACGGTTGCCGTTGAAGGCATAATCGGCGCCAACGTAGTTGAAGCGGTCACTGGTGAAACGCGCCAGCCGCGCAGGGTTGATCGGGTCGTTGACCAGCGCGTACATTTTCTGGCTGTTGGACGAGTCGCGCAGGCTGGTGGAGCGGAACTGGCCGGCATTCAGGGTCAACCCGGCAAACTCGCGCGACTCCAACATCGCGCCCTGGTAGGTAGGCGGCAGCAGGCGCAGATCGCTGAACAACAGCACAGGCAGGTTGGGCATCAACTCGCCCACCTTCAGTTCGGTTTGCGAGACCTTGAACTTGATCGCCGCCCCCAGGCGGCTGTATTCGTCCGCCGACTTGCCGCTGTCCAGGCTGGGCAGCAACCCGGACCTGGCATGCTGCGGGCTGCTGTCGAGCTTGAAACCAAGCAGGCCCGTCACATCCACGCCGACGCCGAGCGTGCCCTGGGTGTAGCCGGAGCTTGCGTTCAGGATAAAACCCTGCGCCCATTCCTGGGTACGCGACTGGGTGCTCGCGCCCTTGATATCGGCATAATCGCGGCTGAAGAAGTAATTGCGTGCCTGCAGCGTGGCGCGGGCACCTTCGATGAAACCGGCCTCCTCTGCCGAGGCCTCGGGGCACAACGCGGCGGCGATACACCCGCCGGCCAGGCACGCAGACGAAGAAAAACGCGGTGCAGTGAAACCTTGCATGGAGCGACTCCTGGAATCGGGCAACAGCAACCCGGCGCGGCGGCCGTGTATGGCCGCCAACGTGCGGGTTGCATCGAGTGAGGGTCGGCAGGCGGGCACCCGGCCCGCCTGCCCTGCCGTTGCTTGAAGCGCTGGGCCGCTAGCGGTTGACCAGCTTCGCCGGCAAGGCGATGACCAGGAAGCAGCTGAGGATCAGGCAGCCGGCAAACACCCACAATGCGGCGTGGGAGGTACCGGTGAGGTCGGTGACCAGGCCCATCAGTGAGTTGCTCACCAGGCCTGCGATGTTGGCCACCGAGCAAGCCAGGGCAAAGCCGGTGGCGGCCGCAGTGCCTTTGAGGAAGGTCGCCGGCAGGCTGAAGAACACCGGCACCGCGCCGATGATCGCTGCCGAGGCAATGGCGAACAGCGCCACGGTCATCACCAGGTTCTGGCTGAACAACGTGCTGCTGGCCATGGCGATTGCACCAATGATGAACGGCACGATGATGTGCCAGCGGCGCTCACGGTGGCGGTCGGAGCTGGCCCCGATCATCAACATGCCGGCCAGTGCGGCCAGGCTCGGAATGGCCGTCAGCAGACCGATGTGGAAGGTATCGCTGACGCCAGCATCGCGGATGAAGGTCGGCATCCAGAAGCCCATGGCGTAGGCGCTGAGCAAAATCGAAAAGTCGATGCCCCCCAGCATCCACACTTTCAGGTTGAAAAAACCGTCGCGAAAGCTGTGCTTGCTGTCCTTGCCTTCGGCATCGTCAGCCGCCAGGTCCGCTGCCAGCTGCGCCTTGTCGTCAGCCGACAGCCACTTGGCCTGCTGGAAATGGTTAGGCAATGCCCAGAACGTGAGGATGCCCAGCAACACACTGGGGATCGCCTCCAGCAAAAACAGCCACTGCCAGCCGTGCAGGCCATGCACCTGGTCGAAATGCCCCATGATCCAGCCAGAAATCGGCCCGCCGATCACGCTCGACAAGGGCAGCCCGATCATGAACAAGGCAATGATGCGCCCGCGCCGATAGGTGGGGTACCACATGGTCAGGTAGTACAGCACGCCCGGCAGGAAGCCGGCCTCGGCAGCCCCCAGCAGAAAACGCAGGACATAGAACTGGGTGGTGGTGGAAACGAACATGGTGCAGGCCGACAGCAGGCCCCAGGTGATCATGATGCGTGCGATCCATAGCTTGGCGCCAACGCGCTGCAGGATCAGGTTGCTCGGCACTTCGAAAATGATGTAGCCGACAAAGAACAGCCCGGCACCCAGGCCATAGGCCGCTGTGCTGAACTGCAGGTCTTCGAGCATCTGCAGCTTGGCAAAGCCGACATTGATGCGGTCCAGATAAGCTGCAAGGTAGCAGAAGCACAGGAAGGGGATGAGCCTCCAGGTGATCTTGCTGTACAGCGCTTTAGTGCCATGGTCGATGTCACTGTGGACCGTGGTTGCATTCGCAATTGGCATTTCCTGTCTCCTGGCGGGCGACTTTGTGGTTGTTTTAAGGCCAGCAGTGTTCGACGCGCCGGGCACCCCGCGCACTATACGCGGCGTGCCTGGGCAGCGCCTGAAGACCCCGAGTGCTCCTGCGGGGCGACCACCCGGACAGCAGGCGGTCATGGACGGGCTTCCCGCACCGGTCCTTGATTGTTATTGGTAAGGGCTACCCGGCGTTCAGCCGGCCAGGCGCCTGAGTTGCTGCATCGCCTCCTGGCGGGTGACGACATCGCCATACTTGCTGTCGATGTCGAACAGGTTGGCTTCGTGCGGGTCGTCGTGGCGATCACCGACACATTCGCGCACCACGATGGTTCGAAACCCGTGTTGCATGGCATCCACCGCACTGGCGCGGATGCAGCCGCTGGTAGAGCAGCCAGCCAGTACCACGGTATCTACGCCTTGAGCATGCAGCAGCGGGGCCAGGCTGGTGGCGAAGAAGGCACTGGCGTACTGCTTGCTCAGCACCACCTCCCCTGCCTGTGGCGCAACGGCCTCGCAGAACGCCGCCAGCGGGTTGCCTTCGACCATGTCCTTCATCACCGGCGCCTTGCGCACCCACACGCCGCCGTCAGCAAAATGCGGCGGCTGGTAGCGGATGTTGGTATGCACCACCAGGGTACCGCAGTCGCGGGCCAGCGCCAGCAGGCCAGCGGCCTGTTCGACCGCCACCACCACGCCCGGGGCGTACAGCGGTGCACCGGGGGTGGTGTAGCCCTGCATGAAGTCGATCATCAACAGGGCTGGTTTGCGGCCAAAGCCGATGCGCTGGCCCCATACGCCCTGGTAGTTGTCACGGGCGCTTTGTGCGTCGCTCATGTCCATCTCCCGATTTCAGTAGGCGCCCGACAGCAGGGCACCGGCGCCCGGCACGACCGGCTCCAGGTCCAGCGCCTTGAGCATGGCGTAGGTAGTGGCGATAGCAGCAGTGACCACCGGCTTGCCAGTCTGCGCCTCGACCTTGGCCACTGCCGGCAGCGATTGCATCTGCACGCAGGCCGACAGCACCACCACATCGACACCCTCAAGGTCCATGCCGGCGACGATGCCTGGCAGGTTGGCCGGGTCGTGGCGGGCCACGGCGAGGTTGTCGGGGATTTCCAGCGCGCGCCAGTCCTGCACCTCAAAGCCCTCCTCCCGGATGTAGTTCACCACCAGCTCGGTCAACGGCTTCATGTATGGCGCGACGATGGCAATGCGCTTGGCCTTCATCACATGCAAGGCCTCGACCAACGCCCCGGCGCTGGTGATTACCGGTGCCAGCGCGTCGTTGTCAGCGGTGGCCTGCTGCAAGCGCTTTTCCGATTGCCGGTGATAGCCCAGGCCCATGGCCATGATCGCCACCAGGCAGGCATAGCCCAGCACATCCACCTTGGCGTCGGACAGCTCCATTGCGCAGCGGTCGGACTCGGCGTCCATGGCGGCCAGCTCTTCCTTCTTCACCTGCTTCATGCGCATGCGGCTGGAATGGAAGGTGAAGCGCTCGGGGCGGATCGCCTGGCGCGCGTTGAGCATCGCCGGGATTTCGGTTTCCATCGTGGTGTTCGAGCTCGGCACGATCTGGCCGATGCGGTATAGCTTGGTCATGTCTCGTGCTCCGTCAGACAAGGGGTTGGTCGAGGAAGTCGCCAAAAGCGGCGAAGAAGCCGTCCAGGTCATCCCATGGGATCATGTGGCCGGCGTTGTCGACATGCGCGACCTGGATATCCGGCTTGAGTTCGCATATTTCAGCGATGTCACGGGGCTCGATTACCCCACCTCGCCCGGCCACCATCAGCAATGCTGGCTGGCGCACCGCGGGCAGGTATTGGTGGATATCCACGTTGTGAAAATCATCAAACGCCCGCACGACCGCCGGCTCGTGGCAGGTGTGCAGCCATTCGGCCCGCAGCGCCAGCTGCTCGTCGCTCCAGCTGGCGCAGAATGCGCGCATGTCGTCGCCGCTCATGCCCACCGTGGCCTGGCGGATCGAATCCACATACCACGGCAGCTTGCTCGGGTAGGCACGGCGGCCTGGCCCGGACACCGGCGGGTCGACCAGCACCAGCCGCTGCAGCCCCGGTGCTTCTTGGGCAGCCGCGCGAATGGCAAAGCGCGCACCCATCGAGTGCCCGACCAGGTGGTAGCTATCCAGGCCCAGCGCTGCGGCAAAGGCCGGAATGTCCGCAGCACAGGCGTCGGTGCCGTAGTCCAGCTCGGGGCCGCTTGAAGACAAGCCGCGGCCGCGCACATCCAGCACGTAGGTGTCGAAGTACAACCCAAGGCGCTCGGCGACAAAGCCCCAGGTGATCGCCGGGCTGGTGATGCCTGGCACCAGGATCAGCGCATGGCCCTTGCCGCCATAGCGCAGGTAATGCTGGCGGATGCCATTGGCGCAGACGTTGCCGCCGGCGACGAAGGTGCTCATGCCGCCTCCCCGCTTTTCAGCGCCTGGCTGTACAGGTCATAGCCGTAGACCCAGGCCGGGTCCTCCTGGCTGTAGAGGAAGGTATTGGCGTTCGATACCGCCTGAACCCGGGACGCCCGCTCCTTGCGGTTGGCCTCGTACAGGGCGAACGCGGTACGGTGGTCGGACAGCCCGGTTTCCTGCAGGCAGCGGGTCAGCATGGCTGCATCCTCGATGGCCATGCACGCGCCCTGGGCCATGTGTGGCTTCATCGGGTGGCAGGCATCACCCAGCAACACCAGGCGGCCACGGCTCCACAGCGGCAGTGGGTTGCGGTTGCGCAGCGGCCATTTGGTGATCGATTCGGTGGCGTCGATCAGCTTCTGCACGGTGGGGTGGTAGCCCTCGAAGGCAGCGCGCATTTCCTCCTGGCTGCTGTCAACGTAGGCCCCCTGGAAGTCCCAGGCCGCGTGCGGTACGCCGGTGACGAAGTAGTACTCGTCGCGCTTGCCGGTGGTGTAGTAGACCATCATGTGGCGGTCTTCGGACCACCACTTGACGCAGGGCTCGAACACATCGGCATGCTGCGCCAGGTTTACCCCGCGGATCAGCGCACGGTGGGCGACCCAACCGCTGTACATCGGCGCTTCAGCGCCCAGCAGTTCTTCACGAATCCTGGAGTGGATGCCGTCGGCGCCGATGACGATGTCGGCCAGGGTGTGGGTGCCGTCGGCGAAGTCCAGGCGCACCTGGTCGCCTTCGTCGACGATCTTTTGCAGGCGCTTGCCGAAGTGCACGGTACCCGGCTTGATCGCCTCGATCTGCAGGGCGTGCAGGTCGCCACGGTGAATGGTGATGTAGGCCGCGCCGTACTCGCGGCGGGCAAACTCGCCCAACGGGATGCGCGCCAGGTAGTCACCGCTATTGCCATCGCGACTGAACCAGAAGTCCGGATGCGAGCCCATCAGCTCCAGCTTCTGCTCCAGCCCCATGCGGCGGAAGATCTTCATCACGTTGGGGCCGATATGGATGCCCGCCCCCAGGCGGGTGAACTCCGGCGCCTGCTCGAACACCTCGACATCGAACCCGGCCTGCTGCAGCAACGTGGCGGCGGCCGCCCCACCCAGACCCGCACCGACGATTGCGATTTTCTGCCTACCACGCATGGGTATCTCTCCTCTTGTTCTGATATGTGGCCAGCGGTTCGACCGCCTGACGATTTAGAGCGTATACGCTGCAAATGAACTTTGGATAGAGGCCCAGCAAAATATTTTTCAAACACCTGATCGAAAGCCAATACCGGCTATCTGTTACCGCAAACATTGGCGGTATGTGTGAATAGGTAACGTTTAACAGATAACTTGCGCTTGCCGTCCGGATGCGCTTTCATCTGCAAAAGTAGGGTGTACACACTATTATTTTGCACCGCAATGAAGCGCCAGGCACTGCCATGGTGCACCCCTGTCAACGCCACCCAGGAGAACCCCGATGCCGGTGAGCAATGCACAACTGACCCAGATGTTCGAGCACGTACTGAAGCTGTCCCGCGTGGACGAGACGCAGAGCGTGGCCGTACTCAAGAGCCACTACTCCGACCCGCGCACGGTCAACGCCGCGATGGAGGCCGCGCAGCGCCTGAAGGCGAAGGTGTATGCGGTAGAGCTGCCGGCGTTCAACCACCCGACCGCCATGGGCAACGACATGACTGCCTACTGCGGCGACACCGCACTGACCGGCAACCTGGCGGCGCAGCGGGCGCTGGAAGCGGCCGACCTGGTCGTCGATACCATGATGCTGCTGCACTCGCCCGAGCAGGAGCAGATCCTCAAGACCGGCACGCGCATCCTGCTGGCGGTGGAGCCACCCGAAGTGCTGGCGCGCATGCTGCCGAGCGAAGAGGACAAACGCCGGGTGCTGGCCGCTGAAACCTTGCTGAAACAGGCGTGCAGCATGCATGTGCGGTCCAAGGCCGGCAGCGACTTCCACGCCCCGCTCGGCCAGTACCCCGCCGTGACCGAGTACGGCTATGCCGACGAACCTGGGCGCTGGGACCACTGGCCCAGCGGTTTCCTGTTCACCTGGCCCAACGAGGACAGTGCCGAGGGCACACTGGTGCTGGACGTGGGCGACATCATCCTGCCGTTCAAGAACTACTGCCGCGAGCGCATCACCCTGGAGATTGAAAAAGGCTTTATCACCGGCATCCACGGCGGCTTCGAGGCCGAGTACCTGCGCGACTACATGAAGTACTTCAACGACCCCGAGGTGTACGGTATCTCACACATCGGCTGGGGCCTGCAGCCGCGCGCGCAGTGGACGGCCATGGGCTTGCACGACCGCAACGACGGCATGTGCATGGACGCCCGCGCGTTCTACGGCAACTTCCTGTTCTCCACCGGCCCGAACACCGAGGTCGGCGGCAAGCGCAAGACCCCCTGCCACCTGGACATCCCGCTGCGCAACTGCGATATCTACCTGGACGACAAGGCCGTGGTGCTGGCCGGCGACGTGGTCGCACCAGAGGAATCAAGGGCGCGATAGTGGTTATACTGGCCGGGCGCTCCGCTAATGGCGGCCGGCCAGCACCTTTCCACCCAGCCCAAGCCATCCCATGCCAAAGAAAATCACCCCCAGCAGCGCCCTGCTCGACACCACACCCTATGACGTCACCGAACAAGTCGGCCACCTGCTGCGCAAGGCTTACCAACGGCACACGGCGATCTTCCAACAGCAGGCCTGCGACCCGCAGCTTACCTCGATCCAGTTCGTTACCCTGTGTGCCCTGCGCGACCACGGTCCCAGCTCCCAGGCAGAACTGATCAAGGCCACCGCGGTGGACCAGGCAACCATCCGCGGCATCGTCGAGCGCCTGAAAACGCGCGAGCTGGTGCAGCTGTCGCCAGACCCGGGCGACCGGCGCAAGGTCATTGTCGAACTCACCGACAGCGGCGCGGCATTGCTCGACGCAATGATCCCCTGCGCCCGGCAGATCAGCGAACTGAGCATGGGCAGCCTGAATGCCGGCGAACGCGTGGCCATTTTGTACCTCCTGCGCAAGATGATCGACAGCGACGAAAACCCCGGCTGACAAGCTGACGCGCCCGGTAAACCATCTCTGGCCTGCTTCTTGCTCACTCATTTCATGTAGTGAGTACTTACTGAAAATCTCGCGTCATGTGAGTCCTTTGGTAGCGCAAGCAACCTCCAGAGATGAGCCAACAATGCAAACAACCATCTCCCTGCGGGTCAACGGCCAGCCTGTCGAAGTCAGCGCCATGCCCGACACCCCGCTGCTGCTTATCCTGCGCAACGACCTGTGCCTGAACGGCCCCAAATACGGCTGCGGCCTGGGCGAATGCGGGGCGTGCACGGTGATCATCGACGGCGTGGCCGCACGCTCCTGCGTCATCCCCCTGGCCGGCGCAGCGGGTCGCGATATCACCACCCTCGAAGGGCTGGGCAGCAAGGCTGCGCCACACCCGGTGCAACAGGCGTTCATCGACGAACAGGCAGCCCAGTGCGGCTACTGCATGAACGGCATGATCATGACCACCAAGGCCCTGCTCGACCGTATTCCCGACCCCAGCGACGAACAGATTCGCCAGGAACTGTCCGGCAACCTGTGCCGCTGCGGCACTCACGTCGAAATCCTGCGCGCCGTGCGCCGCGCCGCCGAGACCCGGAGAAAAGCATGAACCACTCACAACAGGTGCCCAGCCGCGACCAACTGCTGGCCAAGACTGGCGTGTTGCTGATCGTCGACCAGATCACCCCACCCTCGGGCCCCGTGGCCAAGGGTGTGACGCCTGTGGTCAAGGCGCGCGAGCTGGCGTTGTTCATCGCTGTCAGCGACGACGGCATGGTCTACGCCTTCAACGGCCACGTCGACCTGGGCACCGGCATCCGCACCTCGCTGGCGCAAATCGTCGCCGAAGAGCTGGACCTGCGCATGGACCAGGTGCACATGGTACTGGGCGACACCGAGCGGGCACCCAACCAGGGCGCGACCATCGCCAGCGCCACCCTGCAGATTTCCGCCGTGCCCCTGCGCAAGGCAGCCGCCACCGCACGGCGCCACCTGTTGCAGCAGGCCGCGCATCGCCTTGGCTGCACGCCCGAAGTGCTACGCATCGAAGACGGCGTGGTCATCGCCAGCGATGGCAGCACGCTGCGTTTTGCCGAACTGGTACAGGGCGAAAACCACCAGTTGCACATTGCCGAAGATGCCCCGCTCAAGGCCATCGACGACTACCGCCTGGTCGGCCGC
Organism: Pseudomonas sp. LPB4.O; assembly: GCF_038383825.1. Taxonomy (NCBI): domain Bacteria; kingdom Pseudomonadati; phylum Pseudomonadota; class Gammaproteobacteria; order Pseudomonadales; family Pseudomonadaceae; genus Pseudomonas; species Pseudomonas sp. LPB4.O. The sequence continues at coordinate 4,073,772 of NZ_CP151298.1, forward strand.
AGCGCTGCACGGGTAGACATTCCCGGCAAGGCCACCGGCGAGTTGACCTATGTGCATGACATGCGCCTGCCCGACATGCTTCACGGCCGGGTGATCCGCCCGCCCTACGCCGGTCATGACAGCGGCGACTTCGTCGGCAACAGCCTGCTGGCGGTGGATGAATCGTCCATCGCCCATTTGCCCGGCGTGGTGGCCGTGGTCGTCATCCGCGACTTTGTTGGCGTAGTGGCCGAGCGCGAAGAGCAAGCGATCCGCGCGGCCCAGGCGCTGAAAATCAGCTGGAAGCCATTCACAGGCAAGCTGCCCGACCTCAGCGATGTCGCCCAGGCCATCCGCGACAACCCGCGGGTACAGCGCACCGTGCTGGACCAGGGCGATGTCGACGGCGGCATTGCCAATGCCACCCAGCGCCTGAGCCGCAGCTACCTGTGGCCGTACCAGCTGCACGCATCGATCGGCCCGTCGTGCGCACTGGCCGACTTCACCGATGGGCCAATCCGCGTGTGGTCCGGCACGCAGAACCCGCATCTGCTGCGCGCCGACCTGGCCTGGCTGCTGGAGTGCACAGAGGAGCGCATCGAGATCATCCGCATGGAGGCCGCCGGTTGCTACGGCCGCAACTGTGCCGATGACGTGTGCGCCGACGCGGTGCTGCTGTCGCGCGCGGTACAGCGCCCGGTGCGGGTGCAGCTGACCCGCGAGCAGGAGCATGTGTGGGAGCCCAAGGGCACCGCGCAGCTGATGGAAATCGACGGCGGCCTGAACGCCGATGGCAGCGTGGCCGCCTACGACTTCCAGACCAGCTACCCGTCCAATGGCGCACCTACCCTGGCCCTGCTGCTGACCGGTGCCGTGGAACCGGTGCCGGCCCTGTTCGAAATGGGCGACCGCACGTCGATACCGCCCTATGACTACGAACACATGCGCGTCACCATCAACGACATGACGCCACTGGTACGCGCCTCGTGGATGCGTGGCGTGTCGGCCATGCCCAACAGCTTCGCCCACGAGTCGTACATCGATGAGCTGGCCTTTGCCGCTGGCGTCGACCCGGTCGAATACCGCCTCAGGCACCTGTCCGACCCGCGCGCCATCGACCTGGTCAAGGCCACCGCCGACCGCGCCGAATGGCAGCCGCATACCCGGCCCATGCAGGCGCAGGCCGAAGGCGATGTGCTGCGCGGCAGGGGCTTTGCCTATGCACGCTACATCCACAGCAAGTTCCCCGGTTTTGGCGCGGCGTGGGCGGCATGGGTGGCCGATGTCGCGGTGGACCGGCGCACCGGTGAAGTGGCCGTCACCCGCGTGGTGATCGGCCACGATGCCGGGATGATGGTCAACCCCGAGGGCGTGCGCCACCAGATCCACGGCAACGTCATCCAGTCCACCAGCCGAGTGCTCAAGGAGCAGGTCAGCTTCGAAGAGTCGACCGTGGCCAGCAAGGAATGGGGCGGCTACCCGATCCTGACCTTCCCCGAACTGCCGGCCATCGACGTGATGATGCTGCCGCGTCAGCACGAAGCACCGATGGGCAGTGGCGAGTCGGCCTCGGTACCGAGCGCGGCGGCCATCGCCAATGCCATTTTCGACGCGACCGGCATTCGTTTTCGCGAGCTGCCCATCACGGCAGAACGGGTGCGTGCCGCCCTCGATGGCGAAGGTCAGGGCCCTGACGCGCCCGCGCCAGCGCAGCCGACCACCAAGCGTTCGAAGTGGTGGTTCGGCTCGCTGGCCGGGGTATTCGGCGCTGCACTGGGTGTACTCGCCACAGCCCTGCCCTGGCGCGCCGAAATCGCCCCGGTAACCCCACCAGGCGCCGGCAGCTGGAGCGCCGCGATGCTCGATCGTGGGCGCCAGGTGGCGGCGGCCGGTGACTGCGCCGTGTGCCATACGGTCAGCGGCGGCAAGGTCAATGCAGGCGGGCTGGCGATGGAAACACCGTTCGGCACGCTGTACAGCACCAACATCACGCCCGACCCGGAAACCGGCATCGGCCGCTGGTCGTTCGGCGCCTTCGAGCGGGCCATGCGCGAAGGCATCAGCCGCGACGGTCGGCACCTGTACCCGGCGTTTCCCTATACCTCGTTTCGCAACATCAACGACGCCGACATGCAGGCGCTGTATGCCTACCTGATGTCGCAAACTCCGGTACGCCAGCAAGCACCCGCCAACCAGATGCGCTTCCCGTTCAACCAGCGGCCACTGATGGCCGGCTGGAATGCGCTGTTTCTGCAACGCGGCGAATACCAGCCCGACCCGCAGCGCAGTGCCCAGTGGAACCGCGGCGCCTACCTGGTCGACGGCCTGGGCCACTGCACAGCCTGCCACTCGCCGCGCAACCTGCTGGGCGCGGAAAAAGGCGGCAGCAGCTACCTGGCCGGCGGCATGGTCGATGGGTGGGAAGCCCCTGCCCTGAATGCCCTGGGCAAATCATCCACGCCGTGGAGCGAAGACGAGCTTTTCAGCTACCTGAGCACCGGCTTCTCCGAAAAGCACGGTGTGGCGGCGGGCCCCATGGGCCCGGTGGTCAGCGAACTGGCCACCCTGCCAAAGAGCGACGTGCGTGCCATTGCCCACTACCTCGGTTCACTCGACGGCGAGCCACAGGCAGTGGCCGCCAAGGCCGCGCCCCAGGTGGACACGCAAGTGTCGCTGAGTAACGGCGAGCGGGTATTCAAAGGCGCATGCATGGCCTGCCACAGCGATGGTCTGGGGCCGAAGCTGTTTGGCGTCAGCCCGTCGATGGCGGTCAACAGCAACGTCCACAGCCCCCTGCCGGACAACCTATTGCGCGTGGTGTTGCACGGCATTGCCACCCCCGCAACCCGTGACCTGGGCTACATGCCCGGCTTCAAGGACAGCCTGTCGGACCGCCAGGTCGCCGACCTGGCAGCTTACCTGCGCCAGCGCTTCGCTGCGGACAAGCCCGCCTGGCAAGGGCTGGCGGCCAAGGCCGCGCAGGTGCGCGCCAACCCCGGCAGCCACTGAGCGTCAGCGGCGCAGGCCGCGCAGGGCAAGGTCGCTGATAAACACCAGCCAGTCGGCCTTGGCCTGCTTGTCGGCCAGGTCCACGGCCAGAAACGAGCTGAGGGTATGCCGGTTGGAATTATAGAAATAGCAGAGCGAGGCAATCATCAGGTAGGCGTGGGTGATGTCGATGTCGTCGCGGAACAGGCCCTTGGCCTGGCCTGCTTCAATGATCGGCCGCAGCACGCCCACCGCTTCGCCGGACAGCGCCTTGAGGTTCTGCGACTTGCGCGCGTGCTGGCCCTGGTGAAGATTTTCGGTGGCGAGGATGGTGACGAATTCAGGGTGGCGCACGTAGTAATCCCAGATGAACGCCACCAGCTCACGCAGGGCCTGTTCCGGGTCGCCGAGGTCGATGCGCAGCTTGGCTTCGGCCTGGTTGAAGCTGGCGTAGATATGCTCCAGCACGCTGATGAACAGCTTTTCCTTGCTGCCGAAGTAGTAATAGATCATCCGGTCGTTGGACTTGGCCAGCGTGGAGATCTGCTCGATACGCCCACCGGTGAAGCCTTCCTTGCTGAAGACCTTCACCGCAGCCTTGAGAATGTTGTCCCGGGTGCGGTCGGCCTGTTGGGCGCGAACACCGGTTTTGCGAGTTTGCATGTCGGTCCCTGCGGGGCTGGCCAGATACCCAACACTGCCACAGACGTTGGGCCTTTGCGCGGCTTTTCGGCTGGGCTGAGATACGTTGTGGCGTTGCAGCGTGCCGCCACCTACGGCTCGGCACCCCGTTCGCCTGGGGCAATGCTTCGCTGCGCGCGTGTCAGGCAATTGACCAGGTGCAGCCGCATGGCCGCACGGGCAGCACCGGCATCCTTGCGGGTGATCGCGGCATGCACTTGCTCGCGCTCCCGCGCCTCCAGTGCCCGCTGCTGAGCATCGCACGTCGGCATGGCCTGCCGCGCCACCGCAAACAAGGTATGCCCAAGGTGGGTCATGGTGTCGATGAAAAAGCTGTTGCCCGTGCATTGGGCTATCTGCAGGTGAAACTCGAAGTCGGTTCGCATGCAGGGCGCTGACTGCGTATCAACGGCCTCATCCAGCGCCGCCCGCAGGGCAGCCAGTTGCTCTGGGGTGGCACGCTGGGCAGCAATGGCAGCCGCCTCAACCTCAAGGCAAAGCCGCAACTCGATGATCGCCACCTCGTTGTAAGCATCGCCCATTCCAGGGCTGGTGCTCTGGAAGTCACCTGCCGGGATGGCGTCTACAACGAAGGTGCCGATACCACGGCGGGTTTCGACCAGGCCCTCGGCCTGCAACCGCGAAATGGCTTCACGCACCACGGTACGGCTTACGCCTCGCGCTTTGGTCACAGCTTCTTCGGTGGGCAATTTGCTACCCGCTGGCAATTCACCCGAGCGAATCTGCTGCGACAGGTCATGCACCAGTTGCTGGGCGAGATTCAGGCGTTTTTCCGGGGTGGCGGATGCCATTGTGTGAACCCTTGATAAGCGGAAGACCCCGGAGTATACCCGCAGCCTGGTGCCAAAACGCACTATACTGGCCGCTGTTCAGACGCGAGCACAGCAATGCCAGACCACACCGCCAGCCCCTCTCAACCGCCCCGCCGCCTGGCCGAAGCGCTGGTCGAACGCTTCGCCGAGCGCATGCGCGAAGGCACACTCAAGCGTGGCGACAAGCTGCCCACCGAAGCCACGCTAATCGCAACCGAAGGTGTCAGCCGCTCGGTGATACGCGAGGCCTTATCACGCATGCAGGCCGCGGGCCTGGTCGAGACTCGCCACGGTGTGGGCACCTTCGTGCTGGACATGCCGGCACCGGAGAGCTTCAACGTGGGGCCGGCAACCATCAGCCTGCTGTCCGATGTGCTCGACCTGCTGGAATACCGCCTGAGCCTTGAAGTGCAAGCCGCCGGCATGGCCGCCGAACGGGCCACGCCACAGGCTCTCGAAGAACTGCAGCAAGCGCTGGAGGCCCTGATGCAGGGCCCGGAAAAATCCGGCAGCACGACAAACGCCGATTTCCAGTTCCACCTGAAAATTGCCAAGGCCGCAGGCAACCAGTACCTGATCGATATCATGAAGCATCTGGGCACCAAGATGATCCCCCGCACGCGCATGAACTCTGCCTACACCGGCCAGAGCAACCGCAGCACCTACCTGGCCGGTATCAACGCCGAACATCAGCAGATCTACGATGCCATCGCCAGCCGTCAGGTTGATGCGGCGCGCGCCGCCATGTACTTGCACCTGAGCAACAGCCGTACGCGCCTGCGTGAGGCGCAACGGCTACAGGCTTTTTACAGCGAGGCCTGAAGCTAAGGCGCAGGCTCCACATCCGTGAAGGCCAGCCCTTGGCTGCCCTGTACCTGCCAAGGGTTGGCGCCCCCGGTGTGGGTGAAGCGAAGCCCGACGAACCGCGAATCTTTCAGGCCATCGATCTTGACCGGGGCCGGCCCGCTGAAACGTACACGCTCGAACACCAGCCCCTGATGCCAGGCGCCATGGCTGCTATCGCCCTTCACCTCGATGGCAGCGGTGCTGGCGTTTTCCACGCTCACGTCGCTGACCGTGATGTCACGGAACTGCCCCGCCACCGTCGAGCGCTTGTAGTCGAGCTTGGCATTCGGGTCGTTGTAATCCAGGGTGAAGATGAAGGCCTGTTTTGCGGTATTGCGAATGGCTGAATCACGGAAGGTCACGTGGCGTGCGCCACCGCCCATGAAGTTGGTGCTTTTCATGCGCAAGCCGGTATCTGTGCCGTCCGAAACGTTGTCTTCGGCGAGGATGTTCTGGATCCAGGCGCCGGTGTGGCTGCCCGCCACGATCATCCCATGGCCCTTGCGGAAGTAGTTGTTGAAGATCCAGGCATCTTCCTGCGGCTTTTGCTGGACCGCACCCGCACCGGTGCCAGCGGCGAAGTTGACGCAGTCGTCACCGGTGTCGAAGAAGTTGTTGAACACCAGCGCGCCGCGGCTGTTGGCAAACTCGATACCGTCGCCGTTGTTGGCGTCGTAGGTACGGTGCGTGGTGTTCGCCAGCACCACATTCTGCGTCTCCAGATTCATGATGCCGTGGTAGGCCGGGTTGACCACCGTGAAGCCGCCATAGAACACGTTTGTCACATTGCGCAGGGTGATCAGCGACGAGCGCATCTGGCCGTAGGCGTCCTTGACGTTCATGCCCTCGGCCACCGCCCGCTCCACCTGGGCCCTGGCCAGCACGCCATCGTGCATGTAGCGGGTGTTGTCGCTGGGCAGGTAGAAGGGCAAGGCTTGCCCGCGCTCGTCGAGCACATCCGGGTTGCGCTTCCAGCCATTGCCGTCGATCGTGCCCTTGCCAACGATGCGGATGTTCTCGAAGGCCTGATGCGCCTGCGGGTCGCGCGGCAACGCGTTGATCAGCGAGGCCGGGCGCACGGTGGTGGAATACGGGTACTGGATATAGCCTTCGCGCGGGTAGTCCTCGGCACGCTCGGAGCCCAGCAGGGTAGCGCCCTCGGCGATTTCCAGGGTCATGTCGCTCTTGAGGTAGAGTGCCCCGCTCTTGTACGTGCCGGCAGGCAGCAGCACCTTGCAGCCCTTGCTGCAAGCGTCGATGGCACGCTGGATGGCGGCCGTGTCGAGCGCTTTGCCATCGCCCTTGGCACCGTAGCGCTGCACATTGAACAGTGCCGGTACGGCCGTGGTTCGCTGCACAACCACGGGGCTGTCGGCCGACTCCTTGCCGTTGCGATCGACCGAACGCACGGTGAAGCGGTACTCGGTATCGGGCGCAAGCCCCTGGGCGGTGAAGCTGTGAATGGCGATGCGGTGGTGGAAGTTCTGCGGGTCCTGCTGGTAGAAATGGTCGATGTAAGGCTTGGCCGGTGAGACCTGATCGTTGTTGGCGTTGCTTGCACCCAGCAATCTGCCATTGGCGTACACGTGGTAGTCGACGATTTCGGCATGGCTGGCGGGCTTTTCCCAGACCAGGATGATCTGCCGGTCGTCGTAGGCCAGCGTCGGCACCTGGACCGTAGCAGGGGCCTCTACGGCCCACAGCGGCAAGCTGCTGCCCATGGCCAGGGCAGCCACGGCAGCACGCACCCGCGAAGCGGATGCAAGGTTGGCATTCGGCATGTTTTTGTCTTCCTTGTAATTGCCGGGTTCAGGCCGACATGGCCGGGGCACAATCGGCGCTGAAGTCGCGGCTGGCTTGCACCAGCATACGGGTGTAATCGTGGGTGGCCTGGTCCTGGCTCAGTGCCCGGCAGTCCAGTTGCTCGACGATCCGCCCTTGCTGCATCACCGCGACCTTGTCGCACAGGTGGCTGACCACCCCCAGGTCGTGGGTCACCATCAGGTAGGTGAGCTTCTCGCGCTGGCGCAGGTCCGCCAGCAGGTTGAGGATCTCGGCCTGCACCGAGACATCCAGCGCCGAGGTCGGCTCATCCAGCAGCAACACACGCGGCTCGAGGATCAGCGCGCGGGCAATCGCCACACGCTGGCGCTGCCCGCCCGACAACTGGTGCGGATAGCGGTAGCGGAAGCTGTCATTGAGGCCGACCTTGACCAGGATGTCGTTGATCCGGTCGTCGCGATCAGACATGCCGTGAATGGTCAGCGGCTCGCGCAAGGCGGTGTCGATGGTGTGCCGCGGGTGCAACGAGCCGTAGGGGTCCTGGAAGACCATCTGCACCTTGCGAAAGTGCTCCTTGGGCAGCTTGTGCTGCAACGCACCGCCGGCAATGCTCAGCGCCCCGCTCCAGTGCCGGTACTGGCCGGCCAGGCAGCGCAGCACGGTGGTCTTGCCGGAGCCCGACTCGCCCACCAGGCCGAACGACTCGCCGTCCTCGACGGTCAGGTCGACGTCGTGCAGCACCTGGTTGAGGGTGGCGCCAACGCCGAAGCTCAGGTTCAGCGATTGTGCTTGGATCATGGACATGTCAGTTACCTCAGCAGGTGAGCCAGAGCGGGTCGCGTTGCAGCACCGGCAAGCGCGGGCGGCGGTTGTCCATGCTCGGCAAGGCCGCCAGCAGGCCACGGGTATACGGGTGTTCGGCATACTGCAGGTCGCACGCGGCGAGCGACTCGACCACCCGCCCGGCGTACATCACCAACACCCGGTCACAGTAGTTGCGCACCAGGTTGAGGTCGTGGCTGACGAAGATCAGCCCCATCTGCTGCTCGACCACCAGCTCTTCGAGCACGTTGAGCACCTGTTGACGCACCGACACGTCGAGCGCCGAGGTTGGCTCGTCGGCGATGATCACCTCCGGGCTGGTGATGACCATCATGGCGATCATGATGCGCTGGCCCATGCCGCCGCTGACTTCATGCGGGTACAGGTTGTAGACGCGTTTCGGGTCGCGGATATGGACCTTTTCCAGCATCAGCATGACCCGCTCGCGTGCCTCGCTGCGGCTGGCCTTGTGGTGCGCCAGGTACGCCTCGGCGATCTGGTCGCCAACCTTGACCACCGGGTTGAGCGAGTACTTGGGGTCTTGCATGATCATCGAGATGCGCTGGCCACGGATCTTCTGCATGGCCTTTTCGCTGGCGCTGAGCAGGTCGACATCGCCGAACTGCAGGGCCTTGGCGGTGATCTGCGTGCTGCCGGGGTGCAGCTTGAGCAAGCTGCGCCCGACCGTCGACTTGCCCGAGCCGGACTCGCCGACGATGGCCAGTTTTTCCCGGCCAAGGGTGAACGACACATCGCGCACCGCGTGCATTTCTTTCTTGCCGTTGACGAAGCGTACGTTGAGCGCTTCGACGTTGAGTTTGAGCGACGACATAAAGCCTCCAGTTACTCGCTACGCGGGTCGAGAATGTCCCGCAGGCCATCGCCCAGCAGGTTGAACGCCAGGCTCACCAGCATGATCGCCGCACCCGGTACCGCCACCAGCCACCAACATTCGAGCATGTAGCGTCGACCGGTGGAGATCATCGCGCCCCACTCCGGCAGCGGCGCCTGTGCGCCAAGGCCGAGAAAGCCCAGCGCCGCGGCGGTGAGGATGATCCCGGCCATGTTCATGGTCAGGCGGATGATCACCGACGACAGGCACATCGGCACGATATGACGCAGGATGATGCGCGTCGACGAGGCGCCCTGCAGCTCGACCGCGACAACGAAGTCGGCCTTGCGCAGCGACAGGGTTTCAGCCCTTGCCAGCCGTGCGATCGGTGGCCACGAGGTCAGCGCGATAGCGACCACGGCATGCTCCAGGCCAGGGCCAAGGGCAGCGATGAACGCCAGTGCCAGGACCAGGCTGGGGAACGAGATGAAGATGTCGGTGATGCGCATGAACACCGTGTCGACGATGCCACCGTAGTAGCCCGACACAGTGCCGATGAACAGCCCGATCGGTCCGACGATAATCGTCACCAGGGTAATGATGTAGAGGGTGATTCGTGAGCCGTAGACCAACCGGCTGAAGATGTCGCGGCCATATTCGTCGGTGCCGAACCAGTGCGCGGCACCGGGGGCCTGCAGGGCGTTGGCGAGGTTCTGCACCACCGGGTCATGGGTGGCGATCAACGGGGCGAAGGTGGCGACCACGATCAGCAGCACGGCCACCAGCAGCCCGGCCAGGGTCATGGGGTTGCGCAACAGGTGGCGCAGCACCCGCAGGCTGCTTTTGTAAAAGGCGTCGAGGCTGGAAGCCGGCGTGGTGTCGGCCTGCGGCTTGGCGCTTGCTTGAGTAGAAGACATGTTGGCAATCATCGGCATGTTCTCGGTGTGAAATCATGGCCGCCCGGCGCGCCCGCTGGCGCCCCCGGACAGGTTCAGCGTTGCTTGTAGACGCCCAGGTAACGGGTCGCCTCGGCGTCATCGCCGGTAAAGCCCTTGACGTCCACCGCACTCACCGCGGTGTCGGTCATCTGCGAGAGCATCATGATCGGCCCGACCTGCTGGTCGTAGCGCTGCTGGGCCTGGTGGTACAGGCTCACGCGCTTGGCGGCGTCACGCTCGACGCCCGCCTGGTCGATCAGCGCATTGAGCTGTTGATCGAAGAAAGACGCGCGCCAGCCCTGGAAGTTGGGCAGGCCCGCGCTATCGCTGTTGTCCGGGTTGTAGACAAAGGTGCGCAGGCTGAAATACGGGTGCGGGTAGCGCTCGGCACCGCGCGCGACGATCATCTCGAAGTTGCGCGCGCGCATCGCGCCATACACCTGGTTGCCGGTGCCGGTGACGATGCTGGCCTTGATTCCGCCTTCGGCGAGCGTCGACTGCATGCGCGCGGCGATGTCGATGAACGGCGGCTCGGACAAGGTCCGGATGGTGGTGGTGAAGCCTTGCGGGTAGCCGGCTTCGGCCAGCAACGCCTTGGCCTTGGCGACATCCATCTTGTAGCCTGGGTCCGGCAGGCGGGCGTCGAGGCCAAGCTGCATCGGCTGCTGGTTGAGCATGCCGTAGTGCGGCATGACCTGCTCGTCGATGCCTTTGTAGTCGATCAGGTTGCGCACCGCTTCGCGGACTTTCTGGTTGGCGAATTCGGGCTGCTTCATGCTCATCGCCACGTAGTACATGGTGCCGCGCTGCAGCGGTTGCACCTGCAGCTTGGGCGAGCTCTCGATGGCCTTGATGTCTGGCGCGGCCATGCCGTAGACCAGGTCGAGGTCACCGCGCTCGAGCATCAGCCGCAGTGATTGCGACTCGGTCATGTGCCGCACCAGCACCCGCTTCATTTTTGCAGGCCCCGCCCAGTAGCCGTCGAAGCGGGTCATCACCAAGGCGTCGTTGGCGCTCCACTTGGTCAGGGTGAACGGGCCGCTGCCGGCCTCGTTGGTGACCAGCCAGGCGGCGCCCAGGTCACCGTCCTTCTCGTGCTTCAAGGCTTCCTGGCGGTCGACGATGACCGCGCTGGGCGAGGTCGCCAGCGAGTCGATCAGCAGCAGCGGGTCGGCGGGCTGCGGCAGCTCGACCACCAGGGTATGCGGGTCAGTGGCGCGGATCAGCCCCTGAATGTTGTCGACGCTGTAGCCGTAGGCCTTCCACGTGGTGGCCAGGCCGAAGTTGAGTTTCATCACCCGGTACAGCGACCAGGCCACGTCTTCGGCGGTCAGCGGGTTGCCGGAATGGAACTTGACGTCCCTGCGCAGGTGGAAGGTGACCTGCTTGCCGTCTTCGCTGATCTCCCAGCGTTCGGCCAACTGTGGCAGGTGTTTTTCCGGGTTGCCCTGGTCGCGCTTGACCAGCGTGTCATACAGGTTGGCGTTGACCCCGGAGGCATCCAGGCCCGGGGCGTTGGCCGGGTCGATGGAAAACAGGTTGACCATGCTCATGCCGACGATCAACTGGTCGGCGGGGGTCTTGGCCTGCACGGCGGCCATCGGCCCCAGTGCCAGCATCGCACCCAGCAGGCTCAGGCGCAGGATCGGAAGTACAGTTTTCATGTGGCTGTCCTTGTTTTTATAGTCATGCACTGTGTTCGCGCTGGCCGCGCGGGGCTTAACGGGTCCTTGGGTCGAACACCTTGTACAGGGCGTCGCTGATCAGGTTCAGGGCGACGAAGATCAGCCCGATCACCAGCACACAGCCCATCACCGCGTTCATGTCACCGAGCATCAGGCTGCTGGTCAGGTACTGACCGAAACCGGGCCAGGCAAACACCGTTTCGATCAGTACCGCGCCTTCGAGCAGCGAGCCGTAGGCCAAAGCGACCACCGTCAGCAGTTGCACGAGGATGTTGCGAAACGCATGGCCCCAGACCACCTGGCGGCGCGACAGGCCCTTGACCCGGGCGGTGATGATGTATTCCTGGGACAGCTGTTCGAGCATGAAGCTGCGGGTCATGCGGCTGATGTAGGCGACCGAGTTGAGGCCCAGGATCAGCCCCGGCAGGACGATGTGCCGCAGCGCGCTGGTGAAGGCTTCCCAATCGCCGGCCAGGGCCGTGTCGATCAGCAACAGGCCGGTGATGTCCGGCACCATGCCGTCGTAGGCGAGGTCGATGCGCCCTGCCCCGCCGGCCCAGCCGAGCCAGGCGTAGAACACCAGCAGGCCCATCATGCCGACCCAGAAGATCGGCGTGGAGTAACCGAACAGGGTGATCACCCGTGCCACATGGTCGCCAAGGCGGCCCTGGTTACTGGCCGCGACCACGCCCAGTGGCAAGCCGATGACGATGCCGAAAAGGATTGCCAGGGTGGCCAACTCGATGGTCGCCGGGAACACCCGCTTGATGTCGTCCAGCACCGGGTGGCCGGTCAGCAGGGCGTTGCCGAAATCACCGTGGAGCAGGTCGTTGAGGTACAGCCCGAACTGCACCCAGATCGGCTGGTCCAGGCCCATCGCCCGGTACACCTGGTCGTAGGTGGAGCTGTCGGCGTCCGGCCCGACCACGGCCAGCACCGGGTCCAGCGGCATCACCCGACCAATGAAGAAGGTCAGCGCCAACAGACCGAGCAGGGTCACCAGGACCGTGCTGGCCCGTCGGGCAGTGCCAGACACGCGCGTGCCCAGCACAGAGGCAGTCGAAACTAACATAACAGGCTCCTGAAAATGCGTTCAGCCAACACCGAGGCGTTCGGGGCGCGCACGCCCCGCTCCCGCTCATCGCGACTTGTAGACGTCTTTGTAGCGGGTGGTGGCCGCACTGTGGGTCTGGTAATCCTGAACATCGTGGTAGACCACCACGGTGTCGGTCATCTGCGACACCGGCAGGATCGCCCCGACCTGCGCGTCCAGGGTCTTCTGGATCTGCTGGTACTGGGCCAGTTGCCTGGTCTTGTCAGGCTCGACTTCGGCCTGCTCGATCAGCGCGTTCAGCTCGGGGCTGTAGAACGACGTGCGCCAGCCCTGGAAGTTGCTCAGCTTGGCTTCGTCGCGGTTGTCCGGGTTGTACACCAGGGTCCGCAGGCTCGAATGCGGATGACGCTCGGCCCCGCCACCGCCGCGGCCGACCAGGATGTCGAAGCTGCGTTCGCGCATGGCGCCGTAGATCTGGTTGCCGGTGCCGGTGACGATGGTCGCCTGGATGCCGGCCTGGGCCAGGGTCGCCTGCAGGCTGGAGGCGATGTTGATGAATGGCGGCTCGGTGAGCACGCGGATGGTGGTTTTGAAGCCATTCGGGTAACCGGCTTCGGTCAGCAGTTTTTTCGCCTCGGCGACGTTCAGGGTGTAGCCCGGATCGTCCAGCCGTGCCGGCAGGCCGACCGGCAATGGGCGCTGGTTGAGCTGGCCGTAGTGCGGCATGACGGTCTGGTTGATGCCTTGATAGTCGATCAGCGAACGCACCGCGCGGCGCACGCGGGCGTCATCGTAGGGCTTGTTCTTGACGCTCAGGGCAACGTAATAGAGGGTCCCGCGCTGCACGGTCTGGGTGCGCACCTTGTCGGACTTCTCCAGGGCTTCGATGTCGGGTGCGGACATGCCCTTGGCCAGGTCCAGGTCACCGCGCTCGACCATCAGGCGCAGCGACTGCGACTCGGTCATGTTGCGCATGACGATGCGCTTGAGCTTGGCCGGGCCACCCCAGTAACCGTCGTAGCGGCTCATCAGGATCACATCGTTGGCGCGCCAGTCATTGAGGATGAACGGGCCGCTTCCGGCGGCGTGGGTAGTCAGCCAGGCGCCGCCCATGTCGTCGCCCTTCTGGTGTTGCTGAACCACTTTGCGGTCGAGGATAAAGGCACTGGGCGAGGTCGCCAGGGTGTTGAGCACCAACATCGGGTCGGTTGGCCGCGGCAGCTCGAGGACAAAGGTGTGCTCGTCGGCGGCGCGCAGGTACTGGGCGGCGTTGCCGGCGGTGAAGCCGTAAGCCTTCCATGTCGAGGCCAGGGCCAGATTGAGCTTGAGCACGCGCTGCAACGACCAGGCGACGTCTTCGGCGGTCAGCGGGTTGCCCGACTGGAAGGTCACGCCGGGGCGCAGCGTGAAGGTCAGGGTCTTGCGGTCGTCGCTGACCTGCCAGCTTTGCGCCAGGGCCGGTACCAGCTGGTCCGGCTGCTTGACGTCCTGCACCAGCAGCATGTCGTAGAGGTTGGCATTGACCTCGGAGACATCCAGGCCGGTGGCGGCGGCCGGGTCGAGCGACAGGAGGTTGATCATGCTCATGCCGACGATCAACTGGTCGGCGGGGGTCTTGGCGAAAGCGGCAGGTACCGACGTCATCGCCAGCGATGCGGCCAGGACCCCCGCCCAGAATTTGGGGAGAACGCTCATGTGAGATAGCCTTTTTATAGTTATTGGACTCTCGGGCGGCACGCACCGAGGCGTGCCGCCATGCACGAATCAGAAACTCTGCAGCGTGTTGGTCTCGACGTAGTCGAAGTCGATCTCCTCCCCCAGTCCAGGCAGGTCGGAGAGGTGCACGAAGCCGTCTTCATCCATCGGGTCGACCAGGCGCTTGAGGTAGGCCGGTACTTCGTCATAGTTGAGGAACGGGTGCAGCAGGCCGCGCTCGTACCAGGTGCAGTTCTTGATCGCGCCGACCACCGCCAGGTTGGCCGCGCCGTTGCCGTGGATCTCGCAATCCATGCCAAACGCTTCGGCCATGTGCGCGACCTTCAGGCACGGGGCGATACCGCCGACCCCGGCAACGCCGGCACGCAGGATGTCACAGACATCGTTCTTGACCCAACTGGCGCGGCTCAGGTGTTTGCCACCGAGGCTTTCCGGGCCCAGCACGGGGATGTCCAACTGGGCGGCCAGCCACGCGTAGGACTCGGCCGAGTCTTCCATCATCGGCTCTTCGAACCAGGCGAAATTCAGCTTCTCCAGGGCACGGCCGACGGTCAGCGCTTCGGTGCGGCTGTACCAGTGATAGCCGTCGATCATCAGCGCGATGTCGGGGCCGACCGCTTCACGTACGGCGGCACAGGCCTTGATGTCCATGCTCACGCTCGGGGCGAACGACACCGGCGGCATCCAGGTGTGCAGCTTGATCGCCTTGTAGCCACGTTTGACCAGGGTCTCGGCGAAGCGGCCGTACTCTTCAGGGGTCGACAGGCCACCCGTCAGCTCGTCACCGCACATGGTCGAACCGTAAGCCGGAACCTTGTCGCGGTAGCCACCGATGAGCTTGTGCACCGGCACCTTGAGCTTGCGCCCGGCCCAGTCCCAGAGGGCCTGTTCGACCAGTGCCAGGGCGCGGTCGGTGAGCTGGCTTGCGCTGCCGCGCTGCCAGTGGGCGAGGTCGTGCCAGATCTTTTCACGGTCGAAGGCATTGGCGCCGACCAGCACCTTGCGCACGAAGCCATCCAGCACATACGGACGGATCAGCTCGGGAGCGCCGAAGGCGAAGCCTTCGTTGCCGCACTCAGTCTTGATGCGTAGCAAGGCCATCTTGGCCTGGGTCACATCGCCCGGATGGGCATGGCCGGCGCTGTCTACAGCGCGGCGCGTGGGGTAGGAAAACACCTGGACGTTTACAGCAGTAATGATCATGGACGTCTGAGCCTTCTTATTGGATTTGTGGCGGGTGAGTCACGCTCTGAGGGCAATCCTACGTCATCATACAACATTTGAAAAGCACCTCTTCAAACCGACGAAATAGTTGTGAATAGCCTGCTAAACCCCACCCTGCGACCCCCATCACAAAGCATACACAAAGCCATAACCACCGATTTAGAGCCATCCACCCATGTGATCAGACAACATTTCAATAATTCGTAGACAGCCCCACAGTCGTACGATAACTTATTTTAAAAATCACGGAGCGCTCACCACCTCACCCACCTTGCTCACACGCCTCATCACGTCCTCAACAAAAACAAAAAAAGAGATCGCATGAACAACACACTTCGCCGCCTCATCGCCGCCAGTACGCTCGGCCTGTCGTTCTACGCCTGCGCAGACTCCGCCAGCATCAACTACCGGCACACGTTCACCGAAGACGACAGCATTCACTCCGACCGGATAAAGCTGAGTTACCGCAAGGACAGCGGCCTGGGGTTTGCCGCAGAAATCAAATACAAGACTGCCGGCGACCGCGAAGACGTCGCCTACGACAACATGGTCAACAACGGCCATGAGTTCACCGTGGACTACAACTACAAGATGAGCCCCAAGTCGACCTGGACCCCCGCCTTCCAGATGGACAGCTCCAAGGACGCAACCACCTACAAGTTCGGCCTGAAGTACAACTACAAGCTCAGCGACACCTGGTACGTCGCCACGCGCGTACGCCACGACGCACGCAGCCTCGACCGCGACCAGATCGACCACAGCAAGGCGGACCGCGCCAAGGACAACCAGAACACCACCCGCCTTGAAGGCTGGCTCGGCTACACCCCCAGCGGCCCGTGGGCATTCGAATACCAGTACATCCACTTCACCACCGACTACATCCGCTACGACAACAAGAAGCGCGACTACGAGCAGAACCTGATCATCAAGTACAAGCTCAACAAACAGTGGGCGCCCTTCATGGAAGTGGGTGACATCAAGGTCAACAGCTACACGGACGATCGCCAGGCCCGTTGGCGCCTGGGTATCCAGTACAACTTCCTGTAAGGGCAACCGCCCGACCATGCCGGTGTCGTTGCACCACGGCACCCTCATGCAGTTTCAGCAAAAGGCATCCGACAATGACCACGACCAACCGCAAACCCTTCAACCGCCTGCTGCTCACCGGCGCCGCCGGCGGGCTCGGGCAAGTGCTTCGCGAAGCACTGCAAGCACACGCCAACATCGTGCGCGTCTCAGACATCAGCCCCATGGCAGCGGCTGCGGGCGAGCATGAGCAAGTCATCAACTGCGACCTGGCCGACAAGGCCGGCGTATTGGCCCTGGCCCAGGATGTGGACGCCATCGTGCACCTGGGCGGCATCTCCACCGAGCGTGCCTTCGAAGAGATTTTGCAAGCCAACATCGTCGGTACCTTCCACATCTATGAGGCCGCCCGAAAGCACGGCATCAAGCGCGTGGTGTTCGCCAGCTCGAACCATGTCACCGGCTTTTACCCTCAAGGCGAACAGGTAGATGCGCATTCGCCGCGCCGACCAGACTGCTACTACGGGCTGTCGAAGGCCTACGGCGAAGACCTGGCCACGTTCTACTTCCACCGCTACGGCATCGAAACCGTCAGCCTGCGCATCGGCTCTTCGTTCCCCGAACCACGCAATGTGCGCATGCTGTCCACCTGGCTGAGCTACGGCGACCTGGCGCATCTGGTAGAGCGCGCATTGCTTGCCGAAAACGTCGGCCATACCGTGGTGTACGGTGTCTCAGCCAACCGCGACCTCTGGTGGAGCAACCGCCACGCCGCACACCTGGACTTCAATCCGAAGGACAGTGCCGAGCGCTTCCGCACGGCCCTGGAGCAGCAGCCAAAGCCCGCTACAGATGACCCGACGGCCCACCTGCAAGGTGGCGCCTTCACCGCTGCCGGCCCTTTTGGCGACTAAACCCTGATGGAGTGCGCAATTCTTCCATGACAGCCGAACTGATTACCGATGCACGCAATGCCACAGGCGAAAGCCCGGTCTGGCACCCGCAGGAAAATGCCTTGTACTGGGTAGATATACCGGCAGGCCGCCTGCACCGCTGGCAACCAGATGGCCAGACCCGTCACTGGGCCGCAGACGAAATGCTCGGCTGCATCGTCCGTAGCCAGCAAGGCCACTGGCTTGGGGCCTTGGAGAGCGGGGTCTTCCACCTCACCCCCCAGGCTGACGGTCGCCTGATTCCCGACAAGCGCGCCAGCGTCGAACACGCGAGGCCCGGCATGCGTTTCAATGACGGGCGTTGCGACCGCCAGGGGCGCTTTTGGGCCGGTACGATGCAAACAAACATGGGCGCCGAGCCGGTGGGTGCGCTTTACCGATATGACCCGATGGCGGACGCAACGGTAAAGCCAATGCAAGCACGACTGGACAAGCTGATCGTGCCCAACGGCATGGCGTTCAGCCCGGACGGCAAAACATTGTATGTCTCCGACTCGCACCCCAGCGTTCAGCTGATCTGGGCCTTCGACTACGACATCGACAGCGGCACACCGCACAACCGCCGAATATTCGTCGACATGAACCAGCACCCCGGCCGACCGGACGGGGCTGCGGTAGATGCCGAGGGTTGCTACTGGATTTGCGCGATCGATGCCGGCCAGGTACTGCGCTTAACCCCCGAAGGGAAACTGGACCGCGCCCTGCCGCTACCGGTAAAGAAACCGACCATGTGCGCATTCGGCGGCCCGCAGCTGGATACGCTGTTCGTGACGTCGATTCGCCCACAAGGCATTGACCTGAGCGACCAGCCACTGGCCGGTGGCGTGTTCGCATTAAACCCCGGCGTAAAGGGCTTGCCGGAGCCGATTGCCCGGGGCTGAAGCCTGGGCCGGTATTGGCTGCCACCAGGGGTATGCTCAGTAAGCAGCCTTGCTGGGCATCCCCCTGCGACCTGCCCCAAGGCAAGTGACCGCAAAGGCAATCACCAACGCCCCGGTACCCAACAGGAAAATCAGCTGCTGGTTGGAGCCCTCCACCAGCATGGCGATCAGTGCCGGCGTCACCGCTGCAGCCCCCATCAACGTGATGCTGACCAGCGGCGTGAGCTTGCCGGTCGGGTCGTTGGTGGTGATCAGCGCCATGTAGTACGACAACGACAGCACCCAGCCAAAGTTGATCAGCAACAACGCGACGAACAGCTGCGTCGGCGTGCGTGTATGGCCGGTGAGCATGGCGATAGAAATGAATACCGCCACCAGCCCCACGGCGATCATCAATTGGCGATTGACCCGCGCACCCAACAGGCTAGGCAGCCCCGCACCCGGCAAACCACCCAGGGCCGACAGGCCGAACGCCCAGCCAATATCGACGCCGCTGATGCCCTGGTCTCGCGCCAACTGATCGATGAAGCCCCACACGCAATAAATGGCAATCTGCATGAACAGCATGCCCACCAACGCAGTGCGCCCTGTGCGCGCCGAACCACCCTGGGCAGGCGAGGCTTCGCCACTGGCCAGCAACGCCGCGGGGCGACGCGGCAGCACCAGGCTGGCGCCGCAGATCAGCAAGTACCACAGGCCAAACGCGCACAAGGCGGTTACCGTGCCACTCTGCGCGGCCAGCAACGGCAACGCTGCCGAAAACAGCGAGTACTCTGGCGTTTGCAGCAACAGCATCAACCCGAACGAGCGGTCCTGGTTGGGCAAGCGGCCCAGCGTGGACACCGCATACGCATACACCAGCCCCGCACAGGTGCCAGCCGCCAGGCGCACGATCAGCAGCAGGGTGTTGGTGGTGGCAAAGGCGGTCGCGATGCTCAACGCCACGCACAGTGCGCCCACTATCAGGCACAGGCTGCGCCCGCCATGGCGCTTCATCAGCACCGGGCAAAGCAAGGTGCCCAGGGTCATGCCGATCATCTCGACCGACACCACCCAGCCCTGCTGATCGAGTGACAGGCTCAGTTGCTCCGTGACCAACCCCATGAAGATGGGTTGTACGCCACAGACGATGAAGGAAGTACAGGCGATGAAAATCAGCGCGGCACGCAGCAGCTTGGAATCTTGCGTCATGGGGACCCCGACACGGCATTTGTTTTTATTGTGTGTGGCGACCTGCCCTGGAAGGCGCCGTAGCGGGCGGCTGGGCGGGTCTCGTAGGCAATCGTGGGCCGAGATCGAAGGCTTTGAAAGTTAATTATCGGCATCGACTTCAGTGGACTTTTTAATGCAGGCCGCCGCCCGTTGCCGGCATCCAGAAATGCACTGCACCCGATCCTGATAATTAATTGGAGACATACCCGCATCCCCCCTACCGTGGTACATCACCCAAGCCTCAGTAAAAAAGGCCCGATCATGAACGACCGTGAGTTCATCAACGCCATCGACGCCGATGGCCTGCCCCTGCACATTGCCGTAACCAACGGCCGCATCACCCACATCGGCCCGCAACGCGCCAGCACCCCCGCCCGTGAAACCATCGACCTTGAAGGCCTGCTGGTGCTGCCAGGCTTTGTCGATGGCCACATCCACCTGGACAAGAGCTTTGTCGGCGACCGCTGGCGACCGCACCAACCCGTGGCCAGCCTGCGCGAGCGCCTGGCCGTGGAAAAACGCGAACTGGCCAGCGCCCCGCCCATCGTCGAGCGCGCCGATGCGCTGATGCGCCAGGCCGCCTCGTTCGGCACCCTGGCCATGCGTTGCCACGTGGACGTGGACGCCACCACCGGCCTGACCAACCTGCACGCCCTGCTCGAAGCCCGGGACAAGTGGAAAGACCTTGTCGACATCGAGCTGGTGGCCTTCCCTCAGGCCGGTGTGGTGACCTGCCCCGGTACGGCTGAAATGATGGAAGCGGCCATCCGCGAAGGCGTGCAGGTGGTCGGCGGCATCGACCCCACCACACTGGATGGCGACGCCGACGCCCAGCTGGACATCGTGTTCGGTATCGCCGAGCGCCATGGCGTGAAGGTTGATATCCACCTGCACGAACCCAGCGACATCTGCATCGCTCAGCTCCAACGCATCGCCACGCGCACCCAGGCACTGGGCATGCACGGCCTGGTGGCGGTCAGCCACGCCTATGGCCTGGGTGACGTATCCGACGCTGTCGTCGACCGCACCGCCGAAGTGCTGGCCGCCGCCGGCATCTCCATCATGACCAACGCCCCCGGCGAACATGCGTTCCCACCCGTGCTGCGCCTGCGTAACGGCGGCGTGCGGGTATTTACCGGGAATGACAACATCCAGGACGCCTGGTGGCCCTACGGCAATGGCGACATGCTGCAGCGTGCGATGCTGGTCAGCTACCGCTCGGGCTTCAATACCGACGAGGAGCTGCGGGTTGCGCTGGAAATGGCGACCGAAGCCAGTGCCGGGGTGATGGGCAAGCAGGACTATGGTTTGAAGGTTGGTAACGAGGCCAGCTTCGTTCTGTTCAAGGCACCCAATGCTGCTGCGGCGGTGGCGGCGGCCATTCATGAACGGGTGATCGTGCGCCACGGCGCGTTCTGGGGCGGGCCTGCGCAGTTGCAGTTGAAGGCAGTGCAGTTTGCTACCGAACTGCGCCGTTAACCTCAGGCGAAGTTCAGATCTCAGCCCTGCTCGGCCCCTGTGGGAGCGGGTTCACCCGCGAACACCGGCAGCGCCGGTGCCATACACCGCGATGTCTTCTTCGCGGGTAAACCCGCTCCCACAGGGTACGCGGCACGGTTTCGAGCTTTGTACGCTGAGCGAAGGCGCAGCCAATGGGCTGCGCAGGCTCAATCTTCCTCAGCCCGCAAGATCCCGATCAGAATTTCAGCCAGCGCCATGACCATAGGGTCCGCCGTAGGCCGATGAAAAATCGCCGCCTCAAACACCTTGATAGGCTTGAACCCCTGCTCCACCCCGAGCACTCGATGCCCACCCGTCACCACCCGCGACGGCAACAGGCTAACCCCCAACCCATTGGCCACCGCCTCCTGTATCCCCGCCAGGCTCGAACTGGTAAAAGCGATCCGCCAACTGCGCCCCATTGCCTCGACCGCACCGATCATGTCATCCCGGTACAACCCCCGCGGCGGAAAGGTCACCAGCGGAATAGGGTCTTGGGCAAAACACGGGTACTGCGCACTGTCGATCCACTCGATGCGCTCCGGCTGGCACGCATTGGCCTCCCGGCTATGGCGCCGCTGCTTGATCAGCACCAGGTCCAGTTCGCCACGGTCATACGTGCTCATCAAGTCCCGGCTAAGCCCACCGGTAATTTCCAGCTTCACCGTCGGGTTACGCCGGTTGAACGCCGCCAGCGCCTGCATCGTCTTGCCCGCGACAAAATCGTCCGGCAGGCCGATGCGCACGGTCACCGTCACCCCGCCCGACATGGCCTCGGTCAGCTGGCTGCTCACCGCCAGCAGGTGCCGCGCATACCCCAGCAGGGTTTCCCCCGCATCGGTCGGGTGCACCTCGCGGTTACTGCGGTCGAGCAGCTGCTGGCCGACCATTTCCTCCAGCCGGCGCACCTTCTGGCTGACCGTGGACTGGGTGGAGTGCAGGCGCGCGGCAGCGGTGGTGAAACTGCCGCAGTCGGCCACCATGACCACGGTGCGGAGCATGTCCAGGTCATAGATGGCACGGTTGGGTTTGATGGAGTCAGGCATCTGCGGGTTCAGCTTTTGTGGATGGGGCTGGGTACATGATGCCTGAAGCGGCAGTGCATGATGCAATGCCAGAGGGCAAGGCATACCTTGTATGCATGCACGAACCCTTTCGCGGATGCGGTCCTTTGCTCAAGCTGCAGCCGCCCCCTTCTCCTCGCCACTGACCTCGAACTGCCCCACCAGCTTCTGCAACTTGCCAGCATCCACCCGCACCTTCTGCGCGCTGCTCTGCAGCACCACCGCCGTCTGGCGCATCTCGCTGGAGGATTGGTTGACCTGGTCGATGGTCTTGCCGTATTCCACGCTACGCCGGTTGAGCTGCTGGATGATCGCGAACATGCCCTCCACGGCCTGGTGCAGCTGAACGTTCTCGGACGAGGCATCTTCGGCAAGGCGCAGGCTGTTGTCGACGTCCTGTACGCCCTGCTCCATGAAGCTGACGGCCTGGCGGGTTTCGCCCTGAAGGCTCTCGACCATGTGGCGAATGTCTTCGGCGGCGCGCGCGGTTCGCGCGGCCAGGCTGCGCACCTCGTCGGCCACCACCGCAAAGCCGCGGCCATGCTCGCCGGCACGCGCCGCCTCGATGGCAGCATTGAGCGCCAGCAGGTTGGTCTGGTTGGTGATGGCGCTGATCAACCCGGTGATGTTGTCGATCTCGACCATGCGGCTGTCGAGCCGCTGCACGCTGGAGGACGAGCGCGCCACCACATCGCGAATCGACTGGGTGCCTGCCTGCACCGCCAGAAACTGCTCGCGGGCACGGCTGACCACCTCGTCCATCGCCTGCTTCATCTGCTCGGCGCTGACCGAGGCCTGCTGCAGTTCACCAAGCTGCTCCTCCATGATGATCATCATGTGGTGCACGGCGTCCGCCACATCGGCAGAGCTCACACTCGCCTCCTGGCTGCGCCCGAGCATCATCTGGTTGGTGCTGCCGACCGTGCGACTGGCCTTCACCACCTGCCCCACTACCGCGTCCAGGCGGTCGATGAAGCTGTTGATCCAGCGCGCCATGTCGCCGCTCTCATCGTTGCCCAGGGTGCTGGTGTCCAGGCGCTGACGCAGGTTGCCTTCACCCTCGGCGATGGTGCGCAGCACGCCGCTCATGCCATTCAACCTGGCTGCCAGGCGCTTGGGCCCAAACACGCCGAACACCAGCGTGGCGCCGAGCATGCTCACGGCCAGAATCACGTCATTCAGCCCTTGCGGCAGGCCGGCATGGTGCTGCACCAGGTAGTTGCAGCCGAACAACCCGGCCATGGTCGCCACATAGGGTTTCATCAACCCATAGCTCAGCGAGCGGCGTCGGTAGACCTCCTCCAGGTCCGCCTCGCACATCATGCCCCAGCGGTCGGGCGAACCCGGTAACTGGAACGTTACGCCCTTGCCGACCACCGGCACGTGGCGGTAGTCCGAGTAGCCCGGGTAAGTCACGAACAGGTTGGCACCACGCCTGATGGTTTCCCTTACCCCCGGGTGCAGTTCGCGCGTGGAGGGGTCGGTGAAGCGCAGTTCCAGCTCGGTATGGCGCTGGACCTGCACGGTGGTCCAGGGCGTGTGCACACCACTTTTAAGGTTTTCGCCGTGGGTAAAGGTGCCGTCCTCGAAGCGCGAGCGCGACAGCGCAGTGCCGGGCTGGATGGACGGATCGAAACGCGACTGCGCCATGAACAGGTAGTTGTCGCCCGACTCGGCGAAGATATGCCCGGCCTCGCGCTGGATCAGGTCGCCCAGCACATCGTTGGGCACCCGGCCGCACAGGCAGCCGAGCACTTTGCCACCGGCCTTCACCGGCTGGTAGAACATCAGCGTTACTTCATCGTGGAAGCGTGAAGACGACGGGCCAATGCGCAGGGTCAGCGGGTCGCTGTAGGGGCCATGCAGAAACGGCGCCTTCAGGCCTTGGGCCAGCGCTGCAGTGTACTCGATACGTGGCGTACCACGTTGTGGCCAGGTGGAGGTGATGATGCTGCCGGCAGCATCGACGACAAACAACTCGGAAAAGTCTTCGGCCTGCGCCAGCTTGTCCCGCAGCAGCGTGTTGTCGGGTTGAGCGAACCCTTGCGCGAGTTGTTCCGCTAGTTCCGCCAAGTGCTCCCAGTGCTCGCACGCCCAATCATGCAACAACCGCACGCGGGTCTGGGCAATGGCTTCGAAAGTTTGCTCGATCTGCGGGTAATTTGCCCGGTTAAGGTGACATGCCCAGCCCATCCTGAGCTTTCCGGTTTTACCCAGCCAGGGCAGCCAGCCCTTTTCACTCGATGACAACTCCATGGACCCACTGGAAAGCGACATTATCTTCACCATACGCGACATCGGATGGCAATCTGATAGCAAGTCGCACGCCAACGGCGGGAGCGGTGATTAATGGGGAATTCAAGTCATTGAATGCACAGCACTTGTGCAAGAAAGGTTATGGGCAGGCCCTGAACGCACCAACGAGGCGCAAACCAGATGAAATCAGGCCCCTATCCGGAATGTGACAAATAGCCGCCAGAACTGCTCGCACATCGCACAACAGTTCGATAATCGCACAAATTCCGCTAAACCCCCTCTACTGTTGCCCTATCTTGCGGCACGCTATAGCGAAAGTCAGCAAACAATTTCAAGCGCTGACAGGCCTCATCGCTTAAACGCGCCGGCCAGCCCGACAACCATACTCCAGGAACAACCAGGAGCTCGCCTTGATCAATAAAACGTACGAGTCCATCGCCAGCGCGGTGGAAGGGATCACCGACGGTTCGACCATTATGGTCGGTGGCTTCGGCACAGCCGGCATGCCGTCCGAGCTGATCGATGGCCTGATCGCAACCGGTGCCCGCGACCTGACCATTATCAGCAACAACGCCGGCAACGGCGAGATCGGCCTGGCCGCCCTGCTCATGGCGGGCAGCGTGCGCAAGGTGGTGTGCTCGTTCCCGCGCCAGTCCGACTCCTACGTGTTCGACGAACTGTACCGCGCCGGCAAGATCGAGCTGGAAGTGGTGCCGCAAGGCAACCTGGCCGAGCGCATCCGCGCAGCGGGTTCGGGCATTGGTGCGTTCTTCTCGCCGACCGGCTACGGCACCCTGCTGGCCGAAGGCAAGGAAACCCGTGAAATCGACGGCCGCATGTACGTGCTGGAAATGCCGCTGCACGCCGACTTTGCGCTGATCAAGGCGCACAAGGGTGACCGTTGGGGCAACCTGACCTACCGCAAGGCCGCGCGCAACTTCGGCCCGATCATGGCCATGGCCGCCAAGACCGCCATCGCCCAGGTCGACCAGGTTGTCGAACTCGGTGAACTGGACCCGGAGCACATCATCACCCCGGGTATCTTCGTCCAGCGCGTGGTTGCCGTCACCGGCGCTGCCGCTTCTTCGATCGCCAAAGCTGTCTGAGGCCTGCCATGACCATCACCAAAAAGCTCTCCCGCACCGAGATGGCCCAACGCGTGGCCGCAGACATCCAGGAAGGCGCGTACGTAAACCTGGGCATTGGCGCACCGACCCTGGTGGCCAACTACCTGGGCGACAAGGAAGTATTCCTGCACAGCGAGAACGGCCTTCTGGGCATGGGCCCAAGCCCTGCGCCGGGGGAGGAAGACGATGACCTGATCAACGCCGGGAAACAGCACGTCACCCTGCTGACCGGTGGTGCCTTCTTCCACCACGCCGACTCGTTCTCGATGATGCGTGGCGGCCACCTGGACATCGCCGTATTGGGCGCCTTCCAGGTCTCGGTCAAGGGCGACCTGGCCAACTGGCACACCGGTGCCGAAGGTTCGATCCCGGCCGTAGGCGGCGCGATGGACCTCGCCACCGGCGCTCGCCAAGTGTTCGTGATGATGGACCACCTGACCAAGACCGGCGAAAGCAAGCTGGTGCCCGAGTGCACCTACCCGCTGACCGGCATTGCTTGCGTCAGCCGCATCTACACCGACCTGGCCGTACTGGAAGTGACGCCTGAAGGGCTGAAAGTGGTCGAGATTTGTGCAGATATCGACTTTGACGAGTTGCAGAAGCTGAGCGGTGTGCCGCTGATCAAGTGATCTTCCGGCTTACACAGTCTGTTGCCTTACGCGGACCTTTGTAGGAGCGGCCTTGTGCCGCGAAAGGGCTGCAAAGCAGCCCCAGCACCAGTTGATGTAACGCCAAAATCCGGGGGCCGCTTTGCGGCCCTTTCGCGGCACAAGGCCGCTCCTACAGGTTGATGCGCCAGCCTCGAAAGCTGCGCAGTACCTGTAGGAGCTGGCTTGCCTGCGATGGGCTGCACAGCAGCCCCCTATGGCCCGGATCAACAGCCGCTACCCCAGGCATCACCCCATTTCAGCCCGAGACTATCGCTTTCCTGGCACGATTCAAGGTGCGACGGTCACGTCCGCCTGGCCGCTCTGAGCCAGAGCCGCATGAATGAAACCTTCAGCTTTTTTTCGCTCAACGAATGCCCTTACGTATGCCGCGCCCGCATCCCGTCCACGTGGCACCGCCATTGCCTGGCGGATTGAGGTGAAGGCGTCTCCCAGCACGCGATAGCGCGGGTCGAGATCAGCTACCTTCTGCAAGGGTTGGCGCACGCCCGCAGCCGCATCGAGTTTTTGTTCAAGGAACAGATCAACCGCCCCTGCGGACGTGTCCGCGCGTTCAAGCTCGGCGTTCTTCAGGGTACGGGTCAGAAACAGATCGTAGGCAGCCCCCTTGCCCACTGCCAGCTTCAGCCCGGCTTGGTCCAGATCAACCACCGACTGAAAGGGGGAATCGCGCTCAACGAGGTACGTGCCTTCAATAATGACGTAGGGTTCGCTGAACGAGATCTGCGCCTCACGCACCGGATCGATAGCCAGAAACGCCAGGTTCCATACTCCCTCGTCCAACGCGGCAAAGACTTTGCCTGCGGCATCGAAAGTGCGCATTTCCAGCTTCACACCCAGTTCTTGCGCAAGGGCTTTGGCAAGTGCAACGGATACGCCTTGTGGCTCGCCATTCGGGCCACGCTGAGCGAGCACGGGGTTACCAAAGTTGATCGCAGCGTGCATGACGCCACCTGGGGCCAAGTCATCGAGTACCGCGGGGGTGATGGTTGTCATAGGGATCTCCTGAAAGGGGTTTACCAGATTGGCAAGGTATACGAAACGATCAAGCGATTCTCATCCGCGCCACGCGCAAGGTTCGCGCGGTAGGCCGCATTGCGCCAACGGATACCAACATTTTTCAATGCACCGGACTGGAATACGTATGCAATATCAGTATTGCGCTCCCACTCACGGCCTTCCCCGGCATGGGTAGCTGCATCAGCGTGATCGCCTTTGACATAGCGACTCATGAACGTCAGCCCAGGAATGCCGATGGCGGCAAAGTTGTAGTCGTAACGCAGCTGCCAGGAGCGTTCGCCAGGCTCGGCGAAATCGTTGATCTGGATATAGTTGGTGAGGTACGGATCCGTGCCATTGAGAAATGGCATCGAAGTGTCACCGTTCATTTTCTGTAGCCCGAGGCCAAATGCATGGCCGCCCAGGCTATAAGTGAACAACCCACTGAGCGCACCACTGTCGATGTTGCCAGCATTCGCGTTGCCAGCGTCGTCGCTCAGCATGTAGCGCAAATCGCTTTTGAGCTTACCGGGGCCAATGCTCCACGTGTGATTGATACCCAAAAAGTTTTGTCGGTACACGTCCTGCAGTTCGGCGTACTGGTAGCTAAGTGTCAGCCCTTTGTTAACCGCGTAATCAAATCCGCCCACCCAGTAATCATCACCTTCCACAGCACCGGTAAACCTGCGGTTCTTGTTGTTCAGGGTGATTTTCTGAGCGTCGGTCGAGTCACGATCAGTCACGCGATTGAAGCGTGCACCCGTCAGCGTGAAGCCCTCGATTTCGTTACTGGTCAGCAAGCCACCTTCGAAGGTCTGCGGCAGTATCCGCCCGGTATTGGCCTGCACGGTCGGTAGCTTAGGGATGAGTGTTCCGTAACTGAGCTCGCTTTCGGAAACCTTCACCTTGGCGGTCAGGCCGAGACGACTGAATTCATCGGCAGCGCGCCCATCGTCATGCACCGGCAGCAGGCCGGAACCGGATCGGTCAGGGCTTGAATCCAGCTTGATACCCAGCATTCCCAACGCATCAAGGCCAAAGCCCACAGTGCCTGGGGTGTAACCAGAGCGGAAATCGAAGAGGAATCCCTGGGCCCATTCTTCCCGCTTGGACTGGCCGGCACCCTCGCGAAAATCGCGATTGAAGTAGTAGTTTTGCAGTTGCAGGCTTGCCTTGCTGTCCTCGGCAAAACCTTCTGCACCGGCGGTACCGACGACCAGGCACGGGGACAGAGTGATCAGGGTGCGCAGGATGTTTTTGTTGTTGTGCATCTGGCGATTCCATTTTTTGGCATGACGCTGCCCGACCCGGAACAGGCCAGGAAGAAATTATTCGTTACGGGGATTGCTACGCGCTCTGGAACCGCCCTTACAAAGATTGGAATGCCCTGTAAGAGCGACTCTGTCAGCAGGTCAGTGGGCTGAAGCGGCCACTGGCTGATCGGGCTCTTTGTTGGTCACACGCATCAGTGCAGTCATCAGGAACGCGATGAGCAGCAGTGCGCTGAGGAACAGCAGGCCGGTAGCGGCGCTCTGGCTGTTGCCTTTAACCACACCAATCATTGAGGGGCCAACGAAGCCACCCAGGTTGCCGATGGAGTTGATTACCGCGATGGATACCGCTGCGGTAGCCCGATCAAGGAACAGCGTCGGCAGTGCCCAGAACGGGGATTTGAAGCTGTAGAGACCCGACAGTGCCACACAGATCATCGCCATTGAGGCCACAGGACTGGACAACATCCCCGCCCCCACCAGGCCCAAGGCCGCCACTGCAAGGGGGATCG
The DNA here is from genome assembly GCF_038383825.1 of Pseudomonas sp. LPB4.O. Lineage (NCBI taxonomy): Bacteria > Pseudomonadati > Pseudomonadota > Gammaproteobacteria > Pseudomonadales > Pseudomonadaceae > Pseudomonas > Pseudomonas sp. LPB4.O. The sequence continues at coordinate 4,102,621 of NZ_CP151298.1, forward strand.
CAGAATGCATCTTGCGCTCGTTTCGTCGGTCAGAGCTTCGCGACCAAATAACCATCGCAACCGTCGCAACGATATAGGGCAGCATTGCGATCAAACCGATTTGCGTGTGCGTGAGCTCGCTGGAGAAGCCTTTGATGATCTGCGGCATCCAGTAACCCACACCCAGGCTGCCGCACTGGTACACGAAATAGATGAAGGCCAGGTACAGCACCTTCTTGTTGACCATTGTCTTGAAAACACCCAATCGCTTGACGTTCTTGCGGCTCTGGCGATCACGTTCGAGCTCGGCGAGCAGCCAGTCTTTCTCCTGCTGGGTAAGCCATTTGGCCTGCTCCGGTTTGTCAGTCAGGAACAAGAAGCAGGCTATGCCAAGGAACACTGCCGGGACCCCTTCGAGGAACAGCATCCAACGCCAACCGCTCCAGTCGAGCCACTTGATGTTGTCCATGATCCAGGTCGAAAGCGGCGCGCCAATGATGTAGCTGACGGGGATTGCCGCGGTGAACAGCGCGACGGTAGTGGCCAGCTCCTTCGAGCGAAACCAGTAGGTCAGGTAGACGATCACGCCCGGAAAGAAGCCCGCCTCCGCCACGCCCAGGAAAAAGCGCAGCACGTAAAGCTGGTTGGCGGTCTGGGCGAAGGCGGTAGCGGCAGCAATCAGGCCCCAGGTCACCAGGATTCGGGCTATCCAGACCCGCGCACCGTATTTGTTGAGCATCACGTTGCTCGGCACTTCGAACAGGAAATAGCCGATGAAGAAGATCCCGGAAATGAAACCGAACGCCTCGCTGGTCAGGGCGAGTTCCTTGTTCATCTCCAGCGCGGCATAACCGATATTGGCGCGATCCAGATAGGAGACGATGTACAGCAAGAACATGAACGGGATGATCCGCAAGGTAACCTTGCGAACGACAGCCTGTTCATCGACAGTTTTGTTGTTGTTCATAAAGACCTCATCTGAGCGAACCGTAGCTCGCCTTTTAATTGTTATCGTTGCAGCAGGTATCAGGCGGAAAAGATCATGCAGACCGGGCTGCCGGTCGAAATCGAAAAATCTGTCTTGCTCAAACCACCGGTATGCGGATCGACAGCAAATGACACGATGCTGTCGCTGTCCTCATTGAGTGCAAACAGGAAACGCTGATTTGGCGTCAGGCTGAAGAAACGCGGCGTTTTCCCTTCGCTAGGCACGAAGTCGACAGGGCTCAACAGGCCGCTTCCTTGATCAATCTTGAACACAGCGATGCTGTCGTAGCCGCGATTGGAGGCATAGAGGAAACGCCCGCTGCGATCCACTTCGATCTCGGAAGCGCGGCTGTTGCCGGTATAGCTCGCCGGCAGCGACGGCAATACCTGGAACGGTTGCAGGGCACCACTGCGGAAGTCGAAACGGTAGCTGGTAACGGTTGAGTCCAGCTCGTTGATCACATAAGCGAAACCGGCTTTGGGGTGCATTGCGATATGACGCGGGCCAGAACCCTCCCGGGCAACAGCGAATGGCTGGTCGGCAGGGTGCAGCTTGCCGTTGTCAAAGCGGAAGCTGAACACTCGATCCAGGCCTTTATCCGGTACCAGAACGTAGTTCCCTGTTGCATCAAACGGGTTGAAATGCGGCTTGGCGAATGGCTGCTCAACCCGATGAGGGCCAGTGGGGCCTTCAAGCTTGAGCAATTGATTGATACCGCCCAAGGCGCCATTTTCTTCCACATTGAGCACTGCCAAGGTGCCGGTAATATGGTTGGAAACCACCAGGAACCGCTCGCTCGGGTCCAGCGCCAAATGCACCGGATTCTTGCCTTCACAGCTTTGGCGGTTGAGGAATGTCAGCTTCCCACTTGCCTTGTCGACGCTGAAGGCACTGACCTCACTGCGGTCGCCATGAACAGTGTAGAGGCGATCACCGGCGCGATTGAGGGCAAGAAACGAGGGATTCACCAAGTCGTCGACCAACTGCACCTGCTCCAGCGTGCCGGCGTCTTGATTCAACCGATAGACCGTGATGCCATCACCACGGGCATTGCGCTCCCGGGTTGTGCGCGATCCGACATAAGCGAACATTGGGGTATTACTCCCGCTTGCAGAATTGTTTGAAGACATGGCACTCGCGGCGCTGACCAACCCTGCAGGTAGCAATGAGCCCAGGATACCGAGGCCGGTGGCTGCACCTAAGTGCTTGATCAGCGTGCGACGGCATAACCCTGCGCGCGTGACGCTCGCGAGGTCAGGCGCAACAACGTTGGATTGTTCGCGATCCATGGACGAGTCCTTCTTATTGTTTTGGCCAAGTAGGGCCCCGCATGGGGCCTTTAAACATCAAGCCCGAGTGCGGGCAACAACCTTGCGGATCACGAACGGGAGCACACCACCATTGGCCAGGTAGCGCACTTCCTGCTGCGAATCCACACGCGCAATAACCTCGGCTTCATCACGACGGCCATCGGCGCGATGAACGATCAGCTTGATCAGGTTCTCGCCTACAGCCAGCTCATCAAGGCCCAGGAAATCGAACTGCTCGCTGCCATCCAAACGAAGGTCGTCAACGCTTTGGCCAGGTTTGAAGACCAGAGGCAGTACGCCCATGCCGATCAGATTGCTGCGGTGAATACGCTCGATGCTTTGCGCAACCACCGCCTTCACCCCAAGCAGGGCCTGTGCCTTCGCGGCCCAGTCACGGCTGGAGCCAGCGCCGTAGTTGATACCTGCAAAGACCACCATCGGTGTCTTGTGCAGGGCATAGCTTTTGGCGGCCTCGTACAGCGGTAAGCATTCGCTGTGGTCAGCATTCCACGCCCAGGCGCCCAGCCCTGGCTGCTGATCGCCAAGGAGACGGTTCTTAACTGATTTGTTGGTGAAGGCACCACGCAGCATCACTTCATGGTTACTGCGACGCGTGGAATACTGGTTGAGGTCCTGTGGATCCTCACCACGTTCGAGCAACCATTGGCCCGCCAAGCTATTGGCAGGGATCGCGCCTGCTGGCGAGATGTGGTCGGTGGTGACGTTGTCGCCAAGCACCATCAGCGCCCGAGCACCATTGATAGCCAGGGACGCATTGGGCTGCGCCTGGATATCCGCCAGGTATTGCGGACGACGCAGGTAGGTAGACTCGGGCCTCCAGGGAAACTGGACACTACCCTCGGCAGAAAGCGCCTGCCAATGGTGCGTACCCTCCCAGACAGTTGCCAGGCGATGCTGGAAGAACTCCGGCTTGACCACCTTGGCGACCTCATCGGCAATGTCAGCATCGCTTGGCATGAGATCCTGCAAGAATACCGGCTGGCCCCCAGCATCCGTGGCAAGCGGCTGCGAAGTCAGGTCGATATCGATGGTACCGGCGATGGCGTAGGCAACGCACAACGCCGGGGATGCCAGATAGCCTGCCGGTACTTTAGGGTTCACCCGGCCTTCGAAATTTCGGTTGCCGGACAACACGACCACGCCTTTGAGGCCTTGATCGGCGAAATGCTCAACGTGCTCTTCGAGCTTCCCCGAGTTGCCGATGCAGGTCATGCAACCGAAGCCCGCCAGATCGAAGCCCAATGCAGAAAAGTCTTCCAGCAGGTTGGCTTCAGCCAAGTAGTCTGCGACCACCTGCGAGCCAGGCGAGAGCGACGTCTTGACCCACGGCTTACGCTGAAGGCCCAGGCTCCGGGCCTTACGGGCGAGCAAACCCGCCTGGATCATCTGCGCCGGGTTTGCGGTGTTGGTACAGCTGGTAATAGCCGACATCACCACAGCGCCGTGAGTGATCGACTCACCAAAAGAAGGCTCGAAGAAGCTCTGCTCTTGCGGAGCTGTGATCAGCTTGCCGCCGCCCAGCACTTCATCCTGGAACGACGCTGCGGCCTTGGAAAGTGGCTGACGTTGGTGCGGTTGGTGTGGGCCTGCAACACTCGGCTCGATGCTCGCCAGATCAAGCTCGATGAGCTCGTCGAATTCCGGCTCGGCCAATTCGTCACGACGCCACAGCGGCTGGGCGCTCATGTAGGCGATGACTTGCTCGCGCAACTTGGCCGAACGACCGCTGAGCTCCAGGTAGGCCAACGTCTCGTTGTCGAACGGGAAGAACACAACCGTCGCCCCGTACTCGGGCGCCATGTTGGAGACTGTGCCACGTGCTGCCCAGCTAAGCGTGGAGAGGCCTGGCCCAGTGAACTCCACGAACTTGCCCACGACCGAGCGCTTACGCAGAATTTCTGCCACATGCAGGGACAAATCGGTGGCTGTTACACCTGGACGCATGGCATTGGTCACGCGGATACCAATCACTTTCGGGAAGCTGATCGGTACCGGTTCACCCACCATGGCGGCCTGCCCTTCCAGCCCACCAACGCCCCAGCCCAGCACACCAATGGCATTGATCATCGGCGTGTGGCTGTCGGTGGCGACCATGTCGTCAGGGTGGAGCAGGCGCTCCCCGTTCGCTGCGCGACTTTCCCAAACGACCTGGGCCAACGCCTCCATGTTCATCTGGTGAATGATGCCGGTACCCGGTGGGATCACACCAAAGTTGTCCAGGCTCTTCTGAGCCCATTTGATGAAACGGTAGCGCTCGCTGTTGCGGCGGAAGTCGATGTCCAGGTTCTGCTCGACCGCGTTCGCCTCGGCGTAGCGCTCGACGATTACCGAGTGGTCGATAGTCAGTACAGCGGGGATCAGCGGATTCATCGCCTGTGGATCGCCACCCAGCTCGGCGACAACATCCCGCATGCCGGCGAAGTCGGCCAAAGCAGGCAGGCAGGTGGTGTCATGGAACATCAGGCGGTTGGGCTGGAAAGGTACTTCGCAGTCCGGGCCCTGCCCGGTAGCTCTCGCCAACACTGACGGCAAGGCTTCTGGAGAGCAGCGTGCAACGTTCTCCAGCAGGATACGAATGGAATACGGCAGCTTTGCCAGCTGGCTGTGATCAAGCATCTTGCCCAGATCGACAATCGTGAACGAATCATCGTTGATTGTCAGGGGAGTAAAGAGGTCGCAGGCAGTCTCGGTCATGCTCATTTCGCTCGGCTTCTTATAGTGCTAGCAGGCATGCACGGAGCCATGCCTTAGGCGGTTGAGCCGATACTAAGAGCAGTCTGCGGGGATGAAAATTGGTCAATTACCACAACAGCGTTCTCCAAACGAGAACGCTGACGGACTGCTCTACTCTGGTAGCTTCAGGTGATCGATGAACGTTTTGAGCGTGGGGGATGCGGCTTCGTACTTTCTGACCACCAGTAACAGCGTGCGGTGTGCCCATGGCTCATCCAGGGTCACAGCCTTGAGCTTGTGGCTGCGCAGATACTGGTTGATGACACTACGAGGCAGCACAGCGATACCCAGCCCGGCAGACACCATCCTGCACATGCAGTCGAAGCTGCTAATCCGAATACGTAACTTGAGGCTCATACCCAGCTTGGCGGCCTCCGCTGTCAGCAAGGTGTGCATCGAGCTTTCAAGGTGAGGGCCAACGAATTCATGCTCCAGCACCTCCTTGAATTTGATGACCTTACGCGTGGCTAGCTCATGACCACTGGGGACCACCAAGGTCAACTCATCATGCCTGTAGGTCAGCGCCTCAAGCCCCTCTGAGGCTGTTTGTGCTGCAATGATCCCAAGATCAGCTCGCCCATCGGCCACTGCTCGGATCACCGCAGAACCCACTCGTTCCTCGATATCAAACTTGATCTGTGGGTACAACTGGGCAAAGCCGTCAACGTCCTGTGGCAAGAATTGGGACAGCGCGGAAGTGATGGCGTGGATGCGGATATGCCCCTTGACCCCGCTGGCGTAACCACTCAATTCCGTGTCGAGCTGCGCCATGGTTTGCTTGAGTTGCCTGGCATAGAACAGCAAGGACTGCCCCGCTGGCGTCAGCTCGACGCCGCGTGCATTACGCAGCAACAGAGGGGAGCCGATCTGCGCCTCAAGCTCAGTGATCCTTTTGCTGATGGCCGAGACCGCGACATGCTTGATTCGCCCTGCCCGAGTGAGGTTGCGCTCTTGAGCAACGGTGATGAAAAGGTCAAGGCTAGTGAGGTCGTAGCGCACTATTCAGTTCCTGGTAGATAGCTTTTGAAGCCCCGCGAGTGCAGTGGTCCAAAACCCATGGGGCCTGCGCCTGGCTCGTGCCGTCCCGGCGAGCCTGCAATCTGCGCTTACTCAGCTTGACGATGATCGGCCCGAAGCACAACGACCGCATTCCTTGCCAGAACGCCCGGCAACACGCAGAAACCAGCAACGTCCACCACCAGCACTAGAAATCCACCTTCCCCCTGCCCGCCTTGACAGTGCTCCGTCTGGCTTTGCCTTCGAGGCGGCGGGTCTTCGAGCCGAGGGTCGGCTTGGTGGGGCGGCGTTTCTTTTCGGTCTTGCCGGCAGCGATGATCAACTCGCCAAGACGCGCCAGTGCGTCAGCACGGTTCTGCTCCTGGGTGCGGTACTGCTGGGCCTTGATGATCAACACGCCGTCGCCGGTGATGCGACTGTCACGCAGCGCCAGCAGCCGCTCCTTGTAGAACTCGGGCAACGACGAGGCCGGGATGTCGAAGCGCAGGTGTACGGCGCTGGACACCTTGTTGACATTCTGCCCACCTGCGCCTTGCGCGCGGATATAGGTCAGTTCGATTTCGGCATCCGGCAGATGCACGTTATTGGAGATGATCAGCATGGTATGGCCCTTGTCATTGCCACCATTATCACAGCCTTAGCCGCTCCCCCCATAGAACAACACACGATTCCTTGCTATCCCCACCCAAGATGATGTCTATCTGTGTCGAAAAATCAGAATTTTTCGCTTTCTTGTAGGGCATTTCCCAAAGATACTGTTGCCGCCTATTTTCCGTTGCGGGTGCCCTTTTGGGCTCTAGTCTCGGCCTGTCGCTGCCCATCAGTGACACGGCTTTGACGGGCCGCGATGGTTTTGAGTTATGGCACCTTTTTATGGTGGCTGTACGTGCGGGCACGCTTGCGTGCGCCGGAGCTTCTCAATTCCGCCGGTCCGTCAACCCTCGTACAGCTGCCACCCTTTTGCTTGACGGCTGAGGGGTGGCAGCACTAATAGGGAATTGAACAATGCTCAAGATGGTCCCCGACCAACCCCACACGCTCCACTCCCTCGAAGATACCCTCATCCAAGCCGCGGAATATGCCGTCTGCGCGCTAGCCATTTCGCAACAAGCGATGCTGATGCAGCCCAAGTCACCTGCAGCGGTGCTGATGATGGCGACGACCCATGAACTTGAGTCCCTGCGCTCGTTACTTGAGTCCGCATTGATTCAGGCACAGACGCCGAACGAGCCGCGAATGCAGCACTGAGCCGATCAGGGAGATGGACCCATGACTACAGACAAATCGAACGAACAAACCACAGTAGGCAAGACCACGTTCTACCAGGGTGAAAACCAGACCCACCCACTGTTTCGCATCGAAGCCGGAATTCCCTGCAAAAGCGCCCGGGAGCAATCTTCGGAGTTGATGGGGTACGCGCGGGAGCTGACAATTATCGGATTGATGGAAGAGAAACGGATGATGATCTGGGCTGCTCACTATCTGAGTGCGCTGGCCAAGGCACTGATGGATGATGCCGAGCTGGGCATGATGCGCTGATTTGCCTGGCATCCGACATTGGCTCGAAAAGCGCCTACAGCCCCAACCTGATGCAACAAAGCCCCAGCATCTCTGCCGGGGCTTTGGCTGGGCTCAGAAGCTGTCAGGTGGGCTCTTTTCGAACTTCCACTTGGTCATCTTTTTGGCAGCATGGAAGCTTTTGCAGTTGGCGATGAACTCATTGCGGTCCCATTCCTTGGAGAGGCTCGCCAGGATTTGCTCATAGGTTTCACCCGAGCAATTCGCTTCGTTGGGTTCAGGCACCCTGTCTTCGGCAATGGCTGTAAGGCTCACGGCAACGCCAAGCGCTGCAACCAGACGTGCAAAAGGCACAATGGACATTCACTCACTCCTTTGAATTGACCCGCTCCAGAAGCCCGTTTTACAGGCCCCAAAAACGCAAAAAGCCCTGAATAATCAGGGCTTTGAATATGGCGGAAGCGTAGAGATTCGAACTCTAGGATAGTTGCCCATCGACGGTTTTCAAGACCGTTGCCTTAAACCACTCGGCCACGCTTCCAGCTCGTTTTGCGGCCGCCATAATACCGTAATGAAACACGCTGTCAAACTCTCTGTGTCGCGGGTTGCAGGAGCTCTGATAGACTCCTAGCATCTGAACGTCTGAAACCACAGGTTTTACCAAGGAGTGTCGCCATGCGCGAACAGGATTACGCCGTCCACCACGGCCAGCAGGTCGAGCAGCAGGAGATCAGCAAGGTCCTGCGCAACACGTACAGCCTGCTGGCGCTTACCCTCGCCTTCAGCGGTGTCATGGCATTCGTGGCCCAGCAGATGCGCGTCGGCTACCCGAACATATTTGTGGTATTGATCGGCTTCTACGGGCTGTTCTTCCTGACCAACAAGCTGCGTGATTCGGCTTGGGGCCTGGTGTCCACCTTCGCCCTCACCGGCTTCATGGGCTTCATCCTCGGCCCTATCCTCAACCGTTACCTGGGCATGGCCGGTGGCGCTGAAGTGGTCAGCTCGGCGTTTGCCATGACTGCGCTGGTGTTTGGTGGCCTGTCGGCTTATGTGCTGATCACCCGCAAGGACATGAGCTTCCTCAGCGGTTTCATCACTGCGGGCTTCTTCGTGTTGCTGGGTGCTGTCGTTGCCAGCTTCTTCTTCCAGATCAGCGGCCTGCAACTGGCGATCAGCGCTGGCTTCGTGCTGTTCTCGTCGGTCTGCATCCTGTTCCAGACCAGCGCGATCATTCATGGTGGCGAGCGTAACTACATCATGGCGACCATCAGCCTGTATGTGTCGATCTACAACCTGTTTGTCAGCCTGCTGCAGCTGTTTGGCATCATGGGTCGCGATGACTGATTGATTGCTGTGTGAGAAAGCCCGCTTCGGCGGGCTTTTTTGTGGGTTTTCGAAAGGGGACTGGGGTGCGGGGTGTACGTCGATAGAGGTTCAGTGCCTGATAAATCGACCGCCGCGCGGGCGGCGCTCGATTTCTGCCCCTCCCTATAACTCAAGGCGGACACCTGGCCCACCCTCACAACCCCGCCAACCGCAATTGCTGACCAAAAAGTCAGATAAACAAGCAAATGCTCGCCGATCATGCCGCCATCGTGCTTTTCTCTACCGCAATCCCTCTTCACCCCGTAGAATGCGCTCCTTTTTTCTTCCGGGGCAGCTTTCAGCAATGAGCTCACACGAACACAGCCCAGGCGCAGCGGCGCCTGCCAATGAACTGGTGCTTGGCCTGGAGGACAAGCCACGGCTGCTGATCGGCCTGCTGGCTGCCCTGCAGCACCTGCTGGCGATCATCGTGCCGATCGTTACCCCTGGCCTGCTGATCTGCCAGGCGCTGGGCGTTTCTGCGCGTGATACCAACCTGATCGTTTCCATGTCGCTGGTGATCTCGGGTATCGCCACCTTCGTCCAGTGCAAGCGCTTTGGCCCATTCGGCGCCGGGCTGCTGATTGTGCAGGGCACCAGTTTCAACTTTGTCGGCCCGCTGATTGCGGGCGGCGCGCTGATGGTCAAGCAAGGCACGCCGGTAGAGGGTGTGATGGCAGCCATCTTCGGCGTGGTGATTGCGGGCTCGTTCGTGGAGATGGGCGTGTCGCGCATCCTGCCGTTCGTCAAACGCCTGATCACCCCGCTGGTGACCGGTATCGTCGTGCTGATGATCGGCCTCACCTTGATCAAGGTCGGCCTGATCAGCATGGGCGGCGGCTTCGGCGCCATGGCCAATGGCACCTTTGCCAACGGCGATAACCTGCTGCTGTCGGGCGTGGTGCTGGCGATCATCGTGATCCTCAACCGCGTGCCGGTAGTGTGGATGCGCAGCTGCGCCATCGTCATTGCCCTGGCGGTTGGCTATGCACTGGCCGGCTACATGGGCCGCCTGGACTTTACCGGCATGCACGAGGCCGCGCTGTTCCAGGTGCCGACGCCGCTGCACTTCGGCCTGGGCTTCTCGTGGGCGCTGTTCATTCCGATGCTGGTGATTTACCTGGTGACTTCGCTGGAAGCCATCGGTGACGTTACCGCCACCAGCAAGGTGTCGCGCCAGCCGGTCGAAGGGCCGGTATGGATGCAGCGGATCAAGGGTGGCGTGCTGGTCAACGGTGCCAACTCGCTGCTGGCCGGTGTGTTCAATACCTTCCCCAGCTCGATCTTTGCCCAGAACAACGGGGTGATTCAGCTGACCGGCATTGCCAGCCGACATATCGGTATCTGGATCGCCGTGATGCTGGTGCTGCTGGGGCTGTTCCCGAGCGTCGCCGGGGTGATCCAGGCAGTGCCGGAGCCGGTGCTGGGTGGTGCGGCCATGGTGATGTTCGGGGCGGTTGCGGCTTCGGGGATCAATATTCTGGCCAGCACCCGGCTGGACCGCCGTGCGCTGCTGATCATTGCCGTGTCGTTGGCGCTGGGCCTGGGCGTGGCGCAGGTGCCGGAGTTCCTGGCGCATATGCCGGCGGCGATTCGCAATGTGCTGGAGTCGGGTGTGGCTACCGGGGGGATCTGTGCACTGGTGCTGAACTGGTTCTTGCCGGAGAGCAAGGAGCAGGCTTGAGTCTTGTGTGCTTCTGACAAGGCCATGGGGCTGCTTTGCAGCCCATCGCGACACAAGGCCGCTCCCACAGGGGTCGCGTAGGGCACACGGATACATAGAAAGCCCGCGCCGCTTGCACAAGCGGGCGCGGGCTTTTTTGCTTTATCATGGCGGCATTCCTTTGCATGAGTTAGCCATGAAATTCGCTATCGCGGTGTTCTCCCCGGCCCATGCGCCCTCCTCGCGGCGCGCCTTGCGCTACGCCGAGGCAGTGCTGGCCGGCGGGCATGAGATTGCCCGGCTGTTCTTTTATCAGGACGGGGTGCACAGTGCCTCGGCCAACGTGGTCGCGCCCCAGGACGAACTGGACGTGGCCAGCCAATGGCGTGCCTTTATCGAGACTCACCAGCTGGACGCCGTGGTTTGCATCGCCGCCGCCCTGCGCCGTGGCGTGCTCGACGAGGCCGAAGCCAACCGTTACCAGCGCCCGGCGGTGAACCTGCCCAAACCTTGGGAACTGTCGGGGCTTGGCCAGCTGCATGAAGCGGCGCAGGTTGCCGACCGCCTTGTCTGCTTTGGAGGCGACTGAAATGGCCAAATCCTTGTTGATCATCAGCCGTCAGGCCCCCTGGAATGGCCCATCGGCCCGCGAAGCGCTGGACATCGCCCTGGCAGGCGGGGCCTTCGACCTGCCGCTGGGCATGCTGTTCCTGGACGACGGGGTGTTCCAGCTCGCTCCCGGCCAGCAACCCACCGCCGTGCAACAGAAGAATCTGGCCGCCAACCTGCAGGCGCTGCCGATGTTCGGTGTCGAGGAGCTGTTCGCCTGCAGCCACAGCCTCACCCGCCGCGGCCTGGCAGTCGATGCCCTGGCGCTGCCGGTGCAAGTGCTGGATGACGCGGCCCTTGCCGCGCTGATCGCCCGTTTCGACCAGGTGGTAACGCTCTGATGACAACCCTGCATGTAATTGCCCACTCCCCGTTTGGCGACGAGCGCCTGGCCAGCTGCCTGCGCCTGCTCGGCACATACGACGCGTTGCTGCTGTGCGGCGATGCGGTGTATGCCCTGCGCAGCGGCAGCGAGCCGCACCGCCAGCTGCAAGCTGCCGGCCTGGCCCAGCGCCTGTTCGCCCTGGACGAGGATGTGCAAGCCCGCGCGGTCGACAACGACCTGGCCAAGGCCGTGGACTACGCCGGGTTCGTCGAACTGTCGCTGCATTACGACAAGGTCAACAGCTGGCTATGAGTACGCTCAACGTTGGCGATCAGGCGATCGCCCTGGACAAGGACGGCTTTCTGGTCGACCTGCAAGACTGGTCCCGCGCCGCCGCCGAGGCTTTGGCCGAGCGCGAGGGTATCCCATTGACGGCGGACCATTGGGAAATCCTCGAACTGCTGCGCCAGTTCTACCAGGAATACCAGCTGTCCCCGGCCACGCGCCCGCTGATCAAGTACACGGCCCTGAAGCTGGGCCCGGAAAAGGGCAACAGCCCGCACCTGAACCGCCTGTTCAATGGCACCCCCGCCAAACTTGCCGCCAAGCTGGCGGGCCTGCCCAAGCCGACCAACTGCATATGACCCAGCCCCTCTTGAATGAAGCTCGTCCCCTCACCCTGGAGACCCCCGCCGAACACCCGTTCGCTGAATTCGTGCGCATTCTTGGCAAAGGCAAGCGCGGCGCGCGCGGCCTGACCCGCGAAGAAGCCCGCGCGGCGATGACCCTGCTGCTGGAAGGCAAGGTCGAAGACACCCAGCTGGGTGCCTTCCTCATGCTGCTGCGCCACAAGGAAGAAAGCGCCGAAGAGCTGGCCGGCTTCACCGAGGCCCTGCGCGCCCACCTGCAGGCACCGAGCATTGCGGTGGACCTGGACTGGCCCACCTACGCCGGCAAGAAGCGCCACCTGCCCTGGTACCTGCTGGCGGCCAAGTGCCTGGCCGGCAATGGCGTGCGCATCCTGATGCACGGCGGCGGCGCACACACTGCCGGGCGCATGTACAGCGAGCAACTGCTCGACCTGCTGCAGATCCCGCTATGCCGCGACTGGGCCGCCGCCGGCAACGCCCTCGACCAGCACCAATTGGCGTTCTTCCCGCTGCACGACTGGGCGCCGCAGTTGCAGCGCATGATCGACCTGCGCAACACCTTGGGCCTGCGCTCGCCCATCCATTCGCTGGCCCGGGTACTCAACCCGCTGGGCGCACGCTGTGGCCTGCAAAGCATCTTCCACCCTGGCTACCAGGCCGTGCACCGTGAGGCCAGCCGCCTGTTGGGCGACCATGCTGTGGTGATCAAGGGCGATGGCGGCGAGATCGAGGTCAACCCCGATGTCATCAGCCACCTCTACGGCACCACGGCGGGCGAAGCGTGGGACGAAGAGTGGCCAGCGCTGAGCGAGCGCCGCCATGTCAAACCGGGCAGCCTGCAGGCCGAGCACCTGCGCGCGTTCTGGCGCGGTGAAGTGGAAGACAGTTATGGCGAAAAGGCCCTGATCGCGACCATGGCCTTGGCCCTGCGTGGCCTGGGGCAAGACCGCGAGCAGGCATTCGCGACAGCGCAAGGCTATTGGAATACGCGGAATAGATCGATTTAGCCGATAATAGCACCCCGATCTTTGCGCTATTTGTTCGAACGATTTGGCCTAGACTGGGCTCCAACGACAAACAACTTTGTTTCAGGAGCTCACCATGGGCCTTTTGATCGACGGCCGCTGGCACGACCAGTGGTATGAAAACGGCAAGGACGGCACGTTCAAACGCGAAAACGCCCAGCGCCGCAATCAGCTGCCCGCCCCGGAGGCTGGCCGTTACCACCTGTACGTCTCGCTGGCCTGCCCATGGGCCCACCGCACCCTGATCTTGCGTGCCCTGAAAGGCCTTGAGCCATTGATCGATGTGTCGGTGGTCAGCTGGCTGATGCAAGACAATGGCTGGACCTTCGACCAGCAGCAAGGCTCCAGCGGTGACCACCTCGACGGCCTGCAGTACCTGCACCAACGCTATACACAGGATGACCCGCATTACACCGGCCGCGTGACCGTGCCTGTGCTGTGGGACAAGCAAGAGAAACGTATCGTCAACAACGAGTCGTCGGAGATCATCCGCATCTTCAACAGCGCGTTCAACGAACTGACCGGCAATACGCTGGACCTGTACCCCGAGCCACTGCGGCCGACCATCGAGGCATTGAACGAGCGCATTTACCCGGCGGTGAACAATGGCGTGTACCGCGCAGGCTTTGCCACCACGCAAGACGCCTACGAGGCAGCGTTCGACGATGTGTTCAACGAGCTGGATCATCTGGAAGACGTGCTGAGCCGTAACCGCTACCTGGCCGGTGAGTACCTGACCGAGGCCGATGTACGCCTGTTTACCACGCTGGTGCGCTTCGATGCGGTGTACCACGGGCACTTCAAGTGCAACCTGCGCCGCCTCAGTGACTATCACAACCTGTCGAACTGGCTGCGTGAGCTGTACCAGTGGCCGGGGGTGGCGGGGACGGTGGATATGGAGCATATCCAGAAGCACTATTACATGAGCCACAAGACCATCAACCCGACCGGGATCGTGCCTAAGGGGCCTTTGCAGGACTTTGGCTTGCCGCATGATCGGGAGATGTTGGTGGGGAAAGGGATCTGGCAGGCTTGAGATAGCCGGGGCTGCTTTGCAGCCCATTCGCAGCACAAGGCTGCTCCTACAGGAATCACGCAGAGCTTCACGCGATCCCTGTAGGAGCAGCCTTGTGCTGCGAATGGGCCGCAAAGCGGCCCCGACAATTTCAGCTGTTCTGCGAACCTTCGAACCAGGCCAGCTTGTCACGCAACTGCACCACTTCCCCCACAATCACCAGGGTCGGCGCATGCACTTCATGCCGGGCCACCAGCTCTGGCAAGTCCGCCAAAGTACCGGTGAACACCCGCTGGTTACGCGTAGTCCCCTGCTGCACCAACGCCGCCGGGGTACTTGCCGCCCGGCCATGGCGAATCAGCTCGGCACAGATGGTCGGCAAACCGACCAACCCCATGTAGAACACCAACGTCTGCGCCGGCGCCACCAGGTCATTCCACGGCAGGTTGCTGGTGCCATCCTTCAGGTGCCCGGTGACGAAACGCACCGACTGGGCGTAGTCGCGGTGAGTCAGCGGTATACCGCCATAAGCGGAACAGCCACTGGCCGCAGTAATGCCCGGCACCACCTGGAACGGGATGCCATGCTCGGCCAGCTCTTCGATCTCTTCGCCACCCCGGCCGAAGATGAACGGGTCGCCACCCTTCAGGCGCAACACGCGTTTGCCCTGCTTGGCCAGGTCGACCAGCAGGCGGTTGATCTGGTCCTGGGGCACGGAATGGTCAGCACGGCGCTTGCCCACGTAGATGCGCTCGGCATCACGCCGGCACATCTCGATAATGGCAGGCGCCACCAGGCGGTCGTACAGCACCACATCGGCCTGCTGCATCAGGCGCAAGGCGCGGAAGGTGAGCAAGTCCGGGTCGCCCGGGCCAGCACCTACCAGGTACACCTCACCACCCTGCTGCACCGGCGCGCCATCCACCATCGCCTGCAACAGGCGTTCGGCCTCAGCGCCCTGCCCGGCCAGCTGGCGCTCGGCAATCGGCCCCTGGAACACGGTTTCCCAGAAGCCGCGACGCTGGTTGACGTCCGGGTACAAGGTTTTGACCTTGTGCCGGAAACGCGCAGCCAGCCCGGCCAGCTCACCATAGGCCGACGGAATCCAGGCCTCCAGCTTGGCGCGGATCAAACGCGCCAACACCGGGGCGTCACCGCCACTGGATACCGCAATCACCAGTGGTGAACGGTCGACAATCGCCGGGAAGATCACCGTGCACAGGGCCGGGGCATCCACCACGTTGACGGGCAGGCTGAGTGCCTGCGCATCCGCCGACACCTGGGCATTCAGCTCAGGGTCGTCGGTAGCCGCGATCACCAGCCGGCAACCGACCAGGTCGGCTGCCTGATAGCCACGCACCAGCACCTCACCGCCACCTTCCCGGGCCAACGCAGCCAACTGGCCGTCGACCTCCGGCGCCACCACGCGCAGCTCGCTACCGGCATCCGCCAGCAGGCGCGCCTTGCGCAAGGCGATCTCACCGCCACCGACGACCAGCACGCGGCCGCCTTGCAGCTTGTGGAACAGCGGCAGGTAATCCATTTAGCGGATGACCTCGACGCCGCCCATGTACGGCTTCAGCACGTCCGGTACACGGATAGAACCGTCGGCCTGCTGGTAGTTTTCCAGCACGGCAACCAGGGTACGGCCTACGGCCAGGCCGGAGCCGTTGAGGGTGTGCACCAGCTCTGGCTTGCCGGTTTCCGGGTTGCGCCAGCGGGCCTGCATGCGGCGTGCCTGGAAGTCGCCACAGTTGGAGCACGAGCTGATTTCGCGGTACTTGTCCTGGCTCGGTACCCACACTTCCAGGTCGTAGGTTTTCACCGCACCAAAGCCCATGTCTCCGGTGCACAGGGCCAGCACGCGGTACGGCAGCTCCAGCAGCTGCAGCACGCGCTCGGCGTTGGCGGTCAGGCCTTCCAGGGCTTCCATCGACTTGGCCGGTTCCACCACCTGCACCATCTCGACCTTGTCGAACTGGTGCTGGCGGATCATGCCGCGGGTGTCACGGCCAGAAGCACCGGCTTCACTGCGGAAGCAAGGGGTGTGGGCAACCAGTTTCAGCGGCAGCTGCTTGGCGTCGAGGATTTCACCCGCTACCAGGTTGGTCAGCGACACTTCGGCAGTCGGGATCAGGTAGAAGTCAGCTTCACCTTCGCGGGTGATCTTGAACAGGTCTTCCTCGAACTTCGGCAGCTGGCCAGTGCCCTGCAAGGCAGGCGCTTGCACCAGGTACGGGGTGTAGTGCTCCTCGTAGCCGTGCTCGCCGGTGTGCAGGTTGATCATGAACTGCGCCAGGGCGCGGTGCAGGCGGGCGATCGGGCCACGCAGCACGGCAAAGCGGGCACCAGACAGCTTGGCTGCGGCCTCGAAGTCCAGGCCACCGCTGACTTCGCCGAGGGCGACGTGGTCCTTGATTACAAAGTCAAAGGCGGTCGGCGTACCCCAACGGCGCACTTCGACGTTGTCATCCTCGCTGGCTCCGACCGGTACGCTGGCGTCCGGCAGGTTGGGGATGGTCAGCAGGATACCGTCCAGTTCGGCCTGAATGCCGTCCAGTTCGGTCTTGCCGGCAGCCAGCTCGTTAGCCATGCGCTCGACGTCGGCCATCAGTGGCGCGATGTCTTCGCCCTTGGCCTTGGCCTGGCCGATGGACTTGGAACGGGCGTTACGCTCGGCCTGCAGCTGCTCGGTACGGGTCTGCACCGCCTTGCGGCGCTCTTCCAGTGATTCGATGCGCGCGACATCCAGGCTGAAGCCACGGGAGGCCAGGCGTTGCGCCACTTCCTGAAGTTGGCCGCGTAACAGTTTGGAATCGAGCATATCGTTCTCTCGTTATAGGTAGGTGTTGGTTCAGAATCGGGTCAAAGACAGACCGGCCCAGGTCGCGAGCAGCCCGCCCACCACGCTGATACTGGTATAGCCCAAGGCAAGGGGCACTTGCCCGCTTTCCATCAGGCGCACGGTATCGAGCGAGAAAGAGGAAAAGGTTGTAAGGCCTCCGAGGAAGCCGACAATCAAGCCAGCGCGCAGCTCGACCGGCGCCAGCGGCTTGTGCAAGAACAAGCCATAGAGCAGGCCGATCAGCAGGCAGCCAACCAGGTTGACTGCCAGCGTACCGGCATAGAAGTGACGTGGCCAGTGGGCCGCTACCCAGTTGGCGGTAGCGAAGCGCAACAAGGTGCCGGCGATACCGCCCGCGCTGACGGCGGCAATGAGTGCAATCACGGTTTTCTCCGCTGGCGGGGGCTGTTGCGATCGAGGTCGGCCAGGTGGCGCAGCTTCTCGCCAATCTTCAGTTCCAGGCCACGGGGCACCGGCTGGTAGTACGGGCGTGGCTCCAGCTCATCGGGGAAGTAATCTTCACCAGCGGCGTAGGCATCGGGTTCATCGTGGGCATAACGGTACTCGTCGCCATAGCCCAGTTGTTTCATCAGCTTGGTCGGGGCGTTGCGCAGGTGCAACGGCACTTCCAGCGAGCCATGCTCGGCCGCTTCGCGCAGGGCGGTCTTGAAGCCCATGTACACCGCGTTGCTCTTTGGCGCACAGGCCAGGTAGGTAATGGCCTGGGCCACCGCCAGTTCGCCCTCGGGGCTGCCCAGGCGCTCCTGCACGTCCCAGGCCGCCAGGCACAGGCCAAGCGCGCGCGGGTCGGCGTTGCCGATGTCCTCGCTGGCCATGCGCACCACGCGGCGGGCGATATACAGCGGGTCGCAGCCGCCGTCGAGCATGCGGGCAAACCAGTACAGGGCGCCATCGGGGTTGGAGCCGCGCACCGACTTGTGCAGCGCGGAAATCTGGTCGTAGAACGCCTCGCCGCCCTTGTCGAAGCGGCGACGGCTGTCACCCAGCAGGCTCTGCAGCATCTCGACGTCGATTTCGCTGCCGTCTTCCGCCAGGTCCGAGGCGTTCTCAAGGAAATTGAGCATGCGCCGGCCATCACCGTCGGCGGCGGCCATCAGCATCTTGAAGGCGTCGTCGCCCACCCGCAGGTTGCGCTTGCCCAGGCCACGCTCTTCCGTCAGCGCACGGTTGACCAGCTTGCGCAGGGCCGCCTCGTCCAGGCTCTTGAGCACATACACCCGCGCCCGCGACAGCAGCGCGTTGTTCAGCTCGAACGACGGGTTCTCGGTGGTGGCGCCGATGAACAGCAGGGTGCCGTCTTCCACATAGGGTAAAAAGGCGTCCTGCTGCGACTTGTTGAAGCGGTGCACTTCGTCGACGAACAGGATGGTGCGCCGGCCATACTGGCCGGCCTGCTGCTTGGCTACCTCGACCGCCTGGCGAATCTCTTTGACCCCGGCCAGTACCGCCGACACCGTCTCGAAGTGCGCATCGCAGAACTGCGCCAGCAGCCGCGCCAGGGTGGTCTTGCCCACCCCAGGCGGCCCCCAGAAGATCATCGAGTGCAGCGCGCCCTGCTCCAGCGCCTCACGCAGCGGTTTGCCGCGTGCCAGCAGGTGCTCCTGGCCGACGTATTCGTCCAGGTTGGACGGGCGCAGGCGGGCGGCCAGGGGCTGGGCAACGGGTTCGCTTCGAAACAGGTCCATGACGAGCTCCGGTTACTCCTTGATCACGTCCGCGCCCTTGGGGATGTCGAACTTGAACTTGCTGTCCGGCACCGCCTGGTTGGCCTTGACGCCATTGAACAGGATATTGGTGCGCTGGCCGACGCTGTCGATCAGCTGCATGTCATTGATCAGGCCCTTGCGGAACGACACGCGCAGCGAATCGAACAGGGTGTCCTTGGTCTTCGGCTTGAGGGTGAAGTCCATTACTTCGCCCTGCTCTTTCGAGACGATGTCGAAACTCTGGCTGATCTTCGACACGTCACCGGACAATAGCAGTGCCGGGGTCTGGTTCAGGCGCACGTCGAGCTTCTTGACGGTGGCCTGTTCCAGGTCCGGGTCCCACAGGGTAACCATCTTGCCATCAGACACCACCACCTGCTCCTGCGGCGCATTGGTGTGCCAGTAGAACAGGCCGGGGCGCTTGACGGTCATCTGGCCAGCGGTTTCCTGCAGGCTGGCGCCGTCGGCACCCAAGGTCAATTGAGAGAAATTGGCCTCGATGGTCTGCGACTTTTCAAGCAGCTGGGTCAGGCGTTGTACATCTTGCTCACCGGCAAAAGCCGAAACGCTGCCCAGAGCAAGGGCAGAAACCAACAGCATGCGAATCGCGCGCATGGTAATCCTCATTGAGCATTGAAAAGGCCGGGCGCCACCGTTGGCGCCCGGCAAGGTATTCATCAGTCGCGCGGGCCGCCCGGGGCAATCACTTCCCGCGAGCCGTTGCTGTTCATCGGGGTGACCACGCCAGCCATTTCCATGGCTTCGATCATGCGGGCGGCGCGGTTGTAGCCGATCTTCAGCTTGCGTTGCACGGCCGAGATCGACGCACGGCGGCTTTCCAGCACGAATTGCACGGCCTCATCATACAGGGCGTCGCTTTCCGAATCATCGCCATCGCCACCACCGCCGCCGCCTTCAAAGCCGCTGCCGGCCTCTTCCACGCCGTTGAGGATGTCGTCGTTGTAGTCCGGCGCGCCGCGCAGCTTCCACGCTTCCACCACGCGGTGCACTTCGTCGTCGGAGACGAACGCACCGTGCACGCGGATCGGCAGGCTGGTACCCGGCGGCATGTACAGCATGTCACCGTGGCCCAGCAGCTGCTCGGCGCCACCTTGGTCGATGATGGTGCGCGAGTCGATCTTGCTCGACACCTGGAACGCCATGCGGGTCGGGATGTTGGCCTTGATCAGGCCGGTGATCACGTCCACCGACGGGCGCTGGGTGGCAAGAATCAGGTGGATACCCGCCGCCCGCGCTTTCTGGGCGATACGGGCAATCAGCTCTTCGACCTTCTTGCCGACGATCATCATCATGTCGGCGAATTCGTCGACCACCACCACGATTGTCGGCAGGGTTTTCAGCGCAGGCGGCACGTCGTCCATGCTCTCGCGGCGGAACAGCGGGTCATGGATGACCTCGCCGGCTTCCTCGGCATCCTTGATCTTGCGGTTGAAGCCGCCAAGGTTACGCACGCCCATGGCCGCCATCAGCTTGTAGCGCCGCTCCATCTCGGCCACGCTCCAGCGCAGGGCGTTGGCAGCGTCCTTCATGTCGGTAACCACCGGGCACAGCAAATGCGGGATGCCTTCGTAGATCGACAGTTCGAGCATTTTCGGGTCGATCATGATCAACCGCGCGTCTTCCGGGCCAGACTTGAACAGGATCGACAGGATCATCGCGTTCACACCCACCGACTTACCGGAGCCGGTGGTACCGGCCACCAGCAGGTGTGGCATCTTGGCCAGGTCGGTGATCACCGGCTTGCCGCCGATGTCGTGGCCCAGGGCCAGGGTGACCGGCGATTTCTGCTCCTCGAACTGCGGCGTGGCCAGCACTTCGGAGAAGCGCACCATCTGCCGGTTTTCGTTGGGGATCTCGATACCCACGGTGGTCTTGCCAGGGATTACCTCAACCACTCGCACGCTGGTCACGGCCAGCGAACGCGCCAGGTCCTTGGCCAGGTTGGCGATGCGGCTGACCTTCACGCCAGCGGCCGGCTGGATTTCATAACGGGTAATCACTGGGCCTGGGTGGATCGAGTCCACCGCCACTTCAACGCCGAATTCCTTGAGCTTGATTTCCAGCAACTGGCCGACACTGGCCAGGGATTCTGGCGAGTACTCGATCTTTTTCTGCTCGGCCGGGTCGAGAATCGAGATCGACGGCAGGGTGCCTTCGATGGCGCTGTCGACGAACAGCGGCGCCTGCTTCTCTTTCATCACGCGCTTGCTCGGCTCAGGTGCCTTGGCCGCTGCCGGTGGCACGATGGTCGGGCCCGCAGGCTGCTCGCGGGGCACCACGGCTTCACGCGCCACTACCGGCTCGCGCGGCACCACGGGCTCACGGGCAAGGGTCGGTTCGCGTTGCACAACAGGCTGGGCGGGCGTTTCTTCACGCTTGAAGATGCGCTCGCGCAACGCCGGTTTGGCCGGTTCCCGCTTGTCGGCAGCCGTCGGCGGTGCCTTGAAGACTGGCTCGTCCTCACGCAGCTGCGCCTCCAGGCGTTTGCGCTCGTTGCGCGCCTCCCACCAGCGGTTGGCGGCGCCCTGCACCAACTCGAACAGGTCGAGGGTGATCTTGCCGGTCAGGTCCATCACCTTGAACCACGACAAATCGGTGAACACGGTCAGGCCGAACAGGAACAGGGCAATGAACATCAGCGTACTGCCCTGCACGTTCAGCAGGTTGCGCGCCAGCTCGCCAAGGCTCTCGCCCAGCGCGCCACCCGCGGAAAACGGCATGCTCGCCGGCGGATGGAAGTGGATATGCGCCAGCGCTGCACCGGACAGCACCAGGAACACCAGGCCGATCAATCGCCAGGAGAACAGCCAGCCGCTCCAGTCCCACGGCTGATGGCGCTCGCGGAAGATCTGCCAGGTCTTGACCGCCAGCAACAGCGGGAAGATGTAGGCGAAGTAACCCAGCACCATGAACAGGATGTCGGCGAAGTAGGCACCGGCCCGCCCGGCGGCGTTCTGCACCTGGTCGACGTTGCTGGTGTGGCTGAAGCCTGGGTCGGAGGTGTCGTAGGTCAGCAGCGCCATCCACAGGTACAGGCACAGGGCGCCGATCGCGATCAACGCACCTTCCTTGAGGCGGTAATGCAGCTGCTGCCGCCACAGGGGCACAGGCAAAGGAGCTGGGGTTGCGGTGGATTTCTTCAAAACGCGTCTATTCCTGCGCGTGGTGCGCGTCCAATAGTGATCGGCAGCTGTGCGGCCAATGAACCACTACTTTTAACATTACTGCCCGCCAGCCGCCATGGCGGCACGCCGCATGGGGGGTTTGCCGGGGGCGACTTTCACATGGCTGCAATTTGAGCATGCATTTTCTTTTGTGACAAAGGCTTATGCTGTGTTTTTGCACAGGTGTGACCGCAAATGTAGCGGATGGTGCCGGCGTTTTCATGAATGTGCAGGAAATTGCCCAGAATTGCCGAAACTGCACTGCCTCTCTGTAGGAGCAGCCTTGTGCTGCGAAGAGGCCGGTAAGGCCATGAATCTGCTGTGGCAGCACCGGCCTCTTCGCAGCGCAAGGCTGCTCCTACAAACTGCAACGCTGGCGTTGAGGCAGCCAAAGAGATTGACCCTGCTTTTCACCCGCGCCATGCTGCCCTCTCCCCTCCCCCACCGCACGATAGACCATGCTTACCTGGCTGACCCGCGACTCGCTGACCTTCCCGCCCCTGGAAAAGGCCCTGCACGACCCCAACGGGCTGCTTGCCGCTGGCGGCGACCTGAGCCCCGAGCGCCTGGTGCAGGCCTACCGCCATGGCTGCTTCCCGTGGTACCAGGACGGCCAGCCGATCCTGTGGTGGTCACCCGACCCGCGCACGGTGCTGCTGCCCGACCAACTGCATGTTTCCCGCTCGCTGGCCAAGCTGATGCGCCAGGGCCGCTACCAGGTCAGCTTCGACACCGACTTTGCCGCCGTCATCGCTGCCTGCGCTGCACCACGCGACTACGCCGACGGCACCTGGATCACCGACACCATGCGCAACGCCTACTGCGAACTGCACCGCCGTGGCATCGCGCATTCGGTGGAGGTACGCCAGGACGGCGAGCTGGTCGGCGGCCTGTACGGCCTGGCCATGGGCCAGCTGTTCTTCGGCGAATCGATGTTCAGCCGCGCCGACAACGCCTCCAAGGTTGGCTTCGTGACCCTGGTCAACCACCTGCGCGAAGCCGGCTTCGTGCTGATCGACTGCCAGATGCCCACCAACCACCTGCACAGCCTGGGCGCCCATGCCATTAGCCGCGCCGAGTTCGCCGGCTACCTGGCACGCCACCTCGACCAGCCCAACAGCGCAACGTGGGTTGCCTAGGCGAGTTGCCATAGCTGGCTTACACTTAAAACAAAGTCTCACCGAAGGGGTTGATCATGACAGAGTTGGCGCGGTTGAAGTTTTATGCCACTCAGCCCCACTCCTGCAGCTACCTGCCTGACGAGCAGGCGACCACACTGTTCCTCGACCCCAGCCAGCCGATGGACGTGAACGTGTACGCGGACCTGTCGGAAATGGGCTTTCGGCGCAGTGGCGACCACCTGTACCGCCCCCACTGCCAGAACTGCAACGCCTGTGTGCCGGCGCGCATCCCGGCGGCGCGCTTCATTCCCAACCGCCAGCAACGGCGCATTCTCAAGCGCAACGCCGACCTGACCGTGAGCGCCGCGCGCCCGACGTTCAAGGAGGAGTACTTCGAGTTGTACCGGCGCTATATCGAAACGCGCCACGCCGACGGTGACATGTACCCGCCCAGCCGCGACCAGTTTTCTACCTTTCTGGTGCGCGACCTGCCGTTCTGCTGGTTCTACGAGTTCCGCCTGGAAGGCCGGTTGCTGGCGGTGGCAGTGTGCGACCTGCTGCCCAATGGCCTGTCGGCGGTGTACACCTTCTACGAGCCGGACGAGGAGCGACGCAGCCTTGGCCGCTTCGCCATCCTCTGGCAGATCACCGAGGCCGTGCGCCAGGGCCTGGAGGCGGTTTACCTGGGCTACTGGATCAAGAACTGCAAGAAAATGAACTACAAGACGCAGTATCGGCCCATCGAGTTGCTGATAAACCAGCGCTGGGTCACCCTCAACTGAAAGCATTGGCTTGACACGCAGATTTCCGGCATAATCGGCGCCACTTTTTTGCCCGGTGCGGATATGCGTCGGGCTAACACTGGATCCGAGGGCTCAACTGCATGTCGAAAGAAGACAGCTTCGAAATGGAAGGTACTGTCGTCGACACCCTGCCCAACACCATGTTCCGCGTGGAGTTGGAAAACGGGCACGTCGTAACCGCGCACATCTCCGGAAAGATGCGCAAAAACTACATCCGTATTCTCACTGGCGACAAGGTCCGCGTCGAGCTGACGCCGTACGACCTGAGCAAGGGCCGCATCACTTACCGTGCGCGCTAAGCTCCAGCCATGAAAAAGCCCGGCCATGTGCCGGGCTTTTTTGTGCCTGTCAGATTGCAAGGGGCTGCTTTGCAGCCCATTCGCAGCGCAAGGCTGCTCCTACAAAGGCCTTGTGCTGCGAATGGGCCGCAAAGCGGCCCCAATATCACGCCACCTCAGCCGTGGTCTCGAAGTCGAACACCAGTTCGTCATCGCGCAGGTCGATGTGCACCACACCGCCATGCTCGGCCAGTTCACCAAACAGGATCTCCTCGGCCAGCGGCCGCTTGATCTTGTCCTGGATCAACCGCGCCATCGGCCGCGCACCCATCTGCACGTCGTAGCCCGACGCCGCCAGCCAGCCGCGCGCCTCATCGCTGACTTCCAGCAGCACACGCTTGTCTTCCAGCTGCGCCTGCAGTTCGATAAGGAACTTGTCGACGATGCTTTTGATCGTTTCGTGGCTCAGGCGGCCGAACTGGATGATGGTGTCCAGGCGGTTGCGGAACTCTGGCGTGAAGCTCTTGCGGATCACTTCCATAGCATCGGAAGCATGGTCCTGATGGGTGAAGCCGATCGAGGCCCGTGCCGCGGTTTCCGCGCCAGCGTTGGTGGTCATGATCAGGATCACGTTACGGAAGTCGGCCTTGCGCCCGTTGTTGTCGGTCAGGGTCCCGTGGTCCATCACCTGCAGCAGCAAGTTGAAGACTTCCGGGTGGGCCTTCTCGATTTCATCGAGCAGCAATACGCAGTGCGGTTGCTTGGTGATCGCCTCGGTCAGCAAACCACCCTGGTCAAAGCCAACGTAACCAGGAGGCGCACCGATCAGGCGCGACACGGTGTGGCGCTCCATGTACTCGGACATGTCGAAACGCACCAGCTCCACGCCCAGCGCCTTGGCCAGCTGCCGCGCCGCTTCCGTCTTGCCGACGCCGGTAGGGCCAGCGAACAGGAACGAACCGACAGGCTTGTCTGGCGACTTGAGGCCAGCGCGGGACAGTTTGATGGCGGTAGACAGCGAATCGATGGCCTGATCCTGACCGAACACGGTCAGTTTCAGGTCACGCTCGAGGTTACGCAGCAACTCCTTGTCGGAACTGCTGACATGTTTCGGCGGAATTCGCGCGATCTTGGCGACGATGTCTTCGACCTGCGGCACATCGATACGCTTGACGCGGTTGGCCTCCGGTTGCAGGCGCTGATAGGCACCGGCTTCGTCGATCACGTCGATGGCCTTGTCCGGCATGTGCCGGTCATTGATGTAACGCGAGGCCAGTTCGGCGGCGGCGCGCAGGGCTTCGTCGCTGTACTCGATATTGTGGTGGCTTTCGAAGCGCCCCTTCAGGCCGCGCAGAATGCCCACGGTGTCTTCGACCGACGGTTCGCTGACATCCACCTTCTGGAAGCGCCGTGCCAGGGCACGATCCTTCTCGAAGATGCCGCGGAACTCCTGGAAGGTGGTCGAGCCAATGCAACGGATCTCACCAGACGACAGCAACGGCTTGAGCAGGTTGGAGGCATCCATCACCCCGCCTGACGCCGCACCCGCACCGATGATGGTGTGGATTTCGTCGATGAACAGGATCGCCTGCGGGCGTTTGCGCAGCTCACCGAGCAGCGCCTTGAAGCGCTTCTCGAAGTCGCCGCGGTACTTGGTACCCGCCAGCAGCGCGCCAAGGTCGAGGGAGTACACGACACTCTGCGCCAGCAGGTCGGGCACCTGGCCATCGACAATGCGCTTGGCCAGGCCTTCGGCGATGGCCGTCTTGCCCACGCCAGCCTCACCCACCAGCAGCGGGTTGTTCTTGCGCCGACGGGCAAGGATTTGCGCCACGCGCTCAACTTCCTGCTCGCGGCCTACCAGCGGGTCGATACGGCCGGCACGGGCCAGCTCGTTCAAGTTGCTGGCATAGGCGTCCAGCGGGTTGCTCGAAGAGGAGGTTTCACCGCCCTCATCGTCCTGCATTTCCTGGTCGCTATCAGACTGCGAGCCATGCCCCGGCACCTTGGAGATGCCATGGGCGATGTAGTTGACCACGTCGATGCGGGCTACGCTCTGCTGCTTGAGCAGGAACACGGCCTGGCTTTCCTGTTCGCTGAAGATCGCCACCAGCACGTTGGCGCCGGTCACTTCGCGCTTGCCAGAGCTCTGTACGTGGAACACGGCACGCTGCAGTACGCGCTGGAAACCCAGGGTCGGCTGGGTTTCACGGTCTTCATCGTTGACAGGAATCAACGGCGTGGTGGAATCGATGAACTCTTGCAGGTCGTGCTTGAGCTTGTCGAGATTGGCGCCACAGGCGCGCAGAACGGTCGCGGCAGCCTCATTGTCAAGGAGTGCCAGCAGCAGATGTTCGACGGTCATGAACTCATGACGTTTCGAACGGGCCTCCTTGAAGGCCAGATTGAGGGTGACTTCGAGCTCGCGGTTTAACATAGCTTCACCTCATACCCAAGTGGTCGGCGATTAACCGTCCTTCTCGATTTCACAGAGTAGCGGATGCTGGCTTTCCCTGGCGTATTGGTTGACCTGCATAGCCTTTGTTTCGGCGATGTCACGGGTAAACAATCCGCACACTGCCCGCCCTTCTGTATGGACGGTCAGCATGATCTTGGTCGCCAGCTCGCGGTTCAGACTGAAGAACGTCTCGAGCACTTCGACGACGAAATCCATTGGCGTGTAGTCATCGTTGAACAAAACCACCTTGTACATCGGTGGCGCCTGCAGGATCGGCTTGGCTTCCTGGACTGCAAGACCCGAGCCGTCGTCCTCATTCGTTTGCGGGCGATCCTGATTGAATGTTAGTCGAATCTCACTAGGTGCATGCATGGAAAGAATTTCATCATGAGCGTCAGGTTAAGGTTGTGGGTTGACGGCATAGGCCACGGCCGGCGCAGGCGCCGGGCGACCTTGACTATCGGCAAAACGGTGTTACAACCAATAAGAACCCACCGTGGTCGATAAAGATCCGCGCAGTCAACCAGATTTTTCGCAAGGTTCGTATGCGGATGAAGTGGATGATACTCCAGTGATGGAGTCCTTTGCAGAGGGACATAGGGATGGCAAGCGGTAAAGTCAAGTGGTTCAACAATGCCAAGGGCTATGGATTCATCAATGAGGAAGGTAAATCCGATGACCTGTTCGCCCATTATTCGGCCATCCGGATGGACGGATACAAAACCCTCAAGGCAGGCCAATCCGTAGTATTCGACATCGTACAGGGCCCCAAAGGTTTGCACGCCGTCGAAATCAAGGACGCTGCGGTGGCCGCGGCAGAGCCCGACAGAACCCTGGGCGAGCCGCAGAGCGAAACTGCCAAAGCCTGACTGCCTGCGCTGTGCCGGTATACGAAACAACCGGCCGCTTCTTTACAGGAGCGGCCGGTTTTATATTGCCTTACATATGCTTGATCATGGCGTCGCCAAAGCCTGAACTGCTCACCAGCGTGGCGCCGTCCATCAGGCGCTCGAAGTCGTAGGTCACGGTCTTGGCCGCAATGGCGCCGTTGGTGCCCTTGATGATCAGGTCGGCCGCCTCGGTCCAGCCCATGTGCCGCAGCATCATCTCTGCCGAGAGGATCACCGAGCCCGGGTTTACCTTGTCCTGCCCGGCATACTTGGGCGCGGTGCCGTGGGTAGCCTCGAACATGGCCACGGTGTCGGACAGGTTGGCGCCCGGCGCAATGCCGATACCCCCCACTTCCGCCGCCAGCGCATCGGACAGGTAGTCGCCGTTGAGGTTGAGGGTGGCGATCACGTCATACTCGGCCGGGCGCAGCAAAATCTGTTGCAGCATGGCGTCAGCGATGGCGTCCTTGACGATGACTTCACGGCCGCTTTTCGGGTTCTTGAACTTCATCCACGGGCCGCCATCGAGCAGTTCGGCACCAAACTCGTCACGGGCCACTTCGTATCCCCAGTCCTTGAAGGCACCCTCGGTGAACTTCATGATGTTGCCCTTGTGCACCAGGGTCAGCGACTCGCGGTCGTTGTCCACCACGTACTGCAGGGCCTTGCGCACCAGGCGCTTGGTGCCCTCGCGCGATACCGGCTTGACGCCGATGCCGCAGTCCTGGTCGAAGCGGATCTTGGTGACGCCCATTTCCTCCTTGAGGAACTTGATCACCTTGTTCGCCTCAGGCGAACCGGCCTTCCACTCGATACCGGCATAAATGTCCTCGGAGTTCTCGCGGAAGATCACCATGTCGACATCGCCGGGCTTTTTCACCGGGCTCGGCACCCCCTGGAACCACAGCACCGGGCGCAGGCACACATACAGGTCCAGTTGCTGGCGCAGGGCTACGTTGAGCGAACGGATGCCACCCCCCACCGGGGTGGTCAACGGGCCCTTGATCGACACCACGTAGTCCCGCACGGCATCGAGGGTTTCCTGCGGCAACCAGGTGTCCTGGTCGTATACCTGGGTGGCTTTTTCGCCAGCATATACCTCCATCCAGGCGATCTTGCGCTTGCCGCCGTAAGCCTTCTGAACGGCCGCATCCACCACTTTGATCATTACCGGCGAGACATCGACGCCAATCCCGTCGCCTTCGATATAAGGAATGATGGGGTTGTCAGGAACGTTGAGCGAATGGTCTGCATTGACGGTGATCTTGGTGCCGTCGGTCGGAACCTTGATTTTCTGGTATCCCATGCTTGCACTACTCCGCTGTCGGGTGTGATTGGACATCGTGCGATCCACTGAGCCTAAACCACATCTGCCGACCTGCAAGGCGTGCGACAACCCGCCACATTGCAGCTACGTCTTTGGTCTTATAAATGGGCCGATATCACTTGGCCTTGCTGATTAGCCCGAATGGTTTGGTATACTCCGCCGCGACCGTAGGGTCATCGGGGCGAATCCCAGGAAAATGCGGACCGCCCTTGGCCATGAATGGCCGAAAAGCCTGGGTTGTTACCGCAGCTCAGCATTGACGCTCGACTGATGCATCCACCATCACCGCTCGCAGCCTCTCGACTTTCCGCTCATGGCGCTGCCAGGGCGATGCGCCTACCCTGCGCACCACGAGACTCGAGCACGCTCAGCACACAGAGAGTTAACCCGCATGCCCACCCGTTCCAAGATCATCTATACCTTCACCGACGAAGCCCCCGCCCTCGCCACCTACTCGCTGCTGCCGATCGTCGAAGCCTTCACCGCTTCGGCTGACATCGCCGTCGAAACTCGCGACATCTCCCTGGCCGGCCGTATCCTTGCCGCCTTCCCGGAGCAACTGGGCGCAGAGAAGCAAGTAGGCGATCACCTGGCGGAACTGGGCCAGCTGGCTACCACCCCTGAAGCCAACATCATCAAGCTGCCGAACATCAGCGCCTCGGTACCGCAGCTCAAGGCCGCGATCAAGGAACTGCAAGGCAAGGGCTTCAACATCCCTGACTACGCCGACGAGCCGGCCACCGCGGACGAAAAAGAGTCCCGTGCCCGCTACGACCGCATCAAGGGCTCCGCCGTGAACCCGGTGCTGCGCGAAGGCAACTCCGACCGCCGCGCGCCGCTGTCGGTCAAGAACTACGCCCGCAAGCACCCGCACAAGATGGGCGCCTGGGCCGCCGACTCCAAGTCGCACGTTGCCCACATGACCCAGGGCGACTTCTACGGCAGCGAGAAGGCCGCACTGATCGAAGCTGACGACAGCCTGCGCATCGAGCTGGTCGGCAAAGACGGCACCACCACCGTCCTGAAAGAAAAGACCGCCGTCAAGGCCGCCGAAATCATCGACTGCGCCACCATGAGCCGCAAGGCCCTGAAAGCCTTCATCGCCGAGCAGATCGCCGATGCCAAGGCCGCCGGCGTGCTGCTGTCGGTACACCTGAAAGCCACCATGATGAAGGTTTCCGACCCGATCATGTTCGGCGTCATCGTCGAAGAGTTCTACAACGACGTGCTGGCCAAGCACGCCGCAGCCCTGGCCGAAGTAGGCTTCAACGCCAACAACGGTATCGGCGACCTGTACGCCCGCATCAAGGACCTGCCAGCCGACAAGCAGGCCGAGATCGAAGCTGACATCCAGGCCCTGTACGCCCAGCGCCCGGCCCTGGCCATGGTCAACTCCGACAAAGGCATCACCAACCTGCACGTGCCGAGCGACGTCATCGTCGACGCCTCGATGCCGGCCATGATCCGTGACTCGGGCAAGATGTGGAACACCGCCGGTGAACTGCAAGACGCCAAGGCCGTGATCCCGGACCGTTGCTACGCCGGTATCTACCAGGCCACCATCGAAGACTGCAAGCAGCACGGCGCCTTCGACCCGACCACCATGGGCAGCGTGCCGAACGTTGGCCTGATGGCGCAGAAAGCCGAAGAGTACGGCTCTCACGACAAGACCTTCCAGATCAGGGCCGACGGCGTCGTGCGCGTGGTCGATGGCAAGGGCAACGTTGTGCTGGAGCAGAACGTCGAAGCCGGTGACATCTTCCGCATGTGCCAGACCAAAGACGCGCCGATCCAGGACTGGGTCAAGCTGGCCGTCAACCGTGCCCGCCTGAGCAACACCCCTGCGGTGTTCTGGCTGGACCCGGCCCGCGCCCACGACGGCGTGATGATCGAGAAGGTGCAGCAGTACCTGAAGGATCACGACACCACCGGCCTGGACATCCGTGTTCTGCCCCCGGTCGACGCCATCAAGTTCTCCCTGGCCCGCATCCGCGAAGGCAAGGACACCATCTCGGTGACCGGCAACGTGCTGCGCGACTACCTGACCGACCTGTTCCCGATCATGGAGCTGGGCACCAGCGCCAAGATGCTGTCGATCGTGCCGCTGATGAACGGCGGTGGCCTGTTCGAGACCGGCGCCGGCGGTTCGGCGCCCAAGCACGTGCAGCAGCTGGTGGAAGAGAACTTCCTGCGTTGGGACTCGCTGGGTGAATTCCTGGCCCTGGCCGCTTCTCTGGAGCACCTGGGCAACACCTACGACAACCCGCGTGCCAAAGTGCTGGCCAACACCCTGGACCAGGCCACTGGCAAGTTCCTCGACACCAACAAGTCGCCTTCGCGCAAAGTTGGCGGTATCGACAACCGCGGCAGCCACTTCTACCTGACCCTGTACTGGGCCCAGGCCCTGGCTGCCCAGGCTGACGACGCTGCCCTGCAGGCACGCTTCGCCCCGCTGGCAAAAACCCTGGCCGAGAACGAGGAGACCATCGTCGCCGAGCTCAACGCCGTTCAGGGCAAGCCAGCCGACATCGGTGGCTACTACGCCCCGGATGCCGAGCTGACCGCCAAGGTGATGCGCCCAAGCCAGACCCTGAACAGCGCCATTGCTGCCCTGTAAGGTTCGCTTGAAGTAACAGCACAAACCCCGGCCACGCACCGGGGTTTTTGCTTTCTGAAAGAGCTTGCACGGCCCCCTGTAGGAGCGGCCTTGTGCCGCGAAAGGGCCGCAAAGCGGCCCCGGCGTTTTTTGCTGCGAAGCTGATTACCTCGGGCCGCTTCGCAGCCCTTTCGCGGCACAAGGCCGCTCCTACAGGGCCCGTGCCAACCATAGGAAATGCTCATGACCTGGCAACCCCACATCACCGTCGCCACCATCGTCGAGCACGAAGGCAAGTTCCTCTTCGTCGAAGAATTCAAAGCCAACCAGCACGTCTTCAACCAACCCGCCGGCCACCTCGAACCCTTTGAGACCCTGCCCCAGGCCGCCCTGCGCGAAACCCTGGAGGAAACCGCCTGGGAAGTCGAGCTCACCGGCGTGGTCGGCATCTACCTGTACACCGCCCCCAGCAACGGCGTGACCTACCAGCGCATCTGCTTCGCCGCCCGCCCGGTGAGCCACCACGCCGACCTGGCACTGGACAGCGACATCGTCCGCGCCGTGTGGCTGACCCGCGACGAGCTGCTGGCCGACCCGGCCCGCTGGCGCAGCGAGCTGGTGCCACGTTGCCTCGACGACTACCTCAATGGCCCCTTGCACAGCCTTACCCTGCTCCGCGACTGACGCGTCGCCACGGGTTTGATAGAATCGACGTTTTTCCCTTGATACACACCGGTACCCATGACCAGCCCAGCACTCAAAGACCCCGCCAAGACCCGCGTCATCGTCGGCATGTCCGGCGGCGTGGACTCTTCCGTCTCCGCCCTTCTGCTCATCGAGCAGGGCTACCAGGTGGAAGGGCTGTTCATGAAGAACTGGGAAGAAGACGACGGCACCGAATACTGCACCGCCCGTGAAGACCTGGCCGACGCCCAGGCCGTGTGCGACCGCATCGGCATCAAGCTGCACACCGCCAACTTCGCCGCCGAATACTGGGACAACGTGTTCGAGCACTTCCTTGAAGAATACAAGGCCGGCCGCACGCCCAACCCGGACATCCTCTGCAACCGCGAAATCAAGTTCAAGGCGTTCCTCGACTACGCCCTGTCGCTGGGTGCCGACCTGATTGCCACCGGCCACTACGTGCGCCGCCGCGACACCGACGGGCTTACCGAACTGCTCAAGGGCCTGGACCCGAACAAGGACCAGAGCTACTTCCTGCACGCGGTCGGCGGCAAGGAAATCGCCCGTACCCTGTTCCCGGTCGGCGAGCTGGAAAAACCGGAAGTGCGCGCCATCGCCGAAAAGCACGGCCTGGCCACCGCCAAGAAAAAGGATTCCACCGGCATCTGCTTCATTGGCGAGCGCCGCTTCAGCGACTTCCTCAAACAGTACCTGCCAGCCCAGCCGGGCGAAATCGAAACCACCGACGGTGAAGTGATCGGCCGCCACCATGGCCTGATGTATCACACCATCGGCCAGCGCCAGGGCCTGGGCATCGGCGGCCTGAAGGATGCCGGTGACGAGCCCTGGTACGTGCTGCACAAGGACCTGACCCGCAATGTGCTGGTGGTCGGCCAGGGTAACGAACACCCTTGGCTGTTCTCCCGCGCCCTGCTCGCCTCGGAAATCTTCTGGGTCAACCCCATCGACCTCAGCAGCCCGCGTCAGCTCACCGCCAAGGTACGCTACCGCCAGAGCGACCAGCAGTGCACCCTGGAACTTACGGCCAGCGGCTACCGCGCGGTGTTCGACGAGCCGCAGCGCGCCGTTACCCCAGGCCAGTCGGTGGTGTTCTACGACGGTGAAGTGTGCCTGGGCGGCGGCGTGATCGAAGCCGCCGAGCCGTGGAGCCCGCGCACATGAGCAACCTGCAGGAGCAGCTGATTGCGTTGGGTGGTGTGTTTCAGGCCGCCGTCTTGGTGGACCGCATCGCCCGCACCGGCCAGGCCAGTGAGGCCAACATCGGCTGCATGCTCGGCAGCCTGCTGGTGCGTGACCCCAAGGACACCCTCGAGGTGTTCGGCGGTGACGACCTGAACCTGCGCGACGGCTACCGCGCGCTGATCGGCGCCCTGGAGCGCGACCCCAACAGCCTGCAGCGCGAGCCACTGCGCTACGCCCTGTCGATGCTGGGCCTGGAGCGCCAGCTGAACAAGCGCGGCGACCTGCTCGATACCATCGGCAACCGCCTGCCGCAAATCCAGTCCCAGGCTGACCATTTTGGCCTGGTTCATGAAAACGTCATTGCTTCCAGTGGCGCCTTGTACCAGGACACCCTGAGTACCTTGCGTCAGCGCATTCAGGTGCATGGCGACATGCGCTTCCTGCAGCAGGCCAGCAACGCCTCGAAAATCCGCGCCCTGCTGCTGGCCGGCATCCGCGCCGCACGCTTGTGGCGCCAGCTGGGCGGTCACCGCTGGCAACTGGTGTTCAGCCGACGCAAGCTGCTGAACGAACTGTACGACATGATGCGTTCGCCTTCCTGAAAAAGCGACGCCGTGCCCTTGTAGGAGCAGCCTTGTGCTGCGAATGTGCTGCGCAGCAGCCCCGACAATCTGTGCCATGGCCAGAATCCTGGGGCTGCTGCGCAGCCCATTCGCAGCACAAGGCTGCTCCTACATAAGGACCGCGACCTGTTTTATAGGGCCGACCTTTGGTCAGCCACCCGACCTGGGCGCAATTTTCATGTATGATATGCGCCCTTCCAAAAGCCTGACTGTCCGAGAACACCCCATGCAGCTTTCTTCGCTCACTGCGGTTTCCCCTGTAGACGGCCGTTATGCCGGCAAAACCCAGGCCTTGCGCCCCATTTTCAGCGAATTCGGCCTGATCCGTTTCCGCGCCCTGGTCGAAGTGCGCTGGCTGCAGCGCCTGGCCGCCCACCCGCAGATCGGCGAAGTGCCGGCGTTCTCCGCCGAAGCCAACGCGCTGCTGGACAACCTGGCCACCGATTTCAAACTTGAGCACGCCGAGCGCGTCAAGGAAATCGAGCGCACCACCAACCACGACGTCAAGGCGATCGAATACCTCCTCAAGGAGCAGGCCGCCAAGCTGCCTGAGCTGGCCAAGGTCAGCGAGTTCATCCACTTCGCCTGCACCAGCGAGGACATCAACAACCTGTCCCACGCCCTGATGCTGCGCGCCGGCCGTGACGACGTGCTGCTGCCGCTGATGCGCCAGATCGCCGACGCCATCCGCGCCCTGGCCCACGCCCACGCCGACGTGCCGATGCTGTCGCGCACCCACGGCCAGCCGGCTTCGCCGACCACCCTGGGTAAAGAGCTGGCCAACGTCGTGTACCGCCTGGAGCGCCAGATCGCCCAGGTTGCTGCCGTACCGCTGCTGGGCAAGATCAACGGCGCCGTGGGCAACTACAACGCCCACCTGTCGGCCTACTCGCAGATCGACTGGGAAGAGAACGCCCGCGCCTTCATCGAAGACGAGCTGGGCCTGCAGTTCAACCCGTACACCACCCAGATCGAGCCGCACGACTACATCGCCGAGCTGTTCGACGCCATCGCCCGCTTCAACACCATCCTGATCGACTTCGACCGTGATGTGTGGGGCTACATTTCGCTGGGCTACTTCAAGCAGAAGACCGTTGCCGGCGAAATCGGCTCGTCGACCATGCCGCACAAGGTCAACCCGATCGACTTCGAAAACTCCGAAGGCAACCTGGGTATCGCCAATGCGCTGTTCCAGCACCTGGCCAGCAAGCTGCCGATCTCGCGCTGGCAGCGCGACCTGACCGACTCCACCGTGCTGCGCAACCTGGGCGTGGGCTTTGCCCACAGCGTCATTGCCTACGAAGCCAGCCTGAAAGGCATCGGCAAGCTGGAAGTCAACGAAGCCCGCATCGCAGCCGACCTGGACGCCTGCTGGGAAGTACTGGCCGAGCCGATCCAGACCGTAATGCGCCGCTTCAACATCGAAAACCCCTACGAGAAGCTCAAAGAGCTGACCCGTGGCAAGGGCATCACCCCGGACGCGCTGCTCACCTTCATCGACGGCCTCGACATGCCAGCCGAAGCCAAGGCCGAGCTCAAGCAGCTGACCCCCGCTACCTACATCGGTAACGCGGCAGCCCAGGCCAAACGCAT
This sequence comes from Pseudomonas sp. LPB4.O, assembly GCF_038383825.1. Classification (NCBI taxonomy): domain Bacteria; kingdom Pseudomonadati; phylum Pseudomonadota; class Gammaproteobacteria; order Pseudomonadales; family Pseudomonadaceae; genus Pseudomonas; species Pseudomonas sp. LPB4.O. Next base: position 4,138,175 of record NZ_CP151298.1, read on the forward strand.
CTAAGCTGACCGTCGCGTACAACGCCCGGCCTGGCCGGGCGTTTTTATTCCCGTACGAAAATTACGTTTTTTCAATAGGTTGAACATGAATCCTGATACTCCACTGCAGCTGCTCGGCGGCATCTCGGCCCGCGAATTCATGCGCGACTACTGGCAGAAGAAGCCCCTGCTGGTGCGCCAGGCCTTCCCCGACTTCATCAGCCCGATCGACCCCGACGAACTGGCTGGCCTGGCCCTGGAAGAGGAAGTCGAGTCGCGTATCGTGCTGGAGCACGGCGCCCACCCGTGGGAGCTGCGCCGCGGCCCGTTCAACGAAGATACCTTCGCCGAGCTGCCGGAAAAAGACTGGACCCTGCTGGTACAAGCGGTGGACCAGTTCGTCCCGGAAGTGGCCGAACTGCTGGAAAACTTCCGCTTCCTGCCCAGCTGGCGTATCGACGATGTAATGATCAGCTTCGCAGCCCCCGGTGGCAGCGTTGGGCCGCACTTCGACAACTACGACGTGTTCCTGCTGCAAGGCCACGGCCAGCGCAACTGGAAGATCGGCCAGATGTGCAACAGCGACAGCCCGCTGCTGGAGCACGCCGACCTGCGCATCCTTGCCGAATTCGAGCAGAGCGAAGAGTGGACCCTGGAGCCAGGTGACATGCTCTACCTGCCACCACGCCTGGCTCACTACGGCGTAGCCGTGGACGACTGCCTGACCTACTCGGTGGGCTTCCGCGCGCCAAGCGCCGCCGAAGTGCTGACCCACTTCACCGACTTCCTCGGCCAGTTCCTGCCGGACGAAGAGCGCTACAGTGACGCCGACGCCCAGCCGGTCAGCGACCCCCACCAGATCCAGCACGACGCCCTCGACCGCCTCAAGGCCCTGCTCGAGAAGCACATGGGCGACAAGGACCTGCTGCTGACCTGGTTCGGCCAGTTCATGACCGAGCCGCGCTACCCTGAGCAGATCGTTGGCGAAGAGCTGAGCGAGGAAGAGCTGGTGGACGCCCTCGAGCAAGGCGCCATCCTGATCCGCAACCCAAGCGCACGCATGGCCTGGTCGGAGTTCGAGGACGACCTGCTGTTGTTCGCCAGCGGCCGCAGCTGCCCGCTGCCAGGCAAACTGCGCGAGCTGCTGAAGCTCGTGTGCGCGGCAGACGCCCTGCACATCGACAACCTCGCAGACTGGCTGCAGGACGAAGATGGCCTTATGCTTCTACAGCAGCTGGTCAAACAAGGGAGCCTGGGATTCGCCAATGAATAAGATCAGCGTTCGCCTCGCCGACTGGCAGAAAGACAACGCCGACATCCGCCGTATCCGTGAAGCGGTGTTCGTCGCCGAGCAGCACATTCCGCCAGAGCTGGAGTTTGATTCGGAAGACCAGGACGCCCTGCACTTCCTGGCCATGGAGGGTGACTACCCGATTGGTACCGCGCGCCTGCTGGCGGACGGCACCATCGGGCGCATCTCGGTGCTCAAGGACTGGCGCGGCCTGAAAGTGGGTGACGCGCTGATGAACGCAGTGATCGTCGAAGCGCAAAACCGCGACCTGAAGCAGCAGATGCTCAGCGCCCAGGTGCACGCCACGCCGTTCTACGAGCGCCTCGGCTTTCGCATAGTCAGCGAGGAATTCCTCGAAGCCGGCATCCCGCACGTGGACATGGTGCGCGACTCGCGCGTCTGATCCATCACCTCCCCACAGGTGCCCCACACATTCTGAAAAATGTGCGGCCCCTGTGGGAGCGGGTTTACCCGCGAAAGGGCTGGTACAGGCTCAACACACTTCCCCTGACAAAAACCTGTACATCCATCCAGATAAAACTTGCCTCCGCGCCCCCGCTTGCGCATCCTAGTGCCCATCACCCCCGATGAAGCGTCCCCGGCCATGCGCCTGTTCCTCTGCGAAAAACCCTCACAGGCAAAAGACATCGCCAAAGTGCTCGGCGCCACCCGTAAGGGCGACGGCTGCTGGCAAGGCACTGACGTCTGCGTAACCTGGTGCATCGGCCATCTGCTGGAAACCGCCCCGCCCGACAGCTACGACGAACGCTACAAGCGCTGGAACCTGGCCGACCTGCCGATCATCCCCGACAAGTGGAAGATGCTGGTCAAGCCCAAGACCGCCAGCCAGTTCAAGGCGGTAAAGCGCCTGCTGGGCGAAGCGCGGGAGCTGGTGATTGCCACCGACGCCGACCGCGAAGGCGAAATGATTGCCCGCGAGCTGGTCGAGCATTGCCGCTACCGCGGCCCGGTGCAGCGCCTTTGGCTGTCGGCGCTCGACGACACCTCCATCCGCAAGGCCCTGGCACGCCTGCTGCCCGGCCACGAAACGTTCAACCTTTATCACTCGGCGCTGGGCCGCTCCCGCGCCGACTGGCTCATCGGCATGAACATGAGCCGGCTGTTCACCCTGCTTGGCCGCCAATCCGGCTACCAGGGCGTGCTGCCGGTGGGCCGGGTGCAAACCCCCACCTTGCGCCTGGTGGTCGACCGCGACCGCAGCATCGCCGACTTTGTGCCGGTGCCGTTCTGGGCCATCGACGTCCAGCTTGAACATGCAGGCCAAGCTTTCAACGCCCAGTGGCGTGCGCCCGAGGACGCCTGCGACGACCAGGGCCGCTGCCTGAACCAGAGTTTGGCGCAACAGGCCGCCGCCGCCATCGGTAACGCTGGCACGGCACGGGCCGTAAAGGTGACCACCGAGCGCGTGCGTGAAGCCGCGCCCCTGCTTTTCGACCTCGGCACCCTGCAAGAGCTGTGCTCGAAAAAGTTCGGCCTCGGCGCCCAGGAAACCCTCGACATTGCCCAGGCCCTGTACGAAACCCACAAGCTCATCACCTACCCGCGCAGCGACTGCGGCTACCTGCCGCTGAGCCAGCACGCCGAAGCACCGGCCATTCTCGCCGCCCTGCAAAGGGCCGATGCCAGCCTCGCACCGCTGCAGCCCCACCTGGAGCCGCAGCGCCGCTCGCGGGCGTGGAACGACGCCAAGGTCAGCGCCCACCACGGCATCATCCCTACTGCCGCCGCCAGCGACCCGTCGCGCCTGCCGGCCAAGCACAAGGCGGTGTACACCCTGATCCGCGCCCGCTACCTGGCGCAGTTCCTGCCCAACCACGAATATGACCGCACCCAGGCCGACTTCGACTGCGCCGGCCATGCCCTGCGCGCGGTGGGCAAGCAGATCGTCGAGCCGGGCTGGCGCCGCGCCCTGCCCGAAGCGCTGACCCCGGCCAAAGGCCGCGAAGCACCACCGGCCCAGGTGCTGCCAGCGCTGAGCGAAGGCCAGGACTGCACCGTGCAAGGCCTGCAACTGAAAGATCTGTGGACCCAGCCGCCCAAGCCGTTCACTGAAGGCGACCTGATCAAGGCGATGAAAAACGTGGCCAAGCTGGTGGATGACCCTCGGCTGAAGCAGAAACTCAAGGAAACCACCGGCATCGGCACCGAGGCCACCCGCGCCAGCATTATCCAGGGCCTGCTCGACCGCGGCTATCTCGTAAAAAACGGCAAAGCGCTGGCGGCCACACCTGCGGCCTTCAGCCTGATCGATGCCGTCCCCCGCGCCATCGCCGATCCCGGCACCACAGCGATCTGGGAGCAGGCGCTGGACATGGTGCAAAGCGGCGAGATGAGCCTGGAAGAATTCGTGGCCCGACAGTCGGCGTGGATGGGCAAGCTGGTCGAGCGTTGCAGCGGCATGCGCATGACCATCAGCGGGCCGGCAGCTGGGGCAGCGCCGCCCTGGAAGAAGAAGCGTCGCGGTGGAGGTGGGAAAAGCAAAGCAGCCGGAAGCAAATCGGCAGCAAGCAAGCCGCGTCAGCCCCGAAAAAAAGCGACAACCTGAAGCTTCTGCACTGGCATCACAGGCCCTATCGCCGGCAAGCCAGCTCCCACAAGTCTTGTACAAGAACTGAAGCCAGTGCAGGTCTTGAGAGCCTAAGTCTTACACAGGTGCTGATGCCCATTGGGTACTTGTGGGAGCTGGCTTGCCGGCGATAGGGCCAGCTAAGGCAGCACATCAATAACAGGTAAACTACCAAACCCTGCCTGACACATTGGCACCATGAAATTTCCCTGCTAAGTTTTCATGAAAATAATCACAATAATTTTCACGAGGCTTCTGCATGTTCAAACAATCCGCCCAGCACGTCGCCAGCTACTACGCCCAGACCTACCCCGCCAACATCCCGCTGCGCCCTACCCTGCAAGGCACCCACGACACCGACGTGCTGATCATCGGCGCCGGTTTCAGCGGCCTGCATACAGCCCTGCGCCTGACCCAGGCAGGCAAACGCGTAACACTGCTGGAGGCCAGCCGTGTGGCCTGGGCTGCTTCCGGGCGCAACGGTGGCCAGGCACTGCTGGGCTGGTCTTGCGACATGCCGCCACTGGAAAAGGCCTTGGGCGTGGAACGCACCCGGCGCCTGTGGGCCAGCATGTGCTGGGCCGCCGACGAGATGCGCGAACTGCCACAACGCCACGGCTTCGATATCGACTACCGGCAGGGCAGCCTGTGGACTGCGGTATTGCCGCGCCGGGTGAAAATGCTCGAAGAGGCCCTGCACGATGCAGAACACAAATGGGGCTACGACGCCCTGCGCCTGATCGGCCGCGACGAGCTGCCACAATGGATCGACAGCCCGCGCTACCAGGCTGCGCTGTATGACGCCAAAGGCGCCCACCTCAACCCGCTGAAGCTGGCCCAAGGCCTGGCCAGTACCATCGAGGCTGCCGGCGGGCAAATCTACGAACAGAGCCAGGTGCTCAGCTACCAGCAGGCTCGCGACGGCTATGTCGCCCGTACCGACCGTGGCGAAGTTCGCTGCCAGGTACTGGTGCTGGCCTGCAACGCCTACATCGACCGCCTTGACCGCAGCCTGTCGCGTCGCCTGTTACCAGTCGGTTCCTACCAGGTCGCCACCGCGCCTCTGGATGCCGACTTCGCCCATTCGTTACTACCTCGCAACAGTTGTGTGATCGACAACCAGTTCGTACCCGACTACTTTCGCCTCACCCCGGACCACCGCCTGCTGTTCGGTGGCGGCTGCACTTACCTGGGCGGCATTCCCAAGAACGTCGCCAGCACCACCCGCCCGTACCTGGAGCGGGTGTTCCCGCAACTGGCCGGGGTAGCCATCGACTATGCCTGGGGCGGCCATATTGATTGCAGCATACAACGCACCCCGGACGTCGGCCGCGAGGGCCAGCGCTACTGGCTGCAGGGTTTCTCCGGGCATGGCGTACTGCCAACCCTGGCCGCAGCGCGAGCCGTCAGCGATGCCATTCTTGGCGATGAAGACCTGTTGGCGCTGTACCAAGTCATCGACAATGGACGCTTCCCCGGCGGGGACCTGCTCGCAGCACCGCTGGAAGCCGCCGCCAAGGCCTGGTACAGAATGCGCGACACGCTCTGAAGACGGCCGGCGCTTGCTTCGCCGAAATCTGCCCTATTCTCAATAGCTCCCTTCGGTTCCTGCATACAGGAGACACGATCATGAGCCATGTAACGACGCAGGACGGCGTACAGATTTTCTACAAGGACTGGGGCCCGCGCGATGCACCGGTGATCCACTTCCACCACGGCTGGCCGCTCAGTGCCGACGACTGGGACGCGCAGATGCTGTTCTTCCTCGCCCAGGGCTATCGCGTGGTGGCCCACGACCGCCGAGGTCACGGCCGCTCCAGCCAGGTATGGGACGGCCACGACATGGACCACTACGCCGACGACGTAGCCGCCGTGGTTGCCCACCTGGGCACCCAGGGCGCCGTACATGTCGGCCACTCGACCGGGGGTGGCGAGGTGGTGCGTTACATGGCTCGGTACCCTGAGGACAACGTGGCCAAAGCCGTGCTGATCGCCGCCGTACCGCCCTTGATGGTGCAAACCCCCGGCAACCCCGGTGGCCTGCCCAAGTCGGTGTTCGATGATTTCCAGAACCAGGTGGCCAGCAACCGGGCGCAGTTTTACCGGGATGTGCCAGGCGGACCGTTCTACGGCTACAACCGACCCGGTGCCGAAGCCAGCGAAGGCATCATCGCCAACTGGTGGCGCCAAGGCATGATGGGCAGTGCCAAGGCCCATTACGATGGCATCGTGGCGTTTTCCCAGACCGATTTCACCGAGGACCTCAAAGGCATAAAACAGCCGGTACTGGTGATGCATGGGGACGATGACCAGATCGTGCCGTATGAAAACTCCGGGGTGCTGTCGGCCAAGCTGCTGCCCAATGGCACGTTGAAGACCTACAAAGGCTACCCGCATGGCATGCCGACTACTCATGCCGATGTGATCAACGCGGATTTGCTGGCGTTTATCCGTAGCTGATGTAATCACCTGTAACGGCCCTTTCGCGGGTAAACCCGCTCCCACAGGTACAGCGCTGCCCTCAGGTTCTACGCTGAACCTGTGGGAGCGGGTTTACCCGCGAAGAGGCCGGCACTGGCAACACACCCCTCCCAGGCTTACCATGTCTCCCTTATAGCGCGGCCCTTTGCCGCACCTTGCCTCCCTGCCTGCCAAGACCCCCATGCCCTTCGAACTCACCGTAGAACCCCTAACCCTGCTCATCCTGGCCCTGGTCGCCTTCGTCGCTGGTTTCATCGATGCCATCGCCGGTGGCGGGGGCCTGCTCACCACCCCGGCCTTGCTCACCGCCGGCATGCCCCCGCACCTGGTACTGGGCACCAACAAGCTCAGCTCCACCTTTGGCTCGGCCACCGCAGGTTTCACCTACTACAAGCGCAAGCTGTTCCACCCGGCGCAGTGGCGCCCGGCGTTGTTCGCCACCTTGACCGGGGCGTTGCTGGGTGCGGTCATCGCCCACTACATGCCAGCCGAGTGGTTGAACAAGATGCTGCCGGTGATCGTCTTCGCCTGTGGCATCTACCTGCTGTTCGGCGGCACACCCAAGGCGCCGCTGGATGCCGATGCGCCGATCAAGAAGAAGTGGCAAGTGCCGCAAGGCTTCACCCTGGGCTTCTACGACGGCGTGGCCGGCCCGGGTACCGGGGCGTTCTGGACGGTCAGCACCCTGCTGCTGTACCCCATCGACCTGGTCCGCGCCAGCGGCGTGGCGCGTAGCATGAACTTCGTCAGCAACATCGCGGCACTGACGGTGTTCATCATTTCCGGGCAGGTGGATTACGTCGTCGGCCTGTGCATGGGCCTGTCGGTCATGGTTGGTGCCTTTTTTGGCGCACGCACGGCGATCAGTGGCGGCAGCAAATTCATCCGCCCGGTGTTCATCACCGTGGTGCTCGCCTTGACCGTGCGCCTAGCGTGGCAGCACTGGTTCGGGCAAGCCTAAGCGCCTGGCCACATAAAGATCGATCAGGTACCGGGCAATCGACCGCCCGGCCGGCAACGGTGGCAGGTCGTGGACGCTGAACCACTGGGCGTCCTCGATCTCGTCCGGCTGCATGACGATATCGCCCCCCGCGTATTCGGCATGAAAGCCCAGCATCATCGAGTGCGGGAATGGCCAGCACTGGCTGCCGACGTACTGGATGTTCCGCACGTCCACCGCCACCTCTTCACGCACTTCGCGCACCAGGCAGTCTTCTGCCGACTCCCCCGGCTCGGCAAAGCCCGCCAAGGTGCTGTACACCCCGGTGACGAAGCGCGGCGAGCGCGCCAGCAAGATTTCATCGCCACGGGTCACCAGCACTATCATGCTCGGCGAAATACGCGGATAGCTGCGCAGGTCGCATGGCTGGCAGTACATCGCCCGCTCCCAGCGAATTTGCGTCATCGCCTGGCCGCAGCTGCCGCAGAAACGGTGCTCGCGGGCCCAGGTGCCGATCTGCGCGGCATAACCCAGTACTTTGTAGGTGTCGAAGTCGCCTTCGAGCATGAATGCCCGCAGGCCACGCCAGTGGCAACCGGGCACGTCGGTGGCGCTGCGCAGCTCCAGCAGGAACACCGGCTGGCCGTCGAAATGGCCGATGCCATGCTCGCATAACACGTCGAGGTCCTGGCGTTTGAGCCAGTCGCGGGGGAACAGCGCGCCGTTGTCGTCCACCAGAAACCCTTCCGGGCTGCGGGCCACGGCCACGCCCCCGGTGATCTGCGGGTCGAGTACTGCAGTAGTCCAGCGTGCTGACATGTCGGGGGTTCCTTGACTGCGCGTCCCCCGGCCCGATCAGTCGGCGAACGTCGGTTTCTGTTTGCTCATGTGCGCCGCCACGGCCACGCGCAGGTCTTCGGACTGCAGCATCGCGGCGTTCCAGGTGGCGATGTAATCCAGGCCATCGTCGATGCGATGGTCACGCATGTAGCTGAGCATTTCCTTGGTGCCGGCCACGGCGATCGGCGATTTTGCAGCAATCTCCCGGGCGATGGCAAAGACACCGTCCAGCAGTGCGGCCTGATCATCATAGATCCGGTTGACCAGGCCGATGCGCAGGGCCTCGTCGGCCGCAACGTTGCGCCCGGTGAAGGCCAGCTCACGCATGATGCCGTCGCCAATGATATGTGGCAAACGTTGCAGTGTGCCGACGTCGGCGGCCATGCCCATGTCGATTTCCTTGATCGAGAACTGCGCGTCGCTGCTGCAGTAACGCATGTCGCACGCCGAGATGAGGTCGATGGCGCCGCCGATACAGTAGCCCTGCACGGCCGCCAATACGGGTTTGCGGCATTTGTCCACGGCGGTGAACGAGGCCTGCAGGCGCTGGATGGTGCTACGCAGAAAGCGCGCATTGCGCCCCACGTCCTTGCCCATTTGCCCAGCCAGCGAGGCCAGCATCATGAGGTCGATGCCTGCGGAAAAATGCTTGCCTGCACCACTGATCACTACCGCCCGCACGGTATCGGTGTCGTCGATCCACTGGAAGATAGTGATGATTTCTTCCCAGAAGGCCGCGTTCATCGCGTTGACCTTTTCCGGGCGGTTGATCTGAACGTGGGCGATGTTGTCGGTCAGTTCAACCTTGAACGCACTGTACTCGTTCACGGGCGGCACTCCTGCGGGTGAAGGATTCATGGCGTGGATGTTAACCCAGCCCGATGGCCGTACTTGTGCCAAAAACGGGACTGCACGCCTTGCCTAAGACGCGCCAATCCGGCACCGTGCGCCATCGCCGAATCATAAGGATACATATTCATGTCACGCTCCCTGTCCGGCGCCCTCGCCCACGGTTTTCTGGGCCAGTCGCCGCTTTGGTACAAGGCGGTCATCTGCCTGTTCCTGGTGCTCAACCCGCTGCTGCTGGTTACCGTTGGCCCGGTTGCAGCAGGCTGGGCGCTGGTGCTCGAATTCATCTTCACCCTGGGCATGGCGCTGAAGTGCTACCCGCTGATGCCTGGCGGCCTGCTGCTGATCGAAGCCTTGCTGTTACAGATGACCACGCCACAGGCGCTGTATGAGGAACTGCAACACAACTTCCCGGTGATCCTGCTGCTGATGTTCATGGTCGCCGGTATCCATTTCATGAAGGAGCTGCTGCTGTTCCTGTTTTCGCGCATTTTGCTCGGGGTACGCTCGAAGGCAGTTCTGGCGCTGCTGTTCTGTGTGCTGTCGGCGTTTCTGTCGGCGTTTCTCGATGCGCTGACCGTGACGGCGGTGATCATCAGCGCTGCGGTCGGCTTCTACGCCGTGTACCACCGCGTCGCGTCCGGCGCCAACCCGCGCGAGGAAAGCGCGGTGGACAGCGACCAGCAGATCGCCCACCTGCACCGCGAAGACCTCGACCAGTTCCGCGACTTCCTGCGTAGCCTACTGATGCACGGCGCAGTGGGTACCGCCCTGGGTGGCGTGTGCACCTTGGTGGGCGAGCCACAGAACCTGCTGATCGGCCACGAGATGGGTTGGCACTTCGCCGACTTCTTCTTCAAGGTGGCACCTGTGTCGCTGCCAGTGCTGGGTGCCGGCCTGCTGACCTGTGTGCTGCTGGAAAAACTGCGCCTGTTCGGCTACGGCACCTTGATGCCCGAGCCGGTGCGCCAGGTGCTGGCCGCCTACGCGGCCGAGGACGACGCCGCGCGCACTCAGGCCCAGCGCATCGCGCTGTGGGTGCAAGGGTTTGCAGCGCTGATATTGATCGTCTGCCTGGGGCTGCATGTGGCTGAAGTGGGCCTGATTGGCCTGATGGTGATCGTGCTGATCACGGCGTTTACCGGTATCACCGATGAACACCGGCTGGGCCGCGCCTTCCAGGACGCCATGCCGTTCACCTCGTTGCTGGTGGTGTTCTTCGCCGTGGTCGCGGTTATCCATCAGCAGCAGCTGTTCAGCCCATTGATCAGCTGGGTGCTGACGCTGCCGGCCGAGCAGCAACCGGGCATGCTCTACCTGGCCAACGGTTTGCTGTCGGCGATCAGCGACAACGTGTTCGTCGCCACCATCTACATAACCGAGGTGAAGCAGGCGTTTCTCAATGGCAGCATGAGCCGCGAGCATTTCGAAACGCTGGCGGTGGCAATCAACACCGGCACCAACCTGCCCAGCGTGGCAACGCCGAATGGGCAGGCAGCGTTCCTGTTCCTGCTGACCTCGGCGATTGCGCCGCTGATCCGGCTGTCGTACGGGCGGATGGTGTGGATGGCGTTGCCCTATACCGTGGTGATGGGTGGGCTGGGTTGGTGGGCGGTGACCTACTGGCTGTGATGTAAACCTGCACGGGCCCCTTGTGATCGGCTAATTCAGTCTCTTGTAGGAGCAACCTTGTGTCGCGAACGGGCTGCGAAGCAGCCCCGGCAATTTGTGCATTTGCGCTGAAATCCTGGGGCAGCTTCGCAGCCCGTTCGCGGCACAAGGCCGCTCCTACACAGGAACTGCATCACTTTCGAGACCTGTGTCGATTCTGCCTGGTGCCATTCGACTACCCATTAAAGCAGCCACCGGGCTGCCAACAGGAGAGTCCCCATGCGCAAACTCATCGTAGCCGCCTTCATCAGCCTCGACGGCGTGATGCAAGCTCCCGGCGGCCCGAAGGAAGACACCAGCGGCGGTTTTGCCTACGGCGGCTGGATCGTGCCCTACGCCGAGGAAGTGTTTGGCCAGGCGATGCAGGCATTGTTCAGCCAGCCATTTGAGCTGCTGTTGGGCCGGCGCACCTACGACATTTTTGCCGGCTATTGGCCAAACATCAAAGACAACGCCGAAGACTTCTCCATCGCCAACCTGTTCAACAGCGTGCCCAAGCATGTGGCCACCCACACCCCTGCCACCCTCGACTGGCACAACAGCCACGCTCTCGGCACGGACATCGCCGCTGCGGTACGCTCGCTCAAGCAACAGGACGGCGCCAACCTGCTGACCCAGGGCAGCGCCGAACTGGTGCAGCAACTGCTGGCGGCAGACCTGGTCGATGAACTGCAACTGCTGACCCACCCGCTGCTACTCGGCCACGGCAAACGCCTGTTCGGTCATGACGCAGCAGCAGCGGCCTTTACCTTGCAGCAGTCGCAAGTCTCGCCCAAGGGTGTGATCATCAGCCGCTACGTGCGCGCAGGCCAGGTGCAGACCGGTTCATTCGACGTGGTGTAATCCCGTACAACTTTTGCCCCGCGCAGGCATCGAAACACTGGAAGCCCCTATCCGCTCCAAGGAGGTCAACCATGGCGCTGCGCACTACGCTGCTGCTTTCCTGCATGACCCTGGCGCTGCTCGGCTGCGCCGGCAACGATCAACCGGCACCACCGCACACCCAGCAGGTGGACCTGCAACGCTACCAGGGCACCTGGTATGAACTGGGCCGGCTGCCGATGTTCTTCCAGCGCAACTGCGTGCAGTCCGAGGCACACTATGGTCTGCGCCCGGATGGCCGGATCGACGTGACCAACCGCTGCAAGGAAAAGGACGGCCAGTGGAACGAAGCCAAGGGCATCGCCGAGGCCCAGCAGCCGGGCAGCACCGACAAGCTGTGGGTGCGCTTCGACAACTGGTTCAGCCGCCTGGCACCGGGCCTGACCAAGGGCGAGTACTGGGTGCTGTACCACGACAAGGACTACCGCGTGGCGTTGGTCGGCCACCCCAACCGCGAGTACCTGTGGCTGCTTTCACGCACGCCTGCGGTCACCGACCAGCAGCGCGAGCAACTGCTGACCATCGCCCGGGAGCAAGGGTATGACACCAGCAAGCTCATATGGCGGCAGGGAGACTAGCAGGCGGTCGACGGCTGGCGGCAATCCGGCTATGGTGTGCGCCCTTTCTCGCCTCGAAGGAACGAGACCGTTGAATACCAAGCCGCCGTCAGCACCCCGCATCCGTTTTCTTGCCCTGTGCGTGTTCCATCACCAGGGCAAGATTCTGGTCAACGTGTTCGATGATCCCGTCACCGGCCAGACGCTGTCCCGCCCACTGGGTGGCGGTATCGAGTTCGGAGAGCTGGGCCGCGATGCCATCGCGCGGGAAATCATGGAGGAGTTGGGCCAGCCGATCAGTGATGTCCGCCTGCTCGGCACCCTAGAAAGCCTGTTCACCTATGCCGGCAAACCGGGGCATGAGGTCGTGCAGGTGTACGATGCGCGCTTCGACGACGCCAGCCTGTACCAGCGCGCCTGGCTGGACGGCCACGAGTCCAACGGCAGCCCGTTCCGCGCCCGCTGGTGCGACAGCGCCGATTTCGAGCGCACTTGCCCGCTGGTGCCACAAGGGCTGCAGGCGTTGCTGCACGACTTGGCGCTGTTGGGTTGAAACAAGGAACCTGAGCATGGACCTGTTGTTCCTCGGCACCTGCGCCGGGGTGCCAACCAAGGCACGCAATGTCAGCGCCACGGCGGTGATCGAGGCCAATGGCAGCGGCTGGTACCTGGTCGACTGCGGCGAAGGCACGCAGCATCAGCTGCTGCGGACCCCGCTGTCGATCCGCGACCTGCGCGCCATTTTCATCACCCACGTGCACGGCGACCATTGCTTCGGCCTGCCCGGCCTGCTGGCCAGTGCCGGCATGAGCGGGCGTACCCAACCGCTGGAGCTGATCCTGCCGGCTGCGCTGCATGACTGGGTACGCCAGGGCCTGGTAGCCAGCGACACCTTCCTGCCGTTCGAACTGCGCCTGCTGGCCGTGGAAGAGTTGGTCGAATGGCGCAACGATACCCTGCAGGTGACCACCGTTCAGCTGTCACACCGCGTGCCGAGCGTCGGATTCGTGTTCACCGAACTCAACCCCGAACCGCGCCTGGACATCCCCCGCCTGGAAGCCGAAGGCATACCGCGTGGCCCGCTGTGGGGCGAGCTGGCCAAGGGTTTGACGGTACAGCATGGCGAGCAGTTGCTGAACGGCAACGACTACCTGCGCCCTTCCCGGCCACCGCGGCGGGTGATCGTCTGCGGCGACAACGATACCCCCGAGCTGCTGGCCGACGCTGCCCAAGGCGCGGATGTGCTGGTGCACGAAGCCACGTTCACCCAGGCCGTGGTCGAACGCACCGGGGTCACCTTCGGCCACAGTACCGCGGCGGCGGTGGCGCGCTTTGCCGAAAGCGCAGGCGTGCGCAACCTGGTGCTGACGCACTTCAGCGCCCGTTACCAGAACGACCCGCGGCGCAGCCCGAATATCGACAACGTGCGTGACGAAGCCCTCGCCCACTACCACGGGCAACTGATCCTGGCGCAGGACCTGCAGCGCTATCGCATTGGCCGTGATGGCTGTCTTGAGCCAGCCGGATGAATTAGCATGGCCGGTTTTCCAAAAGGACTTGGCCATGCAACGCATCGTGATTCTGGGCAACGCCGGCAGTGGCAAATCAACCCTGGCCCGCCAGATCGGCGCCCGCCTTGGGACGTCGGTGGTACACCTCGACACGTTGTTCTGGGAGGCCGGTTGGGTAGAACCGGATGCCGAGACCTTTCGCAGCCGGGTACGCGATGCGGTTAGCGGGCAAGCGTGGGTATGCGAGGGCAACTACAGCCGCCGCACCTTCGACCTGCGCTTGCCAAGGGCCGACCTGGTCATCTGGCTGGATACACCACGGCTGACATGCCTGAAGCGGGTCATCCTGCGCAGTGTGATGAACAAGCCACGGCCAGACCTGCCGGCCGGGTGCACAGAGCGGCTGGACCGGGCGTTTCTGACCTTCCTGAAGTTTGTGTGGACGTTCGACCGGGGCTATCGCCCAGGTATCGAAGCGAACCGCCAGGCAATCGGGCCGCAGGTGCCGGTTGTGCATCTGCGTGGTGAGCGGCAGATCGCGGTGTTTCTGGCGAGCCTTTCATCGCCTGTTACGGCCTGATCGCCGGCAAGCCAGCTCCCACAGGGGTATCACCGGGCCTGAGGGCGGCGCTGTACCTGTGGGAGCTGGCTTGCCGGCGATAGGGCCAGTGCAGGCAACATCAATCTCTGGCTAGGCCGCCAAGCGCCCGCTGGCAATCGCTTCCGACGCCTCCAGCATCGCCCGCAGCAACACTGCGCAGCCCGCCGCCAGGTCATCGGGCGTGGCGTTCTCGATTTCGTTGTGGCTGATGCCGTTTTCGCAGGGCACGAAAATCATCCCCGCTGGCCCTAGTTCGGCCAGGAAGATCGCGTCATGCCCCGCGCCGCTGACAATGTCCATGTGCGGCAACCCCAGCGCCTGCGCCGAGGCGCGCACGGCATCGACACAGCCTTTGTCGAAGTACAACGCCGGGAAGTCGGCCGTAGGCACCAGTTCGTGGCTCAAGCCATGCTTGGTACAGGTTGCCTCGATCACCCCGCGCACTTCGGCGATCATCGCATTCAGTTGCTCGCCCTCCAGGTGGCGGAAGTCCAGGGTCATGCGCACCTCACCCGGGATCACGTTACGCGAGCCTGGATACGCCTGCAGGCAACCCACAGTGCCACAGGCATGGGGCTGGTGGCCGAGGGCGGTACGGTTGACCGCCTCCACCACGGCGGCAGCGCCGACCAAGGCGTCCTTGCGCAAGTGCATGGGTGTCGGCCCCGCGTGGGCTTCAACGCCGCGCAAGGTCAGGTCGAACCACTTCTGCCCCAGCGCTCCGAGCACCACGCCGATGGTCTTGGCCTGGTCCTCAAGGATCGGGCCCTGTTCGATATGGGCCTCGAAATAGGCCCCGACCGGGTGACCCAGCACCGCGCGCGGGCCCGCATAGCCGATAGCGTTCAAGGCTTCACCGACGCTGACGCCCTGGGCATCACGCTTGGCCAAGGTTTCCTCTAGGGTGAACTTGCCGGCGAACACCCCTGAACCCATCATGCACGGTGCAAAGCGCGAGCCTTCTTCGTTGGTCCACACCACCACTTCCAGCGGGGCTTCGGTTTCCACGCCCAGGTCGTTCAGGGTACGGATCACCTCCAGCCCGGCCATCACCCCGAAGCAGCCATCGAACTTGCCGCCCGTGGGCTGGGTGTCGATATGGCTGCCCGTCATTACCGGGGGCAGCTTGGGGTTACGCCCCGGGCGGCGGGCGAAGATGTTGCCGACAGCGTCGATGCTGACCGTACAACCGGCGGCCTCGCACCACTGCACGAACAGGTCGCGGGCCTGGCGGTCGAGGTCGGTCAGGGCCAGGCGGCAGACGCCGCCCTTGGCGGTGGCACCGAGGCGGGCCAGGTCCATCAGCGACTGCCACAGGCGGTTGCTGTCGACATGCCGAGCAGTGGTCTTGAGGATCTCTTTGACTGGGGTCACGGGTTTCTCCTTCAGGCTTTTTTTGTTGTCGCTGCGGGCCTCTTCGCGGGTGAACCCGCGCCCACAACCAAACTGGCGAAGACGTAGTACAGCGCGCCGCCCAGCAGCGAGCCGGTAAACCAGCCGTAGTCGTAGAACCAGCTGAAACTGCTGTTGCCAATCGCCATGACCGTCAGCGCCACCGGCAAGCCGAAGGCGGCAAACCCGGGCCAGTTCCACGCCGGGTACACGTCGTCGCGGTACAACCCGGCCAGGTCCAGCTGCTGCCGACGGATCAGGAAGTAGTCCACCACCATGATCCCGGCAATCGGCCCGAGCAGGCTGGAATAGCCCAGCAGCCAGTTGGAATACACGCTCTCCAGGCTCAGGTCGGAGACGATCAGGCCAAGCTTCTTCAGCAACTCATGGCCCATCAGCACGAGGCCGATAAAGCCGGTCAGCCATACCGCGCGGGTGCGCCCGATCAGGCGTGGGGCGATGTTCTGGAAGTCGTTGGTCGGCGACACGATGTTCGCCGCCGTGTTGGTCGACAGTGTGGCAATCACGATCAGCGCCATGGCCAGGGCCACCCAGAACGGGCTGTGGATCCTGCCGATCAGGCTGACCGGGTCTGACACCGTCTCACCCACCAGCGACGCCGAGGCGGCGGTCAGCACCACCCCCAGCGAAGCGAACAGGAACATGGTCAGCGGCAGGCCGAAGATCTGCCCGAGAATCTGGTCCTTCTGGCTGCGGGCGTAGCGGCTGAAGTCGGGAATGTTCAGCGACAAGGTGGCCCAGAAGCCGACCATGGCCGTAAGCCCTGCACAGAAGTAACCGACCACACTCGCCCCTTCCGGGCGCTTGGGTGGTTGCGCCAGCAGTTCGGTCATCGACATGTGTGGCAAGGCCCAGAACAGCAGGCCGACGCCCACCGCCACCAGCAGCGGTGCCGACAGCGTTTCCAGCCACTTGATCGACTCGGCGCCGCGCAGCACCACCCAAAGGTTCAGGCACCAGAAAATCATGAAACCAATCACCTCGCCCGTGCCGGCCAAGGCCTTCCAGCCATCGAACACCGAGCCAAGGAACAGGTGAATGGCCAGCCCGCCGAACATGGTCTGGATACCAAACCAGCCACAGGCAACCACGGCCCGGATCAGGCACGGTACGTTGGAGCCGAGGATGCCGAACGACGAGCGCAGCAGCACCGGGAACGGGATGCCGTACTTGGTGCCGGGGAAAGCGTTGAGGGTAAGCGGGATCAGCACGATCACGTTGGCCAGCAGGATCGCCAGCAGCGCTTCGCCGACACTGAGGCCGAAGTAGGCGGTGAGCACGCCGCCCAGGGTGTAGGTGGGTACGCAGATGGACATGCCCACCCACAAGGCGGTGATGTGCCATTTGTTCCAGGTGCGCTGGTGCACCTTGGTCGGTGCGATGTCGTGGTTGTAGCGCGGGCTGTCGAGGACATCACTGCCCTCGGACAGCTCAAACAGGCCATCCTGCTCGACCACTTCCGATCTGCTCTGTTGCATGGGCCCTTCTCCAGATTTTCTTGTAGTTGTTTGCTCATCGGGCTAATTCGATGGCCGGAGTACACACGCGTATTTGTGCTTAGAAATCTTGACCAGAATTCCATCTTGTCAAGTCAGTCAACAACCCCTGAAAGGCCCGAAGTCAGCGGGTCTTTAAAAATTAATCCTTAAATATCAGATATTTAAAAACCATAAAATTTATAGGAAAATTTTCTTGAAGATTCCCAGATCAGCATCTAGCCTCGAATCTTGTCAGGACTGACAGGATTAACCACCCTGCCTGCCCTGCACCCGAAACAATTCCAAGAACCGGCCCAGACCGGTCAGCCTGCGAGGAAAACGGCATGTCCCTGTTGATCCGTGGCGCCACCGTGGTTACCCACGAAGAGAGTTACCCCGCCGATGTCCTGTGTGCCGATGGCCTGATCCGTGCCATCGGGCAAAACCTCGAACTGCCCACCGACTGCGAGATCCTCGACGGCAGCGGCCAGTACCTGATGCCCGGCGGCATCGACCCGCATACCCACATGCAGTTGCCATTCATGGGCACGGTGGCCAGCGAGGATTTCTTCAGTGGCACCGCTGCGGGCCTAGCCGGTGGCACCACGTCGATCATCGACTTCGTCATCCCCAACCCGCAGCAGTCGCTGCTGGAGGCCTTCCACACCTGGCGCGGCTGGGCGCAAAAGAGCGCCAGCGACTACGGCTTCCATGTGGCCATCACCTGGTGGAGTGAGCAGGTGGCTGAGGAGATGGGCGAACTGGTGACCCGGCATGGGGTGAACAGCTTCAAGCACTTCATGGCCTACAAGAATGCGATCATGGCCGCCGACGACACCTTGGTGGCCAGCTTCGAGCGCTGCCTGCAACTGGGCGCGGTGCCCACCGTGCATGCCGAGAACGGCGAGCTGGTTTACCACCTGCAGAAAAAACTGCTGGCCCAGGGCCTGACCGGGCCGGAGGCACACCCGCTTTCGCGCCCTTCGCAAGTGGAAGGTGAAGCGGCCAGCCGCGCCATCCGCATTGCCGAAACGATTGGTACGCCGCTGTATGTGGTGCACATTTCCAGCCGTGAAGCGCTGGATGAAATCACCTATGCGCGCGCCAAGGGCCAGCCGGTGTACGGCGAAGTCCTGCCCGGGCACCTGCTGCTGGACGACAGCGTCTACCGTGACCCGGACTGGGCCACTGCCGCCGGCTACGTGATGAGCCCGCCGTTCCGCCCGCGCGAACACCAGGAGGCGCTGTGGCGCGGCTTGCAGTCGGGCAACCTGCACACCACGGCCACCGACCACTGCTGCTTCTGCGCCGAGCAGAAAGCCATGGGCCGCGACGACTTCAGCCGCATCCCCAACGGCACCGCCGGCATCGAAGACCGCATGGCGGTACTGTGGGATGCCGGGGTCAACAGCGGGCGCCTGTCGATGCATGAGTTCGTTGCGTTGACCTCCACCAACACGGCGAAAATCTTCAACCTGTTCCCGCGCAAGGGCGCCATCCGCGTGGGTGCCGACGCCGACCTGGTGCTGTGGGACCCGCAGGGCACCCGCACGATCTCGGCCCAGACCCACCACCAGCGGGTGGACTTCAACATCTTCGAAGGGCGCACTGTGCGCGGTGTCCCCAGCCACACCATCAGCCAAGGCAAGGTGCTCTGGGCCGATGGCGACCTGCGCGCCGAGGCCGGTGCGGGGCGGTATGTGGAACGGCCGGCGTATCCGTCGGTGTACGAGGTGCTGGGGCGACGCGCCGAACGGCAGCGCCCGACGCCCGTTCAGCGCTGAGGCGATTGGGGCTGCTGCGCAGCCCGTTTCAAGCCAAATATAATAAAGAGAGAGGCTACAACCGTGATCGACGCCCTGAACCACTTGCCGCGCCCCCGGGCCGGTGCCGACCAGTTGGCCGAGCGCTTCAGCGACCTGGCCCCACCCCTCACCGCCCGCCAGGCCGCCGTCGAAAGTGCGCGCTGCCTGTACTGCTACGACGCCCCCTGCGTCAACGCGTGCCCCAGTGACATCGACATCCCGTCATTCATCCACCGCATCAGCGACGAAAACCTGCAAGGCGCCGCCGAGCGCATCCTCTCGGCCAACATCCTGGGAGGCAGCTGCGCCCGCGTCTGCCCCACCGAAATCCTCTGCCAGCAAGCCTGCGTGCGCAACAACGCGCAGGAATGTGCACCGGTACTGATCGGCCAGTTGCAGCGCTACGCCCTTGACAACGCCCACTTCACCGAACACCCGTTCAAGCGCTCACCGGCTACCGGCAAACGCATCGCCGTAGTCGGCGCCGGCCCTGCCGGGCTGTCCTGCGCGCACCGGCTGGCCATGCACGGGCATGACGTGGTGGTGTTCGAGGCCTGCGACAAGGCCGGCGGGCTTAACGAGTACGGCATCGCCCGCTACAAGCTGGTCGACGACTACGCCCAGCGTGAAGTGGAGTTCCTGCTGGGCATTGGCGGCATCGAAGTACGCCATGGCCAGCGCCTGGGCGGCAACCTCAGCCTGGGCGAACTGCGCGATCAGTACGACGCGGTGTTCCTCGGCCTCGGTCTGAACGCCGTGCGCCAGCTGGGCCTGCCCGATGAAGAAGCCCCGGGCGTGCTCGCCGCTACCGAATACATCCGCGAGTTGCGCCAGGCCGATGACCTGAGCCAGCTACCCTTGGCCGACCGCTGCCTGGTGATCGGTGCTGGCAATACCGCCATCGACATGGCCGTGCAGATGAGCCGCCTGGGGGCCCGCGACGTCAACCTGGTGTACCGCCGTGGCCACGCCGACATGGGCGCCACCGGCCACGAGCAGGACATCGCCAAGGCCAACCAGGTGCGCCTGCACACCTGGGCCCGCCCCGACGCCGTGCTGCTGGACGACGCCGGCAAGGTGCGCGGCATGCGCTTTGCCCGCACCGAACTGGCGGACGGCCGCCTGCGCGACACCGGCGAAACCTTCGAGCTGGCCGCCGATGCCATCTTCAAGGCCATCGGCCAGCGCTTCGACGATGCCTGCCTCGTCGACCCGGTGGCCGCACAACTGGCCCGCGAGGGTGAGCGCATTCGCGTTGACGAAACCCTGCAGACCAGCCTGCCGGGCGTGTATGCCGGCGGCGACTGCACCGCCCTGGGCCAGGACCTTACCGTCCAGGCCGTGCAGCACGGCAAGCTGGCCGCCGAAGCCATCCATGCCCAACTCATGCTCAACGTGGAGGCAGCGTAAATGGCCGACTTGTCTATCGTATTTGCCGGCATCAAGGCACCCAACCCGTTCTGGCTGGCGTCCGCACCGCCAACCGACAAGGCCTACAACGTGGTCCGCGCCTTCGAGGCCGGCTGGGGCGGCGTGGTCTGGAAAACCCTGGGCGAGGACCCGGCGGCGGTCAACGTGTCGTCGCGCTATTCGGCGCACTACGGCGCCAACCGCCTGGTGCAGGGCATCAACAACATCGAGCTGATAACCGACCGTTCGCTGGAAATCAACCTGCGCGAAATCACCCAGGTGAAGAAAGACTGGCCCGACCGAGCCTTGATCGTGTCGCTGATGGTGCCGTGCGTGGAGGACTCGTGGAAGTTCATCCTGCCGCTGGTGGAAGCCACCGGTGCCGATGGCATCGAGCTGAACTTCGGCTGCCCGCACGGCATGCCGGAACGTGGCATGGGTGCGGCAGTCGGCCAGGTGCCGGAATACGTGGAGCTGGTCACCCGCTGGTGCAAGACGTACTGCTCGCTGCCGGTGATCGTCAAGCTCACGCCGAACATCACCGACATCCGCCAGTCAGCTCGCGCTGCGCACCGCGGCGGGGCCGATGCGGTGTCGTTGATCAACACCATCAACTCCATCACCAGCGTCGACCTGGACCGCATGGTCGCCCACCCCATCGTCGGTGACCAGAGCACCCATGGCGGTTATTGCGGCTCGGCAGTGAAGCCGATTGCCCTGAACATGGTGGCGGAAATTGCCCGCGACCCGGAAACGCGCGGCTTGCCGATCTGCGGCATTGGCGGCATCGGCAACTGGCGTGATGCGGCTGAGTTCATCGCCCTGGGCAGTGGCGCCGTGCAGGTGTGCACCGCGGCGATGCTGCACGGGTTCCGTATTGTCGAGGACATGAAGGACGGCCTGGCGCGCTGGATGGACCAGCATGGGCATCACACTGTCGAAGCGTTCCGCGGGCAGGCGGTGGGGCACACCACCGACTGGAAGTACCTGGACATCAACTATAAATCGGTGGCGCACATCGATCAGGAGGCGTGCATTGGCTGTGGGCGCTGCCACATCGCCTGTGAGGATACCTCGCACCAGGCCATTGCCAGCACGCTGAAGGCAGATGGCACACATGCCTACAGCGTGATCGAAGAGGAATGCGTGGGCTGCAACCTGTGCCAGATCACCTGCCCGGTAGAAAACTGCATCGAGATGCAGGCGCAGGATACCGGCAAGCCGTACCTGAACTGGACGCAGGACCCGCGTAACCCCTACCGCGAGGCCAGTTAAGGTAGATCACTGCCTGAACCAGCAACGCGATCGGTATAGGAGCGGCCTTGTGCCGCTCCTATAATGGACCGCGTCAGGCTGGAACCTCGGGTCAGGGCTCCAGCCCGATCCCACGCAAGATCACGCTGGTCACCGTCTGCACCGCACTCTCGAACGCCATGTCCGAAAGCACCTCACCACCATTGAGCAACTGCACCTGGTAACCAAAGTCGGCATAGTGCTGGGTAGACGCCCAGATCATGTACAACAACGCCGACGGCTCCACCGGCAGAATACGCCCCTCCTCCACCCAACGGCGAATCTTGGCTTCCTTCAATTTCGCCCAGGGCACCAGGCTGTCATCCAGGTTCACCCCAAGCACCGGCGCCCCGTGCAGCATCTCTTCGGCCCAGATCTTCGAGCCCAGCGGCCGCGAGCGCGAGTGGCCCATCTTGGCCCTGATGTAGCTGGTCAGCACCACGCGCGGGTCGTCGAAGTTCTCGAAGCACAGTGCGTCCTGCTTCCACACATCCAGCAGGTCCTGCAGCACCGCACGGAACAACTCGTCCTTGGTGCTGAAGTAATAGTGCAAGTTGGAGCGTGGCAATTCGGCCTGCTCGGCGATGTCCCCCATGGAGGTGGCGCCGTAGCCTTTCTCGGCAAACACCTTTTCCGCCGCCTGCAAGATTTTCTCGATATTGCGTCGGCGAATTTCGATCTTGTGATTGGCCATCAGGCTTGGGCCGCCCAAACCGCCAAGCCACCGGTCAACCGGCCGTCACTGAACTCGATATTGTCGATTTGCCGGTCAGTACCGCGAATGCCCATGTGTGCTCCGTGCCGAAGGGGTTTGGCCTAGTCTACTCCGCTCGTTTCACACTTTTATATCAGGCGGCCTGAAACAACCGGGTAATCACGGGCTGATGGCGGTGGCGCGCCTGCCAGATATCGTAATCAGCCTGAATGGCCAACCATAGGCGGGCGGTACTGATACCCGCCATCTCCAGGCGTACAGCCAGGTCCGGAGACATTGCCGCGCGGCCATGCAGTACCCGCGAAAGCGCTTCGCGGGAAAACCCAAGGTGCGACGCGAAGGCTTTTACCGTCAGGCCAAGCGCTGGCAAAACATCTTCGCGCAAGGTTTCGCCAGGATGTGGCGGATTGTGCAAAGTCATGAACAGCTCTCCGAACTAGGTGTACGCACCTAGTGTGACCCTACACATCACACTCATACAGACAATATATGTGACGCAATGCGTCACAATTGACGGAGTACCAAGCCTATCGCGCACCTTGTGGGAGCGGGTTCACCCGCGAACACCGGCGAAGCCGGTGCCATGCTGCGCGTTGTATTCTTCGCGGGTAAACCCGCTCCCACAGGGATCTCACGCGATTCTAGATATTGAGCAAGGCAGTTGCTACGTTCATCCGCTACCCGCACCTCGCCCGGTCGCGCACCGGGCACTGTGCGCGATGAAGATTGAGTGCGGTGTTGATGATGCCGATATGGCTGAACGCCTGGGGGAAGTTGCCGAGCATGCGCTGGCCGGCCGGGTCGTATTGTTCGGCCAGCAGGCCAAGGTCGTTGGTCAGGCCGGTCAGGTGCTGGTACAGCGCTTCGGCTTCAGCCTGGCGGCCCAGCAAAACATAAACGTCTGCCAGCCAGAACGAACACACCAGGAAGGTGCCCTCCCCCGGCGTCAGGCCATCGCTGCAACTGTCAGTGTCGTAGCGCATCAGCAGGCCGTTCTTCAGCAGGCGCCGTTCGACCTGCTCCAGCGTGCGTAAAAAGCGGGGGTCATCCACCGGCAGGAAGCCGGTCAGGGCAACTTGCAACAGGCTGGCGTCCATTTCGGTAGAGCCATACGCCTGGACGAAGAACTGGCCGCTGGGGTCCAGGCCTTGCTCGCAGACTTCGCGGTGAATCTCGTCGGCCACCTGGCGGTAATGCTGCCCGCGCTCGCGGCCTTCTTCAGTGGTGTCGGCCAACCCCGCAGCACGGTCGAAGGCGACCCAGGCCATCACCTTGGAGTGGACGAACTGCTGCCGGCCGCCGCGCACTTCCCAGATGCCTTCGTCCGGCTCGCGCCAGATGCCTTCGAGATAAGGCATGATCAGGCGGGAGATGGCGGCGCTGCGCGGGTGGCGCGGCAGGCCGCCCTTGATCGCCTGGGACATGGCATCGGCCAGTTCGCCATAGATGTCCAGCTGCATCTGCTGCGATGCGGCATTGCCTACCCGCACGGGTTGCGAATGCTCGTAACCGGCCAGCCACGGCAAGGTGTATTCCTGCAGGTCGCGCTCGCCCGCCAGGCCATACATGATCTGCATTTGCTCGGGGTTGCCGGCTACCGAGCGCAGCAGCCATTCGCGCCAGGCCTGGGCCTCGTCGAAGTAGCCGAGGTTCATGAACGCCAGCAAGGTCATGGTGGCGTCGCGCAGCCAGCAGAAGCGGTAGTCCCAGTTGCGCTCCCCGCCCACACGCTCGGGCAGCGAGGTGGTGACGGCGGCGACGATGCCGCCAGTGGGGGCGTAGGTCATGGCCTTGAGGGTGAGCAACGAGCGGCGCACCAGCGGGGTATAGGGGCCTACCTGCGGGCACCGGGCAGCGAAGGCCTGCCATTGCTGGAGGGTTTGCTGCAGCGCAGCCTCGACATCGCAATCGGGCTGCACAGGCAGGTGCGAGGGTTGGTGGCGCATGCTGAACACATGGCGCTCCCCCGCACAGACGCGAAAACGTGCAACGGTGTGGTGGTCACGGGCGTGCGAGGGGACCGTGCTGCACAGGATCAGGCGGTCGGGGCCGGCCACAGCGCTCAGGGTCAGGGGGTCGAGCTTTTCTACCCAAGGCACGCTGCGCCCGTAGTCGAAACGCAGGACCAGGTCCATCTCGAAGTTGATTTCGCCAGCCAGGCCTTCGACGATGCGCACCACCGAGTTGACCTCGCCCAGGGGCATCAGGTCGAGCACCCGTGCCCGGCCAGAGGCGGTGACCCAGGTGGTTTCAAGTACCAGGGTGTCCTCCAGGTATTGCCGGCTGGTGTGCTCGACCGGGTCGCAGGGGGCCAGGCGCCAGCGGCCGTTTTCTTCATTGCCCAGCAGGGCCGCAAACACGGCGGGGGCGTCGAAGCGTGGCAGGCACAGCCAGTCAATGGAGCCATCGCGGCTGACCAGGGCGGCGCTGCGGCAATTGCCCAGCAAGGCGTAGTCTTCGATGTGGGCAGGCATTAGGTCTCCTTGATGTGATTGCCTGTGCCGGCCCTTTAGCCGCGAAAGGGCCGGCACAGGCTTTACAAAAGTCTCACCCCAAGCGGTGCCACTCGCGCTTGTCGCGGGTCAGCAATTCATTGCCGGCTTCCGGCCCGTCTTCACCAGCCGGGTACTCATGCACCTCGCTGGCCTGCGCCCACGCATCCAGAAACGGCTGCACCGCCCGCCAGCCGTTCTCGATGTTGTCGGCCCGCTGGAACAGGGTCTGGTCACCGGTCAGGCAGTCGTAGATCAGCGTCTCGTAGCCGGTCGCCGGGGTCATCTTGAAGAAGTCCTTGTAGGCAAAGCCCATCTCGACGTTCTCCATCACCAGCTCCGGGCCGGGCCGTTTGGCCTGCAGGTCAAACCACATGCCTTCGTTGGGCTGAATCTGGATTTTCAGGTAGTTGGGCTTGGGCCGCTCCAGCTCCGACTCGCGGAACTGCGCATAGGGCGCGGGCTTGAAGCAAATGGCAATTTCGGTGTCGCGCACGCTCATGCGCTTGCCGGTGCGCAAGTAGAACGGCACGCCAGCCCAACGCCAGTTGTCGATCATCACCTTAAGCGCCACGTAGGTTTCGGTCTGGCTGTCAGGCGCCACGTTGGCCTCCTGGCGGTAGCCGGGCAGCTGCTTGCGCCCCTGCTTGCCGGCACTGTACTGGCCGCGCACCGAGTTTTTCAGGGCCATTTTCGCCGACCATGGGCGAATGGCACCGACCACCTTGGCCTTTTCGCCGCGCACCGCGTCGGCGCCGAACGCGGCCGGTGGCTCCATGGCCACCATTGCCAGCAACTGGAACAGGTGGTTGGGAACCATGTCGCGCAGGGCCCCGGTGCTGTCGTAGAACGCACCACGGGTTTCGACGCCGACCGTTTCCGCAGCGGTGATCTGCACGTGGTCGATGTAGTGGTTGTTCCAGAACGATTCGAACAGGCCGTTGGAGAAGCGGCTGACCAGAATGTTCTGCACCGTCTCTTTGCCCAGGTAATGGTCGATGCGGTAGATCTGCCGTTCGCCCATCACTTTCAACAGGCAGGCGTTGAGCGCCTCGGCGCTGGCCAGGTCGGTGCCGAATGGCTTCTCGACCACGACGCGGCGGAAGCCGCCGCCAGACTCGTCGAGCAAGCCAGCCTGCCCCAGGCGCTGCGCCACCTCGGGGAAGAAGCGCGGCGAGGTGGCCAGGTAGAAGATGGCATTGCCGTGGCTGGTTTTGTCGATGCGCTTGGCCAGGGCCTGGTAAGTTGCCGGGTCGAGGAAATCGCCCGTCTGGTAATCCAGGCGCTTGGCCAGGCGTGCCCAGAGCTTTTCGTCCAGGCACTTGGCGCTGCCCTCGCCGCCTTTGTCACGCTCGAGCATGAACGCATGCAGGCGCGCGGCGAAATCCTCGGCGCTGGCCGGGTTGTGGTCGACGCCAACGATGCGCAGGTTGCGGTCCAGCAAACCGTCGCGGCTGAGGTTGTACAGCGCCGGCATCAGCAGGCGCTTGACCAGGTCGCCATTGGCGCCAAACAGGAACAGGGTACAAGGGGGGGCGGCTGGAATGGTCTGTTTGGTCATTCGCCTTTCTTCTCGACGTGGCCACCGAAGCCCAGGCGCATGGCCGAAAGGACCTTGTCACCATAAGTGCCCTGCTGCTGGCGCGAGCGGAAGCGCGCAAACAGTGCGCTGGACAGCACCGGCACCGGCACCGCCTGCTCGACGGCGGCATCGATGGTCCAGCGGCCTTCGCCACTGTCGGATACCGAGCCACTGAACTGCGACAGCTGCGGGTCGGCCACCAAGGCATCGGCGGTGAGGTCGAGCAGCCATGAGGTCACCACGCTGCCACGCCGCCACACTTCGGCGATTTCGGCCACGTTCAGGTCAAAGCGCTGGTCTTGCGGCAGCTCGTTGCCGCCTTTGCTGCGCAGGAGGTCGAAGCCTTCGGCATAGGCCTGCATCAGGCCGTACTCGATACCGTTATGCACCATTTTCACGTAGTGCCCGGCGCCCGGTGGGCCAGCGTGGATATAGCCATGCTCGGCGCGCTGGTGCTCGCCGCTGCGGCCATGCGTGCGCGGGATGTCACCCACGCCCGGGGCCAGCGCCTTGAACAGTGGCTCCAGGCGCTCGAACACGTCCTTTTCGCCGCCGATCATCATGCAATAGCCACGGTCCAGGCCCCATACGCCGCCAGAAGTGCCGACGTCCAGGTAATGCAGGCCGCGTTTTGCCAGCTCGGCAGCGCGGCGCATGTCGTCCTTGTAGAAGGTATTGCCGCCGTCGATGATCGCATCGCCCGGCTCCAGCAGCTCGGCCAGCTGCGCGATGGTCTGCTCGGTGGGCTCGCCGGCCGGCAGCATTACCCACACTGCGCGCGGCGCTTTCAGCTTTTGTACCAACGCACCGAGGTCGTGCGCGCCTTGCGCGCCCTCGCCCTCCAGCCCGGTAATGGCCTCGCGGTTGCGGTCGTGCACCACGGTGCGGTGGCCGGCGCGCATCAGGCGCCTTGCGATATTGCCGCCCATGCGGCCCAGCCCGACGATTCCCAATTGCATGAGCCGATGCTCCCTTAAGAAATGGATGACAACACAGTCCAGCGTTTCAGATTAGTCCAGCATGCCGCCCGAGGGTTCAGCGACGAACGGCAAGACCACGATAAACAAAAAAGTTCCCACCAACTGCAAAAGAATTCAGAATGCGCCCCGCGTGAAGCGTCTACGCTTTGACTTGTCACCAGCCAAAACCGCGAGGTGTGCTCATGGGTACCTTGATGCCTACAACCCCAACCCAGACCCTCTATGTCTCCGTGCGCCGTGATGAGCTGCGTAAACTGAAAGACGAACGTGACCAGCTGCGCCAACAGGTCGCCCAGTTGAACCTGCTGCTGGCGCAACAGCGCGCTGGCGACAAGGCTACAAGCCTCTAGTTTTTTCCCTCTTGTGGGGGCTGCCTGGCTCCCACTCGCCGCTTTCAAAGCTACCCATTCAACTTGTTGCGCACCATCAAGGTGCGTTACCGGTGGCGAGCCACATTTTGGCCCACCCCTCAACCACCCCGCACCACCGTCGCCCAAACCATTTCACAACCGGTCACAAACGCCAACGTTTGCGTCTATTGCGCACATAACAATAGTGACCAGTGGGTCACCTTTTTATCACTTTCTCTCCTACACTCGGTTTTCGGCCCGCCAATTGCTCAGTGGAAGAGTGACCCAAAAAAAGTCGAACTTTCAGGAAACCCGGCGGGTCATCAACATAAGCAGGCCAGACGCATCGGGCTATCCCGATCCTGAGCCCGCACACCCCAAACAGTCCAATCGCCTTCGGCCGGAATGCCGATCGCGCTGTGCCTGCGCGCACGACCCTGGGGCATGGAACGCACTAAGCAGTTTCGAATTAGAGAGAACCAACACGAAATATCTTCACGGGTGCCAGCACCCGGCCAAGCATAGGGACGGAGAGAAGTATGATCAGTGCCGCTGTCGAGCCTCACGTAGATTCATTCAAACCGGACAACCGCGAGCCGCTCACCCCGGATTTCGCCACGACAGGCAAGGCACCCGGCGCCCAGCGCCAGCACAACCCGAACATGCGCAAGATTCTGTTCGTCACCTCGGAAATCGCAGACCTGGTAAAGACCGGAGGCCTGGGCGACGTGTCCGCCGCCCTGCCCCGTGCCCTGGCCCACCTGCACGATGTACGGGTGCTGATCCCTGGCTACCGCCAGGTAATGGAAAGCGACAACCCGATCCATATCGTCGGTGAACTGGGCGGTCACGCGGCCCTGCCGCCCTGCAAGATCGGGCGCATGGACATGGCTGACGGCCTGGTCATCTATGTATTGATCTGCCCCGAGCTGTACCAGCGCGACGGCACACCCTATGGTGCCAACAACGGCCGCGACTGGCCCGACAACCACATCCGCTTCGCCCGCCTGGGCCTGGCGGCTGCCGAAATCGCGGCTGGCGAAGGCAAGATCCACTGGAAACCGGAAGTGGTTCACGCGCATGACTGGCCCGCTGGCCTGGCGCCTGCCTACATGCATTGGCGCGGGTTGAACACGCCTACCCTGTTCACCATTCACAACCTGGCGTACCAGGGGGTGTACAGCCGTGGTTGCAGCCCGGAGCTGGCAATTCCCGACCACGCCATGCAGCAGGAAGGCATGGAGTTCTACGGCAAGCTGTCGTTCCTCAAGGCTGGCCTGGCTTACTCCAGCCACATCACCACCGTCAGCGCCACCTATGCCCGGGAAATCACCACCCCGGAATTCGGCTGCGGCCTGGACGGCTTCCTCGCCAGCAAAGCCCAGCAAGGCCTGCTCGGCGGTATCCCCAACGGTATCGACGAAAGCTGGGACTCGGCCACCGACAAGCACCTGCAGCACAACTTCAGCATCAACGACTGGGAAGGCAAGGCGCGCAACACTCAGGAGGTACGCGCTCTGTTCGGTCTGCAGGATTCTGACGGACCGCTGTTCGCCGTGGTATCACGGTTGGTGTACCAGAAGGGCCTGGACCTGACCTTGGGTGTGGCCGACTACATCGTCGAACAAGGCGGGCAGATTGCGATCATCGGCCGTGGCGAGCCGGAAGAAGAACAGGCCATGCGCGAGCTGGCGCTGCGCCACCCCGGCCGCATCGGCGTGCGCATCGGTTTCAACGAAACCGACGCCCGGCGCATGTTCGCCGGCAGCGACTTCTTGCTGATGCCGTCGCGCTACGAGCCCTGCGGCCTCAGCCAGATGTACGCGCAACGCTTCGGCTCGCTGCCGGTAGCGCGCAACACTGGCGGCCTGGCCGACACCATCGAGTGCGGCGTCACGGGCTTCCTGTTCAACGAGTCGACGGTGGAGAGCTACCGGGAGGCACTCAGCCGTGCCTTCTATGTATACGGCAAGAAGGACCTGCTGAACGCCATGCGCTGCCTGTCGATGACCCAGCCATTCAACTGGTGCCAGGCGGTGGAACCCTACGCCCGCCTCTACGAGGACCTGGTCAAGCAGGCACAACTGAGCCACTACTGAGCGGGGGCTGGAAGATGCACAGGCATGGCGCACACTTACTGGACGCCACGTCGGCGCGCTTCGCCCTCTGGGCACCCGATGCGCGCAGCGTGAGCGTAGAACTGGAGCAACAGCCGGCCATCGAGCTGCTGCCCGACGACGATGGCTGGTACACCGGTGTGGCTCCGTGCCAGGCCGGTGACCGGTACCACTACCTTATCGACGGTGAGCTGCAAGTGGCCGACCCGGCCTCCCGCTACCAGCCTGAGGGCGTAAAAGGCCCGAGCCAGGTGGTGGATGTGGCCGGTTACCAGTGGCAACACCCTTGGCAAGGCCGCCCTTGGCACGAAGCAGTGATCCAGGAGCTGCATGTCGGTTTGCTTGATGGCTACGCCGGGGTTGCCAGGCAGCTGCCGCGCCTGGCCGAGCTGGGCATCAGTGCCATCGAGCTGATGCCGCTGGGGCAGTTCCCGGGCGAGCGCAACTGGGGCTACGACGGCGTGCTGCCCTACGCGCCACAAAACACCTACGGCAGCCCCGAGCAGTTGTGCGCACTGGTCGACCAGGCCCACGGCCAAGGGCTGATGGTGCTGGTGGATGTGGTGTACAACCACTTCGGCCCCGACGGCAATTACCTGCACCAGTACGCCAGCCCGTTCTTCCGCGAAGACCGGCAGACACCCTGGGGCGCGGCCATCGATTTCCGCCGCCCGCAGGTGCGCGAATACTTCATCCAGAACGCGCTGATGTGGCTGTGCGACTACCGCTGCGACGGCCTGCGCCTGGATGCCGTGCATGCCATCGACCAGCCCGATTTCCTGATCGAGCTGGCCCAGCGGGTGCGCGCCGCCGTAGAGCCGGGCCGGCATGTGTGGCTGGTGCTGGAGAATGAGCACAACCAGGCCGGCCTGCTGGAACAGGGCTTTGACGCCCAGTGGAACGACGACGGCCACAATGCCCTGCATGTACTGCTGACCGGCGAAACCGAAGGCTACTACGCCGACTACCAAAAGCGCCCCATCGACCAGCTTGCACGCTGCCTTTCTGAAGGCTTCGTGTTCCAGGGCCAGGCAAACCGCCACGGCACGCCCCGCGGTGAACCCAGCGGGCACCTGGAGCCCAGCGCCTTTGTGTTGTTCTTGCAGAACCACGACCAGGTCGGCAACCGCGCGCTTGGCGAACGCCTGACCCGCCTGTGCCCGCCGCCAGCCCTGCGTGCGGCCACCGGCCTGCTGCTATTGGCCCCCATGATTCCGCTGCTGTTCATGGGCGACGACGACGGCAGCTGCCGGCCGTTCCTGTTCTTTACCGACTTCCATGACGAATTGGCCGACGCGGTGCGCGAAGGCCGCCGTGGTGAGTTCGCCCACTTCACTGCTTTCGCCGACCCCGAGCAGCGTGAGCATATTCCCGACCCCAACGCCCAGCAGACCTTCGAGTCTTCACGCCCGCAAAACAAGGAGGTGATCGCCGGATGGCACGGCCTGTATCAGCAACTGCTGACCCTGCGCCGCCGCCACGTCATCCCGCACCTGCCCGGTAGCCGTTCACTGGGCGCCGAGGTGCACGGCGACAAAGCGCTGACCGCTCGCTGGCGGCTGGGCAATGGCAATACCCTGCGCATCGACCTGAACCTGGCGCCAACTGCGCAGGCGGTCGAACTGCCGGCTGCCGCCACCCGGCTGTTCGACACCAGCGACACCCAACACCCTGATAGCCAGCTGGCCGCGTACAGCTGCGTGGTCAGCCTGCTTCCCCCTGCCCAGGAGCGCCCATGAGCGAAACCGCCCTGCACCGCTTGGCAAACCGCGTCGGGTTGAGCCGCGACTGGATCGACGCTAATGCCCGGCCCCAGCGCGTCAGTGACGAGGTGCTGCGCACCATTCTCGAAGGCTTGGGCCACGCTGCCGCTGACGACGACGCCATCGCCATCAGCCTGCGCACGGTTGAAGCGGCCGAAGACAGCGAACACCTGCCGCCCCTGCTGACCGCAGACCTGGGCAAGCCTTTGGCGCTGGCGCGTTACTTCAGCGCCGCCAGCGTCGCCCACTGCACCCTGGAAGACCACGCCTTACTCACCCTGAAACTTGACGACCAGGCACGCCTGCCCGGTGAGCTGCCAATCGGCTACCACCAGGTGGAAATCGACAGCCGCCACTTCACCGTGGCCGTGGCCCCGCCCCGCTGCCACAGCCTCGAAGACACGGTGCAACAGCCACCACCACGCTGTTGGGGCCTGGCGGTGCAGCTGTACAGCCTGCGCCGCCCCGGCGACGGCGGCTACGGCGACTGCCTGGCGCTGGAGCAACTGGCCCGCTCGGCTGCCGAGCGCGGTGCCGATGCCTTGGCCATCAGCCCCATCCATACACTGTCGGCCATCGACCAGGAGCACTACAGCCCCTACTCGCCCTCCAGCCGCCTGTTGCTCAACACCCTGTACGCCAGCCCCGCCGCCCTGCTGGGCGAACGGGAAGTGCGCATGGCCATCGAAGCCTGCGGGCTGGAGCAACAACTGGAAGAACTTGAGCAACGCCCGCTGGTCGACTGGCCACGCGCCGCCAGCGCCCGCCTGCGCCTGCTTGAAGCGCTGTACCAGGGTTTCAGCCAGGGCGACCACCCGCTGCGCAGCGATTTTGACAGCTTCCGCGAAGCTGGCGGCCAGGCGCTGGAGCACCACTGCCGCTTCGAGGTGCTGCAAGCCCAGGCGGTGGAGCACGGCCTGGGTGCCGACTGGCGCAACTGGCCCAAGGCCTGGCACGACCCCTACCACCCGGAAGTTGAAGCCTTTGCCAATGCCTACCCGGCCAAGGTCGAGTTCCATGCCTTCTGCCAATGGCTGACCGAGCGTGGCCTGCAACGTGCCCAGGAAGCAGCCCGCGGCAACGGCATGGCAGTGGGCCTGATCGCCGACCTGGCGGTGGGTGCCGACGGTGCCGGCAGCCAGGCCTGGAGCCGCCAGGACGAATTGCTGGCGGGCCTGAAAGTAGGCGCGCCACCCGACATCCTCAACCGCGCCGGGCAGGACTGGGGCATCTGTGCGTTCTCGCCCGAAGGCCTCAAGCGCAACGGCTACCGCGCCTTCATCGAGATGCTGCGGGCCAACCTGGCCCATGCCGGTGGCTTGCGCATCGACCATGTGATGGGCCTGCGCCGGCTATGGCTGATCCCGCAGGGTGCCAAACCCAGCGAAGGCGCCTATCTCAATTACCCGCTGGACGATTTGCTGCGCCTGCTGGCGCTGGAGTCGGTGCGCCACCAGGCGATCATTCTCGGTGAAGACCTGGGCACCGTGCCCGACGGCCTGCGCGAAACACTGGCCGAGAAGGCCGTGCTGGGCATGCGCGTGCTGCCGTTCGAGCAAACTCAGCCAGGCCGGTTCAAACCGATATTGGACTGGCCGGACAACGCCCTGGCCACCACCGGCACCCACGATCTGGCACCGCTGGCCGGCTGGCTGGAAAACCGCGACATCGACTGGAGCCACCGCTTGCAACTGATCGACGCTGCCACCGAACTGCACTGGCGCCAAGGCCGCCAGATAGAACACGACGGCCTGCGCCGTACCCTGGAGACCAACTACGGTGAACTGAAGGACAACGACGCAGTGATCGATGCGGCCATCCGCTTCGTTGGCCATACCCGTGCGCCCCTGGTGCTGATACCGCTCGAAGACCTGCTGGGCTGCGACGAGCAGCCCAACCTGCCGGGCACCACCAGCGGGCACCCCAACTGGCGGCGGCGCTTCACCCGGCCGGTGACAGAACTGCTCGATGACGAGGATGCCGCGCGGCGCCTGGAG
This sequence comes from Pseudomonas sp. LPB4.O, assembly GCF_038383825.1. NCBI lineage: Bacteria > Pseudomonadati > Pseudomonadota > Gammaproteobacteria > Pseudomonadales > Pseudomonadaceae > Pseudomonas > Pseudomonas sp. LPB4.O. Next base: position 4,171,759 of record NZ_CP151298.1, read on the forward strand.
CTGCTGGCCCAGGCCCGCGAACAGGCTTGGGAGCGTGACCGATGAAGCCGCTGACCGCGACCCTGCGCCTGCAGTTTCACAGTGACTTCACCCTCGATCACGCCGTACCGCTGGTGCCGTACTTCGCCCAATTGGGCATCAGCCACCTGTATGCCTCGCCCATCCTCAAGGCCCGGGCTGGCTCGCGCCACGGCTACGATGTGGTCGACCCAACCTGCGTCAACCCCGAACTCGGCGGCGAGGCAGCACTGGAGCGGCTGGTCGCCGCGCTGCGCCCGCATGGCATGGGGCTGATCCTCGACACCGTGTCCAACCACATGGCCGTGGGCGGTGCCGACAACCCCTGGTGGCAAAGCCTGCTGGCCTGGGGCCGGCGCAGCCCGTATGCGGAGTTCTTCGATATCCAGTGGCACTCCAGCGACCCGCTGCTGGCCGGGCAACTGCTGCTGCCGTTCCTTGCCAGCGACTATGGCGTAGCGCTGAAGAATGGCGAGATACCGCTTGAATTCGACAAGCAGCACGGCACGCTGCAAATCGCCCATTACGATCACCGCTTCCCGGTGTGCCCGGTCGACTATGGCTGGATTCTCGCCCTCAGCCCGGAGCCGGCGCTCAAGACTCTGGCCGAGCACTTCACGGCATTGGCCGAATCGACCACCCCGCTGGTCGATGCCCTGCCGCTGCACACCGAACTGGCACGCCTGGTGCGCGAAGGTGCCGACCTGGAATCGGCGCTGGTGGCATTCGACAGCCGCGCCGAAAATGGCCTCAAGCGCCTGCACCTGCTGCTGGAGCGCCAGACCTACCGCCTGGCCAGTTGGCGAACCGCTGCCGACGACATCAACTGGCGGCGCTTCTTCGACATCAACGAGCTGGGTGGCCTGAGGGTGGAGCGCGCCGTGGTGTTCGAGGCCACCCACGCCAAGCTGTTCGAGCTGATCGAGCGCGGCCTGGTGGACGGCCTGCGCATCGATCACATCGACGGCCTGGCCGACCCGCGCGGCTACTGCCGCAAGCTGCGCCGTCGGGTTGATGGCCTGTTGGCGCAGCGGCCTTTGCAGGCGGCCCTGGAGCACTTCCCGATCTACGTGGAAAAAATCCTCGGCGCCGGCGAACACCTGCACCGCGACTGGCTCACCGACGGCACCACCGGCTACGAATTCATGAACCAGGTCTCGCTGCTGCAGCATGACCCAGCCGGCGAAGCGCCGCTGACCGAACTGTGGGCGAACGTCACCGAACGGCCGGGCTTCCCTGAAGAAGTGCGCCTGGCGCGGCACCTTGTGCTCAATGCCAGCCTGGCCGGTGACTGCGAATCGGTGGCCCAGGCACTGCTGCAGGTTGCGCGCAACGACCTGATGACCCGCGACCTGACCCTGGGCGCGATCCGCCGGGCGTTGCAGGCACTGGTGGCGCATTACCCGGTGTACCGCACCTACTTCAACGCCTGCGGGCGCCCCGCTGAAGATGAAGGGTTTTTCCAGCAGGCGCTGGCCAACGCCCGGCACGACCTCGGAGAAGCCGATTGGCCGTTACTGGACCATCTTGAACAATGGCTGGGCGGGCAAGCCTGGCGGCAGTTGCCACCGGGCCGCGCCCGCAAGCAACTGCGCCACGCCTGCGTGCGCTTCCAGCAACTGACCGCGCCCAGCGCCGCCAAAGCCGTGGAAGACACCACTTTCTACCGCAGCGCCCGGCTGCTGTCGCGCAACGACGTGGGCTTCGAGGCCGAGCACTTCAGCGCGCCACCCATGCACTTCCATAACGAAGCCCAGCGGCGTCTGCGCGACTTCCCCGACAACCTGCTCGCCACTGCCACCCATGACCACAAGCGCGGGGAAGACACCCGCGCGCGGCTGGCCGTGCTCAGCGAACGCGGCCCGTGGCTGGCCAGCCGGGTGGAACACTGGCGTGAACTGGCAGCGCCGCTGCGCGCACAGCTGGACGATGGCCTGGCACCCAGCCCCGGCGACGAGCTGATGCTGCTGCAAACCCTGCTTGGCAGTTGGCCGCTGGGCCTCGACCTGCACGACGACAACGCCCTGCGCCAGTACGCCGAGCGTATCCGCCAGTGGCAGCAGAAGGCCTTGCGCGAAGCCAAGTTGCGTAGCAGCTGGAGCGCGCCGAACGAGGCCTACGAAGGCGCCTGTGCCCGCTACATCGATGGCTTGCTGCTGGACAGCGAGAACCAGCAACTGCGCAAATCCGTGGCAGATGCCGCGCAACTACTCGCCTGCCCCGGCGCCCTCAATGGCTTGGTGCAGGCCCTGCTGCGCATGACCACACCCGGTGTGCCCGACCTGTACCAGGGCAACGAGTACTGGGACTTCAGCCTGGTCGACCCCGACAACCGCCGCCCCGTGGACTACGCTTTGAGGCGTCGCACCCTGGACGACGCCACGCCGCCAGCCGAGCTGCTGGCGCACTGGCGCGACGGCCGCATCAAGCAGGCCCTGATCGCCCGGGTGCTGGATTGCCGCCAGGCGCACGCCGAACTGTTCCGCCGTGGCGCCTATCTGCCGCTGACCGTGCTGGGCAAACACGCTGACAAGGTGATCGCCTTTGCCCGGTTGGGCGACGGCGAGCGGGCCGTCATCGTTGCGCCACGCCTGGCCAGTACCCTGCTCGGTGGCAACCCTACACCGTTGATCCCGGCACAGAACTGGGACGACACCCGGCTGGTACTGCCGTTTGCCTTGTCACCTGCCAACTCGACGGGACTTTTCCCCTGCGCGGCGGTCAGCTCTTCCAAGGAGTTGATGTTGAGCACCGTGCTGGCGGAGTTTCCGGTCAACGTGTTGATACAACAATCTTGAGCATCAGGAGCGTCATGATGAGTGTCGATGAAAAGCGTATTCGCGAATTTGCCTACCAGATCTGGGAATCTGAAGGTAAGCCCGTAGGGGAGGAAGAACGCCACTGGGATATGGCCCGCAAGCTGGCCGAGGCCGAGGCCCTGGCCCCCAAGGCCGAGCCACGCAAGCGGGCGCCGGCCAAGCCCAAGGCAGCCGCTGAGCCCAAGGCGCCTGCCGAGCCCAAGGTGGCTGCCCTGCCGGGGGGCAAGCCCGATGCGGCGAAAAAGCCCCGCGCGGTGAAAAAGCCTACTGCCGGGTAAGCCTGTCCCGGCCTCTTCGCGGGTAAACCCGCGAAGAGGCCAATGCAGGACACCACATTCCCCTTCCATAACGGCCATTTGAGGATCGTCATGAGCCCCCGCACCCCAAAGAAAACCCGCTCGGTCGCACCATCGCGCATCCGCGAAGGCATGCCCTTCCCCCTCGGCGCCACCTGGGATGGCCTTGGGGTCAACTTCGCCTTGTTCTCGGCCAACGCCACCAAGGTCGAGCTGTGCCTGTTCGACTCCACCGGCGAACAGGAACTCGAGCGCATCGAACTGCCCGAATACACTGACGAGATCTACCACGGCTACCTGCCCGACGCTCACCCCGGCCTGGTCTATGGCTACCGGGTGTACGGCCCCTACGAGCCGGAAAACGGTCACCGCTTCAACCCCAACAAACTGCTGATCGACCCGTATGCCAAGCAGCTGGTCGGCAGCCTGGAGTGGTCAGAGGCATTGTTCGGCTACACCATCGGCCACCCCGACGGCGACCTGTCGTTCGATGAGCGCGACAGCGCGCCCTTCGTGCCCAAATGCAAGGTGATCGACCCGGCCTTCACCTGGGGCCGCGACCAGCGTGTGTCGGTCCCCTGGGAACGCACGATCATTTATGAAGCGCACACCCGCGGCATCAGCATGCGCCACCCGGCAGTGCCGGAAAAACTGCGCGGCACCTTTGCCGGCCTGGCCAACGACGAGCTGCTCAAGCACATCAAGGAGCTGGGCGTCTCCAGCATCGAGCTGCTGCCGATTCACGCCTTCGTCAACGACCAGCACCTGCTGGACAAAGGCCTGAACAACTACTGGGGCTACAACAGCATCGCCTTTTTCGCCCCGCACCCGCGCTACCTGGCCAGCGGCAAGATTGCCGAGTTCAAGGAAATGGTCGCCCACCTTCACGACGCCGGGCTGGAGGTGATCCTCGACGTGGTCTACAACCACACCGCCGAAGGCAACGAACGTGGGCCGACCCTGTCGATGCGCGGCATCGACAACGCCTCGTACTACCGCTTGATGCCGGACGACAAGCGGTTCTACATCAACGATTCCGGCACCGGCAACACCTTGGACCTGAGCCACCCCTGCGTGCTGCAGCTGGTCACCGACTCGCTGCGGTACTGGGCCGGCGAAATGCACGTGGACGGCTTTCGCTTCGACCTGGCGACCATTCTTGGCCGCTACCACGAAGGGTACAACGAGCGCCACGGCTTCCTCGTCGCTTGCCGCCAAGACCCCATGCTGAGCCAGGTCAAGCTGATTGCCGAACCTTGGGACTGCGGGCCGGGTGGCTACCAGGTAGGCAACTTTGCCCCCGGCTGGGCCGAATGGAACGACCGCTTCCGCGATACTGCACGCGCCTTCTGGAAAGGCGACGAAGGCCAGCTGGCTGACTTCGCCGCACGCCTGACCGCCTCGGGCGACATGTTCAACAACCGCGGGCGCCGGCCTTATTCCTCGGTCAACTTCATCACCGCACACGATGGCTTCACCCTGCGCGACCTGGTGTCGTACAACCACAAGCACAACGAAGATAACGACGAGAACAACCAGGACGGCACCGACAACAACCTGTCATGGAACTGCGGTGCCGAGGGGCCGACAGACGACCCGGATATCAACGCGCTGCGCATGCGCCAGATGCGCAACTACTTTGCCACCCTGCTGCTGGCCCAAGGCACGCCGATGATCGTCGCCGGCGACGAGTTCAGCCGTACCCAGCACGGCAACAACAACGCCTACTGCCAGGACAGCGAAATCGGCTGGGTGAACTGGGACCTGGACCAGGAGGGCAAAGAGCTACTGGCCTTCGTCAAACGCCTGACCCGCCTGCGCCTGGCCTACCCGGTGCTGCGCCGCTCACGCTTCCTGGTGGGTGACTACAATGAGGCAATCGGGGTCAAGGACGTGACCTGGCTGGCACCGGATGGCAACGAAATGAGCGTGGCGCAGTGGGAAGACCCGCATGGGCGCTGCCTGGGCATGCTGATCGATGGTCGCGCGCAGGTCAGCGGCATCGCCCGGCCGGGTTCCGAGGCCACGGTATTGCTGATCGTCAATGCCCACCATGATGTTGTGCCATTCAAGTTGCCGACGGTACCTGAAGGTGATTACTGGAGCTGCCTGATCGATACCGACCGGCCAGAGTTGCGCAAGGGGCAGCACCTGCAGTTCGACAGCACGTTCGAGGTAAAGGGGCGATCGATGCTGCTGATGGTGTTGCAGCACGAGGAGGAGTGAACCTGGGGTGGCCGCGCCTGTCCGACTGTGTATGGCTGGCTTGCCGGCGATAGGGCCGGTACAGGCAACACACATGCACCTGTGATCGAGGAGGAATTGTGAACCCCGAAGCCGGCAGCACAGGTTTTGCCAGCGTCAACCAGGCCGCGGCCGTGAAGCGGCTGCGGGTACTGACGGTGAACACCCATAAGGGCTTCACCGCCTTCAACCGGCGCTTCATCCTGCCGGAACTGCGCGAGGCGGTGCGCAGCACTCAGGCCGACATCGTCTTCCTCCAGGAAGTGCTTGGCAGCCACGACCGCCACGCCGCGCGCTACCCGGGCTGGCCGCAGACCTCGCAGTACGAATTCCTCGCCGACAGTATGTGGAGCGACTTTGCCTACGGCCGCAACGCGGTCTATCCCGACGGCCACCACGGCAATGCGCTGCTGTCCAAGTACCCGATCATCGAACACCGCAACCTCGACGTGTCAATCACCGGCCCCGAGCGCCGTGGTCTGTTGCACTGCGTTCTGGATGTGCCGGGGCAAGGCCCGGTTCATGCGGTCTGCGTGCACCTGTCGTTGCTGGAGAGCCACCGGCAACAACAGCTGCTGCTGCTGCGCAAATTGCTGGACTCCCTGCCTGCCGATGCCCCGGTGATCATCGCCGGGGATTTCAACGACTGGAAAAGCCACGGCAACCGCACCCTTGCCCTGCGACGCGACCTGCATGAGGCTTTCGAGCGCCACCATGGCCACCTGGCCCGCACCTACCCTGCCCGCCTGCCGCTGTTGCCCCTGGACCGCATCTACCTGCGCAACGCCGAAAGCCATGGGCCGCGGATTCTGGGGCACAAACCTTGGTCGCACCTGTCAGACCACTTGCCGTTGGCGGTGGAGGTCAGGCTCTAGCAATCATTCTTCATAGCCACGAAGCGGGAAATAGCGAACCCCGCTATACCCTAGAGATTTTCTCGGAAAATCAAGTGCTTGAGAGAAATTACACAAACTGAACAGTTCTTTCACGCTTTCTTGACGCAAGCGGCGTCCTCTCCTTAGCTGAACATTACCAAGCATTAAAGATCTCGCGCCGGGCCTCTAGCTCGCGCCTTCGTGCGCGCTTGCAAAGGCTGGCGTGCTGGTTTGGGTCGCCCACTGTTTTTGCCGTACAGCTCGTGACAACAGGCCAGGTCCTCGGGCTGTACCCCACAAAAACAACAGGAGATCCGCCATGAAAAGCACCTCGAACCCCTTGCGCTTCGACAGCATTTTCTACGCGGTTTCCACGTCGCTGCTTCTGGCAACCCCGGTGGAAACTTTCGCGTACGAACTGCAGGGTGACCCCACCTCGCCCGGTTTTCTGCAACAGCCTGCAATGCCGCAGATGTCGCTCGACCCGGTCAGCGCCAGTGGCTTGAGCATCGGCACCCTGAGTGCGTTTTCGCAAACCATGAGCGCGCGCCACGGGCAGACAGCACCGGACCTGATCGCCAGCCAGTGGGCACAGTTTTTCCCGACCACCTCGCGCAGTGGCACGCCACCCCCAGACCAACTGGAGGCCCCCAGCCAGCAGCTGACAATTGGCCCGGACCTGTTCGTGCGTGAAACTGCAGCGGGCAATGTGCACCGCGCAGGGGTTTTCGTGGGGCATAACAACCTGCAGAGCAGCTTCAACGGCATGCGCCCGCTGCTGGGCGACAAGCAGCGCAACGCGGTGAACCTGAGCGGGGAAAGCCTGGGCGTGTACTGGAGCATGACCCATGAACAGGGCTGGCACCTGGATGCGGTGGCCATGGGCTCACGCATCGATGTAATGGGCCGGGGTGAAAACGGCCAGCGCCTTGACGAAAGCGGCCATGCGATGACGTTCTCGGTGGAAGGCGGCTACCCGATCCGCCTGGGCGGCAACTGGGTGATCGAACCCCAGGCACAGTTGATCAACCAGCAATTCTTCCCCGGCAACCAGGTGCAGGAAGAAACCCTGCAGGCCTTCGACAGCCAGCCGAGCTGGAGCGGCCGGGTCGGTGCGAAATTGTCCGGGCGCTACGACGTGCGTGGCATGCCCATCGAACCCTATGTGCGGACCAACGTGTGGTACGACTTCAGCAATCCCGACGAGGTGAAGCTGGACCAGGTCGACAAGATCTCCAGCTCGCGCTACTCAACTACGGTGGAACTGGGCTTGGGGCTGGTGGCGCGGGTGACGCCTTCGGTGGCCTTGTTTGTCAGCGCCGATTACAGCAGCGATGTGGATGACAATGACCTGAACGGGCTGATTGGCAGCCTTGGTGTGCGGATGCGGTGGTAGGCAGGCCCGGTCCTTTCGCAGCACAAGGCTGCTCCTACAAGGGAATGCGCCCACCTGTAGGAGCAGCCTTGTGCTGCGAAGAGGCCGGTACAGGCAACGTATCAAGCCGGTTTCATTACCAGCACCCCAAGCGGCGGCAAATTCAGCGCCAGCGACAGTGGCTGCCCATGGCTGGCCACGGCCTCACTGGCCACTGCCCCCAAATTGCCTACGTTGGACCCTGCATACAGCTCGGCATCGCTGTTCAGCAACTCCTGCCAGCGCTCGCCAAACGGCACACCAATGCGGTAGCCCTCGCGTGGTACCGGGGTAAAGTTGGCCACCACCAGCACCGGCTCGCCGCTGCTGCTCCAGCGCAGCCAGGCGTACACGCTGTTTTGCGCGTCGTCACCGATCAGCCACTGGAAGCCCTGCGGCTGGCAATCCTGCTCATGCAGCGCCGGCTCTTCGCGGTACAGGCGGTTGAGATCGCCCACCAGGCGCTGCACGCCTTGGTGCTCGGGGTACTGCAGCAGGTACCAGTCCAGCTCGCTGTCATGGTTCCACTCACGCCACTGGCCGAACTCGCAGCCCATGAACAGCAACTTTTTACCTGGGTGCGCCCACATGAAAGTGAGGTAGGCGCGCAGGTTGGCGAATTTCTGCCAGCGGTCGCCGGGCATCTTGTCGATCAGCGAGTGCTTGCCGTGCACCACCTCGTCGTGGGAGATGGGCAGGATGAAGTGTTCGGAATAGGCGTAGATCAGCCCGAAGCTCATCTCGTTATGGTGGTGGTTGCGATGCACCGGGTCGTTCTGGATGTAATGCAGGGTGTCGTGCATCCAGCCCATGTTCCACTTGTAGGCAAAGCCCAGGCCGCCCTGCTGGGTCGGCTGGCTGACGCCGGGCCAGGCGGTGGACTCCTCCGCGATGATCAATGCACCGGGGGCCTCGTGGGCAGCCACGCCGTTGAGGTGGCGGATGAAGTCGATGGCCTCCAGGTTCTCGCGCCCGCCGTGGCGGTTGGGCACCCATTCGCCGGCCTTGCGCGAATAGTCGCGGTACAGCATCGAGGCCACCGCATCGACCCGCAAGCCGTCGATGTGGAAGTGCTTCAGCCAGTGCAGCGCCGAGGCCATCATGAAGCCGCGCACTTCGTTGCGGCCGAGGTTGTAGATCAGTGTGTTCCAGTCCTGGTGGTAGCCCTCCAGGGGGTTGTCATATTCGTACAGGGCAGTGCCGTCGAAACGCGCCAGGCCGTGTTCGTCGGTGGGGAAATGCGCCGGCACCCAGTCCAGCAGCACGCCAATGCCGCCTTGGTGGCAGGCATCGATGAACGCGGCAAAGTCCTCGGCACTGCCATAGCGTGAGGTGGGCGCGAACATCGACAGTGGCTGATAGCCCCAGGAGCCGCCGAACGGGTGCTCCATGATCGGCAGCAATTCGATATGGGTAAAGCCCAGTTCCTGCACATAGGGCACCAGCCGCTCGGCCAGTTCACGCCAGTTGTAGTAGCGCCCGACTTCGCCTGCCTCGTCCAGCTCGCAGCGCCAGGAGCCTGGGTGCAGCTCGTAGATCGACAGGGGTGCGCTGTAGGCATGGCGCTGCGCGCGTTGTGCCATCCAGTCTTGGTCTTGCCACGCGTGGCTGAGTTCACCGGCCACCTTGGATGCGGTGCTCGGCGGCAATTCAGTGGCGCGGGCCAGCGGGTCTGCTTTCAGTGGCAGTATCCCGTCCTTGCCCAGCACCTCGTACTTGTAGGTTTCGCCCACGCCCAGGCGCGGCACGAACAGCTCCCACACCCCGGCGCTGTGGCGCAAGCGCATGGGGTGGCGGCGGCCGTCCCAGTTGTTGAAGTCACCCACCACCGACACCCGCCGGGCATTCGGCGCCCACACCGAGAAACACACGCCGTCGACGCCCTCGACCTGGATCGGTTGGGCGCCGAAGCGCCCGGACAGGTCGCGGTGGTTGCCTTCGGCGAACAGGTGCAAGTCCATGTCGCCCAGTTGCGGGCCAAAGCTGTAAGGGTCTTCGGTGACTTGCTCGCCACCGGCCCAGCCAATTTGCAGCAGATAGGCTTGTGCATCATCGAGGTGCGCCGTGAACAAGCCCGGTACTGCGCTTTGCACCATTTCGGCCAGGACGCGCCCATCATGGCGCGCCAGCACCCGTGCACTCAGCGCATTGGGCAGGAAGGCGCGGATAAACACCCCGCCTTGGCCATCGCCGTGGGGGCCTAGCACTGCGAAGGGATCGGCGTGCTCGGCGCGGGCCAGGGCATCCAGGTCCCGTTGCCGAAGGCCGCCGTTTTCACGCGTGGTTGCATTCATTTATGACTCTCCCCAAGTACTGATCAGTCCATGCAGGCCATGCAAAGGCACGGCCAGCCAGCTCGGACGGTTTTCGGCTTCATATGTGATCTCGTAGGCGGCTTTTTCCAGGCAGAACAATTCCAGTGCGGCGCGCTCGCCCTCGGCCTGTTGCCAGGCATGGGGCATGGCGGCGGTGGCCAGGCCATAGGCTTCGACAAAGGCGTGGCGCGACTGATGCAGGTACTGCCGGGCAACCCGCTGACGAGCCTGCTGCGCCGGGCCGGAAAGGTCGACCGCAGAGGCGCTGCGCAGGATCATCGCAGCAGCATAGTCGAAGGATCGCAACACGCCGCTGACATCCTTGTACGGGCTGTGCTTTGCCCGGCGTTCTTGCAGTGGACGGGACGGTTCGCCCTCGAAATCGATCAGATAGGCATCCCCCTGCACCACCAGCACCTGGCCCAGATGCAGGTCGCCGTGCACCCGCATCAGCAGGCCGCCCTCGGCCTGGCCCGCCAGGTTGGCGATGTGCTGCGCCAGGCCATCGCGCTGTTGCTGCAGGTCGTCGATCAGGGCCTGGCTGTCGTGGTCGAGGCTGTCACGGTGCTGGGCCAGCAGGTCGAGGGCGTGGGTCAGTTCGGCGCTGATCTGCGTACCCCAGCGCTGGCTGTCGTCAGCATCGCTGGGGCGTGGGCGGAAGGCCTCATCGTCGGTCGGCGCAGCCAGCAGCAGGTGCATCTCGCCCAGGCGCTGGCCGAGCAAGGCGGCAAAGCCGGTGAGCTCCAGCAAGGCATCGGTGTGTGCCTCGGCATCGCGGCTGGGTGGGGCCATCTGGTCGCGGATAGCCCGTTCCAGGGTGTTCTGGGTCCAGGCCCAGGCATCGCCCTGATTGCTCAGGTAGCCTTGGGCGATCATCAGCAGGTGTGGGGCGTTTTGCTCATCCACCCGGCTGACCCAAGCCAGCAATGGCGAGATATTGGCAAAGCCGGCAGCGGTCAGGTAGGCGCTCATTTCCAGTTCCGGGTGAATGCCCGGGTTGACCCGGCGGATCAGCTTGAGCACCACGCGGTCGCCGACCACCACCGAGCTGTTGGACTGCTCGGCGCTGAGGTAGCGCACCGCGCTTTCATCGTTCAACCCAAGGGCTGCCAGCAGGTCGGTGCATTCGAAACGCAGTTCGCCCGCGCCGCTGCCGCAGGGCAGGCGCAGGCCATCCTGGCAGGCGTGCAGCACTGCGCGGATAAACGGTTCGAGCACGAAGGCATCGGTAATCAGGCCAACCTGATGGGCACGGCGCACCCGCGACAAGGCCAGCTGCTGCGGCAGCGCTGTGTTGATCTGGTCTTCGGGCAGCAGGCCAAACGGCAGCTGGTAGTGGTTGGCCGCCCCCCCGCTGAGCACTTCGATTTCGCTGAGCAACACGGGCGTGGTAGCGGTAGCGAAGCGCACGCCGTAGCGCAGGCGCACCTCGTCAATGGGCCCCTCCTTGCCGGCGAACCAGCGCCGCTTGGGCAGGTATTGCGGCAGGATGGTGGTTTGCAGGGTGTCGCGGGCGGGTGCTTCCAGCAGTTCTTCCATGCGCTTGCGCAAAACTAGCGTGGTCAATTCGGGTAACCCCTCGGTGGCCTGGATGTGCCAGCTGGGCATGCGGTCATGGGAGGCCAGCAGGAACCAGTAGAAGGCATAGGGTGGCAGGGTGAGCAGGAACGGCAGTTGCCCGATGGGCGGGAAGGCGCTGCCGCCGAGCATCTCCACGGGTACTTTGTCGGCGTATTGTGACAATTCCAGTTCGGCAGCCTGGGCGGCGCGGGACACGTTGGCCACGCACAGGATGACCTCGGTGTTGCCATCGGCATCGGTGTACTCGCGGATATACGCGAGGATGCGCCGGTTGCTGGGCGTAAGGGTTCGCAGGGTGCCGCGGCCAAAGGCCTTCTGCTGCTTGCGTACGGCCAGCATGCGCCGGGTCCAGTTCAGCAATGAATGCGGGTCGTGGCTCTGCGCTTCTACGTTGACCGTCTGGTAGCCGTATAGCGGGTCCATGATCGGCGGCAGCACCAGGCGCTGCGGGTCGGCACGGGAAAAACCCCCGTTGCGGTCCGGCGACCACTGCATGGGCGTACGCACCCCGTCGCGGTCACCGAGGTAGATGTTGTCGCCCATGCCCAGCTCGTCACCGTAGTACAGGGTTGGTGTGCCCGGCATCGACAGTAGCAGGCTGGTCAGCAGCTCTATGCGCCGGCGGTCACGCTGCAGCAGCGGTGCCAGGCGCCGCCGGATACCCAGGTTAATGCGGGCGCGGCGGTCTTCGGCGTAGTAGTTCCACAGGTAGTCTCGCTCGCGGTCGGTGACCATTTCCAGGGTCAGCTCATCGTGGTTGCGCAGAAAGATTGCCCATTGGCAGTTGGCCGGAATTTCCGGCGTCTGGCGCAGGATGTCGGTGATCGGGAAGCGGTCCTCCATGGCCAGGGCCATGTACATGCGCGGCATCAGCGGGAAGTGGAAGGCCATGTGGCACTCGTCGCCCTCGCCTTCGCCGAAGTACGGGCGGGTGTCTTCGGGCCACTGGTTGGCCTCGGCCAGCAGCATGCGGTCGGGGTAGTTAGCGTCGATTTCAGCGCGAATGGCCTTGAGTACCGTGTGGGTCTCGGGCAGGTTTTCGTTGTTGGTGCCGTCGCGTTCGATCAGGTACGGGATGGCATCCAGGCGCAGGCCGTCGACGCCCAGGTCAAGCCAGAAGCGCATCACCTTGATCACCGCATTGAGCACCTGCGGGTTGTCGAAGTTCAGGTCTGGCTGGTGCGAGTAGAAGCGGTGCCAGAAGTACTGGCCGGCGACCGGGTCCCAGGTCCAGTTGGACTTTTCGGTGTCGAGGAAGATGATGCGCGTGCCGTCGTACTTCTGTTCGTCATCCGACCACACGTAAAAATCCCGCGCCTTGCTGCCGCGCTTGGCATGGCGCGCCCGCTGGAACCACGGATGCTGGTCGCTGGTGTGGTTGATGACCAGCTCGGTGATTACCCGCAGGCCGCGCTTGTGTGCCTCGGCGATGAAGCGGCGGGCGTCGGCCAGGCTGCCGTAGTCGGGGTGCACGGCCTTGTATTCGGCAATGTCGTAGCCGTCATCGCGCCTTGGCGAAGGGTAGAAAGGCAGCAGCCACAGGGTGTTGACGCCCAGTTCGGCAATGTAGTCGAGTTTGCTGATCAGGCCGGCGAAATCGCCGATGCCGTCGTTGTTCGCATCGAAGAACGACTTGATGTGCAACTGGTAGATGACGGCGTCCTTGTACCACAGCGGGTCATCGATGAAGGCTGCCGGGCGTGAACGCTTGGCCATGGGTGACTCCTTTCATTTTCCAGGTTGCTCTGCAAGCAACTGACTTGACCCCATACCTGTGGGAGCGGGCATGCCCGCGAATCAGCCACCGCAGTGTTTGGCACCGGCGGCGCCGGTGTTCGCGGGCACGCCCGCTCCCACAAGGAGATGTGTGCCTGGCTCTACCGGGCTGTTTCGATGCGCCAGATGCCGAACGGCTGGTGCCACGGCTCTATGCGCATCCATTGGGTCTTGCCGTACCACGACCAGCGGTGGCCGTTCATCAGGTCTTCACCATGGGTTTCGGCGTTGTCATCCAGCCCCAGCTCCCACAGTGGCAGCTCGAAATGCGCCTCCTGGGCGTTGTGCGGGTCGAGGCTGATCGCCACCAGGATGTAGTTGTCACGCTCTGGCGTGCGCTTGGCGAAGTACAGGATGTTGTCGTTCCAGCAGTTGAAAAACGCCACGCCCAGGTGGGTTTGCAAGGCGCGGTTCTGCCGGCGAATGCGGTTGAGCTGGGCGATCTCGGCAATGATGTTGCCCGGCTGGGTGAAATCGCGCGGGCGGATCTGGTATTTCTCCGAATCCAGGTATTCCTCCTTGCCTGGCAGCGGCGCGCTTTCGCATAGCTCGAAGCCGGAGTACATGCCCCACAGGCCCGAACCCATGGTGGCCAGCGCGGCGCGGATGAGGAAGCCGGCGCGACCGGAGGTGTGCAGGAAGAACGGGTTGATATCCGGCGTGTTGACGAAAAAGTTCGGCCGGTAGCACTGGCTCCACGGCGGCTGGTTGAGCTGCTCGTAGAATTCGCGCAGTTCCTGCTTGGTGTTCCGCCAAGTGAAGTAGGTATAGCTTTGCGCGTAGCCGACCTTACCCAGGCGCGCCATCATCGCGGGCTTGGTGAATGCCTCGGCAAGGAAGATCACATCCGGGTAGCGGGCGCGCACATCGGCGATCATCCATTGCCAGAACGGCAGTGGCTTGGTGTGCGGGTTGTCGACGCGGAAGGTCTTCACGCCCTCCTCTACCCAGCCGAGCACCACGTCGCGCAGCGCCAGCCACAGCGAAGGGACGGCGTCCGGGGCGTAGAAATCGACGTTGACGATGTCCTGGTACTTTTTCGGCGGGTTCTCGGCATAGCGAATGGTGCCGTCCGGGCGCCAGCTGAACCAGCCGGGATGCTCTTTGAGCCATGGGTGGTCCTGCGAGCACTGGATAGCGAAATCCAGGGCGATTTCAAGGCCATGCTCAGCGGCGGCGGCAACCAGTCGACGAAAGTCTTCCCGCGTGCCCAGCTGCGGATGGAGGGCGTCATGGCCGCCTTCGGCACTGCCGATAGCGTACGGGCTGCCAGGGTCGCCGGGTTCGGCCTTGAGGGCGTTGTTGCGGCCTTTGCGGTGCTGCGTGCCGATGGGGTGGATGGGCGGGAAGTACAGCACATCGAAGCCCATGTCACGGATCATAGGCAGGCGCTGGTGCACGTCATTGAAGGTGCCGTGGCGCTGCGGGTCATCGGTGATCGAGCGCGGGAACAGCTCATACCAACTGGCGAACTGCGCGGCCGGGCGGTCGACATCGACGGGGAACTCGCGGCTGCGGGCCAGGTAACTGCGGTGCCCCGCTTCGCTCATCAGGTGCGCAACGTCCGGGCCCAGCAACAGTGCCACCTGCCCGTCGGTATCCAGCTCCGCCAAGCGCTGCTGTAGCGCTTCGAGCTCATCGCGCACGGCACCGCTGCACAGCTCGATGCCTTTGCCCAGCATCAAGCGGCCCTCTTCCAGTTCCAGTTTTACCTCGACACCGGCGTTGTACTTTTTCTCCAGGTCATGGCTATAGGTGGCGAACGGGTCGACCCAGGCCTCGATGCTGAACAGGTGCGGGCCAAGTTCGGTGGGGGTGAACTCGGCCAACCACAGGTCGTTGCCCGCCGATTGCATCGGCACGCAATGCCAGCGCCGGCTGTTGGCCTGGCGCCAGTTGAGCATCACCGCCAGGCGGTCGTGGCCATCGCTGTAGACCTTGCTGCTGACCGCCACTGGCTGGCCGCTGATGGCCTTGGCGGCGAAGGTGCCGGCTTCGAGCGCGGGTTCGGTGTCTTCGATCACGATACGCGGCGCCAGCAGCGCCTGGGACAAGCTGATGGCCTGGTCCGGGTGATCGTTCGCCGTGGGCACGCTTTCAAAGGGCTCGTTTCGTGACATCGACCTTGCTCCCTCAGGCTGGTGGCGGTAAGGGTTCAGAGCCGGGTACAGGCGGGGGGTTCAAAATAATTGAGCGAACGGCAGCTGCCAGCGGTCAGAGCCTACAGCACCTCTTCACCCACCCACGCGAGGTCAGGCCATGAACATTCCCATTCCACCGGAAACCCCCGATCCCAATATCGACGACCCCAGCTTGCCGCCGCCCGTGCCGGAAGAAGACCCGGACGAGCTGCCGATCAAGCCAACCATGCCGCCAACGGTGGGCGACCCGCCGAGCCAGGAGCCACCGGTGAAGGCTTAAGGGTAGACCACGCTACCTGATATTTTTGCCAGTAGCGGTGCCGATGGGTTGTGCTGAAGATTGAGGCTCTCGATATCAAGCCAGGAGCCTCCTTCATCGTGGATACCGCAACCCGCCGGCAGCGTGAGGAATTCGAGCGACAAGTGGTCGATATGCTTCAGGATGCAGGTGTGGTCGACTCGGGGCCAGGTACCTTGTTGGCGCATCTGGACAGGGACAAATGCGAATTTGCGTTGATGCAGCTGGAAGCGCGTTACAGCGTTCGTTTGCGGCGTGACTACCTGAGCGTTGCCGAGGTTGCGGGCGAACTGTACAAGGCGCTGAATGAGCGTTGACCATTTCGGCCCTTTCGCGGGCTTGCCCGCTCCCACACGTACTGCGCCGTATCCTAGGTCGGCGCGGGCCCTGGAGGAGCGGGTTTACCCGCGAAAGGGCCGGTTGACCCAACACCTCAACAACCCGCAGATACCGCCGAGATCTCCGCCACACTGATTTCCCGCATGCGGAACTTCTGCACCTTGCCGGTCACCGTCATCGGGTATTCGTCAACGAAACGGATATGCCGCGGCACCTTGAAGTGGGCGATGCGTGCCTTGCACCAACCCTGCAGTTCCTCGACCGTGGCGCTATGCCCCGGGTGCAGCTTTATCCAGGCTACGATCTCTTCGCCATAGCGGCTACACGGGATGCCGATCACCTGCGCATCGGCCACCGCCGGGTGGGTGTAGAAGAACTCCTCCAGCTCACGTGGGTAAATGTTCTCGCCGCCGCGAATGATCATGTCCTTGTTCCGCCCAACGATGCGCACATAGCCCTGCTCGTCCATCACCGCCAGGTCGCCCGAATGCATCCAGCCGGCCGGGTCGATGGCATCCGCCGTGGCCTGGGGGTTGTCCCAATAGCCAAGCATGACGCTGTAGCCGCGGGTGCACAGTTCGCCGATCTCGCCGCGGGCGACGATACAGCCATCGGCGTCCACCAGCTTGTTCTCCAGCTGCGGCTGGGTGCGACCGACGGTGGTCACGCGCAGCTCCAGATCGTCGTCCGGGCCGGTTTGCAGCGACACCGGGCTGGTTTCGGTCATGCCGTAGGCGATCTGCACTTCTGCCATGTGCATCTGGTCGATGACCCGGCGCATCACCTCGATCGGGCAGGTGGCGCCGGCCATGATGCCGCTGCGCAGGGTCGACAGGTCCATCTGCGCACGCGAGGGGTGATCGAGCATCGCGATGAACATGGTCGGTACGCCGTACAGGATGCTGGCACGCTCCTCGGCCACGGCGCGCAGGGTTAGCTCGGCGTCGAAGGCGTCGTTGGGGTAGATCATGGTGCTGCCGTGGGTGATGCAGCCGAGGTTGGCCATGACCATGCCGAAGCAATGGTACAGCGGCACCGGGATCACCATACGGTCGCTGGCTGTCAGGCCAAGGCTTTCACCCACCATGAAACCGTTGTTGAGGATGTTGTAGTGACTGAGCGTGGCACCTTTGGGCGCACCGGTGGTGCCGGAGGTGTACTGGATGTTCACCGGCTGGTCGAATTGCAGGCCTTGCTGGCGGGCGGTGAAGGCCTCTAGCGTTGTCTGCCCAGCCTTTTCGGCCAGTGCATGCCAGCGCAGGAAGCCGGCAGGCGGGTTGGCGGCCAGGCTGATCACGCCGCGCAAGTCCGGCAGGCGCTCACTGACCAGTTCACCTGGCGTGGCGCAGGCCAATTCTGGCACCAGTTCCTGGACCATGGCGTGGTAATCAGACGTCTTGAAGGCATCTGCACACACCAGCCAGCGGCAGCCGGACTGACGCAACACGTATTCCAGCTCACCCACGCGATAGGCCGGGTTGATGTTGACCAGGATGGCGCCGACCTTGGCACTGGCCAGCTGCAAAATGCACCACTGGGCGCAGTTGGGCGACCAGATGCCGACACGCTCGCCGGTGTTCACGCCCAGGGCCATCAGCGCGCGGGCATGCACTTCGACCTGATCGGCCAACTGCCGCCAGCTGTAGCGCAGGCCCTGGTGGCGCGACACCAGCGCCTCGCCATCGGCACAGCGGGCCACCGTGGCATCGAAGGCCTGGCCGATGGTCTGGGTCAGCAAGGCTTGGTCCTGGCGACCGCGGGTATAGCTCGGTTGACTCATGGGTGTCCCTTCTTGTGGTTGTTCTGGGCACGACTGAAGCAAGCGGGAATACTCTGGCGCAGATTTACGTTTACGTAAAGGTGATGAGCGGATTGACAGTGACCTCATGCAGGTTTACGTTAACGTAAAGGTGATGAACGACATCCACTCGAGGCGCCACGCCGCCCCCTGTGGGAGCGGGGTGGATCCCCAAGCTGCGATGTAACCCAATTTCAAGAACAAGAAGGTGCCCCAGCATGCATTACCCCTCCCTGAACTTCGCCCTGGGCGAAACCATCGACATGCTCCGCGACCAGGTGCGCACCTTCGTTGCCGCCGAACTGGCCCCGCGGGCCGCGCAGATCGACCACGACAACCTGTTCCCCGCCGACATGTGGCGCAAGTTCGGCGACATGGGCCTGCTGGGCATCACGGTGTCGGAAGAGTATGGCGGCGCCGGCCTTGGCTACCTGGCCCACGTGGTGTCGATGGAAGAAATCAGCCGCGCCTCGGCCTCGGTGGCACTGTCCTACGGCGCCCATTCCAACCTGTGCGTTAACCAGATCAACCGCAACGGCACCCATGAACAGAAGCTCAAGTACCTGCCCAAGCTGATCAGCGGCGAGCACATCGGTGCGCTGGCCATGAGCGAGCCCAACGCCGGCTCCGACGTGGTATCGATGAAACTGCGCGCCGAAAAGCGCGGCGATTACTACGTGCTCAACGGCAGCAAGACCTGGATCACCAACGGCCCCGACGCCAACACCTACGTGATCTACGCCAAGACCGACCTGGACAAGGGCGCGCACGGCA
Source organism: Pseudomonas sp. LPB4.O (assembly GCF_038383825.1). Classification (NCBI taxonomy): domain Bacteria; kingdom Pseudomonadati; phylum Pseudomonadota; class Gammaproteobacteria; order Pseudomonadales; family Pseudomonadaceae; genus Pseudomonas; species Pseudomonas sp. LPB4.O. Next base: position 4,190,447 of record NZ_CP151298.1, read on the forward strand.
TTACCGCGTTCATCGTCGAGCGTGACTGGAAAGGTTTCAGCCGCAGCAACAAGTTCGACAAGCTGGGCATGCGCGGGTCCAACACCTGCGAGCTGTTCTTCGATGACGTGGAAGTGCCGGCAGAAAACATACTCGGCCAGCTCAACGGCGGCGTACGCGTGCTGATGAGCGGCCTGGATTACGAGCGTGTGGTGTTGTCCGGTGGCCCAACCGGCATCATGCAAAGCTGCATGGACCTGGTGGTGCCCTACATTCACGACCGCAAGCAGTTCGGCCAAAGCATCGGCGAGTTCCAGCTGATCCAGGGCAAGATTGCCGACATGTACACCCAACTGAACGCCAGCCGCGCCTACCTGTACGCCGTGGCCCAGGCCTGCGACCGTGGCGAGACCACCCGCAAGGACGCTGCCGGGGTAATCCTCTACACCGCCGAACGCGCCACGCAAATGGCCCTGGAGGCGATCCAGATTCTCGGTGGCAACGGCTACATCAACGAATTCCCGGCGGGCCGCCTACTGCGCGATGCCAAGCTGTACGAAATCGGTGCCGGCACCAGCGAAATCCGCCGGATGCTGATTGGCCGCGAACTGTTCAACGAAACCCGCTGAACATAAAGGACGGGCGCACATGGCTACCTTGCACACCCAGATCAACCCGCGTTCGGCGGAGTTCGCCGGCAACAGCGCGGCCATGCTCGAACAGGTTCAGGCCCTGCGCGGCCTGCTCGCCCAGGTGGCACAGGGCGGCGGGCCCAAAGCCCAGGAACGGCACACGTCGCGTGGCAAGCTGCTGCCGCGCGAACGCATCGACCGCCTGCTGGACCCGGGCTCGCCATTCCTCGAAATCGGCCAGCTGGCTGCGCATGAGGTATACGGCGAAGACGTGCCCGCCGCTGGCGTGATCGCCGGCATCGGCCGCGTCGAAGGCGTGGAATGCATGATCGTGGCCAACGACGCCACGGTCAAAGGCGGTTCGTACTACCCGCTGACGGTGAAGAAGCACCTGCGTGCGCAAACCATCGCCCAGCAGAACCGCCTGCCGTGCATCTACCTGGTGGATTCGGGCGGCGCCAACCTACCGCGCCAGGACGAAGTGTTCCCCGACCGCGAGCATTTCGGGCGGATCTTCTTCAACCAGGCCAACATGAGCGCCCAGGGCATCCCCCAGATCGCCGTGGTGATGGGCTCGTGCACAGCTGGCGGCGCCTACGTACCGGCCATGGCCGACGAAGCGATCATGGTGCGCCAGCAGGCGACCATCTTCCTCGCCGGGCCGCCGCTGGTAAAGGCCGCTACAGGTGAAGTGGTGAGCGCCGAAGACCTGGGTGGCGCCGATGTGCATTGCCGCACCAGCGGCGTGGCCGACCACTACGCGGATAACGACGAGCACGCCTTGGCCATCGCCCGGCGCAGCGTGGCCAACCTCAACTGGCACAAGCTGGGCAAGCTGCAGCGCCTGGCCCCGGTGGCGCCGCTGTATGCCGCCGACGAGCTGTATGGCGTGGTGCCAGCCGATGCCAAGCAACCGTTCGACGTGCGTGAAGTGATCGCGCGGCTGGTCGATGGCTCGGTGTTCGATGAGTTCAAAGCCCTGTTCGGCACCACCCTGGTGTGCGGCTTCGCCCACCTGCATGGCTACCCGGTGGCGATCCTGGCCAACAACGGCATCCTGTTCGCCGAAGCCGCGCAAAAAGGCGCGCACTTCATCGAGCTGGCCTGCCAGCGTGGCATCCCGCTGCTGTTCCTGCAAAACATCACCGGCTTCATGGTGGGCAAGAAGTACGAAGAAGGCGGCATCGCCAAGCACGGCGCCAAGCTGGTCACCGCCGTGGCCTGTGCCCAGGTGCCGAAGTTCACGGTGATCATTGGCGGCAGCTTTGGCGCCGGCAACTACGGCATGTGCGGCCGCGCCTACGACCCACGCTTCCTGTGGATGTGGCCCAACGCGCGCATTGGCGTGATGGGTGCCGAACAGGCCGCTGGCGTGCTGGCGCAGGTCAAGCGCGAGCAAAGCGAGCGCAGCGGCCAGCCCTTCAGTGCCGAGGACGAGGCCAGGCTCAAGCAACCGATCCTCGACCAGTACGAGCACCAGGGCCACCCCTACTATTCCAGCGCCCGCCTGTGGGACGACGGTGTCATCGACCCGGCACAAACCCGCGATGTACTTGGCCTGGCGTTGTCTGCCGCGCTGAACGCACCGATCGAACAGAGCCGCTTCGGCATTTTCCGGATGTGACCCATGAGCGATTTCAGCACCCTTGAAGTGATCCGTGACCCACGCGGCTTCGCCACCCTGTGGCTGAGCCGCGAGGACAAGAACAACGCCTTCAACGCACAGATGATCCGCGAGCTGATCGTGGCCATCGACCGCCTGGCCGAAGACGCCGGCCTGCGCTTTGTGCTGCTGCGCGGCCGTGGCCGGCACTTCAGCGCCGGCGCCGACCTGGCCTGGATGCAGCAGTCGGCGCAGCTGGACTTCAACACCAACCTGGATGATGCCCACGAACTGGGCGAGCTGATGTACGCCCTGCACCGCCTCAAGGCGCCTACCCTGGCCGTGGTCCAAGGTGCAGCCTTTGGCGGCGCGCTGGGCCTGATCAGCTGCTGTGACATGGCCATCGGCGCCGAAGACGCCCAGTTGTGCCTGTCGGAAGTCCGCATTGGCTTGGCGCCCGCAGTCATCAGCCCGTTCGTGGTCAAGGCGATTGGTGAACGCGCCGCGCGCCGCTATGCCCTCACTGCCGAGCGTTTCAGCGGCATACGGGCCCGCGAGCTGGGCCTGCTGGCCGAGGTGTACCCGGCCAGTGAGCTGGGCGCCCAGGTCGAAGCGTGGGTGAACAACCTGCTGCAGAACAGCCCACAAGCGTTGCGCGCCACCAAGGACTTGCTGCGCGAAGTGGACGACGGCGAACTCAGCCCGGCCCTGCGCCGCTACTGCGAGAACACCATCGCCCGCATCCGCGTCAGCGCCGAAGGCCAGGAGGGCCTGCGCGCTTTCCTGGAAAAACGCCGCCCCGCCTGGCAAACCGATGACAAGAAGGAACCGCGCCCATGAGCCGCCCCGCTTTGACCACCCTGCTGGTCGCCAACCGTGGCGAAATCGCCTGCCGGATAATGCGCACCGCCAAGGCCATGGGCCTGACCACTGTTGCCGTGCACAGCGCCACCGACCGTGACGCCCGGCACAGCCGCGAAGCGGATATCCGCGTCGACCTGGGCGGCACCAAGGCCGCCGAAAGCTACCTGCTGGTCGACAAGCTGCTGGCCGCTGCCAAGGCCAGCGGTGCCCAGGCGATTCACCCGGGCTATGGTTTTCTGTCGGAGAACGCTGGCTTCGCCCGCGCTATCGAACAGGCCGGGCTGATCTTCCTTGGCCCACCTGCCACCGCCATCGACGCCATGGGCAGCAAGTCGGCGGCCAAGGCGCTGATGGACGCCGCTGGCGTGCCGCTGGTGCCGGGCTATCACGGCGAAGCCCAGGACCTGGACACCTTCCGTGCCGCCGCCGAACGCATCGGCTACCCGGTGCTGCTCAAGGCCAGCGCCGGCGGCGGCGGCAAGGGCATGAAAGTGGTCGAGGAAGAAAGCCAGCTGGCTGACGCCCTGGCCTCGGCCCAGCGTGAGGCGCAGTCGTCGTTCGGCGATGCGCGCATGCTGGTGGAAAAGTATGTGCTCAAGCCGCGTCACGTCGAAATCCAGGTATTTGCCGACCAGCACGGCAACTGCCTGTACCTCAACGAACGCGACTGCTCGATTCAGCGCCGCCACCAGAAAGTGGTCGAAGAAGCCCCTGCCCCCGGCCTGTCGCCCGAACTGCGCCGGGCCATGGGCGAAGCGGCGGTGCGTGCGGCGCAGGCTATCGGCTATGTGGGTGCCGGCACCGTGGAGTTTCTGCTCGATGCCCGTGGCGAGTTCTTCTTCATGGAGATGAACACCCGCCTGCAAGTGGAACATCCGGTCACCGAGGCCATCACCGGCCTGGACCTGGTGGCCTGGCAGATTCGCGTGGCCTGCGGCGAGCAACTACCGCTCACCCAGGAACAGGTGCCGCTAATTGGCCATGCCATCGAAGTGCGGCTGTATGCCGAAGACCCGGCCAACGAGTTCCTGCCCGCGACCGGCACGCTTGCGCTGTACCGTGAGTCGGCGCCAGGCGAAGGCCGGCGGGTGGACAGCGGGGTCAGCGAAGGCGACGTGGTGTCGCCCTTCTACGACCCGATGCTGGGCAAGCTGATTGCCTGGGGTGAAAACCGCGAACAGGCGCGCCTGCGCTTGCTGGCCATGCTCGACGAGTTCGCCATTGGCGGGGTGAAGACCAACATTGCTTTCCTGCGCCGCATTCTCGCCCACCCGGCGTTTGTGGCGGCAGAGCTGGACACCGGCTTCATTCCCCGCCACCAGGATGTGTTGCTGCCGGCGCCCCATGCGCTGCCGGCGGGCTTCTGGGAGGCAGCGGCCGAAGCTTGGCTGCAGGGGCAGCCCGAGCATCAGCGCAATGACGACCGCAGTTCGCCGTGGGGTGCGCACAACGGCCTGCGCTTGGGCCTGCCGGCACGCAGCAGCCTGCATCTGGCAAGCGCCGGGCAGGACCAGGCGGTTGCCTTGGAGCGCAGCGCTGCGTCCACCTGGCAGCTAGCGGGTGAGCAACTGGTGCACGATCAGGCAGGCGTGCGCCGCCAGCATTTGGCAATCCGCCGCGATGGCACCCTGTACCTGCACTGGGATGGCGAGATGCACGCCATTCAGGCCTTCGACCCGATTGCCGAAGCCGAGGCCAGCCATGGTCATCAAGGCGGCCTGGGTGCGCCCATGAACGGTAGCATCGTGCGGGTTCTGGTCGAGCCGGGGCAGGTGGTTGAAGCCGGTACGGCACTGGTGGTGCTGGAGGCGATGAAGATGGAACACAGCATTCGTGCGCCGCATGGAGGGACGGTGAAGGCGTTGTTCTGCCAGGAAGGGGATATGGTCAGCGAAGGGACGGTGCTGGTCGAACTGGCTGAGTGATGTTGAGGCGGTTGGCTAGAGATTTGTAGGGGATTCAAGATCGAGCGCCGCCCGCGCGGCGCATCGCGAGCAAGCTCGCTCCTACATTTGTTTCGGGCCAGTAACGCCTGCGCAAACACGCGCGACCGCCTTGTTTGTTCCACGTGATATTGAGGTGGACGCCAAGGGGCCGCGCGCGCCTGCCTCAGGAATACCTGGCCCGAAACAGATGTAGGAGCGAGCTTGCTCGCGATGCGCCGCGCGGGCGGCGCTCGATCTTGAGGACGACACAACAACCAAGACGTGCCCCTTCAAACAACATCAATGACTCAAACCCATTCAAAAGGCCCCATGCACCCGCACGACCACACCCAGGAACTCGCAGCCCTCTTCGCACAACAGCGCCGGGTAGTTGCCGTTCAGTGCCTTCAAATAACGCTGCCCACCTTCCTCGGCCAGCTCGCGGAAAATCGCCGGCTTGCCCGGCTGACGAGCGATAACCAAGCGCCCGGCCTCAGCCTCCACACCTGGGTCGACCAGCATCCGCATGCCTTGTGGCACACTGCGACCACTGACAGCGCTCATCGCGTCATTTTCAACCGGCAACCAGAACGCCTTGCCTTGGGCCAGGTAGTCCGTCTGCTCGAACACCCCCGGCTCCTCACGCTCTGCAACACCTAGCTCATTCCAGGCAAACACCGGGTAGCGGAAACACACGATGTATTGCATCAGGTCCAGATCGTCATCGGCGTCATCCATCTGATAAACGCCACGCTCCTCGCCAACCTGCCCCTGGATGCGCAGTTGCAGACTGACGTTGTAGTGAGGCATGCCAATCTCGACGAACGTACGGTTCATCGACTCGATCTTCGGCTGACGCCGCTTGTTCACCCAATGCCCTACGCTGCCTTGAGACACGCCAACGCGCTCGGCAAGCTGCTCTTGAGTGAGCCCAAGCTCCTCCATCCGGTCACGGACGAGGGCAATCCATTTATCCATATTCATCGCTGGCACGATACGGACTGCCTTTAGCCGCTCAATAAACATTCAGTATTATTTATCAAAGGGCGCGAAAATACCCTAGGTATTATTATCGGTCGGACCCCTTCCCCTACTGGCTCTAGCAGGTATCAGGATGAAACCACCGAAAAACGACGAAACAGATCTCGACAGCGAAGCCGCCCGCCGCGCCCTCGACTACTACCTCAACCCCAAGCCGCAGCGCCCGACCCTCGACAACAAGATCTGGGCCCTGCACGAGAGCGTCACCGGCGACCAGGCCCGGGAGCACGCCATCGCCCTGCTGCGCTGCGCCGCCGCTACAGCGCAGGAAACCGCCAGCCACCAGCACGGCAGCCAGCGCGAGCTGACCTACGCGTTGATGCACATGATGGACATGGCCCGCGCCCTGCTGGAGCACAAGCGCGCCGCAGATCCGGATTTCTGAGTAAAAAGGAGGGAGAGAACGTGATGGCCGCGAACGGCAGAGGCCCCGACTGCCGGGACAAGGAAGCGCATCGGTAAAACTTTTTTACCGAATTAGCGAAAATTCATTTGACTGGCAAATGATAACGATTATTATTGCACTCAGCTGATCGCGAGATCTGCTGGATAACCTGGAGCTTAGGTCGCTCTCAGATTATCTCCTCATCAGGCTAATCACGGTTTTTGACCCGGCTTTTTGCCGGGTCTTTTTTTTGCTCTTCAGGCTAATGAAGATCGTGATGGCGCGCATGATAGCAAAGGTGTTTCAGGGCGTGAACGCTCATTACAAAACTTTGCGGAATCAGCACTTGAGAATCAATCTCGTTTCGCCTACGCTGGTCTCGCATCAAGGAAGATGCCCCCACCCCTCCCCTTCAAGCAAGGAGCTGTCCATGACCCGTCTGCTACTGCCGCTTGAACACCCAACGCCTGTTGCCGAAGACGATGCCGACCACGCCCTGCTGCATGCCCTGAAGCGGCTGCCCCGCCGCGTGCAGCAAGTATTCCTGCTCAACCGCCTCGACCAGTTGGATTTCGCCACCATCGCCGCCCGCCTCGACCTGCCCCTGGCGAGCATCGAGCGGAACATGGACCAGGCGCTGCAGGCCGGTCGCTCGCGCCGGGATGTGCTGGCGAGTGTTGCCGGGCAATGGTACGTGCGCTTGCAAAGCCCACAGGTGACGGCTTGCGAACGGATCGACTTTCGTCGCTGGCTGGATGCGGACCAAGCGAACTTGCAGGCGTTTCACGAGACAGAATTGCGCTGGCGCAGCCTGCTGGCACCGGCTATGCAGCTTGGCCATGACGGCTGGTATCGGCAAGGCCGGGCAGCGCTGTCGCTGGGCGGCTGTTCGGTTGCGGTTGGGCTTGGCGTGGCGGCGTTGGTGCTGCTTGGCTTCTGGGCCTGAGCTACGCACTTCAATTGTGAAGCGAAGCCCGTGCAGGCGATGGCCCGCCGCGCGAGCCCGATCACATCTTTGAACCGAATCCGGCTAAATTCTGCCGAGGATTAGGCAAAACTTTGGGAGGCTTACCGATGAGGCTTTCTCATAGATACACTACTTGGCGCGTCACTCAGTATGATTAAACCCTGCACTGCAGGGCTGGTTGCATGTTGGGGTCAAGCCTCTCATTCGAAGTTCTCGAGCATCCAGTCACGCAATCAACAGTAGGCGCTGTCATCTGTCTATTCGTTACCGAACAAAAAATGCGGGCTTTCTGTTTGCTCAAGCTGATTTTCAGCGGGCCTCACCAACAGCCAATGTTGCACCAGAGGATCGATCAGATAGTGCCAAACCAATGCGAGCCTCTAGTGTGCCAACGTCAACGTAATAATTGCATTTTAGCGGTTCACACTTAGGACATTGGCTAAATTACCAATGCGTGCTTTAAGGTTCAACCCACGCACTTCAAAACAGATAACTATTCGACGTGCTCTGCCACCTACGCACGTCCATAAGTGACCTTTTAAGCCCTCTAGGATTTGGACTTCCGGGTGCAGTTTCAAGTGCTGCGACGTGCAAATCGGGTATATCATATTGCACACCAGTCTGCGGCTCTGATAACTATCGCGGATCGTCGGAACCTAGCTTAGAAAGATATCCGGGCGAACCCCCGCCAAAAGCCTTGCCCCCCCGAAGCGAGTGAATTTGAACCAATGACTGATGGGCTCGTTGTGCTAGACCACCTCTATACTTTGGATCGCTCACGCCCGCAGGCGCTCTACCCCGGCTGAGATCGCCTCAGAATGGATATCAAGAGTCGCTAGCGCAGCCATGACGTTCTCATGTATGTGGACTGAGCCGCGATGGCTCACCCACAGCGAGAGCTCCTCCAGAGCTGCTCTGATGGCGACTTGGTTCAGATGCAACAGCTCAAGGGTGTCGGCTGTGGTTGAGGCTTGGTCATCCATGCGCATGCTCCAGATACGAGATTTCTAAGGGCAAATTTAGGGAAGTCCTAGCGTGTAAAGAATATACAGGACATCCGCTAGGGTGAGAATAGCCGTTTCTGCTGGCCTCGGGAGGTCTATTGAGATCGTCGGCGGGTTCAAATCCCTATCCCTAGTTGTGGCAGGATCAGTGATCCAGCTAGCGACCCCTGATCATCCTAGGTAGCGAAGTGGATGTTTCATATTAGTGCTGCATCTCGTAATCATGGGGGGCAGAGCTTCGATGCTTCCAACAAACTCATCTACTTTGCCATTGAGCTTGCGAACCTTTTCTAGGAGCGGTGTAATCGGGACCATAACGATCTACCGCACGCCTCTGTATGCCAATTAAAACCGCTCGACCGGGTCTGTGGTCATGAGCATCTGCTGGAACCGCTCCAAGAATATCGACTCGGCCTGAGTCAACTTCTGCTCGCGGTTCCAGAGCAGGTACACGTTCACATCGATCACCCCGTCCCATGGCGGCAGACGCCAGAGCTCGTTGGCCAGCACATCCGCCGCAACAATGTGCTCCGGCAGGCAGCCGATGCCATAACCAGCCCCCACCAGCCGAAGAATTTCATCCAGGCTCGGAGACGACGCGACAATGCGCCCGGTAAAGCCCTGCTGATCGCGAAACACCGTAAGCGGCGACAGGTTACCGCCCATCTGGTCACTGGTGAAGCTGACAAAGTTCTCGCCTTGAAGGTCCGCGACGGTCAGGTTCTTGCGACCAAAAAAACGATGGCGCTTGCCACAGAAAAACGCGTAGCGCTGTTCTAGCAGCACCCGTTGCTCCAGCCTTGGCTGGGGTGTGCGACACAGGCTCAAACCGAATGATGCGGTCTTCTGCAATAGGCCACTGACCACATCCGAACTGCGCAGCACATCGATTTCCAGTTCCACCTGCGGGTAGTCACTGTGAAACTGCGCCAGGAAGTCGTCGTAGGCACGGGACTGGATGCGGCTGATGCTCAGCAGGCGGATCTTGCCCGTCACTGTCTCGGCCGGGCTGTCCAGCGCAGGCCCCAGGCGCGAGACCGTGCCGTACAGCTCGGCCGCGATCTGCATCACCTCCTCCCCCGCCTGTGACAGGTTGATGCGTGGCCCACGACGTACCACCAAGGCACTGTCCAGTTGCTCCTCCAAACGCCGCAACGCCTGGCTGACGGCCGGCTGGCTCAGGTGCAGGCGTGCCGCAGCCCGGCTGATGCTGCCCTCCTGGCCGATTACCAGAAACGTCCGCAACAGGTTCCAGTCAAGGCGGTCGTTAAGGAAACGCTTGGCTTCCGGGTCTCTTGCCGGGGGCGTCGATGTCGGCGTCATTATTTGTTGGTCTTATACTTGAGTATTTAAATTAGAAGCTTTTCCTAGCATAGGACTTGGCTCAACATCTAGCAACGCACCGCCAGAGTGCCTTTGCCCTGCCCGTGCAGGGCTCTCCTTCTCCTGCCTATAACAATGACGCCCAGGAGCCTCAGATGAAGAGCAATACCCCCACCCCGCGTCGTGCCGCGGCGGCTGCCTTTATTGGCACCACCATCGAATTCTATGATTTCTACATCTACGCCTTCGCCGCAGCCCTGGTGCTCGGGCAGCTGTTCTTCCCCAGCGAAAACCCGATGCTCAGCACCATGGCCGCGTTCGGCAGCTTTGCCGTGGGCTTTATCGCACGGCCGTTCGCCGGCATGGTGTTCGGCCACCTGGGCGATCGCCTGGGGCGCAAGAAAATGCTGCTGGTCACGATTGTACTGATGGGCGTGGCCACCACCTGCATCGGCCTGCTGCCGACCTACGCACAAGCCGGTATCTGGGCCCCCATCGGCCTGATATTCCTGCGCCTGCTACAAGGCATCTCGGTCGGTGGTGAATGGGGCGGCGCGGTGCTGATGGCCAGCGAGCATGCGCCCAAGGGCCGCAAGGTGTTCTTCGCTTCGTTTGCCCAGTGGGGCAGCCCGGCGGGCCTGCTGCTGGCGCTGATCGCCTTCCGCTTCATTACTGCAATGGAGACGGAAGACCTGATGAGCTGGGGCTGGCGTATTCCGTTCCTGATGAGCGGGCTGCTGATGATCGTCGGCTTGCTGATCCGGTTCGGCGTGCCGGAGTCACCAGAATTTGCCGAGGTCAAGGACAGCGACCAGACCAGCGACAACCCAGTGCGCGAAGTGTTGCGCAACCACTGGCGGAACATCGTCTTCGCAGCCCTGGCCGTAACCATCGGCTCCGGCGGGTTCTTCTTCACCAACACCTTCATGATCACCTACGTCACCCAGTATCAGGGCATCGCCAAGACCACCATTCTCGATTGCCTGTTCGTGGTCACCATCCTGCAGTTTCTCTCACAACCCTGTTCGGCCATGCTCGCCGAGCGCCTGGGCGAAGGGCGTTTCCTGACCTGGGTCGCTGCACTGTGCATGGTGGTGCCGTACCCGATGTTCCTGCTGGTACAAACCGGCAATGTGATCTACATGACGGCCGGCATCGCCCTGGCCGTGGTCATGCTGTCGGCACTGTATGCGGTAATTGCCGGCTACATGGCCGAAGCGTTCCCGGCCCGGGTCCGTTACTCGGGCATTTCCATCGCCTACCAGTTGGGCAGCGGCCTGACCGGTGGCCTCACGCCAATGCTGGGCACGTTCGTTGCCGGCCAGTTCGCCGGGCAATGGGTACCGTTGGCGCTGTTCTTCAGCGTGCTGGCCTTGATGTCGCTGGCCGGCGTGCTGGGGCTCTCGCACCTGCGCAACGCCAGCGCCAGGCCGGTCGCCCTCTCCACTTCGCAAGGAATCGCCTGATGAGCAACAAGCCTCACGCCATGTCAGAAACCGAATGGCAAGCACGCTGCGAGCTGGCTGCGCTGTATCGCCTGATCGCCTACTACCGCATGACCGACCTGATCGACACGCACATCACCCTGCGTGTACCCGGGCCTGACCGGCACTTCCTGATCAACCGCTATGGCGTGGCATTCGAGAAGATGCGCGCCAGCGACCTGGTGCTGATCGACCTGGACGGCAACGTGGTCGACAGCCATTTCAACGGCGGCAAGGTCAATGCGGCCGGCTTCGTCATCCACTCGGCGATCCACGAGGCGCGCCCGGACCTGCACTGCATCATCCACACCCACACGGCAGCGGGCATGGCGGTGGCAGCACAACGTGACGGCCTGCTGCCACTGACCCAGCACGCGCTGAAGTTCTACGGCAACCTGGCGTATCACACCTACGAAGGCATCGCGCTGTCACTGGAGGAGCGCGAACGGCTGGTGGCCGACCTTGGCGCGCACAAGGCGATGATCCTGCGCAACCATGGGCTGCTCGCCGCAGGTAGCAACGTGGCGGCAGCGTTCCACGAAATCTATTTCCTGGAGCGCGCTTGCCAGGCTCAAATCCAGGCGATGTCTGCCGGCGTGGCGTTGAACATCCCCAGCGAGGAAGTGTGCCGGCACACCGCCGCACAGTTCGGGCGCGATGGCATCGACGGCATCATCGACATGGCCTGGCAGGCCGCGCTCAGCCTGATCGACGCGCAGCGCAGCGAGTGGTGCAGCTGACATGGCCAGCCTCGTATTGCTTTGCCAGAACCCGGCGCTGACTGACTGGCTGGCCGCGCTGTTCACCGAGCACGCCCCGCAGCTGAACGTGTTGCGCCCGGAAGATGCCGGCGCAAGGCACGCCGAAGTGGCCGTGTGCTGGTTCCCGCCCGAAGGTAGCCTTGGCCGCTTGCCGAACCTGCGCCTGGTGCACTCGATCGGCTCGGGCATCGATCACCTGGCGCAGGACAGCTCACGCGATGCGTCGCTGCCCGTGTGCCGGGTTGTCGACCCTGACCACACCCAGGGCATGAGCGAGTACGTGCATTGGGGCGTGCTGCACTTTCACCGGGGCTTCGACCGGGTGATCGCCGGCAATGCCAGCCAGCACTGGCAGCGCCCGGTGCAGCGCAAGGCGGGGGATTTCCGGGTCGGCGTGATGGGCCTGGGCGCGATTGGCGCACCGGTGGCGCAGCGGCTGGCGGCGGCGGGTTATGACGTGCGCGGCTGGGCCCGCACGCCGCGCCAGGTCGATGGCGTAGCCACCTTCGCAGGCCCGGCTTCACTGCAAGGCTTCCTCGCCGGGCTGGATGTGCTGGTCAACCTGCTGCCCCTCACCGCCAGCACGCATGGCGTACTGAACCATGCCGTATTCCGGCACATGGCAGAAGGCAGCGCGCTGATCAACTGTGGTCGTGGCCAGCACCTCAACCCGCACGACCTGCGCCAGGCGCTGGCCAGCGGGCAGTTGCGCGGCGCCTTGCTCGATGTGTTCGAACAGGAGCCGTTGCCTGCCGATTCGCCGCTGTGGCACACGCCCGGCGTGTGGGTGACACCGCACATGGCCTCGGCCGCGTCCGACCTGTGCATCGCCCGGCAAGTGGCCGACAACGTGTCGCGCCTGAGTGCCGGGCTGGGACTGAACAATCTGGTCGATCCCGAACTGGGTTATTGACCGCACGCGTTACCAAGAGGTGATTCATGAAAACGTTTTTCCATCCTGCTCAACGCCTGCACCACCCCCGCTCCTACCTGTCGCGTGGCCAGATGCGCCAACCGCAGGAAGTGCCGGCCCGCATCGACCCGCTACTGGCAGTAGTCGAAAAGCTCGGCTACCCGCTTTTCGAACCCGCCGACCACGGCCTGGCCCCGCTGGCGGCCGTGCATGGCCAGGCGTACCTGGACTACCTGGGCAGCGCCTACCAGCAGTGGCACGAAGTGCCGGAAGACTGGGGCGACGAGGTGATGTCGAACATTTACATCCGTGAAGGCAACCCCTTGCGCGGTATCCTCGGCAAGACGGCCCGCTACCTGGCCGATGGCAGCTGCCCGATCGGCGAGCACACCTGGCAGGCCGCCTACTGGTCGGCGCAGAGCGCGGTGGCCGCGGCACATGCGGTGATCGAAGGCGACCAGGCCGCTTATGCCCTGTGCCGGCCACCAGGGCACCATGCCCGCGCCGAAGCGGCAGGTGGGTTCTGCTTCCTTAACAACGCCGCAATCGCCGCCCAGGTGCTGCGTGGCAAGTTCGGCAAAGTCGCAGTGCTCGACACCGACATGCACCACGGCCAAGGCATCCAGGAAATCTTCTACGAACGGGACGATGTGTTGTACGTGTCGATTCATGGCGACCCGACCAACTTCTACCCGGTGGTCGCCGGGTTCGATGATGAGACCGGGGCTGGCGCAGGGGCTGGCTTCAACCTGAACCTGCCCATGGCCCATGGCGCCAGCGAAGCGGATTTCTTTGCCTGCATGGACAAGGCGGCAACGGCGCTGCGCGCCTTCGCCCCGGACGTGCTGGTGCTGTCGCTGGGCTTTGACATCTACGAAAACGACCCGCAGTCCAAGGTACACGTCAGCCATGAAGGGTTCCGCCTGCTGGGGCAGCGGATCAAGGCGCTGGGCCTACCTTGCGTGGTGGTCCAGGAGGGTGGCTACGACATTGCGACCCTGGATGAAAATGCCGCGCGCTTCTTTACCGGCATGACTGCCTGAGGCAAAACCCGATGTGCTCCGGGTTGCCTCGAGCAACCCGGCCTACCGAGCAATACAACAATAAAGAGCGCAACTTGCCGCACCCGCAAGTTAGCGATCAGGCCCCCGGCTGCCCGCCGCAGACGCAGGGGCAATAACAATAAATCTTCACGCTGCCGTTCTTGAATCTGGCAATAAGGAAGTCTTCATGTCGTTCAAAACTTTCACCTTGGGGATGGCAGGCGCGAGTGCCTGCCTGTTTGGCTCGATCGCCTGCGCGGCTGAATCGGACCATGGTTTTATTGAAGACAGTACCACCACGGTCGGCTTGCGAAACTTCTACTGGAACGCCGACAACCGCAACGGCAGCTACCTCAACCCGGCCGGCGAGCGGCAAAGTTATCGCCAGGAATGGGCGCAAGGTGTGCTGGCCAAGTTCAATTCCGGCTATACCCAAGGGCTGGTAGGGTTCGGCCTCGACTTGCATTACATGGGCGCAATAAAGCTCGACGGTGGCAAGGGCCGGGTTGGCGACGGTATCGGCAATGGCGGCATCGTCGCGCGCGACAACCAGGGCGATCCCAAGCATGAGTACTCCAAGGCCGGTGGCGCGGTAAAGGTGCGGGTTGGAAGCACCGAACTGGCTTATGGCGACCTGTTCCCGGATTCGCCAGTACTCAAGTACGGTGATATCCGCCTGCTGCCGCAAACGCTCCGAGGCTGGAACGTCACCGATCATACCTTCGCCGGGCTGGCCCTCAATGCAGGGCGCTTTACCTCCAGCAGCGACCGGGCAGCAACCAATCACGGCGGCAAGCTGGGTACCGCTTACGGTGGTCGCCAGGCCGACAGTGACTTTGTCAGTTATTACGGCGGTATCTACACCGGCCTCGACAATGTGAAGATCAAGCTGTTCGGGTCGGAACTTGACAATATCTGGAACCAGCAATTTGCATCGATCGAATACCGGGTGCCTTTGAAGGCGGGTGGCGTATTCAATACCGGCGCCAATTACTACCGCACGCGCGACACCGGCACCTCGCTGCTTGGCGACATACGCAACGATGCCTGGAGTGCCCGGGTGGGCTACGCACAGGGCGGGCACAAGTTCGAAGTTGCTTATACCCGCATCGACGGCGACCAGCCTTTCGACTATGTCTGGAACAGTTTCGACATCGAACTGGATGCGGCCTCACAAGGCAGCGACTTCAACAGCCCCAACGAAAGGGCCTGGAGCGCACGTTACGACCTGGACGCTGCCGTCTTTGGCGTCCCTGGGCTGAGCTTCACAGCGCGCTACATACGCGGTACCGATATCGATGGCCGCGATGCCGGGGGTGCCTATACACGGTTCGAGGCGGTGCGCGACGGGTCGCAATGGGAACGGGACCTGTGGGTGAAATACGTGGTGCAGTCAGGGCCTGCGAAAAACCTTTCCGTGCGGCTGCTGCATGCGTCGATGCGCACGGGCGGCGACTACGGCGCAATCGCCAATGACCTGGACCAGACCCGAATCATTCTGGACTACCCACTGGACCTGAACTTTCTGAAATAGCCCGGCAACCCTGCGCGGGGCTATCGGAGCAACGGTCTTGCACCATCACTCAGACTAACGCATCAACCTGTAGGAACAGCCTTGTGCTGCGAAGAGGCCGGTAAGGCTGAAGATTATCTTCGGCTGCAATGACCTCTTCGCAGCACAAGGCTGCTGCTACAGGGCTTGTGTTTGCCTTGAGAAAGGAGAACATCAATAAAATGCAGGCATAAAAAAGAGGCCCTATGGCCTCTTCTTTCTTGATCCCAGCGACGCACTGAGGATCGAATTTGGAGCGGGAAACGAGACTCGAACTCGCGACCCCGACCTTGGCAAGGTCGTGCTCTACCAACTGAGCTATTCCCGCGTCGTGATGGGTGCCATTCTAGCGATTTCTAAAACAGCGTCAACCCCTTGATTCAAAAAAAGTTTATTTCTGCTCGGAGCCTTCGCGCAGGTGCGGCCAGGCGGCCAGCAGGTAGTGCACCATCGACCACAGCGTCAGCCCCGCCGCCACCAGCAGCAGCCCGTAGCCCAGAATGACCCAGAACGTTACCGCTGGCGGGTTGGCCAGCAGGATTACCAGCGCCAGCATCTGCGCCGCGGTCTTCCACTTGCCAAGGTTGGACACCGCCACGTGCGCCCGCGCACCCAGCTCGGCCATCCACTCGCGCAGGGCCGACACCACGATTTCGCGGCCAATGATGACCGCCGCCGGCAGGGTCAGCCAGAAGTTGGCGTGGGTCTGCACCAGCAGCACCAAAGCCACCGCCACCATCAGCTTGTCGGCCACCGGGTCCAGGAACGCACCGAACGGCGTGCTCTGCTGCAGGCGACGCGCCAGGTAGCCGTCCAGCCAGTCGGTGGCGGCGGCAACGGCAAACACGCTGCTGGCTGCCATGTAGCTCCAGTGATAGGGCATGTAGAACAGCAGAATGAAGCACGGAATGAGCAGGACGCGTAGAACGGTGAGCAGGTTTGGAATATTCATCGGTACGACTGGCTGCAAGTTGAGCCCGGCATTCTACTCGCTATGCAGGCTGGCATAAATCGACTCGGCAAGCTTTTTACTGATGCCGGGGGCTTTGGCGATTTCATCGACGCTGGCGCGGTTGAGCTCCTGCAGGCCGCCGAAATGTTTCAGCAGGTCGCGCCGGCGCTTGGGCCCTACCCCGGCTACATCCTCCAGGCTGGACACCCGGCGGGCCTTGCCGCGGCGAGCGCGGTGGCCGGTAATGGCGAAACGGTGGGCTTCGTCGCGGATCTGCTGGATCAGGTGCAGGGCCGGTGAATCACCTTTCAGCGTGAACTCGTGGTGCACGTCGTTCAGGTACAGGGTTTCAAAACCGGCCTTGCGGGTTACGCCCTTGGCTACACCGAGCAAGGTCAGGTCGGTGAAGCCCAGTTCCTGCATCACATCGCGAGCCATGTTCAGCTGCCCCTTGCCGCCGTCCACCAGCAACACGTCAGGCAGCTTGCCCTCACCGTCCTTGATGCGCCCGTAACGGCGGGTCAGGGCCTGGTGCATGGCGGCGTAGTCATCGCCGGCCGTGACGCCTTCGATGTTGAAGCGGCGATAGTCGGACTTGAGCGCGCCTTCGGGGCCGAATACCACGCAGCTGGCCACGGTGGCTTCGCCACTGGAATGGCTGATGTCGTAGCACTCCAGGCGCTGCGGCACTTCGTCCAGGCCTAGGACTTCGGCCAAGGCCTCAAAGCGTGCAGCCATGTGCTGGCGGTTTGCCAGGCGGGCATTCAGCGCCTGCTCGGCATTGGTCACTGCCAGCTGCTGCCAACGGGCGCGCGTGCCGCGTACCCGGTGGCTGATGGTCAGTTCACGGCCCCGCAGCGTGTGCAGTGCTTCGGTGATGGCGTCGAAGTCTTCGTGAACAACGTTGACGATCAGCTCGCCGGGCAGTTCGCGCTCTGCGTTGCCCAGGTAGTACTGGGAGAGGAATGCGGCCATGACCTCGGCCACCTCCTCCTCGATGCCCACCTGCGGGAAGAAGTTCTTGCTGCCCAGCACCCTGCCGCCGCGGACGCTGATCAGGTGCACGCAGGCACCACCCGGGTTCACGAAAGCGGCGATGACATCGACGTCGCCGCTGCCGCCCTCGATGTACTGCTGGTCCTGCACGCGGCGCAACAGGGCAATCTGGTCGCGCAGCTCGGCGGCTTTTTCGAAATTGAGGGCCATGGCGGCCTTCTCCATCTCGGCATTCAGCTCGTTGCCCAATTGCTGGCTACGGCCTTCAAGGAACATCACCGAATGGCGCACGTCGTCGGCGTATTCCTCGGCGGTGACCAGGTCGGTGCAGGGCCCTTTGCAGCGTTTGATCTGGTACTGCAGGCACGGCCGGGTGCGGTTGGCGTAGTAGCTGTCTTCGCACTGGCGCACCGAAAAGGCCTTTTGCAGCAGGCTGAGGCTTTCGCGGATGGCCCCGGCGCTGGGGTATGGGCCAAAGTAGCGGCCCTTGGCCTTCTTCGCCCCACGGTGAATGCCCAACCGCGGGAACTCGCCGTCTGACAGGAACACGTAGGGGTAGGATTTATCGTCGCGCAGCAGGATGTTGTACGGCGGCCGCCATTCCTTGATCAGGTTCTGCTCCAGCAGCAACGCCTCGGTTTCGTTGGCGGTGATGGTGGTTTCCACCTGGGCGATACGGGCTACCAGCGCGGCGGTTTTGGGCGCCAGGCCGGTTTTGCGAAAATAGCTGGCCAGGCGTTTTTTGAGGTTCTTGGCCTTGCCCACGTAAAGCAGCCGGGCTTCGGCGTCGAACATTCGGTAAACGCCCGGGCGACCACTACAGGTCGCCAGGAATGCGCTGGCATCAAAAGCTTGGGACATGAGGTTTTACAGGCTTGCGTCGACCATACCGTGGCGAACGGCCAGCAAGGTCAGTTCGACGTCGCTGGTGACCGAGAGTTTTTCAAAGATCCGATAACGGTAAGTATTGACGGTCTTGGGCGAGAGGCACAACTTGTCAGAGATGATCTGCACTTTTTGGCAGCCGACAATCATCAGGGCAATCTGGATTTCCCGCTCCGACAATGTGTCGAACGGTGACCCCTGCGGCTGGAACGGTTTCAGCGCCAGCTGCTGGGCGATTTGCGGGCTGATGTAGCGCTGGCCGGCAAACGCCAGGCGGATGGCCTGGACCATTTCGTCAAGGCCTGCGCCTTTGGTCAGGTAACCGGCCGCACCGGCCTGCAACAGGCGCGTGGGGAACGGGTCTTCCTCGCACACGGTCACGGCCACTACTTTGATGTCCGGGTGGCTGCGCAGCAATTTGCGGGTGGCCTCCAGGCCGCCGATGCCGGGCATTTTCACGTCCATCAGCACCACGTCCGGTTTCAGCTCACGGGCCAGCTTGAGCGCGGACTCGCCCGAGTCCCCCTCACCCACCACCTGCAGGCCATCGATGTCGGCCAGCATGCGGGTGATACCGGTTCGTACCAGATCGTGATCGTCGACCACTAAGACCCTAATCAAGCACACACCTCGTCAACAGGGCGATTGGATCCCGCCACCTTAACAAAATTTTTCCAAACGGGTCTAACGCATTGCTTCTGTAAGAAACGCCTGACGCTCAACAGTGACAGGCCTCACTGTTTGCCTGGGTTTTCTATCGCTGCTCAAGCGGCCCAGCAGGTGCCAGATGGCCGCCTGGTCGTCGATGGGCAATTGCCGGAAGGCGCCCAGCAGCCCCGACTCATCCGTGCTCAGGCCCTCCAGCGGGGCCGGCGTGCGGATGCCGCTAAGCACGTACAGTGCATCCACCCCCCTGACCGCGAGGGCTGCCAGGTAATCGACCCGTGGCGTACGCTCGCCGCTTTCGTACTTGCCCTGGGCATTGGGCTCGACCCCACCGATATCGCCAAACACGCGCTGGGTCATGCCCAGGCGCTCACGCTCTTCCCGCAGCCGCGGACCAATCCCGTTCATTGTGGGCTTCTCCTTATCCCTGATCACGCTCATCCACTGCCGCCCCGTCTGCGGGCGACCGTGAGCGCCTGGGTTCACTATGCCGCTGCGCTTCGGTGGAGACAAGCCATCATTGCGCCACTAGCCGATCGTACGTTGCATGCGCACAAAGCACCCGTCCTCACCCATTTCGACAAAACCGTGGCGCTGGTACAACAGGCGCGCCGGGTTGCTGCGAAACACCATCAGCCTCAGCAACGGCAGGCGCCGCTGGCTGGCCCACAGCGCCAGCTCTTCCAATACCCAGCTGCCGACACCGCGCCCGCGGTGCTCGGGCAACAGGTGCAACTCGCGGATAAACAGCGCCTGGCGGTCCTGGCTGAGGCTGCAGAAACCCAACAGACTGTCGCCTTCCCTGACCAGCCACTGCTCGCGCCAACCCCAAGCCTGGTCGAAGGCGTCCTCGATCCAGAGCAGGTCAAATTCACGGTAATACGGCAGCATGGCGCGCCGCGTGAGGTCGCGGGCGAACGTACGGTGATTGTCGTTGGCGGGAATCAGTTGCAGGGGCATTACCATATCGCTCATTGGGCATAGCACACGGGTGAACTGCCAGGCCCATGCCGGTCCAGTTCGCTTTCCAGCCAATCGGCCAGCACTCGGGCATTGTTGTGCTCGGTGTCCTTGCCTGCATAAAGCAGGGTCAGAGGGCCCTTCCCGGCGAGGTCCAGCAGCGGATACCAATACTCGGGGTGAGCGGCGAGCTCTCGTTGGTAGCGCTGGGTAAAACCGGCAAAGTCGACTGCCCCTTGGTGAAACGCCTTGCGCAATTCATTGGAGGGTGCCACTTCGCGCAACCACTGCCCGTGCAGGTCTTCCTTGCGCAGGTTGCGCGGCCACAGGCGGTCGACCAGCACTCGCTGGCCATCGTCGCCCGTGACCGCATCGTAGACACGCTTGCAGCGGATCATGGGTTTCTCCTGCTTTTACCGTCCGTCTTGAGCCTAGATAATTCATTGATCGAGGTCACGGTCGGGTTACGAATTGTTTCTATGCTCAAGGCCTTCGGCAACTTGCCCAACGCCAACCGGAGCCATCATGGCAACCCCGTCACTGGCCAGCCAGCCGCACCTGGCCCAGCGCGACGCCCGCCCGCAGCTTGCCCACAAGCCTGGGCGCGCCACCCTCGTGTTGTTCTTCGGCCTGCTGCTGGCCGGCATCGCCTACACCGCCTGGAGCCTGAAGCAGGATGTAAACGCCAGCGGCACGGTGATCACCACAGTCACGCCGTTTCTGCTGTTGGGCATGGCACTGCTGATTGCCCTGGGCTTCGAATTCGTCAATGGCTTCCACGACACCGCAAACGCGGTGGCCACCGTGATCTACACCAACGCGCTGCCGGCACCGGTCGCAGTGGTGTGGTCCGGGCTGTGCAACTTCCTCGGCGTGCTGCTCTCCAGTGGCGCGGTGGCATTCGGCATCATCGCCCTGCTGCCGGTGGAACTGATTCTACAGGTGGGCTCCTCGGCCGGCTTTGCAATGGTTTTTGCCCTGCTGCTGGCGGCGATCATCTGGAACCTCGGTACCTGGTGGCTGGGGCTGCCGGCGTCATCCTCGCACACCCTGATCGGCTCGATCATCGGTGTGGGTGTGGCCAATGCCCTGATGCATGGGCGTGACGGCACCAGCGGCGTGGACTGGGCCCAGGCCAGCAAGGTGGGCTACGCCTTGCTGTTCTCCCCCCTGATCGGCTTTGCCTGCGGCGCCTTGTTGTTGCTCGCCCTTCGAGCCCTGGTGAAGCGTCAAGCGCTATACCAGGCGCCGCAAGGCCAGACACCGCCGCCATGGTGGATTCGTGGCGTACTGATCCTGACGTGCACCGGGGTGTCCTTCGCTCATGGTTCCAACGACGGCCAGAAAGGCATGGGCCTGATCATGTTGATTCTGGTCGGCACCCTGCCAATGGCGTATGCGTTGAACAAGACCATGCCCAATGAGCAGGCCCTGCAGTTTTCCGCAGTTGCCGAAGTAACCCGCCAGGCACTGGTGCGCAGCAATCCGCAAGCGCCTCCGGCCGACCCACGCCAGACGCTGACCGCATTCATTGGCGAACCCAAGGCCAGCCCGCAACTGGTACCGGCGCTGGCCGCGCTGACCGGGATGATCGGTGAAGAGGTCAAAGGCTACGGCTCGCTCAAGCGCATACCCGCCGAAGCCATGGCCAACGTACGCAATGACATGTACCTGACCAGCGAAGCCATTCGCCTGATCGAGAAAAACCGTTTGGTGGCATTCGACGCCGACACCCGCAGCCATGTCCAACTATTCAAGACCCAACTGGACGACGCCACCCGCTACATTCCCCTATGGGTCAAGGTGGCCGTGGCCATCGCGCTGGGGCTGGGGACCATGGTTGGCTGGCGGCGCATCGTGGTGACCGTGGGGGAGAAGATCGGCAAGACCCACCTGAGCTATGCCCAAGGCGCCTCGGCGGAGGTCGTTGCCATGTGCACCATTGGCGCAGCTGACATGTTCGGGTTGCCGGTTTCGACCACCCACGTGCTGAGCTCGGGGGTGGCGGGGACCATGGTGGCGAATGGGTCGGGGATTCAGAAGCGCACGCTGTTCAACTTGCTGATGGCCTGGGTGCTGACCCTGCCGGCGGCGATGCTGTTGGCTGGCAGCCTGTACTGGTTGCTGAGCCACATTCTCTAACCTGTACTACGCCCTCTGTAGGAGCGGTGTACGTGACTGGTTCGGCGTTATCAGCTCGGGATTTTCAGGCCGCGCTGCACCGCCGGCCGTTCGAGGAACGTCGCCAGCACCCGCTGCACTTCCTTGAACTGGTCAAAGCCCACCAACTCCCGGGCGTTGTAGCGTTCCACCAGGTTCCGCACCCAAGGGAAGATAGCAATGTCGGCGATGCTGTATTGGTCAGCCATCCACTCCCGACCTTTCAAGTGCCGATCCAGCACACCCAGCAGCCGCTTGGATTCGTTGACATAGCGGTCACGCGGGCGCTTGTCTTCATAGTCCTTGCCAGCAAAGAAATGGAAGAACCCGACCTGGCCGAACATCGGCCCTATGCCGCCCATCTGGAACATCAGCCACTGCAGGGTCTGGTAACGCTGAGCAGGCTCCTGGCTGAGCAGTTGCCCACTTTTCTCCGCCAGGTACTGCAAGATCGCCCCTGACTCAAACAGCGGCAACGGCTGCCCGCCCGGGCCGTCGGGGTCCAGGATGGCCGGTATCTTGTTGTTGGCGCTGAGCGAGATGAATTCAGGGCTCAGCTGGTCATCGTTGTCGAAGCTGACCTTGTGCGCCTCGTAGGCCAGGCCGATTTCTTCGAGCATGATCGACACCTTGACGCCGTTGGGCGTCGGCAGCGAATACAGCTGCAGGCGTTCGGGGTGTTTGGCGGGCCACTTGCGGGTAACAGGGAAAGCACTGAGATCGGTCATGATCAACCTTGCCTGGGGAATGGACCTGTCACTCTAGAGACATCCCCGGCCGCTGACCATCACCGACCACTCATCAGCCCGGGTCACTCAAGCCTGGCCGTGGGCCTTGAGCTTGAGCTTTTCGGTATCGACACGGACGAACACCGAGTCGGCGGTCACGGTCAGCACATCCTCGGCCCAGACTTCGCAAAGCACTCGGCACTTGCGCCCCACTTCCCCTTCCACTCGGGCCTTGAGCAAAAGCTCGACGCCCATCGGCGTGGGTTTCAGGTAGGTCAGGTTGAGTGTGCCGGTAACGCAGTCGATACGCGGCAGGCTACCCGGCTCGCGGCCTTCGTTGCGGTAGTGGTAGGCCATGGCCGTCCAGTTGGAATGGCAATCGACGAGCATCGCCAGCAGGCCACCGTAGACCAGGCCAGGCCAGCCGATAAAGGTGCTGTCGGGTGCATGGCGGCATACCAGGTGGATGCCATCGCTGTCCCAGTGACTTTGCAGGTGCAGGCCACTGGGGTGGGAACAACCGCAGCCGTAGCAGGTGCCTTCCGGCGCCGCGAGGGCCTGAAGGGAAAGTGGGTGGTCAGTCATACGCTTCCTGTGCTTGTTGGAATGGGGGCGCGCAACGCCCCCATTAAAGCAGATACATCAGGCCGTCTGGGCAACCACCTTGGCATGCCGCTGGGTCAGCGAAACCAGCAGGATGAACGCAGTCACCCCAGCGGTCATCAGCGTTTCATAGCGGTAGGCATCGCTGAACAGCATGTAGCCCAGCACCATGACGATGGTGCCGATCACCAACCAGGTCAGCCATGGGAACAGCCACATCTTCAGCTCCAGCGGGCGCCCTTCACGGTCGGCGCGGGCACGCATGCGCAGCTGCGACACGGCAATCACCAGGTACACCAGCAAGGCGATGGCGCCGGTGGTGGACAGCAAGAAGCCGAAGACCTTACCCGGGAACACATAGTTGACCAGGCACCCGGCAAACCCGGCCAGTGTCGAGAAGATGACCGCCACGGTCGGCACGCCCGAACCGGAGATACGCTTGGTCATGCTCAGTGCCTGGCCGCGGGCGCCCAGCGAATAGAGCATGCGTGACGCGGTGTACAAGCCCGAGTTCATGCAGCTGGTCACCGCCACCAGTACCACCAGGTCGACCAGCAGCTTGGCGCCCGGCACGTTCAGCACTTCCAGCACGCGCTGGAACGAACCGACCGCTTTCAGCGCGGGGTCGTTCCAGGCTACCAGCGACACCACCAAGAAGATCGACGCCAGGTAGAAGATGGCAATGCGGTACACCACCAGGTTGGTGGCACGGCGGATCTTGTCTTTCGGGTTGGCGGTTTCGTCAGCGGCAATGGTGACGATTTCGGCGCCGAAGAACGAGAAGATGGTGATCAGCACGCCACCGAGCACAGTGCCGAACCCGTTGGGCATGAAGCCGCCGTTTTCCCACAGCCGGCTGACCCCGGACACCTCGGCCAGCGGCCAGAAGCCGAATACCGCCAGGCTGCAGACCACGATGAAGGCAATGATCGCCACCACCTTGACCAGCGCGAACCAGTACTCGAAGGCGCCGAAGTTCTTCACGCTGATCAGGTTGGTACCCGACAGCACCAGCATGATGAGGAAGGCGAACAACCAGGACGGTACGCCTGGGAAGTAAGCATGCAGGATGTCGGCGCCGGCAATCGCCTCGACCGGAATGATCAGCACCCAGAACCACCAGTACAACCAGCCGATGGTAAAGCCTGCCCAAGGGCCGATGGCCTCGGAGGCATAGGTGGAGAACGAGCCGCTGTTAGGGTTGGCGATGGCCATTTCGCCCAGCATGCGCATCACCAGCAATACCAGCAGGCCGGTCATGGCGTAGGAAATGAGGATGGCCGGGCCGGCCGTGGCGATGGCGTTCGACGAGCCGATGAACAGGCCGGCGCCGATGATGCCGGCAATGGAGATCATGGAAACCTGACGGGAGGTCAGGCCGTGCTGCAGTGAACGCTGTTTCTTGTTGTCTTGCGAAGCCATGAAGAACCCTCGAATGGGTCGGCCGCTTTGAGGCGGCTGAAGGTCGGAGCAGAATTCTTGTAAATTTCTGATAGTCGTTTTTGTTGTTTTGCAGATGCCGGAAGCGGGTACAGACCTCCTCTTCACATGACCGGTTGTAATCGTTGATCCAGGTCAGTATTAATCTATAGGCCGGGGTCAACAAACGACCTTTTCGAACCACATGATTCCGCTTTGGAATGAACTCCTTCCTTTTTTGCTCGGTATTTGCCTGTCATGTCCAAACGCCTGATGCCTTCGACCACCGCCCTTCAGTGCTTCGAAGCGGCCGCCCGCCACCTCAGCTTCACCCGCGCGGCCCAGGAACTGCACCTGACCCAGAGCGCCGTCAGCAAGCAGGTCGCGCAGCTCGAAGACATGCTCTCGCACTCGCTGTTCCAGCGCATTCGCCGGCGCCTGCACCTGACCCCGGCCGGCGCGCTGTACCTCACCGAAGTGAACAAGATCCTCACCCAGATCGATATTTCCAGCCGCTACATCCTCAGCTACGGCGACGAAACAGAGGTGCTGCGCATCGCCACCCAGCCCACCTTTGGTGCGCGCTGGCTAGTGCCCAAACTCAAGGGTTTCGGCGACCGCTACCCACGTATCCACCTGGATGTGCGCAACGAACTGGAGCCATTCGACCTGGTGCAGGCCAAGGCCGACGTGGCCTTTTTCTTCGGCCAGGGCACTTGGCCTGGGGCAACCTGCATCGAGCTGTTCAGCGAAGAAGTGGTGCCGGTGTGCAGCCCGCAGTTGCTGGCCAACCACCCCTTTGAAAGCGCCCAGGCGCTGACCGAGCACCGCCTGTTGCAGTGCGTGTCGCGGCCGGAGGCCTGGCATGAATGGTTCCTGGGGTTGGGGCTGCACAGCCAGAACAGCTACCACGGGCCGCGTTTCGACACGTTCTACCTGTGCATTCGCGCAGCGATTGCCGGCTGCGGTATCGCCCTGATTCCGCGCTACCTGGTGGCCGAGGAGCTGAGCGAGGGCAAGCTGGTGGTGGCCCTGGACCACCCGGTGGCAAGCAATGGCCGGCACTTCATTGCCCATGCCGAGCATGCCGCCGAAGTGCCCAAGATCAGGGCCTTTGTGCAGTGGATTCGCGAGCGGGTGGCTGAGGGCGACTGATTTGACCTGTGCCGGCCAGTTCACGAATTCAGGGAATGACCGCAATCGAATAATTCGTTTGCGGAATAACCCCTCAACACGCTTGGATAATAAGAAACTTGAACAAAGGTCCCGCGTGCCCATGAACCAGGAAAGTATCAGCCAATCCATCGCCATCGTTCACCCGATCACACTTTCTCATGGCCGCAATGCCGAAGTCTGGGACACCGACGGCAAACGTTACATCGACTTTGTCGGCGGTATCGGCGTGCTCAACCTGGGCCACTGCAACCCCGCCGTGGTCGAAGCAATCCAGGCCCAGGCCACCCGCCTGACCCACTATGCCTTCAACGCCGCGCCCCATGGCCCGTACCTGGCGCTGATGGAACAGCTGAGCCAGTTCGTACCGGTCAGCTACCCGTTGGCCGGCATGCTCACCAACAGCGGTGCGGAAGCGGCAGAAAACGCCCTGAAGGTTGCCCGCGGTGCTACAGGCAAGCGCGCCATCATTGCCTTCGACGGCGGTTTCCATGGCCGCACCCTGGCCACCCTGAACCTCAACGGCAAGGTGGCCCCTTACAAGCAACGGGTGGGCGAGTTGCCTGGGCCGGTGTACCACCTGCCCTACCCTGGCGTGGATACCGGGGTTACCTGCGAGCAGGCACTCAAGGCCATGGAACGCCTGTTCAGCGTCGAACTGGCCGTGGAAGACGTGGCAGCATTCATCTTCGAGCCGGTGCAGGGCGAAGGCGGCTTCCTCGCCCTCGACCCCGCCTTCGCCCAAGCCTTGCGCCGCTTCTGCGACCAACACGGCATCCTGATCATCATCGACGAGATCCAGTCCGGCTTCGGCCGCACCGGCCAGCGCTTCGCCTTCCCGCGCTTAGGGCTCGAGCCCGACCTGCTGCTGCTGGCCAAAAGCATCGCCGGCGGCATGCCGCTGGGTGCGGTGGTCGGGCGCAAGGAACTGATGGCAGCACTGCCCAAGGGCGGCCTCGGTGGCACCTATTCGGGTAACCCGATTGCCTGTGCGGCGGCGCTGGCCAGCCTGGCGCAGATGACCGACGAGAACATCGCCACCTGGGGTGAGCGCCAGGAGCAGGCCATCGTCAGCCGCCACCAGCGCTGGAAGGCGTCGGGCCTGAGCCCGTACATCGGCCGCCTGACGGGCGTGGGCGCCATGCGCGGCATCGAATTCGTCAATGCCGACGGCAGCCCGGCGCCGGCGCAACTGGCCAAGGTAATGGAGTCGGCGCGGGCCAAGGGCTTGCTGCTGATGCCCAGCGGCAAGGCGCGGCACATCATCCGCCTGCTGGCCCCGTTGACCATCGAAGCCGAGGTGCTCGAGGAAGGGCTGGATATCCTCGAGCAGTGCCTGGTGGAGCTGAACTGAGGCTTACAGGCCCAGTTCTTCGGGGGTTAGCATGTCGGATTCGAAGGCGATCCAGCCGCCTTCGAGTTCGGCGTGGCCGTTGACGATCGGGCCGTAGTAGGTCAGGCCGTTCTCCAGGGTCACGCAGATGTGCGTGGCCGGCTTTTCAGGTGCCGCGAGCGTACCGACGAAATGCACCTTCTTCAGGGTTTCGGTCACCGCTTCCAGGCCCACGCGCATGCTGGGGTTTTCCGAAGCTTCGGTATCTCCGCCACGGTCTTCGGCGCTGATGGTCACGGTGGCGGTGTACGGGTACTTGGTGCTCAAGCGGGGTTACCTCAGTGGGTGTGTAGGCGTAAGGGCGCGTAGAGTACGGCAGGCGGTCTCCGTTGTCTCTACAGGTGATCTGAATGCCCCGATCTGTTAGGGTGCCCGCCGATGCACGCCACACCACACGAGGATCCCGAGTGAGCGCCGAAGAACCCCTGATCGCCGACCTGTTCGATGTCGACAAACGCCTGTCCCTCAAGCCCGTCGTGGACTTCAACAGCTACCTGCGCAACGCCTTCGGCGAAGGCCCGTGCCGTTGCCATCGCTGCACCGAAGGTGGCGACGAAAGCACCTACAGCCACGCCCACACCTTTACCTTCGACAGCCGCCAATGGCACCGCCGCTTCGCCAGCACCTCCGGCAGCGATGTTGCCCAGGTACTGAAAAAGGCATGGCTGTCGTACACCAAGGCCGACCTCAACCTGGTCGGCACACTGGACCTGGCCACCCTCAAGACCTTCACCGAAGCCGCCCTGCACTCGCGTCTGCTGGCGCTACTGACGGCCAGCGGCCTGGCCCGTGAAGTGGATGGCCAGTGGATGCTGCAAGCCCAGGCCGACTGACGGCCCGGCGGCAGGGCAGGATTCCACCGGTCTGCTAACGTGGTGGAATCCGCCCATTCGCAGGTAGTCCGCCATGGCCCGCACAACGCCCATCGAGCTGTACCGCAATATTGGCATCGTCGCCCACGTGGACGCCGGCAAGACCACCACTACCGAGCGGATCCTGTTCTACACCGGGGTCAACCACAAGATGGGCGAGGTGCACGATGGCGCGGCGACCATGGACTGGATGGCCCAGGAGCAGGAACGCGGCATCACCATCACCTCGGCGGCGACCACGGCGTTCTGGCAAGGCTCGACCAAGCAGTTTGAGCACAAGTACCGCTTCAACATCATCGACACCCCCGGCCACGTCGACTTCACCATCGAGGTGGAGCGCTCGTTGCGCGTGCTCGATGGCGCGGTGGTGGTGTTCAGCGGTGCTGACGGGGTAGAGCCACAGTCCGAGACGGTTTGGCGCCAGGCCAACAAATACCATGTGCCACGCCTGGCCTACATCAACAAGATGGACCGCCAGGGTGCCGACTTCCTGCGTGTGGTCAAGCAGATCGACAAACGCCTGGGGCACCACCCGGTACCGATCCAGCTGGCCATCGGCAGCGAGGAGAACTTCATCGGCCAGATCGACCTGGTGAAGATGAAAGCCATCTACTGGAACGACGCTGACCACGGCACCAGCTACCGTGAAGAAGATATACCCGCCGAACTGCAGACGCTTGCCGACGAATGGCGCGCGCACATGATAGAAGCAGCCGCCGAGGCTAATGACGAACTGCTCAACAAGTTTCTTGAAGGCGAAGAACTGAGCATCGAAGAGATCAAGGCCGGGTTGCGCAAACGCACCATCGCCAACGAAATCGTGCCGACCATCCTCGGGTCCTCTTTCAAGAACAAGGGCGTACCGCTGATGCTCGATGCGGTAATCGACTACCTGCCCGCCCCGTCGGAAATTCCCGCCATCCGCGGCACCGACCCGGACGATGAAGAAAAGCACCTGGAACGGCACGCCGACGACAAGGAGCCGTTCTCGGCCCTGGCTTTCAAGATTGCCACCGACCCGTTCGTCGGCACACTCACCTTTGCTCGCGTTTATTCCGGCGTGCTCAGCTCAGGCAACGCGGTACTCAACTCGGTCAAAGGCAAGAAGGAACGCATCGGCCGCATGGTGCAGATGCATGCCAACCAGCGTGCCGAAATCAAGGACGTGTGCGCCGGCGACATCGCCGCGCTGATCGGCATGAAGGACGTGACCACCGGCGACACCCTGTGCGACATGGACAAACCGATCATCCTCGAACGCATGGACTTCCCTGACCCGGTGATTTCCGTGGCCGTGGAGCCCAAGACCAAGGCCGACCAGGAAAAAATGGGCATCGCCCTGGGCAAGCTGGCCCAGGAAGACCCGTCATTCCGCGTGCGTACCGACGAAGAAACCGGCCAGACCATCATCTCGGGCATGGGCGAGTTGCACCTGGACATCATCGTCGACCGCATGCGCCGCGAGTTCAACGTCGAAGCCAACATCGGCAAGCCGCAGGTGGCCTACCGGGAAAAAATCCGCAACACCTGCGAAATCGAGGGGCGCTTTGTGCGCCAGTCGGGCGGCCGTGGCCAGTATGGCCATTGCTGGA
Organism: Pseudomonas sp. LPB4.O; assembly: GCF_038383825.1. NCBI lineage: Bacteria > Pseudomonadati > Pseudomonadota > Gammaproteobacteria > Pseudomonadales > Pseudomonadaceae > Pseudomonas > Pseudomonas sp. LPB4.O. Next base: position 4,220,322 of record NZ_CP151298.1, read on the forward strand.
TCCGTTTCGCCCCTGGCGACGAAGGCAAGGAGGGCCTGGAGTTCATCAACGAGATTGTCGGCGGGGTGGTACCGCGCGAGTACATCCCGGCGATCCAGAAGGGTATCGAAGAGCAGATGAAGAACGGCGTGCTTGCCGGCTACCCGCTGATCAGCCTCAAGGCCGCCGTATTTGACGGTTCGTACCACGATGTCGACTCCAACGAAATGGCCTACAAGATCGCGGCTTCAATGGCCACCAAGCAGCTGTCGCAGAAAGGCGGCGCGGTGTTGCTGGAACCGGTGATGAAAGTGGAGGTGGTGACGCCGGAGGAATACCAGGGCGACATTCTGGGCGACCTCAGCCGGCGCCGCGGGATGATTCAGGACGGTGACGAAACACCGGCCGGCAAGGTAATCCGTGCCGAGGTGCCGTTGGGCGAGATGTTCGGCTACGCCACCTCGATGCGTTCGATGACCCAGGGCCGGGCCAGCTTCTCGATGGAGTTCACCCGCTATGCCGAGGCACCGGCGAGCATCGCCGATGGCATCGTCAAGAAGAACCGCGGGGAATGATTCATTCGCCTGTGCCGGCCTCTTCGCGGGCACGCCCGCTCCCACAGGGGATCGCACAATGCCCGGGCCTGCGGCGATCCTGGACTGCCCCCCAAAAGTTGGACAGTTTCAGCTAGCAGACTCAGCAGCATGGGCCCTGTATTCCACAGGGCTCATGCCATTGAGCTTTAGCTTGATGCGGTCATGGTTGTAGTAGTGGATGTACTCGTCCAGACCGGCTTTCAGTTCTTCAACGCTCTCGAAACGCTTCAGGTAGAAAAACTCGGACTTAAGCGTACCAAAAAAGCTCTCCATTGCCGCATTGTCCAGGCAGTTTCCTTTGCGTGACATGCTCTGGTTCAGTCCTCGCTCTGCCAGCTTATGGCGGTACTGGGAGTGCTGGTAGTGCCACCCTTGATCCGAGTGAAGCACCAGCTTCGGCTTGTTTCCCAGGCGCTTGAAGGCCTTGTCCAGCATGTTGGTAACCAGCCCGAGGCAAGGCCTGCTGGCCACTTCGTATGCCACGATTTCGGCGTTGTACAAGTCCATCACAGGAGAGAGATAGACCTTTTTCTCAGCTACTTTAAACTCGGTCACATCGGTCACCCACTTCTGATTCGGGCGCTGCGCGAGGAAGTTTCGCTCCAGCAGGTTAGGCGCGATAGTGCCGACGACGCCCTTGTACGACCGATACTTTTTGGGCCGTACGAGTGAGCGAAGATCAAGCGCGACCATCAAGCGTTCTACGACCTTCTTGTTAACCAAGGTGCCGGCGTTGCGGATCACCGCCGTCACACGCCGGTAACCGTAGAGCCCTTTTTCCTCGTGATAGACACGCTGAATCAGCTGTTTCAGGACAGCATGCTTGTCAGGTTTGGCCTGCGCCTGAAGTTGGTAATAGAACGTGCTGCGAGGTAAGTCAGCCAGTTGCAGAACGGCGGCCAAGGGAAACCTGTCCTTGAGCGCCGACACGATCAGGGCTTTTTGGGCTGACTTCGCTCCTGCTTCTTCAGTTCTTCCAGCTTTTTTAGGTAAGCGTTCTCCATACGCAGCCACTCAAGCTCAGCCAGCAACTGGTCGCGGCTTTTATCGGTGTCATCGGACGTCGTAGGTTTTATGGGGTAAGGCTTTTTCGACATGGCAGCGGGTTTTCTTCTCTTGGGAGCAGGTAAATCCAGACTCCCACTGTAGTGCTGCCGCGCCCAAATGCCTATCTGCGAGGACTGACCAAGACCAAAATGGGCGGCGGTCTGGCGCAAGGAAAGCTGATGCTTGTGCATGTACTCAAGGACTGAGCGCTTGTAGGCCGTGCTGTACCGCTGGCCGGTTTTGCGCAGGCTGAACTGACCATGCTTCTGGAAAGCGGAGAACCAGCGCCGCAGCAGGCTGAAGTCCACTGCAAATCGCCGAGCTACTGTTCTAAATCCTTCACCACCCTCCAGGTAGGCCTGGACGGCGGTGAGCTTGAATTGATCTGAGTACTTGCTCATGTGAACACCCCAAGAAATTGGATTGGTGTCCAACTTCCTGGGGGCAGTCCATCCTGTGGGAGCGGGCATGCCCGCGAAGAGGCCGGCACGGGTGACAACCAGGCTCAGTGCTGCTCACCTGCCCGCTTCAATAGCTTCTTGCACCGCTCTGACAAATGCACCACGCGCAAATGCTTGCCCGCCTTGGCATACCGCTCACGCAGGGTCTTGAGCGCCGCAACCGCCGAATAGTCGACAAAGCTCAAATGCTGGCAATCCAGCGTGACCTGGGTCGGGTCCTGGGCCGGGTCGAACTGGTTGAGGAATGACGCGGTCGAGGCAAAGAACAGCGTGCCATGCACCTGATAGCGCTTGCCGCCGTCGGCGTCCTCATGGCTGTCGGCGTACAGCTCCCGCGCATGCTGCCAGGCAAAGTTGAGCGCCGCGATGATGATGCCGAACAGCACCGCCATGGCCAGGTCGGTAAACACTGTCACAACGGTCACTGCAATGATTGCCAGCACATCGTTCACCGGCACCTTGTGCAGCACCCGCAGCGACGCCCAGGCAAAGGTCTGCTGGGCTACCACGAACATCACCCCGACCAGCGCCGCCAGCGGAATACGCTCGATCAGCGGCGACAGGAACAACACGAACAGCAAGATCATCACCCCGGCCACTACCCCGGACAGCCGGCCGCGACCATTGGAGCTGAGGTTGATCACCGTCTGGCCGATCATTGCGCAACCGCCCATGCCACCGCACAGGCCCGAGACCATGTTCGCCGCGCCCAGTGCCACGCACTCGCGGTCCGGGAAGCCACGGCTCTCGGTCACTTCATCGGTCAGGTTGAGGGTGAGCAAGGTTTCCAGCAGGCCAACCATGGCCATCAGCACCGCGTAGGGGGCGATGATCTGCAGGGTTTCCAGGTTCCAGGGCACATCCGGCAGTGCCAGCCCCGGCAGGCCACCGGCGATATGCGCCATGTCGCCCAAAGTGCGGGTGGGCAGGCCGAGCAGGTACACCAGCAGGCCAACGCCCAGGATCGCCACCAGCGCTGGCGGTACCGCACGTGTAAGTTTCGGCAGCACGTAGACCACGGCCATGGTCAGTGCCACCAGGCCGATCATAAGGTACAGCGGCGCGCCGCTGAGCCAGTGCTCACCCGCCTTGAAGTGCTCAAGCTGCGCCATGGCGATGACGATGGCCAAGCCATTGACGAAGCCGAGCATGACCGGGTACGGCACCAGCCGTACCAGCTTGCCCAGCCGTAGCAGGCCGAACAGGATCATCACCACGCCACCCAGCAGCACCGTGGCCAGCAGATACTGCGCGCCGTGCTGCACCACCAGCGCAACGATCACCACCGCCATCGAGCCGGCAGCGCCGGAAATCATCCCCGGTCGACCGCCAAACAGCGCCGTAAGGGTGCAGATGATGAAAGCGCCATACAGACCCATCAGCGGATTGAGGTGAGCCACAAGGGCAAAGGCGATGCACTCGGGCACAAGGGCGAACGAGGTGGTCAGGCCGGCGAGCAGGTCGGCGCGTAATCGGGCGGGCTTCATGGGCTTCCTGTGAGGCAGTCCGGGCGGACGTTACAAAAACGAGGGGCGCGATGTTACGGAATTTGTCTGACAGCGGCCACCGTTCAGCGCACCCGCTCCCGGCTCTGCACTGCCAGGTCCAGCGCGCGCTGCATGTCCAGGCGCGCCGAACGCCCCAGGTCGGGGTGGTTCAGGCGCCCACCACGCTCCGAAGGCAGGATCGGCGCCGTCAGGTCTTCGGCATCCATCGCCTCGAAATCCTGCTCGGTGCCCAGGGTCAGGGCACTGCGCCGCAACAGCATGCGGACCTGTTCCGGGGTGAGGGCCGGGTTGATCGACAGCATCGCTGCCACGGTGGCAGTCACCAGGGGTGTCGCGTACGAGGTGCCGCAATGCGCAGCCGCGGCCGCCGCCGGGCGTATGCAGGCAGCAGCACTGACATCCACGCGCATGTCGATGTTGGAACTGTGGCGCTTGCGCACATGGTCGGGGGCTTCGACCGCCGTCGCCTTGTCGCTGCGCTGGTGCCCGCCCACCACCAGCAGTTGTTCGGTAATGAACGACGACGGCAGGCGGTATTCATCGGTACCTGACCACGACGCACCGTTGCCCGCCGAATTCACCACCACCACGTCCGGGTGCTCTTTGCGCAGCCAGAGGAAGAACTCCTCAAGCAACTCCTCGTAGCCACTCATCGCCAGCCCGGAACGCACCAGCGAATCGACCTCATCACCGTTGACATCGCGTGCGCCGACCCTGTGGATGCCCCAGCTCCAGTTCAGCACCCGCACGCCATCCTCGACCAGGTTCACCGATGCAGCGATGTTGGCGGTGATACCTGCATCCGAGTTGCGCTCTACAATCACCTCGAAGCCAGGGCTGTGCTTGCCCAGCCCCGGTAAAAAACCCTCACCCTGCGCGGCGAGAATGCCTGCGACATGGCTGCCGTGGCTTGTCGGGCGATCACCGTCGCGAGCGAACAGGCACGTCTGACCCTGTTCGCAGCCGCCTCGGTATTGGCTGAACCCCGGGGCGTCAAAGTCCACTTCGCGCTCGATGACCCCGACCCGCACGGGCTGCACCGGCAAGCGCGAAGCGCCAATCCGTCGCTGGTAGAAATACAGCGCGTCCATGAAGCGGTTGGCGGCCCATTCGTCTGCCTGGTCAATGGCGCGGCTGTCGCGCCCGCTGCCCTCTTCCCCACGCTCCGGGGCGGACTCCTCGACAATCACGGCATCCACGCTGACCTCACTGCCCATGCGCAGGATCATCGCGTCACGCTGCACCAGGTCGTCCACCGGCAAACGCAGCTGGTAGACATTCAGCGGTGGTATGGCACCGACAACCTGGGCGCCGTATTTCCCGGCAATGCGCCGGGCCTCGCCAAAGCCGTCGTGTTTTTCTTCGATCAACAGGCTGACCAGGTCGACATAGGTAGTCAGCCCATCCATGTTCTTCGCCACTTCATCAGGCCCTGCGGCAACAACATGACTGCGCTGGCGGGTCAGCCATATCGGGTTGCTGGTGCGGCCACCGTATTCCAGCCACAAGGGCGCGCTGCGCTGGGCTTGTTTCGCCAGGTTCAGGATAAGCCGGTCACCTTTGCGTTCGATATCGGCTGTTGGCAGTCGCACACCGCCCAGCCATACCTTGGGCACATCTGCACCGAGCCCCTCGGCACGCAGGCACCATTGCTGCCCGCCTTCGCCCAGCAGGTCGCCGCAACGCTGCAGTTGCTTGATGCGCAGCACATCAGCTGCTGCCTCTGCACCAAGGCTACAAAGCCACAACAGCAAGAACAGGCCACCCCTCATGCGATCACCCCATGCACTCCCTCTGAGTGCGACTGGCGGGACAACTCAAAGGTTCAGCTGCGGCCAGCAACTGCCTTGTCGCGGGCAAGCCATTCAGCCATGGAAGCATCCTCCAGCGCGTACTCGCCACGATTGGCCTTCCACACCAGCTCCTTGTCGCGCAGGGCATCGAGGGCCTTCTGTACGTTAGGCGTATTGGCGTTGACTTCTGCCTGGGCCTGCTCCAGCTTGCGTCTGATGTCGATCAAGGTCTGCTCTGTGAACGGCGAGAACGGATGTCGGCCTAGCGTGCGCTCGGCCATTACCTCAAGCACCGCCTGCTGCAACGGCGAAAGCTCGTTCCAGGCACTTTCGTAGTCACTCCAGACACCAGCCTGATGGTTGAGTGCCCCAGTGCGCAGCAGATCGCCCAAGTTGGCCGCTTCACCGAGGCCGACGCTGACTTCGGCCAACAGCTTGTTGAGCATTTCCGGGCGACGGCCCACCAGCTCGAAAGCGTACGCCAGGTCCTCTACCTTGAACTGATTGCTATCGGCCAGGCGCCGGTTCCACAAGCCCGTGATGAATTCGACATATTCACGCCCCAGTAATGGGAAGGGCGTGATGGTGGCACCAAAGAACGGCTGCTTGCTCTTAAGTACCAGGTTGGCCAGCTTGTCGCGGCTGGAGCCGGTGAACACCAGGCGCAAGCCATCCGGACGGTCGCCACGGTTGAGGTGGTCACGTGCAGCTTTCAGCGCGAACATCGCATTGAGGCCATCTTCGCTGTTAAGGGCGTGCTGAGCCTCGTCGATGATCAGCACTACCATCTGCCCTGACACTTGATGCAACACGGAAAGTGCCTGCGCCAAGGTAGTACCCGCAGGCAGTTGCGGGCGGGTGAAATCCCAGCTCAGGGTGCGCAGCAGGTTTATTTTTTCAATACCAGCCTTTTTCGCGGTCCTGGCCAGCGCACCTTCGAAACTGGCCAGCGCAGTGCCGATGGCGCCACTGATGAGCTGCGCCGGGGCCGCGTCGCGGTCCGACCACAGGTCCACGTAAACCGGTCGCCAGCCGCGCCGTACGCATTCCGGTATAAGGTCATTGTTGAGGAAGGTGCTCTTGCCCGTGCGCCGGGGCGCGGCCAGGAACATGCCAGCGCTGTAATCGATCAGCGACTCGCCTGCCAGGTCTTGGGCCAAAGCGTTGGCCAGTTGATCACGGCGCAGGAGCGGGCGAACAGGAGCCATGTCATTATCCTCAATTATCTTGCCTACTATAATTTATAGCCTACAAGATAAATCAGGATAATACGACCTTCTGAACAGCGCGGGCGTGATCCAGATCCGGCAGGAGGCCAGCAAATTTGCCATCATGTTGATTCCACCTGCGGAGATCATGGACATGCCGCTACGCCCCCTTTTCACTTTCCTGCTGCTGCTTGCCAGCCTCGCCGCCCAGGCCGCCACCGAAGTGGTGCCGCTGCAGCACCGCACCAGCGCCGAACTACTGCCTGCCGCGCAGGCATTCATCGGCAACGACGGCACGGTCAGCGCTTTCGAGAACAAGCTGATCGTCAACGCCAGCCCCGAGCGCATCGGCGACCTGCGCGCCTTGCTGCAACAACTGGACACCGCTCCCAAGCGCCTGCTGATCAGTGTCGACAACAACGACAGCAACTTCCAGGACAACCGCGGCAACGCACGCGTCATCCACTACGGCACCAGCAACCGCGACGGCGGCATGCAGCAGGTGCAGGCCAGCGAAGGCCAGCCTGCGCTCATTCAGGTGGGCCAGAGCATCCCGATCACCAGCACCAGCACCGACGGCTACGGGCGCATCCAGAGCAACACCGAATACCGCAATGTGACCCAAGGTTTCTATGTCACGCCAAGCTTGAGTGGTGACACGGTTCGTCTGCAAATAAGCACCAATAATGACCGTATCAGCCAGGAACGTGCAGATGTAGTGAAAGTGCAAAGCACCGACACGACAATCACCGGCAAGCTCGGCGAATGGATCACCCTGGCCGGCTACAACCAGCAGAGCCAAGCCGACCGCAGCGCGTCAAGCCGCAGTTACAGCACCCAGCGCGGTGAAAACATGACTTTGCGGGTAAAAGTCGACCTTCTCGAGTGAACCCAGGCAACTCAAGGCCTCGACCAAAGGCCTAGAAACTGACCGCCAAGTCGCATTAGACCAAAGATGTAGTAAGCGAAAAAAACCACTACAAAACATTTGACAGGGTCTTTTTCCCAAGGGCATGATGGCCTCGCTCCCGCTAATCAGGGGCCCTGGCAAGGGCCTTCGAGGCGTGCTCCTCCCACCCCTGGAGGCGCCTCGTGTCTATACGGCCCACAAGGCGGTTCGACGGGATTGCGACTGCAACGAAGAAGTTGTCCCGAGGGACGGAAGCGCATCACCGCAGTACTGGCAATCGCGTAGCACCGCAGCAAGGCAACCACGAGCCGACCTGCCGGAGCACACCTTCGCCTGGCCTGCCCACCCTTCCCCCTTCGAGCCTTCGCGTTCGCCGCCGCACTCCTGCGAACAGGACAGCCGCCAAGCGCCCTGATCTGCACCCGAGCATCAGCACAATTAACCCAAGATCGATGCGACGAGGTTTATTTCCATGGCACTGACACGCGAACAGCAAATTGCAGCCCTCGAGAAAGACTGGGCCGAGAACCCGCGCTGGAAAGGCGTGACCCGTACCTACACCGCCGCTGATGTCGTTCGCCTGCGTGGCTCCCTTCAGCCAGAGCACACCCTGGCCCGCCAAGGTGCAGAAAAACTGTGGAAGCTGGTCACCCAAGGTGCCCACCCGTCCTTCCGCCCAGAAAAAGATTTCGTCAACTGCATGGGCGCCCTGACCGGCGGCCAGGCAGTACAGCAGGTAAAGGCTGGCATCCAGGCCATCTACCTGTCCGGCTGGCAGGTTGCCGCCGACAACAACTCGGCCGAGTCCATGTACCCTGACCAGTCGCTGTACCCGGTTGACTCGGTACCGACCGTGGTCAAGCGCATCAACAACTCGTTCCGCCGCGCCGACCAGATCCAGTGGAAAGCCGGCAAGAACCCGGGCGACGAAGGCTACATCGACTACTTCGCGCCGATCGTGGCAGACGCCGAAGCCGGTTTCGGTGGCGTATTGAACGCCTACGAGCTGATGAAGAACATGATCGAAGCAGGCGCCGCTGGCGTGCACTTCGAAGACCAGCTGGCGTCGGTTAAAAAATGCGGCCACATGGGCGGCAAGGTGCTGGTACCAACCCAGGAAGCCGTACAGAAGCTTGTGGCCGCGCGCCTGGCAGCTGACGTGTCGGGCGTACCGACCATCATCCTGGCCCGTACCGACGCCAACGCCGCCGACCTGCTGACCAGCGACTGCGACCCGTACGATCAGCCGTTCGTGATTGGCGAGCGTACCCGTGAAGGCTTCTACAAGGTCCGCGCCGGCCTCGACCAGGCCATCTCCCGCGGCCTGGCCTACGCGCCATATGCCGACCTGATCTGGTGCGAAACCGCCAAGCCGGACCTGGACGAAGCCCGTCGCTTCGCCGAAGCGATCAAGAAGGAGTATCCGGACCAGATCCTGTCGTACAACTGCTCGCCTTCCTTCAACTGGAAGAAGAACCTGGACGACGCCACCATCGCCAAGTTCCAGCGCGAGCTGTCGGCCATGGGCTACAAGCACCAGTTCATCACCCTGGCGGGCATCCACAACATGTGGCACGGCATGTTCAACCTGGCGCATGATTACGCCCGCAACGACATGACCGCCTACGTGAAGCTGCAAGAGCAGGAATTCGCTGACGCTAGCAAAGGCTACACCTTCGTGGCGCACCAACAGGAAGTGGGTACTGGTTACTTCGACGACATGACCACCGTGATCCAGGGTGGCGCATCGTCGGTAACTGCCCTGACCGGTTCGACCGAGGAAGACCAGTTCCACTGATAGTGGGTTGCGATTGAACAAAAGCCCGGGGCTTGAGAAAGCTCCGGGCTTTTGTTTTGCCAATGCCTGTCGATACAAGCCATAGCGAAATCCATGATCAGGGCCATGCTTTCTCCGCAAAGACCACGGAAAACAGCCAGGGCTAATGGGCTCCTCTCATGCAGAGCCTAGTATTATTGCCAGTTTTTCAGCCCCACACCTTCTGAGAGGCTAGCGACTCCCCCAAACAGGAGTCGCATCATGCCAACCATCCTCAACGCTGGCGAGCTGGACCCAGCGTATGCGTCGCAAGGCCGTTTTTCGCACCCAAAGTACGACCATCTCGGCCCGATCACGATAATCCAATCAACTCAAAAAACACTTATCTCCTCGGCGCCCCGAAACGCGACAGCCCTCAAGCTGCTATGCCTTGAGCCTGACGGTACGCTTGACCCCGAATTCGGTTCGCAAGGTGTCACAACGATCGAATATGAAGGTGCCCTGCGGGTCTTGCTGTCTGAGATTATTACGGATGAAGCTGGGCGAATATTTGTGGTAGGCGACTACAACTACGCCCCGAATTCATATCACCCCATCGTCGTTCGCTTGCACGCCAATGGAAAGCCCGACACCAGTTTTGGCGAGGACGGGAAGCCCTATCGGATTTATCCTTCGGTCAGCTCCACAACCAAGGCCTGGCCGACCGATTTGGCATCGCCCAGCAAGTACAGCAGTTCGTCTTCCCACGACAACGACGGCGCGGGCATACGGAACGGAGTGCTCTACTTCCGCTCGCGCGACCACGTTGTTGCAATCACGCTGAAGGGGGACCTGGCTACCGACTTCAATGGCACAGGCTACTGGCGCGCTGCGCACGGCAACGACCCAGTACTGCTGGGGGCACTGGCACTGAATGAACATGGTATTTATGCGGCGTACGCGCCCTTACCTACTGAAGACTTCAAGAACCACGTCATCGTGACCCGCCTCGATGAGCACGCCAAGATCGACAGGACATTTGCCGACGGTGGTTATCTGCACCTGCATACGCCAGGCCACACGCTGCTTCCTGTGCTGCTCAAGCAGTCAACCTCCAATCATCACTTCGTGCTGGCGTGCCGCACCGACATCAACACTTACGATGAGGGTACCGCGCTCATGTCGTTTAACAGCGACGGCACGCTGAACAACGGTTTCAATGAAGGGAGACCCGTCATTGTCGAAAAGACCCCATCGGTAATGGCCTCCGCGTCAGATCTGTCCTTTGACGCCAGATCCGGCAACGCCGAGAAAATTTACCTGACCGTGCTTTATGAAAATGCAGAATCAGAGGGCCATTTTGTCACTCTGCGCTTCAACAGCGACGGCAAACCTGACCATGATTATGGCGCCAGTGGCTGGGCCTTCGTCGGAGAGCGCGGGATGGCCTCATGGATCCGCTGCCAACGCAATGGTCAACCGCTTGTCGCCTGCAATCTCAAGCTTGCGACAGATACCAAAAACGGCCTCTACGTGGTACGCCTCGGCGCCTGAAACAAAAGCGGGGCCGATCGGCGACAAGGAAGAACAGTTCCACTGCTAGTGGGTTGCTGTTGAACAAAGGCCCGGTGCTTTTGAAAGCACTGGGCCTTTGTTTTTTTTGGGGGGGCTACCCATTGCCCAGGGCGACATGGTGCCTGTCGTAAGGTTTGCGGTGTCGCGCGAGCGGCGCTCTCCCGCAGGCGCCGCATACCTGTCACCAAACCTATGCCCCCTACAATCCAAAGGCATGACCAGCAAAACCCAGGATCAGGTCTATGCTTGAGGCAGCGCAGCAGCAAGGACCTCTGCCAAGCGGCCTGATGATTCTCACCCTGGCTGCCGCCGCTCTCTATATATACGCCCCGGCCATCAACACCACGCTCTGGCGCGCCTTGGCCTGCAGCGGTTTGGCGGTGTTCGGTGCCGGCCGGCTCGTGAGCTCAGACAGCCTGATCGGCATCGACCGCTTCGTCAGCCCGTTCGCCGCCGCGCCGTACCTGATCATCCTCACCTACTGGCTCGGCCAGTGGGCGATTGCTTCATCAGCCCGTCACCGCTCAACCGATAAAGTATTGACCCAGAGCGGTGCGCGCAGTGTCGGAAGCTGCTAGAACAGGAGTCTTTCGCATTTGCAAGTAGGGGGGAATCGCCGGAGGAACTTTACAAGGCGCAGAACAGCCAAATTACATAGCATCAGGTCAAATGATATTAATTATCATTACGAAACTTGGAATTCGTTACCAGTCGCAAGAAACATAATTAACAAAACCGCACGCAATGCCCGAATTTCAAGGCTTTCAGCCATTTACGAGTGCCTTTTGTTCTTAATCCTACGAATAAATTTGCGACAGAAATTTTACTTGCACCGGCTTTACCCATAAAATCAGCGCGATTGATTCAGCTGCGACATTTGGTCACTGCACCTGCGACACCACGTCGCCGCTTTACTTATTTCAGACTGCAGAGCTGGGTCTCTGTATAAGGATCTCTAGCATGTCCGATTCGGCAGGACTCATCGCCCACAACTGGGGCTTTGCCATCTTCCTCCTGGGTGTCGTCGGCCTGTGCGCCTTCATGCTCGGCCTGTCCAGCCTGCTCGGTAGCAAGGCCTGGGGCCGCGCCAAGAACGAACCCTTCGAATCCGGCATGCTGCCCGTCGGCAGCGCCCGCCTGCGCCTGTCCGCCAAATTCTATCTGGTCGCGATGCTGTTCGTGATCTTCGATATCGAAGCCCTCTTTCTCTTTGCATGGTCTGTGTCCGTCCGCGAAAGCGGCTGGACCGGGTTCGTCGAAGCGCTCGTTTTCATAGCAATTCTGTTGGCAGGTCTTGTCTACCTATGGCGCGTCGGTGCTCTTGATTGGGCTCCCGAAGGTCGCCGCAAGCGGCAAGCGAAGCTGAAACAATGAGGCTTTGGCAATGCAATACAATCTCACCAGAATCGATCCGGATGCGCCTAACGAGCAGTACCCGGTAGGTGAACGGGAAACCGTCACCGATCAGCTGCTAGAGGACCAGGTCCACAAGAACATCTACATGGGGAAACTCGAAGATGTGCTGCGTGGCGCGGTCAACTGGGGTCGCAAGAACTCCCTCTGGCCGTACAACTTCGGCCTGTCCTGCTGCTACGTGGAAATGACCACGGCCTTCACGGCACCCCACGACATCGCCCGCTTCGGCGCCGAAGTCATCCGGGCGTCGCCGCGTCAGGCCGACTTCATGGTCATCGCCGGTACCTGCTTCATCAAGATGGCGCCGATCATCCAGCGCCTCTACGAGCAGATGCTCGAGCCGAAATGGGTCATCTCCATGGGTTCGTGCGCCAACTCCGGTGGCATGTACGACATCTACTCGGTCGTTCAGGGGGTCGACAAGTTCCTCCCCGTGGACGTCTATGTGCCTGGCTGCCCGCCACGCCCTGAGGCTTTCCTGCAAGGCTTGATGCTGCTGCAGGAGTCGATCGGCCAAGAACGACGCCCGCTCTCCTGGGTTGTTGGTGATCAAGGTATTTACCGTGCCGAGATGCCAGCCCAGAAAGACCTGCGTCGTGAGCAGCGCATTGCAGTTACCAACCTGCGCAGCCCCGACGAAGTCTGATCCAGCGACCTGCCGCCCGCTCCCCCTGGAGCCGGCGGCCTGGCTTCATTCTTAACGTTGACCCAAAGCGACCGAGACCATGACAGCGGACAACGCTATTTATATTCCGCCCTACAAGGCTGACGACCAGGATGTGGTCGTCGAACTGAACAACCGTTTTGGCGCCGAGGCATTCGTCGCCCAGGAAACCCGCACCGGCATGCCCGTGCTGTGGGTCAAACGCGCCCAGCTCAAAGAGGTGCTCAGCTTCCTGCGCGGTGTCGCCAAGCCTTACAGCATGCTGTACGACCTGCACGGCGTCGACGAACGCCTGCGCACCCAGCGCCGTGGCCTGCCGGCCGCCGACTTCAGCGTGTTCTACCACCTGCTGTCGATCGAGCGTAACAGCGACGTGATGATCAAGGTGTCGCTGAGCGAAGGCGACCTGAACCTGCCGACCGTGACCGGTATCTGGCCAAACGCCAACTGGTACGAGCGCGAAGTGTGGGACATGTTCGGCATCGACTTTGCCGGGCACCCGCACCTCAGCCGCATCATGATGCCGCCCACCTGGGAAGGCCACCCGCTGCGCAAGGACTACCCGGCCCGTGCCACCGAGTTCGACCCCTACAGCCTGACCCTGGCCAAGCAACAGCTTGAAGAAGAGTCGGCGCGCTTCAACCCTGAAGCCTGGGGCATGAAGCGTCAGGGCGCCAACGAGGACTACATGTTCCTCAACCTCGGCCCCAACCACCCTTCGGCGCACGGTGCGTTCCGTATCGTCCTGCAGCTGGACGGTGAAGAGATCGTCGACTGCGTACCGGACATCGGCTACCACCACCGTGGCGCCGAGAAAATGGCCGAGCGCCAGTCCTGGCACAGCTTCATCCCCTACACCGACCGTATCGACTACCTCGGCGGGGTGATGAACAACCTGCCGTACGTACTGGCGGTGGAAAAGCTGGCAGGCATCAAGGTGCCGCAGAAGGTCGACGTGATTCGCGTGATGCTGGCCGAGTTCTTCCGCATCACCAGCCACCTGCTGTTCCTGGGTACCTACATCCAGGACGTGGGCGCCATGACCCCGGTGTTCTTCACCTTCACCGACCGCCAGCGCGCCTACACCGTGATCGAAGCGATCACCGGTTTCCGCCTGCACCCGGCCTGGTACCGCATCGGTGGCGTCGCCCACGACCTGCCGCGCGGCTGGGAGAAACTGGTCAAGGACTTCGTCGACTGGCTGCCAAAGCGCCTGGACGAGTACACCAAGGCTGCCCTGCAGAACAGCATCCTCAAGGGCCGTACCATTGGCGTTGCCGCGTACAACACCAAGGAAGCCCTGGAATGGGGCACCACCGGTGCCGGCCTGCGCTCCACCGGTTGCGATTTCGACCTTCGCAAAGCCCGCCCCTACTCCGGCTACGAGAACTTCGAATTCGAAGTACCGCTGGCCCACAACGGCGATGCCTATGATCGCTGCATGGTCCGTGTCGAGGAGATGCGCCAGAGTATCCGCATCATCGACCAGTGCCTGCGCAACATGCCGGAAGGCCCGTACAAGGCGGATCACCCGCTGACCACGCCGCCACCGAAAGAGCGCACCCTGCAGCACATCGAGACCCTCATCACGCACTTCCTGCAAGTCTCGTGGGGCCCGGTCATGCCGGCCAACGAGTCGTTCCAGATGATCGAGGCGACCAAGGGCATCAACAGTTACTACCTGACGAGCGATGGCGGCACCATGAGCTACCGCACCCGGATCCGTACCCCGAGCTACCCGCACCTGCAGCAGATCCCTTCGGTGATCAAAGGCAGCATGGTTGCCGACCTCATTGCGTACCTGGGCAGTATCGACTTCGTTATGGCTGACGTGGACCGCTAAGCATGAACAGCACGCTTATCCAGACAGACCGTTTCGCCCTGAGCGAAACAGAGCGCTCGGCCATCGAGCACGAGATGCATCACTACGAGGACCCGCGCGCGGCGTCCATCGAAGCCTTGAAGATCGTCCAGAAGGAACGTGGCTGGGTGCCGGACGGCGCCATCCACGCCATCGGCGAGGTGCTGGGCATCCCGGCCAGCGACGTCGAGGGTGTAGCCACCTTCTACAGCCAGATTTTCCGCCAGCCGGTCGGCCGCCACATCATCCGCGTGTGCGACAGCATGGTCTGCTACATCGGCGGCCATGAATCGGTCGTCAGCCAGATCCAGAGCGAGCTGGGTATCGGCCTCGGCCAGACCACCGCCGACGGCCGCTTCACCCTGCTGCCGGTGTGCTGCCTTGGCAACTGCGACAAGGCCCCGGCGCTGATGATCGACGACGACACCTTTGGCGACGTGCAGCCCGCTGGCGTCACCAAACTGCTGGAGGGTTACGTATGACCATTACTTCCTTCGGCCCGGCCAACCGCATTGCGCGTTCGGCCGAAACCCACCCGCTGACCTGGCGCCTGCGTGACGACGGCGAGCCTGTGTGGCTTGCCGAGTATCAGGCCAAGAACGGTTACGCCGCTGCCCGCAAGGCGTTGGGCGAGATGTCGCAGGACGACATCGTGCAGACCGTCAAGGACTCCGGCCTCAAGGGCCGAGGCGGCGCAGGCTTCCCCACTGGCGTGAAGTGGGGCCTGATGCCCAAAGACGAATCCATGAACATCCGCTACCTGCTGTGCAACGCGGACGAAATGGAGCCGAACACCTGGAAGGACCGCATGCTGATGGAGCAACAGCCCCATCTGCTGGTCGAGGGCATGCTGATCAGCGCCCGCGCCCTGAAGGCCTACCGTGGCTACATCTTCCTGCGTGGCGAATACACCACTGCTGCGAAAAACCTCAACCGCGCCATCGATGAAGCCAAGGCCGCCGGCCTGCTGGGCAAGAACATCCTGGGCTCCGGTTTTGATTTCGAGCTGTTCGTGCACACCGGTGCCGGCCGCTACATCTGCGGTGAAGAAACCGCACTGATCAACTCGCTGGAAGGCCGCCGCGCCAACCCGCGCTCCAAGCCGCCCTTCCCTGCCGCCGTGGGCGTATGGGGCAAGCCGACTTGCGTGAACAACGTCGAAACCCTGTGCAACGTGCCGGCCATCGTCGCCAACGGCAACGACTGGTACAAGTCGCTGGCCCGCGAAGGCAGCGAAGACCACGGCACCAAGCTGATGGGCTTCTCTGGCAAGGTGAAGAACCCGGGCCTGTGGGAGCTGCCGTTCGGCGTCACCGCCCGCGAGCTGTTCGAAGACTACGCCGGTGGCATGCGCGACGGCTTCAAGCTCAAGTGCTGGCAGCCAGGCGGCGCCGGTACCGGCTTCCTGCTGCCCGAGCACCTCGACGCGCAAATGTACGCCGGCGGCATCGCCAAGGTCGGCACCCGTATGGGTACTGGCCTGGCCATGGCGGTAGACGACAGCGTCAACATGGTCTCGCTGCTGCGCAACATGGAAGAGTTCTTCGCCCGCGAGTCGTGCGGCTGGTGCACGCCATGCCGTGACGGCCTGCCGTGGAGCGTGAAGATGCTGCGCGCACTGGAAAACGGGCAAGGCCGTGCCGAAGACATCGAGACGCTTCTGGGGCTGGTCAACTTCCTCGGCCCAGGCCGTACCTTCTGTGCTCACGCACCGGGTGCCGTCGAGCCGCTGGGCAGTGCCATCAAATACTTCCGGTCCGAGTTCGAGGCCGGTGTCGCCCCAGCATCCGCTGGTGACACCCTGCGCCCAAACCTGGCCAAGCCAATCCAGGCCGGGCCGATCGTGGTCGGCGCATAACAAGATGATTAGGCGGGTGGTCCGTGCCACTCGCCAGCTTGCCGACAGGCCCGATTCATTCGCGGCGTGTCGCAAGCCCACCGATTTCCATTAGCCACGCCCGCTCACGCGGGCCAACGAAGAACTTTGAACAATGGCCACTATCCACGTAGACGGCAAAGCGCTCGAAGTCAACGGTGCAGACAACCTGTTACAGGCGTGTCTGTCGCTAGGCCTCGACATCCCTTATTTCTGCTGGCACCCGGCGCTTGGTAGCGTTGGCGCCTGCCGGCAGTGCGCGGTCAAGCAGTACACCGACGAGAACGACACCCGTGGTCGTATCGTCATGTCCTGCATGACCCCTGCTTCCGACGGCACCTGGATTTCCATCGAAGATGACGAGTCCAAGGCGTTTCGCGCCAGCGTCGTCGAATGGCTGATGACCAACCACCCGCACGACTGCCCGGTGTGCGAGGAAGGCGGTCACTGCCACCTGCAAGACATGACGGTAATGACCGGCCACAACGAGCGCCGCTACCGTTTCACCAAGCGTACCCACCAGAACCAGGACCTCGGCCCGTTCATCGCCCATGAGATGAACCGCTGCATCGCCTGCTACCGCTGCGTGCGCTACTACAAGGACTACGCCGGCGGTACCGACCTGGGCGTCTACGGCGCTCACGACAACGTGTACTTCGGCCGCGTCGAAGACGGCGTGCTGGAGAGCGAATTCTCCGGCAACCTGACCGAGGTCTGCCCGACCGGCGTATTCACCGACAAGACCCACTCCGAGCGTTACAACCGCAAGTGGGACATGCAGTTCGCCCCAAGCATCTGCCACGGCTGCTCCAGCGGCTGCAACATCAGCCCCGGCGAGCGCTATGGCGAACTGCGCCGGATCGAAAACCGCTTCAACGGCTCGGTCAACCAGTACTTCCTGTGCGACCGTGGCCGCTTCGGTTACGGCTACGTCAACCGCAAGGATCGCCCACGCCAGCCACACCTGGCCGACGGCACCAAGCTGGGCCTGGACGCCGCCCTGGACAAGGCCGCCGACCTGCTGCGCGGCCGCACCATCGTCGGTATCGGCTCGCCACGCGCCAGCCTCGAAAGCAACTACGGCCTGCGTGAGCTGGTCGGCGCCGAGTACTTCTACTCCGGCATGGAAGCAGGCGAACTGGCCCGCGTGCGCCTGGCCCTGAACGTGCTGAACAACAGCCCGCTGCCGGTGCCAACGCTGCGCGACATCGAAGACCACGACGCCGTGTTCGTGCTCGGTGAAGACCTGTCCCAGACCGCTGCCCGCGTCGCCCTGGCTGTACGCCAGGCCACCAAAGGCAAGGCCGAGGCCATGGCCGAAGCGATGAAAGTGCAGCCGTGGCTCGACGCCGCGGTGAAGAACATCGGCCAGCACGCGCTGTACCCGCTGTTCATCGCCTCCCTGGCTGAAACCAAGCTGGACGACGTCGCCGAAGAGTGCGTGCACGCCGCCCCGGCCGACCTGGCCCGCATCGGTTTCGCCGTGGCCCATGCCATCGACCCGAGCGCACCTGCCGTTGCCGGCCTGGACGACGAAGCCAAGGCCCTGGCCCAGCGCATCGCCGACGCCTTGGTCGCTGCCAAGCGCCCACTGGTCGTTGCCGGTACTTCCCTGGCTGACCCGGCGCTGATCGAAGCCGCCGCCAACATCGCCAAGGCCCTCAAGCTGCGCGAGAAGAACGGCTCGCTGAGCCTGGTGGTGCCTGAGGCCAACAGCATCGGCCTGGCCATGCTCGGTGGAGAGTCCATCGATGCCGCGCTGGACGCGGTCATCAGCGGCAAAGCCGACGCCATCGTTGTACTGGAAAACGACCTGTACGCCCGCGTACCGGCCGCCAAGGTCGACGCTGCCCTGGCTGCAGCCAAGGTGGTGATCGTTGCCGACCACTCCAAAACCGCCACTGTCGACCGTGCCCACCTGGTACTGCCAGCGGCCTCGTTCGCCGAAGGCGACGGTACCCTGGTCAGCCAGGAAGGCCGCGCCCAGCGCTTCTTCCAGGTGTTCGACCCGCAATACCTGGACAGCAGCATCCAGATTCACGAGGGCTGGCGCTGGATGCACGCCCTGCGTGCCACCCTGCTGAACAAGCCGGTCGACTGGACCCAGCTGGACCACGTTACCAGCGCCTGTGCCGAAGCCGCCCCGCAACTGGCCGGCATCGTCAACGCCGCGCCAAGCGCCGCGTTCCGCATCAAGGGCATGAAGCTGGCCCGCGAGCCGCTGCGTTATTCCGGCCGTACTGCCATGCGCGCCAACATCAGCGTGCACGAACCGCGCACCCCGCAAGACAAGGACACCGCGTTCGCCTTCTCGATGGAAGGCTACTCGGGCTCCGCCGAACCGCGCCAGCAGGTGCCGTTCGCCTGGTCGCCGGGCTGGAACTCGCCGCAAGCCTGGAACAAGTTCCAGGACGAGGTCGGTGGCCACCTGCGTGCCGGTGACCCGGGCGTGCGCCTGATCGAGCCGCAAGGCGACCGCCTGAGCTGGTTCAGCGCCATTCCGGGTGCCTTCAACCCGGCCCGTGGCACCTGGACTGCCGTGCCGTTCTTCCACCTGTTCGGCAGCGAGGAAAGCTCGTCGCGCGCCGCCCCGGTGCAACAGCGCATCCCGGCTGCCTACGTGGCCCTGGCCAAGTCCGAAGCCGACCGCCTGGGTGTCAACGACGGTGCTCTGCTGAGCCTGAACGTTGCCGGTGTGGCCCTGCGCCTGCCGCTGCGTATCAATGAAGAACTGGGCGCTGGCCTGGTCGCGTTGCCGAAAGGCCTGGCCGGCATCCCGCCTGCCATCTTCGGTGCATCCGTCGAAGGTCTGCAGGAGGCAGCACAATGAGCTGGTTCACCCCCGAAGTGATCGACGTGATCATCCAGGTCGTCAAGGCTATCGTGGTGCTGCTGGCCGTGGTGGTCTGCGGCGCCCTGCTCAGCTTCGTCGAGCGCCGCTTGCTGGGCTGGTGGCAGGACCGCTACGGCCCGAACCGCGTTGGCCCGTTCGGCATGTTCCAGATCGCTGCCGACATGCTGAAGATGTTCTTCAAGGAAGACTGGAACCCGCCCTTCGTCGACAAGATGATCTTCACCCTGGCGCCGGTCGTGGCCATGAGCGCCCTGCTGATCGGCTTCTCGATCATCCCGATCACACCGGGCTGGGGCGTTGCCGACCTGAACATCGGCCTGCTGTTCTTCTTCGCCATGGCCGGCCTGTCGGTCTACGCGGTGCTGTTCGCCGGCTGGTCGTCGAACAACAAGTACGCCCTGCTGGGCAGCTTGCGTGCTTCGGCACAGACCGTGTCGTACGAAGTGTTCCTGGGCCTGGCGCTGATGGGCGTGGTGGTGCAGGTAGGCTCGTTCAACATGCGCGACATCGTCGAGTACCAGGCGCAGAACCTGTGGTTCATCATTCCGCAGTTCTTCGGCTTCTGCACCTTCTTCATCGCTGGCGTCGCCGTGACTCACCGTCACCCGTTCGACCAGCCGGAAGCAGAACAGGAGCTGGCCGACGGCTACCACATCGAGTATGCCGGCATGAAATGGGGCATGTTCTTCGTCGGTGAGTACATCGGCATCATCCTCATCTCGGCGCTGCTGGTAACCCTGTTCTTCGGTGGCTGGCACGGCCCGTTCGGCATCCTGCCGCAAGTGCCGTTCCTGTGGTTCGCCCTGAAGACCGCGTTCTTCATCATGCTGTTCATCCTGCTGCGCGCCTCGATCCCGCGCCCGCGCTATGACCAGGTGATGGACTTCAGCTGGAAGTTCTGCCTGCCGCTGACCCTGATCAATTTGCTGGTGACCGCTGCGATCGTGCTCTACAACACGCCAGCCGTCGCGGCCCAGTGAGGATTTGACCCATGTTCAAGTATATCGGCGACATCGTTAAGGGCACCGGCACTCAGCTGCGCAGCCTGGCAATGGTGTTCTCGCACGGGTTCCGCAAGCGCGACACCCTGCAGTACCCCGAAGAACCCGTGTACCTGCCGCCGCGCTACCGCGGCCGCATCGTCCTCACCCGCGACCCCGATGGCGAGGAGCGCTGCGTAGCGTGCAACCTCTGCGCGGTGGCCTGCCCGGTTGGCTGCATCTCGCTGCAGAAGGCCGAGACCGAGGATGGTCGCTGGTACCCGGAATTCTTCCGCATCAACTTCTCGCGTTGCATTTTCTGCGGCCTGTGTGAAGAAGCGTGCCCGACCACCGCGATCCAGCTGACTCCGGATTTCGAAATGGCCGAGTTCAAGCGTCAGGACCTGGTGTACGAGAAAGAAGATCTGCTGATCTCCGGCCCCGGCAAGAACCCTGACTACAACTTCTACCGTGTTGCGGGTATGGCAATCGCTGGCAAGCCGAAAGGCTCTGCGCAGAACGAAGCCGAACCGATCAACGTGAAGAGCTTGCTCCCATAAGGACAGAAAGATGGAATTCGCTTTCTACTTCGCATCCGGGATTGCCGTGGTCTCCACCCTTCGGGTGGTGACCGGCACCAACCCCGTGCACGCCTTGCTTTATCTGATCATTTCGCTGATTTCCGTGGCCATGATCTTCTTCTCCCTGGGTGCGCCGTTCGCCGGCGCCCTGGAAGTGATCGCCTACGCCGGCGCCATCATGGTGCTGTTCGTGTTCGTGGTGATGATGCTCAACCTGGGCCCGGCTTCGGTCGCCCAGGAGCGCGGCTGGCTCAAGCCCGGCATCTGGGCAGGGCCGGTGATCCTCGGCACCCTGCTGCTGCTGGAACTGCTGTACGTGCTGTTCGTCGCCCCGAGCGGCGCTGGCATCAGCGGCACCACCGTGGGCCCGAAAGAAGTGGGCATCAGCCTGTTCGGGCCGTACCTGCTGGTGGTCGAACTGGCCTCGATGCTGCTGCTGGCTGCAGCCGTCACCGCCTTCCACCTGGGCCGCAACGAGGCGAAGGAGTAAATCATGGGTGCTATCCCTCTCGAGCATGGCCTGGCGGTCGCCGGTATCCTGTTCTGCTTAGGTCTGGTTGGCCTGATGGTCCGCCGCAACATCCTCTTCGTGCTCATGAGCCTGGAAGTCATGATGAACGCCTCTGCCCTGGCGTTCGTCGTCGCCGGGGCCCGTTGGGTCCAGCCCGACGGCCAGGTGATGTTCATTCTGGTGATCAGCCTGGCAGCCGCCGAGGCCAGTATTGGCCTGGCCATCCTGCTGCAGCTGTATCGCCGCTTCCACACTCTCGACATCGATGCTGCCAGTGAGATGCGCGGATGAACCTTCTCTTCCTGACTTTCGTCTTCCCCCTCGTCGGCTTCCTGCTGCTGTCGTTCTCGCGCGGGCGGTTCTCGGAGAACCTGTCCGCCCTGATCGGCGTCGGCTCGGTGGGCCTGTCGGCGGCTACCGCCGCCTATGTCATCTGGCAGTTCAATGTCGCCCCACCTGAAGGCGGCGCGTACAGCCAACTGCTGTGGCAGTGGATGTCGGTGGACGGCTTTGCGCCGAACTTCACCCTGTACCTGGACGGCCTGTCGGTCACCATGCTCGGCGTGGTTACCGGTGTCGGCTTCCTGATCCACCTGTTCGCGTCCTGGTACATGCGTGGCGAAGCCGGCTACTCGCGCTTCTTCTCGTACACCAACCTGTTCATCGCCAGCATGTTGTTCCTGATCCTCGGCGATAACCTGCTGTTCATCTACTTCGGCTGGGAAGGTGTAGGCCTGTGCTCGTACCTGCTGATCGGTTTCTACTACAGCAACCGCAACAACGGTAACGCGGCACTCAAGGCGTTCATCGTCACCCGCATCGGCGACGTGTTCCTGGCCATCGGCCTGTTCATCCTGTTTGCCCAGCTAGGTACCCTGAACGTGCAGGAACTGCTGGTGCTGGCACCGCAGAAATTCCAGGCTGGCGACACCTGGATGGTGCTGGCAACGCTGATGCTGCTGGGCGGTGCGGTCGGTAAATCGGCCCAGCTGCCACTGCAGACCTGGCTGGCCGACGCGATGGCTGGCCCGACCCCGGTTTCGGCACTGATCCACGCGGCAACCATGGTGACCGCGGGCGTGTACCTGATCGCCCGTACCAACGGCCTGTTCCTGCTGGCGCCGGACATCCTGCACCTTGTAGGTGTGGTCGGTGGCGTGACCCTGGTACTGGCCGGCTTCGCCGCGCTGGTACAGACCGACATCAAGCGTATCCTCGCCTACTCGACCATGAGCCAGATCGGCTACATGTTCCTGGCCCTGGGCGTTGGCGCCTGGGATGCGGCGATCTTCCACCTGATGACCCACGCCTTCTTCAAGGCCCTGCTGTTCCTTGCCTCCGGTGCAGTGATCGTTGCCTGCCACCACGAGCAGAACATCTTCAAGATGGGCGGCCTGTGGAAGAAACTGCCACTGGCCTACGCCAGCTTCGTGGTCGGTGGTGCTGCCCTGGCCGCCCTGCCGATCGTGACCGTGGGTTTCTACTCCAAGGACGAAATCCTCTGGGAAGCCTTCGCCAGCGGCAACACCGGCCTGCTGTACGCCGGCCTGGTCGGTGCGTTCATGACCTCGCTGTACACCTTCCGCCTGATCTTCATCGCCTTCCACGGCGAAGCCAAGACCGAAGCTCACGCGGGCCACGGCATCAGCCACTGGCTGCCGCTGGGCGTGCTGATCGTCTTGTCGACCTTCGTGGGTGCCTGGATCACCCCACCGCTGGCAGGCGTGCTGCCTGAAAGTG
This sequence comes from Pseudomonas sp. LPB4.O, assembly GCF_038383825.1. Classification (NCBI taxonomy): domain Bacteria; kingdom Pseudomonadati; phylum Pseudomonadota; class Gammaproteobacteria; order Pseudomonadales; family Pseudomonadaceae; genus Pseudomonas; species Pseudomonas sp. LPB4.O. Next base: position 4,243,638 of record NZ_CP151298.1, read on the forward strand.
CCGGCCACGCCGGTGGCGAAGCCAAGCACGCGCTGGAGATCACCTCGGGTGCCATCGCCATCGCCGGTATCCTGCTGTCGGCCCTGCTGTTCCTGGGCAAGCGCAGCTTCGTCAGCGCCGTCGCCAACAGCGGCATCGGTCGCGCCCTGTCGGCCTGGTGGTTCGCCGCGTGGGGCTTCGACTGGATCTACGACAAGCTTTTCGTCAAACCGTACCTGCTGATCTGCCACATCCTGCGCAAGGACCCGGTAGACCGCAGCATCGGCCTGATTCCGCGGATGGCGCGTGGCGGTCATGTCGCCATGAGCAAGACCGAGACTGGCCAACTGCGCTGGTACACCGCCTCTATCGCCGTGGGTGCCGTGCTGGTGCTCGGTGCCGTGCTAGTAGCTGCGGTATGACAATGAATCTTGCGACTTTGCCAAAGGAAACCAACCCGTCATGATTTTGCCTTGGCTGATCCTGATCCCCTTCATCGGCGGCTTCCTGTGCTGGCTGGGTGAGCGCTTCGGCGCCACCTTGCCGCGCTGGATCGCGCTGCTGACCATGTCCCTGCTGCTCGGCATCGGCCTGTGGCTGTGGGCTAACGGCGACTACACCCTCGCCCCCGCTCCAGGCGCCGAGCCTGCCTGGGCCCTGGAATACAAACTCCAGTGGATCCAGCGCTTCGGCATCAGCATCCACCTGGCCCTCGACGGCCTGTCGCTGCTGATGATCCTGCTCACCGGCCTGCTCGGTGTGCTGTCGGTACTGTGCTCCTGGAAAGAGATCCAGCGCCACGTCGGCTTCTTCCACCTCAACCTGATGTGGATCCTCGGCGGCGTGGTCGGTGTGTTCCTGGCCCTGGACCTGTTCCTGTTCTTCTTCTTCTGGGAAATGATGCTGGTGCCGATGTACTTCCTCATCGCGCTCTGGGGTCACAGCTCGGCAGACGGCAAGAAGACCCGGATCTACGCGGCGACCAAGTTCTTCATCTTCACCCAGGCCAGCGGCCTGATCATGCTGGTGGCGATCCTTGGCCTGGTGCTGGTCAACTACAACACCACCGGCGTGCTCACCTTCAACTACAGCGACCTGCTCAAGGCCGAGCTGCCAGCCGGTGTCGAATACGTGCTGATGCTGGGCTTCTTCATTGCCTTTGCGGTGAAGCTGCCGGTGGTACCGTTCCACTCCTGGCTGCCTGATGCGCACGCCCAGGCACCGACCGCAGGCTCCGTCGACCTGGCCGGTATCTTGCTGAAGACCGCGGCCTACGGCCTGCTGCGCTTCGCCTTGCCGCTGTTCCCGAACGCGTCGGCCGAGTTCGCGCCGATCGCCATGACCCTGGGCCTGATCGGTATTTTCTACGGTGCCTTCCTGGCCTTTGCGCAAACCGACATCAAGCGCCTGATCGCCTTCTCCAGCGTCTCGCACATGGGCTTCGTGCTGATCGGTATCTACTCCGGCAGCCAGCAGGCCCTGCAAGGTGCGGTGATACAGATGCTGGCTCACGGCCTGTCGGCTGCGGCACTGTTCATCCTGTCCGGCCAGCTGTACGAGCGCCTGCACACCCGTGACATGCGTCAGATGGGCGGCCTGTGGCACCGCATCGCCTACCTGCCGGCGATCAGCCTGTTCTTCGCCGCAGCATCGCTGGGGCTGCCGGGTACCGGCAACTTCGTCGGCGAGTTCCTGATCCTGATCGGCAGCTTCGCGCACGTACCATGGATCACCGTGATCGCCACCACCGGCCTGGTATTCGGCTCGGTCTACTCGCTGATCATGATCCACCGCGCCTACTTCGGCCCGGCCAAGGCCGATACCGTACTGGCCGGCATGGACGGTCGCGAACTGATCATGGTGCTGGGCCTGGCGGTACTGCTGATCCTGCTGGGCGTGTACCCGCAGCCGTTCCTCGACACCTCTGCCGCCACCATGAGTGGTGTGCAGCAGTGGCTCGGTTCCGCTTTCACTCAACTCGCTTCGGCCCGGTAAGAGCGCTATGGAATTCACCACTCAACACTTCATCGCATTGGCGCCGATGCTGATCACCACCATCACCACGGTGGTGGTGATGCTGGCGATCGCCTGGAAGCGCAATCACTCGCAGACCTTCCTGCTGTCCACCGTGGGCCTGAACCTGGCCCTGCTGTCGATCCTGCCGGCGCTGAAGGTCGCGCCGCTGGCGGTTACCCCGCTGATCACCATCGACAAGTTCGCCTGCCTGTACATGGCGATCATCCTGGTGGCGACGCTGGCGTGCGTCACATTGGCCCACGCCTACCTCGGCGAAGGCTCCAAGGGCTTCCCGGGCAACCGTGAAGAACTGTACCTGCTGCTGCTGATGTCGGCCCTCGGTGGCCTGGTGCTGGTCAGCGCCAACCACCTGGCCGGCCTGTTCATCGGCCTGGAGCTGCTGTCGGTACCGGTCTACGGCCTGGTGGCGTACGCCTTCTTCAACAAGCGATCACTGGAAGCCGGCATCAAGTACATGGTGCTGTCGGCCGCAGGCTCCGCTTTCCTGCTGTTCGGCATGGCCCTGCTGTACGCAGATGCCGGTAGCCTGAGCTTCGACCAGATTGGCAAAGCCCTGGCAACCACCAGCATGCCAAGCCTGGTGGCCCAGCTGGGCCTGGGCATGATGCTGGTCGGCCTGGCCTTCAAGCTGTCGCTGGTACCGTTCCACCTGTGGACCCCGGACGTATACGAAGGCGCCCCGGCGCCGGTCGCCGCGTTCCTGGCAACCGCCAGCAAAGTGGCAGTATTCGCCGTTGTCGTGCGCCTGTTCATGCTCTCCCCTGCTGCCAGCAGCGGCGCGCTGAGCACCGTGCTGGCGGTGATTGCCGTGGCCTCGATCCTGATTGGCAACCTGCTGGCGCTGACCCAGAGCAACCTCAAGCGCCTGCTGGGTTACTCGTCCATCGCCCACTTCGGCTACCTGGTCATTGCCCTGGTTGCCAGCAAAGGCCTGGCCCTGGAAGCCATGGGCGTGTACCTGGTCACCTATGTGATCACCAGCCTGGGCGCCTTCGGTGTCATCACCCTGATGTCCTCGCCTTACGGCGGCCGTGACGCCGATGCACTGTACGAGTACCGCGGCCTGTTCTGGCGCCGCCCGTACCTGACCGCGGTACTGACCGTGATGATGCTGTCGCTGGCGGGTATCCCGCTGACCGCTGGCTTCATCGGCAAGTTCTACATCATCGCCACTGGCGTCGAGTCGCACCTGTGGTGGCTGGTCGGTGCGCTGGTGATCGGTAGCGCCATCGGCGTGTACTACTACCTGCGCGTCATGGTCACCCTGTACCTGGTCGAGCCTAATCTGCGTCGCCACGACGCCCCACTGAAGTGGGAACAGCGCACCGGTGGCGTCATGCTGCTGGCCATCGCCATTCTTGCCTTCGTACTCGGCGTCTACCCGCAACCGCTGCTGGAACTGGTCCAGCAAGCCGGCCTGCAACTGATCGGCTGATCACCCCGGCCACACAAAACACCCCGCCTATGCGGGGTGTTTTTTTATCTGCGCAGTTTTTTCACTGCCCCTAATGACGCCTCACTCAACCGGGCTGGCCTGGCCTGCCCCAGGCAGGGCGGCCTTGCGCAAATCACCATTGGCCGAAGGCAGGTACACTTCCGGATTGGGCATCCCGCCGGGGGACAGTTCGTGAGTCATTTCGAATTCGGCGCGTACTGACCAGCCGCATGCCTCAGTGGTGCCCACCCGTGGCCAGAACGGGTCATGGCTGTCGGCACACCACAACAGCACTTGCCGTTCACGTGGCGTCAGGCGAACCGGGGCGCGCCGGGGGTTGCTGTGGGTGTAGTGCGTTGTCAGTCATGCTGGTACTCCACAGGTGATTGAGCGAGGCATCGCTGCCGGTCTGCAACCACCTTACGAAGCCCATGCCGCCTCGCTCCACCGGTGCGGCTTGTAAAGAACTTTCGTACAAAAGCGTCTGACGAAAGCAGTGCAAGATTTGCTGAGTTTCTTCGTGCTCCAAGCGGCATTTCGCTCGTCTCAACGCCGTTGTCCATTCGTCTTTCGCCTGGAGTCGTACAATGCGTTCCGTTTATTCCCCATCGTCCTGCCTTGGCCTGCTGGCTGCCTTTGTTGCCGCCCAGCCCGCCCTGGCAGCATCCTCGGTCGAATTGGGCCAGGTGCTGATCACCGATGAGGAGCAGAACGACCTGACAGCTGCCAGCGAACGCCTGCGGGAGGTGCCAGGCGCCAGCAACCTGGTGGACATGCAAAGCGTGGGGCAAGGCCGAGTGGCCAGCAACCAGGACGTGCTGGCCTACCAGCCCGGCGTATTCGCCCAATCGGCGGGCAACGATGGCATCAAACTGTCGATCCGCGGCTCGGGCATCAACCGCGCGCCGGGGGCCCATGGCTCCGGGGTGTACACGATGTTCGACGGCCTGCCACTGACTGGCCCGGGCGGTACACCCTACGAGTTGTTCGAGCCGCTGTGGCTGAGCCGTGCCGAAGTGCTGCGGGGCGCCAATGGTTTCGACCAGGGTGCCCTGGCGCTGGGCGGCGCGATCAACTACGTCACCCACACCGGCTACGACGCCGCGCCGCTGCAAGTGCGCTACGAGGTCGGCAGCCGCGGTTACCAGCACCGGCACATCAGCTCGGGGCAAGTGCTGGGCAACCTCGACTACTACGTGGCCCTGACCGACTCGGAATATGACGGGTATCAGGCGCACAGCAGCGGCAGTGCCAAGGGCATTGCTGCCAATGTCGGCTACCGCTTCAACCCGAACCTGGAAACCCGCTTCTACCTGCGCTACCGGGAGACCGAAAACGAACTGGCCGGGCGCCTGACCAAAGACCAGATCAAGCACCACCCGCGCGCGGCCAACCCGGCTTACCTGGCCCGCGACGACAGCCGCCCGCAACCAGGCAGCACCTGGGTGGGCAACAAGACCACCTTCTACCTCGACGACGATGCGCGCCTGGAAGCCGGCCTGGTCTATCACGATTACCCGATGGACCTGCGTGAAGGCCCGATGCGCCTGAAGGTGGCCTATACCGATGTCAGCGGCACGCTGAACTATTTCCGCCGCGACACGCTGCTTGGTCACGAAAGCAAGACCACCATCGGCTGGCGCACCACCAAGCACCTGCCCAACAGTGGCGCTTCACAATTTACCCGCGATGGCGATGTATTCGGCGCGCGCACCCGTGACTTCACCTACCAGGGCTCGGACACCGTGCTGCATGTCGGCAACGACCTGGAACTGGTCCCGGACCTGTGGCTGACCACGGGTCTTGCGATGATCTACACCCGCCGCGAAAGTGCCGTGACCTACCCGGCCGAAGGTGGCAAGGTGAGCATGCATGACTGGGACTACGCACCGCGCCTGGGGCTGCGCTACGACATCCGCCCGGACTTGCAGGTGTACGGCAACCTCAGCCGCTCGGTAGAACCGCCACACCCGTGGTCGCTGATCTGGAGCGCGCCCAGCACAGGCGGCAAACAGATCCAGCCGATCGAGATGCAGAACCAGACTGCCACTACCCTGGAGCTGGGCGCGCGTGGCGACTCGGCGCTCGGCCGCTGGGACCTTGCCTGGTACTACTCGCAGGTGCGCCACGAACTGCTGGCCGTGGAGGTGGTGCCTAACTTCACCTCGGAGTTCAACGCCAGCGCTACCGTGCACCAGGGCGTGGAGGCCGGCCTCGACAGCACCCTGTGGGAAAGCGCCGGCACCGGCAAGCTGAGCTTGCGCCAGGCCTATACCTTCAGCGACTTCCACTACCGTGATGACGACAAGTTTGGCGACAACCGCCTGCCCGGCATCCCCATGCACTACTACCAGGCCGAACTGCGCTATGACTGGCCGAGTGGCTTCTATGCCGGGGTCAACACGCAAATGGCGTCGAAGGTGCAGGTGGACTATGCCAACAGCTACCACGCCGATGAATATGCCTTGCTCGGCGCGCGCCTGGGCTGGAATTCACCCAAACACGACTGGCAGACCTGGCTGGACCTGCGCAACCTGACCAACAAGCGCTATGCGGCCACGGTGACACCCACCTACAACGATGCCGGCAAGGACAACGCCCGCTCTACGCCGGGCGAAGGGTTTGGCGTTTATGCCGGCGTTTCCTACAGCTTCCGCTAGAACATGCAGTGCACTGTTTCTGTAGGAGCAGCCTTGTGCTGCGAAGAGGCCGGTACAGATCACGCATCAGTATGGTCTGTGCCGGCCTCTTCGCAGCACAAGGCTGCTCCTGCAAAGACCGCGTCAAACCGCCCGGTTCAACTTCACCCACGAAGCAAACTTGTCGACAAACGCCTGCAAGAACGGCCGGGTCTTGTCGTTGAGCTTGCCCGAGTCCTCGAACAGGCTTGCGGCACCGCCAATGTAGGCTTCGGGCATCTGCATGCACGGCATGTCCAGAAACACCAGCGACTGGCGCACGGCATGGTTGGCGCCAAAGCCGCCAATGGCCCCGGGCGATACACTCACCACCGCCGTCGGTTTGCCACTCCAGGCACTTTGCCCGTACGGCCGCGAGCCCACATCGATGGCATTTTTCAGGCAGCCCGGCACTGATCGGTTGTATTCTGGCGTGACGAACAACACCGCATCACTGCGACGGATCTCCTCGCGAAACCGCTTCCACGCCTCCGGCGGCGCTTCGGCCTCGACGTCCTCGTTGTACAACGGCAAATCGCCAATTTCGACGATCTTCAGGGCAAGGCTGGACGGCGCCAGCTCCGAAAGTGCGCGGGCGACCTTGCGGTTGTACGACTCCTTGCGCAAGCTACCCACGACAACCGCTACCGAATACACCTGGCTCATGGCAATTTCCAACCTTTGCTGGGTAAAGGGACGTTGTAGTTATAGATGACCGTTCCTCGGCGCTTTGGTTTTTTTTCCGCAGGGTGAAAACTTCCGAGGCTGTTCCACGGTCTATGCCTTCAGACATTTTCTACGTAATTCAGAGGTTTCCACCCAAATGGCAGCAGTAATGGTCGGCCAATTCCACGCCCGTGACGCCGAAGGCCGTATCTACCCCGTGCACGAGTTCCAGGAATCCACCCTGCAGCTTGACGGCAGCACGCTGGGCGCCCCCATCACCACCTACCGCCTGGCCATCGGCGACAAGGTCAACCACCTCGGTGAAAACCGTTTCGAACTGGCGCGCAGCGGCGTCGAGATCATTCGCATTCCGTGATGCAGTCCACGGTGTAACGGCCGCTCTCGTTCTGCAGGCCATGCACATCGGCGACAAAACCGGGGAAGCCCTGGTTGAATGCCCGGGCAAAGGCCAGGTAATCGAGTATCGAGCGGGTCGCCTCGGTGAACCGCTCGCCCGGCATGATCAATGGAATACCAGGCGGATACGGCACCAGCATCACCGCAGCCACACGCCCCAGCAGCGCCTCGATCGGCACCGCCTCCACCTCGCCACGCACCATCTGGTCATAGGCCCGGGCCGGGCTCACAGCCACCTCCGGCAAGCGCGTGAACAGCCGCTTCAGTTGCTTGGCCGTGGCATTGGCGCGGTAGCAGTCATGCAATTGCTCACACAAGTCGCGCAGCCCCATCCTCTGGTAGCGTGAAGCATCGGCTGCCACCACACTCGGCAGGCAATTGCTCAGGGCTGTATTGCCATCATAGTGGCGCTTGAACTCCAGCAACTCCGTAAGCAAAGTGCTCCACTTGCCTTTGGTAATGCCCATGGAGAACAGCACCAGGAAGCTGTACAGGCCGGTTTTCTCCACCACCAGCCCCCGCTCCCAGAGAAACTTGCTGACCACCGCCGCCGGGATGCCATGCTCGCCCAGCACACCCCCCGCGCTCAGGCCCGGCATCACCAAGGTCACCTTGAGCGGGTCGAGCAGCACATAGTCGTCCACCACCTCGCCAAAGCCATGCCACTCCGCCCCCGGTTGCAGCAACCAGTCCTGCGCGGCCAGGCGCTGGGTACCTTCGGTGCTCGGTGGCTGCCAGATACTGAACCACCAGTCATCCGCAGCAATGTGCTCGCGCAGGTTGGCCAGGGCACGACGAAAACTCAGCGCCTCGTCGAACATCTCTTGCAGCAGCGAATGCCCGGCCGGCCCTTCCATCATGGTCGAGGCCACGTCCAGCGAGGCGAGAATGCTGTACTGTGGCGAGGTCGAGATATGCATCATGAACGCTTCGTTGAATCGGTCACGGTCCAGCTGACGCCTGGCCCCGTCCTGCACATGGATCATCGAGGCCTGGCTGAATGCGGCCAGCAGTTTGTGGGTGGAGTGGGTACTGAACACCAGAGGGCTGTCTGCCGTGCAGGCAGTGCCCATGGCATAGCGCCCGGTGAAGAAGTCATGAAACGCCGCATAGGCGAACCAGGCCTCGTCGAAATGCAGCACCTCGACACTGGCACCCAGGCTCTGCTTGATCATCCCGGCGTGGTAGCACAGGCCGTCATAGGTGGAGTTGGTCACTACCGCCAGCTTGATGCGCTGCCCACGATCGCGGGCAAGGGGGTTGGCCAGTATCTTCGCCGCGATTGCCTCGGGGCTGAATTCGCTGAGCGGGATCGGGCCGATGATGCCCAGTTCGTTGCGCTCCGGGCACAGGTACAGCGGAATGGCGCCGGTCATGATGATCGCGTGCACTACCGACTTGTGGCAGTTGCGGTCCACCAGTACCAGGTCGTCGCGGCCGACCATGGCGTGCCAGACGATCTTGTTGGCGGTGGAAGTACCGTTGATGACGAAGAAGGTGTGGTCAGCGCCGAAGTTGCGCGCCGCCCTGGCTTCGGCTTCTGCCAGCGGCCCGGTGTGGTCGAGCAGCGAGCCGAGTTCCGGCACGGAAACAGACAGGTCCGAGCGCAGTGTATTTTCCCCGAAGAACTGGTGAAAAGCCTGGCCCACGGGGCTTTTATGGTAGGCCACGCCGCCGCCATGGCCCGGGGTGTGCCAGGAATAGTTGGATTGCGCAGTGTGCTGCACCAGGGCCTTGAAGAACGGCGGCAGCAGGCCGTCGAGGTAGGTGTGTGCGGCGCGCGCCACCTGGCGGGCGAGAAACGGCACGGTATCCTCGAACAGGTAGAGGATTCCTCGAAGCTGGTTGAGCTCGCTCATGGCCTCGGCCGGGGCGTTTTCCAGGGTTACCTGCTCGCCCAGGGCGAAGATCGGCAGGTTGGGTGCGCGCAGGCGGGCCAGGCGGATCAGCTCGGCCATGTTCTGCAGCAGGTGGGTGTTCTCGCCAACGCCTTCGGCAGCGACCAGCATGCAGGCCAGGCCGTGGTGGGTGGCGGCAACCAGGCGGGCTTCGGCATGGTCGGCGGCGGCGAGAATGGCGAAGCCATCCTGGCGCAGCTCCTCGGCGATGCCCCGCACGCGCTCGCCGGCAACGCTGTCCGCCTTGATGGCGCGGTGGACGATGAGGATCGGGAACTTGAGGTCCTTGTACATCAGGTGGCTACCTCCGAAGGACATGACGTCCATTTCAGGGTAGTTGAACCTGTGTTCTCAGCGCCTGCCTCTTCGCGGGCACGCCCGCGAAGAGGCCGGTACAGGCTATAAATCAGCCAGCAGCTGTCTCGGTAAGGGCCTGCCACATGGAGGGCCCACCCGCCGACTTGGCGATAGCGGCCAGGCGCTCGGCATGCGCCTCCAGTTCCTCGGCATTGGCCATGATCACCCGCCCCGGCGTACGCCCGACAATCCGGCGGATCTCGCTGCCGCCAGCGCCCTGCCCATCACTCTCGGCGTCTGCGCCATGGCCCGCCAGCGACAGGCTGGTCTGGCCACCGGTCATCGCCAGGTAGACGTCAGCCAGCAGTTCCGAGTCGAGCAATGCGCCGTGCAGCTCACGGCCAGAGTTGTCGATGTCGTAGCGTTTGCACAGCGCATCCAGGCTGTTGCGCTGCCCTGGGTGGCGCGAACGTGCCAGCAACAGAGTGTCGAGAATGGTGCAATGCTGCGAAATGTCAGCGCGATGCTGCTGGCCCAGCAAGGCGAATTCGTTGTTGATGAAGCCAACGTCAAACGCCGCGTTATGGATGACCAGCGTGGCGCCCTGGATGAATTCGAAGAATTCCTCGGCTACATCGCCAAACCGTGGCTTGCCGACCAGGAAGGTGTCGGTGATGCCGTGGACGTTGATAGCGCCCTCGTCACTCTCACGGTCCGGCTGCAGGTAGACGTGGAAGTGCCGCCCGGTCAGGCGCCGGCCGAGCACCTCGACACAGCCGATCTCGATGATCCGGTGGCCTTCGCTGACCGGCATACCCGTGGTTTCGGTATCGAGAATGACGAACCGTTTATCTTGCTGCTGCTCCACGCGGGGCGCTCCAACTTGCATCAGTTACAAAGGCCGCGATTGTACCCCAGCTCAACGCTGGGCGCGCACCTCATCGACCCCACGGTTGGCCAGCTGGTCGGCGCGTTCGTTGCCGGGGTGGCCGATATGGCCGCGCACCCACTTCCAGCTCACCTTGTGGCGGTTGACCTGCTCATCGAGCTGCTGCCACAGGTCGGCATTCTTCACCGGCTCTTTGGCAGCGGTCTTCCAGCCGCGCTTCTTCCAGTTGACCATCCATTCGTTGATGCCCTTCATCACGTACTGCGAGTCGGTGGTCAGCACCACTTCGCATTCGCGCTTCAGCGACATCAGGCCCTGGATCGCCGCCATCAGCTCCATGCGGTTGTTGGTGGTTTCACGTTCGCCGCCCCACAGTTCCTTCTCGACGCCCTTGTAGATCATCAGGACCCCCCAGCCACCTGGGCCAGGATTGCCTTTGCAGGCACCATCGGTAAACATTTCGACGCTATCGCTCATGTACCACTCTTGAATTCAGTGCTTGTCAGTTTCAGGGTTGACCGCCGTGCGGTTCACCTTGGCCAGCGGCAGCGGCAGCAACTTGCCCATCGGCTCGCGACGTTCCGGGCGCAACGGCCGCAGGCCCACCACCATCTTGCGCGCCACCAGCAGGTACACCCCGCCACCGGAGCTCTGCCAGCCGCCGGCCATCCGCTCCCAACCCGCCAGGCGCTGCTGCCAGGCCGGTGAAGCAAGCGGCGGACGATAGCACCCGAAGCGGCGTTTCTCCAGCGCGAAGCCCAGCAGGTTGAGCCAGTCGCCTACCCGCGAAGGCGAGATGCAACGCGCCTTGCGCAAGGCGCCATGGCTGAAGAAATGGCGCATGCCCCAACTGCTCCACGGGTTGATCCCGACGATCAGCAGGTGCCCGCCCGGGCGCACGGCGCTGGCGGCCTCGCGCAGCAAGCCATGGGGCGACAGGCTGAAATCCAGGCCATGCTGCAGCACCACCACATCGGCGGCATGCTCGCTCAGCGGCCAGGCCTGCTCTTCACAGGCAATTTCCACCCCCGGCAGCGGCGCCCCAAGGCGCACGTTGCGCTGCACCTGGGGGGCGCTGGGCGGCGGCTCCGCGCAGGGGCCGTAGTGCACAAGGTAGCCCCCGAAGAAGCGGCCCAGCTCTTCTTCCAGCAGTTTTTCCTCTTCCTTGAGCATCAGTTGGCCGATCGGGCCATTGAACCACTCACGGGCCAGGCTGATCAGCTTGACCCAGTCCGGGTCGGCCTGGGCAAAGGCTTGGTCGGTCATTGCGCTCTCCCTCGAAGGTTCTCCCACCGCGCCATCGCGGCTAAGATGCCTTCATGTGCCACGCTAGGCGAATCGGATCCGCACCATGATACAGATCGATGCTCTCCCCGCTTTCTCCGACAACTACATCTGGTTGTTACAGGATACTGCCAAACGCCGCTGCGCGGTGGTCGACCCGGGTGACGCCGGCCCGGTGGAACGCTGGCTGTCGGCCAACCCCGACTGGGTGCTCAGCGACATCCTGATTACCCACCACCACAACGACCATGTCGGCGGCGTGGAACGGCTCAGGCAACTGACCAACGCACGGGTGTGCGGCCCTGCCAACGAACGTATTCCCTGCCGCGACCTGGCGCTGGACGAAGGCGACCAGGTGACGGTGCTGGGCATGACGTTCCAGGTACTGGCAGTGCCTGGCCACACCTTGGGGCATATCGCGTTCTTCAGCGACCAACCGGCAACGCCAGTGCTGTTCAGTGGCGACACCCTGTTCGCCGCCGGCTGCGGGCGCATGTTCGAGGGTACACCCGAACAGATGCAGCCGGCCCTGGCCCGCCTGGCGGCACTGCCGGCCCACACCGAAGTGTACTGCGCCCACGAATACACCCTCAGCAACCTGCGCTTTGCAAAGGCGGTGGAACCTACCAACCAGCACGTTCTAAAGCGGTTCGAGGACGTTACCCGTTTACGCGCCGACAATCGCATCACCTTGCCATCAACGATTGGCCTGGAACGCCTGACCAACCCCTTCCTGCGTACCTCTGAAACATTAGTTAAACAAAAAGCAGACGAATGGAAGGGACATCCAAACGACTCGCAGGTCACTGTTTTTGCTGCCTTGAGGTCTTGGAAGGACACCTTCTGATAACCTCAAGATATATCGCAATCGATGGTCAAAGGTTGACCAGGCCCGGAGCGGTTTCTAGAATCGCCGAAATTTTTCGCCCGGATACCTGTCTCAGCCGATGTCTTCCCGTAGCCGCAGAACCTCTCATTCCGTCGCCCTGACGCGCCTGGCCCAAATCAGTGCGCTGGCTCTGGCCGCCACCCTGGTGGGCTGCCAGAGCACCCGTCAGCTTGACGAATCCGAAAGCGTTCGCGCGCACAACTACCAGGCGCGGATCAAGCACAAACCTGCACCGCTGCTGGTCAAGCCGGCCGAGCAGGCACCGCAGGATGTCTGGGAGCGCATGCGCCAGGGCTTTGCCCTGCAGGACAGCATCGACGTCAATCCGCGCATCGAGCAGCAGCGCCTGTGGTTCGCCAGCAACCCGACCTTCATCGAAAGTGCCGGCGAGCGCGGCAGCCTCTACCTGCACTACATCGTCGAGCGTCTTGAAGAGCGCGACATGCCGCTGGAGCTGGCCCTGCTGCCCGCCATCGAAAGTGCCTACAACCCGATGGCCTATTCACGCGCCAGTGCTGCCGGCATGTGGCAGTTCATGCCAGCGACAGGCCGCCACTTCAACCTGCGCCAGACCAATTTCTACGATGGCCGCCGCGATATCACCGCGTCGACCAACGCCGCACTGGACTACCTGACCCGCCTGCACGACATGTTCAACGGTGACTGGCTGCTGGCCCTGGCCGCCTACAACGCCGGCGAAGGCACGGTTAGCCGCGCCATGGAGCGCAACGAACGGCTCGGCCTGCCAACCGACTACTGGAACCTGCCGCTGCCTCAGGAAACCCGCGACTATGTGCCCAAGCTGCTGGCCCTCTCGCAGGTGGTGCTTACGCCTGAAGCCTATGGCGTGAACCTGAACCCGATTGCCAACGAGCCCTACTTCGAAGCGGTCGCCATCAATGATCGCCTGGACCTGTCGCGGGTGGCGGCCTTTGCCAACATCGACGAAGACGAGCTGATCCAGCTCAACCCGGCCTTCAAGAAGCGCATGACCGTGGACGGCCCGCAGCAACTGCTGGTGCCGACGGCCAAGGCGCAGCTGCTGAGCGACAGCCTGTCCAACCTCAAGCCCGAGCAACTGGTCAGCCTGCAACCGAACAAGGCCGTGTTCGCCCGCGCCGTAGCCGAAGCCAAGGCACCGGTGGCGGCGCGCAGCTACCGGGTCAAACGCGGCGACAACCTGGGCGCGATCGCCAAGGCCAATCGCGTCTCGGTCAGTGACATCAAGCGCTGGAACCGCCTGTCCGGCAACAGCCTGCGGGCCGGCCAGGTGCTGGCCCTGCGCGGTGGCAAGGGACCGAGTGCCGCCGGTAACCGGGTAGCGGCATCCGGCAAGCGCTCCACCCAGTACAAGGTGCGCAAGGGCGACTCGCTGTACCTGGTGGCCAAACGCTTCAACGTGGAAATGCAGCACCTCAAGCGCTGGAACCCACGCAGCGGCCACGCCCTCAAGCCAGGCCAGACCCTGACCGTCTACCTCTCGCATTGATGTAAAACCCGGGGCCGCTGCGCGCCCCATCGCCGGCAAGCCGGCTCCCACAAGTACTGCACATGGCTTGAAGCCGATGCAGTCGGGGTGGGAGCTGGCTTGCCGGCGATGGGGCGCCCAGCGGCCCTTTGCAATCCTCTGGCCGCACTCTTTTTCCAATCCCACCAAGCTGTTACTGTACCCGATCAAAGCCCAACGCCTCTGGATCGGATGCCGACTTGATACGTCCCCTCCTGCTGTCAATCAGCCTGGCCTTGAGCTTCCCCGTAGCCGCGATGGTGAGCGAAAGCCACGGATACGCGCAGTTCGGCACGCTCAAGTACCCAGCCACATTCACCCATTTCGACTGGGTCAACCCGCAAGCGCCCAAGGGCGGTACCTTGCGCGCCATGGCTTTTGGCACCTTCGATACCCTCAACCCCTACACCTTCAAGGGGTCAAGCCCGGTCACCACGCCCAATTTCCAGCAGTACGGCATCAGCGAGCTGAACGAGCCGCTGATGGTCGGCACCGGTCAGTACGACCCGTCGGGTGACGAGCCGACCTCCAGCTACGGCCTGATCGCCCGTTCGGTCGAATACAGCGAGGACCGCAGCTGGGTGGTGTTCAACCTGCGTCCGGAAGCCCGCTGGCACGACGGCCAGCCGATCACCTCGGCAGACGTGGCCTTTTCCTACCGCACGCTGCTCAAGGACGGCCACCCGATCTACCGCACCAACCTGCAGGAAGTGCAACGGGTAGACATCCTCGGCCCGCTGCGCATCCGTTTCGTGTTCAAGCGCGCGGGCAACCCGCTGCTGATCCTGCGCCTGGGCGAAATGCCGGTGCTGCCCAAGCACTACTGGCAAAAACGCGACTTCAAGGCCACCACCTTCGAGCCCCCCTTGGGCAGCGGCCCCTACCGCATCACCCAGGTACAACCCGGGCGCCGCCTGGTGTTCGAGCGGGTCAAGAACTACTGGGGCAAGGACCTGGCGGTCAACCGTGGCAAGTACAACTTCAAGCGCGTGGAATACGAGTTCTACCGCGACGCCACGGTGGCCTTCGAAGCGTTCAAGGCTGGCGAATTCGACATCTATATCGAGCACCAGGCGAAGAACTGGGCCAACGGCTACAACTTCCCGGCCGTGCGCCGTGGCGAAGTGATCAAGGCGCAGATCCCGCACCAGATCCCCACGCAAACCCAGGGCCTGTTCATGAACAGCCGTCGGGCCACCTTCAGCGACCCGCGGGTACGCCAGGCGTTGGGGCTGATGCTCGACTTCGAGTGGACCAACCGCGCCCTGTTCAGCAGCGCCTACCGCCGCTCGACCAGTTACTACCCCAACAGCGAGTTCGCTGCCAGTGGCCTGCCCACCGGCAAGGAGTGGCTGTTGCTGGCGCCGTTCCGTGACCAGTTACCGGCCAAGCTGTACAGCGAACCCTACAAGGTCAGCCACACCGATGGCCGCGGCATCAGCCGCCAGACCCTGCGCCAGGCCTTGGGCCTGCTTGCCGAGGCTGGCTGGAAGCTGAACGGCCAGCGCCTGGTCGACAGCAAGGGCCAGCAACTGCGCATGGAACTGCTGTTGGTAAACCCCAACCTTGAACGCATCCTGCAACCTTATGTCGAAAATCTGTCCAGCATCGGCATCGATGCACGCTTGCGCACCGTGGACCGTGCCCAGTACAAACAACGACTGGACCAGTTCGATTTCGACATGATTCTGATGACCCTGAACCAGACCCTGAGCCCCGGCCTTGAACAGTGGCTGTACTTCCATTCCAGCCAGGCCGCCACCAAGGGCAGCAAGAACTATGCTGGGGTCAAGGACCCGGTGGTCGACCACTTGCTCGACACCCTGCTTGCCGCACGCACCCGCGACGACCAGGTCGCCGCCGCCCGCGCCCTGGACCGCGTGCTCTCATGGCAGTACTACATGATCCCCAACTGGTACCTCGACAACCATCGCCTGGCCTACCGCAACCGGTTCGCCTTCGTCACCACACCGCCCTATACCCTTGGGCTGAACAGCTGGTGGATCAAGACTTCGGAGAAAGCCCAATGACGCCAACGCACCGTCTGCGCCGGCTGGCATGCAGCCTGTTGCTCGCCTGCCTGAGCCTTCCCACCCTGGCCGCACCGCAGCACGCGCTCACTCTGTACGACGAGCCACCCAAGTACCCTGCCGATTTCAAGCACTTCGACTACGTCAACCCCGACGCCCCCAAGGGCGGCACCTTCCGCCAGTCCAGCTTCGGCGGCTTCGACAGCCTCAACCCGTTCATCAACAAGGGCGTCTCGGCCGAGAACATCGGCAGCATCTACGACACCCTGATGCGCCAGAGCCAGGACGAGCCGTTCACCGAATACGGCCTGGTGGCCGGCAAGATCGAGAAAGCCCCGGACAACAGCTGGGTGCGTTTCTACCTGCGCCCCGAAGCCCGCTTCCACGACGGCCACCCGATGCGTGCCGAAGACGTGGTGTTCACCTTCAATGCCCTGATCAAGGACGGTGCGCCGCTGTACCGCCAGTATTACGCCGACGTCGCCGAAGTGGTCGCCGAAGACCCGCTGAAGGTGCTGTTCAGGTTCAAGCACAAGGGCAACCGCGAGCTGCCGCTGATTCTCGGCCAGCTGCCCGTACTGCCCAAGCACTGGTACGCAAACCGCGACTTCAACCGCGGCAACCTGGAAATCCCCTTGGGCAGCGGCCCGTACAAGGTTGCCGAGGTCAAGGCCGGGCGCTCGGTGCGCTACGAGCGGGTCAAGGACTACTGGGCCAAGGACCTGCCGATCAATCGCGGGTTCTATAACTTCGATGCCATGACCTTCGACTCTTACCGTGACACCACCGTTGCCCTGGAGGCGCTCAAGGCCGGGGCGTTCGACTATGCGCTGGAAGTCAGCGCGAAGAACTGGGCCACCGCCTACAACGTGCCCGCCGTGCGGGAAGGCCGCCTGATCAAGGAAGAGCTGCCCAACGGCAACCCTACTGGCATGCAGGGTTTCATCTTCAACATCCGCCGCCCGGTGTTCCAGGACGTGCGTGTGCGCCAGGCGCTGAGCCTGCTGCTGGACTATGAGTGGACCAACAAGCAGCTGTTCAACGGTGCCTACACCCGCACCGGCAGCTACTTCGACAACTCGGAAATGGCCGCTCACGGCCTGCCCAGCCCCAACGAGCTGAAAATCCTCGAGCCGCTGCGTGGCAAAGTCCCTGACCAGGTATTCTCCGAGGCCTTCAAGAACCCTGTCAGCGACGGCAGCGGCATGATCCGCGAGCAGCAGCGCCAGGCCTACAAGCTGCTGCAGGAAGCCGGCTGGAAAATCGTCGACGACAAGATGGTCGACGCCCAAGGCAAGCCGGTAAGCATCGAGTTCCTGCTGGCGCAGACCGAGTTCGAACGCATTCTGCTGCCGTTCAAGCGCAACCTCGCCGACCTGGGCATCGACCTGAGCATCCGCCGGGTCGACGTTTCCCAGTACATCACCCGCCTGCGTTCACGGGACTACGACATGATCGTGGGCGGCTACCCACAGTCCAACTCGCCGGGCAACGAGCAGCGCGAATTCTGGTCCAGTGCCGCCGCCGACAACCCCGGCAGCCGCAACTTCATCGGCCTGCGCGACCCGGCCATCGACCAGTTGGTGGAAGAGCTGATCAACGCCGACTCTCGCCAGAGCCTGATCGACCACTGCCGCGCCCTCGACCGCGTGTTGCTATGGGGCTACTACGTGATCCCCAACTGGCATATCAAGACCTGGCGCGTGGCCTACTGGAACCACATCGGCCACCCGCAAGTGTCGCCCAAGTACGACATCGGCATCGACACCTGGTGGATCAAGCCCGGGGTAACCACGGCGGTGAGCGACGCCCCTGCGGACGAGGCCAACTAACATGCTGGCCTATATCCTGCGGCGCCTGCTGCTAATCATCCCGACCCTGTTCGGTATCCTTGTCATCAACTTCATCATCGTCCAGGCCGCCCCCGGTGGCCCGGTAGAGCAGATGATCGCCAAGCTCGAAGGCTTCGAGGGCGCCACCAGCCGCATTGCCGGTGGCGGCGCCGAGGTTTCCGTGGCCGGTTCCAACTACCGCGGCGCCCAGGGCCTGGACCCGGCACTGATCGCCGAAATCGAGCGCATGTACGGCTTCGACAAGTCGCCGCCAGAACGCCTGTGGATCATGATCAAGAACTACGCCCAGCTGGACTTCGGCGACAGCTTCTTCCGCGATGCCAAGGTGATCGACCTGATTGTCGAAAAGATGCCGGTGTCGATCTCGCTGGGGCTGTGGAGCACACTGATCATGTACCTGGTGTCGATCCCGCTGGGGATCGCCAAGGCGGTGCGCCACGGCAGCCACTTCGACGTGTGGACCAGCTCGGCGATCATCGTCGGCTACGCCATCCCGGCGTTCCTGTTCGCCATCCTGTTGATCGTGCTGTTCGCCGGGGGCAGCTACTTCGACTGGTTCCCGCTGCGTGGCCTCACCTCCAACAACTTCGACGAGCTGAGCACCACCGGCAAGGTGCTGGACTACTTCTGGCACCTGGTACTGCCGATCACCGCGCTGGTCATCGGCAACTTCGCCACCATGACCCTGCTGACCAAGAACAGCTTCCTCGACGAGATCAACAAGCAATATGTGGTCACCGCCAAGGCAAAGGGCCTCAGCCGGCCACGGGTGCTGTACGGCCACGTGTTCCGCAACGCCATGCTGCTGGTGATAGCCGGCTTCCCGTCGGCGTTCATCGGCATCTTCTTCACCGGGTCCTTGCTGATCGAGGTCATCTTCAGCCTCGACGGCCTGGGCCTGATGAGTTTCGAAGCGGCCATCAACCGCGACTACCCGGTGGTCTTCGGCACCCTGTTCATCTTCACCCTGCTGGGGCTGGTGGTGAAACTGATCGGCGACCTGACCTACACCCTGGTCGATCCACGCATCGACTTCGCCAGCCGGGAGCACTGACATGGCCTTGTCCCCCCTCAACCGCCGGCGCTTCGAGCGCTTCAAGGCCAACCGCCGTGGCTGGTGGTCGCTGTGGCTGTTCCTGATCCTGTTCGGCCTGAGCCTGGGCGCGGAGCTGATCGCCAATGACAAGCCGGTGGCCGTGCGTTACGACGGCGAATGGTACTTCCCCGCGTTCAAGCGCTACCCGGAAACCACCTTCGGCGGCGAATTCCCGCTGGAGGCCAACTACAAGAGCCCGTACATCCGCGAACTGCTGGCCAAGAAAGACAGCTTTGTGCTGTGGGCGCCAATCCCGTTCAGCTACCAGAGCATCAACTACGACCTGCGCGTGCCCGCCCCGGCGCCACCCTCCACGGACAACTGGCTGGGCACCGACGACCAGGGCCGCGACGTGCTGGCGCGGGTGATCTACGGCTTCCGCATTTCGGTACTCTTCGCCCTTACCCTGACCGTGGCCAGCTCCATCGTCGGCGTCATCGCCGGCGCCTTGCAAGGCTTCTATGGCGGCTGGGTCGACCTGGCCGGGCAGCGCTTTCTGGAAATCTGGTCGGGCCTGCCGGTGCTGTACCTGCTGATCATCCTGGCCAGCTTCGTGCAGCCCAACTTCTGGTGGCTGCTGGGCATCATGCTGCTGTTCTCGTGGATGAGCCTGGTGGATGTGGTGCGCGCCGAGTTCCTGCGTGGGCGCAATCTGGAGTACGTGCGCGCCGCCCGTGCCTTGGGCATGCGCAACGGCGCGATCATGTACCGGCACATTTTGCCCAACGCCATGATCTCGACCATGACCTTCATGCCGTTCATTCTGACCGGCGCCATCGGCACCCTCACCGCCCTGGACTTTCTCGGTTTCGGCCTGCCCGCCGGTTCGCCATCGCTGGGCGAACTGGTGGCGCAGGGCAAGTCCAACCTGCAAGCGCCGTGGCTGGGCATCAGCGCCTTTGCCGTACTGGCGCTGATGCTGAGCTTGCTGGTGTTCATCGGCGAATCCGCCCGCGATGCCTTCGACCCGAGGAAGTGACATGAGTGAACAGAACCTGATCGAAGTGCGGGACCTGGCCGTGGAGTTCGTGACCGGGGACCAGGTCAACCGGGTGGTGGATGGCATCAGCTTTGACATCCGCAAAGGCGAGACGCTGGCGCTGGTGGGCGAAAGTGGCTCGGGCAAATCGGTCACCGCGCACTCGATCCTGCGCCTGCTGCCCTACCCCCTGGCCCGCCACCCCAGCGGCAGCATCCGCTACGAAGGCAAGGACCTGCTGCAGCAGAACGAGAAGACCCTGCAGCGCATTCGCGGCAACCGCATTGCGATGATCTTCCAGGAGCCGATGACCTCGCTCAACCCGCTGCACTGCATCGAGAAGCAGATCAACGAAATCCTTCTGCTGCACAAGGGCCTCACCGGCAAGGAAGCGACCGCACGTACCCTGGAGCTGCTGGACCTGGTCGGCATTCCCGAGCCGCACAAGCGCTTGAAGGCCCTGCCCCACGAGCTGTCGGGCGGGCAGCGCCAACGGGTAATGATCGCCATGGCACTGGCCAACGAGCCGGAACTGCTGATTGCAGATGAGCCGACCACGGCGCTGGACGTGACCGTGCAGCTGAAGATTCTCGACCTGCTCAAGGAACTGCAGGCGCGCTTGGGCATGGCGCTGCTGCTGATCAGCCATGACCTGAACCTGGTGCGTCGCATCGCCCACCGCGTGTGCGTGATGCAGCGCGGGCAAATTGTAGAGCAAGCCGAATGCGCCACGCTGTTCAGCTCGCCACAGCACCACTACACCCAAATGCTCATAAATGCCGAGCCCAGCGGGCTGCCGGCGCACAACCCGGTGGGCGCGCCGCTACTGGAAGTGGATGACCTCAAGGTGTGGTTCCCGATCAAGAAGGGGCTGCTGCGGCGCACGGTTGACCATGTAAAGGCCGTGGACGGGGTCAACTTCAGCTTGCCGCAAGGGCAGACGCTGGGGATTGTCGGGGAATCCGGGTCGGGCAAGTCGACGCTCGGCCTGGCGATCCTGCGGCTGATTTCCAGCCAGGGCGGCATCCGCTTCCATGGGCAGAACCTGCAAGGGCTGAACCAGAAGGCCGTACGGCCGCTGCGGCGGGAAATGCAGGTGGTGTTCCAGGACCCGTTTGGCAGCCTGAGCCCGCGCATGTGCGTGGCGGACATTGTGGGTGAAGGGCTGCGCATTCACGGCATTGGCACCGCGCAGGAACAGGAAGCGGCGATTATTGCGGCCCTGGAGGAAGTAGGCCTGGACCCGCGCACGCGCCATCGCTACCCCCATGAGTTTTCCGGCGGGCAACGCCAGCGCATCGCCATTGCCCGGGCGCTGGTGCTGAAGCCCGCACTGATTCTGCTGGACGAACCCACGTCCGCGTTGGACCGCACTGTCCAGCGGCAAGTGGTGGAATTGCTGCGTAACCTGCAGCAGAAGTACAACCTGACATACCTGTTCATCAGCCATGACCTGGCGGTGGTCAAGGCGCTGAGTCACCAGTTGATGGTGATCAAGCATGGCCAAGTGGTGGAGCAAGGGGATGCGCAGGCGATCTTCCATGCGCCGCAGCATCCGTATACACGGCAGTTGCTGGAGGCGGCGTTTTTGGAGGTGAATGCCGTTAGTTAGCTTTGGGGGGCTGCTGCTTCGGCCAAAATCCCCGCCTTCGATCCTGATGATGACCTCGATGCATGAGCTGGAGGCGCTGCGGGTTTTGCTTGAGTCGGCATTGATCAAGGTACAGATGCCCGCTGAGCCCGGAACTTCGCCCTAAGGCTGATCAACGTGCTGCAAAGGCCGGCCCCTTCGCGGGCGCGCCCGCTCCCACAGGAAGCACTGAGACTGCTGCGCGGTCTTTGTGGGAGCGGCCTTGTGTCGCGATAGGGCCGCAAAGCGGCCCCCCCATTGATTTTCTATAACTCAGCCTAGTTATCAATTTTTCTGACAACAATCGTCTTCCATCATCAATCGATTCGGGCATAAATTCTTCACCGTCAACCCCAAGTACCAACGGTAGAGCCATGTCCAGCCCACAACACCCGCCCGCTTCCCCTGCCCTGGCCACGCTGATACAGCGCTCCGGCCGGCCCAGCCCAACGCTGAGCGAAACCCATGCCCACGCCGTGCTTCAGGCCCACTACGGCGTTGCCGGCAACCTTTCGGTACTGGGCAGCCAGCAAGACCTGAACTTTCGCGTGACCACGCCCCAGGGTGGCTATGTGCTGAAGGCCTGCCACGGCAGCTATGCCCAACTGGAACTTGAAGCGCAGCACGCCGCCTTGGCCTTCCTGCGCGAGCAGGGTTTGCCGGTACCCGCCGTACGCTTGGCCCACAACGGCGTGGGGTTGCTGGAACTGGACATCGACGAACAACCACTGCGCCTGCGGCTGCTCGATTACATCGAAGGCCAGCCGCTGACCCGTCTCAAGCACATGGAGCCACACCTGATGGCTGAGCTGGGCGGGCTCTGTGCGAAGCTGGACAAGGCCCTGGCCGATTTCGACCACCCAGGCCTTGCGCGCACCCTGCAATGGGACCCGCAGCATGCCCAGGCGTTGATCGATCATCTGCTGCCGGTACTGCAGGACAGCGGGCAGCGCGCCCGCATCGAACACGCCACCCGCCAGGCCCGAGAGCGCCTGATGCCGTTGGTTGATCACTTGCCGAGTCAGGCCGTGCACCTGGACATCACCGACGACAACACCGTGTGGGCCCGTGATGCCCAGCGCCAGTGGCAACTGCAAGGCGTGATCGATTTCGGCGACCTGCTGCGCACCTGGCGCATCGCCGACCTGTCGGTAACCTGCGCTGCGCTGTTGCACCACGCCGAGGGCGACCCACTGCGCATCCTGCCAGCCGTGCGGGCCTACCAGGCGCTCAACCCGTTGACCGAGGCCGAACTGCGCGCGCTGTGGCCATTGGTGCTGAACCGCGCTGCCGTACTGGTGCTGAGCAGTGAAAAGCAGCTCGCCGTCGACCCGGGCAACCAGTACACCCGCGACAACATTGCTCACGAATGGGAAATTTTCGACACTGCCACCGCCGTGCCCATCGCCCTGATGGAGGCGGCCATCCTGCAGGCTGCGGGCCTGCAACCCAAGGCGCCGGACTTCAACGGTTGCGCACCCCTGCTCCCCGAGCTGGCCGGGCAGGCCGTAACACGGGTGGACCTGGGGGTACTCAGCACACACTGCGAGGCCGGCAACTGGGAGCAGCCCGGTTTCGACCAGCGTCTGCTGGCTTCGCAAGCCGCTCCGGCCTGCAGCCTGCACGGGCAATATCGCCTGTCGCAAACCCACATCGACCGCCCCGAAGAGCCCGCCACCTGCGCCCTCGGCGTTGAGCTGCACCTGCCCAACGGTA
This sequence comes from Pseudomonas sp. LPB4.O, assembly GCF_038383825.1. Lineage (NCBI taxonomy): Bacteria > Pseudomonadati > Pseudomonadota > Gammaproteobacteria > Pseudomonadales > Pseudomonadaceae > Pseudomonas > Pseudomonas sp. LPB4.O. The sequence goes on from NZ_CP151298.1 coordinate 4,266,918, forward strand.
GCCTGGTGCAAGCGCCAGCACCCGGCACCTGGCAGCGACACGGCGACGGCCGTGGCTGCCTGCGCACCGCGCATTGGGCTTTGTGGCTGCACGGCCTGGAAAACGCACCGGCAGACGGCCAGGCCGTGGAAAAAGGCCAGCCCCTGGGCAACAGCTGTGGTTTCCTCAGCGTGCAGTTGTGCCTGGACAGCGGCATGCAGCCGCCATTCTTCGCCACCACGTCACACGCTGCCGCCTGGCTGGCCCTGTGCCCGTCGCCAGCCGCGCTGCTGGGCTTCGATTGCGAAGCCGAGCCGCTACCCGATCCGCAAGCCCTGCTGGCCCGCCGCGACGCCAGCTTCGCCCGCTCGCAGAAGCACTACTACGCGCAGCCGCCACACATCGAACGCGGCTGGCGCAACTACCTGATCGACATGCAGGGCCGTTCGTACCTGGACATGCTCAACAACGTCGCGGTGCTAGGGCATGGCCACCCGCGCATGGTCGCCGAGTCGGCGCGGCAATGGTCGCTGCTGAACACCAACTCGCGCTTCCACTACGCCGCCATCACCGAGTTCTCCGAGCGCCTGCTGGCGCTGGCACCCGAAGGTTTCGACCGGGTGTTCATGGTCAACAGCGGCACCGAAGCCAACGACCTGGCGATTCGCCTGGCCTGGGCCTACAGCGGCGGGCGTGACCTGCTCAGCGTGCTGGAGGCCTACCACGGCTGGTCGGTGGCTACCGACGCCATCTCCACGTCCATCGCCGACAACCCGCAAGCCCTGGAAACCCGCCCGGACTGGGTACACCCGGTCGAAGCACCGAACACCTTCCGCGGTCGTTTCCGCGGTGCTGACAGCGCCGCCGACTACCTGCAGGACGTCGACGCCAAACTGGCTGACCTGGATGCCCGTGGCCGCCAGCTGGCGGGCATCATCTGCGAGCCGGTGTACGGTAATGCTGGCGGCATCTCGTTGCCAGCCGGCTACCTGAGCGATGCCTATGCCAAGGTCCGCGCCCGTGGCGGGGTATGCATCGCCGACGAAGTGCAGGTGGGTTATGGCCGCCTGGGCGAATACTTCTGGGGTTTCGAGGAGCAGGGTGTGGTGCCCGACATCATCACCATGGCCAAGGGCATGGGCAACGGCCAGCCGCTAGGCGTGGTCATCACCCGCCGCGAGATCGCCGAGGCGCTGGAGGCCGAGGGTTACTTCTTCTCCTCGGCCGGTGGCAGCCCGGTCAGCTGCCGCATCGGCATGGCGGTGCTGGACGTGATGCAGGAAGAAGGCCTGTGGGACAACGCCCGCGACACCGGGCGCTACTTCAAGGCCCGCCTGCAAGCGCTGGTCGACAAGCACCCGCTGGCGGGCGCGGCACATGGTTCAGGCTTCTACCTGGGACTGGAACTGGTGCGCGACCGCACAACCCTGGAGCCGGCCACCGAAGAAACCATGACGCTGTGCAATCGCCTGCGTGACCTAGGCATCTTCATGCAGCCGACCGGCGATTACCTGAACATCCTCAAGATCAAGCCACCGATGTGCACCACCCGGGCGAGCGTGGACTACTTTGTCGACTGCATTGACCGGGTGCTGGGCGAAGGGCTGTAGGGATCTGGGTGAGGCTGGAGCGTTCGCCCTTGGAAGTTCGTCGCCTGTCAGATCGAGCGCCGCCCGCGCGGCGCTCGATCTCACAAACACCGAATACTTCAAGCCCTACCCTTGGCAATTCCATCCATTACTATTCGCTCACAACGCCCCAACATCAGGTTCACCGAACATGACCTTCTCCAGCGACTCCCTGGCAATTTTCCTCGCGGTGCTGGATGCCGGCTCGTTCTCCGCTGCCGCGCGCAAGCTGGGCCGTGTGCCTTCGGCCGTAAGCATGGCAATCGCCCAACTGGAAGCGGAGCTGGACCTGCCGCTGTTCGACCGGGCCACACGCAAAGCCTTGCCCACCAGCGCCGCGCTGGCGCTGGAGCCCCAGGCCAGGCAGGTGATCTGCCAGCTCAACCTGCTGGATGCCCAGGCCCTGCAATTGCACAAAGGCCTGGAAAAGCGCCTGACCATCGCCATGGCGCCCGAGCTGCAGACCGGCCGCTGGAGCCAGCCACTGGAGATCCTCGCCCAGGAGTTTCCCAGCCTGGAAATCGAGGTGCGCTCCGCCACCCAGACCGAAGCCATTCGCCTGCTGCATGACGGCAGTGTGCAACTGGCACTGGTGTTCGAACGGCCCGGCATCGACGAGCGCGAGTCATTCCTCGAAGCCGGCAGCCAATTGCTGGTGGCCGTCGCCTCGCCGCGCCATCCGGCCGGGCAGAACAGCGGCACGCCACTGCCTGAAGAGGCCTTTGCCGAACAACGGCAGATCATCGTGGCCTCAGGCAAGGCCACCGGGTCGGACCCACGCATGGTGCTGTCGCGGCGTATCTGGCTGACCGACAGCTACCTGGCTACGCTGGACCTGGTGCAATCCGGCCTGGGCTGGGCCTACCTGCCGCAGCCGCTGGTTGAACCGCTGATTGCATCCGGTGCACTGGCCGAGGTGCGCTTTGACAACATGGCCAGCCGCCTGCGCCTGTGGGTGGACATCATCTGGATCAAGTCGCGCCCGTTGGGCCTGGGCGCCAGACGTTACCTGGACGTCATGCGCCAATGCTTTGAAACAGAATCCCCAAGGTCCTGAGCCGCCCCATCCGAAAACGAAAAGTCCTACAGCACGTTAGGAAGCCGATAACTCCCTACAGAATTGATTCCTCGTTAGATTTTTGCTCGCCATCAAGAAGACAAAGGAACTTCTCATGTCGAGCCAGTCCGCGCAGGGCTACCTGCAGTGGGTCGATCGCTTCGCGACCCAGCTGCGCCAACCAGAAGAGGCCCTGTATCTTCTACTGGACCCGTTTGCGGGGTGCACGCCCGAGCACCCGTTAAGCATTGCATCGCTCACCGAGACGCTGGGTGACGATGCGGTAGTGCGCGTCGATAGCCGCGGGCTAGTCCAGGACCCTCAATACTGGCCAGCCCTGGTGCAGCTTGCCAAACCCGGTGCAGCGCCCACAGCCCTTGCTGCACTCAGCGCGACCTGCGCCGCACGTGAGGCAACGGCCACCTGGCACTATGTGTGTGGCTGGCTAGTCAGCGAGCAACCCGCCGACCTCATCGCCCGACACATCAGCCAGCAATGCCATGTGCTGCACCAACCGCCGCCGCACGGCATCACCGCCTGGTTCGAGCCTGTACGCCTGGTGTTGCTGCGCGCAACCATGCGCAACGCGGCCCAAGTCCTTGGGCCCATTCGTAGCTGGCTGCACCCCGATGGCTGTGGCAGTTGCGCGGTGTTCGAACGGCAACCGCCGGCTGGCGAGCTGGTCGTCCCTGATGCGGCAAGGGCTACCCAGCACCTCGCGCCGCAGATCATTCAACTGCTCGGCGCCTGGCGTCGCCTGAATGCCGTGCAGCAAACCGGCGCCCCCTGGCAATTCACAGGCCCATCAGCCCTGCCCGAAAACGCGCCCGTTCATGCCATGAATCTGCTCCTCAAGGCCTTCAGGCAGGGCCTTCGCGACCGTGCCGATATCCAGTGCATGTGCCTGCACATGGTCATGGTCCACCCATTGCTCCTTCAACATCCCACCATCCAGCACGACGTGGCACAGGCAGCGGCCGGCATACAACGCCTGGCATCGCGTTTCGCCTGCTACGACGACCGCGCCTGGTCGCACATCGTGGCCGCCCTGCCGCAGGCAAGGAGTTATTCATGAGCACCAGCAAAGCCGTCCACATTGCCATGCAGGAAGAGATACCCAACACATACGGCAGCTGCAATGCCTGCGAACGCTCCGGCCTGCCGATCATGCTGCTGCGCGAGGCCTATGCCCCTCCGCTTCGGCATGGAAAATGTGCTGGAGTTCTCTACGTTTTCTTCTGCCAGGTTTACCAGCGTTCATGGCTTTTACAGCCGACTGGGCCGCGGGGATCAAACCCGCAACCATGTGCGCAAGGTCATCCTGCAGGAACAGCTACCCAACGGCGTGCTGGCGCTGACCCTGCCCGACCCGGTCGGGATGGTGATGGAGCTCAACGCGCAGCGCACGGGCTGGGTGCAGGCCATGCAGGAGTGGCGTGCCCAACCCCAGCGCCACTTCGAGTATTTCACCTCGCAAGCGTTACTGGGCATCCGCGAACTGCATGCCGCCACCGCTGCTGCTCTGGGGGCCGAGGACGCAAAGCGCGAGGCCCGGCGGGTCCAGCAGTGGAACAAAAGCCCGTTAGGGGTCAAAACACACTTCCCTCCGGTGGACCTGCAAGCACAGAGCGAACGCGACATCGCGCGCAGGCAAGAGGGGGCCCGCAAGCGGCTGGAAGAGCGTTACGACGAGCGCGCCCGTGCCGACTTCCAGGCGGATTACGACCGCGAGCTGAAAAACTGGCAGTCGATGGTCGACCAGGTAGGCAAGCTGTACGCGCACCACTACGCCAAACGTGCGTTTCAGCAGATCGGCTACTTCGACTATGACGCGAAAGACCCTGTTTCGGTGGAGCACTTCATACAGATGATGGCGGCCTGTCTGGCCGGCGGGCCCACTGAAGCGCTACCCGCGCAAGGCCAGCCGCTCGGGATGACCCAGCATATCTGGCAGCAGCTTCTGGAAGACGACCGTAGCCTGCTTTACCAAGCGTTGCTGGCCAAGAACCAGAAGCTGATGCAGCAGGTGGCCAGCGGGCTGTCCGGGGATGACTTCGGCAAGGTGTACGACATCATCAAAAGTATCGCCGGCACCGCCGATGGCCAGCTGTTGATGATCAAGCCGATACAGGATGCCGTTGGCCAGTTGCTGGCCGCGACCAACAGCGCTGGGAATGCACTCAGCCAGCACATCAGTGAACGTTCCAGGACGCTGATCGGCCACGTACATCGTTCGGCATTTGCGCTGTTCGCCGGGCAGCAGGTGACGCCGCTGCGCGTGTCGCTGACAGTGGGCGAATACATGAGCCTGCTCAATGAAGCGGTGCAGGCACGGACCGATGCGTTTCTGCAGCAGGTAGACAAGCAATTCCGTGATCCCTTGGGCCGCAAGGTACGCGCCATGGTGCTGAGTGGCGCGATCAACATTGCGGCAGCGGGCAACCGTAACCAGATGATCGAGGTGGTGCTCTGGGCGTTTGAAAGTACCGAGAGTTTGCAGGCGCGGTTGGTGCAGTTAAGGGAGGGTGCGGCCGGTGGCGTCGGGGAGCTGGTGCGCAATATTGCGATTGGTACGGGTACGCTGCGCACGCAGGTTACTGATGGATTGAAAGTCAGCTCGATGGCCGCGCAAAGCGTGGCTAGCGATGTCATGCGCAGCTTGCGGGATGGAGTAGCCAGTGGTGCAAGTGTCCAACTGCTGTTTGCCCTGGGGGGCCTATGGTTCCATCAGGACAGCCTGCGCAACAACTATCGAACGTTGCAGGAAACGCATCAGCACAACCCGGAGGCGCTTGCGGCAATCTGGTCTTCGTCGCTTGGTTTACTGGGTACTAGTGTAGAAACGGCAGGGCTTCTCGTTGCGCAGATACGCCCGGAGATTCCGTGGCCAGGAACAGTGACAACGACCTCCCTGGCTACCGGTATGGTCAGATTTGGGGCCGGCATTGCGGCGATTGCTGGCGTCATGGATGGGGCTCAATACAGGTTTGCAAGCCTGAGATCCAAGAAAACAGGAGATAACGCTGCGACTCAGTTGTACCAGCTCGCAAGTGCCACTTCATTTGGGGCCGCAGCATTTGGAGTCTGGGCCGTTTTTGGATATAGCGCTTTGCTTGGCCCAATAGGCCTAAGCATGACGTTGGGCATGGCAGCCTATCTGCTCGCAACTTCGGCCAAGCGGAAAGAATCATCACCAACGGAGCTTTGGGCCGGAAATGCTAGGTGGGGACTACCTCAATCACGTCGCCAATGGGTATCCGAAACTGATATGGACGCGGCCATTGGAGCCCTCAACGCGGCCATCATCGGTTTGCATGCGGAGGTCTCGATCCAGATCCAATTCGATATAAACCACGCCATTCACCGAGAAGTTGCATCCACGATGTTTACTGACGACGGAAATGTGGTGCCAGCAAGTTTCAGCCTCGACTACTTCATGCGCATGCCACACTTTAATCAGCACCTCTCGCATTATCAGTGGAGTCTAATTCTGCATCACGGAGCCAGAGGCTGCGAAATAGCTAATTTGTCAGCCGACAGTTCATCACCGTTAACACTGCACGCTGAAAATAAAGAGTCCAGGCACCTCTTCTCAAGGACTTCCCCTATGCAGCCAGTTATAAAGCTGGATGAAGTAACTGGAACACTCAGCATCCAGGGAACGCTGCCACTGTCCGACTACCACACTCTCCAGGCCGTTGAGTTAACCCTAAGCTACTGGCCCGATAGACATGACAAATCCGCATGCGCTCGAATCGTTCTCAAGGAAAATAATATCCGCTCCAACAGAGGCGACAGTCAATGAGCGGTCCAATACTGATACCACCCTGCCCTGGGTGGAAAGAAGACTTGCCGTCGCCTCTCGATGCACCGATTCTGGAACCGCACCTGGGCACTCACGCGCCAAACCATCAAGATGATATTTACCTCGAAATCTCTCGTTCAGCAATGGCATGGCGTGGTGTCGTTTCGGCACTGACATTAATCTATCTGATTTCGATCTTGGTTGATCTTCCTTGGATGATCCTCCATACGGACCCAACAGACATTGAGAGCATACTCCTACTCGTTGGTATGTACTCACTATTCTCATGGAGCATCATCATTCTGTTCCGGGCGGATCTGGCAGCTCCCCGAGACCTGCCAATCCGTTTCAACCGGGTCCGCAAAAAAATTTACGCCTACAACTTCAAGCGTCAATGGTGGAACCCTTTCGACAAAGGGAAAATCGTGGTGGTCAGTTACGACTGGTCACAAGTTCGCGCCGAGCGCTGGTCGCAGAATGGCTCGCTGCCAAACGGCGGATTTATTTTCAAATGGGGTGTCACATTGTCCATCGTCGCACCGGGCACGAACAACGTTATTGACCGTTTCCCTCTTGTAACGATGGGCGCCGACCAGCACGCCTGGGCCTATATCTGCACCTATATGCAGGAAGGCCCTTCGGCACTGCCCCCACCCGGTGAACCCAAGGACCACAACGATGTACTCTGGTGTGAGTTCGCCCTGCGCCTGGCACCCCGCGTAGTGTGGCCCACGGAAATGGATCTGGAGTCGAGAACAGCGCCCTGAATCTACTCTGGCCCCTAGGCAAGCCGGCACCCGCAGGTACTGCGCATGACTTGAGGGCGATGCGGTCAATGTGGGTGCATGCCCGCGAACACCGGCGCAGCCGGTGCCATGCATCGCGCTGGATTCTTCACGGGCACGCCCGCTCCCACAGGGATTATGTGGTCGGCGCCACCAACCTGTACCCCACCCCTGCCTCGGTGATGATGAACCGTGGCGCCGTGGGGTCATCGCCCAGCTTCTGCCGCAGATGGCCCACCACGATCCGAAGGTAGTGGGTATTCTCCACATGGGTAGGCCCCCAGACATCCTTGAGCAGTTGCTGCTGGGTAATCACCCGCCCTGGGTGCCCGGCCAATAGCGCCAGCAAGGCGTACTCCTTGCGCGTCAACGCCACCTCCACACCGTCCAGGGTCACCCGGCGAAAGGCAAAATCCACGGTCAGCGGCCCAAAGCTGGCTGCCACTTCCGAGCCCCCCGCCTGTGGCACCTGGCGTAGCAAGGCCCGCACCCGTGCCAGAAATTCCTGGATGCCAAACGGCTTGGTCACGTAATCGTTGGCCCCGCCGTCCAGCGCATCCACCTTCTGCACCTCACTGGCGCGCACCGACAGCACCATCACCGGCACCGCGCTCCATTCGCGCAGCTCACGCAGCACCTGCTGGCCGTCCATGTCCGGCAGCCCCAGGTCGAGCACCACCAGGTCCGGCTTGCCCAGTGCAGCCTGGGCCAGCCCTTCAGTGCCAGTGGCCGCCTCAAGCACCTTGTAGCCTTGCGAGGCCAGGCTGATGCGTAAAAACTTGCGGATCTGCGGTTCATCGTCGATGACCAACAGGGTGGCGGACTGGCTCATGGCGTTTCGCTTTCGGCTTCAGGTTGAGGGGGTAGCGGCAAGCATAGAGTGATGCCGGTGCCCTGGCCATCGATGCCTTCGCCCACCAGAATCTGCCCGCCATGGGCGCCGATCATGCCCTGGCAGATTGCCAGGCCCAGGCCTGTGCCCTGCCCGCCGCGGTCACCACGGGCTGCGGTATAGAACATGTCGAAGATCTTCTCGCGGTCGGCGACCGGAATGCCGGGGCCCTGGTCGTTGACGGTAAGGCGCAACTGGTCATCATGCACGGCCACCTGCAGCTCAAGCCGGCCATTGGCCGGGGAAAAGCGTGCGGCGTTTTCCAGCACGTTGACCAGCGCCTGTTCGATCAGCGCCGCATGCACGAACAGCAACGGCAGCTCGGCCGGCACATCGGTGTGCACCCGCAGCGGCGCCAGCACCACGCGCAGGCGGTTGAGCGCACTGCCGACGATGTCGGCCGGGGCTACCCAGTCGCGGGCCAGCTTGAGGCCGCCGTGGCCCAGGCGGGTCATGTCCAGCAGGTTCTGGATATAGCGGTCCAGGCGTTCGGCCTCGTTGCGGGTGCCCTCCAGCAACTCGCGGCGGTCCTCGGCCGGTATCGCTTCGCCCAGCGCCAGCAGGCTGTCGATGCTGCCGCGCATGGCAGTCAACGGCGTGCGCAGGTCGTGGGACACAGAGGCCAGCAAAGCGCTGCGCAGCTGCTCGGTTTCGCCGTGCAGGCGCGCGGCCTCCAGTTGTTCGGCCAAACGTGCGCGGGCCAGGGCCTGAGCCAGTGGCTGGCCAAGGGCCGTGAGCAGGCGCCGGCGTGGGTCGTTGAGCGGCTGCCCGTTGCGCGGGCGCACACCCAGCAGCGCCAGCGGCTGCTCGTCCACCGCCAGCGGCCACCACCACCAACGGCCGTTGGGCAGGGTGTCGCTGCCGTGGCCGGCAGCCTGGCCGTGCTGCCAGGCCCAATCGGCGGCAGCCCGTTCGGTGTCGCTGAAGGCGTGGGCTTCGCCGCTGGCAACCTGCAGCTGACCTTCGGCGTTGCGCTCCAGCAGGCACACCTGCATGTCTTGCCAGCCGTCCAGATGCTGGCCGGCGGCATTGAACACGGCCTGGCGGTCGGTGGCCACGGTCAGCCGGCGCGACAGGTCGAGCAGCTGGCTGGTCTGCGCCTGAGTTTCGCGCAGCGCCTGCAACTGGCGGCGCTGGCGTGCCGCCAGGTTGCCGGTAAGCGCGGCCATCAGCAGGAAGAACACCAGGGTCAGCACGTCTTCTTCGCGCTGGATGCTGAACGAGAAATTGGGTGGAATAAACAGAAAATCGTAAGTCAGGAACGATAGCGCGGCGCAGCCCAGCGCAGGCCCCAGGCTGCTGCGCACCGCCACCAGCAACACCGCAGCCAGAAACACCAGCGAGATGTTGGGCAGCGCCAGCACACTCGACACCGCCCAGGCCAGCCCCGCCGCCATGACCGTGGCCAGAAGCGCCAGCAGGTAGTGGCGCCACACCCACACCCGCCGCACCGCCGACCGCGGTGCGTGCGGCTGCACGTCGCGGTCCAGCACGTTGATTTCCAGCCCATGGCTTTCGCGCAGCAGCCGCGCAGCCACACCGGCACCGAACAGGCGACGACGCAGGCGGTCACGGGACTGCCCCACCAGCACCAGGCTGGCCCGCCGTTCGGCGGCATGCTGGATCAACGTGCGCGCCACTTCGCCAGCCCTTAGCAGCACCACCTCGCCGCCCAGGCGCTCGGCCAGCTGCTGCGCGGCCTGCAAGCGGTGACGCGCGGTTTCGTCGCGCAGGCGGCCGTTGTCCACATGCACCAGGCTCCAGGGCAGGTGGCGGCGTTGCGCCACGCGGCTGGCATGGCGCACCAAGCGTTCGGCCTGGTCGTCGCCGTCCACGCCTACCAGAAGCCGCCCGCGCAAGGCCGGGGCCTCTTGGCCACGCTGGCGATAGCCGTCGGCGAGGTCGGCATCGACCTGCGCGGCGGCAGTTTGCATGGCCAGTTCGCGCAAGGCGGTGAGGTTGGTTTGCGAGAAGTAAGCATCGATGGCCGCCCGCGCCTGCTCGGGCACGTAAACCTTGCCTTCACGCAGGCGTTCGAGCAGTTCGCGGGGTGGCAGGTCGATCAGCACCAGTTCGAAGGCTTCCTGCAGTACCCAGTCCGGCAGGGTTTCACGCACTTGTACACCCGTGATGTCGCGCACCTTGTCGTTGAGGCTTTCCAGGTGCTGGACGTTGACCGTGGTGTACACGTCGATGCCGGCGGCCAGCAGCTCTTGCACGTCCTGCCAGCGCTTGGCGTGGCGGCTGCCGGGGGCGTTGGTGTGGGCCAGTTCGTCGACCAGAGCCAAGGCCGGCGCAGCCTTGAGCAGGCCGTCGAGGTCCATTTCCTCCAGGGTGACACCACGGTACTGGCTGCGCAGCAACGGCTGCTGCTGAAGGCCGGCGAGTAGCGCTTCGGTTTCAGCACGGCCGTGGGTTTCCACCACCCCGGCCAGTACCTGCACACCCTGACGTTGCTGGCCGTGGGCGGCCTGCAGCATGGCGAAGGTCTTGCCGACGCCGGGGGCGGCGCCAAGGAACACCTTCAGCCGACCCCGGCCGGTGCGCGGTAGGTTAGCCAACAGCGCATCTGCGCGGGCGGAATCACTCATGTTTCATCCTTCAGGATTTGCGACAGTCGACCAACACCGGGCCTGCTTGGCAAGCCCGCGAAGGGCCGCAAAGCGGCCCCAATATCAGTGGCTCAATTGCTCAAGCGCCTTGTTCAACGCCAGTACATTGACCACCGGTGGGCCGATCAATGGGTGGAGGGTGGCCTCTTCCTGCAAGGCTTGCAAGCGCTCCACCGGCAGTTTCCGCGCCGCCGCCACACGTGGGATCTGATAGGCAACGCCCTCCGGTGGCAGGTGTGGGTCGAGGCCGCTGCCCGAGGTGGTCAGCAACGCCTGCGGCACCGGCCCCTGCTGCACCTGATACAGCGCAGCCGCCTCCCCCTTGACCCGCTCGGCCAGCGCCGGGTTGCTTGGCGAAAGGTTGCTGGCACCGCTGGCCACCGTGGCGTAAGCGCCTGCCGACGGCCGTGCATGGAACCAGCCATCACCCTTGAATTCCTGGGCGATCAGTGCCGAGCCGCGCACCTGGCCCTGGTCATCCCGCACCAGGCTGCCATTGGCCTGGTCCGGAAAAACAACCTGGGCGATGCCGGTCACTGCCAGCGGATACAGTGCGCCGGTCACCAGCGTCATCAACAGGGCCAGGCTCAACGCCGGGCGTACATAAGCATTCATGGCGGCCTCCTCAGACCAGGTTCAGGGCATTGAGCAGCAGGTCGATCAGCTTGATCCCGGCAAACGGCACCACAATGCCGCCCAGCCCGTAGATCAGCAGGTTGCGCCGCAACAGGTGCGCCGCACTGGCCGCCTGCACCCGCACACCACGCAGCGCCAGCGGGATCAGCACGATGATGATCAGCGCGTTGAACACGATGGCCGACAGGATCGCGCTCTGTGGGCTGGCCAGGTGCATCAGGTTGAGTACGCCCAGCTGCGGGTAGATGGCCGCAAACAGTGCCGGCAGGATGGCGAAGTACTTGGCCACGTCGTTGGCAATGGAGAACGTGGTCAACGCACCGCGGGTCACCAGCAACTCCTTGCCGACCTGTACTACATCCAGCAGCTTGGTCGGGTCGCTGTCCAGGTCGACCATGTTGGCCGCCTCGCGCGCAGCCTGGGTGCCGTCGTTCATGGCCATGCCCACGTCGGCCTGGGCCAGTGCCGGGGCGTCGTTGGCGCCGTCGCCGCACATGGCCACCAGGCGACCGTCGTTCTGTTCCTGGCGAATGCGCGCCAGCTTCTTCTCGGGCGTGGCCTCGGCCAGTACGTCATCCACCCCCGCTTCGGCGGCGATGGCAGCGGCAGTCAACGGGTTGTCGCCGGTCACCATGACCGTGCGGATGCCCAGCTTGCGCAGTTCGGCGAAGCGCTCGCGGATGCCGGGTTTGACCACGTCTTTGAGGTGGATCACGCCAAGCAGGCGCTTGTCGATACACACCAGCAGCGGTGTGCCGCCACTCTGGGCAATACGTTCCACTTCGCGGGCCAGCGCCGGGGGCATTTCCAGGCGTTGCATGCCGACGAACGCCAGCACGGCATCTACCGCGCCCTTGCGGTAGCGGTGCTGCTGGTAGTCGATGCCCGACAGGCGCGTTTCGGCGCTGAAGGCCACGGCTTCGAACTGACCGGCGGGAGGCTCGACGAAGTCGTGCAACTGGCGCAGGTACTCGACAATCGACTTACCCTCGGCGGTATCGTCAGCCAGCGAGGCCAGCAAGGCGCCCTCCCCCAGTTCCTTGGCAGCGATGCCTGGTGCTGCATGCAGCGCGCTGCAGCGGCGGTTGCCGAAGGTGATCGTACCGGTCTTGTCGAGCATCAGCGTATGCACGTCACCGGCGGCTTCCACTGCACGGCCCGAACGGGCAATGACGTTCAGCCGCACCAGCCGGTCCATGCCAGCGATGCCGATGGCCGACAGCAGCCCGCCGATGGTGGTGGGAATCAGCGTCACCAGCAACGCAGCCAGGAAAATCAGCGGCAGGCTGCCCCCCACGAAGTGGGCGAACGGCTGCAAGGTCACCACCACGATCAGGAAGATCAGGGTCAGGCCGATCAGCAGGATGTCGAGGGCGATCTCGTTGGGGGTCTTCTGTCGCTTGGCACCTTCGACCAGGGCAATCATGCGGTCCAGGGTCGACTCGCCCGGGTTGCTGGTAATGCGGATCAGCAGCCAGTCGGAGACCAGCCGCGTATTGCCGGTGACCGCCGAGCGGTCGCCGCCGGACTCACGGATCACCGGTGCAGACTCGCCGGTAATGGCGGCCTCGTTGACCGCCGCGATACCTTCAAGCACCTCGCCGTCACCGGGGATCATCTCGCCCGCTACCACGCGCACCACGTCGTCCTTGCGCAGCGCGCTGGCAGCAACCGTCTCGTAACTGCCATCACGCTGGCGACGCTGGGCAGTCAGGCCTTGGCTACCGGCCTTGAGGCTGTCGGCGCGGGCCTTGCCACGGCCTTCGGCGAGGGCTTCGGCGAAGTTGGCGAATAGCACGGTAAACCACAGCCACAGGGCGATTTGCACGGCAACACCCGTGCTCACGCCGTTACCGGGGGCGAAGCACAGCACGGTGGTGAGCACTGCGGTCAGGGCCACCACCAGCATCACCGGCGAGCGTTTGAGCTGGCGCGGGTCGAGTTTTACAAACGCCTGCACCAGCGCCGGGCGCCACAGCGCGGCGAAGCGGGTCTGGTCCTTGGCAGTGTGCCGGGTATTCACTTCAGGAATGGGCATGTTCATGATCGGTCCTCAAAAACCCAGGCTCAGGTGTTCGGCAATTGGCCCAAGGGCCAGGGTCGGCAGGAAGGTCAGGCCGCCGACCAGCAGGATGGTCACCAGCAGCAGGCCGGTGAACAGCGGGCCGTGGGTGGGGAAGCTGTTCTGCCCCTGTGGCGCGCTTTTCTTCGCCGCCAGGCTGCCGGCCAAGGCCAGGATCGGCAGGATGTAGCCAAAGCGGCCGATGAGCATGGCCAGGCCGATCATCAGGTTGTGGTACACCGTGTTGGCGCCAAAACCGGCGAACGCCGAACCGTTGTTGGCCGTGCCCGAGGTATAGGCGTACAGCAGCTGGCTGAAACCGTGCGCCCCCGGGTTGCTGATTGCCCCTGCCGGGCCTGGCAGGCTGGCAGCAATGGCGCCAAGCACCAGCACGCCGACCGGCATCACCAGCAGGGTCGCCACCAGCAACTGCACCTCACGGGCCTGCAGTTTCTTGCCCAGGTATTCCGGGGTGCGGCCAATCATCAGCCCGGCCAGGAACACCGCGATCAGGACGAACAGCAGCATGCCGTAGAGGCCCGCGCCGACGCCGCCGAAGATCACCTCGCCGACCATCATGTTGACCATCGCCACCATGCCGGTCAGCGGGTTCAGGCTGTCGTGCATGGCGTTGACCGAGCCGTTCGAGGCGGCGGTGGTAGTGACCGTCCACAGCACCGAACCGGTGGTGCCGAAGCGGCTTTCCTTGCCCTCCAGGGGCGCGGTCTGCTGCACCTGCGGGCTCTGCAGCGCCGGGTTGGGTTGATGCTCGGACCACAACGCCGTGCTGCCACCGATCAGGAACAGGGCAAGCATGCAGGCGAGGATGGCGCGGCTCTGGCGCAGGTCCTTCACGTAGTGGCCGAAGGTGAACACCAAGGCCACCGGAATGAGGATGATCGAAGCCACCTCGAACAGGTTGCTCCAGGCGGTGGGGTTTTCGAACGGGTGCGCCGAGTTGACGCCGAAGAAGCCGCCACCATTGGTACCCAATTGCTTGATAGCGATCTGACTGGCAGCCGGCCCCAGTGGAATGGTCTGGTCAGCACCTTGCAAGGTCAGCGCATGGACGTAGTCGGCAAAGGTCTGTGGCACACCCTGCCATACCAGCAACAGCGCCAGCAGCAAGCACAGCGGCAGCAAGCAGTAGAGGGTGGCACGGGTCATGTCGACCCAGAAGTTGCCCAGTGTCGACGCGCTGCGCCGGGCAATGCCACGGCACAACGCCACCAGCACGGCCAGGCCGGTGGCAGCACTGACAAAGTTCTGCACGGTCAGGCCGAGCATCTGGCTCAGGTAACTGACCGACGCTTCACCGCTGTAGGCCTGCCAGTTGGTGTTGGTCACGAAACTGACGGCGGTATTGAACGCCAGCGACCATTCTTGGCCTGGCAGGTGCTGCGGGTTGAGCGGCAGGTAGCCCTGCAATAACAGCACGGCGAACAGCAGCAGGAACCCGACCAGGTTGAAGGCCAGCAGGGCCAGGGTGTACTGCCGCCAGTTCTGCTCCTGGCTGGCGTTCACCCCCGCCAGCCGGTAGCAAGCTTGCTCGACCGGGCCGAGTAGCGGCGACAGCCAGGTGCGCTGGCCTTCCATGACCTTGAAGTAGAACCGCCCAAGCCAGGGTGCCGGTAGCAGCACGATGGCAAAGAACGCCAGGAGCAAGGCGAAATCGTAACTGTGCATGGTCGCTCCCTAGCTGCGATCGGCGCGCAACAGCGCCACCAGCAGATAAAACGCCAAGGCCACTGCCAGCAGCAGTGACAGCCCGTCGAGCATGTTCATGAGTGGTTCTCCCCGTGTTACGGCTTGGGCCGCTTTGGGGAAATTGTCTTAGGGAGGGGCGTAAAGGGGCGAGATCTGGGGATGGGGTGAGGTATAAAGAATGCGTAAAGATCAGCACTTTGGGCTGCCTGTGCTGGCCTCTTCGCGGGTGAATCCACAGGTACGACACAGGTCTTGAAGACTGTGCAGTACCTGTGGGAGCGGGCGTGCCCGCGAAGAGGCCGTTACAGGCTTACTGCTGGGGCGGCTGCTGTGCGGCGTTACGGCTCCAGTCCAGCAGCAGGCTGTAACCGACCGCCAGCAAGGTCGGCCCGATGAACAGGCCAATGAAGCCAAAGGCAAGCAAGCCACCGAATACACCCAGCAGCACGATCACCAGCGGCAGGTTGCCGCCACGGCTGATCAGGTAGGGCTTGAGCACGTTGTCCACGCCACTGATGACGAAGGTGCCCCAGATACCCAGGAACACCGCCATGCCGTATTCGCCCTTCCACACCAGCCAGGCAGTGGCCGGGATCCAGGCCAGTGGCGGGCCCATGGGGATCAGGCTGAGCATGAAGGTCACCAGGCCCAGCACGATCGCCCCGGGCACCCCGGCGATCAGGAAGCCGATCAGCGCCAGCAGGGCCTGCGCGGCCGCCGTGCCGATCACCCCGTTGACCACCCGCTGCACAGTACCGGCTACCAGCTCCAGGTAATACTCAGCGCGCTCGCCAATCAAACGGTGCAGCAAGCGCAACACAAAT
Organism: Pseudomonas sp. LPB4.O; assembly: GCF_038383825.1. NCBI lineage: Bacteria > Pseudomonadati > Pseudomonadota > Gammaproteobacteria > Pseudomonadales > Pseudomonadaceae > Pseudomonas > Pseudomonas sp. LPB4.O. The sequence goes on from NZ_CP151298.1 coordinate 4,282,905, forward strand.
GCCGCCAGGCGTGGCCCGTCGCGGTAGAAGAAGAACACGAACACCAGGCTCAGGGTCAGTTCCAGCACGCCGCTGCCGATCTGCGCGCTGCGCGCCAGCAACCAGTTGCCCACCTGCCCGAAGTAGGGCTTGGCCGAGGCCACCAAGGCCGCGCCCTGCTGGTCCAGCGATTGCCACCCGTTGACCAGGCGCTCGCCCACGAATGGAATGCCACCCAGCCAGGCCGGCGCGTCGGGCAGGCCGTCGACCTGCACGTCACGCACAAACGCCGTGGCATCGCGAATATGATCGGCCATGTTGAACCCCAGCCACACCAGCGGCAGTGCCACGATCAGGATCCAGGCCGTGGTCAGCAGGCTCGCCGCCAGGGTTTCACGCCCGCCCAGCACACGTGTCAGCAAGCGCATCAGCGGCCAACTGGCAAAAGCCAGGATAGCCCCCCACAGCAATGCAGAAATGAACGGCGCCATCACCCAAAGGCCGGCACCCAGCAAGGCCAGCAGCAGAATCTGGATCAGCAGGCGGTCATTGTTAACCATGGTGGCGCTCGTTCAACGGATCAATTCAAGGTGCAGGCCATTGGTGGGTGCGCTACCGACTTCAAGGCGGCCATTACGCACCCCGGCCTTGACCAGCGCCTCGCGCCAGGCTTCGGCTTGGGCGCCACTGAGGCTGGCGCGCAAGGTGCTGTCGAGGTTCAGGCTGCGGGCCAGCAGGTTCACCCAGGTGTCTTGCGGCGCAGCAAGGTCAGGGTAGTCGAGCTTGCCGGTGTCGCGCATTTCGCGCATCACCGTGGCGGCAGTAGGCAGCAGCTCGCCCAGCGGGCTGGCGGCGACGAACTCCTCCACATGCAGGTAGGCGCGGCGGTTGCCACGGGTAACGCTGTACAGCGCGACCAGCGTGTCGGCCTCCTCAGCCGAGCGGCGTAGCAGGATGAACGCCTGCTGCTCGTCACCACCGTTGAGGCGGGCGTTGGCGAACACATCGTTGCCCCACAGGCTGGCCTCGCCGCAATCGCGGCCCTGGCACCAGAACAACGGGTAACCACCCTCGCGCTGCAGTGCTTCGCGGGCACTGGTGAAGGCTTCACGGGCCGTACGTTCGACCGGCAGTTCGTAGGTTACCGAGCTGACCTGGCCACGGCTCTCGACCTTGTTTTCGACCCGCAGGCGGCCGCTGATCTTGCGCAGCGGGCCCATGGGGTAGACGCGCTCTTGCTCCACGGCCGGACGCTGGTCAACGACCTTTGCGTCCACCGGCACCGGCAGGCTGCCGGCCCACAACCCAGGGCTGGCCAGCGCCAGGCAGGCGGCGACAGCAGTACGGATGGCAACAGGCGCGCTCATTGGCGAACCAGGCGGCGCGCGGCGCCGAAGTGAAGCTCCAGGATGTCTGGCAGTTGCATGGTTGTCTCCCTGTTCAACCCGCCAAGCCTCGACACTTGTCCGGTGCAAGTCAAGCAAAGCCAAAGAAGCGATTGATACAGTCTGCGACAAGGGCCGCGCCCTGCTCATCATTCAGGTGCAGGTGATGACCACCGGGCAGCGTCACCTGCTCAAAGGGTAGCTTCTCCAGCAACGCGGCGTGGCGCGCCAGCATGCCGTCGGCGGCCACCACCAACAGCGCCGGGCAACTCACCCGGCGCACATGGGCCATGGCCTGGGTTTCACTCAGGCGCACCGGCGATGGCAGGGTGAGGCGGCTGTCACTGCGCCAGCTGTAGCCACCGGGTACCGGCATCAGGCCACGTTGCGCCAGCAATTCTGCAGCCTCGCGGCTGACCGCGACCACGCCTTTCATCCGCGCATGTACGCCTTCTTCCAGCGTTGCGTACACCGACTTGCGTTTGCCATCCAGCCGCAGCTGGGCTTGCAGTGCCATCCCCAAGCGCTCGCCTGCGTCCTGCTCGGCCCCGGTCGGCGGGATGACGCCGTCGATCAACGCCAGGTGGCTGACCCGGTCGGGCAAGGCGCCGGCCAGTTGTACCGAAATGATTGCGCCCAGCGAGTGGCCCAACAGGGCGAAACGCTGCCAACCCAGCTGCTCGGCAACCCGCAGCACGTCGTGGGCGTAGTCGGCCAGGGCATAGCCGGCACCAGGCGGACGGTGTTCCGAGTAACCGTGCCCGGCCAGGTCCAGGGCGACGATGCGCAGGCCCTTCAGTTGCGGCGCCAGGCGAGCGTAACTGTTGGCGTTATCCAGCCAGCCATGCAGGGCAATTACCGGCAGCCCGTCCTCGGGGCCGAACAGGTGTGCCGCCAGTTCGATATGGCCCAGGCTCAGGCGCACTTCCTGCACCTGCGCGCTCATGCCTGGCTCCAGCGGTCGAACAGGCCCTTGATCAGGCTGGCGGTGTCGGTCGGGCGCTCCAGCGGGAACATGTGGCCGCCGGGCACACTGTGATATTCGCCTTTGGGCATGCCGCGCACCGCCAGGGTGTGGTGACGGCGAATGACGTTGCTGCGCTCGCCGCGCACCATGGCCAGCGGCACCTGCAACTGCCGCGCAGGCGCGGGGCTGGTGTGCGGGATGCTGCGGTAGATACTGATTTCGGTAGCCGGATCGAAGCGCAGTTGCAGCCCCTGCTCCATCGCCTGCAGGCCATGTTCTACATAGGCTTCGAGGCAGTCGGGGTCAAAATGGCGAAACAGTGACTTGCCAGCAAAATAGTCCCGGGCACTGTCGCGGTCATTGAAAACTTCGCGGCGCCCCAAGGTGCGGCCGGCCGGGGTAATGCGGTCAATGAAACCGAAACGCTTGGCGGTGCGCAGCAGCCACTGGTCGGCACGGGTGAGCACCGGCGAGTCGAGCATCACCACCCCGCGGTAGTACTCGGGGCGACGCAAGGCAGCATGCAGGTGCAACACCCCCCCCAGCGAATGCCCGACACCCCAGATGGGCTGGTCCTGCTGCGCCAGGTGATGCAGCAGCTCATCGACCAGGCTCTGCCAGTTGTCGTCTACCGGAAAGCGCGGATCGTGGCCATGCTGGGCCAGGTGCTGCACCTGGTAGTCCGGCGCCAGGGCAGCGAACAGCTTGCCATACGTGGCCGAAGGGAAACCGTTGGCATGAGCGAAGAAGATCTGCTGCGACATGGCGCCTGGTCCGGACGGAAGATGATGGCTCATTGTCGGCATCGGGGCGCGATTCAGCAACATTCGGAAAGGTCATCGGCGAGGGCTATCAGGTCACGCCGAGCGGTCGAAGCTGGCCAGAGACCGGCGCAAGCAGGCCTGCATGTAGGCCAACTGGCTTTCCAGCGCCTCACGGGCCAGGCGCTGGTCCTGAAAGTCGAGTTGCAGACGGCGCAAGGCAAGGCAACTTGTTTGTAGCAGGTGGGAGACTCGCAGGCAGGCTTCCTGCAGCGTGCGCAGGTCTCGCTCGCTTTGCTGCCTGGTGGCGGGCTCCAGGTTGCCGTTGCGGCTGACCTTGTGCAGCAGCTGGTAGAGCTTGGCGTCGGCCGAGTCGCGCAGCAGGCTGTACTGGGCAAAATCCAGCGTAACGCCTTGCCCCACCTTGTCTACGGTGGGTTGCAGGTCCAGGGAACTCAAAAGCTCCCGCATCTCACCGCTCATCCGCTGCTCCCTCCCTGATTGCTTTGAGGCAACGCTAGCAAGAGGCCATCAAGTGCGGCAACTGACAAAAATACCAGTTGCCTTATCGATTTGCCGAGGAATCACACCGGTGGGTTGATCGCCAGCAGGGTCATCAACCCAGCCAGCGGCCAATCTCCTTCCAGCTCCGCCAGGCTGGCGGTGCTCATGGCGGCTGGTTGCTGTTGGTGACCATGCTCCAGCGCACCGATCAAATTCCCCACCAGCGGCTGGTGGCTGACCAGCAGTACATGCTCCAGGCCCAGGCGCTCGATTTCGCCAATGACCTGCTGCACATCGCTCTCTGGCGTCAACCAGGGCACGGTACGCACCGGTTCCCTGAGACCCAGCGTGTCATGCACCAGCGCCGCCGTTTGCTGGGCGCGCACGTAGGGGCTGGCGATAATCGCCTGCAGCGGCTGCCCCAGCAGGCGGGCAGCGCTGTGCAGCACCTGCTCGCGACCATGGCCGGTCAGGCGGCGCTCGGCGTCGGTATTGGCCCGCGGCTCCGCCTCACCGTGGCGCAGCACCCACAGCTTCACAGCTTGGGTTCCTCGTCCCGCACCGGGTGCGGGGCCGGTGCCACGGCATGCGGCGCCTCGCCTTCCGGGGCACGCGGTGCTGGCCAGTCGGCAAATGGCCAGGGCTTCTGCTCAGTGTGGAAGCTGCCATAGCGGCCGATCTGCGCCAGGTACTGGCTCAGGCTGTCGCCGAAGTTCATCAGGCTGGCGCTGGGCGCGCCATACACTAGTCGGTAGATGAGTTGCACCAGCACCAGGCCGCCGAGCAGCAATTCGGCCAGTTGCCAGACCACCAGGAACACCAGCATCCACAGCACCCGCAGGATGATCGACTCGCGCTGGGCGCGTTCGGGCGTATCGTTCATGTGTTGCTCCTTGCTCGTGTCAGAGCCGCCAAGGGCTCAGTTGAAACCGCTGATGGAAATGAAATCGACATCGGTCTTGGGCTCGGCGCGCATCAGGTGCTCGATCACCTGGTTCAGTGTGCGGCCTTCGAACAGGATGGCATGCAGGCCCGCCACCAGCGGCATGTACACCTGTACCTCCTGCGCCTTGGCCTTGAGCACCTTGAGGGTGTTGACGCCTTCGGCCACCTCGCCCAGGCGGCTGACAGCCTCTTCCAGGCTCAACCCCTGGCCCAGCGCATGGCCCACCTGGTAGTTGCGGCTCTTGGGCGAGGAGCAGGTGACGATCAGGTCACCGACACCGGCCAGGCCAAGGAAGGTCATGGGGTTGGCACCCTGGCTGACGGCGAAGCGGGTCATCTCGGCCAGGGCCCGGGTAATCAGCATGCTCTTGGTGTTTTCGCCCATGCCCAAGGCTACGGCCATGCCAGCGATAATGGCGTAGACGTTTTTCAGCGCCCCACCCAGTTCGACGCCGAAGCGGTCGGCGCTGGCGTAGACACGAAAGGTACGCCCGTGCAGTACAGCCTGCACTTGCTGGCAGAGTTGTTCGTCCTCGCTGGCGACCACTGTGGCGGTCAGCGCATGTTCGGCGATCTCGCGGGCCAGGTTGGGGCCCGACAGCACCCCGATGCGGGCGTCAGGGGCGATCTCTTCAAGGATCTGGCTCATCAGCTTGAAGCTCTGCGCCTCGATACCCTTGGTCAGGCTGACCAGGCCCTTGCCCCGCAACAGCTCGGCGTGGGGCGCCAGCACACTGCGCAAGGCACTTGATGGCAGGGCGACGAAGATCAACTCGCCGGCCTGCAAGGTGGCCAGCAGATCGTTGACCGGCTCCACGCCATCCTGCAGGCGGATGCCCTTGAGGTAGCGCGGATTCTCGCGATTGACGCGCATGGCCTCGGCCTGCGCCGGGTCGCGCATCCATTGGCGCACCGGCACACCGTTTTCCGCCAGCAGGTTCGCCACGGCGGTGCCGAAGCTGCCGCCGCCCAGAACTGCAACAGGTTGCTGTTCAGTCATATCCAATCCGTTAAAGCCAAAAGTTAAGTGGCGACCCCGCCATTATACGGCTCACCTGCTACAGAACCAGTGTCAGTACTGGCCTCGTCGCGGGCAAGGCCGCTCCCACAGATACAGCACAGCGTTCAGCCGCTGTGAAAACGGGCTCATCCGGGAAAGGGCCAGAACAGCCGACGCAGATCACTGGAAAATACGCCAAGGTCAGTTACCATGCCTGTTTCAATCCTGATACAAGGCTGCCCCGTGTTCCCTGGCTCGCCCCCGTTCCCGCGCCTGCTGATACTGACTGCCCTGCTCGGTGGCCCGGCCATGGCCGACGACCTGTTCATCGACAATAGCGACCTGCCGCAGGTTCTGACCGCCACGCGCCTGAAACAATCCCCGGCGGCAGTCCCGGGCAGCATGACCGTGCTCGACAGCGAGCTGATCCGCGCCAGCGGCGCCCGCGACATCCCCGAACTGCTGCGCCTGGTACCGGGCATGATGATCGGCTACGGCGCCGGCAACCAGCCGACGGTCAACTACCACGGCAGCAACGCCAGCGAAGCGCGGCGCATGCAGGTGCTGATCGATGGCCGCTCGGTGTACCGGGCTGGCCTGGCCACGGTGGACTGGAGCGATATCCCCCTGGCCATGGAAGACATCGAGCGCATCGAGGTGTTCCGCGGCCCCAACACGGTCAGCTACGGTGCCAATGCGCTGATGGCGGTGGTCAACATCCTCACCCGCAACCCCGCCGACAGCCATGGCACACGATTGAAAGTGACCCGCGGCGAGGACGGCATCAACGACTTCTATGCCAGCCACGGCTTCGGCTGGGATGGCGGCGACATGCGCCTGTCGTTGTCGGGCCAGCAGGACGACGGCTTCGACCACGATCAGTTCGGCCAGGACTACCGGGACAGCCGCCGGCTGACCCGCTTCAACCTCAGTGCCAGCCACAACCTGGCGGTCGACCAGACCCTGGAATGGCAACTGGCGGCAAAAGAAGGCAGCAACCAGCGGCCCTATACCTACCAGCCGGTATTCCCCTACGTTACCCAGCGCGGCGACAATGCCGACGTCAATGCCAAGGACTACGCAGGGTCGGTGCGCTGGAACATCGACTTCAATCCCGACCACAGCCTGTATGTGCAAGGTTCGGCACAGCATTTCGACCGCCAACAGGTCTGGCGGGCCTGTGATGCCGCACTGTCGTTCAGCCCCGAACTGACCCGGCTGTGGCAGATGAACCCCAATTACGCCGAGCTGGTCGCACGCGGCGCCAACAACCCGCCACCCAGCAGCAACCCGGCAGAACAAGCGCTGGTCGATACCATCAAGGATCAGTGGAACAACAAGGGCGGCAGCAGCGTGGTCTGCGGCGATGTCGACCAGAGCACCCGCGAAACCCGCTACGACCTGGAAATCCAGGACACCCTGAGCCTGACCGACAGCCTGCGCCTGCTCAGCGGCATGAACTACCGCTATGACCGTGCCGACTCGCAGACCTACTTCAACGGCAGCATCGACGACCAGACCTGGCGCGTGTTCGGCCAGCTGGAATGGCGCGCCGACGAGCACTGGATCTTGCAGGGTGGGGCGATGTTCGAAGACTCGCGCCTGTCGGGCAGCTCGCTGACCCCGCGCGTTGCGGTCAACTACCTGATCACCCCGCGCCACGGCCTGCGTGCAGTGTATTCCGAGGCGGTGCGCTCGCCCGACATGTTCGAGAACAACATCAACTGGAGCTACACGGTCAAGAACCTCAGCCCCAATGCGTTCGGCCAGCAGCACGGTGAGTACTTCGTCAAGACCCGCGGCCCGGGCGACCTGGACCAAGAGCGCATGCGCTCGCGCGAACTGGGCTACAACGGCTACTTCAGCGACATCGACCTGAGCCTGGATGTGAAGCTGTTCTACGACGAGATCACCGGCATGATCAGCGAGCCCCTGAAGAACAACCAGTACGTCGCCAGCAACGCGAACAAGGCCCGGTTCAGCGGCAGCGAGACGCAACTGGACTGGCGCCCCACCCTGCGTGACCGCCTGCGCCTGACCTATGCCTATGTCGATGCCTGGGCCAGCAACCCCGACGACCGCCGCCTCACCGCCCGCAACAGCGGCTCGGTCGGTTGGATGCGCGAATGGGGCGATGGCTGGTCGAGTGCGCTGTTCTACTACGGTGACGATGCGCTCAACCAGTACCGCTACGAGCGTCTGGACCTGCGCCTGGCCAAGCGCCTTCGGGTGCAGGGCAGCAACCTGGAGCTGGCGGCGCTGTGGCAGCAACGCCTGGACGACGAGCCGACCACGACCGTGCAGAACCGCTACGACAGCCGCCACCGCCTCAGCTTCAGCGCGGAGCTGGCGTTCTGATGGCCGTGGTGCTGCGCCTGTTGCTGCTGTGTCTGTGGCCCCTGGGGCCGTTGTCCGCCAGCGAAATTCTGCTGGTAGGCGCGCAAGACCAGCCCGGCATCCGCAGCTTCGTCGCCGCACTCGAAAACCGTCGGCCGCACGATCATGTGCATTTCCAGACCACCGCTGACCTGCCACGCCCTGGCCAGCTCAAGACCGACCAGCGCCTGATTCTGCTCGACAGTGCTGCCCTGGAGTGGCGCCTGGGTGAAAACGCCGGCCCGCCAGCCCTGGCCATGCGAATAAGCCGGGTGCAGGCTGAACAGCGCCTGGGAAAGTCGCGCCCGGCGTTTCTCACCTTGCTGTGGAGCGACCCGCCGTTGGGCCGGCAACTGCGCCTGGCGCGCTACCTGCTGCCACAGGCCCAGCGCATTGGTGTGCTGTACGGCGAGCACAGTGGTTTCCTGCTCGAAGAGCTGCGCCATGCTGCCCGCCCGCTGGGCCTGGAAATCATTGCCCAGGACTGGCCCGACCTGCGTGACAGCCGGCCCCTGCAGCACCTGCTGGGTAACAGCGATGTGCTGCTGGGCCTGGATGACCCGGACCTGTACAACTCCAAGACTGCGAAGAACCTGTTGCTGAGCAGTTATGGCCGGCAGATGGCGCTGATCGGCCCGAACGCCGGCTTTGTTCGCGCCGGCGCCCTGGCCAGTACCTACAGCGACCAGGAGGACTGGCTGGCAGTACTTGACCAGTTGCTCGACCAGCCTCCGGGGCGCTGGCCGCGCAGCCTGTATCCGGCCCGTTTCGGCGTCAGTGGCAACCAGCAGGTGGCGCGCGCCCTGGGCCTGCAACCGATCGATCCGTCCGCCGCCGCCAAGGCCCTGGCCGAAGGAGAGCCCACCCCATGAGCAAAGGCCTGAGCTGGGACATCCACACCCGCACGCAAATCATAAGCCTTGGCCCTGCCCTGCTACTGACCTTGCTGCTGATCAGCTTCTTCACCTTCGTGCGCATCCAGGACCTGCGCCAGGAGCTGAACCATACCGGGCAGCTGATCGCCAACCAATTGGCCCCGGCCTCGGAGTACGGGGTGATCTCGGGCAACAACGAGGTGCTCGAAGGCCTGATGCGCGCCACCCTCAGCATCCCGCACGTGCGCTTCCTCGAGGTGCAGGACAGCCGCAACCACATCCTTGTGTACGTCGAGCAGTCCGACGAAAGCGCCAACCGCGCGCAGCGCGTAGAGGTGTTCCAGGCGCCCATACGCTTGCAGCAAATCCGCCTGGACAGCGACTTCCTGCAGCAGGGCAAGGCCGCCACACCCGCGATCGGCGATGACTACCTGGGCCGGGTGATCGTCGGCATGTCCGATGACGCCTTCAGCCAACGCCAACAGGAAATCGTGATCAAGGCCGGCATCCTGGCGCTGTTCGCCTTGCTGTTCACCTTCTTGCTGGCGCGCCGCCTGGCCCTGAGCCTGGCCAAGCCGATCAGCGACATGGGCCATGCGGTCAAGGCCATACAGCAGGGCCAGTACAACACCCCGCTGCCCGTGGTCGATGATAGCGAGCTGGGCCACCTGGCCCGCCATATCAACAACCTGGCCAACGCCCTGGAGCAGGCCAGCGATGAACAGAAGCAGGCCATTGCCGAGCTGATCCAGGCCCGCGAGGAAGCCGAGCAAGCCAACCGAGCCAAATCGGACTTCCTGGCGATGATGAGTCACGAGCTGCGCACCCCGATGAATGGCGTGCTGGGCATGCTGCAGCTGCTGGAAACCACGCAGCTAAGTACCGAACAGGCCGACTACACCGCAGTGGCCAGCGAATCCACCGGGCATTTGCTGAAAGTCATCAACGATATCCTCGACTTCTCGCGCATCGAACGCGCTGCGCTTCAGCTGGAACACATCAATTTCAACCTGGGTGAGCTGATTACCAGCTGCGTCCTGTCGTTCCAGCACAGTGCCCAGCAGCGTGGCCTTGGCTTGCACCTGCAACTGCCGGCCGACATCGAGCAGTTGCAAGTGAACGGCGACCCCACGCGCATCCGCCAGATCCTGCTGAACCTGGTCGGTAACGCACTGAAGTTCACCGAACGCGGCCAGGTTCAGGTCGAAGCACGCTGGCAGGTGCTCGACCGGCAGTTGATCTGGCTCACCTGCAGTGTGCGCGACACGGGTATCGGCATCGACAGCGACCGCCTGGAAATGATGTTCGTGGCCTTCCAGCAGGCCGACAGCTCGATCTCCCGCCGTTATGGCGGCACCGGGCTGGGCCTGTCGATCGCCCGCACCCTGGCCGAACGCATGGGCGGCAAGCTGCGCGGTGAAAGCCGCGAAGGCCTGGGTTCTACATTTACCCTGGAGATGCCGCTGGCCCTGGCCAGCCCTCCCCCCAGCCGACCGGCGTTGCCAACGCACGCGAAAACGACGGCGCCCGGCAGTGATCAGGTGCTGCTGGTAGAGGACAATCCGGTCAACCAGAGCGTCATCGAAGCCATGCTGCGCAGCCTGGGCCTGGCGGTATGCACAGCCGAAGATGGACTTGAGGCCGTCGACCTGGTCAGCCGCCAGCGCTTTGCCGCCGTGCTGATGGACTGTCGGCTGCCGCACCTGGACGGCTATGAAGCCACCCGGCGTATCCGCCAATTGCCCAACGGCACCGGGTTACCGATCATCGCCCTGACTGCCAATGCGATGCAGGGTGACCGCGAGCGTTGCATGGCCGCTGGCATGGACGACTACCTGAGCAAACCCTTGCGCCGTACCGAGCTGCAGCAGGTGCTGGAACGCTGGTTACCCGGTCAGACAACCGCGACTGGCGATAAATGCTAAAGTGCGGCAGTCTTAAACACTGGACAGGACCATCATCGGACCTGAAAATAGACGTTTCAGTGCACACCTGTACTTCTTTCACCGGGTGCACTGTGACTTTCACCACAACGCAATAGTCTACCTGTAGGCTGCCGTCTTGAACGCGATGCGTATCAGGCCGGCCGGGAAGATTCATCCCCTGCCGCAGGGGGTTATTGAGGAGCTCGCATGACCAAACAACACGCCTTTACTCGGGAAGACCTGCTGCGCTGCAGTCGCGGTGAGCTGTTCGGCCCAGGTAATGCGCAACTGCCCGCGCCGAACATGCTGATGGTCGATCGCATCACCCATATCAGCGAAGAAGGCGGCAAGTACGGCAAAGGTGAATTGGTCGCCGAGCTGGATATCAACCCGGACCTGTGGTTCTTCGCCTGCCACTTCGAAGGCGATCCGGTCATGCCGGGCTGCCTGGGCCTCGATGCCATGTGGCAGCTGGTAGGCTTCTTCCTCGGCTGGCAAGGCCTGCCGGGCCGCGGCCGCGCCCTGGGCTCGGGCGAGGTGAAATTCTTCGGCCAGGTACTGCCAGAGGCCAAGAAAGTCACCTACAACATTCAGATCAAGCGTGTCCTGAAGGGCAAGCTGAACATGGCCATCGCCGATGGCTCGGTCAGCGTCGACGGCCGTGAGATCTACACTGCCGAAGGCCTGCGGGTCGGCGTGTTCACTTCCACTGACAATTTCTAAGGGTTATTCGCATGCGCCGCGTCGTTATCACTGGTCTGGGCATCGTATCGTGCCTGGGCAATGACAAAGCTACCGTCACCGAAAACCTGCGTAAAAGCCGTCCGGGTATCCGTTTCAACCCGGAATACAAGGAAATGGGGCTGCGCAGCCAGGTTTCCGGGTCCATCGACCTCAACCTCGAAGAACTGATCGACCGCAAGGTATACCGCTTCGTCGGCCACGCCGCGGCGTACGCTTACCTGGCGATGCAGGACGCGATCAAGGACGCAGGCCTGACCGAAGAGCAGGTTTCCAACCCGCGTACCGGGCTGGTAGCTGGCTCCGGCGGTGCCTCGACCCTGAACCAGATGGAAGCGCTGGACACCCTGCGCGAGAAAGGCGTCAAGCGCGTCGGCCCATACCGCGTTACCCGCACCATGGGCAGCACCGTTTCGGCGTGCCTGGCCACCCCGTTCAAGATCAAGGGCCTGAACTACTCGATCTCGTCGGCATGCGCCACCTCGGCACACTGCATCGGTACCGCCCTGGAGCAGATCCAGTGGGGCAAGCAAGACATCGTCTTCGCCGGTGGCGGTGAAGAAGAACACTGGAGCCAGTCGTTCCTGTTCGATGCCATGGGCGCCCTGTCGACCAAGCGCAACGAAACCCCGGAACTGGCCTCGCGTGCCTACGATAACGACCGTGATGGCTTCGTCATTGCTGGCGGTGGCGGCATGGTTGTCGTCGAAGAGCTGGAACATGCTTTGGCCCGTGGCGCCAAGATCTACGCCGAAATCGTTGGCTACGGTGCTACTTCCGATGGCTACGACATGGTTGCCCCGAGCGGCGAAGGCGCCATCCGCTGCATGCAGCAGGCACTGTCCACCGTCGACACCCCGATCGACTACCTGAACACCCACGGCACCTCGACCCCGGTCGGTGACGTTGCCGAGATCAAGGGCGTTCGCGCGGTATTCGGCGACAAGGCACCGAAGATCAGCTCGACCAAGAGCCTGTCGGGTCACTCGCTGGGCGCCGCTGGCGTGCACGAGGCGATCTATTGCCTGCTGATGATGGAAAACAACTTCATCGCCGGCTCCGCCAACATCGACGAACTGGACCCGGAGGTCGCCGACCTGCCGATCCTGCGCAAAACCGAAGAAAACGCCAAGATCGATACGGTCATGAGCAACAGCTTCGGCTTCGGCGGCACCAACGCCACCCTGGTGCTCAAGCGCTGGGAAGGCAAGTAAGACGCTGATGCGGTAATCGAAAACGCCCCGACTGGTTCGGGGCGTTTTCATTTGTAGCCTGTGCCGGCGATAGGGCCAGTACAGGCAACCCCCTATTTTTGCCTGGGCAGCACGGCCAGAAAGTTATCGCGGGCCACTTTGTTCGCTACATTCTCAGGCAAAGCATCCAGAAACGGCCTGAACCCGTGCATCTGTTCCCCCAGGCTGCCAAACCGCCCCACCACATCCGACCCCAGCATGAACCGCTCCGGGTATTTCTCGACCAATGCCACCCAGGCCTTGCGCGGCACGCCCTTGTCATCCAGCAGATAGGGCTGCAGCACACTCCACGACAGGTCGACATACAGGTTCGGGTAATCCTCCAGCAACCGCGTCAGCACCGGGAGCAAAAAGTCCATCTGCGTCTGGTGCCGGTGGATCTCCATGCTGCTGCCGGCGTGCGCCCAGATGAACCGCGTGTGCGGGTGATTGCGCAGCGGCTCTTCGATCTCAGCCAGGTACAGCGGGTTACGCTCGCGTTTTGAAGTGATATTGGAATGCAGCAGTACCGGCAGGTCCCGCTCGGCCGCCAGATGGTAAATGCGCGTCATGGCTTCGTTGTTGGCGCGCGGCGTGTCGCCACTGGTCAGCGCTGTCAGGTCATCGTGACGGGTGAAAACCTCGCCGATTCCCTCCCACAGCCCCGGGTACATATCGAGCATGCGTTCGATATGGCTGACAGCGTTCTTGTCCACCGGGTTGAAACCAGTCAGGAACGGATGAAAGCGTTTCCGCTGCTCAATCGGCAACTGCTGCAGGGCGGCCGCCACGTAGGTATCGGTGGCGCTGTACCAATAGGCATCGGCATCGTCACCGGCGTAATAACGCGGGCGCTTGGGCTCGTCTTCATGCCATTTCTTGGCCACCGGTATGCCGGAAATCATCGACTGCTCGATGCCTGCGGCATCCATGGCCTTTAGCAACGCCGGCATGCCTTCGCTCTCCTGGAAGAAGTCGACGTAGTGCAGGTGGGCATCGCTGTAGCGGTAGTCGCGTGCCTGTGCCGCCTGGCACAGCCAGCCAGACAACAACACGCAGGCCAGCGCTCGGGCAATCATGGGCAGCTTCCTTCTACGGGTATGGAAACAGTAGACCGGCCGGCAAACGATACGGTTCAGCCGCACCAGGCAAACCGCTATGCTTGAGGCATTTCCACCGCGCCTGGAGCCCACCGCATGAGCAGCCCCCTGATCATCCGCCCACGTGCCGAATCGGTCGAGGGCCAGCCGATCCTGCGCCCGCTGCCGGCAGCACAGTGCCGTAGCGTCGGCCCGTTCGTGTTCTTCGACCATATGCTCGAAACCGACTATGCCCCGGGGCATGGCATGGACATCCGCCAGCACCCGCACATCGGCCTTTCAACCCTGACCTACCTGTTCGAGGGGGCGATCCTGCACAAGGACAGCCTCGGCTCAGAGCAGCGGGTGCTCCCCGGCGATGTCAGCTGGATGACGGCTGGCAGCGGCGTGGCCCATGTCGAGCGTACGCCGGCAGATGCCCTGGCCCATGGTTCGCGCCTGCACGGCTTGCAAGTGTGGCTGGCTTCGCCGCGCGCGCACGAACAAGGCCCGGCGAGCTACAGCCACCACCCGGCGGCGAGCCTGCCGGTGAGTGACCACCTGGGGGTACGCATCTGCATGATTGCTGGCACCGGGTTCTGCCTGGAGTCACCGGTGCCGGTGCTCTCCCCCACCCTTTATGCGCACGTACAGATGCAACCGGCGACGACGCTGCTGATACCGGCTGAACACGAGCAGCGGGCGCTTTACCTGCTGGATGGCGAGTTGCTGCTGGACGATGAGGATGTGGAGCCTTGCAGCCTGGTGGTACTGCCGGAGGGCGAGGACGTGACGCTGTATGCGGACGCAGAGTGCCAGTTGGTACTGATTGGCGGGGAGCCACTGGATGGGCCGCGGCGAATGAACTGGAATTTCGTGGCAAGCGACCCGGAACTGATCGAGCAAGCCAGGGCACGGTGGGCTGCGGGGGATTGGCCGGTGGTACCGGGGGAAACTTCAAGGATCGAGTTGCCCCGGTAATTTCGGGGCTGCTGTGCAGCCCATCGCCGGCAAGCCAGCTCCCACAAAGAGCGGCGTACGCTGTACCACTGGGAGCTGGCTTGCCGGCGATGGGGCGCAAGGCGCCCCCTGCTATATCAGCGCTGGAACACTTCTGTCAGCAGGTTGTGCATCGCACGGAAAGCCCGTTCCGAGGTGCGGCGGTCATACTGCATCTTGCCCGGTACATTGGCATTCGGGTCGGTAAACGAGTGCACCGCCCCGCCATAGCTCAGCAACTGCCAGTCAACCTTGGCCGCGTTCATCTCGTCCTCGAACGCCGGCAACTGCTCCTTCGGCACCAGTGGGTCCGACGCGCCGTGCAACACCAGCACCGAACCCTTGATGTGCTTGGCATCTTCCGGGTTCGGGGTATCCAGCGTGCCATGGAACGACACCGCAGCCTTCAGGTCGGCGCCAGTACGTGCCAGCTCCAGGGCGCAGCAACCGCCAAAGCAGAAGCCGAAGGTTGCCACCTTGCCAGGCTCCAGCAGTGCCTTGGACTGCGCCAGCAGCTGCTCCAGCGCCCCCTTCATGCGCTTGCGCAGCTCGCTGCGGTCGTTCTTCAACGGCATCATCGCCGCCCCCGCCTCGTCGGCATTGGACGGCCGCACCGATTGCCCATACAGGTCGGCAATCAGCACCACGTATCCCTTCTCGGCCACTTCCTTGGCAATGCGCTCGGCACCTTCGCCAATACCCATCCAGTTCGGCGCCATGACAAGCCCCGGGCGCCCCAGCGCGCCGGGCTCGTATACAAGGCGGCTTTCATAGGTCTTGCCAGACAGGTGATAAACCAGCGATTCGACGATTACCTTGCTCATCAAGCACTCCTTAAGGCTTCACCATGAGAAAAGCCCGCCGAAGCGGGCTTTCCTTTGCATCAACTCAAGCAGACAGCTCGACCAGCAGCTTGTTCAGGCGACGAACGTAAGCCGCCGGGTCCTTCAGGCTATCACCGGCCGCCAGCGCCGCCTGATCGAACAGGATGTGCGACAGCTCGGCGAAGCGGTCTTCGCTTTGCTCGTTGTCGAGCTTCTCGATCAGCGGGTGGGTCGGGTTGAATTCGAAGATCGGCTTGGACTCCGGCACCTTCTGCCCGCTGGCCTCGAGGATCTGGCGCATCTGCAGGCCCAGGTCCTGCTCGCCGATGGCGAGGATCGCCGGCGAGTCGGTCAGGCGGTGGGACACACGCACTTCAGCGACGCTGTCACCCAGCGCCCCTTTCAGACGCTCGACCAGGCCTTCCTTGTCCTTGGCGACTTCTTCCTGGGCCTTCTTGTCTTCTTCGGAGTCCAGCTTGCCCAGGTCGAGGTCGCCGCGGGCGACGTCGACGAAGGCCTTGCCGTCGAACTCGTTGAGGTAGCTCATCAGCCACTCGTCGATGCGGTCGGTCAGCAGCAGCACTTCGATGCCTTTCTTGCGGAAGACTTCCAGGTGCGGGCTGTTCTTGACCTGCGCGTACGACTCGCCGGTGAGGAAGTAGATCTTGTCCTGGCCTTCTTTGGCGCGGGCTAGGTAATCCGCCAAGGCAACGCTCTGCTCGCCGCTGTCGTCGTGGGTGGAGGCGAAGCGCAGCAGGCCGGCAATCTTCTCTTTGTTGGCGAAGTCTTCGGCCGGGCCTTCCTTCAGCACCTGGCCGAAGTTTTTCCAGAAGCCCTTGTATTGTTCAGGCTCGTTCTTCGCCAGTTTATCCAGCATGTCCAGCACGCGCTTGGTCAGCGCGGTCTTCATCGAATCGATGATCGGGTCTTTCTGCAGGATCTCGCGAGAAACGTTCAGCGACAGGTCGTTGGAGTCGACCACACCTTTGATGAAGCGCAGGTACAGCGGCAGGAACGACTCGGCCTGGTCCATGATGAACACGCGCTGCACGTAAAGCTTAAGGCCGCGCGGTGCTTCGCGCTGGTACAGGTCGAACGGTGCGCGAGCCGGCACATACAACAGCGAGTTGTATTCGAGCTTGCCTTCGACCTTGTTGTGGCTCCAAGCCAGCGGGTTTTCGAAGTCATGGCCGATGTGCTTGTAGAACTCCTGGTATTCCTCGTCCTTGATCTCGGTACGCGGACGGGTCCACAGGGCGCTGGCACGGTTGACGGTTTCCCACTCTTCGGCTGGCTGCTCTTCGCCTTCAGCGGCAACCTGCTCCTTCGGCAGCTGGATAGGCAGGGCGATGTGGTCGGAGTACTTCTTGACCACGTTGCGCAGGCGCCAGCCATCGGCGAACTCTTTCTCTTCCTGCTTCAGGTGCAGGACGATGCGGGTACCGCGCTGTGGCTTGTCGATGGTGGCGACTTCAAATTCGCCCTCGCCTTTCGACGACCAGTGCACGCCTTCGGCAGCAGGCTGACCGGCGCGACGGCTGTACACGTCGACCTTGTCGGCCACGATGAACGCGGAGTAGAAGCCCACGCCGAACTGACCGATCAGGTGCGAGTCCTTCTTCTGGTCACCGGTGAGGTTCTTCATGAAGTCGGCGGTGCCGGACTTGGCGATGGTGCCAAGGTGAGCGATGACGTCTTCGCGGCTCATGCCGATGCCGTTGTCCTCAAGGGTAACGGTACCGGCATCCTTGTCGAAGCTCAGGCGAATTTTCAGCTCATCGCCACCTTCAAGCAGCTCTGGCTTGGCCAGGGCTTCGAAACGCAGTTTGTCCACGGCGTCGGAGGCGTTGGAAATCAGCTCCCGCAGGAAGATTTCCTTGTTCGAGTACAGCGAATGAATCATGAGGTGCAGCAGTTGCTTCACCTCGGTCTGGAAGCCCAGCGTTTCCTTTTGTGTTTCCACAGTCATGGTCTTCGAAACTCCGATCTGATTGCAGTGGCGCCTGGCGGCCGGTTGGGCCTGCGTTAATGGCGGATGTCATTCAGATGGGGGCTGCCCGGATGATTTCAAGGGCTTTTCCGGCTCGATCTTGAAATGCGCACGGGCGGTGGCAATTGGCGCCTGCCTGTCGCCCTGCCAGGCAGTAATAGCCACATTGGTCACCCGGCGGCCCTGGCGCCACAGCTGGCATTGGGCGTAGGTATCGCGAAAGTGCCCGGCGCGCAGGTAGTCGATGGAAAAATCGATCACCTTCGGGATACTCGCGCTTTCGCTGTAGATCAGCAGGTACAGCGCGGCGGACAGCTCCATGAAACCCGCAATCACGCCACCATGGATGGCGGGCAGCAACGGGTTGCCGATGTTGTCGGGGTTGGCTGGGAGGCGGAACAGAAGGTCATCGCCCTGGCGCTCGCATTCGATGCCAATCAGCCCTGCGTAGGGAATCAGTGCCAGCAATGGCCGGTAATCACCGACCGCGTGGGCGGCGTTGAGTTGCTGGCGAACCGCGTACGGAATCATGCGCCGCCCTCCTTCAGGTTATTGCCGAACCGGATACCGCCCTTGATCTCCTGGCCCAGGCGCATGAAGGTCCCCACCACCTGGCAGATCGGCTGGTCGGGGTCGTCCTGGTAGGCGGTGCCACGGGTGAAGATCACGTCGCGGGTAACCCGGTAGCACTGGGCGTGGCCGTAGATGTCCTTGCCGGCTTCGGCCGGGTGCATGTAGTCGATGCGCAGATCCAGTGTCGGGCACACCTCGAAGCGCGGCAGCACGCACAGGGTGGCCATGCCGCAGGTGGTATCCATCAGCGTGGTCAGCGCCCCTCCATGTACCGCGCCCGTTTGCGGGTTGCCGACAATGGCCGGCGACCAGGGCAATACCAGGGTCATGCCATTGCCATCGGCCTGGGCCACACGCATGTTCAGCAACTGGCAATGTCTAAGGGCCGAGAGAAAACGCTCGGCCATGGCCATCAAGGTTGAATCGCTCATTCGCTGTTTCCACCCGCACTGCCGCAGCGGCATAAAAATGTTAAAAAGTCTATATAGAACGGTGCGTTATATATCTGTAGTCTTCGCGGAACTTATTCCGCGTAGTTGCACTCGAAGGAACAAGTCACTTATTCCACCAAGGAGAAACACACCCATGCGTAAACCTTTTGCTTTTGCTCTGATGCTGGCCGCTGCCATGGGCCTGGCCGCTTGCGATAAAGCGAGCGAAGACAAAGCCCAGGACGCACAGCAACACGCCGAGCAAGCCCAGGAGAAAGCGGGCGAAGCTCAGGATAAAATGAACGAAGCCGCCAAGGAAAACGCTGAAGCCGCCAAAGATCAGGCTGAAGCCGAGCAGAAGGCTGCCGAAGAAGCCGCTCCGGCTACTCCGGCTCCGGAAGCCGCGCCAGCTACCCCTGCGCCAGAAACTGCTCCGGCAGAACCTGCCAAGCAGTAATTGGCTAAAACAAAAAAACCCGACACTGTCGGGTTTTTTTGTACCTGCAATTTACGGATTAAACGTTTCAGTTACCCGTGGCCGTACTTTCCCGGGCCGGTTCACCCGGCACACTTTCCGTGGGCGTGAACACCATCACATCCAGCACATCCGAATGGAACTCGCGACGGTAGAGAATCAACACTACCCCGACGCTCATGGCCATGAACAACCACGGGCTGATGAACCAGCTCAACATGGCCATGCCAAAGTAATACGAACGCAGGCCCAGGTTGAACTGGTTGGCGGCAAGCGACAATACCCGCGCCGCCCGCGAGGCGAATGCCTTGCGCTCCAGTTCGTTGACCAGCCGCTCCCCGATCATGGGCGCCGAACCCACCAGCACCGCTGCAAAGTTGTATTGGCGCATGCACCAGCTGAACGTGAAAAACGCGTAGACGAAGACCGTGGCCAGGCACAGCAGCTTGATCTCCGACATGCCCTGGGAGGTCTGCTGCACCAGCGGCAAGTCGGCCAACAGCGACAGCGCCCGGTCGGAGGCACCCAGCACGGTAAGGATGCCGGCGAGGATGATCAGCGTGCTGGAGGCAAAGAACGACGCGTTGCGTTCGAGGTTGCCGATCACGCTGGCATCGGCGATACGGTTGTCGCGCAGCAGCATGCGGCGCATCCAGTCCTCACGGTACAGGTGCAACACGCTGGCAAGGCACGCGGTGTCGCGGCCCTTCCAGATGGCATAGCGGGTATAGCCACCCCAGCACAGGGCAAACCAGGCGATAGCCAGCAGGTTGTTGAGGTTGCTTTGGATGAAGTTCATGCAGGGTTCCCGAAAGGGCCAGATGCCTAGAGGATAGGGATCAGGTTTCGACGCTGGCAAGCGGCAAAAGACACAGCTGCACTGTGAAATGTGCATGGCTGGCGCAATCAGCTGTAGGAGCGCAAGGCAAAGGGGTTGCCCAAAAAAAGCCCCGCTTCCTTTCGGATGCGGGGCTTTCGCGTCTAGACCCTTGGCGAGCACCCTTCGGCTTGTGGCCGGTGCCGCCCTCAGGCTTCAACTTTTCAGGTCAGGCCAGCGCCTCGCGCGGCTTGCCAAGCATGCGGTCGCAGGCCACGGCGCCAACCAGAGTCACCACCGAAGGCACCAGCCAGGCAAGGCCTTGGTCGCTCAGCGGCAAGTGCGCCATGAAGTCCGGCAGCACGTGGGCGATGCTGCTGCCCTTGATTGCGTCGACCATGCCGAACAACAGCGACACCAGCATCACCGGCGCCAGGATGCGGGTCGGCGAGTTCCACAGGTCTTTCACGAAGCTCAGGCCCACCACCACGATGCAGGGTGGGTAGATGGCGGTGAGTACCGGGATCGAGAACATGATCAGCTTGGTCAGGCCCAGGTTGGAGATCAGCAGCGAGGAGCCTGCCAGGATCACTACCAGCGCACGGTACGACAGCGGCAAGATCTGGCTGAAGTACTCGGCACAGGCGCAGGTCAGGCCAACCGCAGTCACCAGGCAAGCCAGGGCGATGAGTACGGCGAGGAAGCCGCTGCCCAGCGAGCCGAAGGTGTGCTGCACGTAGGCATGCAGTACCGCCGCACCGTTGGTAGCGTCAGCCGCGATATCGTGGCTGCCGGCACCCAGGCGGAACAGGCTGATGTACACCAGGGCCAGGCCGACACCGGCGATCAGGCCGGCGATGATGGCGTAGCGGGTGATCAGCTTCGGCGACGTGACACCGCGCGAGCGGATGGCGTTGACGATGACGATACCGAACACCAGGGCACCCAGGGTATCCATGGTCAGGTAGCCATCGGAGAAGCCCTTGGAGAACGCGGCGGCGGCATAGGCCGGCTGTGCTTCACCAATGGTGCCGGCCGGCAGCGCGAAGGCAGCGATGCCCAGCACGGCCAAGGCGATGATCTTCAACGGGGCCAGGAAGCGGCCGACGGTGTCGAGCAGCTTGCCCGGGTACATGGACACGGCCAGCACCACGGCGAAGTACACCAGGCTGTAGATGAACAGCGCCAACGGGCTTTCACCGGTCAGCGGTGCAACACCTACTTCGAACGACACGGTCGCCGTACGCGGGGTGGCGAACAGCGGGCCGACCGACAGGTAGCACACAGCCGCCAGCAGGCCGCCGAAGAATTTGCCGATCGGGCTGCTAAGGGCATCCATGCCGCCACCGACCTTGGCCAGGGCGACCACGGTGATGACCGGCAGACCCACGGCGGTCACCAGGAAGCCTAGTGCTGCCATCCAGACGTGCGGGCCGGACTGCAGACCGACGATAGGCGGGAAGATGATATTGCCCGCGCCAACGAAAAGCGCAAACGTCATAAAGCCAAGCGCCAGGATATCCTGGCCTTTGAGAACTTTCATTTAAGGTAGTACCACACTGCTGAAATCGGGATTCGAGAAGGGATTTCCCCAGGGGTGAGGGAAATGCTGCCCGGCTTGATAGGCCAGACCCGTTTAGCGTGTCGTTCCCTTTTGGGGAGCGGGCACAGAGTGGCGCGTAGATTAACCGTTTTACCCGGCAAACGCACTGTTACAGTGCTGCTTGTCCGATGTGCGTACATGTTTGTCGTCTGGATATCTGTGCCAAGCGATAATTTATTGCCAATTAGCGTGAATGTCTGGTGGAAAAACCTGATAAAAACTATCGAATGTTCCATGTCGATAAAATATCCGGCGCAACAACGACAAAGGCCACCCGAAGGTGGCCTCTGTGCGCGTGGGGGGTGTAGCAGTATTACTTCTTGGCTTCCCAGCCAGTCAGCTCGGCCAGGGCCTTGCCGATGTCAGCCAGGGAACGCACGGTCTTCACACCAGCGTCCTGCAGGGCGGCGAACTTCTCGTCCGCAGTGCCTTTGCCGCCGGAAATGATGGCGCCAGCGTGGCCCATGCGCTTGCCCGCAGGTGCAGTAACACCGGCGATGTAGGAAACGACTGGCTTGGTCACGTGGGCCTTGATGTAGGCCGCGGCTTCTTCTTCAGCCGAACCGCCGATCTCACCGATCATGACGATCGCTTCGGTCTTCGGGTCTTCCTGGAACAGCTTCAGGATGTCGATGAAGTTGGAACCCGGGATCGGGTCACCGCCGATGCCGACGCAGGTCGACTGGCCGAAGCCGGCGTCGGTGGTCTGCTTCACAGCTTCGTAAGTCAGGGTGCCGGAACGCGAAACGATACCGACCTTGCCTGGCAGGTGGATGTGGCCTGGCATGATGCCGATCTTGCACTCGCCCGGGGTGATGACACCTGGGCAGTTAGGGCCGATCAGGGTAACGCCCAGCTCGTCGCACTTGACCTTGGCATCCAGCATGTCCAGGGTAGGAATGCCTTCGGTGATGCAGACGATCAGCTTGATGCCGCCGAAGGCAGCTTCCAGGATCGAGTCTTTGCAGAACGGAGCCGGTACGTAGATGACCGAAGCGTCAGCGCCGGTAGCTTCCACGGCTTCCTTGACGGTGTTGAACACCGGCAGGCCCAGGTGGGTGGTGCCACCCTTGCCTGGGGTTACGCCGCCGACCATCTTGGTGCCGTAGGCGATGGCTTGTTCGGAGTGGAAAGTACCCTGCGAGCCGGTGAAGCCCTGGCAGATGACTTTGGTGTCTTTATTGATCAGGACGCTCATTACTTGCCCTCCGCAGCTTTGACAACTTGTTGAGCAGCGTCGGTCAGGCTGGTTGCCGCAATGATGTTCAAACCGCTTTCTGCCAGTACTTTAGCGCCCAGTTCGGCGTTGTTGCCTTCGAGGCGAACCACAACCGGAACTTTGACGCCGACTTCTTTCACTGCACCGAT
Organism: Pseudomonas sp. LPB4.O; assembly: GCF_038383825.1. NCBI lineage: Bacteria > Pseudomonadati > Pseudomonadota > Gammaproteobacteria > Pseudomonadales > Pseudomonadaceae > Pseudomonas > Pseudomonas sp. LPB4.O. The sequence continues at coordinate 4,305,754 of NZ_CP151298.1, forward strand.
GATGCCTTCGGCAATCATGTCGCAGCGAACGATGCCGCCGAAGATGTTGACCAGGACGGCCGCGACATTGCTGTCGGACAGAATGATCTTGAAGGCTTCGGTAACGCGCTCTTTGGTAGCACCACCGCCAACGTCGAGGAAGTTGGCTGGCTTGCCGCCATGCAGGTTGACGATGTCCATGGTACCCATGGCCAGGCCGGCACCGTTGACCATGCAGCCGATGTTGCCTTCCAGGGCCACGTAGTTCAGCTCGAAGCTGGCAGCGTGGGCTTCACGAGGATCGTCCTGCGACGGGTCGTGGAAGGTTTTCAGCTTAGGCTGACGGTACATGGCGTTTGCGTCGATGTTGATCTTCGCATCCAGGCAGTGCAGGTCGCCGTCGGCCTTGATGACCAGCGGGTTGACTTCCAGCAGGGCCAGGTCGTGTTCTTTGAACAGCTTGGCCAGGCCTACGAAAATCTTGGCGAACTGTGCAACTTGCTTGCCTTCCAGACCCAGCTGGAATGCCAGTTCACGACCCTGGAACGGCTGAGCGCCGACCAGTGGATCGATAGTAGCCTTGATGATCTTCTCAGGAGTTTCGTGAGCGACTTTCTCGATGTCCACGCCACCTTCGGTGGAGGCCATGAACACGATACGGCGGCTCGAGCGATCGACTACAGCGCCCAGGTACAGCTCTTTGGCGATGTCAGTGCAGGATTCGACCAGGATCTTGGTCACTGGCTGACCGTTGGCGTCGGTCTGGTAGGTTACCAGGCGCTTGCCCAACCATTGCGCAGCGAACGCCTTGGCGTCTTCCTTGCTGCGAACCAGCTTGACGCCGCCCGCTTTACCGCGACCACCTGCGTGAACCTGGGCTTTTACAACCCACTCGGAACCGCCGATCTTGTCGCAAGCTTCTGCTGCAGCTTCAGGGGTATCGACTGCGAAACCCTTGGAAACTGGCAGGCCGTATTCAGCGAACAGCTGCTTACCCTGATACTCGTGAAGATTCATGCTTTTTACCGTCTTCGTTAGGTACTGCGCTTCGGCGCTGCGCCATTACTGGCGCCGCACCACCTGTGACCGTTGACCCCGGGTTTTCCCGTGTGATCCGGTCCGGCGGACGTTCCGCGGTGAGTCATGCACGCAAGACTCACGACGGGCTGCCCGCCGTGGTTTCTTATAATTAACGCTTCTTACGGTTGGCCACGTGAATGGCGCCGCCATTCACCGCCAGCGCTGCTTCATGCAACGCTTCGGACAGGGTTGGATGGCTGAAGACCATCATGCCCAGATCCTCGGCACTGGTGCCGAATTCCATTGCGATTGCACCCTGCTGCACCAGTTCGGCAGCCGATGGGCCAATCACGTGTACACCCAGAACGCGGTCGGTCTTGGCATCGGCGATGACCTTGACGAAACCACCGGTGTCGTTGGCTGCCATCGCACGGCCGCTGGCCGCGAACGGGAAGGTGCCTACGTTAACCTCAACACCCTCGGCCTTCAAGGACTGTTCGGTCTTGCCGACCCATGCAATTTCAGGGTGGGTGTAGATAACCGACGGGATCAGGTCGTAGTTCATCTGGGCCTTGTGGCCCTTGATGCGCTCGACAACCATGATGCCCTCTTCCGAGGCCTTGTGGGCCAGCATCATGCCGCGTACCACGTCACCGATGGCGAACACGCCCGGAACGCTGGTGGCGCAGTGATCGTCGACGAAGATGTAGCCACGCTCGTCGATGGTCACGCCGCTGTCCGAAGCCAGCAGGTCGGTGGTTACAGGGCGACGGCCGACCGCAACGATCAGCTTGTCGAAGGTGATCTTCTGCTCGCCTTCGGCGTTGGTGTAGGTCACTTCAACTTCGTTGCCGTTGACTTTCGAGCCAGTGACGCGAGCGCCCAGCTTGATGTCCAGGCCTTGCTTGGTCAGGGTCTTCTGGGCTTCTTTCGACACGGCAGTGTCGGCAGCCATCAGGAAGGTGTCCAGGGCTTCCAGGACGGTAACTTCAGCACCCAGGCGAGCCCATACCGAACCCAGTTCCAGGCCGATCACGCCAGCACCGATAACGCCCAGGCGCTTCGGTACGCTCTGGAATTCCAGGGCGCCGGTGGAGTCGACGATGACGTTCTGGTCGACCGGAGCCGGCGGAATGTCGATCGGGCGCGAGCCGGAAGCCAGGATCACGTTGTCGGCTTCGATGACTTCGGTGGTGCCGTCAGCCTTGGTGACTTCGACTTTCTTGCCAGCCAGCAGCTTGCCGTGGCCCTGGATCGAAGTAACGCCGTTGGCCTTGAACAGGGTGGCAACGCCACCGGTCAGGTTCTTGACGATGCCAGCCTTGCGGCCAACCATCGCAGCAACGTCCATCTTCACTTCGCCAGTGGAGATACCGTGGACGTTGAAGCTCTCTTTGGCTTCCTTGTACTTCCAGGAGCTGTCCAGCAGCGCCTTGGAAGGAATGCAACCTACGTTCAGGCAGGTACCGCCCAGGGCCAGCTTGCCCTCGGCGTCAGTGTATTTCTCGATACAGGCAGTCTTCAGACCAAGTTGGGCAGCCTTGATAGCAGCAACATAGCCGCCAGGACCTGCACCAATCACCACTACGTCGAATTTCTGGGTCATAAAAGATTCCTTATCAGCAACTAGCTACAAGCCGCGAACCGCGCGGCATGGCTTCTCGCGAAGCCAGGGCCGGCACGGTACGCAGCCAGAGGGTTAGATGTCCAGCAGCAGGCGGGACGGATCTTCCAGCAGGTTCTTGATAGTGACCAGGAAGGTTACCGCTTCCTTGCCGTCGATCAGGCGGTGATCGTACGACAGCGCCAGGTACATCATCGGGCGAATCACGACCTGGCCATTGATGGCCATCGGGCGCTGGATGATGTTGTGCATGCCGAGAATGGCGGCCTGCGGCGGGTTGACGATCGGGGTCGACATCATCGAACCGAAGGTACCACCGTTGGTGATGGTGAAGGTGCCACCGGTCATCTCTTCGATGGACAGTTTGCCGTCACGGGCCTTCTTGCCGAAGGTGGCGATGCCGTTCTCGATTTCAGCCAGGCTCATCGATTCGGCGTTACGCAGTACCGGTACCACCAGGCCACGGTCGCTGGACACGGCAACGCCGACGTCGGCGAAGCCGTGGTAGACGATGTCGTTGCCGTCGATCGAGGCGTTGACCGCCGGGAAGCGTTTCAGGGCTTCGGTAGCGGCCTTGACGAAGAACGACATGAAGCCCAGGCGCACGCCATTGTGGGTCTTCTCGAACAGGTCCTTGTACTTCGAACGCAGGGCCATGACTTCGGTCATGTCCACTTCGTTGAAGGTGGTCAGCATCGCCATGTTGGACTGGGCTTCGACCAGACGCTCGGCGATCTTGGCACGCAGGCGGGTCATCGGCACGCGCTTCTCGGTGCGGTCGCCAGCAGCGACGACAACCGGGGCAGCAGCAGCGGCAGGCTTGGCAGCCGGGGCAGCGGCAGGTGCCGACTTCTTGTTGGCAACAGCAGCAACCACGTCTTCCTTGGTGACGCGACCGCCTTTACCGGTACCGGCAACGGCAGCCAGGTCGATGCCGTTTTCTTCAGCCAGCTTGCGGGCGGCCGGGGCAGCAACCGGGTCATCTTCGCCAGCAGCGACAGCAGCGGCAGCCGGAGCAGCAGCAGGAGCGGCTGCGGCGGCAGGAGCCGCGGCAGCACCGCCTTCAACGATCGAGCCCAGCAGTTCGTCGGACAGGACGGTGTCGCCCTCGCCCTTGACGATGTCGCCCAGCACGCCATCGGCGGTAGCCAGTACTTCCAGGACAACCTTGTCGGTCTCGATGTCGACGATCAGCTCGTCACGCTTGACGGCGTCGCCCGGCTTCTTGTGCCAGGTGGCAACGGTGCCATCGGCAACCGATTCCGGGAAGGTTGGGGCTTTGATCTCGATAGCCATTATCTGTGTTTCCTTAAATTCGGTTTCAGGTGCGCGAAGGCGTTAGACAGTGAAGGCGTCTTGCAGCAGTTTTTCCTGCTGTTCGGCGTGCTTCGAAGCGTAACCACAGGCTGGTGCGGCAGACGCGTCGCGACCGGCGTATTCCAGGACCAGTGCCTTGTTGTGGCGGCCCAGGATACGGCGCATGTGGTGCTGGCTGCTGTACCAGGCGCCCTGGTTCATCGGCTCTTCCTGGCACCATACGGCGTGCTTGAGGTTGCTGTATTGCGCCAGGATTTCGACCAGGTCGTCTTCCGGGAACGGGTACAGCTGCTCGAGACGCAGGATGGCGATGTCTTCGCGGCCTTCGGCACGGCGTTTTTCCAGCAGGTCGTAGTAAACCTTGCCGCTGCACAGCACCAGGCGCTCGACCTTGGCCGGATCGATTGCGTCGATTTCCGGGATCACGGTCTGGAACGAGCCTTCTGCCAGTTCTTCCAAGGTCGAGATGGCCAGCTTGTGGCGCAGCAGCGACTTCGGCGTCAGGACTACCAGCGGCTTGCGCAGCGGGCGGATGACCTGGCGACGCAGCAGGTGGTAGATCTGTGCCGGAGTGGTCGGTACGCAGACCTGGATGTTGTGCTCGGCGCACAGCTGCAGGTAACGCTCCAGACGCGCGGAGGAGTGCTCCGGGCCCTGCCCTTCGTAACCGTGTGGCAGCAGCATGGTCAGACCGCACAGGCGGCCCCACTTGTGCTCACCGCTGGTGATGAACTGGTCGATCACCACTTGCGCACCGTTGGCGAAGTCGCCGAACTGGGCTTCCCAGATCACCAGCGCGTTCGGCATGGTGGTGGAGTAGCCGTATTCGAAGGCCAGTACCGCCTCCTCGGACAGGAACGAATCGTACAGATCGAAACGTGGCTGGCCTGGGAACAGGTTCTGCAACGGAATGTAGGTGCTGGCGTCCTTCTGGTTGTGCAGCACCGCGTGACGGTGCGAGAAGGTGCCACGGCCGATGTCCTGGCCGGTCATGCGGATCGGGTGACCTTCGAACTGCAGGGTGGCGTAAGCCATGGTCTCTGCATAACCCCAGTTGATCGGCAAGCCACCGGCCTGCATCTTCTGACGGTCTTCGTAGATCTTCGACACCTGACGCTGGACCACGAAACCTTCCGGCAGCTCAAGCAGCTTGGCCGACAGATCCTGCAGGGTCTTGAGGTCGAAGCGGGTGTCGTGACGCGCGGTCCAGGCATGGCCCAGGTACGGACGCCAGTCGACGAACAGCTCGCGGTTCGGCTCCTTGACCAGGCTCTTCACCACGTGCAGGCCATTGTCCAGCGCGTTGCGGTACTCGTCGATCTTGGCCTGAGCGCGCTCGGCGTCGATGCGACCGGCCTGGATCAGCTGCTCGGCATACAGCTCACGGGTAGTGCGCTGCTTGCTGATTTGCTGGTACATCAGCGGCTGGGTGCCGTTAGGCTCGTCAGCCTCATTGTGGCCACGGCGACGGTAGCAGACCAGGTCGATGACCACGTCACGCTTGAACTGCATGCGGTAGTCGATGGCCAGCTGGGTGACGAACAGCACTGCTTCCGGGTCATCGCCGTTCACGTGCAGGATCGGCGCCTGGATCATCTTGGCAACGTCGGTGGCGTACTCGGTGGAGCGCGCGTCCAGCGGGTTGCTGATGGTGAAACCAACCTGGTTATTGATCACGATGTGCACGGTACCGCCGGTCTTGAAACCGCGGGTCTGCGACATCTGGAAGGTTTCCATGACCACGCCCTGGCCGGCGAATGCTGCGTCGCCGTGGATCGAGATCGGCACCACCTTGTCGCCAACGGTGTCGTTGCGGCGGTCCTGACGGGCGCGCACCGAACCCTCGACCACCGGCGAAACGATTTCCAGGTGGGACGGGTTGAACGCCATGGCCAGGTGCACTTCGCCACCCGGGGTCATCACGTTCGAGGAGAAGCCCTGGTGATACTTCACGTCACCGGAGCCCAGCTCGTTCATCTTCTTGCCTTCGAACTCGTCGAACAGCTCGCGCGGGTTCTTGCCGAAGGTGTTCACCAGCACGTTCAGGCGGCCACGGTGGGCCATGCCGATCACGACCTCCTTGGCGCCGTAAGAGCCGGAACGCTGGATCATTTCATCCAGCATCGGAATCAGGCTCTCGCCGCCTTCAAGGCCGAAACGCTTGGTGCCCGGGTACTTGGTGCCCAGGTACTTTTCCAGGCCCTCACCGGCGGTCACGCGCTCGAGCAGGTGAGCCTGCACGTCAGCGGAAAACTCCGGACGACCGCGCACGCTTTCCAGACGCTGCTGGAACCAGCTGCGCTGCTCGGAATCGACGATGTGGGTGAATTCGGCGCCAATGGTGCGACAATATGTCTTCTGGAGTGCATCGAAGATGTCGCGTAGGCTCGCCTCCTCTTTGCCGATGAACAGGTCGCCGGCACGGAAGGTCGTATCAAGATCGGCATTGGTCAAGCCGTAGTGATTGATCGACAGGTCTACGGGCGCTGGACGCTGCCACAACCCCAACGGGTCAAGCTTGGCAGCCTGATGGCCGCGCATACGATAGGCCTGGATCAGTCGCAGAACTTCAACCTGCTTCTTCTCGTGTTCACTGCTCACGCTCCCGGCGGACACCGGTTGGGCGCGGCGCTGGTTCTTTGCCAGCAGTACGAAATGGTCGCGGATTGTCGAGTGCGATACATCAGTAGCGGTGCTGCCGTCGGCTGGCAACTTCTGGAAGTAAGTGCGCCACTCTTCTGGCACAGCGTTAGGGTCGTGCAGGTAGAGTTCGTAGAGCTCTTCCACATATGCAGCGTTACCACCTGAAAGGTGGGCGCTATCCCACATGCGCTGCATCACGCTTTCTTGCATGCTTGGTCACCCTCGATTAGGGGACTGATCGACAAGAGCCACAGCAAACCTGGAAAAGTCCGAATAAAGCGACTGAACCACGCCACTTGGATCCTGCTGATTTTCCGGGTACCAGCCCGGAAAGCCCCTGCTGGTCTCATATCTTCATAGGTATGAACGCGGGCTTTGTGGGCCCTTGTTCGGGTTTTACCTCAGTGCGGGCTCACACCCGCACCTCGGCATACTGCAGGTACAACACGTTGTATCAGGTGCCGCTTTGCAGCAGCATGTTACGTACGTGACCGATTGCCTTGGTCGGGTTCAGACCTTTCGGGCAAACGTTTACGCAGTTCATGATCCCGCGGCAGCGGAATACGCTGAACGGGTCATCCAGGGACGCCAGGCGCTCCTGAGTCTTGGTGTCACGGCTGTCGGCCAGGAAGCGGTAGGCCTGCAGCAGTGCGGCGGGGCCCAGGAACTTGTCCGGGTTCCACCAGAACGACGGGCAGGAAGTCGAGCAGCAAGCGCACAGGATGCACTCGTACAGACCGTCCAGCTTGTCACGCTCTTCAGGCGACTGCAGACGCTCGATGGCCGGGGCCGGCGTGTCGTTCTGCAGGAATGGTTTCACCTTCTCGTACTGCTTGTAGAAGATGCTCATGTCGACGACCAGGTCACGAATGACCGGCAGACCCGGCAGCGGGCGCAGAACCAGCTTGTTGCCCTTGACCACGCCCGACAGCGGGGTGATGCAGGCCAGGCCGTTCTTGCCGTTCATGTTCATGCCATCGGAACCGCACACGCCTTCACGGCAGGAGCGACGGTACGAGAAACCCTCGTCCTTTTCCTTGATCAGCGCCAATACATCCAGAACCATCAGGTCCTTGCCGCCGGTATCGACGTCGAACGACTCCATCTTGGGCGCCGAGTCGGTGTCGGGGTTGTAACGATAAACTTCGACTTTCAACATAGCAGCCACCCTTAGTAAGTCCGGATTTTTGGCTCGAAGGCCGGAACGGTCTTCGGCGCAAAGTTGACGCCGCGCTTGGCAACGCGCTTCTCACCCGGGTAGTACAGGGTGTGGCACAGCCAGTTTTCGTCGTCACGGTCTTCGAAGTCTTCACGGGCGTGAGCGCCGCGGGACTCTTTACGGGCTTCGGCCGCGATGGCGGTAGCTTCGGCGACTTCCAACAGGTTCTGCAGCTCCAGCGCTTCGATACGCGCGGTGTTGAAGGCCTGGGACTTGTCGTTGATCTTGACGTTGGCGATGCGGTCACGCAGGCCGGCCAGTTGCTCGATACCCTTGAGCATGTACTCGCCGGTACGGAATACACCGAAGTAGTTCTGCATGCAGCTCTGCAGCTCGCGCTTGAGGCTGGCAACGTCTTCGCCAGTGGAGCGCTCGTTGAGCTTGTTCAGGCGGTTCAGGGCAACTTCGATGTCGGTGTCGCTGGCGTCGAGATGCTCGATGCCGTCGCTCAGCGCCTTCTCCAGGTGCAGGCCGGCAGCACGGCCGAACACCACCAGGTCGAGCAGCGAGTTGCCGCCCAGGCGGTTGGCACCGTGAACCGATACGCACGCCACTTCACCTACGGCGAACAGGCCAGGGATGATGTGATCCTTGCCTTCTTCGTCCATGGTGATCGCCTGGCCATGAATGTTGGTGGCAACGCCGCCCATCATGTAGTGGCAGGTCGGAACGACCGGCACCGGCGCGACGACCGGGTCGACGTGGGCGAAGGTCTTGGACAGTTCGCAGATACCTGGCAGGCGGCTGTGCAGCACTTCCTCGCCCAGGTGGTCCAGCTTCAGCAGTACGTGGTCCTTGTTCGGGCCCACGCCGTTGCCGGCGATGATTTCCTTGACCATGGAACGGGCAACCACGTCGCGGCCGGCCAGGTCTTTCGCGTTCGGCGCGTAACGCTCCATGAAGCGCTCGCCGTGGGCGTTGATCAGGTAACCACCTTCACCGCGGCAACCCTCGGTGACCAGCACACCGGCGCCAGCGATGCCGGTCGGGTGGAACTGCCACATCTCGATGTCCTGCACCGGTACACCGGCACGCAGGGCCATGCCGATACCGTCGCCGGTATTGATCAGGGCGTTGGTGGTGGAGGCGTAGATACGGCCCGCACCGCCAGTCGCCAGAACGGTGGCCTTGGACTTGATGTACATGGTTTCGCCGGTTTCGATGCAGATCGCGATCACACCGACAAAGGCGCCTTCCTGGTTCTTCACCAGGTCAACGGCATAGTACTCGTTGAGGAAGGTGGTACCGGCTTTCAGGTTGCCCTGGTACAAGGTGTGCAGCAGCGCGTGACCGGTACGGTCGGAAGCGGCACAGGTACGGGCGGCCTGGCCACCTTTACCGAAGTCCTTGGACTGACCACCGAACGGACGCTGGTAGATGCGGCCGGTTTCGGTCCGCGAGAACGGCAGGCCCATGTGGTCCAGCTCGAAGACCGCAGCCGGGCCTTCCTGACACATGTATTCGATAGCGTCCTGGTCACCGATGTAGTCGGAACCCTTGACGGTATCGTACATGTGCCAGCGCCAGTCGTCGTTCGGGTCGGCCGAAGCGATGGCGCAGGTGATGCCGCCCTGGGCGGATACAGTGTGCGAGCGGGTCGGGAAGACCTTGGTGACTACGGCAGTCTTGTGGCCGCCTTGAGCCAGTTGCAGCGCAGCACGCATGCCGGCGCCGCCGCCACCGATGATGATGGCGTCGAAGGAAATGGTTGGAATGCTAGCCATGGATCAGATACCCCAGAGAATCTGCACACCCCAGACGAAGTAAGCGAACATCGCAACGCCGCATACCGCCTGGAACAGGAAACGAATCGCAGTTGCCGACTTGCCGAACGACATAGGCGTCAGGTAGTCGGTTGCAATGGTCCACATGCCGACCCAGGCGTGAGCGCCCAGGGCAACGAGGGCCAGCAGACTGAAGATCCGCATCGCGTTGTTGGAGAACAGACCATGCCACTGGGTGTAGTCGATGCCTGGGTGGGCGATCACGTAGCCGATCAGGAAGAGGAAGTAAGCCGCGAGAACGACCGCAGAAACGCGCTGCGCCATCCAGTCATAGAGGCCCGAACGCGACAGGTTCGTGACATTGGTTACCATACCCAAACTCCCACCAGAACGATCAGCACCACGGAGATGACGATCACGATTTTCGAGCCCAGCTTGCCGCCTTCCAGCGTCTCACCGATACCCATGTCCATGATCAGGTGACGAACACCTGCCACGAGGTGATAAAGCAGGGCAGACAGCAGACCCCAGGTCACGAATTTGGCCAGCGGGCTGGTCAGACACGCCTTCACCTCACCGAAGCCTTCCTCGGAACCCAGCGATTTGCCCAGTGCATAAAGCATGATGGCAAGGCCGATGAACAGGATGACGCCGGAGATACGGTGCAAGATGGACGTGTACGCAGTGACAGGGAGCTTGATGGTCCTTAGGTCTAGGTTTACAGGTCGTTGGCTTTTCACGGCTTTTTTCACACTGAAGAGCCCCTAGCGAATCAGGGCAAAGTTGTTGGTAAGTGTACTGGTCAGGTACCCACCACCCAGGGAACGGCGACCCCCAGCAGTTCGGGCTTGCAAGCCCCTGGCGGTCGGGTGCCGAGTATAGACAGTTAGGCTGCTTATGACAACGTGACGGGGTAGCCCAAATAGCGCATTGCCTTTAACGAACAAAAGGCGTAAATGGGCGAGAATTTCGGGAAAAATCAGGCTTGAATGCCTGTTTCAACAAGCCTTTAGGCAAATTGACATCTGGATTTATCCCTCTATAGTGGTGCGGGCCCTGCGTGGGGGGTCTGTCTGATGATTTCAAGCATTAATAGGAGGCCACATGGCTGACAAAAAAGCGCAGTTGGTCATCGAGGGCGCTGCCCCCGTCGAGCTGCCCATTTTAACCGGCACCGTTGGTCCTGATGTAATCGACGTCCGCGGGTTGGGGGCCACTGGTCACTTCACCTTCGACCCTGGTTTCATGGCGACTGCCTCGTGCGAGTCGAAGATCACCTACATTGACGGCGACAAAGGTATCCTGCTGCACCGCGGCTACCCGATCGAGCAACTCGCCGAGCAATCCGACTACCTCGAAACCTGCTACCTGCTGCTCAACGGCGAACTGCCGAATGCCGAGCAGAAGGCCCAGTTCGTCAGCACCGTCAAGAACCACACCATGGTTCACGAGCAGCTGAAGTCCTTCTTCAACGGCTTCCGCCGCGACGCTCACCCGATGGCGGTGATGTGTGGCGTGGTCGGCGCCCTGTCGGCGTTCTATCACGACTCCCTGGACATCAATAACCCGCAACACCGCGAAATTTCCGCGGTGCGCCTGGTCGCCAAGATGCCGACCCTGGCCGCGATGGTTTACAAGTACTCCATGGGCCAGCCAATGATGTACCCGCGCAACGACCTGTCGTACGCGGAAAACTTCCTGCACATGATGTTCAACACCCCGTGCGAGATCAAACCGATCAGCCCGGTGCTGGCCAAGGCAATGGACCGGATCTTCATCCTCCACGCCGACCACGAGCAGAACGCCTCCACCTCCACCGTCCGCCTGGCCGGCTCGTCGGGTGCCAACCCGTTCGCCTGTATCGCCGCCGGTATCGCCGCACTGTGGGGCCCGGCCCACGGCGGTGCGAACGAAGCCGTCCTGACCATGCTCGATGAAATCGGCGATGTCTCGAACATCGACACGTTCATCGCCAAGGCCAAGGACAAGAACGACCCGTTCAAGCTGATGGGCTTCGGTCACCGCGTGTACAAGAACCGCGACCCGCGTGCCACCGTGATGAAGCAGACCTGCGACGAAGTCCTGCGCGAGCTGGGCATAAAGAACGACCCGCAGCTGGAACTGGCCATGCGCCTCGAAGAGATCGCCCTGACCGATCCGTACTTCATCGAACGCTCGCTGTACCCGAACGTCGACTTCTACTCGGGGATCATCCTCAAGGCAATCGGCATTCCGACCAGCATGTTCACCGTGATCTTCGCCCTGGCACGTACCGTGGGCTGGATCTCGCACTGGAAAGAAATGCTCTCCAGCCCGTACAAGATCGGCCGTCCGCGCCAGCTGTACACCGGCGAGCAAAAACGCGACATCACTGCACTGAAAGACCGCAAGTAAGCTTTTTAGCCGAACGCAAAAAGGCTGCCCTCGGGCAGCCTTTTTTATTCCAGGTCCTGATGGCCGCAGCTCGACCCTTGCGGGAGCCCCGCGTTAAACCTCAGTTTTTCTCAGCCCGTTCGCGCAGCCCTTTCAGGGTATTGAACGGCGCATCCACCACGAACTTGTTGGCCACCATCGCCGGCACGCTACCACCCGGCTCGGTGTGCACCTGGTAGGTCACTTCCGTGCTGTCGCCCTTGGGCACCAGCTTCCAGAAGCCCTCAACCTTGGCTACCCGCACAAAGCCCTTCTCTTCCGGTAGATAGGTCGGCTCTTCCTTCAGGTTCCGCACCAGGCTGCCGTCCGCTGCCTTGACAGTGGTCACATGCAGAATCGAATCCCGCGGCGTCACCGGCCATGGCGTATTGAACTGGGTGTAGGTCCAGCTCTGGTCACCCTCATGCTTGAGCAGCTTCTGCGACTTGCACTCGTGAATCCATGCGCAGGCGCCGACCACGTCTTCCTGCAACGCCTGCACCTTGGCCAGCGGCGCCTTGATCACGGTGACACCCTGATAAGCCTTGTACTTGGAGCCCGCCACTTCGCTGAGGGATACCTTGATCCCCTCCTCGTCCTTGGCCACCTGCCAGTTCTCGGCCCAGGCCGCAGGCGACAGCAGAACACCCACGCCACACAGCAGTGCAATACGCTTGAACGATCTCATCATGTTTATCCTTGTTGTCGAAGATCCAGCCTGTCACGCCGCCGTCATCTGCTCCCACCAGCCAAGAATCCTGATTGCCTCGTCACGATCACTGCCGCACACCTCGACATCCGCCTTGAAGCCGCCACATACCGCCGGCCGCTCGGGCTTGCCGAACAGGTCGCAGAGGTTGGCAGCCGTCAGGTGCAGGCAGCGCTCGCCAGCCGGCTTGCCATTGGGCATGCGCGGCATCGCAGAAGTGATGGACGGGGCGATGCAGCAGGCACCACAGCCCTCACGGCAATTCATGGTCATTCACCAAAATCAGGACTCCCTGGAACAAAACGGGACGAACGTCCCTGGATAGTAACCGCTCAAACAGGCGTTTGAAATTACTGGCACGATGAAATTTGCCGTGACCCGGCAGTCAGTTCCCGGCTACTGGCGATACTCGAAATCGATGGCTGCCCCTTCCACGTCATGACGGCTGTCATTACGCAACTGCAGCTGCATTTCGTTATTGATCAACCGGCCATTGAGCTGGAACGGGCTGTCGCTGGTTTCCGGCTTTTCGGTAAACATGGGCGGCAGCAAAGGTTTGCGCCGCTGGATGGGCGACGGGGTACCCACATTCGGCTCCAGATTGTCGACCATATCGACAGGCAGGCTGAGGTCCAGCTTTGCCTTGGGCAATGGTTTGGCGACCGCTTTGCTGACCGGCTTGTGCGCCTTGTTCTTGCTGCCAGCCTTTTTCACCACCTGCTTCTGCGCAGGCTTGCCTGGCGCCTTTTTTTGCACATTTTTGCCCTGGGCTGCCTGCGCCTGGCTTGCCGGCTGCGCAGCCAAGGCTGGACTGCCCGGGTAGCAGAGCGGTGCAAGGCACAAGATCAAGGCAAAACGGCGCAAAGCTTTCATGGCAAATGGACAGACTGGCAAGAAAGGTGCGTATGCTCCATGTTCCACGGGCGGCTGGCAAGCCTTACAAAAGTGTGAGCGCAGGCTCCCTGCACAACTGCTGAGCCAGCAAACCCAGCGTAATCACTGCCCGCTCGGCCTCTTTGTTCCACGGGATGCCACAATTAAGGCGGATGCAGTGGTTGAACTGTTCCGTGTTACTGAATATTAACCCCGGCGCGATACTGATGCCTTGCTCCAGCGCCCGCACATGCAGCTCCTGGGTATTGACCCGCCCGGGCAGGCTTATCCAGAGGATGAAACCGCCCGTGGGCCGGGTCATCTGGGTACCCTCGGGGAAGTGCTGCTGCACCGCCAACTGGTAGGCACTGAGGTTCTTGCGATACTCCTGGCGGATGTAGCGCAGGTGCCGGTCGTAACCGCCATTTTCCAGATAGGCCGCCACCCCCATCTGCGTCACGCTACAGGCCGAATGGGTGGTGAAGGTCTGCAGGCGCTGAATTTCGTCCTGATAGCGCCCGGCGATCATCCAGCCAACGCGCACACCGGGGGACAGGGTCTTGGAGAAGCTTGAACAGTAGATCACCCGGTCCAGGCGGTCGAATGCCTTCAGCGCTTTGGTCTTGCCTTGCTCGAACATCAACTCGCCATAGATGTCGTCCTCGATAATCTGAATATCGAAGTCTGACGCCAGGCGCAGCAATTGCTTTTGCCGCTCCTCAGGGACCGTGCCACCCAGCGGATTGCTCAGGCGCGCCGTCAGTACCAAGGCCTTGATCGACCACTGGTTAGCCGCCAGCTGCAAGGCTTCAAGGCTGATACCCGTGGATGGATCGCTGGGGATTTCGATCACTTTCAGGCCCAGCAAATCGGCCAGTTGCAGCAACCCGTAATAGGTCGGCGACTCGGCAGCGATCAGATCGCCCGGGCGGGTCAACACGCGCAGGGACATTTGCAGGGCATCGACGCAGCCATGGGTCACGATCACTTCACGCGGGTCGACCAGCACGCCGGCATCGCGCATGCGAATGGCGATCTGCCGGCGCAGTGGCTCGAAACCGGGGCTGAACATGTAGCTGAAGGCACGCGGGCTGTGAAAGCGGGTGACCTTGGCAATTTGCTGATGCAGGGCACGCACTGGCAGGTAGTCGACATGCGGCACCGCGGCGCCGAACGGGAACACGCCATCACGGCGCGCCTCGGTCAGCACTTGCTGGATGATGCTGGCACGGGTGACCAGGCCTGGGCGCTCCACCCGGGCAATGTCCGGGGTTTGCGCGGTCAGGGCCGGCGTCTGGTGCACGTAGTAGCCTGATTGTGGCCGCGCGCGGATCAACCCTTGGTCTTCGAGGTTGGCATAGGCCTGCAGCACCGTGGCATGGCTGACATTGAGCTGGGCACTCATCTTGCGCACGGAGGGTACCCGCTCGCCTGGCTGGTAGACACCGCGACGGATGTCATCGGCCAGTTGCTGGGCGATACGCTGGTACAGCAGCAGGTTGGTCATGGCGGCGGCTCGTTGTTCTTGTACGGCTCAGTGACGGTAGAGGATACCGTAACAGTTGCAAAGTGTACTGGGACAGAATGCAACATAGTCGACAATACAATAGCGTGATAGCTATCGAAACGACTAAGCCGACAAAAAGCGGGGCCGCATGGCGGCCCTTTCGCGGCACAAGGCCGCTCCTACAGGTTCTGCACATGTCTTGGGCTTGACACTACCCTGTGGGAGCGGCTTTAGCCGCGAACACCGGCAAAGCCGGTGCCGTCCTCCGCACGCCAGCGATCAGCGCGCAGGCGCGAGCCTGCCCTTGTCGTCGGAGAACACGATCTCCACGCGGCGGTTCTGCGCCCTGCCCCGCTCAGAGGCGTTGGCCTCGATCGGGTACTGGTCGCCATAGCCCTCGACCTGCAGGCGCTTTTCGTCGATACCAAGGTCCACCAGCATGTCGGCCACGGCCTGCGCCCGGTCGCGGGACAGTTTCAGGTTGTCTTCGGCCGCGCCAGTGCTGTCGGTATAACCTTCGATACGCACTACCCGCCGCGGGTTGAGCTGAAGGAACTGCACCAGCTTGAGCACGGTACGGCTGGCCGAATTCTTCAGCTCGGCACGGCCAGTATCAAACAGCACGTCACCCAGGGTCATCACCAGGCCACGATCAGTCTGCTCCGAAGCCAGCGCAGCGATCTGCGACTCGACCCACTTGCCTTGCTGCTGCACGCTGGCCAGCTTGGCCTCGCGCAACGCCAACTGCAGGCGCTGACGCTCGAGGTCAAGCTTGGCCTGGCGCTCCTGGTTCAGCGCCAGCTTGGCATGCTCACTGGCAATTTCACTGTAGCGCTGACTAAGGTAAGCGTAATGACGCACATCGGAACCGGTGCCGATATAGCTGGACAGGCGCTCGGCACGGGCCAGCGACTCACCTGCACGGATCACGTCACGTGGCGCACTGCGCAGCACATCGGAATCATCCTTGACCTTGGCGAAGGTGGCACTGGCTTCATCCAGCGCAGCAGAGCTGCGCTGGCTGGCACAACCTTGCAAGCCTGCTGCCAGCGCCAGCAACACCAGCGCGGCCAATGGTGTACGGCGCATCATGGCTGCACCTCCAGTTGCTTGCGCAAGCGCTTGACCCGCGACTGCAGCAGTTGCAGTTGCTCTTCGCTTTTCTGGTTCAGCACCTGGGCCTCGGCCAGGCGGGCATCAAGTTCGGCCTGCTCGGCGCGCATGCGCGCATCACGGTAGTCCTGGGTCAGCATGTTGGCCTTGGCCCGGGCCAGCTTGTCTTCAGCCATCTGCAGCGTTTCGACCTGCTCGGTGGCACCTACGGCCCTGGCCTGCTCCAGTGCCTGCTCGGAAATGCGCATCTGCTCGTCAGGGGCCGGATCATTGGCGCAGCCAGCCAGGCCGAGCACGGCCAAGGCAAGGATTAGTGGTTGGGTTCTCACGCAATCTTCCTAGTGTTTGGGGGCGTCCGCCGGCACCTGCAACTGCGCTTTCCAGCGCTCGACATTACGTTGCAGGACCGCCTCGGACGCACCGGAGATCGGCAATTCTGTCAGTTTTTTTGCCAATTGCCCACGCAACCAGCTGTCATTGCATGCCGAGTTGTGCGACAGGGCCAAGTACAGGCCTGGCCGGTCCACCGGCAGGCCGCGGGCGACCAGGTCATTGTTCATGCCCAGGCTCTGGGCCATGGCCATGCCCGAATAGCGACCAGCGAGTACATAGTCCACCTGGCCAAGCACCAGTTTCTGGAACGCCTGGGTCAGGTTCTGCGCCGGCACCAGCTTCAGCTGGGCCTTGGCAAACGCGGTAAAGGCCGGGGTCAGGCGCGCGCGTTCGGACAAGCTACCCTGGTACTGTGCCAGGTCCGCCGGGCCATCGAAGGTCAGCGTGGCATCGTGGCGTGTCCACACCAGGTATTCGTTGAGTTGAAGGGGTGGGTGGATGTAGTCCAGCGCGGTCAGTTGCTCCACCTGCAGCGGCGTATCGAGCAGCAGGTCCATACGCCCGCTGCGCACTTCCTCCAGGGCCTGGTCGCGACGGCCTGCACTCAGCACCTCCACCTTCACCCCCAGCTCGCCAGCCACCTGGCGCAAAAGGTCGACGTTGGCGCCTATCAGGTGTTTCGGGTCTTTCGGGTCCTGCCACGAATAAGGCGGCGCATCAGGGCTGCCGGTTGCCACCAGGCGCTCGCACTTGCCTGCCGCCATGGCCAGCGGCGAAGCCAACGCCACCATGCATGCCAGCACCCTGCCCGTTCCGCGCAACGTCATCCCTCACTCCTCAACCCATAAAAAAACCCGACCCTCAATGCGAGGGCCGGGTTCTTTATAAGTGAAGCAGGCGGATCAGACCAGCTTTTCCAGCTCCGGAACCGCTTCGAACAGGTCAGCGACCAGGCCGTAGTCGGCCACCTGGAAGATCGGCGCTTCTTCGTCCTTGTTGATCGCAACGATCACTTTGGAGTCTTTCATGCCGGCCAGGTGCTGGATCGCGCCGGAGATACCGACGGCGATGTACAGCTGTGGCGCAACGATCTTGCCGGTCTGGCCGACCTGCATGTCGTTCGGCACGAAGCCGGCGTCGACCGCAGCGCGTGAGGCACCGACAGCAGCACCGAGCTTGTCGGCCAGGCTGTACAGATGCTTGAAGTTGTCACCGTTGCCCATGCCGCGGCCGCCGGAAACGACGATCTTGGCAGCGGTCAGCTCTGGGCGGTCGGACTTGGCCAGCTCTTCACCGACAAAGGCCGAGATACCGGCGTTGTGCGCGGCACTCACCGCTTCAACAGCAGCCGAGCCACCTTCGGCAGCGACTGGGTCGAAGCCGGTGGTACGCACGGTGATGACCTTGATCGAAGCGCTCGATTGCACGGTGGCAATGGCGTTACCGGCATAGATCGGGCGCTTGAAGGTGTCGGCGGACTCGACCGAGATGATCTCGGAGATCTGGTCCACGTCCAGCAGCGCGGCAACGCGCGGCAGGATGTTCTTGCCGTTGGTGGTGGCCGGGGCCAGCACGTGGCTGTAACCCTTGGCCAGCTCGACGATCAGCGGCGCGACGTTTTCCGGCAAGGCGTGGGCGTAGGCGGCGTTATCGGCAACCAGGACCTTGGCCACACCAGC
Source organism: Pseudomonas sp. LPB4.O (assembly GCF_038383825.1). NCBI lineage: Bacteria > Pseudomonadati > Pseudomonadota > Gammaproteobacteria > Pseudomonadales > Pseudomonadaceae > Pseudomonas > Pseudomonas sp. LPB4.O. The sequence continues at coordinate 4,323,906 of NZ_CP151298.1, forward strand.
GATCTTGGCAGCGGATTCAGCAACGCCACCGACGTTCTGGCCTGCGACCAGCACGTGCACATCACCACCGATCTTGGCGGCTGCGGCGACAGTGTTCAGGGTGGCCGGGGCAACGGCGCCGGCTTCGTATTCAGCGACAACCAGGATAGTCATTTAGATTACCTTCGCTTCGTTCTTCAGCTTCTCGACCAGTTCGGCCACCGACTTGACCTTGATGCCAGCGCTGCGGGCAGCCGGCGCTTCAACTTTCAGGGTTTTGTTGGTGGAGGCGAGGGAAACGCCCAGCGCGTCTGGAGTAACGGTCTCCAGCGGCTTCTTCTTGGCCTTCATGATGTTCGGCAGCGACGCATAGCGTGGCTCGTTCAGGCGCAGGTCGGTGGTGACGATGGCTGGCAGGTTCAGCGATACGGTCTGCAGGCCGCCATCGATTTCACGGGTGACGTTCAGCTTGTCGCCGGCGACTTCCACCTTGGAGGCGAAGGTGCCCTGGGCGTAGCCGGTCAGCGCAGCCAGCATCTGGCCGGTCTGGTTGTTGTCGCTGTCGATGGCCTGCTTGCCAAGGATGACCAGCTGCGGCTGCTCTTTGTCGACAACGGCTTTCAGCGCCTTGGCCACCGCCAGGGAGTTCAGCTCGTCAGCGGCTTCTACCAGGATGGCACGGTCGGCACCCAGGGCCAGGGCGGTACGCAGTTGCTCCTGGGCAGTGGTCGGGCCGACGGAAACGACGACGATCTCGGTCGCAACGCCTTTTTCCTTCAAGCGTACGGCCTCTTCCACGGCGATTTCGCAGAAGGGGTTCATGGACATCTTGACGTTAGCAAGGTCGACGCCGGAGTTGTCCGCCTTGACGCGAACCTTGACGTTGTAGTCGACCACTCGTTTGACAGCTACAAGAACCTTCATGGATTCCTCGTTACTCTCCGGTGAATAGATAGTCGCCTGGGGCTGAGCCCGGCGATGCGCGTGGGTACAAGGGCACCTCTAAAAACGTACCGGGAGCCAGTATCTTCACTGTGACCGAACAGTCTTGTCCGGACTCTTGCGACAAATACTCACGGGTCATTTTCTGTCGTGGCGTGTAAACTCCACTACAAACCGGCCCAAGGCCGCAAAACCCTGCTCCACACCTGGTCTTTAGAGGTGTACCTGCGCCCGGCTGCAAGCCTACGGCGAACGTAAAACCGCTCGTATCTTGACCGTAACACCCCATCCGGTCAATACGGCAAATCGGTCACCCTCCAGCCGTGTTCCTTTGATTTTACTGGCCTGCGGCAAATTCAAACAAACGTTTGTATTGGACCCGCCAAGTGGTGTAGATATAATGCGCGGCCAAGACAAAACGGTGTAGTCCGTCATTTGCGCAGCTACAGTTTCGCTCCCGTGATGAGCCACTGCGCGCAAACACCCATAAGACAAAGCAACAGCACGAGCCTTGATGAGTAGGAGAGAACCAGTGGAACGCGAATACATGGAATTCGACGTGGTCATCGTCGGCGCCGGCCCGGCAGGCCTGTCCGCCGCCTGCCGCCTGAAGCAGAAGGCCGCCGAAGCCGGTAGCGAAATCAGCGTCTGCGTGGTGGAAAAAGGCTCTGAAGTCGGCGCCCACATCCTCTCCGGCGCGGTGTTCGAACCCCGCGCCCTGAACGAACTCTTCCCCGACTGGAAAGAGCTCGGCGCACCGCTGAACACCGAAGTGAAGCGCGACGACATCTATGTGCTCAAGGATGCCGGCAGCGCCACCAAGGTGCCGGACCTGTTCGTGCCCAAGACCATGCACAACCATGGCAACTACATTATCTCGCTGGGCAACCTGTGCCGCTGGCTGGCCCAGCAGGCAGAGAACCTGGGCGTGGAAATCTACCCGGGCTTCGCCGCCCAGGAAGCGCTGTTCGACGACAACGGCGTGGTCCGCGGCATCGTCACCGGCGACCTGGGTGTCGACCGCGAAGGCAACCCGAAGGAAGGCCTGTACACCCCGGGCATGGAACTGCGTGCCAAGTACACCCTGTTTGCCGAAGGCTGCCGTGGCCACATCGGCAAGCAGCTGATCAAGCGCTTCAACCTCGACAGCGAGTCCGATGTCCAGCATTACGGCATCGGCCTGAAAGAAATCTGGGAGATCGACCCGGCCAAGCACGAGCAGGGGCTGGTGGTGCACACCGCCGGCTGGCCGCTGGACGTGGTAGCCAAGGACAACACCGGTGGCTCGTTCCTCTATCACCTGGAAAACAACCAGGTGGTGGTCGGCCTGATCGTCGACCTGTCCTACGCCAACCCGTACCTGTCGCCGTTCGACGAATTCCAGCGCCTGAAGCACCACCCGGTGATGAAGCAGTACCTCGAAGGCGGCAAGCGCATCAGCTATGGCGCCCGCGCCATCTGCAAAGGCGGCCTGAACTCGCTGCCGAAGATGGTGTTCAACGGTGGCGCATTGATCGGTTGCGACCTGGGCACCCTGAACTTCTCCAAGATCAAGGGCAGCCACACCGCGATGAAATCGGGCATGCTCGCGGCCGAAGCAGTAGCGGACGCACTGATTGCTGGCAGCGAGGGCGGCGATGCGCTGAACACTTACGTTGACGCCTTCAAGGCCAGCTGGCTGCACGAAGAACTGTTCGCCAGCCGTAACTTCGGCCCTGCGCTGCACAAGTTCGGCCCACTGTTTGGTGGTGCATTCAACTACGTCGACCAGAACTGGTTCGGCGGCAAGCTGCCGTTCACCCTGCACGACACCAAGCCGGACTACGCCTGCCTCAAGCTGGCTGCCGACTCGAAAAAGATCGACTACCCGAAACCGGACGGCAAGCTGAGCTTCGACAAGCTCAGCTCGGTATTCCTCTCCAGTACCAACCATGAAGAGGAACAACCCTGCCACCTGAAGCTGACCGACCCGAGTATCCCGATCGCCAGCAACTTGCCGCTGTACGACGAGCCGGCCCAGCGCTACTGCCCGGCGGGCGTGTACGAAGTGGTCACCCAGGAAGACGGCAACAAGCGCTTCCAGATCAACGCGCAGAACTGCGTGCACTGCAAGACCTGCGACATCAAGGACCCGGCCCAGAACATCACCTGGGTCACCCCTGAAGGCGCTGGCGGGCCGAACTACCCGAACATGTAAGGCCTCTGCCCTGGCGGCAACAAAAAGCCCCCGGTTCTCACGAGCCGGGGGCTTTTTGTTACCGCCAAAATCAGGCAGTACGCACTTCCTCGAAGAGCTCTGGATGGCGATCCAGCAGCTTGAGCAGTTTCACCAACGCCACGGGTGGTGTGGTCTTGCCATTTTCATAACGGGAGAACGCGTTGACGCCACCACCGAAAATTTCCCCCGCTTCACGCTGGTCGAGATCGAACTTCCGGCGCATTGAAGCAATGAAGGAAGGATCCACAACAGTTGCGTTGACTTGGCGCTCGAATGCCGTCATCAGGTTACTGACACGCATGGCCTCATCGTGACTAAGTACACATTCACCACATGCGGAACAGTAATCGCCACTTACGTCAGGGATGACGGTTGCCCCTCCTTTATAGCTATAGGGCATGCCTTGAACATCAGGTGCAAGCTCCGCACCGCCGCATATTGGACATCTCATGGTTACAACCCCTTGAAAGACACGATGAGCACGTCGTCTACCACGGACACTTTCAGATAAACGTACCCAATTGCTGTAAGCGGACGATAGACGTCCTGCCAAACCCGATGATCCATATGGCTGGTCATGCTCTTGTAAAAATCAGTGCGCTCCAAACTGGAGATCACTTCAAGCATGCCCGGATAATCCATTCCCAGCGCTTTGGCGCCTCTCAGTGCAGCGCTTGTAGGGCTGATGCGCCTTGCAGCAGCCAAGACTTTTACCCGTTCCAGCGGACAGTGAGGCGTTCTCTTTTCCATGAGAAATTAACCTTCCAGGTTAAATTTGGCCAATAGGTTATTCCAATAACCCCCGCCCGGAAGTCTGCCTCAGCGCCTCGATAGCGTTACCCTCTCATTTGTCACCACACATGATCGGCATCGGCTCTGCCGCAAACGCCAATGGCTCGCGGCGCCCGAAATACAGGGCCGTCAGCAGCCCCACCATACCCATGATCAGACAAAACCCGACACACACCCACGGGCTCCACGGCATCAGCGCGATCAATGCCAGCGGCGTGGTACTGGCCCACAGTGCGTAGGCCACGTTATAGGTGAAGGAAATGCCCGAAACCCGGATCTCGGCGGGGAACAACCCGACCATCACCGACGGCACCACCCCCACCACGCCGCAGGACAGCCCTGCCAGCGCGTAGGCCAGCCAGGTCATGCCCCACTGCCCATTCAGGCTGGCGTACAACGCGCCGATGCCCAGCGGCAGCAGCACGCTGTAAAGCATCAGCGCACGCCAGGCGCCCACGCGGTCAACCAGCAGGCCGGCGAGTACGCAGCCGATATTGAGGAAGACGATGCCCACACTGCTCAGGGCAAAGGTGTGCCCGGCGCTCATGCCGAAGCGCTGCTGCATCACCGTCGGGGTTATCACCACCAGCACCACCACGGCAGAGGTCAACACGCAAGTCAGCAGCGCCGCCGGAATCAGCGCACGGCGGTGCTCGCCCAGTACCCGCCGCAGGGGGAACTTCACCGGCTGTTCCTGACGTGCGCGCAAGGCAAGAAACACCGGTGTTTCGCTCAGCCAGCGACGTAGCCACACGCCAATCACGCCAAACACCCCACCCAACAGGAACGGGTAACGCCAGGCGTAGTCGAGGATCTCCTGCGGTGTGAATACTTGCGCCAGCAAGGTCGCGGTCAGCGCCCCCAGCAGGTAGCCGAAGGTCAGCCCGGCCTGCAGGAAGCCCAAGGCATAACCGCGTCGGCCGGCTGGCGCGTGCTCGGCAACGAAGGTCCAGGCACTCGGCACCTCGCCCCCTACCGCCGCACCCTGGAAGATACGCAGCGCCAGTAGAATCAGCGGCGCGGCATAGCCGATGTCGGCATAGGTCGGCATCACGCCGATCAGCAGGCACGGCAGGGCCATCATCAGGATGCTCAGGCTGAACACACGTTTACGCCCCAGGTGGTCCGCAAAGTGCGCCATCAGGATGCCGCCCAGCGGCCGCGCCAGGTAACCGGTGACGAAGATGCCGAAGCTTTGCAGCAGGCGCAGCCACTCGGGCATTTCGGGCGGGAAGAACAGCTGGCTGAGGGTCAGCGCAAAGAACACGAAAATGATGAAGTCGTAGATTTCCAGCGCGCCACCCAGTGCCGCCAGGCCCAGGGTCCGGTGATCGCCGCGGCTGAACCGGGGCGGGCGAGCGGTATCGATGGCAGTCATGGCAGGGGTCCGCAAATCGGCAAAGGGCAAGAGGATAACAAATAGCTGCCCCGTTGCCCTGCACGCTGCGCCGCTAGCGGTTGAACACCGTGTGCGCGAAGTTGGCCCGCGGCCGTGGCCGCGCCACGGTAGCCGGCATGCTGCCCGGCAGCGGCAACTTGCCGACCACCAGCGGCGCGTCGATGATCGCCATGAATGACTCCAGCGCCTCGTTATCAGGCACCTGCGGGAGGCTCAGGCTGACCGCCTGGCGTTCGGCCTGCGGTACTGAAGGCACTTTCAACTGACTGGAGTGGTAAAGCAGGGCGTGCTGGATCTGCGTGCTGACGCGGCAGAAGCGCGCCAGGTCGACCCCGGCATGATTGGCCAGCTCGATATTGCCCAGCAGCAGATGAAAAGGCTGCAAGGCGCACTGAACAAGGCGCTGGAGCTCCTCGAAGCTCTCCACGGGGGCGATCCGGTAATAGCCCAGGCCATTGAGCAACCGCTCCAGCTGCAGGCGCTGGCACGGGTGTGCGTCGGCGATGAGGATGCGCAGGGTCTTGTTTGCCATGGTGGGACCTGGGCAGTTGGGTAATGGGTACGCTCCATGACCATACTGCGCCAGTACCGGCTACTGCCATGGCCAAGCCTGGCAGCGGTCTTCTTTGATAGAAGTCGGGAAACCCGCATAAATCAAGTGATTGACTGACGGAATTTGCATTTGCCTTTAAGCCGGCCTTCACGATTCCCACTCGCGCATGCGTAGCCGGCAGTGCTTCATCGCATTGACGATGTGTTTCTCCACCATGCTGCGGGATATGCCCAGGTGCTCGGCAATCTGCGGGTGCGACAGGCCATCGAGCTTGCGCAGCAGGAAGCAGTCGCGACACACCTTACTCAGCTCATCCAATGCACGCTGCATCAACGCCAGCCGCTGATCAAGCTGCAAGTCATGGGCCGGCGCCGCCGTGTGCCAGCGCTCGTCGCTATCCAGTACTTCCAGCGGCTCGGCTTGGCGCACCTGGTATCGCCTGTGGCGGTCAACCACCAGATTGAGCGCCGTGCGGTAGAGGAAGGCGCGTGGGTGCTCGATACGCTCGGCGTCGGTGCGCTCCAGCACCCGCAGGTAAGCATCGTGCGCCACATCCTCGGCGGCCTGACGACTGCCCAGGCGTGCGGAGAGGAAACCCACCAGTTCGCGATAGTAATGTTCCACGACGATACCTGAGATGTCCTGCCAGCTTTTGCCAGAAAGCCCTTTCAGGCAGCAATGCAGGACCGAGTGATGTCAACGTGCGATCTTACAAATTATAATTATTCTCAGCAACAAGCGCGGCTGGCCACGTGTTAGCCCGCACCCCTGCTAAATCCCCCGCTACCGCTTTCGTCTATCTGGCACCCGGTCCGCGCCCGCCACTTAATGCGCGTCCCCACACCCCTTGGCTGGATGTCTGCATGAGACCTTTAACCAACACCCGTCGCCGTGCCCTGCTCACTGGCCTGGGCTTGCTCGGCCTAGGCAGCCTGCTGGCCTTGAAGGCCCTGCCCTACGGCGCCCAGCCGTTGAGCACGGTCGCCGTGACCCGCACTGATATCGAGAGCAGCGTTACCGCGCTGGGTACTTTGCAACCGAGACGTTACGTGGATGTTGGCGCCCAGGCCTCCGGCCAGATCCACAAGCTGCACGTTGAAGTTGGCGACACCGTGCGCAAGGGCCAACTGCTGGTCGAGATCGACCCCTCCACCCAGCAAGCGCGTCTGGATGCCGGGCGCTTCTCTATCGACAACCTCAAGGCCCAGTTGGCCGAACAGCGCGCGCAATACCTGCTGGCCCAGCAGCAGCTCAAGCGCCAGCGCGACTTGGCCGCCGCTGGCGCCACCCGCGATGAAGACGTGCAAACCGCCTTCGCGCAGATGAAGGTCACCCAGGCGCGCATCGACATGTTCCTGGCGCAGATCCGCCAGGCCCAGGCCAGCCTGCGAAGCGACGAAGCCGAATTGGGCTACACGCGCATCTACGCCCCCATGGACGGCACGGTGGTGGCGGTTGATGCCCGCGAAGGGCAAACCCTCAACGCCCAGCAGCAAACCCCGTTGATCCTGCGCATCGCCAGGCTCTCGCCGATGACCGTGTGGGCACAGGTGTCGGAGGCCGACATTGGCAAGGTCAAACCAGGCATGACCGCCTATTTCACCACCCTGGCAGGCGGCAAGCGCCGCTGGACCAGCACCGTGCGGCAAGTGCTGCCAATCCCGCCCAAACCACTGGAACAGGCCAGCCAGGGCGGCGGCAGCCCGGCCAGCGTCAGCAATGGCAGTGCCGGCAGCCAGGTTGTGCAATACAGCGTGCTGCTGGATGTCGACAACCCGGACGGCGCGCTGATGGCCGAGATGACCACGCAGGTGTTCTTCGTCGCTGGCAAGGCCAGCCAGGTGCTGACGGTACCGCTGGCTGCGCTGGATGACGGTGACGGCCTGCGCCTGGCGCACGTGCTGACTGGGGACGGCAAGGTGGAACAGCGTCAGGTACGCACCGGGCTCAGTGACCGGCTGCGGGTACAGGTGCTGGACGGCCTCAACGAAGGCGAGCGCCTGGTCATCGGCGCCCCCGCCGTGAGCGGAGGCTGAATGAGCACACCTTTGATCGAGCTGATCGACATCCGCAAGTCCTATGGCGGTGTGGGTACCCCCAAAGTCGATATCCTCCATGGCATCAGCCTCAGCATCCACCCCGGCGAGTTCGTCGCCATCGTCGGAGCCTCAGGCTCGGGCAAGTCGACCTTGATGAACATCCTTGGTTGCCTCGACCGCCCAACCTCTGGCAGCTACCGCTTTGCCGGCAAAGATGTGGCCGAACTGGATAGCGATGAACTGGCCTGGTTGCGCCGCGAAGCATTTGGCTTCGTGTTCCAGGGCTACCACCTGATCCCCTCGGGCTCGGCCCAGGAAAACGTCGAGATGCCGGCCATCTATGCCGGCATTGACGCCAGCGAACGCCACGCCCGCGCCAGCGCCCTGCTCGGCCGTCTGGGCCTGGCCAGCCGCACCGGCAACCGCCCGCACCAGCTGTCCGGCGGGCAGCAGCAAAGGGTTTCGATTGCTCGCGCACTGATGAACGGCGGCCATATCATCCTCGCCGACGAGCCCACCGGCGCCCTCGACAGCCACAGCGGCACCGAGGTGATGGCACTGCTCGACGAACTGGCCAGCCAGGGCCATGTGATCATCCTGATTACCCATGATCGCGAAGTGGCCGCGCGGGCGCAGCGGGTGATCGAGATCCGCGACGGTCTGATCATAGGTGACTCGGCCGGCGAACAGCCGGCGATCGACCAAGGCCAAGGCCTGCAAGCCGAACAGTTGCGCCAGCGCCTGGACCGCGGCGCTACCCTGCGCGGGGCATGGAAGGGTGAACTGCTCGAAGCCCTGCAAGCAGCCTGGCGGGTCATGTGGGTCAACCGCTTCCGCACCGCCCTGACTCTGCTGGGTATCGTCATCGGCGTGGCCTCGGTGGTGGTGATGCTGGCCGTGGGCGAAGGCAGCAAGCGTCAGGTCATGGCTCAGATGGCCGCCTTCGGCTCCAACATCCTCTACCTCAATGGCAAGCCGGCGACGCTTGGCGAGCCTGCCGGCACCATCACCCTTGATGATGTGGCAGCCATTGGCGAACTGCCGCAGGTCAAGCATGTGATGCCGGTGATTGGCGAAAAACTGATGGTGCGCCATGGCAACAACAGTCAGACATTCTACGTAGGCGGCAATAACACCTTTTTCCCGGAGATCTTCAACTGGCCGGCGGCCAAAGGCAGCTTCTACAGCGAAAGCGACGAAGCCAATGCGGCCGCCGTGGCCGTGATCGGCCAGAAAGTGCGGGAGAAAATGCTCGACCCAGGGCGCGATCCGCTGGGGCAGTACATCCTGATCGGCAATGTGCCCTTCCAGGTGATCGGCATCCTGGCTGGCAAAGGCGCAAGCTCCGGCGACCAGGACAGCGATGGGCGCATCGCCGTGCCCTACTCTGCCGCCGCCATCCGCCTGTTCGGCCAGCGCGACCCGGACTACATCGCCGTCGCTGCCCTTGATTCTACCCGGGTCAACCAGGCCGAAGCAGCCATCGACCAGCTGTTGCGCCAACGCCACAATGGCCGCCAGGACTTCGAGCTGACCAATGACGCGGCACTGATCCAGGCCGAAGCACGCACGCAGAACAGCCTGTCGCTGATGCTGGGGGCGATCGCCGCAATCTCGCTGCTGGTAGGCGGCATCGGCGTAATGAACATCATGCTGATGACCGTGCGCGAGCGTACCCGGGAAATCGGTATCCGCATGGCCACCGGCGCGCGACAGCGCGACATTCTGCGCCAGTTCCTCAGCGAGGCGGTAATGCTGTCGATGGTCGGCGGCCTGGCTGGCATCGTACTGGCCCTGGCCATTGGCGGCGGCCTGATGCTGGCCGAGGTGGCAGTAGCCTTTGCCCTGCCAGCCATGCTCGGTGCCTTTGCCTGCGCCGTCGTCACCGGCATCGTGTTCGGCTTCATGCCGGCGCGCAAGGCCGCCCGCCTCGATCCGGTCAAAGCCCTTACCAGCGAATAACCCATGACATTGCCTAGCCGCATCAGCCTGTTGACGTTGTGCCTGCCCCTTTGTGCAACCATTGCCGCCTGCAGCACTCCCCCCACGCCTACCAGTGGAATCGTCGCGCCACCTGCCTGGCAAGGCGATGCCGCAGCGCCTTCGGCCCACCTGCCCGCAGCACAGTGGTGGCACAGCTTCGCCAGTCGCGAGCTGGACCGCCTGGTACAGCACGCCTTGGTCAACGCCCACGATCTGGCTGCTGCCACGGCGCGCGTCCGCCAGGCCCAGGCCCGCGCGCTCATTGCAGGCGCACCCTTGTTGCCAGAACTGCAACTGGACCTGAACGGCAGCCGCCAGCGCCTGCTGCATGGCGAAGGCAATGACCAGTTGGACGTAAGCCGTAACGCGCCCACCAGCACATCGTTCGACGCGCAGCTCAGCGCCCGCTACGAAATCGACTTCTGGGGTGGCCTGCGGGCAACGCGCGACAACGCCCTGCGCAGCCTCGACGCCAGCCGCTTCGACCGCCAGACGGTGGAGCTGACCTTGGTCAGCGCAGTCGCCGACAGTTACCTGCAGGGCCTGGCCCTGGAAGAGCAGCTGCGCATTGCCCGCCTCAACCTGCGCAATGCCCAGGACGTGCTAGGCCTGGTAGAGACGCGCCAGCGTAGCGGCTCCGCCACGCGTCTGGAACTGGCCCAGCAGCGCAGTCTGGTGGCCACCCAGCAACGCCAGCTGCCATTGCTGGAGCAGAAATGGCAAGACAGCCGGGTTACGCTGGCAACCCTGCTCGGCGACCCCGTGCAGTCGCTGCCCGCCAGCCCGGAAGCGATCGATGCGTTGCAATGGCCGACCATTGGCAGCGGTCTACCCAGCGAACTGCTCACACGCCGCCCGGACATTGCCGCAGCAGAAGCGCGGCTGGCTGCAGCCAGCGCCAATGTGCAGGTCGCCCGCGCCGCCATGCTCCCCAAGCTGACCCTAGGGGCCAATCTGGGCGCTGGCGCCAATACCTTTGCCCACTTGTTCGACAGCTCGTACTACACCCTCACCAGCGGCCTGGTCGCGCCGATTTTCAACAACGGCCGACTACGCGCTGCCCGAGAGCTGGCCGAGGCTGAACAGGAAGAATTGCTGGAGGCCTACCGCAGCAGCATCCTGGCGGGCTTTGCCGATGTCGAGAAAGCGCTCAATGCGATCCACGGTGTGGACCAGCAGCGGCAATGGCAGGATGAAGAGGTGCAGCAGGCACGACTGGCATTCGACCTTGCTCAGCAGCGTTACGGCGCGGGGGCCGAGACCTTGTTGAGCGTGCTTGAAACCCAGCGCACATTGTATGTGGCGCAGGACCAGCAGGCGCAACTGCGCCTGGCCCGCCTGCAGGCTAGCGTGGCGTTGTACAAAGCATTGGGTGGGGGGTGGCAGGTCGAACGTTAGTCCGAGTCTTCTTCGGGGGCTGCTGCGCAGCCCAATCGCGACGCATGGCCGCACCCACATTGACCGCGCAAGATTCAAGCCGTGCGCCGACCTGCGGGAGCGGCCTTGTGACGCGATTGGGGCGCAACGCGCCGCCAGTCAGCCCGAACGCTGCGCCACCCTGAGGTTACGCGCATACCAAGGCCGCTTCGGTACTTTGGGCTGCAACTTGTCGAACAGGTCTTCATCACTGTAAATGATGCGCAATGCCAGCTTCATCGTCTCCGGGTCCATCTCCACGCTGCGCCCGGGCCGTAGTCCCGGTACGGTCGAGCAACCGTGGGTGTCCGGCCCCAGCCACGGGTCTGCCACCTCGACCCAACGCCCCGGCGCAAACCACTGCACACCGTTAACCTCCAGCCGCCGCACCTCGCCCGGGTGCAGCCGCTCATGGGCACGGAACCAGTCTTCGATACGGTCGTCGATCCAGCCGTGAAAATGCCAGAACACCGGGTTCACATGAGAAGAAAACGGGTCTCCGAGAAAGTCGTTGTCCGCCGCGAACCAGCGTTCGGCAAAATCGTCCGGGGAGCGCGCCGTCGGCACCGGCATGCCGTTGGAAGGGTCCCGCGGCACCGATGCCCAGCGCATGTGCAACCAGTCGTGCAGGCCCAGTTCCACCTCCGAGCCGAACTGGCCCAGGGTCAGGCTGCTCAAGTAATCCGGGTCGGTGTACCGCGACTCCCAGACCTGGAAATTGCCGTGGAAGGTATCCGGTGACTTGATGTCACGTACCCACTGGGTGTACTCCTCGTCATCACTGGCCAGCCAGGTGGGTGGCAGGGCATTGCCGTCGTGGTTATCGAAGTAGCGGGCAAAGCCTGCACGGTCACGCTCCAGCTCCGGTTGTGGCAGCGGAAAGCGCGGCCAGGAGGGCAGGTCTTGGAGGGCACGGGCGCTGCCAAGCATGTGCCGGTGCATGAAGAAGAAGTCCTCACCCGAACCGTTGCGGTCCTTGTGCCGCCCGCGTGCGTCACGCTCGCGGTCACGCGGCCCCGGTTGCCAGCCAAGGCCACGCAGGGCCTTCTGCTTGCTCTTGTCCAGCTTGTGCCATTTGTCCCGCGAGGAGTGCCACAACTGATGAAAAAGGCGATGCTCCGGCGCAATGAGCCAGGCCAGCAGTCGAGGGTTCAGCGGGGTTCGTTCGCGCGCTTCGGGGAAGGTGCGTTTCAACGCCAGGAAGTGGTTGTCCTCCACCGGCAATGTCAGCGCACGGTCCATGCGCGCAATGTGCCCGTTGAGGGTTGCCGGACCGGCATTGCCGAACCGCCCCCAGACTTCATCGAGCACGATGTGGCATTCATAGCGCGCCTGGGCCGAAAACAGCCGCCAGCGCACGGTGCCCGGCTTGTCCGCCAGCAGGTCGCCGACCACCCGGTAGCGCGGCTCCTCGTCCCCACGCAGGCGCTCTGGAGTGTCCAGGTAACCGCGCAGTGCACGACCGCTGGCTGCCACATCCAGGAACAACTCCAGTTCACCTCCCGGCAGGCCATCCAGCCCCGCATCCTTGCCCTGCAGGGTCCAGCGCCAGATGCCGCGCAGGGTATCGCCCAACTGCTGCAAGGCGGTGTCGGCCAGCTCGACCACGGCCTCGCCAGGGGTTTGCGGAAACGCTTCGGCATCCCGCTGGCGCTGCACATACAACGCACCCAGCGCGCCAGGTACCACCACACCCGTCAATGCCACACCGGCGATGAAACCGCGTCGGGAAATCGTCATTGCTTACCTGTGCATTCATTGCGGCCATGGAGCACGGCCCGTCCAAGGCTAGAACGTTGCACGGACAGCGAAATTTAACGGCGCATGGCCAAGGACGCTGGCTAAATTTTGCGCGTGCGAGCTCGTTCATTGCAGGTAGCGGCGGCCTCTGTGCCCATCCCTGACGGTGAACCTACTGAGACCAAGATGACGACTCCACGCTGGAAGAAAGCCCTGTTTATCAGCCTGGCCACGGCGATTGCCGCCGGTGCCGGGTTTGCCGCCTGGCACTACCTGGCCACCCCAGCCGGCTATTCCCGCGAGGTGACCCGCCAGGCCAACGACCTGCAGGAACGCATCATCTCGTTCGACAGCCACATCACGTTGCCGCTGACCTTCGGGACCGAAGGCAGCGAGGCCGACAAGGATGGCAATGGCCGCTTCGACCTGGCCAAGGCCGCACAGGGCCGTTTGTCAGCAGCCGCCCTGACCATCTTCGCCTGGCCAGAATCCTGGACCGGCAACGATGGCCCGCACCGCCCTACCCCAGGCTTCGTCGAGGCCGCGCGCCACACCCAGGAGGTGCGCTACAACGCCATCACCGCCATGGTCCGCGACTTCCCGCAGCAGGTCGGTATTGCCTATACCCCGCAAGACATGCGGCGCCTGCATGGCGAAGGCAAGTTCGCGGTATTTCTCAGCATGCTAAACGCCTATGCCCTGGGTGACGACATCGACCAGCTCGACCGCTGGGCCGCGCGCGGCGTGCGTATGTTCGGCTTCAGTTACGTGGGCAACAACAGCTGGGCCGACTCTTCGCGCCCGCTGCCGTTCTTCAATGACACCGTCGATGCGCTGGAAGGCTTGTCACCAACCGGAAAGCGCGCCGTGCAACGGCTGAATGACCTGGGCGTGATCATCGACGTGTCGCAGATGTCGAGCAAGGCGCTGGCCCAGGTGGCCGCCCTGAGCCGCGCGCCGTTGGTGGCCTCGCACTCGGCGCCACGAGCGATGGTCGACATCAACCGCAACCTCTCCGACAAGGAGCTGCAACTGATCAAGGACAGCGGCGGGGTAATCCAGTTGGTGGCCTTCTCCACCTACCTCAAGCCACTGAGCAGCAAGACCCAGGACAAACTCGACATCCTGCGCGCCCGCTACGGCCTGCCGCCCTTGGCCAACCTTAACTACGCGCTGATGCCTGGCGACCCGGTGATCGCCGGCTGGCCCGAGCAGAAGGTCGGCCAGTACGCCAACGAGCTGTACGGCATCCTCGACGAAGAACCACCTGCCACGCTCAAGGACTATGGTGACGCCATCGACTACACCGTACGCAAGGTCGGTATCGACCACGTCGGCCTGAGCTCGGACTTCAACGAAGGCGGCGGCATCGAGGGCTGGCAGAACGCAGGCGAAGCACGCAACGTCACAGCCGAACTGATCAGCCGCGGCTATTCCGAAGCAGATATCGCCAAGCTCTGGGGCGGCAACTTTCTGCGCGTGTGGGAGCAGGTGCAGCGCGCCGCGCAACCCGTCGCCACTTCGTCCCCATGACCCTTGCGAGCACCTTGATGAACGACCGTCGCACATTCCTCAAGCAGGCCGGCCTGCTGGCTGCCGCCCTGCCACTGACCGGCCCCGGCCCGCTGCTGCCTGTCGCCCACGCTGCACCGGCCAAGCCCGCCACGGCCGATGACTGGGCCGCGTTTCGCGGCCTGTTCGAGCTGGACCCGACCTACGCACACTTTGCCAACTTCCTGATCACCTCGCACCCAAGGCCCGTACGCGAAGCCATCGAAGCCCTGCGCGCACAGTTCGACCGCCAACCGGCCTACATGGTCGACTGGGACAGCCAGTCGGAATGGAAGCACGAAGCTGACGTGCGTGAATGGGCTGCGCGTTACCTTGAAGTGAAACCGCGGCAGATTGCCTTGACCGGCAGCACCACCGAAGGCCTGGGGCTGATCTATGGTGGGCTGAAGATTGCGCCGGGGCAGGAAATTCTGACTACCGTGCACGAGCACTCGGCGGCCCGCCATACCATGGGCTTTCGCACCGCGCGCGATGGCACGGCTGTGCGGCGCCTGCGGCTGTTCGACGACCCCGCCAAGGTGAGTACCGACCAGGTGCTGAGCACGATTTCGGCCGCGATCGGGCCGAGAACCCGGGTTCTTGGCATGACCTGGGTGCATTCGGGCAGCGGCGTGAAACTGCCCGTGGGCGAGGTCGGCAAGCTGGTACGCGAGGTCAATCGCCAGCGTGACGAGCAGGACCGGATCATCTATGTGATTGATGGCGTGCATGGCTTTGGCGTCGAAAATACGCACTTCGCCGATTTCAACTGCGATTACTTCATCGCCGGCACCCACAAGTGGATGTTCGGGCCACGCGGTACAGGGATCATATGTGCAGCCTCCACCGAGCTGAAACAGCTGGCCCCGACCATTGCCACGTTCTCCGAAAATGAAGACTTCGCCACGGTGATGACCCCAGGCGGCTACCACGCGTTCGAGCACCGCTGGGCGCTGGGCAAGGCCTTCGAGTTGCACCTGCAACTGGGCAAGGCAGCCGTACAGGCGCGTATCCACGGGCTTAACGACTTCCTCAAGCAGCGCCTGGAGGCACTGCCGGGGATAGAACTGGTAACACCGCGCAGCGCTCACTATTCCGCAGGCTTCACCTTCTTCAGGGTCAAGGGGCAGGATGCCGATGAGGTGGCCAGGCACCTTAACAGCCAACGCATTGTGGTGGATGCAGTATCGCGGGATGCGGGGCCCGTGGTGCGCACCGCGCCTGGGTTGTTGAACACCGAGGCCGAGATCGAGCGATTGGTGGATGTATTGAAGCGCTATCGGCGCGCTTGAGGGCTGGCTTGTCGGCGATGGGGCGCGAAGCGCCCCTGGCAAGGCTAAGTCATGGCTGGCCGGCAATCCCTCCCAACCACTGCCCGACATCCCGGTAAATCTCCTCCACCTGCCCCACAATCCCCGACATGCGCAAGAAGTCGTGGGTCAGCCCTTGCAGCCGCGCAAACGTCACAGCCGTCCCGCCGGCCAGCAACCAGTCACGGTAGGCAATGCCCTCATCATGCAACGGGTCATACTCAGCCACGAACAGGTAGGCCGGCGCCAGCGGCTCACACAGCGTCGACAGAAGCGGCGACACCCGCCAGTCCCGGCGCTGCTCCGGCTGCGGTGCATAGTGCTGGTAGAACCACTCCAGGGTTGGCGTCTCCAGCAGGTAGCCCTCGGCATGCTCGCGATGCGAGCCCCGCTGGCAGGAAATATCGGTCACCGGATAGAACAGCAACTGTGCCAGTGGCTTGAACGCCAACACTTCGGGCTGCTCGACCGCCGTAATCGCCAGCACCGCCGCCAGACTGGCGCCCACGCTGTCCCCTGCCAGCACCACTCGGCGGTTGTCCAGGCCCAGCACCGCTGCCTGTTCGGCCAGCCAGTTGGCAACATCCAGCACGTCGTGCAGGGCGACCGGGAACTGCTGTTCCGGTGCCAGCCGATAATCCGCCGCCAGCACCGCGAACTCACCAAGGGCCGCAAGGCGGCGGCACACCGAGTCGTGGGAGTCGAGGCTGCCAACCACATAGCCGCCCCCATGCAGGTAGAAAATCACCGGTCGCAAGTCTGCGCCCGCTTCGCCCTGGCGATACAAGCGCGCATCCAGGCTGGCACCGTCGCGCGCGGTAACCTGCAACTCGCTGACCGTGACATTGCCCGGTGGGCTCGGGTCGAGCACCTGCGAGCTACCGGCGAACTCGGCCCGGGCCTGGGCCACGTCCATCGCGTGCATGGGCAGGCTCCTGCCCGTCAGCCGGCCAAACTCGACCAATTCCAGAAATGCCGCCAGATCAGGGTGCAGTGCCATGTGGGTTCCTTGGGTAAACAATGTGACTCAAGCCTCCCTACGGGACGTAGCAGCACACCGAAAAATTAACCGCCATACGGCTAAATCGTTGGCGCAGGCGCTCGTTATCCCTGCACAACGAAACACCGCCCGAGGCACACCGTGGACCTTCAGAGCATCCTCAGCAAACTGTTCGCCAACGCCCATGCCGTCGGCATCGAAGGCGTATTCCAGTTCGTCTTCGCCCAGGACCTGGCCTTCTGGTCGGAGGTACGAGACACCAGCCGCACCGGCGCCGGCCGGCACAGCGCCCCCGATGTCACCATCGAGGTGGCCGAGCGCGACTTTCTCGGCATCATGGGCGGTACGGCCAACGTCGAGGAACTGTTCGCCAGCGCACGACTGAAGATTACCGGCAACATGGGCCTGGCCACCCTGCTGCCGCAGATCATCAGCAACGCCCGTCGGGGTGCCGCAGCGGCCAAGGTGTCGATGAACCAGCGTTACCCGACCCCTGCCCGCCTCAGCGAACGGGTGTCGATCGCGCAGCCCGTGCAGCGCGAGGTGGCACGCATTGCCCACTCCGACATGCCAGTGGCACGCTTCAAGAGCGAGTATCTGAAGCACGGCACGCCGGTGGTCATCAGCGCTGCCTTGCAGGACTGGCCGCTATTCACCATGGGCCGCGAGGCATCACTGGAGCACTTCGCCGAATTGCAGGGCATCACCCGACACGGTGATTACGTGAAGAAGACCTTCTCCACCGACCGCGATTTCCGCTCAACCTCCATGGCCGCGTTCATCGCCTCGCTGGACACCCCGACCAAACCGGGGGCCCCCCCGGCCTACATGGGCAACAACATCGTGCCGGAGAAGCTGCTGGCGCTGATCAACTACCCGCAATACTTCAGCCGCGACAAATTCATCGCACCGCGCATCTGGATCGGTCCAAAAGGCACCTTGACGCCCCTGCACCGCGACGACACCGACAACCTGTTCGCCCAGGTGTGGGGGCAGAAGTCGTTCATCCTCGCCGCGCCGCATCACCGCCCTGCGCTGGGCACGTGGTCAACCAGCCCCAAAGGCGGCCTCGACGGCTGCGATTTCAATCCTGACGCCCCGGATTACCAGCGCTTCCCCGCAGCGCGCGACGTGCCGTTCTTGCGCGTGGTGCTGCAGGCCGGCGACCTGCTGTTCCTGCCGGAGGGCTGGTTCCACCAGGTGGAATCGGTGTCGACCTCGCTGTCGGTGAACTTCTGGGTGAACTCCGGGCGCGGCTGGTAACGGCCGATGCGGGGTTAATTTGCAGCGCCAGCGGCTCGTCCTAGAGGAAACCGCTTGCAAGAGGCCCATCGCATGTCCAGCTCCGCCAGCATCACCCATGCGCTGCAGCAAGGGCTGCGCCGCTTGATCAGAGGCCGCGCCCCCGCCACCGGCGCCTACCGCATTTTCGACCTGGTGCTTGCCCGGCGCATCCACCTCAGCCCCTCGCTGGCTCGCCTGGTATTCACCGGCCCGGATGTCGCCCAGATGGTCACCCTGGCGCCGGACCAGCGCGTCAAGCTGCTGTTTCCCGCGCCCGACGGCTCACTGCCCAACCTGAGCAACGCGCAGCATTGGAAGGCTGCGCACAGCGCCTTGCCGACAGCCCGGCGCCCACCGATGCGCACCTACACCATCCGCGCCTTGCGACCTGAGGCACTGGAGGTGGATGTCGACTTCGTACTGCATGGCGTCAACGGCCCCGCTTCGGCCTGGGCCACGCACGCGCAAGTGGGTGAGAGATTGCAGATGGTCGCGCCCAATCTTGCCCATGAAGGCGACCCCGGCGGGTATGAATGGAAACCGCCGCAGGGTGTACGCAACGTGCTGTTGGTTGGTGACGAGACGGCATTGCCGGCAATTGCCGGCATTCTTGAGCAACTGGCCGAAGACCAACCCGAATTGCCGGTGCAAGCGTTTATCGAAGTACCGCTGGAAGCGGACTGCCTGCCTTTGCGCCATGGCAACGCTACCGACCTTCACTGGTTGCCGCGCGAGTTGCTCAATTGCGAGCATGGCCAGGCCATGCAGCATGCAGTGCGCGAACTGGCCAGCCTGCCGCAGGTGCAAGCCGCGCCGCGAGTAAAGCTGGAAGAGGTGGATATCGACACGCGGATACTGTGGGAGCAGGCCAGTAGCGCCAACAGTGCGTTCCATGCCTGGGTGGCGGGGGAATCAGCGACAGTCATGGATATTCGCCGCTACCTGATCAAGGAACGCGGGCTGCAGCGCGAGTGCCTGACCTTGATGGGCTATTGGCGGGCCGGGCGGACCTTTGATTGACTGGAAATAACCGGGGGCGCTTTGCGCTCCTTTCGCCGGCAAGGCGGCCCCCGCCATGATTCAGACCGCCGCGATCAATGCCTTGGTAAAACGCTGCGCCACTTCATCAACCTGCTCGGCGCTGATGATCAGTGGCGGCAGGAAGCGCACCACCGCACCATGGCGCCCGCCCAGTTCCAGGATCAGCCCGCGCTTCAGGCACTCACGCTGCACCTTGGCCGCCAGCTCGCGGTTGGCCAGCGGGTGACCCAATGCATCCGCATTGCCCTGTGGGTCCACCAGTTCGACCCCAAGCATCAAGCCACGCCCGCGCACATCACCCAGTTGCGGATAATCGCGCTGCAACTGCAGCAGGTGCTGGCGCAAGCGCTGCCCCATAGCCTCGGCATGTTCGGCCAGGCGGTGCTCGACCAGGTAGTTGATTACCGCCGACCCCGCCGCCATGGCCATCTGGTTGCCACGGAAGGTGCCGGCATGTGCGCCCGGCTTCCAGGTATCCAGCCAGTCGCGGTACACCACTACCGCCAACGGCAGGCTGCCGCCAATGGCCTTGGACAGCGTGACCACGTCCGGCACGATGCCGGCATGCTCGAAGGCGAACATGCGCCCGGTGCGGGCAAAGCCGCTCTGGATCTCGTCGATGATCAGCGCCACACCGGCCTGCTTGGTGATACGGCGCACACCCCTGAGCCATTCAATATCGGCCGGGATCACACCACCCTCGCCCTGCACCACCTCAAGGATCACCGCCGCCGGAAGTGGCACGCCGCTTTCCGGGTCGAGCAGCAGGTTTTCCAGGTAATGCAGGTTGGCCTTCACCCCGGCTTCGCCGCCCAAGCCGAACGGGCAGCGGTAGTCGTAGGGGTACGGCATGAACTGCACGCCGTTGCCGAGCAAGGCGCCCAGCGGCTGTTTCGGCCCATTGCTGCCCATCAGGCTCAGCGCGCCCTGGCTCATGCCGTGGTAGGCGCCATGGAAGGCCAGCACCGTGCTACGACCGGTAGCCGTGCGTACCAGCTTGAGTGCCGCCTCCACGGCATCGGTGCCGGTCGGGCCGCAGAACTGCACCTTGGCCTCGCGGCGCAGCGCCTCGGGCAGGATGCCGAACAGGTCCTGGACGAAGCGGTCCTTGACCGGCGTGGTCAGGTCCAGGGTGTGCAGGGGCAGCTCATCGGCCAGCACACGCTGGATGGCCTCGACCACCACCGGGTGGTTATGGCCCAACGCGAGCGTACCGGCGCCGGCCAGGCAATCGATGAACTGGCGGCCTTCGACATCCTCCACGTAGATGCCACGGGCGCGCTTGAGCGCCAGCGGAATGCGCCGCGGGTAGCTGCGGGCGTTGGACTCCTGCTGTTGCTGGCGTTGCAGCAAGGGTGATTCGGTAAACTCGTACAAAGGTTGCGACGCGCTGACCGGTGCAACCTGGGCAAGGCTGGAAGCGGTGGACATGGGTAAATCCTCGCAAGCAAGCGAATGGGCAGTTATCGCTTGGAAAACGCTTGAGTGCCGGGAGGATTTAGCGGTTGTTACTGGATTTTACTTTGCCTGCGCCGGCCTCTTCGCGGGTGAAGCCGCGAAGAGGCCGGCGCAGCCGATAAAGATCAATGCCCGGAGCGCGCCGGTACTTGCAAGAGCACCCGCAATCCATCACTACGGCTGTCAAAGCGCAGGTTACCGGCACAACGTTGCACGATCGCCTGGACAATCGCCAACCCCAACCCGCAGCCCCCGCTCTGCCCATTGCGCCAGAAGCGCTCGGTCAGGTGCTCAAGGTCGGCTTCGGCAATCCCAGGCCCGTGGTCGCGCACCATGAAGCCCACTTGGCCGTCGGCCATCTGCACCTCCAGCTCCACCGCCTCGTCGCCGCCATGGCGCAGTGCGTTGTCCAGCAGGTTGCGCAGGGCGGCCACCGCCAACGGTGCGGGCATGCCGAGGTAGACCTGAGTGGCTGCTTCAGGCAGACGTAGCACGATACGGCGGTTGTCACCCCCACCGGCGTCCTGCACTGCCTGGCGGGCCACCTGCTCGGCACTGCACTGCACACCATCTTCGAAGGACAGGCTGCCTTCTACCCGCGCCAGCATCAGCAACTGCTCCAGCGTGCGGTGCATTCGGTCGGTGCCCTGCTCGGCATGCTCCAGCGCCTGCTCGCGCACCGCGCCATCGGTCATGCGTGCCACCTGCAGGTGGGTCTTGATCGCGGTCAGCGGGCTGCGCAATTCATGGGCCGCATCGTCGGTCAGGCGCCGCTCGCGCTCGATGGTCTGGGCAATGCGCAGGAACAGCTGGTTCTGGGTTTCCAGCAAGGGCTGCAACTCGCTGGGCATGCCCGCCACCTGCAACGGCTCGACACTGTCCGCTCGCCGTCGGCGCAAGGCGTCGCGCATGCGGTTGAGGGGTTCCAGGCCTTTGCCCAGGCCGATCCACAACAACCCCAGGCTGCCGAGCAAGGCCATCAGCACGGGTGCCGACGCCGCCAGCAGAATCGACTGGTTAAGCGCCTCGCGCTCCATGTGCCGGTCGGCAGTGGTGATGCGCACATCACCGTGGTTATAGGTGAAGGTGCGCCACAGTGCATCGTCGATAGTCTGGTCACGGAAGCCGCTGCGCTCGTCGTCCATGGCGCCATCGTGCTTGTGGTTGCTGGCGAGGATCTCGCCACGCAGCGAACTGACCTGACAAGCCATGCCGTCCGGCACACTGAACTGGTCGGCAGAAAAGTGCGCCTCCCCGCCCTTGGCGGTCAGCGGTTGTGGCAACTGGTCGATCAGCCCGGCGACCATACGCGCCGATGCCACCAGGCGCTGGTCGAGGGAAAACATCATCTGCTGGCGCAGGTCACGCAGCATCCACGCCGCGGCCAGCGCCCAGATGATCACGAAAGCGCTGCCCAGGATCAGGCTCAGGCGAACCCGCAGGCTCATGATGCAGCCTCTTCCGGTGCCTGCGCCGGGCCCAGCCGGTAACCCAGGCCACGCACGGTCTCGACAATGCTGTTGCCCAGCTTTCGCCGCAGGTGGTGGATATGCACGTTCAGGGCGTTGCTTTCGACTTCGTCGCTGAAGCCGTACACGCAGTCTTTCAGTTGTTCGCTGGACAGCACCCTCCCGGGGTTCTGCAGCAGTGCCTGGAGCAAGGCCTGCTCACGGCGGGACAGGTCGACGGGCTGCCCGGCCAGGCTCGCCTCGCAGCTGCTGGGGTCATACCGCAAGGGCCCGTGCTCGATCACATTCACCGCCCGCCCGGCAACCCGCCGCAGCAGGGTATGCAGGCGAGCGGCCAGTTCGCGCAGGTCGAACGGCTTGAGCAGGTAGTCGTCGGCGCCGGCCTGCAGGCCATCGACGCGGTCGGTGACGGCATCGCGGGCAGTGAGCACCAGCACTGGCAAGTCCACCCCCTGCTGGCGCAAGCGACGCAGCAGCTTGAGGCCGTCTTCGTCGGGCAGGCCAAGGTCGAGGATCATCACGTCGAACTGCGCGGCCTGCAGCATCGCCCGCGCATCGGCGGCATTGCCCACCCGGTCCACGGTCAGGCCCTGGGCGGTAAGACCGGCGCAGATGCCGGCGGCGATCAGGTCGTCGTCCTCGCAGAGCAGAACGTGCATGGTGGGGCTCCCGGAGTGGTGTGGCTGGCATTGCACCTTGGGCGGATTAAGGGGGGATTATGGACCTTTTAGGGAGGGTTGGGGGGAGATCGAGCGCCGCGCGGGGTCGCCACCCTGCCCTAAGCAGCCTCACCCCAATCCCCGAGCTTCTCGAACACAACAGAAACGAAGTCGCCTTTTCCTACAGCTGACGCAGAAACCTCTGATCCGAATCCATGATGGGATTTCCCCCTGCACACGTTGTCAGGGAGACACCTCATGTACCTGGATTACCTCGTGCCCTCGTGGCACGAGATCGAGTCACGTGTCATCGCCATGGTGGGCTACCAAAGCAGTGGCCAGTTCCGCACCAGCCTCAATGAAGAAGTCGCCTCACTGGGCCTCAACCTGCGCCGGGTCAACGCTGTACGCACAGCCTTCTACCAGGCTGAATGGCAGGCGGCGCACATGCTACGCCAGCGCTTTGCCGACCTCGACCTCGACATCAACAGCATCAGCGACGAACTGCTGAGGATCGTGCAGCAGATGGCGATGATCGTCGCCGGCAGCACCATTACCGGTGGCCTGCTTGGCGCGGGGGTAGGCGCATTCGCCGGCGGCGCCGGAACCATTCCGTTCGCTGGCGCAGGCGCGGTCATGGGCCTCAAGGTCAGCGGCTGGATCCTCGGCGCGCTGGGGCTGGCCTCCATTACCGAGTTCTTCATCGACGGCTTGCCGCGGATCGGTGAGTACTACGTCGATGGCATCCGCTTCGCCTGGGAAGGCACCTGCGGCAATGAAGGCACCGGCCCGTTCTGCCGGGACGACCCCTATGCGATATCCCGGGCCACGCATCAGATTGCCCAAGGCCATGTGGAAGTCGTGGTGCTGTTGTTGGGGGCGATCGTGTCGTACCTCACCCGCGGGCGCGGCGATGCCCGAGTGCTGGCCCAGGAGATGGCGGCCAGCCGCAAAGGCGCGCGGCTGGGGCAATGGATGCTCCAGCATGAAGAGGGGTTGAAGAAACGGCCGGATCTGCAGGTGCCGGAGCGGCGCAAAGGGGCGATGGATGATCCGCAGCCAGTTCAGCCGAATCGGCAGGCGGGAAAAGACAAAGAGCCCTCTACAGCTAAGCCCGGTAGGATGCCGTTGCATACGGTGGCGTGTTTCAAGGCAGATAAACTGCCAGCGTCGAAGCATGGCGAGTTTGAGCGGCAGTTAAAGGGACAACAAGATGGACTCAATCGGCTGACGATTGAAGAGTTCCTGGAAAATATTGCAAACCCCATAAATCGAGATCCGAAAACTGCGAGAAAAGCAAGACAAAAACTGTATGACGACCTAAGGAAAAGAGCTTATAGAAAATTGCCCAAGGACATGAACCCAATTGAAGCAAGAACAATTTCAACGATGCAGGCTAAGGAAACGATGTCCTCTCTTGCTGCGCTGCACAATCCAGATCTAATCGCCGGCGGCAAGGATGTCATCTCTGACTTCGGGGATAGGCAAGTAAATTCCACTATAGGTCCCCAATGGAGAAGCAGGGTAGGAGAGCTGACAAGATCAGTCGAAGAACAAGCCAAAGATGGCCGCGCATCAGGCTTTTTAAATGTCAGACTGCACAAATGCTAACAAGATAAGGAGCGCGACAATGGACGAATTTTTCTCCCTCTTCATAGAAGAAATGGGCGAGCCGATTTTCAGGCAGGAGGTGGCACCTTCTAGCATAGAGCGCTACAGCGGTAAATTGCCGAAGAAACTGTTGGAATACTGGGCCGAGCATGGATGGTGCGGATATGGTGATGGAATATTCTGGACGGTCAATCCGCAAGACTACGAGGGTGTCGCCGCCTCATTCATAGAGGGCACTGCGCTCGAAGGGCGAGATACCTATCACGTCATCGCTCGAGGCGCCTTTGGTGATCTCTATCTGTACGGAGAAAATTCCGGGTTTTCATTAGACATCGTAGCCCACACTTCACAATACTGCGGCAGAGTGAATAAACTTGATGCAGGCAACATGGACAAGGAGGTGCAAGGCTTCTTTCTATTGATCGAACGGGAGTCCAACGACTTTGGCGATTTATTCGAGCCTGCATATAACAAATTAGGCAAACTCAATCATGATGAGATGTATGGTTTCGTTCCAGCCTTGGCATTCGGTGGACCCTGCGATCTTGCCCACCTAGAAAAAGTCAAAGCTGTCGAGCACTTGATACTACTTGCACAGATCTCCCCCCTCGAACCCTATAGCTTTTCTGACTTCTAAACACAGTATTGGCCCTGAAAAGCGGCGGATGAGATGCACGGCTTCGTCCCGGCGTTGGTGCTGGGCGTGTCTGCCAGCCTGGCCAATCTTCAGCGGCTGAAGGCCGACGTGCATCTGATTCTGCTAGCGTAGACGGGCGAACTGGGACCCTACGAACTCGATGAAAAGGAAGATGATTAGCACGCGCTTACAACGCTCACTGGCGCAGCGCATCGGGCGAATCGACATCCTGCAGCACGCCGACATCTTCGACATCCAACCGGACGCAACGGTCCGCATGGGTCTTCAGCACCGAACGCGCCCCTTCATCACCCTTCAGCCGGGCAAGCGCCGGCCAGAAATCACGCCCGAACAACACCGGATGGCCCTGTCGTCCAGCATGACACGGCAGGACTATCGTTGACCCACTGGCCACGCGTGCAAGCAAATCCAGGGTCGCGGACTCCACCCAGGGCATGTCACCCAACAGGATCGCCACCGCTTGCGCCTCACTGTCGGCCAGCGATGCGGCACCTGCTGCCAGGCTATGACCCATGCCCCGAGCGTAATCGCCACTGGAGACCACCCTGCATCGCGCTGGCAACCCCAGGTCCACACCTCGCTCCCCTTCACGCAACACCACCCGAACATCATCGAACACTGCGCAGGCGCTCTCTACGCTGTGCACCAGCAAGCTTCGACCGTCAGCCAGCAGCGAACGGCGCTTGTCAGAGCCAAAGCGCACACTGCTGCCTGCCGCCAATACCAACGCAACCACGCTCACAGCGCCGCCCGCTCGATGCCGTTGCGCACACGAAGGATATCGGCCAGTACCGCCAGGGCAATCTCGGCCGGGGTCTTGCTGCCCAGGTTCAGGCCAATCGGCGCATGGATGCGCGCCAGCTCGTCGCAACCCAAGCCACCAATTCGCTGCAAGCGTTCACGGCGCTTGTCGGAGGTCACCCGGGAGCCCATCACGCCAATATAGAAGGCCTCGGTACGCACCGCTTCAAGCATCGCCAGGTCGTCGATCTTGGGGTCATGGGTCAATGCCACCACCGCCGTGTCGGCATGGCAACCGCCACGGCGGATAAACTCCGACGGCAACTCGCGGCGCACTTCGATGCCGTCCAGCCGCACGCCATCCAGCACTTCGTCCCGCGGCTCGCAAAGGATGACTTCAAACCCCATGCCCTTGCCGAACTCGGCGCAAAAATGCGCCACGCTGGAATAGCCGGCCAGAAGCAGGCGCTGGGCGGCGCCGACGCGCAGGCGAACACGGGCGCTATCCCGCTCGACGCGTGGCCCTTGGCAATGGTCATCGGCCAGCTGGCGGGTACCGTCCGGCAGGCTCACTTCACGCAGCACCCGACGCTGGCCCAGCAGCGCGCTTTCCAGCTGACGCAGGTGCGCCTGCACCTCGCACTCGGCGGGCAGGTTCTCCACCAGCACTTCGAGCACGCCACCACAGGGCAAGCGGATACTCGAACGCGGGTCGCTGTCGTCACCGTAGCGCACGATGGCAACCGGCTCCGGGAACTCACCCAGGGCCACACGTTCGAGGAAGTCGTCCTCGACGCAGCCACCCGACAGCGACCCCAGCCACCGGCCGCTGGCATTGACTGCCAGCAGCGAGCCCGGCGCGCGGGGCGCCGAGCCGTAGGTGGCGAGCACCGTACATAACCAAACCCGCTGACCGTTGCACGACCACTGCAAGGCCTGACGGACCACCTGTAGATCGAGATGCTGCACGTTTATTCCACCTTCAGCTCGGCGAGCTGCTGTACGTTCAGGTCACCGGGCAATCCACCCCAGGCCTGGCGCAGGTAGTTGACCATATCCGTCACCTGTTGGTCATCGAGCTTGTCGGCAAAGCCCGGCATCGGCTGCATGCGCTCGAAGCCGGTGAACTGCTGTTCACGGATGCCTTCGAGGATGACCTTGACCAGGTTGCGCGAGTCACCCTGGCGCAGCACGGTGTTGCCCTGCATGGCCACGGCAATGTGCGGCTTGCCCTCGCCGTCGACACCATGGCAACCGGCGCACACGTTGAGGTACTGCTGGTGGCCGCGCTTGGCGCTGTCGCTCATCTGCTCCAGGGCAACGGCCTGGATTGCCTTGGCCGGCGGTGGCTGGTCGCCCAGCAGGTAGGTGGCCATGGCCGCCAGGTCGGCATCTTCCAGGTGTTGGGTGCTGTGGTGCACCACCGGGAACATCTCGTTGAACATGCTGCCCTGGGCGCTGATGCCATGCTTGAGGAAGGTGGTCAGGTCTGGCTGGGTCCAGCCGCGCTCGGCCAGGTCCTGGGCCAGCAGGCTCGGCGCCAGGTAGCCGCCCAGCAGGCCGCCGGTCATGCGCAGGTCCTGCTGCAACGCGCCGATGGGGTTGCGCGGGGTATGGCATTCGCCGCAATGGCCCATGACTTCGACCATGTACTGACCACGCTGCCAGGCCGGGCTTTTGCCTTCGGTTGGCTGCAGCTGCACGCTCTTGCCATACAGCATGTTCCAGCCACTCAGGCCTATGCGCACATTGAACGGGAAGCGCAACGCAGTCTGCGGCGCCGGGCGATTGATCGGCGGTATGGTCATCAGGTAGGCGAGGATCGCGTCCGAATCTTCACGCTTGATCAGGTGGTACGAGGTGTAAGGCATGGCAGGATAAAGGTTGGCGCCGTCCTTGCGCTTGCCCTCAGTGACTGCGGCGAAGAACTCGTCGGCGCTGTAGTTGCCGATGCCGTACTGTTTGTCCGGGGTGATGTTGCTGCCATAAATGGTGCCGAACGGCGAATGAATCGGCAGCCCGCCGGCATACGGCGCGCCGCCTTCGGCGGTGTGGCAGGCCATGCAGTCGGCCGCGCGTGCCAGGTACTCACCGCGCTTGACCTGAGCCTCGTCGGCCGCTTGGGCAACCGAGCTGACGGCCAGGGCCATTGAACTGACGGCCAAGGCCAATGCCAGTGCGTTACGAACGAAGCCCATGCTCAACCCTCCTTGACCAGGCCGAGGTCGTTGAGCACCTTGCGGGTGGCGTCGTAATAACGCACGTAGCCGGTGCAGCGGCAGATGTGGTGCCCGAGGCTGGCCTCGATGCGGTCTTCCACTTCGCTCTTCTTCAATGGCTGGCGCTGGGCGGTTTCCACCAGCACGGTAGCGGCGTTGACGAAGCCCGGCGCGCAGTAGCTGCACTGGAAGGCGAACAGGTCGACGAACTTCTGCTGGATAGGGTTCAGCGTGAGGTTACCGGCCGCGTCCGGTTTGGCGTGGCCCTCAATGGTGCGTACCTTCTTGCCCTCAAAGTAGTGGGCGCCGGTGATGCAGGTGCGCACTTCTTCGCTGGTGCCGTCGGGGTTGTCGACGATCACCACGCAGGCGTGGCAGATGCCCTGGCCGCAACCCAGGCGCGAGCCGGTGAGGTTCTGGTGTTCGTGCAGGTAGTCGATCATCGCCAGGTCAGCGGGGACCTCGACCGGGCCGACCGGTTGACCGTTGAGGGTCAGTTGCAGTGGACGGTTAGCCATTGAGGGCCTCCTTGATACGGGCTGGAGTGATGGGAAGATCGCGCACGCGCTTGCCAATGGCATGGGCGACGGCATTGCCGATGGCCCCCACGACCGGGATCATCACCACTTCGGCGATGCCCTTGGACGGGTCGGTCGGTGACAGCGGCGGGAGGATTTCGCTGGTCTGCTTCCACACCGCCACGTCTCGCGCATGCGGCAGGCGGTAGCGGTTGAAGTTCCAGTCGCCCTCCCCGGGCCCGCCCTCGTACATCGGCATTTCTTCGGTCAGCGCGTGGCCGATGCCCATGGCGATACCGCCTTCGAGCTGGCCCTTGACCAGCTCCGGTACCAACACTCGGCCGCACTCGACCCAGCTGTGGTGGTTGAGCACCTGCACTTCATGGGTGCCCTTGTTCACCTTGACTTCAACAATGGTCGCCACCGGGCTGTAGTAGGTAACCATGGCATTGTTCAGCTGGGTGTCGGGGTAGGCAGCGTTCTGCCGGTCGAGCAGGTGGTAACCGTGGCTGCTCATCTGCGCCTTCTTGGCGTTCACCGCGCCATCGCCGTATTTCACCGCCACGGCGTCAAGCGGGAAGCGCTCGCGCACACCGTCGATGACGAAGTCGGCCTCGGCCCAGCTCCAACGGTTGAAACCGTGCACGCTGGCGCCGGTGACCAGGCCCATGTCGTGGGCCTTCTGTGCCAGCTGGGCGAACGGGATCGGCTGCAGGCCGTTACCGGTCAGCTCGCCGTTGACCCACACCGCGTTCTCGCGGCGTACCACCAGCGGGTTGGCCTGGCCGCCATGCGGGCCCTGGCTCCAGATGGCCATGGCCGCCGGCCACAGGCCGTGGTTGAACAGCACGCGCGCCGCTTCGCGGGTGGCATGGCTGAAGTAGAAGGCCGAGTTGGTCGCCGACGATGGCGACGCCAGCTTGCCGACCCAGCGCGGGTTGCGCAGCGCGGCGTCCTGCTCGGGCTGGCTGATCAGGTACGGGTTGCCGCTGGTGCTCAGTTGCAGCTCTGGCCATTCGGTAACCGCCGTCCTCACCTCGTCAGCCGAGCGCCCCAGGAAGTCGCTGACCACCAGGGCCTGGGAGGTAGACATGCCGGTGCCCAACTCGGTGCCGATGTGGCGCAGGCTGATGCGGCCGTCGCGGCTGAACTCGATGCTGGCCATCGGTGCTTCGGAACCGGTGCCGAAGTCCTTCTGGCAAATCGCAAAGCCCACGCCGTACCAGTGGTCCTGGTCTTGCGCATCCATCTGCTGCTTGCGTGCGTCGCGGTTGCGCCACCAGTCGTGCACGGCGGCCTTGTCGAGAATCTCGTACAGACGCAGCGCGCCCGCCGGAACCGCGCCCTGGGTGTTCTTCATGCCCGATTTCAGCGCGTTGGCACGGCGCAGGTCGATGGCATCGACGCCCAGGCGGCCTGCGATTTCGTCCACCATCATCTCGGTGGCAGCCATGCTCTGCAAGGTGCCGTAGCCGCGCATGGAGCCGGCCTCGACACCGCGGGAATGGTAGGCGGTAACCGACAGGTCGTTCTGCGGCATGTAATAGATCGACTGCGCAGCAGTGGCGCCTACCGCAGCTACGGACGGGCTGTAGTTGATGCGCCCGCCGCCGTCGCAGCTCATGTCGGCGCGGAAGATCTTGAAGCTGTTGTCCTTCTTGTCCACGGCCAGCTGGTAGCGGATATCGAAGGCATGGCGCTTGATGCCGCTCTGGAACTGCTCGTAACGGTCATTGGCCAGGCGGATCGGCACGCCGGCGCCATACAGCGCGGCCACGGCGGCGTAGAAGACGAAGATGTTGTTGTCTTTCGAGCCGTAGCCCACGGTATAGCCCGGGTGCATGTTCAGCGTGTTCAGGGCGAAACGCGACGGCTTGATCATGTGCACGCATTCCTGCGCCACTTCAAACGGGCACTGGGTGGCAACCACGAAGTGCAGCGTGCCGCTGGCCGGGTCGTACCAGCCGTTGCCGTTGTCCGGTTCCAGCGCGGCGGGTTCGATGGACGGCGTCTTGTAGCGCTCGTCGAACACCAGCCAGTCCTCGGGCGGGTTGTCCAGCTGCTCGGCCATGCGATTGGCGTAGAACAGCCCCTGCTCGGTCAGGTCGCCGTGCTGGTTGGGCTGCTTCGACCACAACGGCTTGCGGTTGAGAATGGTCGGGAACAGCATGGAATTCTTCAGGCTGGAGAACTCATCGTCGTCGAACGGCGTGGCACCGCCCACCCGCACGAAGCGAAAGCTGCCGTATGGGTCGCGCTGGTACAGCGGCGCCTGGGCGCCGTAACGGATCGCCTTTTCGTTGAACTGCAGCTTGCGCTTGGCCTGGCGGAAGCGCTCGAAGTCGTGCCAGATCAGGATCGCCACCGGGTGGCCGATGAACATCGGCACCTTGCCGGGCGGCAGCAGCGGGTCGGGCGAATGGGCTTCCGGCCAGGCAATGCCGTCTTTCTCGAGATCGGCGGCGGTAACGATGCGGTCAGGCTGCAGCTCGCCACCGAGCAGGCTGAGGTCGTGACCGGCATAGATACGGTCGGCCTTGGTCGCCTTGAGCAGCAGCGCATGGCCCTGCTGCGTGGGCCAGCCGGGCATGTCCTTGGCGCGGATATCGCGGGCGAACACCTTGTCGCCGCACACCTTGGACAGGGCATCGTTACGGAAGCGCGCCTTGCCGTCATGGTTCATCCACTTCTGCGGCGAGGTGGTGACGCGGTCCTCCATCAGGGCGGCGAATGCCTGGCTGCCGAGTGGCGCCATGGTCACGCCGACACCAGCTATCAGCCCGCCTTGCAAGAAGGCGCGCCGGGAAATATCACGGTTGGACATGCTTGATCCTCTGGGCAGTTGGGGGGCCTGCCCTATTTTGATTCTAGTGCTAGCGGGGAAAAGCTGACTTGTACGTCAACTTTACAGGAAGTGTGTGGGGATTGGCAAAGTCAAGCCGACAATATGTCGCGGTGTGTCTGGGATGATGGGTGGCATTGGGTGGGGCTGGCAGACCAAAAACCAGAGTTAACCTTCATTTAATCAACCCCAGCCAGCATGGCCCCATTCCTAGATCTGCCAAGGCGAAGACATGCGCGTCCTCCTGCTCTTCCTGACACTGCTTCTGGCCGG
This sequence comes from Pseudomonas sp. LPB4.O, assembly GCF_038383825.1. Lineage (NCBI taxonomy): Bacteria > Pseudomonadati > Pseudomonadota > Gammaproteobacteria > Pseudomonadales > Pseudomonadaceae > Pseudomonas > Pseudomonas sp. LPB4.O. Next base: position 4,355,601 of record NZ_CP151298.1, read on the forward strand.
CCCGTTGCAGGCCAACCCGTTCGATGTAAAACCGGACTTCCTGCCGGTCGACCAGGCCTTTGTGCTTACCCACGACCGCCAGGCCGACGGCCAGATGCGCCTGTACTTCCAGATCAAGCAGGGCTACTACCTGTACCAGAAGCGCCTGAAGTTCGATGGCCTGCCTGCCGGGCAGCACCCGCAATTGCCGCCGGCGCTCAACCACCATGACGAATTCTTTGGTGACAGTGCGGTGTACCGCGACCAGCTCGAACTGCTGCTGCCGGCCAATGCCCAGGGCCAGTTGCGCCTGGGCTGGCAAGGCTGCGCCGACGCCGGCCTGTGCTACCCCCCGCAGACCACCCTGATTGACCTGGGCGGCAGTGTGGCACCCGCCGCCGAGCAAGCCAGCGACCAGGCTCTGGCCAGTGGCCTGCAACAGGGCCACCTGGCCTGGAGCCTGCTGGCGTTCTTCGGCCTTGGGCTGCTGCTGGCCTTTACCCCCTGCTCGCTCCCGATGCTGCCGATCCTTGCCGGGCTGGTGCTGGGCAATGGCGCCAGCGCCCGACGCGGCTGGCTGCTGGCCGGGGTGTATGTGCTGAGCATGGCACTGGTGTACGCCGCCCTGGGCGTGGTCGCCGCACTGCTGGGTGCCAGCCTGCAGGCCTGGCTGCAGCAACCCTGGCTGCTGGGCAGCCTGGCGGGGCTGTTCGTGCTGCTGGCCCTGCCTATGTTTGGCGCCTTCGAACTGCAACTGCCCGCCGCCCTGCGGGACCGCCTTGACCGCGCCGGGCAAGGCACCCGGGGCGGCAACCTGTATGGCGCGGCGCTGCTCGGGGCGTTGTCCGGCCTGCTGCTGGGCCCATGCATGACCGCGCCGTTGGCCGGCGCGCTGCTGTACATCGCCCAGAGCGGCGACGTGCTGCAAGGGGCACTGGTGCTGTTCAGCCTGGGCCTGGGCATGGGCGTGCCGCTGCTGTTGCTGGTGACCCTGGGCAACCGTTACTTGCCGCGCCCAGGCGCCTGGATGGACCGGGTCAAGGGCGTGTTCGGCTTCGTGTTCCTGGCCATGGCCTTGTACACCGTGCGTAGCCTGTTGCCCGCCACGCTGCTGCTGGCACTGAGTGGCGGCTGGTTGATCGCCCTGGCCTGGGCCACATGGCCCGCCCTGCAGCGCCTGCCAGCATTGCGCGCAGTACCGCTGCTGGGTGCCTTGTGGGGCAGCCTGTTGCTGGTCGGTGCCGCCGCCGGTGGCGATGACCTCTGGCAGCCGCTGCGCCCGTTCACCGGTGGGGGTACCGCGGCCGTTGCTGCCCAGCATGCCGAAGACAGCTTCGTCACGGTCAGCCGCCCTGAAGACCTGCAACGTGAACTGGATGCGGCCAAGGCCCGTGGCCAATGGGTGATGCTCGACTACTATGCCGACTGGTGCGTGTCGTGCAAGGTCATGGAAAAACAGGTGTTCGCCCGTGGCGACGTACAGGCCGGCCTGGCCGGCGTGCACCTGCTGCGCCTGGACGTCACCGCCGACACGCCGGCCAGCAAAGCCCTGCTGCAGCGCTACCAGGTACCCGGCCCGCCCAGCATCATCTGGATCGGCCCGGAAGGCGACGAACGCCGCGCGCGGCGCATTACCGGTGAAGTGGATGCCGCCGCGTTCCAGCAACACTGGGCCCAGACCAGGAGCCAAGGCTGATGTTGACCGTAACCCTCGGGCCACTGACCATGGCCCTCAACCACCTGCTGATGCTCACCGCCCTGGTGATCGCCAGCGTGGTCGGCTGGTGGGTCGCCCGGCGTGGCGGCGAAAGCCCGGAATCGGCGCTGTTCAACCTGTTCCTGATCGGCCTGCTGTGCGCCCGTGCCGGCTTCGTGCTGGCCTATTGGCCGATGTACCGTGATGAGCCGTTGCAAATGATCGACATCCGCGACGGCGGCTTCCTGCTCTGGTCGGGCCTTGCCGGCATCGTCCTCGGTGCGGTGTGGCAGGGCTGGCGTCAACCGGGCCTGCGCCGCCCGTTGGGCTGGGCATTGTTCAGTGGCGCGCTGTTCTGGGGCCTGGCCAGCTTCGGCGGACACTTGTACAGCAAAGGCACCGAGCTGCCTGAACTGAGCCTGCGAAACGCTGGTGGCCAACCGGTGGCGCTGCACAGTTACCGCGGCAAGCCGCTGGTCATCAACATCTGGGCCACCTGGTGCCCACCGTGTCGGCGTGAGATGCCAGTGCTGCAACAGGCACAAAGCGATTACCCGCACGTGACCTTCCTGTTCGTCAACCAGGGCGAAACTCCGGAGAACGTCAGCACCTTCCTCGCCACCACCGGCCTGAGCCTGACCCACGTGCTGTTCGACGGCACCGGCCTGCTGGCCCAGCGCGTCGGTTCCATGGCCTTGCCCACCACCCTGTTCTACGACGCCAACGGGCGGCTGGTTGGCAGCCACCTGGGCGAGCTGTCCCGGGCCAGCCTGCGCCACGCCCTGGAACCTTTCGACCGGGCCATTGCGCCCGCCCCTGCCGCACAAGGAAACTGACATGCGATTGACTGCACTGCTGCCCCTGTCCCTGGCCCTGCTGGCCTCCCCTGCCCTGCAGGCCGAAGAACTGCCCAAGGCAGTTCAGCAGCTGCAAGCCAAGGGCGCCGTGATCAAGGGCAGCTTCGATGCGCCCAACGGCCTGCGCGGTTATGCCGCCGAGTACCAGAACAACGCCCTGGCCCTGTACCTGACCCCTGACGGCAAGCACGTGCTGGTCGGCAGCCTGTTCGACGAACAGGGCAAGGACCTGAGCGCCGAGCCGCTGCAAAAGCTGGTATACGCGCCGATGAGCAAGGAAATCTGGGCGAAAATGGAAAAGACCGCGTGGATCGCCGACGGCAAGGCCGATGCGCCGCGCAAGGTGTACCTGTTCAGCGACCCGAACTGCCCGTACTGCAACATGTTCTGGGAACAGGCGCGGCCCTGGGTGAAGTCGGGCAAGGTGCAGTTGCGCCATATCATGGTCGGCATCATCCGCGAAGACAGCCCGGGCAAGTCGGCGGCGCTGCTGGCGGCGAAAGACCCGGCCAAGGCACTGCAACAGCACGAGAAGGCCGGTAAGGCCAGCACCCTGAAGGCGCTGGAACAGGTGCCAGAGGCTGTGCAACAGAAGCTGGCGGCGAACATGGCGTTGATGGAAGAGATGGGGTTGCAGGCGACCCCGGCCATTTTCTACCAAGATGAGCAAGGCAACCTGCAAAGCCAGCAAGGGGCACCACGGCCGGAGATGCTGGGGAAGATTCTGGGCAAGCGCTAGGCTTCTCTTGAATGTTGCTGTGATACACAGATCGAGCGCATCGCGCGCGAAGTTCGCTCCTTGATATGTGAGTGGTCAAGCTTTTTGAGGTGTTCAGCACTGAAAAGGTTGGCTGTATCAAAGGGTTCATACCCGCGAAGCAGGCGACGCGGGGCATGGCACCGGCTACGCCGGTGTTCGCGGGTGAACCCGCTCCTACGGGGGTTCGTGCTAACGGCGGGATTTTGCGCCAGGCATGTGATCGCAAGGCTACTAGCCTGCCGCAAGACATACGCTGTAGATGTAGGAACAACTGTCTTGCTCTAAATTCGAAAGGCCTGCGCGGTCGGGTGTAGGAGCGGGTTTACCCGCGAACACGGGCAAAGTCTGTGCTATCCAGCGCGCCACACTCGAGCATCGCGCAATTATTGAACCTATTATTTTTGCTAGTTTTCATTACCCTTCTGCAATGCAATACTTACAAGCAGAGTGTCAAGCTTGGAGAACACCGCCATGTCGATTGCCAGGCACATATTCAAGAAGAACAGCATGACCCACGCTATTGCCTATTCGCCATATGGTTATTGCCCCCCTGCGCCAATGCAGATGGCTGCTACTGGATTTAATGGGGAGCGATCTGACCCAGTAACTTATAATTATGCACTGGGCGCTGGCTATCGATTTTTTAACCCAGCCTTGATGCGCTTCACTTCTCCAGATGCTGTGAGCCCTTTCGGATCTGGAGGTCTTAACCCGTATTGTTATTGCCTGTGCGACCCGATAAATTTATCTGATCCCGATGGGCGAACCCCGGTGCAATCCTGGAATATCATTAGGCTTCGAACTATGTTCCCAAGCCTACACAAAAGTAAGACAAGATTTGAAATAAACCTGGAGGAGTTTAATGAAAATATGTCTAACTATAAAAGAACTTTGGGAAGGCGACATGAGTTTGGCTCGGCCCGTTCGCTAGTAGCCAGCCCAGCCGTTGATGAAATTCCACCGGGGTGGGACCGGATAGGTATTCACGGTTCTTCAACCCCTAATAAAAAGGGCTTACTGAAATCGCTTGACCCGAAATTTATAAAATCACGCGATGGGTATCAGGAGCTTGGGCGTGGATTTTATGTTGCAGTGGATTCGTCGTGGTCAATGTTCGGTTCCGGCGACGGAGGACAATCGTATAACGTATATACCCCAAATATGGCCCGCCTCACACCTGGGAAGCATTTCGACTTTTCGCATGCCGCCCAGCAACCTTATGAAAAAATGCAAATTGCTATTCGGGAATCGGGATATGACTTATTTATCGTCCGGCAGGCGCGGGTTGGACCGATAGTGCGGCCTCGACCTTATGAGGCGCCATTTTAAAAGTTTTTGGGGCATTCGTTTAATGGTTAACACTGGTCTGTCAAGGCTTCCCGCATCAAGTCAGCATAGGCCGTCTGACCCGGGCTGAAATAGCCTTGGGTTCAGCCATATCCAGCAAGCGTATTATGCGACTTCCTCAGGTACTTTGACCCTGTTGTAGAGACCGGACACATCGCTGACACGTGTACGGAGACATGGTTGACACATTATGGTCCGTAATCAGGTTTATTTACGTCGATGGTTCGCAGCCGCTGATGGCAAAAATAGACATCGAACATGTCCCCGCCATCCCGCCCAGGGCGAATCGCTACAGTATGCCCAACCAGGCCTTTTGCGATGCTGAAATAGCGTTTCTGGAAGCGGAAGCGACTGTGATAAACCTTGGCGAGGATATCGTCCGGCCCATATTCAAACTCCTCAAGCCGATTGGGGTAGGCCCACGGGCTGGTGTGATATCTGGCCATCGGTACTTGGTACCCCAAAGCCTGGTGGGGTCGCTGTAGGTTGTAAATTTCACGCCATCGATCAAACGCCGTTTGGGCTTGTTCCAGGGTCGAGAACTGCCGACCATCGAGTACTTCAGCCTTCAAGGAGCGGTGGAAACGCTCAATCTTGCCATTCGTCTGAGGGTGGTACGGGCGACTAAAACTGATCCTTATTCCCAACTGAATCAACCAGATACTTAGTTCTGTCACCTCTCCAGGGTTGCGCGGCGAACCCCAGGGAGCACCATTATCGACGTTGATTCGTACCGGTAGGCCATAGCGCTGGAAGACCTCGATCATTTTAGCCCTGACCGTCGCTCCTCGCTCGTTATCGCAAGCATGAATGGCCAAGTTGAAGCGGGAGTGATCGTCAAGAATGGTCAGCGGGTGGCACCGGCCTTGCTGCAGGGCGAAGTGGCCTTTGAAGTCCATCTGCCAGAGATCGTTGGGCGCATCGTGTTCAAACCTAAGCCGCGCCTCTCGCGTCTTTTCAGGACTCTGGATCAGTTCATGACGGTGCAACACGTTAGTGACGGTACTGGGGGCAATACCCTTGCTCAGCAGGTTGCTGATGGTGCGTCCGCCCCAGGCCGGATGCTCCTGTCGAAGGGCTACGACTTGGGCTTCCAAGCTAGCCTCGGTCAAGCGAGGGCTGCTAGCCGGCCGCCGAGATCGCTCTTGTAAAGCGGCCGAGCCGCCTTCTTCAAAACGGCGCAGCCATTTGTATCCGGTTTGAGGGCTGATACTGAAGTGTCGGCATAACGCTCGAATATTGGCATCCGGTTGTCGCGCCAGGGATACGAACTCTTCTTTCAGGCTCATGGCGTTTCTCACGTTCCAAGGCATGGTGAAAATCCTGGCAAGTGGGCTACCAGAAAGTGTCAACCATGTCTCCGTACACGTGTCCACCATGTGTCCGGTCTCTACACCCTGTGAAAGGGGCACCAAGCGCCCCTGCCCATCACAGCCCCTCCAGTTCCGCCATCAGGTCACTGAGCCGGTCGACCTTGTCGTCATCCAGCGCACTGCCCTGCAACCCCTGCACATACTCGGCCAGCTCCTCCACCGTGCTGCACTCGAACATCGCCCGCAGCGGCACGTTCAGTTGCAGCTGCTTCTGCACCCGCGAAGCGATCTGCGTGGCCAGCAGCGAATGCCCGCCCAGCTCGAAGAAGTTGTCGTGCACCCCCACCCGCTCGGCTTTGAGCACATCGGCCCAGATACCCGCCAGCACCTCCTCCAGCTCATTGCGCGGCGCCTGATAGGCCTGGCTGTGCTGGCCGCCAATGTCGATGGCCGGCAGCGCCTTGCGGTCGAGTTTGCCGTTGGCGTTGTGCGGCAGGCTGTCGAACCAACCCCAGTGCAGCGGCACCATGTACTCCGGCAACTCGGCACGCAGGCGCTGCTTGATCTGCTCCAGCAATGCGGCATCGGCGGCGATACCCTGGTGTGCCACCAGGTAACCGACCAGGTGCTTGCCGTTGACGCCTTCCTGCACGCCCACCGCCGCATCACGAATCTCGGCCTGCTCGTGCAGGCGGGCTTCGATTTCGCCCAGTTCGATGCGGTAGCCGCGAATCTTCACCTGGTGGTCGATGCGCCCGACGTACTCCAGCACACCGTCCGGGCGCTGGCGCGCCAGGTCACCGGTGCGGTACAGGCGCTCGCCCGCGGCACCATGGGGGTGTGGGATGAACGCCAGGGCAGTGCGCACCGGATCGCCGACATAGCCACGGCCCACGCCGGTACCCGCCACGCACAGCTCGCCCACCGCGCCCAGCGGCACCAGCGCCTGCTCCTCGCCGAACAGGTATAGGCGGTTGTTGTCGGTCGGCGTGCCAATCGGCAGGTAGCTGCCTTGGGTCGATGCGGCATCGACGCGGAAGAACGCCACATCATCGGAGCATTCTGCCGGGCCGTAGGCGTTGACCAGGCCGATCTGCGGGTACCGCTGCAACCACTGCGAGGCCAGCTCAGGTGGCATGGCCTCGCCGGTCGGCAGCATCCAGCGCAGGCCGTCGAGGGCCTGGTGGTCGTTGGCCAGCATGCCCTGGATCAGCGACGGCACGCTTTCCAGCACGGTGATGCCGGTGGCTTGCACATGCGCCAGCAGGCCCTGCGGATCATGGGCGATGGCATTGGGCACGATCTCGACCCTGGCGCCGAACAGCGGCGCGGCAAGGAACTGCCACACCGAAATGTCGAAGCTTTGTGAAGCTGTCTGGGCAATGACGTCCTGATTGCTCAACGCCAGATACGGCACCTTGCTCAACTGGTTGTTGAGCATGCCGCGCTGCTCGACCATCACCCCTTTTGGCAGGCCGGTCGAGCCGGAGGTGTAGATCACATAGGCAAGGTTGTCCGGGCCACTGTGGATGCCTGGGTTGTGGCTGGCAACCTGGCTGGCCTGGGTGTCTTCCCACACCAGCAGTTGTGGCCGTACCGCAACGTCCAGCTCACCCAGCAACTGCCGGCCTTGCTCGGCACAGGCCGCGCTGCACACCAGCACCGGGGTACGGCTGAGCTGGATGATGCTTTGCAGGCGCGCAGCCGGCAGCCCCGGGTCCAGCGGCAGATAGCCGGCGCCCGCCTTGAAGCTGCCAACGATCATGCCCAGCAGCGGCAACCCGCGCTCGGCCAGCAACGCCACCGGCTGGTCCACCTTTACGCCGGCCGAGATCAAGGCGTGGCCCAGGCGGTTGGCCGCCAGGTTCAGCCCGGCGTAGTCATAGGAGGCCTCCAGGCAGCGGGCCACAGTACGTTCAGGGTGCGCAGCCACCTGCGCTTCGAACTGCGCGATGTAGCTCTGCTCCAGCGGATAAGCCCGCTCGGTGCGGTTGCAGTCTTCCAGCAGGAAGCGCTGTTCGTCTGCGCCCATCAGAGGCAGCGCGCTCACCTCTCCATCGAAGCCCTGCACCAGCGCCAGCAGCAGGCGCTTGAACTCGGCCAGCAGGCGCTCGACGGTCGGGTAATCAAAGTAACGCTGGTCAAACGACAGGTGCAGGCCCAGGTCATCACCCGGGTAGCACACCGCCGTCAACGGGAAGTTGGTGTGGGTACGGCCCGAGTCGGAGCTGGCGTTCAGGTGCTGGGCGTGGTCGAGCACGGCGGTTTCCACCGGCGCGTTCTCGAACACGAACAGGCTGTCGAACAGCGGCTGGCCCTTGGGCAGCTCGCTGCACTCCTGGATCGCCACCAGCGGCAGGTACTCGTACTCGCGCAGCTCCATGTTGCTTTGCAGCAGGCCCTGCAACCACTGGCGCACACTGCAACGCTCACCCGATACGGGCAACTGCACACGCAGGGCAACGCTGTTGATGAACAGGCCAACGGTGCGCTGCATCTGCGGCATGCTCACCGGGCGCCCGGCCACGGTCACGCCAAAGGCCACATCGCGGTCGCCACTGTAGCGCGCCAGCACCAGCGCCCAGGCCGCCTGGGCGAAGGTGTTGACGGTAAGCTGGTGAGCCTGGGCCAGTTCGCGCAGGCGCACGCCATCACTTACCTCCAGGCGGGTGTAGCAATCGCCGACGATCATGCCGCTACCGGCGTGGTCATGGCGCAGCGGGCGGTCGCTGGGGATGGCCGTGGCGCGCTCGAAGCCGGCCAGGTTGGCCTGCCACCAGGCGCGTGCGTCGTCCAGGCCCTGGCGCTGCAACCAGCCGATGTAATCGCGGTAACGCGGCGGCACCGGCAACTGGGCCTGACGGCCTTCGCCGAGGGCCTGGTAGACCTCGAAGAAATCGTTCATCAGCAGCGAGCGGCACCAGGCATCGATCAGGATGTGGTGGTTGCTCATCATGAACCAGTAGCGCTCGTCGGCCACGCGTACCAGGCGCAGGTGGAACGGTGCTTCACTGAGCAGGGCAAACCCGGCCTCGCGCTCCTGCTTGTGCAGGGCTTGCAGGCGCTGCTCCTGGGCGTCGTCAGCAAGGCCGCGCCAGTCCTGGTAGTCCACCGCGAGGTTGCCCGGTTTGTGGATGATCTGCAGCATCGCCTCGCCGCTGTTCCAGCTGAACGAGGCGCGCAACGCTTCGTGGCGCGCCACTACCGCCTGCCAGGCCTGGGCGAAACGTTCAGGGTCCAGGGCGCTGTTGATGCGGTAGCGGTCCTGCATGTAGTAGAGGCCGGTGCCCGGCTCCAGCAGGGTGTGCAGCAGCATGCCTTCCTGCATTGGCGTCAGCGGGAAAACGTCCTCGATCTGCGCAGCCGGTACCGGCAATGCGTCGATCTGCTCCTGGGTCAGGTGCGCCAGCGGGAAGTCCGACGGGGTGAAGCTGCCGTTGCCATCGGCCAGGCAATGCGCGACCAGCGCCAGCAACTCCTGGCGATAGGCCTCGGCCAGGCGGGCGATGGTCTGCGGGTCATAGCGCTCGGCGCTGAAGGTCCAGCGCAGTTGCAAGGCGCCGCCGTACACCTGGCCATCGACGCTCAGCCAGTTTGGCAGCGGTGCGTCGAGGTCATGCGCCAGACCGGCCGGTGCCTCCAGTGGCTGGAACAGCGCCGCACTGTCGAATTGCTGGTCGAACTGGCCCAGGTAGTTGAAGGTGATACGCGCCTGCGGCAAGGCTGCCATCTGTTCGCGCCAGGCCGGGTCGGCGAGGTAGCGCAGCACCCCGTAACCCAAGCCCTTGTGCGGCACCTGGCGCAGTTGTTCCTTGATGCGCTTGATCGAGCCGGCCCGCGCCGCCTCGTGTTCGCCTGCCAGCGGGCGCAGGCTCAGTGGATAGGCGTTGGTGAACCAGCCGACGCTGCGGGTCAGGTCCATGTCTTCGAACAGCCCGTCACGGCCGTGGCCTTCAAGCTGCACCAGCACTTCCTCATCGCCGCTCCAGCGGCACAGCGCCCGCGCCAGTGCAGTCAGCAGCAGGTCGTTGACCTGGGTGTGGTAGGCCGCCGGAGCCTGTTGCAGCAATTGCCGGGTCTGCTCCACGTCCAGGCCGATGGCCAGGGTATGGGCGTGGCGGTGCAGGTTGCCACCCTGCGGATGATCGCACGGCAGTTCGCGGCGCACGCCGCCCAGCTGGCTTTGCCACCAGCCCAGTTCGTCCCGCAGCGAATCGCTGCCGGCGTAGCTGGCCAAGCGCGCGGCCCAGTCGCCCATGCTGTGAGTCTTGGCCGGTAGCGGTTGGCCACGGTAAAGCGCCTGCAGGTCTTCCAGCAGCACCCGCCAGGACACGCCATCGACCACCAGGTGATGGATCGCCACCAACAAACGCTGGCTGGCTTGCCCGTCCCGCACCAGCAAGGCGCGCAGCAGCGGGCCTTGCTGCAGGTCGAGGCTGCGCTGCAGGTCGGTGTACAGCGCCTGACAATCGGCAAAATCGGCCACGGTGGCGGTCCACAGCAATTGCCTCGCGTCAGGCTGGGCGTATTCGGCCTGCCAGCGGCCACGGGCCTCGTCGAAGCGCAGGCGCAGGCTGTCGTGGTGCTGCACCAGCGCAGCCAATGCCTGGCCAAGTGCGGCCTCATCCAATGGTTGGCGAGCTTCCAGCAGCACCGCCTGGTTCCAGTGCTGCGGCTGTGGCACTTCACTGTCGAAGAACCAGTGCTGGATCGGCGTCAGGCCGGTCTGGCCTTGGCGCAAGCCCTGCTCGATGCTGCTCGCGGCTTCGCTGTACCGAACCACGGCCGCCAGGGTCTGGATGGTCTGGTGCTGGAACAGGTCGCGCGGGGTGAATTGCAAGCCGGCCTGACGGGCCCGGCTGACCACCTGGATCGACAGGATCGAGTCGCCGCCCAGTTCGAAGAAGTTATCCTGCACCCCTACCCGGGCAACGTTGAGCACGTCGCGCCAGATCTGCGCCAGTTGCGCTTCCACCTCGTTGCCGGGGGGCTGGTACTGTTGACGCGCCTGCTCCAGGTCTGGCAGTGGCAGCGCACGGCGGTCGAGCTTGCCGTTACCCATCAGCGGCAAGCTGTCGAGCAACACCAGATGCGCCGGCACCATGTAATCCGGCAGGTGCTGGCGGGCATCAGCCTTCACGGCTTCACGCAGCTGGCTTTGCGCCTCGCTGCCAGCCGTGGCCTGCTTGCACAACAGGTAACCCACCAGCTGCTTGCCGCCCGGTAGATCCAAGGCCAGCACCACGGCCTCGTCGACATCGGCATGCGCCTGCAAGCGGCTCTCGATCTCGCCCAGTTCGATGCGGAAACCGCGAATTTTCACCTGCTGGTCGGCACGGCCGACGTACTCGACAAGGCCGTCAGTGCCCAGGCGCACCAGGTCGCCCGTGCGATACAAGCGGCCCCCTTCGGCGCTGAACGGGTCCGCGACGAATCGCTCGGCGCTCAGGCCCGGCCGGTCGTGATACCCCTGAGCCAGCCCGGCGCCGCCGACATACAGCTCACCGATGCCACCTTGCGGCAACAGGGCCAGGTCTTCGTCGAGGATGTAGGCCGAGCGGCTACCGATGACATGGCCAATCGGCACACTGCCAAGGTTTGCAGGCAACGCCTCTGGCGCCAGGCAGGCCAGCGGCATGACCACGGTTTCGGTCGGGCCGTAGGCGTTGAAGAACTGCTGCGGCGCAAAGGCCTGGCGAATACGCTGCAGGTGCTCGCCGGTCAGCGCTTCGCCACCGGTGATCACCAGGCGCACCGGCAGTTGCTCGCCCTGCCCGCCCAGGTATTGCGCCAGCTGGCTACCGTAGCTGGGGGTAAAGCCCAGGATGCTCACCTGCTGCTCGCGCACCAGCTGGCAGATGTCCTCGGCGCCCCACTGCCCCTGGGCGCGCAGCACCACGCGGGCACCGCACAGCAACGGCACCCACAGGCGCTCGCTGGCAGCGTCGAAGTTGATCGAATAGAAATGCAGCTCGCAATCATCGCTGCGCATGCCGAACGCGGCGATGACCGCCTGGCAATGCATGGCGAACTCACCATGGCTGACCACCACGCCCTTGGGCTTGCCGGTGGAGCCGGATGTGTAGATCAGGTACGCCTGATGCTGCGGCAGGTTGAGGTTGTCCAGCGGCGCATCGCTGTAGGCCGACAGGCTGGCGGCATCGTCCTCCAGGCTCCAGCGGGCCACGCCCCCAGGCAGCTCGCCCAGGGTTTGCAACAGCTCACGCTGGCTGAGCAGCAGGCCGATGCGGCTGTCTTCGATCATGTAGCGCAAGCGGTCGAGCGGGTACTCGGGGTCAAGCGGCACGTAGGCGCCGCCGGCCTTGAGGATGGCCAGCAGGCCGACGACCATTTCCAGCGAACGCTCCAGTGCCAGGCCCACGCGCACCTGCGGGCCGACGCCACGCTCACGCAGGGCACGGGCCAGGCGGTTGGCCTGCTGGTCGAGCTCGGCATAGCTCATGTGCTGGCCGGCGAAGGTCAGCGCGCCAGCCTGTGGTGTGCGCGCCGCCTGGGCGGCGAACAGGCCGTGCAGGGTCTGGTCGAGGTCGAAGTCCTGCTCGCCCTGCAACTGGCCCGCCAGCACCTGCTGTTCGGCGCTGCTCAGCATCGGCAGCTCGCACAGGCGCTGTTGCGGGTTGTCGAGCAGGCCGACCAACAGCTGCTGCCAGTGCTCGGCCATGCGCGCTATGCGGGGTTCGTCGAACAGGTCGCGGCTGTAGGTCAGGCAACAACCCAGGCGGCCGTCGAGGTCGGTGACCTCCAGGTACAGGTCGAACTTGGTGGCACTGGCGTCATTGAGCAGGTAATCCACCTGCATGCCGGCCAGTGTGCGGCTTTGCTGGAAAGCCCAGCGCTGCACGTTGCACATCACCTGGAACAGCGGGTTGTAAGCGCTGCTGCGCGGCGGTTGCAACGCCTCCACCAACTGGTCGAACGGCAGGTCCTGATGCGACTGGCCTTCGATGGCTGCCTGGCGCATCTGCTCCAGCAGTGCGTTGGCGGTCATCTGGCCATCCAGCTCGCAGCGCAGCACCTGGGTATTGAGAAATGCGCCAATCAGGCCTTCGCTTTCCGGGCGGATGCGGTTGGCCACCGGCGCGCCGATGCGCAGGTCACGCTGGCCGCTGTAGCGGTGCAGCAAGGCGGCCAGGGTGGCGGTCATGGTCATGAACAAGGTCAGGCCGCGCTGGCTGTTGAAGGCATGCACGCGGGCGACCAGCGCCGGGTCGAGTTCAAAGCGGTACAGCTCGCCGCGGTGGCTCTGTACTGCCGGGCGCGGGCGGTCGGCAGGCAACGCCAGCACCGGGTGCTCGTCGCCCAGGCGGTCCTTCCAGTAGGCCAGTTGACGAGCGCCCTCGCCGCTTTCCAGCCATTGCCGTTGCCACACGCTGTAGTCCAGGTATTGCACCGGCAGCGGCGCCAGCGGCGACTCGCGGTCATCGACAAAGGCTTCGTACAGTTCGCCTAGCTCGCGGGCGAAAATGTCCATGGCCCAGCCTTCGGTGACGATGTGGTGCAGGGTGAGCACGAAGAAATGCTCGCGCTCGTCAGCCTTGACCAGGCAGGCGCGCAGCAGCGGGCCGCGCTCCAGGTCGAACGGCTGGTGCGCCTGGTCGTCGGCAAGTTGTTGCAGGTGTTGCTGGCGGGCATCAATGGGCAAGGCACTGAAGTCCTGCCAGTCGAGGTGCAGGCCACTGTCTTCGGCCACGCACTGGTACGGCACCCCGTCGACGCTGGGGAAGGTGGTGCGCAAGGTTTCATGGCGCACGATCAGCGCCTGCAGCGCACGCTCGAAAGCGTCCACATGCAGGGTGCCGCGCAGGCGTGCCATGCCGCCGACGTTGTACGCCGGGCTGTCCGGCTCCATTTGCCAGAGGAACCACATGCGCTGCTGCGAATACGACAGCGGCACCGCCTGACGGCGGTCGACGCGGGCGATTGCGCCTTGCAGGTTGCGCTCGCCGGCCGCGCGGATACGTGCGATCTCGGCACAGAAAGCGCCCAGTTCGCTGGCTTCGAACAGCGCCTTGAGCGGCAGCTCGACATCGCAGGCCTGGCGGCTGCGCGAGACGATCTGAGTGGCCAGCAGCGAGTGCCCGCCCAGGGCGAAGAAGTCGTCCTGCAGGCCGACGCGCGGCAGGTTCAGCACCTCACGCCAGATGGCGGCGACCTGTTGCTGCAACTCGGTGTGGGGCTCGACATGTTCGCGTTGCTGCCACACCGGGGCCGGCAGTGCCTTGCGGTCGACCTTGCCGCTGGGGCCCAGCGGCAGCTGTGCCAACGGGATAAGCTGGGCCGGCACCATGTACGCGGGCAGTTGCTCAGCCAGCACGGCCAAGACTTCGGCTGGCTGTGCACTGCCACTGTAGTAACCCACCAGCTGCGCGCCAACGGCGTCCTTGTGAATCAGCACCAGCGCCTGTTCCACACCCGGCTGTGCCAACAGGCAAGCCTGTACTTCTTCTGGCTCGACGCGGAAACCCCGCACTTTTACCTGCTGGTCGAGGCGACCGAGGTATTCCAGGGCCTCAAGCTGCACCTGCCAGCGGGCGCGGTCGCCGCTGCGGTACAGGCGCTCGCCATGGCCGTCGGCCTGGGGCACGAAGCGCTCGGCAGTGAGGCCGGGGCGGCCCAGATAGCCACGGGCCAGGCCCGCGCCACCGAGGTACAACTCGCCCGGTACACCGGGGGCGGCCAGTTCAAGCTCATCGTCCAGCACACGGCACAGCACATTGCCCAACGGGCGGCCGATGGGCGAGCGCTCGCCGTCCGCCGCCTGACAGTGCCAATGGGTGACGTTGATAGCGGTTTCGGTCGGGCCATAGCGGTTGTGCAACTGCACCTGCGGCAACACTTGCAGCACGCGGTCACGCAGCGCCGCAGGCAATGCTTCGCCACCGGAGAACACCCGGCGCAGGCTGCTGCAGGCGCCCGCCTGCGGCTCTTGGGCAAACACCTGCAATAGCGGCGGCACGAAGTGCAGCGTGGTCACGCCATGGGCCTGTACCAGCGCGGCGATGCGCTGCGGGTCGCGGTGTTCGCCGGGGCCGGCGAGTACAAGCTTGCAGCCGGTTACCAGCGGCCAGAAGCATTCCCACACTGACACATCGAAGCTGATCGGCGCCTTTTGCATCAGCACATCGCTGTCATTCAGCGCGTAGGTGGCCTGCATCCACTGCAGGCGCTCGGCCAGCGCCGCATGGGTATTGCCCACGCCCTTCGGCTGGCCGGTGGAGCCGGAGGTGTAGATCACGTAGGCCAGGTTGTCGCCGTGCAGGTGCAGGCCAGGCGCGTGGCTGGGCCAGCTGTCCAGGTGCAACTGGTCGAGGGCAATGGCGCTGACCCCGTCGACTTGCGGCAGCTTGCCCAGCAGGCTGCTGTGGCTCAGCAGCAGGCCGGCGTTGCAGTCGGCGAGCATGTAGGCCAGGCGTTCGGCCGGGTAGTCGACGTCCAGCGGCACGTAGGCGCCTCCGGCCTTGAGGATGGCCAGCAGGCCAACCAGCAACTGTGGCGAACGCTCGATGGCAATGGCTACGCAGGTGTCGGGGCCGACGCCTTTGTCGCGCAGGTAATGGGCCAGGCGGTTGGCCTGCTGGTGCAGTTCGGCGTAGTCGAGGCTGCCGCCGTCCCAGGCCAGTGCAGTGCGTTGAGGGGTCTGGCGGGCCTGTTCGTTGAGTTGTTCGACCAACAGGCTTGGCGGCGCGGCAGCCGGTGCGCGGCCCCAGCCCAACAGTTGCGCGCGGCCAGGCTCGTCGAGCAATTGCACTTCGCCCAGCGGCCGCTGCGGCGCGGCGCACACCTGCTCCAGCAGCGCCAGCAGGTGATGGGCGAGACGTTTGACGGTGCTGGCTTCGAACAGCTCTGCGGCATAGTCGAAGGCCAGGCTCAGGCGGCCCTGATGATCTTCTTCGCTGTGCAGCTGAAGGTCGAACTTGGCTTCGCGGCTGTGCCACGGCAGCTCCTCGGCCAACAGCCCCGGCAGGCGGCGCAGGGCCGACAGGTCGCGTTGCTGGTGGTTGAACATGACCTGGAACAAGCCTTGCTCACGGGCGTCAGGCAGGGCTTCGACCAGCTGTTCGAACGGCAGGTCCTGGTTAGCCTGCGCCGCGAGGGTGGCCTGGCGCACCTGGGCCAACAACTGCGCGAATGGCAGGCGGCCATCGAGCTGCGCGCACAGTACCTGGGTATTGATGAAGAAGCCGACCATGCCTTGGGCTTCCAGGCGCGGGCGGTTGGCGTTGGGCACACCGACGCGGATGTCAGCCTGGCCGCTGTAGCGGTGCAACAGCGCCTGCCAGCCGGCCAGCAGGACCATGAACAGGCTGGCCTGCTGTTCGCGGGCCAGGCCCTTGAGGGCTTCGGCAAGCTTGGCAGGCACCTTGAGGTTGAACCGCGCAGCACTGTACTCGCGCTGGCTGGCGCGGGGGTGGTCGGTGCACAGGTCAAGCACCGGCAGTTCATTGCCCAACTGTGCCTTCCAGTACTGCAGTTGGCGCTCGGCTTCACCGGCGGCCAGCCATTGTCGCTGCCAGGTGCCGTAGTCGGCGTAACCCAGGGTCAGCGGCGCCAGGTTGGCCTCAAGGCCTTGGCAGCGGGCGGCGTAAAGCTTGGCAAATTCATCCAGCAGGATATTCAGCGACCAACCGTCAGCGACGATATGGTGCAGGGTCACCCACAGCTGGTGGTGTTCGTCGTCCAGGCGTGCCAGGGTCACCCGCAGCAACGGGCCCTGGGTCAGGTCGAACGGCTGACGGGCTTCGGCTTCACGCTCGGCGCTGACCTGCTCGGGGGTTTGGCCTTCGAGACCCAGGCGGCGCAGGCTGAACGGCTGGTGCGGCAAAATGCGTTGCAGGGCCAGGCCGTTTTCTTCGCTGAATACGGTGCGTAGGGATTCGTGGCGCACCACCAGCATGTGGAAGGCGGCTTCCAGGGCGCTTTCATCCAGCTCGCCGCGCAGTTGCAGGCCGGCCGGGATGTTGTAGGCGGCCGATTGTGGCTGCAGCTGCCACATCAGCCACAAGCGGTTTTGCGCCAGCGACTGGGGCAAGGCCTGGGCGCGTTCCAGCGTTGCGATGGTGGCGGTGCCGGCTGCGCCTTCAGCGATGATCGAGGCCACGGCGTTACTGTAATCAGCCAGCACTGGCACTTCGAACAGGGTGCGCAGGCTCAGGTTGATGCCCAGCTCATCGGCCAGGCGTGCGGTGGCCTGGGTGGCGGCGATGGAGTTGCCGCCCAGCAGCAGGAAGTGGTCGTCTGCTGCAACCGCCTCCAGCTTGAGGATGTCGCGCCACACGGCGGCGATGCGTGTTTGCAGTTCATCGCCAGCAGCCGCGCTTGCAGCGGCTTCGCTCACATCAGGAAAGCGGGCGTAGCAGTCCAGGCTGCCATCGTCCATGCGCAGGCGGCAGGCCGAGCGCTGCAGCTTGCCACTGGAGGTCTTGGGCAGCGCGCCCGGGTTCAGCAACAGGACCACAGCCGGGGCCTGGCGGCAGGCGTCGGCGATCACTTGGCGCAGGGTTTTGATCAGGTCCTGGGGCTTGATTGCCTTTTGCACGTTGCGGCTGATCTCCACCGCCACGCCGATGCCCTCCTCGCCCTGCTGCTCGACGGCAAACACGGCCACCCGGCCTTTGCGCAGCACCTCGACTTCGCGTTCGAGGGTTTTTTCCAGGTCCTGCGGGTACAGGTTCTGGCCGCGCACGATCAGCATGTCTTTCAGGCGCCCGGTGACAAACACCTCACCGTCGCGCATGAAGCCCAGGTCACCGGTGCGCAGCCAGGTCTGCCCGTCCATTTCAACGAAGGTGCGGGCACTGGCTTCGGGGTTGCGCCAGTAACCCAGGGCGATGCTCGGGCCACCGGCCCAGATTTCGCCGACCTGGTTGTCGCCCAGCACCTGCAAGTGCTGCGGCTCGACGACCCGTACCGCGTGACCGGGCTGCGGGTAGCCGCAGCTCATCAGCACGCTGCCTTTGCCCGGCTCGGCGCGGTTGGCGGCGAAGGCTTCGGCGTCCAGTTCCAGCGCGGCGATGCCCTGGCCACGGCGGCTGCCGCTGACGAACAGGGTGGCTTCGGCCAGGCCGTAGCTGGCGAAGTAGCTCTGCGGGTCGAAGCCGCAGGCCCGGAACTTGTCGGCGAACGTCGCCAGGCTGTCCTGGCGGATCGGTTCGGAGCCGGAATAGGCCACGCGCCAGCGGCTCAGGTCGAGACCGGCCAACGAGGCCTCGCTGACCCGCTCGCTGCACAGGCGGTAGGCAAAGTCGGGGCCACCGCTGATGGTACCGCCATACTCGCTGATGGCCTGCAACCAGCGCTGCGGCCGGGCCAGGAAATAACCCGGCGACATCAGCACGCACGGCACGCCGCTGAAGATCGGCTGCAGCAGGCCGCCAATCAGGCCCATGTCGTGGTACAGCGGCAACCAGCTGACGATCACGTCGTCGGGGTTGAGGTCGATGCCGAAGCCCTGGCGGATCAACTGCTCGTTGGCCACCAGGTTGCCATGGCTGACCTGCACGCCCTTGGGCAGCGCAGTGGAACCAGAGGTGTACTGCAGGAAGGCGATGTCATCACCTTGCAGCGCGGGCTCGCGCCAGTCCGCGGCCAGCGCCGGGTCCAGGCCGTCCACCGCCAGCAGTTCAGGGCCGTTGTCCGCCGCCAGCGCTTCCAGGCCTTGCAGGCTGCCGTGCAACGCCGCGACCGTCAGCAGCAGGCGCGGCTCGGCATCGTCGATGATCGACAGCAAACGCTCCTGATGGTGCTGACGCGCAGACTCCGGCGGGTAAGCCGGCACCGCGATCACCCCGGCATACAGGCAACCGAAGAACGCCGCCACGTAGTCCGGACCACTGGGGAACAACAGCACCGCACGGTCGCCGAAGCCGGCACGGGCCTGCAAGGCGGCGGCGATGGTGCGTGCGCGCTGGTCGAGGTCCCGGTAACTGAGCACGGCCTGCTCGCCGGGGGCGTCGGCCAGAAAGCGCAAGGCGATCTTGTCCGGGGTCTGCGCGGCGCGTTGCGCCAGTGCCTGGACCAGCGAGAGCGGGAGTTCGAAGGCGTCCGTCATGGGGTGTTCCTGCCAGTGTCTGTTGGGGCGTGCCGGCTGCTCCGCGAACGTGGGCGGACAGCGAGTGGCGACCGAGGATGTACACAGGAGAACGGATGGGCGGGGGCAGAAATTAGCGGGGATTACGCGGTGCCAGAAGGGGCCAAGGGTGAACCGTTTCACACTGCGGGCTTAGAACTGAAAGATACAGATACTAATTACGTTTCGTATTTGACAATCATTATCATTCTGAATAGCTTGTCGCACGTCGTAGGAAGCTTCCCAGCCTTGGGGGCCTCCTTTCCCCTCTGTGACAAGGTGATTTCCATGGCGGAACAACTATCCACAAGTAAGTGCGATTCACCATTACTGCAGGCCTTCGTCGACAATCGCAGCATCCTGGTCAAGATCGCCGCCCGCATCACCGGCTGCCGCTCGCGCGCCGAAGATGTGGTGCAGGATGCCTTTTTTCGGCTCAACGCCGCCCCGCAGATCACCTCGTCGTTCAAGGCGCAGCTCAGCTACCTGTTCCAGATTGTGCGCAACCTGGCGATTGACCACTACCGTAAGCAGGCGATGGAGCTGAAGTACTCCGGCAGCGAGGAGGAAGGCCTGAACGTGGTCCTCCAGAACGCCTCGCCCGAAGCGACCCACATCAACCTCGCCGCGCTGGATGACATTGCCGAGGCGCTGAACGAACTGCCGCAGCGTACCCGCTATGCGTTCGAGATGTACCGCCTGCATGGCGTACCGCAGAAGGACATTGCCAAGGAGCTGGGGGTGTCGCCGACACTGGTCAACTTCATGATCCGCGATGCGCTGGTGCACTGCCGCAAGACGGCCAACCGGCAGGTTTAAAACCAAGGCTCCTACCTACAGCCCCCCCCCGGCCCGAGGTAGGAGCAGCCTTGTGCTGCGAAGAGTCCCACCCCGACACAACATATCGCTTGTCTTGCCGACCCCTTCGCAGCACAAGGCTGCTCCTCCAAAAGGCCACCATCTCCTGCAGGAGCCACCAGAACCCTCAAGCCAGCTTGCAGCGATCGAAGAACCGTTCCCGCCCCAGAATCATCAGCGCCGCACGCTTGTGCGGGAAGTCGAACTCTTTGTCGCAATGGAAGCACTGGTCGTGCATGTAGCCGATCATCTTGCCGTTGTCAGCACGTGGCTCAGCCACCACCCGCTGGGTACGCGGGTCATCCAGGAACAGGTAGTGCACCAGCGCCGATAGCCAGCTGGCCACCTTGTGCGGCCCGCGATGGTTCTCCTCCCCTACCAGCATGTGAATGCCGCGGTCGTAGTCATCGGCCGCGTAGAACGGAGCAATGCGATCTTCCTTGGCCCAGTACGCCTCGAAGTAGGCAAACGGCTCATCATCAAAGCAGCCGATCAGTGTCAGGGTATGCGGGTCGGCCTCCAGCTTGCCCAGGTACTCGCGGTGCTGCGCCAGCGTGCCGCCCTCCTGCCAGAACGCATCCACCCGCGGGTTGTTCTGCCAGCGGTTGAAACGCTCCAGGTCGTGCTCGATCTCCAGCGTGCGCAGCGACACCCAGCTACCCAGGCGCGCATCGAAGCGCCGGTACACCTCACAACGGGGCTTGGGCGCGCGGCGCGGGTGACGCTTGCCGTTGCTGATCTGCATCTGCTGCGGGTACACCGAGGCCAGCGCATCACCCAGCCATGGCTGTGGCAGTTGCCAGAACAGCGCCCGCTCGCACAGGTACTGACCAGCTTGCTCAGCCACCAGCAGCAAGCCACTGGCCAGTGCCTGGGGCTGTACCTCGGGCAAGTGCCAGACCAGGCGCTGGCAGCCCGTATCGCGGGATAGCAGCCAGTAGCAGGCAGCCCACAAGGCTTGATAGGGGCGCTCATGGCAGACGCGCTCAAGGTGGACGTGCAAGCTAGCGACCGCCTCCAGGCGCACCTGGATCAGTGGGCGGCCTTCGAGGGTGAGGCTTAGCCAGCTGTCACCCTCCTCGGCACTGAGGCTGCGCCAGCGTGGCGGTGACTGAGGCTGCGAAGCGGCATCGAACGGCATGGGCTGGACTCACGAAAATGAAGAAAAGGCTCACTGTTGAGAACGTTGCCGCAGTGCGTGAATTTAGTCTTGGGGGACCGAGACGGTAATGCGGTAGGGCTCGAAGATCCGTGCCAGTTCACCGCTTTCACGCAGGTCACGCAGCAGGCCGGCAAACGACTGCTCGCCGATAGGGGCACCCGGGCGCAGCAAGGCGTAGTGGTGATAGACCTGGTCGATACGCTGCGAAGGCACCAGCTGCGCCTTGCTGGCCGGGTTGCGCGCCAGGAAATCACTGAGGTAGGAGCGCGTGACCAGGGCGATATCGGCGCGGCCGGCCTGCACCATCAGCAGGTTGCTGTCGTGGGAGTAGGTCAGGGTCGCGTTGTAGGCTTCGCGCAGGTAGTCGGGGTCGGAGTTGAAGCGGGCGAACGCGTAGTGGTAGCCGTTGAACAATGCCAAACGTTTGTCACTCAGGTCGTCGAAGTAATGCGGGTCGCTGCCATTGGCCTGGCGGGCAACGAACACTTCGGCATCCTCCAGGCCCATGTCGACGGTCTGGTGGGCAATCTGCTCCCAGCCCCATTGTGGGTTCTCGAAAATCGCCATGTCGGTGCGGCCTTGCTGGAAGTCACCAAAACGCCGCTGGATGGAAGTGGGCACCAGGACGAAGTGATAACCCTGCTGCAAGCGGTTGAGCGCGTCGACCAGTTGCGGCAACAGGCCGGTGTCGGCCCCCTGTTCAGGGCGGACCGTGTAGGGCGGGAAATGCGCCGCGCCAATCTTCACCTCCACGGCGTCGGCAGCCCATGCCGGCACCGCCAGCCAATACACGGCCAGCAACATCAGGGTGGACAAGGCCTTGGGGCCGGGTGCAGGAGTCAAGACGGACGCTCATCACGGTTCATGCCTGGGTCCGCTTAAGCTAGGCGTTTTCCGGAAGCGGCACAACTGCCGGTGCGCGCTCTTTGTGACAAAGCAGGCGGCAATATGCCAGGGGGTGCCGTATGCGCGGAGTTTGGCTACGCTCTAGCAGGATCTGCAAGGGAGCCTGGTATGGGCCATTGGTTGGTGATCGACCTGGAAGCCACCACCGACGAGGGTGGGTGGCCGGTAACAGAAATGGAAGTCATTGAAATCGGCGCCAGCCTGGTTACCCGCGAAGGCCGCGAGGTCGACCACTTTCAGTGTTTCGTGCGGCCACGGCGGCGGCCACAGCTGACCCCTTTTTGCCGCGAACTGACGCACATAAGCCAGGCCGATGTGGACAGCGCTGCGCCGTTTCGCGAGGTGTGGGCAAGCTTCGAGCGCTGGCTCGGGCCCCACCGTGAGCAGATTCAGGCCTGGGTCAGCTGGGGCGACTACGACCGCCAGCAACTGCACCAGGAATGGCAGCTTCACGGGCTCGACAGCCTGCTACGGACCTTGCCGCACATCAACCTCAAGCAACGCTTTGCCAAGGCTCGCCACCTGCAGCGCCCCACCGGCCTGAACGGTGCCCTGCACCTGGCCGGCATGCACTTTTGCGGGCAGCAGCACCGGGCCCTTGAAGATGCGCGCAACACGGCGCGGCTATTGCCGTTGACCCTGCCCGCCAACAGCCCCTGAAAGCAGATGACGAGGCCTGTGGGCTTGGGCATACTGGCCAGCCCTTTTTCATCCCCCTTTTCAGGAGTCGCCCATGTTCCAGGTCAACGAGTACTTCAACGGCACCGTCAAGTCGATCGCATTCGCGGGCGAAGAAGGCCCGGCCACTGTCGGCGTCATGGCCCCGGGCGAATACGAGTTCGGCACTGCCAAGCGCGAGATCATGCACGTGGTATCGGGCGCGCTGACCGTGAAGCTGCCAGGCAGCGACAACTGGGAAACCTTCAATGCGGGCGACAAGTTCAATGTTGCCGCCAACAGCAAGTTCCAGCTGCAGGTGAAGGTGGATACCGCTTACCTGTGCGAGTACCGCGACTAAGCGTCGGCCTGTGCCGGCCTCTTCGCGGGCATGCCCGCGAAGAATCCAGCACTAATCCTTCAGGAAATCAGCAACGCGTTCCGCCGCCGACTGCATATGCTGCTCATGGCTGAACCCCGAGGCCTTCAACGGCTTCAGGTCATGGTCCCCCGCCACTAGCCAGCTCACTTCGATTGCCGGCGACAACGCATACCCCGCCACCGCCTCGCGGTTACCCAGCGCATCCCGTTCGCCCTGCACGATCAATGTCGGGGTTTTCAGCCCGGCCAGGTGCTCCACACGTGGTTTCTCGGGTTTACCCACCGCATAGAACGGATAGCCCAGGCACACCAGCGCATCCGCGCCCAGTTCGTCGGCCAACAGGCTCGCCATGCGCCCGCCCATGGACTTGCCACCCACGGCCAGCCTGCCCGCGACCAAAGGTCGCACCTGCCGGTACACCTCGCGCCAGCATTCCAGCAGCACCTTCTGCGGGTTCGGCGGCCGTTTGCCGCCGGTAACCCTGCGCTCGGCCATGTACGGGAACTCGAAGCGCACTACCGCCACCCCAAGCGCCGCAAGCCTTTGCGCCATTTCGTCCATGAACCCGCTGTCCATCGGCGCACCTGCGCCGTGGGCCAGGATCAGGCAGCCCTTGTAGCCGTCCTTGCCCTGAGCCTGTGGAGGATCGCAGCGCAAGCCTGGGACATTTCCGACCTTCGCCCATTGATCCCCGTCAATACCGGCACTTTGCCCATTAATCATGCTTGCCTCGCTGTAAAGCCTGCCAAATAACCGTGGATGGGAACCCATACATGAACACAACCAGCAGTACCGCCTATAACTACAAGGTGGTCCGCCAATTCGCCATCATGACGGTGGTGTGGGGAATCGTCGGGATGGGGCTCGGCGTCTTCATCGCCGCCCAGCTCGCCTGGCCTTCCCTCAACTTCGACCTCCCCTGGACCAGCTTCGGCCGCCTGCGCCCCCTGCATACCAATGCGGTGATCTTCGCTTTCGGCGGCTGCGCGCTGTTCGCCACCTCCTATTATTCGGTGCAACGCACCTGCCAGACCACCCTGTTTGCACCGCGCCTGGCCGCGTTCACCTTCTGGGGCTGGCAACTGGTGATCCTGCTGGCGGCCATCAGCCTGCCACTGGGCTACACCAGCTCCAAGGAATACGCCGAACTGGAATGGCCGATCGACATCCTGATCACCATCGTCTGGGTGGGCTACGCCATCGTGTTCTTCGGCACGCTGATGAAGCGCAACACCAAGCACATCTACGTGGGTAACTGGTTCTTCGGTGCCTTCATCCTCACCGTGGCGTTACTGCACATCGTCAACAACCTGGAGCTGCCGGTCAGCCTGACCAAGTCGTACTCGGTGTACGCCGGCGCCACCGATGCCATGGTGCAGTGGTGGTACGGCCACAACGCGGTAGGCTTCTTCCTGACTGCGGGCTTCCTGGGGATGATGTACTACTACGTGCCCAAGCAGGCCGAGCGGCCGGTGTATTCCTATCGCCTGTCGATCGTGCACTTCTGGGCGCTGATCACCCTGTACATCTGGGCCGGCCCGCACCACCTGCACTACACCGCCCTGCCCGACTGGGCGCAGTCGCTGGGCATGGTGATGTCGCTGATCCTGCTGGCACCGAGCTGGGGCGGCATGATCAACGGCATGATGACCCTGTCGGGCGCCTGGCACAAACTGCGCAGCGACCCGATCCTGCGCTTTTTGGTGGTATCGCTGGCGTTCTACGGCATGTCCACCTTCGAAGGGCCGATGATGGCCATCAAGACGGTCAACGCCTTGTCCCACTACACCGACTGGACCATCGGCCACGTGCATGCCGGCGCCCTCGGCTGGGTGGCAATGATCTCGATCGGTGCGCTGTACCACACCATCCCGAAAGTGTTCGGCAAGGAACGCATGTACAGCCTTGGCCTGATCAACGCGCACTTCTGGCTGGCCACCATCGGCACCGTGCTGTACATCGCCTCGATGTGGGTCAACGGCATCGCCCAGGGCCTGATGTGGCGCGCAGTCAAC
Source organism: Pseudomonas sp. LPB4.O (assembly GCF_038383825.1). Classification (NCBI taxonomy): domain Bacteria; kingdom Pseudomonadati; phylum Pseudomonadota; class Gammaproteobacteria; order Pseudomonadales; family Pseudomonadaceae; genus Pseudomonas; species Pseudomonas sp. LPB4.O. The sequence goes on from NZ_CP151298.1 coordinate 4,380,620, forward strand.
AGCGACGGCACGCTCACCTATTCGTTCGTGGAAACCCTGGTAGCCAGCCACCCAGGCTTTGTCGTGCGCTTCGTCGGCGGCGCGATCTTCCTCAGCGGCATGTTCCTGATGGCCTGGAACACCTGGCGCACCGTGCGTTCGCCAGCGCTTGACGTCGCCCCTGCGAACGCCCAGTTGGCTTGAGGAGAAACGCCTGATGAAACATGAAGTCATCGAGAAAAACGTCGGCCTGATGGCCCTGCTGATGGTGTTCGCCGTCAGTATCGGCGGCCTGACCCAGATCGTCCCGCTGTTCTTCCAGGACGTCACCAACAAGCCGGTGGAAGGCATGAAACCCTACACCGCACTGCAACTGGAAGGCCGCGATATCTACATCCGCGAAGGCTGCGTGGGCTGCCACTCGCAGATGATCCGCCCGTTCCGCGCCGAAACCGAGCGCTACGGCCACTACTCGGTGGCCGGCGAGAGCGTGTGGGACCACCCGTTCCTGTGGGGCTCCAAGCGCACCGGGCCGGACCTGGCCCGTGTTGGCGGCCGCTACTCGGACGACTGGCACCGCGCGCACCTGTACAACCCGCGCAACGTGGTGCCGGAGTCGAAGATGCCGTCGTACCCGTGGCTGGTCGCCCAGCAGGTCGACAACAGCCACACCGACGTCAAGATGCGCACCTTGCGCACCTTGGGCGTGCCGTATTCCGACGACGACATTGCCGGCGCCCGCGACGCGGTCAAGGGCAAGACCGAGATGGATGCACTGGTCGCCTACCTGCAGGTGCTCGGCACCGCGATCAAGAACAAGAGGTGAGTGCGATGGAAATGGACATCGGCATGATCCGCGGCCTGGGCACCCTGGTGGTGATGATCGCCTTCATCGGCCTCTCCCTGTGGGTATTCAACCGCCGCCGCGACCGTGATTTCGCCGAAGCGCGCCTGCTGCCCTTCGTCGACGACCACCTGCCCACTAACGGGCAGGAACCTGCTGCCACGACTGCTGCAAGGAGTAACGGGCAATGACCACCTTCTGGAGTACGTACATCAGCGTACTGACCATCGGTAGCCTGATCGGCCTGACCTGGCTGCTGCTCGCCACCCGCAAGGGCGAGAGCAAGAACACCACCGACCAGACCATGGGCCACAGCTTCGACGGCATCGAGGAGTACGACAACCCGCTGCCCAAGTGGTGGTTCTGGCTGTTCGTCGGCACCCTGGTGTTCTCGGTCGGCTATCTCATCCTCTACCCGGGCCTGGGCAACTGGAAAGGCATCCTGCCGGGTTATGAAAATGGCTGGACCGGCGTCAACGAATGGCAAAAGGAAATGGACAAGGCTGACGCCAGGTTCGGCCCGATCTTCGCCAAGTACGCCGCCATGCCCGTGGAAGAAGTGGCCAAGGACCCGCAGGCGCTGAAAATGGGCGGCCGCCTGTTTGCCTCCAACTGCTCGGTGTGCCACGGCTCGGACGCCAAGGGTGCCTTCGGTTTCCCCAACCTCACCGACAAGGATTGGCGCTGGGGCGGCGAAGCAGAAACCATCAAGGCTTCGATCATGAATGGCCGTCATGGCGTGATGCCAGCTTGGGCCGAGGTGATCGGTGATCAGGGCGTGGCCGATGTGGCCGCATTCGTGCTGACCAACCTTGACGGCCGCAGCCTGCCTGAAGGGAGCAAGGCCGACGTGGTCAAGGGCAAGCATATCTTCGCTGCCAACTGCGTGGCCTGCCACGGGCCTGAAGGCAAGGGCACTCCCGCCATGGGCGCACCCGACCTGACCCATCCGCAGGCGTTCATCTATGGCTCGAGCTTTGCCCAGCTGCAGCAGACCATTCGTTATGGTCGCCAGGGGCAGATGCCGGCGCAGGCCGATATCCAGGGCAACGACAAGGTGCACCTGCTGGCGGCTTACGTGTATAGCCTGTCGCAAGATAGCGCTGCTGAAACGGTGACCTCCAAGTAGTACCCCGGGGCCGCTTTGCGGCCCATTCGCAGCACAAGGCTGCTCCTACAGGGATCGCGTAACAACTGTAGGAGCAGCCTTGTGCTGCGAATGGGCTGCAAAGCAGCCCCTCTCCCCGCTCTACCCCCTCCTTGCACCCCCTCCGAACACAACTAAGCTTGTTGCCTCAGTGGGCTTCGCTCCGAAAGGACTGAAGCAGACGCGGCGCATAGCCTGTCGCCGCCCCAAAAAAAGCTTGACCGATCGATCAGAAAAAGGTGAAAAACGGTACACATTACAAATATTTATTTGTGTACAATCGTCCAGACCCGATCACTGCGGGACATCAGTGAACGGGCCCGGACACGGGTCGGCGTACCAAAGTTGCGTTGCAGTAGCCTTGCTGGTTATCAATACTGGCGCCGATTTTTCGACCAACAAGAACATTAAAACCGTGGAACCTTAGAATGAGCACAGCAATCAGTCCGACTGCTTATAACTATAAGGTCGTCCGCCAGTTCGCCATCATGACGGTGGTCTGGGGGATCCTTGGCATGGGCCTCGGCGTCTTCATCGCCTCGCAGCTGGTATGGCCGCAACTGAACCTGGACCTGCCCTGGACCAGCTTCGGCCGCCTGCGCCCGCTGCACACCAACCTGGTGATCTTCGCCTTCGGGGGCTGTGCGCTGTTCGGCACCAGCTACTACGTGGTGCAGCGCACCTGCCAGACCCGGCTGATCTCCGACAGCATGGCCGCCTTCACCTTCTGGGGTTGGCAGGCGGTGATCCTCGGCGCGCTGATCACCCTGCCGATGGGCTACACCACCACCAAGGAATACGCCGAGCTCGAATGGCCGCTGGCGATCCTGCTGGCCATCGTCTGGGTCACCTACGGGCTGGTGTTCTTCGGCACCATCGTCAAGCGCAAGACCAAGCACATTTATGTCGGCAACTGGTTCTACGGCGCCTTCATCGTGGTCACCGCGATGCTGCACATCGTCAACCACATCTCGCTGCCGGTGAGCCTGTTCAAGTCGTACTCGGCCTACGCTGGCGCCACCGACGCGATGATCCAGTGGTGGTATGGCCACAACGCCGTGGGCTTCTTCCTCACCACCGGCTTTCTGGGGATGATGTACTACTTCGTGCCCAAGCAGGCCGAGCGGCCGATCTACTCGTATCGCCTGTCCATCGTGCACTTCTGGGCGCTGATCACCCTGTATATCTGGGCTGGCCCGCACCACCTGCACTACACCGCCCTGCCCGACTGGGCGCAATCGCTGGGCATGGTGATGTCGATCATCCTGCTGGCGCCAAGCTGGGGCGGCATGATCAACGGCATGATGACCCTGTCCGGTGCCTGGCACAAACTGCGCACCGACCCGATCCTGCGCTTCTTGGTCGTTTCGCTGGCGTTCTACGGCATGTCCACCTTCGAAGGCCCGATGATGGCCATCAAGACCGTGAACTCCCTGTCGCACTACACCGACTGGACCATCGGCCACGTCCACGCCGGCGCGCTCGGCTGGGTGGCAATGATCTCGATCGGCGCCGTGTACCACATGATCCCGAAACTCTACGGACGCGAGCAGATGCACAGCATCGGCCTGATCAACGCGCACTTCTGGCTGGCCACCATCGGCACCGTGCTGTACATCGCCTCGATGTGGGTCAACGGCATCACCCAAGGCCTGATGTGGCGCGCCATCAACGATGACGGCACCCTCACCTACTCCTTCGTCGAAGCCCTGCAGGCCAGCCACCCTGGCTATATCGTCCGCGCCCTGGGCGGTGCGTTCTTCGCCAGCGGCATGCTGCTGATGGCCTACAACGTGTTCCGTACCGTACGTGCCGCCAACCCGGCACAGGCTGAGGAAGCCGCCAAGATCGTCGTTGTGGGAGCGCACTGATGAAGCATGAAGCCGTCGAGAAGAACATAGGCCTGCTGGCCTTCTTCATGGTCATCGCCGTCAGCGTCGGTGGCCTGACCCAGATCGTCCCGCTGTTTTTCCAGGACGTCACCAACAAGCCGGTCGAAGGCATGAAGCCGCGCACCGCGTTGGAGGTGGAAGGCCGTGATATCTACATCCGCGAGGGCTGCGTAGGCTGCCATTCGCAGATGATCCGCCCGTTCCGCGCCGAAACCGAGCGCTACGGTCACTACTCGGTGGCCGGTGAGAGCGTGTGGGACCACCCGTTCCTGTGGGGCTCCAAGCGTACGGGGCCGGACCTGGCCCGTGTTGGCGGCCGCTACTCGGACGACTGGCACCGCGCGCACCTCTACAACCCGCGCAACGTGGTGCCGGAATCGAAGATGCCGTCCTACCCGTGGCTGGTCGAGAACAAGCTCGATGGCAAGGACACCGCGAAGAAGCTGGAGGTGCTGCGCACACTCGGTACCCCGTACACCGATGCCGACATTGCCGGCGCGAGTGACGCGGTCAAGGGCAAGACCGAAATGGACGCCATCGTCGCGTACCTGCAAGGTCTTGGCACCATCATCAAGAGCAAACGGTGACGCTGATGGATATCGGGATGATTCGCGGCCTGGGCACCGTCGTGGTGATGGTGGCCTTCGTGGGCCTGGCGCTGTGGGTGTTCAACCCACGGCGTAAAAAGGACTTCGACGAAGCGACCCAACTGCCCTTCGCGGATGACCCCGAGGCCACCCGGCACGTCGAGCAAGCAAAAGCTTCTGGGAGCAAAAAACAATGACAACCTTCTGGAGTCTGTACGTTACCGTCCTGACCCTGGGCACCATCTTCTCGTTGACCTGGCTGTTGCTGTCGACCCGCAAGGGCCAGCGCGAAGAGGTCACCGACGAAACCGTCGGGCATGCCTTCGATGGCATCGAGGAATATGACAACCCGCTGCCAAAATGGTGGTTCTGGCTGTTCGTCGGCACCATCATCTTTGCCCTCGGCTACCTGGTGCTGTACCCGGGCCTGGGCAACTGGAAAGGCATCCTGCCGGGCTACTCGTACCTGGATAACGACAAGCAGACCGAGTTTTCCAACGGCCAGCCGGGCTGGACCGGCGTGCACGAGTGGGAAAAGGAAATGGCCAAGGCCGACGCCCGCTTCGGGCCGATCTTCGCCAAGTTCGCCGCCATGCCCATCGAAGAGGTTGCCAAGGACCCGCAGGCACTGAAAATGGGCGCGCGGCTGTTCGCTTCCAACTGCTCGGTATGCCACGGTTCCGACGCCAAGGGCGCCTTCGGCTTCCCCAACCTGACCGACAACGACTGGCGCTGGGGCGGCGAGCCCGAAACCATCAAGACCACCATCATGGGCGGCCGCCACGGCGTGATGCCAGCCTGGGCCGAAGTAATCGGTGATCAGGGCGTGGCCGACGTGGCTGCCTTCGTAGTCAGCAAGCTCGATGGCCGCACCCTGCCTGAGGGCGCGAAGGCCGACGCCGAGAACGGCCAGAAGATCTTCGCCGCCAACTGCGTGGCCTGCCACGGGCCAGAAGGCAAAGGAACCCCAGCCATGGGTGCACCGAACCTGACCCACCCACAGGCGTTCATCTACGGTTCGAGCTTTGCCCAGCTGCAGCAGACCATTCGCTATGGTCGCCAAGGGCAGATGCCGGCGCAAGAACAGCTGCAGGGTAATGACAAAGTGCACTTGCTGGCGGCTTATGTTTACAGCCTGTCGCAACGGGACCAGGCGCAGGCCAAGGCTGAGTAAGCAGGCCTGGCCTCTTCGCGGGCTTGCCCGCTCCCACAGTTGCTCACCATTCTTGAGGTCGGTGCAGTTCCTGTGGGAGCGGGCAAGCCCGCGAAGAGGCCGGTGCAGCCAGTGCATTTCTGGCAGGCTGATGACCTGGATCAATTGACACCCGCCATAACACGATTCATACCACGAACCCAACGCGACTAAAGGTCGCAGTGCGACCCCATGCTGCCATCAGCGGCGTATCATGGACCGCAGAGCGCTAGCAGATTGCGCGAGACTGCGGCCGGCACGCACTGGCCGCGGCGTTTCTCCACTGCCGTGGGACTTGATGATGAGCAAGCAAATTCCGGTACATGATGTGACCCCGCCTGCCAGCAAAGGGAAGGATTCCGTCGACCTCTACGCCTCCCGGGAAAAAATCTACACCCGCGCCTTCACCGGCCTGTTCCGTCGCCTGCGCATGGTCGGCGGTGCGGTGCTGTTTTTGCTGTACTTCGGCACCGTGTGGCTGAACTGGGGCGGCCACCAGGCCGTATGGTGGAACCTGCCCGAGCGCAAGTTCTACATCTTCGGCGCCACCATCTGGCCGCAGGACTTCATCCTGCTGTCGGGCATCCTGATCGTCGCCGCCTTCGGCCTGTTCTTCGTCACCGTGTACGCAGGCCGCGTATGGTGCGGCTACACCTGCCCGCAAAGCGTGTGGACGTGGATTTTCATGTGGTGCGAAAAGGTCACGGAAGGCGACCGCAACCAGCGCATGAAGCTCGACAAAGCCCCCATGAGCGGCAACAAGTTCCTGCGCAAGTTTGCCAAGCACAGCCTGTGGCTGCTGATCGGCTTTGTCACCGGCATGACCTTTGTCGGCTACTTCTCGCCCATCCGCGAGCTGGTCATCGAATTCTTCACCGGTCAGGCCGATGGCTGGGCCTACTTCTGGGTCGGCTTCTTCACCCTCGCCACCTACGGCAACGCCGGCTGGCTGCGCGAGCAGGTGTGCGTGTACATGTGCCCCTATGCACGCTTCCAGAGCGTGATGTTCGACAAGGACACGCTGATCGTGTCCTACGACCCGCGTCGTGGCGAAACCCGCGGGCCACGTAAAAAAGACACCGACTACAAGGCCCAAGGCCTTGGCGACTGCATCGACTGCACAATGTGCGTTCAAGTCTGCCCCACCGGCATCGACATCCGTGACGGCCTGCAGATCGAGTGCATCGGTTGCGCCGCTTGCATCGATGCCTGCGACAGCATCATGGACAAGATGAACTACCCCAAGGGGCTGATCAGCTACACCACCGAACACAACCTGTCCGGGCAGAAAACCCACATGCTGCGCCCACGCCTGATCGGCTATGCCGCAGTGCTGCTGGTGATGATCATTGGCCTTGCGACTGCCTTCGCCACCCGCTCGCTGGTTGGCTTCGACGTGAGCAAAGACCGCGTGCTGTACCGCGAGAACGCCCAGGGCCGGATCGAAAACGTGTACAGCCTGAAAGTGATGAACAAGGACCAGCGCGACCACGTCTACGTACTGGACGCTGCCGGCCTGCCGGACCTCAAGCTTGAAGGCCAGCGCGAGATCCGCGTGGCTGCCGGTGATATCGTCAGCCTGCCGGTGCAGCTGTCGGTCGCGCCTGAGAAACTGCCATCGACCACCAACGAAATCACCTTCACCCTCAAAAGCGCCGACGACAGCGACGCCCAGGTTGAAGCCAAGAGCCGCTTCATCGGCCCACAGATCCGCTGAGAGAGATAACGCACAATGCCTGCCGCCACCGCTGCCAGCCCTTGGTACAAGCACCTCTGGCCCTGGATCATCATCGGCATCCTCACCACCTCGGTGTGCCTGAGCCTGACAATGGTCAGCATTGCCGTGCGCAACCCGGACAACCTGGTGAACGACAACTACTACGAGGCCGGCAAAGGCATCAACCGCTCGCTGGACCGCGAACTGCTGGCGCAGCAACTGAGCCTGAAGGCCGCCGTGCACCTGGACGAGTTGACCGGCGAAGTGGACCTTCGCCTTACTGGCAGCAGTGGCCCGCAAAACCTGGAGCTGAACCTGATTTCGCCCACCCAGCCGGAGAAGGACCGCAAGGTACTGCTCACCAGGGTCGACGCGGGGCGCTATGTGGGGCAGCTGGAGGACAAGGTCGACGGGCGCCGCTTTGTCGAGCTGCTGGGCAGTGAAGGTGGCCAGGTGTGGCGCTTGTTCGAAGAGGAAAAAGTGGAGCATGGTGTGACCTTGCAGCTGGGTGACGAAGCCCTGCAAGGTGCCGAGCACCAACAGTAGCAACATCGCAAATCCCTGTGGGAGCGGGCATGCCCGCGAATGCGGTAGCTCAGGCAAAGGTGTTTTCAGGCCTGACGCTTTCGCGGGCACGCCCGCTCCCACAGGGTTTCATCTCTGCTTGAGCAGTCGTGCTTACCTTATGACCCAGCCCACCCCCTGCTACCACTGCGCCCTGCCCGTCCCCGCCGGCAGCCGCTTCACCGCCGTGGTTCTCGGCCAGCCGCGGCAGTTCTGCTGCCCCGGCTGCCAGGCGGTGGCAGAGTCGATCGTCGCCGGTGGCCTGGAGCACTACTACCAGCACCGCAGTGACAACAGCGCCAACCCCGAGGCCCTGCCCAGGCAGTTGCAAGACGAACTGGCCCTGTACGACCGCAGCGACGTGCAGCAAACCTTCGTCCGCCACCAGGGCGAGCTGGCCGAAACTACCCTGCTGGTCGAAGGCATCAGCTGCGCCGCCTGCGGCTGGCTGATCGAGAAGCACCTGCGCAACCTGCCCGGCGTCGCCGAGGCGCGCCTTAACCTGTCCAACCACCGCCTGCTGCTGAGCTGGGACGACAAGCAACTGCCGCTGTCACACCTGCTCGCCGAGTTGCGCCAGATCGGTTACGCCGCCCACCCCTACCAGCCCGACAAGGCCGCCGAGCAACTGGCCCAAGAGAACCGTAGCGCTTTGCGCCGCCTCGGCGTGGCCGGGCTGCTGTGGTTCCAGGCAATGATGGCGACCATGGCCACCTGGCCGGAATTCAACATCGACCTGTCACCGGAACTGCACACCATCCTGCGCTGGGTGGCCCTGTTCCTGACCATCCCCATCGTCTTCTACAGCTGCGCGCCGTTCTTCAAAGGCGCAGCACGCGACCTGCGCACACGCCACCTGACCATGGACGTTTCGGTGTCACTGGCCATCGCCCTGGCTTTCGGCGCCGGCATCTGGACCGCGATCACCGGCAGCGGTGAGCTGTATTTCGACACCGTGGGCATGTTCGCCCTGTTCCTGCTCACCGGCCGCTACCTGGAGCGCCGTGCCCGCGAACGCACGGCTGCGGCCACCGCGCAGCTGGTCAACCTGCTGCCGGCCTCGTGCCTGCGCCTGGACGCCCTTGGCCGCAGCGAGCGCATTCTGCTCAGCGAGCTGCACTGCGGTGACACGGTGCAGGTGCTGCCCGGCGCGGTTATCCCCGCCGACGGGCGCATCGTCGAAGGCCGCTCCAGCATCGACGAGTCGCTGCTGACCGGCGAATACCTGCCGCAACCGCGCCGCGTGGGCGAGCGGGTCACCGGCGGTACGCTGAATGTCGAAAGCACCCTGAACGTGGAAGTCGAAGCCCTCGGCCACGATTCCAGGCTCTCGGCCATCGTCCGCCTGCTGGAACGCGCCCAGACCGAAAAACCGCGCCTGGCCGAAATCGCCGACCGGGCCTCGCAGTGGTTTCTGCTGTTCTCGCTGGTGGCTGCCATGGCCATCGGCCTGTGGTGGTGGTACCTGGACCCTGCACGGGCGTTCTGGATCGTGCTGGCCATGCTGGTAGCCACCTGCCCCTGCGCGTTGTCCCTGGCCACGCCTACGGCACTGACTGCCGCCACCGGCACCCTGCACAAGCTAGGCCTGCTGATAACCCGCGGCCATGTCCTCGAAGGCCTTAACCAGATCGACACGGTAATCTTCGACAAAACCGGCACACTGACCGAAGGCCGCCTGACTTTGCGCAGCATCCGCCCGCTCGGCAGCGTACCCGCTGACCGCTGCCTGGCCCTGGCCGCCGCCCTGGAAAACCGCTCCGAACACCCCATCGCCCGCGCATTCGGCCGTAACGCGATACCCGCCGACGATGTACAGACCGTGCCAGGCCTGGGCCTGGAAGGACTGGTCGACGGCCAACGCCTGCGTATCGGCCAGGCCACCTTCGTCTGCGCCCTGAGCGGTGCGGAGATCCCCGGCGTGCCGGAGCCCCGCGGCCAGTGGCTGCTACTGGGTGACCGCCAGGGGCCGCTGGCCTGGTTTGGCCTGGACGACCGCCTGCGCGAGGACGCCCCGGCCCTGCTCGCCGCCTGCAAGGCGCGAGGCTGGCGCACGCTGCTGCTGTCGGGCGACAGTTCGCCGATGGTCGCCGAAGTGGCCGCGCAACTGGGCATCGACCAGGCCATTGGTGGCCTGCGCCCGGACGACAAGCTGGACCGGCTGAAGGCGCTGCAGGCGGCCGGGCGCAAGGTGCTGATGCTCGGCGACGGGGTCAACGACGTGCCAGTGCTGGCCGCCGCCGACATCAGCATCGCCATGGGCAGCGCCACCGACCTTGCCAAGACCAGCGCCGACGCCGTGCTGCTGTCCAACCGCCTGCCAGCCCTGGTGCAGGCCTTCGACCTGGCCCGCCGCACCCGCCGCAACATCCTCGAGAACCTGCTGTGGGCCACCTTGTATAATGGCCTGATGTTGCCGTTTGCCGCGCTCGGCTGGATCACCCCGGTGTGGGCCGCCATCGGCATGTCGGTCAGCTCGCTGATCGTGGTGCTCAATGCCCTGCGCCTTACCCGCATGCCGATGGCATCGAGCCTGCCGAAAACCGAAGCACCCCTGCCCGGGAGGAAGTCGCCATGCCCGCCCTCTATGTCATGATCCCCGCAGCCCTGCTGCTGGTCGGCGTGGCCGTGTATATCTTCTTCTGGGCGGTGGACAGCGGCCAGTACGACGACCTCGAAGGCCCCGCCCACAGCATTCTGTTCGACGACCAGGACCCGCGCCACCAGGCTGCGGTGAAGCCTGACGACACCCCGGCCGACGCCGACAAGGAACCACCACCCCGTGCCTGATCTGCTTCCCCTGCTTGGCTCGGCACTGGTCCTTGGCCTGCTTGGCGGCGGCCACTGCCTGGGCATGTGCGGCGGCCTGATGGGCGCGCTGACCCTGGCCATCCCGCCAGAGCAGCGTGGCCGGCGCTTGCGCCTGCTGCTGGCGTACAACCTTGGGCGCATTCTCAGTTATGCCAGCGCCGGCCTGTTGCTGGGCCTGGCCGGCTGGGCCGTGGCCAGCAGCCCGGCAGCATTGGCGCTGCGGGTGGTGGCTGCGCTGCTGTTGATCGCCATGGGGCTGTACCTGGCCGGCTGGTGGAGCGGCCTGATCCGTATCGAAGCCTTGGGGCGCGGGCTGTGGCGGCATATCCAGCCGCTGGCGTCGCGCTTGCTGCCGGTGTCCAGCCTGCCCCGGGCATTGCTGCTGGGCGCCCTGTGGGGCTGGCTGCCCTGCGGGTTGGTGTACAGCACCCTGCTGTGGGCAGCCAGCCAAGGCAACGCCGGGTACAGCGCGGCGTTGATGCTGGCGTTCGGGCTTGGAACCTGGCCGGTGCTGCTGGCCACCGGGCTGGCGGCCGAACGGGTAAACGCCCTGTTGCGGCGACGGAGCGTGCGGGTGGCGGGCGGTGTGCTGGTGATGCTATTCGGTATCTGGACCATGCCGGGCCCACACCAGCACTGGTTGATGGGGCATTGACGGGGGCCTCTCTGCGGCCCCAATGCCCTTGATGCAAATCAACACCCATCCCTACAGACAGCCATAGACTCCGGAACACTGCTGCTCTTTCCGGGGACCGCCCTCATGCTCGACGACCTTCGTTGGGATACCGACCTGATCCGCCGCTACGATCTGGCCGGGCCACGCTACACCTCCTACCCGACCGCCGTGCAACTGCACAGCGAGGTGGGCTCGTTCGACCTGCTCCACGCCCTGCGCGAGAGCCGTCGTGCCGTGCGCCCGCTGTCGTTGTATGTGCACGTGCCGTTTTGCGCCAACATCTGCTACTACTGCGCCTGCAACAAGGTCATCACCAAGGACCGTGCCCGCGCCGCGCCGTACCTGCAGCGCCTGGAGCAGGAAATCCAGCTGATCGCCTGCCACCTGGGGCCCAAGCAACGGGTTGAACAGCTGCATTTCGGCGGCGGCACGCCAACCTTCCTCAGCCATGTGGAACTGCGCCAGCTGATGGCCACCCTGCGCCAGCATTTCCACCTGCTGGACGATGACTCCGGCGACTACGGCATCGAGATCGACCCCCGCGAGGCTGACTGGTCGACCATGGGCCTGCTCCGTGAGCTGGGCTTCAACCGCGTCAGCCTGGGCGTGCAGGACCTCGACCCGGCCGTGCAGCGTGCGGTCAACCGCCTGCAGAGCCTGGAACAGACCCGCACACTGATCGAAGCTGCGCGCACCCTGCAGTTCCGCTCGGTCAACCTGGACCTGATCTACGGCCTGCCCAAGCAAACCCCGGAAGGCTTTGCGCGCACCGTCGAAGAAGTGATCCGCCTGCAGCCCGACCGCCTGTCGGTGTTCAACTACGCCCACCTGCCCGAGCGCTTCATGCCCCAGCGGCGCATCGACGACAACGACCTGCCCAGCCCGGCCGCCAAGCTGGAGATGCTGCACGCTACCATCGACCAGTTGACCGCCGCCGGCTACCGCTACATCGGCATGGACCACTTCGCCCTGCCCGACGACGAACTGGCCGTCGCTCAGGAAGAAGGCACCCTGCAGCGCAACTTCCAGGGCTACACCACGCACGGGCACTGCGACCTGATTGGCCTGGGGGTGTCGGCCATCAGCCAGATCGGTGACCTGTACTGCCAGAACAGCAGCGACCTCAATACCTACCAGGAGAGCCTGTCCAACGCCCAGCTGGCCACCCAGCGCGGCCTGGTGTGCAACCACGACGACCGGATACGCCGCGCGGTGATCCAGCAGCTGATCTGCCATTTCGAGCTGGCATTCGAACCCATCGAACAGGCCCTCACCATCGATTTTCGCGGTTACTTCAACGACCTCTGGCCAGAGCTGCTGACCTTGCAGCGCGACGGCCTGATCAGCCTGGATGCCAAGGGCATCCGCATCCTGCCGGCCGGCCGCCTGCTGGCGCGCTCGGTATGCATGGTGTTCGACGCCTACCTGGCGATGCACAACCGCCAGCGCTTCTCGCGGGTTATCTGAAAACCGAGTCGTTCAACCGCATGGACAAGCTTCCTTGCCAGGCACAGTATGGGCACACAAGGACTCCCGGCAGGAGGTCTGCCGGGGTTTCGCCAGGGCGCACCATCAACGCGCATGCTGGCCTACACCCTGTGTCGTGGGTTACCCTTACGACTTATGTGTGCTTTCCCACAAGGATCGATTCAAATGTCCGAGCCAGTCAAACTGCGCCCACACAACCAGGCCCATTGCAAGGATTGCAGCCTGGCCCCCCTGTGCCTGCCTCTTTCGCTGAACCTGGAAGACATGGATGCACTGGATGAAATCGTCAAGCGTGGCCGGCCGCTGAAAAAAGGCGAGTTCCTGTTCCGCCAAGGTGACAATTTCGGCTCGGTCTACGCCGTACGTTCCGGTGCCCTGAAAACCTTCAGCCTCAGCGACAGCGGCGAAGAGCAGATCACCGGCTTCCACCTGCCCAGCGAGCTGGTCGGCCTGTCGGGCATGGACACAGAAGCTTACCCGGTGTCGGCCCAGGCTCAGGAAACCACGTCGGTGTGCGAAATCCCCTTCGAGCGGCTTGACGAGCTGTCGGTACAACTGCCGCAGCTACGTCGCCAGCTGATGCGGGTGATGAGCCGGGAAATCCGCGACGACCAGCAAATGATGCTGCTGCTGTCGAAGAAGACTGCCGACGAGCGCATTGCCACTTTCCTGGTCAACCTGTCGGCGCGCTTCCGCGCCCGCGGCTATTCGGCCAACCAGTTCCGCCTGAGCATGTCGCGCAACGAAATCGGCAACTACCTGGGCCTGGCAGTGGAAACCGTGTCGCGGGTGTTCACCCGCTTCCAGCAAAACGGCCTGCTGCGCGCCGAAGGCAAGGAAGTGCACATCCTTGACCCTATCCAGCTGTGCGCGCTGGCCGGTGGCGCAATCGAAGCCTGAGGCCTGCGTTTAGCGGGTATACTTGGGCATTCGTTTTCCCAGGATACCCGCACCAATGCACAGCGACGCCTTCGACCTCAAAGCCCTGATCCGCCCGGTAGTGGACTTCCCCAAACCGGGCGTGATCTTCCGCGACATCACCCCGCTGTTCCAATCGCCGCGCGGGCTGCGCTATGTGGCCGACCAGTTCATCGAGCGCTATGTCGAGGCTGAGTTCAGCCACATTGGTGCCATGGACGCGCGGGGCTTTTTGATTGGCTCGATCATCGCCCACCAGCTGAACAAGCCGCTGATCCTGTTCCGCAAGCAGGGCAAGCTGCCGGCTGACGTGCTGAGCGAGGGTTACCAGACCGAGTACGGCGAAGCCTTCCTGGAAGTGCATGCCGACAGCCTGTGCGAAGGCGATTCGGTGCTGATCTTCGATGACCTGATTGCCACGGGCGGTACGCTGCTGGCGGCGGCCAACCTGGTGCGCCGCACCGGGGCGCAGGTGTTCGAGGCGGCGGCTATCATTGATCTGCCGGAACTGGAGGGGTCGCGCCGGCTTCAGGCCGCGGGTGTGCCAACCTTCTGCCTGACCGAGTTTACCCTCAGCGAATACTGAGTTGGCTTTTGGGGCTGCTTTGCAGCCCCCTCAATACCAAGTCAGAGCGAAATTGACCAAGTCAGAGCGAAATTGGCCGGCGCCCTGCAAAGGCATGGGCCAAGGTCCCGCCATCCACCATCTCCAGCTCGCCGCCCAACGGCACGCCATGGGCAATCCGCGACGCCATCAGCCCCTTCTCGCTCAGCAACTGCGCGATGTAATGCGCCGTCGCCTCCCCTTCCACCGTCGGGTTGGTCGCCAGGATCACCTCGGTGAAGGTGCCCTGCTCCTCGATGCGCGCCATCAGCTGCGGAATGCCAATGGCCTCCGGCCCCAGGCCGTCCAGCGGCGACAGGTGCCCCTTGAGCACAAAGTAGCGGCCACGGTAGCCCGTCTGCTCCACCGCATACACATCGGTCGGCCCCTCGACCACGCACAGCTGGGTGTCGTCACGGCGCGTGTCGGCGCATTGCGGGCACAGCTCTTGCTCGGTCAGGGTGCGGCACTGCCGGCAATGGCCCACCCCTTCCATGGCCTGGGTAAGGGCCTGCGCCAGGCGCAAGCCCCCGCTGCGGTCACGCTCGAGCAGTTGCAAGGCCATGCGCTGGGCGGTTTTCTGACCGACACCTGGCAGGATGCGCAGGCCGTCGATCAGTTGGCGGATGAGGGGGCTGAAGCTCATGGGGATGGCCTGACAAATCAATAAGAGGCGGTTTATACCCAGCGTGGGCAGTGGCGTCAAATCACGTCATCCCAAGTCTACGCGGCCTGCAGTTATGTGAGAGCAACTGCCTTGCACAAAACTGGAAAGCTCCCACAGTTATCGTGCAAAATTTCAAAGTTTGAGCAAAACCGTTGCTCCCACATGAAAGCAGACCGCGCCTGGGTTGAAATCTGGGCAAAAAAAACCGCCGCTGATATCAGCGGCGGTTTCCGGTATCGCAATGCCCTTAGAACGGCATCTTGAAGCCCGGTGGCAGTTGCATGCCGGCGGTCATGCCGCCCATCTTGTCCTGGCTGCTCTGCTCGATCTTGCGCACGGCATCGTTCAGCGCGGCGGCAATCAAGTCTTCCAGCACTTCCTTGTCGTCCTCGTCAGTCGACATCAGGCTTTGGTCGATGCTGACGCGCTTGACGTCGTGACGACCGGTCATCACCACGCTCACCAGGCCGCCACCAGACTGGCCGGTGACTTCGGCGTTGGCCAGCTCTTCCTGCATTTTCTGCATTTTTTCCTGCATCTGCTGGGCCTGCTTCATCAGGCCGGCCATGCCACCTTTCATCATGGGGTATACCTCGATTGGGTCATGTGATGCGGCCTGGCGCAGGGCCAACCGCATGGTTATCCGTTACTGGCCCTGTTTGGCCAGGGCCTCTACAGGCTCAATAGTATCCTGCCGCACCTTGGCACCGAACAACTTGATCATCTGCTGGATCAACGGATCCTGCTCGATCGAGGTTACGGCGTCCTGCTGGCGCTCTGCGCGCTTGCGCGACGCTGCCTGGGCCGGGGTTTCCTGCTCGGGCAGGATCAGCTCGATCCGCAGGTTCAGCGTGCGCCCCAGGTGCTGGTTGAGCGCTTCGTTCAGGCGCCGCTGCTGGGTCGTGTTGAACAGCGCGCCCTGGCCAGGGTCCAGGTGCAGCAGCCAATCGTCGCCATCGGCGGCAATCAGCGTACAGTTTGCCGCGATGTTGCCTGTCATCCCGGACACAGGCAACTGTGGGAATAATTCCAGCCATTGCAGGGCCAGCCCGGTGGCCGGCTTGGCCGCCGGCAGCGGTTCGGCCGCAGGCTTGGACACGTCCTCCTGAACATGTTCGGCCAACTCGTCCAGGTAGCTGAAACCGACCGGGTCGCTTTCACCACCGTAATAGTCTTCGTCCAGCGGCGGCTCATCGTCGCGATCCATGCCTACGGCTGCGTAGGCGGAGGGGTCGAAAGGCGGCTCGTCGTGGGTCGGGGTGGCCTGTGGTGCCGGCGCGGGGGCTACAGGCTCGGGCGCTGGTACGGGCACAGGCGCAGGTTCAGCGGCTACCGGTGCGGGTGCAACTGCCGGCTCTTCCCACGGCAGGTCGACCACCTCCGCAACTGGCTCGGGTACGGAAATGGCCTCGATCTCGGCCTGCAGCTCAACGTCTGGCTCGGCCTCCGGCTCATGGTCGGCTGTCGCAGGTGCAGGCACTTCCAGCTGTGGGGCGGCCGCTACAGGCTCTGCCGCGACAGACGATGAGGGCTCAGCCGACGCCGAGGCTGCCACCGGCGCTGCAGGATCAGCTGTGGCTAGGCTGATCCCCACTGGCTTTAGCACCGGTTTCGGCGCATCGTCGGTATCGGCCGGGCGGAACGCCAGCATGCGCAGCAGGACCATCTCGAAGCCACCACGCGGGTCTGGTGCCAACGGCAGGTCTCGGCGACCGATCAGGCCCATCTGGTAATAGAACTGCACGTCTTCGGCCGGCAAGGCCGAAGCCAGCGCCAGCACCCGCTCACGGTCGCCCTGGCCGTTGTCCACCGCTTCAGGCAGCGCCTGGGCAATGGCCACACGGTGCAGCACGTTAAGCATTTCGGCCAGCACCCCAGCCCAGTCCGGGCCCTGCTCGGCCAGGTTGCGCACGGCCTCCAGCAATGCCCGGGCATCGCCTTCGAGCAACGCCTGCAACACGCCATAGACCTGGCCATGATCAAGGCTACCAAGCATGGCCCGCACATCCGCGGCCAGCACCTTGCCTTCGCCAAAGGCGATAGCCTGGTCGGTAAGGCTCATGGCGTCACGCATCGAGCCATCGGCCGCACGGCCCAGCAGCCACAGGGCATCCGGCTCGAACGGCACGTTTTCGGCAGCCAGTACGTGGCTGAGGTGTTCAACCACCCGCTCCGGGCTCATGTTCTTCAGCGAGAACTGCAGGCAACGCGACAGGATGGTGGCCGGCAGCTTCTGCGGGTCGGTGGTGGCGAGGATGAACTTGACGTAGGGCGGCGGCTCTTCCAGCGTCTTGAGCAAGGCGTTGAACGAGTGGGTCGAGAGCATGTGCACTTCGTCGATCAGGTAGACCTTGAAGCGCCCACGGCTCGGGGCGTACTGCACGTTGTCCAGCAGTTCGCGGGTGTCCTCGACCTTGGTGCGGCTGGCGGCGTCGATCTCGATCAGGTCAACGAAGCGGCCTTCGTCGATTTCACGGCACACCGAACAGGTGCCACATGGCGTGGAGGTGATGCCGGTCTCACAGTTCAGGCACTTGGCGATAATACGGGCGATGGTGGTCTTGCCCACGCCCCGGGTACCGGTGAACAGGTAGGCATGGTGCAGGCGCTGATTGTCCAAGGCATTGATCAAGGCCTTCAGCACATGGGCCTGGCCGACCATTTCGCGGAACGAGCGCGGACGCCATTTACGTGCAAGAACCTGATAACTCATCAAAAAACCATCGTAGCCTGATAGAGCGGAAGATCGCTAATGCTAGCGGAGCGGGGGCAAAATTGCACCCTGCGCGCGTCGTCTACGCTTTGAGACAGGCGCGTTGTTCAGGGAGGATACGCCTTTGCCAATTCTGCTGGCGCTTCTGATGCTCTGGTCCGCTTACAGCCTGGCGGAACAGCCGGTGCTGCGTTTCTCGGTGGCAGAGAGCTGGAGCATGCCACTGGTGCGCCTCGAAGGCGACCAGCCAGTGGAGGGGTTGCTTTACGACCTGACACAGGCCGTTGCCAAGGAAGTGGGCGCTCGTCCCAAGTATCACGTCATGGCCCGCCTGCGCCTGGAGGAGGCCATGAGCAGCGGCGACATCGATGTGCGTTGCTACGTCAGCACCCGATGGCTCAATGACCGCCCGGGGAATTTTGTGTGGAGTATCCCGCTGATTCACCAGCGCGACGTGCTGATTGGCCGCGCCAGTGACAGCACCCCGATGCCGCCAGAGCAGCTGCCACCCCAGGCTATCGGCACGGTGCTGGGCTACACCTATTCAACCCTGCAACCGCTGCTGGACAAGGGCCAGCTGCACCGTGAGGACAGCCGCAGCCAGTTGCTGGTGCTGCAAAAGCTTCAGGCCGGGCGGTATCGGCATGCGGTGAGCAACCAGCTGTCTTTGCAGTGGTTCAACCAAGGCTTGCCAGCCGAGCAGCAATTGCAGGCGCTGGCGGTGCTGGAAGAACAGGATTTGGGGTGCATGGTGCGCAACGACCCGGCGATACCGACACAAGCGCTGTTGCGGGCGCTGGTAAAAATGAAGCAGTCGGGGGAGATCGAGCGGATTGTGCAGCGGTATGGGGGAGCGGGCGACCCGGACAACATGTCTGTGGCCCGGCCCTGATCCGGCCCATCTGATGGAAGGCAAAACCCTCGCGAAGCTTGCGCTCCCACAGGGTTACTCGGTATCCCTGCTATCTCTAACTTACTTCAAGGCCAAAATCACTGGGTTCTACGCTCAAACGCCAATGCCACCGCATCCGCCTGCCCCCAGGCAATCTGCATGGCCCGCAACCCATGCTCCAGCAATTGCCTGGTTTCTTCGTCCTGAATGCGCTCAAGCGCCCGACGGCTATCGCTGTAGGCGAACATCAGGTAGTGGGAAACATTCATCAGCGCGAACTCCATCGGCACGATGCCTTCGCTGATGGCGCGGGAAAGGGATTTACCTTGGGGAAGATCGAAGACGTGGGGTGGATCGGGGACCAGCTTTTTCATGACAGCTCCGTGTTGGCTGTGTTGTCCCCTTCTGCTTCCACGCATTAGGGTGGCAACTGTACGCGGGGTGGAAGACCAGGCACACGGTAGACCCGGCAGGTACGAATACCTCCCGCGCACAGCCGCCATAAATGACAACTGTCCCGTGTGCCGCCCAGGCTTCCACACCCGATCGCTGACCTGACAGCGACCGCGAAAGCCTAGTGGGCGAGGTTGACCGGGACAATCAGACGGGAGTCGACGGAGATCGTAGGATAATTCGCTATACCTACCTGACGTGTAGGAGCTTTCTTCGATTGATATCAGATCCGTCTAAAATTACTCCGACGTGACGTGCCTGACGAACTTGATCGCAATTGGACTACAACACTCAATGGAAAACGGCGGTTTCGCGGCCGAACCAAACCACACACAATCAAGCCCGCCCCTGGCACCTTCGCCGCAACAGAATAGACAGCCCGATGCATCAGGATGATCGTGAACATCTCGAACTTGAGAAGTTACAAAATGAAGGCCGCAAGTTAAGGGCCGAGGCACAGAAATTTGTAGCAGAAGCGCGTAAGCTCCGGCTGGAGGCGTTCTGGTACCCAATCGCAACGGGTTCAGCAGTTGTTACAACCATAGTTGGCGTAATGGCAGTGGCCAGCAAGCTCTGAGCTTCGATTAATCCAGCACAAGGAGTAACACATGCACCGCGCCGCCCAGGATCACACCAGAACAGCACTGAATGAAGCAGAAGCGTTCGCCGAAGAAATGCGCAACCTTCGAGCGTCTTCGCCATGGACGGGTGTGCTCCTTTTTTACATCGGCGCAATCTCTACAGGGGTACTGCTCTTAGCAGGCATGCTGATTTTGCGCTCGCTCTGACCCAACTCCCTGCCGTCACACGAAAGCAAGTAAACCCGCACTCAAGAACAACCCCACACCAAACACAAAATGCGTGGCCAGGCTCTTCAGGCAGTTACGCGCAGGTGTCGGCGTTCTGGACGCAAAGAACCCCGCCCCCATCGCCGGCTGCATGAAGCACAGCGGTGCCACGACTGTACCCACACCCACAGCTACTGCTGGCAAAAGAGTAGGTGACCGCAACCAGCTCTCCCCTGCGATCAAAACCAGCAGCAACGCGAAAAGCACGCCAGTGGCGTAATGAATCACCCATCCCCACGCCAACTCATTTCGCACCGGTTCCGCTTTGGCAATCGCTTGGTGCGACACACGCCCGCCTAGCAAATGTCCTGCCCAACGCCCGACCATGGCAAAGTTCAGCGTTGCCACACCCAACCGCCTCAGCAGCAGCCCCCACAGGTCCATCACCACAGTGGCACCGATGCCAATCGGCAAAGCAGCTAGAAACATCGCAGTTAACGTCATTGAACAAGCCCTCGAAGGTTGACGGTCAATACCCATGCCGCGCAGCATAGAAGTTGAAGTCAACTTCAAGTCAAGGACCGGAAATGGACATTGCCGACGTCGCCAAACGCACAGGCGTACCCGCATCGACACTGCGTTACTACGAGAAGAAAGGCTTGCTCAAGTCGCTGGCCGGGCGCGGCCAGCGGCGGCAGTTTGCGGCTGATGTGGCAGACCGGCTGGCACTGATCGCCTTGGGGCAGGCTGCGGGGTTTTCGCTGGATGAAGTGGGGGCGATGCTGGTGGACCTGCAGGTCGACCGGCAGATGCTGATCGCCAAGGCGGACGAACTGGATGCGCGAATCAGGCGGATGCAAGCGATGAGCAAGGGATTGCGGCATGCGGCGCAGTGTCCTGAACAAGATCATCTGGCATGCCCGAAATTCCAGCGGCTGATGAAGCTCTCGGCGGCCGGAGCATTGGGCGAGAAGCAGGCAAGAACGAAGGCGTTCGTTGCAGATTGAGGTTTTCCGACCCCAGAAATGGAGGCGGCCCCACCAGCCACACCCCGGCACTCGATGTTCCCGCTATGGCTGCTCCCTTCCGGGCCTGACCAGGTTAACGGGTAATCAATGCGGGGGGACCGACGGGGCCACCACTACATGCCTCGCTGAGCAGCGAGTGCCGCCATTGTACCGGTCTTGAGGGCAGATACAACCTCTGAGGCAGAAAAAGTCATCATTTCTCAATGACTTGTCAGGCGCATGGTCGCTGAACTGGCGCGCAAACCTGTGGGAGCGGGCGCGCCCGCGAAGAAGGCAGCGCCGTGGATGGCACCGGCTTTGCCGGTGATCGCCGGCAAGCCAGCTCCTACAGGGACCGTACAAGCTTCTGGTTCTTGGTATCGGGCCAGAATGTTGGGGCCGGGGATAGCGCAGGGCTTCAGATAGTAATGCCCTGTTCGGCCAGGAATGTGACGAAGGCATCTTCGTCCAGCACCTTCACGCCCAGCTCAGCGGCCTTGGCAAGCTTGGACCCTGCCCCCGGCCCTGCCACCACGCAGTGGGTCTTGCCAGACACCGAACCGGCCACCTTGGCGCCTAGGCTTTCCAGCTTGTCCTTGGCGATGTCGCGGCTCATGCGTTCCAGGGTGCCGGTCAGCACCCAGGTCTGGCCAGCCAGCGGCAAGCCTTCGGCCACCTTCTTCTCGCTGCTCCAATGCATGCCGAACGCCAGCAACTGGGCTTCGATATCCCGCGCCAGCTTTTGATTCGCTTCATCCTTGAAGAACTCACGCACTGCGTCAGCCTGCTTGGCCGCCAGGGCCTGGCGCAGGTCGATGCCGTCGGCGGCGATGATCTTGTCCAGGCTGTCGAGCTTGGCCACCAGCTTCTCGGCACCGGTCGGGCCGACCGAGGCGATGTCGAGCTTGGCGATCATCCCGGCCAAGGTGGTGCTGGCAGCGAATTCGGCAGCCAGTTCGCCTTCGTCCTGTAATTGCATGCCGCTGGCCAGAAGCTGCTCAATGACCTTCTGGTTATGCTCGTCTTCGAAGAAGTTGTGAATCTCGTAGGCCACTTCCAGGCCGATGTCCGGCAGGTAGGTAAGCACCTGCGGCAGCGCCTGCTGCACGCGCGCCAGGCTACCCAGCGAGCGGGCCAGTACCTTGGCGGTCTCTTCGCCTACGTCCGGAATGCCCAGGGCGTAGATGAAGCGCGCCAGGCTCGGGCGCTTGCTGGCTTCGATGGCATCGAGCAACTTCTTGCTGGACACCTCGGCAAAGCCTTCAAGCCCGACAACCTGCTCGAATTCCAGTTTGTACAGGTCTGCCGGCGAGCCGATCAGGCCTTCATCCACCAACTGCTCGACGCTTTTCTCACCCAGGCCGTCAATGTCCATGGCACGGCGCGACACGTAGTGAATGATCGCCTGCTTGAGCTGGGCACCACAGGCCAGGCGACCGACACAGCGGTACACCGCACCTTCGCTGGTAGTTGCCTTGCCTTTGCTGCGCTTGACCAGCTGGGTGCGTTCGACCTGCGAGCCACACACCGGGCACTCGCTCGGCACTTGTACCGGGCGGGCATCTTCCGGGCGGCGCTCCAGCACGACTTGCATCACCTGCGGGATCACGTCACCGGCACGGCGGATGATCACCGTGTCACCAATGCGCAGGCCCAGGCGGGCGATTTCGTCCATGTTGTGCAACGTGGCGTTGGACACGGTCACACCGGCCACCTTGACCGGCTTCAGGCGCGCCACAGGCGTTACGGCACCTGTGCGGCCAACCTGGAACTCGACGTCCAGCACCTCGGTCAGCTCTTCCATGGCCGGGAACTTGTGGGCAATCGCCCAGCGTGGCTCACGGGCACGGAAACCCAGCTCGCGCTGGGCCGCCAGGCTGTTGACCTTGAACACCACGCCGTCGATTTCGTAAGGCAGGCTGTTGCGCCGCTCGCCAATGTCGCGGTAGTAGGCCAGGCATTCATCGATGCCGGCAGCGTGCCTGAGCTCGCGACTGATCGGCAGGCCCCAGGCCTTGAGCTGCTCGAGGGTGCCGATGTGGCTGTCGCCGATGCTTTCGGACACCTGGCCAACGCCATAGCAGCAGAACTCCAGGGGGCGGCTGGCGGTAATCTTCGAGTCCAGCTGACGCAGGCTGCCGGCGGCCGCGTTGCGCGGGTTGGCGAAGGTCTTGCCGCCGGCTTCGGCCTGGGCCGCATTGAGCCGGTCGAAACCAGCCTTGCTCATGTACACCTCACCGCGTACCTCCAGCACCGCCGGCCAGCCCTGGCCCTGCAGTTTGAGCGGGATGTTGCGCACGGTGCGCACGTTGGCGCTGATATCCTCGCCGGTGGTGCCGTCACCACGGGTGGCGCCCTGCACCAGCTGGCCGTCGCGGTACAGCAGGCTCACCGCCAGGCCGTCGAGCTTGGGCTCGCAGCTGTAGTCGACCGCACCGGGCTGGTCGAGGCCTTCTACCACGCGGCGACCGAACTCACGCAGGTCGGTTTCTTCGAAGGCGTTGCCCAGGCTGAGCATGGGCACTTCGTGGCGCACCTGGCTGAAGGCGGACAAAGCCTGGCCGCCGACGCGCTGGGTTGGCGAATCGGGGGTTACCAGGTGGGGGTTTTCAGCCTCAAGCGCCTTCAGTTCGTTGAACAGGCGGTCGTACTCGGCATCGGGCACGCTGGGTTCGTCGAGCACGTAGTAGCGGTAGTTGTGCTGGTCGAGTTCGGCACGCAGTTCGTGGATACGGGTTTCGGCGGTCATTTTCAGGGTCTCTTGCAAAGCAAAAAGAGCAGCCTGGGGTGGTGTCTGGGGCCTGGATTGGTAATTGCCTGACCCGGCCCTATCGCCGGCAAGCCAGCTCCCACAGGTACACCACGAGCCTGGAAGGCAGTGATACACCTGTGAGAGCTGGCTTGCCGGCGACAGGGCCGGGTCGGGCAGTAACTCCCGAACCGACCAGCACGCCCTCAGGCTGCTCTTTCGTCTGGATCTGTCAGCGCTTCTGGGTCAGCGCACGGCGCTCGAACTCGACGATGCGCTGGCGGTAGTGCTCGATGGTCTGGGCCGTCAGCACGCTGCGCTGGTCGTCCTTGAGCTCGCCGTTGAGTTCGTGGGCCAGTTTGCGCGCCGCGGCGACCATCACGTCGAAGGCCTGCTTCGGATGACGCGGGCCCGGCAGGCCAAGGAAGAAGCTCACCGCACGGGTGCTGAAGTGGTCGATATCGTCCAGGTCGAACACGCCAGGTTTCACCGCGTTGGCCATGGAGAACAGCACTTCGCCGTGGCCGGCCATGCTCTCGTGGCGGTGGAAGATGTCCATTTCGCCGAAGCGCAGGCCGCTTTCCAGAATGTTCTGCAGCAGTGCCGGGCCTTTGAAGCCGCCTTCGTCACGGGAGATCACGCTGATCACCAGCACTTCCTCGGCCGGTGGCAGCTCCTTGAGGCTGGTGGCAGGCGCCGGGCTGCTGCTGCGGGTGTTGTCGGCGGCAAAGTCGTCATCGCTGTCGGCAAACAGGTCCGGCTCGCGCGTGTCGGCACTCAGGTTCAGGTCACCCTGCTGCACATCCGCCGCTGCGGTGGCGCGCTTGTTGCGCTTGCTGGCCTTGGCCGGCTTGGGCTCGCGTTCGCGATCACGCGAAGAAGCGCTGAGCGACGGCAGGTCGCTTTCGTCCAGCTCAGGCTCCTTGTGGGTGTCCAGCACACGCGACGGGCCGAGCACTTCGGCGCTGCCACCCTCTTCGTCCGGCTGGTTGGAATAACTGCGATCCAGACGGAATTTCAACTTGCCTTTTCCGCCGCGCATGCGGCGCCAGCCGTCGAAAAGAATCCCGGCAATGACAATGATGCCGATGACGATCAGCCACTCGCGCAGACCGATTTCCATGTAATCCCGTGCCTCTATAAAAATATGCTTGAAAACAAAGGGTTCAAAGCCCTTTAACACGTGGCGCCAACTCTATGTTCTGACAGGCGTTTTACCCACGCAAAAAACGAGTGACATTAAGCTAGCACGACCAAAGACAACTTTACACCGTCTGTCGCACATGACGGGGGCATTTCGTTCCAGAATGTGCCCCCATCGTCGCACATCAAGCGTCGACCATGGCCATGGCCGCCTCCACATCAACTGCAACAAGACGTGAACAACCTGGTTCATGCATGGTCACCCCCATCAATTGGTCCGCCATCTCCATGGCAATCTTGTTATGCGTGATGTAGATGAACTGCACGCTTTCACTCATTTCCTTGACCAGGCGCGCATAGCGCCCGACGTTGGCATCGTCCAGCGGTGCGTCGACCTCGTCGAGCATGCAGAACGGTGCGGGGTTCAACTTGAAGATGGCAAACACCAGCGCCAAAGCGGTCAGTGCCTTCTCGCCACCGGACAGCAGATGGATGGTGCTGTTCTTCTTGCCCGGTGGTCGCGCCATGATCGTCACCCCTGTATCGAGTAGATCTTCGCCCGTCAGTTCCAGATAAGCGCTGCCACCACCGAAAACTTTTGGGAAAAGTGCCTGTAATCCGGCATTTATCTGATCAAAGGTATCCTTGAAGCGGTTGCGCGTTTCCTTGTCGATCTTGCGGATGACGTTTTCCAGGGTCTCCAGGGCTTCGACCAGGTCGGCGTCCTGCGCGTCCAGGTAGCGCTTGCGCTCGGACTGCTGTTCATATTCCTCGATGGCGGCCAGGTTGATCGCGCCCAGGCGCTGGATGCGTGCTTCAAGCTGCTCCAGTTCCTGTTCGGTGCCCTGCTCGCTGGCCTCGGCCTCCAGGGTGGCGAGCACGCCTTGCAGGTCGTAGCCATCGGCCAGCAACTGCTCCTGCAGGGTCTTGCGTCGTACATCCAGGCCCTGGCACTCCAGGCGCAGTGTTTCCAGCTGGCCGCGCAGCAGTTGGGCTTGCTGCTCGGCCTGGGTGCGGCGTTTTTCGGCATCACGCAGTTCGCGGTCGGCTTCGTCCATGTGCAGGCGGGCCTTGCGCATTTCCTCGTCAACGCTCATGCGCCGCTCCAGCAGCTCTTCGAGCTTCAGGCGCAGTTCTTCCTGGGGGGCCTCGCCCTCTTCCAGGTTCAGGCTCAGTTGCTCCTGGCGCTCGGTAAGGCGCGCAGCCTGCTGCTCCAGGCGCTCCAGAGCCTGACGGGTGGAGTCGTGCTGGGCACGCAACGAGCCTAGGCGCACGGCCAACTGGTGGGCGTGGTCCTTGTGCTGGCGAGCCTCCTGGCGCACCCGGTCGAGGCCTTCGCGCAGGGTGTCGCGGCGGGCCATCAACTGCTCACGCTGCTCAGTATCCTGGGCCATCAGCTCCAGGGCTTCCTGCAGCAGCAAGCGCGCTTCACCTAGCTGCTCATGCTCCAGGGCGCGCTGCTCTTCGAGCTCGGCCAGTTCTTCAAGCAGCCGTCGACGGCGCAACTCGACCTGCTCGGCGCGGGCACGGCTGGCCGACAGGCTGGCGTTCAGTTCGCCATGCAGACGGTTTTCTTCCTGGGTGCGGCGGCGCAGCTGTTCGCGCTGCTCTTCCTGGTCCAGCTGCTGCTCGCGCAGGGCCTGCAGTTGTTGCTCCAACTGCTCCAGTGCCGCTTCCTGCTCATGTTGCTCCAGGCCCAGGCGCTCAATCTCCTGGCCGCGCGCCAGCACGCCGCCTTCAGCTTCACCCCCACGGCGCACCCGCAGGAAGTGCCGGCCTACCCAGTAGCCATCGCGGCTGACCAGGCTCTGCCCTTCGCCAAGCGACGCGCGCTGCGCCAGCGCCTGGGCCAGGTCTTCCACAGGTTTGACCTGGCCCAGCCAGGGCGCCAGGTCGATACGGCCCTCGACCTTTTCCAGCAGGCTGCCGGGCAACGACGCACACTTGCCGCTGGCCTGCAGCAAGCGCAGTTCACCTTGCTCAAGGCCTGTGAAATCGAGCGTATCGAAATCATCCACCAGCACGGCCTGCAGATCGGCGCCAAGCACCGTTTCTACTGCCAACTCCCAACCCGGCTCTACCCGCAAGCCTTCAGCCAGGCGTGGCTGTTGTTCCAGGCCTTGGCCTAGCAGCCAGTCTGCAGCACCTGCGCCCGGTTCCAGGGCGGCCTGCTGCAAGGCTTCAAGCGAGGCCAGTCGACCACCCAGGCGCTGCAGGTCGCCCTGCGCCTGCTGCTGGGCCTGGGTGGTCTGTTGCAGTTGCTCGCGCGCGCCTTCCAGGCGCTCCACTACCTGCTCTTCGGACAGCTGCAGTTCTTCCAGCAGCATTTCACTGCTGGCCAGTTGCTCGGCCAATTCGAGCATGGCCGCGTCCTGCGGGTCGCTACCCAGCTGCTCGCGCTCCTCGCCCAGCTTGCGCTGGCGCTCGGCCAAACGCTCCAGGCTGGCTTCCAGCTGTTGCAGGCGCGCCTGCTGTACTTCGGCCTGGCGGCGTGGCTCGGCGGAGCGGCTGTTGAAGCTGTCCCACTGCTCCTGCCAGCCGTGCATGCCCGACTCGGCTTCTTCAAGGGCCGCAGCGGCCTCTTCAGCGGCAGCCAGGGTCATTTCCTGCTCAGGTTCGAGCATGGCCAGCTCTTCGCCCAGGGTGGCCAGCAAGGTGCGGTCGTGGCCCAGGTGCGATTCGGTCTCCAGGCGTGTGCGCTCGGCTTCCTTGAAGTCGTCCTGCAACTGGCGCAGGCGCTGCTGGCCGTGCTGGATACTCTGTTCGACCCGGGCAATGTCACCGGCTACCGAGTAGAAGCGGCCCTGCACCTGGTTGAAGCGTTCGGACAATTCATGGTGGCCATCGCGCAGGCGCTCGATGCTGGCATCGGCGTTGCGCTGCTCGGCCACCAACGCCTCATGAGAGACATCCTGGTCGCCAATCACCGACTCGCGCTGGCGCACCTGCTCGTCCAGGCCGCGCCAGCGCAAGGCCGACAGGCGTGCCTTCGACTGGCGCTCCTGGGCCTTGTACTCGCGGTACTTCTCCGCCGCCTGGGCCTGGCGGTGCAGGCGCTCCAGCTGGCGTTCCAGCTCTTCGCGCAGGTCGGTCAGGCGTGCCAGGTTTTCCTGGGTGCGGCGGATGCGGTTCTCGGTTTCGCGGCGGCGCTCCTTGTACTTGGAGATGCCAGCGGCTTCCTCGATAAAGTTGCGCAGCTCCTCGGGCTTGGCCTCGATCAGCTTGGAGATCATCCCCTGCTCGATGATCGAATAGCTGCGCGGCCCCAGGCCGGTACCGAGGAAAATATCAGTGATGTCGCGTCGACGGCACTTGGTGCCGTTGAGGTAATAGCTGTTCTGCCCGTCGCGCGTGACCTTGCGGCGGATCGAAATTTCGGCGTAAGCGGCGTACTCGCCTACCAGGGTGGTTTCGCTGTTGTCGAACACCAGCTCGATGCTGGCCTGGCTGACCGGCTTGCGGCCGCTGGAGCCGTTGAAGATGACATCGGTCATCGACTCGCCGCGCAGGTTTTTTGCCGAGCTCTCGCCCATCACCCAGCGCACCGCGTCGATGATGTTGGACTTGCCGCAGCCATTGGGGCCGACCACGGCCGCCATGTTGCTGGGGAAATTGACCGTGGTCGGGTCGACGAACGACTTGAAGCCGGCCAGGCGAATGCACTTCAGGCGCATCGGTCAGCCTCGGGCCAGCGCCGCCAGCACCAGTTCGCAGCTGCGCTGGCCATAGGCGGTAAGCACCTCGCGAATGCGCGGCAGGTCGCGTGCGACAACGGCGTCGAGCAGGCGGGCGAACAGGTCGAGGTAGTCGATCATGTTGGCCTGGCGCTGGTCCAGCGACAGGTAGTAGGCACGGCTCATGGCCGGCTGCAGGTTTTCCACGGTTTCCTGCAGGAACGGGTTGTCGGCGAACGGATAGGCTGCGCGCATCACCGCGAAGCTATCGGCGACAAACGTCTTGATGTCGAGCTGGTCATGGGCACGCTGCAGGCGCTGCTGAATATCCAGAAACGGGCGCAGGTCGGCGTCGGTGCGCCATTTTTGCGCAACCGCATTGCCCAGCAGGATGTAGAACTCGCCCATCAAGGAACAGAGGCTGCGCACGCTGCGCTCGTCCAGCACGGTCACGTGGGCACCCCGACGCGGCAAGATCGCCACCAAGTGCCGGCGCTCGAGGATCAACAACGCTTCGCGCACCGAGCCACGGCTGACATTCAGGGCCAGGGTCACCTTCTGCTCCTGGATACGCTCGCCTGGCGCCAGCTCGCCGCGGATGATGCGTTCGGCCAGGTAATCGGCAATCTGCTCGGAGAGGCTGTCCGGGGCCTTGAACGTCATGGTTTTCCTTCAAAATCATTGAACTGGGCACAAGGGGCGGATTGTAGCGTATTTGGGCGGTAATCGCGCAGAGGGGCCTGGCGGTTTATTTGACCAGCCAGACAGCCGTGCGCCCGGCGCGATCTATGCTTGTTGTATGGGCAATGTATTCGGCCGGGCGGTGGCATGAGCAATTTCTTGACCTTTGAGTCAGAAAAATATTGACCTGCTGGACAGGTGTTGCTTAGAGTCCGCCCAACAACAATAAAACCATTGCGAGGCCATCCCCGTGATCCAGTTTCTCGTCAACCAGGAGCTGCGTAGTGAGCACGCCCTGGACCCGAACATGACGGTGCTGCAGTACCTGCGCGAGCACTTGGGCAAACCCGGCACCAAGGAGGGCTGCGCCAGTGGTGACTGCGGCGCCTGCACCGTGGTCGTCGGCGAATTGACCCAGGACGAACAAGGCAACGACAGCCTGCGCTACCGCAGCCTCAACTCGTGCCTCACCTTTGTCTCGTCGCTGCACGGCAAGCAACTGATCAGCGTCGAAGGCCTCAAGCATCAGGGCCAACTGCACAGCGTGCAACAGGCCATGGCCGATTGCCATGGCTCGCAATGCGGCTTCTGCACCCCAGGCTTTGTCATGTCGCTGTTCGCCCTGCAAAAGAACAGCAGCGGCCCTGACCTGCACCAGGCCCAGGAAGCCCTGGCCGGCAACCTGTGCCGCTGCACCGGTTATCGCCCGATCCTCGACGCCGCCGAGCAGAGCTGCCGCCAGCCCTGCCGCGACCAGTTCGATGCCCAGCAGGCGCACACCATCAGCCGCCTCAAGGCCATTACGCCGACCCAGACGGGCGAGCTGAACAGCGGCGACAAGCGTTGCCTGGTGCCGCTGACCGTGGCCGACCTGGCCGACCTGTACAGCTCACACCCCGAAGCCCGCCTGCTGGCCGGCGGTACCGACCTGGCCCTGGAAGTGACCCAGTTCCACAAGACCTTGCCGGTGATGATTTATGTCGGCCACGTGGCCGAGCTCAAGCGCATCGAAAAAACCCCCAGCCACCTGGAAATCGGCGCGGCCACCCCGCTTACCGACTGCTACGGCGCACTCCACGAGGAGTACCCGGACTTCGGCGACCTGCTGCACCGCTTCGCCTCGCTGCAGATTCGCAACCAGGGCACCCTGGGCGGCAATATCGGCAACGCCTCGCCCATCGGCGACTCGCCTCCCTTGCTGATTGCCCTGGACGCGCAGATCGTCCTGCGCCAAGGCGAGCGCCAGCGCACCATGGCACTGGAAGACTACTTCATCGACTACCGCATCACTGCCCGCCAGGACAGCGAGTTCATCGAGAAGATCATCGTGCCTCGCGCCACCAGCGACTGGGCGTTCCGCGCCTACAAAGTGTCCAAGCGCCTGGACGACGACATTTCTGCCGTATGCGCGGCCTTCAACCTGAGTATCGAAAACGGCGCGGTCAGTGGTGTGCGCATCGCCTTCGGCGGCATGGCGGCCATCCCTAAACGGGCCCGCGCCTGCGAAGCCGCATTGCGCGGCAAGCCGTGGAACCAGGCCGCCATCGAGCGTGCCTGCCAGGCCCTTGCCGAGGACTTCACACCGCTCAGCGACTTCCGCGCCAGCAAGGAATACCGCCTGCTGACCGCGCAGAACCTGCTGCGCAAGTACTTCATCGAACAGCAAACGCCGCACATCGAAACCCGGGTGACCGCTTATGTCTAACCATCACGTAGCCAAGAGCCAGGCCGAGATGGCCGAGCTGTTCAGCCAGGACCTGACCACCGGGGTGGGCCGCAGCGTCAAGCACGACAGCGCCGACAAGCATGTATCCGGCGAGGCGCTGTACATCGACGACCGCCTGGAATTCCCCAACCAGCTGCACGTCTATGCGCGCACCGCCGACCGCGCCCATGCGCGCATCCTGCGCATCGACACCACGCCGTGCTATGCCTTCGAGGGTGTGCGCATCGCCATCACCCACGAAGACATCCCCGGCCTGAAAGACATCGGCCCAGTGGTGGCCGGCGACCCGCTGCTGGCCATCGACAAGGTCGAGTTCTTCGGCCAGCCGGTGCTTGCCGTTGCCGCCCGCGACCTTGAAACCGCACGCCGCGCGGCCATGGCCGCGATCGTCGAATACGAAGACCTGGAGCCGGTGCTGGATGTGGTCGAGGCGCTGCGCAAGAAGCACTTCGTGCTTGACAGCCACACCCACCAGCGCGGCGATTCCGCTACCGCCCTGGCCAGCGCCCCACACCGCATTCAGGGCACGCTGCACATTGGCGGCCAAGAACACTTCTACCTGGAAACGCAGATTTCCTCGGTAATGCCCACCGAAGACGGCGGCATGATCGTCTACTGCTCCACGCAAAACCCCACCGAAGTGCAGAAACTGGTCGCCGAAGTGCTCGACGTGCCGATGAACAAGGTGGTGCTGGACATGCGCCGCATGGGAGGCGGCTTTGGCGGCAAGGAAACCCAGGCCGCCAGCCCGGCGTGCCTGTGCGCGGTAATTGCGCGCCTGACCGGCCAGCCCACCAAGATGCGCCTGCCGCGGGTCGAAGACATGACCATGACCGGCAAGCGCCACCCGTTCTACGTCGAGTACGACGTGGGCTTTGACGACACCGGCCGGCTGCACGGCATCAATTTCGACCTGGCCGGCAACTGCGGCTACTCGCCCGACCTGTCCGGTTCCATCGTTGACCGCGCCATGTTCCACTCCGACAACGCCTACTACCTGGGCGATGCCACCGTGCACGGCCACCGCTGCAAGACCAACACCGCCTCCAACACCGCCTACCGCGGCTTTGGCGGCCCGCAGGGCATGGTCGCCATCGAGCAGGTGATGGACCATATCGCCCGCCACCTGGGCCGCGACCCGCTGGCCGTGCGCAAGGCCAACTACTACGGCAAGACCGAACGCAACGTTACCCACTACTACCAGACCGTCGAGCACAACATGCTCGAAGAGATGACCGCCGACCTGGAAGCCAGCAGCGACTACGCCGAGCGCCGCGAGTCGATCCGCCGCTTCAACGCCAACAGCCCGGTGCTGAAGAAGGGCCTGGCGTTGACGCCTGTCAAGTTCGGCATTTCGTTCACCGCCACCTTCCTCAACCAGGCCGGTGCGCTGATCCACATCTACACCGATGGCAGCATTCACCTGAACCACGGCGGCACTGAGATGGGCCAGGGCCTGAACACCAAGGTGGCCCAGGTAGTGGCGCAGATCTTCCAGGTGGACTTCAGCCGCATACAGATCACCGCCACCAACACCGACAAGGTACCCAACACCTCGCCGACCGCAGCCTCCAGTGGCGCCGACCTGAATGGCAAGGCAGCGCAGAACGCTGCCGAAATCCTCAAGCGGCGCCTGACCGAGTTTGCCGCACGGCACTATCAGGTGACCGAGGAAGACGTCGAGTTCCGCAACGGCCATGTGCGCATGCGCGACCAGATCGTCAGCTTCGAGCAACTGGTGCAGCAGGCCTACTTCGCGCAGGTGTCGCTGTCCAGCACCGGGTTCTATCGCACGCCGAAAATCTTCTACGACCGCAGCCAGGCACGCGGCCGGCCGTTCTACTACTACGCCTTCGGCGCTGCCTGCGTGGAGGTGATCGTGGATACCCTGACCGGCGAATACAAGATGCTGCGCGCCGACATCCTGCACGACGTGGGTGACTCGCTTAACCCGGCCATCGACATTGGCCAGGTGGAGGGCGGCTTCATCCAGGGCATGGGCTGGCTGACCACCGAAGAACTGGTGTGGAACGCCAAGGGCAAACTGATGACCAACGGCCCGGCCAGCTACAAGATCCCGGCCGTCGCCGACATGCCGCTGGACCTGCGGGTGAAGCTGGTGGAAAACCGCAAGAACCCGGAAGACACCGTGTTCCATTCCAAGGCCGTGGGCGAGCCGCCGTTCATGCTCGGCATTGCGGCCTGGTGTGCGATCAAGGATGCCGTGGCCAGCCTGGCCGACTACCGCGTGCAGCCGAACATTGACGCGCCGGCGACACCGGAGCGGGTGCTGTGGGGTTGTGAGCAGATGCGCAAGGCGGTGGCTGCAGCGCAACCTGAAGCCCCAGAGTTGGAAACTGTGACTCAGTAACGCCGCGGTCCTTGTAGGAGCGGCCTTGTGCCGCGAAAGGGGCGCGCAGAGGCCCCAGGATCGGCACAGGAATGAAGATTTTGGGGGCTGCCATGCAGCCCTTTCGCGGCACAAGGCCGCTCCTACACAAAGCCGACCGCGTTGCACTGAAGAGGATTTGCATCATGCACCAATGGATCAACGCCCTCGCCGACCACCAGTCCCGTGGCGAAGCCTGCGTGCTGGTGACCATCATCGAGGAGCGCGGCTCGACCCCGCGCAACGCTGGCTCGAAGATGGTGGTCAGCGCCGGTGGCCTGTTCGACACCATCGGCGGCGGCCACCTGGAATACAAGGCCCTGCACATCGCCCGGCAAATGCTTGAAGAGCAGCGCACCACCCCGCACCTGGAGCGCTTCAGCCTCGGCGCCAGCCTTGGCCAGTGCTGTGGCGGCGTCACCGTGCTGCTGTTCGAGCCAATGGCCGCCGTGCAGGCGCAGATCGCCGTGTTCGGCGCGGGCCATGTCGGCCGGGCTCTGGTACCCTTGCTCGCCGCGCTGCCCTGCCGGGTGCGCTGGATCGATTCGCGTGAACAGGAATTCCCCGAGCTCATCCCCAACGGGGTGACCAAGGTCGTCAGTGAGGAACCGGTCGACGAAGTCGCGGGCCTGCCGCCAGGCTGCTACTGCATCGTCATGACCCACAACCACCAGCTCGACCTGGAGCTGACCGCTGCCATTCTCAAGCGCAACGATTTCACCTGGTTCGGCCTGATCGGCTCGAAGACCAAACGGGTCAAGTTCGAGCACCGCTTGCGCGAGCGCGGCTATGACGAGGCCGTAATGGCCCGCATGCGCTGCCCCATGGGCCTGGCCGAGGTCAAGGGCAAGCTGCCCATCGAGATCGCCGTGTCCATCGCCGGCGAGATCATCGCCACCTACAACGCCTGCTTCGGCCAGCACGACGCTGCGGCCAATGCCGGCCCCATTGCCCAGTTGCTGCCGCCCTCCCGGCGCAGCCAAGCTATTTGACGAGTGTGTTATGACCGTTACCCGTAAAGCCTACCGTGCCGCCATCCTGCACAGCATCGCCGACCCGGCCGAGGTGGGCCTGGAGGCTTCCCATGAGTACTTCGAAGACGGCCTGCTGGTGGTCGACGATGGCCGCATCAGCGCCATTGGCCACGCCAGCGAACTGCTGCCGACCCTGGACGCAGGCATCCCGGTGGAGCACTACCAGGACGCGCTGATCACCCCGGGTTTTATCGACACCCACATCCATTTCCCGCAAACCGGCATGATCGGCTCTTACGGCGAGCAACTGCTGGACTGGCTGAACACCTACACCTTCCCCTGCGAAAAGCAGTTCGCCGACAAAGCGCACGCCGACCAGGTGGCGAAAATCTTCCTCAAGGAACTGCTGCGCAACGGCACCACCACCGCGCTGGTATTCGGTAGCGTGCACCCGGAATCGGTCAACGCCCTGTTCGAAGAGGCCGAGCGCCTGGACCTGCGCCTGATCGCCGGCAAGGTGATGATGGACCGCAACGCCCCGGACTACCTGACCGACACTGCCGAATCCGGCTATGCCGAGAGCAAGGCGCTGATCGAGCGCTGGCATGGCAAGGGCCGCCTGCATTACGCAGTTACCCCGCGCTTCGCCCCGACCAGCACACCCGAACAGCTGACCCTGGCCGGCCAGTTACTCAAGGAACACCCGGGCGTGTACATGCACACGCACCTGTCGGAAAACCTCAAGGAAATCGACTGGGTCAAGTCGCTGTTCCCTGAGCAGAAGGGTTACCTGGACGTGTACGACCACTTCGAGCTGTTGGGCGAGCGCTCAGTGTTTGCCCACGGCGTGCACCTGTGCGACGACGAATGCCAGCGCCTGGCCGAAACCGGCTCGGCCGTGGCCTTCTGCCCCACCTCCAACCTGTTCCTCGGCAGCGGCCTGTTCAACCTGCCCCAGGCTGAGCGCTTCAAGGTCAACGTAGGCCTGGGTACCGACGTCGGCGCCGGCACCAGCTTCTCGCTGCTCAACACCCTGAACGAAGCGTACAAGGTGATGCAGCTGCAAGGCGCGCGCCTGCACCCGTACAAGTCGCTGTACCTGGCCACCCTCGGCGGCGCCCGCGCGCTACGCCTGGACGAGCGCATCGGCAGCCTGCGCCCGGGCAACGATGCCGACTTCGTGGTGCTGGACTACAAGGCCACGCCGCTGCTGGACTACCGTATTCAGCAGTCCAACAGCATCGAAGAGACCCTGTTCGTGCTCACCACCCTGGGCGATGACCGCACTGTGCGCGAAACCTACGCTGCCGGGCGTTGCGTGCACCAGCGCTAAGGCTCTTTTGCAAGGCCCCGGTACAGCGCGCCGCCGATTGCAGCGCCGATCAGCGGCGCCACCCAGAACAGCCACAGTTGCTGCAGGGCCCAGCCCCCGACGAACAAGGCCGGCCCCGTGCTACGCGCGGGGTTGACCGAGGTGTTGGTGATCGGGATCGATATCAGGTGGATCAGGGTCAGGGCCAGGCCGATGGCTATCGGCGCAAAACCTGCCGGCGCCCGGGAATCGGTCGCCCCCATGATCACCACCAGGAACATCGCCGTCATCACCACTTCACTGATGAAACCCGCACCCAGCGTATAACCACCGGGCGAGTGGTCGGCATAGCCGTTTGAAGCCAATCCCGACGACAACTCGAAACCGGCCTTGCCGCTGGCGATGAGGTAGATCACACCCGCTGCCAGGATGGCGCCAATCACTTGTGCGATCACGTAGGGCAACAGCTCTTTGGCCGGAAACCGCCCGCCCACCACTAGCCCGAACGACACGGCGGGGTTCAAATGGCAACCCGAGATATGGCCGATGGCGAACGCCATGGTCAGTACGGTGAGGCCGAAGGCGAAAGCGACACCGAGCACACCGATGCCGAGAGGGGAACTGGCTGCGAGTACTGCACTGCCACAGCCGCCAAGGACCAGCCAGAAGGTGCCGATCAGTTCGGCACCCATGCGTTTACCGAGGGACATGCTCATGAATCCATTCCTCAAGAAGTTGAACGCAGCGAATGCGCAAGCCCAACTGCTTGATGAAGGTTTGCTCACAAGAATTTAGCAGACGTTTGGCTTAGGGCCAGAAATGACTGGGGGGCGCTCGCGACCCATTCGCAGCACAAGGCTGCTCCTACAGGGATCGCGTAACGCCTGTAGGAGCAGCCTCGTGCTGCGAATGGGCTGCAAAGCAGCCCCCTTCAATCACCTTGGCAAACGATCAACCCTTGGCAGAAACCTTGGGCTTTTTCAGCAAATGCGAGAACACCGCATGCAGATCGTCCGAGGCGCTCTCCTCGTCCAGGTTCAGCTTGCTGTCGATGTGGTCCATGTGGTGCATCATCAGGCTCACAGCCTGCTCGGCGTCACGCG
This sequence comes from Pseudomonas sp. LPB4.O, assembly GCF_038383825.1. Lineage (NCBI taxonomy): Bacteria > Pseudomonadati > Pseudomonadota > Gammaproteobacteria > Pseudomonadales > Pseudomonadaceae > Pseudomonas > Pseudomonas sp. LPB4.O. The sequence continues at coordinate 4,417,310 of NZ_CP151298.1, forward strand.
CCTCGATGGCATCGATCAGCTGCATGTGCTCGTCATACGAGCAATGCGAGCGGTTGCCGCTTTCGTACTGGGCAATGATCAGCGAAGTCTGCGACACCAGGCTGCGCTGGAAGCTCACCAGCGGCGCATTGCCCGCGGCTTCCGCAAGCTTGAGGTGGAACTCGCCGGAAAGACGAATGCCGGCACCGCGATCACCGCGAGAGAAGCTGTCGCGCTCTTCGCGCACCATCTGGCGCAGTTCGTTGAGCTGATCCAGGGTGGCATGCTGCACGGCCAGTTCGGTAATGGCCCGCTCCACCATGCGCCGCGAGAAGAACACCTGGCGCGCCTCTTCTACCGTGGGGCTGGCCACCACTGCACCGCGGTTCGGCCGCAGCAGCACCACGCTTTCGTGGGCCAGGCGCGACAGGGCGCGGCGGATGATGGTGCGGCTGACGCCGAAGATTTCGCCCAGCGCTTCCTCGCTCAACTTGGTGCCCGGCGCCAGGCGCTGCTCGAGGATCGCCTCGAAAATGTGCGCGTAGACGATGTCGTCCTGGGTACCACTGCGGCCGGCCTTGCCGACACGTGCAGGTTTCTTCAGAGGTTGCAGCTGTTCGTTCATGGGCTCTCGAGGCACGAAGAGAAAGTATGGCGCCATTGTACACAGGCTGAGGCGATTCCGCAGGTGGCGTTTTACCTATATAGCCGTTGTACGACGCATTGCGCACACAAAACATAAAACATTATTTGCATTCTTTGTACACAAAAGCATAATCCACCGAGCAACTTCTTGACCCGCGAGTCAATAAAACGGTCAGACGTCTGCCTTCCCTCGCGGAGCCGCCAAGTGCCTTGCGCAGGAAACTGGCTCCATAACAACAAGAAAGACTTGAGGAGTACTCGCTGTGGAAAGCCGCAAATCCGAAGCCCCTACGCTGGATCTCGCCCCACCGCTCGAAACAAGCTGGCTGGAGCGGATTTTCAAACTCAAGCAACATGGCAGCACCGTCAAAACCGAAATGATCGCCGGGGTGACCACCTTCATCACCATGGCCTACATCATCTTCGTCAACCCCAACATCATGGCCGACGCCGGCATCGACCATGGTGCCGCTTTCGTCGCCACCTGCATCGCCGCCGCGCTGGGCTGCCTGCTGATGGGCCTGTACGCCAACTGGCCGGTGGGCCTGGCGCCGGGCATGGGGCTTAACGCCTTCTTCACCTACACCGTGGTCGGCACCATGGGCTACAACTGGGAAACGGCACTGGGGGCGGTGTTCGTCTCGGGCGTGCTGTTCATGTTCCTGACCTTGTCGAAAGTGCGCGAATGGTTGCTCAACAGCATCCCGGTCAGCCTGCGCCATGCCATGGGGGCCGGCGTCGGATTGTTTCTCGGGCTGATCGGCCTGAAAACGGCAGGCATCATCGTCGACAGCCCCGCCACCCTGATCAAGCTGGGCTCGCTGCATGAGCCGGGGCCGCTGCTGGCGGCCGTGTGCTTCCTGCTGATTGCCATCCTCAGCTACAAGCGGGTGTTTGGCGCGATCCTGATCAGCATCATTGGCGTCACCCTGGCGGGTTGGGGCCTGGGCCTGGTCAAGTTTGGCGGGGTGATGTCGATGCCGCCAAGCCTGGCACCGACCTGGATGGCCATGGACGTGGCCGGGGTGTTCAACGTCAGCATGATCAGCGTGGTACTGGCGTTCCTGTTCGTGCACATGTTCGACACCGCTGGCACGCTGATGGGGGTTGCCCAGCGAGCGAACCTGGTAGCGCCGGACGGGCGTATCGAAGGCCTGTCACGCGCATTGAAGGCCGACAGTGCTTCCAGCGTATTCGGTGCTGTGGTCGGCGTGCCTCCAGTGACCAGTTATGTGGAGAGTGCCGCAGGTGTGGCCGCAGGTGGTCGTACCGGCCTCACTGCGGTGGTGGTTGGCCTGCTGTTCATCGCCGCGATGTTCTTCGCCCCACTGGCCGGGATGATTCCGGCCTACGCAACGGCGGGTGCGTTGATCTACGTGGCAATGCTGATGATGGGCAGCATGGCGCACATCCATTGGGACGAAGCCACCGACAGCATTCCGGCGATTGTCACGGTCATCATGATGCCGCTGACCTTCTCCGTTGCCGATGGTATCGCGCTGGGTTTCATCACCTACGTCGCGTTGAAGGCAGGCACCGGCAAGTACAAGGAAATCTCGGCCAGCCTGTGGGTGCTGTGCGCCATCTTCATTGCCAAGTTCGTGTTCCTCTAAGCACCGGTAGCCTGGCTATAGAGTTTTAGTGTCTTCGAGATCGAGCGCCGCGCGAGCGGCGCTCGATTTCATTCCGGCTATATAACCCACGCCGAACACCCCGCATCACCCACCACTTTCCTGCAGACGAAAAAAAGCCCGCCAGTGTGAGAGCGGGCCAAAGGACCTACGAAGATTCTTCTAGCGACCAACTAGCTTCCACGATAGGTCGAATAGCTGTACGGCGAGATCAGCAGCGGCACGTGGTAGTGCTCCTGCGACTCGTCGATGCCAAAGCGCAGCACAACAACATCCAGAAACGCCTGGGCCGGCAACTGCACGCCACGGGCGCGGTAGTAATCGCCAGCGCTGAACTGCAACTGGTAAACACCGGTGCGGTAGTCGTCACCCTGCAGCAGCGGCGCGTCGACGCGGCCATCGCTGTTGGTCAGGGCGGTGTTCACCAGCTCCAGCTGCTGGCCTTCGACGCGGTACAGCTCGACCTTAATCGAGCTGCCCGGACAGCCATGCGCGGCATCCAGTACGTGTGTGGTCAAACGTCCCATTGCGTGTCGCCTCTTGTTCAATCTGTGGGCAAAAAATACTCAGCCATCGCACCAGCATAGCGCCTGCGGCAGGCGGGAATGACGCCATTAAGACATTCCATCGCCGGATTGTACACAATTTTTTAAACCCATCTGTCGCACCCGGCATTTCCTGCCCCTAAACGACCCATCGGTCGCAAATACAGGCAGCATAACGAGGCAAACGTCATTAGCTGACCAATCAGGCAGGTTTCTTGCACTGTATTTCCAGGTCGCCGCGCGGCGACAAAAGGGAAGAAATGCGGAAAAACAGGCTTACAAAAGATTTCAGAAGTTGTATACAATCAGCCCATCCGGTGGTGCGACATACCGACGCGGCCCGCCCACCACCCGCACTAACGCACAAGAAGGAAGACTGCAGTGAGCGCTGACTACCCTCGCGACCTGATCGGTTACGGCAACAACCCTCCTCACCCGCAATGGCCGGGCAACGCTCGCATCGCGCTGTCTTTCGTCCTCAATTACGAGGAAGGCGGCGAACGCAACATCCTGCACGGTGACAAAGAGTCCGAAGCCTTCCTGTCCGAGATGGTCGCTGCCCAGCCGCTGCAGGGCCAGCGCAACATGAGCATGGAGTCGCTGTACGAATACGGCAGCCGTGCTGGCGTGTGGCGCCTGCTGAAGCTGTTCAAGGACAGCGGCGTGCCATTGACCGTCTTCGCCGTGGCTATGGCCGCCCAGCGCCACCCCGACGTGATCCGCGCCATGGCCGAAGCCGGCCACGAGATTTGCAGCCACGGCTACCGCTGGATCGACTACCAGAACATGGACGAGGCCCAGGAGCGCGAGCACATGCTCGAAGCCATCCGCATCCTCACCGAACTCACCGGCGAGCGCCCGGTGGGCTGGTACACCGGCCGCACCGGCCCGAACACCCGCCGCCTGGTGATGGAAGAAGGCGGGTTCCTGTACGACAGCGACACCTACGACGACGACCTGCCCTACTGGGAGCCGAACAACCCCACCGGCAAGCCGCACCTGGTGATCCCCTACACCCTGGACACCAACGACATGCGTTTCACCCAGGTACAGGGTTTCAACTGCGGCGAGCAGTTCTTCCAGTACCTGAAAGACGCCTTTGATGTGCTGTACGCCGAAGGCGCCGAAGCGCCGAAAATGCTCTCCATCGGCCTGCACTGCCGCCTGGTCGGCCGCCCGGCACGGCTGGCTGCACTCAAGCGCTTCGTCGATTACGCAAAAAGCCATGACCAGGTCTGGTTCGCCCGTCGCGTGGATATCGCCCGCCACTGGCACGCCACCCACCCGTACAAGAAAGAGAACGCCTGATGACCGCCTTCAACACCCTCAAGCCCTCCGCCCTGAGCCGTGACGCCTTCGTCGAGGCCTTCGCCGACATCTACGAGCACTCGCCGTGGGTTGCCGAAAAAGCCTACGACCTGGGCCAGTTGGGCGAGCTGGACGAGATCGAGGCGCTGCACCAGCGCATGAGCGACATCCTGCTCAGCGCCAACCACGCCGACCAGCTGGCGCTGATCAATGCTCACCCGGACCTGGCCGGCAAGGCCGCCATCCAGGGCGAGCTGACCGAATCGAGCACCAACGAACAAGCCGGCGCCGGTATCCACCAGTGCACCGCCGAAGAGTTCGCCCGCTTCACCGAGCTGAACGACGCCTACAAAGCCAAGTTCCAGTTCCCGTTCATCATGGCGGTCAAGGGCAGCAACCGGCACCAGATCCTCGCCGCCTTTGAAAAGCGCATCCACAACGATGCAGATGCCGAATTCAAGGAAGCCCTGGCGCAGATCAACCTGATCGCCCTGTTCCGCCTGCTGCAGTTGTAAGCGACAGCCGAACCTTTTTCAGTACAACGAACATATAAGAGAGACCCGCATGCGCACCCTGATGATCGAGCCCCTGACCAAAGAAGCCTTCGCCCAGTTCGGAGACGTGATCGAAACCGACGGCAGCGACCACTTCATGATCAACAACGGCTCGACCATGCGCTTCCACAAGCTCGCCACGGTCGAGACCGCCGAGCCCGAAGACAAGGCGATCATCAGCATCTTCCGCGCCGACGCGCTGGACATGCCGCTGACCGTACGCATGCTGGAACGCCATCCGCTGGGCAGCCAGGCTTTCATCCCGCTGCTCGGCAACCCCTTTCTGATCGTGGTCGCGCCCGTTGGCGATGCACCTGTATCAGGCTTGGTCCGCGCCTTCCGCAGTAATGGCAGGCAGGGCATCAATTACCATCGCGGCGTTTGGCACCACCCGGTGCTCACGATCGAAAAGCGGGATGATTTCCTGGTGGTTGATCGCAGTGGTTCTGGCAACAACTGCGATGAGCATTACTTCACCGAGGAACAGATGCTGATCCTCAATCCCCACCAATAAGAAAAGGTCGATCATCATCAGGTGATCGGCAGAGGTACATACTGTGGAAGCACACCTTCACGAATGGCTGAACCTGAGCATTCGCTGGGTTCACATGATCACCGGTGTCGCCTGGATCGGTGCATCGTTCTACTTCGTCTGGCTGGAGAACCACCTGAACCGAAGCAACCCGCGCGATGGGTTGTCGGGTGATCTCTGGGCAATTCACGGCGGTGGTATCTACCACCTGGAGAAATACAAGCTCGCACCCCCGAAAATGCCCGAGAACCTGCACTGGTTCAAATGGGAAGCCTACTTCACCTGGATGTCCGGTATCGCCCTGCTGTGCGTGGTGTTCTACTGGAACCCGGCCCTTTACCTGCTGGCCCCTGGCAGCAGCCTGAGCGGTGCCGAAGGCGTGGCCATCGGTATCGGCTCGCTGATCGCTGGCTGGTTCATCTACGACTTCCTGTGCGACTCGCCCCTGGGCAAGAAGCCAGCGCTGCTCGGCGGTGTACTGTTCGTGCTGATCATCGCCGCCTGCTGGGGCTTCAGCCTGGTGTTCAGCGGCCGTGGTGCATACCTGCACACCGGCGCGATCATCGGCACCATCATGGTCGGTAACGTGTTCCGCATCATCATGCCGGCCCAGCGCCAGCTGGTGGCGGCGATCGAGAACAACCAGACGCCCGACCCGGTGCTGCCGGCCAAGGGCCTGCTGCGCTCGCGCCACAACAACTACTTCACCCTGCCGGTGCTGTTCATCATGATCAGCAACCATTTCCCGAGCACCTACGGTAGCCAGTACAACTGGCTGATCCTGGCCGGTATCGCAGTAGCCGCGGTTCTGATCCGCCACTACTTCAACACCCGCCACGACAGCAACAAGTACGCCTGGACCCTGCCGGTCGGCGCCTTGGCGATGATCTGCCTGGCCTACGTCACCGGTCCGAAACCGATGGCCGTAAGCCCTGAGCAAGCGGCAGCGAAGGTCGAGTACCAGCCGCTGCCTGCGACTGCCGTCGGTGGCAAGACCGCTGCCGAGCAGCGCGCCGAGGACGCCGCCAAGGCTGCCGAAGCGCCGGCTGCACCCGCGCAAGCACCGGCCCAGGCCGCTGCCCAGGCCGGCGGTGGCGACTTCGACAAGATCCACAATGTCATCCAGGAACGCTGCACCGTGTGCCACTCGTCCAAGCCGACCAGCCCACTGTTCAGCGCCGCCCCTGCCGGCGTGATGTTCGACACCCCGCAGCAGATCCAGGCCCAGGCCGCGCGCATCCAGGCGCAAGCGGTCGCCAGCCAGATCATGCCGCTGGGCAACATCACCCAGATGACCACCGAAGAACGCAAGCTCGTCGGCGACTGGATCGCCAAAGGTGCCCAGGTCAATTGAAACACCCTCCTACAAGGCGACTGAGTCCCCTGTAGGAGCGGCCTTGCGCCGCGAAGAGGCCGGTTAACCCGGCCTCAAACTTGAAGATTCACGCAACAAGCAAGCATCGAGCGTTCAACTGCAAGCGGGAACCCCGGTCTCTCTTCACCGAGAAACTGCCGCTTGGAGCTTGCCGCTTGGATCCGAGAATAAAAACAAAACTCGAGGTGCTGCATGTCCGAGTCACGCAAGGCGTATATCCCCATTGCGCCGCCGCGCGAACCCTTGCCCTTGTTCCAACTGATCCTGGTTGGCCTGCAACACGTTCTGCTGATGTACGGTGGCGCGATTGCCGTGCCGTTGATCATCGGCCAGGCCGCTGGGTTGTCCCGTGAAGAAGTCGCTTTCCTGATCAACGCCGACCTGCTGGTCGCTGGCGTCGCAACCATCATCCAGTCGTTCGGTATCGGCCCGGTGGGCATCCGCATGCCGGTGATGATGGGTGCCAGTTTCGCTGCCGTCGGCAGCATGGTGGCCATGGCCGGCATGCCCGGCGTGGGCCTGCAGGGGATCTTCGGGGCGACCATCGCCGCCGGGTTCTTCGGCATGCTGATCGCGCCGTTCATGTCCAAGGTCGTACGTTTCTTCCCGCCGCTGGTCACCGGTACGGTGATCACCTCGATTGGCCTGTCGCTGTTCCCGGTGGCGGTCAACTGGGCCGGTGGCGGCCATGAAGCTGAAACCTTCGGCTCGCCGATCTACCTGCTGGTGGCCGGCCTGGTGCTGGCGGTCATCCTGCTGATCAACCGCTTCATGCGTGGCTTCTGGGTCAACGTATCGGTGCTGGTGGGCATGGGCCTTGGCTACATCCTGGCCGGCTCCATCGGCATGGTCGACCTGTCTGGCCTGAAAGACGCGCCGTGGTTGCAGGTGGTAACCCCACTGCACTTCGGCATGCCGACCTTCAGCCTGGCGCCGATCCTGTCCATGTGCCTGGTGGTGGTGATCATCTTCGTCGAGTCCACCGGCATGTTCCTGGCCCTGGGCAAGGTGACTGATCGCGAAGTTACGCCAGGGATGCTGCGTCGCGGCCTGCTGTGCGATGCCGGTGCATCGTTCATTGCCGGCTTCTTCAACACCTTTACCCACTCCTCGTTCGCCCAGAACATCGGCCTGGTGCAGATGACCGGGGTGCGCTGCCGCTTTGTCACCATCGTGGCCGGTGCACTGCTGATCCTGCTGAGCCTGCTGCCCAAGGCGGCCTTCCTGATTGCCTCGATCCCGCCTGCAGTACTGGGCGGCGCGTCCATTGCCATGTTCGGCATGGTCACCGCCACCGGGATCAAGATTCTTCAGGAGGCGGACATCGGCGACCGCCGCAACCAGCTGCTGGTGGCGGTGAGCGTCGGCTTCGGGTTGATCCCCGTGGTGCGTCCGGAGTTCTTTGCCCAGATGCCGCAGTGGATGGAACCCATCACCCACAGTGGTATCGCCATGGCCACGGTCAGTGCCCTGGTGTTGAACGTGCTGTTCAACATCCTTGGTGGCGCCGACCGCGCGGTGCACAACGACGCGTGTCACCAGCATTGAGCCAAACGGGGCGGCGCATTGCCGCCCCTTACTCACATCTGCAGTAACCGCTACGCCGTCGACCCGCCGGAATGGGTCGCCCGGGGCGCCTGCGCGCCAAAAAAACCGCCAACAAAAACAATAAGTCCGGGAATCACAACATGAAGCGCATCACCACGTCCCTGTTGTTGGGCAGCAGCCTGCTGGCCACCCTACCCTCGCATGCAGGCGAATGGCTGCAATGGCATGGCGAAAGCCTGACCTACCTGTATGGCAAGGACTTCAAGGTCAACCCTGATATCCAGCAGACCATCACGTTCGAGCACGCCAACAAATGGAAGTACGGCGACACCTTCATGTTCGTCGACAAGATCTTCTACAACGGCAAGGCCGACGCCAGCAAAGGCGTGACCACCTACTACGGCGAGTTCAGCCCGCGCCTGTCGTTCGGCAAGATCTTCGACCAGAAGCTTGCCTTCGGCCCTATCAAGGACGTGCTGCTGGCGATGACCTACGAGCGCGGCGAAGGCGACAACGAAGCCTACCTGATCGGCCCCGGCTTTGACCTGAACATCCCCGGCTTCAACTATTTCACCCTCAACTTCTACGTGCGCAACACCGAGGGCAGCCGCCCCGGTGACAACGTCTGGCAGATCACCCCTGGCTGGTCGTACACCATCCCCGTGGGCAGGTCTGACATTCTGATCGACGGTTACATGGACTGGGTCCCCGACAACGACCAGACCCGCCGTGGCACCTATCACGCCAACCTGCACTTCAACCCGCAGGTCAAATACGACTTGGGCAAGGCGCTGAACCTGGGCGCCAAGCAGCTCTACGTGGGCTTTGAGTACAGCTACTGGAAGGACAAATACGGCATCGACAGCCGCGGCAACCTGGAAAGCAACCAGAGCGTCGCCAGTGCCCTGATCAAAGTGCATTTCTAAGAAACTGACCAAACGCACAAGTTTGAACCACCCCGCTCCAGGACGGAGCACTTGAGGCGCGGCGCGCAAGCCAGTAATCTGCGCGCCCCCTCGATCAGGGCAGAACGGATTCTGCCTGCGTTTACTGACCGCTCAGTCAATGAATACGGGCGGTTGGCCAACGTGTTGCCAGCCTGAAAGACCCTTTTCATCCGTTCAGAACGAAGTCGAGCAGGAAGGTTTTGCCAACCCGGAAAAGTTGGCTCAACCCTTGCCAAACAGCTGTGGCCTATCGAAAAAAGCTGACTCGCAAGACAACAAAAAAGCGCCAATACCGAGCGCTGACAACAGATCAATCAAGGGAGCGACACTCGCAATGCGTACCATCAACAGCCTGATCCTCGCCGGCGGCCTGCTGGCCTGTGGCACGACCTACGCCGACGACCTGCTGCAATGGCAGAACAACAGCCTGACCTACCTGTGGGGCAAGAACTTCAAGGTCAACCCGGCGATTCAGCAAACCGTCACGTTTGAACACGCCGATGGCTGGAAGTACGGCGACAACTTCGTCTTCGTCGACAAGATCTTCTACCAAGGCCAGAAAGACGCCGGCAATGGCCCGAATACCTATTACGGTGAAATCAGCCCACGCCTGTCGTTCAACAAGATCTTCGATCAGAAGGTGGAGTTCGGCCCGGTCAAGGACGTGCTGCTGGCGATGACCTACGAGTTTGGCGAGGGTGACACCGAGTCGTACCTGATCGGCCCAGGGTTCGACCTGGCCATTCCCGGCTTCGACTACTTCCAGCTGAACTTCTACAACCGCACCACCGACGGCAGCCGCGCCGGCGACAACGTATGGCAGATCACCCCGGTATGGTCGTACACCATCCCGGTGGGCGATTCCGACGTGCTGATCGACGGCTTCATGGACTGGGTGGTGGACAACGACGAGAACCGCCGCGGCACCTACCACGCCAACCTGCACTTCAACCCGCAGATCAAGTATGACCTGGGCAAGGCATTGCACCTGGGCGAGAAGCAGCTGTATGTGGGTGTGGAGTACGACTACTGGAAGAACAAGTACGGCATCAAGGACAGCGATGCCTTTACGACTGACCAGAACACCATGAGTTTCCTGGTCAAGGTTCACTTCTGACCTAAGCAGGCCCCGTGGGAGCGGGCTTGTCCCGCGAACACCGGCGCAGCCGGTGCCATGCACCGCGAGGCCCCCTTCGCGGGACAAGCCCGCTCCCACAATGATCACCGTTTCCTACGCAAACCGGGGCAAAGCCCCGGCCATGCAACCTTATGTGGCAGGCCGGATCGCCCGCCACAATTTGCCGGCAACCGCCACCACCGCCAGCACCACGCCACCGGCCAGCACCCCGGCTACGCCATTGAGCAGTGCCCCGGTCAACGCCCCGCCACGCCCCTCGCTGAACGCCTCGATGGCATGATGCAGCGGCTCGATGCCATGCACCAGAATGCCGCCACCGACCAGAAACATCGCCGCCGTGCCGATCACCGACAGGCTCTTCATCATGTAGGGCGCAGCCCGCAGGATGCCGTTGCCGACGGCCTGGGTCAGGCTCGATGCCTTTTGGGTCATCCACAACCCCAGATCATCGAGCTTGACGATGCCCGCCACCAGCCCGTAAACGCCGATGGTCATGACGATGGCGATGCCCGACAGCACGATGATCTGCTGGCTCAGCGGCGCATCGGCCACGGTACCCAAGGTGATGGCGATGATTTCCGCTGACAGGATGAAGTCGGTGCGCACCGCGCCCTTGATCTTGGTTTTCTCGAACGCCACCAGGTCGACATTGGCGTCAGCCACGGCTTCCTTACGGGCATTGTGCTGCGCGTCGTCCTCTTCCTTGCTGTGCAGGAACTTGTGCGCCAGCTTCTCGAAGCCTTCGAAACACAGGTAGGCGCCACCGATCATCAACAATGGCGTAACCGCCCACGGAATGAACGCACTGATCAGCAGCGCTGCCGGCACCAGGATTGCCTTGTTGACGAACGACCCCTTGGCCACCGCCCACACCACCGGTATTTCGCGCTCGGCACGCACACCGGTAACCTGCTGGGCGTTCAGCGCCAGGTCATCGCCCAGCACACCTGCTGTTTTTTTTGCCGCGACCTTGGTCATTAGCGAGACGTCATCAAGCACCGTGGCGATGTCGTCGATCAGTACCAGTAGACTGCTTCCTGCCATGTTTGCCTGTATCCAGATAGGTGTGTGCCACGGATTCTAGCCCAAAGCCGCTGCCTTGAGCGCCCGTCGAGCGCGGTGCTACCATGCCCGATCCCTCTTAGAGGTGGCCAGACACGAGGAAGATCCCTGACCATGAGCACCATTCGCGAGCGCAACAAGGAATTGATCCTGCGCGCGGCCAGCGAGGAATTCGCCGACAAGGGCTTCGCCGCCACCAAGACCAGCGATATCGCGGCCAAGGCCGGCCTGCCCAAGCCGAACGTGTATTACTACTTCAAGTCCAAGGACAACCTCTACCGCGAAGTCCTGGAAAGCATCATCGCGCCAATCATGCAGGCGTCGACGCCATTCAATGCCGACGGCGACCCCAAGGAAGTGCTGAGTGCGTACATTCGTTCGAAGATCCGCATTTCGCGCGACCTGCCGCACGCCTCCAAGGTGTTTGCCAGCGAGATCATGCACGGCGCCCCGCACCTGTCGCCCAACCAGGTGGAGCAGCTGAACGAGCAGGCCCGGCACAACATCGAATGCATCCAGCGCTGGATCGACCGCGGGCAGATTGCCCATGTGGACGCGCATCACCTGATGTTCAGCATCTGGGCGGCGACCCAGACGTATGCCGACTTTGACTGGCAGATTTCTGCGGTGACCGGCAAGGCCAAGCTGGCCGACAGCGATTATGACGCGGCGGCCGAGACCATCATTCGCATGGTCTTGAAAGGCTGTGAGCCTGAAGCAGCCTGACAGGGCCAGTGGGGCTGCTTCGCAGCCCATTCGCGGCACAAGGCCGCTCCTACAGGACATCGCGATCGCAGGTCAAACGCGATCCCCTGTAGGAGCGGCCTTGTGCCGCGAATGGGCCGCAAAGCGGCCCCGGCTATCTTGAGCGTTACGCCGCTACCCCGGCATCCGCCTTCAACCCCACCTCCTCGATCGCACTGATCGCACACTGCTCGTCGATATCCGACGTATCGCCGCTGATCCCCACCGCACCCAGCACCTTGCCGTCCTGATCACGGATCAGCACACCACCCGGTGCCGGCACCACCGGCCGTTCACCCATCCCGTTCAACGCGGCAAAAAACGCCGGACGCTGCTGCGCGTCCAGCGCCAGCAGCCGCGATCCCTTGCCCAGGGCAATCGCGCCCCAGGCTTTGCCAGTGGCAACCTCAGGGCGGATAAGGCTTGCGCCATCCTCACGCTGTAGCGCCAGCAGATGCCCGCCGGCATCCAGCACCGCCACGGTCAGTGGCGCGGCATTGATGTTGCGGCCCGCCGCCAGTGCGGCATTTACCAGGCTGACAGCGACTTTCAGGTTCAAGACGTTCATGGAAAGGTCCTCTTCTTGTTGTGAGAAGCCCTGAGGGCAGTTGAAAACTGATAGAGCAAATAGAACACAACGAAAGGCACTTTTGTATACAATATTTTGAAACGATCGTATGCGATGGCGCAAATAGCCGTTTTCACGGCCGCTTTGACGAAACCCGGCCTACCCGATGAAAACCCATTGACCTGAGCCGCCAGCCGTGAATACACTCTGTCGCAAAGCAAGTTGTATACAATTACAAAATCGATGAGGCACAACCCATGAGCAAAATGAGAGCAATCGATGCAGCCGTTCTGGTCATGCGCCGTGAAGGTGTAGATACCGCGTTCGGCATCCCAGGGGCTGCCATCAACCCGTTGTACTCGGCCCTGAAGAAAGTCGGTGGCATCGATCACGTCCTCGCTCGCCACGTCGAAGGTGCCTCGCACATGGCCGAGGGCTACACCCGTGCCAACCCGGGCAACATCGGCGTGTGCATCGGCACTTCCGGCCCAGCCGGCACCGACATGGTCACCGGCCTGTACAGCGCCTCGGCCGACTCCATCCCGATCCTCTGCATCACCGGCCAGGCCCCGCGTGCACGCCTGCACAAAGAAGACTTCCAGGCCGTCGACATCACTAGCATCGTCAAGCCGGTGACCAAGTGGGCGACCACCGTTCTGGAGCCAGGCCAGGTGCCTTACGCCTTCCAGAAGGCCTTCTATGAAATGCGCACCGGCCGCCCAGGCCCGGTACTGATCGACCTGCCGTTCGACGTACAGATGGCCGAAATCGAATTCGACATCGACGCCTACGAGCCGCTGGCCGTCAACAAGCCGTCCGCCACTCGCGTACAGGCTGAAAAAGCCCTGGCCCTGCTCAACGACGCCGAGCGCCCGCTGCTGGTCGCCGGTGGCGGCATCATCAACGCCGATGCCAGCGACAAGCTGGTCGAGTTCGCCGAACTGACCGGCGTGCCGGTAATCCCGACCCTGATGGGCTGGGGCACCATCCCGGACGACCACGCCCAAATGGTCGGCATGGTCGGCCTGCAGACTTCGCACCGCTACGGCAACGCCACCCTGCTGAAATCCGACCTGGTGTTCGGTATCGGTAACCGCTGGGCCAACCGCCACACCGGCTCCGTCGATGTCTACACCGAAGGCCGCAAGTTCGTGCACGTCGACATCGAACCGACCCAGATCGGCCGCGTATTCACCCCGGACCTGGGTATCGTTTCAGACGCCGGCAAGGCACTGGACGTGTTCCTGGAAGTGGCCCGCGAGTGGAAAGCCGCTGGCAAGCTGAAAGACCGTGCTGCCTGGCTGGAAGATTGCCAACAGCGCAAAGCCACCCTGCAGCGCAAGACCCACTTCGACAACGTGCCGGTCAAGCCGCAGCGCGTATACGAAGAAATGAACCAGGTATTCGGCAAGGACACCACCTACGTCAGCACCATCGGCCTGTCGCAGATTGCCGGCGCGCAGTTCCTGCACGTGTACAAGCCACGCCACTGGATCAACTGTGGCCAGGCCGGCCCGCTGGGCTGGACCATCCCTGCCGCACTGGGTGTTGTCAAAGCAGACCCTAAACGCAAGGTTGTGGCGCTGTCGGGTGACTACGACTTCCAGTTCATGATTGAAGAACTGGCAGTGGGTGCGCAGTTCAACCTGCCGTACGTCCACGTGCTGGTGAACAACGCCTACCTGGGCCTGATCCGTCAGGCGCAGCGTGGCTTCGACATGGATTACTGTGTACAACTGGCGTTCGAGAACATCAACTCGACCGACGCCGCCACCTACGGTGTCGACCACGTTGCAGTGGTCGAAGGCCTGGGCTGCAAAGCCATTCGCGTGTTCGAACCGGCCGAGATCGCCCCAGCCCTGCTCAAGGCGCAGAAGATGGCCGAAGAGTTCCGCGTGCCGGTGGTGGTCGAAGTGATTCTCGAGCGTGTGACCAACATTTCCATGGGCACCGAGATCAACGCGGTCAACGAGTTCGAAGACCTGGCGCTGGTCGGCAACGACGCGCCAACCGCCATCTCGATGCTGGACTGATCGCCTGACGCCCCCAGGCACGCCCTGGGGGCCTTCATCGCAAGGAGACAACTCATGCCTCGCTTCGCTGCCAACCTGTCCATGCTGTTCACCGAACAGGACTTCCTGGCCCGCTTCAAGGCTGCCGCCGACGCCGGTTTCAGTGGCGTCGAATACCTGTTCCCCTACGACTTCAGCGCTGCAGAAATCAAGCAGCAGCTGGAAGCCAACGGCCTGACCCAGGTGCTGTTCAACCTGCCTGCCGGCGACTGGGCCAAAGGTGAGCGCGGTATCACCTGCCACCCCGACCGTATCGAAGAATTCCGCGCCGGTGTCGACAAGGCCATCGAGTACGCCAAGGTGCTGGGCAACACCCAGGTCAACGCCCTGGCCGGCATTCGCCCACAAGGCCCGGACTGCGCCACCGTGCGCAAGACCTTCGTGGAGAACCTTCGCTACGCCGCCGACAAGCTCAAGGCCGCCGGTATCCGCCTGGTCATGGAAATGATCAACACCCGCGACATCCCGGGCTTTTACCTGAACACCACCCAGCAGGCCCTGGAAATCCAGGCCGAAGTGGGCAGTGACAACCTGTTCCTGCAGTACGACATCTACCACATGCAGATCATGGAAGGTGACCTGGCTCGCACCATGGAAACCAACCTGCAGCTGATCAACCACATCCAGCTGGCCGACAACCCCGGCCGTAACGAGCCTGGTACTGGCGAGATCAACTACCGCTTCCTGTTCGAGCACCTGGACCGCATTGGCTACCAAGGCTGGGTGGGCGCGGAGTACAAGCCCAAGACCACCACCGAGGCGGGCCTGGGCTGGCTGAAAACCCACAACGCAATCTGAGGAACAACTCGGGACCCTGTGGGAGCGGGCATGCCCGCGAACACCGGCATAGCCGGTGCCATCCACCGAGTCGCCTGTTTCGCGGGCATGCCCGCTCCCACAGGGGCCGCGGCTTGCTTGAGACATCACAAATACAAAGAGGCACATTCTCATGGCTAAAATCGGTTTCATCGGCACCGGCATCATGGGCAAGCCCATGGCCCAAAACCTGCAAAAAGCAGGTCACAGCCTGTTCGTTTCCACCCACCACGACGCCGCGCCAGCTGACCTGATCGCCGCCGGTGCAGTGGCCCTGGCCAACCCGAAAGAGGTTGCCCAGGAAGCCGAATTCATCATCGTCATGGTGCCGGACACCCCGCAGGTGGAAGCCGTACTGTTCGGTGAAAACGGCGTGGCTGAGGGCGTAGGCCCGAACAAGATCGTGATCGACATGAGTTCGATCTCCCCTACCGCCACCAAAGCGTTCGCTGAAAAAATCAAGGCAACCGGCGCAGCCTACCTGGACGCCCCGGTGTCCGGTGGTGAAGTCGGCGCCAAGGCCGCGACCCTGAGCATCATGGTCGGTGGCTGCCCTAAAGCCTTCGAGCGCACCCTGCCGCTGTTCGAAGCCATGGGCAAGAACATCACCCGCGTGGGTGGCAACGGTGACGGCCAGACCGCCAAGGTCGCCAACCAGATCATCGTCGCCCTGAACATCCAGGCCGTCAGCGAAGCACTGCTGTTCGCCGCCAAGAACGGCGCCGACCCGGCCAAGGTGCGTGAAGCACTGATGGGCGGCTTTGCTTCGTCGAAAATCCTCGAAGTACACGCCGAGCGCATGATCAAGGGCACCTTCGACCCAGGCTTCCGCATCAACCTGCACCAGAAAGACCTGAACCTGGCCCTGCAAGGCGCCAAGGAACTGGGCATCAACCTGCCCAACACCTCCAATGCCCAGCAAGTGTTCAACACCTGCCAGGCCCTGGGTGGCGGCAACTGGGACCACTCGGCGCTGATCAAAGGCCTGGAACACATGGCCAACTTCTCGATCCGCGGCGACAAGTAAGTTGTAGACCTTACCGGCCTCTTCGCGGCGGTTCGGCGCGAAGAAGCCAACACTGCTGAACCTGCGACCACAGGTTCAGCGGTAGCACCGAGCAACACCCGCCCCTGGTTCGGCCTGCACGGAGGCAGTTCCAGGGGCGTTTTGATTCTGCAGAACAACAATAATTGGGAGCCTGCCATGTCGGTCGATCCGCAAAAAATTCTCCGCGAGCTGTTCGACACAGCCATCGCTGCCGCCCACCCCCGCCAAGTCCTCGAACCCTACCTGCCCGCCGACCGTAGCGGCCGGGTCATCGTCATCGGCGCCGGCAAGGCCGCAGCCGCCATGGCCGAAGTGGTCGAAAAAAGCTGGCAGGGCGAAGTTTCCGGCCTGGTCGTGACCCGTTACGGCCACGGCGCCAACTGCCAGAAGATCGAAGTGGTCGAAGCCGCCCACCCGGTACCGGATGCCGCCGGCCTGGCCGTGGCCAAGCGCGTGCTGGAACTGGTCAGCAACCTCAATGAAGACGACCGCGTCATCTTCCTGCTGTCTGGCGGTGGTTCCGCCCTGCTGGCATTGCCGGCCGAAGGCCTGACCCTGGACGACAAGCAGCAGATCAACAAGGCACTGCTCAAATCCGGTGCCACCATCGGCGAGATGAACTGCGTGCGCAAGCACCTCTCGGCGATCAAGGGCGGCCGCCTGGCCAAAGCCTGCTGGCCGGCCACGGTCTACACCTATGCCATTTCCGATGTACCGGGCGACCTCGCCACCGTGATCGCCTCCGGCCCCACCGTGGCCGACCCGAGCACGTCGGCTGATGCCCTGGCCATTCTGAAACGCTACAACATCGAAGCGCCCAAAGCAGTCATCGACTGGCTGAACAACCCGGCCTCGGAAACCGTCAAGGCCGATGACCCGGCCCTGGGCCGCAGCCACTTCCAGCTGATCGCCAAACCCCAGCAGTCGCTCGAGGCCGCCGCAGTCAAAGCCCGACAGGCTGGTTTCAGCCCGCTGATTCTCGGCGACCTGGAAGGCGAGTCGCGCGAAGTGGCCAAGGTACACGCCGGTATTGCCCGGCAGATCGTCCAGCACGGCCAGCCATTGAAGGCACCCTGCGTGATCCTGTCCGGCGGCGAAACCACCGTGACCGTACGCGGCAATGGCCGTGGCGGGCGCAACGCCGAGTTCCTGCTCAGCCTCACTGAAAGCCTGAAAGGCCTGCCGGGCGTATACGCGCTGGCCGGCGACACCGACGGCATCGACGGCTCGGAAGAAAACGCCGGTGCCTTCATGACCCCGGGCAGCTACGCCCGTGCCGAGGCCCTGGGCCTGTCGGCCAGCGACGAGCTGGACAACAACAACGGCTATGGCTATTTCGCCGCGCTGGATGCGCTGATCGTCACCGAGCCGACCCGCACAAACGTCAACGACTTCCGCGCCATCCTGATCCTCGAGACTGCCCAACCATGACGCCTGATAAAAAAGTAAAGATCCTCGCCACCCTCGGCCCTGCGATCAACGGCATCGACGACATCCGCCAGCTGGTCGAAGCCGGGGTGAACATCTTCCGCCTCAACTTCAGCCACGGCGAACACGCTGACCACGCCCTGCGCTACCAGTGGATCCGCGAAGTGGAGCAGCAACTGAACTACCCGCTGGGCATCCTCATGGACCTGCAAGGGCCGAAGCTGCGCGTGGGCCGCTTTGCCGAAGGCAAGGTGCAGTTGCAACGCGGCCAGGCGCTGCGCCTGGACCTGGACAAGACCCCGGGCGACAGCCGCCGGATCAACCTGCCACACCCTGAAATCATCGCAGCCCTCGAGCCCGGCATGGACCTGCTGCTGGACGATGGCAAGCTGCGCCTGCGCGTCACCGCCAAGCACAACGACGCCATCGACACAGAAGTGCTGAACGGTGGCGAGCTTTCCGACCGCAAGGGTGTCAACGTACCGCAAGCAGTACTCGACCTCTCCCCACTCACCGAAAAAGACCGCCGCGACCTGGCCTTTGGCCTGGAACTGGGCGTGGACTGGGTGGCCCTGTCGTTCGTACAGCGCCCGGAGGACATCGTCGAAGCGCGCCAGCTGATTGGCGATCGCGCCTACCTGATGGCCAAGATCGAGAAACCCTCGGCGGTCGAACAACTGCAAGCCATTGCCGAACTGGCAGACGCGATCATGGTGGCGCGTGGTGACCTGGGCGTGGAAGTGCCGGCCGAAAGCGTGCCGCAAATCCAGAAGCGCATCATCAACACCTGCCGCCAGCTGGGCAAACCGGTGGTGGTTGCCACGCAGATGCTCGAGTCGATGCGCTTCTCGCCGGCGCCGACCCGTGCCGAAGTCACCGACGTGGCCAACGCCGTGGCCGAAGGTGCCGACGCGGTCATGTTGTCGGCCGAGACTGCCTCGGGTGACTACCCGCTGGAAGCCGTGCAGATGATGAGCAAGATCATCCGCCAGGTGGAAAACGGCCCTGACTACCAGGCCCAGCTCGACGTTGGCCGGCCGAAGGCCGAGGCCACCGTGTCGGACGCCATCAGCTGCGCCATCCGCCGCATCAGCGGCATCCTGCCGGTGGCGGTGCTGGTCAACTACAGCGAGTCGGGCGCCTCGACCCTGCGCGCTGCACGCGAGCGGCCACGGGCACCGATCCTCAACCTGACGCCGAACCTGAACACCGCGCGCCGCCTGAGCGTGGCCTGGGGCGTGCATTCGGTGGTCAACGACCGCCTGCGCCAGGTGGACGAGGTGGTTTCCACCGCCCTGGAGATTGCCCAGGCGCAAGGCATGGCCAGCCGTGGCGACACGCTGCTGATCACCGCCGGTGTGCCTTTCGGCAAACCGGGGTCGACTAACACGCTGCGGATCGAGACTTTGATATGAGATTGCCGGGGGCGCTTTGCGCCCCATTCGCAGCACAAGGCTGCTCCTACAGAGACCGCGTAGCCTGAGAAGCTCGCGATTCCTTTGTAGGAGCAGCCTTGTGCTGCGAATGGAGGGCGCAGCCCTCCCCGTACACCGATCTACCTGAACTGCGGAAAACCGAGGCCCAAAGAGGCCCACCGCTCCCCCATCAACCTCACTGACTGCCCCATGTACACCAAAAATTTCGTCAACCCGTGCCCTGACTGGGCCACGGCGTTACTCAACGGCTTCAGCCAGGTGCTGCTGCTGCGCAACCCCCTGTGCGGCCTGTGCTGCCTGCTGGCCATTCTGCTGACCGCGCCCAACCTGGTCGGCGGCGCCCTGCTCGGCGCCCTGGCCGGCCTGCTCACCGCCCAGGCCCGTGGCTACGACCGCACCGACCGCCAAGCCGGGCTGTACTGCTACAACGGCGTGCTGATCGGCATCCTGATCAGCGCCGTGCTGCCCTGGTCGGTCATATTGCCCCCCCTGATCATCGCCGCCGGCGGCCTGTCCAGCATCATCACCCACCAGTGGCGCAAGCGCGGCGGCAAGTTGCTGGTCGCCTACACCGCGCCATTCGTGCTGCTGGGCTGGGGCACCCTGCTAGTCGTCAGCCCCTCGCCCAGCGGCTTCGTCGAAGCCGACCCGCTGTACGCATTGGCCCGAGGCGTGGGCCAGATCTTCCTGCTCGACCAGCCTCTGGCCGGCTTGCTGATCATCCTCGGCATGTTCATCGCCAACCCCTATGCCGCTATGTGGGCGGTGATCGGCTCGGCCATCGGTGGAGGCGTGGCGTTGATTGCCGACCAGGCGCAGGCAGCATGGCTGGGTTTGTATGGTTTCAACGCCGCGCTGGCGGCAGTGGCCTTCAGCAGGCAAGGTGAAAAACCCTGGGTGACGCTGCTGGCCATCGCCCTGGCCCTGTTGCTGCAACCGCTGTTCAAGCTGCTGCCCGTGCCGGGCCTGACCGCGCCCTTCGTCGCCGCCTGCTGGCTGATGCACCTGGGCAGCCACCTGGCTCAGCCCAGGCAGCGCAACGCCAGCCGCTTGCACAGCTGAAATGCAACCCCTAGGCTCAGCCCATCGCTTTTTTGGAATGAGCCAATGAATAATCCTGCGAGCCTGCGCGAGCGGCTCTTCGTCATCGTCTTCCAGTCCGATACCGTGGCAGGAAGACGCTTCGACAAAATCCTCCTGCTGATAATCCTGGCCAGCTTGGTCACCGTCATCCTCGACAGCATCGACGAAGTGCACCAAGGCTACGCCGGCCTGCTGGCCGGCATCGAGTGGGGCTTTACCGCGATATTCCTGGCCGAGTACATCACCCGCCTGTACTGCTCGCCGAAGCCCTTGCGCTACGCCTTCAGCTTCTACGGCCTGGTCGACTTGCTGGCGATTGTGCCGGGGATCATCGCCCTGTACTACAGCGACGCCCAGTACCTGCTGATCATCCGGGTGATACGGATGCTGCGGATCTTCCGCGTGCTCAAGCTCAGCCCGTACCTCAAGCAGGCCAACTACCTGATGGAGGCGCTGCGCGGTAGCAAGCAGAAGATCATCGTGTTCCTGGTCAGCGTATCGACCCTGGTAACGGTGTTCGGCACACTGATGTACGTGATCGAAGGCCCGGAACATGGCTTTACCAGCATCCCCAAAGGTATTTATTGGGCCATCGTTACCCTGACCACGGTGGGCTTTGGCGACATCGTGCCAAAGACGCCGCTTGGGCAGGTGCTGTCGTCGCTGGTGATGATTACCGGTTACTCGATCATTGCCGTGCCGACCGGCATCTTTACCGCCGAACTGGCCAATGCCATGCGCGGGGAGCAGTTGCAGCATGATTGCCCGACGTGTCAAAAAAAGACGCATGAGCATGGGGCGGCGTTCTGTTCCCGGTGTGGGAATGGGCTTTTTCCCAAACAATGATGCTGCCTGTATTAGCCCTTTCGCGGGCACGCCCGCTCCGACAGGTACCGTGCAATTTTCAGCTTTGTGGTGATCCTGTGGGAGCGGGCGTGCCCGCGAAGAGGCCGGGACTGGCAACGGCATAACCAAAGTGTTTTTTGTTCTTTAACCCGCTTCAAGCCACCCGCTATAGTCGCTGGCAATCTGCCCCAAAACCCTTCAAGAACAAGGAAGCAAAGTGAAAAAACTCTTCACCGCCTCGCTGCTCGCCGCAGGCCTGGCCCTGGGCAACCTCGCCCAGGCCGCCCCCACCCTGCTGAACGTTTCCTACGACGTGATGCGCGACTTCTACAAGGACTACAACCCGGCCTTCCAGAAGCACTGGGAAGCCGAGCACAAAGAGAAGGTCAACGTGCAGATGTCCTTCGGCGGTTCGAGCAAACAGGCGCGTGCAGTGATCGATGGCCTGCCGGCCGATGTCATCACCATGAACATGGCCACCGACATCAACGCCCTGGTCGACAATGGCAAGCTGGTGCCGGACAACTGGGTAACCCGCCTGCCGAACAACAGCGCGCCGTTCACCTCGGCCACTGTGTTCATCGTGCGCAAGGGCAACCCGAAAGCCCTGAAAGACTGGCCCGACCTGCTCAAGGACGGCGTGCAAGTGATCGTGCCCAACCCGAAAACGTCGGGTAACGGGCGCTACACGTACCTGTCGGCCTGGGGCTATGTGCTCAAGCAAGGCGGTGACGAGAGCAAGGCCCGCGATTTCGTCGGCAAGCTGTTCAAGCAGGCCCCGGTGCTGGACACCGGTGGCCGTGCCGCCACCACCACCTTCATGACCAACCAGATTGGTGATGTGCTGGTCACCTTCGAGAACGAAGCCGAGATGATCGCCCGCGAGTTCGGCCGCGACCAGTTCGAAGTGGTTTACCCAAGCGTGTCTGCCGAAGCCGAGCCCCCTGTCAGCGTGGTCGACAAGGTCGTGCTGAAGAAAGGTACCCAGGCTGTGGCCGAGGAATACCTGAAGTACCTGTGGTCCCCAGAAGCCCAGGAGATCGCCGCCAACAACTACCTGCGCCCGCGTGATGCCACGGTGCTGGCCAAATACACCGACCGTTTCCCTAAAGTGGACTTCCTGTCGGTAGAGAAGACCTTTGGTGACTGGCGCACCGTGCAGAAGACCCACTTCAACGATGGTGGGGTGTTTGACCAGATCTATACCGGTCAATAACTGATGCAGGCAGGTACTGCACAATGCCCGAGGCGTGTGCAGTACCTGTGGGAGCTGGCTTGCCGGCGATAGCGCCAGTCGTTTTGACACACCTCTTCGAACTTTCTCCACCAACCTGCAATCAGTTCCTTGAGTAACCCTGCCCCGCTCACCCCGGCCCAAGGAGTACTCCAGTGCTGCGTTTTCTCTCTACCCTGCTGCTCGGCTGCCTGCTGAGCACCCACCTGTTGGCCGCTGACCCCACCCCTACTGAAGAACAACCCGCCGAACCCGAACCGGTATTGCAAGGCGGACTGCTTGGGGCCCTGGCCGACGGCCTGGACAGCGCCGCCCAGGAGCTGGACCTGGACGCCCACCTGGTGGATGCCTGGCGCCTGCGCACCGACCGCGCCGCCAAGGAAGTCGAGCGCCTGGTCGACCGGCACTCGTCCGACGATTCGCTGCAACTGGTCGGCAACTTCCTCCTGCTCACCCTGACCTGGGCCGCCAGCTTCGCGGCACTCACCAGCCTCGGCCGCTGGGTCGCCAAACGCACTTCCGGTACGCCCTGGCTACGCGAACGCAAACGCGCCAGCAGCCTGCTCGGCTACCTGCTGCCCTACACCCTGCCGGCGCTGGCCAGCCTGCCGCTGACGCTGTACGCCAGCCGCTTTCTCGACCCGTCAGTGGCCCGCGCCCTGGGCCTGAGCCTGGCTTACGCCACCAGCAGCGGCCTGTTCTCGACTTCGATCATCCTCTGCCTGGTGACCCTGTTCGATGCCGGGCACAAACGCGACGCCGTGGCGGTCATCAAACGCCTGGCCCCCCGTCCGCTGTTCATGATCGGCTTCCTCGCGGCCTGGAGCGACGCCCTGACCAGCCCACAGATCGCCCGCCAGCTGGGCGGCAACATCACCGCCAGCATCGCGGTGGCCACCGGCCTGATTGCCACCTTCATCTTCGCCAGCCTGGTGATCCGCCTGCGCCGCCCGGTGGCGCACCTGATCCGCAACCGCGCCTTCAAGGACCGCGTGCAGCATCGCGCCGTGCAGGAGACCCTGCGGATCTTTTCGGTGCTGTGGTATCTGCCGATCCTGCTGATGATCCTGGTGTCGGCCATTCACCTGATCGGCGCCGGCGAAGAAAGCCAGAAGGCCCTGCAGAAAGCCTTGCTGACCACTGTACTGCTGGTCTGTACCGTGTTCCTCAGCACCTTGCTGCAACACTTGCTGGCCCAGCGGGAAACCGACCCGGCACAGCGGGTACGCCCTTACAAGGAGCTGCTGCGTAGCCTCGCCCATGCGCTACTGCGCATCGCCATGGCGGTGACGTTCATCGAACTGCTGGGGCGCATCTGGGGCTTCTCGGTGGTCGATTTCGCCCTGAGCAACAGCCTGGGCCAGGCGATCAGCAATTCGCTGTCAAGCATTGGCCTGATCCTGCTGGTCACCTGGCTGCTGTGGGTGGTACTCGACACGGCCATCCAGGAAGCACTCAAGCCACCCGTCGGCCGCCGCAGCGCACGCCAGCCGAGCACCCGGGTACGGACCATCCTGCCGATGCTGCGCAATGCGATCAAAGTGATCCTGATCGTCATCTGCACCATCACCACCATGGCCAACCTGGGCATCAACGTCGCGCCACTGCTGGCCGGTGCCGGAGTGATCGGCCTGGCCATCGGCTTTGGCTCGCAGCAACTGGTGCAGGATGTGATTACCGGGCTGTTCATCCTGATCGAGGACACCATTTCAATCGGCGACTGGGTGGTGCTTGATTCCGGCCATGCCGGTACCGTCGAAAGCCTGACGATCCGTACCTTGCGCCTGCGCGATGGCAAAGGCTTTGTGCACTCGGTGCCGTTCGGCCAGATCAAGGCGGTTACCAACCAGTCGCGGCAGTTCGCCTATGCGTTCTTCTCGGTGCAGTTCACCTACGACAGTGATGTGGATGCGTCACTGGCGCTGATCCATGAGGTGGGCAAGTCGATCAGCGAAGACCCGCTGCTGCGCATCAACCTGCAAGGGCCGCTGCAAGTGTTCGGGGTGGACCGCATGGACTTGAACGGGTTTGTGCTGACGGCGCAGTTCCGCACCATCTCCGGCGGGCAATATGCGGTGAGCCGAGCGTTCAACGAGCGGCTGAAGAAGCGGGTGGACCAGACCGACAACGTGAGTTTTGCCCAGGTGTACCCGCTGCCGCTGCAGGCCCTGGGGGCTTGATGCTGTCAGCACCGGCCCTATCGCCGGCAAGCCAGCTCCCACAGGCCCCCACAACATTCAGGGTTGTGCTGAGCCCTGTGGGAGCTGGCTTGCCGGCGATAGGGCCGGTACTGGCAACCTCAGGTCTGACGGAATACCAAGGCTTTCAGCCCCCCGGCCGGGTCCACATCCGGAAACTCCGGCGGGTTCTCCAGCCGCTCGACAAACGCCAGCGACGGCGACTGCTCAGCCATCCCCTCGATCAGAAACTCCGGCCCGACACCCGGGTCGTTGACACAGGCCAGCACCGTCCCACCCGCGCTCAGCAACTCCGGCAAACGCCGCAGGATCTTCGCGTAATCCTGGGTCAGCACAAAGCTGCCACGCTGGAAGGTCGGCGGGTCGATGATGATCAGGTCGTAAGGCCCGTACTTGCGCACCTTGCCCCATGACTTGAACAGCTCATGCCCCAGGTAGGCCACACGCGATGCATCGTGGCCATTCAGGCGATGGTTATCGCGCCCGCGGGACAACGCCGATTTGGCCATGTCCAGGTTCACCACCTGCTCGGCGCCTCCGGCAATCGCTGCCACCGAGAAGCCGCAGGTGTAGGCGAACAGGTTCAGCACGCGCTTGCCCGCCGCCTGCTCGCGCACCCAGCGCCGGCCGTAGCGCATGTCGAGAAACAGGCCATTGTTCTGCCGCACGCCCAGGTCCAGCAGGTAAGTCAGGCCGTCTTCGACCACCTCGCGTTGCTGGCACGGCTCGCCCAGCAGCCACTGGCCCGGGCTGTCGGGCAAATAGCGGTGCTGGATGAGAATGGCCTGGCCGGCCCATTGCGGGGACTGGGCCACGTTGCGCAGCATGGCTTCCAGTTCGGCCAGTTGGCCCTCGGGCAGCTCACGGAACAGGGCTACCGAGAGCACGCCTTGCAACCAGTCGACAGTGACCTGCTCCAGGCCTGCCCAGCAACGGCCACGGCCATGGAACAGGCGGCGGGTTTCCTGCGGGGCAGGGTCGAGGGCGGCGAGCAGGTGCTGCTCCAAGGTGTGAATCGGGGAAGTCATGGTGGGTCGCAGGCTGGCAAAAGCGGCATTCTACCTTGCCGGCCTCTTCGCGGGTAAACCCGCTCCCACAGGGACCCCACAGTATTCAGAGCTACGGTGATCCTGTGAGAGCGGGTTTACCCGCGAAGAGGCCCACAAGGTCACTTCAATTCTTGACTGCAAGCCGCGCCGGCCGGAACCACCACCCCTGCTGCATCCCCGCCGCTGCCAGCAGAATCAGCCCTACCCCCAGCCATTGCAGCGGCGCCAGCCGATGACCGAAGGCCACCCAGTCCACCAGAATCGCCGCAATCGGGTAAATGAACGACAGCGCCCCGGTCAACGCCGTGGGCAAACGCTGGATGGCACTGTACAGCAGCACATACATGAGGCCGGTGTGGACCATGCCCAGCGTCAACAGGCTGGCCAGCGCTGGCGCTTCACCCGGCAATCCGCCGAGCTTGACCCACGGCGCCAGCAACAGCACACCCGTCGCTACCTGGATCAACGCGATCAGGTGAGGCGGGGTGCCTTTCAGCCGCTTGATGATCAACGCCGCAATGGCATACAAAAACGCCGCGCCCAGTGCCAGGCCAATGCCCAGCAAGTATTCCTCACCACCGCCCTGCCCCACACCATGGGCGCTGACGATGGCCAACATGCCGAGGAACGCCACGCTAAGCCATGTAAGCTTGGCCAGTGTGATCTTTTCGCCCAGAAACAGCGCTGCCAGCCCCACCAGCATGAACGGCTGCACGTTGTACACCGCTGTCCCGATGGCGATCGACGCACGGGAATACGAGGCAAACAGCAGCAGCCAGTTGCCGACAATGGCCACGCCGCTGGCGATCGCCAACAGGAACGCCGTACGGCTGATGACTCCGGCCCGCAAAAAGCCGAAAGCGGCGCAAATCACCAGCAGGGTTACGGCGCCGAAAACGCAGCGCCAGAACACCACCTCGAGCACCGGCTGCCCCGACACCAGCACGAACCAGCCGATGGTCCCGGAAATCAGCATGGCGGCGACCATTTCCAGCGAGCCACGGCGCAATGAACTGTCCATCTCACACCTCCCATTGACGATGACAACAGTATGCAAAGGTTACAGCCTTGCCTTCCAGCGGATTACCAAGGCAGATTTGCAGCCTTGCCTTTACTATCAAGGCAAATAACGCGAATTACCTGACGAGGTGACCATGACCGATGCCATCGACCAACTGCTGATCAACGCACTGATGGAAGACTCGCGCCGCTCGCTCAAAGCCTTGGCGCAAGTCAGCGGGCTGTCCGCGCCCAGCGTCAGCGAGCGCCTGCGCCGACTGGAAGAGCGTGGGGTGCTGCGCGGTTACACCGTCGAGGTCGACCCGCGCGCCTTTGGTTACCAGTTACAGGCCATCGTGCGCATCCGCCCACTGCCGGGCCAGCTGCAGGAGGTAGAACGGCAGATCATTGCCATCCCCGAGTTCACCGAGTGCGACAAGGTCACCGGGGAGGACTGTTTCATTGCCCGGTTGCATGTGCGCTCGATGGAGCAACTGGACACCCTGCTCGACCGCATCAATGTGCTGGCCGAGACCAACACCGCCATCATCAAGAAAAGCCCGGTGAAGCGGCGATTGCCGCCGATGGATTGATTTGCTCCTGTTACGGCCTCTTCGCGGGCGTGCCCGCGAAGAGGCCAAAGCAGGAAAAGCTGACTATTTTTTGTACACAAGAACGTCACCTTAAGTGCCATTTTTGTGTGCACTTTATCCAGTAGAGCCCCATTTCGTTACACACTTCCCACCGCTTAATTTGACCAATTGATCAACTAACTAATCCTCCAAAAAATAAACCTGTTCATTAGGTCAACTTATAATCAATTTATTTCATCAACTTATCTTTGAACAAGATAGGTTTGAAATGATGACCTGTTGAAACTTGCTCTTTCCTTGGCATGGAACTCGCTTTTGTGTGGTCGTGTTTTGTATACAACTCGAACAAAACATAAATACACAAGAACCCGCGACGCCGGTCCAAAGCCGGCCGCCGCGCCCAGAACCCTGTGATGCCAAGCTGCACCGACGAGATGGCGAGCCCGTGCGCATGCCCGCTCATCGCAGTCAAAGTGCATCAGGAGCCCGCCGGAATGAGTAGCAGCCTCGACCTTGCCCCTGAACTATCCGTCGCCAGCACCCACCCCGCTTCCAGCCTCGTCGGCAGTGCGCCAGAACTGGCCCTGAGCCCGCGCCTGCACAACCGCGACCTTGCCCCGACACGCACCGCAGGGCGGCGCTGGGGTGGCTATAGCATCTTCGCGTTGTGGACAAACGATGTGCACAATATTGCCAACTACTCGTTCGCCATGGGCTTGTTCGCCCTTGGTCTGGGTGGCTGGCAGATTTTGCTGTCGCTGGCCATTGGCGCGGCGCTGGTGTACTTCTTCATGAACCTGTCCGGCTACATGGGGCAGAAAACCGGGGTGCCGTTCCCGGTCATCAGCCGCATTGCCTTCGGCATCCATGGCGCACAGATACCGGCGCTGATCCGCGCAGTCATTGCCATCGCCTGGTTCGGCATCCAGACCTTCCTGGCCTCAGTGGTGCTGCGCGTGCTGCTTACCGCCGTGTGGCCCCAAATGGCGGCCTACGACCACGACAGCATCCTCGGCCTGTCGAGCCTGGGCTGGGTGTGCTTCGTGTCAATCTGGCTGGTACAGCTGGTGATCCTGGCCTACGGCATGGAGATGGTGCGCCGCTACGAGGCCTTCGCCGGCCCGGTGATCCTGCTGACCGTGGCCGCCCTGGCAGTGTTCATGTACTTCAAGGCCGACGCGCGCATCGCCTGGTCGGTCGCCGAGCCACTGACCGGCATCGATATGTGGCGCAACATCTTCGCCGGCGGGGCATTGTGGCTGGCCATCTACGGCACCCTGGTGCTGAATTTCTGTGATTTCGCCCGCTCCTCGCCGTGCCGCAAGACCATCCGCGTCGGCAACTTCTGGGGCCTTCCGGTGAACATCCTGGTGTTTGCCGTGATCACCGTGGTGCTGTGCGGCGCGCAGTTCCAGATCAACGGCCAGATCATCGACAGCCCGACCCAGATCGTCGCCGCCATCCCCAGCACGTTGTTCCTGGTACTGGGCTGCGTAGCCTTCCTGATTGTCACCGTGGCGGTGAACATCATGGCCAACTTCGTCGCCCCGGCCTTTGTGCTCAGCAACCTGGCGCCACGCCACCTGAACTTCCGTCGCGCGGGGCTGATCAGCGCCACCCTGGCGGTGCTGATCCTGCCGTGGAACCTGTACAACAGCCCGCTGGTGATCGTGTACTTCCTGTCCGGCCTGGGCGCCCTGCTCGGCCCGCTGTACGGGGTGATCATGTCCGACTACTGGTTGCTGCGCAAAGGCTGCATCAACGTGCCAGAGCTATACACCGAGCACCCGACCGGCGCCTACCACTACAGCAAGGGCATCAACCTGCGCGCCGTGGCCGCCTTCGTGCCTGCTGCGTTGCTGGCCATCGTGCTGGCCCTGGTACCCAATTTCCACAGTGTGGCCCCGTTCTCCTGGCTGATCGGTGCCGGCATCGCCGCCGTCCTGTACCTGCTGATCGCACCACGCAACCGCCACTACCACGACGTCAGCGGCGAATGCATCGCCGTCGACCACAGCAGCCATTAATCAGGGAGGACTGCCCATGCGTATTCTGATCGCCAACGTCAACACCACCGATGCCATCACCGAAGCCATTGCCCAGCAAGCCCGGGCCGTAGCAGCGCCCGGTACCGAAATCGTCGGCCTTACCCCTTGGTTCGGTGCCGAGTCGGTGGAAGGCAACTTCGAAAGCTACCTGGCCGCCATCGCCGTGATGGACCGGGTGCTGGCCTACGAGGGCCCCTACGACGCCGTGATCCAGGCCGGTTATGGCGAACACGGCCGCGAGGGCCTGCAGGAATTGCTGAACGTGCCCGTGGTGGACATTACCGATGCAGCCGCCAGCACCGCGATGTACCTGGGCCATGCCTATTCCGTGGTGACCACGCTGGACCGCACCGTGCCACTGATCGAAGACCGTCTGAAGCTGTCTGGCCTTTATGACCGCTGTGCGTCGGTGCGGGCCAGCGGGCTGGCGGTGCTGGAGCTGGAAGCTGAGCCACAACGGGCTGTGGAGGCGATTGTCGAGCAGGCCGAACGCGCCGTGCGTGACGACAAGGCAGAGGTGATCTGCCTGGGTTGCGGTGGGATGGCCGGGCTGGACGAGCAGATCCGCCAGCGCACCGGCGTGCCGGTGGTGGATGGCGTGAGCGCGGCGGTGACCATCGCCGAATCGCTGGTGCGCATGGGCTTGAGCACCTCCAAGGTGCGCACCTATGCCACGCCGCGGGTGAAGAAAGTGGTGGGTTGGCCGATGCGCCTGGGCCGCTGATCCTTCATTGGCCTGTACTGGCCTCTTCGCGGGCTTGCCCGCGAAGAGGCCAGTGCTATCAACCCATCATTTCGACCAGGCGCTGCGCACTGCCACAGGCCAGGGTAAACCCCAATGCCCCATGCCCCAGGTTCAGCCACAGGTTGCGATACACCGTCCCCCCTATGATCGGCACCCCGGTCGGTGTCGCCGGGCGCATGCCCGCCCACTCCACCGCCTGGCCATAATCCGCAGCCATGGGCAATGTCTCCAACGCCAGCCGCCGCATGCTCTGCAACCTGCGCTTTTCCACCGACTCGTCGAAGCCGACAATGTCCACCATCGCCGCCACCCGTAGCTGCTGCCCCAGGCGGGCATAGACGATCTTGCGTTCATAGTCGGTAAGGCTCACCTCCGGCGGCCGATGCCCGGCGCTGATGGGTGCCGTCAGGCTGTAGCCCTTAAGCGGATACACCGGTATCTGCACCCCCGGTAATGCCAAGCCTGGGCCACGATGCCCCGCACACAGCACCAACTGCTCCACGTCCAGTTGCTCATTGCCTAGTTGCAGCGCTACGACCTGGTCCTGGCGCCGTACCAGCTGCGTCACTGGCCGACCAAGCAGGAAACGGCATTGCCCCGAAGCGCGCAACAGTGCCTCCAGGCGCTGGCAGAACAAGTGACAGTCGCCAACCTCTTCATCCGCTGTGAACACGCCACCCACAAACGGTGCGCCCTCCAGCGCAGGGTCCAGCGCGCGCAACTCGGAGGCCGCCAGCACCCGCTGGCTGGCCGGGTCGGTCAATTGCGCCCGGCCATGGGCAAAGGCCCGTTCGCTGCGAAAGGCCACCAGCTTGCCATTGCGCCGCCAGGCAAAATCACCAAAGTTCTGGCTGTCGCGCCACTGCGCCAGAACGGCTTGGCTGCGCAGCGCCAGCTCCAGCAGTTGCCCGGCATTACGGCGATTGACGCTGCGCCGGCATGCCAAGGTGAACGCCAGCAGCCAGCGCCACTGCGCCGGGTCCAGACGCAAGCGCAGGCGCAGCGGCGACTCGCCCTGCAATAGCCAACCCAGTGCCTGCCAAGGCACCCCGGCATCAGCCAGCGGTGCCACATAGCGATAGGACAATTGCCCGCCATTGGCGAAGCTGGTGGCCGACGCCAGGCTGTCACGGGCCTCGATCAAATCAACCGACCACCCTTCACGAACAAGCGCGTAGGCCGTTGCCAGGCCAACCACCCCGCCACCGATTACCGTTACCCGCTGCTTCATCACCCTTCCCTGTTCCGGCTTCCTGGCCAAACAGTACCAGCGGATCAGGTCGGGCAGCTATGCGCACCGTCATTCAGGCCCTGGCGTACGTTGCGGCTGAGCAGGCTGGCCTTGCCGTCGTGCCAGGTCAGGGTCAGTACATAGAGGGTGTCGAAGTCATCGCCGCTCCAGTCCTGGGTGATCACCTGCTCTTCACCCAAGGCCTTGCCGGCCACCGTGTTGATCAGTTCAGGCAGGTAGCCGTGGGACCAAGCGGTATAGACGGTCGCATTGCGGTATTTGTCGCTCAGCAACTCATCGGCCAGTTCCTCGGTGTCGTTGGCACCGTAGTCGATATTCACCGGCAAGCCGAGGCGGATGGCGCTGGGGGTGATGGTCATCAGCGGGCGAATGTAGCTGTAGCTCTCGTCCTTGCTGCCTTCTTCGACTTGCCGCGAAGGGTTGGCGGCAAACACGTAGTCGGCATTGCCGAAGCGCTCCGGCAGCAAGGTTGCCAGGTCCAGTGCGCGGTTGAGGCCCTGGCAGTTCAATTGGCCAAGCCCCTCACCCGGTTTCTCGGCATGGCGCAAGAACACCAGGGTCTGGGTGCCATCCACCGGTTCAGCCCGGCTTTCGACAGCCTCCAGCGCCAGCGGCACGGCGACGGCCGTGAGTACCAGGCTCAGCAGCAAATGGCGACGACGGCGGAAGAATGTTGGCAACTTCATCAAGGCAGGCTCGTGTGGCAGAGAAAATCGGGTTGACCCGCCACATCGCCCTGTCAGCGGCAGGGCGCCCTTGTAGTGAATGCCATCCTTGGCAACGAGTGAGGGTCAGAGTGCCCTGAACCCGTTTGGTTCCTCCCTGGAGGTGGATGCCGTTCCCTGGGCAAGGCCTAGGTTAGGGGATGGGTGTTGCTGAATTATGTCCAGTCTCGACTAATCACTCTGAGGAGTAGCCGTCACAGTGCTCCTGCAGCTTCGCTCGCAGGGACAGAGTCGATGATGGTGACATCAAACACCTGTTCGATGAGAGCCAAGTCTTCATCTTTGGGCTCCCGATCATGCTTTGTTTTGAAAGCCTGGATGAATTCGATTTTCTGCCGCTTGTATAACGAATAGGCAATGATACCGAGCGTATCTTGCTCATTTTCTACAAGCACAGAGTAGATGTGGTTGTAGCAGCCGTCCGCCATAAGGCTTTCACCCCCTTGCGCAGGCGGAAGTACGCGGCTGTAAAGGCTGCCTTCAGTTCCGAACGGGTCTTCCGCGGGTTAGTGATCACGCTGGCCAGTTCACGCGGTAGCGAAATTTCCATACGTGCACCTGATGCAACTAGCAAAGCGTTAGCTTCGCGTACCACCCTCGAGGAAAAATGCGACTTCATGGAATTGCTCCCCTCTCGCTTGTTGAGTGGGCAAGCTTAACTGGCTGTGAATCGCCCCTCAATCAGACACGCGCCGACAGCGCGTGTAGTCCTTTTCCTCAATCATCCCGCGTCAGCACTTCCAGCAATTCGATCTCAAAGGTCAGGTCCGAGCCAGGCGGTATCGCCCCCACACTGCGCTCGCCATAGCCCAGGTGTGCAGGAACCTGCAGTTTGCGCTTGCCGCCAACGCGCATGCCCATCAGGCCCTGGTCCCACCCCTTGATCACTCGACCGGTACCAATCACGCACTGGAACGGCTTGCCGCGTGACCAGGATGAATCGAACTCGCTGCCATCGGCCAGCCAGCCGGTGTACTGGGTGGTGATCAGGGCGCCTTTGACGGCAGCTTTGCCTTCACCCTCGACCAGGTCGATTATCTGCAGTTCTTGGCTCACGGGCACACTCCAACGCTGGAAACAAAGCCGCCCTTTTCTCAGGAATGCACCGGTTTGGCAAGCAGGATCGACGGCACACGATTAGCTGTTCTGCTCAAACACCTCTTGGCCGGTCAGCTCTTTGGTGTGGTTGGCAAAACAGTACCAGGCGGGCTTCTGCTCGACAAAAATCTGAAGATCGAAATCCCATTCCTGATCCCCATCCAGCAGGCCGACCGGCACTGCATGGAAGTCGTTGGCCTTCAGCCGGTAATACAGGTGCGTGCCGCATTGGCCGCAAAACCCTCGCTGGGCCCAGTCGGACGAGTCATAGACACTGGGGGCACGCCCTTCGATCACCGGTGGCTGGCTGCAATGCACCACCAGCAACGGCCCGCCGGTCCACTTGCGGCACATGCTGCAATGGCATGCGCTGATATGAGTGTTGTCGACGGTGACCTTGAGCGTGGTGGCGCCGCACAGGCAGGTACCTTGTTTTTCCATGGCCATGGCTGGTTCCTTTAGCGAGGGTTGGGCCAGCAATTATAGATGCCAGCTGCAACGCGCCTACAAAGGATCGCGTGAAGCTTCAGATGTACACAGTGCCGCGCAGGTACAACGCCGCTCGCCCGCTGATGATCACCCGGCCATTGCCCGGTACCTCACACAGCAGCTGGCCTTTGCGTGCCCCGCCCTGCTCGCAGCTCAGCAACTGCTTGCCCAGGCGGTCAGCCCACACTGGCGCCAGCGAGGTGTGTGCCGAGCCGGTGACCGGGTCTTCATTCACGCCAACCCGTGGGCCGAACCAGCGGGTGACGAAATCAAAGCCACGCCCTGCCGCCGTCACGGCAATACCACGCACGTCGAAGGCCGACAGCGCTACAAAGTCCGGCTTCAGCGTATCGAGCAACAGGGCGTCATCAATCACTACTACATAGTCATCGCTGCGGTACACCGCCTGTGCCTGGGTCAGGCCTAGCGCTTGCAGCAGGCCCACCGGGGTTTCCACGACGGCCGGCTGCTTGGCCGGGAAATCCATGGCCAGCAGCCCGTCAGTGCCACGGCTGACACGCAATTCACCACTGCGGGTGTTGAAGCGCAGTACCTGCGCCTGCTCACCCAGCTGCTCGAACAGCACATAAGCCGACGCCAGGGTGGCGTGGCCGCACAGGTCGACTTCTACGGTCGGGGTGAACCAGCGCAGGTCGAAGGTTTCGCCGTTGCGCACGAAATAGGCGGTTTCCGACAGGTTGTTTTCTTCGGCAATGCGCTGCAGCACATCGTCCGGCAGCCAGGCTTGGAGCGGGATCACCGCCGCCGGGTTGCCACCGAACGGTTCAGCGGAAAAGGCATCGACCTGGAAGATTTCGAGTTGCATGCACACACTCCTTGTTGCCCGGGATTTGCCAGGCAGATGTCTGAAAGGGTTACCGGCTCACCGGGGTCAGTACTGGTTCACCGGCAAAGAATGCCTGCAGGTTGTGCAGCACCAGGGTCACGGTATCGCGCGCGGCCTCCGGCGACTGGCCGGCCACGTGGGGTGTGAGCACCGTGTTGGCCATAGCCTTGAGAGCATCCGGCACCGCCGGTTCGTCGTCGAATACGTCCAGGGCGGCGCCGGCCAGCTTGCCTTGCTCCAGGGCGGCCACCAGGGCGTCGGTGTCGACCACGCTAGCCCGGGCGATATTCACCAGATAGCCCTTGCCGCCCAGCGCCTCTAGTACCTGGGCATCGACCAGATGCTGGGTATTGGCGCCACCGGGAGTGGCCACGACCATGATGTCGACAGCTTCGGCCAGGTGGAGCGGGCTGTCGTACCAGGTGTAAGGCACATCTTCGCGCGGCGTGCGGCTGTGGTAGCTGACGGGCATGTCGAAGCCCAGGTTGGCGCGCTTGGCAATGGCTTGCCCCACCGCCCCCAGGCCAAGAATGCCCAGGCGCTTGCCACTCACCGACGGGCTGATTACCCGGTTCCACTCGCCGCGGCGGGTGCTGGCGTCAGCACGGGGAATGTCGCGCAGCAGCGCCAGCAACAGCGCCAGGGTGTGGTCGGCGACCGCGCTGGCATTGGCACCCGCGCCGTTGGTAACGGTGATGCCGCGGGCGGTGGCGGCAGCCAGGTCGACTTGTTCGTAACCGGCACCGATCACGCAGATGATCTGCAACTTGGGCAATGCGTCGATTTCTGCGGCAGTCAGCCCCAGCGGGCCGCGAGTGAGCACGGCATCGATTTCACTGGCGTGGCGCTGGATGGCGTCGGCGCGCAGTTGCGGCGAGGGGGCGCGGATCAGGCGGTAACCGGCCTGCTCCAGCATGGGCAGGTAATCGTCGACGGTTTCTACCAGTACCAGGACTGTCTTGCGCATGCCACCTCCCAATGTTGAAGGGGCATTATGCGGAATCACCGTGCAGTACAGTCAATCGGTAATTGCGCGGAAAATTGTACTGTATTGGTGGAGTGGGAAATGAGATAGCGTAACGGCCGGGAGTCCGGCGTTAGAGATGCGGTGCATGGGAGATCGAGCGCCGCCCGCGCGGCGCATCGCGAGCTGCGCTCGCTCCTACGTTTGTTTCGGGCCAGTTACGCCTGTGGCAGGCGCGCGCGACCGCCTTGTTTGTACAACGCGATATCGAGCCATGCACCAAGGCGTTCGCGCGCAAATCCCACAGGAATAATTGGCCCGAAACAAACGTAGGAGCGAGCTTCGCTCGCGATGCGCCGCGCGGGCGGCGCTCAATCTCGAACACCCAAATAACTCAAGACGGACCCGGAAAAGCCCACTACTGGGCGAACGCTCGCCCTAACCCACCCGGCACGCCACTGCTGTCAGTATCCTGCCAGGGCCCATTGGGGCTCAGCGACCAGCTCCAGCCATTATCAAACCGATAGTACGTACGCTGCCGGTAGAAGGTATTGGGCTGCTTCTCCAGTACATACACACCCAGCTTGGGGTCCCAGTGGCTCGCCCCGCCAGGTGGTGGCGCAAAGCTGGCCGAGGTGCGCGGCATCGGCTTGGGTATCGCCGCCGGTTTGCTCGGCTGGGTGGACGGCTGCCCACCCGGCAACGGCTTGACCACCGGCCCTTGCGGCGGCACGCGCTCGATCGGTGGTGCCGGCTGTTCATACGGCTGGTGCACCGTACACGCAGACAAACCCAGGGCCAGGGTGATCAGGGTCAGGCGGACGGTGCTATGCATGGCTTTGCTCTCTTACGGGTCTGGGCTGTCGATGGTCAGGTGCTGGGTAGCCTGGGTGGCACTGGGCAACGGCGCGCCCTGGCCAATCCACTCGCCGCGGGTAGGCTGGCCAGCGCGGGAAACACGTGCAACCAGTTGGACTTCGGCAAATTGCGACAGTTTCATCTGCGGCATCATCGCGTCAGCATCGGACAACTCCACTTCGATCGGCAACTGCGCCACCGTCACCCGCTTGGCTGCCAACGGCATGGGCGGGCCATTGCTGGCGCGAGCGAAGATGAACACCGTATCGTCCGGTTTTACCTTGTCCTTCAGTGCCGCCGCCAGTTCCACCCGTACTTTCAGCCGCGCAGCCACCGGCGCGGGCTCTGCAGCCTGCCCTGCCGGGCCACCCAGGCGTTCGGCAGCGCGGTCGATGCCGCCTTGAAGGGCCGCACGCGAGGCATCGCCTTCCGGCAGTTGCGCCAGCAGGCGCTTCCAGTAGTCGATGGCTTCCTGGTAACGCTCGCCTTCGAAGGCAGCAATACCGCGCAGGCCCAGGCTGGTCACTTCGTTGGGGTCGGCCTTCAGCGCTTCATCCGTCAGTGCCTGCAACTGCGGGTTCCACTGCTTGTCGGCGGCAAAGTACAGGGCCTGGGCCCACTGGCCGAGCAGCTCGGGCTGGCGGCCAGCCAAGGCGACCGAACGCTCGAAGGTACGCGCAGCATCGGCCGGGCGCTGCTCGGCCATGTAGGCACGGCCCAGGAAGTACAGGGCCTCTGCAGACTCCGGCTGGGCCTGGACCACACGCTCCAGGCGCGTGGTCATTTCTTCCATCGACTTGGGCGCCTCGGCGAATTCCTGGGTCAGCGCCACTTTGTCTGCGGCGCCAAAATGCAGGTACAGCCCCAGCGCCATCAGCGGTACCAGCACTGCAGCCAGCAGCGGCAGGGCTTTGCCCAGATGGCCCTGGCGCGGGGCTTCGGCGCCTTCGGTATCGGCCAGCAGCTCACGGGCAGCCTCGTCACGGCCCTTGGTCAACTGCGCCGCATCGAGCACACCGGCAGCCTGCTGGGCAGCCAGTTCGGCGACGCGCTCCTGGTACAGGGCCACGTTCAGGGCGGTACGGTCTTCTTCCTGCTGGCGGCCACGGCCACGCAGGATCGGGATCAGCAAAAAGCTGAGGGCGGCGAGCAGCAGCAGGCCCGCGCTAAGCCAGAATTCAGTCATGGGTCTGTTCTTTTTCCAGCAGTTTGGCGAGTCGCTCGCGTTCTTCGACGGAAAGCTCATTGTTGCCCGGCAAAGCCGTACCACGGCGTCGGCGTACGATCACCGCCAGCACCGCAAAACCACCGACCAACAGGATGCCCGGGCCGAACCACAACAGCCAGGTACGCCCGCTGAGTGCCGGTTTGTAGCGCACAAAGTCACCATAGCGGTCGACCATGAAGTCGACGATCTGCTGGTTGCTCTTGCCTTCGCCAAGCATGCGGAAGATCTCACGGCGCAGGTCGGCAGCAATCGGCGCGTTTGAGTCGGCAATGTCCTGGTTCTGGCACTTGGGGCAACGCAGTTCCTTGGTCAACTGCTGGTAGCGTTCGCGCTCGGCGTCGTCGCGGAACTGGTACGTGTCGATGGCCGCCTTGGCCATGCCGGCCAGGCTCATGCCCAGCACGGCAGCTGCCAGCCAGCGCCTCATGGCCTGGCCTCGTCGACCAAGCCCTGGTACAGCGGCGCCAGCTGCTCACGCCAGACAGTTGCATCGACAATGCCTACGTGCTTGTAGCGGATGATGCCCTTGGCGTCGATCAGGAAGGTTTCCGGCGCGCCGTACACCCCAAGGTCCAGGCCCAGGCTGCCCTGCTCGTCACGGATGTCCAGCTGGTACGGGTTGTGGAACTCGGCCAGCCATTTCTGCGCGGCGGCGTTGTCGTCCTTGTAGTTGACCCCGTGGATCACCACGCCCTGCTGCGCCAGCTGGTTCAGGTACGGGTGCTCGACCTTGCACGACGGGCACCAGGTGGCCCACACGTTGACCAGTGCGGGGCGACCCCGCAAGTCGGCCTGGGTCAGGGTGCGGTCGCCCTGGGTCGAAGCCAGGGAAAACACCGGGAACGGTTTGCCGATCATTGCCGACGGCAGCTCGTCGGGCTTGAGAAACAGCCCCTTGTAGAGAAACACCGCCACCAGCAGGAACACTGCCAGGGGGACTACCATGATCCAACGCTTCATGCAGCTGCTCCAGACACGCCCAGGGCATCACGCACCCGGGTCTTGACCTTGACGCGGTAGCGCCGGTCGAGCGCCGCCAGCAACCCGCCCAGGCCGGTCAGCAGACCGCCCAGCCAGATCCAGCGGACATAAGGCTTGATGTGCACACGCACCGCCCAGGCGCCGTTTTCCAGCGGCTCGCCCAGGGCAACGTAAAGGTCGCGGGTAAAGCCGGCATCGATGCCAGCTTCGGTCATCATCGACTGCTGCACGGTGTACAGGCGCTTTTCCGGGTGCAGGGTAGTCACTTCACGGCCATCACGGCTGACCACGACGGTACCTTTGTCGGAGATGAAGTTCGGCCCCTCGAAGTGCTTGGCGCCCTGGAACAGGAAGTGATACCCACCCAGCTCCACGCTTTCGCCCGGAGCCATGCGCAGGTCGCGTTCGGCGCTGTTGTTGCTCGACAGCACCACGCCCAGGGCACACACCGCCAGGCCCAGGTGTGCCAGTTGCATGCCCCAGTAGCTACGCCCCAGGCCAGGCAGGCCCCTCAGCAGGCCTTTGTGACGGGTCTTGTCGAGGATGTCGCGCAGCCCGCCGAGTACCACCCAGGCCGCCAGGGCGAAGGCGGTCAGGGTCGGCCAGTCGAAGTCGTCAACGATAAAACCGGCAACCGGGGCAAGGATGGCACTGCCGATCAGCACAGGGGTGATCATGCTGATCAGCCATTTGCCCGGGGTGTCCTTCCAGCGCACCAGCACGCCCACGCTCATTACCACCATGAGCAGCGCCATCAGCGGCAGGAACAAGGCATCGAAATACGGCGGACCCACCGACAGCTTGGCCCCGGTCAGGGCATCAAGCACCAGCGGGTACAGCGTGCCGAGCAGAATCATCGACGCGGCCACCACCAGAACCAGGTTGTTGGCCAGCAGCAGCGTCTCGCGGGACCACAGGGCGAAGCCGACCTGGCTCTTGACCACCGGTGCGCGCAGGGCGAAGAGGGTGAGCGAACCACCGACCACGAACAACAGGAAGAACAGGATGAAAATGCCCCGCGACGGGTCGGCGGCAAACGCGTGCACCGAGGTCAGCACGCCAGAGCGCACCAGGAAGGTACCCAGCAGGCTCAGCGAGAATGCGGCAATAGCCAGCAGCACGGTCCAGCTTTTGAACACCCCACGTTTTTCGGTCACCGCCAGCGAGTGGATCAGCGCCGTGCCCACCAGCCAGGGCATGAACGAGGCGTTTTCCACCGGGTCCCAGAACCACCAGCCACCCCAGCCCAGCTCATAGTAGGCCCACCACGAGCCCAGGGTGATGCCAACCCCCAGGAAGGCCCAGGCGACGATGGTCCAAGGCCGCGACCAGCGCGCCCAGGCAGCGTCCAGGCGGCCACCGAGCAAGGCGGCAATGGCGAAGGCAAAGGCCACCGAGAAGCCCACGTAGCCCATGTACAGCATCGGCGGGTGAACGATCAGGCCGAAGTCCTGCAGCAGCGGGTTGAGGTCGCGGCCGTCGGTGGGCACTTGCGGCAGCAGGCGCTGAAACGGGTTGGAGGTGATGATCAGGAAGCTCAGGAAGCCGACGCTGATCATGCCCATCACCGCCAGCACGCGAGCCAGCATCACCTGCGGCAACTGACGCGAGAACACCGACACGGCAAAGGTCCAGCCGCCCAGGATAAACGCCCACAGCAGCAACGAACCTTCGTGGGCGCCCCATACGGCGCTGAACTTGTAGTACCACGGCAAGGCGCTGTTGGAGTTGCTGGCCACATAGGCGACGGAGAAGTTGTCGGTCATGAAGGCATGGGTCAAACAGGCGAAGGCAAAGGCCAGGAAGGCGAATTGCCCCCACGCCGCCGGGCGCGCCAGGCTCATCCACAGGCTGTCGCCACGCCAGGCGCCGAGCAGCGGCACACTGGCCTGCACGGCGGCAAAGCAGATGGCCAGAATCATCGCCAGCTGGCCGAGTTCAGGGATTACCAGTGCCGCATTCATGGCTTGGCCTCCGTACCGGTGGCGGCCTGGCCGCTTTCCTTCAGGGCCTTGCTGACCTCGGGCGGCATGTACTTCTCATCGTGCTTGGCCAGTACTTCATCGGCCACCACCACGCCTTCAGCGTTGACCTTGCCCAAGGCGACGATGCCCTGCCCTTCGCGGAACAGGTCGGGCAGGATGCCGCGGTAGGTGATTGGCACCGACTTGTTGAAGTCGGTGACCACAAAGCGCACGTCCAGCGAGTCGGACGAGCGCTGCACCGAGCCCTTCTCGACCATGCCGCCAGCACGGATGCGGGTGTCCAGCGGCGCTTCGCCGTTGGCGATCTGGGTCGGTGTGTAGAACAGGTTGATGTTCTGCTGCAATGCGCTCAAGGCAAAGCCGACGGCAACCCCGACGCCGGCCAGCAGGCCGACGATGAGCAACAGGCGTTTCTTGCGCTGCGGATTCACTGGTTGTTCTCCCGGCGCAAACGGCGCGCCTCTTCTTGCAGGTAGCGACGGCGGGCCAACAGCGGCGCAGCGACATTCAGCGCCAGCACCGCCAGGCAGATGCCATAGGCCGACCACACGTACAGGCCATGGTGGCCCATGGCGAGAAAATCACCGAAGGTGGCAAAGCTCATTGTGCGCTCCTCCGCCCCAGGCTGTTCAACACTTCGTCCCTGACCCAACTGGCGCGCGCCTCGCGCTTGAGCACTTCAAGGCGCATGCGAAGCAACAGCACAGCACCGAAGAAACAGTAGAAACCCAACGCCGTGCACAGCAGCGGCAACCACATTTCTGCGGGCATCGCCGGTTTTTCGGTCAGGGTGAAGGTCGCGCCCTGATGCAGGGTGTTCCACCACTCCACCGAGTACTTGATGATCGGGATGTTGACCACTCCGACAATCGCCAGCACCGCACAGGCCTTGGACGCACTGTCACGATTACTGATTGCCTGGCCCAGCGCAATAATGCCGAAGTACAGGAACAGCAGGATGAGCATGGACGTAAGGCGGGCGTCCCACACCCACCAACTGCCCCAGGTCGGCTTGCCCCAGATGGCGCCGGTAACCAGCGCCACGGCGGTCATCCAGGCGCCGATGGGCGCGGCACATTGCAGGGCGACGTCGGCCAGTTTCATCTTCCACACCAGCCCCACTACCCCGGCGACCGCCAGCAGCACGTAGCAGGACTGCGCCAGCATCGCCGCCGGCACATGAATGTAGATGATGCGGAAGCTGTTGCCTTGCTGGTAGTCCTGAGGGGCGAACGCCAGGCCCCAGGTGATACCGACCAGCAACAGGAGCACGGCAGCGCCGGCCAGCCATGGCAGCATACGGCCGCTGATGGCATAGAACCATTTCGGGGAGCCCAGCTTGTGGAACCACGTCCAGCTTATTTTCATCAGGGTACATCCAGGGTATTTGCCGGGCTTGAAAGCCCGGGACTCGTTATTCGCCGACGCTGATCTTCAGGCCGGCCGCTATCGCAAAGGGTGCCAGGGTAACGGCCAGGGCCGTCAGGCTGGCGAGCCAGAGCAGGTGGCCGGTTGCGGGCATATTTTGCAACGCCGCTTGCAACGCGCCACTGCCCAGGATCAATACAGGGATATACAACGGCAGAATCAGCAACGCCAGTAACAAACCACCGCGCTTCAGACCGACTGTCA
Organism: Pseudomonas sp. LPB4.O; assembly: GCF_038383825.1. NCBI lineage: Bacteria > Pseudomonadati > Pseudomonadota > Gammaproteobacteria > Pseudomonadales > Pseudomonadaceae > Pseudomonas > Pseudomonas sp. LPB4.O. The sequence goes on from NZ_CP151298.1 coordinate 4,459,540, forward strand.
GCGCCGCACCTACCGCGCCCAGCAGGCTCAGTACCGGTGTGCCCAGCAGCAGGGAGCCGAGCAGCACCGGCAGGCAATGGCTCGGCAGCCCCAGCATCAGCGCCAGTAGCGGTGCCAACAATACCAGCGCCAGCCCGGAAAAGATCCAGTGCGCCAGCACCTTGGCCAGCACCAGCAGCGCCAGCGGGTGCGGCGACAGCACCCACTGCTCCAGCGAGCCATCCTCGAAATCGCTGCGGAACAAGCCGTCCAGCGACAGCAGCACTGCCAGCAGCGCCGCTACCCAGACCAGGCCCGGCGACAAGGTTTGCAACAATTGGCTTTCGGGGCCGACTGCCAGCGGGAACATGGCCACGACGATGGCGAAGAACACCAGCGGGTTGGCCAGCTCGGCAGGACGACGGAACAGCAGGCGCGCTTCGCGACGCGACAACAGGATGAATACGCTCATGCCGCCCATTGCCCCAGGTTCAGTTCACGGTAACCGGAGGGCTTGCGTTCCAGCGTATGGTGGGTGGTCAGCACCACCGTGCCGCCCTGCTCGCAGTGGGCCGCCAGGTGCGCTTCGAGCTGCGCTACGCCTTGCTTGTCCAGGGCAGTGAACGGCTCGTCGAGAATCCACAGCGGCGGGCTGGCCAGGTGCAGCCGGGCCAGGGCCACGCGGCGCTGCTGACCGGCCGACAGGGTATGGCAGGGTACGTCTTCGAAACCGCGCAAACCGACAGCCTCCAGCGCCGCCCAGATCGCCTCGCGGCTGGCCGGCTGGTGCAGGGCGCACAGCCAGGTGAGGTTTTCCTCGGCGGTGAGCAGGTCCTTGATGCCTGCGGCGTGACCGATCCACAGCAGAATGCTGGCCAGGGCATGGCGCTGCTCGGCCAGGGGCTTGCCGCCCAGCAATATCTGCCCGGCGGTGGGTTGCATCAACCCGGCCAGCAGCCGCAGCAAACTGGTCTTGCCGCTGCCGTTGGGGCCGCTGATCTGCAGCATGTCGCCGGCGCCCAGCTCGAAATCGAGCTGCTCGAACAGCAGGCGCCAGTCGCGCTCGCAGGCCAGGCCCGCAGCTTGGAGGTGAAGGGTCACGGTTTCGCCTTATCTTTGTAGGGCTTCGGGCCGGCGTCGCCTGTTTCGCGGGCTTGCCCGCGAAGCAGGCGACGCCGCTCCAGAACCCTTGTGTCTCAAGTCGCCCCGCGCGCTGCCGTTATACTGGCAACCACGGGCGGTCGGCATTATTACACGCGCCACCGCGCTGCCAAGAGGCCGGGTCCGACAGGTTGTATACAATCATGACTGAAATCAATAGTCTCGGCGCACAAACCGCGATCAACAGCCAAGCCATGAAGGCGGGCATGACCGGCGAACTGCTGCGCCTGATCCAGGCGCAGCCCGGCCTGCTGGCACCCGGCGAGACCGCACAGGCCGAGGTCGTGTCGTTGCGCCAGACGGGCCAGGACTTCCAGCTGGTGCTGCGGTTGATACAGGCCAACGGCGTACAGACCCAACTGCAAGCCAGCGCCAGCCAGCCCTTGCCCCAAGGCAGCCAGGTCACTGTCAGCCAGACCGAAAGCAACCGCCTGGCAATCATGCTGCAGCAGGCCAACGCCAGCCAGATCGCCACCCTCACTCGCCTGGATACCAGCAAAGTGCCCGTCGGCACGCTGCTGCAAGGCAAGGTCCTGACCAACCAGGCATTGGCCCAGGCGCCTGGGCAACCGGCGAGCTACCGGGCGCTGGTCAGCCTGCTCAACACTGCCCAGGCCGGCTCCACCCTTAGCATCGACAGCCCGCGCCCGCTGGCCATTGGCAGCCTGCTCAGCGCACTGGTGCAGGGCGACCAGTCGCTGCGCTTTGTCCCGCTTAGCGGCAGGCAGGACCAGCTCAGCATTGCCCAGCAACTGCTGACCCAGCAAAACCGCCAGGCCTCGCTGCCCGGCCTGCTCAACGCCCTGCAACAGCTCACCCGCGACCCGGGCGTCGATGGCGACCTGCGTGCCAGCGCCGAGCGCCTGCTGGCCGGCCTGCCAGACGCCCGCCAGCTGGGCGACGCCAAGGCCGTGGCCCAGGCCCTGAACAACAGCGGCACTTTCCTTGAAGCGAAACTGCTGGGCGGCTTTCCTGCCAGCGTGGCCACAGACCTGAAGGCCCACCTGCTGCGCCTGATCACTCAGGCCCCGGCCAACGCACCCGGCACGCCCAACCTCGCGCCCGCCAGCCTGGCCGTGACCATGCCGGCGCTGGCCCGCAGCGCGCTGGGCATGCTCGAACGGGTCAGCCCCAAGCCGCAGCCAGGGGCGTTCCCCCTGCCCTCGCGCCTGCTCAAGGCCATGGAAGACGAAGGCGACCTGCAACAACTGCTGCGCCTGGCCGCTGCGGCCATCTCGCGCCTGCAAAGCCATGCCATGAGCAGCCTGCAACAAACCGGCACGCTGGAAAACGGCAATCTGCAGACCACCTGGCAAACTGAAGTGCCGATCCGCCACGGCCAGGAGTTCATCCCATTGCAGGTCAAACTGCAGCGTGAAGAAACCCCGCAACAGCAGGCAGACCGCCAACCCGAAGCACAGGACCCTCTGCAAGCCCTGTGGCGCATCGAACTGGCCTTCGACCTTTCACCTCTCGGCCCACTGCAAGTACAGGCGCAGTTCAGCCAAGGCCGCCTGAGCGGGCACCTGTGGGCAGAGCGCGAACAAACCGCAAAGCTGATCGACAGCCAGCTCGGTGCCTTGCGCCAGCGCCTGCTGGAGCGGGGTCTGGAGGTTGGCGACCTGGAATGCCACCCGGGCATCCCCCCTCAAGGCCCGCGCACACGGGTTGAGCAACGCTGGGTAGACGAAAACGCATGACACAGAAACCACTCCGCCAGGCCATTGCCCTGACCTACGACGGCCAGCAGGCCCCAACCCTCACCGCCAAAGGTGACGATGCGCTGGCCGAGGCCATCCTGGCCCTGGCCCGCGAGCATGACGTGCCGATCTACGAAAACGCCGAACTGGTGCGCCTGCTGGCACGCCTGGAACTGGGCGAGCAGATCCCGGAGGCACTGTACCTGACCATTGCCGAGATCATTGCCTTCGCCTGGCAACTGCGGGGCAAGGTGCCCGCCGGTTTCAGCGACGAAGCCGAGGCGCCGCGCGACATCACTCCGGTCACCGCACTGCTGCCGCCGGCAAACCACCGGTAGTTATCTACCACCGCCGTCGGCGTCAGCCGTTCAGCCTTGCCATTCCTGTCAATGAGCAAGGTGAACACCATGTCCACAAGCCGCATCAACGCCGCCGCCGTGCAGTACGTTCGCAACCACCTGAGCCATATCCCCCGCCCTGACCGCGAAGCCAGCCGTGCGATCCACCAATGGCTGACGCAGCAGGGCCATGACCTTGACCCCGACCAGACCGACGTAGTCACCCTGCACTACCGTGGCAATCAGGCAGTCATCGTCCAGCGCCTTTCACTTACCCAAGCGACGCTTTCAGACTGGCAGGGTGAAACAGCCAAGAACCTGATCGGCCAGTTGCTCCCTGGCCACTGGGCAGGCACGTTGCCAGATGGCCCGCTGACTATCGTCGAGCGCCTGCCCGAACCTGGGGTGTTTGACAACAGCGCCCGTTTCTCGGTGTTCAACGGCCTGTTCCCACGCACGACCCCGGCCCGCTACGACAGCAGTACACACCTGGCGGTCGACGTCGAGGCCATGCAGCAATTCATCTGGGACCTGGACTTTCACACCCGCTTCGTCGGCATGCTCGACAATTACTGGCAACAGGCTGAACAAACCCACCGGCAGTCAATGCAGATCAGCTTCATGGCCGCCTGCAACAAGCAGGTCCAGGAAGGCTCGTTGAGCGATGCAGGCCGCCAGATGGCCTGGCAAGTGGCGGGGCTGATGGCAAAAGCACCCGGTTTGCAGGCAAGGCCTTTGAACGTTTACGGCTACGCAGCCACCGACCTGATCTGCATCACAGACGAGGCACAGCCAAAAGTACTGCTGTACCTGCCAGGCAATGCATCGCCCTTGCATGAGTTCGACGGTATGGCTGCCATGCAAGACTGGTTCGCCGAACAGTGCCGCGACGACGAAAAACGCCTGCGCCTGCGCCAGTACTTCAAACTGGCCGACACCCCCGATGGCCTGGACTTCAGTGGGCTGGATACCGCGCTGGCGGGCCTTGGCGCCTACCCCGGTTTTCACCACCGATCGCCCAACCGCGCAGGCTTCACCGTCGACGGCCCCTGGCCCCCCCGCGAGTACATCAACTACAAGGCCGGCCACTACAGCCCGTTGTTCGCAGGTGATCTGTTCACAGCCCTCACCCAACGCCAGCGCGAGCGCAGCTATGCCGATGCCGATTTCATCATCACCAGCGATGCGCAGGTGACCAAGGCTCGCTGGCGCGGCTACCTGGTGGCGTCGATCAACCTGCTGGCACCACTGGCGCTGGTGGTTCCCGAGCTGATCCCGCTGCTGGCAGCCGGCGGTGTCGCGCAATTTGGCCTGGGGCTCGATCAGGCGATCAACGGCAAGACCCTTGCAGACAAGGACGCTGGTGTGAGCAACATCGCCTTCGGCCTGCTTAATGCCGCCCCACTGGCCTTGCTCCCTGCAGACGACCTGCGAATGCTGTTCCCAGGCAAAAGCTCGCGCTTCGTCCTGCCCACGCGTCTTAACGATCAATGGGGCTACCCCCTGAGCCCCAACAGCCCTCCCCGGCTACCTGAAGAAATACTGGCAGATTTTTTCGTGCCAGCCGAGCCACCTGTGGAAGCCACGCGGATTGCCAGGGGACCCTTGAATCGGGCAACGGGTACCAACCCGCTGCTGGCGCTCAAGGACGGCAACGAAGTCCAGGTACTGTATGACACTGAAAACGATGCCTTCATCCTCCAGGAGGATGCCAACGAAGTCCTGCCGAATTACTATCAGGTACACGCGGGCACGCGCGATCTGTATCAGGTCAACCCGGCCACGCGTGGCGCCAGCGATGCAATGCGCATGTACACGCTACGTAATCTGGACGTCGACCTGCAACTGCCGCTCAGTGTGCCTGTGGTCAACAGCTCGGAAGTAACCCCACTGCCCAAGAAAATCCTCAGCATCTGGGTCGGCGGGAAGAGCATCCCCGATGAGCTGGTGGAGAACATCGCGAGCAATGCCAAACGCCTTGAGGGTACAGGCTTTACCTATGAGTTCTACCTGTCGAAGTCCAACCCTAAAGCCTTCATGAAAAACCGCGCAAAGTTGACCGCTGCTTCGAACGTTCAGATCAAAACCCTGGAAGAGCAGCCCTTCTACGCGGCCTTCGAGCAAACTGACTACTACCATCAGTACCGCCAGGCACTGGACAGTAACGGGGCAAACTTCGCGTCTGCCTCCGACGTACTGCGCTACCCGTTACTCCATTCGGAGGGCGGAATCTACATGGACGTCGACGACACGCTGCGCAGCTTCGAAGACAACCCCGACAGCTTCGCCATGATCAGCTCGGTAGCCTTGAAAACCACGCCTGATGGCCTGGTCCTCGGCAGCCCGGTGAACAACGAGCTGCTGGGCATGCATTGTGACTACAACAGCAACATGATCGGCAGCCATGCCAACAACCCGACCCTGCGCGCAATTTCTGCAGAGATGGATGCACGCTACCGCAGCAATCTATCGTTCTACGACATCAGGCCACTGGCAGGCACCCACGGTTACGCAGCCTACGCCAAGGAATTGAGCAGGATGACCGGGCCTGGCTTGCTCAACGATGTAGTTGCTCGGCATCTACCCAGGCTGCAGTTCCTGCGGCAACTAAGCAAGCTGGAGTCGATTCCGCAGACCACTTATCGCGCCCTCACGGAAAACCTGGCCTTCCCCATTGCCCAGGCGCGCAACAACGACCAGGCACTGGGTAGCGTGGCAACCATCGGCAACTACCACTCTTGGGGCAAACCCTGAGGTCGGCGTCCTGAGTTACCTGACCCGCAGCGCGATACAGGATCAGCCCCTGCTCCGGTGCGCCCAGGCAGGCCTGTAACCCAGGTCAGCCGCTGCGGTGCAGCTTGCTCATCAGCTCTGCCTCGGCCTGGGTAAGGCCGCAGCTTTCGGTCAGCTCGGCCACGCTGGCGCCCATGCCAACCAGCTTGGCCGCCTGGGAGAAAGTGACGTTGTTGGGGTCGCGCTGCTCCAACTGCTGGAGCCTGTCAGGCAGCGGAGCCATCGTAACGCTCAGTTCGTGCAGCGCCTCGCCCATGCGCACGGTACCGTTCTGGTAGTCGTCCAGGCGCTTGGCCAGGTCCTTGATGCGCTGGTCACGCAGCGCATCGCCCTCGGCTTGCTGCGCAGCCAGCTCGCGCTGGCGCTTGCTGTAGTTGAGGAAGAACCACAGGCTCAGCGCCCAGACCAGCGCCAGGAAGATGACAGCAACCTGTAGGATCAACTCAGATATTCTCCAGCTCGGACCACTCTTCCTCGGTCATCATCTTGTCCAGCTCGACCAGGATCAGCAGTTCGCCATTCTTGTTGCACACGCCCTGGATGAACTTGGCCGACTCTTCGTTACCCACGTTCGGTGCGGTTTCGATTTCGGACTGGCGCAGGTAAACCACTTCGGCCACGCTGTCGACCAGAATGCCGACCACTTGCTTGTCGGCTTCGATGATGACGATACGGGTGTTGTCGGTGACCTCAGTCGGCATCAGGCCAAAACGCTGACGGGTGTCGATCACGGTCACCACATTGCCGCGCAGGTTGATGATGCCCAGCACGTAGCTTGGAGCGCCCGGTACCGGGGCGATCTCGGTGTAGCGCAGCACTTCCTGTACCTGCATCACGTTGATGCCGTAGGACTCGTTGTCCAGACGGAAGGTAACCCACTGCAGGATCGGATCTTCGGAACCTTGTGCAGACGACTTTTTCATTCCCCTACCCTCAAAATCCGCTGTTTGGCGGTTGTGTTCTGTGTCATTTCTGTTTGGCGTGCATCTGCTTGACCGCGCCGCTGGCGATCAGCTCGGCCAGTGCGGCGACGTCGAGCAGTGCACACATGTGTTCAATCACCGTGCCGGCCAACCACGGGCGCTGGCCGCGTTGGCTACGCCATTTGATCTCGGACGGGTCCAGGCGCAACGAGCGGCTGACCTGATGCACGGCCAGCCCCCATTCGTAGCCTTGCACGGAAATCACGTAATTCAGGCCTTGACGAAAATCGTCGCGGTAGCGGTCGGGCATTACCCAACGCGCGGTGTCCAGCACCTTCAGGTTGCCGGCCTGGCAGGTCAAAATACCCAGGAACCAGTCAGGCTGGCCGAACAGCGGCGTCAGCTCCTGGCCGGCCAGGTTGTAGATCGAGCCCAGGCACACCAACGGCACCGCCAGGGTCAGGCCGGCGACATCGAACAGCAGGCACTCGAACGGCTCCGCCGCCCACACCGGGCGGCCGTCGACGGTCGCCGGGGGCACCGGGAGATTGGGCGCTGGCAGGTGCACGTCGACCAGCGGCACTGCGGGTTCCACGGTTTGTTCTTCGACCAGCACCGGAATGGCGGCCTCGGCGAGCACCTCCTGCTCGACCACCGTCACCACCGGCGCCTCTACTGGCACGACGCTGGGCAGCACCGCCAGCCTGGGTTCGGCAAACGGCCGCGGGGCAAGGCTGGCAGGGGCTTCGGCGGGTACCGGTCGGGCCAGCTGACGGGCATCACGTGCCTGTTCCTCACGCACCGCCTCGGCGAACGCGTCCTGCGCGGCTGGCGGCTCAAACAGGTCTTCGGCCTCGGTGGCTTCCTGCAGCAGGCCATCGAGGTACGACTGCAAGGCCATCTGCGGCCGGGTGCTGGTGTGTCGGGTCTGGGTCATCAGGCCACCTGCACTGCAGTCTTGTAGGTCAGCAGGTGCTTGAGCAGCGCCCGGTAAGCAATCAACCCGCGGCTCTTGCTGTCGAACTGCGAGGGCGTGACGCCCTTGCGGCTGGCATCGCGCAGGCGCGTATCCACCGGAATATAGCCCTGCCAAACCTGTTGGCCGTAGGTGTCACGCAGTAGCTTGAGTGTGCCCAGGGAGGCCTGGGTGCGGCGGTCGAACAGCGTTGGCACGATCTGGTACGGCAGCGCCTGCTTGCGCGAGCGGTTGATCATGGCCAGGGTGCCGACCATGCGTTCCAGGCCCTTCACCGCCAAAAACTCGGTCTGCACCGGAATCACCAACTGCTGGCTGGCCGCCAGGGCATTGACCATCAACACGCCCAGCAAGGGTGGGCTGTCGATCACGGCATAGTCGAAATCCTGCCACAGCTGCGCCAGACTCTTGGCGATCACCAGGCCCAGGCCATTCTGCCCCGGCGACTGACGCTCCAGCACGGCCAGTGCGGTGCTCGACGGCAACAGCGAAATGCGCTCGTCGCTGGTGGGCAGCAGCAACTGCCCGGGCAGGCCGTCTGGCACTGCGCCCTTGTGCAGGAACAGGTCGTAGCAGCTGTGCTCCAGCGCATCGGGGTTGTGCCCGAAATAGCTGGTCATCGAACCGTGCGGATCGAGGTCGACAACGACCACGCGCTTGCCTGCCTCAGCCAGCAGGCCAGCCAGGGCGATGGTGGTGGTGGTCTTGCCGACGCCACCTTTTTGATTGGCTACTGCCCAGACTCTCATCAAGCAAACTCTATCTATTGATTTGGCAGGGACACTGTAGAAACTACTATCCAAGATCCGGCACGATCCCTGGGGGGAGCGGGCTCATCGAAGCGTCGAACCGCCGCGAACACCGGCGCAGCCGGTGTCATCCACCGCGTCGTCTACTTCGCGGGCATGCCCGCTCCCACAGGGGACGGAGTCACTTTCAATACAATGCAGCGACGGGGAATTGACGGATCACTGCCCCGCCACCGTTGCTGGCGTTGCAGGTGCACTTTGTGTGCCAGCCCGGCGCAACGCGGCATCCGGCGTGGCATGGGCACTGCCCGAGCCGGTCAGGCTGCGGCGCACTTCCAGATTACGCGAAATCACCAGTACCACCCGGCGGTTACGTGCGCGGCCTTCGGCGGTGTCATTGCCGGCTACCGGCTGGTACTCGCCGTAACCCACCGAGGCCATGCGCGCCGGGTTGACCCCTTCCATGGCCAGCAGGCGTACGATACTCGCCGCCCGCGCCGACGACAGCTCCCAGTTGGTCGGGTACTGCGCCGTGCGGATCGGCAGGTTGTCGGTAAAGCCTTCGACATGCACCGGGTTGGCGAACGGCTTGAGGATGTTGGCCACCTTTTCGATGATGGCAAATGCCTTGTCGCTGGGCATGGCATCGCCACTGCCGAACAGTAGCGACGAATTCAGCTCGATCTCGATCCACAACTCGTTGCCGCGCACAGTCATCTGGTTGCTGTTGATCAGGTCGCCAAAGGCATCGCGCACATCATCGCTGATGGTTTTCAGCGGGTCGACATTGGTCGCTGCCAGGCCCGCTTCGGTCTGCTCGCTGTCTTTGACCAGCGGCTCTGCCGGACGCACACTCAACGGCTGCTCATCGCCGATGGGGATCGGTTTCATGCTGCGCTCAGGGTCGTTGAACACCCCGAGCAAGGCCTGGGAAATAACCTTGTACTTGCCCTCGTTGATCGAGGAAATCGAGTACATCACCACGAAAAAGGCGAACAGCAAGGTGATGAAGTCGGCGTACGACACCAGCCAGCGTTCGTGGTTTTCGTGTTCCTCGGTATGACGACGGCGACGCATGGGTTACTCCATGAAGCCTTGCAGCTTCAACTCGATCGAGCGCGGGTTTTCACCCTCGGCAATCGACAACAAGCCTTCAAGCAGCATCTCGCGGTAGCGCGACTGGCGCATGACGTTGGCCTTGAGCTTGTTGGCGACCGGCAGCAGGATCAGGTTGGCGCTGGCCACGCCGTAGATGGTGGCAACGAAGGCCACGGCGATGCCGTTGCCCAGCTGCGAGGGGTCGGCCAGGTTGCCCATCACGTGGATCAGGCCCATTACCGCACCAATGATGCCGATGGTCGGCGCATAGCCGCCCATGCTCTCGAACACCTTGGCCGCCTGGATGTCACGGCTTTCCTGGGTCAGGAAGTCGACTTCAAGGATGCTGCGGATGGCTTCTGGCTCGGCGCCGTCCACCAGCAACTGCAGGCCCTTGCGCGCATACGGGTCTGGCTCGGCATCGGCCACGCCTTCCAGGCCCAGCAGGCCTTCCTTGCGCGCGGTCAGGCTCCAGTTCACCACGCGGTCGATGCCACCCGCCAGGTCGACCCGCGGCGGAAACAGGATCCAGCGCAAGATCTGCAAGGCGCGCTTGAAGGAGGACAGCGGCGACTGCAACAAGGCAGCCGCCAGGGTGCCACCCAGCACGATCAGCGCCGCCGGGCCGTTGACCAGAGCGCCGACATGGCCGCCTTCGAGGAAGTTGCCACCGACGATGGCGACAAAGGCGAGAATCAGGCCGATCAGGCTGAGGACGTCCATCAGACGCAGGCCTCCACCAGGTGCTTGCCGATTTCGTCCAGGCTGTACACCGCGTCCGCCAGGTTGGCTTTGACGATAGCCATGGGCATGCCATAGATCACGCAGCTGGCTTCATCCTGGGCCCACACGGTGCTGCCGCCCTGCTTGAGCAGGCGCGCACCTTCGCGGCCATCGGCGCCCATGCCGGTGAGCACCACCGACAGCACCTTGTCACCGTACGACTTGGCTGCCGAGCCGAAGGTGATGTCCACGCACGGCTTGTAGTTCAGGCGCTCGTCACCGGGCAGGATCTTCACCGTGCCACGGCCGTCGATCATCATCTGCTTGCCGCCGGGGGCCAGCAGGGCCAGGCCTGGGCGCAGCATGTCACCGTCCTCGGCTTCCTTCACGTTGATGCGGCACAGCTTGTCCAGGCGCTCGGCAAAGGCCTTGGTGAACGCCGCCGGCATGTGCTGGATCAGCACGATCGGCGCCGGGAAGTTGGCCGGCAGCTGGGTCAATACCCGCTGCAGGGCCACCGGGCCGCCCGTGGAGGTGCCGATGGCCACCAGCTTGTAAGGTTTGCGCTTGGGGGCTGGCGAGTGCGACGCCGCCGGGGCCGCTGCACGGGCAGTCGCCGCAGGGCGGGCCGGCGCCGGGCTTGCGAAGCTGCTGGCCGGCGCAGGGCTGCTGGCGGGCACAGGGGCGGCGACCGGCGCCGGCCTGGCATAGCTGCCGAGGCGGCGGTTGCTGCGCGAAATGGTATGCACCTTCTCGCACAGCATCTGCTTGACCTTGTCGGGGTTGCGCGAGATGTCCTCAAAGTTTTTCGGCAGGTAATCCACCGCGCCAGCATCCAGCGCGTCGAGGGTGACGCGAGCGCCTTCGTGGGTCAGCGAGGAGAACATCAATACCGGCGTCGGGCAGCGCTGCATGATGTGCCGCACCGCGGTGATGCCGTCCATCATGGGCATTTCGTAGTCCATGGTGATGACATCGGGCTTGAGCGCCAGCGCCTGGTCGATTGCTTCCTTGCCATTGGTCGCGGTACCTACTACCTGGATCGTCGGATCCGCAGAGAGGATTTCCGAGACACGGCGGCGGAAGAAACCGGAATCATCCACCACCAGGACCTTGACTGCCATAAACACTCCATTAGGCGGCGCCACCCGCCAGGGTGCGCCACCGAAATCAAATACGCCGCGCGGCGTAACGCTTGAGCATGCTCGGGACGTCGAGAATCAACGCAATGCGACCGTCACCGGTGATGGTGGCCCCGGACATGCCCGGGGTGCCCTGCAGCATCTTGCCCAGCGGCTTGATTACCACTTCTTCCTGGCCAACCAGTTGATCGACGACAAAGCCGATGCGTTGCGTGCCGACCGACAGGATCACCACATGACCCTCGTGCTGCTCTTCGTGCACCTGGCCCTGTACCAGCCAGCGCTTGAGGTAGAACAGCGGCAGCGCCTTGTCGCGCACGATCACCACTTCCTGGCCGTCGACCACGTTGGTGCGCGACAGGTCGAGGTGGAAGATCTCGTTGACGTTGACCAGCGGGAAGGCGAACGCCTGGTTGCCCAGCATCACCATCAGGGTGGGCATGATCGCCAGGGTCAGCGGTACCTTGATGACGATCTTCGAGCCCTGGCCCTTGGCCGAGTAGATGTTGATCGAACCGTTGAGCTGGGAAATCTTGGTTTTCACCACGTCCATGCCCACACCACGGCCAGACACATCGGAAATCTCGGTCTTGGTCGAGAAGCCCGGGGCGAAGATCAGGTTGTAGCAGTCCGACTCGCTCAGGCGCTCAGCGGCATCCTTGTCCATCAGGCCTTTTTCCACGGCCTTGGCGCGCAGGATGTTCGGGTCCATGCCCTTGCCGTCGTCAGAGATCGACAACAGGATGTGGTCACCTTCCTGTTCGGCCGACAGCACCACGCGTCCGGTGCGGGCCTTGCCCGAAGCTTCACGCTCGTCGGGCATCTCGACACCATGGTCGACGGCGTTGCGCACCAGGTGCACCAACGGGTCGGCCAAGGCCTCGACCAGGTTCTTGTCCAGGTCGGTTTCTTCGCCGACCAGCTCCAGGTTGATCTCTTTTTTCAGCTGGCGGGCAAGGTCGCGTACCAGCCGTGGGAAGCGGCCGAACACTTTCTTGATCGGCTGCATGCGGGTTTTCATCACCGCCGTCTGCAGGTCGGCAGTGACCACGTCGAGGTTGGACACGGCCTTGGACATGGCCTCGTCGCCGCTGTTCAGGCCCAGGCGCACCAGGCGGTTACGCACCAGCACCAGTTCGCCGACCATGTTCATGATCTCGTCCAGGCGCGCGGTGTCGACGCGAACGGTGGTTTCCGCTTCGCTGACGGCATGCTTCTCGGCAGCCTGCGCCGGCGCACGGGGGGCCGGCGCAGGCTTGCTGGCGGCCGCAGGCGCCGGCGCAGCAACGGCTGGTTTGGCCACCGGCTGGCTGTCGGCCAAGGCCTGGGCAGGCGCTTGCGCCTTGGCGACAACCGGGGCCTCGACCGCAGCAACGTCACCACCAAACTTGCCCTTGCCGTGCAACTGGTCCAGCAGGGCCTCGAACTCGTGCTCGCTGATTTCGTCGCCAGCGGCGCTGTTGTCAACCGCGACTGGCGCCGGTGCTTTGACGGCAGGCAAGGCATCAGCCTGGAACGTTCCCTTGCCATGCAACTGGTCGAGCAGCGATTCGAATTCTTCGTCGGTAATTTCGTCGCTTACCGCTTCTGCGGGTGCGGCAACCGGCTGTACCGCAGCTTCGACACTGAACTGGCCTTTGCCGTGCAGCTGGTCGAGCAGCGACTCGAACTCGGCGTCGGTGATTTCGTCACCTGCACCACTGACAGCCTCGCCCTGCATCTGCTCATCGACCGCGGCTTGCGCCTTGACCGCATCGAGCGAATCGAGCAGCTGTTCAAACTCGCTGTCGGTGATGTCCTGCTCATCGGCAGGGCCCATGGCCGCAACCGGCGCCTCGGCTACCGGTGCCGCTGGCGCAGGCGCTTCAGCGGCCTCGGCACCACCGGGTTCGGCCAGACGCGACAAGGCCGCCAGCAACTCGGGGGTGGCCGGGGTTACGTCGGCGCGCTCGCGCACCTGGCCAAACATGCTGTTGACCGTATCCAGTGCTTCAAGCACCACGTCCATCAGTTCCGCATCGACCCGGCGCTCACCTTTGCGCAGGATGTCGAACACGTTCTCGGCGATATGGCAGCACTCCACCAGCTCGTTCAGCTGGAGGAAGCCGGCGCCCCCTTTTACAGTGTGGAAACCGCGAAAGATCGCATTGAGCAGGTCGGCATCGTCAGGTCGGCTTTCCAGCTCGACCAGTTGCTCGGACAGTTGCTCAAGAATTTCGCCGGCTTCTACCAGGAAATCCTGGAGGATTTCTTCATCGGCGCCGAAGCTCATCAAACGTGCTCCTTAAAAACCCAGGCTGGACAGCAAATCATCGACATCGTCCTGACCGGACACAACGTCTTCACGCTTATCGGCATGAATCTGCGGACCTTCACCCCGAGTCGGATGTTTTTCTGCATCTTTTTCTGCGCGCAGTTGATCGTGGTCATGCTGGATACCGGCAAAGCGGTCGACCTGGCTGGCCATCAGCACCAGTTTGAGCAGGTTGCTTTCCACCTCGGTCACCAGGCTGGTGACGCGCTTGATCACCTGGCCGGTCAGGTCCTGATAGTCCTGAGCCAGCAGAATGTCGTTGAGATGCCCGGCAACCTTGCGGTTACCTTCAGCGCTGTGCGTCAGGAAACTGTCGACGCGCTTGACCAGGTCACGGAACTCCGGCGCAGCCACTTCGCGGCGCATGAAGCGCTGCCAGTCGGTGCTCAGGGCCTTGGCTTCGCTGGCCAGGTCGTTGAGCACCGGGGTGCTTGCCTCGACCAGGTCCATGGTGCGGTTGGCCGCGCCCTCGGTCAGCTTGACCACGTACGACAGGCGCTCGGTAGCGTCGGTAATCTGCGACACCTCCTCGGCCTGCGGGATGGTCGGGTCGATCTGGAAGCTGACGATAGCGCTGTGCAACTCGCGGGTCAGCTTGCCGACTTCCTGGTACAGGCCGCGATCGCGGGTCTGGTTCAGCTCGTGAATCAGCTGTACCGCCTCGCCAAAACGGCCCCGTTCCAGGCTTTCGACCAACTCCTGGGCATGTTTCTTCAGGGTCGATTCGAACTCCCCCAAAGACGTTTGTGATGAATCCATGGCGCGCCCCCTGACGTGACTCAGCCGTTGACGCGTTCGAAGATCTTCTCGATCTTTTCTTTGAGCACCTGAGCGGTGAACGGCTTGACCACATAGCCATTGACGCCGGCCTGGGCCGCTTCGATGATCTGGTCGCGCTTGGCTTCAGCGGTCACCATCAATACTGGCAAGGTCTTCAGCTGATCGTCGGCACGCACTTTGCGCAGCAGGTCGATGCCGGACATGCCGGGCATGTTCCAGTCGGTCACCAGGAAGTCATAGGCGCCCCTTTGCAGCATCGGCAGCGCCGTGATGCCATCGTCGGCTTCGTCGGTGTTGGTGAAGCCCAGGTCACGCAACAGGTTCTTGATGATCCGCCGCATCGTCGAAAAGTCGTCAACGATGAGGATTTTCATGTTCTTGTCCAATTAGACCTCCAAGCAGTCTCAAACGCGCCCGGTCTACCGGGCACGCACTCATTCAATTCGGTACAACGTGGATAACGCACGCGGAAAACGACTGCAACGACACCGGGCTCAACGTGCCCGCCATTCCCCCAGGCGGCTACGCAGGCGCGCGGCGCACTGGCTGTGCAACTGGCTGACCCGCGACTCGCTGACCCCAAGCACCTCGCCAATTTCCTTGAGGTTCAGCTCTTCGTCGTAGTACAGCGCCAGTACCAGGCGCTCACGCTCCGGCAGGTTGGCAATGGCCTCGGTCAGGGCAGCCTGGAAGCGTTCGTCTTCCAGGCCACGCGCAGGTTCGACATGGCCACTGGCGCCATCCTCATGCAGCCCTTCGTGCTCGCCGTCCTGCAACAGGTCGTCAAAGCTGAACAGGCGGCTGCCCAAGGTATCGTTCAAGATCCCGTAGTAATCATCGAGACTCAATTGGAGTTCGGCAGCAACTTCATGATCTTTAGCGTCCCGGCCTGTTCTGGCTTCAACGGCACGCATCGCGTCACTGACCATGCGGGTATTGCGGTGCACCGAACGCGGTGCCCAGTCGCCCTTGCGCACCTCGTCCAGCATGGCCCCGCGGATGCGGATGCCGGCATAGGTTTCAAAGCTGGCGCCTTTGCTGGCGTCATATTTGTTGGCCACTTCAAGCAGGCCGATCATGCCGGCCTGGATCAGGTCCTCGACCTGCACGTTGGCCGGTAACCGCGCCAACAGGTGGTAGGCAATGCGCTTCACCAGCGGGGCGTAGCGTTCGATCAGCTCGTACTGGGCGTCTTTCGCCGCCCGGCTGTACATCTTGAAGCCGCTGGCGTTCATAGCACGGGTCCCGCGCTGGTGGGTTGCACCAGACGCTCGACAAAGAACTCCAGGTGGCCGCGCGGATTGGCCGGCAGCGGCCAGCTGTCGACCTTCTGGGCGATCGCCTTGAAAGCCAGCGCGCACTTGGAGCGTGGGAAGGCTTCGTAGACGGCGCGCTGCTTCTGCACCGCCTTGCGCACACACTCGTCGTACGGCACGGCGCCCACGTACTGCAGGGCAACGTCGAGGAAGCGGTCGGTGACCTTGGTCAGCTTGGCGAACAGGTTGCGCCCTTCCTGCGGGCTCTGCGCCATGTTGGCCAGCACACGGAAACGATTCATCCCGTAGTCGCGGTTGAGCAGTTTGATCAGGGCGTAGGCATCGGTGATCGAGGTGGGCTCGTCGCAGACTACCAGCAGCACTTCCTGGGCGGCGCGAACGAAGCTGACCACCGACTCGCCAATCCCCGCCGCAGTGTCGATCACCAGCACGTCGAGGTTATCGCCGATTTCGCTGAACGCCTGGATCAGCCCGGCATGCTGGGCCGGGGCCAGGTGCACCATGCTCTGGGTGCCCGAGGCCGCCGGTACGATGCGCACACCGCCGGGGCCCTGCAGCATCACGTCACGCAGCTCGCAGCGTCCCTCGATGACATCGGCCAGGGTACGTTTGGGGGTAAGGCCCAGCAACACGTCGACGTTGGCCAGGCCCAGGTCGGCGTCCAGCAGCATGACCCTGCGGCCAAGCTCGGCCAGCGCCAGGGACAAGTTCACTGAAACGTTAGTCTTGCCGACGCCACCTTTGCCACCGGTCACGGCGATCACCTGTACGGGATGCATGCTACCCATGTCTGTTCTTTACCTTGTCTCGCTGGGACTCAGGCCACACGTGGGGCAATTCTGCGTACCCCTTGGCATAGCTACTTTGCACACGCTTCATGGTCAACCCGCTCGCCGGGGGTTGTGATAGAGATCAGCGAACATGTCGGCCATGGCCTCCTCGCTGGGCTCGTCCTGCTGCTGCACATTGACCGCACGGGACACCAATTGGTGGCCACGCGGCAGATGCAGGTCGTCAGGAATGCGCGGGCCATCGGTGAGGTAGGCCACGGGCAGTTCATGACTGATGGCAAGGCTCAGCACATCGCCAAGGCTTGCCGTTTCATCCAGTTTGGTCAGGATACAACCGGCCAGGCCACAGCGCTTGTAGCTATGGTAGGCGGCGGTCAGCACCTGCTTCTGGCTGGTGGTAGCCAGCACCAGGTAATTCTTCGCGGCAATGCCACGCCCGGCCAGGGTTTCCAGCTGCATGCGCAGTGCCGGGTCGCTGGCCTGCAGGCCAGCGGTATCGATCAGCACGACGCGTTTGCGCAGCAGTGGCTCCAGTGCCGCAGCCAGCGACTGGCCCGGGTCGACGTAGGTGACTGGCACGTTGAGGATGCGGCCCAGGGTCTTGAGCTGCTCCTGGGCGCCGATACGAAAACTGTCCATGCTCACCAGTGCCAGGTTCTGCGCGCCGTACTTGAGCACGTAGCGGGCAGCCAGCTTGGCCAGGGTGGTGGTCTTGCCCATGCCGGCCGGGCCGACCATGGCAATCACCCCACCCTCTTCGATCGGTTCGATTTCGGGGATTTCGATCATCCGCGCCAGGTGCGCCAGCAGCATGCGCCAGGCCTGGCGTGGCTCTTCGATCTCGGCGGTGAGGTCGAGCAACTCACGGGCGATAGGCCCGGACAGGCCGATGCGCTGCAGCCGGCGCCAGAGGTTGGCCTGCTGTGGCTTGCTGCCCTGCAACTGGCTCCAGGCCAGCGAACCGAGCTGCACTTCCAGCAGCTCGCGCAGGCCCGACAGCTCGGAGCGCATGGCATCGAACAGGCGCGGGTCGACCGGCGCCGCAGCAGGGGCAGCGGCAGCCTCAGGGGCATCGACGTGCGGCTCGATCAACGGCTCGGCGGCGGTCAGCGACTGCCCGGCAAACAATTGGCGGTTGTTGTCGCTGCTGTCCTGGCGGTGGTCCAGCTCGGCCTGGGCAGTGGCGATGCGCGTATGGGTCTTGCGCAGCTCTTCTTCCAGCTCGGCGTTGGGCACGCGCGGAGCCAGGGCGGACAACTTATAGTCCAGCGCGGCCGTCAGTTCGACACCACCGGCAATGCGGCGGTTGCCAATGATCGCGGCATCGGCGCCCAGCTCGTCACGGACCAGTTTCATGGCCTGACGCATATCGGCGGCGAAAAATCGCTTAACTTGCATTATCCACTACCTCAGCCGTTAGGGCCCACGGTGGCAACGATGGTGACTTGCTTGTTGTCCGGTATTTCCTGATACGCCAGAACATGCAAATTCGGTACAGCCAGGCGACCGAAACGCGACAGCATGGCGCGGATCGGGCCGGCGACCAGCAGGATGGCCGGCTGGCCCTGCATTTCCTGGCGCTGGGCCGCTTCGATCAGCGAACGTTGCAGCTTCTCGGCCATGCTCGGTTCCAGAAGAACACCATCTTCCTGACCCTGCCCGGCCCTTTGCAGACTATTGAGCAAAATCTGTTCCAACCTTGGTTCCAGGGTAATCACTGGCAGCTCCGACTCAACGCCGACAATGCTTTGCACGATGGCGCGACACAATCCGACGCGCACCACCGCCACCAGCGCGGCGGTATCTTGACTCTTGCCGGCGTTGTTCGCGATGGCTTCGGCAATACTGCGAATATCGCGCACCGGCACCTGTTCCGACAACAGCGCTTGCAGCACCTTGAGCAGGCCCGACAAGGAAATGACACCCGGCACCAGCTCTTCTGCAAGTTTAGGCGATGCCTTGGACAGCACCTGCAGCAGTTGCTGAACCTCTTCGTGGCCAATCAGCTCATGGCAGTGCTTCTGCAGGATCTGGTTGAGGTGGGTGGCCACCACGGTGCTTGCGTCGACCACGGTGTAGCCCAGCGACTGCGCCTGGGAACGCTGGCCGACGTCGATCCACACCGCCTCCAGGCCAAACGCCGGGTCGCGCGCGGCAATGCCGTTCAGGGTGCCGAACACTTGCCCGGGGTTGATCGCCAGCTCCCGGTCCGGGTAAATCTCCGCTTCGGCCAGGATCACCCCCATCAGGGTCAGGCGATAGGCGCTGGGCTGCAGGTCGAGGTTGTCACGAATGTGCACGGTGGGCATGAGGAAACCCAGGTCCTGGGACAGCTTCTTGCGCACACCCTTGATCCGCGCCAGCAACTGGCCGCCCTGGTTGCGGTCGACCAGCGGGATCAGCCGGTAACCGACTTCCAGGCCGATCATGTCGATGGGCGTCACGTCGTCCCAGCCCAGCTCCTTGGTATCAAGCGCACGCTGCGGCGAGGGCAACAGGTCTTGCTGGCGCTGCGCCTCTTGTAGCGCATCCAGCTTCACCTTGTTCTGCTTCTTCCACACCAGGTAGGCGCCGCCGCAGGCCAGCAGGCCAAGGCTGAGGAAGGCCACGTGCGGCATGCCCGGCACCAGCCCCATGACGATCATCAGCCCGCCGGACACCGCCAGGGCCTTGGGCGAATCGAACATCTGCCGGTTGATCAGCTTGCCCATGTCCTCGGAGCCCGAGGCGCGGGTGACCATGATCGCGGCGGCGGTGGACAGCAGCAGTGATGGCAATTGCGCCACCAAACCGTCACCGATGGTCAGCAGGGCGTATACCTTGCCGGCATCGCCGAAGCTCATGCCGTGCTGCAGCATGCCGATCAGCATGCCGCCGATCAGGTTGATGAACAGGATCAGCAGGCCGGCAATGGCATCACCGCGGACGAACTTGCTGGCACCGTCCATCGAGCCGTAGAACTCCGCCTCTTGCGCCACTTCGGCACGGCGGTGCTTGGCCTGGGCCTGGTCGATCAAGCCGGCGTTGAGGTCGGCATCGATGGCCATCTGCTTGCCGGGCATGGCATCGAGGGTGAAACGCGCGCTTACCTCGGAAATACGCCCGGCACCCTTGGTCACCACCACGAAGTTGATGATCATGAGGATGGCAAACACCACGCCACCGACCACGTAGTTGCCGCCGATCACCACCTCGCCGAAGGCCTGGATCACCTTGCCGGCAGCGCCGTGGCCCTCCTGGCCATGCAGCATGACCACACGGGTGGACGCCACGTTCAGGGCCAGGCGCAGCAGCGTGGCCACCAGCAGGATGGTGGGGAAGGCGGCAAAGTCCAACGGGCGCAGGGCGTACACGCAGACCAGCAGCACGACGATCGACAGGGCGATGTTGAAGGTGAAGAACACGTCGAGCAGGAACGGCGGTATCGGCAACATCATCATTGCCAACATCACCAGCAGTAGCAGCGGCACGCCCAGGTTGCCCCGACCGAGACCGGCCAGGTTGTTGCGGGCGTTGCTGATTAACTGAGTGCGATCCACCGCGAGTCCTCTTGATGCAAAACTTTGACGCCCAGGGGGCGCCTGGGCGTGGCTTTGCAAGAAGCCTTCCAACTTTGCACGGGAGAGGATGCTGTTTTTGTAGGAGCAGCCTTTTGCTGCGAAGATGCCATTGCAAGCGAAGATCAACTTCAGCCTTACCGGCCTCTTCGCAGCACAAGGCTGCTCCTACAGGCACCGCGCCGCCTTTAAGGATAACAAGAGGTCAACTGTCGCGGCGCAGGTCCGGCGGGATCGGCAGGTCTTCTTTCAACGGCTCTGGCCGCTTGCCCCTGCCAGCGCGGTACTGGCGAATCTGGAACACATAGGCCAGCACCTGCGCCACGGCCAGGTACAAGCCGGCGGGGATCTCCTGCTCTGGCTCGGTGGAGTAGTAGATCGCCCGCGCCAGCGCCGGCGATTCGAGGATCTGGATCTTGTGCTCCACGCCAATCTCCCGAATCTTCAAGGCCATGAAGTCGGTACCCTTGGCCAGCAGCAACGGTGCCGCCCCGCCCTTCTCCGGATCGTACTGCAGGGCCACCGCATAATGCGTCGGGTTGGTGATGATCACATCGGCCTGCGGCACCGCCGCCATCATGCGCCGCTGCGACATCTCGCGCTGCAGCTGGCGAATGCGTTGCTTGACCTCTGGCTTGCCCTCGCTGTCCTTGTACTCGTCGCGCACTTCCTGCTTGGTCATCTTCATTTTCTTGTGCGTCTGGTACAGCTGGATGGGCACGTCCGCCGCCGCGATCAGCAGCAACCCGGCCGACATCCACAGCGCACTCCAGCCCACCACCTGCAGGCTGTGAATGATCGCCTGCTCCAGCGGTTCGTTGGCAATCGACAGCAATGCCTGGCGGTCGTTGATCAGCACCACCACCGCCACCGCCAGGATCACGAAAAACTTGGCCAACGCCTTGAGCAGCTCGGTCAGGCCATGCATCGAGAACATGCGCTTGAGCCCGGCCAGTGGGTTCATGCGGCTGAATTTTGGCTGCAGCAGGCTGCCAGAGAACAGGAAACCACTGAGGGCAATAGGTGCCACGAAGGAAATCACGAACAGCAGGATCAGCACCGGCTGCACCGCCCATATGGCCATCTTGCCCGAGGCCAGCAGGAAGGCGCCCATGGCCCGCTCGTCGACAATGATGTCGCGGGTCAGGCTGAAGTTGATGCGCATGATGCTCAGCAACGTCTCGGCCATATGACCGCCGAATGCCAGCAGGCCACCCGCGCCAGCCAGGGTCACCGCCACCGTGTTCAGCTCCTTGGAGCGGGCGATCTCACCTTTCTCGCGGGCATCGCGCTTGCGCTTGTCGGTGGGGTCTTCTGTCTTGTCCTGACCGCTCTCGCTTTCTGCCATGCTCAGCGCGCCCTCGCCAGTTCACGCAGCCATTGCAGCGCTTCGCTGGCCAATGCCTGGTAGTGGGACAGCACATCGGCCAGGCCGACCCAGAAAATGAACATACCCATGACCAGGGTCAGCGGAAAACCAATGGAGAAGATGTTCAACTGCGGCGCGGCGCGGGTCATCACGCCGAAGGCAATGTTCACCACCAGCAACGCAGCGATCACCGGCAGGATCAGCAACAGGCCGGCAGAAAATACCCAACCCAGCCGCCCGGCCAGCTCCCAGAACTGGTTGACCACCAGCGCATTGCCCACCGGCAAGGTGGTAAAGCTTTCGGTCAGCACCTCGAACACCACCAGGTGGCCGTTCATCAACAGGAACAGCACGCTCACCAGCATGGTCATGAACTGGCTGATGACCGTGACGTTAACGCCGTTGGCGGGATCGACCATCGAGGCGAAGGCCATGCCCATCTGCACCGCGACGACCTGCCCGGCGATCACGAAAGCCTGGAACAACAACTGCAAGGCCAGGCCGAACAGCGCACCGACAATGATCTGTTCGGCGCACAGCAGCAGGCCGCGCAGGCTCAGCGGGTCGAATTCAGGCAACGGCGGCAGCGCCGGCACGATCACCACGGTAATGGCCACCGCCACGTACAGGCGCACCCGCGCCGGCAGCATGCGCGTGCCAAGGATCGGCATGGTCATCAGCACCGCAGTCACCCTGAACAACGGCAGGATGAAGGTGGCAACCCAAGTGCCGATCTGCGCGTCGGTCAGCTCCAGCATATCCGCGTCAACCGATCAGTTGCGGGATGTTGGTGTAGAGGGTGGTGATGTACTCCATGAACTTCTGCACCAGCCATGGCCCGGCGACGATCAGCGTGATCAGCATCACCAGCAGACGCGGCAGAAAGCTCAGGGTCTGCTCGTTGATCTGGGTGGCGGCCTGGAACATCGCAACCACCAGGCCCACCAACAGGCTCGGTACCACCAGCACGGCGACCATCAGGGTGGTCAGCCACAGGGCATCACGAAACAGGTCGACAGCTACTTCAGGTGTCATCGGCGGCTCTCCTTGACGGCGTCAGACGCCGCCGAAACTGCTGGCCAAGGTACCCATGATCAGCGCCCAGCCATCCACCAGCACGAACAGCATGATCTTGAACGGTAGCGAGATAATCAGCGGCGACAGCATCATCATACCCATGGCCATCAGTACACTCGCCACCACCATGTCGATGATCAGGAACGGGATGAAGATCATGAAACCGATCTGGAACGCGGTTTTCAGCTCGGAGGTGACGAATGCCGGCACCAGGATCGTCAGCGGCACCTGGTCGGGGCCGGCAATGTCGGTGCGCTTTGAAAGGCGCATGAACAGGTCGAGGTCGCTTTGCCGGGTTTGCGCCAGCATGAAGTCCTTGAGCGGAACCTGGGCCTTGTCGATGGCCTGCTGAGCGGTCATCTGCTCCTTGAGGTACGGCTGCAGGGCGTCCGTGTTCACCCGGTCGAACACCGGCGCCATGATGAACATGGTCAGGAACAGTGCCATGCCGGTCAGGATCTGGTTGGACGGTGTCTGCTGAAGGCCCAGGGCCTGACGCAGGATCGAGAACACGATGATGATGCGGGTAAAGCTGGTCATCAGGATGACGAACGCCGGGATGAAGCTGAGCGCCGTCATGATCAGCAGAATCTGCAGGCTGACCGAATACTCCTGCTGCCCGTCCGCCCCGTTGGACAGGGTAATGGCCGGGATCGACAACGGGTCGGCGGCCAGGGCGAGCGGCGCAGCCAGCAGCAGCGCCACACCCAATAAAGAGTTCAACAACGTACGCAGCGGGCCGCTCATCACAACTTGTCCTTAGGGTCCTTGCCCATCAGCTCCATCAGCCGCTGGGCAAATTCCGGCGTTGCCTGACGTGCGCCAGCCGGCACTTCCACAGGTTCGGCCAGCACATGCAAGGCCTCGATGCTACCGGGGGTGTGGCCAATCAGGATCTGCTCCTTGCCCACCTGCACCAGCAGCAGGCGGTCACGCGGGCCGATGGCCCGGCTGCCGACGATCTCGATCACCTGCCCGCCCTTCACCGCCGTGCTCTGCATACGCCGCAGCACCCAGGCCAGGAAGAAAATCAGGCCCACCACCAGCAGCAGGCCGAAGACCATCTGCGCCAACTGGCCGCCAAGGCTGCCAGGCGCCGTCGCCGGGGTCGCCGCGGGCGTGGCCGCGGCCAGGCACGCCTGGCTGGCCAGCAGTGCAGCGAACGCCGCAATGGCGCGCATCGTGCCCTTCACTCAGCGCAGCTTCTTGATACGTTCGCTGGGGCTGATCACGTCGGTCAGGCGAATGCCGAACTTCTCGTTGACCACCACCACTTCGCCATGGGCGATCAGCGTGCCATTGACCAGCACATCGAGCGGCTCGCCAGCCAGGCGGTCCAGCTCGATCACCGAGCCCTGGTTGAGTTGCAGCAGGTTGCGAATGTTGATCTCGGTGCTGCCCACTTCCATGGAGATGTTCACCGGGATGTCCAGGATCACGTCCAGGTTCGGGCCCTCGAGGCTGACGTTTTCGTTCGGCTTCGGCGAGCTGGCGAACTCTTCCATCGGCATGCGGCCACCGCCGCCGTTGCCGGTGTCACCGCCCAGCAGCGCATCGATGTCGGCCTGCCCGGCCGAGCCGGTTTCCTCAAGGGCCGCAGCCCACTCATCGGCCAGCGCCTGGTCCTCTGCGGAGGTGATCTCGTTTTCGTTAGCCATGGTTTCCTCGACAGGCATTCAATTCGTTGTGAGCGACCGGCACGCCGTCAGCGGCGTTCGATCGGGTCGATGATCTGCAGGGCCAGGTTGCCCTTGTGCGAACCCAGCCGCGCCTTGAACGACGGCACACCGTTGGCGCGCAGCACCAGGTGCTCGGGCAGCTCCACCGGGATCACATCACCGGGCTGCATGTGCAGGATGTCGCGCAGTTTCAGCTGGCGGCGAGCGACCGTGGCGGTCAGTGGCACGGCCACATCCAGCACGTCCTCGCGCAGGGCCTTGACCCAGCGCTCGTCCTGGTCGTCCAGGTCGGACTGGAACCCGGCATCGAGCATTTCCCGCACCGGCTCGATCATCGAGTACGGCATGGTCACGTGCAGGTCGCCGCCGCCACCGTCCAGTTCGATGTGGAAGGTGGACACCACCACTGCCTCGCTGGGGCCGACGATGTTGGCCATGGCCGGGTTGACCTCGGAGTTCATGTACTCGAAGGTGACCGGCATGATTGCCTGCCAGGCTTCCTTCAGGTCGACGAAACACTGGTCCAGCACCATGCGCACCACGCGCAGCTCGGTAGGGGTGAATTCGCGGCCTTCGATCTTGGCGTGGCGGCCATCGCCACCGAAGAAGTTGTCCACCAGCTTGAACACCAGTTTGGCATCGAGGATGAACAGCGAGGTGCCGCGCAGCGGCTTGATCTTGACCAGGTTGAGGCTGGTCGGCACGTACAGCGAGTGCACGTATTCGCCGAACTTCATCACCTGTACGCCACCCACGGCCACGTCGGCGGAACGGCGCAGCAGGTTGAACATGCTGATACGGGTGTAACGGGCGAAGCGCTCGTTGATCATTTCCAGGGTCGGCATGCGACCCCGTACGATACGGTCCTGACTGGTCAGGTCGTAGCTTTTGATACTGCCAGGCTCGGATGCACTTTCGGTCTGCACCAGCCCGTCGTCGACGCCGTGCAACAGGGCATCGATTTCATCCTGGGACAGCAGGTCCTGTACGGCCATTGCGGACTCCTACTGCAATACGAAATTGGTGAACAGCAATTGGTCGATGACCGGCTTGCCGACTTCCTTCTGCGCCACTTCCTGGACCACTGCGGTAGCCTTCTGGCGCAACATCTCCTGCCCGACCGGGCTGCTGGCCAGGGTGTCGAAACCTTGCCCGGAGAACATCATCACCAGGTTGTTGCGGATCACCGGCATGTGCACCTTCAGGGCATCCAGGTCAGCCTGGTTGCGCGCCTGCATGGTGATGCTCAGCTGCATGTAGCGCTGGCGGCCATTCTGGTTGAAATTCACCACAAATGCCGGGGTCAGCGCCTCGTAGATCGCCGCTGGCTTGACGTTGCCGGCCACAGGCTCGGCGGCCGGGGCCGAATCGCTCTTGTGCATGATGAACCAGGTAGCGCCCACCGAAAGGCCGATCGCCAGCAACAGGCCTACGACGGCCAGCAGGATCAGTTTGAGTTTGCCTTTAGTGGCGGGGTCTTTGACTGTTTCGCTCTTCGCCATGCCAATAATCCGTCGTCCATCGGGGGTTCAAAGGTGGATGGCTTGGCTTGAGCAAGTGTTATGCCAGAATGAGCCTGGACAGCCTGCGCCGGCTTCTTCGCAGCACAAGGCTGCTCCTACAGGGATTGCATTCCCCTGTAGGAGCAGCCTTGTGCTGCGAAGAGGCCGGTACAGGCGAATGAGTTTCAGGCGTAGTAATCAACCGCACTGTCGCCAACAACCACCTGCTGCTCCACAGGCCGGGCGCCTTCGACGGGCTCGCCCCCGCCCTGCTCCGCCTGCCGCGCCGCCACCCCGGACAGGTTGCTGCCCTGCGCCTGCCCCTGCTGCTGTTGCTGCCCGCGCGACTGGTCGGCCACGTTGACGTCTGGCTGGGCCAGCCCCTGCTGGGCGAACAGTTCGCGCAGGCGGTGCACCTGGCTGTCGAGGGCATCACGCACACCAGCGTGACCGCTGATGAAGGTGACCTGGGTCGACTGGTCCGTCGCAACATTGACGCGAATGTCCAGGCGGCCCAGCTCCGCCGGCTCCAGCTGGATATCCGCCGACTTGAGGTTCTGGCTGGACAGGTACATGACCCGGTTGACCAGGCCCTCGGCCCAGGCACCCTGGTTCATCGGCAATGGCTGGTGTAACGGGCTGGCATTGGCCGGCACGGCGTTGGCGGTCTTGGCCGTGGCCGCCTGGGTCAGGCTGGCCAGGCGATTGGCGAAATCATCGATGCGGGTGTCGCTGCTGGCGCTCTTGGTGTCTTTCAGGCCATCTTCAAGCAAGGCACCAAAGGCCTTGTCACTCGACTCACCCGCTTCACCCTCGCTATTGTCCACCAGATTCGCCAAGGTATTGACGGCCGCCTGCCCATCCTCGCCCTGGGCCCGGGACGGATCCAGCGCATGTGCCGAGGTGCCACCCTTGGCCTGGGCGCTCTGCTCCAAGGCCAGGCGCAAGGTTGGCAGGTTGGCCAACGGGTCGGCATCGGGGTCGAAGGCTTCTTCGGCAGCGGGTTCTTCGGGCAGCGCAGCAACCTGCGCCGTGGCAGCCTGCAGTACCGGCGCAACGGCCTCGGCCTGGGCCTGGATCAGTTGCGCACCAGGCTGGGCGTCGGTGACCTGGCCGGCCACCAGGCTGGCATCACGCAGCCCGGTATCGGCCTGGGCAGCGTCGTCAGCTGGCAATTTATTGCCGTCATCGGCAACCGCAGTTTTGTCGGCGGGGTCTTTCTTGCCACCCGCTGCCGACTCAGGTTTGTCCTTGGGCTTGGCCGAGGCGACCCTGTCATCCTGCCCGGCGGCCTTGTCACGCCCCTGCCTGGCCATCACCTGGCCAAAGCCGTCGCCCTTGTCACCCAGCGCCTGCAGCGGTTTATCCGCCTGCGCGGTGGCCGAACGCGAGGTGCTGGTAATGGCGTTGGCTTGCAACAAAGGGTTGGGTGCGACAGGCATTGAGCGGTCTCCGCGCCAGGAACAGAAAGATCATCCAGCCATAGAGAGGCAAGACTCGCGCCAACTCACACATCAGCCTGCAGAAATACGCTGCTGCTCATCGCGGTAGAAGTGCTGCACCTCGACATATTCCAGATCGATGCGGTTGATCAGGTCTTCGATCCCATACAGCGGGCGCTGCCGCGCACGGTCTTCCAGTTGCTGGCACAGGCAAGCCAAGGCCACGGCGCCCATGTTGCTGCTGCTGCCCCTGAAGCTGTGGGCGGCCGCACCGAGCTCTTCGGCGCTTTTGGCCGCATGCAGCTGGCTCAGGCGCCGTTCAGAGTCGTCGAGAAAGGTTTGCACCAACTGCAGGTAGCCATCCTCCATGACTTCACGCAGGTCACTGAGGACCTTGTGGTCAATATGCATGTCAGTCACTTGTTCACTCCTTGATCAAGCCAGATTATGTCCGAGCCAGCCTGTGGCTCACCATACGAACTCCACATGTGCGCAACGCCCGCCTTCGCTCCAGCGGGCATTGCTGGCCAGCCGCTGAATCAGGTTCAGGCCACGCCCGCTCAGGCCCTGCGCCAGCGACGGCCGCGACAGCACACGCTGCACATCGAACCCGACGCCACTGTCGAGCACCTCGATCATCAGACGCCCGCCCTCGGCGTGCGGTTCAACCCTGAAGTCGATGCGCACGAAACCGTCGCTCAACGCACCCAGCCGCCGGGCGCGCTCCTGATAATAGTCGGCGAACCCCTGCACATCGCGCTTGAGCTGCGAATCCAGGCCCAGCACACCATGCTCCAGTGCATTGGAATACAGCTCGCTGAGCACTGCGTGCAGGCTGCCGGTGCGCGCCCGCAGGCCGTGAATTTCCTGCAACAACTGCACCAGATACGGCACCGGGTTGAAGCTCTTGAGGCTCTCACCACGTACCTCGAACCTCAGCGACCAGTCCAGCGGGCTGGAACGGCCGCTATCAGAGTAGATCATCGGCGCCGGCACCCGCTCCTCAGCGCTGAACATGCGGATATCGCACAGGCTGATGTCATCACGCGGGTGCCCGCCAAATTGCTCCAGCGCCTGCATGACTTCATCGAACAGCTGCGCAGGGTCGCGATTGTCGGCCAGCACCGCACGCAAACGCTCCACGCCGAATAACCGTTCCTGGTCATCGGCGGTGTCCAGCACGCCGTCCGACAACAGCAACAAGCGCTCGCCCGGTGCCAACGGCAGCACTTCAGTGCTGTCATCGAAACGCTCTGCAGCCAGGATACCCAGCGGCAGGTGCCGAGAGCTCAGTGATGATAGCATATGGCCATTTACCGACAGGCGATAGCCATCGGGCATGCCCCCGTTCCACACCTCGACCGAACCGCGCTGCAAACTGAGGTCGAGCAGCAGTGCACAGCAGAACATGTCCACCGGCAGGATGCGTTTGAGCTTGGCGTTCATCTCGCGCAGGATCTGCGCCATGCCGTAGCCCTTGGCGGTCATGCCGTAGAACACTTCGGCCAGCGGCATCGCCCCTACCGCCGCTGGCAGACCATGGCCGGTGAAATCGCCAAGCAGCACACGCATGTCACCGGCCGGCGTGAACGCGGCCAGCATCAGGTCGCCATTGAACAGCGCATAGGGCGATTGCAGGTAGCGGATGTTAGGGGAAGAAAGGCAGCCGGAGTGGGCCACCTTGTCGAATACCGCCTTGGCCACCCGCTGCTCGTTGAGCAGGTAATGGTGGTGCCGGGTAATCTGGTCACGCTGCTCCAGCACGGTAGCCTGCAGCCGGCGCAGGCGGTCCATGGCGCGGATCTTGGCACCGAGGATCACCGCACTGTAGGGCTTGGCCATGAAGTCATCGCCCCCGGCCTCCAGGCAGCGCACCAGGCCCTCTTCCTCATTCAGCGACGTCAGGAAAATGATCGGCACCAGCGCCTCGCCGGCCAGAGCCTTGATCTGCCGCGCCGCCTCGAAGCCATCCATCACCGGCATCAGCGCATCCAGCAGCACCAGCTGCGGGCGCCGCTCGACGAACAGCGCCACCGCCTGCTCGCCGTTTTCTGCGGTGAATACCTGATGGCCCTGGCGGCGCACGATCTGCGCCAGCAGCATTCTGTCGGCGGCCCCGTCTTCGGCGACCAGCACGGTCAACGCCTGTTGGGGCGGCATGTCGGCGCTCAACTGATGTCGAACAGTTTTTCGAAATTGGAGATGGCGAGGATCTTGCGCACATCGGAGCTGGCATGCACCACGCGCACATCCGACTCATCGCCGCCCGCATGGTCCCTCAGCAACAGCAGCATGCCGAGCGCGGAACTGTCGAGGTAGGTGGTGTCTTTCAGGTCGACGATTACCGAATCGGGCCGATAGGGCTGGCGTTCGTAGGCGTCACGAAATTCCTGATGTTTGCCGAAATCGAAGCGCCCCTTGATCTTGATCGTCAGCTTTTTCCCTTCCTGCGAAAAATCAGTCTCGACTGCCATGCTAGCGATTCCTTCGATGATGGCGGATGCAACTCCATTAAGGTTTAGCAGGCGATGGCATGGGTGGCAAGCACATGGTTCCAGCAGGCGACGCGACCCCTTGTAGGAGCAGCCTTGTGCTGCGAAGAGGCCGGTAACGCCAAAGATTATCTTTGGCTGCAATGGCCTCTTCGCAGCACAAGGCTGCTCCTACAGGGGCACGCGGTAGCCTGATTGATGGTGCAAGACAGGATTAAAAATGGTTTTGGCGGGGCAGGCGCTGCGACAGTTCGTCCAGCAACCGCTGCTCACGCTTGTCTTCGGCGCGCCGGGCTTCGTCCATGTAGCGCTGCACCAGCTTGCGCAAACCCTCTACCCGGGCATAGGCCTGCTGCCAGGTGCCACGGGCGTTGTTGAGGTTGTTCTGGTGCCACACCAGGCTCTGGCGCTGCTGGGTCATGGCCGTTTCCAGCTGCCCCAGAAAACGCTGGTAGTTGACCAGCCAGCTGCCATTGACCCCCTGCCCGCCGCGGTTGATCCACTGCAGCTGGTAATCCTCACGAAACCGTTCGAGTTCAGCCAGCTTGGCCTGGGACGTGGCCACCTGCTGCTGGAAATGCCCCAGGCGCTGGGCTGCCTTGCGCTCGGCTTCCTCGGCCATGTCCACCACCGGCGCCAGGCGCGCAGCGCGTCCGGGCAGCGCCATGGCCTATCAGCCCGCCGGGGGCGTGAAGATCGCCCCCAGCTGTTCGCGGCTCTGCGCCATGCCCACATTCTCCTGCAGGCCTTGGCGCAGAAACTCCACCAGCTTCGATTGCAAGGCAATGGCCAGGTCGGTTTCCGGGTCGCCGCCGGCCACATAGGCGCCCACGCTGATCAGGTCGCGGCTTTGCGACAGGCGCGACCACAATTGCTTGAACTTCTGCGCCTGGCGCAAGTGGTCGGCATCGACCACCTGGGGCATCACCCGGCTGATCGAGGCTTCGATGTCGATGGCCGGGTAATGGCCCTCTTCGGCCAGCCGGCGCGACAGCACGAAGTGGCCGTCGAGCACACCGCGCGCCGAGTCGGCGATCGGGTCCTGCTGGTCATCACCTTCGGACAACACGGTATAGAACGCGGTAATCGAACCACCGCCCGCCTCGCCATTGCCCGCCCGCTCCACCAGCTTGGGCAGCTTGGCGAATACAGACGGCGGGTAACCCCGGGTGGCCGGCGGCTCGCCGATGGCCAGGGCAATTTCACGCTGGGCCTGGGCGAAACGGGTGAGCGAGTCCATCAGCAACAGCACGTTCTTGCCCTTGTCGCGGAAGTACTCAGCGATGCGCGTGCAATACATGGCAGCGCGCAGGCGCATCAGCGGCGCATCGTCGGCAGGCGAAGCCACCACTACCGAACGCTTGAGGCCCTCTTCACCCAGGATGTGCTCGATGAACTCCTTCACCTCACGGCCCCGCTCACCGATCAGGCCAACCACGATGATTTCGGCTTCGGTGAAGCGGGTCATCATGCCCAGCAACACCGACTTACCTACGCCAGTACCGGCAAACAGGCCCAGGCGCTGGCCGCGACCGACGGTCAGCAGGCCATTGATGCTGCGAATGCCCACGTCCAGCGGCTTGCTGATGGGGTCACGGTTGAGCGGGTTGATCACAGGGCCGTCCATCGGCACCCAGTCCTCGGCCTTCATCCCGCCCTTGCCATCCAGCGCGCGGCCGGCGCCGTCCAGCACACGGCCGAGCATGCTCATACCCATGGGCAGCCGACCGCCGTCATCCAGCGGCACCACCCGGGCGCCGGGGGCGATACCGACAATGCTGCCGACGGGCATGAGGAACACCTTGGGCCCGGCAAAGCCCATGACTTCGGCTTCTACCTGGACCGGGTGGTAGCTGTCGTCGTTGATCACCAGGCAGCGGCTTCCCACCGCGGCGCGCAGGCCTTCGGCCTCCAGGGTGAGCCCGACCATGCGCAGCAGGCGGCCTTCGACGATGGGCTGGGACGGCAGCTCGATGGCCTCGGCATAACTGCCCAGGCGTTTGCCGAAGCTGGTGCGCTTAAGGTGCATCAGGGCTTTCCACCGAACGCTCTACGGGGGCGTCCAGGTCTACCGACATGTCTGGCGCCGCCGGGTGCAGGGAATGGTCGTGCAACTGGTCGAACAGCTGCGCCACGGTTTTCTCGATGCGCGTTTCCATGGTCGCATCGATGCGGCTATGGGCAGTTTCGATACGGCAGCCCCCCGGTAGCAGTGCGCTGTC
This sequence comes from Pseudomonas sp. LPB4.O, assembly GCF_038383825.1. Classification (NCBI taxonomy): domain Bacteria; kingdom Pseudomonadati; phylum Pseudomonadota; class Gammaproteobacteria; order Pseudomonadales; family Pseudomonadaceae; genus Pseudomonas; species Pseudomonas sp. LPB4.O. The sequence goes on from NZ_CP151298.1 coordinate 4,491,624, forward strand.
TTCCAGCAACCGCCAGTTTTCCTCGTGGCGTTCGCGCAGGGCCTTGGCCAGCTCGAAGTCCTGCGGGTTGAGGTGGATGCGGATATTGTCCGCGCCCATGGGCAGCAGCTTCAATGCTTCGCGCAGCACCTGGGTAATCTGGCTGGAGTCGTTGTGCAATTCGCGGCCGATCACCTGGCGAGTCATGTGCGCCACAAGGTGCACGAGGGTTTTCTCGATCTGGGTGTCTTGCTCGGCGATCGGCTCCATCAGGTTGGCCATCAGTTGCTCAAGGCTGTCGAGCTTGGCCTTCAGGGCCGCTTCGGCCTCTTGGCGCACCTTGAGCTGGGTGCTGTGAAAGCCCTCTCGCTCGCCGGTGGCGAAACCTTCGTTGTAGGCTTCCTGGCGGATGGCCTCGAGCTCTTCCAGGGTGAGCGGCTGGACTTCTTCCAGCGGCACTTCCTCGATTTCTTCCTCGACCGGCTCGGGCTCCGGCTCAGGCTCGGGTACGGGCTCTGGCTCCGGGTCGAAGCTGGGCAGCGTCCACACATCCACGCCCTCGAGGTCGCGGGCGCGGATCAGGTCGCTGGGGTGATGTTCTTTGCTGGACATGTTTTAAAGTACTCAACAAGCATGTTCGACCCATAAGGGCCTTGTGGGAGCTGGCTTGCCGGCGATCAAGGGCGCAGCCCTTGCCATGCAACGACTCTGCCTGGGCTGGCCTCATCGCCGGCAAGCCAGCTCCCACAATGACCGCACCAGCCCCACCATTTTTTCCTGACCTGATGGATCAGATCATTTCCTCGGCACCCTTGCCGCCGAGCACGATCTCGCCGGCCTCGGCCATGCGGCGGGCGATGGTGAGGATTTCCTTCTGCGCCGTTTCCACGTCGCTGACCCGCACCGGCCCCTTGGCCTCCAGGTCGTCGCGCAGCAGTTCGGAGGCACGTTTGGACATGTTCTTGAAAATCTTGTCCTTGACCCGCTCGTCGGCGCCCTTGAGCGACACCACCAGCACGTCGGATGACACTTCGCGCAGCAGCGCCTGGATGCCACGGTCGTCGACGTCGGCCAGGTTGTTGAAGACGAACATCAGGTCTTCGATCTGTTCCGACAGGTCGCTGTCGACTTCGCGGATCGCATCCATCAGTGCACCTTCCACGGAGCTGTCCAGGAAGTTCATGATGTCGGCAGCGCGCTTGATGCCGCCCAAGGTGGTGCGCGCGGCGTTGGAGTTGCCCGAGAACTGCTTCTCGAGGATCTGGTTCAACTCTTTCAGCGCCGCCGGCTGCACGGTGTTCAGCGACGACACGCGCAAGACGATGTCCAGGCGCACCTTGTGGTCGAAGTTGCTCAGCACTTCGCCGGCCTGGTCAGGGTCGAGGTAAGCGACCACGATTGCCTGGATCTGCGGGTGCTCGTAGCGGATCACGTCGGCTACCGCGCGCGGTTCCATCCATTTCAGGCTGTCCAGGCCACTGGTGTTGCCACCCAGCAGGATGCGGTCGACCAGGCCATTGGCCTTGTCCTCGCCCAGGGCCTGGTTGAGCATCTTGCGGATGTAGGCATCGGACCCCACGCCCAGGCTGGTCTGGTCGCCGACAATGTCGACGAACTCGCTCATTACCTGCTCGACCTGGTCACGGTGCACATTACCCATCTGCGCCATGGCCACACCCACCCGCTGCACTTCCTTGGGGCCCATGTGGCGCAGCACCTGGGCCGCATCGGTCTCGCCCAGCGAAAGCAGCAGGATTGCCGCCTTGTCGACACGGCTCAGCTTGGCGGTAACGGCTCGGTTATCACTCATCGGCGTTGATCCAGTCTTTGACGACCTGGGCTACACGGCCCGGGTCTTCGGCCACCAGGCCTTTGATTGCGTTGAGCTGTGCCTCGTAACCCTCGCTCGGGCTAGGCAGCAGAATGCTTGTCGGGCCACCCAGGCTGACGCGGTCGTTGGCCAGTTCGCCATCCAACCCCACCATGCCGCCCAGCTCCATGTCGCTATCCGAAGCGGCCTGCTTGCCGCCCCCTGTGATGTTGTTGAGCACCGGCCGCAGCACGCCGAACACCAGTACCAGAATGAACACCACGCCCAGCACTTGCTTGACGATGTCCCAGAACCACGGCTGCTGGTAGAAGGCGATATCGGCAATTTCTTCGTTACGGTCGGCGGCAAATGGCACGTTGATCACCGTCACGCTGTCACCACGGCTGGCGTCGAAGCCGACCGCGTCCTGCACCAGGCGGGTGAAGCGCGCCAGGTCTTCGGCGGCCCACGGTGCACGGCTGGTGTTGCCGGTGGCCGGGTCGATCTTGACCTGGTCGTCTACCACCACTGCCACCGACAGGCGGGTCATGCGCCCCTGCTGCTGGCGGGTGTGGCTGATGGAGCGGTCCAGCTCGAAGTTCTTGGTGCTTTGCTGGCGTTTGTCCGACGGGTACGGTGCGAGCATCGGCTGGCCGGTGGCCGGGTCCATGATCTGCTGGCCGTTCGCATCCACCAGCGGCTGGCCAGGCTGAATGGCTGCGGCCGGGGTAGCGGCGCCACCGGTGGTTTGCGGTGCCGAAGCGGCGCCTGGCGGCTGGTTGCTCAGCGCGCCAGGCACACCTTGCGGGCCCTGGGTGCTGGCGCGTTGCTCGTCAACCGACTGCTCGCTGCGCAGCGCCGGCTGGTCGGGGTTGAACTGCTCGGCAGTCGACTCGACGGCACTGAAGTCCAGGTCGGCGGACACTTCGGCCTTGTATCGGTCATTGCCCAGGACAGGCTGCAAGATGTTGCGCACGCGCTGGGTAAGCATGCTTTCCATACGGCGGCTGTAGTCGTACTGCTTGCCGGCCTCAGTCAGGGCAGAGTCCTGCAGCTGCTCGGACAGCAAGTTACCTTTCTGGTCGACCACGGTGACCTGGGATTTGTCCAGCTCCGGCACACTGGTCGCCACCAGGTTGACGATGGCCGACACCTGACCGGCTTCCAGGGCACGGCCCGGGTACAGCTCGACCAGTACCGAGGCGCTAGGCTTGCGGTCGTCGCGCACGAACACAGAGCTTTTCGGGATGGCCAGGTGCACGCGTGCGGCCTTGACGTTGTTCAGGCTGGAAACGGTACGCGCCAGCTCGCCTTCCAGGCTGCGGCGGTAGCGAGTGGCTTCCATGAACTGGCTGGTGCCCAGCCCCTGCTCCTTGTCGAGCAGTTCGAAACCGACGTTGCCATCGCTGGGCGCCACGCCGGCGGCCGCCAGTTTCAGGCGGGCACGGGAGAGGTCGTCGGCCTTGACCAGCAGAGCACCGGAGTTGGGCTCGACGTTATAGGGGATGTCAGCAGCACCCAGGGTGTCCATGACCTGCTTGGTGTCCATGCCCGACAGGCTGCCGTACAGCGGACGGTAATCGGGTTGTTGCGACCACAGCACCACGGCAAAGCCGATTGCCACGCTGGCCGCCAGGCCGACCATGAGGCCGACTTGGCGCAGCATGGGCATCTGCGCGATGTTTTCCAGGAACGACATACCTGGCAGCGGGCGCTTGGCCGCTGCCGGGCCCGTCTTGGCGGGGGGGTTGTCGACGACTGCTTCAGCCATGGTCTACTTCCGTCCTCAAACCGGCATCTGCATAATGTCCTGGTACGCCTGTACCAGTTTGTTGCGTACCTGGGTCATGGCCTGCATCGACACACTGGCCTTTTGCGAAGCGATCATCACGTCGGTCAGGTCGACGCCGCTCTTGCCGATCTCGAAGGCATTGGCCAGCTGGGTCGATGCCTGCTGGGTCTCATGCACCTTGCCGATGGCCTGGCCAAGCATGTCGGCAAAAGTACTCTGCCCCGGCGCCAGCTCGGGGGCGGCGGCGACCTTGGGCAGCGACATGGCATCGGCCTGCATGGCCCGCATGTCCAGCATCAGACGATTGAATTCAACACCTTGGCTCATGACCCTTCTCTCTCCTGCGGCCGCATTTTTTTGACACTCATGCGGCGAATAGCCTACGTAAAGCAACAAAGGTGCCAGCCTTTGCGACTAATTTCCCAGGCATCACACAATTCCTGTGGGAGCGGCTTCGCGCCCCTTTCGCGACACAAGGCCGCTCCCACAGAGGTCCGCGCCAGTTGCAGATGATTTGCCTGTCAGCCGAACAGGCTGGCCTCGACGTCGAACCCGGCATCGCGCATCTGCGCCAGCTTGTAACGCAAGGTGCGCGGGCTGATGCCCAGGCGCTCGGCCGCCTCTTTGCGCCGACCGCGCTCGGCGCGCAGGGTATCGATGATCATCTGGTACTCATGGCGGCGCATGTCATCGCCCAGCCCGCTGGCCTCGGCAGTGGCTTCAAGTGATGGCGACGTGCCAGCCGACAAGGGAATGGCGCCTGCCAGACAAAAATCCGCCGCCTCGATCACCCCACCCTGCTGCAGGATCAGCGCCCGCTGAAGCGCGTTGTCCAGTTCACGCACGTTGCCCGGCCAGGCATAGGCCTGCAGGCAAGCCCGGGCCTGCGGCGACAGGCGTACCGGGGCGTGTTTCATCTTGGCCGCATGGCGCGCCAGCAGGCGCTCGGCCAGTTGCAGGATGTCGCCCGGGCGCTCACGCAACGGGCACCAAGCCAGGGGGAACACTGACAGGCGGTAGAACAGGTCTTCACGGAAGCGCCCGGCCGCTACTTCGCCGGCCAGGTCGCGGTTGGTCGTGGCCAGCACGCGGATATCCAGGCTGATCGGCTTGCGCCCGCCCACCCGTTCCACTTCGCGCTCCTGCAGCACACGCAGCAGCTTGGCCTGCAAGGCCATTGGCATTTCCGAGATTTCGTCGAGCAGCAGGGTACCGCCTTCGGCCTGCTCGAACTTGCCGGCCTGGGCGGCGATGGCACCGGTGAAGGCACCCTTTTCATGGCCGAACAGGGTGGCTTCGAGCATGTTGTCGGGGATGGCCGCGCAGTTGATTGCCACAAAGGGCTGCGCCGCCCTCGGCGACTGCTGGTGAATGTAGCGCGCCAGCACTTCCTTGCCGGTGCCCGACTCACCAGAAATCAGCACGGTCGAGTCACTGCGCGCCACGCGTGCGGCCAACTCCAGCAACTGGCGGCTGGCCGGCTCACAGGCCACCGGGCCCTCGTCAGCGGACACCCGCCCGGCGGCATGCCGCTCGACCAGGCTGAGCAGCGCCTTTGGCTCGAACGGTTTGACCAGATAGTCGGCAGCACCTTGGCGCATTGCTTCGACGGCACGCTCGACGGCGGCGTGCGCCGTCATCAACAGCACCGGCAGCTGAGGTTGCTGGCGGCGCAACTGGCTCAACAACTGATGCCCGTCCATACCGGGCATGTTCACATCGCTGACCACCAGGCTGAAGGCATCATCCACCACCGCCTCCAGCGCTTCTTCGGCACTGCCCACTGCCTGGTAGGCGAAACCGCCGATTTCCAGGGTATCGCCCAGCGCCTGGCGCAATACGCGGTCGTCCTCGACCAGCAGCACCTTGATTGCCATTACACCCCCTCCGCCAATTGCCCGTCGATCAACGGCAGCTCTACCCGCACGCAGGTGCCTCGGCCCACCTTCGAGCGCAGGCTGATAGCGCCCTGATGCGCACGCACCACAGCCTTGACCACCGCCAGGCCGAGGCCGGTGCCAGTGGCCTTGGTGGTGAGAAACGGCTCGCCAAGGCGCGCCAACAACTCGGCGGCGATACCGCTGCCGGCGTCACTGACACACAGATGCAGGGTGCGCTCGCGACGGAACAGGTGCACCTTCAAGCGCGCTGGGCCGTCGCTGGCCTGCAGGGCATTTTCGATCAGGTTGAGCAAGGCGCCGACCAGGGTGTCGCGATTGCACAGCAGCTCACCCAGATGGCTGTCGCACTGCCAGCGCACGGTGTGCCCCTGCACATGCGCCTGAGCCGCCTGCTGCAGGGCCTGGAAAAGGGCTTTTGGGGTAACCCGATCACCCAGCGGCAACTCGCCACGGGCGAACACCAGCATGTCACGCACCTGGTGCTCCAGCTCGTGCAGGCGCTCCTTCAAGGTACCGGCGAAGCGCTGGCGGGTTTCCGGGCTCAGCTGTTGCTCGCTGTCAGCGAGGTGGCTGGCGTAGAGCATGGCGGCCGACAGCGGCGTGCGGATCTGGTGCGCCAGCGAGGCGACCATGCGCCCCAACGACGACAGGCGCTCGTGGCGGGCCAGTTGGTCTTGCAGGCGACGGGTTTCAGTCAGGTCGTTGAGCAGCACCAGCTGGCCGGGTTCGGCATCCAGCGAGCGGGTGGCGATGGACAGCCGGCGGCCGTCGCGCAGCGAGATTTCATGGCCATCGTCCTTGCGTGGTGCAAAGCTGCGGGCGATCACCTGACGCCATAACTCGCCGATCAGCGGTTCGCCGAGCAGTTCGCAGGCAGCCGGGTTGGCTTCACGTACAAGGCCATGGCCATCGATCACGATCACCCCGCCAGGCAGCAGGTCCAGCAGGTTCTGCAGACGGTTGGCCAGGCGTTCCTTTTCGCTCAGTTCCTCGATGCGCTGGGCACTGACCACGGCCAGCTCGCCTTTGAGTTCACTGACCCGGGCTTCGAGCAGGCTGTAGGACTGGCTGAGTTGGCTGGATACCTGATTGAACAGGGCGAAGGCTTGCTCGATACCCTGGTGGCTGTCCTGCTCGATCGGGGTCTGCCCCTGATGATCGGGGGCTCGGGTTACGTGGGCGGCCTGGGGCATCGTGCTCTCTCGCGTGGCTGACCGTCATAAAAACGGTGTGTTGCCAGCGGTGTAGCAATAGCCGTGCCGGAGATGGGGATTTGTGTTGCCTGTGCCGGCCTCTTCGCGGGCTTGCCCGCTCCCACAGGGCCAGCATAGGAGTCAAGCCCTGCGCTGTACCTGTGGGTGCGGGCAAGCCCGCGAAGAGGCCGATCCAGGCCTACGACAATGTATCAGTCCGGCAGCCAGGCCTTGCGCCAGTTGCTCAGGTTGTCGCCTTCGAGCATCCAGCCGCCCAGCACTGCATTGCGCAGTGCATCGCCCGCCTTCGCCGTGGCATCCAGATCAGAGATGTGCATGCGAATGGCATCTACCCAGCCTCGGAAACGGTTCTTCACCAGTGTGACCGGCAAATCGCTGTAGCCCTGGTAGCAACGCAGGTCGCTGGCGATCACCGGGAAACCACAGGCGCCGTACTCCAGCAAACGCAGGTTGCTCTTGCACTCGTTGAACAGGTTCTGCTCGACCGGCGCCAGGGCCAGGTCCAGGTTCATCCTGGCCAGCGTCGCGGGGTATTGCTCAATCGAGACACTCGGGTGGAACTCATGAACATAAGGCCGCAGCTTGTCCGGGCACATGCCGAAGAACACCCATTCCACCTCGTTGGCCAATTCCTTGACCACGTCCGCGATCACTTCCAGGTCGCCCGTGTGGCTCGCCCCACCCGCCCAGCCGACACGCGGCTTGCGCGACTGCCGGCGCAGGGCCTTGAGGCCGCTCCAGTAGCGGGTATCCAGCGTGTTGGGTACCACGCGGATATCGCCATGTACGCCGGCGAAGGCCTCGGCCAGCGGCTGCGTGGAGACGACAAAGCGGTCCACATAGGAAAGACTGCGACGTATGGACCGCAGAATGTCCTTGGGCATGTGCGCCCTGTGCACGCTCTTGAGCGGCAGGTTGGGCAGGTAGTCGTCCAGCTCGAAGACCTTGAAAGCCCGCGAAAACGCGTGCATCCGGCGTATATGCTCAATCTGCTCGTCGCCAACCTGGCGCTGCAGGATGATGCTATCCGGCTGATAACGCTCAAGTTCGGCAGGCGCCAGATAATTCCACGCCACCACCCCCTCGGCCAGCCCCTCGCGGTTGAGCGTATCCAGCGGCTGGATGACCCGGTAGTTGCCACACCCTCCTCTGTCCGCCGCATGGGCGAGGATCGTCGGCAGCGGTTTCCAGGACGACAACGGTCGCCAGCTCAGACCGGAGGGCGCCAGGCCGAGGCCATTGTCGGAAGACAGCGAGAAGTTCGGGTTGTGGAGCGGGTCGCGTGCCAGTACAGGCAGCCAGCGGTCATACAAGGCATCTTCTTCTGCGGCGGTGGCCGGCGTTACAGCATCCTCACTTAGCAGCAACTGAACACGCGGCGTCCACACGTTCAGGTAGCCGCCACGGTGCAGGCGCAGGCACAGATCAACATCCGTCCAGCGCTGCAACTCGGGGGACTCGTCGAAACCGCCCGCCTCCAGGAACAGGCTTTTGTTCACCAGCAGGCACTTGCCGCTCACGGCGACATAGTTCTGGTCCACTTGCAGGCGCTGCAGATAGCCGGACGCGTCCATCGGCTGACCGGCAAAAGCTTCGCCAACAGGGCCATTCAGGCCGAGCACGAAACCGGCATGGCTGATGGTAGCGTCCCCCGCCACCAGTTTGGCCCCCACCACGCCGACTTCCTGGCGCATGCCGTGGTTGAGCATCTGCTGCAACCAATCGTTATCGAGCACCGCAGCGCCTTCGTCCAGCCACAGCAGGAAATCACCACGGGCCTGCCCGGCGGCCTGGTTGCGCATTTGCACAGGCGCCATGCCGGCAGGGAATCGCAAGCAACGAATGGCATCGGTGCCAAGCCGGGCAACGTTGTCGAGCCAGCCGTTTACTGCCGGGCCGGCATTATCACGCGCCAGCAGCAGCACCTCGTAGTTTCGATAGGTTGTCTTCTCCAGAATGGTTTCCATGCAGCGCTGCACCCGCTCGGTGCTGTTGCCCTGGAGCAGGATCAGGATGCTGACCGGTGCGTCGCCGGGGGCGCCATAGTCCAGATCATAACGCCCGGGCAGACGAGACCCGATGCGCGCCTGTGCAAAACCGCGGGCATGCAGATGGCGCTGGATGACCCCGCGCTCGTCCGGGCAGTCGCGCAGCGACGGGGCATCGCAGACCAACAACGGCTCGCTGATATGCCCCAGCCCCTCGAAACCGGCAGACTCGATCAGGCGCAGGATGTAATCCAGCTCGAATGCCTGGCCCGCCTCCTGGCGGAAGCCGCCCATTTCCAGCCACACCTGCCGGTTGAACAGCCAGTGGCGTGACAGGCTCGCCGGCAAACTGAGCAGTAGATCAAGGTTTAGATCAGGGCGCAGCACAGCGCCCATTTCTGACCCATCGGAACGCAAACCCTCATCACCATAGACGGCCCGACAGCCCGGCGCCGCCAACAGGTCAAGCGCGGCAATCAGCAAGCCACTTGCAGTGAACTCACTCCCCGCGTCTACCAGCATGAACCAGTCAAATTCACCCGCCTGAGCTGCCTGGTTCAGCTGATCGCTCAGGCTGGCATCGGTCAGACGCACGAAATGCAGCTTGTCCTGCGCCGAAGTCGCGGGAGCCTCGCCCGGCGTCAGCGCCACAATTTTCAAAGTGGAATAAAGGCAGTGATCGCTACCCAGGCTTTGCAGAGAAGCTTTCAATGCATCGGCGCGCCCGTCAGCGTCCACCACGATTACCCCGATCACAGGGCCACCCTGATGGGCGCGCAGACGCTGTTCGATCAGGCGACTCTGCATGGCATCCGGAACGCGTTCGGCCAGCCAGGTTTGCAGTGTCAACGCCTTGGGCTTGCCACCCAGATGCTCCAGCATTTGCTGGCGCCCGCGCTGTACTTCTTCGCTGCCAACGTCGCCATGGCGCGCATACAACTCGCGATAAAGCGCTGGGTAATCTTTCAGTGCCTGCTCGGAGCGTCGTGCAGGTGCATTGTCGTCCCGCCGCATACGGACTTCCACCGTCTCGCTGCGCACATGATGAAAGGCGCTTCGCGCGCTCAGGCGCATGAGGAAATCCCAATCCTCCAAGCCTGCCAGCGACTCGTCGAAGTCGCCCACGGCAAGTGCAAGCGCGCGTGGGCAGGCAAAGGTGTTGATCGGGATGTAGTTGTTTACCAGCAAACGCTCCCGGGAGTAGGCCTCGTGTGGATAGCGTTGTTCACGCGCCACCTCGGTCCGCTTGCCCGCCGCAATCGTTTCCTGAATGAACACTGCATCCGTGTACACCACACTGTCGGGGTGGGTATCCAGCGCTTTGGCCAGTGTTTCAAGGTGGTCAGGCAGGTACAGGTCGTCATCGTCCAGATAAACGACATACCGGCCACGGGCCAGATGCAAAGCGGTATTACGGGCAGCGGCCGGGCCGCGATTGCGGCCTTGGCGGATGTACGTGATCGGGAAATCGTACTCAGCCAGCAGCGACTCGACCGGCTCGCCATTGTCATTGACCAGGATGACGTCAAAGTCCTTGAAGGACTGATGCGCAATGCTGTTCAGCGCATCCTTGAGCAATTGCGGGCGGTTGAAGGTTGTCAGGATAACAGAGAACAACGCCTGCTCTTGCTGCCGCGCTTGTTCTTCCAGGCGCTCGCAAAGCCGGCGTGCCCGGGCCCCCAGCTCGGAACCCTGCTCGTCAGGATACAGATCCAGACGCCGCTTGAGGTGCCCGGCCACCTCGCGCTCACGCCCGTGAAGATGATGCTGCGCATTGCGCTCGAATACCCCCTCGACAATGGCAAGGTGCCCCATCAATGGCTCGCTGGAGGCATAAAACCCGCTCGAATACTGCGCACCATGCCAGCGATAGCTGACACCCGGCATATCGACGTAGGCGAAATCGGGGTAACGCTCCGCCATCTGCACGACCATTTCCCAGTCGCCGGCACCGTAGCTGTTGCCTGGATTCCAGACCCGGCAAAAAATCTCACGCCGGTAGATGACGGCCGAAGGCGTCATGTAGCTGTCGTAGATGAGCAGATCAGCGACTTCATTACGCCCGCCGACATAGTCGCCATTGCGGTAGCCGGGGTGACGAGGCTGGTTCAATGCCTGCCCCGAACCATCGACCCAGCGAATGCCGGTATAGCCAACCGCCACGTTGGGCTGGCTCTCCAGCGTAGGCAACAGACGCGACAGATGGCCCGGATTGAAATAGTCGTCGGCGGAAAGGAACGTGAAGTAACGCCCCTGCGCGATACGCAGGCCATTTCGCCAGTTGTAACCCGGGCCGTAATTGTATCGGTTACGGATGTATCGCACTTTCGGGTTGCCCGCGAATGCCGCCATTACCTCGGCGGTATCGTCCGTGGAAGCGTTGTCCAGCACCAGGATCTCGATATTCTCCACACCCTGATCGAGCACCGACTGAACACACTGGGCAAGATAGCGCCCATAGTTGTAGGTCGGAATAACGACACTCAGCAGCGGCTCGAACTGCCGTACGGCAGCAGCATCATCAGCGATTGCAGTGGTGACTTTATAGAGCCAGAAGTCCGCCGAACAATGGTAATTCCTGGAATGGTCGCGGTCTTCAGCTTCTCGCGTCAGTGGCCACGCTTGCGCATCGGATCCGGGCGCATCGGGAAGTTTCAAGTAATCGATGTGCACCCTCGAAGTACTGACAGGCTCTCCCTTCGCCGGAATCAGAACCTTGCTGAAGCAGGTATCGTCCTGTAGCGCCCCAAATTGCTCGGAAGAACGTAGCAGCAGATAACGCCGCACCTGTGACGGCAACGCGAACAAGGCATTGGCTTGACGAGGGTGGGCAATCAGAAAGACGCCGTCGCACTCTCCGGCGGCTTCGGTAGCTCGCTCGAACACCAGCCCATTGCTCAGGCCATAGGCCGCCAGGGGCTGCAGCGGCAATTGCCGTTGTAGTTCTTGCCAGTGCGCATCGGACAGCAGGAAGGCCTGCTCATCGTCCAGGCAAAACCCGGCAACCAGCACTCGCCAAGGTTGCCCGGTACAACGCCCACCCGCGATCAAAGCCCAATTCGTCATGCTGTCACTTCCCCCAAAAAATGTTGCTCGCTTGCGTCAAGCGACACGGCGCCTGTCGGCACGAAGCCTCTATGCCCTGAATCACGCAGATTCCGTCAGCTCTTTCCACGACACGATGCGTGCCGGCGCCGTGAGATGTTGGCGGACAAGCGCTTCGATGTAATGTTCATGGTCCCGCTCGGAGCTGATGATCACGACATCGTCCTGTTCCACTTGCTCACTCATCCAGGCCAAGGGCTGGATGGGCACGCCGAGCATTTGCGTGCCCTGGCGATTGAGGTTGGAGTCTATACAGGCGACGACCTGTCCACCTTTGTTTCTGGCTTCAAGAATCAGCAATGCGGCGATGAAGGCGCTACCAAAGATGATGATCCTGCGCCCCTCCAGGCCGGCCAGAATGCTCGAGCCTGGGTTTTCAACGGTTTTGCGCGTCCATTTCAGAAGTTGCCGGGTAGCGCTGGCATGCCCGGAAACCGACAACTTGTCCAGCGGGCACACCTGGTCCCCCAGCAACAGAAGCTGGGCTAGCAGGAAGACTGGCAAGCCCGCCAGAAAGGCGTCGGGGGCTTGCTCCAAGTTGCGCAGCAGGCTGTCGGCCGTTTTACCAATCTTCTTCAGAATGTGCTTGTCGATTGCCTGACCCACCTGGGTGGTAATGGCTTCCTGAATCGCGAAGCGCGCCACGTAGGCATCAAAATGAAGGGCCTCTACCTCCAGACCAGGCACGCCCCTGGCAATGTGCTTCAGGTCTCGATAGAGAGCGACCCCTGGTAGCGACAGGCTTGCCACATGGGAGAACTGCCTGGTGTGCAGCCGACGGCGCAGCAACGGCTGATCGAGGAAGCCGATAGCATGCCGGCGGTTGATACGCGCCGGCATCAGCACGTCCTCGATGCCTGCCGTCTCCAATGTTTTCTTGTGGGCAGCCGCGTCGCCGAGGCACGCGTGTACCGCATAGAAGCTGGGCAGTACGGCCCGCTCCAGCATCACGCCGCTGGGCATAGGCCACAACCGCTCCTTGAGAAAACTGCTGATGTATTCCCCTGGAGCGAAGACTCGCTCCGATTCAGGCAGGGTGTGCTCGCCGACTAGCGCATCCCCATCCTGATCAATGTCACTGACGCGAGTCCACACCAGCCGCACTTCTGGATGGCAATCCATGAAACGCATCTGCCGTTCAAGCATGTCTCGCTCCATGACATCATCGTCATGGGTCACGATCACCCGTCGCCCAAGGGCAAGGTGATAAGCCGAACGGCAGTTGAACTCCACACTGGAGATGTTGCGGGAATTCCTGACGTAGCGGATTCGCGGGTCCTGCAAGCGCAGGATAAACTCCGCAGTCCCGTCACTGCTGCCATTGTCGAGTACCAGCAGCTCGAAATCCTCATAGCTCTGGGCCAGGACGGCAGCGATGGACTGCTCGAGGTAGTGCAGTCGATTGTAGGTCAGCAGCGCAACGGTCAGCGACGGAATGGCTGGGTTCATGGCAACGACCGCACCAGATCAGGGATCTCACGGTGCTTCTGCCCGTGGAGAAAGACAAAGTTGGTTTCCTGGGTTTCCTCGTCAATGCCAGGGCACGGGCGTAGCCCCTCTTCGCTCAGGGTGTAAGCCTGGTAGCCAAGACCATCGAGCCGCTCCACCACCTCGTTAGGGTGGTAATCGAACTTCCTGGCCCACTTTCTCAACAGCTCGATCAGAATCACCGGTTTGTGTTGAGCGAGCATCGCCTCGCCACCCTGGATCACCATCAACTCCGCCCCTTCCACATCGCACTTGATGATCTGGGGCGCCAGCTCATGCTGCGCGCAGAAGCTATCCAGCGTCGTGGCCGGGCAGGACACCTTCTGCAGGCTTTCCTGGCGGCCCGGTTGCCCGGCCAGGACCTGGGAAGTGGCGCCGGAGCAGTTGGGCGTGTAGAGAAACTCCAGCGTCGCCTGCTGGTTTGAAAAGGCCAGCCGGTGCGCCTCTATGTTGAACAAGCCGTTGTGGCGGATGTTGCGCTCGAGAATCTCATAGGTATGGGGGATTGGTTCGAAGGCGTGAATCCGCGCCGACGGGCAATGCCGAGCCAGCGCCAGGGCATACCAGCCGCAATTGGCGCCGATGTCCAGAATCACCGCGTTTTCCTGGGTGATGGCTTTGAGGAACTCGGTTTCCTGTGTTTCATAGGCACGGAAGTTCATCAGGGTACAGGGCACCAGGTGCTGGTCCTGGGGATCCAGAAACAACTCGACCTGCTGCGAGCGGGAACGCACGAAGATGCCCTCTGGCAGAATGCGCAAAGACTCCACATCGGTACCGGCGATAAACTCAGGGTACTCGAACAGGCTGGCGTGCCGCGCGTGAATGGCCTCGATGTAATCCTGCTTGGCAGAGCCCCCGGCCTCATAGGCCGTACGGATGTGGTTGAGCGTGTTCATCGGCATTACCGGGCTCCGGTTGCGAGGCTGAGGATTCTGCCGCGCCAGTGATGTTGCTGGGTCAGTGTGTCGCGGATCTCTGCAGCGTAAGTGGTACTGGCAATGAAGACCGTGGCCCCCTGGTGCTGCGCCAGCTCATCGGGGCCGGTAATGGTCACACCGAGCAGGGATTTGCCCTGCAGGTTCCTGTTCCGGTCGACGATGCCGCAGACATTGGCCTTGCCCAGCCGGGTATCGCAGAGCAACCGGCTGGTAAGCGCGCCAGCGCCCCAGATCAGCACCGGCTCAGCACTGGCCTCCAGTTGCTGGGCCAGCGCTTCCACCGGGCGCAATACCTGCCGTGAAAGCTCGACATAACTGAGCAGGCTGGCAGCCGCCACAGCATCAACCGTGAAACGCTTCGCTGCCGGGCTGGTCTTGCGGTACATGGCCAGCAGGTAATGGTTGTCGTAGAAATCGTTGTGCTGGGAGATCACCGTCACTTTCTCGAAGCCGTTAGCCGCCAGCAGGTTGTCGAGGCTGGCAGCACTGAAGAAGTTGATGTGTTCCAGTGCAAACTCGAGGAAGGGCTCAGCCGGCGGCGTCTTGCCGAAGGCTTCGGCATCGGGAACAGCGATGAACAGATAGCCGTCATCCGCCAGCAGCGCCGCAATCTTCGCCAGGCTGTTGCGCAGGTCGGCAATATGCTCCAGCACGCCGCAAAGACTGATCAACTGGAAGCGCTCTTCAGTGACGAAAGCATCCACGGTCGCGCTTCTGATCTCTACTCCGTAGATTTCGTGCGCCAGCTTGGCTGCAGCTGGGCTGGGCTCCATGCCTAGTAAGCGCTGGAAGCCTGCCTGTTTGAAATGTGCAAGGAAATGACCCATGCCCGAACCGATATCGAGAATGCGAGCGTCGCTTGCCAAGTCTGCATGTTGCTGGACGAAGTGGAAGAAATCGCCATGAATACGTGCCAACCCGGGCGGCAGGTCGGTATGCAGGTGATGCTCGACGTTCTGATAGAACTGATCGAGCGCCGACTGATCCGGAATGTCGCTGGCGTAGGCAAAACCGCAGTTGCGACAGGCCACCACATCGTAATGGACTGCCTGGGGAAGCCCCGGGAACAGAAAATGCTGACGGTGCAGTTGCTCCGGATGGCTTGCGCCACAAATTTCACACGCTCTCATATCGCCTACCCTGAACTTTACGAACGGCCTTGCCAAAACGGAAGACGCAACAATAACTGGCCAAAAGAGCGGTCTTAGCCCGCCTGTGTATTGAGGCGAGAACGGTACCAACTTTGAGAAATATCACGGATCTGGGCAAGCCTCACAAAGGCCTCGTCCGGAATCCCGGCGCAAATGGCAAGTTGCTGTTCCAGGTTAAACATTTCTTCGGGTGAGTAACGGGGAACTCGCTCCTCGCCGGCCACCTGCACGTCAGGCGCGGGCTCCCAGCAGTCAATAATCGAACCCGCTGCATCGATATTGCCGTCCAGCCCAAGCGCGCGCAGCGTCTGAACGAATCGCGCATACGCGTCCTGATACTGCGAAAGCGTTGCGGTGTAGTCACAGCGTGACAAGAAGAAGTTGATATCCATTGATGCGGGCAGTTCATGTTCCGCCACAAACGGCAGTGAAAAAAACTCGCACATTTCCCGCACCCTTGAATCGTGCGCAATGAAAACGGCAGGTTTTCCGGCATGGATCGCCGGCGTCAAACCGTGCATTCTGGCCCCGAACACAAAATCCATCGACCCGAGGAATTCCTTCCACAGGCTGTAGTTTGTAAAGTAGCGAACGCGCTTTTTTTTCAACAAGGCAAGCACAGGCGCCAAGTCTTTATAGAACCGCCGCGCCGCATGGATATCGGCCCCGCTGACCTTCCCGGGGTAATAGAGCGCCTGCGCAAGCAGGCCAAAGACCTGCTCGACATAGTAATAATCCTGCTCACTGGCCAGGCGAAGAAAGTCGTCGATCCGGCTATGCCGATTGCCCTGGTAGTTCGAGTAGCACACCGCAACCTTTTCAGGGTTGCTCGGCACCTCCATCAAGGATGTGCGCAGCGCAGGGCCATTCAAGTAGAGGGATGGGCAGCCTAAGGGAACGGCATTCTTGATCCCGAGGCTATTCAGCACGTCCGCTGAATAATAGCCGCGCGTCCCCACCACCGGCGATCTATCGGCGATCACACTCAGATAGCGGACCACCGCAGGGGAAAGCTGCTTGTGGAACCCGGGCTGATAATCGTACTCCCTGGCTTGAATGGATTCGCCAAGACTGAAAAAAGGAATCTTCAGTTTTTCGATAAAGTCCGTGACGTAGGCGTAAGGATAACCATCCTGGTCATACGGAGGCGGCGCAATCCTGCAAGGGATGAAAAATATCACCTTGGAAAATCGCTCATTGACCTCTTCTGCGGTCATCCGAAAGTTCCAGGCCTCAAAATTGCGCCCCGAAGTCAACAGCGCGCCGGCATGGGCGTAAACAATGTCCCCAATATTGATAAATTGGGAATGATACTGGTAATTGGCCCCTGTCTTTCTAATCCCCTCAGGCGGGGGGAGGTAACCAATCAGAGTCGGACGCGAATCGGGAGCGTTCATGTATTGGCCTGCAAGAGTCTGGTTAAACCCACATCCAGAGATGTGAGTGGCGCCCACCCCAAAGCGCGGATCTTGTCGATATTGAAATGCCCAGCGCTTCTCACGGCGGGCGCCGGACCACTGCGCGCCTTCGGCCTGACCATGAGCTGCCCTGCCTTACCGGCTGAGGCAATCAACTTTTCGGCCAATTCCAGGATGCTGGTTTCCTGCGTTTCACCAACGTTATAGGCATGGCCTGCTTCACCCTGAAACAGAATGTGGAACAGCCCGAGCACGGTATCGGAGACGTAGCAGAACGGACGCGAGGCGCTTCCATCGGAATCCAGCTGGATATCCCGATTGTGAAGTACATCGGCAAGCAGATCGGAAATCGCCCGGCCATCATCCAGACGCATACCCGGCCCATAGCAATGGGAAATTCGCGCGATCCTGGCATCCACACCGTACTGGGTGTGGTAGGCCCGGCACAGGGTTTCGGCCAGGCGCTTGCTCTCGCCATAGCAGGCCCGTGGAGCCAACGGGTCTTCACGGCCAAAATCACCTTCCGCGATCGCATCGGTTTGCCAGGGATTGTCGCCGTACACCGCACCGCTGCTGAGGAACAGGAAACGTGCCTGCTTTTCCAGGGCCAGCTCAAGCAGTGCCCCGGTGCCATCGGTATTGGCGCGAATCGTATCGACCGGGCGCTGCAGATAGTCCTTGGGGCTGGCAGGGCTGGCGGCATGGATGATGAAATCCAGTGGCGCAGCAAGGCCGCAGGGCTGGGTGACATCCTGGATCAGAGGCGTCACTTCACCAGGCATATCCAGCCAGGGCATGCGTTGACGCAGTTTTTCCAGGTCCCGAGCCAGGGCATACACATGCAGGTTCGCCTGGGGCTGAAGGCGATTGAGCCAGGCCAGGGCCTCGACTACATGCCCCCCGATAAAACCCGAGGCGCCGGTGACCAGGATGTGACGACCGTACAGGGCCTCCCAAGGCAACGGGGCGGCGAGAATACCGCTCAAATCCCCGGCGAGAATGGAATCAGGCGTCTTCATAGATGCTATCCAGACCGATGATACGCTGCGCTGCAATCCCGAGGTTGAGCAGGTGCTGACGGATTTCTGCGGCGAAGCGGATGGAGCAGATGACGATGGGTAATTCCGCATGCGCTTGCGGGTCGTAGGCACACACCACGTGTTTACCCAGGCGTTGCCCCCATTTCGCTTCGGATGAGTCCAGCAAGGCGTGGATATCCAGCGACTCGGCTAACGGTGCCAGGTAATTGAGGTAGTCGCCGCCAATTCCGTACACCAGGAACGGGCCGCCGGTTCTTTCACGAAAACGCTGCAGCAGAAGCTGCTCGCGGCGCTCTGCCCCAAGTTGCAGGCGGGCGACGATGCGGATCGAGTCCGGGTAGACCGGTGATTCGTAATGCCCCACGGACACCCCATCACAACTAAAGCCGCAACGTGCAAGCAGCAGGGTCAGCGACGCCGGGGTGAACTGGTGCAGGTGCTCGAGATTGCGATCACTGGCCAGCAGCGGATGCCCCGCCTGGTTCGGCACCTCGATCAGCACACGCCCGTCTGCACCAAGAAGACTCGACCAGGCAGCAAGCTCCTGCTCGGGTCGGGCGATATGCTCCAGCACATGAAAGGACACGATCAGCTGGTACGGCGCTGCCTCGATCTGGCTGGTCGGCGTATGGAAGACGCGGTCAAGCTTCTGCTCGGCCAGCACCCTGTCTTGCGACAACTCCACACCCTCATAGGTGACGGCAAAGCGCGCCTTGATCTCACGCCCGAGTTCACCTTCCGCACAGCCGACTTCGAGCACACGCTCCCTGCCCGTCTGCAGCAAGTCAGAAACCGCAGCGACGCGCTCACGCATCTTGCGCTTGAACCAAGGTGTGTTCAGATCGTTACGTGCAACCAGGGTTTCATAGTAGCCCGCCTGGTCCATCGGCAGCCGCCAACGATGCCCGCACAGCCGGCAGGGTGTGTACGCAGGGCTGGGCAACTGCATCTCGATGGATCCGCAGCAGGGGCATGCACTGGCTGTCGTGGTTGTCATCATGCGCGCACCAGGCGTTCCAGCAACTTTTGCGGCGAAGGCAATGGCTGCTCATGACTGGCAAATTGACCATAACCCCAAGCGACGGGCCAGAACTCGACACCATTGGCAGCCGCTGCACGACCGTCTGCGACGGTATCGCCAATGTAGAGAGCCGATTGCGCTGCAATGCCGCCATCCTCCAGCAAGGCAGCGATCATGCCGGCCTTGTCCGAATAGCGATCAGGGTAGGAGTCACTGGCATACACTTCGCTGAACAGCCCTTGCCAACCTAATGCCGCAATGATGCGCTGGGTTGGCAGCAACCGCTTATTGGTCGCGATGGACAGACTGAAGCCCTGCTCATGTAGCTGTTCCAAGGCCGCCTGGCACCCGACATAGGCGGCCGTTTCCAGGCAGGCTTCGGCGTCGTAGATGTCCTTGAACGAAGCGCTCAGGGCATCAAGCAATACTGCGTCGCTACTACCGCTGAGTGTCGCCAGCGTCTGGCGCAAAGGCGGCCCGATCAGGCTGGCGTCTATAGGGCACATGGCCTGCAGGCCGTGTGCCTTCAGCGCACGGGCAAAGCAGGCCAGAATGGCCGGCGCGGAGTCAACCAAGGTGCCGTCGAAGTCGAACAGGACGTGGCGCTTCATCACTTGACCTGCTGCCGAACCTGGCGCGATACCGGGGCGATGTTGCCAGCCATTTCTTCCTCCAGTACTGCCAGCGGCAGCAAGGGGGACATATCTTCCAGCGGCATGGAGGTCATCGAACCATCGGCCTGCGGAATCGCGGCGACTTTCGGGCTCAATGCCTCATCCTTCATCAACAGGACTTCCAGAATCATCGGCCGCGGCATTTGCATGGCCTCGGCCAGGCCCTGGTCCAATTCGGCGGCATCGCTGATACGCTTGAACGGCAAATGGTAGGCACGCGCCAGTTCTTCCAGGTCCGGCATCCACAAGCCTGCTTCAGGGCCTGTGCCGACATAGCGGCTTTCGAAGTAGTTGCGCTGGGTATTGCGGATCGAGGCATAACCGCCGTTGTTCATCACCACCAGGCAGATCGGCAGGTTGAAACCGCGAAGCGTGGCCAGCTCCTGAATATTCAGTTGCAGGCTGCCATCACTCTCCACCGCCACCATCGGCTTGCAGCCGTTGGCGAAGCAAGCACCAATCGCAGCTGGCAGGCCGTAACCCATCGCACCCAGACCCGAGGTCAGGAATACACGCTGGCCTGGACGATTGCGGAATACGGTGTAGAACACTTCGACCGCCAGCCCGGAGCTGCCGGTGCTGACCAGCGTATTTTCCGGCACTGCATTGGAAAGCGAGTCAGCAAACTGGAAGTGGCTGATCGGCCCGCTGGCGGCGAAGGGCTTGCCGTCGTTGACGCCATAGCGTGACTTCCAGTCGCGGCAACGTTCCAACCATTGTGGCCGGCTGAACGAAGCACCTTTCAGAGAAGCAGCCAGTGTGTCGACGAAGCTGGCGGCGTCGCAGGTAACGGCGACATCGATAGCCATGTCGAGCTTGGCGATCTCGTTGGCATCCACATCAACGACGATCTTGCGTGCATTGCGCGCAAAGTCTCGTGGTGCATAGGCGGTGATGATGTTGTCCAGACGACAGCCGAGAGTGATCAGCAGGTCGGCATTCTGTACCGCGAAGTTCGGTGCACGCAGCGCTACCACACCTGGCCGGCCCACATACAATGGGTGCTCATGCGGCAGCAGGTCCATTGCATTCCAGGTGGTCACCAGCGGCACGCCCATGGACTCGATCAGATCACGAAAGGCTGCGGCCGCGCCGCTCAAGCGAACACCATGGCCGGCGAGGATCAGCGGTCTCTCGGCACCCTCAAGCAAGCTGCGGATCTGCGCCAGCGTTTGCGCCTCCAGCGCTGCAACGGGTGCAGCGGCCTCGTCCCACCCCACCAGGTTGTCGGGATCGATCGGCGCGCCCTGCACGTCCAGCGGTACGTCGATCCACACCGGGCCGGCACGGCCATCTCGTGCCACAAAGACCGCGCGCTCCAGCTCCCGGCGAATGTCTTCTGGCTGCTGGATGGTTACCGCGTACTTGGTGATCGGCTCGACCACACTGACGATGTCCACTTCCTGCACGCCTTTCTGCCGCAGGGGCGCGCCACGCAGCAGGTCGGCACGCTTGACCTGGCCGGAGATGACCAGCAACGGCACCGACTCGATCCACGCGCCCGCAACGGCAGTCACGGCGTTGGTCGCACCCGGGCCGGTGGTGACCATGGCCACACCGATATTCTCATTGATACGGCAATAGGCTTCGGCAGCAATCGCGGCGGCCTGCTCATGGTGGCAGGCCACTACATCCAGGTTGGGGTGCTTGCCGACCGCGTCGTTGAGGTGCATGGCACCTCCGCCCGGCAACAGGAAGACGTGCTCCACCCCCAGATCGGCGATGAAGTCAGCAATGTAGTCAGCAACACGATAGGGGGTAGGCACGTCAGTCCATCCAATAGCTCAAGAGGGTTTTACGGTCGCGATTGGCATTGATCGCTTCGTCGGTATAGAACGAATCATTGCTGAAATGCGTGGAAGACAGCTCTTCGATGATTGCCCCTTCCTGACTGTGGAAGGCATGGCGAACACCTGGCTCGACAGTGACCACATCGCCCGGGCGGCAGGCACGACTTACACCGTCCAGCTGCAGCGTCAGCTCGCCATGCAGGACGTGGAAGGTCTCTTCCTTGCGCTGGTGATATTGCTCCGGGTGCTGCTGACCCGGCAGGAGCATCAGCAGCTTCTTGCAGTAACCCCTGTTGACCACCGTGAGCATGGTCAAACCGACCTCGTCGAAATGATCCAGGCCATAGTGGTGGGATATTTCCAGGTCGACCCGGCCCGGCACCACCACGTGGCTGCTGCTCAGCTGCGCCCGAACGCGCTGGACAATCTCCCAGACCTTGTCACGCACATCGCGCCGCGTGCTGTTCTGCGTGCTCAGCGCTGCATGCTCGGGAATATCCGCCTGGGCTGTGAAGGTGGCGTATTTCGACCAGTCATTGGCAGTGATCTGCCCATCCTGCGGCGGGAAAGCGAAATACACATCGTCTGCCTGTACCACCTCGCCCGCAGCAATGGCCCTGCGCGCAAATACGCCACGACGTAGGGAGCGCAGGCTGGCGACTTCACTCTCGTTTACCGGCAAACGCTGCTCGCCTTCACCGCAGAGCAGCAAGGCATATTGCGCGGCTTCCAGCCAGCGTCGAACCTGCTCCGGGCTTGCCGAATAGGCGTTGAGCGGGAACTGCTCGGTGGGCAAGCCGACGTGCTTTTCGAAAATGCGCGCGCCCTTGGCGAGTGCAATCTTGACGATATCGGTATTGTCCGGATTTTCATGCGTTGAAAAGCCCACGCGCACACCCGGATAACGCCGGCGCAGAAAATCCACCTGCGACAGATGCATGTTGGCATCGGCGGTCGGGTACTCGCCTACACAATGCAGGATGGCGAAGTTCTTTTCCCGATGGGCAAGGAAACTGACCAGGCGATCGAGCTCTTCCAGGGTCGATCCGGCAGTGGAAACGATCAGCGGATGCTGAGTTTGTACCACGCGTTCCAGCAATGGCCAGTCGCTCATGGAGCAACTGGCGATCTTGATCGCATCCAGCTGCTGCTCTTCGATCACCTCCACCGATGCTTCATCGAACGGCGTGGACAGGCAGAGGAAACCGTTGGCACGGATTTCCGCCACCAGGCTATCGAACTGCTCACGGGACAGGCGCGTCTCGCTGAAGCGCTTGATGTACTTCACATCGTCACGGCCACGCATCGCCGGGTGAATGAAGGTGTCCAGATCACGGTATTGCAGCTTGAAAGCGAAGCGGAACGGAAATGCCTTGCACACCTCGGCAAAGGCGCGGATCAGCGCCACGCCATGCGCCACATCGCCCATGTGGTTGTTCGCCATTTCCAGGATGAACAGCGGTTTGTCGAACAAGGTACCCGCGCTGGCGGTAGGGGTGCTCATCATTGGGATCCTCGGTTGAGCCAGGCTTCGATGTGACTGGCCGCATGTTCCAGGTGGGCGTCGCTCAAGCCCGGCCACAGGCCGATCCAGAACGTGTCGTTCATGATCTTGTCGGTTACCGGCAACTCGCCGGAAACCCGGTAGTTCAGCCCCTGCATGTAGGGCTGGCGGGTCAGGTTGCCGGCAAACAGCAAGCGTGTGCCCACGCCCTGTTCATCCAGATAGCGCACCAGCTCGACGCGGTTGATTCCACAGCCATCGCGCAGGGTGATCGGATACCCGAACCAGGACGGGTCGCTGTCGCGGGTGGCCTGCGGCAGGATCAGTTGGTCCGCACAACCGGCCAGCCGGTCGCTCAGCCAGGCGAAGTTGCGCTTACGGGCGGCAACGAAATCATCAACCCGGTCCATCTGCGCCAGGGCGCAGGCGGCCTGCATGTCGGTGATCTTCAGGTTGTAGCCCAGGTGCGAGTAGGTGTACTTGTGGTCGTAGCCTTGCGGCAGGTCACCCATTTGCCAGCAGAAGCGCTTGCTGCAGGTGTTGTCCTCGCCCGGCGCGCAGTAGCAATCGCGGCCCCAGTCGCGGTACGACTCGATGATGCGCTTGAGCAACGGCGAGTCGGTAAACACCGCACCGCCCTCGCCCATGGTGATGTGGTGCGCCGGGTAGAAGCTGAGGGTGCCGATATCGCCAAAGCCGCCAACCATACGGCCCTGGTAAGTGGAACCCAGGGCATCGCAGCAGTCTTCGATCAGCCACAGGCCGTACTTGTCGCACAGGGCGCGCACAACGCCCAGATCGAAAGGGTTGCCCAGGGTGTGGGCCAACATGATGGCCTTGGTCTTCGGGCCGATGGCCGCTTCGATCAGCGCCGGGTCGATGTTGTAGGTGCCCATCTCGACATCGACGAACACCGGTACCGCGCCGAACTGCAGGATCGGGTTGACGGTGGTGGGGAAGCCGGCAGCAACGCCGATCACCTCGTCACCCGGCTTGATCGCCCGGTCGCCGAGGCGTGGCGAGGTCAGTGCGGAAAACGCCAGCAGGTTGGCCGACGAGCCGGAATTGGTGGTGAGTACACAGCGACGCCCCAGGTACTTGGCCAGGCGCTTCTCGAACGCCTCGTTGAAGCGGCCGGTGGTCAACCAGCCATCCAGCACGGCCTCGGTCATGGACTGCAACTCGCCGGCGCCGATCACCTTGCCGGAGGGCGGCACGCTGCTCTGCCCTGCGACAAAAGGTTTGGGTGCCATCTGCAGCTCGGCATAGCGCCCGACCAGTTCGGCAATCTGTTGGCGCAACTGCTGCGCCGTACTGTCACTCATGGGTTCCGCCTTGGTGAGCCGCGATCTGCTCGCGGGTAACGATGTTCATGTCACGCCCTGCGCGCCAGGCCAGGTGCCAGTCCAGGGTATGTTTCAGGGTGTCATCCAGCGACCAGCGCGGCAGCCAGCCAAGCTGTTGACGTGCTTTGCTGGAATCGAGCGCCAGCAGGCCGGCTTCATGCGGCTGGGCATCGCCGGCAATCGACCAGCGCGCCTCGCCGGGCCAGCGCTCGGCAAGCCGCTGGACGATGTCGCCGACAGTGGCCAGCCCTGCGCTGTCAGGGCCGAAGTTCCAAGCGGTTGCGTGTGCCTCGGCATCCGTGAGCAAGCCCTGCGCCAGTTGCAGGTAGCCCATCAGCGGATCGAGCACGTGCTGCCAGGGGCGTGTGGCATGGGGATAACGCAGGACCACTTCTTCCCCGCCCTGCCAGGCGCGGAACATATCCGGCAGCAAGCGCTCGGCAGACCAGTCCCCGCCACCCAGAACATTGCCAGCACGTGCCGTGGCCAGGGCCACGCCGGCGGAACGCAGGAAAGAGTCGCGGTAGCTTGCGCACAGTAGTTCGACGCAGGCCTTGCTGCTGCTATAGGGGTCGAAGCCGCCCAGGGCATCCTGCTCGCGGTAGGGCCAGGGCCACTCGCGGTTGTCGTAGCACTTGTCAGTGGTCACCACCAGCACCGCACGTACCGAGGGCGTGGCACGCACGGCCTCCAGCAGGTTCAGCGTACCCATGACGTTGGTAGCGTAGGTGTCGGCCGGCGCCCGGTACGACTCGCGCACCAGCGGCTGAGCCGCCAGGTGCAGCACCAGTTCGGGTTGGAAATCCTGCAGGCCACGGGCCAGGGCCGAGGCATCACGGATATCGGCGAAATCACCTGGAATCTGCTGTTGCAGTTGCGCGACCTGCCACAGCGATGGCGTAGTGGCGGCAGGCAAGGCGAAACCGCGCAGCTCGGCGCCAAGCTGGCGCAGCCACACGGCCAGCCAGCCGCCCTTGAAACCGGTATGCCCGGTCAGCAGGACGCGGCGCCCTGCCCAGAATGCCGGGCTCAACGCCATAGCTGCCATGCTGCGTCGCCGTTCTTCCAGTGTGTTTCAAGCAGCGTGCGATCACGCAGGGTATCCATCGGCTGCCAGAAGCCACGGTGCAGGTGGCTCATCAACTGGCCGTCTTCGGCCAGGCGGCGCATGGGCTCGTCTTCCCAGGTAGTGGCATCGCCCTGAATGTATTCGAGCGCGGCCGGTTCGAGCACGAAGAAGCCACCATTGATCCAGCCACCGTCGCCTGCCGGCTTTTCCTGAAAGCCGCGCACCTGCTCGCCGTGCACATCCAGGGCGCCGTAACGGCCCGGCGGTTGTACGGCGGTAACCGTGGCCATCTTGCCGTGCTGGCGGTGGAATTCGATCAGGCGCGGAATATCGACGTCGGACACACCGTCGCCGTAAGTAAGGCAGAAGGTTTCATTGCCAACGTAATCGCGAACTCGCTTCAGGCGGCCACCGGTGGCGGTGTTTTCACCGGTATCCACCAGCGTCACCCGCCATGGCTCGGCGTGGCGGTTGTGGATATCCATACGGTTTTCCGCCATGTCGAAAGTGACGTCCGACATGTGCAGGAAGTAATTGGCGAAGTACTCCTTGATCACGTAGCCCTTGTAGCCCAGGCAAATGACGAAGTCGTTGATCCCGTAGTGCGAGTAGATCTTCATGATGTGCCAGATGATCGGCTTGCCGCCTATCTCGATCATCGGTTTGGGGCGCAGGTGGGATTCTTCGCTGATGCGTGTGCCCAGCCCACCGGCCAGAATGACTGCTTTCATTGTACTGTTGGTCCGCATTGGTCGGAGGGGCGGCGACAAAAAACTGGCCCTTGGCCCTTTATGCTAGGCAAAGCAAAACGCATGCCTGCTTTAGGATCGCACTGGCTGCGAAATCGGTTTTGTTACTGGGGGGTTTCCGAGAAGGCTCAACCCATGCCGGGGCCGGCCCTGACCGACTGGCGAGCGGGGAAGAATAAATAATGGAGGGAATTTTGCTTGCCTCTTCGCGGGTAAACCCGCTCCCACAGGTGTCGCGCAATACTTAAAACTTGCGCCATTGCTGCGGGAGCGGGTTTATCCGCGAAGAGGTCATTTCAGGGGTGCCACCAGGCGTCAATCCTCCGCCTGGTCCTCGCCACCTTGGCGGCTCATGCCGTACTTGCGCATCTTCTCGACCAGGGTGGTACGGCGAATACGCAAACGTTCAGCCGCGCGGGCAACGATACCGTTGGCATCGTCCAGCGCCTGCTGGATCAGGCCCTGCTCCAGGCTACCGAGGTAGTCCTTCAGGTCCAGGCCTTCAGGTGGCAGCATCGCAGGGTTGCTGAAGTTTGGCGTGTGGCCGTTGATGGCCACGCGCTCTTCCAGATCGCTGCGCAGGCTGTCGACCATCTGCTCGTCTTCGTCATCGACGTAGCGGAATTTCTTCGGCAGCTCGGACACGCCAATCACCCCGTACGGGTGCATGATCGCCATGCGCTCGACCAGGTTGGCCAGCTCGCGCACGTTGCCCGGCCAGCCGTGCCGGCACAGCGACATGATCGACGCGGAGTTGAAACGGATGGAACCGCGCTTCTCGTGCTCCATGCGCGAAATCAGCTCGTTCATCAGCAACGGGATGTCTTCCACCCGCTCACGCAGCGGCGCCATCTCGATGGGGAACACGTTCAGACGGTAGTACAAGTCTTCGCGGAAGGTGCCGTCCTCGATCATGGTCTCGAGGTTTTTGTGCGTTGCAGCGATGATGCGCACGTCGATGCTTTGGGTCTTGTTGCTACCCACACGCTCGAAGGTACGCTCCTGCAGCACACGCAGCAGCTTGACCTGCATCGGCAACGGCATGTCGCCAATTTCGTCGAGGAACAGCGTACCGCCGTTGGCCAGCTCGAAACGCCCGGCGCGGCTGGTGATCGCCCCGGTAAAGGCACCCTTCTCGTGGCCGAACAGTTCGCTTTCCAGCAGCTCGGCCGGGATCGCGCCACAGTTGACGGGTACAAACGGCGCTTCGCGGCGCTTGGAATGGTAGTGCAGGTTGCGCGCCACCACTTCCTTGCCGGTGCCCGACTCACCCAGGATCAGCACGCTGGCGTCAGTATCGGCCACCTGCTGCATCATCTGCCGCACGTGCTGGATGGCACGGCTGGTGCCGACCAGGCTGCGGAACAGGTTAGGCTCGCGCTGACGGCCGCGCTCGCGCGCCTGGTCGTACATCTCGCGATAGACCTGGGCACGGTGAAGTGAATCCAGCAACTGGCTGTAGCTTGGTGGCATTTCCAGGTTGGAAAGCACCCGGCGGCGAAGGTCTTCCGGGAACTCCGCAGAAGAAATTTCACCTAATAGCAGCACCGGAAGGAACTCATCCCACCCGGCCACTGTCTTAACGAGCCCAAGGAGATTGCCCGGAGCGTCTACGCTGCCGATGAGCACGCACAATATTTCACGGCTCGAAGACAACGACTCGACCGCTTGCTGCCAGTCATGGCTCGAGCAAGCGAGGTTTTCTTCACCGAGGAAATTCAGCACCACCGCCAGATCGCGGCGGCGCGCGCTGTCGTCATCAATCAGCAGAATCTTGGTTTCACGCCACATGCAATAGCAACTTCCCTAGTCATATCGCCGCCCTGCAGGGGCATGCTCGACATCATTCCGACTGAATGGTCAGTGTTCGGACGTCTGGAATTCGAGAACAGACACTAGTAAAGTCAAAAAGGCCCACACAGTCAAATTTATGGCGCCTTTTGTCAAGTTGTGCGCATCTTAACTGAACAGATGGTAAACCTTCGAAGCATTTTTCGCTTGGTTGATCTGCATCATCTCTTCGGCAATTGCCTGGCGTTCCCCGGTTGTCACGTCGATCAGGTTGCGGTAGACCAGCAGCACCCCTTCCAGCTTCTCGCGCAGCAACGCCTGGTCCACCGCGTGGGTTTCCAGCACCTCGTCGATGCAAGCGCGGCACGCCACATCCAGCTTGGCAATGGCTTCCCAGTCACGCTCGCTCAGGGCGCCGACCAGGGCATCACGGGTGTCATCCAGGCGTTGCAGTGCGGTCACGGTAATCTCCTTGCCGTCAGCTGGCAGGCTGGGCGTCGGCAATGCCGTCCCAACCGCTTTTCACGGTAATCAGCAGCTGGGCAACTTCGTCGATAATGCCGGCATCGTTGTCGACATTGGCCTGCATAAGCCGATTAGTCATGTAGACATAGAGCGCGTCGAGTTTCTCGACAGTCTCCGGGTTTTCACTTTTTTCGGGCTGCAGGCCGTCGCGAAGGCCGATGATGATGTCGATCGCCTTGCCGAGCATCAGGCCCTTTTCCGCGATGTCGCCACGCGCCATGGCACCCTTGGCCTGGGCCATGCGATCGAGGCCACCTTCCATCAGCATCTGCACCAGGCGGTGCGGCGTGGCTTCGGAAATCTGGGCATGGGAATTGACCTTCTGGTACTGACGAAGGGCTCTCATG
Source organism: Pseudomonas sp. LPB4.O (assembly GCF_038383825.1). Classification (NCBI taxonomy): domain Bacteria; kingdom Pseudomonadati; phylum Pseudomonadota; class Gammaproteobacteria; order Pseudomonadales; family Pseudomonadaceae; genus Pseudomonas; species Pseudomonas sp. LPB4.O. The sequence continues at coordinate 4,520,267 of NZ_CP151298.1, forward strand.
GGATTCATCTTGCGACCTCGTGACGGGCAGGCTTAAGGGAGAGATATTCCTTGTATCGGGCAGGCGGTGAAAAACTTTACCGGCCGACGACATGAAGCCGGGCATCATGCCCGCACTTCATGCAATGTTCACGTTTTAATCGTCACTGCTCGACTTGTTCAGCGCATTAAGGGTACTCAGCACGGAATTCTGCTGCTGGCGCAGCTGGGTGACCAGCGTATCCATGTTGTTGTACTTGTCCTGCAGGCTCTTCTGCAGGGCTTCCATCCGGGTATCCAGGGTGTCCTGCTCGCTCTTGAGCTTGGTCAGGCTTTCACTCAGGACCTTGGAGCGCTCGGCCAAGGTACCGGTACTGGCTTTGGCAAACGGCTCGGTCACCTTTTGCAGGCGCGCCAGCAGGCCATCCTTGCCATTGAAGATGCTGGTCAGGTCCGCCGCATTGGTGGAGGCAACCTTGTCCCATTTCTTGTCATCCAGGCTGAGCGCACCGCCATCCTGGGCAGAAGTGACACCAAAGGCAGCGAGCGATTTCAAGGTGCCGCTGCCCGACACCGCATTGAGCTCCTCACGAATGGAGGACATCAACGTACGCATCGTGGCATCACCGGTCAGCGCCGCAGACGTCATGGTGCCATCAGCGTTTTTGGTGACCTTGGTTTCAGCATTCATGACTTTGAGCAGGGCGTTGTAGGTATCAATGAAACCCTTGAGGCCCGACTTCAACGTAGTAGAGCTGGTAGTCAGCGAAAGTACCGTCGCTGTTACCTCGCCACTTGTCGCGTTTTTAGGCGACGTACCCACCAGCTTGATGTTGAGACCACTCACGGCATCGGTGATGTCGTTGGTCTTGGACTTCATGGCGATACCGTCCAGCGTGTACTCGGCGTCCGCCGGTTCATCGACAACGGTATAGCCAGTATCAATGCCCGAATTGCCCGAAAGGGTGATGTCGGAGTCGTCACCCATTTTGGTCGAGGTGATGATCAGACGCGAACCCGTGGCGTCGGTCAGTACGTTGGCACTCAGGCCTGCCGTACTGAACTGGCTGTTGATGCTATCGCGCACCTGCTGCAGCGTTGCGCCAGCAGGAACACTCAAATCGTAGGCCTTGCCATTCTGAGTCATGGTCAACGTGGTCGGACTGCCAGTGGCGTTGACTACAGAGCCGGCGCCATTTGCGTAGACCTTCGTTGACACCTTCGACGCAGTCGCCAGCTTGTCGACAATCAACTTGAACGAACCGTTGGCAGCCCCGGTACCCATGGTGACGGTGGCAACCTTCTCATCCGAAGACTTCAGGCTAAGGCCACCAAAACTGTTGGTGTCGGTCATGTTGGTCAAGGCGCCGCGGAAGGCATCCAGCGCCGACTGGATCTTGCCGATAGAGGACAACGTGGTGGTTGCCTTCAGCGTTTGGGTATTGATCTGCGCCTGCTTCGGCGCCTTCTGCGCGGCCACCAGGGAATCGACGATCGCCTGGGTATCAATGCCCGAGCCAATACCGCTGACTGTTGTACCTGCCATCATTGCTCTCCTTGTTCAGTAGCTGCCGGATCCTTGGCGGATAAATCCATCAATCGGCCGACAGCAACAAAAATCATGCCAGCCTATGCCTGATCATCGAACAGCAGGCTGCTGGCTTCACTGAGGCTCTGCGCCAATTTCAGCGCAGTTTCCGACGGAAGCTGCCGGATCACCTCACCGGACTGGGTGGCAATTACCTTGACCACAACCCGACCAGTGGAATCATCAATGGAAAAATCCAGCTGACGCTGGCTTGACTGGACGAAATCACGGATCTCGCCAACCGCTTTTTCCAGGTCTTCGCGCGAGTGCGGCTGGTTATCGGGGGCCGCAGCGTCCTGCACCTTGGCAGGCAATGCCGGATCCCGATCCCGATCAGCGACTGGCGCCTGGGGTAACACCGACGGATACACCTGGCTCAGCTTGACACTCATGTCCATGTTTCGAACTCCTCATGTCAAAAAGGGTGAAAGGGCACGTAAACGCGCCCTTTCACCCTTTACTCAGGCGCCTGAATTACTGGAGCAGTTTCAGGACCGAAGATGGCAGCTGGTTAGCCTGCGACAGGATCGCAGTCGAAGCCTGCTGCAGAGTCTGCTGCTTGGTCAGCTCGGCAGTTTCCGAAGCGAAGTCCACGTCCTGCACGGTGGAGCGGGCAGCGGTGGAGTTCTTCTGGATGTTCTGCAGGTTGTCGACGGTGGTTTGCAGACGGTTCTGGGTAGCACCCAGGCCCGAACGGACGCTGTCGATCGAACCGATGGCCTTGTCGATAACGGCCAGAGCGTTCTGGGCGTTGGTGGCCTCGGTGACATCGGTGTCGGCGATGGTGGTCTTGGCCGAAGACTTGGAAGCTGCACCGAACAGGTCAGTAGCGCCAGTACCGGTTGCACCGTTAGCCACCGAGTAACCTTTGGCAGAGTCCAGAGAAATCTGGCCAGTAACGGTCGATTTGTCGTTAAGGGTAGCGGAAAGCGTGGTCAGAGTACCTGGGAAATCACCGTTGCCGTCGCGTGCACCCACCGAGATGGCGTCTGCGCCGGCCTTGGAGGTGAAGGCCAGGTTCTCGCCAGTGTCCGACTTCACCGACAGGCTCTTGGTCGATTCGTCGTAGTTAACGCTGATACCCAGCTTGGCGGCGTTGGACTTCAGCTGATCAGCCAGGCTTGCGGTGTCAGTAACACCGATGAAGCTGACGGTGCTACCGCCTACAGTCAGGTCAAAGTTGGCTGGAGTAGCTGCAGCGCCACTGGCAACAGCCAGTTTGACTTCGGTGCTGGCAGAAGCAGTCAGGCCACCGATGGAGCCATTGAGTTTGGCAGCGATGTCTTTGGCCGAGGAGCCCGCATCATAGCTGACGGTTTTGCTCTGACCGTTGCCAGTGACAACCAGATCAGCTGCGGCCACACCGCTGGCGCTAGGCGCGATAGTGCCCGACTTGATCTGCTGCGAGCCGATGCTCTTGGCCGAAACGTTGTCCAGCGCCAGGTTGATGGTTTCGTTGGCGTTGGCGCCGACCTGGATGGCCTTGGTGCCGTACGAACCGTCCAGCAGCTTCTGGCCACCGAAGGTGGTGGTTTCCGAGATACGGTTCAGCTCAGCGGTCAGAGCCTGGTATTCGTCGTTGTTCGACTTACGGTCGTCGTTGCTCAGCGAGCCAGTAGCCGAGGACAGGGCCAGGGTACGCATTTTCTGCAGGATGTCGGTCGAAGCCTGCATTGCACCTTCAGCGGTCTGAGCGATCGAGATACCGTCGTTGGCGTTCTTCACAGCCTGGCCCAGGCCATTGATCTGGCTGGTCAGACGGTTGGCGATCTGCAGGCCGGCAGCGTCGTCTTTAGCGCTGTTGATACGCAGACCCGAGGACAGACGCTGCATCGAAGTGGTCTGAGCGTTGCTAGCCTTGGTCAGGTTGCCCTGGGTGGTGATCGACGCAATGTTGGTGTTTACAGTTAAAGCCATGACGAAATCCTCGTTGGATGGGTACTGCGGCTTCCGGCCTTGGCAACCGCCGGACTGGCCTAGAGAACCTTCGTAATAGTTATCGTCGGGTGCGCGGGATGCTTGAGGGGTTTTTCGAAAAAAAAATGCTGGCATGGGGCCAGCCCCGAGAAATCAAGGGGTTAAGGGCAGTTTATTGGCGTCAAAAACCACTCCAAATCCAGCTTAATTTCACCAGCCAGCCACTCCATCTGTGGGAGCGGGCGCGCCCGCGAACACCGGCAAAGCCGGTGCCATCCACTGAGTCGCCTTCTTCGCGGGCATGCCCGCTCCCACAGAAAGCGGCGCCAAGCCACAGAATTTTGCAGGCAAAAAAAAAGCGCCGGGCGGGGGCCGCCGGGCGCTTTTGGGGACTGCTGGGGGATCAGTCGCGGTACAGGATGGCCGAGCCCCACGACAGGCCCACGCCAAAGCCGCTGATCGCCACACGCTTCCAGCTGCCGTCGAGCATGTGCTTCTGCAGCAGCAGCGGCACACTGGAGGACACGGTATTGCCGGTTTCCAGCATGTCCTTGACGAACTTCTCCGGGTGCTGCTCTTCGAAGCGCCGGGCCACGGCGTCGACAATCGCCGCACTGCCCTGGTGGATGCAGAAGGCGTCGATATCGGACGAGGTCAGGCCGCTGGCATCCAGCAGCTCGTGCAGGTGCGCCGGCACCTTGACCAGGGCAAAGTTGAACACTTGGCGGCCGTTCATGAAGAACTTGCCGTCAGTGACTTTCAGGTGCTCGGCACCGGAGCCGTCAGTGCCAAAGCGCGCCTGGCCCAGGTTCCATACCGCGTCTTCACCCATCCAGGTGGCTGTGGCGGCATCGCCGAACAGCATGGTGGTGTTGCGGTCTTCCGGGTCGACGATCTTCGAATACGGGTCGGCCGTGATCAGCAGGCCGTTTTTCAGTCCTGCCGCTTCCATGAAGCCTTTGATCGCGTACAGGCCATACACGTAGCCGGAGCAACCCAGCGACACGTCGAACGCCGCCACGCGGGTCGACAGGCCGAGCTTGCTCTGGACGATGGCGGCGGTGTGCGGCAGGCCTTCTTCGTCACCGTTCTGGGTGACCACGATCAGCGCATCGATCGACTGCGGATCAAGGTCAGGGTTACTGGCAAACAGGGCCCGGGCGGCTTCTACGCACAGGTCGGAGGTTTCTTGCTCTTCGGCCTTGCGCGGCAGGAACGACGCGCCGATCTTGCCGAACATGAACTCTTCGTCCTTGCCGAACTTCGCACCCTGGACGTAGTTGTCCAGGCCAGCGGTAGGCACGTAACTCGCAATGCTTTTGATGCCAATCATTCTGGCTTCCCAATGAAAACAGCCAAAGACCACCACTCGATGAATTGAGGGCGCCAAATACCGGGGCGCGTCACCGCCAGAGGTTGAAGGCAGGGCTCACCTGCGCACCGGTAACAAAATGCTGCAACAGCTGCTGCATAGAATACAGGGAAGATGATCGTTTTGACTCATTGGTCACATTGAAATGCTACGAAAGCCGTGCCGAGGGTGTGAGAAACCGGAATTTTCGCGGGCATGAAAAAGCCGGGGCCGCTTTGCGCCCCGGTTTCAGCAAGACAGATCAGAGCTTGTTGAACAGGCTCAGCTGCGAAATGCGCGAGAAGGCCAGCTGCGAGGCCTCCAGCATGGCCTGCTGCAAGGTCAGGGTGATGGCCGCCTGCGACATGTCGGTGTTGCCGATGGCGTTCTGGGTGGTCTTGTTGGCCAGGCCCAAGCTGGTGTTCTCCTGGCGCTGGATCTCCAGCGAATTGCCCCGGGCGCCGATCGAACCACGAGTGATATCGACCTGCTCACGGGCACTGGCGAGGTTGGCGATCGCCGAGGCCGCCGCATCCTTCAGCGCATTGGCCTGGCCTACACCCGTTACCGGCGTATCCAGCGCAGCACGCAACTGGCTGAGGGTTTCCAGCACATTCTGGTTCTGGTGCGTATTGGCGGTAACCGCGAACTGGTCACCCGCCTCCGGCGAACCGCTCACCTGATACGTGACACCCGCCACCGTCAGGGCTGGTGCGGTGTAGGTACCCGTGGCCACTGCCTTGCTGTCAGCCGTCAGCGGCTGGGCGTAGAGCTCGTAGGCGCCAGGCCCGGTGAACTTGATCACAGCCCCATTGCTGGGGAAGGTGCTGCGATAAGCCGCTTCGTCGGTCACGCTGCCGCTGGTGACCTGGGCGCTGGAGGTGTTGCTGGCGTTGCGGGTGGTGTTGAACGAGTCCGGGCGCGCCGCCAGGGAAAACTCGCGCCCTGCCACCGCGGCGTCGGCATCGGCGCCCTCCTCCACGGTAACGGTGATTTCAAACTCGACGCCACGCAGGGCAATGCTGTTGGCGCCTTCGGTCTTGCTGTCGAAGGTACCGTTGGTGGCGGTTTCAGAGGTGATGTCCCTGCCACTTGCATCGGTGATGGTGTACTGGGTCGCGCTGGTGAAGGTCAGCTTGTACGGCTGGCCGGCAGTAAAGCTGTTGTTGTAGCTGGTACTCGAGGTCATCAGGCCAGACGATACCCCGACCACGCCATCGTCAGTGGCGGGCACCACCAGGGTCGACTGCGTGCGGCTCTTGTTGCTGGCGGAATCGAAGATGGTGAAGCCGGTGTCGTTGGTGGCCAGATTCAGGGTGTCGGACACCTGCAGACTCAGCTGGGTCTGGTCACCGTTGTAGCTGTAGGTGCCGTCGGAGTTGCGCACATAGGGTGGCGTGGTGCTCTTGGAGCCGCCGAACATGTAGTCGCCGTTGGCATCGCGCGAGTTGAGCAGGCCGAAGATGTTCGCCTCGATCTCTTTCAGCTCGGTACTGATGGCCACACGGTCAGAGTCGGTAACCCCTGGGCCGCCAGCACGGATCGCCAGCTCGCTGGCGCGCTGCATGGCGTCGTTGATGGTGGAGAGTACGCTCTCCTCCTGCAGCAGGGCGTTGCTCACCGTGTTGATGTTGCCGCTGTACTGGTCCAGCAGCGACTGCTGCTGTTGCAGCAGCAGCAGACGCGCCGCGCCGACCGGGTCATCGGCCGCGGTCTGGATGCGAATACCCGACGTGACCTGATCGTTGGTCTTGTTCATGGTGGAGAAGTTCTTGGAGTAGCTACTGGCGCTGGCCTCATAGAACTGAGCAGTGGAAATACGCACGAGAGTCTACTCCTTACAAGGCATTGATCAGGGTGCTGAAGGTTTCTTGCGCCGCCTTGATGATTTGCGACGAAGCCGTGTAGTAGTGCTGGAATTTCACCAGGCTGGCCGCCTCGTCATCGAGGTTGACGCCAGATACCGCGCTGCGGCTTTCGCTGGCGGACTTGAGTACCGCCTCGGTCGCCGTGGTGTCGATGGTCGCCTGGTTGGCTTTGGCACCCACGCGCTCGACCAGCGATGCATAGGCCGACGTGAAGCTGGTGCCACCGCCGGAACCGGTGTTCACCGTCGACTTGGTCTGCAGGCCCAGCAGCGCCGTGGCGTTGCGGTTGTCGGCCTTGCCGTCGGCATTGAACGACAGGGTAAAGCTGTCATTGGCCGCCGGGCTGCCGCCGATGGTGGTCTCGACGCTGAACGTGCGCGGGTTGCCGCTGCCATCGAGAATCGGCTGCCCGGCAGCATCCAGCATTGGCACAGCCACCGACAGCTTGTTGTCGGTACCCGGGACCACGCTGCCGGTGCCGATCTGGGTGCCCTTGGCATCGAACAGCTTGTAGCCTTGGGAGCCACCACTGGCGGCGTCGAACACTACGCGCACCGGCATCGAGTCGCGAATCGACTGCTGGATCAGTGCGGTGTCGGCACCGCCATATATATCCAGCGATTCGCCCAGCGTGGGCTGGGTGATGGTGCCGGTACCGCTGTTGCCACTGCCTGCCGCCGCACTGATCGGCCCGGCGAAGGCCAGCTTGTTGGCATCGGTCAGGGTGGTGGTGATGCTGCCGGCCGCCGCACGGGTAGGGATCACCTTGAAACTGTCGCCGGCCGCCAGGCCACCGCCTTTCAGCGACAGGCTGAAGCCGTCGATCACCGGCGCCGGGTCGGTGCTGAGGTCGAAGCTGCCCATGTCGGTGCCGTCGGAGCGGCGCACGCTGTACTGGTTGGCGCTGGTGAACTTCACCTCGTAGTCGTAGGTGGTCAGCTCACCACTGTTGGCGACGGTCACGTCCAGGTTGCCGGAGCCGGTGCTGTTGTTCGACGAAGCCAGGCTGCGCTGGGCAACGGCAGTGGCGCTGTTGATGCTGGAGAACAGCGAGCTGCCAAACTGGCCATTGGCATCCAGGCCCTGCCCCAGCTGGCTGTTGATGCTGTCCGACACCACCAGGGCAACACGGCCAAGCTCGTTCATGGACGGTATCAGCACGTCCTGGCGGTAACGCACCAGGCCGCCGATCGCGCCACCGGCCACCACCGAGGTCACGTCGGAGCTGAACGACTCATAGTTGATGCGCAGGCTGGCCTGGCTCTTGTCGGCAGTACCAGGCTGCACCGACAAGGTGTTGGCCTTGTTGCCGGTAACCAGCGACTGGCCGCTGCCCAGGTACACGTCGTAGTTGCCGTCACGTTCCTGTACGGTCACGCCGACCAGCTCGTTGAGCTGGCGCACTGCTTCGCTGCGCGCATCCAGCAGGCTGTTGGGCGTGTTGCCGGTGCCCGAGGCCGCCGCGATCTGCTTGTTGTACTCGGCGATGCTGGCGGTGAGCTTGTTGACCTGGCCAGCCATGGTGTCGAGCTGGGAGTTGATCGTTTCGTTCTGCTGGGTCAGCTGAGTGCTCACCGCGTTGAAACGGTTGCTCAGGGTTTGCGCCTGGGTCAGCAACAGCTGCCGGGAGGCAACGTCACCGGGCTTGGCCGCTGCCGTCTGCAGGGCCGAGAAGAACGCGGTAAGGACCGAGCTGATGCCGGTATCGCGGTCGGCCAGCAGCTTGTCGATGCTGGTGATCTGGTCCTGGAAGGCAACCGAGTCCGCCTGCAGCGACGTAGCGGTCTGCAGCTGGTTGTCCAGGTAGGAGCTGTAGATGCGGCGCACGTCCGCCAGCGTGGTACCGGTACCCAGGAACCCCGCGCCGATGTTGTGCGAGGGCCCCGCCGCCTGAACCGTCTGCTGGCGCGAGTAGCCACTGGTCGCGGCGTTGGCGATGTTGTTACTGGTTACCGACAAGGCCGCCTGGCTGGCACTCAGGCCACTCAGGCCGATGGAAATCAGGCTCGACATGATTTAGTCCTTTTATAGATTCGTGGTTCTGCCAGCCATGGCGTATTGCGGGGTTGACTGCATTTGCTGGGCGATGCTGATGATCTTCTTCGCATAGCCCGGGTCGGTCGCATAACCTGCCTTCTGCAGCTCTCTTGCAAACTGCTCAGGGTTATCGGCCGAGTCCAGCGCATCTTGATAGCGAGAATTGCCCTGCAGCAGGTTCACCAGGTCGTGGAAGCTGTCCTGGTACGAGTCATAGCTGCGGAACGCTGCGGTTTCCTTGACGAACTGGCCATCGCGGAACTCGCTGGTGATCGCCCGTGCCTGCTCACCCTGCCAGTTGCCGGTGGCCTTGATGCCGAACAGGTTGTGGCTGCTGCTGCCATCGGTATTGCGCATCACCGATTTGCCCCAGCCGGTTTCCAGCGCGGCCTGGGCCACCAGGTAGCGTGGGTCGATACCAATGCGCTTGGCCGCTTGCTCGGCCATCGGCAGCATGGTGGCGACGAATTCGTCACTGTCGGTAAAGGCCTTGTTCGGCGCCAGCGGCGGCTGGGCCACGGCGCGGCCGACAATGCGCAGGCCGTTATCCGGCACAGCGAAGGCCTTGGCCACTTGCTGGCCGTCACGGGCCGGCACAGCGGCGTTATTGGCCGTGGCGGCCGACGGCACGATGCCAGCCAGCAGGCGGTCGGTAAGCTTGCTCGGCAAGGCCAGGCGCCGCGAGTTGAGCGCAGCGACGTCGTTGCGGGTAGCGGTCGATTCCGTCGCATGCACCGGCTCCGCCACCCTGTTGCCCCACAGCGCCGGGCCACTGCCGTCGGCACGCGGGAACGGGCTGGTGTTGATCGACGCACTGCGGCCCTTGGTCAGCTGGCGCACCAGCACATCCTGCAGACCGATACCACCACCTTCGCGGGACATGCTCACGGCCAGCTGCTGGTCGTACATGTCGCGGTACTGCTTGACCGTTTCGGTGTTCATCGGGTTGTCATCAGCCAGCACGTCGCTGGCCTTGCGCGAGGCCTTGAGCATTTCGCTGATGAACAGCGACTCGAACTCCTGGGCCACCTTGCGCACGTTGGCTTCGCTGTCGCGGTCACCGTGCTTGAGCGCACTCAGGCGGTTGAGGTCGGTGTAGGCGCCGCTGTCGGCACTGCCGGAAACCTGGCTTTTGATGTTCATCCGCGCCGTCCTCAGATCACGATCAGGTCGGCCTGCAAGGCGCCGGCCTGTTTCAGGGCTTCGAGAATGGCCATCAGGTCGCCGGGCGCTGCGCCCACCTGGTTCACCGCGCGGACGATCTCATCCAGCGTGGTGCCCGGGCCGAACTTGAACATCGGCTTGGCTTCCTGCTCGGCGTTTACCCGCGAGCGCGGCACCACGGCCGTCTGGCCATTGGAGAAGGCCCCCGGCTGGCTGACGATCGGGTCTTCGGTAATGGTCACGGTCAGGCTGCCGTGGGTCACCGCTGCCGGCGACACCTTGACGTTCTGGCCGATGACGATGGTACCGGTACGCGAGTTGATGATGACCTTGGCCACCGCCTGGCCCGGGTCGATCTCGAGGTTTTCCAGGATCGACAGGTAATCCACGCGCTGGCTGGGGTCCATCGGCGCACTGACCCGCACCGAACCACCGTCCACAGCCTGGGCCACACCCGGGCCGAGCAGGTCGTTGACCTTGTCAACGATGCGCTTGGCGGTGGTGAAGTCGGGGCGGTTGAGGTTCAGGGTCAAGGTGTTGCCTTGATTGAAGCCGCTCGGCACTGCCCGCTCGACACTGGCACCCCCGGGGATGCGACCGGCCGACGGAACGTTGACGGTGATCTTCGAGCCGTCACGGCCTTCGGCGTCAAAGCCCCCCACCACCAGATTGCCCTGGGCGATGGCGTAGACGTTGCCGTCGATACCCTTGAGCGGGGTCATCAGCAGGCTGCCGCCACGCAGGCTCTTGGAGTTACCGATCGACGACACGGTAATGTCCACCACCTGGCCGGGCTTGGCGAACGCCGGCAGGTCGGCATGCACCGACACCGCCGCGACGTTCTTCAGTTGCACGTTGCCGGAGCCGGCCGGCACCTTGATGCCGAACTGCGACAGCATGTTGTTGAAGGTTTGCAGGGTGAACGGCGTCTGGGTGGTCTGGTCACCCGTGCCGTTCAGCCCCACCACCAGGCCGTAACCGATCAACTGGTTGGAACGCACGCCAGAAATGCTGGCGATGTCCTTCAGGCGCTCTGCGTGCGCACCGAAGGCACAGGACAGGAGCAGGGTTGCGGCAATCAGCTGCCTCACGTTGAACATGGTCATCCGTACTCAGAAAGGCCAAAGCGGGCTGATGAAGAAGCGGTCCAGCCACCCGGGCTGGCTGGCATCGGCGAACGAGCCGGTACCGGAATAGGTGATGCGCGCGTCGGCCACACGGGTGGACGGCACGGTATTGTCGGTGGCGATGTCGTCGGCGCGGATCATGCCGGCAATGCGCACCAGCTCTTCGCCGGTGTTCAGGGTCAGCCACTTCTCGCCGCGCACGGCGATGATGCCGTTGGGCAGCACTTCGGCCACGGTCACGGTAATGGAACCGGTCAGGGTGTTGCCCTGGGTGGCCTTGCTGTCGCCCTTGGTGGCGCGCTCGCCGTTGTAGCCGGCCTCCAGCGACAGGTCACCGCCACCGAACGGGTTATTGGTGTTCGGTGTGCTGCCGAACAGCGAGGTCAGGCCGATGTCGGCCTTGCTGTTCTTCTGGATCTGCGAACCTGCGTTCTTGCTGGCCGACGTTTTCTCGTTGAGGGTGATGGTGATGATGTCACCCACCCGGAACGCCTTGCGGTCGCTGTACAGGTTCTGCTCGAAACCGGCCTGGTAGATGGAACCGTTGTTGGCCGCTGCCGGCAACGGGGTGCGCGGCAGTACCGGCGCGTAGTACGGGTCGTTGGGCTTGGGCGTCGGGCCGACGCAACCTGCCAGCAACACCGCCCCCCCCAGGGCGAACACGGACAACAGACGATTCATGGTGCATACCTCACGGGTGTAACGAAGCGACAGGGCTTAGAGCTGTTGGGTCACGAACGACAGCATCTGGTCGGCGGTGGAGATGACCTTGGAGTTCATCTCGTAGGCGCGCTGGGTGGTGATCATGTTCACCAGCTCTTCCACGGTGCTGACGTTGGAGTTTTCCAGGGTCTGCTGTTGGGTGGTACCGAAACCGTTCAGGCCCGGGGTGCCCACTTGCGGCGCGCCACTGGCGGCAGTTTCCAGGAACAGGTTGTCGCCGATGGCCTGCAGGCCAGCCGGGTTGATGAAGTCGGCAGTCTGGATGTTGCCGATCACCTGCGCTGCAGGGTTGCCGGCCGTGGTGATCGACACGGTGCCGTCCTGGCCGACGGTGAAGGTTTGCGCGTCGTTCGGCACGACAACGGCAGGCTCCAGGGCGTAACCGTTGGCGGTGACGATCTGGCCGTCGGAGTTCAGGTGGAAGGTGCCGTCACGGGTGTACGACACCGTGCCATCCGGCTGCAGGATCTGGAAGAAACCACGGCCGTTGACGGCCATGTCCAGCGGGTTTTCGGTGGTCTGCAGGCTGCCGGCGACGAAGCTCTTCTGGGTGCCGACAATGCGCACACCGGTACCGACCTGCAGGCCCGAAGGCAGCTCGCTGTCCTGAGTGGACTGGGCGCCGGGCTGGCGGCGGATCTGGTACAGCAGGTCAGCGAACTCGGCACGGTCACGCTTGAAGCCGGTGGTGGAGACGTTGGCCAGGTTGTTGGAAATGACCGTCAGGTTGGTGTCCTGGGCGGACAGGCCGGTTTTAGCGACCCAAAGAGCCGGAAGCATGTAGTTTCTCCTCGTGCGCCTGTTTTACGGCACCCGTTCAAAAGTGATTAGCCGATTTGCAAAACCCGAGCCATGGCTTCGTCGCCTTCCTTGGCCGTGTTCATCATCTTGACGTGCAGTTCGAACTGGCGGGACAGCGCCAGCACCGAGGTCATTTCCTCGACAGCGTTGACGTTGCTGCCTTCCAGGAAGCCCGCCACCACCCGCACGTTGACGTCGGCGTCGGCCGGCTGGCCAGAGGTGGTGTGGATCAGGCCGTCCAGGCCTTTGGTCAGGCCTTTGGTGTCCGGGTTGACCAGCTTTATGCGGTCGACCTCGGCCATCACCCGCGGGTCTTCACCCATGGAGCGAATGCTGAGGGTGCCGTCGGCGCCGACCTCAACCTTCTGCTCCGGCGGGATGGCAATAGGGCCACCGTTGCCGATCACCGGCATGCCGTTGCCGGCACGCAGCACGCCGAGGGCGTCGATGTTCAGGCTGCCGGTACGCACGTAGGCTTCACTGCCGTCCGGTGCCTGCACAGCGATGAAGCCCTTGCCGGTCACGGCAACATCCAGGTCACGACCCGTCTCGACCAACGGGCCTTCGCTGAAGTCGGTGGCCGGGCGCTCGGTCATGGCAAAGGCGCGCGCCGGAAAGCTGTCGCCGAACACCGGCATCGAACGCGCCTGTTCCAGGTCACGCTGAAAGCCGTTGGTGGAAATGTTCGCCAGGTTGTTGGCGTGGGCCTTTTGCGCCAGCGCGTTCTGGCTGGCGCCGGTCATGGCCACATAAAGCAACTTGTCCACAGTATCTCCTCTGCGCGTCGCTGCCGCGCTGTCACTGGGCAGGTTCGAAGCAATAATCGAACCAAGTCTGAAACCGCCTGTTTACGGGGGTTTCAGCGCGGCAAGGGGCAACAAACGTCAGTTTGTCGGCGGATGTTTGCCGCCTGCGGCAAGGGCTTGTCAGAAGGTGCGGCACGCGGCGTTGTTGTAGGGGCCGGAATGGCGGACCCAACCCTCCCCCGGATTGCTGGCCGAGCACAGGTAGCGGCCGGTGGCCAGGCTTTGCCATTGGTAGAACGGGGCGGGAGCGGCCGAGAGCGGCAAGGCCATGGCCAGGAGGGCGGTAAGCATTAGCCGTTTCATGGGCGTGAACCTTGAAGAACCTGGGGCCGCTTTGCGGCCCATCGCCGGCAAGCCAGCTCCCACAGGGAATTGCAACCTCCTGTGGGGGCCGGCTTGCCGGCGATGGGCTGCAAGGCAGCCCCAATTACAGACAAAACCACACTAGCAGGCGACCATCAGGTCATCTGGATGATGGTCTGCATGAGGGTGCTTTCGGTGGAAATGGTCTTGGCGTTCGCCTGGTAGTTGCTCTGCGCCTTGATCAGGTTGACCAGCTCGCCGGTCAGGTCGACGTTGGAGTCTTCCAGTGCGCCGCCGGTGATCTGGCCCAAGGTACCCGTGTCCGGGGCGCCGATCACCGGCACGCCCGAGGCGTAGGACTCTTTCCAGTTGGTGCCACCAATCGGGGTCAGGCCCTGCAGGTTGGCAAAGTTGGCGATAGCCACCTGGCCGATCACCTTGTCCTGGCCATTGGTGAAGTTGGCGAACATGTTGCCGCTTTCGTCGATGGTCAGGCCCGACAGCTCACCGGTGGCAAAGCCGTCCTGGCTCTTCGCGGTGGTGGCGGAGGCGGCGTTGTACTGGGTGGTACCGAGCATGTCCAGGTTCACCCCCGCAACGTTGGCGGTAGCGCCGTTGGCACCCCATACACCGGCGGCGTTCTTCTGTGCCGGGATCCAGTTGCTGAGGGTGAAGGTCTTGTTGGCGGCGATGGTCATGCCGCCGGCTACCGGACCTTCCGTCATCGAGGCGGTGTCCAGGGTGCCGTCAGACTTGAACGGCAGCTTGTTGGACAGCGGCGTGGTCGAGGTCGGATCGGCCGGGTTGCGCCCGTCGATAGTGGTGTACATGGTCCAGGAGTTGCTGGTGGCGTCCTTGACGAAGTACTGGTTCAGCTGGTGCGCGTTACCCTGGCTGTCGTACACGTCGGTATTGAACGTGTAGTTATAGGTGCCGGTATTGGTCGGATCGAACGGCGTCTGGGTGGGTGCAGTCGCGGTGGAGTTGAGGTTGACGTTCTCGGAGATGCGACCGGTCGGGTTCGGCGTCAGGTTCGAGGTGTCGATCTGCAGGTTGGTCAGCACACCCTGGATGATCTTGCCATTGGCATCCACTGCATAACCTTGCAGGTTGGCCCCCGACGAGCTGACCACGTAGCCGTCCTTGTCGCTGTAGAAGGCACCGGCACGGGTGTAGATCTTCGAGCCGTTGTCGTTCATCACGAAGAAGCCGTTGCCATCGATGGCCATGTCCAGCGCCTGGCCGGTGCCATTGATGTTGCCCGGGGTGAACATCTGCGACACGGCGGCAGTCTTCACGCCAGTGCCCACCACGTTCTTGCCGGCACTGGTGCCGCGAATGGAGTTGGAGTACTGGTCGGCGAACTCGGCGCGCGACGACTTGAAGCCGGTGGTGGCAACGTTGGCAATGTTGTTGCCGGTAACGTTCAGGGCCTTGTTTGCTGCATAGAGGCCGCTAAGGCCGATATTGAAAGACATGTGTAACTCCTGTCGTTTTGCTCAGGCCCTAGATGCCGATGCTTTGGATTTTGGAAAGCGCAACACTGCCCAACCCGGCCAGGTTGAGTGTCATCTCCGAACCGTTGGTGCCCATGGTCACGCTGGTGACCGAGGCGGGCAGATTGGTGGTCATGGCCGTGGCCGTGCCATCGATCGAAGCAGTGGCCTTGAAGGTGTAGGTACCGGCTGGCGCTGCTTCGCCGTCGTCGTTCAGGCCATCCCAGGTAAAGTCGATCTTGCCGGCTTTCTGAGTACCCAGATCGAGGGTGCGCACCAGCTTGTCGTCCTTGTCGTAGATGCCCACCGAGGTGGCGGTGCTCGACGACGTCAGGTTGACAGTGCCTTTCATATCCTTGCTGGTGTCGACCACGGCCTTGTCGGTCTGGACAATCACATTGCGCCCGACCAGCGACGAAGCCTGCAACGCCTGGGAGGATTGCAGCCCAGCCGCGATGTAGGTCACCGAGTCATTGAGCGACTGCATGCTCTCAAGGCTGCTGAACTGCGCCAGCTGCGCCACGAACTCGCCGTTTTCCTGCGGATCGAGCGGGTTCTGGTTCTTCATCTGGGTAACCAGCAACTGCAGGAAAGCATCTTTGCCCAGCGCGCTGCCGGCAGCACCGGTACTGCTGTCGGTCTTCGACGTCTGCTTCTGCAGCGATGTCAGGTACGCGCTGCTGACGTCAGAGGTTGAATTGGTAGTGGTCATGTCGGCTTCCTATCACTGCCCCAGGGTCAGGACTTTCTGCATCATGCTCTTGGCCGTGTTCATCAGCTCGGCGTTGGTCTGGAACGCACGGCTGGCGGAGATCATGTCAGCCATCTCCTCGACCACATTGACGTTCGGGTAGTAGACGTAGCCGTCCTTGTTCGCTGCCGGGTGGTTTGGCTCGTAGCGAGCCTCCAGGGTGCTCTGGTCTTCGACGATGCCTTTAACCTGCACGCCCTGCCCTGCTTCACCCTGGTCGTCGAACAGCGACTGGCTGGTGCCAGCCTGCGCATCCTGGAAGGTGGTGGCGAACACCGGGTGGCGAGCGCGGTAGGTCTGATCGATGCTCGACGAGACGGTTTCGGCGTTGGCAATGTTGGAAGCCACGGTGTTCAGGCGCGTGTTCTGCGCGCTCATGCCGCTACCGGCAATGTTGAAGACGCTGGAAAGGGACATGGTCATTCTCCCCGCAGGGCCGATACCAGCCCCTTGAATTTGCTGTTGAGCAAGGTGAAGCTGGCCTGGAAGCCAATGGCGTTTTCGGTGTAGTTCGATTGCTCGATCTGCGCGTCCACGGTGTTCTGGTCAATCGATGGCTGCAGCGGCGTGCGGTACTTGAGGGTATCGTCGGCCGCGATGGCGAGGCCTTCGGCTTCGATGTGGCGGCTATTGGTGCGGTCCATGGCGAAGCGGCCGCTTTGCTGCTTGTCGCTTTCGGCGGCCAGCACAGAGGCGAAGTCCATGTCACGCGCCTTGTAATTGGGCGTGTCGGCGTTGGCGATGTTGTTGGCCAGCACTTCGGCGCGCTGGGCGCGGAAGCCCATGGCCTTTTCGTGAATACCAAGCGCCTTGTCGAAGCTGATGCTCATGTCGGGGAAACCTTCAGAGGTTGACCGGAATTTCGTTGAGCAAGGTATAGCAAGGGCTGTGCCAATCATTGCAAAGCCCGGAAACATGGGCTTTCGAGGTGGCGTGGCGTCAGGGTGATGCCAGAAAAGCGGCAAAGACCTTCCGCCTTGGGCGGCGAAAGCGGCAATTGCCGGGCGGCAAAAGCGGCAAAACAAAAAATTGACGTCAGACTATCTGAGATCCATACCGGCCTCTGTAGGAGCAGCCTTGTGCTGCGAAGAGGCCGGTGAAAGAACAGTTGATCAACTGCGCTTGCACCGGCCTCTTCGCAGCACAAGGCTGCTCCTACAAGGACCGCGCCTGTGTCTACTTGGCCTGGTAGATGATCCCCGGGCTGCACTGGACCATCTGGTAATGGTCCGGCAACCCGTTCAGCGCCTCCGAGGCGCCAAGGAACAGGTAGCCACCTGGCTTCAGTGTGCTGTGAATGCGCAGCAGGATGTCGCGCTTCACCTGTGCCGAGAAGTAGATCAGCACGTTGCGGCAGAACACGATGTCGAACTTGCCCAGGCTGGCATAGCTGTCAAGCAGGTTGAACGAGCGGAACTCGACGCGGCTGCGAATCGCCGGCTTGACCGCCCAGCGCCCCGCCCCCTTGGGGTCGAAGTAGCGTTGCAGGCGTTCCTGGGACAAACCGCGGGCAATGGCCAGGCTGTCGTACTCACCGGTCTTGCAGTTGGTGAGCATGGTGCCGGACAGGTCGGTGGCAACGATCTGCGCCCCCATCTTCAACTGGCCAAGGTTGCTGCGCTCGAACTCGTCGATTGCCATCGAGATGGAATACGGCTCCTGCCCCGACGAACAGGCCGCCGACCACATGCGCAGGCGCTGGCCGGGGTTGTTGCGGATGAACTCGGGGATCACCTTGTTCTTCAGCACTTCGAACGGGTAGGTATCGCGAAACCACAGGGTCTCGTTGGTGGTCATGGCATCGACTACCTGCTCGCGCAACCCACTGCGCGGCTGGGCCTGGATGCGCTGCACCAGCTCGCCCAGGCTCTTGATGCCCTGTTGTTCCATCAGCTTGTTGAGACGGCTGGAAACCAGGTACTGCTTATTTTCGCCCAGCAGGATGCCACAGGCTTTCTCCAGGAATACCCGGAACTGTTCGAAATCCAAATTACCCGTAGACACTACTGCCGCCTCTTTTCAATCACTGGTGCCGGGGGCTTGCCCCGGCTGCTTCAATGCGCTGCCTTGATCCGGTCGACCACCCGCTGGGCCAGGTCGTCCGGCTTGAACTTGGCCAGGAAGTCATCGGCGCCGACCTTCTTGACCATTGCCTGGTTGAACACCCCGGAAAGCGAAGTATGCAGGCAGATGTGCAATTTTTGCATGCGCGGGTCGCTGCGGATCTCCGCCGTTAGCGTATAGCCGTCCATTTCCGGCATTTCAATGTCCGAGATCATCATAAGGAACTCTTCTTCCGGCTTTTTGCCCTCATCCACCAGCTGACGCAGGTAGTTCAGGGCCTGACGGCCATCATTGAGTGCCACGACTTCCACCCCCACGGTCTGCAGGCAGCGGCTGACCTGTTTGCGCGCCACCGACGAATCATCGACGGTCAGCACCCGCATCAGCACCGCCTTGTCCTGCACCTCGGCATCGATCACCCCGGCCGACACCGATTCGGACGACGGCGAAACCTCGGCCAGCACCTTCTCCACGTCGATGATTTCGACCATGCGGTTGTCCACCCGGGTGACCGCAGTCAGGTAGTGGTCACGGCCGGTGCCCTTGGGTGGCGGATGGATCTCTTCCCAGTTCATGTTGACGATGCGCTCCACCGAGTGCACCAGGAAGCCCTGGGTCTTGGTGTTGTACTCGGTGATGATCACGAAGCTGTTGCGTGTTTCTTCCTGCAGCGGCCGTAACCCGGTGGCCATCGACAAGTCGAGGATCGGGATGGTCGCCCCGCGGATGTTGGCAACGCCACGCACCACAGGGTGCGCCTTGGGCAGCAGGGTCAGCGCAGGGCATTGCAGCACTTCCCTGACCTTGAACACGTTGATGCCATAAAGCTGTTCGCCATTGAGGCGGAACAGCAGCAATTCCAGGCGATTCTGCCCCACCAGCTGCGTGCGCTGGTTGACCGAATCCATAACACCCGCCATGCCAGACTCCTTAATCTTTCAGCCTTTCGTTGCAACTCAAGTTACGAGTCGGCACGGGCTTTGCTTTTTTGAGCGTCATGCATACGAAAACGACATTTTTCCGACGATTGACGCGCCTGCTGACTGGCTCGCTGGCCACGCTGTGCCTGCTGGCGCCCGGCGTTCGCACGGTAGCGGACGCGCTTACCTTGCCTGAACAGCTTATCGGTGTCACCCAAGGGTTTCTTGAATTCACGGTAGAAGATTACCTGGCCACCACCCAGACCCCCGGCCGCTATGAAATCCAGGTCAACCCGCTGGACCCCCGCCTGCGCATGCCGTTGTGCAGCCAGCAGCTGGACGCCTCGCTGGAAAGCCCTTCCCTGCCACTTGGCCGGGTAACGGTACGGGTGCGCTGCGACAGTACGGCCCCGTGGACGGTGTTTGTCCCGGCCACGGTGCGGCTGTTCCGCGACGTGGTGGTGGTCACCCGTCCACTCAAGCGCGATAACACGGTGGGCGAAGGCGACGTGGCCCTGCGCGAGCGCGATGTCGGCACCCTTGGCCAGGGTTTTCTGACCGAACTGGACCAGGCGGTGGGCATGAAGATGCTGCGCCCCACGGTGATCGACCAGGTGCTCACCCCGCAGCATCTGGAGCAGGCCGAGGTGGTGCGCAAGGGCGACCAGGTGGTGATCATCGCCCGTAGCGGCAGCCTCAGCGTGCGCATGCCGGGCGAAGCCCTGAGCAAGGGCGGCCTGAGCGAACAGATACGGGTACGCAACCTGAACTCCAAACGGGTGGTCAAGGCCCGGGTTACTGGCCCGGGCCAGGTCGAGGTGAGTATGTAGCCAGCCACAGATTGCGCTGGCAGTGAGGAACCGCATTTCCTAAACTGTGTCAGAGAACGGGTTCGCGAGCTTGCTGACAGGCGGCTATGCATTTGTGCCTAAAGTTTCTTTCGGGTTGGCCGAAAACAAGGCAAGCGTCCAAATACCCAGAGGTTCCTGATCATGGTCATCGACTTCAGTCGTTTGAATAACTCTCCGTCCGTCACGGGCGGCGTGCGCGGCAATACCGCGCCCGGCAGCGCCGAAAAACCGGCCGCCAGCCAGGAAGCGGCCACCAGCACCAGCGCCAGCGGAGAAGCGGTACACCTCAGCCAAGAGGCACAGCAGTTGCAGAAGATCAGCGACAAGCTGCGCGACGAGCCAGTCGTCAACAGTGCCCGTGTGGCCCAGTTGAAACAGGCGATCGCCGACGGCAGCTATCAGGTCGATGCCGGCAAGATCGCCAGCAAACTGCTCGATTTCGAAGCCCAGCGCTGACCGTTCGGCGCGCTGACTTCACGGACGCTAGAAAAGCCAAGAGTTAGCCATGCACGACACCACCTTGCTGCAACTGATCGAAGATGACATTGCCCCGATGCAGGAACTGCTCGACCTTCTGAATAAAGAAGCGATCGCCCTGCATGGCCGCGACATGCCGCTGCTGGAACAGATTCTGGCGCGCAAGCAGTCGCTGATCATCTTGCTCGAGCAGCATGGCCAGCGCCGCAGCCAGTTGCTCGGCAGCCTGGGCCTAAGTGCCGATCGCACTGGCGTGCAAGCGGTAGCCGCCCAATCGCCCCATGGCGAAGCGATGCTGCAGCGGCTCGACATGCTGTCGAAACTGATGGATGACTGCCAGCAGGTCAACCAGACCAACGGCCGGATCATCCAGGTGCAGCAACACGTCACCAACAACCAGATCAGAATCCTCATGGGCGGCGACTCGCCGTCGCTCTACGACAGCCGCGGCAGCACCTCGCTGCTGGCCAAGCCACGGGCCCTCAGCCAAGTGTGATTTTTCTATCAAGGCACGGAACATACTGGCAAAATGCCGTAACTTGCGTGTGTCGCTTTTGCCTGGAGAACGATAAGCCGTGTTCAATGAAACCGAAGCCCCGCAACCGCCAAAGGTGCTGAACACCCCCTTGGAGATTGCGGCCAACTTGCGGCAACTGCAGGAAAGCCACGACCCCCTGATCATCACCTTCCATGACCGCAGCCAGCGCTTCCAAAGCTACGTGGTGCACGTGGACCGTGAAAGCAACACCCTGGCACTGGACGAGATGATCCCGCGCGACGGTGAAAAATTCATCGAAAACGGCGAGCACTTCCGCGTTGAGGGCTTCCACGATGGCGTGCGCATCGCCTGGGAATGCAACCACGAGCTGAAGATCAGCGAAGTCGACGGCCACCGCTGCTACAGCGGCGCCATGCCTCAAGAGATGACCTACCACCAGCGCCGCAACGCCTTCCGCGCCGCGCTGAAGCTGTCGCAACTGGTCGACATCATCCTCGATGGCACCCACCTGAAGGGTAACGGCGCCCTGCGTGGCAAGCTGCTGGATATCTCGGCCACCGGCTGCAAGCTGCGTTTTGAAGGCGATGTAGAAAGCCGCCTGCAACTGGGCCAGGTGTACGAGCGCTTCAAGGCGGGTAACCCGCTGGGCCTGGTGGACACCATGGTCGAACTGCGTCACCTGCACTATGAAGAGCACATCAACACCACCTTCGCTGGCGTGCGCTTCCATAACCTGAGCGGGCAGGCACAGCGCAAGATCGAGAGTTTTGTGTACCAGCTGCAACGCGAGGCGCGGCGGTTCGACAAGGACGATTATTGATCGTCGGCCAAATGCAAAAACGCCACCTTTTCAGGTGGCGTTTTCATTTGTGTTCTTCCAGTGCCGGCCTACATCGATTTGCTGACCTCACTCTCCGGCTCAAGGCCCTTCTCAGCGCCCTTCTCTTCCTCTTCGGTGTCTTCCGCCGCCACCGGCGCCTGCATCACGTCCTGCACGGTCTGCTCATCCACCCGAGGGTCCAGCGCTGCCGACAAGGGCGAACCGGCCGCCGGCATCGCCACGTGGCCCAGCGGTGCATCCTGCACCTGGTGCAGCCCGGTAACCGCTTTCGGCCGAATGCGCCACACCAGCACCAGGGCGAAGAACACGAAGAACGCATAGAGCATCTGCGGGCCCAGCACTTTCATCAGCACGCCCGCCGCCAGTGGCCCGATACACGCGCCCACGCCATAGGTCACCAGCAGCATGGCCGTCAGCGACACCCGCCGCTCGCTTTCCACGTGGTCGTTGGAAAACGCCACCGCCAGCGGGTACAGGCAGAACTGCAGCAACGAAATCAGGAAGCCGATACCGAACAGCATCTCCAGCGGCACACTGGGCAGTATCGCCAATGGCGCAGCCGCCAGCGCCAGGCCTATTGCCACGCTACGGATCAGCACCGCCCGGTCGTAACGGTCAGACAACCAGCCCAGCGGCCACTGCACCAGCAGGCCGGCAAAAATACAGCTACCCATGAACAGACCGATCTGCTCGGTCGCCATCCCCTGGCTTGAGGCGTACAAAGGCGCCAGGCCGTAGAACGAGCCGACGATCAACCCCGAGCCCAATACCGTACTGAGCGACTGCGGCACGCGCTTGATGAAGAACTTCGGTTCCATCGGTGCCGGGCGCAAGGGCGCCGGGTGAATGCGCCGGGTCATTGCCACCGGCACCAGGCACAGGGCAAAGCACATCGCCACCAGCATCAGCAGCTCCGGGCCAAGCTCAGGGTGCACCACGAGGATCAGCTGGCCGAGCACCAGCCCCAGGTACGAGGCGATCATGTAGCCGCTGAACACCGCACCGCGGTGTTTCACATCGGCCTGCTCGTTGAGCCAGCTCTCGATGACCATGTACTGGCACATCATGCCCAGGCCGACGATCATCCGCAGCCCGACCCAGGCCGGTAGCCAATTGGTCAGTCCATGCCCCAGCACCGCCGCACCGACGATACCGGCGCAAGTGGCATAGGCGCGAATGTGCCCGACCCGGCCAATCAGCCGGTGGCCGACCTTGCCGCCGACGGCCAGGCCAAAGTAGTTGGCCGCCATCAACGCACCCACCCACAGGCTGTCGACATTGTCGGCCGCCAGGCGCAGGGCCAGGTAGGTACTGAGCAGGCCCGAACCGATCAACATCATCAGCGCGGCGAAATACAACGACTGAAACGGCTTCCATACATTTCGCATACGTACCGAGAAGCTCCCTGGTCAGGTGGCGGTAGGTGCTAGCAGCATAAGGGCAAATGCCGGTCAGTGCAGGCCCCCGCCAGCAAAATGCGGTGGCGGGGACGTGTCCGGTGCAGGTCGTGTCGCGATCAGGCCTGTGCCGCCAGCACCCGGCGCTCCCACGGGGTGATCTCGTCGTAGAAATCGGTCAGCTCCAGGGTTTTGCTGGCGATGTAGCCTTCGATGAACTCGCTGCCGAACAGTTCCCGTGCCAGTGCGCTGCGCTTGAGCCGTTCGAGCGCGGCATGCAGGGTACACGGCAGGCTCAGGTGCTCGGGCACTTCAAACTCGCCCTGAATGGCCGGCGAAGGTTGCAGGCGCTGCTCGATACCGTGCAGCCCGGCAGCCAGGCTGGCGGCGATGGCCAGGTATGGGTTGGTGTCGGCACCGGGCAAACGGTTTTCGACCCGCCGCGCTGCCGGCGCACTGGCCGGAATGCGCAGGCCAGCGGCGCGGTTGTCCTCAGACCAGCAGGCATTGTTTGGCGAGGCATAGGGGTGGCAAAGGCGCTGGTAGGAATTGACGTTGGGCGCGAACAGCGCGGTGAAGTCGGCCATGCACGCCTGCAGGCCGCCGATGAAATGGTGGAAGGTGTCGGTCGGCTGGCCCTGCTCGTCGCTGAACACGTTACGCCCGCTGCCGGCCTCGACCAGGCTCTGGTGAATATGCATGGAGCTGCCGGGCGTGCGCGCCAGCGGCTTGGCCATGCACACCACGGTCAGCCCATGCTTGAGCGCCACTTCCTTGAGCAGATGCTTGAACAGGAAGGTCTGGTCAGCCAGCACCAGCGGGTCGCCGTGCAGCAGGTTGATCTCGAACTGGCTGACGCCCATTTCGTGCATGAACGTGTCGCGCGGCAGGCCGAGCGCGGCCATGCAGTGGTACACCTCTTTGAAGAACGGGCGCAGGCCATTGTTGGAACTGACACTGAACGCCGAATGGCCAAGCTCGCGACGGCCATCGCTGCCTACGGGTGGCTGGAACGGCTGCTGCGGGTCGCTGTTGGGGGCAAAAACAAAGAATTCGAGTTCGGTCGCCACCACGGGCGCCAGCCCCAGGGCCGCGTAGCGGGCGATGACCGCCTTGAGCTGGCCACGGGTGGACAGTGCCGAGGGCCGGCCATCCAGTTCAATGGCATCGCAGATGGCCAGGGCGCGACCGTCGCTGCTCCAGGGCAGGCGATGGACCTGGCTGGGTTCGGCCACCAGCGCCAGGTCGCCGTCGTCGCTGCCGTAGAATTTCGCCGGCGGGTAGCCGCCCATGATGCATTGCAGCAACACCCCCCGGGCCATCTGCAGGCGGCGGCCTTCCAGAAAGCCTTCGGCGGTCATCACCTTGCCGCGCGGGACGCCGTTGAGGTCGGGGGTGACGCATTCGATTTCATCGATGCCCTGAAGCGGAGCGGTGCTCATGACGCTTGTCCTTGTTGTTGTACGCTGACAACAACATAGGCTGGGGGTGTTTAAAATATCAAGCACCTACGGGGCACGCCGGGATCCGTAGGAGCAGCCTTGTGCTGCGAAGAGGCCCGCATGGCCGCTGCTTCTCTACTGGTGCTGATGGCCTCTTCGCAGCACAAGGCTGCTCCTACAGATGGGCTACTCGCGCAAGGTCATGCCATTGGCCGGCAACGGCAAGGCGGTCTTGTACCGCACCTGCTTCAAGGCAAAACTCGAGCGGATATTGGCCACCCCCGGCAACCGCGTCAGGTAATCGAGAAACCGCTCCAGCGCCTGGATGCTCGGCAGCAGTACCCGCAACAGGTAATCCGGGTCCCCCGTCATCAGGTAGCACTCCATCACCTCGGGGCGCTCGGCAATCTCCTCCTCGAAGCGGTGCAGCGACTGCTCCACCTGCTTTTCCAGGCTGACATGGATGAACACGTTTACATCCAACCCCAGCGCCTCGGGTGACAACAAGGTCACCTGCTGGCGGATTACCCCCAGTTCCTCCATGGCCCGCACCCGGTTGAAACAGGGCGTGGGCGACAGGTTGACCGAGCGTGCAAGTTCGGCGTTGGTGATGCGGGCGTTTTCCTGCAGGCTGTTGAGAATGCCGATATCGGTACGATCGAGTTTGCGCATGAGACAAAATCACCGGTTTTTTGTGTTTATGCGGAATGTTTATCTGCACCGCTCGGCAAAGGCAATCAACTTGAGAGAAAAATTCTCCTGCCGGGCCACTAAGATGTAGATGACGCTGACCTACCAGTCACAAGCAGGTATTCAGCGGCGGCCGCTTCAGAGCTCACAAAAACAAATACCCGAGCGAGCGTAAAAAGCATGAACGAGTACGCCCCCCTGCGTTTGCATGTGCCCGAGCCCACCGGCCGGCCAGGCTGCCAGACCGATTTTTCCTACCTGCGCCTCAACGATGCAGGTCAAGCCCGTAAACCCCCTGTGGATGTCGATGCTGCCGACACCGCCGACCTGTCCTACAGCCTGGTCCGCGTGCTCGATGAGCAAGGCGACGCCCAAGGCCCGTGGGCTGAAGACATCGACCCGCAAATCCTCCGCCAAGGCATGCGCGCCATGCTCAAGACGCGGATCTTCGACAGCCGCATGGTGGTTGCCCAGCGCCAGAAGAAGATGTCCTTCTACATGCAGAGCCTGGGCGAAGAAGCCATCGGCAGCGGCCAGGCGCTGGCGCTGAACCGCACCGACATGTGCTTCCCGACCTACCGCCAGCAAAGCATCCTGATGGCCCGCGACGTGTCGCTGGTAGAGATGATCTGCCAGCTGCTCTCCAACGAGCGCGACCCGCTGAAGGGCCGCCAGTTGCCGATCATGTATTCGGTACGCGAGGCTGGCTTCTTCACCATCAGCGGTAACCTGGCGACCCAGTTCGTGCAGGCGGTCGGCTGGGCCATGGCATCGGCGATCAAGGGCGATACCAAGATCGCCTCGGCGTGGATCGGTGACGGCGCCACCGCCGAGTCAGACTTCCACACAGCCCTCACCTTTGCCCACGTTTACCGTGCCCCGGTGATCCTCAACGTGGTCAACAACCAGTGGGCCATTTCTACCTTCCAGGCCATCGCTGGTGGCGAGTCGACCACCTTCGCCGGCCGTGGTGTAGGTTGCGGCATCGCCTCGCTGCGGGTTGACGGCAACGACTTCGTCGCCGTATACGCCGCCTCGCGCTGGGCCGCCGAACGCGCCCGCCGCGGCCTGGGCCCAAGCCTGATCGAGTGGGTCACCTACCGCGCGGGCCCGCACTCGACCTCGGACGACCCGTCCAAGTACCGCCCCGCCGATGACTGGAGCCACTTCCCGCTGGGCGACCCGATCGTCCGCCTGAAGCAGCACCTGATCAAGATCGGCCACTGGTCCGAGGAAGAACACCAGGCCACCACGGCCGAGTTCGAGGCTGCTGTGATTGCCGCGCAGAAAGAAGCCGAGCAGTACGGCACCCTGGCCAACGGTCACATCCCGAGCGCCGCCTCGATGTTCGAGGACGTGTACAAGGAAATGCCCGACCACCTGCGCCGTCAACGCCAGGAACTGGGGGTTTGAGATGAACGATCACAACAACAGCATCAACCCGGAAACCGCCATGGCCACCACTACCATGACCATGATCCAGGCCCTGCGCTCGGCCATGGATGTCATGCTTGAGCGCGACGACAATGTGGTTGTCTACGGCCAGGACGTCGGCTACTTCGGCGGCGTGTTCCGCTGCACCGAAGGCCTGCAGAACAAGTACGGCAAGTCCCGCGTATTCGACGCGCCAATCTCCGAAAGCGGCATCGTGGGTACCGCCGTGGGCATGGGCGCCTACGGCCTGCGCCCGGTGGTGGAGATCCAGTTCGCCGACTACTTCTACCCCGCCTCCGACCAGATCGTCTCGGAAATGGCGCGCCTGCGCTACCGTTCGGCCGGCGAGTTCATCGCCCCGCTGACCCTGCGCATGCCGTGCGGCGGTGGCATCTACGGCGGCCAGACGCACAGCCAGAGCCCGGAAGCGATGTTCACCCAGGTGTGCGGCCTGCGCACCGTCATGCCGTCCAACCCGTACGACGCCAAAGGCCTGCTGATTGCCTCGATCGAATGCGACGACCCGGTGATCTTCCTGGAGCCCAAGCGCCTGTACAACGGCCCGTTCGACGGCCACCACGACCGCCCGGTAACGCCGTGGTCGAAGCACCCGCACAGCGCCGTGCCCGACGGTTACTACACCGTGCCGCTGGACAAGGCCGCCATTACCCGCCCCGGCAATGACGTGACCGTGCTCACCTACGGCACCACGGTGTACGTGGCCCAGGTGGCTGCCGAAGAAAGCGGCGTCGATGCCGAAGTGATCGACCTGCGCAGCCTGTGGCCGCTGGACCTGGACACCATCGTCGAGTCGGTGAAAAAGACCGGCCGCTGCGTGGTGGTGCATGAAGCCACCCGTACCTGCGGCTTCGGTGCCGAACTGGTGTCGCTGGTGCAGGAGCACTGCTTCCACCACCTGGAGGCGCCGATCGAGCGCGTCACCGGCTGGGACACCCCCTACCCTCACGCGCAGGAATGGGCGTATTTCCCAGGGCCTTCGCGGGTAGGTGCGGCATTGAAAAAGGTCATGGAGGTCTGAATGGGCACGCACGTCATCAAGATGCCGGACATTGGCGAAGGCATCGCACAGGTCGAGTTGGTGGAATGGTTCGTCAAGGTCGGCGACATGATCGCCGAGGACCAGGTGGTGGCCGACGTCATGACCGACAAGGCTACCGTGGAAATCCCTTCGCCGGTCAGCGGCAAGGTGCTGGCCCTGGGTGGCCAGCCAGGTGAAGTGATGGCGGTCGGCAGCGAGCTGATCCGCATCGAAGTGGAAGGCAGCGGCAACCATGTGGATGTGCCTCAGGCCAAACAGATAGAAACGCCCGCGGCCCCTATGGCAGCCAAGCCAGAACCGCAGAAAGATGTAAAACCCGCTGCGTACCAGGCACCCGCCAACCACGAAGCTGCGCCCATCGTGCCGCGCCAGCCGGGCGACAAGCCGCTGGCCTCACCGGCTGTGCGCAAGCGTGCGCTGGATACCGGTATCGAACTGCGCTATGTGCACGGCAGCGGCCCGGCCGGGCGCATCCTGCACGAAGACCTTGACGCCTTCATGAGCAAGCCGCAGAGCGCCGCCGGGCAAGCCCCCAATGGCTATGCCAAGCGCAGCGACAGCGAGCAGGTGCCAGTGATCGGCCTGCGCCGCAAGATCGCCCAGCGCATGCAGGACGCCAAGCGCCGGGTCGCGCACTTCAGCTATGTGGAAGAAATCGACGTCACCGCCCTGGAAGCCCTGCGCCAGCAGCTTAACAGCAAGTACGGCGACAGCCGCGGCAAGCTGACGCTGCTGCCGTTCCTGGTGCGTGCACTGGTCGTGGCGCTGCGTGACTTCCCGCAGATCAACGCCACCTATGACGACGAAGCGCAGATCATCACCCGCCATGGCGCGGTGCATGTGGGCATCGCCACCCAAGGTGACAACGGCCTGATGGTACCGGTGCTGCGCCACGCCGAAGCGGGCAGCCTGTGGGCCAATGCCGGCGAGATTTCGCGCCTGGCCAACGCTGCACGCAGCAACAAGGCCAACCGCGAAGAATTGTCGGGCTCGACCATTACCCTGACCAGCCTGGGCGCCCTCGGTGGCATCGTCAGCACGCCGGTGGTCAATACCCCGGAAGTGGCGATTGTCGGCGTCAACCGCATGGTTGAGCGGCCGGTGGTGATCGACGGCCAGATCGTCGTGCGCAAGATGATGAACCTGTCCAGCTCGTTCGACCATCGCGTGGTCGATGGCATGGACGCCGCCCTGTTCATCCAGGCCGTGCGTGGCCTGCTCGAACAACCTGCCTGCCTGTTCGTGGAGTAAGCATGCAACAGACTATCCAGACTACCCTGTTGATCATCGGCGGCGGCCCCGGCGGCTATGTGGCCGCCATCCGTGCCGGGCAACTGGGCATCCCTACCGTGCTGGTGGAAGGCCAGGCGCTGGGCGGTACCTGCCTGAATATCGGCTGCATTCCGTCCAAGGCGCTGATCCATGTGGCCGAGCAGTTCCACCAGACCTCGCGCTTCGCCGGGCCGTCGGAACTGGGCATCAGCGTTGCCTCGCCGCGCCTGGACATCGGCCAGAGCGTGGCCTGGAAGGACGGCATCGTAGACCGCCTGACCACTGGTGTGGCCGCCCTGCTGAAAAAGCACGGGGTCAAGGTAATTCATGGCTGGGCGAAGGTGCTCGACGGCAAGCAGGTCGAAGTTGATGGCCAGCGTGTCCAGTGTGAACACCTGTTGCTGGCCACCGGCTCCAGCAGCGTCGAACTGCCGATGCTGCCACTGGGCGGGCCGGTGATTTCCTCGACCGAAGCCCTGGCGCCGAAAGCCCTGCCGCAGCACCTGGTGGTGGTGGGCGGTGGCTATATCGGCCTGGAACTGGGCATTGCCTACCGCAAGCTGGGCGCGCAAGTAAGCGTGGTGGAAGCGCGTGAGCGCATCCTGCCGACCTACGACAGCGAATTGACCGCCCCGGTGGCCGAGTCGTTGAAAAAGCTGGGCATCGCCCTGCACCTGGGCCACAGCGTCGAAGGTTACGAAAACGGTTGCCTGCTGGCCAACGACGGCAAGGGCGGGCAACTGCGCCTGGAGTCCGACCAGGTGCTGGTGGCCGTCGGCCGCCGGCCGCGCACCAAAGGTTTCAACCTGGAGTGCCTGGACCTGAAAATGAACGGCGCCGCCATTGCCATCGACGCGCGCTGCCAGACCAGCATGCACAACGTCTGGGCCATCGGCGACGTGGTCGGCGAACCGATGCTGGCGCACCGGGCCATGGCCCAGGGCGAAATGGTCGCCGAGATCATCGCTGGCAAGGCACGCCGCTTCGAGCCTGCCGCGATTGCTGCGGTGTGCTTCACCGACCCAGAAGTGGTGGTAGTCGGTAAAACCCCGGAGCAGGCCAGCCAGCAAGGGCTGGACTGCATCGTCGCGCAGTTCCCGTTTGCCGCCAATGGCCGGGCCATGAGCCTGGAAGCGAAGAGCGGATTCGTGCGCGTGGTGGCACGGCGGGACAACCACCTGATCCTGGGCTGGCAAGCCGTTGGCGTGGCGGTTTCCGAACTGTCCACCGCGTTTGCCCAATCGCTGGAGATGGGCGCCTGCCTGGAGGATGTGGCCGGCACCATCCATGCCCACCCGACGCTGGGTGAGGCGGTACAGGAAGCGGCATTGCGCGCCCTGGGCCACGCCCTGCATATCTGACACTGAAGCGGCCAAGGCCGATTTGGCCCGCTGCGCCGAGAGGCGCTGCGGGTCTTTTTTCATCCAGGCACTGATCCCCATCACCTGCGCGATCCCTTGTCGGACCGCGTCAGGCTATGGGGCTATGGCATTCTTGCCGGCCGCCTTGGCCCGGTACAGCGCCTTGTCGGCACGCGCCAGCAGCGCATGCTGGTCCTCCCCTTCCTGCCATTGCACCACGCCATAGCTCAGGGTCAGCCGGCAATCGCCCACCGGCTCCAGCTGCTCCATCACCTGGCGCAAGCCCGCCGCCACATCCAGCGCCTCGCCCAGCGTGGTCTGGGGCAGCACGATGACGAACTCATCGCCACCCCAGCGCGCCAACACGTCGAGCTCGCGCAAGCAGGTACGCAAGTTATCGGCCACCAACACCAGCGCCGCATCGCCACGGGCGTGGCCGTAGCGGTCGTTGATCGGTTTGAAATCGTCCATGTCCATGGCGATCAGCGACAACGGCTGACGGAATCGCTGGGCGCGTTCGCACTCCGTCTGCAACGACTTTTCCAGCCGATAGCGATTGGCAATGCGGGTCAACGCATCGCGCTCGGCCAACTCGAGGTTTTCGTCCAGTTGCCGCTGCAACTGCTGGTTCACCCAGGACAGCTCGCGGGTACGCTCGGCCACCTGGCACTCCAGCGACTGGTTCTTCTGCTCCAGCTGCGCCACCAAGCGCTTGCCGGCGTCGATGTTGCGGTGCGCCCCGAGCATGCGCGCCACCGAACCGTCTGCGTTCTGGCCGATGATGTAGCCGCTGTCTTCGATCCAGATGTAATTGCCATCCTGGCAACGGCAGCGGTATTCGATGAGGTAGCGCTCGTTGCGCTGGTTGATATAGGCCTCGAAATGCGCCATTACCCGCGGGTAGTCCTCGGGGTGGATCACACTTTCCCAGGTCAGTACCGAGTTGGCCATGGAGTGGCTGGCGTAACCGAGCATGGCGTACCAGCCGGGGTTGCGATAGACGTAGCCGGTGTTGGCATTCCAGTCCCAGATGCCATCACTGATCAACTCGAACAAGGTGTGCAATTGCTGTTCACTGAAGCTGGCGGGTGCCGGCCTGGTTTCCTGATTCATGGACGCTCTCCCTGATGCCCAGCAACTGCGCTCCGGTCAAGGGGCTGCCGACAGTGGTGGTAATTGCCGCAGGCGGCAAGATCATGCCTTGGACAGGCAAGCATATGCCCGCCAGCGCGCAACCGAAATAGCGCCAAAGCCCTGATTTCGACCGGCACAGCGCTGGCATGGCTTTTGCGCTGGGTAGCTGCCAACGCTATTTCCAAGGAGGAAACATGATAATCGCCCCTAACGGCGTCAGCTGGCAGCCCACGCTCCATCAGCCTCGGCACGCCAACGATGAGCAGACAGTGGCCGAGAGTGCGCCAGCCGGCACGCCAATAACCACCGCCAACACGGCGACCCAACAGCAGCGCCAAGGCAACACCGCTCAGCAAAACGCTGAGGATGCTCGCGAAGAAGCCTTTGCCAAATTCAAGGTGATGCTGCAAAACCTGGGTTCTGCGACCACCGAGCCGGTGATCGGAGAACCACTGCCACCCAAGACTGCCCGGCAGGAGTTTCACGACTTCATGTCCAAGTCACCCGGCGAGATGATCAAGGAAAAACTGCTGCGTGAAATAGGCCTGACCGAAGAAGAGTACGACGCCCTGCCGCCAGAAATGAAAGCAAAGGTCGACGAGTTGATCGCCCAGCGCATGAAAGAGGACATCGAGCGCAAGATCGAGGAGAAAGCGCAAGAGCAGCTCGCCAAGGCGGACGGCCTGGATGAAGAGCAACAAGCGGCCGGCACGGCATGAGGGAGTGGCGGCGGTCGGTAGCGAAAGTGCCGCGGGTCGTGAAAGGCTCCCCAACCTGACCCGTTTGAAGGCGCCCGGCGGTGTCGATGTTCAGGTGGTGCATGCCTTGGTCAACTGCACCGCTACCGGCGCCATAACCGATCTCAGGAAAAATCGGCAGGATGTTGTGCAGAGAATTCGTTTGAGGTCCTTGGCCTTATTGTCCAGGGTGGCAGGCTGGTAGCTATTTGCCACGCGTGGACGCAGGCGCATTACGATGCCTGCGTTGGGGGACGTTGTCAGGTCCCCCCAACAATAAGAGAGGACAAGGAAATGCAATCCAACAGTTTGAAGCAAAGCCTCAAGCAGCGGCACATCACCATGATCGCACTGGGCGGGGTGATCGGTGCAGGCCTGTTCATGGGCTCGGGCTCACTGATCGCATCGGCAGGGCCTGCGGCCATCCTGTCGTATTTGATTGGTGGCCTGGTGGTCACCCTGGTCATGTTCATGCTGGGCGAAATGGCCTGCCGCAACCCGGATGCCGGGTCGTTCTCGACCTACGCCAACACCTGGCTCGGCGACTGGGCCGGGTTTGCAGTCGGCTGGCTGTACTGGTTCAAGTCGATGATGACCATCACCCTGGAAGCAGTCCTGCTGGGCGCCATCCTGCATGACTTCCTACCCTGGCTGCCGATCTGGGCAGGCGCCTTCCTGATGCTGGTGACACTGATGGCCAGCAACGCCTACTCGGTGCGTTCGTTTGCCGAAGTGGAGTACTGGCTGGCGGCGATGAAGGTCGCCACCATCCTCATCTTCATGCTGCTGGGCATCTCGATCCTGCTTGGCCTGCACCACGACATTCCGTCGCCTGGCCTGGTCAACCTCACCGCCCACGACGGCTTCATGCCCAACGGCCTGTCGCCGGTAATGGCGGGTGTCATCGTGGTGATCTTCTCGCTGGGCGGCAGCGAAATCGCCGCCGTGGCCGCAGGTGAGTCGGAGAACCCGCGGCAGAACGTGATCCGCGCGATCAAGAGCGTGATCCTGCGCGTGATGCTGTTCTACGTCGGCTCGGTGTCGATCCTGATCCTGTGCCTGCCATGGACCGACAAGGCCAACCTGGCCTCGCCCTATGTTTCGCTGTTCAGCCTGGCCGGATTCGGTGGTGCGGCGGTGGCCATGAAACTGGTGTTGTTCGTCTCGTTCATGTCGGTGATGAACTCGTTCATGTTCTCCAACTCGCGCATGCTGTTCTCGCTGAGCCAGCGCGGGCACGCGCCCAAGCTGTTCTCGCGCACCAGCGCCAAGGGCGTGCCGATCAATGCATTGCTGCTGAGCCTGTCGATCTGCACGGTGATCCTGACCGTACACTTTATCAGCGCCGGCGACCTGTTCATGACCCTGGCCAAGAGTACCGGCAGCCTCGTGATGGTCGTGTGGATCTTCATCATCATCGCCCATGTGGCCATGCGCTGGAAAACCCGTCATGAAGCGGTCGACCCCAAGGCCTTCCGCGCCTGGCTGTTCCCGTACGCCAATATCGTTGCGCTGTTCGCCTTGCTGGCAGTGATCGGCACCCAGGCGTTCGAACCGGCGTCGCGTTTCCAGTTCTGGTTCACGGTGCTGACGGTGGTGCTGGTAGTGGCGGGGTACTTCCTGACGCGCAAACGGACGGCCGCGGCTGCACAGGAGGCGGAGGCAAAAACGGGAGAAACAAGAAATGGCGTCCCAGGCAGGAATTGAACCTGCAACCTTCCCCTTAGGAGGGGGATGCTCTATCCAATTGAGCTACTGAGACGCTACGACCGGCAGCGAGCGCTGCGCAGCGGGATGGCCAGCATGTTAACCAGCATGCTGGCGTTTGTCATGCACCTGCCGGGCTTTTTCGCGTAATCCTTTTCTGGCACTGCTACAGCGGTGGCAGAACCCCTTCATCGCGAAGCAGCCCGAACAGGGCTGCGACCGCTGCCTCCAGGGTTGTCGAGTTGTCCAGCACATGCACTGAAGGATCGGGCGGTGCCTGCAAACGGGCGCTGCGAGCCAGGCGCTGCTCGATTTCCTCGGCGTTTTCGCGGCCACGGGCCAGCAGGCGCTGACGCAGCACTTCGGGCCTGACCTCGACCAGCACCGCCAGCAGGTCCGGGTAACGCTGGCGCGCTTCGGCCAGGTAGGCCCGCGAGCCATTCACCAGCACTGCCCTGCCCGCCGCCATCCACTCGTCCACCTGCTGCGCAATACCATAGTCCAGGCCGTTGGCGCGCCAGTGCATGGCAAATGCGCCCTGCGCACGCAGGGTCTCGAACTGCTCGGGCGTAACCCCATGAGCGGCTTCGCCCTTGGCTTCGGCCGAACGGGTAATGACGCGACGGGCAATTTCTACCCCGGCGGCCGCCAGTCGCTCACGTGAAGCGTCGATCAGGGAATCTTTCCCCGAACCCGACGGTCCTATCAGAAATATCAACCGGCCTGACCCTGATCGACGGTCGCTTGCGTCATGTTGCATAGCCACTATGCTCTATGAAGGGAAACCGCCGCATTCTAGGTGTTTTCCTTGCCTTTTGCTGCGTTTTACCAGTTTTTGACGGCAAAAGACTGACGGTTGGGCAAGCCGGAGCATGTAAAACTTTTCAAACCAGTGCTCATTTCTGATAATTGGTACTGGCAGAAAGCCTTTATCCGGCTCACTATTTGTCACAGAATTGACGCCAAGGAAACGGCGATGATGAGGCAAGATGAGCACCCATTTTTACTGCCGGTTGAACATTTTGTCGTCGCCACGGTCGTACTTCCACCCCGTGCGGCCAATTTGAGAACCGCTTCCCCTGAACCAAACTCCGGTCAATTTATATGCGCCCAATGAAACAGGCTATTTATTCGAGCCGCACCGCTGACAAGTTCGTCGTCCGCCTGCCAGACGGGATGCGTGAGCGCATTGCCGAGGTAGCGCGAAACCATCACCGCAGCATGAACTCCGAAATCATCGCGCGCCTGGAACAGAGCCTTATCCAGGAAGGTGCGCTGGGTGACGAGCTGAGCATGCGCCTGGACAGCCCTGAGCTGTCGCTGCATGAGCGCGAGTTGCTGCAGCGCTTCCGTCAACTGTCCCACCGCCAGCAGAACGCCCTGGTGGCCCTCATCGCTCACGATGTGGAAATGGCCGCTGACGCTTCCTGAGGTCTGCAGCGAACATGAAAAAGCCAGCGTAAGCTGGCTTTTTTGTGGCTGGCCTACGGCAACGGCATACGCCATTGCAGGAGCACTGTGGGAGCGGGCAAGCCCGCGAATCAGGCGACGCGGTGGATGGCACCGGCTGCGCCGGTGTTCGCGGGCATGCCCGCTCCCACAGGGAAAGATCGGTTTACAGCAGGAACAGCGTAGCCAGGCCGAGGAAGATGAAAAAGCCGCCACTGTCGGTCACGGCAGTGATCATCACACTCGCCCCCATCGCCGGGTCGCGGCCCAGGCGGGCCAATGTCATCGGGATGAGCACGCCCATCAGCGCTGCCAGTAACAGGTTCAGGGTCATTGCGGCGGTCATCACCAAACCCAGTGACCAGCTGCCATACAGCCAGAAAGCCACCGCACCGATCACTCCGCCCCACACCAGGCCGTTGATCAGCGACACTGCCAACTCCTTGCGCATCAGGCGGCTGGTATTGCCCGGCGACACCTGGTCCAGCGCCATCGCGCGGACAATCATGGTGATGGTCTGGTTACCCGAGTTGCCACCAATACCCGCAACGATAGGCATCAACGCAGCCAACGCCACCAGCTTTTCGATCGAGCCTTCAAACAGCCCGATAACGCGGGAAGCGAGAAAAGCGGTAATCAGGTTGATCGCCAGCCATGCCCAACGGTTGCGGAACGAGCGCCAGACCGAGGCAAAGATATCTTCCTCTTCACGCAGGCCCGCCATGTTGAGGACTTCGCTCTCGCTCTCCTCACGGATCAGGTCGACCATTTCGTCGATGGTCAAACGGCCGATCAGGCGCCCGCCTTTGTCTACTACAGGTGCCGATACCAGGTCATAACGCTCGAAAGCCTGCGCTGCATCATAGGCATCTTCCTCGGGCTGGAAGGACACCGGGTCGGTCGCCATGACCTCCGCTACCTTCTTCTCCGGGTCGTTGACCAGCAAGCGCTTGATCGGCAACACCCCCTTGAGGATGCCGTCGTAATCGACCACGAACAGTTTGTCGGTGTGGTTGGGCAGCTCTTTCAGGCGGCGCAGATAGCGCAGCACCACTTCCAGGCTGACGTCTTCGCGGATGGTGACCATCTCGAAGTCCATCAGCGCACCGACCTGCTCCTCGTCGTAGCTCAGCGCCGAGCGCACACGCTCGCGTTGCTGGGCATCGAGGGTTTCCATCAGCTCGTGAACAACGTCGCGCGGCAGCTCTGGGGCCAGGTCGGCCAGCTCGTCGGCGTCCATTTCCTTGGCGGCGGCCAGCAGCTCGTGATCGTCCATGTCCGCGATCAACGATTGGCGAACCGAGTCGGAAACTTCAAGCAGGATGTCGCCATCGCGATCCGAGCGCACCAGCTGCCAGACCGTCAGGCGGTCTTCCAGGGGCAAGGCTTCGAGGATATAGGCGATGTCGGCGGGGTGCAGATCATCGAGCTTGCGCTGCAGCTCGACGAGATTCTGGCGGTGGACCAGGTTTTCGACCAAGTCGTTGTGCGCGCCTTCCTGGCGGTGCGTCAGGTCTTCGACCACACGCTGGCGTTGCAGCAGTTCGACCACCTGGGCCAGGCGATCCTGCAGGCTTTCTTGCGCTTTTTTTACTTCTACTTCAGTCATAGGCGAACTCCACTCCCAGCAGCGGAGCACGCCGGGAGAATCAATCGGTCAGATCTTTCTGTATGAATCGTGTTAGCGAGTAACTACTGGGTAAGTCCATGGTGGTTTTCCACAAGCCCCGGCGGGGCTGACGGGCGCAATCATACACTGCTAAAGCTGTCAGATCGCTTAAATTTTTGGCCAGAACAATCGTTTGCGCGATAAAGGTGGGACAACGCTTGAAGCTATCAGTGCGACGGCGGCTCTGGCGTTTAAAGCACATTTGTTGTGTGCGTAGATGTGTTTGCGATGCCTGATCGAATTCGGCGCCGCACCAGCGGCCTCAAGCTACACCACAAACATTACAGAAGAGCTTAGATCGACATGGCCAACAATTCAGTGGCGCAGAAAAACAAAAAGCCCGCTCAACTGAGCGGGCTTCTTGATGGGATATGGCGGACTCAGCAGGATTCGAACCTGCGACCGCTCGGTTCGTAGCCGAGTACTCTATCCAGCTGAGCTATGAGTCCGTGTTGGTAGTTTTAGACCAGGTTACCACTGGTTGACTGAAGCAGCTGTGCAAGCAGAGCCACTTCAAGAAAGTGGCGGACTCAGCAGGATTCGAACCTGCGACCGCTCGGTTCGTAGCCGAGTACTCTATCCAGCTGAGCTATGAGTCCGCGATTGGAAGTTTTATACCAGTTACCGCTGGTTGACTGAAGCAGCTGTGCAAGCAGAGCCACTTCAAGAAAGTGGCGGACTCAGCAGGATTCGAACCTGCGACCGCTCGGTTCGTAGCCGAGTACTCTATCCAGCTGAGCTATGAGTCCGCGATTGGTAGTTTTAGACCAGTTACCACTGGTTGATTGAAGCAGCCTTGCAAACAAAGCCACTTCAAAAGTGGCGGACTCAGCAGGATTCGAACCTGCGACCGCTCGGTTCGTAGCCGAGTACTCTATCCAGCTGAGCTATGAGTCCGTGTCTTGCCGCGCATTATAGGTCGCTGAAACATTTTTGCAAGAACGTTTTCGTTTAAAAACAACTACTTAGCGTTCCTACCGTTTACAGCGCCCTACGCAAATAATGGCGGTGAAGGGGGGATTCGAACCCCCGATACCCTTATGAGGTATACTCCCTTAGCAGGGGAGCGCCTTCGGCCACTCGGCCACCTCACCGCAACACGAGGCGAATATTAAACAGGATCTTCCTCGCTTGCAACCCTTTTTTTTAAAAAAACTTCAAAAGAATTAAAGGCTTGGCTCCTCGTCCTTCTCTTTCTTGATCCGCAGGTAGATTTCCTCGCGGTGAACAGCCACTTCTTTCGGGGCGCTGACGCCAATACGCACCTGGTTGCCTTTGACGCCAAGCACCGTCACGGTGATCTCGCCGTCTCCAATGATCAGGCTCTCGGCGCACCGACGAGTCAGAATCAACATAGCTTTCTCCTTACGCAAAACATTCAGGGGTAACAGTCTTTGGTATCGGGGCCTGGTCGTGGACGACGACCAGGCCCCGGTTACTCGCCACACAGGGCAGGACAGGCCATGCGTGGCGAGCAGAAACGCGAAGGGCGCGGCAAGCCGCGCCCTTCCTGGCAGCGCCTTACTCGCCCTGTCGCACAGGTGCGTCGAGCTCGAACGCGGTGTGCAGCGCGCGCACGGCCAGCTCCAGGTACTTCTCTTCGATCACTACCGAAACCTTGATCTCGGAGGTGGAGATCATCTGGATGTTGATGCTCTCCTTGGCCAGCGCTTCGAACATGCGGCTGGCAACACCGGCGTGCGAACGCATGCCGACGCCAACGATCGAGACCTTGGCGATCTTGGTGTCGCCGATCACTTCACGGGCACCGATTTCGCGGGCAGTGTTTTCCAGCACGTTTTTCGCGCTCTCGTACTCGTTGCGGTGTACGGTGAAGGTGAAGTCGGTGGTGTTATCGTGGGCAACGTTCTGCACGATCATGTCGACTTCGATGTTCGAAGCGCTGATCGGGCCGAGGATCTTGAAGGCCACACCCGGGGTGTCCGGCACGCCGCGAATGGTCAGCTTGGCTTCATCACGGTTGAAGGCGATACCGGAAATGATCGGCTGTTCCATGGATTCCTCTTCATCAATGGTAATGAGGGTACCCGGACCCTCCTTGAAGCTGTGCAGCACGCGCAGCGGTACGTTGTACTTGCCGGCGAACTCCACCGAACGGATCTGCAGCACCTTGGAACCGAGGCTGGCCATTTCCAGCATCTCTTCGAAGGTGATCTTCTCCAGGCGACGGGCCTGTGGCACAACGCGCGGGTCGGTGGTGTAGACGCCATCGACGTCGGTGTAGATCTGGCACTCGTCAGCCTTCAGCGCCGCCGCCAGGGCCACGCCGGTGGTGTCGGAGCCGCCACGGCCCAGGGTGGTGATGCTGCCGTGCTCGTCGACGCCCTGGAAGCCTGCTACCACGACCACGCGGCCTTCCTTGAGGTCGGCACGAATCTTCTGGTCGTCGATCTGCAGGATGCGCGCCTTGTTGTGCGAGCTGTCGGTGAGGATGCGCACCTGGTTGCCGGTGTAGGACACCGCTGGCACACCACGCTTGATCAAGGCCATGGTCAGCAGGGCGATGGTGACCTGCTCACCGGTCGACACGATCACGTCCAGTTCACGCGGAACCGGCTGATCGGTGATCTGCTTGGCCAAGTCGATCAGGCGATTGGTTTCACCGCTCATGGCCGACAGCACAACCACCAGGTCGTCGCCCGCTTCACGGTGTTTCTTGACCTTTTCGGCTACCTGCTCGATCCGCTCGATGGAACCGACAGAGGTGCCGCCAAATTTCTGTACGATCAACGCCATTTCAATGGTGCCTCAGCCCATACAGGGCCCCAAAAAACAATCCAACATGAAGAAGCCGGCGACTAGACCGCCGGCCCCTTCATCTCAAAGTCCCTGCTCTGCGAATGGCACGGCCAGCGCCAGGGCCTGGTCCAGTGCAGCGACGTCGACGCCACCACCCTGGGCCATGTCCGGACGGCCACCGCCCTTGCCACCCACCGCCGCAGCGGCTTGTTTCATCAGATCGCCAGCCTTGAGTTGGCTGGAGAGGTCTTTGGTCACGCCGGCCACCAGCACAACCTTGCCCTCATGCTCGCTGCCCAGCAGGATCACTGCGTGGCCGAGCTTGTTCTTCAACTGATCGACCAGGGCCAGCAAGGCCTTGCCGTCCTGCCCATCCAGGCGGGCGGCGAGGACCTTGGCACCCTTGACCTCAACAGCCGCGTTGGAGAGATCGTCCCCGGCGGCGCTGGCGGCTTTGGCCTGCAGCTGTTCCAGCTGCTTCTCCAGCTGGCGGTTGCGCTCGAGCACAGCCGACAGCTTGTCGATCAGGTTGTCGCGGTTACCCTTGACCAGTTGCGCGGCTTCCTTGACCTGCTCTTCGGCAGCGTTCAGGTAGGCCAACGCAGCGGCGCCGGTAACTGCTTCGATACGGCGTACGCCAGAGGCCACGCCGCCTTCGCTGATGATCTTGAACAGGCTGATATCACCGGTGCGCTTGGCGTGGATACCGCCGCACAGCTCTACCGAGAAATCACCACCCATGCTCAGCACACGCACGGTGTCGCCGTACTTCTCGCCGAACAGCGCCATGGCACCTTTGGCCTTGGCGGTTTCGATGTCGGTCAGTTCCGTTGTCACCGGGGTGTTCTTGCGCACTTCGCGGTTGACGATGTCTTCCAGGGCCTTGATCTGCTCTGGCTTCAGCGCCTCGAAGTGGCTGAAGTCGAAACGCAGGCGCTGGCTGTCAACCAGCGAGCCCTTCTGCTGTACGTGTTCGCCCAGCACCTGGCGCAGCGCTTCGTGCAGCAGGTGGGTGGCGGAGTGGTTCAGCGAGGTAGCGTGCTGCACGTCGGCATCGACCTTGGCCTCGACTGGCGAACCGATTACCAGCGCACCGCTGGCGACCACGCCGTGGTGCAGGAAGGCACCGCCAGTCTTGGTGGTGTCGCGCACGTCGAAGCGCGCAGCGCCGGCCTGCAGGAAGCCGGTATCACCCACCTGGCCACCGGATTCGGCGTAGAACGGCGTGCGGTCGAGCACGACCACGCCCTGCTCGCCTTCACCCAACTGGTCGACGGCCTGGCCGTCCTTGTACAGGGCGATGATCTTGCCCTGGCCTTCGGTGGCGTCGTAGCCGAGGAATTCAGTGGCGCTGTCAACCTTGACCACGCTGTTGTAATCCATGCCGAAGGCGCTGGCGGAACGCGCACGCTCACGCTGGGCGTCCATCTCGCGCTCGAAGCCGGCTTCGTCGATGGTCAGCTCGCGCTCACGGGCGATGTCGGCAGTCAGGTCCATCGGGAAGCCGTAGGTGTCATACAGCTTGAACACCACGTCGCCCGGTACCACGTCGCCTTTCAGCTGGGCCAGGTCCTGCTCGAGGATGCGCAGGCCTTGCTCGAGGGTCTTGGCGAACTGCTCTTCTTCAGCCTTCAGCACGCGCTCGATGTGCGCTTGCTGGCTCTTCAGCTCAGGGAAGGCTTCGCCCATTTCGGCGGCCAGTGCGGCAACGATCTGGTAGAAGAAGCTGCCCTTGGCGCCCAGTTTGTTGCCGTGGCGGCAGGCACGACGAATGATGCGACGCAGCACATAGCCACGGCCTTCGTTGGACGGCAGCACACCGTCGGCGATCAGGAAACCGCACGAGCGAATGTGGTCGGCGACCACTTTCAGCGACGCCTGGCCATCATTGCTGCAACCGATGGCCTTGGCCGCAGCTGCCAGCAAGTTCTGGAACAGGTCGATCTCGTAGTTCGAGTGCACGTGCTGCAGCACGGCGCTGACGCGCTCCAGGCCCATACCGGTGTCCACCGACGGCGCTGGTAGCGGGTGCAGCACGCCGTCGGCGGTGCGGTTGAACTGCATGAAGACGTTGTTCCAGATCTCGATGTAGCGGTCGCCGTCTTCTTCTGGCGAGCCGGGTGGGCCGCCCCAGATGTCCGCGCCGTGGTCGTAGAAGATCTCGGTGCACGGGCCGCACGGGCCAGTGTCACCCATGGTCCAGAAGTTGTCGGAGGCGTAAGGGGCGCCTTTGTTGTCGCCGATGCGTACCATGCGCTCGGCCGGCACGCCAATTTCCTTGGTCCAGATGTCGTAGGCTTCGTCGTCAGTGGCGTAGACGGTGACCCAGAGCTTTTCCTTGGGCAGGTTCAGCCATTGTGCCGACGTCAGGAAGGTCCAGGCGAAGGTGATGGCGTCGCGCTTGAAATAGTCGCCGAAGCTGAAGTTGCCCAGCATTTCGAAGAAGGTATGGTGACGCGCGGTGTAACCGACGTTTTCCAGGTCGTTGTGCTTGCCACCGGCGCGCACGCACTTCTGGCTACTGACAGCACGGGTGTAGGCACGCTTCTCCGCGCCGAGGAAGCAGTCCTTGAACTGGTTCATGCCGGCATTGGTGAACAGCAGGGTCGGGTCGTTGTTCGGGATCAACGAACTGGAGGCGACTCGGGTATGTCCCTGCTCTTCGAAGAAGCGAAGGAAGGCTTCACGGATTTCTGCGCTTTTCATAGGTTCTTCCACGGAAACGGCGGCCGTTTGGGCTGATACGTCGAATCGACGAAACGACGGCAAAGGGCGCCATTATATCCAGCCTGAACGGCGGATGCAGTGTGTTTATACGCC
Organism: Pseudomonas sp. LPB4.O; assembly: GCF_038383825.1. Taxonomy (NCBI): domain Bacteria; kingdom Pseudomonadati; phylum Pseudomonadota; class Gammaproteobacteria; order Pseudomonadales; family Pseudomonadaceae; genus Pseudomonas; species Pseudomonas sp. LPB4.O. The sequence goes on from NZ_CP151298.1 coordinate 4,562,761, forward strand.
CGAAACGGTCAATCGGCACGAAATCGTCATTTCGGACTTCAAAGTGGAGGCTATACGGTTCAGCGCCTCGTCACAACGCCCCCTCCTCGTCCATCTTGCCCCTAGATAAGTACCACTCCTCGCCTGCACAACCCTTTAGCTTTGGCCGCAGCGACAACCACCGCCCCCCATTCACAGCAAGCGAGCCTTCTCATGCACCCCAACCCCGTCTATTTCATTTCTGGCAGGACCAGCGGCTTTCAACAGCAGGCAGACACATCCATCGATGGCCAAGCCGTTCATCGTTTCTACGAATACCGGGACGACAAGATAGACGTCCTTCTCGAACAGGTATGGTTCGATCAGGGCCAGATCCCGGGCAAGCACCACATGGTGATTCAGAGCCATGCCTCGGCGGTCGATGTCGACATTTCCACCTACGATTGCCACCTCAAAGCCATTGTCGGCAACAAGAGGTTCATCCTCGCGCCTACCCACAGACACACCCTCATCATCAGAACAGCATCGGGTGAGGCCAACGTCCGCGTGGCGAAGGACGTGAAGACGCCTGTGATCATTCAGGCCGCAAAAGGCCGCGCACACATCACCACCGGCGGCGGCATCACCGAGGTCTTCACCGGCAGCAGCGATGCACAAATCAACGTGGGTCAGGGGCTGACATTCATCAAGCGTGGCTCGGCGAGCGGCGGTATCGGCGGTCATATCCAGGGAATCGACGGTCATATCCTGGTCGACGACCCCCATGAATCAGTCATTTATGCCCGTAACCAGGCGGGTGACGCCCGCTTCGAGCAACCCCTCTCCGCCCCGCTCGCCGCACTCGCCAACAACACACTCGACATACAAGGCAGCGATACCTTCAAACAGGCCGTTCACAACCACCTGGTGTTTCTTTGCCACACGGATTGCGGCCAGCAACTTCTGACTCAACTGGCGAAACGGTCCTGGATAAGGGTCACCGAAACACAGCTGGCCACCCGTTTCGACGTCTACACATCAGACCCGACCGACAATGACCATTACCTGCGACGAGACAGCAAACTGGAGTGGGTAGCCGGCTTGCCGGCCGAGGGCGGAAACCTGGCACTCAACCTGACGCGCTCGGACAGCGGCAATTTGCCGCTGCTCGACTTTTACCGTTGCTTGTGCGAAGCGTACAGCGCCTTCAACGGTACGACGGTACCTGGCCACACCTCAATAAGCACTATCGATCGCAGGCAGATCCAGGTCGACAACGCACACCTGCAAGCAATTGGCCTGCCGAGCGGCCCTCTGTACGATTTCGACAATAACCCCGACACGGCGCCAACCGACACCAACCCACCACCCTTCAACGAAAACACGCTGCGAATGGAACTGGGCCTGCCAGTACGCACCTACTACTGAGCAAGCCCATGTGGTGCGCCGGGACGCGCGCCACCTCCGCCATCAGCCCAGCCGCTGCCCCGAATCCGGCACAATGAGAATCCCCGCGCGCAAGCCGTTCTTCACCCTGGGGTTGGGGAAGATGATGCGCGCGCCCTCCTCCTCGACCACCCAGCGCGTCTCGGCCAGGTCTTCGGCCAGCAGGTAACCCTTGCTCAACTCGGAAAAGTTCTCGATGTCCGCCGGCAAATGCAGGTGGAAACTGTCGCTGTGCTTGATGATTTCGCGGGCGACGCTGAACAGCTGCAGGCCATCCAGCGAGCCTTCACCCTCTGGCTCGGTGCCTTCGATGATCTGGATCAGGCGCTGCTCCAGCCGGTCGAGGTTGACCTGCTCGTTCTGGCCAAACGGGCGGGCCTTGCCCAGCTCCAGGGTGAAGGCTTCGGCCTCCAGCTGTTCGTAGGTAAAGGCACTGAAAGTGATGGAGGATTTGCTTTGCAGCAGCACCGCCTCCATGCCGGCTGCCGCCAGGCGCGCCAGTTCGCGACGGGAGTGCTTGCGCCCCTCTTTATAGGGGTACAAGGCAAATTGCTCGATCTTCGAACCACGGATGGCGGTATGCAGGTCGTAATGCAGGCGGCTGCGCCCCGGCTTGCTGAAGAACACCCTGGCGAACTGCTCCAGCTCGGCGGCACGCAATGCCTCGAAACCACTGGAAAGCTCATGGCGGCCATTGAACAGCCGGTTGATGTCCTGCTCGATGAAGCGCTCGCCCTTGCGGATAGCCGCCGGGTTGCCGAACAGGAACAGCAGCCGTGCCTTGGGTTTGATCTTGCCGTTGGCCACGCCGTGCAGCAGCCGTTCGAGCAATTCGATCGGCGCCGTTTCGTTGCCATGGATGCCAGCAGACAACAGCAAGTCCAGCCCGCAATCATCGCTTTCGGCGGGGCGCACTTCGAGCGCGCCCTCCCCCAGCCAACGCAAACGCGCGCCCTTGGGTGTCACTTGGGTCTTCTCGGCCGGTTCGTGATCGGTGAGGGTCAGCTCAAGCAATTTGCCAAGGGCGAGCATAGGGGCTTCCTTAGTGGTGGTGGCCGCAGTCAGGGCCATGGACGTGATCGTCGTCTTCGCCAACCTCAGCCGGCTCCATTTCCAGCTGCAGGCTGACCAGGTTGGTGGCCATCGGGCGCAGCAGCAGGTTGGCGTATTCGGTGTCGTCTTCGTCGACGTCCACACCGATCAGCAGCTGGCCACGGCCGTCCTGCTGAATCCACACTTCCTTGCCTTGCCAAACCACGGCAAAGCGGGTGCAGGAGGTTTCCAGCTGGGTGCCGTCTTCATCTTCGAGGATCAGGCGCAGGGCGTCGGTCATTGCAAAGTCTCTCTTCAAGGTTGGCGTTGGAACGGGTATACCGAGCCCAACTTCAGGATCTGGGTCAATTCGTCCAGTGCCGTACGGCATTCCACCAGCAGTTGCGGGTCGGCCAGGTCCGCTTCGCCCAGGCGATCGCGGTAATGCTTGTCGACCCACAGCACCAGGGTGTCGTACAGCGGGGCGGTCATGATAACGCCTTGGTTGACCGCCGCCAGTTCCGATTCCTTCAACGCCACGCGCAGACGCAGGCAAGCCGGGCCGCCGCCGTTCTGCATGCTTTGCTTGAGGTCGAATACCTTGACCTCCTTCACCGGGCCACCCTGGCTGGTCAGCTGGCCGAGGTAGGCCCAGACCCGCTCATTGTTGCGGCACTCTTCCGGCACCACCAGCAGCATGGAACCGTCATCGCGGCTGAGCAGCTGGCTGTTGAACAGGTATGAGCGCACGGCATCCTCTACCGCCACCTCTGCCCGCGGTACACAGATGGCCTGGAAGGTGCCACCCTTGCTGGCCAGTTTAGCTCGCAGCTGGCCAAGCACCGCGTCGGTCTCGAGGAAAGCGTCCTCGTGGTAGAACAGCACCTCGCCGTTGCCCACCGAAATCACATCGTTATGGAACACGCCCTGGTCGATCACTGCAGGGTTCTGTTGAGCGTAGACCACACCGCCATCGCTCAGCCCATGCAGCCGGGCCACGGCCTGCGAGGCTTCCAGGGTTTGCCGGGCCGGGTACTTCTGCGGCGCCGGGTAACGGCTGTCGAAGGCACTGCGGCCATAGACGAAGAACTCCACACCCGCGTCGCCATAGGCACGGCAGAAACGCGTGTGGTTGGCCGCGCCCTCGTCACCGAACTGTGCCACGGCAGGCAATGCTTCGTGGTGGGCAAAGTGTTTCTCGTTGTTGAACATGGCGCCCAGCACACGGCTGGTGGTCGGGTGCTCAATGCTGCGGTGATACTTGCAGTTCAGGTTGGCGGCGGTGAAATGCACGCGGCCATCTGCAGTGTCGGCACTGGGGCTGACCGTGGCGGCGTTGGCCACCCACATGCTCGACGCCGAGCAGCTGGCCACCAGCAGAGGCATGGCCTCTTTGGCAGCACGCTGGATCACCTCGGCATCGCTGCCGCTAAAGCCCAGGCGGCGCAGCGCGGCCACATCCGGGCGCTCCTGGGGCGCCAACACGCCCTGCTTGAAGCCCATGTCGGCCAGCGCTTTCATTTTCGCCAGGCCCTGGCGCGCGGCTTCGCGCGGGTTGGAACCCTGCTGGCTGTTGCTCTGCGAAGCCACGTTGCCGTAAGACAGGCCGCCATAGTTGTGGGTAGGCCCCACCAGGCCATCAAAATTCACTTCATAGGATTTCATCGGCTAGGCTCCGTGACCTGTTGTTATAGGGTGACGCCCGGCGTCAGGGTCGCCGGCAAGGCAAGGCTGGCGGTCTCCAGCGAAGCCACGGGGTAAGCGCAGTAGTCTGCCGCGTAATAGGCACTGGCCCGATGGTTGCCACTGGCACCCACGCCACCGAACGGCGCACTGCTGGCGGCGCCGGTCAGTTGCTTGTTCCAGTTGACGATACCGGCGCGGCTGCGCAGCCAGAAGTACTGGTAGCGGGCACGCGAGTCGGAGAGCAACCCGGCGGCGAGACCGTACTGGGTGTTGTTGGCTTCATCGATGGCAGCATCGAAATCGGCATAACGGATCACCTGCAGCAGCGGGCCGAAGAACTCTTCGTCCGGGCGCTCGGCCACGGCCGTGACATCGACAATGCCCGGGGTCAGCAACGCGGCACCGGCCTGCGGCTGGGTCATTTCCAGCAGCTTCACGCCACCTTTGGCGGCCAGTTCGGCCTGGGCCGTAATCAGCGCCTGCGCCGCCTGCAGCGAAATGACCGAGCCCATGAACGGCGCTGGCTGCTCATCGAACGCACCCACCGTGATGGTTTTGCACACCTCGACCAGGCGCACGATCAGCGCATCACCCCAGGCGCCTTGCGGCACCAGCAGGCGCCGCGCGCAGGTGCAACGCTGGCCGGCGGAGATGAACGCCGACTGGATGATGGTGTACACCGCAGCGTCCAGGTCCCTCACCTCGTCTACCACGAGCGGGTTGTTGCCGCCCATTTCCAGGGCCAGGATCTTGTCCGGGCGACCGGCGAACTGCTGGTGCAGCAGGTTGCCGGTGCGGCTGGAACCCGTGAAGAACAGGCCATCGATCCCCGGGTTGGCGGCCAGCGCCACACCGGTTTCACGCGCGCCCTGCACCAGGTTCAGCACGCCCGCCGGCAGGCCGGCGGCGATCCAGCAGTTGACGGTCAGCTCGGCAACCTTGGGCGTCAGCTCGCTGGGCTTGAACACCACGCAGTTACCCGCCAACAGCGCCGGCACGATATGGCCATTGGGCAGATGACCGGGGAAGTTGTAGGGGCCGAACACCGCCACCACGCCATGGGGCTTGTGCCGCAGCACGGCCGTGGCGTCGGCCAGCGGGCCGCTCTTTTCCCCGGTGCGCTCGCGGTAGCTTTGTACCGAGATCGCCACCTTGTTGATCATGCTGGTGACTTCGGTCGCCGATTCCCACAGGGGCTTGCCGGTTTCCTCACCGATGCACTGGGCCAAGGCTTCGGCATGCTTTTTCAGCTGCTCGGCGAACTTCTCCAGCACGTCGATACGCGCTTCGAGGCTCAGTTGCGCCCACGCCGGAAAGGTCTGACGGGCTGCCTGGACGGCGGCGCCCACCTGGCTGGCGTCAGCGCCCTGCCCTTGCCAGATGACAGCCTGGGTCACCGGGTTCAGCGACTGCAGGGCTTCGCCCTGCCCCGCCAGCCAATTGCCTGCGATGTAATGCGTGGTCATTTACTGGGCCTCCCGGCTGGCCGATAGCGGCACGGCACGCACGTTGTCGCCGGCACCCATGCGCAGACGCTTGGCGGTCAACGGGTCGACCACCAAGGTACCGGCGGCCAGCCGCGCAGGCGCGGCAGTGATGCGGCAATCGTCGCGTTTGCGGTTGTGGATGATGTAAGGGGTGGCGTCGTCGCCCGGCGTGCCCACCGCCAGCACCAGCGTCTGGCTCTCGCGCACCGCGCGGATCTTGGCGGTATCACACTCGATGGCCGGGCCTGCGTCGAAGATGTCGACATAGCCCTGGTAGTTGAAGCCTTCCTGCTTGAGCATGGCCAGCGCCGGCTCGGTGTCGACGTGCACGCGGCCGATCACGTCGCGCGCCGCCTCGGACAGGAAGCAGGTGTACAGGGGGAACTTGGGCATCAGCTCGGCGATGAACGACTTGTTGCCAACACCGGTCAGGTAGTCCGCCTGGCTGAACTCCATCTTGAAGAAATGCCGGCCAAGGCTTTCCCAGAAAGGCGAACGCCCCTGCTCGTCGGACATGCCGCGCATTTCGGCAATGATCTTCTTGCCAAACAGCTCCGGGAACTCGGCAATGAACAGCATCCGCGCACGCGACAGCAGGCGGCCATTGAGCCCGGAGCGGTGATCGCTGCGCAGGAACAGCGAGCACAGCTCGGAATTGCCGGTCAGGTCGTTGGCAAGGAACAGGGTGGGGATTTCGCGATAGATCTTAAGCTCCTGCGAAGCACTGACGGTAAGGCCGACCCGATAGTTGTACCAAGGCTCGCGCAGGCCGACGGCACCGGCGATGGCACTGATGCCGACCACCAGTCCTTCGTCGTTTTCCAGCACGAACAGGTAATCGGTGTCGCCACGCTCGGCTTCGCCACGGAAGCTCTTTTCCGCCCAGCCAACGCGATGCCCCAGGCGTTCTTCGTTGGCCGGCAGCGTGGTCAGCCCGGTGGTGCCGGTGCTGCGTGCCAATTCGATCAACGCAGGCAAATCGCTGCTGCGTACAGGACGAACGATCATGCTATCTCCTTGTGCGGCGGCGTCGGCCGGCGCAAAACTCTTCTAACGCATCAATCCCGAAACGTCTGTTACCAGACCTCAGACCGCGACCAGGCGCACGCTGCCACCCTCGCCCACACCCAGCGCATCGGCCGCCGCCAGGCTCAGGCACACCGGTTTGCCGGGCACCCAATCCAGGTCCAGCAGCACCGCGCGGTAGTCCTGCAACTGGCCATTGCACACCAGGTACGGGCGCCCGCCCTTGCCTGGGGTGTCCTCGATTTTCACCGGCGCCGAGCGGCTCTGGGCAATCGAGCGAATGCCTGAGGTGCGCGCATGCAGGGTCGGGCCGCCGTCGAAGATGTCGATGTAGTGCTCGGTTTCGAAGCCTTCGCGCATGAGGATGTCGAAGGTGATCTGCGCGCGCGGGTGCACCTGGCCCATGGCTTCCTGCGCCTCATCGGGCAGCAGCGGCACGTAGATCGGGTAGTGCGGCATCAGTTCGGCGAGGAAGGTTCGGCTCTTCAGGCCACACAGGCGCTCGGCGTCGGAGTAGTTGAGGTCGAAGAAATTGCGGCCGATGGCATCCCAGAACGGCGATTCGCCGTTCTCGTCGCTGTAGCCGACGATTTCGGTCACTACCGAGTCGGCGAAACGCTCCGGGTGCGCGGCCATGAACAGCAGGCGACCGCGCGAATTGAGCTCGGCCCAGCCGCTGTTCACCAGCTCCGGCAATACATAGAAGCTGGTCAGCAGGCTGTTGCCGGTCAGGTCATGACACAACGACAGCACGTGGATCTTGTTGTGGATCTTCAGCTCGCGCGAGGCGTGCACGAAGGTCTCGTTACGAAAACTATAGAAAGGCTCGGAATACCCAGCCGAAGCGACAATGGCCGAGCAGCCTGCCAGCTTGCCAGTCTCGCTGTCTTCGAGCACAAAGAAATAGCTTTCCTCGCCGTTGAAGCTGACCTCGGCGGCGAAGGAAGTCTCGGAAGCGGCGATCTTGTCGCCCAGGCGAGCAGCGTCGTCCGGCAGCGAGGTGACACCAATGGGGCTGTCTGCAGCCATGCGCTGCACTTCGTTCAGATCAGCCATTTGCGCGGGGCGCATCACCAGCATGGTGTCACTCCTTTGGAATACGGGCCGCTCACGGCGGCACGGAAAAACGGCAGGTACACGGGCACCTGCAGTGAAATCGGGTATCGCCGGCCAGGCCCGGGAATGGCCTTTGCCGGCGAAGGTGGCGCAGGCGGGTCAGCCCTTGGTCAGGGTGGCCACGGCGCGCTCGAAGCGGTCCAGGCCTTCGTCGATGTCGGCGTCTTCAACCACCAGGCTTGGCGCAAAACGCACCACGTCCGGGCCGGCCTGCAGCACCATCACGCCTTCTTTCTCGGCGGCGTTGAGCACGTCCTTGGCCTTGCCTTGCCAGGCCTCGGTCAGCACGCAGCCGAGCAGCAGGCCGACACCACGCACCTGGGAGAACAGGCTGTACTTCTGGCCAATCTGTTCCAGGCGGGTCTTGAAACGTGCGTGCTTGGCCTTGATGCCGGCCAGGGTTTCAGGGGTATTGACCACATCCAGCACCGCGCAGGCGACGGCGCAGCCCAGCGGGTTGCCGCCGTAAGTGGTGCCGTGGGTGCCGACGGCCAGGTGCTTGGCCAGTTCGGTGGTGGTCAGCATGGCGCCGATAGGGAAGCCACCGCCCAGGCTCTTGGCACTGGTCAGGATGTCGGGCGTCACGCCGTAGTGCTGGTAGGCATACAGCGAACCGGTACGGCCCACGCCGGTCTGCACTTCGTCGAAGATCAGCAGGGCGTTGTGCGCGTCGCACAGCTTGCGAGCGCCTTCCAGGTAAGCCAGGTCGGCCGGTACCACGCCGCTTTCGCCCTGGATCGGTTCAATCACCACGGCGCAGGTCTTGTCGGAAATCTGGGCTTTCAGTGCTTCCAGGTCGTTGTACGGCACGTGGCTGATGCCGGTGATCTTCGGGCCAAAACCGTCGGAGTACTTAGGCTGGCCACCGACGCTGACGGTGAACAGGGTACGGCCGTGGAAGCTGTTCACGGTGGCGATGATTTCGTGCTTTTCCGGGCCAAAGCGGTCATGGGCGACGCGACGGGCCAGCTTGAACGCGGCCTCGTTGGCCTCGGCGCCTGAGTTGCAGAAGAACGCCCGGTCGGCAAAGGTGGCGTCCACCAGCTTGTGGGCCAGGCGCAGGGCCGGCTCGTTGGTGAACACGTTGGATACGTGCCAGAGGGTGTTGGCCTGGTCGGTCAGGGCCTTGACCAGTGCCGGATGGCAGTGGCCCAGGGCATTTACCGCGATGCCACCGGCAAAGTCGATCAACTCGCGACCCGACTGGTCCCACACACGGGAACCCTCGCCTCGCACAGGAATGAAGGCCGCCGGAGAATAGTTGGGGACCATGACCTGGTCGAAATCGGCACGTTGCACCGGGGCTTGCTCAACGGACATCTGAGTCTCCTGAAGAGGAACGCTGGCCTGGAAGTGGGCGAGCGATGGGGGGATTGTAAGGACTGATCCGCGCCTGTCCTTGCGGCCAAGCGACAACTTGTTACAGCGCAAAACCCAGTTTTGACAAGGCTTTCGGCAATGCGACAAACACTGTCGCAATCGCGCAGTGTACGGGAGAGAGGATGCTGGGTGAACGGGTGTTCACATAGGTTTGTGGGAGACGGGGATGTTCGGCGATGTTGATGTGTTGCCTGTGAGATCGAGCGCCGCCCGCGCGGCGCTTCGCAGCACAAGGCTGCTCCTACATCTGTTTCGGGCCAATTATTCCTGTGGGTATTGCGCGCGAACGCCTTGGTGCATGGCTCGATATCGCGTCAGGCAAACAAGGCGGTCGCGTGCGTTGGTGCAGGCGTGACTGGCCGGAAACAGATGTAGGAGCAGCCTTGTGCTGCGAAGCGCCGCGCGGGCGGCGCTCGATTTCCGCCCCACCATCACCCCCAAGGCATACACCCCGGGCCCCACGCATCATGTCAGCCCTTTTCGGCAGGCGCCGAGCTCAGTTCGAATGGGCTGCTGCTACGCCGCTGATTCCGGTCTTCCCGCGGCGTGGCGCCAAAGAAGTTGCGATAGGCACTGGAAAAATGCGGCCCCGAGGAGAAGCCACAGGACAAGCCGATCTGGATGATCGACTTACTGGTCTGCATCAGCATCTGCCGCGCCTTGTTCAGCCGTAGCTCCAGGTAGTACTGGCTCGGCACGCGGTTCAGGTACTGCTTGAAGATGCGCTCCAGCTGCCGACGCGACACGCACACATGCTGGGCAATCTCGTCAGTGGTCAGCGGCTCTTCGATGTTGGCTTCCATCAACAGCACCGCCTGGGTCAGCTTGGGATGGCTAGAGCCCAGGCGGTTCTGCAGCGGAATGCGCTGACGCTCGCCCCCCTCGCGGATGCGCTCCACCACCAGCTCTTCCGACACTGCCCCCGCCAGTTCCGCCCCGTGATCACGGGCCAGCACTGCCAGCAACAGGTCGGCCACGGCGATGCCGCCACAGGCAGTCATGCGATCACGATCCCAGTCGAACAAGTGACTGGTGGCAATGACCTTGGGGAAGCGTTCGGCAAAATCGTCCTGCCAGCGCCAGTGCACCGCAGCCCGGTAACCGTCGAGCAGGCCCAGCATCGCCAGCGGATACACCCCGGCAGCCAGGCCACCGACCGTGCAGCCACTGCGCGCCAGCTGCTTGAGCGCAGTCGACAAGGCAGCCCCTACCGCCGCAGGCGGCTCGTCAGCGAGCAGGAACAGTTTGTGGCAACCCTCCAGGCGGCCGGTCCACGGCTCGCCCGGCAGGCGCCACTCCCCCTCTGGCGCGGGCTCCGCCTGCAGGAAGGCCAGTTCGTAGACCACATCCGGATGCACCCGCTGCGCCACCTGCAACACTTCCTCGGCCAGCGCCAGGGTCAAGGGCCTGGTGCTGGGCCAGATGAGAAAACCGATTCGCTGGGTGGTCATAGGGTGCGGTCCGAAACCTGAGGTCGTTCGAGTCTGTGCGCCGGGTCAGGCTGCGCTCGCAGCGCAGCATGCCCTATTCTGGTGCAAAAATGCAGCTTTTACTTCAGGCTGCCGGAGAGGAACTGCTTCAGGCGCTCCGACTGCGGGTTGGCCAATACTTCGCGTGGGCAGCCCGCCTCTTCCACCAAACCTTTGTGCAGGAACACCAGCTGATTGGACACCTCGCGAGCAAAGCCCATTTCGTGGGTCACCACCACCATGGTCCGGCCTTCCTGAGCCAGCGCCTGCATGACCTTGAGCACATCACCCACCAGCTCCGGGTCGAGCGCCGAAGTCGGCTCGTCGAACAGCATAACCTCTGGCTCCACGGCCAGGGCCCGGGCAATTGCCACACGCTGTTGCTCGCCACCCGACATATGCCCGGGGAAGGCGTCCTTGCGGTGGGAGACACCCACCTTGGCCAGGTAGTGCTCGGCCTTTTCAAGGGCTTCTTTCTTGTTCATGCCCAGCACGTGTACCGGCGCCTCGATCACATTCTCCAGCGCCGTCATGTGCGACCACAGGTTGAAGTGCTGGAACACCATCGACAGGCGCGAGCGCATGCGCTGCAGCTGGCGCGGGTCGGAGGCCTTCAGCGCGCCGTCCTTGCCGGCCACCAGCTTGAGCTCTTCGTTGTTGAGCAGGATTTTGCCGGCGTGCGGCTGCTCCAGCAGGTTGATGCAGCGCAGGAAGGTCGACTTGCCCGAACCACTGGAGCCGATGATGCTGATGACGTCGCCGGCCTTGGCCGCCAGGGAAACACCCTTGAGCACTTCATGGCTGCCGTAGCGCTTGTGCAGGTCTTGGACTTCGAGTTTGTACATGCTGTCGATTCTCACAAAGCGGTCAGTGCTTGCGCGGCGCCAGGTAGCCGAGCCAGCGGCGTTCGGCCATCTTGAACAGGCGCACCAGGATGAAGGTCAGGCACAGGTAGAACACGCCCGCCGTGATGTAGGCCTCGAAAGGCAGGTAGTACTGGGCATTGACCGTGCGTGCGGCACCGGTGATGTCGATCAGGGTGACGATCGACGCCAGGCTGGTGGTCTGCAGCATCATGATCACTTCGTTGCTGTACTGCGGCAGCGCCCGGCGCAGGGCCGACGGCAGCAGGATGCGCCGGTACATCTTCATGCGCGACATGCCCATGGCCTTGGCCGCCTCGATCTCGCCGTGGGGCGTGGCCTTGAGGCTGCCGGCGATGATTTCTGCGGTGTAGGCACTGGTGTTGACACCGAACGCCAGGCAGGCGCAGAACGTGGCGCTGGACAGCAGCGGCCAGGCGAAGCTTTCACGTACCGCCTCGAACTGCGCCAGGCCGTAGTAGATCAGAAACAGCTGCACCAGCATCGGCGTGCCGCGAATCACGTAGGTGTAGAGCCACGCCACGAGATTGACCACAGGCTGCTTCGACACGCGCATCAGGCCCAGCGGAATGGCCGCCAGCAGGCCGAAGAACAGCGAAATCGCCAGCAGCTTGAGGGTGGTCAGCAGGCCGCCGAAGTACAACGGCAATGCCTCCCAGACGACGTTGTAGTCGAAGATCATAGTTCAGCCACCTTGACGCCCACCGAGTAGCGACGCTCGAGATACTTCAGGGCCAGCAGCGAGACGCTGGTCAGCACCAGGTACAGGGCCGCCACCGCCAGGAAGAAGGTGAAAGGCTCGCGGGTGGCATCGGCCGCCTGCTTGGCCTTGAACATCATGTCCTGCAGGCCGACGACTGAAATCAGCGCGGTGGCCTTGGTCAGCACCAGCCAGTTGTTGGTGAAACCCGGGATCGCCAGGCGAATCATTTGCGGCACCTGGATGCGGAAGAACACTTGGCGGTTGCTCATGCCATACGCCACGCCCGCTTCGGCCTGGCCCTTGGGAATACCGAGGAAGGCACCGCGGAAGGTTTCTGACAGGTACGCGCCAAAGATGAAGCCCAGCGTGCCGATACCCGCAGCCAGCGGGTTCAGGTCGATGTAGTCTTCGTAGCCGAGCAGCGGTGCCACCCGGTTGATGATGTCTTGCCCGCCGTAGAAAATCAGCAGGATCAGGACCAGGTCCGGAATACCACGGATAACGGTGGAATACAGATCGCCCAGCCAGGCCAGCCAGCGCACCGGCGACAAGCGCAGCGCCACACCGATCAGGCCGAGCACGATGGCCAGGGCCATCGACGACAAGGCGAGCTGCAGCGTCAGCCACGCCCCGTCGAGGATGACTGCCCCGTAGCCTTTCAACATGATGAGGTCCTCGACCTAGAGAATGAAAAATGGTGCAAACCTCAGAGCCTCTGCTGTTTGCACCATTGCACAGGTGAAACCCGACGTCTTAGTTCGAGTCTGGACCGTAGATGTCGAAGTTGAAGTACTTCTTCTCGATTTCTTTGTACTTGCCGTTGGCACGGATGGCGTCGATGGCCGCGTTGATGCGCTCGACGTTCGCTTTGTCACCCTTGCGCACGGCAATGCCGATACCGTCACCGAAGTACTTGGCGTCGGTGAAGGCCGGGCCTACGAAGGCAAAGCCCTTGCCGGCGTCGGTCTTGAGGAAGCCGTCTTCCAGCAGGGTGGCGTCAGCCACGGTGCCGTCGAGGCGGCCGGCCGCCACGTCCAGGTAGATTTCGTTCTGGGTGCCGTAAGGCACCACGGTGGCACCTTTGGCGCCCAGCACTTCCTTGGCGAAGCGGTCATGGATCGAGCCGCGCTGCACGCCGATCTTCTTACCTTTGAGCTCATCCAGGCTTTCGCTGACAGCGGTGCCGTCCTTCATCACCAGGCGCGCCGGGGTCAGGTAGTAGCGCTTGGTGAAGTCGACCGACTTCTTGCGGTCGTCGGTGATCGACATGGACGACAGAATGGCGTCGATCTTGCGCACTTTCAGCGCCGGGATCAGGCCGTCGAACTCCTGCTCGACCCAGGTGCACTTTGCTTTCATCTCTTCACACAGGGCATTGCCGATGTCGTAGTCGAAACCGGCGATGCTGCCATCGGGCTGCTTGAAGGCGAAGGGTGGGTAGGCAGCTTCAATGCCGATTTTCAGGGGTTTTTCATCGGCCTGCGACACCAGGGAAAACACAGACAGCGCCAGGGCGCCAAGCAGTGCGAGCTTCTTCATCAGGTAACTCCATCGGTACGGGGCAATACAAGGCAGGTAACAACTGCCCGATATGCGAATGGGTACAACGCGAGCCGCGCAGGGTTCGACCAAGGTCGCAGACCACGAGCGAGTGAGTGGCATTTTAGCGACAGCCCGGTAGTCGATATTTCTTCAAAGCGACAACTACTTACAGAAGCGCTTGAAACCGCTGCGGGCGATGTTGACAGCCAGTGCAAAATATGCAAAAGCGCAAGAAATAGAACCTATAGACCTAGCAATTCCTGGGCCTATTATTGGCAAAGCCTTGTACTACGGCAAGTGTAGCGTGCCGTGTTGCACAAAATGGCTAAGGAAACGCACCGAAACGGGCCTGATTTGTTTCTTCGCGCCCCGAACTTGTGCAGGACCGGTGACAGAACAGTTACCGATGAATGTCGGGTAACAGTAAAGCAAAAACCCCGCCGGTTGCCCGGGCGGGGTTTTGTCTGGTCGTGGCGTGTGTAAGCAGCCCTGTGGGAGCGGGCATGCCCGCGAAGCAGAGGCGCGGAGGATGGCACCGGCTGCGCCGGTGTTCGCGGGCAAGCCCGCTCCCACACAGGGCGCGCGCCCCCACAGCGCAAGCGACGAGACTATCAGGCCGAAGCCAGGTTCATGGCCTTGTGGGTATCGATCAGGTGCTGCACCACACCCGGGTCAGCCAGTGTCGAGATATCGCCCAGCGCATCGTACTCACCGGTGGCAATCTTGCGCAGGATGCGGCGCATGATCTTGCCCGAACGGGTCTTCGGCAGGCCCGGCGCCCACTGGATCACGTCCGGCGAGGCAATCGGGCCGATTTCCTTGCGCACCCAGTTTTTCAGTTCCAGGCGCAACTGCTCACTGGCCTCGACACCGGAATTGAGGGTGACATACACATAGATGCCCTGGCCCTTGATGTCGTGCGGCACACCAACCACTGCAGCCTCGGCAACTTTCGAATGCGCGACCATGGCACTTTCGATTTCGGCAGTACCCATGCGGTGACCGGAGACATTGAGCACGTCATCCACACGACCGGTGATCCAGTAGTAGCCATCTTCGTCGCGGCGCGCACCGTCGCCGGTGAAGTACATGCCACGGAAGGTCTTGAAGTAGGTGTCGACAAAGCGGTCGTGGTCGCCGTACAGCGAACGCGACTGGCCTGGCCAGGAGTCGAGGATCACCAAGTTGCCTTCGGCCGCACCCTCGATCAGGTTACCCAGGTTGTCCACCAGGGCGGGCACCACACCAAAGAACGGGCGGGTTGCCGAGCCCGGCTTGAGGCCGGTAGCGCCCGGCAGCGGGCTGATCAGGATGCCGCCGGTTTCAGTCTGCCACCAGGTGTCGACGATCGGGCAACGCTCCTTGCCTACAGTCTTGTAGTACCAGTTCCACGCTTCAGGGTTGATCGGCTCGCCCACCGAGCCAAGCAGACGCAGGCTGGAACCATCGGCCCCTTCAACAGCGGCCTGCCCTTCGGCCATCATCGCGCGGATGGCGGTTGGCGCGGTGTAGAGGATGTTGACCTTGTGCTTGTCGACGATCTTCGAGACGCGGGTAATGTCCGGGTAGTTCGGCACGCCCTCGAACAGCAAGGTGGTGGCGCCGTTGGCCAGCGGGCCGTAGACGATGTAGCTGTGGCCAGTGACCCAACCGACGTCGGCGGTGCACCAGTAGACCTCGCCCGGGCGATAGTCGAACACGCGCTCATGGGTCAGCGCGGCATACACCAGGTAACCGCCGGTGGTGTGCAGCACACCCTTCGGCTTGCCCGTGGAGCCAGAGGTATAAAGGATGAACAGCGCTTCTTCAGCACCCATTTCCTTTGGCGCGCAGTGGCTGGAGGCCACTTTCATCAGGTCTTCGTACCAGATGTCGCGATGCTGGTGCCAGGCGATATCACCACCGGTGCGCTTGCACACGATGATCTTCTGCACGCTTTTGGTTTCAGGGTTGGTCAGCGCCAGGTCGACGTTGGCCTTGAGCGGGGTACGACGGCCGCCACGCACGCCTTCGTCGGCGGTGATCACCACCTTGGACTCGCAATCGATGATGCGGCCGGCCAGCGCTTCAGGGGAGAAGCCACCGAACACCACCGAGTGGATCGCACCAATACGGGCACAGGCCAGCATGGCCACCACGGCCTCGGGGATCATCGGCATGTAGATGGTGACCACGTCACCACGGTGCACGTCCTGGCCACGCAAGGCGTTGGCGAACTTGCAGACCTGCTCGTGCAGTTCACGGTAAGTGATGTTGCGGTGCTCGGAAGGGTCGTCGCCTTCCCAGATGATGGCCAGCTGATCACCGCGCTCTTCGAGGTGGCGGTCCAGGCAGTTGGAGGAAACGTTCAGAGTGCCGTCGGCGAACCATTTGATATCGACGTGGTGGTCGTCAAAGGAGGTTTGCTTGACCTTGGTGAACGGTTTGATCCAGTCGATACGCTGGGCCTGCTCGCGCCAGAAGCCGTCCGGGTTGATCACCGATTTCTGGTACATGGCCTTGTAGGTGGCCTCGTCGGTCAGGGTAGTGGCCGCAACCTCGGGACGAACGGGATACAGTGGAGCCGCACTCATCTGTGTTACCTCGGTGTAATAGTTGTTTTTGTATGGAACCGTTTGTAACTGTACCAGAGCGACAAAAGCCATTCGACGTTGGTAGTAATTTGGTACGCCCGTTCCGGCAAAGCCCTCTAGCTCGGGCATTACAGCCCATGGGGGCAAAAAAATAAGGGGTTAACACGGGATTGTTACAGATTCTGTCAAAACACTTTATCAAAAGACCCACTGTTTCGGCCTTGGCCAGCGACATAAAATTCACCTCGCCAGCAACGGCAAGGCGATTAACAACTGGTAACAGCCCCCACGAAGGCAAGCGTTAATCTCCATCTAATCCCGATAGTTAAAACTAGCAATACTCGCGGCGCCATAAGCGCCGCGTGCCCCCTCACGACCTTAGACAGGTAAATAGAAAATGAAAGCTTTACTGGTATTGGTACTTGGCAGTCTTTGCGGCGCGGCGATCGCCGGCGAAGCCAAAGATGCCGAGCAGATTCCGGTTGAACAGTACAGTTACTCGCAGCACCTGGACATTGCCCGCGTCATTTCCATGAGCGAAGTGCCCAATGTGTGCGAAGTCGTGCCAGCCCGCATGACCTACGAGGACTCCCAGGGCCAGAAGCACATTCTCGAATACCGCGTGATGGGGAACGGCTGCTCCAACGGCTGACACCTTGTGAATTGGGGGCCCTGCGGGCCCCTTCGCGGCACAAGGCCGCTCCTACAGGTATTGCGCAATCCTCAAACCCGCGCCGAACCTGTAGGAGCGGCCTTGCGCCGCGAAAGGACTGCGAAGCAGTCCCAAGTTCTTTGCCTGACAACTAATCCGCAGACTTGTTAAGCGAGTAATCCCTCAACTTGTTGGCAATTGTCGTGTGCGAAACACCCAATCTTTTGCCCAAAGCCCGACTGCTCGAAAACTCTCCCATCAAACTTTCCAGTACCGCCTTTTCAAAGCGCCCGACAATCTGCGAAAGATCCCCTTCCAGCGAAAACTCACCCAACGGTTGCCGCGCGCCATAATCCGGCAAGCGAATATGCTCGCTTTTAACCACGCCGCCTTCACATAAAGAAACCGCCTGGAACAATACGTTTTCCAACTGCCTTACATTACCTGGCCAATGGTATTGCCCAAGTTTTTCCATTGCGGCCGGCACCAGCCGGGGCATGGCGCAGCCAATCTGCCGGCTGGCCTGATCGAGAAAGTGCTGTACCAGCCCTTCCAGCCCATCCATGCACTCACGCAAAGGCGGAATGTGCAGCGACAATACGTTGAGGCGGTGATACAGGTCCTGACGAAACTCGCCACGGGCACACAGCTCGGACAAATCCACCTGGGTCGCGCAAATCACCCGCACATCCAGGTAGACCTCTTCATCGCTGCCTACCCGGCGGAAGCAGCCGTCCTGCAGAAAGCGCAGCAGCTTCACTTGCAGGCGCGGGCTCATCTCCCCTACCCCATCAAGAAACAGCGTGCCGCCGGCGGTCAGCTCCAGCAACCCCAGCTTGCCCTCCGCCCGCGCCCCTTCGAATGCCCCGGGGCCGTAGCCAAACAGCTCGGTCTCGGCCATCGACTCCGGCAACCCGGCGCAATTGAGCGCCATCAGGGGCGACTGGCCGCGCGGGCTGGCCAAGTGGCAGGCGCGCGCCAGCAGTTCCTTGCCGGTACCGGTCTCGCCTTCAATCAGCAAGGGGGCATCCAGCGGTGCCATGCGCCGCGCCTCACGCACCACTGCGGCCATCACCCGCGAGCTCTGGAAGATGCTGTCGAAACCGCGCAGTTCCTGCTTGCGCACGTTATAGATACGCTCGCCGATGCGGTCAGCCCGGTGCAGGGTAAGTACCGCGCCCGCCAACGCCTCACTGTCATCGTGCTCGGACTGCAACGGGGCGATATCGGCCAGGAACACATCGCCTTTGACCTTGATGCGCATGCCGTTGATGCGCGACTTGTTGGCCCGCACCAGCTCCGGCAGGTCGAAGTCTTCCACGTAGCGCGCCAGCGGCATGCCGGGCACCTCGTCCACCCGCACCCCCAGCAGCTGCGCCGCGGTACGGTTGGCGGCGACGATGCTGCCGCCCATGTCGATCGACAGCACCGGGAAATCCAGCGCGCCCAGCAGTGCATTCAACTCCATGTGCCGGCGCTCGCTGGGCATCAGCCCCACGCGCTTGACGCCGAATACTCCGGCAATCGCCTCGAACTTGGGCCGCAATGCCTGGAACTGCAGGTTGATCAGGTTCGGGCAATGCAGGTAGATGGCGTTGCCGTGGTCGCCGCCCACCTCGCCGCGCAGCACGTTGATGCCGTACTCCACCAGCAGGTTGAGGATGTCGCGCAGGATGCCAATACGGTTCTGGCAATGCACTTTGATACGCATGAGGGCTCTCGAAGCGCCAATGTTTTTCAACACCGCGCAGAAAATTCGTAAAGATAAGCTGACAAAAACCGCGCAACCATCAGCCAGATGCCTCGGATTTTCCGACACCTGCTCGATTTTGTAAAATTATCGTTACGAAAGTAGGGTGGCGAGCAACTACAAGCCCTGCCATCCATCGTGCAAACCGACCCGGGTGGGGATATTACTTAGGCATGTCCTGCACATAACAAGAAAAGCCCTCACCAGGAGAGCCTCATGAAACAGACGCAATACGTGGCACGCGAGCCCGATGCGCATGGTTTTATCGATTACCCGCAGCAAGAGCATGCGGTATGGAACACCCTGATCACTCGCCAGCTGAAAGTGATCGAAGGCCGCGCGTGCCAGGAATACCTGGACGGCATCGACCAGCTCAAGCTGCCCCATGACCGTATTCCGCAGCTGGGCGAGGTCAACAAGGTGCTGGGCGCCACCACCGGCTGGCAAGTGGCCCGGGTACCGGCACTGATCCCCTTCCAGACTTTCTTCGAATTGCTGGCCAGCAAGCGCTTCCCGGTCGCCACCTTCATCCGCACCCCGGAAGAACTGGACTACCTGCAAGAGCCCGATATCTTCCACGAGATCTTCGGCCACTGCCCGCTGCTGACCAATCCGTGGTTCGCCGAGTTCACCCACACCTATGGCAAGCTCGGCCTGGCTGCGACCAAAGAACAACGCGTGTACCTGGCGCGCCTGTACTGGATGACCATCGAGTTTGGCCTTATGGAAACCCCGCAGGGTCGCAAGATTTATGGCGGCGGTATCCTCTCGTCGCCTAAGGAGACCGTCTACAGTCTGTCTGGCGAGCCCGAGCACCAGGCTTTCGACCCGATCGAGGCCATGCGCACGCCGTATCGCATCGACATCCTGCAGCCGCTGTATTTCGTGCTGCCGAACATGAAGCGCCTGTTCGACCTGGCCCACGAAGACATCATGGGCATGGTCCATAAAGCCATGCAACTGGGCCTGCACGCGCCGAAGTTTCCACCCAAGGTCGCCGCCTGAACGACCCTGCCGATAACAACTCGAACTGGAAAGACACCCCATGAATGCCTTGAACCAAGCCCATTGCGAAGCCTGCCGCGCCGACGCACCGAAAGTCTCCGACGAAGAGCTGGCCGAGCTGATTCGCGAAATCCCGGACTGGAACATCGAAGTACGTGACGGCCACATGGAGCTTGAGCGCGTGTTCCTGTTCAAGAACTTCAAGCACGCCTTGGCGTTCACCAACGCCGTGGGCGAAATCGCCGAAGCCGAAGGCCACCACCCAGGGCTGCTGACCGAGTGGGGCAAGGTTACCGTCACTTGGTGGAGCCACTCGATCAAAGGCCTGCACCGCAATGACTTCATCATGTGCGCGCGCACTGACAAGGTGGCTGAAACGGCTGAAGGCCGTAAGTGACCACTAAAAAATGGGGCCCAGACGGCCCCATTTTTTATGGGAAAAATGTGCGCTGTTCGCCCGCAAAACCGACAAGCGACCGGTAAAAAATCCAAACTGTCATCCAGACTTGTGTATCCTGCCCCAGCTTTGCGAAGCTTCAACCGCGCCTGGCGCAGACTTTTCACTCACACTTGCGAGGAACGACGAGATGCACGAAATCCCGAATCTTCCCTTCCCAAGCCTGAACCCAGAAGAGCCATCCGTGACCGTTCACGCCGAACCGGCAGCTGCCGTCGAGCAGGATGGTGACGATCAATCCAGCGCTGACCAGGAATAACTGCGCATCCCCGACTGTGTGAAAACGGCTGACCTGCGGGCTACCCCCGTCATCACGTTTTCACACCGTCCTGAACACACGTAGGTCCCCATGCCCGACTCACCGCGCCCCCTTGCGGTCACCCTGCAAGTCGTCTCCATCGTCCTCTTCACCTTCATCGGCTACCTGAACATCGGCATCCCACTGGCCGTGCTGCCCGGCTATGTGCATAACGACCTGGGTTTCAGCGCCGTGGTCGCTGGCCTGGTGATCAGCGTGCAGTACCTGGCCACCTTGCTCAGCCGCCCCACCGCCAGCCGCATCATCGACAACCATGGCAGCAAGAAAGCCGTCATGTATGGCTTGGTCGGCTGCGGGCTTAGCGGGGTATTCATGCTGGCTTGCGCCTTCCTCACCCACCTGCCATGGCTGAGCCTGACCTGCCTGCTGGTAGGCCGCCTGGTGCTGGGCAGCGCCGAAAGCCTGGTGGGCTCGGGCGCGATTGGCTGGGGCATCGGCAGGGTGGGCGCCGAAAACACCGCCAAGGTCATCTCCTGGAACGGCATCGCCAGCTATGGCGCACTGGCCATCGGCGCGCCCCTGGGTGTGCTGATGGTCAAGGGCCTTGGGCTGTGGAGCATGGGCGTCAGCATCATCCTGCTGTGCGCCCTTGGCCTGCTGCTGGCCTGGCCCAAGCAGGCCGCGCCTATTGTCAGCGGTGTACGCCTGCCGTTCCTGCGGGTGCTGGGCAAGGTGTTCCCGCACGGCTCGGGACTGGCCCTGGGCTCGATCGGCTTTGGCACCATCGCCACCTTCATCACCCTGTACTACGCCAGCCGTGGCTGGGCTGATGCGGCGTTGACCCTGAGCCTGTTCGGCGCCAGCTTCATCAGCGCGCGGCTGCTGTTCGGCAACCTGATCAACCGGATTGGCGGGTTCAGGGTGGCGATTGCCTGCCTGTCGGTGGAAACACTCGGGCTGCTGATGCTGTGGCTGGCTCCCAGTGCCGAACTGGCATTGGCGGGTGCAGCACTGAGCGGGTTTGGTTTCTCGCTGGTGTTCCCGGCATTGGGCGTGGAGGCGGTGAACCAGGTGTCGGCGGCCAACCGCGGCGCGGCGGTGGGGGCGTATTCGCTGTTCATCGATTTGTCGCTGGGGGTGACCGGGCCACTGGTGGGCGCGGTGGCGGCGGGGTTCGGGTTTGCTTCGATGTTTCTGTTTGCGGCGGCTGCCGCGGCTTGCGGGCTGGTGTTGAGCCTGTATCTGTACCGACAGGCGCGGAGTAGCCGCAGCCACTAACAAGCGGGGGCGCTTTGCGCCCCATTCGCGGCACAAGGCCGCTCCTACAGGGGGCACGCTATCACTTGTAGGAGCGGCCTTGTGCCGCGAATGGGCTGCAAAGCAGCCCCCGAGGCCCTGAAGATTAACGCTGAGCGTACTGCAACACCACTTCCAGCGGGTGGCGCATCTTGCGCTCGGTCATGCGCTTGACCTGGCTACGGCACGAGTAGCCCGTCGCCAACGGCTCCCCTTCCTTGTTCAGCTTGGTCGCCCAGCTCTGCTCGAAGATGGTCCGCGATGTCTCCTGGTTACGCGCCTCGTGCCCGTAGGTACCGGACATGCCGCAGCACCCCGTCGCCTCGGTCACCAGCTTCAGGCCCAAACGCTCAAACACCTGCTCCCACTGCCGGGTGCTGGCTGGCACGTTGGTCTTCTCGGTGCAATGCGCCATCAGGCGGAAGTTGCCCGGCGCGGTCGGCGCCTGCTCGGGCAGCACATCCATCAGCCACTCCTGCGGCAACAGCACCTTCGGGCAACCTTCCAGCCCCGGCACTTTCTGGTATTCCTGGCGATACACCAGGGTCATCGCCGGGTCCAGGCCCACCAGCGGCACGCCGCAGTCGGCCAGGGCCTTGAGCTGGGTGGCGTTGCGGATCGCCGCCTTGGCGAATGCACCGAGGAATCCCTGCACATGCAGCGGCTTGCCGTTGGCGCTGTACGGCGCCAGGAACACCCGATGACCCAGGCGGTGGGCCAGGTCGATAAAGGCTGACAGCAGCGGCGTTTCGAAGTAGCGGGTAAAGGCGTCCTGCACCAGCACTATGCTGCGTTCGCGCTGGGCCGGGGTCAGTTCACGCAGGGCCGGCACACTGGCCACGCCAACTCGGCAGCGGGTCAGGGTGGCCTGGAAGTTGAAACGGCTGATCAGCGGGCTGTCGACCATGCCGATCTTGTCGGCCAGCAGCCTGGTCACCCACTTCGAGCCCATGACCGCGTTGTAAAGCCCTGGCGCGTGGGCCAGGTACGGAATGCTGAATTCCAGCGAGCCAATCAGGTAGTCACGCAGCGGGCGCTGGTAGCGGCCGTGGTACAACTCGAGGAAGCGTGAACGGAAGTCCGGCACGTTGACCTTGATCGGGCACTGCCCGGCGCACGACTTGCACGCCAGGCATCCGGCCATGGCGTCATACACTTCATGGGAGAAATCTTCCTGCCCCTGGCTGCGTGCGCGGTTGTTGCGCAGGCGCGCTGGCAGGCCCTTGAGCCACGACACCTTGTTGCGCGCCGCGGCCAGCACGTCGATGTTCGCCTCGCCCTGCAGGCGCAGCCATTCGCGCATCAGCGAAGCACGGCCCTTTGGCGAATGCTGGCGTTCGCGGGTGGCCTTCCACGACGGGCACATGGCGTCGTTGGGGTCGTAGTTGTAGCAGGCGCCGTTGCCGTTACAGTGCACGGCACTGGGGAAGTCCTGCCACACGCGCTCGTCGATGGTACGGTCGAGGTCGCCGCGCAGGGTCACGCCATCGACCGGGGTCAGGCCTTCGGCGCTGCCTGGCGGGGTGCAGATCTTGCCCGGGTTGAGCTGGTTGTGCGGGTCAAAGGCACCCTTCAGGCGCTGCAGCGCCGGGTACAGCTCGCCGAAGTACTCCGGCACGTATTCGGAGCGAAGGCCTTTGCCGTGCTCGCCCCACAGCAAACCGCCGTAGCTTTTGGTCAGCGCCGCCACCGCATCGGAAATCGGCTTCACCAGCGCAGCCTGGGCCGGGTCTTTCATGTCCAGTGCCGGGCGTACGTGCAGCACGCCGGCATCGACGTGGCCAAACATGCCGTAGGTCAGGCCGTAGCCATCGAGCAGCGCGCGGAAGTCGGCGATGTAGTCGGCCAACTGCTCCGGCGGTACCGCGGTGTCTTCGACAAACGGCTGCGGGCGCACCTCGCCCTCGACGTTACCCAGCAAGCCCACCGAGCGCTTGCGCATGACGTAGACGCGAGTGACCGCCTCGGCGCCTTCTGCCAGGGTATGCCCCAGGCGCTCGACGCTGGTGTCCGCCTGCAAGTGTTCGACAAAAGCCTGCACCCGGGCGTTGACCTCGGCCGGCTCGTCGCCACAGAACTCCACCAGGTTGATGCCCAGGGTGGGGCGCTCGGGGTCGGCCGGGAAGTATTCGGCAACGCTGTGCCAGACGATGTCCTTCATCGCCAGCATCAACACCCTGGAGTCGACGGTCTCGATCGACAGCGGCTTGTGTGCCATCAGCGCGTTGGCGTCGCGCAGGGCATCCATGAAGCTGGTATAGCGCACGTTGACCAGCACCGCGTACTTGGGGATCGGCAGCACGTTGAGCTTGGCTTCGACCACGTAACCCAGCGAGCCTTCGGCGCCACACAGCACGCTGTTGAGGTTGAAGCGGCCCTGCTCGTCGCGCAGGTGCGCCAGGTCGTAGCCGGTCAGGCAACGGTTGAGTTTGGGGAAGGTGGTTTCGATCAGTTCAGCCTGTGTTTCCTGAATCTCGCGGGCCATGCGGTACACCTCGCCGACCCGGCCGGGCGCGGCGCAGGCCTGCTCCAGTGCTGCATCGTCGATCGGCAGGCTGTGCAGGCGCTCGCCACCGAGCAGCACGCTGTGCAGCTCCAGTACGTGGTCGCGGGTCTTGCCATAGGTGCAGCTGCCTTGGCCGCTGGCGTCGGTGTTGATCATGCCGCCGACCGTGGCGCGGTTGGAGGTGGACAGTTCGGGGGCGAAGAACAGGCCGTGCGGCTTGAGCGCGGCATTGAGCTGGTCCTTGACCGTACCGGCCTGCACCCGCACCCAGCGCTCCTCGACGTTGATTTCGAGGATCTTGTTCATGTGCCGCGACAGGTCGACGACGATGCCGTCAGTCAGCGACTGGCCGTTGGTGCCGGTGCCACCGCCGCGCGGGGTCAGCTTGACCTCCTGGAAGCGCGGGTCACCCATCAGCGTGGCAACCCGCGCCACGTCGTCGGCGTCCAGCGGGAACACCGCCGCCTGGGGCAAGCGCTGGTAGATCGAGTTATCGGTGGCCAGCACGGTACGGGTGCCGTAGTCGGCACTGATCTGGCCACGGAAGCCGCTGCTGCGCAGGGCTTCGAGGAATTCGGGGTAGTTGGCGCTCGGTGCAACGGTCGGCAGCTGGGCGATCATCGAAGGATGGCCTCTTGATATTGGCTAATTCACGGGATTCCTGTCGCTCCGGCATAGGTGTTGCCATGCCGGGGTGACGTATAGGCCAATGTTCCTGTAGTTTCGCCTCAGGGGCAAACGGATAATCCTGCCGCTATCAATGACTTTTATGAATGAATTACCGCCACCTGACACCGTCCATGTCGCTGCTGCTGGCATTCGAGGCCGCCGCCCGGCATGAAAGCTACACCCGCGCCGCAGCCGAACTGTCCCTGACCCAGAGCGCGGTCAGCCGCCAGGTGCAGGCGCTGGAACAGCAACTGGGCCTGACCCTGTTTCGCCGCGAAGGCCGCCAGGTGCAGCTGACCGATGTCGGCCGCCTGTACCAGCGCGAGCTCAGCGAGGCATTGGGGCGCATCCGCAGCGCCACCCTGCAGGCACTGGCCTACCAGTCAGGGGTGGGCACCTTGCGCCTGGCCACCCTGCCCACCTTCGGCTCGAAATGGCTGCTGCCGAGGCTGCATGCGTTCTACAGCGCCCACCCGGGCATGCTGGTGCACATTCATTCGCGCATCGAAGCCATCAACTTCGACACCAGCGAAATCGATGCCGCCATCGGTGTGGCCAGCCATGACCTGCCGGGGCTGATCTGCCATCGCCTGCATGCCGAGGAACTGGTGGTGATCCTGCCGCCGGAGGCCGGCGCAGATAGCCAGGGCTGGAGCCCGGCAAGGATCAGTGAAGAGGTGCTGTTGAATGTGGCCAACAACCCGCATGCGTGGGGCGAGTGGTTTTCGCACCATAGCCTGCCGCACCGGTCGATGCGCCTGGGGCCGAGCTTCGAGCTGACCTCGCATTTGATCCAAGCAGTGCGCGCCGGGATTGGCATCGGCCTGGTGCCGCGCATTCTGGTGGAGGAGGAGCTGGCCAAGGCAGAGCTGTACAGCCCTGGGGTAGCGTTTGCCAGCCAGCGCAGTTACTACCTGATCTATCCGCCCCGGAATGAGGCCTTGCCATCGTTACGGGCGTTCAGGAGCTGGTTGCTGGAACAGATCTGAAGGATACGTTGCCTGTGCCGGCCTCTTCGCAGCGCAAGGCTGCTCCTACACAGGGAACGGCGTCCGCCTGTAGGAGCAGCCTTGCGCTGCGAAGAGGCCGGGGCAGACAACAAAAAACCCCAAGTCAGTCGCCTGACTTGGGGTTTCTGCAGACTACGTTGCCGAGTTACTTGGCTGCGGTACCCGCAACTCCACCGGCATTCATCCTGCGGCGCGGCTTGACCATGTAGACAACGAACATCGCAAACAGCCACACCGGGATCGCATACACCGAAACCTGAATGCCTGGGATCATCAGCATGATGCCCAGAATCAGCACCACGAAGGCCATTACCACGTAGTTGCCATAGGGATACCACAGCGCCTTGAACAGCGGCTTCTGGCCAGTACGGTCCAGGTGCTGACGGAACTTCAGGTGTGAGTAGCTGATCATCGCCCAGTTGATCACCAGGGTAGCCACTACCAGCGACATCAGCAGCTCCAGGGCGTTCTGCGGCATCAGGTAGTTGAGCAGCACGGCGACAAGGGTAACGGCAGCCGACACCAGGATCGCACGCACTGGCACGCCACGCTTGTCGACCTTGGCCAGCGATGCCGGGGCATCGCCCTGCTCGGCCATGCCCAGCAGCATGCGGGCGTTGCAGTAGGTGCCGCTGTTGTACACCGACAGCGCGGCGGTCAATACCACGAAGTTCAGCAGGTGGGCGGCCACGTCACTGCCCAGCAGCGAGAACACCTGCACGAACGGGCTGCTGCCGTAGCTGCCACCCGAGGCATCGATGCTGGCGACCAGGTTGTCCCACGGGGTCAGCGACAGCAGCACCACCAAGGCACCGACATAGAAGATCAGGATGCGGTAGATGACCTGGTTGATCGCCTTCGGGATCACAGTCTTCGGCTTGTCGGCCTCGGCAGCGGTGAAGCCGAGCATTTCCAGGCCACCGAAGGAGAACATGATGAACGCCAGGGCCATGACCAGCCCGCTGACACCGTTCGGGAAGAAGCCGCCATGGGACCACAGGTTGGCGATGGTGGCGTCCGGGCCACCGCTGCCGCTGGTGAGCAGGTAGGCACCCAGGCCGATCATGCTGACGATGGCCACGACCTTGATGATGGCAAACCAGAATTCGGCTTCACCGAAGAACTTCACGTTCATCAGGTTAATGGCGTTGATCAGCACGAAGAACGCCGCCGCCGTGACCCAGGTAGGGATCTCCGGCCACCAGTAGTGAACATACTTGCCCACCGCCGAAAGCTCCGACATGCCCACCAGGATGTACAGCACCCAGCAGTTCCAGCCCGACAGGAAGCCGGCGAAACCACCCCAGTAAGTGTGGGCAAAGTGGCTGAACGAGCCGGCCACCGGCTCTTCGACAATCATTTCGCCAAGCTGGCGCATGATCATGAAGGCGATGAAGCCGCAAATGGCGTAGCCAAGGATCATTGACGGGCCGGCGGATTTCATCACGCCTGCAGAGCCGAGGAACAAGCCGGTACCAATCGCACCACCAAGGGCGATCAACTGGATGTGGCGGTTCTTCAGGCCCCGCTTGAGCTCGCCTGAATGCATGTTTTGTCCACTCATGAACGAAGTCACCTGCATTGTTTTTATCTGTGACGGAATCGGACCCACCGCGCTCGTGGCGCAGCGGAATGGGCAAGGTGATTACCTTGGGTTTCTTGACCTCAGGTGCCGCCGAGGCGGATCAACCAGGCGTGATCAAGAGTGCGCGGTACGCAAGAGGGTCACAGGTAAAACGCGGCGCACTGTATACCCCTGCAAACGCGCAGGCGTCAACGCGTTGCGTCCTTCCATCCGGAAAAAACGCAGCGATCCTGTGGTGTGGGCCTTGAAAGGCGGAGTGATCGGCGTACATGGCGCCTCCATTTGTTGTTTTGTCAGCCCGGCTCTGTGGACGGGCTCTTGCACACGGCAATGGCGGCTATAACACCGTGGGGACGGGGGTTTGGGCAAGGGTGGGAGGGCCCGGGACAGCGGCTTTGTCACCTGGACGCCGGCAAGGTTTGTTTACACGATTGGGCTTGATCTGAAATGCGGACTGAAACCGGCTACATTCGTATAAATTTCTTTACAGGGCGGTTCAGGAACTTGCCAGTCGTCCGAAAAATCTTTTTTGTTCAATATCTTGGGGCCGCTTTGCGGCCCTTTCGCGGCACAAGGCCATCCCTACAATGGCCGCGCAAGACCTCAAAGACCGGTCGTATGGGCTGCAAAGCAGCCGCCAATTCCCACAGGCATAAAAAAACCAGCCCGAAGGCTGGTTTCTTGATTACCACACTGGCTCATCAGCCACGCGGCTTGCCGCGACCACGGCCTGCCGGCTTGTCACCCTCAGGCTTGCCCGGGCGCTTGCGCATATCGCTTGGGCGCTCGGCCACCGTGCTGCCACGGTTAGGTTTACGCGGAGCCTCTTCACGCGGCTGACGCGCCGGGCGCTCACCAGTAGCGGCACCTTCGTGAGCCGGGCGCAGGTTGCGCACGCGCTCGCCACGGCCCAGCGGGCGGGTCGACTTGCGCTGCAGGCGCTCCATCTTGTCCTTGGCCTTGAGCTTCATGGCAGGCAGCGCCACTGGCTGCAGGCCCACTTCGGCGGCCAGGATGTCGATTTCGCCCTGGCTCATTTCACGCCAGCGGCCCATCGGCAGGTCGGAGTTGAGGAACACCGGGCCGAAACGCACGCGCTTCAGGCGGCTGACCACCATGCCCTGGGATTCCCACAGGCGACGTACTTCACGGTTACGGCCTTCCATCACCACGCAGTGGTACCAGTGGTTGAAGCCTTCGCCACCTGGTGCCTTCTGGATGTCGGTGAACTTGGCCGGGCCGTCTTCCAGCATTACGCCGGCTTTCAGGCGCTCGATCATCTCGTCGTCGACTTCACCACGCACACGTACCGCATACTCACGGTCCATCTCGTAGGACGGGTGCATCAGGCGGTTGGCCAGTTCACCGTCGGTGGTGAACAGCAGCAAGCCGGTGGTGTTGATGTCGAGGCGGCCGATGTTGATCCAGCGGCCTTCTTTTGGCCGTGGCAGGCGGTCGAACACGGTCGGACGGCCTTCCGGGTCGTCACGGGTGCAAATTTCGCCATCGGGCTTGTTGTACATGATCACCCGGCGAGTGGCCTCGGCGGCCTCTTCGCGCTTGATCAGCTTGCCGTCTACGGCAATGGCGTCGTGCAGGTCGACGCGCTGGCCAAGGGTGGCTGCGACGCCGTTGACCTTGATGCGGCCCTGGCTGATCCAGGCCTCGACGTCACGGCGCGAACCCACGCCAATGCGCGCCAGCACTTTCTGCAGCTTTTCGCCGGATGGCGGGGTGATTTCGGTATCTTGCAGGTCTTGCTCACTCATCTGGGCACCTCCCGGTGTAGGAATGAAAACAGGTTCTTGGCGACGAACGCGCCAAAAGGCCGCGCATCATACGCGGTTCGGCAATAGAACGCACTGGAGGTTAGAGGGTTTTGCAAGTATTGGGAGCGGTTTCAGCCTAGTGGTCTTGTGTTGATCTCACTGGCCCTATCGCCGGCACTGCCAAAAGAAGAATCAGGGCTGTAACTTCCCTTCTTCTTCCACGGAAGCCTCGGGCTCGTCTTCGCGCAAATCATCAAAATCAATCTTCAGCCCCTCCTCCATGGCATCCAGTTCCACCAGCAAGCTACGGAAGCTGGTTTCGTCCTTTGGCTCAGCAACCTCTTCGTCCCCAAGGCTGGCATCCGCCAACGCCTGCAGGTGCGCCGGCACGGGCGCGTCATCCGGGTCGAGCAGCGGCTCCGGCTCCATTTCGCGCAACTCGGCCAGGGCCGGCAGCTCATCCAGGCTCTTGAGGTTGAAATGGTCGAGAAACCCTTTGGTGGTGGCAAACATCGCTGGCCGCCCGGGCACTTCGCGGTAGCCGACCACGCGAATCCACTCGCGCTCGACCAGGGTCCTGATGATGTTACTGTTCACCGCAACGCCCCGTACGTCTTCAATCTCGCCACGGGTGATGGGCTGGCGGTAGGCGATCAGGGCCAGGGTTTCGAGCAGCGCGCGCGAATAACGCTGCGGGCGCTCTTCCCACAGGCGCCCGACCCAGGGCGCAAAGTCTTCGCGGATTTGCAGGCGGTAGCCGCTGGCCACTTCCTTGAGTTCGAAGGCACGGCCGCTGCACGACTTGCCAAGCACCTCAAGGGCCTGCCTGAACACGTGGGGCTCGGGGCGCTCGCCCTCTTCGAGCAGCTCGTACAAGCGCTCCAGGGATTGCGGCTTGCCCGAAGCCAGCAAAAAAGCTTCGATCAGTGACGCCAGGTCGCGGGGGTCATTCAGGTTCATCAGGTTCTTCAACAAGCGCTGGGCGAAGCCGCACGTGGATGGCGGCGAAGGGTTCATTCTGCACCAGTTCGATCAGCGATTCCTTCACCAGTTCGAGCACCGCCATGAAGGTAACCACCACACCCAGCTTGCCCTCTTCGGCGGCAAACAGCGCGCCGAACGGCACGAAAGCACCGCCCTTGAGGCGCTCCAGCACCTGGCTCATGCGCTCGCGGGTAGACAAGGTCTCACGGCTGATCTGGTGGCTTTCGAACAGGTCGTTGCGGCGCATTACCTCGGCCATGGACACCAGCAGCTCTTCCAGGCTGACCTGCGGCAACAGCTTGCGCACCTTGGCCTGCGGTGCTTCCAGGCGCGGCACCACGACATCGCGGCCCACCCGTGGCAGTTCGTCGATGCCTTCGGCCGCAGCCTTGAAACGCTCATACTCCTGCAGGCGGCGGATCAGCTCGGCGCGCGGGTCGCCCTCCTCTTCCTCGACATCGGCTGAACGTGGCAGCAGCATGCGCGACTTGATCTCGGCCAGCATGGCGGCCATCACCAGGTACTCGGCGGCCAGCTCCAGGCGCACGCTCTTCATCAGCTCCACATAGCCCATGTACTGGCGGGTGATTTCCGCCACCGGGATGTCGAGGATGTCGATGTTCTGCTTGCGGATCAGGTACAGCAACAGGTCCAGCGGCCCTTCGAAGGCTTCGAGGATGACTTCCAGAGCATCCGGCGGGATGTACAGGTCCAGCGGCATTTCGGTCAGGGCTTCGCCGTAGACCAAGGCCAGTTGCAGCTGCCGAGGGGCGTCGGCCTGTTCAGCCGGCGCCTCGGGCGTTTCCACCTGGCTCACGCGCTGACCAGAAACGGCGTGGGGTCGCCGCAGCCTTCGCGGATCAGTTCCGGCTCATCGCCGGACAAGTCGATGATGGTCGACGCCTTGAGGTCGCCGAAACCGCCGTCGATCACCAGGTCAACGTGGTGCTCCAGCCGCTCACGGATTTCGTGAGGGTCGGTCATTGGCTCGCTGTCGCCCGGCAGGATCAGGCTCACACTCATCAGCGGCTCGCCCAACTCGGCCAGCAAGGCCAGCGTGATGGCGTGGGCCGGTACGCGCAGGCCAATGGTGCGACGCTTGTCATGCAACAGCAGCCGCGGCACTTCACGGGTGCCGTTGAGGATGAAGGTATACGGCCCCGGCACATGCGCCTTGAGCAGACGGAAGGTGCCGGTGTCGACCTTGGCGTACAACCCCAGCTGAGACATGTCACAGCACATCAGGGTGAAGTTGTGCGTCTTGTCCAGCCCGCGCAGGCGACGCACCCGCTCAATCGCCGCCTTGTCACCCATCTGGCAGCCCAGCGCGTAGGCCGAGTCGGTCGGGTACACCACCACGCCACCCTTGCGGATGATCTCGACGGCCTGTTTTATCAGGCGCGCCTGGGGGTTCTCCGGATGAATCTGGAAAAATTGGCTCACGTAGTCATCCTGTTCATAGCGCCAAAGGCTGTTCATGGCTGAATCGACGCCACAGAGGTGGCAGGTCCTCGGGCAAAGGCCGGTAGGCACCGATCTCTCCCCAGGTGCCGGGGCCGTGGAAGTCACTGCCAGCGCTTGCCAGCAGACCGAACTCACGCGTAAGGATGGACATCGTGCCCACCTGCTCGGCCGGCATCATCCCGTTGACCACCTCAAGTGCCTGCCCGCCTGCCTGAATATAGTCGGCAATCAGCCTTCTGCGCTTGCTGCGGGTCAGGTCGTAATGCATCGGGTGGGCCAGGCTCACCCATGCTTTGGACTGGCGCAGGGTGGCGACAGTTTCGTCGAGGGTCGGCCAGTGCTGCTTGACGTCGCCCAGCTTGCCGGCACCCAGCCATTTGCGAAACGCCTCACCACGGTCCTTGACGTGCCCGGCCCGCACCAGGTACTCGGCAAAATGCGGGCGCGCCGGGGCGTTGCCGCTGTCGCCCAGTTCGTGCTGCACGGCGCGGGCGCCCTCCAGCGTGCCGGGCATGCCTTTGGCCGCCAGCCGTTTGTCGATTTCTTCGGCGCGCAACCAACGCCCCCGGTGCAGTGATTCAATCGCTGCCAGCAAGGGCGGCGCGTCCAGTGGGAAGTCATAACCCAGCACATGGATGGTCGCGCCACCCCAGGTGCACGACAATTCCACCCCGCTGACCCAATGCATGCCCCGTTCAGTGCAGGCCTGGCGTGCTTCGGCCAGGCCTTCGAGAGTGTCATGGTCAGTCAGTGCCAGCGTTTGCACCCCGTGCTCATGGGCCCGGGCAACCAGTACCGAGGGCGACAGGGCGCCGTCGGAGGCCGTACTGTGACAGTGCAGATCAACATTCATGGAGGAGCGCTTTCGCTGGAATCGATGTTTGTTATTATGCCGTCACATCCCGATTCTGGCTGCCATTGTGAAACAATTCATCGATTTCATCCCGCTGCTGCTGTTCTTCATCGTCTACAAGCTGGACCCGCGCCCCATGGAAGTCGCCGGCCACAACTTCGAATTCGGCGGTATCTACAGTGCCACGGCCATGCTGATCATCAGCTCGCTGGTGGTGTACGGCGCGCTATTCCTGCGCCAGCGCAGGCTGGAAAAGGGCCAGTGGCTGACCCTGGTGGCCTGCCTGGTGTTTGGCGGCCTGACCCTGACCTTCCACAGTGAAACCTTCCTCAAGTGGAAAGCGCCGGTGGTGAACTGGCTGTTCGCGCTGGGCTTTGCCGGCAGCCACTTCATCGGTGACCGGGTGCTGATCAAGCGCATCATGGGCCATGCCCTGACCCTGCCCGATGCCGTCTGGTCCCGCCTGAACGTTGCCTGGATCGCCTTCTTCCTGTTCTGCGGCGCGGCCAACCTGTTCGTCGCCTTCACCTTCCAGGACTTCTGGGTCGACTTCAAGGTGTTCGGCAGCCTGGGCATGACCGTGATCTTCCTGGTGGCGCAAGGCGTGTACCTGTCGCGCCACCTGCACGACGACCCTTCCATTACCAAACCCAAGGATTGACATGCTCTACGCCATCATCGCCAGCGACGTCGCAAACTCCCTGGAAAAGCGCCTGGCTGCCCGCCCGGCGCACATCGAACGTCTACAGCAGCTCAAGGCCGAAGGCCGCGTGGTGCTGGCCGGCCCACACCCGGCCATCGACAGCAACGACCCGGGCGAAGCCGGTTTCAGCGGTAGCCTGATCGTTGCCGAATTCGAATCGCTGGCTGCGGCGCAGGCCTGGGCCGATGCCGATCCTTACATTGCTGCAGGCGTGTACGACAAAGTCGTCGTCAAGCCGTTCAAGCAAGTACTTCCTTGACCTGAGACTGAGTCGCCTTCTTCGCGGGCTTGCCCGCGAAGAGCTGACGCGGTACCCGCAGTTATACGATTGCCATCAGTCTGCGGTATCTTTGCCACTGGCGGGCCGAATAGCCGCCGTCAATGGTTGAATTGAGTGAGTCATGAGCGAGCTGTTACTGATTGATGATGACCAGGAGCTGTGCGAGCTGCTCGGCAGCTGGTTGACCCAGGAAGGGTTCACGGTACGTGCCTGCCACGATGGCCAGAGCGCACGCCAGGCCCTGGCCGAGTACGCGCCGGCGGCCGTGGTACTGGACGTGATGCTGCCCGATGGCAGCGGCCTGGAGCTGCTCAAGCAATTGCGCAGCGAGCATACCGAGCTGCCAGTACTGATGCTCTCTGCACGCGGCGAGCCGCTGGACCGCATTCTCGGCCTGGAACTGGGCGCCGACGACTACTTGGCCAAACCTTGCGATCCGCGCGAGCTCACAGCCCGTCTGCGGGCAGTACTGCGCCGCAGCCACCCCACCGCCACCACCAGCCAGGTGGAACTGGGCGACCTGGTGTACAGCCCGGCACGTGGCGTGGCCAGCATCGACGGCCGTGAAATGACCCTGACCCTGTCGGAAAGCCGCATTCTTGAAGCCCTGCTGCGCCAACCCGGCGAACCGCTGGACAAGCAGGAGCTGGCGCAGATCGGCCTGGGCCGTAAACTGACTCTGTACGACCGCAGCCTGGACATGCATGTCAGCAACCTGCGCAAGAAGATCGGCCCACATGCCGATGGCCGTCCACGCATCGTGGCGCTGCGTAGCCGTGGCTATTACTACTGCCTCTGACCATCTTTACCGAGCCTTTACCATCCGCTGACTGCGCTTGACGGTGATCTCCCTAGACTGTGCTCATCCGGTAACCACCGGCCTATGAAAGGAGAGACACCATGCGCAAGACCCTTATCGCCCTGATGTTCGCCGCCGCCCTGCCGACCGTGGCCATGGCCATGCCTGAAGGCGGCCCGCGTCACGACGGCCCGCATCATCGCGGTGATGCGCCTTTCCATCAACTGGACCTGAGCCGCGACCAGCGCCAGCAGATCGGCAAGCTGATGGGCGAGCAGATGCAGCAGCGTCGTGAAATCAACGAGCGCTACTTGGCCAAGCTGCCAGCCGCCGACCAGAAAGCCATGAAGGACGAGCTGCAAGCCAGCCGCGACAAGACCGACACAGCAGTGCGCAATCTGCTCAAACCTGAGCAGCAGAAGAAGTTCGACGAACTGCAAAAGGAACGCGCCGCAAAGAAAGCCGAGTGGCAGGAGTTCCAGGCCTGGAAAGCTGAAAAAGGCACCAAGGCTCAGTAAGCTGTACGCCCGATGCCCGGCCCGTCTCCCTGCGGGCCGGGCTTTTACCGTTTACAGGAGGTGCACTTGCGTTCACTGTTCTGGCGCATTCTGGCCAGTTTCTGGCTGGCCATTACCCTGGTCGCAGGCCTGTCGATCCTGCTGGGCCACATGCTCAACCAGGACGCCTGGATCCTTAGCCGCCACCCGGGCCTGAATACCCTGGCCAGCAAGTGGGCCAAGCATTACGAGCAGGAAGGCCTGGATGCGGCACAGCACTTTCTGGAACGGCGCAAGGATCGCTACAAGATCGACGTGCAGGTGCTCGACGACAGTGGCGAGGCCGTGGTGCCCGGCACCTTCCCACGCCGTGCGGCAGCCTTCGAGGCACGCCAGCACAATGACGAGCGGCGCCTGCCATGGCGCCGGCTGACCGAGGAATACACCAGCCCCGAGACCGGCGATACCTACCTGCTGATCTACCGCATTCCCCATCCGGCGCTGGATGCCTGGCACCGCGAAAGCCTGATGTGGCCGCTCAGTGCCCTGGGGATTGCGCTGGTGGTACTGACCCTGTTCAGCCTGCTGGTCACACTGTCCATCACCCGCCCGCTAAGCCGCCTGCGCAGCGCGGTGCATGACCTGGGCCAGACCACCTACCAGCAGAACAGCCTGGCGCAACTGGCGGCACGGCGTGACGAGTTTGGCGTGCTGGCCAAGGACTTCAACAAGATGGGCGCGCGCCTGCAAAGCACCATTGGCAGCCAGCGCCAGTTACTGCGCGATGTATCCCATGAGCTGCGCTCGCCGCTGGCCAGGCTGCGCATTGCCCTGGCCTTGGCCGAGCGCGCCGGGCCCGAGCAGCGCGAGACCTTGTGGCCGCGCCTGACCCGCGAGTGCGACCGCCTGGAAGACCTGATCAGCGAAATCCTTGCCTTGGCCCGGGTCGATGCCGAGCAGGCGCATGCCGAGCCGGTCGACCTCAATGCCCTGCTCGGCAGCGTACGCAAGGACGCCCTGCTCAGCTCACCAGACCAGGACGTGCGCCTGGAGGCGCAGCCGGGGTTGACCCTGCACGGCTGGCCAACGCTGATCGAACGTGCCGTGGACAACCTGCTGCGCAACGCCCTGCGCTTCAACCCGCCGGGTCAGCCGGTGGAAGTGAACGCCGTGCGTGAGCAGGACCGTATCGTGATCAGCGTGCGTGACCATGGGCCCGGGGCGGCAGCCGAACACCTGGCGCAGCTGGGCGAACCGTTCTTCCGCGCACCGGGGCAGGACGCGCCGGGGCATGGCCTGGGGCTGGCGATTGCGCGCAAGGCGGCAGAGCGCCATGGCGGGAGTCTGGTGCTGGACAACCATCCACAGGGGGGCTTTGTGGCCAGGCTGGAGTTGCCCTTGGCTGAAGCTACTGGCAGTTGATGGGATTTAAAGGCTACTGACCTCTTCGCGGGGCAAGCCCGCTCCTACAGGTACGGTGCAGGTATCAGGCATCGCACAGTACCTGTGGGAGCGGGCTTGCCCCGCGAAGAGGCCAGTGGCCCTGATGCAATAATCAGCCCCAGGCGCTGACGAACTCGGCAGTGTCCAGCACCGGCGCAGTGCGCGGCTCGGTCAGCGGCGTGCCGACATACAGGTAGCCGATCAACTCTTCGTTCTCGGCCAGCCCCAAGCCCTTGTGCACATGGGCATCGAAGGCCATGTCCCCGGTGCGCCACACCGCCCCGACGCCTTGCGCATGCGCGGCAATCAGAATGCCGTGCGCTGCACAGCCCGCGGCCAGGCGCTGCTCGGACTTGGGCACCTTGAAGTGGTCCTGCAGCTTGGCAATTACCACGATCAGCAACGGTGCCCGCAACGGCATGGCGCGGGCCTTGTCCAGCGCTGCCTGGCTGGCATCGCCCTTGTTCTGCACGGCTTCAGCGAACAGCTCGCCCAGCTTTTCACGGCCCTGGCCTTCGATGGTGAGGAAACGCCATGGCCGCAGCTGGCCATGATCCGGGGCGCGCAAGGCAGCCTGGAACAGCGCCTCGCGCTGGGCGGCATTGGGTGCCGGTTCGGTCAGGCGTGGCACGGAAACACGGTTGAGCAATGCGTCGAGAGCCTCCATCGGCTACCCTCCTGGCAGTTGAATGTGCGGCCATTCTAGCGTTTACATCACCAGACCCATAGGTAGAATGGCGCCCTTCCGTTTCGAGTCAGAGCAGATCACATGGCGTTGCCGACCTTAAGGATCATTGGTTTCATCATCGGCATCTTCCTGATTACCCTCGCCGTCGGCATGGCCGTGCCCATGGCGACCCTGGTGATCTTCGAGCGCACCGGTGACATGCCGTCCTTCCTCTGGTCGAGCCTGATCACCTTCATCGCCGGCCTGGCCCTGGTGGTACCGGGCCGCCCCGAGCATGTGCACCTGCGCCCGCGTGACATGTACCTGCTGACGGTCAGCAGCTGGCTGGTGGTGTGCGTGTTTGCCGCCTTGCCGTTCCTGCTGACCCAGCACATCAGCTACACCGATGCCTTCTTCGAGAGCATGTCGGGCATTACCGCTACCGGCGCTACCGTGCTCAGCGGGCTCGATACCATGTCCCCGGGTATCCTCATGTGGCGCTCGATGCTGCACTGGCTGGGCGGCATCGGCTTCATCGCCATGGCGGTAGCGATCCTGCCATTGCTGCGCATCGGTGGCATGCGCCTGTTCCAGACCGAATCGTCCGACCGCTCGGAAAAGGTCATGCCGCGCTCGCACATGGTCGCCAAGTCGATCGTCGGGGTGTACGTCGGCTTCTCGATCCTCGGCTCGCTGGCCTTCTGGTGGGCGGGCATGAGCCCGTTCGATGCAATCAACCACGCCATGTCGGCCATCTCCACCGGTGGTTTCTCCACCTCCGACCAGTCGCTGGCAAAATGGGATATCCCGGCCGTGCACTGGGTCGCGGTGGTGGTCATGATCATGGGCAGCCTGCCGTTCACCCTTTATGTAGCCACCCTGCGCGGCAACCGCAAGGCACTGATCCGTGACCAGCAGGTGCAGGGTTTGCTGGGCATGCTGCTCGTTACCTGGCTGGTGCTGGGCACCTGGTACTGGTACAGCACCAACCTGCACTGGCTCGACGCCCTGCGCCACGTGGCGTTGAACGTGACCTCGGTGGTCACCACCACAGGCTTCGCCCTGGGCGACTACAGCCTGTGGGGCAACTTCTCGCTGATGCTGTTCTTCTACCTGGGCTTCGTCGGCGGCTGCTCCGGCTCGACGGCAGGCGGTATCAAGATTTTCCGCTTCCAGGTGGCCTACATCCTGCTCAAGGCCAGCCTCAACCAACTGATCCACCCACGCGCGGTGATCAAGCAGAAATACAATGGCCACCGGCTCGACGAAGACATCGTGCGTTCGATTCTGACGTTCTCGTTCTTCTTCGCCATTACCATCTGCGTCATGGCCCTGCTGCTGTCGTTACTGGGCGTGGACTGGATGACCGCATTGACCGGCGCAGCCGGCACGGTGTCGGGTGTGGGCCCGGGCCTGGGTGAAGTGATCGGCCCGTCGGGCAACTATGCCACGCTGCCGGACGCGGCCAAGTGGATCCTGGCGGCCGGCATGCTGCTTGGCCGCCTGGAAATCATTACGGTGCTGGTGCTGTGTATGCCGGCGTTCTGGCGTCACTGACCACTTCGGGATCCGCGCCCAGGCGGGCGCGATACTCGCTGGGGGTAACATCGAACCAGCGGCGGAACGCCCGGTAGAAGTTGCTGGGGTCGGCGAAACCCAGCAGGTAGGCGGTTTCCAGCAGTGTCATGCCCGGCTGGGCCAGGTATTGTTCGGCCAGCTCGCGACGGGTGTCATCGAGCAACGTCTGGAAACTGGTGCCCTCCTCCTGCAGTCGCCGCTGCAAGGTGCGCTGCGACAGGTGCAGGGCCTGAGCCAGGGTTTCGCGCTTGGGCTCGCCCTGCGGCAGGATGCGGCACAACACCTGGCGCACGCGGTGGGTAACCCGGCTTTCGGAAAAGCGTGCCAGGTACTCCCCGGCAAAACGGTCGTGCAACACCGCCATGGCCTCGTTGGCAGTCGGCAGCGGCGCTTCCATGTCGGCCCGCTCGAATACCAGCGCATCGTGCGGCGCACCGAACACCAGAGGTGAATGGAACGCCACCTTGTAGGGCTCGACATTCTTTGGCTGCGGCCCCTGCACCAATACCCGGCGCGGCTGCACCGGCCGACCGCTGAGCCACTTGCACAACGCCAGCGCACAGGCCAGCGATGCTTCGGCACTGTGCCGGGTCGGCGGCAAGTGGTCACCATGCACCGTCAGGATCAGCGAGTAGCCTTCGGCGCCAAGCACGAAACTGAGGTCGGAGCTTTCGGCGATGATGCGCTGGTAACGCACCAGGCGCTGGAAACCCTCGGCCAAAGTGCGGCTGGACATCAATGCATAGCCCACCACATGGAACGATGCAGGGCGTACTACCCGCGCCATGTTCAGGCCGATGGCTTCATTGCCCGATAACTCCACCGCCAACTGCCAGAGCCGGGTCATGGAGTCCTGGGGGAAACGTGCATCGGGGTCGTCAAGGGCAGCGAAGTCCAGCCCCAGCTGCTTGAACATGGACGGGCAGTCCAGTCCTTCCAGTTCGAGTGCCTTCACAATCCCTGATGCCCAACTGGCTGACGTGGTTCTTTCGCTCATGACAGGCTTCTTTTTACCGACCGCTCCTGCGGTGAACCCCAAGGATACTCAATTGGCGCCTATTGTCACTGGTAGGCCCCGTCAGTCACTCTAGACTCGAATCAGGCTCCACGCCGTGCATCTTGTCCAGAAGTATTAATCCCGGAGCACTGCCATGAACCGCACAGCGCAGTATCGCAGTTTTGCCGAGTTCTACCCCTACTACCTGGGGGAGCACAGCAATCCCACCTGCCGCCGGCTGCACTTTGTCGGCACCAGCCTGGTGATTGCCCTGCTGGCCTATACCATCGGCAGTGGCAAATGGTTGCTGCTGCTGGCCGTGCCCCTGTTTGGCTACGGCTTTGCCTGGGTCGGGCATTTCTTTTTTGAAAAGAACCGGCCGGCGACCTTCACCTACCCGCTGTACAGCCTGGCCGGGGATTTCGTGATGTTCAGGGATATCCTGCTGGGCAAGATCAGCCTGTAGATTCGGGGGCCGCGAAAGGGCTGCAAAGCAGCCCCATGGCCCTCAAGCCCTACGCCGGCTCGCGCAACGCCGCCACCGCCTGCGCTTCCCGTGCCTGGGCATCGGCCAGCCGGTACAGCTCGATGCTGCCATCCCAGTGCTCGATCAGCGCCGTGCACGACTCCACCCAGTCCCCGCAATTGAGGTACTCCACCTCCCCCACCTTGCGGATCTCGGCATGGTGGATATGCCCGCACACCACCCCATGAAAGCCACGCCGGGTGCACTCGTGGGCAATGGCATCCTCGAAGTCGCTGATGAAGTTCACCGCGCCCTTGACCTTGTGCTTCAGGTACGCCGACAGCGACCAGTAACCATAGCCATACCGCGCACGCCAGTGGTTGAGCCAGCGGTTGAGCACCAGGGTGAACTCGTAGGCACGGTCACCGAGAAACGCCAGCCAGCGATGGTAACGGGTAATCACGTCGAACTGGTCGCCGTGGATCACCAACAGGCGGCGCCCATCGGCGGTCAGGTGCTCGGCTTCATCCACCAGCTGGATATTGCCCAGGATCAGCCTGGAGTATCGGCGCAGGAATTCGTCATGGTTGCCGGTGACGTAGATCACCTCGGTACCGCGCTTGCTCATGGTCAGCAGGCGGCGGATCACGTTGGTGTGGGCTTGCGGCCAGTAGATGCCGCCGCGCAGTTTCCAGCCATCGATGATGTCGCCTACCAGGTACACGCGGTCGGCCTGGTAACCCTTTAGGAACTGCGACAGGTGTTCGGCCTGGCAGTCTCGGGTCCCCAGGTGCACATCGGAGATCCACAAGGTACGCACGCGTTGCTTGCGCGAGGGACGGGAGAGTTCGGCATGGCTCATGGACAGGCTCCGGCGCAGTTTGCTGGAGACTGGCAGGCGCGCATGACAGCGCCGTGGCAAAACGGTTACGAGTGATGGCCTGCAGGGAATGAGGCACAATGCGCATCTGCCCTGCGAGGACGCCCCCATGACCGCCGGCCCGATCCTCTCGCTGCGCCACTATCGCGACAGCCTGATCGCCCACAGCCACGAACACCCGCAACTGGTGTTTGGCCTGCGCGGCCGCCTGGAGTTCGAGGTGCAGGGGCAAGGCGCCGGGATCGACCGGCAGGGGCTGGTGGTGGTACCGGCGGGCGCGCATCACACCTGCGCCAGCGATGCCGGCAGCCACTGCCTGGTGCTAGATGTGCCTGGGGAGCAGTGGCTGCACGAGCAGTTGGGCGAGCATGCCGATGCCAGCCGCCGCCTGCTCGACCGCCCCGCCGCACTGGGCCTGGACAACCGTCAGCAGCAGTTGGTCGACTGGCTGGCGGCCAGCCCCATGGACGACCCGCTGATTGCCCGGCAAGGCGCAGCGCTGTTGCTGGCCAGCCTGAACCCAACGGCGGCAGCCAACGTGCGCCCCAGCCAGCGCTTGCCTTATGCCGCGTTCGATGCGCACATCGAGCAACATGCTGCCTACCCACTGCAGGTGGCCGACTTGGCGCGGCTGGCCGGGCTGTCCAGTGCCCGGCTGCACGCGCGTTTTATCGCGGAATGCGGGATGACGCCGATGGACTACATCCGCCAGCGGCGGTTGCTGAAGGCGCGGCGGCTGGTGGTGCAGACCTTGTTGCCGATGGGGGAAATTGCGGCGCAGGTGGGGTATGGCTCGCAGAGTGCGTTTTCAGCGGCGATGTTGCGGGCGTTCGGGTGTACGCCAATGGCTCTGCGGCGAGAGTCTGGCGACAACTGACAGCAGTCTTGCGACAGAAATCGTTGGCCTGTGGTTTTACACTTTGCCAGTGCCGGCCTCTTCGCAGCACAAGCCTGCTCCCACACAATACGCACAGTCCCTGTAGGAGCAGCCTTGTGCTGCGAAGAGGCCGGCAAAGTCGATAAAGATCTTGAGCAAGGACCACCATGAACCACCGCACCGCCCTCGGCGCACTGCACATTGGCGCACTGTTCTTTGGCCTGACCGGCGTCTTCGGCAAACTGGCCGCCAGCGCCAGCCCGTCGATCATCGTCTTCGGCCGCGCCGCCTTCGCCGTACTCGCCCTTGCCCTGTTCGCCAGCCTGACCGGCCCGGGCTGGCAACGCCTGAGCAGCCAGGATATCCGCCGCCTGCTGCTCGGCGGTGTGCTGCTGGCCGGCCACTGGGTCAGTTTCTTCATCGCCGTCAAAGTCGGCGGCGTGGCCATCGCCACCCTCGGCTTTGCCAGCTTCCCGGCCTTCACCGTCATCCTTGAAGGCTTGCTGTTCCGCGAGCGCATCCGCCGCAACGAGGCCGTGCTGGTACTGTTGGTCAGCATCGGTCTGATACTGGTCACGCCGGCCTTCGACCTGGCCAGCGAGGCCACTGGCGGCCTGCTCTGGGCACTGTTTTCGGGGTTGCTGTTCTCGCTGCTGTCCCTCACCAACCGCGCCGGCTCCGGGCGTTTGCCAGCGGTACAGGCTGCACTGTGGCAGAACCTGGTGGTAGGCCTGTGCCTGCTGCCGTTCGCAGCACCCGGCCTGGCAGGCGTGGCAACCATGGACTGGCTGTGGATCGCCCTGCTCGGCATCTTCTGTACCGGCGTGGCGCACAGCCTGTTCGTCGCCAG
Organism: Pseudomonas sp. LPB4.O; assembly: GCF_038383825.1. Taxonomy (NCBI): domain Bacteria; kingdom Pseudomonadati; phylum Pseudomonadota; class Gammaproteobacteria; order Pseudomonadales; family Pseudomonadaceae; genus Pseudomonas; species Pseudomonas sp. LPB4.O. The sequence continues at coordinate 4,605,359 of NZ_CP151298.1, forward strand.
CCTGGCAGTGATCAAGGCGCGCACCGCCGCCGTGGTGTTCGGCATGGAGCCGGTCTACGGCATTGCCGTGGCCTGGGCGGTGTTCGCCGAAACCCCGACCCTGCGCATGCTGCTGGGCGGCGCGCTGATCATCTTCGCCATCGTGCTGTCCAGCCGCATGGCCACCGAGCAACCGCCCAAGCAGCGGCCTCTGGCCGAGGGCGCCTGATCAGCGGTCGTTGTGGCCAAGGTCACGCTGCGGGTCGATCTGGTCGCGCACCCGCTGCTTCAGCACCTTGGCTTCGGGGAAGCCGCCGTCGGCCTTGCGCTCCCAGATCTGCACGCCATTGCAAGTGATGCGGAAGATGCCGCCGGTACCCGGCTCCAGCGCCACCCGGCCAAGGTCGTCGGTGAAGGTGCTGAGCAGTTCCTGGGCCAGCCAGGCGGCGCGCAGCAGCCATTGGCACTGGGTGCAATAAGTAATGACGATTTCGGGCTTGTTGTCGGCCATGCTGAGGCATCTCCAGGTGAGGGGCCGCTTATACTAGCGGTCTTTAGCCCACGGTTTGAGACTCACGATGCGCCGTTTGCTGTTCTGTTTCATCCTTGTTCTCACCTCGCTTACGGCCATCGCCGCCGAATCTGCCAGGCCAAAGGTCGGCCTGGTGTTGTCGGGCGGCGCGGCCCGTGGCCTGGCCCACATTGGTGTGCTCAAAGCCCTGGAAGAACAGGGCGTGCGCATCGACGCCATCGCCGGCACCAGCATGGGCGCAGTGGTCGGCGGGCTGTATGCATCGGGCTACAGTGTCGAAGAGCTGGAAAAACTCGCCACCACCCTCGACTGGCAACAGGCGCTGTCCGATGCCCCGCCGCGCAAGGACGTGCCGTTCCGGCGCAAGCAGGATGACCGCGACTTCCTGGTCAAGCAGAAGCTCAGCTTTCGTGACGACGGCAGCCTGGGCCTGCCGCTGGGGGTAATCCAGGGCCAGAACCTGTCACTGCTGCTGGAAAGCAAACTGGCGCACACCGCCGACACCCGCGACTTCGACAAACTGCCCATCCCCTTCCGTGCGGTGGCCACCGACATCGCCAGCGGCGAAAAAGTGGTATTCCGCCGCGGTCACCTGCCTCAGGTAATCCGTGCCAGCATGTCGATCCCCGCCGTGTTCGCCCCGGTCGAACTGGACGGCCGCCTGCTGGTGGACGGCGGCATGGTCGACAACATCCCCGTGGACGTGGCCCGGGAAATGGGCGTGGACCTGGCAATCGTGGTCGACATTGGTACCCCGCTGCGCGATCGCAAGCAATTACTGACCGTGGTCGACGTGCTCAACCAGTCGATCACCCTGATGACCCGGCGCAATTCGGAAGAACAACTGGCCAGCCTGCGCCGTGACGACATCCTCATCCAGCCATCGCTGACTGCCTTCGGCGTGACCGACTTCGGCCGTGCACGGGACATGATCGACGCCGGTTACCGCGCCACCCGGCTGCTCGACCCACGCCTTGCCGCCCTGCGCCAGCCCGAGGGCGACAGCAGCCTGGCCGTGGCCCGCTCCCCGCGCCAGCGCACGCCGGTAATCACCGCGATCCGGATCGAAAACGACTCCAAGGTCAGCGACGACGTGATCCGCTCGTACATCCGTCAGCCGATCGACGCACCGCTGGAGCTGGACCGCCTGCAGACCGACATGGGCACGCTGTACGGCCTGGACTACTTCGACCGGGTGCAGTACCGCGTGGTGCACAAGGGCAACGACAACACCCTGGTAATCAACGCTCGCGGTAGACGCGGCGGCACCGACTACCTGCGCCTGGGCCTGAACCTGTCGGACGACCTGCGCGGTGACAGTGCCTTCAACCTGGGCGCCAGCTACCGGGTCAACGGCATCAACAGCCTGGGTGCCGAATGGCTGACCCGTGGCCAGATCGGCGACCAGCAAGAACTGTACAGCGAGTTCTACCAGCCGCTGGACGTGGGCTCGCGCTACTTCATCGCGCCGTACCTGGACGTCAGCTCACAGAATATCGAAGCCACCCTGGACAACGACCCCGTCGCCGAGTACCGCCTGGAGCGCTACGGCCTTGGCCTGAACGTCGGGCGGCAGATTGGCACCAACGGTGAAGTACGCCTGGGCGTGGGCAAGGCCTGGGGCGAGGCCGAAGTGCGCATCGGCGACCAGGACCTGCCCAAGGTCAGCTTCAATGAAGGCTTCTATGAGCTGAAATACTCGTTCGACACCCTCGACAACGTGTATTTCCCGCACAGCGGTGAGGACATCAGCCTGACCTTGCGCAAGTACGACAAGTCGCTGGACTCTGACCAGGATTACCGGCAGTGGCTGTTCAACCTGGACAAGGCCATCAGCAGCGGGCCGAACACGTTCGTGCTGGGCGGGCGCTACGGGCGCACGCTGGATGACACCGAAGTGGTGACATCGAGCTTCGTGATGGGTGGGGCGCGTGAGCTGTCAGGCTTCCGGCAGGACTCGGTATCGGGGCAGAACGTGAGCCTGCTGCGCATGGTTTACTACCGCAGGCTGACGCCACGGGCCTACGTACCGCTGGACTTCCCGCTGTACATTGGCGGGTCGCTGGAGCGTGGGCGCGTGTGGAACAACGACAACGAGTTCGACAGTGGCTACATCAATGCGGCGAGCATCTTCCTGGGGCTGGAGACGCCGCTGGGGCCGCTGAACTTCAGCTATGGCACTAACAGTGCGCACGAGCAGGCGGTGTACCTGAACCTTGGGCATACCTTCTGAGTCGTCGGGGCTGCCCAGCAGCCCCAGGGGCCCTCAGGACTTCTCGAGGTTGGCCAGGATCGTGGCATGCACGCGCATGCACACCTGCAACTCTGCCTCGTCCACCCCGGTAAACAGCTCCACCCGCAGTTGATTGGCGATGGTTTCGATCTGGTCGATCAGCGGCTTGGCCGGCGGGCACAGCAAGATCTTCTTGGCTCGTCGGTCTTCTAACACGGCCTGCCGGCGCACCAGCCCTTGGGCTTCCAGGCTGTCGAGCAGGCGCGCCAGGGTCGGGCCTTCGACGCCCACGCTCTGGGCCAGCTCACGCTGGGTGGGGGCTTCTTCGAACCGCGCCAGGTGCAGCAACACCAGCCAGCGCGCCTGGGACAGGTTCAGCCCGGCCAGGCGGCGGTCCAGCTCGGCACGCCAGCCCCGGGACATCTGGGCCAGCTGCATGCCGAAGCGGTGTTGGTTGTCGGTCAGGGGCATAGGCAACTCATTGAACAGATCTAATTATTAGGCAGCTAACCATGCCCCGCCCCACGAGGCAAGGCTCGCGCACCCTTCATTGTTCGATAATCGTCAAAAAGCATGACAAAGGTCAGCAGATGGCGGTTCTGCCCTCGATCCGGCTGCCGGTCACATCTCGAACTCGGCCGCCAGCGCCGCACGCACGCAATACAGCACACCCTCCGGCACACGGCCCGCAAACTGCGGCGCAATGGCCGACACCGGCGGCAGCTCGCCCTCGCCATCCAGGAAAGCGTCCTGCACTTCCATCAGCAGGTCTTCCGGCAGGTCGAGGGCCTGGTCGAGGCTCAGCTCCTGGCGGCCCAGCGCCTCGGCCAGCAGGCTATACACGTTCTTCTCGCTGCAGTTGAGCTGCCCGGCGATCTGCGCCGGGGTCATGCCGGCCCGGGCCAGGCTGACCAGTTCGTGGCGCAGGTCGAGCACCACTTTCGGCGCCTCTTCGGTGCCACCGCTGCTGTTCAGCACTTCGAGGAACGCCTGGCCGTAGCGTTCCAGCTTGCGCGCGCCCACACCGCTGACCTGGGCCATGTCGCTGAGGCTGACCGGCTGGCTGCGCAGCATTTCCAGCAGCGTCGAGTCGGGGAAGATGACATAGGGCGGCACACTGTGCTCCTCCGCCAGCTTGCGCCGCAGGGTACGCAGCGCTTCCCACAGCTCGCGCTCTTCGGCACGCACCAACTGGCTGGCCGGGCTGCCGCCACCGGACGACGAGGACTTGGCCGTGGTCTGCGGCTTGAGGTCGCGGCGCAGTTGCAAGGTCACCTCGCCGCGCAGCAGCGGCCGGCAGCTGTCGGACAGGCGCAGGCCGCCGTAGCCCTCCAGGTCGATGTCGACCAGGCCGCGCGCCACCAGTTGGCGGAACAGCGAACGCCACTCGACCTCGGCCAGGCCCTTGCCGACGCCGAACACCGACAGCTTCTCGTGGCCGAAATTGCGCACCTTCTCGTTGTCCTTGCCCAGCAGCACATCGACCAGGTGGCCCACGCCATAGCGCTGGCCCGTACGGAACACCGCCGACAGTGCCTGACGGGCCGGCTCGGTGGCGTCCCAGGTCTGGATGTTGTCGACACAGTTGTCGCAATGCCCGCACGGCTGTTCGAGGGTTTCGTCGAAATAGGCCAGCAGCGACTGGCGACGGCAGCGGGTTTCTTCGCACAGCGCCAGCATGGCGTCGAGCTTGTGCTGCTCGATGCGCTTGTGGCGCTCGTCACCTTCGGAGTTCTGCAGCATCTGCTTGAGCATCACCATGTCTTGCAGGCCGTAGGCCATCCAGGCATCGGATGGCAGGCCGTCACGGCCGGCACGGCCGGTTTCCTGGTAATAGGCCTCAAGCGACTTGGGCAGGTCGAGGTGGGCAACGAAGCGCACGTTGGGTTTGTCGATGCCCATGCCGAAGGCAATGGTGGCGACCATGATCAGCCCTTCCTCGTTGAGGAAGCGGTGCTGGTTGGCCGAACGGGTCTCGGCGGCCAGGCCAGCGTGGTACGGCAATGCCGGGAAGCCCTGTTCACAAAGAAAGGCAGCGGTTTCGTCGACCTTCTTGCGCGACAGGCAGTAGACAATGCCGGCGTTGCCGCGGCGCTCGCCGAGGAAGGCCATCAGCTGCTTGCGCGGCGCTTCCTTGGGTACGATGCGGTAGAAGATGTTTGGCCGGTCGAAGCTCGACAGGAAGCGCTCGGCGCCTTGCAGGTGCAGGCGCTGGACGATCTCTTCGCGGGTTCGCATGTCGGCGGTGGCGGTCAGCGCGATGCGCGGCACATGTGGGAACAGCTCGGCCAACTGCCCCAGTTGCAGGTATTCGGGACGGAAATCGTGGCCCCATTGCGACACGCAGTGCGCCTCGTCGATGGCAAACAGCGAGATGTCCAGCTCGCGCAGGAAGTCGAGCATGCGCGGCTGCACCAGGCGCTCGGGCGCCAGGTACAGCATCTTCACTTCGCCACGGCGCAGGCGCCCGGCCAGTTCACGCTGCTGCTCCGCCGTCAGGGTCGAGTTCAGCGCGGCGGCCGATACACCCAGTTCGTCCAGCGTGGCGACCTGGTCGTCCATCAGCGCAATCAGCGGCGAGACCACTACCGTCAGGCCCGGGCGCAGCAGCCCCGGCACCTGGAAACACAGCGACTTGCCGCCACCGGTGGGCATCAGCACCAAGGCGTCGCCGCCATTGGCCACGCATTCGATGATTGCTGCCTGGCGCCCACGGAAACTGTCGTAGCCGAAAATGTCCTTGAGAACGCGCTGAGCCTGTTCGAGCATGTGCAACTCCACAAATCGCCGTACCATCCTGGATACAGGCTGGACGAAAAACCCGCTCCGCACACGCCAAATGCGTAAGCGGTTTTTGCCAGGCGCCGATAAAATCTGCCCCTGGATGAAAAATCGCGGAGTATACCGCAGCACTGCACCGCACAGGGCACCACGGCGATAGACGTTCCCTTTACCCCGCTACCCGTGCTTGGTGCTAGAATTCGGTATCGTTTATTCCCCAAGGTAGCCCTGTAATGTCCTTCGCCGAGCAACTGACCCGCCTGCAAGCCTTCCTCGACGCCGACGAGCTGCACGAAGAGGCGCTGGACTACGTCGCCGCCCACGGCTACCTCACCGCCCTGTCGATCAACGCCGAAGACGTGCCCGAGCGCGAATGGATCGATGCCCTGTTCGCCGAAGAGCCGCACTACGCCAGCGAGGCCCAGCGCACCGAAATCGAAGCCACCCTGGTGGCGTTGAAAGCGCACATTGCCCGCCAGCTGGCCAGCGACGAAGAATTCGACCTGCCATGCGACCTCGACCTGACCGACGAGCCGGACGATTCTGACCTGCGCGGCTGGTGCATCGGCTTCATGGAAGGCGTGTTCCTGCGTGAAGAGGCCTGGTTCGAGAACGCCGAAGAAGAAGTCAGCGAGATGCTGCTGCCGATCATGGTTGGCTCGGGCCTGTTCGACGAACAGCCAGAGTTCGCTGACATCGCCAGCAACGCCAACCTGCAGGACGACATGATCGTACAGATCCCCGAGGCGCTGAGCGCACTGTTCTTGCTGCTGCACGCTCCTGACGAAAAACCGGCGCTGCTCAAGCCACGCCACCACTAAGTCGCCTGTGCCCTACCTGCTGCTGGCCATCGGCTGGCTCAGCGTTGCGCTGGGGGTGTTGGGGATTTTCCTTCCGGTATTGCCCACCACCCCGTTCCTGCTATTGGCGGCGGCCTGCTTTGCCCGCAGCTCGCCGCGCTTTCACCACTGGCTGGTCCATCACCCGAAGCTCGGGCCGTGGATCCGCGACTACCTTAGTGGTGAAGGCATCCCCCTCAAGGGCAAGGTCTACGCCATCGGCCTGATGTGGGCCAGCATCGGCCTGTCGTGCTATCTGGTGCCCCTGTTCTGGGCGCGCGCCTTCATGTTGACCAGCGCCGTGCTGGTAAGCCTGTATATCGTCAGACAGAAAACCCTTCACAAGCGAAAGTGACATTTTTTTGTCGCCAAATATCACTTTCGCCTAACTGACGTTTTCTTTATCCGAAATGGTTCTGGAACCGCACAAAAGCCTTGTAAATACTGGCTTTCGAGGCTTATTGCTCGCTCGCCTTCGACATGTTTTGTCGTCATTGTTAGACAATATACGTCTTATATGGCAATTTGATATGAATAAATCTTCTTATCTATCGCATTGAATGTACTTAGCTGTGTTGTTAAAAACCTGCAACACTATACGCGATAACTTTATCGTCATTTTTTTGGCGAGCAGCAGGATCAATTCCAGGATCAGGGAGATGTACCCATGCGCGTTTTGAACCCCATCACCAGTGCACTACTGTTGGCCCTGGCAAGTGCCAACGTACAGGCGATGTCGATCACCGAGGCCGTCCAGAGCGCCGTGGACTACCACCCGCAGGTCAGCTCCAATCGCAACAGCAAGCTGTCGGCCGATGAAGACGTCAAGTTTGCGCGTGGTGGCTACTACCCTTCCGTGGATTTGGTTGCTGGCTATGGTCGCCAGCGTTCGGACAACGCTACCACCCGTGCCGAGGGTAACCACAACAAGGAAACCCTCAACTACACCCAGTCCGAGCTGCGCTTGCGGCAGATGATTTTCGACGGCTTCAACACCTCGAACGAAGTGGGCCGCACCGAAGCGGTGTCCACCTCCCGCGCCTACTACACCCAGGCCGTTGCCCAGGATGTTGCCCTGCGTGCGACCGAGGTGTACCTGGAAGTGCTCAAGCGCCGCGAGCTGGTGACCCTGGCCAAGAACAACCTGCAAGCCCACCTGCGCGTCAACGACCAGATCGGCCTGCGTAACGAGCGCGGCGTCGGCAGCACCGCCGACCTTGACCAGTCCCGCGCACGTCGCGCCCTGGCGGAAAACAACCTGGACACCGCCGAAGTCGACCTGGCCGATGCCGAGGCCAACTTCTTCAGCGTGGTCGGCCGTGCCCCGGACGAGCTGGAAAGCCCGGCGAGCATCAAGGGCGAGGTGCCTGAGACCCTCGACGGCGCGCGCGACAGCATGCGCCAGAACAACCCTTACATCAAATCTGCCCAGGCTGACGTCAACGCCGCCGAGCAGCAATACGAAGTCGGCAAGTCGACCTTCTACCCGCGCTTCGACGCCATTCTGGCAACCGGTGCCAACAACAACACCGGCGGCGAAAAAGGCCACAACAACAACGACTGGCAGGCCGGCGTAGAGATGAACTACAACCTGTTCCGCGGCGGCAGCGACAAGGCCCGCCTGCAGTCTGACGCGCACAAGATCAACCAGGCCCTGGACATCCGCAACAACGCCCTGCGTGAGCTGACCGAAAACCTGAGCCTGGCGTGGAACGCCATGAACAACGCCAGCAAGCAGCTGCCGACCGCGCGTGAATACGCCGAGACCACCAAGCGCGTGCGTGCCGCCTACCAGGACCAGTTCGGTCTGGGCCAGCGTACCCTGCTGGACGTGCTGGACAGTGAGAACGAGCTGTACAACGCCGACCGTCGCTACACCGAAGTACGCTACACCGAGGAGTTCTCGCGCTACCGCGTGCTGGCGACCATGGGTGAGCTGCTGAGCAAACAGCGTATTTCGCTGCCGCCAGAGGCGCTGGCTACCACCGAGGTGCGTACCGAGGCGCGTTTGCCTGAGATGCGTTGATCGGCCTTAGATTTTGGGGCCGCTTTGCGGCCCATCGCGACACAAGGCCGCTCCCACAAGCGTTGCGCGCATGCCGCCCTTTGCGGGGTCTTCTGTAGGAGCAGCCTTGTGCTGCGAATGGGCTGCAAAGCAGCCCCCGGCCCTCACTCGACCCCGTGGTTGCGCTGGAACGTCTCCACCCCCATGGCCCTGATCTGCCCCTCGATCAACGCCTCGAACGGCGCCAGCAGTGCATCGAAGCAGGCCGGTTGCTCCAGCGCATTCAAAGCCCCCACCACCGCCTCGATAGTCGACAGCGCCCCCGCCTCCGGCGCCTTGCGCAGCCGATAACGCGAAGGTGCGACTGCCCCCAGCGTCACCCGTGGCAACCCCTCCAGTAGCGGGTTCATGTACAGCAGCTTGCGCGCCTTGCGCCAGGTGCCGTCGGGCACGATCAGCAACAACGGCGTGTCATCGACCTTGCCATAGGCCGTCAGCACCTGAGCGTCATCGCCCGGGAACAGCAGGGCCGGCCGATAACCAGGCGTTGCCAGCCATTCAGCCAGGTCATCGCAAACCTCGCCTACCCGTAGCTCGGCATTGTTCAGCCCAAGGGCAGCAAGGCGCGCAGTGTTCAGGGCATGGGCGGTTTCACTGGGGTGCTGCAGCAGGATGACGCGGGTGCGGCTGTCGAGCGCGGGGATCAGTGGGCAGAGACAATGGTCGAGCGGGCGCTGGCAGCGCTCGCAGCGGGGTCTGGGCATGGGGTTCTCCTTGGCGGGAACAGTTTGCCACAGAACCGGGGCCCGCTTTGCGGGCCATTCGCAGCACAAGGCTGCTCCTACAGGAGATCGCGATGCCTTTGCAGGAGCAGCGTGCTGCGGCCCCAGCGATCTCAGCGGTTGAAGCGCTCTGCCAGGCTGTGCAGGTACTCCGCCATGCGCTCCAGGTCCTGGCTGATTTCTGCCCCCTGCCTGGCCTGCCCGGCACTCTGGTCACACAGCTGGGCAATCCTCACGATCTGCTGGTTGATGTCCTCGGCCACATGGCTCTGCTGCTCCGACGCCGTCGCCATCTGCTGGCTCATGCCGGTGATGCGGCTGACCGCCTGGGCAATCCCGCTCAAGGCCGCCTGCACCGCCTCGACGCTGTGCACGCTGTCCCGCGAGATCTGTTCACCCCGGTTGGCGGTGCTCACCGCCCGCTCTGCTCCTGCGCGCAACGAGGCAATGATGTGGTGAATCTCATCGGTGGATGCGCGGGTACGCTGGGCCAGCGAACGCACTTCATCGGCCACCACGGCAAACCCCCGCCCCTGCTCACCTGCGCGTGCCGCCTCGATGGCAGCGTTGAGCGCCAACAGGTTGGTCTGCTCGGCAATAGAGGTAATCACATCGACCACGCTGCCGATGGACTGAGTCTGCTCGGCCAGCGCATTGACCGCCTGGCCAATGTCGTTGACGGCATCACTCATGCTGCCCATGGCTTTAAGGCTTTGCAGCGCCAGCTCGCTGCCCTGCTGCGCCAGCTGATCGGCATCGCCGGCCGCATGCGCCGTGCTTTGCACGTTGTGCGTGACCTGCTGGATGGTCGCCGCCATCTGCGCAATGGCCGTGGCCGACTGGTCGGTCTCGCTGCGCTGGCGGTCGAGCATCTGCGCCTGGGCATCGGACAGATCGGACGACTGCGCAGCCCGCGACTTCACCCCGACCCCGGCGTCCACCAGGCGGGTCAGGGCCGTTTGCAGGCGCGCTTCCTCGCTGATGATGGCCAGGTCAAGCTGGCCCAGCAGGCCCGGGTTGTCGCTATAGGTCAGCGCCACCAACGGGCTGGTGAAGGCTTTGGGGTGCTCGGCCAACGTGCGGCGGATAGCCTGGTTCTGCCGGTGCTCGACCAGGTACCAGGCCAACAGCAGGCTGGCCATCAGGATCCCAAGCGCTGCATAGGGCGGCAGCCACAGGTAACCGGCCGCCGACAGCAGGCCCGCGCCGATCAGCGGCCAGCCATGGCCCAACCCATGCCCGAGCCGCGCGGCCCACGGCACCGCAGCACGGTCGGCACGCAGGCGCGCATACAGCGCTTCGGCGCGCCGGATCTGCTCACGCGTGGGCACCGAGCGCACTGACTCATAGCCATTGATGCGGCCCTGCTCGTAAATCGGGGTGACATAGGCGCTGACCCAGTAGTAGTCGCCGTTCTTCGCCCGGTTCTTGACCACACCCATCCACGGTTTGCCCTGCTTGATCGTCTCCCACATATGCCCGAACACCGATGGCGGCATATCCGGGTGGCGCACCAGGTTGTGGGGTTGGCCGACCAGCTCGTCGTAGGTAAACCCGCTGATCGCCACGAAGGCTTCGTTGCAGTAAGTGATGCGGCTGTTGAGGTCAGTCGTGGAAATCAGGCGTTGATCGCTGGAGAAGGTTCTTTCGTGCTCAGTGACGGGCAAATTCATGCGCATCTGGGCGATCCTTGCAGGATGAACTAAGGGAAAAATCATCAGCGCAAGTTGATATGTAGCAGAGCGCTATCAGGTTAGCGGTCAGCTTTTGCCGGAATTTAACACCGCCCGACGGAATGCATGAGTGTGTCGCGTCTCAGCCCACGTTCAGCTGGCTTTTGAGCAGGTCGCGGAAGGTCTGGATCAAGGGCTCACGGCTACGCCCACGGCGAATGATCAGCGAAAACGGTGCCTGGTAGCCGAAGGTCGACGGCGACAGCACGCGCAAGTCGCCCTTGTCGACCCAGGCCTGGGCGTAGTGCTCGGGCAGGTAGCCGATATAGGCCCCGGAAAGGATCAGGATCAACTGCGCTTCCATACTCTCCACCGTCGCCGCGCTGTGCTTGAAGCCATGCCGGGCCAGCTCGGCCTGGCTCCAGTAACCACGCCCGACCATGCGCTGCTGGGTCACCACCTGCTCGGGGATGCGCCGCTCGTTATACAACGGGTGGCGGCTGCTGCAGTACAGCCAGTGCTGTTCACGGTACAACGGCTGGTAAAGCAGGCCGCTCATGCGCGAGGAGAACGCACCAATGGCCAGGTCCAGGCGGTTGTCCTGCACACCCAGTTGCAGCTCGTAAGGGCTGGACACCGACAAGTGCAAGTGCACCGCCGGGTGCTCCTGGCTGTAGGCGCCGATGGCTTCGGCCAGCGGCAAGGCCCTGTCACCGACCGTGGAGTCGATGACCCCGAGGTTGAGGGTGCCACGCAACTCGCCCTTGAGGGCAGCGGCATACTGCTCGAAGCCATCCAGTTCGGCCAGAAGCCGCAGGGTTTCCTGGTGGAACAGCTCGCCTTTGCTGGTCAGGCTGAAACCGCCACGGCCGCGGTGGCACAGCACGATCCCCAGTGCGCCTTCCAACTGACTCATGTAGGTGCTGATGGCCGAGGTCGACAGGTTCAGCTCGCGCTGCGCGTTGGCGAAGCCCTGGTGGCGCGCCACGCTGATGAAGATGCGCAGCAGTTTCAGGTCAGGCAATGTCGAGGCCATGGTGCAACGGTTCCGCAAGGGTATTTACGCGCAGTTTAACCGCTCTGCCGGCCTTTAGTTCAGAAATTCCTGAACTAAGTATTTGTCGGTAGCGATTCTTCCGCGGCACTACCTTGAGCAGACTTGGCCGAAATGTCCCTGCCCGCCGGCAAAACCACACTTGAAAGGCGCGCGGCGGCACAGGTTCGAACAAACAAAACAATCGACCGACTGATGAGGCCCACCGTGGACAAGACTCTCCACCAACCACTGGGCGGCAACGAAATGCCGCGTTTCGGCGGCATCGCCACCATGCTCCGTCTCCCCCACCTGCAAAGTGCCCAAGGCCTGGATGCTGCCTTCATCGGCGTGCCCCTGGACATCGGTACCTCGCTGCGCTCCGGCACCCGCTTCGGCCCACGGCAGATCCGCGCCGAATCGGTGATGATCCGCCCGTACAACATGGCCACCGGTGCCGCTCCGTTCGACTCGCTGTCGGTGGCCGACATTGGTGACGTGGCGATCAACACCTTCAACCTGCTGGACGCCGTGCGCATCATCGAAGAAGCGTATGACGAGATCGTCGAGCACAACGTCATCCCGATGACCCTGGGCGGCGACCACACCATCACCCTGCCGATCCTGCGTGCGCTGCACAAGAAGCACGGCAAGATCGGCCTGGTGCACATCGATGCCCACGCCGACGTCAACGACCACATGTTCGGCGAGAAGATCGCCCACGGCACCACCTTCCGCCGCGCCGTGGAAGAAGGCCTGCTTGATTGCGACCGCGTGGTACAGATCGGCCTGCGCGCCCAGGGCTACACCGCCGATGACTTCAACTGGAGCCGCCGCCAGGGCTTCCGCGTGGTTCAGGCCGAAGAGTGCTGGCACAAATCGCTGGAGCCACTGATGGCCGAAGTACGGGAAAAGGTCGGCGGCGGCCCGGTTTACCTGTCGTTCGACATCGACGGCATCGACCCGGCCTGGGCGCCCGGTACCGGCACTCCGGAAATCGGCGGCTTGACCACCATCCAGGCGATGGAGATCATTCGCGGCTGCCACGGCCTGGACCTGATCGGCTGTGACCTCGTCGAAGTCTCCCCGCCTTACGACACCACCGGCAACACCTCGCTGCTCGGCGCCAACCTGCTGTTCGAAATGCTCTGCGTGCTACCAGGCGTCGTGCGTCGTTAATACCGCTACACCCCGGCAGGAGCCATGAGGGAGGGCCACAGAGGCCCGCCAACAACACGACAAGACCGCCGGGCGCCGTAAGCCGCCCGCGTGGTCGATCTCGCCATAATAAAGATAATCGGGAGACCCCCAATGGCCTTGGACATCATTGTTGTAATGATCTATACCGCCGGCATGCTCGGGCTTGGCTGGTATGGCATGCGGCGCGCAAAAACCCATGAAGACTACCTGGTAGCCGGGCGCAACCTCGGCCCGGTGCTGTACATGGGCACCATGGCCACCACCGTGCTCGGCGGCGCTTCCACCGTCGGCACCGTGCGCCTGGGCTACGTCCACGGCATCTCCGGCTTCTGGCTGTGCGCAGCCCTGGGCCTGGGCATCATCGCCATCAACCTGTTCCTGGCCAAACCGTTGCTGCGCCTGCGCATCTTCACCGTGACCCAGGTGCTTGAGCAACGCTACAACCCCACCGCACGCCAGGCCAGTGCCGTGATCATGCTGGCTTACGCGCTGATGATCGGGGTCACCTCGACACTGGCCATGGCCACCGTATTGCAGGTGCTGCTGGACCTACCGTTCTGGGCTTCGCTGCTGCTCGGCGGCGGTGTGGTGGTGCTGTACTCCACCATTGGCGGCATGTGGTCGCTGACCCTGACCGACATCGTCCAGTTCGTGATCAAGACCGTCGGCCTGATGTTCATCCTGCTGCCGGTGTGCCTGTACAAGGCCGGTGGCTGGGACACCCTGGTGGCCAAACTGCCAGCGGCCAGCTTCCAGCTGACCACCATTGGCTGGGACACCATCATCACCTACTTCCTGATCTACTTCTTCGGCATCCTCATCGGCCAGGATATCTGGCAGCGGGTGTTCACCGCCCGTGATGAAAAGGTCTGCCAGCGTGCCGGTACCGTTGCCGGTGTGTACTGTGTGGTGTACGGCCTGGCCTGCGCCGCCATCGGCATGGCCGCGCATGTGCTGATGCCCGACCTGGCCAACCCGAACAACGCCTTTGCCGAGATGATCAAAAGCACCCTGCCCGATGGCATCCGTGGCCTGCTGATGGCCGCAGCCCTGGCAGCCATGATGTCCACCGCCAGTGCCGGCCTGCTGGCCGCCTCGACCACCGTGACCGAAGACCTGCTGCCCAAGCTGCGTGGCGGCAAGCAGTCGAGCCTGGGCATGAGCCGCCTGTTCACCCTGCTCACCGGCCTGGTGGTGCTGGGCATCGCGCTGATGGTGAACGATGTGATCAACGCACTGACCCTGGCCTACAACCTGCTGGTCGGCGGCATGCTGATCCCGCTGATCGGGGCGATCTTCTGGAAGCGTGCGACCACCGCCGGCGCGATTGCCAGCATGTCGCTGGGCTTTGCCACCGCGCTGCTTTTCATGTTCAAGGACGGGCTTGAAGCCAACACGCCGATCTACTACAGCCTGGCGATCGGCTTGGTGAGCTTCGTAGCGGTTAGCCTGATGTCGCGCAAACCAGTCGGTGCGGTGAATCTGGCCTGACCATTAGCCTGAAGCGGCCCTATCGCCGACAAGCCAGCTCCCACAAAAAATGCACAGGGCCTGAGGCTTGCGCAGTAACTGTGGGAGCTGGCTTGCCGGCGATAGGGCCAGAAGAGATAACAATAAACTCCAAGACACAAAAAAGGCCGCAGCACCCACCCAGGTGCTGCGGCCTTTGTCTTTTATCAGCGACGACGCGGTTGGCGTTTGCGCTGCTCTTCATCAGTCGGGATCGGCACCGGCTGCAAGGGTGGTGGAATCAGCCCCAGGGCGACCGCCAGGTCGTGGAGCCAGTTGGACAGTGGTTTATTCATAATGCCCCCTTGACGGGTCAGCCTCACGGCGAATCAATCCTGGGATGTTTCATACAGATCATAGCCTGATGTCCTGTATTACGCATGCCTATGCTCTTACAGATAAGGGCCATTTTGACGCGGATCAAGCCGTAGCGGCGCATTCCGACGACTGGTTAATCGTTTCGCTTTGTTGCAGGTCGATCCACGCCTGCAAATTCGCCCCACGCATACCCTGGCGCCACATCAGCCAGGTGACCGCCTGATCGAACGGCGCCTGCAGCGGGTGCACCCTTACCTGGGTGCGCCCAGGCAGGCTGTCGAGCATCGACTGGGCCATCATCGCCACACCCGCACCCGCGATCACACAGGCCAGCATGCTCTGGTACGACTCGATCTCCATCACCCGGCCCATGGGCGTGTGGGCATGTGCATACCACGCCTCCAGGCGCATCCGGTAAGAACAGCCTTGGCGGAAGGTGAACACCGCCTTGCCCGCCACATCCTTGGCAGTGTGGACCGCTGGGTGCTCGGGGCTGGTGATCAGCACCAGCTGCTCTTCGCACAGCGGCACGCCATCCAGCCCGGCCAGGCTTGGCGGGCCATCTACCAAGGCAGCGTCCAGTGTGTGGCCAAGCAGGCCTTCAAGCAGCTCGCCGCTGGGCGCTGCGCGCACCTGCAGGTTCACTGCGGGGTAAGCCTGGTGATAACGCGCGAGCAACGCCGGAAGGTGGGTCGCCGCCGTGCTGTACATGGTCCCCAGCACGAAGTCACCGGCTGGCTGGCCGCCGCGCACAGCGGCCAGCGCCTCGTCGCGCAAGGCCGACAGGCGGTTGGCGTACTCCAGCAGCACCTTGCCGGCCGGCGACAGCTGCAAGCGCTGGCGCTCACGCAGGAACAACTCGACACCCAGTTGCTCCTCAAGCTGGCGCAAACGCGTCGAGAGGTTCGATGGCACACGGTGCAAGCGTTCGGCGGCACGGGTGACCGAGCCTTCCTCGGCCACGGCCTGGAAGATACGCAGCTGGCTGAATTCCACAGCATTCTCCAAAACAGAACAACTTGATCATCATTATTCAATTTTATTGAACATAAAACCACCCTAACCTGCCAGTCATCGCTTACATCCGTGCAGGAGACCTGTCATGTCGCCCCTCATTCAACTGCTCGCCAGCGCCGTGGCGCTGATGATGGCCATGGGCATAGGCCGTTTTGCCCTCACCCCGCAACTGCCACAACTGATCGCCGAAGGCCAGTTCGACCTGACGGTCGCCGGGCTGGTCGCGGCCGCCAACTACCTGGGCTATTTCATTGGCGCGGTGGACGCCATGTTCGCCCGCTCACCCGGCCAGGTGCGCCTGCGCCTGCATGGGGGGCTGTGGCTGTGCGTGCTGCTGACCCTGGCCTCATGGGCCGCCGACGGGTTCTGGAGCCACCTGCTGCTGCGCTTTGGCACCGGCGTGGCCAGTGCCTGGGTGCTGGTGATGATCACCAGCCTCAGCCAACAGGTGGCCAACGCGCACAACCACCAACGGCTGGGTGCCCTGGTGTTTGCAGGGCCCGGCCTGGGCATCGCCGTGACCGGCCTGTTGGCACTGGTGGCGCACTTGGCTGGGCTGGGCTCGGCAGCACTGTGGCTGATCTATGCCGTGGCCGCGCTGGTGATGCTGCTGGCCGTGCGGCCTTGGTTGCCACGCGTTCTGCAAGCTGCGCCAACCTCATCGCCCTCGCACCCGGGCCCGACCCGCAGCGTCGGCATTGGCCGCCTGGGGCTGGTATACGCGCTGTACGGCGTGGGTTACATCCTGCCAGCCACCTTCCTCTCACAGATGGCCAACCAGCAGTTTCGCGGGCAATGGATGGCCGACCTGTTCTGGCCGGCGTTTGGCCTGTCGGCAGCGCTGGGGGTGATGCTGGTGAGCCTGCGCCGTGGTGGCCGCACCTCGACCTGGCTCACCGCCACCTTGTGGTTGCAAGGGCTTGGCGTGCTGGCCTGCCTGATGGGCGGGGGTATCGGGTTGGCGCTGGGAGTGGTGCTGTGTGGCGGGCCGTTCCTGGCCTGCATGCAACTGGTGATGCAGCGCTCGCGGGAGCTGGCACCGCATGCCACACAACGCAATGCCGGGCTGCTGACAGCGTGCTTTGCCCTGGGGCAGTTGAGCGGGCCCCTGCTGGCGACGGTCAGCAGCCATTACAGCGACGGCCTGCAACCGGCATTGATGCTGGCGGCGGGCGGGCTGGCGGTGGCGGGCGTGTTGGTCCAGTTGCCGGGTAACGCACAGCAAGGAAGCGCCTGTCAGGCCAAGGTTGCATCCTGAGCAGGTACAGGCAACACATCACCCTACCAACCGCCGCAATTGTTGCTTCACCCAAGGCTCGGCACTGACCAGGATCACACCCAACAACACCATCAACGCCCCCACCACGAAATTCGCACTGAGCGGCTCATCCAGCAGCAAAACGCCAAAGGTCACCCCAAACAACGGGGTAATGAAGGAAAACACCGCGAGGTTCGACGCCAGGTATTTGCGCAGCAACCAGAACCAGGTGAGGTAGCTGATGAACGACACCACAATCCCCTGGAACAATACACTGCCCATCGCCAGCGGCGTCAGCGACACCGCGCCGATCTGCCCGCTGAGCAGGGCGATCAGCAGCAGCCCGGCAAAACCGACCGCCAGCTGATAGAACAGGGTCAAGGTCGCCGGCGCCTCCGATAGCCGTGAACAACGCACCACCACCGTGGTCGCGCCCCAGGCCAGCCCGGCGATCACGCCAAAGGCATCTCCCAGCAAGGTGCGGCTGTCCATGTGCTCGAACGAAGTGCCACCGGCAAAGGCCATGGCAATGCCGCCGAAGGCCAGCAGAATGCCCAGCCACTGCAGCAGCCGCAAGCGTTCACTGGGTAGACGAAAATGCAGGCCCAAGGCGGTAAATACCGGCGCGGTATAGAGGAATACCGACATGTGCGCCGCCGAGGTCAGTTTCAGCCCTTCGGCAATGAACAGAAACTCCACCCCGAACAGCCCGCCCGCCACCAACCCTGCGCGCCAGGTACTGCCGACCTGCTCCCAGCCACCCCGCCAGCACAGCATCAGGCCTACCAGCACAGCGGCAATGCCATTGCGCAGGGCAGCCTGCATCACCGGCGCGATGTCGACGGCAGCAGTCTTGATCAGTACCTGCTGGCAGCCCCAGATCAGGCAAAGGCCCAGCATTACCTGGAAGGCAAAGGCGTCAGGATTCTTGCGGACCGCGCTCATAGGCGGGCCTGAGGGGTGATAGAAGGCATGGGCAAAGGCTCGGCAGCGTTCAGAGGCTACCGATTATCGGGTTTCGAACGCTGCACTTGCCAGCCTTAAAACGACCTCAAGCAATCTGTGCCTTCGCAGATACCCGTTCGAACGTCGTTTCGTCCAGCGCATCCTCCTGCTCATCCAGCACCTGGCGCGGGTGCTCGAAGCCGGGGATGCTGCTGTCGATCAGGCTCATCAAGCGCGAGCCGCGTTCGGTCAGGACGAAGTTTTCGCCATTGCCGCCGTCCTCTTCAGGCCGGCATTCAATGAATCCGCGCTCAAATAGCAGCTTTTCATACTCGCATGCACGGGTTTTCAGGTGATCCACGTCACCCACCGGCTCACCCTTGGCGGCCAGTGCAGCAGCATGCTGCTCGGCATAGGGGCGGGGCGTGAAGCTGTGACCGGCGCCGTTCTGCACTTCGTGCAGCAAGCGTTCGATCAGGTCCCAGTCGTAGGCGATGCTCATGGCTACGGGCTCCTGCTGTGGACGAAAGGGGTACACAGGTTGGGACCTGCCAAGGTTGCCAAGCGTTCCAAAGCGCTTAGCGCTGGCGTTGTTGCGCTTGCATGTACTGGCGCAGCAACTGATTGATGCGGGTCTGGTAGCCGCTGCCCTGCTCCTTGAACCAGGCGAGGACATCTGAGTCCAGTCGAATGGTCACCGTCTGCTTGGCGGGAACGCGCAGCTCGGCCTGGCGGAAAAAGTCCTGGTCCAGTTCAGGGATATCTGATGTGTCGATATCCTTGTCGTCCTGTCGGGCCAGGCGGCTCCAGTCAGTTCTCGATGATTTGGTCATAGTACCTGGCCTCCCGTTTGGTGGCTTTTCTTGCAGAAATGATGCGTATCACCTCACCCCGCCTCTCCGTGTACACGACGACACCTAACAGCGCCTTTAGCCATCCTAGGCTGACCCAACGTTCTTCAGCACATTCCACATCCTCATCACGCCGGATCAACATGGGATGGTTGAACATGTCAGGAACGTCGGCAAAGTCGATGCCGTGCTTGCGGATATTGCTCTGGTTTTTCCCTTCGTCCCATTCAAAGAACATGGGACGACCTGTATTTACAGCTGTACATACAATACCCCCTCTTTTCCTTCGAGACTAGAGCGATGTAGCGTGCTGCTCAACGGCGCTGGAGGGATACGGGAGCGTTTCAGAAACGGACTACCACCACCAAAGAAATCTTCCATCGGTCGCAAGCCCTGAACTTCCCTGCACCCACAGCCCTCCACCGGGCATCACCACCGCCGGAGGTTGGAAGGATGAAACCGCTACTGCCCATAGCCTGTGCCACTGCCCTGCTCTGCGCCCTGCCCGCTTGGGCCTGCACACCTGAAGAAGCGACGCAGAAACGTGAGGAGCTGGCCGGGCTGGTTACTCAGTTGACCGAGCAGAACCCGCAAAAGGCCAAGGAGATCAATGATGAGCTTCAGGGGATGGATCTGGGGACGGCGAGCAAGGACTTGCCCGACAAGTGTCAGCTGATCGACCAGCGGATCAAGGAGTTGAAGCAGGCAGAGAAAACGGCGGAGTGATCGTTCGTGGCCTGCGCACGCCCTTAGCAGAAGCAAGCTCGTGTCGCTTCTGCAAAGGGCCGGCGTGACTTTTATTCAGCAGCAGGCTTGCGCTTCTTCAGCGGCGCCAGGCCGTCAGCGCTGGCCAGCGGTGCGTTGGCCCGCGGTTTGGCGGTTGGCTTGCGCTTGGCGGCAGCTTTCTTGTCGCCGGTTTTCTTGTCAACTTTCTTCTTCTTGGCGCCAACAGCCTTGCCCGAGGCCTTGACCTTCTTCGGCCCGCTGTAGGTGCCTTTCACTTCCTTGATCACACGGCGCTCGAACTGCTGCTTGAGGTAGCGTTCGATGCTCGACATCAGGTTCCAGTCGTTGTGGGTGATCAGCGAGATCGCCAGGCCTTCGCCACCGGCACGGCCGGTACGGCCCACACGGTGGACGTACTCGTCACCGCTGCGTGGCATGTCGAAGTTGATCACCAGGTCCAGGCCGTCGATATCCAGGCCACGGGCTGCCACGTCGGTCGCCACCAGCACCTTGGAGCTGCCCTGCTTAAAGCGCTCGATGGCCAGTTTGCGGTCTTTCTGGTCCTTCTCGCCGTGCAACACGAAAGCCTTCACGTCCTTGGCCACCAGGTGACCGTAGATGCGGTCGGCCATGGCGCGGGTGTTGGTGAAGATGATCGCCTTGTCGAAGGTTTCGTTGGCCAGCAGCCACTGCGAGATGTGCTCTTTGTGCTGGTCGTGGTCGGCGGTGATGATCTGCTGGCGGGTGCCTTCGGCCAGCTGCGAGACGCTGTTGAGCATCAGGTGCTCAGGGTCTTTCAGCACCTTGCCGATGATGTCGCGCAGGGCAGCGCCACCGGTGGTGGCGGAGAACAGCAGGGTCTGCTCGCGGTTCTCGCACTCCTTGCACAGGCGCTCCATGTCTTCGGCAAAGCCCATGTCCAGCATGCGGTCAGCTTCGTCGAGGATAAGTACCTGCACGTGGGACAGGTCGAGGTTGCCGGCGTTGAGCTGCTCAAGCAGACGGCCCGGGGTGCCGATCAGCACGTCCGGCACCTTGCGCAGCATGGCGGCCTGTTCCTTGAAGTCTTCGCCGCCGGTCACCAGGCCCGCCTTGATATAGGTGAACTGCGAGAACAGCTCCACCTGCTTCAAGGTTTGCTGGGCCAGCTCGCGGGTCGGCAGCAGGATCAGCGCGCGGATCTCGACGCGCCCGCCTTTCAGGTCGACCAGGCGGTTGAGCAGCGGCAATACGAAGGCCGCCGTCTTGCCACTGCCGGTCTGCGCGGTCACACGCAGGTCGCGCCCTTGCAGGGCCAGGGGGATGGCCGCGGCCTGCACCGGGGTCGGCTCGACAAATTTAAGCTCGGCCACGGCTTTAAGCAGGCGTTCATGCAGGGCGAATTGGGAGAACACGGAGGTAACCTCAGGCAAGTGCGGGAAATTCAGTTGCATAGGGTAACGTTTTCTGCCGCCTTAGCCGAATTTCTTTTGGCAACTTTGTCGCCATCCGCGCTCTAATGGCACCTCGTTTCACAACAAGACTGTACCCAAGCCCATGGATATACAACGAATCTGGCGTGACTCCCTCGACCTGTGGGGCACCCTCGACCAACATCCCATGCTGCACGCGGCCATCGGCCTGGCGGTGCTGCTGCTGATTTCCCTGGTGGTCGGCCGCCTGGCGCGCTTCCTGATGCTGCATGGCGCCCGTCTGCTGGCCCGCCAGCCTGCCCTGAAGTGGCTGGACGACCTGCGCCATAACAAAGTGTTCCACCGCCTGGCGCAAACCACGCCCTCGCTGGTGCTGCAGTTTGGCCTGAAGCTGGTGCCGGAGCTGTCCGACACTGCCCAGCACTTCCTGGGCAATGTCGCCCTGGCCTTTACCCTGCTGTTCATGACCATGGCGCTGTCGTGCCTGCTGGATGCCCTGCTCGACATCTACGCCCGCACCGAACATGCCCGCACCCGCTCCATCAAGGGCTACGTGCAACTGGCCAAGATGATGCTGTGGATCTTCGCTTCCATCGTCATCGTCGCCACCTTGATCGACCGCTCGCCGCTGTTGCTGCTGTCCGGTCTGGGTGCCATGTCGGCGGTGCTGCTGTTGGTGTACAAGGACACCTTGCTGTCGTTCGTCGCCAGCGTGCAACTCACCAGCAACGACATGCTGCACGTGGGTGACTGGATCGAAATGCCGCAAGTAGGTGCTGATGGTGACGTGGTGGACATCACCCTGCACACGGTGAAGGTGCAGAACTTCGACAAGACGATTGTTTCCATCCCCACCTGGCGCCTGATGAGCGAGTCGTTCCGCAATTACCGCGGCATGCAGCAGTCCGGGGGCCGGCGCATCAAGCGCAGCCTGTTCATCGATGCGGCCGGGGTGCGCTTCCTCACCCGCGAAGAGGAGCAGCGCCTGAGCCAGGTGCAGTTGCTGGGCGACTACCTGGCCGGCAAGCGCCAGGAGCTGCAGAACTGGAACGAGGCGCTGGGGCCGGTGGCAGAGCTGTCGGCCAACCGCCGCAAGCTGACCAACATCGGTACATTCCGCGCGTTTGCCCTGGCCTACCTGAAAAACCACCCCAACGTGCACCCGAACATGACCTGCATGGTGCGGCAGATGCAGACCACCGCCGAAGGTGTGCCGCTGGAGATCTACTGCTTCACCACCACCACGGTGTGGGCAGATTACGAACGGATTCAGGGGGATATCTTCGACTATTTGCTGGCGGTGTTGCCGGAGTTCGGCTTGAGCCTGTATCAGCAGCCGAGTGGCAATGACATGCGGGTGGGGTTGAGTGGGCGTGCGGCGCAAGAGCCTGTGTCGCGTCGGCTGGAAGAGATGAGCGAGGCTTGAGATTGCCGGGGCTGCTTTGCAGCCCATTCGCAGCACAAGGCTGCTCCTACAAAATGTACGCGTTCCCTGTAGGAGCAGCCTTGTGCTGCGAATGGGGCGCAAAGCGCCCCCGAATCACCCCGCGTAACCTAGCAGGTACAACAACCCGGTCAAGGTCACCAGCGAAGCCACGGTCGACAACAGGATCGTCCGCGAAATCAGCCCCGCCTCGCGGTTGTAATACTCCGCCAGCATGAACGGCCCGGTCCCGGTCGGCAGCGCTGCCAGCAGCACCGCCGAAGCCGCCCACATGCTCGGCAGGCTGAACACCTTGTACGCCAGCACCCAGGTCAACGCCGGCTGCCCCACCAGCTTCAAGCCTACCAATGGCCAAGGGCTGGCTTGCGCACCCGCGCGCTTTTCTGCCAGGAATGCACCCAGAGATACCAAGGCGCACGGGGTGGTGGCCAGCGCCAGCATGTCGAGAAAATGCATCACCGGTTCGGCCAGCCCCAGCCCGCTCATGGCCCAGCCAGCCCCCGCCAGCGGCGAAATCACCAGCGGGTTCTTCGCCAACGCCTTGCCTACGACCACCACGGCGCGACCGATACGCCGCTCCTCCTGTAGCCCAACCTCGATGAGCGTCAGCGAAATGGCGAACACCAGGCACACCACGATCAACGATGAAATCAGCGCCGGCTGCAAGCCCGCCTGGCCGAACAGCAGCAGGCACAACGGGATGCCTATATAACCGGTGTTGGCATACCCCGCACTGAGCCCGTCGATGCTCGACGCTACAAGGCCATGGCCGCTGTTCAGGCGCCACAACAGCGTGACCACGAACATGGCCAGGGCGCCCGTGCCAAAGGCCGCGATGAACCCCGGGTGCCAGATCTCGCTCCAGGTGGCAGTGGCCGTCACCTTGAACAACAACGCCGGCAGGCACAGCCAGACCACCATCTTGTTGATTTCGGCGGCGGCCTTGTCACCCAGCTTGTTGGTCTTGCGGCACAGATAGCCGACCAGGATCAGGGCGAAGATCGGCGCAACAATGACGAAGATGGTGTGCATGTCAGGCCTTGTTGGCCAGCGGTGCCTGCGCGCGTGCGCCCAACCGGCTCAGCCACACCGACGCCAGGATGATCCCGCCGCCAATGAACAGCCGCCCCAGCGGCTCGTGCTGGTTCCAGATCAGCAGGTTCAGCAGCAACCCCACCGGCACATGCAGGTTGTTCATGACCGCCAGCGTGCCGCCTGAAACCATGCACGCGCCCTTGTTCCACCAGTACAGGCCCAGCGCCGTCGGGCACAGGCCCAGGAACAGCAGCACCAGCCATTGCACATCGGTACTCGGCAGGTGCTGGGCATTGCCGAACAGCAGGAAGGCCGGCAGCACCACCAGCAAGGCCCCCAGGTAGAAGTAGCCAAAACGGGCGTAGTGCGGCAGGTCACTGGGGTTGCGCGCGACCAGATGGCGGTACAGCACCTGGCCGGCGGCATAGGTGAAGTTGGCCAGTTGCAGCAGCAGGAAGCCGATGAAAAACTCGCCGCTGATGCTGTCGAAGCGGATCACCGCGGCACCGGCTACAGCCACCAGCGCAGCCAGCAGCGCCCATGGGTTGAAACGCCGGTTCATGGCGTCTTCGATCAGCGTCACGTGCAACGGCGTGAGGATAGTGAACAGCAGCACCTCTGGCACCGTGAGTACGCGGAAGCTCAGGTACAGGCAGACGTAGGTGATGCCGTACTGCAAGGCGCCGATCAGCAGCATCGAGCGCATGAAGCGCGGTTCGACCTGGCGCCAGCGGGTCAGCGGCAGGAACACCAGGCCGGCCAGCAGCACCCGTGCGAGCACGGCGAAGTAGCTGTCGACGTGCCCGGCCAGGTACTCGCCGATCAGGCTGAAGGAAAACGCCTGGATCAGCGCGACGATTATCAGGTAGCCCATGGTTGCCTCTCATGAATCAAGGCCGCGACCTTAGCGGGTTGCGGTAAATGAGTTCAACCATGAGGAATGTAGGGGCTGTACCAGCCTCTTCGCGGGCGTGCCCGCGAAGAGGCCGGCTCAGGTCCCCTCATGGCTTCACGCATAAAAAAGCCCGGCCATTGGCCGGGCAGTACACCCAAAGGAGCAAAAACAGGTGTCAGGGTTGGGAATTCAGTAAACCTCAGGCCACCGCCGCCAGTTTGGCCTTGGCCTGGTTGACACCTTTCTCGTGGAACTCGCCGCTCATGTTCAGGCCTTCGGCATGGATGAAGTCGACATCGTGAATGCCGATGAAAGCCATGACCTGGCGCAGGTACGGTTCCTGATGGTCACTGGTAGCGCCGGCATGGATACCGCCGCGGGCAGTCAGGACGATGGCGCGCTTGCCGGTCAGCAGGCCCTGCGGGCCAGTGGGGGTGTACTTGAAGGTGATGCCGGCACGCAGCACGTGGTCCAGCCAGGCCTTGAGGGTGCTGGGGATGGTGAAGTTGTACATGGGCGCGGCCATCACCAGCACGTCGGCGGCCAGCAATTCATCCGTCAATTCGTTGGAACGGCCCAGGGCCTCAAGTTCGGCGGCGCTGCGCTGTTCTTCCGGCTTCATCCAGCCACCCAGCAGGTTGGCGTCCAGGTGCGGCACCGGGTTTACGGCCAGGTCACGCACAGTAATCTGATCAGCCGGGTGAGCGGCCTGCCATTGCTGGATGAAATCTCGGGTCAGCTGACGGGAAACGGAATCCTGCTGGCGGGCGCTGCTTTCGATGATCAGTACGCGGGACATGGGGTGCCTCCATCGGCAAAAAGGGTGCGATTCGATGGAGGTGAGATTAAGGCTTGACCTATCGATAAAAAAGCGTAAAAAGTGGGTTCAATCAATCGATTAATCAGTTTATTCCGGACTGCAGTTCACGGCGATCCGTAGTTTGATGATCTGCCTGTTGAATTTGGCAGTGACATCCACGCTTTTACCGGCCGGCACGTTCACCCGGCGTACCCGCGGGGCCTCCGGGCCATTGCGGAAGGTTACCTTGCACGCCGCCGGGACCTGCCCGTAGTTGTTCAGGGTAATGGCGCCAATGTCGTAGGCCGTGTCATAGGCGGTGTAGTCAAGCTTGACCCCGGTCAGTTCCTTCTCCACATCGATGGGATAGGCCATGGCCCCGAGGGGCAGGCACATCAGTATTGCCGCACAACATTTCTTCATGGGCCGCTCTCCTTGAAAGAGGCAGCTTAGGACAACAGGAGCGAAAGATGAAAGCGCCGCGCGTAACCCTTGACCAGTGGCGAACCCTGCAAGCAGTGGTCGATCACGGCGGGTTTGCCCAGGCCGCCGAGGCACTGCACCGCTCGCAGTCCTCGGTCAGCTACACCGTGGCCCGCATGCAGGAGCAACTGGGCGTGCCACTGCTGCGCATCGACGGCCGCAAGGCGGTGCTCACCGAGGCGGGCAACGTGTTGTTGCGTCGCTCTCGCCACCTGGTCAAGCAGGCCAGCCAGCTCGAAGACCTCGCCCACCACATGGAACAAGGCTGGGAAGCCGAGGTGCGGCTGGTGGTCGATGCCGCCTACCCCAGTGCGCGGCTGGTACGTGCCCTGGCCGCGTTCATGCCGCAAAGCCGCGGCTGCCGGGTGCGCCTGCGTGAAGAAGTGTTGTCTGGCGTAGAAGAAGTGATGCACGAAGGCATCGCCGACCTGGCCATCAGCAGCTACAGCATTGGTGGCTACCTGGGCGCCGAACTGAGCGCGGTGGAGTTCGTCGCCGTCGCCCATCCTGAACACAGCCTGCACCGCCTAGGCCGGGAACTTACCTTCCAGGACCTCGAAAGCCAGTTGCAGGTGGTTATTCGCGACTCCGGCCGCGCACAGCCACGCGACGTTGGCTGGCTGGGTGCCGAGCAGCGCTGGACGGTCGGCAGCCTGGGCACCGCCGCCACCTTCGTCAGCAGCGGCCTGGGCTTTGCCTGGCTGCCCCGGCACATGATCGAGCGCGAGCTGACTGAAGGCGTGCTCAAACCGCTGCAGCTGGATCAGGGTGGCAGCCGCCACCCACTGTTCTACCTTTATTCGAGCAAAGAGAAGACCTTGGGCCCGGCCACGCAGATTCTCATCGAGCTGCTGCGCAACTTCGACACTGCGCCACTGGACGTGCCTTTCGCAGCCCCCCCGCAAGCTTGAGAGAACCAGCCCATGGCCTATTTCGAACACGAAGGATGCGCATTGCATTACGAGGAATATGGCCAGGGCGAACCCTTGGTGTTGCTTCACGGCCTGGGCTCCAGTTGCCAGGACTGGGAGTTGCAGGTGCCGGTGCTCAGCCGCCATTACCGGGTGATCCTCATGGACATCCGCGGCCACGGTCGCTCCGACAAGCCCCGCGACGGCTACCAGATCGCCACCTTCAGTGCCGACCTGCTGGCCCTGCTCGAACACCTGCACACGGGCCCCGTGCACTTCGTCGGCCTGTCGATGGGCGGCATGGTGGGTTTTCAATTCGCTGTCGACCACCCCCAGTGGCTGCGCAGCCTGTGCATCGTCAACAGCGCCCCCGAGGTCAAGCGGCGTACCCGTAGTGATTGGGCCTGGTGGCTCAAGCGCTGGGGCCTGGCGCGCCTGCTCAGTGTCGAAACCGTCGGCAAGGGCCTGGCCGAGCGCCTGTTCCCCAAGCCCCATCAAGCAGACCTGCGGCAGAAGATGGCCCAGCGTTGGGCGCGCAATGACAAACGCGCCTACCTCAAGAGCTTCGACGCCATCGTCGACTGGGGCGTGCAGGAACGCATCGGGCAGATCCACTGTCCTACCCTGGTGATCGCCGCCGACCACGATTACACCCCGATACAACTGAAAGAGCGTTACGTGGCCCTGATGCCCAACGCCAGGCTGGTCGTCGTCGACGATTCCCGGCACGCTACGCCACTCGATCAACCCGAGGTCTTCAACCAGACCCTGCTGCAGTTCCTCGCAGCCGCTTCCACCTCTCAAGGATCTTTGAGCCCATGCTGAAAAAACTCCTGCTCACCGCCTGCTCGGTCGCCTTCGCCACCAGCGTCATGGCCTCCGACAAGACCCCGCACGTCATGCTGGACACCAGCTTCGGCCAGGTCGAAATCGAGCTGAACGCCGAAAAGGCGCCGCTCAGCACCAAGAATTTCCTGGCGTACGTTGACAGCGGCTTCTACAACAACACGATTTTCCACCGGGTGATCCCGGGGTTCATGGTGCAGGGCGGCGGTTTCACTGACCAGATGGTGCAGAAGGACACCAAAGACCCGATCAAGAACGAGGCCAGCAATGGCCTGCTGAACACCCGCGGCACACTGTCGATGGCGCGCACCTCCAACCCGAACTCGGCCACCAGCCAGTTCTTCATCAACGTGGCCGACAACGATTTCCTCAACCCGGGGCGCGACGCCGGGTACGCCGTGTTCGGCAAGGTGACCAAAGGGATGGAAGTGGTCGACCAGATCGTCAACTCGCCAACCACCATCAAGAAAGGCATGCGCGATGTACCGGCCGACCCGGTCTACATCAAGTCGGCCAAACGCATCGACTGACCGCAGGCTGCACAGGGACGTGCAACCGCCTGAGGGCCGGATGGAACAGGAGTGTCGTTACCCATGCTGTACCGTCGTTTTGAACAGCTGATCGATATCTTTCGCGAAGCACCCAGTGAATCGCCACCCACCACCGTGTGGCCGTTCTACCTGTATTACCTGCGCCAGGTATGGCCCAGCTTCCTCGCCCTGCTGGTGGTCGGCCTGTTCGCCTCGCTGATCGAGGTGGCGATGTTCAGCTACCTCAGCCGCATCATCGACCTGGCCCAGGGCACGCCGAATGCCAGCTTCTTCAGCGAGCACAGTGGCGAACTGATCTGGATGCTGGTGGTGATTCTGCTGCTGCGGCCGTTGTTCTTCGGCCTGCACGACCTACTGGTGCACCAGACCATCAACCCCGGCATGACCAGCCTGATCCGCTGGCAAAACCACACTTACGTGCTCAAGCAGAGCCTCAACTTCTTCCAGAGCGACTTCGCCGGGCGCATTGCCCAGCGCATCATGCAGACCGGCAACTCGCTGCGTGATTCTGCCGTGCAGGCGGTGGACGCGCTATGGCACGTGCTGATCTACGCCATCACTTCGCTGGTGCTGTTCGCCGAGGCCGACTGGCGCCTGATGCTGCCGCTGCTGGTCTGGATCTCCGGCTACATCGCCGCGCTGTTCTACTTCGTGCCACGGGTCAAGGAGCGCTCGGTGATCTCGTCCGACGCCCGCTCCAAGCTGATGGGGCGTATCGTCGACGGCTATACCAACATCGCGACGCTGAAGCTGTTCGCCCACACCGACTACGAGCAGCAATACGCACGTGAAGCAATCCGCGAGCAAACCGAGAAAACCCAGCTGGCCTCGCGGGTAATTACCAGCATGGACGTGGTCATCACCACCCTCAACGGCCTGCTGGTGGTCGCCACCACAGGCTTGGCGCTGTGGCTGTGGAGCCAGTCGCTGATCACCGTTGGTGCTATCGCCCTGGCCACCGGCCTGGTAATCCGCATCGTCAACATGTCGGGATGGATCATGTGGGTGGTCAACGGCATCTTCGAGAACATCGGCATGGTCCAGGACGGCCTGCAGACCATCGCCCAGCCGGTTACCGTCACCGACCAGCCCAACGCGCCGGCGCTCAAGGTCAGCCGCGGCGCGGTGCATTTCGATGATGTCGACTTCCACTATGGCAAGGCTGCCAATGTGATCGAAGGCCTCGACCTGAACATACGCCCGGGCGAAAAAATCGGCCTGATCGGCCCGTCCGGCGCGGGCAAGTCGACTTTGGTCAACCTGCTGTTGCGCCTGTATGACGTGCAGGGCGGGCGCATCCTCATCGATGGCCAGAACATTGCCGAAGTCAGCCAGGCCAGCCTACGCGCACAGATCGGCATGATCACCCAGGACACCTCGTTGCTGCACCGCTCGATCCGCGACAACCTGCTGTATGGCCGCCCCGACGCCAGCGAGGCGGAGTTGCACGAAGCGGTTCGCCGCGCCCGCGCCGACGAGTTCATCCCGCAACTGTCGGACGCCCAAGGGCGCACCGGCTTCGATGCCCATGTGGGTGAGCGCGGGGTCAAGTTGTCGGGCGGCCAACGCCAGCGCATCGCCATTGCCCGAGTGCTGTTGAAGAATGCGCCGATCCTGATCATGGACGAAGCCACTTCAGCGCTGGACTCGGAGGTGGAGGCAGCCATCCAGGAAAGCCTGGAGACGCTGATGCAAGGCAAGACCGTGATCGCCATTGCCCACCGGCTGTCGACCATTGCCCGGATGGACCGCCTGGTGGTGCTGGACAAGGGCCGGATTGTCGAAAGTGGCAGCCATGCGCAGTTGCTGGAGCAACAAGGGTTGTATGCCCGGTTGTGGCATCACCAGACCGGGGGCTTTGTCGGGGTCGACTGATCTACGCTACGGCGCGCTTCTTGAGCGGCCTTGTGTCGCGAAAGGGCTGCGCAGCAGCCCGAGGTTTTCAGCTTCGCAGCAATAATTGCCGGGGCCGCTTTGCGGCCCTTTCGCGGCACAAGGCCGCTCCTACAGGGATCGCGCTGCAGCCGAAGACGCATCAGGCCCGGCGGTAGGGCAACATCCCCCTCGCCTCCTCGGCATACCCCTTGACCCCTTCGCGCTCCTGCAGCAGAAAATCCTCCACCGCCCGCCGCAACCCTGGGTGCAGCAGGTAATGCCAGGACCGCGTCAACACAGGCTCAAACCCGCGTATCAGCTTGTGCTCGCCCTGCGCCCCGGCATCGAAACGCTGGTAACCCTCGGCAATGGCAAAATCCATGCCCTGGTAGAAACACGTTTCGAAATGCAGCCGGTCGAACTCATCCAGGCACCCCCAGTAACGGCCAAACAGGCTGTCACCCCCCACCAGGCTCAAGGCCATCGCTACATCGCGCCCACCCTGACGGGCCATCACCACACGCAACGCCTCGGGCATGCGTTCGGCCAGCAGGCTGAAAAACTCGCGGGTCAGGTAAGGCGCGCGTCGGCGCACCGCATAGGTGTTGGCATAACACTGAAAGACGAAATCCCACTGTGCCTCGTCCAGTTCATCACCGCGGTACCAACGGAATTCGATGCCCTGCCCCGCCACCTGCTCACGCTCCTTGCGCATCTGCTTGCGCTTGCGCGAGCTCAGGCTGTCGAGAAAATCCTGGAAGTCCCGATAGCCCCGGTTTTGCCAGTGGAACTGACAGCCCAGGCGCTCCATCCACCCTGGCAGGCCCGCCAACTGCGCGTCCAGCGCCGGGTCGGTGAAGTTGATGTGCGCACTGGAAAGTCCGCCCTTGCCCAGATACTCCGGCAGGGCCTGCAGCATCAGCAAACCGTCAGCCGGGTCGGCCGTCAGCAGGCGTGGGCCGCTGACCGGGCTGAACGGCACAGCGCCGAGCAGCTTGGGGTAGTAGGCAATACCGGCCCGCTCACAAGCATCGGCCCAGCCGTGATCGAACACATACTCGCCAAACGAGTGCCACTTGCGGTACGCCGGCAGCAGCGCCCGTACCTGCCCGTCACGCTCCAGCACCAGGTGCTCGGCGGCCCAGCCGGTGCTGCGCTGCACACTGCCGCTGTCTTCCATCGCGCTGAGGAAAGCATGGCGCAGGAACGGTTGGCCGGCCGGCACCAGGGCATCCCAGGTGGCCGCCGGAAGATCACGCAAATGGGCAAGGCTATACAGGCTGGTCACGGTTTCGGCTCGCTGTCTGAAGGCGTTCAGTATCCCCAAGGAACGCTCCGCACTCAAATGACGAAAGCCGGGCTGATCCTTTTACTCTCAATTACTTAACAACAGTGCCACTAATTAGACATTAATCTGTCATTGGCCCCCGCAATACTTGCGCCTGTTTTCCGGAACCCCAGAACCTGTCTATTCAGGCCCTTTCCGAAGACATGCCAACGCAGGGGCAGGCGCTTGAGCCTCCCCCATTTTTTTCAGTAGGGAGAACCTTATGCGTCTTGTTTCTACACTTACCGGAGTGAGCCTCACCGGCATGATGCTGGCTCTGAGCGCCCCGGCCAGTGCTGCTGTCGACGCCAAGCTGCTCGAAATGCTCCGCGCCAACGGCTCGATCAACCAGGCGCAGTACAACGAACTGCAGGGCGACCTGGCAAAAGAAACCAAGGAAAAGGCCGACCAGAAAGCTCAGTCCGAACGCATGAGCTCGTTTGAACAAAAAGTGGCATGGGCCGCCAAGACCCAGATCAAGGGTGACGTGCGCCTGCGTTACGAAGACGTCAACGTCGATGACCCGAACAGCAGCAGCGGC
The DNA here is from genome assembly GCF_038383825.1 of Pseudomonas sp. LPB4.O. NCBI lineage: Bacteria > Pseudomonadati > Pseudomonadota > Gammaproteobacteria > Pseudomonadales > Pseudomonadaceae > Pseudomonas > Pseudomonas sp. LPB4.O. The sequence continues at coordinate 4,637,159 of NZ_CP151298.1, forward strand.
AACCAGGACCGCCAGCGAGTGCGTGCCCGTGTCGGCTTCTACAGCGAGATCAACCCGCAGGTCGACGCCGGCGTTCGCATAGCCACCGGCAGCAGCGCCGACCGGCGCTCCACCAACCAGAGCCTCGACAACTACTTTGACAAGAAGTCGCTGTGGGTCGACCTCGCCTACCTCGACTGGCACCCTACTGCAGTCCCGAACCTGCACCTTATTGGCGGCAAGATGCCACAGCCTTGGGTAAGCATGGGCGACATCATCTGGGATAGCGACATCAACCCGGAAGGTGTGGCTGCCACTTACAAAGCGGACCTGGGCGGCGCCGAAGTCTTTGCCAGCGCCGGTCAGTACACCCTGAAGGACAACGTCGATGGTGATGGTGTCCAGTACAAGCACGATGCGCAGGTCTACCACGGTCAGTTGGGCGCCAAGTTCGCGCCGGCTGATGTGCTCAAGCTCACCGTGGGTGCGAGCATCTATGGTTATGACAACGACAAGGAAGCAGCCATCCTGCAGTCGTTTGGCAACACCACCAACGAGTTCAATCTGGTGGAAGGTTTTGGCCAGATCGATTTCACCGGCTTGGCCATTCCATTGTCGGCCTATGGTCAGTACGTGAAGAATACCGAGAGCACCGATGGCGAAGATCAAGCCTGGCTGGCTGGTTTGAAAACCAAGGTGGGAGCCTGGAGCCTGGACTACAACTACCGCGATGTGCAGCGTAACGCGGTGGTCAGCCTGTTCACCGATTCGGACTTTGGCAACGGCTTCACAGGTTCCCGTGGCCATAAGTTCAAGGTGGGTTACGAAATCGACAAGAACTTCTCCCTGGGTGCTGCCTACCTGATGGCCAAGACAGATCTGTCGCAGCTACCGAACAGCAATGCTGACGTAGACACCCTGCAGGTGGACCTGGAAGCCAAATTCTAAGCGTCACCCTCTCTGCTTCACGCTGAAGCGGGAAACGCCGACCCCATCCGGCGTTTCCCGCTTTTTTTGCCTGTGAAATTGTAAGGGGCTGCTTTGCAGCCCATTCGCAGCACAAGGCTGCTCCTACAGGGGGACGCGATCCCTTGTAGGAGCAGCCTTGTGCTGCGAATGGGCCGCAAAGCGGCCCCGGCTATCTCGGATCAGATCAAGCAATCAGCGCTTGCGCAGAATCACGCTACCAATCGAATACCCCGCACCAAACGAACTCAACACGCCCAGCGAGCCCTTGGCCAGGTCATCCTGGTACAGGTGGAAGGCAATCACCGACCCCGCCGAGCTGGTGTTGGCATAACGGTCGAGAATGACCGGTGCATCTTCCTCGGCCACTTCACGCCCCAGCAGCTTCTTGACGATCAGGTGGTTCATGCTGAGGTTCGCCTGGTGCAGCCAGAAGCGCTTGACGTCGCTCGGTTGCAGGCCGTTTTCCTGCAAGTGCTCACCGATCAGCTCGGCCACTTTCGGGCACACCTCGCGGAACACCTTGCGGCCTTCCTGGATGAACAGTTTGTCTGCCGCACCTTCGCCTTCTTCCGCCGCACGGTTGAGGAAGCCGAAGTTGTTGCGGATGTTGTTGGAGAACTCGGTCCATAACTTGCTGCTGACAATGTCGAACTGGTGCGCCGAGGTGGCCTGGTCGGCACGCTCGATCAGCACCGCCGTGGCGGCATCACCGAAAATGAAGTGGCTGTCACGGTCACGGAAGTTCAGGTGGCCAGTGCACACCTCCGGGTTGACCATCAGCACCGCGCGCGCCTGGCCCAGGGCCACGCTGTTGGCGGCGGTCTGGATGCCGAAGGTGGCCGACGAGCAGGCCACGTTCATGTCGAAGGCAAAGCCCTGGATGCCCAGCGCCTGTTGTACTTCGATAGCAATGGCCGGGTATGGGCGCTGCAAGTTGGAGCAGGCGACGATAACCCCGTCGACATCGGCAGCCGTGCGGCCGGCGCGCTCCAGGGCCTGGCGAGCGGCAGCCACGGCCATTTCGCAGAGCACCGACGGTTCGTCGTTGGAACGCTCTGGCAGGCGTGGCTTCATGCGCTGCGGGTCGAGGATGCCGGCCTTGTCCATGACGAAGCGGCTCTTGATGCCCGAGGCCTTTTCGATGAATGCCGCGTCGGACACCGGCGCCGCTTCGACTTCACCGCGCTCGATGGCGGCGGCGTTGTCCTGGTTGAACTGCTGCGACCAGGCGTTGAAAGAGGCCACCAGTTCTTCGTTGGAAATGCTCTGGGCCGGGGTGTACAGGCCGGTGCCGCTGATCACGACGTTATGCACGGTCGTTCCTCTGGTCAAAGGCCATCGCCACGGGGCGCTGGCTGGAAATATGGCAGGTTAATGGCACTTTAGTGCCAATTTAGGGGCGTAGGCTTGTCCCTGTGGGAGCGGGCGTGCCCGCGAAGGGCCGCAAAGCGGCCCCAAATTGCACCAATATTGCCACAACTGTAGAAGTTTAGCCTTCCACCTGACTCCACTGTTTGCTCAGTCGCTTGTCGGAAATCGGCACCTTGGTGCCCAACTGCTGGGCAAACAACGACACCCGATATTCCTCCAGCCACCAACGGTACAAAGCCAGTTGCTCATCACGCTTGCCCTCTTGGGCATGCTTGTCGGCACGGGCGTTGTACTGCGCCCACAGGTTGGCCAGTTCGCCGGACCAGACCCGGTCCTTCTGCACTTGCGAACCCAGCTTTTCCAGGCGTAGTTCCACCGCCTTGAGGTAGCGTGGCAGCTCCTTGAACCACGCCGCAGGCGTTTCGCGCACAAAGCCCGGGTACACCAGGTTGCTTAGCTGCTGCTTGATGTCGTTCAGCGCCACCGCCTGGCTCAGGTCGATCTTGCCCTTGAAGCGCTTCTGCAGGCCATGCCAGAGTTTCAGCACCTCCAACGTTAGCCGCGCCAGGCGCTCGGCATGCTCGGCCCAGCTGCCGCGCTTGCGTTCAGCCAGCCCGGCCAAGGCCGCGCCATCACGGGGCAGCGGTTGTTCGCCTTCGAGGATGCAGCTGTCCAGGCTGGCCAGCAGAATGTCTTCGACCAGCGCCTCGACCCGCCCCATTTCACGGTACAGCAGGCCCAGCTCGGTCAGCCCCGGCAGCTTGCCGCGCAGGAACTTGGCCGGCTCGGCCAGTTGCTGCAGCAACAGCCGTTGCAACGCGCGGCGGTGCTGGAACTCGGCTTCGGCCTGGGTCGAGAAGCGCCCTTCGCGCACGGTGCCGTTGTCTTCGACCAGCGCCGGGTACACGGTCATCGACAGCCCGGCAATCTTCTGCTGGGCGGTCTGTTTCACTTCGCTGAAAGCTTTGGCCTGCACCGGTTGTTCGCTTTTGGCATCACGCGGCACCGCCAGTGCTGCCTGGCTGGCAGCGGCAAAGCGTGCAGTCAGCTCGGCCAGGTCGCGGCCTTCGCCAAGGAACTTGCCCTGGCCATCAACCACCTCGATGTTCATTCGCAGGTGGCCTTCGACCAGCTTGACCGATTCGTCCCAGGCCTCATCGGACACCCGCGCACCGGTCATGCGCAACAGCTCCTGGCCCAGGGCCTGCGGCAGCGCCCCTTGGCCGAACGTCATGCGCGCCAGCGAGGCCTTGACGAAGTCCGGCACCGGCACGAAGTTCTTGCGCAGGGCCTTTGGCAGGTTGCGCACCAGCGCCACGCACTTGGCTTCCAGCAGGCCTGGCACCAGCCATTCCAGGCGTTCGCCGGGCAGGCTTGGCAACAGCGGTGCCGGCACCCGCACAGTCACGCCGTCACGCGGGTGGCCGGGCTCGAAATGGTAGCTCAGCGGCAGGCGCAGCTCGCCCACCTGCATGCTGTCGGGGTACTGTGCTGCGGTCACCTCGCTGGCCTCGCGGGCCAGCACGTCTTCCTCGCGCATGATCAGCAGGTTGGCGTCCTTCTGGCTGCCCATGCGGTACCAGCTGTCGAAGGTCGCGGTCTGGTGGATTTCCGCCGGCAGGCGCGCTTCGTAGAAGGCGTACAGCGTTTCTTCGTCGGCCAGGATGTCGCGCCGGCGGGCCTTTGCCTCCAGCTCGTCAAGCTCCTCAAGCAGGCGTTTGTTGGCTGCCAGGCACTTGGCTCGCGACTGGATTTCGCCCCCCACCAGGCCTTCGCGGATAAACAACTCGCGCGAAGTAACCGGGTCGATCGGGCCGTAGTGCACCGGGCGGCGGCCAACCAGAATCAGCCCGTACAGGGTGATCTGCTCATAGGCCACCACCTGCCCGCGCTTTTTCTCCCAGTGCGGTTCGAAGTGGTTCTTCTTGACCAGGTGGCCGGCCAGCGGCTCGATCCAGTCCGGCTCGATCTTGGCCACCATGCGCGCATACAGCTTGGTGGTCTCGACCAGTTCGGCGGCCATTACCCACTGCGGGCGCTTGCGCCCCAAGCCCGACGACGGGTGTACCCAGAAGCGCCGTTGGCGGGCCCCCTGGTAGTCGCCCTCTTCGGTCTTCTGGCCGATCTGGCTCAGCAGGCCACTGAGGATGGCCTTGTGCATCTTCAGGTAGTCGGACGGTTCCTTGTTCACCGTCAACTGCAGCTCACGGCAGATCAGTGCCAGCTGGCGGTGGGCATCGCGCCATTCACGCAGGCGCAGGTAATTGAGGAAGTTCTTGCGGCACCAGTTGCGCAGCGGGTTGGCCGTCAGCGCCTGGCGCTGCTCTTCGAAACCACGCCACAGGTTGACCAGCGCGGCGAAGTCGGAGTCCACATCCTTCCACTGTGCGTGGGCCTGGTCGGCGGCCTGCTGGCGCTCCGGCGGGCGTTCGCGTGGGTCTTGCACCGACAGCGCACTGGTGACAATAAGCACTTCCTGCAAGCTGCCCAGGCGTGCGCCTTCAAGCAGCATGCGGCCCAGCCGTGGGTCGACCGGCAGGCGCGCCAGCTGGCGGCCGATCGGGGTCAGCTGGTTCTCGCGGTTGACCGCCGACAGCTCTTGCAACAGATTGAAGCCATCGCTGATGGCCTTGCCATCCGGCGGCTCGATGAACGGGAAGGCATCGATCGCGCCCAGGCGCAGGTGCAGCATCTGCAGGATTACCGCCGCCAGGTTGGTGCGCAGGATCTCTGGGTCGGTGAACGCGGGCCGGCTGTTGAAATCTTCTTCGCTGTAAAGCCGTACGCAGATGCCTGGCTCTACCCGGCCGCAGCGGCCTTTACGCTGGTTGGCACTGGCCTGCGACACCGCCTCGATGGGCAGGCGCTGCACCTTGGCGCGGTAGCTGTAGCGGCTGATGCGCGCCGTGCCGGTGTCGATCACATAGCGAATGCCAGGCACGGTCAGCGAGGTTTCGGCAACGTTGGTGGCCAGCACCACGCGGCGCCCGGTGTGCGGCTGGAAGATGCGCTGCTGCTCGGCTGGCGACAGGCGCGCGTACAGCGGCAAAATCTCGGTGTGGCGCAGTTGCGCCTTGCGCAGGATTTCGGCGGCATCGCGGATTTCCCGCTCGCCCGGCAGGAAGATCAGGACATCGCCCGGCCCCTTGCCCTCGCTGCGCTCATGGTGCGCCAGCTCATCCAGGGTAGCGAGGATGGCCTGGTCGACGGTGAGGTCGTCCTCGATCTGGTTGCCTTCCTCGTCCTGCTCGCTGGTCAGCGGGCGGTACCAGGTCTCCACCGGGTAAGTGCGCCCGGACACCTCGATGATTGGCGCGTTATCGAAGTGCCTGGAGAAACGCTCCAGGTCGATGGTCGCCGAGGTGATGATCAGCTTCAGGTCTGGCCGGCGATGCAGCAGGGTCTTCAGGTAGCCGAGCAGGAAGTCGATGTTGAGGCTGCGTTCGTGGGCTTCGTCGACAATGATGGTGTCGTAGCGCTCCAGAAGGCGGTCGTGCTGGGTTTCGGCCAGCAGGATGCCGTCGGTCATCAGCTTGACCAAGGTATTGGAATCGCTCTGGTCTTCGAACCGCACCTGGTAGCCGACCAACCCGCCCAGCGGCGTGCCCAGCTCTTCGGCGACCCGCGCCGCCACGCTGCGCGCGGCGATCCGGCGCGGCTGGGTGTGGGCGATCAGGCCATGGCTGCCACGGCCCAGCTCCAGGCAGATCTTCGGCAGCTGGGTGGTCTTGCCCGAACCGGTTTCGCCGGCGATCACCAGCACTTGGTTTTCGGCCAGGGCCTTCTTGATTTCATCACGCTTGGCGGCGATCGGCAGGTTGTCGTCGTAGCGCACGGTCGGCACGCTCTGCTGGCGCGCGGTGACCTGGGCGCAGGAGGCCTGGACCTTTTCCACCCACTGCGCGAGCTTCGCCTCGTCGGGGCGCTTGCGCAGTTCGTGCAGTTGCCGGCGCAGGCGATGGCGGTCGGCGATCATGGCGTGGTCGAGGTTTTGCAGCAGTTTGTCGATGGCGTGGTCAGTCATGGGGCTTTTTAGTGATGCAGGTGAGCCTGCTTTTTCATGATCGGCATTCGAAGGATGCGCGATTGTCGCAGATTTGGGCCTACTTTGCTGTCCAGGCTGGCACGCTCCCTGTAGGAGCGGCCTTGTGCCGCGATGGGCTGCGGCAGCAGCCCCAGGATTTGCGCCCCAGCACACATTGCCGGGGCCGCTTTGCGGCCCATTCGCGGCACAAGGCCGCTCCTACAGGGATCGCATAGCGGCTGAAAGTTTAGCAAGGGCATATGTAAAGGTTGCCATTCACTGCTTTAATCAACCTTACGCCGCATGTGAGTATCAAAGGCATGACTCCCGTCCAGCCCATCGCCCCACCGTCGTCCCGCCCTTCGCTGCCGAAGGCCCGGAGCCGTGCCGGGGAAAATCCGCTGGTTCACATCATCCTCGCCTTCTGGGCTTTGTGGCACTGCCGCCACGCGCGCCCACCGGACACCTCGCTCACGCCATTGTGACCAAACCCGGCCTCCTTCTGGCCATTTGACTCAACTGGGCCGCCTGCTTGTGCGGTGGCCCTGTGCGCCCGTGAGCGAATCAATCATGCACTTTGCACCCGTAGAGCAGGCTTCCCGTTTCCTGGCCGAAAACCCCGATATCGAGCTGTTCGAGCTCTTTATCCTCGACGCCAACGGCGTACCGCGCGGCAAGCTGTTGCACCGCGAGGAACTGCTGGCCGTCTACCAGACCGGCCGGCCGCTGCCCAGCACCATCCTCGGCCTGACCCTGAACGGTGACGACGTAGAAAACTCGGGCCTGGTGTGGGACGTGGGCGACATCGACTGCCGCGCCTACCCGCTTGAAGGCAGCCTGGTGCGCTTGCCCTGGCGCCGGGTGCCAACCGCTGCCGTGCAGGTCAGCATGCACCCGAGCGAAGGCCTGCCGGCCAGCATCGCCGACCCGCGTCATGTGCTGCTGCGCACCATCGAAGCGCTGAAAGCCGACGGCTACCACCCGGTAATGGCCTGCGAGCTGGAATTCTTCCTGCTCGACCAGCAACGCGATGCCCAGGGCCGCCCGCAACCGGCGCTGGACAACGACGGTGGCCGCCCGCGCGCTACTCAGGTCTATGGCCTGCGTGAGCTGGAGCAGATAGAACCGTTTCTTGCCGACCTGTACGCCGCCTGCAAGGCCCAAGGCATTCCGGCACGTACCGCCATTTCGGAATACGCCCCAGGCCAGGTGGAAATCACCCTGGAGCACGGCGATGCACTGCAGGCGATGGACCAGGCCGTGCGCTACAAGCGCCTGGTGAAAGGCGTGGCCCATACCCACGGCATGCAGGCCTGCTTCATGGCCAAGCCGTTTGCCAACCTGGCCGGTACCGGCATGCACATGCACCTGAGCCTGGCCGACAACGCGGGCAACAACCTGTTCGCCAGTGAAGACAAAGCCGGCACCCCGCTGCTGCGCCAGGCTGTGGCCGGCATGCTGCGCCACCTGCGCGACTCGCTGCTGCTGTTCTGCCCCAACGCCAACTCGTTCCGCCGCTTCCAGGCCAACAGCTATGCGCCGCTGGCGCCGACCTGGGGCGTGGACAACCGCACCGTGAGCCTGCGTGTGCCAGGCGGCCCGGCCAACAGCCGGCATGTGGAACACCGCATTTGCGGCGCCGATGCCAACCCCTACCTGGCCGCAGCGGCAATTCTCGCCGCCAGCCACCGGGGCATCCGCGAACAGCTGGACCCAGGCGCACCGGTGGAGGGCAATGGCTATGCCCAGGCCACCGAACACCTGCCCACCGACTGGCTGACTGCCCTCGATGCCCTGCAACATTCCCATTGGGCCCGCGAAGCATTGGGCGAAGACTTCCTTGGCGTGTACCTGAAGGTCAAACGCGCCGAGTACCGCCAGTTCATGGCCGAAGTCAGCGAGCAGGACTGGCGCTGGTACCTGCACCAGGCCTGAGCCTCTACATAACAAGGAACACCCATGAACGCAGCATTGAACAAAGGCTCGGCGCAACGTGCGCCGTCCTACTACAGCGCCACCCTCAACGACCACACCGAGTACCCGCAGCTCAAGGGCACGGTGCAGGTGGACGTGGCCATCATCGGTGGCGGCTTCACCGGCATCGCCACGGCGGTGGAGCTGGCCGAGCGTGGCCTGAAGGTGGCCATCGTCGAAACCAACCGTATCGGCTGGGGCGCCAGCGGGCGCAATGGCGGCCAGGTCACCGGCAGCCTGTCGGGCGACGAGGCCATGCGCACGCAGATGCGTAGCCACCTGGGCGCCGAAGTCGACGATTTCATCTGGCACCTGCGCTGGCGCGGGCACCAGGTGATCGAACAGCGCGTGGCGCGCTATGGCATCGACTGCGACCTCAAGCACGGCCACCTGCATGCAGCGATGAAGCCCTCGCACATGAACGAGCTGCGCGCATTCGAGGCCGAGGCCCAGCGCCGGGGCATGGGCGAGCAGGTGCAATTGCTCGACCGCGCTGCAGTGGCCGAGCACCTGCAGAGCCCGCTGTACCTGGGCGCGTTGAAAAACCTGCGCAACCTGCACCTGCACCCGCTCAACCTGTGCCTGGGTGAGGCCCGCGCTGCCCACAGCCTGGGTGCATTGGTCTTCGAAAACTCCGAGGTGCTGGACATCGTCCACGGCCCGCGCCCGGCGGTGGTTACCGCCCACGGCCGGGTCGAGGCACGCCAGGTGATGCTGGCCGGCGATGTGTACCACAAACTGGAAAAGCGCCAGCTCAAGGGCAAGATCTTCCCGGCCATGGGCGGCATCGTCACCACCGCGCCGCTGGGTGAGCTGGCCGAGCAGATCAACCCGCAGGACCTGGCGGTGTACGACTGCCGCTTCGTGCTCGACTATTACCGCCTGACCGCCGACAAGCGCCTGCTGTTCGGGGGCGGCGCCAACTACTCGGGGAAAGATTCACGCGACATCGAAGGCGAACTGCGCCCGTGCATCGAACGCACGTTCCCGGCCCTCAAAGGCGTGCCCATCGAGTTCCAATGGAGCTGCGCCATGGGGATCGTGGTCAACCGAATCCCGCAGCTGGGCAAGCTGTCGGACAACGTGTGGTACTGCCAGGGTTATTCGGGGCACGGCATTGCCACCAGCCACATCATGGGCGAGATCATGGCCGAAGCGTTGACCGGGACACTGGAGAAGTTCGACACCTTCGCCCAGTGCAAGCATGTGCGGGTGCCGATGGGGGATTTGCTGGGTAACCCGCTGCTGGCGGCGGGAATGTGGTACTACCAGATGCTGGAAAAACTGCGCTGAGCCCGAAAGCGGTGCAACCTCTGGAGGAGCGGCCTTGTGCCGCGAAAGGGCCGCACAGCGGCCCCAGGTTTTCAGTGGTGTTGCTGAAATTGCCGGGGCCGCTTCGCGGCCCTTTCGCAGCACAAGGCTGCTCCTACAAGGGCCGCGCTGGCGGGGTGTCAGGCGATCTTCTTCAAGCCCTGCTTCTTGAGCTCTTCATCGCGCAGCTCGCGGCGCAGGATCTTGCCCACGTTGGTGGTCGGCAGCGAATCGCGGAACTCGATCAGGCGCGGTACCTTGTAACCGGTAACGTTGGCACGCATGTGCTCCATCACCTGCTCTTTGGTCACGGTCATGCCCGGCTTGACCACGATGAACACCTTGATCACTTCACCCGATTTCTCGTCCGGCACACCAATGGCTGCGCACTGCAGCACACCTGGCAAGGCCGCCAACACGTCTTCCAGCTCGTTGGGGTACACGTTGAAGCCCGAGACCAGGATCATGTCCTTCTTGCGGTCTACGATGCGCATGTAACCGTCGGCCTGGATCAGGGCGATATCGCCGGTCTTCAACCAGCCTTCGCTGTCGAGGATCTCGGCGGTGGCGTCTTCGCGCTGCCAGTAGCCCTTCATCACCTGCGGGCCCTTGACGCACAACTCGCCCACCTCGCCCAGCGGTAGCTCGTTGCCGGCGTCGTCGATGATCTTGCACAAGGTCGATGGCACCGGAATGCCAATGGTACCCACCTGGTTCGCTTCTGCCGGGTTCACCGCTGCCACCGGACTGGTTTCGGTCATACCGTACCCTTCGCATATGGCGCAGCCGGTAACGGCCTTCCAGCGCTCGGCCACGCTCAATTGCAGGGCCATGCCGCCCGACAGGGTGATTTTCAACGACGAGAAGTCCAGCGCACGGAACGCCTCGTTGTTGCACAGGGCAACGAACAGGGTGTTGAGGCCGACAAAGCCGCTGAACTTCCACTTGCCCAGTTCCTTGACCATGGCCGGCAGGTCACGCGGGTTGCTGATAAGCACGTTGTGGTTGCCGATCAGCATCATGGCCATGCAATGGAAGGTGAAGGCGTAGATGTGGTACAGCGGCAGCGGGGTGATGAGGATTTCGCAGCCTTCATGCAGGTTCGAGCCCATCAGTGCACGGCACTGCAGCATGTTGGCCACCAGGTTGCGGTGGGTCAGCATGGCGCCCTTGGCCACGCCGGTGGTGCCACCGGTGTACTGCAGCACGGCCACGTCGTTGGCCTGCGGGTTGGCCTCGGTCACCGGCTGGCCCTTGCCCAGGGCCAGGGCGTCGTTGAAGCGCACGGCCTGCGGCAGGCTGTAGGCCGGCACCATCTTCTTCACGTACTTGATCACGCTATTGATCAGCAGGCGTTTGAGCGGCGGCAGCAGGTCGGCCACTTCGGTGACGATGACGTGCCTGACCTGTGTCTTGGGTATTACCTTCTCGGCCAGGTGGGCCATGTTCGCCAGGCACACCAGGGCCTTGGCGCCGGAGTCGTTGAACTGGTGTTCCATCTCCCGCGCGGTATACAGCGGGTTGGTGTTGACCACGATCAACCCGGCACGCATGGCACCGAAGACCGCGACCGGGTATTGCAGGACATTGGGCAGTTGCACGGCAATGCGGTCACCGGGCTTGAGGTCGGTATGCTGCTGCAGCCAGGCGGCAAACGCCCCCGACAGCGCATACAGCTCGCCATAAGTGATAGTCTTGCCCAGGTTGCTAAAGGCCGGTTTGTCGGCAAAGCGTTGGCAGGATTGCTTGAGTACTGCCTGGATATTGGGGAATTCGTCAGGATTGATTTCCGCCGTAATCCCGGCTGGGTACTTATCCTTCCAAAAATTTTCGATCATGGAAGCCCACTCCTTCAGCAACAGCGAAGTTCGATTGGCGCGTCGATGCGCTTATTATTGATATGAGACGGCGGTTCGTTGCAAACCGGATCGTCTGAAAGCGGGCCGAGAGTAACAGCTTTGCCTGGGGTCGCCTAGAGGCCAAAACAGGCCTTGCAGTCACAAAAATGACTCAATGAACAATACAGGTCATTTTTAGAGTTTTTAACCAAAATGTCGCAGATCAGGCTGTAATCATCCTGTTAGAGCGGTTTTGAAGCATTCGCGGGCAAGCCCGCGAAGCCATCCCGGTATCACGCTATATCGCGCAACTCCCGCCGCAGGATCTTGCCAACCGGCGTCATCGGCAACGAATCACGCAGCACGATGTGCTTGGGTACCTTGTAGCCGGTGAAGTTGGCTTTGCAGTAGGCCTTGAGCTCATCCACGCTCACCCCGCCCTCGCGCGGCACCACAAACAGCTTCACCGCCTCGCCTGAGCGCTCGTCCGGCACGCCGATGGCTGCACAGTTGGCAACCTTGGGGTGGCCCATCACCACGTCCTCGATCTCGTTGGGGTACACGTTGAAGCCCGAGACGATAATCATGTCCTTCTTGCGGTCGACGATGCGGGTGAAACCGTCCGGGTCGATCACCGCGATATCCCCGGTCTTGAACCAGCCGTCCGCATCCAGTGCTTGAGCAGTGGCCTCAGGCTGCTGCCAGTAACCCTTCATCACCTGCGGGCCCTTGATGCACAACTCGCCCCGCTCGCCCAGCGGCAATTCGTTGCCGTCATCGTCGATAACCTTGAACGCGGTACCCGCCACCGGGATGCCCACGGTGCCCAGGCGCGCCAGCTGGCCATAGGGGTTGGTGCTGGCCACCGGCGAGGTTTCTGTCAGGCCGTAGCCTTCGACAATGCGGCACCCGGTAAGGGCCTCCCAGCGTTCGGCAGTGGCCTTGACCAGCGCCGTGCCGCCGGAGTTGGTGACCTTCAGCGCCGAGAAATCCAGCTGGCGGAAACCGGGGTGGTCCATCAGCGCGACAAACAGGGTGTTCAGCCCCAACAGCGCCGAGAAACGCCACTTGCCCAGCTCCTTGATGAAGCCGGGGATGTCACGTGGGTTGGTGATCAGGACGTTGTGGTTGCCGGTGACCATCATGCACATGCAGTTCGCGGTGAAGGCATAGATGTGGTACAGCGGCAGCGGCGCGATCATCACCTCCTGGCCGTCCTTGAGCAGCTTCTGCCCGTCGGGGCCGTGCTGCGAGAAGCAGGCTAGCACCTGCAACATGTTGGCCACCAGGTTGCCGTGGGTGAGCATGGCGCCCTTGGCCAGGCCAGTGGTGCCGCCTGTGTACTGCAGCACGGCAATGCCGTCCAGGCTCAACGGCACCGGTTTGGGCGACTGCTCGCGACCCTGGCGCAGCACCTGCTTGAACGCTATCGCCTGAGGCAGCTGGTAGGCCGGTACCATCTTCTTCAGCTTGTCGACCACGGTGTTGATCAGCCAGCCCTTGGCGGCGGGCAACAGGTCGCCCATCTTCGCCTCGATCAGGTACTCGATGCCGGTATCGGGCAGCACCTCCTGCACACGCTTGCCAAACATGTTCAGGTACACCAGCGCACGTGCGCCACTGTCCTTGAACTGGTGGCGCATTTCGCGCTCGGTGTACAGCGGATTGGTGTTGACCACGATCAAGCCGGCGCGCATGGCACCAAAGACGGCGATCGGGTATTGCAGCACGTTGGGCATCTGCACCGCGATGCGGTCGCCCGGCTTGAGGTCGGTGTGCTGCTGCAACCAGGCAGCAAAGGCTGCCGAATGTCGCTCCAGCTCCGCGTAGGTCAGGGTCACGCCCAGGTTGCTGAACGCCGGGCGGTCGGCAAAGCGCTTGCAGGAGCGCTCGAACACCTCGACGACCGAGGTGTAGGCATTGATGTCGATGGTGGAAGGCACGCCCGCCGGGCGCTTGTCATTCCAGAAGTCGGCTTGCATTTATTATTGTTCCTCTGCCTGGACCTGCACTGCGTCCTTTAGTCCTTTACCTGATCGCCTGCTGGCGAAAAGGCGTTGATCCGACGTTAGCAGGTAAGCCCAAGGCGGCATATACGCCAAGTGCCGCCATTAACATTGTGAATCTTATTTGTGCCCTTCCTGCAATCCGGCCGGTTGTGCATACACTGTTCGGGTACCTGTGCGCACAAGGACCCGCCATGCCCCACGACGCCTTCTGGCTACCCGCCAGCGAGCACTGCAGCCTGTACGTGCACCAATGGCTGCCGGCCACACCGGTAAAAGCCGTGGTGCTGCTGGCCCACGGCATGGCCGAGCATGCCGGGCGCTACCTGCGTCTGGGGCATGCCCTGAGCGAGGCCGGCTTTGCCCTGTTCGCTGCCGACCAGCGCGGCCACGGGCGCACCGCCGAGCTGGGCAGCCTCGGCCTGTTCGCCCGCCATCATGGCTGGAATGCCGTAGTCAACGACCTTGGGCTGCTGGCCCAGCACATCGGCCAGCAGTACCCGGGCACACCGCTGTTTCTGTTCGGCCACAGCATGGGCAGCTACATCGCCCAGGCTTACCTGCTGCACCACAGCGCCAGCCTGCACGGGGCGATTCTCAGTGGCTCCAACTACCAACCGGCGGCGCTGTACCGCGTGGCGCGGCTGATTGCCAGGCTGGAGGCCTGGCGCCAGGGGCCGCAGGGCAAGAGTGCGCTGATCGAATGGTTGTCGTTCGGTTCGTTCAACAAAGCGTTCAAGCCCAACCGCACGGCGTTCGACTGGCTTAGCCGCGACCCGGCCGAGGTCGACCTGTACGTCAGCGACCCGTTGTGCGGCTTTCGCTGCAGCAACCAACTGTGGCTCGACCTGCTGCAAGGCTTGGCGCAAATCAGCCAGCCGAGTAACCTCGCGCAGATCGATCCGAACCTGCCCATGCTGGTAATCGGTGGTGAATGTGATCCGGTCAGTGCCGGCAAGCGTCTCACCCATCTGGCCGACGCTCTGCGCGCGACCGGCAATCGACATGTACAGCTGCGCGTCTACCCTGAGGCGCGGCACGAAGTACTCAACGAAACCAACCGTGACGAGGTCACCGCCGATATTCTCGGCTGGCTTGATCAGGCGCTGGCCCTTGGCCGCCCTGCGCGCAGTGAATGATAGCCGCCCTCGCCCAACGCTTAAGGAAGCACCGATGTCCCAGGTCACCAACACGCCTTACGAAGCCCTCGAAGTTGGCCAGACGGCCGAGTACACGAAGTCCGTTGAAGAACGCGACATCCAGCTGTTCGCTGCAATGTCTGGTGACCACAACCCGGTTCACCTGGATGCCGAGTTTGCCGCCAAGAGCATGTTCCGCGAGCGTATTGCCCATGGCATGTTCAGCGGCGCGCTGATCAGTGCTGCAGTGGCCTGCACCCTGCCTGGCCCTGGCACCATCTACCTGGGCCAGCAGATGAGCTTCCAGAAGCCAGTGAAAATTGGCGACACCCTGACCGTGCGCCTGGAGATTCTCGAGAAGCTGCCCAAGTTCAAGGTGCGCATCGCCACCAATGTGTACAACCAGAACGATGAGCTGGTGGTGCAGGGTGAGGCCGAGATCCTGGCGCCGCGCAAGCAGCAGACAGTCGAGCTGGTGTCGCCGCCGAATTTCGTGGCTAGCTGAAAACCGAATTAGCCAGTTCCGGCTCTGTCGCCGGCAAGCCAGCTCCCACAGGATCACCATAGGCCTGAACATTGTGGTGATCCCGTGGGAGCTGGCTTGCCGGCGATAGGGCCGGTACCGCCACCCTCATTCAAGCGCCTGTAACCGCTGTTCGATATGCCGCCGCTCCGGCGCCTGCCGGGTCAGCGCCAGCGCCTGCCGCCACGCCGCACGCGCCTCCTCCACCTGCCCCAGCTGATAATGCAGCTCGGCCCGCGCCGCATGCGCCAGGTGATAGTCCAGCAGCTCACCGCGCGCCAGAATCCCTTCGACCTCCCGCAGGCCAACTTCCGGCCCGTCCCGCTTCGCCAGCGCCACCGCCCGGTTCAGCTCCACCACCGCTGACGGCCAGTGCCGCTGCAACACGTCGTACAGCCCGACAATCTCCGTCCAGTCAGTCTCTTGTGCCGTAGCTGCTTCAGCGTGCACCGCAGCGATCGCCGCCTGTACGGTGTAGGCGCCAAATGCCCGGCTTTGCAGGGCCTGGCGCACCAGCTCGCAGCCCTCGTCAATGCGTTGCCGGTCCCACAGGCTGCGGTCCTGCTGTTCCAGCACCACCAGGTTGCCCTGGGCATCGGTTCGCGCCTGCTGCCGGGACGCCTGCAGCAGCATCAATGCCAGCAGGCCGATCGCCTCCGCATCAGGCAACAATTGCACCAGCAGCCGCGCCAGGCGAATGGCTTCATCGCTCAGTTCCTGCAGCAGCAGTGACTCGCCCGAGGACGCCGAATAGCCTTCGTTGAATACCAGGTAGATCACCCGCAACACGCTCTCCAGGCGCTCGGGCAGCTCGTTCAGTTCCGGCACCTGGTACGGGATGCCGGCGTCGCGGATCTTGGCTTTGGCGCGGACAATGCGCTGGGCGATGGTGGCGGGGCTTTGCAGGAAGGCGCGAGCAATCTGCTCGGTGGTCAGGTCGCAGACTTCGCGCAGGGTCAGCGGCACCTGGGCATCGGCCGACAGCGCCGGGTGGCAGCAGGTGAAGATCAGCCGCAAGCGGTCATCCGCCAACAACTCTTCTTCACTGGGGTCGTGTGCCTGGCCGTCGAGCAGCATGCTCAGGTCTGCCTGAGAGCGGTCGAAACGGGCCCGTCGGCGCAGCGCATCGATGGCCTTGAAACGCCCGGTGGAAACCAGCCAGGCCCGTGGGCTATCGGGGATACCATCGCGCTGCCAGCGCTCGACGGCGATGAAGAAGGCATCATGCATGGCCTCCTCTGCCAGGTCGAAATCACCCAGCAGGCGGATCAACGTCGCCAGGATGCGTCGCGAATCCCGCCGGTACACGGCCTCGACTTCGGCACGCACCTGCGCCAGTGCCGTCATCAGTCGGGCATCCGCTGGGTCACCACCTCCACCAGGCGGTCCAGGCTTTCTCCCCAGCCCTGGTAGAAGCCCATTTCCTCATGGGCCAGGCAATCAGCGGCATTCCAGTGCCAGGCGCGGGCGGTATAGCGGGTTTTACCCTGCTCCTCGTCAAAGCTGATGACGGCGGTCATGAAGGCCTTGTCCGACGGCACCCAACCGGGGCCAAAGGCATCGGTGAACACCAGCCGGCGCGGCGCGACAATTTCCAGAAACACGCCCTGGGTCGGGTATTCACTACCATCCGGCGCCCGCATCAGGGTGCGGAATACCCCCCCAACCCACAACTGCATCTCGCACTCCGGGGTGGTCATGCCGTGCGGCCCCCACCACTGCATCAGCCACTGGGGTTCGGTCCAGGCGCGAAATACCTTGGCCGGCGGTGCGTCGATCAGGCGGCTGATGGACAACTCGTGTTGTGCTTGCGCGGGGTGTGCAAGGCTCATGCTGATGGTTCTCCGTAGCTGTCAGGGTTGCAGTTCGCGCACCGGTCGCACCTCGACACTGCCGACCCGTGCCGCCGGGATGCCCTTGGCGATGTTCAGCGCTTCGTTCAGGTCGCGGGCCTCCACCAGGTAAAAGCCGGCGAGTTGCTCCTTGGTTTCGGCAAACGGGCCGTCGGTCAGGCTCATGTGCCCGTTACGCACGCGCACCGTGGTGGCGGTTTGCACAGGCTTGAGCGCCTCGGCCGCCAGCATTCGCCCAGAGCCCTGTACGGCTTCGGCGTAGGCCATGCATTCGGCGTCTTCCGGGCTGTCGGGCAGGCTATGCAGCAGCCCCTCGTCACAATAGACCAGGCACAGGTATTTCATGGTCGCCTCCAGGGCATCGGCAAAGTGCGTTTGGCGATAACGGCTCAGGGCTTGAGATCGAACAGGGCTTTTTGCGTTTCCATGTCGAAAGGCGCCGACCAGTGCTCGTGGATCACCTGCCACTGGTCACCTTTCCGACGATAGCCCACGGTGGCGCGCATGAAGCCGCACTGGCTTTCGTCGTCGCCCGGGCCGCAGCGGTTCAGCCAGTGGGCCAGGGCCAGGTCGCCTGCGGCATGTACGGTGAGTTCGGCCAGTTCGAAGACCATGGGGCCGGTGCACATGCCCATGCACATTTCCCAGTGCGCCGTGTAGGCGGCCTTGCCTTTGAATTGCAGGGCCTGGATGGCATCGAAGGCAACGATGTCATCGGCATAGGGGGCGGTGATGTTGGGGATGTCACGATCGCGCACGGCCTGCATCCAGCGCTCGATCAGTTGGCGGATCTCGGTTTCGGCTGCGGTGATCATCGGGGTTCCTCCGACAGTACGTAGGTTTTGACACGCAGTGCGGCGTGCCTTCACCTATGGTCGAACGGAGAACGGAGGAATCGACAGGCCTTGGTAACTATTCTGTTCAGTGACGGCAGGATATTACCTATGCGCTGCGTTAGAGCAGCGTGGCTCAGGCCATCGCGGCTTGTTCAAATACCTCATCAGCCCACTGATTCAGGCTTTTACCGGCAGCACGGGCAGCGACACTCGCCGCAGCATGAACCTCAGGCCGAATTCTCAGCATGACCTTACCCGAAGCAGGCTTCTCCGGAGTAATGCCCTGCTCTACACAATCGGCCAGGTAATCCTCCAGTGCATCGCGGAACGCTTCATGCAATTCGGGCACCGACCTTGCGTGAAAACTGATGATGTCTCGCATACCGAGCACACGGCCGACGAAAATGTCATCACGCTCGTCGTACTCGATACGAGCGGCGTAGCCTTTGTAGCGCATGCAACTCATGTCCTGACCCCTGCCCGTAATAGAAATTCGCGAGCTTCTTCAATCTGATACCGCTTGGCTTCTTTAACTGGATGAGGCCGGTGACACCTCCAGCAGTGCTCACCAAGCAGCAGCTTGACCCTTGAGCCTTGCCGCTCCTGCACCTGGCCACCGAGATGGAGTATCAATGCCTCAATTTCGGAAAAAGCCAACGACGCCGTGGTCGGCGTTCGGAAAATTGCGTCGAGAATTTTGCGGTATCGAGTGTTCATCGAAAAATGCTATCAAATTAAGATAGCACTTTTTCCTCGATATTCATTCAGGATTTTACATTGCCGAGCTGTAAGACCGCTGATGGCCCTCTAGCCTGGGGAAGCAAGAGAGCCATCAATCTTTGACAAGGCCCGATCAACCCTGCTGACAACCCTCACCCATGGCGCGGTACTGGATGGTGTGCACCTGGCCCTGGTGGTCTTCGTAGGTCATGGTCGCAGGCACCACTTCGCAGACATTGGGGATGGTCGAGAGGTTGATCACCCGTTTGATGTCCAGGTTCATGGTGTAGTCGTACTGCTGGGCCACTGGCTGGCTGGAGACAGGTTGGGCCTCGTCGGCAAGGGCGAACGAGGACATACCGACCAATGCAAGAATCAGTAATGGTTTCATGTGGGTTTGCCTTTTGAGCATTCAAGCTGATCGATTGACTTCTAATGCCGTCAATGGCGCGGAGAAGTTGCCATCTACGGTGAAGATGGCACGAAGTACCGATCCCGCTTCGTACTGCCAGGGGGGATGAGTAAAATTCTACTCCCGGTTCGCAATAGTTGAACCCTGAAGTCGGATATTCACCCTTGCCGTATTTGCAACAATCTGCGTCAAATTGGCCGCAAAATCTCACGCCAGAGCCTTGGCGAGCTTTAAGGGCAGGACCCGCCATCTCATTAAAAAATATTCACTGCTCGACACTCTCGGCCACAGAACGCCGGCTGCTAGACCACTTTTACCGCCAACACGGCTCGCGCATGCGTGCTGCGGGCGACGCTGAACTGTGGGTGGCAAGGGCCCCGGGCATCGTTGCAGGCTTGAGCCTGAGTGGGGTGGGTGAAGGCTTTTGGTTGACGGGACTGTTCGTCGACCCGCAGCAGCGCGGCCAAGGGGTGGCCGGGCAATTGATCGAGGCGGCGCTGGAACAGGAAAAGGGACCCACCTGGCTGTTCTGCCACCCGGACCTGGTGCCGTTCTATGAGCGCCTGGGTTTCCACATGGCCGTGCAACTACCCGAAACCCTGGCCAGCCGCCTGCAGCGCTACCAGCGCAGCAAACGCCTGGTAGCCCTGCAGCGGGATCAGTCGTCGCTGAGCTCAAGCCCGGGGAACAGCACCTCGGTGTAGCCGAACTTGGCAAAGTCCTGGATACGCGACGGGTACAGCCGGCCGATCAGGTGGTCGCACTCATGCTGCACCACCCGCGCATGGAAGCCGTCGGCAAAGCGGTTGATCGGGCTGCCCTGGGGGTCGACCCCTTCGTAGCAGATATGCTTGAAGCGTGGCACCACACCCCGCAGGCCCGGTACCGACAGGCAACCTTCCCAGCCGTCCTCCACTTCAGTGGACATCGGCGTGATGACCGGGTTGATCAAAATGGTCTGCGGCACCGCTTCGGCATCCGGGTAGCGCTCGCTGCGCTCGAAGCCGAAAATCACCAACTGCAGGTCGATACCAATCTGTGGCGCGGCCAGGCCTACGCCGCCCACATGGCGCATGGTTTCGAACATGTCGTCGATCAGTTGCTGCAGTTCGGCAGTGCCGAGCATGTGCTCGGGTACTGGCGGGGCGATACGCAGCAGGCGTTCGTCGCCCATCTTTAAAATGTCACGGATCATCTGGGGTTCGGCTCGGAAGGTTGGTGCTGGCTCGGTTGCGGGTGTTCATGGCCCAGCACGGTGATGGTTTCCGGGGCCTTGTGCCCTTCGAAATCCTTCTCGCCAGGGTTCTTGCCCTCGCTCGACATGTGCTCGATCACCGCATTCATCTCCGCGCCCAGCAGCAACACGGCGGCGGAAATATAGAAATACAGCAACAGCACGATGATTGCACCAATACTGCCGTACATGGCGTTGTAGTCGGCGAAGGTTTTCACGTAATAGGCAAAGCCCAGTGACGCCACGATCCACACCACCACCGCCAGCACCGAGCCGGGGGTGATGAAGCGAAACTTCTGTTTTACGTCAGGCATCACGTAGTAGATAAGGGCCACCGCCACCATCAGCAATATGATGATCACCGGCCAGCGCAGAATGGTCCAAAGCGTGACAATGAACTCCTGCATGCCGATCTGGGCGGCGATCCATTCCATCACCTGCGGGCCCAGCACCATCAGCGCTGCGGCCGCCAACAGCATGCCAGCCAGGCCGATGGTGTAGAAAATGGAAAGCGGGATACGCTTCCACACCGGGCGGCCTTCGGGCACATCGTAAGCAGCGTTCATCGCGCTCATCATCAGGCGCACGCCAGCCGACGCGGTCCACAAGGCAATCACGATACCCACCGACAACAGCCCGCCCTTGGACTGCTGCAACTGATCGATCACCGGGTTGACCTGTTCCAGTGCCTGAGGCGGCAGCACCAGTTCCGATTGCAGGCGCAGCCACGAAAAGAAGTCCGGCAAATGCAGGAAACCAATCAGGGCAATGAGGAACAGCAAGAAAGGGAACAGCGAGAACAGCGCCTGGTAAGCCAGCGCGGAGGCGTAGGTGGACATCTCGTCATCAAGAAATTCCTTGACGGTACGAACCAGCACGCGGTGCAAGGGCAGGCCCTGCAGGGCGGAAAAAATCATAGCGTCTCCTTTCGCCGCTCGATCGATTCAACAGACAAGTCTAATAGACCATACCGCTGCTGTGCTGCTCCCGGCCAATGCATCAAAAATTGTGTAAGCCTGTATCAGCCTCTTCGCGAGCACGCCCGCTCCCACAGATACGTACATGTGGGAGCGGGCGTGCCCGCGAAGAGGCCGGTTCAGGTTGCCTCAAATCAAGGCTTCTTCACTGCGTCCTTTACATCGCCCTTGACCTGCTGCGCCTCGCCTTTAAGCTCCTGCGCCTTACCTTCGGCGCGCAGCTTGTCGTTGTCGGTCACCTTGCCAACACCCTGTTTCACGTTGCCGATTGCTTCGTTGGCCAGACCTTTGGCTTTGTCTTTAGTACCGCTCATGGCAAAACTCCTGCAAATGGAGACACGTGAACCGTGTCGACAGAAGGTGGACCCACCACCCTCGCCGGGAGTTTCAACGGATTTTCCAGCCACAAGCCGAGCGGTAAAACTGCGGGCGAATACCGCACCAAATCACCCCGGCGCACCTACTCAGCCGGCACAGCTGCCCTAGAATCCCCGCAAACGTCCGCCCAGAGCAGGCTGACACTCGATAAAAACAATGTTTTCCGGATACCCGCACCCATGCGTCTGATGCCTGCGCTGGTGGCCTTGCTGCCACTGCTCCCCCTGCCCGCCTTGGCCGCCGCACCGGCCAACCCCGAAACCCTGCGTGTCGAGCGCTACGCTGACGACGACCAGCCCGGCTCGCTGCGCTGGGCCATCGAAACCAGTAACCAGAACCCCGGCCACTACAGCATCGACATCGCCGCCGTCGGCAAGCCGCCCTACGTTATCCGCCCCAGCCGTGCGCTGCCGGAAATCAAGGGCCCGGTGCGCATCACCGGCCTGCCTTGGGCACTCGATGGCCAATACATCGCTATCGACGGTTCGGCCTACATCAAGGACCAGGGGGTACGCACCTGCCCCGGCGCCCTGCCCGGCCAGTTCGGCACCAACGTGCGCACCACCACCAACCCCGGGCTGGTACTACGCGACACCCAGGGCGTGCACCTGAGCGGCCTGGAAGTGCGCAACTTCTGCATCGGTATCCTGGTCAACCGCGCCAGTGGCAACGTGATCGAAGACAACCGCATCGTCGCCAACAAAGGCGGCGCGGGCATCATGCTGACCGGTGACGACGGCGCGGGTAACCCCACCGCTACCACCACGAACAACAACAAGGTGCTGCGCAACCAGCTGATCGACAATGGCGATGGCCTGGAACTGACCCGCGGCGCGGCATTCAACCTGGTGGCCGACAACCTGTTCCGCTCCACTGCAGCCAACCCCGAACCCTCGCAGGGTATCGAGATTCTGTTGGGCAATGACAACAGCGTGGTGCGTAACCGCTTCGAAAACTATTCCGACGGCCTGCAGATCAACTGGGGCAAGCGCAACTACCTGGCGGCCAACACCTTCAGCGGCAACTCGATCGGCGTCAGCGTCACCGGCGAGGGCAACATCCTCGACGGCAACCTGATCCACGGCAACCGCATCGGCGTTGCACTGCGCCCGGAACCGGATGCTACCGCCACGCGCCTGAGCGGCAACCGCATCTGGGGTAACAGCCAGGATATCCGCCGCTGTGAAGCGGGCGGTTCGTGCGTGCCGGGCCAACGCACCGGCGCCATCGTGTTTGGCGTGCCTGCGCAGGCCCATGCGCTGTATGTAGGTTCGCGCGGGGTGGGCGCCGACTTGCCGAAGAAAGACCAGGCGATCATCTGCGACGCCAAAGGCGAGCCCAAACCTTGCCAGCCGCTGCCCAATCATAACCAGCAGGCGCCACGGCTGCTTGCGCTGGAAGGCAATGTGTTGCGCGGTGAAGTGCAGGGGCCGGTGTCGAGCCTGCTGCGGGTGGAGTTCTTTGGCAATGCCGAGGCGGATGGCACCGAGGCGGAGCAGTACCTCGGGGAGGTGCTGGTGAACAGCGACAAACAGGGGCAAGCGCGGTTCGCACAAGTGCTGGAGAACATCGGCGGGTTGCGCAGCTTTACCGCGACCGTGACCACTGCCGATGGGGCAACCTCCCAGTTGAGCCTGCCGGTTCGGCGCTAACAACACCGACCCTCATCGGTTAATACGGCCGTTGTAGGAGCGGCCTTGTGCCGCGAAGGGGCTGCAAAGCAGCCCCAAGGTTCTAGCAACAAAGCCGATATTGCCGGGGCCGCTTCGCGGCCCTTTCGCGGCACAAGGCCGCTCCTACACTGACCGCGTCAGCCCCAACGCAAAGGTCTTCATCAAACCTTGCCCCGCCCCGTGCCACCCCTCACAATGCAGGCCTTCATAGCGTCAACCCGCAGGAACCTGCATGAAACTCGACAAACCCGCCGCCATCGCCCGGCGCAACGAAGCATTGGCCAAGCCGGTGCTGAACAGCAGCAACACCCTGTTCGCCATCCTGGACAACAAACGCAACCTGTGGTGGTTCGAAGTGCCCGTGAAGCTGCTGGGCAAGGGCCAGGCCGACTGGGTCAACCTGCTGCTGCACACGCCAGAAAGCGATGAGCTGCAGCACCTGAAAGTGCCCACCAACTTCCTCAAGGCTCATCTGGAGCAGATGGAAGTGCGCAAGCCCGGCAAGCGCCGCTCCACCATCAGCCTGGCCCTCAGCGCCGACCGCGACTCGCTGCTGCGCGACACCCGTCCGGGTGGCGAGCAGCTGGACTTCCGCAACTTCGTACAGGCGTAAGGCGGTCAGGCCCTTTCGATACGATCGTCATGGATGACGATCAGGCCCTGCTTGAACAACGCGCCAATAGCCTTCTTGAAGTTGCCCTTGCTGACGTTGAACAGCTTGCTGATCAGGGCCGGGTCGCTCTTGTCGCACACGCCCAACACCCCACCTTCAGCCTCCAGGCGCGCCATGATCTGCTCTTGCAGGCTGTCGGCCAGGGCCGCACCCACCGGTTGCAGGCTCAGGGCAATCTTGCCGTCGTGGCGCACTTCCTTGATGAAGCCCTTCTCGTGCATGCCCGAACGCAGGAACTTGAACACCTCGTTCTTGTGGATCAGGCCCCAGTGGCGGTTGTTGATGATGGCCTTGAAGCCCATCGGTGTTTCGCCGGCCACCAGCAACTCGACCGGTTGCCCGACTTTGTAGTCGGCCGGGGTGACGTCGAGGTAACGGTCCAGGCGTGACGTGGCGGTGATGCGGCGGGTGCGCTTGTCGAGGTAGACGTGTACCACGCAGTAATCGCCGATTTTCAGCTGCCGTGCCTCTTCCGAGTACGGCATCAGCAGGTCCTTGGGCAGGCCCCAGTCCAGGAAGATGCCGGCACCGTTGATATCCTTGACCTTGAGGCTGGCAAACTCACCCACCTGCACCTTGGGCTTCTCGGTGGTGGCGATCAGCTGGTCTTCGCTGTCCAGGTAGATGAATACGTTAAGCCAGTCATCCACCTCGGTTTCGGCGTTTTTCGGGATGTAGCGCCCCGGCAGCAGGATCTCGCCATCGGCGCCGCCGTCCAGGTACAGGCCGAAGTCCACGTGCTTCACGATTTGCAAACTGTTGTAACGCCCAAGCAGAGCCATTTCCGATGATCCTCAAGACAAGGCGGCTATTCTACACCTGAAGCCACCGGATGGCCCGACCACTGATACGGTGGAACCGCCAGCCCGCCCTTGCGTCTACCATCTGGCCAGACTGAGGAAGGAACAGCACATGCCGCTACGCCTGCCCAAAGCCCTGCTGATCGCCATCGCCTTAACCCTGGCCCTGGCCGCCTGCAGCCGCATCGACCTGGCCTACCGCAACCTGGACCGCCTGGTGCCGTGGTCGCTGGGAGATTACCTGGACATGAACAGCGAGCAAAAAGCCTTGCTCGACGACCGCTTGCGCGAACATCTGGCCTGGCATTGCAAGACCCAGCTGCCAGGCTACATCGACTGGCTGGACCGGGTACGCGGCATGGTCGCCGATGGCCAGGTGACCGACCAGGCCCTGCAGCAACGCACCCGCGAGGCCCGTGAGGCGATTGGCCGGGTGGCAGAGGAAATCACCCCGTCGGCCACCGAGCTGTTGCGCGGCATGAGCGACAGCCAGGTGGCGGAAATGCGCGAGGCGTTCCGCGAGGACATCAACGAACGGCAGAAAAAGTACGTGGATACCCCGCTGCCCAAGCAGATCGCCCGCCGTAGCGAGCGCATGGAGAAACGCCTGACCCCGTGGTTTGGCGAATTGACGGCAGCGCAGAAGCAGCGGGTGCAGGCCTGGTCCGCAGCGCTGGGCGACCAGAACCGCGAATGGATCGCCAACCGCGCCCACTGGCAGCAGCAATTGTTGCTGGCGATGAACCAGCGCAACGACGCCAGCTTCGAGCCACGCCTGGCGACGCTGCTGCAACGCAAGGAAAGTTTGTGGACGCCTGAATACCGCTCGGCATTTCAAAACACCGAACAACAGGCGCGCAGTTTGCTGGTGGACCTGGTGCAGCAGAGTACGCCGCAGCAGCGGCGGTTCTTGCAAGAAAAGCTGGGTAAGGTGCGGACTGATTTCAGTGAATTGAAGTGTTTGAAGGGTTGAAGTCACTGGTTGCCTGTCCTGGCCAAGCAATTACCGGGCCTTGCGCCGGTACGGAAACACATCAATCACCTTCCCCTCGCGAATGGCTGCCTGCAGCCCCTTCCAGTAATCCGCGTCATACAACTCCCCATGCAAGCGGCTGAACAACCGTCGCTGGCCAAGATCGGCAAACAGGAACGGCGGAAACTCTTCGGGGAACACGTCGTGGGGCCCGATCGAGTACCACGGCTCGCCCGACATCTCATCCTCCGGGTAACGCGGTGGCGGGATGTGCCGGAAGTTCACCTCGGTCAGGAAGCTGATCTCGTCATAGTCGTAAAACACCACCCGGCCATGGCGGGTAACGCCAAAGTTCTTCAGCAACATGTCGCCGGGGAAAATGTTTGCCGCCGCCAACTGCTTGATGGCCAGGCCGTAATCCTCCAGCGCCTCCAGCACCTGGCCTTCGCTGGCATGCTCCAGGTACAGGTTCAACGGCGTCATGCGCCGCTCTGTCCAGCAGTGGCGAATCAGTACAGTGTCACCCTCCAGTATTACCGTCGACGGCGCCACCTCCAGCAGCTCGGCCAGGCACTCCGGCGCGAACTTGCCCTGTGGGAAGCGAAAATCGGCAAACTCCTGGGTATCGGCCAGGCGCCCCACACGGTCGACGCTTTTTACCAGCCGGTACTTGTCGATCACGGTTGCGCGGTCGACGGTTTTTGATGGCGAGAAGCGGTCCTTGATGATCTTGAACACGGTGTTGAAGCCCGGCAGGGTGAACACGCTCATGACCATGCCGCGCACCCCGGGCGCCATGACGAAGCGGTCTTCGCTGCCGGCCAGGTGGTTGATCAGCGCCCGGTAGAACTCCGACTTGCCGTGCTTGTAGAAACCGATGGAGGTGTACAGCTCGGCAATATGCTTGCCCGGCAAGATGCGCTTGAGGAAGTTGACGAACTCTGCCGGCACCGGCACATCGACCATGAAATAGGAGCGGGTAAAGGAAAAGATGATCGACACCTCGGCCTCGTCGGTGATCAGCCCATCGGCCTCGATACCATGCCCCTCACGGTGCAGCAGCGGTATCACCAGCGGCCACTGCTCATCGCTGTTGTACAACCGGCCGACCAGGTAGGCACCCTTGTTGCGGTACAGCACCGGCGAAAACAGCTCCACCGCCAGCGTCGGGTCTTTGCAAACCCAATCCGGCAGGCACTCGCGCAGTTGCTCCTCAAGGCGTGACACGTCGCTTTCAAGGTCGCCATAGGCGAATGCATAGTCGGAAAGAATCGCCCGCAGCAGGCCCTGCAGATTGCCATCGGGGCGGTAGGTACAGGTTTGTGTGGCACGCTGGTGGCTGCGGATAGACGGCCGGGTGGTGTGGATGAACATGCAGCCGTCGCTGATCTGGTCATGGCTGAACAGGCTGCAGAACAACGAGTTGTACCAGGTCTCGGACAATTCATCGTCCAGGCGCGGGTCGATCAGGCGTATGTAGGCACTTTTCACCAGAGGCCACTGCTCGACCTCCAGCAGCACTTCGTCATCGAACGCATCACGCAACCAGCCGTTGACCTCGCCGACCTTCTGTTCGTAAAGGTTGATCCGAGCGGCGGCTGCCCGCTGGCTGTCTTGCCAACGCGCCTGCTCGAAGCGCTCGCGGGCGCCGAGGGTGATGCGGCGGAAATGCTCGCGGTAGTCGTCGAAGCCATCGAGGATCATCCGGGCGATCTCGCCGGCAGGCCAGTGCTGGGTCATGCGGTGGACCTCGGTGCAAAGATTGAGTACTGAGCTTAGCCGCCCTTGTGATCATGGGTTAATGCCACACCTCGAAGGCCTGCATGGCCTTTGTAGGAGCAGCCTTGTGCTGCGAAGAGGCCGGTACAGGCGAAAAATACCTGTGCTTGTACCGGCCTCTTCGCAGCACAAGGCTGCTCCTACAAGGGCCGCGCAGAGCGCAATGGATTGCACCGCAAGAAAGCACAAGAATCCCCCCGCCCCCTGGCGTACACTCGCGCCCTGCCCTGTACCCGGAGACCGCCGTGAGCCCCATCGCCCTAGCCCGCCTGCTGACACTTGCTGCCGTCTGGGGGGCGAGCTTTTTGTTCATGCGCATCATCGCCCCCGAGCTGGGCACAGTGCCGACCGCATTCTTCCGTGTATCCATTGCCTGCCTGGGCCTGATCGGCATCGTCGCGGTCGCCCGCGTGCGTTGGGACTTCCAGGGCAAGCTCGGTGCCTGCCTGGTGCTGGGCATGATCAACTCCGGTATCCCGGCCACCTTCTATTCCGTTGCCGCTCAGGTATTGCCAGCCGGCTACTCGGCGATCTTCAACGCCACCACACCACTGATGGGCGTGCTGATCGGCATGCTGTTCTTCCGCGAGCCCATGACCCTGCCCAAGATGTGCGGCATCTTCCTTGGCCTGTTTGGCGTCGGCATCCTCAGCGGCGCCGGCCCGGTGGCGCTGGACATGGCCCTGGTGCAGGGCGCCCTCGCCTGCCTGGCGGCCACCACCTGCTACGGCTTTGCCGGCTTCCTTGCCCGCCGCTGGGTCAGCGGCCTGGACAGCCGCCTTTCGGCACTGGGCAGCATGCTCGGCGCCACCTTGCTGCTAAGCCCGCTGTTCGCCTGGAGCGCGCTCAGCCAGCCGCCTGCCAGCTGGGGCGGCTGGCAGGTGTGGCTATCGCTGTTGGGCCTGGGCCTGTTGTGCACGGCGTTCGCTTATATCCTGTACTTCCGCCTGCTGGAAGAAATCGGCCCGGTAAAGGCCAGCACCGTGACCTTCCTGATCCCGGTGTTCGGTGTATTGTGGGGGGCGTGGCTGCTGGACGAGTCGCTGTCCATGGGGCACCTGTACGGCGGCTTGCTGATTGGCATGGCACTGTGGCTGGTGTTGCGCCCGACGCGCAACTGAAGCGGGGCACACGATGAACAGCGTATACAAGAAGGTCTTGTTCCGCCTGGAACAGGACGAAAACGGCTACCCACCCGCCTCAGTCGAGGGCCTGTGGGCCAAGGCTGTGGAAGGCGGCTATACGGTCGACAACATCCCCTTCCATGTCTACGGCATTGCCCCGGGTGATGTGATTGCCACCCGTGAAGAAAACGGCGAAACCTGGTTCGATGCACTGCGCAGCAGCAGCGGCAGCTCGGTGTTCCGGGTGCTGGTAAAGCCCCCGGAAACCCTGGACCAGGTACGTGCGGCCTTGCAGGACTTCGGCTGCAACTGCGAAACCGAGCAGGCCGTGAAGATGCTGGCTGTCGAGGTCCCGACGCAACGTTCACTCGACACCCTGCTCTACTACCTGCTCACCCAGCGCGAAGCCGGCCTGCTGGACTTCGAGGAAGGCGTATTGCGCCACGCCATCCCCGAAGAGTTCCGCTAGGACTTACGCCTCGGCCAGGCGCGCGACGGGCTTGCGAAACACGAACAGCAGGCCCACCACGATCAACCCCATGCCCAGCAGGCTGAGCGGTGCCAGTCGGTTGCCGAAGATCAGGAAGTCCATCACTGCGGTCACCGCCGGCACCAGGTAGAACAGGCTGGTGACATTGACCAGGTTACCCTTGGCGATCAGCCGATACAGCAGCAACGTCGCCAGCAATGAAACCACCAGGCCCATCCACAGCAACGCGCCGACAAAGCCGCCGGTCCACTCGACATGCAGCGGTTGCAACGGTGCGAACAGCGCGCACATGGCAAAGCCGGCCAGGTACTGCAACGGCAGCGTGCCCATAGGGTTATCGGTGATGCGCTTCTGCAGGATCGAGCCCAGGGTCATGCTGGCCAACGCCAACAGGGCAAACAGCATCCCTGCCAGCGACACCCCGCCCAGGTTGATGCCCTGGTACACCACCATGATCAAGCCGCCCAGCCCCAGACCCAGGCCGAACAGACGGCTCCAGGAGCGTTGGCGCTCCATCAGCACCACGGTCAGGATCGGTTGTACCCCCATGACCGTGGCCATGACGCCAGGGGTGACATGGGTGTTGAGCGCCAGCAAGTAGAAGATCTGGTAGGCGCCGAGCAGCACGCACCCGGTACCCAAGGCGCGCAGAATCGCCCCACGGCTGCGCGGCCAGCGCAGCCCCAGCAGCGGGCCGATCAGCAGCAGGCCGGCCAAGGCCAGCGCCGAGCGCAACAGCAGGAAGGCGAACGGGCTGGCATGCGCCAGGCCCAGCTTGGAGACGATCGCCCCGCTGCTCCACAGCAGGACGAACAGGCTGGTAGTGGCCACCGAGGCCACGGATGCTTTGGTAAAGACAGACATGTATTGCCACCTGATAGTAGGCAGGAAAGCCAAACGGACGGCGTGCGCTTCAGCGAGGGAAGTAGCCGACCGTGTTCAGTAGGTTGCGTGTGCGAAGGGGTTCGGCAAGCAGCCGATCAGCCCAGCACAACCACGCAAGGAGGCGGAGCTACGCCGCCTACGACGCCACTGACAGGTGGTGGGTAGTGACTGATCATGACCGGCTGCTGGCTGCCACGCACGACCATGCCCGCGACTGGCGCGATGGCAAAGCATGTGGTGGAAGGGCTGGCTGGCATGAACAGGTCTTCGGGAAGAGAACAGTGGGTTGGACTATAGCCCGGCGCCACATGGCTGGCAACTACCAGGCCGGCACACTCCTGTGCAGGGGCAGCCTTGTGCTGCGAAGAGGCCATCACTCCCTGCACATATGTATGAGGCAGCACTGGCCCTTTCGCAGCACAAGGCTGCTCCTACACAGGCCACATCCGATTGGCCACTGGTTAATTTTCCACCGCTCCGGCTCGTCTGAATGCGAAACGCAGCACGCATTCACCCGTTCCGAGGATCACCCATGAACGCAAAAGCCTGGCTCTACCGGCCAGCCCAGATCACCTGCCTGCTGCTGGTCAGCGCCTACGCCCACGCCGCCAAGCCCGGCGATATATTCAAGGACTGCAAGGACTGCCCGGAAATGGTCGTGCTACCCCCCGGCAGCTACGTGATGGGCGCCCCCGACGACGAAGTCGGCCGCCAGCCTGACGAAGGCCCGCTGCACACCGTGACCTTCGCCAAGCCCTTCGCCATGAGCCGCTACCAGGTTACCGCCGCCGAGTTGGACGCCTACATCAAGGCCACCGGCACCGTCATCAAGAGCGGCGACGACCGCCCCGGCCGCTGGTGCGAGGCCAGCAAGCCGACCTACAAGCAAGGGCCCCGCCAGCCGGCTGTGTGCGTGGACTACGACGAAGTACAGGCCTACACCCAGTGGCTGGCCAAGACCACCGGCAAGCCCTACCGCATGGTCAGCGAGGCCGAGCGCGAATACGCCGCCCGCGGCGGCTCCACCGGTCCGTTCCCCTTCCCCTTCGACGAGCCGGGCAAGTACGAAATCAGCAAGCACGCCAACACCTACGGCCCTCGCGATGGCTACACCTACACAGCCCCAGTGGGCAGCTACCCGGCCAATGCCTTTGGCATGTACGACATGCACGGCAACGTCTACGAATGGGTTGCCGACTGCTACCACGAAAGCTATGAAGGCGCCCCCGCCGACGGCAGCGCCTGGGTTCAGGACCCGAAATGTATCCGCGCGCACATGCGTGGCAACGACTGGGGCGAGCCGCCAATTTTCTCCCGCTCGGCCAACCGCAATGACCGCCTCAAGACAACCCGCGGCGACTTTCTCGGTTTTCGCGTAGCACGTGAACTGTGAAGTTGTGACGCGGTTAACGCAGCACTGGTGAAAAAAATAGCCAATAAGAATCGTTCCGGTTTTTCACAGGTGCTGCGTCACATAGCTGACATTAAAAAACCCTTCTGCCAACGAGACCGCAATAGATGTCCAAGTCCTTGCCCGGCCCGCTCAACCCGCTTGCAAAAGCGTTACTGATCCGTCATTCCCTTCGGCCCCGGCACGTGTTGTCGCGCGTAGGCCTGGGGCTGGCGTTGTCCACTGCGATGGTTGCCCAGGTGCAGGCGCAGGCGCAGGAATGGGCGCTGGATATTCCCGCGCAGTCGATGAACTCGGCGTTGCAGGCGCTGGCCAAGGAGACGGATACGCAGTTGCTGTACAGCCCGGAGGACATCGGTGGCTTGCAGTCCTCGGCACTTAAGGGCCGTCACGACCTCGCGACATCGCTGCGCATCCTGCTGGGCGGCAGTGGGCTGCGTTATCAGATCGACGGCAATACGGTGACGGTAACGGCGGGCTCTGCCGCAAAGGACGGCCAGGTCGAGCTTTCGGCGACTAACGTCAATAGCGTCGGCCTAGACGCAACCACCGAAGGCACAGGCTCTTACACGACGGGCGTGACAAGCACGGCCACGAAAATGAACCTGTCGCTTCGTGAAACACCGCAATCGATCACCGTTGTCACCCGTCAGCGCATGGATGACCAGCATCTGGGCGCTATTACCGACGTACTGAAACAGACGCCAGGTATCACCATTTCCCAAGACGGCGGGGAACGTTTCAACGTCTATTCGCGTGGCAGCGCCATCGACACCTACCAGTTCGATGGCGTCAATACCAGCCAAGAGAACCAGACGCGCAACATGCCCAGCACACTGTTGGACATGGCGTTGTACGACCGGGTAGAGATCGTCCGCGGCGCCACAGGCCTCATGACAGGGGCAGGCGAACCCGGCGGAGTCATCAACCTGATCCGCAAAAAACCAACCCATGAGTTCAAGTCTTATATCAAGGGCAGCGTAGGCTCCTGGGACAATTACCGCAGCGAAGCCGATGTCTCTGGCCCGTTGACTGAAACTGGCAATGTGCGAGGGCGCATGGTTGCGGCCAAGCAAGACAACCACACATTCATGGACTGGTACGACCAGAAACGCGAAATCTTTTATGGCGTCGTCGAGGCCGATGTGACCGACACGACCCTGGTACGTTTTGGCGTCGACTACCAGAAATACCGCTCAACTGGCTCGCCTGGCGTTCCTTTGCTGTTCACCAATGGCAAGCAGACCGATTTCTCCCGCTCCACCAGTTCTGGCGCACGGTGGATGTACGATGATTTCGAGACCATGAACTACACCGCTACCCTGGAGCAGCAGTTGGTGAACGACTGGAAGCTGCGGGTAGTGGCCAACTACATGGATGTGGACCGAGACGCAGACTTGGGATGGTATCGGAGCACGTCGGGTGTCACTTACCTGAACGAAGCAACCGGTTCGGCAAGCGCCGAGCGGGCCAAGATTTCTGCCGACCAAACGCAAAAAGGCCTGGACGTCAATCTCGCTGGCACCTACGACCTGTTCGGCCGCAGCCATGATCTGGTACTGGGCTACAACTACTCTGAATACGAGAATGACCACCGCTCCCAGACGGGCGGGATCGCCACCTTCAACTTCTACACTTGGGACAACTACCTGGCACGCGACGGCTACCGTCCATCCTTGATTTTCAACATCAAGACACGCCAGAGCGGCTACTACGTGGCCAACCGTTTCAACGTCACCGATGATCTGCACCTGCTGCTTGGTGCCCGAGTTTCGCAGTACACCTACGACTCCGACCTGACATCCCTGATCGCCAACACCAATACGGTCAGCAAGATGCGTGAAACCGGTCAGGTAACGCCGTACGCAGGTTTGATCTATGACCTGACGCCTGAACAATCCGTGTACTTCAGCTACACCGACATCTTCAAGCCGCAAACTTCGATGGACAAGGATGGCAAAGTCCTCGAGCCGGTTGTCGGCAAGAACTACGAAGCTGGCTGGAAAGGCGAGTTCTTCCAGGGCCGGCTTAACACCAGCGCTGCTGTATTCATGGTCGAGCGCGACAATTTTGCCGAACTCGATCCTGGCCAGCTCACTCCAACCGGCTCATCGGCCTATCGCGCAGTCGACGGGGCCAAGACCAAGGGCTTCGATCTTGAAGTCACGGGTGAGATCGCACCGGGCTGGAACGTACAGACAGGTTATAGCCATGCCAAAACCAAGGATGCCGATGGGGAGCGCCTGACCACGCAATTGCCCATGGACACCTTCCGCCTGTGGACCACCTATCACCTCAAAGGCGATTGGGACAAGTTAACGATAGGCGGTGGCGTGAACTGGGATTCGAGCAAATCGCTGACCTTTACCAACATCAACAACGCAAAGGCCAAGGATGACGATTATGCCGTCGTCAACCTCATGGCTCGCTACCAGGTCACCGAACACCTGGCGGCTACCGTCAACGTCAACAACCTGTTTGACGAAAAATACTACTCCGGCATGGCCGGCAGCTACGGTCACTACGGTGCACCACGTAATGCAACACTCGATGTCCGCTACGATTTCTGATCCTGCAAGCCAGTGTGAACAGCGCCCTTCTTCGTGAAGGGCGTTTTTTTTACCCGGTACCGGCAATCAGTATCCGCCAAGGGGCAACAAGCCTGCCCTACCAGGATAGCGGCAGGGCTGCACCCGCAGCCGAAGCAAAAAAAACCTGCGGAATCATCCTTGACGAATGACACCGCAGGTTGCTGAGCCCAGGCAAAGCCCGTGGTTCAGGGGCATGCTCCCTCAGTCACTTACCTTGTCTACCTCTTGCACCATTGTCACCAGGCCATCAATCACTTCCGGGTGTTTGAGGATGTCGTAATGCCCGGCGTTGATAGCCACATTAACGGTACTACGGCGGGTCCAGTACGGGCTGACGGTGTCGCCCGCCCACCAGCATGAGGCCTGTGCCGAGGTGCTCGGCAAACCGCTGATCTGTGAGGACAGCGCCTTTAATCGCATGGCAACGACGAAAGTATGGGCCAACTCGCCGCTGCTGATATCGGCATAGGCCGATTGCTCGCAATGATCGGCGCGCCATTGTTGGACCATTTGTTCCAGGGCAGCCGCCTCGGTATCGACAGGCACCACCCCCGCGGGCAGTTGCTCCTTCGCAATGCCCAGGACCACGCTCAGGAAACCACGCAAATCATTACCCCAGTCGCCTTCAGCCGGTACGACCTCTGGCTTGGGCATGAAGCTGTCAACCAGGCCTAGCGCCGCTACTTGCTGCCCTTGGTTTTCCAGTTCACGAGCAACCATCACCGCCAGTGATCCACCCAGCGACCAACCCATCAGTCGATAAGGGCCCTCAGGTTGTTTCTGGCGGATGTACTGGGCGTAGTCAATGGCCATCGACTCCAGGGAGTCGTCTTCCCAATCACGATCCAGGAACATGCGGCACTGCAAGCCGTAGACACTGCAATGGCCATCCAGGCGACGCGCCAGCGGCTCGTAGTCAAATACCGTGCCGAAGCCTGCGTGCAGGCAGAACAACGGTGTGGCATCGGCCACTCGGCTGTTGAGCAGCAAGAGCGGGTCAAGGTCATTTCCTGCGATAGTGAAGCCCGAAAGTTCGCCAATAGTCGGCTTGGCCATGACATCGCGCAACTTCAACTCGATGGGCAGATCTTCGTGCGCGCGTACCTTGGACAGCATCTTCAGCACCCGCAACGAGTCACCACCAAGCTCGAAGAAGTTGTCGTCGACCCCGACTTGGTCAACCTCCAACACCTCCTGCCAGATACGCGCCAGTACACGCTCGATATCATTGCGTGGTGCCACACGCTTGCGCTGCCCGGTAGCTTCGGGGGCGGGCAGTGCGTTACGGTCGATCTTGCCGTTTGGTGTAAGTGGCATCGACGCAAGCAGGACAACATGTGCTGGCACCATGTAATCGGGCAGCTCGGCACGCATCGCATCACGCAACTGCGCCGACATTACCATCGCGTTTGCTGACACCACATAGCCCACCAGTTGCTTGCCGTTGGCGACCTCGCGGGCCACGACCACCGCATCCTTGACATCAGGAAGGTTGCGCAGACGGGCTTCAATCTCTCCCGGCTCGATACGGAACCCACGGA
Source organism: Pseudomonas sp. LPB4.O (assembly GCF_038383825.1). NCBI lineage: Bacteria > Pseudomonadati > Pseudomonadota > Gammaproteobacteria > Pseudomonadales > Pseudomonadaceae > Pseudomonas > Pseudomonas sp. LPB4.O. The sequence continues at coordinate 4,672,643 of NZ_CP151298.1, forward strand.
CCTTCAACTGGTTGTCCAGCCTACCGATGAAGTCAATGACCCCATTGGCACGACGGCGTACCCGATCTCCCGTGCGATACAGACGTGAGCCTGGGTTGAACGGGTCTGCGACAAAGCGTTCAGCCGTCAGCGCCGGGCGTTGGTGATAGCCTCGCGCCACCCCCTCGCCACCGATGTAGAGCTCGCCGGCGACGCCGTCAGGCAACGGGTTCAGGTCCTGGTCGAGTACATGCAGGGTACGCAGACCGACCCGTTCACCGATCGGTGCATAGACCGCTTCGCACGACTGCTGCGCCGATACCTTCCACAACAGGGGCGTGACGACCGTTTCTGTCGGCCCGTAGCCATTGGTCAGGTATTGAGGACGCAACGTACGCTTGACCAGCTCGAACAGCGCATCAGGCACGGCATCACCGCCAAAGCAGTAGATTCGCACCGGTGGTGCAGCCTGCGTCGATGCTTCGGCGAATTCTGCCAACTGCTGCAGATAAGCTGGCGGGAAGCAGGCAATATCGATGCGCTGCGCATGCAACACCTGCCAGGTTTCTTCGGCCGTCCACAAACGGTTGTCGCGTACCACGAGGCTGCCACCACTCGACAAGGTCGAGAGCCAGCGTTCCTGAGCACCGTCGAATGCAAACGACATGAACAGCAGCTCGCGGGTCGCTGTATCCATCTCATACAACTGGGCGATAGCCTGGCAATGCATGCGTATCTGCCCATGGCTCACGGCCACACCCTTTGGCTTGCCGGTAGAGCCGGAGGTATAGATCAGGTAAGCCAGGTTGTCATCCTGCACCTGCACCTGCGGCGCGCTGTCAGGTAGTTCAAGACCTGTCAGCAGGTCGAGCTCAACACAGCTGCGAACCTGGGCAAAGCGCTCACGCAAGCCACTGCTGGTGACTAGCAGATGCATGGCGGAGTCTTCGACAATCCACTGCAGACGGTCCTGCGGATAGTCTATATCCAGCGGCACGTAGGCGGCGCCGGTCTTCATCACTGCGAGGAATGCCACGATCACGTCCACTGACCGTTCCAGGGCGATCCCGACCGTGACTTCAGGGCGTGCCCCCAGGCTTGTCAGATGATGCGCCAATCGGTTGGCACGATGATCCAGCTCGGCGTAGGTCAATACCTGCTCACCGCAACTCACGGCCAATGCGTGTGGACGTTCGAAGGCATGCCGCGCGACTTGCCCGGCAAGGTGCAGCATGCTGCTTTCGCCGGCCGGCAGCCGATTACGCGCGACCGTCTGCTGCACCTGGGCCGAAGTGAGCATGCCAAGGCTGCCGATGGCGGCCCGGGGATTATCCAGCATGGCCGTGAGCAAAGACTCGAAGCTACCGCGTATGGCATCGGTGGCCGCTTGGGTGAAGCGGCTTCGCAGGTAGAGGAACTCGACCGACAAGGTCTCGCTCAGGTGTACGGCCAGGTCCATGGCGAAGTTGGTCACATCACGGTTGCTGACTTCACCGAACCGCAGGGTGCTATCGGCGCTTTCGCGCAAACGCTCATCCACGGGGTAGTTTTCAAAGACCACGATACTGTCGAACAACGCCTGCCCCGGTTGCCCGGCCCAGCGTTGTACGTCCGCCAGCGCTGCATGTTCATGGTCGCGCAACTCCAAATTGTAGGCCTGCAATTGTTGCAACCAGTCAGACACCACTACGTCCGGTTGTGGAGCCTGGACCACGGGCAGGGTATTGATGAACAGGCCCAGCATTTCATCCGAACCCGCCAGTCCCGCCGGCCGCCCCGCAACCGTTGCGCCGAAGCAGACGCTGGACTGGCCGGTATAGCGTTGCAGCAATAACAGCCAGGCGGCCTGAATGAGGGTGTTCGGGGTTACCCGCAAACGCTGTGCCTGCTGGCGCAGGCGCGAGGTCTTCGCGGCATCCCAGTGCAGGTACAACGCATCGTGACCCTCAAGTTTGCTGTCGGCATACGGGGCAACCGTCCCTGCCAACAGGGTCGGGCTTTCGAGTTCGCGAAGCTTGCCCGACCAGAACGCCTGCAATGCAGCCTGCGGCTGGCGGGCGAGCCAGCGAATGTACTCTGCAAAGCGCGTGACCGGCACACTCGACCCTTGACCGTGGTAACACTGCAGAACTTCACCCAGTAGGCGCGAGTTGCTCCAGCCGTCCATGAGGATATGGTGTCGCGTCCAGATCAGATGCAAACGCTCATCGTCGAGCCTGACCAGTGTCAGTCTCATCAATGGCGCACTCATCAGATCGAAACCTTGCGCCGTTTCATCCGCTGCCAAGGCTTGCAGATCGTCAGTGCTCACCTCACGCCCACGCCAGTCCAGGACCCGCGTTGGCAATTCGGCCTGGCGGTGCACCACCTGAAGTGGCTCGGCCAGCATGGGTGAAAGCCAGAACCCGGTGCGCAAAATGTCATGACGCACGATCACCTGATTCCAGGCCGTAATGAAACGATCAATCTCGAGCCCGGCCACTTCCACCGAGGTCTGATTGATGTACAGCCCGCTCTCCGATCCCTGCAGGGTATAGAACAACATCCCTTGCTGCATCGGCGACAACGGATAGATATCAGCGACCTGTTGAACAGGTACTGGCAAGCTGTCCAGTTGAGATTGGTTCAGGCCAGCGAGCGGGAAGTCCGAAGGTGTGACACCGGTGTGCTGTTGAAGGCAGCAATGCTCGATCAATGCGTTGAGTTCGGTCACATAGTCATCGGCCAAGCGCTGCAGTGTGGCCGGCGCGAACCGATCCCGGCTGAAGCTCCAGTTCAACTTGAGCTCACCGCCGTATACCTGGCCATTTATCGTTAGCATGCTTGCCAGTGGCGCGGACTTATCCTGAGGTGCCCCTGGGTATTCCTTGGCCGGCACGAATAGAGCAGAGGATGCATCAAAGCTACCATCGAACTGGCCAAGGTAATTGAACACGACTTCGCCATGCGGTAGCTGCACCAACGTATTGCGTGCCTGCTCATCGCCCAGGTAACGCAGCAGCCCATAACCCATGCCCTTGTCCGGCACCGCCCGAAGTTGCTCCTTGATCGCCTTGATCGAATCCCCCATGCCACGCTGTGGGTGCAGGTTTACCGGGTACATGCTGGTGAACCAACCCACCGTCCGGCTGAGGTCGATACCCTCGAACAAGTCTTCACGACCATGACCTTCCATGCGAACCAGCAGCTGCGGATGTGCAGTCCAGCGGCAAACCACTCGGGCCAATGCAGTCAGCAACAGGTCGTTGATCTGGGTGCGGTATGCCGCAGGAGCAACCTGAAGCAGTTGACGTGTGCGCTCACGGTCCAGACAGCTGCTGACCGAGGCAGCGTGTTTTTGCAGATTGCCGCCTTGCGGGTTGTCGCACGGCAGCGCATCGCTCGTACCTTGCAACTGCGCCTGCCAGTAGTCCATTTGCGCCACTAGCTGCGGGCTCGCCGCGTAGTCCCGCAATTGCTGCCCCCAGGCTTTGAACGAACTGGTCTTCTCCGGCAGGTTCAGCGGTTGACCGTCCCGCAGCGCCAGGTAAACCTGTTGCAGATCTGCTAGCAGTACGCGCCACGAGACACCGTCAACGACCAGGTGGTGGATCACCAGCAGCAGGCGTTGCCCACCGTCGGCCAGGTCGATGAGCACTGCGCGCAAGAGTGGCCCCTGCTCAAGGTTCAAGCTGCGCTGCGCCTGCTCGGTCACCAGCGACAATTGGCTGGCATCCGTTACCGAACGCGTCCACAGCAATGCTTGGGGAGCCTCCTTGAACGCCGCATGCCAGCCGCTTTCGCTTTGGTCGAAACTCAAGCGCAATGCATCGTGATGCTCCACCAGCGCGGACAATGCGGCACCCAAGGTTTCGCTATGCAGTATTTCACTCGGCTGCAACAGTACGGACTGGTTCCAGTGCTGACGCTGAGGGATGTCTTCGGCGAAGAACCATTGTTGGATCGGAGTCAATGGCATGCTGCCAGAAACCTTCCCTTGATCGACAGCACTACGCACGTTGCGTCGCGCGATCGCCGCCAACCTTTGGACCGTCTGGTTTTCGAACAACTCTTTGGGTGTGAACTGAATGTCCTGCAGACGTGCACGGCTTACCACCTGCAACGAAATGATGGAATCGCCACCTAGCTCGAAGAAGTTGTCGGTCAGACCGACCCTCTCCAGTTTCAGCACATCCGCCCAGATCGCCGCTAACTGCTGCTCCAGCTCGCTTTGCGGCGCAACGTATTCACCCTGCAACTGGCTGGCATCCGGCTGCGGCAGGGCCTTGCGGTCCAGTTTGCCGTTCGGTGTCACTGGCAGCTTGTCGAGCAGCAACAAGTGAGCCGGCACCATGTAATCCGGCAAACCGGCCTTGAGCGCCTCACGCAGGCTGTCGCGCAGCGCGCTTTCATCTTGCGTGTTGTCGACAGGCACCACATAGCCCACCAACTGCTTGCCGCTCGGTCCGTCCTGCGCCAGCACCACCGCTTCCTGCACGCTCGGCAGTTCCAGCAGGCGCGCTTCGATCTCGCCGAGCTCAATCCGCAAACCGCGGATCTTCACCTGATGGTCGATACGACCGGCGTAGTCGATCACGCCGTCGGCGCGGTAGCGCGCCAAGTCACCGGTGCGGTACAGGCGCCCGCCGTTATCACTGAACGGGTCCGGCACGAAGCGTTCGGCGGTCAGCGATGGGCGCTGGTGGTAGCCGCGAGCCAGGCCGACCCCGCCCAGGTACAGCTCGCCCGCACTGCCGCGCACGGCTGGCTGCAGGCTGCCTTCCAGGATGTGGGTCTTGAGATTATCGATCGGCTGGCCGATCGGCACGCTGATGCTTTCGTCCGGCTGGCAGGTCCAGTGGGTCACGTCGATGGCCGCTTCGGTCGGGCCGTACAGGTTGTACAGGCCCGCTGCCGGCAGGCGTTGCAGGGTTTGACGCGCCAGCTCGGCCGGCAGTGCTTCACCGCTGCACACCACGCGCTTGAGGGTGGTGCAGCTTTCGACCGCTTCGTGGGTCATGAACGCCTGCAGCATCGACGGTACGAAGTGCAGGGTGCTGATGCCATGGTGGTTGATGGTGTCGACCAGCAGTTGCGGGTCGCGGTGCGCCCCTGGCTGGGCCACCACCAAGCGCGCGCCGGTCATCAACGGCCAGAAGAATTCCCACACCGACACGTCGAAGCTGAACGGGGTTTTCTGCAGCACGCTGTCGCTGGCGTCCAGGCCGTAGGCCTTCTGCATCCACCACAGGCGGTTGACCAGGGCCTGGTGACTGTTGCCGGCACCTTTCGGGCGGCCGGTGGAGCCGGAGGTGTAGATCACGTAGGCGAGGTTCAGCGGCGCCACATCGACGGCCGGGTTGGCATCGCTGAAGCCGCTGAGGTCTTCGACATCCAGGTCCAGGCTGCGCAGGCCGGCCGGAATCGGCAGGTTGTCACGCAGATGCGACTGGGTCAGCAGCAAGGCGATACCGCTGTCTTCAAACATGTAGGCCAGGCGGTCCTGTGGGTACTCCGGGTCCAGCGGCACGTAGGCGCCGCCTGCCTTCACAATCCCCAGCAAGCCAATGACCATCTCCAGGCTGCGCTCCATGGCGATGCCCACCAGCGCATCCGGGCCAACGCCTAGTTCGCGCAGCTTGTGCGCCAGTTGGTTGGCACGGCGGTTGAGCTCAGCGTAGCTCAGAGCCTGCTCGCCAAACACCAGTGCCGGAGCGTCCGGGGTGGCGAATACCTGAGCTTCGATCAACGAATGAATGCTGCGCTCGTTCGGATAGGCCGCTTGGGTGTGGTTCCAGCCTTCGATCATCAGTTGCCGTTCTGCCTGGGCCAGCATTGGCAGTTCACCGACCAGTGCATCAGCGTTTTCAGTTAGCGCCTCAAGCAGGTTGCTGAAGTAGCCCGCCAAACAGTCAATGGTGTCGTCGCTCCACAACGTACGGTCATGGCTGTACTGCATCGACAGGGTCGCGCCCAGTTCCACCACCAGGGTCAGCGGGTAGTTGGTCTGCTCCTGTACGGCCACCTCGCCAAAGCGCAGGCCACCGGGCGCGCCTTGTTGCAGCGCCTCGGACACCGGGTAGTTCTCGAACACCAGGATGCTGTCGAACAGCGCGTCACCGCCCTGCCCCGCCCAGCGCTGCACGTCGTACAGCGGGGTGTGCTCGAATTCGCGCACAGCCAGGTTGCCAGCCTGCACCTGGCCGATCCACTCGGCTACAGTCTGCTCGGCACGCGGTGCACCGATCACCGGCAGGGTGTTGATGAACAGGCCAATCTGCTCTTCCACGCCGGGCAGGTCTGCCGGGCGGCCGGCGACCGTGGCGCCGAAGCACACGCTGGCCTGGCCGGTGCAACGCTGCAACAGCAGCAGCCAGGCCGATTGCACCAAGGTGTTGACCGTGACCCGGTTGGCCCGGGCGAAGGCTTCGATGCGTGCGGTCTGCTCGCGGTCGAAGGCCAGGCGACGGTCGCCGTAGCCGCTGCCGCCAGCACCTGCGCTGCCGGCGATGGCCTGAGCCAAACGGGTCGGCTCATCGAGGGAAGCCAGCTGGGCCTTCCAGAAGGCTTCTGCCACGGCGGCATCCTGGCCTTGCAGCCAGGCTATGTAGTCACGGTAATGAGTGGCCTGCGCTTGTGGCACCACCCCGGCATAGCGTTGCAGCACTTCACCCAGCAAGCGCGAGGTGCTCCAGCCGTCCATGAGGATATGGTGGTTGGTGTAGATCAGCTGGTGGCTGTCATCGCCCGTGCGTACCAGTACCAGGCGCAGCAATGGCGCTGCGGCCAGGTCAAAGCCGCGCTGGCGCTCGCCTTCGGCCAACGCCTGCAAGGCCTGCTCCAGCGCCGGTTGGCCGCGCCAGTCGTGCTCGCTGAATGGCAGCTCGACCGTCTTGCGTACCACCTGCACCGCCTGGTCCAGCTCGCCCTGCATGAGGAAGCCGGTACGCAGGATGTCGTGGGCATCGAAAGTGGCCTGCCAGGCCTGCTTGAAGCGCTGCACATCCAGCCCGTGCACGTCCACGCGCAGCTGGTTGATGTAGTTGCCGGCCTGTTGGTCAAACAACGTGTGGAAGAGCATGCCTTGCTGCATCGGCGCCAACGGATAGACATCGGCGATCTCGGCGGCAGGCAGCGGCAGGCTGTCCAGTTGTGCCTGGGTCAGCCCGGCCAGCGGGAAGTCCGAAGGTGTAACACCATGATGCTCCGCCTTACAACAATGAGTAATCACAGCCTTGAGTTCCTGGGCGAGTTCATCGGCCAGGTATTGAACCGTCGACTCCTCGAACACTTCCCGGCTGAAGGTCCAGCTCAGCTTCAGCTCACCAGCATAAACCTGGCCATTGATGGCCAGGAGGCTGCTCAGAGGCGTGTTTTCATCCTGGCCTTCACCACATCGCTCGGTTGCCGGAACCAGGAATGCCGCCTCATCTGCAAAGCTGCCATCGAACTGCCCGAGGTAGTTGAAAACGATATCTCCTTGAGGCAACAGCTCCAGCGCACGCTGCTGTTCCTCCCCCCCAAGGTAACGGAGTACGCCATAACCTACGCCCTTGTCTGGCACAGCCCGGAGTTGTTCCTTGACAGCCTTGATCGAGGCAGCCATTTGCGTGATGGGCTTCAACTTCACCGGGTAAATGCTGGTGAACCACCCGACCGTTCGGGTTACATCGATGTCGTCGAACAGGTCTTCGCGCCCATGCCCTTCCAGCCGGATGACCACCTCAGGTTGCCCGATCCAGCGGGCAACAACCCGGGCCAATGCAGTCAGCAGCAGGTCGTTGATCTGCGTGCGGTAAGCCGCAGGGGCTTCCTGCAACAGCTGGCGGGTATATGTCGGGTCGAGCTGGGTCGCCACCGAAGTGGCATATTTGGCCAGGTTGCGGCCCGCGGCATGATCCACTGGTAATGGGGCACTTCCGATGCCTTGCAAGCTGGCTTGCCAGTAGGCCATTTCACGTTGCAGTTCAGCACTACCCGCATACGCATGCAGGCGCTGCGACCAAGCCTTGAAGGCGCTTGTCTTGGCTGGCAGTTTCACAGGCTGCCCGGCGTTGACTGCCTGGTAAGCCTGCTGCAAGTCTTCAAGCAGTACTCGCCAGGACACGCCATCCACCACCAGATGGTGGATGGCCAACAACAGCCGTTGGCTGGCATCGGGCAACGTCACCAGCAACACGCGCAACATCGGCCCATGCTCCAGGCTCAAACTTCGCTGCGCCTCGTTGGCGAGCGCATGGAGCTGTTCGACACTTTCAAGAGCGCGTTGCCAAATGACCGCCTGCGCCTGCTGGGGAGCAAAGTGTGCCGACCAGTCGCCCTCGGTACACTCAAAGCGCAAACGCAACGCATCGTGATGGTCGAGCAAGGCTTGCAGGGCAGTGGTGAGGGTGGACATATCCAGAGGCGCGCCCGGACGCAAAAGCACCGACTGGTTCCAGTGGTGCCGCGCAGGTATCTCTACCGCAAAGAATCGCCGTTGTACCGGCGTCAAGGGCATGCTTCCGGTTACCGGCCCCTGGTCTATAACCAGGCCCGTCGAACGCCGGGCTACCGCTGCCAGCGCCTGCACGGTTTGATGCTCGAACAACTCCTTGGGTGTGAATTGCACGCCCGCCAGGCGGGCACGGCTGACGACCTGAAGCGAGATGATCGAATCCCCGCCCAGCTCGAAGAAGTTGTCTGTCAGCCCCACCTTTTCGAGCTTCAAGACATCCGCCCAGATGGCAGCGAGCTGTTTCTCCAGCTGCGATTGCGGCGCCACGTAATCTGCCTGCAGAAGGCTGGCGTCGGGCTGCGGCAGCGCCTTGCGGTCCAACTTGCCATTTGGAGAAAGCGGCAGTTGCTGCAAAAACATCAGGTGCGTTGGAACCATGTAGTCAGGCAGGCTCGCTTTGAGGATGCTACGAAGCGCATCGCGCAGCTCTGCCAACTGCCCGTCATCGATCTCAGGCCCGGCCGAGGGGGCAGGCACTACATAGCCAACCAGTTGATGGCCCTGCGGGCCAGGTTGCGCCACCACCACGGCGTGGAGAACGCTTGCATGCTCCTGCAAGCATGCCTCGATTTCACCGAGTTCGATCCGGAAACCTCGGATCTTCACCTGATGGTCGATCCGGCCCACATACTCCACTGCACCGTCGACGCGATAGCGGGCCAAGTCACCCGTACGATAAAGCCGGTCACCGCTGTGCTGTGCGAACGGATCGGGAACAAAACGTTCGGCGCTGAGCAGCGCCTTGCGATGGTAGCCCCGCGCCAGCGCCTTGCCACCAATATAGAGCTCACCGCAGACACCAACAGGTACAGGCTGCAACCCTGCGTCAAGAATCAGAATGCGTGTATCAGGAAGCGCATTACCGATCTCGACATCGCCATTTCTTGCACTCAAAGCCTGGCTGTGAGTCGCGTTGATGGTTGCCTCCACCGGCCCATAGCGGTTGTAGATCTGCACATGCGGCAGGCACTCAAGGGCCTTGTTCAGCAAGTCACTGGACAACGCCTCCCCGCCTGAAAACAGGCGTTTGAGGCTGTGGCACTGGGCCAGCCCCTCGGCCTCCAGGAAGTTTCTGAGCATGGAAGGAATAAAGTGCAGGGTGGTCACGCCATGGGTACGAATCAGCTCGATCAACAACGCCGGATCACGTTGATCACCCTGACGGGACAACAGCAACCTGGCACCACAGGTCAGCGGCCACAACAGCTCCCACACCGATACATCAAAGCTGAACGAGGTCTTTTGCAGCACCACGTCGTCTTCCCCAAGCGCATAGGCCGCTTGCATCCATAACAAGCGGGAGCAAAGTGCCTGCTGATCAATACCAGCACCTTTCGGCCTACCCGTGGACCCTGATGTATAGATCATGTAGGCAAGGTTGCCGGGTTCGGTCACGTTTGGCAGATTGCCAGGGGCCTCAGCCATGCGAAGCGCGCCATGGTCGACCAACACGCATTCAACCTGATCGGGCACCGGCAGTTTCGCCTGGCAGGCGTGGTTGGTCAGCAGCAAATGCACGCCGCTGTCTTCAAGCATGTAGGTCAGGCGCTCACGCGGGTATTCCGGGTCCATAGGCACATAAGCGCCCCCGGCCTTCAGAATCGCCAGCAAGCCCACGACCAGGTCCAGGCCTCGCTCCATGGCGATGCCCACCAGCACATCAGGGCCAACGCCCAGCGCACGTAGCTCATGGGCCAACTGATTGGCCCGGTCGTTCAACCCCTGATAAGTGAGCGATTCATCGGCAAAGCGCACAGCTTGTGCCTGTGGAGTCCGTGCCACCTGCGCCTCGATCAAGGCACTGACGCTGAGCCCGTCCGTGGCGGTTGGCTGGCAACGGTTCCATTGCTCGACTACCAGGCGCTGCTGCTGTTCATCAAGCAGCGGCAACTCACTCACCGGCCTGTTCGCATCCTCGACCAACGCCTGAAGTACATTACGCAGATGCCCGGCAACACCTTGAATGGCAATTTCATTCCACAACGCACGATCATAGGTGTAGCGGATGGAAAGTACGTTGCCCAGCCCTACTGCCACGCTCAACGGGTAGTTGGTTTGCTCGACATTGTCTACCTCGCCAAAACGAAGGCCGCTGGGCGCCCCCTGTTGCAGGGCTTCGGAAACGGGATAGTTCTCGAACACCAGGATGTTGTCGAACAGCGCTTCCCCCCCAGCGCCGGCCCAGCGCTGGATCTCATAAAGCGGTGTGTGCTCCAGTTCGCGCATGGCCAGGTTGTTTGCTTGAACCTGGTTGATCCATTGCCCGACCGTCTGTTCGCTGCGCGGCGAGCCAACAACTGGCAACGTGTTGATGAACAGCCCGATCTGCTCTTCGACGCCTGGCAGGTCAGCCGGGCGCCCGGCCACCGTGGCACCGAAACAAACGGTGTCCTGGCCGGTATAGCGTTGTAGCAAGAGCATCCAGGCCGATTGCACCAAGGTGTTCACGGTGACTCGATTGGTGCGGGCGAACGCTTCGATTCGAGCGGTCTGCTCCCGGTCAAAAATGTCATGCAGCGCAGCGTGGCCTGATGGTCGACCGTCTACGGGCAAACGCACAGCCTGAGCCAGGCGTGTAGGTTGTTGCAGGTTGGCCAACTGGCCTTTCCAGAAGGTCTCGGCAGCATTGCCATCCTGGCGTTGCAACCAGCCGATGTAATCGCGGTAATGCGTGGTACTGCTAGCCCGCCAATTGCCGGTGTAACGCTGGAGCACTTCGCCCAGCAGGCGCGAAGTACTCCAGCCATCCATCAGAATATGATGGTGGGTATAGATGAAGTGGTACTGATCGGCGCCGGTACGCACCAGCACCAGCCGCAACAACGGTGCTGCATCCAAGGGGAAGCCTCGCTGCCGCTCTCCCTCGGCCAATGCCTGTAGCGCGTGCTCGCGCGCAGGCTGCCCGCGCCAGTCATGCTCTTCGAAAGGTAGCGCAACGCTACGGCACACCACCTGTACTGCCTGGTCAAGATCGCCTTCCCAGATAAAGCCAGTGCGCAGAATACCGTGCGCCTGCAAGGCGGCCTGCCAGGCTTGCTTGAACGGCTCGACCTGCAGGCCTTCCACATCTACGCGCAGCTGGTTGATGTAGTTACCAGCATTTTGCTCATAAAGCGTGTGGAACAACATGCCCTGCTGCATCGGCGACAGGGGGTAGATATCAGCCACCTGGGCGGCATCGATCGGCAAGCTGTCCAGCTGCGCCTGGTTGAGTGCAGCCAGCGGGAAATCGGACGGCGTCATGCCATGATGCCTTGCATCACAGCAGTAGCTGATCAGTTGCTTGAGTTCCTCGACATATTCTTGCGCCAGACGCTGTATGGTCGACTCGTCAAACAGTTCGCGGCTGAACGTCCAGCCCATTTTCAGTTCGCCAGCGTAAACTTGACCATTGAGTGCCAACAGGCTACCCAAGGCGGCGTCTTCGCTTTGATTCGCCCCACCATACTCCCTGGCAGGTCGGAACAAGGTATTTTCATCTGCGAAACTGCCATCGAATTGACCCAGGTAGTTGAAGACGATTTCGCCCTTTGGCAACTGCGCAAGGATGTCCTGGCTTTCATCGCTTCCCATGTAACGCAGCAGACCATAGCCAATGCCCTTGTCAGGCACCGCGCGCAACTGCTCCTTGATGGTCTTGATCGTGCTGTCGAGTTGCGGCTGCACGTCCAGTTTCACCGGGTAGATACTAGTAAACCACCCCACGGTCCGCGTCAGGTCAATCTGATCGAAAACATCTTCCCTGCCATGGCCCTCAAGCCGCACCAGCACCTGAGAACGCCCGGTCCAGCGAGAAATGACACGGGCGAGGGCCGTCAGCAGCAAATCATTGATCTGGGTGCGGTAGGCAGCCGGGGCCTCATGCAAGAGTTTGTGAGTCCACTGCGCATCCAGGTGGGAGCTGGCATAAGCAGCATCCCGTTGGAGATTGCCGCCCTGCGGATTGTCAACAGGCAAGGCATCGTCTGCATCACACAGGTGATCCTGCCAATAGGCCAATTCTTGCGCCAGATCATCACTCTTGCCGTAGCGTTGCACCTGCTCGGCCCACGCTTTGAAGGAGCTGGTCTTGGCCGGCAAGGCTACCGGCTGGCCTGCTGCAAGAAACTGGTATGCCCCTTGCAGATCCTCCAGCAACACGCGCCATGACACACCATCCACCACCAGATGATGGACAACCAGCAACAGTCGCTGGGCGCCGTCGGCAAGCGTTACGAGCACTGCCCTCAACAACGGGCCGCAAAGGGTAAAGCTGGCCTGAGCTTCATCAGCCAGGCGCGAAAGCGCCTCAATATCGTCGACTGAACGATCCCACAGAACATCATGGGCATCCACGTCCAAGAAGGTGCCTTGCCATTGCCCTGCTACCTGATCGAAACCCAGGCGCAGGGCATCATGGTGCTGTAACACGCAGCCCAACGCTGCACTCAGCCGCTGGGCATCAATCTGTTCACTGGGTGCCAACAGTACAGACTGATTGAAGTGATGTGGTCGGGTAATCGCCTGATCGAAGAACCAGTGCTGCACCGGCGTCAGGGGCATGGAGCCCGTGACAACGCCCTGATCGATAGCCAGGTTGTCAGCAAGCCGGGCAACCGATGCCAAGCCCTGCACTGTCTGGTACTGGAACAGCTGCTTGGGCGTGAACTGGACGCCAGCCTGCCGCGCCCGGCTGACCACCTGCAAGGAAATGATCGAATCGCCGCCCAGCTCGAAGAAGTTATCGGTAATACCCACTTTTTCAAGCTTCAGCACGCTGGCCCATACCGCTGCAATTTCACGTTCCAGCTCCGAACGGGGCGCTACATGGCTGGCCTGGAAATGGCTGACATCGGGCTGCGGTAGCGCCTTGCGATCCAGTTTGCCGTTAGGGGTCAATGGCAGTTTGGCAAGGAACAGCAACTGTGCCGGTACCATGTACTCCGGCAGGTTTTGCTTGAGCCGGGAACGCAATGCATCACGCAGCGACGATTGTTGCGCGGGCGTGCCCGTCAGCGCTTCATCAACCGGCACGACATAACCCACTAGTTGCTTGCCAGACGGGCCATCCTGCGCCAGCAGGACCGCTTCGCGTACAGTCTCATGGGCCTGTAGCCGCGCCTCGATCTCACCCAGCTCGATACGGAAACCGCGGATTTTCACCTGATGATCGATACGGCCGACATATTCAATCAAGCCACCCGCCTGATAACGGGCCAGGTCGCCGGTACGGTACATGCGGCCGCCACCCTGCTCGTCGAACGGGTCTGGAATGAAACGTTCGGCAGTCAGCCCCGGACGCCCCAGATAGCCACGCGCCAAGCCTGCCCCGGCCATGTAAAGTTCACCGTTCACGCCCACCGGCACTGGCGCAACAGCATCACTCAGCAGATAGACCGAACTGTTGGCGATGGGTCGGCCAATATTGGCTTTGCCATGGGCTGCACGAAGCGTGAAGGTTGAATACGTAGTGTCTTCCGAAGGGCCGTAAAGGTCATACACCTGCTGAACATGCCCGGTGGCGTACAGGTCGTCGACCAACGACTGCTTCAAGGCTTCCCCGGCCAGGTTGATAGTGCGCACGGTAGCCGGCAAGCCTCCGGTCTCGTGCAGCATCTTGATCGCTGACGGCACGGTATTGATCAGTTGCACACGCTCTTTGGCTGCCAGATGAGGCAACTCCAGGGCGTTGGCCGCCAGAACCACATAGCCGCCAGCCGACAACGTGACAAACAGCTCCCATACCGACAGGTCGAAGCAGATCGACGTGGAAGCAAGCACACCGCACAGATCCTGCTGGCTGTAAACACCATGTGCCCAGCCGATCAGCGCAGTAACGTTGCGGTGCTCGATCAGCACGCCCTTGGGCTTACCCGTGGAACCTGAGGTGTAGATGCTGTACGCCAGGTTGCCCGGCTGTGTGATGCAAACCGGGTCAGTGGTGGGGTAGGACGCCAAGGACAACTGGTCAAGCAACAACGTCCTGGCATGAAACTCCTCGGGCATGCGCGCAAGCAGGTGCGATTGGGACAACAGCAATATCGACTGGCTGTCCTTGAGCATGTACTCAATGCGGTCCTGTGGATATTCCGGGTCAAGCGGCACGTAGGCGCCGCCGGCCTTGAGAATGGCCAACAGGCCAACGACCATGTCCGGGGTACGCTCCATGGCGATACCTACCAGCACATCCGGACCTACGCCTTGCTGCCGGAGCCTGTGCGCCAGCTGGTTGGCACGCTCGTTAAGCTGTGCATAGCTCAGCTCCTGCTCAGCGAAAAGCAATGCCGGTGCGTCAGGCGTTGCCTTTGCCTGGGTCTCGAACAACTGGTGCATGCATTGATCGGCGTGATAATCCGCCTGCGTGCTGTTCCAGTCACGAAGGACGCGTTGCAGTTCCTGGCCGTCAAGCATCGACAGGCCCGCCACAGGCTGGTTCGGTTGCGTCACGATACTGGCAAGGAGGTTCACCCAGTGTGCGGCCATGCGTTCGATGGTAGGTGCATCGAACAGGTCGGTTGCGTAGGTCAATGCTGCGCTGATGCCAGACTCATGATCAAAGGTGTCCAGTGCCAGATCAAACTTGGCGATATGGCTGCCCCAGGCCAGTTCCTCCATCACCAGCCCGGGAAGGGTGCGAGCGGTGTCTTGGCGGGTTTGCGACTGGTGGTTGTACATCACCTGGAACAACGGGCTCAGGCTTAGGCTCCGCTCAGGCTGCAACGCCTCGACCAGTTGCTCGAACGGCAGGTCCTGATGCGCTTGGGCACCGAGGGCACGCTGCCTGACCTGCTCCAGCAGTTCGGCAAAGGTGATGTTCAACCCAAACTCGGCACGCAATACTTGGGTATTGACGAAGAAGCCTGCCAAACGCTCCGTCTCCACACGGTTGCGGTTGGCGATGGGTACACCCACGCGTATATCCGACTGCCCCGAATAGCGATGCAGCAACGTCTGGAAGCTGGCCAGCAGCAACATGAAGGGTGTAACACCTTGCTGCTGCGCCAACCGTTTGAGCGAGGAGGTAAGCTCGGCAGGCAGTGGGATTTCCAGCCGCGCGCCTTGCTGGCTATGGAGGGCCGGACGAGGACGGTCTGTCGGCAGCTCCAGCACAGGCTGTTCGTCGCCCAGTTGAGCTTGCCAGTACTCCAGTTGCCGGTCCTTTTCACCGGCCTCCATCCACGCTCGTTGCCAGATGGCGTAGTCGGCGTACTGAATGGGCAGCGGGGGCAGCTGGATGTCATGCCCTTGGCTGGCCCCCTCGTAAAGCCGAAGCAGGTCTTCGACCATCACCGGCATCGACCAGCCGTCTGCAACGATATGGTGCAACGTGAGCACCAGTACGTGCTCTTGGGGAGCGAGTTTCAACAGCTTGGCACGCAACAGCGGCCCATGCTGCAGATCGAAGGGTTGCCGGGCCTCAGCTTCCAGGCAAGCTTGCAAGATGCCCGGCTCCTGAGACGCCACAGATTCCACGGCAAGTTCGAACTTCAAGCTTGCATGAACAACCTGTACCGCCTGCTCATCTTCCAGGCTGAACGTGGTACGCAGGATTTCATGGCGGCCGATCAGGACCTCGAAGCTGCGCTGCAAAGCGGCGATGTCCAGCTCGCCGCTGAACCTCAGGGCCGCTGGGATGTTGTAGGCCGAACTTTGCGGCTCCAATTGCCAGAGAAACCATTGCCGCTGCTGAGCATAGGAAAGCGGCAACCATTCTGCGTTCTGACGTGTCTGCGGAATTGGGAGCTGAGCCAGGCTCATGCCTTTTGATGCAAGTTTCTCCAGAAACAGCTTGCGCTGCGCCGAAGGCAGCCCGATAAAGCGCTGTACCAGTTCCATGTTTCGGTTATCTGTTTGCATCTCAAACTGCCTCAAGCTCGCTCATGAAGTCCTGGAGGTCATCCAGGTCAGCATCGGTATTGGTATTCAGGCCACTGATCATGGCTGCGTAGGTCTGCAGATCTGCGGCCTGGAACAACAGGCCGAGCGGCAGATTGACGCCCAGCTCCATCTGCAGGCGCGCCATCACCTGGGTGGCCAGCAACGAGTGCCCACCCAGTTCAAAGAAGTTGTCGTTCAGGCCAACCCTTTCCAGCTTCAGCACATCGGCCCAGATCGCCGCGATCTGCTGCTCGAGCGCGCTCTGTGGGGCCACGTATTCGCCCTGCAGCAGGCCGGCATCCGGCTGTGGCAGCGCCTTGCGGTCCAGCTTGCCGTTGCCGGTCAGCGGCAGCTCGGCCAGGAACAGCACGTAGGCCGGCACCATGTAGTCCGGCAGGCTGGCCTTGAGCCCTTCACGCAGCGTTTCGCGCAAGGCCACTTGCGCTTCAGGGTTGCCGACCACCGCACTGTCGGCGGGCACCACGTAGGCCACCAGTTGCTTGCCGCTCGGGCCATCCTGAGCCAGCACCACGCACTGCCGCACGTCGTCTTGCTCATGCAAGCGCGCCTCGATCTCGCCCAGCTCGATACGGAAGCCACGAATCTTCACCTGGTGGTCGATACGCCCCAGGTACTCGATCACACCATCACCCGCGTAACGGGCCAGGTCTCCCGAGCGATAAAGCCGCCCGCCCTGCCCGTCGAACGGGTTCGGCACGAAACGCTCGGCGGTCAGCGCCGGGCGGCCATGGTAGCCGCGAGCCAGGCCGTCCTGGCCAATCATCAGCTCACCGTGGCTGCCCGGTACGATCGGGTTCAGCGCGCCGTCCAGCAGGTACCAGCTGAGGTCGGGAATCACCTCGCCAATCGGGCTGCTGCCGACCTTCTTCAGGTCATCCAGGCCAATCGGTCGATAGGTCACATGCACCGTGGTCTCGGTGATGCCATACATGTTGATCAACCGTGGCAGGCCATCGCCGAACACCTCGAACCACGGCTTGAGGCTGCTCACATCCAGCGCCTCACCCCCAAACACCACATAGCGCAGGGCCAGTTTCCGGCCAGCCTGCGCGGCTTCGCAGGCAACCGGGATCAGTTGCTGGAACGCCGAAGGGGTCTGGTTCAATACCGTGACTTGCTCGTCTACCAGCAAGGCATGGAAGTCCTGCGAGGAGCGCGCCACATCCTTCGGCACGATGATCGCCTTGCCGCCATACAGCAGGGCGCCATACAACTCCCATACCGAGAAGTCGAAGGCGTAGGAATGGAACACCGTCCACACGTCGCTGGCATCGAAGCCGAACCAGCCTTGTGTGGCCGCGAACAGGCGCACCACGTTATGGTGCGCCAGCAACGCGCCCTTGGGCTTGCCGGTGGAGCCGGAGGTGTAGATCACGTAGGCCAGGTTCTGCGGCGACACCGACACATCCGGGTTGGCGTCGCTGTAGCCGGCCAGGGCCTGCTCGTCCAGCGCCAGGCACTGGATACCCGCTGGCGCAGGCAAGGCAGCGCGCAAATGGGTTTGGGTCAGCAACAGGGCAATGCCGCTGTCTTCGAACAGATAGGCCAGGCGATCCTGCGGGGATTCAGGGTCCAACGGCACGTAAGCACCGCCTGCCTTGAGGATGCCCAGCAGGCCGACCACCATCTCCAGGCTACGCTCCACGGCCAGCCCCACCAGCACGTCCGGGCCCACGCCCGACTCACGCAGGCGATGCGCCAGGCGGTTGGCCCGGCGGTTCAGTTCGCCGTAGCTGAGTGTCTGGCCGCCACAGCTCAGGGCGATGGCATCCGGAGAGCGCTGGACCTGCGCTTCGATCAGCTGGTGCAGTGTGCGCTCGCCGGGGAAGCTTGTATGGGTGCGATTCCAGTCATGAATGACCTGCATTCGCTCATGCTCAGCCATCATCGGCAAGTCGACCACTCGCTGCCCGGGATCACGCACGATTCCCTGCAACAGGTTCAACCAATGCCGGGCCATGCCCTCGATGGTTGTGGCATCGAACAGATCCGTCGCATAAGTCAATGCCGCGCCAATACCCTGCTCGTGCTCGAACGTATCAAGGGTCAGATCGAACTTGGCCGTATGACTGTCCCAGGCCAGCTCTTCCATCTCCAGCCCATGCAAGCTGTAGCGCTCGCCCTTTGCCTTGGCCTGGTGGTTGTACATCACCTGGAACAGCGGGCTGTGGCCCAGGTTGCGCTCGACTTGCAAGGCTTCGACCAGCTGCTCGAACGGCAGGTCCTGATGGGCCTGGGCATCCAGTGCGCACTGCTTTACCTGCTGCAACAACTGGCTGAAGGTCATCGTCAGATCGAATTCGGCGCGCAACACCTGGGTGTTGACGAAAAAGCCGATCAGGCGCTCGGTCTCGACCCGGTTGCGGTTGGCGACCGGCACGCCTACACGGATGTCGGGCTGCCCGCTGTAGCGGTGCAGCAGTGCCTGGAAGCTGGCCAGCAACAACATGAACGGTGTCACGCCCTGCTGCTGGGCCAGTTGTTTAAGCGCCGCAGCCAAGCCGTTATCCAGCGCAACCGTGACACGCGCTCCCTGATAGCTGCTGACGGCAGGGCGCGGGCGGTCAACAGGCAGTTCCAGCACAGGCTGCTCATCACCCAACTGGGCAGTCCAGTAAGCCAGTTGCTTCTCTTGTTCGCCGGCCTCCATCCAGTTGCGCTGCCAGGTGGCGTAATCGGCGTACTGCACCGGCAGTGCCGGCAGTTCCAGCGCCTGGCCCTGGCTGTGGCCGTGGTAGAGCTGCACCAGCTCGTTGACCATCACCGGCATCGACCAGCCGTCGGAGACAATGTGGTGCAGGGTCAACACCAGCACATGCTCGTCCGCCGCCAGACGCAGCAGGTGCACACGCAGCAGCGGGCCCTGCTGCAGGTCGAAAGGCAAGTGCGCTTCGGCCTCGACACGCTGACGCAGATGGTTGTCGTCAGCCTGCTCCAGCACTTCAATAGCCAGTTCGAAAGGAATGCGAGGGTGGATTACCTGAACCGCCCGATCCCCCTCCAGCTGGAAAGTGGTACGCAGCGTTTCATGGCGTTCGATCAAGGTCTCGAAACTGCGCTGCAGGGCCTGGATGTCCAGATGGCCTTTGAAACGCAAGACGGACGAAAGGTTGTACGCGCTGCTGACCTCGCCCAGCTGCGACAGAATCCACAGGCGTTGCTGGGCATAGGAAAGCAACGCCGGTTCTTCAGGGGGCCTCGGGAGGATTGGCGTAACACCGTACAGGTTCACGCCTTGTTTCTTGAGCAAGGCTGCCAACGCCTTACGTTTTTGGGTGGACAACGATACGACTGTATCGAGCAGCTCTTGCACAGGGAATCTCCTAAGAAATCAGCTCATCAATTTCCTCCGTAGTTAGACGGTTGAGTGGTGGCATGGATTTAGCCGGAAATTCGTGGCAGGTATCGCGCGGCATCTGTACGCATGAGACTGGAGGCTGCTCCAGGCCTGCAGGAGTGTCCACTGTAGGAGCGGGCTTGTCCCGCGAAGGGGGCCACGCAGTGCATGGCACCGGCTTCGCCGGTGTTCGCGGGACAAGCCCGCTCCCACAGTGATGGCGCCAGCTTGCAGAGCTTATGCAAGACCATTGCTGCCACAAGGCAGAAGGCTCAGGAAATCAGTTCATCGAGTTCTTCCATGCTCAGGCTATCCAGCAGCGCCAGGGACCTGGCCAGCTGGTCCTGGGTGGTATCGACAATTGGCGCCTTGCCCTCGAGCCGGCGGCTGAAGTCGGCCAGCACCGGGAACTCGAAGAGTTCTTTCAGTTCGGCCGCTACACCCGCTTGCTCCTGGATGCGCACAATTACCGAGGTGGCTAACAAGGAGTGCCCACCCAGCTCAAAGAAGTTGTCGTTCAGCCCGACCTTTTCCAGCTTCAGCACATCCGCCCAGATCGCCGCGATCTGCTGTTCCAGCTCGCTCTGCGGTGCGATGTACTCGCCTTGTAACTGGCTGGCATCCGGCTGCGGCAGGGCCTTGCGGTCGAGCTTGCCGTTCGGCGTTACTGGCAGCTTGTCGAGCAGCAACAAGTGAGCCGGCACCATGTAATCCGGCAAACCGGCCTTGAGCGCTTCGCGCAGGCTGTCGCGCAGCGCGCTTTCATCTTGCGTGTTGTCGACAGGCACCACATAGCCCACCAGCTGCTTGCCGCTCGGCCCGTCCTGCGCCAGCACCACCGCTTCCTGCACGCTTGGCAGTTCAAGCAGGCGCGCTTCGATCTCGCCCAGTTCAATACGCAGGCCGCGGATTTTCACCTGGTGGTCGATACGCCCGGCATAGTCGATCACGCCATCGCCGCGGTAGCGCGCCAGGTCGCCGGTGCGGTACAAGCGCCCGCCGTTAGCACTGAACGGGTCCGGCACGAAGCGTTCGGCGGTCAGCGATGGGCGCTGGTGGTAGCCGCGAGCCAGGCCGACCCCGCCCAGGTACAGCTCGCCCGCACTGCCACGCACGGCCGGTTGCAGGCTGCCTTCGAGGATATGCGTCTTGAGGTTGTCGATCGGCTGGCCAATCGGCACGCTGATGCTTTCGTCCGGCTGGCAGGTCCAGTGGGTCACATCGATGGCCGCTTCGGTCGGACCGTACAGGTTGTACAGGCCCGCAGCCGGCAGCCGTTGCAGGGTTTGACGCGCCAGCTCGGCCGGCAGCGCTTCACCGCTGCACACCACGCGCTTGAGGGTGGTGCAGCTTTCGACCGCTTCGTGGGTCATGAACGCCTGCAGCATCGACGGTACGAAGTGCAGGGTGCTGATGCCATGGTGGTTGATGGTGTCGACCAGCAGTTGCGGGTCGCGGTGCGCCCCTGGCTGGGCCACCACCAAGCGCGCGCCGGTCATCAACGGCCAGAAGAATTCCCACACCGACACGTCGAAGCTGAACGGGGTTTTCTGCAGCACGCTGTCGCTGGCGTCCAGGCCGTAGGCCTTCTGCATCCACCACAGGCGGTTGACCAGGGCCTGGTGACTGTTGCCGGCACCTTTCGGGCGGCCGGTGGAGCCGGAGGTGTAGATCACGTAGGCGAGGTTCAGCGGCGCCACATCGACGGCCGGGTTGGCATCGCTGAAGCCGCTGAGGTCTTCGACATCCAGGTCCAGGCTGCGCAGGCCGGCCGGAATCGGCAGGTTGTCACGCAGATGCGACTGGGTCAGCAGCAAGGCGATACCGCTGTCTTCAAACATGTAGGCCAGGCGGTCCTGTGGGTACTCCGGGTCCAGCGGCACGTAGGCGCCGCCTGCCTTCACAATCCCCAGCAAGCCAATGACCATCTCCAGGCTGCGCTCCATGGCGATGCCCACCAGCGCATCCGGGCCAACGCCCAGTTCGCGCAGCTTGTGCGCCAGTTGGTTGGCGCGGCGGTTGAGCTCAGCGTAGCTCAGAGCCTGCTCGCCAAACACCAGTGCCGGAGCGTCCGGGGTGGCAAATACCTGAGCTTCGATCAACGAATGAATGCTGCGCTCGTTCGGATAGGCCGCTTGGGTGTGGTTCCAGCCTTCGATCATCAGTTGCCGTTCTGCCTGGGCCAGCATTGGCAATTCACCAACCAGTGCATCAGTGTTTTCAGTTAGCGCCTCAAGCAGGTTGCTGAAGTAGCCCGCCAAACGGTCAATGGTGTCGTCGCTCCACAACGTACGGTCATGGCTGTACTGCACCGACAGGGTCGCGCCCAGTTCCACCACCAGGGTCAGCGGGTAGTTGGTCTGCTCTTGCACGGCCACCTCGCCAAAGCGCAGGCCACCGGGCGCGCCTTGTTGCAGCGCCTCGGACACCGGGTAGTTCTCGAACACCAGGATGCTGTCGAACAGCGCGTCACCGCCCTGCCCCGCCCAGCGCTGCACGTCGTACAGCGGGGTGTGCTCGAATTCGCGCCCAGCCAGGTTGCCAGCCTGCACCTGGCCGATCCACTCGGCTACAGTCTGCTCGGCACGCGGTGCACCGATGACCGGCAGGGTATTGATGAACAGGCCAATCTGCTCTTCCACCCCCGGCAGGTCTGCCGGGCGGCCGGCGACCGTGGCGCCGAAGCACACGCTGGCCTGGCCGGTGCAACGCTGCAACAGCAGCAGCCAGGCCGATTGCACCAAGGTGTTGACCGTGACCCGGTTGGCCCGGGCGAAGGCTTCGATGCGTGCGGTCTGCTCGCGGTCGAAGGCCAGGCGACGGTCGCCGTAGCCGCTGCCGCCAGCACCTGCGCTGCCGGCGATGGCCTGAGCCAAACGGGTCGGCTCATCGAGGGAAGCCAGCTGGGCCTTCCAGAAGGCTTCTGCCACGGCGGCATCCTGGCCTTGCAGCCAGGCTATGTAGTCACGGTAATGAGTGGCCTGCGCTTGTGGCACCACCCCGGCATAGCGTTGCAGCACTTCACCCAGCAAGCGCGAGGTGCTCCAGCCGTCCATGAGGATATGGTGGTTGGTGTAGATCAGCTGGTGGCTGTCATCGCCCGTGCGTACCAGTACCAGGCGCAGCAATGGCGCTGCGGCCAGGTCAAAGCCGCGCTGGCGCTCGCCTTCGGCCAACGCCTGCAAGGCCTGCTCCAGCGCCGGTTGGCCGCGCCAGTCGTGCTCGCTGAATGGCAGCTCGACCGTCTTGCGTACCACCTGCACCGCCTGGTCCAGCTCGCCCTGCATGAGGAAGCCGGTACGCAGGATGTCGTGGGCATCGAAAGTGGCCTGCCAGGCCTGCTTGAAGCGCTGCACATCCAGCCCGTGCACGTCCACGCGCAGCTGGTTGATGTAGTTGCCGGCCTGCTGGTCGTACAGGGTGTGGAACAGCATGCCCTGCTGCATGGGCGACAGCGGGTACACATCGGCGATCTGCCCGGCGGCCAGCGGCAGGCTGTCCAGTTGCGCCTGGGTCAGCGCGGCCAGCGGGAAATCAGATGGCGTCACACCTTGGTGTTGGGTATTGCAGCAATGCTCGACCAGTTCTGTCAGGGCCTGCCCGTAGGCTTGGGCCAAGCGCTCGATGGTGGCCGGATGGTGAACGTCGGCGCTATAGGTCCACTCCAGGAACAGTTCGCCGCCGTATACCTGGCCTGTGATGCTCAGCCAGTTACCCAGCTGCGCACCGGCACATTGGGTGCGACCTGCCGCTTCACCGCTTGGGGTGAACAGTGCGCTGCCTTCGCTATCAAAGCTGGCGTCGAACTGGCCCAGGTAATTGAAGGTGACACGGGGCTGGGCGGCGCTCGCCAGTTGCTCACGCACCTCGGGGGCGCCAAGGTAGCGCAGCAGGCCATAGCCGATGCCTTTGTCCGGTACTGCGCGCAACTGCTCCTTCACCCGTTTGATCGATTGGCCAAGGTCATGGCCAGGGGCAAGGCGCATCGGGAACAGGCTGGTGAACCAGCCCACGGTGCGGCTGAGGTCGAGGTCGTCGAACAGGTCTTCGCGACCGTGCCCTTCCAGCTGCACCAGTACGTTGTCCTGGGCACTCCACTGGCACAGCGTGCGCGCCAGTGCAGTCAGCAGCAGGTCGTTGATCTGCGTGCGGTAGGCGGCAGGGGCCTGCTTCAGCAGCTTGGCGGTACGCTCGGCGTCCAGTCGCGTGGCGGCGGTGCGGGCATGGGTGTTGTCCAGGCTGCCCTGTGGGTTGTCCCGCGGAAGTTCGGCGTTGTCGCCGGCCAGCACCTGCTGCCAGTAGCCTTGCTGTGCGTGCAAGGCCGGGCTACTGGCGTGAGCGGCAAGGCGCTCCGCCCAGGTATTCACCGGGCTGGTCTTGGCGGGCAGGCTCAAGGCCTGGCCGTTCAGCAATTGCTGATAGGCCTCCTGCAGGTCTTCCAGGAGGACGCGCCACGACACACCGTCCACCACCAGGTGATGAACCACCAGCAGCAGGCGCTGCTGGCCATCGGCGAAGTCGAACAGTTCGGCACGCAGCAACGGCCCGTGCTCCAGGTTCAGGCTGGCCTGCACGTCATTGCCGGCAGCGTCCATGTCGTCCAGCGAGGCCAACGTGTGCTGGCGTAGCAGCGGCGCAGTGTCCAGGGGCTGGAAGCGTGCTTGCCACTGGTCGCTACCTTGGGTAAAGCGCAGGCGCAGGGCATCGTGGTGTTTAACCACCGCGCGCAGGGCTGCTTCCAGTTGCGACACCTGTACCGGGTCGGCCGGTTCGAGCAATACGGACTGGTTCCAGTGCGCAGGCTGGGCAATAGCCATCTCGAAGAAGCGCACCTGGGCGGGCAGCAATACCGCCTCGCCACTGATACCGGGGTCCACGGGTGCCGATGCGGTGGCAGGTTGCTTGGCCTCGATGCGCTTGGCCACCTGGGCCAGTTGGGCGATGGTCTGTTGCTCGAACAGTTGCTTGGGGGTGATCTTGATACCCTGGCGCTTGGCGCGGGCGATGATCTGCAGGCTGAGGATGGAATCGCCGCCCAGCTCGAAGAAGTTGTCGCTGCTACCCACCTGCTCCAGCTTCAGTACATCGGCCCACACGGCGGCCAGTTTCTCTTCTATCTCCCCTTCTGGCGCCACATAACCACGGCTCACTGCGCCAGGCGCTGGCAACGCTCGCTTGTCCAGTTTGCCGTTGACGGTCAGCGGCAGGCGCTCCAGCAACAGCATCTGTGCCGGCACCATATAGTCCGGCAGGCGTGCTTGCAGTTGCGCCTGCAACTGCTGCACGGTCACACCACCTTCGGCCACGGCGTAGGCCACCAGTTGCAAGCGCTCGGCGTCGCCCTCCAGCGGCAACGCCAGCACCACCGCATCGTTGACGCCCGGCAGGCCAGCCAACATTCGGCCAACTTCACCCGGCTCCACGCGGTAACCGCGGATTTTAACTTGGTCATCGGCACGGCCAATGAACTCGACCAGGCCATCGGCCGTCAGCCGTGCACGGTCACCCGTGCGATACAGGCGCAAACCGTTCTCGGCCGGCACGAAGCGCTCGGCGGTCAGCGCGGGCTGGCCCAGGTAGCCCTGGGCCACGCCCTGCCCGCCCAGGTACAGCTCACCGGGCACCTGTGCCGCCAGTGGGTTGAGGTAGCCATCCAACACCTGGGCGCAGGCATTGCCCAGCGGGCGACCGACCGGCACCGTACGGCAGCCTGGCACAGGCGGGCCGGGTTCAAAGGTAAGCACACCGACCGTGGTTTCGGTCGGGCCGTAGTGGTTGATTACCCGGCAGCCTGGGCGCAGTTCGCGGACCTTTTCCAGCAAGCTCCAGCTGCATGCCTCGCCCCCCAGGATCAGCGCTTCGGCGGGCAGTACATCAGCACCGCGGGCTGCTTGCAGCAAACCTTGCAAGTGGCTCGGAACAAGCTTCAACACGCCAACCTGATGCTGCGTCATGTAGCTGGCGAAGCCATCCGGGTCGAATGCCAGCTCTTGTGGCAACAGATGCAGCAAGCGGCCGGAAGCCAGAGCGCCGAACAGCACGGTATGGCCCAGGTCGGCTGCGGGAGTGGACACCATTGCCATGCTGGCCGAGCCCGGCAGTTGCAGGCGCTCCAGCACGGCCTGGGTGTAGCTGGCCAGCGCGCCGTGGCTGACCACCACGCCTTTCGGCTGGCCGGTCGAACCGGAGGTGTAGATCAGGTAAGCCGGCTGCTCAGGCGCGATGGCCACCTCGACCGGGCTGTCGCTGCAGGTTGCCCAGGCGGTGTGCTCGCAGGCAATCACCTGTACACCTTGCAGGTCGGTGAAACGGTCATC
Organism: Pseudomonas sp. LPB4.O; assembly: GCF_038383825.1. Lineage (NCBI taxonomy): Bacteria > Pseudomonadati > Pseudomonadota > Gammaproteobacteria > Pseudomonadales > Pseudomonadaceae > Pseudomonas > Pseudomonas sp. LPB4.O. Next base: position 4,698,630 of record NZ_CP151298.1, read on the forward strand.
ACCGGGTTCGTGCAACAGCACTGAAGCACCACTGTCAGCAATCAGTTGTTGCAGGCGCTCCTGCGGTTGCTGGCCGTCCAGCGGCAGGTAAGCCGCACCGCTCTTGAGCACCGCGAGCAAGGCGCTGACCCACTCGATGGAACGCGGCAAGCACAAGGCTACGATGCTGCCAGCACCCACACCGCGCTGGCGCAGGAAGCTGGCCAGGCGATTGGACGCTGCCTCCAGCCCGGCCTGGGTCATGAACCGCTCACCGGCTCGCACGCCGCCGTGGGCCTGGCCTTGGGCTATGGCCTGGCGCCACAACGCAAGAATGTCACCCTGCGGATAAGACTGCACAGCAGCCGGCAGCGCAGCCACAAGCTCTGGGCAGTCGACGATTACCTGCTGCGGGTCGCGGGTCAGCGCACCCAGCACATGGCGCAATGAGCCAGCCATACGCTCGATGGTGGCCTGCTCGAACAGGTCAGTTGCGTAGGTGAAGTAGCCTTCAATGCCTTCGGCCTTGTCGGAAAAATCGAACGCCAGGTCAAAGCGCGCGTCGCCACCGTCACGGGCAAAACCCTCCACCTCCAGCGTACCCAGCCGCTTGCGTTCGGTGTCGCTGGCGGCCACGTGCTGGTTGATCTTGAACTGGAACAGCGGGTTGTGGGCCAGGTTGCGCTCCGGCAGCAAGGCATCCACCAGGTGCTCGAACGGCAGTTCCTGGTGCGACTGTGCGCCGCCGATCACGTCCTTGACCTGCTCCAGCAGCGCGGCAAAGGTGGCGCGCTCGTCCACCTGCACGCGCAGCACCTGGGTGTTGATGAAGAAGCCGATCAGGCCTTCCAGCTCCTTGCGGTTGCGCCCGGCGTTCGGCGCGCCGATGCGGATATCGGCCTGGCCGCTGTAACGCGACAGCACCACCGCCATGGCCGCCAGCACCAGCACGAACAACGTATGGCCACCCTTGCGCGCCTGGTTGCGCAGGGCTTCGGCCTGTTCGCCGGCAATGTCCACGCGCACCACCGCGCCGCGCTGGCTTGGCGTGGCCGGGCGCTCGAAGTCCAGTGGCAGGCTAAGCACCGGCTGCTCATCGCCCAGCTGTGTCTGCCAATATTCCAGCTGTCGCTGTGCTTCGCCGGCTTCCAGCCAGGCACGCTGCCAGATGGCGTAGTCGGCGTACTGGATCGGCAAGGCCGGCAACTGCGCCTGACGGCCTTCGGCCAGGGCGGTATACAGCTGGATGAACTCCTGCACCAGTACATCGCTCGACCAACCGTCAGAGATGATGTGGTGCATACTCAGCGCCAACACATGCTCCTCTTGCGCCACGCGCAGCAGGGTCACCCGCAGCAGCGGCCCTGTCAGCAGATCGAACGGCTGCTTGAGGGCTGCGTCCACGGCCACGCTCAACGAGGCTTCATCGGGCGGGCCGTCGAGCATCACCCGCTCCAGCGATAGCTGGCAGTGATCGAGAATTTCCTGATGGAACGCCCCCTCATCAGAGGCAAAGCGTGTGCGCAGTGACTCGTGACGCTGCACCAGCGCATCCAGTGCCTGTTGCAGCACCGCCTGGTCCAGCGCACCTTTCAGGCGCACCGCCATCGGCACGTTGTAGGCCGGGCTGGCAGGCTCCAACTGCCAGAGGAACAGCAGGCGCTGCTGGGCATACGACAGCGGGATGCGCGCCAGGCCCTGGCGTGCGGGCACGATGGGCAGCAGGCGGAAGCTCTGGCCGCTGGCCTGCATCTTTTCCAGGATCTGCTGGCGCTGCTCCACGGGGAGGCCGACGAAACGTTGGGCGATACGTTGTGCTGCAGTGAGTTCCATATCAGGCCTCTGTGAATGCGTTCATCATTTGTTCGATATCGCTCAGGCCGTCGTCGGAAAGCGATAGACCTTGCTCGTCCAGTGCCTGGGCGAACGCGCGCAGTTCGGGGTGGCTGAAGATCAGCCGCAGGGGCACGTCGAGCCCCAGCTCCACGTTGATCCGTGACACCGCCTGAGCGGCCAGCAGGGAGTGGCCGCCGAGCTCGAAGAAGTTGTCGTTCAGGCCCACCCGGGCAACGTTCAACAACTGCGCCCAGAGCGTGGCCAGCTGCTGTTGCCGCTCGGTCTGTGGCGCCTCGTAGTCATGCTGCGGCTGGCTTGGGTCGGGCAGCGGCAGCGCCTTGCGGTCGAGCTTGCCGCTGGGGGTCAGGGGCATGCTTGGCAGGGTCACCAGATAAGACGGGATCATGTAGTCCGGCAGGCTGCCCTTGAGGTACTGCTTCAGCGCCAGGCGCAAGTCACCGCTGTGGCCTTCAACTGGCACGGCATAGGCACACAGTTGTTTGCCAGTGGGCAGGTCGATAGCCAGCACGGTGGCCTCGCGCACGTCCGGGTGCGCCCGCAGGGACTGCTCGATTTCGCCTAGCTCGATGCGAAAACCTCGTACTTTCACCTGATGGTCGACCCGGCCGCGATAGGCCAGCTGGCCGTTCTCGTCGTAGTAGCCGAGGTCGCCAGTGCGGTACAGGCGGCCACCGCCAACAGGGTCGAACGGGTCGGGGATGAAGCGCTCGGCAGTGAGCGATGGCCGCTGGTGGTAACCGCGTGCAAGGCAGCCTGCACTGCCGATGAACAGCTCACCGGGCACACTCACCGGGGTTGGCGCCAGGCCATCGTCCAGCGCATGCAGGCTGCGGCCTGGCAAGGCTCGGCCGATAGGCACCCCCCCCAGGCTGATCTGCTGCTCGGTCATCACAGAGCAGTCATAGGTGGTGGCGACCACGGTGGCCTCCGTCGGGCCATAGGTGTTCAGCAGGCGCACGGCTGGCGGCCCATCGGCCAGCCAGGCGCGCAGGGCGTCTTCCGGCACTGCCTCGCCACCCACGTGAATCTGCTTCAGTCGGCCATAGGCTTCGGGGCCGCGACGCTCCAGCGCCAACAGGCGCCAGTAGGCGGCAGGCAGGTCGGCCACGGTTACGCCGTGGCGGTTGATTTCATCCAGCAAGGTGGCTGTATCCCACAGCCGCAGGTCGCGCAGCACCACGCAGGCGCCGCAGGCCAGCGGCGGGAAGAACTGCTCGATGAAGCCATCGAAGCTGAAAGTGGCGAACTGCAACACACGGTCGTGCGGGCTCAACCGCGAATAGTCGCCGGCCACCTGGCAGAACACCGACAAGGCATGGTGGTCGATGGCCACGCCCTTGGGCATACCGGTGGAACCGGAGGTGTAGATGACGTATGCCAGGTTTTGTGGCGTAACCAGGTTCGGTAGCCGCTCGGCTGGCCAGGCTTGCAACCACTCGCTGCCAGGCTCCAGCACCACGCAAGGCAGCTGCTTGGCCAGCTGCAGGCGCTCACGCGAGGCGGCATCGGCCAGCAGCAAGCCGATTTTGCTGTCCTCGACCATGTAGGCCAGTCGATCCTGCGGGTAGTCTGGGTCCAGCGGCACATACGCGCCTCCGGCCTTGTGAATGGCGATCAGCGCCAAGGCCATGCCCAAGCCACGCTCGACGGCAACGCCGACCAGGCAGTCCGGGCCTACGCCCAGTGCCCGCAGGCGATACGCCAGCTGGTTGCTGCTACGGTCCAGCTCGGCATAGGTCATCTGCTGGTCGTCGAAAATCAGCGCCAAGGCGTCTGGCCGCTCACGTGCCTGACGCTCCAGCAACTGGTGCGCGCACAGGCCGCTGCTGGCTGCTGGCGTCGGGTTCCAGCCATGGGTCAGTTGCTGGCGCTCGGTGCTGCCAAGGAAGTCCAGCTCGGCAACGCAACGCTGCGGTTCGGCGCAGATGGCCTCCAGCAGCGCCTGCCAGTGCCCGGCCATGCGCTCGATACGGGCTGCGTCGAACAGGTCGGTCGAGTAGTTGAACGAAGCCGTCACACCATCGGAGCGCTCCAGCGTGTTCAGCGAAATGTCGTACTGCGCGCCCGGCTCCAGCAGGTCCACTTCCTTGACGCTCAGGCCGTGCAGGGCATCGCTGGACACCTGCTCGCCCAAGTCGCGCAGGTGGTTGTACAGCACCTGGAAGAACGGGTTCACGCCCTGGTCCCGGTCGGGGTACAGCGCCTCGGCCACCTCCAGGAACGGCACATCCTTGTTGGCCTGGGCCTGCAAGGTGGTTTCCTTGATCGCAGCCAGCAGCTGCGGGAACGGTTGGCTGCCATCCACGCCAATACGGGCCACCACCACATTGATGAAGAAGCCGATCAGCCCTTCCAGCTCCAGGCGGTTGCGGTTGGTGACCGGTACGCCGATGTTCAGCGTACCCTTGCGGCTGTAGCGCGACAGCACGATGGCGTAAGCCGCCAGGAACACATGGAACAGCGTGGCGTTGGATGCCACCGCCAGTGCCCGCAGGCGCTCGGTCAGGGCCAGCGGCAGGCGCACGTCAAAGCGGCTGCCCTGGTAGCTTTTGACCTGCGGCCGAATGCGATCGGCGGGGAGTTCCAGCACTTCGAAGTCATCTTCAAGGCGGGCCTTCCAATAGTCGATCTGCGCCTGCATCTGCCCTTCGGCAAGCCATTTGCGCTGCCAGGCGGCGAAGTCGGCGTACTGCACCGGTAGCGGCTCGATGGCATGTGTCTGGCCGGTGGCCGCTGCGTTATAGGCAGCAGCGAACTCGCGCACCAGCAGGCTCATCGACCAGCCATCGGAAACGATGTGGTGCAGGGTCAGCGACAACAGGTGCTCCTGCGCATGCACCTTGAACAGGCGGGCACGCAGCAGCGGGCCGCGCTCCAGGTCGAACGGCACGAAGGCTTCGGCTTCCAGCTTGCGCATCTGCGCCGCGTGGTCCTGGCCGCTGAGGTCTTCAAAACCGATGGGCACCGGGGCGGCCGGCAGAATACGCTGCCAAGGCAAGCCTTCGGCCTCGACGAACACCGTGCGCAGCGACTCGTGGCGGGCGACCAAGGCGTCCAGCGCAGCCTGTACCGCCGCACGGTCAAGACTGCCCTGCATGCGCACGGCCATTGGCGTGTTGTAGGCCAGGCTTTCGGGGTTCAGCTTCCAGAACAGCCACTGGCGGTTCTGCGAACGGGACACTGGCAGCCGCTGCTGGCGGTCAAGTATTTCGATCTCCAGGCCTGCACCCTGCTCGCCTTCGGCCACTGCCTGGGCAAAGGCCTGCAAATCGACGGTGTCGAACAGGGTGCGCAGCGCAAGATCCACGCCCAGTTGCTTGCGCACCCGTGATACGGCCTGGGTGGCCAGCAGCGAGTGGCCGCCGAGGGCGAAGAAGTTATCCGTCAGGCCTACCTGCGGTACCTGCAGGACTTCGGCCCAGATTTGTGCCAGCTGCACTTGCAGCGGGGTTTGCGCCGCCTGGTACGCCACCTGGGTAGCGACCGGCTCTGGCAATGCCTTCAGGTCGACCTTGCCGTTGACGGTGACCGGCATGTGCTCCAGCACCATCACATAGGCAGGCACCATGTGCTCGGGCAACAGGCCTTTGAGGGTGGCGCGGATGGTGTCCTGCCAGGCCATGCTGTCGGCCGGCACCTGTGTGGGCACCAGCCATGCGGCCAGTTGCAGTTGCGGGGCCTGGCCATGAACGCGAACCACCGCGTTGGCGACACCGTCCAGCGTACGCAGCTGGTTTTCGATTTCGGCCAGCTCCACGCGGTAGCCACGGATTTTCACCTGGCCATCCATACGCCCGACAAATTGCAGGTCGCTGCCTTGGCGTACCCAGTCACCGCTGCGGTACAGGCGCTGACCGTGGCTGCCGCCTGGGTCGGGGACAAAGCGCTCGGCAGTGAGCGCCGGGCGGTTCAGGTAACCACGGGCCAAACCGGTGCCGCCGATGTACAGCTCGCCCTTGGCCTTGGTTGGCAGCGGCTGCAGGCAGCGGTCGAGTACCACAACCCGGGTATTGCCCAATGGCTTGCCGAGGCTGGCGTGCTCGTCAAGTTCGGCGACCAGCACGCCGACAGTGGTCTCGGTCGGGCCGTAGTGGTTGAACACCTTCAGTGCCGGATCCAGTTGGCGGATCTTGCCCAGCAGGCCCGGGCTGACGGCCTCGCCACCGAGCACCAGGCACTGCGCAGGCAATGCCGAACGGCCGGCCACCAGCATCGCCTCCAGGTGAGACGGCACGATTTTAAGCGCATCTACCTGATGCTCGGCCAGGTAGGCGGCGAAGCCTTCGGCATCCAGCACCTGCTGGCGTGACAGCATGTGCAGGGTGTGGCCACCGCACAGTGCGCCGAACAGCATGGTGTGGCCCAGGTCGGCAGCCGGCGTCGAGACCTGGGCCATGCTGCGGATGCGTTCGACCGGCAGGCGCGCGGCGATGCCATCCACGTAGTTGGCCAGAGCGCCGTGACTGATCGCCACGCCCTTGGGTTGCCCGGTGGTGCCAGAGGTGTAGATCACATAGGCCAGGTTGGCCGGCTCGGGCGCCAGGCGAACGGCACGGACGTTACCCGTCTGCACCCAGTCGATGCGCTGCACGCCATCGGCAAGTTCGGCCTGCCAGCTACCGGGGGCCAGCACCAAGCGCGTGCCGCTGTCGGCCAGCATGTAGTGCAGGCGTTCGGGCGGCTGTTCAGGCTCAAGTGGCAGGTATGCGCCACCGGCCTTGAGCACGCCAAGGATGCTGGCAAGCATGCCAACGCTGCGGTCGGCCAACACGCCGACCAGCGTGTCCGGCCCTACCCCGGCCTGGTTCAAGCGGCCGGCAATAGCTTCGGCACGGGCATCGAGCTCGGCAAAACTGGCTTGCTCGCCCGCGGCCATTACCGCCGTACGTTCGGGGTGACTGCTGGCGGCAGCGGCAAAGCGTTGGAGCACCGGCAAGGTTGCCTCGACCGGCTTCGGCTCACTGTGGGCAACGGCCAGGCCCGGCAATGCCAGCTCACCTACAGCACCACCGGTTTCATCAGCCAGCGCTTGCACCAAGGCCAGCCACTGTATGCCCAAGGCTTCGACGGTAGTGGTGTCGAACACATCCGTTGCGTAGGTAAAAGCCGCGTGCAACTGCCCGGCGCGTTCGTGGGTGTCCAGCGCCAGGTCGAAGCGGGCGGTGTGCTTTTCCAGCGCGATCGGCGCCAGGGTCAGGCCCGAACGGGTTTCGATGGCCTGCACATCAGCCACTTGGGCCTGGTGGTTGAACAGTACGTGGAACAACGGGCTCTCGGTGCTGCGCGGCAGCTCCAGGGCCTCGACCAACTGCTCGAACGGCAGGTCCTGGTGGCTTTGCGCGCCCAAAGCGGTCTCGCGCACGCGCTGCAGCAGCCCAGTGATGTCCAGCAGCGGGTCGATCTCGGTGTGCAGCACTTGGGTATTGATGAAGCAGCCGATCAGGCCCTGGCCTTCGGCACGGTTGCGGTTGGCGATGGGGACGCCGACGCGGATCGTTGCCTGGCCACTGTAGCGCTGTAATAGCAGCTTGAAGGCAGCCAGCAGGATCATGAACAGGGTGACGTTGTGCTTGCGCGCCACACCGCGCAAGCGCTCGGCGACGTCTGTGGCGATGGGGAACTCGTGGCGTGCGCCCCGGTAGCTGGGCCGGCCCTGGCGTGTGCGGTCCAATGGCAGTTCCAGCGGTGAATGGTCATCACCCAGACGGGCTTGCCAGTAAGCCAGCTGGCGCTCCTGTTCTCCGGCTTCCAGCCAGCTGCGCTGCCACAGGGCATAGTCGCGATACTGGATTGGCAGCGGCTCAAGGGTGGCGTCGGTACCCGCCACGGCGGCGTCGTACAGGCGCAGGAACTCGTCGATCAGCACGTTCATCGACCAACCGTCGGCGACGATATGGTGCAGGGTCAGTAGCAACACGTGATCTTGCGGGTCCAGTTGCAGCAGGCGCACACGCAGCAGCGGGCCGCTGGCCAGGTCAAACGGGGTCAGCGCCTCGGCTTCGGCGATGGACTCGACAGCGGCCTGGCGGGCACTTTCATCCAGTTCGGCCAGGGCATCCTGGCGCAGCTGCAACGGGGCAGCGACCGCATCGACCTGCTGGCGTACGTCATCGCCATCGGCGACGAACCGGGTACGCAGGGTTTCGTGACGGGCGATCAGGGCGTCGAAGGCGTGCTGCAGGGCAGCCAGGTCCAGCGTGCCATGCAAGCGCACAGCCATGGGCAGGTTGTACGCCGCGCCCTGCGGGTCGAGCTGCCAGAGGAACCACATGCGCCGCTGGGCGTACGATAGCTGGTCGCGCTCAGCTACTTCCACACCGGGCGCGATCGGCAGCACGGAAAAGTCCATGCCCTCGCCCTGCAGCGCCTTGAGGAACAGGCGGCGCTTGTCGGGGCTGAGTTCGATGAAGCGGCGGGCGAGCTTGAGCGTTTGATCAGCATTCATGTCGAGCGGTGTCCTGGCAGTCGAGCGGTAACTGTCAGACGAAGGCATGGGGGGCTGATTTAGGGGGGCAGCGGAGAACGGGCTTGCCGAGACTCTAAAAGTTGACGCAATCACTGTGGGAGCGGCTTCAGCCGCGAACACCGGCAAAGCCGGTGCCATTCTCCGCGCTGGATTCTTCGCGGGTGAACCCGCTCCCACAGGTCCTGCATCGTTCCTGAGGACAGTGATAACACTGCAGGAACACGGTACCTCAGAGCCCTTCAGCGCAGCAGTTCGGAATACCCCTCGGCCATCGCTACCACCACCTTGCGCTTGCCGGTAAACGGCGACCGCGCATGCGCCGCGAGCATGTTGTCGAGCATCAGCACATCATTCGCCAGCCAAGGGAAACTGATGGTGCAGTCATCCAGCACCCCGCGCACTTCATCGAGTAGCGAATCTTCGATGGTCGTACCGTCGCCGTAGTACACGTTGCGCGGCAGGTCCTCTTCCTCGACGATGTCCATCAGCGACTCACGCACTTCTGGTTGCAGGTTCGACACATGAAAGAGGTGCGCCTGGTTGAACCACACATTGTCCCCGGTCACGGGGTGGCGCCCCACCACCTGGCAACGCTGGCGGGTGCGCAGCTCGCCGTCGTCCTTCCAGATACACTCGATGGCATGCGCCCGGCAGTAGGCCTCGACCTGGCGCGGGTCTTCGGTGTTGAACACTTGCGACCACTCCACGTCCAGGCCGTTACCGTAGTTGCGCACGTACATCAGCCCTTTCTCTTCCAGACGTTGGCGAATGCGCACCGGCATGCGCCGGTACACCTCCCGGCTGTCGGCAATCGGCGTCTCGCCACCGGTCTCGGCGGGGATCACGCTGTAGAACCAGATCTTCATCGGCCATTCCAGGGTGTAGGCCTGCTCGTTGTGCAGCGGGATGCTCTGGTGCGCGGGGTACTCCGTTGAGGTGTAAACGCCCTTTGTCACGTTGCTGCGTGGCGTGGAGCCAAACTCGTAATTGAGCAGCGGGTGCCCGAAAGAGGCGGCAAACTGACGGAAGGCTTCGGCGCCACCTACCTCGAACCCGCGGAACAGGATGCCACCCGCCTGCAGCAGGTGCCGGTCCACCAGCGGCTGCAATTCGGCAAAGGCCTCCAGCAGGTCAACCCCCGGCTCCGGTGCGCGCACCAGCAGCGGCAGGTTGCCGCGCGTGGCGTCCAGGGGTTCGATGGCAAAGCTCAGCAGTTCACTCATGTACGGTCACCTCAAGCCAGGGCCGCTTTGGCGGCGTAATCGGGTTTTGCGCCATGGCGGCGCCTGACTAGATGAACGAGCGGGCCAGCGGGAAATTCACCAGGGCAGCACACGCAGGTAAAGCGCAGCCGCGCCGGTTCGTCTGAACGATGTGACCCTTTTATCGCCCAGGAACCGTACATGACTCGCCAGCTTCTGCTCCTCGCCCTGCTTGCCGCGGCCCCTGCCGCCTGGTCGGCGGAGCAATGCGCCGTGGAAATCCATGGCACCGACCAGATGACCTTCGACAAGGCCGCCATCACCGTACCCAAGGCGTGCACCTCGTTCACCGTCACCCTCACCCACCCCGGTGACATGCCAAAGAACGTCATGGGTCACAACTGGGTGCTGAGCACCGCAGCCGACATGCAAGGCGTGCTGGATGACGGCCAGAAGGCCGGCGAGGCGCAGGGCTATGTGAAACCTGGCGACACCCGGGTCATCGCCCACACTCGCCTGATCGGCGGCGGCGAAAAGGACAGCGTCACCCTCGACACCCGGTCGCTGAAGACCGGTACCGACTACAGCTTCTACTGTTCCTTCCCGTTCCACAGCACCTTGATGAAGGGCACCCTGACCCTTGGCAGCTGACCCCGCCCCCACCTCACCAGCGAGATCACGCTTCATGAAAACCTCCTCTCCCGGGGCCATCCGCGAATTGCTGGGCCTGCTCAAACCCTACCGCCCTGCGGTAATCGTGTCGGTGCTGCTGGGCATGCTCGGTGGCCTCGCCGTGACTGCCCTGCTGGCTACCGTCAACCAAGGCCTGCACGCTGACGGCGGCATGAGCCAGGGTGTGATCCTGGCCTTCGCCGGCCTGTGCGTACTGGCCCTGGTCAGCAGCGTGGCGGCCGATAGCGGCACCAACTACGTCGGCCAGAAAGTGATTGCCCGCCTGCGCAAGGACCTGGGTGCCAAAGTGCTGTCGGCGCCGATCGAACAGATCGAACGCTACCGCACTCACCGCCTGATCCCGGTGCTGACCCGTGACGTCGATACCATCAGCGATTTCGCCTTCGCCTTCGCCCCATTGGCCATCTCGCTGACCACGGTGACCGGCTGCATGGCCTACCTGGCCTGGCTGTCGTGGCCGATCTTCGTCATCACCCTGGTGGCCATCGGCATCGGCAGTGGTGTGCAGTACATCGCCCGGCAAAAAGGCCTGGCCGGCTTCAACGCCGCTCGCGATGCCGAAGACAACCTGCAGAAGCACTACTCGGCCATCGCTGAAGGCGCCAAGGAGCTGCGCATCGACCGCCGCCGCCGCCATGCCATGCTCACCCGTAATATCCAGGGCACCGCCGACTTCATCGCCGACACCCACATCCGTGCCATCAACATCTTCGTGGTGGCCAAGAGCCTGGGTTCGATGCTGTTCTTCGTGGTCATCGGCCTTACCCTGGCCCTTCAATCGCTATGGCCGAGCAACGACCCGGCAGTGATGAGCGGTTTCGTGCTGGTGCTGCTGTACATGAAAGGCCCACTGGAGACGCTGATCGGCAACCTGCCAATCCTTGGCCGCGCCCAGGTGGCTTTCCGCCGCATTGCCGACCTGGCCGAGCGCTTTTCGTCGCCCGAGCCGCACCTGCTGCTGGAGCCGCCGGTCAAGCGTGAAGCCACGGCTACGGCGCACCTGGAACTGCACGACGTCGAATACGCCTACCCGCCAGTGGACGGCAACGAGCCATTTCGCGTGGGGCCGGTGAACCTGAGCATCGAGCCGGGCGAAATCCTGTTCATCGTCGGTGAAAACGGCTGCGGGAAGACCTCGCTGATCAAGCTGCTGCTGGGCCTGTACACCCCGCAGCGCGGCGAAGTGCGCCTGAACGGCAAGGCTGTCGGCCCGGAGGGACTGGACGACTACCGCCAGCTGTTTACCACTGTGTTCGCCGATTACTACCTGTTCGAAGACCTGCCAGAGCACGAGCACAGCCTGCCCAGCGATGCCACACGCTACCTGGAACGGCTGGAGATCGCCCACAAGGTCAGCGTGCGTGATGGCGCCTTTACCACCACCGACCTGTCGACCGGCCAACGCAAGCGCCTGGCGCTGGTCAATGCCTGGCTGGACGGGCGGCCGGTGCTGGTGTTCGATGAATGGGCGGCGGACCAGGACCCGACCTTCCGCCGGGTGTTCTACACCGAGCTGCTGCCGGACCTGAAGCGGTTGGGCAAGACCATCATCGTGATCTCGCATGACGACCGGTATTTCGATACGGCGGACAAGGTGGTGCACCTTAGCCGTGGGAAGATAGTCGAGGCGTTGGAGCCGGCCTGAGAAAAGAGTGGGGGCGTTTGGCGCCCCCATTCGCAGAATCAGAACAACCAGCGATACAACGCGTATGCCACCACCACCGCCAGCACCGGCCGCAGCACGCGGTAGGCCTTGGGGTTGGCGCGCTTGAACTGCTTCACGTGGGTGCTGATTTTATTGCTGAACCGCTTGCTCCAGGCGTACGCCTGGTTGATGCCGCCCACGCGCTCGTCGTCGGTGTTCTGCGGCGCGGTGGCGCGGCCGAGGAAGGCACTGACCTGGCGGTTGATGCGGGTCATCAGCGAGCTGCTCAGCGGGCGCTCGATGTCACAGAACAGGATCACCCGGGTAACGTCGGTCTCGTTCTTGACCCAGTGCACGTAAGTTTCGTCAAACATGACGTCCTCGCCGTCACGCCAGGCGTATTCCTGGCCATCGACGTAGATGCGACAAGCATCGGAGTTCGGCGTGGACAGGCCCAGGTGGTAGCGCAGCGAGCCTGCGAACGGGTCGCGGTGCGGGTTCAGGTGGCTGCCGCCGGGCAGCAGCGCAAACATCGCGCCCTTGACGTTGGGGATGCTGCTGACCAGCTCGACAGTGCGCGGGCACAGTGCTTCAGCCGAAGGCAGCGGTTTGTCGTACCACTTCAGGTAAAAACGCTTCCAGCCTTTCTTGAAGAACGAACCGAAGCCGGCGTCGTTGTCCTTTTCGGCGGCGCGGATGTAGCCTTCGTCGAACAGGCGCATGGCCTCTTCGCGGATGTCCTGCCAGTTGTCCTTCAGCACGTCCAGCTCAGGGAAACGCTGACGGTCCAGGTAGGGCTTGGACGGCACACCGGAAAACAGGTACATCAAGGCGTTGTACGGGGCAAACAGCGCCGAATGGTTGACGAACTGGCGCAACACCGGCAGGCGGGCCTTGCCGCGCAGGTGCACGAACAGCACGCTGCCGAAAAACACCAGCAAGACGCCCGCCTTGGCTGCAAAGGAAAAGGTCATGCTTTCACTCCTTGGGGAAGAGCCAGGGCTGCGCCACCTGCTCTCCTGAAAATCATCCTGCCATCATAAACCGATCCCGCCCCGGTAAAAACAACCCGGGCGGGATCGCATTCATGAAGATTTTGCAATAAACCAGGCCGCCGATTGTTGCGCAGGGTCAGCGGCAAGGCCGATTACTGCTGGTTTTCCTGCTCGCTGAACATGTCGCTGAACAACATGCTCGACAGGTAACGCTCGCCCGAATCGGGCAGGATTACGACGATGGTCTTACCCTGCATTTCCGGTTTTTCGGCCAGGCGCACGGCGGCGGCCATTGCCGCACCACAGGAAATCCCGCAAAGAATGCCCTCTTCCTGCATCAGGCGAATGGCCATGGCCTTGGACTCTTCGTCGGTCACCGTTTCGACCTGGTCGACAATCGACAGGTCGAGGTTTTTTGGCACGAAGCCGGCGCCGATGCCCTGGATCTTGTGCGGGCTGGGCTTGAGTTCTTCGCCGGCCAGGGTCTGGCTGATCAGCGGCGAAGCCACGGGCTCCACAGCCACCGACAGGATGGCCTTGCCCTGGGTGTGCTTGATGTAGCGCGACACGCCGGTGATGGTGCCGCCCGTGCCCACGCCCGCCACCAGTACGTCGACGGCACCGTCGGTGTCGTTCCAGATTTCCGGGCCGGTGGTTTTTTCGTGGATGGCCGGGTTGGCCGGGTTTTCGAACTGGCCCGGCAGGAAATACTGGGCCGGGTCGGAGGCGACGATTTCGTTGGCCTTCTCGATGGCACCTTTCATGCCTTTGGCCGGGTCGGTCAGCACCAGTTCGGCACCCAGCGCCTTCAGCACCTTGCGGCGCTCCAGGCTCATGGAGGCTGGCATGGTCAGCATGAGCTTGTAGCCCCGTGCGGCGGCGACGAAGGCCAGGCCGATACCGGTGTTGCCTGAGGTGGGCTCGACGATGGTCATGCCCGGCTTGAGCTTGCCGCTGCTCTCCGCGTCCCAGACCATGTTCGCGCCGATGCGGCATTTGACCGAATAACCCGGGTTGCGCCCTTCGATCTTGGCCAGGATGGTTACGCCACGCGGGGCGATGCGGTTGATCTGCACCAGCGGCGTGTTACCGATGGAATGGGCGTTGTCTGCAAAGATACGGCTCATGGCAGGAGTCCTTGGCATGAAAAACAGCGGGAAAGACCTAAAGGGTAAGCCCCGACCGGTGGCCCGTAAAGCCTGTTCGAACTCGGCTGGGCGTGTTGCGGTCAACCGCACATCCCGCCTTGGAGACGTCCCGATGAGAGCCCGTTATCGCTGGCCGCTGATCGGCCTGGGCAGCCTGGTCGTGCTGCTGGTGGCCCTGCACCTTGCCCTGCCCTACCTGGTGCGCAACTACCTGAACGAAAAACTGGCCGACATGGGCGATTACCGTGGCCAAGTGGCCGATGTGGACCTGGCCTGGTGGCGCGGCGCGTACCAGATCAACGGCCTGAAGATCGTCAAGACCAGCGGCAAGGTGCCGGTACCGTTTCTGGACGCGCCGCTGATCGACCTTTCGGTGAGCTGGCATTCGCTGTGGTACGACAAGGCCGTGGTGGCCGAGGTGACCTTCGTGCGCCCGGAGCTGAACTTCGTCGACGGTGGCAGCAAGCAGGCGTCGCAGACCGGCCGGGGTACCGACTGGCGCCAGCAACTGGAAAAACTGCTGCCCATCACACTCAACGAAGTGCGTATCGACAACGGCGTGCTGACGTTCCGCAACTTCAACTCCAAGCCACCGGTCGACCTGAAGGCCACCCGGCTGAACGCCAACATTCGCAACCTGACCAATGTCCGTGACCCCAAAGGCCGTCGCGATGCGAGTTTTGAAGGTACTGCACTGATCGCGGGCGATGCGAAGGTAGAAAGCCGTGCCACGTTCGACCCGTTCAGTGATTTCGATGACTTCGAATTCAGGCTGCGCGCCACCGGCATCGAGCTGCGCAAACTGAACGACTTCGCCAGCGCCTATGGCAAATTTGACTTCAATGCCGGGCATGGGGACGTGGTCATCGAGGCGCAGGCGGAAAACGGTCGGCTTAACGGCTACATAAAGCCGCTGCTGCGTGACGTCGATGTATTCGACTGGCAACAGGACGTCGAGGAAAAGGACAAGGGCTTCTTCCGCTCGGTGTGGGAAGCGGTGGTGGGGGCGACCGAGACGGTGCTGAAGAACCAGCCGAAAAACCAGTTCGCCACCCGGGTGGAGCTCAGTGGCAGTGTGCGCAAGCAGGATATCAGCGCCTTCGAGGCGTTTTTGCAAATCCTGCGCAACGGGTTTATCCAGGCGTTCAATGCCCGATACGAGCGAGGCGCGCCGGATTCCGACTGAGGCGGCGTGACGGGGCATTCAGGGACTGAATACCCGGTCTGCGTTTGCAGCCGCTCAACCCCGCGTTATAGTCGGTAACAAATCGAAAACAGGTGTTGGGCCTTTCGCGGGCACGCCCGCTCCCACAGGTAACCCACAGCTCCAGGAATGTGTGCAATACCTGTGGGAGCGGGCGTGCCCGCGAAGAGGCCCTGACAGGCATACGGCAGAGGACAGACCCATGAAGTTCGAAGGCACCCGCGACTACGTCGCCACAGACGACCTGAAATTGGCGGTAAACGCGGCCATCACCCTCGAACGCCCGCTGCTGGTCAAGGGCGAGCCCGGCACCGGCAAGACCATGCTTGCCGAGCAGCTGGCGGCCTCGTTCGGCGCGCGGCTGATCACCTGGCACATCAAGTCCACCACCAAGGCCCACCAGGGCCTCTACGAGTACGACGCGGTCAGCCGCCTGCGTGACTCGCAGCTGGGCGTGGACAAGGTGCACGATGTGCGCAATTACCTGAAAAAGGGCAAGCTGTGGGAGGCTTTCGAGGCTGATGAGCGGGTCATCCTGCTGATCGACGAAATCGACAAGGCCGACATCGAGTTCCCCAACGACCTGCTGCAAGAGTTGGACAAGATGGAGTTCTACGTCTACGAAATCGACGAGACCATCAAGGCCAGACAACGCCCGATCATCATTATTACCTCCAACAACGAAAAAGAGCTGCCGGACGCCTTCCTGCGCCGCTGCTTCTTCCACTACATCGCCTTCCCCGACCGCACCACGCTGCAGCAGATCGTCGACGTGCACTACCCGAACATCAGCCAGTCGCTGGTCAGCGAAGCCCTGGATGTGTTCTTCGACGTGCGCAAGGTGCCGGGCCTGAAGAAAAAACCGTCCACCTCCGAGCTGGTCGACTGGCTCAAGCTGCTGATGGCCGACAACATCGGTGAAGCCGTACTGCGCGAGCGCGATCCGACCAAGGCCATCCCGCCGCTGGCCGGCGCGCTGGTAAAAAACGAGCAAGACGTGCAGCTGCTGGAGCGCCTGGCCTTCATGAGCCGGCGCGGCAACCGCTGACAGGAGCCGGGCCATGCTGCTCAACCTGTTCAATGAAATGCGCGCGGCCAAGGTGCCGGTGTCGGTACGCGAGTTGCTGGACCTTCACCAGGCCCTGCAAAAGCATGTGGTGTTCGCCGACATGGACGAATTCTACTACCTCGCGCGCGCCATCCTGGTGAAGGACGAACGCCATTTCGACAAGTTCGACCGGGCCTTTGCTGCCTACTTCAAAGGCCTGGAAAACCTCGACCGACACATCGAGGCGCTGATCCCCGAAGACTGGTTGCGCAAGGAGTTCGAACGTTCGCTCACGGATGAAGAGCGTGCGCAGATCCAGTCCCTGGGTGGCCTGGACAAGCTGATCGAGGAATTCAAGAAACGCCTTGAGGAGCAAAAGGAACGCCACGCCGGCGGTAACAAGTGGATCGGTACCGGCGGCACCAGCCCGTTCGGCTCGGGTGGTTTCAACCCCGAAGGCATCCGCGTGGGCGAGGCAGGCAAACGCCAGGGCAAGGCGGTAAAGGTGTGGGACCAGCGCGAGTACAAGAACCTCGACGACCAGGTTGAACTGGGCACGCGCAACATCAAGCTGGCCCTGCGCCGGCTGCGCAAGTTCGCCCGTGAAGGCGCCGCCGAAGAGCTGGATATCGACGGCACCATCGACCATACCGCGCGGGACGCCGGCTTGCTGAACATCCAGATGCGCCCCGAGCGGCGCAATACGGTAAAGCTGCTGTTGCTGTTCGACATCGGCGGCTCGATGGACGCCCACATCAAGGTTTGCGAAGAGCTGTTCTCGGCCTGCAAGACCGAGTTCAAGCACCTGGAGTACTACTACTTCCACAACTGCGTATACGAGTCGGTGTGGAAGAACAACCTGCGCCGCACCTCGGAGCGCTATTCCACCTTCGACCTGCTGCACAAGTATGGCGACGACTACAAAGTGGTGTTCGTCGGCGATGCGGCCATGGCGCCCTACGAAATCACCCAGCCGGGCGGCAGCGTGGAGCACTGGAACGAAGAGGCCGGGTATGTGTGGCTGCAGCGCTTCATGGAAAAATTCAAGAAGATCATCTGGATCAACCCGTACCCCAAGCAGGCCTGGGACTACACCGCATCAACCCATCTGGTGCGCGACCTGATCGAGGACAAGATGTACCCGCTGACCTTGCAGGGGCTGGAAGAAGGGATGCGCTACCTGTCCAAGTGATGTTGCCGGTGCCGGCCTTTTCGCGGGCTCGCCCGCTCCCACAGGTGCACCACAGACCCTGAGGTTCGTGGAATACCTGTGGGAGCGGGCAAGCCCGCGAAAGGGCCAGCAGCCTTACAACCAACGGCCCAGGTAAACCTGGTGCTCCCGCCAGGCCTCATCCTGCACCACCGCCCTGAACCGCGCCACCGCCCCCGGCATGCACTGCGCCAGTTGCGCCAGCGCCAACGGCGTCAATGCCCCCAGCCGCGGATAACCACCAATGGTCTGCCGATCATTGAGCAGCACAATCGGCTGCCCATCCGGCGGCACCTGCACCGCCCCCAGCGGTATCCCTTCAGAAATCATCGGCGCCCCCTGGTAAACCAGCTGCGGCCCCAACAGGCGAATGCCCATGCGGTCAGCCCGGCTGTCCAGCGTCCACTCCCGGTTGAAGGCTTCGAACAGGCTGGTACCACTGAAGTCACCGATCTGTGCGCCCATCACCAGGTCGAGCACAGGCTTTTCTGCGTACTGCGGGCGCAGCGCTTGCGGCACCTCGCGCAGGGTTGTATCGCTACCGGTAAACGCTAACGCCTGGCCTTTAGCCAGCGCCGCACCCTGGCCACCGATGCCACCCAGTGCTTCACGTACCACCGTGGCACAACTGCCCAGTACATCTTCGCCCAGGAACCCGCCCGGTGCCGCCAGATAAGCCCGCACGCCCTGCTTTGGCTGCTTCAGGGTCAAGCGCTGGCCCTTGCCCAGGGCAAAGCTGCGCCAGGGCGCGACAGGCTGGTCATCGACTCGGGCATCCAGGTCGGCACCGGCCAGGGCCAGCACGCAATCCTGTTCGGCCACCACGCCAAAGCCACCCAGCGCCACCTCGACCACCGGGGCCCCCAACGGGTTGCCCAGCAGCCAGTTGGCCCAGTGCATGGCCACCCAGTCCAGCGCGCCGCCCTGGGTCACGCCCAGGTGACGCACGCCAAAGCGGCCAGCATCCTGCAACTGGCACAGCGGCGTGCTGGCCTCGATCTTCAATTGCTTCATCCTTGTGCCTCCACATCGCCGCCCAACGCCAAGAACTCGCTGCGCGAAACCGGCACGAAACGCACCCGGTCGCCGGGCTGCAACAGGCTGTAGCCGTCACGCTCACGGTCGAACAGGCGCACCGGCGTGCGCCCGATCAGGTTCCAGCCACCCGGCGATACCGCCGGATACGCCGCCGTCTGGCGCTCGGCGATGCCCACGCTACCCGCCGCCACCCGCTTGCGCGGGGTGCTCAGGCGTGGGCTGGCCAGGCGTTCATCGACCAGGCCCATGAAACCGAAACCGGGGGCGAAGCCCAGGGCGAACACGGGATAATCACGTTCGCTGTGCAAGCGCACAACCTCGGTTTCACTCAACCCGCTGCGGGCCGCCAGCACAGGCAGTTCAGGGCCGACGCTGGCGTCGTACCACACCGGGATCTCGTGGCGCCGGCTGCCGCTGCCGGTGTCTGGCTGCAAACCCTCCAGCGCCTGGTTGATCAGCGCCCTCGCCTCGCCTGGCGGCAGGTCGAACTGCACCATCAGCGTGGTGTAGGACGGCACCAGGTCCAGCAGGTGCTCGCCGAACACGGCGCTCAGGCGCTGGCTAGCGGCGAGCATCCACGGCATGTTGGCCTCGTCGATACGGTCGAACAGGCGCACCATCAGGCTGTCGATGGCCACCACTTCGATACGCGCTTTCATTGCGGCTCCAGCGCGTCGAAGGCCTGGCGTATCTGCCGCACCGCCGCCACCGAACTGTCGTTGTCGCCATGCACGCAAAGGGTGCTGGCCTGCAGGCGCAGGGCGCTGCCATCGTCCGCCACCAGCGTATCGCCACGGGCCAGGCGCACCGCTTGCTCCACCACCAACGCCGGGTCGTGATGCACCGCGCCAGGCAAGCGGCGCGACACCAGGTGGCCGCTGGCGGTGTAAGCGCGGTCGGCGAACGCCTCGAACCACAGCGGCACGCCAATTTCATCGCCCAGGGCCTGGGCGGCGCGGTTGTCAGCGGTGGCCATCAGCATCAGAGGCAGGTTGCCGTCGTAGGCCGCCACAGCTTCCAGCACGGTGCGCAGCTTGAGCGGGTCGGCCATCATGTCGTTGTACAGCGCGCCATGGGGCTTCACATAAGCCACGCGGCCACCCAGCACTTTGCAGATGCCGTCCAGCGCACCAATCTGGTAGTGCAGCAGGTCGCGAATTTCCTCGGGGCTGCAGGCCATGGAGCGGCGGCCGAAGCCGACCAGGTCCGGGTAGGCGGGGTGCGCGCCGACAGTCACGCCATGCTCCAGCGCCAAGGCCACGGTGCGGCGCATGATGCCGGGGTCGCCGGCGTGGTAGCCACAGGCAATGTTGGCGCAATCGATGTAGGGCATTAGCTCGGCATCCAGGCCCATGCGCCAGCTGCCGAAACTCTCGCCCATGTCGCAATTGAGTAGCAGGCGTTCCACCACGCGGTCTCCCTTGTTGTTCATAGGCCTACCTTACCGCGCCTGCAGCTGTTTGCCGCGTGTTTCCTGCAGGCTCAAGGCCGCCGCAGGGGGCAGCGGAGTGCTGGGTCTAACCGATTTCAACCGCCCCACTTCTCACAGGCTGACTCGGCCCTTGTAGGAGCGGCCTTGTGCCGCGAAAGGGCTGCACAGCAGCCCCCAGGGGTTCAGCAGCGATGCACAAATTGCTGGGGCTGCGTACAAACTGATTTAGTAAGGCGTCAGCGCCAGCTTTCTTTCACCGCCCTGCGCCGCCCGCCCAGGATCACCCAGCCAAGCCCCAGCACCAGGCTTTCGACCACGAAGGCCAGCACAAACCCCGCGCCTACACCCCAGCCAATCGCCTCGGGCACCAGCAGGATCTGGTAGCTGTAACCATTGAGCGTTTCTTCGCGCAGCTGCGGGTCGGCCTGCACCAGCACATGCCAGGTACGCTGGGCCCAAGGCCCTTGCAGCGCCTGCCATTCGTTTTCCAGCAGTTGGTTGCGGATCATCAGGCTTTCGATGCTGTTGGCATCACTATTGAACACCGGGTCGTCACTGCTGCGGTAATGCTGCAGCAACGCCTGCAAGTCGCCCTTGAAGAAGCGCTCGGCGGTTTGCCGGAACCCATCAAGCGCCTCGCGCGATTCGAACAGGTGCGCCTCCACCCGCTGGCTATAGTCCTTGACCAGCCCCGGGACCTGGATACCGGCCAGCAGGCCGAAGGTGAACAGCAGCAACCGCAGGTAACTTCTGAACATGCAGCGTCCTTAGCTCTGGCCGTGCGCCACGCACTCGCCGTGCCGCCACAGGGCCCATTGACCCGGCTCGTAGCGGTGCCAGGTCTCGTTCTCGGTCAGGGCCTCGGTGGCAATCACCGTGACCACGTCGTTGGGGGTGGTTTCGGTATGAAAATCGACGATAAGGTCGACATCCTTCAACCGCGCGGCACCAAACGGCGCACGGCGGGTAATGTGCACCAGCTTGGTCGAGCAGAAGCAGAACAGCCAGTCGCCGTCGCTGAGCATGCAGTTGAACACGCCCAGGCCACGGTAGCCGGCACAAGCTTCGACCAGCACCGGTAGCAGCTGTTCCACCGGCACCGGCTCGGGGAAGGCACTGCGGATGCGGTTGAGCAGGTCGCAGAAAGCCGCTTCGCTGTCGGTGTCGCCCACCGGCCGGTAGAAGCTGGCCAGGCCCTTGAAGTCGCCCAATTGCCCGTTGTGCGCGAAGCACCAGTTGCGGCCCCACATTTCCCGCACGAACGGGTGGGTGTTGGACAGGCAGACCTTGCCGACGTTGGCCTGACGGATATGGCCAATTACCACTTCGCTCTTGATCGGGTAACGCTGCACCAGGTTGGCCACTTCCGACTCGCTGCTCGCGGCCGGGTCCTGGAACAGGCGCAGGCCACGGCCTTCGTAGAAGCCGATGCCCCAGCCATCACGGTGCGGGCCGGTACGGCCACCGCGCTGCATCAGGCCGGTGAAGCTGAAAACGATGTCGGTGGGGACGTTGGCACTCATGCCCAGCAGTTCGCACACTGGCGTGTCTCCTCCGTTTACAGACGGGGCTCGACCCGGCCATTGCCGCGGGGTGCGGCAGGGCGTGGGTCGTCGCGGTAACGGTCGCCGCGCTCGGCGGCCAAGGGGGCTTGCCCGCCGACCTGGTTATCCTCGTCCGCCTGGCGCTTGGCGGCGTCCTCGGCTTGCGCACGGCGCTCGCGGGCGCGCTTTTCCAGCGGCCAGCGCAGCAGCACGAAGAGGAAATACAGGCCGAAGGCAATCATGCCGTACATGGCGAAGTCGGACACCGCACGCCAGGCGTTGTTGCCGACCTTGAAGGCGACATCCAGGGCGGTGATGGCGATGGCCGGGGCGAAGCTGTCCTTGACCGGGTCGACCACGGTCGGGGTCAGCAGCAGCACGGCCAGCACCACCCGCAGCGGTTCGCGCAGCCAGCGCCACATCCAGCTGGTGACCTTGAAGGCCACCAGCAGGCAGCCCAGGGCGGCCACGGCGTACAGGCCCCAGGCGAAGGTGTAGTCGTTCTCGGTCATGGTGTTCGTGCAAGCCAGGCAAAGAGATGCCTATGATAAACACTTTTCCGGGCGCAGACAGTGTTTGCCTGTCCCTAGCCAAGAGATCACCAATGCCCAACAAGCCTCAGCCGCCCATCGCCCACGCCGACAACGCCGCGGACCCGTACGCCTGGCTGCAGCAGCGCGACACCCCCGAGGTACTCGCCTACCTGCAAGCCGAAAACGCCTACCAGGAAGCCTGCCTGGCCGACCAGGCGCCGTTGCGCGAGCACTTGTTCGAAGAGATCAAGGGCCGCATCCTGGAAACCGACCTGTCGCTGCCGGCACCCTGGGGCCCTTACCTGTACTACACCCGCACCACCGCAGGCGACGAATACCCACGCCACTACCGCTGCCCGCGCCCGGCCGACGACTCGAACACCGTCGATGAAAGCCAGGAGCAGCTGCTGCTCGACCCCAACGCCCTGGCCAATGGCGGCTTCCTGTCGCTGGGGGCGTTCAACGTCAGCCCCGACCACCGCCTGCTGGCCTACAGCCTCGATACCAGCGGCGATGAAATCTACACCCTGTACGTCAAGGACCTGGCCACTGGCAGCATCACCGCCCTGCCCTTCGACGACTGCGACGGCAGCCTGACCTGGGCCAACGACAGCCAGACGCTGTTCTTCGCCGAACTGGACGACACCCACCGGCCTTGGCGGCTGCGCCGCCACACCCTGGGCAGCGACGATGCGCAGACCGTGTTCGAAGAACCAGACGGGCGCTTCTTCCTGCACTGCTACCGCACCAGTTCCGAGTGCCAGCTGGTGCTGCTGCTGAACAGCAAGACCACCAGCGAGGCCTGGGTACTGGACGCCGAAACCCCGCAGGCGCCGTTCACCTGCCTGGCGCCGCGTGTCGAAGGCCATGAGTACTTCCCCGACCATGGCCAGCTCGATGGCGAGTGGCGCTGGTTCATCCGCACCAACCAGGACGGTATCAACTTCGCCCTGTACCACGCCCCGGTCACACCGGTGCCCAGCCGTGAACAATGGCAGGTGCTGGTGGCACACCGCGATGCGATCATGCTCGAAGGCCTCAGCCTGAATGCCGGCGCCCTGACCCTGAGCCTGCGCGAAGGCGGCCTGCCGATCATCGAAGTACGCCCGCAAGGCCTGCCGGCCTACCGCGTGGAACTCCCCGACGCTGCCTACAGCCTGTACGTGCAAGACAGCCTGGAGTTCGCCAGCACGCGCGTACGCCTGCGCTACGAAGCGCTCAACCGCCCAGCCCAGGTGCGCCAGCTGGCGCTGGCCACGGGCGCCCAGGCGGTGCTCAAGGAAACCCCGGTGCTGGGTGCGTTCGATGCCGATGACTATGTGAGCGAGCGCCTGTGGGCAACCGCCGCGGATGGCACCCAGGTGCCGATCAGCCTGGTGCGTCGCCGCCAGGACCTGGGCAAAACCGTGCCGTTGTACCTGTACGGTTACGGCGCCTATGGCGAAAGCCTCGACCCGTGGTTCTCCCATGCCCGCCTGAGCCTGCTGGAACGCGGCGTGGCCTTTGCCATCGCCCACGTGCGCGGCGGCGGCGAACTGGGCGAAGCCTGGTACCGCGCCGGCAAGCAGGAGCACAAGCCCAACACCTTCAGCGACTTCATCGCCTGCGCCGAGCACCTGATTGCCGAGGGCGTGACCACTGCCGAGCGGCTGGCCATCAGCGGCGGTAGCGCCGGCGGCCTGCTGATAGGCGCAGTGCTGAACCTACGGCCCGAGCTCTTCCGCTGTGCGATTGCCGAAGTGCCGTTTGTCGACGTGCTCAACACCATGCTCGACCCCGAGCTGCCACTGACGGTGACCGAGTACGACGAATGGGGCAACCCGGAGGAGCCGGAGGTGTATGAGCGGATCAAGGCGTATGCGCCCTACGAGAATGTAAAAGCGCAGGCCTACCCGGCGATGCTGGTGGTAGCGGGCTACAACGACAGCCGCGTGCAGTACTGGGAAGCAGCCAAGTGGGTGGCGCGCTTGCGGACGCGCAAGACCGACAACAACCTGCTGCTGCTCAAGACCGAGATGGGGGCTGGGCACGGCGGGATGAGCGGGCGGTACCAGGGGTTGAAGGATGTGGCTCTGGAATATGCGTTCGTGTTTGGCGAGCTTGGTATCGTTTGAGCTAGCTGGGGGCGCCTTGCGCCCCTTTCGCGACGCAAGGCCGCTCCCACAGAGACCGCACCGAGTTCAAGCCATGTGCAGTACTTGTGGGAGCGGCGTTGTGTCGCGATGGGCTGCAAAGCAGCCCCAAATTCCCGCCGGCAACTCACCTTGTCAGTCAATCATCCTCTCCCACCGGCTTCGGCGGGTCTTGGCGCAACCCCGGCAATGGCTGGTCCTTCGGCGGCCCGGGCACTGGCATTGGCGGCAACAAGGGCGCCCCCGGCTGGCTGTCGTAAGCCTTGGGCGGTGTACTCGGGGTTATCTGCGGGTATGGCGTGGGCGTGGGCGTACCCGGTGCACCAGGCACTGGCGTAGTGAGTCGTGGTGGCGTGCTGGCAGCTTCGGCCATGGGCAGGCCAGCCATCAACAACGCGGTGAGGATCG
Source organism: Pseudomonas sp. LPB4.O (assembly GCF_038383825.1). Lineage (NCBI taxonomy): Bacteria > Pseudomonadati > Pseudomonadota > Gammaproteobacteria > Pseudomonadales > Pseudomonadaceae > Pseudomonas > Pseudomonas sp. LPB4.O. The sequence continues at coordinate 4,723,164 of NZ_CP151298.1, forward strand.
CGTGAAACATCAGCAACCTCCTGTCGGGAACCTGCTTACAGGCTACGCCTAAATCACCGCTTTCGCCTGTCCGCCTGCCCTGCAAGCGCGCTAGACTCAATGCCATAACCGTCATTTGCCTGATCAGAACAAAGGAAACACCATGAGCTCCACCTCTTCCGCCGCCGCCACCGCGCGCCTCGACCGCATCCTGGCCGATGCCAAGCGTGACAAGGAAATGGGCTACCGCGACAAGGCCCTGAGAATGTACCCGCACGTGTGCGGCCGCTGCGCCCGCGAATTCGCCGGCAAGCGCCTGAGCGAGCTGACCGTGCACCACCGTGACCACAACCACGACAACAACCCGCAGGACGGCTCCAACTGGGAGCTGCTATGCCTGTACTGCCATGACAACGAGCATTCGCGCTACACCGACCAGCAGTACTTCAGCGAAGGCTCCACCAGCACGCCGAGTATCGCCAAGGCCACCCACAACCCGTTCGCCGCGCTGGCGGGCATGTTGAAGAAAGACTGACCATCGATTCGGCCCCCGCTACTACCGGGCAGCCCGTATAATCGCGCTTTTTTCGCGAAGGGCCCCGGTACGTGGCAAACAAACGATACAGCTGCATCGGCCTGTTCAACCCCAAGTCGGCAGAAAACGTCGGCTCGGTGATGCGCGCTGCGGGCTGCTATGGCGTCAATTCGGTGTTCTACACCGGCAAACGCTACGAACGCGCGCGTGACTTCGTCACCGACACCAAGCGCGTGCACTACGACATCCCGCTGATCGGCATCGATGACCTGCAGCGCATCATCCCGCTGGGCTGTACGCCGGTGGCGGTGGAGCTGGTGGAAGGTGCGCGCCCCCTGCCGGACTATACCCACCCGGACCGGGCCATCTACATCTTCGGGCCGGAAGACGGCAGCCTCAGCCCCGAGGTGCGGGCGTGGTGCGAAGAAACCATCTACATCCCCACCGAAGGCTGCATGAACCTGGCGGCGACGGTGAATGTGGTGCTGTATGACCGCTTGGCCAAGGGGCTTAATACCCGCTCGGGGCCCAAGTTCAAATGAAGTTGCCGCTGAGCACCCCGAGTGAACGCGGCTGACACCCTGCTGGTCAGCTGCTTACATTTCACACGGAGGTCTTGCCATGCTCGATATACACTCTGCTGCGTCTTCACAGCACAATGTCCATGGTCTGGAACGGGTCAGCTCGCTGGCTGGCGGCGCGCTGATGGTGAGCAAGGGGCTGCGCCATGGCGGCCTGGTCGGCTTGCTGCAGCTGGTGGTGGGAGGTATTGCAGTGGCACGCGGGGTCAGCGGGCATTGCTCGACCAAGGCGTGGTGGCAGCGGCATCGGCAGGAGTACCACCGCTTGCGTTCGGATATAGAACACAGTGCGGCGGAGCTGGAGGCGTTGAAGGCCAGTGCCAAGGCGGCGACGCAGGGAGTGACGGTGACCGGGAAGGATCCGTTGGCTGACAGCTGATCTTTGTGTCGCCTGTACTGGCCTCTTCGCGGGGCCGATACAGGCGCCAGGGATGTCTAACGCAACGCCTTGCTTTGCAGTACCTCGGACTTGCGGCCCAGCACGTTCTCGCTGATTTGCACGAACTCTTCGGTGCTTACGCTGGGCAGCCGCATCAGCCCGCGCACCACATCGTCCAGCGAACGCTTGGCCTGGGTATGAATGCGGATTTCCTTGTCCAGTGCCTGTAGCAGGATTACCCCGCGGGCTACCTGGGCCGGGCTTGCGCGTTCGCCCTTGAGCTGGGTGACCTTGGCGCCCTGCTTGCTCAGGCGCGCCTGCCAGGCCTGGTAGCGGTCATCGCTGACCCCGCCCGAACGGCGCAGCAACTCGCTGGCGTAGTAGTCGGTCAGGCTTTCCACCAGCCAGTCATTGCCGTCGCGCCCACGGATCTGCGCAAACAGCTGCACCACTTCGCGCAGTAACGGGCTGCTGCCGTTCTCGCTCACCATCGGCCGGGCGCTGTGCAGGTACAGCGAACCCTGCGCGGCCATTGCCCCGCGCCACATGCCGTCACGGGCACCGACCAGCAGCAGCTTTGGCGGGTTGCGCGGGAACACCGCCTGCAGCTGCGGCCAGACGTAGGTCAGCAAGGTCAGGCTATCCATGCGCCGCATGCCCTGCCCCACCGGCGCGGCCACGGTGACCTCGGTATCGCCCAGGCGGGCACGGCGGCTACCCAGGTCGCCGGCCAGCATCCAGCCAGTCGGGCGGTCGAACAGGCGCGAAACGTTGTCGATGCGGAACTTGTCCTTGCCAATGCGTGGCCAGGAGGTCTCGATACTCTTCCAGCCCTCGGGCAAGTCGAACGCCAGGCGCGCCACCAGCTCGGTGCCATCTTGCTGGTCAAGTCGCGCAGGCGGTACCAGCTGGTCGCCGAGGAACAGCGCCCAGTGCGGGGTGATACGTGAGGAATAGGCACCGTTGGCGAGCTTCTGGTCGAGCTGCACGCGGTAGCTGAGGCTGGTCTTGCCGGCCGCCGGCTGCCACACGCCACGCTGGCCCTTGAGTTGCCATTGGCCATCGGCCTGGAAGCCGCTGAAGGCCCCGGCCTTGCCCAGGTCGAAGTCGAGGCTGCGCACGGCACTGCCTTCTGCCAGGGTGAGGCGCACTTCAGCCTGGCCACTGGCGGGCAACAGGCGCACCTGGTAGTCAAGGTCGACCTTTTTAGCCCAGGCTGGCGAACTGGCCATCAGGCCCAACAGCAAGAACAGCTGGCAACGCATACAGAAACTCCTTGTTTCCCCGTGGCAGCGGGCCGCGCCGGTCAGCTGGCGCGGAAGATCAGGTGGTCTTCCCAGTCGTCTTCGTGCACATCCTGCTCCCTGAGCATACGCCCCGACTGGGAAATGCGCTGTTCATGGACCTGCTGGCGATCGCCACAGACAAGATGGTGCCAGGCCGGCAGGTCCTTGCCCTCGCTGACCAGGCGATAACCGCAGGTGCTTGGCAGCCACGTGAACTGGTCGGCCTTGCCCGGGGTGAGCTGGATGCAGTCCGGTACATGCGCGAAGCGGTTGGGGTAGTCGCTGCACTGGCAGGTATCCATGTCCAGCAACTTGCAGGCGATACGCGTGTAATAGACGCTGTTGTCGTCTTCGTCCTCAAGCTTTTGCAGGCAGCACAGGCCGCAGCCGTCGCACAGCGACTCCCACTCTTGCGGGCTGAGTTGTTCGAGGGTCTTGCGCCGCCAGAACGGCGCGTTTTCAGCGATCATCACACGGTTTCCTGCACTCATCTTGGGGCCACGGCGCGCGGCGGCGCCAGTCTAGAGCCTGGCCTTCGGCAAAGCCAGACCGCTTGTCAGTCGCGACGGGACGCAGTAGCGTGCCGCTTTCCCGTACGTTTGCAGGAGCTGTCATGAGCGCCACCCCCCGCATTGCCGATTACGCCATCAACGAACAGTTCATCAACCGCTGGTCGCCGCGCGCCTTCACCGCCGAGCCGATCAGCGAAGAAACCCTGCTGAGCTTCCTGGAAGCCGCACGCTGGGCACCGTCGGCGTACAACTCGCAGCCTTGGCGCTTCCTGTATGCCCGCCGCGACACGCCGAACTGGGAGCGCTACCTGAACCTGCTGGTGCCGTTCAACCGCAGCTGGGCGCAACAGGCCTCGGCGCTGGTGCTGATCATCTCCAAGACCACCTTTGCCGCCCCGGGCGCCACGGAAGAAAAACCGGCGCTGTGGCACACCTTCGACACAGGTTCCGCCTGGGGCCACCTGGCCCTGCAGGCCAGCATCAGCGGCTGGCATACCCATGGCATGGCCGGATTCGACCAGGACCTGGCGCGTCAGGAACTGAAGGTTCCCGAGGGCTACGTGCTGCATGCCATGGTGGCGATTGGCAAGCTGGGTGACAAGGCCAGCCTGGATGAAGCGCTGCAGTCGCGTGAAGTGCCAAGCCCGCGCAAGCCGCTGAGCGAGCTGGCTGCCGAGGGTGATTTCAGCCTGTAAGGCCTGTGTAGGCTGCACTGGCCTCTTCGCAGCACAAGGCTGCTCCTGCAGGACCTCCATCGCCCTGCAGGAGCAGCCTTGTGCTGCGAAGAGGCCGATACAGGCACTACAAATCAGTAGCCCTTGGCGAAGTCGACTTCCCCACGCAACCCCTGCCCCGCTTCATAAGCCCGCACATTCTCGACAAACAACCGCACCATCGCCGCCGGCGAGGTGGGTGCCGAACTGTGCCCGGTCAGCAACAGCCCCCAGGCGGTCCAGAACGGGTGTTGTTTGGGTAGTGGTTCCTGCCGGCAGACATCGATCACCGCACCGGCCAGATGGCCTTCCTTCAGCGCTTCGACCAGGTCGGCATCGACCACCGCCACGCCACGCCCGGCATTGATGAACAACGCCGTGGGCAGGAAGCACTTGAACAGCGCCGCGTCATACAGGTCATGGGTAGCCGGGGTGTCCGGCAGCAGGTTGATCACGTAGTCGACCTGGCCAACCATGCGCGGCAAGTCGGCCAGGGCCGCCACCTCGACGAACGGTGCCTGTTCCCGGGCGGTGCTGGCCACACCGTACAGCACCACACCAAACGGTTGCAGGAACTCGGCCACACGCTGGCCAATGTCGCCGGTGCCGACAATCAGCACCTTGCGCCCTTCCAGCGTGCGCCCCGGGCGGTCATCCCAGCGCCGCTCGACCTGGCTGACCAGGCGCGACAGCACCTCGCGCTCATGGCCGAGCATGTAGGTAAGCATGTACTCGGCCATCACCTGGCCGAAGATGCCCACCGCACGGGTCAGGCGATAGTCACGCGGCAGGCCGTCGGCCAGCAACGGCGTGATACCGGCCCACGTCGATTGCATCCACTGCGGCTTGAGGCCCTGGCGCAGCAAGCTTGCCAGCAGGTCCGGCTGGCCCAGCCACACCGTGCACTGCGATGCCTGCTGCGCCAGTTCGGCGGAGTCACCGCTGGTCAGGATTTCCACTTCAGGCGCTGCTTCACGCAATAGCCCGGCGTATCGAGCATGCTCATGCTCAGCAATCAGTACACGCATGGTCAGACCGGGTCGTTACGGCGCAGCAGCTCTTCGGGCAGGTGCTCGATGTACTCATCTTCCAGCGGCGGCATCTGCAGGTGGTAGCCCTGGTTGTCGAGGTTCTCCAGTACCTTGGTGATGTCCTCGCGGGCAAGCTTGCGCTCGGGGCTGAGCACCAGGTCAAACGCGTGCATGGGGGTACCAAAGGCCGGCAGCAGGCCTTCGGGCACGCGCTCCAGGCCGTCCGCCTTGAGCACGTAGAGGTACATTTCGTTCTTGCGGGGGCTCTTGTAGATCGAGCAAATGCGTTTCATCGGGTCTCTCCGGCACCTGCGAGGTTGTCCAGCAGGGCCTGGCCCATGCGCTCACGGCGCCAGCCGCGCAGCGAATCGGGCAGTTGATATGGGCCGTTGGGGTAGCCGCTCTTGAGCAGCGCCTCCAGGGCTTTCTTGCGCAGCATCAGCTCGGGGGTAATCCCCAGGCGCTCGCCTTCGGCCTGGCCGATGGCACGCAGCTGCTTGAGGATGCCGGCGGCCTCGATCGGCAATGGCTCGGGCAAGGGCGCTGGCCACTGCTCCGCTGGCAGACTACCGGCGCGCTTGATCAGCTGGATGAGGAACTCACCGTCCTGACGAATGGTGCGCGGGTGCATCTCGTCGATCTTGGCCAGCGCCGACAGGTTGCTTGGCTGGCTCTTGGCCATGGGCCACAACGAGTGTTCCTTGAGGATGCGGTTACGCGGCACATCGCGGTTGCGGGCTTCGCGCTCGCGCCAGGCGCACAGTTCACGCAGCACCGCCAGTTGCTGGGGGGCCAGCTTCCAGGCGAGCTTGACGTCGCGGTACAGGCTTTCGGGCTCGACTTCACGACGCAATGCGGCCACCAGTTCGGCACCGTCCTCCAGCACCCAGGCGTACTTGTCGTCGGACAAGCGCGGGCGCAGCGCGGTGAACAGCTCGGCCAGGTGCACGGCATCCTCGGCAGCGTAGCTGACCTGGGTTTCCGAGAGCGGGCGCTGCAGCCAGTCGGAACGGGTCTCCCCCTTGGGCAGCTCGATACCCAGCACCTCTTGCACCAGGCGCGAATAACCCATGCTGAAGCCCAGATTCAGGTAACCGGCAGCCAGCTGGGTGTCGAACAGCGGCTGCGGCAGCTTGCCGGTCAGGCGCAGCAGCACTTCAAGGTCTTCGCTGCAGGCGTGCAGCACCTTGACCACGCCACTGTCTTCCAGCAGGTCGGCCAAGGGCTGCCAGTTGCCGATCAACAGCGGGTCGATCAGGAAGGCCCGCTGGCCGTCACCGATCTGAATCAGCCCGGCTTTCGGGTAAAAGGTGTCGACCCGCATGAATTCGGTGTCGACGGCGACGAAGGGCAGTTGGTGCCAGTCGCGGCAGTGTTCGGCCAGGCTCTGGTCGTCACGGATCCAGTGAATTTCGATGGCCACGAGGCTCTCCCACTAACATTGGCGCGCAGTATATACGGCGCGGGCACTGCTGGTGAAACCTGCGCCATCCCTGGAGTAGATAAACGGCGCTGCAAACCGGCCCGTTTTTGTAGGAGCAGCCTTGTGCTGCGAAAGGGCCGGTGCAGGCATTCTGGTAATGGGCTGGCTGTACCGGCCTCTTCGCAGCACAAGGCTGCTCCTACCGGGGGAGGTACAGTCATGCATTCAGCGCTTGGCCGCCAGCCAAGGCCGGCAGCTGGCGAACATGTCCAGCGACTGCTGGTAGAGCTCGGTGTGCACCTGTAACAGGCCGAGCATGGAGTGGAACAGGTTGTCCTGCGACAGCGGGGCATCGCTGAGCTTGGCCAGGCAGTCGGTGTCGAGGCCGAAGTCTTCCTTGTAGCTGTCGGAGAACCAGGTCAGCAGCGGCACGTGCTTCTGCTGCTCTGGGGCAATGGCGTAAGGCGTGCCGTGCAGGAACAGGTTGTACTCGCCCAGCGACTCGCCATGGTCGGACAGGTAGATCATGGCCGTATCGACTTTGTCCTGTTTGCTGCGCAAGGTGTCGATCAGCGACGCCAGCACCTTGTCGGTGTAGGCCAGGGTGTTGTCGTAGCCGTTGATGATTTCCTGCTCGCTGCACTGGTTCAGCGCGTTGCTCTGGCACACCGGCGTGAAGCGCTCGCCGCCAGTGGGGTAGCGCTTGAAGTATTCCGGGCCGTGGCTGCCCATCTGGTGCAGCACCAGCACGGTATCCTTGTCGAGGTTGTCGATCAGCTCGTCCAGGCCTTGCAGCAGGATCTGGTCATGGCATTCGCCATTGGCGCACAGCTGGGGGTCCTTGAGGTTGCTGACATCAATGAACTGCACACGGTCGCAGGTACCCTTGCAGCCTGACTGGTTGTCACGCCATTGTACGGCCAGGCCGGCACGCTGAAGGATGTCCAGCAGCCCTTCGCGGTTCTTCGCCACGCGGGCGTCATAATCCTTGCGTTTCATGCCCGAGAACATGCACGGCACCGAGACTGCCGTTTCCGTACCGCACGAGTGCACGTCGGAAAACGCCAACAGGCCCTGTTCCCTGGCCAGGTTCGGCGTGGTATCGCGGTCATAGCCCAGCACGCCGAAATGGTCTGCCCGGGCACTTTCACCAACCACCAGCACTGTCAGCGACTTGCGCTCATGTTTTTGCCAAGCGGCATCACGCTTGGCATCTTCGCCATAGTGCTGGAACGGGCGCGAAGCAGTACCGACTCGCTCGCTGACATAACCAATGGAGGCCCCGACGATATTGCTCGGGGTGAGCATCAGGCGCAGTTCGTGGTGGTTGCGAAACAGCGACGACAAGCCTTGATAGTTGACCAGCGCTACCGAGCCAAGGGCCACGACACAGGCACCACTGACCACCAGCTTGCCCAGCAGCTCACGGTGCCAGGGGCGGTAGGCGACAGGCGCTTTCCACAGCAGCACTGAAGGCAACACGCCCAGCAGCAGGATATAGGCAGCAAACTTCAGCGACATCAAGTCGCGCACTTCTGCAACATTGGTCTCAGCCATATTGCGGAACATGCCGGCATCAATAAGTACACCGTACTGGTTCATGAAGTAAGCCACACCGGCTCCACTCATGAACAACACGATAAGTAACGGCTTCAATATATAGCGGAAGGCAAACAAGGTGAGGATCAGATTGAAGGCAAACAACATCAGCACGGCAAATGCCAAGCTCAGCCACAGCCCCGACAGGCCGGCGGGCACGACCTCTTGCAGATGCTCCCAAAGGAACATGTTCAAGCCAATCAGCAGGTAAAGGCTGGCCAGCAGCGTGACCCATTCAGTCCGCATGGATTTGAAGTTGAGCATCAGCGTTCGCAATCAAGAGTAATTATCAACTCCCAGGCCGCATGGCACGGTGGGAAAGTTGGGCGAACTCTAGAAAGCGCGTCATCAATTTTTCGTGAAAAAGACGGTAACAATTTAGTGAAGCTGCGTCTTTTATCAATTACCTGACAGCGGTTCAGCTGGCATTCAGCCTGGCAGCCGTCACAAGCCTGCGCAAACGCGGCTATCCTCAGTGGTCAGGACCTTACCGACAACCCTGACAGAGGTGAAGAAATGCCAGTTCCGCATGATCTGCTCGCTGACCTGCACGTTACCGCTGATGCATTCCAGGCGCTCATAGACAAGGACCAGACGCTGCACACGCTGCACAAGGAATACAACGCCAAGGACAAGGAGGTGGTCGCCGCCGAAGGCAACGGTACCAACGACGACGCCGTCAACCGGCTGCGCAAGGAACGGTTGCTGATCAAGGACAAGATCGAACGGATCATCCATCCGCCCAAATCCTGACAAAAATTCATCCAACCTGCAGGCCTCTTCGCGGGCTCGCCCGCGAAGAGGCCTGCCGCCCTTACACTGCAGCCAGCGCTTTCAGTGCACCATCCAGGTCCTCGATCAGGTCGCGGTAATCCTCGATCCCCACCGACAGCCGCAGCAGATTCTCGCTGATCCCCATCACCCCTTTCTGCTCCGGGCTCAGCGAGCAGTGCGACATGGTCCACGAGTGGTTGATCATGCTCTCCACCCCGCCCAGCGAGTCAGCCAGCACAAAAATCTGCAGCGTTTCCACCAGGCGGTTGAGCGCGGCCCGATCACCCTTGACCTTCATCGCCACCACCGCCCCGCCACTGCGCATCTGGCGTTTGCACAGTTCATGCTGGGGGTGGCTTTCCAGCCCCGGGTAATACACCTGCTCGATCTGCGCATGCCCTTCGAGGAAACGTGCCACCTGCAGGGCGTTGCTGCATTGGCGTTCCATGCGCACATCCAGGGTCTTCAGGCCGCGCAGGGCGAGGTAGCAGTCGAACGGCCCCTGCACCGCGCCAATCGCCATGCTGATGCGGCGCAGGCGCGCCAGCAGCGCATCATTGGCCGCCACTACCACGCCACCGGTCAGGTCGGAGTGGCCGCCGATGTACTTGCTGGCCGAGTGCATCACCAGGTCCACGCCCAAGGTAATCGGGCGCTGGTTCCACGGTGAGCAGAAGGTATTGTCGATGCAGGTGAGAATCCCCCGCGCCCTGGCAAGGTCGCACACTGCCTTGATGTCGACCAGGTGCAGCAACGGGTTGGTCGGCGACTCGATCCAGATCAGCTGGGTTTCTGGCTTGATGGCGGCAGCCACGGCCTCAAGGTCGTTGAGGTCGACATAGGTGGTGGTCAGGCCCGAGGTGCGGCTGCGGTAGTCTTCCAGGATGCGGAAAGTGCCGCCATACACGCCGTTCATCACTACCACATGGGAATCCTTGGGCAGCAGCTCCAGCACCGTCGCAGTGGCATTCACCCCCGAGGCGCAGGCCACCGCGCCCACGCCTTCCTCCAGGGCGGCGACACAGGTTTCGTAGGCATGCCGGGTGGGGTTGCCGACCCGGCTGTAGGAGTACTCCGGCTTGTCGTCCAGGCTGCGCTTGGTGAACGAACTGGCGGTGACGATGGCCGGGAAGATGGCGTTTTCGGCGACGCTGAACTGCTCGCCGGCGTGAATGGTACGGGTGGCGAAATTGCGCGGCTTGTCGGACATGGTCAGGCCCATTGGCAGAGTGAAGGCTGCAACTATCGCACAACCCAAATCTTCTGGCCTTGGGGTAATCTGTGAAAAATTTTTCTACACGGCCCGCGCGCGATATGGACAGTTTCGACCAGCACATTCTTACCCTGCTTCAGCGCGATGCCTCGATCTCGCTCAAGGACCTGGCCGAGGCCGTCAACCTGTCCACCACGCCGTGCTGGAAGCGGGTCAAGCGCCTGGAAGAAGAAGGCTACATACTCGGCCGTGTCGCCCTGCTGGACCCCGAACGGCTTGGGCTGGGGCTGACGGTGTTCGTCCAGCTCAAGACCCAGCGCCACGACAGCGCCTGGCTGGAGCAGTTTGCCGCGACTGTGACCGGGTTCGAGGAAGTGATGGAGTTTTACCGCATGTCGGGGGATTGGGACTACATGCTGCGGGTGGTGGTGGGAGATATTGCGGCGTATGACCGGTTCTACAAAAAGCTGATTACCCGTACCGATGGGCTGTCGAACATCACCTCCAGTTTTGCCATGGAACAGATGAAGTACACCACGGCTTACCCGGTGCATCGGTGATCAAGGGCTGCTTTGCAGCCCATTCGCGGCACAAGGCCGCTCCTACAGGGGAATGCGATCACCTGTAGGAGCGGCCTTGTGCCGCGAAGAGGCCAGCTCAGGCAACCGGTCAATCCGAAGCCAACACCGCGGCAATGCGGTTCCCCGCCTTGGCTTTCTCGACCTTGATGGCCACAAATTTCGAAGTCGGGGTGTAGGTCCCCTCGCCATAACTTTCCAGCGGCACCAGTGGGTTGGTCTCCGGGTAATACGCCGCTGCCTGCCCCTCAGGCACGTCATACGCCACCAGGCGGAACCCGGAAACCCTCCGCTCCACGCCATCCTCCCACAGCGACACCAGGTCCACCTGCTCACCCGGCTCGAAGCCCAGGCGGCGGATGTCGGCCTCGTTGACGAACACCACTTCACGCAGGCCGAACACCCCGCGATAGCGGTCATCCAGGCCATACAGGGTGGTGTTGTACTGGTCATGCGAGCGCAGCGTCTGCAGGATCAGGTCGGGCTTGTCACCCCGCGCCAGCACCTTGGCGTTGACCAACTCTTCCGGCAGTGCGTGGGGCATGAAGCGGGCCTTGCCCGTGGCCGTGCGGAATTTGCGATCGGCGGCATTGTTGCCCAGGTGGAAACCGCCCGGGCTATGCAGGCGTTGGTTGAAGCCGGTGAAACCCGGGATCACGTCGGCGATCATGTCACGAATGCGGTTGTAGTCGGCCACCGCATACTCCCAGTCGATCGGCTGATTGCCCAGCGTGGCCTTGGCCATGCCGGCGACGATCCACGGTTCGGAGCGCATGTGCGGCGAACGCGGGCGCAACTGGCCGTTGGAGATGTGCACCATGCTGAAGGTGTCCTCCACGGTCACCCCTTGCGGCCCTTCGGCCTGCAGGTCGATTTCGGTACGGCCCAGGCACGGCAAAATCAACGCATCGCGGCCTGTCACCAGGTGCGAGCGGTTGAGCTTGGTGGAAATCTGCACGGTCAACGCGCAGTTCTGCAGGGCCGCGTGGGTGCGCGGGGTGTCCGGGGTGGCTTGGGCGAAGTTGCCGCCCAAGGCGATGAACACCTTGGCCCGGCCCTCTTCCATGGCCTTGATCGCCAGCACCGCGTTGTGCCCGTGGGCCCGCGGCACGCGGAACTGGAAGCGTTTTTCGATGGCGTCGAGCAGCGCCGCCTTGGGCTTCTCGTCGATGCCCATGGTGCGGTCCCCCTGCACGTTGCTGTGGCCGCGCACCGGCGACAGGCCGGCGCCGGGCTTGCCGACGTTGCCGCGCAGCAGCTGCAGGTTGACGATTTCCTGCACGGTCGGCACCGAATGGCGGTGCTGGGTGACGCCCATGGCCCAGCACATGATCACCCGCTCGGCCTTGCGGTACATGCGTGCGGCCAGCTCGATCTCGGCCAGGGTCAGGCCCGACTGTTTGACGATGTGCTCCCAAGAGGTGGCGTCCACCGCTGCCAGGTAGTCATCGACGCCGCTGGTGTGCTCGGCGATGAAAGCATGGTCGAACACCGCCGGCTCGCCCTTGGCCTGGGCTTCGCGCTCCCACTGCAAGAGGAATTTGGCAATGCCACGCATGGCCGCCATGTCACCGCCCAAGGCCGGGCGGAAGTAGGCGCTGGACGTCGGCTCGGAGCCGTTGCTGAGCATTTCGAACGGGTGCTGCGGGTGCTGGAAGCGCTCCAGGCCACGCTCCTTCAGCGGGTTGAAGCACACCACCTGGGCCCCGCGCTTGACCGCCTCACGCAGCGGTTCGAGCATGCGTGGGTGGTTGGTGCCGGGGTTCTGGCCGATGACAAAGATGGCGTCGGCCAGCTCCAGGTCGTGAAACACCACGGTGCCCTTGCCCACCCCGAGGGTTTCCGACATGCCGGCGCCGCTGGCTTCGTGGCACATGTTCGAGCAATCGGGGAAGTTGTTGGTGCCGTAAGCGCGCACGAACAGCTGGTACAGGAACGCCGCCTCGTTGCTGGCCCGGCCCGAGGTGTAGAACTCGGCCTCATCGGGCGACTGCAGCGCACGCAGGTGCGTGGCGACCAGCTCGAAGGCCTCCTGCCAGGTGGTTTCGACATAGTGATCGGTGGCAGCGTCGTAGCGCATCGGGTGCGTGAGGCGGCCCTGGTATTCGAGCCAGTAGTCGGTCTGGTCCTTCAGCGCGCTGACGCTGTATTTGGCGAAGAAGGCCGGGTCGACCGAGCGGCCGGTGGCTTCCCAGTTAACCGCCTTGGCGCCGTTTTCGCAGAACTTGACCATATCGCTTTCCGGCGACTCGCCCCAGGCACAGCCGGGGCAGTCGAAGCCGCCGTTCTGGTTGGTCTTGAGCATGGCCCGCAGGTTCTTGAAGGCATTTTCGCTGCCCAGCCAGCTTTTGGTGACGCTCTTGAGCGCCCCCCAGCCAGCGGCGGCGCCCTTGTAGTCCCTGATGTGTTCGTCCTGGCTCATGCGATGAATCCTCACGCTTCGATGCTTTTTTCCAGCCTATTGAGCGTGAGGCAGGGGCGTCCAATCGAAAGATCTTACGGTGTGATAAGCGGTTTCGATCATGGGCCGGGAATGTGGTTGCCGCCATGATAGAGGCCGTCGATCAAGCAGTCGGACAAAGCAATTTGACGCACCTGCGGCCAGGTTATAGCTTGGAGTTGTGTCCCAACCCATTCGAGCGCGAACGTGGAACAGAACAGCCGGGCCCTGATCGACGGCTTCAACCGGAAAATCGACTACCTGCGGATGTCGGTCACCGACCGCTGTGACTTCCGTTGCGTGTACTGCATGGCAGAAGACATGCAGTTTCTGCCGCGCCAGCAGATCCTCAGCCTCGAAGAACTGTTCCAGGTGGCCGAGCGCTTCGTCGCCCTGGGCACCCGCAAGATCCGCCTGACCGGCGGCGAGCCACTGGTACGCCAGGGCATCGTCGACCTGTGCGGGCGCATCGCAGCCCTGCCCGGCTTGCGCGAACTGTGCCTGACCAGCAACGGCTCGCAACTCGGGCGCCTGGCCCAGCCGCTGTTCGATGCCGGCGTGACGCGCCTGAACATCAGCCTCGACAGCCTGGACGCCGACCGCTTCAAGCAGCTGACCCGCACCGGCGACCTGCATCAGGTCATCGCCGGTATCGACGCCGCACGCAAGGCCGGGTTCAAGCGCACCAAGCTCAACTGCGTGGTGCTCAAGGGCCGCAACGATCATGAACTGGTCGACCTCGTGCGCTTCGCCATTGATCGCGAACTGGACATCACCTTCATCGAAGAAATGCCGCTTGGGGTGATCAGCGAGCACGAACGCGGCGAGTCGTTCTGCTCCAGTGATGAAGTACGTGAGCGCCTTGCCGAGCAGTTCACCCTGATCGAATCCACCGAATCCTCACAGGGCCCGGCCCGCTACTGGCGCCTGGCCGAAACCGCGAACACCCGAGTCGGCTTCATATCGCCGCACAGCCACAATTTCTGCGCCACCTGCAACCGCGTGCGCCTGACGGTCGAAGGCCGCCTGCTGCTATGCCTGGGCAATGAACATTCGGTGGACCTCAAGCATGTGCTGCGCGCGCACCCTGGCAATGCCGAACGCCTGGAAAAGGCCATCCGCGATTCGCTGCACCTCAAGCCGTACCGCCATCACTTCGAAGTCGGTGGCGACGTGCAGATCCTGCGCTTCATGAACATGACCGGCGGCTAAGCGGCCGTCTCTGGAAATCCATGATCGTCCACCCAACCCCCGATGTGCTGCGCGTGCTGTTCACCCTCAAGGGTTCGATCGTCAAGCGCATTGCCCTGCGCTGCCTGATGGTGACCCTGCTGGCCGCGCTGATCGTGCTGATCGAGCGCCATTACCCGGCGTTTTTCTACCCGGTGAGCGCCACGCCGTTCACCTTGCTTGGCCTGTCGCTGTCGATCTTCATGAGCTTTCGCAACAACGCCTGCTATGACCGCTGGTGGGAGGGCCGCAAAGCTTGGGGCAAGCTGATCATCGAAACCCGCTCGTTCGTGCGTGAGAGCGTTGTCATTACAGATGGAAAACTGCGTAACGAACTGCTGCGCAGCCTGTGCGGTTTTGCCCATGCATTGAATGCGCGGCTGCGCGGTGAGGACGAACTGGCGGCTGCCCGGCCATGGCTCGCCCGGCCAGAGGCGATCAGCTCGCACAACGTGTGCGATGGCATCCTGCGCGAAATTGGCCAGCATTGCTCAAGGCTGGCAGAGCAACAGCAGATCAGTGACTGGCGTTACAGTTTGCTGGAGCAGCGGCTGGTAGGGTTGACCGAAGTACAGGCCACCTGTGAGCGGATCAAGGGTACGCCCTTGCCGTTCCCCTATACGCTGCTGCTGCACCGCACCATCTACATCTTCTGCCTGCTGCTACCGTTTGCCCTGGCCGAGCCCCTGGGCTGGCTGGCGCCGCTGTTCACCACCATCGTGGGGTACACGTTCTTCGGGCTGGATGCGATTGGCAACGAGCTGGAAGACCCGTTCGGGCGCGATGAGAATGATTTGCCGACCGATGCCATGGTGCGGACTGTGGAGCGCGATGTGCTGGCGGGGTTGGGGGAGCAGCAGTTGCCGCCGGCGTTGTTGCCGGTGGGGTATGTGTTGAGCTGACGATTTGTGGTTGCCTGTTCTGGCCTCTTCGCGGGCACGCCCGCGAAGAGGCCAGAACAGGAGTAGCATCAGCCCCGGCTTGCGCAGGCCTCGATCGGCAACAGGTGTTTGACGAAATTGCACGGCCGATGCCGGGCATCCAGCTGCTCGGCCAGGATACCCTCCCACGCGGTACGGCAGGCCCCGGTAGAGCCAGGCAGGCAGCACACCAACGTTCTGTTGGACAACCCGGCCAACGCCCGACTCTGCACGGTCGAGGTGCCGATATCCAGAATCGACAACGCCCGGAACAGCTCGCCAAAACCATCGATGCGCTTGTCCAGCAAGCATTCGACGGCCTCCGGCGTGCTGTCTCGCCCGGTAAAGCCGGTGCCGCCGGTAATCAGCACCACCTGCACCTGCTCATCGGCAATCCAGGTCGCCACCTGGGCGCGGATCTTGTACAGGTCGTCCTTGAGCAGCGCCCGCGCCACCAGCCGGTGGCCGATCTCTACCGAACGGCTGGCCAGCAGCTCGCCAGAGGTATCGTTGTCGTAGGTACGGGTGTCGCTGACGGTCAGCACGGCGATGTTCAGCGGTACGAAGACTGCATCGGGTTGGACGCGCACGGTAAAGCTCCTTGAATGGCATTGTCGCCACGCTAGAGGCACGGCCCGAGGGCGTCCAATCAATATGGCGTACCGGGCGATCAATGACATCTATCGCAGACGTGGGTTAAGGTCTGCATAACCAGACGCCAGGCACTTTCATGGACATCAAGCAGCTCAAGTTCCTCATCGCCCTCGACCAGACCCGCCATTTCGGCCAGGCGGCGGCGTTGTGCCATATCACCCAGCCGACGCTGTCCATGCGCCTGCGCAACCTGGAGGACGAACTGGAGCTGGTGCTGGTCAAGCGTGGCCAGCGCTTCGAAGGTTTTACCGAGGCCGGCGAGCGCATCCTGGCCTGGGCCCGCACCCTGCTCGCCGCCCACGACGGCCTGCAGGCCGAGGCTGCCAGCTGCCGCGGCCAGGTGGTCGGCAGCCTGCGCCTGGGCACCGTGCCGCTGGCCAGCTTCAACCCCATGCACCTGCTGCTGCCGCTGCGCGAAAAATACCCCGAACTGCACTTTCAGCTCAGCTCGCTGAGCTCGGAACAGGTCATCGACGGGCTCAGCCGCAACCAGCTCGACTTGGGTATCTGCTACCTGGACCAGGTCAACACCAGCTTCTTTGAAGTGATCGAACTGGGCACCACCACCATGGGCCTGCTGCACGACACCCGGCACTTCCAGTTCGCCAGCGACCCGCTGCGCTGGGATGCACTCAGCGACATACCACTGGGCCTGCTGAGCAAAGGCATGCACTACCGCCAGTCTCTGGACCTGAGCTTCCGCAGCCGCGGCCTGGAGCCGAATGCGGTGCTGGAAAGCGACTCGACCTTCCAGCTGATCCAGGCCATCAACACCGGCATGTGCTGCGCGATCATGCCGCTGGACTGCGGCCTGGAAGACCTCAGCGAGCACCTGCGCATCTTGCCGGTGGCCGACGCCGCCATCCACAGCCCGGTCGGCCTGCTGTTGCGCCGCAGCGAGCCGCGCTCGGCGATTGCCGAACAGTGCTTCGCCGAGGCCAAGGTGCTGTTTCAAGCCACCTGATCGCTGGTGGCCTGGCGGTACTGCCGCGGGGTAAAGCCGGTCAGTTGCTTGAACTGGCGGCTGAAGGCGCTGTGGTCGGTGTAGCCGCAGCGCATCGCCACGTCCGTGATGGGCAGGTCCGAATGCAACAGGCGGTGGGCGTGCTCCAGGCGTGCCTTGTGGATCATCTGCCGGGGCGTGAGGTGGAACACCCGCTTGCAGTAGCGCTCCAGCTGGGCCACGGAAATACCGGCGATGCGGGTCAGCTCGCCCATGCTGATCGGCTGGTGAAAGTGCTGGCGAATGTGCTCGTCCACCGCGGCCAGGCGTTGATAGGCGGGGTGGCTGTCGGCGGCTGATTGCAGGTCGACCGAAATGCCGACCAGGCCGATGATCTCGCCCGCCTGGTTGTACAGCGGGCGCTTGTGGGTCAGGCACCAGCCGGGTTCACGGCTGCCGTACAGGTGCAGCTCCAGTTGGTCCTCCAGCACCATCCCTTCCTTGAGCACCCGGCGGTCTTGTTCGGTGTAGCCGGGGCCGAGCTGTGCCGGGAATACCTCGGCACTGGTCTTGCCCAGCAACGGTTGCAGGCGCTTGAGGCCACAGCGCTGGACCAGGGTGTTGTTGGCCAGCACATAGCGGGCAGCCGGGTCCTTGATGAAGATGGCGGCGTTGGGGATGGCGTCGAGGATCGGCAGCAGCAGCGACACACCGGCAAGCAGGGCCTCGAGGGTGGCGGGGCGGTGCTGGTCGAGAGACTGGTAGAGGGTTGCCAGGGGGGTGTTGGTCATCTTCTCTATCTCGGTTTGCTGGGCGGGCCTCTTCGCAGCACAAGGCTGCTCCTACATGCCTTGATAGCCATGCGGTCCTTGTAGGAGCAGCCTTGTGCTGCGAAGAGGCCAGCACTGGCGCTGCATCTCTCAAACCCTTATCCGGTATGGCCTACAGCCTATCTACCAGCCCACCCTGGCCACCAGCTTTTTTTGCAACTGTGCCGATTTCGTCATCCCCCCTGCAGAAAACCATCAAGAACCGTCGCCCCGACCGGTTCACTCTATGCCCCACGCAAGCCGCCCAAGTCCTACAAGAGCGCGGCCCAAAAAGCCGCATCTCGTGACATCAGACCTGCCTATCCAATAACCAACAAAAAGGCGAACCCATGTCAGGCAAATTCAAAAAACAGCTATCACTGCTGGACCTCACCTTCATCGGCCTAGGGGCCATTTTCGGCTCCGGCTGGCTGTTCGCCGCCAGCCACGTGTCGGCCATCGCCGGCCCGGCCGGCATCCTCTCCTGGTTCCTCGGCGGGTTCGCCGTACTGCTGCTGGGCATCGTCTACTGCGAACTGGGCGCCGCCCTGCCACGTGCCGGTGGCGTAGTGCGCTACCCGGTTTACTCGCACGGCCCACTGCTCGGCTACCTGATGGGTTTCATCACCCTGATCGCCTTTTCCAGCCTGATCGCCATCGAAGTGGTCGCCTCACGCCAATACGCCGCTGCCTGGTTCCCCGGGCTCACCAAGGCCGGCTCCAGCGACCCGACCGTGCTCGGCTGGCTGGTGCAGTTCGCCCTGCTGGGGCTGTTCTTCTTCCTCAACTACCGCAGCGTGAAAACCTTCGCCAAGGCCAACAACCTGGTCAGCGTGTTCAAGTTCATCGTGCCGCTGCTGGTAATCGGCGTGCTGTTCACCTTCTTCAAACCAGAAAACTTCGAGGTCCAGGGCTTTGCCCCGTTCGGCCTGTCCGGGGTGGAAATGGCCGTGTCGGCAGGCGGCATCATCTTCGCCTACCTGGGCCTGACGCCGATCATTTCGGTGGCCAGCGAGGTGAAGAACCCACAGCGCACCATCCCTATCGCACTGATTTTGTCGGTGCTGCTGTCCACCGCGATCTACGCCCTGCTGCAACTGGCCTTCCTCGGCAGCGTGCCCACCGAAATGCTGGCCAACGGCTGGGCCAGCGTGACCAAGGAACTGGCCCTGCCCTACCGTGACATCGCCCTGGCCCTGGGTGTGGGCTGGCTGGCCTACCTGGTGGTGGCCGACGCCGTGATCTCGCCCAGCGGCTGCGGCAACATCTACATGAACGCCACCCCGCGGGTGATCTATGGCTGGACGCAGACCGGCACCTTCTTCAAGTACTTCACCCGCATCGATGCAGAATCCGGCATCCCGCGCCCGGCCCTGTGGCTGACGTTTGGCCTGTCGGTGTTCTGGACCCTGCCGTTCCCCTCGTGGGAAGCGCTGATCAACGTGGTATCGGCTGCCCTGGTACTGAGCTACGCCGTCGCCCCGGTCACCGTCGCCGCCCTGCGCCGCAATGCACCAGACATGCCGCGCCCGTTCCGGGTCAAGGGCATGGCGGTGCTCGGCCCGCTGTCGTTCATCATCGCCGCGCTGATCGTGTACTGGTCGGGCTGGAACACCGTGTCGTGGCTGCTGGCCCTGCAAATCGTGATGTTCGTGCTGTACCTGCTGTGCAGCCGTTTCGTACCCACCCAACACCTGTCGCTGGCCCAGCAAGTACGCTCGTCGGCATGGCTGATCGGCTTCTACGCGGTGACCATCCTGCTGTCGTGGTTGGGCAGCTTCGGCGGCCTGGGGGTGCTCGGCCACCCGTTCGACACCGTGGCTGTGGCCGCCTGCGCGCTGGGCATCTACTACTGGGGCGCCGCGACTGGCGTGCCTGCCCACCTGGTGCGCCTGGAAGGTGAAGACGAAAGCGAAGCCGCCGCTGAAACCTATACCCGCCGCCCTGCCGCCGTCGCTTCCTGATCTTTTACGCAAGGGACAAGCCCATGAAACAGATACACGTCATCGACTCCCACACTGGCGGCGAACCAACCCGCCTGGTGATGAAGGGCTTCCCGCAACTGCGCGGCCGCAGCATGGCCGAACAGCGCGACGAACTGCGCGAGCTGCACGACCCATGGCGCCGTGCCTGCCTGCTGGAGCCACGCGGCAACGATGTGCTGGTCGGCGCGCTGTATTGCCCACCGATGTCGGCCAACGCCACCTGCGGGGTGATCTTCTTCAACAACGCCGGCTACCTGAACATGTGCGGCCACGGCACCATCGGCCTGGTCGCCTCGTTGCAGCACTTGGGCCTGATCGCACCGGGTGTGCACAAGATCGACACCCCGGTCGGCCAGGTCAGCGCCACCCTGCATGAAGACGGCGCCATCACCATCGGCAACGTGCCCTCCTACCGCTACCGCCAACAGGTAGCGGTGGACGTGCCCGGCCACGGCGTGGTGCGCGGCGACATCGCCTGGGGCGGCAACTGGTTCTTCCTGGTTTCCGAACACGGCCAGCGTATCGAGCTGGCCAACCGTGAGGCGCTGACCGAGTACACCTGGGCCATGCTCAAGGCCCTCGAAACCCAGGGCATCACCGGCGAAAACGGCGCGCCTATCGACCACGTCGAGCTGTTTGCCGACGACGCCAACGCCGACAGCCGCAACTTCGTGATGTGCCCCGGCAAGGCCTACGACCGCTCCCCGTGCGGCACCGGCACCAGCGCCAAGCTGGCCTGCCTGGCCGCCGACG
This sequence comes from Pseudomonas sp. LPB4.O, assembly GCF_038383825.1. Classification (NCBI taxonomy): domain Bacteria; kingdom Pseudomonadati; phylum Pseudomonadota; class Gammaproteobacteria; order Pseudomonadales; family Pseudomonadaceae; genus Pseudomonas; species Pseudomonas sp. LPB4.O. Next base: position 4,743,501 of record NZ_CP151298.1, read on the forward strand.
GCAAGCTTGCCGAAGGCCAGACCTGGGTACAGGCCAGCATCACCGGCAGCCAGTTCCATGGCCGCTACGAGCGCGACGGCGACCACATTCGCCCGTTCATCACCGGCCGCGCCTACATGACCGCCGACAGCACCCTGCTGATCGACGAACAGGACCCGTTCGCCTGGGGCATCTGACCCCGCCTTTTTCCGACTGAATACTGCGAGGAGTGACAACAATGACCAACAACATCTTCACCGGCACCATGCCCGCCCTGATGACCCCGTGCACCGCCGAACGCAAGCCGGACTTCGACGCCCTGGTGCGCAAGGGCCGTGAACTGATCGCGGCCGGCATGAGCGCTGTGGTGTATTGCGGCTCGATGGGCGACTGGCCGCTGCTGACCGAGGCCGAGCGCCAGGAAGGCGTGGCGCGCCTGGTGGCCGCCGGCATTCCGACCATTGTCGGCACCGGCGCGGTAAACACCCGTGAAGCGGTAGCGCATGCCGCCCACGCCGCCGAAGTGGGCGCCGCCGGCCTGATGGTCATCCCTCGCGTGCTCAGCCGCGGCGCTTCGCTGATCGCCCAGAAACACCACTTCTCGGCCATCCTCGCGGCGGCGCCCAAGCTGCCAGCGGTGATCTACAACAGCCCCTACTACGGTTTTGCCACCCGCGCCGACCTGTTCTTCGAACTGCGCCGCGAATTCCCCAACCTGATCGGCTTCAAGGAATTCGGTGGTGGCGCCGACCTGCGTTACGCCGCCGAACACATCACCTCCAAGGATGACGACGTGACCCTGATGGTCGGCGTGGACACCCAGGTGGTGCATGGCTTCGTCAACTGCAACGCCACCGGTGCCATCACCGGTATCGGCAACGCCCTGCCCCGCGAGGTGCTGCACCTGGTAAGCCTGAGCAAGCAGGCGGCCAAGGGCGACGCCAAGGCCCGCCGCCTGGCGCGCGAGCTGGAAGCGGCGCTGGCGGTGCTGTCGTCGTTCGATGAAGGCTGCGACCTGGTGCTGTACTACAAGCACCTGATGGTGCTGAACGGCGACAGCGAGTACAGCCTGCACTTCAACGAAACCGACCTGCTGACCGATGCCCAGCGCAACTATGCCGAACAGCAGTACGCGCTGTTCCGCAACTGGTACGCCAGCTGGTCGGCCGAGCAGAACATCGCCTGACCAAAGCCCTGCTTGGGCCCTTGTAGGAGCGGCCTTGTGCCGCGAAGGGCTGCAAAGCAGCCCCAGCATTTCAGCGCAGACACACAAATTGCTGGGGCTGCTTTGCAGCCCTTCGCGGCACAAGGCCGCTCCTACAGGGGTTGCGGTTTACCTTGATACCCGAATTTGATCCACAAGGAGGATACATGACCCTCACCGGCAACATGCTGATCGGCCAGACGCCGGTAACCGGCAGCCGCGAAGCCATCCGCGCCATCGACCCGGCCACCGGCCAGCCGCTGGAACCGGCCTACCTGGGCGGCACCGGCGAACACGTGGCCCAAGCCTGCGCCCTGGCCTGGGCGGCGTTCGATGGCTACCGCGAAACCACGCTCGAACAACGGGCACAATTCCTCGAAACCATCGCCACCCAGATCGAAGCGCTGGGCGATGCCCTGATTGACCGCGCCGTGGCCGAAAGCGGTCTGCCCAAGGCGCGTATCCAGGGCGAGCGTGGCCGCACCTGTACCCAACTGCGAACCTTCGCCCGGGTAGTGCGGGCCGGTGAATGGCTGGATGTGCGGGTCGACAACGCCCAGCCAGAACGCCAGCCCTTGCCGCGCGCCGACCTGCGCCAGCGCCAGGTGGCCCTGGGGCCGGTAGCCGTGTTCGGCGCCAGCAATTTCCCGCTGGCCTTCTCGGTGGCCGGTGGCGACACCGCATCGGCATTGGCGGCTGGCTGCCCAGTGGTGGTCAAGGCCCACAGCGCCCACCCGGGCACCAGCGAACTGGTCGGCCAGGCGGTGGCGCAAGCGGTGAAGCTGTGCGGCTTGCCGGCCGGCGTATTCTCGCTGTTGTACGGTTCCGGCCGTGAAGTCGGCATCGCGCTGGTCAGCGACCCGCGCATCAAGGCCGTTGGCTTTACCGGCTCACGCAGCGGTGGTATCGCGCTGTGCCAGGCGGCCCAGGCCCGCCCGGAGCCGATCCCGGTATACGCCGAAATGAGTTCGATCAACCCGGTGTTCCTGTTCGAGGCGGCCCTGCAAGCCCGTGCCGAAACGTTGGCGCAAGGCTTCGTCGCCTCGTTGACCCAAGGTGCCGGCCAGTTCTGCACCAACCCCGGGCTGGTGATTGCCCCGCAAGGGCCAGCGTTACAGCGGTTTATCGACGCTGCCAGCGAGCACGTGCGCCAGGCCGCTGCGCAAACCATGCTCACCCCGGGCATCTTCAGTGCTTACCAAGCCGGTGTCGGTGCCTTGGCAGAAAACGCCAATGCCCAGGCTGCAGCCAGCGGCCAGGCCGGGCAAGGCCCCAACCAATGCCAGGCGCAATTGTTCGTCACCCAAGCCGAAGCCTTCCTCGCCGACCCGGCGTTGCAAGCTGAAATGTTTGGCGCGGCGTCGCTGGTGGTGGCGTGCGCCAGCGATGAACAGGTACACCAAGTGGCCGAGCACCTGGAAGGCCAGTTGACCGCTACCCTGCAACTGGACGATGCCGACATCGACCGCGCCCGTGCGCTGCTGCCGACCCTTGAACGCAAGGCTGGGCGCATTCTGGTCAATGGCTGGCCGACCGGCGTCGAGGTGTGCGATGCCATGGTCCATGGGGGGCCGTTCCCGGCCACCTCCGATGCCCGTACGACCTCGGTGGGCACGGCGGCGATCCTGCGCTTCCTGCGGCCGGTGTGCTACCAGGACTTCCCCAATGCCCTTCTGCCGCAGGCCTTGCAGCACGGCAACCCGCTGCAACTGCGGCGCCTGCTCGACGGCAAACGGGAAGGCTGAGTATGGTCGAAAACCCTGAAGCCGATATCGCCGTGGTGGGCGCCGGCATTGTCGGCGTTGCCTGTGCCCTGCAACTGGCCCGCCAGGGCCGCCGGGTGCTATTGGTCGACCGCCAGGCACCCGGCCATGGGGCGTCCTATGGCAACGCCGGGCACCTGGCCACCGAGCAGGTGTTCCCGATTGCCGACCTGTCGATCCTCAAGCGCTTGCCGCGCATGCTGCTGGACCCGATGGGCCCGCTGCGCCTGGACTGGAAGTACCTGCCCACGGCCATGCCCTGGTTCACACGCCTGCTGCTCAACCTGCGCCCCGCCCCGTTCCAGCGCAGTGTGGCCGGAATCCGCACGCTGAACGAAGGCAGCCTGGGTGCATGGCAGCGCCTGCTGGGCTCGATCGGGCGCAGCGACCTGTTCCAGGAGGATGGTTCGTTGCTGGTGTTCGAGAAGCCTGAGTCACGCCAGGCACTGGAGGCGTTGCGCACCCGCATGCAACAGCAGGCGGTGCCGGTGGACGTCTGGTCGGCCGACACCGTGCGCGAGGCGGCGCCGCAACTGAGCCCGTCACTGCTGGGTGGGCTGTTCTTTCCGCGCACCGGGCACTTCATCGACCCTTACCGGGTAGTGTGCGAATTGTTCGAAGCGGCCAAGGCCAGCGGTGTGCGCTTTGTTCAGGCGCAGGTCGATGGCGGGCAATTGCACAGTGCGGGCGTGAGCCTGGCCAGCGACCAGGGCACGCTCAATGCCCGCCAGGTGCTGATCAGCTGTGGTGCCCATTCTGCGAAACTGACCGCCGCGCTGACGGGCAAGCGGGTGCCGCTGGACACAGAACGCGGTTATCACCTGATGTTGCCGGGTGAACACCAGCGCCTGCCGTTTGCAGTCACCTCGCTGGAGCGCAAGTTCATCATGACGCCCATGGCCGAAGGCTTGCGCCTGGCTGGCACGGTGGAGTTCGCCGGGCTGGAGGCACCGCCGAGCATGCAACGGGCTTGGCAGTTGCACCGGTTGAGCAAGGGGTTGTTCCGGCAAGACTTGAGCGTCGAAGGGGCGACGCCGTGGATGGGCTTCCGGCCTTCGTTACCGGACTCGTTGCCGGTGATCGACAGGGTGTGTGATGGGCGGGTGCTGTTGGCGTTTGGGCATCAGCACCTGGGGTTGACCCAGGCGGCGGTGACGGCGGAATGGGTGGGGCGGTTGGCTGAGCAGGTTGGTGGGCCTGGGACGGCAGCCTACCGTCTGGATCGGTTCTAGATTCGGGGGCCGCTGTGCGGCCCATTCGCGGCACAAGGCCGCTCCTACAAAGAGCACGCTATCCTGTAGGAGCGGCCTTGTGCCGCGAATGGGCTGCGCAGCAGCCCCGGCATTCTCAGCGATAGCGCTCAAGCCAGTGCGCATACGGCGCCGGCAAGGTCCAGGAGGCTTTCTCCACCCCCAGCTCCTTGGCGGCAAAGTACGCCCAGTGCGGGTCGGCCAGGTGCGCACGCCCTACCGAAACCAGGTCCAGCTGGTTGGCCTGCAACGCGGCCTCAGCCAGCTGCGGTGTGCCAAAGCCCCACGCCGAAGTCACCGGCAGCTTCGCCTCACGGCGCACACGCTCGGCAATCGGCCCCATGAACGCCGGGCCCCACGGGATGTTGGTCTCGGGAATGGTGAAACCGACACTCACGCTCAGCAGGTCCAGGCCGCCTGACTTGAAGCGGCGCGCCAGTTCGATCGACTCTTCCAGGGTCTGCTCGTCGCGGCCATCGTATTCCAGCACACCAAAGCGCGCGGTCAACGGCAGGTTTTCTGGCCATACTTCACGCACCGCGGCCAGGGTTTCCAGCAGGAAGCGGCTGCGGTTGTCGAAGCTGCCACCGTAGGCGTCGGTCCGCTTGTTGGAGTGCTCGGAGAAGAAGCTCTGGCCCAGGTAGCCATGGGCAAAATGCAGCTCGATCCACTCGAAGCCGGCATCACGCGCGCGGCGGGCGGCATCGACGAAATCCTGTTTGACCCGGGCGATGTCGCCCAGCGTCATTTCGCGTGGCACTTTCGGCAGGTGCGCGCCAAAGGCAATGGCGGACGGGGCGATGGTTTCCCAGCCACGCGCGTCGTCGGCGGCAATGTGGTCGTCACCCTCCCACGGGCGGTTGGCGCTGGCCTTGCGCCCGGCGTGGGCGATCTGGATGCCCGGCACCGAACCTGCAGCCTTGATGGCCTGTACCACCGGTACGAAAGCCTGGGCGTGGGCATCGCTCCAGATACCGGCACAACCGGGGGTGATGCGCCCTTCCGGTGCCACCGCAGTGGCCTCGACCACCAGCAGACCGGCACCGCCACGGGCCAGGCCAGCGTAGTGCACGTGGTGCCAGTCGTTGATCATGCCGTCTTCGGCCATGTATTGGCACATCGGCGGAATGGCGATGCGGTTACGCAGGGTGACGTCTTTGAGGGTGTAGGGTTCGAACAGGGCGGACATGGGAAACTCCGGGTTCATTTGAATACTGTTGTTCGATCATAATCGAACTATGGCAATTAGTGAAACCCCCGTTATCATGTCGGCCATGCGAGCCTATAAACACCCCAACGCTGAAGACCTGATCCTTGAACGCCTGCTCTATGCGCTCAGCGACCCCGTGCGCCTGGAAATCGTCCGCCACCTGGCCGGCGTTGCCGAGGCCAGCTGTGGCGAGCTGGACGGGGGGCGGCCCAAGTCGAGCATGTCGCACCACTTCCGCGTGCTACGTGATGCGGGGTTGGTGCATACCCGCAATGTGGGGACGACCCATATGAATTCATTGCGCAGCGAAATGCTGGGCGAGCGTTTTCCCGGGCTGCTGGAGTGCATCCTGCGCCAGAGATGATTTTTGCCGCAGGCCCCTGGGGATAGTGATGAACCCGTGGGCCCATCAATGCGTAGAACCGCCGCGCAAAGGCCCGAACAGGCAAAAAAAAACCACGAGGTTTCCCCCGTGGCTTCTTTCACGACAATGGCCGATTACAGCGCCATGTCGTTCTCAGGCTTGCTTTCAACCGGCTCGCTGGCCGCGCCACCGAAATCGACGCTGGCGTCGATCACTGGCGGTTTCTCCAGCTGCAGTACTTCAGCGGTGTAGTTCCACTCTTTCTGGGTGGCCGCCGCCGAATCGTTCAGCTTGGTGCCGTAGCTCGGCACGATCTGCTTGATCTTGGCCTGCCACTCTGGGGTAGCGACCTTTTCCTTGAACACGGTTTCCAGCACGGTCAGCATGATCGGCGCAGCAGTCGAAGCACCTGGCGATGCACCCAGCAGGCCGGCAATGGTACGGTCTTCGGACGCGACCACTTCGGTGCCCAGCTTCAGCACGCCGCCCTTCTCGGCATCACGCTTGATGATCTGCACACGCTGGCCGGCCTGCCACAGGCGCCAGTCTTCCTTCTTGGCATTCGGGAAGTAGGTGCGCAGGGCTTCGAAGCGGTCATCGTCAGACAGCATCAGCTGGCCAGCGAGATACTCCACCAGCGGGTACTGCTCGATACCGACCTTGGTCATCGGCCACACGTTGTGGGTGGTGGTGCTGCTCAGCAGGTCCAGGTACGAACCGTTCTTCAGGAACTTGGTCGAGAAGGTGGCAAATGGGCCAAACAGGATCACGCGCTTGCCGTCCAGCACGCGGGTGTCCAGGTGCGGCACCGACATGGGTGGCGCGCCAGTCGAGGCAATGCCGTACGCCTTGGCCATGTGCTGCATGGCAATGGTCGGGTTCTCGGTCACCAGGAACGAGCCGCCCACCGGGAAGCCTGCGTATTCCTTGGCTTCAGGAATGCCCGACTTCTGCAGCAGCTTCAGCGCGCCGCCGCCGGCACCGATGAACAGGAACTTGGCGTCGGTAGCCGATTCGGTACCGTCCTTCAGGTTCTTGTACTCGACGTGCCAGGAGCCGTCCTTGTTGCGGGTGATGTCCTGCACTTCGCTGGACAGCTTCAGGTCGAACTTGTCCTGGGTCTTCAGGTGGCCAACCATCTGGCGGGTGATCTCGCCGAAGTTGACGTCGGTGCCGATTGGCGTCCAGGTCACGGCCAGTTTCTGGTTCGGGTCGCGCCCTTCCATCATCAGCGGGACCCATTTGGCGATCTGCGCGTGGTCCTCGGAGTATTGCATCGGGCGGAACAGCGGGCTGGCTTGCAGCGCGTCATAGCGCTTTTTCAGGAACTTGATGTTGTCATCGCCCCACACGAAACTCATGTGCGGGGTGGTGTTGATGAACGAGTGCGGGTTCTTCAGCACGCCCTGGCGAACCTGCCAGGCCCAGAATTGACGGGAAATCTGGAAGGCTTCGTTGATTTCGATGGCCTTGGAGATATTGACGTTGCCGTCTTTGTCTTCCGGGGTGTAGTTCAGCTCGGCCAGCGCGGAGTGGCCGGTACCGGCGTTGTTCCAGCCGTTGGAGCTTTCTTCAGCCACGCCGTCCAGGCGCTCGACCATCTCCATCGACCAGCTTGGCTCCAGCTCGTGCAGCCACACAGCCAGGGTGGAGCTCATGATGCCGCCGCCGACCAGCAGCACGTCTACTTTTTTGGTTTCTGCGGCGTGCGCTTGCATGAAGCTCGCAGCGACAGCCAGACCCAGCAAGGTCTTGCCAGCTTTCTTGAACATTGATCTATTCCAGTCAGGAGAACGGAGGGAGGGCCTGTGGCTGGCCCAGGTGTTCCGTGTTCTTCAGCGCAGGCTTGTTGTTGATCATTGTTCGGCAGCCAGAGAACCAGAAAACGACTCGGCCTTTTGTCGAATTGACCGACAGGGCTGAATCGTTTTTCTGATTGTATCCGAAATGCCAGCGCAAACAAATTGCCGGTCCTCGCGTCAAGGTGACGGGTTGTCCCAGGGGATACCCGCACGCTGTGCAGTGATTGCAGTATTTTTCCGGCGCCCCTAACATTGCGATCATTTCTCATTCGCACCAGTGTGCGCTCGCGCCGGATGCCGCCGTGGTTTCGATCCCAGAGTTGAACACCTCGCTCCATACCCTGTACCACAGCCACTCGCGCTGGTTGCTCGGCTTTCTGTACCGCCGGCTGGGCAGCCGCTGCGATGCCGCCGACCTGGTGCAGGACACCTTCGTGCGCATCCTCAAGCGCCCACGGCAGTTTGACGGCGACCGCGGCGAACGCTCGTACCTGGCGACCATCGCCCGCGGCCTGTGCGTCGACCATTGGCGCCGGCAAAAGCTGGAACAGGCCTGGTTGCAGCAATTGGCCTTGCAGCCCGAGGCGTTGCAACCCTCCCCCGAACAGCGCGCGATCATTGTCGAGACCCTGCACGAGGTGGACGCCATGTTGCTGCGCTTGCCGAGCAAGGTGCGCCAGGCATTCCTGCTGGCGCAGATCGATGGCCTGGCCTACCGCGATATCGCCGCGCACATTGGCGTGAGCGAACGCATGATCAAGAAGTACCTGGCCCAGGCGTTTCTGCACTGCGCCATTCTTGAAGCCGAACTCGACGGCTTGCTGGTGGAGTGACGCCATGACCGCGCCCGCGCAAAAACTCAGCCACGTCAGCCTGCAGCAGGCCGCGCACTGGTACGTGCAGTTACAGGACGAAAACGCCGCACCGCAGTTGCACACGCAGTGGCGACACTGGTTTGACCAGCACGGCGACCATCAGGCGGCCTGGCACTATGTGCAACGGGTCGGCCAGCGTTTTGCCCCGTTGCAGGCCGAAGGCGCCGCTGCGGGCCGGGCACTGCGTGAGCACGACGCGCGTCGCTTCAGCCGGCGCACCGGGCTCAAGTCGCTGCTGGTGCTTGGCGCCAGCTCGCTGCTTGGCTGGCGGGCGTGGCACGGTGCCCCGTTGTCGGGCTGGGATGCCGACATGGCCACCGGCATCGGTGAAACTCGCCAAACCCGGCTGGCCGATGGCAGCCAGTTGTGGCTGGGGGCGCAGAGCGCCGTGGACATGGAGTTTTCCACCCTCAGCCGGGTACTGCGGCTGCGCTTTGGCGAGCTGCTGGTGGAAACTGCCCACGACCCGCGCCGCCCGTTCTTCGTCGACACTGCGCAAGGGCGCATGCAGGCGCTGGGAACACGCTTTGCAGCTTGCCAGCTGGGCGAAAATACCCGGCTGGCTGTATACGCCGGCGCTGTCGAGGTGTGCACGGCTCAAAACGGCGAGCGCTGCATCGTGCCAGCAGGCCAGCAGGTGGACTTCAGCGCTCAGGCAATCAGCAACACCCGCCCAGCCCAAAGCGCCGGCGAGTCGTGGATTTATCACCGTCTCAATGCCGAAGACATGCCATTGGCGCATTTGCTGCAAACGCTGGGGCGCTATCGCCACGGGCACCTGGGTTGGCACCCGGATGTCGCCAAGCTGTCGGTGATGGGCGCCTTCCCGCTCAACGATACCGACCGCGCGCTGGCCTTGTTGCAAGCCGCGTTGCCGGTGCGGGTGCAGCGGCTGACGCCGTGGTGGGTCACAGTCGAGCCTGCCTGATTGGCACCTGTTTCAAGGCAAACACAAGCCCTGTAGGAGCAGCCTTGCGCTGCGAAGAGGCCGGTAAGGCTAAAGATTATCTTTGGCTGCAGTGGCCTCTTCGCAGCACAAGGCTGCTCCTACACAGGGACGCGGAAGCCTGAGTGATGGTGCTACCCACGTACATCCGCGCCAACGCATAAAAAAATCTGCCAAACCAGTTCCCTTTTTCCAAGCTCGTTCGGTTAACCCGGCATAGCCCTCCCAACTCACCCTTTCGATCCCAGAGACCAGCATGCCGACGCCCTTCCACCCCGCGCTTCGCCTGGCACTTGCCGCGCCGCTCTCGCTGTGTGCCGCCGCCCCACTGCTGTTACCCGCCAGCCAGGCCCACGCCGAACAGTCGGCCAGCGCCGAAACCCGCTTCAACATCGCACCCGGCTCGCTCACCAGCGCCCTCAACCAGTTCAGCAGCCAGGCCGGTATCTACCTGGCCGGCAGCAACGAACTGGCCGCCGGCAAGACCAGCCTGGGGCTGCAAGGCCGCTTCAGCGTCGCCCAAGGCCTGGCCCGGCTGCTACAGGGCAGCGGCCTGCAAGCCGTGCCCCAAGGCAGCACGGGTTATGTGCTGCAACCGCTTGCCGATGGCACCGCCCTGCAACTGGATGCCACGTCGATCAGCGCCGCTACCCTGGTCGCCAGCAACGGCCAGGGCGATAGCGGCTACCGCGCCGTCGCCAGTGCCACCGCCAGCAAAACCAGCAGCGCCCTGGCTGACACCCCGCGCTCGGTTTCGGTGGTAACCCGCCAGCGCATGGATGACCAGCAATCGCAAACCCTTACCGAGGTGCTGGGCTATGTCCCAGGCATTTTCTCCCCGCCGTTTGCCGGCGGTGACGGCCAAGCGGGTGACCTGTTCTTCATCCGTGGCTTCAACGCCACCGACTATGGCTATGGCCTGCTGCGCGATGGCCTGCGGGTGCAGGGCAACCGGTATGACACCAGTAGCGAGCCCTACGGCCTGGAGCGGGTGGAAGTGTTCCGCGGCCCGACTTCGATCCTGTATGGCGAAAACGCCCCGGGTGGCGTGGTCAACCTGGTCAGCAAACGGCCTACTGCCGACGCGCGCGGCGAAGTGCAAATGAGCTATGGCTCGCACAACCGCCGCCAGTTGGGTGTCGACGTTTCCGGCCCGCTAACCGATGAGGGCAATGTTCTCGGCCGCCTGGTGATGTTGGGGCGCAAGTCTGACACTCAGGTCGACCATCAGCCCGACGACCGCATGTACATCGCGCCATCGCTGACGTTGAACTTCGACGACTTCAACAGCCTGACCGTGCTGGCCACCTACCAGCGCGACCGCACCTTGATGGAGCTCGGTTACCCGGCCGCCGGCACCCTGCTGCACAACCCCAACGGCAAGATCGACAAGGACCAGCTGTCCGGCAACCCGGACTGGGACAACTTCGAACGGGAAACCTGGAGCCTGGGCTACGAGTTCAGCCACCGTTTCAACGACACCTGGCAGTTCCGCCAGAACTCGCGCTACCTGCAGTCGCGCATCGACCGCCAGGAAATGTGGCCAGGCAGCCTGAACAACGGCGGCTTCGGCACCACCCTGAGCAACACCGCGTACGACCGCTACAACAAGTCCATCGCCTACTCGCTGGACAACCAGTTCGAAGGCCACTTCAGCAGCGGCGCGTTCGACCATACCTTCCTGGTGGGGGCAAGCCTGGACCGCACATCGTTCAACCAGGATTGGGACGCGGGCAATGGCGGCACCATCAATGTGTTCGACCCGGTCTGGAACGGCAAGCCAAGCACGCCCCTGCATGTGCAGAACGCCTTGCTCGATCAGACCATGTACGGCCTCTACAGCCAGCTGCAAACCAAGGTCGACAACTGGGTACTGCTGTTGGGCGGGCGACTGGACCGGGTCAACAGCCAGTTCCGCAACAAAGCCGGCACCCTTAACGCACAAGCCGACATGAACAGTTGGGACAGCAAGTTCACCTGGCAGACCGGGGTGATGTACCAGTTTGAGAACGGCCTGTCGCCGTACTTCAGCTACTCCACCGCCTTTGCCCCTACCCAACAGACCGAAAGCAAGAGCGGCCCGCTGGACCCGACCACCAGCGAGCAGTACGAAGTGGGTATCAAGTACGAGCCCAAAGGCTGGAACACCGCCTTCACCGCATCGGTGTACGACCTGCGCAAGAAGGACGATGTGCTGTTCGATTCCGCCGTGGGTGACTACCGCCAGATCGGTGCCAGCCGGGCCAAGGGCGTGGAGCTGGAACTTAACAGCGACCTGAGCGAAAACCTCAACCTCACCGCTGCCTACACCTACACCGATTCGCGCATTACCAAGGACGTGGCCGGGTCGCTGTATGAAGACCACCAGATGACCGGCGTGCCACGCAACCAGGCGTCGGTGTGGAGCACGTATCGCTTCCGTGACGGCCTGCTCAAAGGCTTGCAGATCGGGGGCGGCGTACGCCACTTCGACAGTACCTTCGCCTATACCCCGGCAAGCCTGTACGGCAAGCTGGATACCGGTGACGTGACGCTGGTGGATGCCAAGGTGGGCTATGAAATCGACGAAAACTGGTCGGTCGAAGTCAACGCCCGCAACCTGTTCGACAAAGAGTATGTGGCAGGCTGCAACAACGCCGGCCGTTGCTACTGGGGTGAAGAGCGCACGCTGCTGGGAACCGTGTCGCTGCGCTGGTAAGTGGCCCACAAACAAAAGCCCCCGGCCATTTACATGACCGGGGGCCCTGGATCCCGTCGCAAGCGTCGCGATCAGGGTACCGCCAAGATTACTGCTGCTGAGGCAGTTTATCGATCGGGCCGCAGCCACCGATGATCTTGGAGATGGAAACCGAAGGGTGGAACAGGTAGTCGTAAGTGCAGTTTTTCGGTTGGTTGTAAACTTGGCCAGTGCAACCCGACAGCAGGGCAACACCCGAAACAACGGCAACGGCTACGGTGGCCTTGAACAGCTTTTTCATACTAAGTCCTTTAAATGAATCATCTTCGACCATCGTCTGATGGCCGCGGGATGATACAGACTCCTCCCATTGGATCCAAGTCGTACCTGGCACAAGTTCGTTGCAATTGTGCAACAACAGGTTGTAAAGCGCGCCTTCGCCGACGATAGTTCAGGGCACTGCCTTCGTATTGCCCAACAGGAACTCACCATGCTCGGCGTTACCGACTACGGCGCATTCGTCATCGCCTTCATCATTCTGCTGGCCATCCCCGGCCCAGGCAATTTCGCCCTGATCACCGCCACCGGCAAGGGCGGTATCAAGGCTGGCCTGGCCGCGACACTTGGGGTGATCGTGGGTGACCAGGTGCTGCTGTGGCTGGCGGTAGCCGGTGTCGCCACCCTGCTGGCCACCTACCCCACGGCCTTCCACATGGTGCAATGGGCCGGTGCTGCGTACCTGGCTTACCTGGGCCTGCGCATGCTCCTGAGCAAACCCGGTGGCGCTGCCCACGCCTGCCGCATGGACAACGGCCAGTACCTGCGCCAGACCATGATGATCACCCTGCTCAACCCCAAGGCGATCATGTTCTACATGGCGTTTTTCCCGCTGTTCGTCGACCCGGTGAAGCACCAGGGGCTGGTGACGTTCGGTTTCATGGCTGCGACGGTGGCGGTGGTGACCTTCGCGTATGGGCTGATTGCCGTGGTGCTGACCCATCAGCTGGCTGAACGCATGCGCGCCAACCCACGAATCAGCAGCCTGTTCGAGCGGCTGGCGGGGGCTTGTCTGATAGGGTTTGGTATCAAGTTGGCGGCGATGCGCTGAGCAAGGCCCGGCACAGTTTGTGGTCAACTCTGGCGACGCATGAACTCTGCAAAAAGCGGTACGGTGAAATCCAGCACACCATGATCGGTGCTGTACGCCATGCCTTTGGCGATGACCTTGGCTCTTGTGGGGCCAAGTGACGATTGGGTTCGGCCCATGGCCTTGGCGATATCACCTACCGCATAAGGCCCATCGCCAAGCTCCGACATGGCTCTGACGAAAAGCACTTCGCTGGGTGTCAACTGGTCGATACGCACCCTGAAGAAACCTGCATCCAGCAAAGCCAGGGTTTCCGAGTAGGATTGAACGACATCATCCAGCGATATCTCTGGCCCCTCGGCACAGTTCCACGCCGTGGACGCCCACTCTTGCAAAAAGAACGGATAGCCCTTGGTACGCACGACAATCTCTTGCAAGGCGGCCTCTGCAATGGATGCCTCCTCGTCCAGGATCGGCTTGAGCACGGCCTGGGCAGCAGCATCGGCATCAAGTGCATTGATTTCCGGATACAGGAACAGCCGCTCTGCATAGGATTTCGCCTCACCTGCCAACCGCGCGACCTGAGGCAGCCCGGCACCCACAAGCAGCACCGGCAGGCCTTCCTGAGACATTTTGTGCATGGAGACAATCAGGGCCCTGAGATCGGCTTCACCCAGGTACTGGACTTCGTCGATCAACAGAATCCAGCCTTTGCCTGCGGCCTGGGCCGCACGCCCGATAACGTTGAACAGGTCTGGCAGGTCGTATTGAAGATTGCCACTGTCCGCAAGGCCGGGCTCTGGCTCTACACCCACTTCCACACCGGCGATATCGATCTTGAAGATGGAGGCAAAGCCACGCAGGCCCTTCAGCCCCCGATTTGCAATTTGCTTGGCGGCTTCCACGGTGGACAGAGAGCGCATGACCTTGCGCATTTCCGGGTAAAGAAGGCGCGCAAGGCTTTCCTCTTCCGGCGACTCGACCTTGGAGACCAGCAAGCCCGCTTGCTCTGCAATTTTCCCGACTTCGTTCAAGAGCACCGTTTTGCCAGTCCCTCTCAAGCCAAGCAGCATCATGGAGCGCGCGCTGCGCCCGTTGATAGCCCGCCCACACGAAACGCGCGCGTGCTCAAGCACCACATCGCGGCCTGCCAGCTCAGGCGGTCTGCTGCCGGCGCCGGGTGCGAAAGGGTTGCGGTACGGGTCCATGGGCTGCCTCCAGAGAACGGTTATAGCAATAGATAGCGAAGTCTAGCGATTTTCGCTATCTATTAGTAGATTTCGGTAGCGTTTGCCCTTCTGCGCTGCAAATCAGCCCCCGTCCTACAGCTTGAACTCAGAATTATTCCCTTCCTTGTAGGGCGTTTCCCAAACATACTGGCAACCCGCTCAAACTGTTGCGACGGATCCGGTCGCGCTCTAGTCTCGGCTTGTCGTTGCAAAATCAACGGCCGGCTTTGACAGGCCGACGATTTCCCGCACACGTGCACTGTTTATGGCGGCTGTACGTGGGGCACCGTCGTGTGCGCCGAGTTACTCCGGGATCCTCGGTCTGTCAACCCATGTACAGCTGCCACCCTCTTGTTTGACAGCAAGCTTGCGGCAGCTCCAATGATCCTGGAGATGTGTATGCGCAAGATGGTCCCTGATCCCCCCTACTCCCTCGATTCCACCCAAGCCCTGCAAGACACCCTGGTCCAGTCCTCAGAGTACGTCCTCTGCGCCCTGTCCGTCGCCCGCCAGTCCGTGCAACTCAAGCCTACCGCCCACAGCTCGATTGTGATGCAGGCCGTGATCCATGAAATGGAGGCGGTCCAGAGCCTGGTCGAGTCGGCATTGATGCAATTGCAGATGCGGCCGCATTTACCCACTGAGCCGTACACCTTGCACTAGCAGGCCAGGCCTCTTCGCGGCTAAAGCCGCTCCCACAGGGTTATCTCCGCCCTCAGGCACTGCACAGCACCTGTGGGAGCGGGTTCACCCGCGAAGAGGCCAGCCCAGGCAACCCAGAACCCAGGGAAACAAATCAATGCCCACCGACAACACACAAGAACCCACCACAGTCGGCAAGACCTGCTTCTACCAAGGCGAAAACAACACCCACCCGCTGTTCCGCATCGAACCCGGCATCCCCTGCCAGGAAGCCCGCGAACAGGCTTCCGAACTGATGGGGTACGTGCGCGACCTGATCATCACCGGCCTGATGGACGGCGACCAGAAACTGATCTGGGCCTCGCACTACCTCAGCGCGATGGCCAAGGCGCTGCTGGATGATGCTGAATTGGGAATGATGAAAAAGTAAGGCACAACGAAAAAGCCCCTGAAAGCTTTCGCTTCCAGGGGCTTTATCTTGTATGGCGGAGAGATAGGGATTTGAACCCTAGGTACTGTTGCCAGTACAACGGATTTCGAATCCGTCCCGTTCGACCACTCCGGCATCTCTCCAATGCCGCGCATCATACCAGCGTTCTTTTAAAACGCAAACCTTTTTTTAAAAAAAATCGCGTGGTATCAGGCGCTTGCGTGAACGCGCCGATTACAGAGGCACGCCCAGGCGCTTGGCAACTTCTTCGTAGGCTTCGATCACGTCGCCCAGGCCCTGACGGAAGCGGTCCTTGTCCATCTTCTTGCGGGTTTCTTTGTCCCACAGGCGGCAGCCGTCCGGGCTGAACTCGTCGCCCAGCACGATCTGGCCGTGGAATACGCCGAACTCCAGCTTGAAGTCGACCAGCAGCAGGCCAGCGTCATCGAACAACTTGGTCAGCACCTCGTTGACCTTCAGCGACAGCTTTTTCATTTCGACCAGCTGCTCGGCGGTGCCCCAGCCGAACGCGACAACGTGGGATTCGTTGATGAAGGGGTCGCCCTTCTCGTCGTTCTTCAGGAACAGTTCGAAGGTGGACGGCTCCAGCTTGATGCCCTCCTCCACGCCCAGGCGCTTGACCAGGCTACCGGCGGCGTAGTTGCGCACTACGCATTCGACCGGGATCATGTCCAGCTTCTTCACCAGGCACTCGTTGTCGCCCAGCAGCTTGTCGAACTGGGTCGGCACGCCGGCTTCTTCCAGTTTCTGCATGATGAAGGCGTTGAACTTGTTGTTCACCGTGCCTTTGCGGTCGAGTTGTTCGATGCGCTTGCCGTCGAACGCCGAAGTGTCGTTACGGAACAGCAGGATCAAGCGGTCGGCGTCGTCGGTCTTGTAAACCGATTTGGCCTTGCCGCGGTAGAGTTCGTCGCGTTTTTCCATGATTGGGCTCCGCTTGCTTGAGGTGTTGGGCTAGGCGATTTCGCGCCAGTCGAGCCCGTGTTCCTGATTCGCCACCTGGAGCCAGTCCGGGTCGCACCCTAAGGTGTCGACGAAGCACTGGCGGGCCAAGTGTGGCAGGTTGTTCTTGCTGCTGAGGTGGGCCAGCACCAGGTGTTGCAGGTTGCTCCAGCCCAACTCGTGCACCAGGCGCGCGGCCTGGTGATTGTTCAAATGCCCTTGCATGCCACCTACCCGCTGCTTCAGGAAGACCGGGTAGTGACCGCGTGCCAGCAGGTCGCGGCAGTGGTTGGCCTCGATCAGCAGTGCATCCAGGCCCTGATAACGCTCCAGCAACAGCGCGTCGTACGAGCCCAGGTCGGTCAGCATGCCGAAGCGCCGCTGGCCGTCGCTGATCACGTATTGCAGCGGCTCGTAGGCGTCGTGCTCGACCCGCGCTGCGGTCACTTCCAGGCTGCCGATACGCAGGCTTTGGCCACACGCGAGAAAACCGGCCACCTCCACCGGCTTGCGCATGCCGCGCAACGTCCCTTGGCTGAGGTAGACCGGTACATTGTAGCGCCGTGACAGCAAGCCGACCCCATGCACGTGGTCGGCATGTTCGTGGGTGACCAGTACCGCGCTGAGCTGGGCCGCCGAAACGCCGAGCAGCGCCAGGCGCCGCTCGGTTTCACGCAGGGAAAAGCCGCAATCAACCAGGATGAACGTGTCACCACTGGCGATCAGCGTGCCGTTCCCTTGGCTGCCGCTTCCGAGTACCGCGAAGCGCACTTAGCCCAGGTGGTCCTGAATGGCGCTCAGCACGCGGCGGGCGACATCGGCCGGAGCCACGGTGTTGATGTTTTTCTCGACCGTGACCTGCACGCTCTCACCCACCTTGCTCAGGCGAACCTGATAGCGCTCGGCACGGGCTTCACGCTCTTCCTTGGTCGGCTCGCTGCCGAACATGCGGCCGAAGAAGCCAGGCTGGTTCTGCTTGTCATCAGGCTTTTCCGACAGGTTGATGTAGTACAGGCCCAGGCTGCGGTTGATGTCTTCGACACGCCACTCGCCACCCTGCTCCAGGGCACGGCCCACGCCAGACCAGGCGCGATCCAGGTCGGAGCCCAGGTACAGCACCGGGTTACCGCTGCCGTCTTCGCTCAGGCTGACGCGGCTTGGCGCGTCGAAATCGCGCGCGGCCAACAGCGACACCGAACCGCCTTTCTCGGCGCTGCGGTTCATGCTGGCAAGCATTTCGTCGACCAGCAGGGCATCGGCGCCGGTGTTGCTGGACGTGGACGGGAACCCTGGCTCGGCAGTGCTGCCGGCCGGGCGCTCGACGCTGACCACGTACACCTCGGAGGTGTTGCGCTGCACGCCAGGCTCCATGCGCACACGGACGCGCACTTCGCTGTCACCGCTGCTGGCGGTGCTGGCCAGGCGCTGGCCAAGCGATGCCGACAGTTCGTCGAAACGCTGCCAGGTGGTGTTGAATTCACCGGTCTGCGGGCGCTCTTCAGCAATACGGAAGCCGTTGTCCTCGAAGAACTGGCGGGCCACTGGCCACACCTCGGCAGGCGAATGCTGGGCCAGTACCCAACGGCTGCTGCCGCTGCGCTGCAGGCTGTAGTCGGTTACCTGAGCGGCGCCACCGGTCAGCGGCTGCGGGCGCGGCACTTCGAACTCGCCAGCGACGTTGTCGTCAGCGACGTTACGCGGGATCGGCAGCAGCGGGTCAAGGCGTTTGACGTTGCTAGCGTCCGGCGGCAGTTGCATCGGCGCGGTCGGGTGCGCCTGCAGGTAATCGCTGCCGCGGTCGCGGAAATAGCCATCCTCGCCCCACAGCCAACCACACCCACTGGTGCTGGAGATAATCAGGGCAAGGGCGGAAAGACCAGCCAGTCGCTTCATGCGGTGTACTTCCTCTTAAACCAGTACGCCGGACTGGCGCAAGGCAGTACGGACTTTTTCGTGGCAGCTTTCGCTCAGCCAGGTCAGTGGCAGGCGAATGCCTTTGTGCATCAGGCCCATTTCGACCAGCGCCCATTTCACAGGGATCGGGTTGGCTTCGCAGAACAGGTCTTTGTGCAGGGGCATGAGTTTTTCGTTGATTGCGCGGGCCTTCTCGGCATTGCCCTCAAGGGCGGCCTCGCACAGGTCGGCCATTTCGCGGGGGGCGACATTGGCAGTAACGGAGATATTGCCCTTGCCGCCCATCAGGATCAGCTCGACGGCAGTCGGGTCATCGCCGGACAGGACGAGGAAATCTTTGCTGACGCCATCGAGGATTGCCTTGGCGCGGACCAGGTCGCCGGTGGCTTCCTTGATGCCGATGATGTTCGGCACGGTCGACAGGCGAATCACGGTCTCGGCCTGCATGTCGCAGGAGGTACGGCCGGGTACGTTGTAGAGGATCTGCGGAATGTCGACGGCTTCGGCAATGTGCTTGAAGTGCTGGTACAGGCCTTCTTGCGTCGGCTTGTTGTAATAAGGCACGACCAGCAGGCAGGCGTCGGCACCGGCGCTCTTGGCGTTTTGGGTCAGGTGCACGGCTTCGGCAGTGGAGTTGGCACCGGTGCCAGCGATGACCGGTACGCTGCGGCTGCTGCGCTTGACGCGCTCGACCACGTGCTTGATGACCAGGATGTGCTCTTCGACATCCAGTGTGGCGGACTCACCGGTGGTGCCGACAGCGACGATCGCATGGGTGCCGTTTTCCAGGTGGAAGTCTACAAGTTTGTCGAGGCTGCCCCAGTCAACACGCCCTTGTGCATCCATGGGTGTGACCAATGCCACCATACTGCCCGCAATCATGTAACTGCTCCTGCCGGAAAAAGAGAGCGGTAATGGTACTGGGGGCATCGACCTTGCACAAGCGAAGCAGGCGGGCGGAGCATTCCCCTCGGCGCCTTATTTCGCTACCCTTGACCCTTTGATCGGTGCAGCGCGGCCCGCCGGGCCGTCGACCTTGCTCCCCGCCAGCGTCCAAGACCTCGCATGCGAGCCCCGGGCCCTGCCGACAGGAGGCTTTTGACCGTCCTGCACCGACCGCTCATCGCTTTAGGAATGCTGCATGTCCACCCCCACCACTGTTCGCGAACAATTCCTTGTCATCAGTGCCCTGGGACCGAATCCCATGGAGCTGGCCAACGTCCTCAGCCGCGCCGCCTTCGAAAACCGCTGCGCGGTGGTCACCTCGCGCCTGAGCCGCCATGGCGAGACCAGCGCCCTGGTGCTGCAAGTGGGCGGCAGCTGGGACGCCCTGGCGCGCCTCGAATCCACCCTGCCGGGCCTGGGCAAGAAGCACGGCCTGACCCTGGACGTAGTGCGCAGCGCCGACCAGGAAGTGCGCCCGCAGGCCCTGCCGTACGTGGCTTATGTCAGCGCCGCCTACCGCCCGGACATCATCAACGAGCTGTGCCAGTTCTTCCTCGACCACCGCGTCGAGCTTGAAGCCATGACCTGCGACACCTACCTGGCGCCGCAGACCGGCAGCAGCATGCTCAACGCCCAATTCACGGTGATCTTGCCGGCCGGCACCCAGATCAGCTGGCTACGTGACCAGTTCCTGGACTTTGCCGACGCCCTGAACCTCGATGCGCTGATCGAGCCTTGGCGTCCACAGAACCCAATGTAAGGAAACCGACCATGGCTGTAGCACTCGACCAACCCGTTGCCGACTTCCAGGCCCAGGCCACCAGCGGGCAAACCGTCAGCCTGGCCGAGCTCAAAGGCCAGCAAGTGGTGATGTACTTCTACCCGAAGGACAGCACGCCGGGCTGCACCACCGAAGGCCAGGGGTTCCGTGACCAGCACGACGCCTTTGCCGCAGCCAACACCGTGGTGTTCGGGGTATCGCGCGATGGCATCAAGTCGCACGAGAACTTCAAGGCCAAGCAAGGCTTCCCGTTCGAGCTGATCAGCGACAAGGACGAGGCCCTGTGCCAGCTGTTTGACGTGATCAAGCTGAAGAAGCTGTACGGCAAGGAATACATGGGCGTTGACCGCAGCACTTTTCTGATCGACAAGAACGGTGTGCTGCGCCAGGAATGGCGTGGGGTGAAGGTGCCGGGGCATGTGGATGCCGTGCTGGCTGCTGCCCAGGCCTTGAACAAGGCTTGAGATTGACGGGGGCCGCTTTGCAGCCCATTCGCAGCACAAGGCTGCTCCTACAGGGACTGCGCATGACCTTGTAGGAGCAGCCTTGTGCTGCGAATGGGCCGCAAAGCGGCCCCAGTTGCATCAAAGCAACGGCGAAACGCTAGGCTCCTGCCGCGGCCAGGCATCCAGCACGGCCTTGATCAGCGTCGCCAGCGGGATGGCGAAGAAGATCCCCCAGAACCCCCACAACCCGCCAAACAGCAATACCGCGCAAATGATCGCCACCGGGTGCAGGCTCACGGCCTCGGAGAACAGCAGCGGTACCAGCACGTTGCCGTCCAGCGCCTGGATGATCGCGTACACCGTCATCAGGTAGATGAACTGGTCGCCCCAGCCCCACTGGAACAGCGCAATCAGTGTCACCGGTACCGTCACCACCACCGCGCCCACATACGGCACCACCACCGACAGCCCCACCAGTAGCGCCAGCAGCGCGGCGTAGTTGAGCCCCAGGCTGATGAAGGCGATGTAGGTAGCAATGCCGCAGATCAGGATTTCAATGCCCTTGCCGCGAATGTAGTTGGCAATCTGCCGGTTCATCTCGCTGCCCACCCGGTTCAGCAAGGTGCGTTGGGTGGGCAGGTAGCCACTGACCCAACGGCCGATCAGTTCGCGGTCCTTGAGGAAGAAGAACACCAGAATCGGCACCAGCACCAGGTAGATCATGGCGTTGACCAGCAACGGCAGGCTCGACAGCGAAAAGGTCAACGCCCACTGCCCGAACTTGCCGATTTCCCCGCGCACCGACTCGATGGCGTGCAGCACCTGCTCGTCCGACACCAGGTGCGGGTAGCGCTCGGGCAACAGCAACAGCAACGACTGCCACTTGCCGAGCATGCCCGGCAGCTCGTTGAACAGGGTAATCAGCTGGTGCCACAGCAGCGGCACCAGCACCAGCATGAACACCGCCAGCGCCCCCATGAACAGGGCAAAGACCAGCATCACTGCCAGCCGGGTCGGTACCCGCAGCCGCTCCAGGGCATTGACCAGCCCCTGCATCAGGAACGCCAGCACCATGCCCGCCAGCACCGGCGCGAGCATGCCGCCCAGGGTAAGCACAGCGGTAAAAGCCAGGAACAGCAGCACCGCCAGCACCACCGCTTCTTCATCGGAGAAGTAGCGGTGCATCCAGTCGCGAAGCACTTTGAACATTGACGATCCTTGGAAAAGACTCAGGCCTTGCGCAGCCAGTAGGTATAGGTGCCGGCCTCAGCCGTTTCCTGCAGCAGGGTATGACCGGCCAGCTTGGCGAAAGTGCGGAAGTCGCGCTGGGAACCGGCGTCGGTGGCGATCACCTTCAGCACCGCGCCGCTGGCCAGGCGATTGAGCTCCATCTTGGCCTTGAGCAGCGGCAAAGGGCAATTCAGCCCGCTGGCGTCCAGTTCGGCGTCGCAGGTCAGGGTGTCACTCATCGCGGGGCTCTCCTAAGGCATTGCCGGGTTGCTGCTTCACAGGGTCGGCTAGGATAGCGCCACTGGTCGCCAACGTGTGAGCCCGCTACAGTAGGTATCTTTGACCGACGCGAGCTTCGTGCATGAATCTACTGCGCCCTACCCTGCTGACGCTGGCCTGCCTGATGGCCCTTCCCGGCCATGCTGACGACCTGCCATCACTGGGTGACGCCAGCTCTGCGATCGTCTCGCCGCAACAGGAACACCAACTGGGCCGTGCCTGGCTGAGCCTGCTGCGTGGCCAGGTCAACCAGTTGAACGACCCTCAGCTCAAGGACTACGTAGAGACTACCGTGTACCGCCTGGCCGAAACCAGCCAGCTGCAGGACCGGCGCCTGGAATTCATCCTGATCGACAGCCGTGAGCTCAACGCCTTCGCGGCCCCCGGCGGCATCGTCGGGGTCAACGGCGGCCTGTTCCTCAATGCCCGCACCGAAGGCGAGTACGCCTCGGTGCTGGCGCACGAACTGGCGCACTTGTCGCAACGCCACTTCGCCCGTGGCGTCGAAGCCCAGCAACGCATGCAACTGCCGATGATGGCGGCTTTGCTCGCGGGTATCGTGCTGGCTGCCGGTGGCGCTGGCGATGCGGGTATCGGCATGATTGCCGGCACCCAGGCGGCGGCAATCCAGGAACAGAGGCGCTTCTCGCGGCAGAACGAACAGGAAGCCGACCGCATCGGCATCCAGAACCTTGAAAAGGCCGGTTACGACCCGCGCAACATGCCCACCATGTTCGAACGCCTGGCGCAGCAGTACCGCTACGGCGCCAAGCCGCCGGAATTTCTGCTGACTCACCCGGTGACCGAATCGCGTATCGCCGACACCCGCAACCGTGCCGAACAGGCGCCCAAGGGCGGTGTCGAGGACAGCCAGCGCTATCAGCTGATTCGCGCGCGCGTGGCCCTGACCTATGAAGAAACACCCGGTCTGGCAGCCAAGCGCTTCCGCTCCCAGCTCGACGAAGACCCGAAACTTGACGCTGCACGCTATGGACTGGCCCTGGCGCAAATCAAGGGCGGCCAGCTGAACGAAGCACGCGAAAACCTGAAGCCGTTGCTGGCCAAGGCCCCCAACGACATCACCTACAACCTGGCGCAGATCGACCTGGACATCACCAACAACCGCCTGGCCGACGCACAGCAGCGGGCCGAGCGGATGCAGGGGCTGTACCCGGGCAACTACCCGCTTAAACAGGTGCGTGCCGATCTGCTGGTGAAGCAGAGCAAGCCGGCCGAGGCGGAGAAGATATTGAACGAGTTGATCAAGAGCCGGCCGGATGACCCGGACGTCTGGTACGACATGGCAGAAGTGCGGGGTTTGTCGGGCAATACCATCGGCCTGCACCGGGCACGTGCCGAGTTCTTCACGTTGGTAGGGGATTTTGACCAGGCGATCCAGCAGCTGGATTACGCCAAGCGCCGGGCGGGTGGCAACTTCCCGCTGGCGTCGCAGATCGACCAGCGCCAGCGCGAGATCCTGGAACAACAGCGTATGGTTCGGGAGATGATGGGGCGCTGAGAATCTGGGGGCGCTTTGCGCCCCATTCGCAGCACAAGGCTGCTCCTACAGAGATCGCATTCCCCTGGTGGAGCAGCCTTGTGCTGCGAATGGGCCGCAGAGCGGCCCCAGCATTTTCAGGCGTTACCGGAAAGCTTCAGGCGCGCCGCCTGGGTAAAGTCCAGCATGCGGTTCAGCGGCTTGATCGCCTTGGGCACCAGCGCCGGGTCGACAAAAATCTCGTTACTGCCATTACGCAGGCAATCCAGCACCCGCTCCAGGGTGTTCATCGCCATCCACGGGCAATGTGCACAGCTGCGGCATGCCGCGCCGTTGCCGGCGGTAGGGGCTTCGACAAACTCTTTATCCGGGCACAACTGCTGCATCTTGTAGAAGATGCCGCGGTCGGTGGCGACGATGAAGGTCTTGTTCGGCAGGGTCTGCGCCGCCTTGATCAGCTGGCTGGTGGAGCCCACTGCATCGGCCAACTCGATCACCGCTTCTGGCGATTCAGGGTGCACCAGGATCGCTGCGTCCGGGTACAGCGCCTTCATATCGGCCAGCTGGCGCGACTTGAACTCTTCGTGGACGATGCAGGCACCGTCCCACAGCAGCATGTCGGCACCGGTTTGCTTCTGGATATAACGGCCCAGGTGCTGGTCCGGGCCCCAGATGATGGTTTCGCCGTTGTCCATCAGGCTTTCGACGATTTCCAGCGCGCAGCTTGAAGTCACCACCCAGTCGGCACGGGCCTTCACGGCAGCGGAAGTGTTGGCGTACACCACCACGGTGCGCTCAGGGTGCTGGTCGCAGAAGGCTGAGAACTCTTCTACCGGGCAGCCCAGGTCAAGCGAGCAGGTGGCCTCCAGGGTTGGCATCAGCACGCGCTTTTCCGGGGTGAGGATTTTCGCGGTCTCGCCCATGAAGCGCACACCGGCCACGATCACCGTTTCGGCCGGGTGATTCTTGCCGAAGCGGGCCATTTCCAGCGAGTCGGACACGCAGCCGCCGGTTTCCTCAGCCAGGGCCTGGATGACCGGGTCGCAGTAATAGTGGGCAACCAGCACGGCATTCTGAGCCTTGAGCTCGGCAGCGATGGCCGCACGGTATTCGGCCTCCTGCTCGGCTGTCAGCGGGTTGGGCTGCTTGGCGTCGAGGTGAGCCTGAACCAACAGGCGTTCGGAAATCTGGGTCATGATCGCTGGACCTGCAGGCGCGCGTGCGCGTCAAATCGAGTGTATCACCCGGCCCTGGCAGATCGGCTAAGGGTGCCGGACGGTACGCAGGCCGCCACGGCCCTCTGCGGGCGCGGATTATTATCGGAGGCCGAAGGCTACAGACAATCCAGCGATTACTAAAGTGGTTTTTGTGTTGCCTGTGCTGGCCTCTTCGCGGGCATGCCCGCTCCCACAGGTACTACGCTGCCCTCAGGGGCAATGAGTAACCTGTGGGAGTGGGCGTGCCCGCGAAAAGGCCGGTACAGGTTCAATCAATCAACCCTGCGGCGACAGTGCTGCCAGGTGCGCTGCCATTAGCATGGCGAACTCTTCCACGGTCATCTTCTTGCCGTTGAAATCAACCATGCCATCGGCATAGTGCAGGCTGCTCACCACATCATTGCCTTCAACGGTGGCCAGGCCACTCTGCAGCGCCATCATGCCGACCATCTCCCCCGCCTGGCTCGACTGCATGGCAATCGCCTGGGCGTCGGTCTGGCCGTCCAGCAGCGCCTGCAAGGTCGCCAGGTCACCCATCATCGGCTTGGACAGGGACAGCTTGCCCTTCACCTCGGTGATCAGTTGCTTGCTCAACTGGTCCGGCGGCAAGTCGAAGCTCGCCGGGGCGGCGAAGTCCATCGACAGGTTGAAACGGCTCTCGCCATTGGCGGTCTTGAACGACAGGTTTTCTATCGCCACCTTGGGCTTGGCGGCCAGCAGCTGCCGCAGGTCACCCTGGAACCGGGCCTTCTCTGCGTCGTCCATCTGGATCTGCGGCACAGGCTGACCGGCTGCAGCGGCCGCCTCGAACTCCGGCAGGTGCGCCTGGTACCACTTCGACAACGCCTGCAATGCCGGTGCGTTGACCGAATTCACACTCACCAGCATGTGCGCCTTGCCCACCGCGCGGCCATCCCAGGTGATGTCGCCGACCTTGTACTCCACGCGACCGCCCACGGCATCCGGGCCGTCCAGGGTTTGCAGGACATTCTGCTCCAGGCCGTTGATCAGCAGCACTTGCTGCTTCGGCCCCAGGGTGACCTTGGTTTCGGCCAGCGCCAGGTCGACATTGCCCACATAGATGGCGTCGTGCGCGGTGGCCTGAAGGTTGCCGCCCACCTCCAGGCCTTTGAGTTCGAACGTGGCAGGCGGCTGGTCATCGCGCACAAGCTTCATCACGAAACGGTCGGCCTGGCCGTGGAACTTCGACGCCTTGCCTTCCTTGTCGCCACTGACTTCCAGCTGCATGCCCGAGAAGTCGAGGCTATTGCCGTCAGCCTCGTCGAGCTTGACCGGCGCGAGCCGGACCTGGCTGACCACACTGCCGCCGTAACCCAGGCTGGTCTGTGCGCTGACCGGGGCCTGCTCACCTGCAGCGGCGAACCACGCTGCGGTGGCATCGTCCTTCTGCAAGGTGCTGTTGCTGACCGCCATCACCGGCATCAGCTTCAACGCCTTGACCCGCGACCAGGGAAACGGCCCGTGCTCGATCTGGTCCGTCACGCCCACGTCGAAACTCACTACATCCCCTTCACCCACGTTGATATCGCGGGCCTTGAGCCGGTACTGGGCGGTACTGCTGAAGAAATGCTGCTCCAGCGACACCCGCTCGATGCTCATGCTGCCGCCGGTGGTCACCAGGGCCTTCTTGAGCTCGGCGTTGCTGCGGACAAGGGCATTGTCCAGCTCGGCAGGCAACTGCTTGCCGGTGTACCAGGCACCAGCGGTGGATGCGACGGCAATGGCAATCGCCAGGCCGGAAAGGATGCCAACTGATTTCTTCATGAATAGAACCGATTGTCCGTAAGGGCTTCTTGGGCGACAAAGGCCACGCAGGAGGCGAAGAGTACCACTGCGACAGAACACGATGGCCGATCGGAAAAGAGAAAACACATTTTTTCAGAGGCGACTGACACCCCTCAAAGAGAGCATCACTCGTTAATTTTTACGAACATCCGAATTGATCAAAACCGCAAGAAACCGCGCAAAAACCGAACAACCCCCCCTTTAAATCGATAAATATTTCAATTTGGTAACATCTTGTCATGTTTAACTTGACACCAACCTACCCATCGTTTTTTATTTTCACCACTTAGCGCGTCTCCCCCCGCGCCTTCCGCCGCTCCTACAAAAAAGGTGAACAACATGGAGCCCACCCGCTCGCCCTTGCCGCATGCGCAATACACCGTGCCCGCCGTTTACGCCCAGGAGCCATGCCAGCATGCAGCCTGATCACAGCGCTTCCGGCAACGGCCAACTCCGCAAAACCCTGCGCCTCTGGCACGTGATCATCATCGGCCTGGCCTACCTGACCCCGATGACCGTGTTCGACACCTTCGGCATCGTCAGCGGGATCACCGCCGGCCATGTGCCCAGCGCCTACATCCTGGCGCTGGCGGGCATCCTGTTCACCGCCGTGAGCTACGGCACCCTGGTAAAGCGCTTTCCGCAGTCGGGCTCGGCGTACACCTACACCCAACGCGCGATCAACCCGCATGTGGGCTTCCTGGTCGGCTGGTCGTCGCTGCTGGATTACCTGCTGCTGCCAATGGTCAACGCGCTGCTGGCCAAGTTGTACCTCTCGGCCATGTTCCCCGAAGTACCGGAGTGGATATGGGTGGTCGGCTTCGTCAGCCTGATCAGCCTGATCAACATGCGCAGCGTAAACCTGGTGGCGCACTTCAACCTGCTGTTCGTGGGCGTGCAGGTGGCGATCATCGCCGTGTTCATCTACCTGTGCGTGCACGGCCTGGGCCAGGGTGAAGGGCTGGGTACCACCTGGAGCCTGCTGCCGTTCGCCGACAACCAGACGCACCTGAGTGCACTGGCTGCCGGTGCGACCATCCTGTGCTTCTCGTTCCTGGGCTTCGACGCGGTCACCTGCCTGTCCGAAGAAACCCGCGACCCGGCCAAGACCATCCCGCGGGCGATCTTCCTCACCGCGCTGATCGGTGGCGTGGTGTTCATTACCGTGTCGTATTTCATCCAGGCCTACTTCCCGACCATGGCGCGCTTCCACGACCAGGAAGCGGCCCTGCCTGAAATAGCCCTGTACGTTGGCGGCAAGCTGTTCCAGTCGATTTTCATCGCCTGCACCGTGATCAACACCATTGCGTCGGGCCTGGCCTCGCAGACCAGCGTGTCGCGCCTGCTGTACGTGATGGGCCGCGACAACGTGATCCCGGCCAGCCTCTTTGCTCGCCTGCACTCGCGCTACAAGACGCCGGTGCTGAACATTGCGGTGGTGGGGCTGGTTGCACTTTCGGCGATCTACTTCGACCTGGTCACCGCCACCTCCATCATCAACTTCGGTGCGCTGGTTGCGTTCAGCTTCGTCAACCTGTCCGTGATCAACCACTGCTACCTGCGCGAAGGCAACCGCCGGGGCCTGGCCAACCAGCTGAAGTACCTGGTGCTGCCGACCATAGGCTTCTGCATCATCGTCTCGCTGTGGCTGGACCTGAACGCGCATTCGCTGATGTTCGGCGGCATCTGGGCGGCGGTCGGATTGATCTACCTGGGTTGGCTGACCAAAGCCTTCCGGTCGGCACCGCCCAACTACGTCGCCGAATGAACCACGCTGCCAACAACGCCCGCGCCAGACCGCGGGCGTTGTACTTGATCGAAAAGGAAAGCCCTCATGCCGCTGCGTCGCCTCTCCATCCAGTGGAAGATAACCCTGCTCGCCGGCCTGTGCCTGCTGGCCATCGTCGCCCTGCTGGTGGCCACGTCACTGACCCAGGCTCGGCGTAGCGCTGCGCTGGTCAACCAGGCCAACACCGCCATGCTCGACAGCAGCGCGCGCCAGCGCCTGCAGGCCCATGCCGAAACCCAGGCCCTGCGGGTGCAGCGCTACTTCATGGACGCCTACCAGTACGGCAATGGCTTTGCCCGCATGGTGCAGGTGCTCAAAGCCCGAGGCGGCAGTGACCTGCGCGCCGAGCTGACACGCCAGGCCCGTGCCAGCCTGGCCGGCAACCCGGATGTGATCGGCCTGTACCTGGTGTTCCAGCCCAACGCGCTGGACCAGCAGGACAGCCAGTACCTCGGCCAGGACGCCGTGGGCAGCAACGAAAGCGGGCGTTTCTCGTTGTACTGGTCGCAGCCGCGCCCCGGCACCCTGGAGCTTGAGGCCATGCCGGAAGCGATGCTCGGCGATGCCAGCGTCGGCAGCAACGGCGCGGCGAAGAACCGCTGGCTGACCTGCCCGCAAGACACCGACAGTACTTGCATGCTGGAACCCTACCTCGACGAGGTCAATGGCCGCCAAGTGCTGATGACCAGCATTGCCCTGCCGCTGCTGGAGCATGGCAAGGTGGTCGGCGTGGTCGGCCTGGACATCGGTCTGGCCAACCTGCAGCAACTGAGCCTGGACGGCCGCCGCGAGCTGTTTGATGGCCAGGGCCATGTCAGCATCGCCAGCGCAGCCGGCCTGCTGGCAGGCAACAGCCGCGATGTCAGCGCGCTCGGCAAACCCATGGACACTAAGGTGGCCGACGGCCTGCTGCGCGTAGCCCACCCCTTCGCCCCCATCCCTGACGCCGCGCCTTGGCAGGTGTTGCTGGAGCTGCCAGAAAGCGTGCTGCAGGCTCCCGCCGTGGCCCTCAACCAGCGCCTGGATGCGCACAACCAGAATGCCAACCTCACCAGCCTGCTGATCGGCCTTGGCGCCGCCATCGCAGGTTTGCTGCTGGTGTGGCTGACCGCACGCGGCGTTACCCGGCCAATCCTGGCCGTGGCCGCACGCCTGCAAGACATCGCCAGCGGTGAAGGCGACCTCACCCCCCGCCTGGACTACGCCCGCCAGGACGAACTGGGCCGGCTCACCCACTGGTTCAACCGCTTCCTCGACAAGCTGCAGCCGGTCATTGCCCAGGTCAAAGGCTCGCTGCAGGAGGCCCGCGGCACCGCCGACCAGTCGGCCGCCATCGCCAGCCAGACCAGCAATGGCATGCAGCAGCAGCACCGTGAAATCGAACAAGTAGCCACGGCAGCCAACGAGATGAGCGCCACTGCCCTGGATGTCGCCCACAACGCATCGCAAGCAGCCCAGGCCGCACGTGCCGCCGACCAGGCCAGCCGCGAAGGCCTGCAACTGATCGACAGCACCCGCGAGGGCATCGATCGCCTGGCTGCCGGCATGAACACGGCCATGGACGAGGCGCGAGCACTGGAAGGCCGCAGCGGCCAGATCGGCTCGGTGCTGGAGGTGATTCGCACCATCGCCGAGCAGACCAACCTGCTGGCACTCAATGCTGCCATCGAAGCTGCGCGCGCTGGCGAAGCCGGGCGTGGTTTTGCCGTGGTCGCCGATGAGGTGCGCGGCCTGGCCCAGCGCACGCAGGTGTCGGTGGAGGAGATTCGCCAGGTCATCGAAGGCCTGCAACAAGGTACCCAGGATGTCGTGGGCGCCATGCACGAAGGCCAGCGTCAGGCCCAGGCCAGCGCGGCACGCATGGAACAGGCGCTGCCAGCGCTGCAGCGCATCGGCGAGGCGGTGACCGTGATCAGCGACATGAACCTGCAGATCGCTTCAGCGGCCGAAGAGCAGAGCGCGGTGGCCGAGGAAGTGAACCGCAACGTGGCGGGCATCCGGGATGTGACAGAATCACTGGCTGGCCAGGCTGACGAATCGGCGCGCATCAGCCAGGCACTGAACCGGCTGGCCAACCAGCAACAGGCGCTGATGGAGCAATTCCACGTCTAACCTGCAAGGGCCCTTTCGCGGGCACGCCCGCTCCCACAGGTGCGTGGTCGCCTTCCCGGCCAACGCAGACCCGGTGGGAGCGGGCGTGCCCGCGAGGAAGCCCGTACAGACACCACAGCATTATCGTTTTTACTGAGCACACGTCATGCAAACCGCAACCAGATCCACCTTCTTCGACATCACCAGCGAACAGGGCCTGTTACGCACCTCGATTGCCGTCACCCTGTTCATCGCCACCATCGGTATCGCCTTCGGCCTGGCTTCCGGGTCGTTCTCCATCGTCTTCGACGGCGTGTACTCGCTGGTCGACGCCAGCATGAGCGGCCTGTCGCTGGTCGTGGTCAAGCTGATCACCTCGCACACCACCAGCGTGCAAATGTCGCGCAAGCTGCGCGAGCGCTTCACCATGGGCTTCTGGCACCTGGAACCGATGGTGCTGGCACTCAATGGCATCCTGCTAAGCGGTGTGGCCATCTACGCGCTGATCAACGCCGTCAGCAGCCTGCTGGAAGGCGGCCGCCACCTGGAGTTCGGCATTGCCATGGTCTATGCGGTACTGACCGTGATCACCTGCGTCACCATCGCCGTCGTCGAAGCCCGCGCCAATCGCAAGCTGAAGTCAGACTTCGTGCGCATGGACGTCAAGGGCTGGGTGATGTCGGCCAGCATCACTGCCGCGCTGTTGATCGCCTTCTGCTTTGGTTACGCGGTGCAAGGCACGTCGTTGGAGTGGGTGTCGCCGTACATCGACCCGGCGGTACTGGCGCTGGTGTGCCTGGTGATCATTCCGCTGCCGCTGTCGGTGGTCCGTCAGGCGCTATCTGAAATCTTTCTGGTTACCCCCGGCGACCTCAAGCTGCACGTCGATGAAGTGGCCAAGGCCTTCGTCGCCCGCCACGGGCTGCAGTCGTACCGCGCCTATGTCGCCAAGGTCGGGCGCTCACGGGAGATCGAGTTGTATTTCATCGTGCCAAAGACAATGGCCGCGAAGACCATCGATGAATGGGATACGTGGCGCAACGAGATTGGTGATGCGGTAGGCGGCGAAGGGCCGGACCGCTGGCTGACGGTGGTGTTCACCGGCGACCCGGAATGGGCTGAGTAAGCTGGGGGCGCTTTGCGCCCCCAAGGATCCCGAAAACGAAAAAGCCCGCGACCATTTCTGGTAGCGGGCTTTACGTACTGCGTATGGTGGGTCGTGTAGGATTCGAACCTACGACCAATTGGTTAAAAGCCAACTGCTCTACCAACTGAGCTAACGACCCGATTGATGGCGCGTATAATACTGATTTCTAACGAGAAATCAACACTCCATCAAAAAATCTTCAAAAATACCGCGTCGGGTCTGCTACACCGGCCGCCTTGAAGCCGTCGGCGCGCAGGCGGCAGCTGTCGCATTTGCCACAGGCGCGCCCGTCATCGTCGGCCTGGTAGCAGGAAACGGTCAGGCTGTAATCCACGCCACGGGCCATGCCGGCCTGCACGATCTGCGCCTTGCTCAGGTTCTGCAGCGGCGCCTGAATACGGAAGCCCTGCCCTTCTACACCGGCCTTGGTTGCCAGGTTGGCCATGCGCTCGAAGGCTTCGACGAACTCGGGGCGGCAATCGGGGTAACCGGAGTAATCCACGGCATTGACGCCAATGAAGATGTCACGCGCCTCCAGCACTTCTGCCCAGCCCAGGGCCAGCGACAGGAACACGGTATTACGCGCCGGCACGTAGGTGACCGGGATGCCTTCGCTCGGGGCTTCCGGCACATCGATGCTGCTGTCGGTCAACGCCGAACCACCGATACCGTCCAGGTTCAGGCCGATGACCTTGTGCTCGACCACGCCCAGGTCCCGGGCGACACGGGCAGCCGCATTCAGCTCGGCCCGGTGGCGCTGGCCATAGTCGAAGCTCATGGTGTAGCAGCTGTAGCCTTCGGCCTTGGCCATGGCTACGACGGTGGCCGAGTCGAGGCCGCCAGACAGCAGGATTACCGCGCGTTTCTCAGTCATGTGCTTTTTACTCTCAATCAACGTCCGGGTTCGTCGTTCCACAGCAGCTTGTGCAACTGCAGCTGGAAACGTACAGGCAGGTTGTCGGCAACGATCCAGTCGGCCAGGTCGCTGGCACTCACCTGGTGGTGGCTCGGCGAGAACAACACCTCACCGGCACGCTCAGCCAGGTTGTACTGGATCAGCTTGGAAACCGCCCAGTCATAGTCCTCACGGGAACAGATGACAAACTTGACCTGGTCGTTGCGGGTCAGCTGCTCGATGTTCTCGTAGCGGTTACGGTGCGACTCTTCGGAACCCGGGGTCTTCAGGTCGACAACGCGGCTGACGCGGGTGTCGGTGCCCGCGATATCCAGCGCACCACTGGTTTCCAGCGACACCTCGTAACCGGCATCACACAGGCGCTGCAGTAACGGCAAGGCGTTGGGCTGAGCCAGTGGCTCGCCACCGGTGACACAGACGTAGCGGGGCTTGAAGCCGGCAACCTGCTCAAGGATCGAATCCAGGGTACGAATAGTGCCGCCAGTGAAGGCATAGGCACTGTCGCAGTACTGGCAGCGCAGGGGGCAGCCGGTAAGGCGCACGAATACGGTGGGCAAGCCAGCCGTTCGCGTTTCACCCTGCAAAGAGTAAAAGACTTCTGTGATGCGTAATGTGTCTTGCATGCTCGCCACGGGCGTGACAGCTAAACAGGCTGTCCGCCTCCGTCAGGCACTGTCGCGGACTCGACATGGCGTTATCCGCAGCAGCGTGTTTACGAAAAAAGGGCAGTGATTCTAACGAAAAAACCCGCGACTGGCGCGGGTTTCTTTCGAGCGGTACAGCTACAGGGCTCAGAGCTTCTGCAGGTCACGCTGGGCCAGCTGCGCGGCGGAGGTGCCGGGGTACTGGGTGATGACCTGCTGCAGGATGCCCTTGACCTTGTCGGTATGGCCCATGCGGCGCTCGACGTCGGCCAGTTTGTAGAGCGAATCCGGCACTTTGCTGTGCTTGGGATACTTCTGGCTGACCTGGGCAAAGGCCTGACTGGCACCTGGCAGATCGCCTTTGGCCAGGTTCACTTCACCCAGCCAGTACTGCGCGTTGCCGGCGTACTGGCTGTTGGGGTACTTGCGCAGGAAGGCATTGAACGCCTGGCTGGCCTTGTCAAAGTCTTTCTGTTTGATCAGGTCGAAAGCAGCATCGTAGTAGAGCTTCTCTTTCGCTGGATCGCCGGGCTCGCTACTGGCGGCCGGTTGTTGCGCAGCAGCACCGGCTGCTGCATCGGGGGCGGCATTTGAAGCACCACCACCGGAGGAATTGTCAGGGGTCGCGGCAGGTGCAGCGCCACTGTTGATGCGACGGTCCAGGTCCTGGTATCGCTCCAGGTTTTCCTGCTTCATGCGCGACACATCGTTCTGCAGCTCTTCGATGATGCCTTGCTGGCGGGAAAGCTGGTCCTGCATCTGTTGCAGCTGCATGAACAGCTGGCCTTGTGCAGAGGCAGGGGCCGAAGCCCCTGACCCGGCATAGGCGCCGCTCGTGCCATAACCCACAGGCGGATAGCTGCCTGCGTTGTCATCTACTACAGGGACCTCAGCCCAGGCCGCGAGCGGCAGGCTGAGTGCGAGGACGGTTACTACACGGCGGCACATACGCATAAGAACTTACTTACGCAGTTCTACGCGACGGTTCTGAGCCCAGGATTGCTCGTCGTTGCCAGTGGCAACAGGACGCTCTTCACCGTAGGAGACCAGTTCCAGCTGAGCAGGGGAAACGCCCTGCAGAACCAGGTAACGCTGAACGGCCTTGGCACGACGCTCACCCAGAGCCATGTTGTACTCGCGGGTGCCGCGCTCGTCGGTGTTGCCTTCCAGGACAACGCGGTTGCCGTTGGACTTCAGGTCCTTGGCGTGAACGTCCAGAGCGCGCATGGCTTCTGGCTTCAGGTCCGAGCTGTCGTATTCGAAGTAGAAGGTGGTGATTGCGCGCAGGGCGGCTTCTTCGCTCAGGGAACCGTCAACAGCGCCAGTGTTGGCACCGTAGCCAGCGTTCGGATCTACAGCAGCGCCTTCGCCTGCGTTGTCACCGCCCTTCGAGGAGCAACCTACAGCTACGGCCATGGCCAGAGCCAGCGCAGCGAATTTACCAAACTTCAGCATTTCCATCGTGAAACTCCTAATGAAACCCCAGTGTGTTAAGCAAAACGTATTACGCCGCAATCAGTTCAGGTAAGGGGACCAGGACGGTTCTCTGACTTCGCCTTGAGCGGTAGGAAGTGGGAGCCTCACGCGGCCATTAAGCGACACGAGCATCAAGACTCCCCGGCCCTGCTGGCGGGTGGCGTAGATTAGCATGGTGCCGTTTGGCGCAACAGTGGGAGACTCATCAAGACTTGTTTCCGAGAGAATCTTTACACTTCCGCGCTGCAAGTCCTGTGCCGCCACTTTGAAGTTGGTAAAGCCCTGTTGGCGATGGATCATCACCAGGGTCTTTTCGTCAGCGGACAGTTTCGGGTTGGCGTTGTAGTTGCCCACGAAGGTTACGCGCTCGGCACCACCACCGCTGACCGACTGTTTGTAGATCTGCGGTTTGCCGCCACGGTCGGAGGTGAAGTAAAGGGTATTGCCATCCTTACCCCAGAACGGCTCGGTGTTGATACCTGGGCCTGCGGTAACCCGGCTGATCTGGCGCGACGCCACGTTCATCACATAGATGTCCGGGTTGCCGTCTTTCGACAGCACGAACGCCAGGCGCGAACCGTCCGGCGACCAGGCTGGCGCGCCGTTCAGGCCTTCGAAGTTGGTCACCTGCTCACGGCGGCCGGTATCGATGTTCTGAATGAAGATGCGCGGGCGTCTCTGCTCGAACGACACATAGGCGATACGCTTGCCATCTGGCGCAAAGCGTGGCGACAGGATCGGCTCACGCGATTGCAGCAGGGTGACCGCACGCGCACCGTCGTAGTCCGAACGCTGCAGGGTGTAGCGGGTGTTGTTGGTGGAGAAACGCTCGGCCGTCACGTACAGCATGCGGGTAGAGAACGCACCCTTGATGCCGGTGAGCTTCTCGAACGACTGGTCGGCGATGTAGTGCGCCATGTCACGCAACTGGTCGGTGCTACCCGCGACGCTGCCGGTCAGCACTTGCTGCTCGGTGGCGACGTTGAACAGTGCGTACTGCACCTGCAGGCGACCGCCCGATGGCACGATGCTGCCGACCATCACGTATTGGGCACCCAGCGCTTTCCAGTCACGGAAGATGACTTCGCTGGCCTGCGATGGCTGGCTGATCATGTTCTGCCGTGGAATCGGCGAGTAGTAGCCGGAGTTGCGCAGGTCGTTGCCGATGATGTCGGCAATGTCCTCGGGCAGCACGCTACCACCTTGCAGACCGAACGGCACTACCGCGATGGGCGTTGCCCGGTCGCTGCCGCTGGTGACCAGGATGTTCTTTTCCTCTGCCACGGCCATGCCTGCCACGCAGCACAGCATGACCAGCAGTCCTCTCAGACGTTTAATCACAACGCTAGATCCTCAGGTGTAAATGTCATCTTGAACGAACGATATTGGTTGAAATCGCTCGGCTTCATACCCTGCATCTCGGTCAAACGACCAATGTTCTTCACCGCAGCCACCGCCGAACTGTCATACGGGCCGTCACCACTGGAACGGGCCACGCTGACACTGGTGATGGTACCGTCCGGCAACATGTTGATCTGCAGGACCACCGTCATGCCCTTGCGCGCGGAAGGCGGACGTGCCCAGCCCTCGGCCGCGCGCATACGGATCAGGTCGTCGAAGTCGCCGGCCACCTGGTCACCCTGCTCGTCGGCCAGCGCCTGCTGCCGCTCGGTGGTGTCGGACAACAGCTCGGCCAGGGCCTGGGCTTTCTTGTCTTCTGCCGCCTTGCGGGCCGCTTCCTGTGCCTTTTTCTTCTGGGCATCTGCAGCGGCCTTTTTCTTGGCCTCTTCAGCTGCCTTCTTCTTCGCGTCCTCGGCCGCCGCTTTCTTCTTGGCGTCCTCGGCTGCTTTTTTCTTGGCCTCTTCGGCTGCCTTTTTCTTGGCGTCCTCGGCGGCTTGTTTCTTCGCCTCTTCAGCGGCCTCTTTCTTGGCCTCTTCTTCGGCTTTTTTCTTGGCTTCTTCCTCGGCCTTCTTCTTGGCGATGTCGGCCTGCTGCTTCTCGGCGGCCTTCTTCGCCTCATCGGCCTTCTTGGCTTCTGCGGCTTTCTTGGCCTCGCTAGCCTTGGCGGCTTCGGCAGCCTTGGCAGCGTCCTCGGCTTTTTTCGCCTCGGCGGCTTCGCGAGCCTCCTCGGCCTTTTGAGCGGCGTCGGCCTTCTTTTGTTCCGCGGCCTTCACGGCCTCCTGCTCGACCTTCTTCTGCTCCAGCTGCTCGACTTCGGTCTGGCGCGAAGCGGTTTTCTTCGCTTCCCCGGCAATCTTCTGATTGGTCTGGGTGGTCGCCTGGCTCTTGGACTTGAGCTGGTACAGGGTAGCCTGAACGATCGGCTTGGAAGGCGGCAGCTCAGGCGTCATGGCGAAACTGACGAACAGCATGGCAAACACCAGCACATGCAGGCCAATGGCCCAGACACTGGGCCAGAAGTAGCTTTCCGAGGCGGATGGCTCTCGCTGTTGCATCAGGGCGCCTCGGTAATCAGGCCAACGTTACCGACACCGGCCTTCTGCAACCCGCCCATGGCACCCATGACCGCGCCATAGTCGACAGCCTTGTCGCCACGAATGAACACCTGGGTCTGCTTGCCTTGGTCACGGCCGGCAGCAATGATCTTCGTCACTGCATTGGTCATGTCAGGCAAGGTCATGGCCTTGTCCATCTGCTTGTCGGTATCGACTTCGCTGCCAAGGTTCCAGTAGTAGGTCTTGTCGGCCTTGATGGAGATGGTGAGAATCTGGACGTTGTTGTCCTGCGGCAAGGCTTCACTGGAAACCTTGGGCAGGTCGACTTTCACGCCCTGGTTGAGCATGGGCGCCGTCACCATGAAGATGACCAGCAGTACCAGCATCACGTCGATGTAGGGCACCACGTTCATCTCGGCGACGGGCTTGCGTTTGTGGCGAACTCGGGCCATGGGCTTCTACCTGATTACTCTTCGCTGGTGTGCACTTTGCGGTGCAGGATCGCCTGGAACTCGTCGGCGAAGGTGTAGTAACGACCGATCAGCACTTCGCTGCGCGCGGCGAAACGGTTGTAGGCGATTACCGCCGGGATTGCTGCGAACAGGCCGATGGCGGTGGCAATCAGCGCTTCGGCGATACCCGGGGCAACGGTTGCCAGGGTGGCCTGCTGGGCGCTGGCCAGGCCGCGGAAGGAGTTCATGATCCCCCATACGGTACCGAACAGGCCGATGTACGGGCTGGTGGAACCGACGGTGGCCAGGAACGGCAGGCTCTGCTCGAGTTTTTCTTCCTCGCGCGAAATGGCTACGCGCATGGCACGGCCAACGCCTTCCATGACGGCGTCCGGGTCAACGCCCGGCTGCTGACGCAGGCGCGAGAACTCCTTGAAGCCGGCACGGAACACCTGCTCGACGCCGGAATCCGGGTCTGGGTTGCTGCCTGCCTGACGGTACAGCTTGGACAGGTCAATGCCCGACCAGAAGCGTTCCTCGAAGGCATCCAGTGCACGACGACCGGCGCGCAGCATGGTGCTGCGCTGGAAAATCATGATCCATGAGGTGACCGAGGCGGCCACCAGGATCAGCATTACCAGCTGTACCACTACGCTGGCATTGCTGACCAGACTCCACATGGAGGTATGGTCGACGACGTTAGCTTCCACGCTTATTCTCCTGCATTCGATTGATTACCCGAGCCGTCCGCCGCCAAGGCGTCGCGCAGCTGGGGGGGTATGGCTCGGGGTTTGAAAGTGTCGGCGCGCACGGCGGCCACCAGGAACTGCCCTTCGCAGAGCAGCGTTTCATCCTTTTCCCGCCAGACCTGCTGTACAAAGCGCAGGCTGGCGCGATTGAGTTCAAGTACTTGCGCGGTCACCCGCAACGCGTCGTCCAGCCGCGCCGGCGCGTGGTAGCGCGCTTCGCTGGAATGGACCACGAACAGCAGGTTGTCTTCGGCCAGCTGCGACTGGGAAAAACCCAGATGCCGCAGACGTTCGGTGCGCGCGCGCTCCATGAATTTCAGGTAGTTGACGTAGTACACCACGCCGCCCGCATCGGTATCTTCGTAATAGACGCGACAACGGTGTGCGAACGGTTCGAGCTGATTTTGCGCGCGCATACTCTAGTGCTTACTCCTCAGCTTGCCAATCCGCTGTGGCAACTGTTTTTTCTTCATTAATGTCTTATTGCCAGCGCACCCTTGGCATGCCAGCGGTAGGACCACGAAAAGTCGCTTTTGATCTGTCATTCATCGCCTGGCTCGGAAAAATCACCACCCTCCCCCAAACGCCCGGGAATATTCAGGCCAAAGTGCAGGTAGGCATGCCGGGTGACCACGCGACCGCGCGGCGTGCGCATGATGTAGCCCTGCTGGATCAGGTACGGCTCCAGCACATCTTCGATGGTATGACGCTCTTCGCTGATGGCCGCAGCCAGGTTGTCCACCCCTACCGGGCCGCCATCGAACTTCTCGATCATGGTCAGCAGCAGGCGGCGGTCGGAATGGTCGAAGCCACGTTCGTCGACATCCAGCAGGTTCAGCGCCATGTCGGCCACGGCCTTGGTGATCTGGCCCTTGCCGCGCACCTCGGCGTAGTCGCGCACGCGGCGGAGCAGGCGGTTGGCGATACGTGGCGTGCCACGGGCACGCCGGGCAATCTCGTAGGCGCCCAGGTCTTCGATGACCAGGCCCAGAATGTTGGCCGAACGGCTGACGATGGTGGCCAGGTCCTTGTCGCTGTAGAACTCCAGGCGCTGGACAATACCGAAGCGGTCACGCAACGGATTGGTGAGCATGCCGGCACGGGTGGTAGCCCCCACGAGGGTAAACGGTGGCAGGTCGAGCTTGATCGAACGGGCCGCCGGCCCTTCGCCGATCATGATGTCGAGCTGGAAGTCCTCCATGGCCGGGTACAACACCTCTTCGACGACCGGCGACAGTCGGTGGATCTCGTCGATGAACAGCACGTCGTGCGGTTCGAGGTTGGTCAGCATGGCCGCCAGGTCGCCCGGGCGCTCCAGGATCGGCCCCGAGGTGCTCTTCACCGACACACCCATTTCATGGGCAATGATGTTGGCCAGGGTAGTCTTGCCCAGCCCCGGCGGGCCGAAGATCAGCGTGTGGTCGAGCGACTCGCTGCGGCCACGGGCGGCCTGGATGAACAGCGCCATCTGCTCGCGCACCACCGGCTGGCCGATGTAATCGTCCAGGCTCAGCGGGCGAATCGCACGGTCCTGGACCTCTTCGCGGTCGCGGCCACTGGCGGCGATCAGGCGGTCGGCTTCGATCACTTGGTAATCATCCCTTTAAGGCTGCGGCGGATCAGCTCTTCACTGCTCAGGCCGGCCTTGTCTTTGATCGCGGCGATCGCCTTGCTGGCTTCCTGCGGCTTGTAGCCCAGCGAGACCAGAGCGCTGACGGCATCAGCCTCGGCGCTGGACTCGCTGGCGGCCGGCAGCGGGCCATCGGACACCAGGGTGAACATGGCCGGGGAGGTTTCCCAGGCCTTGAAGCGGTCCTTGAGCTCGACCAGAAGGCGTTCGGCGGTTTTCTTGCCGACACCGGGCACGCGTACCAGGGCCGAGGTGTCCTGGGCTTGCACGCAGCGCACCAGCTCATCGACTTCCAGGCCGGACATGAGCGCCAGTGCCAGCTTCGGGCCCACGCCGTTAAGCCGGATGAGCTCGCGGAACAGCTCGCGCTCGCGCTTTTCGGCAAAACCATAGAGCAAGTGGGCGTCTTCGCGCACGACCAGATGGGTGTGCACGGTGACGGGTTCGCCCACCTTGGGCAGACGGTACAGCGTGGTCATGGGAACTTCCAGTTCGTAACCCACGCCGTTGACGTCGATAATCAGGTGCGGCGGCTGTTTCTCCGCCAGGGTGCCGCGCAAACGTCCAATCACGTTCCGATCCTTCCTCTCGGGGAGCCGGTCAAAGACCGCTCAACCCTATCAGCAAATGCAACGGGTGAACGCATCACCCGAACAAAATGTGTATCAGCGCATGAAGCGCCTACAGACGCAAGCGCCCGCCGCGCCGCCGCGCCGTTGCCAGGCCATGGGGCACCAGGCTGGAACGGGTGTGGGCGTGGCACAACGCGATGGCCAAGGCGTCGGAGGCGTCGATCTGCGGCTTTTGCGTCAGTTTCAGCAGGTGCATGACCATCATCATCACCTGCTCCTTGTTGGCCCCACCAGTGCCGGCCACCGCTTGCTTGACCTGTGTGGCGCTGTATTCAGCGATTTCCAGGCCGGCTTCGGCGGCAGCGACGATAGCCGCGCCGCGGGCCTGGCCGAGCTTCAGC
The DNA here is from genome assembly GCF_038383825.1 of Pseudomonas sp. LPB4.O. Taxonomy (NCBI): domain Bacteria; kingdom Pseudomonadati; phylum Pseudomonadota; class Gammaproteobacteria; order Pseudomonadales; family Pseudomonadaceae; genus Pseudomonas; species Pseudomonas sp. LPB4.O. The sequence continues at coordinate 4,784,361 of NZ_CP151298.1, forward strand.
GCCGAGTCAGCGTTGCGCGCCATGAACACCCGCTCGATGCCCATGGTCACCGGTTCGTGCTGGGCGATGATTTCACTGACACCACGAAAAACGATCTGCAGCCGCTCGTGCAGCTCGCCGCTGCCGGTGCGGATACAGCCCGACGCCACGTACTCACAGCCACGGGCGGTCTGGCGTACTACGCCGTAGCCGGTGATGCGCGAACCGGGGTCGATACCAAGAATCAGAGTCATAGTGCCTGTCGTTCAAAGCTCACGGTTCAAGACCATTAGGGCCGCTGCGCGACCTATCGCCGGCAAGCCAGCTCCCACGAGTACAGTGCAGGCCTGAAGAAATGCACTGTACCTGTGGGAGCTGGCTTGCCGGCGATGGGCTGCGCAGCGGCCCCAATAGCAGCCTTGACGCGAAGGGTCAGGAGACCTTAGCCGATATTTTCCATGATCTCGTCGGAAATCTGGGCATTGGAGTAGACGTTCTGCACGTCATCCAGGTCTTCGAGCATGTCGATCAGCTTGAGCACCTTTTCAGCACCGTCCTGGTCGAGCTCGGCACTGGTGGTCGGCTGCATGACGATTTCTGCGTCATCGGCCTTGAAACCAGCCTCTTCCAGGGCGTTACGCACGGCATAGAAGCTGTTGAACGAGGTGAACACGTCGAACGAGCCGTCATCGTTGGCTACCACGTCGTCAGCATCGGCTTCCATCGCCGCTTCCATCAGCGCGTCTTCATCCACGCCTGGGGCAAAACTGATCTGCCCCTTGCGCTCGAACAGGTAGGCCACCGAGCCGTCGGTACCCAGGTTGCCGCCACACTTGGTGAAGGCATGCCGCACGGCGGCGGCGGTGCGGTTGCGGTTGTCGGTCATGGTCTCGACCATGATCGCCACGCCACCCGGACCGTAACCTTCGTAGCTGAGCTCTTCGACGTTGTCGCTTTCGTTGGTGCCGGCACCACGGGCCACGGCGCGATCGATGATGTCGCGGCTCATGTTGGCGCCCAAGGCCTTGTCCAGCGCCAGACGCAGGCGCGGGTTGGATGCCGGGTCAGGGCCGCCCTGCTTGGCAGCGACCGTCAGCTCGCGGATCCACTTGGTGAAGACCTTGCCTCTCTTGGCATCCTGGCGCTCTTTGCGGTGCTTGATGTTCGCCCACTTGGAATGACCAGCCATAACGACTCCGAATACTTTGAATCACAAACAGCCCCGCCCCTGTACGGGGCGGGACGGGAAAATACCTGCGCCGAAACGCAAAGGCGCATCCATGTGGATGCGCCCGGGGACCGCTTACTCGACCTTGGTCTGTTCGCGCAGTCGGATGTGCAGCTCGCGCAGGGCCTTGGCGTCGACCAGGCCAGGGGCCTGAGTCATGACGCACGCGGCGCTCTGGGTTTTCGGGAAAGCGATCACTTCACGGATCGACTGGGCGCCGGTCATCAGCATGACCAAGCGGTCCAGACCAAAGGCCAGGCCACCGTGCGGCGGCGCACCGAACTTCAGGGCGTCGAGCAGGAAGCCGAACTTCTCTTCCTGTTCCGCCGCTTCGATGCCCAGCAGGCGGAACACAGCCTGTTGCATCTCTTTGCGGTGGATACGGATCGAACCGCCACCCAGTTCAGTACCGTTCAGGACCATGTCGTAGGCACGGGACAGCGCTGTGGCCGGGTTGGCCTCAAGCTCTTCCGGCGAGCACTTCGGCGCGGTGAACGGGTGGTGCAGCGCGGTGAAGCTGCCGTCTTCGTTCTCTTCGAACATCGGGAAGTCGACGACCCACATCGGTGCCCACTCGCAGGTGTGCAGGTTGAAGTCGTTGCCGACCTTGATGCGCAGTGCGCCCAGGGCCTCGCTGACGATCTTGAACTTGTCGGCACCGAAGAAAACGATGTCGCCATCGACCGCGCCAACGCGATCGAGGATCACGTTGAGGTTGGCTTCAGGGATGTTCTTGACGATCGGCGACTGCAGGCCTTCGACGCCCTTGGCGCGCTCGTTGACCTTGATGTACGCCAGGCCCTTGGCACCGTAGATGCCAACGAACTTGGTGTACTCGTCGATCTTGCTGCGCGGCATGCTGGCGGCGCCAGGCACGCGCAGGGCGGTAACGCGGCACTTCGGATCGTTGGCCGGGCCTGCGAATACCTTGAAGTCGACATCCTTCAGCTGGTCGGCAACGTCGACCAGTTCCAGCGGGTTACGCAGGTCTGGCTTGTCGGAGCCGTAACGGCGCATGGCTTCTTCGAAGGTCATGTGCGGGAATTCGCCGAATTCCAGGTCCAGCACTTCCTTGAACAGCTTGCGGATCATGCTCTCGGTCAGGCCCATGATCTCGCTTTCATCGAGGAAGCTGGTCTCGATGTCGATCTGGGTGAATTCCGGTTGGCGGTCAGCACGCAGGTCTTCGTCACGGAAGCACTTGGCGATCTGGTAGTAGCGGTCGAAGCCAGCGACCATCAGCAGCTGCTTGAACAGCTGGGGCGACTGCGGCAGGGCGAAGAAGCTACCGGCGTGGGTACGGCTTGGCACCAGGTAGTCACGCGCGCCTTCCGGGGTGGCACGGGTCAGGATCGGCGTTTCGACGTCGAGGAAGCCGTTTTCATCGAGGAAGCGACGGATGCTGGTGGTGATGCGCGAACGCAGACGCAGCTTCTCGGCCATTTCCGGGCGACGCAGGTCGATGAAGCGATAACGCAGGCGGGTTTCCTCGCCGACGTCGGAGTATTCGTTCAGCGGGAACGGCGGGGTTTCTGCTTCGTTGAGCACGGTCAGCTGGTAGCCAAGGATCTCGATGGCACCGGAGGCCATGTTGGCATTCACCGCGCCGTCAGGGCGCTTGCGCACCTTGCCGGTGACTTGCACGACGTATTCGCTGCGCACGCGGTCGGCGGCGGCGAAGGTTTCGGCGCGATCCGGGTCGAACACGACCTGGGCCATGCCTTCGCGGTCACGGATGTCGAGGAAGATCACCCCGCCGTGGTCGCGGCGACGATGGACCCAGCCGCAAAGGGTGACTTCCTGGCCGTCCAGGCTCTCGTTCAGTTGGCCGCAATAATGGCTGCGCATCATGATGGTGGTTTCGCTTCTCGTGATTCGTGTATTCGGTGGAGGCCTTGGCCGCCCGGAGGGCTAATACTGCAAGACCCGGTCACAGCATTCAACTCAGTCGGCCTTGTCGCCGCCTGCAAGATTCTTTTTCGCCCCGGTCTTGAAGTCGGTTTCGTACCAACCATTACCGCTCAGGCGGAAGCCTGGCACCGACAGCAGCTTCTTCAGCGCCGGCGCCTGGCAGGCCGGGCAATCGGTCAGCGGCGCGGCGCTGATCTTCTGCAGTGCTTCCATGCGGTGCTCGCAGGATGCACATTGATAGTCATAAAGGGGCATGGGTGTCTCTCGTCAACCACAACGCTCGCTGCCAGGGCAGCAAAAAGCGGGATTATATATGGTTAGCAAGCACTGCGCAGCCCGCCAGGCGATCAGCGCACACTTGGCGGGTCTTGCAGCCAGGCAACGCAGATTACCCGAATCAGCCCACTGAAGTTGCGCACTCCACCCTGGCGCAGGTGCACTTCACGGTCCACGTAGGACAACACCGCACTGACCGAACAGCGGTTGGCGGCGGCGATGCGTTCCAGGATGCCCCAGTAGACGGCCTCCAGACGCAGGCAGGTGGAAAAACCGTTGAGCCGCACCGAACGTGATACCGGCTGCGTCTGCAACATATCGAAATCTGCCTTGAACGGATCAATGCACTGTTTTCCTGGCCAGCTCCCCTGGCCAGCCACACGCTTGCTCGCTTGCATCATGCGCCCTACTTCCTCGTCACCGGTAACAGGTGACCAATGAAGCGCTGGGCAGCAGGTTTAGAGCAGCGGCAAAGTCTTCCCGCACAGTTACCGACAGGCGCAGCCTTGTGCTGCACCTGCCGGGGACGCGCCGCCTGTTGATTACTTGCCGTCGAGCAATACCCGCAGCATCCACGCGGTTTTCTCGTGCACCTGCATGCGCTGGGTCAGCAAGTCGGCAGTCGGCTCGTCACTGACCTTGTCCACTACCGGGAAAATACTGCGCGCAGTACGCACCACGGCCTCCTGGCCCTGGACCAGCTGGCGGATCATCTCGTCCGCCGGGGGTACGCCTTCCTCCTCCTGGATAGAGGAATGCCGTGCATAGAATGCATAAGACCCCGGCGCAGGGAAGCCCAGGGCACGGATGCGCTCGGCAATCGAATCGACTGCCAGTGCCAGTTCGTTGTACTGCTCCTCGAACATCAGGTGCAGGGTGCGGAACGACGGACCGGTGACGTTCCAGTGGAAATTATGGGTTTTCAGATACAGCACGTAGGTATCCGACAACAGGCGGGACAGCCCATCGACGATGGACTTGCGATCTTCTTCACTGATACCGATATCGATTGCCATTGAAGTTCCCCTTTCCATAAGGCTTGAGACTCAAGCGGACGCCGACCACTGTAGCAACACTTGACCCACACCGCCTGTGACATGGCGCAACACATCGCCCACTGAGGCCTGCGGTTTGAGTAGCCTTCGCCTTTGCTGTTAAATAGGCACCGTGCCACCCGTGCGGACTGTTATTGCCGGGTGCATAGGCTGGCTTGTCACGTGTTCGCGCCCTACACCTCATGCGCACCGTGCTGCCAGCTCTTCCTGTGATCGGCCTTCTCAACTGTGAGCCAACCCCATGTTCAAGATCGTCCATCTGGTGACGGGCGTGGCAGCCTTGCTGCTATCGCTCATACCGAGCCTGAAAACCGATGCAACACCCTTCCTGCAACAACCCGACGCGGTTTACCTTGCCCTGCTCGGCCTGCTCAACCTGGTCCTGGCCCCGGTCGTGCCGCTGTACTACCGCGGCGCCCGGCAGCAGTTGCAGCACCTTGCCTGCGCCCTGCTGGTGGTGGCGGTGGTGCTGCAGACCCTGACGCTGCTGGCTCGCCCGGAAATGGGCAACCTCGCGGCGCTGGTCTGTGCGGTACTGGCCGTGGCCCTGCACCTGGCGGTGGGTTTTGCCCGCAGCCCGCGCAAGGCACGCAGCATCCAGCATGCCGCCCAGGATACTGGCAACCGTGATACCGGCACGGTGAAGTGGTTCAACACCTCGAAAGGCTTTGGTTTCATCTCCCGCGATTCGGGTGATGACATCTTCGTGCACTTTCGTGCCATACGCGGCGAAGGCCACCGCATCCTGGTCGAAGGCCAGCGCGTGGAGTTTTCGGTGATGCACCGCGACAAGGGCCTGCAGGCCGAAGATGTGGTGGCAGTTACCCGCCGCTGATTGTCTTGCGATAGCGCTCCTTGTGGCCGCGGGCATGCCCGCGCCCACAAGGACTCGTGTGATCAGTAATGAGGCGGCGGCGCCTCTTCCCCCTCGGTGCCGTACTGGCCGACCATCTCTTCATGGCGCTTGATCAATTCGGCCACCTGTAATTTCAGCCGCTCGATCACCTGCGCCTGCTCGACCACCACATCATTCAACGCCTGCAGGGTGTCATCCTGGAACGCCTGGCGGGTTTCCAGTTCGACGATTCGCAATTCCAGCGACATGTCAGGCCTCCTGATAGCCAGCAAGCTGCAGCCCACGCACGCGCTGGCGAATGGCTTGCAACTGGTCGTCGCGGTAGGCCACGGCCGGGCACTTGCCCCACACCGGTGCTGGCCAGGCGGCATCGTCACGCAGGCGCACGATCACGTGCATGTGCAACTGGCTGACCACATTGCCCAGGGTGGCCACGTTCATCTTGTCGGCGCCGTAGCTGGCCTTCAGTGCTTCAGCCAGCAGGGTGGTTTCCTGCCACAACTGCTGCTGCTCTGCCGCTTCCAGCTCGAACAGCTCGCTGATGCCGGCGCGCTTGGGCACCAGGATGAACCATGGGTAGTTGGCATCCTTGCTCAGCAACAGTTGGCATAACGCAAACTCCCCCAGCACCAGGGAATCCTGCTGCAAACGCGAATCCAGGACGAACACGGCATATCTCCTTCAGGCAAAAACAACCCGCTTTCAAGCGGAAAACAGGCCTGCAAGGATACCTTGCACATTCCCGGTAACACAGCGCTACTTTTCGCACCAAAATGAGGCCGTCTGCGCGCCGCCACCACACTTGTCACCCCACAAACGACTCTGGATGAACAAGTTGCGGTAACACATTGACTTTCATGACAGCTTTTCAAATTTTAATGATTCTCGACTCCATCATGCCCTGAGGTAGCCTTCGCCCCGTGTTTACGGCACTTTCCGACCCTCGGTAGCAGATTTTGTGAAAATTTCATGAAGTGTTGCGAATTTTGAGCACGCTTGTTGCATTCCCTTCACGCCAAGTCGGCACGACATCTGCAGTGGCAGGTGTACGCGACAAATAACAACAGCGGCATTGGTTACCAGGGAGTTTCCTCAACCAGAATCCGTAGTTACAGATTCGTTACGGTGACAGGAACAGCGCTGGCGTTATACGGCCCATAAACCGGGGCGTGATTTGCGACATGGAAATACCTAAAAGCGACATGGCAAAAAAGTTCCGCAAAGAGTCTATATAGCCATATCGCCAACAACAGTCAGCGTGCTATACATTTTCGCCGACATAACAAGAAAGAGCTGCACCCTATAACTAAAACACTTGGGCGCGGCGGTACTCTTCCTAAAAACCAAAGGAGCAAATCACGATGCGCGTGATGAAGTGGAGCATGATCGCCCTGGCCGTTGCGGCAGGGACCTCGCAGTTGGCAATGGCCTCGGCACAAGACGAGTCCAAAGGTTTCATCGAAGACAGCAAGCTGAACGTCAAGACCCGCATGCTGTACTTCAGCCGTGACTTCCGTAACAACGCGCCTGGCACCCAGAGCCGCGTTGAAGAAACCGGCCTTGGTTTCCTCGGCACCTTCGAATCGGGCTTCACCCAAGGCACCGTAGGCTTCGGTGTCGACGCCATCGGCATGCTGGGCCTCAAACTGGACAGCGGCAGGGGCCGTGCCGGCACCGGCCTGTTCCCGACAGGTTCCGACGGTCGCTCGCAGGATGACTACTCCGAAGGCGGCGGCGCAGTGAAAATGCGCATCTCCAACACTGTGCTCAAATGGGGTGACCAGTTCACCGCCCTGCCAGTGCTGGCTACCGACGACAGCCGACTGCTGCCGGAAGTTGCCGAAGGCGGCCTGATCACCAGCAACGAGATCGATGGCCTGACCCTGCACGCGGGTCACTTCACTGCCATGAACGCCCAGGCACAGACTTACCACGACAGCCTGAACATGACCGAGGCCAACGTCTTTGGTGGCACCTACGCCATTAATGACAACCTCAGCACCAGCGTTTACTACTCGCACATCGAAGACCATTTCCGCAAATGGTACGGCAACATCAACTGGGCGCTGCCGATCAGCGACAAGCAAGGCCTGGTGTTCGACTTCAACATCTATGACACCAAGTCCATCGGCAACAACCTGACCGGCGCATTCGTCAGCAAGGCCGACGGCAGCAACGAACTCGACAACATTGCAGCCAGCCTCTCGGCCGCCTACAACATTGGCGCCCACACCTTCACCCTGGCCTACCAGAAAGTCAGCGGCGACGGCGACTACGCCTACGGCGTCGACGGTGGCGGTACGGTCTTCCTGGCCAACTCGGTGGCCCGTTCCGACTTCAACGCCGAAGACGAAAAGTCCTGGCAGGCACGCTACGACCTGAACTTCGCCGAATTCGGCGTACCAGGCCTGACCTTCATGACCCGTTACGTGCGCGGTACTGGTGCAACTACCCGCACCACCGACGACGGCAAGGAATGGGAACGCGACATCGACGTGAAGTACGTGCTGCAAAGCGGCCCTGCCAAGGACCTGAGCTTGCGCGTACGTCAGGCCACCTACCGTTCGGGCGATGGCGTCTACTACGGTTCCCCATCGATCGACGAACTGCGCCTGATCGTGGAGTACCCGCTGAGCATCCTGTAAGCCTGGCTTGCAGTGCCCCGCACTTGAAAAAGCCCGGCGATCTCGCCGGGCTTTTTCTTGGCTGACAAGCGGCCCGCCCTGGGGCATCCTGTACGCCTTCGTTTCGCCCCCGTACAATGCGGGGCTATTTCAACGTCTTAGGCAATCGACACGGCTAACCATGCGCACCAGTCAATATTTGCTCGCCACCCAGAAAGAAACCCCTGCCGACGCAGTGGTCATCAGCCATCAGCTCATGCTGCGTGCCGGCATGATCCGCAAACTGGCCTCCGGCCTGTATACCTGGCTGCCGATGGGCCTGCGGGTAATGCGCAAGGTCGAGGCCGTGGTGCGTGAGGAAATGAACGCCGCCGGCGCCCTGGAAGTGCTGATGCCAAGCATCCAGCCTGCCGAGCTGTGGCAGGAGTCCGGCCGCTGGGAACAGTACGGCCCTGAGCTGCTGCGCCTGAAGGACCGCCACCAGCGCGACTTCTGCGTTGGCCCGACCCACGAAGAAGTCATCACCGACCTGGCCCGTAACGAGCTGTCCAGCTATAAACAGCTGCCGCTCAACATGTACCAGATCCAGACCAAGTTCCGTGACGAGATCCGCCCGCGCTTCGGCCTGATGCGCGGCCGCGAGTTCATCATGAAGGACGCCTACTCGTTCCATGCCGACCAGGCTTCCCTGCAGGAAACCTACGACCGCATGCACCAGGCGTACAGCAACGTATTCACCCGCCTGGGCCTGGACTTCCGCCCAGTGCAGGCCGACACCGGCTCGATCGGTGGCAGCTACTCGCACGAATTCCACGTGCTGGCCGAATCCGGCGAAGACGACGTGATCTTCAGCGACAGCTCCGACTACGCCGCCAACATCGAGAAGGCCGAGGCCATCCCGCGTGAAACCGTGCGCCCTGCCCCTACCGAGGAGCTGCGCCTGGTCGACACGCCAGATGCCAAGACCATCGCACAACTGGTTGAAAACCACGGCCTGGCGATCGAGAAGACCGTCAAGACCCTGATCGTGCGCGGCGCTGAAGAAGGCAAGCTGATTGCCCTGATCGTTCGCGGCGACCACGAGCTGAACGAAATCAAGGCCACCAAGCTGGAACAGGTTGCCGATCCTCTGGTCATGGCCACCGAAGCCGAACTGCGCGACGCCATTGGCGCCGGTGCCGGCTCGCTCGGCCCGCTGAACCTGCCGCTGGAATGCATCATCGACCGTTCGGTTGCCCTGATGAGCGACTTCGGCATCGGCGCCAACATCGACGACAAGCACTACTTCGGCGTGAACTGGGAGCGCGACCTGCCGGTTCCACAGGTCGCCGACCTGCGTAACGTGGTCGAAGGCGACCCAAGCCCGGATGGCCAAGGCACCCTGGTGATCAAGCGCGGCATTGAAGTGGGCCACATCTTCCAGCTGGGCACCAAGTACAGCGAAGCGCTGAAGTGCCAGGTACTGGGAGAGAACGGCAAGCCGGTGGTTCTGTCGATGGGCTGCTACGGTATCGGTGTGTCCCGCGTCGTCGCCGCTGCCATCGAGCAGAGCTATGACGACAAAGGCATCATCTGGAACGATGCCCTGGCCCCGTTCCAGATCGCTCTGGTACCGCTGCGCTACGAAACCGAGGTGGTTCGCGAGGCAACCGACAAGCTTTACGCCGAACTGACCGCCGCCGGCTTCGAAGTGCTGCTGGACGACCGCGACAAGAAGACCAGCCCAGGCATCAAGTTTGCCGACATGGAGCTGATCGGCATCCCACACCGCATCGTCGTCAGCGATCGCGGCCTGGCCGAAGGCAACCTGGAGTACAAGCACCGCACCGAGCAGGACGCCCAGGCGTTGCCGCTCAATGAAGTGCTGAGCTTCCTGCAGGCCCGCGTTCGCCGCTGATAACCAATGCACGAGTGATCATGTTCAAGCGAAGTACCTTTACCCTGGGGGGCGCCGCACTGTGCGGCGCCCTGCTCGTCAGCGGCTGCGCCAACCAGATGTCCCAGCGCAGCGACCACGAGGAGCGCGTCGAGCGCAAATTGCTCGAGCACACCCTGCAGATCGATGTCGGCGAGCCGAAGGTGATGGAGCTGCCGCAACGACGTGTGCGCGTGCATGAGCAGAAGCGCTTCGAAGTCACCGAGTTCGAAGTCACCCGTCGCTATGACCGCTACACGCCTTACCAGCCCTGGCGGGAGGTCTACGAGATCCCGCTGGGTGCAGTGGCCGTGGTAGCGGGCGTCGGCGCCAACGTGGTCAACGTCTTCGCCTTGGGCAACCTGCCGGAAAGCATCACCCATGACTGGCTGAGCTATGGCGTGGACGGGCTTAACCCGTTCATGAACGTGCCGTCCAACGGGCGTGCCCAGCAGAACCTGGCCGGGATCAGCGAAGTGCAGAAAGGCAAGCGCGAGGAATCGACCAGCGTGCCCTGGAGCGAACGCCTGGTCGAGGTCAAGGCCGGCAAGATGACCCACGAGCTGACCACCGACAGGAACGGCGTGCTGCGCCTGAACCTGCTCGACAGCCCGTTCTCCGAGCAGAACCTCAACCACGTCGGCACCCTGCACCTTCAGGTACTCGACGAGGACAACGCGGTGCGGGGTGATGCCAGCCTGCTGGTCAGCGCCACCTTGCGCAACAAGCTGCTCGAAGCCCATGAGCTGATCTTCGACGACCTCGAAGATGATGATGTCGGCCAGTGGGTACATCGGGTGAAGCGTCTGTCGGAGCTGGGCCTTGAAGAAGAAGCCAGTGAAATGGAACAAAGCCTGATCGAGCTGACTCGCAACGATCCGGAGCTGCAGCAGGAATTTCTGCAATCGCTGACCAAGGCCACTGGCCGGTTGGTGGCAGATCCGGGCGTGCAGTAAAAGAACGGGCCGCTATGCGGCCCCTTTTCATTCAGGCGTAAACAGCTCCAACTGCTCATGCGCTCCGCGTAAATCGCGCAACCTCACCCCTACCCCCAGCAAGCGCACCGGCTTGCCACCCCGGGCGAACGCCTGCCCCAGAAGCTGCCGATAACTATCAAGGTCCCGCCCGGCCCCTGCCTGCTCCATGGTGGTCTGGCTGAAGTCATGGAACTTGACCTTGACGAACGGCTTGTCCGGCCGATAACTGCTGTCCATACGGGCGATGCGCTCGTTCAGGCTCTCCAGCAGCTCGGGTAACCGCGCCAGGCAACTGGCCAGGTCCGGCAGGTCGGTGTCGTAGGTGTTTTCCACGCTGACCGACTGCCTGCGGCTGTCATTGTGTACTGCACGCTCATCTACACCCCGCGCCAGCCCCCACAAACGCTCGCCAAAGCTGCCAAACTCACGCACCAGTGCCAGGCGCGACCATTCACGCAGGTCAAGGCAGGTTTCGATGCCCAGCCGCGTCAGTTTATCTGCCGTCACCTTGCCCACCCCATGCAGCCTGGCCACCGGCAAGGCGGCGACAAAGGCCTCCACCTCGCTCGGGGTAATCACGAACAGCCCGTTGGGTTTGCGCCAGTCACTGGCAATCTTGGCCAGGAACTTGTTTGGCGCCACGCCCGCCGACACGGTGATATGCAGGGTGCGGGCGACACGCCGGCGGATATCCTCGGCGATGCGCGTGGCACTACCCGAATACCACTGGCTGTCACTTACATCCAGGTAGGCTTCGTCCAGCGACAAAGGCTCGATCAGCTCGGTGTAGTCGCGGAAGATCGCATGGATTTCCCGCGAGGCCTCACGGTAGGCCTCGAAGCGCGGCTTGACGATCAACAGGTCGGGGCACAGCTTCAGTGCATGCCGTGACGACATGGCCGAGCGCACACCATAGGCACGCGCTTCATAGTTGCAGGTAGCGATCACCCCACGGTGCTCAGGCGAGCCCCCAACCGCCATGGGCCGCCCGGCCAGGCGGGGGTCGTCACGCATCTCGATCGCGGCGTAGAAGCAATCGCAGTCGACGTGGATGATCTTGCGCAAAGACATGGATGGCCGTCAGCACTGTAAATTCATACAGATAGTATCGCATGCGACCTACCTGAAACACCTCACCCGCTGCATCACCCGACAATCTGCCTGAAAGCCCCGTCACGCCTGAGCCGCTTGCTGCTGACGAGCGCTAAGGGTTTGAACAAAAAAGGGTTTTTCAATGAAACTGCTTGACACTGTGGCGTAAATCCGTAGAATTCGATCTCACAGGCGCGGGATGGAGCAGCCTGGTAGCTCGTCGGGCTCATAACCCGAAGGTCGTCGGTTCAAATCCGGCTCCCGCAACCAGATTCAAGAAAAGGCCACTGTTCATACAGTGGCCTTTTTCTTTGCCTTCAAAAAAGTAAAACCGAAAAACCTTTGATAAATCAAAGCTTAGCGCTTGACACACCCTCAGCAAACTGTAGAATGCGCCCCACAGACGCGGGATGGAGCAGTCTGGTAGCTCGTCGGGCTCATAACCCGAAGGTCGTCGGTTCAAATCCGGCTCCCGCAACCAAGTTCAAGAAAAGGCCACTGTTAACGCAGTGGCCTTTTTCTTTGTCGGCTGAAAAGTGCCATCGGAAAAACATCGACAAATCAAAGCTTAGCGCTTGACATACAAACCACACGCTGTAGAATCCGCCCCACTGACGCGGGATGGAGCAGCCTGGTAGCTCGTCGGGCTCATAACCCGAAGGTCGTCGGTTCAAATCCGGCTCCCGCAACCATATTCGTCAGAACAAACCCCGCCTGTTTAACAGCAGCGCGGGGTTTGTTGCTTCTGCCCTCCCTGCTTTTCGTCGCATCGATTTTCCCCGCCCTCCAGCCAACCCGCAGGCTTGAGGCATCGTGCCCAGGATGAACTATCTTTAACCCTGCCAAGCCGCTGAAAGCGCCTGAGGCCGGAGTAACATTGGGTACGTTTTCCTAAGGGACTTTCACTTGGCCGTACCTCCCCTCAACCTCGCGCTGCAGGCCCGAGGCACCCCATGACTTCTCACAACCCCGAACCTCCGGTGCCACTGGCCTCGGCGCTACCCGGTGCCGTGCAGCGTCTGCCCTTGCTCGAACGCGTGAGCCGCTACCGCCAGCCCATCGGCCTGGCAGTGACCCTGGTGCTGTTCACCATGGCGTTGATTGCCTGCCGCCACCTGCTGAGCGAGCTGGACATCCATGCCTTGCACGGTGCCATGCTCAGCGTACCGGCCCAGTCAGTGCTGGGCGCCTTGCTGGCGACCGTGATCGGCTTCGTGATCCTGCTGGGTTACGAGTGGTCGGCCAGCCGCTATGCCGGCGTGAAACTGCCGGCACGCAGCCTGGTGCTTGGCGGCTTCAGCGCCTTTGCCATTGGCAACGCCATCGGCCTGTCGATGCTTTCGGGTGGCTCGGTGCGCTACCGCCTGTATGCACGCCAGGGGCTGGGCGCTGGCGAAGTCGCACGCATGACCGTGTTTGCCAGCCTGTCGCTAGGCTGCGCGCTGCCCCCCCTCGCCGCCTTGGCAACCTTGAGCGACCTGCCGGCAGCCTCGACCGCACTGGGGTTGGCGCCTGGCCTGCTGGCAGGTATCGCCGCCGCCGTGCTGGTGGCGTCCGCCCTGCTGGTGTTCGGCTTGTACCGCCGGCGCTTGGCCGAACAACCGCTGGCCAATAACCTGCTGGTGCAACTGGGCCGCCGTACACTGCGGCTGCCGGGCGCGCGCCTGGCCGCCCTGCAATTGCTGATTACCGCGCTGGATGTGGCAGCGGCCGCCACCGTACTGTATCTGCTGCTGCCTGAAGCACCACCCTTTGGCGCGTTTGTGCTGGTGTACCTGCTGGCCCTGGCCGCAGGCGTGCTCAGCCACGTACCGGGCGGCGTCGGGGTGTTCGAAGCCATCCTGCTGGCGGCTTTTGCCGACCAGCTCGGTGCCGCGCCGCTGGCGGCCGCCCTGCTGCTTTACCGGCTGATCTATGTGGTGCTGCCCCTGCTGCTGGCCTGCGTACTGCTACTGGCCAATGAAGCCCGGCGCCTGCTGTTCGCACAGCAGGCCATCAAGGCCGCCTCCGGGATGGCCGCCCCCATCCTGTCGATAATGGTATTCCTGTCTGGGGTGGTGCTGCTGTTTTCCGGCGTCACGCCCGAGATCGACACGCGCCTGGAGCACATGGGCTTCCTGGTGCCGCACCGGCTGATCGATGCCTCGCACTTTGGCGCGAGCCTGATCGGCGTGCTGTGCCTGTTGCTGGCCCAAGGCCTGCGCCGGCGGCTGTCCGCAGCCTGGCTGCTGACCACCGTGCTGCTCTTGGTCGGTGCCCTGCTGTCGCTGCTCAAGGGCTTTGACTGGGAAGAGGCTTGTCTGCTGACCTTCACCGCGGCCCTGCTAGCCTTGTTCCGTCGCTCGTTCTACCGCCCCAGCCGCCTGCTGGAGCTGCCATTTTCGCCAGTGTTCCTGGTGGCCAGTGCCTGTGCGGTCGGCGCATCGGTGTGGCTGCTGTTGTTTGCCTACCAGGATGTGCCCTACAGCCATCAGCTGTGGTGGCAGTTCACCCTCGACGCCGATGCCCCGCGCGGCCTGCGCGCCGCCATGGGCAGCGCCTTGCTGCTGGCTGCCTTGGCGCTGACCTGGCTGCTGCGCACCGCGCCGCCGGTGATCCACCTGCCCGACGACGAAGAACTGCAGCGCGCCAACCGTATCCTGCTGGCCTCCGACCAGCCCGACGGCGGCCTGGCCCTGACCGGCGACAAGGCGTTGCTGTTTCACCCACGCGACAATGCCTTCCTTATGTACGCCCGTCGCGGCCGTAGCCTGGTGGCCCTGTACGACCCGATCGGCCCGGCCCAGGAACGCGCCGAAATGATCTGGCAGTTCCGTGACCTGTGCGACCTGCACCACGCCCGGCCAGTGTTCTACCAGGTGCGCGCCGAAAACCTGCCGTTCTATATGGACATTGGCCTGACCGCACTGAAGCTGGGCGAAGAAGCCCGGGTGGACTTGCGCCGCTTCGACCTCGAAGCCAAGGGCAAAGAGATGAAGGACCTGCGCTACACGTGGAACCGCGGTGGCCGCGATGGCCTGAGCCTGGAAATTCACGAACCTGGCCACGCCCCGCTGGCAGAGCTGAAGGAAATTTCCGATGCCTGGCTCGACGGTAAAAACGTGCGCGAAAAAGGCTTCTCGTTGGGGCGCTTTAGCCCGGAGTACCTGCAGCACTTCCGTATCGCACTGATCCGCTTCCAGGGCCGGCCGGTGGCGTTCGCCAACCTGCTGGAGACCCACAGCAACGAGCTGGCCAGCCTCGACCTGATGCGTGCGCACCCCGAGGCACCGAAGCTGACCATGGAGTTCATGATGATCGGCCTGATCCTGCACTACAAAAGCCATGAGTATTCCCGCTTCAGCCTGGGCATGGTGCCGCTTTCAGGCCTGCAGCCGCGGCGTGGCGCGCCCCTGACCCAGCGCCTGGGCTCGATGGTGTTCCGCCGTGGCGAACAGCTTTACAACTTCCAGGGGCTTCGACGCTTCAAGGACAAATTCCAACCGGATTGGGAACCCCGCTACATGGCCGTGCCGGCCGGGCTCGACCCGCTTGTGGCACTGGCCGATACTGCCGCCCTGATTGCAGGCGGCCTGACTGGATTGGTGAAACGTTGATGACCCGACGCTTTTGGCTGTACCTGCTGGTTCCTCTGCTGCTGGCCGCCCTGGGAGGGGTGCTGGCATTCTGGCTGTGGACGCGCCCGGCCCCCGAGGCGCGCCTGGAGCAATTGAGCAGCAATGGCGCCAGCATCACCCGCGTGACCCCAGGCGTGCACCCGAAGGCCCGGGTGGCCATCGGTGTGCCACAGGATCAGGCGCTGACGGACAAGCAGCTGCTCGACCTGAGCCAGGCCGGTGAAGCCCAGCTGGTGCAGGTGGTTTTGCCGCCTAACGACTGCAGCAAGCAGCAACAGGTCATGGACCAGGCCCTGGCCGAGCTGTCGGACAAGCCGACATTGGTCGCTGGTATCGGCCCTGGCGCCGCCCAGGCCTGGCGCTGGCTGGCCAGCCAGAACGATGACAAGGCCCGGGCAATTTCCGTGGACTTCACCGTCGAGCAACCCGGCTGCCAGGCACCGCTGCCCAAAGCGGCTGCCCATGGCCACTGGAACGTCGCCTGGAACGACAACCCGGATGACGCCAGTGCCGCATTCGTGCGCGACCAGGCCAATGCCGAAACCAGCATCAGTGACTACGACATCCACTTGCCACAAGTGCTCAAGGCCCAGCTGACCCAGGCCCTGGTAGGCCACGATGGCAACGCCCTGGCCATCCCCGTGGTCGAAGTGCCGGCCGGGCAGACCACCGACACAGTCACCCTGTTCCTCTCCGGTGACGGCGGCTGGCGTGACCTGGACCGCGATGTCGCCGGGGAAATGGCCAAGCTGGGCTACCCGGTGGTGGGTATCGACACGCTGCGCTATTACTGGCAGCACAAGACCCCGGAGCAAAGTGCGGCCGACCTGTCCGAGCTGATGCAACATTACCGGCAGAAGTGGGGTACCAAGCGCTTTGTACTGACCGGCTATTCGTTCGGTGCCGATGTGCTGCCGGCAATCTACAACCGCCTGCCGGTGGAGGACCAGCAACGCATCGACGCGGTGATGCTGCTGGCCTTTGCCCGCAGCGGCAGCTTCGAGATCGAGGTCGAGGGCTGGCTGGGCAAGGAAGGCCAGGAAGCCCCAACCGGTCCGGAAATGGCCAGGCTGCCGGCCGCCAAGGTGGTGTGCGTGTATGGCGTGGAAGAGACCGACGAAAGCGGTTGCACCGAAAAGACCGCGGTGGGTGAGCGCCTGAAGCTGCCTGGGGGGCACCACTTTGATGAGAACTACCCGGCGCTGGCCAAGCGCTTGATTGGTGAGATCGAGACACGCCAGGGCAAGTCCAGCGTCGCTGAACAGAACTGAGCTCTCACCGTTGGAAGATTGACGCGGTCAATGTAGGACCGCGTCGAGTCTTGCCAACTCAGATCTCGACCTGGGTCCCCAGTTCGATCACCCGGTTCAGCGGCAGGTTGAAGAAGCGCAGGTTCCCGTTGGCATTCTTCAGCAAGAACGCGAACAGGTTGCCCCGCCAGCGCGACATCCCCTCCAGCCGCGAAGCGATTACCGTCTCGCGGCTGAGGAAGTAAGTGGTGCGCATCGGGGTGAAGTCCAGATCGTCCAGATGGCACAGCTTCAATGCCGCCGGCACGTCGGGCTCGTCCATGAAGCCAAAGTGCAACAGCACTCGGAAGAACCCGTCACCATAAGCCTCCACCTCGAAGCGCTCCTGCTCCGGTACCCGCGGCCGGTCCTCGCTGACCACAGTCAGCAACACCACCTGGCTGTGCAGCACCTGGTTATGCAGCATGTTGTGCAACAAGGCGTGGGGCACGGCATCCGACCGGGCAGTGAGGAACACCGCCGTCCCTTCGACCCGGTGCGGCGGCTGAATGCGGATACTGCTGATGAACAGCGGCAATGGCAGCGCACCTTCGTCAATGCGCTCCACCAGGATCTGCTTACCGCGCTTCCAGGTGCTCATCAGCAGGAACAGCACACCGCCAGCCAGCACCGGGAAGGCACCGCCCTGGAAGATTTTCGGCACGTTGGCGGCGAAGAACAGCCCATCCACAAACAGGAAGCCCACCAGGATCGGTACTGCCAGCACCGGCGGCCACTTCCACAACAGCAGCATCACCGCCGACACCAGAATGGTGGTCATCAGCATGGTGCCGGTTACTGCCACGCCGTAGGCCGCCGCCAGGGCGCCGGACGACTCGAAGCCGATCACCAGCAGCACCACGCCCACCATTAGCGTCCAGTTCACGGCGCCAATGTAGATCTGCCCCTGCTCGTCGCTGGAGGTGTGCTGGATCTGCATGCGCGGAATGTAACCCAGCTGGATGGCCTGGCGGGTCAGGGAAAAGGCCCCGGAAATGACCGCCTGCGAGGCGATCACAGTGGCCATTGTGGCCAACCCGACCAACGGCAACAGCGCCCAGCTCGGCGCCAGCAGGTAGAAGGGGTTGCGGGCCGCCTCCGGGTTTTGCAGCAGCAGTGCACCCTGGCCGAAATAGTTGAGTACCAACGCGGGCAGCACCAGGATGAACCAGGCCCGGGCAATCGGCTTGCGGCCAAAATGCCCCATGTCGGCATACAGCGCCTCGGCACCGGTCAGCGCCAGCACCACGGCACCGAGGATGGCTACGCCCATGCCTGGGTGAACCACGAAGAAGTTCACCGCCCAGCCCGGGTTGAAGGCCTTGAGCACTTCCGGGCTCTGTGAGATGCCGTGCACGCCCAATGCGCCCAGCACCACGAACCAGGTGACCATGATCGGGCCGAACAGCTTGCCGATTTTCTCGGTGCCGTGCTTCTGCACCAGGAACAGCGCCACCAGCACCACCAGCGAAATCGGCACCACCCAGTGGTCGATTCCGTCAAACGCCAGGCCCATGCCCTCCACGGCCGAGAGCACCGATACCGCCGGGGTGATCATGCTGTCGCCATAGAACAGCGAAGCGCCGATCAAACCGCAGATCACCATCAGCGTACGCAACCGCGGGTAGGCGGCCGTAGCCCGCCGCGCCAGCGCGGTCAGCGCCATGGTGCCACCCTCGCCCTGGTTGTCGGCGCGCAGGATGAACATCACATACTTGAACGACACCACCCATAACAGCGACCACAGGATCAGCGACAGGATCCCCAGCACGCCATCATGGTTGACCGGCACCCCGTAGCCGCCGGTGAAGACTTCCTTGAGGGTATACAACGGGCTGGTGCCAATATCGCCATAAACCACCCCGACCGCCGCCACGAGCAGGCCCAGCGACCGCGCCGCCCCCTGCTTCCCCGCGTGCCCGCCCTCGGCGTGACTGCTTGCCTGAACCATCGACCACTCCCGCAGACGGCCATCTCGGCCTTTAGTATTCACTCGCGCGCCAGGCCCCCGAAGGCACCTTCACGCAACGGCGCGAAGCATAGCGCAGCGTTCGTCGTATTTCTGCTGGTCAAGCGACCTTGCGCTCGCTAGAATTGCGCACTTTTTGATCAGAGGCGCCAAAAAGCGCCCGTCAAGATCGCCCGCGATTCCGGCCGGGCGACCTGCATTCAATACCGAGGTTAGTCATGTCCACCACGCCCGCCACCCCCAAGGTAGGTTTCGTAAGCCTGGGTTGCCCAAAAGCCCTGGTCGATTCCGAGCGCATCCTCACCCAGCTGCGCATGGAAGGTTATGAAGTCGTGCCCACCTACGAGGACGCCGACGTGGTGGTGGTCAACACCTGCGGCTTCATCGACAGCGCCAAGGCCGAGTCGCTGGAAGTGATCGGCGAAGCGATCAAGGAAAACGGCAAGGTCATCGTCACCGGCTGCATGGGTGTCGAGGAAGGCAGCATCCGTGACGTGCACCCCAGCGTGCTGTCGGTCACCGGCCCACAGCAGTACGAGCAGGTGGTCAACGCCGTACACGAAGTGGTACCGCCACGCCAGGACCACAACCCACTGATCGACCTGGTGCCGCCCCAGGGAATCAAGCTGACCCCGCGCCACTATGCGTACCTGAAGATTTCCGAAGGCTGCAACCACAGCTGCAGCTTCTGCATCATCCCGTCGATGCGCGGCAAGCTGGTCAGCCGCCCGGTGGGTGAAGTACTGAGCGAGGCCGAGCGCCTGGTCAAGGCCGGGGTCAAGGAGATCCTGGTGATTTCCCAGGACACCAGCGCCTACGGCGTCGACGTCAAGTACAAGACCGACTTCTGGAACGGCCGCCCGGTCAAGACCCGCATGCTCGAACTGTGCGAGGCCCTGAGCAGCCTGGGTGCCTGGGTACGCCTGCACTATGTGTACCCGTACCCGAACGTCGACGACGTGATCCCGCTGATGGCCGCCGGCAAGATCCTGCCTTACCTGGACATCCCGTTCCAGCACGCCAGCCCGAAAGTGCTCAAGTCGATGAAGCGCCCTGCCTTCGAAGACCGCACCCTGGCGCGCATCAAGAACTGGCGCGAACAGTGCCCTGAGCTGGTGATCCGCTCCACCTTCATTGTCGGCTTCCCAGGCGAGACCGAGGAAGACTTCCAGTACCTGCTGGACTGGCTGACCGAAGCCCAGCTCGACCGTGTGGGCTGCTTCCAGTACTCGCCTGTAGAAGGCGCCCCGGCCAACGACCTGGGCCTGGAAGAAGTGCCGGACGACATCAAGCAAGCGCGCTGGGACCGCTTCATGGCCCACCAGCAGGCCATCAGCACCGCCCGCCTGCAACTGCGCATCGGCAAGGAAATAGAAGTGCTGATCGACGAAGTCGAGGAACAGGGTTCGGTTGGCCGCAGCTTCTTCGATGCCCCGGAAATCGACGGCAGCGTGTTCATCGATGGCGACCATGGCTTCAAGCCAGGCGACAAAGTGCGTTGCCGTGTAGTGGATGCCGACGAATACGACATGTGGGCAGAGCCCATCTAAAACGGCTGAAACCTGAAAAGCCCCTGCCTTGGCATTCCCGCTTGGAATGACCGGAGCAGGGGCTTTTTTACGGGTCGCGCAACGCGAACAAGCCGACCGGTGGTTGGCCTGCTATGTTTTCCTGATCGCCATGGAGGACCACCGGCATGCCATCGCTACTGACGCTACAAACCCCGCACTTGCGCGACTATGGCGAGCTTGTGCAGGTGTGGGAGGACTCGGTACGTGCCACTCACGATTTCCTGCCAGAGGGCTACATTGTTTTACTGCGCGAACAGGTGCTGCGCCGCTACCTCGACGCAGTGATGCTGATCTGCTGCAAGGACCGGCAGCGCATCTGTGGCTTTGCCGGGGTCGCCAACGGGCGCGTGGACATGCTGTTTGTTGCCCCTGAGTACCGCGGCAAAGGGGTGGGCAAGCGCCTGCTGCACTATGCGATCGACGAGCTGAACGCCGAGCGCCTGGACGTCAACGAGCAGAACTCTCAGGCCTTGGGCTTTTACCTGCACGAAGGCTTCGAGGTAATCGGCCGATCGGAAACCGACGGCCTGGGCCAGCCCTACCCTCTTCTGCACATGCGCCTTGGCAAAATGGCGTAAATGACACAGATTCCCAGCCCCTCTGCCGCTCAGGCAGGTACAATGCTGGCCTTTCCCTGCCTTTGCGAATTGCCGTCATGTCCGAACCCGTCCGCCTGTCCAAACGCCTTATCGAGCAACTTGGCTGCTCCCGCCGCGATGCCGAGCTCTATATCGAAGGTGGCTGGGTCACGGTCGACGGCGTGGTGGTCGAGCAGCCGCAGTTCAAGGTAGAGGACCAGCGCGTCGAGCTGCTCCCGGGTGCCCGCGTCGAAGCGCTGGAGCCGGTAACCCTGCTGCTCAACCAGGCGGCCGGCGTGGACAGCGAAAGCGCCCGCGCCAGCATGAACATGGCCACCCTCAGCGAGGCGCACCGCGAAGGCGTGCGCGCCCTGCATGGGCACTTTAACCGCCAGGCCTGCGTGGCACCGCTCGAGCGCGGCGCCAGCGGCCTGCAGGTATTCACCCAGGACTGGCGGGTAAGCCGCAAGATCGAGGCCGACCTGCGTCGCCTGGAGCAGGAGTTCATTGTCGAAGTGCGCGGCGAGACCACACCTCAGGCGCTGGAACGCCTGGCGCGCGGTGCCACGCGCAATGACCGCGAGCTGCCCAAGGCCAAGGCCAGTTGGCAGAACGAGACCCACCTGCGCATGGTGCTGAAAAACCCCCAACCCGGGCAGATCGCCGAGCTGTGCGCCTACCTGCGCCTGGAACTGGTAAGCATGCGACGCATTCGCCTGGGTGGTGTGTCGATGGGCAAGCTGCCCCTCGGCCAATGGCGCTACGTGGCGACTACCGAACGTTTCTAAGCAATACGCCACGCACAAGCGTGGCACCTGAACAGGATTCTGCAGCAATGAACCACAACGACGTCCTGCGCAGCCTGCGCTACATGCTCAAGGTGAACGACGCCAAGATGGCCGAGATCATCGGGCTTTCCGGCCTCGAGGTGACCCCCCTGGTATTGGCCACCTACCTGAAGAAAGAAGAAGAGGAAGGCTTCGTCCGTTGCCCTGATCGGGTGATGGCGCACTTCCTCGATGGCCTGGTAATCCACCGCCGCGGCAAGGACGATAGCCGCCCGCCATTGCCGGTTGAGCTGCCAGTGACCAACAACCTCATCCTCAAGAAGCTGCGTGTGGCCTTCGAGCTCAAGGAAGACGACCTGCACGTGATCCTCAAGTCGGTCAACTTCCCGGTCAGCAAGCCTGAACTGAGCGCGCTGTTCCGCAAGGCCGGCCACGAAAACTACCGCCCGTGCGGCGACCAGTTGCTGCGCAACTTCCTCAAAGGCCTGACCCAGCGCGTGCGCGGCTGAGTGGCCATGCAGCATACGGTTGCACCCGTCGGCATCGTCCGCTCCTGCTTCAAGGAGAAATTCGCCATCCCGCGCCAGCCCCAACTGGCGCCTGCGGCGCGGGGCGTGCTCGAACTGCTGCCGCCGTTCGACCAAGGTGATGCGGTCGAAGGCCTGGAGCAGGTCAGCCATGTCTGGCTACTGTTCCTGTTTCACCAGGCCCTCGAGGACAAGCCGCGCCTGAAAGTGCGGCCACCGCGTCTGGGCGGCAACAAGAGCATGGGGGTGTTCGCCACTCGTGCCACCCACCGGCCAAACGGCATCGGCCAGTCGGTCGTGCGCCTGGAGGGTGTAGAGCCTGGGCGCCTGTTGCTGTCCGGGATCGACCTGCTCGATGGCACGCCGGTACTGGACATCAAGCCGTATGTGCCGTACGCCGACTGCATTACAGACGCCAGCAACCAGATGGCCAACGCAGCGCCCGCCGCGATTGCCGTGCAGTGGGGCGAAAACGCCCTGCCCCAGGCCCGCGAGCATGCACTGCGCCTGGCTGAACCGCTGGTAGAACTGATAGAACAATGCCTGGCGCAAGACCCGCGCCCGGCCTACCAGGTACCACCGGCCGAGCGTGTGTACGGAGTGAAGTTCTGGGATGTGCAGGTGAGGTGGCATTACCCTCAGCCGGAGGTGATCCGGGTGTTGGAGGTGGTGCTGGCCTGACCGCGCACCGACGCGAACAGCGCACATGAAAAAGGCGACCCGAAGGTCGCCTTTTTCGTACTACAGCCGCGCGATCAGCGCGCTGGGCCTTCGGCCACGCCCAGGTCATCAGTTGGACGGGTATCGACCAGCGGTGCACCACCGGAGGCCAGCTCGGAGGCCAGCTTGTCGTTGTCCATTTCCTTGACCCACTTGGCCACGACCACGGTGGCAACGGCATTGCCCACCAGGTTGGTCAGTGCGCGGGCTTCAGACATGAAGCGGTCGATGCCGAGGATCAGCGCCAGGCCAGCTACCGGCAGGTGGCCAACAGCCGACAGGGTGGCGGCCAGCACGATGAAGCCCGAACCGGTGACGCCGGCAGCACCTTTGGAAGCCACCAGCAGCACCAGCAGCAGGGTAATCTGGTGGGTGATGTCCATGGTGGTGTCGGTGGCCTGGGCGATGAACACCGCAGCCATGGTCAGGTAGATCGAGGTGCCGTCCAGGTTGAACGAGTAACCGGTCGGAATGACCAGGCCGACGACCGACTTCTTCGCGCCCAGGCGCTCCATCTTGGCCAGCATGCGTGGCAGGGCCGATTCCGAGGAAGAAGTGCCCAGCACGATCAGCAGCTCTTCACGGATATAGCGGATCAGCTTGAGCACGCTGAAGCCGTGGGCGCGGCAGATACCGCCCAGCACCACCAGCACGAACAGCAGGCAGGTGATGTAGAAGCACGCCATCAGGTAGCCCAGTTGCACCAGCGAACCCACGCCGTACTGGCCGATGGTGAAGGCCATGGCGCCGAAAGCACCGATCGGGGCCAGTTTCATGATCATGTTGATGATGTTGAACATGACATGGGCGAAGCGGTCGATCATGTCCAGCAACGGCTTGCCGTAGCTGCCCAGGCGGTGCAGGGCAAAGCCGAACAGCACCGAGAACATCAGCACCTGCAGGATGTCGCCGTTGGCGAAGGCACCCACTACCGTGTTAGGGATGACATTGAGCAGGAAGCCGACGGTGGTCTGCTGTGCGCCGGCGGCGGCGTAGGCGGCCACGCTGCTGGCGTTCAGGGTGCTGACGTCGATGTGCATGCCAGCGCCCGGCTTGACCACGTTGACGACGACGAGGCCGATGATCAGGGCGATGGTGGAGACGATTTCAAAGTACAGCAGCGCGTAGCCGCCAGTCTTGCCGACCGACTTCATGCTCTGCATGCCGGCGATGCCGCTGACCACGGTGCAGAAGATGATCGGGGCAATGACCATCTTGATCAGTTTGACGAAGCCGTCACCCAAGGGTTTGAGGGCGACGCCCGTTTCCGGGTAGTAGTGGCCGAGCAGGATGCCGATGGTGATGGCAACGATCACCTGGACATACAGGGATTTGTACAGCGGCTGACGTGTCGTCATGGCTCATTTTCCTCAAGTGTGCCGGTTCACCCTTCCCAGGGTGATGGGGCACCTGAATCGCTAACCCCCCTGCACTTGGAGGGATTTGTCGTTGTGTTCGAGCTGCCTGGGCAGGCCTCTGCGAAGATCAATAGCAAGGGTGGTGCCAAAATGCCCATGAAGGGTGCAAGGGCCGTATTTGCTAGGGATAAATGCCCAACGACAGGGCAATTTGCCTGAGGAAGGCTGGCGGATTTCCGCCCGGTGGCGGGTTTTGTACAGGGTGGATGGCGGGAATCCGCCCACCTGAATCAGAGGTGCCGGCCAATCAATCGAGATGGAAAGTGATTCTGAACGCCGCGCCACCCAAGGGCGAATCCCCCAGGCTGAGCTCGGCGTCATAGCTGTCGACAATGTCCTTGACCACCGCCAGCCCGATGCCTTGCCCCGGGTGCTGGCTGTCCAGCCGCTCACCGCGCTCCAGAATGCGCTCGCGCTGGTCGGCCGGCACCCCAGGCCCATCGTCTTCGATACACAAGGTCAACTGCCCAGGCGCCTGCTCTAGGCTCACCCGCACCTGGCCAAGGCTCAGGCGGTAGGCGTTTTCCAGCAGGTTGCCGAGCATTTCCAGCAAGGCGCCCTGCTCCATCGGCACCTGCGCCGCATCGGGCAATTCCAGTGCCACGCTCACCTGCTTGTCCCGGTAGACCTTGGCCAAGGTGCTGCACAGGCTGTCGAGCAACGGCCGTAGCCTCACGCTGTGGCGCACCAGGCCGCTCTTGCGCAGGCTGGCGCGTTGCAGCTGATAGTCGATCTGCTGGCTCATGCGCTCGATCTGGCTTTGCAGCACCCGCGCCTGCTCGCGCTCACCGCTGCGCTGCTGCAGGCTTTCGCCCACGCCTTGCAACACCGCCAGCGGCGTCTTCAGGCTGTGCGCCAGGTCGTCCAGCGAGTCGCGGTAGCGCGTACGCTGCTCACGCTCACTGCGCAACAGGCGGTTGAGCGAGCGGGTCAGGCGCAGCAGCTCGCGCGGGTGCTCGCCGCTCAGGCCATCGCGCGCGCCCGACTCCACTTCATCCAGCTCATGGCTAAGCCGGCGCAACGAGCGCAGGCCCCAGGTCAGGCCAGCCCATAGCAGCACCATCAGCGCCAGCAAGGCAGCACCGAAGCCCAGGTAGAGCTTCTCGCGCAGGCCATTGAGGGTGGCCGTGTACTCGCTCACCGGCTGCAGGGCGACAATGCTGTAGGCGGCACTCTGGCCCCCCAGTAGCTTTACCTCGACGTCGTAGACAAAGAACTCTTCGCCATCTGCTTGATGAATGCGGGCGAACTCATTGCCACGCCCGTCGTAGCGCGGGCGGTAGTTGATGTGCCGGTCGGCGGTGGCCCGCGACTGCCAGACCAGGTTGCCGTCGCGGTCGAAGATATAACCGAGCAGGCCCGTGTACGGCAGGTTATAGCGCTCGTCCGGCAGCAGGGCCGGCATCTGCAACTGACCATGCTCGATGCGCGCGGCGGAAATCAGCGTGGTCACATCCGAAGCCAGGCGCTGCTCGATCGACTCCTGCAGCGCCAGGCTGAAGGCCTTCTGCAAGGCCGGTAGCAGCGCCAGCATGAACAGCAAGGCCAGTACTGCGGCGGCCAGCATCAGGCGTATCCGCAGCGAGCGGATCATCGGCAGCGCTCGGTGAACAGGTAGCCCAGGCCGCGCACGGTGTCGATGGGTTTGAAGCCGTGCTCGCCCTCAAGCTTGCGGCGCAGGCGGCCGACCAGTACTTCGATGACATTGGGGTCGCGCTCCTCGTCGCCTGGGTACAGCTGCTCCATCAGGCGATCCTTGGCCACCACCTGCTGATGATGGCGCATGAGGTATTCGAGAATGCGGTACTCGTAGGCGGTCAGCGCCAGGGGCCGGTCGTCGAGGGTGGCCTGCTTGCGGTTGAGGTCGAGTACCAAGGGGCCTGCGGCGATGGTCGACTGGGTGAAGCCGCTGGAGCGGCGCAACAGGGCATTCAGCCGCGCTTCGAGCTCTTCGAACTGGAACGGTTTGACCAGATAGTCGTCGGCACCGGCGGCCAGGCCCTCGACCTTGTCCTGCCAGTTGCCGCGGGCGGTGAGGATGAGAATGGGGAAAGTCTTGTCCTGGCTGCGCAGGCGCGTGATCAGTTCCAGGCCACTGATACCAGGCAGGCCCAGGTCGATGATGGCCAGGTCGAAGTGGTACTGCCCGGCTTGGTACAGCGCCTCCTCGGCATCGGCGACCGCCTCGACCACATGGCCGCTTTCGCCCAGGCGGGTGTAGAGGTGATGGCGAAGCAGGGCTTCGTCCTCGACCACCAGCAGTTTCATGTGCAGCTCCTTAATGTGTATTGCCTGTACCGGCCTCTTCGCAGCACAAGGCTGCTCCTACAGGGGGTGGTATTCCTGTAGGAGCAGCCTTGTGCTGCGAAGAGGCCGGTACAGGATAACGCGGCTCGCCCGTCAGAACTTGTAGGAAGCAGCCAGGTATGTCTGCGCGCTGCTGGTCAGACGCAGGGTGCCGTCCTTCGGCCCGCCATGCGCACCCACTTCGGTCGCGGCATTGGTGCGCAGGTAACGGTAGCCCAGCTCCACCGAAGCCTTGTCGGTGATGTCCTGGATCACACCGGCCTGCAGGCCGTAGGCATAACCGTAGTCGGTATCCCGGCTGGCGCCTGGCGAGTCCTGGGTGAGCTTGGTCATGCCCAGGCTGCCACCGCCGAACAGTTTGGTGGTATCGCCCACCGGCAGGAACAGGTCGTAGCTGCCCAGCAGGTTTTCCTGGCGCAACTTCAGGCCACTGTGGTCACCCGAGACGTTGTCGTAGGTCATGTAGTAGCGGCCCTGATCGTTGATCTTGCCCACACGTACACCCCAGGTGTCGTCCTTGCCGATGATGCCATCGGCGTTGAGCTGGTCGGTGTTGCGCTGCAGCAGGCCGGACTTGCGAACCTTGTCGCTGGTCTGGCCGTAGGTGAGGCTGGCGAAGTTGTCGTCGGCGGCCTGGGCAGTGGTGATGCCAGCGGCACAGACGGCCATGGCGGCAAGCAGGGTGTTGAAGGTTTTCATGGCTGGTTACTCCAGTTGGGTGCGCTGTTTCGGTCTGGAAGCTAGAGTAAGGAGGGCACCCTGAACCGCGACTGAACCCTGGCTGAACCTCGGCTGAACGAACTGTCTGCAAGACAAGGAGTAGTAAAGATGCGTGCCCTGCTGGCCCTGACCCTGATGTGCAGCGCCGCCCTCGCCCAAGCGGCGGTAATGACCCGTGAAATTCCCTACCAGGACGCCGACGGCAACCGCCTGGTCGGCTACTACGCCTATGACGATGCGCTGGACGACAAACGCCCAGGCATCGTCGTGGTGCATGAATGGTGGGGCCTGAACGACTATGCCAAGCGCCGTGCACGAGACCTCGCGGCCCTGGGCTATAAAGCGCTGGCCATCGACATGTACGGCGATGGCCAGCACACCGAGCATCCGCAGGAGGCCCAGGCATTCATGGCCGAAGCGATGAAGGACCCGGCCGCGGCAGCAGCACGCTTCGACGCGGGCCTGGAGCTGTTGAAAAAGCAGCCGAACGTCAACAAGCACCAACTGGGTGCTGTGGGCTACTGCTTTGGCGGCAAGGTGGTGCTCGATGCCGCACGCAGGGGGGAGAAACTGGACGGCGTGGTGAGCTTCCATGGCGCGCTGGCCACCCAGACGCCGGCCAAGCCTGGCGTCGTGCGGGCGGACATCCTGGTTGAACATGGCGCTGCGGACAGCATGGTCACCCAGCAGCAGGTGGAGGCGTTCAAGGCGGAAATGGATGCGGCCAAGGTCAACTACCAGTTCGTCAGCATTGACGGTGCCAAGCATGGGTTTACCAACCCAGATGCAGACCGACTGAGCCATGGCGAACATGGTGGACCGGACATTGGCTACAACAAGGCAGCGGACGAGAGCTCCTGGGCGGATATGCAGGCGTTCTTCAAGAAGGTGTTCAAATAAGGATTGTCGGGGCTGCGTTGCAGCCCCAGCAATCCCACCTCCCACACCGCCGCTGCGGCTGGCACAATAGCGCCATGAACAC
Organism: Pseudomonas sp. LPB4.O; assembly: GCF_038383825.1. NCBI lineage: Bacteria > Pseudomonadati > Pseudomonadota > Gammaproteobacteria > Pseudomonadales > Pseudomonadaceae > Pseudomonas > Pseudomonas sp. LPB4.O. Next base: position 4,812,760 of record NZ_CP151298.1, read on the forward strand.
TCTCCCAGCCTGCTGCGCCCCGCTCCAGCACCACTGGCCCTTGCCTCGCCCGCTGCCCGGCGCGGTGCTGGTCAGTTGCGCCTTCGACCCTGCCCGCCTGGCATCCGACGACTTCCAGCGCGCCGGCCTCGTGCCCAGCGCAAGCCTGCAGCGCTCGGTGGCCAAGCGCCAGGCTGAGTACCTGGCCGGTCGCGTATGCGCGCGCGCGGCGCTGCAGCGCCTGGACGGTCGCGACTACGTGCCCGGCACCCATGAGGACCGCTCGCCGATCTGGCCGGCGGGCGTTCGCGGCTCGATCACCCACGGCAAAGGCTGGGCCGCCGCCGTAGTCGCCGCCGAGGGCAGTTGCCAGGGCCTGGGCCTGGATCAGGAAGCCTTGCTGGATGACGAACGCGCCGAACGGCTGATGGCCGAAATCCTCACCCCGCCCGAGCTCGAACGCCTGGACCGCCGTCAACTCGGCCTGACGGTCACCTTGACCTTCTCGCTGAAGGAAAGCCTGTTCAAGACCCTCTACCCGCTGACCCGCCAGCGCTTCTATTTCGAACACGCCGAAGTGCTGGACTGGTCCACCGAAGGGCTGGCCCGCCTGCGCCTGCTCACCGACCTGTCGCCGCAGTGGCGCCAAGGCGCCGAGTTGCAAGGCCAGTTCTGCCTGCAGGACGGCCACCTGCTCAGCCTGGTCAGCGTCTGACCTTTACTGTGGCGCTTGCTGGCGTGGCCAGTTCAGGCTGAAGCAGGCACCACCCAACGCTTCGCTACGCCCCACCGTCGCCCGGCCCGTGTGCCAGTAGATGATTCGCCGCACGATCGACAGGCCCAGGCCGTGCCCACCCGAAGCACGGGTGCGGCTGTCGTCCAGGCGGGTGAACGGGGTGAAGATACGGTCCCAGAAGCCCTCGGGGATCCCCGGGCCGTCATCTTCGACATCAATGCGGCACCGCTGCTGCCCCAACTGGTAACTCACGCGCACCTCAGATCCGGCATGGCGCATGGCGTTGCCGACCAGGTTCTGCAGTGCCCGGTGCAAGTACCGCGGCTCGGCCTCGACCCAGGCGCCTTCGGCATCCGCGCCCTGGCAGTCGCCGCGCACGACCCGCACCTCGGCACGCAACGGGGCCAGCTCTTCGATCACCCGCGCGAGCAAGGCATCCAGGTCGACCCGCTGGAACTTCAAGGCCGGCGCGCCTTGCTCCAGCCGGGCGTAGGTCAGCATTTCGTCGACCAGCTTGTCGAGGTCCTGGATATCCCCGTCCATGCCGGCCAGATGCTTGGCGCGTGCCTGTTCGGTGGTGGCACTTTCGATCATCTCCAGGCCAAAGCGCAGGCGCGCAACCGGCGTACGCAACTCGTGGGACACCGCCCGCACCAGCTCGCGCTGCATGCTCAGCGAGCGCTGCAGGTGCTCGGCCATGCCGTTGAAGGCGGCGGCCAGGCGCCCTACCGAGTCGGCGTCGCCTGCGGGCACGCGGGTGTCCAGGCTGCCCTGGGCGATGCGTGTGGCGGCAATCTCCAGGCCCGACACGCGGCGCTCCAGCTGGCGCACCAGCAGGTAGACCACCAGGCCGATCAGGCACAGGCCGAGAAAAGTAATCAGGATCAGCAACTGCGGCGGATACGGGTTGAGCTGGTACAGCGGGCCAATCTCCAGCACCCAGGGCGAGCCTGCCAGCCCGGCAAACACACGAATCGAGTCGCCATCCTTGCCCAGCGCCATGACGGTGTCGCCCTCCTCGACCCGGCGCCGCTGATCATCGTCCAGGCTAACCCGCTCGATGCGCTGCAAGGCGACGCCAAAACCGAAGCCCTTTTCCTGCTTGATCTGTGCCAGTCGCTGCTGCTGCTCGGTTATAGGGTAGCGAACCAGTTCATCGGCCAACAGATACAGCGTGGCCCGCGCCAGTTGCTCGCTTATCTGTTTGATCTGCGCCACCAGCATCAGGTCTTCCTGGCCCACCTTGCGCAGCACTTGCGCCGCATGTGGGCCGGTCTTTTCGACCACCACCAGGCCGCGGTACAGGCGCGCCCGCTGGCCGCCGTCAAGGCTGCGCGCAGTCATCGGTTGCAGCGCCAGCGGCACACCGAGCAGTCGCTCCCAGATCAGCAGCGAGCGCTTGCGTTCGGTTGCATTCTGCTGGGCCAGGTTGTCAGCCATCAGGCTGAAGGTGCCTTGGGCCAGGCCCTCCCGGTGCTGAGCGGCGCGCACTTCGTTGGCCAGGTGCAGGCTGAGCACGCCGAGCAGGGCCACCAGCACCAGCACCGCCAGCATGCCGCCGTAGATGCGCAGAAAGATCGAGTTGTTCATGGCGCTTCGCCGACAAACAGGTAGCCCTTGCTGCGCAGGGTCTTGATCAGCCGTGGCTGAAGCGGGTCATCGCCGATCTTGGGGCGGATTTTGGAGATGCGTATGTCGATGGAACGGTCTTGGCCGTCGTAGCCCACGCCACGCAGCGCGGTGAAGATCTGTTCGCGGGTCAGTACCCGGCCGGCGTTGCTGGCCAGCAGCCAGAGCAGGTCGAATTCGGCACCGGTCAGCTCGATCAGCTGGTCGCCCAGGCGCGCCTCGCGCAGGCGGTTGTCGATACGCAGCGCGCCAAAGACCAGGTCCTGGCGCTTGCTGTCCACGGCTTCGCTGCGGCGCAGCAGGGCCTGGATACGCGCCAGCAGCAGGCGTGGGCGTACCGGTTTGCAGACGTAGTCGTCGGCACCCAGGTCCAGGCCCTGGACCTGGTCGAGTTCGTCGCTGCGTGCGGTGAGCATGAGGATCGGCCCGGGGTACTGGCTGCGCACCCGGCGGCAGATGCTCAGGCCGTCCTCGCCAGGCAGCATGAGGTCGAGGATGACCAGATCGGGCTGGCTGTCGACGATGCGCCGGGCGGCGCGGGCGCCATCGCCCTCCACCGCGACCTCGAAGCCGTTGGCCTGCAGGTACTCGGCGGTGAGCTCGGCCAGGCGCTGGTCGTCTTCGACGATGAGGATGCGGGGTGCGGGGTGGTCCATGGCCTCTGCCTTTGCTTGTTGTTTTTTTATTACCGGTACCGGCCTCTTCGCAGCACAAGGCTGCTCCTACAGGAGACGGCGCTCTTCTGTGGGGCCGGTACAGGCAACATAACCCTTTCACCAAAAGGCAACATCCCCCCTGGATACTAAGCCCCACGCCCGGCATTGCCAAACCGCCCGCAGCGGGCTCGACTGAACCGTTTTTTGTGATAGGGTTCGCGCCCGAAAAAAACTGCCATGGGGCAGCAAGGCGCAGAAAAATACTGCAAACCACTTGGCACAAGGCCTACAGCGAATACCCACCATTCACTCACAAAGTACGCACACGTTATCCACAGGCGCTCGCCTTGCAAAGCCCCCAATACCGCATTATCTTGTATCCCGAACGCAGCGAACCACTACATATAGGGGTTCGTGCAAAATCACACACAAAAGTCAACCCGCAAAATCAAGCGATTTTCCGAGCTGAACTTCAGGTGATTTCAGCAGCCAAACCGCTCCTGCGGAGGCGACCGAGGCAAGCCCTTCCAAGGCCTTGTTCGGGTATGGGTGTTGCAGGCCTGGCCTGGCATCCATCAGCAACAGTTTTTGGGCCCCGCCCAAAACCTTTGACTTCGGCCAGGGAGCGGCAAGCCATTGCCCCTTATTCCTGAGTCTGTCCCGAAGTCGGTACGCCCGTGCGGGCGGATGCGTATGCATTGCGCATCCCCGCCGGGCCATCGAGCAACTGGACGGAACGGTGGGCGCCCAAAAGGCGCCTGAACAATATAGAAACTGTGGAGACACCCACCCATGCAAACCGACACAACTCGCGAGAACCCGCAGGCCAAGGTGCCGCAGGCCGCCGATTCCAACCAGGATCTGGCCGCCACTGCCCCTGGCCAACTGCGCGTGATCAAGCGTAACGGCACTGTCGTCCCCTACACCGACGACAAGATCACCGTTGCCATCACCAAGGCGTTCCTTGCAGTTGAAGGCGGCACCGCGGCCGCTTCGTCGCGCATCCACGACACCGTCGCGCGCCTGACAGAACAGGTGACCGCCACGTTCAAACGTCGCATGCCATCGGGTGGCACCATCCACATCGAAGAAATCCAGGACCAGGTAGAACTGGCCCTGATGCGCGCAGGCGAGCAGAAAGTTGCCCGCGACTACGTGATCTACCGCGACCAGCGCGCCAAGGAGCGTGCCACCCGCGCCAACACCGACGCCGTGGTCGAGCCGCACCCGAGCATCCGCATCACCCTGGCCGACGGCAGCCTGGCGCCGCTCGACATGGCCCGCCTGAACACCATCATCAGCGAAGCCTGCGAAGGCCTGGCCGAAGTCGATGGCGACCTGATCCAGCGCGAAACCCTGAAGAACCTGTACGACGGTGTAGCCATCAAGGACGTCAACACCGCCCTGGTGATGACCGCCCGTACCCTGGTAGAGCGCGAGCCGAACTACTCGTTCGTTACCGCCCGCCTGCTGATGGACACCCTGCGCGCCGAAGGCCTTGGCTTCCTGAATGTAGCCGACAGCGCCACCCACCACGAGATGGCTGACCTGTACGCCAATGCCCTGCCGGCCTACATCGCCAAAGGTATCGAGTTCGAGCTGCTGAACCCGGCCCTGGCTGACTTCGACCTGGAAAAACTGGGCAAGGCGATCAACCACGAGCGCGACCAGCAGTTCACCTACCTGGGCCTGCAAACCCTGTACGACCGTTACTTCATCCACAAGGATGGCGTGCGCTTCGAGCTGCCTCAGGTGTTCTTCATGCGTGTGGCCATGGGCCTGGCGCTGGAAGAGAAAGACAAGGAAGCCCGTGCGATCGAGTTCTACAACCTGTTGTCGTCCTTCGACTACATGGCCTCGACCCCGACCCTGTTCAACGCCGGTACCCTGCGCCCGCAGCTGTCCAGCTGCTACCTGACCACCGTGCCGGACGACCTGTCGGGCATCTACCACGCGATCCACGACAACGCCATGCTGTCGAAATTCGCCGGTGGCCTGGGCAACGACTGGACCCCTGTGCGTGCACTGGGCTCCTACATCAAGGGCACCAACGGCAAGTCCCAGGGCGTCGTACCGTTCCTGAAAGTGGTCAACGACACCGCCGTTGCCGTCAACCAGGGTGGCAAGCGCAAGGGCGCCGTGTGTGCCTACCTGGAAACCTGGCACCTGGACATCGAAGAGTTCATCGAGCTGCGCAAGAACACCGGTGATGACCGTCGTCGTACCCACGACATGAACACCGCCAACTGGATCCCTGACCTGTTCATGAAGCGTGTCTTCGATGACGGCAAATGGACCCTGTTCTCGCCTTCGGAAGTGCCAGACCTGCACGACCTGACCGGCAAGGCCTTCGAAGAGCGCTACGAGTACTACGAAGCCCTGACCGAGTACAACAAGATCAAGGTGTTCAAGACCATCCAGGCCAAAGACCTGTGGCGCAAGATGCTGTCGATGCTGTTCGAGACCGGCCACCCGTGGCTGACCTTCAAGGACCCGTGCAACCTGCGTTCGCCGCAGCAGCACGTAGGCGTGGTTCACAGCTCGAACCTGTGCACCGAGATCACCTTGAACACCAACAAGGACGAGATCGCGGTCTGCAACCTGGGCTCGATCAACCTGCCGAACCACATCGTCGACGGCAAGCTGGACACCGTTAAGCTGCAACGCACCGTGAACACCGCCGTGCGCATGCTCGACAACGTGATCGACATCAACTACTACTCGGTGCCGCAAGCGCGTAACTCGAACCTCAAGCACCGCCCGGTCGGCCTGGGCATCATGGGCTTCCAGGACGCACTGTACCTGCAGCACATCGCCTACGGCTCCGACGCTGCCGTCGAGTTCGCCGACAAGTCGATGGAAGCGGTCAGCTACTTCGCGATCCAGGCGTCCTGCGACCTGGCCGACGAGCGTGGCGCCTACGAGACCTTCCAGGGTTCGCTGTGGTCCAAAGGCATCCTGCCGCTGGATTCGCAACAGATCCTGATCGAGGCCCGTGGCCAGAAGTACATCGACGTCGACCTGAACGAGACCCTGGACTGGGCGCCGGTGCGTGCTCGCGTACAAAAAGGTATTCGTAACTCGAACATCATGGCCATCGCGCCAACCGCGACCATCGCCAACATCACCGGCGTGTCGCAGTCGATCGAGCCGACCTACCAGAACCTGTACGTGAAATCGAACCTGTCGGGCGAGTTCACCGTGATCAACCCGTACCTGGTCCGTGACCTGAAGGCCCGCGGCCTGTGGGACTCGGTCATGATCAACGACCTGAAGTACTACGACGGTTCGGTGCAGCAGATCGAGCGTATCCCGCAAGAGCTGAAAGACCTGTACGCCACCGCGTTCGAAGTCGAGACCAAGTGGATTGTCGACGCTGCCTCCCGTCGCCAGAAGTGGATCGACCAGGCTCAGTCGCTGAACCTGTACATCGCGGGTGCATCGGGCAAGAAGCTGGACGTGACCTACCGCATGGCCTGGTACCGTGGCCTGAAAACCACCTACTACCTCCGTGCCCTGGCTGCGACCAGCACCGAGAAGTCGACCATCAACACCGGCAAGCTCAACGCCGTTTCCAGCGGTGGCGACAGCGCCCCGGTCCAGGCAGCCGGCCCAGCGCCAGTGCCGAAGGCCTGCGCGATCGACGAGCCTGACTGCGAAGCCTGCCAGTAAGGCCTGAATGCCGCGCGGGGTGCCTACGGGTGCCCCGCGCGGCATTTTTGTATCCGTGCCTCAGAGAAACCCTGCCCTTTGCCCACCGCTCGCGCGGCTCGGTAAAAGAACAGGACCTCTCAAAACAGGACGCAAGCCCATGGCCCGGAAAAAAGTGGCAACTCGCAAGATTGGTCGTAATGCTGAAACCGGCCGTTTTACCTCGGTAGAAGTAGCACGCAAACAACCCAAGACGCATATCGTCGAAACGCTGCGCAGCCACCGCTGCTAGTGTTGTGTGCCCCGGCCTCATCGCCGGCAAGCCAACTCCCACAGGTATTGCATCGCCCTGCAGCCAGGCGCGGTGCCTGTGGGAGCTGGCTTGCCGGCGATGAGGCCGGGCACACAACAAAATCCCCTCAAAAACACTATATGATGTGCCTTAAATTTAAACTGGCACAACATATAGGTTAGCGCTACACTCTCCCCCCGTAGAAGAACACAGCCATTTCGTGAACGGATGCACGCAAAACCGGTCGAAAAGTTACCTTCGCCCGCAAGACATGCGCCCCGATCGAAGGTGAATTCCGGTATACTTTGCGCCCTCTGAAAAGAGCGCCATTCAATTGTCCTGGCCCCTCCCCGAGGCCTGGCCAGGTACAAGCCAGAACACATTCAGATGTAAACGAGAGTCAGCCTCTCGAGCTGTCCATTCGCCGTTACCGGCCTTGCGTCAGGCATCACATTTTTAAAATCCAACCGGTTGCCCCAGGGCGACCCTCAAGCAGGAGCCAAACCATGCTGAGCTGGGACGAATTCGATAACGAAGACGGCGAAGTAGCCGCCAAAGGCAACACCCCTGCGCAGGCCGCTGCCGCCGCCACCCTCGACAAGCTCGACAGCGCCGGTGGTGCGGCCGCTCTGGAAGCTCGCGCTGCTACCGCGTCGGATTCCGAAGCCGTCAAACGTGCCAAAGCTGCCCTCGACGCCCTCGACGTGGCCGAAGGCCTGGCCGAGCTGGAAGGTTCTTCTGCCCGTGTCGCGGTAGACGAAAAGCGCATGATCAACTGCCGCGCCGACCTGAACCAGCTGGTACCGTTCAAGTATGACTGGGCCTGGCAGAAGTACCTGGACGGCTGCGCCAACCACTGGATGCCGCAAGAGGTCAACATGACCGCCGACATCGCCCTGTGGAAGAGCCAGGACGGCCTGACCGAAGACGAGCGCCGCATCGTCATGCGCAACCTCGGCTTCTTCTCCACCGCCGACTCGCTGGTTGCCAACAACCTTGCCCTGGCCGTGTACCGCCTGATCACAAACCCGGAGTGCCGCCAGTACATCCTGCGCCAGGCCTTCGAAGAGGCGATCCACACCCACGCCTACCAGTACTGCATCGAGTCGCTGGGCATGGATGAAGGCGAGATCTTCAACATGTACCACGAGATCCCGTCGGTCGCCAAGAAAGCCGCCTGGGGCCTGAAGTACACCCGCGCCATCTCCGACCCGGAATTCAACACCGGCACCGTCGAAACCGACAAAGAGCTGCTGCGCAACCTGATTGCCTACTACTGCGTCCTGGAAGGTATCTTCTTCTACTGCGGCTTCACCCAGATCCTGTCCATGGGCCGCCGTAACAAGATGACCGGCGTCGCCGAGCAGTTCCAGTACATCCTGCGTGACGAGTCGATGCACCTGAACTTCGGCATCGACGTGATCAACCAGATCAAGATCGAAAACCCACATCTGTGGGATGCGGCGATGAAGGAAGAAGCGACCCAGATGATCCTGCAAGGGACCCAGCTGGAGATCGAATACGCCCGCGACACCATGCCACGCGGGGTGCTGGGCATGAACGCGGCGATGATGGAGGACTACCTCAAGTTCATTGCCAACCGTCGTTTGACCCAGATTGGCCTGAAAGAAGAATATCCAGGGACTACCAACCCGTTCCCATGGATGAGCGAGATCATGGACTTGAAGAAAGAGAAAAACTTCTTTGAGACGCGTGTGATCGAGTATCAGACGGGTGGTGCTTTGAGCTGGGACTGATTGTCCGGGCTGAACATCGAGAAGGCTGCCAATTGGCAGCCTTTTTTATTGGTAGAGGAAGCATCGCAAGTCAGCGGACGGTTTCGCCTGTGTGGCCTATTCGCGGGCCAGCCCGCTCCCACAGAACGGCTTCATCTTCCTCGGTCATCAGGACTGGCCTGAAGGGTAGCTGGCCCCGCTCCGCTATATATTGCAGAGCCTGTCGAATGCACTGATCTTGGGGATTCTGCAATGGCGAATTGTTTGCCGGGGCCGCTGTGCGGCCCTTTCGCGGCACAAGGCCGCTCCTACAGGGAATTGCGTAGCAGAGGAGATTTGCCAAGGTAGCTGACGGCCGTGGCGCCAGGGAGCGCTGGATCTTAGGCGGGAAGCGTGGCGGAAAAGGAAGAGGCCCCGCCCACGCCGACAAGAGGGGTACGGCACCAACGAGGATGCCGGGACTGGACATGCCAGTCTACGTGGTCGAGGGCGAGGCCAGATCTGAAGATAGCGCAGGCTAGCGGCAGAGTCAGTCAATCAGATTTGATTTGTAAATCTTGTCCCGCGTACGGCGCGTGGAATGCAGCAACTGGGACCCTACCTGCTCAGCTATCAGCCGTTGACAGCTCACCTCCCACTTGCTAATAATCGCCCACAGTTGTACGACAACACATAACAAAAACAACAATCAGTGGACGATCCCATGTCGACCCCCATCCCGCTCCACCCACGTCTGTTGCACACCCCTCTTCGCCCGGCCAGCTCGCGTACACCTGCCGCTACGTAGCGCCCGGTTACCGCGCATTCACCCCTGGCCCTGACCGGCCCGTTAACTACCCGCCCCTGCCGCAGGCCGCTTGCGCGTGCCCGGTGGACGGGCTGCCACACCCTTCGGGAGCACAACAATAATGAAAATCTGCCACACCCTGCCCTTCGCCCTGCTTGGCGCCGGGGTCATCGCCGGCCTGCCGGGCACCAGCCTGGCCGCCGGTTTTGTCGAGGACAGCAAGGCCACCCTCGGGCTGCGCAACTTCTACATCAACCGCAACTTCACCAACCCCAGCAACCCGCAGAGCAAGGCCGAGGAGTGGACGCAAAGCTTCATCCTCGATGCCCGCTCGGGGTTCACCGAGGGGCCGATAGGGTTTGGCGTGGATGTGCTGGGGCTGTGGTCGGTCAAGCTCGATGGCGGCGGCGGTACCTACGGCACGGCGTTGCTGCCGCGCCATGATGATGGCAAGCCAGCAGATGACTACGGGCGCCTGGCAGTGGCGGGCAAGGCGCGTATTTCCAAGACCGAGCTGAAGATCGGGGAGTGGATGCCGGTGCTGCCGATTCTACGCTCGGACGACGGTCGCTCGTTGCCGCAGACGTTCCGTGGCGGGCAGGTCACCTCCAATGAAATCGCAGGGTTGACCCTGTATGGCGGCCAGTTCCGCGGCAACAGCCCGCGTAACGACGCCAGCATGGAAGACATGAGCTACGGCGCTGGCGTGTCGGACCGGTTCAACTTCGTCGGCGGCGAATACAAGTTCAACCAGGACCGCACGCTGGTGGGCCTGTGGAATGCGGTGCTGAAAGACGTGTACCAGCAACAGTACCTGCAACTGAGCCACAGCCAGCCGGTGGGTGACTGGACCCTGGGTGCCAACCTGGGCTACTTCCATGGCGATGAGGACGGCTCCGAACGCGCTGGGGAACTGGACAATAAAACCTACTCGGGGATGTTCTCGGCCAAGTACGGCGGCAGCACGTTCTGGGTGGGGCTGCAGAAAGTCGATGGCGATACCTGGATGCGGGTCAACGGCACCAGTGGCGGCACCTTGGCCAACGACAGTTACAACTCCAGCTTCGACAATGCCAACGAGCGTTCGTGGCAGGTGCGTCATGACTTCAACTTCGTCACCGTCGGGGTGCCGGGGCTGACCTTGATGAACCGCTATATCAGCGGGCGCGACGTGCACAGCGGGGTGGTGACCGATGGTAAGGAGTGGGTGCGTGAGACCGAGCTGGCGTACGTGATCCAGAGCGGGGCGTTCAAGGATTTGAGTGTGAAGTGGCGAAATTCGTCGATTCGGCGGGATTACAGCAATAACGAGTTCGATGAGAACCGGTTGATCTTCAATTACCCGTTATCGCTCTTGTAACCGAAAAGACCGGCACTGATTGAAATTGGGGCCGCTTTGCGCCCCATCGCCGGCAAGCCAGCTCCCACCAGGCCGCGGTAATTTCCAGCCAAGTGGAGTGCCTGTGGGAGCTGGCTTGCCGGCGATTGGGCCCTGACAGGCCATAAAGAGACGCAGGCCTCATTGACAACAGCCGAACCCACCGCCAATAATCAGTAAAGTCATACGACAACCTACAACAATTAACAACAAGAGCCGGCCATGACCCCTACCCCCCTCAATCGCCTGCTGCTCACCGGAGCCGCAGGCGGCCTGGGCAAGGTCCTTCGCGAACGCCTGCAAGGCTACGCCGAGGTCCTGCGCCTTTCCGATATCAGCCCGATGCCACCTGCTGCAGGCCCGCATGAAGAGGTGATTACCTGCGACCTGGCCGACAAGGCTGCGGTACATGCGCTGGTTGACGGCGTTGATGCCATCATCCACTTCGGCGGCGTGTCCACCGAGCATTCCTTCGAAGACATCCTCGGGCCAAACATCTGCGGCGTGTTCCATGTTTACGAGGCCGCACGCAAGCATGGCGTGAAGCGCATCATCTTCGCCAGCTCCAACCACACCATCGGTTTCTACCGCCAGGACGAGCGCATCGACGCCCACTCGCCGCGCCGCCCCGACAGCTACTACGGGCTGTCCAAGTGCTACGGCGAGGATGTAGCCAGTTTCTACTTCGATCGCTACGGCATCGAGACCGTCAGCATTCGCATCGGCTCTTCGTTCCCGCAACCGCAAAACCCGCGCATGCTCTGCACCTGGCTGAGCTACGACGACCTGGTGCAACTGATCGAGCGCGGGCTGTTCACCCCCAACGTAGGCCACACCATCGTCTACGGCGCCTCCGACAACCGCACCGTGTGGTGGGACAACCGCTATGCCGAGCACCTTGGCTACGTGCCCAAGGACAGCTCCGAGCGCTTCCGCGCCGCCGTGGAGGCCCAGCCGGCGCCCGCCGCCGATGACCCGAGTATGGTCTACCAGGGCGGCGCCTTCGCCGTGGCCGGCCCGTTCAACTGAACCCACGCACGCCAGGAGGCACGGCCATGAACTGTGAACTGATCGTCGACGCCCGCAACGGCACCGGCGAAAGCCCCGTGTGGCACCCCAGCGAACAGGCCCTGTACTGGGTCGATATTCCCGCCCGCCATCTGCACCGCTGGCAGGCGGCCGATGGCAAGCACCAGGTCTGGCAGGGCGACGAGATGCTGGCCTGCATCGCCCGCAGCGGCCAGGGCTGGGTCGCCGGCATGGAAAGCGGCATCTTCCAGCTCCAGGCCAAGCCCGACGGCAGCCTTGATAGCCGCCTGCTCAGCAGCGTGCCGCACGCCCAGGCCGGCATGCGCTTCAACGATGGCCGCTGCGACCGCCAAGGCCGCTTCTGGGCCGGCACCATGCTGCTGGACATGCAGCAAGGTGCCCACGTGGGTGCGCTGTACCGGCATGATGGAGAAGGCCAGCTGCACCTGCAGCAAGACGGCATGATCGTGCCCAACGGCCTGGCCTTCAGCCCCGACGGCACGCGCATGTACCTTTCCGACTCGCACCCCAACGTGCAGAAGGTCTGGGCTTTCGACTACGACATCGACAGCGGCACGCCGTACAACAAGCGGCTGTTCGTCGACATGCGCGGCTACCCAGGCCGCCCCGATGGCGCAGCAATCGACCAGGACGGCTGCTACTGGATCTGCGGCAATGACGCCGGGCAGATCCACCGCTTCACCCCTGACGGCCGCCTCGACCGCTCGCTGAGCGTGCCGGTGAAAAAGCCGGCAATGTGCGCCTTCGGTGGCGCCAACCTCGACACCCTGTACGTCACCTCGATCCGTCCCACAGGCACAGACCTCAGTGACCAGCCCCTGGCGGGCGGGGTATTTGCCCTCAACCCTGACACCAAGGGCCTGGAGGAACCTGCCTACCGGGGCTGACGCCCCCTGCCGCACCCACACTTGCACGCACGAAACCGGATAATAAAAACCACGGAGTTTCATCATGACGTTCAAACGCAAGCTGCTCCTTGCCGTACTCCCGTTCGCCTTCAGCGTGGCCATGCCCGCCTCGGCACTGGACATCAAGTTCGCCGAAATCCACCCGGCCGGCTACCCGACCGTGGTCGCCGAGCAGAACATGGGCAAAAAACTCGAACAGGCCAGCAATGGCGACATCACCTTCAAGATGTTCGCCGGCGGTGTGCTGGGCTCGGAAAAGGAAGTGATCGAACAGGCGCAGATCGGTGCGGTGCAGATGACCCGCGTCAGCCTGGGTATCGTCGGCCCGGTGGTGCCGGATGTGAACGTGTTTAACATGCCGTTCGTGTTCCGCGACCATGATCACATGCGCAAGATCATCGACGGCGAGATCGGCCAGGAAATCCTCGACAAGATCACCAACTCCGATTTCAACCTGGTGGCCCTGGCCTGGATGGACGGCGGCTCGCGCAGCATCTATACGAAAAAGCCGGTACGCAGCCTGGAAGACCTTAAGGGCATGAAGATTCGCGTGCAGGGCAACCCGCTGTTCATCGACATGATGAACGCCATGGGCGGCAACGGCATCGCCATGGACACCGGGGAAATCTTCAGCGCCCTGCAAACCGGCGTGATCGATGGCGCCGAGAACAACCCGCCCACCCTGCTTGAGCACAACCACTTCCAGAGCGCCAAGTACTACACCCTGACCGGCCACCTGATCCTGCCGGAGCCCGTGGTGATGTCCAAGACCACCTGGAACAAGCTCAGCCCCGAGCAGCAGGCGTTGGTGAAGAAGGTGGCGCGTGAAGCACAGATGGAAGAGCGCGCACTGTGGGACGCCAAGTCTGCCGCCAGCGAAGAGAAGCTCAAGGCCGCTGGTGTCGAGTTCATCACCGTCGACAAGAAGCCGTTCTATGACGCCACCGCCTCGGTACGGGAAAAATACGGCGCGCCGTACGCCGACCTGATGAAGCGTATCGACGCCGTCCAGTAACAGCGGCCCCAGCCCAATCGACCTCGGCAGTGCGGCGCCCGCCGCCCTGCCGCTTTGGTGATGCCCATGAAAAACCTCTTCCTGCGTGTGAACGACACGCTGTACCGCGCCTGTATCTGGATCGCCGGCCTGTCGATCCTGACCATGACGCTGATCATTCCCTGGGGCATCTTCGCCCGTTACGTGCTCGGTACCGGCTCCAGCTGGCCGGAGCCGGTGGCCATCCTGCTGATGGTGGTGTTCACCTTCGTCGGCGCCGCTGCCAGCTATCGGGCCGGGGCGCACATGGCGGTGGCGATGATCACCGATCGCCTACCACCGCTGCAGCGCGGCGTGATCGCGCTACTGGTGCAAGTACTGATGATTCTGGTGTGCGTGTTCATGACCTACTACGGCACCAAGCTGTGCATCACTACCTGGAACCAGTTTCTGGCCTCCCTGCCAGGTGTGCGGGTGGGCATGACCTATGCGCCGATCCCGATCGGTGGCGTGCTGACCCTGGTCTTTGTGCTGGAAAAACTCCTGCTGGGCGACCAGAGCCACCGCAAGGTGGTGCGTTTCGACCACGTAGAAGAAAGCGAAGGAGCGGCATAAATGGATGCGTTCATTCTGTTGGGCAGTTTCATTGCACTCATCCTGCTGGGCATGCCGGTAGCCTACGCCTTGGGCCTGTCGGCCCTGATCGGCGCCTGGTGGATCGACATCCCACTGCAGGCGATGATGATCCAGGTGGCCAGTGGGGTTAACAAGTTCTCGCTGCTGGCCATTCCATTCTTCGTGCTGGCCGGCGCGATCATGGCCGAAGGCGGTATGTCACGGCGGCTGGTGGCCTTTGCCGGGGTGCTGGTGGGCTTCGTCCGTGGTGGCCTGTCGCTGGTGAACATCATGGCCTCGACCTTCTTCGGCGCGATTTCCGGCTCGTCGGTGGCCGACACCGCCTCGGTGGGCTCGGTGCTGATCCCGGAGATGGAGCGCAAAGGCTACCCGCGTGAATTCTCCACCGCCGTGACCGTCAGTGGCTCGGTGCAGGCGCTGCTGACCCCGCCCAGCCACAACTCGGTGCTGTACTCGCTGGCGGCGGGCGGCACGGTATCCATCGCCTCGCTGTTCATGGCGGGGGTGATGCCCGGGTTGCTGCTGAGCGCAGTGATGATGGGCCTGTGCCTGATCTTCGCGAAGAAGCGCAACTACCCCAAAGGCGAAGTGATCCCGCTGCGCCAGGCGTTGAAGATTGCCGGTGAGGCGCTGTGGGGCCTGATGGCCATGGTCATCATCCTCGGCGGTATCCTGTCGGGCGTGTTCACCGCTACCGAATCGGCCGCCGTGGCGGTGGTGTGGTCATTCTTCGTGACCATGTTCATCTACCGCGACTACAAGTGGCGCGACCTGCCCAAGCTGATGCACCGCACGGTACGGACCATCTCCATCGTGATGATCCTGATCGGCTTTGCCGCCAGCTTCGGCTACGTGATGACGCTGATGCAGATCCCGTCGAAGATCACCACGGCGTTCCTGACCCTGTCGGACAACCGCTACGTGATCCTGATGTGCATCAACTTCATGCTGTTGCTGCTGGGCACGGTGATGGACATGGCGCCGTTGATCCTGATCCTCACGCCGATCCTGCTGCCGGTGATTACCGGTATTGGTGTGGACCCGGTGCACTTCGGCATGATCATGCTGGTGAACCTGGGGATCGGGCTGATAACACCACCGGTCGGCGCCGTGCTGTTCGTGGGCTCGGCCATCGGCAAGGTAAGCATCGAGTCGACGGTGAAGGCGCTGCTGCCGTTCTACCTGGCGCTGTTCCTGGTGCTGATGGCGGTGACTTACATACCTGCGATCTCGCTGTGGCTGCCTAGCGTGGTGCTGTAACGGCAATCGGGGCCGCTCTGCACCCCATCGCCGGCAAGCCAGCGCCCACAGGATTGTGCAGCCTTCCAGCCCTGCGCACCCTGTGGGAGCTGGCTTGCCGGCGATGGGCTGCAAAGCAGCCCTCTGGTTCTTTCTGCAAATGGATCCTGCACATGGCTGTCCCCTCCTCTGCTGCTCCCCTGTTCCCGCGCAAACTGGCCATCGCCCTGCTCGCCCTGCTGGCCTGCTCATTCGCCGGCAACCACATCGCCGCGCGCATCGCCTTCGATGACGGCACCGGCGTGCTGCTGGCGATTCTGTGCCGCTCAGGCATCACCTTGCTGGTACTGGCCTGCCTGCTGTTGTGGCAACGCCAGGCGCTGAGCCTGCCCGCAGGCACCCGGCACTGGCAACTGCTGCTCGGCCTGCTGATCGCCACCCAAAGCCTGTGCCTGTACTCGGCGGTGGCGCGCATTCCGGTGGCCCTGGCGCTTCTGGTGGGCAACACCTTCCCGATGCTGCTGGCGCTGCTCACCTGGGCGCTGGGCGGCGCACGCCCCACCGGCCGCACCGTGCTGTTCATGGGCCTGATCCTGTGCGGGCTGGTGCTGGCTCTGGATGTGCCGGCACGCCTTGCCGACAGCGGCACGGCCAACCCGCACTGGGCGCTAGGGGTCGGCCTGGCGTTCGGCGCCGCCTGTGCCTTCGCCTGCGCCTTGTGGATTACCGACCACAAACTGGCCAGCGTGCGCGGCCCCGTGCGCAGCCTGCTGACCCTGCTGATCGTGTTCTCCAGCATGCTGGTTGCGGGCGCAAGTGGCGTGATGCCGTCCGGCTTGTCACTGCCGGGCAGCAGCAGTGGCTGGGTGGCGTTGGCCAGCCTGGTGGTGCTGTATGGCCTGGCCTTCACCTTGCTGTTTGTGTGTGTGCCAAGGCTGAACATGGCGCAGAACGCACCGGTGATGAACGTCGAGCCCATCGCCACACTGCTGCTGGGCTGGGCCTTGCTCGACCAGCAGCTCGGCACCCTGCAATTACTCGGCGGTGCCGTGGTGGTGTGCGGCATCGTGCTGCTCACCTACCGCCGGGCCAGTTGATTGTTCATTTGAAAGGAGCCTTGAATGGCTGTGACCGAACTGCACCTGCAGGACCACCTGACCCGCCTGAGCCTGGCGCCGGAGCTGGGCGCCAGCCTGGTCAACTGGGAAGTGAAAGCGACCGGGCAAGCGCTGCTGCGCCATTCTGACCCGGCCGCGCTGGCCAGTGGCACCCCGCGACGCCTGGCCTGTTACCCGCTGGCGCCATGGTCCAACCGCATTGCCGAGGGTGGCTTCGCCCGCCCGGATGGCTGGCAGGCGCTAACGCCCAATACCGGGCACGACCCCTACCCGATTCATGGCAGCGCCTGGCAGCAGGCCTGGCAGGTGGAGCACCACAGCGAGCGACGCGCGCGCCTGAGGCTGCACAGTGAAGTGCCGTTTGCCTACCAGGCAACGCTGGATGTGCACTTGCATGAGGGGTGCCTGAACCTGGACCTGCATGTAACCCACCTGGATGAACCAGCTACCTGGTATGGGTTGGGGTTGCATCCTTACTTTCCGCGATATCCCGATACCCAGCTGTATGCCGCGGCGCGCAAAGTGTGGCTGGCCGAGCATGGGCGGTTGCCGTCGTACCAGGCCGAGGTGCCCGAGCAGTGGTGCTTCAATGCCTTGGGCCGTTTGCCCGAGACGGTGGTCGATCACGCCTTCAGTGGCTGGCCGGGAGAGTGTGTGATCGAACAGCCAAGCGCGGGTTATCGACTGGCGTGCAGTGCCAGCGGGGCTGAACACTTTTTGCTGTTTTGCCCGCAGGGGCAAGGTTTTTTCTGCTTTGAACCGGTAAGCCACCCGGTCAATGCGCATCACCTGCCAGGGCGGCCTGGGTTGCGGTTGTTGCAGCAGGGGGAAGGAATGAGCCTGGGGTTCAGGATGCAGTATCGACCCCTTTGATTGTGTTGCCTTGATGGGGGCCGCTTTGCGGCCCCTGAATTTCAAGCCTTATGCCAATGCCCCGGTCGGGTTCGCCATCGGCGTGACCGAAGGCTCGCCACGCACCTCCCGCGCCACCTTCCACACCAGCACTGCCGCCACGATATCGAACGCCGCCAGCACCACGAACAGCGGGCTGTAACCAATCTGCGTGACCAGAATGCCGAACACCAGGGTAAACACCGCCGCCCCTAGGTACCCGCACATGCCACCCATGCCCGTCGCTGTGGCCACCTGGTCCTTGCTGAACGAGTCCGAGGTGATGGCGTACAGCGCGCCCGACAGTGTCTGGTGGGCAAACCCGCCAATGCACAGCAACAGGATCGCCATGTACGGGCTTTCCACCAGGCCGATGCAGGCCGGGCCGATCATGCAACTGGCACCGAACACCAACACCATCTTGCGCGAGGTGAACAGCGACACCTTGAAGTAGCGGTGGAACAGCGGGCTCAGGTATCCGCCCAGCACACAGCCGATATCGGCAGCCAGGAACGGCAGCCAGGCGAACATCGCCACTTCCTTGATGTTCATGTGCCGCTCGGTCATCAGGTACAGCGGAATCCAGGCGTTGAAGGTTTGCCAGGCCGGCTCGGAGAGGATCCGCGCCGAAGCGATGGCGTAGAAGTTGCGGGCCTTGAAGATGCGCTTCCAGGCGCCCTTCTCGCGGCTGTCCTGTTTGAAGTGCGCTTCCTGGCCGGCCAGGATGTAGTCGCGCTCCTCATCGCTCAGGCGCTTCTGGTCGCGCGGGTGCTTGTACAACAGCATCCACAGCAGGGTCCAGACAATCCCGGAGACACCCACGATCACGAACGCCAGCTGCCAGCCACTGTGCAGGATCGCCCACACCACCAGCGGCGGTGCCAGCAAGGCGCCAAGCGACGAGCCGATGTTGAACCAGCCGATCGCCACCGAGCGTTCCTTGGCCGGGAACCACTCGGTGGTTGCCTTGACCCCAGCCGGCAAGCCGGCGGCTTCGGTCATGCCCAGCAGCCCGCGCATGAAGGCCATGCTCTGCCAACCGGTGGCCAGGGCGGCGCCAGCACACGCCAGCGACCAGGCCATGGCAAACACGGCAAAGCCCAGCTTGGTGCCGATGAAGTCGATGAACCAGCCGGCTACCGGCTGCATGAGGGCATAGCACACCTGCCAACTGGCAACGATCTTGGCGTATTGCTCGGTACTGATGGAGAGGTCGGTCATCAAGGTGGGGGCGGCCACCGAGAGGGTGTTGCGGGCGAGGTAGTTGACGACGAGCCCAGCCGTGACAAGGCTGACCATCCACCAACGGATGCCTTTCATCTTCATGGTTCACCTGAGTTTCTTGTTTTTAGTGTGGCGAGCAATTGGCGCGAACACCGGCAGCGGTATTTGCGACAAATTGTTTCAGGCGGAAGAGTGCCATGTCATAGGTCGTCGTACAACAGTTATTATTTCTTAATGTTTCACCTTGCGTTGTACGATCTCAGTCCAGCTGCTGGGCCCGCAGCGCCTGCGCTAGCATGTCGATGAAGGCCCTGACCTTGGCAGAGCCGTACTTGCTCTCGCGATGCAACACATGAATCGGCCAGGGCGCCTCCTCGTACTCCGCCAGGATCACCTGCAACTGCCCACTGGCCAGCTCATCGGCCACTTGGTACGACAACAGGCGGGCAATCCCCAGCCCGCCGCTGGCGGCAGCGATCGCCCCGTCATTGCTGGTCACCGTCAGGCGCGGCTTCATACGCACCAGGGTTGGCTCTTCTGTCACTCCAAAGCGCCAGCCTGCCCGGGGCGACAGGTTGGTGGTGCCGATCACCGCATGCCCGGCCAGGTCCGAGGGATGCTTCGGCACGCCATGGCGCGCCAGGTAGTCGGGTGACGCACACAACATGCGCCGCACCCTGCCGACCCGCAACGCCTTCAACCCGGAGTCGGGCAACGGGCCGATGCGCACGGCCACGTCCATGCCCTCCTCGACCATGTTCACCACACGGTCGAGGAAGTAGGCGGAAACATCGACGTCCGGGTACTGCTGCAGGTAGCGAACGATACAGGGCATGACGAACTTCTTGCCGAACAGGATCGGGGCGGTAACTGCCAGGTCGCCTTTGGGGGTGGCGTTGATGCCAGCGGCCGCTTCGTTGGCTTCGTGGATGCTGGCCAGGATATGCCGGGTGTCTTCCAGGTAGCGGCCGCCAGCTTCGGTCAGGCGCACGCTGCGGGTGGTGCGCAGCAGCAGCTTGACGCCCAGCTGGTCTTCCAGGGCGCTGACAGCGCGGGTGACGGCAGCCGGGGAAATGTCCAGGCGGCGAGCGGCGGCAGCGAAGCTCTCCAGCTCACCTACCGCAACGAATACCTTCATCAGGTGGATCTGGTCCATGCGGGCTCCTGGGTATTTGGGGTGCCGGGATTATCGGATATCCGGGCGCTTTGTGCTGCCAGTCTTGGCCTCTTCGCCGGGACTGGCATATCAGATATCCAGCACCAGCGCCTGTATCCCCTCCTCAACCTGCCCCGGTACCGCACAACAGATCAGTACCGATCCCGCCTCCGGCAGCTCTGCCGGTGGGTTCGGGTAATGCACCTGGCCGCTCACCAACCTGGTCTTGCAGGTACCGCACGACCCACCCCGGCAACTGAACTCCGGCGCCAACCCACGCGCCTCGGCCAGCTCCAGCAGGGTGCCGCTGCCTGGTGCCCAGCGCGCCTCCTTGGCCGACGCTGCGAAATACACAGGCACTGGCTCGCGGGCCGCAGGCGGCTGTTGCAAGGTGGGCTGGCCTGCATCCGTGTGCCGGCGCAGCGTTGACGGGCCAAAGGCTTCAGCGTGAATGCGCGCATCCGGCACGTGCACCGTGCGCAGCCCTTCATACAGGTCCTGAGTAAAGCTGCCCGGGCCGCACAGGTAGAAATCGTAGTCGTCCAGCGCCAGCGTCGCCTTGACCTGCTCGATGCCCAGTCGGCCGGTAAACTCATAATCCTGCCCGGCCACGGCATGGTCTTCTGGCTGGCTCAAGGCGCGATGAACGTGCAGCAAGCCGCCAGCCTGTTGCCGCAAGCTTGCCAGCTCCTGCCTGAATGGCAGGTCGGCCAGGCTGCGGGCGCCATGGAACACATGGATGCGCCGTGCCTGGCCTTTGCTCAGCTGCTCACGCAGCATGGCCAGCAACGGCGTGATACCCACGCCCGCACCAATCAGCACAAGCGGGCGCGTACTTTGCTCATCCAGGGTGAAACTGCCCATAGGCGAGCGCACATCCAGCACATCACCTGCCTTGACGCGCTCATGCAGGTGCCGAGAGGCGGGGCCCTGCGCTTTTACGCTGATACGCAGGTAGCCATCGGACGGTGCGCTCGACAAGCTGTAGGTCCGGATCATCGCGGCCTCACCGTCGATCTGCACTTGCACCGGAATGTGTTGCCCTGGCGCAAAGACCACGCTGCTATCGCTGGGCGGTTCAAGGTAGAACGAGCGGATATCGCGGCTCTCCTGCTCCACCCGCAGCACACGCCAGGCCTGCCATTGGCGCTGTCGCTGGCGTTGCTGCAAGCGTGCGTCGGCCTCGGCCCAGGTGCCAGTCATCAGGCTGGTCGGTGCGTATTCCTTGAACGCCCAGCGCAGGGAAACCGCCGCCGGGCGCCACACTGCCTGCTCCACCTCCAGCGTCCACAGCCGCTCGGCACCGTCGAAGGCCTGGATGGCCGGGCTGTCCAGCAGCACCTCCGCACGCCCGCACAGCTGCAGCACGTTGCCGTTGCGGAAATCGATGAACAGCAAACCGGCCCGCGGGTTCACCAACAGGTTGCCCAAGGTGTTGAAGTGCAGGTTGCCCGCGTAGTCGGGAATGATCAGCCGATTGCCCACGACCTTGACGAACCCTGGCCGGCCGCCACGGTGAGAAACATCCACAGCGCGCTGGCCGTCACCTTGCTCGACATAGCTGGCGACGAAGAACGTGTCGGCAGCCTGGATCATGCTGACGCTTGTGGCATCCAGTGTGGTCGCATCGACACGCGCCTGGGCGGGCTCGGCAACGCGGGTGTAGTCACGCAACTGGATGTACTGCGGGCAGTTGCCGAACGACTGCTCCACCCTCACCTGCAGTTGTCCTTCTGCAGCCTGGCGGATCTGCCCGTTGATGCGATTGCGCCGACGGGTGTGCAGTTCGATACCCAGCAGGCCGACCGCCTGCCCGGCTACCAGCCCCGGGGTGGCGGGGTCATCTGCTGGCAGCGTGGTATAAATCGTCAGCACGCGAGGGTCGGGCGAGCTGACGAACCCTTCCGGCCCTTCCAGCAGGGTGGCCCAAGGCCGGCCAAGAACGTCCACACTGGCGGCCACCATGAACGGCAACTGGTGATAGAAACTACGGTGCTGGTCGGGCATGTAGTCACGAATGACCTTTTGCCCGAACGCCTCCATGCGTTCTGCTACACCGACCTTTTCCTGCAGGGTTTTCTCGCCCGCATGCCAGGGCGAGGGGCGGTGGTCCGGGGGCTGTTGCATGGTGGCGTTCCTCTCGAAGGCGAGGTATCAGGCGCTGGTCTGCAGCCCGATCACAGTGCGTGGCATGGCCACGAACCCCGGCAGCGACTCGATCCGCGCCAGCCAACTGCGCACGTTGGCATAGGGCTCCAGCGACACGTTGCCTTCGGGGGCGTGGGCGATGTACGAGTAGTTGGCGATGTCGGCGATGGTGGGCGTGCTGCCCGCCAGGAATGGCACCTTGGCCAGCTCGGCGTCGATCACCTTGAGCAGGGTATGGGCACGGGCAATGACTTCGTCTGTGTTGAACGCAGCGCCGAACACGGTCACCAGGCGCGCAGCAGCGGGGCCAAAGGCCAGCGGGCCTGCAGCCACCGACAACCAGCGCTGGACACGGGCGGCGGCAGCGGGTTCTTCGGGCAGCCAGGTACCGTTGTCGTACTTTTTGGCCAGGTAGACGAGGATGGCATTGGAATCGGCGATCACCGTGCCGTTGTCATCGATAACCGGGACCTGGCCAAACGGGTTGAGGGCCAGAAAATCCGGCTGCTTGTGCGCGCCTTTGGCCAGGTCGACGAACACTAGCTCGGTGGGCAGGTTGAGCAGCGAGAGCATCAATTCGATGCGATGGGCGTGGCCAGACTTGGGGAAGTTGTAGAGCTTGATCGGGTTCGACATGGGTTTGGCTCCTGATCAGCACCGGGATGGGCTGGTGGAGCCTATGCTGCACTGGATCGGCTGGCAGCAGAATCAGTGCGTAAGGGAAACCATAATTTCGCGGGGCGCAATAATGGTTTCCAACAGATGTGCAGTTAAGTGCAGGGATCGCTAGCCAACGAATATCAGGTCAGTGCAGCTTCTTGAAATACCGGAACAGCCCACGTGCGGCCTCAACTACCTGCGGAACGCAGGCCTGGATATCCGCTTCGCTCATCTGGTCCAGCAGCTCGAAGTTGTCCTCCAGCCCATGTAGCGAAATGGCCTTGAGCAATAGCGCCTGCTCCTGCGGCAACTCGCCCCAACCGGCAATCTGGGTACCGCGCATATAGCCGAAGCACCACTCCTCCATGACGATCACAGTGCCAACCTCGCCCTCGCTTTCCTCGAACAGCGGCTCGAAGTGGTCTACGTCATCAGTCAATGCCTCTTTCACCTGATTGGCATAGCGCAACATCAACGCGGTGTACGCTTCTTCGTGCGCAGCCTTCTTGAACTTAGGCACCTTGCCACCGGCCACTGCGGGCAGCCATTGCTCTGGGAAGACGGCGACCGGCGAACTGGCCAGCGCGGTGAAAAAGCCATTGAGCTCGGCCAGGTTCAGCACGGAATAGTCGTTGCCGTAGGTGATCAACAGGTCTTCGAGACGGTCGAGTTCTTTTTCGCTGAGTACGGGGAGCATGGGTGAGAATCCTGGGAAGCAAAAGTGTGTGCACCCTAGCACAGCAACGCCGGAAGGGCTGCCCGCGTGAACTACCGCGCGGGCAGATGGTTCAGGCGTGCAACCAGTCCTGCAGCTCGTGTCTCCGGTCGGTGCCAATCAGCAGCCACAGCAAAATGCGGCATTTGCGCGGGCAGAGGTCCCCCGCCATGTATACGCCTTTTTTCTGCAGGTCGATTTCTGCACCCGCAAACCCATAGGTTGTCCGGGCGGTTGGCCCTTTACCTGTGCGCGTGGCAACAACTACTGGCAAGGTGGGCGCCAGGTGTTCCAGCACCTCGGACCAACTAGCGGCAACATGCCCAGCGCCGAAGCCGGCAATGACCAACCCTTCATAACCCAATGTAGCCACAGCCTGCAGCAGCGCCGTGTCTGCGTCCAGGCAGGCTTCCAGCAGGGCAACGCGCTGGTCGGTGCGATGCGGTACGGGCAGCACTTCCCGTCGTGCTGGCGGATGGCGATAGACCACTTCCCCCTCCACCACTTCGCCCAATGGGCCGGATCCCGGCGACTCGAACGCGGCTAACGCCATACTGGCCGTCTTGCGAACCCTTGCCGCGCAGTGGACCTGGTCATTCATCACCACAAGCACACCACGCCCGCAGCTGCCCTGTGCCAATGCAACCTGCGCCGCAGACAACAGGTTGGCCGGCCCATCATTGCCCGGCTGGCTGGCCGAACGCATGGCACCGGTCATCACCAAGGGCGCATCGAATGGCCACAGGAGATCCAGGAAATAAGCCGATTCCTCCAGGCTATCGGTCCCTTGGCTCACCACCAAGGCCTGGGCCCCGCGCTCAACCTCGCACCGGGCCCATGCCAGCACGTCCAGCAACGTCGCAAAGTCCAGCGAGGCACTAGGGACCAGACACAATGAAGCAACATTCAATTGCGCCATCTCGCGCAACTGTGGGACCTGAAGCAGTTGCTGCTCGCAGCCCAAGGTTGGCGTCACACCACACCCGACAGCCCCGGCCTGCATACTGACCGTGCCCCCCAGGCTAGCGATCGACAGCCTGGGCAGGCTGGAATGTTCAATCATGCTTTTCCCCCCGCAAGTAACCCGATCAGAGGCACGATCCCCAAGGTGCTGATGGCCATCGACATCACGTTGCCGATGTAGCCATGCACATAAGCCGGCAACCGCTGGGTGATCGCCACTGCCAGCGGCGGAGCCACCAGCGCCCCCAGCACTGCGCTGGCCACCACCACTTGCCAGCTGCCGCCATGCGTCAGCACTGCGGCCGGAACGATCGAGACAATCGGAATGTAGGTAGGGTACCACCCCCGGGCTTGCCACTGGCCTCGCCAGAATACGACCCCAACCAGCGATGCCAGGGCCTGCCCGGCCACTATGTGCATCACCAGCATTGAACCGTAGGACGGTGCAGCCGGGGCTAACAAGTAAGCCAGCAACACGCCCAGCAGCAGCCCGAGGCTGGCCAGCTCATTACCGAAAAATGGCGCTTCGCTGAAATCGGCCAGCACCCGACGCAACGTCCAGACCACACCGTAGTCTGGCCGGTTGATGACCGGCGCCACTGCGGTGGCTACACGACTTTGGCGTACCCATGAAGGAAAGCGCTTGCACAGGAGGAAGGCCACGACACTGGCTACCGCCATGCCGCTCACATTACCAACTACCACGGGCAACTGCAGGGGATAGCACAGGTAGTTGACTATCAGAAGGCTGGCCGGTGTTACCAGTAGAGCACCCAGTACCGCCCCCGTGATCGTCACCCGCCAGCCCGCACCAAACAGCAACACCATGGCGGCCGGCAATGACACGAAGGCGACGAAGGTGGGTTGCCAATTGCCACTGGCCAAGGTCCACCCCCACAACGCGTGGCTAAGCACCAAGCCCAGGAACGAACTGGTGAACACCCATGGCCATAATCCGCTGCCATAGCAAATGGCAAAGCCCTGCCAGCGATACCCTCGCACGTGGGCCCAGTGCGCCAGGCAAGCGCCAAGCAGCAAGCCCAGTGCGGGCAGCTCGTGCTTGTAGAATGCCACTTCACTGATATCACCGACGATCCAGCGCAAGCGACTCAGGGGCTGATCGAGCGTCGCCACCATAACTGCATAATCCGGCCATTGGCCATGGGCAAGGCTCGCAGCGAGCACAAGCAGCAGACAGGCAAAAATCAACACAGGCCAACGCTGCTGTCCTGAGAAGAGTAGCGTGTTCATTTGCGACTCCTCAACGTGGCATTGGCGCGTGCAAGCGGTAACCAAGATTGGCATCGTAGAGGTCGATACGCCGGTCCCGCGGCAGGTCGTTGAGGTTGTTCCAGATCGGCGCCGAGCGTGCACTGCTCAGATCTACATCGGCATAGAGAATTTCTTCGGCCTCTGCACTGCCCACTTCGCCAATCGGCCAGCCATTGGTACCGGCGATCAGCGAGCACCCCAGGAAGCGCCCGCCCCGCTCGCTCCCGACACGGTTCGCGGCGGCGATGTAAACGTTGTTGACATGCGCTGCGGTCATGGTCAGGTACGAGGCCATGCAGCGCCCTGCTTCATCGAACAATGGTGGCGGGGTCCATACCCAGTTGTTGAGGCTGCAGATGATGTCGGCACCTTGCGCCGCCATCAGCCGCGGGACTTCCGGGAACCATATGTCCCAGCATATGAGCAGGCCGATACGCCCGATTGGCGTCTCGAATACCGGGAACCCCAGATCGCCGGGGGTGAACCAGAGTTTTTCCTGGTTCCAGAGGTGCGCCTTCCGGTAGTGCCCGAGCCGGCCTTCAGGGCCAAACAGTACGGCGCTGTCGTAGAGCTTCAGCCCGTCGCGCTCGGAAAAACCTGCGGCCAGGTAAACCTGGTATTCCTTGGCGAAGTCCTCCCAGGCTTTCAGGCAAGGGCCGTCCTGCAGCGTCTCTGCATGGGCATAGGCTTCGGCGCGGGAGTTGAAGGTGTAGCCAGTATTGGCCAGCTCAGGCAGCACTATCAGGTTGGCGCCTTCGCGTGCTGCTCGCCGGGCCAGCGCCAGACCATTACCCAAGTTACGCTCGCAATGCTCAAGACCGACCTGGGGGTCGTACTGGATGACAGCGATACGTACAGGGCTGACGGGGGAACAGGATTCAGACATGGCGGCTTCCTTTTTGTGGTTGTTTTGGAAGGACGCCAGTAAAGCGATGTTGGGCCTGGGAGGGACAGTCAGGAGGGTCCGATGGGACCAAAGGAAAATCACATGATCGCAGTAGGACTCCCCCTACAAAATGCCCCGTACGCCGCTATTTCCCAACCTGATAATGTGGGTAGTGCTCAAGGGTAAAGCCACCATTGAATTGCGCTGAAGTGTTGTTGCAGAGGTTGATGACCGTATCAATCGCCGTGCGCAAACACGGCTCGGTCCACCCGGCGTCAACGGAGAAGGACTCTCCAGCCAGATACAACCCTGAGCTCCCGCTCAGATCACGGTTGTATTTCATCAGGCTTACCGCATCATAATAGGTACCTGCCCTATACAATTTCGCACACCCGAGCGCATTTCGGTCTGTGCTCCAACGCTGTATGCGAATGTTTCGAGTGTCGATGTAGGGCGATATAGCCTCGCCTACATTGGTGCACCGCAGCAGGATCCGATCGAGCTCCTTCAGGCACTTGGTCGCCAATTCCTCATCAGAGAAGGCTGCCAATTTTGTTGCATCATCCTCCCAGGTATAACTGAGGAGAATGCAGTCATCGGGGTAGCTGTCGTTGTATCGATAGGCATAGACATCGTGCACAAAGCTATCGGTAATCAGGATTTGCGGCAGTGGCTTGCGGTCGAGAAAACGTTTCTTCAGCGGCGCATAAACCTTGCAACTGGTCTCCCAGTGGGCATGTTTCCAGGCATCGATAATCGACTGAGGCAACATCTGGCGGGTGAAGCCGCTGAGGCGGATGTTGGTTTCGATCAGCCAAGACGGAGTGGTTATGATCACGCTGTCAAAGTCTTGGTACTCGGTGGTCTCGTGTATCGGATCACTGCACTGCCAACGATATCCGACCCTGACCCGGCCATTTTCCAGCTTCTGCACCGCGCACACGGACGTATCTGTCAGCAGCCCATCATCTCTTTCCAGCAGATGGTCATAAAGCGAGATCCCTCCCATGCCGACGTCCAGGTACAACAGGCATTCGTCCATGGCCGCAAGTCCGAGATAGGCGGGTCCTTGAAACGGCAATCCCCTGCTATCAGGAACATTGTTGGCTTCAAGATGCGGAGCAGCGTAAGGCATACCTGCTGAATCCACACGGCCATGCACCAGCTGCAAATGACTGCTGAAGCCAAAGATTGCCGTACGTAGCGGGTACAAGCAGCAAACATCATAAAATGCTCCCCAGCTGCCGTCGCCAATACCGATTGCATAGAAAATCGCTGACTCATCACTGCTCATGCCCAAACCGCCAAAGTCACCGGGGTTTTCAGGATCCCAGGCAACGAGGGCGGGCAAATGCACCAAATCCCTGAAGGACAAGCGGTGATAGCGTTCGACGATGTCCCGCCATGTCGACTCCCAGCTTGGCGTGCCATAAACAGCGGAAACGTGTTCAGCAAACCGCTGAGCAAAACTGCGCCATTTCTCGTAGACCTGCTGCAAGACAGCCGACGGTGGTGGTGTTTCCCCTGACGGATTACGCCAGACCAACAGCACCGGGTCACCCTCACCTTGTATTTGCCCTTCGCGCAGATAAATACCCGTGGCATTCACCCAAGGTGTACCTGGATTGGGGAAATCAGAAATCCGCAGCTCAAACAGCTTGGCGTAATACGCCATAAGCGAGCGGCCATCTTTAGGTGATTCTCCTGTCCTATTGAAGAAAGGCATGCGCATAGCCCCCATTTCAAAAGGAGTGACAGGGTGCTTGTGGCTTGCAGGGTTGTTCACGACTGTCAGGTGTCGCCCGCCTACACGCCGGGACTGCTCGATCAAGGTGATACGGCTAAAACCACAGCGCAATAATTCCCGGGCCGCAGTCAACCCGGTAACGCCGGCACCGACAATACAAATGCGGTGTTCGGGCTGTGTGGCCCGTGCAACGCCTCCCTCTTGTTCGATCAGGCGGCGGTAGTCGAAGCAGAGATCTGGGGGGTTAGGGAAACGCGCGGCCCACGGCTGCATCGGCAGTGATGGGTCGATGGTCAGATCGGCGGGGTGGTTGTGTGTAGAACCAATTGTCATGGTCTTGTGTTCTCCATTATTTGAAGAACCTGAGAATGAGCAATTGCTAGATGCGTGAGGGGTTGTTATGCACCACCCGCCGGCTCCTACAGGATCGTGAGATACCTGAAGGGGCCGGCTTGCCAGCTATACCGTCGTCGGTGCTTACACCGCCAGCGCGCGCTCACGCAGCTCGCTGTTGAGGATGCGGTCGTTCTCGCTGTAATCGACCGGGCAGTCGATAACGTGCACGCCTGGGGTCTTGATGCAGTGTTCCAGTAGCGGCAGCAGGCCTTCGGCGCTTTCCACGCGGTGGCCGTTGGCACCGTAGGCTTCGGCGTATTTGACGAAGTCCGGGTTGCCGTAGTCCAGGCCGAAATCGGTGAAGCCCATATTGGCCTGCTTCCAGCGGATCATGCCGTAGCCATCGTCACGCAGGATCACCACGGTGATGTGCATGCCCAGGCGTACAGCGGTTTCCAGCTCCTGGCTGTTCATCATGAACCCGCCGTCGCCGCACACCGAGATCACCGGGCGGTCCGGGTGCACCAGGTGCGCCGCCATGGCCGATGGCAGGCCCGCGCCCATGGTGGCCAAGGCGTTGTCCAACAGCACGGTGTTCGGCTTGTGCGCCTTGTAGTTGCGGGCGAACCAGATCTTGTAGATGCCGTTGTCCAGGGCAACGATGCCTTCGGACGGCAGTACGCGACGGATGTCGGCCACCAGGCGCTGTGGGTAGACCGGGAAGCGGTTGTCATCAGCGCCTTCGGCGATCTGTGCTTCGTTGGCTTCACGGATGGCCATCAGGCGGGTGAAGTCCCAGTGCGAGGTGTCGTTCAGCGCTTCGCTGATCTGCCACACGGCGTTGGCGATGTCACCGATCACTTCGACCTGCGGGAAGTAAACAGCATCGACTTCGGCAGAGCGGAAGTTGATGTGGATGACTTCGGTGCCGCCACGGACCATGAAGAATGGCGGCTTCTCGATCACGTCGTGGCCGATGTTGATGATCAGGTCGGCCGCTTCGACGGCGCGGTGCACGAAGTCACCCGACGACAGCGCAGCGTTGCCGAGGAAACGCGGGTGGCGCTCATCGACCACACCTTTACCCATCTGGGTGGTGATGAACGGGATGCCGGTCTTGTCGATCAGTTGCTTGAGGACCTTGGCGGTCATCTTGCGGTTGGCACCGGCACCAATCACCAGGATCGGGTTGCGCGCATTCTGCAATTTTTCGACGGCAGCCTGGATGGCCACATGCTCGGCCAACGGACGGCGGTGCAGGCTGCGCGGGATCGGCAGTGCGTCGGTCTGCTCGGCGGCGATGTCTTCCGGCAGTTCCAGGTGTACCGCACCCGGCTTTTCTTCTTCAGCCAGGCGGAAGGCTTCGCGCATGCGGGCCGGGATGTTGTCGGCCGAGGCGAACTGGTGGGTGTACTTGGTGATGGGGTCCATCATGCCGCACACGTCAATGATCTGGAAGCGGCCCTGCTTGGACTTCTTGATCGGCTTCTGCCCGGTGATCATCATCATCGGCATGCCGCCCAGGTAGGCGTAGGCGCTGGCGGTAACCAGGTTGGTGGCGCCAGGGCCGAGGGTGGACAGGCTGACGCCAGTCTTGCCGGTCAGTCGGCCGTAGGTGGCAGCCATGAAACCTGCAGACTGCTCGTGACGGGTCAGTACCAGCTTGATCTTCGACTTGCGCAGGGATTCGAGCAGGTCAAGGTTTTCTTCACCGGGAATGCCGAATACATATTCGACACCTTCGTTTTCCAGGCATTGCACAACGACATCGGCGGCCTTGGCCATCTTGCTTGCTACCTCAAGTGATGGGACGGTGGAAGTCCAGAAATGCGCAGCACGGTACGCTGGCATCGCTCGGTCCAGGGGTAGAAATGCCCTGAATCAAAGTCTTGACGTAGGATGGGCGTGGGAAAGTCACGTTAATGTAACTGCAATATTGTCGCAGTGCTGCGCTGGCGCCGTTGTAGAAGCAACAGTCTTGCTCAGGCTTTGAAAGCGCGCTCGTCTAGTATTCTGGCTCGAATTGTGGGGGGGGCGACGTACCACAGATCCCTGTAGGAGCAGCCTTGAGCTGCGAAGAGGCCATTGCAGCCGAAGATAATCTTTAGCCTTACCGGCCTCTTCGCAGCACAAGGCTGCTCCTACAGGGGGGCGGGCAGGACTAGGGATATTTGCGCCGCAAAGACAAAACCCCTACCTGCATGTGCAGATAGGGGTTTTGCGAAATGAATCTTGACGATGACCTACTCTCACATGGGGAAACCCCACACTACCATCGGCGATGCATCGTTTCACTACTGAGTTCGGGATGGGATCAGGTGGTTCCAATGCTCTATGGTCGTCAAGAAATTCTGTAGCCAGAATGTCCAGATGGACAGCCCAGCGAATCCGGATATGCGATATTTGTGGGTTGTTGCGAACTTTCGGTTCGTGTCATCTTCACCACCACAATTTGGCGTCTTAGGCGCAAATTGCTTGGGTGTTATATGGTCAAGCCTCACGGGCAATTAGTATTGGTTAGCTCAACGCCTCACAGCGCTTACACACCCAACCTATCAACGTCGTAGTCTTCGACGGCCCTTTAGGGGATTCAAGATCCCAGTGAGATCTCATCTTGAGGCAAGTTTCCCGCTTAGATGCTTTCAGCGGTTATCTCTTCCGAACATAGCTACCCGGCAATGCCACTGGCGTGACAACCGGAACACCAGAGGTTCGTCCACTCCGGTCCTCTCGTACTAGGAGCAGCCCCTCTCAAATCTCAAACGTCCACGGCAGATAGGGACCGAACTGTCTCACGACGTTCTAAACCCAGCTCGCGTACCACTTTAAATGGCGAACAGCCATACCCTTGGGACCGGCTTCAGCCCCAGGATGTGATGAGCCGACATCGAGGTGCCAAACACCGCCGTCGATATGAACTCTTGGGCGGTATCAGCCTGTTATCCCCGGAGTACCTTTTATCCGTTGAGCGATGGCCCTTCCATACAGAACCACCGGATCACTAAGACCTACTTTCGTACCTGCTCGACGTGTGTGTCTCGCAGTCAAGCGCGCTTTTGCCTTTATACTCTACGACCGATTTCCGACCGGTCTGAGCGCACCTTCGTACTCCTCCGTTACTCTTTGGGAGGAGACCGCCCCAGTCAAACTACCCACCATACACTGTCCTCGATCCGGATAACGGACCTGAGTTAGAACCTCAAAGTTGCCAGGGTGGTATTTCAAGGATGGCTCCATGAGAACTGGCGTCCCCACTTCAAAGCCTCCCACCTATCCTACACAAGCAAATTCAAAGTCCAGTGCAAAGCTATAGTAAAGGTTCACGGGGTCTTTCCGTCTAGCCGCGGATACACTGCATCTTCACAGCGATTTCAATTTCACTGAGTCTCGGGTGGAGACAGCGCCGCCATCGTTACGCCATTCGTGCAGGTCGGAACTTACCCGACAAGGAATTTCGCTACCTTAGGACCGTTATAGTTACGGCCGCCGTTTACCGGGGCTTCGATCAAGAGCTTCGCTTGCGCTAACCCCATCAATTAACCTTCCGGCACCGGGCAGGCGTCACACCCTATACGTCCACTTTCGTGTTTGCAGAGTGCTGTGTTTTTAATAAACAGTCGCAGCGGCCTGGTATCTTCGACCGGCATGGGCTTACGGAGCAAGTCCTTGACCCTCGCCGGCGCACCTTCTCCCGAAGTTACGGTGCCATTTTGCCTAGTTCCTTCACCCGAGTTCTCTCAAGCGCCTTGGTATTCTCTACCTAACCACCTGTGTCGGTTTGGGGTACGGTTCCCAGTTATCTGAAGCTTAGGAGCTTTTCTTGGAAGCATGGTATCAACCACTTCGTCGCCTAAAGGCAACTCGTCATCAGCTCTCGGCCTTGAAATCCCGGATTTGCCTAAGATTTCAGCCTACCACCTTAAACCTGGACAACCAACGCCAGGCTGGCCTAACCTTCTCCGTCCCTCCATCGCAATAACTGGAAGTACAGGAATATTAACCTGTTTTCCATCGACTACGCTTTTCAGCCTCGCCTTAGGGACCGACTAACCCTGCGTCGATTAACGTTGCGCAGGAAACCTTGGTCTTTCGGCGTGCGAGTTTTTCACTCGCATTGTCGTTACTCATGTCAGCATTCGCACTTCTGATACCTCCAGCAAGCTTCTCAACTCACCTTCACAGGCTTACAGAACGCTCCTCTACCGCATCACCAAAAGGTGATACCCGTAGCTTCGGTGCATGGTTTGAGCCCCGTTACATCTTCCGCGCAGGCCGACTCGACTAGTGAGCTATTACGCTTTCTTTAAAGGGTGGCTGCTTCTAAGCCAACCTCCTAGCTGTCTAAGCCTTCCCACAACGTTTCCCACTTAACCATGACTTTGGGACCTTAGCTGACGGTCTGGGTTGTTTCCCTTTTCACGACGGACGTTAGCACCCGCCGTGTGTCTCCCATGCTCGGCACTTGTAGGTATTCGGAGTTTGCATCGGTTTGGTAAGTCGGGATGACCCCCTAGCCGAAACAGTGCTCTACCCCCTACAGTGATACATGAGGCGCTACCTAAATAGCTTTCGAGGAGAACCAGCTATCTCCGAGCTTGATTAGCCTTTCACTCCGATCCACAGGTCATCCGCTAACTTTTCAACGGTAGTCGGTTCGGTCCTCCAGTCAGTGTTACCTAACCTTCAACCTGCCCATGGATAGATCGCCCGGTTTCGGGTCTATACCCAGCGACTAAACGCCCTATTAAGACTCGCTTTCGCTACGCCTCCCCTATTCGGTTAAGCTCGCCACTGAATATAAGTCGCTGACCCATTATACAAAAGGTACGCAGTCACCTAACAAAGTAGGCTCCCACTGCTTGTACGCATACGGTTTCAGGATCTATTTCACTCCCCTCTCCGGGGTTCTTTTCGCCTTTCCCTCACGGTACTAGTTCACTATCGGTCAGTCAGTAGTATTTAGCCTTGGAGGATGGTCCCCCCATATTCAGACAAAGTTTCTCGTGCTCCGTCCTACTCGATTTCATTGACAAGAGATTTTCGTGTACGGGGCTATCACCCACTATGGCCGCACTTTCCAGAGCGTTCCACTAATCTCAAACCAACTTAAGGGCTGGTCCCCGTTCGCTCGCCACTACTAAGGGAATCTCGGTTGATTTCTTTTCCTCAGGGTACTTAGATGTTTCAGTTCCCCTGGTTCGCCTCTTGCACCTATGTATTCAGTACAAGATAACCAGCTTGTGCTGGCTGGGTTCCCCCATTCAGAGATCTCTGGATCACAGTCTGTTTGCCGACTCCCCAAAGCTTATCGCAGGCTACCACGTCTTTCATCGCCTCTGACTGCCAAGGCATCCACCGTATGCGCTTCTTCACTTGACCATATAACCCCAAGCAATCTGGTTATACTGTGAAGACGACATTCGCCGAAAATTCGCACGTTGCTCTTTCGAGCAGAACTCACAAATTTTACCTTAGCCTGATCCACCAGCAGTGAAACTGGTGTTCAGTCTATTTCTATCACATATCCGAATTTTTAAAGAACGATCTGACAAAAGTCAGAAATCAACACTCATCAACGAATGTTCATTTCTAAGTTCTGATCAAGTAAAGCGAGTGGTGGAGCCAAGCGGGATCGAACCGCTGACCTCCTGCGTGCAAGGCAGGCGCTCTCCCAGCTGAGCTATGGCCCCGCATATTGGTAGGTCTGGGCAGATTTGAACTGCCGACCTCACCCTTATCAGGGGTGCGCTCTAACCAACTGAGCTACAGACCTATATAGGGTCTTGATCGTCTTCGACAATGAATCAAGCAATTCGTGTGGGAGCTCATCAGCAGGCTGATGTCGTCGATTAAGGAGGTGATCCAGCCGCAGGTTCCCCTACGGCTACCTTGTTACGACTTCACCCCAGTCATGAATCACACCGTGGTAACCGTCCTCCCGAAGGTTAGACTAGCTACTTCTGGTGCAACCCACTCCCATGGTGTGACGGGCGGTGTGTACAAGGCCCGGGAACGTATTCACCGCGACATTCTGATTCGCGATTACTAGCGATTCCGACTTCACGCAGTCGAGTTGCAGACTGCGATCCGGACTACGATCGGTTTTGTGAGATTAGCTCCACCTCGCGGCTTGGCAACCCTCTGTACCGACCATTGTAGCACGTGTGTAGCCCAGGCCGTAAGGGCCATGATGACTTGACGTCATCCCCACCTTCCTCCGGTTTGTCACCGGCAGTCTCCTTAGAGTGCCCACCATAACGTGCTGGTAACTAAGGACAAGGGTTGCGCTCGTTACGGGACTTAACCCAACATCTCACGACACGAGCTGACGACAGCCATGCAGCACCTGTGTCAGAGTTCCCGAAGGCACCAATCCATCTCTGGAAAGTTCTCTGCATGTCAAGGCCTGGTAAGGTTCTTCGCGTTGCTTCGAATTAAACCACATGCTCCACCGCTTGTGCGGGCCCCCGTCAATTCATTTGAGTTTTAACCTTGCGGCCGTACTCCCCAGGCGGTCAACTTAATGCGTTAGCTGCGCCACTAAAATCTCAAGGATTCCAACGGCTAGTTGACATCGTTTACGGCGTGGACTACCAGGGTATCTAATCCTGTTTGCTCCCCACGCTTTCGCACCTCAGTGTCAGTATCAGTCCAGGTGGTCGCCTTCGCCACTGGTGTTCCTTCCTATATCTACGCATTTCACCGCTACACAGGAAATTCCACCACCCTCTACCGTACTCTAGCTTGCCAGTTTTGGATGCAGTTCCCAGGTTGAGCCCGGGGCTTTCACATCCAACTTAACAAACCACCTACGCGCGCTTTACGCCCAGTAATTCCGATTAACGCTTGCACCCTCTGTATTACCGCGGCTGCTGGCACAGAGTTAGCCGGTGCTTATTCTGTCGGTAACGTCAAAACACTAACGTATTAGGTTAATGCCCTTCCTCCCAACTTAAAGTGCTTTACAATCCGAAGACCTTCTTCACACACGCGGCATGGCTGGATCAGGCTTTCGCCCATTGTCCAATATTCCCCACTGCTGCCTCCCGTAGGAGTCTGGACCGTGTCTCAGTTCCAGTGTGACTGATCATCCTCTCAGACCAGTTACGGATCGTCGCCTTGGTGAGCCATTACCTCACCAACTAGCTAATCCGACCTAGGCTCATCTGATAGCGCAAGGCCCGAAGGTCCCCTGCTTTCTCCCGTAGGACGTATGCGGTATTAGCGTTCCTTTCGAAACGTTGTCCCCCACTACCAGGCAGATTCCTAGGCATTACTCACCCGTCCGCCGCTGAATCGAAGAGCAAGCTCCTCTCATCCGCTCGACTTGCATGTGTTAGGCCTGCCGCCAGCGTTCAATCTGAGCCATGATCAAACTCTTCAGTTCAATACTGCTTGGGTTTTTAAGAAACCCTAAACTTGGCTCAGCAATCTCAAATGACTATGTGATTTCTCGCATGGCCACTTGTGATGCTGATAATCTTGTTGACTATCAGTCCATACTCACAAGCACCCACACGAATTGCTTGATTCAATTTGTTAAAGAGCGTTTGGTTAAGAGCTTTTCGTCTCAACCGAGGCGCGCATTCTACGCCTTCCTGACTTGCTGTCAAGCGTTTATTTCGAAGTTTTTTACAACCGCTTCCTTTCGAAAGCTAACAACTTCAAACACTTACCGCTTGCCCCGAAGCGTTTGTCGCTGCGAGGTGGCGAATAATACGCGCTTTGAAATTAGAGTCAACACCTTGATCTAAAAAACTTTTCAAAGGTGTTTCGCTGCCTCCTGGCAACTAATGGAAGCGCAGCGGATCTGTAATGAAACACCCCCACGGAGCGTAGCGGCCATGAGCGATGGGCAAAGCGAGAAAACCCCGGGCCTGTCTGCAGATGAAGAGCAGGAAGTCAGCCACAACCAGCCGCCGCGGGCGGCAGTGCTGCACGAGATGATTCGTTCCCAGGGCGACCAGGAGCTGGAGCGTACGCTCGCCGCGCTGTGGTGGTCGGCACTGGCCGCCGGCTTGTCCATGGGCCTATCGCTGATGGCCATGGGGCTGTTCTACGCCCGCCTGCCGGACGGCGACAGTGCCCAGGTGATTGCCAGCATTGGCTACAGCGCAGGCTTTCTCGCCGTTATCCTGGCACGCCAGCAACTGTTTACCGAAAACACCCTCACCGCCGTGCTGCCAGTCATGACCGCCCCTACCCTGGCCAACTTCGGTCGCCTGTTGCGCCTGTGGGGCGTGGTACTGCTCGGCAACCTGGCCGGCACCCTGCTGGTGGCCTGGGTCATGCTGGAGCTGCCGATCTTCGACAGCAAGACGGATGTAGCCTTTTTGGAGATTGGCCGCAAGGTCATGAAGAACGACGTCAGCCAGATGTTCGCCAAGGGCATCGTCTCGGGCTGGATGATCGCCACCATGGTCTGGATGATCCCATCCATGGAGCACGCCAAGATCTGGATCATCATGATGATCACCTACCTGATGGCCCTTGGCGACTTCACTCATATAGTAGTGGGCTCGGTCGAAGTCTCTTATCTGGTCTGGGCCGGCGATGAGACCTGGCGCAGCTTCTGGCTGGAATTCGCCTTGCCGACCCTGGCGGGCAATATCATTGGCGGCAGCTTTATCTTCGGCCTGATCAGCCATGCTCAGGTACGCAGTGACAGCGGCAAGCCGCCCTCGCAACTATTGAAAGATGACCAGGACCGGCCCTCGCGCAGCAGGGACGACAAACATTGAAGCTCAGCGTGCCGCCATTGTGCGCTCGTTCGCCTGGCCCCGCTGGCGCACAGGCCGCGGCTTCCACCAGTTCTGCCCGGCATGCGGTGAGCCAAGGCTGACCCGCTCGCCCATCTGCGGCGTACTCAGGCGCACCTGAGCCTGATTGGCCAGCGTCAGTATGCGTTCGAAGGGCTCCTGCCAGCCGTGGGTAGACAGGTCGAAAGTGCCATTGTGAATCGGCAGCATCCAGCGCCCGCGCAAATCCAGGTGGGCCTGCAAGCTCTGCTCCGGCTGCATGTGCACATCGGGCCAGGCGACGTTGTAGGCGCCGGTTTCGATCATGGTCAGGTCGAACGGCCCGAAACGTTCACCTATCTGCTTGAAACCGTCGAAGTACCCGGTATCGCCACTGAAGAACACCCGCACATCCTCATCGACAATCACCCAGGACGCCCACAACGTCCGATTGCTGTCCAGCAACCCGCGCCCGGAAAAGTGCTGTGCCGGGGTAGCGACGAAGCGCACGCCTTCCACCACGCTTTCCTGCCACCAATCCAGCTGCCGCACTTTCGCAGGGGCCACCCCCCAGCGCATCAGCAGGTCGCCCACCCCCAGTGGCGCCAGAAACACCCCGGTGTGCGGCGCCAGCTGGCGAATCGCCTGCTCGTCGAGGTGGTCGAAGTGATCGTGCGACAGCACTACCGCAGCCAGCGGTGGCAACTGGTGCAATGCCAGCGGCGGCGCATGGAAGCGCAAGGGGCCCGCCCACTGCACGGGCGAGGCGCGCTCGGCGAACACAGGGTCGGTGATGAAGAAGCGCCCGCGCAATTTCAGCAATACCGTGGAATGCCCCAAGCGCCATAAGCTGTGGTCCGGGGCATCGAGCACCTGCTGGCGGGTCATGGGCTGGAGGCTGATTGGCATGGCTGGCCGGGTTTGCGGGGGCTTGCGCAGGAACAGGTACTTGAGCCCGATGCGCAGCTTTTTCAGCACGCCATCCTGCGGCCGCACCGCCTGGTTATGGAAACGCCCATCCTGCTGGGGTGCCGGCTCGCCAGCGTGGTTGGCCAAAGGAACCATCAGCAGCACTCCAAGCAACAGGAAAGCCTTCATGTTACCCCACAGTGATCGCATCAACCGTGAATTGGCTTGTAAGGTCATTTTTCGCCGATGAAACTGTGTTCAACAATATTCACGTGAGTTAAGCGATAAACGGCACCCCGGCAGAAGAACAATGACCATGATGGACAATCGCAGCGGCAAAGGCCTTTCATTCGTCAAGCGCATCTACCTGCCGCGCGTTATCGGCATGGGCATCGGTCTGCTCAGCGTCATGGCCGGCATGGCTCCGCTGACGCCGCCTGCCTGGCTATGGGGCCTGCTGCTGTTCAACGGGCTGCTGTGGCCGCACGTGGCCTACTGTTGGGCTACCCGCTCGGTAACCCCTTACCAGGCGGAACAGCGCAATTTGCTGCTCGATTCACTGATGGGCGGGTTCTGGACCGCCGCCATGCACTTCAACCCGTTGCCCAGCGTGACCGTGCTGTCGATGATGACCATGAACAACGTATCTGCCGGCGGCAAGCGGCTGGTCGTGCGCGGGGCAGTGGCCCAGCTGGCCGGCATGCTTGTTGCCGTTCTGGTGCTCGGCCCCGGCCTGCAGCTGAACGCCACGCCCCTGCAGGTTTATGCCTGCCTGCCGATGCTGACGCTGTACCCGCTGGCCCTGGGCTGGGTGTGCTATCAACTGGCGATCAAGCTGGCCGACCACAAGCGCCGGCTGAGCGCCCTGACCCTCACAGACAGCCTGACCGGGCTGCTCAACCATGGCGCCTGGAAAGACCTGCTGCTGCTGAAGTTCCAGGCCTGTAAACAGCAACAAGGAGGCGCGGTCATTGCCCTGATCGACATCGACCATTTCAAGACCATCAACGACACCTTCGGCCACGTGGTCGGCGATTGTGTACTGCGCCAGCTCAGTGCCGAGCTACGGCGCAACCTGCGCGATGGCGACCAGGCCGGGCGCTACGGCGGCGACGAGTTCTGCGTCATCCTGCCGGACACCAGCGAAGCTCAGGCCTGCCTCGCCATGGAGCGCCTGCGCGAACGGGTCGCCAACTACCGTAACCCGCAGTTGCCGCACCTGCGTATCAGCCTCAGCATCGGCCTGTCAGCATTCGAGGCTAGCCTCGAGTCCCCGGAACACTGGCTGGAACAGGCGGACAAGGCGCTTTACACCGCCAAGCACGCAGGCCGTGACCAAGTCAATTTTGCCCGCGGCGAGGCTGCGACGCTCAGGCTGGCCTATCCTGATTGAGCCTCCTGCCTGATTGCCCGGTGGGGGCTGCTTGAAGGAGCCGCTCGCGCATGGCCAGGACCGCCAACCTTCCACCCGCAAGCCCCACGCCGCGCTTTCAGGTACG
The DNA here is from genome assembly GCF_038383825.1 of Pseudomonas sp. LPB4.O. NCBI lineage: Bacteria > Pseudomonadati > Pseudomonadota > Gammaproteobacteria > Pseudomonadales > Pseudomonadaceae > Pseudomonas > Pseudomonas sp. LPB4.O. The sequence goes on from NZ_CP151298.1 coordinate 4,852,693, forward strand.
CCACCTGATCGCCGGTTTCAGCGCTGTTTTCGGGCTGGCCTGCCTGGTCACCCTCGGAGCGCTGTTCAATATCGCGACCACGCTTGACCAGCAGGAGCGCCAGCGTAGCGCCTTTCATGCGACCCAGGCGCTGGAGCAACGGCTGCTGGCCTCACGCCAGTTTCTGTCCAGCTATGCCGTATGGGATGCGGCCTTCGAGCACCTGGCGGGGAATGCCGACTGGAAGTGGGCCTACGAGGAAAAGAACATAGGCGAGTCGCTGTACAGCGCCAGCGGCTACGAAGGGGTGTTCGTGGTGGAAAACGACCGTACCATCTATGCCTTGTTCAAAGGACAACCCAGCCAGGCAGGCGCCAACACCTATATAGATGCGCCGTTGCAGCCGATCATCGACCTGGCCCGGGCGGCGGCCATTCCCCGCGAGCAGATCACCCGTTTCGTGCTGTTCAATGGCTGGCCGGCCGTACTCAGTGCCGCAGCCGTACGCCCGGACCGCGACGTCACCGAAAGCGAGGTAAGCCAGGCGCCAGTGATGCTGTTCGTCGACCAGCTTACCGAAGAAAAACTGGCGCAGCTGGGCAAAGGTGCCGGCCTGGCCGGCATGCATGTGGAAAAGGAAGACATGCAGCAGCATGACCACCTACGTATCGACCTGGGTGACACCGGCTATCACCTGTCCTGGAGCAGCCCGCTGCCTGGTCACCAATTGCTGTGGGCGGTAATGCCAGCCCTGCTGGGCGCGCTGCTGATACTCGGCCTGATCATGCTGTACCTGTTCCGCCTCACCTTGCGCAGCTCGCGGGCAATCGGCCTGACGCTTTCACACTTGCAGCAGAGCAACCAGGCCCTGGAGGCCAGCGAGCAGCGGTTTCGCGCGGTGGCCGAGTCGGCATCCGACTGGATCTGGGAAACCGACCGGCAACAACGCCTGACGTACCTGTCGCAGCGCTTTGCCAATGTCACCGGCTACCCGGTGGACGACTGGCTGGGTCACCCGCTCAACCAGTTGCTGGCCTGCGATACCACGCCGCTCTCACCTTGGCTGGACGCCCTCGCCAACGCAGACCCGCAACAGTTGGCCAACCTGCGCTGTACTTACCGCGACCAGAATGGCCAGAACCGCTACTGCAGGATTTCGGCCCGCGCGATCTGGCATGACGACAAACCCATCGGTTTTCGTGGCACCGCCAGTGACATCACCGACGAGGTCGACGCCCATGCCCGCATCCAGCACCTGTCGCTACACGACCCACTCACCGGCCTGGCGAACCGCAACAAGCTAGCCAGGCACCTGGAGCAGGCCCTGCTGCGCGGCAATGAATCGCCGCCACTGACCTTGCTGCTGCTGGATCTGGACAACTTCAAACCGATCAACGACTCCCTCGGCCATGGCGCCGGGGATGCGGTGCTGCAGGAAGTGGCGACGCGCCTGCGCGACACTACCCGCGATGGCGACCTGGTCGCACGCCTGGGCGGCGATGAGTTCATTGTGGTGCTCAGCGGCATGGACAACCGCAGCGAAGTGGACCGCTTCTGCGCACGGCTGATCGGCCTGCTGCAGCAACCCATCAGCTTTGACAGCCAACCGCTGCACGTCGGGGTCAGTATCGGTGTCGCGCAGACCCGCACCCAAGGCTTCGATGCCGGCGAGCTGATCCGCTGCGCCGACATCGCCCTGTACCAGGCCAAGGCCGATGGCAAGAATACCTGGCGCTACTTTGCCGCTGAAATGAACCAGCAGATCCAGTACCGCCGCCAATTGGAAAACGACTTGCGCCGGGCCCTGCGCAACCAGGAGTTCGTGCTGCACTACCAGCCACGCTACCGCATCAGCGACCTGCGCATCGTCGCGGTCGAAGCCTTGCTGCGCTGGCAGCACCCACAGGAAGGGTTGCTGGGGCCGGATACCTTCATCCCGCTGGCCGAGCAGAGCGACATCATCGTCGCGCTGGGCCGCTGGGTGCTGCGCGAAGCCTGCCGCACTGCCCACGACTGGCCCGCCGACATTCTGGTTTCGGTGAACCTGTCGCCTGCGCAGTTCCTGCGTAGCGATGTGGTCGCCGACGTGCGCGAGATCCTGCTGGACACCAGCTTCCCGGCCCAGCGCCTGGAGCTGGAAATTACCGAAAACGTGATGCTCAACGACATCGAGGGCGCGCTGGGCACCATGCTGTCACTCAAGGAACTGGGCGTACGCCTGAACATGGACGACTTCGGCACCGGCTACTCATCGCTGGGCTACCTGCGTACCTACCCGTTCGACAGCATCAAGATCGACAAGCGCTTCATCAGTGGCCTGAACAGCAACGGCGGCAGCGACCGCGCCGTGGTGCAGGCCATCATAAACCTGGGTGAGGCGATGGGGTTGACGGTAACTGCCGAGGGAGTAGAGAGCGAACAGCAACTCAGCGCGCTGGAAAAGGACCACTGCCACGAAGTGCAGGGCTTTTACCTGAGCCGGCCGCTGGACAGTGCCGGGCTGGCAGCGCTGCTGCAGCCCCCCTCTCAAAGCACTGCACAGCCCTTGTAGGAGCAGCCTTGTGCTGCGAAGAGGCCGGTACAAGCTGCACAGTTGATGGTGGCTTCACCGGCCTCTTCGCAGCACAAGGCTGCTCCTACAAGGGCCGGGTTTATTGCTGCATGCTGCGTTCGGCCACGATCTCTGGCAGATCCCGGCGGCGCAGGTAGGCGCGCAGTGGCTCAGCAATATTCAAGCGGTCATCCACATGCTGCTCCAGCAGCAGCGCCAGCCGCTCACGGCACAGCGCCATGCGCTGCCCTTGCTCGGCACGCCAGACAAACTCGCTGCAGGGGGTAATGCTGTCGTCGGCCACATCCATGCCGAACGAGTCCTCGGAAAAACGCACGATATGAACGCCGCGCTTGCCATGAAAACCGACAAAGCCCTTGAGCTGGTCGGCGGCATTGCAGATGTCCTGGGAAGTGATGGCCATGACGTAACCTCGCAATGATATCGGAAGATACGCACGCCTGGCGGGGATCGGTCGCCTCTACCGGGCAACTCGCAAACTGGAGCCTAACGCAAGTGCCAGGCCGTTCGCCAAGGTTTTTCGTGCTTGCCCCGCACGTCTGCACCTGCGCCCGGCACCCTGTTCAGCGTTCACTTGGCGCTGGGTCGACCTGCGACGCCAGCACCGCCGCCAGCCACTGCATGAACGCCTGAACCCGGCGCGGAACGTGCCGTTGCCGGGCATACAACAGCGACACCGGCATGGCCGGGGCCTGCCAGTCTTCCAGCAGTGAAACCAGCTCGCCCCGCTGCAGGTGCTCGGCAACCCCCACCGCCGGTACCTGAATCAGCCCCAGCCCGGCCAGGCAAGCCGCCGAGTACGCCTCGGCGTTGTTGACCGTGACCACACCCGCCATGGCCTGATAGTGCAGCTCATCCCCTTGCAGGTACTCGAACCCGGCGCTGCGTGCACCCAGGTTGCGCACGTAATGCACCAGCTGGTGCCCGGCCAGTTCCTGCGGCGTCTGCGGTACCCCGTAGCGGGCCAGGTACGCGGGGCTGGCACAGTTGCGCATGCTCAATTGCCCGACCGGCCGTGCCACAACATCCAGGTCATGCAGGGTACCTATGCGCATCACGCAGTCGAACCCTTCGCGCAGCAGATCCACCTGGCGGTCAGTACAACTGAGCTCCACCTCCAGCCGCGGAAAGCGCTGCAGAAACTGCGGCAACGCCGGGATGATGACCCGCCGGGCCATCATGGTCGGCAGGTCGATGCGCAGGCGCCCGGCCAGCTCGGCATCGTCGGCCCTGAACAGGCTCTCGATCTCGTCCATGCCTGACAGCAGGTCTTTGCTGCGCTCGTACAGCAAGGCGCCATCCTGGGTCGCCTGTACCCGGCGGGTAGTACGGTTGAACAACTGCGTACCCAGCAAGCGTTCCAGCGCCTTTACCTGCTCTGACACGGTCGAGCGTGGCAGCCCCAGGCTCTCGGCAGCCAGGGTGAAGCTGCGGACTTCACTGACCCGCACGAAGGTGCGCAACAATTCAAGCTTGTTCATTCGGGCATCGACTATCCGGTTCTGGCGAACAGTATTTCCATTTTTACAGGATTTAACAGCCTCGCGCCGACCAATAATCTGACCTCATCCACCCACCCTGAGGTTTTCACCATGACTCGCAAAATTGCCCTGATCACTGGCGCCAGCCGCGGCCTTGGCCGTAATGCCGCCGAACACCTGGCCGCACGCGGTATCGATGTGATCGGCACGTACCACAGCAAGGCGGACGAAGCCCAGGCCGTCGTTGCCCGACTGGAACAGGCCGGGGTCAAGGCGGCCATGCTGCAACTGGACGTCAGCGACAGCAGCAGTTTTGCCAGCTTCGCCGAGCGCCTGGGCAGCACGCTGCAGCAGCACTTTGGCCGCGAGCGTTTTGACTTTCTGGTGAACAATGCCGGGATCGGCCTGAACGTGCCGTACATCGAAACCAGCGAGGCACAGTTCGACCAGTTACTGAATATTCAGCTGAAAGGGCCGTTCTTCCTCACTCAGCGCCTGCTGCCGCTGTTGGTCGACAATGGCCGCATCGTCAACATTTCCACCGGCCTGGCGCGCTTTGCGCTGCCGGGGTATGCCGCCTATGCCGCGATGAAGGGCGCCATGGAGGTGCTGACCCGCTACCAGGCCAAGGAACTGGGCGCGCGTGGCATCCGGGTGAACATTCTGGCGCCGGGGGCGATCGAGACCGATTTTGGTGGCGGCGTGGTGCGGGATAACCAGCAGGTGAATGAGTACATTGCCGGCAATACGGCGCTGGGCCGCGTGGGCTTGCCGGATGATATCGGCGCAGCGATTGCGCTGTTGCTGGAAGACGGCAATGGCTGGATTACCGGGCAACGGCTGGAAGTGTCGGGCGGCATGTTCCTCTGAGGCTCACGGCACGCCAGGCGATGCGCCGTACCTGCAGGAGCAGCCTTGCGCTGCGAAGAGGCCGGCATGGCCAACACAACTACATTGCCTGTACTGGCCGCTTCGCAGCACAAGGCTGCTACAAGTTAGCAAGGCAGCACCATCACTGCTCGCCCCGGTCTTCATGCACCTGCACGCTCGCGGTCATGCCTGCACTCAGGGTCACCCCTTCCGGTACCTGGTCCAGGCGAATCCTTACGGGTATGCGTTGGGCCAGCCGCACCCAGTTGAAGGTTGGCTCTACCTCCGGCAGCAACTGGCTGTCCGGGTTGCTGTTGCGGTCGGTGATGCCGCGGCTGATGCTCTCCACATGCCCCTGCATCGGCTCGCCCGCACCCATCAGCCAGACTTTCACCGTGTCTCCCACGCGAATACGCGGCAGCTTGGTTTCCTCGAAGTAGGCCTGGATATAGAAGGTTGAATCATCCACCAGGGCCATTACCGATTGCCCGGTGTTCACATAGTTACCCTCGGCCAGACGCAGGTTGGTGATATGCCCGCTGCGTGGCGCCCGCACTTCACTGCGCGCCAGGTTGATCTTGGCAACCTGCAACTGCGCTTCGGCTTCATGCAGTTCGCCACGCGCAATGGCTGCATTGATCTGGGCATTTTCACGCAGTTCGGCACTGATCGCTTCTGGCCCCAGGGCGGTACGCCGGGCTGCCTCGCGCTCGCGCAAGCGCAGTTGCTGCGCGCGGGTCTCAGTCACCGCACTGGCCTGGTCGAAGGCCGCCTGGAAGCGCTCGCGGTCGATGCTCATCAACAGGTCGCCAGCCTTGACCTGCTGGTTATCACGGGCCTTGAGCTCACGCACCCAGCCGGACACGTCAGGGGCGATCACCACCACATCGGCGCGCACACGGGCGTCACGGGTCCAGGGCGTAAGCATGTAGTACTGCCACAGCTGGTAGCCGGCCCAGACGGCCAGAGCCACCACACACAGCGTCACCAGGGTACGTACGGCCGCACGCATCGAAACACTCCTTTATAAAGCTCCCAGCAGCCTCACCACCAGGAACAACACACAAACGAACAGCGCTGCATCGAACAACGCTTCATGCCAGATCCAGCGCCCCAACGGCGTCGCCTGCACCACCAGGCGCAACACGCCGGTTATCACCAGCGCCAGCAACACATAAAGCAGAAACGGGCTGAGCAGCACGCCGCCCACTTCCCATTCACGCAACCCCATGGGCTTCCTCCTGCCAACGGCACCACTTGCCCCAGCTTTTCTGCAACTGCAGCACAGCCCCTTCGGCCAGCCGCAGCGGGTCACTCGCAGGCAGCCGACGCAAGGCGGCAATGAATTGTTCACTGGCGGCGTCCAGGCGCTGCCCACGCCCGGCGGCCGGCCCCTTGGCCAATACCGCCTCCACCTGCTGCAAGTACTCGCGCTCGGCCCGCCCCAAGGGGGCCTGGGCAACCGCCAGGCACATGCGCAGGTGCACCAGTTCATCGCCGATATCCAGCCCGTGCAGGCCGTCATCCCAGCGCTTGCGCTCGTTTTCGGGCAGCTCGCCAGCATGCCGCGCCAGTTGCATCAGGCGGTCGGCCATGCGCCCGCCAAACCAGCTGTCGGCGCCGCGCAGGTCGCGCCGGGTCAGGCGCACCAAGTCGCTCTGGGTGGCGGCACGCAGGCGCCGGCCCAGCCAGGCCGGGTGGCGGAATACCAGTAACCGGAAGGCCATCACCGCTGCCGACACCCCTACCAGCATCGCCAACGCACTGTTGAGCATGGTCGCCACACCAAACTGCATGGCGTTGAGCGGGGATACCAGCACGATGAAGTGCAGGCAATAGGAAGTGGCGGTGGCCCCGGTGCGTGGGTGGGCCATGCCCAATGCGCCGAGAAACAGCGGCACGCCCATGCCCAGGCAAAGCATGGCGAAGCTGCTCCATTGCGGCAGCAGGATCTGCCCCACCAGAAACGCCGCAGGTATCGCCAGGAAGATCCCGCGCAGGAAGCTCAGGCCAATCTGCGCGCCGTTCTCGCGGCTGGCGAACAGGCTGCAGACCACGCAAGTCAACACCAGGCCTCCCGGCGCCGAAGGCCACGCTGTCGCCAGCCAGAAGCCGCTCATCACCAGAAAAGCCAGTGCGCTGCGTGAGCCGAACAGCAAGGCCAGCGACCAGTCGCGGTGCACGGCCAGGCCTTGGGATACATCCTTGGGCGCCCTGCCCGCCTCCACATCCTCCAGCGCCAGGCTGGCAGCCATGGCGTAATCCAGTAGCAAGGCCATGCGCGCCAGGCAGTAGTGCTCCGTCGAACTGATCTGCTCATCATGGGCGGCATCCCAGATGCGCTGGCGCAGCAGCAACAGGCTGGGCTGGTCGGGTTTGGCCAGAAGCGCGCGCACCTCTTCCAGCCAGTGTGCCAGGTGTGCTGCCTCACGCTCATCGAGTTGCCGCCACTGCCGGCGCACCGAGCGCGAGATGCGCAACAGCACCATCAGCTTCTGGCTGAGACCACGAATGGCGCGAGCTCGCTGGCGCCCGCGGTTGCCTTCGAACCAGGCATGTTCACGCTGGCTGTCGATGGCAACGATACGCCCCAGGCTCTCCAGCAAGCCTTTGCGCGCCTCATCCTCGCCGCCCAGCATGGCACTGGCAGCCTGCAGGCCGTTCTGCCAGGCCTGCCGCGCCTGCCCGCCCAATTGCTGCTCCACCCGCATTGGCCAGAGCAAGGCACTGGTGGCGGTGGCGCAAAAAATGCCCAGGCAGATCTCGGTACACCGTGCCACGGCCTGGTCGAACACCTGCAACGGGTGGTCGATGGCCGGCAAGGCAATAATCGCCGCGGTGTAGCCAGCCAATACAAAGGCATAGGCCCAGGCGCTGCGCAGTTGGGTCGAGGCAGCAGTGCACAGCGCCAACCACAGCGCCAGGGTAATGAGGAACAAGCCAGGGGTCTGGGCAAACAGGCCGATGAACACCACTGACATGACCGTGCCGACCAAGGTACCGGCCAGCCGTGCCAGGCCTTTCTGCACCACCATCCCGGACAGCGGCTGGGCGACGATGAAGGCGGTCATCAGTGCCCAGGACGGCTGCTCCAGGCCCCAGCGCATCGCCAGCCACAACGCCAGGCCGCCACCGAGCAAGGTCTTGATGGCGAACTTGAGGGCGAGGCTGGTGGGGGCGAACAGGGCCTGAAGAGTGATGGGCACTAGGCGGACCTTGCGGGGGATGGTCGTACTGGAAAGATAGACAATGATGAGAAGGATAATGCGGAAACGATTAATTAGCTAGCTAATCATCTGTATTGGAACATCGGTAAGCCTGTGCCGGCCCTTTCGCAGCACCAGGCTGCTCCTACAGAGATCCCGTAGAGCCAGGCATCACGCTCAACCTGTAGGAGCAGCCTTGTGCTGCGAAAGTCCCGGCACAGGCAACACTTAAATCCCAGGCAAAAAAAATGGGCGACCGAAGTCGCCCTAAATGCCTTGCGTGCTCGTGTACCCGAAAGGTCAGCGCGGCTTGCGCTTGTTCGAGTCCTTCCAGATGAAAATGCCCAGACCGGCAAAGAAAGCGACCATCAACCCGACCGTTACCACACCAGCGATAACCACGTTGTCGAAGAACATGCTGGCCTCCCATTCGTCTGCCGTTGTCCGATGGGTGAACGTTAACCAATGTGAGGGGGGAGAAAATTGATCGGGGTCAATGGTGCCCGGGGCCGGGCACGCGAGGCGGCTGCAGGGTTGACCTGCGTCAAGTTTCAGCGCTTCTTCGGTTTGCCCTTGGGCTTCTTTTTCTTGCTGGTGCTCAACGGCAGGGCTTGCTCGAACGCGTTGCGCATTTCGTTCAGGCGCTTTTCCTTGAGGTCGTGGACGCGCTTGGCGCGTTCGGCATCAAAATCGATGAGGTTGTCTTGGCTCATGGGCGGGCTCGACGATCAACTGAGGCTTGCATGATGAAGCCAGGCGCAGGCGCTGACCAGCCCCGCGTCAGACTTCGATATCCACCAGCAGCCCCTGGCGTACGTGCTCGCCCATCAACGGGGCGACCGGCACGGTGTTGTCAGCGTTGACCTCGTCACCTGGCACGGCACTGTAGCGATCCTGGTCGCCCTGCTTGCGACGTTGCTGCTGGCGCCGCTGCTCCTCGCGCAGCAACAGCACCTGCTCCTGCGGGTCGCGCTGGTGCTTGAGGTCGATGCCACTTTCGCTGGACGTAGGCTGCGCCGGCACCACCGGCTTGATGTCGGGGGTCGGCTTGACCGGGTCCAGTTGCGAGGTCACCGGGGCAGCGCTGAGCGGGATGATTGGCGGCAGCATGGACGTTCTCCTATACCCCCTGTATCGGCAGGCGCGGGTTTACCTTGATGTCATGGACAACAATTACTCGGCTTCGTCGTCAGGATCATCGTCGCTTGGCGGGCTGGCTTCGCTCCAGGGCCGCTTGTAAACCTGCTGCCAGACCGCATCCATGTGATCGCGCAGCACCTGCGGCGCGGCTTTGAGCGAGGCACTGTCATCCCGGTCACCGCCGATCGGCTCCTCACCCGCCGGGCTGATCAGTGACTGGCCGGTGATGGTGTAGCTGGCCTGCCCTTCGCGCATCTCGATAGCGATATCGTGCGGGTCGATGCCGCCGCCACAGAAGGCATGGCTGGCCACCGTAACCTCGGCCACATCATCCTTGTTCAGGTCGCTGACATCACTGACGTCGGTATAGAAGTCCACGTCCAGGTCCAGCCCCGGGCAGGTGGTTTCCTGCTCGATCTGCCAGCGCGCCTTGAATGCATCGCTTTCGGCAGTGCGCCCGTACAGGGTGGCCTTGAGTACCACCTTGTCCACTTCCTGCTCGCTTTCCGGGTCGCTGGCCTGGCCATCGCTGCGGCTCAATACCAACAGGCCTTCACCGTCGCGGTCACGAAAGTGCACGCTCTTGATCGGCGTCTGCACGCCCAGGACCTCAAGTTGCTCCATCGGGATGGCCGGCAAGGTCTCAAAGTTTTTCTGCTCGCAGGCGGCCAGCAGCAACAGGCTGCCCACGGCCATGGAAGCGCTGATCCAGCGGTGCTTGGCAGACATGTTGATCCGAGGCCCTCGTCAGCTGCACGGTGCAAGACGATGAAACGGCTAGACTGACTAACTTCCTGTTGTCGATCGGCACCTTTCGGTGCGTTCGCACTTTGGTCTGACCGGCCGATCCGTTAACATAATCGGCTTTTTCATCGCGGGAGTTCAGGCAGTATGGCGCAGCAGTATCAACCGGGGCAACGCTGGATCAGCGACAGCGAAGCAGAGCTCGGCCTGGGTACCATCCTGGCGCAGGATGGCCGCCTGTTGACCGTGCTCTACCCGGCCACTGGCGACACACGCCAGTATTCCCTGCGCAACGCGCCGCTGACCCGCGTGCGCTTCTCGCCAGGTGACCAGATCACCCACTTCGAGGGCTGGAAGCTGACCGTGCGCGAAGTCGACGACATCGACGGGCTGATGGTCTACCACGGCCTGGACGGTCAGAACCAGCCGCGTACCCTGCCAGAAACCCAGCTGTCGAACTTCATCCAGTTCCGCCTGGCAAGTGACCGGCTGTTTGCAGGGCAGATCGACCCCCTGTCGTGGTTCAGCCTGCGCTACAACACCCTGCAGCACACCAGCAAGCAGATGCAGTCGGCGCTGTGGGGCCTGGGGGGCTGCCGCGCGCAACCGATCGCCCACCAGCTGCACATCGCTCGTGAAGTCGCCGACCGCAGCGCCCCGCGGGTACTGCTGGCCGACGAAGTGGGCCTGGGTAAAACCATCGAGGCCGGCCTGGTGATCCATCGCCAGTTGCTGTCGGGCCGCGCCAGCCGCGTGCTGATCCTGGTGCCGGAAAACCTCCAGCACCAGTGGCTGGTGGAAATGCGCCGCCGCTTCAACCTGCAAGTGGCCCTGTTCGATGCCGAGCGCTTTATCGAAAGCGACGCCAGCAACCCGTTCGAGGATGCCCAGCTGGCGCTGGTTGCACTGGAATGGCTGGTCGACGACGAAAAGGCCCAGGACGCATTGTTTGCCGCTGGCTGGGACATGATGGTCGTCGACGAGGCCCACCACCTGGTCTGGCACGAAGACCAAGTCAGCGCCGAATACGGCCTGGTCGAGCAACTGGCCCAGGTGATTCCGGGCGTGCTGCTGCTCACCGCCACCCCCGAGCAGCTTGGCCAGGACAGCCACTTCGCCCGCCTGCGCCTGCTCGACCCCAACCGCTTCCACGACCTGGCCGCCTTCCGCGCCGAGAGCGAGCACTATCGCCCGGTGGCTGAAGCCGTGCAGGAGCTACTCGATGAAGGCCGCCTGTCGCCCAAGGCCCACGCCACCATCCAGGGTTTCCTGGGTGCCGAAGGCGAAGCCCTGTTGGCTGCAGTCAGCGACGGCGACAGCCAGGCCAGCGCACGCCTGATCCGCGAGCTGCTGGACCGCCACGGCACCGGCCGCGTCCTGTTCCGTAACACCCGTGCGGCAATCCAGGGCTTCCCCGAGCGCCAGTTGCACCCTTACCCGCTGGCCACACCCGAGCAGTACCGCGACCTGCCAGCCGGCGAGCACGCCGAGCTGTACCCGGAAGTCGCCTTCCAGGCCCAGGGTGATGTGGCTGACGACGAGCGTTGGTGGCGTTTCGACCCGCGCGTCGACTGGCTGATCGACACCCTGAAGATGCTCAAGCGCACCAAGGTACTGGTCATCTGCGCGCACGCCGAAACCGCCATGGACCTGGAAGACGCCCTGCGCGTGCGCTCCGGCATCCCGGCCTCGGTGTTCCATGAAGGCATGAACATCCTCGAGCGCGACCGCGCCGCCGCCTACTTCGCCGACGAAGAATTCGGTGCGCAAGTGCTGATCTGCTCCGAGATCGGCAGCGAAGGCCGCAACTTCCAGTTCGCCCATCACCTGGTGATGTTCGACCTGCCAGCACACCCGGACCTGCTCGAACAGCGCATCGGCCGCCTTGACCGGATCGGCCAGAAGCACACCATCCAGTTGCACATCCCGTACTTGCTGGGCAGCCCGCAAGAGCGCCTGTTCCAGTGGTACCACGAAGGCCTTAACGCCTTCCTCAACACCTGCCCCACCGGCAACGCCCTTCAGCACCAGTTCGGCCCACGCCTGCTGTCGCTGCTTGAAGGTGGCGAGAGCAAGGCCTGGGATTCCCTGGTGAACGACGCCCGCAGCGAGCGCGAGCGCCTGGAAGCCGAACTGCACACTGGCCGCGACCGCCTGCTGGAGCTCAACTCCGGCGGTGCCGGCGAAGGCCAGGCGCTGGTCGAGGCCATTCTCGAACAGGACGACCAGTTTGCCCTGCCGATCTACATGGAAACCCTGTTCGACGCCTTCGGCATCGACAGCGAAGACCATTCCGAGAACGCCCTGATCCTCAAGCCGAGCGAAAAGATGCTCGATGCCAGCTTCCCGCTGGGCGACGACGAAGGCGTGACCATCACCTACGACCGTGCCCAGGCGCTGTCGCGCGAGGACATGCAGTTCCTCACCTGGGAGCACCCTATGGTGCAGGGCGGCATGGACCTGGTGCTGTCCGGCTCTATGGGCAACACCGCCGTGGCACTGATCAAGAACAAGGCACTCAAGCCGGGCACCGTCCTGCTCGAATTGCTGTTCGTCAGCGAGGTGGTGGCACCACGCAGCCTGCAGCTGGGCCGCTACCTGCCGCCGGCGGCACTGCGCTGCCTGCTCGACGCCAACGGCAACGACCTGGCCTCCCGCGTGGCTTTCGAAACCCTCAACGAGCAGCTCGAAAGCGTGCCGCGTGCCAGCGCCAACAAGTTCGTCCAGGCCCAGCGGGACGTGCTCGCCAAGCGCATCAGTGGCGGTGAAGAGAAGATCATGCCGACCCACGTCGAGCGCGTAGCCGAAGCCCAGCGCCGTCTGGCAGCCGAGGCCGACGAAGAGCTCGCCCGCCTGGTGGCACTGCAAGCGGTCAACCCAAGCGTGCGCGACAGCGAAATCGACGCCCTGCGCAAGCAGCGTGAAGACGGCCTGGCGATGCTGGACAAGGCCGCCTTGCGCCTGGAGGCCATTCGCGTGCTGGTGGCTGGCTGATCTGACACGCCCGCTGGTGGCCTGACCACCATTTTGTAGGAGCAGCCTTGTGCTGCGAAGAGGCCGTATGCCCCACAACATTATTGTGAGGCTTACGGCCTCTTCGCAGCACAAGGCTGCTCCTACACGTATATGCCCCTCTTTATGCCTGATGGCGATTGGGTTGATAACCAAATCGTAGAAATCAATATGCCATTATTCAGGAAGGCTTAAACACCTCTTCCTATACTGCCTCTGGACAGTCTGCACAGGGTTGTAGGGCAGACGAGTGAAAACTCGATCATGGGGCACTCAATGGAATGGCTGGGGCTGCAACTGTTCGCCGACCTTCCGGCAACCGGGCGCATCGTTATCGATTGCCGCCATGAACCGTTCCTGGTGCTGCTTGCCTACTTCGTTGCCAGCGCGGCTTGCTTCGCGACCCTCGACATGGCCGAGCGCCACTCCCACAGCGAAGACCCCACTGCCCACCGACAATGGCACATGCTTGGCGCCTGCTGCCTGGCCGGTGGCATCTGGGCCATGCACTTCATCAGCATGCTGGCCTTCCAGGCGCCGGTGGAGGTGCACTACGACGTTTCCCTTACCATTCTTTCGCTGCTCATCGCCCTGGGCGTCGCCTGGGTGACCATGCACAGCCTCGACCGCAGCCAGATGCGCGCGCATCACTTCCTGCTGAGCGCAGTACTGATCGGCCTGGGCATCATCCTCATGCACTTTGTGGGCATGGCTGCGATGCAAACCGGCGCCCAGCAGTACTACCAGACTGGCCTGTTGCTGGTCTCTGCTGCCCTTGCCCTGCTCACCAGCCTGGCAGCGTTGTGCCTGGCCCGGTACTTGCGCAATGGCAGCGGCACGCTGCACCAGGCCATGAAGTACGGCGCCAGCCTGCTGATGGCCGGTGGTATCGTCGCCACCCACTTTACCGCCATGTCGGCCATGACTCTGGTGATCCCGGCCGATACCGCACTGCGCCTGCCCTCTGGTGACAACAGCCTGCAACTGGGGCTGGGCATCGGCTTCATCACCCTGCTTATCAGTGGCGCCAGCATCAGCGCCGCACTGGCCGACAAGAAGCTGCAGAGCAAGGAGCACGACCTGCGCCGGGTCAGCATACTGCTCAGCCAACTGGACCAGGCCCGCGCCTCGCTGCAGCAGGCCGCGCACTACGACGCCCTGACCAACCTGGTAAACCGCCGTGGCTTCAACCAGGTGTTCGCGGAGCGCCTGGCCGATCACCAGGCCACGGAAAACCGCCTGGCAGTGATGTTCCTCGACATCGACCACTTCAAGCGCATCAACGACAGCCTTGGCCACGACGCTGGCGACGAACTGCTCAAGGTGATCGCCAACCACATCAAGGCCGCCACCCGCAATCAGGACCTGGTTGCACGCCTGGGCGGCGACGAGTTCTGCGTGGTCACCAGCCTCAACAGCTGCGACGAAGCCCGCCACCTGGCACAGCGCATCATGCAACGGATGAAAGAGCCCATCGACCTGGGTGGGCGGCGCATGGTCATGACCACCAGCATTGGCATCAGCATTTTCCCCGACGATGGCAACAGCGCCGAAGAACTGCTCAAGCATGCCGACCTCGCCCTTTACCAGTCCAAGGATAGCGGGCGCAACAGCCTGCACTTTTTCAACCACAACCTGAAAACCCAGGCCTCCTTTGCCCTGCAACTGGAAGAAGAGCTGCGCCTGGCCCTGCTCGAAGAGCGTGGCCTGTGCGTGCATTACCAACCTATCTTCGACATGCACAGCGGGCAGGTGGCCAAGCTCGAAGCCCTGGTGCGCTGGCATCACCCCCAGCACGGCCTGCTGGCACCCGATCGCTTCATCGGCATTGCCGAAGCCAACGGCCTGATCATCGACCTTGACCTGTGGGTGATGCGCCACGCCTGCGCCGACCTGGCGCACCTGCAGCGCCACGGTTATGGCGACATCAAAGTGACGGTGAATTGCTCAGCCGTAACCCTCAGCCACGATGAACTGCCCAACGAAGTGGAGAAGGCGCTGTTCCACGCCGGGCTCGCGCCCCGGAACCTGGAGCTGGAAGTGACCGAAAACGCCCTGATGGGCGATATCCAGCGTACCGTCAACCTGCTCAAGCGCGTGCGTGCCCTTGGCGTGGCGCTGTCGATCGACGACTTCGGTACCGGCTACTCGTCACTGGCCTACCTCAAGCGCCTGCCGCTGGACGTGCTGAAGATTGACCGCACCTTCCTGCAGGATGTGCCGGGCAGCCAGAAGGACCGCGAGATCGTCCAGGCGATCATCGTCATGGCGCATACCCTGCACCTGCAGGTTGTCAGCGAAGGCGTAGAAACCGTCGAACAGCAGGCATTCCTTGAAGCCCATGGCTGCGACTACCTGCAGGGCTACCTGCTGGGCCGCCCGGTACCGTTGGCCGATCTGCGGCCGCTACTTGAGCGGCTGCAGCGCCAAAGCGAGGGAGTCAGCCCTTGTTGCGGTACAGTTCTACAAGGGTCGCCGGATCTTTTTGCAGGTAACCCTGGCTACCGTGCAGGCGCATCAGCTGCGCGGCGAGGCCACTGAGCGGCGTCGCCGAACCCTGCTCACGGGAAAACTTGACTGCGCCGTCGAGGTCTTTGAGCAGCGTGCGCACGTGCCACTTGATTGGCTCGAAGCGGCTTTCGGCCATTTGCGGCGCGAGGATCTGCAGTGGTTTGGAATCGGCAAAGCCACCCGCCAGTGCTTCGGCGATCAGCGTCGCGTCCACCCCGGACTGCTCGGCCAGCGCCACCACTTCGGCGATTACCAGCGCATTGCACGCCACGATCATCTGGTTGCAGGCCTTGGTCACCTGCCCGGCCCCCACAGCCCCCATGTGCGTCACGCGCTGACCAAGCACGTGCAGCACTGGGCGTGCTCGCTCTAGGTCGGCCGCTTCACCGCCAACCATGATCGCCAAGGTACCGGCCTCGGCACCGGGTGTGCCGCCAGACACCGGGGCATCCAGCCAGGCCATGCCGCACAGTACCGCGAGCTCGGCGGCCATATCACGGGTGGCGGTGGGCTCCAGGCTGGAGAAATCAATCAGCAACTGGCCACTGCGCCCACCGTGAGCAATGCCGTGCTCGCCGAACACCACCTCGCGGACCACGGCCGTGTCGGCCAGACACAGCAGTACCATGTCGCTGCCCTGGCACAATTCGGCGGGGCTGCTGGCCAGGCGCGCGCCGGCAGCGACCAGCGCAGCACACTTGTCCGGGCTGCGGTTCCACACGGTCAGCGGGTACCCCGCCGCCAGCAGGCGTCGGCACATGGGCAGGCCCATCAGGCCAATGCCGGCGAATCCAAGCGAAGGTAGTGCAGTGCTCATCAATGACTCCTGGCTATTCGAATTGTTTTCCAGGCTGGCCGGAACGGTGGACACATTACGCATCCCGTAAACTGTTACCGCCACGCCGAATTGTTACTTACCTCTACCCGCCTTGAACGCCTTCAAGCACCAAAACGGGGCTGCTGCGCATTTTTGCGCACCAAAAAAGATCATGCTTCAGTCGGGCGCTTCGCCTGAATCACGATGAACGGCGAAACCACCACGGCCCAGATCTCTGGATCGCGGCTTTGCAGGTCCAGTGCCTGCTCGGCCGATACCGGCCCAACAGTGCCATCACTACGCCACTTGGCGAAGATCTCGCTGCGATTCTCGGCCATCGCCTCGGCAACGGTGATCAGGTCGAGGCTGGGGTCGACCCAAATCAGGTCACCCTTGGCCCAGAAACGCTCCAGGGCTTTCCACTCGATGATTGCCGTCTCGCCAAGCAATTTGGCATAGAGGGTGCTTGTTTGATCAGTCATGGGCGTGTATCCGCAAAAATCGGCCAATAAAAAAGGTCGGCATTTTTGCAGAAAAACCCAGGTACAAATATGTAATTTGGTCGATTGACCCCGAACTTGTGGGGCGGGGTCGCAGATACAGGCCATTTGATGGCGCCTTTTTGTATCTTTCTGTCGAGCACGCGACAACCCAGGAAACAGGCACTTTTTGACGGCTTTCCAAGCGCTCAAACAGCGCTCTACACTGTACCGGTACAGTTCCGGGACATGTTCCGGGGGAAGGTGGGCTTGCGCGTTGGCATGGCCACGCTGCAAATCCCGCCCGGTCTGTAGCCCTGGCCGCCAGGACTATAAGAATTACAACAGAATGAGTGGAGCACTATGATCAAGATTTCCAAGCTGTTCGCCGCAATGGTACTGGCCGGGGTAGCCAGCCATTCGTTTGCCGCCGATACCATCAAGATCGGCATCGCCGGTCCGAAGACGGGTCCTGTGACCCAGTACGGCGACATGCAGTTCATCGGCGCCAAACAGGCCATCAAGGACATCAACGCCAAGGGCGGCGTCGATGGCAAAATGCTTGAAGCCAAGGAATACGACGACGCGTGCGACCCTAAACAGGCCGTGGCAGTCGCCAACAAAGTGGTCAACGACGGTGTCAAGTTCGTCATTGGCCACCTGTGCTCCAGCTCTACCCAGCCTGCGTCCGACATCTATGAAGACGAAGGCGTGATCATGATCACCCCCGCCGCCACCAGCCCGGAAATCACCGCGCGTGGCTATAAAATGATCTTCCGTACCATTGGCCTGGACAGCGCCCAGGGCCCAGCGGCCGGCAACTACATCGCCGACCACGTCAAGCCGAAGGTCGTTGCGGTGCTGCACGACAAGCAGCAGTACGGTGAAGGCATCGCCACCGCGGTCAAGCAGACCCTGGAAAGCAAAGGCACCAAGGTTGCCGTGTTCGAAGGCCTGAACGCGGGTGACAAGGACTTCTCCTCGATCATCCAGAAGCTCAAGCAGAACAATGTCGACTTCGTCTACTACGGCGGCTACCACCCAGAGCTGGGCCTGATCCTGCGCCAGGCACAGGAAAAAGGCCTGAAAGCCAAGTTCATGGGCCCAGAGGGTGTGGGTAACGACTCGATCTCGCAGATCGCCCAGAACGCCTCCGAAGGCCTGCTGGTCACCCTGCCGAAGTCGTTCGACGCCGACCCTAAAAACAAGGCCATCGTCGACGCCATCAAGGCCGACGGCAAAGACCCGAGCGGCCCGTTCGTGTTCCCTGCCTACTCGGCTGTCCAACTGATCGCCGAAGGCATCAAAGCGGCCAAGTCCGAAGACGCCGAGAAGGTGGCAGAAGCCATCCACGCCGGTACCTTCAAGACCCCGACCGGCGACCTGTCGTACGACGCCAAAGGCGACCTGAAAGACTTCAAGTTCGTGGTATACGAATGGCACTTCGGCAAGCCGAAGACCGAAGTCTCCCCTCAGTAACTGCGTGACTAAATAGCTGACCGTAGAAGCCCACTGTGCGAGCAGTGGGCTTTGTTTTACGAGGTTCATGGGCCCGACTCCCGCGATCCGGGGGCGGGCCCACCTGAAAATCTTAAAACCGTCACCCGCGGTTTCCTGGCATACCCCCGCCAGCGAAATGCAAATCAGGTTTTTAGGAGCGCTGTAATGCCTGAGATCTACCATTTCTTCCAACAACTGGTTAATGGATTGACCATCGGCAGCACCTATGCCTTGATCGCCATCGGCTACACGATGGTGTACGGCATCATTGGCATGATCAACTTCGCCCACGGCGAGGTGTACATGATCGGTTCCTACGTGGCCTTCATCGCCCTGGCGGGCCTGGCCATGATGGGCATCCATTCGCTGCCGATCCTGATGACCGTTGCCTTCGTCGCGACGATCTTCGTCACCAGTGCCTATGGTTACAGTATCGAACGGGTTGCCTACCGCCCCTTGCGCAACAGCAACCGTCTGATCCCGCTGATTTCCGCCATCGGCATGTCGATCTTCCTGCAGAACACCGTCTTGCTGTCGCAAGACTCCAAGGACAAGTCCATCCCCAACCTGATCCCCGGAAGTTTCTCGTTCGGGCCAGGCGGTGCGGAGGAAGTTCTGATCAGCTACATGCAGATCCTGGTGTTCGTGGTCACCCTCGTGGCAATGACCCTGCTCACCCTGTTCATCTCCCGTTCCCGCCTGGGCCGCGCCTGCCGCGCCTGCGCCGAAGACATCAAGATGGCCAACCTGCTGGGCATCAACACCAACAACATCATCGCCCTCACCTTCGTCATCGGTGCCGCCCTGGCGGCGGTGGCGGCCGTGCTGCTGAGCATGCAGTACGGGGTGATCAACCCCAACGCCGGTTTCCTGGTGGGCCTCAAAGCCTTCACCGCGGCGGTGCTGGGTGGCATCGGCAGCATTCCGGGCGCCATGCTCGGCGGGCTGGTGCTGGGCGTAGCCGAAGCCTTTGGCGCCGACATCTTCGGCGACCAGTACAAGGACGTGGTGGCATTCGGCTTGTTGGTTCTTGTCCTGCTATTCCGGCCGACCGGCATCCTGGGCCGCCCGGAGGTTGAAAAAGTATGAGCAAAAATCTCAAACAGGCGTTCTTCAGCGCCTTGCTGGTCTGGGCCGTGGCCTTCCCGGTGCTGGGCCTGAAACTGAGCATCGACGGCATCAGCCTGGTCGTGCACAGCCAGGGTTCGTTCACCATCAGCATCATCGCCGTGTGCTCGGTATTGATGTTCCTGCGCGTGCTGTTCGACAAGCAGTGGAGTTCGGTGATGGGCCGCCGTTCGGATCGCAAGCTGATCCCGCCGGCCGTCAGCAACTACCTGACCCTGCCCAAGACCCAGCGCTATGTGATCATTGGTCTGATCGTTGCGGCACTGGTGTGGCCGTTCTTCGGCTCGCGCGGTGCGGTCGACATCGCCACGCTGATCCTGATCTACGTGTTGCTGGGCCTGGGCCTGAACATCGTGGTCGGCCTGGCGGGCCTGCTCGACCTCGGTTACGTCGGCTTCTATGCCGTCGGCGCCTACAGCTACGCCATGCTCTCGCACTACCTGGGCTGGAGCTTCTGGGTGTGCCTGCCGATTGCCGGCCTGATGGCCGCCACCTTCGGCTTCCTGCTTGGCTTCCCGGTGCTGCGCCTGCGCGGTGACTACCTGGCGATCGTGACCCTTGGCTTCGGCGAGATCATCCGCCTGTTCCTGCGCAACCTCACCGACTGGACCGGCGGCCCCAACGGCATCAGCAACATCCCCAAGCCGGAGTTCTTCGGCCTGACCTTCGAACGCCGTGCCGCCGAGGGCATGCAGACCTTCCACGAGTTCTTCGGGCTGGAATACAACTCGATCAACAAGGTCATCTTCCTCTACCTGGTAGCCCTGCTGCTGGCCCTGCTCGCGCTGTTCGTGATCAACCGCCTGCTGCGCATGCCAATCGGCCGCGCCTGGGAAGCCCTGCGTGAAGACGAGATCGCCTGCCGTGCGCTGGGCCTGAACCCGACCATCATCAAGCTCTCGGCCTTCACCCTCGGTGCCTGCTTCGCCGGTTTCGCCGGCAGCTTCTTCGCTGCGCGCCAGGGGCTGGTCACACCGGAGTCGTTCACCTTCATCGAGTCGGCGATCATCCTCGCCATCGTCGTGCTCGGCGGCATGGGCTCACAACTGGGCGTGATCCTCGCGGCCATCGTGATGATCCTGCTGCCCGAGCTGATGCGTGAGTTCAGCGAATACCGGATGCTGATGTTCGGTGCGCTGATGGTGTTGATGATGATCTGGCGTCCGCAAGGCTTGCTGCCTATGCAACGTCCACACATGGAGCTGCATCGATGAGCCGTGAAATTCTGCAAGTCAGCGGCCTGAGCATGCGCTTCGGCGGCTTGTTGGCGGTCAACGGCGTGGCCCTGACCGTCAAGGAAAAACAGGTGGTGGCGCTGATCGGCCCGAACGGCGCCGGCAAGACCACCGTGTTCAACTGCCTGACCGGTTTCTACAAGCCCAGCGGCGGCACCATCCTGCTCGATGGCCAGCCGATCCAGGGCCTGGCCGGCCATCAGATCGCCCGCAAGGGCGTGGTGCGGACCTTCCAGAACGTGCGCCTGTTCAAGGAAATGACCGCCCTGGAAAACCTGCTGATCGCCCAGCACCGTCACCTGAACACCAACTTCTTCGCCGGCCTGTTCAAGACCCCGAGCTTCCGCCGCAGCGAGAAGGAGGCCATGGAACGCGCGCAGTACTGGCTGGAGAAGGTCAACCTGACCGAATTCGCCAACCGTACCGCCGGCACCCTGGCCTACGGCCAGCAACGCCGCCTGGAAATCGCCCGCTGCATGATGACCCAGCCGCGCATCATCATGCTCGACGAACCGGCCGCGGGCCTGAACCCGAAGGAAACCGAAGACCTCAAGGCACTGATCGCCTACCTGCGTGAGTCGCACAACGTCACCGTGCTGCTGATCGAGCACGACATGAAGCTGGTGATGAGCATCTCCGACCATATCGTGGTGATCAACCAGGGCACCCCCCTGGCCCACGGCACGCCGGAAGAGATTCGCGACAACCCTGATGTGATCAAAGCCTACCTGGGGGAAGCGTAAATGCTGAAGTTCGAAAACGTTTCCACCTTCTACGGCAAGATCCAGGCGCTGCACAGCGTGAACGTGGAGATCAACCAGGGCGAGATCGTCACCCTGATCGGTGCCAACGGCGCCGGCAAGTCGACCTTGCTGATGACCCTGTGCGGCTCGCCGCAGGCGCACAGTGGCAGCATCAAGTACCTGGGTGAAGAACTGGTCGGCCAGCCGTCCTCGCACATCATGCGCAAGAGCATTGCCGTGGTGCCTGAAGGCCGCCGCGTGTTCGCCCGCCTGACCGTCGAGGAAAACCTGGCGATGGGTGGCTTCTTCACCAACAAGGGCGACTATCAGGAGCAACTGGACAAGGTGTTGCAGCTGTTCCCGCGCCTGAAGGAGCGTTATATCCAGCGTGGCGGCACCATGTCTGGTGGCGAGCAGCAAATGCTCGCCATTGGCCGGGCGCTGATGAGCAAGCCCAAGCTGTTGCTGCTCGACGAGCCCTCGCTGGGCCTGGCGCCGATCATCATCCAGCAGATCTTCGACATCATCGAGCAACTGCGCCGCGATGGCGTGACCGTGTTCCTGGTGGAGCAGAATGCCAACCAGGCGCTCAAGGTCGCTGACCGCGCCTATGTGCTGGAGAACGGCCGGGTGGTGATGCAGGGGACAGGTGAAGCACTGCTGACCGACCCTAAGGTGCGCGACGCGTACCTGGGGGGTTGATCGGAAAAGGGCCTTCGGGCCCTTTTTCATGCCTGCCAGAAATGTCTCGCCAGTACCGGCCTCTTCGCGGTCTTGCACGCTCCCACAGAAAACCCACGGTACCTGTGAGAGCGGGCGAGCCCGCGAAGAGGCCGGCACTGGTAACCATTGACTTGAGATCCACCGCCGGCCTGAGTAACGTGGCCAGCTCTTTGCCAAAGATTCCCGGAGTTCGCCCGATGCGCCTCACCCCCACCCTGCTGCTCACCGCCCTGCTGCCCCTGTTCGCCGGCTGCCAGCTCATGGCTGACGCGCCAAGCGACCCGAATATCGGCACCACGCGCATGCAGGGCGAACTGCGTGCCGCCGGTGGCCAGCTGCTGTTCAAGCCGTGCAGCGAAAACCGCACGTTCGTGATCAACGACGTCGGCGCCACCGGCATCCTGCAGGAGGCCGCCAACCTCGCCAAAGACGCCAACGACAAACTGTTCGCCGACGTCCGTGGCCGCCTCACCGGCAGCAAGCAGGCCAACAACGACGGCCAGCTTGAAGTGCGCCGCCTGTACCGCCTGGAACCCTCCACGCGCGCCTGCGAAGACCCCAACTTCAAGCAGCTGACCCTGCGCGCCAATGGTCATGAACCCGAGTGGGACATCAAGGCCAGCGGCAAGGGCATGGTGCTCAGTCGCGTGGGCCAGCAGCCTTTGCCCCTGCCGTTTCTGGAAGAAGAAGTACCCGGCGGCGGCCTGACCCTTACCAGCGAAGCCAACGGCCAGCACGTGGAACTGTGGGTCGCGCCGCAGCGCTGCGTAGACAGCGCCACGGGCGCCATCCACCACATGCGTGCCGAGCTGCGCATCGACGGCAAGACCCTGCAGGGCTGCGGCTACTACGGCGGCGCGCGCGACAACTGATCACCGGGTACTTTTATCCTGCCAGTCGGGGCGGCGAACAGCTTATACTTGGCGGTTTGTGTAAAGCCGCCGGCCGCCCATGGCCGGGATACTGGACCCTGCCATGCTACGAATCACCGAACTCAAGCTGCCCCTGGACCATCCCGACGAAGCGCTGCGTGAAGCCATCGTCCAGCGCCTGGGCATCCGCGACGAGCAACTGCTCAGCTTCAACCTGTTCAAGCGCAGCTACGATGCGCGCAAGAAGAACAGCGAGTTGCTGTTCATCTACACCATCGACCTCGAAGCCAGCAACGAAGCCGAGCTGCTCGACAAGTTCGCCGACGATCACAACATCGGCCCGGCACCGGACGTGACCTACAAGTATGTCGGCCACGCCCCGGCCGACGTGCAGGAACGCCCGATCGTGGTCGGTTTCGGCCCGTGCGGCATCTTCGCCGGCCTGCTGTTGGCGCAGATGGGCTTCAAGCCGATCATCCTCGAACGTGGCAAGGAAGTACGCCAGCGCACCAAGGACACCTGGGGCCTGTGGCGCAAAAGCGTGCTCAACCCAGAGTCCAATGTGCAGTTCGGCGAAGGCGGCGCCGGTACCTTCTCTGACGGCAAGCTGTACAGCCAGATCAAGGACCCGCAGCACCACGGCCGCAAAGTGCTGGAAGAGTTCGTCAAGGCCGGTGCGCCGGACGAGATCCTGTACATCAACAAACCGCACATCGGCACTTTCCGCCTCACCGGCATGGTCGAGCAGATGCGCCAGGACATGATCGCCCTCGGCGCAGAAGTACGTTTCCAGGAAAAGGTCACCGACCTGCTGGTCGAAGACGGCCAGCTGACCGGCGTGGTGCTGGAGAGTGGCGAACAGCTGCACTCGCGCCATGTGGTCCTGGCCCTTGGCCACAGCGCCCGCGACACCTTCCGCATGCTGCATGCCAAGGGCGTGTACATGGAAGCCAAGCCGTTCTCGGTCGGCTTCCGTATCGAGCACCCGCAAACGCTGATCGACAAAGCGCGCCTGGGCAAGTACGCCGGCCACCCGAAACTCGGCGCCGCCGACTACAAGCTGGTGTACCACGCCAAGAACGGCCGCTCGGTATACAGCTTCTGCATGTGCCCGGGTGGCACCGTGGTCGCCGCCACCAGCGCCCCAGGCCGGGTGGTCACCAACGGCATGAGCCAGTACTCGCGTAACGAGCGCAACGCCAACTCTGGCATCGTCGTCGGCATTGACCCCGAGCGCGACTACCCGGGCGGCCCACTGGCCGGTATTGAACTGCAAGAGCGTCTGGAAGCCCACGCCTACGTGATGGGCGGCAGCAACTACCAGGCCCCGGCGCAGCTGGTGGGTGACTTCGTTGCAGGCCGGCCATCGACCGCCCTGGGCAGTGTCGAACCGTCCTACAAACCAGGCGTGACCCTGGGTGACCTGGCGCCGAGCCTGCCCGACTTCGCCATCGAAGCCATCCGTGAGGCACTGCCGGCGTTCGACCGCCAGATCAAGGGTTACAACCTGCATGACGCGGTGTTGACCGGGATCGAGACGCGGACCTCGTCGCCACTGCGCATTACCCGGGGTGAGGATTACCAGAGCCTGAACCTGAAAGGGTTGTTCCCGGCGGGTGAAGGCGCCGGCTACGCGGGCGGGATTCTGTCCGCGGGTGTGGACGGGATCCGTATTGCCGAGGCGGTAGCGCGGGATATGCTCGGCCTGTAATTTTGTATCGCCTGTCAGGGCCCTTTCGCGGGTAAACCCGCTCCCACAGGTACTGCACAGTATTTGAGAACTGCGCAGTACCTGTGGGAGCGGGCGCGCCCGCGAAAGGGCCCTTGCAGGAATCAGAAATATCCAACCCGAACATCAGACATTCCCTCCCCCTTCCGCCCCCGTCTGCATCTAGGCTTCACACAGCCTAGCCGGCAACACCATATAACAAAAACGAATATAGTTTTTGTTTTAAAGCATATCGTCACAGGCTAGGGTGTACGCCCGTATCATTCGTAAACTGCTCATGGAGAGCCTATAGCCCGTGCGTAGCCTGTTTACCCGTTTCTTCCAGCTTGAAGCCGCCAGCGGCCTGCTGCTGATCGCCGCCGCCGTCATGGCACTGATCATCAACAACTCACCACTGTCCTACCTGTACAACGGGCTGCTCGATGTGCCCGTCGCCGTCCAGGTCGGCGCGCTGAATATCGCCAAGCCTTTGTTGCTGTGGATCAATGACGGCCTCATGGCCCTGTTCTTCCTGCTCATCGGCCTTGAGGTCAAGCGCGAGGTGGTCGACGGCCACCTGTCCAAACCTGCCCAGGTGATCCTGCCTGCCACTGCTGCCGTGGGGGGCATGGTGGTGCCAGCACTGATCTACTGGTTCATCAACCGCGACAACCCGGCGGCCGTGGCCGGCTGGGCGATCCCCACTGCCACCGACATCGCCTTCGCCCTTGGCGTGCTGGCCCTGCTGGGCAAACGCGTACCGGTATCGCTGAAACTGTTCCTGATGACTTTGGCGATCATCGACGACCTGGGCGCGATCATCGTCATCGCCCTGTTCTACTCCGGGACACTGTCGAGCGTGTCGCTGCTACTGGCTGCGGCCTGCCTGGTGGCGCTGGTAGCGATGAACCGGCTTGGCGTGGTCAAGCTTGGGCCGTACATGATCGTTGGCCTGATCCTGTGGGTCTGCGTACTCAAGAGTGGCGTACATGCCACGCTGGCCGGTGTCGCCCTGGCCTTGTGCATCCCGCTGCGTACCCGCAACGCCGAGACTTCGCCACTGCTGTCCCTTGAGCATGCCCTGCATCCTTGGGTCGCTTATGCCATTTTGCCGATTTTTGCCTTCGCCAATGCTGGCGTCTCGCTGGCAGGCATGACCGTAGACAGCTTCACCCACCCGGTGCCGATGGGCATCGCGGTTGGCCTGCTGCTGGGCAAGACCGTGGGCGTTTTCGGCCTGACCTGGCTGGCGGTCAAGCTGCGCCTGGCCGCGCTGCCTGAGGGTGCCGGCTGGGGGCAAATACTGGGGGTGGCGATACTCTGCGGCATCGGCTTCACCATGAGCCTTTTCGTTGGCTCGCTCGCCTTCGCCCCGGGTAGCAGCGATTACGCCGGTATGGACCGCATGGGTATTCTTACCGGCTCGTTCTTCGCCGCAGTGATCGGCTACGCCGTCATCGCCATGGCCAGCCGCAAAACCCGTGTTGGTTGACGTTACTGAAGCATGAAAAAACCCCGACTGGCAGCGGCCATGTCGGGGTTTTTGTTTTACTGCGCTACGGTCAGTGCGAAACGCGGCTGGTGCCATCAACAGTCATGATGCGCACGCGGTCGCCAACGCGGAAGATTTCGTTCTCCTGCACGGCCTGCACGTAGGCACGCATGCTGCCATCGTCCTCACGCACGGTGATTTCGACGCCTTGGGTGCGGGTCAGGCCTTCTTCTGCAGCGGAACCGGCCAGGCCACCGGCCACGGCACCGATCACGGCTGCAACAATGCTGCCACGGCCACCGCCTACAGCACTGCCGGCTACGCCACCAACGATGGCGCCAGCGCCACCGCCGATCGGGGTCTTGGTACCTTCGATCTTGACCGGGCGCAGGGATTCGATGGTGCCCATGCGCACGGTTTGCACGCGGCGGGCTTCATCACGGGAGTAGCTGTCACCGGTCAGGCTCGAGGCACAGCCCCCCAGCAGCAGCGACATGGTGGTAAAGGTCGCCACCAGCAAAGCGGATTTACGCATGGGTAAAGTCTCCATAAGTCAGGTGCTCATTAGACGCTGCACGTTGACGGCTGTCACGGTACAAACGTAATAAAATTGTTTTCATTCAGCCGGTGTACAGCCTGTGCGGTTCTGCCATAGGCTCATCAATTGAGACCAAGGATAGCCATGGATTACTTCATCGTCGTGGTCACCACCGTTGCCGGGCTGTATTTCCATTGGTGGCTGTATGTACGCATGCGCCGCTGGATGGACCGTGACCTGGCGTTGTCGCTGGCGGGGGCTGACCCTGAAAAGCGTGAGTACATGCTGGAAAGGTTGGCGCAGGCGCGGCAGGAGAAGGTGGGGCGCAAGCAACTGGCGGGGTGGTTGGAGCGCGAGGCGGCGGGGTATCGGGGGTAGCCTGATGGATCACTGGGGCTGCAAAGCAGCCCCAAATTCTCAGGGTGCCAGCCGCTCACGCAGCCATTGCCCGTCCACCAGCCGGTAGTTCAAGCGGTCATGCAGGCGGCTCGCCCGCCCCTGCCAGAACTCGATACGCTCAGGCAACAGACGATAACCACCCCAGTGCTCCGGGCAGTGCGGCTGGGTGTCGGAGAAGCGCGCTTCGGTGGCCTTGACCAGGCCCTCCAGCTCTTCACGACCGGAAATCACACGGCTCTGCGGCGAAGCCCAGGCGCCCAGGCGGCTGCCCAGCGGGCGCACCTGGTAGTAGTCGTCCGACTCCTTGGCCGTGACCTTTTCCACCCGCCCTTCGATGCGCACCTGGCGCTCCAGCGCCGGCCAGAAGAAGGTCATGGCCGCAAAAGGGTTGGCCTGCAGTTGCTGGCCCTTGGCGCTTTCGTAGTTGGTGAAGAAGGTAAAGCCCTGCTCATCGAGCCCCTTCAACAACAGTACGCGGCAATGTGGGCGGCCTTCGCCGTCCACAGTCGCCAGGGTCATGGCATTGGCTTCCACCGGTACCTGCTCGGTCTTCACCGCATCGGCAAACCACTGGTGGAACAAAGCGAACGGCTCCCCCGGGGCCTGGGCTTCGGCCAGGCCATCACGGGTGTAGTCGCGGCGCATATCGGCCAGGGATTGGGTCATTGCTGCGTTTCCTTGACGATCAGTTGGTCTTCGCAGGGCTATTGGCAGCTACTTTCTTGTCAGCGGTAGCTTTCTTGGCGGCAGGCTTGGCGGCTGCCTTGGCCGGCGCAGCTGTTTTCTTGGCCGTGGCCTTGGCAGGGGCCTTGGCCTTGGCAACAGGCTTCTTCGCCGCAGGCTTCTTGGCTGCTGGCTTGCTGTCGACGGCCTTGGCTGCAGGTGCCTTGGCATCCTGCACCGCAACCATCGAGGCCGGGACAGGTGCCGGGGCGGCCTGCTGGTACTTGGCCAACAGTGCGACCATGGTGTTCTGCGGGGTCAGCAGCATTTCCACGCGACGGTTCAGGGCACGGCCCTCGATGCTGTCGTTGGCGGCACGTGGCATGACCGAGCCCATGCCCTTGAGGGTCAGGCGGTCACGCTGCAGGCCGCTAAGGCGGAAGATGGCCGATACCGAAGCGGCGCGTTCCAGGCTGAGCTTCTGGTTGGCAGCGGCAACGCCGCTGCTGTCGGCATGGCCCAGTACCAGCACGGCAGTCTTGGGGTCGCCTTCGACGGTCTTGGCCACACGAGTGATCGGGCCGAGGGTCATTGGCAGCAGCATGTTCGGGCGATCAGGGTTGTACGAGCTGTCCACCGGCAGGGTGACCGCCAGCACATTGTCGCGGCGCTCCAGTTCCAGCTTGCTGTCCTTGATGGCTTCACGCAGCTTGGGCTCGTACTCGTCCAGCCAGGCCTGGGTGGCCTTCTGGTCGATCTTCGGCACGACCGGCCCTTTGGCTTGCTTGTCATCGCCGCCGAACGGCCACCACCAGCGGC
Organism: Pseudomonas sp. LPB4.O; assembly: GCF_038383825.1. NCBI lineage: Bacteria > Pseudomonadati > Pseudomonadota > Gammaproteobacteria > Pseudomonadales > Pseudomonadaceae > Pseudomonas > Pseudomonas sp. LPB4.O. The sequence continues at coordinate 4,881,324 of NZ_CP151298.1, forward strand.
TGGCGCTTTCGGACTTGGCATCGGCCTTGGCCACTTTTTCGGTGACGGCTGCCTTCACTTCCTGCTCGGCGACCTTGTCGGAACCGAAAGGCCACCAGCTGGAGCCACCTTCCTTGGAGCCGTCCGGAGAATGACTGGCGCAGCCGGTAACGGCGGTCAGGCACAGGGCGAGTGCTAAGGTTTTATGTGAAGACATCAGCGATACACCATGAATTAGAAAGAGATTTTGCCAACGCACATGAGGCGTTGGCATTGAGGATAGTCAAAGGGGCGGGGCAATACCCGCATTACCCGATCAAAGGCAACTGGCAAGAACACGGACCAGTTTCTGGGCTCGTGGATCCATGAGCACGTAGGGACCAAGTGTATTGACCACGAAACCGAAGGCCACGTCGTGCTCCGGGTCGGCAAAACCGACCGAGCCACCAGCACCTGGGTGGCCGAAGGCGCGGGCGCCGAGGCCAAAGGTGGCATTGGCCACATCAGGCTGGTCGAGCATGCAGCCCAGACCAAAGCGGGTCTGGGTGAGCAAGGTGCGGTCCTGGCCGAGGCTGTGCTCGCGAGTCAGTTCATCAAGCAGTTCGGATTCGAGCAGGCTGCCGTCCAGCAAACCGGCATAGAACCCTGCCAGGCTGCGGGCATTGCCATGGCCATTGGCCGCCGGCTGTTGCATACGTCGCCATTCCGGCTTATTGGTGCTGGTCAGGATCGCCGGCGGGTTGGTGAAAGCACGGGTCGATAGCGCCTCGGGTTCGCGCATGGTCACCTGCAGCAAGCGCTGCGCGGCGGCGTCCCCGGGGTTGCCCTTGCCACGGGCGATGTGCGCCACGCGGTAGAACTCTTCGTCTGCCAGGCCAACATGGAAGTCCAACCCCAACGGGCGGGCGGTGCGGGCCACGATCGAGTCGCCAGGGCCACGGCCATCGGCGCGGCGAATCAGCTCGCCGATCAGCCAGCCGTAGGTGATGGCGGCATAACCGTGTTCGCTACCGGGTGTCCACCATGGCGTTTCAGCCGCCAGGGCATTGACCATGGCCTGCCAGTCGTACAGGGCTTCAGCGGGCAGCAGCTCACGGATGGCCGGCAAGCCGGCGCGGTGACTGAGCAGCTGGCGCAAGGTGATCGACTGTTTACCGGCCTGGGCGAACTCGGGCCAGTAATTGGCCACAGGTGCATCGAGGGCCAGCTTGCCCTCGCCCACCAGTTGCAGGGCGGTGACAGCGGTGAAGGTCTTGGTACAGGAGAACAGGTTGGCGATGGTGTCGCTGTGCCAGGCCTGCTGGCCATCCTTGTCGGCACTGCCGGCCCACAGGTCGACGACGGTTTCGCCACCGACCTGGATGCACAGCGCAGCGCCACGCTCCTGGGGATCTTCTAACAGCGCGGCAAAGGCTTCGCGCACGGCTTCGAACTTCAGCTCATAGTGACCCTGGATCTGCACCCGCTGTACTCCGTACGACCATGTCCAAAAAAGGTGTGCATTGTTTCAGTACTTGGGTGTTTTGCAAACTGGCTTGGGCCAAATGGTCGCGACGAACGGTAGCTTCGTGCTCAGGGAGCCGGTTTTTCCAGCAGGGTGCGCAATTGGCCCATCGCCTGCAGGTTGCTCTTGCGCACAGCGTCGACAAACCCCGGGTACGGCACATCGGTGATCGCCACCAGCCCGAGGTGGCCGTTTTCGCCGTCAAGCAGGCGGCCGCTGGCCGGCTGGTCGAGGTACTGGAACCAGTGCGCACCAACGATCATCGGCTGCGCCAGGGCCGCCTTGAGGAAGTTGCCGTAAGCCGGGCCGCGGTCTTCTTCCCGCGCCAGCTCCAGCGGCCCCGGCCAGAACGGCCCGCGATCTCGTGAACCGAACTGGAACTCGGACACCAGCACCGGCTTGTCCAGCTCGGCCAGGCGGGCAAAATCGTAGCCGTCCTGCGGCTTGAGGGTATAGAAGTTGAAGCTGAGCACATCGCAGAACTCGGCACAGGCCTTGACCGCCTCCGGCGTGCTCACCGCGTAGCGGCCACCGAGCAGCAGGTGATTGGGGGCATGCCACTTCAATGAATCGGCAATGGTCTTGAAGTAGGTCTCGGCGAACACCTGCTGGAAGTGCTGGTAGTCGCGCTCGATTTCCGGGTGTTGCGGGTCGGGCAACGGCGCCTCGAAGCCCGGGTCTTCCATGAGTTCCCAGGCGGTCAGTTCGATGCCCCAGGCCTTGGACAGCCCTTGCTGATTGCGGTACTTGTCACGCAACTGCTTGAGGAAGGCGCGCTTGGCCGGTACATCGGTAGTCAGGCGCAAAGTGCCATAAGCCAGGCCATACCGGGCTTTAGGGTCGCTGCCTGGGGCAGCCCAGGCCAGCTCGTTGTCGGCGAAATAGCCAATCAGCCAAGGATCGTCACGGTGATCACGGGCGGCAATGGCCACGGCGCGCTCGGTGGCCATGGCAAAGCGCGGGTCGAACGGGTCGGGCATGCTGCCCCACCAGTCCATGCCGGTGCTGATGCTGGCGTAATCACCCACGATCGACAGCGGCAGGGTGTAGGGCATGCGCTTGGCCAGGCCCAGGGCGGGCTCGCTCCAGTTGCCGATCGTGTTGAAACCCCAGGCCTGCAAACGGTCCAGCGCATGCGTTTGCCAGCGGGCAGCGTCCAGAACCAGTGGCGGGCAGTTGGCTGGCTGCCCTTCTGCGCCAGGCGGGCAGGGTTTGCCGTAGGTACGCTGCACGTTGGCGGCATAAAAATCGAACCAGCGCCCTTGCTTGAAGTGGCGCCCTTGCGACGAGGCATTGCCATCGTCGTTGTTGCCCTCGCCGTAGAATGCGGCCAGAGCATCGCCCTCGCCCGGCAACCCCTTGAACATGCCTTCACGGCCGGCGACGTAGGTACGCCCGCCATCTGCGGCGACGGCGTTCACCCCCAGGGAATAGAACGGGTGCCCTTCCGGTGTTACCAGGTACCAGCGGCCATCACGCTTTTCGGTGCGAAAGAAGCCCTTGGCCTCGAAGGCCGGCCCTGCCAGCAGCCCGCCGTAGCCATCGAGTTGCTGCTTGCCGCGTTCAGCCAGCCAGCCCTTGAGCTGCTGCTGTTCACGCGTATCGGCCGCCTTGAGCTGCTCGTCATTGGCAACCTTCTCGGGCCAATTGCCGCGCGTGGACTGGCCATAGGCATCGATCAAATCCTTATAGGCCGCCTTGTAGGCCTGGTCGTCATCCTGAATGCCTACTCGCTCGATCAGCAGGTTCTGCGCCACCTTGGGGCTGGGGATGCTCAGGCTGACCGAGGCCACCTGCTTGAGGTCTACCGCGCCCGCGCTGCTGGTCAGCAGCAAGCGCTGGCCACCATGGTGCCACGGCATGGGTGGGCCGGCGCGCATGCCCTGGCTCAGCGGCGAGCTGGCCGTCAGCGGCACCATCACGGTTTGCGCGGGGCCGGCCGGCAGGTCAACGCGGCTGGTCAAGGTGCGGCCATCGCTGCCTTGCACCGTGACATCCACCGTCAGCGCCCAGTCCATGGCACTTTGCATGCGCAACGTGAGGAACTGCCCGGTGGACCAATCCCACGCCTCGCCTTGCGGGCTCAGCCGCAGGGTGGGCCGCTCGACCGGGTTGAACACCACTCGCCGCAACACCTCGCCCTCGGCCGTTTGCTCCGCGTTGTACTGCGGCATGCCGGCATCCTCGGTCACCACATTGACCACCGAGGCCGGGCGCACGAAGCTGAACAGCGTCTGCTGCCCGGCCAGCAAGGGCGAGCTGAACAACAGGGCGAAAACGGCAGGCAGGGTGAGGCGGACCATAAGGCTGGGGCTCTCCTTCAGGCCCCTTACGGGACCAAGACTGAGTAATGGACAACGCGCCGGAGCAAGTGCTCCGGCGGTCAGGAAATCTCCCGCCGGAACGGCGGCAGCGCATTGAGAATAGCCTTGCCGTAGCGCTGGGTGACCAGGCGCCGGTCAAGCAAGGTGATGACACCGCGATCTTGCTCGGTACGCAGCAGGCGCCCGCATGCCTGGATCAGCTTCAGCGAGGCGTCGGGTACGGCAATTTCCATGAACGGGTTACCGCCGCGGGCTTCTATCCACTCCGCCAGTGCGGCTTCGACCGGGTCATCGGGCACGGCAAATGGAATCTTGGCAATCACCACATGCTCGCAATAGGCGCCAGGCAGGTCGACACCCTCGGCAAAGCTTGCCAGGCCGAACAGCACGCTGTGCTGGCCATCGTCGACCCGCGCCTTGTGCTTGTTCAGGGTTTCCTGCTTGGACAGGTTGCCCTGGATCAGGACCAGCTTGCGCCAGTCACGGTCCAGGCCATCGAACACATCCTGCATCTGCTTGCGCGAGGAGAACAGCACCAGCGCGCCACGGGCATCTTCGACGATGTTCGGCAGCTCGCGGATGATTGCCGCGGTGTGTGCCGCCGCATCGCGTGGGTCGGCCTTGAGGTCGGGCACCCGCAACAGGCCAGCGTCGCCGTGCACGAACGGGCTGGGCACCACACAGGTCATCGCATCACGCGGTAAACCGGAGCGCATGCGGAAGCGGTCGAACTTGCCCAGCGCGGTCAACGTCGCCGACGTCACCAGCGCACCGTGGGCAACGCTCCACAGGCTGCGGCGAAGCATCTCGGCGGCAAGGATCGGGCTGGCGTTGACTTCGATGTCGAACATCGCACCGCTCTCGGCCAGCGTCAGCCAGCGAGCCATGGGCGGGCTGTCTTCCGGGTCTTCGGCGGTGAAGGCCGTCCACAGTTCCCAGTTGCCCTGGGCACGGGTGACCAGGCTGCCGAACAGCGGGTACCACTCCTCGGCCTGGTGGCTGGCGATGCCGATATTGACCTCGCCGTCCATGCCTTCCTTGAGCAGATCGGCCAGGCGGGTGAACAGGTCGTTGAGGCGGGCAAAGCCCTTCTTCAGCTCGATACCCACTTCACGAAGCTGTTCCGGCACGACGCCGCCTTCGAAGCGATAGCGCGGGCGCTCACGGCCCTCGGTGTCTTCACTGGGGCGGAAGTCGGCAACCTGCTCGCAGAGGGTGAACATGAACTGCTGCTGGGTGCGCACTTCGCGCGCCAGCTCCGGGACCTGTTCGATGTACTTGCCCAGGTCGCCGGGCAGCGGGTGCTGGGCCAGCAGCTTGGTCAGGTTCTTGGCGGTCTGTTCCAGCCAGTCTGCGGTGGAGCGCAGGCGCGAATAATGAGCGAAGTGGCCGATGGCCTTGTCTGGCAGGTGGTGGCCTTCGTCGAACACGTACATGGTGTCGCGCGGGTCGGGCAACACTGCACCCCCGCCCAGGGCCAGGTCGGCCAGCACCATGTCGTGGTTGGTAACGATCACGTCTACCTTGCCCATGCCTTCACGGGCCTTGTAGAACACGCACTGCTGGAAATTCGGGCAGTGGCGGCCGGTGCACTGGCTATGGTCGGTGGTCAGGCGGGCCCAGTCCTGGTCTTCCAGGGCTTCTGACCAGCTGTCACGGTCACCGTCCCAGCGGTTGCCGGCAAGCTTCTCGATCATGCTGTTGAACAGCTTCTGGCTGCGCTCGTCGACCTCGATGCGAAAGCCCTCTTCCTCGAACAACTGGGCAGTGGCCGACTGGGCGTGACCCTCCTGCAGCAGGATGTCGAGCTTGGACAGGCACAGGTAGCGGCCACGGCCCTTGGCCAGGGCGAAGCTGAAGTTGAGCCCGCTGTTGCGCATCAGGTCGGGCAGGTCCTTGAAGACGATCTGCTCTTGCAGGGCCACGGTAGCGGTGGCGATCACCAAGCGTTTGCCAGCGGCCTTGGCGGCCGGGATGGCGGCCAGGCTGTAGGCCACCGTCTTGCCGGTACCGGTGCCCGCCTCCACGGCAACCACGGCAGGCTCGCCGGTGCGGCGGCCTTCATCGTCGCAGGCAATGTCGCCAAGCACCTTGGCCACTTCGGCGATCATCAGGCGCTGGCCATAGCGAGGCTTGAGGCTCTTGGCTTCGAGAAAACGCGAGTAGGCGCCCTGGATGGTGGCTTTGAGTTCGTTGCTGATCATGGTCTGCAGGCGCCCGTCGGGCTGGATATATTTTCAGTGTTTCGCATGGGGCGGCTATCATACCCCGCTATTGTCCTTTATGCCGCATGGAGATCCGGATGCTCGCCTTTGCCCTGCCCTACACACTGCATGTTCTGGCTGCCCTGGTATGGGTCGGCGGCATGTTCTTCGCCTGGCTGGTGCTGCGCCCGGCAACGGTTGCGGCCCTTGAAGGGCCTGCGCGGCTGCGGCTGTGGGTGGAAGTTTTCCGACGCTTCTTCGGCTGGGTCTGGCTGGCGGTGGCGATCTTGACGATAAGTGGTATCGGCATGTTGCACATGCGTTTCAGTGGCTTCGAGACTGCGCCGAAGTACGTGCAGGTAATGATCGGTGGCGGCATCGCCATGTTTGCCTTGTTCATGCGCATTCAGGCGCTGCTGCTGCCGGAGCTGAAGACGGCGGTGCAGGCCGAGGACTGGCCGACGGGTGCGGCGGTGCTGGGGCGGATTCGGCGGATGGTGGGGATCAACCTGCTGCTGGGCCTGGCAGTGGTCGCTGTGGCCAGTTCGCGCCTGATGATCTGACGGCTGAGTTATGCGTTGGAGATAGATCGAGCGCCGCGCGGGCGGCGCTCGATCGCATAGGCGCTGCAATTTCCCTCGCGAGAACTTCGCAGCCAAAAAGGTTCACAGGTGCTGCAGAATCAGCTCACCTGCGGCGCCTGCCAGGCCGGGCTGCCCAGGCTGCCCTGGCCGGCCATTGGCGCCAGCATCGGTGCTGTACACCAGGCAACCCTTGCTAGCTCCCCCTTTACCCGCCTTGCCCGCCGCCCCGGGCTTGCCTGGGGCGCCACCATCCAGGCGCACGACAACGCGCTCTTGCGCGAAGCCCTGCGGCACGCTCAGGCGAATGCGCCCTCCCGGCGCGCCATCATGCCCGTCGCCGCCGTTATCGCCATTGGCACCACGACTGGCCTGGCCCCAGGTGCAGCCACCCGCCTGGCCGTTGCCACCATCAAGCCCCACATAACCCGGAGCGCCCGCGCCACCACGGGCATCGATCGCCACCCGTTCGGCATCCACTTCAGCCAGTTTCAGGTCCAGGCTGCGGCCCGGACGAGCTGCCCGCTGATAACTACCCGCCGCCCCGGGGGCACTGAATTCACTGCCCTCACCCAACTTCGCGCTACGCGCCTCGATCACCAGGGGGCTATCGGAGGGTGCGATGGCGATGCGCGCATCACGCCCCAGTTCCAGCTGGTCGACCGTCAATTGCGCAAGCGAGGCAGGCAGCAACAGGGTTGCCGCATCCGCGACACGCAGGTGCGTGAAGTGCACGCTGGCCGACTTGTCGGGCAGGCGCAGCATGGAATTGGCGGCGACCTCCAGGCTTTCAGCCTGGGCCAGGGGAGCGGCCAACATGGCCAGCAACATCAGATTACGCATTTCGCGGCGCCTCCTGCGCACGGGGAATGGACATGACATGGAAGATACCTGTCAGCAGGATCTGCAAACGGTCGAACCAGCGGTGGCTGCGCCCACGCAGGCTGCCATTGAAGAACAGCACCTCGAGCAGGTGCAAGCCGAACAGGACGATGCCAGCGGCATTGATCAACAGATTGAAAGGCACAGGTTGTGGCATCAGCTGATTGAACAACGCCACACCCCAGAAAGCGACCGTCAGGACCTTGCCCAGGCCCAGGATGAACTTCATACCCCGCCCCTATTGAATGTTGTTATGTCGAGGCGGCCCGTTCGAGCGGGCCGTGCGACCCACATTAACTGCAATGCCAAGTCAGGCGCCAGCAGCGCTCAGTTGAGGTGCAGCTCCACCCGTCGGTTGCGCGCGCGGCCCTCCTCGCTTTCGTTATCGGTGATCGGCTGGCTTTCTCCGCGGCCCTGGCTGGTGACCTTGCCCGGCTCCAGGCCCTGACTGATCAGGTACTCGGCAACGCTGCTGGCACGGCGCTCGGAAAGCGCCTGGTTGTAGCTATCGGAACCCACGTTGTCGGTGTGCCCGATCACACTCACCTTGGCTATCGTCGGCGAGTCGAGTTTTACCACCAGGCCTTGCAGGCGTTGCTGCGCCGCCGGGGTCAGGTCAGCGGAATCGAAGGCAAACATCACCGCACCGTTGTCATCGAGGATGATCACCTCTGGCGAGGGCTCAGGTGCAGTGGCAGGCGCCGCTGCCGGGTACTCCTTCAGCGGGCAACCCATGTGGTCGACTGCAGTGTTGGCGGGGGTATCGGGGCAACGATCGCGGCGGTCGAAAATACCGTCGCCATCTTCGTCGCCATCCTGGGCGTAACAGATCAGCCCACCGGCGATAGCGCCCAGGGCACCGCCACCTGCGGCCCAGGTAGAACTTTCAATAGCGCCCAGGCCGCCACCGACCAGGCCGCCCAGCAGGCTGCAGATGGGCCAGGTCCTTTGGTTGAGCGGCGCACTACCATCGCTGTGGGTTGCACAACCCGCGAGCAGGCTGGCAGCCACCAACAGCGGCAATGCCGCCTTCGACGTCACACTCATGCTGAATGCTCCTGTGTCATCGGCCACGAACGGCTGACTGGCATGAAGACGCGCCCGCGCCACTGCTCAAGGCACGGGCGCACACCGTCTACCGCTGGATCTTGATTTCGGTACGGCGGTTCATGGCACGCCCGTCGGCCGTGGCATTGTCCGCCACCGGCTGGGTTTCACCAGCACCGACCACCGAAACGAAGCTGCTGCGCGGTACACCGCTCTCGACCAGGTAATCGGTCACCGAGTGGGCGCGGCGCTCGGACAGTTTCTGGTTGTAACTGTCGGAGCCGACGCTGTCGGTATGGCCGCTGACGCTCAGGCGGGCAGACGGCGCTTCCTGTTTCAGGCGCGTGGCAATGGTATTGAGGCGCTCTTTGTCACTGGCGGTCAGGCGCGCGGAATCGAACTCGAAGTGCACATCGCGGATGACGATGACTTCTTCCTTCTGCACCACCACTTCTTCCACCACCGCTACCGGCTCAGGCGGGCACCCGTTGGCATCGACCTGCACACCACGCGGGGTGCCCGGGCACTTGTCACGGCTATCCGGCACGCCGTCGCCATCCTCGTCGCCATCGCCATGGGCCCAGCAGTAGCCCGCCGCCAGGCCACCGCCCAGCAACGCACCCCAGCCAGCCCAGCTGGAACTTTCAATAGCGCCCAAAGCGGCGCCGCCTACACCCCCGACGGCGGCACATTTCGGCCAGTCGGTTTTTTGCAAACCTGCACAACCAGTCAACACACTGGTGAGCAGTACCAGGGGTAACGCTGTGCGTACTATGCTCATTTCATTGCTTCTCCTAGGGGGAATCGGCATAAGGCCGATCTCTGGGAGTAAAGACCGCGCTTTCCAACCCTGCCAGCAATAAGCCACGACGTGGTCACATGCCTCTTTGCCCACACGCCGCGGCCCGCTAGTCTTGGACGACTTGAACGAGGATTGGCAATGACCGACGGTTTTTCCCAACGCACCCCGCAGCAAGCCCTCGCGGCCCTGCTCGAACGCTTCACCCCGCAACGCCTGCTACTGGTCGGTACGCGCTTCCCGGCGCTGGACGCCTTCGCCCAGGCGCACCCCCGGGTGACGATCGCCACGGCTGCCCCGGGCCCGCTGCCGGCCGAACTGGCGGCCCAACGCTTTGATCTGGCGGTGCTGGTGGACTGCCTGGAACACCTGCCCAAGCGCACCGGCCTGGAACTGCTCGGCGGCATTCGCAACCTCAATGCCAGCCGGGTAGCGGTGCTGGCCGACCTGGCCGCCTGCGGCTGGCAAGACACCGACTTCTTTGCCCTGGCGCTGTCGGCCAGCGAGAAATTCTGCCGTGACCAGCAGGTATTGAGCCTGTTCACCTATGATCTACATGACTACAAGCAGGTCCCGGACTGGCTCAACGCCAGGTTCTGGGCCAACCCTGAAAACTTCGGCAAGTACTGGTGGTGATGATGAGTGTCTCGGTCTGCCCTTGCGGCAGTGGCAACCTGCTCGACGCCTGCTGCGGGCATTACCATGCAGGTACCCCGGCACCGGATGCCCAGACGCTGATGCGCTCACGCTACAGCGCTTACGTGCTGGGCCTGGTCGACTACCTGGTGGCCACCACCCTGCCGGCCCAGCAAGCCGGACTGGACCAGGCCGCCATGGCGGCCTGGAGCGCCCAGAGCACCTGGCTGGGCCTGGAGGTGGAAGACGCCGAAGTACTGGGCGGCCAGCCGGAGCACGGGTTTGTCACCTTCACCGCGCGCTGGCACGACCAGGATGGCGATCACCAGCACCGTGAACGTTCGGCATTCGTCCAGCATGCCGGGCGCTGGTACTTCATCGACCCTACGGTTGGGCTGAAGGCCGGGCGCAACGACCCCTGCCCTTGCGCCAGCGGGCAAAAATTCAAGAAATGCTGCGCCAGTTACGTGGGTAGCTGAGCATGATGGCCCGCGCCCGCCTGCTGCTGCCCTGCACACTGACGGCATGCCTGGCCTTTCTGGCGGGCTGTGCCAGTTGGGGGGGTGACGACTGGCGCGAACCCGAAGTGCACCTGGTCGAGGTCGAAACGGTCAAGGCCAGGTTGCTGGAGCAGGAGTTCGTGCTGCACCTGCGGGTCGACAACCCCAATGACAGCCGCCTGTTCATCCGCAACCTGTCGTATGCAATACGCCTCAACGACCTGCTGCTGGTGCAGGACGAAGCCAGTGTCTGGCGCAGCGTGGGCGGGCACGCCCGGCGCACCTTCAAGATTACCGCGCGCACCAACCTGTGGCAGCACCTCAAGCCACTGGCCAAGCTGCTCAAAAGCAGGCAGCCGCTGCATTACACCTTGGAGGGCGAACTGGCGACCGGGTTGGTCATCCATCGGGACCTGCACTTATCGCGCAGTGGTGAGATAATCCCCGGCGATCACATCCCGGAGTAACCCTGCAATGTCTCAACAACCCCACGTTCATGGCCCTGACTGCAACCACGACCATGATCATGACCACCACCACGATCATGGCCATGTACACGGCCCGCACTGCAACCACGGCCACCAGGAGCCGGTACGCAACGCCCTGAAGGACGTTGGCCGTAACGACCCTTGCCCGTGCGGTAGCGAGAAAAAGTTCAAGAAGTGCCACGGCGCCTGATCGACTGACTCGATTCAAAACCTGCTACGCGGCCTTTCGCCGGGTCGCCCCCAGCAAGTCCTGGTACCAGAGGCCGGCGTCATAGGCGATGGTGACCAGGGTGGTTGCTGCATAGCGCGGGTGCTGTGCCATGCGCTGGGCGACGGCGAGGCAGGCTGCGGCGGTATTCCCCACGAAAATGCCACTTTGCATGTAGAACCAGCGCTGTGCAGCCAGCATTTCGGCGTGCTGCACCTGAGCCCGTTCGTCCACCAGCGCCCAGTCCATGAAGGGTGGGCAAACACCCACCGCCATGCCTTCAAAGCGATGGTCCGTGAACACGCCCGCCCTTGAATCACAACCGCTGGGGTCGACCAACACGGTCGAAACGTCAAAACCGTGGTCCTTCAGCCCCAGGGTAATGCCTGTGAAACTTGCGCCAGTGCCGGCGCAGCCGACAAACAGGATTTCCCGCCCGGCCCCGACGTTGGTCAATTGCACGGCAAGCTCACTGGCCGTCTGGTAACGATGGGCTTCAATGCCCACCGGGTTGTTGAATTGATCGGTGTAGAAATAGGACTTGCCCAGTGCGGCCTGGTTCTCCAGGTGATGCATCACGACATCCTTGGGTGTGGCGCCGGCCACCAGCATCTCTTTGCCGATCAGCCTGGCACCAAAACACTCCAGCAAATCCCGTTTGGTCTGGCTGAAGCCAAGCCCTACTGCCAGTTCCACGGCAACCTGGTACTTGTGGCAGGCCGCCAGCAAGCCGAAACCGAAACTGCCGCCGGTTTTTTCAATGACCGTGGTCACACCCGGGATGATGTCGCCGTTGCGCAGGGCATGCTCGACAATGTGCCGGGCTGCCCGGTATTTGTGGCTGCCGCCCGGGTTGTTCATTTCCAGTTTGGTGTAGATGCGTTCGCTGACGCTGATGAGCTCGCTCATTTGCGGCTACCTTCCATTGAAGTGTGCAGACAGGCCTTGTTCTGCAGCAGGCCGGCAGTGGCGAAGAGCAAACCGATGCAAAGGGCCATGCAGATGGCATTGGTGCCATCCCAGCCAACCGTACTCAGCAACAGCGAAGGGCTGAACGCACCGACGGTTGCCAGAATGGCAATGGCGAGGTCGTTCTTGCCCTGCATCTGCATCGCTGCCGGGCTGTTTTGCAGCGACTGGGCCAGCAATGCGCCGCCGCCCACATACGTCAGGTTCCAGCCCAGCCCGAGGGCAATCAGCGCCAGGGTCATCATGGCGTAGCTGTGCGACCAGATATTCAGCGCCGAGCAACCGATCAACAGTGCCAGCCCGGCACAGATGGTGGTCTTGATGCCCAGCTTCTGGATGATTGCGCCGGTAAAGAATGACGGTGCAAACATGGCAACCACATGCCACTGGATGGCCAGGCGGACATCAGAGAAGTCCTCATGCATGTGTTTCATGTGCATCGATGCCTGAATCATGAGCAGGTTCATGATCCCGTAGCTCAGCGCCGCAACCGCCATGGCAACTTTCACCGACGGGCTGAACGGTTCGCGGGGAGTGGCCGTTTTTTCCGCGTGCTGACTGGATTTGGCGATGCCGGCATCGTCGGGCAGGCAAACGGCAATCAACAGCGACATCAGCGCAAGGCCAACGAACGAGGCATAACACAGCGAAAATAGCGGGTACCCACCCACGTCCCTGAGCCACTCCGTCAGAGTCGGCCCCACCACGGCTGCAATCACGCCCCCCGCCACCACCAGTGAAAGGGCCTTGGGCTTGAGGCTCTGGGCCAGGTTGTCAGTGGCCGCGAAGCGGTTGAAGTTGGCGAAGGCGATATAAACGCCCAACGCTGAATGGCTCAGTACCAGCAGCTGGAAGTGCTGGTATTCCACGGCCAGATAACCGCTGACACCAGAAGCCGCCAAGGGGATCGACCCCAGCATGAAGGCTTTCTTGCGACCGATACGGCTCATCAACCTGGAGACTGGGTACGTTGCCAGCATCAGGCAGAGAAACTGGAACCCGTAGGGCACGGTGGACCACGCAGCAGCCGGCGCCAATGCGGCCCCGACGATGGCGGCCATGGTCACGGACATGACAGCGGACGTCAGGTTGATCGACTGTGCGGTGAAGTACAGGTAGGTACGCCGCGGGAGTGTGCTGTTCATAACGCAGGCTCGTGATAGGTGGAAACATCGATTTCGGCATCGGGGAACACGCAGATCAGCCGCTCTTTGCCTTTGCCCAGGCGTTTGCGGCGCACGGACATGCGCCCGATCCGCCGAGGCGACTCAAGGTGTGTGCCGCCACACGGGATTTCGATGCCGTTGTAGGTCCACAGGCGCGCATCTTCCAGGCCCTGCACCGCGTAGTGTTCGATGGGCGCATCGCAGGCGATCAGCTCATTTGCACGCCGTTCTATCTCCACCACGTCTTCGGCAGTGAATGCGTCTTCGACCAGAAAGTCGAAACGCGCCGAGTCTTCCTTGATATGGCAGCCGATGGTCCACTGTTTCAGTTCTTCACGCAGGCTGATGGCGGCGGCATACAGGAAGTGACTGGCACTGTGAGACAGTGTCAACCGTTCGCGTCGGTCGATATCTATAGTGATGCGGGCCGGCATGCCGACGGTGACTTCATCCAGCAAGTGCAAGTCATCAGGGTGCAGGCTGTGAATAATGATGCCGCCCAGTTTTCCGCCTTTGAAACCTTCCAGGCGAATAGGGCTACCGTAGAGTTTTTTAACCCAGACAAAGCGCACAGTGCCTATCGGCAGTTCAATCGTGCCGACGTCAGCTTCCTGGCCGCCACCTTCGGGATAGGCCACGGTACTCTGCAATTCGATACCGTCACTGTGTACCCGCGTTACTTGAGTATTCGCACCCGCCAGGTATTGGTCCTTGTAATAAAGTTTCTCGGTATTGCGCAACACTTCATAATTCAGAGAATTCATGGTTCCAATACCACCTGCAGTGATGTTTTTACCTGCACACGGGCGGCGGCAGGGACGTCTTTGGTAATGATGCAGCCCGGCCCGATGAAGGCGCCGTCGCCGACGTGGATAGCACCCAGCACACTGGCGAACGCGCCGATCTGTACCCGGTTGCCCAAGGTCGGGTGCCTGGGGCTCGAAGGGTTGTCACTGATACCGCGGGCGCCCAGGGTGACGCCGCCCAGCACGTAGCAATCGTCACCAATGGTCGATGTTTCACCAATGACGGTGCCCATGCCGTGATCGATGATGAATCGCGCACCGATACGGCTGCGGAAATGAATTTCCGCCCCCGAGAGCATTTTTCCGCGCCTGGAGATCATGGCGGCCAGGCACTGGCCGCCAGCACCGTAGGTAGAAGCCGTATTGCAGTAGACCCAGTGGGCAAGCCGATAATGCAAAACCGCAGAATAAGAGGTGTAAGTTCTTGCAATAAATACCAGGTCGCGGCCAGCCGCTGGATCTTTTTGGGCAAAGGCCTGCAAGTCGGCATGGGCCTGTTCGGAAACACTTTCAATAATCAGTGTTTCTTTCAGCGCTTCGAACTCGTCGATTGAACAGCATTCCAATAACGCCGAGGTCACAAGATTCTTGACTACTTTGAATGACGCCAGTTCGTCAGGCAAAGGGAGCCTGGCAATGACGGCAGATTGCATGTCCATAGTATGCATGGGCTTGATATCCAGTTGTCTGGTCTGCACAGACGCTAAAAGTGCCGCCTTTGCTGGCAGCCGAAAGTTCCGACAAGGGGATAGTGGCAGGTACTGGCCATTTGCAAACGAACAGTCGACAAGCATTTCCGTTAACTGTTAGGCTTTTTTTTCTAACGGTTTCGGACCTGCCATGAACCCCTCCAGCCTTCATCACCTGTTGAAACAGCGCCTGGATGCAGGCGAGTGGTCGCCAGGGCAACGCATGCCCTCCATTCGCAAACTCACGGCCGCCGTCGATTTCAGTTACCACGACGTGGTATCGGCGTATGCCCAGCTGGTCAGCGAAGGTGTGTTGACGGCCTCGCCCGGCCGCGGCTACTTCGTCGCCAACCGCAGCCGGCAGACGAGCGTGATCCACGAGCCCGAGTGCATGGCCGGCGATCCGCTGTTCCGGCTGCTGCAGGGCGGCCAGCACTACACCAAACTGGGCAGCGGCTGGCTGCCGCCGGCGTGGCGCGACACCGAGCTGCTGGCCAAGGCGATTCGCCGCACCGCGCGGCTGGAGCAAAGCTCGCTGGCAGAGTACGGCGACATCCAGGGTTACCTGCCCATGCGCAAGCAGCTGTGCGTGCACATGAAACGGCTGACCCGTGTCGAAGCCCGACCCAACCAGTTGCTGACCACCCTGGGCGCCACGCAAGGCCTGGACCTGGTTGCCCGGTTGCTGATCAAGCCAGGCGACCACGTGTTCGTCGACGAGCCGGGCAACGGCAACCTGATCAAGCTGATCCAGCTGGCGGGTGGGCACGTCGTCGGTATCCGGCGGACCCAGGACGGGCCGGATGTGGAGGAAATGCGGCGCTACCTGGCCATCCACAAGGTCAGAGCGTTCTTCTGCAACAGCACCTTCCACAACCCGACCGGCAGCAACATCAGCCCGCACAACGCCTTCAGCGTGCTACGCCTGGCGGTGGAGCACGAGTTCTACGTGGTCGAGGATGATGTGTATGGCGACTTCAGCCCTGCCGTGCGCCAGACCTTCGCCGAGCTGGACAACCTTGACCGGGTCATCTACATCGGCAGTTTTTCCAAATGCCTGTCCGCCTCGTTGCGCGTGGGCTTCATCGCCTGCTCGCAAGACCTGATAGAACCGCTGACCCGACTGAAACTGCTGACCTGCGTGGCCGTGCCTGCGTTTTGCGAGCGCTTCGTCAACACCATATTGTCGGACGGCACCTACGCCCGGCACATGAAGGATGTACAGCAGCGCCTGATCCGGCAGCAAGTCCAGACCCAACGATTGTTGCTCGAGCGCGGCTGGCAGTTCGAGATCGCGCCGCAAGGGGGCATGTTCCTCTGGGTCTACCACCCGGACCTGCCCGACCTGCAACCCCTGGTGCGCAAACTGGAGCAGCACAAGATTCTGCTGATGCCCGGCTCTGCATTCGCGGTCACCCGTGACTACCGACGCTATGCGCGTATCAATTGCACGCATTTTTCCGACACGCTGGCAGACCACTTCAACGTTTGAGCCCGCGCAGGCAAATAAACCGACACAGGACCTTGCACGGCGCCTGCGCGCTTACTACCTTAGCGCCTTTCGAAACCCGCCTCGCCTTGCAGGAGCCCTTGTCATGGCCGCCCCCGCCTTTCCTCCCTTCCGCCTGCGGTTTGCAACCGCCGCCACGCTGCTCGGCATGCTCGGGCTGGCCGGCTGCCAGACGGGCGGCCACCAGGACAGCGTGCCACCGACCAGCGGCGTGCAGCCGCTCAAAGGCCTGGCGCAGAACGTCTCGATCCGCCGCAACGCCATGGGCGCGCCATTGATCGAAAGCAGCAGCTTCCATGATGCGCTGTTCAGCCTGGGCTACGTGCACGCGGGCGACCGTATCGAACAGATGGTCGCCATGCGCCTGCTCGCCCAGGGCCGCCTGGCCGAACTGGCCGGCAGCGACGCGCTGGACATCGACCGCCTGATGCGCGCTGCCAACCTCAAGCAGAGCGCCGCCCAGCAATACGCCGACGCATCGCCACGGCTCAAGCGCTTCTTCGAAGTGTATGCACGCGGGGTCAACGCCTACCTGTTCCGCTACCGCGACAAGCTGCCGGCCGACCTTGCCAACAGCGGCTATCGCCCCGAGTACTGGAAGCCCGAAGACTCGGCGCTGATCTTCTGCCTGTACGCGTTCAGCCAGTCGGTGAACCTGCAGGAAGAACTGAGCGCCCTGACCCTGGCGCAGAAAGCCGGCAGTGACAAGCTGGCCTGGTTGCTGCCAGGTGCACCGGATGAGCCGTTGGCCGAAACGGAAGTGGACAAGCTCAAGGGCCTGAACCTGGCCAGCCAGTTGCCGGGCCTGCCAGCGCTGGCGGCCGCCAGCCAGAAACTGGCCGACCTTGATCTGCTCGGCAGCCCGGGCTCTGCCAACCTGGCGCTGGGCCCGCAGCGCAGCCGCAGTGGCAAGAGCCTGCTGGCCAGCGACAGCCGCGCCGCCTGGGCCCTGAGCCCGGTACAAATCCACACGGGCAAGTACCAGGTTGCCGGCCTGTCGTTGCCCGGCCTGCCGATCGTGCTGGCTGGCTACAACGGCAAGCTGGCCTGGAGCAGCAGCGCCGTGATGGCCGACAACCAGGACCTGTACCTGGAGCAACTGCGTCGCCAGGGCAGCCAGCTGACCTACCTCGCCGATGGCAAATGGCTGCCGGCCCGCGCCCGTAGCGAAACCTTCTTCGTCCGGGGCCAGCGCCCGCTGCGCGAGGTGATGTACGACACCCGCCACGGTACCCTGCTGGCCCAACCTGATAACGCCAGCCTGGGCCTGGCGCTGAACCTGCCACAGTTCAAGGGCGACCGCAGCCTGGATGCACTGTTTGACCTGACCCGTGCCAAGAACGTCGAGCGCGCCTTCGACAGCACCCGTGAAGTGACCGCCGCCGCCCTCAACTTCGTCTTCGCCGAGCCCGACCATATCGGCTGGCAGGTCAGCGGCCGTTACCCCAACCGCCGCGAAGGCCAGGGCCTGCTGCCCTCGCCGGGCTGGGACGGGCGCTATGACTGGGACGGCTATGCCGACCCAATGCTGCACCCCTACGACCAGGACCCACCCGCCGGCTGGATCGGCCACGCCAACCAGCGCAGCCTGCCACGTGGCTATGGGATGCAGTTGTCCAGCACCTGGTACTACCCGGAACGCGCTGAACGCCTGGCCCAGCTGGCCGGCAATGGCCGCCACGACAGCCGCAGCCTGATGGCCCTGCAAAACGATCAGGAGACCCTGCTGGCCGCCAAGCTCAAGCAGATGTTCGATGCCCCTGGCATGGCCCAGCCACTGAAACAGGCGATCGATGCCCTGCCCGCCGCACAGCGCGACAAGGCCAAAGACGCGCTGGCCCGGCTGAAAGCTTTCGACGGCCGTCTGAGCCCGGTGTCGGCGGATGCAGCGCTGTACGAGCTGTTCCTCCAGGAAGTTGCACGGCAAACGTTCCTCGACGACCTCGGCCCAGAGTCCGGCCCGGCGTGGCAGGCGTTCGTCAGCAATGCCCGGTTGTCGTTCTCGGCGCAGGCCGATCACCTGCTGGGGCGCGACGACAGCCCGTTCTGGGATGACCGCAGCACCCCGCAGAAAGAAGACAAACCCACCATCCTCGCCCGCAGCCTGGCTGGCGCGGTGGATGCCGGCACCGCACAACTGGGTGCCGACCGCCGCGCCTGGCAGTGGGGCAAGCTGCACCAGTACCGCTGGCCGGCACCGGCCTACCATGGCCTGGGCGATGCCACCAGCCGTTCGCCGCTGGCCGCTGGCGGCGATTTCACGACCCTGGCCCTCACGCCGTATGCCTGGGGCAGCGACTTCGACACCCGTCTGCCGGCCTCGGCGCGGATGATCGTCGACTTCGGCCAGGCCGAACCTTTGCAGGTGCTGACCAGCAGCGGCCAGTCCGGCAATCCGGCCAGCGCGCACTACAGTGACGGGCTGGATGCCTGGTTCAAAGGGCGCTTCATGAGCCTGCCGCTACAGCCGCAAAACTTCGGCAGGGCGTATGGCAACCCGCGGCTTACGTTGGTGCCCGGCAAATAAACGGCATTGCCTGCTTTGGGGCTGCTTGGCAGCCCCAACCATTTCCTGTCGAACTTCCTTTCACCCGCATGGCTCCTAACTGGTAACTCCAAACCGGCGCCCATGCCATGGACCTCGTTATCGCCCGCCCCGAAGGCCTCTACTGCCCGCCCGGTGATTTCTACATAGACCCTTGGCGGCCGGTGGACCGCGCCGTGATCACCCATGGCCACGGTGACCATGCACGCACCGGCAATGGCCATTATCTGACCGCCAGCCCCGGCGCCGGTATCCTGCGCAGCCGCCTGGGCCAGGGTATCAATTTGCAGACCCTGCCCTATGGCGAGCGCCTGATACACCACGGTGTGACCCTGAGCCTGCACCCGGCCGGGCATGTGCTGGGCTCGGCGCAGGTGCGCCTGGAGCATCAGGGCCAAGTCTGGGTCGCCTCTGGTGACTACAAGGTAGAGCCCGATGGCACCTGCACCCCCTTCGAACCGGTGCCGTGCCACACCTTTATCACCGAATCGACCTTCGGCCTGCCGATCTACCGCTGGCCAAGCCAGGGTGAGATCTTCGCCGGCATCAATGCCTGGTGGCGGGCCAACAGCGAACAGGGCAAGGCCAGCGTGCTGTTCTGCTACGCCTTCGGCAAGGCCCAGCGCATTCTGCATGGGCTGGACCCCAGCATCGGCCCGATCCTCGTGCATGGCGCCGTCGAGCCGCTCAACCGGGTGTACCGGGACGCCGGCATACACCTGCCGCAGACCCACTATGCCGGCGATATCCCGCGCAACGACCCTTTGCTGCGCCAGGCGCTGGTCCTGGCACCACCCTCGGCCGGTGGCAGCAGCTGGATGCGCCGCTTCGGCGAGTACAGCGACGCCTTCGCCAGCGGCTGGATGCTGTTGCGCGGCGCCCGCCGACGGCGCGGCGTGGACCGGGGCTTCGTGCTCTCGGACCATGCCGACTGGCCCGGCCTGCTGTGGGCAATCGGCCAGACCGGCGCCGAACGGGTGATGGTTACCCACGGCTCGGTCAATGTGCTGGTGCGCTACCTCAACGAACAAGGCCTTGATGCCCGCGCCTTCGCCACCGAGTACGGCGACGAGGACGACGTCGCCACTACCGAACCTGCACCATGAAAGCCTTCGCCACGTTGTACCTGCGCCTGGACGCGACCACGTCCAGCAATGCCAAGCTTGAGGCCCTGCGCGACTATTTCGCCAGTGCCCCCGCCGAGGATGCGGCCTGGGCCGTGTACTTTCTGGCCGGCGGGCGCCCGCGCCAGCTGGTGCCCACGCGCGTGTTACGCGAACAGGCAACGGCACAGGCCGGGTTGCCGGACTGGCTCTTTGAAGAAAGCTACCAGGCAGTAGGTGACCTGGCCGAAACCATTTCGCTGTTGGTGCCCGTACACGCCGATGGCAGCAATGAAGGCCTTGCCACCTGGGTGGAGCAATATTTGCTGCCGCTGCGCGGGCTATCGCCTGAGCAGGTTCAGCAGCGCCTGCAGCCGCTGTGGGCGCAGCTGGACCGCCCCAGCCTGATGCTGTGCCTGAAGCTGATCACGGGCAGTTTTCGCGTGGGCGTGTCCAAGCTGCTGGTCACCCGCGCCCTGGCACAACTGGCCGGGCTGGACGCCAAACGCATCGCCCAGCGGATGGTCGGCTATACCGATATCAGCCACCGTCCAACAGCGGCCAGCTACCAGAGGCTGGTTGCAGCCGAGTCGGCCGATGAACACAGCCAGCGCGGCGGCCAGCCCTACCCGTTCTTCCTGGCGCACCCGCTGCAAGCGCCAACGGAACAGTTCGACACACTGCTTGGGCCGCCAAGTGCCTGGCAGATCGAGTGGAAATGGGACGGCATCCGCGCCCAAGTGGTCAAGCGCGAAGGCCAACTGTGGGTTTGGTCGCGTGGCGAAGAGCTGGTTACCGAACGCTTCCCCGAGCTGCACAGCCTGGCGCAGACGTTACCCGATGGCGTGGTGCTGGATGGTGAAATCCTGGTATGGAAGCCAGGCGATACCCCCGCTGAACTGGCCGTCCAGCCTTTTGCCCTGCTACAGCAGCGCATCGGGCGCAAGACGCTAGGCAAAAAATTGCTGAGCGATGCCCCGGTGGTGCTGCAAGCCTACGATCTGCTGGAGTGGCAAGGCGAGGACTGGCGCAACCGGCCGCAGCACGAGCGCCGCCGGCAACTGGAACGGTTGGTGGAAGACCACCCACTGGCCCCGGTGCTGCTGTCGCCCCTGCTTGATGGCCCGGACTGGGCCGACCTCGCCCGCCAGCGCGAGCAATCACGCAGCCTGGGTGTCGAGGGCCTGATGCTCAAGCAACGTGAAGCCTTGTACGGCGTTGGGCGCACCAAGGACATGGGCACCTGGTGGAAGTGGAAGATCGACCCGTTCAGCGTCGATGCCGTGCTGATATACGCCCAGCGCGGCCACGGCCGGCGGGCCAGCCTGTACAGCGACTACACCTTCGCCGTGTGGGACGCACCGGCCGGCACACAGGGGCGCGCACTGGTGCCCTTTGCCAAGGCCTACTCCGGGCTCAGTGACGAAGAAATGCGCAAGGTCGACGCCATTATCCGCAAGACCACGGTGGAAACCTTCGGCCCGGTGCGCAGTGTGACGCCGACGCTGGTGTTCGAACTGGGCTTCGAAGGCATCGCATTATCGAAACGCCATAAAAGCGGCATCGCCGTGCGCTTTCCGCGCATGCTGCGCTGGCGGCTGGACAAGCCGGTGGAAGAGGCGGATGACCTGGCGACCCTGCAGGCATTGCTGGCCTGAGGCAGTTTCGGCCCCCGGAGGGCCTTTTCGCGGGCATGCCCGCGAAGAGGCCAGCACGGTGATCGAGGCGCAAGCGATGGAGGCGCAAGGCCAAAAACTATGCTTCTATCTTTGTGCCGACCCGTGTCGCAGACCGTATTCGCCACGCATCCAGGACCACCATGCACCATTCAACACACGACCTGCTCTCACCCGTTCCGGGCATCACCCGCCAACTGCACAGCTTTCACTTCGGCCCCCGCGGTGGTGGCAAGGTCTATATACAGGCCTCGCTGCACGCCGACGAGCTACCGGGCATGCTGGTGGCCTGGCACCTCAAACGCCGCCTGGCGGACCTTGAACAACAAGGCCGCCTGCAACGTGAAATCATCCTGGTACCGGTGGCCAACCCGGTCGGCCTGGAGCAAGTGCTGCTGGATGCGCCACTGGGGCGCTTCGAACTGCAAAGCGGCGAGAACTTCAACCGCAATTTCGTCGACCTGTCGGACAGCATCGGCGACCAGATCGAAGAACACCTGGCCCAGGACCCGGCCCACAACATCGCACTTATCCGCGAATACCTGCGCCGTGGGCTGGACGCACACCCGGCCCGCACACCCCTGCAGGCCCAGCGCCTGATCCTGCAGCGGCTGGCCTGCGACGCCGACATGGTGCTGGACCTGCACTGCGATTTCGAGGCGGTCGAGCACCTGTACACCACTCCAGACGCCTGGCCGCAGATCGAGCCGCTGGCCCGCTACCTGGGGGCCCAGGCCAGCCTGCTGGCCACCGACTCGGGCGGACAGTCGTTCGACGAATGCTTCAGCCTGGTCTGGTGGCAGTTGCAGCAACGCTTCGGCAAGCGCTTCCCGATTCCGCTGGGCTGCTGCTCGGTGACCGTCGAGTTGCGCGGCCAGGCGGATGTTTGTCATGACCTGGCCAGCAAGGATTGCCAAGCGATAATCAACTTCCTGACCCACGCGGGTGTAATCGAAGGCGCCAGCCCCTCCTTGCCAGCATTGCTCCACCCCGCCACGCCGCTGGCCGCTGTGGAACCGGTGTCGACGCCACTCGGCGGCTTGCTGGTGTATCACGCCAAACCCGGTCAGCACCTGGAAGCCGGCCAGTTGATCGCGGAAATCATCGACCCGCTCAGCGACCGGGTGACCGCAGTGCGTAACAGCCAGCCGGGCCTGCTGTACGCCCGCAGCGTGCGGCGCATGGCAACGGCTGGCATGGTCATCGCCCATGTGGCCGGCGAGCAGGTGTGCCGCAGCGGCTATCTGCTGGGCAACTGATTCGGTAAAACCATTGCCCCTGGCGGATGGTCTGTAGAAGCACACCCTTCGACGGACCACTGCCTCATGCCCGCCGCCACCGACCTTGCCAATGCCTGGTTCGCCAAACGAGGGTGGAAGCCGTTCGCTTTCCAGCGACGCGTGTGGGCAGCTGTCGAGCGTGGTGAGTCTGGCCTGCTGCACGCCAGCACCGGCGCCGGCAAGACCTACGCCGTGTGGCTCGCCGCGCTTCGCGCTTTCAAGCCCAAGCCCCAGGGCAGCCAACCTGTGCCCTTGCAGGTGGTGTGGGTCACGCCCATGCGGGCCTTGGCCGCCGACACTGCGCGCGCCTTGCAGGCGCCGCTCGATGAGCTTGAACTGCCCTGGCGTGTAGGCGTGCGCAGCGGCGACACCGGCAGCGCCGAACGCGCCCGGCAAGCACGGCGCCTGCCCAGCGTGCTGGTCACCACCCCCGAAAGCCTGACATTGCTGCTGACCCGGGCACAGGCGCGCGAAGATTTCGCCACGCTGCGCCTGGTGGTGGTGGATGAATGGCACGAACTGCTGGGCAACAAGCGCGGTGTACAACTGCAACTGGCGCTGGCCCACCTGCGCCAGTGGCACCCCGACCTGCCCACCTGGGGCCTCTCTGCCACGCTTGGCAACCTGCAACACGCGCTGGAGGTGCTGTTGCCGCAAGGCGGCCTGCTGGTGCAGGGCCGCCAGGACAAGGCGCTGCAGGTCGATACCCTGCTGCCGGCGGCAATAGAGCGCTTCCCGTGGGCCGGCCACATGGGCCTGAAGATGCTCGACCAGGTCAGCCAGGAGATCGATGCCAGTGCCAGCTGCCTGGTGTTCACCAATACCCGTGCCCAGGCCGAACTCTGGTACCAGGCCCTGCTTGAAGCCCGCCCCGACTGGGCAGGGCTGATTGCCTTGCACCATGCCTCGCTAGCCCGGGAAACCCGAGACTGGGTCGAGCGCAGCCTCAAGCAGGGCAGCCTGAAGGCAGTGGTCTGTACGTCTAGCCTGGACCTGGGCGTGGACTTCCTGCCGGTGGAGCGGGTGCTGCAAATCGGCTCGGCCAAGGGCATTGCCCGCCTGATGCAGCGGGCTGGCCGCTCCGGCCATGCACCGGGGCGGCGTTCGCGCATAACCCTGGTGCCCACTCACAGCCTGGAACTGGTGGAAGCCGCAGCGGCGCGCCAGGCACTTGCGGCCGGGCACATCGAAGCGCGCGTCTCGCCACGGCTGTGCATGGACGTGCTGGTGCAGCATTTGGTCAGCATGGCCCTGGGCAGTGGCTTTGACGCCGAACAGCTACTGGCCGAAGTGCGCAGCACCTGGGCGTTCGCCGCATTGCGCGACAGCCAGTGGCAATGGGCCCTGGACTTCGTCTGCCGCGGCGGCGGCTCACTCAGCGCCTACCCGGACTACCAGCGTGTCGAACGCCAGGCCGATGGCATTTACCGGGTCGCCAGCGAGCGCTTGGCGCGGCGCCATCGCATGAGCATCGGCACCATCGTCAGCGATGCCAACCTGCAACTTAAATATTGGTCCAAGGGCGGCGGGGGCAAGACATTGGGCAGTGTTGAAGAGGCATTCATTTCACGCCTGCGGCCCGGCGATACGCTGGTATTTGCCGGGCGCGTGCTGGAACTGGTGCGCGTGGAAAACATGACGGCCTATGTGCGTCGCAGCACTGCGCGCAAGGCTGCGGTGGCCCGCTGGAATGGCGGGCGCATGCCGCTGTCGAGCGAACTGGCCGACGCGTTGGTCGAACAGCTCGATGCCGCAGCCCATGAACGCTTCGACGGCCCTGAGATGCGTGCGGTGCGCCCGCTGCTGGCGCTACAGGCCCAATGGTCAGCGTTGCCCACCACCGGCACATTACTGGCCGAGACGTTCAAATCCCGCCAGGGCTGGCACTTGTTCCTGTACCCGTTTGCCGGGCGCATGGCCAACCTGGGCCTGGCCAACCTGATCGCCTGGCGGGTCAGCCACGTGCAGCCACTGTCGGTGTCCATTGCTGTCAACGATTACGGGTTCGAACTGCTCAGCCCCGGTAACGTGGACTGGGCGGCGCACTTACCTCAGGCGCTTGCAACCGGGCAACTGCTGGAAGATGTGCTGGCCAGCCTGAATGCGGGAGAAATGGCGTTGCGGCGCTTTCGTGAGATCGCCCAGATAGCCGGGCTGGTGTTTGGCGGGTACCCGGCGGCGCAAAAAAGCACCCGACAGATCCAGGCGTCCAGTGGGCTGTTCTACGAGGTTTTCCGCAAGCATGACGCCGGGAATCTGCTGCTGGGTCAGGCGCGGGATGAGGTGCTGAGCGAGGAGCTGGAAATCGAACGGCTGCATCGGCATTTGCTGAAAATGAACGGCCTGCAACTGGATATGCGTATGTTGAAACGGCCAGGGCCGTTGGCCTTTGCCTTGCTGGTGGAGGGCATGCGCGAGACCTTGAGCACCGAAAAACTGGCGGACCGCATTGCCCGGATGGTCGCCGAGCTTGAACGCGCGGCAGGCGGGCCAGAATGACCCATCAGCCCATCGAGCACTGCGGTCAGACGCTTTGGCTGCTTGCCGACAAGGCCATCTACTGGCCTGCTCGCCGGGCCTTGCTGGTTGCCGACCTGCACATCGGCAAGGCCGCCAGCTATCGCGCCCTGCATCAACCAGTACCGCGCGGCACCACCGCAGCGACCCTCGCCCGCCTAGACGCCCTGCTGGCAGCGCACGACTGCGAGCAACTCATCGTCCTTGGCGACTTTCTCCATGCGCGCACCGCCCGCGCACCCGCAACGCTGGCCAGGCTTCAGGTGTGGCGGGAGCGGCATGCGCACCTGCATATCGTGCTGATACGCGGCAACCACGATCGCAACGCTGGCGATCCACCCGCCTCGCTGCGCATTGAAGTACAGGACGAACCCTGGATACTGGAGCCGTTTGCGCTACAGCACGAGCCCCGGCCCCACACGATGCACCCGGTGCTGGCAGGCCATGTACACCCGGCTTTCGTCCTGCGCGGGAAGGCCCGTCAGCGCGTGCGATTGCCATGCTTCCTGATCGATGAAGGCGTCAGCCTGCTACCGGCATTCGGAGAATTCACCGGCGGCTGGACAATCGCACCAGGCGCAACCGGCCGCGTATACCTGGCCGGCGCAGGGCGTGTCTGGGCGCTGTAAAAGTGCTCAGGCTACAGGCGCTGGCGGCGGCTCGTCCGGCAACGTTGGCTCACCCGGCTCCATGGGTTGCGTTTCACCCGGTTCCGGTGGCTGTGGCGTATCGGGATCAGGCTGATGGGGCACGCCCCCCGCCTGCATCGGCAGCGGGTGCGCCAGCAGTGACCAGGGCAACAACCCGATGTGGTTTGGCTGCAGGCCTGCCAGCTTGGCACTGATTGCGGGATGGAGTTTCATTGGCGGCTCCTGACGAAGGCCGATGCACATCATGCGCACCGGCATTACTGCGTTGGAGTGCCAAAGGCACGGGGAATTCCCCGCGTTTGTCGGGTCAGGTACGTGGCAGGGTAACGCCGCGCTGGCCCTGGTATTTGCCGCCACGGTCCTTGTAGGACACTTCGCACTCTTCGTCAGACTGCAGGAACAGCATCTGTGCCACGCCTTCGTTGGCGTAAATTTTTGCCGGTAGCGTGGTGGTGTTGGAGAACTCCAGCGTCACATGGCCTTCCCACTCTGGCTCAAGCGGGGTGACGTTGACAATGATGCCGCAACGGGCATAGGTGCTCTTGCCCAGGCAGATGGTCAGCACGTCACGCGGAATGCGGAAGTACTCGACGGTGCGGGCCAGGGCGAAGGAGTTCGGCGGGATGATGCACACGTCGCTCTTGATATCGACGAAGCTGCCGGCATCGAAGTTCTTGGGATCGACGGTGGCCGAGTTGATGTTGGTGAAAACCTTGAATTCGTCGGCGCAGCGCACGTCGTAGCCGTAGCTGGAGACACCGAAGGAAATGACCCGGCTGTCCTGTTCGCCGCGCACCTGGCGCTCGACGAATGGTTCGATCATGCCGTGTTCCTGCGCCATGCGGCGAATCCACTTGTCCGATTTGATGCTCATGGCGGGGGTGTCCTGAAGAGTTGCGTGGTAAAAATCGTGATCCGCATCTTACCGGTCCCGGCGCCCAGGTTAAAGTTCTATGCCGCATCCCGCGCCAAGCGGAGGCTGCAGCCACCGTCGATCCGAATTTGCCTAATGCATCCTCAGACCATTGGCAGGTTGCGGAAAGTGGGGTAAGGTGGCGCCACTGTGCTGCACGTGACACCGAGAATCTCTAGTTTGATGCACGATCCTGATCGGCCCATCGCTGAATTTTCTGCTCTCTTTGCGCTCAGTCCCGGGCAGGGTTTTTCCTGACCGTTCTTAAATTGTCCAAGGAGACAGAAAAATGTCCAACCGTCAAAACGGTACCGTTAAGTGGTTCAACGATGAAAAAGGCTACGGCTTCATCACCCCTC
The DNA here is from genome assembly GCF_038383825.1 of Pseudomonas sp. LPB4.O. Classification (NCBI taxonomy): domain Bacteria; kingdom Pseudomonadati; phylum Pseudomonadota; class Gammaproteobacteria; order Pseudomonadales; family Pseudomonadaceae; genus Pseudomonas; species Pseudomonas sp. LPB4.O. Next base: position 4,908,659 of record NZ_CP151298.1, read on the forward strand.
AGTCGGGCGACGACCTGTTCGTGCACTTCAAAGCCATCCAAGCTGACGGCTTCAAAACCCTGAAAGAAGGCCAGGCTGTTACTTTCGTCGCTACCCGCGGCCAGAAAGGCATGCAGGCTGAAGAAGTTCAGATCGCCTAAGTCGATCTCGCTTCCTGGCTTTCAAAAAAACCCGCCTTCTGGCGGGTTTTTTTATGCCTGTGTAGGAGCGGCCTTGTGTCGCGAAAGGGGGGGCGAAGCACCCCCCAAGATATGTGATCCAACCAAATACTGCTGGGGCCGCTTTGCGGCCCTCTCGCGACACAAGGCCGCTCCCACAGGAAATGCGTCAGTCTTCGCTGATGGTAATGCTCGGCATCGCCGGTGCCGCCGCTTCTTGCAAGACGATCCGTGCACCCACCTGGCGGGCCAGTTCCTGATAGACCATGGCAATCTGGCTTTCCGGCTCGGCAATCGCCGTGGGCTTGCCGCTGTCGGCCTGCTCGCGGATCAGCATCGACAACGGCAACGATGCCAGCAGGTCGACGCCATACTGGCTCGCCAGCTTCTCACCACCGCCTTCGCCGAACAGATGCTCGGCATGACCACAGTTTGAACAGATATGCACGGCCATGTTCTCGACCACGCCGAGCACCGGGATGTTGACCTTGCGGAACATCTCCACACCTTTCTTGGCATCCAGCAACGCCAGATCCTGCGGGGTGGTAACGATCACAGAGCCGGCCACCGGCACCTTCTGCGCCAGGGTCAGCTGGATATCGCCGGTACCCGGCGGCATGTCGATCACCAGGTAATCCAGGTCGTCCCATGCGGTTTGGGTCACCAGTTGCAGCAGCGCACCAGAGACCATCGGGCCTCGCCAGACCATCGGCGTATTGTCGTCGGTGAGGAACGCCATGGACATGACTTCCACACCATGGGCCTTGATCGGCACAAACCACTTCTGGTCACGGATCTGTGGGCGGGTGCCTTCAGCAATACCGAACATCACGCCCTGGCTTGGGCCGTAGATGTCGGCATCGAGAATACCCACGCGCGCGCCTTCGCGGGCCAGCGCCAAGGCCAGGTTGGCCGCGGTGGTCGACTTGCCTACCCCACCCTTGCCCGAGGCCACGGCAATGATGTTCTTGACGTTGGCCATGGCCGGTACCTGGGCCTGGGCCTTGTGCGCGGCCACCTGGCAATCGATCGACACCTGGGCGCTGCTGACGCCCTCGAGGTTGCCGATGGCGGTCTGCAGCACCTGGGCCCAGCCGCTCTTGAACAGCCCGGCGGCATACCCCAACTGCAATTGCACGCTGACCTGCGCGCCCTGGATATCAATGGCGCGCACGCAACCGGCGCTGACCGGGTCCTGGTTCAGGTAGGGGTCGGTGTACTGGCGAAGCACGCCTTCGACGGCGGCACGGGTGACGGCACTCATGGAGACTCCCATTGGCAAACTTGATGTAGAACAGGCGCCTATCCTAACCCGTCAATCGTCAGCAGATGCGCATGCGGGGTGAAATATCTTCGCCGGCCCTTTATAGTGGCCGATCACCCTCATTTTTACCCCGTAGCCAGATAAGTAGCCGAGCCACCATGTCCGAGCCACGTCAGATTCTCGTCACCAGCGCCCTGCCCTATGCCAATGGATCCATCCATCTTGGCCATATGCTCGAGTACATCCAGACAGACATGTGGGTCCGCTTCCAGAAAATGCGCGGCAACCAGTGCATCTATGTCTGCGCCGACGACGCCCACGGCTCGGCCATCATGCTGCGTGCCGAAAAAGAAGGCATCACGCCGGAACAGCTGATCGCCAACGTCCAGGCCGAGCACAGCGGCGACTTCGCAGACTTCCTGGTGGAGTTCGACAACTTCCACTCCACCCACAGCGAAGAAAACCGCGAACTGTCGAGCATGATCTACACGCGCCTGCGTGAAGCCGGGCACATCGCCACCCGTTCGGTGACCCAGTATTTCGACCCGGAAAAGGGCATGTTCCTGGCCGACCGCTTCATCAAGGGTACCTGCCCCAAGTGCGCGGCCGAAGACCAGTACGGCGACAACTGTGAAAAATGCGGCGCCACCTACGCACCTACCGAGCTGAAGAACCCAAAGTCGGCGATTTCCGGTGCCACCCCGGTACTGCGTGATTCGCAGCACTTCTTCTTCAAGCTGCCCGACTTCCAGGCCATGCTGCAGCAGTGGACCCGCAGCGGCACCCTGCAGGATGCGGTGGCCAACAAGCTGGCCGAATGGCTGGATTCCGGCCTGCAGGAGTGGGATATCTCCCGTGACGCGCCGTATTTCGGCTTCGAGATCCCGGGCGAACCGGGCAAGTACTTCTACGTGTGGCTGGACGCGCCAATCGGCTACATGGCCAGCTTCAAGAACCTGTGCGCACGCCGTCCCGAGCTGGACTTCGACGCCTTCTGGAAGGAAGACTCCAAGGCCGAGCTGTACCACTTCATCGGCAAGGACATCGTCAACTTCCACGCCCTGTTCTGGCCCGCCATGCTCGAAGGCGCCGGCTTCCGCAAGCCGACCGCGGTCAACGTGCACGGCTACCTGACCGTCAATGGCGCCAAGATGTCCAAGTCGCGCGGCACCTTCATCAAGGCCCGCACCTACCTTGACCACCTGCAGCCGGAATACCTGCGTTACTACTACGCAGCCAAGCTGGGCCGTGGTGTCGACGACCTGGACCTGAACCTGGAAGACTTCGTGCAGAAGGTCAACTCCGACCTGGTGGGCAAGGTAGTCAACATCGCCAGCCGCTGCGCCGGGTTCATCCACAAAGGCAATGAAGGCGTGATGGTGGCCGGCGATGCCGCACCGGAGCTGACCGAGGCCTTCCTGGCCGCTGCCCCGTCTATCGCCGAAGCCTACGAAGGCCGCGACTTCGGCCGCGCCATGCGCGAGATCATGGCGTTGGCCGACCGCGCCAACGCCTGGATCGCCGACAAGGCACCGTGGTCGCTGGCCAAGCAGGAAGGCAAGCAGGATGAAGTGCAGGCCATCTGCGCCCAGGGCATCAACCTGTTCCGTCAGCTGGTGATCTTCCTCAAGCCCGTGCTGCCCGTGCTGGCCGCCGACGCCGAGGCCTTCCTCAACGTTGCCCCGCTGGCCTGGAACGACCACCTGTCGCGCCTGGAAAACCACCAGCTGAACCCGTTCAAGGCACTGATGAGCCGCATCGAACCGGCCAAGGTCGAAGCCATGGTCGCAGCCAGCAAGGAAGACCTGCTGGCCGCCGAAGCCAAGGCCCCGGCCGGCAATGGCGAGCTGACCAAGGACCCGCTTTCGGCAGAAATCGAGTTCGACACATTCGCTGCCGTTGACCTGCGCGTGGCACTGATCGTCAAGGCCGAAGCCGTAGCCGGCGCCGACAAGCTGCTGCAACTGACCCTGGATATCGGTGACGAGCGCCGCAACGTGTTCTCCGGCATCAAGTCGGCTTACCCCGACCCGTCCAAGCTGGAAGGCCGCCTGACCATGATGGTTGCCAACCTCAAGCCACGGAAGATGCGCTTTGGCGTGTCCGAGGGCATGGTCATGGCCGCCGGCCCTGGCGGTGAAGAAATCTACCTGCTGAGCCCGGACAGCGGCGCCAAGCCAGGCCAGCGCATCAAGTAACGCCCCTGCCCCGGCCCTCGTGCCGGGGCAGTTCCTTCTGCGCCTTGCTTGCCGGACAACCACCCTGATTCCCGGCTATCGTCATCTCATGAGCGACTACATCCTGGTCCTGATCAGCGCGGCGCTGGTCAATCACCTGTGCCTGCTAAAACCGTCAGCCCCCAGGCTGCACTTGCATGTGCACGGCCTGGCCTGCGCGCTGTGCATTGCGCTGGGCGTGATCGGTGCCCAGTTGCTGGTGCGAGGGGTGCTTGCCCCGTTGCACATCCAAGACCTTGCCCTGTTCGTGCTATTGCCCTGGCTGGCATTGCTGGCATGGGGTGTGCCGTGGCTGCTGGCCAAATGGCGCCCGACCTGGCCCGTGACGGGGTTGCCAGGCCTACTCTTGAGCAATGCCGTAGCGCTTGGGCTGGCGCTACAGCAGGCCAGCGACGACAGCACGTGGCCCGCCATTCTGCTGCAAGCCTTGCTGGCCGGTGGTGGCTTCTGGCTGGCGCTGGTCTTGTTCACTGACCTGCGCCAGCGCAGTGCCCATGCCGATATCCCCGGCGTGCTGCGCGGCCTGCCTATCGAATTGATCGGTGCCGGGGTAATGGCCATGGCATTTTCCGGCTTCAATGGGTTGTTTGCACAATGAACACCAGCCCCGACCCGCGACTACGCACCAGCATGGGCCTGGTCTTGCTGGCCTGCATACCTGGCCTGCTGACACTGCTGTGGCTGCACGGCTGGGGTTTGCTGGTAAACCTGTTGCTCTGCGCCAGTGCCGCCATACTGTGCGAAACCCTGCTGCTTGCAATGCGCGGGCAACCGCCGAAGCCGGCGCTGAGCGATGGCAGCGCACTGGTGACAGCCATCTTGCTGGCGTGCGCCCTGCCCACCCTCACCCCTTGGTGGTTACCTGTGGTTGCCACCAGCGTTGCCATCGGCATCGGCAAGCAAGCGTTTGGCGGTGTCGGGCGCAACCTGTTCAACCCGGCCATGGTAGGTTATGCCTTCGTATTGCTGAGCTTCCCGTTGCAGATGAACCATTGGCCAGGGCCTGCACCTGGCCTGCTGGAAAGCCTGCAGCAGGTGTTTACAGGTGGTCAGCACATTGATGGCTGGGCTCGGCCTACGCTGCTCGACGGCCTGCGCCACAATCGCAGCCTGACCATTGACGAGCTGTTCGCCAGTCATCCGGGCTTCGGTAGTATTGGCGGCAGGGGCAGTGAATGGGCCAACCTGGCGTTCCTGCTTGGCGGCCTGTTCCTGCTGCAGCGCAAGGTGATCAGCTGGCACGCGCCTGCGGGCTTGCTGGCAGGGCTATTCGTGTTCAGCCTGTTGGGCTGGAACGGTTCGGGGTCGGACTCCAACGGCTCACCCTTGCTGCACCTGTTCTCTGGGTCAACCATGCTGGCGGCGTTCTTCATTGCCACCGAGCCCGTCTCCGGCCCCAAGAATGAATGGGCCAGGTTGTGCTTCGGCCTGGGAGCCGGGCTGCTGATCTACCTGATTCGCACCTGGGGCAACTACCCGGATGGCACGGCATTCGCCATCTTGCTGATGAACCTCATGGCACCGAGCCTTGAGCGCCTGGCCCTGCAACGCCAGCAGGCCCCCCGATGAACCGCCTTGCGCGTGACGCAGGCCTGCTGCTGCTGACCGGGGCACTGGCTGTGTCTGCCACGCTGACCTGGCGACATTGGACCAGTACCGCCATCGTCAGCGCCGAGAAGCAACTGCAAAGCCGCCAGCGGCTGGCGGTGCTGCCTGAAGGCAGTTACGACAACCAGCCACTGGACAGCCCCCTGCCAAGGCCCGCCGCCCAGCGGCCAAACAGCCGGATCCTGGCAACTTACCGGGCCACCCGAGCCGGCGAGCCCACCGCAATCATCCTGATCACCCAGGCCCAAGGTTATGTCGGGCCGATCGTGCTGAGCATCGCCATCGCCGCCGACGGCCGGCTGATCGGTAGCCAAGTGGTCGAGCAACAGGAAAGCCCGGGGTTGGGCGCACGCCTGGGAGACCCACAGGTGCACTGGCTGGAGCAGTTTGACAACCGTCAGTTGGGCGACCACTGGGCGCTGAAGCGGGACCAGGGCGACTTTGACCAACTGGCCGGCGCAACCGTGACCTCACGGGCCGTGATCACGGCACTACAGGAGGCCCTGAGCTACTTCGATGAGCAGCGCAGCACGCTGCTGGAGGTCACCCCGCATGAATAGCGTCTACTGGCTGGCAGCAAGCCTTGTGCCCATGCTCGGTGCCACCGTAACGCTGCGCGAGGGCGCCGCCATCGGCGTGTGCGCGATCGTGATGGTTAGCCTGCACCAGGTGTTGCTGGCACCCTTGCGCCAGCGGCTGGCCAACTGGGCGTACGTGCTGGCGAGCCTGTTGCTGTTGGCCGCCCTGGCAAGCTGCCTGCAACTGGCCTTGCGTGCGTGGCTGCTGCCACTGGCCATAGCCCTGGGCCACTATCCAGCGCTGCTTTGCCTGCCATGCCTGGCTTACGACCACCTGTTGCCTGATCAGGGCCGCTGGCGCCTGCTCGTCAGGCACCTTGGCGCTGTGCTTGGCATCTGCCTGCTGCTCGGCGCCAGCCGCCAAGGGTTGGCTGAGCTGACCGGCCTGCACCTGGCCAGCCTGGCCCCCGGCGCGCTGCTACTGCTCGGACTGCTGCTGGCCTTGTACAATCGCCTGCGTCCGGGCCCTGCCCACCCACGTCGTCAAGGAAAGCTCTGATTTCATGAATGCCGCCAAACGCCTGGAGATCTTTCGCAGGCTGCACGAAGACAACCCCGACCCCAAGACAGAACTGGCCTACACCACCCCGTTCGAACTGCTGGTCGCCGTGACGTTGTCTGCGCAATCCACTGACGTCGGCGTCAACAAGGCCACCGCCCGCCTGTTCCCCGTCGCCAACACCCCCGAGGCCATCCATGCCCTGGGCGTTGAAGGCCTGAGCGAATACATCAAGACCATCGGCCTTTACAACAGCAAGGCCAAAAACGTCATCGAAGCCTGCCGGATGCTGATAGAGCAGCACGGCAGCGAGGTGCCGCAAACCCGCGAAGCGTTGGAGGCACTGCCCGGCGTGGGCCGCAAGACCGCCAACGTGGTGCTTAACACTGCCTTTCGCCAGCCGACCATGGCGGTGGATACCCATATATTCCGGGTCAGCAACCGCACGGGCATCGCGCCAGGCAAGACGGTGCTGGAGGTGGAGAAGAAACTGGTCAAGTTCGTGCCAAAGGATTACCTGCTCGACGCCCATCACTGGTTGATCCTGCATGGGCGCTATGTGTGCCAGGCCCGCAAGCCAAGGTGTGGCAGTTGCCGGATCGAAGACTTGTGCGAATACAAGCACAAGACCAGTGACGATTGAGCCGATAGCTCAAAACCACTCGCGGCGATTGAAAAAATCTTTTTTACCAGCGTCTGCTTTCTGGTTATAAGGACGGCCAATGGCCCCTTGGCTTGGAGCGACTCATGAGCACCGATAAAGACGACCTGTCGATCGAAGATGATTTTGTTGCCACAGAGGATGAAGCGGAACCCCAGGTGGAAAGCGCAAAGACCAACCTGAGCAAACGCCGCACCATCGACAACATGCTGGAAGAACGGCGCCTGCAAAAGCAACTGGCCGATTTCGACTACGACCTGTAGCGCTGCTCGGGAGCCCTGGCAAAGCCTCCTGACGGGAGGCTTTGCGGCCTGGCAGTCAGTTAAGACCTTGCCGCTGCGCCAGTTCGATGAGGTCAACCAGCGACCGCGCATTGAGCTTGAGCAACAGCCGGGATTTGTAGGTACTGACCGTTTTGTTGCTGAGGAACATGCTGTCGGCAATTTCCTTGTTCGAGCGCCCCCGCGCCAACTGCTGCAACACGGTCATCTCGCGCGCTGAAAGACGGTTGACCATATCCGTCTCGCTCCCCCCTCCCCTGCCACGCGACGCATGCAAGGCCTGGTTGGGGAAGTAGCTATACCCTGACAACACGGCCTTGATGGCGCTGAGCAATTCGGTGAGTTCCTGCTGCTTGCACACGTAACCCGATGCCCCCGCCTGCATGCAGCGCATCGAGAAGTTGCCGGGGGCCTGCGACGTCAGTACCAGGACTTTGCTCCCCGGGCTGAACGTTGCCATGCGCGCGATCACCTCCAGGCCATCAAGCCTGGGGATGCCAATATCCAGTACCACGATATCCGGCAGGTGTTGCCGTGTGAGTTGCAGTGCAGCCACCCCGTTGTCGGTTTCCGCCACCACGTCATACCCATGCCGCTCCATCAGCATGCGCACGGCCAGGCGTATGACCGGATGATCATCCACGATAAGCACTTTATTCATGCGATATCCATTGATTCATTGTTTTTGCTTTGGCACGCCACGATAACCGACAGGGCGTCCGATGGCGCGGCGAATTCCCAGCGAAACTGATGAGCAGATGAAACTTACAGAACTTACGGAAATTTCCTACAAATAATTACTGCAGTTGTAATAACTAAATTCTTTATCACCAAACTGACGGTATCACCCGCCCGCAATTTCGCACCAGTTGAAAACCTGACGCCCACTTGAAGAAATATCCAACTCAAACACGCTGAAAAATCAAGGCAACCAGGCTATTCGGCGATTAGTTCTCACCCGGAAACCAGTCCAGTCTTTAGTTGAGTTCAACGGTCAGGTATAGATGGGCAAAACCGCTGGAGACGGCCCAAATGACCCAAGCACAACCTGTCGCCCCGCTGACGATCATTGCCATCTTCGCGGGGATCATCGAAGCCTCCGCGCTCGCGACACTGCCGTTTCTCAGCGAGTCCAGCCAAAAACTCTACACCTGGTTTCTGGTGGGCTTCCCGTTTTTTCTCACAGCACTGTTCTTCCTGACGCTCAATTTCAACTACAAGTCGTTCTACAGCCCATCGCCCGGCAGAACGACGGATGACAACATGCCGATCCCCAACAACGTGGCCACTCCTGCCATGACCAACAGTCCCCACGAAGCGACCAAGGGCGAGCCAGTCACGTTCATGTTTTCCGGCCCCGACGCCAACCGCATGATGGAACAGCAACTCCTGTCTGCACTAGCCCACCCCCCCGTACCAGCGCGTACCTGGCGCTTTTGCAATCTGGACAGGCGGCAATGTGCGCAGCTGTCGATCAGCGCACTCGAGGGCAACGTCGTGAACGACGAGCGCTAAAAGCCCGGACGTTTCTGCAGCCAGAAAAAAACCCCGGCCTGAGCCGGGGTTTCTACGACACGTGCCAGCAATCAGAGCAGCGAACGGCCCTTGTTGGCAGCAATGCGCATGCGCAGTGCGTTCAGCTTGATGAAGCCGGCCGCGTCTGCCTGGTTGTAGGCGCCGCCATCTTCCTCGAAGGTCGCGATGTTGGCATCGAACAGCGAGTCGTCCGACTGGCGGCCGACCACGATCACGTTGCCTTTGTACAGCTTCAGGCGTACCACGCCATTCACGTTGACCTGCGAAGCGTCGATCATCTGTTGCAGCATCAGACGCTCCGGGCTCCACCAGTAGCCGGTGTAGATCAGGCTGGCGTACTTCGGCATCAGCTCATCTTTCAGGTGAGCGACTTCGCGGTCCAGGGTGATCGACTCGATGGCACGGTGGGCCTTGAGCATGATGGTGCCGCCTGGGGTCTCGTAGCAGCCACGCGACTTCATGCCGACGTAACGGTTCTCGACGATGTCCAGGCGGCCGATGCCGTTGGCACCGCCGATACGGTTCAGGTCGGCCAGGACGGTGGCCGGAGTCTTCTCGACGCCATCAATCGCAACGATGTCACCGTTACGGTAGGTGAGCTCGATGTAGGTCGCCTGGTCCGGGGCGTTCTCAGGCGAGACGCTCCAGCGCCACATGTCTTCTTCGTGCTCGGTCCAGGTATCTTCCAGGACACCGCCTTCGTAGGAGATGTGCAGCAGGTTGGCGTCCATCGAGTACGGCGACTTCTTCTTGCCGTGGCGCTCGATCGGGATGCCGTGCTTTTCGGCGTAGTCCATCAGTTTTTCGCGGGACAGCAGGTCCCACTCACGCCACGGGGCGATGACCTTGACGCCTGGTTTCAGGGCGTAGGCACCCAGCTCGAAACGCACCTGGTCGTTGCCTTTGCCGGTGGCGCCATGGGAAATGGCGTCAGCGCCGGTTTCGTTGGCGATTTCGATCAGACGCTTGGCGATCAGCGGGCGGGCGATGGAAGTACCCAGCAGGTACTCGCCTTCGTATACGGTGTTGGCGCGGAACATCGGGAACACGAAATCACGCACGAATTCTTCGCGCAGGTCGTCGATGTAGATCTCTTTAACACCCATTGCCTGGGCCTTGGCACGGGCCGGCTCGACCTCTTCGCCCTGACCCAGGTCAGCGGTGAAGGTCACCACTTCGCAGTTGTAGGTATCCTGCAGCCACTTGAGAATCACCGAAGTATCAAGGCCGCCGGAATACGCCAGTACGACCTTTTTTACGTCCGCCATGCCATCACTCCACGGGGTTGTACGGAAAGGGATCGATTCTAACGACCTTGCGGATAAATTTACAGTGGGGCGACAGCTTCTGACGACAAAGCGACAGGAACTGTCGGAAGGGCGACGGGTGTATGCATGACCATCTCTAGCGCCTGTGAGATCGAGCGCCGCCCGCGCGGCGCTTCGCAGCACAAGGCTGCTCCTACAGTTGTTTCCGGCCAGTCACGCCTGTGCCTGAGCACGCGAACGCCTTGTTCGCCTGGCACGATATCGACGTGGACGCCAAGGCGCAGCGCTGCAACTTCAGGAATAACTGGCCCGAAACAGATGTAGGAGCAGCCTCGTGCTGCGAAGCGCCGCGCGGGCGGCGCTCGATCTCACAGGCGCTGGAAATGTCGTGGCAAACACCTGGAGCCACACCGATCTCAGGGCGCCTTCGCCCCCGGCGCGGCAGCAGCCGGGTTGGCTGGGGCTGGGGCCGGGGCGGCAGGCGCCGCTGGCTCAGCCGGTTTTTCCACAGGTTTCTCAACCACCGAAACCCGATCCAGCTCGATATTCACCCGGCGATTGCGCGCCCGGTTGGCAGCGCTGTTGTTCTTCACCAACGGGTACTGCTCGCCATGGAAGCGCACCGTGATCTGGTCTTCAGCCAAGCCATGGGCCTTGAAGTAGTCAGCCACCGCCAGCGCGCGACGGCGCGACAGGTCACGATTGGTCAGGCGGTTGCCACTGTTGTCGGAGTGGCCGTTCAGCTCGATGTGGTTTACCGTCGGGTCGGCTTTCATGTAATCCAAGATCACATCCAGCCGTGCACGCGCCGACGCGTCCAGATCGGTGCCGCCACCCGGGAAGCCCACTTGGGTCTGGCGCACCTGATCGTAATTCATTGGCAGCAGCTTGCTGGCACAAACCTGGTAGTCGCTGTAGGCCTTGGCAAAGCTGACCGGCAGCACGCGCACTTCCATCGGCCTATCGGCCTCACCGGTGTAGTTGCGCACCACTGTGCTGCGCCCGTCGAGCAAGCCGTTGATCAGGCGGCTGGCCTGGCCTTGGGAGGAACTGAACAGCACTCCGGTGCGGGCCATGCGCACACTGCCCAGGTTGATATCACCCCGCCCAGGCTGCCACGGCGCCGCCGCCGCCAGCAGGCTGGCCGTACCTGCACCCAGTACGTTGCTGTCCGAACGCAGCTGGAACACAGGTTGTTCACCTGCCCGACGCACGAACTCGCCGCTGCCAAAACCTTCTATTGGCTGGATAAGACGGCACTCGAACTGGTCACCCTCGACCTTCCAGGCAATGTTCTCCATGCGCGTCTGGAAAGTCAGTGCGCCGGCCGGCAGGCTGGCGAACAGGGTCAACAGGGTTAGGTAACGCTGGCGCACGGGCGGCTCCACTAATTCTGACGGCTTACCTGCAGGCTATCGGACGCCTGCCGGAAAACTTGATAGCCGTGCTCGCCCCAGGGTTTTCCGGTAGCATTGGGGCTTGAGTTCGACCCGCCTGGAATCCCCAATGTCCGATCGCCTGACCCTCCTGCGCCCCGACGACTGGCACATCCATCTGCGCGATGGTGCCGTCCTGCCCCACACCGTTGGCGACGTGGCGCGCACTTTTGCCCGTGCCATCATCATGCCTAACCTGGTTCCTCCGGTGCGTAATGCCGACGAGGCCGGCGCCTATCGTGAGCGCATCCTGGCCGCCCGCCCTGCCGGCAGCCGCTTCGAGCCGCTGATGGTGCTGTACCTCACCGACCGCACCAGCGCCGACGACATCCGCGAGGCCAAGGCCAGCGGCATCGTGTACGCCGCCAAACTGTACCCGGCCGGCGCTACCACCAACTCCGATTCGGGCGTGACCAGCATCGACAACATCTTCCCGGCCATCGAGGCGCTGGCGGAAGTTGGCATGCCGCTGCTGGTGCATGGCGAAGTGACCCGTAGCGAGATCGACGTCTTCGACCGCGAGAAGCGCTTCATCGACGAGCACATGCGTCGTCTGGTCGAGCGCTTCCCGACGCTGAAAGTGGTGTTCGAACACATCACCACCGGCGATGCCGCGCAGTTCGTTACCGAGGCTTCGGCCAACGTCGGCGCGACCATCACCGCGCAGCACCTGCTGTACAACCGCAACCACATGCTGGTTGGCGGCATTCGCCCGCACTTCTACTGCCTGCCGATCCTCAAGCGCAACACCCACCAGGTGGCGCTGCTGGACGCGGCCACCAGCGGTAACCCGAAGTTCTTCCTGGGCACCGACTCGGCACCGCACGCTCGTCACGCCAAGGAAGCCGCCTGCGGGTGCGCCGGTTGCTACACCGCCTACGCGGCCATCGAAATGTACGCCGAAGCGTTCGAGCAGCGTAACGCGCTGGACAAGCTGGAAGGCTTTGCCAGCCTGCACGGCCCGGCCTTCTACGGCCTGCCGGCGAACACCGACACCATTACCCTGGTGCGTGAAGAATGGACCGCCCCGGACAGCCTGCCATTTGGCGAGCAGACCGTAATCCCGCTGCGCGCCGGTGAAAAACTGCGCTGGCGCCTGCTGGAGGAAAACGCGTGAGCGAAGAACTCTACGAAGACGACATGGACACCCAAGGCAGCAGCGGTTCGCGCCACCCGATGGCCGAGCGCTTCCGCGGCTACCTGCCGGTAGTGGTGGATGTGGAGACAGGTGGTTTCAACAGCGCCACCGATGCCCTGCTGGAAATTGCCGCCGTCACTATCGGCATGGACGAGAAAGGCTTCCTGTTCCCCGAGCACACTTACTTCCACCGGGTAGAGCCGTTCGAGGGCGCCAACATCGAAGCCGCCGCGCTGGAGTTTACCGGCATCAAGCTGGACCACCCGCTGCGCATGGCCGTCAGCGAGGAAAGCGCGCTGACCGACATCTTCCGCGGCGTACGCAAGGCACTCAAGGCCAATGGCTGCAAGCGGGCGATCCTGGTCGGCCACAACAGCAGCTTCGACCTGGGCTTCCTCAATGCGGCGGTGGCGCGCAACGACCTGAAGCGCAACCCGTTCCACCCGTTTTCGAGCTTCGACACCGCTACCCTCGCGGGCCTGGCGTATGGCCAGACCGTGCTGGCGCGTGCCTGCCAGAGCGCGGACATCGACTTCGACGGGCGTGAGGCGCACTCGGCGCGGTACGACACCGAGAAGACGGCCGAGCTGTTCTGCGGCATCGTCAACCGCTGGAAAGAGATGGGCGGCTGGCGCGACTTCAACGATTGAGTTGAGTCCGGGGGCCGCGTTGCGGCCCTTTCGCGGCACAAGGCCGCTCCTCCAGGGTATGCGTACTCCCGCAGGAGCGGCCTTGTGCCGCGAAAGAGCCAGGACAGGCACTGAAAGCCCTGTAGTCCAGGCACAAAAAAACCGGCCACGAAGGCCGGTTTTTTTATGCGAGCGGCAATTACAGCTTGCCAGCGTTCTCGCTCAGGTAGGCTGCGACGCCTTCTGGCGAAGCGTTCATGCCTTTGTCGCCTTTTTTCCAGTTGGCAGGGCAGACTTCGCCGTGCTCTTCGTGGAACTGCAGGGCGTCAACCAGGCGCAGCAGCTCGTCCATGTTACGGCCCAGTGGCAGGTCGTTGATGATCTGCGAGCGGACAACACCGTTGGTGTCGATCAGGAAGGCGCCACGGAAGGCCACGCCGCCTTCGGACTCTACGTCGTAGGCTTTGCAGATTTCGTGGGTCATGTCGGCAGCCAGGGTGTACTTCACCTGACCGATGCCGCCGTTGTTGACCGGGGTGTTACGCCAGGCGTTGTGGGTGAAGTGCGAGTCGATCGACACGCCGATCACTTCGACGTTGCGCGCCTGGAAGTCCGGGATGCGGTTGTCCAGGGCGATCAGCTCGGACGGGCAGACGAAGGTGAAGTCCAGCGGGTAGAAGAACACCAGGCCGTACTTGCCCTTGATGGCCGAAGCCAGGTTGAAGCTGTCGACGATCTCGCCATTGCCCAGCACGGCTGGAACGGTGAAATCGGGGGCTTTCTTACCAACGAGTACGCTCATTGTAATCTCCTGATGAGGGTGAAAAACCGTTTGCCGGGCCAGACGGGCTTGCCCGACATCCAACAAAGGCCGACCATCATACACGGCTTCTGATGACAGGCCGAATCCATCAGGCAGGCAACCACCGGTCGCTCAAGCACAGCCTTTTCAGAAAGCACTTTGACAAGCATTCTCATTAACATTAAGCTCCAATCCATCGACTCAACCCGCGATGGTCAGCCCTTATGTATGTGTGTCTTTGTGTCGGCGTCACCGACGGACAGATCCGCGATGCGATCTATGAAGGATGCTGCAGTTACAAGGAAGTGCGAGCCGCGACCAATGTCGCAAGCCAGTGTGGCAAATGCGCCTGCCTGGCCAAGGAAGTGGTCCGTGAGACCCTGACCGAGCTTCAGGTCAGCCAGGCCGCCCTGCCCTATCCCGTGGAATTTACCGCGGCCTGAAACCCCAGAATTCAATGAACCGGACCCTGTGTCCGGTTTTTTTATGCCTTGAATTCAATAAGTTAGCGCTCCAACGCGGTTCACAAACATTCTTATTCCTATTAATTTTCACTTATTATTCAACAACTTAGGTTTGACACTACTAAGTATCGGGCTCAAACTTCACTGTATTGGCACACTTCTACAGGGCAGGAACCCGTAATGAAAGGCGACGTAAGCGTCATCCAGCATCTCAACAAGATCCTCGGAAACGAGCTGGTCGCGATCAACCAGTACTTCCTGCACGCACGCATGTACGAAGATTGGGGCCTGAACAAGCTCGGCAAGCACGAGTACAAGGAATCCATCGACGAGATGAAGCACGCTGACAAACTGATCAAGCGTATTCTCTTCCTCGAAGGCATCCCTAACGTTCAGGACTTGGGCAAGCTGCTAATCGGCGAGCACACCAAGGAAATGCTCGAGTGCGACCTGAAGCTTGAAAAGAAAGGCCTGGCCGACCTGAAGGCAGCCATCGCCCATTGCGAAACCGCTGGCGACTTCGGCTCGCGTGACATGCTTGAAGAGATCCTCGAATCCGAGGAAGAGCACATCGACTGGCTGGAAACCCAACTGGGGCTGATCGACAAGATCACTATCGAAAACTACCTGCAGTCGCAGATGGGCGAAGAATAATTATTCGCCGCATAAAAAAACCCGCTATCAGCGGGTTTTTTTATGCTTGCCGGAAGCTCAGGCTTCGGAAGCCTTGGCTTTGGCAGCAGCGTCCTTGATCAGGGTTTGCAACTCACCCTTCTCGAACATTTCCAGCATGATGTCGCTACCGCCAACCAGCTCACCGGCTACCCACAGCTGCGGGAAGGTCGGCCAGTTGGCATATTTTGGCAGGTTGGCACGGATTTCCGGGTTCTGCAGGATGTCGACGTAGGCGAACTTCTCGCCACAACCCATCACTGCTTGCGATGCCTTGGCCGAGAACCCGCATTGCGGGGCATTCGGCGAGCCTTTCATGTAAAGCAGAATGGTGTTGTTGGCAATCTGCTCTTTGATCGTTTCGATGATATCCATGTAGCACCTCGGCTTAACTTTGCGACGCTGTTGTCGGCACGGTGGCGCATTGTAACGGAAAGCCGAGCAGCGTGCTCGGCCTTGCTGTTCCTTACGCGGCCTCCACCTGCACGGGTACGCCATTGAGCGCAGCGTTGCCGGAAACCTGGTCACGCAAGCGCTCGTCGGTCAGGTCATTGGCGCTCACCCCGGGCTGCGCCTGGGCGATCTGCATGTGCACGCCCTGACGACCGTGACCGAAGCCATGGGGCAGGCTGACCACACCGGGCATCATGTCCTCGCAGGCTTGCACCTCGACTTCGAGATCACCCGTGCGGGAGCGGATACGCACCCGCTGGCCGTCCTGCAACTGTCGCTGTTGCAGGTCTTGCGGGTGCATCAACAGATGATGGCGAGGCTTGCCTTTCACCAGGCGGTGGAAATTGTGCATCCATGAGTTGTTGCTGCGCACATGGCGGCGGCCGATCAGCAGCAGCTCACCCGGTACGGGCGGTGCCAGTTGCGTCAGGCGGTGAAGGTCGTCCAGCAATACCTGGTGTGCCGCTTCGACAGCCTTGCTGGTAGTCGCCAGGCGCGCAGCGAGGTTGCTGCGTAATGGCCCGAGGTCAAGCCCGTGTGGGTGCTCATCCAGCGTTGCCAGTGACAGCCGCCAAGGCGTTGCTTCACCATAGCGCCCCTTGCGCAAGGCCAGATCGATCATCTGCGCAGGTGCCCAGGTCGGTTTCAACTCAAGCTCGGCACGCCTGGCAAACGCCTGGGCCAGGCCGACGAAAATTTCCCAGTCGTGCAGCGCGCCGTCAGGCTTGGCCAGGATCGCCCGGTTGAAGCGGGTGACGTTGCGCACGGCCAGCAAGTTGAAGGTGCTGTCGTAGTGGTCGTTTTCCAGCGAGGAGGTGGAAGGCAGGATCAGGTCGGCATGCCGAGTGGTTTCGTTGATGTAGAGGTCGATGCTGAGCATGAATTCCAGGCCTTCCAGGGCCGCATCCAGCTGGCGACCGTTAGGCGTGGACAGCACCGGGTTGCCGGCCACTGTCACCAAGGCGCGTACTTGCCCTTCGCCAGGTGTCAGCATCTCTTCAGCCAGGGCCGCTACTGGCAGCTCGCCACCGTACTCGGGCAAACCCGACACCCGGCTCTGCCAGGCGTTGAAATGGCCGCCCGAGGTTGTGGCCACCAAGTCGACGGCGGGCTCGGTACACAAAGCGCCGCCTTCACGGTCGAGGTTGCCGGTCACCAGGTTGATCAGTTGCACCAGCCAGTGGCAGAGGGTGCCGAAGGTTTGGGTGGAAACGCCCATGCGGCCATAGCACACGGCCTTTTCTGCCGCAGCGAAGTCCCGTGCCAGCTGGCGGATCTGCGTAGCGGCAATGCCGCAATGCGGGCTCATGGCTTCGGCGCTGAGGGGGGCAAGGGCCTCACGCACCTGCTGCAGGCCGTTGATGGGTAAGTGCGAACCTTGCGCCAGGCCCTCCTCGAACAGGGTGTTGAGCACGCCGCACAACAAGGCTGCATCCCCACCCGGACGGATAAACAGGTGGGTATCGGCCATGGCCGCCGTTTCGCTGCGCCGAGGGTCCACCACCACCAGGCGCCCGCCCCGGCCAAGCAGGGCCTTGAGGCGCTTTTCCACATCGGGCACGGTCATGATGCTGCCGTTGGAGGCCAGCGGGTTGCCGCCAAGAATCAGCATGAAGTCGGCGTGGTCGATATCCGGAATCGGCAGCAGCAGGCCATGGCCATACATCAGGTGGCTGACCAGGTGTTGTGGCAGCTGGTCCACCGAGGTGGCCGAGAAACGGTTGCGTGTCTTGAGCAAGCCGAGGAAGTAGTTGCTGTGGGTCATCAAACCGTAATTGTGCACGCTTGGGTTGCCCTGGTAGACCGCCACCGCATTGCGCCCGTGGGCCTGCTGGACCGCCCACAACTTATCCGTGGCCAGAGCAAAGGCCTCGTCCCAGCCGATGGCCTGCCAACGCTCCCCTACCCGCTTGTGGGGCTGGCGCAGGCGGTCAGGGTCGTTCTGGATGTCCTGCAAGGCCACGGCCTTGGGGCAGACGTGGCCACGGCTGAACGGGTCCTGGGGGTCGCCCTTGATCGAGCTGATTAGCGCCCGCCCGTCGTCTTCATGGCTGACTTCGATGTTCAGCCCGCAGATTGCTTCGCACAGGTGACAGGCACGGTGATGCAGGGTCTTGGTCATGGCCGCCTCTGCCTTGTTGTTGTCGAACACTGACTATGCGCCCGCCCCCTGCCCCCGGCCAGCGCCCTTCGCCTCGTGAATCCACCGACATCAGGCACACGATTTGCGACAGCCATTTGCCAAATTGCCAGCAAGCCCTGTACAACCTCGTGTAGCAAATAAAAAACAGCACAGGCCGACGGGTGAAGACACCCTTTGCAACACCCTTTGCAATCAGGCCGCTGTTCCCCCTTGGCTTCAGGCGACATTTACTTATAGTATTGCGCCTTTCCCTATTTTCGTCCGCCCCGTGCGGCTTACGCCGCAGGTCAATCCCGTTGTCAAAAAAAACCATACGGTCGACCTGCATACCGTTGCAGATAAGGTAGTCAATCATGAGCGCTAGGCACTTTCTCTCCCTGCTGGACTTCACCACCGACGAATTGCTCGGGGTGATCCGCCGCGGCATCGAGCTGAAGGACCTGCGCAAACGAGGCGTGCTGTTCGAGCCTCTGAAGAACCGCGTGCTGGGCATGATCTTCGAGAAATCCTCGACCCGTACCCGCGTGTCGTTCGAGGCTGGCATGATCCAGCTGGGCGGCCAGGCCATCTTCCTGTCGCCACGCGACACCCAGCTGGGCCGTGGCGAGCCGATCGGTGACAGCGCCATCGTGCTGTCGAGCATGGTCGATGTGGTAATGATTCGTACCCACGCCCACAGCACGCTGACCGAATTCGCCGCCAAATCGCGCGTGCCGGTGATCAACGGCCTGTCCGACGAGTCGCACCCATGCCAACTGCTGGCCGACATGCAGACCTTCCTCGAGCACCGCGGCTCGATACAGGGCAAGACCGTGACCTGGATCGGCGACGGTTTCAACATGTGCAACTCCTATATCGAGGCCGCCAGGCAGTTCGATTTCCAGCTGCGCATCGCCTGCCCCGAAGGCTACGAGCCGGATCAGCGCTTCATGGCGCTGGGCGGTGACCGCGTGCAGATCATCCGCGATGCCAAGGAAGCCGTGCGTGATGCCCACCTGGTGGTCACCGATGTCTGGACTTCCATGGGTCAGGAGGAGGAAACTGCACGGCGCCTGGCGCATTTCGCGCCTTACCAGGTCACCCGCGAACTGCTCGACCTGGCGGCACCCGATGTCCTCTTCATGCACTGCCTGCCCGCCCACCGTGGCGAGGAAATCAGCCAGGACCTGCTCGACGACCCACGTTCGGTCGCCTGGGACGAGGCTGAAAACCGCCTGCATGCACAGAAGGCGCTTCTCGAATTCCTTGTAGAACCGGCTTACCACCACGCATGAGTCAACCCCTACTGCTCAACCTGCGCAACCTCGCCTGCGGCTACGGCGACCAGCGCATCGTCCAGAACCTCAATCTGCACCTGAACGCAGGCGACATCGGTTGCCTGCTGGGTTCATCCGGTTGCGGGAAAACCACCACGCTGCGCGCCATTGCCGGTTTCGAACCGGTACACGAAGGCGAGATCCAGCTGGCCGGCGAGGTCATCTCCCGCGCCGGCTTCACCCTGGCCCCGGAAAAGCGCCGCATCGGCATGGTGTTCCAGGACTATGCGCTGTTCCCGCACCTGACCGTGGCGCAGAACATTGCCTTTGGCATCGCCAAGCACCCACGCCAGGCCGCCGTCATCGAAGAGATGCTCGAACTGGTCAAGCTTGGCGGTTTGGGCGGGCGTTACCCGCACGAATTGTCTGGCGGCCAGCAGCAACGGGTCGCCCTGGCCCGTGCGCTGGCGCCGGAGCCGCAGTTGCTGCTGCTCGACGAGCCATTCTCCAACCTTGACGTGGAGTTGCGCCGGCGCCTGAGCCATGAGGTTCGCGATATTCTCAAGAGCCGTGGCACCAGCGCCATCCTGGTTACCCATGACCAGGAAGAAGCCTTTGCCGTCAGCGATCAGGTCGGTGTGTTCAAGGAAGGCCGCCTGGAGCAGTGGGACACGCCCTACAACCTTTACCACGAACCACAGACGCCGTTCGTGGCCAGCTTCATTGGCCAGGGGTACTTCATCCGTGGGCAGATGAGCAGCCACGAGGCCGTCAATACCGAGCTGGGTGAACTGCGCGGCAACCGTGCCTACATCATGGCACCGGGCAGTTCGGTGGACGTGCTGCTGCGGCCCGACGATATCGTGTATGCACCGGGCAGCGCGCTACAGGCGAACATCGTTGGCAAGAGCTTCCTGGGGGCATCGACCCTGTACCGCCTGCAACTGCCGACTGGCAGCCAGCTGGAAGCGATCTTCCCTAGCCATAACGACCTTCAGGTCGGTGAAGATGTGGGGATTGCGGTGAAAGCCGATCACCTGGTGCTGTTCCCGGTGCCGGGTAGCGTTGCGGCGCAGTTGCCGCGGCAGGAGAATGGCGTGCGTCGGTACAGTTCCGCGACCTGATTGCTGATCCCTGGGGCCGCTTTGCGGCCCTTCGCGGGCTTGCCCGGCTCAGCCTCTGCCGATTCCGGCAAACTTGCCCTGGGTATGCTCGGCCAGCACCGCCGCCGCCAACTCCACTTCCAGCCCACGCCGTCCAGCGCTGACATGGATGGTTGCAAAATTCTGCGCTGATTCATCAATGAAGGTTCGCAAGCGCTTCTTCTGCCCCAAAGGGCTGATCCCCCCCACCAGATAACCCGTAGCCCGCTGCGCCGCCGCCGGGTCTGCCATTTCGCATTTCTTTACCCCGGCAGCATGGGCCAGGGCCTTGAGGTCCAGGGTGCCCACCACCGGCACCACCGCCACCAGCAACTCCCCTTTCTCGCTGCTCGCCAGCAAGGTCTTGAACACCTGCTGCGGGTCGAGCCCGAGCTTTTCCGCCGCCTCCAGACCGTAGGACGCCGACTTGGGGTCATGCTCATAACTGTGCACACGGTGCTCGGCGCGATGCTTCTTCAACAGGTCTAAGGCGGGGGTCATGCAAGGGCTCCGGTCTGGGACGGCTCGGCGGCTACTTTAGGACAATTCCCACAGCGCAGCCAGCACACCGCAATGGCGCACCTCTAGTACGCGGATTCGCAGCCAATTTTAGCGACCATTTCGTGACTGGTCGTTCACTTTCGACCTTTGACATCAGCGTTTCTTGTCTATATTTTTTCGCTTCTGAACAAATGACGCACTTTTAAGGTGCGTTTCCTGTATTTGCCCGGGGTCAATGGGGATCGACACCGGGCTTTGCTGTCGAGCGCCACGCGCCTCACAACAAAAAAAACGAGGTCATACATGACGACTGCTCTACGCCAACCCACGCTGTCCAGCCAATGCCTGGCCGAGTTTCTCGGCACAGCCCTGCTCATTTTCTTCGGCACCGGCTGTGTTGCCGCGCTCAAGGTCGCCGGCGCCAGTTTCGGCCTGTGGGAAATCAGCATCATCTGGGGCGTCGGCGTGAGCATGGCGATCTACCTCACTGCCGGCATTTCCGGCGCGCACCTGAACCCGGCAGTGAGCATCGCCCTCACCCTGTTCGCCGGTTTCGACAAGCGCAAGCTGCCCTTCTACATGCTGGCCCAGGTATGCGGCGCGTTCTGCGGCGCGGCGCTGGTCTACACCCTGTACAGCAACCTGTTCTTCGATTTCGAACAGGCCCACGCCATGTTGCGCGGTAGCGAAGCCAGCCTGGAGCTGGCCTCGGTGTTCTCCACCTACCCACATCCCTCGCTGTCCACCGGCCAGGCGTTCCTGGTCGAAGTCGTCATCACGGCTATCCTGATGGCCGTGATCATGGCCCTGACCGACGACAACAACGGCCTGCCGCGCGGCGCCATGGCCCCGCTGCTGATCGGCCTGCTGATCGCGGTGATCGGCAGCGCCATGGGCCCGCTGACCGGCTTTGCCATGAACCCTGCTCGCGATTTCGGGCCAAAACTCATGACTTTCCTGGCCGGTTGGGGCGAAATCGCCTTCACTGGCGGACGGGACATACCGTATTTCCTGGTTCCGGTGTTTGCACCGATCCTTGGCGCTTGCCTGGGTGCCGCGACCTATCGCGGCCTGATTGCCCGCAACCTGCCAATGGCAGCTGCCGCGAACCCTGAGACAAATGACAATCGCCAGGGCGATACTCAAGCCAATTGATGCCGGCTACATGCCCAGCCCTGACCTCCTATTCTCGCAAGGCCTACGACCATGACAGACACCCAGGACAAGAACTACATCATCGCCCTGGACCAGGGCACCACCAGTTCGCGTGCCATCATTTTCGACCGCGACGCCAATGTGGTGGGCACCTCCCAGCGCGAGTTCGCCCAGCACTATCCGCAGGCGGGCTGGGTCGAGCACGACCCGATGGAAATCTTCGCCACGCAGAGCGCGACCATGGTCGAGGCCTTGGCACAGGCAGGCATCAGCCATGCCCAGGTAGCCGCAATCGGCATCACCAACCAACGCGAAACCACTGTGGTGTGGGACAAGGAAACCGGCCGCCCGGTTTACAATGCCATCGTCTGGCAGTGCCGCCGCAGCACCGAGATCTGCGCCCAGCTCAAGCGCGACGGCCATGAAGACTACATTCGCGACACCACCGGCCTGGTCACCGACCCGTACTTCTCCGGCACCAAGCTGAAGTGGATCCTCGACAACGTCGAGGGCGTCCGCGAACGCGCCGAACGTGGCGAACTGTTGTTCGGCACCATCGATACCTGGCTGATCTGGAAGTTCTCGGGCGGCAAGGTGCACGTCACCGACTACACCAATGCCTCGCGCACGCTGATGTTCAACATCCATAGCCTGGAGTGGGACGACAAGCTGCTGGAAATCCTCGGCATCCCGCGGCAGATGCTGCCCGAGGTTCGTTCTTCTTCAGAAGTGTACGGCCAGACAAAAAGCGGCATTGCCATTGCTGGCATCGCAGGTGACCAACAGTCGGCACTGTTCGGCCAGATGTGCGTAGAACCCGGCCAGGCCAAGAACACCTACGGCACCGGCTGCTTCCTGCTGATGAACACCGGCGAGCAGGCAGTAAAATCGTCCCATGGCCTGCTCACCACCATCGCCTGCGGCCCCCGTGGCGAGGTGGCCTATGCACTGGAAGGCGCGGTGTTCAACGGTGGCTCCACCGTTCAATGGCTGCGTGACGAGCTGAAGATCGTCAACGACGCCCTGGATACCGAATACTTCGCCAGCAAGGTCAAGGACAGCAACGGCGTCTATCTGGTGCCGGCATTCACCGGCCTGGGTGCCCCGTACTGGGACCCGTACGCCCGTGGCGCGCTGTTCGGCCTGACCCGTGGCGTGAAGGTGGACCACATCATCCGCGCCGCGCTGGAGTCGATCGCCTACCAGACCCGCGACGTGCTCGATGCCATGCAGCAGGACTGCGGCCAGCGCCTGTCCGAATTGCGTGTGGACGGTGGTGCAGTGGCCAACAACTTCCTCATGCAGTTCCAGGCCGACATCCTCGGCACGTGCGTGGAGCGCCCGCAAATGCGCGAAACCACAGCCCTGGGCGCCGCCTACCTGGCCGGCCTGGCTTGCGGCTTCTGGAGCGGCCTGGACGAACTGCGCGACAAGGCAATCATCGAGCGCGAGTTCAGCCCGCAGCTGGATGAAACGCAGAAAGAGAAGCTGTATGCCGGCTGGAAGAAAGCCGTCGAACGTACCCGTGACTGGGAAGAGCACGAGGCGTAAAACACATTGGGGCCGCCACGCGGCCCCAATCGTCCACTGGCCGTCATCCCCTTCCTACGGCATCATTGCAGAATTTGTCCGGCTGCCCCAAAGGACCGCCCATGAATCTGCCCCCCCGCCAACAACAAATCCTCGAACTGGTGCGCGAGCGCGGTTACGTCAGTATCGAAGAAATGGCGCAGCTGTTCGTCGTGACGCCGCAGACCATCCGTCGAGATATCAACCAGCTTGCCGAGCTCAACCTGCTTCGCCGCTACCACGGTGGCGCGGCCTATGACTCGAGTATCGAGAATACGGCCTACGCCATGCGTGCCGACCAGATGCGCGATGAAAAGCAGCGTATCGCTGACGCCGTGGCCCGGCAGATTCCCGACCATGCCTCGGTGTTCATCAACATCGGCACCACTACCGAATCCATCGCCCGCGCACTGCTCAACCACAACCACCTGAAGGTCATCACCAACAACTTGCACGTGGCGGCGATCCTGGCTGCCAAGGACGATTTCGAAGTGCTGGTGGCCGGTGGCACGGTGCGCCGGGATGGTGGAGTGGTGGGCCAGGCCAGTGTCGACTTCATCAACCAGTTCAAGGTCGATTTCGCCCTGGTGGGTATCAGCGGCATCGACGAGGACGGCAGCCTGCTCGACTTCGACTACCAGGAAGTAAGGGTATCCCAGGCGATCATCGCCAATGCCCGGCAGGTGATCCTTGCCGCCGACTCCAGCAAGTTCGGGCGCAACGCCATGGTGCGCCTGGGCTCGATCAGCCTGGTCGACTGCCTGGTGACCGATCAGGCGCCTACCCCCACCCTCACTCAGTTGCTGAACCAGTACAAGATCCGCCTCGACGTGGTTTAGAGGGTGGCGGGTGCTTGCCGCAACCTGTGTGGCATGCAGACCGCCCAGCCGAAATTTTCGAAAATGTTCACTTTATTGTCATCTGATCAGTTTTTTCTATAAAGACTGGCTGGCTACGGGCGTTCTGTTGCGCTAGTATTTTCGCAAACGAACATTAATGTTCACTTTCGATGTGAACAGCTCCCAGGAGGCCTTGCCCGTGTCCCAGCCCGTTTCGTCACAGCCACCACTTGCCGACTGCTATGACCTCGCCGTGATCGGCGGTGGCATCAATGGCGTGGGCATCGCTGCCGACGCCGCCGGGCGGGGTCTGAAAGTATTCCTTTGCGAAAAGGACGACCTGGCCCAGCACACGTCATCAGCCAGCAGCAAGCTGATTCACGGTGGCCTGCGCTACCTTGAACACTACGAATTCCGTCTGGTACGCGAAGCCTTGGCCGAACGCGAAGTGCTGCTAGCCAAGGCGCCGCATATCGTCAAACCGATGCGTTTCGTGCTGCCGCACCGCCCACACCTGCGCCCGGCGTGGATGATCCGCGCCGGCCTGTTCCTGTACGACCATCTGGGCAAACGCAAGCGCCTGGGTGCCTCGCGCAGCCTGCGCTTTGGCCCGGGTTACCCGCTAAAGCCAGCGATCACGCGCGGTTTCGAATACGCCGACTGCGCGGTAGACGACGCGCGGCTGGTGGTGCTCAATGCCATGGCCGCCCGTGAGCAGGGCGCGCACATCCACACCCGCACCCGCTGCCTGCGCGCAGAGCGCGTGGACGGCCTGTGGCAGGTCGAGTTGCAGCATGCCGATGGCAGCCTGCAGAGCATTCGCGCCCGCGCACTGGTCAACGCCGCTGGCCCGTGGGTCGCCAGCTTCATCAAGGACGACCTCAAGCTGGATGCGCCGTACGGCATCCGCCTGATCCAGGGCAGCCACCTCATCGTGCCGCGCCTGTACGAAGGGGAACATGCCTTCATCCTGCAGAACGAAGACCAGCGCATCGTCTTCTGCATCCCTTACCTGGACCGCTTCACCCTGATAGGCACCACTGACCGCGAGTACAGCGGCGACCCTGCCAAGGTAGCGATCACTGAGCAGGAAACCGACTACCTGCTGAAGGTCGTCAACGAGCACTTCAACCATCAACTGAGCCAAGCCGACATCCTGCATACCTACTCCGGGGTGCGGCCGTTGTGCAACGATGAGTCGGACAACCCTTCGGCAGTGACCCGCGACTACACCCTCGCCCTCTCCGCACAAACAGGCCAGGCGCCGCTCCTGTCAGTGTTCGGCGGCAAGCTCACCACCTACCGCAAGCTGGCCGAATCGGCCATGGCTGAACTGAAGCCCTTCTTTACCCAGATGCGCGGCAGCTGGACTGCCGACGCGCCATTGCCAGGCGCCGAGGGGATGACCACGGTGCCGGCGCTGATCGATGCCGTACTGGCACGTTGTGGCTGGCTGCCTGCCGACATCGCCAAACGCTGGGTGCTCACCTACGGCAGCCGGGTGTGGCGGCTGCTCGATGGCATTGATGGGCCCGAGGGGTTGGGACAGGCTATCGGGGCCGGGCTGTTCACCCGCGAGGTAGATTACCTGCTGAAGGAAGAATGGGCCGTGCAAGCCGCTGATATCCTCTGGCGTCGTACCAAGCTGGGCCTGTCGCTGACCGCGCAGGAGCAGATGGCTCTGGAGGCGTACTTGCAGCAAGCCCGCAAGCTGCGCGCCAATAGCCGCGCAGCCTGACAGTGACCATGAAGCCCTCTTGATGGGTCAAGAGGGCTTACCCGGCCAGCGCTCATGGGCTTCGCGCGCCAACCGCAACAGCAATGCCCGCTCGCTGCGATCGTAATCAGTCCTCAGTGCTTCACAGCGCTGAAGGAATTCGCTTTCGTTGATCACTTGTTCATCCACCTGAGCCTGCAAGGCCTCCATGCGCTCGTGCAGTGGTTGCACCAAGTCTTCAAAGCGCTGCGCATAAAACTCCCGCGCGTATCGCCCCCAGAAAGGCCGCTGCGCCAACGCTGCAATCAAGGCATCGGTCGTTTCATTCTGCAACACCGTGTCCTGCGCTCGCAGCAGGTCACTGGTGCTGATGTTTGCAAAACCGGGAAAATGCATTTCGTCGATCTCGATGGGCAGGCCCAGCGGGTGGGCCAGCCGCTGCCGATAGAAAAGCCTGGTCTCGATCTCATCGATGAGTGGGGCGTGCTCGGCACGCATGCGCTGCACGTGCAGCGTCGCCAGGCGGTCGACCTCGTCCAGTCGAAACAACCCGCGCCCAAGGTTCAGCAAACGGGCTTCGATCTGGTTGCCATGGCTATCTTCGACGGCACGCACTACCAGAACGCCAAGCTCCATCTGCTCCAGCAAAATCAGTAACCGGTCTATACAGCTGCGTGGGCCAGAGGCCTCGAGAAACAACTGTTGGCGCAACCGTTCGTGCTGTTCGCATGCTTCCAGAATCCGCCAGATCCGGCTGCGATAATGCCCAGGGTGCTGTTCGAAGTCCTCGGTAATGGCGAAGTCCGCCAAAAACTGGAACAACCCTCCCGACTCCGGTTCCCCACGCAGCGCTGTCCATATTGCTTGCTGGCGATCACGTTCACTGTCGCCTGCACGGTTGGCCCAGTTGTCGAAGAGATCGCTGTCGATTGCACGGTGGCGCGCGGACGCTGACCCCCAACTTCCCGGCGTCACACCGCGCGCCTCATCCAGCAGCAATCTGTCAGCTTCGCTCAGTGGATTGTCATGCAAGGACAAATGGTTCACCTGCAAGCGCAACTGGTGCAACTCCTGGCGCAGTGCGCGGATGTTGTTGTTACGCAAGTCCACGTGGGCACGAAACGAAATCCGCTCAGGCAACGCTTCCAGGCTCGCAGCGCGCAGGTTGACTTCACGCAGATTGCCGAGGCGAGTGAGGACCGGCGCCCTTCCCAGCGGGTTGTGGCTCAGGTCCAGGTGCCGCAGGGCGGCACTCCCGGCCAGACGCAATTCACCGGCCTCGTCCATCACCAGCCTGTTGCGGCTCAGGTTCAAATGGCGCAGATGGGACAACCGTTCAATGCCCTGAGGAACAGCAGTCAAGCGATTGCCGGACAGGTCGAGCTCAACCAGATTGGGAAAGCGCCGAAGAAAATCCTGATTGATTTCACCAAGGCCCAGGTCGCTGAGGATCAGCCGTCGCACATGAACAAAGCTCACCCCCTCCGGTAAATGGGGCAGGCTACCGATACGCTCCCCGGTGATGATCAGCGCGTGGTCCCCGGCCTCGTCGGTTATCTTGCGCCGCCAACTGCGCCTTATGGCAGTAGCGACCCGGCGGCGGCGTAGAGCCTCCAGCGGGTTACTGGCGTCCCTACGCCACTGACGCAGGCCTTCACGCAGGCGCGTGAGCTGATCCATGAGCTGGCCATAGTGCTCCCACAACCCGACCCGCCGTTCCATGAGGTCGAGCAGGTAGGCTTGCAGTTCCCCGTCAGTCATTGTCGGAAACACTTGGTGAATACCCCGGCCAATGGCACGTCGGCTGCTTTCACCTCGCCCACTCAAGACATAACCGATACGCCCATCCCCCAAACGGCCCGGGGGGCGCAGGCCCACGCCCAGCCGGGGCATGCCACAGAGCTCGGCCGCCTGGGTACGGTCGCTGGCAGCGGCCTCGATCAGCAACGTGCCCAAGGCGTCAGGACTGGCAGCTGCGTCGCCAAGATCGGCTGTCTGCGTCTCATCCAGAGCAGCCAACAACGCCGCAAGATATGAACCGGTCGTGTTTTGGCCGGCATAGTGGTAGCCGTCGCTGCGGCGTACGATACACCGTACGTCCTGCGCAGCCTCGGCGCCCATGCCGGCCAAGTACCGCCCACCCGGGCTACCGTCGCGCACTTCGATGCGTAAGTCGTCCGGCCAATTCACTTGACGCTTCAGTAAGCCCAAGGCCAGGCGTTCAGTGTCGGGATTGACGCAACGCGGCAGACGCAAGCCAGCGCATGCCCTGTCCAGACGGCTCTCGCGCAGTGACCACCGTGCACGCTCGGCCACCGCCAAAGGAATCCGCTGCATGGCGCTGAGAGTATCGAGCTGCGCCCCGCTGCAGTGCTGCAGCAGCTCATGCGTACAGCGTGCCGACAGGCCTGGGAAAGTACGCTGCAACAGCCGCTCGATGCCGTTGGGCCGTACTTGCCGGGCAGCAACGTGTTGCGCCAGTTGTGGTGCGCTGAAGTCCGGGTGGCGCTCATGTGCCTGATAAAGCTCCAGGGCATCGAGCAACCGTGCAGGTGCGCCCGTGTGTTCGACATGCAAACGGCGAACCTGTGCTTCACTCAGCCCAGTCACCTGCAGCAGGTAATCACAAGCCTGCGCCGGTAGCTCTGCCAGCGGTGTACTCAAGCGGCGGACCAGATTGGCCCGCCCTTCCCAGCTCTGGGGAGCTTCGAGTTCATGACGCCAGCCGCCGGCTCCGTTCTGTTCGATCACCGGCCGGTAGGCACTGGGACGGCGAGGGTGCAGGATCCTGGAGCGGCCATCGTGCGGATCCTCCATCACCCTGTAACCCCCCTCATCAAGGTGCCAGAGCCATTCCTGCGCGCCGACGCCACGCAACGGTTGGGCATCGTAACCTGACAGATCCGTGGCCATGAGCTTGACCTTGCCAGCAGCGTGGCGCACCGGCGCCAAGTCATCCACGAAGGCCACACGCTCCAGGGCGCGCAGGGCAATGTGGCTGCCGGCGGCGATCATCCCGCCTACCACAACGTTTTCGGCAACGTTGAACAGGTGGTTCAACGCCCCTTCGCGATCCCCGATGCGCCAATCCTGGTACCCTTCATACACTTCATCAGCCAGCTGTACCGCATTGGCCACCAGCAACACTTCACCCAGCACTGGCACGAAGAACCCCGCCACGTTCAGCAAGTCCATACCCAGTTCTTTGTAGCCCCGCATGCGCGCTTCGCGGTCTTCATCATCCTCGACATCGGTGGGCACGGCGAGCACTTTGGCGTCGTCCCTGACCTTGGCGATGAATTGCCGGCGCAGGTGTGCGAACGGCGCATCAGTGATCGTTGCAGAACGAGCGTCAAGTTCAACCCCGGCCGCATGCGCCTGTGCGACCCGTTCGTTCAATACGCGATAGAAATTGACCCGCTCTCGCTCGGTAATGAAGCGTGCGAAAAAGCGCCGATATGCCGGCTTGCGAAAACGTTTTCCGAGGTAGGTGTCGAGTGCGTCCCAGCTGACGTGTTGGGAGACAGGCTCAAGTGGGTCACCGGGTATCCAAAGCACCACCGACTCTACTGCGCCATCCGCCGAAGGGCGCATTTCCAGCGTCAGTACACCTTGAATGGGGCGGCCCAGCAGATACAACTGTCGGGGTACAACAGTGCCAACCAGCACAGGCACCACCGGTTTTTCGGCGATAAGCGGCAACAGCAACCAATACGTGCGCTCGTCAATTTCGCCTTTGAACGCAGCAACCCGCATCGCCACCTCGAAATTGGCCCTGAAACTCCCCTCGAACTGCCCGTGCAAGCGAGCGATGGCCTGGCCCGGCTCATCCTGGGGGCCATCCTCAGGCTGCAGGTGCTGGGTGAGCAACGCCTGATACTTGCCACCGGCATCTATTTCACGACACGCCGAGGCAAACGCATGGAAGCTCATTGGCAGGCGTTTGCCCTCGCCATCGACCAGTTCACCCTTGAGCATGTGCCCGGGGCGCGTCTCCTTGCGATGATAGTTATGCAGCGCCGCCGCCAGCAAAGATCGCCCGGAGCGACGAACATAGGTTGGCCGCAGCAGAACAGGCGAAGCGCTGGGCAGCAATAACCGCTGCGAGATCCGCACCTTGCAACCAGTCACATCCGGGTTGCTGATGCCGCTCTTGCGCAGTTTGGTTGTGAGCAATTCAGCTGCGTAGTCCTGCAGTGAAGGGATGGCCTGAAGGATCGGGCCGAGCCGAGCCTCGCAGTTCGCCTGTCGGCGCAAAGCATTACGTAACGCATCGAGCCTTTCCGGTTGCGCATGATCGACGAGCCATCGGGGCAGGTTTTGGGCAATCAGGCTATCGATGGAATCGTGCGGGGGCTGGGGCGGTGACATCTGCGGAGCTCTCCAGGCAAAGTGGACAGCTCACCACGCCTGAGCCCGAACCGGGCAATGCATAGTTACAGCAAGCACTTTCATGGAAGGTGTCGCAGCGCCATACGTTCGGATAACCGAACGGGAAAAATGAATTCATTCGGTCAAACGAACTCTGCAGGGAGCTCTAGTCTGTCAAGCGCGAGCAATACAGGTGGTTTAGGGTCGACGCATGGCTTGGCACGAGTCATGCTCTACACTTGGAAGCCGAATGCACTCGCTTCTTGCTGTATTCGTTGAACGAAAGAGTCCGCCAACGGCTCCATAAAAAAAACAAACACGTCGAGGAAAATTTGATGCGTATCGTTCGTCAATTGCTGGGCGCCGCCATCGCGGCCGCTGTGATCGCTTCGCCGGCCATGGCCGAAGAACTGACTGGCACCCTGAAGAAGATCAAGGAATCGGGCACCATCACCCTGGGCCACCGCGACTCCTCCATCCCGTTTTCCTACCTGGCCGGCAAACCCGAGCCCGTGGGCTACTCGCATGACATCCAGCTGGCTGTCGTCGACGCCCTGAAGAAGCAACTGGGTACGGACATCAAGGTCCGTTACAACCTGGTCACCTCCCAGACCCGCATCCCGCTGGTGCAGAACGGCACCGTCGACCTTGAGTGCGGTTCCACCACCAACAACGTCGAGCGCCAGCAGCAAGTCGGTTTCTCGGTCGGCATCTTCGAAGTCGGTACCCGCCTGTTGACCAAGGTCAAGGACGGTGCGCCTGCATACAAAGACTTCCCGGACCTGGCCGGCAAGAACGTGGTGACCACCGCCGGTACCACCTCCGAGCGCATCCTCAAGGCGATGAACGCCGACAAGCAGATGAAGATGAACGTGATTTCCGCCAAGGACCACGGTGAAGCCTTCAACATGCTCGAAAGCGGCCGCGCCGTGGCCTTCATGATGGACGACGCGCTGCTGGCCGGTGAAATGGCCAAGGCGCGCAAGCCATCCGACTGGGTCATCACCGGTACCCCGCAATCGTACGAAATCTACGGCTGCATGGTGCGCAAGGAAGATGCTGCGTTCAAGAAAGCGGTCGATGACGCCATCGTGGGCTACTTCAAGTCGGGCGAGGTCAACAAGAGCTACGACAAGTGGTTCAATCAGCCGATCCCGCCAAAAGGCCTGAACCTGCAGTTCCCGATGAGCGACGAGCTGAAAAAGCTGATCGCCGAGCCGACCGACAAGGCTGCGGACGAGAAGAAGTCCTGATCCTCAGATAGTGGCCTGGTGCTCAACAGCACGAATCAATTCTGCAGGCCACTCATTAGTGTCTAACCTTTCATCCGAGGGCGCCAAGCGCCCCCGGATGCTCGAAGGTGCCCGTGAAACAACCGTCTGAGGGGAAATCCCGATGAATTACAACTGGGACTGGGGCGTGTTCTTCAAGTCCACCGGCGTGGGCAGCGAAACCTATCTGGACTGGTACATCACCGGCCTGGGCTGGACCATCGCCATCGCCATCACCGCCTGGATCATTGCACTGCTGCTGGGGTCACTCCTCGGTGTCATGCGTACCGTGCCGAACCGCCTGGTATCGGGCATCGCTACCGCCTACGTGGAACTGTTCCGCAACGTGCCACTGCTGGTGCAGCTGTTCATCTGGTACTTCCTGGTACCGGACCTGCTGCCGGAAGGCTTGCAGGAATGGTTCAAGCAGGACCTCAACCCGACCACCTCGGCGCTGATCAGCGTGGTCGTCTGCCTGGGCCTGTTCACCGCCGCCCGCGTCTGCGAACAGGTGCGTACCGGTATTCAGGCGCTGCCCAAAGGCCAGGAAGCCGCCGCCCGTGCCATGGGGTTCAGCCTCCCGCAAATCTATAACAACGTGCTGCTGCCGCAGGCTTACCGGATCATCATTCCGCCGCTCACCTCCGAGTTCCTCAACGTCTTCAAGAACTCCTCGGTGGCGTCGCTGATCGGCCTGATGGAGCTGCTGGCGCAGACCAAGCAGACCGCCGAGTTCTCCGCCAACCTGTTCGAAGCGTTCACCCTGGCCACGCTGATCTACTTCACCCTGAACATGGGCCTGATGCTGCTGATGCGAATGGTCGAGAAGAAAGTCGCCGTGCCTGGCCTGATTTCCGTGGGGGGCAAGTAAATGGACATGGATTTCAGCGAAATCATCCCGGCCCTGCCTGCCCTGTGGGAAGGCATGGTCATGACCCTGCAGCTGATGGTCATGGGCGTTGTCGGTGGTATTGCACTGGGCACCCTCCTGGCCCTGATGCGCCTGTCGTCGAGCAAGCTGCTGTCACGTGTGGCAGGGGCCTACGTCAACTACTTCCGCTCGATCCCGCTGCTGCTTGTAATTACCTGGTTCTACCTGGCGGTGCCGTTCGTGCTGCGCTGGATTACCGGCGAAGACACGCCAGTGGGTGCGTTCACGTCTTGCGTGGTGGCCTTCATGATGTTCGAGGCCGCGTACTTCTGCGAAATCGTGCGTGCTGGCGTGCAGTCGATTTCCAAAGGCCAGATGGGCGCCGCGCAGGCGCTGGGCATGAACTACGCGCAAACCATGCGCCTGA
The DNA here is from genome assembly GCF_038383825.1 of Pseudomonas sp. LPB4.O. NCBI lineage: Bacteria > Pseudomonadati > Pseudomonadota > Gammaproteobacteria > Pseudomonadales > Pseudomonadaceae > Pseudomonas > Pseudomonas sp. LPB4.O. The sequence goes on from NZ_CP151298.1 coordinate 4,941,605, forward strand.
TCATCCTGCCCCAGGCCTTCCGCAAGATGACCCCGCTGCTGCTGCAGCAAAGCATCATCCTCTTCCAGGACACCTCGCTGGTGTACACCGTGGGCCTGGTGGACTTCCTCAACTCGGCACGTTCCAACGGCGATATCATCGGGCGCTCCCATGAGTTCCTGATCTTCGCCGGCGTCGTCTACTTCATCATCAGCTTCTCCGCTTCGTGGCTGGTCAAGCGCCTGCAAAAAAGGATCACCGTATGATTTCCATCAAGAACGTCAACAAGTGGTACGGCGACTTCCAGGTACTGACCGATTGCAACACCGAGGTCAAGAAAGGTGAAGTGGTGGTAGTCTGCGGCCCGTCGGGCTCGGGCAAGTCCACCCTGATCAAATGCGTCAACGCGCTGGAGCCGTTCCAGAAGGGCGACATCGTGGTCGACGGCACGTCGATCTCCGACCCGAAAACCAACCTGCCGAAGCTGCGTTCGCGGGTGGGCATGGTGTTCCAGCACTTCGAACTGTTCCCGCACCTGACCATCACCGAGAACCTGACCATCGCGCAGATCAAGGTACTGGGCCGGAGCAAGGAAGAAGCCACCAAGAAGGGCCTCGCCCTGCTTGAGCGGGTGGGCTTGTCAGCGCATGCGCACAAGCACCCTGGCCAGCTTTCCGGCGGCCAGCAGCAGCGAGTGGCCATCGCCCGTGCGCTGTCAATGGACCCGATCGTCATGCTGTTCGACGAACCCACCTCGGCACTGGACCCGGAAATGGTCAGCGAGGTGCTGGACGTAATGGTGCAACTGGCCCACGAAGGCATGACCATGATGTGCGTGACCCATGAAATGGGCTTTGCCCGCAAGGTCGCCAACCGGGTCATCTTCATGGACAAGGGCAGCATCATCGAAGACTGCACCAAGGAAGAGTTCTTCGGCGATCAGAGTGCCCGCGACCAGCGCACCCAGCACTTCCTCAGCAAGATCCTGCAGCACTGATCCGGCCACAGCATCCGCTGCCACGGGACCCACCGGGCAGCGGATGCTGGTCGTGACAAGGCCACTGTGATGAAATGCGACCCCTCGCTACTTCGCCCTGCCAAGCCTGCCGTGAAATCCCGTCTGATCCGTCAATTGCTGTTACCGCCACTGATCATCCTGCTGATGGTCGGCTTAGGGCTGGCTGGCTACCTGATCAGCGAGAGCAACGGCATCCGCACCCTCAGCGAAAACGGCGAACGCCAGCTGGAGCTGCATGCGCGCACGGTCGAAAGCGAAATCAGCAAATACACCTACCTGCCGAGCCTGCTGGAGCTGGAAGACAGTGTCTCGCACCTGCTCACCGACCCGGACGGCGGCTCCCGCCAGGCGGTCAACGAATACCTCGAAGGCCTGAACAGGCGCAGCCGCAGCCGCGCCATTTTCGTCCTCGATACCAATGGCCGGGTACAGGCCACCAGCAACTGGCGCGACGCTGACTCGTTCCTCGGTGAAGACCTGTCGTTCCGCGCCTACTTCCAGACGGCTGTGCGCGGCGAGCCCGGGCGTTTCTACGGCATCGGCAGCACCACGGGCGAGGCCGGCTATTACCTGGCCCATGGGCTTGAAGAGCACGGCAAGATCATTGGCGTGGCAGTGATCAAGGTGCGCCTGGACACCCTCGAAGAGCGCTGGCAGCGTGCCCGCCTGGAGGCGTTCGTCAGCGACGAAAACGGCATCATCATCCTTTCCAGTGACCCGGCCCGGCGCCTGAAATCGGTGCGCCCGCTGACCCCGCAAATCAAGGAGCGCCTGGCGCGCAGCCTGCAATACTACTGGTGGCCGCTTAACGAACTGCAGCCACTGGCCCGGGAAACCCTGGCCGATGGCGTGGAAAAACTGACCTTCCCGGCCAACAGCGAAACTGCCCAGGGCAAGCCGCACGAAGTCGCCTACCTGGCCCAGACCCGGCGCCTGGCCGACACGCCTTGGCACTTTACCCTGCTGACCCCGCTGCAGGACCTGCGCCGCGAATCCATGGTGCAGGGCATCCTGGTGGGGGTGGCATTTGCCTTGCTGGCAATACTCGGCATTGCCTGGAACGAGCGACGCAAGGTCATCGCCACTCGCTTGGCGGCCCGCGAGGCCCTTGAGGAAGCCAACAGCCAGCTGGAACGGCGCATTGCCGAACGCACGGCAGACCTGCGCGCCAGCAACGAACGCCTGAAAGGCCAGATTCGCGAGCGCCGGCATGCCGAGCAGACCTTGCGCCAAGCCCAGGATGAGCTGGTGCAGGCTGGCAAGCTGGCCGCCATCGGGCAGATGTCCACCAGCATTGCCCATGAGCTGAACCAGCCGCTGGCCGCGCTGCGCACGTTGTCTGGCAACACCGTGCGCTTCCTCGAACGCGGGGCACTGGAAACCGCCAGCACCAACCTGCGCACCATGAACGACCTGATCGACCGCATGGGGCGTATCACCGCCAGCCTGCGCTCGTTCGCCCGGCGTGGTGACGACAGCGGCCAGGCCTCGCTGGCCAAGGCAGTTGAAGCCACCTTGCAGGTGCTGGCCAACCGCATCAGCGCCTGCCATTTGCAGTTGCACCACCAGTTCGAGGACCAGCAACTGGCCATCGACCAAACCCGCCTGGAGCAGATCCTGGTCAACCTGATCGGCAACGCCCTCGATGCCATGGCCGCGCAACCGTTGCCCGAGCTGTGGCTGGAAGGCGAGCTGCAAGGCGACAAGTACCGCCTGCAGGTGCGCGACAATGGCCACGGCATCGACGCCGAGGCGCGCAAGCACCTGTTCGAACCGTTCTTCACCACCAAACCGGGCGAACATGGCCTGGGCCTGGGCCTGACCCTGTCGGCGAGCCTTGCCGCCGCCGCCAAGGGCAGCCTCAACGTCGAGCACCCCGTCACCGGCGGCACGGCCTTCGTCCTGGCCCTGCCCCTGGTCTCCCCCCCTAGCGAATCGGCAGAGCACCCATGAACCAAGCGCCTCTTACCGTCCTGATCGTCGAAGACGACCCGCATGTGCTGCTCGGCTGCCAGCAGGCCCTGGCCCTGGAGGATATCGCCTGTGAAGGCGTGGGCAGCGCCGAACAAGCGCTGGAACGCATCGGCGACGATTTCGCCGGCATCGTCGTCAGCGATATCCGCCTGCCGGGCATCGATGGCCTGGAGCTGCTCAACCGCCTGAAGGCCCGTGACCGCAGCCTGCCGGTGGTGTTGATCACCGGCCACGGTGATATCGACATGGCGGTCGGCGCCATGCGTAATGGTGCCTACGACTTCATGGAAAAACCGTTCTCCCCCGAGCGCCTGGTCGACGTGGTGCGCCGCGCCCTCGAACATCGCGGGCTGTCGCGCGAAGTGGTGGCCCTGCGCCGCCAACTGGCCGAGCAGAGCAGCCTGGAGGGGCGCATCATCGGTCGTTCGTCGGCCATGGAACACTTGCGCGAACTGATTGCCAACGTCGCCGATACGTCGGCCAACGTGCTGATCGAAGGCGAGACCGGCACCGGCAAGGAACTGGTCGCCCGCTGCCTGCACGATTTCAGCCGGCGCCAGGGCCAGCCCTTTGTCGCGCTGAACTGTGGCGGCCTGCCGGAGAACCTGTTCGAAAGCGAAATTTTCGGCCACGAGGCCAACGCGTTCACCGGCGCCGGCAAACGCCGTATCGGCAAGATCGAACACGCCAATGGTGGCACGCTGTTCCTCGATGAAGTGGAGAGCATGCCGATCAACCTGCAGATCAAGCTGCTGCGCGTACTGCAGGAACGCACGCTGGAGCGGCTAGGTTCGAACCAAAGCATCCCGGTGGACTGCCGGGTAATCGCCGCGACCAAAGCCGACCTCGACAGCATGGGCCAGAGCGGCCAGTTCCGCAGCGACCTGTACTACCGCCTGAACGTGGTGACCCTCGAGCTGCCCCCCCTGCGCGAGCGCCGCGAAGACATCACGCAGCTGTTCGAGCACTTCCTCCAGCAGTCCGCACTGCGCTTCGACCGTGAAGCACCGGCGCTGGACAGCCAGATCCTCTCACGCCTGATGGCCCACGACTGGCCGGGCAACGTGCGCGAGTTGCGCAACGTGGCTGAACGCCATGCCCTTGGCCTGCCAGCCTTCAAGAAAGGCCCCAGCGGCGGCGCCAGCCAGGGCCTGGGCTTTGCCGAAGCGGTGGAAGCATTCGAACGCAACCTGCTCGGCGATGCCCTGCAACGCACGGGGGGCAACCTGAGCCAGGCCAGCCAGGAGCTGGGCATGGCCAAGACCACGCTGTTCGACAAAGTGAAAAAGTACGGCCTCGGCTGACCTCAACCTGAACTGGAAAGACAACGTGGATCTGGTATTCAAAGCTGCCTTGGGCGCTGGCGTGGTGCTGCTGCTGGCGGTGCTTTCGAAGACGCGCAACTACTATATCGCCGGGCTGGTGCCGCTGTTTCCCACCTTTGCCCTGATTGCCCACTACATCGTTGGCAAGGGGCGCAGCATTGCCGACCTGAAGACCACCATCCTGTTCGGCATGTGGTCGATCATTCCGTATTTCGTGTACCTGGCGACCCTGTACGTGCTGGTCGACCGCCTGCGCCTGGAGGCGTCGATGGCGCTGGCCACAGTAGCGTGGCTGATGGCCGCGACCGTACTGGTGACCTTGTGGGTGCGGATGCACTGATCAAAATTCGCGCTGGCTTCTTCGCGGGCTTGCCCGCGAAGAAGCCAGCGCGGAGTCACAGCCCTGCGATGTGCTTGACCTCTTGCCTATGCGTCTGCAAATAAGGCAATACGGCCCCCAGCAGCGGCGCCTTGAACGGCTCCTGAAAGCGGTGCGCCAGCCCCGGTATCAGCCGCAGCTGGCTGCCTTGAATATGCGCCGCCAGGTGCACGCCGTGCATGACTGGCAACAACGGGTCGGCCGTGCCATGCACCACCAGCGTCGGCACACGAAGCTGGTTCAAAAGCTCGACACGGCTCGGCTCGGCCAGTATCGCCATGATCTGGCGCTTGGCCCCATCAGGGTTGAACGCCCGGTCATAGGCGACTGCCGCCTGGTGCAGCAACACAGCGCGGTCGTCCCGCACCTCGGGGCTGCCCAGGGCCGCCAGCAGGTCGGCCTGCTGCTCGATGGCCACTTCGCGGTTTGGCGCGCTGCGCCGGGCCAGCAACTGCACCAATGCCGGATCCGGCGCCGGCAGCCCAGCCGCCCCTGAACTGGACATGACCAAGGTCAGGCTGCGCACGCGCTCGGGTGCCACGGCCGCCAGATGCTGGGCGATCATGCCGCCCATGCTCACGCCCAGTACATGAAACTGGCGCACGCCCAGCGCGTCCATCAGGCGCAAGCCATCATCGGCCATGTCCGTCAGCGTATAGGGCGCCGCCACCGGCAGGCCCAGCTTATAACGTAACAGCTCGACCGTCAGGTTGGCCGACGGAGGCATCTGGTTCCAGCGCGACAGGCCAACATCGCGGTTGTCATAACGGATCACCCGAAAGCCCTGGCGGCACAAGGCCTCGACCACATCGTCCGGCCAATGGATCAGTTGCCCGCCCAGGCCCATGACCAGCAGCAAGGCCGGGTCACCAGGCGCCCCAACGCTCTGGTACACCAGGCTGACCGCACCCAGTTCGGCACGCTGCACCGGTACCTGGGCGTCACAACGCTGTTCGGCGAAACTCGCAGGTACGCTGAATATCAAGAAAAGAAAAAGCCAAAAAGCCCGCATGGAAGAAACACCAGAATGCAGATCCCCAGTAGAGCGCGAGTCTGATGAATTCTGTTCGGGCGCGCTGCCACAGTTCGGTGACAGTTTCATGACTCCCGCCAGGCGGTGCGGCCGAACGCCCAGTCGACAGCTGCGTCAACATGAGAGAAACTCAACTCATTCCCTGTTTCTTCAAACCTACACCCCGGAGTCAGCAGTGCTGGAGATCCGTCACCTGAAAACCCTTCATGCCCTGCGCGAAGCCGACAGCCTGGTGGAGGCCGCCGAGCGCCTGCACCTGACCCAGTCGGCGCTGTCGCACCAGTTCAAGGAGCTGGAGGAGCGCCTGGGCCTGCCCATTTTCGTGCGCAAGACCAAGCCGATCCGCTTCACCAGCGCCGGGCTGCGCCTGCTGCAACTGGCCGATGCCACCCTGCCACTGCTGCGCGGCGCCGAGCGTGACATCGCACGCCTGGCCGGTGGCACTGCCGGGCGCCTGCACATGGCCATCGAATGCCACAGCTGCTTCCAGTGGCTGATGCCGACCATCGACCAGTTCCGCGATGCCTGGCCGGAAGTTGAGCTGGACCTGGCCTCCGGCTTTGCCTTCGCCCCCCTGCCAGCACTGGCCCGCGGTGACCTGGACCTGGTGGTAACCTCCGACCCGGTGGACCTGGCAGGCATCACGTACGTGCCGCTGTTCACCTACGAGGCAATGCTGGCGGTGGCCAACCAGCACCCGCTGGCCAGCAAGCCTTACATGGTGCCGCAAGACCTGCTCGACCAGACGCTGATCACCTACCCGGTGGAGCGCGACCGCCTGGACATCTTCACCCGCTTCCTGGAGCCGGCCGACATCGAGCCGGCCGCCGTACGCACCTCGGAGCTGACGGTAATGATGATGCAGCTGGTAGCCAGCGGCCGTGGGGTATGCGGCATGCCGCACTGGGCACTGCACGAGTACAGCTCGCGCGGCTATGTGAAGGGCAAACGCCTGGGTGAGAAAGGCCTGTTCGCCACCCTTTATGCCGCCGTGCGCACCGACATGCTCGATGCGCCTTACATGCGCGACTTTTTGCTGACCGCCAAAGACACCTCGTTCGCCACCCTCGATGGGGTCAGTGCGGTGCGTTGAGTGCCTGGCGGTACAGCGGCAGGATCAGGTCGCGGGTCAGCGGCGCCAGTTGCATGACGGGCGCCTGGTCAGCGGCCAGCCAGACAACCTCTTCGATCTCCGCAGCCGGGACCACGGCTGCGGCGCTGTCGACACGGAACAGCTCGGCCTGCACTTCGAAGCCTGGCTCGTTGGCGGCTGGGGCACTGAACTGGCCCAGGTGCACGGCCTGGGCCGGGTCGATGTGCAAGCCCAGCTCCTCGTGCAACTCGCGCACCAGTGCCTGCACCGGCGTTTCACCGGCATCGATCTTGCCGCCTGGCTGCATGAAAGCGCCGGTGCCGCGCTTGCGCACCAGCAGGGTTCGGCCCTGAGGGTCGATCAGCAGGGCGGCGGCGATGCGGATTATGTTCGGCATGGATCAGCTCACTTAATAAATCAAAGAAGATATCGCCTGCGCCGGCTCTATCGCCGGCGCAGGCAACATAGCATCCGCGACGAACGGCCTCTTGCCAACCCGCCGCATACCCTCCATAACCAACACATGAACCTGCCCGCCAAACACCACCCGGTGCTCGAGCTGTTCCATCCTGCCGTGCGCACCTGGTTCCGTCGCCATTTCGCCACGGTCACTGAAGCCCAGGCACAAGCCTGGCCGCTGATCCACGCCGGCCAGTCGATGCTGCTCGCCGCGCCGACTGGCTCGGGCAAAACCCTCAGTGCTTTCCTGGCGGTGCTCGACGAACTGTTCCGCGAAGGCCTGGAGCACCAAGGCGAACTGCCCGCGCAAACCCAGGTGATCTACGTTTCGCCGCTGAAGGCCTTGTCCAACGACATCCGCCTCAACCTGCAAGCCCCGCTCGAAGGCATCAGCCAGGCCCTCGCAGACCAAGGCCTGAAAGCCCCACGCATCACCACGGCCGTACGCACGGGCGACACGCCTCAAAAGGAACGTGCCGCCATGCGCAAGCTGGCCCCGCACATTCTGGTGACAACCCCCGAATCGCTGTACGTGTTGATGGGCTCTGCTTCAGGCCGTGAAGGCCTGGGTAACGTGCATACGGTAATCGTCGACGAAATCCACGCCTTGGCCGGCAACAAGCGGGGCGCCCATCTGGCGCTGACGTTGGAACGCCTGCAAGCCTTGTGCAAACGGCCACTGCGGCGCATCGGGCTGTCCGCCACACAACGCCCTGTCGAGCGGGTGGCTGAGTTTCTGGCCGGTAGCGGGCGCCCCTGCGCCATCGTCGATGTAGGCCATGCGCGCCAGCGCGATCTGGCCATCGAAGTGCCGCCGGTGCCACTGGGCGCGGTGATGGCCAACGATGTCTGGGGCCTGGTCTACGACCGCTTGGCGACCCTGGCGCGCGAACACCGCACCACGCTGGTATTCGTCAACACCCGGCGCCTTGCCGAGCGCATCACCCGTCACCTCAGCGACCGGCTGGGCAAGGAGGCGGTAGCCGCGCACCATGGCAGCCTGTCCAAGGAGTTGCGCCTGAATGCAGAACAGCGGCTCAAGAGCGGCCATTTGCGGGTGCTGGTAGCCACCGCTTCGCTGGAGCTGGGCATTGATATTGGCGATATCGACCTGGTGTGCCAAATCGCCTCGCCGGGTTCGATTGCCGCCTTCCTGCAACGGGTTGGCCGCGCCGGCCACCAGGTTGACGGTGTGCCCAAGGGGCGCCTGTTCCCCACCTCACGCGATGACCTGATCGAATGCGTGGCCCTGCTGGACTGCGTGCGCCAAGGCGAACTGGACGAGTTGCACATACCCCGGGCACCGCTGGACGTACTGGCCCAGCAGATTGTCGCCGAAGCCAGCAACCAGGACTGGCACGAACAAGCCCTGTTCGACTGCCTGCGCCAGGCCACCCCCTATGCCGAGCTCGACCAGCGCCACTACCAGGCGCTGCTCACCATGCTCGCCGAGGGCTATAACGGCCGCCAGGGCATCCGCAGCGCCTATTTGCACCGCGATGCGGTCAGCGGCACGCTGCGCGGCCGTCGCGGCAGCCAACTGACGGCGCTGACCAGCGGCGGCACCATCCCTGACAACGCCGACTACACCGTGCTGCTGGAACCGCAGGCGCTGAACATCGGCAGCGTCAATGAAGACTTTGCCGTGGAGAGCATTGCCGGCGATATCTTCCAGCTGGGCAACGCCTCTTATCGCATCCTGCGCGTCGAGCCGGGCCGCGTACGGGTGGAAGATGCCCATGGCCTGCCGCCGACCATTCCGTTCTGGCTGGGTGAAGCGCCGGGGCGCAGTGACGAGCTGTCTGCCGCCGTAGCCCGGCTGCAGGCGAGAATCGACCAGCAACTGGATCAGGCTGACGGCGACAGGCTGAAGGTACTCGCCTGGGTGCAGGCTACCTTTGAACTGGGCGAAGACAGCGCCAGCCAGTTGCTCGACTATCTGGCCCGCACCCGCGAGGTGCTTGGCGCCCTGCCTTCGCAGGACACGCTGGTGATGGAGCGCTTTTTCGATGAGTCGGGCGGGACCCAGCTGATCATCCATTCACCCTACGGCAGCCGCATCAACCGCGCGTGGGGCCTTGCCTTGCGCAAGCGCTTCTGCCGCACCTTCAACTTCGAGCTGCAGGCTGCCGCCAGCGAAGATGCCATCGTACTTTCACTGTCGACCAGCCACAGCTTCGAGCTGGACGAGGTGTGGCGTTACCTGAACAGCCGCAGCGCCGAGCCGATCCTCGTCCAGGCCCTGCTGGATGCACCGCTGTTTGGCGTGCGCTGGCGCTGGAACGCTGGCGTGGCCATGGCGCTGCCACGCTTCGTGGGCGGGCGCAAGGTAGCGCCGCAGATCCAGCGCATGAAGAGCGAAGACCTGGTGGCCGCCGTGTTCCCAGACCAGATCGCCTGCCTGGAGAACATTGCCGGCGAACGGCAGATACCCGATCACCCGTTGGTCGAACAAACACTCGACGACTGCCTGCACGAGGCGATGGACAGCGAAGGTTGGCTGGCCCTGTTGCGACGCATGGAAAGCGGGGCGGTACGCCTGCTGTGCCGCGACCTGCCCGCCCCTTCGCCACTGGCGTCGGCCATTCTCAACGCCAGGCCGTACGCTTTTCTGGACGATGCCCCGCTGGAAGAACGGCGCACCCAGGCTGTGCTCAACCGACGCTGGAGCGAAGTGCGCAGTGGCGACGACCTAGGCGCCCTGGACGCTGATGCCATTGCCGCCGTCGCGGCCGAGGCCTGGCCGCAACCGGGCAATGCCGACGAAATGCACGAAGCGCTGATGGGCCTGGGCGCGATCAGCCAAGCTGAAGTGCAAGGCAATGCCAGCTGGGACCTGCTGCTCAGGCAACTGGCCAAGAACGGGCGGGCCTTGCGCCTGGCGGACGAAAAACTGTGGTTGGCGCGTGAGCGACTGGGCCTGCTGAGGGTGCTGTATTCGGATGCTCTACTGGAGCCTGCGTTGCAGGTGTTGCCAGGGTTTGATCAGGCCATCGACCCGGACCTTGCCCTGGGTGAACTGTTACGTGCCCGCCTGAGTGGCCATGGCCCCAGGACCGCGACACAGATTGCGGCACCGCTTGGCAAGCCGTTGCAAGCAATCGAACAGGCGCTGGCCCGCCTGGAAGCCGAAGGCTATGTGCTGCGCGGGCATTTCAGCCCTGGTGCCACCGACCTGCAATGGTGCGAACGCCATTTGCTGGCGCGCATTCACCGCTACACGGTCAAGCGCCTGCGCCGCGAGATCGAACCGGTCAGCCTGCAGGACTTCATGCGCTTTCTGTTCGACTGGCAGCACCTGGCGCCCGACGAGCATCTGCGTGGCCCGCAGGCGGTGGCCGAAGTACTGGGCCAGTTGCAGGGGTTCCCCAGCGCCGCCGGTGCGTGGGAGGCGGAACTGCTGCCTTCGCGCATCAAAGACTACAGCCCGCACTGGCTGGACGATGCCTGCCGCAGCGGCCAGTTCGCCTGGAGCCGGCTGGCGGCAACGGTGGCGATCAGCACCCTATCGAGTACCCCAGTGGTGCTGCTGCCGCGCGACCAGCTGAACACATGGCGCAGCCTGGCGCCCGCACCAACGGTGGATGCCCTTGGCCTGCGTGCGCAACGTGTGTACGAAGCGCTGAAAACCCAGGGGGCGCTGTTCTTCGATGAACTGGCGCAGGAGGCGCACCTGCTGCCCACCGAACTGGAAACCGCGCTGCAGGAACTGGTGGGCTCGGGCCTGGTCGGCGCTGACAGTTTCACCGGCTTGCGCAGCCTGATCACGCCTGCGGCCAAGCGCAGTTCACGTAATAGCCGCCGAGGTCACCCGCCGCTTTCCAGCAGCATGGCGCATGCCGGGCGCTGGGCACTGCTGCGCCGCAGCGATACGCCGCCGGATCACGACCAGCGCCTGGAGGACGTTGCTCGCACCCTGCTGCGCCGCTATGGGGTGATCTGCTGGCGGCTGCTTGAGCGCGAGAGTGATGTGCTGCCGCCCTGGCGTGAACTGCTGCGCTGCTATCACCGGCTGGAGGCGCGTGGCGAGATCCGTGGCGGGCGCTTCATTGCCGGGCTGGCGGGTGAACAGTTCGCCTTGCCGGAGGCGGTGGGGTTGCTGCGGCAGGTGCGCCGCCGCGACCCGGACGGGACGTTGCTGGTAGTGAGTGCCAGTGACCCGCTGAACCTGATCGGCTCGTTGCTGCCCGGGGCGAAAGTGCCGGCGGTGGGTGGTAACCGCTTGTTGTATCGCGACGGGGTACCGGTGGCGGTACGGGTGGCCGGGCGTTACACGTATCTGGTCGAGGCGCCCGCACAAGAGCAGGAAATCTGGCACCGGAAGCTACTGCGCAACACGCTCTGAAAAGCAGCACCATCACTCAGGCTACCGCATAAACCTGTAGGAGCAGCCTTGTGCTGCGAAGAGGCCGGTAAGGCGGAAGATTGTCTTTGGCTGCAATGGCCTCTTCGCAGCACAAGGCTGCTCCTACAGGATAAGTGCCACGGCGCAGGTCTTGCCCGATTCGAGAATGATTTTCGCTACCCCGATTTTAATTTGCAGGGCCCTGCAACTTGGCTATGGTCGGGGTTTGCCCACCAGGCCCTGAGCCTGACCGCGCCATCGCAAGGACCCTGTATGAGCCTGTCACTTCTCAGTCGCTACGCCTTCTTCGCCGCCTGTGTACTGTTCACCCTGGCGAGCTTGCCCTTCACCCACCACGAATGGCTGTGGCCGTTCACCCTGACCACTGGCATCCTCAGCCTGATCGGCCTGTTCGACCTGCTGCAGCAACGCCATGCCGTACGTCGCAACTACCCGATCCTGGGCAACATCCGCTATCTGGTCGAGGCCATTCGCCCGGAAATCCGCCAGTACCTGCTGGAGTCCGACAGCGACGCCCTGCCATTCTCCCGCGCCCAGCGTTCGCTGGTGTATGCCCGGGCGAAGAACGAAGCCTCGGACAAACCGTTCGGCACCCTGATCGACGTGTACGAGTCCGGCTTCGAGTTCATCGGCCATTCCATGCGCCCGGCGCCGCTGGTCGACCCGGCCAGCTTCCGCGTCATTGTCGGCGGGCCGCAGTGCAGCCAGCCGTACTCGGCCTCGATCTTCAACATTTCGGCCATGAGCTTCGGCTCGCTCAGCGCCAATGCCATCCGCGCCCTCAACCAGGGCGCCAAGCTGGGCAACTTCCACCATGACACCGGCGAAGGCAGCATCAGCCCCTATCACCGCGAGCATGGTGGCGACCTGGTCTGGGAGCTGGGCAGCGGCTACTTCGGTTGCCGCACGGCGGACGGGCGCTTCGACCCCGAACGTTTCGCCGCCCAGGCGCGCAGCCCACAGGTGCGCATGATCGAAATCAAGATGAGCCAGGGCGCCAAGCCTGGGCACGGCGGCATCCTGCCCAAACACAAGGTCACCCAGGAAATCGCCGAGACCCGCGGCGTGCTGATGGGCGAAGACTGCATTTCGCCGTCGCGCCACAGCGCTTTCTCCACGCCGATCGAGATGATGCAGTTCATTGCCCAGCTGCGTGAGCTGTCCGGCGGCAAACCGGTCGGCTTCAAATTCTGCCTGGGCCACCCGTGGGAGTTCATGGGCATCGCCAAGGCCATGCTGGAAACCGGCATCCTGCCCGACTTCATCGTCGTCGATGGCAAGGAAGGCGGTACCGGCGCCGCACCGGTGGAGTTCACCGACCATATCGGCGTACCGCTGCGCGAAGGCCTGCTGTTTGTGCACAACACGCTGGTTGGCCTGAACCTGCGTGACAAGATCAAGCTAGGGGCCAGCGGCAAGATCGTCAGCGCCTTCGACATCGCCAGCGTGCTGGCCATCGGTGCCGACTGGGCCAACTCGGCGCGCGGCTTCATGTTCGCCATTGGCTGCATCCAGTCGCAGAGCTGCCACACCAACAAGTGCCCGACCGGCGTGGCCACGCAAGACCCGCTGCGCCAGCGCGCCCTGGTGGTGCCGGACAAGGCCCAACGGGTGCTGAACTTTCACCACAACACCTTGCGTGCCCTGGCCGAAATGCTGGCGGCGGCGGGCCTGGAGCACCCTGCGCAGCTGGAGGCCAAGCACCTGGTGCGGCGCGTCTCGGCCACCGAGATCAAGCTGTTCTCGCAGATGCATGTGTTCTTGAAGCCGGGGGAGTTGCTGACCGGCGAGGTGGATGGGCAATTCTATTCGCGCATGTGGCAGCTCGCCCGGGCCGACAGCTTTGAGCCGCACAGCGAAGTGGCGGCCTGATAGAGCCCTGGGGCCGCAAAGCGGCCCCAGAGGTTTCAGATCAGGAAGCAGTACTGGCTACACCTTGCACGTCTTTCGGCGCCAGACGGAACGCGTAGTACAGCACCGTCAGCAGCACCAGGAACGCCGGGCCGATGTACAGGGCCACACGGGTATCCTCGAAGTACGCCATCAAGCCAACCACCAGCACCAGGAAACCCAGCGCCAGGTATGAGCTCAGCGGCCACAGCCACATGCGGTACTTCAGCGCCTTGCGCTCGGCGGTAGTCAGGCCGGCACGGAACTTGAGCTGCGCCAGCAGGATCATCACCCAGGTCCAGATCGCACCGAAGGTGGCAATCGACGTGACCCACACAAACACCTTTTCCGGCACCAGGTAGTTGGCCAGCACGCCCAGCAGCAGCGCGCCAATCGACAGCAGCAGCGCATTGCGCGGTACGCCGTTTTTCGAGGTGCGGGCGAAGGCCGCCGGGGCCTGGCCGTTCTGCGCCAGGCTGTAGAGCATGCGCCCGGTGCTGAAGATGCCGCCGTTGCACGACGACAGCGCCGCGGTGATGACCACGAAGTTGATGATGCCGGCGGCGGTCTTGATGCCAAGGCGCTCGAAGGTCATGACGAACGGGCTGCCCTGGCTGCCGATTTCGTTCCACGGGTAGATCGACAGGATCACGAACAACGCGCCGACGTAGAACAACAAGATGCGCCAGAACACCGAGCCAATGGCCTGCGGGATGGTCTTTTGCGGGTTGCGTGCTTCGCCGGCGGTGAGGCCGATCATTTCCACACCCAGGTAGGCGAACATCACCATCTGCAGCGACATCAGCACGCCGGTCACGCCATTGGGCATGAAACCGCCGTTGCTCCACAGATTGGAGATACCCAACGCCACACCGTCATTGCCGAAGCCGAAGGCAATGACGCCGATGCCGCCAAGGACCATGGCGATGATGGTGACGATCTTGATCAGGGCGAACCAGAACTCGAATTCGCCAAAGGCCTTAACCGCCACCAGGTTGACCGCGCCCATGCTGCCCAAGGCCGCCAGGGCCCAGATCCAGCGCGGTACGTCGGGGAACCAGATGCCCATGTAGATGGCCACTGCGGTGATTTCGGCAACGCAGGTCACCAGCCACAGGAACCAGTAGTTCCAGCCGGTGAGAAAGCCCGCAAGCGGGCCGAGGTAGTCTTGGGCGTAGCGGCTGAACGACCCGGCGACCGGGTTATGCACGGCCATTTCGCCAAGGGCGCGCATGATCACCAGGATGGCCAGGCCACCGATGATGTAGGACAGCATGATGGCAGGGCCGGCCATTTCGATGGCTTTGGCCGAACCGAGGAAAAGACCGACGCCGATACAGGCGCCCAGCGCCATCAGGCGGATGTGCCGTTCGCCCAGTTCACGCTTGAGCGGGCCGCCTTCATTGGCCTGGCCATGGGCAGAGTGGTTGCCGACTGGCATAGCAATACAACCTCATTTTGTTATTGGATTTGACCTTCGTGCAGCACCGGCCATGCCGATAGGCGTGACGTAGGCTTGCCAGGCTGGCCTCGTGGGCCGGCCCGTATGCCGGGGTAGAGCGCCCGGCAGGGCGAAGGGGCCGAGCAGTATAGGAAGACCGTTGCAGGGATTTTCGCTGTATATACAGGAATAATCAGCAAGTTTTCTGGCGGGCGCAGCGGCCCTGAAAGCTGCCCCGGCACCATAGCAACATCGCCGTATCAAGAAACCCACACCAAAGCCGCATAGCCCTACCCCGCTTTTCTCCACCTCCTACAAAATTTTCACCTCACCCGCTCAACGTCTAAGCTTCAGTCAAGCAAGACGAAAACACCTGGCCGGATTGAAGACTATGGGCGCACTGTGGCAATCGGAACCAAGCAGAACGGAAGCACCCGAGATACCTCCGGCCGAGACGCCACAACCGAAGTCCCCCCGTCAGCGTCGGCTATGGTGGCGGCTGATCATCCTCATCCTGCTGGTGGCGCTGGTGGCCATCGGCTTCGCTGCATATGACGAATTCCGCACCTCCGAACTGCAATCACGCGAGTTCAGCAAACTGGCCGGTACCCTGACCTACTCGCTGGAGCCCGGCCCTAGTGATGCAATCATCTACCCCGGTGACGGGCCGTTCGACAGACGCCTTGGCTACAGTGCCCTGGGCGAATTCCTGCCACGCCTGCTCAAGCGCGACTACCTCATCACTGAGCAGGTAAAGTTCTCACCCGCGCTGATGAACTACGTCGATCATGGGCTGTTCGCACCCTATATCGAGAAGATTCAGGCCGGCCTGTCGATCACCGACTGCCGCGGCGACACGTTGTACCAGTACAACTACCCGCAGCACTTGTACCCGGACTTTGCCGCGATCCCGCCGGTGATGGTCAACAGCCTGCTGTTCATCGAGAACCGCGACCTGCTCGATACCCAGGACCCGCGCAACAACCCGGCCGTAGACTGGCCCCGCTTCGCCAAGGCCGCCTACAGCCAGGTGGCCAAGTACCTGGCCTTGCCCGGCCAGTCTGCGGGCGGCAGCACCTTGGCCACGCAGCTGGAAAAGTACCGCCACTCACCGGACGGCCTGACCGTGTCGGGTGCCGAGAAAATCCGCCAGATGATTTCTGCCAGCGTGCGTGCCTACCAGGGCGGCCCGGATACCACCGAAGCACGCCAGCGCATCGTGCGCGACTACCTCAACAGTGTGCCGCTGTCGGCCGTGCCTGGGCACGGCGAAGTGCACGGCATGGCCGAAGGCTTGCGGGTGTGGTATGGCGGCGACTTCGACCAGGTCAACCAGGCCCTGAATTCCACCGCCAGTGACGCTCAAAGCATGGCCGCACGCGGCCTTGCCCTGCGCCAGGTGCTGTCGCTGATGATTGCCCAGCGCCGCCCGTCCCACTACCTGACCAAGGGCCGGGTCGAGTTGGCCGAACTCACCGATTCGCACATCCGCGTGCTCGCCGCCAACAAAGTGATCGAGCAGCCACTGGCCGATGCCGCACTGGCCAGCAAGGCGGTCTATCGCGACTGGGTAGCGCAACCAACCATCGTGCCGATCGTTACCAACAAGGGCATCAGCCTGGCGCGCAACCGTCTGGCAGCCATGCTCAATCGCCCGCTGTACGACCTCGACCGCCTCGATGTGTCGGCCACCAGTACCCTGCAGGCCGACCTGCAACTGCAGGTCAGCCAGTACCTGAAGAACCTTGCCGACCCGGAATTTGCCGCGCAGATGGGGTTGATCGGCGAGCGCCTGCTCACCTCCAAGACCACCGACCAGGTCAGCTACAGCTTCACCCTGTTCGAGCGCACCGCCGACGGCTCGCGGGTGCGGGTGCAGACCGACAGCACCAACCAGCCTTTCGACATCAACGAGGGCAGCAAGCTGGAACTGGGCTCCACCGCCAAGTTGCGGGTGCTGACCACGTACCTGGAGATCATCGCCGAACTGCACGACAAGTACGCCGGCAAACCCGCTGCCGAGCTGAAGAAGGTCGATGTCGCCGAACTCGACCGCATCACCCAGTGGTCGCTGGAATGGCTGACGCAGAACAGCAAGAACCAGAGCCTGGACGCCATGCTCGACGCCGCGCTGGAGCGCAAGTACTCCGCCAATACCGGTGAAGCCTTCTTCACAGGCGGCGGCATGCACGTGTTCAACAACTTCCGCAAGGAAGACAACAGCCGCAACCCGACGCTCAAGGATGCGCTGCGCGAATCGATCAACCTGCCGTTCATTCGCCTGATGCGCGACCTGGTGCGCTACGTGACCTACCAGCAGCCGTACAACCGCGTGCCGCTGCTCAAGGACGACGCCGACCCTCGCCGCCAGGAATACCTGGCCCGCTTCGCCGACAAGGAAGGCACCAACTACCTGATGCGCTTCTGGAAGAAATACCAGCGCAAGACCTCGCAGCAGCGCCTGGACACCTTCCTGGACAGCATGCGCGTAACCCCGCAACGGCTGGCGGCGGTGCACCGCTACCTGTTCCCCGAAGCAGGCCAGGAAACCTTCAATGCCTTCGTACGTGCCCACCTCAAGGGCGACAAGATTACCCTGGGCAAGCTGACCGACGGCCGCCTGTCAGAGATGTATGACGCCTATGGCCCGGGCAAGTACGACCTGCCCGACCAGGGCTACATTGCCAAGGTCCACCCGCTGGACCTGTGGCTGCTTGGCTACCTGCTGAAAAACCCGAGCTCGACCTTGACCGAAATGGTCAACGCCAGCCGCTTCGAGCGCCAGGAGGTGTACAGCTGGCTGTTCAAGAGCCGCCACCAAGGGGCCCGCGACAGCCGCATCCGCACCATGGTCGAGATCGAAGCCTTCCTCGACATCCACCAGCGCTGGAAACGCGTGGGCTATCCATTCGACCACCTGGTGCCCTCGCTGGCCACCGCCATCGGCAGTTCGGGCGACCGCCCCGCCGCCCTCTCCGAACTGGTCGGCATCATCCAGAACGACGGCATACGCCTGCCTACCTTGCGCATCGACACCCTGCACTTTGCAGCCAACACACCTTATGAAACCAAGTTGATCACCGACCCGGACCGGGGCGTGCGGATTCTGCCGGTGGAAGTGGCGCGCGCGCTCAAAGGCGCCATGTCGCAGGTGGTCGATGCAGGCACTGCGCGGCGTATTTCCGGCAGTTTCAAGCTGCAGGACGGCACGCCACTGGTGATGGGGGGCAAGACCGGTACCGGTGACAACCGCATCGAAAGCTTCGGCGCCGGCGGTCGGCTGATTGGCTCGCGCTCGCTGAACCGCACTGCCACCTTCGTGTTCTTCCTGGGCGACAACCACTTCGGCACCCTCACTGCCTTTGTGCCAGGGCGCTCGGCAGAAGCGTTCAAATTCACCTCGGCGCTGCCGGTGCAGGTGCTCAAGGGCATGGCACCGATCCTCATGCCATACCTGCAGCCGGGCAATCCGAATGAATGCAAGCCGCCGCAGGCTGCGGTACATACGCCACCGCCGGCAGGGAACGTATCGAATGACTAGATGATAATCATCTGCATTAAAGGGGTTGTCTTTAGATATATCTTGAGTAATATCTTAAGATATATCGCAAACGACGGAGCCCTGCCCCCATGCGTGAACACACCCCCCATGACCCCTTCGAGCGGCGCCCCGGCCGCGGCGAGCGCGGCCCACGCGTCTTCGCCCCCGGTGACCTCAAGCTGCTGATGCTGGACCTGCTCGCCGAGCAGCCCGGCCACGGTTACGACCTGATCCGCCAGATCGAAAACCTGTTCGACGGCAGCTACAGCCCAAGCCCAGGGGTGATCTACCCCACGCTGAATTTTCTTGAAGAGGCCGAGCTGATCAGCGGCCAGGTGCAGGGCAGCAAACGCCTCTATGCCATCACCGACGCTGGGCGCAGCGCCCTGGCCGAGCAAGCTGTCGCGCTGGACGGCGTGCGCATGCGCATCGAAGTCAGCAAACGCGCCCTGCGCGGCCACGACCGCCCGCCAGAAATCCATGAAGCGGTCGGCAACCTGCGCCACGCACTGCACATGCACAGCGGCCGCTGGACACCGGAAGAAATCCAACGGGTCCGCGACTTGCTCAACCATACCGCCAAGGCCATCGCCTCCGGGCTGGCCGAACCTGTCGGGGAGACTTCCCATGAGTGACACCATCCACCGCGTCAACCACGAGATCCGCCAACGCCGTCTGCAGGTAATGCGCGTCACCGAGCTGACCCCACGCATGCGCCGCATCACCCTCGGCGGTGCCGAACTGCAAGGTTTCAGCAGCGTCGGCAGTGACGACCATATCAAGCTGCTGTTCGCCGAAACGCCGGAGCAACAACAGGCCATCGAGGCCCGTAATATGGGCCGGGACGGTGGCGCACGGCCCACCATGCGCGAGTACACGCCACGGCGCATCGACCTGGTGGCCAATGAACTGGACATCGACTTCGTGCTGCACGGTGACGGCCCAGCCTCCACCTGGGCCGCCCAGGCCACCCCGGGGCAAACCCTGGACATCGCCGGGCCACGGGCATCGATGGTGGTGCCGGATATTTTCGACAGCTACCTGCTGATCGGTGACGAAACCGCCATTCCGGCAATTGGCCGCCGGTTGGACGAACTGCCGGCTGGCCGCCAAGTGCTGGCGGTGATCCAGATCGAAGACGAGCAGGAGCGCCAGCCGCTGCCAAGCAAGGCGCAAGTCGAAGTTATCTGGGTGCGCCGCCGGCAGGAAGATTTGCTGGCCTTGGTGAAGAACCTGACCTTGCCGCAAGGCCGGTTGTATGGCTGGGTGGCGCTGGAAAAAGCCCTGACCCGCCAGGCCAAGGCGCTATTGCTGGAAAAAGGGGTGCCTGAGGATGCGCTGAAGGCTGCGGCCTACTGGCGTGCCGACGGAGCTGCGGACGACGAGTGATCTTGGTTGCCTACACCGGCCCCATCGCCGGCAAGCCCGCTCCCACAGGTACTGCACTGCCCTAAAGGTTTGTGAAGTACCTGTGGGAGCGGGTTTACCCGCGAAGAGGCCAGCACAGGCTATGCAAATTTCCGCACCCCGCGCCACCGATCCAGCCCTAGCAGCACCAACCCGATCCCCCAGAACCCCGCCAGCACCCCTAGGGCATTGAGCATCACCTGCCCATATCCCAGGCTCGCCACATCGATGAACGGGTAGGCGTATACGCCAATCTCGCTTCCCCGCCACAGCGCATAGGCGAAGTACACCGCCGGGTACATCGCCCACACTGCCAGGTGCCATAGCCGCAGGCTGCCCTTGGGCACCTCGCACCACCAGTACAAGGCATACAGCAGCGGCATCACATCGTGCAGCAACTCGTCCGCCAGCCACTGCCAGCCTTGCGGGTGCCACAAGTGGCGCAGCAACACGCTGTAGGCCAGCGCCACCAGCACGATGCTGGCTGCCACTGCAGCACTCACCGACGGCGACAGGAAGAAGCGCCTGGCGCGGCCTTCACGACCGAACGCTGCATAACTGAGCACCGTCGCCACCAAGGTGTTGGTCAGCACGGTGAAATAGCCGAACACATTGATCAGGCCGCCAATCAGGCTGGCCTGTTCCTGCCAGCGCGCCAGCAGCACCAGGTATACCTGCACGGTCAGGCCGAACCAGCCCAGCACGGCCATGCCGGTCAGCCAGGGGCGGCGCGGCATATCAGGCCTTGCGCTGCAGCTTCACGTACAACTGCTCGACCTTTTCTCGCGCCCACGGCGTCTTGCGCAAAAAGGCCAGGCTCGACTTGATGCTGGGGTTGCTCTTGAAGCAACGCACATCGATGCGCTCGGCCAGGCCCTGCCATTGGTAGTGCGCCACCAGCTCGGTGAGGATCTGTTCAAGGGTCTTGCCGTGCAGCGCGTTGTGTTGGGCCGTGCTCATGCTGTGCTCCGTAGGAAAGATGCGCACCTTACACGAGTGTAGTGGCGGGTGGGATGCGTCAAGCCCACAGAAAAAATGCTGGCCAGGGGCAAAACCTCTGTGCTGAAATAGTTATGTTATGTTGTAACACTATAAAAGCATCTGCCAAGGAACGCCCCATCCCCATGCTGTACTCACCGCTTCGCCTCTCCCCCCTTGCCGTCGCGCTCTGGCTGGCTGCGTCGCCCAGCCAGGCCGTGGAACTCGAACCCCAGGTCATCACCGCCAACCCATTGGGCAACCGCCAGTTGGCCGCCCCCAGCACCGTGCTCGAAGGCGACAACCTGCTGCAGCAACAGCACGGTAGCCTCGGTGAAACCCTCAACAAGCAGCCCGGTGTCGCCTCGACCTGGTTCGGCCCGGGCGCCAGCCGCCCGGTAATCCGCGGCCTGGACGGCGACCGCATTCGCATCCTGCGCAATGGCGTCGGCGCGCTGGATGCCTCGTCGCTGTCCTATGACCACGCCGTGCCGCTGGACCCGGTCACTGTCGACCGCGTCGAGATCGTCCGTGGCCCGGCCGCCCTGCTCTACGGCGGCAACGCCATCGGTGGCGTGGTCAACACCTTCGACAACCGCATCCCGGATGCACCGATCGAAGGCATCCACGGTGCTGGTGAGTTGCGCTACGGTGGCGCCGACACCACGCGCAGCAGCGCCGGCAAGCTGGAGGCAGGTAACGGTGCCTTCGCCCTGCACCTGGATGCCAACAGCCGTCAGTTCAACGACCTGCGCATCCCCGGCTACGCCCGCAGTTCCAAGGTGCGTGACGCCGATGAGCCCGGCAGCAAACACCGCCTGGAAAACAGCGACGGCCGCCAGGACGGCGGTGCAGTCGGTGGTGCCTATCACTGGGATCATGGTTACGCCGGCCTGTCGTACAGCGGCTACGACAGCAATTACGGCTCGGTGGCAGAGTCCGGTGTGCGCCTGGACATGAAACAGGACCACTACGCCTTCGCCTCCGAGCTGCGCGACCTGGACGGCCCGTTCAGCTCCGTCAAGGTCGATGCTGGCTATACAGATTACGAACACAGCGAGATCGAAGAAGGCGAGGTGCACACCACCTTCAAGAACAAGGGCTACGAAGCACGTATCGAAGCCCGCCATCAACCGCTCGGGCCGGTGGAGGGGGTGATCGGTGCCCAGGTCAGCCGCAACGAATTCTCTGCCCTCGGCGAGGAAGCCTTTGTCCCACACACCAACACCGACAGCCTGGCGCTGTTCATGCTGGAGCAATGGCAGGCCACAGAGCGGCTGAACCTGAGCCTGGGGGCACGCATGGAGCACACCCGGGTAGACCCGGACGCCAAAGGCAACGAAAACTTCGTCGATGCCGACAGCGCCAGCAGCTTCAACGCCTTCAGCCTGTCCTCCGGTGCGGTGTACCAGCTCGACCCGATCTGGTCGCTGGCCGCCAACCTTGGCTACACCGAGCGCGCCCCGACTTTCTACGAGCTGTACGCCAATGGTGCGCATGTGGCCACCGGCGCCTTTGAAGTGGGTGACGCCAGCCTGAACAAGGAAAAGGCCATTTCCGCCGACCTGGCGCTGCGCTTCGACAATGGCACCCACAAAGGCAGTGTCGGGGTGTTCTACAGCCACTTCCGCAACTACATCGGGCTGATCGGCACCGGCAACCTGCGCGAGGGCGGACATGACCACGACCATGGCGAGGATGACCACGACCACGATCATGACCACGAGGGCTTTCCGGAATACCAGTACCAGGGCGTGCGGGCGCGCTTCTACGGCATCGAGGCCCAGGACCGCTGGCAGCTGGTCGAGAACCGCTACGGCAGCTTCGCGCTGGAGTTGTCCGGTGACTACACCCGGGCCAAGAACCTCGACAGTGGCGAACCTTTGCCACGCATCGCCCCGCTGCGCCTGAACAGCGGCCTGGTGTGGGAACTGGACCGCTGGCAGGCGCGGGTCGATGTGCAGCATGCCGCGTCGCAGCACCGCAAACCGGCCAACGAAACCAGCACCGATGGCTACACCACACTGGGTGCAAGCGTTGGCTACCGCTTCGAAGTTGGCCAGAGCCAGTGGTTGGCGTTTGTACGCGGCGAAAACCTGACCGACCAGACCGTGCGTTATGCCAGCTCGATATTGCGCGATATCGCACCGGCACCGGGGCGCAGTGTGGAAGTGGGGTTGCGTACCACCTTCTGAAATCGCGGGGGCGCTTTGCGCCCCCTTCAGACCATTGTTACCCGCTGAACAACAATCCCCTGCGACAATTTGTCTTTTTTTCTTACAACTTCCGCTATATCCTCCCCGCCTGAAGCTGAATCGCTTCACTGAAACCATCTTGTCGCCATATCCATTGAAGGGCACGCCCTTCGATGCGCTTGCCGTTTTTTCAATAATCAAAAGATAGCGCTATCTCATGCTCCAACTGCCCAAAACCTGTTACATCGGCCTTGCCCTCAGCGCTTTGGCGACACCCGCCGCCGCCAGCGAAATGTTTGCCAGCGACTCCCCATGGATGCTCGGCGACTGGGGCGGCACCCGCAGCGAATTGCTGGAAAAAGGCTACGACTTCACCCTCGGCTACACCGGGGAGATGGGCAGCAACCTGCACGGTGGCTACGACCACGACCGTACCGCGCGCTACAGCGACCAGTTCACCTTTGGCAGCCACCTGGACCTGAACAGGATCCTTGGCTGGCAAGACGCCGAATTCCAGCTGACCATCACCGAGCGCCACGGCGACAACATCAGCAACGACCGCATCAACGATCCCCGCGTTGGCGGTTTCACCTCGGCCCAGGAAGTCTGGGGCCGGGGCGAAACCTGGCGGCTGACGCAGATGTGGATCAAGCAGAAGTACTTCGATGGCGCGCTGGACGTGAAATTCGGCCGCTTCGGCGAAGGCGAGGACTTCAACAGCTTCCCTTGCGACTTCCAGAACCTGGCCTTCTGCGGCTCGCAGGTGGGCAACTGGGTGGGTGGCATCTGGTACAACTGGCCGGTCAGCCAGTGGGCCCTGCGCGTGCGCTACAACCTCAGCGACGAGCTTTACACCCAGGTCGGCGTGTTCGAGCAGAACCCCTCCAACCTGGAAACCGGCAACGGCTTCAAGCTCAGCGGCAGCGGCACCCAGGGCGCGGTAATGCCGATCGAACTGGTATGGACACCACGCATCCAAGGCCTGAAAGGGGAATATCGCGCCGGCTACTACTACAGTAATGCCAAGGCACAGGATGTTCTCAAGGACAGCAACGGCCAGCCGGCCGCCGTCAGCGGCGCCGCCTACCGCAGCAGTTCGAGCAAGCACGGCATGTGGCTCGGCGCCCAGCAGCAGGTAACTTCGCTGGCCTCCGACCAGTCGCGTGGCCTGAGCCTGTTCGCCAACGCCACGGTGCATGACAAGAAGACCAATGCCATCGACAACTATGTGCAGGCAGGACTGGTATACAAAGGGCCTTTCGACGCCCGCGCCAAGGACGACATCGGTTTCGCCCTCGCCCGCGTGCACGTCAACCCTGCCTACCGCAAAAACGCCCGCCTGGCCAACCAGGCCGCCGGCCTCTACGACTACGACAACCCCGGTTTCCTGCCCGTGCAGGACACCGAGTACAGCGCCGAGCTGTACTACGGCATCCATTTGGCCGACTGGCTCACGGTGCGCCCCAACCTGCAGTACATCCGCCACCCGGGCGGGGTGTCGCAGGTGGATGGCGCCCTGGTCGGCGGCCTGAAGATCCAGAGCAGTTTCTAACCCCCTTTTTGACCTGACGGAGAACCTACGATGAGCACTGAAGGTGCCAACCAAGGAAGCCGCTGGCTACCTCGCCTGATCGGCGCGCTGCTGTTGCTGATGGGCCTGGCCCTGCTGGCCGGCGGTATCAAGCTGAGCCAGCTGGGCGGATCGCTGTACTACCTGATCGCCGGTATCGGCTTTGCGCTTTCGGGCATCCTGCTGCTGGCCCAGCGCCGCATTGCCTTGGGCCTGTACGGCCTGGTGCTGCTGGGCAGCACCGTGTGGGCCCTGCTTGAAGTGGGCTTGGACTGGTGGCAACTGGTGCCACGCCTGGCCATCTGGTTTGCCATCGGCGTGGTGCTGTTGCTGCCGTGGGCACGTCGCCCGTTGACCGGCCCGGCCAGCAAGGCCAACACTGCACTGCTGGGCGTTGCCGTGGTTGCTTCGGGCGCATGTGCCCTGGGCAGCCAGTTCACCCACCCCGGCGAAGTGTTCGGCGAACTGGGCCGCGAAAGCAGCGAAATGGCCAGCGCCGCCCCGGCCATGCCTGACGGCGAGTGGCAGGCCTACGGCCGCACCGAGCATGGCGACCGCTATTCGCCGCTGCGCCAGATCACCCCGCAGAATGCCTACCGCCTGGAAGAAGCCTGGCGCATTCAAACCGGTGACCTGCCGACCGAAAACGACCCGGTGGAGCTGACCAACCAGAACACCCCGCTGAAGGTCAACGGCATGCTCTACGCCTGTACCGCACACAGCCGCCTGCTGGCCCTGGACCCGGACACCGGCGCGGAAATCTGGCGCTACGACCCGCAAGTCAAGAGCCCGACCGGCACCTTCAAAGGCTTTGCCCACATGACTTGCCGTGGCGTTTCGTACTATGACGAAAACCGCTATGTCAGCCGCGACGGCAGCCCGGCGCCGAAAATTACCGACGCAGGCCAAGCCGTGGCACAGGCCTGCCCGCGCCGCCTGTATCTGCCTACCGCAGATGCCCGCCTGATTGCCATCAACGCCGACAACGGCAAGGTGTGCGAAGGTTTCGCCAACCAGGGCGTAATCGACCTCACCACCGGCATCGGCCCATTCACCGCCGGCGGCTACTACTCCACCTCGCCTGCCGCTGTCACCCGTGACCTGGTGATCATCGGTGGCCATGTCACCGACAACGAGTCGACCAACGAGCCGTCGGGCGTGATCCGCGCCTACGATGTGCACGACGGCCACCTGGTGTGGAACTGGGACAGCAACAACCCGGAAGACACCAAGCCGTTGGCCCCAGGCAAGATGTACAGCCGCAACTCGGCCAACATGTGGTCGATTGCCAGCGTCGACGAAGACCTGGGCATGATCTACCTGCCGCTGGGCAACCAGACCCCGGACCAGTGGGGCGCCGACCGTACCCCGGGCGCCGAGAAGTACAGCGCCGGCGTGGTCGCCCTGGACCTGGCCACCGGCAAGGCCCGCTGGAACTACCAGTTCACCCACCACGACCTGTGGGACATGGACGTCGGCAGCCAGCCGACCCTGGTCCACCTGAAGACTGACGATGGCGTGAAACCTGCGATCATCGTGCCGACCAAGCAAGGTAGCCTGTACGTGCTCGACCGCCGCGACGGTACGCCGATCGTGCCGATCCGCGAAATCCCCACCCCGCAAGGCGCAGTGAAGGGCGACCACACCTCGCCGACCCAGGCGCGCTCCGACCTCAATCTGCTCGGCCCTGAGCTGACCGAACAGGCCATGTGGGGCGCCACGCCGTTCGACCAGATGCTGTGCCGCATCCAGTTCCGCGAACTGCGCTACGAAGGCCAGTACACCCCGCCATCCGAGCAGGGTTCGCTGATCTATCCGGGCAACGTGGGGGTCTTCAACTGGGGCAGCGTGTCGGTCGACCCGGTGCGCCAACTGCTGTTCACCTCGCCCAACTACATGGCCTTCGTGTCGAAGATGGTGCCGCGCGAGCAGGTCGCCGAAGGCAGCAAGCGCGAAAGCGAGACCAGCGGCGTGCAGCCCAATACTGGCGCGCCGTACGCGGTGACCATGCACCCGTTCATGTCGCCGCTGGGCGTACCGTGCCAGGCCCCGGCCTGGGGCTATGTCGCCGCCATCGACCTGTTCACCAACAAGGTGGTGTGGAAGCACAAGAACGGCACCACCCGCGACAGCACCCCGGTACCGATCGGCCTGCCGGTTGGCGTGCCGAGCATGGGCGGTTCGATCGTTACCGCAGGCGGCGTCGGCTTCCTCAGCGGCACCCTCGACCAGTACCTGCGTGCTTATGACGTGAACAACGGCAAGGAATTGTGGAGTGCTCGCCTGCCAGCGGGTGGCCAGGCCACGCCGATGACCTACACCGGCAAGGATGGCAAGCAGTATGTGCTGGTGACTGCTGGCGGCCATGGCTCGCTGGGCACCAAAATGGGCGATTACATCATCGCTTACAAATTGGCTGAGTAAGTTACTGACTTAAGTATCGAGCCCTGCTTGCGGGGCTCATTCCCATCGCCGGCAAGGCAGCTCCCACAGATATTCCACAGCCCTTGGAAATAGTGGGTTACCTGTGGGAGCTGGCTTGCCGGCGATGAGGCCGGGGCAGGCAAGCAAAGATGAAACCCCTGGGCTGCTGCCTTCATCTACCATTGAAACCCATTCCCCTGCGCCCCATCTAAGCACCATAGCCATTCACGCAGGTGCCCCATGAGCAACCAGCAGGATTTCCCGGAACACCCCGACGAAGACAGCGAAGTCGAGCACACCACTCCGGCCGAACCCGGCCATGCCCTCGCCCTGCCCGGCCAGAACCTGCCGGACAAGGTCTACGTGATCCCGATCCACAACCGACCGTTCTTCCCGGCCCAGGTACTGCCGGTCATCGTCAATGAAGAACCTTGGGCCGAAACCCTCGACCTGGTCGCCAAGTCTCCGGACCACTGCCTGGCGCTGTTCTTCATGGACACCCCGGCGGAGGACCACCGCCATTTCGACACCTCGGCCCTGCCGCAGTACGGCACGCTGGTCAAGGTGCACCATGCCAGCCGCGAAAACGGCAAACTGCAGTTCGTCGCCCAGGGCCTGACCCGGGTACGCATCCGCAACTGGCTCAAGCACCACCGCCCACCCTACCTGGTCGAAGTTGAATACCCGCGCCAGCCCGCCGAGCCGACTGACGAGGTCAAGGCCTACGGCATGGCCCTGATCAACGCGATCAAGGAACTGCTGCCGCTCAACCCGCTGTACAGCGAAGAGCTGAAGAACTACCTCAACCGCTTCAGCCCCAACGACCCCTCACCGCTCACCGACTTCGCTGCCGCGCTGACTTCGGCCACCGGCAACCAGTTGCAGGAAGTACTCGACTGCGTGCCCATGCTCAAGCGCATGGAAAAGGTCCTGCCGATGCTGCGCAAAGAGGTGGAAGTCGCGCGCCTGCAGAACGAGATCTCGGCCGAGGTGAACCGGCAGATCGGCGAACACCAGCGCGAGTTCTTCCTCAAAGAGCAACTCAAGGTCATCCAGCAGGAGCTGGGCCTGACCAAAGACGACCGCAGCGCCGACCTTGAACAGTTCGAACAGCGCCTGGAAGGCAAGACCCTGCCGCCCCAGGCACGCAAGCGCCTGGATGAAGAGATGGGCAAACTGGCCATTCTCGAAACCGGTTCGCCCGAGTACGCCGTCACCCGCAACTACCTCGAATGGGCCACCGCCCTGCCGTGGGGCGTGTACGGCAAGGACAAGCTCGACCTCAAGCATGCGCGCAAAGTGCTCGACCAGCATCATGCCGGCCTCGATGACATCAAGGAACGCATTATCGAATTCCTCGCCGTGGGCGCCTGGAAAGGCGAAATCAGTGGCTCGATCGTGCTGCTGGTGGGCCCGCCCGGGGTGGGCAAGACCAGCATCGGCAAGTCCATCGCCGAGTCGCTTGGCCGGCCGTTCTATCGCTTCAGCGTTGGCGGCATGCGTGACGAAGCCGAAATCAAGGGCCACCGCCGCACCTACATCGGCGCCCAGCCTGGCAAGCTGGTACAGGCCCTGAAAGACGTCGAAGTGATGAACCCGGTGATCATGCTCGACGAGATCGACAAGATGGGCCAGAGCTACCAGGGCGACCCGGCTTCCGCCTTGCTGGAAACCCTCGACCCGGAGCAGAACGTCGACTTCCTCGACCACTACCTCGACTTGCGCCTGGACCTGTCCAAAGTGCTGTTCGTGTGCACCGCCAACACCCTCGACTCGATCCCCGGGCCGTTGCTCGACCGCATGGAAGTGATCCGCCTGTCCGGCTAC
The DNA here is from genome assembly GCF_038383825.1 of Pseudomonas sp. LPB4.O. Classification (NCBI taxonomy): domain Bacteria; kingdom Pseudomonadati; phylum Pseudomonadota; class Gammaproteobacteria; order Pseudomonadales; family Pseudomonadaceae; genus Pseudomonas; species Pseudomonas sp. LPB4.O. The sequence continues at coordinate 4,970,504 of NZ_CP151298.1, forward strand.
ATCACCGAGGAAAAACTGGCCATTGCCAAGCGCCACCTGTGGCCAAAACAACTGGAAAAAGCGGGTGTTTCAAAGACCAGCCTGAGCATCAGCGACAGCGCCCTGCGCCTGGTGATCGAAGGCTATGCCCGCGAGGCGGGCGTGCGCCAGTTGGAGAAGCAACTGGGCAAGCTGGTGCGCAAGGCCGTGGTCAAGCTGCTGGAAACCCCCGAAGCCAAGCTGAAGATCGGCACCAAGGACCTGGAAGCCGCACTCGGCATGCCGGTGTTCCGCAGTGAGCAGGTACTGGCGGGCAAAGGCGTGATCACCGGCCTGGCCTGGACCAGCATGGGCGGCGCCACGTTGCCGATCGAGGCAACCCGCATCCACACCCTTAACCGCGGCTTCAAACTGACCGGCAAACTGGGTGACGTGATGAAAGAGTCGGCCGAAATTGCCTACAGCTACGTCAGCTCCAACCTCAAGCAGTTTGGCGGTGACCCTGGCTTCTTCAACGAAGCGTTCATCCACTTGCACGTTCCTGAAGGCGCCACGCCCAAGGACGGCCCGAGTGCCGGGGTCACCATGGCAAGTGCCCTGTTGTCGCTCGCCCGCGACCAGGCACCGAAGAAGGGCGTGGCCATGACGGGCGAGCTGACGCTCACCGGCCAGGTGCTGCCGATTGGCGGGGTGCGCGAGAAGGTGATTGCGGCGCGCCGGCAGAAGATCTTCGAACTGATCCTGCCGGAGCCTAACCGTGGCGACTTTGAAGAACTGCCGGACTACCTGCGCGAAGGCCTGACAGTGCATTTTGCCAAGCGCTTTGCCGACGTGGCCAAAGTCCTGTTCTAACCTGCACCGGCCACTTCGCGGCTTTGGCTTCGAAGTGGCCGGCACTGGCAACACAAAACTCGTCGATCATCGGTTATCCTCAGGTCATCGTCAGCCCCCCGGAGCCAACATGACCGCCCCTCGTCTGCTCGTTCCCCTGAGCTTCGCCCTGCTTTCTGCCTGCACGCAACACCCCACGCAGCCCGTAGAACTGGACGCCGAAAGTGAATGCCCAAAGCGCCTGCAGGTCGGTCAGATGCTGACCCTCACCCTGCCCAGCAACCCAACCACCGGCTACCGCTGGCTGGTACAGAACCCGGCACCCAACGTGCTGCAAAGCCTTGGCCCCGAGGTTTACAGCGCGCCGGAAGACGCCGGTATCGTCGGCAGCTCGGGTATTTCGACCTGGCGCTTCCAGGCCCGAGCTACCGGCGACGGCCAGCTGGTACTGGTCTACCAGCAACCCTGGGCTCCGGAAGTACGCCCGGTGCAGACCTTCGATTGCGCCATCCGGGTCAATTGAACGCACAGCGCTGGTCAGCCGACCATGCATCCAGGCTGCGGTTTGGCTAGAATGCGCCCCCTGCCTATCACCAGCCGCCTGGATTCGCCGTGAGCAAACAACCCGACCGCCTTTTCTCCCAACCTTTGGAGCAGGTGCCCGACTTCGTTTTCAACGAAGACGTGGTGCGCGTGTTCCCGGACATGATCAAGCGCTCGGTGCCCGGTTACCCAACCATCGTCGAAAACCTCGGCGTGCTGGCCGCCCGCTTCGCCCAGCCGCACACCGCGCTGTACGACCTGGGCGCCTCGCTGGGTGCAGTCACGCAGTCGTTGCGCCGCCACGTGCGCAGCGACGGCTGCCGGGTGATCGCGGTGGACAATTCTGCGGCCATGGTCGAGCGCTGCCGCCAGTACCTCACCGCCCAGGACTCGATGTTCCAGGAGTTGCTGCCGGTGGATGTGCTGGAAGCCGATATCCTCGCCCTGCCCTTCGAGCCCGCCTCGGTAGTGGCGATGAACTTCACCCTGCAGTTCATCGCCCCCGACCAGCGCCTGGAACTGCTCGGGCGCATCCGCCAGGCACTGCTACCGGGTGGTGCGCTGATCCTTTCGGAGAAACTTCGCTTCGCCGATGAGCAAGCGCAGGACCTGCTCAATGAACTGCACCTGGATTTCAAGCGGGCCAATGGCTACAGCGAACTGGAAATCGCCCAGAAGCGCAGCGCCATCGAAAACGTGATGCGCCCCGACACGCTCGAAGCCCATCAAGAACGCCTGCGCGCCGCCGGCTTCTCCAAAGTGGTGCCCTGGTTCCAATGCCTTAACTTCGCCTCGTTGATAGCCCTGCCATGATTGATCTTTCCCCCCTCGTCCGCCGCCTGGCGGGCACGCCCCTGGCTTCCTGGTCACAAGGCCTGCAAGCGCAACTGGAAGCCAAGCTGGAGAAAGGCCACGGCGACCTCGACCGCTGGCGCGGTGCGCTCGACGCCCTGCCTGCCCTGAAACCCAGTGAAATCGACCTGGTCAACGGGCTGCGCCTGGACTGCGACTGCGACGACGCTACCCGCGCGCAGATGCGTCAGGCACTGATGGGCCTGTCGCCGTGGCGAAAAGGGCCGTTCGATCTGTTTGGCGTGCACGTAGACACCGAATGGCATTCGGACTGGAAATGGTCGCGGGTAGGCCCGCACCTGGACCTGAAGGGCAAACGCGTGCTCGACGTCGGCTGTGGCAACGGCTACTACCAGTGGCGCATGCTCGGTGCCGGCGCCGAGATGGTGATCGGAGTCGACCCCAACTGGTTGTTCTTCTGCCAGTTCCAGGCCGTACAGCAGTACCTGCCGGAGCTGCCGGCCTGGCACCTGCCCTTCGCCCTGGAAGAACTGCCTGCCAATCTGGAAGGCTTCGACACCGTGTTTTCCATGGGCGTGTTCTATCACCGCCGCTCCCCCATCGAGCACCTGCTGGCGCTCAAGGACTGCCTGGTCAAAGGGGGCGAGCTGGTTCTGGAAACCTTGGTGATCGAGGGCGATGAAAACCAGGTGCTAGTCCCTGAGGACCGCTACGCGCAGATGCGCAACGTCTGGTACCTGCCGTCGGTACCCGCCCTGGCGCGCTGGTTGCGCCGTGCCGGCTTCAGCGATGTGCGTTGCGTCGATGTGAGCGTGACCAGCGTCGAGGAGCAGCGCAGCACCGAGTGGATGCGCTACCAGTCGCTGGGCGACTTCCTCGACCCGAACGACCACAGCAAGACCATCGAAGGCCTGCCTGCCCCACGCCGCGCCACCCTGCTGGCGCGCAAATAAAAGAAGGCGCCCGGTTGGGCGCCTGAATACACCTGCGCCGAGGAGCTGTCGCGGCGCAGGTGTTTGTTACCTCAATCCTTGGCCACCTCGCGGGCCTTCTCTTGCGCTTTGCGCTCACGTTCTGCAACGGCCTGTTGCTTGTCGCCGTGCAGGCGCTGCTGGTCTTCGCGGAAGGCTTGCCAGAACTGCTTCGAACGCTCCGCGCCGCCCTCGGCATAAACACTGGCACTGCCCAGGGCAAGGGTGGCCAACAGCAGGTATTTGGTCAGGTTCATCGTGTTTGCCTCGTGATAACCGATCAGATGCGGCCATCCTAGCCAGGGGCGGCTAACAGCAAGGTGAGGCGGGGATTACAGTCCTGCAATGTGGCCTTGTGTTGCCTGTCGGGGCCTCTTCGCAGCACAAGGCTGCTCCTACAGGATCTGTGGGAGGGGGTTTACCCGCGAAAGGGCCCTGACAGACAGCCAGATAACAGCAGGATTACAAATCCGTTATCTGCGCCGCAGTGCCATATGCATGCCGTAACATCCTGCTCCTTGACCCTGATGTCACTACAGGGTCGAGAATCCCCCCCTTTCATCATATCGAGCCTCCCATGCGCCTACTGATCATCGAGGACGAACTGCGTACCGCCGATTACCTGCAACAGGGCCTGCGCGAAAACGGCTACGTGGTCGACTGCGCCCACACCGGCACCGACGGCCTGCACCTGGCCCGCCAACAGCCCTACGACCTGGTCATCCTCGACGTCAACCTGCCTGAAACCGATGGCTGGACCGTGCTGCAGCGGCTGCGTGCCGAATCGGCCACGCGCATCATGATGCTGACCGCCCATGGTCGCCTGGCCGACCGGGTCAAAGGCCTGGACCTGGGCGCCGATGACTACCTGCTCAAGCCCTTCGAATTCCCTGAACTTCTGGCGCGTATCCGCAGCCTGCTGCGCCGTAACGATCAGCAGCTGCAGCCCAGCACCCTCCGCGTCGCCGACCTGGAACTGGACCCCGGCCGCCACCGCGCCTACCGCGGCGGGCAGCGCATTGACCTGACCGCCAAGGAGTTCGCCCTGCTGCACCTGCTGATGCGCCAAAGTGGTGAAGTGCTTTCGCGCACCCAGATCATCTCGTTGGTATGGGACATGAATTTCGACTGCGACACCAACGTGGTCGAGGTTTCGATCCGTCGCCTGCGGGCGAAGATCGACGACCCGTTCGACAACAAGCTGATCCATACCCTGCGCGGCGTAGGCTATGTACTGGAGGCGCGCGCTTGAAAAACGCCAGCCTGTCACTGCGCCTGGGCCTGAGCGTGACACTGATGGGCGCCGCACTGGTGCTGCTGCTGGCCTGCCTGGCCGTGTTCGCCCTGGATCACGAACTGGACAGCCGCGCCCGCAAAGACCTGGCGCGCAAGATGCTGCAGGTTGAACACAACCTGCGCGTCGATCTGCGCAGCGAGGACTTGGGCACCCGCGCCCATCCGCTGCTCGACCTGGTAATGGGGCATGACAACCTCAGCCTCAGCGTACTGGCCCTGGACGGCCGCCACCCGCACCTGCTCAGCCTCGGCCCGGCCCTGGAGTCGCGGGTGAGCGAGTTGCACACCGATGCCCGCCTGGCCTTTCACGCATGGCGCGACAGCAGCGGCAACCAGTTCCTCAGCGTGACCCGGCTGATGCGCCTGCGCGACAACACGCCGGTGAAGGTGATGATGTCGCTCAACCGCGCCGACGACAACGCCCTGCTGCAGGCCTACCTGCATTCGACCTTGCTCGCCTTGCCACTGCTGCTGCTATTGATCGGTGCTGGCGCCTGGTGGCTGATGCAGCGCGGCCTGAAACCGCTGCGGCGCTTCCGGCGCATTGCCGGGCAAGTGTCGGCCCAGGACCTGCAACATCGCCTGCCGGCGACCGGCCTGCCGCAAGAACTGGCGCAACTGGCCGGCAGCATCAACGTGATGCTCGACCGCCTCGATCAGGGCGTGAGCCAGTTGTCGCAGTTCTCCGACGATCTGGCCCATGAGTTGCGTACCCCGTTGAGCAACCTGATGGGCAAGGCGCAAGTGACCCTGGCCCGTGAGCGGGACAACGCCAACTACCGGGAAGTGCTGGAAGACAGTATCGAGGAGCTGACCCGGCTCAACCGCATCATCAATGACATGCTGTTTCTTGCCCAGGTCAGCCAGCCGCAAACGCAGGTTGCATTGAAACCCTTGGCCTTGGCTGACGAGGCAGCGCGAGTTGTCGAGCTGTTTGCCTTCAGTGCCGAGGGGAAAGCAGTTGAGCTGCGTGTGCTGGGGTGGGGAACGGCGCTGGGGGATCGGCTGATGTTTCAGCGGGCGTTGTCGAACCTGTTGAGCAATGCCATCCGCCACAGCCCTGAGGGTGAGCGAGTCGAGTTGCGGATTAAACGTTCAGGCAGCGAAGTATGGCTTTCGGTAGAGAACCAGGGGCCCGGCATTGCTACAGAACACCAGTCGCGCCTGTTCGAGCGGTTTTACCGGGTGGGCCCGGGGCGTTCGCGGCTGGAGGGCGGAACCGGGTTGGGGTTGGCGATCGTGAAGTCGATCATGCAGCTGCATGGCGGGCGGGTGGAAGTGAACAGCAGCCCCTTGGGGCCTACCCGCTTCACTTTGGTGTTTGCTGCAGAGTAATTGGCTGCCAGCACCGGCCCTTTCGCGGGCTCGCCCGCTCCCACAGGAGCGTCACAAATGCTGAAACTTGTGAGGTACCTGTGGGAGCGGGCAAGCCCGCGAAGAGGCCGCCACAGGCACCCATCACATCAGCGCGAAGCCGCCACGATCAGTGCCTTCATCTCGGCCACCGCGGCTTTGAAGCCTACGAACAAGGCATGCGCCACCAGCGCGTGGCCAATGTTCAGCTCATTGATGCCCTTGATCGCCGCCACCGCCTCGACGTTGTGGTAATGCAGCCCGTGGCCAGCATTGACGATCAGCCCCTGCCCCACGCCAAACGCCACGCCATCAACAATACGCTGCAACTCCTCGGCCACTTCGGTCGGGGTTTCGGCGTCGGCATAACGCCCGGTATGCAGCTCGATGGCCGGCGCACCCACCCGGCGTGAGGCCTCGATCTGGCGCTCGTCAGCATCGATGAACAGCGACACTTCGGCACCGGTGCGGGCAAGGCGCTCCACGGCCGCCTTGACCCGTGCCTCCTGCCCCGCCACGTCCAGGCCACCTTCGGTAGTCAGTTCCTGACGGGTTTCAGGCACCAGGCAGATGTGCGCCGGGCGGATCTTCTCGGCAAAGGCCATCATCTCTTCGGTGACGCCCATTTCGAAGTTCATGCGCGTCTGCAGCACATCCTTGAGCAGCACCACGTCGCGTTCCTGGATGTGCCGACGGTCTTCGCGCAGGTGCACGGTGATGCCATCGGCGCCCGCTTCCTCGGCGTCCAGGGCAGCCTTGACAGGGTCAGGGTAACGCGTGCCCCGGGCTTGGCGCAGGGTCGCCACGTGGTCGATGTTTACGCCAAGAAGCATGCGGTTGCTGTGAGTCACGAAAGGCTCTCCTGAAGGTTGAGCCCCACAGCATACGTCGTGATCAGCGCTTGCGAAACAGTTCCCGGCTGACCAACGGTTTTGCGCCCAGGTGAACCGCCAGTGCCTGGCGCATCAGGCGCTTGGCCGCGAGCAAAGCGCCTGGAGTGCCCCAGTCGGCGTCGGCCAGGGCCAACAGCTCGATGCCGCGAAACAGGCCGGGTTGCACCAGTTCGACCCGCTCCAGGCCGGCATCCACACGCAAGCGGTACAGCCCGTCTGCGGCGATGGGTTGGTCGTTGACGTCATGATTCAAGGAGAACGCATAACCGAGTTCGTCCAGCAGCCGCCATTCGAACGAACGCAGCAGCGGCTCCAGCGGGCGCCCGGCGGCCAAGGCCTGCAAGGTCAGGGCGTAGTGCTCGAACAGGGCCGGGAACGGCGCTTCGGCGGGCAGCAGGCGCATGAGCAGTTCATTGAGGTACAACCCGCTGAACAGGGCATCGCCGTGCAGCCAGGCGGCGATGCCGGCGCTGTCCATCCGCCCGACATTCTTCAGCTCGCCACGCCCGCGCAGCTCCACCTCAAGCGGCACGAACGGCCGCACCAGGCTGCCGCCCTTGCCACGCGCACGCCGCAGTACAGCGCGCATGCGGCCCTGCGGCGTGAGGAAGTCCACCAGCGCGCTGGTTTCCTTGTAGGCACGGCTGTGCAGCACGTAGGCTGGCTGGCCGACAGGTTGTTCCATTAGCGTTCACCCAGCCCGTGGTTGTGGGAGCGGCCTCGTGTCGCGAAAGGGCCGCAACGCGGCCCCCCGGATTTCAGCATTGCCGCCAAAATGGCTGGGGCTGCTTCGCAGCCCTTTCGCGACGCAAGGCCGCTCCCACAAGGGCCGCCTTGAGCCTTAGAGGTCGCCGTAGCCCAGCGAGCGCAGGGCGCGCTCGTCGTCGGACCAGCCGCCCTTCACTTTGACCCACAGGTTGAGCATGACCTTGGAGTCGAACAGCACTTCCATGTCCTTGCGCGCCTCGGAGCCGATGCGCTTGATGCGCTCGCCCTTGTCGCCAATGATGATTTTTTTCTGGCCGTCGCGCTCGACCAGGATCAGCGCGTGAATATGCAGCACATGGCCCTGCTGCTTGAATTCTTCAATTTCCACGGTGATCTGGTACGGAAGCTCGGCACCCAACTGGCGCATGATCTTCTCGCGCACCAGTTCGGCGGCCAGGAAGCGGCTGCTGCGGTCGGTGATCTGGTCTTCCGGGAAGAAGTGATCGTTCTCGGGCAGATACTTGGCGATCTGTGCTTCCAGCGCTTCGAGGTTGTGCCCCTGCTGCGCAGAAATAGGCATGACTTCGGCGTTTGGCAGTTGCTCCTGCAGCCACTGCAGGTGCGGGATCAGCTCGGCCTTCTCTTCCATGCGGTCGGTCTTGTTGACCGCGATGATCAGCGGGCCGGTCACGTACTGCACACGCTCCAGCACCAGTTGGTCCTCGTCGGTCCACTTGGTGCGGTCGACCACGAAGATCACCACGTCGACGTCCTTCAGGGCCGCCGAGGCGTTGCGGTTCATGTAGCGGTTTAAGGCTTTGTCGTTGGCCTTGTGCATACCGGGGGTGTCGACGTAGATCGCCTGCACATCACCTTCGGTCTTGATGCCGAGCATGTTGTGGCGGGTGGTCTGCGGCTTGCGCGAAGTGATCGCCAGCTTCTGGCCCAGGATGTGGTTGAGCAAGGTCGACTTGCCCACGTTGGGGCGGCCGACAATGGCCACGTAGCCGCAGCGCGTCGGGTTGTTATCAGTCATTGCCATTCTCCACGCCCAGGGCGATCAGTGCGGACGCGGCAGCGACTTGCTCGGCAATACGCCGGCTAACGCCCTGACCACGACTTTTGTTGTTCAGCAGCACGACTTCGCATTCGACGAAGAAAGTACGGCAGTGCGGTTCACCCTGGATATCCACTACTTCGTAACGCGGCAGCTCACAGCTGCGCGATTGCAGGAATTCTTGCAGGCGGGTTTTCGGGTCCTTGTTGGTGTCGACCAGGGTCAGGCCTTCGAACTCGTCGGCCAGCCAGGCAAGGACGCGTTCCCGGGCCGTGTCCATGTCGGCGTCCAGGTAGATGGCACCGATCAGTGCCTCCAGGGCGTCGGCCAGGATCGACTCACGACGGAAACCGCCACTTTTGAGCTCACCCGAACCCAGGCGCAGGTATTCGCCCAGGTCGAAACCACGGGCCAGGCGGGCCAGGGTCTCGCCCTTGACCAAGCGCGCGCGCAAGCGCGACAGCTGGCCTTCGCGAGCCTGCGGGAAGCGCTCGAACAGCGCTTCGCCGGCGACGAAGTTGAGAATGGCGTCACCGAGAAACTCCAGGCGCTCGTTATTGCGCCCGGCGTAGCTGCGATGGGTCAGCGCCAGAAGCATCTGGTCCTGATTCTTGAAGGTATAACCGAGCTTTCGCTCCAGATGGGCAAGGGAAGCACTCATGCAACCACCCGTTTGTTGTTCAACGCGTTGTTCAAATCAACATCCTGAAAGACTGTTTGGCTGTGGCCCGCCGCCGTATGCGACGAATCTCCCGATCCCTGAGAACACAGCCTATGTCAGAAATGCATTCGGCGCTGTCTGCTGGACAGCGCCGATGGGTATCAATGGATCAGGCCGACCCGCGACAGGTTGGGCAGGTGGCTGAGCTTGGGCTCTGGCCAGCTCATCCACACCGCAAAGGCCTTGCCGACGATGTTCCGGTCCGGAACCATGCCGTGCAGTTCCTTGGGAATGTTCGGATCATCCCAGTAACGGCTGTCGTTGGAGTTGTCGCGGTTGTCGCCCATCATGAAGTAATGGCCTGCCGGCACGGTCCACTGCTGGTCCGGCGGCATGCGATAACGGCTCATTTCCTTGCGGATCAGGTGTTCGGCCTCGCCGAGCTTTTCCTTGTACAGCTCGGCGCTGCCCAAGGTGCCCGGTTCGGTGCCCACCAGTTGTTCGGCAATCGGCTGGCCGTTGACGAACAGCCGCTTGTCGTTGGTGTAGCGGATCTGGTCGCCCGGCAGGCCGACCACTCGCTTGATGTAATTGACGTTCGGGTCGCTCGGATAGCGGAACACCATTACATCACCGCGTTGCGGGTCACCCACCTCGATGACCTTCTTGTCGATCACCGGCAGGCGAATACCGTACGAGAACTTGTTCACCAGGATGAAGTCGCCCACTTCCAGGGTCGGTTTCATCGACCCCGAAGGGATCTGGAACGGCTCGACCAGGAATGAACGCAGCACCAACACGATGAACAGCACCGGAAAGAACGATTTACCGTACTCGACCAGCAACGGTTCCTTGTTCAGGCGCTCGACAACGGCCATCTCGGGCTGGCTGACGCTGCCCTGATAGTTGGCGATTGCCGCACGCCGGCGCGGGGCCAGGAACAGCAGGTCGATCAAGCCCAGCAGACCGCAGACAAAGACGGCGATGACTAGCAACAGCGGGAAATTTAGCGACATAGGACCTAGCTATCCAACCTGAGCACGGCGAGGAAGGCTTCTTGTGGAATTTCCACGTTGCCTACCTGTTTCATGCGTTTCTTACCGGCCTTCTGCTTCTCCAGCAGTTTCTTCTTACGGCTGACGTCACCACCGTAGCACTTGGCCAGTACGTTCTTTCTGAGCGCCTTGACGGTTGTCCGCGCGATGATCTGGCCGCCAATGGCTGCCTGGATCGCCACGTCGAACATCTGCCGAGGGATCAGTTCCTTCATCTTCTCGGTCAACGCACGGCCTTTGTAGGCCGCGTTGTCGCGGTGCACGATCAATGCCAGGGCATCGACCTTGTCGCCGTTGATCAGTACGTCCAGTTTGACCAGGTTGGCCGACTGGTAGCGATCAAAATGATAATCCAGCGAAGCATAGCCGCGGCTGGTGGACTTGAGACGGTCGAAGAAGTCCAGGACCACTTCGTTCATCGGCATGTCGTAACGCACCTGCACCTGGCTGCCGAGGAACTGCATGTCGCGCTGCACGCCACGCTTCTCGATGCACAGGGTGATGACGTTACCCAGGTGTTCCTGCGGCACCAGGATGGTCGCCGTGACGATCGGCTCGCGGAAGTCGGTCACAGCCGAGACATCCGGCAGTTTTGACGGGTTATCGACGATGATGGTTTCGCCGGTCTTCAGCTCGAGCTCGTAGATCACGCTCGGTGCGGTGGTAATCAGGTCCAGGTCGTATTCGCGCTCCAGGCGCTCCTGGATGATCTCCATGTGCAGCATGCCGAGGAAACCGCAACGGAAGCCGAAGCCCAGGGCGTCGGAGCTTTCCGGCATGTACTGCAGCGACGAGTCGTTGAGGGTGAGCTTCTGCAATGCGTCGCGGAAGTCTTCGAAGTCGTCGGAGCTGACCGGGAACAGGCCGGCGTAGACCTGCGGCTGGATTTTCTTGAAGCCCGCCAGCACTTCGACCTCGGGGGTCGAGGACAAGGTCAGGGTGTCACCCACCGGCGCACCGTGGATGTCTTTGATGCTGGCGATGATGAAGCCTACTTCGCCGGCTTTCAGATCAGCGGTCTGGGTATGTTTCGGGGTGAACACACCCACGCTGTCGACCAGGTGCACCTTGCCGGTGGACTTGACCAGAATCTTGTCGCCCTTCTTGACGCGGCCCTGACGCACACGCACCAGCGAGACCACGCCCAGGTAGTTGTCGAACCAGGAGTCGATGATCAGCGCCTGCAGGGGCGCGTCGATTTCGCCTACAGGCGCGGGGATGGTGTGCACCAGGCGCTCGAGCACCTCGTCTACGCCCATGCCGCTCTTGGCGCTACAGGCCACGGCGTCGGTGGCGTCGATGCCGATGATCTTCTCGATCTCGTCCTTGACGCGGTCCGGGTCGGCCTGGGGCAGGTCCATCTTGTTCAGGACCGGCATGACTTCCAGGCCCTGCTCGATGGCGGTGTAGCAGTTGGCAACGGACTGGGCTTCAACGCCTTGGCCAGCGTCCACCACCAGCAGTGCGCCTTCACAGGCCGCCAGCGAGCGCGAGACTTCGTAGGTGAAGTCGACGTGGCCGGGGGTGTCGATGAAGTTCAGCTGGTAGGTCTTGCCGTCTTGCGCCTTGTAGTGAAGCGTGACGCTGTGGGCTTTGATGGTAATCCCGCGTTCGCGCTCCAGGTCCATCGAATCAAGCACCTGGGCTTCCATTTCGCGCGCCGACAGGCCACCGCACATCTGGATGAAACGGTCGGCCAGCGTCGACTTGCCATGGTCGATGTGGGCGATGATGGAGAAATTGCGGATATGACTCAAATCACTCACGGGTCAACACTCGAAAAGGCTGCGAGCCGGGACGCCCGCCGAAAAATAGCCGGGAATTGTACCTCAAGCAGCAGGGATATGGGAGATTCCTCTATCGGGCTGTACCGCGCTTTGGCGCCCGCAATTGTGAATTTTCATGAAAAAGGGCAGCCGTAGCTGCCCTTTCCTGCCTGCAAAACCGCTTATTCAGCGAGCTTGAAGGTGATGAAGCTGGCACGCCCCTGACGCAGCACGCGCATGGACACCGAGCGGTTCTTCGGCAGTTCCTTGGCGATTTCGGTGAATTCCTTGGCCGAACCGATAGCCTGGTTGTTCAGGTGACTGATGACGTCACCCGGGCGCAGGCCGATCATCGCTGCCGGGCCATCCTGCACTTCCTTGATAACCACGCCGCCTTTGAGTTCGAGGGACTTTTTCTGCTCGGCGGTCAGGTCGGCCACCGAAACGCCCAGGCGGTTGCTGCTACGCTCGGCGCTGCCTTGGGCACCGGCACCGATGTCGGCATCGTCATCCGGCATCGCGCCGACACCCACATCCAGAGTCTGGCGCTTGCCGTTGCGGATGATCTCCAGCTTGGCCTTTTCGCCGTCCTTGAGGCTACCGACCAGGTGCGGCAGGTCGGCCGACATGACGATCGGCTGGCCGTTCATGCTCAGGATCACGTCACCCACCTGCAGGCCACCTTTGGCTGCCGGGCCGTCTTCCAGCACCTGGGCCACCAGCGCACCCGCCGGCTTGTCCAGGCCGAAGGATTCAGCCAGGTCCTTGTTGACCTCCTGAATCACCACGCCCAGCCAGCCGCGGCTGACCTTGCCGTCTTTCTTCAACTGGTTGGACACATCGATCGCCACATCGATCGGGATGGCGAACGACAGGCCCATGAAGCCGCCAGAACGGGTGAAGATCTGCGAGTTGATACCCACCACTTCGCCCTTCATGTTGAACAGCGGGCCGCCCGAGTTACCCGGGTTGATGGCCACGTCGGTCTGGATGAACGGCACATAGGTCTCGTTGGGCAGCGTGCGGCCCTTGGCGCTGACGATACCTTTGGTCACCGAATGGTCGAAGCCGAACGGCGAACCGATGGCCAGCACCCACTCGCCCACCTTGAGCTTCTCGGAATCACCCAGCTTCACGATCGGCAGGTTCTTGCCTTCGACCTTGAGCAGGGCCACGTCGGTGCGCGGGTCGGTGCCGACCAGCTTGGCCTGCAGCTCGCTGCGGTCCGACAGGCGGACAATGATTTCGTCGGCGTCGGCCACCACGTGGTTATTGGTCAGCACATAACCATCGCTGGAAATGATGAAGCCCGAACCGAGCGATTGCGCCTCACGCTGACGGTCGCCACGCGGCGAGGGCGGCTGCTGCGGCATGTTGCGCTCGAAGAATTCGCGGAACATCGGCGGCAGGCCTTCCAGGTCCGGCATCTGCCCAGCGGCAACGCGACGGTCCGGCAGCTTCTGCTTGGTACTGATGTTGACCACTGCCGGCGAGGCCTGCTCTACCAGCGTGGTGAAGTCGGGCAGGGCTTCCTCGGCCTGGGCGGTGAGCACCTGGCCGAGCATGAGCACGGCGGCGAACATCGATAGGTAGGATTTCAAGCGTGGTGTTGACATACGACTCCCGTCACAACGAGCGGTAGTTTAGAAAGGCCCCTGCACAAAGCAGGAAAGGCCAGACTCCAAGAAGCCTGACCTATAAAAAATTTGCCAGTAGATTGCAAATGACAATGCTTTAATTTCATTTCAGGCGCATATCCATTCGCCTTCGCATGGCCCGCAAAAGCGCACCATTACTGGCGCGCCTGGGCATCCTGAGGGCGCATCGACAATGCGACGCGTTCTGCCGTACCCAGCGGAATTTCGCCGACCACGGTGACGATCACCTTGCCCTTGGGCGTGTTCAGGCGCCGCGAAACCGCCGATGTCGGGCCAAGCTGGGTACGCACATCGGTCCCGGCATCGTCCTTCACGGGTTCAAGGAACACCGAGAAGCGCGCCAGGCCATCATCGTACATCAGGCTACTGACCGTGCTGTCACGCTTGGGGTCACGCCGTACCGAGCTGTTGACCAGCTCGAACCCTGGCGGGAGCCAGTCCGAGCGCCAGCCGGCGACACTGTCACTGCTGGCAGGGGCAACACGCTGCACCGGCTTGCAGGAAGCACTGGGGCGCAGGTCATCGTCGCTGGGCGGCTTGGTGGTATCGAGGCGAGTCATCTGGAAGCGCTCCAGCAACTGCCCTTTGTCGTTGAGCATCAACGAGCGAAGCGGCAGGCCAGTGTTGCGATCCAGGTGCAGTTCGAAGGCATAGCGGTGCTGGTCGCGGGGAGTGAGCGTCACGATCACGGCATCGCGCCCGGCGACCCGTGACTTGCCCGCCACGCTCAAATCGTACCAGCCCATCAGTTTCAGCGGATCAAGCACACGCTGAGCAGCATCCGCAGGAGTAGTCACACCGCTGACCAACGCCCCACTGACGCACTCCACCTTGCCATCCACGCGCAGGATTTCCTGGGCGGCGCCATCAAGCTGCAGCAGCCGCTCGCTGACCTTGCCGTCATCGACCCTGTGCCAGATATCGTGGGAAGAGAAGCTACCGTTGCGTTCGTAGACGAACGAGCCCTTATAACTCTGCTTTTGCTCGGCTTGTGCCAGCTTGCCAAGCCACTCGCTCGCTTGGGGCGAGGAGTTGGCTGCCAATACCGGCACAGTCATGCAGCTGCCAATCAGCAGCGACAGAAGAGGTAGCGCGCGCATGATCCTCCTTACTTAGCGGGGTTTCCCATGCTGGCGGCACGGGCGTACGGCAGGGCAGTCTCAGTGCCTTGGAGCGCGGACTCCTGGGCATGCTGACGCAGATAGCCCGGCAGACGCTGATCCCAGCCGGCCTGGTTTTGCAGCACACCGTTGGCCATCGGACCGGTCGGTTGCTCACTGCTTTCACTATAGCCTGCCAACACCGCCGGACCCCGAGTCTGAGGCATGCTCAGGCCCTGTTGTGCAGGCTGCTGCGAAGCCAGCTCGGCGCCGGTGATCTCGTCCTGGTTGTACATCCGCACGCCTGCCAGCACCGCAACGGTGACCGAGGCGGCGACCGCCAGGCGAGCGACGCTGCGCCATGGGCCCTTGTTGACCTTGGCCGGCACGGCTTCGTCAGCCAGCGCCGCAGACACCGCCGAGGCGATATCAAGGTTGGGCAGCAGCAGCTCCTTGTGCATGGCTGCACGCGCTACTTGGTAACGCGACCAGGTGGCACGGGTTTCGGCATCGTCTACGGCGCTCAGCACCCGACGCAGTTCCAGTTCGTCCGCTTCGTTATCCATCACCGCGGACAGCGATTCCTGCAAAGCTTCACGACTCATGGCGGTTCCTCTCTTGGCTGTCGCCGCTGTCTCAGGTTTCCTGCAACAACGGCTGCAGGGCTTTATCTATGGCCTCCCGAGCGCGGAAGATTCGAGAGCGCACGGTACCCACCGGACATTGCATGACACTGGCAATGTCTTCGTAACTCAGCCCGTCGAACTCGCGCAGGGTCAACGCCGTACGCAGGTCTTCGGGCAGTTGCTGGATGGTGCGATGGACGGTGCCTTCGATTTCATCCCGCAACAACGAGCGCTCTGGGGACTCGAGATCCTTGAGGCCATGATCGCCGTCATAAAACTCCGCATCCTCGGAGCTCACATCGCTGTCTGGCGGCCGTCTTCCACGGGACACCAGGTAGTTCTTCGCCGTGTTGATGGCGATGCGGTACAGCCAGGTATAAAACGCACTGTCACCGCGGAAATTGCCAAGCGCACGGTAGGCCTTGATAAAGGCTTCCTGTGCTACATCCTGGGCCTCGTGGGTATCGTGAACGAACCGCACGATCAACCCGAGAATCTTGTGCTGATACTTCAGCACCAACAGATCGAACGCTCGCCTGTCACCGCGCTGCACGCGCTCGACAAGCTGCTGATCCTCTTCCTGGGTTAGCATGAACACTCCTCAGTGAACTCGAAGGAGCGGTGCAACACCCATCGATCAGGCTTGCAACCATAGACTCGGGCTTTACGCAAAAGTTCTCCCCTCCAAGCAAGTTTCCTGCAGCCCTTGGTCGGCTGGCACGGAAGACGTGGCGCGGTCACGGCCGGCTACGTCGATAATCAGGTTTCGAATACGCCGGGACAGCCCGGACAGGCCTGCAACCCTGCGTCGCCGCGGCAAATTGTGACGTGCGGGCAACCTTCATAGGATTTCCGGCCATATCGGAAAGTTCCCACAAAGGTTGCCGCGCGCCTCGGTAAGTGGCCAAGTGGCATGGAAATTGGCCACCTCGGGCTGCTATAAAGGCAACCTGGCCAAGTTTAACGATAGTTTCACAATGCCATCTGCGCGTGACTATTGTGCCGCGCCCTCTCTAAAGATTACTAGTGTCCCGACATGAGCCAACAATTCCAACATGATGTCCTGGTGATCGGCAGCGGTGCCGCCGGTCTCAGCCTGGCACTGAACCTTCCCAGCCACCTGCGCGTTGCCGTGCTCAGCAAGGGCGACCTGGCCAACGGCTCGACCTTCTGGGCCCAAGGTGGCGTCGCGGCGGTGCTGGACAATACCGATACCGTGCAGTCGCATGTCGAGGACACCCTCAATGCCGGCGGCGGCCTGTGCCATGAAGATGCAGTGCGGTTTACCGTCGAACACAGCCGCGAAGCCATCCAGTGGCTGATCGAGCAAGGGGTGCCCTTTACCCGCGACGAGCACTCCAGCGTTGACGATGGCGGCTTTGAATTCCACCTCACCCGTGAGGGCGGCCATAGCCACCGACGCATCATCCACGCCGCCGACGCCACCGGCGCAGCCATATTCACCACGCTGCTGGAACAGGCGCGCCGACGCCCGAACATCCAGCTGCTGGAGCAACGCGTGGCGGTCGACCTGATCACCGAACGCCGCCTGGGCCTGCCGGGCGAGCGTTGCCTGGGCGCCTACGTGCTCGACCGCAACACCGGTGAGGTGGACACCTTCGGCGCGCGCTTCACCGTGCTGGCCACCGGCGGTGCAGCCAAGGTCTACCTCTACACCAGCAACCCCGATGGCGCCTGCGGTGACGGCATCGCCATGGCCTGGCGGGCGGGCTGCCGGGTGGCGAACCTGGAATTCAACCAGTTCCATCCGACCTGCCTGTACCACCCGCAGGCCAAGAGCTTCCTGATCACCGAAGCACTGCGCGGTGAAGGTGCGCTGCTGCGCCTGCCCAATGGCGAGCGCTTCATGCCACGCTTCGACCCGCGCGAAGAGCTGGCCCCGCGCGACATCGTGGCCCGCGCCATCGACCACGAGATGAAGCGCCTGGGCGTGGACTGCGTGTACCTGGACATCACCCACAAGCCGGCCGATTTCATCATGGGCCACTTCCCCACCGTGTACGAGCGCTGCCTGGCCTTTGGCATCGACATTACCCGCCAGCCGATCCCGGTCGTACCGGCGGCGCACTACACCTGTGGCGGGGTGATGGTCGATGATCGCGGCCACACCGATGTGCCAGGCTTGTACGCCATCGGCGAAACCAGCTTCACCGGCCTGCACGGTGCCAACCGCATGGCCAGCAACTCGCTGCTGGAATGCTTTGTCTATGGCCGTGCCGCCGCTGCCGACATCGAGGCGCATCTGGAACACGTGTCCATGCCCACGGCGCTGCCGGGGTGGGATGCCAGCCAGGTCACCGACTCGGACGAAGACGTGATCATCGCGCACAACTGGGACGAGCTGCGGCGCTTCATGTGGGACTACGTGGGTATCGTGCGTACCAGCAAGCGCCTACAGCGCGCCCAGCACCGCATTCGCCTGCTGCTGGATGAAATCGACGAGTTCTACAGCAACTACAAGGTCAGCCGCGACCTGATCGAACTGCGCAACCTGGCGCAGGTGGCCGAACTGATGATCCTGTCGGCCATGCAGCGCAAGGAAAGCCGTGGCTTGCATTACACACTGGATTACCCGGGGATGCTGGACGAAGCCAAGGACACCATCCTCAGTCCGCTTTGAAAACGGTAGCGCTCGGGAGATCGAGCGCCGCCCGCGCGGCGCTTCGCAGCACAAGGCTGCTCCTACATCTGTTTCGGGCCAATTATTTCTGTGAGATTTGCGCGCGAACGCCTTGGAACACGGCTCGATATCGCGTCGTTCAAACAAGGAGGTCGCGCGCGTCTGCCACAGGCGATACTGGCGCGAAACAAATGTAGGAGCAGCCTTGTGCTGCGAAGCGCCGCACGGGTGGCGCTCGATCTCACAGGCGCTGAACCTGCTACGGCGAACACCTGTCAGCCCCGACTCGCCCCCACCTCAGCCCACCTGCGCCGGCTGAACTTCAGCCGCACCCGCAAGCGCCGATGTTCATCCGCCCCCAGCGCATCCTGCGGTATGCACTGGCTCTGCCCCATCCATCGCCCCGCCCGCTCAAAGCGCAACACCACCAGCCGCGGCAACGCCACGCTGTCCCGGCACAATCGCACCGGTTGCCAGCCACGGGCACGGCAGAACACCTGCCAGCCGCGCACATCACGGCGCAGGCCGACAACGGCATGCTCATGGGTCAACAGGATTCGTCGGGGAATGGCACAGCCAGCGTGGGCGATACAGGCGGCGACAACAGAAAAGGAGAGCCAATCAGGCAACGGGCTCGCCCACACGGCAAGCCACGCCAGCACCTGGCAACCCAGGTAGGCCGCTAGCAGCAGGCGCGAGCCTTGCCAGCGGCACTCGAAACACTCACTTGGGCTGGACACGGTCCAGGATGATGCGGACCATGCGTTGCAGCTCCGGGTCTTCGGACTCGGTGCGCTCCATGAACCAGCCGAACATGTCCTGGTCCTCGCAGCTCAACAGACGCACGTACAGTTCGCGGTCGGTCTCGTTGAGGGTGGAGTAGACTTCCTGGGTGAAAGGCACCAGCAGTACGTCCAGTTCCAGCATGCCGCGGCGGCTATGCCAGAAAAGCCGGTTGAGTTCAGTTTGTTCGACCATGGGGCCCTCCTCGAATGGCCCGCCAGTATACAGCCCGGCGAGCGCAGCGACACCGGGCGTTGGTCTAGTCACCTACCTATTTTGTTACCGGCGTTCTATGATGGCCGCCAGTCTTTAGCCACCGCGATGACCCATGGCCGATTCCGCTTTCTTCTGCCCCCTGTCCCACGAGGGCATCCTCGCCGTCCGCGGCTCCGATGCAGGCAAGTTCCTGCAAGGCCAGCTGACCTGCAACATCAACTACCTCAGCCAGGAACACGCCAGCCTGGGCGCCCGCTGCATGGTCAAGGGGCGCATGCAATCGAGCTTCCGCATCTTGCCCGAAGGCAACGGCTACCTGCTGGCCATGGCCAGCGAACTGCTTGAGGCGCAACTGGCCGACCTGAAGAAATACGCTGTATTTTCCAAGGCCACGCTGACTGATGAAAGCGCCGCCTGGGCACGCTTTGGTCTGCAAGGCGGTGACGCTGCGCTGCTGGCACTGGGTCTCGACGTGCCCGAAGGCGCCGGCAGTACCGTGCGCCATGAAGGCCTGATCGCCATTACCGTGTCCGAGGGGCGTGTGGAGCTGTGGGTACCGGCGGAAAACGCCGACACGGTACGCCAGGCCCTCGCCGGCGCCCTGCCTGAAGGCAGCCTGAACGACTGGCTGCTTGGGCAGGTGCGTGCCGGTATCGGCCAGGTCATGGGGCCGACCCGTGAGTTGTTCATCCCGCAGATGATCAACCTGCAGGCCGTCGACGGCGTGAGCTTCAAGAAAGGTTGCTACACCGGCCAGGAAATCGTTGCCCGCATGCAGTACCTGGGCAAGCTCAAACGCCGCCAGTACCGCCTGGCACTGGACCAGCAGGCCATTCCGGCCCCAGGTGCCGAGATCTTCTCGCCCACCCATGGTTCCTCGGTCGGTGAAGTGGTCATTGCTGCCGGCAACGGCGCCGGCTGTGAACTCCTCGCGGTGCTCAGCGCCGACGCGGTGGCAGACGACAACCTGCACCTGGGCAGCCTCGAAGGCCCGCGCCTGCAGGTGCTGACCCTGCCCTACGAACTGGACCGCGACCGGGAAATCCAGCGCTGACCAGCCTGCCCCGCCACCGTGGCGGGGCCGCACCACCACTGCGGTAGACACGCCCATGAACAAGCTGGCCGAGATGGTTCAAGCACAGTTGCTCAATGCCATCGAAAAGGATGATCTGGTCTTGCCGACCCTGCCCGAGGTTGCCTTGAGCATCCGTGAGGCGGCGGAAGACAGCGAGATCAGCGTAGCGGCCCTGAGCAAGGTGATCGGTCGCGACGCGGCCCTTTCAGCGCGCCTGATCAAGGTGGTCAACAGCCCGCTGCTGCGCGCGGCGGTCGAGGTCACCGACTTGCATACCGCCATCACGCGGCTGGGTATCAACTACAGCTGCAATTTGGCCATCGGCCTGGTGATCGAGCAGATTTTCCATGCCCGCTCACCGGCGGTTGAACAGAAGCTTCGCGATATCTGGACCAACAGCCTGGAAGTGGCAGGCATCAGCTACGAAATCTGCCGTCGCTATACCCAGCTCAAGCCTGAACAGGCCACTTTGGGCGGCTTGGTCAACCAGATCGGCGCCTTGCCGGTGCTGATCTATGCCGAAGAGCACAACGAGCTGTTGTCCGACCCGGTTTGCCTGCACTACGTGATCGAGCAGATCCAGCCAGTGCTGGGGGACAAGATCCTCAAGGCCTGGGAGTTTCCGGAGCAGTTGATCAAGTTGCCGAGCCAGGTTCAGGACCTGGACCGGCAGACCGACAAGGTCGACTACATCGACATCGTGCAGATCGCCCGCTGCATCAGCCAGCGTGGCCGCCATCGGCCGTTGGCGGCACTGCCGGCGTACCGCCATCTTGGGCTGCCGTTCGGTACAGAGCTGGAAGTGGATGAACTGCTCGAGGCGCGGAGCATGTTGCGCTGACGTGCCTCAGCCTGTGCCGGCCCTTTCGCAGCACAAGGCTGCTCCTACAGGAATGTACATTACCTGTGGGAGCGGGTTTACCCGCGAAGAGGCAGGTACAGGCAACACATCAATCGGCAATAAAACTTACACGCACCCGCAACCCGCCCTTCTCGCCATCATGCAGGCTTACCTGCGCCAGGTGCGCCCGGCAGATCTCGCCGACAATCGCCAGGCCAAGCCCGCTACCCTGCGCACTGCGCCGGTAGAACCGCTCGAACACCCGCTCACGTTCAGCCTCGGGAATGCCCGGGCCGTCATCCTCCACCTCCAGCACAGCCGGCGCCACTACCCGCAAGATCACATTGCCCCCCGCTGGCGTATGTGCCAGGGCGTTGTCCACCAGGTTGCTCAACAGCTCGTTGAGCAGCGTCGGCTCACCCTTGAGCCATACAGGGGCCTCGGCCTCCAGGGCCAGCGCCACCCCTCGCTTGTGCGCCAAAGGCGCCATGGCCATGCCCAGCTCACGGGCCAGCTGACTCAGGTCCAGGCGCTGCGCACCGCCTTCGGCAATCGCCCGTGCACCGTTTTCAACCCGCGCCAGCGACAACAACTGGTTGGCCAGATGGGTCAGCTTGTCGGTGCCCTGGGCCGCAGATTCCAAGGTCTGCCGCCACTCCTGCGGCTCGGAAGAGCGCAACCCCAGCTCGACCCGAGCCTTCAAGGCCGCCAGCGGCGTACGCAGTTCATGGGCGGCATCGGCAATGAACTGTGCCTGGCGCTCGAACTGGCCGCGCAAACGCTCGGTAAAGTGGTTCAAGGCCCGCACCAGTGGGCTGAGCTCACGCTGCACCTGCACCACCGGCAGCGCCCGCAGATCATCCGGTTGGCGCTCCTCTACCGCCGTGCGCAGGCGCTCCAGCGGCCGCAACGCCGCGCTCACGGCAAACCACACCATTACCAGCGCTCCCAGCGCCAGCATGCCAAGGCGCAGCAGGGTGTCGGCCATCAACCCACGGGCCATGCGCACCCGCGCCTCCTCAGTCTCGGCCACACGGATTTCTGCCATGCCGTTCATGTTCGGCTCGCTCACTGCCTTCAGCAGGCTGACGACGCGCACGTCCTGACCCAGGTAGGTGGCGTTGTAGAACCGCGCCAAGGCCGGATAGTCATCAGTACGTGGCGTACCGGGTGGCGGCGGTGGCAGGTTCTCGTAGCCGGAAATCAGCCGCTGCTTGATGTCCAGCACCTGGTAGTAGATACGCCCGGCACTGTCGTAGGCGAAGGTGTCCAGCGCCACGTAGGGCACATCCGCGCTCAGCGAGCCGTCACGCTGCGAAAGCCCGGCGGCGATGGTTCGTGCCGAGGCCAGCAGGGTGCGGTCGTAGGCCGTGTCGGCGGCTTCGCGGCCGTTCCAGTAGGCACTCAGGCCGCTGGCCAGCATCAGCACCACCAGCAGCAAGGCCAGGTTGCCCAGCAGTCGCCCGCGCAGGCTGCCGTTGTCACGCATCGCGGTGCTCTAGCAGGTAGCCCAGGCCGCGGAAGGTGACGATGGCCACCGGGTGGCCGTCGAGCTTCTTGCGCAGGCGGTGGATGTAGATCTCGATGGCGTCGGGGCTGGCTTCTTCGTCCAGGCCGAATACCTGGGCAGCCAGTTGCTCCTTGCTCATCACCCGGCCTGGGCGGGCGATCAGCGCTTCCAGCACGCTTTGCTCGCGCGAGGTCAGGGTCAGGTTGTCGTCGCCCAGGGCGAAGCGCCGGGTATCCAGGTCGTAGACCAGCGGCCCGCAACGTTGCTGGCGCTCACCACCTAGCACACTGCGGCGCAGCAAGGCTTTGACCCGTGCTTCCAGCTCGGTCAGCTCGAACGGTTTGGCCAGGTAGTCGTCGGCCCCCAGGTTCAGGCCATGGACACGGTCCTTGACGTCACTGCGGGCAGTCAGCATCAGCACCGGCACGGTCTTGCCACGGCCGCGCAGGCGCGCCAGTACCTCGAAGCCGTCCATGCGTGGCAAGCCGACATCCAGCACGACCACGGCGTATTCCTCGCTAGCCAGGGCCAGGTCGGCGGCCACGCCGTCATGCAGCACATCCACAGTCAGGCCGTGGCTTTTCAAGGCCTGGGCCACGCTTTCGGCCAGTTGCAGGTGGTCTTC
This sequence comes from Pseudomonas sp. LPB4.O, assembly GCF_038383825.1. Lineage (NCBI taxonomy): Bacteria > Pseudomonadati > Pseudomonadota > Gammaproteobacteria > Pseudomonadales > Pseudomonadaceae > Pseudomonas > Pseudomonas sp. LPB4.O. The sequence continues at coordinate 4,993,505 of NZ_CP151298.1, forward strand.
GACCAGCAGCACACGCATCGGTTTCTCCCTGCTCGGGTGGGGCGGTGGCGCGGAGTGTACCGCTGTCGCCAGGCCTGTGAAGCCCCTTCTGACAAACCTTTCTCGTTGAAAGGTTAGCGAAAGGTTCGTTGCCTAGCATCGCACCACGGTCGCTCCTCGCGCCGAAAAAAGCACCAGCAAGGTGCAACGAATAAGAACAATAAACGGAGTCATCGACGATGCTGTCATTGCAGCCGCAGGCGTTCGCGCCTACCCGTTCCTTTGCCGCACGCCCCTCTGCCATCGCCAGCGCCCTCGCGCTTGCCGGTGTCGCCCCGATGAGCCAGGCCGCCTTCTTCGAAGACAGCACGGCCACCTTCGAAACCCGCAACATGTACTTCAACCGCGACTTCCGCGATGGCACCAGCGCGCAGCAATCCAAGCGCGACGAGTGGGCCCAGGGCTTCATCCTCAATTTCGAGTCCGGCTACACCGATGGCACCGTAGGCTTCGGTCTGGACGCATTGGGTATGCTCGGCATCAAGCTCGACTCCAGCCCCGACCGCACCGATACCGGCCTGCTGCCGACCCATGATGACGGCAAGGCCGCCGACGAATACTCCAAGCTGGGCCTCACCGGGAAGGTGAAGATTTCCCAGACCGAACTCAAGATCGGCACCCTGATCCCTGAGCTGCCGACGCTGCAGCCCAACGATGGGCGCATCCTGCCGCAAACCTTCGAGGGCGGCCTGCTCACTTCGAAAGAGATCAAGGGCCTGACCTTCACGGGCGGGCGCCTGGACAAGGCCAAGGACCGCAACGACACCAATTGGGAAGACCTGGCGCTGAACAACAAGAACGGCCGCTTTGGTGGCACGTTCAGCGCCGACAACCTGGCCCTGGCCGGCCTGGACTACCAGTTCACCGACCGCATCACCGGCAGCTACCACTTCGCCCAGCTCGACGACATCTACCGCCAGCACTTCATCGGCATGGTCGCCACCCAACCCTGGGGGCCGGGCACCTTGGGCGCCGACCTGCGCCTGGCAGTGAGTGACGATGCTGGCGCTGCCAAAGCCGGCAACATCGACAACACCACCGTCAACGGCATGCTCAGCTACGCCCTGGGCGGGCACAAGGTCAGCGCCGCCTGGCAGCAGCTATCCGGCGACAGCGCCTTCCCGTATGTCGATGGCGCCGACCCGTACCTGGTCAACTTCGTCCAGATCAACGACTTCGCCGGTGCCGACGAGCGTTCCTGGCAGGCGCGTTACGACTACAACTTTGCCGCGCTCGGCGTACCCGGCCTGACCTTCATGACCCGCTACATCAGCGGTGACAACGTCAGCCGTGCCGCCGGTGGCGAAGGCAAAGAGTGGGAACGCAACACCGAATTGAAGTACGTGGTACAAAGCGGCCCGTTGAAGAACGTCGCCGTGCGCCTGCGCAATGCCACCTTCCGCTCCAACTTCGCCCGCGACGCGGACGAAGTGAGGCTGCTGGTGAGCTACAGCGTAGCGCTGTGGTAACCCCATAGCGGTAATCCAAAAACAACAACGCTCACGGAGATAGACGATGACCTTTTCACTGCGCCGCCTCGTCCTCGCTACCGGCTGCCTGCTGCTGGCCGGCAACGCCCTTGCCGCCGAACCGAAACGCCCTGAATGCATCGCCCCCGCCTCGCCCGGCGGTGGCTTCGACCTGACCTGCAAGCTGGTGCAAAGCGCCCTGGTGCAGGAAAAGATCCTCAGCAAGCCGATGCGCGTCACCTATATGCCCGGCGGTGTCGGCGCGGTGGCCTACAACGCCGTGGTCGCTCAACGCCCGGCCGATGCCGGCACCCTGGTGGCCTGGTCCAGTGGCTCCCTGCTGAACCTGGCCCAAGGCAAGTTCGGCCGCTTCGACGAGAACGCCGTGAAGTGGCTGGCAGCTGTCGGCACCAGCTACGGCGCCATTGCGGTGAAAAGCGACTCGCCCTACAAGACCCTCGACGACCTGGTCGCGGCCTTGAAGAAAGACCCCAGCAAGGTGGTGATCGGCTCTGGCGGCACCGTCGGCAGCCAGGACTGGATGCAAACCGCATTGATTGCCAAGGCCGCCGGCATCAACCCGCGTGACCTGCGCTATGTGGCCCTGGAAGGCGGTGGCGAAATTGCCACGGCGCTGCTGGGCGGCCATATCCAGGTCGGCTCTACCGACATCTCCGACTCCATGCCGCACATCCAGAGCGGCAACATGCGCATCCTTGCGGTGTTCTCGGAAAACCGCCTGGACGAGCCCGAGATGAAAGACATCCCTACCGCCAAGGAGCAGGGCTACGACATCGTCTGGCCGGTAGTGCGCGGCTTCTATCTGGGGCCAAAGGTGAGCGACGAGGACTACGCATGGTGGAAGGCATCGTTCGACAAGATGCTGGCCTCGCAAGACTTCGCCGAGCTGCGGGACCAGCGCGAGCTGTTCCCGTTCGCCATGACCGGCGAAGAGCTGGACGGCTATGTGAAGAAGCAAGTGGCCGACTACAAGGCACTGGCCAAGGAATTTGGCCTGATCCAGTAAGCCTGTCGGACTCACCACCACCCCTGTAGGAGCGGCCTTGAGCCGCGATGGGCCGCACAGCGGCCCCTGGCACAGCCGATACGATGCTTCGGACAGATCGCATCGGCAGGTTTGGCGGCCGCTTCGCGCCCGATCGCGACGCAAGGCCGCTCCCACAGGATTTGCATCTCACTTGAGCAATCCCGACGAGGATTCCCCAATGATCCTGCAACGCATCTTCGCCCTGGTCCTGCTGGCGGTGTGCGCCGCCCTGGCCGTGATGGCCTGGCCCTACCAGGCGGCGTTTTCCTATGAACCGGTGGGCCCGCGCGCCTATCCGCTGCTGATGCTCGGCCTGATGGGCCTGGGCCTGTTGTACCTGGTGTTCCGCCCCACGCCCATCGTGCGCAAGGACGACGAACCGGAACTGGACCGCGAAACCCTGACCAAGATCACCGCCTGCGTCGGCCTGCTGATCGTCTTCGCGGCCACCTTCGAAGCCTTGGGTTTCATCCTCAGCGCCATCCTTGTCGGCCTGCCCATGGCCCGGCTGTATGGCGGCCGCTGGCTGCACAGCGCCCTCGTGGTCGTCGGCATGAGCCTGCTGCTCTACTGGCTGTTCGACCGCGTGATGGACGTGCCCCTGCCCCTTGGCCTGCTGAGCGTACTGGAGAACTGACACATGGATACCTTGAGCTACCTGGGCCAGGGCTTCGGCGTTGCCCTGACCCCTTACAACCTGGTCACCGCCCTCTCCGGTACCCTGATCGGCACGGTGGTCGGCCTGCTGCCGGGCCTGGGACCGATCAACGGCGTGGCCCTGCTGATCCCCATCGCCTTCGCCCTGGGCCTGCCGCCAGAGTCGGCGCTGATCCTGCTGGCCGCGGTGTACCTGGGCTGCGAATACGGCGGGCGTATCAGCTCGATCCTGCTGAACATCCCGGGCGAAGCCTCGACCGTGATGACCACCCTGGACGGCTACCCGATGGCTCGCCAAGGCCTGGCGGGCGTCGCACTGTCGCTGTCGGCCTGGAGTTCGTTCATCGGCGCCTTCATCGCCACCTGCGGCATGGTGCTGTTCGCCCCGCTGCTGGCGAAATGGGCCATCGCCTTCGGCCCGGCGGAATACTTCGTACTGATGGTGTTTGCCATCGTCGCCCTGGGCGGCATGGCAGGTGACAAACCGCTAAAAACCTTCATTGCCGCACTGATCGGCCTGTTCCTTTCGGCGGTCGGCATCGATGCCAACAGCGGCGTCTACCGCTTCACCGGTGACAGCGTGCACCTGGCCGACGGCATCCAGTTCGTGGTGCTGGTGCTAGGCCTGTTCTCCATCAGTGAAATCCTGCTGCTGCTGGAAAAGACCCACCATGGTCACCAGGCGGTAAAAGCTACCGGCCGCATGCTGTTCAACTTCAAGGAAGCGGCTTCGGTATTCGTGGTCAACATCCGTTGCGGCCTGCTTGGTTTCATCATGGGCGTTCTGCCCGGCGCCGGCGCGACGCTGGCCAGTGCCGTGGCCTACATGACCGAGAAACGCCTGGCCGGGGAAAGCGGCAAGTTCGGCAAAGGCGATGCCCGTGGCCTGGCAGCGCCGGAAACTGCCATTGGTGCGTCCTGCTGTGGCGCCTTGGTCCCGATGCTGACCCTGGGCGTACCGGGCTCTGGCACAACGGCCGTGATGATCGGCGCCCTGACCCTGTACAACATCACCCCTGGCCCACTGCTGTTCGAACAGCAGCCGGACATAGTCTGGGGCCTGATCGCTTCGCTGTTCGTCGCCAACATCATGCTGGTGATCCTCAACATCCCGATGATCCGCATCTTCACCCGCATCCTCGCCGTGCCAAACTGGGCGCTGGTGCCAGTGATCGCCATCATCACGGCCATTGGCGTATACGCCGTTCATGCCACCACCTTCGACCTGTTCCTGATGGTCGGCATCGGCATCATGGGTTACATCCTGCGCAAGCTGGACTTCCCACTGTCGCCGATCCTGCTCGGTTTCATCCTGGGCGGGCTGATGGAGCAGAACCTGCGCCGTGCACTGTCGATCTCCAACGGTGAACTGGGCATCCTCTGGTCGAGCCCGATCAGCATGGGCGTCTGGGCGCTGGTGGCGCTGATGCTCGCCCTGCCGCTGCTGCGCATCTGGCGCAAACGCAGCCTGCAGCGTCGGGCCCTGGCCGATGCCTGATCGACCGTTGCCTTTGTTTGTCGCAACCGGGCTGGTCGGCCTTGCTGGCGGTTACCTCGCCAGCAAGGTTGGCTGGCCTTTGCCGTGGATGGTGGGTTCGCTGCTGGCCATCATCCTGGTGCGCTGCCTGACGCCCTGGCAGTTGTCGGAAATTCCCAGCGGCCGAAAATGCGGGCAGTGCATCATCGGCATCGGCATTGGCCTGCACTTTACGCCGGCAGTGATCGAGCAAGTGGGTAGCCATTTTGCGCTGATCTTCTTCGGCGCCCTGTTCACCACCCTGTCCAGCGTGATCGGCGTGTGGCTGCTGCGGCGCACCGGTGAAGACCGCGCCACGGCATTCTTCGCCAGCATGCCTGGCGGCTCGGGGGAGATGGTCAACCTTGGTGCCCGGAACGGTGCAGTGCTCAGCCAGGTGGCGGCAGCGCAGAGCCTGCGGGTGCTGGCAGTGGTGCTGTGCGTGCCCGCGCTGTTCAAGTTTCTGCTGGGTGACGGGGTGCCGCTCAATCATGCCGGCAGCGTCAGCTGGGGCTGGCTGGCCCTGATCACCCCGCTCGGCGTTGCCGTTGCGCTGCTCTGGCAACGGTTGCACCAGCCCAACCCCTGGCTGTTCGGGCCATTGCTGGTGGCGGCCACGGTCAGCCTGGCCGGCAACCTGCAGATCGCCCTGCCCAATGGCGCCAGCCAGATCGGCCAGTGGCTGATCGGCAGTGGCCTGGCCTGCCACTTCAACCGCGCCTTCTTCCGCCGGGCCCCATCGTTCCTGGGGCGCACGCTGCTGGCCACGGCGCTGTGCATGGCCATTGCCGGCAGTGCCGCGTGGGTGTTGAGCGTGATGACAGCGCTGGACCTGCGTTCGCTGACGTTGGGGATGATGCCGGGGGGCATTGCCGAAATGAGTCTGACAGCAGAGACCCTGCAACTGTCCGTGCCTTTGGTGACGGCGCTGCAGGTGATGCGCTTGCTGTTCGTGCTGTTTCTGGCGGAGCCGTTATTCCGGCTGTGGAACGCAAACCAGTAATAATCGCGTCGCCTGCTTCGCGGGCTTGCCCGCGAAGAAGGCGACGCGGTGTTTCAGGTGATTAGAGCGGTGGCACCGCCCAGTTGATCGGCGCCAGCCCACGTTGTTCGAGGAAGCTGTTGGTCCGGCTGAAATGCCCACACCCCAGGAACCCGCGGTAAGCCGACAACGGCGACGGATGCACCGACTTCAGCACCAGGTGCTTGGTCCCGTCGATCAGCTTCTGCTTGCTTTGCGCATGTGCCCCCCACAACAGGAACACCACGTTCGGGCACTGCTCGCTGACCACCTGGATCACCCGATCGGTAAAGAACTCCCAACCCTTCTTGGCATGCGACGCCGCATTGGCCCGCTCCACGGTCATGGTGGTGTTGAGCAGCAGCACGCCCTGCTCGGCCCAGCTTTGCAGGTAGCCGTGGCTGGCGATCGGGATGTTCAGGTCGCGCTGCATTTCCTTGTAGATATTGACCAGCGACGGCGGCGTGGCCACGCCCGGCTGTACCGAGAAGCACAGGCCGTGCGCCTGGCCTGGCCCGTGGTAGGGGTCCTGCCCGAGTATGACCACCTTCACCTGGTCCAGCGGCGTCGAGTTCAGCGCATTGAAGATCAGCGGCCCTGGCGGGTAGATTTCCTTGCCGGCGGCACGCTCGCTGCGCAGGAACTCGCGCAGTTGATGCATGTAGGGCTGGTCGAATTCAGCGCGCAATGCGGCTTTCCAGCTGGGTTCGAGTTTGATGCGATCGTCGTCAGTCATGGGGCCATCCGTAATCAATGGCGCGACACTAGGTAAGCCCTTCCCGCTTGTCAAACGATCCGACCGACGACCGGCATGTTCGGTCAGGCAGGCCATACTTGTGCGATGACTGAGCGAGGTAGTCCATGGCCATTCATTGTGAGGTACTCACCGGCGCCGACGGCGCCCGCATCGGCATCGCCACCCTGGATGCGCCCAAGGCGCTCAATGCCCTGAGCCTGCCGATGATCGAGGTGCTGGGCGAGCAATTGCACGCCTGGGCCCGCGACCCGGGGGTTGTCTGCGTGCTGCTGCGCGGCAACGGCGCCAAAGCCTTCTGCGCCGGAGGCGATGTGCGGGCGCTGGTGCAGGCCTGCCGTGACCACCCCGGGAGCGTACCGCCCCTGGCCGCCTCTTTCTTTGCCGCAGAGTACCGCCTGGACTACGCCCTGCACACCTACCCCAAACCGCTGCTGTGTTGGGGCCACGGGCATGTGCTGGGGGGTGGCATGGGGCTGCTGCAAGGCGTCAGTGTACGCATCGTCACACCCAGCAGCCGTTTGGCCATGCCGGAAATCAGTATCGGGCTGTACCCCGACGTGGGTGCCAGCTGGTTCCTCGCCCGGCTGCCGGGCAAACTGGGGTTGTTCCTGGGGCTGACGGGCGCGCCAATCAACGCACGCGACGCCCTTGACCTGGGCCTGGCCGACCGTTTTTTTGGCGAGCATCAGCAAGAGGCGCTGGTCGAAGAGCTGCTGCAACTGAACTGGCAGGAGCAGACCGCCCTGCAACTGAACAGCCTGCTCAAGGCCGAACAGCACCGCGCCTGCGCCGAGTTGCCCGAAGCCCAGTGGTTGCCGCGGCGGCAGGTGATCGATGCATTGCTCGACGTGGCCGATGCAGCGGCGGCCTGGCGTGCACTGGAGGGGCTCAAGCACCATGACGACCCACTGCTCGCAGAAGCAGGCCAGCGGCTGCACGAAGGCTGCCCGCTGACCGCCCATCTGGTATGGGAGCAGATTCGCCGGGCGCGTCATCTCTCATTGGCGCAGGTGTTCCAGATGGAATACTGCATGAGCCTGAATTGCTGCCGCCATCCGGAATTCAGCGAAGGCGTACGAGCCCGCTTGCTGGACAAGGACAACCACCCCCGCTGGCACTGGCCGGATGTGGCTCAGGTACCGGCGGCGGTGGTCGAGGCGCATTTTTCCAAGGCATGGGAAGGGCGGCATCCATTGGCGGACCTGAGTTGACTTCAACAACCTGGGGCTGGGTTCAATCACCTACCGCTGCCAGTTACCCCCGCGCCCTTGGCCACGTCGGCCATCCCAGCGCCCGCCGTCATTGCGCTGCCCATTGGAGTGCCAGTTGCCATGCTGGTAGCGCTGGCTGCCATCACGATAATCATGCCGGTCCCGATCCTGCCTGTAGTCCTGGCGCTGGCGGTTGCCGTAGTCATTGCGCGGGTTGCCGTGCCACTGCTGCATCCCCGGCTGCGGATACGGCCGGTATTGCGGCGCAGGCGCCGACCGATGGTAATAGCGCGGTGCCGGCTGGTAGTAATAGCGCGGTTGCGGCGTCACGTAGTAGCGGTCATAGCGGTAATACCCTGGCGACACGTAGCGGTCGGTGGAGTAGTAATCCGAACGGTAATAGCCCCCGCTCTCGTAGTACGGGGCGCAGGCGGAAGTCATCAGCCCTAGCAGGGCGATCAACAGGATTCGATAAGACATGGCGGCCTCCTGGACCGCTGGAGTGCCCGAACAGCGGCGCTGACGAGCGTGGATGCGTAATGCGTTCATCGACACTGAATAAGACAGTGAAGCCGAGGTGCAGTGCCATTTTTGCAATAATTTGATACAGGTGCGATAACCCTGAAAAACTTGCAGTCATTTGCCGGTCATCTCACTAGAATAGGCGCCCAGGCACACATCACGGGAAGATCATGCCGCTACGGTCCGCTCTGTTCTCGCAGCGCTCGCTGATCCTGACCCTGCTGGTGCTACTGGCCTGCGGCTTCCTCGCCACTTCGCTACTCAGCTACTTCTCCTCACGCAGCGCCATCCGCGACGGCATCATCAATACGGAACTGCCGCTGACCTCCGACACGGTCTACTCGGAAATCCAGAAGGACCTGATTCGCCCGGTGCTGATCGCCTCGATGATGGCCCAGGACACCTTCCTGCGGGACTGGGTGCTGTCCGGCGAGCAGGATACCGAGCGCATGACCCGCTACCTTGGCGAAGTCATGGGCAAGCAGGACACCTTCACGTCGTTTTTCGTGTCTGACCGCACCCTCACCTACTACCAGGCCAAAGGCGTGCTCAAGAAGGTAGAGCCCGGCACCTGGCGCGATGCCTGGTATTTCCGCCTGCGCGACCTCAAGGCGCCCTATGAGATCAACGTCGATCTGGACATGGCCAACCAGGACAGCCTGACCGTGTTCATCAACTATCAGGTACATGACTACCAGCACCGCTTCATCGGAGCCGCCGGTGTCGGGCTGAGCGTATCGTCGGTGGTCCAGCTGATCGACCAGTACCAACGCCGCTACCAGCGCTCTGTGCTGTTCACCGACGCCAAGGGCAAGGTGCTGATGACCGGCTCGGAAGGTGGCCCGCATGGTCTGCGGGTCGGCCAGCCGCTCAGCGACAACCCTGAACTGAACGACGTACTGGCCGAGCAGTTGGTGCCCGGTGAAGGCAGCCACGAATACCGCGACAGCGACAACCACAGCCACTTCCTCAACGTGCGCCACCTGCCCGAACTGGACTGGTACCTGTTGGTGGAAAAGCGCGAAACCGGCGCCCTCGACCGCATCCGCCACTCCCTGTACCTGAACCTGGCCATCTGCACGATGATCACCCTGGTGGTGCTGGCGCTGGTGCATGCCATGGTCCGCCGTCACCAGGCCAGCACCGAAGCCCTGGCCACCCTCGACAGCCTCACCGGCCTGCCCAACCGGCGCAGCTTCGACCTGCTCGCCGCCCAGGCTTTGCACGAAGCCCAGCGCGACAGTGGGCCGCTGGTGGCGTTGCTGATCGACCTGGACCACTTCAAGGCACTGAACGACACCCACGGCCACCTGGCAGGCGACGAAGTGCTGCGCCAATTTGCCAATGTACTGCAAGGCAGCCTGCGCCAGTCGGATATACTGTGCCGCTGGGGCGGTGAGGAATTCATCGTGCTGCTGCGTGAAGCCGAAGGCCGGCAGGCCATCGAGGTGGCGGAAAAGATCCGCCGCCGCACCGAACAGTTGACCTTCAGCTACGAAGAACAGCCGCTGCGCCTCACCACCAGCATCGGCCTGAGCAGCCTGCAGCCAGGGGATACCCTACACGCCCTGCTGACCCGCGCCGACCGTGCGCTCTATCGTGCCAAGCAGGCCGGCCGCAACCGCGTCTGCAGTGAAACCCGCCATGAATGACAGCCAACACTGCCCCGCTTGCGGTGCCCTCAACCAATGCAGCCTGGCCGACCCGCGCCGCGCTACCCAGGCCTGCTGGTGCTACAGCGTGACCATCGACCCGGCCGTGCTGCAGGCCCTGCCCGCCGAGTTGCGGAACAAAGCCTGCCTGTGCCCGCGTTGCGCTGCCGTTGAAGAGCAACTCCGATCAACCACTCCCCACTGACCTGTTCCAATGCGCCTCGACCGTTTCCTCGCCAACCTCCCCAGCCACAACCGCCAGCAAGTTCGCCTGATGCTGGCGCAACGCCGTGTGCGGGTGGAGGGCGTGGTGGTCAGCGACCCGCTGACCGAGATACGTGAATTCAGCCGTGTCGAGTTGGACGACCAGTTGCTCCAGGCGGGCCGCCCCGCACGTTACCTGATGCTGCACAAGCCACAGGGTTGCGTCAGCGCCACCCAGGACCCGCAGCACCCCACCGTGCTCGACCTGCTGCCAACAGCGCTCCGCGATGACCTGCACATTGCCGGGCGACTGGATTTCAACACCACCGGGCTGATGATCCTGACCAACGATGGCCAGTGGTCACGGCGCCTGACCCAGCCTGCCACCAAGCTGCCCAAGCATTATCTGGTGGAAACCGAAGACGACATTGCCGAGCACTATGTGGCCAAGTTCCGTGAGGGCTTCTACTTCGCCTTCGAAGACCTCACCACCCAACCTGCCCAGCTGGACATCCTCGGGCCGCGACGCGCTCGATTGGCTATCTTCGAAGGGCGCTATCACCAGGTAAAACGCATGTTCGGGTTCTTCGACAACAAGGTGGTGGGGCTGCATCGGGAGAGCATGGGGGCGATCCGGCTGGACACGAGTTTGGCGCCGGGGGAGTTCCGGGAACTGACGGCGGCCGAGATAGCCACTGTCTAGGCCGGGGCAGACACTAAGGGGTCGCCATACGACCACTCAGCGACAAAAGTCACATTTCTCCCCGAACGGCACTTGCGCGATCCGCGAGCCACTGCTTGAATCCAAATCGTCAGTCTGCATGTGACTAGCAAGTCACGCCCGCAGTCGAAGACACCTTTTGCCGGCTACCCAAGGCCTCGATGCCTTGGGGCACGGCAAATTGCCCCGCCAAAAACAATACCGTCGACGCAAGTGCCAAGGATCGACACAGGGCCCCCCGGTTTTCTCTTCAGGCAAATGCCTACCTGTCATAAAGAACGTGCACCCTAGGTGACGCGAATACCCTTTTTGCGCCAGGAGTCGATGACATGAGGCCAGAAATCGCTGTACTTGATATCCAAGGTCAGTATCGGGTTTACACGGAGTTCTATCGCGCGGATGCGGCCGAGAATACGATCATCCTGATCAATGGCTCGCTCGCCACCACCGCCTCGTTCGCCCAGACGGTACGTAACCTGCACCCGCAGTTCAACATCGTGCTGTTCGACCAGCCGTATGCTGGCAAGTCCAAGCCGCACAACCGTCAGGAACGCCTGATCAGCAAGGAGACCGAGGCGCATATCCTCCTTGAGCTGATCGAGCACTTCCAGGCAGACCACGTGATGTCGTTCTCGTGGGGTGGCGCAAGTACGCTGCTGGCGCTGGCGCACCAGCCACGTAAGGTGAAGAAGGCAGTGGTGAGTTCGTTCTCGCCGGTGATCAACGAGCCGATGCGCGACTATCTGGACCGTGGCTGCCAGTACCTGGCCGCCTGCGACCGGTATCAGGTCGGCAACCTGGTCAACGACACCATCGGCAAGCACTTGCCGTCACTGTTCAAGCGCTTCAACTACCGGCACGTCAGCAGCCTGGACAGCCATGAGTACGCGCAGATGCACTTCCACATCAACCAGGTGCTGCAGCACGACCTGGAGCGAGCGCTGGATGGTGCGCGAAATATCGACATCCCGGTACTGTTCGTCAACGGTGACCGCGACGAGTACACCACGGCCGAAGATGCCCGGCAGTTTGGCAAGCATGTGGGCAGAAGCCACTTCAGCGTGATCCGCGACGCGGGCCATTTCCTCGACATGGAAAACAAGACCGCCTGTGAAAACACCCGCAGCGTCCTGCTTGGCTTCCTCAAGCCGACCGTGCGTGAACCTCGTCACCGCTACCAGCACGTTCAACAGGGGCAGCATGCATTGGCTATCTGAGCGCCTCGGCACTCTGTAACTGATACCCGCAGGCTATGGGGTGCCGACAAGCTTTTTTATAACTTGGGCTTCTAATTCGTGAAGGGTTCTGGTAAAAAGTGCTGCGCAGACGCGGGTATAGTTTAGTGGCAAAACGAAAGCTTCCCAAGCTTTAGTTGAGGGTTCGATTCCCTCTACCCGCTCCACATCGCATTCCAGCATGACGTTCCAGCAACGTCATCGCAGTCAAAAGGAGCCTTGGCTCCTTTTTTCGTTTCTGCCCCCCACGTTGACCTGGCCCATGGCCATTTGCCTGCCGATCCGCTTCAATGCGCAGCGGGTGCATACGCCTGCAAGCGAAACGGCTTGTGGCGGATATGCTCACTGGATTCTTGAAACATTTCGAAAGGATGACGCATGTTTCTATCCCGCTGGCTACCAGGCCTTGCCAACCTCCTGCACTATCGGCGCGAGTGGCTGCATGCCGACCTGCAGGCCGGGCTCTCGGTCGCGGCGATCCAGATCCCCATCGCCATCGCCTACGCGCAAATCGTCGGCCTGCCACCACAATACGGCCTGTATGCCTGCGTCCTGCCGATGATGGTCTACGCCCTGATCGGCAGCTCGCGCCAACTGATGGTCGGCCCCGACGCTGCCACCTGCGCGATGATCGCCGGCGCCGTGGCACCGCTGGCCATGGGCGACCCGCAGCGCATTGTCGAACTGTCGGTGATCGTCACCGTGCTGGTTGGCGTGATGCTGATTGGCGCCGGCCTGGCCCGTGCCGGCTTCATCGCCAGCTTCTTTTCGCGGCCGATCCTGATCGGCTACCTTAACGGCATCGGCCTTAGCCTGATCGCCGGGCAGCTGTCCAAGGTGGTGGGCTTCAAGATCGAAGGCGACGGTTTCATCCTCAGCCTGATCAACTTCTTCCAGCGCCTGGGCGAAATTCACTGGGTCACGTTGCTCATCGGCCTGGCCGCCCTGGGCCTGCTGATCTGGCTGCCGCGGCGCTACCCGCGCCTGCCTGCAGCCCTCACGGTCGTGGCGCTGTTCATGCTGCTGGCCGGCCTGTTCGGCCTTGACCGCTTCGGCGTTGCCGTCCTCGGCCCGGTACCTGCCGGCATCCCGCAGCTGGCCTGGCCGCACAGCAACCTGGAGGAAATGAAAAGCCTGTTGCGCGACGCCCTGGGTATTGCCACCGTCAGCTTCTGCAGTGCCATGCTGACTGCGCGCAGCTTTGCCGCCCGGCATGGCTATGCGATCAACGCCAACCACGAGTTTGTCGCCCTGGGCGTCAGCAACCTGGCCGCCGGGGTTTCCCAGGGCTTTGCCATCAGTGGCGCCGACTCGCGTACGGCGGTCAATGACATGGTCGGTGGCAAAAGCCAGCTGGTGGGCATCATCGCGGCACTGGTCATCGCCCTGATCCTGCTGTTTTTCACCGCGCCCATGGCGTGGATCCCGCAGGCTTCACTGGGCGCCGTGCTGCTGATGGCCGGTTGGGGGCTGATCGACATCAAGTCGCTGGGTAGCATCCGGCGTCTCAGCCGCTTCGAGTTCTGGCTGTGCCTGCTGACCACGGCGGGCGTACTGGGCCTGGGTGTGCTGCCCGGTATCGTGTTTGCCGTGACCCTGGCGATCCTGCGCCTGCTGTACAGCATCTATCAGCCCACCGATGCGGTACTGGGCTGGCTGCCGGGCACCGAAGGCCAGGTCGACATCCGCAAATTCAAGGACGCGCGCACCGTGCCTGGGCTGGTGGTTTACCGCTTCGACGACGCGATCCTGTTCTTCAACGCCGACTACTTCAAGATGCGCCTGCTCGAGGCGGTACAGAGCCAGGACCAGCCCAAGGCCGTGCTGTTCGATGCCGAAGCTGTCACAAACATCGACGTCAGCGGCATCGCTGCCCTGCGTGAAGTACGCGACACCCTGGCAGCGCAGGGCATCTTCTTTGCCATCGCACGCGCCCGGGGTACGTTCCTGCGCATGCTGGTGCGCTCGGGGATGGCGCGGGAAATGGAAGAAAAGCTGCTGTTTGGTTCGGTGCGGGCCGGGATTCGGGCGTACCGGGTTTGGCGTAACCGGAGCCGCAGTGTGCCGGCTGCCGAGCAGGGCTAAAGAGGTGTTTTATTGCCACTGGCCCTATCGCCGGCAAGCCAGCTCCCACAGGTACCACGCAAGGCTCATGGGCTGTGCCGTACCTGTGGGAGTTGGCTTGCCGGCGACAGGGCCAGTGCAGGCAACACAAGCCCCTGGCGTGGACACCAACCCTCGCACACCGTGCATGACATGCTAAAGTCGCCCCCGTTCTCCGCTCCACCAACGGACCCCAGCATGCCCGCACTTGACGCCACCCTCACCCCCTGGCCAGAACTCGCTGCCCGCCACCCCTGCGACGCCCTGCTGCTGGGCAACGGTGCCAGCCGCGCAGTGTGGAAGCCGTTTGGCTACTTCTCGCTGTTCGAGGAAGCGCAACGCGCCGGCCGCAAGAAAGGCCTGGCGGTCAGCGACCAGGCGCTGTTCAAATCCTTGGGCACAGAGCTGTTCGAGCCCGTGCTCAGCGCCCTCAACACCACCGTGCGCGCCAACGCGGCGCTGGCCATCAACTCCACCGCGCCGCTGAACCGCTACTACTCGATCAAGGAAGGGTTGATCCACGCCGTGCGCACAGTGCACTTGCCGTGGTCACTGATGCCAGCCACCACGCTGGCAGCCTTCAACCAGGCCTTGCGCGGCTACCGCAGCGTCTACACCAGCAACTACGACCTGCTGCTGCCATGGGCTGTGCAACACGCCCCGCAGGGCTTCGCCAGTTTGTTCGACGAGCAAGGCTTCTTCGATGTACGCCGCACCCGCAGCGAAGGCACCCGGGTGCTGCACCTGCATGGCGGCCTGCACCTGCTCAAGCTGCCCGACGGCACCACCCGCCAACGCAGCGCCGACCACGCAGAGCTGCTCGATGGCTTTGCGGTGAACATCCCGGGGGAGGTGCCGCTGTTCGTCAACGAAGACCGCAGCGACGAAAAACTGCGCGCCATCCGCAACTCGGACTACTTGGGCTGGTGCCTGGGGCAGCTGGCACAGGAGAGCCAGGGGCTATGCCTGTTCGGGCAGCATCTGGACAGCAGCGACCAGCACCTGCTCGAAGCTATCCGACAGGCGCGGCCAAAGCATCTGTCGATTGCCATAAGGCCGTTGAGCGAGGCTTCGGTGATCAACCAGAAGCAACACTACATTGATCGGTTCGGGGATCTGACGGGCACGCAGGTGCATTTCTTTGATGCCAGTACGCATCCGTTGGGGCTGGCAGATTTGGCGATCGAGCTACCAGCCGCTCGACGCTAGCACGCTCCCAGCAGGAGCGCGCGCGCAGGCTTGCTGGGGTTGCCGTCAGAGCAACCCATCCGCCCGCAGCAACGTCTCCAGGCAATGCTCCTGCACCCCATAAAACGCCTTCAGCTGGCCAATCTTCTCCAGCAACGCCCCGTTGTCCCCCGCCTTCTGCCGCTTCACCGCAAGAATCATCTTGTTCTTGTTGGTGTGCTCCAGCGAGATGAACTCGAACACCTTGGTCTCGTAACCGCAGGCTTCCAGGTACAGCGCCCGCAGGCTGTCGGTCAGCATTTCGGCCTGCTGGCCCAGGTGCAGGCCGTACTGCAGCATGGGTTGCAGCAACCCCGGGCTGTGCAGTTGCGGGCGGATCTGTTTGTGGCAGCACGGCGAGCACATGATGATCGCGGCGTTGCAGCGGATGCCGGTATGGATGGCGTAGTCGGTGGCGATGTCACAGGCATGCAGGGCGATCATCACCTCGATGGCCTCTGGCACCACGCTGCGCACGTCACCGCACTGAAACTCCAGGCCCGGGTGCTCCAGGCGAGCGGCAGCGGTGTTGCACAGGTCGACCATGTCCTGGCGCAGTTCCACACCTGTCACCTGTGCATCGCGGCCCAGGCTGTTGCTCAGGTAGTCGTGCATGGCGAAGGTCAGGTAGCCCTTGCCCGAGCCAAAGTCGGCCACCCGCAGTGCCTGCCCGGCCGGCACCGGGGCGCTGGCCAGGGCGTGGTCGAAGACCTCGATGAACTTGTTGATCTGCTTCCACTTGCGCGACATCGACGGAATCAACGCGCCTTGTGCATCGGTTACGCCCAGGTCACGCAAAAACGGGCGCGACAACTCCAGGTAACGCTTCTTCTCGCGGTCATGGCCGCTGCTGGCAGTGACCTCACGCGGTGCCTGTGCGCCGTGACGCTGCAGCATCGGCTTGCCCTTCTTGCTGAAGGTCAGTTGCACTTCGCCGTCAGCATCGAACAGGTGGGCGTTGCGGAAGCTGTCTGGCAGCAGCTCGGCGACCAGCGCCTGGGCCTGGTCCAGCGGCAGGTTGCGGGTGATGTCGCGGGTCTGGTGGCGGTAGACCAGCGAAAGGCACGGCTGGCCCTTGACCTGCAGCGGCTTGGCGATGATCCGTTGCAAGGTCTGGTCGGCACCGACATGGCGCGCCAGCACCAGTTTGACCAAGGTATCGCCGTGCAGGGCGGCGTTCAGCAGGTCGAGAAACTGAGCGCGCGCATCCGGCGCGGAGGGGGCGGAAGTACTGGCGGACATGGAGAAACGGTGCCTCGAATAGCGGGAAGCGCATTCTACACCCTGTAGGAACGGGTTTACCCGCGAATGCGTCGGTGGCCTCCAGGCAGCATTCGCGGGTGAACCCGCTCCCACCGGGAACGCGTCAAGCCAGGCGGATCCGGATCAATCGAGAATCACCAAGCGGTTGGGCAACTCGTTGCGAGTATGGGTTGGCGGCACGTGCTGGCTAAGCAGCTCGCCACACGCCTCGATGCACTCGACAAAGCCTTGCAAGGTCCGGCCCTGGCGCACCTGTTCGGCAAAGCGCGCTCCGATGGCCGCGCGGGCTTCGGCGTCCAGGCAGTGCTCGATACCGCGGTCGACCAGGATCTCCACATGCCGCTCCGCCTCGCTGACAAAAATCAGCACACCCGTAGCGCCTGCGGTGCGCTGCAGGTTCTGCTCGCGAAACTGCTGGCGGGCCAGCCGTGAAGCACGCCAGCGACGCAGTGCACGGGGGATCAGCCAGCCGGCCAGGCGCGGGTTGCGCAGCAGCAGGCACAAGCCGACGAACAGCAACACGTTGGCCACCAGCAAGCCACGCACGCTGGGCCAACCCAGCAGCCAATGCAACAGGCCTGGCACCGCCAGCGCCAGCACGGCGGCCCACAACAGCGGCCAATAGGCGTAATCGTCGGCGCGGCGAGCCAGCACCGTCACCAGTTCGGCATCGGTGCGCCGTTCGGCACGCGCAATGGCTTCGGCAATCTGCCGTTGATGGTACTCGTCGAAGGGGGTCATGCCGTCGGTCTCTTGAGCGTTCTTATAGTTGTTGTCCCGGCACTCGGGGCTTCATCCGCAGACGACATATTCAGGCATAATCCGCTGCTGGAAAGTAAGCCTGCGAATCGTACAACAATAGCCGCCTGAAAACTTCGGCCGCGCGCGTATCACCCTGGATACGGCAGAGGCCCCACAACGGAATTGATGATGAAACTGTCTTTGCTGGGCCTGGCCATGGGCCTTGCCAGTCAGGCGGCCCTTGCCGCCCCCTATGCCCCGCCCCTGCAGGACAAGCAGGCATTCATCGAGCACCTGATCAGCCAGATGACCGAAGCCGAGAAAATCGGCCAACTGCGCCTGATCAGCATCGGCCCGGAAATGCCCCACGAAAAGATCCGCGAAGAAATTGCCGCCGGCCGCATCGGTGGCACCTTTAACTCGCGCACCGCGCCCGAAAACCGCCCGATGCAGGACGCGGCCATGCGTAGCCGCCTGAAGATCCCGATGTTCTTCGCCTACGACACCATTCACGGCGAACGCACCATCTTCCCGATCGGCCTGGGCATGGCCGCCACCTGGGACATGGACGCCGTCGCCAAGGTGGGCCGCACGGCAGCCATCGAAGCCTCGGCCGACGCCCTGGACATGACCTTCGCACCCATGGTCGATATCGCCCGCGACCCGCGCTGGGGCCGTACCAGCGAAGGCTTCGGCGAGGACACCTACCTGACCTCGAAAATCGGCCAGGTGATGGTGCGGTCGTTCCAGGGCAGCAGCCCGGCCAACCCCGACAGCATCATGGCCATCGTCAAGCACTTCGCCCTATACGGCGCAGTGGAAGGCGGACGCGACTACAACACGGTCGATATGAGCCTGCCGAAAATGTACAACGACTACCTGCCGCCCTACCGCGCCGCGCTCGACGCCGGTGCTGGCGGGGTAATGGTGGCGTTGAACTCGATCAACGGTGTGCCGGCCACCTCCAACACCTGGCTGATGAACGACCTGCTGCGCAAGGAGTGGGGCTTCAAAGGCGTGACCATCAGCGACCACGGCGCTATCCAGGAACTGATCCGCCACGGCGTCGCCCGCGACGGCCGTGAAGCCGCCAAGCTGGCGATCAAGGCCGGCATCGACATGAGCATGAACGACACCCTGTACGGCGAAGAGCTGCCAGGCCTGCTGAAGTCCGGCGAAGTGACCCAGCGCGAACTGGACCAGGCGGTACGCGAAGTGCTCGGCGCCAAGTACGACATGGGCCTTTTCAAGGACCCCTACGTGCGCATCGGCAAAGCCGAAACCGACCTGAAGGACTATTACGGCAACGACCGCCTGCACCGCGAAGCTGCGCGTGACGTGGCACGCCGCAGCCTGGTGCTGCTGGAAAACCGCAACCAGACCCTGCCGCTGAAAAAGGCCGGCACCATCGCCCTGGTCGGCCCGCTGGCCGATGCCCCCATCGACATGATGGGCAGCTGGGCCGCCGACGGTAAACCGGTGCACTCGGTAACCGTGCGCGAAGGCCTGCGCCGCGCCGTGGAAGGCAAGGCCAAGCTGGTCTACGCCAAAGGCTCCAACGTCACGGGCGACAAGGCGATCCTCGATTACCTGAACTTCCTCAACTTCGATGCCCCGGAAATCGTCGACGACCCGCGCCCGCCTGCGGTGCTGATCGATGAAGCGGTCAAGGCGGCCAGGCAAGCCGATGTGGTGGTGGCAGTGGTCGGCGAGTCCCGCGGCATGTCCCACGAGTCGTCGAGCCGTACCACCCTGGAGATCCCGGCCAGCCAGCGCGAGCTGATCAAGGCCCTGAAGGCCACTGGCAAACCGCTGGTGCTGGTGCTGATGAACGGCCGGCCGCTGTCGATCAGCTGGGAGCGCGAGCAGGCCGACGCCATCCTCGAAACCTGGTTCGCCGGCACCGAAGGTGGTAATGCCATCGCCGACGTGCTGTTTGGTGACTACAACCCGTCCGGCAAGCTGGCCATCACCTTCCCGCGCTCGGTCGGGCAGATCCCGATGTACTACAACCACACCCGCATCGGTCGCCCGTTCACCCCTGGCAAACCAGGCAACTACACCTCGCAGTACTTTGAAGAGCCCAACGGCCCGCTGTACCCGTTCGGCTATGGCCTGAGCTACAGCAGCTTCGAGCTGTCGGGCCTGAAGCTGTCGAACAAGGACCTCAAGCGCGGCGACACACTGGAGGCCAAGGTGACGGTGGCGAACACCGGCAAGGTAGCCGGCGAGACCGTGGTGCAGCTGTACCTGCAGGACGTGTCGGCGTCGATGAGCCGCCCGGTCAAGGAACTCAAGAACTTCCAGAAGCTGATGCTCAAGCCGGGCGAGTCACGCACCTTGACCTTCCGCATCAGCGAGGACGACCTGAAGTTCTACAATGGCCAGCTGCAGCGGGTTGCCGAGCCAGGGGAATTCAATGTCCAGGTCGGGCTGGATTCCCAGGCGGTGCAGCAGCAGAGCTTCGAACTGCTGTAACTGAAAGGTCGCCTGTACCGGCCTTTTCGCGGGCTTGCCCGCGAAGAGGCAGGCCCCGATATCACAATCATCCGGATCCGCCCCGATGCCCTTTTCCTTTCGCGCCCTGCGTCTGGGGCTGATCACTCTGCTGATCGTGCTGGGTACCGCCCTCAGTGCTGGTTGGGCCATGCACCAGGCCAAGCGCCAGGCCATGGAAGACGACGCCCAGCGTGCCAGCCAGCAGTTGGGCCTGTACGCCAATACCCTGCACACCCTGATCGACCGCTACCGCGCCCTGCCCGCCGTGCTGGCGCTGGACCCGGAGCTGATCGCCGCCCTGCGTGGCCCGGCCAGCGAAGAGGTGCAGGACGCCCTGAACCGCAAGCTTGAACGCATCAACGGCGCCGCAAACTCCTCCACCCTCGAACTGCTCGACCGCACCGGCCTGGCCATCGCCGCCAGCAACTGGCGGCTGCCCAGCAGCTATGTCGGCTCCAACTACGGCTTCAGGCCCTATTTCAAGCAAACCCGCAGCCAGGGCAGTGGCCGCTTCTACGCCGTGGGCGTGACCAGTGGCGTGCCGGGCTACTTCCTCGCCAGCGCGGTGAACGACGAGCATGGCCGCTTCCTCGGTGCCATGGTGGTGAAGCTGGAGTTCCCGGAACTTGAACGCGAGTGGCGCCAGGGCAGCGACATCCTGCTGGTGAGCGATGCCCGCGGCATCACCTTCATCGCCAACCAGGACGGCTGGCGCTACCGCGAGCTGCAGCCGCTCAGTGGTGCCGACCGTGCCGAGCTTGCCGAAACCCGCCAGTACGACAAACAACCGCTGGTGCCGTTGCAGCATCAGGTGCTGACGCGCTTTGCCGCCAACAGCACCCTGAGCCGCGTGCAAGGCCCTGAGGGCAGCGCCGAATACTTGTGGGAAAGCCTGCCACTGGAAGGCGAAAACTGGACTTTGCACCTGCTGCGCAAACCGCAGGTCACTGCCGACGGCCGCAATGCCGCCTTGGGCGCCGCCGCCGTTTGGCTGAGCCTGGTGTTCGCCGCCCTGTTCGTCAGCCAGCGCCTGCGCCTGGCCCGTCTGCGCCAGCGCAGCCGCGAAGAGCTCAAGCGCCAGGTCGAGGAACGCACTCGCGAACTGCGCACGGCTCAAGAGGGCCTGGTGCAATCAGCCAAGCTGGCGGCGCTCGGGCAGATGTCGGCAGCCATGGCTCACGAAATCAACCAGCCGCTGACCACCCAGCGCATGCAACTGGAAACCCTGCGCCTGCTGCTCGACCATGGCCGCCATGACGAGGCGCGCCAGGCCCTGGAGCCGCTGGAGCAGATGCTGACGCGCATGGCCGCGCTCACCAGCCACCTGAAAACCTTTGCCCGCAACAGCCCGGTCGGCCTGCGCGAGCGCCTCGACCTGGCCACCGTGGTCGACCAGGCCCTGCACCTGCTGGAAACCCGCATTCGCAGCGAAGAGGTAGAGGTGGCCCTGTACCTGGCGCGCCCGGCTTGGGTACGCGGCGATGCCATTCGCCTGGAGCAAGTGCTGATCAACCTGTTGCGCAATGCTCTCGACGCCATGGCCGACAAGCGCTACAAACGCCTGGAGGTGCGCATCGAACCCGAGGGCGAGCGGTGGCGCCTGAGCGTGCTGGACTCGGGGGGCGGCATCCCCGAGGCCAACCTGGCCAAGGTCTTCGACCCGTTCTTCACCACCAAGCCGGTGGGTGAAGGCCTGGGCCTGGGGCTGGCCATTTCCTACGGTATCGTCCACGAGGCCGGTGGCCAGCTGCAGGTCGAAAACCTGCCCGGTGGTGCACGCCTGAGCCTTACCCTGCCCCGTGACCTGGAGCCTGTATGTTGAATTCAGTGATCGTCGTCGATGATGAACCCAGTATCCGCAGTGCGGTCGAGCAATGGCTGAGCCTGTCCGGCTTCAGCGTGCAACTGTTCGCGCGCGCCGAAGAGTGCCTGGCCCACCTGCCGCAGCACTTTCCCGGGGTCATCATCAGCGATGTGCGCATGCCGGGCATGGATGGCCTGCAATTGCTCGAACGCCTGCAGGCGGACGACCCCGACTTGCCCGTCATCTTGTTGACTGGCCACGGCGACGTGCCCATGGCAGTGGAAGCCATGCGCAGCGGTGCCTACGACTTTCTCGAAAAGCCCTTCACCCCGCAGCACTTGCTGGGCAGCCTGCGCCGGGCCTTGGAAAAGCGCCAGCTGGTGCTGGAAAACCGCCGGCTGCACGAACAGGCAGACCTCAAGTCACGCCTGGAAGGCACCCTGCTGGGCATGTCGCAGGGCCTGCAACAGCTGCGCCGACAAGTACTGGAGCTGGCCAGCCTGCCGGTCAATGTGCTGATCCGTGGCGAAACCGGCAGTGGCAAGGAGCGCGTGGCCCGCTGCCTGCACGATTTTGGCCCTCGCGCCGGTAAACCCTTCGTCGCACTCAACTGCGCGGCCATTCCCGAGTCGCTGTTCGAGGCCGAGCTGTTTGGCCACGAAAGCGGCGCCTTCACCGGCGCCCAGGGCAAGCGCATCGGCAAGCTGGAGTACGCCAACGGTGGTACGGTGTTTCTCGACGAAATCGAGAGCATGCCGCTGGCGCAGCAGGCCAAGCTGTTACGCGTGATCCAGGAGCAGAAGCTGGAGCGCCTGGGTGCCAACCAGAGCATCAGCGTCGACCTGCGTGTCATTGCCGCGACCAAGCCCGACCTGCTCGAAGAGGCCCGCGCCGGGCGCTTTCGCGAAGACCTTGCCTATCGCCTGAATGTGGCCGAGTTGCGCCTGGCGCCGCTGCGTGAGCGGCGTGAAGACATTCCTCTGCTGTTCGAGCACTTTGCCCGCGCTGCAGGCGAAAAGCTGGGCCGTGCTGCCCCGCTGCTGTCGGGCGCACAACTGGCACAGCTGCTGTCCCATGACTGGCCGGGCAACGTACGTGAGCTGGCCAATGCGGCGGAACGCCATGCGCTGGGGCTGAGTTCGCCGAACATCGAAGTGGCACCTGCCGGGCAGTCGCTGGGCGAACAGATGGAAGCGTTCGAGGCGCAATGCCTGCGCGCAGCCTTGCGCCAGCATGGGGGCGAGATCAAGTCGGTGATGGAGGCGTTGCAGTTGCCGCGGCGTACGCTTAACGAAAAGATGCAGCGGCATGGGCTGGTGCGCGAGGATTTTGTCGGGCGCGAATGAGCGGATTTCCGCTTACCTGCAATCGCTGATAGGCAAAAATCCGCTTATTTCAGAACGATCATGGGGCTGCTTCGCAGCCCTTCGCGGCGCAAGGCCGCTCCTACAGGCCAGCTATCACGCGGTTCTGCCCTCAAATGAATCAGCCTGCACCCATTTGGCACACCTTCTGCAACCGCCTTGGCAAGCTGCGCCACGGCGCGCTCCACAAAAACAACGAGAAGGTATCCCTGATGGATAACGCCACCTCCCTGCCCGCCGGGGCGGCCACTGCGCCCGCCGCGGAAAAAACCACCGCCAGCCGCCTGAAGTCGATCTTCAGCGGGTCCATCGGCAACATGGTCGAATGGTACGACTGGTACGTCTACGCCGCATTCTCGCTGTACTTCGCAAAGGCCTTTTTCCCGGCCGGTGATTCCACCGCACAATTGCTCAATACCGCCGCGATCTTCGCCGTGGGCTTCCTCATGCGCCCGATCGGGGGCTGGCTGATGGGCCTGTACGCCGACCGCAAAGGCCGCAAGGCCGCGCTGATGGCCTCGGTACTGCTGATGTGCGCAGGCTCGCTGGTCATTGCCCTGACCCCGGGCTACGAAACCATCGGCGTCGCCGCACCGATCCTGCTGGTCATCGCCCGCCTGCTACAAGGCTTGTCGGTGGGTGGCGAGTACGGCACCTCGGCCACCTACCTCAGCGAAATGGCCAGCAAGGAACGCCGTGGCTTCTTCTCCAGCTTCCAGTACGTGACCCTGATCTCCGGCCAGCTCATCGCCCTGGCGGTACTGATTGTCCTGCAGCAGACCCTGACCACAGAGCAGCTGTATGCCTGGGGCTGGCGCGTGCCGTTCGTGATCGGTGCACTGTGCGCAGTGGTGGCCCTGTACCTGCGTCGCGGCATGGAAGAAACCGCCTCGTTCACCAAGAAGGAAAAGGCCAAGGAAAGCCTGATGCGCACCCTGCTGCGCCACCCCAAGGAACTGATGACCGTGGTCGGCCTGACCATGGGCGGCACCCTGGCCTTCTACACCTACACCACCTACATGCAGAAGTACCTGGTCAACACCGTGGGCATGAGCATCAGCGACTCGACCACCATCTCGGCCGCTACGCTGTTCCTGTTCATGTGCCTGCAGCCGGTGATCGGTGGCCTGTCGGACAAGATCGGCCGACGTCCGATCCTGATCGCCTTCGGTGTGCTCGGCACTCTGTTCACCGTACCGATCCTCAGCACCCTGCACACCATCCAGACCTGGTGGGGCGCATTCTTCCTGATCATGGCGGCGCTGATCATCGTCAGCGGCTACACCTCGATCAATGCCGTGGTCAAGGCAGAGCTGTTCCCAACGGAAATTCGCGCCCTGGGCGTTGGCCTGCCGTACGCCCTGACCGTATCGATCTTCGGCGGCACCGCCGAGTACGTGGCCTTGTGGTTCAAGAGCGCAGGCATGGAAAGCGGCTTCTACTGGTACGTCACCGCCTGTATCGCCTGCTCGCTGCTGGTTTACGCGACCATGAAGGACACCAAGCAACACTCGCGGATTACTACTGACTGACGCTGGTTGGCAACACTGAAAGGGGGCGCTCCATTACATGGGCGCCCCCTTTTTCATGACGCACGACAACCTGTGAGCCGATTAGCGGCATTATTCGGCTCACAGTTTGAGCCGAATAGCGCTATTATTCGGCTCACCCAATGAGCCGAATAGCCGGCTTATTCGGCTCACAGGATGGACCGGCACAATCATGAACAGCCCTTTGTGGATCTGGCAGCAACCAGCCTGGCCCCAATTTACCTGGCAAAACGAAGCCATTGCCCCGCTCCTGCGCAACTGCATCAGCATGCAAGGTCGTCTGCTGGGCAAGATCGGCAGCATCGATGGGCTCAGCGAGTGCCAGAACATGCTGGATACGCTGCTGCAGAACATCGTCACCTCCTCGGCAATCGAAGGTGAACAGCTGAATGTGGGCTCGGTGCGCTCTTCTCTTGCCCGTCGGCTGGGCATGGATGAACCGGGAGCCACCAGTGCCCGCAGTGAAGGGCTGGCGGAACTGATGCTGGATGCAACACAAGGGTATGACCGACCACTGACCCTGCAACGCCTGTTCACTTGGCACCAGTGGCTATTCCCGGAAGTACAAGGCGCCTTGAGCAAGGCGGTACTGGTCGGCCGGTTACGTGATGAAGTGCCCATGCAGGTGATCTCCGGCCGTCTCGACAAGCCCACCGTGCATTTCCAGGCACCACCGCGCGAGGGTCTTGAAACACAGCTCGCGGCGTTTCTCGACTGGTTTGCCAACAGCCTCGATATCGCTGGTCTGGATCCGCTGTTACGCGCCGGTATTGCGCACTTCTGGTTTGTCACGCTGCACCCGTTCGATGATGGCAATGGTCGGCTGACCCGGGCGATCACCGACCTGGCGCTGGCCCAAGCTGAGCGCCAGGCCATTCGCTTCTATGCCATGTCCGCCAGCATCCTCGAGGACAGGGCCGGCTATTACCAGGTCCTGGAGAGCAGCCAGAAAGGGGACCTGGATATCACCCGCTGGTTGTCCTGGTTCCTTGCCACATTGCTGCGCAGCCTCGAACAGGCACTGGCAAACATCGACCGGATACTGGCCAAGGCCAGGTTCTGGCAGGCGCATCGCGCAGATGGCTTGCTGCCTGAACAGGTCAAGGTGCTCAACAGGTTGCTTGATGGCGGCCCCCACGGTTTCGAGAAGGGCATCAGCGCCACGCAGTACCAGGCAGTGGCGAAGGTTTCCAAGGCCACTGCGACCCGCCACCTTACCGACCTGCTCGACAAGGCTTGCCTGGTTCGCCTGCCAGGCGGGGGCCGCAGTACCCGCTATCGCATCAACACTCAGGACATCTCCAACGCCTGACGCGGCTCACGGCGCTGGTACCAGGTGGCCATCAGCACGAGCACCAGCAGCACCCCGCCCAGCACGGCCGACGAACCGATTGTGCCGAAGTCCAGGCCGCCCTTTTCATGTGGCTTGGTGAGGAAGTCGCCCAAGGTGGCGCCAAACGGGCGGGTGAGCACGAACGCCACCCAGAACAACACCACGCCGGGGATGCGCGTCCAGTAACGGGCCACGACCACCAATGCGATGGCGCTGCCGATCATGACCCAGAAGGCCAAGGTGATTTGCGGGAGTTTGTTCATTGTTTTGCCGCTCCAGTTTGAGGTGCGGCGATGGTGCTGAGCAGCGTCTGAAAAATCGGTTGGCGATGTATGAAAAAAGCGTGGAGCGGACTTTGAAACAAGATAATTCGCTGTTAACGCCCCATTAATTCCCGACCTTCAAGCTGCAATGGCTGACAAAACGACGATGCGAGGGCTTGCGGCTACTGACTGACACCGCTGCCTGACCCACGCGAAGCCTGCCCAAACACATCGATTTATTCGATTTTTAAACGCTATTTTTTGCGCTTTTTAATCAAATAAATCGGCGTAGGATTAAACCCATAGAAACAAACAACTTCTCGAACCCCGGAGCAACGACCATGAAAAACAAACTGATCCTCACCCTGGCCCTCTCGGTTTTCGCAGCTGGCGCCTTCGCCGAAGATGGCTTCGACCGTACCAGCGCTCACACCTTTGCTGCGGCTCAAACCCAGTCCGCCAGCTACGCTGAAGACGGCTTTGACCGCACCGGAGGCCAACGTTTCGCTGAAGACGGTTTCGACCGCACCAACGGCCAGCGCTTTGCTGAAGACGGTTTCGACCGCACCAACGGCCAGCGCTTTGCTGAAGACGGCTTCGACCGCACCGGCGGCCAGCGCTTTGCTGAAGACGGCTTCGACCGCACCAACGCCCACCGCATCAGCTGATACCTGATGCGAGCACCCAGCCCGGCTTCGGCCGGGCTTGATCATTTGCAGGCGAGCACAGGCTTGGCACACTAGGCACCTTGTCCACCAGGAGGTAGGGCCAACAAGCCCAGCACAGATGTATTACTACGAACCTGCCAAAGGCCACGGCCTGCCCCACGACCCGTTCAACGCCATCGTCGGCCCCCGCCCTATCGGCTGGATTTCCTCGCATGACCGCGAAGGCCGCCTGAACCTGGCGCCCTACAGCTTCTTCAACGCCTTCAACTACATCCCGCCGATCATCGGTTTCTGCAGCGTCGGGCGCAAAGACAGCCTGAACAACATCGAGCAGACCGGCGAATTCGTCTGGAACCTGGCCACCCGCCCACTGGCCGAGCAGATGAACCAGAGCTGCGCGCCGGTTGCTGCCCAGGTGAGCGAGTTCGAGTTGAGCGGCCTTACCGCCACGCCGTCGAGCATCGTCAGCGTGCCCCGCGTAGGCGAAACCCCGGTGGCGTTCGAGTGCAAGGTCAGCCAGATCGTCCAGCTCAAGCGGGCCGACCAGGCACTGGTGCCCAGCTGGCTGATCCTCGGTGAGGTGGTGGCGGTGCACATTGCCGAGCACCTGCTGAAAAACGGCATCTACGATACCGCGGCCGCCGAACCGATCCTGCGTGGCGGTGGCCCGGCGGACTATTTCGAGCTGGGCAACCTGTTCAAGATGGGACGCCCGCCGGCCTGATCACCAGATCAGTTCACCCTCTTCGCTGACGCCTTGCAGGCGCTGCAGCTCGGCCGTGGCCGCTTCGTCGGCGGCCACGGCGCCCTTGAACACCTGCCCGTCCAGGACCTTGTGAAAGCGCGGCGCGCCGCCCATGGCCAAGGCCTTGACCGCAATGGCCGCGTTGTAGCCGCCACCTTCCACCGGCACCATCGCCGATACCGCTTCGAAATGAGTGAATTCCCTACGTGCCATGTTGCTATCCGCGTGGTTGAACAAGGGCGCTACTTTACCTCATCCACCCTCAATCGAAGGTGTGCAAGTCCAGGCTGCTGACCACCTGTGCCTGCACCAGCTCGCCAAACACATCCAGTGTCGGCGAAGCAAAGTAGCCACTCATCGCTTGCTGATCCTGCCAGCTGCCACTGAGCAACCACAGGTCGGCATCGGCCTGGGAGCGCTGTACCGTGAAGCTCAGGCAGCCCGGCGCACGCAGCGAGGGCTCGAGCAGGTCGCGCAGGCGCGCGCCCAGTTCTGCCGAGCGCCCGCTGCTGGCACGGATGAAAGCAAGATGGGTGACCGGTTGTTTTAGGGTCATTGCACAATCTCCTTGAAGCAGGCGGACGAAAAAGCCAGGCTGCCAAGGTTAGGGGCTCACCCGCGCGCCGCGTTAGGCCATTACTGCTCGCCGATTGCCTGATCCTGCTGCGCGGCAGGATCAGGCAAGCGACGTGCAGCTTTCGACTAGCGCCCCTCTTTGCCCAAACCTATGCTGCGTCGGTCAGCAGAGGAAAGCCATCATGACCACCGTCACGTCCATCGACCCGACCCTGGAACTGCAGCGCCTGGAACTGGCCGAGCTGATCCGCCGCCATGCCGGCGACCCCCATGGTCCCGCATCGGCCATCGATGACCTATATCTGGTGCGCTACACCGAGAACGTGCGCTCGGTGCCGACCCTGGCGCAACCGGCGCTGTGCATCCTTGCCCAGGGCAGCAAAAGCCTGTTCCTTGGTGACGAGCAGTACGCCTACGACCCCCTGCACTACATGGTGGTGTCGGTGACCTTGCCGCTGAGCGGGGTGAGGCTCGACGCCAGCCCGGAAAACCCCAGCCTGGGCCTGCGCATGGACCTGGACCCGGCCGAGATCAGCCAGCTGATCGCCGAGAGCGGGCCGATGCTGGTACCCAACCGGCCTTCAGGCCGTGGTTTGTATGTGGAAAGGACCGATGCCGCATTGCTCGACGCCTTGCTGCGGCTGCTACGCCTGCTGGATACCCCGCGCGACATCGCCATGCTCGCGCCACTGTTCCGCCGCGAGATTCTCTATCGCCTGCTGCGTGGGCCGCAGGGTTGCCGGCTGTATGAAATTGCCTTGGCCAACAGCCAGACTCACCGGGTGTGCCAGGCCATTACCTGGCTCAACAACAACTACCAGTTGCCCCTGCGCATCGAGGACCTGGCCCGGGAGGTCAACCTCAGCACTTCGACCTTGCACCATCGCTTCAAGGCCGTGACGTCGATGAGCCCGTTGCAGTACCAGAAGCAGCTGCGCCTGCAGGAGGCGCGGCGGTTGATGCTCAACGACGGGCTAGAGGCGGCGGTGGCAGCCTACAGGGTGGGGTATGAAAGCCCGTCGCAGTTCAGCCGTGAATACAGCCGGCTGTATGGCGCACCACCGATTCGGGATGTGGCGCGGCTGCGGGCTACTGCTGGCTGAGTCCTGTTTTTCCTGTACCGGCCTCTTCGCGGGCTTGCCCGCGAGAGGGCCAGTACAGGCAATAGCTTGACTTCAACCCGCCACGGTTTCCTGCCACTGATTCTGGTCAACCTGGATCAAGGTCGGCCCCTTGCGCTCCACCGCCTGCCCCAGCGCCGCCTGCAGCTGCTTCACGTCGGTCACATGCTCCGCCGCAGCCCCCAGCGCCCGCGCCACGCCGATGAAGTCCGGGGTATGGATATCTACCCCGACCGGCTCGATCGCCCGGTTGACCATGTACTTCTTGATCTCCTCGTACCCCTGGTTATTCCACAGCAGCACGATCAGCGGCACCTGCGCCTCCACCGCACTGGCCAGCTCCGGCAGGGTGAACTGCAAGCCGCCGTCACCAATCAGGCACACCGCAGGCGCGCGCTGGCCGATTTGCTCCGCACTCCCCAACCACGCGCCCATGGCCGCAGGCAGCGCATAACCCAGGGTGCCGTAGCCGGTTGAGGCATTGAACCAGCGACGTGGCTGGTGCATGTCCAGGGTCAGGTTGCCGGTGTACACCGGCTGGGTCGAATCGCCCACCAGCACGGCATTGGGCAGTCGCTCCAGGATCGCGCTCAGCAGACGCGTCTGGCTCAGGGTTGGCTGGTCCCAACCTGCCGCCAGTGTCTGGCGCAGGTTGGACACGCGAGCCACACCCCAGGTGCTTTCGCGCACAGGTTGCGGCTGGGCCTGCAAGGCAGCGAGCAATGCCTCGGCGGCCAGCTCGGCATCGGCTACCAGCGCCAGCTCCGGCAGGTAGTTACGCACGGTCTGGTCCGGATCGATATCGATGCGCAGCAGGCTACCCGGGATCTCGAAGCCACCCTTGAAGGTCACGTCATAATCGGTTTCAGCCAGTTCGGTACCGATCGCCAGCACCACGTCCGCTTCAGCCACCAGCTCTCGAGTAGCCGGCAGTGACTGGGTCGAACCGATCTGCAGCGGGTGGCTGGCCGGGAGCAAACCCTTGGCATTGATGGTCAGGGCCACCGGGGCCTGAAGGTGTTCGGCCAGGCGCGCCAGCGCAGCACCCGCGGCCAACGCGCCACCGCCCGCCAGGATCAACGGCCGCTTGGCACCTGCCAGGCGCTCGGCCATCTGTGCCACGGCCTGCGGCGCTGCCCCTGCCCGGCTGCCACGCACCGGGCGGCCCGGCAGCAGGAAGTCGGCCGGTTCGACCAGCACGTCCAGCGGGATTTCGATATGCACCGGGCGTGGCCGGGCGCTCTCGAACACGGCAAATGCCCGCGCCAGCACCTGCGGCAGGTCTGCAGCACTCATCAAGGTGTGAGAAAACGCGGCCACTCCCGACACCAGCGCCGACTGGTTGGGCAGTTCGTGCAGCTTGCCGCGGCCACCGCCCAGCTGATCACGGGACTGCACACTGGAAATCACCAGCATCGGGATCGAGTCGGCATACGCCTGGCCCATGGCAGTGGTGATATTGGTCATGCCAGGGCCGGTAATGATGAAGCAAACCCCAGGTTTGCCACGGGTGCGCGCATAGCCGTCAGCCATGAACCCTGCACCCTGCTCATGGCGCGGGGTGATGTGGCGAATGGACGAGCCCGCCAGGCCACGGTAGAGCTCAACGGTATGTACACCGGGAATGCCGAAGACATGGTCGACGCCATAGCCTTCAAGGAGATTGACCAGTACTTCGCCGCAGGTTGCCATCGGGTTTCACCATGAATCTTGTTGGAGTATGCCCTTATTGGACCCAAGCCACGGCTATCGCCACAATGCAAAAAAACACATACTAGCCATGTCCTGTCATCATGGCTTAGTGCGATGAAACGCCTCCCGCCCCTGCCCGCCCTGCACACCTTTCTGGTCACCGCCCAGCACTGCAACTTCACCCGTGCAGGGCAACAGCTGCACATCACCCAAGGCGCCGTCAGCCGCCAGATCGCCGCCCTCGAAGAGCACCTGGGTTATGCCCTGTTCCAGCGCCAGGCCCGCGGGCTTAGCCTGACCCGTGAAGGGCAGGACTGGCTGCC
This sequence comes from Pseudomonas sp. LPB4.O, assembly GCF_038383825.1. Classification (NCBI taxonomy): domain Bacteria; kingdom Pseudomonadati; phylum Pseudomonadota; class Gammaproteobacteria; order Pseudomonadales; family Pseudomonadaceae; genus Pseudomonas; species Pseudomonas sp. LPB4.O. The sequence goes on from NZ_CP151298.1 coordinate 5,024,829, forward strand.
TCGGGTGCAGCAGGTGTTCGCGCTCATCGAGCAAGGCGTGCGTGAAGTGGGTGGGCGCAGCACGACCTTGCAGCTCAAGGCCCCGACGTGCGTGATGCGCTGGCTGCTACCGCGCCTGATGGAATGGCAGGCACTGCGCCCGGATGTACCGGTGGAATTGACCACCACGGTGCAGCATGGGGTGGATTTTCGTCGCGAGGGCTTCGATGCGGCGGTGGTCTACGGCGATGCGCCGAACCACGGGCTGCAGGTGCGCAAGCTGTTCGATGAACAACTTACGCCAGTGTGCGCCCCCTCGCTGCGTGAGGGGCCGATACCGTTGCGCCAGGTGGAAGACCTGGCGCGACACATGCTACTGCACCCCTCGCGGGATGAACATGACTGGCAATTGTGGCTACAGGCCGCTGGGGTGACGTTGGCCACTCATGGGCCGAAGCAGCATTTCGAGACACTGGACATGGCGATGGCCATGGCCTCGCAGGGGACAGGCGTGGCCATCGGCGACTGGTCGCTGATTGGCGATGACTTGCGCGGGGGGCGGCTGTGCATGCCGTTTGCGCTGAAGGTGGTGACCGGGAAAGGGTATTACCTGGTGAGCCAGGCCAGAAGCTTGCCGCCGGGGTTGGTGGAGTTACTGGACTGGCTGGAGAGCCAGGCTAGCCAATAAGGGTCTCTTCGCGGGCGCGCCCGCTCCCACAGGTACAGCCAGGGCCTCGGAGTCTGTGCTGTACCTGTGGGAGCGGGCATGCCCGCGAAGCAGGCGACTCAATACCCGACGGTGAACCGCTGCCGCGAATGCGCCGGCTTTTCCAGCTCGTCGAGCATGGCAATCGCATAGTCGGCAAAGGTGATCCAGCTTTTGCCATCCGCACCGATCAGCAGATGATCCTTGCCCACTTTGTAGCGCCCGCTGCGCTCACCTTCAACAAACTCCGCCGACGGCGAGAGGAAGGTCCAGTCCAGGTTCGGGTCGCGCTGCAACGCTTCCAGAAAACGTACCCCGGCCGTGGCCTCGGCCTTGTAGGCTTCCGGGAAGTCCGGGCTATCGATCACCCGATGCCCCGACGGCAGCAACAAGCTGCCGGCCCCCCCCACCACCAGCAGGCGCTTTACCCCGGCCCGCTTGACCGGCTCGATGATGGCATGCGGCTCGATGGTCGAGAAATGCGCCGCGCTCACCACTACGTCCACACCCGTTACCGCCGCTTGCAGGGCGGCACTGTCCTTGGCATCCAGCGCCTTGACGGTCACCCCTTCACGCCCCTGCAGTGGCGAAGGGTCGCGGGCGATGGCCAGCACACTGTGGCCACGGCGCAGGGCTTCTTCCAGCAACTGGCTACCAGCGCGGCCAGTGGCACCGATGATTGCGATCTTGCTCATGGGAACACTCTCCATCAATTGAACGGAATTACCACTTCATCTCGCCCTTGGCGACCTTGGCCCCGAGCTCCAGCGAGCTTTCATCGGCCAGGCCCGGGTAACGCTGCTTCATGGCCTCGATCAGCGCGTTGGCGTCTTTCGCCTTGGCGGTTTCAGCATCGAACCCACGAATGTAGTCTGCAGTGAAGCGAACAGCTTTCAGTGAACGGCTGCTGTCTCCCAGGTAGTGCCCAGGGATGACCGTGCGTGGCCCCAGCGCTTCGATATGCGCCAATGTGCCAAGCCAGTCGGCGTGGGACTTGGCCGATTGAGTATCGGCCATCCACACATGAATGTTCTCGGCCACCACCACGCCACCCACCACCGCCTTGATTGACGGGATCCACACGAAGCTGCGGTCTGGCTGCGGGCCGTCCAGGCCAACCACGTCGAGGGCTTGCCCTTCCAGTGTCAGGCGCTGGCCTTCGAGCACCTGCGGCACCACCAGTCGCGCCGGTTTGTCTGCCCCCATCTGCGGCCCCCAGTACGCCAGCTTGGCATCCATGGTCTGGCGGATATGTGCAACCGTGGCGGCAGAGGCCAGCACCTTGGCGTCGGGGAAGGCCTGGGTCAGGGTGTCCAGGCCAAAGTAATAGTCCGGGTCGCCGTGACTGATGTAGATGGTGGTCAGGTGTTTGCCGCCAGCCTGCAGGCGCTGCACCAGTTGCTGGGCCTGGGCCTTGCCGAACTGGGCATCGACCAGCACGGCATCGTGCTCGCCACTGACAATCACCGAGCTGACCGGGAAAATGGCCGCGTGCCCGGGGTTGTAGACGTCCAGTTGCAACGGTTCGGCAGCCAGCGCCGGGCCGGCCAGGGTCACGCAGGCCAGTAGCAGGCCACGCAGGGGGGTGAACAGGGACATGGGCAAGGCCTTCAGTTGAACGATGCCCAACAGCTTAGTTGCCCGATCCGTCGCAAAAAATGCGATGCTCGAACATAGTTTGTTTCTAAAACCGGGCAAATCATGGACCGTCTCAACGCCATGCGCGTTTTCGTCACCGTCGTCGACCTGGGCAGCCAGTCAGCAGCGGCAGACCATCTGCAGCTGTCTCGCCCCGTGGTGTCGCGTTACCTGGCAGAGCTGGAGGACTGGGTTGGCGCGCGGCTCATGCAGCGCACCACTCGCAAACTCAGCCTCACCGCAGCCGGCCAGGAAACCCTGCCCCGCTGCCGGCAACTACTGGAACTGGCCGGCGACCTGCAGGCCGCAGTGCAGCAGCCGGATGACGCGCCAAAAGGCGCGCTGCGCATCAGCGTCAGCACCTCGTTCGGCCAGGCGCAGCTGGTGGACGCGGTGGCTGCCTATGTGCGGCGCTATCCTGGGGTGAAGGTGGAACTGCAAATGCTCGACCGCACCGTCAACCTGGTGGATGAACGCATCGACCTGGCCATCCGCACCAGCAACGAGCTGGACCCCAACCTGATCGCCCGGCGCCTGAGCGTGTGCCGCTCGGTGGTGTGCGCGTCCCCGGCCTACCTGAGCGAGCACGGCGTGCCGCAACGGGTCGAGGACCTGAGCCGGCACAACTGCCTGACCCATGCCTATTTCGGCCATAGCCTTTGGCAGTTCGAGGTAGCCGGCCAGCCGGTCGCCGTACCGGTCGCGGGAAACATCAGCGCCAACGAAGCAATGACATTGCAGAAGGCGGCACTGGCCGGCGCTGGCATCGCCATGCTGCCGAGCTACCAGACCGCCGACGCCCTGCGCAGGGGCGAACTGGTGCGCCTGCTGCCCGAAGCGCAGCCGCGTACCCTGAACCTGAATGCGGTTTATACGTCGCGCAAGCACATGCCGGCGACCTTGCGCAGCATGCTGGATTTTCTGGTGCAGCGGTTCAAGGACGAACCGGAGTGGGATCGGCATCTGTGACGCTTGAATTGGCCTAAGCTGGAAGGTATCACCTAGCGCTGTAACAGGAGGTGAGTACCATGGGCATCAAGTCCAGAAGAGTCGCTCTCGTCATGGCCCTGACGGCCGTCGCAGGGCTGTACGGTTCTGCCTGCTGGCGCGCCGAGCTGCTACGCAGCCAGCCCAGCGCCGCAGCCAGCTGCGAGCAGGCACATTGCGTGCCTCACACTGCAACCTTGAGCGCCGTCCGTTGAGTTGACGGCGCCCTGCCGGTCACTCTTCGACGCTCATGTATTCCTTGGCCCAGCGGATGTAATCCTCGGGCTGGGTGTAGGTGTGCGAGAGTTCGGTGGCGCTCAGGTTTTCCGACTTGTTCTGCTTGCCACGCTGCAAGCGCAGGCAATCGTAAGTGGCCTTGATCGCAGCGAAGTAGGCGCCATGGCCGTCGACTGCGATACGCACACCCAGGCGCGCCAGGCGTTCATCGTCATGCAGGTTGGGGTTGCCATAGGTGACCAGCATCAGCGGCACCGTCAGGTGCTCGGCAATCTGCTCGAGCTGCTCGAAGTCCTTCACGCCCACCATGCAGATGCCATCGGCACCGGCCTTCTGGTAGCTCTGGGTGCGCACGATGATTTCTTCGGTGGTGAGCACGCCAGCGTTGGTGCGGGCGATGATCGACAACGACGAATCGACCCGTGCCTCCAGCGCCGCACGAATCTTGCCAACGCCTTCCTCGACCGGGATCAGGTCAGTGGACTTGCGCCCGAACTGGGCAGGCAGCAGGGTGTCCTCGATGGTCAGCCCGGCCACGCCGGCGCGCTCCAGTTCGATCACCGTGCGCATCACGTTCAGCGCGTTGCCGTAGCCGTGGTCGGCATCAGCCAGCACGGGCAATTGCGCTACCCGGCCAATACGGGTGGCCTGCTCGACGAACTCGCTGAGGGTAATCAGGGCGAAGTCCGGCGCGGCCAGTACCTGCAACGAAGCGACAGACCCCCCCAGGATGCCGACCTCGAAGCCCAGGTCTGCGGCAATGCGTGCCGACATCGGGTCGAACACCGATGCCGTGTGGTAACAGGAACCTGAAGCGAGCAGTTCGCGGAAGGCAAAACGCAGATCTTGATGGGAAGCCTTGGGCATGATCACTCCGCAAATAAGTTGAAATTTGAACGGTAACTACCGACCCCTGTAATCGGGTCTACCTGACCTGTTCCAACCGTCGCCATCTGGGCGGTCATGCTCGACATGCAGGCAGAGGAATAAAAGGTGTGGGAGACAGCGGGCTGAAAAACCTGCGGCATATTGTTGCACCAAGCTGGTGCAAGCCCCGGATTTCAGCCCCTGTGGCATACCAACGATATCACGCAGCCATGCTGCACTGGATGAATGCGCCAATGCCGATTCGGCATAGGGGATGCAGATAGTACATAGGAAGCTACCTAACTCAGGTTACAATCCGACTTGCCCGCGAAGAGGCCGCCACAGATAAACAAGGTATTCCCGTGACCGCCGCCCTGCCCCCCACCACACTGCGCAATGTGCTGACCGCCCTGATGCTGGCGATCTTCCTCGGCGCACTGGACCAGACCATCGTCGCCGTTTCGCTGCCCGCGATCTCGGCTCAGTTCAACGATGTCGGCCTGCTGGCGTGGGTCATCTCCGGGTACATGGTGGCCATGACCGTGGCCGTGCCGATTTACGGCAAGCTGGGTGACCTCTACGGGCGGCGGCGGATGATCCTGACCGGCATCAGCCTGTTCACCCTGGCCTCGATCGCCTGCGCCCTGGCCCAGGACATGCAGCAACTGGTGCTGGCCCGGGTACTGCAGGGCATTGGCGCGGGCGGCATGGTTTCGGTCAGCCAGGCAATCATCGGCGACTTCGTGCCCCCGCGTGAACGCGGCCGCTACCAGGGCTATTTCAGCAGCATGTATGCAGTGGCGAGTGTCGCCGGGCCGGTGCTGGGAGGATGGTTGACCGAGTACCTGTCATGGCGCTGGGTGTTCTGGATCAACCTGCCGCTGGGGCTGGTTGCCTTGTGGGCGATCCACCGGGCCCTGGGCGGCATGCCGGCGCAGCGCCGCGAGGCACAGGTGGACTACCTCGGCGCCGTGCTGCTGATCCTCGGCCTGGGCAGCCTGTTACTGGGCATCACCCTGGTCGGCCAGGGCCACGCCTGGGTTGACCCGGCCGTAGTGGCCCTGTTCGCCTGCGCCGTGCTTGGCCTGGCGCTGTTCATCGTTCATGAGCGCCGCTGCCCGGAGCCGCTGCTGCCCTTGGGCCTGTTCGGCAACCGGGTGGCGGTGCTGTGCTGGGGCGTGATCTTTTTCGCCAGCTTCCAGTCGATTTCGCTGACCATGCTCATGCCGTTGCGCTACCAGGGCATCACCGGCGCCGGTGCCGACAGCGCCGCCCTGCACCTGCTGCCACTGGCGATGGGGCTGCCCCTGGGCGCCTTCACCGGCGGGCGCATGACCAGCCGCACCGGGCGCTACAAGCCGCAGATTCTGGCGGGCGCACTGCTGATGCCAGTGGCCATTTTTGCCATGGCGCTGACCCCGCCGCAGTCTGGGTGGCTCAGTGCATTGTTCATGCTGCTGACCGGCATTGCCTGCGGGTTGCAGTTCCCGACATCGCTGGTGGGCACGCAAAGCGCGGTGGACAGCAAGGACATCGGGGTGGCCACCAGCACCACCAACCTGTTCCGTTCGCTGGGCGGGGCGATGGGCGTGGCCTGCATGTCCAGCCTGCTGCTGGCGCTGCTGCACCAAGGCGGGTTCGAAATGCTGGGGAATCCATTGCTGGGGAGCCTGAAGGCCGGGGAGGTGGACCTGGTGACGCAGGGCCGGTTGACGGAGACGTTCCGGCATTTGCTGATGGGGAGTGCACTGGTTGCGGTGCTGGGGGTGTTTGCGGCATTTGCGCTGCCCGACCGGCAATTACGCGGCCGCTGAAGGGTGCGCTGTTCCTGTGCTTCGTTCAGGGCACCCCGGAAGTATTAATCCTCTCTTAATACAGACGGGAAACACTCCCTCACAATCCTTAACAAAGTGTCATTTGCGCAGCGCCGGGCTCAAGCGCAGCATATCCAGCCCGGTGTCGACCCATTTTTCGACATCACCCAACAGATCGACACTGTCCGGCAGCAACAACCAGCGCCCGATCAGGCCATCGACATAGGCAAACATGGCCACCGCCGCGCGCTCCACGTCCAGCTCGCCAGGCAACTGGCCCCGGCGCACCGCATTGGCCAACGCCAGGGCAATGCCCTTGTGGCAATCCAGCACTGCGCCCTGGCGCTGCTGGCGAATTTCACACATGTCATCGGTGAACTCGCACTTGTGATGCAGGATTTCATTGATACGCCGGGTTCGGGCATCGAGCACCAGCTCGTTGAACACTTGCAACAGCAGCTTGCGCATGCAGCCAAGCGGGTCGACTTCGTCCTCGCTTTCACTCGCCCGCGCCAAGTGGTCATGGGTTTCGTGCAGGCTGTCGAGCAACGCCTGCACCAGCTCTGCCTTGTTGTTGAAATGCCAGTAGATCGCCCCGCGCGTCACACCCGCCAGCTCGGCGATGTCGGCCAGGGTGGTTCGCGCAACCCCGCGCTTGTAGAAGGCCTTTTCCGCCGCCTCGATGATCTGGGCGCGGGTTTCCTGGGCTTCTTCTTTGGTTCGACGGACCATGGCAGTACAACCTCATCTGGCCCGAACGCGCGGCGCGTGCGGGGGACGCTCCGGGGCTCCTCTGCAGGGAACCTCGCGGATGAGCTAATCAAGAGCTGTGGCAGTACCTGAGTACAACCCAGCGGTATTTACAAACAACCATGAATGTAAGTATATTCCTTAGCAAGCTATTTATCCACCGGATAGCAATTTTTCCAGATCAAGATCTCTTCCATTACTCTTGAGCGTCTCCCTGCTCCAGCGACCCGAGGATCCTCATGCAATTCAAGCCAGCCGTTACCGCTCTGGTTTCCGCCGTCGCCCTGGCAACCCTGCTCAGTGGCTGTAAGAAAGAAGAAGCAGCGCCAGCGGCGCAGGCTCCTCAGGTCGGCGTGGTTACCCTTCAGCCGCAAGCCTTCACCCTGACCTCGGAACTGCCGGGGCGTACCAGTGCCTACCGGGTCGCCGAAGTGCGCCCGCAGGTCAACGGCATCATCCTCAAGCGCCTGTTCAAGGAAGGCAGTGAGGTGAAGGAAGGCCAGCAGCTGTACCAGATCGACCCTGCCGTGTACGAAGCCAACCTGGCCAACGCCCAGGCCAACTTGCAAGCTACTCGCTCCCTGGCCGAGCGCTACAAGCAGCTGATCGACGAACAGGCGGTGTCCAAGCAGGAATACGACGACGCCAATGCCAAACGATTGCAGGCCGATGCTTCGCTCAAAAGCGCCCAGATCGACCTGCGCTACACCAAGGTGCTGGCGCCCATCAGTGGTCGCATCGGCCGCTCGTCGTTTACCGAAGGCGCGCTGGTGAGCAATGGCCAGACCAACGCCATGGCCACCATCCAGCAGCTCGACCCGATCTACGTCGACGTCACCCAGTCCACCGCCGAGCTGCTGAAGCTGCGCCGTGAACTGGAAAGCGGCCAACTGCAGAAGTCTGGCGCCAACACCGCATCGGTTCAGCTGGTGCTGGAAGACGGCAGCCTGTTCAAGCAGGAAGGTCGCCTGGAGTTTTCCGAAGTGGCGGTCGACGAGACCACCGGCTCGGTGACCCTGCGTGCCATCTTCCCCAACCCGGACCACACCCTGCTGCCAGGCATGTTCGTGCATGCGCGGCTCAAGGCCGGGGTCAACAGCCAAGCCATCCTGGCACCGCAACAGGGCGTGACGCGCGACCTCAAAGGCGCCCCAACCGCCCTGGTGGTCAACCAGGAGAACAAGGTCGAACTGCGCCAGCTGAAGGCCAGCCGTACCCTGGGCAGCGACTGGCTGATCGAGGAAGGCCTCAACCCAGGCGACCGCCTGATCACCGAAGGGCTGCAGTACGTGCGCCCGGGCGTCGAGGTCAAGGTCAGCGAAGCCACCAACGTCAAGAAGCCGGGCAGCCCTGATCAGGCCAACGCGGCGAAAGCAGACGCCAAAGCGGAGTAAACCATGTCGAAGTTCTTTATCGATCGCCCGATCTTCGCCTGGGTGATCGCCTTGGTGATCATGCTGGTCGGCGCCTTGTCGATCCTGAAGCTGCCTATCAACCAGTACCCCAGCATCGCGCCGCCGGCCATCGCCATCGCTGTGACCTACCCGGGCGCCTCGGCGCAAACCGTGCAGGACACCGTGGTGCAGGTGATCGAGCAGCAGCTCAACGGTATCGACAACCTGCGTTATGTGTCGTCGGAAAGCAACTCCGACGGCAGCATGACCATTACTGCCACCTTCGAACAAGGCACCAACCCCGACACTGCCCAGGTCCAGGTACAGAACAAGCTGAACCTGGCCACCCCATTGCTGCCGCAGGAAGTGCAGCAGCAAGGTATCCGCGTCACCAAGGCAGTGAAAAACTTCCTGCTGGTGATCGGCCTGGTGTCCGAAGACGGCAGCATGACCAAGGACGACCTGGCCAACTACATCGTCTCCAACATGCAGGACCCGATCTCGCGTACTGCGGGTGTGGGTGACTTCCAGGTGTTCGGTGCGCAGTACGCCATGCGTATCTGGCTCGATCCGGCCAAGCTGAACAAGTTCCAGCTGACCCCGGTCGACGTAAAGACCGCCGTGGCCGCGCAGAACGTGCAGGTTTCGTCCGGCCAGCTCGGCGGCCTGCCAGCCCTGCCTGGTACCCAGCTGAACGCCACCATCATCGGCAAGACCCGCCTGCAAACCGCCGAGCAGTTCGAGAAGATCCTGCTCAAGGTCAACAAGGATGGCTCCCAGGTACGACTGGGTGACGTCGCGCAAGTGGGCCTGGGCGGTGAAAACTACGCGGTCAGCGCCCAGTTCAACGGCAAGCCGGCTTCCGGCCTGGCCGTAAAACTGGCTACCGGCGCCAACGCGCTGGACACCGCCAAGGCACTGCGCGAGACCATCAAAGGCCTGGAACCGTTCTTCCCGCCTGGCGTGAAAGCGGTATTCCCGTACGACACCACCCCGGTGGTCACCGAATCGATCAGCGGTGTGATCCACACCCTGATCGAAGCCGTGGTCCTGGTGTTCCTGGTGATGTACCTGTTCCTGCAGAACTTCCGCGCCACCATCATCACCACCATGACCGTACCGGTGGTGTTGCTGGGTACGTTCGGCATCCTTGCCGCCGCAGGCTTCAGTATCAACACCCTGACCATGTTCGCCATGGTCCTGGCCATCGGCTTGCTGGTGGACGACGCCATCGTCGTGGTGGAGAACGTCGAACGGGTCATGTCCGAGGAAGGGTTACCGCCCAAGGAGGCGACCAAACGTTCGATGGAACAGATCCAGGGCGCCCTGGTGGGTATTGCCCTGGTACTGTCGGCGGTACTGCTGCCCATGGCGTTCTTCGGTGGTTCCACAGGTGTGATCTACCGGCAGTTCTCCATCACCATCGTGTCGGCCATGGGCCTCTCGGTGCTGGTAGCGCTTATCTTCACCCCGGCACTGTGCGCCACCATGCTCAAGCCGCTGAAGAAAGGTGAGCACCACACTGCCAAAGGCGGGTTCTTTGGCTGGTTCAACCGCAACTTCGACCGCAGCGTGAACGGCTACGAGCGCAGCGTGGGCACGATCCTGCGCAACAAGGTACCGTTCCTGCTCGGCTACGCGCTGATCGTGGTCGGCATGATCTGGCTGTTCGCCCGCATCCCTACTGCTTTCCTCCCGGAAGAAGACCAGGGCGTACTGTTTGCCCAGGTACAGACCCCGGCCGGCTCCAGTGCCGAACGTACGCAGGTTGTGGTTGACCAGATGCGTGAGTACCTGTTGAAGGAAGAGGCCGACACCGTGGCATCGGTGTTCACTGTCAACGGCTTTAACTTCGCCGGCCGCGGCCAGAGCTCGGGCATGGCGTTCATCATGCTCAAGCCGTGGGGTGAGCGCTCCAAGGAAAACAGTGTGTTCGCCCTGGCCGAACGTGCCCAGAAGCACTTCTTCACCTTCCGCGACGCAATGGTGTTCGCCTTCGCGCCGCCTGCGGTACTCGAACTGGGTAACGCTACCGGCTTCGACGTGTTCCTGCAGGACCGCGGTGGTGTCGGCCATGCCAAACTCATGGAAGCGCGCAACCAGTTCCTGGCAAAGGCCGCACAAAGCAAGGTGCTCAGCGCCGTGCGCCCGAACGGCCTGAACGATGAGCCGCAGTACCAGCTGACTATCGATGACGAACGTGCAAGCGCCCTGGGCGTGACCATTGCCGACATCAACAACACCCTGTCGATTGCACTGGGTGCCAGCTATGTCAACGACTTCATCGACCGTGGCCGAGTCAAGAAGGTGTACATCCAGGGCGAACCAAACGCGCGGATGAGCCCGGAAGACCTGCAGAAGTGGTACGTGCGCAACGGTGCAGGCGAAATGGTCCCGTTCTCGTCGTTCGCCAAAGGCGAGTGGACGTACGGTTCGCCCAAGCTGTCCCGGTACAACGGTGTCGAGGCGATGGAAATCCTGGGTGCTCCGGCCCCGGGCTACAGTACCGGTGATGCTATGGCCGAGGTGGAACGCATCGCGGGCGAGTTGCCGGACGGTATCGGCTTCTCCTGGACCGGCATGTCTTACGAGGAAAAACTCTCCGGCTCGCAGATGCCGGCACTGTTCGCCCTCTCTGTGCTGTTCGTGTTCCTGTGCCTGGCTGCACTGTATGAAAGCTGGTCGATCCCGATCGCCGTCGTGCTGGTAGTACCGCTGGGTATCATCGGTGCACTGATCGCCACCAGCCTGCGCGGGCTGTCCAACGACACGTACTTCCTGGTCGGCCTGTTGACCACCATCGGTCTGGCGGCGAAAAACGCCATTTTGATCGTCGAGTTCGCCAAGGAACTGCACGAGCAAGGCCGCAGCCTGTACGACGCAGCGATCGAAGCGTGCCGCATGCGTCTGCGCCCGATCATCATGACCTCGCTGGCGTTCATCCTCGGCGTGGTACCGTTGACCATCGCCAGCGGCGCCGGCGCCGGCAGCCAGCACGCCATTGGTACTGGCGTGATCGGCGGCATGATCAGTGCGACCGTGCTTGCTATCTTCTGGGTACCACTGTTCTTCGTCGCAGTGTCGTCGCTGTTCGGCAGCAAAGAGCCGGAAAAAGACGCCACCCCTGAAACTCCACGTTATGAGGCTGGGCAATGACCAAGTCTTTGTTGTCCCTGGCGGTAACCGCTTTCATTCTTGGCGGCTGCTCGCTGATCCCTGACTACCAGACCCCGGAAGCGCCGGTGGCAGCGCAGTGGCCGCAAGGCCCTGCGTACTCGCCGACGCAATCGGCAGACGTTGCTGCCGCCGAACAGGGCTGGCGCCAGTTCTTCCACGACCCGGCACTGCAACAGCTGATCCAGACTTCGCTGGTCAACAACCGCGACCTGCGCGTCGCGGCGCTGAACCTCGACGCTTACCGCGCGCAGTACCGCATCCAGCGTGCCGACCTGTTCCCGGCGGTTTCGGCCACCGGCAGCGGCAGCCGCCAACGCGTACCGGCGAACATGTCGCAAACCGGCGAATCTGGCATCACCAGCCAGTACTCGGCCACCTTGGGCGTCAGCGCTTATGAGCTGGACCTGTTCGGCCGTGTGCGCAGCCTGACCGAGCAGGCGCTGGAAACCTACCTGTCCAGCGAGCAGGCGCGTCGCTCCACGCAAATCGCCCTGGTGGCCAGCGTGGCCAACGCCTACTACACCTGGCAGGCCGACCAGGCCCTGTTCAAGCTGACCGAAGAAACGCTTAAGACCTACGAGCAAAGCTACAACCTCACCCGTCGCAGCAATGAAGTCGGCGTGGCTTCTGCCCTCGACGTCAGCCAGGCGCGCACCGCTGTGGAAGGCGCCCGGGTCAAGTACTCGCAGTACCAGCGCCTGGTCGCCCAGGACGTCAACAGCCTGACCGTGCTGCTGGGTACCGGCGTTCCTGCCAACCTGGCGAAGCCGCTGGAGCTCAACGCCGACCAGCTGGCCGAAGTGCCGGCCGGCCTGCCGTCGGACATCCTCCAGCGTCGCCCGGACATCCAGGAAGCCGAGCACCTGCTCAAGGCCGCCAATGCCAACATTGGTGCCGCCCGTGCAGCGTTCTTCCCGAGCATCAGCCTGACCGCCAACGCTGGCAGCCTGAGCCCCGACATGGGTCACCTGTTCGCCGGTGGCCAAGGCACCTGGCTGTTCCAGCCGCAGATCAACCTGCCGATCTTCAACGCCGGCAGCCTGAAGGCCAGCCTGGACTACTCGAAGATCCAGAAGGACATAAACGTCGCCAAGTACGAAAAAACCATCCAGACCGCCTTTCAGGAAGTCTCCGATGGCCTGGCGGCGCGCAAGACCTTCGAAGAGCAGCTGCAGGCCCAGCGCGACCTGGTGCAGGCGAACCAGGATTACTACCGCCTGGCTGAGCGCCGTTACCGCATTGGGATCGACAGCAACCTGACCTTCCTCGACGCCCAGCGCAACCTGTTCAGCGCCCAACAGTCGCTGATTACCGACCGCCTTTCGCAGCTGACCAGCGAGGTCAATCTGTACAAGGCGCTCGGCGGTGGCTGGTATGAGCAGACCGGGCAGGCCAACCAGCAGGCATCGGTGCAAGCACCGAAAGGCTGATTGAGTTTGTAGCAGCATCGAGCCCACCTTTACGGTGGGCTTTTTGTTTGTCGCTGCCAGTGCAGGGCTCGTAGGCAAGGGTTCATCGAGGCATCGAACCGCCGCGAAACGTCTGTCAAAGCAAAACAATTAACCAGCTGGAACATTCCGTTCGATTATCGCCCCGTTCCGTTTGCGGCGAATTGCCTCACCCCCGCACTACCCCGCAACATCCGCTTACGCAACGTTGCCCAAGTTCATCAAAAAAAAGACCCGCACCTGCAGGCTTGATCCAGCAGTGCACCGGCTCGCCCCATAAAAACAAGAGATCCACGACAGATGAGCACTTTGCAACCCGCACGCCAGCTGCTGCCCGGCCTGTTGGCCATGTCCTGCGCCCTCCCCGTCTTCGCCGCCAACGAAGGTGGTTTCATGGAAGACGCCAAGGCCACCCTCAACCTGCGCAACTTCTATATCAATCGCAATTTCGTCGACCCGGCCAACCCGCAGGGCAAGGCCGAAGAATGGACGCAAAGCTTCATTCTTGACGCCCGCTCCGGCTTCACCCAAGGCACCGTCGGTTTCGGGGTGGACGTGCTGGGCCTGTACTCGGTCAAGCTCGACGGCGGCAAAGGCACCACCAACACACACCTGCTGCCCGTGCATGACGACGGCCGCCCGGCCGATGACTTCGGCCGCCTGGGTGTGGCACTGAAAGCCAAGTTGTCCGAAACCGAGCTGAAAGTCGGTGAATGGATGCCGGTACTGCCCATCCTGCGCTCGGACGATGGCCGCTCGCTGCCGCAAACCTTCCGCGGTGGCCAGTTGACCTCCAAGGAAATTGCCGGCCTGACGCTGTACGCCGGGCAGTTCCGCGGTAACAGCCCGCGCAACGACGCCAGCATGGAAGACATGTCGATGAACGGCAAAGGCGCGTTCACCTCCGATCGTTTCAACTTCGGCGGTGGCGAGTACACCTTCAACGACAAGCGCACCATGATCGGCCTGTGGGATGCCCAGCTCAAGGACATCTACCGCCAGCAATATCTCAACCTGACGCACAGCCAGCCGCTGGGCGACTGGACCCTGGGCGCCAACCTTGGCTACTTCATCGGCAAGGAAGACGGCGCAGAGCGCGCCGGCAAACTGGATAACCGCACCGCCTCGGCCATGCTTTCGGCGCGTTACCAGGGCCACACCTTCTACGTCGGCCTGCAAAAGGTCAGCGGCGACGACGCCTGGATGCGGGTCAACGGTACCAGCGGCGGCACCCTGGCCAACGACAGCTACAACTCCAGTTTCGACAATGCCAAGGAGCGTTCCTGGCAAGTGCGCCATGACTTCAACTTCGCTACCGTTGGCGTGCCTGGGCTGACCCTGATGAACCGCTACATCAAGGGTGAAAACGTCACCGTGGGCAGCGTGGATGATGGCAAGGAATGGGCTCGCGAGACCGAACTGGCCTATGTGGTGCAGTCGGGCAGCTTGAAGGACCTGTCGGTGAAATGGCGCAACTCCACCATGCGCCGGGACTTCAGTACCAACGCCTTTGACGAGAACCGGCTGATCGTGAGTTACCCGCTGAATCTCCTTTGAATGCTTCGCGGGCACGCCCGCTCCCACAGGGATTGCACCAGCCTTGAATTCTGCGCCCTACCTGTGGGAGCGGGAATGCCCGCGAAGAGGCCAGAAGCCCTTTCAAATAACCAAAAGAAATAACCAAATCCATAAACCTTCTTGGACGACATAAGCTGTAACAGCTTGAATAGGGCCCTGATCCCCGCCCCAGAGCCGTGACATGGACCTCCGCCAGCTGCGTTACTTCATCGCCCTCACCGAATACCGCAGTTTCGTCCGTGCCGCCGAGGCCATGGGCATCACTCAACCCGCCTTCAGCCGCGCCATCCAGGGCCTCGAACACACGTTCGGCTGCCCGCTGGTGGACCGCGCCAGCAAAGCCCTGCTGCCAACCCCCGAGGGCCTGGTGGTACTGCAGCACGCCCGCCGCCTGGTGCAGGGTGCCGCGCAACTGAGCAACGAAGTACTGCAAATGACCAAGCTCGACGCCGGCGAGCTGCATTTCGGCAGTGGCCCGGCGCTGGCCGTGCGCCTGGTCCCCGACGCCTTGCGCCATTTCATCGAACGCCACCCGGGCATCCGCACCTCGCTGCTGGTAGATAATGCCGAACGCCTGGGCCAGGCCCTGCGCCGTGAACAGATCGAGTTTTTCGTCGACGATGTCCGACCGTTCGAAGCCGACCCCAATTTCCACACCGAGCCCCTGTCGCCACGGCCCGGCCTGTTCTTCTGCCGGCCTGGCCACCCGTTGCTGGCCAAGGACAGCCTGTCGACCAACGACCTGTTCAGCTACCCGCTGGCCAGCGCCCTGCTCGCCCCCGGCGTGCGCAAGCGCCTGGCCAACCTGAGCGGACGCAGCGACTTCATCCCGCACCTGCAGACCGAGCACCTGGCGATACTGCGCAGCGTGGTGCAGGCCAGCGACGCCATTGGCACGGCCAGCGAGGAGGCCGTGGCCGAAGACCTGGCCACCGGCACACTGGTGCGCCTGCACTGGCGCAACCTGCCGCCGGCGCTGGAGGTACTGAGCGTGCGCTGCGGCGTGGTCAGCCGTAGCGGTTACCGGTTGTCGCCGGCGGCGCGGGCGATGATCGAGACACTGGTGGGGCTGGATACGCCGGTACGGGCTGCTGCCATTCGCTGAGCTGATGATAGTAGTAGCTGCGGGCTATCCTGAGCTATATGGGTTACCAGTGCCGGCCCTTTCGCGGGTTCACCCGCGAAGGGCCGGTACAGGCAATACACCTAGATCAGGCACACCAGGGAGGCACAACAATGAAAACCCTCGTCGACCACCTGAGCCAATACGCCAGCTACCACCGCGACCCACGCAACATCGCCACCCACTTCGTAGGCATCCCGATGATCGTGTTGGCAGTCACCATCCTGCTGTCACGCCCAGGCTGGGAAATAGTTGGCATGTGGCTGTCCCCTGCCCTGCTGGCAGCGGCGGCTTCGGTGTGGTTTTACCTGCGCCTGGACCTGCGCTTCGGGCTGGTGATGGGGCTGTTGCTGGGACTGTGCCTGTGGGTCGGCCAGGTGCTGGCAGTACAGACGACAACACTGTGGCTCAGCGCCGGGCTGGGGGCATTCCTAGTGGGCTGGATCATCCAGTTCGTCGGCCATTACTACGAAGGCCGCAAACCTGCATTTGTCGACGATGTCAGCGGCCTGATCATCGGGCCGCTGTTCGTGGTGGCAGAAGCGGCATTCATGCTCGGCCTGTGCCCGAACCTGAAACACGCCGTAGAAAACAACGCAGGCCCGGTAGCCATGCGTCAGAAGAATACGGTCATGTAAACATTCCATGGCCCTATCGCCGGCAAGCCAGCTCCCACAGGGAGTGCACTGCCCTCAGGCCTGATGCAATCCCTGTGGGAGCTGGCTTGCCGGCGATAGGGCCAGTGCAGGCATTACTGCTGTCGAGACTCTACACCTAGTTCATCCCACACCGACTCAGCCAAGTGGAACGTGGCATTGGCCGCCGGGATGCCGCAATAGATCGCGCTCTGCATCAGCACTTCCTTGATCTCTTCGCGGGTCACGCCATTGTTGGCTGCGGCGCGCAGGTGCAGTTTCAGTTCATCATTGCGGTTCATGCCGATCAGCATGGCGATGGTGATCAGGCTGCGGGTATGGCGCGGCAGGCCGGGGCGGGTCCAGATATCACCCCAGGCGTGGCGGGTGATCATCTCCTGGAACTCGCCGTTGAAGTCATTGAGCTTTTCCAGGCTACGGTCCACGTGGGCATCGCCAAGTACCGCACGGCGCACTTGCATGCCCGCGTCGTAACGTTGTTTCTCATCCATGGCGTTGTCCTCAGTGAGCCAGCAGGAAGTCGAGCACGCGGCGGCTGAACACCTCACCGATTTCGACGTTGGACAGGTGCGCTGCCGGGAAGTCGACGTACTCGGCACCTTTGATACCGGCCTGCATGAAGCGGCCATGTGCAGGGGTGGTGACCACGTCTTCGGTGCCAGCAACGATCAGCGCGGGCACCTGGATGCGGCCCAGTTGCTCACGGTAATCGGCATCACGCACCGCTGCGCAGTTGGCGGCATAACCTTGCGGGCTGGTGTGCGCCAGCATCTGGCAAATGCGCTGGGCTTGCTCAGGCTGGGCCTGGACGAAGCCCGGGGTGAACCAGCGGGCGATAGAGCCATCGCGCAGGTCGACCATGGCCTGCTGGCCACCCTTGAGCACGGTGTCGATACGGGGGTTCCACACCTCGTCACTGGCGATCTTGGCGGCGGTGTTGCACAGGGTCAGGCTGTGCAGGCGCTCACCGGCGTTGATGCCCAACCACTGGCCGATCAGGCCACCCATCGACAGGCCGACGAAATGCGCTTTCTGGATGTCCAGGCCATCGAGCAGGGCCAGCACGTCACCGCCCAGCTGTTCGATGGTGTAAGGGCCTTCGGTGACCAACGATGCGCCGTGGCCACGGGTGTCGTAGCGCAGCACGCGAAAGTGCTGGCTCCACAGCGGAATCTGGGTGTCCCACATGCCCAGGTCGGTGCCCAGCGAGTTGGACAGGACCAGCACCGGGGCGTTTTCCGGGCCATCGATCTGGTAGTTCAAAACGCCATCGGCCAGTTGCAAATGCGCCACAGCAGTCTCCTTCAGGCAGTGAAATGTTGATGTTCGGATACGGCGCGCGCGACCCAGACGCGGGCTTGGCCCAGGTAATGGGCAGGGTCGAGCAGGCGATCAAGTTCTTCGGCAGACAGCTCGGCACTGACCTGTGGGTCATCACCCAGCACCGCACGCAGGTGGCGCTGTTCGGCCACGGCGCGCTGGCAGCATTGTTCCAGCAAGTGGTGGGCACGGTCGCGGCCCAGGCGTTGGGCCAGGACGATACTCACCGCTTCTGCCAGCACCAGCCCTTGGGTCAGGTCGAGGTTACGGCGCATGCGCGCTGCGTCCACTTCCACGCCCTCGGCAATCACCTGGGCCTGGCGCAGCGCGCCGGAGACCAGGCAGCAGATGTCCGGGAGGGTTTCCCATTCGGCATGCCACAGGCCCAGGCTGCGCTCGTGCTCCTGGGGCATGGCGGCGAACAGCGTCGATACCAGCCCCGGCACGCGGGTCGCGGCACCGATCAGCACCGCAGCGCCCACCGGGTTGCGCTTGTGTGGCATGGTCGAAGAGCCGCCCTTGCCTGGTGCGGAAGGCTCGAATACCTCCCCCGCCTCGGTTTGCATCAGCAGGCTGACATCGCGGCCGAACTTGCCCAGGCTGCCGGCCACAAGGCCAAGCACCGAGGCAAACTCTACCAGGCGATCACGCTGGGTGTGCCAGGGTTGCTCGGGCAGGGTCAGCTTCAGTTGCTCGGCCAGGGCCTCGGCCACCGGCATCGCCTTGCTGCCCAGAGCGGCCAGGCTGCCCGAGGCGCCGCCGAACTGCAGCACCAACAGGCGCGGGCGCAGCTCTTGCAGGCGCTGACGGTGGCGGGTCAATGCCCCCAGCACGCCAGCCAGTTTCATGCCCAGGGTCACCGGGGTAGCGTGTTGCAGCCAGGTGCGGCCCACCATTGGCGTATCGGCGTGCTTCAAGGCCTGCTGCGACAGGGTATCGGCCAGTTTGCCCAGGTCCGCTTCGATCAGGTCGAGGGCATCGCGCAACTGCAACACCAGACCGGTGTCCATCGCGTCCTGGCTGGTGGCGCCCAGGTGCACATAGCGCTCGGCCTCGGGCACGCCACTGGCAATCACCCTGCCCAACGCCTTCACCAGCGGGATTGCCGAGTTGCCAGCGGTTGCGATGGCATTGGCCAGCGCCCCCACGTCATAGCGCTCGGCCTTGCATGCCGCCTCGATGGCGGCCACGGCGCTGTGCGGGACCAGCCCCACAGCAGCTTCGGCACGGGCCAGCGCGGCTTCGAAATCGAGCATGCCCTGTAAGCGGCCACGGTCGGAGAAAATCTCGCGCATGGCCGGCGCGGTGAAGTAGGCGTCGAACAGTTGGTTGGTCATGCCACGTCCTTAGTCATCGTGGTGCAGGTACGCGGCCTGCCTCGGCAGGCGCAGGCTGAACAGGAAGGCAATCGCCATCATGGCCGTCACGTACCAGTAGAAAGTGTTTTCCATGCCCAGGGTCTTCAGGCCCAAGGCCACGTACTCGGCGGAGCCGCCAAATGCCGCGTTGGCCACTGCGTAGGCCAGGCCTACACCCAGCGCACGTACTTGTGGCGGGAACATCTCGGCCTTCACCAGGCCGCTGATCGAGGTGTAGAAACTGACAATACACAACGCCAGGCTGATCAGCACGAAGGCCATGAACGGACTGGTGACTGTTTTCAGCGCCATCAGCAGCGGCACGGTGCACAAGGTCCCGAGCGCGCCAAACAGCAGCATCGAATTGCGTCGGCCGATGCGGTCGGACAGCATGCCGAAGAACGGCTGCACCACCATGAACAGGAACAGCGCGCCGGTCATCACGTAGCTGGCGTTTTTCGCCGTCATACCCGCGGTGTTGACCAGGTACTTCTGCATGTAGGTGGTGAAGGTGTAGAAGATCAGCGAGCCGCCGGCGGTGTAGCCAAGCACGGTGATGAAGGCCGCCGCATGGTTGCGGAACAGGCCCTTGATGGTGCCTGCATCTTTGTCGTTGCGGGTTTCGGCGCTGCTGGTCTCGTGCAGCGAGCGGCGCAACATCAACGAGATCAGCGCGGCGATGGCCCCTACCACGAATGGAATGCGCCAGCCCCAGGCACGCAGTTCATCCTCAGTCAGCAACTGCTGCAGGATCACCACCACCAGCACCGCCAGCAACTGCCCACCAATCAGGGTGACGTACTGGAACGAGGCAAAGAAGCCACGCTGCCCACGCAGGGCCACTTCACTCATGTAGGTGGCGGTGGTGCCGTATTCGCCACCCACCGACAGGCCCTGGATCAGGCGGGCCAGCAACAGCAGCGCCGGGGCCCAGGTGCCGATGCTGTCATAGGTGGGCAGGCAGGCGATCATCAGGGAGCCGAAGCACATCATCAGCACCGAGATCATCAGGGAATTCTTGCGACCATGGCGGTCAGCGAGGCGGCCGAAGATCCAGCCGCCGATGGGGCGCATCAAAAACCCTGCGGCGAACACACCAGCCGTGTTCAACAGCTGGACGGTAGGGTCGTCGGAGGGGAAGAAGGCCGGGGCGAAGTAGATAGCGCAGAAGGCGTAGACGTAGAAGTCGAACCATTCCACCAGGTTGCCTGACGAGGCACCGACGATAGCGAAGATGCGCTTGCTGCGTTCTTCGCCGGTGTAATAGGTTGAGGTCATGACGGTTTTACTCCTGGAGGGTCCTAGGTAAGTCTAGACATACCTGGTAACACACTCGTTCCGCTATCTGGCTGGCAATTGGCCTTATGTCGAAGCTACCGGCCCTATCGCGGGCAAGCCCGCTCCTACAGGGAGAGCGTGGTTCCTTGTAGGAGCGGGCTTGCCCGCGATAGGGCCGGTACAGGTCAAACCCGCTCGATGGCCAGCGCCAGACCTTGGCCGACACCCACACACATGGTCGCCAGGCCCTTGCGCCCGCCACTTTTCTCCAGCTGATGCAGCGCAGTCAGCACCAGGCGCGCACCGCTCATGCCCAGCGGGTGCCCCAGGGCGATTGCGCCGCCATTAGGGTTCACCTGCGGCGCATCGTCGGCCACACCCAGCTCACGCAGCACTGCCAGGCCTTGGCTGGCAAAGGCTTCGTTGAGCTCGATCACGTCGAAATCACTTACCGCCACACCCAGGCGCTCGGTCAGTTTACGCACCGCCGGCACCGGGCCAATGCCCATCACCCGTGGTGCAACACCGCCGCTGGCCATGCCCAGTACCCGGGCACGCGGGGTCAGGCCGTGCTTCTTCACCGCTTCTGCCGACGCCAGGATCAGCGCCGCAGCACCGTCGTTCACGCCCGAGGCGTTGCCGGCGGTGACCGTCTTGTCCGGGCCGTTGACCGGCTTGAGCTTGGTCAGCGCCTCCAGCGTGGTTTCCGGGCGCAGGTGCTCGTCACGCTCGACGATGGTTTCGCCCTTCTTGTGGGCAATGCGCACCGGCACGATCTCTTCGGCGAAGAAGCCGGCAGCCTGGGCGGCTGCAGCCTTCTGCTGGCTGCGCAGGGCGAAAGCGTCCTGGTCAGCGCGCGAAACCTGGTAATCATCGGCTACGTTATCGGCGGTTTCCGGCATGGAGTCCACACCGTACTGGCTCTTCATCAGCGGGTTGATGAAGCGCCAGCCGATGGTAGTGTCTTCCAGCTTCATGTTGCGCGAATAGCCGCTTTCAGCCTTACCCATGACGAACGGAGCGCGCGACATCGACTCGACGCCGCCGGCAATCGCCAGCTCCATTTCGCCGCTGGCGATGGCGCGGAAGGCAGTGCCGATGGCATCCATGCCCGATGCGCACAGGCGGTTCAGGGTGACGCCCGGGATGCTCTCCGGCAGGCCGGCCAGCAGCAGCGCCATGCGCGCCACGTTGCGGTTGTCTTCACCGGCCTGGTTAGCGCAGCCGAAGAACACTTCATCAACCTGGTCCCACTGCACCGCAGGGTTGCGCTCGATCAGCGCTTTCAGCGGCACGGCAGCCAGGTCGTCGGCACGCACACCCGCCAGGGCGCCGCCGAAGCGGCCGATGGGGGTGCGGATGGCGTCACAGATAAATACGTCGCGCATTAGGCTTCTCCTGCCACTGGCCATGGGCCGCGGCGGTACGTGTGGAGGCTACTGGTCAGGGTGCTTCGATGAGCTCAGATTAAGGAGAGTAGCGGTAGGCTTACAATCCGATAATCGACTATTTGTGCGATTATCGAACTATTTGTTGCGCTGCTACTTATCTGCAGGCCGGGCTGCTGCGCAGCCCTATCGCGACACAAGGCCGCTCCCTGTAGGAGCAGCCTTGTACTGCGAAGGGTCCACAAAGTGGCCCCCGCTTCTCAGGTCGCGTCGGCGTGGCTGACCAACCCTTTGACGATCACACCTACGGTCGCCAGCGCCGCAGGCACCAGCAACGCGGTCAGCACCTGCTCGAAGTTCCAGCCCAGGCCCAGTAGCGTTGCGCCGCTCCAGGCCCCCAGAATCGCACCAAAGCGGCCGATACCCAGCATCCACGATACACCCGTGGCACGGCCCTGGGTCGGGTAGAAGCGTGCCGCCAGCGACGGCATTGCCGATTGCGCGCCGTTCACGCACATGCCGGCGATCAGCACCAACGTGGCCAACACGGTGATGTTGCCCAGGCTCTGCCCCACGGCGTAGGCGAACACCCCAGCCAGCAGGTAGAAAATGCCGATCACCTTGTGTGGGTTGTAACGGTCCATGGCCCAGCCCACACCCACGGCACTCAGCACGCCGCCGAACTGGAACAACGCACCGATGAATGCGGCCTGCTCCATGCTCGCGCCGCTATCACGCATCAGGGTTGGCAACCAGCTGGTCAGGAGGTAGACGATTACCAGGCCCATGAAGTAGGTCAGCCACAGCAGCATGGTGCCCAGGCCATAAGTGCCGGAGAAAATCACCGCAAACACGCTGCGCGCGGCCACGGCCTTTTGCTCTGGCACGCTAAAGCTGCCCGCCTCGGCCACCACCTGCGGCGCAATGGGCGAGAGGGTCTTGCGGATCTTGTCGGTACCACGGTTGCGCACCACCAGGAACCGCGCCGACTCCGGCAACCACACCATCAACACCAGCGCCAGCAGCAGTGGCAGCACGCCGCCGATCACCAGCAGGCTGTGCCAGCCATAGGCCGGGATCATCTTGGCGGAAATGAAGCCACCACCGGCCATGCCCAGGTTGAAGCCGCAGAACATGCTGGTCACCAGCAGCGACTTGAGGCGTTCGGGGGTGTATTCGGACAGCAGCGTGGTGGCATTGGGCATGCCGGCACCCAGGCCCAGGCCAGTCAGGAAGCGCAGCACCAGCAACTGGTCGACGTTGGTGGCATAGGCCGAGGCCAGGCTGAAACCGCCAAACACCAGCACCGCGCCCACCAGCACACCTTTGCGGCCGAAGCGGTCAGCCAACGGCCCGGAGCCCAGGGCACCGAACACCATGCCGATCAATGCGGCGCTCATCACCGGGCCAAGGCTGGCCCGGTCGATGCCCCACTCCTGCGACAGCGCCGGGGCGATGAAGCCCATGGCGGCCGTGTCCAGGCCGTCGAGGAAGACGATCAGAAAGCACAGCAACACGACCCGCCACTGGTAGCGGGACAGCGGCTGCTGGTTGATGAATGACTGGACGTCGAGGCTTTTGCCGACGCTGTTTTGTGCTTGGTTCATTGTTGTTATCCAGAATGTAGGGCACAGCCAGACCACTGCACACGGGCAACCGGTACAGGGGACGATGATTGGGGAATATGGCCTGCGTCAGCCTGGATACAACGGTACTGCGTGCGGGTGCGGCCGCAGCAATAAGTGGACAGTATTCATGGTAAGTGCCTCTTGTATTTTTTGTTCGGTCGGCTTGGCCGACCGTTGCGAGAGACATTAATCAGCGGGCGGCGGTGGCGCAATTCGCCCGGAGCGACACTGTGCGTTTATCGCACAAGAAACCGTTTTGCCTGTTCTAAATGTGAAAGGGGGCCGCTTGGCGCCCCCCTGCAATCTCAGCCAAACAACTGATGGCAAAGGTCCCGGCTGGCCGCCAGCAGGATCGGCAGGAAGCGCTGTTCCAGCTCGCTACGCGTCACCCGACCCACATGGGTGCTCACGTTCAGCGCCGCCAACACCTGCCCCGACGCGTCGTAGATCGGCACGGCAATCGAACGCAGCCCCTGCTCCAGCTCCTGGTCCACCACGCACCAGCCCTGGGCGCGCACCTGCTGGATGCAGGCGAACAGTGACTCAGGGTCATGCAGCGTACGGCTGGTGCGCGCTTTCAGGTCGGCACGCTCCAGGTATTCACGCAGGCTGGTGTCGTCCATCGCCGCCAGCAGGATGCGCCCCATCGATGTGCAATAGGCCGGCAGGCGCCCGCCCACCGACAAGTCGACCGATATCAGCCGCTCCACCGTGGCCGAACGGGCTATATAAAGAATGTCGTCGCCTTCGAGGGTGGCCATGTTGGCCGCTTCGTGCAGTTGGTCACTGATACGGTCCAGATAAGGCTGGGCAGAAATCGCCAACGGCGTCGACGACAGGTAGGCATGCCCCAACGTCAATACTTTGGGCAGCAGCGAATAGGTACGCCCGTCGGAGGTGGCGTAACCCAGCTTGATCAGCGTGTGCAGGCAACGGCGCACCGCTGCGCGAGGGATTTCGGTGCGGTGGCTGATCTGGGCGATGGTCAGGTGGCGCTTGCGCTCCTGAAAGGCCTGGATCACGGCCAGGCCACGTGCCAGGGAGGTCATGAAGTCGGGATCGCCGGTAAACGCCTGGATGCGCTTGGCCGGGGAAGCCACGATCGGCGGCGCCATGGCGGCCGAAGCGGGTCGCGCCGGCTCTGGATTGACCGGATCGTTGACCAGGGTTTCGTCACTCATCGCACACCTCAAAAAAAACGCCCGTTCGTGCGATTATCGAACAAACGGCCGATAATCGCAATTGACCGCTGACACTTTTGCTTATACCTTTCTCCTGCCACTTGTGGCTTCTTTGGAGAGACTGGTCAGGTACCCACCGTAGAAGTCCCCAGGCAACGGCCTCGCCTTTTGGCGAGGCCGTTTTTCATTCGGGCCTCACCCCGGCGTTGCATCGAACTATCCGCCATGCCTTTCAAACTTGTACGAAACGTCCAAACTGTTTGCCGACACCTGCCACTACTTGCGTCAGATGATGTCAGGGCTGTTAAATAACGATGTTCGGCGAATTATCGGTTGCTATAATCGATTGCGCAGGCCCCGACGCTAGCGTAGTAATGGAACCTTCCGTTGTATCTAGCCGTTGCGGCCAGCGAGGCATGTGCATGCTGCACAATGCATAACAACAGTCATCACACTTAATTCAGGTACTGCATGTGACGAAAGATGAACTGCGCGCAGAACTCGAGCGCCAGGCTGAACGTTACAAGGATGTTTACGGTGGTGAAGTCACCACTTACGCCGCACAACCGGATCCAGAGCGCAAACCTTGGCGCAAACGTGCCAGCGTGCGCGACCAGGCGTTCAACCAGGAACTGGAACGCATTGAAAAGGAACTGCGCAGCGACAATCCCTGACCCTGGACCACGCCAGCGCGTCGTCGCCCGGCCAGCCCGGGCGCGGTCGATCTTTACCATCTGACCGATGATGAAATGGAATTACACAAATTTCATACGCCCGTTTGAATGATGGCGAATCGGCCATTTCTTCGTTTTTCTGCCTGATTTAGCCACGCTTTGCGCTTTTTAGCCGATATTTCCCTGCCTCAGCGCCCCTACGTGCACCGTGCGCTCACCCCATGAAGATTGCCATCGGTCTGTAGCAGGTGCATCGATTGCCAAGGTTTTCTGGCATAATCCCGCCCCCCTATACCCGCCAGACAACCTTCATGATCGATTTATTCAGCGGACTGGATGCCTGGGTGTTGGTGAGCCTGCTGCTCGCCTTGACCTTCGTACTCGCCTTCGAGTTCATCAATGGCTTTCATGACACCGCCAACGCGGTAGCTACCGTCATCTACACCAAAGCCATGCCGCCGCACCTCGCCGTGTTCTTCTCCGGCGTGTTCAACTTCCTTGGCGTTCTGCTCGGCGGTGTCGGGGTGGCCTATGCCATCGTGCACCTGCTGCCGGTAGAGCTGCTGATCAATGTGAACACCGGACACGGCCTGGCCATGGTCTTCTCGTTGCTGGCTGCGGCCATCACCTGGAACCTGGGCACCTGGTACTTTGGTATCCCCGCCTCCAGTTCGCACACGCTGATCGGCTCCATTCTCGGTGTCGGCCTGGCCAACGCCCTGATCAACGACATCCCGCTGGCCGATGGCGTCAACTGGCAGAAGGCGATCGACATCGCGATGTCGCTGGTGGTTTCGCCAATGGCCGGCTTCGCCGTCGCAGCCCTGGTGCTGATCGGCCTTAAGTGGTGGCGCCCGCTGTCGAAGATGCACAAGACCCCCGACCAGCGCCGCAAGCTCGACGACAAGAAGCACCCGCCATTCTGGAACCGCATGGTACTGGTGGTTTCGGCCATGGGCGTGAGCTTCGTGCACGGTTCCAACGACGGTCAGAAAGGCATCGGCCTGATCATGCTGGTGCTGATCGGTATCGTCCCGGCCAAGTTCGTCCTCGACCTGAACAGCACCACCTACCAGATCGAGCGTACCCGCGACGCTACCCTGCACATGAGCCAGTTCTACCAGCGCAACGCCGCCACCCTTGGCGAGTTCCTGGCACTGGGCAAGGCCAAGTCCAACGACCTGCCGGAGCAGTTCAGCTGCAACCCGCAGCAGACCGAGCCGACCATCGCCGCGCTGCAGTCCTCGCTTCAGGGCGTGACCGACTACCACAGCCTGGATACCGACAAGCGCGTTGAAGTGCGTCGCTATCTGCTGTGCCTGGATGACACCGCGAAGAAGGTTGGCAAGCTGCCAGGCCTCGACGCCCGTGAAAAGGCCGACCTGGAAAAACTGCGCAAAGACCTGACCGCCACCACCGAATACGCACCGTTCTGGGTGATCGTGGCCGTCGCCCTGGCCTTGGGCCTGGGCACCATGGTTGGCTGGAAGCGTGTGGTACTTACCGTTGGCGAGAAGATCGGCAAGCAGGGCATGACCTATGCCCAGGGCATGTCGGCACAGATCACCGCGGCCTGCGCCATCGGCATGGCCAACGTGTTCGCCCTGCCGGTATCGACCACCCACGTGCTGTCGTCAGGCGTGGCCGGCACCATGGTCGCCAACAAGAGCGGCCTGCAAGGCGGCACGGTGAAGACCATCCTGCTGGCCTGGATCCTGACCCTGCCGGCCTCGATGGGCCTGGCCGCCGGCCTGTTCTGGCTGGCATCCAAAGCCATTGGCTGAGTGACACTGCTCTCAGTATAAAGGCGCCTTGGGGCGCCTTTTTCATTTGTGCTTTTCTGCACCGGCCTCTTCGCGGGTAAACCCGCTCCCACACGGGCAGCGAGATCCCTGGACTGCCCCCAGGAAGTTGGACACCAATCCAATTTCTTGGGGTGTTCACATGAGCAAGTACTCAGATCAATTCAAGCTCACCGCCGTCCAGGCCTACCTGGAGGGTGGTGAAGGATTTAGAACAGTAGCTCGGCGATTTGCAGTGGACTTCAGCCTGCTGCGGCGCTGGTTCTCCGCTTTCCAGAAGCATGGTCAGTTCAGCCTGCGCAAAACCGGCCAGCGGTACAGCACGGCCTACAAGCGCTCAGTCCTTGAGTACATGCACAAGCATCAGCTTTCCTTGCGCCAGACCGCCGCCCATTTTGGTCTTGGTCAGTCCTCGCAGATAGGCATTTGGGCGCGGCAGCACTACAGTGGGAGTCTGGATTTACCTGCTCCCAAGAGAAGAAAACCCGCTGCCATGTCGAAAAAGCCTTACCCCATAAAACCTACGACGTCCGATGACACCGATAAAAGCCGCGACCAGTTGCTGGCTGAGCTTGAGTGGCTGCGTATGGAGAACGCTTACCTAAAAAAGCTGGAAGAACTGAAGAAGCAGGAGCGAAGTCAGCCCAAAAAGCCCTGATCGTGTCGGCGCTCAAGGACAGGTTTCCCTTGGCCGCCGTTCTGCAACTGGCTGACTTACCTCGCAGCACGTTCTATTACCAACTTCAGGCGCAGGCCAAACCTGACAAGCATGCTGTCCTGAAACAGCTGATTCAGCGTGTCTATCACGAGGAAAAAGGGCTCTACGGTTACCGGCGTGTGACGGCGGTGATCCGCAACGCCGGCACCTTGGTTAACAAGAAGGTCGTAGAACGCTTGATGGTCGCGCTTGATCTTCGCTCACTCGTACGGCCCAAAAAGTATCGGTCGTACAAGGGCGTCGTCGGCACTATCGCGCCTAACCTGCTGGAGCGAAACTTCCTCGCGCAGCGCCCGAATCAGAAGTGGGTGACCGATGTGACCGAGTTTAAAGTAGCTGAGAAAAAGGTCTATCTCTCTCCTGTGATGGACTTGTACAACGCCGAAATCGTGGCATACGAAGTGGCCAGCAGGCCTTGCCTCGGGCTGGTTACCAACATGCTGGACAAGGCCTTCAAGCGCCTGGGAAACAAGCCGAAGCTGGTGCTTCACTCGGATCAAGGGTGGCACTACCAGCACTCCCAGTACCGCCATAAGCTGGCAGAGCGAGGACTGAACCAGAGCATGTCACGCAAAGGAAACTGCCTGGACAATGCGGCAATGGAGAGCTTTTTTGGTACGCTTAAGTCCGAGTTTTTCTACCTGAAGCGTTTCGAGAGCGTTGAAGAACTGAAAGCCGGTCTGGACGAGTACATCCACTACTACAACCATGACCGCATCAAGCTAAAGCTCAATGGCATGAGCCCTGTGGAATACAGGGCCCATGCTGCTGAGTCTGCTAGCTGAAACTGTCCAACTTTTGGGGGGCAGTCCACCCTGTGGGAGCTGGCTTGCCGGCGATAGGGCCGGTACAAGCAAACTACCTTTTCTTGCCCCCCAGCAACGACCCCATCAACCCGCGCACCAGTTGCCGCCCCAACTGGTTGGCGGCTTGGCGCACAGCCGACTTGATAGCCTGCCCCGCCGCACTCTGCAGGAAGTCACCGGCCTTGTCGGCAAAGCTCTCCTCATCCGCCTTCGGCTGCGGGGCTGGCTCCACCGCCTCGCCCTTGCGCTGGGTCAGCATTTCATAGGCCGACTCACGGTCCACCGGCTTGTCATAGCGCCCCGCCAGCGGCGAAGCGGCAATCAGCGCACTGCGCTCGGCCGCACTCAGCGGCCCGATACGCGACTGCGGCGGTGCAATCAGCACCCGCTGCACCATGGCAGGCGTACCCTTCTCTTCCAGTGTCCCCACCAACGCCTCGCCAATCCCCAGCTCGGTCAGCACCGCCAGGGTTTCGAACGCGGGGTTCGGGCGAAAGCCATCGGCCACTGCCCTCAGCGACTTTTGCTCCTTGGCGGTAAAGGCCCGCAGGCCATGCTGAATGCGCAACCCCAACTGGGCCAGCACCGCATCCGGCAAGTCACCCGGTGACTGGGTGACGAAGTACACCCCCACGCCCTTGGAGCGGATCAGCCGCACCACCTGCTCCAGGCGGTCCTGCAGCGCCTTGGGCGTACCGTTGAACAGCAAGTGCGCTTCATCGAAGAACAAGGCCAGTACCGGCTTGTCGGCATCTCCACGCTCGGGCAATTGCTCGAATAGCTCGGCCAGCAGCCACAGCAGGAAGGTTGCGTACACCTTGGGTGCCTCATGCACCAGCCGGCTGGCGTCGAGCAGGTGGATGCGCCCACGGCCATCCGAGCCCGGCCGCAGCAGGTCTTCAAGCTGCAATGCCGGCTCGCCAAACAGCGCCTCGGCGCCCTGCTGCTCCAGGGTCGCCAGCCGCCGCAACAAGGCCTGGGTAGAGGCCGTGGTCATCAGTGCACTGTCTTCACCCAGCAATTGCGGGTTGTCCTTCAGGTGCGCCAGCAGCGCCTTGAGGTCCTTGAGGTCCAGCAGTAACAGGCCCTCTCGGTCGGCAACCTTGAAGGCCGCATACAGCGCCGCCTGCTGGCTGTCGGTCAGCTCCAGGAGGTTGCCCAGCAGCAACGGCCCCATTTCACTGAGGGTAGTGCGCAGCGGGTGGCCGGACTGCCCGGCGATGTCCCACAGGCTTACCGGGTAGGCCTGGGGCGTGTGCCCGAGCCAAGGCATACCGGCGATTCGCTCGGCCACCTTGCCCTGTGGTGTGCCAGCGGCACCCAGGCCACACAAGTCACCTTTGACATCGGCCGCGAATACGGCAACCCCTGCGTCGCTGAACACTTCCGCCAAGTGCTGCAAGGTCACGGTCTTGCCGGTGCCCGTCGCGCCCGCCACCAGGCCATGGCGGTTGGCCAGCCGCATCGCTTGCCCGACTGGCTGGCCATCCGGGCCAGCACCTACAACTATGGTCGATGTTTCCGACATCTCTGTAATCCTCTGCTCAAGCTTTACCTTAATTCGGCCGATACCTTTGGGTGATATTCGCCTTAATTAGAGAGGAACAACCGAAAAGGGACTTTTCGGGATGTTGCACTGCTTTGCGGCTCCACCCGTGCGAACGCCTGATATAACACCTTAGCGGAACCGATTACGCCATGAACAAAAGCCTTCGTTTCAGCCACAAGATTCTTTTGGCAGCATCATTGATCGTGATACTCGCCTTCAGCCTTTTCACGCTCTACAACGATTACCTCCAGCGTAATGCGATCCGCGAGGACCTGGAAAACTATCTGGCTGAAATGGGCGCCTCCACTTCGACCAACATCCGCAACCTGTTCGACGGCCGAATCAAGCTGGTGGAAAACCTGGCACAGAACATTGCCCAGGACCCCACCAACGCCGAAACCCTGATGGCCCAGAACGCGCTCATTTCCAGCTTCCTCACCGTTTACCTGGGCAAGGTGGACGGCGGTTTCAGCGTACGCCCGGACGCAAAAATGCCCGATGGCTACGACCCGCGCACGCGCCCCTGGTACAAGGACGGCATGAGTGCCGCCGGCGCGACACTGACCGAACCGTACATCGACATGACCACCAACAAGATGGTCATTGGCATCCTCAGCAAGGTTTCCAGCAGTGTCGGCGTGGTCGGTGGCGACCTGGCCTTGGACGGCCTGGTGCAGATCATCAACTCGCTGAACTTCGGCGGCATGGGCTACGCCTTCCTGGTCAACGACCAGGGCAAGGTCCTGGTGCACCCTGACAAAGACCTGGTGATGAAGTCGCTGTCGGACCTGTTCCCGCAGCACACGCCAAAACTGACCGGTGAGCTGACCGAAGTGCAAAGCGATGGCCAGGCCCGCCTGCTGACCTTCACCCCGATCACCGGCCTGCCTTCGGCCAACTGGTACATCGGCCTGTCGGTGGACAAGGACAAGGCCTTCTCGATGCTCAGCACCTTCCGCACCTCGGCGGTGATCGCCACGGTAGTGGCGGTGGTGATCATCATCGGCCTGCTCGGGCTGCTGATAAACGTGCTGATGCAGCCGCTGCACACCATGACCCGCGCCATGGAAGACATCGCCGAAGGTGAAGGCGACCTGACGAAACGCCTGCGCATTCACAACCACGACGAGTTCGGCATCCTGGGCACCGCCTTCAACCGTTTCGTCGAGCGCATTCACAGCTCGATCAGCGAGGTGTCCTCGGCCACCGAACAAGTCAACGAAGTAGCCCTGCGTGTCATCAGCGCCTCGAACTCGTCGATGACCAACTCTGACGAGCAGTCCAACCGGACCAACAGCGTGGCGGCCGCCATCAACGAACTGGGCGCCGCCGCACAGGAAATCGCGGGCAACGCCGCCCAAGCGTCGCAACATGCCAGTTCGGCTCGCCTGCTGGCCGAAGAGGGGCAACAGGTGGTCGAGCGCAACATTGCGGCGATGAACCGCCTGTCCGACCTGATCGTCAGTTCCAGCGGGCACATCGAGACGCTGAACAACAAGACCGTCAACATTGGCCAGATCCTCGAAGTGATCACCAGCATTTCCCAGCAAACCAACCTGCTGGCGCTGAACGCCGCCATCGAAGCGGCCCGTGCCGGTGAAGCCGGCCGTGGTTTTGCGGTGGTGGCCGATGAAGTGCGCAACCTGGCGCACCGCACCCAGGAATCGGCGCAGCAAGTGCAGACCATGATCGAAGAGCTGCAGGTTGGCGCCCGCGCGTCGGTCGAGACCATGGACCAGAGCCAGCGCCACAGCCAGGACAGCGTGCAGATCGCCAACCAGGCCGGTGAGCGGCTGGACAGCGTTACCGTGCGCATCAGCGAGATCGACGGCATGAACCAGTCGGTGGCCACCGCCACCGAAGAGCAGACCGCCGTGGTCGAGGCGATCAACATGGACATCAACGAGATCAACATGCTCAACCAGGAAGGCGTGGAGAACCTGCAAGCCACCCTGCGCGCCTGCTCGGACCTTGAGCAGCAGGCCGGCCGCCTGAAGCAACTGGTGGGCAGTTTCCGCATCTGACCGGAGCTACACCCTCCTCTGCAGGAGCAACCTTGTGTTGCGAAGAGGCCAGTACAGGCAGTACTGCCATGTTGCCTTCACCGGCCTCTTCGCAGCACAAGGCTGCTCCTACAAGGATTCCGAACTCCCCCTCTCCTCAAACCGATCGAACAAACTATCCTTCTGAAAGGTCCACCTTTAGGCGCGTCATCGCCGGCAGTTACCGCCGAATGACAGACCGAAGATGATCCCGGAGGGATGCTGATCGTGCACATCGCCGACATCACCATGTTCTACGCCCCGGCCAGCGGCGGCGTACGTACCTATCTTGATGCCAAACACCGCCGCCTTGACGCCATGCACGGCGTACGCCACAGCCTGCTGATCCCCGGTGCCAGTGCACAGCACGCCGATGGCATCTATCAAGTGCCCGCCCCGCCTCTGCCATTCGGCAAGGGTTACCGCTTCCCGGTACGCCTGGCCCCCTGGTGCAGTGAACTGCGACGGCTCAAGCCCGACCTGATCGAAGTCGGCGACCCCTACCTGACCGCCTGGGCAGCGCTGGAGGCACGGCGTCAACTGGATGTGCCGGTGATCGGCTTCTACCATTCCGACCTGCCGTTGCTGGTCAGCAACCGTATGGGCAACTGGTTCACGCCCAATGTCGAGGCCTATGTCAGCAAGCTGTACGGCAATTTCGACCGGGTGCTCGCGCCCAGCCAGGTAATGGCCGACAAATTGCGCCGCTTGGGCGTTCGCGATGTGCATGTGCAGCGCCTGGGCGTGGACCTGGCCACCTTCAACCCCGGCCAGCGCGACCCGCACCTGCGCGCAGAACTGGGCATTGCCGACACCAGCCGTTTGCTGATCTATGCCGGCCGCGGCTCGCGGGAAAAGAACCTGCCGGTGCTGCTCGACTGCATGAAGCAGCTGGGTGCCCCCTACCACCTGCTGCTGGTGGGTTCGAACATGCCGGCCAACGTGCCGCGCAACGTCAGCGTGATCGACCACTTCTGCCCGGCCCCGGAAGTTGCCCGGCTGCTGGCCAGCGCCGACCTGCTGGTGCACGCCGGAGACCAGGAAACCTTCGGCCTGGTCATCCTCGAAGCGATGGCCAGCGCCACCCCCGTGGTGGCCGTGCGCGCCGGCGCCTTCGGCGAAATCGTCAACGAACAGTGCGGGCGCCTGTGCCGCCCCAACGATGGCCAGGCCATGGCAGCGGCCGTGCGCGAAGCGTTCGAGGCCGGCGTACGCTCACTCGGGGCGCAGGCTCGCCGCCACGTGGAGCAGCACTATTCATGGGACAACGTGGTCTGCGGCCTGCTGCAACACTATCAGGCCGTGCTCGGCCACCCGCCGCAGGTGCGCGCTCATGGTTGAGGCACGGCCGGCGTCACGTAGCCTGATGCTGGTGCTGCATGATGTTGCGCCCGAGACCTGGCCGGA
Source organism: Pseudomonas sp. LPB4.O (assembly GCF_038383825.1). Classification (NCBI taxonomy): domain Bacteria; kingdom Pseudomonadati; phylum Pseudomonadota; class Gammaproteobacteria; order Pseudomonadales; family Pseudomonadaceae; genus Pseudomonas; species Pseudomonas sp. LPB4.O. Next base: position 5,058,334 of record NZ_CP151298.1, read on the forward strand.
CTACCAACCCTTCGTCGAAGCCGTCGACAGCCTCGGCGGCGTCCCGATGACCTGGCTTGTGGTGCCGGACTTCCACCAGCGCAACCTGCTGCTGCGTTCTCCCACCTTCTGCCGCTTGCTTGACCGGCGCCTGGGTCAGGGCGACGAACTGGCCTTGCACGGCTATTACCATGCCGACAACGGCCCGCCGCCCCGCACGCCCGGCGACTACTTCATGCGCCGTATCTATACCCACGAAGGTGAGTTCTACGGCCTCGACCAGCAGCAGGCCCTGCAACGGCTGGAGCGCGGCCTGGCAATGTTCCACCAGCAGGGCTGGCCTGTGGCCGGTTTTGTCGCGCCAGCCTGGCTGATGAGCGAGGGCACCCGCCAGGCCTTGCGCCGCCTGCCGCTGCGTTACACCAGCACGCCACAGCACCTGTACCGCTTACCGGACTTCACCGCGATCGAAGCCCCGGGGCTGGTGTGGAGTGCCCGCAGCGCCTGGCGCCGAGGGCTTTCAAGGGTGTTGTGCGACTGGCAATGCCGCCGTTGGCGCGATGCCGAGACCCTTCGCCTGGGCTTGCACCCGGTGGACATGCGCCACCGCACCTCCCGTGAATACTGGCTGAACACCTTGCGCAGCCTGCTGGCTCAAGGCCGCGAGCCACTGACCAAGTCGACCTGGCTGGACCGCCAGGCCAGCGCATGAACCGCCTGGCCTGGCTGGGCCTGGCACTGTTCGCGGCATTGCTGGTGCCGATCCTGCTCGGTGGCAGCGAGCTGCTGCCGAGGCTGCAACGCTTCGACCCTGTGCTGATGCTCACGCTGCTGGGCATGATCCTGCTGTGCTGGGCGATCAACGCCATTCGCTTGCGCCTGTTGCTCGGCCAGCAAGGTGCCAGGCTTGGGCCACTGCGCAGCCTGGGCGTGGTCATGGCCACCGAATTCGCCATCTGCACCACCCCCGGCGGCAGCGGCGGGCCCTTGACCCTCATGGCCCTGCTGGCGCGTGACCGCATCAGCCCGGCACGCAGCGGCGCGGTATTCGCCATGGACCAGTTGAACGACCTGGTGTTTTTCTTCTGCGCAATGCTGGCGATAGCCGGTTACGCACTGTTCCACAGCCTGGCCCGCAGCCAGGAAAGCATGTTGCTGGGCAGTGCGCTGCTACTGTGCACAGCACTGGCCGGGGTGGCCGGGCTGCTGCGCTATCGCCGCCAGGTCATGCGGTTGAACGGCAGGCTGCTGCGGCGCCTGGGCATGAGCCAGCAGCGCAAACGACGCTGGGCACGCAAGCTGTTGCACTTCATGCACGCGCTGGCGCAGACCTGGCAGTTGCCCAAGCGCACGTTAAGCCTGGTGTTCACCTTGACCTGCCTACACTGGGGCCTGCGCTACAGCGTTTTGTATCTGGTATTGAGGGGGTTGGGGGTGGACCTGGCATGGATCCCCAGCTTTCTGGTGCAGATGCTGTCGCTCAGTGCCGGCCAGTTCAGCCTGCTGCCAGGGGGCGCCGGTGCCGCCGAGCTGACTTCGGCCAGCCTGCTGACGCCATGGGTGGGCAGTTCTACCGCAGCGGCGGCGATCCTGATATGGCGGGCGGTTACTTACTACTTTTATCTGCTGGCGGGCGGCCCGGTGTTCGTGTGCCTGCTGGCGCGTCCGTTGCTGGAGCGCTGGCGGCGTCAGGCGGGTTGAGCTGTTGCCAGAGTTCGGCAGCGCCGGGGAAGTCGGTGCCGTCGGTGTCATCCAGGGCTTCGGGGTCGTAGCGGGCCAGGCAACCTTCGCCGAGAGTGGGAGGTGGTGAGGCGGTAGGGGTGTTGCGTTGTTTGGCCATCAGTGTTCCTTTCAAGATTGCCGGGGGCGCTTTGCGCCCCCTGCATCATCAATCGAAAACGACAGTCTTGTTGCCATGCACCAGCACCCGGTCTTCCAGGTGATAACGCAGGCCACGGGCCAGCACCATCTTCTCCACATCACGGCCAAAGCGGACCATGTCCTCGATGCTGTCGGCATGGCTGACACGCACCACGTCCTGCTCGATGATCGGGCCGGCGTCGAGCTCTTCGGTGACGTAGTGGCAGGTCGCGCCGATCAGTTTCACCCCACGCAGGGAGGCCTGGTGGTAAGGCTTGGCGCCGACGAACGACGGCAGGAAGCTGTGGTGGATGTTGATCACCTTTTCAGCAAAGTCCCGGCACAGTTGCGGCGGCAGGATCTGCATGTAACGGGCCAGCACCACCACATCGGCGGCGTGCTCCTGGACCAGGCGCGACACTTCGGCAAAGGCCGGTGCCTTGTCCTTGGGGTCGACCGGTACATGGAAGAACGGAATGCCATGCCACTCGACCATGCTGCGCAGGTCGTCGTGGTTGGAAATCACGCAAGGGATCTCGCAATCCAGTTCATCGGTGTGCCAGCGATGCAGCAGGTCGGCCAGGCAGTGCGACTCACGGCTGGCCATCAGTACCACACGCTTTTTCTGCGCCGAGTCGGTAATGCGCCAGGTCATGGAGAACTCTTCGGCGATCGGCGCAAACGCCTCGCGGAAGGCTTCGATACCGAACGGCAGCGATTCGGCACGGATTTCATGGCGCATGAAGAACCAACCGCTCTGCTCATCAGAGTGGTGGCTGGCTTCGTTGATCCAGCCATTGTACAAGGCCAGGAAATTACTGACTTTCGCCACGATGCCTACACGGTCGGGGCAGGCGATCACGAGACGATAGGTGCGCATGAATGAGACTCCAGAACTTCGCAAAGGCGCCTATTCTAGCGGTCCGCCAGAAAAAACGCAGTATTGATCGCAGCGGCGATGGCGTATGCCGACCCGCATACCCGGCGCAGGCATTGCCTGACAGAGATGACGAAATGCAGGGTTTGTAAGTAAATTTTTGTTCACGTAGCGAAATGTTGTCACAGCTTAATTAACAGTTAATCGCGGAATATCATGTTTACTTGCGAGTATGGCCTGTCTATTATTGCCCCACACATTTCTGAACACGCATTAAAGGAACACTCCATGTCCCTGATCAACGAGTACCGCGCCACCGAAGAAGCCATCAAGGAACTTCAGGCCCGCCTGGCCAACCTGTCGCAGGATGACAAGCTGAAGAAAGAACTGGAGTTCGAAGGCAAACTGCGCACTCTGATGGGCGAGTACTCCAAGTCGCTGCGCGACGTGATTGCCCTGCTCGACCCAGAGTCGAAACTGAGCAAGGCACCTCGCGGCGCGGTCAAACCTACTGCCACCAAACGTGCGCGCAAGGTCAAGCAATACAAAAACCCGCACAACGGTGAAGTGATCGAAACCAAAGGCGGCAACCACAAGACCCTGAAAGAGTGGAAAGCCACTTGGGGTGGTGATGTGGTTGAGAGCTGGGCAACCCTGCTGGACTGATTGTCAGCATTTGCCTTTTGCTTAACGCAACAAAAACGCCGGCACATTGCCGGCGTTTTTGTTTGCGCCGCTGTCAGTCAATTGCAAATTGTGTCTGCAATTGCCGGGCATGCATTTGCCAAGCCTCCAGTACACGCCGGCCAGCCTCGTCAGCGCCTTCCCAGGCTTGCTGACGCGCCTGCTCGAAGTCGCCCAGCGTATTGGGTGCTCCCCACTGCGGGTCACTCAGTCGTTGCTGACAGAAGCCATACCAGCGCTGGCGTTCTTCGCTGGTCAAGGTCTCAGGGAAGTTGCGCGCCCGATAGCGGAACAGCAATTCCGGTAAACGCGGGTCATCGAACATCCACTGGCCACGGCCCAACTGCGCGGGTTCCAGCGCACGCACTTGCTCACATAAGCGGCGGTCTCGGTCCCCCACAAAACCGTCATACAACTGCTGTTCCGGGTCTTCACTCGGGGCGAAGTCTTCCTTGCCGTAGATGTGCTCCAGCTTGTCTTGCCATTGCGCCTGTTGATTAGCCAACTGTTCGCCGCGCAATTGTAACAACGTCAAGTCCAGGCCCAATCGTTGTTGATCGGCCGGGCGCAATACCGACAATGGCGCCAGTACCGGGCAGCGATTGATCTGCACCAATTTGAGCGGCACCGGTAATTCACCCTCGGCCAGCGCATCGTGACGGGTATACAAGCGCTGGCGTAGAACCTCAGCACTTTCCCTCAGTAACGGTAGGGATTCCTGATGCAAGTCGCAGACGATCAGCGCATTGCGATTACGCGGGTGCCAGGCTAATGGCAATACGACACCCAGGTAATTACGCGCCGCCGAAAAGCGCCCGGATATATGCACCAGTGGCTGCAACAAACGGATCTGTTCCATCACCTTATGCTTGCTGCGCAACTGGAAGAGCCAGTCATACAACTTGGGCTGTTTTTGCCGAATCAGACGGGCCAGGGCAATGGTTGCCCGCACGTCGGAAAGCGCCTCGTGGGCATGCCCATGGTCAATGCCATTGGCCTTGCTCAACAGTTCAAGGCGCAGGCTGGTGCGCCCATCCTGTTGTGGCCATTGAATACCGTCAGGACGCAAGGCGTAGGCGGTCCGCACGATGTCGATCAGGTCCCAGCGGCTGTTGCCGCCCTGCCACTCCCGGGCATACGGGTCGAAAAAGTTACGGTACAAACTGTAGCGGGTCACTTCATCGTCGAAGCGCAGGGTGTTGTAGCCAGCGCCACAGGTACCCGGCTGCGCCAGTTGCGCATGCACCCGGGTCATGAACTCGGCCTCGCACAGGCCTTGCTCGGCCAGCAACTGCGGGGTGATGCCTGTCACCAGGCAAGCCGCCGGGTGCGGCAGGATGTCGTCGGAAGGCCGGCAATAAAGGCTGATCGGCTCGTCGATTTCGTGAAGGTCGAAATCGGTGCGCACGCCGGCCACCTGCAGTGGCCGGTCGCAACGCGGGTTGATGCCGGTGGTTTCGTAGTCGTGCCAGAAAATGCTTGAGGTCACGGGGTCTTCCTGTATCAAGGTCGACCCGATTCTAGCGCAGCCTCAGACAGAAGCGTTGGCAGGAAGGAAACTGAAATAATCACGCAGTGAGCGCACGAACTCGTCGAATTCGCGGGGGGCCTGCAACAGCATGAAGCCCGAATCGTAGTGCCCGGGCGTCTGGTCTTCGCGGCACCACAGGCAACTGGCGGTCAGGTTGACGAACTGATGCCCGCCGCCGACCAGCGGCAAGCGCAATTGCAGTTCGTAATCGGGCCCTACCAGCACAGGCAGCTGGCTGATTACCATCAGGCCGTCCTCGGAGGCATTACCCAGCTGGCCGATTTCCTGACCGGTAAAACGGTTGAATACCTTGAGGACACAAGGCAGTTGATGGCGTTCGATGTGGCGCTTGTTGAACATGATCGCGAGTGTATTCCGTACCTGATGCCAGGAATACAAGGTACTGGCGGTTGTTGTAACAGCTGAGTTACAGATTAGCGCAGGGCGCGCCGCAAATCTCGTGAAATAAACCACACCTTGGTGTTATCGCCAAGGTGTGGTCGTCACCGGGTTGGCCACAGCCGCTTCGCCGCTACGGGCATGACCAAGTTTTTCAAGGGTCTGCAGGCGCGCCCGGGCACGATAGGCGTACTCGTTGCCCGGGTATTTCTGGATCAGGTACTGGTAAGTCTGCGCGGCATCCACGTAAAGCGCCTGGCGCTCCAGGCACTGGCCACGCAGCAGCGACACCTCCGGATGGATGAACGGCCGCGAACGGCTGGTGCGATCGACCTGCGACAGCTCCAGCATGACCCGTGCGCAGTCGCCACGATCATAGGCGCGGTAGGCATTGTTCAGGTGGTGGTCCATGGACCAGCGGGTGCAGCCGACGGCGCTGGCCGCCAGGGCTAAAACGATCAGGGCTCGCATGGGGATCTCCTTTGATGCCTGTGTATCGGCCAACGCCAACAAATCTTCACAGGCTTTTGCAAGGATACCCCGACCGTTCAAATGCCACCCTGCCTTGGTCGCAGGTAGTGCAACGGAACAATGACTACAGCGAGATTCAGGAGTAGCCTTTCGCTGCGCTTCACTATAGGAGTCTGTGCATGACCATCCGCCGTACCAAAATCGTCGCCACCCTTGGCCCCGCCAGCAACTCGCCGGAAGTGATCGAGCAACTGATCCTTGCCGGCCTGGACGTGGCACGCCTGAACTTCTCCCACGGCACTCCGGACGAGCACAAGGCCCGCGCCCGCCTGATCCGTGACATCGCCGCCAAGAACGGCCGCCATGTCGCGCTGCTGGGCGACCTGCAGGGTCCGAAGATCCGCATCGCCAAGTTCGCCAACAAGCGCATCGAATTGAAGATCGGTGACAAGTTCACCTTCTCCACCGCCCACCCGTTGACCGAAGGCAACCAGGACATCGTCGGTATCGACTATCCCGACCTGGTCAAGGACTGCGGCGTCGGTGACGAACTGCTGCTCGACGATGGCCGTGTGGTCATGCGCGTCGAAACCGCCACTGCAGACGCCCTGCACTGCGTGGTGATCATCGGTGGCCCGCTGTCGGACCACAAAGGCATCAACCGTAAAGGTGGCGGCCTGACCGCGCCGGCCCTGACCGAAAAAGACAAGGCCGACATCAAACTGGCTGCGGAAATGGACCTGGACTACCTGGCCGTTTCCTTCCCGCGTGACGCCAGCGACATGGAATACGCACGCAAGCTGCGTGACGAGGCCGGCGGCAGCGCCTGGCTGGTGGCCAAGATCGAACGCGCCGAAGCGGTTGCCGACGACGAGACCCTCGACAAGCTGATCGCCGCCTCCGACGCGGTGATGGTTGCCCGTGGCGACCTGGGTGTGGAAATCGGCGACGCCGAGCTGATCGGCATCCAGAAAAAGATCATCCAGCACGCCCGCCGCAACAACAAGGCGGTGATCGTGGCGACCCAGATGATGGAGTCGATGATCCAGAACCCGATGCCGACCCGCGCTGAAGTGTCCGACGTGGCCAACGCCGTGCTGGACAACACCGATGCGGTGATGCTGTCGGCCGAAAGTGCTGCCGGTTCCTACCCGATCGAAGCCGTACAGGCCATGGCGCGGATTTGCCAAGGTGCCGAAAAGCACCCGACCAACCAGAAGTCCAGCCACCGCCTGCACACCACCTTCGAGCGTTGCGACGAAAGCATCGCCCTGGCGGCCATGTACACGGCCAACCACTTCCCGGGCGTGAAGGCGATCATCGCCCTGACCGAAAGCGGCTACACCCCGCTGATCATGTCGCGCCTGCGTTCGCACGTGCCGATCTTCGCCCTGTCGCCGCACCGCGCCACCCAGGCTCGCGTCTCGATGTTCCGCGGCGTCTACCCGATCGCCTTCGACCCGGCCTCGCTGCCGGCCGACAAGGTAAGCCAGGCGGCAGTCGACGAACTGCTCAAGCGCGGCCTGGTGGAACAGGGTGACTGGGTGATCCTGACCAAAGGTGACAGCTACCACACCATCGGTGGCACCAACGGCATGAAGATCCTGCATGTCGGTGATCCGCTGGTCGGCTGATCTACCCCGGGGGCCGCTTTGCGGCCCCTTTTTGTTCAAGCATGCTCGACAAACACATCGGCAAACACCTGGTTCCTGGGCACCCCTGCAATAAACAGCCGCCGTGCAAACTGCTCCACGCTCGCCGGCGAGCCACATACCAGTGCAACCGTCTGCCGTGATGTCGGCCGCAATGCCGCAAGCGCTTCATCCAACTGCTCCGCCAGCACCAGCTCGACACTCACGCCTTCAATCCCCTGCAACGGCTCAGCCAGGTAGTGCTGAACGTGGCCATGCGCCACATGCATCACCTTGATTTCCCCCTGATGCCCCTGCCGCATCGCCTCGCGCAAAATGCCCCACAAAGGCGCAAGCCCGGTACCCGCAGCCAGCAACCAGAGCGGTCGTCCTTGCCAGTCCGGGTCGTAATGCAACGCTCCGCCCCTGAGCTCCCCCAAGCGCATGGAGTCGCCAACCTTGAACCCGCGAGCCTTGCTGCAAAAAGCACCGGGCCGCTCGCAGTCGATATGAAATTCAAGGAAGTCGTCTTCACCCGGCAGGCTTGCCAGGGAATAGGGCCGCGCTACCGCCCCGCTCCACAACACCACATGCTGGCCCGCCTGATATCGCACTGCGCGCTCTGGGCGCAGGCGCAGGCGCAGCACGTCACCGAACCAGTCGAGCGCGCAAACCTGTGCGGGAATGCCATCCTGCTGCGGGTCGAACACCGCCACACGCAGGTCACCTACTACCCGACACTGGCAAGCCAGTCGCCAGCCCTGGGCGTGTTTCTCCAGCGCCAATGCCTCGGGCAAGGCGTCCGCTGGCAGCCCGTCCAGGCAATGCACCAGGCAGGCATGGCAGCTACCGGCGCGGCAACTGTAGGGCACATTCAACCCGGCCTCGTTCAAGGCATCGAGCAGGTTGCTGCCGGTCGGCACCGCCCAGCGGCGCTCGCCCACGCATATTTCGGGCATTGTCAGCTATCTCTCCTGGCTCTATATCTTGCCGGGGCCGCTTTGCGGCCCAATCGCCGGCAAGCCAGCCCCCGTCAAGCATCCTATCTCTTCAGCCAGACAGCAAGAACAGTGCCTGCCCGCGGCCGACCATGGTCCAGACCGGCCGAAGGTGTGCCCGGCACAGATGCGCGCTATACTGCCGCGCCTTTTTCCGCCGGCCTGACCTGCCGGCGCCTTGCAAGGCGTTTCGACATGCTGGTCGGCACCGTCGAGCGTCTTTATGAATGTTCCCGTCTTTAAGAGGAGCGCGCTGCATGACCGTGATCAAGCAAGACGACCTGATTCAGAGCGTCGCCGACGCCCTGCAATTCATTTCGTACTACCACCCCGTCGATTTCATCCAGGCCATGCACGAGGCCTATCTGCGTGAAGAGTCGCCTGCTGCGCGTGACTCCATCGCCCAGATCCTGATCAACTCGCGCATGTGCGCCACCGGCCACCGCCCGATCTGCCAGGACACCGGTATCGTCACCGTGTTCGTGCGCGTGGGCATGGACGTACGCTGGGACGGCGCCACCCTGAGCGTCGACGACATGATCAACGAAGGTGTGCGTCGCGCCTACAACCTGCCTGAAAACGTGCTGCGTGCTTCGATCCTGGCCGACCCGGCCGGTGCCCGCAAGAACACCAAGGACAACACCCCGGCAGTGATCCACTACTCCATCGTCCCTGGCGACAAGGTCGAGGTCGATGTCGCAGCCAAAGGCGGCGGCTCGGAGAACAAGTCGAAGATGGCCATGCTCAACCCGTCCGACTCGATCGTCGACTGGGTGCTGAAGACCGTTCCGACCATGGGCGCTGGCTGGTGCCCGCCTGGCATGCTCGGCATCGGCATCGGCGGTACGGCCGAGAAGGCCGCCGTCATGGCCAAGGAAGTGTTGATGGAGTCCATCGACATCCACGAGCTGAAAGCCCGTGGTCCGCAGAACCGTCTGGAAGAAATCCGCCTGGAGCTGTTCGAGAAGGTCAACCAGCTGGGCATCGGTGCCCAGGGCCTGGGTGGCCTGACCACCGTGCTCGACGTCAAGATCATGGACTACCCGACCCACGCCGCGTCGCTGCCGGTGTGCATGATCCCCAACTGCGCCGCCACCCGTCACGCCCACTTCGTGCTCGATGGCTCCGGCCCGGCCGAACTGGAAGCGCCGTCGCTGGACGCCTACCCGGAAATCGTCTGGGAAGCCGGCCCAAGTGCCCGCCGCGTCAACCTCGACGACATCACCCCGGAAGAAGTCGCCAGCTGGAAACCGGGCGAAACCATCCTGCTCAACGGCAAGATGCTGACCGGCCGCGACGCCGCGCACAAGCGCATGGTCGAAATGCTCAACCGTGGCGAAGAGTTGCCGGTGGACCTGAAAGGCCGCTTCATCTACTACGTAGGCCCGGTCGACCCGGTCGGTGACGAAGTGGTAGGCCCTGCCGGCCCGACCACCGCTACCCGCATGGACAAGTTCACCCGCCAGATCCTTGAGCAGACCGGCCTGTTGGGCATGATCGGCAAGTCCGAGCGTGGCCCGACCGCCATCGAAGCGATCAAGGACAACAAGGCCGTGTACCTGATGGCCGTTGGTGGCGCTGCCTACCTGGTGGCCCAGGCCATCCGCAAGTCGAAGGTCCTGGCCTTCGCCGAACTGGGCATGGAAGCGATCTACGAGTTCGACGTCAAGGACATGCCGGTTACCGTTGCCGTAGACAGCAACGGTGAATCGGTACACATCACTGGCCCTGCCCTGTGGCAGAGCAAGATTGCCGAGAGCCTGGCAGTCGAAGTGAAGTAAGCCTGATGTAACAGTGGCGCATGCTTTGCGGGCGCCACTGTTTTCACAAGACTCTGTCAAACTGCTCCGGCCAGTCCCTGCGGGTAAACACCTGCCCTTCCCGCCTCACCCGCCGCACTTCCTCCAGGTCCACCTCACACACCAGCCACTGGCTGCACGCCGGGCTCAGTGCCTCGCTCAACGCCACCACTCCATCCCCCGGCATCCCGTGATCCGGCGGAACGAACAACCCTGCCCGCCCGATATTCTCGTCCAACGCAGGCGACCATGGCGCATGCCCCACCGTAGGGCTCTGCAACACGGCAATCTGGTTCTCCAGTGCCCGCGCCTGGGCGCCGATACGTACCCGGTGGTAACCCGCCTCGGTATCGGTACAGCTGGGCGCCAGGATCAGGTCGGCACCCGCCTCTGCCAAGCCCCTGGCCAGCATGGGGAATTCGTTGTCATAACAGATCAAAATCCCCAGGCGCCCCAACTCGGTGTCAAACACCTGTAGCCCCTGGCCCGCCGCGATGTCCCACTGCTCTCGCTCGAACCGGGTCATCATCAGCTTGTCCTGGTAACCCAGCACACCCTTGGGGCCGAACAGCCAGGCACGGTTGCGGTACCGCCCATCGCTGTCCAGCACCGGCACGCTGCCCGGTTGCAGGTAGATTCCCCAGCGCCGCGCAAGGCTCTCGCACAGCGCCCTCCACGGCTCGATCAACGGCTGGATGCCGGCAATCGAAGCCTTCAGGTCACCCCGCTGCTCGGCACTCAGTTGGCCGCTCAATACCAGACCGGCGTATTCCGGCAGCAGCAGCAAGCCTGCGCCCGCCTCCACGGCCTCGGCGCACAGGCCCTGCAGGTGGTCGGCGTAGGCGTCCCAGGTTTCATGCAGTTCGATGGCGTACTGGCAGGCCGCCAGGCGGATCATATCGGCAGTTCCTTCAGCCAGAACGACATCAGTTTGTCGGAGCTTTCCTGTTCATCCAGGTCGCGCCAGGCGTAGGTGGTACGCAATGACGGGTCATGCAGGAAGCCGCGGTTGCGCCAGAAACCGTGCAAAGGTTTGTAGTCTGCCGGCCGTCGCGGGTGCACACCTGGCCGCTCCACCGCGCAGAACGCGCAGTAATCGAACTCGGCCAGTTTGTGCGCATAGGACTCGCGTTCGATGAAGAAGCGCACGCCCAGGCCCTGGCCACGGTACTCCGGCAGCACCAGCGACTCACCGAAGTAATACACGCTGGCCGGGTCGCGGCCCTGGGCCAGGAACGGCTGCTGGAACTCGGGGGCGACATCCACCAGCGGCAGGCCGGTGGAAGCGCCTACCACTTTGCCATCGTCCAGCGCCAGCACCACCAGGCTACGCCCGGAGCGCGCATAGGCGGCCAGGTAGTCAGCCTCGTACTCCGGGGTACCGTCATACAGGTAGGGAAACTCGCGGAACACGCTAAGGCGCAGGCGAGCGAGGTCATCGATGTATGGCGCGATAGCGGCGCCGTGCAACAGGCGTATTTCCATGCGTGGCGGTCGTTTTGTCGATGTGGATGACGCGCTCGGCTAAGCCGGGCTTGAAGGGAAACCCTATCATCCGAGGCAGCGACCCGCCTTTTCCCTACACGACAGGTACTGTTCCATGACCGCTACCGAACTGGTAAATGCTTACTACGCCGCGTTCAACGCCGGCGACATGCCGGGCTTTCTCGCCCTGCTGAGCGAGGACGTGATCCACGACATCAACCAGGGCGAGCGGCAAATGGGCAAGGCCCGGTTTGCCGCGTTCATGGACAAGATGAACCGCTGCTACCGCGAACGCCTGGCCGATATCGTGGTGATGCAGAATGCCGACGGCAGCCGCGCGGCGGCGGAGTTCACCGTGCATGGCGAGTATCTGGCGGATGACCAAGGGTTGCCGGCAGCCAACGGGCAGACCTATGTGCTGCCGGCGGGGGCGTTTTTCTATATCCACTGCGGCAAGATTGCCCGGGTGACCAACTACTACAACCTCAATGACTGGGTTGAGCAAGTAGCCTAAGCCTGAGAGAGCTGCATTGCCTGTACCGGCCTCTTCGCAGCACAAGGCTGCTCCTACAGGGCCAGCACAAGCCCTGAGTGTTGTGGGGTCCCTGTAGGAGCAGCCTTGTGCTGCGAAGGGGCCCGGTCAGACGATACGGGTACCCAGCACTTTCAGGAAGGCCGCCAGCCACGCCGGGTGGGCTGGCCAGGCCGGTGCAGTCACCAGGTTGCCATCCACATGGGCCTGGTCCACCGCGATGTCGATGAACGTGCCGCCCGCCAGACGCACTTCCGGCGCACACGCGGGGTACGCGCTGCATTCGCGCCCCTCCAGCACACCCGCCGCCGCCAACAGCTGGGCACCATGGCACACCGCCGCAATCGGCTTGCCGGCCTGGTCGAACGCCCGCACCAGCTCCAGCACTTTCTCATCCAGGCGCAGGTACTCCGGCGCACGGCCACCCGGGATCAGCAGCGCGTCGTAACTCTCGGGCCGCACCCGCACGAAGTCGTAATTCAGGGCAAAGTTGTGCCCCGGCTTTTCGCTGTAGGTCTGCTCACCCTCAAAATCATGGATGGCAGTGCGCACGGTCTGCCCCGCCAATTTCTCCGGGCACACCGCATGCACGGTATGGCCCACCATGCTCAAGGCCTGGAACGGCACCATCGCTTCGTAATCCTCGACGTAGTCGCCCACCAGCATCAGAATCTTCTTCGCCGTCATCGCACCCACTCCTTCGGTAAACAGTCAATGCACGATAGCCGCTGTCAGTCACGGCGGTCGAGCACGTTGACCACCAGTCGGTCGATCCAGCCCCAGATCCGCTGCTTCACCCTGCGCCAGAGGGGGCGGGCATGCCAGTGGTCGAGGTCGACTTCCTGGCTCAAGGCAAAGTCGCGCTCGAAGCTGGCCACCACCGCCGCTGTCAACGGCGGGTCCAGCGCCTCGATGTTGGCCTCAAGGTTGAAGCGCAGGTTCCAGTGGTCGAAGTTGCACGACCCGACGCTGACCCAGTCGTCTACCACGGCCATTTTCAGGTGCAGGAAGCACGGTTGGTATTCAAAAATTCGCACGCCGGCGCGCAGCAGGCGTGGGTAATAGCGGTGCCCTGCATAGCGGACCGACGGGTGGTCGGTGCGTGGACCGGTCAGCAACAGGCGCACATCAAGCCCCTTGCTGGCGGCACGGCGCAAAGAACGGCGCACGCTCCAGGTCGGCAGGAAGTACGGCGTGGCCAGCCATACCCGTTGCTTGCCACTGTTCAGCGCCCGCACCAGCGAATGCAGGATGTCCTGGTGCTGGCGGGCGTCGGCATAGGCCACCCGGCCCATGCCCTGCCCATGGGCCGGCACCTTGGGCAGGCGCGGCAGGCCGAAGCCTTCGGCAGGGCGCCAGGCGGTGCGGCGGTTGTTGGCGGACCACTGGCGATCGAACAGCAGTTGCCAGTCGGTTACCACCGGCCCCTGAATCTGCACCATCACCTCATGCCATTCGCTGGTCGCGTCGCCCGGCTTCCAGAACTCGTCGGTTACGCCCGTGCCGCCCACCACCGCCCAGCGTTCGTCCACCAGCAAAAGCTTGCGGTGGTCGCGGTACAGGTTGCGCAGGCCACGCTTCCAGCGTAGGCGGTTGTACCAGCGCAGGTACACACCGGCTTCCAGCAGGCGCTGGCGCAGGGCGCTGTTGAAGGCCAGCGAGCCATAGTCATCGAACAGGCAACGCACCCGCACACCACGCCGGGCGGCCTGCTCCAGCGCTTCGACCACGGCCTCGGCACAGGCCCCGGCCTCGACCAGGTACAGCTCCAGGTCAACCTGAAACTCTGCACCCACGATTGCCTCCAGCATGCGCGGAAAGAACTCGGGGCCGTCGATCAGCAGTTCGAACTGGTTGCCATCCCGCCAGGGGAAGACCGGCCCCGGCATGTCAGCGGGCGGTGAAAATCAGCACCGCGCTAACCGGCACCGACGGGTTGATGGACTTGAGCCCGGCAAACTTGCGCAGGCTTTCCAGCCCCGGCAGCAAACCGAAATCCTCGGCGCGCAGCAGCAGCGGTTCCAGGGTCACAACCTGGAACCGCCGCGCATCCAGGCGAGTGGCCAGCAGCAAGGCGTTGTAGCTGTGCGACTGGCCATGCAACGTGACCGTCAGCGGCAGGCGCAACTCGATCTGTGCACCATCGGCCAGGTCATTGATCGGCCGCAGATCGATCTGCGCCTTTACCGTGGCCTCGGCGAAGCGCCCGACCTCGAACAGGTTGTCGCGCATTTGCTCATCACGCAGCGGGATGCCGCTGCTGACAGAGTCCATCTCGATGCTCAGCCCCGCCACGCCTTTGCGGTCGACCGTACCGTGCAGCACCAGGAAGCGGTGCACTTCGGCGGTGTCACCGTTCTTGCCGGTAATGAACGACAGGCGCGACGATTCGCCATCGAGGTGCCAATTGGCGTGGGCGGGCAGGCACAAAGCCAGCAACAAGGCGGGCAGTAGACGGGGCAGTTTGAACATGACAAATCTCGTGAAACCAAGCCGCCAACCTTACCCGCCCGCCTTCATGGCAGCAAGCGGCAACCCTCGCGCAGGCCCTGCCAGGCAGCCTGGTTGCGCCGCCCAAGCCCCTCGGCAGTGACTAGCCGCTGCTGGCTGTTTTCCTCCAGCAGGCTCAGCGGCAGCCACTGCTTTACATAACCTTGGCAGTAGGCCTGCTCGAAGCCCATGACGAAGCGGCACGAGCAGTATTCCTTGGCCGAGTAGGCCGAGAGGATGCCGGGAAAATCCGCCAAGGCCTGACGCTCCTGCCAGGCCCAGAACAACAGGCCCAGCAGCATCACCAGTAGCAGCAACAAGGCCCGCTTCATGTGCCCTCCCGGGCCATGGCCGCCAGTACCCGCTTAAGCAGTTCGTCATGCTGGTAACTGCCGTCGCGGTCATCGGCATAGCGCACGACCACCAGCTTTTGCGCGGGCAGCACGTACAGCGCCTGGCCCCAGTGGCCAAGGGCGGCGTAGGTGTCTTCGGGCGCACTTGGCCAAGGCCGCGCGGCGCCGGCCAGCGGCTGGTTGAGCCACCAGTGGCCGCCAGGGTTGGCCTCACCCGGCACAGGCTCGGCATGGTCAAACGCTGTGCGGTTGAAGGCCACCCAGTCCTTGGGCAGCAGTTGCCGGCCTTGCCAACGGCCGTCGCGCTGCATCAGCAAGCCGATACGCGCCAGGTCACGGGCGCTGAGGTACAGATAGGAAGAGCCCACGTAGGTGCCCGCCCGGTCACGCTCCCACACTGCGCTGTCGATACCCAGCGGGGTGAACAGCGCGTGCCAAGGGTAATCGGGATATTGCCCGGCATCCAGCATGCCGCGCAGCGCGGCGGCCAGCAGGTTGCTGTCGCCACTGGAGTAGAGGAATCGCTGACCGGGGCTGGCCGACGCGCCCCGCGCCGCCGTATAGGCCGCCATGTCCTCGCGGCCACGGGTATACAGCATGGCCACCACCGAGGACTTGAGCGGGGCGTATTCGTAGTCTTCCTGCCAGTCCAGGCCACTGGCCCAGTGCAGCAGATCGGCCATGCGTATGCCGGGATGGCCGCGCATGGCGGGGTAGAAACGGGTGACCGGATCTTCGAGCTGGAAGCGCCCTTCGCCTTGGGCCACGCCCATCAGCGTGGCGAGTACGCTCTTGCTTACCGACCAGGTCAGGTGCGCGGTGGCGGCAGTAGTGGGGGCGGTGTAGCGCTCGTGGAGGATACGGCCGTCGCGGATGATCAGCAGCGCGTCGGTGCGGATGCCGCTGCGGTCGGGGGCAGTGCGAGGGGGGAAGGCGTAGGCGTCGACGGCTTGCCAGTCGAACGTGGCAGGGTCGTTCTGCCAGGCAGGGTCAGGCCAGTCCTCGGCTTCGGCGGTTGCCAGGGCCAGGCAAAGAACCAATAGCAGACCTTTCAGCATTGCGTTTCAGGCTCGCAGTTTTGGGGCTGCTGCGCAGCCCATCGCCGGCAAGGCGGCCCCCGGTATCATCGGTTCACAAAAACCTATCAGGCCTTCATGACAATCCCGCAGCAGCCCAAGCCTTGTTCAGCCGCTTCTCTCTCGCCGCCGCGGCCAGCGTCATCACCCCTTGGTCACGCTGCCAGATTTGTGCCCAATGCACCGGCCCTGCCGCCAAGGCCGCATCGATCGCCCCCCGCAATGCCTGGAACTGCGCAAACAACCCGCCCAGCAACAAATGGCAACTCACGCTATCGGCACACTGCCGACTGCCCTCGGCGCACCCTGCCAGCAGCCCAAGCAGCTGCAGCCGTAAATCCTGGGGCCAGGCGCTTTCCTGCCCCACGCCATACAGCCAGGCCGTAAGCGACGTGAGCACATACAAGTCCTCCAGCGAGCGGAACGGCTTCACATAGGCATCCCAGCCGTCACCGGCCAGCAACTCGCACGTCGCCTGCTCCAGCAGCAAGCGCCCGTGGCCCACCTCCGGCATCAGCGGCAGGGTCGGCAATGGCTCCAGCGTCACGCCAGGCTCCCCGGGGTAGACCACCGCCAGGTTCAATTGTGGCGCCGCGCCTGCGGTTTCGCTGCGCGCCGCCACCAGCAGCCACTCCGCCTCCAGCCCGGCTGTGACGAAGTCCTTGCTGCCGCTCAGCCGCAAACCGTCCAGGCGCGTGTGCATGTCCGCCGGCCTTACGCTGCGCCGCTCGGTGGCGCACAGGGCGCCGAGGCTGGGCGGTGCACTGGGCCACAGCACGCGCAAGGCGGCCTGGTAACCCACCAGAAAAGCCAGGCCCGGCGTGGCCATCGCGCGCCCGCCCAGTGCCGCCAGTTCGAAGGGGGCAACCGGGCCGAGGCGCTCGAGCAGCGCGGCATAGGTTTCGCCCAGAGTGCCCGCCGGCGCGTGGCGAAGCGGGTCGTTCAATCGTTGCAACCAGGCCATGGGACGGCTCCTTGCTGGGGCTTTCTGGTCAAGGTTCGGGGGTGTCACGCAAGCATCACCAAAGATTCACAGGGGTGACACCGCGCCTACCTAGGCTGACTTTGCACAACAAAGCCGACCGGCCGCAACCCTCATGGCTGGCTTATGGAGACTCGTAATGACTCGGATCGCTCATTCTGGCGACAACAGCACTGAACGCCGTCTGCAAGCCGAACGCCTGGTTGGCGCCGCGGCGCTGCAAGAGGCCCAGGCCCTGCGTTTCAAAGTGTTCAGCGCAGAATTCAAGGCCAAGCTCAAGGGTGCCGAGCAGGGCCTGGACATGGACGACTACGACGTGCACTGCCGCCATATTGGTGTGCGTGACCTGAGCACCGGCGAGCTGGTGGCCACCACCCGTCTGCTCGACCACCAGGCCGCCAGCAGCCTGGGCCGCTTCTACAGCGAAGAAGAATTCCGCCTGCACGGCCTGTTGCAGCTGCAGGGCCCGATCCTGGAGCTGGGCCGAACCTGCGTAGCCCCCGACTACCGCAACGGCGGCACCATCGCCGTGCTGTGGGGTGAACTGGCCGAGGTGCTCAACGAGGGCCGCTACAGCTACCTGATGGGCTGCGCCAGCATCCCCATGCAGGATGGCGGCATACAGGCCCATGCCGTGATGCAGCGCCTGCGTGACCGCTACCTGTGCAACGAGCACCTGCGTGCCGAACCGAAGAACCCGCTGCCAAGCCTGGCCCTGCCGGGTAACGTCATCGCCGAAATGCCACCGCTGCTCAAGGCCTACATGCGCCTGGGCGCGAAGATTTGCGGCGAACCGTGCTGGGACGAGGACTTCCAGGTGGCCGACGTGTTCATCCTGCTCAAGCGCGACGACCTGTGCCCGCGCTACGCCCGCCACTTCAAGGCAGCGGTGTGATGCCGAAGCTGCGGGTAGTAGCCCGCCTGAGCAGACTGCTGCTGGTACTGTTGCTGGGCATGTTGATGGCCAGCCTTATCGCCCTCGGTGAACGCCTGGGCTTCAAGGCCCCCATCGAACGCCGCCAGCGCTGGACCTGCCTGTTCATGAAACGCCTGGTCGCCGCCCTGCCCTTCGATGTGCGGGTGGTGGGTGAGTTGCCGCAACGGCCGATGCTGTGGGTCAGCAACCATGTCTCGTGGACCGATATCCCCCTGCTCGGCATGCTGCTGCCGCTGTCATTCCTGTCCAAGGCCGAGGTGCGTCATTGGCCGGTGGCGGGTTGGCTGGCGGAAAAAGCCGGCACGCTGTTCATTCGCCGTGGCGGGGGTGACAGCCAGCGCCTGCGCGAACAGATCGCCGGGCAACTGGGGCTGGCCCGGCCGCTGCTGATCTTCCCCGAAGGCACCACTACCAGCGGTCGCACCTTGCGCACCTTCCATGGCCGCCTGCTGGCAGGTGCCATCGATCGCGGCGTGGCGGTGCAGCCGGTGGCTATCCAGTATTTGCGGGATGGCCAGATCGACCCGATTGCGCCGTTCATTGGCGATGATGACCTGGTGTCGCACCTGATGCGCCTGTTTGCCCAGCCGCGGGGCGAGGTGTGCATTCACCTGCTGCAACCTGTCGGCAG
The DNA here is from genome assembly GCF_038383825.1 of Pseudomonas sp. LPB4.O. Lineage (NCBI taxonomy): Bacteria > Pseudomonadati > Pseudomonadota > Gammaproteobacteria > Pseudomonadales > Pseudomonadaceae > Pseudomonas > Pseudomonas sp. LPB4.O. The sequence continues at coordinate 5,077,049 of NZ_CP151298.1, forward strand.
CGTGGGCAAGGAACGGGCGGTGCTGGCGTTGCAGGCGCAGCAGGCAATTCACCTGGCGTTGTTCGGGGTTGAGGAAGTTGAAGCAGTGCCAAGGCGGCAGGCGCGGGCTGCCTGAGCCTGGCGTGGGCAAGCTGGCGCCTGCGAGATCGAGCGCCGCCCGCGCGGCGCTTCGCAGCACAAGGCTGCTCCTACATCTGTTTCGGGCCAGTTATTCCTGGGGCATAGGCGCGCGGTCCCTTGGTGTTCACCTCGATATCGTGTCGGACAAACAAGGCGGTCGCGCGCATTGGTACAGGCGTAATTGGCCCGAAACAGATGTGGGAGCAGCCTTGTGCTGCGAAGCGAAGCGACGCGCGGGCGGCGCTCGATCTCACAGGCGCTACAGGTCCTCAGCCCTACGCTGCGCCGCTGCAAAGGCCTGCAGCTGCGGATAGAACTCGCGAAAATCCGCCAGCAGCGGCTCATACAGCCGCTCAAGCTCCCCCATCACCCCCGCCATGCCCTCAGGTCGCGACAAACGCCGGGCAATGCCGTTGAACACATGCTCCAGGGTGGCAAAATCGCCATACGCCCCTAGCCAGTCATCCGCTGCCATGAACGGTGCAATCCGCGCCAGCCGCCCCGGCAGCTCTGGCTCCGCCAGCAGCACCCGATAAAACGCGCCAGTAAACTGCTCAAGGGGCTGCTCGGCGTAGTTGCCCCAATCCCGCGCCAGGCAATGGTCGAAGAATACATCCAGGACGATGCCGGCAAAGCGCCGCCGCTCACGCGGAAAGCGCGCCAGTGCGGCCAGCACCAACGGGTGCCGATCGGTGTAGCTGTCGATATGCCGGTGCAGCCGGATAGCCGCCTCCAGCGCAGGTGGAAAGCGCCCTTCCAGCGAGCCTTTGACGAAGTCGCCATACAGGCTGCCAAGCAGTTGTTGCGGCGCCGGGCCGCCCAGGTGCAGATGTGCGAGGTAGTTCATGGGCGCAGTCTAGCACCGCTCACCAGCATATCGTTATAACGCGATATAGCGATTCGTACTCAGCTCAGAACCTCTTCGTATTTGTGTATCGGGATCGGGCGATTTACATTTCGCCCTATCGCGATATACCGCTACAACGAGCCTCAACCCATGCCTCTCGATCTCGACGAAATCATAAAAGCGCTGGCCCATCCGGTCAGGCGAGAAATCCTCAGCTGGCTGAAAGACCCGGCAACGCAGTTCCCCGACCAGTACCACAGCACCGAAAACGGTGTGTGTGCCGGGCAGATCGACCAACGCTGCGGCTTGTCGCAGTCGACCGTCTCCGCCCACCTGGCCACCTTGCAGCGCGCCGGGCTGATCAGCAGCCAGAAGATTGGCCAATGGCACTTCTTCAAACGCAACGAAGCCACCATCGAGGCGTTCCTCGAACAACTGCGCCAAGCACTTTGACAAGGCAGGTAACCGCTATGACCACGCTTTTCGATCCGATCACCCTGGGCGACCTGCAACTGCCCAACCGCATCATCATGGCCCCGCTCACCCGCTGCCGGGCCGACGAAGGCCGCGTGCCCAATGCGCTGATGGCCGAATACTATGTGCAGCGCGCCAGCGCCGGGCTGATCCTCAGCGAGGCGACTTCGGTCAGTGCCATGGGCGTCGGCTACCCGGATACCCCCGGCATCTGGAACGATGAGCAGGTGCGTGGCTGGAACAACGTCACCAAGGCCGTGCATGCCGCCGGCGGGCGCATCTTCCTGCAACTGTGGCACGTTGGCCGTATTTCCCACCCCAGCTACCTGAACGGCGAGCTGCCGGTTGCCCCTAGCGCGATCCAGCCCAAGGGCCATGTAAGCCTGGTGCGCCCGCTAAGTGACTATCCCACCCCGCGCGCGCTGGAAACCGAGGAAATCAACGACATCGTCGAGGCCTACCGCAGCGGTGCCGAGAACGCCAAGGCTGCCGGTTTCGATGGTGTAGAGATTCACGGCGCCAACGGTTACCTGCTCGACCAGTTCCTGCAAAGCAGCACCAACCAGCGCACCGACCGCTATGGCGGGTCGCTGGAAAACCGTGCACGCCTACTGTTGGAGGTGACCGATGCGGCCATCGAAGTGTGGGGCGCGAACCGCGTAGGCGTGCACTTGGCGCCGCGTGCCGATGCTCACGACATGGGTGATGCCGACCGCGCCGAAACGTTCAGCTATGTGGCTCGCGAGCTGGGCAAGCGGGGCATTGCCTTTATCTGCTCGCGGGAGCGGGAAGCGGATGACAGCATCGGCCCATTGATCAAAGAAGCGTTCGGCGGCTTGTACATCGTCAACGAGCGGTTTGACAAAGCCAGCGCCAATGCGGCCCTGGCCAGTGGCAAGGCCGATGCGGTGGCGTTTGGCGTGCCGTTCATCGCCAACCCCGACCTGCCGGCGCGGCTGGCGGCGGATGCGCCGTTGAACGAGGCGCGGCCTGAGACTTTCTATGGCAAGGGGCCGGTGGGGTATATCGATTATCCGCGGTTGTAATCACGATTGCCGGGGCCGCTTTGCGGCCCTATCGCGACGCTCCTACAGGGGAACGCGATCTCCGGTAGGAGCGGCCTTGTGTCGCGATAGGAGGGCAACGCCCTCCCCTGCCATGTCAGGGCCTGGCACTGATCTGCTGCTGCAAGTTCTGGATCTGGCTCTGCAAGGTATTCAGGTTGCGGGTCATCTGCGCCCGGAAGGCATCGAACTCCTGCACCGACGCACCACCGGACGCTGCCGCAGCCGGGCGGTTGTCGATCTGGCTCTTCAACACAAGGATATCCTGTTCCAGGCCCTGGATTGCCGCGCTCGGGTTGCCCTGCTTCTTCAGTGCCGCCACTTCGCTGCCCAGGCTCTTGAGCTGCCCGTCCAGCTTGCCGCCATCCACCTGCGCGGCCTTCAGCGCGGCAACCTGCTCGTTCAGGCCTTTGAACTGGGCATCCAGCTTGCCGCCATCAACCTGACCCGAACGCAACGCGGCCAGCTCGCCGTTCACCAGCTTCAGCTGCGCCTGCAGCTGGCTTTGCAGCTCGGTCACAGCCTTCTGCTGTTCACGGGTATCAGCCAACACTTGCTCCAGGCGTTTACCCAAGTCACCGGTCTGACCGGCCACACCCTTCTGCAACTGGCGCAACTGCAGCTTCAGCGCCTCGCTACTGCTAGTAACGCCGGATTCGCTGGCCTCCACCTTGCCACTGATCGCCTGCAAACGCCCGGCGGCTTCTTCACTGATGCGGGCAAAGCTCTCCTGGGTCGCCACCAGCTGCTGCTCCATCAGCGAGATCTGCTGGAAGCTCCACCAGCCCAGGCCCGCCAACGCGATGAACGAAGCGCCGAGCAGCGCCCACAACGGCGCCGTGCTGGCCCCGCGGGCGGCTTTCTGGCGGCTGCGCACCACGTGCGCCGGCATCAGTTCGTCATCATCAACGGTGCCCGCCCGCAAGGTAGGCACGTCATCGTAGTCATCGTGAGCATGGTTACGCATGGATACATTCAACCGCGGTAGTCGCAAAGAGGCACGAGTATAAACCGCAAGCGCGGCGTGTTGATGACCATTGTCACGCCAGCGGCTTTACTGCCCAGGCGGCAAATGCTTCCACCAACCGCAGAATTCATCCAGCGCCGTCCACAGGCTGACCTTGGGCTGGTAGTCCAGGTACTGCCGCGCACGGCTGATATCCAGGGTGAAATCACGGCTCATCACCTGCATCCCCAGGCGCGACAGGGTGGGTTGCGGGCGCCCTGGCCACAGCATGCAGGCGGCCTCGTTCACCGCGGCCAGGCTGTAGGCCAGGCCATAGGAACGGTAGCGGGTAACCTGCGGCAGCTGCATCTGGCGCATCACGTAGTTGACCACGTCCCACAGCGGCAACGGCTGGCCATTGCTGATGTTGTAGGCCTGGCCCAGCGCACGGTCATCGGCGAACAAGGCGCTGAGCAGTGCCTCGTTGAGGTTGTGCACGCTGGTGAAGTCGACTTTGTTCAGGCCGTTGCCGATGATTGCCACGCGGCCTTTGCGCTGCATCTGCATCAGCCGCGGGAAGATACTGGCATCGCCGGCACCTGTGACGAAGCGCGGGCGCAGCGCCAGCACTTCAAGGCCGAACTCCTGGGCCCCGAACACTTTTTGCTCCGCCAGGTGCTTGGTTTGCCCATAGTGGTCGTGAAAACGACGCGGCACCTGGTCTTCACGGATGTCCAGGCGCGAGCGGCCATTGAAGTAGATCGACGGCGACGACAGGTGCACCAGGCGCCGCACATGTTCCTTCAGGCAGCCCTCGACCACGTTTTCGGTGACGACCACATTGCCTTGGTAGAAGTCCTGGTAGCGCCCCCAGTTGCCCACCGCGCCGGCACAGTGCACCACAGCCTCCATGCCCTGGCACAGGCGGCGGGCCAGCTCGGGATCACCCAGGTCGCCTGGGATGAACTGGGCGCCGCGCCTGACCAGGTGCTCGACCCCTTCGGCGCGGCGGCCGCTGACCCGCACGTCCAGGCCCTGCTCCAGGGCGAAGCGCGCAAAGCGCCCGCCAATGAAGCCACTCGCGCCGGTGACCAGAATTCGCATGTAAGACTCCGTCTTGCCAAATTTCAGATGCAACTGACGCCAGCCGTGGCTACAAGGGCACCAGCCATTGCTGCGCGGTGTGCCGCAGGTGGTCGGTCAGTTGCGCGAGCAATTGCCCGCCATTGCGCCAATGATGCCAGTACAGCGGCACGTCGATGGGGGTATCGCTGCAGATTTCCACCAACTGCCCGCTGGCCAGCTGCTCCCGAGCCTGCAGTTCGGGCACCAACCCCCAGCCCAGCCCGGCCTCGGTCATGCGCAGGAAGCCTTCGGACGACGGGCACAGGTGGTGCAGGAAACCGTCCTCGATGCCCAGTGATGCCAGGTAACGATGCTGCAGGAAATCATCCGGGCCGTACACGATAGCGGGGGTTCGGGCCAAGCGGCTGGCGACAAAACCCTGGGGGAAATGCCGCGCCATGAAGCCGGGGCTGGCCAACGCCCGGTAGCGCATGGCCCCCAGCAGCAGGCTGCGCGCCCCGGCAACCGGGCGTTCACTGCCACACAGGCAGGCCGCCACCTCGCCGGCACGCATGCGTTTCAGGCCCACTTCCTGGTCTTCTACCACCAGGTCGGTCAGCACGTTCTGCTGCGCACAGAAGTTGCCCACCGCACCCGCCCACCAGGTGGCCAGGCTATCGGCGTTCAGGGCGATGCGCAGGCGCTCCGGCATGCCCTCTTCGTCCAGCGCCGGCACCTGGCGCTGCAAGTCACGTTCAAGCAGGCGCACCTGCTGCACATGGTTGAGCAACTGGCGGCCGACTTCGGTCGGGCTGGGCGGCGTGGCACGCACCAGCACCGGTTGCCCGACCCGCGCTTCAAGCAGCTTGATGCGCTGGGAGATGGCCGACTGCGACAAACCGAGCACTTGCGCGGCACGCTCGAAACCACCCTGTTCGATCACCGCCGCCAAGGCGGCGAGCAACTTGTAGTCGAACATCGATTTTCCTAATGCCTGATCAGCTTTATTTGTTTTTCTTATACAGCGCCAACCACCACAATGGCCAGCATCTTTAGTTTCCTTTATGGAGGGCACGCCATGTGGCAAAGCTATCTCAACGGCATGCTGGTGGCCTTCGGCCTGATCATGGCCATCGGCACCCAGAATGCCTTCGTCCTCGCCCAGAGCCTGCGCCGCGAGCATCACCTGCCGGTAGCGGCGCTGTGCATTGTCTGTGACGCTCTGCTGGTGGCTGCCGGGGTATTCGGCCTGGCCACGGTGCTGGCGCAAAACCCGACCTTGCTGGCCGTTGCGCGCTGGGGCGGCGCGTTGTTCCTCATCTGGTACGGCGCCAAAGCCCTGCGCAGTGCCTTTTCCAAACAAAGCCTGCAGCACCAGGAAGGCCAAGGCATGCGCTCGCGCCGTGCCGTACTGCTCAGTGCGCTGGCGGTAACGCTGCTGAACCCGCACGTCTACCTTGATACGGTGTTGCTGATCGGCTCGCTGGGCGCCCAGCAGACCGAGCCTGGCGCCTATGTGGCCGGGGCGGCCAGTGCCTCGCTGCTGTGGTTCTCGACCTTGGCGATCGGTGCGGCCTGGCTGGCACCGTGGCTGGCCCGCCCGGCGACCTGGCGCATGCTCGACCTGATGGTGGCGGTGATGATGTTCGCGGTGGCGGCGCAATTGATCTTCAACTGAGCTCTGGCCTGCATGGCCCGGCACACATCGGTTGGCCTGGAAACGACCACCACTGGTCGGTACCCGCCAACCGCTGCGGAACCTCTATTCCCTATGTTTGTTGCGTGGTTATGCGCCGGGGCTGGTGCTATGATCGCCCCCTTGCGTCGCAAAGAGTACAAACTCGCCGACGCTCAGAGGGCCGCCCGTGATCGGCCCTGCGCAAACCGCGAACTAGACCTGAATCAGGAGATCCACCATGGCTTTTGAATTGCCGCCGCTGCCGTACGCCCACGATGCCCTGCAGCCGCACATCTCCAAGGAAACCCTGGAGTATCACCACGACAAGCACCACAACACCTATGTCGTGAACCTGAACAACCTGGTCCCAGGCACCGAATTCGAAGGCAAGACCCTGGAAGAGATCGTCAAGACCTCTTCGGGTGGCATCTTCAACAACGCCGCTCAGGTCTGGAACCACACCTTCTACTGGAACTGCCTGTCGCCAAACGGCGGCGGCCAGCCTACCGGTGCCCTGGCTGAAGCCATCAACGCCGCTTTCGGTTCCTTCGACAAGTTCAAGGAAGAGTTCACCAAGACTTCGGTTGGCACCTTCGGTTCCGGCTGGGGCTGGCTGGTGAAGAAAGCTGACGGTTCCCTGGCCCTGGCCAGCACCATCGGCGCCGGTTGCCCGCTGACCAGCGGCGACACCCCACTGCTGACCTGCGACGTCTGGGAACACGCCTACTACATCGACTACCGCAACCTGCGTCCGAAGTACGTCGAGGCGTTCTGGAACCTGGTCAACTGGGCCTTCGTTGCCGAGCAGTTCGAAGGCAAGACCTTCAAGGCCTGAGTCCTTCAGCCCTGAACGTAAAGACCCGGCCATGTGCCGGGTTTTTTTATGCCTGTGCCCGCGCAGAGGCCGGCACGGTTTTGCTTGCTCAGCCCGTATACCGCGCTAACATCAAACCTCTGGAAGATTGACACAGCGCACTCAAGTTGCGGGGTCAGGCAACCGATACACTGCTCATGATCGGCCGGTAGTGTATCGTCATCGTTGATGGCAAAATGATGCCATGCGCATGGATTAAGGAAACCCCATTGAAGCTGGAATTGCGGAACAGCTTGTCGGTCAAGTTGCTCAGGGTCGTGCTGCTGTCGGCGTTGGCGGTTGGCGTCGTGCTCAGCTGTGCGCAAATTGTCTACGACACTTACAAGACCCGCCAGGCCGTGAACAACGATGCCCAGCGCATCCTCGACATGTTCCGCGACCCCTCCACCCAGGCGGTGTACAGCCTCGACCGCGAAATGGGCATGCAGGTGATGGAAGGCCTGTTCCAGGACGAGTCGGTGCGCATGGCGTCCATCGGCCACCCCAACGAAACCATGCTGGCAGAAAAGTCCCGCCCGCTGCAGGACATGTCCATGCGCTGGCTGACCGACCCGATCCTCGGCCAGGAACGCACCTACACCACGCAACTGGTCGGCCGCGGCCCCTACAGCGAATACTACGGCGACCTGAGCATTACCCTGGACACCTCATCCTACGGCGAAGACTTCCTGATCAACGCGGTGATCATCTTCATTTCCGGCGTACTGCGGGCCTTGGCCATGGGCCTGGTGCTGTACCTGGTCTACCACTGGCTCCTGACCAAGCCGCTGTCCAAGATCATCGAGCACCTCACCCAGATCAACCCCGACCGCCCCAGCCAGCACCAGATACCGCTACTCAAGGGCCACGAAAAGAACGAACTGGGCCTCTGGGTCAATACCGCCAACCAGCTGCTGGCATCGATCGAGCGCAATACCCACTTGCGCCATGAAGCCGAAAACAGCCTGCAGCGCATGGCCCAGTACGATTTTCTCACCGGCCTGCCCAACCGCCAGCAACTGCAGCAGCAACTGGACAAGATTCTCGTCGACGGCGGCCGCCTGCAACACCGTGTGGCGGTGCTGTGCGTGGGCCTGGACGACTTCAAGGGCATCAACGAGCAGTTCAGCTACCAGGTCGGTGACCAGTTGCTGCTGGCCCTGGCCGACCGCCTGCGGGCCCACAGCGGCCGCCTGGGCGCTTTGGCGCGGCTGGGCGGTGACCAGTTTGCCCTGGTGCAGGCCAATATCGAGCAGCCCTATGAGGCGGCCGAACTGGCGCAAAGCATCCTCGACGACCTGGAAGTGCCCTTCGACCTCGACCACCACCAGCAGATCCGCCTGCGCGCCACCATCGGCATCACCTTGTTCCCCGAAGACGGCGACAGCACCGAGAAGCTGCTGCAGAAAGCCGAACAGACCATGACCCTGGCCAAGGCCCGTTCGCGCAACCGCTACCAGTTCTACATCGCCAGCGTCGACAGCGAGATGCGTCGCCGGCGCGAGCTGGAAAAGGACCTGCGCGAAGCCCTGCCGCGCAACCAGCTGTACCTGGTGTACCAGCCACAGATCAGCTACCGCGACCACCGCGTGGTCGGCGTCGAGGCGCTGCTGCGCTGGCAGCATCCGGAGCTGGGCATGGTCCCGCCGGACCAGTTCATTCCGCTGGCCGAACAGAACGGCAGCATCATCAGCATCGGCGAATGGGTACTGGACCAGGCCTGCCGGCAACTGCGCGAATGGCACGACCAAGGCTTCAGCGAGCTGCGCATGGCGGTCAACCTGTCCACCGTGCAGCTCCACCACAGTGAACTGCCGCGGGTGGTCAACAACCTTCTCCAGGCCTACCGCCTGCCGCCACGCAGCCTGGAGCTGGAAGTGACCGAGACCGGCCTGATGGAAGACATCAGCACGGCCGCCCAGCACCTGCTGAGCCTGCGCCGCTCCGGGGCGCTGATTGCCATCGACGACTTCGGCACAGGCTATTCGTCGCTCAGCTACCTGAAATCACTGCCGCTGGACAAGATCAAGATCGACAAGAGCTTCGTCCAGGACCTGCTCGACGACGATGACGACGCCACCATCGTTCGGGCCATCATCCAGCTGGGCAAGAGCCTGGGCATGCAGGTGATTGCCGAAGGGGTGGAAACCGCCGAACAGGAAACCTACATCGTTGCCCAGGGATGCCACGAGGGCCAGGGCTATCACTACAGCAAGCCGCTGTCGGCCCGTGAGCTGACCAGTTTCCTCAAGCAGGCGCAGCGGAATCAGGTTTCGATGCTCTGAGCCGGCCTGCCCGGTTACAGGCTGTGACCGGCAATTACATGAATTGCACGCCCGCCCCTTTACAGCAAATGCAAATCTTTCGCATGATGTTGCGGTTTCGCGTGCCACGGCGCACGGTCCACCCCTTGGTCCAACCACACGATGCAGGAAAACCAATAATGATTCGAATGCCTCTGGCCTCCGCCAGTCTGCTGGCCATTGCCATCGCTCTCGCCGGTTGCGGTGAAAAGGACGACAAAGCCGCCGCGCCGCAAGCCCAGGCACCTGCTGCTGCCGCCAGCACCACCGCTGCTGCGCCAGGGGCTGTCGACGAAGCCGCCGGCAAAGCCGTGGTCAAGCACTACGCCGAAATGGTCTACGCCGTGTACAGCGACTCGCTGAGCACCGCCAAGGCCCTGCAGACTGCAGTCGACGCGTTCCTGGCCAAGCCCAACGACGAAACCCTGAAGGCCGCCAAGGAAGCCTGGTTCGCCTCGCGCGTACCGTACCTGCAGACCGAGGCCTTCCGCTTCGGCAACACCATCATCGACGACTGGGAAGGCCAGGTGAACGCCTGGCCGCTGGACGAAGGCCTGATCGACTACGTCGACAAGAGCTACGAGCACGCCTTGGGCAACCCGGCCGCCGGCGCCAACATCATCGCCAATACCGAGATCCAGGTGGGCGAAGAGAAGGTCGACGTCAAGGACATCACCCCCGAGAAGCTGGCCAGCCTGAACGAACTGGGCGGTTCTGAAGCCAACGTCGCCACCGGCTACCACGCCATCGAGTTCCTGCTCTGGGGCCAGGACCTGAACGGCACCGGCCCAGGCGCTGGTAATCGCCCTGCGTCGGACTACCTGGAAGGCCAGGGCGCCACTGGCGGCCACAACGATCGCCGCCGTGCCTACCTGAAAGCGGTCACCGACCTGCTGGTCAAGGACCTCGAAGAGATGGTCGGCAACTGGGCGCCGAACGTTGCCGACAACTACCGTGCCAAGCTGGAAGCAGAGCCTGTCAACGACGGCCTGCGCAAGATGCTGTTCGGCATGGGCAGCCTGTCGCTGGGCGAACTGGCTGGCGAGCGCATGAAAGTTTCGCTGGAAGCCAACTCGCCGGAAGACGAGCAGGACTGCTTCAGCGACAACACCCACTACTCGCACTTCTATGACGCCAAAGGCATCCGCAACGTCTACCTGGGCGAGTACACCCGCCCGGACGGCACCAAGGTGGCCGGCCCGAGCCTGTCGTCGCTGGTCGCCAAGGCTGACCCGGCCGCCGACGCCACCCTCAAGGCCGACCTGGAAGCCACCGAAGCCAAGATCCAGGTGATCGTCGACCACGCCCTCAAAGGCGAGCACTACGACCAGCTGATCGCCGCCGACAACGCAGCCGGCAACCAGATCGTGCGTGACGCCATCGCCGCCCTGGTCAAGCAGACCGGTGCGATCGAGCAGGCTGCAGGCAAGCTGGGTATTGCCAACCTGAATCCGGACACCGCAGATCACGAATTCTGATCTTGCTGTAGCGGTTCTCAGAAAAGGCGGCCTTCGGGTCGCCTTTTTGGCATCTGGCCCTATCGCAGGCAAGCCAGCGCCCACAGGTACTCAACAGGTTTTGAGGCTGGTGGTTTACCTTTGGGAGCTGGCTTGCCGGCGATAGGGCCCGACCAGGCCATCAAAAACACTGGCCAACTGACACCGATTTCATCCAGCAATTGCAAATTGCTCTTATTCAAACACCCCCACTTTGCTAAGCTTGCACGCCGGTTTTCGCTCACGCCCAGGATCCTTGATGTCCTCGTCGCTGTCCCGACTTTCCCCCCTGCTGCTAACCCTTGCCCTCGCCGCCTGTGACGACGCCCCGCGTTTCACCCAGGCCGAGCCCGGCGAAGCGTTGTCGGGTGGCAAGGCGACCGTGCAGCGCAGCGACCGCAACGCCTATTCATTGCCCTCGGCCAACCTCTCGCCCGAGCGGCGCCTGGACTTCGCCGTGGGCAACAGCTTCTTCCGCAACCCCTGGGTGATCGCCCCGTCCACCACCACCGCACGTGATGGCCTGGGCCCGCTGTTCAACACCAACGCCTGCCAGAACTGCCATGTGCGCGATGGCCGTGGCCACCCGCCAGAGCCGGATGACAGCAACGCGGTGGGCATGCTGGTACGCCTGTCGATCCCCGACCAGCCCTACCTGGCCAAAGTCATCGAGCGCCTCGGCGTGGTGCCGGAGCCGGTGTACGGCACCCAGTTGCAGGACATGGCCATCCCTGGCGTGGCGCCAGAAGGCAAGGTGCGGGTGAGTTACACCCAGGAAACCGTGTCGTTCAAGGACGGCCACCAGGTCGAGCTGCGCAAGCCAACCCTGCAGATTACCCAGCTCGGCTATGGCGTGATGCACCCCGACACCCGTTTTTCGGCGCGGGTAGCCCCCCCGATGATCGGCTTGGGCCTGCTCGAAGCCATCCCCGAAGCCGACCTGCTGGCCAACGAAGACCCGGACGACCACAACCGCGACGGCATTCGCGGGCGGGCCAACCGGGTGTGGGACGACGCCCAGGGCAAGACCGTGGTCGGTCGCTTCGGCTGGAAGGCCGGGCAGCCCAACGTCAACCAGCAGAACGTGCACGCCTTTGTCGGCGACATGGGCCTGACCAGTACCCTGCAACCCAAGGACGATTGCACCCCTGCCCAGGCCGACTGCCTGGCCGCGCCCAACGGTGACGGTGCCGATGGCGAAAAGGAAGTCAGCGACAACATCCTGCGCCTGGTCACCTTCTACACCCGCAACCTGGCCGTACCGGCCCGCCGCGATGTGAACGCGCCGCAGGTGCTGGCGGGCAAGAACCTGTTCTACCAGGCCGGCTGCCAGGGCTGCCACACTCCGCAGTTCACCACCGCCGCCGATGCCGCCGAGCCAGAGCTGGCCAACCAGGTCATCCGCCCTTACACCGACCTGCTGCTGCATGACATGGGCCCGGGCCTGGCTGACGAACGCACCGAATTTGCCGCCAACGGCCAGGACTGGCGGACCCCGCCCCTGTGGGGCGTGGGCCTGAACGAAACGGTCAGCGGCCACAGCCAGTTCCTGCACGACGGCCGCGCCCGCAACCTGCTTGAAGCCGTGCTCTGGCATGGTGGCGAAGCCGACGCGGCACGCAACTTCGTACTCACTTTCAATGCCGAGCAGCGCGCCGCGTTGCTGGCGTTCCTGAACTCACTTTAAAACGCGCAAAGGAGCCGGGCATGTTCCGACCCAAACTGTTGTTCACCAGCCTCGCCGCACTCGCCCTCGGTGCCTGCTCGCCGCAGGATCCGCAAGCAGTGACCTCTGCCGCCATCGCCAAACAGGTCATTCTGCCCACCTACAGCCGCTGGGTCGAAGCCGATCGCGCGCTGGCCGCCAGCGCCCTGGCCTACTGCGAAGGCAAGGAAAACCTGGACAAGGCCCGCGCCGACTTCCTCAACGCGCAAAAGGCCTGGGCCGAGTTGCAGCCGCTGCTGGTCGGCCCGCTGGCCGAAGGCAACCGCGCCTGGCAGGTACAGTTCTGGCCCGACAAGAAGAACCTGGTCGGCCGCCAGGTCGAACAGCTGGTCAATGGCGACAAGCCGGTCGATGCCACGACCCTGGGCAAGTCCAGCGTGGTGGTTCGTGGCCTGTCGGCCTACGAGTACATCCTGTTCGACAGCAAGCCGGACATCGCCACGGCCGAGCAGAAAGCCCGCTACTGCCCGCTGCTGGTGGCCATCGGTGAACACCAGAAGGTCCTGGCCGAGGAGATCCTCAAGGGCTGGAACAGCACCGACGGCATGCTTTCGCAGATGACCAAGTTCCCGAACCAGCGCTACGCCGATTCCCACGAGGCAATCGCCGACCTGCTGCGCTCCCAGGTCACCGCCCTGGATACCCTGAAGAAGAAGCTGGGTGCGCCGATGGGTCGCCAGAGCAAGGGCATCGCGCAGCCGCTGCAAGCCGAAGCCTGGCGCAGCCACAACTCGCTGAAAAGCCTGGAGGCCACCCTCAAGGCCGCCGAAACCGTTTGGGTCGGGGTCGACAACCAGGGCCTGCGTGGCCTGCTGCCCAGCGATCAGAAAGCGCTGGCGGACAAGATCGACGCCGCCTACGCTACCTCGCTCAAACTGCTGGCCGACAATCAGAAAACCCTCGGTGAGCTGTTGGCCGACGACGCTGGCCAGCAAACCCTCAACCAGATCTACGACAGCCTCAACGTCGTCCACCGCCTGCACGAAGGCGAGCTGGCCAAGGCGTTGAACATCCAGCTGGGCTTCAATGCCAACGACGGTGACTGATCATGCTGCGACGCCAGGCACTCAAAATCGGTAGCGTATTGCTCAGCGCCCTCACCTTGGGCGGCTGGAGCCTGTTCCGCAACAAAGGCAGCGAACCCTTGCTGCTCTCGGCGCGTGACGATGGCGACGGCAAGCACTATGCCGTCGGTTTCCGCCTGGACGGCACCCAGGTGTTCAGTACCCAGGTCGCACAGCGTTGCCATGCCATCATCCACCACCCCGAGCAGCCGATCGCCCTGTTCGTCGCCCGTCGCCCAGGTACCGAAAGCTACCTGGTCGACTTGCGCGACGGGCGCCTGCTGCAAACGGTAGCCTCGCAGCCGAACCGGCACTTCTACGGCCACGCCGTGGTGCACAAAGGCGGCGAATGGCTGTATGCCACCGAGAACGACACCACCGACCCGGGCCGGGGCGTGCTCGGCGTGTACCGCTTCGAAGGTGAACGCCTTGTACACACCGGCGAGATCCCGACCCACGGCATCGGCCCGCACGAGGTGGCCTGGCTGCCCGATGGCGAAACGCTGATCGTGGCCAACGGCGGTATTCGCACCGAAGCCGAAAGCCGGGTGGAGATGAACCTTGACGCCATGCAGCCGAGCCTGGTGCTGATGCAACGCGACGGCACCCTGCTGAGCAAGGAAACCCTGGCCCAGCAGATGAACAGCGTGCGCCACCTGGCGGTGGGCAGCGATGGCACCATCGCCGCCTGCCAGCAGTTCATGGGCGATGCCGATGAAACTGCCGAGCTGCTGGCGATCAAGCGCCCGGGCGAGCCGTTCAAGGCCTTCCCGGTGCCAGAGCGGCAGTTGCAGGCCATGGCCCAGTACACCGCAAGCGTTGCCATCCACAGCGAACTGCGGCTGGTGGCACTGACCGCGCCCCGGGCCAACCGCCTGTTTGTCTGGGACCTGGACAGCGGCGCAGTTCGCCTGGATGCACCCATGCCTGATTGCGCAGGGGTTGGCGCGGTGAAAGACGGCTTTATCGTCACCTCCGGGCAGGGCCGTTGCCGGTTCTACGATTGCCGCAAGGCCGAACTGGTCGGGCAACCGATGAACCTGCCATCCGGCTTCTGGGACAACCATCTGCATCTCGTCTGATTCCCACAGGCACACTCGGTCGTTGTAGGAGCGGCCTTGTGCCGCGAATGGGCCGCAAAGCGGCCCCAGGATTTCTGCATCTGCGTGTTGCTTTCCGGGGCCGCTATGCGGCCCATTCGCGGCGCAAGGCCGCTCCTACAAGGGGCTGTGCAGGCCGCGCCATCGCAATCCATTTCCCGGCCAGCCAAAAACAGTCAATACTTCCCCCATCCACACGTGGGCAGGATCGCCCGTTGTCGTGTCCAGGCTAATAACAACCGTATCCAAGGAACCGGACCTATGCTGCGCCGCCGCATGCTGATCATGTTGGCCGTGGTTCTGCTGATCGTGCTGGCCCTGGGGGGCTACAAGGCTTTCTCGATCTATCAGCAGATCCAGATGTTCACTGCCCCCAAGCCGCCCATCACCGTAGCGGCAGCCTTGGCCGAACAGCGCCAGTGGCAAGAGCGCCTGCCCGCCGTCGGCAGCCTCAAGGCACTGCAAGGTGTGGAGCTGAGCCTGGAGGTGGAAGGTATCGTCAAATCCTTGCACTTCGACTCGGGCCAGCAGGTCAAGGCCGGGCAACTGCTGCTGCAACTCAACGACGAGCAGGAAACTGCCCTGCTCGGCACCGCCCAGGCCGACCTGGGCCTGGCCAAAGTCGATTTTGGCCGTGGCAGCCAACTGGTCGGCGACTCGGCCATCTCCCGTGGCGAGTTCGACCGCCTTAGCTCCCAGTACCGCCGAAACCAGGCGGTGGTCGAGCAGCTCAAGGCGCAGAAGATCAAGAAGAGCATCAATGCCCCGTTCAGCGGCACTATCGGTATCCGCCAGGTGGACATCGGCCAGTACCTGGCCGCCGGCACGATGATCGCCACCCTGCAGGACACGTCCAGCCTGTACGTAGACTTCAATGTGCCGGAGCAGGCCCTGCCGAAGTTGAGCCTGGGCCAGCAGGTGCTGTTGCAGGTGGCCGCCTACCCGGGCCAGACCTTCCCCGCCAGCCTCAGTGCCATCAACCCCAAGGTCGAGGAAACCACGCGCAACCTGCTGGTGCGTGCCACCTTGGCCAACCCCGACGGCAAGCTGCTGCCCGGCATGTTCGCCAACCTGCTGATCCTGCTGCCCAACCCGCAACCGCAAGTGGTAGTGCCGGAAAGCGCCATTACCTACACCCTGTACGGCAACTCGGTGTACGTCGCCGCGCCGAAGAAGGACAAGGACGGCAAGCCAGAAAACGACGACAAGGGCCAACCCCAGCTGGTCGCCGAACAACGCACGGTCCAAACCGGCGAGCGCCGCGACGGCGTGGTGGTGGTCAGCAAGGGCCTGCAAGCCGGCGAACAGGTGGTCACCGCCGGGCAACTGAAGCTCACCCCCGGCGCCGCGATCCGCATCGGCCAGGACAAAGCCCTCAAGCCCGAACAGGGCGCGGCGGGCAAGGACTGACAGGAGGCTGGCATGGCGTTTACCGATCCGTTCATCCGTCGCCCGGTACTGGCCAGCGTGGTCAGCCTGTTGATCCTGCTGCTGGGCTTCCAGGCCTGGAACAAGCTGCAGATCCGCCAGTACCCACAAATGGAAAACGCCCTGATCACGGTAACCACCGCTTACCCCGGGGCAAACGCCGAGACCATCCAGGGCTACATCACCCAGCCACTGCAGCAAAGCCTGGCAAGTGCCGAAGGCATCGACTACATGACCTCGGTGAGCCGGCAGAACTTCTCGATCATTTCCATCTACGCGCGCATCGGTGCCGACAGCGACCGGTTGTTCACCGAGTTGCTGGCCAAGGCCAACGAAGTGCGCAACAAACTCCCTCAGGACTCCGAAGACCCAGTGCTGAGCAAGGAGGCCGCCGATGCCTCGGCGCTGATGTACGTGAGTTTCTACAGCAAGGAAATGAGCAACCCGCAGATCACCGACTACCTGTCACGGGTCATCCAGCCCAAGCTGGCCACATTGCCAGGCATGGCCGAGGCGGAGATTCTCGGCAACCAGGTGTTTGCCATGCGAATCTGGATCGACCCGGTGAAGCTGGCCGGCTTCGGCCTGTCGGCCACCGACGTGACCAATGCCGTACGCCGCTACAACTTCCTCTCTGCTGCCGGTGAGGTGAAAGGCGAATACGTGGTTACCAGTATCAACGCCAGTACCGAGCTGAAGTCGGCCGAAGCGTTCGCCGCCCTGCCGGTCAAGACCAGCGGCGACAGCCGCGTGCTGCTGGGCGATGTGGCGCGGGTAGAGATGGGCGCAGAAAACTACGACACGGTCAGCTCGTTCGACGGCACGCCATCGGTGTATATCGGCATCAAGGCCACCCCGGCCTCCAACCCGCTGGAAGTGATCAAGGAAGTGCGGCGTATCATGCCTGAGCTGGAAAGCCAGTTGCCCTCGGCGCTGAAGGTGTCGATCGCTTACGACGCCACGCTGTTCATCCAGGCCTCAATCGACGAAGTGATCAAGACCCTCGGTGAAGCGGTATTGATCGTGATCGTGGTGGTGTTCCTGTTCCTCGGTGCCCTTCGCTCGGTGCTGATCCCGGTGGTGACCATTCCCCTGTCGATGATCGGCGTGCTGTTCTTCATGCAGATGATGG
The DNA here is from genome assembly GCF_038383825.1 of Pseudomonas sp. LPB4.O. Lineage (NCBI taxonomy): Bacteria > Pseudomonadati > Pseudomonadota > Gammaproteobacteria > Pseudomonadales > Pseudomonadaceae > Pseudomonas > Pseudomonas sp. LPB4.O. Next base: position 5,094,345 of record NZ_CP151298.1, read on the forward strand.
GCTACTCGCTGAACCTGCTGACACTGCTGGCGATGGTGCTGGCCATCGGCCTGGTGGTGGACGATGCCATTGTCGTGGTGGAGAACATCCACCGGCACATGGAAGAAGGCAAGTCGCCGTTCGACGCGGCACTGGAGGGCGCCCGCGAGATCGCCATGCCGGTGGTGTCGATGACCATCACCCTGGCCGCCGTGTATGCACCCATCGGCTTCCTCACCGGGCTCACAGGGGCCTTGTTCAAGGAGTTCGCCCTGACCTTGGCCGGGGCGGTGGTCATCTCCGGCATCGTGGCCCTCACCCTGTCGCCGATGATGTGCGCCCTGCTGCTGCGCCAGGAGCAGAACCCCAGCGGCCTCGCCCATCGCCTGGACAAGATCTTCGAGCACCTGAAGGTGCGCTACCAGCGCCTGTTGCACGCCACCCTGGATAGCCGCCCGGTGGTGCTGGTGTTTGCGGTGATCATCCTGTGCCTGATCCCGGTGCTGCTCAAGTTCACCCAGAACGAACTGGCGCCCAACGAAGACCAGGGCGTGATCTTCATGATGAGCAGCTCGCCGCAGCCGGCCAACCTCGATTACCTCAACGCCTATACCGACGAGTTCACCACGCTGTTCAAGGCCTTCCCCGAATACTACTCATCCTTCCAGATCAACGGCTTCAATGGCGTGCAGACGGGTATCGGCGGCTTCCTGCTCAAACCCTGGAACGAGCGCGAGCGCACACAGATGGAGCTGTTGCCACTGGTGCAGGCCAAACTGGAGGAAATCGGCGGCCTGCAGATCTTCGGCTTCAACCTGCCCTCCCTGCCCGGTACCGGTGAGGGCCTGCCGTTCCAGTTCGTGATCAATACCGCAGGTGACTACCCGGCACTGCTGGAAGTGGCCCAGCGCATCAAGACCCGCGCCCAGGAGTCGGGCAAGTTCGCCTTCCTCGACATCGACCTGGCCTTCGACAAGCCCGAAGTGGTGGTCGACATCGACCGGGCAAAAGCAGCGCAGATGGGGGTGTCGATGGACGCCTTGGGCGGCACGCTGGCAACCTTGCTGGGCGAGGCGGAAATCAACCGGTTCACGCTGGAAGGACGCAGCTACAAGGTGATAGCCCAGGTCGAGCGGCTGTACCGTGACAACCCCGGCTGGCTGAACAACTACTACGTGAAGAACGACCAGGGCCAACTGCTGCCGCTGTCGACCCTGATCACCCTCACCGACCGCGCCCGCCCGCGCCAGCTCAACCAGTTTCAGCAGTTGAACTCGGCGATCATCCAGGGCGTGCCCATGGTCAGCCTGGGCGAAGCGCTGAAGACGGTGCAGGACATCGCCCGCGAAGAGGCCCCGGAAGGCTTTGCCTTCGACTACGCCGGCGTGGCCCGCCAGTACGTTCAGGAAGGCAGCGCGCTGTGGGTTACCTTCGGCCTGGCACTGGCGATCATCTTCCTGGTGCTGGCAGCACAGTTTGAAAGTTTCCGCGACCCACTGGTGATCCTGGTGACGGTGCCATTGTCGATCTGCGGGGCGCTGCTGCCGCTGTTCCTGGGTATATCGAGCATGAATATCTACACCCAGGTCGGGCTGGTGACCTTGATCGGGCTGATCAGCAAACACGGCATCCTCATCGTCGAGTTCGCCAACCAGCTGCGTGAGGAACGCGGCCTGAGCGTGCGCGAGGCGATCGAGGAAGCGGCGGCGATTCGCCTGCGGCCAGTGCTGATGACAACGGCGGCAATGGTGTTCGGCATGGTGCCGCTGATTCTGGCGACCGGCGCCGGGGCGGTCAGCCGTTTTGACATCGGGACGGTGATCGCCACCGGGATGTCGATTGGCACGCTGTTTACCTTGTTTGTGCTGCCTTGTATCTACACCCTGTTGGCACACAGGGCGGTGGCTAAAGAACCTGCTGTAGCCTGATCCGGCCCCTTCGCGGGTAAACCCGCTCCCACAGGTACTGCACAGGTTCCGTACCTGAGCTTTACCTGTGCGAGCGGGTTTACCCGCGAAGAGGCCGGTGAGGCAGACACAAAAATGCCAGAGGCCCCGCGATTGCGGGGCCTCTGGCGTTTCTAGCTCACACCGGGTTCAGCCAAATGGCCGCAACCCTTGACGCAGACCGAACAGGAACAACAAAAGGTCCTGATCCGGCGCGACCTTTGCCTGCTGCTGCGGTTTCGCTTCCCGCGGCAACGCGCACTGGTCGGCCATCTCAGCCTTGCTGAACACGGTCGGCCTCGGCTCTTCCCAGGCAGCCACCGCCACGGTGGTCACGGCCAGGCCAGCTACCAGGAACAAAGCTCGAGCTATTTCTAGTTTCATTACCCTAACCCTTTGACAGCGCTGCCAAACGCCATCTTGTAAAAGTAGAGCAGCGTCTGCCATTCCGCGTCATTGAGCGACGAATGGCGGCGCAGCTGGCGCAGGTCGTTACCTGCCGCACGCTGACAACTGATACGCCGCCGGCACTTTTCCAGGTCCAGCAGCGCCACTTCGACGCGCGCTTGCTCGCCTTCGCCAACCACCTTGATGAATACGTGCTTGCCATACAGGCAGCCGTGCTGCCAGTGCCCCAGGTGCATGCGCGCAAGGTTGTCCGCCAGGTCCTTGAGCATGCGCTCATGCACCACCTGCGGGTAACGCTCACGGGCACCTTCGGCATGCCAGTTGTCGAGTTCGATAAACCCGTCCAATGCTTCGCTCACCAGCAGCGCACGCCATTGGTGGTCGGCATCGCGTTCGGCACCACAGAAGACGATGCGCGGTACACGCACGCCCAGTTGCTCGAAGCTGTTCAGCGCATCGAGTTCACGCAATACGGTCGGCCGGCCAAAAGGGTGCAGCAGGCTGCGGTAGATATGCCCGACCTGACGCTTGGCATACAGCAGCTTGCCATTGGCATCGTTGAGACGTTGCACACCACTCTCACCACCGCGGCGCTGGTTAGGTTCCTCCACCCACTCGCCTTGCTGGCGCCAGTAAAAATCAAACCGCGACTCCCCTTTCTGGGCTACAGCCATCAAACACTACCCCTTACGCAATACGTAAACCCGCCACATGGCATAGAACGGCAGGAAGTCGAGGCGTTCCTGGATTCTGAAGCCTGCGGCCCTGAATTCTTCTTCGACCGTTTCGGCCGGTAACACAAAACGGTTCTGGTAATTGTCCTGGTCAGCCTTGGCACTGCGACGCTCTTCGAGTTTTTTTCGGCGCCAGGCCTTGAAGTTGCCATCCACCCACAGGGACAGAATCACACTATCACGGCTAACCCGCTGAAATTCCGAAAGAATGGTCTTTCTGTGGGCGGATTCGCCAATGTGGTGGAACAGTCGCATACAGAAAATGCTGTCCACCGAGTTGTCCGGCAGGTCAATGGCAAACGCAGAAGTCTGCAAAGGGCGTACCCGTGCCACCACTTCTGGCGGTTGGGCGGCGCACGCTGTCTCGATCATCGCCTCGGAGTTGTCGGCGCCGATGATTACCCGATTGGTTTTTTCCGCTAGCAGCGCCCAGAAACGGCCAGCACCGCACGGCAGGTCCAGTACCAGGCCAGGTTCGCCAGCCAATGCCAGGGCGCGACGCGCCAGTTGCTCATCTCGCTTGTGGGAAAGGCGTCGCGCCAGGCCGTCCTGGTGCTTGAGAAAGTACTCACGCGCATGGTCTTTGTCGTACTTCTCGGAAAATTCAAGCTTGATGGGGCTACGCATTGGGCATCTCCTGACTCCAGTGCTGCTCACCTTAGGTAAGCAAGCGTCGGAATCAGGTCATGCCAATGTGAAAAAAATGTTGCGCGCCAATTGACCTGTTACAAACCATTACTCGGCCATGCCGTCGCCTTTGGCAGCGGTATTGCTCAGGTCGACCTGGAAGCGGCAACCATGCGGCAGGGTAGACGTGAGGGTAACGCGCCAGCCCTGGTCATCACAGATCCGCTGCACCAGCGAAAGCCCCAGCCCCAGGCCCTCGCCGCGCCGCTCGTCGCCGCGTACAAATGGCTTGAACATGGCTTCGCGCTGCTCCTCGGGGATGCCCACACCGCTGTCCTCCACACTGAAGCCGTTGGCTTCCAGGCTCAGGCGGATATAGCCGCTGTCGGTGTAGTGCGCAGCATTGCGCAGCAGGTTGCCCATCACCGACTGCAGGAAAGTGGCGTTGTACAGCACCGGGCTCGCGCTGACGCGGCCATCGAAGTACAGGGTCAGGCCCTTTTGCTCAATGGTGTCGCGCCACACGCCGATCAGTTCGTCGGCCACTTCGCGAAGGGTCGCCTGCGAGGCCACCGCGCCCTCATCACGCTGCGCCCGCGCCAGCATCAGGAAGGTCTTGACCAGCTCGCGCATCTCTTCCGTGGCCCGCGCCACGCGCTCTACCTGGCTGCGCGCGCGGGTGTCGAGGTTGGGGTTTTCCATAAGCAGTTCGCAGGACGTTGCCAGCACCATCAACGGCGTGCGCAGCTCATGGCTGACGTCACTGGTGAACAGCCGTTCGCGGGTCAGCGCGTCGCGCAGGCGACCCAGGGTATCGTCGAAGGCCACTGCCAACTGGCCGACTTCGTCTGCGGCATAGTCCGGTGCCAGCGGCGGGGCCAGGCCCAGCAGCTGGTCGCGGTGACGCACCTGGCGGGCCAGGCGGATCACCGGCGCCATCACCCGGCGCGCCACCAGCCAGCCGAGGATGACGGCCAGCACCAGGCTGAGCACGAAGCCCACCACCACCACCGCGAACAGCACGCGCTCGCGCTCTTCGAAGTCGCTCTGGTCCTGCAGCAGTACATACCGGCGGCCATCGACGATCTCGACCATGGCGTGGTACGAGAGCTGGTCGCGAAACACCTCGTGGAAGCCCCGGTCGAGGTGGCGCAGATCCTTGGGCAGCTCGAAGTCGTCACGCCCGCCGCTGAAGTAGAACAGCTGATCGGGGCGTGGCCGGTGGCTCCAGTCGCTGACGCTGTCCATGCGCAGCAGGCGCTGCAGGTCACCGCCCAATACCGAGGAAATCAACCGTTCTTCGACCAGGTGCACAGTGGCAACGATTCCGAAGGCGAACGCCCCGGCCACCAGCGCGCTCATCAAGGCAAAGGCGATGATGATGCGCTGGGCAAGGCTTTGCTTAAACTCCATCGCGGCCCTCGGCGAGGCGATAGCCGACGCCATGGACGGTATGCAGCAACGGTTTTTCAAACGGTTTGTCGATCACCTGACGCAGCTGGTGCACATGGCTGCGCAGGCTGTCGCTGTCAGGGCAGTCGTCGCCCCACAAGGCTTCCTCCAGCACTTCGCGGCGCAGCACGTGCGGGCTTTTCTGCATCAACACTGCCAGCAGCTTGAGGCCGACAGGGTTGAGCTTGAGCAGGCGCCCCTGGCGGGTAACCTCCAGGGTGTCGAGGTCGTAGCTGAGGTCGGACACCTGCAGCGTACGGCGCCCGCCGCCTTGGGCACGGCGCAGCACCGCTTCGATGCGCGCCGCAAGCTCCGACAGCGCGAACGGCTTGAGCAGGTAGTCGTCGGCCCCGGAGCGGAAACCTTGCAGACGGTCGTCCAACTGGTCGCGGGCGGTAAGCATGATCACCGGCGTGTCGCGGCGGGCGTCTTCACGCAGGCGCTTGCACAGGGTGTAGCCATCGATGCCGGGCAGCATGATGTCCAACACGATCAGGTCGTAGTGTTCGGTGGCAGCCAGGTGCAGGCCGGACAAGCCATCCTGGGCGCAGTCAACGGTGTAGCCCTTCATGCCCAGGTAATCGGCCAGGTTGGCCAGGATATCGCGGTTGTCTTCAACCAAAAGAATGCGCATCGGTTTCTCCTGTGCGGCGCTTCTCGCTGTGGTGCGCGGCAGGCGCAGCTTAAGGCCTATACCTGCACGGTGCCAGCCCCCGGAAAAATTCACCGCACTTGACGGTTTTTTCACTGATCCTTCACGGACACAGGATAGCGGGCAGCCGACAATGCCCGATCTTTTTCGTGCCCTGGAGCCGTCATGCCGCAACGAACCCGCCCTCGCCCGATCAACCACTGGCTGTACCTGGGCATACCCTTGGCGACCGCGCTGGCCTTGATCCTGCTGGAGCTGACTTCGGTCGACATGGATGTGGCCAACCTGTTCTTCGACCCCGCTGCCGGACAGTTCATTGGCCGCCACAGCTACCTGCTGGAAAACATCCTGCACGACCGGGTCAAGCAGGTGGTGATCTTGCTCGGGGTGTTGTCGCTGCTGGCGTTTGCCGCCAGTTTCTTCTGGAAGCGCCTGTTCGGCTGGCGCCGCGAGCTGGGCTGCCTGGTGCTGGCACTGGGCCTGTCCACGGCGTTTGTCACGCCGCTGAAAAAAGTCACCCAGGTGCAGTGCCCATGGAGCCTGACCCAGTTTGGCGGCACCGAAACCTACAGCAAGTTGCTGGAGCCGCGGCCAGCCACCGACAAGCCAGGGCTGTGCTGGCCGGGTGGGCATGCAGCGACCGGGTTCTGCCTGTTCGGCCTGTTCTTCATGCTGCGTGATCGCAAGCCACGGTTGGCGCGGGTGGCGCTGGTGGTGGCGTTTGTCGCCGGGTCGGTGCTGTCGGTGGGCAGGATGATGCAGGGGGCGCACTTCCTGTCGCACAATGTGTGGACGGCGGTGTTCTGCTGGTTGATCGGGTTGGGGTCGTATTACCTGGTTCTGTATCGGCGGGGCGTGGTGGAAGCGCCAGCTGTCGAGCGTAGCGTCGCCTGACAGAGGGGCCGCTTTGCGGCCCATTCGCAGCACAAGGCTGCTCCTACAAGGGTACGCGTCGGTGCCGGACTGTACGCGATACCTGTAGGAGCAGCCTTGTGCTGCGAAGAGGCCCTCCCAGAAAACAAAACAGCCCCGGTTCTCACGAACCGGGGCTGTTTTATGGTGCAGGGGGTAAGGCTGGCTTACATCATGCCGCCCATGCCACCCATGCCGCCCATGTCTGGCATGCCGCCGCCAGCTGGGGCTTCGCTCGGAGCGTCAGCAATCATGGCTTCGGTGGTGATCATCAGACCGCCAATCGAAGCAGCAGCTTGCAGGGCCGAACGGGTGACCTTGGCTGGGTCCAGGATGCCCATCTCGATCATGTCGCCGTATTCGCCGGTAGCAGCGTTGTAACCGAAGTTACCCGAACCTTGCTTGACCTTGTCAGCGACAACGCTTGGCTCGTCGCCGGCGTTGGCAGTGATCTGGCGCAGCGGCGCTTCAACAGCGCGACGCAGCAGGGCGATACCGACGTTCTGGTCTTCGTTGTCGCCTTTCAGGTCAACGATCGCGTTCAGGGCGCGAACCAGTGCAACACCACCGCCAGGCACCACGCCTTCTTCAACGGCTGCACGGGTAGCGTGCAGGGCGTCTTCAACGCGGGCTTTCTTCTCTTTCATTTCAACTTCGGTGCCGGCACCGACCTTGATCACGGCAACACCGCCAGCCAGCTTGGCCAGACGCTCTTGCAGCTTCTCACGGTCGTAGTCCGAGGAAGTCTCTTCGATCTGGGCACGGATCTGCTTGACGCGAGCCTGGATGTCATCTTCAACGCCAGCGCCGTCGATGATGGTGGTGTTTTCCTTGGACAGGATGACGCGCTTGGCGTTACCCAGGTGCTCCAGGGTAGCGGTTTCCAGGGACAGGCCGATTTCTTCGGAGATGACCTGGCCGCCGGTCAGGACAGCGATGTCCTGCAGCATGGCCTTGCGGCGGTCGCCGAAGCCTGGTGCCTTGACAGCTGCAACCTTGACGATGCCGCGCATGTTGTTGACTACCAGGGTAGCCAGCGCTTCACCTTCAACGTCTTCGGCAACGATCAGCAGTGGGCGGCCGGCCTTGGCAACGGCTTCCAGAACTGGCAGCAGCTCACGGATGTTGGAGATTTTCTTGTCGACCAGCAGCAGCAGCGGGCCTTCCAGCTCGGCAACCATGGTGTCCGGCTTGTTGACGAAGTACGGCGACAGGTAGCCACGGTCGAACTGCATGCCTTCTACGACGGACAGTTCGTTATCCAGGCCCGAGCCTTCTTCAACGGTGATCACGCCTTCTTTACCGACTTTTTCCATGGCTTCGGCAATGATGTTGCCGATGGAGTCGTCAGAGTTGGCGGAGATGGTGCCTACCTGGGCGATGGCCTTGGAGTCGGCGCATGGCTTGGACAGGTTCTTCAGCTCGGCAACAACGGCGGCGGTAGCCTTGTCGATGCCGCGCTTCAGGTCCATCGGGTTCATGCCGGCAGCGACGGCTTTCAGGCCTTCGTTGACGATGGCCTGAGCCAGAACGGTAGCGGTGGTGGTGCCGTCACCGGCAGCGTCGTTGGCCTTGGAAGCAACTTCCTTGACCAGCTGGGCGCCCATGTTTTCGAAGGCGTCTTTCAGCTCGATTTCTTTGGCGACGGAAACGCCGTCCTTGGTGATGGTTGGCGCGCCGAAGCTCTTGGCCAGTACCACGTTACGGCCTTTCGGGCCCAGGGTCGCTTTTACCGCGTCAGCCAGAACGTTGACGCCAACCAGCATTTTCTTACGAGCGGAATCGCCAAATTTTACGTCTTTAGCAGCCATGATCGTTTAATCCTTGGAATTCTTTGGAGTAACGGGAAGTCGGGGAAATCAGCCTTCGACAACGGCGAGGATTTCGTTCTCGGCCATGACCAGCAGGTCTTCGCCATCGACTTTCACGGTGTTGCTGCCCGAGTAAGGGCCGAATACCACTTTGTCACCCACTTTCACGGCCAGCGCGCGAACTTCGCCGTTGTCCAGGATGCGACCGGTGCCGACGGCAACAACTTCGCCGCGGTTTGGTTTTTCAGCGGCCGAACCCGGCAGGACGATACCGCCAGCGGTTTTCGATTCTTCTTCGCTGCGACGGATGACTACGCGGTCATGCAGAGGACGAAGCTTCATTGTCGATCTCTCCCAAATTGTGGTTTTCATCGGCCGGTATCGACACCGGCGGGTTGATGCTGTCCGGCGTTGCCGGGAAGTGGCCCGCGATGGGCGAACCACTTGTGTAATGTCTGGCGTTGCCACCAGAAACCTTGCGGTGACCACATACATGAGGCCGCCAGATTCAATTACAAGGCTTGATATACAAAATTTTTGATCCGGCTGAAAAGATCGGGGCCGCTTGCGCGGCCCCGGAGGTTTTACTTGTCGCGGCGCTCATACTCGCCTTCGATCACGTTTGGACGGTGGCCCCCCTCACGCGGCTGCGCCTGGAACGGGTCGTCCTGAAACGCACGCTGGCGCATGGCCTGCGCCTCGGCACGCTCGCGCATCTTGCGCGCGGCCAGGCGGCGGGTGAACGGCAGCAGGCACAGCAGGCCCAGCACGTCGCTGATGAAGCCTGGCAGCAGCAGCAGGCCGCCACCGACGGCCAGCATCATGCCCTGGAACATGTCCTCGGCGGGCAACTCGCCGCGCTGCAGGCTTTCACGGGCGCGCAGTGCGGTGGCCAGGCCGGCCACCCGCATCACCAGCACACCCAGGGCGGAGCCAGCGATGATCAGCAGCAGAGCCGGGAAGAAACCGATTGCCGCGCTGACCTTGACGAAGACGAAAAGCTCCAGCACAGGAAAAACCAGAAACAGCAGTAGAAAAGCACGCATCAAGGGTTCCTCGACGGAAGATAACCTTCCAATAAGACCTCAAATGGATGCCGGCGCTCCGGATTTCAACCCTCGACTTGCGTCGCATGCGGCCATTGGTCGGCCCGAGCCAGCAAAACCAAGGCTTCCCGGACTTGTGTCGGCGTGTTGCAAGTAGCCGGAAAAGGCAGCCAGTGCACGGCCTGACCAATGCGAAGGTGCATGCCTTCGCTGTCTACCCCAGCCATCTGCGCCGGTGCATGCCGTGGCAAGTCGGTCAGTTCGACGTAATGAGCAATAGCGTTGGCATGATCGCTGTTCATATGCTCGACCATGCTCGCCTCGGCCTTGCCGGCGAACGGGTTGGCCAAGGTCACCTGATCGAGCCAGTGGATCGCGCCAAAGCCACCAATGTAGCGGTGACGCACTGGCTGCAGCACCCAGAAGTCGAAGTCGTGGGCCTTGTGGTAGTTGGCGGCGTCCGGGAAATAGCGGTAGTAGCGCTCGGCAGCCGCTTCGACAGCAGCCTCGTCGACCAGCTTGTGCGCTTCGGCCATCACGGTCAGGCGCCCTACGGCCTGCACATCCTCAGCCTCGCGCTCACCCACCAGCAGCGAACACTTGGGGTCTTTCTGCAGGTTGTGGGTGTGCTGGGCGATACGGCTGATGAGGATCAGCGGGTTGCCGTTGGCATCGAGGCAATACGGCACGACCGAGCCGAACGGGTAGCCGGGCATCGACTTGGAATGGGTCGAGAGCACGCCGCGGTATTCCTTGAGCAGCAATTCCCGGGCTGGGCGGATGGCGTTGGTACTCACTTGAGGGCGGCTCCTGGCGGCAGACTGGATGGGCACAAGATAGCATTATCAGGCCCACTGCCAATGGGGCTGCTGCGCTGCCCTTTCGCCGGCAAGCCAGCTCCCATAATGACCGCGAAATGGCCAAGCCTGTTCGGTGCCTGTGGGAGCTGGCTTGCCGGCGAAAGGGGCGCAAGGCGCCCCCGGCGATCTACCAGGTAACGCCGAACCCTGCGGTGTAGCGGGTCTTGTCCAGGTCACTTTCACGCGTGCCGGTAATGATGTCCTTCTCGGCCTTGAGGTTGAGCGAGGCCCACTCGGTGACCTTGTAGCGCAGGCCAACCTCGGCATCCAGCGAGTAGTCGGCTACGCCGCCCAGCGGCTTGGCGAACTCGCCATTGGTGAACAGCTGCACGTTCTTGCCGATCAGGTAGCGGGTGTAGTCCCACTTCACCGCCGCGGAATAGAAGTTGTCCTTGCCGCCATCCTGGTATTCGAAGTCGGTACGGTTGATCAGCGAGCCCAGCGAGAACGCCCCCAGCTCATCGTCCCAGAACTGGTAACCCGGGCCGGTACCGACGGTGCGCTGGCGGGCCAAGTCTTCGATGCGGTCACGCTTGTATTCCGCACGCCCCTGCCAGAACCACTTCTCGGTGATGAAGCGGTCCAGGGCGTACTCGGCGCTCCAGTTGTCGGTGGTGGTGACGTCGTCCTTGGTCTCGCGGTTGTATTCACCTTCGGCATTGTGCCGCCAGCGGCCATGGCGAGCGGTGGTCTTGAACCCTACGTCGTAATCGTCGGTGTCGTTCTCGGCACGCTTGTAGTCCAGCGCCACATCGACGTTGCCTTTCCACACGAAGTCCTCGACCAGCGGCTTGGGCTTCATGATCTGCTCGATGCTGGCCAGTTCCACGGTCTTGGGCGCTTCGCCATTGGCCAGCGTTACCTTGCCAGGCTCGGCGGCTTTCAGCGACTTGGCTTTTTCACCGGTGTAGGCGTCTTGCTTGACCAGCATCTCCTGGTCGCTTTCCAGGGTCTGGACCTCTTTCCAGTCCAGCGCGATGGAACCGCCATAGGGGGTTTCCAGCAGCAGCTTACCGCCGTCGAAGACTTTGATCTTGCCGCTGAGCCGGTCACCGTTCTTCATCCACACGGTATCGGCCAACACCGGGGAGGCGCACAAGGAGGCAGCTAGCAGGCACAACAAGGATCTAGAATACATAGGCGGACTACGGGTTCGTTTTGACAAAAAAGCCGGGCATTATCCAGATACCGACGACCAGAGCAAGGACAGACCGGTCATACGGCGTTGAGTTCAACTCTCATTTGCCGGACCATCGGTCCAGTTTCATCTACAGCCCAAGGGGGGCGTGATGTCTGATGGATACGAGCACGCCCTGGACAGCGCCGAGGGCCGACGAACGGTGCTGTATTCGGTACTCGGCCAAGTGCCGCCCGGCAAGGTGGTGAGCTACGGCCAGCTGGCCGAGCAGGCGGGACTGGGCCGCGCGGCACGCTGGGTTGGCCGCACGCTTGGCCAGTTGCCGGCAGATACCCGGCTGCCCTGGCACCGGGTGCTTGGCGCAGGTGGGCGGTTGAGCCTGGCATCAGGGACGCCGTCAGGGGATGAACAACGGGCGCGTTTACGCGCGGAGGGTGTGAATGTAACCAACAATCGTGTGGATATGACGCGCCATGGCTGGCGCCCAATGGAGCACAGCGGTTAGAGTGCGCGCTTTGTTTTCGCAAACTTGAGGCAGATGTTGGCCCATGCCCCGTAAAACCTGGCGCGCTGCGCTTGCTGCCTATGCCAGCCCGTCAACCTTGGTACTTTTGCTGCTTGGTTTCGCCGCCGGCCTGCCCTACATGCTGGTGTTCTCGACCCTGTCCGTGTGGTTGCGCGAAGCTGGCGTTGCCCGTGAGACCATTGGTTACGCCAGCCTGATTGGCCTGGCTTACGCCTTCAAGTGGGTGTGGTCGCCGCTGCTCGACCAATGGCGCCTGCCACTGCTCGGCGGCCTGGGCCGACGGCGGTCGTGGTTGCTGCTGTCGCAAGCGCTGGTGGTGGTCGGGCTGGTTGGCATGAGTCTGTGCGACCCGCAACAGCACCTGTCGTGGTTGATCGCAATGGCGGTGCTAGTAGCGTTCGCCTCTGCCACCCAGGATATCGCCGTCGACGCCTATCGCCTGGAAATCGCCGACGACCAACGCCAGGCCGCGCTCGCCGCCAGCTACATGGCCGGCTACCGGGTGGCAGCGTTGCTCGCCACGGCCGGCGCGCTGTTCTTTGCCGAGTGGTTCGGCTCCACCGGTTTCAGCTACCTGCACAAAGCCTGGGCCGGCACTTATGTCATGTTCGGGGTGATGATGCTCCCCGCCCTGTTCACCACGCTGGTGATGCGCGAGCCGCCAGTGCCCATGCGCACGCAGTTGTCTGCAGCGCGCTACGGCCTGGTGCACCAGTTGGCGTCGGTGTTCGTGCTGATCATCCTGCTGGTGTCGGTACCGGCCAGCTTTACCCAGATGTTCAATACCGGCTGGTCCAGCGTCATTTCCGGTGACGCAACGCCACTCGACCTGCTGCTGGAAGATCGCGCCTTCCTGCGCCTGATCCTTTATGTGCTGCTGAGCTGGGCGTGCCTGTCCAGCCTGGGCCGTCGCGGCCTGGCCCCGGTGCTGACCCCGGTCAACGACTTCATCACCCGCTACCGCTGGCAGGCCCTGTTGCTGCTTGGCCTGATCGCCACGTATCGCATGTCGGACACCGTGATGGGCGTGATGGCCAACGTGTTCTACATCGACATGGGCTTCACCAAGGACCAGATCGCCAGTGTCAGCAAGATCTTCGGCCTGATCATGACCCTGGTCGGCGCCGGGGTCGGCGGCCTGCTGATCGTGCGCTTCGGCATCATGCCGATCCTGTTCATCGGCGGTGTCGCCTCGGCCGGTACCAACATCCTGTTCCTGATGCTGGCCGACATGGGGCCGAACCTGGAAATGCTGGTGGTGACCATCTCGCTGGACAACTTCAGCTCGGGCATGGCCACGTCGGCCTTTGTGGCCTACCTGTCGAGCCTGACCAACCTGAAGTTCTCGGCGACGCAGTACGCGCTGCTCAGCTCGATCATGCTGCTGCTGCCGCGGCTTATCGGCGGGTATTCAGGGGTTATGGTGGAGAAATTCGGCTACCACGACTTCTTCCTGATCACCGCATTGCTGGGCGTGCCTACGCTGATCCTGATCGCCCTGCAGTGGCGTCAGGAGGCTGGTCGGGGTACGCCGGTGGCAGAGGACAGTTCAGCGGCCGAGCGGCCCTGAAAGGCTTCTATAGCCTGTACCGGCCTCTTCGCAGCGCAAGGCTGCTCCTACAAGTACACCACAGCGTTCAAAACCTGTGACGTGCTTGTAGGAGCAGCCTTGCGCTGCGAAGAGGCCGGGACAGGCAATCAAACATTACTGCGCGACAGCCCCCTCATCAGGCCGCCCACCTACCACAAACCACAGCGGCCACAACGCCAATGCCCCCGCCACACCCGCCGCCAGGGCAAAGTGCAGCAAGCTGGCCCCGGCGCCGATCATCGCCAGCACCGCTCCGCCCAACCCCAGCAAGGCAATGGTGATCATCCCCAGCATGGCCGAGACCAGGCCTTTGCTCTGCTCGCTGGAGAACAGCGTCATGCGGTACAGCACCGCGTTGGCCACACCCAGCCCCAGCGCGTACAGCGACATGCCCGCCACCACACTGGTAACGCTCGGCCAGTACCAGGTCGCCAGCACCATCAGGCACAGGCCGGCCAGGTAGGGCCACAGCGCGCCCCGCACCAGGGCAGGCAGCGGGTAGCGATCGGCGATGCGGTTGATGATCAGGTTACCGAGGATCAGCCCGCCAAATACCGGCAGCTGCCACAAGGCGTAAGCCATCGTGCTCAGCCCCTCATCGTGAATGAGCAGCACCGGCGACAGGCCGATCCAGCCAATCAGCGGCAAACCGACCAGGCCCAAGGCAGCGCTGCCCGCGACAAAACGGCGGTTGGCCAGCAACTGACCATAGCCAGCCAGCAGTGGCAGCAGGTGAATCGGCGTAAACGCCAGGCGCGAGCCGTCACGGCGTTCCACACCGAGGGTTTCCGGCATCAGGCGGTACAACAGCCCCCAGACCAGCACTGAGCCGATTGCAAAGGCCACGAACAGCCAGCGCCAGTCCAGCCACTGCAGCAGCAAGGTGCCCACCAGCGGCCCGAGCAGGGGTGACAGCAAGGCGATATTGGCCAGCAAAGCCATCATGCGCACGGCGTCAGCCTCGCTGAAAGCTTCGTTCAGGGCGGGATAGCTGACTGTGACCACAAAGCCCAGGCCGATGCCCTGCAGCAGGCGCAGCAGGTTGAACAGGCCAATGTCGTGGACCCAGAAGCTGGCCAGGCAGGCCAGGCCGAAGAATGCGCAGCCAACCAGCAGGAGCGGGCGCCGGCCATACCGGTCGGCCAGCGGGCCGATCAACCATTGCAGTACCACGCCCCCCAGCAGGTACAGGTTGAGGGCATGGGGAATGTATTCGGGGCTGGCGTTCAGGTCGCTCACCACCACCGGCATGGCGGGCATGACCGCGTCGCTGGCCAGGTAGGTGAGCAGTTCGAACAGGGCCAGGGTCAGGCCGAACAGCAAAGCGCGCAGCGGGGTGATGTACAGCAGTGGTTTCATGATGGCATATCGGGTGTGGCAGGTGGGGCCAGGGTATATGCCAGAAAAGCCGAGCAATTGCTGTGAACAAGTGTAAAAACTGGGGCCGCTTCGCGCCCCTTCGCGGGCTTGCCCGCTCCCACACGGATTGCGGAATCTCTGTGGGAGCGGGCAAGCCCGCGAAGGGGCGCGAAGCGGCCCCGGTCGATGACAAAGCGGTATTACTGCGCTGCAGTCTCTTGCACCACACGGATCACCCGCTGTGGAAACGGAATGTCGATCCCTTCGGCCTTCAACCGGTCACGCGCATGCTCGTTGAGCATGAACATCACGTCCCAGTAATCGGACGTCTTGGTCCACAAGCGCAGCGAGACGGTAATCGAGCTGTCGCCCAGCGTCGCCACTACAGCCTGCGGTGCCGGGTCGGGCAGGACACGCGGATCCTTGGCCAGCTCCAGCAGCACGTTGCGGGCCTTTTGCAAGTCGGCCTCGTAGTCCACACCCACATCGAACACCACCTTGCGCGTCGGCTGGCGGTTGGTGTTGGTGATGATGCCGTTGGACAGGCTGCCGTTAGGCATGATCACAGTCTTGTTGTCACCGGTACGCAGCACGGTGTGAAAGATCTGGATGCTGTCGACGGTGCCGGCAACGCCCTGCGCCTCGATCCAGTCACCGATACGGAACGGGCGGAACATCAGAATCAGCACACCGCCGGCGAAGTTCGCCAGGCTGCCCTGCAAGGCCAGGCCGATGGCCAGACCAGCGGCACCGATGGCGGCAACGAACGAGGTGGTCTCGATGCCGATCATCGACGCCACGCTGACCATCAGCAGCACCTTCAGCACGATGTTCGCAAGGGTGCTGATGAAGCCCTGCAGCGCCAGGTCGGCGTTGCGCAGGCCAACCAGCTTGCCGAGGCGGGCGCTGACCTTGTTGATGATCCACCAGCCGACCGCCAGGGTCAGCAGCGCCAGCAGCACGCGGCTGCCGTACTCCATGATCAACGGGATCCAGGTCTGGGATTGGCGGACGAGCTGATCGACTTCAGCGTTCAAATCCATATTCATCTCCTGATGCCGAGCGGCAAGTACACGGTAGAACAGGCTGCGCGCATTTACACAGTCCCGGCCCCCATGGACATCATTACGCCATCGGGGTTCCGGGCAGCACCTGCATTAGTCGCGGAAGTTGTTGAACTGCAGCGGCATGTCGAATTCCTTGGTGCGCAGCAGAGCAATGGCTTCCTGCAAGTCGTCACGCTTCTTGCCAGTTACACGCACCTGCTCGCCCTGGATGGCGGCCTGTACTTTCAGCTTGCCATCCTTGATGGTGGCAACGATCTTTTTCGCCAGGTCCTTGTCGATGCCTTCGCGGAACTTGGCTTCCTGCTTCTTTTCCTTGCCGGATGGGTACGGGTCCTGGGTTTCCAGGCATTTCACGTCGATCTTGCGCTTGACCAGTGCAAGGCGCAGGATTTCCAGCATCGCTTCGAGCTGAAACTCTTCCTCGGCGGTCAGCAGAACGGTCTGATCTTTTTCCTTGAACTCGAAGGTGCCCTTGCCTTTCAGGTCGTAACGGCGATCAAGTTCCTTGATGGCGTTATCAACGGCGTTCTGCACTTCGTGCTTGTCCAGTTCCGATACCACGTCGAACGAAGGCATGGTTGTTCTCCAAAAAATAAAGCGCGCTCGGTCTGAAGATGGAGCACGCTGAGTTAGACGGTTAAAATGCGGGCTCATTATAACGGGTTGCGAAACGCATATGAGCAGCACCTGGCATATTCTCGGCGCCGGCAGCCTCGGTAGCCTGTGGGCCTGCCGCCTGGCGCGCGCGGGTAAGGCCGTGCGCCTGATCCTGCGTGACGGGCAACGCCTGCACGCCTATCAGCAGTCCGGCGGCCTGACCCTGGTCGAACAGGACCAGCCCCGCCACTACGCCATCCCCGCCGAAACCGCCCAGGCGCAGGGCCCCATCCACCGCCTGCTGGTGGCCTGCAAGGCCTACGACGCGGCGCAGGCCATTGCCGGTGTGGCACCGCGGCTGGCCGAGGGTGCCGAAGTGCTGTTGCTGCAGAACGGCCTGGGCAGCCAGGACGAAGTGGCCGACCTGGTACCCCACGCACGCTGCATCTTCGCTTCCAGCACCGAAGGTGCCTTTCGCGAGGGGGAGTGGCAGGTGCGCTTTGCCGGCCACGGTTTCAACTGGCTGGGCGACCCACGTAACCCTGCAATGCCCGCCTGGTTCGATGACCTGCACGAAGCCGGTATCCCTGCCGAATGGACGGTGGACATCCTCACCCGCCTATGGCGCAAGCTGGCCCTCAACTGCGCCATCAACCCGCTGACCGTGCTGCACGAATGCCAGAACGGCGGCCTGCTGGGGCACCTGGGAGAAGTCGATGCGCTGAGCGCCGAACTGGTCCAGTTGCTGCGGCGCTGCGGCCAGCCGGAAGCGGCAGATGAGCTGAGCGAAGAAGTACAGCGGGTGATCCTTGCCACCGCGGCCAACTACTCTTCCATGTACCAGGACGTCCGCGCGGGCCGACGCACCGAGGTGCACTACCTGCTCGGCCATGCCTGCCGAGCGGCCGGGCGCCATGGCCTGCAATTGCCACTGCTGGAACGCTTGCAACAGCGCCTGGTCGATAACTTGCGCACGCGTGGCTTGCCCTGCGACTGACGCGGCCCTTTCAACCGGATACGGACATTGCCTAGCCCATGACCTTGCGCCAACGCCTGGAAAACCTCCCGGTCGGGCAGAAGCTGCTGGCGGCCCTGCTGGTATTGCTGGTGACCATCCTGCTGGTGGCCAACCTCACCTTCATCAGCGCCGCCTACTGGATCACCCAGGAAAGCATGGCCCCCCAGGCACTGCAGACCATCGGCCGGCTGGTAGCCAACCCGCAGCTTGCCGCCCGCGCCGGCGACACTCCGGAAACCGCCAGCGCCCTGCTCAAGGAACTGGACAGCTACACGCCACTACGCGCCGCCGCCGTCTACGGCGGCGATGGGCGTATGCTGGCGCAGTTGCAGCATGGCGAGCCGCTGGCCCTGCCCAAGCGTTTTCGCAACATCGACGGCTGGCGCCTGATGGAGTTTCGCAGCACCCAGCTGATCCGCATACCGCGCGACGCCAACCCGCCGGCGCACATGCTGCTGGTGGCCAGCAGCGAGCTGCCCACGGCGTTCTACACCGGCACCCTGAGCGCCAGCATGGGCATCCTGGTGTTCAGCATCCTGCTGTGGATTGTGGTCGCCCGGCAGATAAAGCGCCTGATCACCCAGCCGATCAACCAGCTTGAAGAGCTCAGCCGCCAGGTTACCCGCGAAGAGAGCTATGCCCTGCGCGCCAAGCGCGGCAACGACGACGAAATCGGCAGCCTGGCCGAAGCCTTCAACACCATGCTCTCGCGCATCGAAGGCCGCGAGCAGCAGCTGAAACGCGCGCGGGACGAATTCCAGAGCGCCTACGACCAGGCCCAGGGCCTGGCCGAGGAAACCCGCCATACCAACCGCAAGCTTGAGCTGGAAGTGCAGGTGCGCAGCAAGATCGAGAAAAAACTCACAGGCTTCCAGAACTACCTCAACAGCATCATCGACTCGATGCCCTCGGCGCTGATCGCCCTCGACGAACAGCTTTACGTGACCCAGTGGAACCACGAAGCCACGGTGCTTTCCGGTACGCCACTGGACGAAGCGCTGAACCAGCCGGTGTTCATCGCCTTCGAGCCGCTAAAGCCGTTTTTGCCGCAGTTGAAGGAAACCGTGGAAAAGCACCGGGTAGCGAAGATCGAGCGGGTCACCTGGGCCAAGGGCGATGACCTGCGCCACTACGCCCTGACCTTCTACCCGCTGACCGGCGGCGGTGGGCGCGGGGTGGTCATCCGCATCGACGACATTACCCAGCGCCTGTCGCTGGAAGAGATGATGGTGCAATCCGAGAAGATGCTCTCCGTCGGTGGCCTGGCAGCAGGCATGGCCCACGAGATCAACAACCCGCTGGGCGCCATCCTGCACAACGTGCAGAACATTCGCCGGCGCCTGTCGCCCGAGTTGCCGCGCAACCAGGAGCAGGCCGAAGAACTGGACATCGACCTGGCCACGGTCAACCGCTACCTGGAAAGCCGCGAGGTGCCACAACTGCTCGATGGCATTCAGCAGGCAGGCGCCAGGGCAGCGAAGATCGTCACCCACATGCTCAGCTTCAGCCGCCGCAGCAACCGCCAGCTGGCGCCGTGCGACCTGCCGGCACTGATCGACCAGGCGGTGGACATTGCCGGCAATGACTTTGACCTGACCATCGGCTTCGACTTCAAGGGCCAGGCCATCGTGCGCCAGTTCGACCCTGAACTGGGGCCCGTGCCCTGCACGGCCAACGAACTGGAACAGGTACTGCTCAACCTGCTGAAAAACGCGGCGCAGGCCATCCACGTGCGGCCACAGCCCTGCGAGCCCGGGCGCATTACCCTGCGCACCCGGCTAAACCCGCCATGGGCGGAAATCCAGGTTGAGGACAACGGCGTCGGCATGCCCGAGGCCGTGCGCAAACGCACCTTCGAGCCGTTCTTCACCACCAAGGAAATCGGCCAGGGCACTGGCCTGGGCCTGTCGGTTTCGTATTTCATCATCACCAACAACCACAAGGGGCAGATGGAAGTGCAGTCCACGCCCGGCCAGGGCACCTGCTTTACCCTGCGCCTGCCCCTCGTCCAGCCGGCGACGCCGGCCAACACGGAGAAGTGACATGGGCTATCGCCTGTCGAAGATCTACACACGCACCGGCGACAAGGGCGAAACCGGCCTGGGCGACGGACGCCGGGTGCCCAAGGACCACCCACGGATCGAGGCGATTGGCGAGGTGGACAGCCTGAACAGCCAGTTAGGCCTACTGCTGGCGGGCCTGGACGAGCAAGGCCTGGACGAGGTGAGCACCGTGCTGGTGCCGTGTCAGCACCGCTTGTTCGACCTAGGGGGTGAGCTGGCGATGCCGAGCTACCAGGCGTTGACCCTGGCAGAGGTGGAGCGCCTGGAGGCGGCCATCGATGTGTGGAACGAAGAGCTGGGGCCGTTGAAGAACTTCATCTTGCCCAGTGGTTCGGCGCTGGTGGCGCAGGCGCATGTGTGCCGCAGCCTGGCGCGCAGTGCGGAGCGGCGGTGCCAGCAGTTGAATGCCGTGGAGCCACTGGAAGGCGTTGGCTTGGCGTATATCAACCGGCTTTCCGATCTACTGTTCGTGGCGGCGCGGATCATCGGGCGGCGCCAGGGGGTGGCTGAGGTTTTGTGGCAGCCTGCGCCAAAGCCTGAGGGCTGATATTACCGGGGCTGCTTTGCAGCCCCCTTACTCAGGCCTCGGGCCAGAACGCCCGGATACCGGCTACACCCTGTGCACCGGCTTCCCAGGCATGCTCGCGCTCACCCGGCCCTACCCCACCCAGCAGGTAAACCGGCTTGTTGAACCCGGCAATCAACCGCTGCGCCTCATCCCATCCCAACGGCACCGCCTCTGGGTGAGTCTGAGTCGCCTGCAACGGCGACAAAGTGACAAAGTCCACGCCCATCTGTTCAGCAAGCGCCAGCTCCTCGGCGCTGTGGCAGGACGCCGCCAGCCAGCGCTCCTTGGGGAACGGCCGGCCCTTGGCAGCGTACTTGCGCAACTGCGCTGCCGTCAGGTGCCAACCGGCCGACGGGAAATCACCCAGCCATTCCAGCGGCCCCTTTAGCATCAGTTGCGCCTTGCCCCCACACAACCCCACGGCATCCACCGCCACATCACGGTACTTGGGGTCGTACATGTCCGGCGCCCGCAACTGGATCAGGCGAGTACCATTGGCCACCGCCTTCTGGATGCCCTTGAGCATCTGTGGCACTTCCAGGCCATCCGGGGTAATCAGGTATTGGTCCGGCAGACGCGCGGCAGCCACGATCGGCTTGTTGGCCTCGGGGAACTCGTATTGCGCCAGGTCCCGTGGCGACACCCACTCCAGCGGCTGCCCTTCTGCGCCATGAGGCTCGCCCGTGAACGCTTCGACTTCGCGCACGTCCAGCAGCACCTGTTTATCCGGGTAGTCATGGCTGACCTTGATCAGCGCACGCGAGCGGGTCACCTCGATGCCCAGCTCCTCGCGCAACTCACGGGCCAGCGCCGCTTCCACGCCTTCACCCTCTTCCACCTTGCCACCGGGAAACTCCCACAGGCCGCCCTGGTGCTGGGTATCGGCCCTGCGTGCAATAAGAATGCGGCCATCAGTACCGCGAATGACCGCCGCTACAACATGTATCCGTTTCACCCTTCACGCTCCGCCAGGCCGGCCTGCTGCCACGCCTGGAAGGCTGGCCACTGATAAATGGTTTCGATGTAGGCTGCCGCCTCTGCCGGCACCTCCACGCGGTAGGTGCGCAGGCGCACGGCCACCGGGGCGAAGAAGGCATCGGCCAGGCTCGGCTTGCCGAACAGGAACGGGCCGCTGTCCTTGGCCACCACGCGGCATTCGGACCACAGCGCGACGATACGGTCGATGTCGACCTGCACGTCCAGCGGCATATTGTCCAGGGCCTGGTCACGCGACAGGTCGAACGGCATGGCACCGCGCAGGGCGAAGAAACCGCTGTGCATCTGCGCGCAAGCCGAACGGGCCTGGGCGCGGGCGGCTGCGTCGACAGGCCACAGCTGGGCCTCGGGGTGCTGTTCGTTGAGGTATTCGGCGATGGCCAGGGAATCGGCGATCACACCGTGCTCGCTCTTGAGCAGCGGCACCTTGCCGGTGGAGGAAAAAGCGAGGATGCGCTGGCGGGTATCAGGCTGGTTCAGCTTGATCAGGGTTTCTTCGTAGGGCACGCCAGCCAGCTCGAGGGCCAGGGCGCCACGCAGCGACCAGGAGGAATACAGCTTGTCGCCGATGATCAGGTGATAGCTCATTGTTCGGCTCCATCGGTTTGGAATGCTGGGGCTGCTTTGCAGCCCCTTTTTCGATCAGGTACGGTACTCGGCGTTGATCTTCACGTACTCGTGGGACAGGTCGGTGGTCCAGATGGTTTCGCTGCACTGGCCACGGCCCAGCTCGATGCGGATGGTGATCTCTTCCTGGGCCATCACTGCCGAACCCTGCGCTTCGGTGTAGCTCGGGTTGCGGCCGCCTTTGCTGGCGATGCATACGCTGTCCAGGTACACGTCGATCAGGCTGACATCCAGCTCCGGCACGCCAGCGCGGCCAACGGCGGCCAGAATGCGGCCCCAGTTCGGGTCGGAGGCGAACAGTGCGGTCTTGATCAGTGGCGAGTGGGCCACGGCATAGCCGACGTCCAGACATTCCTGGTGGTTGCCACCACCGTTGACCTGCACGGTCACGAACTTGGTCGCGCCTTCGCCGTCACGGACGATGGCCTGGGCCACCTCCATGCACACTTCGAACACGGCCTTTTTCAGGGCTTCGAACAGCGCGCCGCTGGCTTCGGTCACTTCCGGCAGGTTGGCCTTGCCAGTTGCAATCAACATGCAGCAGTCGTTGGTCGAGGTGTCGCCGTCGATGGTGATGCGGTTGAACGACTTGTTGGCGCCGTCCAGCATCAGGTCCTTGAGCACTGCCGGGGCAACCTTGGCGTCGGTAGCGATGTAGCCGAGCATGGTGGCCATGTTCGGGCGGATCATGCCTGCACCCTTGCTGATGCCGGTGACGGTAACAGTCACGCCATCGTGCTGGAACTGACGGCTGGCGCCCTTGGGCAGGGTATCGGTGGTCATGATGCCGGTGGCAGCTTCAGCCCAGTGGTTTTCCGACAGGTTGTCGAGGGCGGCCTGCAGTGCACCTTCGATCTTCTCGACCGGCAGTGGCTCGCCGATCACGCCGGTAGAGAACGGCAGTACCGACTCGGCCGGCACGCCAGCCAGCTCGGCCAGCTTGGCGCAGGTACGTTCGGCGGCGGCCAGGCCTGGCGCGCCGGTGCCTGCGTTGGCGTTACCGGTGTTGGTCAGCAGGTAGCGCACGGTGCCCTGTACACGCTGCTTGGACAGGATCACCGGCGCTGCGCAGAAGGCGTTGAGGGTGAACACGCCAGCCACGCTGGAGCCTTCGGCACAGCGCATGACCACCACATCCTTGCGCCCCGGGCGCTTGATGCCGGCAGAAGCGATGCCGAGTTCAAAACCCGGAACCGGGTGCAGGGTAGGCAAAGGACCAAGACCAACAGCCATTAGAGCGCTCCTAGAAAAACGGTGAAGTGATGATGGAAGAGCGGGGCCGCTTCGCGCCCCATTCGCGGCACAAGGCCGCTCCTACAGGGGCATCGCAACCATTGGGTCGGGCGCGGTCCCTGTAGGAGCGGCCTTGTGCCGCGAATGGGCCGCAAAGCGGCCCCCGGTTTGTGACGTTACAGCAAATGAATCAGATCACTCGATCTGCCCGTGGCAATGCTTGAACTTCTTGCCCGAACCGCACCAGCACGGCTCGTTGCGGCCCAGCTTCTGGTCGTTGCGCACTGGCGCTGCGACGACCGCCGCTTCGGCGCCCTCCTCGCTCAGTTGCTCGCTTTCCAGACCCGGGGCAGGGGCATGCTGGAACTGCATGCGGCTGGCCAGTTCCTCGGCCTCGCGGCGCAGGCGGGCTTCTTCTTCGATCGGATCTTCGCGGCGAACCTGAACGTGCGACAGCACGCGGATGGTGTCGCGCTTGATCGACTCGAGAAGCTCTTGGAACAGGCTGAACGACTCGCGCTTGTACTCCTGCTTCGGGTTCTTCTGCGCATAGCCACGCAGGTGAATACCGTGACGCAGGTGGTCCATGGTCGACAGGTGGTCTTTCCACAGGTCGTCCAGCACGCGCAGCAGAATCTGCTTCTCGAAGGTACGCAGGGCGTCGATACCGGCCTGGTCTTCCTTCTCGGTGTAGGCGGTGGTGATCTCGTTCAGCAGCTTCTCGCGCAGGGTCTCCTCGTAGAGGTGATCGTCCTCGTCGAGCCACTGCTGGATCGGCAGCTTAATGGCGAAATCGCTGGCCAAAGCAGCTTCCAGGCCGACCACATCCCACTGCTCGGGCAGCGACTGCGGCGGGATGTGCTGGCTGATGGTAGCGTCCAGTACTTCCTGGCGGAATTCTGCGATGGTGTCGCCGATGTTCTCGGCGGCCAGCAGGCTGTTGCGCATGTGGTAGATCACCTTGCGCTGCTCGTTGGCCACGTCGTCGTATTCGAGCAATTGCTTACGGATGTCGAAGTTACGGCCTTCGACCTTGCGCTGGGCCTTCTCGATGGCGTTGGTGACCATGCGGTGTTCGATGGCCTCGCCCGACTGCATGCCCAGTGCCTTCATGAAGTTCTTCACCCGGTCAGAGGCAAAGATGCGCATCAGGCTGTCTTCCAGCGACAGGTAGAAGCGGCTGGAACCCGGGTCACCCTGACGGCCCGAACGGCCACGCAGCTGATTGTCGATACGGCGCGATTCGTGGCGCTCGGAAGCGATCACGTGCAAGCCGCCCGACTCGATCACTTGCTGGTGACGTTTCTGCCAGTCCGACTTGATCTGGGCGATCTGCTCGGGTGTCGGGTTTTCCAGGGTGGCCACTTCAGCCTCCCAGTTACCGCCCAACAGGATGTCGGTACCACGACCGGCCATGTTGGTGGCGATGGTCAGTGCGCCTGGCGCACCGGCCTGCGCGATGATCTCGGCTTCCTTCTCGTGGTACTTGGCGTTCAGTACCTTGTGCTCGATGCCTTCCTTGAGCAGCAGGTTCGACATGTGCTCGGAGGTTTCGATGGTGGCAGTACCCACCAGCACCGGGCGGCCGTGGGTCATGCTTTCCTTGATGTCGGCGATGATCGCGGCGTATTTCTCGTCGGCAGTCAGGTACACCAGGTCGTTGAAGTCTTTACGTGCCAGCGGCTTGTTCGGCGGGATCACCATCACGTTGAGGCCGTAGATGGACTGGAACTCGAACGCTTCGGTGTCGGCGGTCCCGGTCATGCCGGACAGCTTGGTGTACAGGCGGAAGTAGTTCTGGAAGGTGGTCGAAGCCAGGGTCTGGCTCTCGGCCTGGATATTCAGGTTCTCTTTCGCCTCGATGGCCTGGTGCAGGCCCTCGGACAGGCGACGGCCTGGCATGGTACGGCCGGTGTGCTCGTCAATCAGCAGGACCTGGCCGTCCTGGACGATGTATTCGACGTTGCGGTGGAACAGCTTGTGCGCGCGCAGGCCAGCGTAAACGTGGGTCAGCAGGCCCAGGTTGTGCGAGGAATACAGGCTCTCGCCCTCGGCCAGCAGGCCGGCCTGGGTGAGCATCTCTTCGATGAACTGGTGACCGGCTTCGTTGAGCTCGACCTGGCGGCTCTTCTCGTCGATGGTGAAGTGGCCTTCCTGGGTGACCTGGCCTTCGACTTCTTCGATGTGCTGGGTCAGGCGCGGGATCAGGCGGTTGATCTCGATGTACAGCTTGGAGCTGTCTTCAGCCTGGCCGGAAATGATGAGCGGGGTGCGCGCCTCATCGATGAGGATGGAGTCGACTTCGTCGATTACCGAGAAGTTGAGTTCACGCTGGAACTTCTCTTCCTGGCTGAACGCCATGTTGTCGCGCAGGTAGTCGAAACCGAATTCGTTGTTGGTGCCGTAGGTAATGTCGGACGCATAGGCGGCGCGCTTTTCTTCCGGCGGCTGGAAGGCCGAAACGATACCTACCGACAGGCCGAGGAATTCGTACAGCGGGCGCATCCAGTTGGCGTCACGGCGAGCCAGGTAGTCGTTGACGGTGACCACGTGCACGCCCTTGCCGGACAGTGCGTTGAGGTACACGGCCAAGGTACCGACCAAGGTCTTGCCTTCACCGGTACGCATTTCTGCGATCATACCCTCGTGCAGGGTCATGCCACCGATCAGCTGCACATCGAAGTGGCGCATGCCCATTACGCGCTTGCCGGCCTCTCGGGCCACGGCGAAGGCTTCAGGCAGCAATTGGTCCAGTGTCTCGCCTTTGGCCAAACGCTCCTTGAACTCTGCGGTCTTGCCCCGCAGTTGCTCGTCGGAGAGGGCCACCATCTTCTCTTCGAAGGCATTGACGATACTCACCGTCTTGAGCATGCGTTTCACTTCACGCTCGTTCTTGCTTCCAAAAAGTTTTTTTAACAAAGGCGCAAACATATCGGCAGGATCTTCCACACGTAGGGATGGAGGGCGGCCCCATGAGTCGCCCGTGCAGCCCTGAGGCCGCATGCGAACGAGCATTCTACCCGGAAACGATGGTGAGGAAAGTGGTGGATTTCCACGATGCTATTACAGCGTTTTGGCAGGGGCCTGTCTTAGATAGGGGCATTTTCCCTGAGTTCAAGCCTTGGCAACATGAAAGCTATCGAGAATTAGTCTTATCTTCTATTACCCGCGAAGAGGCCGGCACAGGCTATAGAGGTGTTAAACTGCTGCCCTTGCAACCTCATGCGTACCCCATGGCCTACAAACCCTCCCCTGCCCAGCCACCCTCCGCACTGCTGCGCCAGGTGCGCCCGTTGCGCCTGCTGCTGAACCAGGCCGAACGCCTGGAGCACCTGCAGCGGCTGCTGGAAAGCCAGCTGCAACCAGCTG
Source organism: Pseudomonas sp. LPB4.O (assembly GCF_038383825.1). Lineage (NCBI taxonomy): Bacteria > Pseudomonadati > Pseudomonadota > Gammaproteobacteria > Pseudomonadales > Pseudomonadaceae > Pseudomonas > Pseudomonas sp. LPB4.O. The sequence continues at coordinate 5,120,924 of NZ_CP151298.1, forward strand.
CCCGGGAGCACTGCCATGTGGCATCGTGGCGCGATGGCACTTTGTTGCTGGTGGTTACCGACGGCCATTGGGCAACCCGCCTGCGCTACCAGCAGAAGCGCCTGCTGGCAGCATTACAAGCCATGGAAGCATTCGGCAACCTCAGGCGCATCCTCTACAAGGTGCAGCCACCGCTGGTGCCAGCCAAGCGAGGTGGGCATGCTGCAGAGCTGTCGATCAGCGCCGCCGAAAGCCTGCGCGACACCGCCGAGGGCATCACCGACCCCAAGCTGCGCGCAGCGCTGGAACGGTTGGCCGCCCACGCCAGGAACAAGCCATAAAAAAGGCCACCCGAAGGTGGCCTTAATGAACTAGAGAGTGTTCGAACTTACACGGCCGCAACAGGGCGCATGTACGAGATCGGTGCCGTGCTGGCATCTTCGAAAGTGACCACTTCCCAGGCATCGGTTTCTGCAATCAGCTTGCGCAGCAGCTGGTTGTTCAGCGCGTGGCCGGACTTGAAGCCCTTGAACTCGCCAATCAGGCTGTTGCCCAGCAGGTAAAGGTCGCCAATGGCGTCGAGGATCTTGTGCTTGACGAATTCGTCTTCGTAACGAAGGCCGTCCTCGTTGAGCACGCCGTCCTCATCGACCACGATGGCGTTCTCGACACTGCCACCCAGCGCAAGGTTGTGCTTGCGCAGGTACTCGATGTCACGCATGAAGCCGAAAGTACGCGCGCGGCTGACTTCTTTCACAAACGAGGTGCTGGAGAAATCGACGCTGGCGCTCTGGGTCCGGTTGCGAAGCACCGGGTGATCGAAGTCGATCTCGAAGCTCACCTTGAAACCTTCGAAAGGCAGGAACGTGGCGCGCTTGTCGCCCTCTTCCACGGTTACCTCACGCAGGATGCGGATGAACTTCTTGGCTGCGTCCTGTTCTTCCAGGCCGGCAGACTGAATCAGGAATACAAAGGGTCCGGCGCTGCCATCCATGATCGGCACTTCCGAGGCGGAGAGCTCGACGTAGGCGTTATCGATGCCCAGGCCCGCCATGGCGGAGAGCAGGTGCTCGACCGTATCGACCTTGACGTCACCGTTGACCAGCGTCGTCGACATGGTTGTCTCGCCGACGTTGGCCGCACGCGCAGGGATTTCGACCACAGGGTCGAGATCGGCGCGGCGGAAGACGATGCCGGTGTCAACAGGTGCAGGCTTGAGGGTCAGGTAAACCTTCTCCCCGGAGTGCAGACCGACACCTGTGGCACGGATGGTATTCTTCAGGGTGCGTTGTTTAATCATGGCATTGGCCGCTTCAGCGCAAATTGCGAACAGGTATCAACAAAGGCTGGGGATGATAACAGACCCAACCTTTGATGAATACCAATCACCTTTATACCCCTGATAAATTCCATTAATCAGCCTGACGACGCAGGAATGCCGGGATATCGAGGTAGTCCAGGTCATCCTGAGGGTTCAGTTTAGCGGCTGCGGCAGCACCTGCATGCGCCTGGTTGCGCATCACGGTCGGGCGCTCCAGGTCGCGGTAGTTGACCGCTGGCTGCTCCTGGCGCACCGGCGCAGGATTGGACGCTTCGTACGCTTGCTGGGCAGTCTGCAGGGTATTGTCGACCACCTTCACAGGCTTCTCGATGCGCGCGCCCAGACCAGTGGCCACCACGGTCACGTGCAGTTCGTCACGCATGTCCGGGTCGATCACGGTGCCGACCTTGACCATGGCGTGGTCAGAGGCGAAGGCTTCGATGATGCTACCCACATCGGAGTACTCACCCAGCGACAGGTCCGGGCCTGCGGTGATGTTCACCAGGATGCCACGGGCGCCCTGCAGGTTGACGTCTTCCAGCAGCGGGTTGCGAATCGCCGCCTCGGTGGCTTCACGCGCACGGTTCGGGCCGCTGGCACAGCCAGTACCCATCATCGCCATGCCCATTTCACCCATCACGGTACGCACGTCGGCGAAGTCGACGTTGATCATGCCAGGGCGTTTGATGATGTCGGAGATACCGCGAACGGCACCGGCCAGTACATCGTCGGCCTTGGCGAAGGCGGACAGCAGGCTGGCATCCTTGCCCAGGATTGTCAGCAGTTTCTCGTTGGGAATGGTGATCAACGAGTCGACGCTTTCAGCCAGCATGCGGATGCCTTCATCGGCGATCTGCATACGTTTGCGGCCTTCGAACGGGAACGGACGGGTCACCACGGCTACGGTGAGAATGCCCATTTCCTTGGCCACTTCGGCAATGATCGGCGCTGCACCTGTACCGGTACCGCCACCCATGCCAGTGGTGATGAACACCATGTTGGTGCCCTGCAGCACTTCGGCGATGCGCTCACGGTCTTCCAGCGCAGCCTGACGGCCGACTTCCGGATTGGCACCGGCACCCAGGCCCTTGGTCACACCAGTGCCCAATTGCAGGATGGTGCGCGCGCCAATACTTTTCAGCGCCTGGGCATCAGTGTTGGCGCAGATGAATTCCACGCCTTCGATGCTGCTCTTGACCATGTGGTTGACGGCGTTGCCGCCACCACCACCAACGCCGATCACCTTGATGACCGGACTTTGCGGGACGTTGTCTACGAGCTCGAACATTTTCCCTCTCCTTACAGTTCTCTAGTTGTTGCGCCTACCACTACTGCTTTGAAACTTAGAAGTTGCCCTGGACCCACTTCTTGAAGCGCTCAAGCACTGGGGCCTTCGGTTCATCGCCATAGCTGTTGTTGCTGCTGTTGGTGTTACCGGTCAGGATCAGGTCCTCGGACTGCTTCAGCAGACCGTAAGTGAGCAAGCCCACACCGGTGGAATAGATCGGGTTGCGAACCACGTCGCTCAGCCCCCGAACGCTGTGCGGTACGCCCAGGCGTACCGGCATGTGGAAGATTTCCTCGGCCAGTTCCACGGCACCTTCCATCTTCGCGGTGCCGCCGGTGAGGACGATGCCGGCTGGCACCAGGTCCTCGTAGCCGCTGCGGCGCAGCTCGGCCTGGATCAGGGTGAAGAGCTCGTCGTAACGTGGCTCCACCACCTCGGCCAGGGCCTGGCGCGACAGCTCGCGCGGTGGGCGGTCGCCCACGCTCGGCACCTTGATGGTCTCGCCGGCGCCAGCCAGTTTGGCCAGGGCGCAGGCGTAGCGGATCTTGATTTCTTCGGCGTACTGGGTAGGGGTACGCAGGGCCATGGCGATATCGTTGGTCACCTGGTCGCCAGCAATCGGGATGACTGCGGTGTGACGGATGGCGCCCTCGGTGAAGATGGCGATGTCAGTGGTGCCGCCACCGATGTCCACCAGGCACACGCCCAGTTCTTTTTCATCGTCGGTCAGCACCGAGTAGGCCGAGGCCAGCTGCTCAAGGATGATGTCGTCGATTTCCAGGCCGCAGCGGCGTACGCATTTCTCGATGTTCTGCGCCGCGTTGACTGCGCAGGTGACCACGTGGACCTTGGCTTCCAGGCGCACGCCGGACATGCCCAGCGGCTCGCGCACGCCTTCCTGGTTGTCGATCACGTAGTCCTGCGGCAGGGTGTGCAGCACACGCTGGTCGGCCGGAATCGCCACGGCCTGGGCGGCGTCGAGTACACGTTCCAGGTCGGCCAGGCTGACCTCGCGGTCGCGGATGGCGACGATGCCGTGGGAGTTCAGGCTGCGGATGTGGTTGCCGGCTACCCCGACGAAGGCCGAGTGGATACGGCAGCCGGCCATCAGCTGCGCCTCTTCCACGGCGCGCTGGATCGACTGCACGGTGGACTCGATGTTCACCACCACGCCTTTCTTCAGGCCGCGGGACGGATGGGTGCCGATCCCGACGATTTCCAGGGTACCGTCTTCGCCCACTTCGCCCACCAGCGCCACCACCTTGGAGGTGCCAATGTCCAGCCCGACGATCATTTTGCCGCTATGCGCGTTTGCCATGGTCCTGCCTCTCTCTAATTCTTCGCAACGGCGGGTTGGGCCGTCGTCGGTGCAATCGGTTCCCGCCAACCAACGGCAAGTCCGTTGGAATAACGCAGATCAATGCGGGCGATAGTGGTGATCTGGTCTTTGAGTGTCTTGTCGTAAATGGCAATGAAACGGCGCATCTTCTCCACCAGATGGTCACGCCCCAACAGCAGCTCGATGCCTGGCCCGGCGCTGCTTGCACCGGTGGTCAGGAACCAGCTGCCTCGCTCGCGCAGCTCCAGGCGAGCAATGGAAAAGCCCATGGGGCGCAGCATCTGGCTCAATACCTGGTACTGCTGCATGACTTGTTGCTGAGCACGCTGGGGCCCGGCCAACTGCGGCAGGTGCTCGTAGTTGGCCAGTTCGCGCGGAGTGAAGGCCTGGCCCTGGTTGTTGAGCAAGGCTTCGTCACCCCAGCGCGCCACCGGCAGCTGTTCTTCCAGGCGGATCACCACCTCGTCAGGCCACACCCGGCGCACTTCGGCGTGGGCGATCCATGGCATCTGTTCGAGCTCCGCACGCATCGCTGGCAGGTCGACGCTGAAGAAGCTTGCCGCCACGTAGGGCGCGATGCGCTGCTGCACCGACTGCTGGCTGATGTAGCTGAGGTCGCCTTGCACGTCGATCTTGGTGATCGGCCGGTCGGCATACGGCATCAGGCGAATGGCGCCTTCGTAGGCACCAAAGCCGGCCGCCACCAGCAGCACCGGCCACAGCAGGCGCTTGAGGCCTCCCAGGCTTGGCCGCGGCAGGCGCGCCGATACGGGCTCGTCGGCCACCAGCCGGCTGGCACCACGCGGCACCGGCTTGCTACGGCCGGTAACGGGTTGCTGCTGACGTATCATCGCGCCTTGCATGGTTGTTAACCTCGCGTCGTCACGCTTTCAGCCAGGATTGCCAGCACCAGTTGCTGGAAGTCCAGGCCAGCCGCGCGGGCCGCCATTGGCACCAGGCTATGATCAGTCATGCCCGGTGCGGTGTTGACTTCGAGCAGCCAGAACCGGCCCTGCTCGTCCTGCATCACGTCCAGCCGCCCCCAGCCTTCGATGCCGATGGCATCACAGGCGCGTGCGGTCAGGTCGATCAGTTCCTGTTCCTTGACGCTATCCAGGCCGCACGGGATGCGGTACTGGGTATCGTTGGCGATGTACTTGGCGTCGTAGTCGTAGAACACGTGCGGCGTACCCAGGGCGATCGGCGGCAGCACCTGGCCGCGCAAGACCGCGATGGTGAACTCCGGGCCGTGGATCCACTGTTCCACCAGTACCTGGGAATCGTATTTGGCGGCGTCCTGCCAGGCGGCGACCAGTTCCTGGGCGCTGTTCACCTTGGCCATGCCGATGCTAGAGCCTTCATGGGCGGGTTTGACGATAAGCGGGAAGCCCAGTTCCGTACTGGCCAACAAACAATCGTTTTCGCTCGCCAACACCGCGTGACGCGGGGTCGGAATGCCCAGGCTCTGCCACACCTGCTTGGTGCGCAGCTTGTCCATGGCCAGCGCCGAGGCAAGGATGCCACTGCCGGTGTAAGGGATGCCCAGGCACTCCAGCAGGCCTTGCATGCTGCCGTCTTCACCGCCACGGCCGTGCAGGATGATGAAGGCGCGGTCGATCTTTTCGCTTTGCAGGCGCGTGAGCAGGTCGTCACCGACGTCGATGGCGACCACGTCGACACCGGCAGTGGTCAGCGCGTCGATCACCGCCGCACCGGACTTCAGCGACACTTCACGCTCGGCGCTTTTGCCACCGTACAGCACGGCGACGCGGCCGAACGCCTTGACGTCCAGGGTCGAGTGCAGTTTTTCGTAGGCGCTGGTCATTTCGACTTCTCCTGCTTGGCGCCAGCGAACAGCGGGCTTTTCATCAATTGCGGGGCCAGGCCGCCGACATCACCGGCACCCTGGCAGATCAGGATGTCGCCAGCGCGCAGCAGTGGCTTGACTAGCGGTGCCAGCTCGGCGCCGCGCTCGATGTAGATCGGGTCCAGCTTGCCGCGCTGGCGGATGCTGTGACACAGCTGACGGCTGTCGGCACCCGGGATCGGCTCTTCGCCCGCCGGGTAGACCTCCATCAGCAGCAGCACGTTGGCATCGCCCAGCACCTGGACGAAATCGTCGTACAGGTCGCGGGTGCGGCTGTAGCGGTGGGGCTGGTAGACGATCACCAGGCGGCGGCTTGGCCAGCCACCGCGCACGGCCTTGATCACCGCAGCCACTTCGGTCGGGTGGTGGCCGTAGTCGTCGACCAGCATCACGCTGCCGCCTTCCACCGGCAGCTCGCCGTACACCTGGAACCGGCGACCGACACCCTGGAAGCCGGACAGGCCCTGGACGATGGCTTCGTCGCTGATGCCTTCGTCGGTGGCGATGGCGATGGTGGCCAGTGCGTTGAGCACGTTGTGGTTGCCAGGCATGTTCACCGACACTTCCAGCGGCTCGCAGTCACGGCGCAGCACGGTGAAGTGGGTCTGCATGCCCTGCTGGCGCACGTTGATGGCGCGAATGTCGGCCTCTTCGCTGAAGCCGTAGGTCACCGTCGGGCGTTTCACCTGTGGCAGGATTTCGCGCACCACCGGGTCGTCCAGGCACATCACCGCCAAGCCGTAGAACGGCAGGTTGTGCAGGAACTCGACGAAGGTTTTCTTCAGCTTGTTGAAGTCACCTTCGTAGGTCGCCATGTGGTCGGCGTCGATGTTTGTGACCACGGCCACCATCGGCTGCAGGTGCAGGAAGCTCGCATCGCTTTCGTCTGCTTCGGCGATCAGGTAGCGACTGGTGCCCAGCTGGGCATTGGTACCGGCAGCGGTCAGGCGGCCACCGATAACGAAAGTCGGGTCCAGGCCACCGGCAGCGAACACCGACGCCAGCAGGCTGGTGGTGGTGGTCTTGCCGTGGGTACCGGCAACGGCCACACCATGACGGTAGCGCATCAGTTCGGCGAGCATTTCGGCACGTGGCACTACCGGAATGCGTCGCTCGAGGGCGGTAGCCACTTCCGGGTTGGCCGGGTTGATGGCACTGGACACGACGAGCACGTCAGCGGTAGCGGCGTTCTCGGCGCGGTGGCCGACGAAGATCTCGGCGCCGAACGATTCCAGGCGCTCGGTCACCGGCGAAGCTTTCAGGTCCGAACCGGACACTTCATAGCCCAGGTTCAGCAACACTTCGGCAATGCCGCACATGCCCACGCCGCCGATACCGACGAAGTGAATACGGCGGATACGGCCCATCTTCGGATGGGGCATGGCTTTCTGGCTTTCAACCATGGGCCACCTCCAGGCAGATATCGACCACGGTGCTGGTTGCAGCAGGTTTGGCCAGGCGCCGTGCGGTGCCTGCCATGACGTTGAGTTTCTCGGGTTGCATCAGCACCTCGTTCAGGCGTTCAGCGAGCTGCGCTGCGCCAGTTGTCGCTTGTGGCATCAGGAAGGCAGCGCCTTCGCGGGCCAGATATTGGGCGTTGTGGGTCTGGTGGTCGTCGATGGCGTGGGGCAAAGGCACCAGCATCGAAGGCAGGCCTGCTGCCGCCAGCTCGCTGACGGTCAGGGCACCGGCCCGGCACACCACCATGTCGGCCCAGCCATAGGCTTGGGCCATGTCCTTGATGAAGGGCTCTACCTGAGCCTCGACGCCCGCCTCGTGATAACGCTCGGCGGTGATTGGCGCGTGTTGCTTACCGGCCTGGTGGAACACCTCTGGCCGCAGCGCGGCAGGGACCTCGGACAGGGCCTTAGGCAACAATTTGTTCAATGGTTCCGCACCCAGGCTGCCACCGAGCACCAGCAGGCGCGCACGGCGCTGGGCCAGGGGCGCGCGTTGTGCATCCATGAACAGCTCCGGGCGCACCGGGTTGCCGGTGGTGCGACGCTTGTCGCTGGCCTCGAAGGTGTTCGGGAAAGCTTCGCAGACCCGCGCCGAGAGTGGCACCAGCAACCGATTGGCGGTACCGGCACGGGCGTTCTGCTCGTGGATCACCAGCGGCACGCCGCACAGCCGCGCGGCCACACCGCCGGGGCCGGTCACGTAGCCGCCAAAGCCCAGCACGCAGACCGGCTTGAGCTGGCGAATGATGCGTCGCGCCTGCAGCACGGCCTTGATAAGGGTGAATGGCGCCTTGAGCAACGACAGTTTGCTTTTGCCGCGCAGGCCGCTGACCTGGATCAGGTGCAGTGGCAGGCCAGCCTGTGGCACCAGCTCGTTCTCGATGCCACGCGGGGTGCCCAGCCAGTGCACGGTAAAACCACGCGCCTGGAACTCACGGGCGCAGGCCAGGGCCGGGAATACGTGGCCCCCGGTGCCGCCCGCCATGATCAGTATGTTCTTGCCGTCAGCGCCCATGACTGGTCTCCTCGGCAAAATCGCTTTCGCTGAACTCGTGTTCCTCGCTGCCCAGGTGCGTGCGGCTCTCCCACTCGATACGCAGCAACAGGCCTACGCAGGCGCAACAGATCACCAGCGAACTGCCCCCGTAACTGAGGAACGGCAGCGTCAGGCCCTTGGTTGGCAGCAGGCCGACGTTCACCCCGATGTTGATCAGGAACTGGCCGATCCACAGGAACGCCAGGCCGAAGGCCACATAGGCGGCAAAGAACTGCTTGGCCTTCTCGGCCCACAGGCCGATGTACAGGGCACGCACGGTCACGAACACGAACAGTGCAATGGTCAGCAGCGAACCGACCACACCCAGCTCTTCGGCCAGTACCGAGAACACGAAGTCGGTGTGCGCTTCGGGCAGGTAGAACTGCTTCTGCACGCTGTTGCCCAGGCCAACACCCAGCCACTCGCCACGCCCGAAGGCGATCAGTGCCTGGGTCAGCTGGTAACCCGAGCCGAACTGGTCGGACCACGGGTCGGTGAAGGTGATAAGCCGCGCCATCCGGTAGGGCTGCGCCTGTACCAGCACAAACACCGCCAGCACCGCCAACACCACCATGAGGCTGAAGCGGAACAGCCCAACCCCGCCGAGGAACAGCATGGCCGCCGCCGCGCCCATCATCACCACGGTGGCACCGAAGTCCGGCTCCATCAGCAGCAGGGCGGCCATGGGCAGCAGCACGATGAACGGCTTGAAGAAGCCCATCCAGGTTTCGCGCACTTCGGTCTGCCGGCGCACCAGGTAACCCGCCAGGTAGACGACCACGAACACCTTGGCGATTTCCGAAGGCTGGACGTTGAAGAAGCTGAAGCCGATCCAGCGCATGGAGCCGTTCACTTCACGGCCGATACCCGGCACCAGCACCAGCACCAGCAGGCCGAAGGCGCCCAGCAGCATCATGAAGCCCATGCGCTGCCAGGTGGCGATCGGCACCAGCATGGTCGCGCCGCAGGCAACCAGGCCAAGGAACACGTAAACCAGGTGGCGGAACATGTGGTAAAGCGGGTTTCCCGACTGCACCGCGGCCACTTCCGAGGACGCCGAGGTGATCATCACCAGGCCCAGGCCAAGCAAGGCCAGGCAGCCGGCGAGCATCGGGAAGTCCAGGTCGATGCCACGACCGCTGATCAGCGGCGACGGGTAGGGCTTGAAGATGCCGAAGATCATGCAAGACCTCCCGCTGCCTGGGCAAACAGGCGCCCGCGCTCTTCAAAGTTCTTGAACATGTCGAGGCTGGCGCACGCCGGCGACAGCAGCACCGCATCGCCGGCCAGGGCCAGTTCGGCACACTGCTGCACGGCGTCCTCGAGGGTCTTGACCCGTACCAGCGGCACGTCATTACCCAACGCTTCGGCCAGGCGCTCGGCATCACGGCCAAGCAATACCACGGCGCGGCAGAAGCGCTTGACGGGCTCGCGCAACGCAGTGAATTCAGCACCTTTGCCGTCGCCACCGGCGATCAGCACCAACTTGCCTTCGATATCGGCACCCAGGCCTTCGATGGCGGCCAGGGCAGCACCGACGTTGGTGGCCTTGGAGTCGTCGTACCAGTTCACGCCATTACGCTCGCGCACCCACTGGCACCGGTGGGCCAGGCCACCGAACTCACGCAGGGCTTCGAGCATGGGCTCGAACGGCAGGCCAGCGGCATGCCCCAGGGCCAGTGCCGCCAGGGCGTTGGACTGGTTGTGGGCACCGCGAACCTTCAGCTCGCGCGCCGGCATCAGCGCCTGGAATTCGAACGCCAGGTATTTTTCACCGTCCACTTCACGCAGGCCAAAGGCCTTGAAGTCGGGTTGGTTGAGGCCGAAGGTCCAGCATGGGCGGCCTTCCACCGGCAGTGGCCGGCTCAGGGCGTCCTGGCGGTTGACCACCACCTGGCGGGCACCGCGGAAAATCCGGTGCTTGGCCAGGTGGTAGGCCGGCAGGCCGCTGTAGCGGTCCATGTGGTCTTCGCTGATGTTCAGCACAGTGGCCACTTCTGCGTTGAGCTGGTCGGTGGTTTCCAGTTGGAAACTGGACAGCTCCAGCACGTACAGCTCGACGTCATCAGCCAGCAAGTCCAGCGCCGGGGTACCGAGGTTGCCGCCCACCGCCACGCGCTTGCCGGCCTTGGCGGCCATTTCGCCGACCAGAGTGGTAACGGTGCTCTTGGCGTTGGAACCGCTGATGGCAACGATCGGCGCCTTGGCGTGCCGGGCGAACAGCTCGATGTCACCGGACAGCTTCACGCCACGCGCGGCTGCCTGCTGCAGGGCCGGGGTGGCCAGGGCCAGGCCAGGGCTCACGTACAGCTCGTTGGCGCGGCACAGGAAGTCCACGTCCAGCTCGCCACAGCGCACTTCCACCTGCGGGTAATCACGGCGCAGGGTGTCCAGTTCCGGCGGTAGCTCGCGGGTGTCGGCGACCGCAAAGGCAATGCCCCGGTTCGCCAGGAAGCGAACCAGGGACATGCCGCTCTTGCCGAGGCCGACAACGATGCGGAATTGGTCGGAAGCGATCAAAGACACGCTCATCTACCTCAGTTTCAGGGTTGCAAGGCCAATCAGCACCAGAATCACGGTGATGATCCAGAAGCGGACGATCACCCGAGGCTCTGGCCAGCCCTTGAGTTCAAAATGGTGGTGGATCGGCGCCATGCGGAACACGCGCTTGCCGGTCAGCTTGAAGGAGGCGACCTGGATCACCACCGACAAGGTTTCCACCACGAAGATGCCGCCCATGATGAACAGCACGATTTCCTGGCGGACGATCACGGCGATGGTGCCCAGCGCGGCGCCCAGCGCCAGCGCGCCGACGTCACCCATGAAGACTTGTGCCGGGTAGGTGTTGAACCACAGGAAGCCCAGGCCGGCACCGATCAGCGCGCCGCAGAACACGATCAGCTCGCCCGAGCCCGGTACGTAAGGGATCAGCAGGTATTCGGCGAACTTCACGTTACCCGACAGGTAGCAGAAGATGCCCAGGGCGCCGCCGACCATCACCGTCGGCATGATTGCCAGGCCGTCGAGGCCATCGGTAAGGTTGACCGCGTTGCTGGAGCCGACAATGACGAAGTAGGTCAATACGACGAAGCCGACGCCCAGCGGGATGGTGACATCCTTGATGAACGGCAGGATCAGCGTGGTCTCGACGCTGGTCGGCGCGGTCTTGTACAGGAACACGGCTGCAGCCAGGCCGAACACCGACTGCCAGAAGTACTTCCAGCGGCTTGGCAGCCCACGGGAGTTCTTTTCGATCACCTTGCGGTAGTCGTCAACCCAGCCGATCGCGCCGAATGCCAGGGTAACGATCAGCACCACCCACACATAGCGGTTGGATAGATCAGCCCACAGCAGTGTGCTGATGGCGATGGCCGACAGGATCAGAGCACCACCCATGGTCGGGGTGCCGGACTTGGACAGGTGCGATTGCGGGCCGTCGTTACGCACGGCCTGGCCGATCTGGCGAATTTGCAGGGTACGGATCATCCACGGCCCCAGCCACAGCGCCAGGGACAACGCGGTCAGTACACCAAGGATCCCGCGCAGGGACAGGTACTGGAAGACCGCGAAGCCTTTGTGGAACTGTTGCAGATACTCGGCCAACAGCAGCAGCATTAATGTTTCTCCCCGCTGGCACCGCACAATGCCGCCACGACGTTTTCCATCGCAGCGCTGCGCGAGCCCTTGATCAAGATAGTGGTATCGCTGGCATTTTCGGCGCTAACCGCGTCGATCAGCTCAGCTTGAGTAGCGAAATGACGGCCATTGGCGCCGAACGCCTTGACCGCATGTGTCATGTTGGAACCCACTGCGTACAGGGCGTCGACCTTGCCACGCGCGTAGTCACCCACCTGACGGTGGCCTTCTTCCGCCCATTGCCCTAATTCGCCGATATCCCCAAGCACGAGGACGGTGCGTCCGGAAAAGCCGGCGAGTATATCAATGGCTGCGCACATGGAGGTGGGATTTGCGTTGTAACTGTCATCGATCACCCGCACGCCGTTAGGCGCGATCTGCGCCACGGTGCGGCCCTTGACCGGCTGCACGGCATTCAGGCCGGCGGCGATGCCGCTCAGGCTCAGACCAACGGCATGGGCCGCGGCTGCGGCGGCCAGGGCGTTGCTGACGTTGTGCTCACCCAGCACGTTGAGTTGCACAGCCACCGAGTCACCGGCGCCATGCAGCGTGAACGACGGGCAGCCACGGGCATCGCGACCAATGTCGCTGGCGTAGAAGTCAGCCTTGATATCGCTGCGGGCGAAACTGATGACCTTGTGCGCACCGGCACGGGCTTTCCAGGTATCGAAAGCCTTGTCGTCCAGATTCAGAATGGCCGTACCGCCCTCGCCCAGGCCTTCGAGGATTTCGCCCTTGGCTTCGACGATTTTTTCTGGGCCGCCGAACTCGCCGACATGGGCGGTACCGGCGTTGTTGATAATGACCACCTGTGGCCGGGTAAGGCCGACGGTGTAGCGAATTTCACCAATGCGCGACGCACCCAGCTCGATCACCGCAACGCTGTGCTCCGGGGCGATTTCCAGCAGGGTCAGCGGTGCGCCGAGGTCATTGTTCAGGTTGCCGCGGGTGGCGTGCACCAGGCCACGGGTGCGCAGGATGCTGGCAAGCATTTCCTTCACCGTGGTCTTGCCACTGGAACCGGTAATGGCCACTACGGGCTTGTCGAAAGCAGCGCGGTTCAGGGCACCGAGCTGACCCAGTGCTACCCGGCAATCCTTGACCAGCAGTTGGGGCAGGTCGACACCGGCTACTTCACGCTCGACCAGCGCAGCAACCGCGCCCTTGGCTTTAACGTCAGCCAGGTAGTCATGGCCATCGAAACGCGGGCCGGCCAAGGCGACGAACAGCTGCCCGGTGCTGACGCTGCGGCTGTCGATGCTGACGCCGGTGAAGGTGGCGTCGGCACCGACTTGTTGACCACTCAGTGCTGTGGTCAGCTGGCTGAGTGTCATCGGCTTAAGCATGTGGAGCCTCCCAGGCTTCAAGGGCCTTCTCGGCTTCGATCAGGTCGGAGAAGTCATGGCGCTCGCCATTGATCTCCTGGTAATCCTCATGCCCCTTCCCGGCCAGCACGATCACATCGTTGGCAGCGGCTGAGGCGATCAGGTGCGCAATGGCTTCGCCACGGCCGGCGACGAACTCGACGTCGTCAGGCTTGTTGAAACCGGGGCGGATGTCATCGAAGATGCGCAGCGGGTCTTCCGTGCGCGGGTTGTCGTCGGTGACCAACACGCGGTCGGCCAGGCGCTCGGCGACTTCAGCCATCAAAGGGCGCTTACCGCGGTCACGGTCGCCGCCGCAGCCGAACAGGCACAGCAGCTTGCCGTGAGCATGCGGGCGCAGGGCTTCAAGGACTTTTTCCAGGGCGTCCGGGGTGTGTGCGTAGTCGACCACCACCAGCGGCTTTTGGCCGCCACCCAAGCGCTGCATGCGGCCAACCGGCCCTTGCAGTCGCGGGGTGACCTCCAGGATTTCGTCCAGCGCGTAATCCAGCGCCAGCAGGGTTGCCACGGCGGCCAGCATGTTGCTCAGGTTGAAGCGGCCCAGCAGCTGGCTGCGCAGGGTGCGCTCACCCTGGGCGGTGACCAGCGTGGCGCACACGCCATCGTCAGTGAACACGGCTTCGCGGCAGAACAGCGAGGCTTCCGGGTTTTCCAGGCTGTAGCTGAGCAGCCGGGTCTCGACAAGGTCGACACTCGGGCGGCAAGCAAAGTCTTCGGCCAGGCGACGACCAAAGTCGTCATCCAGGTTGACCACCTGGCAACGCAGGTTCGGCCAGGCGAACAGCTTGGCCTTGGCCGCCTCATAGGCTTGCATGCTGCCGTGGTAGTCCAGGTGATCACGGGACAGGTTGGTCATGACCGCGATGTCGAACGCCAATGCGGCGACACGCCCCTGCTCCAGGGCGTGGGAGGAAACCTCCATGGCCACGGCCTTGGCGCCCTGCTTTTTCAGGTCGTAAAGGGTCGACTGCACGGCAATCGGGTCTGGCGTGGTCAGCCGACCACTTTGCAGGTCACCGTAGAAACCGGTACCCAAAGTGCCAATAAGGCCGCAGCGCTGGCCGAGCACATCAAGCGCCTGGGCTACCAACTGGGTGACGCTGGTCTTGCCGTTGGTACCGGTCACGCCCACCAGGTTCAGCTGGCGGCTGGGCTCGCCATAGAAGCGCCCGGCGATGTCCGACAGCTGCGCGATCAGGCCCTTGACCGGAATCAGCGGCACATCGGTCAACGGCAGAACGTTGGCGCCATGCTCTTCATAGGCCACGGCGGCAGCGCCACGGGCCAGGGCATCGGCGATATGCTCGCGGCCATCGACCTTGGCACCCGGCACGGCCAGGAACAGATCGCCCGGGCGCACACTGCGGCTGTCCAGGGTCAGTTCACGAATCAGCGGGTCGCGGCTGGCGTGAGCGAAAAGTTTGCTTAATGGCATTGTCATCATCCACGCCCTCCCTTGGCGGCTGCTGCATTGACTTGCGACTGTTCGGCGGGTGCTGGTGGCGGCAGGTTGTCTGGCGGCACGTTCATCAAACGCAGGGTGCCGGACATGACCTTGCTGAAGACCGGCGCCGAAACCAGGCCACCGAAATAACCACCCTTGCCCGGCTCGTCGATGACCACGACGATGGCGTAGCGCGGGTCACTCATTGGCCCGAAGCCTGCAAACAGCGAGCGGTAGGCGTTTTCGGTGTAACCCTTGGAACCCACGGTGGCTTTACGCGCGGTACCGGACTTGCCGGCCACGTGATAGAACGGCACCTGGGCACGGAACACGCCACGCGGCGCTTCAATCACCTGCTGCAGCATGCCCTGAACGGTTTCGGCGGTTTCTTTCGGAATGGCCTGCACGGCTTCCGGCGCCTTGTCCACCTTGATGATCGACAGCGGCACCATCTTGCCGTCGTTGGCCAGCGCCGCGTAGGCATGCACCAGTTGCAGGGCAGTCACCGACAGGCCGTAGCCATAGGAAAGGGTCGCGGTCTCGGCCTTGCGCCACTCGCGGTGGTTAGGCAGGTTACCGACACGCTCCCCCGGGAAACCAAGGCCGGTGTACTGGCCCAGGCCGACTTGGGACATAACCCGGTAGATGGCCTCGCCGCCGATGTCGAAGGCGATCTTGCTCATGCCGACGTTACTGGAGTTGATCAGGATGCCGGTCAGGTCGAGGATCGGGCCCTCGCTGCGCGACACATCCTTGATGGTGTAGCGGCCGATCTGCAGGCTGCCCGGGTAAACCTCGACCTTGTCGGTCGGCTTCCAGCGGCCGCTTTGCAGTGCCGCACTCATGGAAATCGGCTTGACCGTGGAACCGGGCTCGAACACGTCGATGATCGCCCGGTTGCGCATCGCTGCCGGGAACATGCTGCGGCGGTTGTTCGGGTTGTAGGTTGGCTGGTTGACCATGGCCAGAACTTCACCGGTCTTGACGTCCATGATCACCAGGCTGCCGGCCTTGGCGTCCTGTTCGGCAATGGCGTTGCGCAGCTCGCGGGTAGCCAGGTATTGCAGGCGCAGGTCTATCGACAACGCCAAGGTCTTGCCGGCCTTGGCGTTCTTGGTTACCTGGATGTCCTTGATCAGCCTGCCACGCCGGTCCTTGATCACCTGGCGCTTGCCGGGCACGCCGGCCAGCCACTCGTCATAGGCCAGTTCCACCCCTTCACGACCGTGGTCGTCGAGGTCGGTGAAACCAACCATGTGCGCAGTGACATCACCGGCCGGATAGAAGCGGCGGAATTCTTCCAGGCCGTATACACCTGGCACCTTCAGGTCGAGTACGTGCTGGCCCTGCTCCGGGGTCAGGCCGCGGACCAGGTAGATGAACTCCTTGCTGGCCTGCGCGGTCAGGCGCTCGACCAGTTGCTGCGGGTTTTGCCCCAACGCTGCAGCCAGCTGTGGCCAGCGGTCTTTGGACGCCTGCATTTCTTTGGGGTTGGCCCACAGGGTAGTGACCGGGGTACTCACGGCCAATGGCTCACCGTTGCGGTCGGTAATCAGGCCGCGGTGCGCCGGGATAGGAATATGACGCAGGCTGCGCGCATCGCCCTGCCCCTTGAGGAAGTCACGGTCGACCACCTGCAGGTCGATGATGCGCCAGCAGATGGCACCCACCATGATTGCCAGCAAGCCGATCACCACGCGGAAGCGCCACGGGTAGAGTGCGCCTTCGAGCTTCATCATGGCGCCACCATCCGCACTTCGTCAGCCGAAGGCACGCGCATCTTCAACTGCTCGGAAGCCAGGTTTTCGATACGGCTGGCGGCGGTCCAGGTGCTCTGTTCCAGAATCAGCCGGCCCCACTCGGCCTGGGCCTTGTCACGCTCGTTCAACTCCCCGTAAAGGGTGTTGAGCAACTGACGGTTCCAGTGCGCGCTGTAGGACACGGCGACGGCCGAAACCAGCACGCCGACAAACAGCAGAAGCATCAGGAAGCTTCCGCCTGGCAATGGCTTGGCGAAAAGCCTGCTCACCGCAGCTTCTCCGCCACACGCATCACGGCGCTACGCGACCGCGGGTTGGCCTTGAGCTCGGCTTCGGAGGCGAACTGGGCCTTGCCGATGAGCTTGATTTTCGGCTCGAAGACCTTGTGCTGTACCGGCAGGTTACGGGGCAGGTTGTCGGCCTCGCCCTTGACCAGCTTGCGCATGAACAGCTTGACGATACGGTCCTCGAGAGAGTGGAAACTGATCACTGCCAGGCGACCACCGACCTCGAGCGCATCGAGTGCGGCCTCAAGGCCAGCCTCCAGGTCACCCAGTTCGTTGTTGACATGGATCCGCAGCCCCTGGAAGGCACGGGTAGCCGGGTTCTTGCCTTTTTCCCAGGCAGGGTTGGCAACCTTCAGCACTTCAGCCAGGTCGGCAGTGCGGGTGAACGGCTCCTTTTCGCGGCGCTCGACCACGGCACGCGCCATGCGGCCGGAGAAGCGCTCTTCACCGTACTCCTTGAAGACGCGGGCAATTTCTTCGACAGGCGCCGTGGCGATGAACTCGGCGGCACTGATGCCCTGGTCCGGGTTCATGCGCATGTCCAGCGGGCCATCATTGAGGAAGCTGAAGCCACGCTCGGGGTCATCCAGTTGCGGCGAGGACACGCCCAGGTCCAGCAGCACACCGCTGACCTTGCCGTGCAGGCCGCGCTCGGCCACTTCCGCGCCCAGCTCGGCAAAGCTGCGCTGCACAATGACAAAGCGGCCGTCTTCGGCCGCCAGCGCTTGCCCCGTGGCAATCGCCTGTGGATCTTTGTCGAAGCCCAGCAGCCGCCCTTGCGGCCCGAGCTTGCTGAGAATCAGCCGGCTGTGTCCGCCACGGCCGAAGGTGCCGTCCAGATAGCAACCGTCGGCGCGCAGGGCCAATGCCTCGACAGCTTCGTCGAGCAGGACGGTAATGTGGTTGAAGCCGCTATCTATGGTCACAGGATCAGGTCACGCAATTCGTCGGGCATGGCGCCCGGTTGTTGAATAGCTGCAAGGTCGGCTGCCGAAACCGTGTTCCAGGCATCTTCATCCCACAGCTGGAATTTGTTCAGTTGCCCCACCAGCATCGCCTTCTTGTCGAGCTTGGCGTACTCACGCAGGCGGGGCGGCACCAGGAAACGCCCACTGCCATCGAGCTCCAGGTCAACCGCATTACCGATCAGCAAACGCTGCAGACGGCGGTTTTCCTCACGCAACGATGGCAAGGCTCGCAACTTGGCTTCTATCTGTTCCCACTCATCGAGGGGGTATACGCACAAGCAGGGGTCAACGGCGTCAATGGTCACGATCAGCTGGCCATTGCAACGCGAATCGAGCTCGTCACGGTACCGGCTCGGCATGGCGAGACGTCCCTTGGCATCGAGGCTGACGGCGTTGGCTCCGCGGAACACGGCTGCGATTCCCCACAATATTAGCTTTTTTGTGCCAGAAAACCCACTTCATCCCACTTTCTGCCACTTGCGCACACTATAGGAATCCGCCCGCAGCACCGTCAAGGCACGTTCATAAGGAAAAGCCTTACAGGACCGAGATTTAGCGCGATAAGGGAATGTGGAACGATTACCAAGGCGAAGAAAACACGAGAAAAATCAAACCCACGCAAGCAAATGGAGTTCGAAGTTAAAGTGATTTATGAAGAGTAAGATTTTTTCGGTATTACCAGAGAGGATCTGCTATCGAATCAAGCAGGGGAGGAAAAGGTGGAGAGTCGATCTGTAAGCCGGGTTTTGTCGAGGACAGTCATTCCTCTACGACGGCCATCACTGGACGCCTCTAGCAACCTACCCGGTTCCGACGCGGGCCACGCCTGATGGAACCCTATTTGGTCTTGCTCCGAGTGGGGTTTACCTAGCCACGAACTGTTGCCAGCCGTGCGGTGCGCTCTTACCGCACCTTTTCACCCTTACCGGCACCGAAGTGCTTAGGCGGTTATTTTCTGTGGCACTTTCCGTAGGCTCGCGCCTCCCAGGCGTTACCTGGCACTCTGCCCTATGGAGCCCGGACTTTCCTCCCCCTGCTGCTCACACAACAAAAAGTTGCGGAACGAAAACAGGCAGCGACTGTCCGATCGACTCTCCGCCGCCAAGGTTACCGGCACGCGCGCACAAGAACAAGCAATACCGGCATTTATATCAAACTGCCACTATTCGGCTTTCTGCTTTTCCAGGGCAAGTTGATACAAAAGGTTCTTGCGCACCCCGGTAATTTCCGCCGCCAGCGCCGCCGCCCGCTTCAGTGGCAACTCGGCCAATAGCAGGTCGAGCACTCGCTGGGCCTCGCCACTGATGGCCTGCTCGCCTTCCGGCGCGCTCCAGCCGCCCACCAGTACTACGCATTCACCGCGCTGCTGGTTGCTGTCGCCAGCAACGAACGCGCGCAGTTCGGCCAGCGGCAGGCCCTTGAGGGTCTCGAAGGTCTTGGTCAGTTCACGGGCCAGCAGTGCCGGGCGTTCGCCACCAAATACCAGCTCCATGTCTTCAAGGCATTCGAGGATACGGTGCGGGGCTTCATAGAAGATCAGCGTACGCGGCTCTTCCTTCACCTGCTCGAGGCGCGCCCGGCGCCCTGCCTGCTTGGCCGGCAGGAAGCCTTCGAAGATGAAGCGGTCCGACGGCAAGCCGGCCGCCGACAGTGCAGCGATCAAGGCGCAGGCGCCCGGCACCGGCACCACGCTCACCCCCGCAGCCCGCGCCTGGCGCACCAGGTGGTAGCCCGGGTCGGAAATCAGCGGTGTGCCGGCATCGGAAACCAGCGCCACGTTCTCGCCAGCCAGCAGCTTGGTGAGAAAACGCCCGCCCTCGTCACGCTCGTTGTGTTCATGACAGGCCGCCAGCGGCGTGTCGATGCCAAAGTGTTGCAGCAGGCGGATCGAATGGCGGGTGTCTTCGGCAGCGATCAGCGCCACATCCGCCAGCACCTTCAGCGCCCGGGCGCTCATGTCGTCGAGGTTGCCGATGGGGGTTGCCACCACATACAGCGTCCCCACCGTGGATTTCGAAGCCCCTGCCACATCAGTCACTGCGCACACCTGTCATTCGGATCAAAGGCGCCATTGTAGCCCGAGCGCCTGCAACAGGGCGCAAAGAACTTCGCCGGCGATCAGCTGCAAGCCACCTACAGTGAAGGATCAGCACAGCAACATCGCGCCCCGGCCAGTGCTTGGGTACAATTGCCGGCCAACTTGATCGAGTAACAGGACCTTTACATGATCGCTTGCCTGCGGCTGCTCACAGCCCTCTGCCTCGCTGCCCTGCTGGCAGCTTGCGCCAGCTCGCCCTCATCCAGCCTGGGCGAACTGCCGCGCACCCCGGACGCCAGCATCGAGCAACTGCTCGAAAAGGCCGCTTCCAGCAAGTCTGCGGAAGACGCCGCACTGCTGCGCCTGAGCGCGGCCGACCTGGCCTACAAGCAGAAGGATTTCCCACGCGCCGCACGCATTCTTGAGCAAGTCCCGCTGGACACGCTCAAGCCGGCCCAGCAAGTGTTCGCCAGCACCCTCGCGGCTGAGCTGGCCATGAGCCGCAACCAGCCCAAGGCGGCCCTCACCGCCCTGGCTCACCCCAGCCTGCAACGAGTAGCCGAGCTGCCGGCAGAGCAGCAAGCGCGCACCTACAACGTGCACGCCGCCGCCCTGGAAGCCGACGGCCAGGCCCTGGCTGCCGCGCAACAGCGCGTGCTGCTGGCCCCGCTGCTCAGCGGCCAGGCTGCCAGCGCCAACAATGACGCTATCTGGGCCCTGGTCGCCTCGTTGCCGGCAGAACAACTGCAGCAGCCCGCCAACGACCAGACCCTGGCCGGCTGGACCAGCCTGGCCTTCGCCGTGAAAAGCGCCGGCACCCTGGAACAGCAGCAAGCGGCCATCGACACCTGGGTCAAACAGCACCCGGACCACCCTGCTGCCCAGCAACTGCCGCAGGCACTGACCAAGCTCAAGGAACTGGCCAGCCAGCCACTGACCAAGATTGCCCTGCTGCTGCCCCAGGAAGGCCCGCTGGCCGGTGTTGCCCGCGCCCTGCGTGACGGCTTCATGGCCGCCCACTTCCAGGCCCAGCAAGCCGGTCAGCCAGCGCCTGCGGTGCAGGTGTTCGACAGCTCGCGCATCGGCTCGCTCGACGATTTCTACAGCCAGGCCCAGGCCGCCGGCGTGCAACTGGTCATCGGCCCGCTTGAAAAGCCACTGGTCAAACAACTGGCCGCCAAACCACAACTGCCGATCACCACCCTGGCCCTGAACTACGCCGACGCCGGTCAAAAGGCCCCGCCGCAACTGTTCCAGTTCGGCCTGGCTGCCGAAGACGAAGCGCGCGAAGTAGCCCGCCGCGCCCGCGCCGACGGCATGGTCCGCGCCGTGGCTCTGGTGCCGAGTGGCGAATGGGGTGACCGCGTGCTGGCCGCCTTCCGCCAGGACTGGGAAGGTAATGGCGGAACCCTGCTCGCCGCCGAGCGCATCGCCCAGCCGGTTGCCCTGGCCCAGCAGATCGCCGACCTGTTCCAGCTGCGCCAGAGCGAAGGCCGCGCCAAGAGCCTGCAAAGCACGGTAGGCGGCAGCATTGCCGCACAACCGTCGCGCCGCCAGGATATCGATTTCATCTTCCTGGCCTCGACCCCGCAACAGGCCCAGCAGATCAAGCCGACCCTGAACTTCCAGTACGCCGGTGACGTACCGGTATACGCCACCTCGAACCTGTACAGCGCCAGCGGTGACGTCAACCAGTACAACGACATGAACGGCATCCGCTTCTGCGAAACGCCGTGGCTGCTCGACACCAGCAACAGCCTGCGCCAGCAGGTGGTACAGCAATGGCCGCAGGCCGCTGGCAGCCTTGGCCGCCTGTACGCCATGGGCGTCGATGCCTACAGCCTGGCGCCGCGCCTGGGCCAGCTGAAAGCGCTGCCGGACAACCGCGTCCAGGGCCTTTCGGGCAGCCTGAGCATCAACGCCAACCAGCGTATCGAGCGCCAGCTGCCATGGGCCGAGTTCGCCGGCGGCCAGGTCAAGCGCCTGCCTGACACCGCACGCTGATGGCAACTGCGTCGCCCACCAGCGCCGGGCAAGCAGCTGAAACCCAGGCCCTTGAGTACCTTCAAGGGCAGGGCCTGCAGCTGCTGGCGCGCAATTGGCGATGCAAAGGCGGTGAGCTTGATCTGGTCATGCTTGACGCCGATACAGTAGTATTCGTCGAAGTCCGCTACCGGTTGCACGCGTGCTTCGGTGGCGCCCTCGAAAGCATCGACGGGCGCAAGCAGAAACGGCTGGTGCTCGCCGCCAGCCTGTACCTGCAGAAGGCGCCCCACTGGGGCAACCACCCCTGCCGCTTCGACGTAGTCGCCCTGCAGGGCAGCCACCATGCAGGCAAACCGCTTCAATGGCTGAAAAACGCCTTCGAATGCTGAACCCACTTCGTTTTTTTTGCTCTATGTTTCGCGGGCTGGTCGTTGATGCGCGCAGCAAAGGCCACCGCCCCACTTAAGGTCACCAGATGGACATGCAATCCCGAATTCGCCGGCTGTTCCAGGCCAGCATCGATACCAAGCAACAGGCAATGGACATCCTGGCACCGCACATCGAGCAGGCCAGCCTGGTCATGGTCAATGCGCTGCTCAACGAGGGCAAGATGCTCGCCTGTGGCAACGGCGGCTCGGCCGGTGATGCCCAGCACTTTTCGTCGGAACTGCTCAACCGTTTCGAGCGCGAGCGCCCGAGCCTGCCAGCCATCGCGCTGACCACCGACAGCTCGACCCTGACCTCGATCGCCAACGACTACAGCTACAACGAAGTCTTTTCCAAGCAGATTCGCGCCCTGGGCCAGCCCGGCGACGTTCTGCTGGCGATCTCCACCAGCGGCAATTCGGCCAACGTGATCCAGGCGATCCAGGCTGCACACGACCGCGAAATGATTGTCGTAGCATTGACTGGCCGCGACGGCGGCGGCATGGCTTCACTGCTGCTGCCCGAAGACGTGGAAATCCGCGTACCTTCGACGGTTACCGCACGCATCCAGGAAGTCCACCTGCTGGCGATCCACTGCCTGTGCGATCTGATCGACAGCCAACTGTTCGGGAGTGAAGAATGACCCCTATGCGCCTCGGCCTGATGGCCCTGACCCTGTGCCTGAGCGTCACCGGTTGCAGCTCGGTACTCACCTCTACCCGCAATTCGCCGATCGAAGACGATCGCGGTACGCGCACCATTGGCAGCAAGATCGACGATTCGCTGATCGAGACCAAGGCCTCGGTGAACATTTCCAAGGCCAGCCCTGACCTGGACAAGGGCTCGCACATTGTTGTCAGCAGCTACAACGGCATCGTCCTGCTGGCCGGCCAAACCCCACGCGCCGACCTCAAGAGCCTCGCCGAGCAGACCGCCGGCCAGGTACAGCGCGTCAAGAAAGTGCACAACGAGCTGCAGGTGATGCAGCCCTCCTCCATCCTGGCACGCAACAACGACGCCTGGCTGACCACCAAGATCAAGACCCAGATGCTGGGTGACAGTGCCGTGCCAAGCTCGCGCATCAAGGTGATCACCGAGAACGGTATCGTCTACCTGCTCGGCCTGGTAACACAAAAGGAGGCCAACTCGGCCACCGCAGTGGTGCAGGGCGTGTCGGGCGTGCAGAAGATCGTCAAGCTGTTCGAGTACATCGACTGATTCATTGCTGTCTGCACCGGCCTCTTCGCGGGTTTACCCGCGAAAGGGCCAGTACAAGCAACAACAATGCCCCACCTTTCAGAAACCCAGGAAACACCGCATGAAAAAGCTTCTGCTGCCTGCCCTGCTGATCGGCACCTTCGCCACCCTGGCCGGCTGCTCCACCCCAAGCCTGATCACCCTCAACGATGGCCGTGAAATCCAGGCTGTCGACGCACCGAAGTACGACCGCGACGCAGGCTTCTACGAGTTCCAGCAACTCGATGGCAAGCGCACCCGCATCAACAAGGACCAGGTACGCACTATCAGCGACCTGTAACCCGAAGTCGGCAAAGAAAAAGGCGATCCGGTTGGATCGCCTTTTTTGTTACTTGACCACTTTCAGGCTTGGCCGACCACTTGGGCGCGGCGGTTGGCCCCCACCTTCTGGCGGGCCATCGTCGTCCGGCTGTACATCATCGTCTTCCAGCTCGTCGCCATCCATCGATGACTCCAGCTCGAAGACCATGCCCTGGCCATTTTCGCGGGCATAAATACCCAGGATGGCGCCAACCGGCACAAACAGCGAATGGGCCACGCCACTGAAGCGGCCCTCGAAGCTGACCGCGTCGTTATCCATGTGCAGACTGCGCACGGCACTTGGCGAAATATTCAGGACGATCTGGCCATCACTGGCGAAACCATCCGGCACCTGCACTTTCGGGTATTCGGCATTGACCAGCATATGGGGCGTGCAATCGTTGTCGACGATCCACTCATACAGTGCTCGAACCAGATAGGGGCGACTGGAGTTCATCAACAGCTCCTTAAAGCTTGCGCATTTCACGTTCTACGGAGGACAGGCTCGCCAGGAAAGGCTCGCGGGCAAACTGCCGCTCCATGTAATCCAGCAGCGGCTTGGCTTGCCGCGGCAATTCGATACCCAACACTGGCAAGCGCCAGAGTATGGGCAATAGACAACAATCGACCAGGCTTTGATCCTCACTCATGAAACAGGCGTACTCACCGAACAATGGCGAGACGCCGGTGAGGCTTTCGCGCAGGGCCTTGCGCGCCTCGACACGGGCTGCCTCGGTGCTGCGCGAGTCCAGCACGGTGTCGGCCAGGGCACACCAGTCGCGCTGGATGCGGTGCATCAGCAAACGGCTGTTACCCCGTGCAACCGGGTACACCGGCATCAGCGGCGGGTGCGGGTAACGCTCCTCGAGGTATTCCATCACCACGGTCGACTCATACAACGCCAGGTCACGGTCGACCAAGGTCGGCACACTGCCGTAAGGATTTGCCTCGGCCAGCTTGGCCGGCAGGCGACTGGGGTCGACATCGATGACCTGCACGCTGACACCCTTCTCGGCCAGCACAAGGCGTACCCGATGAGAATAGTGATCAGCGGGATCGGAATAGCAGGCTAACCTGTTGGTTGCGCCCATGTAGCGGCTCCTCGCACGGGATGCTTGTACAACTGTAAATGAAAACGCGCCTGGGGCCCCCTGGCAAAACTGCCAGGGCGCCCCAGGCGCGTTCAACAACCAGAAACTACTGCGTGATCAGTGCACGTCCTTCCAGTATTCACGCTTGAGCAAATAGGCGAATACGAAGAAGAAAGCCAGGTACAGCAACACGTAGGTACCAATGCGCTGGCTTTCCAGTTTGACCGGGTTGGCCGAATAGGCCAGGAAGGTCACCAGGTTCTTGACCTTCTCGTCGAACTGCTCGGTGGTCAGGGTACCGGATTTCGGCGTGATGGTCAGCTGGTCACAGGCTTCGTGGGTGATCGGGCTGCCGGTCAACGGGTCGAATTGCTTCTTGCCATCGATTACCGTCTGCACCTGCTTGCAGCCAATCACCTGGTTACCCTGCAAGCCAACCAGCACGTTAGGCATGCCCACGTTCGGGAACACCTTGTTGTTCACCCCGTAAGGCCGCGATGGGTCCTCGTAGAAGCTGCGCAGATAGGTGTACAGCCAGTCGGTACCCCGCACACGGGCGACCAGGGTCAGGTCGGGCGGCGCGGCACCGAACCAGGTCTTGGCGTCACTGGGCTTCATGCCGATCTGCATGTGGTCACCGATCTTGGCACCGGTGAACACCAGCTTTTCGAGCATCAGCTCGTGGGGGATACCCAGGTCATCGGCCACCCGCTCGTAACGCTGGAACTTGGCACTGTGGCAGCCCATGCAATAGTTGGCAAAGGTGCGCGCACCGTCCTGCATGGCGGCCTTGTCGGTCAGGTCGATATCGGCCTTGTCCAGCTCCAGGCCGTGTTCGGCAGCGAAGGAAAAGGCAGGCATCACTGCCAGCAAAAATACTGCAATAAACTTTTTCATCAGCCAGTCACCCTTTCCGGAACCGGTTTGGTCTTCTCAAGCCTTGTGTAGAACGGCATTAGCAGGAAGTAGGCGAAGTACAACACCGTGCACACCTGCGACAGCAAGGTACGCCCAGGTGTCGGCGCCAGTACGCCCAGCACGCCGAGGATGACGAAGGCCACGCAGAACACCAGCAGGAAGACCTTGCTGATCCAGCCCTTGTAACGCATGGAACGCACCGGGCTGCGGTCGAGCCAGGGCAGTACGAACAGCACGGCGATGGCCGCGCCCATGGCAATGACGCCCATCAGCTTGTCAGGCACCGCCCGCAAGATTGCGTAGAACGGTGTGAAGTACCACACCGGTGCGATGTGCTCAGGCGTCTTGAAGGCGTTGGCCTGCTCAAAGTTCGGTTTTTCCAGGAAGTAACCGCCCATTTCCGGGAAGAAGAACACCACGGCGCAGAACACGAAGAGGAACACCACCACGCCGACGATATCCTTGACGGTGTAGTACGGGTGGAACGGAATGCCGTCCAGCGGAATGCCGTTTTCGTCCTTTTTCTTCTTGATGTCGACACCATCGGGGTTGTTCGAACCCACTTCGTGCAGGGCAAGAATGTGCAGCACTACCAGGCCAAGAATCACGATTGGCAGGGCGACCACATGCAGGGCGAAGAAGCGGTTCAGGGTAATGCCCGAAATCAGGTAGTCACCACGGATCCACTGGGTGAGATCGTCACCGATCACCGGAATGGCACCGAACAGCGAGATGATCACCTGGGCACCCCAGTACGACATCTGGCCCCACGGCAGCAGGTAGCCCATGAAGGCTTCGGCCATCAGCGCCAAGTAGATCAGCATGCCGAAAAGCCAGACCAGCTCGCGCGGCTTCTGGTAGGAGCCATAGAGCAGGCCGCGGAACATGTGCAGGTAGACCACGATGAAGAACGCAGACGCACCGGTGGAGTGCAGGTAGCGCAGGATCCAGCCGTATTCCACGTCACGCATGATGTACTCGACCGAGGCGAACGCCTCTTCCGCCGAGGGCGTGAAGCTCATGGTCAGCCACACACCGGTGACGATCTGATTGACCAGCACCAGCAATGCCAGGGAGCCGAAGAAGTACAGGAAGTTGAAGTTCTTGGGCGCGTAATACTTGCTCAGGTGGTCTTCCCACATCTTGGTGGCGGGGAAGCGAGCATCAATCCAGTCCATGAACTTGCTCATCATGCGTTCTCCTGATCGACGCCGATGACAATGATGTCGTCCGTCTCGTAAGAGTGCGGCGGCACTGGCAGGTTGAGAGGTGCCGGCTGCGACTTGTAGACACGGCCAGCCAGGTCGTAGTGGGAACCGTGGCACGGGCAGAAATAGCCACCCACCCACTTCGGACCAAGGTCAGCAGGCGCAACTTCCGGGCGGAAGGTGGGCGAACAGCCCAGATGCGTGCACAGGCCGACGAGAATGAGGATTTCCGGCTTGATCGAGCGAACCTCAGGGTCGACGTAGGTCGGCTGCACCGAGGCCTTGGACTCGGGATCAGACAGGTCACCCGTGATTTTTTTCAGGTTGCCGAGGATTTCCTGCGTTCGCCGCACGATGAATACCGGCTGACCACGCCATTCGGCCACCATCTGCTGCCCGGCCTCGACCTTGGCGATATTGACCTTCACCGGTGCACCCGCGGCTTTCGCCTTGGCACTGGGAAACCATGACCCCACGAACGGTACCGCAGCCCCCACTGCCCCCGCCGCCCCGACCACGGATGTCGCGGCTACGAGGAAGCGGCGCCGGCCTGCGTTGACGCCGTCATTGCTCATTCAGTCCTCTCCCATCAGCTTGCTTGGCCTGTTGAATCAGGCTCGTACTTAGGTTGTGTCAATGGCACTAAAATTTGGCCGTCATGGTAAGAAACAAATCCACACACTGACAAGGTGATTACCCCGACATGGGCGACAACCCGCGCTTTGCTTGATCTGCGTCTATGCGACAAGCGGCCACTGACATGCTGACAGGTTAGTTCAAGCCAAAAAAAAAGCCCGGTTCCAAGGAACCGGGCTTTTTTCGACTGCCGAAGCGGTATTAACGCTTGGAGTACTGAGGACGCTTACGCGCTTTACGCAGACCCACTTTCTTACGCTCGACTTCACGAGCGTCGCGGGTGACGTAGCCAGCACGACGCAGAGCGCCACGCAGGGTTTCGTCGTATTCCATCAGAGCGCGGGTGATACCGTGACGGATCGCACCGGCTTGACCGCTGACACCACCACCGGAAACGGTGACGTAGATGTCGAACTTCTCAACGGTTTCGGTCAGCTCGAGTGGCTGGCGAACAACCATGCGAGCGGTTTCGCGACCGAAGAACACGTCCAGAGAACGGTTGTTGATGGAGATGTTACCAGTACCCGGACGCAGGAATACGCGAGCGGTTGCGGTCTTGCGACGGCCAGTGCCGTAATTTTGAGTCGCCGACATAATGAACTATCCCGTTAGATCTTCAGTTCTTGAGGCTGCTGAGCAGTGTGTGGGTGAGCAGCACCCGCGTACACTTTCAGCTTGCGGTACATGTCGCGACCCAGCGGGTTCTTAGGCAGCATGCCTTTGACCGCGGTTTCGATAACACGCTCAGGGGCCTTGGCGATCAACTTCTCGAAGTTGATTTCCTTGATACCGCCCGGGAAGCCGGAGTGGGAGTAGTACATTTTGTCGGAAGACTTGGCACCAGTCACACGAACCTGCTCGGCGTTGATAACGACGATGTAGTCACCGGTGTCAACGTGAGGGGTGTATTCTGGTTTGTGTTTGCCACGCAGACGGGTAGCGATTTCAGTAGCCAGACGACCCAGGGTCTGGCCAGCGGCGTCGACTACGAACCACTCGCGCTTTACTGTTTCCGGTTTAGCAGTAAAAGTTTTCATTCTCTAAAGCCTCAGAGGCCGCCCAGCGAAAAATAGACGGCGAATCTTACTGGATAGTGCACACGTTGCCAAGAGCAAGCGCGCAGCCGAACACAGACGCTTTTGGGGGCTCGGGTCGGGCACGCCAATGTTCGACGGGGTTCTTCCTGCGTGATGGTGCATCACTTCCGCCACGCGGAGAGGGGCTGAATTATCCAGATTGCGAGAAAAATTTCAACCTGCTTTGATAGGTATCTATTGCCAAGGAGTGTCTAACCGATGGAATACCGCCAGCTCGGCCGTACCGACCTCAATGTCAGCGCCCTGTGCCTGGGCACCATGACCTGGGGCGAACAGAACGTTCAGGCCGAAGCCTTCGAACAGATTGCCCGGGCCAAGGCCGCCGGGATCAACTTCATCGACACCGCCGAGATGTACCCGGTGCCGCCCCGCCCGGAAACCTACGCAGCCACCGAGCGCATCATCGGCAACTGGTTCCGTGACAACGGTGATCGCGACGACTGGGTGCTGGCCAGCAAGGTTGCAGGCCCTGGCAACGGCATCAGCCACATCCGCGACGGCCAGCTCAAGCACAACCGCCAGCACATCGTCGCGGCCCTGGAGGAGAGCCTGAAGCGCCTGCAGACCGACCGTATCGACCTGTACCAGCTGCACTGGCCGGAACGCAGCACCAACTTCTTCGGCAAGCTGGGCTACCAGCACCTGCCCCAGGACCACTTCACTCCGCTGGAAGAAACCCTCGAAGTACTCGACGAGCAGGTGCGGGCGGGCAAGATCCGCCACATCGGCCTGTCCAACGAAACGCCGTGGGGCACCATGAAGTTCCTGCAACTGGCCGAAAGCCGAGGCTGGCCGCGGGCGGTGTCGATCCAGAACCCGTACAACCTGCTAAACCGCAGCTTCGAGGTGGGCCTGGCGGAAGTGGCCATCCGCGAGCAGTGCGGCCTGCTGGCCTATTCGCCGCTGGCGTTCGGCATGCTCTCGGGCAAGTACGAGAACGGCGCACGGCCGGGCAACGCGCGCCTGACCCTGTTCAGCCGCTTTGCCCGCTATTCAAACCCGCAGACCGTGGCAGCCTGCAGCCGGTACGTGCAACTGGCCCGCGAGCACGGCCTGGACCCGGCGCAGATGGCCCTGGCGTTCGTCACCCGGCAGCCGTTCGTGACCAGCAACATCATTGGCGCGACCAGCCTGCAGCAGCTGGACAGCAACCTGGCGAGCCTTGACCTGAGCCTGAGCGATGAGTTGCTGGCAGCAATCGAGGCGATTCACCAGGAGCAGCCGAACCCGGCGCCTTGAGCTGAAAGGGGCCGCTTCGCGGCCCCGCTGTTACACGGGGTAGACACAATCGCCAAAAAATAAGACGATCCAGCCGGTGATTGACCACTCTACCCTATAAGAACAATGACAATGATGTTTACCCAACCCTCCGCGTCGCTGCGGCGCGTCAGCATCCTGGCCATTGACAAGGTGTTTGCTTCGACCTTGATGCAGGCCAAGGATTTCTTCCATCTCGCCAGCCTGCGTTACAGCAAGCAGCTGGGCCTGGGCTTGCAGCCCATGTTCGAGATCCACCTGGTGAGCCCCGACGGCCAGCCCGTGGACAGCTTCAGTAATGTTCAGCTACCGGTCGACGGCGGCCTGGACGACGCCGATGTGATCATCCTCCCGGCCTACTGGGACGATTTCGACAACCTCCTGCAACGTTATCCACAGGTGCTGCCATGGCTGCGTGAACAGCATGCCCGCGGTGCGGTGCTGTGCGCCGAGGCCAGTGGTGTGTTCTGGCTGGCCGAATCCGGCCTGCTCGATGGCAAGGAGGCGACGACCTACTGGCGCTTCTTCACCAGCTTTGCCGAACGCTTTCCGAAGATCCGGCTGAACCAGGACAAGCACCTGACCGACGCCGACAATATCTATTGCGCCGGCGGCGCCACTTCGGCCTGCGACCTGTACATCTACCTGATCGAGCGCTTCTGCGGCGCAAATGTGGCCCGCGCCGCGGCCCGCGACATCCTCTACGAAGTGCAGCGCAACTACACCCCGGGGCGCATGGGCTTTGGCGGGCAGAAGCTGCATCAGGACCTGATCATTCTGCAGATCCAGCATTGGCTGGAGGAACACTTCGCCGACAAGTTCCGCTTCGAGGATGTGGCCCGCAACCACGGCATGAGCATCCGCAACTTCATGCGCCGCTTCCAGGGCGCGACAGGTGACAAGCCGCTGCACTACCTGCAACGGCTGCGGATCGAGACCGCCAAGGGGTTGCTGTCGAGCACGCGCAAGAGCATCAAGACCATCAGCTACGAAGTTGGCTATGACGATGCCAGTTTCTTTGCGCGGCTTTTCCGTCAGCACACCGAGCTGTCGCCGAACCAGTATCGGCAGCAGTTCATGCAAGAGGCTTGAGGGCCATGGGGCTGCTTTGCAGCCCCATGTTCTTATGGCTTGTGCGCGCGCGACAGGAATTCGTGCGACTGCATCTCCAGCAACCGGCTCAGGGTGCGCTGGAACTCGAAGCTCAGGCGCCCGCCGGTGTACAGGTCTTTGAGCTCCACCTCGGCCGAGATGATCAGCTTGACGTTGCGGTCGTAGAACTCGTCCACCATGTTGATGAAACGACGGGCGATGTCGTCGGTGGCGACACCCATCTGCTCCACATTGCTCAACAGCACGGCATGGAAGATCTTGCCCAGTTCGATGTAGTCGTTCTGGCTGCGCGGCCCATCGCACAGGGCGCGGAAGTCGAACCAGGCGACATCGTCACAGGTGCGCAGGGCATTGATCGGACGGTTCTCGATCATCAGCACATCGTTCTCGACCGCCTGGGTGCACTCAGGCGTCAGCGCCTTGAAGCTGGCGCGCATGCTCTGGTGCGCCGCATCGTTGAGCGGGTAGTGGAACAGTTCGGCCTGCTCCAGGTGACGCAGGCGGTAGTCGACCCCACTGTCAACGTTCACCACGTCGGTGAACTGCTTGATCATGGCAATGGCAGGCAGGAAGCGTGCGCGTTGCAGGCCGTCCTTGTACAGGCCGTCCGGCACGATGTTGGAGGTGGCTACAAGCGACACGCCGTTCTTGAACAGCTCTTCCATCAGGGTGCCGAGGATCATGGCGTCGGTAATGTCCGACACGAAGAATTCGTCGAAGCAGATCACCCTGGCTTCGTCGCTGAAGCGCTTGGCGATGATGGTCAGCGGGTTCTTCTCGCCCTTGAGGGTTTTCATTTCCTCGTGCACACGCTTCATGAAGCGGTGGAAGTGCGTACGCATCTTCTGCTTGAACGGCAGCGCTTCGTAGAAGGTATCGACCAGGTAGGTCTTGCCTCGCCCTACCCCACCCCAGAAGTACAGGCCCTTGACCGGGGTCTGCTCCTTCTTGCCGAACAGCTTGCCAAACACGCCCGGCTTGTTGTTCTGCGCCTGTACCAGGTCGTCGTACAGGCGCTGCAGGTGACGCACCGCAGTTTCCTGCGCCGCGTCATGGAAGAAGTCGGGACGTTTCAGATCTGCTTGATAGCGTTCTAAGGGAGTCATGATTCGTTAGCGAGGCAACAAAAAACGGGCCGTCACTGTAGCGACAGGCCCGCTTAATGGCAATCAGACTTGCGTCAATATGCCTCAGTCCTGCTGTGGTGCCAGGGCATCACGCAGGCTTTGAATGGCCGCATCACGGGCTTGGGCGCTGTCGAACTGCGGCCCGTCGGCAACCTGCTCGCCATTGAGCCACAGGCCGAAGCTCAAGCCTTCGACCCGTACATCAGCCTCGCCACCCTGCTGAAGCTGCTTGCTCACGGCGCCGGCGCTCTTGCCGTCGGCGAAGCTGCGCGACAGCAGCAGTTGCTCGCCGTCAGCGGCCAGCAGGCGGAAGCGGAAGCTGCCGTCTTCGTCGCGGAAGCTGACGAAGCGTGCGCTCTTGGCGGCCTTCTTCTTCACCTCGGTGCCGGCTTGCACACCGCTACGGAACGAACGCAGGCCAACGGCTTCGCGCAGTTGCTCGAGGAACGGCGTGGCAATCTTGCGTGCCTTGGCGGCGCCGGCCAGCAGGATGTCTTCCAGGTCCGCCGGGCGGGCGATCAACTGGTGGTAGTACTCGCGTTTTTCGGCCAATTGGCCATCCAGCAGCTGGAACAGGCGCTGCTTGGCATCGCCCCAGCCCAGGCCCTGCAGCAGCTCTTCGCGGAATTCGGCGCATTGCTGCGGCGTCGAGAAGGCCTGGTACAGGGTGAACAGGTGCGAATTGTCCGGGTCTTTCGCTTCGCCTGGCGCGCGCGAGTCAGTGACGATGCGCGAGATGGCGTCCTTCATGTCCTTGGCGCTGGTAAACAACGGGATGGTGTTGTCATAGCTCTTGGACATCTTGCGCCCGTCCAGGCCTGGCAACGTGGCCACGCTTTCCTCGATCACCGCCTCCGGCAGGGCGAAGAAGTCCCGGCCCTGGCCGAACAGGTGGTTGAAGCGCTGGCCGATGTCGCGGGCCATTTCCACGTGCTGGATCTGGTCACGGCCGACCGGCACCTTGTGGGCGTTGAACATCAGGATGTCGGCGGCCATCAGTACCGGGTAGCTGAACAGGCCCATGGTCACGCCGGCGTCCGGGTCTTCGCCGTTCTCGACGTTCTTGTCCACCGAGGCCTTGTAGGCATGCGCGCGGTTCAGCAGGCCCTTGGCGGCAACGCAGGTCAGCAGCCAGGTCAGCTCGGGGATTTCCGGGATGTCGGACTGGCGGTAGAAGGTCACCTTGTCCGGGTCCAGGCCACCAGCCAGCCAGGTGGCGGCTATCTCCAGGCGCGAACGCTGGATACGCAGCGGGTCGTCGCACTTGATCAAGGCGTGGTAGTCGGCCAGGAAGTAGAACGAGTCGGCACCGGGCTGCTGGCTGGCACGGATCGCAGGGCGAATGGCGCCGGCGTAGTTGCCCAGGTGCGGAGTGCCGGTGGTGGTGATACCGGTAAGAATGCGCGTGGTCATGGGTGTTCGCTTATTCAGGCTTGGCTCAGTTCGAAAGGCGCGGCAGCAGCAGATCCTTCAGATCGGTCAGCTTGCCATGGAAGAAGTGTCCGCATTCTGCCACTTTCAGCAGCTCATGGGGGCGCGACAGGCTATCGGACCATTCGTAAACCAACTGCGGCGCGACCACTTCGTCGGCATCTGGCTGCACCACGGTGATCGGGCAGTGCTGTGGCAGCGGGAATTCGGCCGTCAGGCGCATGACTGCCGGGGCAATCATGAACAATTGTTGCAGCGTTACCCCGGCGGCTTCCAGGCGGCCGGCCAGGCTGGTGGCAACGAAACCGCCGAACGAGAAGC
Organism: Pseudomonas sp. LPB4.O; assembly: GCF_038383825.1. Classification (NCBI taxonomy): domain Bacteria; kingdom Pseudomonadati; phylum Pseudomonadota; class Gammaproteobacteria; order Pseudomonadales; family Pseudomonadaceae; genus Pseudomonas; species Pseudomonas sp. LPB4.O. Next base: position 5,154,900 of record NZ_CP151298.1, read on the forward strand.
CCATCAGCACCAGTGGCAGGTCGGGGTGCCTGGCACGCAGCCAGGCGGCGGCGGCCTCGGCATCGGCCACTTCGCCGCCCCCCATGTCATGGCTACCGGCGCTCTGGCCGACGCCACGGTAGTTGAAACGCAGGGTCACATAGCCGGCATCGCGGGCGGTGCGTTGCAGGGTCGAGACCACCTTGTTGAGCATGGTGCCGCCCTGGACCGGGTTGGGGTGGCAGATCAGCACCGCGCCACGGGCATCGGCCACGTCCAGGTACAAGGCTTCCAGCTGGCCGCTGGGGCCATCGATGAACAAGGGGGTTTCGCGGACAAGCAAGGCACTACTCCGTGACCTCGGGAAGGGTCGATTCGTCTAGGTGAGGAATTCTGTTCTGATTTGCGATCGCTCGCGGTATACAGCGCAGGTCTGAGCCGTTAACGTAAAGCAAAGCCGTTTATAGAGGAAGGACTCGTGGAACTCTCGCTCCTTGTTTGGTTGTTGCCAACCCTGGCCCTGGTCATCGGTGTGGCGGTCGGTTTCATTGTTGCCCGCCTGCTGCCCAACGCGGCGCCGAGCAACACCCAGCGCCAACTGGATGACATCCAGAAGCGCTTCGACAGCTACCAGAACGAAGTGGTCACCCACTTCAACAGCACCGCCATGCTGGTCAAGAAACTGACCCAGAGCTACCAGGACGTACAGGATCACCTGGCCGAAGGCGCCAACAGCCTGGCCCTCGATGAAGTCACTCGCCAGCGCCTGCTGGCTGCACTGCATTCCGAAGCGCCGCAAGGCCCGCGTGACCGCCTGACCCCACCGAAAGACACCGCCGAAGTGCCGCGCGACTATGCGCCAAAAGCGCCAAATTCGCCGGGCATGCTCGATGAGAGCTACGGGCTCAAGCGTTGATCTGCTGAACATGAAAAAGGCCTCGCAAGAGGCCTTTTTTGTGCTTTGAATCGCCAAGAGAACCCCGCCAGTGCGGGGTTCCCAGTTCAGATCAAGGCTTGCGCCAGGACTGGCCACCTTCATCATCGTCACCGCCACTGCGGCAAATGAACAGGTCGATGTATTTCGGGAATACGCTCATTGTCAAACTCCTCTTGGATAAGCCGGCCAATTCACCAGCTCATCCAAAGTGCCATCGCCTGATCCCGTAAGGCATTGGGCAAGTATTCCCGATCCTGCAAGGCAAGGTCATGCACACGCCTTCAACGCCACCTCGATATCTGCCAGCAGGTCCTCCCCATCCTCCAGCCCCACTGACAACCTCACCAGCCCCTCTGATATCCCGTGATGCGCCCGCTCTTGTGGCGTGTAACTGGAGTGCGTCATGCTCGCCGGGTGCTGAGCCAGCGACTCCGCATCCCCCAGGCTCACTGCCCGGGCAAAAAGCTGCAGCGCATTCATGAAACGCCGCCCTGCCTCTATCCCCCCCTTGAGCTCAAAGGCAATCATCCCGCCCGGCAGACGCATCTGCCGCTGTGCCAGTTCGTACTGGGCAAACGACGGCAACCCTGGGTAGTGAATCAGCTCCACCTGCGGCTGCCGAGCCAGAAACTGCGCAACCTGCAACGCATTGGCGCAGTGGCGGTCCATGCGCAGAGCCAAGGTCTTGATACCGCGCATCAATAGCGAAGCGTCATGCGGCGACAGCACAGCCCCGGTCATGTCTTTGAGCCCTTCAAGGCGAATCCGGTCGACCAGCGCCTTGCGCCCCACCACCAGGCCTGCGGTGATGTCCCCATGGCCACTGAGGTACTTGGTCGCCGAATGCACCACCAGGTCCGCCCCCAGTTCCAGTGGCCGCTGCAGGTAGGGCGTGCAGTAGGTGTTGTCGACCACCACAAGCACATCACTCCCCCGCACCGCCTCGACGACCGCCGCTATATCCACCAGTTGCATGTTGGGGTTGGCCGGTGTTTCGAAGTAGATCATCCGCGTTTTGCTGTTGATCGCCGCTTTCAGGGCCTTGGCATCGTTAAGGTCGACATGGTGGATCTTGACCCCGAACTCGCCAATGCCATGGTGCAGGAACGCAAAGGTGCAGCCATACAAGGTGCGCCCCACGATCAGCTCATCACCAGGCCGCAGCAGGGTCCAGAGCGTCGAAGTAATGGCCCCCATCCCCGACGCCAGCGCCAATCCCCCCTCACCACCCTCCAGTGAAGCCATGCGTTGCTCGAGCAAGGCCAGGGTGGGGTTGGAGATGCGGCTATAGAAGTGCCCCGCCTCCTCCCCGGCGAAGCACGCAGCGCCGTATTCGACAGTCGGGAAGGCATAGGTAGCGGTCTGGTACACCGGCGGCACCAGGGCACCACCGTGGGAAAGCGGGTCGTAGCCATGGTGAATGGCCCGTGTGGAAAAACCGGTGTTGTTAGGGGAGCCGCGCATGGCAACAGCCTCTTGTGGTTTGTTATAAGCTTATGCCACCGAGCTGCCCGATTTTTTCCAAAATTGCCCACGCATCTGCGTGCTTGCTGGAACAAAAACAACAATTAACGGACCAGGAGGGCAAAACATGCCTTCAAGCCTCGACCGCACCGACCGCGCCCTGCTCGCCGCCTTGCAGGACAACGCCCGCCTCACCGTCGCCGAACTTGCCGACCAGGTGGCATTGACCACCTCGCCCTGCTGGCGCCGGGTCAAGCTGCTGGAAGACAACGGCTATATCACTGGCTACCAGGCCATCCTCTCGCCCAAGTCGCTGGGGTTTGGCGTGACCGCGTTCGTCAGCATCATGATGGACTCACACACCAAGGACATGGCGCTGGCGTTTGAGCAGCGGCTTATGGAAATCCCCGAAATCGTGGCCTGCCACAACATCTCCGGGCGCTATGACTTTTTGCTGGAGATCCTGGCCCGGGACCTGGAGTCGTTCGGGGAGTTCACCCGCGAAGTGCTGCAGCGGCTGCCGGGGGTGAAGGAGATCTATTCGAGTTTTTCCTACAAGGCGGTGAAGGAGCGGCGGGTGATTCCGGTGTCGGAAAAACATATCTGAACCGGATACGCAGCACCTGCGGGAGCGAGAAATAAAAAAACCCCGCCGAAGCGGGGTTTTTCCTGCTGGCCAGCGCTTAGATAGCGCCACGCTGGCGCAGTACGTCCAGCACCAGTTTCACACCTTCGTCCACGCTAGTGGCCTGGGTGTCGATCACAAGGTCTGCATCCAGCGGCACATCGAACGGGAAGCTTTCGCCCGGGATGTTTTCGCCACCGGCAGCGTACAGGCCTTGCGGGTCGCGCTCGCGGCAAGCCAGCGGCGAGGCCTGGACGTAAACGGTCACCAGGCGCTCTTTGCCGATCAGGGCCTTGGCCTGTTCGCGGCCTTCGGCATCCGGGGCCACGAACGCAGCCAGGGTCAGCAGGCCGGCTTCGTTGAACTGGCGCGCCACATGGGCGGCGCGGCGCCAGTTTTCGGTGCGACCGGCGCGGTCTTGCGGCAAACCCTTGTTCAGGTCGTGGCGCAGGTTCTGGCCGTCGAGCACGTATACCGCACGGCCCATGTCGAACAGCTTGCGCTCCACGGCATAGGCCAAGGTGCTCTTGCCAGCGCCGGACAGGCCGCTGAACAGCACGGTGGCTGGCTGCTGGCCGAAGCGCAGGGCGCGCTCTTCGGTAGACACGTGGGCCTGCTTGCCATGCTGGCCGGTGCTGCCGTGTGGCAGAACAGGCGGAGCGATGATCATGCCGGCGCCGACGGTGCCGTTGGTCAGGCGGTCGATCACGATGAACGCACCGGTGGTGCGGTTGCTGTCGTAGCCGTCCAGGGCGATCGAGGCGTCCAGCGCAACTTTCACGCGGCCGATCTCGTTCAGTTGCAGTGCGCTGGCAGCGCCCTGCTCCAGGGTGTTCACATCGACCTTGTGGGTGATGCTGGCAATCGAGCCCGGCACGTAGCTGGTGGCGCGCTTGATGTCGTACTTCTTGCCCGGGAGCATTGGCTCTTCGGCCATCCACACCAGCATGGCATCGAACTGGTCGGTCACCGGCGGTACGTTGTCGGCATGTACCAGCAGGTCGCCACGGGAGATGTCGATCTCGTCTTCCATGGTCAGGGTCACGGCCTGGCCTGGGCCGGCGTTTTCCAGTTCACCTTCGTAGGTGACGATGGACTTGACGCGGCTGCTCTTGCCCGACGGCAGCACGACGATTTCGTCGCCCTTGTGCACCACGCCGCTGGCAATGGTGCCGGCGAAGCCGCGGAAGTTCAGGTTCGGGCGGTTCACGTACTGCACCGGGAAGCGCAGGTCGGTGAAGTTGCGGTCGGCCGCAACCTCGACAGTTTCGAGGATTTCCATCAGCGTCGGGCCGGTGTACCACGGCGAACGCTCGCTATGGTTGACCACGTTGTCGCCCTTGAGCGCCGACATTGGAACGAAGTGCAGGCTGCTCGGGGTCAGGTTGATGGCTTCGGCAAACTTCAGGTAGTCGGCCTTGATCGACTCGAATACGCCTTCATCGAAGCCCTTCAGGTCCATCTTGTTGATTGCGACCACGATGTGCTTGATGCCCAGCAGCGAGGCAATGTAGCTGTGGCGACGGGTCTGGGTCTGCACGCCGTAGCGGGCATCGACCAGGATGATCGCCAGGTCGCAGGTGGACGCACCGGTGGCCATGTTGCGGGTGTACTGCTCGTGGCCCGGGGTGTCGGCGATGATGAACTTGCGCTTGGCGGTGGAGAAGTAGCGGTAGGCGACATCGATGGTGATGCCCTGCTCACGCTCGGCCTGCAGGCCGTCGACCAGCAATGCCAGGTCGATTTCTTCGCCGGTGGTGCCGACTTTCTTCGAATCACGGGTGATGGCTTCGAGGTGGTCCTCGTAGATCATCTTCGAATCGTGCAGCAGGCGCCCGATCAGGGTGCTCTTGCCGTCATCCACGTTGCCGCAGGTGAGGAAACGCAGCAGTTCTTTGCGCTCGTGCTGAGCCAGATAAGCGAGGATGTCTTCGCTGATCAAATCGGATTGGTGCGACATGGAGTAACCCTGAAAATTAGAAGTAGCCCTGACGTTTTTTGTCTTCCATGGAACCGGCGCCATCGTGGTCGATGACCCGGCCCTGGCGCTCGGAAGTGCGCGTCAGGAGCATTTCCTGAATGATGTCGGTCAGCGTTTCTGCTTCCGACTCGACAGCACCCGTCAACGGGTAGCAACCGAGGGTACGGAAACGCACCTTCTTCTTGACGATACGGGCCTTCTCTTCCTCGGAAAGGTGCTCGAGGATGCGCTCGTCGTCGATCATGATCAGGGTGCCGTTCTTCTCGATGACTTCACGCTCGGCGGCGAAGTACAGCGGCACGATCGGGATGCCTTCAAGGTAGATGTACTGCCAGATGTCCAGCTCGGTCCAGTTCGACAGCGGGAAGACGCGGATCGACTCGCCCTTGTTGACCTTGCCGTTGTAAACGTTCCACAGCTCGGGGCGCTGGTTTTTCGGGTCCCAGCGGTGCTTGCTGTCGCGGAACGAATACACACGCTCTTTGGCCCGCGACTTCTCTTCGTCGCGGCGCGCGCCACCGAAGGCGGCGTCGAAACCATGCTTGTCCAGTGCCTGCTTCAAGCCCTGGGTCTTCATGATGTCGGTGTGCTTGGAGCTGCCATGGGTGAACGGGTTGATGCCCTGCGCCACACCCTCAGGGTTGACGTGGGTGATCAGTTCCAGGCCCATTTCCTCGACCATCTTGTCGCGGAAGCTGTACATCTCCTGGAATTTCCACTGGGTGTCGACGTGCATCACCGGGAACGGCAGCTTGCCCGGGAAGAAGGCCTTGCGCGCCAGGTGCAGCATCACGGCGGAATCCTTGCCGATCGAGTACAGCATCACCGGGTTGTCGAACTCGGCGGCCACCTCGCGGATAATGTGGATGCTTTCCGCCTCCAGCTGTTTCAAGTGCGTCAGTTTGTCGACCATGGCTACTCACGAAAAACGATCTTATGGACGGCCTGCGGGCCGTGTTCGAGCGAGCCACTTTATCACAGCGGCTGCTTCTATTTAGGAGGCGGGCTAGATCGAAAAGGTCTAACGATATGACTGCGGGTTTGGGCTCTGCCTGCCCAGCACCGAGCCCTGCAGGAGCAGCCTTGTGCTGCGAAGAGGCCGGTACAGCAGATAGGGATCTATTGCTTGCGTCGACCCTTCGCAGCACAAGGCTGCTCCTACAACGAACCGCATGCAACTCCGAAAGCCTCAGATGGGATTGGGGCAATCGATGAACAGGTGCTCCACGGCAAACCGCCGCGCAAGGTAATCGCCCAGCGCCTGCACCCCGTAACGCTCGGTGGCATGGTGCCCGGCAGCAATGAAGCTGACGCCATTCTCGCGCGCGCTGTGGTAGGTCTGCTCCGACGCCTCGCCGGTCAGGTACAGGTCCACCCCGGCGGCAATCGCCGTGTCGATGTAACCCTGCCCGCCACCGGTGCACCAGCCGACCCTGCGGATCATCTGCTCGCCGTCCACCAGCAACGGCTCACGCCCCAGCACTTCCTGAACCCGCCGGGCAAAATCGCGCGCAGTCACAGGTTCAGCCAGTGAGCCGACCAACCCCACCACCTTGGGGTTCTCCGGGTCCAGCGGGCCTTCGACGGTGATGTCCAGTTGCCGCGCCAACTGCACGTTGTTGCCTACCTCCGGATGCACATCCAGCGGCAGGTGAAACGCCAGCAGGCTGATGTCGTTGTTCAGCAAGGTTTTCAGGCGACGCTGGCGGATACCGGTAATGCACGGGTTCTCACCCTTCCAGAAGTAACCATGGTGCACCAGCACCAGGTCGGCCTGGGCCTCGACCGCAGCATCCAGCAACGCCTGGCTGGCAGTAACGCCGCTGACGATACGACTGACCTGCGGCCGGCCCTCCACTTGCAGGCCATTGGGGCAATAATCCTGGATCTTCGCGCTGCCCAGGTAACGCTCGGCTTCCTCGACCAGGATGTTTAGAGCGACGGCCATGAAAATCTCCTCGAAAACTGCGCTTTTCTCGGGCGCAACGCCAATGGAACGCCCGTATAATGCCGGCCATTATGGGCCGTCGCCGGCACTGGGGGAACCGGTGTATGATCGCGCGCGCTCATGCCCCACTGCGCGGCCACTGGCCCTCGCTCTTTCCAGGATTCGTTCATGTTCAAGGCTTTGCGTTACTTTGGCTGGCCCCTGCTAACCGGCGTACTGATCGCCATGCTGATCATCCAGCGCTTCCCGGAGTGGGTAGGCCTGCCCAGCCAGGACGTCAACCTGCAACAGGCACCGCAGACCACGCGGATCATGCAGGGCCCGGTGTCGTATGCCGACGCCGTGACACTGGCCGCCCCCGCCGTGGTCAACCTGTACACCACCAAAGTGGTGAACAAAAGCGCCCATCCGCTGTTCGAAGACCCGCAGTTCCGCCGTTTCTTCGGCGACAACCTGCCCAAGCAACGCCGTTGGGAATCGAGCCTGGGCTCGGCGGTGATCATGAGCCCCGAGGGCTACCTGCTGACCAACAACCATGTCACCAGCGGCGCCGACCAGATCGTCGTGGCCCTGAAAGATGGCCGCGAAACCCTGGCCCGCGTGATCGGCAGCGACCCGGAAACCGACCTGGCGGTGCTGAAGATCGACCTGAAGAACCTGCCGGCGATCACCATCGGCCGTTCCGACACCATCCACATCGGCGACGTGTCGCTGGCCATCGGCAACCCGTTCGGGGTCGGCCAAACCGTGACCATGGGCATCATCAGTGCCACCGGCCGTAACCAGCTGGGCCTGAACAACTACGAAGACTTCATCCAGACCGACGCAGCGATCAACCCCGGCAACTCGGGCGGCGCACTGGTCGATGCCAGTGGCAACCTGGTCGGCATCAACACCGCGATCTTCTCCAAGTCCGGCGGTTCGCAGGGCATCGGCTTCGCCATCCCGGTGAAACTGGCACTGGAGGTGATGAAGTCGATCGTCGAGCACGGCCAGGTGATCCGTGGCTGGCTGGGCATCGAGGTGCAGCCGCTGAGCCAGGAGCTGGCCGAATCGTTCGGCATGAAGGACCGCCCGGGTATCGTGGTGGCCGGTATCTTCCGCGAAGGGCCGGCGGCCAAGGCCGGGTTGCAACTGGGTGACGTGATCCTGAGCATCAACGGCGAACCGGCCGGTGACGGGCGCAAGTCGATGAACCAGGTGGCGCGGATCAAGCCCACCGACAAGATCACCATCGAGGTGATGCGCAATGGGCAGCAGCTGAAGCTGATTGCCGAGGTGGGGCTGCGGCCGCCACCGGCGCCGGCTGCAACGCAAGAAGAAAAGTAACCCTCCCGTGTAGAAGCGGCCTTGTGCCGCGAAAGGGCCGCATGGCGGCCCCAGCCATATCAGCGGCGAAGCTGAAACCCTGGGGCCGCTGCGCGGCCCTTTCGCGGCACAAGGCCGCTCCTACAGGGATCGCGACAGCCCCCTCAATAGTGCAGCACCAGTTGCCTCAATGCAGGATCTGGCTCAGGAACAACCTGGTCCGGTCACTGCGCGGCCGGTCGAAGAAGTCATCCGGCGCCGCCTGCTCCACGATCTCCCCCTTGTCCATGAAGATCACCCGGTTCGCCACGGTGCGGGCAAAGCCCATCTCGTGGGTCACGCAGAGCATGGTCATGCCGTCTTCGGCCAGGCCCACCATGGTATCGAGCACTTCCTTGACCATTTCCGGGTCCAGCGCCGAGGTCGGCTCGTCGAACAGCATGATCTTCGGCTTCATGCACAGCGCACGGGCAATGGCCACACGCTGCTGCTGGCCACCCGACAACTGCCCCGGGTACTTGTGTGCCTGCTCGGGAATACGCACACGCTCCAGATAATGCATGGCAATTTCCTCGGCCTTGCGCCGCGGCATCTTGCGCACCCACATGGGCGCCAGGGTGCAGTTTTCCAGAATGCTCAGGTGCGGGAACAGGTTGAAGTGCTGGAACACCATGCCCACTTCGCGGCGGATGGCCTCGATCTGCTTGAGGTCGTTGGTCAGCTCGACGCCATCGACCACGATACGCCCCTGCTGGTGCTCTTCCAGGCGGTTGAGGCAACGGATGGTGGTGGACTTGCCCGAGCCGGACGGCCCGCACAGCACGATGCGCTCGCCCTGGCGCACGTTCAGGTTGATGTCCTTGAGCACATGGAACTGGCCGTACCACTTGTTCACACCCTGCATCTGGATGATGCCTTCGGGGCCGGCAGGCTGCTTGATCGCTTCACTCATTTCGAAACTCCTAACGCTTGTGGCCAGTGTCCAGCTTGCGCTCCAGGTGCATGGAGTAGCGGGACATACCGAAACAGAAAATCCAGAACACCAGGGCGGCGAACACATAGCCCTCGGTAGCCATGCCCAGCCAGGCCGGGTCGGCGGCAGCTTGCTTGACGCTGTTCAGCAGGTCGAACAGGCCGATGATGATCACCAGGCTGGTGTCCTTGAACAAGGCAATGAAGGTGTTGACGATGCCGGGGATCACCAGCTTGAGCGCCTGCGGCAGAATCACCAGGCCCATCGAGCGCCAGTAGCCCAGGCCCATGGCCGCAGCGGCTTCGTACTGGCCCTTGGGGATGGCCTGCAGACCGCCGCGCACCACCTCGGCGATATACGCCGACTGGAACAGGATCACGCCGATCATTGCCCGCAGCAGCTTGTCGAAGCTCATGCCTTCGGGCAGGAACAACGGCAGCATCACCGACGACATGAACAGCACGGTAATCAACGGCACGCCGCGCCAGAACTCGATGAAGGTCACGCACACCACCTTCACGGCCGGCATCCTCGAACGCCGGCCCAGGGCCAGCAGGATGCCCAGCGGCAAGGCGCCGACAATACCCACGGTGGCGATCACCAGGGTCAGCATCAACCCGCCCCACTGGCTTGTCGGTACGCTTTCCAGGCCCAGGTACCCACCGTGCAGCAGGGTGTAGGCCAGTATCGGGTACAGCACCAGGAAGCCCAGGCCGTAGAAGGCCTTGCGCGGGAAGCGCTTGATGAACAGCGGCGCAGCGCCGATGACGGCAAGCCACACCGTCAGGTCCACCCGCCAGCGCAGCTCGGCCGGGTAGTAGCCGTACATGAACTGGCCAAAGCGCTGCTGCACGAACACCCAGCAGGCGCCCTCCTTGGTGCAGTCGGCGCGGGTGGTGCCGACCCAGTTGGCGTCGATCAACGCCCACTGCAGCAGCGGTGGCACGATCAGCCATACCAGGTAGATGGCGAGCAGGGTCAACAGCGTGTTGTGCCAGCTGGAGAACAGATTGGCACGCATCCATGCGAGCACGCCGACGGTTTTCACCGGTGGCGGCATATCGGGTTTGAAAACATGGGCATTCACGGACGTATCCTCACCGCTCGATCAGCGCTATGCGCTTGTTGTACCAGTTCATCAGCAGCGAAATGCTGATGCTGATGGCGAGATAGACACTCATGGTGATCGCAATCACCTCAATGGCCTGGCCGGTCTGATTGAGCACGGTGCCGGCGAACAGCGAGACCATCTCCGGGTAACCGATACCGGCCGCCAGCGAGGAGTTCTTCGCCAGGTTCAGGTACTGGCTGGTCAGCGGCGGAATGATCACCCGCAGTGCCTGGGGAATGATCACCTTGCGCAGGGTCGGCCCCTCGCGCAGGCCCAGCGAGCGCGCGGCTTCGGTCTGACCATGGCTGACCGAACGGATGCCGGAACGCACGATTTCAGCAATGAAGGCTGCCGTATAGATAGTCAGCGCCAAGGTCAGCGCCAGCAGCTCAGGGATCAGCACCCAGCCACCGACGAAGTTGAAGCCCTTGAGCTGCGGCACTTCCCAGCTGACCGGGCTGCCGAACAACAGCACGCTCAGGCCCGGGATGACCAGCAGCAGCGCCAGCCCCACCCAGAACTTGTGGAACGGCACGCCAGTCTCGTCGAAGCGCTTGTTGGCCAGGCGCACCATCACGACAATGGCGGCAATTGCCACCACCAGGGCAATGATGAATGGCCAGAAGCCATCAGCCATGGATGCGCCAGGCATGTTCAGGCCACGGTTGCTGATGAAGAACATATCGTCGATGTTGATGCTGCCCCGCGGTCCCGGCAGCGTCAGGAACACGGCGAAGTACCAGAACAGGATCTGCAGCAACGGCGGGATGTTGCGGAAGGTTTCCACATACACGGTCGCCAGTTTGTTGATCATCCAGTTGGGTGACAGGCGAGCCACACCGATGATGAAGCCCAGAATGGTCGCCAGGATGACGCCGATGAAGGTCACCAGCAGGGTATTGAGCAGGCCGATGACGAACACCCGCGCATAGCTGTCGGATTCCACATAGGGGATCAGGTGCTGGGCGATGCCGAAGCCTGCACTGCGGTCGAGGAAATCGAAGCCCGAGGTGATACCCCGGTGTTGCAGGTTGGTTTGTGTGTTGTGGAACAGGTACCAGCCCAGGCCGACCACGAAGACGATCGTGAGGATCTGGAACAGCCACGCGCGCACACGCGGATCGTTAAGGGACAAGCCCTTGGGTGCGCCGATTTGATTTTGCATGAAGTGCCCCGGACAGTAGGGATTCGAACAGCCTGCGGCGGCGGGATGCCGCCGCAGGATGCAACCATCAGCGCACAGGTGGCGCGTACTGGATGCCGCCGTTGTTCCACAGGGCGTTCATGCCACGGTCGATCTTCAGGTCGGTGCTCTGGCCCAGGTTCTTCTCGAACACTTCGCCGTAGTTGCCGACTTGCTTGACGATCTGAACTACCCAGTCTTTGGGCAGCTTGAGGTCCTTGCCGTACTCACCATCCGCACCCAGCAGGCGGGCGACGTCAGGGTTTTTGGTGCCTTTGGCTTCGGCCTCGACATTCTTCGAGGTGACGCCCGCCTCTTCGGCGTTGAGCATGGCGAACAGGGTCCACTTGACGATGCTGAACCACTCCTCGTCGCCTTTACGCACCACCGGGCCCAGCGGCTCCTTGGAGATGGTTTCCGGCAGCACCACGTAGTCGGTCGGCGCTGCCAGCTTGGAACGCTGGGCGAACAGCTGCGACTTGTCCGAGGTCAGCACGTCGCAACGGCCCGACTCCAGCGACTTGGCGCTTTCGTCCGAGGTGTCGAAGGTGATCGGGGTGTACTTGAGGTTATTGGCGCGGAAGAAGTCCGACACGTTCAGCTCGGTGGTGGTACCGGCCTGGATACAGATGGTTGCGCCATCAAGCTCCTTGGCACTGGATACACCCAGCTTCTTGTTGACCAGGAAGCCAACGCCGTCGTAGTAGGTGACACCGGCAAACACCAGGCCCATGCCGGCATCGCGCGAACTGGTCCAGGTGGTGTTGCGCGATAGCACGTCGACCTCGCCCGACTGCAGGGCGGTGAAGCGTTCCTTGGCGTTGAGCTGGCTGAACTTGACCTTGGTCGCGTCGCCGAACACGGCGGCGGCCACGGCGCGACAGACATCGGCGTCGATACCGACGATCTTGCCCTGCGCATCAGGTACCGAGAAGCCCGGAAGACCGTCGCTCACGCCACACTGGACGAAGCCCTTCTTCTTTACCGCATCGAGGGTGGCGCCGGCCTGGGCAGTGCTCACGGCGCCCAGTGCGGCGGCAGCGGTCAGGACTGCCAGGGTGGTTTTCAACATCTTCATTCACAACCTCCAAATCGCTCTTGTTGTATCGAGCCGGAATTGCACCGCACCCTTTTGAGGCGTATCCGACCCGTATTGGCTTGTTATTGGGTCAATTGGCGCAATGGACTGTTCTGTGACAGCCTTCGCGTACAAAGGGTGTTACCGTCTCGGCCTGCCCTTTGCATCACAGATTGAATTGCAAAGCGCGTACCAGATTCTGTGGCTGTAGCGTTTAAGCGCTCGTCAAGTAGGGAAAGTTGTATCGTTGCGACATTCTTTTTCCGACAATCATTTCCAGCGCCTTCTTTTCACGCACGCCATAACAAGACCCGCACACTTTCGGAGCAGTCATGACCAACCCGCTGATTCTCGAACCACAGAAAACCGCTGACGCCTGTGTGATCTGGTTGCACGGTCTGGGGGCCGACCGTTACGACTTCCTACCTGTGGCCGAATTCATGCAGGAGCGTCTGCTCGGCACCCGCTTCATCATGCCCCAGGCCCCGACCCGTCCAGTTACCATAAATGGCGGGTATGCCATGCCCAGCTGGTATGACATCAAGGCCATGACCCCGGCCCGCGCCATTGACGAAGCGCAGCTGGAAGCGTCGGCCGAGCAAGTGGTTGCCCTGATCAAGGCTGAGCAGGCCAAAGGCATCAACCTGTCGCGGATCTTCCTGGCCGGCTTCTCCCAGGGTGGCGCGGTGGTGCTGCACACTGCCTATATAAAGTGGCAAGAAGCACTGGGCGGGGTAATTGCCCTGTCCACCTATGCCCCCACCTTCAATGACGCGCACCAGTTGAGTGCCTGTCAGCAGCGCACCCCGGCCCTGTGCCTGCATGGTGTGCATGACCCGGTGGTGATCCCGTCCATGGGCCGCACCGCCTTCGAGTACCTGAACACCTGGGGCGTCGCCGCCCGCTGGTACGAATACCCGATGGAACACGAAGTGGTAGTCGAAGAACTGAACGACATCCACAACTGGCTCAGCGAGCAACTGCAATAGGCTGGCTCTCTTGTAGTTGTGGGAGTATTCCGCTACGCCGCGCCCGGATCTTGCATTACACTGCCCGGCGTACATTCCTTAATCAGTTGATGAGACGATCGTGCTCAAAGCACTCAAGAAAATATTCGGCAAGGGAGACGCCGCGCCACAGGCCGTCGCTCCTGCTGCCAGCGTGACGCCGCCTGCGCCCGCACCCGCCAGAGAGGCCCGGCCCGCAGCAAAACCGGCCGTACCGCATGCCAACACCGCCCCCGAGGCTGAACAAACCGCAACCGCTACCGCTACGCCACCTGCCGACAAAGCGGGCAAGGACAAACCGCGTCGCGAGCGCAAGCCCAAGCCGCAGGCCAGCCTGTGGAAGCCGGAAGACTTCGTGGTCGAGCCGCAGGAAGGCAAGACCCGCTTCCACGACTTCAAACTGTCCAACGAGCTGATGCACGCCATCCACGACCTGGGCTTCCCGTACTGCACGCCGATCCAGGCGCAGGTGCTGGGTTATACCCTGCGTGGCCAGGACGCCATCGGCCGGGCACAGACCGGTACCGGCAAGACTGCGGCGTTTTTGATTTCGATCATTTCCCAGCTGCAGCAGACGCCACCGCCCAAGGAACGCTACATGGGCGAACCGCGTGCGCTGATCATCGCGCCTACCCGCGAGCTGGTGGTGCAGATTGCCAAGGACGCCGCTGCGCTGACCAAGTACACCGGGCTGAACGTCATGAGCTTCGTCGGCGGCATGGACTTCGACAAGCAACTGAAGGCCCTTGAAGCACGCCACTGCGACATCCTCGTAGCTACCCCAGGCCGCCTGCTGGACTTCAACCAGCGCGGCGAGGTGCACCTGGACATGGTCGAGGTGATGGTGCTGGACGAAGCCGACCGCATGCTCGACATGGGCTTTATCCCCCAGGTGCGCCAGATCATTCGCCAGACGCCGCCGAAAAGCGAGCGCCAGACCCTGCTGTTCTCCGCCACCTTCACCGACGACGTGATGAACCTGGCGAAGCAATGGACCACCAACCCGGCCATCGTCGAGATCGAACCGGAAAACGTGGCCAGCGAAACGGTCGAGCAGCACGTGTATGCGGTGGCTGGCAGCGACAAGTACAAGCTGCTGTACAACCTGGTGACCCAGAACAACTGGGAACGGGTGATGGTGTTTGCCAACCGCAAGGACGAAGTGCGGCGCATCGAGGAAAAACTGGTGCGCGACGGCATCAATGCCGCCCAGCTGTCGGGCGACGTGCCGCAGCACAAGCGCATCCGCACCCTGGAAAACTTCCGCGAAGGGCGCATCACCGTGCTGGTGGCCACCGACGTGGCCGGGCGTGGCATCCATATCGATGGTATCAGCCACGTGATCAACTTCACCCTGCCAGAAGACCCGGACGACTACGTGCACCGCATTGGCCGTACCGGCCGGGCGGGGGCCAGTGGCGTGTCGATCAGTTTTGCCGGGGAGGATGACTCGTATCAGTTGCCGGCCATCGAAGAACTGCTGGGGCGCAAGATCAAGTGCGAAATGCCGCCCGATGAACTGCTAAAGCCAGTGCCGCGCAAACACCACTGATGCTGGGGCTGCTTTGCAGCCCAATCGCCGGCAAGCCGGCTCCCACATGTACTGCACAGGCTTCGGCAGCTGCGGATTACCTGTGAGAGCGGGCTTGCCCCGCGAACCGGGGCAAAGCCCCGGCCATCAGACAGAAATCTACCAGCGCCCCGCCGCATCCTGGTCACTCTGCTTGCCTTCAACCCACCGCGGCCCTTCCTCGGTATTCTCCTTCTTCCAGAACGGCGCCCGGGTCTTCAGGTAGTCCATGATGAAGTTGCAGGCATCGAACGCGGCCTGCCGATGGGCACTGGCCACACCGACAAACACGATCGGCTCGCCTGGCTCCAGCGCCCCGATGCGGTGCAGCACCTCCACCTTGAGCAACGGCCAGCGCTGTTCGGCCTCGACCACGATCTTGGCCAGCGCCTTTTCGGTCATGCCCGGGTAGTGTTCAAGGAACATCCCCGCCACTTCGCGGCCATCGTTGAAATCCCGCACATAGCCGACAAAACCAACCACCGCGCCCACGCCAACATTGGCCGCATGCATGGAATTAACCTCGGCGCCCGGGTCGAACGCGCCTTGCTGCACTCGCACTGCCATGTTCAGCCTCCGGTCACCGGCGGGAAGAACGCCACTTCATCACCCTCTTCCAGTGGCTCATCAAGCTTGCACAGCTCTTCGTTGCGCGCGCACATCAGGTTCTGCTCAGCCAGCACCGCATAGTGCCCACCCTTGCCCACCAGGGCCTGGCGCACATCGTCCAGCACCTTGAACGCGCCTTCTACACGCTCGCCATCCACACCCAGCAGTTCGCGGTAGCGGGCGAAGTACATCACCTTGACCTTCATCATGCCTGCACCTTGTAGTGGCCACTCTTGCCGCCGAGCTTTTCCAGCAGGCGCACCTGTTCGATGACCATGCCCTTGTCCACAGCCTTGCACATGTCGTAGATCGTCAGCGCGGCAACGCTGGCAGCGGTCAGTGCTTCCATCTCCACGCCGGTCTGCCCAGCCAGCTTGCAACGGGCGACAATACGCACGGCGTCCTCGCCCTCGGCGCTGAGCTCGACCTTGACGCTGGTCAGCATCAGCGGGTGGCACAGCGGGATCAGGTCGCTGGTCTTCTTCGCCGCCTGGATCCCGGCAATGCGTGCCACGGCGAACACGTCGCCCTTGGGATGTTCGCCGTCGACGATCATCTGCAGGGTCTGCGGCAACATGCGCACCCGCGCCTCGGCGATGGCCTCACGCTCGGTCACGGCCTTTTCAGTGACGTCGACCATGTTGGCCCGCCCCTGGGAATCAAGATGTGTCAGCACTGCTCTGCTCCTGTGAAGGGAACAGCCAGTGTAAACCTGTGGGTCAGGTTTGAGCAGAGGTATGAGGCATGCACATCACCTGCAGGAGCAGCCTTGTGCTGCGAAAGGGCCGGCATGACTGGAAAATAGCTATGCCTGTAATGGCCTCTTCGCAGCACAAGGCTGCTCCTACAAGGGAAGGCCGGGCGGCGAACCGCCCGGCGGTGAAGGTTACAGATGCGACTCGGCGTACTCGGCCAGCACCGAGCGTGGCACGCCCTGCAGGGTGATGTGCACGCCATGGGGGAAGTCCTTGAAGCGCTCGGTCAGGTAGGTCAGGCCCGAGCTGGTCGCGGACAGGTAGGGGGTGTCGATCTGCGCCAGGTTGCCCAGGCAGACCACCTTGGAACCGGAGCCGGCACGGGTGATGATGGTTTTCATCTGGTGCGGCGTCAGGTTCTGGCACTCGTCGATCAGGATCAGGCTTTGCTGGAAACTACGGCCTCGGATGTAGTTCAGCGACTTGAACTGCAACGGCACGCGCTCAAGGATGTACTCGACGCTGCCATGGGTGCTTTCGTCATCCATGTGCAAGGCTTCGAGGTTGTCGGTGATGGCGCCCAGCCAAGGCTCCATCTTCTCGGCCTCGGTGCCCGGCAGGAAGCCGATTTCCTGGTCCAGCCCCTGCACGCTGCGGGTGGCGATGATGCGCCGGTAGCGCTTGCTGACCATGGTCTGCTCGATGGCCGCGGCCAGGGCCAGGATGGTCTTGCCGGAACCGGCCGCGCCAGTCAGGTTGACCAGGTGGATATCCGGATCGAGCAACGCGAACAGCGCCAGGCTCTGGTGGATATCGCGTGGCTTCAGCCCCCAGGCCTCCTGGTGCAGCAACGGTTCCTGGTGCAGGTCGAGCAGCAGCAGTTCATCGTTGCGGATACCCTTGATCCAGCCGACGAAGCCCTGTTCGTCGATGATGAACTCGTTGATGTGAACCGCAGGCAGGTTGTCGATCATCTGCACCCGATGCCAGGTGCGGCCGCGCTCCTGACGGGTATCAACCTTGCTGACCCGGTCCCAGAACGAGCCGGTGACCGAGTGGTAGCCCTTGGACAGCAAGGACACGTCATCCACCAGCTGGTCGGTGCTGTAGTCCTCGGCCGCAATGCCACAGGCGCGCGCTTTCAAGCGCATGTTGATGTCTTTGGTAACCAGCACCACGTCCAGGTCGGTGCGCCGCGCCCGTACTTCAAGCAGCTGGTTGATGATGATGTTGTCGTTGAGGTTTTCCGGCAGCAGCTTGTTCGGCTCGTTGCGCGGGGTCATCAGGATGGACAGGAAGCCTTTGGGCCCGCTCTTGTTGCGCTGGATCGGCACGCCCTGCTCGACATCGTTGGGCGAGGCGTCGCCCAGGGTCTGGTCGATCAGGCGGATGGCCTGGCGGCATTCGGCGGCGATGGTCTGTTTGCCGGTCTTGAGCTTGTCGAGTTCCTCCAGCACCGTCATCGGGATGGCGACATGGTGCTCCTCGAAGTTCAGTAACGCGTTGGGGTCGTGAATCAGGACGTTGGTATCGAGCACATACAGGATTGGCTTGCTGGAGGAAGGGTTGCGTCCTTGGTCATCCATACTCGGTCACCTTATGTCGAAGCCACACGGCGCGGTCTGTTGCGCCGCAGAGTGACTACCGGTCTCCCCTGCACCGCGTTGTTACGGGCGGGAAGCGAACCTGGCTAGGTGGGCCTGGATGACGCCACCTGTGCTGCAGGAATCGGCTGTCTGGTTTCTTCATACCGCAAAACCGATGAACGAAAAAAGTATTTTTATGTGTTTTGAAGTTTATTTTTCTGATTGATGAAGAAGCCTTGGCGGCGAAGCCAGAGGGGACTACGCTCAGAAGTCATACCCCCTCTTCGCGATAAGCATAATCCCGGCAATCCGCCCAGCCAATGCCGCTCTGGGCGGTGTTGCGCAGCAACCACTCCACCGCTGGCTGCGCCTTGGGCAGGCTGTCATGGAGCTGGATCACGCCCTTGCGCCACAGCAGCATCAGGGTCAGCACCCGCTGCGCAGAGGCCTCTGCGCTCAGTGCGCCATCGTCCAGGGCATCGATATCCCACAACGATACCCGCAGCTGCTGGCTGGCCATGAACGCCTCGCCATCGGCACGACGCTGCCCGTAGGGTGGCCGGAACAACGGCACATACTCTGCCGGCAGGTCGGCCTGCACCCGTGCCTGGCTGCGCCGCAACGAGTCCTGCCAGTCCGTCCACTGGGCATGGGAACGGTATTCCCAACCCTGAATGCCCACACACTGGCCGCGGTAGACCTGGCGCAAGGCATTTGCCGCCCCGGCGTCACGGCGTTGCTGTAAGCGGTTCCCCAACACGAAGAATGTGCCTTCAAGCTTCTGCCGGCGCAGGTAGTCGGCAAGCAGATCGGTGTTGCCACCCTCTGGCCCGGGGCCGCCGACGAAGGTCAGCAGGAACATACGGTCGTTCAATTCATCACCATTGCGCTCCCGCGCAGAAAGCCGCTCCACCTCACTGGTAGTCTGCGGCAGCAAGGCAGCCTTGCGCAGTTGTTCGTCCAGGTAACGCACATGGAACTGGTGGCTCGGCTCGATCCAGTTTGTATAGAACGTGCCGACATCGGCAGCGAACGTCGCGGCTTGCGTGCGCAGATCCGCCATTGATGTCACCGGGTAGCAGAATGAGGCATCCTGCTCGCAGCTGCGCTGCGCCTGTTCATACCCTTGCCACAGCCGCTGCCACATGCGCGCACGCACAAGGCGTACCTTCTGCAGGTTGATCTGCCGTAACCCAAGCCGCGCCGCCAGCGCTGCGTCGTCTAGCAACTCGCTTTCGTGCAGTACCTGAGCAAACGACAGGATCTCTGCCCGCGAGGCTACATCGAACAACGCCGGGCTGTTCAGTTGCTCGGGCCACAGGCTGCGGTCCAGGCTCACCTGGGGTAAAGGGGCGGCTTGCACGGCCAGGCTCAGCAGAGCGGCCAGCAAGGCAAAGGCAATGCGCACGGTGGAAGGCTCCGTAACGGCAAAACGCGAACTATAGCGCCTGCACCGGCCATGGTCTGTGACTATCGTCGCCATAGTTTGGACTTGCACCGCCCAGCCCGTAGAATCTGTGGCCAACGATGCCAGGAGCCGACCCGATGCTGACGGTGATTTCCCCCGCCAAGACCCTCGACTACGACACCAAGCCTGTAACCGAGCGTTTCACCCTGCCCGAGTACCTGGACGACTCCCAGGAACTGATCCAGCAACTGCGCGAACTGTCGCCGGCGCAGATCAGCGAACTGATGCACCTGTCCGACAAGCTCGCAGGCCTGAACGCCGCCCGCTTCGGCAGCTGGACTCCGGACTTTACCCCGGCCAATGCCAAGCAGGCCCTGCTGGCGTTCAAGGGTGACGTGTACACCGGCCTCGACGCAGAGAGCCTGGGCGAGGACGACTTCAGTTACGCGCAAGACCACCTGCGCATGCTTTCGGGCCTGTACGGCCTGCTGCGCCCGCTCGACCTGATGCAGCCCTACCGCCTGGAAATGGGCACCAAGCTGGCCAACGCCCGCGGCAAGGACCTGTATGCCTTCTGGGGTACACGCATTAGCGAATGGCTGAACCAGGCCCTGGCCGAACAAGGCGATGACGTGCTGCTGAACCTGGCCAGCAACGAGTACTTCAGTGCAGTGAAACGCAGCGCGCTGAAGGCCCGGGTGATCAATGTCGACTTCAAGGACCTGAAGAACGGCCAGTACAAGATCATCAGCTTCTACGCCAAGAAAGCCCGCGGCATGATGAGCCGCTTCGTCATCCAGCAGCGCATCAGCGACCCGGAACAGCTCAAGCAGTTCGACGTGCAGGGGTACTACTACAGTGCCGAGCAGTCCAAGCCGGACCATCTGGTGTTTTTGCGGGATCATCCCTCGGACTGACCCTGTGACGCCCTCTTCGCGGCTAAAGCCGCTCCCACAGGATGCGCGATGAGCTACCGGCCAGCGCCACACCTGTGGAAGCTTCTTTAACTGCGAAGAGCCTGCTGCCATGAAACGTCCCCCCCGCCCTGCAATGGGGCTCGCTGCAAATCGCCACCATGTCACTATTTCGGCGCCAAAAAACCACCATGCATACATTTATCGCCAAACGCCATAAGACCGTTCATACCTTTTTTGACGAATTCTGAAAATTTTTTTCGGATGCTGGCATAAAAATATCTCGTAACAGTTTCACCCTTGATACACGGGGGTGAAACACCCGTGTGCTATCAATTTGAAACTGCCCATAACTGAATAAATATTTAGAAATCTTTCATTCGGGCGAAACCCGCTCAGGAACTTCTCCTGCGGGAGATCGCTCATAGTGCCGTAACGATTTTCCTGCCTACGGGCTGTGAGAGATGACTTACAGATGACAACGGCAGGTATCTACTACCCGCCCTGGTAACTTCGACAGGTAGCACGGGATCCCCCGAGAACCTTGTCCCATGCAGGAGAAGCGTCCCTTACACATCGTCCTAGTGGTTGATTTCAAAGGATTTATCCACTTGAAAAAACAAGCACAGCAACGCGCCAAGTAGCGCATTGCAATAAAGACGGCTGCATTTCAGGGCACGTTTTTTAATTAATGGCTTTTTACTGCCAACTTTGAGTGCATAACTTTTTGCGCTCCGGATTTATTTTGCCTGCGCTCGGCGAAGTGTGCATTCGCCATGGACCCGTGCGCCCGAAAACTGATGTTAATCAATCCAGCCCGGCTCTCTGCGGAGGCGTCGGCGTGATAAACACATGAGGTGATAGCGATGCGTATCAGCATCTTTGGTTTGGGTTATGTAGGTGCAGTCTGTGCAGGCTGCCTGACGGCGCGTGGCCATGAAGTGATCGGTGTGGACGTGTCCAGCACCAAGATCGACCTGATCAACCAGGGCAAGTCGCCCATCGTCGAACCTGGCCTGGAAGCACTGCTGCAACAGGGCATCGCCAACGGCCGACTGCGTGGCACCACCGACTTCGCTGAAGCCATCCGTGCCAGCGACGTGTCGATGATCTGCGTGGGCACGCCCAGCAAGAAGAACGGCGACCTGGGCCTGGAGTACATCGAGTCGGTATGCCGTGAAATCGGCTACGTACTGCGTGACACCACTCGCCGTCACACCATCGTGGTGCGCAGCACCGTGCTGCCGGGCACCGTCAAGAACGTGGTCATCCCGATCCTCGAAGACTGCTCGGGCAAAAAAGCCGGCGTCGACTTCGGTGTCGCAGTCAACCCGGAATTCCTGCGTGAAAGCACCGCAATCAAGGACTACGACCAGCCACCGATGACCGTCATCGGCGAACTGGACACTGCCAGCGGCGACATCCTGCAAGCCCTGTACGAAGAACTCGACGCACCGGTCATCCGCAAGCCGATCGAAGTGGCCGAGATGATCAAGTACACCTGCAACGTGTGGCACGCCACCAAGGTCACCTTCGCCAACGAGATCGGCAACATCGCCAAGGCGGTAGGCGTTGATGGGCGTGAAGTGATGGACGTGGTCTGCCAGGACACGGTGCTGAACCTGTCCCAGTACTACATGCGCCCTGGCTTCGCCTTCGGCGGTTCGTGCCTGCCAAAGGATGTGCGCGCCCTCACCTACCGTGCCGCCAGCCTCGACGTGCGTGCACCGCTGCTCGACTCGCTGATGCGCAGCAACGAATCGCAGGTGCAGAACGCCTTCGAGCTGATTGAAGCCCATGACAAGCGCAAGGTCGCCCTGCTCGGCCTGAGCTTCAAGGCCGGTACCGACGACCTGCGCGAAAGCCCCCTGGTAGAGCTGGCCGAGCGCCTGATCGGCAAGGGCTACCAGCTGGACATCTACGACGAGAACGTCCAGTACGCCCGTGTACACGGCGCCAACAAGGACTACATCGAGTCGAAGATCCCGCACGTGTCGTCGCTGCTCAATGCCGACTTCCAGCAGGTGATCGACAACGCCGACATCATCGTCCTCGGCAACCGTGACGAGCAGTTCCGCGCGCTGGCCCAGCAAGCGCCAGCCGGCAAGCAGGTGATCGACCTGGTCGGCTTCATGAGCAAACCGACCTGCACCACCAGCCGTACCGAAGGCATCTGCTGGTAAGCCCTCGGCCGGGCGGTGCAGGCCTCACAGCCTGCGTCGCCCACCCTTTCCCGAATTCTCGACGGATGCTGAACATGCAAAGGCTCCAGACCGTGCTGTTGCAGTGCGCCGGGTGGCTGCTCTACATGAGCCTGCTCATGCTGATCGCCCTGGCCCTGCCAGCCGATATCTTCGACTCGCAGTCGAAGCACTTCATCTTCCTGGTCGGCGCAGTCGGCATCTGGCGCTATTCCATGGGCGCCACCCATTTCATCCGCGGCATGATCTTCCTCTACGGCGTGTACCCGTACCTGCGCCGCAAGGTGCAGAAAATGGGCGATGCCACCGACCCGTCGCACGTATACCTGATGGTCACCAGCTTCCGTATCGAGGCGTTGACCACCGCCCAGGTGTACAGCTCGGTGATCCGCGAGGCGATCAACTGCGGCTTCCCCACCACCGTGGTCTGCTCGCTGGTGGAAATGTCGGATGAACTGCTGGTGAAGAGCCTGTGGGCCAAGTACAACCCGCCGGCCCACGTGAAGCTGGACATCGTGCGCATTGCCGGTACCGGCAAGCGCGATGGCCTGGCCTACGGCTTCCGCGCCATCTCGCGCATGCTGCCGGACGAGAACGCCGTGGTGGCCGTGATCGACGGCGACACCGTGCTGGCCGATGGCGTGGTCCGCAAGACCGTGCCGTGGTTCAAGCTATTCCCCAACGTTGGCGGCCTGACCACCAACGAGTTCTGCGAAGTACGTGGCGGCTACATCATGAGCGAGTGGCACAAGCTGCGCTTCGCCCAGCGCCACATCAACATGTGCTCTATGGCCCTGTCCAAGCGCGTGCTGACCATGACCGGGCGCATGTCGATGTTCCGCGCAAGCGTAGTGACCAACCCCGAATTCATCGCCGACGTCGAAAGCGACTCGCTGATGCACTGGCGCCTGGGCCGCTTCAAGTTCCTTACCGGTGACGACAAATCCAGCTGGTTCAGCTTGATGCGCCTGGGTTACGACACCTTCTACGTGCCGGACGCCGCCATCAACACGGTCGAGCACCCGCCAGAAAAGAGCTTCTTCAAGGCCAGCCGCAAGCTGATGTACCGCTGGTACGGCAACAACCTGCGGCAGAACTCCCGTGCGCTGGGCCTGGGCCTGGGCCGTCTGGGGCTGTTCACCAGCATCGTGCTGTTCGACCAGCGCGTGTCGATGTGGACCAGCCTGCTGGGGCTGACCGTGGCGGTGATCGCCAGCCTCAAGTTCGGCCTGGCCTTCCTGCTGGTGTACCTGCTGTGGATCGGCATCACCCGCCTGATCCTCACCATCATGCTGCTGTGCTCCGGCCACAACGTAGGCCCGGCCTACCCGCTGATTCTCTATTACAACCAGATCATCGGCGCGCTGATGAAGATCTACGTGTTCTTCCGCCTCGACAAGCAGTCCTGGACGCGTCAGCCCACTGCCCTCAAGCGTGACCTCGCCAGCTTTCAACAATGGTTCAACACCTGGTCCTCGCGGACCATGACCTTCTCGGCTGCCAGCATCTTCGTTGCTGTGCTGTTCATGGTCGTGTGAGCCCAACCCGGATCGGATCTAACAGGAACAAACCACCATGAATACCGCCGTGAACGTCAATGTCGTGCATGAGTCCGAAGCCCAGCGCCAACACGCCCGGGTACGCATTCCCGCCAAGCTGCGTTTCCTGGACGCCCAGCGCCAAACCCACGAAGTTAAGGTCGACGACCTTTCCGCCGGTGGCCTGAGCTTCCACACCAAGCAGCCACTGTCGGTGGGCGATGTGCTGCGCGGGCGCCTGCAGTTCGTGGTCGACAACCTGGGCCTGTCGATCGACATCGAGTTCCAGGTGCGCTCGTACAATCCGGACAATGGCCGTACCGGTG
The DNA here is from genome assembly GCF_038383825.1 of Pseudomonas sp. LPB4.O. Taxonomy (NCBI): domain Bacteria; kingdom Pseudomonadati; phylum Pseudomonadota; class Gammaproteobacteria; order Pseudomonadales; family Pseudomonadaceae; genus Pseudomonas; species Pseudomonas sp. LPB4.O. The sequence continues at coordinate 5,179,341 of NZ_CP151298.1, forward strand.
CGCAGTTCCAGAACCTTGAACCACGCGACATCGCCACGCTGCGACACATCATCACCAGCCACCTGTCGGGTGAGCTGATCAGCATCGGCGATGTGCTCAGCACCTTGCAGCGCGACAACTTCACCAAGGCACGCAAGCAGAAGGACGGTGGTTCGGGCCTGAGCGCCTTCGGCCGACTCAAGGCGGTTACCGTCACCCTCGGCGTGTTCGTGGTTGGCGTTGCGGCGTTCGGCTTCGTCGCCAAGTCGCTGTACGGCATGTACTTCGTCAGCCACGCCGAAGCCGGTGTGGTCGCGGTACCGACCACCACTATCACCATGCCGCGCGACGGCACTGTGAGCAGCCTGGTCGAAAGCGGTGGGCAGATCGCCAAGGGCGCACCACTGGCCAGCTTCACCACCAGCATGCTGGACATGCTCAAGGGCAACCTGGACGACGCGCAGCTGGAACCGGCGAAGATCGAGGAACTGTTCGGCAAGCAGCTGTCAGGCACCCTCACCAGCCCCTGCGATTGCGTGGTCGCCCGCCAGCTGGTGGACGATGGCCAGTACGCAGCCAAGGGTCAGGCGATCTTCCAGCTGATCCCGCGCACCACCACGCCGATGGTCGAGGCGCGCTTCAGCTACCGCCAGTTCGACGAGGTCAAGCCAGGTACCCGGGTCAACTTCCAGGTCGCCGGCGAAGACGAAGTGCGCACCGGCCAGATCGTCAGCAGCACCAGCCTCAACAGCGACGACCTGTCCTCCGACATCCGCGTGCAGATCAAGCCTGACAGTGGCATGCCCGCCGAACTCGCCGGCCGCCCGGCAGCGGTCAACAGCGACCGTGGCCCGTCAATGAACTGGCTGATCGACAAAGCCGTGGCCCGTGGGCTGTAAGAGGATCACCGCATGATTCCCTACAAGAAGCGCGCAAACCTGGGCCTGTGTGCCCTGGCTGCGGCCATCACCCTGGCCGGCTGTGCCGGCCTGCCCGACCAGCGCCTGGCCAACGAAGCCCTGAAGCGCGGCGACACAGCATTGGCCGAGCGCAACTACAAGGCCCTGGCCGACCTGGGCTACAGCGAAGCGCAGGTGGGCCTGGCGGACATCAAGGTGGCCACCCGCGACCCGTCGCAAATCAAGGAAGCCGAGGCCACCTACCGCGCCGCGGCCGCCACCTCGCCCCGTGCCCAGGCGCGCCTTGGCCGCCTGCTGGTGGCCAAGCCCGACAGCAACCAGGCCGAACGCGAGGAAGCCGAAACCCTGCTCAAGCAGGCCGCGAAACAGGGCGAAAGCAACACCCTGATTCCGCTGGCCATGCTCTACCTCAGCTACCCGCAAAGCTTCCCCAAGGTCAACGCACAGCAGCAGATCGACCAGTGGCGCGCCGCCGGCAACCCCGAAGCGGGCCTGGCCCAGGTGCTGCTGTACCGCACCCAGGGCACCTACGATCAGCACTTGGGCGACGTGGAAAAGATCTGCAAGGCCGCGCTGAGCACCACCGACATCTGCTACGTCGAACTGGCCACCGTTTACCAGAAACGTGGCCAGGCCGACCAGCAAGCCGCCCTGCTCGGCCAGCTGAAATCCGCCTACGCCCGTGGCGCCGTACCGGCCACCCGGGTCGACAGCGTTGCCCGGGTACTGGCCGACCGCAGCCTGGGCCAGACCGACGAGAAAACCGCCAAGGAACTGCTCGAACAGGTAGCCCCGGCCAACCCGGCATCCTGGGTCAGCCTGGCGCAACTGTTGTACGACTTCCCCGAACTGGGCGACACCGACCAGTTGCTGGCTTACATCGACAAGGGCCGCGAGGCCGAACAGCCACGCGCCGAACTGTTGCTGGGCCGCCTGTACTACGAAGGCAAGACCCTGCCGGCCGACGCCAAAAAAGCCGAGCAGCACCTGCAAGCCGCCGCCGACGCCGGTGAAATCAGCGCCCATTACTACCTGGGCCAGCTGTACCGCCGCGGCTACCTGGGCAATGTCGAGCCGCAGAAGGCCGTCGACAACCTGCTGGCCGCCGCGCGTGGCGGGCAGAACAGCGCCGACTATGCGCTGGCCCAGTTGTTCAGCGAAGGCCACGGTATTCGGCCGCAACCTGGCAATGCCTGGGTGTTCGCGCAGTTGTCCCAGGCCAACCCGACGCCGCAATCGACAGAAATGCTCCAGCAGCTCGACCAGCAACTGACCCCTGACCAGCGCAGCCAGGCCCAGCAACTGCTGGCGCAAGAGAAACAGGCGCGCGGCAGCATGGCGCAGGGGGCCAACAGCACCCTGGCCATCGAAGCCCTGCAAGACGACGAAAAAGAAGTAGACGGTGAGGACTCGCTATGACGCTTAATCCCTTCGTGAAAGCTGGCATCGGCCTGAGCTTCGCCCTGCTGTGGTCCTGCCCGACCCTGGCGGAAATGACCGCCGAGAAAAACTTCGGCCTGGATGTGAAAATCACCGGCCAGTCGGAGGACGACCGTGACCTGGGCACCCGCCCTGGCGGCGACGTCAACGGCCTGGGCCTGGACCTGCGCCCCTGGGTGTACGGCGAGCGCGGTAACTGGAGTGCCTATGCAATGGGCCAGGCAGTCGCCGCCACCGATACCATCGAAACCGACACCCTGCGCCAGAACGACGACGGCACCAGCACCGAAACCGGTGACGACAGCCGCCAACCTGACAAGAACTACCTGGCCATGCGCGAGTTCTGGGTCGGCTACAGCGGCCTCACCGCCTACCCAGGCGAGCAACTGCGCCTGGGTCGCCAACGCCTGCGCAGCGACGATGGCATGTGGCGCGACACCAACATCGAAGCGCTGAACTGGACCTTCGACACCACCCTGCTCAAGGCCGACCTGGGGGTGGCCCAGCGCTTCAGCGAGTACCGCACCGACCTCACCGAACTGGCCCCGGAAGACAAGGACCGCACGCACATCTATGGCAACGTAGCCACGCAGTGGACCCCCGGCCACTGGGTAGGCGTACGCGCCCACCACACCCATGACAGCGGCAGCCTGAAGAACCAGGGCGAAACCGTCGATGCGCTGGACAAGACCCGTACCGGTGACCTGACCTGGCTGGGCCTTGAGGCCAACAGTGACGCCTACAACTGGCGCAACGACCACACCGTCAACTACTGGGGCAGCGTCACCTGGCTGACCGGTGACCGCGACACCCTCAGCAGCCAGGCCGTAGGCAACGAGCAGGTTGCCACCGGCAAGCAAAGCGGCGACGTGAATGCCTGGGCCACCGACCTCGGCATCCGCCTGCGCCTGGACCCGCAATGGCAGGTCGGTGCGGCCTACGCCCGTGGCAGCGGCGGCGGTGGCGACGACGGCTCGAACAACTTCGAGCAGACCGGCCTTGAAAGCAACCGCTCCAACTTCACCGGCACCCGCTCGCGCGTGCACCGCTTCGGCGAAGCCTTCCGCGGCGAGCTGGGCAACCTGCAGGCGGCCACCCTGTTCGCCTCGTGGCAGCTGCGCGACGACTACGACGCCAGCCTGATCTACCACAAGTTCTGGCGTGTCGACGGCAACCAGAACATCGGCTCCAGCGGCATCAACGCGGTGGTCAACGACAACGGCGTGAACCGCCCGCTGGTCGATGGCGAAAAAGACCTTGGCCAAGAGATGGACGTAGTCGTGACCAAGTACTTCAAGCAAGGCCTGCTGCCAGCCTCCATGAGCCAGGCCATCGACGAACCGTCCGCCCTGGTGCGCTTGCGTGCCGGTGTGTTCAAGCCGGGCGACGCCTACGGCAAGGAAGCGGACTCGTACATGCACCGCGCCTTCGTCGATGTGATCTGGCGCTTCTGAGGCCGGTAGGGGACTGACCGTTATGAACCTTCACCCGCACTTACGTCACAGCCTGTTGGCCAGCGCCTTGCTGCTGGCCAGCGGCCTGGTCGCTGCCGCAGAACCTAAGGTGATCGCCAAGGAGCTGCAGCAGGCCAAGACCTACACCGTGGCCAGCGCACCGATCGAGCCGCTGCAGATGGACCCGCCAAAGCTGCCCGACCTGACCGGCTTCACCGCCGAAGCGGTGCAGAAGAAAATCGACCGCCGCCACAAAGGCAAGGTCAGCCTGCGCCGCATGTTCCAGGAGGACACCCTCAAGGAGTTCGTCGGCGGCGACAACAAGGCAGCCGAGTGGGTGCAGCGCCAGCACGGCATCCCGCAGGCGATCTTCGTCGATGACGGCCATATCGACCTGGTCGAGCTGAGCAAGAAGGTGCCCAAGCAATACCTCAGCGAGGTCGAGCCAGGGGTTTACCTGGCACGTCTGCCGATCGTGGTCGGGCAAAAGGGCATCCTTGAGATCGACGGCAAGGTCAAGCAGCTGCGCCTGTCCCAGGAGGGCGGTTCGTTCCTGGTCAATGACGGCAAGCTGTTCGTCACCGACACCCAGGTGACCGGCTGGCGGGAAAAGGACAACGGCCCGGCGACCTTCCGCTCACCCAAGGAATTCCGCCCGTTCCTGTTGTCGTGGGGCGGTACCGAGACCTACATCGTCAACACGAAGATGGCCAGCTTCGGCTATGCCAAGTCCAAGTCGTATGGCGTGAGCATTTCGCAGTACACGCCGAACATGGCCAAGCGCATGGGCCGCCCGGAACCTACCGGCTGGATCATCGGCTCGGAGTTCAGCGACATGTGGTACGGCTTCTACTGCTACGAGACGCAGGACTTCGTGGTCAAGGACAGCACCTACCGCGACAACATCGTCTACGGCATCGACCCGCACGACCGTTCGCACCGCCTGATCATCGCCGGCAACACCGTGTACGGCACCAAGAAGAAGCACGGCATCATCGTTTCGCGTGAGGTGAACGACAGCTGGATCATCAACAACAAGAGCTACGACAACAAGCTCTCGGGCGTGGTGATCGACCGTAACAGCGTCAACAACCTGATCGCCTACAACCAGATCTACCGCAACCACACCGACGGCATCACCCTGTACGAAAGCGGCGACAACCTGATCTGGGGCAACAAGCTGATCAACAATCGCCGCCACGGCATCCGCGTGCGCAACAGCGTGAACATTCGCCTGTACGAAAACGTCGCCATGGCCAACGGCCTGGTGGGCGTGTACGGACACATCAAGGACTTGTCCGACACCGACCGCGACATCGCCCTTGACCCGTTCGACACCAAGGTGTCGCTGATCGTGGTGGGTGGCGAGCTGGCGGCCAATGGCTCCGGCCCACTGTCGATCGACTCGCCGCTGTCGGTCGAGCTGTACAAGGTGTCGATGCTCGCCCCGCGCAAGGCCAGCGGCATCAGCCTCAACGGCATCCTCGGCGAGCGCCAGGACGAAATCCTCGACCTGCTGGTGCGCCAGCAAAAGGCTGTGCTGATCGACCCGGTCGAACGCCAGACCGAAATGATCGATTAAGGAAGCCCAGACCATGACTCCACACCTGATGAAACTGCTGGGCCTGTCCGCCGCCCTCCTGGCGATCAGCCAAGGCGTGCGCGCCGAAGAAGTGAAGGCCCCCACTTTCAGCGCCGAGCCCTGCTGCCAGCTGTGCCCCGAAGCGCACGACGCCAGCCGCTACACCACCCGTTACCAGCAGAACTTCACTACGCTGGTGCAGGCCAAGGGCGACTGGCTGTTCCGTACCCGCGAAGACCTGCGCACCGAGTTCAACACCACCCCGGCCGGCTACAAGCGCCTGCAACAAGTGCATGACGCCTTCAAGAAGCGCGGCGTGGAACTGGTGGTGGTGTACCAGCCGACCCGTGGCCTGGTGAACCGCAACATGCTCAACCCGGCCGAGAAAGCCGCCTTCGACTACCAGAAGGCCTTGGGCAACTACCAGGCCATGCTCAAGCGCTTCGCCAGCATGGGCTACAACGTGCCCGACCTGTCGCCGCTGACCAACGAGCAACTGGCCGCCGCCGACCAGGGCAAGGATTTCTACTTCCGTGGCGACCAGCACTGGACGCCATATGGCGCCGAGCGCGCTGCCAAAATCGTGGCCGACACCGTGCACAAGATGCCGGCCTTCGAAGGCATCCCGCGCAAGGAATTCGAGACGAAGAAATCCGGGCGCATGGGCAAGACCGGCACCCTGCACAACGTCGCCGGCCAACTGTGCGGCACCAGCTACGCGGTGCAGTACATGGACCAGTTCGCCACCGAGCCGAAAGGTTCCAGCGGCGGCGACGACCTGTTCGGTGACAGCGGCAACGCGCAGATCACCCTGGTCGGCACCAGCCACAGTGGCAAGAACTACAACTTCTCGGGCTTCCTCGAGCAATACATCGGCGCCGACGTGCTCAACGTCGCCTTCCCTGGCGGCGGTCTGGAAGGCTCGATGATCCAGTACCTGGGCAGCGAGGAATTCCAGAAGAACCCGCCGAAGATCCTGGTGTGGGAATTCTCCCCGCTGTACCGCCTGGACCAGGAAACCATCTGGCGGCAAATCCTTGGCCTGCTTGATGACGGCTGCGACGACCGCCCGGCCCTGATGAGCGCCAGCACCACCCTCAAGCCCGGCAAGAACGAACTGATGGTCAACGGCAAGGGCGGCGTGATCAAAGACCTGATCAACCGCAACCTGCAGATGGACGTCAAGTTCGAAGACCCGTCGGTGAAGGTGTTGCAAGCCACCCTGTGGTACCTCAACGGGCGCCATGAGGACATCAAGCTGGAAAAACCGGAAACCTCCGACACCGACGGCCGCTTTGTCTTCCAGATGCGCGAAGACGAAGACTGGGCCAGCCAGAGCCTGCTGGCGTTCGAGGTACAGGGGCCGGAAAACGGCACCCAGAAGGTCGAGGCCAAGCTCTGCAAACGCAACAACTTCGCCGTGCCTGCGCAAACCGCGCAGGCCGGCCAGTGAGGCGACCCATGACCCATCTGAAGCACATCTTTCGCCCCGCCCTCCTCGCGTTGGCCCTGTTCGGCGGTGCCGCGCACGCCGCGCTGGTACCGCCCCAGGGTTACTACGAGGGGATCGAAAAGCTCAAGACCGGTGACGGCAACTTCCGCTGTGAAGCGGCGCCCAAGCCCTACACCGGCGCACTGCAGTTCCGCAGCAAGTACGAAGGCTCGGACAAGGCACGGGCGACGCTCAACGCAGCCTCGGAAAAGGCCTTCCGCAAGTCGACCGAAGACATCACCACCCTTGAGAAAGGCGTGAGCAAGATGGTCGGCCAGTACATGCGCGACGGCCGCCCGGCGCAGCTCGACTGCACCCTGGCGTGGCTGGGCACCTGGGCCCGCGCCGATGCGCTGCTGTCCACCGACTACAACCACACCGGCAAGTCGATGCGCAAATGGGCGCTGGGCAGCATGAGCGGTTCGTGGCTGCGCCTGAAGTTCTCCAATTCGCAGCCACTGGCCGCACACCGGGCCGAGGCCGAGCTGATCGAAAAATGGTTCGCCCGCCTGGCCGAACAGACCGTGCGCGACTGGAGCGACCTGCCGCTGGAGAAGATCAACAACCACAGCTACTGGGCCGCCTGGTCGGTCATGGCTACCGCCGTCGCCACCGACCGCCACGACCTGTTCGACTGGGCCGTGAAGGAATACAAGGTCGGCGCCAACCAGATCGATGACCAAGGCTTCCTGCCCAACGAAATCAAGCGCAAGCAGCGTGCGCTGGCTTACCACAACTACGCCCTGCCGCCGCTGGCGATGATTGCCAGCTTCGCCCAGGCCAATGGCGTCGACCTGCGCGCCGAGAACAACTTCGCCTTGCAGCGCCTGGGTGAAGGCGTGCTGGCCGGTGCCCGCGATCCCAGCCACTTCAAGGCGCGTGCCGGTGAGAAACAGGACATGACCGACCTCAAGGTCGACAGCAAGTACGCCTGGCTCGAGCCCTGGTGTGCGCTGTACCACTGCGTTGGCGACACGCTTGAGCGCAAGCACGACATGCAGCCGTTCAACAGCTTCCGGCTGGGGGGCGATGTGACCCGGGTCTACGACCCGAGTGCAGAGAGCAAGAAATGAATTGACCCCCATTGCGGGGGCGGAACCTGTGGGAGCGGGCATGCCCGCGAAGAAGCCACCGCGGTGCATGGCAAGGGCTTCGCCCTTGTTCGCGGGCTTGCCCGCTCCCACAGGGATCTAAGTTGCCTTCCAGTCTTGCACTGGGGGGTTTGGGGGGCGCTTTGCCCTGGATGCTGTGAACAAATTAGGAGAACCGGGATGGTCTTCTCGTCCAACGTGTTCCTGTTCCTGTTCTTGCCGATCTTCCTCGGCCTGTATTACTTGAGCGGGCAACGCTATCGCAATCTGCTGCTGCTGGTCGCCAGCTACATCTTCTATGCCTGGTGGCGGGTGGACTTCCTGGCCCTGTTCGCCGGGGTCACCCTGTGGAACTACTGGATCGGCCTGAAAGTGGGTGCCGCCGGCGTACGCACCAAACCCGCCCAGCGCTGGCTGCTGCTCGGCGTGGGCGTCGACCTGGCAATTCTTGGCTACTTCAAGTACGCCAACTTCGGCGTCGACAGCCTGAACGCGATCATGACCTCGTTCGGCCTGGAGCCGTTCATCCTCACCCACGTGCTGCTGCCGATCGGTATCTCGTTCTACATCTTCGAGTCGATCAGCTACATCATCGACGTGTACCGCGGCGACACCCCGGCTACCCGCAACCTGATCGACTTCGCAGCATTCGTGGCGATCTTCCCGCACCTGATCGCCGGCCCCGTACTGCGCTTCAAGGACCTGGTCGACCAGTTCAACAACCGCACCCATACCCTGGACAAGTTCTCCGAAGGCTGCACCCGCTTCATGCAGGGCTTCATCAAGAAAGTGTTCATCGCCGACACCCTGGCCGTGGTCGCCGACCACTGCTTCGCCCTGCAAAACCCGACCACGGGTGACGCCTGGCTGGGCGCGCTGGCCTACACCGCGCAGCTGTACTTCGACTTCAGCGGCTACAGCGACATGGCCATCGGCCTGGGCCTGATGATGGGCTTCCGCTTCATGGAGAACTTCAAGCAGCCGTACATCAGCCAGTCAATCACCGAGTTCTGGCGGCGCTGGCACATCAGCCTGTCGACCTGGCTGCGCGACTACCTGTACATCACCCTGGGCGGTAACCGCAAAGGCACCTTCAACACCTACCGCAACCTGTTCCTGACCATGCTGCTGGGCGGCCTTTGGCACGGTGCCAACTTCACCTACATCATCTGGGGCGCCTGGCACGGCATGTGGCTGGCCATCGAGCGTGCGCTTGGCCTCGACACCAACCCGCAGCGCTTCAACCCGGTCAAATGGGCCTTCACATTCCTGCTGGTGGTGGTCGGCTGGGTGATCTTCCGCGCCGAAAACCTGCACGTGGCCGGCCGTATGTATGGCGCCATGTTCAGCTTCGGCGACTGGCAGTTGTCCGAACTCAACAGCGCCCAGCTGACCGGCCTGCAGGTGGCCACCCTGGTAGTCGCCTATATCTCCCTGGCGTATTTCGGCCTGCGTGATTTCTACCGCAATGCCAAGCCAGCGCCCCAGGCCACGCCGGTGCAGGTCAACAACGACGGCTCGATCGGCCTGGACTGGACCCGGGTGATGACCCGCGCCCTGGTGCTGCTGCTGTTCGTGGCCTCGATCCTCAAGCTTTCGGCGCAGAGCTACTCGCCGTTCCTGTACTTCCAGTTCTGAGGCCGATGACATGAACCGCACATTACGCATTACTTACTCCCTGTCGTTCCTCGGCTTGCTGGTGGGCATGGGCGTGTGGTCCACCGGTGGCCTGCAAAGCTTTCAGCGCACCGAGCAGATGACCCTGCTCAACGGCAAGCTGGCCAAGGCCGCCGAGACCCACTACGACGCCGAGTTCCCGATCAAGCGCCTGGGCACCAACCTTTGGGCGGCCATGGACTTCAAGCTGTTCAACGAGGGCCGCCCCGGCGTGGTGCTGGGCCGCGACCAATGGCTGTTCAGTGACGAAGAGTTCAAGCCCACGGCTGGCGCCGAACAGCTGATGCAGGAAAACCTGGCGCTGATCCGTGGCGTGCGCGACACCTTGCAGCAGCACGGCAGCCAGCTGGTGCTGGCGATCATCCCGGCCAAGGCTCGCCTGTATTCGGAATACCTGGGCAAGGAACAGCCGGCCAGCCTGCACGATGACCTGTACAACCAGTTCCATGCCCAGGTGCGCCAGGCCAACGTGTTCGCCCCGGACCTGCAAGCGGCCATGGAACAAGCCAAAGCTCGCGGCCAGGTATTCCTGCGCACCGACACCCACTGGACACCGATGGGCGCCGAAGTCGCGGCCCAGGCGCTGGCCGAGGCTGTAAGCCGGCAGAACCTGCTCAACGGTGACCCGCAAACCTTCGTCACCGAAGCCGGCAGCACGGCGCCCTACAAAGGCGACCTGACCAACTTCCTGCCACTGGACCCGCTGTTCAGCAACCTGCTGCCGGCCCCGGACAACCTGCAACAACGCAGCACCCGCCCGGCGCAAGCCGAGGGTGAAGGCGACGATGCACTGTTCGCCAACAACGAGATCCCGGTCGCACTGGTGGGTACCAGCTACAGCGCCAACCCGCACTGGAACTTCCTTGGCGCGCTGCAGCAGGCCCTGCGCAGCGACGTCGCCAACTACGCCGAAGACGGCCACGGCCCATTGCTGCCGATGCTCAAGTACCTGCAAAGCGATGCCTTCAAGAACGCCGCACCGCAAGTGGTGGTGTGGGAATTCCCCGAACGTTATCTGCCCATGAAAAACGACCTCAGCAGCTTCGATCCGCAGTGGATCGCCCAGCTGAAAAACTCCCGTAAATCCGAAGAAAACCTGGCCTTGTCGTCCACCCGGACGAACCACTGAACGATAGAGAGGAAATGCACATGACTACCAAGACTTCCATTGCCAAAGCCCTCACCCTCGCGGCCGGCCTTTCCCTTGCTTCGATGCAGGCCTTCGCCGGTGCCGACGCCGCCCTGTACGGCCCTAGCGCACCGAAAGGCTCGACCTTCGTGCGCCTGTACAACGCAGCTAGCGCACCGGCCGCCGCGTCGGTCGGCAACACCCAGATCAAGCAGGTTGGCGCCCAGGCCAGCAGCGACTTCAGCTTCCTGCCAGGCGGTGACTACACCGCCCAGGTCGGCGGCAAGAGCGTGCCGGTGAAGCTGGCCTCGGACAAGTACTACACCCTGGTCAACAGCGGCACCGGCAACCCGCAGCTGATCGAAGAACCACCGTTCAAGAACAAGCAGAAAGCCCTGGTGCGCGTGCAGAACCTGAGCGACCAGCAGCTGACCCTGAAAACCGCCGACGGCAAGACCGAAGTGGTCAAGCCGGTGGCCGCCAACGGCCGAGGCGAACGCGAAATCAACCCGGTCAAGGTCAACCTGGCGCTGTACCAAGGTGACAAGAAAGTGGGTGACGTGAAACCCGTCGCTCTGGAGCGCGGCGAAGCCGCCGTGCTGTACGTAACCGGTTCCGGCAACGCCTTGTCGCCGGTGTGGGTAACTCGCCCCGTGGCTAGCAACTGATCCCCCTGCCTTTAACGACTATTGGAGAAACATGATGATCCCGGTAATTCTTTCTGGTGGTAGCGGTTCGCGTCTGTGGCCTCTGTCGCGCAAGCAGTTCCCCAAACAGTTCCTGGCCCTGACCGGCGAACACACCCTGTTCCAGCAAACCATCGAGCGCCTGGCGTTCGAAGGCATGGACACGCCAATCGTGGTCTGCAACAAGGACCATAAATTCATCGTCCAGGAACAGCTGGCTGCGCTGAAGCTGGAAACCCAAGGCATCCTGATGGAGCCGTTCGGCCGTAACACCGCGCCGGCCGTGGCCATGGCCGCCATGAAACTGATCAACGAAGGCCGCGACGAGCTGATGCTGGTGCTGCCCGCCGACCACGTGATCGACGACCAGAAGGCCCTGCAGCGCGCCCTGGCCCTGGCCACCATCGCCGCCGAGCGTGGCGAAATGGTGCTGTTCGGCGTGCCGGCGACCAAGCCGGAAACCGGCTACGGCTACATCCGCTCCAGCCAGGACGCCCTGCTGCCCGAGGGCGTGGCGCGCGTGGCGCAATTTGTTGAAAAACCCGATGAGAAACGCGCCGCCGAGTTTGTCCAGGCCGGTGGCTACTTCTGGAACAGCGGCATGTTCCTGTTCCGCGCCAGCCGCTTCCTCGAAGAGCTGAAAAAGCACGACGGCGATATCTACGACACCTGCGTGCTGGCCCTGGAGCGCAGTGAGGAAGAGGGCGATGTGCTGAGCATCGACGAAGCCACCTTCGCCTGCTGCCCGGACAATTCCATCGACTACGCGGTGATGGAAAAGACCCAGCGCGCCTGCGTGGTGCCGATGTCGGCCGGCTGGAGCGACGTGGGCTGCTGGTCGTCGCTGTGGGATGTGCATGAGAAGGACGACAACGGCAACGTCACCAAGGGCGACGTGGTGGTGCAGGACAGCCGCAACTGCATGATCCACGGCAACGGCAAGCTGGTGTCGGTGATCGGCCTGGAAAACATCGTGGTGGTCGAGACCAAGGACGCCATGATGATTGCCCACAAGGACAAGGTCCAGGGCGTCAAGCAGATGGTCAAGACCCTCGACGAGCAGGGCCGTACTGAAACCCAGAACCACCTGGAAGTGTATCGCCCGTGGGGCTCGTACGACTCGGTGGACATGGGCGGCCGCTTCCAGGTCAAGCACATCACCGTCAAGCCGGGTGCCAGCCTGTCGCTGCAGATGCACCACCACCGCGCAGAGCACTGGATTGTGGTGTCTGGTACTGCCGAGGTCACCTGTGACGAGAACGTGTTCCTGCTGACCGAGAACCAGTCGACCTACATCCCGATCGCTTCGGTGCACCGCCTGCGCAACCCGGGCAAGATCCCGCTGGAGATCATCGAAGTGCAGTCCGGCAGCTATCTGGGCGAGGATGATATCGAGCGTTTCGAGGATGTGTATGGGCGCACCTCCACGCCGGTCGAGCGTGGGGTATCGGTCAAGACCATCGCGCAGTAAGTAGGCGCCGGGGCCGCTCCCACAAAGGTCACGCGATCTCCTGTGGGAGCGGCCTTGTGTCGCGAAAGGAGGGCAAAGCCCTCCCGCTTTTGAGCCCTCCCCCATTTCAGGCTACGATGGTCAGACCCCGCGCAACCTAGGTCTGCAAGCCCCATGATCATCGGTGCCTTCCTCATCCTTACCTGGCTGGTACTGCTGTTGCGCTACCCGGCCAAGGCCCTGCCGATCTCGCTGGCCGCCGTGTTTGGCCTCGGCCTGGTGGCGCTGTTCGTCGCCTGGCAAGACACCCGCGAAACCTCGCAACTGGCCCGGCTGGACCTGCGCCTTGCCTATGCCCCCGAACAATGCCCGGCCGACCGTGCGTTGCAGATACACATGAAAAACGGCAACAAGGCCCCGCTGACCGAACTGCGCTGGCGAGTGGCGGCATACGCACCAGGCGACACGGTGAACCTGGCCGAAAGCACCTACAACGCCCCGCGCTACCGGGGGCCGGGTGATTTGCAGCCGGGGGCCGAGTGGAAGGACTGCCTGCCGCTGCCCCCCCTGCGCGCCGGGTACCGGCCACAGACCCTGGAATTTCGTGCCGAGCACCTGCAAGGTACATTTGCCAATTGATATATCGCCTGTACCGACCCTTTCGCGGGTGAACCCGCGAAGAGGCCGGCACAGGAAAGCCAATCCTCCTTACAACAGGCCCCAACCATGCCCACCGTCCTGATCACCGGTTGTTCCAGCGGCATCGGCCGCGCCCTCGCTGACGCCTTTCGCGATGCCGGCCACCACGTCTGGGCCACTGCTCGCAAGGCAGAGGATGTTGAAGTGCTGAACGCCGCCGGCTTCACTGCCCGGCAACTGGATGTGAACGACAGCGAGGCACTCGCCCGCCTGGCCGAAGAACTCGAAACCCTGGATATCCTGATCAACAACGCCGGCTACGGCGCCATGGGCCCGTTGCTGGACGGTGGTGTGGAGGCCCTGCGCCAACAATTCGAAACCAACGTGTTCGCCGTGGTCGGCGTGACCCGCGCGCTGTTCCCGCTGCTGCGCCGCTCACGCGCAACGGTAGTGAACATCGGCAGCGTTTCCGGTGTGCTGGTCACGCCATTCGCCGGTGCCTACTGCGCCTCGAAAGCGGCCGTGCATGCGCTGAGCGATGCCTTGCGCCTTGAACTGGCGCCGTTCGGTGTGCAGGTGATGGAAGTGCAGCCGGGGGCGATAGACACGCATTTCGCCAACAATGCCCAGCGCCAGGCCGAGCAGGTACTGGCGGCGGACTCACCATGGTGGCCGTTGCGTGAACATGTCCAGGCGCGGGCGCGGGCTTCGCAGGACAGGCCGACTTCGGCGGCGGTGTTTGCCCAGGGTGTGTTGGCGGCAGTCGGCAAGTCGCCGGTACCGGGGGTGGTGCGGTTGGGGAATGGCAGTACGGCGTTGCCATTGTTGGCGAGGTTGCTGCCTCGGCGGTTGCTGGATTGGGCACTGCGCAAGCGCTTTGGCCTGCTGCGCCCGCTCTGAGATCTCGGCTGCCCTGGGGCCGCTTTGCGGCCCATCGCGGCACAAGGCCGCTCCTACAGGGGACCGCGATCGCCTGTAGGAGCGGCCTTGTGCCGCGATGGGCCGCAAAGCGGCCCCTGCCTTTACGCTTTCTTCGTAGGCTGCTCATCAAACGCCTGCCAGCCACCACCCAAGGCCTTGTACAGCCCCACCAACGCCTGCGACACCGCCGCCGAGCTGTCGATCCACTGCTCCTCGCTGGCCAGCAATGCGCCCTGCACCGTCAGCACATTGAGAAAGTCCACCGCCCCTTCCACATACTGGCGCTGGGCAGTTTCCAGGGCGATGCGGTTCTGCCGCACGGCCTCGGCCAGGTGGTCACGGCGCAACTGGCTGGCGTTGTACAGGCGAAGCACATCGTCAATTTCATGCCAGGCACCCAGCACCACCTTGCGGTAGTTCAGCGCCGCTTCCTGCTGCTGCGCCTCGCGCAGTTCCAGGGTGCCCTTGAGCCGGCCGCCCTCGAAGATCGGTAGCGACAGCTGCGGCCCGAAGGCAAAACGGCGCGAATCCCAGCCACCGAAATCAGACAACTGCATGGCCTGGAAGCCGACACTGCCCGACAGCCGGATGCTCGGGTAGAAATCCGCCTTGGCCACGCCAATGCTGGCGGTGGCGGCATGCAGGCGGGCTTCGGCCTGGCGGATGTCAGGGCGGCGCTCGGCCAATTCGGACGGCACGCCGATGGCGAACTTCTGCTGCGGCGCGGGCAGCTCGCCGCCCTGCAGCAATTCGGCCTGCAAGCTGCGCGGCGGTTCGGCGGCAAGCAAGCTGAGCGCGTTGATCAGGTCATCACGACGGGCTTCAAGGCTTGGCAGTCGCGATTCGATCGAAGCAACCTGGGCGCTGGCCTGGGCCACGTCCAGGCGCGTGGCAACGCCTTCGGCCTGGCGGTTCTGGGAAAGCTGCAGGCTGTGCTGGGCAACCTTCAGGTTGTCCTGCGTCACATCCAGGGTGTGCTGCACGGCGCGCAGCTGGATGTAATTGCCGGCGGTTTCCGAAAGCAGGGCCAGCAGCACTCCCCGGCGGTCGTTCTCGGCCACTTCGACGGTGGCATCGGCAGCCTCGACCTGGCGCCGCACGCGCCCCCACAGGTCCAGCTCCCAACCGGCCACCAGGTCGCCTTGCCAAAGGTTGTACGCCGCTTTGCCCGCCTTGCCAGACGGATCGCTCAGGCCTTCGGCGCTGTTGCGGGCGCGGCTGTAGCCGGCGTTTGCATCCACCGACGGCACTTCATCGGCGGCCACGGTACTGCGCAAGGCGCGGCTTTGCAGCAACCGTGCACTGGCCATTTGCAGGTCGAGGTTGCGCTCGGCAACGCGCTGGATCAAGGCACTGAGCTGTGCGTCATGGAAGGTTTCCCACCAGCGCAGTTCCAGCGGTTCGGCCTGCGGCTGGCTGGCCGCCGCTTCGCCTTGCAGCGGCGCCCACTGCTGCGGTGCCTGGCTGTCGGGGCGCAAGAAGTCCGGGCCCATGGTGCAGCCGGCCAGCAACACGGCCAGCAGCAACGGGCTAAAGCTTAATGCCGGTTTCATCGTGCGCTCACCTCTTTGCCGTCCAGCTTGTCGCCACGGGTATCGATGGTCGCTTCTACCGACATGCCCACACGCAGGCGGGTGAGCAGTGGCTGGCCGTCATCGAAGACGATCTTCACCGGAATGCGCTGCACCACCTTGGTGAAGTTGCCAGTGGCGTTGTCCGGTTTGACGGCGGCGAAGGTGACGCCGGTGGCCGGGGCGATGCTTTCCACATGGCCTTGCAGCTTTTCGCCGGAGAAGGTGTCGACGCTGATGCTCACCGGCTGGCCAGGCTGCACGTGGGTCAGCTGGGTTTCCTGGAAGTTGCCCACCACATAGGCCTGTTGCAACGGCACCACCGACAGCAGGCGGGCACCCGGGTTGACGTAGGCGCCTATGCGCAGGGCACGCTCGCCGACCATGCCGTCCACCGGCGCAGTAATGCGTGTGTAGGACAGGTCGAGCTGGGCCTTTTCCACGCCCGCTTCGGCACGTTTCAGCTGGCCATCGGCGCTGGCCACTTGGGCCGTGAGAATGTCCACCTGCTTGCGCGCCGCCACTAACGCTGCCTGGGCATTTGCCAAGCGTGCGCGTGCCTGGTCTACACCGCTGCGCGCCTGCTGGGCGTTCTGCACGGTACCGGCGCCCTGCTCGGCCAGGCGGCTGTAGCGGTTGACCTCGTGGTCGGCGAACGCCGCTTCGGCCTGGGCGGCTTTGACAGCAGCCTCGGCCTGGGCAATCAACGATGCCTGGCGCTCAAGGGTGGCGCGGGCATCGGCGCTTTGCGCCTGGGCCACCAGCAACTGCGCCTGTGCGGCGTCCAGGGCGGCCTGGTAATCGCGGGGGTCGATGGTCGCCAGCAACTGGCCGGCCGTAACCTGCTGGTTGTCCTCCACCAGCACGTCCTTGATAAAGCCGGCCACCTTGGGCGCGACCACGGTGTAGTCGGCGATCACATAGGCGTCGTTGGTGCTCTGGCGATGGTCGCTGCCAAACATCCAGGGGCCGACGATGCCAGCCAGCACGGCCACGGCCAGCACCGAGCCGATGAACAGGGTTTTGCGGTTGTTGGTCATTTCAGGTGTTCTCGAATTCATCCAGGGTTCAGGCCACCGCACGCGGCGGATAGACCCGGGTAGGCACGAAAGGAATCAGGCAGATCAGGGCCACGGCAATGCAGGCCATGACCAGGTACAGGTCGGCGGAAGTGAGTACCAGCGCCTGATCGTGGATGCGCCTGGCCAGGCCGGTAGCGCTGTCGTCGACCAGCGGGGCATTGCCCAGGCTGTCCACCAGGTGGTTGGAATGGAAATGCCGGCGCAGGGTGCCAAGGGCATCCAGCAGACCACCGGCGATCACTGCAGCCAGGCCTTTCACGGTGTTGAACCAGCTGGAGGCGAACGGGCCTTCCTGCGGGGTCATGCCGTTGGTGGACAGCATCAGCAACGGCAGCACCGCCATCGGCTGGCCGAACACCTGCAGCAGGTAGAACGGGTAGAAGTCGCCACGGATCCACTCGCTGGTAAGCAGGCTGCTGCCGACACAGGACACCGCCAGCATCGCCAGGCCGATGCCCAGCACCCAGCGGCAGTCCACCGCACGGATGTTGCACAGCGCCGCCGTCAGCGGCAGGGCGATCAGCTGCGGCATGGCCACCAGCATCATCAGCGGGCTGGTCTGCGCAGGGCGGTAGCCCTGGATCTGCGCCAGGTAGGCCGAGGGGATGCTGCCCACACCCGACAGTACGATCAGCACACCGGCCAGGGTCACCAGGGCAAAACTCAGGTTGCGCCGCTTTAGCATGCGCAACTGGAAGAACGGCAGCGGCTCGGACCACTCGTTGTACATGAACAGCACCAGCAACAGCAGGCCACCGCCCAGCAGCCAGCAGATCAGCGGCGAATCGAACCAGCCCCAGCGGTCGCCCAGCGACAGGCCCAGCACGATGCAACTGATGGCCGGCAGCCCGAGCAGTACGCCACGCCAGTCAAACTGCTTGAAACGCTCCAGGCGCAGCGGGTCTTGCGGCAGGCCCCAGCCGACGCAGACGATGGCCAGCAGCGAGGGCAGGATGATCTGCCAGAACGCCCATTGCCAGCCGACGTACTCGGTCCACAGCCCCGCCAGCGGCGTGCCGAGGTTGGGGCCGAAGGTGGCGGTCAGGGCATAGCAGGCCAGGCCGTAAACCTTTATACCCGGCGGCAAAAAGCGCAGGGCCACGCTCATCAGCATCGGTGGCAAGGCCCCCGAGGCAAAGCCCTGCAGCACCCGCAGCAACATCAGGCTGTGCAGGTTGGGGGCGAACGGTTGCAGCAGGCCAAGTACGGCAAACAGGGCGATGGCGCTCATGGTGAAGCGCCGCAGCGAGAAGGTGGTGGCCAGCCACGGCGCAAAGGCCATGGCCGAGACCGAGGCGGCGCTGTACACCGCCAGCAACCAGGCGCCTTCGTCGGCACCGATGCCCATGGCACCGCGGATATCGGCAAGGGAAATCTTGGTGACCGACTCGTTGAGACCTGCACACAGCACGGCCAGCAACACACCGAACAGCCCGACCACCACCTGCAGGCCAAACGCCGTCTGCGCAGGCGCGGCCGGCGCAGGGGCGGCGGCCAGCGCCGCAGAGGGCGCCGTCAGGGAAGTCATGAGAATACATCTCCAGCAACAATTTCAGGGCTGGGGCAAGTTTAAGAAGGTCGAATGCTGACGAAAACTGACTTGTCGGTAGTTTTATATTGCGTCAGACGCAATCCATGCCTGAATCACGGATCGATGCGGCCACACGCTTTCAACGTCTGGCGCAACCAACGGTGCGCGGGGTCGTTGTCGAAGCGCGGGTGCCACGCCTGCATCACATTGACCTTCTCCAACGGCACCGGGATCTCGAACGAGCGCAATGGCAACTTCAACCGCTGCACACTGTTGAGGATATTGGCGGGTATCGGCAGGATCAGGTCCGAATCCGGCAGCGAGAACATCGCCGAGTGGAAGCTGGTGGTGATCAGGGCCACGCGCCGCTCCACCTTGTGGTTGGCCAACGCCACATCGATCGGCCCGTTGGCACGGCCGCGCCGCGATACGCTGATCTGCGGGTAGGCGGCAAAACGCTCAGGGGTGATCGGGGCGTCGAAGATCGGGTGCCCCACACGCGCAAGGCCCACGAAGTAGGTGTTGAACAGGCTCTGCACCTTGATTTCCGGGCCCAGCTCAATGGCCGAGCTGATGATCAGGTCGATATGCCCGTTGCGCAGCACTGCATCATCGTCACCGCTGCCCTCCGGGACAAACCGCAACACCGTACGCGGCGCCTGGGCCAGCATCATGCGCAGCAGCTGGGCGCCGTAAAGGGCAATGAACAAATCATTGGTGCGGATGTTGAAGGCACGGTCCAGGTTGACCAGGTCGACATCGTCACGGCTGCGGAACACCTGCCCGGCCTGCTCCACCAGGCCATGCACCTGCTCGCGCAGGGCCAACGCACGCGGCGTAGGCACCAGGCCACGGCCAGCGCGCACCAGGATCGGGTCACCCAAGGCATCGCGGATACGCCCCAATGTCCGGCTCATTGCCGCCGGGCTCAGGTTCATGCGCTGCGCTGCGCCCACCACGCTGCCCTCGTCGAGCAAGGCATCGAGGGCGACGAGCAGGTTCATGTCCGGGAGTTGCATGGCCGTTTTCCGTTACAGCTGTGGGAAACGCGATGGTAGCAGGTTGGTGGATTGCATCAGACGCAATGCGCTCTTGCGTGGTGGGGCATTTATTCACTGGGCATGTTCGGCCTTAAATGAAGCATTGGCAGGTCTGGCCTTTTCGCGGGCGCGCCCGCTCCCACAGGAACCCCACGATGCCCGAATGTTGTGCGACACACCTGTGGGAGCGGGCATGCCCGCGAAAGGGCCGATCCTGCAGACACACAAGCCAGCCTCTGCCAAGGATCCCACATGCCCAGCCCCGTCCTGATCGCTATCGACGCCTCCCCCGCATCCAGCGCCCTGCTCACCCTCGCCCGCCGCTACTGCCGCCCCGGTGAACACGAACTGCACGTGCTGCTGGCCATCGATTCCACCTTCGCCGTGCATGAGCAACCTGCGCCCTACACCGCCGAGGAACTGGAAGAATACCCCGCCGCCTGCGAGGAACAGCAGCATGCCGACCACGCCGTAGCCGAGGCCGTGTGCGAGCTGCAGCAAGCCGGCTTCACCAGCCTGGGCTGCATGGTGGCCGGCCAGCCGGTTGAAGCGATTGTGGCCAAAGCGCAGGAATTGAACTGCGAACTGATCATCATGGGCCACCGCCACCTGTCGCGGTTGGGGCGGTTGCTGGACCCGTCAATCAGCGCGAAGGTGATTGACCGGGTCACAGTGCCCGTGATGGTGGGAGCTGCGGATTAGAGATCGCAGCATCTGACAGCTCTCCTATTGATCAGCCAAATAGGATTGCCGCGTGATTTTTATCCCAATACCGAGCTGCTCCATGTGCATTTTGACAGGCCATAACCTGTCGTATGGCGTCTTATAGTGACCACTGTAGTTGGTCATTATCAGGCGACGGTCCTTCATCGCAAACTCCCCCGCTGCGACGACATTGGGACTTGTGCGATGATCACGGGCCGCAATTTGGGCAAAGCTGGCGTGAGTCGAGTAAACCTCAGCATGCTGGAAGCTACCGACAATTAACTCCCCTCTGTCGGTGATCAACCACTTGTGCGTCACGGAGTTACCCTCCTTGAAGAGAGTGCTCATATCTGCCGAGTCGTTTACAACTGTCAGCCATGCCAGTTGGCGCTTGATATTCTTGTCAGTGGTCGAGACTTCATATTTGAGACGGTCCTGATTCGTATTGACCAAGCGCTGCATCTTTTGCACCTTCTTCGGCCCACCGGTGACTTGTTGCCAAAAGCGGCGCAGCCCAGAACGCCCAGAAGGGTCGACCCGATTGACAGGGTCTCCCGAACAATAGGAATAGGCGTTCAAACCACCGCGGCTGAAGGGGCTTAGCTTGTCGGCGCTCTGGAACCGCATAAGCCTGGGGTTATAAACCCGATGGCCATTTCCGAGCATGTAGGTACGGGTGATCAAATCAACGACAGCACCGTTAAACGCCGACATGGCCATCAAGTGTCCTTGGAACAGGACATGACCATAAGCGTCATAGGACCGCCAATCGGAAGCTTGAGCAGACGCGGTGTTCATTGTCGGCGCCCTCCATCGGAAGTATGGTCACTATCGCCTATCTGCATCATCTGGGTAACTGGCAAAAATACCAGGCGCGATCAGTGCCAGCCCCGGCTTACCCCTCGCTCGGCTTAACTACCACCGTACAAGTCGTCCCCGCCGCCAGCAAAAACCCTTCCGGCACTTCATCAATGTGGATCCGCACCGGCACCCGCTGCGCCAGGCGCACCCAGTTGAAGGTGGGGTTAACGTCGGCGATCAGCTCGCGACTTTGTGGGTTGTCGCGGTCGTAGATGCCGCGGGCAATGCTCTCCACATGCCCCTTGATGCGCTCGCCGCTCATCATCTGCAACTCGGCCTGGTCACCCACCTTCACGTGGGGCAGCTTGGTTTCCTCGAAGAACCCGTAGACCCAGAACGAATTTTCGTCGACCACCGCCATCACCGCCTCACCCGTGCGCGCATAGTCGCCCTTGTGGATGTTCAGGTTGGTCACGTAGCCATCCACCGTGGCGACAATATGGGTGCGCTTGAGGTTCAGCTCGGCTGCAGCCAGTTCGGCAAGGGCTTGCTGGTAATCGGCCTGGGCGGAGTTGGCGATATTGCTGGCGTCGTCGCGGTTTTCCTTGGAGATCACCAGGTTGTCCATGTCGGCACGGCGCTTGGCGTTGACCTTGCGCATTTCCCAGGTGGCCTTGCGCGAGGCGACCATGGCTTTGGCCTGGTCTACCGCCAGTTGGTAGTGCTCGGGGTCGATCTGGATCAGCAGGTCGCCCTTCTTCACCCGCTGGTTGTCCTTGACCGGCACATCCACCACGTAACCCGGTACGTCGGCGGCGACGTTGATGATGTCGGCGCGCACGCGGCCGTCGCGGGTCCATGGCGTGGTCATGTAGTGCAGCCACAGCTGGCGACCGATGGCCACGGCAGCGACCAGCACCAGCAGGGTGGCGATCAGGCTGAAGAACTTTTTCATCGAAGGTTTCTCACCAGTAGACAGTAAGCGCCATGGCGCCGAACAGGCAGACGAACAGGCTCAGGCGCAACAGCGCCGGGTGCCAGAAGAAGCGGTAGCCATCATGGCTGGCGATGAACCGGTCCAGGCCCCAGGCCAGGCCAAGGGCGAACAGGAACATCAAGGTCATGGTGGGCATGTACACGCCATGGAAGGCGATTTCACGGGGCATGGTGCAATCCTTTCGCCGGTGCCAGTGGCGACTGTGGGTCCAGCAAGGAGGAACGGATGAAGTGCAGGTAGCTTTGCGCTCGGCGCAGTACCGAGGTGTCGAAGTGCCGGGCGAACGGTTCGTCGGTGGCCTGCACGCGGGCAATGGCATGGTCCACGGCGACCAGGGCCCGTTCGTGGTTGCTCGCACTGGGCTGCAAGAACAACCGCGTCAGGGCACGACCCATGACGCGGATGGCCTGGCGCCACGGCTGTGACTCGGCGTAGGCCGGGTGCACCGGTGCGCGGGCTTGTTCCTTGCGCAGCTCGATCACGGCGTGGCCGATTTCCAGCACGGTGAACATCCAGCCCATCAGCTGGCT
The DNA here is from genome assembly GCF_038383825.1 of Pseudomonas sp. LPB4.O. Taxonomy (NCBI): domain Bacteria; kingdom Pseudomonadati; phylum Pseudomonadota; class Gammaproteobacteria; order Pseudomonadales; family Pseudomonadaceae; genus Pseudomonas; species Pseudomonas sp. LPB4.O. Next base: position 5,202,058 of record NZ_CP151298.1, read on the forward strand.
CTGCACTTGCGGCTTGCCGGCCGCCAGGCCATAGGCCTGGTGCAACAGGTCGCGGGTGCGGCTTTCGAACGCCGTGCCGATGCCGCGCAGGCGCCCGCTGATGGCAAACAGCACCTGCTCGCGCAGCTCTTGCTCCAGGCGGCTCCACAACCAGCGGCTGTTGGGCGGCAGGATGATCGCCCCGGCGGCGGCGCAGACAAACATGCCGATGACCATGCCGATGTAGTCGTTGATGAAGGTGTACGGGTCATACACAGTGAGGTTGTTCGGCACCGAGCCAATCGCAAAGAACACCAGCAGGCCGATGCCGTAACCGGCGTAGGCCGGGCGTGACGAGAGAAACGCGCCCAGCACGAACACCGGCGCCAGCACCATGCACAGCAGCGGGAAGCCGTCGATCCAGGGGAACACGAAGAAGGTTTCGAAAAAGCCGATGAAAGCGCCGATGGCGGTGCCGCAGGCCATCTGGAACGACATGCGCTTAGGGTTCGGCGAGGCCGCCGAAAGGCCCACGGTGACGGTGGCGATCAGGGTCATCATGGCGCCACTGGGCCAGTCACTGAGCAGCCAGTAGCTGCCCAGCAGCAACAACACCGCCGAGGCGCGGATACCTGCAGCCAACGACACTAGCCAGCTGGTCTGCGCCACGTAGGGCTCGTCCCACTGCTCGCGTTCGTGCTTGTGCGCAGCCAGCGAGGCGTGGGTTTCGGCGTAGCTGTACATCTCGTCGACGAAGCGGTACAGCAGTTCGAATGCGGTGTGGAAGTCGAGCAGGTCGGATTCGCTGGGGTCGGTTGCCAGGTACTCGGCACGCAGGCCGCGCACCTGAGCTTGCAGGCCTTCCTTGTAGGCCGCCAGCTCCAGGGTCAGGCGCAGTGCATCGGCGTCGGTCAACGCCCGGCCCACGTAAGGCTGCAGCAGCTCCACCAGGGTGTTCAGGCCCGGCTCGATGGCACTGACGATCTGCAGCGGGCCACGGGCACGCAGGCGTTCGAGCAGGCGATGCAGGGCATTGAAGCGCGTGGTAATGGCCATGAACTCGCTGTTCATCCGTACCAGCCGACCACTGCGGCGACGCATGTGCGGGTCTTCGAAGGCGGTGACGTTGCGCAGGCTCTCAAGGCCCACGGCCTCGGCAACGAAGCGCACGTTGCTGCTCTCGAAACGGTCCTTCTGGCTATCGCCACGCAGGGCCTCGACCACCACCCCGGCGAACACGCCAAAGCGCTGGTACAAAGCGTTGCGCATGGCGGCACTGGCCGACTGCGGCAGGATTGCGGCACTGACGAAGGTCGACACCAGAATCCCCAGGGCAATTTCCAGCACCCGCCATACCGCGGCCATGAAGGCCTGGTCGGGGTGCTGCAGCACCGGCAGGCCGATCATCGCAGCGGTATAACCGGCGAGCACGAAGCCATATGCGCGGAAAGTGCGGTAGCGCATGGCGCCGGCCGAACACAGCCCCACCCACAAGGCCAGGCTGGGCAGGAACAGCTCGGTGTTCTGCGGGAAGATGGCGATCAGCGCCACCATCATCGCCGAGCCGGCCAGGGTGCCGAGCACCCGGTAGAAGCTCTTGGCGAACACATGCCCGCTTTGCGGCTGCATGACGATGAACACGGTGATCATGGCTGTGCGCGGTTGCGGCAGCTCCAGGCGCATGGCCAGCCACAGGGTGATGAACGCGGCGACCAGCACCTTGAAGATGTACACCCAGGTCACGCCGTCGGTGCGTGCCCAGGCAAAGAAGCCCCGGCGCCACTCCAGGCTTTGCAGCCAGCGCACGGGCAAACTGGAAGTGCTCATTCGGCGTTATCCGGCTTCTTGTCGAAAATGGCCAAGGTGGCCGGGGTTTTCGGCGCGGCCTGGCGTTCCTCTTTCGGCGCATCCTGACCGGCCTGCAGGCCACCACCCAGGGCGGTGACCAGCTCGGCATGGGCGATCAGGCGGGCGGCCTGCACCTGCTGCTGCACTTGTTGCTGGCGGAACAGCAAGGTCTGCGCGTTGAGCACGTTCAGGTAGTCGGTAAGGCCGCGCTGGAAGGCGACCATGGCGATGTCATAGGTTTTCTGCGCGGCGGCAACCGACTCGGCAGCGAAGTGCGACTGTTCTTTCATCGACTCGCGGCGGATCAACTGGTCGGAGATGTTCTTCAGTGCCCCCACCACGGTCTGGTTGTAACGGGCCACAGCCACGTCATACCCCGCCGAGGCCACACCCAGCTCCGAGCGCAGGCGGCCACCGTCGAAGATCGGCAAGCTGATGGCCGGCCCGACGTTGTAGTTGAACTTGCGCCCGGTCAAGAATTCCAGCGGGCCACCGCCGGTGGCCATGAAGCCGAGGCTGCCAACCAGGTCGACGTTGGGGAAAAAGCCGGCGTGGGCGACGTCGATACCTCGCGCCTGGGCGGCCACCTGCCAGCGGCTGGCGACCACGTCGGGACGCTGGCCGACCAGTTCGGCAGGCAGGTTCGATGGCAGTTTCAACGGCGCGGCCAAGGCCAGGGCCGGGCGCTGCAATTGCGCGCCCTCCCCCGGGCCCTTGCCGGCCAGTGCGGCCAGTTGGTTGCGGGTCAGGGCAATTTCTTCGTTCAGGCTGTCGAGCTGGCGGTGGGTTTCCGGCAGCGGCGCTTCGGCCTGGCTGACTTCGAAATGGGTACCGATGCCGGCATCCAGGCGGCGTTTGGCCAGGGCCAGGATCTGCTCCTGCTGCTCCAGTTCGGCCTTGACGATATCGCGCTGGGCAAAATGCAGGCTCAGCTGGATATAGGCGCGCACCACGTTGTTCTGCAGCTCCAGCTGCGCCTGGCGGGCTTCGGCCACGCTCATGTGTGCCTGGTCGACGGCCTGCTCGCTGGCATTGCGTTCGCGGCCCCAGAGGTCGAGGGCGTAGCTGAAGCCGATGGCGGCGTTGTTGTCCCAGGTGTTGGCGCCCGACAGCGCGCCCGGGCCGTAGAACTGGTCCTCAGGCCAGTTGTGGCGCTTGAGGGTGGCCTGGCCGTTGGCCTGGAGCTTTTCGGCCGACTCGACCACGCCGGCCATGGCCTTGGCCTCACGTACCCGCGCTGCGGCCATGGCCAGGCTCGGGCTGCCGGCCACGGCCAGGTTGAGCCAGCGATCCAGCTGCGGGTCGCCATAGGCGTGCCACCACTGCTGGTCGGGCCAATGGGCGTCGGTCGCGGCTTCGCGTATGGCCGCGTCGGTGGTCAAGGTATGGGCTTGCAGCGTCTTGCTTTGCGGGGCGATGCCCCAGGTTCCGATACAGCCACTCAAGGTGAGGGCAAGGGCACAGGCACTGAACGCATTGAGCGTTCTGATGATGCGACGCGGCACAGCTGCGATTTCCCGAGGAAGAGGTGAAGGGGGCTGGGCAATTCTAGGGGGCGGCAGCACTGGCGATAAGCGCAGATTCCTGCGAATCTTTGTTACCAAAACAGCGATAATCCGCCTTTGGTCGAAGGCAACTTTTCAGCTTTTCTGCGTTACTTCGTGACACAATTTTGTCCTCTACATCGAGAGTGACCCATGGACACCCTGCAAAACATGCGTGCTTTCAGTTGCGTAGCCCAGCTTGGCAGCTTTACCGCTGCTGCCGCGCAACTGGATACGACCACCGCGAACGTGTCGCGGGCGGTCTCCAACCTGGAAGCCCATCTGCAAACAAGGCTGCTCAACCGTACCACCCGCCGCATTGCGCTGACCGAGGCCGGCAAGCGCTACCTGATGCGCTGCGAACAGATTCTTACCTATGTGGAAGAAGCCGAAGCCGAAGCCAGCGATGCCCATGCCCGCCCGGCCGGGCAGCTGAAGGTGCACTCGATGACTGGGGTGGGCCAGCACTTCGTGGTCGATGCCATTGCCCGCTACCGCGAATCGCACCCGGACGTCACCTTCGACCTGACCATGGCCAACCGCGTGCCCGACCTGCTTGACGAGGGCTATGACGTGTCCATCGTGCTGGCCACCGAACTGCCCGACTCGGGGTTCGTGTCGCAGCGCCTGGGCATCACCTACAGCATCGTCTGCGCCTCGCCCGACTACATCGCCCGCCACGGCAGTGCGCAAAAGCCCGCCGACCTGCTCAAGCACGCCTGCCTGCGCATGGTCAGCCCGGTGATACCGCTGGAAAAATGGCTGTTCGACGGGCCGGAAGGTCAGGAGATGGTCAACATCACCAGCTCGCCGTTCATGGTCAATACCGCCGATGCCATGAAGACTGCGATCCGCAGCGGCATGGGCGTAGGCGTGCTGCCGATCTATTCGGCCATCGATGGCCTGCGTGATGGCAGCTTGGTGCGGGTGCTGCCCGAGTACCGCCTGCAGGAGCTGAACCTGTACGCCATCTACCCGTCGCGGCAGTACCTGGATGCCAAGATCAAGACGTGGGTCGAGTACCTGCGCAACTCGCTACCGGAGATTCTCGCGGCCCATGAGGCCGACCTGAAAACCCATCAGGTGCTGATCGCCAACTAAAAAGCTGCTGCATTGCGGGGGTGGACAATGGTAGGTTGCTAACCATTACCTACCCCCGCCTTGCAGAGAAGTTGCCCGATGAAAAAGACCGTCCTGGCCTTCAGCCGTATCACCCCGGCCATGGCCGAGCGCCTGCAGCAAGACTTCAACGTGATTTTGCCCAACCCCAAGCTCGGCGACATCAACGCCCAGTTCAACGAGGCCCTGCCGGAGGCCCACGGCCTGATCGGTGTCGGGCGCAAGCTGGGCCGTGCGCAGCTTGAAGGCGCGGCCAGGCTGGAGGTGGTGTCCAGCGTGTCGGTCGGCTACGACAACTACGACCTGGACTACTTCAACGAACGCGGCATCGCCCTGACCAATACCCCAGACGTGCTCACCGAAAGCACCGCCGACCTGGGCTTCTCGCTGGTCATGGGCTGCGCCCGCCGCACTGCCGAACTGGATGCCTGGACCAAGGCCGGCAACTGGCAGGCCACCGTGGGCCCGGCCCTCTTCGGTAGCGATGTGCATGGCAAGACGCTGGGTATCGTCGGCATGGGCAACATCGGTGCCGCCATTGCCCGTCGCGGCCGGTTCGGCTTCAACATGCCGGTCATCTACGCGGGCAACAGCCGCAAGACCGCGCTGGAGCAAGAGCTGGGCGCGCAGTTCCGCAGCCTGGAGCAGTTGCTGGCAGAAGCGGACTTCGTCGTCATTGTGGTGCCATTGTCCGACGCCACCCGCAAGTTGATCAGTGCGCGTGAACTGAAGCTGATGAAGCCAAGCGCGTTCCTGATCAACATCGCCCGCGGGCCGGTGGTGGACGAAGCCGCGCTGATCGAAGCGCTGCAGAACGGCACCATTCGTGGGGCAGGCCTGGATGTGTACGAGAAAGAGCCGCTGAGCGATTCGCCGCTGTTCAAACTGCCCAACGCGCTGACCTTGCCGCACATCGGTTCGGCCACTGCCGAAACCCGTGAGGCCATGGCCAACCGCGCGATGGAGAACCTGCGCGCGGCACTGCTGGGTGAACGGCCGCGGGACCTGGTGAACCCGCAGGTGTGGAAGGGCTGATAGCCTTACTTTGCCTGTACCGGCCTCTTCGCGGGCTTGCCCGCGAAGAGGCCGGTACAGGCAACAGATTATCTATTTGGCCACCAAAATACCGTCAGCCACCTTGGCCTTGGGCTTGCGAAACACCAGCACATTCCCCGCCATCACCGCCACCAGCCCCAACAAGGCCGGCGCCGTCCACTGATACCCCTCGGCCACCGCCGACACATTCAACGCCACCAACGGGAACAGCACCGTGCAATAGGCTGCCCGCTCCGGCCCCATGCGCCCGACCAGGGTCAGGTAGGCAGTGAAGCCGATCACCGAACCCGGAATCACCAGGTACATCAGCGAACCGATGTAGCGGGTGTTCCACTCCATGGTGAAAGGAATGCCGCTGAACAGGCAATAAACCATCAGCATGGCGGCCCCGTAGACCATGCCCCAGGCATTGGTAGTCATGGGCTTGAGCCCGGCCTTCTGCTGCATGCTCGACAGCATGTTGCCTGCCGAGAAACACAGCGTGCCGAGCAGGGCAAGGCCGAGCCCGAACAGGGTCTCGCGGCTGGCGGCATGGTGGGACAGCTCTGGCCAGAACAGCAGCCCCAGGCCGATCAGGCCCAGGGCACCGCCGCCCAGCACATTGGCGGCGATCTTCTGGCCGAAGAAGACCCGCGCGTTGAGTGCGTTCCACAGGGTTGCAGTGGAGAACACCACGGCGATCAGGCCACTGGCAATCCACTGGCTGGCAGTGAGGAAGCACATGAAATTGACGCAGAACAGGCACAAACCTTGGGCCAGGCAGATCTGGTGGCCGCGGCGGTTCATGGGTTGCAGGCGGCGGGTGAGCAGCAGGATGGCGAACAGGATGAGGCCGGCCAGGGCGAAGCGATAGACGATCGAGACCGGGATGGCGACAACGCCCAGCTGGAGCTTCAAGGCGATCCAGGTGGTGCCCCAGATCAGGACGGTAAGCAGGTAGAGTGACAGGTTCATGGGTAGGGCTCCTCAAGCGGTCGTCCATTCACACCGGGGCCGCTTCGCGCCCTATCGCCGGCAAGCCAGCTCCCACAGGTACAGTGCCCGGCTTGAGGCAGATGCTGTACCTGTGGGAGCTGGCTTGCCGGCGATCGAGGGTGCAGCCCTCGCCAGTGCCACCAGTGTTCGCCCTGTGCGGCGCCTGGCGCTTGCACAAACTTGCGCTTTTCCTTTGCCGGTAGATGTCACTCGATGCAAGGCGCAGTAGGATGGCTGGCAAGAGGAGCCCCCCATGACGCCACTCACCCAACTGCAAGTGTTCAACGCCATGCATGCCTCGCCCCACGCCAGGCTGGAGCTGAGCGCGCACCTGGGCGACGGGCTGGCGGCGGCGCTGTGGAGCAACCGCGACGATGCCCGCGACTATCAGGCCCCGACCCACCACACCCTGTCGTGCTACATCGCCGACGGCACCGGCACCTTTCGCCGCCAGCGCCCGGCCGACAAGGGCGCGCCCGGCAAGCTGTGCGTGATGCCAGCCGGGCAGGAGTCGAACTGGGTGGTCAATGGTGCAATCCGCCTGGCGCACTTGTATGTCAGCGAGGTGCAGTTCGCCCTGGGTTGTGTGCGCCTGCTCGACCGGGAACCGCGTGAACTGCAGTTGCAGGAAGCGACTTTTCTCGACGACCCGCAACAGGCCGTGCGCTTTCGCCAACTGATCCAGCTGGACTGGGACGAGCCCGGCGAGCGCTTGCTGGCCAGCAGCCTGGCCCACGAGATCGTCGACCATGCGCTGCTCAACCAGGTCGGGCTGCGCCAGGGCCTGCGCCTGAAAGGCGGGCTAGCGCCGAACCTGCGCCGGCAACTGGTCGATTACATCGAGGCGCACCTGGACCAGCCGATTACCCTGGGCGAACTGGCCTTGCGCTGCAACCTGTCCGAATACCACTTTGCGCGCATGTTCCGCAGCAGTTTCGGCCTACCGCCGCACCAGTACCTGCTGGCCCGGCGACTGCACCGGGCCTGCCAGCTGCTGCAGCTGGGCGTGATGCCGCTGGGGGAGATTGCCCTGCTGTGCGGGTTTGCCAGTGCCAGCCATTTCAGCAACCGGTTCAGGCAGGCGCTTGGTGCAACACCTGGGGAATACCGTTCGGCATTCAAGGCGTGAAATGGGGCCGCTTTGCGGCCCTTTCGCGGCACAAGGCCGCTCCTACAGGGATCATGGATTCCTTGTGCCGCGAAAGGGCTGCAAGGCAGCCCCAAATACCTAGAATTCGAAGGTGCTGGACAGGCTCACCTGCCGCGCATCGCCGATAGCCACGAAGTACTGGTTCACCGCCGAGCTGTAGTAAACCTTGTCGAACAGGTTCTTTACGTTCAGCTGCAAACGCACGTTGTGCTCATCCAGCTTGGTCTCGTAGCTGGCGAACGCATCGGCCACGGTGTACGACGGCAGGTCGAAGGTGTTGGTCGAATTGCCCGCCCGCTCACCCACGTAACGCGCGCCTGCACCTACACGTAGCTTGTCGCCACCGAACAGGCTGCCGAAGTCGTAAACAGCCGACAGCGAACCACTGTGTTTGGCAACGTTCTGCAAGCGGTTGCCCTCAAGGTCCGGGTCTTTTGTAACCTTGGCATCGGTAAAGGCATAGCTGCCGATCAAGCTCCAGTGATCGCTGAGCTGGCCGGTCAGGTCAAGCTCCACACCTCTTGAATTGACCTCACCGGCATTGCTGTAGACAGTCTCGCCAGTCCCGCTGTCGAAATTGGCAACCAGCACATTACGCTTGGTGATATCGAACAGCGCCAGCGTACCGGTCAGGCGACCGGGCATGTCCAGCTTGGCGCCCAACTCCCACGACTTGCCTTCCTCAGGCGCAACGGACGCGTCCAGCACCACACCGCCAGTCAGCGGCGCAATGCTGGAGTTGGGCTTGAACGACTCGCTGTAACTGCCGTAGAACGACAGCTGCTCATCAAGCTTGTAGACGATGCCGGCATGCGGCACCCAGGCCTGGCCGCTGTTATCGGTATTGGCCGTGAACGGGCGGCCGCGGCCGGCGTACTGGTCGAACTGCTGGAAGCGTGCGCCGGCCACCAGGATCCAGTGGTCATCCAGGTGCAATGCGTCCTGCACGAACAGTGCATCGGTGCGCAGCTTGTCGGTCTGGTCGCTGTCGCTGGCACGCACCGTGCTGCCTTCCACTTCCTGGCCGTAGACCGGGTCCACATAGCTGAAAGTGGACTTGGCAGTCTGGCGAATCAGGTCGCCGCGATACACCTTGCGGTCTTCATGGTCGACGCCGAACAACAGGTCATTCTGCAGGCCGGCCAACTCCACGTTACCGGCCAGGCTCAGGGTAGCGAACTGGTCACGGCTCATGGCGTTGTGGGTGCCATCGATGCTGCGTGTCAGCGTGCCTTTGGCTTCATTGACGCCGGTCACCCGTACCTGGCTGGCATCATAGGTCTCGCGGTTGAAGCTGTAGCCAAAGTGCAGCTTCCAGTCATTGGCCAGCTGATGGTCGACCTCCAGGCGATACAGGTCGGAGCGCCCTTCCATGTCGTTGAACGGCTCGTCCAGGCGGCGCGTGGCGGGGATGTTCAGCGGGTGGCCATCGCTGCCGAACGCGGTGCCCCGGTCGAAGGGGTAGAGAAACTCGCGGTGCTCGTAGGCCAGTACCACCTGGGTGTCTTCACCCAGCCAGGCCAGCGACGGCGCCACCAGCGATTCGCGGTGCACGCCGTAGTTGCGCCAGTAGTCTTCGTCTTCATGGTCGACGATCAAGCGGTAGGCGAAGCTGCTGTCGCCCAGCGCACCGGTACTGTCGAGCCCGCCGCCACTGCCATTCTTGCCGCTGCCGTAGGTCGAGCCGCGCACGTCCAGGGCGTTGTACTGCTGCAGTTGCGGGCGCTTGCTGACCACGTTGATCACCCCGCCCGGATCCTGGATGCCGTACAGCAGCGAGGCCGGGCCCTTGAGCACTTCAACCCGCTCGGTGCTGGCGTTGAGGCTACGCCCCTGCACGATGGGCATGCCATCGCGCATGATCGAGCCGTCGCGGTTGTCGCCAAAGCCGCGCTTCATCACCGTGTCGGACGTGCCGCCAAAGTTGTTGCCCTGGGTAATGCCGCTGACGTTGGCCAGCGCATCGTCGAGGTTGCGCGGTGCCTGGTCGCGAATGACCTGGGCCGGTACCACGTTGATGGCCTGGGGGATGTCCTGGTTCGGCCCCTGCCCGCGCATGATCGAAGCGCTGGCCGGGGGCTGGTAGCTGTAGTCGTCCAGCTGCGAGGTTACGTTGGTGGCCTGCAGGTTGAGGGCGCCTGAGGTGTCGGCGGGTTCGAGGGTCAGGGTGCGTGCGTCGACGCGCCGCCAAGCCAGCCCGGTGTTGCCCAGCAGCTGTTGCAGCGCCTGCTCGGCGCTGAAACGGCCATTCAACGCGGGCGCTTGCAGGCCCGGCAGTTCGAGGGTGTAAACCACGCTCTGGCCGGTGGTGCGGCTGAAAGCGTTGAGGGCCTGGGCCAAGGGTTGGGCCGGCTGGGCGAAGGCATAGGCCTGTAACTGCTCGGCGGCGCTTGCCAGAGGGGCGACAGCCAAGGCCGGGACCGCAGCCAGGCCGAGCCAGAGAGGGACGCAACGCGAGGAGAACTTCATGGACGCTGACCTGTGAGAGGGTGACGATTGCGAATGAATCGCACTTTCACTCATTACACGGATGCCACGTCCTGTTACCTCACCCGTTGATTGAAATTATTTTTCCTGTGCCGGCCTCTTCGCAGCACAAGGCTGCTCCTACAGGTACTGCATGGCCGGTGCAGGCTGCTACCGAACCAGGGTCAGACGCCCCAACACGGTCTGCCGCGAAAAACCCATCACCTTGCCCAGCGAATCCAGCGCCAGCAGCGGCTCGGTCACCGGGAAGCTGCCGCTGACCTTGCGCTGCCCCAGTTCGCCATCCAGCAACAGGATGCGCCCCGGGTAATAGCGCCCAAGGTCTTCGACCACCTGCGCCAGCGGCACCTGGTAATAGTTCAGCCACCCCTGGCGCCAGGCCAGGCGGTTTTCACTGTCCACCCCCAGGGTGTCGCCTACCCTGCCTGCGCTGTAGGCCACCTGCTGATTGGCCGTCAGCTCACGCGCCAGAGTGCCTTGCGCAGGGCTCACGCCCACACGCCCGCTGCGCACCGTCACCTGGGCGCCGTCGCCTTGCTCACGCACCTCGAACTGAGTGCCGAGCACCCGTACTTCGCCACCGCCGGCTTCGACCAGGAACGGCTCGCCGGTATGCGTGACCTCGAAGAACGCTGCGCCATGCAACAACCGCACACGGCGCTCTCCCTGGGCAAAATCGACCGCAATGGCGCTGCCGGCATCAAGCGTCACCCGCGACTGGTCGGCCAAAGTCACCTGGCGAACCAGCCCGGCACTGCTGTAGTCCGCCTGCAGGTCCTGCAACCAGTACGCCGGGTGCCAGCCACCGGCAACGCCCACGGCCAGCACCAGGCAGGCCGCCATCGCCAGTGCTGCCACCTGCCGCCACGGCCCGCGGGTCGGCGGCTTGGCCATGGCATCGAGGTAGCGCTGCAGGGCGTCCTGTTCTTCGTCCGCCAGGCGCGCCGCCGGGGCGGCGCTTTTCTGCCACAGCGCCTGGGCCTGTTGGTAGGCGTCACGGTGCACGGGGTCGGCCAGCAACCAGCGCTTGAACGCAGCCCCTTCGGCTTGCGCGGGCTGCTCATTGATGCGGCTGAGCCATTGCAGGGCGGCCTGGGACTGCGCCTCGGTGATCGGGGGCAAACGGCTCATCGACGGGCACTCCCAGGCCGGAGTGGGGTGGACGCGGGCTCGGCAACACTCGCCTTGCACGCTTCAAGGGCGCGCATCATATGCTTTTCCACGGCGCTCTGGGACAGCTGCATGGCCTTGGCAATTTCGCCGTACTTGCAGCCATGGATGCGGTTGAGCAGAAAGATCTGCCGGGTGCGCTCGGGCAATGCGCGCAAGGCAGCTTCGATGCGCTGCAGGTCGTGGTCGACCTCCAGCGCCTGCTCCGGCGCCTGAGCCATTGCCGCCTCGTCCATGGGCAAAGCGGCTTCTGCCACCCGTTCGCGGCTGCCTTCACTGCGCAGGTGGTCGATGGCCAGGTTGCCGGCACAGCGCAACAGGTAGGTGTCCAGCGCCTCGACCTTGACCTCGGGGCGGCGCCAGAAACGCAGGAACAGTTCCTGCACCAGGTCTGAAGCCGTGGCGCGGCAGCCAACGCGCCGGCTGACCAGCGCCTCCATGCGCGCCCGTTGGGCCAGGAACACCTGGACGAAACGTGCGCGCCCTCCACTGCTGTCGGCTTCGGGCTCGATGATATCCCCCTGCTCGCTCACAGGTTCACACGGCAAACACGGCCAGCAATGGGCCCAGCACCACGCTGGCGGCGGCCAGGCCCAGCAGCAGACGTGGCTGGTACGGCAGGCCGAACACCCACACGGTCACCCCGGCCATCATCACTGCCGTCCATTCCACCAGGCCATGGGCCCAGCCACGCAGGTGCACGCTGAGGATCAGCGACAGCATCAGCAGCAGCCAGCCCGCAACGTGCAGCAGCTGCAACTGCCCGGGGCGCGGCTTGCGCCCGAGCAAATCGCTGAAGTGCTTTTCCATGGCCAGGCACAGGGCGACAAAACCTGCGAATGCAATCAGTGCGTTACCCAGCATCAGATCACCTGCGCCGTTTCAGTGCCCGCTTTTTTTGCCGCGCGTGGCCGCTTGGCAACCGGTTTGGGGCTGCGCAGCATCTTGCCGGCCAGCCAGGCCAGGAACAGGCCAGTACCCAGGGCCGTCAGGTCGAAGCCGGCCATGGCCCAGTCACCTGCCTGCAACGAATGGTTCAATCCCCGGTCGGTGCTCAAGCCATTGAGCAGCGGCAGCAGAACAAAGGCCAGCGCCCCCAGCGCCAGTTGCTCGCCCCACGCCCGGCGCCCGCTGCGCAGCACGGCATGCACCAGTGACAAGCCCCAGGCGATGAAGAAGGCATTGACCTCCCAGCCAGCGCGGCCCTCGACGCCCACCGGGATCAGGCGGTTGGCCCAGAAGAAGCCCGCCACCGCCAGCAGCAGCCCGCTCATGCTAGCGATATTGAGCACCTCGACCAGGCGCAACTCACCCGGCATGTGCGCGCTCTTGGCATGCTTGAGCTGGCGCTTGCCCAGCCACATCACCAGCCCGGTGCCGATCACCGCAGTCCCGGCGACGCCAAAGAAGAAATACAGCCAGCGCAGCCAGGGCCCGGCGAAATTGCCCATGTGCAGCCCGGCAAAACTGAAGGCAGTCATCATCGCCCCGCTCTCTGGCTTGCCCTGGCTCAGCAGCGCACCACTGGCGCCGTCGAACGTCCAGTTGGCACTGCGCCGATAAGCCACGTGGTCGGCAGCCGACTGGGTGAAGGTGACGCGGGCATTGCTGTCGCCGGGGTTCTGCACCTGGATGAAGCCGATACGCGCGCCCGGTTGCAGTTCCTGGACCTTGGCGTACAGGGTTGGCAGCGCAACCAGCGGCGTGGGCACCTGGGCCGCTTTGGGCGCATCGTCGCGGCCGAACAGGTCGTTGAAGTACTTGCCGGTGTCATTGCCATAGCTGGCCATGATGCCCGCCGGCATCACCATGTACATGAACAGCACCAGGCTGCTGTAACTGATCATCAGGTGGAAGGGCAGCACCAGCACACCGATGGCGTTGTGCCCGTCCAGCCAGGAGCGCTGGCCCTTGCCGGGGCGGAAGGTGAAGAACTCCTTGAAGATCTTCTTGTGGGTGATGATGCCGGTGACCAGCCCCAGCAGCATGATGAAGGCGCAGAAGGTCGACAGCCAGCGGCCAAACGGGTACGGCATCTGCAGCTGGAAGTGGAACCGGTAGAAGAACTCGCCACCCCGGCTGTCGCGTGCTTCCACTGGCAGGCCGGTCTGGGTGTCGAGGGTTTTGTTGACGAAGCCACGCGGCCCGCCGTTGGGGTCGCGATAGCCCACGCTCAGGGCCGCCTCACGCTCGTTGGGCATGTCGATGAACCAGGAGGCGGAATGCCCGGCATTGTCCTGCAGGTATTGCTGGGCCTTGTCCAGACTGAGGGCCGGGTCCAGGGTATGACGGCGCACCTCGGGCTGCGCCCAGTGGGTGATTTCATCCTTGAAGTACGACAGCGTGCCGGTGAGGAAGATGGCAAACAACAGCCAGCCAAAGATCAGGCCGGTCCAGGTGTGCAGCCAGGCCATCGCCTGGCGGAAGCCTTCTTTCATGGGTTTTTCATCCAGTAGGCAACGCCGCTGATCATGCCCAGCAACAGGCTCGGCGCCAACACCCCCAGCCAGGCACGCCAGGCGCTGCGACAGGCGAAGCACCAGATGAATGCCAGCAGGTAGAAGACGAACGACAACAGCAGGCCGGTCAGCGTGGCATCGACCTTAGGCAGTGGCGCCACCAAGGCAATGCAGACGCTGGCCATGGACGCCAGCAGGTAGCCGCCCAACAGCGCGGCCAGGCTGCGTGAGGCAACGGCCAGCCGATAGCTGAGCGAGAGGCCGGCGGTTTTGCGCGTCATGGCGAAAGTCCGGGTGTTTTGGGGGTTGCAATAATAATGATTTCAATTCTCATAGGCAAAGAGTTAGCGATGTGTTGCCTGTCCTGGCCCTATCGCCGGCAAGCCAGCTCCCATAGGTATTGCACAGGGCTTGAAGACAGCGGGGTTGTGTGGGAGCGGGCTTGCCGGCGATAGGGCCGGTGGAGATTGCCGAGCATTCTGCCCTGCAATACAATGCGAACAATTATTACTACCAGTTGCGCTACCTGGCGCCGGAGTATCACGGTGCCCAGCGCGCTCACATCCACGGTCGAACGGCCATGCAGCCCTGCCCTCCGCCATGCATCGATGGATTTGCAACAAGAAATTTATTTTCAAAAAGGGCTTGAATTCGGTCCGCGGTTGCCTGACCTTAGAGTCAAGAGGTGCAGAAATTCCAAGGGTCTCAAGGGCCTAGGCGCGTCTCCATGCGAGCAAGCTGAATAAGGATTGAATCATGCAAATCCAGGTCAACAGCAGCAACCATTTCGAAAGCAACGCCCGTCTCGATCAGTGGGTCCGCAGTACCCTGCAGAGCTCTCTGGAACGTTACGAAGAAGACCTCACCCGCATCGAGGTTCACCTGCGCGACGAGAACGGCGCCAAGCCCGGACCGCATGACAAACGCTGCCAGATGGAGGCTCGCCCCAAAGGCCACCAACCGATTTCCGTGACCCACACTGCCACTTCGGTAGACCAGGCAGTCGACGGTGCCGCCACCAAGCTCAACCACGCGCTGGAACACTTCTACGGCAAGCTGCGCAGCAAGCGCGGCGCCCTGGAACTGAGCGACCCGGACGCCTGACCCCAGCAATGAAAACGCCCGGCCAAGTGCCGGGCGCTTTTATTAAAGGCCATTAAAGGCCATTCAAGGGCTCCCTCAATTCACTACCCTCAGCCTTGGCACGGGGAACAGGTTCTCCAGGGTTGTCAGCAAACGCTTGTGATAAAGCGGCTTGCGGAAAAAATCCACCACCTGCAGGTGCAGCAGTTCGCTGACATCATCCAGGTCGGCCTGCCCGGACATGACAATCACCGGCAGGTGCAGGCGGGCCGTATGCTCGCGCATGCGCCTGATCAAACCGATGCCGCTTTCCTCGGGCATACGCAGGTCGGTGATCACCAGGGCAACGTCCGGATGACGGGTAAGCTGTTGCAAGGCAGCCTGTACCGATGTCGCGGTCAGGCAGGCGAAGCCTTCGTTCTCTAAAAGTTCGGCCAGCTCCAGCAGAACGTCCTGCTCGTCATCCACCAAAAGGATCTGCTGGCGCGAGGAAGCGTCCTGCATGGCGTTGGCTCCTGTTCAATGGTCAAAGGGCATTTTTGATCGTGGTGAAGGTGGCGTTGACCGCCGTGGAGATGTCCCCGACGAATGCCGCCAACACCACTGCAACCATCGTCGCGATGACCGCGTATTCGATACCGGATGCTCCGTCCTTGCGATGCAGGAAGTTCATGCAGTGCAGAATGAACAGTTTCATGGCTCAGCTCCTTGCGGCATGCATGCCGGCGATGGCGGTATCAAAGTGACACCTATTTGCCATCAGCATCGTCAAGCTGGAAAGGTCTGCAAATGTATTAAAGGATTAATTACAAAGTATTAATTCCCGAGAATTAACACCCATAAAAATGCTAACCCACTGTATTACCTCGACTTAATCACGATCCCGAAAAAAACCACTCCAGCTCATGGCAAATGGTGATGGCTGGGCTACCGTCCTATAGCGAAATAGTGACTTTTTGCCATCAGTCGACGCGTGCAGGGAGGCTGAGATGAGTAGTCGCTTGACCCTGATACTGGCGGCATTCTTCCTGCTGGCAGCACTGCTGGCAGGCTACTGGGGCATTGTGCTCAGCCGCCCTGCTGCTGTGCCTGCACCGGTTACCCCTACGAGCGAACAACCGGTTGTCGCCGTCGCCCCACCCCCCACCGCTCCACCGGAACCACTGCGTACAGCCGTCGTCGTCCTGCGCAAGGCACTGCCCGCCAATACGCCGGTCACTGAAGACGATGTGCTGATCGAGCGCCTGCAGGTTGCCCCCGCCGGGGCCTACCAGCAAACCGCCCAGGTGATCGGGCGAACCAGCGCCAGGCCACTTGCTGCGGGCACCTGGCTGGATGAGTCCAGCTTCCAGGCCGGCGGCCCGCTGGCGCGGATGATCCGCGCCAACGAGCGCGCCGTGGCAGTCGGTGTGGACGAAGTGGTCGGCGCTGCCGGCCAAGTGCGCCCGGGTGACTACGTGGACGTGTTGCTGTTCCTGCGTGAAGAGCCCAACAACCCGCAGTCCTCCGCCCAGGTGGTACTGCCGGCCTTGCGCGTGCTCAGCGTCGGCGAGCAGACGGGCCTGGCCAACGATGGCCGCCCGGCGCAGACCGCCGAAGAGCAAAAGGCCCGGCGCGAACAGGCCAGCATGAGCGGCAACGGCACCCGCACGGTAGCGCTGGCAGTACCCGAGGCCTTCGCCAGCCGCTTGATGCTGGCTGCACAGGCCGGCACGTTGCGCCTGGCCGTGCGCAGTGCCGATGAACAACGCCTGGCTCGGTACTGGAACGAACCCGATGTCAAACCGCAGGTAGAAGCCGCCAACCGCGAACTCTACCGCTTCAGCCAGCTGTCCCAGTCGCCGGTGGTCAACGCTGCCAGCCTGGCGACCCGTAACCCCACACCCGCCATGCACATCATCCGTGGCGCACAGGCTGACGATACGAATAAAACCCCCTGACCCGGCAAGGATGCAGCGATGCGTAGTTCCTTTTTGAGACAAGCATGTTGTACCGGGCTGCTGGCCGCGCTGTTGCCCCAGGCGCAGGCGGCGGGTAAAGGCTGCGAAGCGGTCAGTCAGCTGCCTTCGGTCATCGAGATAGACCAGGGCCTGCAGCAGGAGCTACGCCTGCCGCTGGCGATCAGCCGGGTTGCCGTGGGTGAGCCGAAGGTGGCCGATGTGCAGTCCAGCGGCGAGCGCGGCGTGGTAATTACCGCGGTGGGCCAAGGCAATACCACCCTGATGCTGTGGACCACATGCGCCCCGTCACCTCACAGGGCCATGGTGTTCGTCAAAGGCCGGGCCAGTGCCGACATGGCCGAAGACAGCTTCTTGCCGTCGCAGGATGCGCAACTGATAAGCCAGGTGCAGGCCGACATCCGCTTCGTGGAAGTACGCCGCACCAAATACAAGGAGGCCGGTGCACGGTTGTTCTTCAAAGGCTCCAACAATAGCCTGATCGGCTCGCCGGGCACCGTGCCCGGCACGTCCGTCAGCCCCGGTTCGGTCCCCAACGTAACGCCGTCGATCCCCCTCGACGACACCGTCTTCAACATCGTCTGGGGCGGCGGCAGCAGCCGCTTCCTGGCCATGATCAACGCCCTGGAAAACAGCGGCTTCGCCTACACCCTGGCCCGCCCCAGCCTGACCGTGCTCAGCGGCCAGACTGCGAGCTTTCTGGCTGGCGGTGAAATCCCGATCCCGGTGCCCAGCGCGGGCAGCGACAACGTGTCGATCGAATACAAGGAATTTGGCGTACGCCTGGCGCTGACACCGACCGTCATCAGCCAGGGCAGGATCACCCTCAAGGTCGCGCCGGAGGTCAGCGAGCTGGACTACAGCAACGTGGTGACCATCGCCGGCACGCAGGTGCCGGGTTTGACGGTAAGGCGCACCGACACCAGCATTGCCCTGGCCGATGGCGAGAGCTTCATCATCAGCGGCCTGGTCAGCAACAACACCCGTTCCGCCGTAGACCGCCTGCCTGGCCTGGGGAGCCTGCCGGTACTGGGCGCGTTCTTCCGCAACTCGGCCATGCGCCGCGAAGAAACCGAACTGCTGATGATCGTCACCCCGCACCTGGTCCAGCCGCTGGCCGCCAACGCCCGGATGCCGCAACTGCCGGGCGAGAACCTGCGCACCTACGACCCCAGCTGGGGGCGCCTGTTCTTCCTGGAGAACGGCAACTTCGATGGCCAAGGCGGGTTATCCCAATGAACGAGAGCCTGAACCCCACCTTCCTCGCCATCACCCGCAACGAGGAGGACCTGCACTGGCTGCAAGGCGCACTGGCGCCGCAAGGCCAGGTGATCGGTGCCAGCGCCGGCAGCCTCGACGAGCTGCTGGCGCTGGTCAACGCCACCTTCAGCAACCTGATGTTCATCGGCCTGGACCGCGAACAACTGGTCAGCCAGTGCGCCTTGATCGAGGGGGTGCTGGAGGCCAAGCCGATGCTGGCGATCGTCGCCCTCGGCGATGGCATGGACAACCAACTGGTGCTGCATGCCATGCGCGCTGGCGCCCGCGACTTCGTCGCCTATGGCTCGCGCGCAAGCGAAGTGGCCGGGCTGGTGCGCCGCCTGGGCAAGCGCATGCCGGCGGTGGCCAGCAACCCCGCCCTCGGCGGGCTGACGGTGCTGTTCGGCGTACAAAGCAGTGCCGACGGGGCATTGCTCACTACCCACCTGGCCCGGGTGGTGCAGGAGAGCGGCCAGCAAACCCTGTTGCTGGACCTGGGCCTGCCGCGTGGCGACAGCCTGGCACTGCTCGGCCTGGAAGCGTCGTTCTTCTTCGGCGACGCCCTGCGCCACTTGCGCCGCCTCGACACCACACTGATCGACAGCGCATTCACACGTGACAAGAAAGGCTTGCGCCTGCTGACCTACGCCGAGGCCGACGACCCGCTGCAGCAGACCAGCGCCGCCGAGCTGTACATGCTGTTGAGCGCCCTGCGCCAGCATTTCCAGCACATCGTCGTGAACCTGACCGGGCATGCCGACAGCGAAGCCCTGCGCACGCTGGTGAGCCATTGCGACAAACTGATCGTCTACACCGACCAGAACATCCTCGACTGCCGGCGCAACCTTGAAGTGCTCGACCTGTGGCGTGACCACGGCATGAAGCTGGAGCACGCCAGCCTGTTGGTGGACCGTTATCTGAACAACGTTGCACCCGACGCCGATACCCTGGCCAAACGCTACGGGCTGCCCTTGCTCAAGGCCATCCCCTGCAGCCCGGAAGTGCGCCTGAACGTGAAAAACCAAGGCCAGAGCCTGTTCGAACTGGCCCCGCGTGAAAACCTCACTCAAGCCCTGCGCAGCCTGGGCGAACGCCTGGCACAGCGCTCGGAAAACCTCGCACCACCAGCCTTCACCTGGCTGCGTCGGCTTTGGGGGAGCAAATGAGCAATGACCAACCCTTTGGTGGCCCGCAACACGCCTCCGGCGACCCCTACGCGCTAAAGCGTGCACTGCACCGCTTTGCCATCGACGCCATCGAGGACAGCGGCCGTAACCTGCTCGAAGGCGCCCGGCCAGCGCTGACCCAGTTCGTGCTGGAGCAGGTGGGCGATTACGTCGCGCGGCTACGCCTGGCCATGTCGCGCTACGAAATGGAGCGCCTGGCCGAAGAGCTGGTGGATGAGCTGACCGGTTTCGGCCCGCTGGAAGTGTTGTTGCGTGACCCCACCGTCACGGAAATCCTGGTCAACGGGCCACACCGGGTGTTCGTCGAACGGGCGGGCCTGTTGCAGCAAACCGACCTGCGCTTTATCGACGCCCACCATGTGGAGCGGGTGATGCAGCGCATCCTCGCCCCGCTTGGCCGGCGCCTGGATGAATCCTCGCCAATGGTCGACGCGCGCATGCCCGATGGCAGCCGGGTGAATGCGATCATTCCGCCTGTGGCACTGGACGGCCCGTGCCTGTCAATCCGCAAGTTCCGCCAGGACATGCTCAAGAGTGCCGACCTGCTGGCCACCCGCGCCATCGACCAGCACATCTTCGACTTCTTCGAGCGCGCCGTGGGCAAACGTTGCAACATTCTGGTCAGCGGCGGTACCGGCACCGGCAAGACCACCCTGCTGAACATCCTCAGCCAGATGATCGCGCCCCGCGAACGCCTGGTGACCATCGAGGACGTCGCCGAACTGAATTTGCACCATCCCCACGTGGTGCGCCTGGAAACCCGTCCGCCGAATGCCGAAGGGCATGGCGAAGTCAAAGCCAGCGAACTGATCCGCAACGCCCTGCGCATGCGGCCCGACCGCATCATCCTGGGTGAGATACGCGGCAGCGAAGTGCTCGACGTGCTCACCGCAATGAACACCGGCCACGATGGCTCGATGAGCACGGTGCACGCCAACACCGCCCAGGATGCGCTGCTGCGCCTGGAAACCCTGGTCGGCCTGAGCGGCCGGCAAATTGCCGAAAAGACCATGCGGCAAATGGTTTGCGCGGCGCTGGATGTGGTGATCCAGCTGACCCGCCTGCCCGATGGCCGACGCTGCGTCAGCGAGGTGCTGGAAGTGGTCGGCGTGCGCGATGAGGTGTACGTGACCAACACCCTGTTCCGCCTCGATCGTCGTGGCGGCGATACCTTTCTGCGCGAAGCCCCCAACCCGGCAGGCAGCAAGCTGCACGCAGAGGGCCTGCTGTGACCGGCCCCGTGCTGCTGGCACTGTCCCCGCTGTTGCTGGGCGTGGCCTTGCTGCTGCTGCGCCGTGGCCTGTACAAGCGGCACGAAGAGCGCATCCTGCAACGCCTGGGGCGGGCGTTCAGCATTGTGCGCAATGGCCCCGCCCGGCGCGAATGGCTCGACGCCCTGCTGCAACGCGCCGGTTTGGGGGCTATCGACTTTGAGCCACAACGCTGGTTGCTGGCGTGGCTGGCCGTGGTGCTGCTGGCGCTGATCGTTGCCGGCTGGGTGGCTGCCTTGATGCTGCTGATCGGCCTGCCGACCCCGGCGTACCTGATCCTGAGCTGGCAAAGCCGCCGGCGGATGCGGCAAATCGTCGACCAGTTGCCCAGCCTGCTGGACTACAGCGTTCGCAGCCTAAAGGCCGGCCGCACCCTCAATGACGCGGTGCTGGGCGGCATCGACAGCAGCCGCGACCCCCTGCGCTCCGCCATGGCGCGGGTGCGGCGCAACGTACAGTTGGGCGTGGCGCTGGAGGATGCCGTGAGCGAGCTGGCCGAACTGCACCAGCAGGACGAACTGCGGCTGTTCGCCCTCGGCTTGCGCATCAACCAGCGCTACGGCGGCAATGCCAGCGAACTGATGGAAAACCTGATCAAGCTGATCCGCGAGCGTGAACAAGGGGCGCGTCAGCTCAAGGCGATGACCGGCGAAACCCGCATTACCGCGATCATTCTCGGGTCGTTGCCGCTGGCCATGGTCGGCTACTTCATGATGGCCAACCCGCATTACCTGTTGGCCATGTGGCGCGACAGCAGCGGCCAGATGATGCTGTTGCTGGCCTTTGCCCTGCAGGTGCTCGGTTGCCTGGTGCTGTGGCGGATGATGAGGAGCTTGTGACCATGGCCTTGCTGATCTGCGCCCTGTGCCTGTTCATCGCCGCCAGCCTGTTTGGTCTGCAGGTTATTCGCCAATGGCGAGCGCGGGTACTGGTGACCCGACGTCTGCAAGGGCGACTGACCCGCGACGAACGCCTGGGCGACTGGCTGCAGTGGCTGGGCAGCAGCGCGTGGGGGCAGCGGCTACAGAAATTCGACGGCGAAAGCCAGGCCCTGCTTGAGCGGATCGGCTGGCGCCGCAGCCGCCAGCGCGCCCTGTTTGCGGCTGTTCAGCTGGGCCTGCCGCTGCTGGCGGTGGCGCTGACGCTGTTGTTGCAACAGGGGTTCAAGGGCAGCGCCGCGGCCGGCTGGATGGTCTGGCCATTGTGCGCGCTGGGCGTCGGTTACCTGTTGCCCAAGCGCCTGTTGGCCGTGGCTGCGGCCCGCCGCCAGCGGCGCATCGCAGAAGAGGTCAGCCTGATGATCCCCTTGCTGCGGATTCTCTTCGAGACCGGCCTGGCCGTTGAACAGGCCCTGCGCGTGCTGAGCCACGAAGGCCGGACGTTGATCCCGCACATCAGCGCAGAGCTGCGCCAGGTGCTGCAGCGGGTGGATTCGGGCATGGCGCTCGGCCCGGAACTGGAAAAGGTCGCCCAGTTGCTGGCTGTGGATGAGTTCACCGATACCTGCGTGATCCTGCGCCAGTTGCTGACACAGGGCAGCGGCGCGATGAAGTCGTTGCAGGCACTGAAGGCGCTGCTCGACGACCGTCGCCTGACCCGCCTGCAAGAACGGGTATCGATGATGTCGGCAAAGATGTCGGCAGTGATGATGGTGTTCCTGTTTCCGGCCTTGCTCATTGTCCTTGCCGGGCCAGGCTTTTCTGCATTGGCGCGGGCGTTGAGCCCATGAGGACTGATTGATGAAGACAATCCTGTTGTGCGCGAGCCTGGTGTTGCTGACCGGATGCGCCGGGCAACAGCCCGAAGGCCTGCGCCAGTTGTTCGCCACCGCCAGTTGCAGCAAGCCGGACGCCGACCAGCAACTGGCACTGAACCTGGCAGACGAAATGCTCAACGACGGGCGCCCGCACGCCAGCCTTGCCCACCTGCAGCAACTGCCGGACACCTTCGACCAGGTGCGCCTGCGCAAGGCCAAGGTGTCACGGCTGCTTGGCCTCAGCGAGGCCGAGCCCTTGTACCGCAGCCTGCTCGGCGGTTGCCTGGCTGCCGAAGGCGAGCACGGCCTGGGCCAACTGGCATCGGCCCGCGGTGACGACGTACAGGCCCTGCAGAACCTGCAACGCGCCGTACGGCTTGCGCCTACCGACGAGCGGGTGCGCAACGACCTTGGCGTGGTGCTGATGAACCTGGGGCGCTATGACCAGGCGCGCTTCGAGTTGCTGACGGCAATCGAACTGAAGGACGACAACACGCTGTCTGCGGTCAACCTGGTGACCTTGGCGCTGGTGCAGGACAACTGGCAGCAGGCCACCGACCTGGTCGGCCGGCTGCAGCTCAAAGCCGGGCAATTTGCCGAAGCCCAGGCGCGGGCCGGCAAGATCAAGGCCGGCGGCCGAGGCCCGATTGCATCGGCCAGGGCCCCGGACATGATGGTCAATTGATACGCGGAGGTGATCATGATCAGGTACGTGATGCTACTGGCCTGCTGCGTAGGCAGCGCGACGTTGATGGCCGAGGAATACCCGCGCCATGCCGCTACGGATGAGACGGCCACCGAACGGCTGTTGCGCGTGCAGTCCAGCGGCGAACAGGCATCCACGCGCCTGCAGGTGCAAACCGCGCGGGAGCGTGACCAGTCCATGCAGCGCTGGCTGGATACCTACAAGTACGAAATCCCCGACTTCTACCGCTGGACCAAGATGACAGAGCGGAATAATTAGTTCGCGGGTATTTTTGCGTCGCCTGTTAGATCGAGCGCCGCGCGGGCGGCGCTCGATCTAACAGCCGCCGCGACACTCAAGCCAGGCAAGCGAAACGGCAAAACCGGCCAGCAAAAAAGGCGCAAACGGCCTCTTCTCCCCCGGCTGGCGTGCCCTGCGCCGCACCATCTGCCATGCCACCAGTGCCACTCCGGCACCAATGAAGGTACCGAGCACGTGGTCCACGCTGGTAGCCAGCGCCAGCGCGCCAAGCAGCTTGACGTCCCCAGCCCCGAACTGGCCAAGCATGTAGCCAGGCAGCGTCAGTAACAGGACGATGACGAAAGCCAGCGCTGCATCGCTGCCCTGGGCACCTAGCCAACTGTTCCCGGTGGCCAGCAACCAAACCAGCGCACAGGCGGCAACACCGAGCGTCAGGACATTGGAAATCTGCCGCTCCCGGGCATCCTGACCGGCGCACAACGCAAGCCAGACAAGCACTGCAAGGCTGTGTATAGGCAATTGGCCATCCCTGTTCGTCGATCGGTTCTATGCTGTTACTCAGGATTCATGGTCAGGGTAGACGCAATCATGAAAGCAGGCCCGGCAAAACGGCAAAACGGCGCAGCGGCCATTGAGTTCGCGGCCGTATTCATGATTTTTTTCGCGGTGTTCTACGGCCTGGTCAGCTACACCTTGCCCATGCTGATGCTGCAGTCATTCAACCAGGCCAGCGCCGAGGCCGTGCGGCGCTGCGTGGCCCTGGACCCGAACAGCGCCAGCTACACCACCGATGTGCAGGACCTGGCCCACCAGGTCATCGGCCAACAGTTGCAGTGGATGCCTGCCGCGTTCAACTTCCAGCCCGCCAGTGACGCGCAGGTAACCCTGGGCGCCAACAAATTGCTGACCGTGACCATCAATTACCCCAAAACGAAACTGACCAACGTGCTGCCGATGCTGGTCCTGCCGCTGATCGGTGAAGTGCCGCACCTGCCCGATCGCCTGCGGGCCGAAGCGAGCTTGCAGCTATGAGCGGCCTTTTCGATCGCTGGCTGGGCGGCCCGGCCACCGCGCAGGCCGAGCCGGCCCCGCAGGCGGTGGGGCTGCAACTCTGGCTGGATGACCAGGGGCACGTGCTGCGCCTGGCCGGGCCCCTGCGCACGGTGCTGCCTGCAAATTCACACAGCGCCCCGCGTGTGCATGACTACCTGCAACGGCAAAGCTGGCTGGTACTTGAAGGCCTCCCCGCCGACTGGCAGGGGCAACCGCTGGACCTTGATTTTGCGACCGTTCACGGCCCTGCCCTGCACACCCGTGGCTGGCTTCAGCGACAGGCCGATGGCTGGCTGCTGCAGGTGTTCGATATCGGTGACCTGCTGGGCGAACGCGAGCAGCACGGCCATCGCCTCACCCAGCAGAAGCTGGCAACGGAGCTTGGCCGCAGGCTGCGTGACTGCGACGAAGAACGCCTGCTGCTGACAGCCACCGAACAACTGCAGCAACTGGCCGAGCACTGGCATGCCGGCTCTGTGCGCCTGATGCTGCCGGGCGATAGCGGCTGGTACACCTACACCTGCAGCGACAACGACTGGCCCTGGGCCGAGGACGAGCGCTTGCGCCCCTGGCTGCAAACACTACCGCCTCGGGGCCGCGAAATAGCTGCTGGAAACCCGCTGTTGCAGCCATGGTGCGCCGGTTTGCCATTGTTGGCCGTGCCCTACCTGCACGGCCATACCGTGCAGGCCTGGTTGCTGTGCGCGGGCGCGCCACGGCCGCCGACCAGCGAAACGGTCGCTGCCCTGCTGCAAGCGCTGATCGAACCCCTGCTCACTCGCCTGCGTCAGCAGCAGTTGCGGCAACGCTCACGCCACCTGGATGAACTGCAACAGCAACTGGGCGCTGGCTGGTGGTCATGGCCCCTGCAGGGGCCGCTGCAGTTTGACCCGGCCCTGGCCTTGCGCCTGGGCGTGCCGCCGGAAGCGACCGCCGAGCAATGGTTGGAGCGCTTGCACCCGGCCGACCGCGAAGCCGCACGCATGGCGCTGGAGCAACTGCGCGAAGGCATTGCCTTGAACCTGAACCTGCGCCTTCTGCCAGCCAACAGCCTGGCAAGCCCGCGCTGGCTGCAGTGGGTAGGCCAGTTGCACGGCCGTCAGGTCCAAGGATTTCTGCTCGATATCAGCGCGCTGAAGGCCCAGGAGCTGCAGGCCGGCGCCGCACGCGCGCGGCTGGAAAACCTGATCGCCAGCTCGCCCGCAGTGATTTACGTCCAGCGCTATGCCGAAGGTGCACTGCACAGTGAATTCTTCAGCGCCAGCCTGACGCCGCTGCTGGGCTGGGAGCCGGACAGCGAACAGGCCCGCCAGCCAGGCCAGACGCTGCACCCCGACGACCGCTGGTTGTGGCTGGAACGCACCCGCACGCTGTTGCGCGACGGCCAGGCCCGCAGCCGCTACCGCCTGCGCGACCACCTTGGCCGCTACCACTGGATACTGGACGAAGCCCGCCTGCTGCGTGATGACCTGGGCCAGCCTGTCGAGGCAGTCGGCCTGTGGCTGGACGTCAGCGAAGCGACCGAGGCGGCCGAGCAGGTGCGCCAGAGCGAGGAGCGCTACCGCGTGCTGGTAGAAGACTCGCCGGCCATGATCTGCCGCTACCGCCCAGACCTCGAACTGCTGTTTGGCAACCACCCGCTAGCCGAACAGCTGGAGTGCGCACCACAACAATTGACGGGCATGAACCTTGGTCAGTGGCTATCCGACAGCCAACATTCGGCCTTTCTCCAGCGCCTGGCGCGGTTGACGCCGGCGCAGCCCTTGGCCAGTGCCGAAATCTGCCTGCAACTGCCTGGGCGCAGAACAGCCTGGTGGGTGTGGGCCGAGCGTGGCCTGTTCGATGAGCACGGCCAGTTGCAGGAAGTGCAGGCGGTGGGGCGCGACAATACCGAAGTACGCCACAGCCAGCAGCAACTGCGGCAAGGGGCCAAGATGGCCACCTTGGGCGAATTGGCAACGGGCCTGGTGCATGAAATCAACCAGCCGTTGAGTACCATGCGCCTGGCGTTGGTCAATACCATCAAGCGCCTGGAAAGCGGTGAGGTCGATGCCGAGTATGTGACGGGCAAGCTGCAACGCATCGACGCCCAGGTCGAGCGCGTGGCGCACCTGGTGGAGCACCTGCGCACCTATGGGCGCCGCTCCGAGGTCGAACAGCATGTGTTCGCGGCGTGGGTAGCAGTGCACGGTGCGCTGGGGTTGCTGGCGGAAGGGTTGAGCGGCAAAGGCGTGGCATTGCACATCGAAGAGCCCGACCTGTGCCCGGAAGTACTGGGCCATGAGGACCAGCTCGAACAGGTACTGATCAACCTGCTGGTCAACGCCCGTGATGCGCTGCTCGAACGACGGGTTGCCAAGCCGCGGATCAGTGTGAGCCAGCGCGTCGAGGACGGGCAACTGTGCCTGCTGGTGGAAGACAACGGCGGTGGCGTCGACCCGCGCCTGCTCGAACGCATCTTCGAACCGTTCTTCACCACCAAGCCCGCCGGCATGGGCACCGGCCTCGGTTTGTCGGTCAGCCACAGCATCGTCGAAGCAATGGGCGGCCGGCTGGAAGCGCACAACGGCAATGAAGGTGCGTGCTTGCGAGTGTGGTTGCCGCTCTACAACGCCAGCTGAGCGCGGCCGCTGGAGCAACTGAGGTTGGCGCCGACTTCGGCGTTGACCAGGTCGATGCCCAATACTTTCAGCAGCACGTTCACCAAGGGGTCAAGCAACGGGCTCAGCAGGTTTTTGATCAGGGGCTCGACAATGCCCTTGACGCCGCTAAGCACGCTGCCAACGATAACCAGCACGTCGCCGAGGCCGCTATTGACGGTGGGTTTGTAAGCTTCCAGTTGTATGCCTTGCAGCGTGTCGGTGAGGCTGCCAACCACGTTGCTGCTGGCGGTTTGCATGCTTTGGTAAGCGGGGGTAAGGCCAATGTTTGGTGGGGTGCTGTTGGGCGCCTGGAAGATCAGCGGGCGCTCGACGGCACCGCTGCCCAGCAGCTTGCTGTTGACCCGCAGGCCGAGGCCGCCGCCGACGAAGGGCATACGGGCCTCACAGGTTGCAGGCAGTATCAAAAGCCGAGTGCATCGCTTGGAACCAATGTCTACCAACGGCAAAGCCTTTACGGCCGTGGTGCCATTGGTGAAGAACGCATTGGCGGACTCAAAACGCCCGACTGCAACCTTGGCCGCTGAGCTCTGGGTTTGCGTCGTCAGACGCTTGGGTGAGCAACTGAATGTATCGGGTGATTGGGGGTTGAGACGCGTGGTGGCCTCGGCGACCTCCAGCCCTATATCCAGCGACAGTTTATCCGGCACCAGAATGATGTCACTGACCGTGCAGGGTATGCCCACCAGGCAGAGCACCGATTGCAACGTGCTGGCCAGGTTCAGGCTGAGCAGGTTATTGATCACGTTGGTCAGCGGCGACACCAGGTCGAGCACTGCGTTAGCGAGCCCGAACACAGAATCCAGCAACGGCAACTCTAGCGAAATCATCGCCCGCACCTGTGCGGTATGCACCCGCAACTCGTTCGTGCGCGGGTCGCCCACCGCCGAAATCTGCTGAGGCTCGATCACCATCAGACGCACCCGGCCATTGACCAGCCCTAACACGGTTATTGGTAAATCCACCGTTGCAGCACTTTCGCTGACCGCCAGCTGAATGACCCCCTGCACCAATTGCAGCAACTGAATATTGGCATCCAGCCCGGCCTGCGCCGTACCGTTCTGAATATCGAGCAAGTCGCCCAGCTGCAGCAACGTACTGTTGCTGGCACCAAGGGCCAGCTTGCCAAGGTTGGTCACCACATTTGCCGCTGCACCGCTCTGCTGCAGCACCTTTACAGCCGCTTGCAGCAATTGCGTAGCGGTGGCGTTGGCAGTGAGCAATTGCTGGTAGTCGCCTGCCTTGAGCTTGAGGTCGATGGCCAGCTGGTCGAGATAGCGGAGCAAATTGAGTTGGGTGCTGGCGATGCCTTGCCAGCCGGCTACATCCAGCTGAACGGAACCGCCCAAGGCGCCGAGCAGTGCATTGAGCAAAACCGACTGCCGCGAATCGACGGTCGCCAGCGTGGTCCGAATGGTCAACATCGCCTGCGGCGGCAGAGGCGACGATGCCACCGCGTGCGCCTGCAAGGTCGTGGTCAACGGCACACCACTGCCCTGCGCCAGGCTATACACCCCCGCCGCAACACTGGTGGGCACCGTGTTGCTCACATCCACGCGGATGGCTTCATTGCGATTGTTGTCACTGGTGAAGGTGCGCAAGCTGTTGGCGCCGGTCTGCAAGTACCCGCAACTGGCGGTCAGCGGGTTGCTGGCCGCGTGGCCGTTGCGGGTGGCGGCTGTGCGGGCAATCGCGTTGGCCTGGGGCCCGCTGCCGGTGCACACGGCAAACTGGCCTGCCGCCTCCAGCGCCGACATGTCGGCAATGCGCTGCAGCTTGCGCTGCTCCAGGTACAGGCGGCCGCTGTCGATCACCACCAGCATGAACAACAGGGCAAGGCCCAGGGTTATCACCGCCATGAGGCCAATTGCGCCACGTTGACGGGCAGCAGATGAGGGAACCACGGGCACTCCTTTGCCGGCCACTGGCCATGCGTCGCGGCTGCGGTTCAAGGAGTGTAGTTGCGATGATGGCTAATTGCCTTGCAGGAACCAACCTGGCAGTGCCCGGTCAACTTCTGCAGACATTCTTAGCAGGCCCCAGGCATGAACAACCCTTTCGACCGAATCAGTGCTGCATTCGCCCCCGAATACCGGGTCAACCTGAGCATCGCCAACCTCGACGGCAGCATCATGCTGACCCTCTCGGACGACGCCGGCGTAGTCGCCAAGCGCCTCATCACCCAGGCCCAGCGCAACGACCCGGTACGCCTGCAACGGGTGATCGACAGCATCCGCCTGGGCCTTGCCATCGAACTCAGCCAGAACCCCATGCAGGTGCTGGCCGCGCTCACCCGTGACGCCCGTAACGAGCCGCGCCATTTCGTTGCCAACTGAGGGCTACTTGCCCTCCTCCACTGCCTTGCCATTGGCATCCAGCACCTTGGTCGAGGGGTAGCGGTACGAGGCGTAGCGCACCACCAGGATCGAGAACGCCAGCAACAGGATGCCCCCGCACAGGTACAGCAACCCTTCGTCCGGTGCCTTGTGGTGCGAGACATCACCGATCAGCAGGCGGGTCAGCGCGGTGATGGCCACGTACAGCAGGAAGCGGATCGGCATGTGGTTGGTCTTGAAGTAGATACCGACCATCGCCCCCAGCTCCAGGTAGATGAACAGCAGCAGGATGTCATCGACACTGATCCCGCCCTTGCCCAGCATTTCCAGGAACGTCGCCACCGCCGCGTAGGCAGTGATCGCGCCAATGCCGAACAACGCCAGGTAATGGAACGCCTCGACGCACAGGTTGCCCAGCGAGTCGGCCGAGCCGTGCAGGCCTTTGCGCAGTTTTTCTGCCCATTTGATGTTCACGATGTTCCATTCCCCGATACGACTTTAAGGATGATGCGTCACCCGTGTGACGCTTGTGCCATGCAGTTAAAGGGCCAGGCCCCTGTCTTGGAAGGCGACCGATTGCCGCAAGGCACTTTGGGCATGGCAAGAAGACAGGTCGCCTGGGCCGGCCCTTTCGCGGGTGAACCCGCTCCCACAGGTACTGCTTCCCTTGGCCACGCTACAATTTCTGCTTGCGAACCAACCAATATTGCCATTACTGTATATAGATACAGTAAATCGCAACACAACCAGCAAAAAGGCATAGAGGTGATGAATGGCCGTCGAAGTGGTGTACCGCAGCAGCCGCGACCCGGAGCGCTTGTTTATGGATAAGGCCGAAGCAGACCGTCACGACAAGATGCTCGAGCTGGCCGAGCGCCTCGCTGAAGTACTGCACAAGGCAGTGCCGTCGCTGACGGAGCAGCAGGTCGAGGAAGCCGGTATCTACATGGCCAAGAATCGCGATGTGTTCGCTCGGGCGTTCAAAAGCCAGCCGGATGCGTTGGCCGAACTGCTGGAAGGTGGCGCAACCGAGTAACATCGGCGCCGCCTGCTTCGCGGGTAAACCCGCGAATAGGCCAGCAAAGCCAGTATCAACCTTCAGCCATACAACAACCGCTCCGCCAGCATCTGCGCCACCCGCGCCGGCGAACGTTTTTCCGCCTGCGCATGGCCAAACACTTCGGTCAGCCGTGAAGGAATGCGCGCCAGGTGCGCGGTGATGGTGCCCAGGTCTTCGCCACGGTGGGTCAGCGCCACATAGATCAGCCCACCGGCATTGATCACGTAGTCTGGCGCATACAGTATCCCGCGTGATTCCAGCTGGTCTGCCACCTGCAAGGTAGTCAGCTGGTTGTTGGCCGCCCCCGCCACTGCCGCACAGCGCAGCTGCATCACGCTCTGCCCGTTCAGCACCGGCCCCACGCCGCAGGGTGCGAAGATGTCACAAGGGGTGCTGATCAACGCATCGTTGGTCACAGGTTTTGCATCGAACTGCTCCATCGCCAAGCGCACACGCCCTGGGTCCAGGTCGCTGACCAGCAGCTCCGCGCCCACCGCATGCAGTTGCTCCGCCAGCGCATACCCGACATTGCCCAGCCCCTGTACCGCGACCCGCAGCCCTCTGAGGTCATCGCTGCCCAGCCGAAACGAGGTGGTGGCACGAATGCCGGCGAACACCCCCATCGCCGCATGCGGCGAGGGGTCACCCGAGGCCGTGGTGCTGGTCACATGGGGGGTACTCTGGGCGATGCAGTCCATGTCCAGGGTCGAGGTGCCGCTGTCTACGGCGATGATGAAACGCCCATGCAAGGTATCGATGAAGCGGCCAAAGGCCTCGAACAGCGCGGCGCGGTTCTCCACATGCGGGTTGCGCATGATCACCGCCTTGCCCCCACCCAGCGGCAAGCCCGCCAGCGCCGCCTTGTAGCTCATGCCTTGGGCCAGGCGAATGGCGTCGGTCATGGCGCTTTCGTCATCGGCGTAAGGCAGATAGCGGCAACCGCCCATGGCTGGGCCCAGCTGCTCGCTGTGGATCGCCACGACCGCTTTCAGGCCCGTAGACGGGTCGTTGAACAGGTGCAGTGACTGGGTACGGGTGCTTTGCATCAGTGCGAACATCGACAGGCTCCCCCACGAGGTGCTCCTTCCAGTATAGGCACGGCCCCGAAGCTGGCGTGGCTGCCGGACCACTGGACGAAACCGCCCGCCACAGCTAATACTCAAGCGTGTGTGGAGATCCCCCATGAAGCCACGTCAAGCCTGCCTGGCCTGCCTGGAACGCGAGCCTGTCGCCCTGCTGGAAGCCGCATTATGGATTGCCGCCGAGCACGACCGCAGCGTCGAGCCCGCGGCCAGCCTTGCCATGCTGCATGACCTGCAGCGTGAGATCAGCGCCAACCTGCCGATGCTGCCACTGTGCGAACTGGCCCAGCCACTGCTGCGCCAACTCAATGCCCTGGGCTTTCAGCAGGATGAGTACCACCCCCTGCGCCCGCAGGCCGCGATGATGGACAAGGTGCTACAACGCCGCCGTGGCCAACCACTGACCTTGGCCATCCTTGCCCTGGAGCTGGCCCAGCGGCTGTCCATCCCGCTGGAGGGTGTGGGCTTCCCTGGCCATTTCCTGCTGCGCGTGCCGGGTGCCGACCACCTGCTCGACCCCTGTGGTGGCCGGCGCCTGTACCCCAATGATTGCCGTGAGCTGCTGGCGCGCCAGTTTGGCCCGCACGTTGCGCTGACGGCGGAGCACCTGCGCAGCGCCAGCCCGCTGCAGATGCTGCAACGGCTGTCACGCAACCTGCGCCAGCTGCACATCAGCAACGACAACCACCTGGCGGCCTTGATCGATGCCGAGCGGATCATGCAGCTGGGCCCGGTTCAAGTCAGCGACTACGTGACCCGCGCTTCGCTGTACAAGCACCTGGACTGCCCACAGGCCGAGCGCTTCGACCTGGAGCATGCGTTACTGCTGACGGAAGACCCGGTCCAGCGCCTGAAGCTGTCCGAGCGGATCGGCAAGCTTCCGACGGCGAACCGTTCGCTTCACTGAACCGGGCTGTCCGG
This sequence comes from Pseudomonas sp. LPB4.O, assembly GCF_038383825.1. Taxonomy (NCBI): domain Bacteria; kingdom Pseudomonadati; phylum Pseudomonadota; class Gammaproteobacteria; order Pseudomonadales; family Pseudomonadaceae; genus Pseudomonas; species Pseudomonas sp. LPB4.O. Next base: position 5,234,418 of record NZ_CP151298.1, read on the forward strand.
CTGCTGGGCTGGGTGGGCCTTGGCGAATGCCGGGTGCACGGCCGCCAGGGCGGCAACCCGAAGGATGCGCGGGTAGCTGTTGAGGTCGATGTTGAAGCGCTCGGCGGCATACAGCTGCGGGATCAAGTACACATCCGCCAGCCCCGGTTGCTCACCGAAGCAAAAGCCATGGTCACCGATCAGTTGCTCCACCGCTGCCAACCCCTGGCTGATCCAGTGGCCGATCCACTGGTTGACCTGGCCTTCGTCCTGGCCGGCCTGACGCAACCGGTTGAGCACGCTGACGTTGTGTAGCGGATGAACGTCGCAGCCAATGATTGCCGCCACGCCGCGTACCTTCGCGCGCGCTTCGGCCGTGGCCGGCAGCAGTGCAGGCTGTGGATAAACCTCTTCCAAGTACTCGATGATCGCGGGTGACTGCACCAGCAATTCGCCGCCGTCGGTGCGCAAGGCCGGCACGCGGCCCTGCGGGTTGACGGCGACATAGCCCGCACCGCGCTGCTCACCCTTTAGCAGGTTGACCGGCAAGGACTGGTAGGCCAGCCCCTTCAGTGCCAGGGCAATGCGCACCCGGTAGGACGAGGTGGAACGGTAATAGGTGTACAGCTCCATGCCCCTGCCTCCTCAGTGGGCCGCGATGACCGTGCCACGGCATTCGCCGAAGCCGATGCTGGGCACGCCGTCACGCGTGCAGCGGGCACGCAGGATGATCTCGTCGCCGTCTTCGAGGAACTTGCGCACCTCGCCGCTGGCCAGTTCAACCGGCAGCTTGCCGCCTTCGGTGATCTCCAGCAGGCTGCCGTAAGAACCCGGCGTGGCGCCCGACAATGTGCCCGAACCGAACAGGTCGCCCGGCTGCAGTTGGCAGCCGTTGACGCTGTGGTGCGCCACCAGCTGCGCCACGGTCCAGTACATGCTGCGGGTGTTGCTCAGGGTCAGGCGGTGCGGGGCAGCGCCCTGCTCGCGCATGCGCTCGGTCAGCAGCAGCACTTCAAGTTCGATATCGAATGCACCGGCGGCCTGGTCGCGCTTGTCCAGCAGGTACGACAGTGGCTGCGGGTCGCCATCCGGGCGTGCCGGCTGGGCGCAGCGGAACGGCTCCAGCGCTTCAGCCGTGACTACCCAAGGCGAGATGGTAGTAATGAAGCTTTTGGACAGGAACGGCCCCAATGGCTGGTATTCCCAAGCCTGGATATCACGCGCCGACCAGTCGTTGAGCAGGCACAGGCCGGCTACGTGCTCGGCAGCATCGCCAATCGGGATCGCCTGGCCCATGTCATTGCCCTGGCCAATCCAGATGCCCAGTTCCAGTTCGTAGTCCAGCCGCGCGCAAGGGCCGAAGCTCGGCTCGGTGTGCCCGGCCGGCAAGGTCTGGCCCTTGGGCCGGCGTACATCGGTGCCGGACGTGCGGATGGTCGAGGCGCGGCCGTGATAACCGATCGGCACGTACTTGTAGTTTGGCAGCAGCGGGTTGTCGGGGCGGAACAGCTTGCCCACGTTTTTTGCGTGCTCGATGCCCACGTAGAAGTCGGTGTAGTCACCGATCTGCGCAGGTACATGCAACTGGCAGGCACTGGCCGGGTACAGTGCGGCTTGCAGCGCCGCCTGGTGTTCGCTGTGTTCGCCAAGCAGTACCTGCAAGCGCTCGCGCAGGGCGACACGGGCGCTGCGGCCCAGCGCGAAGAATGCGTTCAGTGCACCCCCACGGGTGGCTTCCACGGCGGCCTTGGCGGCGCCGTCGAACAGGCCGGCGGCCAGTACCGCCTCCAGGTCAAGGATCGCGTCGCCGATGGCCACGCCACAGCGCCTGGCTTCACCTGGCCGGCTGAAGATACCCAATGGCAGGTTCTGCAGCGGGAAGTCGTTGTGCCCGTTGGCGTGCTCGACCCAGCTACGGGCATTGGCAGTGTGGTTCATCGGTTATCTCCGGTTCGGGTTGAAGGTGCTCGGCAAGGTGGCCCAGCAACTATCGTAGTCGGCCTGCAATTGCGGGCATTCAAGGGCCTGCTGGCTCGGGCGCAGCACTTGGCTGGTCTCGAACATGAAGGCCATGGTGTTATCGATCTTGTGCGGCGCCAGGTCGGCGGCAATGGCTTTTTCGCAGGTTTCGGCGTCGGGGCCGTGGGCGCTCATCACCCCGTGCAGCGAGGCACCACCGGGCAGGAAGCCCTCGGCCTTGGCATCATAGGCACCGCTGATCAAGCCCATGAACTCGTTCATGAGGTTGCGGTGGAACCATGGCGGACGGAAGGTGTTCTCGGCCACCATCCAGCGTGGTGGGAAGATCACGAAGTCCATATTGGCCAGGCCATGCACGCTGGTCGGCGAAGTCAGCACGGTGAAGATCGACGGGTCCGGGTGGTCGAAGCTGACCGTACCGATGGTGTTGAAACGGCGCAGGTCGTATTTGTACGGCACGTTGCTGCCGTGCCAGGCAACCACATCCAGCGGTGAGTGCTGCAGTTCGCAGGCCCAATGCTCGCCGAGGAACTTCTGCACCAGTTGCACCGGCCCTTCGGCCTCTTCGTAGTGCGCCACCGGGGTGAGGAAGTCGCGCGGGTTGGCCAGGCCGTTGCTGCCAATCGGGCCCAGCTCTGGAATACGCAGCGGTGCACCGTGGTTTTCGGCGATATAGCCACGGGCCTGGCCGTCGAGCAGTTCGACGCGGAACTTCATGCCGCGCGGAATTACCGCGATTTCCAGGGGGCCGACTTCCATTACACCCAGTTCGGTGGCAATGCGCAGGCGGCCCTGTTCCGGCACCAGCAGCAGTTCACCGTCGGCGTTGAAGAACACCCGCTCCATGGAACGGTTGGCGCAGTAGATGTAGATGCTCACGCCGGCCGGTTTCTGCGCCGGGGCGTTGGCCACCATGGGCAGCCAGCCTTCGATGAAATCGGTGGGCTCGGCAGGTATCGGCTGGGGGCTCCAGCGCAGGCGGTTGGGGTTGATGGCCCCCAGCGGCGCGGTCAGCGGCTGGCGCGCCAGCCGCTCGAAACGCGGGTGCAATGCAGACGGGCGAATGCGATACAGCCAGGTACGGCGCAGCTCGCTGCGGGCCATGGTGAACGCCGTGCCCGAGAGCAATTCGGCGTACAGCCCATAAGGCGCCTTCTGCGGCGAGTTCTGCCCGACCGGCAAGGCACCCGGCAGCGCTTCGCTGGCAAACTCGTTGCCGAAGCCGCTGAGGTAGTGAAGGTCGGGTGATGTGTCGCGAGTCATCGATGCCTCCGGGCTCTGACCGAGCCGTTGCTGGCAGCTGGCTGCTGGCCCGATGCGGGGTGACAGCGCGTCTGCATTGTTTTTATCGTAATCAGATTACGAATAACGTAATTTGCTACGGGCATGGCGTCAAGCTATAAAGGCGCGACTCGAAGAATCCGGAAGCAGATGTCCATGACCAAAGCCAGCTCCTCCGCCGACAACGGCAAGCAGAAAGTCCGCTCGGCGGAGGTTGGCACAGACATCCTCAAAGCCCTTGCCGAACTCTCCCCCTCCACCTCGCTGTCGCGCCTGTCGGAGCATGTGCAGATGCCGGCGAGCAAGGTGCACCGCTACCTGCAGGCGCTGATTGCCAGCGGTTTTGCCGAGCAGGATGCGGCCACCAACCATTACGGTTTGGGCCGTGAGGCATTGCGGGTCGGGCTGGCGGCGCTGGGCAGCATCGATGTGCTGAAGATTGCCGCACTGCCGCTGTCGCAGCTGCGCGACGAACTGAACGAGAGCTGCTTCATTGCGGTGTGGGGCAACCAGGGCGCAACTGTGGTCAGCATCGAACCTGCGGTGCGTGCAGTTACCGTGGTCACGCAGATGGGCTCGGTGCTGCCGCTGCTCACCTCGTCCACCGGCCTGGTGTTCGCCGCCTACCTGCCGGAACGCGAGACCGTGGAGCTACGTGACCGGGAACTGGCCGCCCTGCAGCAGAGTGCCGACGATTACCAGGCGGTATTGGCGGGCATTCGCGAACGCGGCCTGCACCATGTGCACGGGCTGCTGATGCCGGGCGTGGATGCGCTGTCGGCGCCCGTGTTCAATGCCATGGGGCAGGTTGCGGCGGTGATGACCGTGGTCGGGCCGACGTCGATCTTCCACGCCGACGAACATGGCCCGGCGGCGCAACGGCTGCTGGCGGCTGCGCGGGAAACCAGCTGGCGCATGGGCTATTCGCCCGCTGCCTGAGTGGCCGCAGCACTATTGCCCGATACGTAAAGGTGAATGTCATAAGCCGCTATTTTTCCCATGGGATCAAGCGCTTATTCTTGACTCACTGGCCGGCATGAAGGGCTCTCCCCCCGCTTTTCATGCCTGCGAGGTTCACCGACGTAGATTTTGAAGCTCCTTGATCTGACGTCTCGATTGGCCGCTGCGGCTTGCAGCGGCCTTTTTTTTGCACTGAACAACATGCGCTCTCGACTGGATGACGCGGTCCCACAAAGTACCCTGCAAGCTCTCTACAGCGGATACTTCTGCAGGTTCGCCATCATCTGCTGCAGCGCCTGCAAACTGTCCTGCGGATGCACCGCCCCGTCAAAGTCCCCGATCCGTGCCCAGTTCTCGGCCACCTGCTCCGGGGTAAAGCCTTCGCGCGGATCGAAGCCCACCCCCAGGCTGCGCTCCCAACGCACCTTGCCCACCCAGCCGCCGCCTACCTCGAACAGCTCACCCGTGCCCTGGCACTGCTCGCTGCCCAGGTACACCACCAGCGGGCTGACCAGCTCGGGCTTGAGCCGCTCGAATACCTGGGGCGGGATCAGCCCTTCGGTCATGCGCGTGCCACCGGTGGGGGCGATGGCGTTGACCAGGATGCCGTGCTTGCGCCCTTCGATCGCCAGGGTGCGGGTCAGCCCGTACAAGCCCAGCTTGGCCATGCCGTAGTTGGCCTGGCCGAAATTGCCGTAAATGCCAGAGGTAGAAGCGGTGAAGATCACCCGCCCCCAGTTCTGCTCGCGCAGGTGTGGCCAGGCAGCCCGGGTGACTTTGTAGGCCCCTTCGACATGCACCTGGTAAACCTGCTCCCAGTCGCTGTCGTCCATCTTGTGGAACGTCTTGTCACGCAGGATACCGGCATTGTTCACCAGCACATCAACCCGGCCAAAGCTGTCCAGGGCCTGCTCGACAATACGTGCACCCTGGCTGACCGAGTCGTGGTTGGCGATGGCGGTGCCACCAGCGGCGCGTATCTGCTCCACCACACGATCGGCGGCCGAGGCGCTGGCACCTTCACCGTGGGTAGAGCCGCCGAGGTCGTTCACCACCACCTTGGCGCCACGTGCGGCGAACAGCAGCGCATGGGCACGGCCCAGGCCACCGCCGGCTCCGGTGACAATCACCACGCGATCTTGCAGACGGACAGGCTCGCTCATGCTCATGGCTCCAGGCAGGTTCAGGTAAGCCGAGTGTCCGCCGCAAACAACGGGCGGACAACAAAGCTCACGCAGGCTGAATGCCTGGCAATAACGCAGGGCGATGCGGCCCGATCAGGACCACGCCACTTTCTGCGTATAGAAGCTCACAAGCTGCTCACGAAAGGCCAGGTAGTGACGCAGCACCTGCACTGGCGCTTCAGTGTGCGGGTAATGGCCGATACCTGGTAGCTGCACGGTGTCCGCCTCCGGCACCAGTTGCCGGTAGCGCTCGAGCATGTGCGCGCCGGACAGCGGGTCGACCACGCCATTGATCAGGCGCAGTGGCACGCCTGTGCGCTGCATCGCCCCGACCCAGCGCTCGCGGTGCAATCTGCGTTCGGGCATGTAGCTCACCAGCTTGTGCAGGATACGAGTGCCCCGGTTGGCGGTGATCAGGCTCCAGAAATCATCCAGGGCACTTTCGCTGGGGTGGGTGCAAGGGCCATAGACCTGGGTCACGTTGCGCACCAGGTCGTCACGCCCGAACGAACGCCCCACCAGCCAGCCGAACCGGCTGAGCAGCAGCTTCTGGATCAGCAACATGCGGCAGCTTTCGGGGAACAGCCCGCTGTTGAGGAACACACAGCTGGCAACCTCGGCACGCTGCTCATGGTGCCGCGCCAGCAGCTCCTGGGCGACGCTGCCGCCGTAGTCGTGGGCCAGCAGGTGCACCGGCTGGTCGACCTGCAGGTGGCCAAGCAAAGCCTGCTGCAAGTCTGCCTGCTCCATCAGGCTGTAGGCGTGATCGACAGGCTTGGCCGAATCGCCAAAGCCCAGCATGTCGCAAGCGATCACCCTGAAGCGTTGGCTCAAAGGCCCCCACAAATAGTGCCAATCCCAGCTGGCGGTGGGGAAACCGTGTAACAGAAGCAGGGGCTCTCCTTGCCCTGCGGTCCAGTAGCGGATGCTCTGGCCCCGGAAAGTGAAACTCTGTCCCCGGGTACGCCAGACGCACAATGGAATTTCGGCCATAGGCATCAGAACGGTCCCGGTGAAGTGGTGTTGGCGGAATAGGGCAAGGCTGCGGTCATTGCATGTCACCTCGGCACATACATGTGCTCTCTATGTCGAGGCAGAGTCTAGCCAGCAGGCCATGGGCTGAAACTTGCGTTGCCAGCCAGCTTGATGACTGAGCGAGTCAGTGGCACGAACGGTCAGAGCAGCATGGCCAGCAGCGGTGCCGCGAACAGGTTCAACAACCCGGTCAGGACCATGACCAGGCCGGCCACCGAGCCTTCCTCGCGGCCCACCTCCTGAGCCCGGCTGACCCCGGCACCGTGCGCCCCGACGCCAAACAGTGCACCCCGTGCCAGGGGCGTGCGCAACGGCAACCAGCGCAGCAGCACGCCACCGAACATGGCGCCGAGCACGCCGGTGAACATCACGAACACCGCCGTCAGTTCCGGCACGCCACCCAGGTCATGGGCCAAGGGCATGGCAAACGGCGTGGTGATCGAACGCGGCACCAGCGACAGGCTGGTTGCACTGTCCAGCGCCAGCAGATGCGCAAGGCCCCAGGAGCTGGCGATCGAGGCACTGCTGCCTGCCACCATGCCCACCATCAGGGCCGGCCAATGGCGCGCCAGCATGGCCCGCTGCTGCCAGATCGGCACCGCGAAGGCCACAGTCACCGGGCCGAGCACGCTCATCAACCAATGGGTATTGCGGGCATACTCTGCATAGGCGGTATGCAGCGGCACCGCCACGGCCAGCAGCAGCACGGGTACCAATATCAACGGCGACAGCAGGTAGCGCTTGCTGCGCCGGTATAGCCAACGGCTGCCCAGGTAAGCCAGCAAGGTCAGGGCCAGCCAGAACAGCGGCATGGGTTCAAGGCTCATGGCGCAAGCTCCAGCGGCACACCAGTTCCACGGTCAAGGCAGTCACCACCATCACCATCAGCGTGCTCACGGCGATCACCAGCAAGATGCGCCAGCCTTCTTCACGGATGAGCGAGCCGTAATCCAGCAGGCTCATCAGCGCCGGGATGAAAAACAGCAGCATCTCGGCCATCAGCCAGCCCGCGCCCAGTTGCAACATGGCCGGCTTGAGCACACCCGAAGCGAACAGTATCAACAACAGTGCCAGGCCCATCACGCCGCCAGGAATCGGCCAGCCCAGCCAACTGGCAAGCTGGCCTCCGAGCAGGAACAAAGAACAAAGGATCGCCAGCTCGACAAGCAGGCGCAGGGCTTTTTTCAACAACGCGGGTTTCATGATGCGGGTTCCTCGACAGACCCTTATTTTAAGATTCGGCTGCCTAGGCCAGAAGCGAATTGTTAGACTGATCGCCATTCCATAATGGAATTCAGGGGATGGAATTCAAACAGCTACGCAGCTTTATCGAAGTGGTCCACCGCGGCGGTTTCACCCAGGCGGCCCACACCCTGCATATCAGCCAGTCGGCTGTAAGCAAGCAGGTGGCCCAGCTGGAGCAAGATGTGGGCCAGCCACTTCTGGAGCGCCAGGCCTCGCAGCTGCACCTGACGGCAGCCGGACGCATTGTGCTGGAGCGTGGCGAAGCCCTGCTGCGTCAGCGCCAGGCACTGCTCAACGAGCTGGACGACCTTAGCCAGATGGAGCGTGGCGAGCTGCGCCTGGGCTTGCCCATGCTGGGCAGCGACGCCTTGTTCGCCGGTTTGTTCGCCGAGTACCGGCGGCGTCACCCGAACATTGCGATCCAGTTGCTCGAAGGTGGCAGCCGCAGCGTCGAGCAGGCGGTCAGGAGTGGCGAACTGGAATTGGGTGGCAGCCTGACGCCCAGCGACGAAGCGTTCGACTACCAACCGTTTTGCAACGAACCGCTGGATGCCCTGCTGCCGGCTGGCCATGCCTTGGCGGGCCTGGACGGGGTGGACCTGGCGCAACTGGCCGATACACCGTTCCTGCTCTATCAGCGCAGCTTCGTGCTCAATGACCGGCTGCTGAAGGCGTGCCAGCAGCAAGGCTTTACCCCGAAGGAAGGCGGGCGCAGCGGCCAGGCGGATTTTTTGGCAGCGCTGGTGGCGGCGGGCCAGGGTGTGGTGTTGCTGCCCCGGGTGGTGGCAAAAGCGCTTGAGCGCCCCGGGGTGGTGCGTTTGCCGCTGCGTTCGCCGCAGGATTTACGTTGGGATATTGCCTTTATCTGGCGGCGCGGGGCGTACCTGTCACGGGCGGCGCAGGCCTGGTTGGCGTTGCTGCGCGAGTGGCCGGTGCCGGGCAGTAGCTAATGATTTAGCCAGTGCCGGCCCTTTCGCGGGTTTACCCGCAAAGAGGCCAGACCAAGCGAAAAGGCCCCGTCAGGCTTTCAACGCTTGAACAAGCTCCGCCAACCACGGCTCCGCATCGGCTTCCGGGGTCACGGTCTCGCTGGCATCCAGGCGCAGCATCGGCTGCACTTCGCGCACACCCAACTCGGCAAACAGCTCGCGCATTTGTTCGCCACCACCACAGTAGGTGTCACCGTAGCTGGCGTCGCCCAGCGCAATGACTGCACCCGGCAGGCCACGCCAGGCCGCAGGCAGGGTGTCACGAATGGCGCAGTACAACGGCATGAGGTTGTCCGGCAGCTCGCCCATGCCGGTGGTCGAGGTCACAGCCAGCAAGGCGTCTGGGGCAAAACCTTCAAGATCCTGCAGGGTGGCACGCGCCGCATGCCAGGCCTCCAGGCCTCCAGCCTTCAACAGCGATTCGGCGTGACGGGCGACTTCTTCGGCGGTGCCATAGACCGATCCGGAAATAATGGCGACTTTCATCGGGTAGAGGATTCCGAAACTGAGTGAAAACGTAGGATACTAGCATCCAGCGCTGGCAAAAGGCCGCCTCTACCAAAGTCGCCGCCTTCAGCCTTTCTTTGCTCAATGGCCCAGACATGATCAACGCGCAATTGCTGCAATCGATGGTCAATGCGTCCAATGACGGGATCGTGGTTGCCGAACAGGAAGGCGACGACACCATCCTGATCTACGTGAACGCCGCTTTCGAACGCCTGACCGGCTATAGCCGCGACGAAATCCTCTACCAGGATTGCCGCTTCCTGCAGGCCGACGACCGTGACCAGCTTGGCCGTGCCCGCATCCGCAGGGCCTTGGCCGAAGGCCGCCCCTGTCGCGAAGTGCTGCGCAATTACCGCAAGGATGGCAGCGCGTTCTGGAACGAGCTGTCGATCACCCCGGTAAGGCTCGACGCTGAACAGCGGACCTATTTCATCGGTATTCAGAAGGACGTCAGCCGCCAGGTCCAACTTGAGCGGGAGCTTGCCGAACTGCGCGTTTGTCCGAAACCCGACGAACGCGCCTGAACCAAATACGCCACGCACGGTCAATTTCGTTGAAGAAATCGCCACCACCGAGTTCGATCATGCAAGCAGACGCGCTCCTGACCCAGGACGAACTGGATTTCATCCAGAGCATGCAGCATTCGCCGCAGCTGAACCTGGCAGACTCCATGTCGAGTCTGCTGGTCAATGGCGACCGTCGTATCCAGAGCTTGCTGACCCGCCTGGTGGCCAACGAACAGGTGACTTTGCAAGCCCAGTTCAACAACCAGCAGATCAGCTTCCCGCTGCAGTTGGTGGAAGACGAGTTCCACGCCCTGCACCTTCAAGTGGGTTCACCCGAAATCTACGAAGACGGCCCCATGCTGCGCGCGTGGCGCCTGTCGATGGAAACGCCCAGCCCGTTGCTCGATAGCCATGATCAGCAAAGCGGCCTGTGGGTTCGCGATATTTCGTTCAAAGGTGTACTGGTGGAGATCCGCGGCTTGCCAGCGGCGCCCACCCGTTTCGAGTTGCGCTTCGCCCCGGGCGATATCAGCCCGATCGAATTGCATGGTGTACTGGGCCGGCGCATCGGCCCGGACCTGGCGGCCTACGACCTGGGCCAGAGCCCGGCCGAAGAGATCGACCGCCTGCGCGACTATATCCTCCAGGCCCATCGCCAGGCGCACCCCGAACTGCACACTCAGGTATCGAGCTGACCGGCCAGAAACTGCCGCAAGCGCTGGCGCATCACACTACCCTGCGCACCAAGGCACGCTACCAGGCTGCCTGCCAGGTGGTCCTGTGCCACTTCTGCAGCTTCGCCGGCCAGCAACAACGGGCATTCCAGTACCGCAGCCATGCGCACCAGTCGTCGGGTGAGCTCCGCCGTGGGTGGGTGGTGGGAAAACAGCACCAGGGCATCTGGTTTCAGGCGTTCGCAGACCAGCGCCAGCTCCTGCAGCGGCTGCCCGCTCGCCAAGGGCGTCACGCCAATCTCGTCGCTGCCCAGGCTCAGGCCGGTCACCAGTAATTCCAGTTCGTGGCATTGCCCTGGCAACGCTGCCAGCAGCACTGTGCGACCACGCGGCACGTGGGCGAGCTGCAAACGGGCAAATACCCGGCCACGCAAGAACTGGTCGAGGAACAACCACTCGCTGGCCTCCCCATAGCCGCCCTGCCCCGCCGCCAGGTCGTGCCAAACCGGCATGAACACCTCGGCGAACACCTGGTCCAGGGTGTTGGCAGCAAACACCTCGTCGAACAGCCGGTCCAGGCCGGCCATGTCAAACTGCTGCACGGCCTGACGCACCTGGTGCTGCCAGCGCAACCAGACGTCCGTCGCCCCGCTGACCTGCTCGGCGAGGGCATGACCGCGAGCGAGGATGCTGCCCACTTTACTCACCGCCACACCGCGCTCAAGCCAGCCGAGGATACGGCGGATGTCATCGATGTCCGCTTGGGAATAAAGGCGGTGGCCACTGTCGGTGCGGGTTGGCTGAATCAGCCCGTAGCGGCGCTCCCAGGCACGCAGGGTCACGGCGTTGACGCCCGTCAGTCGGGAAACTTCGCGGATCGGAAACAGCTCCTGCTGCTCAAGACCCACTTCGATCAGCGGATCACGTCCCTGTTCGTTCATCTGCACGGCGTACCCTGAGTGCGGAAGTTGAGCGCTCATTCTACTACGCCGACACCGATCGCAGGGTGCAACCGTTTGCCGGCTGACATTCGGCGAAGATCACACATGCGCGATAATCCGCGCCCGATTCTTGCATGCACACCTGCGTTGCCCACCACCCCGGGCCACGTAGCCAAAGGGGGCCAGCTACCCGCCAGCCCCGTTGCCAGGAGATACACGATGTCTACCCCACCCGTCACCTTGATGGTGTCGCGCCGCGCCGCCCATGGCCGCTACCAGGACCTGCTGGCCTGGCTGCATGAAGGCGAGCAGCTGGCCACCGACTTCCCCGGCTACCTCGGTTCGGGCATCCTCGCCCCGCCCCGCGATGGCGACGAATTCCAGATCATCTTCCGCTTCAGCGACGAACCCACCCTGCATGCCTGGGAGCATTCCGCCTCGCGCCGGGCTTGGCTGCAACGCGGCAACGGCCTGTTCGAACGCCCCAAAGAAGCGCGCGTCAGTGGCATCGACGACTGGTTTGGCACCAATACGGTGCAAAAACCACCGCGCTGGAAGCAGGCCGTGGCCATCTGGCTGGCGTTCTTCCCGGTGTCGCTGGCGTTCAACCTGCTGTTTGGCCCCTGGCTGGCCACGCTGGACCTGCTGCCCCGGGTAATGCTCAGCACCCTGGCCCTGACGCCGGTCATGGTGTACCTGTTCATCCCCCTGTCCACCCGCCTGCTGGCCAGTTGGCTGCATGCCTCACCTGCCACCACTGGCGCCCTGCGCAGCCGCTGAGGCCAGGCCATACAACAGGGAAACAGTTCGGGTATGCTGGGCGGCAACCAAACGACAGACAAGTTGACCGCCCCGAAATGAACAGCCCCATTCTCGTTACCGGAGCCAGCCAGCGCGTCGGGCTGGCCCTGGCCCTTGAACTGGCACAGGCCGGCCATACGGTGGTCAGTGCCAGCCGCAGCGTCCAGCCACACACGGCCCACCCGAACATCGTGCAGTTTCAGGCCGACCTGTGCCTGGCGGCCGACCGCCAGGCCCTGATCGATCACCTGCACAGCCATTACGACGGCCTGCGCGCCATCATCCACAACGCCTCGCTGTGGCTCGATGACGGGCTCGACAACCTCGATACCATGTTCCGCCTGCACGTCGAAGCGCCCTACCACCTCAACCTGGCCCTGGGCGACTTGCTTGCCAAGGTGGAAAAGGCCGACATCATCCACATCTGCGACGAAACCTCTTCGCGCGGCAGCAAAAGCCATATTGGCTACGCCGCCACCAAGGCTGCGCTGCAGAACATGGTGCTGTCGTTCGCTGAAAAATATGCACCCACGGTGCACGTGAACGGTATCCTGCCCGGGCTGCTGATCCTCAAGGAAGGGGGCGACGAAGCCTACCGCCAGCAAACCCTGAAAAAGGCCCTGCTGGAGTTCGAACCCGGCGCCGGCCCGCTGATCGAGACAGTCAAATACCTGCTCGCCAGCCAGTACAGCACCGGTAGCCAGGTGGTCATCAATGGTGGCCGCCACTTGAAGAACCGCATGACCTGAGAGAAGCCCATGACCCCACAGCAAAAGCTCGAACTCGAAGCCGCCGCGTTCCGGCGCCTGGTCGAACACCTGCAAAAGCGCACCGACGTACAGAACATCGACCTGATGAACCTGTCCGGTTTCTGCCGCAACTGCCTGTCCAAGTGGTACAAGGCCGCGGCCGACGAGCGCCAGCTCGACCTGAGCCTGGACGACGCCCGCGAAGCGGTATATGGCATGCCCTACGCCGAGTGGAAAGCCCAATACCAGAAAGAAGCCAGCGCCGACCAACAGGCGGCGTTCGAAAAAGGAAAACCTCGTGACTGATCTGAACACCCTGCGCGCCAGCCTGGCCAGCGGCCAACATGTATTTGCCGATACCCTGGCGTTCATTGCCGACAACTACAGCTACCAGCCGCAGGCCTTCAACAACGGCGGCGTGGAGAACGCGGCCGGGCAGAACGAAGGTTCGTGCAAGACCTTGGGCCTGGCTTTGCTGGAAGGGCTGAGCGACCAGGAAGCGCTGCTGGCCTTTGGCGAGCACTACCGTGATGTGGTGGCCACGCCTGAGGGCAGCGACCATGGCAATATCCGTGCGCTGATCGAGCATGGTTTGGCCGGTGTGAAATTTGCCGGGCAGCCGCTGTCGCGCAAGGCTTGAGATAGCTGGGACCGCTTTGCGGCCCCAAAATCCTGAACCCACCCTCAATCCATGAGGGTGCCGGGTACCCCGTGGTCCAGCGCTCCCCATTGCAACCACTGCAAGGCCACCGGCCACAGGCTCTCGCGAAACCGGTCATGGAAAAACGCGAAATGGCCAATCTCCACGACCGAGATATCCACAGGCGCGATACGCAGGTGCCGGGCACCCTGTAGATAACTCAGCAACCGCTCGGTCGCCGCCACAGTGCCAAACGGGTCATCGGACAAGCTGATGGCCAGCGTCGCTGCCTGGACATGTGCAAACGGTACCCTCTCCAGCCGGCGCCCACTTGGCCGGTGCTCATAGCGTGGCGTACGGGTGGTCCAGTCATCCACCACCCCTGCCGGGGTGTCTTCCATCCAGCCCAGACGCTTGCCGGGGAAGTAGCCCAAAGCGCGGGTAAGCAAAGGCATCACCACATGCCATTTGCCGAACAGCCGCCAGCGTTGATCAGCCGCGTAATCGCGCCAGTAGGCAAACTGTGCGCCTACCATCACTACCCTGCGTATCTGGCCAGCCGACGGTGCCAGGCCTACTGCACAACCGCCAAAACTGTGCCCCACCACGTCTATTGGCTGGCCGGGGAAACGCTCGGCTGCATGCGCCAACATCGCTTCGAAATCCAGACGGCCCCAGTCGCTCCACGATGCCTGGAAGCCGCGCAACGAAACCGGGCGAGATTCGCCGATGCCACGGTAGTCGTAGGTCAGCACATCGCAGCCCTGGGCAAACAGGTAGTCGGCAAAGCGGGAGTAGTAGCGGCAGCGTACCGAAGTGGCCGCGTTGATGATCACCAGCGGGCGCTGGGGGTCAGGCTGGGCGTGACGCCAGCAGAAGCCGCCGAGGCTGTAGCCATCGGCTGTGGCCTGGCGAAAGTGGGTGGCGGGTTGGGCGAGGCTGCTCATGGCGCATTCCCTGTTGTTGTGCGCCAAAACTAGCAAAGATTTTGTAGCCTGTACCGCCCTCTTCGCGGGTAAACCCGCTCCCACAGGTATTATGCCAAGCTCGAAAGCGGTGCATTTCCTGTGGGAGCGGGTTTACCCGCGAATGGGCCAGTACAGGTAAATACTCTTACAGCTCGATGCAGTCGAACTTCACATCGGTGGCCACGTCGTCGTCGTAGTTGACGTCAGCGCGCTCGAAGCCGAACAGGTTGAGGAACTGCTTCTTGTAACCGGCATAGTCGGTCAGGGCGAACAGGTTCTCGGTGGTGACCTGTGGCCACAGGGCCTTGCACTCGTTCTGCACGTCGTCGCGCAGTTCCCAGTCGTCCAGGCGCAGACGGCCCTTCTCGTCGACTTCGGCCGGCGCACCATCGGCGCGATACAGGCGGTCGCGGTACATGCGGTCCAGTTGGTCCTGGGTGCCTTCGTGAACGCCTTTCTCCTGCATGATCTTGAAGACCATCGACAGGTACAGCGGCATTACCGGAATGGCCGAGCTGGCCTGGGTAACCACCGACTTCAGCACGGCCACGTTGGCGCCGCCTTTCACTTCGCCGGCCAGCTTCTGGTCCAGGCGCAGGGCAGTTTCGTCCAGGTCCTGCTTGGCCTGGCCCAGCGCACCGTGCCAGTAGATTGGCCAGGTAATGTCGCTGCCGATGTAGCTGAAGGCCACGGTGCGAGCGCCTTCGGCCAGCACGTTGGCGCCTGCCAGGGCGTCGATCCACAGCTGCCAGTCCTGGCCGCCCATGACGGTCACGGTGTCGGCAATTTCCTGCTCGGTGGCCGGCTCGATGCTGGCCTCGATGATGGTGTCCTTGTTGGTGTCGATGGCGGTCGACTTGTAAGGCTCGCCGATCGGCTTCAGGGCCGAGCGGATGACTTCACCGGTCTGCGGCAGTTTGCGCACAGGCGAGGCCAGCGAGTAGATGACCAGGTCGACCTTGCCACCCATCTCGTTCTTGATCAGCTCGATGACCTTGGCACGGGCCTCGTCGGAGAAGGCGTCACCGTTGATCGACTTGCTGTACAGGCCCTCGGCCTTGGCAAACTTGTCGAAGGCAGCGGAGTTGTACCAGCCAGCAGTGCCGGCCTTGGTTTCGGTGCCTGGTTTTTCGAAGAACACGCCCAGGGTGTCGGCCTTGAAACCGAACGCTGCGGTGATACGCGCTGCCAAGCCGTAGCCACTGGAAGCACCGATGACCAGGACCTTCTTCGGGCCATCCTCGCGCACGCCCAGCTTGCGGGTGGCTTCAATCTGGTCACGGACGTTGAGCTCGCAGCCCTTCGGGTGAGTCGTGGTGCAGATGAAACCGCGAACCTTAGGATGAATGATGGCCAATGTCTGTACCTCGTCAGGTTTATGCCGGGGAAGCGCCGCTTGGGGCGATTCCGATTGATCAGAGGGTGAGACTACCCCTGCAGGTTATCCGACACATATTACGGGGTGATCAAAAGGATGCAAAACCAAGGTTCTCCTGTGCCGGCCTCGTCGCGGGCTCGCCCGCTCCCACAGATGGTTCACAACCTCAAGGCCGGTGCAGTACCTGTGGGAGCGGGCAAGCCCGCGAAGAGGCCAATACAGGTCCCCTCAATCGCGACGTCGGCGACGCCCGGTGATCATCGACAACGGCAGGTTCTCGCGCAGGCGCACACTCTCGTAGATGGCCGCCAGCACATGCACACACACCAACGCCAACACCGCATCGGCCAACCAACTGTGCAGGTCGGTCGGCCAATCTGCGCCCCACAGCGCATCCACCTCCTGGGACGCCCAGCCGGTCAGGACCAGCCCTGCGATACCGGTCAGCATCAAAAGCATCACCAGGGCGCCAATCGGCGAATGCCCCAGGCGATGACAAGGCTCGCCGCGCAGCAGCGCACGGGCATGCCCTGCAAGGCGCGCCGGGGTTGGCCAGAAATCGGCCCAGCGCGCGCTGGGTGGCCCGACAAAGCCCCAGACCACGCGCACCACGACACAGGCCAGTGCGTAGTAACCCAGCCACTGGTGCCAGTCGTCACCTTCTTCGTTGAAAAAATAGTCGGCGAAGAACACACCGGCGATGGAGAGATGGCACAGCCGCAGGAGCGGGTCCCACAGCTGCACCGTGCCGTCGCTGTTCAATCGTGGTACTCGGACTTGACCGCCTTGCCGCTCACCGGGTCATGGTAGATCTCGACCTTGCGGCCATCCTTGTCGAGACCATAGATCTCGTAGCAGTTGCCCTTGGTAACCTTGAACTTGTTGATCTTGTAACCCTGCTCCTTGAGCTGGGCCTGGAACTTTTCCTGGTCTTGCCAGGTGCTTTTGTCTGCGGTGGTGCATTGGGTGGCGGCGAATGCTGTGCTGCTGCCGATCAGTAGCATCAAGGCGATGAGGGTGCGCATGAGTATGAGCTCCATTCAGTTGAGTGAAAACAGCACGGAATTCAGCTTAGTTGGATAGAACGCCGAGCGCCCATTGATTTGTTTTTCACATCAATCCGAAAGAAAAACAAACTTAACAAATGAGCCAAAGCCACCGATGCTTGGGCATTACGCCCATCGCACGGAGAACAACAAATGAACGACGTGGTCATCGTCGCCGCTACCCGCACCGCCATCGGCAGCTTCCAGGGCGCCCTGGCCACGGTACCTGCGGTAGACCTCGGTGCCGCCGTGATCAAGCGCCTGCTGGAGCAGACCGGGCTGGCCCCGGCGCAGGTGGACGAAGTGATCCTCGGCCAGGTGCTCACCGCCGGCGCCGGGCAGAACCCGGCACGCCAAGCCGCGATCAAGGCAGGCTTGCCCTACAGCGTACCGGCGCTGACCCTGAACAAAGTCTGCGGCTCGGGCCTCAAGGCCTTGCACCTGGCCGCCCAGGCCATTCGTTGCGGTGATGCCGAGGTGGTGATTGCCGGTGGCCAGGAGAACATGAGCCTGGCCCCCTATGTGATGCCTTCGGCCCGCACTGGGCAGCGCATGGGCCATGGCCAGCTGATCGACAGCATGATCACCGATGGCCTGTGGGATGCCTTCAACGACTATCACATGGGCATCACCGCCGAGAACCTTGTGGACAAGTACGGCCTCAGCCGTGACCAGCAGGACGCCTTTGCCGCCGAATCGCAGCGCAAGGCCGTGGCGGCCATCGAGGCCGGCCGCTTCGATGATGAAATCACCCCGATCGTGCTGCCACAGAAAAAGGGTGAGCCCAAAGTGTTCGCCCAGGACGAACAGCCACGCCCGGACACCACCGCTGACTCCCTGGCCAAACTGCGTCCTGCGTTCAAGAAGGATGGCAGCGTTACCGCTGGCAATGCCTCCAGCCTGAATGACGGCGCCGCCGCCGTGCTGCTGATGAGTGCCGCCAAGGCCAAAGCCCTGGGCTTGCCAGTACTGGCGAAGATCGCCGCCTATGCCAGTGCAGGGGTAGACCCGGCAATCATGGGCATCGGCCCGGTTTCAGCGACTCAGCGTTGCCTGGACAAGGCCGGTTGGCAGCTGGCCGAACTGGACCTGATCGAAGCCAACGAAGCCTTTGCCGCACAGGCGCTGGCAGTGGGCAAGGTGCTGGAATGGGATGCTGCGCGGGTCAACGTGAATGGCGGGGCGATTGCCCTGGGCCACCCGATTGGCGCTTCCGGGTGCCGGGTGCTGGTGACCTTGCTGCACGAGATGATCAAGCGGGACGCCAAGAAAGGCCTGGCGACCTTGTGCATCGGGGGTGGGCAAGGGGTGGCGCTGGCGATCGAGCGCTGATCAGCAGGCCCGGCCTATTCGCGGGTTCACCCGCGAACGGGCCGGCACAGGCTGCCGAAAATCAAGCGGCAGCCCGGTTCTCTTCCAGTGCAGCAACCAACACCGCCACTTCCTGGCACTTCTGCACGGCCACTTCCACCGGGCTGCGCGTCAACGAGCAGGATGGTGCCAGCCACAGCCGCTCTCCCAGGCGCTCATGGGCATCGTGCAGCAGGTCCAAGGTCTCTCCCAGATTGCAAGGCGCGGCGTTGACGCCATCGACCAGGCCCAGCGACAGCACTTTGTAGGCCGGCAGGCGATCGAGAATGGTCACGTACTGGTCGGGTGCCTGAACCAGGTCGATGTGCAGGCCATCGACCGGCAGGTTCGCGGCCAGGCCGAGGTTGCCTCCAAGGCCACCAGAGTAGGTGGCAATCAGCTTCTTAAGCGGCGCGCGCTGAAGAATGTTATAGACGCGCTCGAAAGCGTTTTTCCAGTCCTGTGGAAGGTCTTCGGCGAGAATCGGCTCATCGATCTGCACCCACTCGACACCCAGGGTAGCCAGGCGGTTGAGATGCTGGTCATACAGCGGCAGCAGGCGTTCGAGGCGCTCCAGCGTGTCGATGCCGTCGTTGGTTTCGCCCTGCCACAGATAGGTCAATGGGCCGATCACCACTGGCTTGACCGCATGCCCCAAGGCCTTGGCCTGTGCCACTTCGTCGAAAAGTTGCGCCCAGCCCAGGTCGAACGGTTGGTCAAACCAGGCAAAGTCGCCCACTGGCAGCAGTTCGATGCCGGCCTCTCTCTGCACCTGCCAGTGGCGGGCACGTAGCTCGCTGTCGTGGTCGATGCGTGGAAAGCCCAGGTTGTGTGCCAGTGCCATGTATTGTCCCTTCAGCCTGCATAAATGAATGAGGGGATTGTCCGGTTGAGACCGGTTTGAGACAAACTCATTAAATTTGAGATGAACCCAAGATTTTTTCATGATCATGATGATGTCTCATTCAGAGCACCGACCTGCGCATCCGGACATGACCCCGCCCGCCTTCTGCCGCACAATGCCACCCTGACCACACCAGGTGCCCGGCCACATGAGCCTGCTGAAAACCGCGCTGCGCGAACAGAACTTCGTCTGCGTCATGGAGTTCGTCCCCAAGCCTTCTGCAGAACGCTTCGCCGCCATGGAAGCGATCATGGCCCGCGCGCACCTGTGCGGCTGGCCAATGACCGTGGCCATCGGCGATCGCGTCGGCAGCCCGCTGGACATGTCGCCGCTGGACGCCCTCGCCTCGTTCAGCAACCCGGTACCTGCCCTGCCGCATTTTTCCGGCAAGGACCGCGAGCGTCACCACCTGCTTGCCCAACTGCAACGCATGGACGCCGCAGGCCTCGACCAGCTGTTGCTGCTGACCGGCGACCGCCTGCCCGGCCACGAGCCTGGCCAGCGCCCGGTGCGCTACCTGGAATCGGTCGCCGCCCTGCTGGTTGCCCGCCAGGCTTGCCCGCACTGGCTGCTGGGCGCTGCACTGAACCCGTTCAAGTACTGTGAGGAAGAAGGCGGCGCCCAGTTTTTCAAGGCCGAGAAAAAACTCGCAGCAGGCGCCGACTTCCTCACCCTGCAACTAGGTTTCGATGCCGCCAAGCATCAGGAAGCCATGCACTGGATGCGTCGCCAGCCCACGCCCAAGCCGATGCTGGCCTGCCTGATGAGCCTCACCCACGGGCGCGCGGCAATGCTCGACCACGTGGCCGGGGTCACTGTTACACCGTCCATGCGTGACATGCTCGAAGCGGAGACTGCGCAGTCCAAGGCCTTTGCCCAGGCACGCAGCGTCGACCGCCTGGCGTTGCAGATCATTGGCGTGAAACTGATGGGCTACGCCGGTGTGCACCTGTCGGGGGTTCACGAACTGAAGCAGCTGCTGGCCCTGGAAGCCCGTGTCGAGCACTGGCAAACCCAGATCCACACGCTGGAGCAGTGGGCGCCCGCCTGGCAGGCCAGTTGGCAGATGCCCGGGCTGCCGGCCGTGATATTCCACCCGCCACAAGCGGCTTGGCGCCAGGGCGAGTCGCGGGTCGATGCCTCGTTCAAAGAGAAAGCACGCTATCACCTGATGCACGGCATGCATTCACTGCTGTTCAGCCGCCGCAACAGCCTGAGCAAGGCATTTGGCTGGGCGGTACGCCGACCGCTGTGGGCTACGCACCTTGGCGCACAAGTGCTGCACAAGGTGGAACGTGCGGTGAAACGGCCGCTGGTGGGTTGCGATACCTGCGGCCGCTGCCGCCTGGAAGACACCCTGTACGTCTGCCCGGAAACCTGCCCCAAAGGCCTGGCCAATGGCCCCTGCGGCGGTACCGCGCTGAACCGCTGTGAATTCGGCGACCGCGAGTGCATCCACAGCGTCAAATACCGTACGGCAAAGGCAGTGCGGCAAACGGCGGTGCTGACCGAACGCCTGATCCCGTGCATCGAGGTGGAAACCCGCCACCGCAGCTCATGGCCGCAGTGGTTCCAGGCCGCAACGCCGCGCCGGCTCAGCCCGCAGCCAGCGCCTCGAAGCCAGCCCGAATCGTAGCCTCGGGCAGTTCATCGGCGATGAACACCATTACGCTCTCGCGGGCTTCACCCTCGGCCCATTCTGCATCCCAGTCGAAACCGTAAAGCTTGAGCACGCCCTGAAACACCAGCTTGCGGTCTTCTCCGGCAATGTTCAGCACGCCCTTGTAGCGCAGCAGCTGTTTGCCGTGGGTTTCCAGCAACTCATTCATGAAGCCGCTGAGGCGGTCGATGTCCAGCGCGGTTTCCGTGCGCAGCACCATGGTGGAGATACGGTCGGGGGTGGCGGGCTTGAGCACCGGGCGAAGCATCGGTTTCAGGTTCGCGCCCAGGTCGGGGTTGAGGTTGAAACCACGCACATCCAGTAGCTCAGCCAGGTCGATGCGGCCGTGTTCGACAACGCGGATGGCGGCCCGGCCATTGATGCGCGCCAGGCGCTCGCGCAGGGCCTGCACCGCAGCCGGCTCGGCCAGGTCGGTCTTGCTCAGCAGCAGGCGATCGGCAAAGCCGACCTGGGCCTGGGCGATGGTCTGGGTCAGGTGCAGTTCGGCATGAACAGCGTCGACCAGGGTGATGATGCCGTCGAGGATGTAGCGCTCACGCAAGTCCTCGTCGATAAAAAAGGTTTGCGCCACCGGCGCCGGGTCGGCCAGGCCGGTACATTCGATTACCAGCCGGTCAAAGGCAATCTCGCCTGCGTCCAGGCGCTCGAGCAACAGGTACAAGGCGCGGGTGAGGTCACCGTGGATGCTGCAGCACACGCAGCCATTGGCCAGGGTCATCACCTGCACCGGCTCGTCGCCCAGCAGTTGGCTGTCGATGCCGGCCTCGCTGAATTCGTTTTCGATCACGGCAATCTTCAGACCGTGCTCGGCCTTGAGCATGTGCTTGAGCAAGGTGGTCTTGCCAGCACCGAGGAAGCCTGTAAGTACGGTTACGGGAATGGGCGTCTGCACGCAGAACATCTCCTGTGCGGAAAAAACAGTGGCCCCATCGCCGGCAAGCCAGCTCCCACAGGAGCTGCACAGACCTTGTGGCCTATGCAGTACCTGTGGGAGCTGGCTTGCCGGCGATGAGGCCGGACAGGTCAACGCTTAGGGTTCAACAGCATTTGGGCCCGGACTTGCCACCGTAACGGGCTTCCTGGCGCTCGCGGAAGAACGCCTCGTAGCTCATCACCGGCTTGTCCGGATGCGTCTTCTGCATGTGTTCGACATAGTTGTCGTAGTCGGGCATGCCGACCATCAGGCGGGCTGCCTGCCCCAGGTATTTCCCCAGTCGACCCAAGTCGTTGAACATTATTGCAGTCCTCTCGATTACGCGTCAGGCAAGGCCTGGAACGGGGTTTCCTTGTCGCTGCGCTCCTTGCGGCCCCAGGCGCCGTAGCCGACCTTTATGGCGAAGAACAGGATGCTGAAGACCACCAGCAGGAACAGAATGGTCAGGCCCGCGTTGGTGTAGGCGTTGAAGATCACGTGCTGCATCTGCCCGATGTCCTTGGCCGGGGCCAGTACCTGGCCGGCGTCCAGCGCGGTGCTGTACTTCTTGGCCAAAGCCAGGAAGCCAACGGCCGGGTTCGGGTCGAAGAGCTTGATCAGGCCTGCAGCAGTGGTACAGATCAGCAGCCACACGGCCGGCACCAGGGTGACCCAGATGTAGCGCTGACGCTTCATCTTGATCAGCACCACAGTACCGAGCATCAAGGCGATACCGGCGAGCATCTGGTTGGAGATGCCAAACAGTGGCCACAGGGTGTTGATGCCACCCAGCGGGTCGATCACGCCCTGGTACAGCAGATAGCCCCACATTGCCACGCAGCCAGCGGTGGCGAGCAGGTTGGCCCCCCACGATTCGGTGCGTTTGAGTGCCGGTACGAAGCTGCCCAGCAGGTCTTGCAGCATGAAGCGCCCGGCACGGGTACCGGCGTCCACTGCGGTGAGGATGAACAGTGCCTCGAACAGGATCGCGAAGTGGTACCAGAAAGCCATGGTGTTTTCACCTGGCAACACCTGGTGCAGGATCTGCGCGATACCGACTGCCAGGGTTGGCGCACCGCCGGCACGGGCCAGGATGGTGTGCTCACCAATGTCACGGGCGACGGCTTCAAGCTGCTCAGGGGTAATCAGGAAGCCCCAGCTGCTGACCGTCTGCGCCACCGACGCAACGTCTGCACCCACCACGGCGGCCGGGCTGTTCATGGCGAAGTACACGCCCGGTTCGATCACCGAAGCGGCGACCATGGCCATGATGGCCACGAACGACTCCATCAGCATGCCGCCGTAGCCGATGTAACGGGCGTTGGTTTCGTTGTCCAGCAGCTTGGGCGTGGTGCCCGAAGAGATCAGGGCATGGAAGCCCGACACCGCACCACAGGCGATGGTGATGAACAGGAACGGGAACAGGGTGCCCTTCCACACCGGGCCTGTGCCGTCGGTGAACTGGGTCAGCGCCGGCATTTTCAGCTCGGGCGCAATGATCAGGATACCGATGGCCAGGCCAACGATGGTGCCGATCTTGAGGAAGGTCGACAGGTAGTCACGCGGCGCCAGCACCAGCCACACCGGCAGCACTGCGGCGACGAAGCCGTAGCCCACCAGCATCCAGGTGATCTGCACGCCGGTGAAGGTGAACGCCGGGCCCCAGACCGGATCCGCAGCGATCACGCCGCCCAGCCAGATCGAGGCCAGCAGCAATACCACGCCAACCACCGAGATCTCGCCAATGCGGCCCGGGCGGATGTAGCGCATGTAGATGCCCATGAACATCGCGATCGGGATGGTCGCCATCACCGTGAACATGCCCCACGGGCTCTCGGCCAGGGCCTTGACCACGATCAGCGCCAGCACCGCAAGGATGATGATCATGATCAGGAAGCAGCCGAACAGGGCGATGGTGCCCGGAATGCGGCCCATCTCCTCGCGCACCATGTCGCCCAGCGAACGGCCGTTGCGGCGGGTGGACATGAACAGGACCATGAAGTCCTGCACCGCACCGGCCAGCACCACGCCGGCGATCAGCCACAGCGTGCCGGGCAAGTAGCCCATTTGCGCGGCGAGCACCGGGCCGACCAGGGGGCCTGCGCCGGCGATGGCAGCGAAGTGGTGACCGAAGAGGATGTGTTTGTTGGTCGGGACGTAGTCCAGGCCGTCGTTGTTGAGCACCGCCGGGGTAGCGCGGCGCGGGTCCAGTTGCATCACCTTGGTGGCGATGAACAGGCTGTAGTAACGGTAGGCAACCAGGTAGATGGCCACTGCCGCGACCACGATCCACAAGGCGTTGATTGCCTCACCGCGACGCAGGGCGACCACACCCAGCGCGCAGGCCCCTATGACTGCCAGCGCCAGCCACGGAATGTGGCGTAGCAGGCTATTATTGTTGTTCATGGTTAGCTTCCAGCTGGTGGATTGGAAAGACCGCCCACCGAGTCTAGGGCGAGTCAAGGCGCATTGCCACACTTGCTTTGGTCTAGAGCCTCTGCGGCCAGATTGCGGTACCTGATGCACATACCCTTCTAACTATAGTCAGGATGTCACTTTAGGACCTACCCGAGGATCCACGCCATGAGCGATCACGACGAACGCCGCCGTTTCCAGCGTATCCAGTTCGACGCCCCGACCAGGCTGTGCCAGGGCGAACGTTGCTGGGAGGTGAAACTGCTCGACCTGTCCCTCAAGGGCCTGCTGGTCGAAAGGCCTAAACCCTGGGATCCCGACCTGAGCCAGGACTTCGAAGCCTACATCCTGCTCAACGACGAAGTGACCGAGGTGCAGATGCAGGTCGAACTGCGCCACGAAGAACCGGACCGGCTGGGCTTCATCTGCCTGTACATCGACATCGATTCGATGAGCCACTTGCACCGTCTTGTGGAATTGAACGTGGCCGACAGCACCGAAATGATGCGTGAGCTGCGCGAACTCATCGAATAATGAAATCTCTTAGCTAGCTAATAGCCTCCCCCCGATGTGTTTCCTGTCTACCCAGACAGCTTTAAGCCTGGGTAGCAGCACTTTGTACACACCCCTCTAATACAGCATTTGGTGAGTTGGTACGCCTTCTGCATTGGGTTTTCGCACATCCGGCGACCGCCCTTGTGCGCGCTCCGATCAAAATATTGTATACAATTCTTGTGGTAATCATTTGCCGGAACTGTCTACAGTAGCGACACAAAAATAAACAGAGAGCCTGCTCCATGACTACGTCCCCTAGCACGTCTCCCGCCAAGCGCCCCGAGGATGAAAACCTCGGGCTTGGTGCCAACCTGGCTTACGGTCTGCAGCATGTGTTGACCATGTACGGAGGGATCGTCGCGGTACCCCTGATCCTGGGCCAGGCCGCAGGCCTCAACGGCGCCGAAATCGGCATGTTGATTGCTGCCTCGCTGTTTGCCGGTGGCCTGGCCACCCTGCTGCAAACCCTCGGCCTGCCGTTCTTCGGCTGCCAGTTGCCGCTGGTGCAGGGCGTGTCGTTCGCCGGTGTGGCCACCATGGGGGCGATCCTCAGCAGCGAGGGCGGCGGTGGCCTGCCAGGCGTGCTCGGCGCGGTCATGGCAGCATCGCTGATCGGCTTCCTGATCACCCCGGTGTTCTCGCGCATCACCAAGTTCTTCCCGCCGCTGGTGACCGGTATCGTCATCACCACCATCGGCCTGACCCTGATGCCGGTGGCTGCACGCTGGGTGATGGGTGGCAACAGCGCCTCGCCGGAATTCGGCAGCGTGGCCAACATCGGCCTGGCGGGGCTGACCTTCGCCATCGTGCTGCTGCTGAGCAAGCTGGGCAGCGCGACCATCTCGCGCCTGTCGATCCTGCTGGCCATGGTGCTCGGTACCCTGATCGCCTGGGCGCTGGGCATGACCGACTTCAGCAAGGTCACCGAAGGTGCGATGTTCGCCTTCCCCACGCCGTTCCATTTCGGCATGCCGGAATTCCACATCGCCGCGATCCTGTCGATGTGCATCGTAATCATGGTAACCCTGGTGGAAACCTCGGCCGACATCCTCGCCGTGGGTGAGATCATCGACACCAAGGTCGACTCCAAGCGCCTGGGCAACGGCCTGCGCGCCGACATGGCATCGAGCATCCTGGCGCCGATCTTCGGCTCGTTCACCCAGAGCGCGTTCGCCCAGAACGTTGGCTTGGTGGCCGTGACCGGGGTCAAGAGCCGTTACGTGGTGGCCACGGGCGGTGTGATCCTGGTGGTGCTCGGCCTGCTGCCGGTCATGGGCCGGGTGATTGCTGCAGTACCCACCCCGGTACTGGGCGGTGCGGGCATCGTGCTGTTCGGCACGGTGGCGGCCAGTGGTATCCGCACCCTGTCCAAGGTCAGCTACAAGAACAACGTCAACCTGATCATCGTCGCCGCTTCGCTGGGCTTCGGCATGATCCCGATTGCCGCGCCAACCTTCTACCACCACTTCCCGAACTGGTTCGAGACCATCTTCCACTCGGGCATCAGTTCGGCGGCGATCATGGCCATCCTGCTGAACCTGATCTTCAACCACTTCACCACCGGCAACTCGGAAAACCAGTCCGTGTTCGCCGCAGCGTACGAACGCACCATCCAGTACTCCGACATTTCCGCACTGCGTGATGGCGACTACTTCAAGGATGGCAAGCTGTTCGATGCCGAAGGAAATGAAGTGCCATTGCTGGAACTGGACGAGCATGGCAACCAGACGGTCAGGCGTGCGGCAGTTGCCGAGCATTGACCGCTGACTGAGCGGTGAGTGGGGGGCCGACGCGCATCGTCGGCCCCTTTTTCGTTTGACTGTACTGGCCCTTTCGCGGGTTTGCCCGCTCCTTGTAGGAGCAGCCTTGTGCTGCGAAGAGGCCATTGCTGCCCATACAAATCTGCTGGCCATATCGGCCTCTTCGCAGCACAAGGCTGCTCCTACAGGTACCGCGCCATCCTGAGGCGGCGAGTCCCCTGACAGGTCATGAATTACTCGAACAATGCATCCAGGGCCTGTTCCAGGCGGGTGACGGCAATAACCTGCAGCCCCGCCGGCGACTCTTTCGGCGCATTGCCCTTGGGCACGATGGCGCGCTTGAAGCCATGCTTGGCCGCTTCCTTCAACCGCTCCTGGCCACTGGGCACCGGCCGCACCTCGCCCGACAGGCCGATCTCGCCAAACACCAGCAGCCCATGGGCCAGTGGCCGGTTACGCAAGCTGGACATCACCGCCGCCAGCAACGCCAGGTCCGAAGCCGTCTCCAGCACCTTGACCCCGCCCACCACGTTGAGGAACACGTCCTGATCGTGGGTGGGAATACCGCCGTGGCGGTGCAGCACCGCCAGCAACATGGCCAGGCGGTTCTGGTCCAGGCCCAGGGTTACCCGGCGCGGGTTGGCCAAGTGGCTGTCGTCGACCAGTGCCTGTACCTCGACCAGCATTGGCCGGGTGCCCTCCCAAGTCGCCATCACAACACTGCCCGGCACTTCTTCCTGGGTACGGTTAAGGAAAATCGCCGACGGATTGGACACCTCTTTCAGGCCCCGGTCGGTCATGCCGAACACGCCCAGTTCGTTGACCGCGCCAAAACGGTTTTTCACCGCTCGCAACAGGCGCAGGCGGCCGTCGGACTCACCTTCGAAATACAGCACGGTATCGACCATGTGCTCCAGTACCCGCGGGCCGGCCAGCGAGCCTTCCTTGGTCACGTGGCCGACCAGGAAGATCGCCGTACCGCTCTGCTTGGCGTAACGCACCAGCAGCGCCGTGCTCTCACGCACCTGGGCCACGCCGCCGGGTGCCGACTGCAACTGCTCGGTGAAGATGGTCTGGATCGAGTCGATCACCATCACCCGCGGTTTCTCGACGCGTGCCGTGGCAATGATGGTTTCGATGCAGGTTTCGGTCATCACCTTGAGCTTGTCCTGGGGCAAGCCCAGGCGCCGCGAGCGCATGGCCACCTGCTGTTGCGACTCCTCACCCGTGACATACAGCGCCGGCATGCCCACGGCGATGTTGCACAAGGTCTGCAGCAGGATGGTCGACTTGCCGATGCCCGGGTCGCCACCAATCAGCACCACCGAGCCATCCACCAGGCCGCCGCCCAACACGCGGTCCAGTTCGGTGCTGCTGGTGGTGAAGCGCGGGATTTCCTCGACGCTGACTTCGGCCAGGGTCTTGATCTGCGCTTGCTGCCCGGTCCAACCGGCGCGGCCAGTACTGGGCGCAGCGGCACCGCCGCTCTCGATCATGGTTTCGACCAAGGTGTTCCAGGCCCCGCATTCGCCGCATTGGCCGGCCCATTTGGGGAAGGTCGCGCCGCACTCGGTGCAGCCATACAAGCGCTTGGCCTTGGCCATGGATGGGGTCTCCTGGAAAAAAACCGCCATGATAGCCGAGCCTGACGTGTCTCGAACGCTTCGGGATGCGACAAAACTATTCGTTCTAAGCGCAGTCAGTAGCCCTGAACACAACGCATGAAGCGTTTTAGTGGCTTACACTGCGTTAACCTTACCTTTTGTTACAAGGAACCAAATATGGGCATGATCAGTGAGTTCAAGGCCTTCGCGGTCAAAGGCAATGTCGTCGACATGGCGGTCGGTATCATCATCGGCGCAGCCTTCGGCAAGATCGTCTCGTCCTTCGTCGGAGACGTGGTCATGCCGCCACTGGGTCTGTTGATCGGCGGGGTGGACTTCAGCGACCTGGCCATTACCCTGAAGGCAGCCGAAGGTGATATTCCGGCAGTGGTGCTGGCCTATGGCAAGTTCATCCAGACCGTGATCGACTTCGTGATCGTTGCCTTTGCCATCTTCATAGGTGTGAAGGCAATCAACAGGCTCAAGCGTGAAGAAGCTGTGGCACCGACTGTGCCGCCAGTGCCTTCCGCTGAAGAAACCCTGTTGACCGAGATTCGCGATCTGCTCAAGACGCAGAACCAGAATCGGCTGCCTTGAGGTTGCTGGGGGCCGCACAGCGGCCCCAAAAGCATTACCAGTAGTTTTCCACAGCCACCTGTCCCGGCCGCTTGCTAAGGCTCAGTTGCAGGTCACGCGCCTTCAGCACCTTGCGCGTCTCGTCGATCATCTCCGGGTTGCCGCACAACATCACCCGCGAATGTTCCGGCGACAGCTCCAGCCCTGCTGCCTTCTCCAGGTCGCCATTCTCGATCAGCGTGGTAATGCGCTCATTCAGTGCCCCCGGGTGCTGCTCACGGGTCACCACCGGAATGAACTGCAACTTGCCGGCGTACTCAGCCAGGTAATCGCGCTGCTCCAGCCCGGCGATTTCATCCACGTAAGCCAGCTCTTTCGCCTCGCGCACCGAATACACCAGCTTGATGCGGTCGAAACGCTCCCAGGCCTCGAAGTCCTGCAGGATCGACATGAATGGCGCAATTCCGGTGCCGGTCGCCAGCAGCCACAGGTCGCGGCCACCTACGAAGCGGTCAAGGGTAAGGAAGCCAAAAGCCTGGCGGTCGATCAGCAAGGTATCACCCGCCCCCAGGCGGCTCAGCTCACTGGTGAACTCCCCGCCTGGCACCACGATGGAGAAGAAGTCGAGGTGCTCGTCATGGGGTGCACTGACCATGGAATAGGCGCGCCACACCACGCTGCCATCGGCCTTGGTCACGCCAAGGCGGGCAAACTGGCCGGACCGGAAGCGGAACCCCGCATCGCGCGTAACCCGCAGGCTGAAGAGGTTCGGCGTGAGCGGCTGAACATCGAGCAGGGTCTGGCGGGTGAACTTTTCGGCGCTAGCGGTCATATCGGGCTCCAGGTTTGACGTGCGCACAGTGTCGCGCAAAGTGGCCCGGATAAAAACCACTGCTTTGTAGGGCCTCATCAGGGGTGATCGTGCCGAAGTTGCAGAAAAACCAGATCGCTATAACAAAATAATCCCAACGCCATGGTAGGTCTTTTCCTACAATGTTCCGGGTACCCAAATGGATTGGATCCGAGACCCCGAGGAGCTTCAGATGCTTCACTGGAATCCCGAACACCTTCATGCGTTCGTCAACGAGCGCAGGCCACGGAAGTTGTTCGACATCGCAGTACATCTGGCACAAGACCTGGGCATGGAATACCTCGGCTTGAATATGCGCATCCAGATCGCCACCCAGACACCCAGGGTGTACCTCTACAGCAACTACCCGGATGAGTGGATCGAGCGCTACCAACGCGATGAGTTCTACAAGCAGGACCCGGCCGCCAACGTCAGCCATAGCTCGACCATGCCGGTGCTGTGGACCGACGAACTGTATCGTGAAGCCCCGCAGTTTCGCGAAGCGGCCTGCCTGCACGGCTTGCGCCATGGCTGGACGCAATCACTGCACGACCTGCAGCACAACGAGAGCCAGATCAGCGTGGCCAGGCCAGCCGAAAAAATCGACATCGTCGAGCTTTACGACAAGGCCGGCAGCGTTCAGTGGCTGTGCCATACCCTGCATGCAGTACTGGGCGAACACCACCTGAACGCACTGTGCCCACCGCAACCAAAAATGAGCGAGCGAGAACTGGAAGTGCTGAAATGGTCGGCCGCCGGCAAGACCGCAGCCGATGTGGCCTGCATCCTCTCACTGTCGCAGAGCACGGTGAACTTCCATATCCGCAGCGTGATTACCAAGACCAACGCCGCCAACAAAGCAGGCGCCATCGCCATCGCCGCCATGCGTGGCTGGATCTGACCTTCAAACCTGCGACCTTGGGCAAAGCCCTGTAGAATTGCCCGGCAAAGCCCGGGGCGAACCGCATCGGGCAGTTTATACCCGAGCCAGACGCCATGCCCCTGTTGACCACCCCCTACGCCGAACTCGACCTGATCCGCCAGCCGGAACAGGCCAACGACCCGTTGCAGGCTTTCGATGCCGCCGACGAGTACCTGCTTGCGCAGTTGCACGAACAGGCACCCGACGCCAACTGCCGGGTGCTGGTGCTCAATGACAGCTTCGGTGCCTTGGCGGCCAGCCTGGCAGGCCGGCTGCAGGTGGTCAGCAGCGGCGATTCGCACCTGGCGCACCTGGCCCTGGAAAAGAACCTGGCGCGCAACGGCTTGCCGTTCGACAGCGTGCCCTTCGTACCGGCCAGCGAACGCTGGCAAGGCCCGTTCGACCGGGTGCTGGTGCGCGTGCCCAAGACCCTGGCCTTGCTTGAAGAACAACTGATCCGCCTGCAGGGCCACCTGGCGCCTGGCGCGCAAGTGATTGCCGGGGCGATGATCAAGCACTTGCCACACGCAGCCGGCGACCTGATGGAAAAGTACATTGGCCCGGTGCAGGCCTCGCTGGCCCAGAAAAAGGCCCGTCTGCTGACCGCAACGCTCGCCGAACGGCCGGTTGCCCGCTCGCCCTACCCGAGCCGCTACCGTCTCGACGCGCCGGCACTGGAGCTGGTCAACCACGCCAACGTGTTTTGCCGTGAAGGCCTGGATATCGGCACCCGGGCATTTCTGCCGCATTTGCCACGCGACCTGGGCAACGCGAGGGTTGCAGACCTGGGCTGCGGCAATGGCGTGCTGGCCGTTGCCAGCGCCCTGACCAACCCGGATGCCCAGTACACGCTGGTCGACGAATCGTACATGGCGGTGCAATCGGCGCAGGAAAACTGGCAAGCCGCGCTGGGCGAGCGCCCGGCGACTTTTGTCGCGGCTGATGGGTTGGCAGGGGTGGAGAAGCAGTCGCTCGATGTGGTGCTGTGCAACCCGCCGTTCCACCAGCAGCAGGTGGTGGGCGATTTCCTTGCCTGGCGCATGTTCCAGCAGGCGCGTGAGGCGCTGGTGGTAGGTGGGGCGTTGTATATCGTGGGTAACCGGCACCTGGGCTATCACAGCAAGCTGGCGCGGTTGTTCCGGGGGGTGGAGCAGGTGGCGGCGACGCCCAAGTTCGTCATCCTGAAAGCCCGCAAGTAAGCCTGTACCGGCCCTATCGCCGGCAAGCCAGCTCCCACAGGTTCAGCGTTGCCCAAGGGCAGTAGCTAACCTGTGGGAGCTGGCTTACTCAATGGGTGGTAAGGCCCGCAGCCCCCATGAAAAGCCGCATCACCCACGCCGCCACCCCCAGGGCTGCAACGCTCATTGCCCAGATCAGCACCAGCCAACCCAGTCGCTGCCACAGCGGTTTCTTCTCTTCCAGGCCATGTTTGCCGGTCATCATGCGGCCCTCCTAGTGATAGCCGTCTTCATGGGTCACCTTGCCGCGGAACACGTAGTAGCTCCAGAAGGTATACATGAGGATGAACGGCAGGATGAACAGTGTGCCCACCAGCATGAAGCCCTGGCTTTGCGGTGGCGCTGCGGCATCCCAGATCGAAATCGACGGCGGGATGATGTTCGGCCACAGGCTGATGCCCAGGCCGCTGTAGCCGAGGAAGATCAGCACCAGGGTGAGCAGGAACGGCGTGTAGTGCGCATGGCGTGCCACCGCCTTGAGCAGCCCGTAGAAGGTCACCAGTACCAGCAGCGGCACCGGCATGAACCAGATCAGGTTAGGCATGCTGAACCAGCGGTCGGCGATCTGTGGATAAGCGATCGGCGTCCACAGGCTGACGATACCGATCACTACCAGCAGTACCAGCGCCAGAGGCCGGGCCAGGTCATGCATCTTTTGTTGCAGCGGCCCTTCGGTCTTCATGATCAGCCAGGTGCACCCCAACAGGGTGTAGGCAACGATCAACCCCACCCCACAGAACAGGCTGAACGGCGTGAGCCAGTCGAGTGTGCCACCGGCAAAATGGCGGTCGACCACCTTGAAGCCTTCGAGGAAGGCGCCCAGGGCCACGCCCTGGAAGAAGGTGGCGACCAGTGAGCCCCCGATGAACGCCTTGTCCCAGATATGACGCTTGTCTGCCGTGGCCTTGAAGCGGAACTCGAAGGCCACGCCACGGAAGATCAAGCCGATCAGCATCAGGATCAGTGGCAGGTACAGGGCTTCGAGCACCACGGCATAGGCCATCGGGAACGCCCCGAACAGCCCGGCGCCGCCCAGGACCAGCCAGGTTTCGTTGCCGTCCCACACCGGGGCGACGGTATTCATCATCACATCACGGTCCTGCTCGCCCTTGACGAACGGGAACAGCATGCCGATGCCCAGGTCGAAACCGTCCATCACCACGTACATCATGACGCCGAAAATGATGATCACGGCCCAAATCAGCGGAAGGTCGATACCCATGGCTCAGTCCTCCTTGCTCAGGCTGGCAGTCTTGGCCTCATGGCCATCATCGGCGGCAGACAATGGCCGCGCCGGCGTGCGTTTCTGGCCAGGGCCGCCCGGTGTGTGCTCGTCGCCTTCGCCGGTCTGCGGCCCTTTGCGCACCAGGCGCATCATGTAGCCAAGGCCGGTGCCGAACAGGGCGAAGTACACCACCACGAAGGCCACCAAGGTGAAACCAAGCTGGGCGTAGCTGTGGTTGGACACACCGTCCGCCGTGCGCATCAGGCCATACACCACCCAGGGCTGGCGGCCGATCTCGGTGGTGAACCAGCCGGCCAGCAACGCAATCAGCCCCGAAGGCCCCATCCATAGCGCCACATACAGGAACGGGCGCGAGGTGTAGAGCGTGCCGCGCTTGCGCAGCCAGAGGCTCCACAGGCCAACGAAGATCATCAGCAAGCCGAGCCCGACCATGATCCGGAACGACCAGAAGACAATGGTCGAGTTAGGCCGGTCCTCAGGCGGAAATTCCTTCATCGCCGGCACCTGCTTGTCCAGGCTGTGGGTCAGGATCAGGCTGCCGAGCGCCGGGATCTCGACCTTGAAGCGCGTGGTCTCGGCCTTCATGTCGGGGATACCGAACAGGATCAGCGGGGTCGGCTCGCCAGGCACATTCTCCCAGTGGCCTTCGATTGCCGCGATTTTCACCGGCTGGTGCTTGAGCGTATTGAGGCCGTGGAAGTCGCCGATCACCGCCTGGATCGGGGCAACGATCAACGCCATCCACATGGCCATCGACAGCATCTTGCGCACCGCCGGGTTGTCACGCCCGCGCAGCAGGTGCCAGGCCGCCGAGGCGCCAACGAAGAACGCCGTGGAAACGAACGCGGCCGTGGCCATGTGCATCAGCCGGTAGGGGAACGATGGGTTGAACACCACCGCAAACCAGTCCACCGGCACCACCCGGCCATCGATGATCTCGTGGCCTTGGGGGGTCTGCATCCAGCTGTTGGAGGCCAGGATCCAGAACGTGGAAACCAGCGTACCGATTGCCACCATCACCGTGGAGAAGAAGTGCAGGCCGCGGCCGACACGGTTCCAGCCGAACAGCATGACACCGAGGAAACCGGCTTCAAGGAAGAAGGCAGTGAGTACTTCGTAGGTGAGCAGCGGGCCGGTGACGGCGCCAGCAAAGTCGGAGAAGCGGCTCCAGTTGGTACCGAACTGGTAGGCCATGACCAGGCCCGAGACCACGCCCATGCCAAAGTTGACGGCAAATATCTTTGACCAGAAGTGATAGAGGTCACGGTAGACCTGCTGGTGGGTCCGCAGCCAGAGGCCTTCGAGGACTGCCAGGTAGCTCGCCAGGCCAATGGTGATGGCCGGGAACAGGATGTGGAACGAAACGGTAAAGGCAAACTGCATTCGGGCGAGCTCTAAGGCCTCTATTCCGAACATGGTGCTTCCTCTTCAGATAATCCGGCGTCCGGGCTTGTGGCCCAAGTCGCCCACTGCCCCCACTTGGTCGAGTACGGCGCGTTGGAATTGTTCTGTTCGATCGCAGGGATTCCGGCCCAGAGGGCCAATTCGTTGAATCTGGAACGATTGACCCAGATCAACGAATGCTAGGAAGCATAGTCCCGAATAGACCGGCGGGCCGTGTGGCTGTTTGCCGCGTGACCGGTTGCCCCACCCTCTTTCATAACGCGTGAAAAAGTGCAGATCCGGGCAAACAGTAACCGCTTGTTACAAACAGGTGATACGCTGCGCCCCCCCTCTACTGCGCCGAGGCCCCTGGTTTCCGATGTCCGATTCCGCACCGCAGTTGTTGCGTCACCACCGCCCCTTCCTGGCCTTCTGGCTGGCCCGTGTATTCACCGCCAGTGGCTTCCAGATGCTCACCGTGGCCATTGGCTGGCACCTCTACCAGTTGACCGGCAACGTGCTGGACCTGGGCCTGGTCGGCCTGGTCGAGTTCGCCCCGCGAGTGCTGTTCATGCTGCACACCGGGCATGTGGCCGACCGCTATGACCGGCGCAAGGTCGCCGCCCTGTGCCAGAGCCTGCAGGGGCTGATCGCCCTGGCGCTGGCGGTGGGCAGCGCCACCGACAACGTCACCCGCGAGCTGATCTTCGCCCTCGCCTTCCTGCTGGGCGCCACGCGCTCATTCGAAATGCCGGCGACCCAGGCGCTGTTACCTAACGTGGTGCCGCCCGGGCTGTTCCCGCGAGCGGTGGCGGCTTCGGCGTCGGCTACCCAGTCGGCAACCATCGTGGCGCCGGCGGTGGGCGGCTTCCTGTATGCCTTTGGCAGCCTCTGGGTGTATGGCCCCACCGTGGCCCTGTATGCCATCGCCTGCGTGCTCACCCTGAGCCTGCAGGCGCGCGGCCAGGTGGTGCAGCGCGGGCGTGCCAGCATCGAATCGCTATTGGCCGGCATCCGCTTCATTCGCAGTCGTCCCGACATCCTCGGCGCCATTTCGCTGGACCTGTTCGCCGTACTGCTGGGTGGGGCCACCGCGCTGCTGCCGGTGTTCGCCAAGGACATCCTGCTGACCGGCCCGCTGGGCTTGGGCCTGCTGCGTTCGGCGCCAGCGGTGGGGGCATTGTGCATGTCGCTGTGGCTGGCGCGCTTCCCGTTCGAGCGCAACGTCGGGCGAACCATGTTCACCGCAGTCGGCGTGTTCGGCGTGGCCACTATCGCCTTCGGCCTGTCGACCTCGTTCTGGTTCTCGCTGGCGGTGCTGGTGGTGCTGGGCGCGGCGGACATGATCAGCATGGTCATTCGCAGTTCGTTCGTGCAACTGGAAACCCCGGACGAAATGCGCGGGCGCGTGAGCGCGGTCAACGGCTTGTTCATTGGTGCCTCGAACCAGCTCGGCGAGTTCGAATCGGGGGTGACGGCGCACTGGTTTGGCACAGTGCCGGCGGTGGTGATGGGCGGGGTGGGCACACTGCTGGTGACGGGGCTGTGGATAAAAATGTTCCCGACACTGGCCAAGCGGGACCGGTTGCATAACGGTTGATCAGTTGCCTGTGCCGGCCTCTTCGCGGGACAAGCCCACCCCACAGGGCCGGTACCGGCCATGGAAACCCATTCCCCAACGGCCATAGGCCCCTGCCAAGCATGCTGGTATGATGCGCGGCTTTTTTCCTCCCCACACAAAACCACGGCAACCGGTACGGTCTGTGCTTTGCTGATGGGGTCGATACATTCATGGCGCCGGGGGCGCCTTGGGGAGCGGGCATGCTGGAAAGGCTGTTTCAACTAAGAGCACACAACACCAACGTGCGCACCGAGATTCTCGCGGGCGTCACCACCTTCCTGGCCATGGCCTACATCCTGTTCGTCAACCCGAGCATCCTCGGCGAGACCGGCATGGACAAGGGCGCGATCTTCGTCGCCACCTGCCTGGCAGCGGCCATCGGCTCTGCGACCATGGGCCTGATTGCCAACTACCCGATCGCCCTGGCGCCGGGCATGGGCCTGAACGCGTTCTTCACCTACACCGTGGTGTTGCACATGGGCCACACCTGGCAAGTGGCGCTGGGCGCGGTGTTCCTGTCGGCGGTGATGTTCTTCCTGTTGTCGATCTTCCGCATCCGCGAGTGGATCGTGAACAGCATCCCGCTGCCGCTGCGTTCGGCTATTGCCGCCGGCATCGGTCTGTTCCTGGCATTGATCGCCCTGCATAACGCCGGCATCGTCGTTGATAACCCGGCCACCTTGGTGGGCATGGGCGACCTCAAGCAGCCGTCGGTGATTCTCGCCACCCTGGGCTTCTTCCTGATCGTCGGCCTTGAGTCGCTGAAGGTGCGCGGCGCGGTGTTGATCGGCATCCTGGCCGTCACCGTCGCGTCGATCGCGATGGGCGTCACGCCGTTCGGCGGTATCGTGTCGATGCCACCTTCGCTGGCACCTACCTTCCTGCAGCTGGACATCGCCGGTGCCCTCGATGTGGGCCTGATCAGCGTGATCTTCGCGTTCCTGTTCGTTGACCTGTTCGACAACTCCGGCACCCTGATCGCCGTGGCCAAGCGCGCCGGCCTGATGGGCAAGGACGGCCACATGCCGAAAATGGGCCGCGCCCTGATCGCCGACAGCACCGCCGCCATGGCCGGTTCCCTGCTGGGCACCTCGACCACCACCAGCTACATCGAGTCCGCTGCGGGCGTGAGCGCCGGTGGCCGCACCGGCCTGACTGCCATCGTGGTTGCCGTGCTGTTCCTGCTGGCGCTGTTCTTCGCCCCCCTGGCCGGTAGCGTGCCGGCGTTCGCCACCGCGCCGGCGCTGCTGTTCGTCGCCGTGCTGATGGCCTCGGGCCTGGCAGAAATAAACTGGGACGACGTCACCGAAGCCGCACCGGTGGTGGTGACGGCCCTGGCCATGCCGCTGACCTACTCGATCGCCAACGGCATCGCCTTCGGCTTCATTTCCTGGACCGCCGTCAAGCTGATCTCCGGCCGCCACCGCGACCTGAACCCGGCCCTGGTGATCCTTTCCATCCTGTTCGTCATCAAGCTGGGCTGGTTCAACGCATGAGTGCTGCTTTCGACCCCTCCTCCTACGCCACCCAGCTGGACGCCAAGGTGGCCCGGCTGCGCGAGCTGCTGGCGCCATTTGGCGCGCCGGAACCGGCTGTTTTCGACTCGCCGCGCGAGCACTACCGCCTGCGCGCCGAGTTCCGCCTGTGGCGCGAGGATGGCCAGCGCCACTACGCCATGTTTGCCCCGGGCGAGAAGCACAAGGCGATCCTGATCGAGGATTTCCCCATTGCCAGCCAGCGCATCAATGCACTGATGCCGCGCCTGAAGGCGGCATGGCAGGCCAGCGAGGAACTGGGCAACCGCCTGTTCCAGGTGGAGTTCCTCACCACTCTGGCCGGCGATGCGATGATCACGATGTGCTACCACCGCCCGCTGGACGAGGCCTGGGAAGTAGAAGCGCGGCAACTGGCTGAAGCGCTGGGCGTGAGCGTCATCGGCCGCTCCAAGGGCAAGCGCCTGGTGATCGGCCGCGACTACGCGGTGGAAAAACTCGACGTAGCTGGCCGTGTGTTCAGCTATCGCCAGCCGGAAGGCGCGTTCACCCAGCCCAACGGCGCGGTGAACCAGAAGATGCTGAGCTGGGCCTTCGAGGCCATTGGCGAGCGCCAGGACGATTTGCTGGAGCTGTACTGCGGCAACGGCAACTTCACCCTGCCGCTGGCCACCCGCGTGCGCCAGGTGCTGGCGACCGAAATCAGCAAGACCTCGGTCAATGCCGCGCTCAGCAACCTCGACGAGAACGCTGTGGATAACGTCCGCCTGGTACGCTTGTCGGCCGAAGAGCTGACCCAGGCGCTGAATGAGGTGCGGCCGTTCCGTCGCCTGGAAGGCATCGACCTGAAAAGCTATGACTTCGGCACTGTGTTTGTCGACCCGCCGCGCGCGGGGATGGACCCTGACACCTGCGAGCTGACCCGGCGTTTCGAGCGGATCCTGTACATCTCCTGCAACCCCGAGACACTGGCGCAGAACATCGCCCAGCTGCAAGATACCCACCGTATCGAACACTGCGCGCTGTTCGACCAGTTCCCGTATACCCATCACATGGAAAGCGGCGTGTTGCTGGTGCGGCGCTGATCTGCTACCCGGTGGGGCCTGCAAGGCTCCACCGGGCGCTTCAGGGGAGCTGTACCGATGGACCAGTTGAACGCCATGCAGGCCTTTCGCCGGGTCGTCGACCTCGGCAGCTTCAGTGCCGCCGCCAGCCAGGCAGGCCTGTCCCACACCGTGCTGTCACGCCAGGTGAAACAGCTGGAACGCCAGCTGGGCACGCAACTGCTCACCCGCACCACCCGCCGCCTGCACCTGACCGAAGCAGGAACACTCTTCTACCGCCACTGCGTGCAGATCCTCGAACAGATGCAGGCGATGACCCTGGAGCTTTCGGAGCATCAGCAGCAACCCGCGGGTACCCTGCGCCTGGGCGTGGCAACTGCGTTCGGCGAACTTGAACTGGGGCGCTGGCTGCCGGACTTCGTCGAGCGCCACCCACAGCTGCAGGTCGAGCTCAATTGCAGCGATCGCTTCATCGACCTGCTGGAAGAGCAAATCGATGTCTGCCTTCGGATTACCGATCATCTGCCCGACTCCAGCCTGGTAGCCCGCCTGCTGGCCCACAGCGAGGTGCTACTGGTGGCGGCACCTCGCTACCTGGAACGTCACGGCACGCCAACTTCCCTCGACACACTGGTTGACCATCCCCTGCTCGGCTACAGCAATCTGCCTCACCCACAGCGTCTGTATCTGACCAACCCAGAGGGTGAACAGCGCAACATCCTGATGCCCCGGCGCCTCAGCGCCAACTCGCCGATGGCCCTGCGCGCTGCTGCCATTGGCGGGCTGGGCATTGCCAGCTTTGATCGTTTCATCGTGCATGACGCCTTGCTGGACGGGCGCTTGGTGCCGGTGCTCAACGACTGGAAACTGCCCCCACGCAACCTGTATGCGGTGTACCCGCAAAGCCGCTACCTGGCGCCCAAAGTGCGGGCGTTGCTGGACTATGCGCAAACCTACTACGCGCAGCCGAGATGGCAGGCCTGATCTGTGCAAATCAGGAACAAGTCATGCGCACCGAGAGCCGTATTTGTGCAGAAACTGTTTGGTTAGGCTTCGTTGCACTGTCACTCAACGAAGGAACACCACCATGAAGGCATTGCAGGCAATCATTGCGGGCGTGGCGCTCGCCACCCTGGCCGTTGGCATCAACGCAGCAGAAAAAACCGTGTCAGTACCCGATAGTGCAGCATTGAAGTGGCAGGACGTACCCAACACCAACGGCGCAGTCAGCTACGCCAACGTTGAGGGGAACATTTTCGGCAAGGGGCCTTACTCGGCCTATGTGAAATTCAGGAAAGGGACCGACAACGGTCTGCACCAGCATAGCCAGGCACTGCCGACCGTGGTGCTGAAGGGTACTTTCTACGCGGTAATCGATGGCAAACGCACCGAGTTTTCAGCCGGGTCCTACTACAGGCTGCCGGCCGACCTGGTGCATGAAAGCGGATGCACTGCGGCGGCCGATTGCCTGCTGTTCCAGTACCAGGCCGATGCGTTTGACCTGAAGCCTGTGAACGGCTGATAGCCCCGGGGCCGCTGTGCGGCCCTGGGTTTCCATCAGAAGTCGAAGAACACCGTCTCGCCTTCCCCCTGGATACGGATATCAAAGCGATACGCCGTCTTCCCGTCCACTTCGCAACGCTTGGCAATCAAGGTTTCACGCCGCTGTGGCTGCTCGATCAGGTTGAGCACCGGGCACTTGGCGTTGGCCTGGGCTTCGTCATCGAAATACAGGCGCGTGTGCAGGTGGATGTTGATACCACGGGCAAACAGGCTGATGTTGATGTGCGGCGCCATCGGTACGCCAGCCGCGTTGTTCACCACACCCGGCTTCACCGTGTGCAGGGTCCATTCACCGGCATCGAAGGTGGTAGCGGTGCGGCCAAAGCTGTTGAAGGCGTTTTCCAGGTTGTAGGCATCCTGGTACTCGCCATTGGCGTCGGCCTGCCACACTTCCAGGAACGAGTCGCGCACCAGGTGGCCGTTACCGTCATACACCTGGCCGAGCAGCAGGATGTGCTCGCCTGGCGCGTCTGGCTTGGCCAGGCGGTTCCAGATTTCCTGATCGCGGGTCGGGTTGCCGGCCGCTTCCAGGGCCAAGCCGATGTGCACGTAGGGGCCGGCGGTCTGCGAAGGGGTTTCCGGCAGCAGTTCGATTGGCATGGCGGGTTCCTCAGCAGTTTTCGAAGTGGGTCTTGCGCTGGCCGCGCAGCACGATGTCAAAGCGGTAGGCCAGGCAGTCCATCGGGTTGGCGTTGCTCATGTCGAGCTTGGCGATCAACTGCTGTACAGCTTCAGGGTTGGCGATCGACTTGACGATCGGGCACATCGGGATCAGCGGGTCACCCTCGAAATACAGCTGGGTGATC
Organism: Pseudomonas sp. LPB4.O; assembly: GCF_038383825.1. Classification (NCBI taxonomy): domain Bacteria; kingdom Pseudomonadati; phylum Pseudomonadota; class Gammaproteobacteria; order Pseudomonadales; family Pseudomonadaceae; genus Pseudomonas; species Pseudomonas sp. LPB4.O. The sequence continues at coordinate 5,275,225 of NZ_CP151298.1, forward strand.
AGCTTGGTGGCAATCGACGGGCCGCTGATGCCGAAGTGGATGTGCGCCGGGCGCCAGTCGTTCGGGCCGTTGCGCCATGGGTACGGGCCCGGCTTGATGGTGCGGAAGCTGTAATAGCCGTCGCTGTCGGTCAGGCAACGGCCGACACCACCAAAGTTCGGATCCAGCGGTGCCAGGTAACGGTCGTTCTTGTGCCGATAGCGGCCACCGGCATTGGCTTGCCACATCTCCACCAGGGTGTTCGGCACAGGCTTGCCGTACTGGTCGACCACGCGGCCGGCAACGATGATGCGCTCGCCGATTGGCAGGCCACCGTTGTTGAAGTTCAGCAGCAGGTCATGGTCGTGGGCGCCGAAGCCCAGGTGGGAGAAGTTCGGACCAGTGGTTTCGCTGATCGACTGTGGAATGCTGACCAGTGCCTGGCGCGGCGAGCGGGCAATGGACGTTTTGTAGTCAGGCGTAAGGGCTTTGGGGTGCCAGTTGCGATCACGGATCACGAAGCGGCTGTTGTCCTGTGCGGGCATGCCGGATTCCTCTCTTGGAATTATGTGAACGCCTGGGCGTGGCAGGCGGACTTACAGTTTCCGGGAGGTCGCGCGCAATTAATATTGAAATCGACCACTCCATACATAACCAAATGGTTATGGATTAACACCTTGGCCTGACAGTTGTGCAGTTCCTGAACTAATCTTTGTCTTCTTGTTTCACGCTCGGGAGAGCACTCATGGAATGGCGAAAAGGCCGACGCAGCGACAACGTGGTGGATGCCCGGGGTGAAGGTGGCGGTGGCGGCGGCATGCGTTTCGGCGGCGGCAAAGGGCTGGGGCTTGGGGCGATTCTGCTGATCGTTGGCATCGGCTGGCTCACCGGACAGGACCCGTTGCAGATTCTTGGCCAGCTCACCGGCCAGATGGAACAGCAGCAACAGCAAACGGCACCCAGTGGCACAGGCGCCAAGGCGCCACCGGCCAACGACCAGCAGGCCGAGTTCGTCGCCTCGGTGCTGGGCGATACCGAGGACACCTGGAAAGCGCTGTTTGCCGAAGCCGGCAAGCAATACCGCGACCCCAAGCTGGTGCTGTTCAGTGGCCAGGTCAATTCGGCCTGTGGCTTTGCTTCGGCGGCGGTGGGGCCGTTCTACTGCCCGGCTGACCAACGGGTGTACCTGGACATGTCGTTCTTCCGCGAAATGGAAACCCGCTTCGCTGCGGCGGGCGACTTCGCCCAGGCCTACGTGATCGCCCACGAAATCGGCCACCACGTACAGACCCTGCTGGGTGTTTCGGCCAAGGTCGATGCCGCACGCCGCAACGGCCAGCGCATGGAGGGCGACAACGGCCTGTTGGTGCGCCAGGAACTTCAGGCCGACTGCCTCGCCGGCGTGTGGGCTTACCAGGCGCAAAAGCGCCTGAACTGGCTGGAACCGGGTGACGTCGAGGAAGCGCTGAACGCCGCCAACGCCATTGGCGATGACCGCCTGCAACAGCAAGGCCGTGGGCGCGTGGTGCCGGACTCGTTCACCCATGGCACCTCGGCACAGCGGGTGCGCTGGTTCAAAGCCGGGTTTGCCCAAGGTGAGGTGAACAGCTGCGATACCTTCAGCGCGCGCAGCCTCTAACATCTGCCGCATGCAGGTGCGGTCCTTGTAGGAGCAGCCTTGTGCTGCGAAGAGGCCATTGCAGCCGAAGACAATCTTTAGCCTTACCGGCCTCTTCGCAGCACAAGGCTGCTCCTACAAGGTGAGGCGGCAGCCTGAGTGATGGTGCAAGACCGTCTTTTGCTGAAAAAGCGTTTCAGCTTCCCTGATCATTGCCGATAACCCCTGCACGAATCAGCGGGCAGCCAGAACAACAACGCCTTGCGATCGAAGATCAAGAGAGCGAAAACTACTTCTGGAGAGCGTGCATGAACAGCTGGTTCGCTAACATCAGCGTCAACCTCAAACTTGGCCTGGGCTTCGGCCTGGTGCTGATCCTCACCGGCCTGCTGGCTCTGACCGGCTGGACCAGCCTGGGCAGCCTGATCGACCGTAGCAACTGGATGGGTGACATCGGCCAGCTCAACAAAGACCTGACCGACCTGCGCATCGCGCGCCTGCAGTACATGATCGCCAACGGCGACGATGCTGCCGCCGCCAACACCCAGACCAAGCTGGATGCCTTCAGCAAGCAGCAGGCCTACCTGGCCAGCACCTTCACAAGCCCGGACAACGTCAAGCTGCTGAATGAGCTGGGCGCAACCATCAGCGCCTACAAGGTGTCGCTGAACAAGATGCGCCAAGGCTACGACGCCACCCGCGCTGCGCGCGTTGCCATGGACGGCTCGGCCACCCGCGCCGACCAGGCCATGGACGCCCTCAGCCAGGAAGTCATGGCGCGCCCAGAGGCCGACAGCGTGCGCCTGGCCCAGTACCAGCTGATCAGCAAGGCCCGCCAGCAACTGCTGCAGGTGCGCATCGACGTGCGCGGCTACATTGCCGACAACAGTGCTGCCAACGAGCAGGCCGCCCTGCGCCAGCTGGATGCAGCGCTAGCCGATATCGACAACCTCAAGCGCCAGCTGCCCGCCGAAGACGCCCGCCTGCAACAGTTCGAACGCTCGGTACTGGCCTACCGTGATGCCGTGCGCCAGTTCCGCGACGCGGTCGCCAACATCACCACCTCACGCGCCGAAATGACCGTGCAGGGCGCCGATATCGTCAAGCGCAGCGATGCGCTGTACCAGATCCAGCTGGAACGCCGCGACATCGAAAGCACCCAGGCCCGCACCCTGCAGGCCATCGCTACCCTGCTGGCACTGCTGGTCGGCGTACTGGCAGCGGTACTGATCACCCGCCAGATCACCGGCCCACTGCGTGAAACCCTGGCAGCGGTAGAAAAGATCGCCAGCGGCGACCTCACCCAGCATGCGCGCATCACCCGCCGCGACGAACTGGGCGTGCTGCAGCAAGGCATCGCGCGCATGGGCACCACGCTGCGCGAGCTGATCAGCGGCATACGCGATGGCGTCACCCAGATTGCCAGCGCCGCCGAAGAGCTGTCGGCAGTGACCGAACAGACCAGTGCCGGCGCCAACAGCCAGAAGGTCGAGACCGACCAGGTGGCCACCGCCATGCACGAAATGGCCGCCACCGTTCAGGAAGTGGCGCGCAATGCCGAGCAGGCCTCGCATGCCGCCACCGGTGCCGACGACGAAGCCCGCGCCGGCGACCGCGTAGTAGGCGAGGCGATTGGCCAGATCGAGCGCCTGGCCGAGGACATGCACCGCTCCACCGAAGCCATGAACCTGCTGCAGCAGGAAAGCCAGAAGATCGGTAGCGTGATGGACGTGATCAAGTCGGTGGCCGAACAGACCAACCTGCTGGCGCTCAATGCGGCGATCGAGGCGGCGCGTGCCGGCGAGGCCGGTCGTGGTTTTGCCGTGGTCGCCGACGAAGTGCGCGGCCTGGCCCAGCGCACGCAAAAGTCCACCGAAGAAATCGAAGCGCTGATTGCCAGCCTGCAGGATGGTACCCAGCAAGTGGCGAACGCCATGCAGGGCAGCCGTACCTTGACCGACAGCAGCGTCGAACTGGCACGTAAGGCCGGCGCCTCGCTGGAGAACATCACCAGCACGGTGTCGAGCATCCAGTCGATGAACCAGCAGATTGCTGCGGCGGCGGAGCAACAGAGTGCAGTGGCGGAAGAGATCAGCCGCAGCATCCTGAATGTGCGTGATGTGTCCGAGCAGACGGCGGCGGCCAGTGACGAGACGGCGTCGGCCAGCGTTGAGCTGGCGCGGTTGGGTGGGCAGTTGCAGACACTGGTCAGCCAGTTCCGCGTCTGACCTGGGTAACCCGGGGCCGCTTTGCGGCCCTTTCGCGGCACAAGGCCGCTCCTACAGGAGATCGCGTTCCCCTGTAGGAGCGGCCTTGTGCCGCGAAAGGAGGGCAAAGCCCTCCCAGCGATCTGGCAGGCATTACTTGACGATCATCCCCACCCCACGCCCCCGCGGATCGGAAGCGGTCTCAAGCTTCGCCCCGTCCACCCGGATCGCCTGGATATCGCCCATCTCCCAGCCTTGGTCCTCAAGCACGTAGCCCATCTTCTTCAGATCATCCGCCACCGCCCCGGTCAGTGGTGCATAGCTGTCAAAGTAGATAGTGTCCTTGGGCAGCAACTGATGGTGCACGCGCTGTGCCGCTACCGCCTTGTCCAGCGGCATACCATAGTCGTACAGGTTGTTCATCACCTGGAAGATCGAGGTGAAGATCCGCGAACCGCCCGGGGTACCGATGACCAGCTCGACCTTGCCATCACGGGTCATCAGGCTGGGGCTCATCGAGGACAGCATGCGCTTGCCCGGCTCGATTGCGTTGGCATCGCCACCGACTACGCCAAAGGCATTGGCAGCGCCGGGCTTGGCGCTGAAGTCGTCCATCTCGTCGTTGAGCAGGAAGCCTGCGCCCTTCACCACCACGCCACTGCCGTAGTCGAGGTTGAGGGTGTAGGTGTTACTGACCGCGTTGCCCTGCTTGTCGACGATCGAGAAATGCGTGGTCTGATGCGGCTCCAGGCCCGGCTTGACCTTGTCGGTGTCGGAAATGGCTTTCGGGTTGACCTGCGCGGCGCGCTTGGCCAAGTAGTCCTTGGCCACCAGTTGGTCCACCGGCACCTTGGTAAAGGCCGGGTCGCCCAGGTAGTCGGCACGGTCGGCGAATACGCGCTTCTCGATTTCAGCCAGCAGGTGGATGTACTGCGCCGAGTTGTGCGCCACCCCCATGAAGTCCGCCGCGCGGTCTTCCTTGATGCCCAATAACTGGGCCAGGGCGACGCCGCCAGAGCTTGGCGGTGGTGCGGTGTAGACCACGTTACCACGCCAGCTCACCGCCATCGGCTCACGCCATACGGCTTTGTAATCCTTCAAGTCATCCTTGGTGATCAGGCCCTTGTCAGCCTGCATCTGCGCCACCAGCAGGTCGGCAGTCTTGCCCTGGTAGAACTCGCTCACGCCCTTGTCGGCGATGCGTTCCAGGGTCTGGGCCATTTCTGGCTGCTTGAACAGCTCGCCGACCTTCATGTTGCCGAAATAGTCATTGAAGTTGGTCGCAGTCTTGAACATGCCCTGGGCATCGTTGCGGTACTGGTACTGCTTTTCCGCCACTTTGAAGCCGTTTTTTGCATAGCCGATGGCCGGGGTCAGCAGCTCGCTCCAGGGCAGCTTGCCGAACTTCTGGTGCGCCTCCCACAGGCCCATCACCGTGCCAGGCACGCCCGCGGCGCGTACCCCGACCAGGCTGAGGTTTTCGATGACCTCGCCCTTGTCGTCCAGGTACATGTTGCGTGTAGCGGCCTTCGGCGCGACCTCGCGGTAATCCAGGAAGTAGGGCTTGCCGTCGACGAACAGGGTCATGAACCCACCACCGCCGATGTTACCGGCCTCCGGGTAGGTCACAGCCAGGGTGAAGGCGGTTGCCACGGCGGCGTCCACCGCGTTGCCGCCCTTTTTCAGAATATCGGCGGCTACCTGTGCACCATATTGATCGGGCGCAGCCACTGCGCCGCCCTCCAGCGTGGCGGCATAAACCGAGGAACAGCTCAGGATCGCGGCTGCGAGAGCCAGGTACTGGAACGGGACGATACGCATGACACTTCCTTGGTGTTGTTTTTGTTGAGCAGTCAGTAAGGCCGAAGCGTTTCGACTGTGCAATCAACCATAGGAAATTTCGCCGCCTGTGGACAGGATCTGTCGCGTTCAGGCAACTCAGCAGGCGTACATCGCCAGCTTGCGCTGGATGAAATCGAGGAAGCACTGGATACGCAGCGCCAGCTGGGTATTGCGGTAGTACACCGCGTGGATCGGCTGGCGGTAGCCATTGTTGGCCGCGGCCAGGACCACTTGCAGGCGCCCGGCGCGGATGTCCTCATGGGTCATGAAGTGCGACAGGCTGACGATGCCCTCGCCGGCCAGTGCCAGCTGGCGCAGGGTCTCGCCACTGGAGGCGATCAGTGCCGGGCGGATGCTGAAGCGGTCACCCTGGGCGTGGCGCAGCGGCCAATGGTTGAGCGATTCGGGCTGGCTGAAGCCGAGCAGGCAGTGGTTGGCCAGGTCCTCGACCCGCTGCGGCGTGCCGTGCTGCGCCAGGTAGGCCGGGCTGGCCAGTACCTGCACCGGGCTGCAACCCAGGTTGCGCGCGTGCAGGCTGGAATCGGCCAGTTCTCCGATGCGGATCGCCACATCGGTGCTTTGCTCCAGCAGGTCGATGATCAGGTCATCAGTGTTCAGTTCCAGCTCGATGCCCGGGTACTCGCGACGGAATTCACCGATCCACGGCAGGATGGCATGCAGCATGAACGGCGCAGCGGCGTTGATGCGAAGGCGCCCGGTGGGCGTCTGGTGGTTCATCGACAGGCGCTCTTCCATCTCGTCCATCTGCTCCAGGATCAGCCGTGAGCGCTCAAGGAAGTAGCGACCCTCTTCGGTGAGGTCCATGCGCCGGGTGGTACGGTTGACAAGAGTGGTACCCAGCTTGCCCTCCAGGCGCGACAAGGTGCGGCTGACGGCGGACGGGGTCTGCCCCATCTGCTCGGCAGCGGCAGAAATCGAGCCGCAGTCGATGACGGCGACGAATACCTGGAGTTCTTCGGATCGGGTTTTCACATTCGCGCCTGTGATGGGTACCTGCCTGGATTAGATCGCCTTGCCGAACACCTTGTCCAGATGTGCTTCGTAGGCCGCCAATGCCGCCGGCACATCCGGGCGCTTCATCACATCTACCGCCAGGTAAGTCGGCAGGCCGGTCATGCCAAGGAACTGGTTGGCCTTGTGGAACGGGAAGTACACGGCATCCACACCCTTGCCTTCGAAGAAATCACTCGGGTCATCGAACGCCTGCTGCGGCGCATTCCAGGTCAGCGACAGCATGTACTGCTTGCCGTGCAACAGGCCACCGCTGCCGTACTTCTGCGAATGATCCGAACGGGTACGGCCATCGTTGGCATAAAGGCTGCCATGGCCAGCGGTAAAGACTTCGTCGATGTACTTTTTCACGGTCCAGGGTGCGCCCATCCACCAGCCCGGCATCTGGTAGACGATCACATCGGCCCAGAGAAACTTCTCTACCTCGGCTTGCACGTCGTAGCCGCCGTCGATAAAGGTTTGCTGCACATCGAAGCCGGCGCGGTCCAGGTGAGCGATGGCTGCTTCGTGCAAGGTCGCGTTGAGGCGGCCCTCGGAGTGAGCGAACTGTTTACCACCATTGAGCAGAAGGATCTTTTTCATGCGGGCCTCCCGGGCCGAGTCAAAATTTGATGCCGGCAGGTTAGATGCTCGCGGGAGCGGGATACAGGGGTGACTGGGCAAAATACAATTGACCGGAAGTCACGAATGAGCGAAGTATTATTGCCGTAGAATCGACTCACCACCCATCACCGAGTAGCGCCCCATGAGTGAGCAGTTCGCCTTTATCCTCAAAGCCAAGACCCGCCCGGAAATGGCTGATGCGTTCGAAACCCTGTTCCGCCCCTTCGTCGAGCCCAGCCGCCAGGAGCCGGGCTGCATCGAGTACCACATGCTGCGCGACCAGCAGGACCCGAGCCTGTTCGTGTTCTTTGAAGTGTGGGCCGACCAGGCCGCGCTGGATGTGCACTCGGCCTTGCCGCACATGACCGCGTTCTTCGAAAAGCGCATGGACTACCTGGAGCGCGATTTCGATATCCAGCGGGTCGACATGCTCAGCGCATCAAGCGCTAGCCGTTGATCAGCAAGTGGCCGCCCAGGGCGGCCAGGCCGATGAAGAAGCAACGCTTGAACAGCAGCGGGCTGATGCGCTGACGCAACCACTGCCCGGCCAGCATGCCGAGCAAGGCGGGCGCCAACATCAGCAGCGAAGCCCCCAACGCCTGGCCACCAAGGGCATCCTGCCCGGCCAGGCCAACGGCCAGCGCCAAGGTCGACACCGTGAACGACAGGCCCAGGGCCTGGATCATCTGTTCACGGCTCAGGCCCAGGCTTTGCAAGTAGGGCACAGCAGGTATCACGAAAACCCCGGTTGCCGCCGTGACCACCCCCGTCAACAGCCCACAGACCGGCCCCAGCCAACGCTCGTGCGTCAGCGCCAGCTGCAAGCCCGGGCCGACCAGCCCGTACAACGCATACACCAGCAAGGCCGCACCCAGCGCGTGCACGGCCCATGGGCCACTGTCGATCCCCAGCCAGGCACTGCCCAGCAAGGTGCCAATGAAGATCAGCGCCAGCATCGGCCCCAGCCGCACCAGCAACGCCCGCAGGTGCCCGCCGCTGGCCAGTTGCCAAAGGTTGGTGAGGGTCGACGGCACGATCAGCAGCGCAGCTGCCTGCGCCGGCGGCATAGCCAGCCCCAGCAGGCCCATGGCGATGGTCGGCAGGCCCAGGCCGATCACCCCCTTGACCGCGCCGGCCAGCAGGAAGGTAAGCACTACCAGCAGCGAAAGGGCTGGGCCAATGTCCTGGTAGAAAGCTAGCAAAGTAGTCATGGGCTGATGATGGCGGTTTCCGGCCAGCGGGAAAATCTGCCATATACTCAGCCAGACTCTTGTAAAGACAGAGCCACATGCATTTCGACCTGATCGACCTCAAGCTGTTCCAGCACACCCTGGAGTGCGGCAACATCACTGCCGGCGCCAGGCGCAGCCACCTGTCGCTGCCGGCAGCCAGCGCACGCATCCGCGCGATGGAGGCATCGCTGGGTATCCCATTGCTGCAGCGCAACCGCCGTGGCGTGCAGCCGACACCGGCGGGTCAGGCACTGCTGCAGCATGCGCGCCTGATAGCGCAGCAGGTCGAGCGCCTGCAGTTTGATCTGGGCCAGTACGCACAAGGGCAGCAAGGCCAGGTACGCCTGCTGTGCAACACAGCAGCACTCACGGAGTACCTGCCAGAACTGCTGGCCAGCTACCTGGCTGCACATCCCGGGGTCAGCGTAGATGTGCAGGAGCTGCCGAGCCTGCGCATCGTGCAGGCGATTGCCCAGGGCATGGCGGACCTTGGCATCGTTTCGACCGCAGCACCCAACGAACACCTGCAAACCCGGCCGTTTCGCGACGACCCGCTGGTATTGGTGACGCCCTTGGGCCACCCGCTGGCCAGCGCGGTCGCGCCCAGTTTCATCGACAGCCTGATGCATGGCCATGTCGGGCTGGGTGCCAGTAGCGCGTTGGCGTTGTACCTGGAAGAACAGGCCCTGCGTGAGGGGCGCCGTATGCGTGTGCGGGTGCGGGCCGAGGGTTTCGATGGGGTGATCCGCATGGTTGCAGGCGGGGCCGGGGTCGGGGTGGTACCGCTGGCAGCCGTGAAGCGCTGGCAAGGCGTGCTGCCGTTGCACTGGGTGGCGCTGGAGGAGGCGTGGGCCAACCGCAAGTTGCTGGTGTGCGCGCGGGACTTTGCGGCGTTGCCGGGCTATGCCGCAGCATTGGTGACCACCCTCACCCGTTGAAGCGTCAGTTCCTGCACAGTGGGTGCATTTTTTCGGCCGGTCGCACACAATCCCCTCATCGCACTACGAAAAAGGATTTTCCAGTGGCATCGATCTACCAGCTCAAACCGCGCTTCCAGGCCCTGCTGCGCCCAGCAGTCCAGCGCCTTTACGACCGCGGTGTCACCGCCAACCAGGTTACCGTCGCCGCCGCCGTGGTGTCGGTCCTGCTGGGCCTGCTGCTGGCCGCCGTGCCCCACGTCACCTGGCTGTTCATCCTGATACCGGTGTGGATGCTGTTGCGCATGGCACTGAACGCCGTCGACGGCATGTTGGCCAGGGAGTTCGGCCAGCAATCTACCCTCGGCGCCTACCTCAACGAACTCTGCGACGTGATCGCCGACGCCGCCCTGTACCTGCCCTTCGCCCTGCTGGCCGGGGTTTCTCCGGTGCTGGTGGTGCTGGTGGTGCTGTGTGCCACCTTCAGCGAATACGCCGGCGTCATGGGCCCGCTGGCTGGCGCCTCGCGCCGTTACGACGGCCCCATGGGCAAAAGCGACCGGGCCTTTGCCTTCGGCGTGCTGGGCACAGGGGTCACCTTTGGCCTGCTGAATGGCAGCTGGACCAATGGCCTGCTGCTGGTCATCCTCGCGCTCTCGCTCTATACCCTCTACAACCGGGTTCGCCAGGGGCTGGCCGAAACCCGCTGAGCCCAAAGCCGCCGCAAAAAGGACGTTGATAATGCGCCAAGCGCAAGCGCTGCACTTCTCCACCCATGACGGTGTCGAGTTGCACTACCGTCATTGGCCTGCCACCCGCAACGAGCACCAGCCACGCCGGGCCGTGGTGATGTTCCACCGCGGCCATGAACACGGCGGGCGCATGGCCCACCTCGCCGATGAACTGGACATGCCGGGCTATGACTTCTTCGCCTGGGATGCCCGCGGCCATGGCCAGTCGCCAGGCGCACGCGGCGACAGCCCGGGGTTCGCCACCAGCGTGCGCGACGTGCAAACCTTCATCGAACACATCCAGGCCCATCACGGCATCGCCGAGCACGACATGGTGGTGCTGGCGCAAAGCGTCGGCGCGGTGCTGATTGCCACCTGGGCCCACGACTACGCGCCCAAGGTACGCTGCCTGGTGCTGGCCTCGCCCGCGTTCAAGGTCAAGCTGTACGTGCCATTCGCCCGCCCTGGCCTGAAGCTGCTCAAGGCCTTGCGCGGCAACTTCTTCGTCAACAGCTACGTCAAGCCACGCCTGCTCACTCACGACCCCGAGCGAGTGATGTCGTACGTGGCCGACCCGCTGATCAGCCGGCCGATTTCGGTGACCATGCTGCTGGGCCTGTACGAAGCCGCTGACCGGGTAGTGGCGGATGCCCAGGCCATTCAGGTACCCACCCAGTTGCTGGTATCCGGGGCCGACTTCGTGGTCGAGCGCCAGCCGCAGGAGCGCTTTTTCGAACGGCTGGGCAGCACGCGCAAGGAAATGCACATTTTGCCGGGCTTCTTCCACGACACCCTCGGTGAGCGTGACCGGGCCCACGCCCTGAAGCGCATCGAACGGTTCGTAGAGCACTGCTTCGCCAGCCCCGCCGCCCTGCCGTCACTGCTTGATGCCGACAAGACGGGCGCCAGTTGCGCCGAAGCCGAAAGCCTGGCCGCACCGTTGCCGCGCCACTCGCCGCGTGACCTTTACTGGCGCGCCACCCGCGCCGGGCTTAGCCTGGGCAAGGGGTTGTCTGCGGGGGTGAAACTGGGCTTCGACACCGGCTTCGATTCGGGCAGCACGCTCGACTACGTGTACCGCAACCAACCGACCGGCAAGGGCAAGCTGGGCCGCCTGGTCGACCAGAACTACCTCGACGCCATCGGCTGGCGTGGCATTCGCCAGCGCAAGCTGCACGTCGAGGAACTGCTGCGCCTGGCCATCGCCCGGCTGCGCGAACAACAGCGGCCCGTGCACATTGTCGATATCGCCGCCGGCCATGGCCGCTACATCCTCGAAGCACTGCAAGACCTTGAGCAGTTGCCGGACTCGATCCTGCTGCGCGACTACAGCGAGCTTAACGTGCAGCAAGGCAGCGCGCTGATCACTGAGAAGGGCCTGGCCGACATCGCCCGCTTCGTCCAGGGCGATGCCTTCGACCGCCAGAGCCTGGCCACGCTGGAGCAGCCGCCGACCCTTGCGGTGGTCTCGGGGCTCTACGAACTGTTCCCCAGCAACCAGCTGGTGGGCAACTCGCTGGCCGGCCTGGCCGATGCCGTGGAAGATGGCGGTTATCTGGTCTACACCGGCCAGCCGTGGCACCCGCAACTGGAGATGATCGCCCGCGCCCTTACCAGCCACCGGGGTGGCGAGGCCTGGGTGATGCGACGCCGCAGCCAGGCCGAAATGGACCAGTTGGTAGAGGCGGCCGGTTTCCGCAAGCTGGCCCAGCGCATCGATGAATGGGGGATTTTCAGCGTCAGCCTGGCACAGCGGGTGCGCTGAATGAACCCATCACGCGAGCCTGGGCTGATCCGCCGGGGCGTGTTCTGGCTTCTGCTGCTGGGGCCGTTGTTTTTCCTCAGCTATGGGCTGGCGAACAACCATACCGCCGGGCGTAGTGATGTCGGCAGCCTGGTGTTCGGCTGGGAGCGCAGCATGCCGCTGTGGCCCTGGACGATCATCCCGTACTGGTCGATCGACTTGCTCTACGGGCTGTCCTTTCTGCTGCCGCGCACACGCCAGGAAATGGACCGGCACGCGCTGGCACTGCTCAGCGCACAGGTGATCAGTGTCACCTGCTTCCTGCTGTGGCCGCTGCGGTTCACCTTCGAACGGCCAGAGCTGGGTGGGCTGTTCGGCTGGCTGTTCGATGTACTGATGGGCTTCGACAAACCGTTCAACCAGGCGCCATCGCTGCACATTGCGCTGCTGGTGATCATCTGGACGATGTTTGCCCGGCATGTGCAGCGCCAGCCCTGGCGATGGCTGATGCATGGCTGGATGGCGTTGATCGGAGTGTCGGTACTGACCACCTGGCAGCATCATTTCATCGATGTACCCACGGGTGCATTGGCGGGGTTTGCCTGCGTGTGGCTGTGGCCGCATCAGGGGCGCCTGCCCTGGCAACAGGCGCGCCCAGCACAGGATGCCAAGCGCTGGCGGGTGGCGTTTTATTATGCCGTGGGCGCAGTTGTGTGCGCTGTGCCTGCCATTGTGTCGGGCGGCGCCTGGTTGTGGTTGGCCTGGCCGGCCGTGTCGCTGGCACTGGTTGCGCTGAACTATGGTGGGTTGGGTGCAGGCGGGTTTCAGAAAGGCGCCGATGGGCGCTTGTCGAATGCGGCCAGCTGGCTGCTGGCACCGTATTTGGTCGGAGCGTGGGTCAATTCGCGGCTATGGACCCGGCACCACCCACAGGCCGATGAAGTGTGCGATGGCGTGTATCTAGGGAGGATCCCAGGGCACAGCACGCCATTCGCTGCGATTGTGGATTTGTGCGCCGAGCTGCCGTGCGCTGTCAGCCGCCCTGCTGCGGACATTTGTGGGAGCGGCCTTGTGTCGCGAAAGGGCTGCGCAACAGCCCCGGCAATGTCTGCCGCGAAGCTGAAAAACCGGGGCCGCTTCGCGCCCCTTTCGCGGCACAAGGCCGCTCCTACAACGGCCGCGCCAGCCTTTGAGTATCAGTGTTTCCCTACCCTGGATCTGATAGCGCCGGACGTTGTCCTGCTACAGCAGGCCGCCGAGGCCATCGAACGCCTGCACGCCCAAGGCCCTGTACTGGTCTGCTGTGCTCTGGGCTATTCGCGCAGCGCCAGCGCCGTGGCCGCCTGGCTGCTGCTCTCCGGCCGCTGCAGCAACGCCCAGCAGGCCGAAGCACTGATCCGCAAAGCCCGCACCGGCATCGTTCTGCACCCGGCACACCGCCTGGCCTTGCAACAGCTTGGAGCACAGCCATGAACCTGCGTGTGGTGGCCAGCCTGCTGGGTCGCGGCAAACAGCTGGAACGCTTGTCCGACGGCCTCACCCTGCTGGCCCTGGCCTACGGCCTTGCACCTTTGTTGGGTGCCCCACTTCAACCGCTGGCCAGCCTGCTGTGCGGCGTGCTGCTGGTGCTTGGCGTGGTGCACAAGTACTGGGCCATCCGCGTGGCCATAGATGCCGAACTGTTCACCCACCTCGCCAGCAGCAACCACCTGGCAGCGGACACCCAGGCCCTGGACCGCGCCCTGTTCGAGCTGAAACTGAAACCGCAGGCCACGGACGCCCGCGCCTGGCCTGACCGCAGCCAGGCCGCACTGAACCTGTTGCGCCGCCAGGCACTGTGCCTGGGCCTGCAGTTGTCGCTGGCCTTGGCTACCCTGCTGACACTGCCTTTGAAGGGATGACCACCGATCCATGCTCGCCAACCTGACTGCCTACCTCATCACCTCCGCCGCCCGTCTGATCACGGGTGCCCGCGCCCTGTGGCTGGGTTGCACGCCGCTGCCAGTGCAGCGCCTGTACTTCGCCAACCACAGCAGCCACGGTGACTTCGTGCTGCTGTGGGCTTCACTGCCGCAGTCCTTGCGCAAACGCACCCGTCCGGTGGCCGGCGCGGACTACTGGGCCAAGCCGGGCATCCGCGATTTTCTCATTCGCAAGGTGTTCAACGGCGTATTGATCGACCGCCAACGCAGCGAAGGCCAGGGCAGCCCGCTACAGCCGATCCTTGAAGCCGTGGCTCAAGGCGACTCGCTGATCTTCTTCCCGGAAGGCACGCGTAACCTGGGCGACGAGCCACTGATGCCGTTCAGAAGCGGGTTGTACCACCTGGCTGCGGCCAACCCCGACGTCGAGCTGGTGCCGGTATGGATCGCCAATCTCAACCGGGTGATGCCCAAAGGCCGCGCCCTGCCCCTGCCGTTGCTGTGCACACTGAGCTTTGGCGAACCGCTGCACCTGCACGCTGACGAAAGCAAGCAGGCCTTTCTCGAGCGGGCCAGCCAGGCCCTGCTGACCCTGGCCCCGAAGGATGCCTGACATGGACGACAACACCCTTTCCCTGTTCGCCGGCATCGGCGCCCTGCTGCTGCTCGCCAGCGTGACCGGCCGCCTGCTGAAGTGGCGCGCCGGCCCCGCGCCACACGCGGTGATCGACAACCTCAACGCCCGCATCAACGCCTGGTGGGTGATGGTGCTGGTGATCGGCATCGCCTTCCTGTTCGGTAAATACGGCGTGATCGTGCTGTTCTATGGCGTGTCGTTCTATGCCCTGCGCGAATTCATGACCCTCACCCCGACCCGGCGCAGCGACTACCCGGCGCTGGTGGCAGCGTTTTATGTGGCACTGCCGGTGCAGTACGTGCTGATCGCCATGGACTGGTACGGCCTGTTCAGCATCTTCATCCCGGTGTACCTGTTCCTGCTGCTGCCGATTTTGGCCAGCTTCGGCGGCGATACCACGCGTTTTCTCGAACGTGCGTCAAAGGTGCAGTGGGGGCTGATGATCGCGGTGTACTGCGTATCGTCGGTGCCCGCCTTGATGACCCTGGACATCCCCGGCTACGAGGGGCGGAACCTGCTGCTGATCGCCTGGCTGATCCTGGTGGTGCAGATCAGCGACGTGCTGCAATACGTGTGCGGCAAGCTGTTTGGCAAGCACAAGGTGGCCCCCAACCTGTCACCGTCCAAGACCGTAGAAGGGTTGGCCGGCGGCGTGGCACTGGCCACCCTGATCGGCGCCCTGTTGTGCTGGATCACCCCGTTCACCTTCTGGCAGGCCGCGCTGATGGCGTTGGCGGTCAACGCCATGGGCTTCTTCGGCGGGCTGGTGATGTCGGCGATCAAGCGCGACCGCGGGGTGAAGGACTGGGGCCACATGATCGAAGGCCACGGCGGCATGCTCGATCGCATGGACTCGGTGTGCTTTGCCGCGCCAGTGTTCTTCCACTTTGTGCGGTACTGGTGGGCGTAACGAATGCACGCGTCCGCGATCAGTGTGAAAGCGCCAGTTCTCGCAACGCAGCCGAAGCCAGAAAACCGGAGCGGGATGCATAACGGTGATCACGCTTCACTTTCTCGTCTATCCGCTGAAGCAGGTTTTCCGGCAGCGTTGCATTGAAGCGAACCGCTTTGCCCAGATAGGGGGTAACGTCAAAATCCACTACGGCCCATACCCCGCCTTCATAGTCGGGGTTCGCCACATGGACATCGACTTCCTGTGCCTGCGGCAACGGCTCGTTATCTGCTACCAACCCTTCGAAATGAAGCGCCAGCGCCTCCTGAACGTTCTCCAGCGCCTGTGCGACTGTAGCGCCGGCGGAGAAGCAACCGGGCACATCGGGAACGGTCACGCCGTAATCCGAGCCGGTGTCTTTGTGTAATACAACCGGAATCTTCATTGATTACCTCCGTTGACGCTCGTGCTGGCAACGCTACCGGTTTGAATCAGACCGGCCTGTTTCAGAATGCTGCGTACCGTGCCTTTAGGCAGCTCGGTCTTGGGATGAGGAACAGTTACTCGCCCCTTTTTTGTGGGGTGCCGAAATTGGTGATGACTGCCTTTCACCTCGACCTCATACCACCCGTCAGCTTCGATTAGCTGGATGACTTCACGACTGCGCATGCACACTTCCTTCGGCAGTCGATGTGTATCATACACACCGAATTAACCAGAACAAAGCGCAGTACACACTATGCATACGTCTTGAGACTAGCGGACAGTCTGGATGAATCTGTAGGGACATGCGGAGTGACATGAAGGAAGTATCACCCTGCCACCGATGTCCTTGGAATCGTTGCCGACTCATGCCGCCGCAAGCGCCGACAGTCTGTACGTTGGGCTTGCGCACATCACTGTCGAGGTAAACCGCCTGCCATAGCGCGAGCAGACAGCTGGACGTCGAGCCCAGGCAACTGCGGCTCGGCCGATGGCCCTATGGTGACCAGTCATTCAGCCAGTCACCAGGAGTTGTCCCATGTCCGATTTCATCACCGTCCTGCGCGAAACCTGCCCGACGCCGGTCGTGGACGCCACCAAGTGGAAGCGCATCGGCGGCGATCCGCACACCGTCAACCTCAATGCCTACCTGTCGGCCGACGGCAGCAAGATCATGGGCACCTGGATCTGCACCCCGGGCAAGTTCGAGGTCAACTACGAGAAGTGGGAGTTCTGCCACTTCCTCGATGGCTACTGCATCATCACCCCGGAAGGTGAAGAGCCGAAGCACCTGAAGGCCGGCGATGTGTTCGTGATCGAACCAGGTATGAAAGGCACCTGGGAAGTGGTCGAGACCGTGCGCAAGTATTTCGTCTTCGCCTGATCCCTGAAGCTACACATAGCCCTGTGTAGGAGCAGCCTTGTGCTGCGAAGAGGCCAGTTCAGACACAGCAGTTGTGTTGTCTTGGCTGGCCTCTTCGCAGCACAAGGCTGCTCCTGCAAATCTCTAGCCTGAAGTACGGGCAAAAAAAATCGCGGGGCAGGCGCCCTTCCCTCTGGTGCGCAGTTACAGAGGGAAGGCCGCCTGGCCCGCGATGAAGCCCACCTCTTGCGTCAATCTTTCTTGCGATAACCCTCGACGATGGCCGAGAAGTCCTTGCCTCCCTCGCCACGCAGGCTCATGGCCTGATACAGCTGCTGGGCCACGGCGCCGAGGATCACCGGTTGGTGAGCCTGGCGTGCCGCTTCAGTGGCCAGCCCCAAATCCTTGAGCATCAGGTCGGCGCCAAAGCCGCCGGTATAGCCACGCGATGCCGGTGCCGTTTCGATAATGCCCGGCCACGGGTTGTAGGTGTCCGAACTCCAGCAACGCCCGGTCGAGCTGTTGATAATGCCGGCCAGCACCTTGGTGTCGATGCCCAGCGCGTTGCCCAGGGCCATGGCCTCGGACACGCCGATCATCGAAATACCCAGCAGCAGGTTGTTGCAGATCTTGGCGATCTGCCCGGTACCAACTTCACCGCAATGCACGATGTTGCGGCCCATCTGCTCCAGTACCGGCTTGAGCGTGGCGAACAGCTCGGCGCTGGCACCGACCATGAAGGTCAGGGTGCCCGCCGCCGCGCCGCCAGTGCCACCGGACACCGGCGCGTCGCCCAGGTCCACGCCTTTGGCCGCTGCCGCCTTGGACACATCACGGGCGGTCTGCGGGTCGATGGTGCTGCAGTCCACGGTAGGCGTACCGGCACGAATACCGGCCAGCACGCCATCTTCGTTCAGGTACACGCTGCGCACATGGGCCGCAGCTGGCAGCATTGTGATCACCAGGTCGCTGTTGGCCGCCGCGTCCTTGGGCGACGGGCTGATCTGCCCACCCAGTTCTGCCAGCTCGGCCAGCACGGCCTTGTTGAGGTCGAACAGGTTCAGTTGGTGCCCGGCCTTGATCAGGTTGCGGGCCATGGGCGCGCCCATGTTGCCGAGGCCGATGAATGCGATACGCATGACTTCTCCTTAGCGCAGGCTGATGGTGGTGTTCACACCGTCATTGATGCTGTCGTCATCAAACCAGCGGGCGGTGACGGTTTTGGTCTGAGTGTAGAACTGCACCACTTGCTTGCCGTACGGGCCGAGGTCGCCGAGCTTGGAGCCACGGGAGCCGGTGAAGCTGAAGAACGGTACCGGTACCGGGATCGGGATGTTGATGCCAACCTGGCCGATATCGATTTCGCTCTGGAACTTGCGCGCTGCCGCGCCGCTCTGGGTGAACAGGCCGGTGCCGTTACCGAACGGGTTGGCGTTGACCAAGGCGATGGCCTCGTCGAGGGTATCGACCTCCAGGGTGACCAGCACCGGGCCGAAGATTTCCTGGGTATACACCTGCATGTCGGTCTTCACGCCCGAGAACAGGGTTGGGCCAACGAAGTTGCCTTGCTCGTAGCCCGGCACCGTGACCTCGCGGCCGTCGAGTTCCAGCTTGGCGCCTTCCTTGATGCCGCTTTCGATCAGGCCCAGCACACGCTCCTTGGCGCGTTTGGAAACCACCGGGCCAACGTCGGTGCCCGGTTCGCAGCCGGCATTGACCTTGAGCTTGCTCGCCGCGTCCTTGATGTCGGGCAGCCACTCACGGGCCTTGCCCACCAGCACCGCCACCGAGGTGGCCATGCAGCGCTGGCCCGCCGCGCCGAAGGCGGCACCGACCAGGGCGTTGACGGTTTGCGTGCGGTTGGCATCGGGCAGCACTACCGCGTGGTTCTTGGCGCCCATCATCGACTGCACGCGCTTGCCGTGCTGGCTGCCGAGGTTGTACACATGGGTGCCGACTTCGGTAGAACCGACGAAGGAAATTGCCTTGATGTCCTGATGCGTGCAGATGGCATCCACCACTTGCTTGCCACCGTGCACCACGTTGAGCACGCCTGCCGGTACGCCGGCTTCCAGCGCCAGCTCGACCAGCAGCATGGTCGACAGCGGATCCTGCTCGGAAGGTTTGAGCACGAAGGTGTTGCCGCAGACGATGGCCATGGGGAACATCCACAGCGGGATCATGGCCGGGAAGTTGAACGGAGTGATACCGGCGCATACGCCGATTGGCTGGCGCAGGGTGTAAGTATCGACACCGCCGGCGACGTTCTCGGCGAACTCGCCCATCTGCAGGGTACCAATGGACGCGGCGTGTTCGACCACTTCCAGGCCGCGGAAGATATCGCCTTCGGCATCGGCCAGGGTTTTGCCCTGCTCGGCGCTGAGCACCTGGGCAATGCGTTTGGTGTGTTCGCGGATCAGCGCCTGCAGCTTGAGCATGATGCGCATGCGCGCGCCAATCGGGGTGTTGCGCCAGGTCTGGAAAGCGCTGTGGGCAGCAGCCACGGCAGCGTCGACTTCCTCGACGGTGGCGAACGGCACGCGCGCCAGCACCTCTTGGGTGGCCGGGTTGACGATGTCGCGCCACTCGGTAGTTTTCGATTCGACCCACTGGCCGTTAATCAGCAGCTTCACCTGCTCGACCTTGGTGCTGTTAGGGGACTGCGGTGCGTTCATCTGCGTTCTCCTTGGAATTATTGTCGGGACGAGATCGCCAGCGCCAAGCAAACGCGAGGTGGCGTCCTGAGGCTTGTTTCGAGTATAGATGTGCAAACATCCAACAAGAACGCACAAAAAAACCGGATCATCATGCAAAAAGACCTCACATCCCTGAGCGCGCTCAACTGGGACGACCTGAAGTTTTTCCTTGAAGTGGCCCGCACCCGCAAGGCCAGCAGCGCCGCCAAACGCCTGAGCGTGGACTACACCACGGTGTCGCGGCGCATCAGCTCGCTGGAGGGGGCGCTGGGCACGTTGCTGTTCGAAAAGTCGCGGACCAACGGCTTTGTCCTCACCGCCGAGGGCCAGCGCTTGCTCGGTTATGCCGAGTCGATCGAAAGCACGCTGCACATGGCGTGCGAGCAGGTGTCCGGGTCGGGCGTGGCGTTGTCGGGGCATGTACGCATGGGCTGCACCGAGGGCTTCGGCAGCTTTTTCATCACCCCACAGCTAAGCCACTTCGTTGATGCCTACCCGGCGATTTCTGTGGATATCCTGCCACTGCCGCACTTCATCAGCCTGTCCAAGCGCGAGGCGGACATCGTCATTGCCCTGGAGCGGCCGGAGCATGGGCCTTATGTGTGCTGCAAGCTGTGCGATTACCGCTTGCGGCTGTATGCGACCCAAGCTTACCTGGACAGCCATGCGCCGATCCGCCAGGTAGCGGACTTGGCCAAACACCCGTTCATCAGTTACGTGGATGACCTGGCGTTCAGTTCGGAGCTTTTGTACCTGGCCAACCTGATTCCCGGTGCCAGCGCGCACTTGCGCAGTACCAGTGTGATTGCGCAGTACACCGCCGCGTTGCAGGGGCGTGGGCTGGCGATACTGCCGTGCTTCCTTGCGGCGCAAGACCCGCGGCTGGTGACGGTGCTGCCCGAGGAGATCGAGGTGACGCGGCAGTTCTGGATGTATTGCCGGGAGGACTTGCGCAAGTTGAAGCGGATTACCTTGCTGTGGGATTACATCCGTGGGGTGACCGAGGCGAATGCACCGTTGTTGATGGGGGAAACCCGCGACATGCGCTTTGCTCAGGAGTGATGGTGCTGCGTAGCTCCTTTGCAGGATCAGCCTTGTGCTGCGGAGGGGCCAGTCATGGCAATACAACTGCTGTGCCTGGTCTGGCCTCTTCGCAGCACAAGGCTGCTCCTACAGAGAAATGTGATAGCTCAGCGGACAGCGGTCAGTAGGACGCCACCACTATCGACACCCGACGGTTCTCGGTACGCCCCGCACTGGTGCGGTTGTCCGCCACCGGTTGTGTGCTGCCCAGGCCGCGGCTCTGGATGTTCTGCGCCTGCATGCCAACCCCGACTAGCGCCTTGGTCACGCTCTGCGCACGGCGCTCGGACAGCTGCTGGTTGTACGCCGCTTTGCCCGACGAATCGGCATGGCCGTCCACCCGCACGCCCTGGATGCCAACGCCAAGCAGCGCCTTGCCGATGCGCTCGACAATTGCCTGGCTCTGGCCGTTGAGGCCATCCAGATCGCTACCGAACAGCACTTTGCCGGACAAATCGTAGGCCCAGCCTTCATCGGTGGGGGTAAAGCCTTCACGCTTGAGCACGGCGATCTGTTCGGGGGTCAGGCCTTTTTGGGGGGGGCTCTGGCAACCGGTCAGCGCCAGCACGGCGAGCAACAACGCCCAAAGGGGGAAACGCAAAGCGTGTATCACGGGTTCAACTCCTGTTTTTGATTTCATTGGCGGACCGTTCCGTCTGCGCCACTTGCCAATGGCCACGGCGTTTGCGCTTGGCCTGGTACATCGCCGCATCGGCGGCATTGAGAAGACTGGCGGGGTCAGCGCCGTCCTCCGGGTAATAGGCAATACCGACACTCAGTGAGGTGGCGATACTGCGGCCACTGTCCAGCTGCACGGGCAGCTTCATGCTGGCAACAATCTTCTCGGCAATGAGCTCGGCGTCCTCGCGCGACTGCAAAGGTGTGAGCAGTACCGCGAACTCATCACCGCCCAGGCGTGCCACCAGGTCGTGCTCACGCAGTTGGGCACGCACGCGGTCGGCCACGCTGATCAGTACTTCGTCACCCACGGCATGGCCGAGGGTGTCGTTGATCTGCTTGAAGTGGTCGCTGTCGAGGAACAGCAGCGCCAGGTGGTCTTGCTGCCGCGCAGCGTTTCGCACGCTGCGGTTCAGGCGCCCTTCGAAGAAGGCGCGGTTGGGCAGGCCGGTCAGGCTGTCGTGGCTGGCCTGGTGGGCCAGGGTCTGGTTTTCGTTCTGCAGGTGGCTGTGCCATACCTCCAGTTCGTCGAGCAGGGCATTGAAGTCGTTGCCCAGTTCGTTGAGTTCGGCAATCGGTGCTTCCGGCACGCGCCGGTCGAAACTGCGCTCGCGGCGGGCGGCGTGGGCGACGCTGGCCAGGCCACGCAGCGGGCGGACGATATCGCTGAGCAGTCGCCGCGACAGGTATTGCGCCGCCAAGGCACTGAGTATTGTGCAGAACAGGATGCCGGCCAAGCCGCTCAGCAGGAACAGCAACAGGCTACGGCCCTGGCCGACCAGTTCGATGTGCCCGACCTGCTGTTGCTGGTGCAGGATCGGCAGGTTCACCGGCTCATCCAGCAACGCGGTGGCAACCTGCACTTCAAGCTTGGCGAGCATGCCAGTATCGGCGCGTTGCCAGTGCGCCAGCAGCTCGCCTTCGTCGTTGAAGACCTTGGCCTCGGCCACCTCCTCGCGACTGGCGATCAGCGCCAGCGATTCATTGGCCGCAGCACTGTCATCGAATACCACCGCCGCTTCCACGGTGTAGTTGATCGACCGGGCGATCAGGTGCAGGTTGTGATTGGCGTAGACGCGCAGGGCGAGCACGCCCAGCAGCGTGAGTGAAATACCGGCCAGGCCCACGGCGAGCAAGGCAACGCTGAGGTGGCCACGGCCCAGCACCGAGCGCAGGGTCGGGCGCACGCCCTGCTTGTGGGTCGGCTTCATGGCTGCACCGCCCGGCGCCGCGACAACTGCAGCACACTGGGGTGGATGCGTACGCCGGAACGCGCCACCGAGTCGAGGTTGACGTCAAAGGCCACCTGCTGGTCGCTGACCCGCAGGCAGAACAGGCTGCCAACCGTACACGGGTCGTTCGCTTCGCTGATGCTCAATACCGGGTGGCCGCTGACGCGCTCGAACAGTCGGTCACGCTGGCCCTGGTCGAGTTTGCCGATGTAGATGGCATCGCAGGCTTGGGCGACCTGAGTGTCTTCTGCCAGCAGGCGCCGCACCTGCAGCGGGCGGCCGGACTCCTGCACATGGCCTTTGATCAGGTCATCGGCGTATTCGGTCGGGCCGACCAGGCACAAGCGCAAGGGTGAAGGTTCGACAGGCCAGCGGGCGTAACTGAAGATGCCGAGTACCACTTGGGTGACGGCCTTGGCGCGTTGCTGCACCTGGGCGGCGGTTGTGGCGGTTTCTGCCTGGGCGGGGCCTGCAGAAAGGAACAGGACGGCCAGCAATAGCGAAAGCGCACAGCTTGTCACTCGCCTTGCGGCCACATTCATGTGGGAAATCTCTTAAAGTCCTTACCACTATCGGCGCAAAGATAGCACATGGCCGCATCGTTGTAGGAATGAGCTGCTTCATGTATCGGGGTTGATGGCCCAATCGCCGGCAAGCCAGCTCCCACAGGTGCAGCACAGCTTTCAAAGGCTGTGGAATCCCTGTGGGGGCTGACTTGCCGGCGATTGGGCCTCGCGGTCTTACACCTGTTCCAGCATCAACCCGGAAATACGCCGCACCTTGCGCGCCACCGCTTCTTCGAAAATGCCCTGGCGTGGCTCGACCAGGCTGAAGCAGTGCTTGGCCCGGGTGATGCCGGTGTATACCAGCTCCTTGGTCAGCACCGGGTTGAGCGCATCTGGCAGCACCAGGGCCGTGTGGCTGAACTCCGAGCCCTGGGACTTGTGCACGGTCATGGCAAAAACCGTTTCCACTTCATTGAGCCGGCTGGGCAAGACGAAACGCACACCACCACTGCCGTCGTTCCGCGGGAAGGCCACCCGCAGCAGCGGCTCACCGCGCTCGTCCGGCAGGCGCAAGGAAATGCCGATATCACCGTTCATCAGGCCCAGGCCGTAGTCGTTGCGGGTCACCAGCACCGGGCGCCCTTCGTACCAGGGCTGCTGGCTGTCGATCAGGCCGGCATTGTGAAGCACCCGGGCCACCCGTTCGTTGAGGCCTTCGACACCCCAGGCACCCCGGCGCACCGCGCATAGCAACTGGAAGTCTTCAAAGCTGTGCAGCACCTTGCCCGCCCATTGTTCCCACGCGGGGTCATCAAAGGCGGTTTCCAGTGCAGGCCGGTAGCGGCCAAGGGTGCGCAGGTAGCTGCGATAGCCCTGCGGGCCTTCGGCACCGCGGTTCAGGCCGTCGAGTAGCAGGCGGTCGAAAGCACGGTCCTGCTCGTGCTTGAGGGCAAGGCTGTGCACGTCGGCCGGCGGCTTGGCCAGCAGGTTGCGCGCCGCGTGGGAATCCTGGCGATTGACCAGCCGCGCCAGCTGGCCAATGCCGCTGCCTTCGCCGAAGCGCCGCGAGAAGCGCAGCATCACCAATTGCTGGGCCAGCGGATTGCGCTGCTCATCACCGGCCTTGAGGCCGCTGGCGGCCAGCGACTCGCCACTGATCTGCTCCAGCCACGCTGCGGTCGCTGGCGAGTAATAACCCTCTTCGGCATCCCGGCACAGGTCGCCCAGTACCGCACCGGCCTCGACCGAGGCCAACTGGTCCTTGTCGCCCAGCAGCACCAGACGCGCCCGGGGTGGCAAGGCGTCGAGCAGGTTGGCCATCATTTCCAGGTCGATCATCGATGCTTCGTCGACCACCAGCACGTCCAGCGGCAGCGGGTTGCCGGCGTGATGGCGGAAGTGCCGGGAACCGGGGCGGCTGCCGAGCAGGCGGTGCACGGTGCTGACGTCAGTGGGGATTTGCCCGCGTACTTCGGCACTGACTTGCAGGCGCTCGACTTGCTGGCCAATGGATTCGGTCAGGCGCGCAGCGGCCTTGCCCGTCGGCGCGGCCAGACGGATGCGCAGCGGCCTGCCCTGCTCCACTGCCGGCCCTTGCAGCAAGGCCAGCAGGCGCACCACGGTGGTGGTTTTACCCGTGCCGGGGCCACCCGTGATGATGCTGAAACCGGCACGGGTGGCCAGCGCACAGGCGAGCTTCTGCCAGTCCACCTGGCCATCTGGTGCACCGCCCTCGAACAGCTGTGCCAGGCGATCTGACAGGTCGGGCAGCGGTGCTTCGGCCTGGGTCAGGCGCTGACGCAAGGTTTGGTCGATACGCCGCTCGTAGCTCCAGTAACGGCGCAGGTACAAGCGCTCACCGCTGAGTACCAGTGGCCGGGCTTGTTGGCCCGGGGTATCGCCAGCGGCCACCAGCGAGCTGGCGGCGATGCGCTGGCGCCAGGCATTCAGATCGAGGTTGGCCAGCAACTGCGACGGCAGCAGCAAGGGCCCGATCAGGGCATCGCCTTCAGGCGGCAGCGACAGGGCGAAGTCGGGCTCGGCCAGGGTTTGCTGCAGGTCGAGGCAGACATGGCCGTGGCCCAGTTGGTGGCTGGCCAATGCTGCCGCCAGCAACAACAAGGGATCACTGCCGGGGGCGCGCTCTTCGAGGAACGACACGAACGCACGGTCCAGGGCCCGCAGCCAGCCCCGCTCTACCCAGCGGTCGAGCAGTTGCAGCAGGTCACCGCTGTCATGCTGCGGCGCCAGCGCCAGCAAGTGCTCGGCGTGCAACGGGGTGGGCAACAGGTCAACCAGGTTTCGGCTCATATCTCGGCTCCGGCAAACAGGTCCTGCTGTGCCGGTGGGTGCTCGCCACGGAACAGCGCATCAAGGCTTTCGATCAGCTCGCGCGGTGGCTTGGTGTGGTACACGCCGTGGCCGCTGCTGCTCGCGCCGCGCAGGAAGATGAACAGGGCGCCGCCGACATGGCGGTCGTAATCGTAGTCCGGCAGGCGAGCGCGCAACTGGCGGTGAAGGGCCAGCAGGTACAGCACGTACTGCAGGTCGTACCGGTGCTCGATAATGGCCTTTTCCATGGCCATGGCGTCGTAGGCCTGGATGTCCGGGCCCAGCCAGTTGGACTTGTAGTCGGTCACGTAGTAACGCCCGTCCAGCTCGAACGCCAGATCGATGAAACCTTTGAACATGCCGTTGAGCACGGTCGGCTGCGCTGCCGGGCGTGCCAGGCCCGGATGGGTGTGGCGTGCCACCAGGCGGTCGAGTTGTTCGGCGTCGACCTGGTGGCTCGCGAACCAGAACTCCATTTCGATCTGGTAATGACGCAACTGCCCCAGCGTCACGCCCTGGTCGCTGCCCGGCAACGGGAGCGCCTCGCCCAGCAGGCGTCGCATCCACTGGCTGAGGGTGGGGATCCAGCCGGTCCAGTCGCGGCGGTTGCAGCGCTGGCCAACGGTGCGCTCGATCAACTGCGGGTCACTGCTGACCTGGCTGAAGCCCTCGCGGCCCGCCCATTCCAGCAAGCCATGCAGGAAGGTGCCGGGGTTCGGCCCCCGCGGGAAGCGGTGAATGTCGCCACTGTCGGCCGGCACATCGCGCAGTACCTGGGCATCGACCACTTCGTCATCCAGCAGTTGCTGGGCCTGCGAACTGTCGGCAACCAGCGCCTGATCGCCGATACGCAGGGCGCTGTACGAAGCGATCCACCAATGCTCGGCCGCTGCGCGGCGCGGCTTGCGTGCGGGCAGCAGCTCACGGTCGGCATGGGGCATGCGATATACCTGCTCATCTGCCGGCGGCAGGCCAGGGCAAGCGATGTGCGGACATGTCGCCGCCAGCGCCTGCAACCACTGGGTAAGCTGCTGGGAGCCTGCCAGGGCAAGGCCACCACCCAACAGATAGCCAAGTGCCGAGCGGTGCAGTTGTGAACTCTTTTGATTGCCGCGCTTCAAGTCGGCAACACCCAGCCAGCAAGCATGCTGGGCACGGGTCAGGGCCACGTAGAGCAGACGCAGGTCTTCGGCCAGGCGCTCGTCGTCGGCGCGCTCGATCTGCGCCTGGTCCGGGGTAAGGGTGAGGTGGGCGTCGCCGTGGCTGTCATGCCAGGCCAACGGCAGGCGGCTGCCGTCCACCGGTTTGCTGGTGCAGATGAACGGCAGGTACACCAAGGGATACTCCAGGCCCTTGGACTTGTGGATGGTCACCACCTTGACCAACTGTTCGTCGCTCTCCAGGCGCAGGATCTGCTCTTCACCGGCCTGCCCGGAACTGGCCAGGTGCTCGGCCAGGTGGCGGATCAGCGCCTGTTCACCGTCCAGCTCACCCGCCGCCTGCTGCAGCAGTTCGGCCAGGTGCAGCAGGTTGGTCAGCACACGTTCGCCGTCACTGCGACGGATCAGCGTGCGCGGCAGTTGGAAGTCGTGCAGCAGGAGCCGCAGCATGGGCAGTACACCTTGGCGTTGCCAGGTATCGCGATAATGGCGAAAACGCATGACCCAACCTTCCCAGACCCGTTCGTCCTGGTTCAGCCGGTCCAGCGCGGCCAGCGACAGGCCCAGTGTCAGGCTGGCCAGTGCGGCCTTGAGCAGGCGCTCCGAGTCTGGCTCGGCGCAGGCCTTGAGCCAGGCCAGCAGGTCGTGGGCTTCCTGGGCGGAAAACACCGAGTCCTTGTCGGACAGGTACACACTGCGCACATCGCGTGCGGCCAGCTCGGCACGGACCATCTGCGCTTCATGGCCGTCACGCACCAGGATGGCGATGTCCGAGGGCAGGCACGGGCGCAGTTCGCCTTCGCCATTCTGGAAGCCCGCTGTGCCCTGCTGACCGCCATTGAGCAAGGCGACGATATGGCTGGCGCAGCTGGCCGCCAGCTGCTGGCGGTAGACACTGCTGGAGACTGGCTCTTCGCTTGCCAGCTGCCAGCATTGCAGGGCTGCGCTGGCTTCCCCGTCAATCA
Source organism: Pseudomonas sp. LPB4.O (assembly GCF_038383825.1). Lineage (NCBI taxonomy): Bacteria > Pseudomonadati > Pseudomonadota > Gammaproteobacteria > Pseudomonadales > Pseudomonadaceae > Pseudomonas > Pseudomonas sp. LPB4.O. Next base: position 5,302,577 of record NZ_CP151298.1, read on the forward strand.
GCAGCTGTTCGCCACGGCCCTTGGCGCGGACTTCGATGAACGGCAGCGGGTTGTCATCGGGCTCGCGGAACAGGAATGCCCCGCGCCCCGCATCACGCGCCTCGGCCTGCAGGAATACCTGATTGACCGCCGCGACCATGGCCTTGCTGGAGCGGTAGTTGGTATCCAGGCTATGCAACCGGCCGCTGGTGGCGCGCCGTGCAGCGAGGTAGGTGTAGATGTCGGCACCGCGGAAGGCGTAGATCGCCTGCTTGGGGTCACCGATCATGAACAGGCCGGTTTCTGCGCGGTTTTCGCTGATCTGGTAGATACGCTCGAAAATGCCGTACTGCACCGGGTCGGTGTCCTGGAATTCGTCGATCAGTGCTACCGGGAACTGCTCGCGGATCAGCCCGGCCAGGCGTTCACCGGCCTCGCTGGCCAAGGCTTGCTGCAGGCGCACGAGCATGTCGTCGAAGCCCATTTCCGCACGCCGGCGCTTCTCGACTTCGAACCGCGCCGATACCCAGTTGGCGGCATGCTCGAGCAAGGGCGCCTCCGGGCTGTCCAGGGCCTGCAATTGTTGCTGCAGTGTCTGCATCGCGTTGAGGGCCGGGTGCTCGGGTGGCTCGCCCTTCCAGGCTTCGGCCATGCCGTCTGGCGTCAGGCGGGTGAAACCGGTACCCAGGTCGAGCTCAACGAGTTGTTCGTCGCCGGCCCAGGCACAGAGCTTGTCGAACCAGGGCTCGAAGTAACGGGCCTGCATCTTGCGGCCATCGACCTGCTTGGCGGCCAGCGCATCGCGGCAGATTTGCCGCAGTTCGTCGGCCCACTGCGCCCACGGCGCCTTGAGCCGGGCCAACTGTTCGCCACGTTGCTGCAGCGATGCCTGGATCAGGGCTGCGGGCTCTGGCCCGTCCTGATGGGCGCGCACGCGGCCGAACAGTGGGCGAATGCGCGGCAGCAAGGCATCGGGGCTGCCCCAGTTGCCACGCACCCAGACCAGTGCGTCACCTTGCATGCCATAGCAGAAGCGCCGCCAGTAATCACGCATGACTTGGCCGAGCAGTTCACTGTGGTCGGTTTCCAGGGTCTGGGTGAACAAGCTGCCGCTGTCGAAGGCATGCTCGCGCAGCATGCGCTGGCACCAGCCGTGAATGGTCGATACCGCAGCCTCGTCCATCCACTGCACGGCGATTTCCAGGCGGCCTGCACAACGCGGCCAGGCCTCTTGCGGATAATCGTCACGCAGCTGATGCAGCAGCGGGTCTGCGCGTTCCAGTTCGCCACGGAAGAACCGTGCAGCCTCTGCCAGACGGGCGCGGATACGTTCGCGCAGTTCCTTGGTGGCTGCGTCGGTGAAGGTCACCACGAGGATCTGCGGTGGCAGCAGCTCGCGACCAAAACCCTGCTCACCTCCGTGGCCGAGGATCAGGCGCAGGTACAGCGCCGAAATGGTAAAGGTCTTGCCCGTACCGGCGCTGGCCTCAATCAGCTGGCTGCCGTGCAGGGGGAAACTCAGTGCCAGAGGACGGTCCTGGGTCATGCGCCTTTCTCCGGGTTGCCCAGGGTCTGCCAAGGGGCGGTGAACAATGGGCGGTACAAGGTTTCGCACCAGCCTTCAAAGGTTTCGTCAGCGGTGAGTGCGGCGAAGTCGCGGTACTGTCGGGCCAGGGCGATGCTTTCATTGCGCTCACCGAAACTGGTGCGCTCGTCGCCCTCATAGGCACGGGCAGCTGCGGCCAGGGCTTTGTCGGCATCGTCCTGGGCCAGCCAGGCGAACGCGGTCTTGGCTGCAACCGGCAGCGGCGCGTTCATCGCCGCCTGGCGGGCCACCAACAGGTCGCCAAGCAGTTGGGCGGCCTGGTCTTGCGGCAGCGGTGCGAGCAACAAAGTCAGGTCACTGGCCACCAAGGCACTGTTGTAGTGGTAGCCCGCCGCGCAGGCCGCCAGGTGCGTAACCCAGGGCGCAATCAGGCGGTGCCACTTGAGGTTGTTGCGCCCGGCGCTGATGGTGTTAGGCACGGTGGTGATGCTCAGCAGGCTCTGGTCATCCGCCTGGAACACACGGCCCAGCCAGCCTTCGAGCCGATGTTGGCCGTGCTCGAAATGCACCGGCAACGCGCCCTCGACCAACTGGGGCCAGCGTTGCAACAACTGGCGGTGGCGTTGCAGCAAATCTGGTAGAGGTTCGATCAACTCGCTTTGCAGCAACTCGCCAAAGCCGGCCAGCGGCAGCAAGCCACAGGCCTGCAGACGTCGGGCCTGTGCCTTCAAGGCTTGCTCCGCATTGTCCGGCTCGGACAGCGCCGCACCCAGCAGGCTTTCGCTGGCGCCGTAGCGTTGCAGGGTATCGAGAACGAACGGTTCTTCATCTGGGGTTGGCGCTTCCAGCGCTTCGAAATACACCTTCAGCCGCTGACTGAAGAAATGCCGCACCGGGTGGCGCAGAAAGTCATTCAGTTGGGTGAGGCTCAAGGCTTCATCGTCCTGGTAAGGCGGCAGGTCGGAGTCGCTCTGCTCATCCTCCTCACTCTGCCGGTGCAGCACCTGCCATTCGTGGGCAAAGCTGAACAGCGGGCTGCCCTTCTCGAAGTAACGCGAGCTGAACGGTTGCAGCGGGTGCTCCTGGGTCAGGGCGTGTAAAAACTGCTCGCCCGGTTGTGCGGGCTGCCCTTGCTCTGCGCCGGGCAGATGCCAGCCGGCGGCGAGGTGATCGCGCAACTGGCCGATCAGTACCGAGGCCGGGCGCTCGCTGTTGTCGCGGATACTGCGCCCGATCCAGCTGATATACAGCTGGTCACGTGCCGACAGCAGCGCTTCGAGCAGCAGGTAGCGGTCATCTTCGCGGCGCGAGCGGTCACCGGGTCGGTAGTCGCTGGCCATCAGGTCGAAGTCCAGCGGTTGCTGGGCGCGGGGGTAGTCGCCATCGTTCATGCCCAGCAGGCAGACCACGCGAAACGGGATGGCGCGCATGGGCATGAGGGTGCAGAAGTTCACCGAACCGGCGAGGAAACGTTGCGACAGCTTGCCCTGGTCGAGGCCCGACAGCCAGGCTTCACGGACTACGGTCAGCGGCAGCGGGTCTTGCAGGTCAACGGCCTCGCACACTTCAAGCCAGCTATCGCGCAGCTCTTGCAATTGCATCAGCAGGAACTCGTCGTGCTCGCCCTCCGCGAGGAAGAACACTTGCAACAAGGCATTCAGGCGCTCCCCCCACTGGCTGACGGTAGCAGGCTCGGACAAGGCCTGATAGGCCACTTCGAGCGCGTCGAGCAGCGCGGCCAGCGGGCCGATCAATGCCGCGTCCAGGCCACCGATTTCATCGTAGGGTTCGATACCATCACACGCTTCACCCACGCCCACCGCGTAGCCCAGCAGCATGCGCCGCAAGCCGAAACGCCAGCTGTTCTGTTCAAGCCCTGCGGGCAAGCCCAAGCTGGCCCGCTGCTCGGCATTGAGCCCCCAGCGAATGCCGGCGCCCTCGATCCAGCGGTGCAGGGTAGGCAGGTCATTTTCGCGAATGCCAAAACGTGCACGCACGGCCGGTACGTCCAGCAGGTCGAGCACTTCGCTGACCGCGAAACGGCTGTCCGGCAACTTCAGCAGGTGTTCGAGGGCGATCAGCAGAGGCTCGCGACCGCGCTGGCCCTGGTCGGTGAGGGTGAACGGAATGTAGCGCGGGTCATTGCGTTGCAACTGGCCGAACACCGCGCGGATATGCGGCGCGTAGGTGTCGACGGCCGGCAGCATGACGATCACGTCACGCGGGCGCAAGGTAGGGTCGGCGCTGAAGCGGGCCAGCAGCTGGTCGTGCAGGATCTCCACTTCGCGTTGCGGGCTGTGGGCAATGTGGAAACGTACCGAACGGTCTTTCACCGTGTCGACTGCCGGCCAAAGCTCGCGGGTTTCGGCGAGCGGGCGCAGCTCGAGAATGTCGTCCTGCAACTGGTTTAGCAGCGTTGTGGGCGAGCCATCACTGAACAGGTCGATGCGGCCATCGCTGAACACACCCTGGTAGCTGCCTGGGTCGTCATAACTGTCGAGCAGGTTGATGTAGTCGCGGCCTTGTTTGCCCCAGGCTGCCAGCAACGGGTGGGCATGTTGATGCAGCGACTGGTCGTCCAGTTGCAGGGGCATGCCCTGCTTGCGCTGCTGGCGCTTGTACTGATGGCGCAGCAAATCCTTGTCGGCAACGATATCGGCCCAGTGGTGGCGGCAGGGGTTGTGCACGCACAGCAGCACCTGACTGAAGCGGGCCAGGCCCGCCAATGCTTCCAGGGCCTGGGCTGGTAGCGAAGAGATACCGAACACGATCACCCGCGGTGGCAGCCCGGCCGGTGCCTGCTGCAGGCTGTTGATACGTTCGATGAAGCGCTGATGCACCCCGGCGCGGCTCTGTGCCATGCCCGCTTCACCGACATCATCCAGCAGCGCACGCCACAATTCGGCCTGCCAGCGATTGCCTGGGGGCAGCGCTTTGCGCTCGCCGCGGGCGGTGTTGAGAATGTGCTCGCCCGCCGCCCAGTCCTTGAGCCAATCAGCGCGGTAGACCTGGTACTGGTCAAACAGGTCGGCCAACCGCTCGGCGAGCTGGTAACGCTTGCGCAGGTCGCTGTCGTCGGTAAGGAAGCGCCGCAGCGGTTCGAAATGCGGGCGCTCGATCAGGGCCGGCAGCAGGCGCATCAGGCGCCAGGTCAGCGGGGCCTTGTCGAGCAGGGAAACTTCAGGAATTTCGTCGCGGCCCAACACGCTTCGGTATAACTGCCACATGAAGCTGCCGGGCAGTTGCACATCGATTGCGGCGGCGATGCCACAACCACCTTGGTCGTCTTCAAGGGGGTCTTCGGCCAAGGCGAGCTTGAGCCATTGGGCGATGCCATTGCTTTGTACCAGGGCGATTTCGTTTTCCAGCGGCGCCAAGGGGTAGCGACGCATCCAGCTCACCACCAGACTGCGCAGGTCGTCGAGGCGGTTGCCGTGGACGATCATGAAGCCGGGGTGGAGAGTGGTAGTAGCCATTGAGCATTCCCTGGGAGGCGGTTGATTCCGATGCGGAACCATATCACGGGGCATGCCGTGGACCATGGCATGCATGGAGACAAATCTTTTCCTAGGCGGAAAAGACAAAACCCCTACCTGCATGTGCAGATAGGGGTTTTGCGAAATGAATCTTGACGATGACCTACTCTCACATGGGGAAACCCCACACTACCATCGGCGATGCATCGTTTCACTACTGAGTTCGGGATGGGATCAGGTGGTTCCAATGCTCTATGGTCGTCAAGAAATTCTGTAGCCAGAATGTCCAGATGGACAGCCCAGCGAATCCGGATATGCGATATTTGTGGGTTGTTGCGAACTTTCGGTTCGTATCATCTTCACCACCACAATTTGGCGTCTTAGGCGCAAATTGCTTGGGTGTTATATGGTCAAGCCTCACGGGCAATTAGTATTGGTTAGCTCAACGCCTCACAGCGCTTACACACCCAACCTATCAACGTCGTAGTCTTCGACGGCCCTTTAGGGGATTCAAGATCCCAGTGAGATCTCATCTTGAGGCAAGTTTCCCGCTTAGATGCTTTCAGCGGTTATCTCTTCCGAACATAGCTACCCGGCAATGCCACTGGCGTGACAACCGGAACACCAGAGGTTCGTCCACTCCGGTCCTCTCGTACTAGGAGCAGCCCCTCTCAAATCTCAAACGTCCACGGCAGATAGGGACCGAACTGTCTCACGACGTTCTAAACCCAGCTCGCGTACCACTTTAAATGGCGAACAGCCATACCCTTGGGACCGGCTTCAGCCCCAGGATGTGATGAGCCGACATCGAGGTGCCAAACACCGCCGTCGATATGAACTCTTGGGCGGTATCAGCCTGTTATCCCCGGAGTACCTTTTATCCGTTGAGCGATGGCCCTTCCATACAGAACCACCGGATCACTAAGACCTACTTTCGTACCTGCTCGACGTGTGTGTCTCGCAGTCAAGCGCGCTTTTGCCTTTATACTCTACGACCGATTTCCGACCGGTCTGAGCGCACCTTCGTACTCCTCCGTTACTCTTTGGGAGGAGACCGCCCCAGTCAAACTACCCACCATACACTGTCCTCGATCCGGATAACGGACCTGAGTTAGAACCTCAAAGTTGCCAGGGTGGTATTTCAAGGATGGCTCCATGAGAACTGGCGTCCCCACTTCAAAGCCTCCCACCTATCCTACACAAGCAAATTCAAAGTCCAGTGCAAAGCTATAGTAAAGGTTCACGGGGTCTTTCCGTCTAGCCGCGGATACACTGCATCTTCACAGCGATTTCAATTTCACTGAGTCTCGGGTGGAGACAGCGCCGCCATCGTTACGCCATTCGTGCAGGTCGGAACTTACCCGACAAGGAATTTCGCTACCTTAGGACCGTTATAGTTACGGCCGCCGTTTACCGGGGCTTCGATCAAGAGCTTCGCTTGCGCTAACCCCATCAATTAACCTTCCGGCACCGGGCAGGCGTCACACCCTATACGTCCACTTTCGTGTTTGCAGAGTGCTGTGTTTTTAATAAACAGTCGCAGCGGCCTGGTATCTTCGACCGGCATGGGCTTACGGAGCAAGTCCTTGACCCTCGCCGGCGCACCTTCTCCCGAAGTTACGGTGCCATTTTGCCTAGTTCCTTCACCCGAGTTCTCTCAAGCGCCTTGGTATTCTCTACCTAACCACCTGTGTCGGTTTGGGGTACGGTTCCCAGTTATCTGAAGCTTAGGAGCTTTTCTTGGAAGCATGGTATCAACCACTTCGTCGCCTAATGGCAACTCGTCATCAGCTCTCGGCCTTGAAATCCCGGATTTGCCTAAGATTCCAGCCTACCACCTTAAACCTGGACAACCAACGCCAGGCTGGCCTAACCTTCTCCGTCCCTCCATCGCAATAACTGGAAGTACAGGAATATTAACCTGTTTTCCATCGACTACGCTTTTCAGCCTCGCCTTAGGGACCGACTAACCCTGCGTCGATTAACGTTGCGCAGGAAACCTTGGTCTTTCGGCGTGCGAGTTTTTCACTCGCATTGTCGTTACTCATGTCAGCATTCGCACTTCTGATACCTCCAGCAAGCTTCTCAACTCACCTTCACAGGCTTACAGAACGCTCCTCTACCGCATCACCAAAAGGTGATACCCGTAGCTTCGGTGCATGGTTTGAGCCCCGTTACATCTTCCGCGCAGGCCGACTCGACTAGTGAGCTATTACGCTTTCTTTAAAGGGTGGCTGCTTCTAAGCCAACCTCCTAGCTGTCTAAGCCTTCCCACATCGTTTCCCACTTAACCATGACTTTGGGACCTTAGCTGACGGTCTGGGTTGTTTCCCTTTTCACGACGGACGTTAGCACCCGCCGTGTGTCTCCCATGCTCGGCACTTGTAGGTATTCGGAGTTTGCATCGGTTTGGTAAGTCGGGATGACCCCCTAGCCGAAACAGTGCTCTACCCCCTACAGTGATACATGAGGCGCTACCTAAATAGCTTTCGAGGAGAACCAGCTATCTCCGAGCTTGATTAGCCTTTCACTCCGATCCACAGGTCATCCGCTAACTTTTCAACGGTAGTCGGTTCGGTCCTCCAGTCAGTGTTACCTAACCTTCAACCTGCCCATGGATAGATCGCCCGGTTTCGGGTCTATACCCAGCGACTAAACGCCCTATTAAGACTCGCTTTCGCTACGCCTCCCCTATTCGGTTAAGCTCGCCACTGAATATAAGTCGCTGACCCATTATACAAAAGGTACGCAGTCACCTAACAAAGTAGGCTCCCACTGCTTGTACGCATACGGTTTCAGGATCTATTTCACTCCCCTCTCCGGGGTTCTTTTCGCCTTTCCCTCACGGTACTAGTTCACTATCGGTCAGTCAGTAGTATTTAGCCTTGGAGGATGGTCCCCCCATATTCAGACAAAGTTTCTCGTGCTCCGTCCTACTCGATTTCATTGACAAGAGATTTTCGTGTACGGGGCTATCACCCACTATGGCCGCACTTTCCAGAGCGTTCCACTAATCTCAAACCAACTTAAGGGCTGGTCCCCGTTCGCTCGCCACTACTAAGGGAATCTCGGTTGATTTCTTTTCCTCAGGGTACTTAGATGTTTCAGTTCCCCTGGTTCGCCTCTTGCACCTATGTATTCAGTACAAGATAACCAGCTTGTGCTGGCTGGGTTCCCCCATTCAGAGATCTCTGGATCACAGTCTGTTTGCCGACTCCCCAAAGCTTTTCGCAGGCTACCACGTCTTTCATCGCCTCTGACTGCCAAGGCATCCACCGTATGCGCTTCTTCACTTGACCATATAACCCCAAGCAATCTGGTTATACTGTGAAGACGACATTCGCCGAAAATTCGCACGTTGCTCTTTCGAGCAGAACTCACAAATTTTACCTTAGCCTGATCCACCAGCAGTGAAACTGGTGTTCAGTCTATTTCTATCACATATCCGAATTTTTAAAGAACGATCTGACAAAAGTCAGAAATCAACATTCATCAACGAATGTTCATTTCTAATTTCTGACAAGCTACTGCGTACGGCGAAAGTGGTGGAGCCAAGCGGGATCGAACCGCTGACCTCCTGCGTGCAAGGCAGGCGCTCTCCCAGCTGAGCTATGGCCCCGTATTCTACGGCTAAACCAAGTAATGGTAGGTCTGGGCAGATTTGAACTGCCGACCTCACCCTTATCAGGGGTGCGCTCTAACCAACTGAGCTACAGACCTATAACAGGGTCGCGTTACAGCATCGTCTTTATACAAGTGAATCAAGCAATTCGTGTGGGAGCTCATCAGCAGGCTGATGTCGTCGATTAAGGAGGTGATCCAGCCGCAGGTTCCCCTACGGCTACCTTGTTACGACTTCACCCCAGTCATGAATCACACCGTGGTAACCGTCCTCCCGAAGGTTAGACTAGCTACTTCTGGTGCAACCCACTCCCATGGTGTGACGGGCGGTGTGTACAAGGCCCGGGAACGTATTCACCGCGACATTCTGATTCGCGATTACTAGCGATTCCGACTTCACGCAGTCGAGTTGCAGACTGCGATCCGGACTACGATCGGTTTTGTGAGATTAGCTCCACCTCGCGGCTTGGCAACCCTCTGTACCGACCATTGTAGCACGTGTGTAGCCCAGGCCGTAAGGGCCATGATGACTTGACGTCATCCCCACCTTCCTCCGGTTTGTCACCGGCAGTCTCCTTAGAGTGCCCACCATAACGTGCTGGTAACTAAGGACAAGGGTTGCGCTCGTTACGGGACTTAACCCAACATCTCACGACACGAGCTGACGACAGCCATGCAGCACCTGTGTCAGAGTTCCCGAAGGCACCAATCCATCTCTGGAAAGTTCTCTGCATGTCAAGGCCTGGTAAGGTTCTTCGCGTTGCTTCGAATTAAACCACATGCTCCACCGCTTGTGCGGGCCCCCGTCAATTCATTTGAGTTTTAACCTTGCGGCCGTACTCCCCAGGCGGTCAACTTAATGCGTTAGCTGCGCCACTAAAATCTCAAGGATTCCAACGGCTAGTTGACATCGTTTACGGCGTGGACTACCAGGGTATCTAATCCTGTTTGCTCCCCACGCTTTCGCACCTCAGTGTCAGTATCAGTCCAGGTGGTCGCCTTCGCCACTGGTGTTCCTTCCTATATCTACGCATTTCACCGCTACACAGGAAATTCCACCACCCTCTACCGTACTCTAGCTTGCCAGTTTTGGATGCAGTTCCCAGGTTGAGCCCGGGGCTTTCACATCCAACTTAACAAACCACCTACGCGCGCTTTACGCCCAGTAATTCCGATTAACGCTTGCACCCTCTGTATTACCGCGGCTGCTGGCACAGAGTTAGCCGGTGCTTATTCTGTCGGTAACGTCAAAACACTAACGTATTAGGTTAATGCCCTTCCTCCCAACTTAAAGTGCTTTACAATCCGAAGACCTTCTTCACACACGCGGCATGGCTGGATCAGGCTTTCGCCCATTGTCCAATATTCCCCACTGCTGCCTCCCGTAGGAGTCTGGACCGTGTCTCAGTTCCAGTGTGACTGATCATCCTCTCAGACCAGTTACGGATCGTCGCCTTGGTGAGCCATTACCTCACCAACTAGCTAATCCGACCTAGGCTCATCTGATAGCGCAAGGCCCGAAGGTCCCCTGCTTTCTCCCGTAGGACGTATGCGGTATTAGCGTTCCTTTCGAAACGTTGTCCCCCACTACCAGGCAGATTCCTAGGCATTACTCACCCGTCCGCCGCTGAATCGAAGAGCAAGCTCTTCTCATCCGCTCGACTTGCATGTGTTAGGCCTGCCGCCAGCGTTCAATCTGAGCCATGATCAAACTCTTCAGTTCAATACTGCTTGGGTTTTTAAGAAACCCTAAACTTGGCTCAGCAATCTCAAATGACTATGTGATTTCTCGCATGGCCACTTGTGATGCTGATAATCTTGTTGACTATCAGTCCGTACTCACAAGCACCCACACGAATTGCTTGATTCAATTTGTTAAAGAGCGTTTGGTTAAGAGCTTTTCGTCTCAACCGAGGTGCGCATTCTACGCTTTCCTCAGGGCCTGTCAAGCGTTTATTTTGAAGTTTTTTGCGAGAAACTCGTTTAGCTTCAAACACTTAACTCGCTGCGATCTCTCGTAGCGGGAGGTGAATCATACAGCGTTTAGAAGCGCTGTCAACCACCATTTCAACCGCTTGCGATCTTTCGATCGTAGCCCTTTCAGCAGCATCTTAACTACCTAACCCATTGAATCTCAAGGAGTTTGTCGTTCCGATGTCGCTGGAAGTGGGGCGCATTATAAGGGGATTCGGAAGGGCGTCAACCTTTAATTTCAGTTATTTGGAATATTCCTGGCGAAGGCCGTATCAAGGGCCACCAGGTGTCCGCCACAACACATTCAGCGCCTATGAGATCGAGCGCCGCCCGCGCGGCGCTTCGCAGCACAAGGCTGCTCCTACAATTGTTTCGGGCCAGTATCGCCTGTGGCAGACGCGCGCGACCTCCTTGTTTGAACGACGCGATATCGAGCCGTGCTCCAAGGCGTTCGCGCGCAAATCTCACAGTGCTGCGAAGCGCCGCGCGGGCGGCGCTCGATCTCACAGGCGGCACAAGATCAAAGGCAAGCACCTTTCACAGCCACAACTATCTCAAGACTGGCCCCTGGCAGCCCCACCTCACTCTCAAACCGCCCTACCCTGCTTCCTGCCGATCCTGGAAAGCCCCCGCCCAACAGCAGGAATCCGCAGCACCATCAGCAAAGTACCGATAAACGCATACACAGCCCACTCCCGCAGATCCGAGCGCACAATCCACAAAAAGTGCAGCAACCCCAGCCCAAGAACCAGATACACCAACCTGTGCAGCTTCTTCCACCGCGCCCCCAGCCGCCGCTGACTATACCGATTCGAGGTAACCGCCAAGGCCAGCAAGCACAGGAACCCCAGCGCACCGACAATAATGTAGGGCCGCTTGCTCAGCTCCACCGCCAACTGCCCCCAATCCAGCCCAAGAATAAAGAAGAGGTAACAGAGGATGTGCAGCACTATATAAGCAAACACCCACAACCCCAGCTGCCGGCGCACCACGATCCACCCCGACCAGCCCGTCAGCTTCTGCAGTGGGGTCATGCTCAAGGTCACCAGCAGGAAGGTAAGCGCCCCAAGCCCAAGGCGATCCATCATGATCTTCCCGGGGTCAGGCCCCAGCAGGTTCATCGCCGCCTCATATAGCCACCACGCCGGGAACAGGCATCCCACGATGAAGATCGCCAGGCGAAACCAGGGGTAACGCATCAATAGTTCTTCCGCAGATCAAGCCCTGTATACAGCGACGCCACTTCATCAGCGTAACCATTGAACATCTGCGTCTCTCGCACATTGGGGCTGAACAACCCGCTGGGCAACCGGCGTTCGCGCCCCTGGCTCCAGCGTGGGTGATCGACCGTCGGGTTCACGTTGGCATAAAAACCATATTCATCCGGCGCCAGCCCTTCCCAGGTCGTGCCCGGCTGCTCAGCCACCAGGCTGATGCGCACGATCGACTTGATGCTCTTGAAGCCATATTTCCACGGCACCACCAGGCGCAACGGCGCGCCATTCTGATTGGGCAGTTCGCGGCCATACATGCCGACCGCCAGGATCGCCAGCGGATGCATCGCCTCGTCCAGGCGCAACCCTTCTCGATAAGGCCAGTCGATCAAGGCGAACCCTGAACGCTGCCCAGGCATATGCTGTGGATCTTTCAACGTCTCGAAGCGCACATAGCGCGCCCTGGAAGTCGGCTCGACCTGCTTGAGTACCTGCGCCAGCGGGAACCCCAGCCACGGGATGACCATCGACCACGCCTCTACACAACGCAACCGATAGATCCGCTCTTCGAGCTGATAAGGTTTGACGAAGTCTTCCAGCGCATAGCGCCCGGGCTTGCCCACCTCACCATCCACCACGATCGACCACGGTTCGGTCTTCAGGCTGTCGCCATTGGCGGCCGGGTCGCCCTTGTCAGGCCCGAATTCATAGAAGTTGTTGTAATGGGTAGCATCTTTGAACGGCGTGATTGCCTCGCCCTTCACCGTCACCGCCTGCCAGCGCGTGGCAGCGAGCTTGTCAGTGAACCAGGCCGGTGCGGCACCCGCCTGCACATCGGCATAACGGGAAACTTCAGCAGCGCCCGCCCTGCCCGGCAATGCGCCCAGCGCCAGGCCGGCCAATGAGCCACCCAGCAGGGTACGACGGGAAAGATAGATGCCTTCGGGCGTGATCTCCGACGCCTTGCACTCGGAAGACCTGGGAAGCTTGATGAGCATGGGCGGCTCCATAGCACTGGATAACGGATGTACCAGTAAGACTATGGAGCCGGAGGGTTATTCCAGCGTTAAGCAATTTTCACGCTTTGCGCCGGCGCGCCTTCAACAGGAACTGGATCGGCCCCGACGCTGCATAGGCGAGGAAGATCAGCAGCAGGATGCGCGGCGGGTCGCTGAACACGACGGCAAACACTAGCACCACGGCAAGGATGGCCACGAATGGTACGCGCCCCTTGAGGTCCAGCTCCTTGAAGCTGTTGTACTTGATATTGCTGACCATCAGCATGCCGGCAGCTGCCACCAGCAGCGCCACCAGGAACGACAGCTTGGAGCCCTGGATACCGTAATCGCTGAACGCCCACACGGTACCCGCTACCACACCTGCGGCAGCCGGGCTGGCCAGGCCGATGAAGTAGCGCTTGTCAGCGGTACCGACCTGGGTGTTGAAGCGCGCCAGGCGCAGCGCGGCACCGGCCACATAGATGAAGGCGACCATCCAGCCGACTTTGCCCATGTCACCCAGCGCCCAGCCAAAGGCCAGCAACGCAGGGGCCACACCGAAGGCGACCATGTCCGACAGCGAGTCATACTCGGCACCGAAGGCGCTCTGGGTATTGGTCATGCGCGCAACGCGACCGTCCAGGCCGTCGAGCACCATGGCCACGAAGATGGCGATGGCGGCGAAGGCGAAGTACTTGCTCGCCTCGCGCGGGTCACCGGCACTCAGGGCGCTCTGTGCGCTCATCGAGCTGATGATGGAATAGAAGCCGGCAAACAGGTTGGCGGTGGTGAACAGGTTGGGCAGCAGGTAGATGCCGCGGTGGCGCACCTTGCGGCCTTCGGCGTCATGCCCTTCTTCAATGTGCTCATCGATAGGTAGCAGGCTTTCGGCGTCGGAGGGCTTGTTCGGCTCTTCGGGACGTTCGCTCATAAAGGGTACCTTGCAACAGGATGGAAAATGTTCGACACGGGCCCGCGAAACAGGTTCTGACAGCAGGCCACTGGTCTGCTTTATACCAGAAGCGGACTGCCAGAACGAAAAAACGCGGCCGAAGCCGCGTTTTTCATCTTTCGATAAGACTTAGTTCTTGGTCTTGTCGACGATTTTGTTAGCCGAGATCCACGGCATCATCGAGCGCAGTTGCTCGCCGATGATTTCGATACCGTGAGCGGCGTTGTTGCGGCGCTTGGCGGTCATCGATGGGTAGTTGGTTGCACCTTCGGAAATGAACATCTTCGCGTACTCGCCGTCCTGGATGCGCTTCAGGGCGTTGCGCATGGCCTTGCGGGATTCTTCGTTGATGACTTCCGGGCCGGTAACGTACTCACCATATTCGGCGTTGTTGGAGATCGAGTAGTTCATGTTAGCGATGCCGCCTTCGTACATGAGGTCAACGATCAGCTTCAATTCGTGCAGGCACTCGAAGTAGGCCATTTCCGGCGCGTAGCCAGCTTCGACCAAGGTTTCGAAACCGGCCTTGACCAGTTCAACGGTACCGCCGCACAGAACAGCCTGCTCACCGAACAGGTCGGTTTCGGTTTCGTCCTTGAAGGTGGTTTCGATGATGCCGGTACGGCCGCCACCAACGCCCGAAGCGTAGGACAGGGCAACGTTCTTGGCATTGCCCGAAGCATCCTGGTAGATAGCGATCAGGTCAGGAATGCCGCCGCCTTTGACGAACTCGGAGCGAACGGTGTGGCCCGGGGCCTTCGGCGCGATCATGATCACGTCGAGGTCGGCACGCGGAACAACCTGGTTGTAGTGGATCGAGAAGCCGTGGGAGAAGGCCAGGGTAGCGCCCTTCTTGATGTTCGGCTCGATCTCGTTCTTGTACAGAGCGCCCTGGAACTCGTCCGGGGTCAGGATCATGACCAGGTCAGCCGCAGCGACAGCGGTAGCAACGTCGGCAACTTTCAGGCCGTGGGCTTCAGCCTTGGCAACGGTAGCCGAACCTTTACGCAGACCGACGGTAACGTCTACACCGGAGTCCTTCAGGTTGCACGCTTGAGCGTGGCCCTGGGAGCCGTAACCGATGATGGCGACTTTCTTGCCCTGGATGATGGAAAGGTCGCAGTCTTTATCGTAGAAAACTTTCATGAAATACCCCTGGTTATATCTCGGCCCCTGCGGAGCCATCGCTAATTTTTGAATTTAGATGCTGAGCACTTTGTCGCCACGGGCAATGCCGGTAACGCCGCTGCGCACGGTTTCGAGAATCGATGCAGTGCCGATCGCCTGGATGAAGCTGTCCAGTTTGTCGCTGGTGCCGCTCAGCTGCACGGTGTACACGCTGGAGGTCACGTCGACGATCTGGCCACGGAAGATATCCGTGGTGCGCTTGATCTCGGCGCGCTGGGCACCGGTGGCCTTGACCTTGACCAGCATCAGTTCACGCTCGATGTGAGCGCTTTCCGACAGGTCGACAAGTTTGACCACTTCGACCAGCTTGTTCAGGTTCTTGGTGATCTGTTCGATCACTTCGTCATGGCCAACGGTGGTCAGCGTCAGACGCGACAGGGTCGGGTCTTCGGTCGGCGCCACGGTCAGGCTTTCAATGTTGTAGTTGCGCTGGGAGAACAGGCCGACCACACGGGACAACGCACCTGGTTCGTTTTCCAGCAGCAGGGAAATGATGTGCCGCATATCAGGTACGCTCCGTCTTGCTCAGCCACATGTCACGCATCGAGCCATCCTTGATCTGCATCGGATAGACGTGCTCGCTGCGGTCAACCGCGATGTCGATGAACACCAGACGGTCCTTCATCGCAAACGCTTCTTCCAGCTTCGGCTTGAGGTCCTTCAGGCTGGTGATGCGGATACCCACATGGCCATAGGCCTCGGCCAGCTTGATGAAATCAGGCAGCGACTCGACGTACGAGTGCGAGTGACGACCGTTGTAGGCCATGTCCTGCCACTGGCGGACCATGCCCAGCACACCGTTGTTCAGGTTGACGATTTTCACCGGCAGGCCGTACTGCATGCAGGTGGACAGCTCCTGGATGTTCATCTGGATGCTGCCCTCGCCAGTCACGCAGGCAACGTCCTGATCCGGGAAGTTGAGCTTGACGCCCATCGCCGCCGGGAAGCCGAAGCCCATAGTGCCCAGACCACCGGAGTTGATCCAGCGGTTCGGCTTGTTGAAGCGGTAGTACTGCGCCGCGAACATCTGGTGCTGGCCTACGTCGGAGGTGACGAAGGCATCGCCATGGGTCACTTCGCACAGGGTTTCGATGACTTTCTGCGGTTTGATGACAGTGCCGTCGCCCTTGTCGTAAGGGAACATCTCGCCATTGCCGCGCCATTCGTCGATCTGCTTCCACCAGGCATCCAGCCACGCCTTGTCAGGCTGCTCGCCGATTTCCTTGAGGATACCGAGCATTTCGCTGAGCACGCTGTCGACCGGGCCGACAATTGGCACGTCGGCCTTGATCATCTTGGAGATCGACGCCGGGTCGATGTCGATGTGGATGATCTTGGCGTTCGGGCAGAACTTGGCCGGGCCGTTGACCACACGGTCGTCGAAGCGTGCGCCCACAGCGAGGATCACGTCGGCGTTGTGCATGGCCATGTTGGCGGTGTAGCTGCCGTGCATGCCGAGCATGCCGAGGAACTGGCGGTCGGTACCCGGGAAGCCACCCAGGCCCATCAGGGTATTGGTGACCGGCAGGTTCAGCGACTTGGCGATTTCGGTCAGGGCTTCGGAGCCACCGCCGAGAATCACGCCACCACCGGAGTAGACGATCGGGCGCTTGGCAGCCAGGAGCATCTCGGCGGCCTTGCGGATCTGGCCGGAATGGCCACGGACCGCCGGGCTGTAGGAGCGCAGCTTGACCTTTTTCGGGTAAACGTATTCGAACTTTTCGGCCGGGTTGGTCATATCTTTTGGAATGTCGACCACGACCGGACCTGGGCGACCGGATTGCGCCAGGTAGAACGCTTTTTTCAGGACTTCCGGGATCTCGGTCGGGTTCTTGATCATGAAGCTGTGCTTCACGATCGGCCGCGAGATACCAATCATGTCGGTTTCCTGGAAGGCATCGGTACCCACCATGGTGCTAGGCACCTGGCCGGACAGGATGACCATCGGAATCGAATCCATATAGGCGGTGGCAATGCCGGTGATGGCATTGGTCGCGCCCGGGCCGGAGGTTACCAGCACCACACCGGCCTTGCCGGTGGCGCGGGCGTAGCCGTCCGCCATATGGGTTGCCGCCTGCTCGTGACGAACCAGGATGTGTTCCACTTCCGGTTCTTTGAACAGTGCGTCGTAAACATGCAGGAGAGCACCACCAGGGTACCCGTAGATGTGCTTAACGCCTTCGTCACGCAAAAAGCGGACGACCATCTCAGCGCCAGATAAAAGCTCCACGTTGTTCACCTCTAAAACGCCAGAATACCGTCCCTAGTGGACGGGTCTTAATAGGTTTACTGCCAAGCAGAGCATGAGCGAAAACGTCAGCACTGACTGAGCAAGTATTGGGAGCACCCCAGAGTGTTGCGGGGCTTTCCCACCCAGCGCGAGGTAACGCGTTGCGGGGTGTAACAGGTCGGCGCGGGTGTGCACCTCATGATCTGCTTAGCGGGTCTGCTTCTGGCAGTCCCTCTACAGCGGAAGTTGGATTCTTGTGATTCGGCGCCAACATGTCAAGAAAAATTATTGCCAATTTTTCCCCAAGATGAATTCCTGCCACCACTAAAAATCGCTTCAGCAGCAGAATAAATAAGATTTCCATAAAAAAGGGCCACAATCTGCGGCCCTTGAAGGAAAAACTGAAGAAATCAGGCGGAAGGAGCGATCAATTGGTCAAATGCTGCCAACAGGCGGCGCAGCTCACGACTTTGCTCCGGCCGGTCGGTAAACACGGTCTCGGCCATGACCAGGATGCTGGAGGCGTTGGGCAACGGCTGCCCGAGCTCGATGATGATCTTCATCCGCGGCAGGAAGATCCATTGCAGCCACTGCTCGAAACTGAGGGTATCGACCGCGAACGGCACGGTACTGGCCAGAGCCTCGTCGCTGGGTGGCTCGTCATCCCACCACCCTTGCACCACCAGTTCACGCTCGATCAGCAGCAGGTGGTCGGCAATGTCCAGAATACGTCGCTCGATCATCACGAATTGACCCGCGCCTTCTGCCGGGCCAGTGCCGCGCCAGCGCTGTCACCTTGCTTTTCACGGGCCTGGGCGATGGTGTTCCACAGCTCGGCCTGCAGGCTTGGGCGGCCGTTGGCGTAAGTCAGGGCGCGACGCGCCAACTGCTCGGCCTGCGCTGCATCACCTTGCGACAGGCGCACCTGAGCCAGGCGATACAGCACCTGCGGCTCGCGCGGGGCAATGCGCTGTGCACGCTCCAGGCTCGAAGCAGCGCCGTTGAAGTCACCACTGCCCTGCTGAGTCTGCGCGGTGGTCAGCAGTGCCAGCACCGGGCCGTCCAGTTGCTCGTCGGCCGACAGACCACCGGCAGCGGTGCTGCTGCGCGGAATGCCGGTTGGCGCGCTGGTGCTTGCCGGAGTGCTGTTCATTGCCGCGATGTCGAACGGCTCGTCGGCGATCGGGTTGGGGTTGGTGGTCATCGGCGCCGAACTGACCGGGCCAGGGGTAATCGGGCCCGGCGTGATTGGCGAGGTGCTGATCGGCGCCGCGCCATTGGCAGCCGGGAACGTCTGGATGCCAGAAGCGCCAGCGCCCTGCGGGATCATCACGGTCACGCCGGAGTCTTCGGGCAACGTCTGCGCTTGCGCGGTGCCCGTGTTATAGCCACCCGCCGAGCGGTTGGCCGTCACGCGCTCGCTGTTGGACACGCGAGTGCTCGAATCGACCACCGGAATATTACCGCGCGGGACGCTAGAGCACCCCTGGAGCACAGCCAACGCCGTCACGGCAGGAAACAGCCACTTGTTCACGTCACACCTCATCAATGCAGCCTGCGCTTAATTCATCCAGCCTTTGACCCAGTCCATGACTGATTCTGCAGGATTCTGCTCGCCGCCACAGGTCGCGCCGGCGGGCGGTTCACTCCCGCGAATATACGGCATCTGCACCGCTCCCGGACAGCTGCCATCAGACCCATGGCCAGTGTACGGGTCGATCCAGGCCTGCACCACGTTGTCCGGCTGCGGCATGTCCAGCGGTAGCGGGTCGGCCTTCTTCATGAAGCTGGTCCACACCTGCAGGGCACCGGTGGCACCGGTAAAGGGGGTTTTGCCGTTATCGTCACGGCCCATCCACACCACGGCCAGCAGGTCCTGGCTGAAGCCGGAGAACCAGCTGTCGCGCGAGTCGTTACTGGTACCGGTCTTGCCCGCCAGGGTCAGCGAGCGCGGCAAGGTGTTGTACACCGAGCGCCCGGTACCTTCGCGCATGACCCGCTGCATGGCGTTCTGCACCAGGTAGATGGCCCCCGGGTCGAAGGTTTGCTGGATCTGGAACGGGTAGCGCTTGAGCGGCTCGCCCTCGGCAGTCAGCACACTGCGGATACCACGCATCGGGGTGTTGAAACCGCCGTTGGCGATGGTCTGGTACATGGTCGCAACCTGCATCGGTGACATGCCGCCGGCACCCAGCAACATGGCCGGGAAGGCTGGCCAGTCGACATTTACCCCCAGCCGGCCAATGGTCTTGATCACATTGGGCACGCCCACTTCCAGGCCGAGCTTGGCGGTCGACAGGTTGTACGAGTTGGCAAGCCCCTGGTACAGGTAGATGGTGCCATGCGGTCGACGGTCATAGTTTTGTGGGCGCCAGACCTGACCATCGGCACCCTTGACCGAAAATGGCTCGTCCTGCACCCAGCTGGTCAGGGTGTACTTGCTCGGCTGCTCCAGCGCAGTCAGGTACACCGACGGCTTGACCAGCGAGCCGATCGGCCGCACAGCATCGATGGCCCGGTTGAAACCGGCGAAGCCTGCCTGGCGGCTACCGATCAGCGCCTGTACCTCACCGGTTTCCGGGTTGGTCACGACCATGGCCGATTCCACCTCGTCAGCACCTTTGCGCCCCGACAGGCGCTTGAAGGTCTCGCTCATCGAGGTTTCGGCCTTCATCTGCAGGATCGGGTCGAAGCTGGTGAAAATACGCAGGCCTTCTTCGGTCAAGTCTTCGTCGCGGTAGTCCTGGCGCAGCTGACGCTTGACCAGGTCGAGGAAGGCCGGGAACGAGCTGTCGGCCAGGCTGCCGCGCTTGGTCACGCCCAACGGCATCTTCTTCGCAGCATCGACTTCCGCCTGGCTGGCGACGCCCTGTTCGGCCACCAGGTCGAGCACAAGGTTGCGGCGGGCCAGAGCGCGGTCAGGGTATCGCCGCGGGTTGTAGTAGGACGGTCCCTTGACCATGCCCACCAGCAAGGCGATCTGATGCAGCTTCAGCTCCGAAAGCGGCTGGCTGAAGAAGAACTGGCTGGCCAGGCCGAAGCCGTGAACGGCACGCTGGCCATCCTGACCGACAAACACCTCGTTGAGGTAGGCCTCGAGAATCTCGCGCTTGTCGTAGTGCAACTCAAGCAGCATGGCCATCATCGCTTCGGTCAGCTTGCGGCTAAGGCTGCGTTCGCTGCTGAGGTAGAAGTTCTTCACCAGCTGCTGGGTCAGGGTACTACCGCCCTGGCGCATCGAGCCGGACGAGGTGTTGACCCACATTGCCCGGGCGATGGACTTGGGCGACACGCCGTAGTGGCTGTAGAAGTCGCGGTCTTCGGTCGCCACCAGGGTTTCGAGCAGGTATTTGGGCACCTGGTCGATCTTGATCAGGATGCGGTCTTCGAGGTTCTTCGGGTAGATGCCACCGATCATCAGCGGCTCCAGCCGCACCACGTCGAGCGCCTTGCCGTTGGCGGCAGAAAGGCCCGCCACGTAATCGCCGGAAAAGCGCACGCGCACGAACTGCGCCGGCTCCATGCCCTCGTAGAACTGGAAGCCACGGGTATTGAGGTCGACGGTGTTGCCGTTGACGGCCGCTGCACCCGGGCCATTGGCCGCGCTTTCACGCCGGTAGCCGAGCGCGTCGAGTTCGGTAAGGAAGTCGTTCTTGCTCAGTTTCTGACCAGTAAAGAGCTCCAGCGGCCGGGCATACACCTTGGCCGGGATGGTCCAGCGCTTGCCGGAGAACTTCTCCTGCACAACAGCGTCAAGGTAAACCGCGAAGCCGGCAACGATCACCAGGCCTACCAGGCTGAGCTTCAAAGCCCAGCCCAGCCAGGCGCGAGAGCGGCCGGTCGGGCGTTTCTGAGGGGTACGGGGATTTCGGGTTCGGGTCATGGCGGCGGATTATACGCACTTTATAAAGGCTGGGCAGACGGCCCAGCGGTAGGCAGGGACGGCACCATTGACCATAATGGCGCATTCGAATTCCCTGCCCCCGGAAGGATTTCCCGTGAGCCAAGCCCTTATCACTGCGCTGCAGAACCCTGCCCTGTACCCTCACCCCGTGGATGGGTTCCAGCTCATCGAGACACATATCTCCTGGGTGCTGCTCACCGGCGAGTACGCCTACAAGATCAAGAAACCGATGAACTTCGGCTTTCTCGACTTCACCGAACTGGGCCAGCGCCAGCATTTCTGTAATGAAGAGTTGCGCCTGAACCAACGCCTGACCGACGGCCTGTACCTGGAGGTATTGCCGGTTACCGGCAGCGTCGAAACGCCGCAGATCGGTGGCGACGGCGAAGCCATCGAATACGCGCTGAAGATGCGCCAGTTCCCCCAGGGGCAGATGCTCAGCACCCTGCAGGCCAATGGCGAGCTGAATGCCGCGCACATCGACCAGATGGCCCGGCAAATCGCCGAGTTCCACCTGCAGACCCCCAAGGTATCGGCCGAGCAGCCCTACGGCTCGCCTGAAAGCGTCATGGCGCCGGTCGAGCAGAACTTCGAGCAGATCCGCCCATTCCTCAGCGACAAGGCCGATCTGCTGCAACTGGACAACCTGCAGGCTTGGGCCCGCAGCAGTTTCGAGCGGCTGCAAGGCCTGTTCGCCTCGCGCAAGGCCAATGGCTTCACCCGCGAGTGCCATGGTGACATCCACTTGGGCAACGCTACCCTGATCAACGGCCAGGTGGTGATCTTCGACTGCATCGAGTTCAACGAGCCGTTCCGCATGACCGATGTGTGGGCCGACACCGGCTTCCTGGCCATGGACCTGGAAGATCGCGGCCTCAAGTGCCTGGCACGACGCTTCATCAGCCAGTATCTGGAGCTGACCGGCGATTATGAAGGCCTGGAAGTGCTCAACTTCTACAAAGCCTATCGCGCCCTGGTACGGGCCAAAGTCGCGCTCTTCAGCATGCCGGCCAATGCCGACGGCGTGCAGCGGGCCACCACCCTGCGCACCTATCGCAACTACGCCAACCTGGCCGAAAGCTACAGCGCCATCCCTTCGCGGCTGCTGGCCGTTACCCATGGCGTCTCGGCAGTGGGCAAGAGCCACGTGGCAATGCGTCTGGTCGAGGCCTTGGGCGCCATTCGTGTGCGCTCCGATGTCGAGCGCAAGCGCCTGTTCGGCGAACAGCCGCAAGAAAACGCCGGTCAGCTCACCTCCGGCATTTATGACCAGGATGCCAGTGCTGCCACATACCAACGTCTGCACGAAGTTGCAGCAACCGTTTTGCGCGCCGGCTTCCCGGTGGTGCTGGATGCCACCTACCTCAAGCATGAACAGCGGCAAGCTGCGGCAGACGTTGCCAGCCAGACCGGTGTACCGTTCCTGATCCTCGACTGCCACGCACCCGAGGCAGTCATCGCCAGCTGGCTGAAGCAGCGTCTAGCCGAAAACGCCGACCCTTCGGATGCCACCCTGGACGTGGTCATGGCCCAGCAGGCCAGCCGTGAAGCCCTGGATGCGCAGGAGCTGGTCCAGAGCACCCGGGTCGATACCCAGGATGCTGGCAGCATGGACCAGGTGATCGAGCAGATTCGCCAGCGTTTGCCTGGCCTGTAAGTTCGCCGCTTTCCTGTACCGGCCCCTTCGCGGGTAAACCCGCTCCCACAGGTTGGACTGCCCCCAGGAAGTTGGACACCAATCCAATTTCTTGGGGTGTTCACATGAGCAAGTACTCAGATCAATTCAAGCTCACCGCCGTCCAGGCCTACCTGGAGGGTGGTGAAGGATTTAGAACAGTAGCTCGGCGATTTGCAGTGGACTTCAGCCTGCTGCGGCGCTGGTTCTCCGCTTTCCAGAAGCATGGTCAGTTCAGCCTGCGCAAAACCGGCCAGCGGTACAGCACGGCCTACAAGCGCTCAGTCCTTGAGTACATGCACAAGCATCAGCTTTCCTTGCGCCAGACCGCCGCCCATTTTGGTCTTGGTCAGTCCTCGCAGATAGGCATTTGGGCGCGGCAGCACTACAGTGGGAGTCTGGATTTACCTGCTCCCAAGAGAAGAAAACCCGCTGCCATGTCGAAAAAGCCTTACCCCATAAAACCTACGACGTCCGATGACACCGATAAAAGCCGCGACCAGTTGCTGGCTGAGCTTGAGTGGCTGCGTATGGAGAACGCTTACCTAAAAAAGCTGGAAGAACTGAAGAAGCAGGAGCGAAGTCAGCCCAAAAAGCCCTGATCGTGTCGGCGCTCAAGGACAGGTTTCCCTTGGCCGCCGTTCTGCAACTGGCTGACTTACCTCGCAGCACGTTCTATTACCAACTTCAGGCGCAGGCCAAACCTGACAAGCATGCTGTCCTGAAACAGCTGATTCAGCGTGTCTATCACGAGGAAAAAGGGCTCTACGGTTACCGGCGTGTGACGGCGGTGATCCGCAACGCCGGCACCTTGGTTAACAAGAAGGTCGTAGAACGCTTGATGGTCGCGCTTGATCTTCGCTCACTCGTACGGCCCAAAAAGTATCGGTCGTACAAGGGCGTCGTCGGCACTATCGCGCCTAACCTGCTGGAGCGAAACTTCCTCGCGCAGCGCCCGAATCAGAAGTGGGTGACCGATGTGACCGAGTTTAAAGTAGCTGAGAAAAAGGTCTATCTCTCTCCTGTGATGGACTTGTACAACGCCGAAATCGTGGCATACGAAGTGGCCAGCAGGCCTTGCCTCGGGCTGGTTACCAACATGCTGGACAAGGCCTTCAAGCGCCTGGGAAACAAGCCGAAGCTGGTGCTTCACTCGGATCAAGGGTGGCACTACCAGCACTCCCAGTACCGCCATAAGCTGGCAGAGCGAGGACTGAACCAGAGCATGTCACGCAAAGGAAACTGCCTGGACAATGCGGCAATGGAGAGCTTTTTTGGTACGCTTAAGTCCGAGTTTTTCTACCTGAAGCGTTTCGAGAGCGTTGAAGAACTGAAAGCCGGTCTGGACGAGTACATCCACTACTACAACCATGACCGCATCAAGCTAAAGCTCAATGGCATGAGCCCTGTGGAATACAGGGCCCATGCTGCTGAGTCTGCTAGCTGAAACTGTCCAACTTTTGGGGGGCAGTCCAGGTACTACGCCAACCTTGAGGGTTGTAGAGCACCTTGTGGGAGCGGGTTCACCCGCGAAGAGGCCGGCACAGGTCCCGACAGCTCATCGCCCCGATGGCAAAAGGCCGCGCATTTCTTAACCCCCGCTACACTCCTCTCTGACCTGCTCGCGATTTATCCTCCAATCCACGTTCAGCCATCGCAAGGAGGCTCGATGAACGATGAATTGCAGCACCTGAAGAACCTTGGCAAGACCTCTGCGCAGTGGCTGCATGCCGCCGGCATCCACAGTGCATCGGACCTGCGTCGCCTGGGTGCGGTGGGTGCATACCAGGCCGTAAAGACACGAGGGTTCCGCGCTTCCAAGGTGCTGTTGTACGCCATCGAAGGCGCCCTGCTGGACATGCACTGGAACGATCTGCCACTTGAACGCAAAGAAGCGCTCAATCAACAACTGGACGCGAAAAACCCTACGCAAAAAAATCCTAAATAATCGTGGGAAGGGGATTGACTACGAAATGAGAATCGTTATGATTATCACAACTGGTCGCGAGACTGGTTGGATAACCTAAGAGCCCCTGGTTCGGACTCTCAGATTATCTCCTCATCAGGCTAATCACGGTTATTGACCCGGCTCTTTGCCGGGTCTTTTTTTGCCTGTGGTTTTTGTGCCGCCTGGCTTGGCTTTACCACCGTGCACACTACTGGCGAAACTGCGCGCAGTAATCCCGCTCCGGCGTCGCCGCCGTGTACCACACGTAATCAGCCTCGCCTGGCTCAACCTGCTCGCCCACCTCGGCCAGCAGCAATACCTTGCTCTCCCCCGACGCCAGATCAGCCAGATGCAAGGGTATGCCCAAGTCCTTGCGCACGTGATATGCCCCGGCAAACAGCAGCGCCGGCTGCAGCGCCGACAGTAAACGCTCGGCCATGCGCCGGTCGCGCTGCTGCTGCACGGCCAGCATCGCTGGCAACTGGTTTTCCGGCAGCATACCGCAATGCCCGGCGCGTACCTGCTCCAGCAAGGCAGCCTTCACCGCTGGCGCATTGGACCTTTCGCCGGTCAGCGAGGCGGGTTGTCGATAGGCTTGGCGCATCTCGCCAGGCGACAGGTTGGCCGCCAGCAGTGGCACTCTCTGCTGCAAGGCCTCACGCACTATCGGCCCGTACAGTTGCCAGTCCCAACCCTCCTGCCAGGCCAGCGCCTTGGGCAAGTCTGCCGGCAGGGGCTGCCCCTGAACCCTGTCGACCAGCGCTTGCTGCTCGGGCTGCAGCATTTCCAGCAAGAGGCTGCCTTGCACGCGCTGCCCCTGCAACGCGCGCAGCAGCCAAAGTTGCAGCGCGTGGTGGTCCGGGTTGTCGTGTTTTTCGCCCACCAGCACCCGAGGGGTGCCCGCCAAGCGTTGCACCAGTTGCTCTGGGCTGATCGCCTGGCCGCTGGCAAGGTTGATAATGTGCCCCAATTCGGCATGCGTAAGCCCCTCACTGCTCTGCCAAGCGGGCAACGGCGGCAGGCTGGCCTGGCAGCCACCCAGTACCAACATCAGGCAAAGCGAGAAACCGGACAGCAGCGGATGACGCATCGGCAATGCCTCCTAGCGGGTGATGATCAGTGGATGCCCACGCTCCGGGTGCGCCTGCACGAGCACATCGATTCCGTAAACCGCCCTCAACGCCGCTGGCGTCAGCACCTCTTCAGGCGAGGCCAAGGCATGACTGCGCCCCTGTTCCAGCAACAGGATACGGTCACAGTAGCGCGCTGCCAGGTTCAGGTCATGCAGGATCACCAGCACCGCGGCGCCGCGGTCGGCAAAGCGGCGCACGGACTCCAGGGTAGTGTGCTGGTGCAGTGGGTCGAGCATCGAGGTCGGCTCGTCGAGCAGCAGCGTGGTCCCCTCCTCGCCTGGCCACAGCTGCGCCAGCACGCGGGCCAGGTGCACCCGCTGGCGTTCGCCACCGGACAACGCCAGATAACTGCGCTCCACCAAGTGCCAGGCATCCGCCGCCTGCAACGCCGCTTCGACAATTTCCGCATCGCGCCGCTGCCCGGTGCCATGGGGCATGCGCCCCATGCCCACCACTTCCTCGACCCGGAACGAGAAACCCAGGCTGGACACCTGTGGCAATACGGCCAGGCGCCTGGCCCGCTTCTGCCCAGGCCAATCGGTGAGGGGCCGGCCCTGCAGCGTCACCCGCCCCCGGTCGGGCGCCAGCTCGCCACACAGCACACCCAGCAGGCTGCTCTTGCCGGCACCGTTGGGGCCTAGCACGCCCACCACCTGTCCCGGGCTCAGTTGCAGATTGATATCGTGCAGCACCTCATTGCTTCCCCGCCGCAGGTGCAGGCCTTCGACTTGCAACATCAGCTGCGCCCTCGTATCAGCAGGACCAGAAAGAACGGCGCACCGATGAAAGCCGTGACAATACCAATCGGCAACTCGGCAGGTGCCAGCAGTAGCCGCGCCGCCAGGTCGGCGAACAGCATCAGCACGCCCCCCGCCAGCAACGAGGCCGGGAGCACCACACGGTGATCAGGCCCGGCCAGCAAGCGCACCAGGTGCGGCACCACCAGGCCGATGAAACCGATCAGCCCTGCTGCAGCCACTGCCGCACCTACGCCCAACGCCGTGCAGAACACCAGCTCGCGCTTGAGCCGCTCAACGTCAACGCCCAGGTGGCGCGCCTCCGACTCACCCAGTAACAGGGCATTCAGCGCCTTGGCCCGGCGTGGCAGCCATACCGCTACCCCCGCCGCCACCAGCAGCAACGGCCACAGCCGTTCGTAGCTGGCACCGTTCAGGCTGCCAAGGTTCCAGAACGTCAGCGTGCGCAGGGTGGCGTCGTCGGCCAGGTAAGAGAACAGCCCAACGGCCGCGCCGCCCAGCGCAGTCATGGCCACGCCCGCCAGCAGCATGGTTGCGACGTTGGTCTGGCCATCGCGCCGGCCCAGACGGTAGACCAACGCGGTTACGCCAAGCCCCCCGACAAAAGCGCAGAACGACAGCAGATACGGCGCGAAAGCCTCCGGCATGCCGCCAAACCAGGCACCACCGACTATGGCGACCGCGGCCCCCATCGCCGCCCCAGCGGCAACCCCCACAAGCCCTGGATCGGCCAGCGGGTTGCGGAACAGCCCCTGCATGGCCACGCCGGACAGAGCCAGCACCGCACCCACCGCCAGCCCCAGCAAAGTCCGCGGCAGACGGATCTGGCCCAGGATCATCTCGGCCTGCTGCAGGCCGTCAGCCGCAATCGGCAGCCCCAGCAGGCGCAGGCCGGCGCGCAGGGTGTCGAACAACGGCAGGCTGACCGGCCCCAGGGCCAGCGACAGCCAGACCGCCAACAGGCACAGCAGGCTCAGACATATGAACAACGTACGTGGCTGGACCCGCTGTTTCATTGCGCGAAGCTGGCCTGGGCTGCCGGGTAGAAGGTGGCTGCCAACGACTGCAAGGTCGATGGCAGGCGTGGGCCAAGCCCGCCCACCAGCAGCGTCGGGTCCAGTGACACCAGGCGTTTCTCACGCACAGCCCGCGAGGCAGCCAGCGCGGGGTTTTCCTTCAACAGCGCCTGCAAGGCCTGCTCATCGGCCAGCGCCCGGTCGGAAAACACGATCACGTCCGGGTCCAACGCCGCCAAGGCTTCGTTGGAGAAGTTCTTGTAGCCCTGATGTTCTGCCAGGTTGTGCCCACCTGCCTGGCCCAGCAGCCAGTCACCCGCAGTGCCCTGCCCGGCGATCAGGGGCTTGGCCCCGGCGTGGCCGACCAGCAGTAGCACCCCAGGTGCCTTTTGCCCGGCCTGAGCCTGCTTGACCTTGGCCTGCACAGCCTCGATTTGCTGGTGGTAACCCGCCGCCAACGCCGAAGCTTGCTGTTCTGCGCCAAGCAACTGCCCCAGATGCTTGAGGTTTGCATCCACCGCCGCCAGTTCGGCCTTGCTGGAGAACAACTCCACCTGCACACCGGCCTTGCGGATTTGCGCCAGGACCGGCGGCGGGCCCATTTCCTCGGTGCCCACCAGTACATCCGGGCGCAGGCTGAGAATGCCTTCAGCCGACAACTGCCGCTGGTAGCCCACGCTGGGCAGTGATTTCAGCGATGCCGGATGCTGGCTGGTGGTGTCCACACCGACAAGCCGTGCTTCACCGCCCAGTGCCGTTATCCACTCGCTCAGGGCGCCACCCGCGCTGACCCAGCGTTGCGGCAACTCGGCCGCCAGGGCCTGGGTGGAGAGCACAAGGCTTGCGCACAGGGCGAGCAAGGCGACTGGACGGCGCATCATCGGGTTCCTTCTGAGGGCGAGCCGCGCGCCTTGTGGCGGACGGCAGAACTGCGCACCATAGGTAGCCAGGCGCAGCGAATGCGGGAAATTTGATAATTATTCGCATTGACGCGTCAAGTCATCATCTGTTTCATGAGTCGTCCTCGCCATGCACTTGCTCTGTACCTCCCACGCCCTGGCCGAAGGCCAAAGCCGCGCCTTCAGCGTAGACGGCCTCGAACTGTTCGGCGTACGCCGCCAGGGCCAGGTGTACCTCTACCGCAACCTTTGCCCACACCGCGGCATCCCGCTGAACTGGGCGCAAGATGCCTTTCTTGATGACAGCGCCAGCCTCATCCACTGCGCCCACCATGGCGCGCTATTTTTGATTGAAAGCGGCGAGTGCGTAGCCGGGCCCTGCGACGGTGAGCAATTGCTGGCCCTGGGCTGTCACGAGGACAGCCAGGGCATCTGGCTTATGGCGTAACCAGCACCGGCAGGCGGCGATCAACAACAATGCCTTCGGCGTCCAGACGGGTGCCGTAGGCCAGCACCTCCACGCCGTCCGCCACCGCCGCACGCAGGGCCTGGGCATAGGCTGCGTCGATTTCCTCAGCTGGGCGTATGGCGTCGATGCCCGTCAGGTTCACGCAATACAACTGCACCGCCCGTACACCCTGGCGGGCCAATTTCGCCAGCTCGCGCAGGTGCTTGGCACCGCGCTGTGTCACCGCATCGGGGAAGGCTGCAACTGTGCTGTCGGGGTAGCCCAAGGTCACGCTCTTGACCTCGACGTACGCGGGGGCACCGTCGAACTCCAGGCGAAAGTCGATGCGGCTGCTTTCCTCACCGTACGCCACTTCGCGCTTGAGCGCGGTGAACCCGGCAAGTTCCGTGATGACGCCGGCCCGCAGTGCCTCTTCGACCAGCGCGTTGGCACGCCCGGTATTCACGCAGGCCAGCCGCCCCTGCGGGGTTTCGCTGATTTCCCAAGTGCCCGGCAGTTTGCGCTTGGGGTCGTTGGAGCGGCTGAACCACACCTGCCCGCCTTCACGCATGCAGTTGAGCATCGAGCCGGTGTTCGGGCAGTGAATGGTCAGCTGTTCGCCGCTGGCCAGTTCGATGTCCGCCAGAAAGCGCTTGTAACGGCGCAGCAGGCGGCCCTGTTCGAGTGGGGGATAGAACTGCATCAGCCTTGCCAGCTCTGCAGGCCACGGGCAATGCGCTGCACCGCCTCTTCCAGGCGCGGCAGGCTCTGGGTGTAGGCAAAGCGCACATGGTGCCCGGCCAGGTGGCGGCCGAAGTCCAGGCCCGGCGTAAAGGCCACGTGCTCGGTTTCCAGGAAATGCCGGCAGAAGGCAAACGCATCACCGCCAAAGGCGCTGATGTCGGCATACAGGTAAAACGCCCCCTGCGGCTCGACGGCAATGCGGAAGCCCAATTCGCGCAGGGCGGGCAACAGATAGTCGCGACGGCGGGCGAACTCGGCCCGGCGTTCTTCGAAAATGGCCAGGCTCTCGGGCTGGAAGCAGGCCAGCGCGGCATGCTGGGCCATGCTCGGTGCACTGATGTAAAGGTTCTGCGCCAGCTTCTCCAGGTCGCCCACCGCGCCGGGTGGGGCTACCAGCCAGCCAAGGCGCCAACCGGTCATGCCGTAATACTTGGAAAAACTATTCAGGACGAACGCCGAGTCGTCGACTTCCAGCACGCTTGGCGCGTCCATGCCATAAGTGAGGCCATGGTAGATCTCGTCCACCACCAGGTGGCCGTGTCGCTCATGGGTGGCCTTGGCAAGGCTGGCCAACTCTTCGCGCCCCAGCACGGTACCGGTCGGGTTAGCCGGCGACGCGACCAGTGCACCGACGGTGTCCTTGTCCCAGTAACGCCCGACCAGGTCGGCGGTCAGCTGGTAATTCACCTCCGGGCCCACTGGCACCAGCTGCGCCCCGCCCTCGACCAGCCGCAGGAAGTGGCGATTGCACGGGTAACCCGGGTCGGCCAGCAACCAGTGCTTGCCCGGGTCGACCAGCAGGCTACTGGCCAGCAGCAGCGCGCCAGAACCACCTGGGGTAATGAGGATGCGCTGCGGGTCGATATTCAAGCCATAACGCTGACCATAGAAGCCGGCGATCGCTTCGCGCAGTGCCGGCAGGCCGCGTGCGGCGGTGTAGCGGGTGTGCCCGGCGGCCAGTGCCGCCTGGCCGGCAGCCACGATCGGCGCAGCCGTAGTGAAGTCCGGCTCGCCGATTTCCAGGTGGATCACGTCGTGCCCGGCCGCCTGCAGCTCGTTGGCCCGGGCCAGCAGCGCCATGACGTGGAAGGGTTCGATGGCGCGGCTGCGCGCACTGTAGGGGTGGGCCATGACCTTCTCTCAATTGCGTCTAAACTGGAGATTCTACCTCTGCACGCCAACGAACGTACGGCTCGCGCCGATGTCAATAAGCAGGATCGGGCGGGGTAGCGCACCCCCGATCTATCTGGTAAGTTCGGCGGCTCGCAGTCGCAGGGCCGGCGGTCGCCGGGGATGGAGCATCCTGCGCATTGGATCAGATGAGTGAGAGGCGGTCTATTCATGTCCACCGTAGAAAAGCAAAAAACCGGTCAAACCATGTACGGTGTCGAGCCCTATAAAGAGACCAAGGGCGAAGAGTACATGGGTGAGCCCATGAAGAAGCACTTCACCAAGCTTCTCAATGCCTGGAAAGGCGAGCTCATGCAGAGTGTGGATCGCACCGTAGACCACATGAAGGATGAAGCTGCGAACTTCCCGGACCCGGCCGACCGTGCCAGCCAGGAAGAAGAATTTGCTCTTGAGCTGCGCAACCGTGATCGCGAGCGCAAGCTGATCAAGAAAATCGACAAGACCCTGCAGAAGATCCAGGACGAAGATTACGGTTGGTGCGAATCGTGCGGCATCGAAATCGGCCTGCGCCGCCTGGAAGCACGTCCGACCGCCGACCTGTGCTTCGACTGCAAGGAAATCGCCGAGAAAAAGGAAAAAACGGTCGGCAAAGGCTGATCTTTCTTCCACCTGAACGGGGCGCTTGATGCGCCCCGTTTCATTTATATGCCCAGCCTGACCATGACCGACTCCAGTTACATCGGGCGCTTCGCCCCGACCCCCAGCGGCTTCCTGCACTTCGGCTCGCTGGTCGCAGCCCTCGCCTCCTGGCTCGATGCCCGTGCCGTCAACGGCCGCTGGCTGCTGCGCATGGAAGACACCGACCCACCTCGGGAAATGCCCGGGGCCCGTGATGCGATCCTGCAGACCCTGGAGCGTTACGGGCTGGAATGGGATGGCGAGGTGGTGTTCCAGAGCCAGCGGCACGATGCCTATGCCGCAGTAGTCGACCGCCTGTTCAACATGGGCCTGGCCTATGCCTGTACCTGCTCGCGCAAACAGCTGGAGGGTTACAACGGCATCTACCCAGGCCTTTGCCGTAACGCTGGCCATGCCCGGGAAGGTGCGGCGATCCGCTTGCGCGTGCCAGAGCTGATCTACCGCTTTACCGACCGGGTCCAGGGCGAGTACCAGCAGCACCTGGGGCGTGAGGTGGGCGACTTCGTCATCCAGCGCCGCGACGGGCTGTATGCGTATCAGCTGGCGGTGGTGCTGGACGATGCCTGGCAACGTGTGACCGACATCGTGCGTGGCGCCGACCTGCTGGACAACACCCCCCGCCAGCTGTACCTGCAGGAATTGCTGGGCTTCTCACAGCCGCGCTACCTGCATATTCCGCTGATCGTGCAGCCAGATGGGCACAAGCTGGGCAAATCGTACCGTTCGCCGCCCTTGCAGGCGGAGCATGCCACACCGCTGCTGTTACGGGCATTGCGGGCGCTGGGGCAAGAGACAGACCCCGATTTACTACTGGCTACGCCGGCTGAAGTGTTGGCGATAGCCCGCAAGCAGTGGCGGACGGAGGCAATCGAGCAGCGGACCACGGTGCCAGAGGCTGATTTGCGCTGAGGCAGGCCCGGCCCTTTCGCGGGTAAACCCGCTCCCACAGTTCCTCACAGGTTTCGAAGGCGGTGCCGTTCTGTGGGAGCGGGTTTACCCGCGAAAGGGCCAGCACAGGCAAACCAACCCTCAAAAACAAAAGCCCAATAATTTCAAAACCTTGGCTAACGCAATGGATTCCCGCTAGCATCCCCCCAGCCATTTGCGCCAATAATAAGTCCAAGCCCGCAGCGCCCAACCATCGAGGCCAGCATGTACATCTATCGTTTGGTCCTGCTTCTGGTCGTGGGGATCTACCTGTTCTCCCCGGCCATCATGGACTGGTGGATCGAACCGACCGGAGCCTGGTACCGCCCCTACCTGCTCTGGCTGATCCTGATCGTCGTCACCTTCATCCTGCAGAGCCAACGAGATGCCGATGAGCTTTAGCCTGACCCAGATGATCCTGATCAGCGCCGGGTACCTCATGGTGCTGTTTGGCGTGGCCTGGATTAGCGAGCGGGGGTTGATCCCGCGTTCGATCATTCGCCACCCGCTCACCTACACCCTGTCGCTGGGCGTGTACGCCAGTGCCTGGGCCTTCTATGGCTCGGTGGGCCTGGCCTACCAATATGGCTACGGCTTCCTTGCCTGTTACCTGGGGGTGTCCGGCGCGTTCCTGCTGGCACCGGTGCTGCTCTACCCGATCCTCAAGATCACCCGCACCTACCAGCTGTCATCGCTGGCCGACCTGCTGGCGTTCCGCTTCCGCAGCACCTGGGCCGGGGCACTCACCACCATCATCATGCTGATCGGCGTGCTGCCGTTGCTGGCGTTGCAGATCCAGGCGGTGGCCGACTCGATCAGCATCCTCACCGGTGAGCCGGTCAAGGCCAGGGTGGCCTTCGCCTTCTGTACGCTGATCATCCTGTTCACCATCTTCTTCGGCTCGCGGCACATCGCCACGCGCGAAAAACACGAAGGCCTGGTGTTTGCCATCGCCTTCGAGTCGGTGATCAAGTTGCTGGCCCTGGGCGGTATCGGGCTTTACGCCCTGTACGGCGTATTCGGCGGCCCGCACGAGCTGGAAGTGTGGCTACTGCAGAACCAGACCGCCCTGGCCGCGCTGCACACCCCGCTGCAGGAAGGCCCATGGCGCACCCTGCTGCTGGTGTTCTTCGCCTCGGCCATCGTCATGCCGCACATGTACCACATGGCCTTCACCGAAAACCTCAACCCGCGCTCGCTGGTCAGTGCCAGCTGGGGCCTGCCGCTGTTCCTGCTGCTGATGAGCCTGGCCGTGCCGCTGGTGCTGTGGGCTGGCCTGCGCCTGGGCGCCACTACCAACCCCGAGTACTTCACCCTGGGCCTGGGGATTGCCGCCAACAACGAAGCATTGGCACTGCTGGCCTACGTCGGCGGTTTGTCGGCCGCCAGCGGCCTGATCATCGTCACCACCCTGGCGCTGTCGGGCATGGCCCTCAACCATCTGGTGCTGCCGCTGTACCAGCCCCCGGCCGAAGGCAATATCTACCGTTGGCTGAAGTGGACCCGCCGCGCGCTGATCGTCGCCATCATCACCGCCGGTTTCATGTTCTACCTGACCCAGAACAACCACCAGAGCCTGGCCAACCTGGGCATCGTCGCCTTCGTCGCCACCCTGCAGTTCCTGCCGGGCGTGCTGTCGGTGCTGTACTGGCCC
This sequence comes from Pseudomonas sp. LPB4.O, assembly GCF_038383825.1. NCBI lineage: Bacteria > Pseudomonadati > Pseudomonadota > Gammaproteobacteria > Pseudomonadales > Pseudomonadaceae > Pseudomonas > Pseudomonas sp. LPB4.O. Next base: position 5,336,691 of record NZ_CP151298.1, read on the forward strand.
ACCGCCAACCGCCGCGGCTTCATCGCTGGGCTGCTGGCCGGCACCCTGGTGTGGATGGTGACCATGCTGCTGCCGCTGCTGGGCAATCTGCAGGGCTTCTACATCCCGCTGCTGGACATGATCTATGTGCTGGACGATACCAGCTGGCACATGGCGGCCATTGCCTCGCTGGCGGCCAACGTTTTGCTGTTCACCCTGATCTCGCTGTTCACCAACGCCAGTACAGAAGAAGTCAGCGCGGCCGAAGCCTGCGCCGTGGACAACGTACGCCGCCCGCAGCGCCGCGAGCTGCACGCAGCCTCGCCACAGGAGTTCGCCACCCAACTGGCCAAGCCGCTGGGCGCCAAGGCCGCACAAAAGGAAGTGGAACAGGCCCTGCGTGACCTCTACCTGCCGTTCGACGAGCGTCGCCCCTACGCCTTGCGCCGCCTGCGCGACCGCATCGAGGCCAACCTGTCAGGCCTGATGGGGCCGAGCGTGGCGCAGGACATGGTCGAAACCTTCCTGCCGTACAAGTCCGGTAACGAAAACTACGTGACCGAAGACATCCACTTCATCGAAAGCCGCCTGGAAGACTATCACTCGCGCCTGACCGGCCTGGCCGCCGAGCTCGATGCCCTGCGCCGTTACCACCGCCAGACCCTGCAGGAGCTGCCCATGGGCGTCTGCTCGCTGGCCAAGGACCAGGAAATCCTGATGTGGAACAAGGCCATGGAAGAGCTGACCGGTATCGCCGCCAAGCACGTGGTCGGCTCGCGCCTGCTCACCATCGACGAACCGTGGCGGGGCCTACTGCAAGGTTTCATCAACTTGCCCGACGAGCACCTGCACAAGCAGCGCCTGGCACTGGACGGGCAGCCGCGCTGGCTGAACCTGCACAAGGCCGCCATCGACGAGCCGTTGGCCCCCGGTAACAGCGGCCTTGTGCTGCTGGTGGAAGACCTTACCGAAACACAGGCCCTGGAAGACAAGCTGGTGCACTCCGAGCGCCTGGCCAGCATCGGCCGCCTGGCCGCCGGCGTGGCCCACGAAATCGGCAACCCGATTACCGGCATCGCCTGCCTGGCGCAGAACCTGCGCGAGGAACGCGAAGGCGATGGCGAAATCATCGAGCTGTCCAGCCAGATCCTCGACCAGACCAAACGCGTGTCGCGCATCGTCCAGTCGTTGATGAGCTTCGCCCATGCCGGCGGCAGCCACCAGAACAGCGAAGAACCGGTGTGCCTGGCCGAAGTGGCGCAGGACGCCATCGGTCTGCTGGCCTTGAACCGGCGCAATTTCGAAGTACAGTTCTTCAACCTCTGCAACCCGGATCACTGGGCCGAAGGGGACCCGCAGCGCCTGGCCCAGGTGCTGATCAACCTGCTCTCCAACGCGCGCGACGCATCAAAGCCCGGCAGCGCCGTACGCGTGCGCAGCGAGGTCAGCGAACATACCGTCGACCTGATCGTCGAGGATGAGGGCAGCGGGATACCGAAGAACATCATGGACCGCCTGTTTGAACCCTTCTTCACCACCAAGGACCCGGGCGAGGGAACCGGACTAGGGCTCGCTCTGGTCTATTCCATCGTGGAAGAGCATTATGGGCAAATCACCATCGACAGCCCGGCCGATATCGAACGGCAACGTGGCACCCGGATCCGCGTGACCCTGCCCCGGCATGTCGTAGCGACGTCCCCTGAAATTCGAGACCGTCGAGAGAATTGAATCAATGCCGCACATTCTGATCGTCGAAGACGAAACCATCATCCGCTCGGCCTTGCGTCGCCTGCTCGAGCGGAACCAGTACCAGGTCAGCGAAGCCGGCTCGGTGCAGGAAGCCCAGGAACGCTTCAGCATTGCCACCTTCGACCTGATCGTCAGCGACCTGCGCCTGCCAGGCGCACCCGGCACCGAGCTGATCAAGCTCGGTCAGGGCACCCCGGTGCTGATCATGACCAGCTACGCCAGCCTGCGCTCGGCGGTGGACTCGATGAAAATGGGCGCGGTGGACTACATCGCCAAGCCTTTCGACCACGACGAGATGCTGCAGGCCGTGGCGCGTATCCTGCGCGACCGGCAGAACGCCCCGGCTGCCGCACCGGCTGCCGAGCCACGCGCCACCAATGGCAAGGCCGCACTGGCCGACAAAGGCAGCGCGGCTGCGGCCAATGGCGAAATCGGCATCATCGGCTCGTGCCCGCCGATGCAGGACATGTACAGCAAGATCCGCAAGGTGGCGCCTACCGACTCCAACGTACTGATCCAGGGCGAGTCGGGTACCGGTAAAGAGCTGGTGGCCCGCGCCCTGCACAACCTGTCGCGCCGGGCCAAGGCACCGATGATCTCGGTGAACTGCGCCGCCATCCCCGAGACACTGATCGAGTCCGAACTGTTCGGTCACGAAAAAGGCGCCTTCACTGGCGCCAGCGCCGGGCGTGCGGGCCTGGTAGAAGCCGCCGACGGCGGCACACTGTTCCTCGACGAAATCGGCGAATTGCCGCTGGAAGCCCAGGCCCGCCTGCTGCGCGTGCTGCAGGAAGGCGAGATTCGCCGGGTGGGTTCGGTGCAATCGCAAAAGGTCGATGTGCGCCTGATCGCCGCGACCCACCGCGACCTGAAGAACCTGGCCAAGGCCGGCCAGTTCCGCGAAGACCTTTACTACCGCCTGCACGTGATCGCCCTGAAACTGCCTGCCCTGCGCGAGCGCGGCAGCGACGTCAACGAGATCGCCAGCGCCTTCCTCGCCCGCCAGAGTGCGCGCATCGGCCGCGACGACCTGCATTTCTCGGCCGAGGCCGAGCAGGCCATTCGTCATTACAGCTGGCCGGGTAACGTACGTGAGCTGGAAAACGCCGTGGAGCGCGCGGTGATCCTCAGCGAGAGCGCAGAAATTTCTGCCGAGCTGCTGGGCATCGACATCGAGCTGAGCGACCTGGAGGAGGACGAGATCCTCAACAACGCGCTGGTAGTGGCCAGTGCTGCCAATGCCAGCCACGAGCCGACCGAAGACCTTTCGCTGGAAGACTACTTCCAGCACTTCGTGCTCGAGCACCAGGACCACATGACCGAAACAGAACTGGCACGCAAGCTAGGCGTCAGCCGCAAGTGCCTGTGGGAACGGCGTCAACGCCTGGGCATTCCACGGCGCAAGAGCAACGCTACCAGCGAGTAACTCAACCTGCCCAGTGTTCGCCGCAGCAAGTGCGGCGCCTGGGAGATCGAGCACCGCGCGGGCGGCGCTCGATCTCCCAGGCGCTAAACGGGGTGTGGCGAACACATCTGGCCCGGAAACACCCCAGGTAACACATCAGTTCCCACAAAAATCTGTTACCCAACCTTTCCGCCGTAACAGTTCCCGAGGTGTACGGTAACGAAATCGCCCCGATTTCAGCCCGCAAAATTTCGCCGAAACCCCTCAAACCCTTGATTTTACTGGGTTTTGAAAAGTTGGCACGGCACCTGCTATATGCTTAGTACAAAAACAATAACAAGCACTGCAACCTAAAATAAGAACAAGACGAAACGGCTCACGCACAATAAAAACAAGACGGCGGAGGCGCAGCTAACTGATTCTTTTGGAGAGGATGCGTGTTTGGGGCTTGCCCCACGACCAGGCAGAGAACAACAAAAACTGCACTAAAAAGCAGCGCCTGAACTGGTTGGATCGATAGATCAACGTGACATCAGCGGCCAAAGCAATCCGTTTGCTCTTAACCCCTGGATTGGGGGTCGTCCACAAGCTTCGAGATTTGTGGACAGGGCACTCAACAAAAACAAAAAGCCCAGTAAAAAAACAATAAGAGCACGCAACGACTTCTTGGGGAGCTTAGGCTCCCCTTGTCGTTTCTACCCTTCTGGCAGCCATCCTGCTACCCGCCTACACCATTCCCCGAGTAAATGCTAGAATCCCCGCCCATCATGCGGCCATTCTCCTATTGTTGGCCGAACATTCCTTCACACAGTGCATCCCATGCTGAAGAAGCTGTTCCAGTCTTTCCGCCCGCCCGTACCGGGCCCGCACCACAGGCGCACCACGCCAGAGGTGATCAACAAGAGCCAGCACTCGCTGCAGCGCCACCAGTTCAGCCGTCACGCGGTGAACATCGTGGAACGCCTGCAGAGCGCCGGCTACCAGGCTTACCTGGTCGGTGGCTGTGTCCGCGACCTGATGCTGGGCATCACGCCGAAGGACTTCGACGTCGCCACCAGCGCCACCCCCGAACAGGTCCGTGCCGAGTTCCGTAACGCGCGCATCATTGGTCGCCGCTTCAAGCTGGTTCACGTGCATTTCGGCCGTGAGATCATCGAAGTTGCCACCTTCCGTGCTCCCCACTCGGAAGACGATCAGGGCGACAGCCACCGTTCGTCGCACAATTCCAGTGGCCGCATCCTGCGTGACAACGTGTACGGCACTCTGGAAGAAGACGCGCAACGTCGCGACTTCACCATCAATGCCCTGTACTACGATCCGGTCAGCGAGCGCATTCTCGATTACGCCAATGGCGTGCACGATGTACGCAACCGCCTGCTGCGGCTGATCGGCGACCCGACCCACCGCTACCAGGAAGACCCGGTGCGCATGCTGCGCGCGGTGCGTTTCGCCGCCAAGCTGGACTTCGGTATCGAGAAGCACACGGTTCAGCCGATCCGCGAACTGGCCCCGCTGCTGCGCGAGATCCCGCCGGCACGGCTGTTCGAGGAATGCCTCAAGCTGTTCCTCTCCGGCCAAGGCGCCATCGCCTTCGAAATGCTGGTCGACCTGCAGCTGTTCGAGCCATTGTTCCCGGCCAGTGCGCACGCCCTGGACGAGCGCCCGACCTACGCCCACACACTGATCAGCCAGGCGTTGCAAAACACCGACCTGCGCGTGAAGCAGGGCAAACCGGTAACCCCGGCGTTCCTGTTCGCTGCGCTGCTGTGGCCAGCCCTGCCGGCCCGTGTACTGCACCTGCAGAACCAGGGCGTGCCGCCGATCCCGGCCATGAACGGCGCGGCACACGACCTGATCGCCGAGCAATGCGCGCGCATCGCCATTCCCAAGCGCTTCACCCTGCCGATCCGCGAGATCTGGGACATGCAGGAGCGTCTGCCACGGCGCAGCGGCAAACGCGCCGACCTGCTGCTGGACAACCCACGCTTCCGCGCCGGTTACGACTTCCTGCTGCTGCGTGAAAGCGCCGGGGAAGAGACCGACGATCTTGGCCAGTGGTGGACCGACTACCAGGATGCCAACGACAGCGAGCGCCGCGAGATGATCCGCGAGCTGGGCAGCCGTGACGAAGGCACCGGTGCCGGCCCGCGTAAACGCAAACGCAGTGCCAGCAAACGCAAGCGCGGTGGCGACGAGGCGCCCGAGTGAAGACTCGCGCCTACGTCGGCCTGGGCAGCAACCTGGACGCGCCTGCCGAGCAACTGCGCAGTGCCTTGCAGGCGCTGGACCAGGTCGAGCAGACCCGCCTGGTGGCGGCTTCGGCCCTGTACACCAGCGATTCGCTGCTGCCCGGTCAACCGCGTTACACCAACGCTGTCGCCGCCCTGGACACCGCATTGCCGCCACTGGCGCTGCTCGATGCACTGCAAGCCATCGAAAACGGCCAGGGCCGCGTGCGCAAGGACCGCTGGGGCCCGCGCACGCTGGACTTGGACATCCTGCTGTTCGGTGACCAGGTGCTCGACGAGCCACGTCTGAAAGTGCCGCATTACCACATGCATGCCCGGCCTTTCGTGCTGTATCCACTGGCCGAACTGGTGCCGGACGATTTCCACTTGGCAGATGGCCGCGCCCTTGCGCAATTGCTCGACGACTGCCCGTTCGTCGGCCTTGAGCGCCTGTAAACCGGGCGTTCCAGCCTTACCCACTGGCGCGGTAACGCCAGTAACACCCTGATCGTAACAATGCGGTAACAGGGTGATTGACTTCCCACACCTCGCTCACGACTATAGGCGTCCCGTGTGGCACCAAAGTGCCGCATACCCGTATTTAGGCCCGGACGGACCTGTGCCCGAACATCACGCGCGATGATGTGCCGCTCCGGAAGATGACTACACGCGTTGAATGCAGTCGTTTTTTACAGCGCCTGAACGAGGATTTTCCGACATGCCTGAAGTAACCCTTACCACCCTCAATGGCCTCAAGGCCAAGGGTGAAAAAATCACAATGCTGACCTGCTATGACGCGACCTTCGCCAAGGCCGCCAGCCAGGCCGGCATCGAAGTGTTGCTGGTTGGCGACTCGCTGGGGATGGTCCTGCAGGGCCACGACAGCACCTTGCCGGTCACCACGGCGGACATGGCCTACCACACCGCCAGCGTCAAACGCGGCAACGACGGCGCGCTGATCCTTGCCGACCTGCCGTTCATGGCCCACGCCACCCCGGAGCAAGCCTTTGCCAACAGCGCCACGCTGATGCAGGCTGGCGCCCACATGGTCAAGATCGAAGGCGCCGCATGGCTGGCCGAAACCATCCGTCTGCTGGCTGAGCGCGGCGTGCCGGTGTGTGCGCACATGGGCCTGACCCCGCAGACCGTCAACGTGCTGGGCGGCTACAAGGTGCAAGGCCGCCAGGAAGCCCAGGCCCGCCAGATGCGCGCCGACGCCATCGCCCTGGAACAGGCCGGCGCGGCCATGCTGCTGCTCGAATGCGTGCCCAGCGAACTGGCGGCAGAGATTACCAATGCCGTGGGCATTCCGGTGATCGGCATTGGCGCCGGCAGCGCCACCGATGGCCAGGTGCTGGTACTGCACGACATGCTCGGCCTGTCGCTGACCGGCCGGGTGCCGAAGTTCGTGAAGAACTTCATGCAAGGCCAGCCTGATATCCACAGCGCCCTCGTCGCTTACGTCGAGGCGGTCAAGCAGGTCAGCTTCCCAGGTAGCGAACACGGGTTCAGTGCATGAATACAGTCAAGACCGTCCGCGAATTGCGCGCCGCCGTCGCCCGCGCTCGTGGTGAAGGCAAGCGCATCGGCTTCGTGCCGACCATGGGCAACCTGCACAGCGGCCACGCGGCCCTGGTGACCAAGGCTGCGCAGCGCGCCGATTTCGTGGTGGCCAGCATCTTCGTCAACCCGCTGCAGTTCGGCGCCAACGAAGACCTCGACAAGTACCCGCGGACCCTGGCCGCCGACCAGGAGCGCCTGCTGCAGGCGGGCTGCAACCTGCTGTTCGCGCCCAGCGCCGAAGAGATGTACCCCGACGGCATGAGCGTGCAAACCCGCGTCAGTGTGCCCCACCTTTCCGAAGGCCTGTGTGGCGCCAGCCGGCCCGGGCATTTCGAAGGTGTGGCCACCGTAGTCAGCAAGCTGTTCAACATGGTCCAGCCTGACCTTGCCGTCTTCGGTGAAAAGGACTTCCAGCAGCTGGCGGTGATCCGCGCCATGGTGCGCGACCTGAACATGCCGATTCAGATCATAGGCGAGCCCACTGTGCGCGCCGAAGATGGCCTGGCGCTGTCGTCGCGCAATGGCTACCTCACGCCGGAGCAGCGTGCGATCGCGCCGGTGCTGTACCGTACGTTGCAGCACATTGCAGAGGCTATCGGCCGTGGCCAACGGGACTTTGCCGCGTTGGTCGCTGATGGGCAGGCGCAGCTGAGTGCGGCGGGGTTGCGCACGGATTATCTAGAGGTGCGCCATGCCGTGAGCCTGCGCCCGGCCGTGATCGATGACCGGGACCTGGTGGTGATTGCGGCGGCTTACCTGGGTAACACGCGGTTGATCGACAACCTTTACTTGCATGTGGAAGAGAAGACCGCGTAACGGCCTGGGGCTGCCATGCAGCCCATTCGCGGCACAAGGCCGCTCCTACAGGGACCGCGCTGTCCTTAACCCTGTGGGAGCGGCCTTGTGCCGCGAATGGGGCGCAAAGTGCCCCAAAATCACCCTGCCATACCCATTCCCAGCGCGTGGCCTTTGCCTATAATGATGCCAGCCTGAACCCGGCAATGACTGCCGTGTCCAAGGCATCACCACGCACCAAGGGAACCCCGCGCAATGGCGTATTACCGTACTCCCCACGATGTGACGGCCCTGCCCGCCTGGCAGGCGCTTCAGCAACACCGCGACGCCATGCAAGGCTTCAGCATGCGCGAAGCCTTCGCCGCCGATGCCCAACGCTTCGACCAGTTCTCCCTGAGCTGCTGCGGCCTGTTCCTCGACTACTCGAAAAACCTGATCACCGAACAAAGCCGCGACCTGCTGGTGAACCTGGCCAACGAAGTGGGCCTGCAGGACGCCATCAAGTCGATGTTCAGCGGCGAAATCATCAACGCCTCTGAAGGCCGCCCGGTGCTGCACACTGCCCTGCGCCGGCCCGTGGGCGACAAGCTCAGCGTCAACGGCGTGAACGTCATGCCGGAAGTACACAAGGTACTCAACCAGATCACCGAACTGGTCGGGCGCATCCACGACGGCCTGTGGCGCGGCTACAGCGAAAAGCCCATCACCGACGTGGTCAACATCGGCATCGGTGGCTCGTTCCTTGGCCCCGAGCTGGTTTCCGAGGCGCTGCTGCCCTACGCCCAGCGTGGCGTACGCTGCCATTACCTGGCCAACATCGACGGCAGCGAGTTCCACGAGCTGTCGGCCAACCTGCGCGCCGAAACCACCCTGTTCATCGTCTCGTCGAAGTCGTTCAACACCCTCGAGACCCTGAAAAACGCCATGGCCGCGCGCACCTGGTACCTGGCCCAGGGCGGCTCGGAAGCCGAGCTGTACCGCCACTTCATCGCGGTTTCCAGCAACAAGGCCGCCGCCGTGGCCTTTGGTATTCGCGAAGAGAACATCTTCCCGATGTGGGACTGGGTGGGTGGGCGCTATTCGCTGTGGTCGGCCATCGGCCTGCCAATCGCCCTGGCCATCGGCACAGCCAACTTCAAGGAACTGCTGTCCGGTGCCCACACCATGGACCAGCACTTCCAGACCGCGCCGTTCGACAAGAACATGCCGGTGCTGCTGGCCCTGCTGGGCGTGTGGTATGGCAACTTCTGGGGCGCGAACAGCCACGCGATCCTGCCGTACGACCACTACCTGCGCAATATCACCAAGCACCTGCAGCAGCTGGACATGGAGTCCAACGGCAAGAGCGTGCTACAGGACGGCACCCCGGTGAAAACCGATACCGGCCCGGTGATCTGGGGCGGGGTCGGCTGTAACGGCCAGCACGCCTACCACCAGTTATTGCACCAGGGCACCCAGCTGATTCCGGCCGACTTCATCGTACCGGTGGTGAGCTTCAACCCGGTGGCCGACCACCACCAGTGGCTGTACGCCAACTGCCTGTCGCAGAGCCAGGCGCTGATGCAGGGCAAGACCCGTGAAGAAGCCGAGGCCGAATTGCGCAGCAAAGGCCTGAACGAAGCGGACATCGCCAAGCTGGCCCCGCACAAGGTGATCCCGGGCAACCGCCCGAGCAACACCTTGGTTGTGGAGCGCATCAGCCCACGCCGCTTGGGCGCACTGGTGGCAATGTACGAGCACAAAGTGTTCGTGCAGAGCGTGATCTGGGGTATCAACGCCTTTGACCAATGGGGTGTGGAACTGGGCAAAGAGCTGGGCAAGGGTGTTTACCAACGCCTGGTCGGCACATTGGAAGACAGCGCCGAAGACGGCTCTACCCAAGGCCTGATCAACTACTTCCGCGGCCGTCACCGCGGTTGATCCAACGCCTGTACGGGCCTCTTCGCGGGTAAACCCGCGAAGAGGTCAGCACAGGTTGAACACCGCTCCCAGCTACACTGTCCTATCGAATAGCCGTTGCAGTCCATCGCCCCTTACAAGAGCAGGACCACCCGCCATGTTCGATATCCACAATTACCCCCAGGCCCTGGCCGTCAGCAAGTCCGCCGCCCTCACCCCCGACGAATACCGCCGCCTCTACCGCCAGTCGGTCGACGACCCTGACACCTTCTGGGCCGAACAAGCCAAACGCCTGGACTGGATCAAGCCCTGGTCGAGCGTGCAGCAATGCGACCTGAACACCGGCGAAGCCCGCTGGTTCGACGGTGCACAACTGAACGTCAGCTACAACTGCATCGACCGTCACCTGGCCCAGCGCAGCGAGCAGACCGCCCTGCTGTGGGAAGGCGACGACCCGAAAGATGCAAAGACCATCACCTACCGCGAACTGCACCGTCAGGTCTGCCGCCTGGCCAACGCACTGAAAGCACGCGGGGTTAAAAAAGGCGACCGGGTATGCATCTACATGCCGATGATCCCCGAGGCTGCCTTCGCCATGCTCGCCTGCACCCGCATCGGTGCCATCCACTCGGTGGTGTTCGGCGGTTTCTCCCCTGACGCCCTGCGTGACCGCATACTCGACGCCGACTGCCGCACGGTGATCACCGCCGACGAAGGCGTGCGGGGGGGCAAGCGCATCCCGCTGAAGCAGAACGTCGACAAGGCCCTGGCCAGCTGCCCGGCAGTCAGCAGTGTATTCGTGGTGCGCCGCACCGGCGGCGATGTCACTTGGGCCGAAGGCCGCGACCTCTGGTACCACGAGGCAACCGACAACGCCGGCGACGAATGCATCCCCGAACCGATGGAGGCCGAAGACCCGCTGTTCATCCTGTACACCTCAGGCAGCACCGGCAAACCCAAGGGCGTGCTGCACACCACCGGCGGGTACCTGTTGCAGGCGACGATGACCTTCAAGGTGGTGTTCGATTACCGCGACGGCGAGGTGTTCTGGTGCACCGCCGACGTCGGCTGGGTCACCGGCCACAGCTACATCGTCTATGGCCCGCTGGCCAATGGCGCAATCTCGCTGATGTTCGAAGGCGTGCCCAACTACCCGGACACCTCGCGCTTCTGGCAAGTGGTGGACAAGCATCAGGTGAACATCTTCTACACCGCCCCAACCGCCCTGCGCGCGTTGATGCGCGAGGGCTCGGCGCCATTGCAGGGTACTTCGCGCAAAAGCCTGCGCCTGCTGGGCAGCGTCGGCGAGCCGATCAACCCCGAAGCCTGGGAATGGTATTTCGAGGAAGTCGGGCAAAAACGCTGCCCCATCGTCGATACCTGGTGGCAGACCGAAACCGGCGGCATCATGCTCACCCCGCTTCCCGGCTCACAGTCACTCAAGCCCGGTTGCGCAACCCAGCCCATGTTCGGCGTGCAACCGGTACTGCTGGACGAAAAAGGCAAGCTGATCGAAGGCCCCGGCGCCGGCCTGCTGGTGATCAAGGCCAGCTGGCCGGGTCAGATCCGCAGCGTCTATGGCGACCACCAGCGCATGGTCGACACCTACTTCAAGCCCATGCCCGGCTACTACTTCACCGGCGACGGTGCCCGCCGCGACGCCGATGGCGACTACTGGATCACCGGGCGTATCGACGATGTGATCAACGTGTCCGGGCACCGCATCGGCACCGCAGAGGTGGAAAGCGCGCTGGTGTTGCATGACAGCGTCGCCGAAGCAGCGGTGGTCGGCTACCCGCACGACCTGAAGGGCCAGGGCGTGTACGCCTTCGTCACGCCCATGAATGGCGTGGCCCCGGACGATGCGCTCAAGGCCGAACTGCTGGCCCTGGTCAGCAAGGAAATCGGCAGTTTCGCCAAGCCCGAGCTGATTCAGTGGGCGCCGGCATTGCCCAAGACCCGCTCAGGCAAGATCATGCGGCGTATACTGCGCAAAATCGCCTGCAACGAGCTGGAGAACCTGGGCGATACCTCGACCCTGGCCGACCCCAGCGTGGTACAGGGCCTGATTGATAAACGCCTCAACCAGTAACCGGCGGCCACTGTCCATGGCCGCCCTGAACCACAGGTCGCCATGGAAGCCCTTCGCCGCCGCATCGAAACCCAGGTCATGAGCCTCACCGGGCTGGCCCTCGGCCAGCTCGACCTGGAATCGCCCAAGGGCGACCCCGGCCTGTTCGGCCCGCACAGCATCAGCTGGCGGGTACATGGCGACTTCCCGAGCATGCTGGTCGGCGGCATCAGTGCGCTGATGCTGCAGCTGTTGCACCCGCTGGCCCTGGCCGGTGTGTGGGACCACTCAAACTTTCGTGAAGACCTGCTCGGCCGCCTGCGCCGCACCAGCCAGTTCATTTCCGGTACCACCTTTGGTGCTACCGGCGATGCCGAGTGGCTGATCGACAAGGTGCGCACCATTCACCTGCAGGTCACCGGCACAGCACCGGACGGCCGCCCCTATGCCGCCAGCGACCCGGACCTGCTGACCTGGGTGCATGTGGCGGAGGTGAGCAGTTTCCTCGCCGCCCACCTGCGTTACCGCAACCCGCACCTGCCGCGCGCCGAGCAGGATGCTTACTACAACGAAATCGCCCTGATCGCCGAACGCCTTGGCGCCCGTGACGTGCCACGTTCCTGCCAGCAAGTCGAAGACTACCTGCAACGCATGCGTGCGCAGCTGCACTGCGATACGCGCAGCCATGAGGTGATACAGATCCTGCTCGACGCCCCTGCCCCCAGCCGCCTGGCACAGCCGGTAGGCAAGCTGATGCTGCACGCCGGCATCGACCTGCTGCCCGGCTGGGCCCAGGCCATGCTCGGCCTGCAGCACAGCCCCTTGCAACAGCGCCTGATCCGCCTGGGCCTGAAACGCACCGCGCCTGTGCTGCGCTGGGCAATGCGCGACGGCTCGGCGCATCGGGCCAAGCGGCGCATGGGCATCGAGTGAGGGCAAATGGTCGCCCCTGCGGAACTGATTTAACGTGCCATACTCCAAGCACTCCTGCTTAGACAGACGAAGCGACACATGTACAAAGGATTGACTCGCGCCGCTGGCGCAATCGTGGCCCTCGTAGCCCTCTACAGCCTGCTCGGCTTTCTCGTTCTTCCCGGTGTCGCGCTGCGCATCGCCAACCAGCAGTTGGTCCAGTACGCGACCGTGCCGGCCCACCTCGAGCGGATCGAACTCAACCCCTTCAGCCTCGAGCTGACGCTATGGGGTCTGCAGCTTGGCGAGCCGGGCAAGGAGCAAGTCGGTTTCGAGCGGTTGTACGCCAACCTCTCGCTCGACAGCCTGTGGACCAAAGCCCTGCATGTGGAAGCGGTGGAACTCGACAAGCCACGCAACGAGGTACTGTTCGCCAAGGACGGTACCCTCAACCTGACCCGGTTGTTCAAGCTGCCCGCCGGTGAGGCCAAACCCGACGAGCCGCCCAGTGACCCGTTCCCACTGCGCATTGGCAGCATCAAGTTAGTCGATGGCTACCTGCACTTCGAGGACCTGCGCCCCAGCGAGCCGATCGAGTTCCTCTACGACAACATGAACCTGGAGCTGAAAAACCTCAGCACCCTGCCCAACGACAATGCCGACATGACGCTGGTGGCCAACGGCCCCAACGGTGGCCGTGTCGACTGGAAAGGCACCTTGAGCCTGTCGCCGATTGCCTCCGAAGGCACCCTGAAAGTCACCGACGCGAAGATGAAGCTGTTCTGGCCCTACGTGCGCGATGCCGTGCCACTGGTGCTGGAAGACGGCGTGGTCAGCCTCGATACGCATTACAAGCTCAACCTCGCCAAACAGACCGAACTGCTGCTGGATAACGTGTCCGTACGCATTGCGCCGTTCGCCATCAAAGCCCCGGATGGCCGCCCATTGGCGCGCTTGGCCAGCCTGGAAGTGAGCGAAACCTCCATCGACCTGGTCAAGCAACGGGTGACCGTGGGCAAGATCCGCAGCGAAAAACTGGAAACCTGGGCGGCGCTGGAAAAAGACGGCCAGCTCGACTGGCAGAAGCTGTTCGCCAGCCAACCGGCCAAGGCCACACCGAAGGAAAAAGCCGAGCCTGCCGCCGCCGAGCCTACAGCTGAAGAGAAAGCCGCCAACGAACCAGGCAAACCTTGGCAAGTGCTGCTCAAGGATGTGCAACTGCGCAACTACCTGGTGCACCTGGCAGATCGCAGTCAGAAAGATCCGGTAGCCTTGGACATTGGTCCCCTCAACGCCGACCTGCAAGGTTTCGACAGCCTCAACCAGACGCCCTTCACGCTCAAGCTCGATACCGGCGTAGGCAGGCAAGGCAAGCTGCAGGCGTCCGGCCAGGTTAACCTGGCGCCAATATGGGCCAAGCTGGATGTGAGCACCCGCGACATTGACCTGCGTGTGGCCCAGGCCTACATCAACCCGTTCATCCTGCTGGAGCTGCGCAGCGGCATGCTCGCCAGCGACCTCAAGGTCGACCTGAAGAACACCGCGCCATTGGCCTTCACCGTAACCGGCAAGGCGCAAGTCAACCAGTTGCATACCCTCGACACCATCAAGAGCCGCGACTTCGTCAAATGGCAGCAGGTGAATGTCGACGGCTTGTCCTACGTGCACGGCGACGCCCTGTCGATCGACAAGGTGACCCTGCTGCAACCCTATGCGCGTTTCATCATCAACGAAGACCGCACCACCAACGTCAATGACCTGCTGATCCCACAACCGGCCGGCGCTCCGGCGAGCAGCCAGGCCAAGCCGGCCTCGGCCAGCAGCGACAAACCACTGGGCATCCACATCGGCCAGATCGACATCAATGACGGCTCGGCCAACTTTGCCGACCTGTCGCTTACCCCCAACTTCGCCACCGCCGTCCAGCAGCTCAACGGCCAGATCGGCACCATCGACAACCGCAAGCCGCTGCCGGCCAAGGTCGATATCAAGGGCAAGGTCGACCGCTACGCACCGGTTACCATCAAGGGTGCCCTCAACCCGTTCAACCCGCTTGCCAGCCTGGACATCGCCACCAGCTTCAAGCGCGTCGAGCTGACCACGTTGACGCCCTACTCCGGCAAATTTGCCGGTTTCCGTATCCGCAAGGGCCGGCTAAACCTCGACCTGCACTACCTGATTACCAACGGCCAGCTCAAGGCCGAGAACAAGGTAGTGGTGGAGCAGCTGCAGCTGGGCGAAAAAGTCGACAGCCCGGACGCCGTCGACCTGCCGATCCGCCTGGCGGTGGCACTGCTGAAGGATACCGAGGGCAAAATCTCGATCGAACTGCCTGTGACGGGCGACCTCAACAACCCACAGTTCAGCGTGATGCCGATTGTGTGGCAAACCCTGCGCAACCTGGTGCTGCGCGCGGCACAGGCGCCGTTCAAGTTCATTGGTGGGTTGGTTACCGGCGGTGGCTCGGAAGACTTGGGTAACGTGGCCTTTGCCCCGGGCTCCAGCGAACTCACCGGCGATGCCCAGTCGTCACTGGACAAGCTGGCGTCGGCGCTGAAAGAGCGCCCGGAGCTGCGCCTGGAAATCGAAGGCACCAGCGCCCAGGCCAGCGACGGCCCGCTGATCGCCCAGCAGCGCCTGGAGCGTGAATACCAGGCCACCTGGTACAAGATCCTCCAGCGCCGCGGTGACAAAGTGCCGGCCAATGCGTCGATGCTGGTAGTCGACGACAGCGACAAGCCAGCAATGCTGGAAGGCATCTACCGCACGCGCCTGAAACAGCAACCGCCTGCCGAATGGGAGCAACTGGCCCGCGACGAACGCACCACCAAGCTACGCGAAGCAGTGATCAAGTCGTGGGCCGAAAGCACCGCCCTGCTGCGTACACTGGGCCAGGAGCGGGCCAGCAGTATCAAGGATTACCTGGTGGACAAGGGCAAGCTGGAAGATGACCGGGTGTATTTCATCGATACCAGCCTGGGCCAGCCTGAGAGCGATGGCCGGGTGGTGACGCCGATGCACCTGGATGCCGAATAGTCGTTTAGACTGACACTTACCCTTGTAGGAGCAGCCTTGTGCTGCGAAGAGGCCAGAGCTGGTAAAGCATTTGGTATCTGCCTGTTCCGGCCTCTTCGCAGCACAAGGCTGCTCCTACAAGGGGATGTGGTTGCCTACTAGACCAACCGCTGCCCCGACACCGCCGGGTGATACAGCGGCTGCACCTTGTTCCCCGCCGGGTCCAGCAAGTGGAAGCTGCGCGCCCCGTCACCATGGTTGAACGGCCGGTCGAGCAAGGTCACGCCATGGGCCTTGAAGTATTGATACCAGGCCTCCAGCTCCTCCACGCTGTCCACAATGAACCCATAGTGGTCCAGTGTCTGCAGCCCGTTCGCCGCCCCCGCCCCACGCCCCAGCGAAAGGTTGTCGTTGCCGCAGGTGAGGTACACCAGGTCTTCGTTGGCGCGGTTCAGCACTTCCATGCCCAGCACGTCGACGTAGAAGCGTTCGCACTCCTCAAGGTTGGGTACCAGCAGGGCAATATGGCGCAGGCCATTCAGGCGGCCGGGACGTGCAGGCAATTCAGACATTGGTGAGGCTCCATTTTTGTATACAATTCATAATCGAATTTAAAACAAAAGGAGCGACTTGTGTATAGCCTGTTCATCAAGACCCGTGTAAAGCCCGGTTGTGCGAAGGAGTTTCTGGCAGCGATCAAGGTCAATGCCGCCGCGTCCGTTGCCAGCGAGCCCGGCTGCCTGGTGTTCGATGTGTCGCAGGACCGGGTCGACCCGGAGCTGATCTACCTGTACGAAATCTACCGCGACGATGCCGCGTATGAAGCCCATACCCAGACCGCGCACTTTCGCGACAGCCGCCCACTGGTAGAACCGCTGATCCTGGAGCAGGAATGCTTCGAGAGCGATGTAATCGCCCGCAACCCGGTGTACTGAGCGCCAAAAGCAAAGCCCCGGCACAGGGCCAGGGCTTCGGTAGAGGTGGCCAAATCCTTATGGCCGACGGGACATCCCTTATTCGGACTTCAGGCCATCAGCCGACACGGCCTGAACGCCTTTGATTTTCTTGGCGATGGCGACTGCCATCTCTTTCTGTGAATCGGTAATGGCAACATCGGACGACAGCGACACTACGCCTTTGTTGGTTTCAACCTTGATGTCGCTGCCTGGCACGCCTTTCTCGGTCATCAGGTCAGCTTTGACCTTAGTGGTGATCCAGGTATCAGAGGTAGCTTCCTTGGCTTGGGTCACCTCACCGGCCGCCAGCGTCATGGGGGCCTGGGTGGACTGTTGGGCAAATGCCGCGTTAGCCATGGTCAGGGTCAGAGCGGTAGCAGTAGCGGCAGCAATGGCGAACTTCTTCATGTGGGTCACTCCTGTTTTTTCGAAAGGTCTGCGCCTGTGTCCTGGCGGCAGGTATGAAGGTAGTTGCATGTGCTGTGCCAGCTTTGAGACTTCTATTTAACCCTTATAAATCAATTGGTTAGCACACAGCCATCATTTGCGTGATCGTGCATTTTGCAATCAGCGCGGTAAACCTGCATGCAAGATGCAAGTCCGCAAAAGGTTCCCGCCACCCATGAAAAAAGGGCCCCGAAGGGCCCTTTTTCTGTTGCGGTGCAGTCGCTTAGACGCCCGAGGCCTTGGCCGCGGCAACATCTTTGATCGACAGCTTGATACGGCCGCGGTTGTCCACGTCCAGTACCAGCACTTCAACTTCCTGGCCTTCTTTCAGGATGTCGGTGACTTTTTCGACGCGAGCATCGCTCAGCATCGAAATGTGCACCAGGCCGTCCTTGCCAGGCAGGATGTTCACGAAGGCGCCGAAGTCGACGATACGCTCAACCTTACCCACGTAGATCTTGCCGATTTCGGCCTCTGCGGTGATGCCCAGGATGCGCTGCTTGGCAGCCTCTGCCGCTTCCTTGGTTTCGCCGAAGATCTTGATCGAGCCGTCGTCTTCGATATCGATCGAAGCCTTGGTCTCTTCACAGATGGCACGGATGGTGGCGCCGCCTTTACCGATGACGTCACGGATCTTGTCGGTGTCGATCTTCATCGCGATCATGGTCGGGGCGTTGGCCGACAGTTCGGTACGCGACTGACCAATGATCTGGTTCATCTGGCCGAGGATGTTCAGGCGCGCTTCCAGGGCTTGGCCCAGGGCGATTTCCATGATCTCTTCGGTGATGCCGTTGATCTTGATGTCCATCTGCAGCGCGGTAACACCTTTGGCGGTACCGGCTACCTTGAAGTCCATGTCGCCCAAGTGGTCTTCGTCACCCAGGATGTCGGTCAGAACGGCAAACTTCTCGCCTTCCTTGACCAGGCCCATGGCGATACCGGCAACCGGCGCCTTCATTGGCACACCAGCGTCCATCAGGGCCAGGGAAGCGCCACAGACCGAAGCCATGGAGCTGGAACCGTTGGATTCGGTGATTTCCGAAACCACGCGGATGGTGTACGGGAACACGTCAGCAGCCGGCAGCATGGCCTGGACCGAGCGACGGGCCAGACGGCCGTGGCCGATTTCGCGACGGCCAGCACCGCCCATACGACCACACTCGCCCACCGAGAACGGCGGGAAGTTGTAGTGCAGCATGAAGGGGTCTTTCTTCTCGCCTTCGAGGGTGTCCAGCAGCTGGGCGTCACGGGCAGTACCCAGGGTCGCAACGACCAGAGCCTGGGTTTCACCACGGGTGAACAGCGCCGAACCGTGGGTCTTCGGCAGAACACCTACTTCGATGTTCAGCGGACGAACGGTCTTGGTGTCGCGGCCGTCGATACGAGGCTTGCCGTTGACGATGTTTTCGCGAACGGTGCGGTATTCGATTTCGCCGAAGATTTCTTTGACTTCGGAAGCCGAAGGCTGGCCTTCTTCACCGGAGAACTTGGCGATGGCCTGGTCACGCAGCTCGCCCAGGCGCGCATAGCGGTCAGCCTTGACGGTGATGGTGTAACCCTGCGAAACCGCTTCGCCGAACTCGGCGCGGATGGCGTTGAACAGCTCGGTGTTGGCAACCGCAGGTTTCCAGTCCCAGGTCGGCTTGCCAGCTTCGGCAGCCAGCTCTTTGACAGCCTGGATAACAGCCTGGAACTCGTCGTGGGCGAACAGTACGGCACCCAGCATCTGGTCTTCGGTCAGCTCTTGAGCTTCCGATTCAACCATCAGCACGGCGTCGGAGGTACCGGCAACGACCATGTCCAGGCTCGAGGCAGCCAGTTGCTCGTAGGTAGGGTTCAGCAGGTAGCCGGTGCTTTCGTGGAAGGCAACGCGGGCGGCGCCGATCGGGCCTTCGAACGGAATACCCGAGATGGCCAGGGCAGCCGAGGTACCGATCATCGCAGCGATGTCCGGGTCGGTCTTCTTGCTGGTGGAAACCACGGTGCAGACGACCTGCACTTCGTTCATGAAGCCTTCCGGGAACAGCGGACGGATCGGACGGTCGATCAGGCGCGAGGTCAGGGTCTCTTTCTCGGAAGGACGGCCTTCACGCTTGAAGAAACCACCTGGGATCTTGCCGGCGGCGTAGGTCTTTTCCTGGTAGTGAACCGACAGCGGGAAGAAACCCTTGCCTGGATCAGCCTGTTTGGCGCCTACCACAGTCACCAGCACGGTGACGTCGTTGTCGACGGTAACCAGCACGGCGCCGGTTGCCTGACGGGCAATACGGCCCGTTTCGAGAGTAACGGTCGACTGACCGAACTGGAATGTCTTGATTACCGGGTTCACGGTTTCCTACCTTTTTCAGTGGCTCTGGGGGAACTGGTTTCTTGCGAATTTGTGGGCAGAACGGGGAATCGGCCCCATTGACCGTCCAGATACAACACGAGGCTGGGAGCCTGGTTGAAGAGCGGAAAACCGCTCCACTTCACCAGGCTGCCAACCTCGGAGATACGCATGGCGTGCCCATAGACAACGCTGCCAGGCAGCGCTGCCACTGCATGAGACACGCCATGCACACCACTGACCAGGCCGCTATTAGCGACGCAGGCCCAGGCGACCGATCAGGGCGCTGTAACGAGTGGTGTCTTTACCCTTCAGGTAGTCCAGCAGCTTACGACGCTGGTTTACCATACGGATCAGGCCACGACGCGAGTGGTGGTCTTTACCGTTGGCCTTGAAGTGGCCTTGCAGCTTGTTGATGTTCGCGGTCAGCAGAGCAACCTGAACTTCCGGGCTACCAGTGTCGCCAGCGGCTTGCTGGAAGTCGGTAACGATTTGAGCTTTTTCTTCAACGCTGAGGGCCATTTGGCTTCTCCTGATAACGGATCCCGCAAGCGGGGTCCAATAGGCCAGGGACAAATCCCTGTATTAATAAAAAAGGTGTGACCGTGCCTACTGACAGCCACCCTTGATTCCGTAGGGTTCGGCCAAAGCCTTACCCCGCGGTTTCGGTCATTCCGACCGAATAAGCCGACGCGGCGCAATACGCCCGTCTTCGCTCACTTCACCGATACCGATGAAGCGCGCATTGTGATCTTGTACCCGGACCATGCCAAACTGTGGCGCGTCCGGCGCGCGTACCGCCTGACCATGCAGCCAGTAGAACGCGCTGTGCTCGGACAGGCTCACCATGGGCCAGTCCTGCAGGCCGCTGTCCGAGGGCATCAGGAAGCGATCGAGCGCTTCGTTACCGCCTTCGGCATGGGCCTGTTCAAGCGCTTCGAGCGTGACCGTTTGTGCCAGCGCGAAAGGCCCGGCCTGGGTCCTGCGCAGCTCGGCGACATAGGCACCGCAACCAAGGGCCTCGCCGATATCCTCCACCAGGGTGCGGATATAGGTGCCTTTGCTGCATCCTACGGTCAACCGTGCACGAGTGCCTTCGCACTCCAGCAACTCCAAGCGGTTAATAGTAACAGAACGCGCCTCGCGCTCCACTACCTCTCCTGCACGTGCCAGCTTGTACAACGGCTGGCCGTCACGCTTGAGCGCCGAGTACATCGGCGGTATCTGGCTGATCGGGCCACGAAAACGTGGCAGCACCGCTTCGATGTCGGCACGACCAACGGTCACTTCGCGGGTCTGCAGCACCTCACCTTCAGCATCGCCGGTGTTGGTAGTCTGCCCCATCTGCATGACGGTTTCGTAGCCCTTGTCGGAATCGAGCAGGTACTGCGAAAACTTGGTCGCCTCGCCGAAGCACAGCGGCAGCACGCCGGTTGCCAACGGGTCGAGGCTACCGGTGTGACCGGCCTTTTCCGCGTTGAGCAGCCAGCGCACCTTTTGCAGGGCGGCGTTGGACGTGAAGCCCAGAGGCTTGTCGAGCAGGATGATGCCGCTGACATTGCGGCGGATACGTTTGACCTGGGCCACCGCTTACTCCTTGGTGTCCAGCTCGTCGGTATCCTTGTGCAGGCGGTCTTCGGCCACTGCACGCTCGATCAGCGCCGACAGGTGCACACCGCGGCTGACGCTTTCATCGAAGTGGAAGTGCAACTGCGGCACGCTGCGCAGCTGCATCGAGCGGCCCAGGTGCAGACGCAGGAAGCTGGCAGCACTGTTCAGTGCCTTCAACGACTGCTTCACGGCGTCTGGCGTTTCCTCGCCCATGACGGTGATGAACACCTTGGCATGGCCCAGGTCACGGCTGACGTCCACGGCGGTGATGGTGACCAGACCGACACGTGGATCCTTGACTTCGCGACGGATCAGCTCGGCCAGCTCGCGCTGCATCTGATCGCCGATACGTTGGGTACGGCTGTATTCTTTGGCCATTCTTGCTACCTGTAACTTAAAGCGGCAAACGCCCGGTCAGACGAATGCCTGACCGGGCGCTACCTGAAGAGGTGCCGCAAACCGCCCTGTAGCGGGCGTTTGCGGCTAGCTCGCCCTTAGAGGGTACGAGCCACCTGGACTTTCTCGAACACTTCGATCTTGTCACCGACCTTGACGTCGTTGTAGCTCTTGACGCCAATACCGCACTCCATGCCGTTACGCACTTCGGCGGCGTCGTCCTTGAAGCGACGCAGCGATTCCAGCTCGCCTTCGAAGATAACCACGTCTTCGCGCAGTACGCGGATCGGACGGTTACGGTACACGGTACCCTCGATGACCATACAGCCAGCGATGGCGCCGAACTTCGGCGAACGGAACACGTCACGTACTTCGGCGACACCCAGGATGTTCTCGCGAACATCGCTGCCGAGCATGCCGGTCAGGGCCTTTTTGACGTCTTCGATGATGTCGTAGATCACGTTGTAGTAACGCATATCCAGACCTTCCTGCTCGACGATCTTGCGCGCGCCGGCATCGGCACGCACGTTGAAGCCGAACAGTACTGCATTCGAAGCCAGCGCCAGGTTGGCGTCGCTCTCGGTGATACCACCGACGCCGCCACCGATCACACGGACCTGTACTTCGTCGTTGCCCAGAGCGCCGAGCGAACCGTTGAGCGCCTCGAGCGAACCGCGAACATCGGTCTTGAGAACGATGTTGAGGGTTTTCTTCTCGGCCTGGCCCATGTTCTCGAAGATGTTTTCCAGCTTGCCGGCGTGAGCACGGGCCAGCTTGACCTCGCGGTACTTGCCTTGACGGAACAGGGCAACTTCGCGGGCTTTCTTCTCGTCGGCCACTACCGACAGCTCGTCACCGGCTTCCGGCGTGCCATCCAGGCCGAGGATCTCGACCGGGATCGACGGGCCAGCTTCCTTCACAGGCTTGCCGTTCTCGTCGAGCATGGCGCGAACACGGCCATAGTTGGAGCCACACAGGACCATGTCGCCCTGACGCAGTGTACCGTCCTGGACCAGGATGGTAGCAACCGGACCACGGCCCTTGTCGAGGCGCGATTCAACCACGACACCACGGCCTGGGGCGGTCGGCGTAGCGGTCAGTTCGAGAACCTCGGCCTGCAGCAGGACGGCTTCGAGCAGTTCGTCGACACCGGTACCCATCTTCGCCGAAACCTTGACGAACGGCGTGTCACCACCCCATTCCTCGGAGGTCACGCCTTCGACGGACAGTTCGTTACGGATGCGATCGAGGTCAGCACCTGGCTTGTCGATCTTGTTCACCGCGACCACCAGCGGAACGCCAGCTGCCTTGGCATGCTGAACGGCCTCGCGGGTTTGCGGCATCACGCCGTCGTCCGCCGCCACCACCAGGATGACGATGTCGGTCGCCTTGGCACCACGTGCACGCATCTGAGTGAAAGCTGCGTGGCCCGGGGTGTCGAGGAAGGTGACCATGCCGCGGTCGGTTTCGACGTGGTAGGCACCGATGTGCTGGGTGATACCACCGGCTTCGCCAGCAGCAACCTTGGCACGACGGATGTAGTCGAGCAGCGAGGTCTTACCATGGTCAACGTGGCCCATGACAGTTACCACCGGCGCACGCGACTCGGACTGGCCTTCGAATTTCAGCGATTCGGCCAGGGAGTCTTCCAGGGCGCTGTCGCTGACCAGGGTGACCTTGTGGCCCAGCTCTTCTGCGATCAGCTGAGCGGTTTCCTGGTCGAGTACCTGGTTGATGGTAACCGGGGTGCCCATCTTGAACATGAACTTGACAACTTCAGCGCCCTTGACGGACATCTGGTTGGCCAGTTCGGAGACCGTGATGGTCTCGCCGATGGTCACGTCACGGATGACGGGGCCGGTCGGGTTCTGGAAGCCATGCTGGTTACGCTTCTTCAGCTTGCCCTTGCCACCACGACCGCGACGAGCGCCATCGCTCTCTTCGTCGGTGGTACGCGGAGCAGCACGCGGAGTCGGCGCCTTTTCCTTTTCCTTGACCTTGACCTTGATCGACACACGAGGCGCCTCGCCACGACGACGATCGTCATCGCGAGTACGGCTTTCGTTGCGACGGGTCTCGTCCTTCTTGCGCTCGGCAGCACGGGCTGCAGCGTCTTCGGAGGCCGGGGCGTCGGCGACTACCGGAGCCGGGGCAGCGGCAGGTGCCGGCTCTGGCTTGGCGGCAGGCGCAGGAGCGGCTACAGCAGAGTCGGCTGCCTGACGGCGAGCCTGATCTTCGTTGCGCTGGCGGACTTCGGCATCAACCTTGTCACGAACGGCGTTTTCAGCCGCGCGGCGCTCTTCCACTTCACGCTTCTGCTCAGCCTGGACTTCTTCCGGGCTGCGCTGCACGAATACTTTCTTCTTGCGTACTTCTACGCTAATGCTTTTGCTACCGGCGACACGCAGGGTGCTGGTGGTTTTGCGCTGCAAGGTAATCTTGCGCGGCTCTTCCGCCTTGCTCTTGTGGCTGCTTTTCAAATGAGTCAGCAGGGTCTGCTTCTCATTGTCGGTCACTACCTGACCGGCGTCGGTGTGCGGCAGACCTGCCTCACGCATCTGCTGCAGCAGGCGCTCTACCGGTGCCTCGACCTCTTGGGCCAGTTCTTTCACCGTGACTTGCGTCATGCACTTCTCTCCTCAGGCCGCGCCTAATTACTCGAACCAATGGGCTCGGGCGGCCATGATCAACTTGCCGGCACGCTCTTCGTCGATGCCGTCGATGTCGAGCAGATCGTCGATCGACTGCTCGGCCAGGTCTTCGCGGTTAACCACGCCGCGCACCGCCAGTTCAGCCGCCAGGTCCTTGTCCATACCCTCAAGAGAGAGCAGGTCTTCGGCCGGGTGGGCGTCTGCCAGTTTTTCTTCGGTAGCGATGGCCTTGGTCAACAAACGGTCCTTGGCTCGAGCGCGGAGCTCATTGACGATATCTTCGTCAAAGCCATCGATGTTGAGCATTTCTTCCAACGGTACGTAGGCAATTTCTTCGAGGCTGGTGAAGCCTTCGTCGACCAGCACTTGGGCCAGCTCCTCGTCGACTTCCAGTTCATCGATGAAATTGCGCAGGATGTCACCTGTTTCGGCCTGCTGCTTGGCCTGAATGTCCTTCTCGGTCATCACGTTCAGGGTCCAGCCGGTCAACTGACTGGCAAGACGAACGTTCTGACCGCCACGGCCAATGGCCTGGGCCAGGTTATCCTCGGCGACGGCGATGTCCATGGCATGGGCATCTTCATCAACGATGATCGCCGCGACTTCAGCCGGCGACATGGCGTTGATGACGAACTGCGCCGGGTTATCGTCCCACAGGACGATATCCACACGCTCACCACCCAACTCCCCGGATACAGCTTGGACGCGCGAACCACGCATGCCGATACAGGCGCCTTGCGGGTCGATGCGCTTGTCCTTGGAGCGGACGGCGATCTTGGCTCGCGAACCCGGATCACGGGAGGCAGCCATGACTTCAATGAGGCCCTCGGCAATTTCCGGCACTTCAATGCGGAAAAGCTCGATCAGCATCTGTGGCGCAGTGCGCGACAGGATCAGCTGAGGACCACGGTTTTCAGTGCGAATTTCCTTGAGCAGTGCACGCAGGCGCACACCCACACGGAAGGTTTCGCGCGGAATAATATCTTCGCGGGCCAGCAAGGCCTCGGCGTTGTTACCCAGGTCAACGATGACGTTGTCGCGGGTAACCTTTTTAACGGTACCGGAAATGATCTCGCCTACGCGTTCGCGGTAAGCATCGACCACCTGGGCACGCTCGGCCTCACGGACCTTCTGTACGATGACCTGCTTGGCGGTCTGGGCGGCGATACGACCGAACTCGATGGACTCGATCTTCTCCTCGATCACGTCACCAATCTTGGCTTCCGGATGAGTGTCCTTGATCTTGTCCAGCCAGGTTTCGATCGCCGGATCATCAAGATCGGCTTCATCGACCACGGTCCAGCGACGGAAGGTCTCGTAGCTACCGGTGTGACGATTGATTTCCACACGCAGATCGACTTCATCTTCAAAACGTTTTTTGGTCGCAGTGGCCAGGGCCACTTCCAGCGCTTCGAAAATGACGCCGGGCGGTACACCTTTTTCGTTGGATACCGATTCAACAACCAGCAGTACTTCTTTGCTCATCGTACGCCTCGCCTTGCGCAAGCCATTGGGCCCGGATAGTCCGCCGGGCCCGGCACGTCTCAGTCAAAACTGGGAATAATATTGGCCTTGTCGATCGAGTCGATCGGCAACAGGAACTCTTGATCGTCCACCTGGACCACCACATCCTGCTCCTCCACACCGCGGAGAAGGCCCTGGAAGTTACGACGACCCTCGAAGGGTGAGCGCAGCTTGATCTTCACTTGTTCGCCGGCATGCGAGGCAAACTGTTCAAGCGTGAACAGCGGGCGTTCCATGCCAGGAGAAGAAACCTCTAGGGTATATTCAGAGCTGATCGGATCTTCCACATCGAGAACGCTGCTGACCTGACGGCTGACTTCTGCGCAGTCGTCCACCAGAATCCCGCCTTCCTTGTCGATGTAGACACGTAGTACCGAATGCTTGCCTTGGGAGACGAATTCAATCCCCCAGCATTCGAAGCCCAGCCCCGTGACCACCGGGGCCAACAAGGCCTGCAACTGTTCTAGCTTGCTCGACACCTGAACCCCCTCGTGCATGCTGTGCAAATGAAAAATGGGCGAAGCGCCCATCCCTGAAAGCGCCGTTGGACAACGACGCCGAAAACTGTTCGGTTAGCAAAAAGCCCCTGAAAAGGGGCTCCGCTGAAGCTGGTTGCGGGGGCTGGATTTGAACCAACGACCTTCGGGTTATGAGCCCGACGAGCTACCAAGCTGCTCCACCCCGCGACAAAGCTGGGGCGAAAGTATAAGACCGAACCCCATTGAGGGTCAAATCCAAACCTTCACCTACAAGAAAGCCCGCTAAAGCGGGCTCTCAAGCTTCAATATGGTACCGAGAAGGGGACTCGAACCCCTACACCCTATGGGCACAACCACCTCAAGGTTGCGTGTCTACCAATTCCACCACCTCGGCAATACTACTACTTGAAACCCGTTACTTCTGCTCTTGAGCCGGAGGAGGTACATCACCCGTATTATTGGGGGTTTCGCTCTTCTGCTGCTGGAGCACCGGTACATCATCATTAACTGCCGGCTTCTGCTGCTCTTTCACTTCTAGCACTGCTGGATCTGGAAGACCTGCTTGGCTAAGCTGGTGAGCTTGTTGCTTCGCGAAGTATCCTAACCCAAGTGCTGTCAAAAAGAAAGTGGCAGCGAGTATAGCAGTGAATTTACTTAGGAACGTTGCAGAGCCCTGGCTCCCGAACACGGTATTTGAAGCACCCGCGCCGAAAGATGCACCTGCTTCAGCACCCTTACCCTGTTGCAACAGTACCAGCACTACAAGCGACAGCGCTGCCAACAGATGAAAAACAACGATGACTGTTTCCAGCATTTGTTCAGTTTCCTGCGGCGCGACAAATTGCACCGAATTCGTCTGCGTTCAGGGAAGCCCCACCAATGAGACCCCCATCGATATCCGGCATGCCGAACAGTTCGGCCGCATTGGCCGCCTTCACGCTGCCGCCGTAGAGCAGCTGCACCTTCGCAGCTACTTCAGCATCTTCTGCCGCCAGCTGGCCGCGGATGGCGGCGTGCACATCCTGGGCCTGCTGTGGCGTGGCCGTCAGGCCGGTGCCGATGGCCCATACAGGCTCATAGGCAATTACTGCATTGGCAAAAGCCTGAACACCGAATGCTTCGATGATACTGCTTAGTTGACGCCCGACAACTTCAAGCGTTTTGCCTGCCTCGCGCTCTTCAAGGGTTTCCCCGATGCAAAGCACTGGCTTCAAACCTTTGGCCTGGGCCGCTGCAAACTTGCGATTGAGCACTTCGTCGGTTTCACCAATGATCTGGCGACGCTCCGAGTGACCCACCAACACCAACTTGCAACCTGCTTCAACCAGCTGTTCCGGAGCAACTTCCCCGGTCAGCGCACCCTGTTCGGGTTGTACAGCAGAATTCTGTGCGCCGACAGTTATTTCTTTACCTGCCAGGCCATCAATCACCTGATTGATGAACAAAGCCGGTGGAAACACCGCGACTTCCACTCCGCTCGGCAAGGCGAGATTGCTCAAGCCTTCGGTCAGCTCAGCGACGCTAGCGCGGGTACCGTGCATCTTCCAGTTACCAGCTACCATAGGGCGACGCATGCTTTACCTCGTCGGTCAAAGTGGGCGCAGATCTTACCCAACCAGATCTGCGCTGGCAAGCGCCTTCAGACACAAACTTCGCCGACCAGTCTGGCCAACGCTTCAGCGTGCGTCCGCACCTGGCTTTCGTCTTCGCCCTCGACCATGACCCGCACCAACGGCTCGGTACCGGACTTGCGCAACAGAACACGACCGCGACCAGCCAAGGCTTCGGTCACATTGGCACTGGCCTCCTTGACTGCCGGGTGCTCCAGCGGGTCGACCTTGCTCGCGCCGAAGCGCACGTTGATCAGCACCTGCGGGCACTTGCGCAGGGCCTGACGAGCCTGCGCCAGGGTTTCACCACGGCGCTTGAGCGCCATCAGCACCTGCAGCGCGGCAATGATCGCGTCACCGGTGGTGGTGTGGTTGCAGCACACGACGTGGCCAGAGTTTTCCCCCCCGACCAGCCACTCGCGCTCCAGCAGTTCGGCCATGACGTAACGGTCGCCGACCTTGGCCCGCACGAACGGGATATCCAGGTCCTTCAGCGCAAGCTCCAGGCCCAGGTTGCTCATCAACGTACCCACTACCCCGCCCTGCAGCTTGCCACGGTCGTGCAGGTCGCGGGCAATGATAAACAGCAGCTCGTCGCCGTCGACGATGGCGCCAGTGTGGTCGACCATCAACACGCGATCACCGTCACCGTCGAAGGCAATGCCGAGGTCGGCATGGCCAACCAGCACAGCGGCCTGCAGCGATTCGATGTGGGTCGAGCCGCAACCTTCGTTGATGTTCAGGCCGTCCGGCTGGGCATGCAGCACGGTCACGTCAGCACCCAGCTCGCGGAACACGCTTGGCGCGACCTTGTAGGTGGCACCGTGGGCACAGTCGACCACAAGCTTCAGGCCATCGAAACTGGTGCTGCTAGGCACGCTGCTCTTGCAGAATTCGATGTAGCGGCCAGCAGCATCGTTGATGCGAGAGACCTTGCCCAGCTTGCTCGAGTCGACAACGGTCATCGGCTGGTCGAGCAACTCTTCGATCATCAGCTCTACTTCGTCCGGCAGCTTGGTGCCCTGGCCCGAGAAAAACTTGATGCCGTTGTCTTCGTGCGGGTTGTGCGAAGCACTGATGACAATGCCCGCCTGGGCATGGAAGGTGCGAGTCAGGTAGGCGATGGCCGGTGTAGGCATTGGCCCCAGCAGCATGACGTCGGCACCTGCTGCGGCCAGACCGGCTTCGAGTGCGGACTCGAACATGTAGCCGGAGATACGCGTGTCCTTGCCCACCAGCACGCGGCAATGGCCCTGCTTACGGAAGGCCATGCCGGCCGCCCAGCCAAGCTTCAGCATGAAGTCAGGCGTGATCGGGAATTCGCCGACGCGGCCACGAATGCCGTCGGTACCAAAGTATTTTCTGCTCATAGGGACTCCAATGTTCTTATTCGGCGTTTTGTACCGCAGCGATCATGCGCACCACATCGACAGTTTCGGCCACGTCATGGACACGAAGGATGCTCGCCCCCTTGGTCATGGCCAACGCCGCCAGCGCAAGGCTGCCGTACAACCGCTCGCCGACCGGACGATCCAGCGTCAGGCCGATCATGCTCTTTCGTGAAACGCCCACCAGCAGCGGGCGCCCAAGGCGATAGAGCGCTTCCATGTGCTTGAACAGGCTAAGGTTGTGCGCCAGTGTCTTGGCGAAACCAAAGCCTGGGTCAAGGATGATTCTGTTCGCATCGATGCCCGCTGCAGCGCAGGCGGCCATCCGCTGTTCAAGATAACGCGTAACGTCGGCGGCCACATCATCGTAATGCGGGTCGTCCTGCATGTTACCCGGCTCGCCGCGCATGTGCATGAGGCACACCGGGAGCCCGGTATCCGCAGCGGCATCCAGGGCGCCATCACGCTCCAGGCCACGGACGTCATTGATCAGCCCGGCACCGAGGCGCGCCGATTCACGCATGACGGCAGGCGTCGAAGTATCGACCGAAATGACGACGTCCAGGCGGCTGTTGATAGCCTCGACCATCGGCGCCACACGCTCCAGCTCCTCGGTCACGGATACCGCCCGCGCACCGGGGCGCGTGGACTCACCACCGATGTCGATCAGCGTGGCGCCGGCGGCAGCCATCGCTTCGGCATGGCGCAGGGCCTCGTCGCGCTGACTGAAGCGCCCACCATCGGAGAAGGAATCGGGGGTGATATTGAGAATACCCATGACATGGGTACGCGACAAATCAAGAACCCGGTTGCCGCAAGGCAACCGGGTCGGGTACTGCACTGAGCTCATAGACGCCCTTAGTGTTGAGCTGCCGGACCGCCAATTGGCGATTCAGGGCGATCATCCTGGGCAGCAGGGGTGCCCGAATGCTTGTCGTCGTCCCAGTCACGCGGTTCGCGTGGTGTACGGCCAGCCATGATGTCATCGATCTGATCGGCATCAATGGTCTCATACTTCATCAGCGCTTCGGTCATCGCTTCGAGCTTGTCGCGATTCTCGATCAGCAGCTGCTTGGCAGTGGCGTAGCACTGGTCGATGATGCTGCGTACTTCGGAGTCGATCAGCTTGGCAGTCTCGCCGGACACACTGGCGTGCTGGCTGC
Source organism: Pseudomonas sp. LPB4.O (assembly GCF_038383825.1). Classification (NCBI taxonomy): domain Bacteria; kingdom Pseudomonadati; phylum Pseudomonadota; class Gammaproteobacteria; order Pseudomonadales; family Pseudomonadaceae; genus Pseudomonas; species Pseudomonas sp. LPB4.O. The sequence continues at coordinate 5,366,858 of NZ_CP151298.1, forward strand.
CCGCGCTGCGGCCGAGGAACACTTCACCCTCTTCTTCTGCGTACATCAGCGGGCCGAGTTTTTCCGACAAGCCCCACTTGGTGACCATGTTGCGAGCGATCTGGCTGGCCCGCATGATGTCGTTGGAGGCACCCGTGGTGACGCCGTCGAAGCCCAGGGTCATCTCTTCGGCGATACGGCCGCCGTACAACGAGCAGATCTGGCTGATCAGTGCACGCTTGGACAGGCTGTAGCGGTCTTCTTCCGGCAGGAACATGGTCACGCCCAGGGCGCGACCGCGCGGAATGATCGAAACCTTGTAGACCGGGTCGTGCTCAGGCACCAGGCGACCAACGATGGCATGACCCGCCTCGTGGTAGGCAGTGTTGCGCTTTTCTTTCTCGGACATGACCATGGTCTTGCGCTCGGCGCCCATCATGATCTTGTCCTTGGCCAGCTCGAACTCTTTCATTTCGACCAGGCGCTTGTTGGAACGCGCGGCAAACAGCGAAGCCTCGTTGACCAGGTTGGCCAGGTCGGCACCGGAGAAGCCAGGGGTACCACGGGCAATGACCGCCGGGTTGACGTTTTCGCCAATCGGCACCTTGCGCATGTGCACCTTGAGGATCTGTTCGCGACCGCGGATGTCTGGCAGGCCCACCACCACCTGGCGGTCGAAACGACCAGGACGCAGCAGTGCCGGGTCGAGCACGTCGGGACGGTTGGTGGCGGCGATGACGATGATGCCATCGTTCATTTCGAAGCCGTCCATCTCTACCAGCAACTGGTTGAGGGTTTGCTCACGCTCGTCGTGACCACCACCCATGCCGGCGCCACGGTGGCGACCAACGGCGTCGATCTCGTCGATGAAGATGATGCACGGAGCGTGCTTCTTGGCCTGTTCGAACATGTCGCGCACACGGCTGGCACCGACACCGACGAACATTTCCACGAAGTCCGAACCGGAAATGGTGAAGAACGGTACTTTCGCCTCGCCCGCAATGGCCTTGGCCAGCAGGGTCTTACCGGTACCGGGCGGGCCTACCATCAGCACACCGCGCGGGATACGGCCACCCAGGCGCTGGAACTTGCCCGGATCGCGCAGGAACTCGACCAGCTCGCCCACTTCTTCCTTGGCTTCGTCGCAACCTGCAACGTCGGCCAATGTGGTTTTGACCTGGTCTTCGGACAGCAGGCGCGCCTTGCTCTTGCCGAAACTCATCGGCCCGCCCTTGCCACCCGCACCGCCTTGCATCTGGCGCATGAAGAACATGAACACGGCAATGATCACCAGGATCGGGAAGCTGGCGACCAGCAACTGCGTCCAGATGCTCTGCTGTTCAGGCTGCTTGCCTTCTACAACCACGTGGTTGTCGACCAGGTCACCGATAAGGCCATTGTCGGTAATGGCCGGGCGCACGGTCTTGAAATTGTCGCCGTCGGCGCGCTTGCCGGTAATGATGTAGCCGTCGACGGTCACACGCTCGACCTTGCCATCCTTGACCTGCTGGATGAAGTCGGAATAGTTGAGGGTCTGCGGCTCGTTAGGGCTGGAGAAGTTGTTCATCACTGTCACCAGGACAGCTGCGATGATCAACCACAGGATCAGATTCTTTGCCATGTCGTTCAATTCGCTACCCTCTGAGGCCGGCGCACGACGCAGCCGTGCCTCGCATGATATTCATCGCCCTAACTTACTACATTACCTACGCAGCCGCAGGCACCGTCTGTAACCCTTTGTGAAAGCTAGACTACACGAAGTTCGGACGATCCAGACGGGAGGGCCGATTGGAAATAACTATCGACCACCCGCAGCACGCTTTTCAAACACCTTTGAAACCTTTGCCCAACAGGTACTGCTCACGGGAACGGTCCCGCGAAGAGGACGGCTTGCGCATTTGCACCTTGTCGAACTTGGTGCGCACATCCTTCAGGTACATATCGAAACCTTCGCCCTGGAAAATCTTGATCAGGAAGTCACCGCCAGGCTTCAACACGCGGGTTGCCAGATCCAGGGCCAGCTCGCAGAGGAACATGGCGCGCGGCATGTCCACTTCGGGCGTACCACTCATATTGGGGGCCATGTCTGAAATCACAAGGTCTACGTGCGAATCACCGACCGCCGCGAGGATCTGCTGCAGCACTGCATCCTCGGTGAAGTCACCCTGGATGAAGGTCACGTCGGGGATCGAGTCCATTTCCAGGATGTCGGAAGCGATCAACCGGCCCTGACCACCAATCAGACGACTGGTCACCTGCGACCAGCCGCCAGGGGCCGCGCCAAGGTCGATTACACTCATGCCAGGACGGATCAGGCGGTCCTTTTCCTGGATCTCCAGCAGTTTGTAGCTCGCACGCGAGCGGTAGCCATCCTTCTGCGCCTGCTTCACAAAAGGGTCGTTAAAATGCTCTCGCAGCCAGTTTGCGCTGCTTTTGGAACGTTGTACCACGGGGCACCTCGATGATATGCGTCGTGATTGACTGGGCGGAGCCGGTGGCCCTCGGGTAAAATGCCGGTCAATTTTACAGAATCAGACGGAAAGGGTCAGATTATGCCGCTCAATAACGAGCAGAAGAAGCAATACAAGTCCATTGGTCATGACCTGAAGCCGGTCCTGATCGTTGCCGGGAACGGTCTGAATGAAGGCGTAATCGGCGAGCTGGAGCGCGCACTGGTCGACCATGAGCTGATCAAGGTCGAAATTCGCTCGGAAGACCGCGAAGAGCGTGCTGCCACCATTGCCGAGCTGTGCAAGGCCGGCCGTGCCGAGCTGGTGCAGACCATCGGCAAGAAAGCGCTGATCTACCGCAAGAACCCACAGCCGAACAAGCAGCTGTCCAATATCCACCGCTTCAAGTAACGGTGGCTCCGGTCAGTGGCGCGGCGAACGCGCCCTGACCGGTACCGGCTGGGCCACCAGCACGATGCCGGAAAAGCCCAGCACCAGGAAGCAGAACATCTGCCAGCGCTCGCCCACGGAAATACCGTAGCGCAAGGTGTAATACCCCACGCAGGCACCGAAGCCGAGCAACAGCATCTGGCCACGGAACTGCCGCCACCAGGCCGCCAGGCCGTCCACCCTTGCCAGCACTGCCAGCTGGGTCAACAAGCCAAGCAACGCCACGCCGATCAACCAGCGGTCGATCTGCCCAGCGATGTCCTGCACAAGCAGCGGCGCCAGACCACTGACCTTGAGCGCAGGCACCAGCCCTACATGGAACACCCACAGGCCACCAACCCAGAAAACCTGGGCCAGTTGCCAGAGGATCCCCTCAAGGGATGGCGCCCGCAGGCGCCGGTCAGATGTGCTGGACTTCGACAATCTCGTACTCGACCGTGCCGCTTGGCGTCTTGATGACGACGATGTCGCCTTCTTCCTTGCCGATAATGGCACGGGCAATCGGCGCGCTTGCCGAAAGCTTGCCGAGCTTGATGTTGGCTTCGTCCTCGCCAACGATCTGGTACTTCACCCGCTCGTCGGTTTCGGTGTTGGCCAGCTCTACGGTGGTGCCGAAGATGACCTTGCCGGTATGGGCAATGGTGGTCACGTCGATCACGACCGAGTTCTGCAGACGGCCTTCGATATCGCGGATACGCGCCTCGACCATGCCCTGCTCTTCGCGGGCGGCATGGTATTCGGCGTTCTCCTTGAGGTCGCCCAGTTCGCGCGCTTCACCGATCGCCTGGCTCAAACGCGGGCGCTCTGTCTTGCTCAGGAACAGGTGCTCCTCTTCCAGGGCGCGAGCGCCCTGGACGGTCATCGGGTACTTGGTAATGCTCATGCTTTCAGTCCTGCATGCAGATCTTGCAGGCGACGAACGGTCTTTTCAGGACCAAATTTCAGCGCCTCGCAGATGGCTTCACCGGCCGCAATGGTGGTGGTGCAGTAAATCTTGTGCTGCAGCGCATTGCGACGAATCGAGTAGGAATCGGCAATCGACTGACGGCCCTCGGTGGTGTTGATGATCAGCGACACTTCGTCGTTCTTGATCATGTCGACCACGTGCGGGCGACCTTCGGTCACCTTGTTCACACGGCGCACTTTCAGGCCAGCCGCCTCGATAACCTTGGCGGTGCCAGCAGTTGCAACCACTTCGAAGCCCAGGGCGATCAGGTCGCGGGCAACGCCAGCCACTTGTGGCTTGTCGTCGTCACGCACGCTGATGAACGCGGTACCACCGGTCGGCAGCACTTCGCTGGCACCCATCTGGGCTTTGGCGAACGCTTCACCGAAGGTGTCACCGACACCCATGACTTCACCGGTCGATTTCATCTCAGGGCCGAGGATCGGGTCAACCCCCGGGAACTTGGCGAACGGGAAGACGGCTTCCTTGACGCTATAGAAGTTCGGGATGATTTCCTGGGTGAAGCCCAGCTCTTTCAGGGTTTTGCCGGCCATCACGCGGGCGGCGATCATGGCCAGGGAAGTGCCGATGCACTTGGACACGAACGGCACGGTACGCGAGGCGCGCGGGTTGACTTCGATCACGTAGATCTTGTCGCCTTGCAGGGCCAGCTGCACGTTCATCAGGCCGACAACGCCCAGCTCCAGGGCCATTTTGGTGACCTGTACTCGGACTTCGTCTTGCACTTCCTTGCTCAGCGAGTAAGGTGGCAGCGAGCACGCCGAGTCACCGGAGTGAACGCCGGCCTGTTCGATGTGCTGCATGATGGCGCCGATCACAACGTCAGTGCCATCGCACACCGCATCCACGTCCATCTCGATGGCGCAGTTGAGGAAGTGGTCGAGCAGTACCGGGCTGTCGTTCGACACTTGTACCGCTTCACGCAGGTAGCGTTTGAGCTCGTCCAGTTCGTAGACGATTTCCATGGCGCGGCCGCCCAGTACGTACGACGGGCGCACCACCAGCGGGTAGCCGATGCCGCCAGCAGCGCGGATGGCTTCTTCTTCGCTGCGCACGGTGGCGTTTGGCGGCTGCAGCAGGTTCAGGCGCTGAACCATCTGCTGGAAGCGCTCACGGTCTTCGGCGCGGTCGATGGCATCCGGGCTGGTACCGATGATCGGTACGCCGGCTTCTTCCAGGGCACGGGCCAGTTTCAGCGGGGTCTGGCCGCCGTAATGGACGATCACGCCTTTCGGCTTCTCGACGCGGCACACTTCCAAGACGTCTTCCAGGGTCAGCGGCTCGAAGTACAGGCGGTCGGAGGTGTCGTAGTCGGTGGAAACGGTTTCCGGGTTGCAGTTGACCATGATGGTCTCGTAACCGTCTTCACGCAGCGCCAAGGCGGCGTGTACGCAGCAATAGTCGAACTCGATACCTTGGCCGATACGGTTCGGCCCGCCACCCAGGATCATGATCTTGTCGCGGGTCGACGGGTTCGCCTCGCACTCTTCCTCGTAGGTGGAGTACAGGTAGGCGGTGTCGGTGGCGAACTCGGCGGCGCAGGTGTCGACGCGCTTATATACCGGGAACACTTCGAGCTTGTGGCGGTGACGGCGCAGATTCTTGTCGGTGATACCCAGCAGCACGGCCAGGCGCTGGTCCGAGAAACCTTTGCGCTTGAGGCGCAGCATCAGGCTCTTGTCGATGGACGACAGGGCCAGGGTCTTGACCTTCTCTTCTTCCTTGATCAGATCTTCCATCTGCACCAGGAACCACATGTCGATGCCGGTGAGTGCAAAGATTTCTTCGCAGGTCATGCCCGAACGCATGGCGTCAGCGACGTACCAGATACGCTCGGCGCCCGGCACGGTCAGCTCGCGCTTGAGGATGCCGGCAGCTTCAGGGCTGGCCAGGTCCACTTTCGGGTCCAGACCGCAGGCACCGACTTCCAGGCCGCGCAGGGCTTTCTGCAGGGATTCCTGGAAGGTACGGCCGATGGCCATGACTTCACCCACGGATTTCATCTGGGTGGTCAGGCGGGCGTCGGCTTTCGGGAATTTCTCGAAGGCGAAGCGCGGCAGCTTGGTGACGACGTAGTCGATCGACGGCTCGAAGGAAGCCGGGGTGCGGCCGCCGGTGATGTCGTTCTGCAGTTCGTCGAGGGTGTAGCCAATGGCCAGCTTGGCGGCGATCTTGGCGATCGGGAAGCCGGTGGCCTTGGAAGCCAGGGCGGACGAACGCGATACGCGCGGGTTCATCTCGATGACGACCATACGGCCGGTGTCCGGGCAGATACCGAACTGCACGTTGGAACCGCCGGTTTCAACACCGATTTCACGCAGCACCGCCAGCGAGGCGTTGCGCATGATCTGGTATTCCTTGTCGGTCAGGGTCTGCGCTGGAGCAACGGTGATCGAGTCACCGGTGTGCACGCCCATCGGGTCGAAGTTTTCGATCGAGCAGACGATGATGCAGTTGTCCTTTTTGTCGCGGACCACTTCCATCTCGTACTCTTTCCAGCCGATCAGCGATTCGTCGATCAGCAGCTCTTTGGTCGGCGAAAGGTCCAGACCACGGGTGCAGATTTCTTCGAATTCTTCACGATTGTAAGCGATACCACCGCCAGTGCCACCCATGGTGAACGACGGACGGATGATGCACGGGAAGCCGAGCTTTTCGAGGACCGCATTGGCCTCTTCCATGCTGTGGGCGATACCCGAGCGCGGGCATTCCAGGCCGATATCCTTCATGGCCTTGTCGAAGCGCGAACGGTCTTCAGCCTTGTCGATGGTATCGGCGTTGGCACCGATCATCTCTACGCCGAACTTCTCCAGAACGCCGTGGCGCTCCAGGTCCAGGGCGCAGTTCAGTGCGGTCTGGCCACCCATGGTCGGCAAAACGGCGTCCGGGCGCTCTTTCTCGATGATCTTGGCCACCGACTGCCACTTGATCGGCTCGATGTAGGTGGCGTCGGCCATGGCCGGGTCGGTCATGATGGTGGCTGGGTTGGAGTTCACCAGGATGACGCGGAAACCTTCCTCGCGCAGGGCCTTGCAGGCCTGGGCGCCGGAGTAGTCGAATTCACAGGCCTGGCCGATCACGATCGGGCCGGCACCGAGAATCAGGATGCTTTTGATGTCTGTACGTTTTGGCATGGTGGTCACTCAAATCCGGGGTCAGTCGGCAAGCCGCTTAGAACAATCTGGGTCAGGCGCTTCCGGGCGCGGCGCGAGCCGGCCCGGGGCCTTGAAGCAGGATGCTCAGCGGCGCTTGGCCATGGCATCGGTGAAACGATCGAACAGTGGCGCGACGTCGGTCGGGCCAGGGCTCGCTTCAGGGTGGCCCTGGAAGCTGAACGCGCTCTTGTCGGTGCGCTCGATACCCTGCAGGGTGCCGTCGAACAGCGACTTGTGGATGGCGCGAACGTTGCCCGGCAGGGTAGTTTCATCAACAGCAAAACCGTGGTTCTGGCTGGTGATCATGACCACACCGCTGTCCAGGTCCTGGACCGGGTGGTTGGCACCGTGGTGACCGTGGCCCATTTTCACGGTCTTGGCGCCGGAGGCCAGGGCCAGCAGCTGGTGGCCGAGGCAGATGCCGAATACCGGAATCTCGGTTTCGAGGATTTCCTTGATCGCCTGGATGGCGTAGTCGCACGGCTCAGGGTCACCAGGGCCGTTGGACAGGAACACGCCGTCCGGGTTGAGTGCCAGCACTTCGCTGGCCGGGGTCTGGGCCGGCACCACGGTCACGCGGCAGCCACGGGCAACCAGCATGCGCAGGATGTTCAGCTTGACGCCGTAGTCGAAGGCAACCACGTGGTAAGGCAGGTCGGCAGCTTCGATGGTCGGGTGGCTGTCGGTTTTCAGCTCCCACACGCTGGAGCGCCACTCGTAGCGCTCTTTGGTGGAAACGACCTTGGCCAGGTCCATGCCCTTCAGGCCCGGGAAACCACGGGCAGCGGCGATGGCGGCTTCTTCGCTGATGTTGTCACCGGCGAGGATGCAACCGTTCTGGGCGCCCTTTTCACGCAGGATACGGGTCAGGCGACGGGTGTCGATGCCAGCGATGGCAACGACGTTGTTGGCCTTGAGGTATTCAGGCAGCGACTGGGTGTTACGCCAGTTGCTGGCCAGCAGCGGCAGGTCACGGATGACCAGGCCAGCGGACCAGACGCGGTTCGACTCGGCATCTTCCGGCGTAGTACCGGTGTTACCGATGTGCGGGTAGGTCAGGGTAACGATTTGCTGCGCATAGGAAGGGTCTGTAAGGATTTCCTGGTAGCCGGTCATAGCGGTGTTGAATACCACCTCACCAACGGTCTGACCGTCGGCACCAATGGCTTCACCGCGAAAAATACTGCCGTCGGCAAGGGCGAGTATGGCTGGCTTTGTCAAGAAGACCTCCCGTAAATCAAGCATGAAAGGGCGATCGCAGGTTGCAAAAAAGCGGAGTGACGTATGGACACGTCACCCCGCTTTCATGTGCTGAATTCAATTCGCTGCGCGCTTTTAGTGGACACACTAAAGCTGTAGCTTACAGAAAAGTGCGTTTTCGGTCTACCGCATATGTGTCTCTAAAACACATCAATGCGACAGACTGACATCGGCGGTGGCTTCTTCGCGGGCTCGCCCGCTCCCACAGAACCACCAGGCGCCAAGACCGGCGCAATACCTGTGGGAGCGGGCAAGCCCGCGAAGAAGCCAACACCACTCGAACGGCTCAGCGCAGCTCGAGCACATCCTGCATGTCGTAAAGGCCAGGCTCGCGCCCATCCAGCCACAGCGCCGCACGCACAGCGCCCTTGGCGAAGGTCATGCGGCTGGAGGCCTTGTGAGTGATTTCCAGACGCTCGCCTTCGGCAGCGAACAATACAGTGTGATCACCCACCACATCACCGGCACGCACAGTCGCGAAACCAATGGTCTTGCGATCACGCGCACCGGTCTGTCCTTCGCGGCCATACACGGCCACTTCCTGCAGGTCCCGGCCCAGCGCATTGGCAACCACTTCACCCATGCGCAGCGCAGTACCCGACGGCGCATCGACCTTGTGCCGGTGGTGCGCCTCGATGATCTCGATATCAACATCATCACCCAGCACCCGCGCCGCCATATCCAGCAGCTTGAGGCTGAGGTTGACGCCGACACTGAAGTTGGCGGCAAACACGATTGGAATGTCCTTGCCCGCCTCGGCCAGCAGCTGCTTCTCTTCAACAGAGAAGCCCGTAGTACCGATGATCATCGCCTTGCCGTGCTTGCGGCAGAACGCCAGGTTCTTGAGGGTGACCGAAGGGTGCGTGAAATCGATCAGCACGTCGAACTCGTCGGCAACCTTGGCCAGGTCATCGGACAGCAGCACACCGATCCGGCCGAGGGCCGCCAATTCACCGGCGTCCGCCCCGACCAGCGAGCTGTCAGGGCGATCGATCGCTGCCGTCAGGCCGGCACCCGGGGTTTGCTGCACAGCCTCGATCAGGGTCTTGCCCATCCGCCCTGCCGCGCCCATCACTGCAATACGTCGCATAGCCTTTTCCTTGTCAGAGATCGCCGAAGAAGCGCTTCACGCCATCGAACCAGCCACTGGCCTTGGGCGAGTGGGAACTGTCGCCTTCCAGCGAGTCCCGCAGCTCTTCGAGCAGCTCGCGCTGACGGCGGCTGAGGTTGACCGGGGTTTCCACCGCCACACGGCACAGCAGGTCACCCGCACCACCACCGCGCACCGGCGCCACACCCTTGCCACGCAGGCGGAACTGCTTGCCAGTCTGGGTGCCTTCCGGAATTTTCAGCTTCACGCGACCATCAAGGGTCGGCACTTCCAGCTCACCACCCAGGGCGGCATCGGTGTAGCTGATGGGCACTTCGCAGTACAGGTGCTTGCCGTCGCGCTGGAAGATCTCGTGCTCACGCACACTGATCACCACGTACAGGTCGCCAGTCGGGCCACCATGGGTACCGGCCTCGCCCTCGCCCGAGAGGCGGATGCGGTCGCCGGTATCGACACCTGCCGGCACCTTGACCGACAACGTCTTGTATTCTTCGACACGGCCTTCGCCGTGGCACGAGGTGCACGGGTCGGTAATGATCTTGCCCTGGCCATGGCAGCGCGGGCAGGTTTGCTGCACCGAGAAGAAGCCTTGCTGCATGCGCACCTGACCGATGCCGCCGCACGTCGGGCAGGTCGACGGGGTCGAACCCTTCTTGGCACCGGAACCGTCGCAAGGCTGGCAATTGACCAGGGTAGGAACGCGGATGCTGACCGTGGTGCCACGCACCGCTTCTTCCAGGTTCAGCTCCAGGGTGTAGCGCAGGTCACTGCCGCGCTGGGCACCGCCACGTCCACCACCGCGGCCGCCACCGAAGAAGTCGCTGAATACATCGCCGAAGATGTCGGAGAAGTTGGCGCCACCGAAGCCGGCACCACCACCGCCCATGCTCGGGTCGACACCCGCATGGCCGTACTGGTCGAACGCCGCGCGCTTGCTGGCATCAGACAGCACTTCGTAGGCCTCGTTGGCCTCCTTGAACATGTCTTCCGACTCTTTGTCACCCGGGTTGCGGTCCGGGTGGTATTTCATCGCCAGGCGGCGATAGGCCTTTTTGAGGTCAGACTCGCTGGCGCCGCGCTCGACACCCAGTACCTCATAATAATCACGCTTGGACATAGGTCATTTGCACCTTGTTGGGCGTCTGGCATCTGCGCCGCGCCATCAGCACCTGCCTGCGCCACCAAAGTTGGCTGACAGATGCTGTAAAAATTCTCGAATTCCAGATACGCCAACGCGGGAGCAAGCCCCCGCGCGGCGACATCCTACCAGCTCACCGCCAAACGGCGGTGGGCTGGCCGACAACATGCAGGGATTACTGCTTGTTGTTGTCTTTCACTTCTTCGAACTCGGCGTCAACCACGTCATCGTGCTTGGCTTCCGGCTCGGCCTGCTGCGCGCCACCCTGAGGCTGTTCGGCCGACTGCTCGGCGTACATCTTCTGAGCAACCGGGGCAGAGACCTTGGACAGCTCCTCGACCTTGGCATCGATTGCAGCCTTGTCATCGCCTTTGACAGCGGTTTCCAGGGCAACAACGGCAGCCTCGATGGCAGTTTTCTCTTCAGCGGTGACCTTGTCACCCGCGTCAGCAACCATCTTGCGGGTCGAGTGAACCAGCGCATCACCCTGGTTACGGGCAGCGGCCAGCTCTTCGAACTTGCGGTCTTCCTCGGCGTTAGCCTCGGCGTCACGCACCATGCGCTCGATCTCTTCGTCCGACAGGCCGGAGTTGGCCTTGATCACGATCGACTGAGTCTTGCCGGTAGCCTTGTCTTTCGCGCCTACGTGCAGGATGCCGTTGGCGTCGATGTCGAAGGTTACTTCGATCTGTGGAACGCCACGTGGTGCTGGCGGAATGTCAGCCAGGTCGAACTTGCCCAGCGACTTGTTCTGCGCAGCCTGCTTGCGCTCACCCTGCAGTACGTGGATGGTCACGGCGCCCTGGTTGTCATCGGCAGTCGAGAACACCTGCGACTTCTTGGTCGGGATGGTGGTGTTCTTCTCGATCAGCGCGGTCATCACGCCGCCCATGGTTTCGATACCCAGGGTCAGCGGGCTGACGTCCAGCAGCAGTACGTCTTTCACGTCACCGGCCAGTACAGCGCCCTGGATGGCAGCGCCCATGGCAACTGCTTCGTCCGGGTTGACGTCCTTGCGTGCTTCTTTACCGAAGAAGTCGGCAACTTCTTTCTGCACCAGCGGCATACGGGTCTGACCGCCGACCAGGATCACGTCGTCGATCTTGCTGGCGTCGATGCCGGCGTCTTTCAGGGCGATGCGGCAAGGCTCGATGGTACGCTTGACCAGGTCTTCGACCAGCGACTCCAGCTTGGCGCGGGAGATCTTCACGTTCAGGTGCTTAGGACCGGTGGCATCTGCAGTGATGTACGGCAGGTTGACGTCGGTCGACTGAGCGGAAGACAGCTCGATCTTGGCTTTTTCTGCGGCTTCTTTCAGGCGCTGCAGGGCCAGAGGATCGTTCTTCAGGTCCATGCCCGACTCTTTCTTGAACTCGTCGACGAGGTAGTCGATCAGGCGCATGTCGAAGTCTTCGCCACCCAGGAAGGTGTCGCCGTTGGTAGCCAGTACTTCGAACTGGTGCTCACCGTCGACTTCGGCGATTTCGATGACCGAAACGTCGAAGGTACCACCACCCAGGTCATAAACGATGACAGTGTGGTCGCCCTTGGCCTTGTCCATGCCATAAGCCAGTGCAGCGGCAGTCGGCTCGTTGATGATGCGTTTTACGTCCAGGCCAGCGATGCGGCCGGCGTCTTTGGTGGCCTGACGCTGGCTGTCGTTGAAGTAGGCCGGAACGGTGATGACCGCTTCGGTGACTGGCTCGCCGAGGTAGTCTTCGGCAGTCTTTTTCATTTTCTTCAGGACTTCGGCGCTGATTTGCGGCGGAGCCATTTCCTTGCCAGCAGCCTCGACCCAGGCGTCACCGTTGTTCGCCTTGACGATCTTGTACGGCACCAGCTTGATGTCTTTTTGCACAACGTCTTCTTCGAAGCGGCGGCCAATCAGGCGCTTCACTGCGAACAGGGTGTTGTGCGGGTTGGTCACAGCCTGGCGCTTGGCCGACTGACCCACCAGGATTTCGCCATCGTTGGCGTAGGCCACGATCGAAGGGGTGGTACGCGCACCTTCGGCGTTTTCGATGACTTTGACGTTACCGTTTTCCAGAATGGAGACGCACGAGTTGGTGGTCCCCAGGTCGATACCGATGATTTTACCCATGTTAACTCTCCCGAAACTTGAATTTGGTAGCAGCGACTACTTTGGCCAACTGCGGTAATACTTGAAGGCTTGACACCTAGATGGGGTTGCCCGGAAGGATTTCAAGCCTTTTCATTGATCGAGGGTTGCGCCGCGCTCGGCGCCTTGCTGACCACCACCATGGCGGGGCGCAGCAGGCGGCCGTTCAGCAGGTAACCCTTCTGGAACACATTCAGCACGCTGTTTGGCTCGACTTCGCCGTTTTCCTGCATGGCCATGGCCTGGTGGTGCTCAGGGTTGAACGGCTGGCCGTGCGGGTCGACTGCTTCGAGGTTGTAGCGCTTGAGGGTGTCCTGGAACATTTTCAGGGTCAGCTCGACGCCTTCGCGGATCTGCTTGACGTGCTCATCCTCGGCGCTGGAGTGGGCCAGGGCCAGTTCCAGGCTGTCGATGACCGGCAGCAGGTCGCTGGAGAACTTCTCCAGGGCGAACTTGTGGGCTTTCTCCACATCCTGCTCGGCACGACGGCGCACGTTCTGCACGTCGGCAACGGCGCGCAGCGCCTGGTCCTTGGCTGCGGCCAGCTGTTCCTCGAGCTCCAGAACACGGGTGTCAGCTGCAGTGCCTGCACCGGTTTCTTCCACGTTAAGGTCTTTCTCGTTCAGCTGTTCATCAGCCATGGGGTCTCTCCTGCGCAATTTTGTGGACTGCGAGCCAGGCTCGCCTGTGATGTCGGCTATATGGGGCCGGAAAAACCAGCTTCAAGGGGCAAGGTGGTTTTCCGGGTTGCAACAGAATCTGGCAGGGGGCATTGGCAGGCCTGAAAAAAGTACTGTATAAATAACCAGACCTGACTTTCGGGAGCCGCCCCTCATGCTGGTGCACCTGTCCATTCACAACTACGCCATCGTCGAGCACCTCGACCTCGAAATTGCCCGCGGCATGTCCGTCATCACGGGCGAGACCGGTGCCGGCAAATCGATCATGCTCGACGCCCTCGGCCTGGCCCTTGGCGACCGTGCCGACAGTGGCGTGGTGCGCCCTGGCACCGACAAGGCAGACATCCTCGCCACCTTCGACCTGGTAGACATCCCGGAAGCCCATGCCTGGCTGGCCGAACGCGACCTGGACAACGACGGGCTATGCATCCTGCGCCGGGTAATCACCGCCGAAGGGCGCAGCCGCGGCTACATCAACGGCACGCCGTGCCCGCTGGGCGACCTCAAGGCGCTGGGCGAGCTGCTTATCGATATCCACAGCCAGCACGAGCACCAGTCGCTGCTGAAAACCGACACCCACCGCCGCCTGCTCGACGAGTACGCCGGCGCCGTCGACCTGGCCCGCCAGGTGCATCTGGCGGCCAAGCGCTGGAACCAGACCCGCCTGGAGCTGGAGCGGCTGTCCAATTCAGGTGACGAGCAGCGCGCCCGTCATCAGTTGCTAAGCTACCAGCTGGAAGAACTGGACAACCTCGGCCTGGGCGAGCACGAACTGGAGCAACTGGAGCAGGAGCACAAGAACCTGACCAGCGCCGAAGCGCTGTTCGGCATTTGTCGCCAAGTGATCGACCAGTGCAGTGAAAGCGATTCGGGCAACGTGCTCAGCGCCCTCACCTCCAGCCTCAACCGGCTGGGCGCTGCCACCCACTCACCCAAGGCCCTGGGCGAGGCCGCCAACCTGATCGCCAGCGCACAGATCCAGATAGAAGAAGCCGTGGGCGAGCTCAACCGTTTCCTCGACAACTTCGACGCCGACCCGATGCGCCTGCAGGCTTTGGAAGAACGTCTCGACACCATCTATACACTCGCGCGCAAACACCGCGTGCACCCCACTGAACTGCCGCACCTGCAGCAACAACTGATGGAAGAAATCGAAGGCCTGAACGCCAGTGACGAGTCGATCGAGCGGCTGGGCGAGGAACTGGCGGCTTTCGCACAGCATTACAAAGAGCGGGCCCGTGAACTCAGCGCCCTGCGCCAGCAAGCCGCCCAGCAACTGGCGGGCGCCGTAGAGCAGGAAATCCAGCGCCTGGGCATGCCCGGCGGGCGTTTCCGCATCGAGCTGACGCCCACCGAGGGCGCAGACCTGTCACCGCATGGTCTGGAGCAGATCGAACTGCTGGTCAGCGCCAACCCCGGCCAACCGCTCAAGGGCCTGGCCAAGGTAGCTTCGGGTGGCGAACTGTCGCGTATCAGCCTGGCGATCCAGGTGATTACCGCACAGACATCGCGCATTCCTACCCTGGTATTCGACGAAGTCGACGTGGGTATCGGCGGCCCTACTGCCGAAATTGTCGGCCAGTTGTTGCGCCGCCTGGGAGAGCGCGGCCAGGTGCTGACCGTGACTCACCTGCCACAGGTAGCCGCGCAAGGGCATCACCACCTGTTTGTGCACAAAGTGCGCAACAGCGACACCACCCACACCGCCGTGGCCAGCCTGGGCAAGCGTGAGCGGGTAGAAGAAGTGGCGCGGATGCTGGGCGGCATTGACCTGACCAAGGAATCCCTGGCGCATGCGCGCAAGATGGTGGTTTCTGGCAAGGCTTGATGCTACCGGTACTGACCCTATCGCCGGCAAGCCAGCTCCCACAGGGTGATCACAGGACCTGGGATATGGGGTGTACCTGCGGGAGCTGGCTTGCCGGCGATAGGGCCAGTGCAGACAACCAAATTAATCTGCCGAAGCAGAAAGCACAAAGGCGACCCGAAGGTCGCCTTTGTCATTCATAACGATAAAAAATCGTTACTTCTTCTTACGCACATACAGGACCAGATTGTGGTCCACCAGCTCGAAGCCATGCTCGGCTACGATTTCGCGCTGGCGCTTCTCGATTTCGGCATCCATGAATTCGATGACTTCACTGGTATCCACGTTCACCATATGGTCGTGGTGACCGCCATCGGCCAGCTCGAACACTGCGTGGCCGCCGTCGAAGTTGTGGCGAACCACCAGACCCGCCGCTTCGAACTGGGTCAGTACGCGATAGACGGTGGCCAGGCCTACGTCCTCGCCTGCTTCCATCAGTGCCTTGTAAACATCCTCGGCACTCATGTGACGCTGCTCGGTGGAATCGAGCATCTGAAGGATCTTGACTCGAGGCAGGGTCACCTTGAGACCGGCTTTGCGTAATTCGCTATTTTCAACCATGGTCAGCTTTCTCGCCGATGCTGCTTCGCAGCTTCTCTTAATACGGGTATGATCGGGGTTTACGTTGTCCAGCCAAGATAGTGGAAGTCGCCCACCGATGCAAAACACCAAGCTCTTGCTAACCAGCCTCACCCTAGTGGGACTGCTCGCACTCGCCGGTTGCTCGTTTCCCGGGGTTTACAAAATCGACATCCAGCAGGGCAATGTCGTCACGCAGGACATGATAGACCAATTACGCCCGGGAATGACCCGCCGGCAAGTAAGGTTTATCATGGGCAACCCGCTGATTCAGGATACCTTCCACACCAACCGTTGGGATTACCTGTACAGCCTGCAGCCTGGCGGTGGTAAACGCCAGCAAGAGCGCATGAGCATCTTCTTCAACGAGAGCGACCAACTGGTCAGCTTGTCGGGCGACTTCATGCCAGGCGTCAGCCGCGACCAGGAAATCCTGGGGGGCAGCAGCGACACCACAGTCAGCCCGGCCACCGAGCCAGGCCAGACAGCGCAGCCAGCAGCTCAGCCTGAAGAAAAACCAGCTAAGCCAGGCTCGGTGGAAGAGTCCATCCAGCGCGAAATCGACACCATCGAGACCACCCCGGTCCCGACGCCGGCTCCGTTGGAAACCCGCTAAGCGGGAACAGCAGTCACAAAAAAGCCCGGACCTGGTCCGGGCTTTTTGTTTTCGCCGTATCTGTCAGGCATGCAGTTGCTTGGCACGCTGGCAGAAAGCATCGACCAGCGTGTTGGCCGCCTGATTGAACAGCGGGCCCAAGGTGGCGCGCACAATCGGCCCGGCATAATCGAAAGACAGGTCCAGGCTGATCTTGCAGGCCTTTTCACCCAGCGGCTTGAACACCCACACGCCATGCAACTGCGTGAACGGCCCCTCCTCAAGGTTCATCTCGATAGACTGCCCCGGCACCAGCACGTTACGCGTGACGAAGTACTGACTCATGCCGCCCTTGGCCACCTCGAGCTTGGCGTGCATGTGCGTGTCGCTGGCGTCGATCACCGTCGAGGCCGAGCACCACGGCAAAAACTCTGGGTAGCTGGCCACATCGTTGACCAGATCATAGAGCGCCTGGGCGGGGTATGGCAGCAGGGCGGAGCGTTGAATATGGGTTGTCATCCAGGCGTCACTTCCAAGGCTGGGTGGCGGCGCTTCGCAGCGTGCCGAAAACAGGTTCTGTCACCAAGACAGGCCCGTATTGTCCGGTATTCATTGCAGTGGCTCAAGCACACCGAAATCCCATAGCGGACGACGCACGGACTTGCCTATAATGCCGCCCCTATGGCTAAGCAAAAAAAACATCCGACCGGGACCATCGCGCAAAATAAAAAAGCGCGACACGATTACTTCATCGAACACAAGTTCGAGGCCGGGCTGGTCCTGTCCGGCTGGGAAGTAAAAAGCCTGCGAGCTGGCAAGGCGCACCTCGTTGACAGTTACGTGCTGCTCAAGGACGGTGAAGCCTGGCTGTTCGGCAGCCACATCACCCCGCTGACCACTGCCAGCACCCACGTCATCGCCGACCCCATCCGCACCCGCAAGCTGCTGCTGAACAAGCGCGAGCTGGAGCGGCTGGAAGCGGCTGTAGCGCAAAAGGGCTACACCTGCGTGGCGTTGTCGCTGTACTGGAGCAAGCACCTGATCAAGTGCGAAATTGCGCTGGGCAAGGGCAAGAAGGAATACGACAAGCGCGACACCGTGCGCGAACGCGATTCCAACCGCGAGCTGCAGCGGGTCGTGCGGAACAAGGGCAAGGAAGACTAATTAGTCTTTAGCCTGTTCCGGCCTCTTCGCGGGCACGCCCGCTCCCACAGGGATCGCGCCAGGTCCAAACCCGGCGCCCATCCTGTGGGAGCGGCGTGCCCGCGAAGAATCCAGCACCGATCTCAGCGCCCGCTGCGCCGCTCTGCCCGCGCCACCCGCTGCGCCTCTTCGTGTGCCTCTTGCAGCACCTCCTGCACATACAGAATGTGCCGGCTGGACACCTCCCGCGCATCCTCCGCCCTGCCCTCGACAATCGCCAGGTACAGTTCCCGGTGCTGGCTGATCAGCATGTCCCGGGTTTCGGTGCGTTGCTGGTACATGCCACCAATGTTGGTCACCACGTTGCGCTTGAGCAGGTCGAACAAACCACGAATGGTGTGCAGCAGCACCGCGTTATGGCTGGCCTCGGCAATCGCCAGGTGAAAGCGTGCATCGGCCACACCCTCCTCCGCCCGAGTGACTTCATCGACCCTGCTGTAGCAGTCCTGCAACGCATCGAAGGCCGCCTTCAAGCGTGCCCGGTCCGGCTCGGTGGCACGCTGGGCGGCGTAATAGGCACACGACGCCTCCAGGGTATGGCGAAATTCAAGTAGGTCGCGCTGCGCCTCGGCACTGTGCTCGAGCAACTGCAGCAATGGGTCGCTGAAGGTAGAGCCCAGTGACTCGGCAACAAAATTGCCGCCGCCCTGGCGGCTGACCAGCAGCCCTTTGGCCACCAGCTTCTGGATCGCCTCACGCAGTGACGGGCGGGACACGCCGAACTGCTCGGCGAGGGCGCGTTCGGCCGGCAGCCGCTGCCCCGAGGTCAGCGTGCCTTCCAGAATCATCCCTTCCAACCGATCGACGATGTCGTCGGACAGGCGCCGTTGGCGGACCTGATCAAAAACCATCACATGCTCTCCACAAACCCCCGGCAAATTTCAGGGGCGCCTATTCTCGCCGATCCAGGCCGCGCAAACATCCATCAAGCCGCGATTTTGCCAGCGCATCAGGCGCCCGCTCATCGGCACGCGACCAAAGTTTTGCACAGGACAAATTGACACACCCACGACAGCGCTTTTAACCTAGCGACCAGCCATTGTAAATTGGTCTTACCAATTATCCAATGCCAGTGCTGACCAACAACAATTAGGGGCCACCCCATATGCAAACCTGGCAACAACTCTATAGCCCGCTTGGTAGTCTTGGCTTGTCCGCACTGGCGGCAGTCATCCCTATCGTGTTCTTCTTCCTTGCCCTCGCCGTGTTCCGCCTGAAAGGCCACGTAGCGGGCAGCATCACGCTCGCGCTGTCGATCCTGGTGGCGATCTTTGCCTTCCAGATGCCTGTCGACATGGCCCTCGCTGCCGCGGGTTATGGCTTCCTCTACGGCCTCTGGCCAATCGCATGGATCATCGTTGCCGCGGTGTTCCTGTACAAACTCACGGTCAAGAGTGGCCAGTTCGAAGTGATCCGCAGCTCGGTGCTGTCGATTACCGACGACCAGCGCTTGCAAGTGCTGCTGATCGGCTTCTGCTTCGGTGCCTTCCTGGAAGGCGCGGCGGGCTTCGGCGCCCCCGTGGCAATCACTGCCGCGCTGCTGGTGGGCCTGGGCTTCAACCCGCTATACGCCGCCGGCCTGTGCCTGATCGCCAACACCGCACCGGTGGCATTCGGCGCCTTGGGCAT
The DNA here is from genome assembly GCF_038383825.1 of Pseudomonas sp. LPB4.O. NCBI lineage: Bacteria > Pseudomonadati > Pseudomonadota > Gammaproteobacteria > Pseudomonadales > Pseudomonadaceae > Pseudomonas > Pseudomonas sp. LPB4.O. Next base: position 5,386,040 of record NZ_CP151298.1, read on the forward strand.
CCCGATCATCGTGGCCGGCCAGGTCACCGGCATCGACGCCTTCCACATCGGCGCCATGACCGGCCGCCAGCTGCCGCTGCTGTCGCTGTTCGTGCCGTTCTGGCTGGTGTTCATGATGGACGGCCTGCGCGGCGTGAAGGAAACCTGGCCTGCCGCCCTGGTCGCCGGCCTGAGCTTCGCCGTTACCCAGTACTTCACGTCGAACTTCATCGGCCCTGAGCTGCCCGACATCACCTCGGCACTGGCCAGCCTGATCAGCCTCACCCTGTTCCTGAAAGTCTGGCAGCCAAAGCGTTCGTTCAGCGAAGCCAAAGGCAGCGTCGGCGCAGCCGTTGTGCAATCAAGCGGCAGCCAGCCAAGCCCTTACAGCTTTGGTGAAATCTTCAAGGCCTGGTCGCCGTTCCTGATCCTGACCGTACTGGTCACCATCTGGACCCTGAAGCCGTTCAAGGCAGCGTTCGCCCCGGGCGGTGCCATGTACAACTTCGTCTTCAACTTCGCCATCCCGCACCTCGACCAGTTGGTGATCAAGACCGCACCGATCGTTGCCGCGCCCACTGCCATGCCAGCAGTGTTCAAGCTCGACCCGATCTCTGCCACCGGCACCGCGATCTTCCTCTCGGCGCTGATCTCCATGGCGGTGCTGAAGATCAACTTCAAAACTGGTCTGACCACTTTCAAGGAAACGTTCTGGGAGCTGCGCTGGCCTATCCTGTCGATCGGCATGGTGCTGGCCTTCGCCTTCGTCACCAACTACTCGGGCATGTCCTCGACCATGGCCCTGGTACTGGCCGGCACCGGCGCCGCGTTCCCGTTCTTCTCGCCGTTCCTTGGCTGGCTTGGCGTATTCCTGACCGGCTCGGACACCTCGTCCAACGCCCTGTTCAGCTCGCTGCAGGCCACCACTGCGCACCAGATCGGCGTCAACGACACCCTGCTGGTAGCGGCCAACACCAGCGGCGGCGTGACCGGCAAGATGATCTCGCCGCAGTCCATTGCCGTGGCCTGCGCCGCCACCGGCCTGGTGGGCAAGGAATCCGACCTGTTCCGCTTCACCGTCAAGCACAGCCTGTTCTTTGCCACCATCGTCGGCCTGATCACCCTGGTCCAGGCTTACTGGCTGACCGGCATGCTGGTTCATCACTAAAGTGAAAGGGGCCGGGCGCCATTGCGCGCCCGGCACTCCCCACAAGCAACGCTGCGAGAATCCATGATCATTTCTGCCTCTACCGACTATCGCGCCGCGGCCCAACGCAAGCTGCCTCCCTTCCTGTTCCACTACGCCGACGGCGGCGCCTACGCCGAGCACACCCTGCGCCACAACGTGTCGGACCTGGCCGGCATTGCCCTGCGCCAGCGCGTGCTGAACAACATGTCCGAGCTCAGCCTGGAAACCAAGCTGTTCGACGAAACCCTGAGCATGCCGGTGGCCTTGGCCCCGGTCGGCCTCACCGGCATGTACGCGCGCCGTGGCGAAGTGCAGGCGGCGCGTGCAGCCGCGGCCCATGGCATCCCGTTCACCATGTCTACCGTGTCGGTGTGCCCGATCGAAGAAGTGGCCCCGGCGATCAACCGGCCGATGTGGTTCCAGCTGTACGTGCTCAAGGACCGCGGTTTCATGCGCAACGCCCTGGAGCGGGCCAAGGCCGCCGGGGTCAAGACCCTGGTGTTCACCGTCGACATGCCCGTACCCGGCGCCCGCTACCGCGATGCCCACTCGGGCATGAGCGGCCGCAACGGCCCGCTGCGCCGTGTGCTGCAAGCCATGACCCACCCCGAATGGGCGTGGGATGTCGGCGTGATGGGCCGCCCGCACGACCTGGGCAACATCTCCAAGTACCGCGGCAACCCCACCGGCCTGGCCGACTACATCGGCTGGCTGGGCAACAACTTCGACCCGTCCATCTCCTGGAAAGACCTGGAGTGGATCCGCGAGTACTGGGACGGCCCGATGATCATCAAGGGCATTCTCGATGCCGATGACGCCCGCGATGCGGTCAAGTTCGGCGCCGACGGCATCGTGGTGTCCAACCACGGCGGCCGCCAGCTCGATGGGGTGCTGTCCAGCGCCCGCGCCCTGCCGGCAATTGCCGACGCCGTCAAAGGCGATCTGAAAATTCTGGCCGACTCCGGCATCCGCAGTGGCCTCGACGTGGTGCGCATGATCGCCCTGGGCGCCGACACCGTACTGATCGGCCGCGCCTTCCTCTACGCCCTTGCCGTGCACGGCGAGGCCGGGGTGAAGAACCTGCTGGAGCTGTTCGAGAAGGAAATGCGCGTGGCGATGGTGCTGACCGGCGCCAAGTCGATCAGCGAGATCACCCGCGACTCGCTGGTACGCGAACTGGGCGCCTGACCGCCTGCAAGAAACACCGCCTGATTGACCCGGGGCATGTGGCGCACAGACGCCACGGCCCCGCGAGGAGACTGCATGAGCTTGCCCGCCGCGTTTCTGCGTGATGCCGAGCGCCTGATACCCGCCGAACGCCGCTTCGACGACCCCACGTCCACCTTGGCCTTCGGCACCGACGCCAGCTTCTACCGGCTGATCCCCAAGCTGGTGGTGCGCGTCGAGTCCGAGGACGAAGTGGTCGGCCTGATCAAACTGGCCCAGCGCGAGCGGGTGCCGGTCACCTTCCGCGCAGCCGGCACCAGCCTGTCTGGCCAGGCCATCACCGACTCGGTACTGATCGTGCTCGGCGATAACTGGAACGGCCGCGAAATCCGTGGCCAGGGCGAGCAGATCCGCCTGCAACCGGGCGTGATCGGCGCCCAGGCCAACGCCTGGCTGGCCCCCTTCGGGCGCAAGATCGGCCCCGACCCGGCGTCGATCAACGCCTGCAAGATTGGCGGCATCGTTGCCAACAACGCCAGCGGCATGTGCTGCGGCACCGCGCAGAACACCTACCACACCCTGGCCGGCCTGCGCCTGGTGCTGGCCGACGGCACCCGCCTCGACAGCGAAGACCCGGCCAGCGTCGCCGCCTTTGAAAGCAGCCACGCCGAGCTGCTGGAATCGCTGGCCCGCCTGGCCCGCGAGACCCGCGCCAACACCGCGCTGGCCGAGCGCATCCGGCACAAATACCGGCTGAAGAACACCACCGGCCTGTCACTGAACGCACTGGTGGACTACGACCAACCGCTGGACATCCTGCAGCACCTGCTGGTCGGTTCCGAAGGCACGCTGGGCTTCATCAGCGCCGCCACCTACGACACCGTGCCTGATCACCCGCACAAGGCCAGCGCCTTGCTGGTGTTCCCCAGCGTCGAAAGCTGCTGCCGCGCGGTGCCCGTGCTCAAGCAGCAGCCGGTATCTGCCGTGGAACTGCTCGACCGCCGCAGCCTGCGCTCGGTGCAGAACATGCCCGGCATGCCGCTGTGGGTAAAAGGCCTGTCAGACAACGCCTGCGCCCTGCTGATCGAGTCCCGCGCCGCCAGCCAGAGCCTGCTGCACGAGCAACTGCGCCAGGTGATGGCCTCGATTGCCGACTTCCCGCTGGAACAGCAAGTGGACTTCAGCGAAGACCCAGCCGTGTACAACCAGCTGTGGAAAATCCGCAAGGACACCTTCCCCGCCGTCGGCGCCGTGCGCCAGACCGGCACCACGGTGATCATCGAAGACGTGACCTTCCCCGTCGAGCAACTGGCCGAAGGCGTCAACCGCCTGATCCTGCTGTTCGACAAGCACCGCTACGACGAAGCGATCATCTTTGGCCATGCGCTGGAAGGCAACTTGCACTTCGTCTTCACCCAAGGCTTCAACAGCGCCGCGGAAGTCGCCCGTTACAAGGCGTTCATGGACGACGTGGCGCAACTGGTGGCGGTGGAGTTCGGCGGCTCGTTGAAAGCCGAGCACGGCACCGGGCGCAACATGGCACCATTCGTGGAACTGGAATGGGGCCATGACGCCTACCAGTTGATGTGGAAGCTCAAGCGCCTGCTCGACCCCAACGGCATCCTCAACCCCGACGTGGTGCTGAGCGAAGACCCTGACATCCACCTGAAAAACCTCAAGCCGCTGCCAGCCGCCGACGAAATCGTCGACAAGTGCATCGAATGCGGCTTCTGCGAACCGGTGTGCCCGTCCAAAGGGCTTACCCTCAGCCCGCGCCAGCGCATCGTCATGTGGCGGGACATCCAGGCCAAGCAACGTGCCGGCATCGACACCCGCGAACTGATGCAGACCTACCAGTACCAAGGCCTCGATACCTGCGCCGCCACCGGTCTGTGCGCCCAGCGCTGCCCGGTCGGTATCAACACCGGCGAGCTGGTGAAGAAACTGCGCAGCCAGGCCGCCGAACACACCAAGACCGCCGACTGGCTAGCCGAGCACTTCCACACCGCACTGGGTGGCGCCCGCCTTACCCTCACGGCCGCCAACACTGCACGCAAGCTGCTCGGCGCCCCGCGCCTGGGCCGCCTGAGCGCCTCGCTGAGCAACGCCAGCAAAGGCCGCCTACCCCAGTGGACCCCGGCCATGCCACAACCCCTGCGCCCGATCAGCTTCGGCCCGGCCAGCAACGACGCACGCCCCCGCGTGGTGTACCTGGCAGCCTGCGTGTCACGAGTGATGGGCCCGGCCTATGCCGACCGCGAGCAAAGCTCGCTGCTGGACAAAACCCGCGCCCTGCTGGAAAAGGCCGGCTACCAAGTGGTGTTCCCCGACAACGCCGACAGCCTGTGCTGCGGCCAGCCCTTCGCCTCCAAGGGCTACCCCGAACAGGCCGAGCACAAGCGCCAGGAGCTGATCACCGCCCTGCTGCACGCCAGCCGCGGCGGCCTTGACCCGATCTACTGCGACACCAGCCCCTGCACCCTGCGTCTGGTGCAAGACCTGGGCGAAACCCGGCTGGACCTCTACGACCCGGTACGCTTCATCCGCACCCACCTGCTCGACCGCCTGGAGTTCACCCCCCAGGACGAGCCGGTGGCCGTGCACGTGACCTGCAGCACCCAGCACCTGGGCGAAAGCCAGGCCCTGATCGACCTGGCGCGGCGTTGCAGCAAACAGGTGGTAATCCCCGAAGGCATCCATTGCTGCGGGTTTGCCGGTGACAAAGGCTTCACCACCCCCGAACTCAACGCCCACTCGCTGCGCAGCCTGAAGGACGCGGTGCAGTATTGCAGCGAAGGCATCTCCACCAGCCGCACCTGCGAGATAGGCCTGTCGAGCCACAGCGGCATCGACTACCACGGCCTGGTCTACCTGGTAGACCGCGTCACCCGCCCACGCAGCATCTAGGCCGGGAGCGGTTCGGCGTGGGGGTTGCAGCGCCTGGGAGATCGAGCACCGCGCGGGCGGCGCTCGATCTTCCAGGCGCCGCGCATTCCAAGGCGAACCCAGCAGCCACCCCGGTCCCACTGCCAATCAATCCCTCCCCCATCCCGATTGAACCCCCGCCAATCCCCCACAGTCCACCCTACAGGCCCACCTTCCAGAGGCCCCAGAGGAGACACCCATGAAAGGTACCGCGCTTTCGGCCCTGTTCGCGGCCGCCACCCTGCTGGCTTCGCCGGTGTTCGCCGCCGATGACCTCTGCACCACCAACCTGCAAAAGATCGACGACAGCATGGCCACCGCCGGCGCCACCTCCGAAGGCCTGGACAAGGCCCTCACCGAGCACGTCGACAAAGCCAAGGCCGCCCAAGCTTCGGGCGATACCAAGGAATGCATCGCCATCACCAGCAAAGTGCTGGAGCGCCTGGAAAAAACCGAAAAAGGCAGCAGCTCCGGCAGCGGCGGCGGCGGCGCGTGAGCCTTGATGCGGGCGACAGGACCGGCTGTCGACGTCGCCCGCGCAATGGCGTATACTCCATCCCACGTGCCGTAAGGTGCGTTAGCGTAACGCTAGTGTGGGGCCGATTAGGATTCGACGCCGGTAGCGAAACTCTAGGTGCATGCCGAGTTGGTAACAGAACTCGTAAATCCACTGTTGCAACTTTTATAGTTGCCAATGACGATAACTACGGCGCGGAGTACAAGCTGGCTGCGTAAGCAGTCTTCTTGACCCGTTGCTTCTGGTAGCTTCGGCTCCAGCAATCACTAGGGGATGCCTGTAAACCCGAACTGATTGTCATACAGAACAGGATCGTCGCGTAGCACGTTGTGGGCGAAGTGACTAAAACTTACACAACTCATCCAAAGCACCCTGCCCGTCGGGCGGCTGCGGATTAAATCAGTAGACACGGCTACGCATGTAGTACCGACAGCGGAGTACTGGCGGACGGGGGTTCAAATCCCCCCGGCTCCACCAAATCCAAAGAAGAAGACGCCCTCGGGCGTCTTTTTTTGTGCCTGGATTTTGGGCCCTGCGGGCCGAAAAATCGGATTTACCCCCTTTCTTGTAGGGCGTTTCCCAAAGATACTCCCAGCGCCTGTTTTCCGTTGCGGTCATTTTTTCGGGGTTTTAGTCTCGGTGGGTCGTTGCTCATCAACGGCATGACTTTGACAGGTCGCGACGGTAAACAACAAAACGGCTCGTCCTTATGGCGGCTGTACGTGCGGGCACGCTTGCGTGCGCCGGAACTTGTTGTTTCCGCCGGTCTGTCAACCCGCGTACAGCTGCCACCCTCTGTTTGACAGCAGATGGTGACGGCCCTGAAATGGAAGCAATCATGTTGAAGATAGTCCCCGACCCACCCCACCACCTCCACTCCCTGGAAGACACGATCATGATGGCCACGGACTACGCACTCTGCGCAGAAGCCGTAGCCCAGCAGGCGATGCTGATGCAGCCCAGGTCGCCCGCATCGGTGTTGATCATGGCCTCGATGCACGAGCTCGAAACCCTGCGCCGATTGCTCGAATCAGCGCTGGTGCAAATACAGCAGCCAGCGAACCCGCAACCGATGCACTGATTCGCATATCGAGCAGAAAACCTGTGGGACCCCGGCTTGCCGGCGACAGGGCCAGCCCAGGCAACCACCAGACCAGGGAGATTGATCAATGCCCACCGAAGACACGAACTGCACCGTCGGCAAAACCATCTTCTTTCAAGGCGAAAACCAGACTCACCCACTGTTCCGCATCGAACCCGGCATCCCTTGCCAGAACGCCCGCGAACAGGCCTCGGAACTGATGGGCTACGCGCGGGACCTGACTATTGATGGCCTGATGGAAGACAAGCCCAAGCTGATCTGGGCTGCGCACTACCTTTGCGCTTTGGGCAAAGCGCTACTGGATGATGCCGAACTCGGCATGATGCGTTGAAACCCAAACCGCTAGGCCTACCAGCCGCCGCCATCTGACCTAGGTGGCGGCCATATCATGGTAGGGCGGAAAGCGCTCTTTCAACCGTTCAATCGTTGATCGCCACTTCGGCGTTCCAGGCCGACACACCCTATTTTGATTACTTATTTTGACCGCAGGTCAGTCCCCCTCCGCCTTCTTGTGCTTACGATAACGGGAGAGCGAAACACCCGTTTGGCGCTTGAAGTAGCGACACAAGTACGATGCGTCGGCGAAGTTCAGTTCCTCGGCCACACGGCCAATAGATAAGTCACTGTACGAAAGAAGAGCCTTGATTTCCAAGGTTACCTGCCGATCGATCAGGCCCTTGGGAGTTTCATTGAAAAACGCATTGGTCAACTGCGACAGGTAGAACGGTGTGATATTCAGTGCATCGGCATAGAACTTCACATCTCGGTAGCGGCGGCAGTGTTTGCCAATCAACTCCCAGAAGCGCCAACAATGCATTTCCTGCCGGTTGAAGCCACTGTTTTCTATGGGAGTGGCTGGCAATTGCTCGGCTATTTTCAAAAAGAGGTTCTGCAGCTGATTGCGCAATATGATGCGTTGGTATGTGGGACAAGTCTGCGCAACGTTACGCATCTGTGCCACCCACCCCTCTACCAGCGGCATGTCGTCCTTGGATGGAACGCAATGAGGGTGGTCATGCAGAAATACGAACAAGCTATTTGGCAGCGGGTAGGCTACCTCCGCTGCAAAATTTTTCGGCATCAGGCAGAAGAAAACCTTGAAGCGGCGCGAGCGACGTTTGAGCAAGGCAATAGTGTCCTCAGCTAGCAGCATCACACCACCGCGCCTGACCGCATGCTCTTTGAAGTTGAGAGTGAAGTGGGCACTACCGGAGAGGCACACCAGCAGCGTCAAGTAAGCATGACCGAAGGAGAGCGGCAAACCACGCCCTTCCGCTAGCGTGGTTTCTCCCATCCGCATCGGATCGTCAGGAACGGAGAGCTTCGGAATGTGATGCATAGTGCCTCAGCGCTACAACAAACAGTAGCCATCATCGTATCACTGCGTGGCGCGATTGTTTCGAAAAGTACCGAAGAAGCCGAGTTACTGGCATGTACCGATGCCCTGTCTCCCAATACTCTATCCCGAACACACCAATCCACTACGAGTACAGGATATGACACTTAAAACAGAACGACTCTTGCTGCGCCCGTGGCAAGACACAGACGCCGCTGATCTATACGAATATGCCAAAGACGCCCGAGTCGGCCCCATCGCTGGCTGGCCCCCGCACACCAGTGTGGAGAACAGTGCCGACATCATCCGCACAGTCTTCAATCACCCAGAGGTGTACGCGGTCGAATTGAAGGAAAATCGCCGTGCTGTGGGTTGTGTGGGCATTCTCATAGGCAGCAACAGCCATTTTGAAATCAGTGAGCAGGAAGGGGAAATAGCCTACTGGATCGGTGTGCCGTACTGGGGCAAAGGCCTGATTCCGGAAGCAGTGCGTGAAGTGATGCGACATGCTTTTGAAAACCTGAGCCTCAAAGCACTATGGTGTGGTTACTTCGCCGACAACATCCAGTCCCATGCTGCTCAATCGAAGTGTGGCTTTCGCTTTCACCACACGGAAGAAAACAAATATAACCCATTCCTCCAAGACTACCGAACAGAACACATTAGCCGTATCACTTACCAAGAATGGCTAGGACATTCGAAAGAGTAAGAACACAAACCAAAGGTACCGCCAGGAGAAAACTCAGGAGACGCTATGGAAATCTCACTCGCCCAAATAACCCAACAAAACTATGAGGTAATTTGTGAACTGGAGGTCACTGAGGAGCAGGAGGACTACGTGGCTAGTAATACTTGGTCGCTCGTTGAGGCTGCATACAACCCAGGTTACTTCACACGCGCCATCATAGCGGATGAAGAGCCCGTGGGCTTCTTTATGTGGGTGCAGGAATCAAAAGAAAAAGTCTCCATCTGGCGCTTTATGGTAGACAAAGAACATCAGCAGAAGTCCATCGGTAGAGTAGCCCTGGGTCTCGCCCTGCAGGAAATAAAACAGATCGAAGATTTGAAAGAAATTGAAATTTGCTACAACCCCAACAACATCGTAGCCAAAGGGTTCTATTCCAGCTTTGGGTTTGTCGAGGTTGGCATGGATGTAGACGGCGAGGATATGCGGGCGAGGATCATGATTTGATCGCCAAATACAATCTGAGCGACATTCCGATCCCTCCCTCTCGACGCTCAAGCAGTTGCCGCTGAGCTCGCTGCTGCCGTTTTCCTTGGTGCTTACACCCAGGGCAGTTACCCCTACAGGCATCTTTGCAGACGTCAGTGTTTTGCACACCTGCAGGGGCTGATTTGCTCGAGAACACGGACGGAGTCCGTGCCCCCTACCCGCCTTACCAGCTGTAACTCACCTTCGCCGTAACCTCACGCCCCGGGTTGTAGTAATTCGCCGTCCCCGACCCCACCACATGCTGCTCGTCAAACAGGTTGCTGACATTCAGGGCAAGGTCAGTCCCTTTGGCAATCTTGTAGTTCAAGGCCGCGTCAAACAGCGTGGTACCGTCGCTCTTCTTGGTGTTGGCAGCATCCATGTAATAACCACCAACGTACCTGGCACCCAGACCAACGCTCACATCAGTGTTGGCAATGTCGTAGTAGCTCCACAGCGAAGCCGTATGCTTCGGCGCCACAGTGAATTCCTTGCCCTTGAGCGAACTGCCGTCATACAGCGCGCCGCGCAGCACCTCAGTTTCCATGTAGGAATAGGCACCGATCAGGCTGAGGTTTTGCGTGACTTGCGCCTTGGCTTCCAGGTCCAGGCCGCGGGCACGTGACTCGCCCACCGTCTGCTGTTCGATGATGCCGCTCGGCAGCACGACGGCGATGGTGACGTTTTCCTGGGTCAGGTCATAAACGGCAGCAGAGAACAACGCATCCATGCCCAGTGGCGAGTACTTCACACCCACTTCGTACTGCCTGCCGGTCTGCGGCGTTACGCCAACCTGCGGGGGCGAAACAGATTCCACCATGCTCACATAAGTGGAGACTTCATCGTTGACGATGTAAGTCAGTGCACCACGGTAGGACGTTTCAGAGAAGTTGTCGCTTTGCTTGCTCACCCCGCCGACGTACTCCGTGCTGGACAGGTCCATGGAGTCATTACGCACACCCGCTGTAGCGATCAAGCGGTCATGGAAGGACAGGTTCTGCTGCAGGAACACGGCCTTGGTGGTGGCGTCGTTCTTCTTGCGGGTATAGGGCGTGATGCCGCCCGGCACGCCGGTGAACACTGGGTTGGCGATATCGATGGAGGGCGCCAGGCTGTATACGGAGCTCTGTTTGGTGGTGGAGTCGAGGTATTCCACACCCACCAGGGTGCTGCTGTCGATGTGCTCGAACTGGGCATCGTATTGCAGCATCAGGTTGCCGTTGAGCTGATCGGCATCGCTGTCGGTGCCGAACACGTAGCGCGGTATGGTGGTGCCAACCCGCGAAGCGCTGTCGCTCAGGTAGACATAGCCAAAGTCATCGCTCAACTCGCTGTAGCGCAGGTTGCCGCGCAGCGTGAAGCCATTGTCGAAGTCGTGGGTGATGTTGCCGCTGAGGCTGGTGCGCTCGACATCGTGGAAGTTGTAGCCGGGCTCGCCGTAGAAATCGCTGCGGTCGTATTCCTTGTCCAGTGGGTAGCCACCGCTGTTTGGCGAGCTGTTGGTCTTCAGGTAGTCGAGGATCACGGTAGCCGAAGTGAAGTCGGTAGGCGCCCAGGTCAGGCCGCCCATCACGAACCGGTTATCGTCCTGCGAGTGGTCGTACTCACGGTCGCTGTTCTGCATCTTGGCAGTGAAGCGGCCAGCCAGCGTCTGTTCGTCGTTCAGGGCGTCGCCTACATCGATACCGGTTTCGGCATGGTCATACGAGCCGTAGGTGACATAGCCCTGGCCAAATTTTTCGAAGCGCGGCTGCTTGGTCACGAAGTTGACCGAGCCGCCTGGGTCTGCCGGGCCGAACAGGGTGGAGTTGGCGCCGCGCAGAATTTCGATGCGCTCATAGGCGAACGGGTCTTCACGCACACCGCGCATCGAGCTCAAGGTCAGGCCGTCACGGTAAGTGGTGGCCTGGAAGCCGCGGATCTGGAAGTAGTCGTTGCGGTCGTCCGAGCCGTAGAAGTCGCTGACCACACCAGGGGTGTATTGCAGCGCCTCTTCCGTGGTGCTGACGCTGCGCTGCTGCATTTCCTTGTTGGTCACTACCGACACGGAGGCTGGCGTGTTGAGGATGCTGGTCGCCACCTTGCCACCCACCCACAGTTCCTTGGCAACCACCGAGTTGGTGTCATCGTCGGCACTGGCCTTGACCTTGGCGTTGATGATGACGGGCGCCAGGCGGTAGTCCTCGGTCGCGCCCAGTTCCAGCGGGCCGGTCGGCTTTGGCTGCGGTACCACCAGGTAAGCACTCGGGCCTTGCTGTTCAGCCTGAAGCTCGGTCCCCTGCAACAACGACGAGAGTGCAGCCGACGTACCCAGCGCACCCTGCACACCCGCCGTGTTGCGGTTGGCTACGCTCTGTGCGTCGAAGGACAGGCTGATACCGGCCTGGCGCGCAAAGTGGTCAAGCGCCGGGGCCAGTGGGCCCCCAGGAATATTCCATTGCTGGACCTGGTTGTTGCGCTCAGCGGTTGCCTCTTGTGCAAGCGCAGGCAGCGCAGCGCTGCTGACAACCAGGCCCAGGAAAGCAGCGTGCACAGCACGGCTCAATGGATGGCGCTGTGAAACCGGGGTCAAACTCATTTTCTCGCTCCGTAGAGGGGTCGGCGGGCTGGCCTGTATTCCGGCCTTCTCTACAAGCCGAACGAGAATGAGAAAACACCTCATTTATTTTTCGGATAGCTGGAGGCACCACATCGCGGGCGCTTCCAGCACTTAAACCTTATTCACTATCGCGGCTCGCAAACGGGTCAAACTCGGGGTCGTTCAACTTCAGGATGTGGTTCTTGATGGCATAACCGGCCAGCTCGATGTATTCCATATAGAAGTCTTTACCCAGTTGCCGCAGCGGTGAGCCCTTCAATGATTCAGCGACAGCTTTTAACGTTATGGTCCCGGATTGTTCAGCGATGATTTCCACACTGCGCACACGCTTTTCAGGGTGGTCATAGGGCTTCTGGTACCAGCTCGCGATCTGATACTGGATATCCTCTCTTTCCAGCGCCTGATACAGATGGCTGGCAAACGCGATGCTGGTTTCGCGAATCAGGCCCGGGTCGATATCGCGCTTTTCAAGTAGCGTTTCAGTGGGTTGGTAAGCAACATAAAGCAGGTCGGCGATGGTGAAGCCCGGCATCGGCGGAAAAACGCCTGGCGGTAGTTGGTCCGCCGGGATTGATAGCTGGTCGGAATAGTCGTCGTTGTGCACGGGAAGCTCCTTGCCTCGGTGTAGTTTTACTGGCCAGCGCCAGCATCATCCACGCGCCATTGCTGGCGCGCAGTGAAATGACATTTTCCGGTTGTATTAGTTGCGCGCAAGGGTGAAATAACCGCGGTCAGCTACCTACTCATCCGAGTGCGGTTTCAAAGCGGTTTCGCCGGTGTGGATACAGGCCTTTTACAGGGGTTGGCTTTGCGCCAGTAGCGTTTCCTGCGTAGCGGGCAGCGGGCGGCTCAGCAGCACGCCAACCACCACCGCGAACACCAGCGCTGCAAAGCCCGCAACCTGCAACACGGCCTCGAAGCCACCCATGAACGCCTGGCGGGCCAAGGGTGCCACCGCTTCACGCAAGCCCGGATCAAGCAGCGCCAGGGCCGCCTGCAGGTCGCCCGCCGCTACCCGCGTGGCCATCGCAGCAACCTGGCCCACTTGCGATGGCGCTACGGCAACCAGGGCTTCGTGAAGCAATTGCCCGCTGCGGGCGGCCAGTACGCCCCCCAGTAAACCGATAGCCAGGACGATGGCCCCGAAGCGCGTAGTTGTACTTAACCCGGAAGCCATCCCGGTACGCTGGCGTGGCACACAAGCCATGATGTTTTTCTGGGTGTCGCCATTTAGCAGCCCGGCACCCGCCCCCAGCACCAAGCTGGCCAGGGCAAAGGCTGCATAGCCGCCAAACCCGGCGGCCCAGGCACACAGCAGGTTGCCCACCCCCACCAGCACCAGGCCCAACGCAAACACCTGCGCCGGGCTCAAGCGGGTGGCCAGGCGCATGCCCAGCCGCGGCGTCACCAACATGGCGATGGCGAACGGCAACATGCCTGCGCCAGCGGCCAGGGCCGAAAGCTGCAGGCCGTTCTGCAGGTACAGCGGTAGCAAGGTCATCATCACCTGGGCGCAAGCGGCGTACGCGAACATGCCCAGCAGGGCGCCGACGAAACGCCCGCTGCGCATCAGCCGCAGCTCGATCATCGGCCGTGCCTGGCTGCGCTCGACCATGACGAACAAGCCGAACAGGAAGGCGCTGATCACCAGCCGCCCAAGGGTTTGCGCGCTGCCCCAGCCCACCTGGTTGGCATCGATCATCGCCCAGATCAGGTAGCCCAGGCTGCCGGCGAAGGTCAGGCTGCCCCATGGGTCGAGCCGGGCGGCGTCGGTGTCGCGAGATTCTTCGACACTGCGCATTACCATCACGGCAAGCAGCGCAACCAGCGGCAGGTTGATGTAGAAGATCCAGCGCCAACCCAGGGTGCTGGCGATTATGCCGCCCAATAACGGCGCAAAGGTGATGGTGGCGCCCATGCAGGCACCCCAGAAAGCCCACGCGCGCATGCGCTCCTGCGGCTCATGAAAGCGGTTGCCGATCGCGGCCAGGGCCGAGGTCAGCAACAACGCAGCCCCAACACCCTTGGCGGCCCTGGCCAGGTCAAGGAACAGCAGGTTGGGCGCGGCACCACACGCCAGCGAGGCCAAACCGAACAGCACCAGGCCGAGCAGCAGCATGCGCCGCCGGCCAAAACGGTCGGCCAGGCTGCCGGCGGGCAACAGGCAGGCGGCGAAGGCCAGCAGGTAGGCGCTGACTACCCACTCGATATCGGCGAACGAGCCGGACAGGTCGCGGGCGATGCTGGGCAGGCTGACCGCGACGATGTTGGTGTCGAGAATGATCAGGGCACAGACCAGGGAGGCAGTGAGCAGGGTGAAACGTGCAGAGGGCATGATGGGGCTCCGGAAGCTGAGCGGGCTGGCTCGGAGGTACTGTCAGCTTGCAGCATCGCCGGGGCTGCTTTGCAGCCCATCGCAGGCAAGCCAGCTCCCACAGGTTTTGCGTAACCTCCGAAAGCGCTGCAGCCCCTGTGCAAAGCGGTACCCTGCAATTGCACAGGCAGGCTTTGCCGCCAAGCCACCAGCCTTGTAGTGTTGGCCTTACCATACCGCCGCCTGCGCCAAGGCTTGTTAGCCCCGGCGGCCCGCGTCATTACCCTGCAGGTAACACCTGATGGAAATCCGCCATTTCCGCTATTTTCTCTGCGTCGCCCGCCACGGCCATTTCACCCGGGCCGCCGAGCAGTTGGGCATCGCCCCGCCCACCCTCAGCCGGCAGATCCAGGACATGGAACGCGAGCTGGGTGTGCGCTTGTTCGAGCGCAGCCAGCGCGAGGTCAACCTGACCGCCGCCGGCCAGGCGTTGTTGATCGAGGCGGAGCACGCCGTGCGCCAGTTCGATGCGGCGCAACTGGGCGCACAAAGGGCCGCCCGTGGCGAAAGCGGGCGTATCGAACTGGGCTACGTGGCCTCGGCCGCCTACTCGGGCATGCTCCAGCAGCACGTCAGCCGCTACAGCGAAACCTGCCCTGGCGTGCGCCTGAATATCCGTGAACTGCCCATGGCCGAACTCCCCGGCATGGTCCGCGACGGCTTGCTCGACCTTGCCTACGTGCGCTCACCGATGGAGCTGCCAGACGAACTGGAAGCCATCGCCCTGCACCAGGAAGGTTTCGTCCTCGCCCTGCCCGCCAGCTCGCGGATCAACGAAGTACCGCAGATCCCGGCCTCGCGCCTGGCCAACGAAACCTTCATCCTGCCCGAGCAGATTTCCGGCACGCTGGAAGTGGCCGCGCAAGGTGGTTTCGTCCCCAGGCTTGGCCCACAACCCGGCAGCCTGGTGGCCGTGATTACCTTGGTATCCCTTGGGCAAGGCATTGCCGTAGTCCCGGCATCGGTGGTGCAGCGCATCAACCTGCCGCAGGTGAATTACCGGCAGATCGTCGATTGCCAGGCCAGTTCGTGGCTGAGCCTGATCCACCGGCGGTTCGAAAAAGCGCCGGCAGTGATGAGGTACATCGAGATGATGAAGGCCTGACCGTCGCCCTGAAAAACAAAGGGCACCCTCCTCGGGTGCCCTTCGCCTTACCGCCCGGTGAACTCAGTCACCCCATCGACCGCGCCCCCACCGGTTGCGCATGGCCGCGCGAGGTCACGATCCCCAGGAAGGAAATCACGATCGCCAGGCCCAATGTAGAGCTGACTTCCACCCGGTGCTCGGGCGTGTACATCATCACTGCCAGCGCCCCGGCAATGAAGATGATCACCGCCCAGGTCAGGTACGGGAACAGCCACATGCGGAACTTCAGCTCGGTGTTCTCCCGCTCCAGGCGGCGGCGCATGCGCAGCTGCGAAATGGCGATGACCATGTACACCAGCAGGGCGATGGCCCCGGAGCTGGCCAGCAGGAACTCGAACACGCCCTTCGGTGCGAAGTAGTTGAGCACGGCGATGGCTGCGCCGATCAGGGTGCTGCCAAACACTGCAGCGCGCGGTACGCCAACCTTGGAGGTCTTGTTGAGGAAGGCCGGGGCGTCACCGCGCTTGGCCAGCGAATACATCATCCGCGAAGCAATGTAGATCGACGAGTTCATGCAGCTGGTCACAGCCACCAGCACCACCAGGTCGACCATGAACGCCGCATTGGGGATGTTCATGATTTCCAGCGCACGCTGGTACGAGCCCACCACCGCCAACTGCGGGTCGTTCCACGGTACCACCGAAATGATCACGAAGATCGACAGGATGTAGAAGGTGCTGATACGCCAGATCACCGAGCGCGTGGCTTTGGCGATGTTGCGCGAAGGGTCGCTGGATTCGGACGCGGCGATGGTCACCGCCTCGGTGCCGATGAAGCTGAACATCACGGTGATGAACGCACCGACCACTGCCGACCAGCCCTTCGGCGCAAAGCCGCCGTACTCGGCCATCAGCCCGCTCAGGCCGCTGACCTCGCGGTTGGGCAGCCAGCCCATCAGTGCAGCAAAGCCCAGGCCGATGAAACCCAGAATCGCCGTAACTTTCAGGATGGCGAACCAGAACTCGAACTCACCGTACTTGGCCACGCTGAACAGGTTGGTGCAGGCCAGCAGCAGTACCGAGGCCAAGGCGAAGATCCAGCTGTCCACCTGCGGGAACCAGGCATTCAGCACATGCCCGGCAGCCAGTGCTTCGATAGGGATTACCAGTACCCAGAACCACCAGTACAACCAGCCGATGGTGTAGCCGGCCCAGCGGCCGATGGCCTGGTCGGCGTAGGTGGAAAACGATCCGGTATCAGGGTGTGCTACGGCCATTTCGCCGAGCATGCGCATGACCAGTACCACGAGGGTTCCGGCCACGAAATAAGAAACTATGGTAGCTGGCCCGGCCGCCGCGATGGCGTGACCAGAGCCTACGAAAAGTCCGGCGCCGATGATGCCGGCGATGGACAGCATCGTTACATGACGAGGCTTGAAACCTTGTGCAAGGTTGCCATCAGATCCCACGGTGCTCATTGGTGTTGTTCTCTTTTTGCTGACACAAGGATGGACGGGCAGGCGTAGGCGAAAATATCTCCTTTCAAATCAGTTAGTCGACAGGTTGCTCGCGCGCTGTTGTTGATCTTTGGCGCGCATCACAGAGCAACGTGTCCGTGCGGTTCGGGCTTCATTTAAGCCTCGCAGGGCTGCGGGAAATTACACGAGAACGCCCCGGAACTGTTCGATCACGACAGGGCAGTTCCATTACCGCCAGATGTCGCGAATGGCATGCCCGATCGCGCCATCGGGCCATCTGGCGCTTTTGTTTTTCATTTGGATGTGTGTTGCCAGTGCCGGCCTCTTCGCAGCACAAGGCTGCTCCTACAGGGACCGCACCAGTCTCAACGGCAGTGGGGTACCTGTAGGAGCAGCCTTGTGCTGCGAAGAGGCCAGCACTGGCCCAGGCGATTTCAGCTACTCACAAAAAAGCCCCGGTCACCCGGGGCTGTCTTTGCACTGCGGGGCCTGTAACCGCCTCAACGCACCAGGCAAGGCCGCTTGTTATCGAACTGCCAGCCCGAGATCAGAAACTGCATCGCCACGCTGTCATCCCGCGCGCCCAACCCCATGTTGCGGTAGCACTCATGGGCCTTGGCCAACTGGTCCTCATCCAGTTCCACCCCCAGCCCCGGCCGGGCCGGTACCCGCACGTGCCCGTCCACTATGCGCAGCGGTTCACGGGTAAGGCGCTGGCCGTCCTGCCAGATCCAGTGGGTGTCGATTGCGGTGATCTCGCCCGGCGCCGCAGCCGCCACCTGGGTGAACATCGCCAGCGAAATGTCGAAGTGGTTGTTCGAATGCGAACCCCACGTCAGCCCCCAGTCATTGCACATCTGCGCCACCCGCACTGAACCCTGCAAGGTCCAGAAGTGCGGGTCGGCCAGCGGAATATCCACAGCCTGCGACTGGATCGCATGGCCCATCTGCCGCCAGTCGGTGGCAATCATGTTGGTGGCGGTGCGCAGGCCGGTGGCACGGCGGAACTCGGCCATCACCTCACGGCCCGAGTAACCGTTCTCGGCGCCGCAGGGGTCTTCGGCATAGGCCAGTACGTGATGCTTGTCGCGACACAGGGCAATGGCCTCTTTCAGTGACCAGGCGCCGTTGGGGTCAAGGGTGATGCGCGCTTCGGGGAAGCGCTCGGCCAGCGCCGTCACGGCCTCCATCTCCTCCTCGCCACGCAGCACGCCGCCCTTGAGTTTGAAGTCGCTGAAGCCATAGCGCTGCTCGGCCGCTTCGGCCAGGCGCACCACCGCTTCCGGGGTCAAGGCCTTCTCGTGGCGCACGCGGAACCAGTCGTCATCGGCATCGGCCTCGTTGCGGTAGGCCAGGTCGGTCTGCTGACGGTCGCCGATGTAGAACAGGTAGCCCAGCATCTTCACCGCATCGCGCTGCTGCCCCTCGCCCAGCAGAGCCGCCATGGGCACGTTGAGGTGCTGGCCAAGCAGGTCGAGCATCGCCGACTCGATGGCCGTTACCGCATGCACGGTAATCCGCAGGTCGAAGGTTTGCAGGCCACGGCCCGCCGAGTCACGGCTGGCGAAGGCCTGGCGCATGGCATTGAGCACGCGCTGGTAGTGGCCGACCGGCTGGCCGACTACCAGGCTGCGGGCGTCTTCCAGGGTCTGGCGAATCTGTTCACCGCCAGGCACCTCGCCCAGCCCGGTATTGCCAGCACTGTCGCGCAGCACTACTACGTTGCGGGTAAAATACGGGCCATGGGCGCCACTGAGGTTCAGCAGCATGCTGTCATGGCCGGCCACGGGGATCACCCGCAGGTCGGTGACCACCGGGGTGCTGGTATGAACGGCGGGATTGGTCTGCATATTCATGATTGTTGTCTCGCAGTATTCAGTGGGTCTGGCCCAGGGCCGAGGGGGCCTTGAGGTCATCGGAAGGGGCGCCCTTTGGGCGAGTGCGTACGAAGAAGATGGCAATGGCCGCCAGCACCGAGGTCACGGCCAAGCCATACAGCCCGCCCTGGATCGAGCCGGTCTGCTGCTCCAGCAGGCCGAAGGTGGTGGGGGCAACAAAGCCGCCGAGGTTGCCGACCGAGTTGATCAGGGCGATCACTGCCGCCGCGATGCGGGCATCCAGGTAACCCTGCGGGATCGGCCAGAACAGAGACGATGCCGATTTGAAACCAATGGCCGCGAAGCACACGGCGACAAAGGCGAACACCGGCCCACCGGTGGTGGACATGAACATGCCGATGGCCGCGACCACCAGGGCACCGGCTACCCAGGCCTGCTGGAACTTCCAGCGCGCAGAGCCAGCGGCGAAGGCGTACATGGCCAGGATCGAGATCAGCCACGGGATCGAGTTGAAGAAGCCGACCTGCAGGTCGCTGAGGTCACCCATGCGCTTGATGATGCTGGGCAGCCAGAAGGTGGCGGCGTAGATGGTCAACTGGATGCAGAAGTAGATCACGCAGAACAGCACGATCTGGCGGTCCTTGAGCAGGCTCCAGGCCGAAGCCTTGACCGTGCCAACGGCTTCGCGCTCACGCTGCTCGCGGTCGATGGTGGCCACCAGCGCGTCCTGCTCAGTCTGGCTCAACCACTTGGCATCCTGCGGCTTGGAGTCCAGCCAGAAAAACACGAAGAAGCACAAGGCGACCGAGGCCATGCCTTCGATGAACAGCATCCACTGCCAGCCATGCATGCCCAGGCCCTGGATCTGCATCAACGCCCCGGCCAGCGGCCCGGAAATCAGCGAAGCCAGCGCCGAACCGCTGAGGAAGATGGCAATCGCCTTGCCGCGCTCGGCGCCTGGCAGCCAGCGGGTGAAGTAGTAGATCACCCCAGGGAAGAAGCCCGCCTCGGCAACACCCAGCAGAAAGCGCAGCACGTAGAACTGGGTTTCGTTCTGCACAAAGGCCATGGCCGTGGCCACCAGCCCCCAGGTGAACATGATGCGGGTCAGCCAAAGCCGCGCCCCCACTTTTTGCAGCAGCATGTTCGAAGGCACTTCGAACAACGCGTAGCCAATGAAGAACAAGCCGGCGCCAAAGCCGTAAGCCGCGGCGCTGATGCCCAGATCGCTTTCCAGATGCGGGCGGATGAAACCGATATTGACGCGGTCGAGGTAGTTGACGATGAACATGATGACGAACAGCGGCAGGACATGGCGCTTGACCTTGGCTACAGCACTGGCCAGGGCGTCGCCGTCATTCCGGGCAGACGGAGCGAGGGTGTCGTTCACGTGCGAATCTCCCACTAATTGTTTTTGTGCGGGTCTTGGTTGTCTGACATGGCAGTGGGGATGAGCATATTCGCGACGAGGTTGTACGACAAGATCAACAGTGTCGGCAAAATGGCAAAATACAAGCTGTCACAATGCCAATATGCTGCGATCTTTCAAAAGTAGAGAAGTCAAATGCCAGCTTGGAGGCAGAAAAAATCGGCAAAAAATAATTTGATGGATTAACTTGTCGTACAAGTACAGCGCGAAACGGATCACACCATGGAACCCGAACACACCCGCAAACGCGGCCACAGCCGTGCTCATGACTTGGTTTCCAGCCTGACCCAGCAGATTTTGCTGGGCACCTTCAAGCCGGGTGACAAGCTGCCCTCAGAGAACACACTGGTGCGCGAGCATGGCGTCAGCCGCACGGTGGTGCGTGAAGCCTTGTCCAAGTTGCAGGCTTCCGGGCTGGTGGAGCCGCGCCACGGTATCGGTACCTTCGTGATGGAGCGCCAGGCCCAGGCCGGGCTGCGCATCGCGGCGGAAAGCGCGGCGAATGTGCGCGACCTGCTGGAGCTGCGCATTGGCCTGGAAGGCCAGGCCGCCGCCCTGGCTGCGCTGCGCCGTGACGAGGGGCACCTGGTGCGCATGCGCCAGGCGCTGGATGACTACCAGGACCTGGCAGCCGCCGGCGACAGCTGTATCGAGCCCGACCGGCGTTTCCACCTGCTGATTGCCGAGGCCACCGGCAACCTGTACTTCACCGAAATGTTGCTGCATCTGGGCAACAGCCTGATCCCGCGCAACCGCATGGCCCTGGCCGAACGCGGCGGGGCGAAGCTGGCGCGGCAGGCGTACCTGGCCAACCTGGAGCATGAGGCAATCCTCAATGCCATCCGCCGGCAAGACCCGGACGCGGCGCGGGCGGCGGTATGCCTGCACCTGTCCAACAGCCGCGACCGTTTGCTGCCGGACTAGGGGCCGCTGCGCAGTCTTTCGCGGGCACGCCCGCTCCCACAGGTACCGCGTATGGGCAGGGCGTGTGGGAATCCAGCCCTCACCAGGTCAGGCAGATCTTGCCGAAATGCCGGTTGCTTTCCTGGTAGCGGAACGCCTCGACGATCTGCTCCAGTTCGAAGTGCTTGTCCACCACCGGCCGCAGGCCGTTGGCATCGATCGCGCGCACCATCGCCTGCTGCTGGGCGCGGCTGCCCACCAGCACACCTTGCAGGCGGATCTGCCGCACCAGCGCCTGCACCAGCGGCAGCTGACCGGCCACGCCGGTAAGGATGCCGATCAGCGACACATGCCCACCGATGCGCGCGGCAATCATCGACTGTTCCAGCGTCGCCGGGCCACCCACCTCGATCACATGGTCGACACCACGGTTGTCGGTGAGCGCGCGCACTTTCTCGCCCCAGGCCGGGGTGCTCTTGTAGTTGATCAGGTAATCGGCGCCCAACGCTTTCAGGCGCTCCAGCTTGGCGTCGCTGGACGATGTGGCGATCACGGTGGCGCCAGCCAGCTTGGCAAACTGCAGGGCGAAGATCGACACACCACCGGTGCCCTGCACCAGCACCGTGTCGCCAGGCTTGAGGTGGTCGTCGCTCATCAGCGCACGCCAGGCGGTAAGGCCAGCGGTGGTCAGGGTAGCGGCTTCGGCATGGCTGAAGCCTTTGGGCGCCAGGGTGAACGCGGTCGCGCGCGCGGTCACCTGTTCGCGGGCATAGCCGTCGAGGCCGTCACCGGGCACCCGGGCAAAGCCCTCGACATTGGCCTGGCCGTCGAGCCAGTCGGGGAAGAAGGTGCTGACCACATCGTCGCCGACCTGGAACTCGCTGACGCCTTCGCCCACCGCAACCACTTCGCCGGCGCCATCGGCCATGGGGATACGCCGCTCGCTAGGGCCCCACATGCCGCTGACCACGGCGAAGTCATGGTAGTTGAGGGAGCTGGCGTGCAGGCGCACGGTGATTTCGCCGGCCTTGGGGGCCTGGGCCTCGCTGGTGCCGACCTCGACCTTGTCGTAGCCGCCGCCGGGTTGTACGTAGATGGCCTTGCTGGTCATGGGTGGGTCTCCGTATCAGAGGAAAGAATGGGGTTCAGCATAGACAGGTCCGGCACCACAGACCTGAGACTTGCACAATACCGGTGGGAGCGGGCATGCCCGCGAAGAGGCCCGCATTGCCGACACAAAATCAGCCCAGCATCACCTTCAGCGCTCGGCAATCGGCCGCATGCCAGTCCACCAGTTCCGGCCACGGGTTATCCGGCAGATTCACCAGCACCGTGCGCGCACCTGCAGCACGCCCACAGTCCAGGTCAAACCGGTAATCCCCCACCATCACCAGCTCGCCCGGCGCCACGCCCCAGGCACTGGCGATCTTCAGTAGCCCGTCCGGGCTCGGCTTGGGCGCCGCTTCGTCACGCCCCAGAATGTGCTCCACCGGGAAGCAGTCTGCCAGGCCGATGGCCTCCAGCGTCACATGCGCCAGCTCGCGGGCATTGCGGGTCAGAATACCCAGCCGGCACCCCCGCCCGGCCAGCTCGCGCACCAGCTCCACCGCGCCGGTGGCCGCCGTGGAGGCAACCGCCAGGTCGCGTTCGTGCTCCAGCAACCAGGCATGCTTGGCCGCTGCTACATCTGCCGGCAAGGCCGCCAGATGGGTGAGGATGTCGTGCTCGGCCGGGATGTCCAACGCCACGCGAATGGCGTCGAAATCATGCACGGCCACGGTCAGGGTGCCGTCCATGTCGAACACCCAGTTACGCACCTCGCCCAGGCTCATGCCCAGTCCTTGCGATGGCGAATCAGGCCTTCCTGGCTCGACGATGCCACCAGTTGCCCGGCCTGGTTGAAGATGCTACCGCGGCAGAAACCGCGAGAATTCCCGGCCCAGGGGCTGTCGGTTGCGTAAAGCAGCCACTCGTCGGCCCGCAGGTTGCCATGGAACCACAGCGAATGGTCGAGGCTGGCGATCTGCATGTCGCGCTGCCACACCGACTTGCCATGCGGCAGCAACGCCGTGGTCAGCAGGCCGAAGTCCGAGGCATAGGCCAGCAGGTACTTGTGCAGGGCAGGTACGTCCGGGAGGCTGCCGTCGGCGCGGAACCAGGCGTACTTCACCGGGTCGCCGGGTTTGGGGTTGAACGGGTCGCGCTCGGTGATCGGGCGGATCTCGATCGGCTTGGCGCACAGCACTTTGTCGCGAATACGCTCGGGCAACTGGTCGGCCATGGCGCGGGCCAGCTCCACCTCGCTCGGCAGGTTTTCCGGGCCGACCACGTCTGGCATTTGTGCCTGGTGCTCGAAACCTTCCTCGTCGTACTGGAACGACGCGCTGCAGGTGAAGATGGTCTGGCCCTTCTGGATCGCCGTTACCCGCCGGGTGCTGAAGCTGCCGCCATCGCGCACGCGGTCCACCGAGTACACCACCGGCAGGCTGGCATCGCCCGGGCGCAGGAAGTAGCCGTGCAACGAATGCACATGGCGAGCATCCTCGACCGTCTGGCTGGCCGCCGACAAGGACTGGCCCAGCACTTGCCCACCGTACAGCTGACGGAAGCCCAGGTCCTGGCTACGCCCACGGAACAGGTTCTCCTCGATGGATTCGAGGCTCAACAGGTCGACCAGGTCGTCCAACACATGACTCATTGGGGGTTCTCCTCGCAAGGCAACACGTCTCTACAGCGCTCGTTATGAAGGCAAATGATACAGGGTTTGTCATTCGCGCCGGGCATGGCCGTGCATTCAGGCGCGCAGGGTGCGCTCCCAGTGTGCGCGGTCGATGCGGTACAGCACGTGCGGGCGCAGCGGATGGCCCTCGGCCAGGCGGGGGTGTTCGAAGCTGCCGTTCAGGTCCTGCTGCATGCCGATGGCTTGCATCACCTTCTGCGACGGCAGGTTGCTCTCGCTAGTGAACGACACCACTTCTTCCAGGCGCAATTGGGCGAAAGCACAACGCAGGCAGGTCCACGCCGCCTCACTGGCAAAGCCCAGGCCCCAGTGGCGACGTGCCAGGCGCCAGCCGATCTCCACCGCCGGGGCAAAGGGTGCCTCGAAGTTGACATTGAGCAACCCGGTCATGCCGATGAACGCGCCGCTGTCTTTGCGCTCCAGCGCCCACAGGCCAAAGCCGTACTCATTGAAATGCCCGCGCACACGGCCGATCAACGCAGCCGCCTCAACGCGCGTCAGCGGCGCCGGAAAGTAGCGCATCACCTGGGGGTCGGCACACAGCGCGGCGAACTCGCGCAAATCATCGTCATGCCATTGGCGCAGCACCAGCCGTGCGCTTTCCAGTTGGAGGATGGGGGTCATGGGGCCTGCTCCGGTTTACCGCCTTGCAGTTTACAGCGTAGGCGCGGGCGCGGGTTTCACCCAACCGGCAGCAGCCGAATGCCATTTTCACACGCCCTTCACCGGCCCCAGACAGGCGGGAGGCTGAACAAACCTGACTGGCAACGCGTATTGGCCAGCACCGCCAAGTGATGCAGGCAATCACAATTCCCTTGTAGGAGCAGCCTTGTGCTGCGAAGAGACCATTACTGCCACAGACACTTGTTTGTCATACCGGCCCTTTCGCAGCACAAGGCTGCTCCTACAGGCGATTGGGCAGCAAAGCGGCCCCGGCCATGGCAAGATCAGCACTGGCCCTGATTGCGACCCCACCCATGCCGTTGCCGCTGATCTACCACGAAGACTACAGCCCGGAGTTCCCCGCCGAACACCGCTTCCCGATGGACAAGTTCCGCCTGCTGCATGACCACTTGGTCGACAGCGGGCTGACCACCGACCAGGCGCTGCTGCGCCCGGACATCTGCCCCAACGACATCCTCGCCCTGGCCCACGACCGTGGCTACATCGAGCGCTACATGAACGGCGACCTGTCCCGCGAGGACCAGCGCCGCCTCGGCCTGCCCTGGAGCGAAGCCCTGGCCCGGCGCACGGTGCGGGCAGTGGGTGGCTCGCTGCTGACCGCCGAGATGGCGCTGCAACATGGCATCGCCTGCCACCTCGCCGGTGGCACCCACCATGCCCATTACGACCACCCCGCCGGCTTCTGCATCTTCAACGACCTGGCCGTGATCAGCCGCTACCTGCTGGAGGCTGGCCGGGTACATCGGGTATTGATCTTTGACTGCGATGTGCACCAGGGCGACGGCACCGCGCGCATCCTGCACGACACCCCCGAAGCCATAACCGTGTCGTTGCATTGCGAACAGAACTTCCCGGCCCGCAAGGCGCAGAGCGACTGGGACATTCCCCTGCCTCGGGGCATGGGCGATGTGGCCTACCTGAAGGTGGTGGATGACACCCTCAACTACCTGCTGCCGCTCTATCAACCCGACCTGGTGCTGTATGACGCCGGCGTCGATGTGCACAAGGACGACGCCCTGGGCTACCTGCAACTGACTGACGCCGGCCTGGCCGCCCGTGACGAAGCGGTGCTGCGCCATTGCCTGGGCCGTGACATCCCGGTGGTTGGCGTAATCGGCGGCGGCTACAGCAAGGACCGCGAAGCGTTGGCCAGGCGCCATGGCATCCTGCACCACAGCGCGGCACGCGTCATCGGTTGTTCACAATGACTGTGGAACCGCTTGTGGATAACCTGCGGGAAAGGCGCTGTAGCCCTTTGTACACAAGGCCTGCAGAACTCTGATCGTTTTTTGACCAGTGCTTCCATGGGCAGCGCTGCGCTAGAATGCGCATCTTTTCCACAGCCTGCTGCCCACCATGCCCGATCTGAACCCCGCCTCCCCTCCCCTCGCCGTCGTTATCGGTGGCGGCCCCGCCGGCCTCATGGCCGCCGAAGCGCTGGCCCAGGCAGGCCTGGCGGTCGAGGTGTTCGACGCCATGCCTTCGGTGGGGCGCAAGTTCCTGCTCGCGGGGGTTGGCGGCATGAACATCACCCACTCCGAGCCATACCCAGCGTTCGTTTCACGCTATGCCGAGCGCCAGGGCGAAGTCGATGCGCTGCTGCGCGACTTCGACGCCGACGCCTTGCGACAGTGGATTCACGGCCTGGGCATCGAAACTTTCGTCGGCACCTCGGGGCGGGTGTTCCCCACCGACATGAAGGCCGCGCCATTGCTGCGCGCCTGGCTCAAGCGCCTGCGCGACAGCGGGGTAGTTATCCACACCCGCCACCGCTGGTTGGGCTGGAACGCCGACGGTGCCTTGCGGATCGCTTATCCACAGGGCGAGCGCGCGGTGAAGGCTGCAGTCGTGGTACTGGCGCTGGGTGGCGGCAGTTGGGCGCGGCTTGGTTCGGATGGCGCCTGGCAGCCATTGCTGGCCGAACGGGCTGTGGATATCTCGCCTTTGCAGTCCAGCAACTGCGGGTTTGAGGTGGAAGGCTGGAGCGCATTGCTGAAGGAAAAATTCGCGGGTGCACCACTGAAGAACATTGCCCTCAGCGTCCCCGGCAGCGCCCCGCGCAAGGGCGAGTTCATCCTCACCGCGCAGGGTGTTGAAGGCAGCCTGGTGTATGCCTGGTCGGCGCCGGTGCGTGAGGCCATCAACCGCGAAGGCCGAGGGGTCCTGCTGCTCGACCTGCTGCCGGACAAGCCTGTGGACAAAATTGCCCAGGCACTGGCCAAGCCACGCGGTTCGCGCTCCATGGCCAAGCATCTGCACAGCCAGCTGGGCATTGATGGTGTGAAGGCGGCGCTGCTGCGCGAGCTGACCGATCAGGCGACCTTTGCCGACCCACTGGTACTGGCGCAGGCGATCAAGGCATTGCCGATCACATTGGTGCGTACGCGGCCACTGGATGAAGCAATAAGCAGTGCCGGCGGGGTACGCTTCGAGGGGCTGGATGAGGGGTTGATGGTCAAGGGCATGCCGGGGGTGTTCTGTGCCGGCGAGATGCTGGACTGGGAGGCGCCGACCGGGGGGTATCTGCTGACGGCTTGCTTCGCCAGCGGGTTGCGCGCCGGGCGGGCGGCGGCGGATTGGGTTACGCGGGTTTCCTGACAGATTTTTGGGGCCGCTTTGCGGCCCCAAAAAACTCAAGGCTTACGCTTACGCGGCCCACCATTGAAGCTCGGCACCTTGCGCACCGCCTTCACAGCAGGCTCCGGGTCCCCACTGTCCATCCAGCGCCCCAGCCCGCGCTTGGCGCTGTTCTCTTTCGGCTTTTTAGGTTTCTTCGGCTTCTTGATCACCTGGCCACTGGCGTCGGTCATCGGCACCCGGTGATCAGGGATGAAATCCGGCTCTTCATGACGTGGCAGGGTCTGCCGGGTAAGCACTTCGATAGCCCCCAGCAACTGCACTTCATCCGCGCACACCAGCGAAATCGCCTCGCCTTTGTTACCCGCCCGCCCGGTACGGCCGATGCGGTGCACGTAATCCTCGGCAACGATCGGCAGGTCGAGGTTGACCACCAGCGGCAGGTCGTCGATATCCAGGCCACGGGCCGCCACGTCGGTTGCCACCAGCACCTGAATCTCGCGGGCCTTGAAGCTGTCCAGCGCACGCTGGCGGGTGGCCTGCGGGCGGTCACCGTGGATGCCGTCGGCGTTCACGCCTTCGGCCAGCAAGCGCGCCACCAGTTGGTCGACACCGTTACGGGTCTTGGCAAATACCAGCACCTGCGTCCAGCGTTGCTTGCGCAGCAGGTGGCAGAACAGGTCTTCCTTGCGCTTCTTGTCCACAGGTACCAGCCACTGCTTGACGCTGGTCGCGGTGGCGTTGCGCGGGCTCACTTCGATACTGATCGGGTCGTTCAGGGCCAGCCCGGCCAGCACGCGAATTTGGTCAGAGAACGTGGCGGAAAACAACAGCGTCTGGCGCTTGCGGGGCAGCGCGGCGTACACCGATTGCAGTTCTTCGGCAAAGCCCAGGTCGAGCATGCGGTCGGCTTCGTCCAGCACCAAGGTCTGCACCTGGTTGAACTTGACCGCGTTTTGCCGGAACAGATCGAGCAAGCGGCCCGGGGTGGCCACCAACAGGTCGACGCCACGGCGCAGGCGCATCATCTGCGGGTTGATGCTGACGCCGCCGTACACCGCGTAAGTGCTCAGCGGCAGGTTCTCGGCGTACTCGCGCACGTTGTTGTGCACCTGCTCGGCCAGCTCGCGGGTAGGCACCAGCACCAGCGCGCGGATCGAGTTGCTGGCCACCTTCTCGCCCTCCAGCGCCAGACGCTGCAGCACGGGCAGGGCAAAGCCTGCGGTCTTGCCGGTACCGGTCTGGGCTGCGGCCATCAGGTCGCGGCCGGCCAGCACGGCGGGGATGGCCTTGGCCTGCACCGGGGTCGGGGTGGTGTAGTCCAGCTGCTGCAGGGTGCGCAGCAGCGGTTCGATCAGGCCGAGTTTGGCGAAATTCATGGCAATACCGTCAGGGGGTTCAGCGAAGGCGGCAAGTTTACCGCATCACCCCGGCCTACTTGCAGATTTCGCCTTCCAGCGGCTGCGCAGGCGCAGGTGCCTTGCGCCACTGTGGCAGGCCGATCAGCACCACCGCACCGATAATCACCGCCATGGCCACGCACTCCTCTGCGCCAATCTGTTCGCCGGCAAAGACGATGCCCAGCAGCACGGCAACCGCCGGGTTGACGTAGGCATAGCTGGTGGCCGCCGCCGGGCGTACGTTCTTGAGCAGGTACATGTAGGCGCTGAACGCCAGGATCGAGCCAAAGAACACCAGGTAGGCCAACGCCCCCCAGCCGGCCGCGGTCGGCATCTGCGTCATACGCTCGCCAGACAGCACGCTGCCCAGCAACAGCGCCGCGCCACCCACCAGCATTTCCGCCGCGCTGGCCATCGGCCCCTGGGGCAATGGCAAGGTCTTGCTCCACACCGAGCCGAACGCCCACGACGCCGCCGCGAAAATGATCAGGGCAGCACCCACCGGGCTTGCCTGCAAGTTCGAACCCAGGTTCAGCAGGCCGATACCCACCAGCCCCAGGGCAATCCCCGCCCACTCCAGCCGCGAGTTGCGGTGCCCGAACAACAGGCCGAACAGCAAGGTGAACAAGGGCACTGTCGCCACCGCCAGCGCCGCCACGCCCGATGCCACCCCGGCATGTTCGGCCACGGTCACACCGCCGTTGCCACAGCTGAGCAGCAGAAAGCCGATTGCCCCTGCCGCCCGCCACTGCGCCCAGGTCGGCGCCGGCGCACCGCGCCAGCGCAGAAAACCGTACAGCAGCCCCCCAGCAATCACGAAGCGCACACCAGCCATGAGCATCGGCGGCCAGCTCTCCACGCCAATACGAATGAACAGATAGGTAGAGCCCCAGACCAGGTACAAGGCCAGGAAAGCACCAATGAGCAGCAACGGGAAGCGACGGGCGGCAGGCATGGGAAAAACTCGAAATCCGTTTACGGGTGATTCAGTTTAACGGCCTGCCTGGGTGAAGTTACGTTACAGAACGGGCTCAAATGAGCGGCACACTTTTGGTGCGCACAGCTTGGACGGTGGCCTTAGCGGAACTTGGCCAGGGTTTCACGTACCTTTGCGGCAGGCACTTTCTGCAGACGGCAAAGCAGGCCATGGGACAGTTGCTGAATACCATGGGCCTGGCGCAGTTCGCCTACCAGGTGCTGCAGCAGGTTGGCGGCCATCTCGGCATCGGCCATGGCCCGGTGCGCGGTACCGGTGTCCGGCAGGCCGGCCCAGCGGGTCAGGGTGCCCAGCTTGTGGTTCGGTGCCATCGGCAGCAGGCGCCGCGACAACAGCAGGGAGCAGGCGAACGACTGGCTGCGGCTACGGCCGATGCGACTCAGTTCGTAGTCCCAGAACTTCTGGTCGAACGCCGCGTTGTGTGCCAGCAGCGGGGTGTCGCCGACAAACTCGGCCACTTCGTTCATAACCTTGTCCACCGGTGGTGCGCTGCGCAGCATGGCGGTGGTAATCCCGGTCAGCCCGGCGACGAAGGCCGGTACCGGCACGCCAGCGTTCATCAGGCTCTGGTAGCGCTCGACGATACGCCCGCCTTCCAGCATCACCACTGCCACTTCGGTGGCGCGGCAGCCGGCGCCAGGGCTGATGCCGGTAGTTTCAAAGTCGATGACAGCAATACGTTCCATGAAGGGGCCTCAATGTTTGAGCAACAGCTTACCCTCGATGGGCACATAACGGGTGGCCGCACGGATCAGCGACAATGCGGTAAGCCCAGGCACGCCATACACCACGGCCTCTGTACCGTGGCGCTGGATCACCCGTTCCAGCAGCAGGTCGAAGTCGCCATCGCCAGAGGCCAGCACCACCTGGTCGACCCGGCTGGCCGCATCGATCACATCCAGGGTAATACCCACATCCCAGTCCCCTTTGGCCGAGCCATCGCTGCGCTGGATGAAAGGCTTGAGGCGCACATCGAAACCAAGGTTGCGCAAAATCTGCTGGAACTGCTGTTGCTTGCTGTCGCCACGGTCGATGGCATAGGCCACCGCTTCGACAATTTCGCCTTCACGGATGACGTCGGCCCACAACGCGGTGTAGTTGAAATGGCACCCGTGGGCCTGGCGCACGGTGTAGTAGAGGTTCTGCACATCGGCGAACAGCGCGATCTTTTTCACCTGGGAACCTCATGTCTGGCCCGCGAAGGGGCGCAAAGCGCCCCCAAAATTGCCAGCAGTATGCCAGACCTGTCACACGTACGAATCGTCGTCCGAGAAGAACCCGCCATCGTCGCTGCCGTAATCGGTGTCGGCATAACCGCCCTGGTCACTGCCCCAACCACCGTTGTCAGCCACTTGCTGCTGCCCGCCCTGATCGTTCCAGCCACCGCTGTCGCTGGCCGGTGCTGGCTCTTCCTTGATTACCTCGACCACTTCCTCGGGCTGTGAATTGTGGTTGAACAGGCTGCTGATGCCCTGGGCCAGCAACACACCACCGGCCACACCGGCTGCGGTCTGCATGGCCCCACCGAGGAAGCTGCTGGCACCGCCGCGCGCCGGCGCAGCGCCAAAGCCTGGCTGCTGCGGTTGCGGCTGAGCCTGGGAGAAGCCCGGTGCCGACGGCTCGCGCCAGCCACCACCGGATGCTGCAGGCGGCGCCGAAGGGCGCTGAGGCTGCACAGCCGGCGCCGCATTGCGCCCGCCCGAGCCAAAGATGCTGGACAAGAAACCACCGCCGCCGCTGCCCGGTGCGCCGTTGCCAGCCTGTGCCGCCTCGGCCTGGGCGCGGGCCTGCTTCAACTCGGCCTCCAGCTGCTTGTTCTGTTCGTCGAGGCGCTTGATTGCCGCCTCCTGCACCAAAATCGCCTGGGCCATGTAGTAAGGCGCCGCCGGCTGCTGGCGCAGGTGTTGCTCGATGCACGCCTGGGCCTGCGCGTCACGCGGCTGGCTTGGGTCTTCGGCTTGCTTGATGCGGCCGAACAGGCCGTCGATCAGGGTTTGTTCTTCAGTGTTCATGGGGCGACCTCGTGGGGTAGCAGGACAACGGACAGCGTCAAAGATGGGGTGTAGCGGCACGGGATTCAATCACTGGCGCCGTGAAACTTTTTTCAGCAAGTGACAGCCCCACGCCCGCTTTGGGCTAAAGTTATGCCCCTGATTTTACTGCCATGCGATGTTGACTGATGAATCCGCTGAGCGTTCTGCGCGACTCCCTGTACTTCTTCCGCCGCCACCTGCCGAACATCCTCCAGCTGTGCCTGCCGTTGGTGGTGCTGGAGGCCTTGCTCACCCAGCTGCTGTACCGGCAGATGGGCGACCAGGCATCGCCGGCCTACGGCATGCTGGTCAGCCTGCTGTTCTACCCGCTGTACAGCGCGGCACTGATTCTTTACCTGCACACGCGCAGCAACGGCCAGGACATCGGCAAGCGCGACCTGTTCGCCCGCGCCCTGCAGCTATGGCCGCAACTGGCCCTGCTGATCCTGATCAGTTCGCTGCTGATCATGGCCGGCCTGGCGCTGTTCATCTTCCCGGGCGTGTGGATCATGATCAACCTGGTGTTCGCCGAGTACCTGCTGGTGCTGCGCGGCCTGCCGGTGGTGCAGGCAATGCGCGAAAGCGCACGCATGACCACCGGGCACTTCATGCGCATCATGATTTGCGTGGTGGCCGTGCTGGCACCGATCTGGCTGATCGACGGGCTGTTGCTGATGGCCTTCCCCGAGCCATCGCCGGGCATGGAGCTGGCCATGGACAGCCTCAGCGGCTTCCTGCAGTTGTTCAGCACCGTGGTGCTGTACCGCCTGTTCATGCTGCTGGAGGGCGAAGCCGGGGCGTGATGCCCAGGCCCGCGTTTCGGCCAGGCAGCACCGTAATCAGGTACCCCGAGGCTTGGCCCGCGCCGTAGCTTCGGCCACCAGAGGGTCGTCCGGCCAGTAATGCTTGGGGTACCGCCCTTTCAGGTCTTTCTTCACTTCGGCATAGGTCGTGCGCCAGAAGTTGGCCAGGTCCTGGGTCACCTGCACCGGTCGGCGTGCCGGCGACAGCAGGTGCAACTTGACCTGCTGCCGGCCATTGGCGATGCGCGGGGTATCGGCCAGGCCGAACAGTTCTTGCAGGCGCACGGCGAGAATCGGCGGGGTTTCGCTGTAGTCCAGGCGGATATTCGAGCCGGACGGCACGGCCAGGTGCGCGGGGGCCTGTTCTTCCAGGCGTTGCGGCAGCGGCCAGGGCAGCAGATTGCGCAGCAGCGACGGCAGGTCCAGCGCGCTGAAGTGGCTGAGCCGGGACACTTTGCCAAGGTAGGGCTGCAACCAGTCTTCCAGGCTGGCGAGCAGCGCCTCGTCACCCAGGTCGGGCCATTCGCTTTGCCCGTCCCTGTCCAGGTCCAGCTGGCGCAACAGTGCCACCCGCGCCTGCCACTGGCGCAGTTCCGGGGTCCATGTCAGCAGGTTCAGGCCTTTGCGCCGTACCAGGCCAAGCAGCGCC
Source organism: Pseudomonas sp. LPB4.O (assembly GCF_038383825.1). NCBI lineage: Bacteria > Pseudomonadati > Pseudomonadota > Gammaproteobacteria > Pseudomonadales > Pseudomonadaceae > Pseudomonas > Pseudomonas sp. LPB4.O. The sequence goes on from NZ_CP151298.1 coordinate 5,419,058, forward strand.
TTGGCCCGCGCTTCGTCAGTCAGGCCCGCCAGTGGTTCACGGCTTAGTATCAGCTCACCGACTTTGGTTTGGCGCTCGGCACGCAGCACCTGCTCACGCTCGTCCCAGTCGAGTAGATCGACACGCTCGACCTGCTCGGCCAGCACATCATCAAGCAGCGCCGGGTCAAATTCTGCCGCAAGGTAGATGCGCTCTTCGCGCTGGCCCTGGCGGCTGCCCAGGTCGGCGATCACCAACCACGGGTGCTTCATCAACGCATCGACCTCGCCGAACAAGGCAGCACGGCCGTTGGCCAGGCGATACTCGGCGCCCCCTGCACGCCGCTGCTGCGCGACCCGGTCGGGATAGGCCAGCGCCAGCAAGGCGCCAAGCCAGCGCGGATGATCGGGGTCGGCGACGGCGGCCCCGGCCTTGCCGCGCAACAGGCCACGGTACTGACGCGCAAGCTGCCGGGCGCGCTGCACGCCACCCTGGCCGCCACGGCTGGCCTTGCTCTCGCCGCTGACCAGGGCCAGCCGGCTGTGCAGGTCGGCACCGCCGCCACGCTGGATATCCCGCTCACCGAGCAACGCCGCCACATCACAGGCCATGGCGGCCAAACCCAGGCTCTGCCCCCGCAGCAACAAATGGGCGATACGGGGGTGGGCCGGCAGCTCGGCCATGGCCTGGCCGTGATCGCTGAGGTTGTCGCGGCTGCCCGGTTTGAATGCCCCCAGGCGCGCCAGCAGGTCCTGAGCCTGGGTAAACGCTGCGCTGGGCGGCTGGTCGAGCCAGCTCAACTGATGGGGGGCGACGCCCCAGCGCGCCAGTTGCAGGGCCAGGCCTGCCAGGTCGGCCTGGAGGATTTCGGCGCTGCCATGGGCAGCCAGTTGGTCATGCTGGGCTTCGGACCACAGCCGGTAGCACACGCCCGGCTCCAGGCGGCCGGCACGGCCGGCACGCTGGGTGGCGCTGGCGCGGGAGATACGCTGTGTATCCAGCCTGGTCATGCCACTGCCAGGGTCAAAACGCGGCACCCGGGCCAGGCCTGCGTCGATCACGACGCGCACGCCGTCGATGGTCAGGCTGGTTTCGGCAATGTTGGTGGCCAGCACCACCTTGCGCTGGCCCTTGGGCGCCGGGTCGATGGCTGCACGCTGGGCATTGAGGTCAAGTTCGCCATGCAGCGGGCACAGCAGAATCTCCGGCCGCTCGCCCAGTGCTTCCTGCAGGCTCTGATGCACCCGGCGGATTTCGGCCTGGCCCGGCAAGAACACCAGCACGCTGCCCGTCTGGTCGGCCAGCGCCTGCAGCACGCTGTCCACGACCCGTGGCTCGATGAACTCGCCCGGCTGGAAGGGCCGCCCCCAGCGGATGTCCACCGGGTGCATGCGGCCCTCACTGCTGACCACCGGGGCGTCGTCCAGCAGCCGTGACAGGCGCTCGCCTTCCAGGGTTGCCGACATCAGCATGATCTTCAGCGGTGGGTCGTCACGCAGCAACGCGCGGCCGTTGAGGCTCAGCGCCAGGGCCAGGTCGGCATCCAGGCTGCGTTCGTGGAATTCGTCAAAGATCAGCAGGCCCACGCCTTCCAGCGCCGGGTCGGCTTGCAGGCGGCGGGTAAGAATGCCTTCGGTCACCACCTCGATACGGGTTTTCGGCCCGACCTTGCTGTCCAGGCGGATGCGGTATCCCACCGTTTCACCCACCTGCTCGCCCAGTTCACTGGCCAGCCGTTCGGCTGCCGCACGCGCCGCCAGGCGCCGCGGTTCGAGCATGAGGATGGTCTGCCCGGCAAGCCACGGCTCGTTCAGCAGCGCCAGCGGCACGCGGGTGGTCTTGCCGGCGCCGGGTGGCGCTTCGAGCACAGCTTCGTCACGTTTTTCCAGGGCATGGCGCAAAGCAGGCAAGACGGCATCGATCGGTAATGAAATCATGGTGGTCCTCGAACAATCTGGCGAGTATAACGGCGAACCCAGCCTGCTCTATCATGGTCTTAAGCTTCAGGCGCAGGCGCTTCGCTTGCCCTGCTGAATACCTTCTCGGAGATTTACATGCGCATCCCATCCCGCGTCATCGGCGGCGCCCTCATCGCCACCTTGCTGACCCAGCTGACGGCCTGCGGTACCATTTTCTACCCGGACCGGCGCGGCCAGATCGGCGGCAAGATCGACCCCGTGGTAGCCGCAATGGACGCCATCGGCATTCTGTTCTACGTCATCCCGGGGCTGATTGCCTTCGGCATCGACTTCGCCACTGGCGCCATCTACTACCCGGGTGGCCGCACCGCCCAGGTCGACCCGGCCAAGCTGCAAGAAGCGGTCAGCCCCGACGGCAAGGTCGACAACCTGAAGTTGCAGGCCATCATCGAAAGCGAACTGGGCCAGCGCCTGCCGCTGAATGACCCACGGCTGATCCAGCACCGCGGCAGCGTCGAACAGCTGGCCAGCCTGGGCCTGGTGCCGGCAGCCTGAACCCCACGCACGGACGTTGACCACGGATGATCACCCCAGCCGAACACCAGCGCCTGCTACGCCTGGCCACCCGCGCCTCACTGGCGGTGGCCAGTATCCTGGTGCTGAGCAAGGCGCTGGCCTGGTGGCTGAGCGGCTCGATCAGCCTGCTGGCCGGGTTGACCGACTCGGCACTGGATGCTGTCGCCTCGTTTATCAACCTGCTCGCGGTGCACTACGCCTTGCGCCCGGCCGACGACGACCACCGTTTTGGCCATGGCAAGGCCGAAGCCTTGGCCGGTATGGCGCAAGCGTTGTTCATCGGCGTCAGTGCGGTGCTGATTGGCGTACAGGCGGCCGAACGCCTGCACACGCCGCAACCCTTGGGCGATACCGGCGTCGGCATTGCAGTGATGCTGCTGTCGCTGGGGCTGACCTTTGCCTTGCTGGCACTGCAACGCAAGGTCGTTCGCCTGACCGGCTCCACCGCAGTGCGGGCCGACTCCCTGCATTACCGCTCGGACCTGCTGTTGAACAGCAGCATTCTGCTGGCCCTGTTGCTGGCACGCTTTGGCTGGCCACAACTGGATGCACTGTTCGGCCTGGGCATTGCCTGCTACATCCTCTGGAGCGCGTTGCAGATTGCCCGCGAGAGTACGGCAATCCTGATGGACAAGGAGCTGCCCGGTGATGTTGGCGAGGACATGACCACACTGGTTTTGGCCATACCCGGGGTGAAAGGTGTGCATGACCTGCGTACGCGGGTGTCGGGCAACCAGTGGTTCGTGCAGCTGCACCTGGAGCTGCCGGGGCAGTTGCCGCTGCATGATGCGCATGGTTTGTGCGTGGAGGCCTCGCGGGTGATCCGCCAGCGTTATCCACTGGCGGATGTGATGGTGCACGCCGACCCTGTTTGAATCTGCAAGGGTCCTATCGCCGGGACAGACAGCACATCTGGCTTAGTTGATGCTGTAACCCCGGCCACTGAAGCAGGCACCCAGCGCCCGGCGATAGGTGTCGAGCACATTGGCCGCCGGTGCGTAGGTCGCCGTCGCCGGGTCGAACCCCGACTGGCTCACCGCCCAGCGATGGCACTGGTAGCGGTCCTGCTCCTGCTGCTGTTGCCCCTGCCCGTTCATCGGGTAAGCCACCACGTCATACCCGCCGGTTGCCGGCGCCACCGGTACGGGGGCCGGGGCGGCGACAGGTGGGTTGACCACCACATACTCCCGGCTGTCAGCCAGGTACTGGTAATAGGTGTCGGCCACCAGGAAGAACATCGCCCCACCCAGCCAGACCTCCTGCGCATAGGGCGGCAGGTAATTGACCCGCACGCCGTAAGGCGGGGTCACGACGATGTAACTGCCACCATGGGGGCGATACCAGTAGCCACCGGAGTAGAAGTAGTCCGCCCCCCGGTAAGGCACTTTCCAGTAGCGGTCGGGGAAATGATCGACAGTGTGACCCGGTCGATACTGCGGCCCAGGCCCCCAGCCATTGCCGTGGCCATCCGGGCGCCCCTGCCAGTCGCCACCGGGACGTTGCCCTGGGCCGCCAGCTTCCCATTGATGGTTATCGCCGTGGCGCCGGGGAATGTCCTGGTAATAGCCCTCCCTTGGCGGCTGGGTCTGGCGCACTTCGTCGCGCGAGTTCAATGAGCGGCCAGGCGTGCCTTCTGCCTGCCCCTGCTGGCCTCGTTCGCCATGCCCCTCACCCGGCCCTTCGGCCAAGGCCCCCAGGCTGATGCTCAAACCCAGCAAACCAACACCTGCCAACTGCCAGATGCGCGACTTCATGGTGTTCCTCACGGTAGAAAATACGGCAACTAGAGCCAGTCTACCGTGACGGCACCACAGGCCAATTAAATTTCCAGACAGAAAAAAGGGAGGCCACAGGGCCTCCCTTCTGAAATTGTCGTCCGTGCTCGGCACTTGTGGCGCCGGCTCACCTCACACCGTCTTCTGGAGGGTGTGTAGCCCGGGGGCCGAGTGCATCCTGTTGGATGGCTGGCCGCGACCGCCCGCCTAGGGCGCGTCGCTGTGGACTGATGTCCGGGCAGTGATTCTGTGGATAAAGATACCGGACAGGTTGCGGCAGAGGATTGCGAAGATTGCTCAGATAAATAGCACTTGCGCAATTTTTCACCCTGGATTGATAATTCGCCGCAATACGAACAGAAAAGGGCAAATGCCATGAGCAAACTTGACCGCTACGACCTGAGCATCCTCGCCGAATTGCAGCGCGATGCGCGCATTTCCAACCAGGAACTGGCCGAACGCATAGGCCTGTCGCCTTCGCCATGCTCGCGTCGGGTCAAGCAACTGGAGGACGACGGCTACATCTCGCGCCAGGTAGCGCTGCTCGACCGCAAGAAGCTGGGCCTGAGCCTCACCGCCTACGTGCTGATCGGCATGGACCGCCACACCCCGGAGCGCTTCGAAACCTTCGAGGCGGCCATCCGCATCCTGCCGCAGGTGCTTGAATGCAGCCTGGTCACCGGGATGGATGCCGACTACCAGCTCAAAGTGGTGGTGCCGGACATGGACCATTACCAGAAACTGCTTCTAGGCAGCCTGACCCGTATCGAAGGCGTCACCAGCGTGCGTTCAAGCTTCGTGCTCAACCAGGTGTTGGCCAGCACCGAGCTGCCATTGACCCACCTGCGTTAAATGCCCACGGTAGCCGGCGTATAATCGGCTGCTCAGCCTGCCTGGAGAACACAGATGGATCCCGCCGTATTCGAAGAGTGGATGATGATCATCCTGGTTACCGTATTGATCGGTTTCATGGGTTTCATCGTCTGGGACCTGGCGAAAAAGTCCAAGGCAGGCAAGTTCGGGACGTTGATCCTGTTCTTCGTGCTGGGGCTGGGGGTGCTGGCCTTTATCATCAAGAGCGTGGTGGTGGGGTTTCTCGAAGGCGTTTAAGGCTCAGGAATGGCGGGAGCGCTGCAACTTCGCCGGCACTTCGCGCCAGCACCCCTGCTCCAGCCCATCCAGCGCCCAGTCACCAATCCGCACCCGCACCAAACGCAAGGTCGGCAGCCCCACTGCCGCCGTCATCCGCCGTACCTGCCGGTTACGCCCCTCGCGAATCACCAGTTCCAGCCAGCTGGTCGGCACGCTCTTGCGAAAGCGTACCGGGGGGTTGCGTGGCCACAAGTCGGGTTCTTCCAGCCGCCGCGCCTCGGCCGGTAAAGTCGGCCCATCGTTCAGCTCCACGCCATCGCGCAAGCGCTGCAACTGCTCGTCGCTCGGTTCCCCCTCCACCTGTACCCAGTAAGTCTTGGCCAGCTTGTGCTTGGGGTCGGCAATACGCGCCTGCAGCCCGCCATCGTTGGTCAGCAACAGCAGGCCTTCGCTGTCGCGGTCCAGCCGCCCGGCAGGGTACACGCCCGCGATGTCGATGAAGTCCTTGAGGGTCGCGCGCCCTTCGCCGTCGCTGAACTGGGTCAGCACGTCGAACGGTTTGTTGAACAGGATCAGGCGCGGCTCGGCCGGTGGCGCCTTGGGCTGGCGACGCGGGCCGGCGGCAGGCCGCGCCTGGGGGCGGCGCGGCTTGTTACGGGGTGGCAGTGACATGGATCCTCAGCGGAACGGCGGCTCATCGAAGCTGCGCAGTTTACGCGAGTGCAGCGAGTTGAGCTCGGTGCGCAACAGGTCGAGGGCGGCAATGCCGATCTTCAGGTGCTGGCTGACCGCCCGGTTGTAGAAGGCGTTGGCCGAACCCGGCAGCTTGATCTCGCTGTGCAGCGGCTTGTCGGACACACACAGCAAGGTGCCGTACGGCACGCGCAAACGGTAACCCTGTGCGGCAATGGTCCCGCTTTCCATGTCCACGGCCACGGCACGCGACAGGTTGATCAGCGGCCGTTCCTGGGCCCATCGCAGCTCCCAGTTACGGTCGTCGTAGGTCAGCACGGTGCCGGTGCGCAGGCGTTTCTTCAGCTGTTCGCCACGTTCGCCGGTAACCTGCGCAGCCGCTTCCTGCAAGGCCAGTTGCACTTCGGCCAGGGCTGGAATGGGGATGTTCGGCGGCACCACCCGGTCGAGAATGCCGTCACGGCGCATGTAGGCGTGGGCCAGCACGTAGTCGCCGATGGTTTGCGACTGCCGCAAGCCGCCGCAGTGGCCGATCATCAGCCAGCAGTGCGGGCGCAGCACGGCCAGGTGGTCGGTGATGTTCTTGGCGTTGGACGGGCCGACACCAATGTTGACCAAGGTCACGCCGTCGCCGTCGGCGGCGATCAGGTGGTAGGCCGGCATCTGGTAGCGGTGCCAGATCACGCTGGCGACCAGGGCCTGGGTTTCACCGTGATCCATGGCTTTTTCGATCACCACGTTGCCCGGCAGCACCATGCGCACGAAGCGCGGGTCGTCGCGAAGTTGCTCCAGACCGTGGCTGATGAACTGGTCGACATAACGGTGGTAGTTGGTCAGCAGGATCCACGGCTGCACATGGCGCCAGTCGCTGCCGGTGTAGTGCACTAGGCGGCGCAGCGAAAAGTCGACGCGCGCGGCGTCGAACAGCGCCAGTGGGAAAATTTCGGCACGGTCCCAGTCGTACAGGCCATCGGCGATGTTGTCAGTGGCGGCCGACAGGTCGGTGCTAGGGAACACCCGCGCCAGCTGCGCGGCGGTAATGCCGCTGCCGGCCAGTTCGTCGCCCTGGTCGACTACGTAAGGGTATGGAATGTTCTGCTCGCTGATGCCTACCTCTACCGTGACGGTGTAGTCGTGCATCAGGGGGCGCAACTGCTCCAGCAAGTAGCCACGGAACGCAGCGGGCTGGGTGACGGTGACGCTGTAGGTGCCGGCCACCTGCACCTTGGCATAGGCCCGCGTGGTGGCGGCGACCTCACCGTGGCTGTAGTAGGTCAGGCGCAGCGCCGGGTAGCGGAACAGGTCGCGCTCATCGGCGCCCGGCTCGGTACGATCCTTCAGGTAACGCTTGAGGGCCTGGCTAAGGGCCCCGGTAGCCTGTTCATGCAGGGCCGCCAGACGGTCGACGGCCTGTTCGGGGGTATCAACGACTACAAAAGCGTGGCTCACACTGTGCTTCCTGTCTGGACATGCATGTGAACCATCTTGCCTGCGTTTCATGGCAATTACATCCCCGGCGGTCAGTACCGGCCCTATCGCCGGCAAACCAGCGCCCACAAGTCCTCCACCGGTATCGAACATTGCGCATTACCTGTGGAAGCTGGCTTGCCGGCGATAGGGCCTTCAAACACACCTCAACTCGGCCAGGCAGGTGTTGCCCTGATCACCAATGCCTGCACATCCACACCCCGTGGCAGCGCCCCATACGCCCGTCCACCACCCGTCAGGCGGCTACCGATAAACGCATCGCTGACCACCGCGTTGCCCGCCTCCAGCAACAGCTTGGCCTGAAGCGCCAGCGCGATATCCTCGGTCAGCTGCCGCGCGCGGTACTGTATGTCGCCGGTGTCGGCAAACGCCCCCTTGAGGTTGCCGATATGCGCCGCCAGCCGCGGATCCCCATGCCCGTCGCCCAATTCGGCGAACAGCGCATCGAGCACGCCCGGCTCCTTGGACAAGGCCCGCAGCACATCCAGGCACTGCACGTTGCCCGAGCCCTCCCAGGTCGAATTGACCGGTGCCTCGCGGTACAGCCGTGGCAGGATGCTGTCTTCGACATAACCCGCACCGCCCAGGCATTCGGCGGCCTCGTTGATCATGGCCGGCGCCCGTTTGCAGATCCAGTACTTGCCAACCGCCGTGACCAGCCGGGCGAAATGCGCCTGCTGCGGGTCGTCGAGTTGCTCCAGTGCCTGCCCCATACGCAGGCTCAGGGCCAGTGCCGCCTCGCTTTCCAGGGCAAGGTCGGCCAGCACGTTCTGCATCAGCGGCTGCTCATTGAGCAACCGGCCGCCGACCTTGCGGTGCGCGCAGTGATGGGCCGCCTGGGTCAACGCCTGACGCATCAGGGCGCTGGAGCCGACCATGCAGTCGAAACGGGTCATGGCGACCATCTCGATGATGGTTGGCACACCCCGCCCTTCCTCCCCAATCATCCATGCCAGCGCACCACGGAACTCCACCTCGCTGGAGGCGTTGGAGCTGTTGCCCAGCTTGTTCTTCAGGCGCTGGATGTAGAACTGGTTGCGGTTGTCGTCCGGGCGATGGCGCGGCAGCAGGAAGCAGCTCAGGCCTTTTTCGGTTTGCGCCAGCGTGAGGAAGGCATCGCACATGGGTGCCGAGCAGAACCACTTGTGCCCGACCAGCTCATATGGCTGGCCCGGGCCAGGTGCCCCTACCGGGTAGGCCCGCGTGGTATTGGCGCGCACATCGGTGCCGCCCTGCTTCTCGGTCATGGCCATGCCCAGGGTGACCCCGGCCTTGTGCCGGTCGCCGACGTTGCGCGGGTCATACTCGCAGGCAAGGATTTTCGGCAGCCAGTACTCGGCCAGCTCGGGCTGAAGGCGCAGCGCCGGCACGGCAGCGAAGGTCATGGTCAGCGGGCACCCAGTACCGGCTTCGGCCTGGCTGTGCAGGTAAGTCATCGACGCGCGTGCCACATGGGCGCCAGCGCGGGGTTCGGCCCATGGCAAAGAAGGCAGGCCGTGCTCGACGGCGGTACGCATCAGCTCGTGGTAGGCCGGGTGGAACTCGACCAGGTCGATGCGATGGCCATAGCGGTCGTGGCTGATGAACTCCGGCTTGTGCGCGTTGGCCAGGAAACCTGCCTGCATCAGCGGGCCGCCCGCCAGGGCGCCGTAGGCATCTATCCGCGACTCGGCCCAGCCCGCGCCGAAACGCCGGGACCATTCCTGCAAAGGCAGGTCGAGGCGGTACAGGTTGGCACCGTCGAGAGGCGGCGGCTGGTTGGTGACTTCGTGGGTTTCAGCGTACTGGTGCAGGTTCATCGGGGGGCTCCTGGATCCGGGTAGGCTTGAGAGACCCAGTGAAGCACTGCTTGCGGGGGAGTCAAAGGGGCATTAATGACTAAACGTGTGGTGGGGGTGGCGCATACCTTGGGAGGCATCAGGGCTGAAGCTGCTCGCCGTGGCAGGTGCAGCGTCTATGAGATCGAGCGCCGCCCGCGCGGCGCTTCGCAGCACAAGGCTGCTCCTACATTTGTTTCGGGCCAGTGGTTCCTGAGGCAGAGGCGCGCGGCCCCTTGGTGTTCACCTCGATATCGTGTCGGGCAAACCAGGCGGTCGCGCGCGTTGGCCCAGGTGTTACTGGCCCGAGACAAACGTAGGAGCAGCCTTGTGCTGCGAAGCGCCGCGCGGGCGGCGCTCGATCTCATAGGCGCTGCACCTGCCCCCGGCGAACACCTGCCAGCCCTCACGAACGCTATGCCTTCAAAGCAAGCGCCGCGTCTGCACTATATTCGGGCTCATCTGCACCTGCGAAATCGCCACGTTCAAACTCAATTCAAACCGGCTCCCCAACCCGCGCGTCGATTCATGCGCCAACCTGGCCCCCAGCAATTCCCCCATCTGCCGGCAGATCGACAAGCCAATCCCCAGGCCGCCATACCGCCGGGTCATCGAACCGTCGACCTGGAAGAACCGCTGGTACAGGGTCGACTGCTCCAGGTCATCGAAGCCGATACCGCTATCACTGATGGTAAAGGTCAAGGCCAGGTCGCCCGGCCCCAACCGGCGGCCGCGCACCTGGATCATCACCCCGCCCTGATGGGTGAACTTCAAACCGTTGTCCACCAGGCAGCCCAGGCACTGGGCCAGTTTCTTCCCGTCACCCAGCAGCCCGTCCGGCAGGTCGGCCGGTATGTCCAGGCTGAGGTACAAGCCTTTGCGCAGGGACTGCCCTGCATAACCGGCGCGCAAGCCCTGCAGCAGTGCGCGCAGGCTGAACGGCGCCGGCTGCGCGCGCAGGCGGCCTGCCTGCAGCTCGGACAGGGTAAGAATGGCGTCGACCATGTCCATCATGCCTTGCGCCGACCCCACCGCCGTGCGGTGGTACTGGGCCATCTCGGCTTCCATCGGCAGGGTGTGCATCAGCTCCAGCGAGCCGATCACGCCATTCATCGGGGTGCGCAGCTCATGGGTCACGCTGGCCAGAAACTCGTCCTTCAGGCGGTTGCTCCTGGCCAGTTGCAGGTTCAGCTGCTCCAACGTGCGCCCAGTCTCGCGCAAGGTCTGCGCCTGTTGCTCACGCAGGCTGTTGATACGGTCGGCCAGCGCCAGCGACAGCAATGCTACCTCCAGCGCAGAACCGAGCTGGCTGGCATACATGGTGATGAACACATTTGGCAGGTGGCCCAGCACCATCAGGGTGTTGACCAGCCCGCCAAGCAGGAACGCCGTCCAGGCGATGATGAACCAGCGCGCCACGCGCAAGCCACGCCACCAGGCGTACAGGCCGGCGCTGAAGATGCTCACGGTGAACAGCAACGCCAGTAGCGTGGCCATGCGCAGGGCAATGCCGTAGGGCATGCTCACCGCCATTACCATGACCAAAGCGCCGCCCAGCATCAGTAGCTGCAGCAGCCGGTCGAAACCACGGCTGATGTTACCCAGTTGCAGGAAGTGCCGGGCGAACTGGCAGCCGAACAGGCCGGCCGCACCAATGAACAGCGGCGTCGAGGCGTTCGCCCACCAGGGGCTGTCCGGCCAGAAGTAGGCCACGCCTGCACCGTTCACCGATACCTGGTAGAAACCGAACGAGGCGATATAGAGGATGTAGTAGAGGTAGCTGACGTCGCGCACGCTGAGGTAGATGAACAGGTTGTACACCAGCATCACCAGTAACACGCCGTAGATGATCCCCAGCACGTACAGGCGCGTGGGCTGCTCTTCCAGGTAGGCTTCAGGGGACCACAGCGCCAGCGGCGCTTGTACCGAACCCTGGCTGTGCAGCCGCAGGTAGGCGATGGTCACCTTGCCAGGGGGCAACTGCAACTTGAACAGGTAGTTGTTCTGCCGTATCTGCCGGCTGTCGTAGGGCAAGGCATCGCCGGTGCGCTGCGCCAGGCGGTATACGCCGCTGCCGTCAGGCAAGTACAGCTCGAGGTGGTCCAGCGGCGGATAGGCCAGCTCCAGCAGCCACTGCCGCGGGGCAGCGCCGGGCGGGGCAACGGGGCGCAGCTCGACCTTGAGCCAGAACACCGAGGTGGAATAACCGGCGTTCAGCACGTCTTCATGGTGGGGGCGGAAGAATTTGGCAAACCCGGGGGCACTGACCTGGGCGATGCTGGCACTGCCATCGAGGTCTTCGTAAACCTGCATGGCCTTGCCCAATGGAAGATGCCGGGTAGCGTCGTCGAAATCGACCGCTCCGGCCAGCACGGGCAGCAAGCCCAGAAGCACAATCAGCAAATAGCGCATACAGCCCCAGCATGGCCTGTCCGGTCGCGTCGCGGTAGCCTCCCATCCGTTTGAGACGACGTTATCCGGCAGAACCCGTTTGTCGAGTTATCCGAGCACTCTAGCATAGCTTCGCAACCTGGCAATCGGCCATATCAAAAACCAAAGAAAAGGCTCTAAATCAATACTTTCAGAAGTTCATAGAATTAGAATCTGACCGATCGATCAGTAAAACTCGTTTGTCGGACGATCCGCCCAAACAGGTTTGGTGGTAAGCTCGCCGACCATGAATACCTACAGCTCCCGCCCCGTTGTCCTCTGTCTCTCCGGCCACGACCCCAGTGGCGGCGCCGGCCTGCAGGCAGATATCGAAGCCCTGATCGCCCAAGGCTGTCACGCTGCACCCGCAGTGACCGCCCTGACCGTGCAGGATACCGTCAACGTTTCCGACTTCCGCGTGCTCGACCGCGAGTGGGTACTGGCCCAGGCCAATGCCGTACTGGCCGACTCCACGGTGGCCGCCGTCAAGCTGGGCATGCTCGGTTCGATCGAGATGGTCGACACCGTCGCCGAACTGCTGGCCGCCCACCCGCACCTGCCGCTGGTTTGCGACCCGGTGCTGCGTGCCGGCGGCGGTGGCCGCCTGGGCAAGGACGAGGTGGGCTACGCCGTGCGCGAACGCCTGCTGCCACTGGCGACCATCGCCACGCCGAACCTGCCCGAAGCGCGCATCCTCGCCGAACTGCCCGAAGGCACCGCCGACGAATGTGCCGAAAAGCTGCTGCCGTTCTGTAGACACCTGCTGATTACCGGCGGTCACGGCGACGAAGACGAAATTCACAACCGCCTGTACACCCAGAACGGTCAGCACCACACCTGGACCTGCCAGCGCCTGCCGGGCAGCTACCATGGCTCGGGCTGCACCCTGGCCAGCGCCCTGGCTGGCCGCCTGGCCCACGGCGAGCAGCTGGAAAGCGCCGTGCGCAGCGCTCTGGACTACACCTGGCGCACCCTGCGTGACGCCGAGCAGCTGGGCAGGGGCCAGTACGTGCCGCGCCGCCTGCCCCTGGACTTCTGTTCCTGATACGAGGCTTTCAATGAAGCTACGCGGTCTGTATGCAATCACCGACAGCCAGCTGCTCGCCGGCCGGTTCCTGTCCCATGTCGAGGCGGCACTGGAAGGCGGCGTGTGCCTGCTGCAGTACCGCGACAAAAGTGACGACGCGGCGCGCCGCCTGCGTGAAGCCGAAGGGCTGATGAAGCTCTGCGAGCGCTACGGCACCCAGCTGCTGATCAACGACGACGCCGAACTGGCCGCACGCCTGGGTGTCGGTGTACACCTGGGCCAGACCGACGGCCCGCTGACCCCGGCCCGCGCCCTGCTCGGCCGCCGGGCGATCATCGGTTCCACCTGCCACGCCAGCCTCGACCTGGCCGCCCAGGCCGCCAGCGAAGGCGCCAGCTACGTCGCCTTTGGCCGCTTCTTCAATTCCGTTACCAAGCCGGGCGCGCCCGCCGCCAACGTCGAACTGCTGGAGCAGGCGCGTGCCCAGGTGAAATTGCCGATTGCCGTGATCGGCGGCATCACCCTCGACAACGCCGCCCCGCTGGTCGCCCACGGCGCCGACCTGCTGGCGGTGATCCATGGCCTGTTCGGTGCCGACAGCGCGCAGGAAGTTACCCGCCGCGCCCGCGCCTTCAATGCCTTGTTCGCATCCTGATTTCGAGAGAGCCTTTCATGTCCCGTTCCGAAGACCTGTTCGCCAAAGCCCAGAAGCACATCCCCGGCGGCGTCAACTCGCCAGTGCGCGCTTTCAAAAGCGTGGGCGGCACGCCGCTGTTCTTCAAGCATGCCGAAGGCGCCTACGTCGTTGACGAAGACGACAAGCGCTATGTCGACTACGTCGGCTCCTGGGGCCCGATGATCCTCGGCCACGGCCACCCGGACGTACTGGACTCGGTACGCAAGCAGCTGGAGCACGGCCTGTCCTACGGCGCGCCGACCGCCATGGAAACCGACATGGCCGACCTGGTCTGCTCGCTGGTGCCGTCCATGGAAATGGTGCGCATGGTCAGCTCGGGCACCGAAGCCACCATGAGCGCCATCCGCCTGGCCCGTGGCTACACCGGCCGTGACGCCATCATCAAGTTCGAAGGCTGCTACCACGGCCACTCCGACAGCCTGCTGGTAAAAGCCGGTTCCGGCCTGCTGACCCAAGGCGTGCCAAGCTCGGCCGGCGTGCCGGCAGACTTCGCCAAGCACACCCTGACCCTGCCGTTCAACGACATCGCCGCGGTCGAGAAAACCCTGGCAGACGTCGGCCAGACCGTGGCCTGCATCATCGTCGAGCCCGTGGCCGGCAACATGAACTGCGTCCCGCCGGCGCCGGGCTTCCTTGAAGGCCTGCGCGAGCAGTGCGACAAACACGGCGTGGTGCTGATCTTCGACGAAGTGATGACCGGCTTCCGCGTCTCGCTGGGCGGCGCCCAGGGCCACTACGGCATCAAGCCGGACCTGTCCACCTTCGGCAAGATCGTCGGTGGCGGCATGCCGGTCGGCTGCTTCGGCGGCAAGCGCGAAATCATGGGCTGCATCGCCCCGCTCGGCCCGGTTTACCAGGCCGGCACCCTGTCGGGCAACCCGCTGGCCATGGCCGCTGGCCTGACCACCCTGAAGCTGATCAGCCGCCCGGGCTTCCACGATGAGCTGACCGACTACACCAGCCGCATGCTCGATGGCCTGCAGCAACGTGCCGATGCCGCTGGCATACCGTTCGTCACCACCCAGGCCGGTGCCATGTTCGGCCTGTATTTCAGCGGCGCCGACGATATCGTCACCTTCGAAGACGTGATGAGCAGCGATGCCGAACGCTTCAAGCGCTTCTTCCACCTGATGCTGGAAGGCGGCGTGTACCTGGCACCCAGCGCGTTCGAGGCGGGCTTCACCTCCATCGCCCATGGCGACAAGGAGCTGCAAATCACCCTGGATGCGGCTGAGAAGGCCTTTGCTGCATTGAAGTAACTGCCAGCCTGCATCGGCCTCTGTGGGAGCGGGCTTGCCCCGCGAAGAGGCCGGTACAGGCAATAATTACGCATGCACAATCAGCTGACTTCCCCAACCAAGCAGAAATTCGAGTAAAACTTTGTAAGGTTGGCGCTGCTTATCCCATAATGTGCCACCAGAGACATTGGCCGCAGCTTTGCAGAGGTAAGTCGATCCCCATGAACCGCACCGGCCGCGCCCTGACCCTGGGCTGCCTGTTGCTTCTTCAGCCCCTGCTGGCCTTGGCGGAGGGCGGTAACTCGTTGCTGATTCCGGCGACGGGCCGCTGCACCTTGAATGTTCAGCCTGAAGACCTGGCAAACGCCCTCAAGGCCTGCGAGCAGACGGCTACCGCGGGGGATGCCCAGGCGCAATTCGAACTGGGCGAGTACTACTACACGCAAACGCCGAAAAACCTCGACAAAGCCCTGGACTGGTTCCAGAAGGCTTCGCTGCAAGGCCAGGCCGACGCCCAGTACCGTCTGGGTGCGATGTTCTTCCATGGCGAAGGGGTCAAGGCCAACAACGTGCAAGCCTACATCCTGCTGAAGATGGCCGCGGTCAACGGCACCGAAGATGCACTGGACATGGCCGACGAAGTCACCGAGCAAATGCCCCGCGACGAACTGGAGCATGCCACCCAGGTGCTCGGCCAGATCTTCCGCAAATACCTGCTGGAACTGCAGAACGCCGAAGGGCGCACGCCGTTCTCGCCACTCCCCTGACGGTTACTTTTCCGGCATTGGCATCGGGAACGGCATCACGTTGCCGCCGCCCTTGGCTTCGCTGATCTTTGCCGTGCCCAGTCGCTCCACTTCGTCAATCCGCACGATCGAGTGCATCGGCACGAAACTGCGGATCACGCCCTCGAACTGGTTCTTCAGCTTCTCCTCGCTCGGATCCACCACCAGTTGCGAGCGCTCGCCGAACACGAACTCCTCGATTTCCAGGAAGCCCCACAGGTCGCTCTGGTAGATCTGCTTGGCATACATCTCGAAGACCTGCCCCTGGTTGAGGAAGATCACTTTATAGATGGCAGGTTCGCGTTTGCTCATGATGGGAGGGATAACACATGCGTAAGAAAAGGCAGGCATGATACCTGCTCCGGCCTCTTCGCGGGTGAACCCGCTCGCACAGGTCATGCACACAACCTGTGGGAGCGGGTTCACCCGCGAAGAGGCCAGAACAGGCAGTACATACCGTTGAACGTTTCAGTGCTTTCGCCACTGGCATTCAAGGGTTATTCTTGAGTTCACACCCATTGCCGTCGAGCGGCTAAAAACGACCTTGAACGCACCCATAGAACCCCATCGTTTCATCCTCGAGCCCTTCGAGGCCCACCGTTTCGCCAACTTGTGCGGGCAGTTCGACGAGCACTTGCGCCTGATCGAACAGCGCCTGGCCATCGAAATCCGCAACCGCGGCAATCAGTTCGAACTGATCGGCGAACCCAAGACCACCTCTGCGGCCGAACAGTTGCTGCGCCGTCTCTACCGCGAGACCAAGGCCACCGACCTGTCGCCGGAAACCGTGCACCTGTACCTGCAGGAGTCGGCTGTCGAAAACATCGACAACCCGGCCGTCAACGAGGTCAGCGTGTCGCTGCGTACGCGCAAGGGCAACATCCGCCCGCGCGGGCTCAACCAGCAGCGCTACGTGAAGGAAATACTGGCCAACGACATCAACTTCGGCGTCGGCCCGGCCGGTACCGGCAAGACCTACCTTGCCGTGGCCTGTGCCGTGGATGCGCTGGAGCGCGAACAGGTGCGCCGTATCCTGCTGGTGCGCCCTGCGGTCGAGGCAGGCGAAAAGCTTGGTTTCCTGCCAGGTGACCTGGCACAGAAGATCGACCCGTACCTGCGCCCGCTGTACGACGCCCTGTACGAAATGCTCGGCTTCGAACACGTTGCCAAGCTGATCGAGCGCCAGGTGATCGAGATCGCCCCGCTGGCCTACATGCGTGGCCGTACCCTGAACAACAGCTTCATCATCCTCGACGAAAGCCAGAACACCACGCTGGAACAGATGAAAATGTTCCTCACCCGCATCGGTTTCGGCTCCACCGCGGTAATTACCGGCGACATCACCCAGGTCGACCTGCCACGTGGCACCAAGTCGGGCCTGGCACACGTCATCGAGGTGCTGAAAGACGTTCCGGGCATCAGTTTTACCCACTTCCAACCCAAGGATGTGGTTCGTCACCCACTGGTGCAGCGTATTGTCGAAGCCTACGACCGCTTCGAAGCCCGCCAGGCCAAACCCGAGGCGCCCGGCAAAGATGCTTGAACTTGATATCCAACGGGCCACGGACGCTGCCGCCCCGGATGACGCCGCCTTCCGCCGCTGGTGCGAGCTGGCCCTGCGCCAGCGCAGCGCCGACTCGGAAATGACCATTCGCCTGGTCGACGAAGCCGA
The DNA here is from genome assembly GCF_038383825.1 of Pseudomonas sp. LPB4.O. NCBI lineage: Bacteria > Pseudomonadati > Pseudomonadota > Gammaproteobacteria > Pseudomonadales > Pseudomonadaceae > Pseudomonas > Pseudomonas sp. LPB4.O. The sequence goes on from NZ_CP151298.1 coordinate 5,436,246, forward strand.
AGGCCGTGAGCTGAACCACACCTACCGGCACAAAGACTACGCGACCAATGTGCTGTCTTTCCCGGCCGATGTGCCCGACGAACTGCTCGATATTCCGCTGCTGGGGGACCTGGTGATCTGCGTCCAGGTGGTCGAGCGCGAAGCGGCCGAACAAGGCAAGTCGCTCGAAGCCCACTGGGCGCACCTGGTCATTCACGGTTGCCTGCACCTGCTCGGCTACGACCACATCGATGATGAGGAAGCCGAAGAAATGGAAAGCCTGGAACGGGAATTGCTGGCAGAACTGGGTCACCCCGACCCGTATGCTGACGATGAAACCGACTCAATCACACACTGAAACACGAAGGATCACGAGAACCGCCATGAGCGAAGATCGATCGAGCAACGGGCAAAAGTCCTGGCTGGGCAAACTGACCCAGGCTTTTGCCCATGAGCCGAAAAACCGCCAGGAGCTCCTTGAGCTGCTGCGCGAAGCCCATCAGAACAAATTGCTGGACAGCGAAGCGCTGACCATCGTCGAAGGCGCCATCCAGGTCGCCGACCTGCAGGTGCGCGACATCATGGTGCCGCGCTCGCAGATGAACAGCATCAAGGCCGGCCAGTCGCCTCGCGAGTTTCTGCCAGCGGTGATAGACGCCGCGCACTCGCGCTACCCGGTGATCGGCGAAAGCCACGACGATGTGCTCGGGATCCTGCTTGCCAAAGACCTGCTGCCGCTGATCCTCAAGGAGAACGGCGACAGCTTCAATATCAAGGACCTGCTGCGCCCGGCCACCTTCGTGCCCGAGTCCAAGCGCCTGAACGTGTTGCTGCGCGAGTTCCGCGCCAACCATAACCACATGGCCATCGTCATCGACGAATATGGCGGCGTGGCAGGCCTGGTGACTATCGAAGACGTGCTGGAACAGATTGTCGGCGACATCGAAGACGAGCACGACGTCGAGGAAGACAGCTACATCAAGCCGCTGCCAAGCGGTGACTTCCTGGTCAAGGCGCTTACCCCGATCGAGAACTTCAACGAGTTCTTCGACAGCGAGTTCTCCGATGACGAGTTCGACACGGTTGGCGGGCTGGTGATGAGCGCCTTTGGCCACCTGCCCAAGCGCAACGAAACCACCGAGATCGGGTCTTACAAGTTCCGTATTCTCAACGCCGACAGCCGGCGGATACACTTGCTGCGCCTGACCCCGATCACCCGTTAAGGACAAACATGCGTTGGATCACCCGCCCCGGCTGGCCCGGTAACCTGCTGGCCCTGGCGGCCGGTGCTTCCACCCTTCTGGCCCTGGCGCCGTTCGACATCTGGCCGCTGGCCATATTGTCCATCGCCGTGCTCTACCTCGGCCTGCGCGAGCTCACCCCGCGCCAGGCCATGTGGCGGGGCTGGTGGTTCGGTTTCGGCCTGTATGGCGCCGGCACCTGGTGGATCTACGTCAGCATGAACACCTACGGCGGCGCCTCGCCGCTGCTGGCGATCCTGCTGCTGTTGGCGTTCTTCGCCGCCCTGGCCTGGTTCTTTGCCCTGCCCACCTGGCTGTGGGCACGCTGGCTGAGGCGCAATGAAGCGCCACTGGCCGACGCGTTGTGCTTCGCCGCCCTTTGGCTGCTGCAAGAGGCCTTCCGCGGCTGGTTCCTGACCGGTTTCCCTTGGCTCTATGCCGGCTACAGCCAGCTGGATGGCCCATTGGCCGGGCTGGCACCACTGGGGGGCGTGTGGCTGGTTTCCTTCACCCTGGCGCTCACTGCGGCCCTGCTGTGCAACCTGCACCGCCTGCGCGCCCGCCCCTCGTTCCTTGCCGTGGCCTGCTTGCTGTTGCTGGCCCCGTGGGTACTGGGCCTGGCGCTCAAGGGCCATGCCTGGACCAAACCGGCAGGTGACCCGCTGAAAGTGGCAGCCATTCAAGGCAACGTCGAGCAGGACCTGAAATGGGACCCGGCGCACATCGACGCGCAACTGGCGCTGTACCGTGACCTGAGCTTCAGCTCCAAACCTGTGGACCTGCTGATCTGGCCAGAAACCGCAGTGCCTGTGCTCAAGGACCAGGCACAGGGCTACATCGACGTGATGGGGCGCTTCGCTGCCGAGAGGCATTCGGCGCTGATCACCGGCGTGCCGGTGCGTGAAGTGGTGCATCATCAGCGCCGCTACTACAACGGCATCACCGTCACCGGCGAAGGCGATGGCACCTACCTCAAGCAGAAACTGGTGCCGTTTGGTGAATACGTGCCGTTGCAGGACATGCTGCGAGGGATGATCGAGTTCTTCAACCTGCCCATGTCCGACTTCGCCCGCGGGCCGGAAGATCAGCCGCTGCTGCAAGCCAAGGGTTATCAGATTGCGCCGTACATCTGCTACGAAGTGGTCTACCCCGAGTTTGCCGCAGGCCTGGCCGCACGCAGCGACCTGCTGCTGACCATCAGCAACGACACCTGGTTCGGCAAATCGATCGGTCCTTTGCAGCACTTGCAGATGGCACAGATGCGCGCCCTGGAAGCCGGCCGCTGGATGATCCGCGCCACCAACAACGGCGTGACCGCCCTTATCGACCCGTTTGGCCGCATTACCACGCAGGTGCCGCAGTTCGAGCAGGCGGTGCTGTATGGTGAAGTGGTGCCGATGCAGCAATTGACGCCTTATCTGAAATGGCGCTCGTGGCCGCTGGCGATTGTGTGTGCGCTGCTGCTGGGCTGGGCGTTGCTGGCAGGCCGCATAGCCAAAACTGTCTGATGATGCTGCCTGTACCGGCCTCTTCGCGGGCTTGCCCGCTCCCACAGGTACTGCACACGCCTCGAAGGCTGCGCTAATTCTGTGGGAGCGGGCAAGCCCGCGAAGAGGCCGGTACAGGTAGCACAAGTTTCAATAGAACACCCGATACCCCACCAGCCCCACCACCTCATTCAGCAACTGACCGCTCTGCCACATCGCCCGGCTCTCGGGCAGCAGCCCGGCAAACGGTCGCGCATGATCGCGCCCAAGGAACCCCACCGGCGCTGGCACCACCTCGAACCCCGCCTGTTCAAAACTCCAGCGTGAGCGCTGCATGTGCCAGGCCTGGGTCACCAGCACCACCCGGCGAAACCCCAAAGGCTGCAAGACCTTGGCCGTCAGCTGAGCATTTTCCCAGGTCGTGCGGCTGGCCTCTTCGCGCCATTTCACCTCGACAGCGAAATCTTCATGCAGGCGTTCCGCCATCAGCCTCGCCTCGCTGGGCGGCGTGCCGTAATGCAGTCCACCACTGGTCAACACTGGCAGGCCCGAGGCCTTGGCCAGCCGCGCGGCAAAGCGCATACGCTCCAGTGCCGTGGCCGTGGGCTGGTCACCGCCACCCCAGGCCGGGTCCCCGCGCTCGCGCCCGGCGCCCAGCACCACAATGGCATCCGCCCGGCTCGCCAGGCCCGCCCAGTCGCTCACGGCCAGCGGCGGCTCACTTTCCAGCACACGGGCGGTTTCCTGCACCACCAGCGGCAGGCTCATCAGCCATAGGCCACCCAGCCCCATGGCAAAGCACAGCGCCGCCAGCCGTGGCCGCCGTGCACGCAGCCACCACGCCGCAAGCAACAGCAGCAACAGGATGCCCGGCGGCATCAGCCATTGTTTGATGAAGAATCGGATCGGCATCGGCCACACCTCCTTGGCAGGGGTGCAGCCTAAAAGGATCGGCGCCGGTCAACAAGGGTGCGACCGGCGCCAATCGTGAGCTGTGTGATATTGAAGAACCGGCGCGCGATGGCCTGCGGCTGGCATCCTGAACGGCTAGCGATGTGGCAGCGTCCTGGATCTCGCCGTATTGGCGGGGCGTTTCTTGTCCTTGAGCCAGATGATCTTGGCCGATGTCGGCTCCGCTTGTGGGTAACTGCCGGCACAGGCACTCTGGCGCACCGGGAGCGATTCCAGGTAGGCCTTGATCACTTCGAACTCTGCGTGGCTCAGGCCGCGCAATTCCAGCTCGGCCGGCATCTCGTCGCGCAATCGAACCGAGGTCCTGGCGGTTTCCAGCGCCAGGCCAAGCCGGTCGATCAGACGTTCGTAAAGCTCCGGCTTGATTGCGGGTAGCTGCGTCTCTCCCATCCGTTCACCTCATTGAAGATAAAGAATATCTCCCCCCACACCTGAGCTTAGCGGCGCAATGAAAAGCAGCCGCCTGCCGCGACCAGCGGGCATTCGCAACGAAGGTTTCCCACGATGCGCAACGCTGCTGTATGCTACGGCGTTCACTCTAAACGACACCGGAGTACCGGTTGCAGCGAGGTTCCGCTGCCTGGAACAAGGTCTCTTCTCTCTCAGCCAAAAGTAGCCATGCACGAACAATACACGCCCCGTGATATCGAAGCCGCCGCCCAGAACTTCTGGGACGAGCAACAATCGTTCGCTGTTACCGAACAGCCAGGCAAAGACACCTACTATTGCCTATCGATGTTCCCGTACCCGAGCGGCAAGCTACACATGGGCCACGTGCGCAACTACACCATCGGCGACGTGATTGCCCGCTACCAGCGCATGCTGGGCAAGAACGTCCTGCAGCCGATGGGCTGGGACGCTTTCGGCATGCCCGCGGAAAACGCGGCGATGAAAAACAACGTCGCCCCGGCCAAGTGGACCTACGAAAACATCGACTACATGAAGACCCAGCTCAAGAGCCTGGGCCTTGCCATCGACTGGGCACGTGAAGTGACCACCTGCAAACCCGACTACTACCGTTGGGAGCAGTGGCTGTTCACCCGCCTGTTCGAGAAAGGCATCATCTACCGCAAGAACGGTACCGTGAACTGGGACCCGGCTGACCAGACCGTACTGGCCAACGAGCAGGTCATCGACGGCCGTGGCTGGCGTTCGGGCGCGCTGATCGAAAAGCGCGAAATCCCGATGTACTACTTCCGCATCACCGACTACGCCGACGAGCTGCTGGAAAGCCTCGACGAGCTGCCGGGCTGGCCTGAGCAGGTCAAGACCATGCAGCGCAACTGGATCGGCAAGTCGCGCGGCATGGAAGTACAGTTCCCGTACGACCAGGCCAGCATCGGCCACGAAGGCACCCTGAAGGTCTTCACCACCCGCCCGGACACGCTGATGGGCGCGACCTACGTCGCCGTCGCCGCCGAGCACCCGCTGGCCACCCAGGCCGCCCAGGGCAACCCGGCGCTGCAGGCGTTCATCGACGAGTGCAAGAGCGGCAGCGTTGCCGAAGCCGACATGGCCACCCAGGAGAAGAAGGGCATGGCCACTTCCCTGCTGGTCGAGCACCCGCTGACCGGCGAGAAGCTGCCGGTATGGGTCGCCAACTACGTGCTGATGCACTACGGCGATGGCGCGGTAATGGCCGTGCCGGCCCACGACGAGCGCGACTTCGAGTTCGCCCACAAGTACAAGCTGCCGGTCAAGGCCGTGGTACGCACCAGCGCTGGCGATGAAGTCGGCAGCGAGTGGCAGGCCGCCTATGGCGAGCACGGCCAACTGATCAACTCCGGCGAGTTTGACGGCCTGGACTTCGCCGGCGCCTTCGACGCCATCGAAGCCGCCCTGATCCGCAAGGAACTGGGCAAGTCGCGTACCCAGTTCCGCCTGCGCGACTGGGGTATCAGCCGCCAGCGCTACTGGGGCTGCCCGATTCCGATCATCCACTGCCCGTCCTGCGGCGACGTACCGGTGCCGGAAGACCAGCTGCCGGTTACTCTGCCGGAGAACGTGGTACCGGACGGTGCCGGCTCGCCACTGGCGCGCATGCCTGAATTCTACGAATGCACCTGCCCGAAATGCGGCACTGCGGCCAAGCGCGAAACCGACACCATGGACACCTTCGTCGAGTCGTCCTGGTACTTCGCCCGCTACGCCTCGCCTAATTACGACAAGGGCCTGGTCGACCCGAAAGCCGCCAACCACTGGCTGCCTGTCGACCAGTACATCGGTGGTATCGAACACGCGATCCTGCACCTGCTGTACGCGCGCTTCTTCCACAAGCTGATGCGCGACGAAGGCCTGGTCACCTCGAACGAACCGTTCAAGAACCTGCTGACCCAGGGCATGGTGGTCGCTGAAACCTACTACCGCGTGGCCAGCAACGGCGGCAAGGACTGGTTCAACCCGGCCGATGTCGAAATCGAGCGCGATGCCAAGGCCAAGATCATCGGCGCCCGCCTGAAGACCGACGGCCTGCCGGTGGAAATCGGCGGCACCGAGAAGATGTCGAAGTCGAAGAACAACGGCGTCGACCCGCAATCGATGATCGAAGCCTACGGCGCCGACACCTGCCGCCTGTTCATGATGTTCGCCTCGCCGCCCGACATGAGCCTGGAATGGTCCGACTCTGGCGTCGAAGGTGCCAGCCGCTTCCTGCGCCGTGTCTGGCGCCTGGCCCAGGCTCACGTCAGCCAGGGCCTGCCGGGCAAGCTGGATGTCGCCGCCCTGGACGACGCGCAGAAAGTCATCCGCCGCGCCATCCACGCCGCCATCAAGCAGGCCAGCAATGATGTAGGCCAGTTCCATAAGTTCAACACCGCCATTGCCCAGGTGATGACCGTGATGAACGTGCTGGAAAAGGCCCCGCAAGCCAGCGAGCAGGACCGAGCCCTGCTGCACGAAGGCCTGGAAGCCGTCACCCTGCTGCTGTCGCCGATCACCCCGCACATTTCCCACGCGCTGTGGCAGCACCTGGGCCACGCAGGGTCGGTAATCGATGCCGCCTGGCCGAGCGTCGACGAGCAGGCACTGGTGCAGGACACCGTTACCCTGGTGGTTCAGGTCAACGGTAAACTGCGCGGCCAGGTAGAGATGCCTGCCGCAGCCAGCCGCGAAGAAGTCGAAGCCGCCGCCCGCAGCAACGAGAATGTCCTGCGCTTCATCGATGGCCTCACCATCCGCAAGGTCATCGTGGTACCGGGCAAGCTGGTCAACATCGTCGCCAACTGATGAAAACGCCCACCCGCAGTGGCTGCGGGTGGGCGGTACAGGCCCACAAGGGAGCAACAACATGATCAAACGCAATTTGCTGGTAATCGGCCTGGCGGTCATGCTCAGCGCCTGCGGTTTCCAGCTGCGCGGCACCGGCTCCACCGAGCTGAGTGTGAAGGAAATGGACGTCAGCGCACGCAATGCCTACGGCCCGACCGTGGTCCAGCTCCGAGAGGTACTGGAGCGTAGCGGTGTCAACGTGCATGCCGGCGCGCCTTACCGCCTGGTGTTGACCAACGAGCAGGAGCGCGAGCGCTCGGCAACCTACAGCAGCGGCAACCGTACCGCCGAGTACGAGCTGACCACGGAGCTGAACTACAGCATCCAGGGCCTGAACAACCTGGAACTGCTGAGCGACAAGCTGGAAGTGCGCAAGATCTACGTGCGTGACGGCTCGAACATCACCGGTTCCGAGCAGGAAGCCAACCGCGCGCGTGAAGAAATGCGCCGCGACCTGGTCAATGCCATGGTCGTGCGCCTGCAGATGCTGAGCCCGTCCCAGCTGGACGAGCTGCAGCGTAAAGCCGACGAGCGCGCCAAGGCCGAAGCCGACGCGCTGGAGGCTCCGCGCCGCCAGCAGGCCGACACGCCTCAGCAGTCGCCACTGGAAGTGCCGGGCAACTAAGCCCGCGTGGGGCACCCTCGGGTGCCCCACCTGTTTCCCATGAAACTCGCCCCCGCCCAACTCAACAAGCACCTGCAAGGCGCCTTGGCACCGGTCTACGTAGTCAGCGGCGACGACCCGCTGCTGTGCCAGGAAGCCGCTGACGCCATCCGCAACGCGGCACGTCAGCAAGGTTTCGACGAACGTCAGGTATTCAGTGCCGACGCCAACTTCGACTGGGGCACCCTGCTCCAGGCTGGCGCCAGCCTGTCGCTGTTCGCCCAGCGCCGCCTGCTGGAACTGCGCCTGCCCTCGGGCAAGCCTGGTGACAAGGGCGCCGCCGCGCTGATCGAATACTGCGCCAGGCCCGCCGAAGACACCGTGCTGCTGGTCAGCCTGCCCAAGCTCGACGGCAGCGCGCAGAAGACCAAATGGGGCAAGGCCTTGATCGAAGGTGCCCACTGCCAGTTCATCCAGATCTGGCCGGTGGATGTGCACCAGCTGCCACAGTGGATCAACCAGCGGCTGCAGCAAGCCGGCCTGTCGGCGCAACGGGACGCTGTCGACCTGATCGCTGCGCGCGTGGAAGGCAACCTGCTAGCCGCCGCGCAGGAAATCGAAAAGCTCAAGCTGCTTGCCGACGGCAACCAGATCACCGTGGAAACCGTGCAGGCTGCAGTCGCCGACAGCGCCCGCTTCGATGTCTTCGGCCTGGTCGACGCCATTCTCAACGGCGAAGCGGCGCATGCCCTGCGCATGCTCGAAGGCTTGCGTGGTGAAGGCGTGGAGCCGCCCGTGATCCTCTGGGCCCTGGCCCGTGAACTGCGCCAATTGGCCGGGCTGGCCCAACAGTTCAGCCAAGGCGTGCCGCTGGACAAAGCCTTTAGCCAGGCCCGCCCGCCGATCTGGGACAAACGCCGACCGCTGGTCAGCAAAGCCCTGCAACGCTTGTCAGCGCAACGCTGGGGGCAGTTGTTGCAGGATGCCCAGCGTATCGATGCGCAGATCAAGGGCCAGGCCGAGGGTTCGCCCTGGACGGGGCTTGCGCGCTTGTCGCTGTTGATGGCGGGTCAGCGCCTGTCGTTACCTTCGCAATAGCCGGGGCCGCTTTGCGGCCCTTTCGCGGCACAAGGCCGCTCCTACAGGAGATCGCGGATCCCTTGTAGGAGCGGCCTTGTGCCGCGATGGGGCGCGAAGCGGCCCCAAGATCCAAGCCATAAACACAATCAATTGGCCCCACCCCGCACCAAGCCCTACAGTGCGCCCCGAAACTCCACCCAAACCGGGAACCCCGCCATGAGCAAAAAGCCGAAAACGCACGGCCCCAACAAGGCCAAGTCCATCGTCGCCCAACCCCTGTTCCGCTGCCGCCAGGAACAACCGGACAAGGGCAAAGGCAGCTACCGCCGCGAAGCCTTCCAATCGAGAGATTGGGAGGCTTCCTACTTTTTGGCAGCATGAAAGCATCGCAAGCGCAGGCATGGTATGGTCGTCACCTGACCTGCAATTCTGGATCTGTGCATGCTCTTCCGTCTTCTCCCCCGTTGGGAAACCCGCCAGCTGATCGCGGCCTCCAGCTTCATCCTGCTCGTGGCCTGCGCGGAAAAACCCACCGCTGCCGACGCACTGCCGCTGGCCCCTGCCCAACCCGCTCCAGTGGTGACTGTGCCCGGCACAACGCCTGACGTCAGCACTGAAATCCAGCCTCTGCAAACCTTCGCCCAATGGCAAGCAGGCTTCCGCCAGCAAGCCCTGCAAGCCGGCATCTCGCCGAGCACGTTCGACAGCGCCTTCCTCGGCGTCACCCCCGACATGGACGTGATCAAGGCTGACCGCAGCCAGCCAGAGTTCACCCGCCCGGTATGGGAATACCTTGAAGGCGCCCTGTCGCCTCTGCGCGTGCGCAATGGCAAGAGGCTGCTGGGGCAGAACGCCGACCTGCTGACCCGCCTCGAGCAACGCTATGGCGTCGACCGCCAGGTGCTGGTCGCCGTGTGGGGCATGGAAAGCAACTTTGGCCAGTTCCAGGGCAACAAGTCGGTGATTCGCTCGCTGGCCACGCTGGCCTATGAGGGCCGTCGCCCGCAGTTCGCCCAGGACCAGCTGATCGCCGCGCTGCAAATTATCCAGCATGGCGACATCCAGCCTGAAGCCATGCGTGGTTCGTGGGCCGGCGCCATGGGCCAGACCCAGTTCATCCCGACCACCTACAACACCCATGCCGTGGACTTCGACGGTGATGGCCGCCGCGACATCTGGAACAGTACGCCGGATGCCCTGGCCTCGACGGCGCATTACCTGCAAAGCTCGGGCTGGAAGCGTGGTCAGCCATGGGGCTTCGAGGTACAAGTGCCGGCTGGTTTCGATTTCTGGCAAGCCGATGGCGCACTGCGCAAACCGGTCAGCGAGTGGCTGGCGATGGGTGTGACACTGCCTGCAGGCACGCAGTTGCCCGCCAACAGCAACCAGCTAGCAGCCGCCCTGCTGCTGCCAGCGGGCGCACGTGGCCCGGCGTTTTTGGTGCTGGACAACTTCCGTGCAATCCTCAAGTACAACAACTCGTCGTCCTACGCCTTGGCGGTGAGCCTGCTGGGGGATCGCTTCAGTGGTTGGGGCTTCATTGCCGGCAGTTGGCCGAAAGAAGACCTGCCATTGAGCCGCAGCGAGCGCATGGAGCTGCAGAACTTGCTGAACAGCCGTGGGCACGAGGCCGGGAATGCCGATGGCATCATCGGCGCCAATACCCGCAAGGCCATTCGCACCGCCCAGCAGGGGCTGGGTTGGCCAGCAGATGGCTACCCGACCCACAAGCTGCTCGAGAGCCTGCGCCAGCAGTGAAATTGCTGGGGGCGCTCCTGCAGCCAACCGCGTAACTGCAATGTATCGCAATCCCCTGTAGGAGCGGCCTTGTGCCGCGATGGGCTGCAAAGCAGCCCCGACAATCTCAAACCTTGAACAGGTCCTGCTCCAGCACCAGGCTCTGCCGATCACTGTCCAGCCTGACCCGAGCCCCCAGCGGCAAGCACACATTCGGGTCGCAATGCCCACTGCGCCACCCCGCCAGCACCGGCACACCCAGGGGCGCGAAGGTATCCTCCAGCAACGGCGCCAACGCCGCCGTGGTGATCCCGGCAAAGTCCCCTACCAGCACACCCTTGATCCCCTCCAGCTTGCCCGCCAGGCGTAACTGGGTCAGCAGCCGGTCCACCCGGTACAACGGCTCGTTGACGTCCTCGATGAACAGGATGCAGCCCTGAGTATCCAGCTCGGCAAGCGTCCCCATGGTCGCCCCCAGCATCGACAGGTTGCCGCCCAGCAGCGGCCCGCTGGCCACACCCGGCAACACCGTGGTCAAGGCATAGTCCGCCGGGTGCGCGATCTGCTCGCCGCACCGCACAAGCCCACCCAACTGTGCCAACAACGACGATTCGGTCGGCGGCAACTTGGCCCCCAGCAGATCGGCATTCAGCATCCCCCCGTGGAAGGTAACCAGCCCGCCGCAATGCCGGTAGATAGCAGTGTGCAGTGCAGTAATGTCGCTGTAGCCGATCAACGGTTTAGGGTTGCGGCGAATGAGCTCGAAGTCGAGCTGATCGAGCAAACGCATGCTGCCATAGCCCCCGCGCATGCACAGGATGGCGTCGATGGCCGGGTCGGCAAAGGCATCGTGCAGGTCCTGCAGGCGCTGCTGGTCCGGCCCTGCCAGGTAACCCTGCGCTTGCAGGGCACCCGGGTAGATACGGCAACGGTAGCCGCGGTCAGCAAACCACTGGCTGACCTTGTGCGTATCCAGACGCGCCGCGCCTGCCGGCGCGACAATGGCAAAGCAGGCGTTAGCCGGCAGCGCGGCTGGCAGGCTGGGTTGGACAGTTTCGGCGCAATTCATCGCGGCTCCTTGCAGCGCAGGTGGCACAAATAAAAATGCCGATGCCGCCTTTCGGCGTGCATCGGCATACGTAGCTCTGCTTTTGGCTCAGAGCTTGATCTTGGCTTCGTGAGCTTGCTGGTCAGCGTGGTACGAAGAACGCACCAGCGGGCCGGAGGCGACGTTCTTGAAGCCCATCTTGTAACCTTCCTCGGCGAACCAGGCGAAGGTGTCCGGGTGAACGAAACGTTGCACCGGCAGGTGGCTACGCGATGGCTGCAAGTACTGGCCGAGGGTGAGCATGTCGATTTCATGCTCACGCATGCGGTGCATCACCTCGATCACTTCTTCGTCAGTCTCGCCCAGGCCGAGCATCAGGCCCGACTTGGTAGGTACGTGCGGCACCATCTGCTTGAACTTCTGCAGCAGGTCCAGCGACCAGTCGTAATCGGAACCCGGGCGCGCGGCCTTGTACAGGCGCGGCACGGTCTCGAGGTTGTGGTTGAACACATCTGGCGGCTCTTGCGCAGTGATCGCCAACGCAACGTCCATGCGGCCACGGTAGTCCGGCACCAGGGTTTCCAGCTGCACACCCGGCGACAGCGCACGAATTTCGCGGATGCAGTCGGCAAAGTGCTGGGCGCCGCCATCACGCAGGTCGTCGCGGTCCACCGAGGTGATCACCACGTACTTCAGGCGCAGGTCGGCAATGGCGACCGCCAGGTTTTTTGGCTCGTCCAGGTCCAGCGGTTTCGGTCGGCCGTGGCCAACGTCACAGAACGGGCAACGACGGGTGCAGATGTCACCCATGATCATGAAGGTGGCGGTGCCACCAGAGAAGCACTCACCCAGGTTCGGGCAGGAGGCCTCTTCGCACACGCTGTGCAGCTTGTGCTTGCGCAGCAGTTGCTTGATGCGGTCTACCTCGGGCGAAACCGGGATACGCACGCGGATCCAGTCAGGCTTTTTCGGCAGCTCATCGGTCGGGATGATCTTTACCGGGATGCGCGCGACTTTGTCGGCACCACGCAGTTTGACCCCGGCTTCCACCTTTTTCGGCGCTTGGCGCGGGGTGGCATCCAGGGTAGGTATCAGGTTCGGCACGGCTTCTTGCACAGTTGTCATATTCAGTCGATTCCGCCCGTGAGGGTCGTCTGCTCAGCGTAGTCGAGGTGCTTGACCAGCTGTCCGCGCAGCCTTGTCCTGACCTCGTCGAGTTCGATCGGACCTGCCAGATCGCGCAGCTGGGTCATGGCCAGCCCCGCATAGCCGCAGGGGTTGATTCGGCGGAATGGCGCAAGGTCCATGTCCACGTTCAGGGCAAGGCCGTGGAACGAACGGCCGTTGCGAATTCGCAGGCCGAGGGAGGCGATCTTCGCTCCGTCGACATAGACGCCCGGGGCATCGGGCTTGGCCGATGCCTGCACGTCGTAACTGGCGAGCAGGCCGATCAGGGCCTGTTCGATACGGCTGACCAACTCGCGTACGCCAAAGCCCAGCCGGCGCACGTCCAGCAGCAGGTAGGCCACCTGCTGACCGGGGCCATGGTAGGTCACCTGGCCACCGCGGTCGGTCTGCACCACCGGGATGTCGCCCGGCACCAGCAGGTGCTCGGCCTTGCCGGCCTGGCCCTGGGTGAAGACTGCGGGGTGCTCGACCAGCCAGATTTCATCCTGGCTGTCCGGGCTGCGCTGCTCGGTAAAGCGACGCATGGCCTCCAGCACCGGTTCGTAGGGCTGCAGGCCAAGCTCGCGAAAACCGAGACAGGCGGACATCAGAGCACCATTTTCACGATGCCGGTAGCGCGCAGGGCGCTATTGATGTCGTGCAACTGGTCTTCGCTGGTGGCAACGATGTGCAATTGCACGGTGGTGTACTTGCCTTCCTTGCTCTGGCGCTCAGCCAAGGTCTTCATGTCGACCTCAGCATATTTCTTCAAGATCTCGACGACCGTGTCCTTGAAATGGACAACGGTATCGCCGATCACCTTGATCGGGTAATCAGCGCAAGGGAATTCGATCTTGTGCGACTTGACGTCTGGTTCGCTCATGGCGGAAACGGCCTCGTAAGCCGTGGCAACAACAACACCCCCGCTAGATACGCGGGGGCATGCAGGTCACGTATCAGTTGAACAACCCGAAGAAGAATAGACGGATGCTATCCCACATACGGCGGAAGAAACCACCTTCCTCGACGCCATCGAGGGCGATCAGGTCGGCGCTGTGAACCACTTTCTCGTCCAGTTTGACTTCCACTTTGCCGATCACGTCACCTTTGGCGATTGGCGCGGTGAGCTGCGGGTTCATGGTCATCGAAGCCTGCAGGCGCTTCAATTGGCCTTTAGGCATAGTCATGGTCAGGTCGTCGGCCAGGCCAGCCTTGATCTGGCTGGTCGCGCCCTTCCAGACCGGGGCCTGGGTCAGCTCGGTGCCCTTCTGGTAGAAGGTCTGAGTTTCGAAGAAGCGGAAACCGTAGGTCAGCAGCTTCTGGGTCTCGGCAGCACGGGACTGCTCGCTGTTGGTGCCGAACACCACGGCGATCAGGCGCTGGCCATCACGAACGGCCGAAGCCACCATGCAGTAGCCGGCTTCGTCGGTGTGGCCGGTCTTCAGGCCATCGACGGTCTTGTCACGCCACAGCAGCAGGTTGCGGTTAGGCTGCTTGATGTTGTTCCAGAAGAACTCTTTCTGCGAGTAGATGGCGTAGTGGGCCGGGTCGACGGTGATGATCGCACGGGCCAGGGTTGCCATGTCATGCGCCGACGAGTAGTGCTCCGGGTTCGGCAGGCCAGTCGGGTTCATGAAGTGGCTGTTGCTCATACCCAGGTCGGCAGCCGTCTTGTTCATCATGTCGGCAAAGGCATCTTCGCTGCCGGCGATGTGCTCGGCCAGGGCGACCGAGGCGTCGTTGCCGGACTGGATGATGATGCCGTGCAGCAGGTCGCTGACAGTCACCTGGCTGCCGACCTTGATGAACATGCGCGAACCGCCGGTACGCCAGGCGTTTTCGCTGACGGTAACCGGGTCGTTCTCACCGATCTGGCCGCGGCGGATGTCCAGGGTGGCGATGTAGGCGGTCATCAGCTTGGTCAGGCTGGCTGGCGGCAGACGCTCGTCACCGTTGTTCTCGACCAGCACGTTGCCGCTGGACGCGTCCATGAGTACGTAGGACTTGGCTGCCAGTTGCGGTGGTGCCGGCGTCATCTGCTCTGCCGCGAAGGCGGCAGGCGTGATCATCAGCAGTACAGGCAGGCAAAGTCGTTTGGCAAGGTTGGTGATGTTCATCCGTCTCTCGAAAATCGCTAATGGTCTGAGATGTTCCCTGGGCAAGATCGTGTGCCCAGCGCCAGTCAGTCTAGTTTTATGGCCGTTGGCCTGGCCCGCATGTGCGGCTTTATGTCGCTGCGGGCAAAAGCCGTCATTGTACATGGCCGCGCCCGGCAATTCATGACAAAACCGACAGTTTGGTGTTGCCTTCTTCGCGGGCACGCCCGCTCCCACAGGGTGTCGCATACCCCTGTGGGAGCGGGCGTGCCCGCGAAGAAGACGACGCGGTCAGTCTGCTGTGACCAGCTTGGCCTGCCCCAAGTTCGCCAGGCGGATGCTGTCTTGTGCTTGCTGGATCTCGCCCTGGCTGCCGATCGGCCCCAGGCGCACGCGGTGCAGGGTCTGCTGGTTGCGCACGATCGAGCTGATGAACACCGGTGCGCTGACCATGGTGCTGAGCTTGGAGCGCAGCAGTTCGGCGGCGTCCGGGTTGGCGAAGGCGCCCACCTGCAGGAAGCTGCCGCCATTGCCGCCAGGTACGTTGTTGCCCCCGACCTGCACCGGCACTACCGGCGCTGCATGCTGTTGGGCCGGCGGGGTCCATTGCTCGACACGCCCGGTAGTGGCCGGGATCGCCTGGGTCTGGGCCACCTGCGGCTCTTTCAGCACCATCGGCGGCGTCTGGCCACGCTGGGCCCACCACTGCTGCGGGTCGATGCCCTCCACGCGCACATGCGCGGTACCGGTCTCGGCATAGCCGAGCTTTTTCGCTGCCGCGTAGGACAGGTCGATGATGCGGTCCGAATAGAACGGGCCACGGTCATTCACCCGCAGGATCACGCTCCGGCCGTTGGCAAGGTTGGTCACCCGCACGTAGGCCGGCAGCGGCAGGGTCTTGTGCGCCGCGCTCATGCCATAGAGGTCGTACAGCTCGCCGTTGGCGGTGTTCTGCCCGTGGAACTTGGTGCCGTACCACGACGCGGTGCCCTCGGCGCGGTAATTGCGCGAGTCCTGCATCGGGTAATAAGTCTTGCCCAGCACCGTGTAGGGGTTGGCCTTGTAGTTGCCGGTGTGCACGGTCGGCGTAGCATCGGGGATCTTGTTCACATCCACGTCCCACCACGGCGCGCCGTCCTTGTGGGCCCGGTTGATGTCCAGCCCCGGCTGGGCACGCACGACGTTGCCACTGCTTTGCTGGGGCGGGCGGCTGGATGAACAGCTGGCCAGCAGCACGCCAACGGCGAGGCAGGTCAACAGCTTGAAGGAATTGGCAGAAATGATTGCGCGCATTACTTGACGCCCCGTGCTTGAACCAGCTGTTGCGCAAGCTGATGCACCGCCATGGCATACATCACGCTGCGGTTATAGCGAGTGATCGCGTAGAAGTTCTTCAGGCCCACCCAGTACTCGGGGCCATTGTCGCCCTCAAGGCGGAAGGCGGTAACCGGCAGATCATCGCGCAGCGAATCATGAACCGACCAGCCAAGCGCGCGCAACTCCCCTACCGTCTTCACCGGCTCGATACCGGTGGTCAGGCCTTGGTCGGCACGTGCACCGTCCACCCAGGCGCGGCTGACCACGCCCCCGCCCGCTACCCAGCCATGGCGCTTGAAGTAGCTGGCGACGCTGCCGATGGCATCGTCCGGGTTATTCCAGATATTGATGTGACCATCACCGTCGAAGTCCACCGCGTAGTTGCGAAAACTGCTCGGCATGAACTGCGGCAGGCCCATGGCGCCGGCATAGGAGCCTTTGAGCGTCAGCGGGTCGAGCTGTTCATCACGGGCCAACAGCAGGAATTCGCGCAGTTCCTTGCGGAAGAACTCGGCCCGCGGCGGGTAATCGAAGCCCAGCGTCGACAGCGCGTCGATCACCCGGTAGTTGCCGGTGTTGCGGCCAAAGAACGTTTCCACACCGATGATCGAAACAATGTACTGCGCCGGCACGCCGTATTCCTGCTCGGCACGGGCCAGCACGACCTCGTGCTGGCGCCAGAAGTCCACACCACGGGCAATACGCGCGTCGGTGAGGAACATCGGCCGGTAGTCCTTCCACGGCTTGACCTTTTCGGCCGGGCGCGAGATGGCGTCGAGGATCGACTGCTTGCGCTGCACTTCACGGAACACGCCCATCAGCTGCTCAGGGGCAAAACCATAGTCGCGGCTCATTTCGCCAACAAACTCGGCCACCTGCGGTGAGCCTTGGTAATCGCCGGCATGGGCCAGATGTACAGCGCCGAACAGGCCCACCGCGCCGATCCACGGCGCACAACGGGCAGCCCAGTTACGCACTGCTTGCATGAAATTCTTCACCTTATTCAAACCTGTGCGATCCATTTGCGGTGCGTGTGGATCGACATCAGAACGCCAAACGCTGAAAGCAGCGTCACCAACGATGTTCCGCCATAGCTGATGAAGGGTAGCGGCACGCCCACCACGGGCAGGAGGCCGCTGACCATCCCGATATTGACGAACACGTATACAAAGAAGGTCATGGTCAGGCTACCCGCGAGCAGCTTGCCAAACAGGGTCTGCGCCTGGGCGGTGATCATCAGGCCACGGCCGATCAGCAGCAGGTAGACAATCAGCAGCAGGCAGATACCGACCAGGCCGAACTCCTCGCCCAGTACGGCGATGATGAAGTCGGTGTGGCTTTCCGGCAGAAAATCCAGGTGCGACTGGGTGCCGAGCAGCCAGCCCTTGCCGAACACCCCGCCCGAGCCGATCGCCGCCTTGGACTGGATGATGTTCCAGCCAGTGCCCAGCGGGTCGCTTTCCGGGTCGAGGAAGGTCAGTACCCGCTGCTTCTGATAGTCGTGCATGACGAAAAACCACATCGCCACCGCCACCGGCACCGCCGCCGTCAGCACACTGAGAATCCAGCGCCAACGCAGGCCACCCATGAACAGCACGAAGGCGCCGGAGGCGAGAATCAGCAGCGCCGTGCCCAGGTCAGGCTGGCGCACGATCAGGATGAACGGCACGCCTATCAGCACCAAGCTGATCGCCACGTGCTTCAAGTGGGGCGGCAAGGTGCGCTTGGACAGGTACCAGGCGATGGTCGCCGGCATGATGATCTTCATGAATTCCGAGGGCTGGAAGCGGATCACGCCGGGAATGTTGATCCAGCGCGTGGCGCCCATGGCGTTGTGGCCCATCACGTCCACCACCACCAGCAACAGCACCCCGGTCAGGTACGCCAGCGGCACCCAGCGTGCCATGAAGCGCGGCTCCAGCTGGGCGATGACGAACATCGACACCAGGCCGATGCCGAACGAGGTGGCCTGCTTGAGCAGCAGGTCCCAGTTCTTGCCACTGGCCGAATAAAGGACGAACAGGCTGCCGGCCGCAAGGGTGAGCAGAATGATCAGCAAGGGGCCGTCGACATGGATGCGCTGCAGAAAGCTGGCGCGCCGACGCATCACATCCTCACTGGAGAGCATGCGATCGAAATTGTTCATCACAGGGCCGATTCCTGGGTAACGGTGGCAGGCGCGAACTCGGGCTTGAGCCGGCCATTTTCGTCGAGCAGCCAGGCGTCCATGATCTGGCGTACCACGGGCGCAGCCACGCCCGAGCCGGACTCACCGTTCTCGACCATCACCGATACCACGATTTTCGGGGCTTCGGCCGGGGCAAAGGCGACGAACAAGGCGTGGTCGCGGTGGCGCTCCTGAAGCTTGTTGCGGTCGTACTTCTCGCCTTGCTTGATCGCCACCACCTGGGCGGTACCGCTCTTGCCGGCAATGCGGTACTGGGCGCCGGCGGCAGCCTTGCGCGCAGTACCGCGGGCGCCGTGCATTACCTGCTCCATGCCATGGGTGACCTTGGCCCAGTCGGACTTGTCACGCAGCACGATGTTTTCCATGGGGTTTTCGTCCACAGGCTGCTGGCCTTCGATGGTCTTGGCCAGGTGCGGGCGGTTCCACACGCCCTTGTTGGCGATCAGCGCAGTGGCCTGGGCCAGCTGCAGCGGCGTGGCCTGCATGTAGCCCTGGCCAATACCGAGAATCAGGGTTTCACCAGGGAACCAGGCCTGGCGGCGGGTGGCACGCTTCCATTCGCGCGACGGCATCAACCCGGCAGACTCCTCAAACATGTCGAGGGAAACCCGCTGGCCGATGCCGAACCTGTTCATGTAGCTGGACAGCCGATCGATGCCCATCTTGTGCGCAAGGTCGTAGAAGTAGGTGTCGTTGGAACGCATGATCGCGGTGTCCAGGTCGACCCAGCCATCGCCGGAGCGGTTCCAGTTACGGTATTTGTGGTCATAGTTGGGCAGTTGGTAATAGCCCGGGTCGAACACCCGGCTGCTGGCATTGACCACGCCACTGTCCAGGCCGGCGATGGCCACCGCCGGCTTGATGGTCGAACCAGGCGGGTACAGGCCACGCAGCACGCGGTTGAACAGCGGCCGGTCGATCGAATCGCGCAGTTCGGCATAGGCCTTGAAGCTGATGCCGGTGACGAACAGGTTGGGGTCGAAGCTTGGCTGGCTGACCATCGCCAGCACCTCGCCAGTACGTGGGTCGAGTGCTACCACTGCGCCACGCCGGCCACCCAGGGCGGCCTCAGCGGCCTCCTGCAGCTTGATGTCCAGGCTCAGCACAATGTCCTTGCCCGGTTTCGGGTCGGTGCGCTTGAGCACCCGCAGCACGCGCCCCCGAGCGTTGGTTTCGACTTCTTCGTAGCCGACCTGGCCGTGCAGGTCGTCTTCGTAGAAGCGCTCGATGCCGGTCTTGCCGATATGGTGAGTGCCGCTGTAGTTCACCGGGTCGAGGGTTTTCAGCTCTTTCTCGTTGATGCGCCCAACATAACCCACCGAGTGGGCGAAATGCGCACCCTGCGGGTAATGCCGCACCAGCTGGGCCACCACTTCCACGCCTGGCAGGCGGAACTGGTTCACCGCCACCCGGGCGATCTGCTCTTCGTTGAGTTCGAACAGGATCGGCACCGGCTCGAACGGCCGACGGCCCTGGCGCATGCGCTTCTCGAACAGGGCCCGGTCGTCGGTTGTCAAATCCAGCACTTCGACGATGGTGTCCAGTACTTCCTGCCAGTTACCCGCACGTTCGCGGGTCATCGACAGGCTGAAGCTGGGCCGGTTGTCGGCAACGATCACCCCGTTGCGGTCGAAGATCAGCCCGCGGGTCGGCGGGATCGGCTGCACATGCACCCGGTTGTTCTCCGAGAGCGTCGAGTGGTAGTCGTACTGGATGATCTGCAGGTAGTACAGCCGCGCAATCAGCACGCAAATAAGCAGCACGATCGCCACTGCGCCGACCACGACGCGGTTGCGCACCAGGCGGGCGTCTTTCTCGTGGTCCTTGAGGCGGATCGGCTGCGACATCTGACTGCTTACAGGCTCATTTGTGGTAAGGGTGCCCGGACAACACGGTCCAGGCGCGGTAGATCTGCTCGCCGATGAGTATCCTTACCAACGGGTGCGGCAGGGTCAGCGGCGACAGCGACCAGCGTTGCTCGGCGCGCGCGCAAACCTCAGGCGCCAGGCCTTCCGGGCCTCCGACCATCAAATTCACCGTGCGCGCATCCAGGCGCCAGCGGTCCAGCTCGGTCGCCAGCTGCTCGGTGCTCCAGGGCTTGCCATGGACCTCGAGGGTGACAATGCGTTCCCCAGGCTGAACCTTGCTCAGCATGGCTTCGCCTTCCTGACGGATCAGGCGGGCGACATCGGCATTCTTGCCACGGGTATTCAGCGGGATTTCCACCAGCTCCAGCGACAGCTCGGCGGGCAGGCGCTTGGCATATTCATGCCAGCCTTCCTCGACCCACTTCGGCATGCGCGAGCCGACCGCGATCAGGCGCAGACGCACGACGCTTCCTTATTCCCGGTCTTTGATCTTGTCATCGAAGTAGGCGCTGGCGTTTTCCGGGCTGTGATGCTTGGCATCAGCAGCACGGCTCTGCTCGGCACCCGCCCACAGACGCTCCAGGTCGTAGAACTGGCGGGCAGCGGCAGTCATCATGTGCACGATGACGTCATTCAGGTCCAGCAGAACCCAGTCGCTGTCGCCCTTGCCTTCTTCGCCCAGCGGCTGCGCGCCTTGTTTCTTGACCGCTTCACGGACCTTTTCCAGCATCGCGTTGATCTGGCGGTTGGAGGTACCGGTGGCAATGATCATGTAGTCGGTCAGGCTGTGCTTTTCGCGGACGTCGATAACCTGGATGTCCTGGGCTTTGACGTCTTCCAGAGCGCTAATGGTCAGTTTGACCAGTTCTTCGCCACTGATGCCATTGGTTTTCTGCTTGCTCATATAAAACTCGTTCAACTCGTTGGATGAGGCGCCAGAGGCACCGTCAGTTAGGCGCACGATACAGTTCGTGCGCCTCGATGTAGGCCAGTACGGCGTCCGGCACCAGGAACCTCACCGATTTGCCGCTGGCCAGCAGCTGTCGGATCTGTGTAGCCGACACCGCAAGCGGCGTCTGCCAGACGAACGAAATATTTCCCGCCGGGCCGGACATGGCGGCGGGATCGCTCTCCGAGCGCGCAGCCAGCAGGTTGCGCAGCTCGTCAGGGGGTTCTACGTCGGCATCCGGGCGTTGCAGCACCAGGATGTGACAATGTTGCAGCAATTCTTCCCAGCGGTGCCAACCAGGCAGGCCACAGAAGGCATCCCAGCCCAGCACCAGGAACAACTGGTCGTTGCCGGCCAGTTCGGCGCGGATCGATTCCAGCGTATCGATGGTGTACGACGGCTTGTTCCTTTCCAGCTCGCGGGCATCGACGCTCAGGCAAGCAACGCCTTGCACCGCTTCGCGGACCATGGCCAGGCGATCCTGCGCGTCCACCTGCGGGGTGTCGCGGTGCGGCGGCCGGGCGTTGGGCAACAGGCGCAGCTCGTCCAGCCCCATGAACTCGGCCACTTCCAGCGCGCTGCGCAGGTGGCCGATGTGCACGGGGTCGAAGGTGCCGCCTAGAATGCCGATGCGCCGGACTGCCTGGGCCTTGCTCAACTCAGCAGGACTCCTGACCGCGCAGCTGGCCGTCGCCGATCACTACGTACTTCTCGCAGGTCAGGCCTTCCAGGCCGACCGGGCCACGGGCATGCAGCTTGTCGGTGGAAATACCGATTTCCGCACCCAGCCCGTACTCGAAACCGTCGGCGAAGCAGGTCGGGGTGTTGAGCATGACCGACGCCGAGTCGACCTCAGCCATGAACTGGCGGGCTTCACCCTGGTGTTCGCTGATGATCGAGTCGGTGTGGTGCGAGCCATAGTGGTTGATGTGCTCGATGGCGTGGTCCAGGCCATCGACGACACGGATCGACAGGATCGCGTCCAGGTACTCGGTGTGCCAGTCGTCTTCAGTGGCCGGCTTGGCCTCGATCAGCGCGCGGGTACGCTCGCAGCCACGCAGCTCCACGCCCTTCTCCTGGAAGCGGCGGGCCATCTCCGGCAGGAAGCGCTCGGCCACTTGCTGGTCGACCAGCAGCGTTTCCATGGCGCCGCAGATGCCATAACGGTAGGTCTTGGCGTTGAAGGCCACGTTCCAGGCCTTGTCCAGGTCGGCATGCTGGCTGACATAGATGTGGCAGATGCCGTCCAGGTGCTTGATGACCGGAACGCGGGCATCGCGGCTGATGCGCTCGATCAGCCCACGGCCGCCACGCGGCACGATGACGTCGACAAACTGCGGCATGCTGATCAGCGCACCCACGGCTTCGCGGTCGGTGGTCTCGACCACCTGCACCACGGCGGCCGGCAGGCCCGCAGCAGCCAGGCCACGCTGGATGCAGGTGGCGATGGCGCGGTTGGAATGGATGGCTTCGGAGCCGCCACGCAGGATGGTTGCGTTACCCGACTTCAGGCACAGGCTGGCGGCATCGATGGTCACGTTCGGGCGCGACTCGTAGATGATCCCGATCACCCCCAGCGGTGCGCGCATCTTGCCGACCTGAATACCGGATGGGCGGTAGCTCATGTCGCGGATGGCACCGACCGGGTCCGGCAGGCTGGCGACCTGACGCAGCCCGGTGATCATGCCGTCGATGCGCGCGGGGGTCAGCGCCAGGCGGTCGAGCAGCGCCGGCTCAAGGCCATTGGCGCGGCCGGCGGCCAGGTCCAGCTCGTTGGCGGCAGTCAGTTCGGCACGGGCAGCATCCAGCGCATCGGCAGCGGCTTGCAGGGCGCGGTTCTTCTGCGCGGTGCTGGCACGGCCGATCACCCGGGAAGCCTCACGGGCAGCGCGACCCAAACGGGTCATGTAGTCAAGAACGGACTCAGTCATGGGTTCGGTGTCTTGGCGAAGGGGAAATCGGCTGATTATAACTGCCGCGCAGGTGTACGCCCAGCGGCGGGTGGCGGATGGTAGAAAATGGCTGGGGCAATGCGCAGGAAAGATGTAACTGCACTTATCGAAAATTCCTCTCCCTGCTCCGACCCTTTCGCGGGCGAACCCGCTCCCACGCTGATTCCACACGGCCTGAGCCCTATGAAACACCTGTGGGAGCGGGTTCACCCGCGAAGAGGCCGGCACTGCCAACTTCGATATCCGATTCAGCCTCGATTAAGCCATTCATTGCTATCATCCCCGCCTCCCCAGCCACGAACCGCCCGCATGCCAGCCCTGCCCGACAGCTTTTTCAACCGTGATGCCCAGACCGTGGCCAAGGCGCTGCTGGGCAAGGTAATCCGCCATCGCCACGGCGACCTGTGGCTGGCTGCGCGCATCATTGAGACCGAGGCCTACTACCTCACTGACAAGGGCAGCCACGCCTCGCTCGGCTACACCGAAAAGCGCAAGGCATTGTTCCTCGATGGCGG
Source organism: Pseudomonas sp. LPB4.O (assembly GCF_038383825.1). Lineage (NCBI taxonomy): Bacteria > Pseudomonadati > Pseudomonadota > Gammaproteobacteria > Pseudomonadales > Pseudomonadaceae > Pseudomonas > Pseudomonas sp. LPB4.O. The sequence continues at coordinate 5,459,713 of NZ_CP151298.1, forward strand.
GCACATCTACATGTACTACGCCCGCGGCGGCGACTCGCTGAACTTCAGCGCCGAAGGCCCGGGTAACGCGGTGCTGATCAAGTCTGCCTATCCTTGGCAGGACGCCCGCTCGGGCCCCAACAGCCTGGCGCAGATGCAACTGAACAACCCCGACGCCAGCGGCAAGCTGCGCCCGGATGCGCGCCTGTGCGCCGGCCAGACCCTGCTGTGCCGGGCGCTGGGCCTGAAAGTGCCCCACTGGGACGCCCAGCGCTTTGACGCCGAGCGGCTGTACGTGGACGATTGCGGCAATGCCGTACCAAGGGTGATCCAGACCGCACGGCTGGGCATCCCGCACGGGCGCGACGAGCACCTGCCCTACCGCTTCGTCGACGCCGAGTACGCCCGCTTCTGCACGCGGAACCCGTTACGTCGCGGCCAAGTCGAAGGCCGTGACTTCTTCATTCTCGAACAAGGAAGCTGAACATGGGCCAATGGCTCGACAGCCTGACCGGCTGGCTCAGCGCCAACCCGCAGTGGCTTGGCCTGGCGATTTTCCTGGTGGCCTGCATCGAGTGCCTGGCCATTGCCGGCATCATCGTGCCTGGCACCGTGCTGCTGTTCGCCGTCGCGGTACTGGCCGGCAGTGGCGCCTTCAGCCTGGGCGAAACATTACTACTGGGTTTTCTCGGCGGTTTGCTGGGCGACGCGGTGTCGTACACGTTGGGCAAGCACTTCCACCAGAACATTCGCCGCCTGCCATTGCTGCGCCATCACCCTGAGTGGATCGGCAGCGCCGAAACCTACTTCCAGCGCTACGGCATCGCCAGCCTGCTGGTGGGGCGCTTCATCGGGCCGCTGCGGCCCATGCTGCCAATGGTCGCCGGCATGTTCGACATGCCCCTGCCGCGCTTCATCGCCGTCAGCCTGGTGGCCGGCGCCGGCTGGTCGGTGGCCTACCTGCTGCCAGGCTGGGCCACCGGCGCGGCCATGCGCCTGCCGCTGCCGGAAGGCTTCTGGCTGGATGCTGGCATCATCGCCGGCACCCTGGCAGTCATCATCGGCTTTAGCCTGACCACCAGCATTCGCGACCAGCGCCATGGAACACGACTGATCGCCGGCATGAGCTTCGCTGCCTTGGCCGGAGTATTTTTTGGCTGGCCTTACCTGCACGAGTTCGACCAAGGCGTGATGACACTGGTACAGGAACATCGCAGCCAGGCCATCGATGGCGCCGTGGTACTGGTGACCCGGCTGGGCGATTTCCGCACGCAACTGTTTCTTGGCGGCCTGCTGACCGGCCTGCTGCTGCTTGCCCGGCAATGGCGGCACGCCTTTTTTGCCGCCGGCGCGCTGATGGGCACGGCAATCGCCAACGGTACGCTGAAATGGCTGTTCGCCCGCGCAAGGCCGGAAGTGCTGACCGACCCACTGACCAGCTACAGCATGCCCAGCGGGCACAGCTCGGCGTCGTTTGCGTTCTTTCTGGTGATGGCGGTACTGGCAGGGCGCGGCCAGCCGCCACGGATGCGCCTGACTTGGGTGATGCTGGGTTGTATTCCGGCGCTGGCGATTGCCCTGTCACGGGTGTACCTGGGGGCGCACTGGCCGACCGATATCCTGGCTGGGGCGCTGCTGGCGTGCTGCGTGTGTGCGCTTAGCCTGGCAGTGGTGCAGCGCCAGCAAACACTGCCGGCCCTGCCGCTGCGGGTGTGGTGGCTGGTGTTGCCAGCATGTATAGCGCTGCTGGCGTTCTTTGCCATGCATGCGCTGCCGCAGGCTTTGCTCAGATACCAGTACTGACGTCGCCCTCACTGGCCTCTTCGCGAGCAAGCCCGCGAAGAGGCCAGCCCAAGCAGCACAAAGAGGTCAGGCGAAAAGCTCACCCTGAATCCGCTCCAGCAATTTCTGAATCTCCCCCAATCGCTGCTGCGGCGAGTCAAGGGTCAGCAGGTCCAGCTTGTCTTCTTCCATGAACGGCAGCAGGTACGCCAGCTGATTGGCCAGCGCCTGGCGCCCGTCCACCGGGCGCGGCATGTCCAGCGCCTCGACCATCGGGTGCTCGCCCAGCGCCACCAGCAGCGCCAACAGGTCGTCATCGGCCTCGAGCAACGGGCTGTCCGCCTGCTCCGGTAGCCATTGCACCTGCCCCACCAGCAACTGGTCCTTCTGCACTTCGGTGCTTTCCAGGTTGAAGCGCCGTACGCCCTCGACGCGAATCCCCAGCAAACCGTTGTCCTGCTGCACGAAGTCGCGGATCACTGCTTCACAGCCGATCGACGCGACCATCGGTGGCGCCTTGCCAACCTGCTCGCCCTCCAGGATGCAGACCACCCCAAAGCCTTCGCCCTGCTTCATGCAGCGCCCGATCATGTCCAGGTAGCGTGCCTCGAAAATCTGCAAATCGAGAAAGCAACCCGGGAACAGCACGGTATTGAGCGGAAACAGCGGTAGTGTCATCACAACTCCTCAAGCCACCAGGCTGACCGCCAACGGCAGGAACACTGCCGTGGCTACCCCCATCAAGCTCATCGCCAGCGCGGCAAAAGCGCCGCATTCGTCACCTTCCTGCAGGGCGACCGAAGTACCCACCGCATGCGCGGTCACACCCAACGACATGCCGCGCGCCTCAGGGCTGTGCACGCCGAAGCGGCTCAGCAGCGCCGGGCCGAAGATCGCGCCGATCACCCCGGTGATCAGTACGAACACTGCCGCCAGCGCCGCCACACCACCAATCTGCTCTGCGACCAGCATGGCGATTGGCGAGGTCACCGACTTGGGTGCCATGGTCATCAGGATCATGTGCTCGGCACCGAACCACCAGCCTAGCAACAGGCAGCAGAGCGTGGCGAACAGCCCCCCGATTACCAGCGTAGTAAATGTGGGCCAGAACAGCTGCCGGATACGCCGCAGGTTGAGATAGAGCGGCACGGCCAGCGCCACGGTGGCGGGGCCCAGCAGGATGTTCATGATTTCGGTGCTGTTGCGGTACTCGCTGTATTCGATGCCGCACAGCAGCAACACGCCGATTACCAGCAACATCGACACCAATACCGGCTGCAGGAAGATCCAGCGGGTTTTCTCGTAGGCCGCCAGCACCACCTGGTAGGCACCGAGCGTAATACCGATACCGAACAGAGGATGGTGCACCACGGCATTCAGCGCGCCTTGCCAATCGAGCATCATGGCTGCTCCTCGCGCTTGCCCTGGCGATGCATGAGCTTTTGCATCAGCACACCAACAAACACCAGCGTTAACAGGCAGGAAATCAGCAAGGCGCCGGCAATCGCCCAGAAGTCAGCGGCGATGTCCTTGGCATATACCATCACCCCCACTGCTGGCGGTACCAGCAACAGCGGCAGGTATCGCAGCAGGCTGCTGGCCGCCTCGTTCAGCGGCTTGCCCACCTCCCCACGGGCCATGAGGAAGAACAACAGCAGCACCAGGCCGATGATCGGCCCCGGCAGAAATGGCACCAACAGGTGATTGATCGCCGTCCCCAGCAGCTGGAACAGCACCAGCCAGGTCAAACCACGCAACAGCATAAGCATCTCCCTCGGGCATGGCCGCCATTATAAGCACGCGCAGCTATAGACCGATATTCGCCGAAAAGCACACAACTTGACTGAAACGGTTCGCCGTGCTGATCTTGCACTTTCGTACCAACTGACAACCTGGAGAGTCCGCGATGCCCTATGTACCGGTTACAGAGCTTTCGCAATATGTTGGTAAGGAACTGGGCCGCTCCGACTGGCTGAAAATCGACCAGCAGCGCATCAACCTGTTCGCCGAGGCGACGGGCGATTTCCAGTTCATCCATGTCGACCCTGAAAAGGCGGCCAAAACCCCGTTTGGCGGCACCATTGCCCACGGCTTCCTGACATTGTCACTGATCCCCAAGCTGATCGAGGACATCCTGGTCCTCCCAGAAGGGCTGAAGATGGTGGTGAACTATGGGCTGGACAGCGTACGGTTCATTCAGCCGGTCAAGGTCAACAGCCAGGTTCGGCTGAAAGTGGACCTGGCCGAAGTGGTGGAGAAAAAGCCGGGGCAGTGGTTGCTCAAGGCGATTGCCACGCTGGAAATCGAGGGTGAAGAGAAGCCTGCCTATATAGCTGAGTCGCTCTCGCTCTGTTTCGTCTGATTTATCCCCGGGGGCGCTACGCGCCCCATTCGCAGCACAAGGCTGCTCCTACAGGGGTATGCGATCTCCTGTAGGAGCAGCCTTGTGCTGCGAATGGGCTGCACAGCAGCCCCCGATCCACAAATCTTCCGCACTCGCGTAGACTGCCAGCCTCCGCGCAGCCTAGGGCTGCCCCTGTCGATTTACCAAAGGTGCCCGCCATGCCCTGGCTGCAAGTACGCCTGGCCATCAGCCCGGAACAAGCCGAAACCTACGAAGATGCCCTGCTCGAAGTAGGCGCCGTCTCGGTCACGTTCATGGACGCCGAAGATCAACCGATCTTCGAACCAGACCTCAACACCACCCCGCTGTGGTCGCACACCCACCTGCTGGCCCTGTTCGAGGCCGATGCCGAGCCCGAGCAGGTGTTTGCTCACCTGCGCCTGCTGACCGGCGCCGAGCTGCCACAGCACCAGGCTGAAGTGATCGAGGACCAGGACTGGGAGCGCAGCTGGATGGACAACTTCCAGCCCATGCGTTTCGGCCGCCGCCTGTGGATCGTGCCAAGCTGGCACGAGGCCCCGGAAAAGGACGCCGTCAACCTGCTGCTGGACCCGGGCCTGGCCTTCGGCACCGGCACCCACCCCACCACGGCCCTGTGCCTGGAATGGCTCGACGGCCAGCAACTCGAAGGCACCCAGGTGCTGGACTTCGGCTGCGGCTCGGGCATCCTGGCCATCGCCTCGCTGCTGCTGGGCGCCCGTGAAGCAGTCGGTACCGACATCGACGTGCAGGCCATCGAGGCTTCGCGCGACAATGCCCAGCGCAACGGCATCGCCGATGACAAGCTGGCCCTGTACCTGCCCGAGCACATGCCGGCCATGCAGGCAGACGTGCTGGTCGCCAACATCCTCGCTGGCCCGCTGGTGTCGCTGGCGCCGCAGTTGTCCGGCCTGGTGCGCCCTGGTGGCCTGCTGGCACTGTCCGGCATTCTGGCCGAACAGGGCGAGGAGGTGGCCGCGGCCTACGCCGCCGACTTCGAGCTGGACCCGATCGTCGTCCGCGACGGCTGGGTGCGCATCAGTGGTCGCCGCCGCTAAGCGGGCCTAGAATATCTCTCTGCATAGCTCCCGGATTGCCGCATGACCGACAGTTTCGTCACCCAGTGCCCGCATTGCCAGACCAGCTTTCGCGTCACCCACCACCAGTTGAGCGTGGCCCGCGGCGTGGTTCGCTGCGGCCATTGCCTGCAGGTGTTCAATGCCGCCAAGCAACTGCTGGAGCAGAACCGCGCCAGCGCACCTGAGGTGCCGGTAGCGGCGCCTGTGCCAGCGGCACCTGCCGAGCCAGTGGTCGAGCCGCCGGTTACCCCCGAGCCTGTCACCCGCGAGCGCAGCATCACGCCTGACGAGGACTGGGCCCTGACCGCCCAGGCGCTGGACGCACTCGACCTCGACCAGGAACTGGCACGCCTGGAGCGGCGCGGCCAGCCGGCCCCGGCACGCCCCGCCAACCTGGATGGCGGGCTGCAGGCGCGCCGTGACGAACTGCACCCGGACGAGCATGCGGACGACCTGTTCGGCAACGCCACCGATGAGCCCTTCGAGCCGCAAACGCCGGCAGAGCCCGCACCTGTGTTGCTGGAGCCGCAGCCGCTGGAGCTGGACCTGGAGCCCGTACCCGGCGAGCGCACCGAGCCGACCCTGGGCCGTAACCTTGACCTGGACATCGATGACGAGCCGCCCGTACACCGCGCAGCTGAAATCGACGACCAGCCCGCCTTCAGCGAACCGCTGCGCACCCGTGATGACGAAATCCCGGAAAAAGGCCTGAGCGCCCGCGACGATGAACCGCTGGCGCTGCACCTGTCGGCGCGCGACGACGACCCTGTCGAGCCGCTGCCGGGTGAACGCCTGGAGCCAGGCCTTGCCAGCAAGCCCGAGCGCCCGGCGCGCAAGGAGCCGCTGGTCGATGTGGTGGACGACCCGCTGCAACTGGGCTGGGAAAAACCCGCGCCCAACTGGGGCAAGCGCCTGCTGTGGGGCTTCCTGACCCTGCTGGCCGCTGGCCTGCTGGCATTCCAGTATGTGTGGTTCCACTTCGACGAAATGGCCCGCCAGGACCAGTACCGGCCGATCTTCCAGCAAATTTGCCCGATCGTCGGGTGCCAGGTGCCGACCCGCGTCGATATCGCAAGAATCAAGAGCAGCAACCTGGTGGTGCGCAGCCACCCGGACTTCAAGGGCGCACTGATCGTCGATGCGATCATCTACAACCGTGCACCGTTCGCCCAACCGTTCCCGCTGCTGGAACTGCGTTTTGCCGACCTCAATGGCCAGCTGATCGCCAGCCGGCGCTTCAAGCCCAGCGAGTACCTGTCCGGCGAGTTGGCCGGGCGTGGCGACATGCCAAGCCAGACGCCCATCCATATCGCCCTGGACATCCTCGACCCGGGGCCAAAGGCCGTGAACTACAGCCTCAGCTTCCGCTCGCCGGAATAGTCAGCACAACCCTGTGGGAGCGGGCATGCCCGCGAACACGGGCAAAGCCCGTGCCATGCACCGCGGCGTCTGCTTCGCGGGCGCGCCCGCTCCCACAGGGGTCCGCGCGATACCCGGGTCTTGGCTCATACCAAAAGTCATAAGCCGACAACTGTTCAGATTTTATCCAAATCCATCTTTATCCGGTCACCGAGAGCGGGTATCATGCCCACCCTTTTTCGAACTCCAAGATTCGGCCCCACAACAGGGATCACCTATGTCGGCGGTACGCATCGGCCCATACACACTACGTAACAACCTGATCCTCGCGCCCATGGCCGGGGTCACGGACCAGCCTTTCCGTACACTTTGCAAGCGTCTGGGCGCGGGCATGGTGGTGTCGGAGATGGTCTCCAGCGACATGAGCCTGTGGAACAGCCGCAAGTCGAGCCTGCGCCGCATCCATGAAGGTGATCCCGAGCCACGCTCGGTGCAGATCGCCGGTGGTGATGCGCAGATGATGGCTGCGGCAGCAAAGGCCAACGTCGAGGCGGGTGCCCAGATCATCGACATCAACATGGGCTGCCCGGCAAAAAAAGTCTGCAACAAAGCTGCAGGCTCTGCTTTATTGAGAGATGAAGCCTTGGTCAGCGAGATCCTCAACGCCGTGGTCGGCGCTGTGGACGTCCCGGTGACCCTGAAGATCCGCACCGGTTGGGACCGGGCAAACAAGAACGGCCTGAACGTGGCGAAGATCGCCGAACAGGCCGGCATCCAGGCGCTGGCGGTGCATGGCCGCACACGCGCCGACCTGTACACCGGCGAAGCCGAATACGACACCATCGCGGCCATCAAGCAAGCGGTGTCTATCCCGGTCTTTGCCAATGGCGATATCACTTCGCCAGAAAAGGCCCGGGCGGTGCTGGATGCCACCGGGGTCGACGGCCTGTTGATCGGCCGGGCTGCCCAGGGGCGGCCATGGATCTTTCGCGAGATCGAGCATTACCTGCGCACTGGCGAATACCTGCCAGCGCCGCAACTGGACGAAGTGGAACGCATCCTGCTGGAGCACCTGGCCGCGTTGCATGCCTTTTATGGCGATGTGATGGGCGTACGTATCGCCCGCAAGCACGTTGGCTGGTACCTGGCAACACGACCCGGCGGCAAGGAGTTTCGCTCCCGGTTCAACGCTTTGGAAGAGACACAAGCGCAGTGCGCCAACGTTCGTGCGTTTTTCAGCGAGCGTCGACAGAGCCTTGAGACAGAGGACGGACAAGGGGTGGCCGCATGACGATGATGACCGAGAATTTTGTGAGTGGAACAACGCCCGTGAGCGACAACGCCAACCTGAAACAGCACCTCAACACGCCGAGCGAAGAGGGCCAGACCCTTCGCGACAGCGTCGAGAAGGCGCTGCACAACTACTTCGCCCACCTGGAAGGCGCGACCGTGACGGACGTGTACAACCTGGTGCTCTCCGAAGTGGAGGCGCCACTGCTCGAAAGCGTGATGAACTACGTGAAGGGCAACCAGACCAAGGCCAGCGAGATGCTCGGGCTGAACCGAGGCACCCTGCGCAAGAAGCTCAAGCAGTACGACTTGCTGTAAGCCAGAATCCCAACCAGAAAAGGCGGCTCCCTGAACAGAGGCGCCTTTTTTGCAGACTCCACCGCGTTATTGGAACCCGAAATGACCGACCAGACTACCCGCCTGCCAGTCCGCCGCGCCCTGATCAGCGTCTCCGACAAGACCGGTATCCTCGAATTCGCCCGTGAGCTGCAGCAGCTCGGTGTCGAGATCCTGTCCACCGGCGGCACCTACAAGCTGCTGAAGGACAACGGCGTGAACGCGGTGGAAGTGGCCGACTACACCGGCTTTGCCGAAATGATGGATGGCCGGGTCAAGACCCTGCACCCGAAAATCCACGGTGGCATCCTCGGCCGTCGCGGCACCGACGACGCCATCATGAACGAGCACGGCATCAAGCCGATCGACCTGGTTGCGGTCAACCTGTACCCGTTCGAAGCCACCATTTCCAAGCCTGGCTGTGACCTGCCGACCGCCATCGAGAACATCGACATCGGCGGCCCGACCATGGTCCGTTCGGCAGCCAAGAACCACAAAGACGTCGCCATCGTGGTCAACGCCAGCGACTACGCCGGCATCGTCGAAGGCCTCAAGGCCGGCGGCCTGACCTACGCCCAGCGCTTCGACCTGATGCTCAAGGCGTTCGAGCACACTGCTGCCTATGACGGCATGATCGCCAACTACATGGGCACCATCGACCAGGCCAAGGACACCCTTTCGACTTCCGCACGCAGCGAATTCCCGCGCACCTTCAACAGCCAGTTCGTCAAGGCCCAGGAAATGCGCTACGGCGAGAACCCGCACCAGAGCGCGGCGTTCTACGTAGAAGCCAAAAAAGGCGAAGCCAGCATTTCCACCGCCACCCAGCTGCAGGGCAAGGAGTTGTCGTTCAACAACGTGGCCGACACCGACGCCGCACTGGAGTGCGTGAAGAGCTTCGTCAAGCCAGCCTGTGTCATCGTCAAGCACGCCAACCCGTGCGGCGTGGCCGTTGTGCCTGAAGACGAAGGCGGCATCCGCAAGGCCTACGACCTGGCCTACGCCACCGACACCGAGTCGGCCTTCGGCGGCATCATTGCCTTCAACCGCGAACTGGACGGCGAAACCGCCAAGGCCATCGTCGAGCGCCAGTTCGTCGAAGTGATCATCGCCCCGAAAATTTCCCAGGCCGCCCGCGACGTTGTAGCTGCCAAGCAGAACGTACGCCTGCTGGAGTGCGGCGAGTGGCCAGCTGAGCGCGCTGCCGGTTGGGACTTCAAGCGCGTCAACGGTGGCCTGCTGGTGCAAAGCCGCGATATCGGCATGATCACCGCAGACGACCTGAAGATCGTCACCAAGCGTGCCCCGACCGAGCAAGAAGTCCACGACCTGGTGTTTGCCTGGAAAGTGGCCAAGTTCGTCAAGTCCAACGCCATTGTCTACGCCAAGCAGCGCCAGACCATCGGCGTCGGCGCTGGCCAGATGAGCCGCGTCAACTCCGCCCGCATTGCTGCAATCAAGGCCGAGCATGCTGGCCTGCAAGTGCAGGGCGCGGTCATGGCATCGGATGCGTTCTTCCCGTTCCGTGATGGCATCGACAATGCGGCTAAAGTGGGTATCAGCGCCGTGATCCAGCCGGGTGGCTCGATGCGTGATGCCGAAGTCATTGCCGCTGCCGATGAGGCAGGTATCGCGATGGTGTTCACCGGTATGCGCCACTTCCGCCACTGATTTACGGCAATCGGCCGCACTGAAGCAGGCATCTGCTGCGTTGGGGCCGGTTCCGCTGATGCTCATTGCCAGAAGGCAACTCCGCTCATCGGAACCGGCCCCGCCTTGCATCTACCTGCTTCATTGCGACCTCGTACAGCGTGAGGCTTCGCTTTGCGCCCGAAAGAATTCGAGGTTTTGACATGAAAGTTTTGATCATCGGCAGCGGCGGCCGTGAGCACGCCCTGGCCTGGAAAGTTGCCCAGGACCCACGCGTCGAGAAAGTCTTCGTTGCCCCAGGCAACGCGGGTACCGCCATTGAAGCCAAGTGCGAGAACGTCGCCATCGACGTGTGCGCCCTGGAACAACTGGCCGATTTCGCCGAGAAGAACGTCGACCTGACCATCGTCGGCCCGGAAGCACCGCTGGTCATCGGTGTGGTCGACCTCTTCCGCAGCCGTGGCCTGGACTGCTTCGGCCCAACCAAGGGTGCGGCCCAGCTGGAAGGCTCCAAGGCCTTCACCAAGGACTTCCTGGCGCGTCACAAGATCCCGACCGCCGACTACCAGAACTTCACTGAAATCGAGCCGGCGCTGGCCTACCTGCAGGAAAAAGGTGCGCCGATCGTGATCAAGGCCGACGGCCTGGCTGCGGGCAAAGGCGTGATCGTCGCCATGACCCTCGAAGAAGCCGAAGCCGCCGTGCGTGACATGCTGGCCGGCAACGCCTTCGGTGAAGCCGGTTCGCGTGTGGTGATCGAAGAGTTCCTCGACGGCGAAGAAGCCAGCTTCATCGTCATGGTCGACGGCCACAACGTGCTGCCCATGGCCACCAGCCAGGACCACAAGCGCGTCGGCGACCAGGACACCGGCCCGAACACGGGCGGCATGGGTGCCTACTCCCCTGCCCCGGTCGTTACCGCCGACGTGCACCAGCGCGTGATGGACCAGGTAATCTGGCCAACCGTGCGCGGCATGGCCGAGGAAGGCAACGTCTACACCGGCTTCCTCTATGCTGGCCTGATGATCGACAAGGCAGGCAACCCCAAGGTCATCGAGTTCAACTGCCGCTTCGGCGACCCAGAGACCCAGCCAGTCATGCTGCGCCTGGAGTCGAGCCTGGTGCTGCTGATCGAAGCCGCCTTCGCCAAGGCGCTGGACAAGGTCGAAGCCCAGTGGGACCCACGCCCGAGCCTGGGCGTTGTGCTGGCGGCTGGCGGTTACCCGGGCGACTACGCCAAGGGCGACGTGATCAGCGGCCTGGACGCAGCAGCCAAGATCGAAGGCAAGGTATTCCATGCCGGTACTTCGCTCAAGGACGGCCAAGTGGCCACCAACGGCGGGCGCGTGCTGTGCGCCACGGCAATGGGCAGCACGGTTGCCGATGCGCAGCAGCAGGCTTACCGCCTGGCCAAGGAAGTGAGCTGGAACGGCAGTTTCTACCGCACTGACATCGGCTACCGGGCCATTGCCCGCGAGCGCGGTGAGCACCAGCAGTAAGCATTACCGGAACGCCGTGCCGCCCAAGGCTGTCAACCGCCCGGCGCACGGCATCCGGCTCGTCGACAAGGCCCGGCACGGGCCTTGCCTTCGACTTGGCGCGCCGCGCATAGTTAGTACCCGGCACATCGGCTAAGAAGGGATCTCGTAGTGCGTCGGCTTCGGATTGCCTCAGCTCTGATCGTCACCTTGCTGACCCTGCTCTGCATGTTCCCGGCTGCAGCCGAACATGACGCAGGCTGGACCGTTTTGCTCGACGAACAGGCCAACCTGCAACTGAGCGATGTACGCTCGGAGCGCTACCGCAACCAGTTCAGCCCGCTGGTGCTTACCGAGCTGGATGCCGCCCCGCCGGAACAGGCCTTGTGGCTGCACTACCGCCTGGAACCAGGCGACCAGGAGCAACTGCTACGGGTATTCGCCCCCGACCTGTCTGGCCTTGATCTCTACGCCCTCGAAGGCGACCAACTTCTGCGTCAGCTGCACCACGGGCGCCAGGCCGGCAATGCCAGCCCGACCCTGCGTGGCAGCGACCATGTACTGCCCCTGCCCAACAGCAAGCAACCGCTGGACATCTACCTGCGCCTGGTCTCCGAGCACCAGTTGCGCCCAGCCATCAGCCTGGAACCTGCGGCCGTAGCCGCCTCGGACCAGAGCCAGCCACTGTTGTTCGGCATGCTGTTCGGCGGCCTGGTCATGTTGATCCTGCACAACCTGATCCGCTTCCTCTACAGCCGCTCCACCACCACCCTGATCCTGGCGTTGTACCACGGCCTGATGCTGCTCAGCGGCCTGATCCTGCTGAACCTCAGCGGCCCCTGGTGGCACGTCTGGCACAACGCGCAAACCCCGGCCGCCTACCTGACACTGGTACTGGCCGGCCTGGCGGGGCTGTATTTCACCCAACACTTCTTCAACCCGTGCAACTCACCCCGGCTTAACCGCCTGCTGCAGGGCGAAATGCTGGTGGTGGGGGTCAGCGGGCTGGTGCTGTTGTTTGTCGACACCCTCCCCCTCAACCTGATGACCTACGCCCTGATGGCGTTGGGCAGCGTGAGCATGCTGCTGGTCAGCAGCTACCACTGGTACCGGGGTTACGCGCCTGGGCGCCTGTTCAGCCTGGCCATGGTGGTGTTCAACCTGGGCGGCCTGGTGCTGCTGCCGGCACTGCTGGGCCTGACCCGCACCTCGACGCCTTGGCTGCTGTGCGTCCTGCTGGGGCTGGCCGTGGCCAGCGGCCTGCTGCTCAACCTGGCAGTCAGCGAGCGCCTGCGCCGCATGAGCGAGGAGCGCTTCAGCGCCAGCCGCGCCCTGGCCGCCAGCGATGCCGAAATAAACGCCAAGGCCGAGTTCCTGGCCAAGATCAGCCACGAAATCCGCACCCCCATGAACGGCGTGCTGGGCATGACCGAGCTGCTGCTGGGCACACCGCTGTCCGTCAAACAACGTGACTACGTGCAGACAATCCACAGCGCCGGCAACGAGCTGCTGACGCTGATCAACGAGATTCTCGACATTTCCAAGCTGGAGTCCCGGCAGATCGAACTGGATGACGTGCAGTTCGACCTCAACGCGCTGATCGAGGACTGCCTGAACATCTTCCGCGCCAAGGCCGAGCAGCAGAACATCGAGCTGATCAGCTTTACCCAGCCGCAAGTACCGCGGGTGATCAGCGGCGACCCGACACGCCTGCGCCAAGCCTTGTCGAGCCTGCTGGAAAACGCCCTGAAAAACACCGACCAGGGCGAGATCCTGCTGGTCGTGGCGCTGGACCAACGGGGTGAGCTACCGCGCCTGCGCATCGCCGTGCAGGACAGCGGCGAGCCGTTGGCCGCCGCAGACCGTGAAGCCTTGTTGCAAGCCGAGTTGCACAGCCACCACTTCCTGTCCAGCAACAAGCTGGGTGGCCACCTTGGGTTGGTCATCGCCAAACAGCTGATCGGCCTGATGCAGGGCGAGTTCGGCATCAAGAGCAGCACCGGCATGGGCAACACCCTGTGGTTGACCCTGCCGCTGGACCCTTCTCGCCTGGAACAGCCACCGACCGACCTCGACAGCCCGCTGCGCGATGCCCGCGTGCTGGTGGTGGACGACAATGACACCTGCCGCAAGGTGCTGGTGCAACAATGCAGCGCCTGGGGCATGAATGTCAGCGCAGTGCCATCAGGCAAGGAAGCCCTGGCCCTTCTGCGCACCAAGGCCCACCTGCGCGACTACTTCGACGCGGTGCTGCTGGACCAGAACATGCCCGGCATGACCGGCATGCAGCTGGCCGCCAAGATCAAGGAAGACCCGAGCCTGAACCACGACATCCTGGTGGTGATGCTCACCGGCATCAGCAATGCGCCGAGCAAGGTCATCGCACGCAATGCCGGGGTGAAGCGGATACTTGCCAAGCCGGTGGCCGGCTACACGCTGAAAACCACCCTGGCCGAAGAACTGGCCCAACGCGGCCGCGATCAGGCAGTGCCGGCCAGCCTGCCCGGTGTTCCGCAGGCACTGGACCTGCCCGGCGACTTCCGCGTGCTGGTTGCCGAAGACAACAGCATTTCCACCAAGGTGATACGCGGCATGCTTGGCAAGCTGAACCTTGAGCCGGACACCGCGTGCAATGGCGAAGAGGCCCTGCAGGCGATGAAAAACCAGCGCTATGACCTGGTGCTGATGGACTGCGAAATGCCGATTCTGGACGGTTTCTCGGCCACCCAGCAGCTGCGCGCCTGGGAAACCGCCAACCAGCGCCAACGCACCCCGGTGGTGGCACTGACCGCGCACATTCTTACAGAACACAAGGAACGCGCCCGTCTGGCGGGCATGGACGGCCACATGGCCAAGCCGGTCGAGCTGTCGCAGTTGCGCGAGCTGATCCAGTACTGGGCCAATCACCGGGAAGCCAAGGTGGACCCGGCGCATACGTCCTAGACTACGCTGTCGAGCAGTGAACACTGCTCACAAGATCTCTACGGCCCCTGTGGGAGGGGGCGCGCCCGCGAAGAAGCCACCTCGCTGTATGGCACCGGCTCTGCCGGTGTTCGCGGGCATGCCCGCTCCCACAGAGATAGCGCACTTGTGCACCGAGCGCGCATCCTTTTTAAGTTTCCGAGGATCAGCACTCATGCTCCATGAGTTGTTCAGCGTCTACCTGAAAATGCTTGTGCTCTACAGCCCGTTCTTCGTGCTGTCGTGCTTCATCAGCCTCACCCGCGGCCACTCCAGCAAGGAACGCAAGCAACTGGCCTGGAAGGTAGCCTTCGCAGCCCTGCTCGCCAGCGTGCTGCTGTACCTGTTCGGTCGGGTGATCTTCGGCATTTTCGGCATCACCGCCGACGCCTTCCGCATCGGTGCCGGCAGCGTGCTGTTCATCTCGGCATTGGGTATGGCCCAGGGCAAGCCGGCGGTGCAGGCCGACAACGTGCAGCAGGATGTGACCATCGTGCCACTGACCATTCCGCTGACGGTGGGTCCCGGTACCATCGGGGCCCTGTTGGTGATGGGTGTGAGCCAGCCGCACTGGGACGACAAACTGCTGGCCATCGTCAGCATCGCGCTGGCCAGTTTCACTGTCGGCCTGGTGCTTTACCTGTCGCACGGTATCGAGCGGATCCTGGGCGACCAGGGCCTGCAGATCGTCAGCCGTCTGATGGGGCTGTTCGTCTGTGCCCTGGCGGCGCAGATCATTTTTACCGGGATCAAAGGGTACCTGGTGCCTTAGATGGCATAGTCATGAATGCGCGCGAGGGATACCTTGACGACGCTTTCCTGCACTTTTGGCATTACGCTGTTCTCGAAGGCCAGAATATTGAACCGGACCAGCTCCGCACGCACATTCTTGTAACTGCGCTTGCGGCTGATGAACCCTGCACTGAAAACAGACTGCTTGTCCGTTTCGTGGTAAATCACCATGTCGACACGGTTATTACCGGCCGGCGCGCAGGCCAACACTTGAAAGTGCTGCATCTCGAATGCCTTTTTCTCAAGTTCCTTCAGCACCGACGGCTTGGTCAGCAACGCTTGAATGGACACTTTGACCGACGACGCAAAGCTGTCCCCGGCAGTTTTAGACAGGGTCTGCAGCACGTGGTCCGTCTGTTGCGTACGCGTCTTGTCCGGCCAATGAATCTGCTCAGCCGTTACCGCATCCCACCCCATGAATTTGAGCTGGTTACGGTAATAAGCGAACCAGTCTTTAATCAGCCCCTCTTTGAAAGCGGCCTCGGTGGCTCTTTCGGCCATTGCCAAGGCCAGCTTCACCTTGTTTTTCTGCGCGGCGTCGACGCCCGGCAAGAACGAAACAATCCCAGCGCCGATCACGGCAGACGTGGTTTCACTCATGATGCTGCTCCTGTGGGTTGTGCGTAAGGGTCGAACCGGTAGACGGCCTGTGCATCCTTGGTTTTCATCAAGGCCTGCAATTCATCACGCTGGCGTTGAAAGCGCCCTTCATCCAACGCCAGGGAAACGCCGTTGAACTCGGCCTCGCCCTCAAGTACTTGTTCGCCCAGAAATGTCTCCAGCGAAACCAGCGAGAGTGGCTTATCGATTTGCAGCGAGATGCTGCACAAGTCCAGCGCCGGCCCCGGCTTGAGTACGCCAAGTTCGATGACCAGGGTGGAGCACTGCGCCAGATCATGCGCGCAGAAACTCAGCAAGTGCCGGAAGCCTTCGGCAGACTGGCCAAGGCCCGTTTTTATCGCCGCCAGCACAGCCTCATGGCGAAGCGAACGCATCTTCAGCCACGCTTCAAGTGGCTGTATATGCGCGTTGCGCACAGGTCGCCCCAACGGTTTCAGGTCATGGGTACTGGCCAGCTTGATCCAGCCCAGTTGGCGGTAGGCCTCCCGATACGCGGCATACCAGTTTTCATAATTGTCAACGCGTGAACCGGCGTGCTTGTTGGCTACCAACTGCGCGTACAGGACTGAATCGAAAGCGGCCTGGCGTTGTGCCTCGACTGCGCCTGGCGAATACAGCACTGCTGTTCCGCCAATCAACATCAGTTGCTCAGCTGCTCTATCCATCGTGTTACCTCGTCACAAAGAACCGAACAAGGCGGCGTTGCGACTACGCCGCCGAGCAATCAGATGTCGTACTCGAGCACGTTCTCGACACTGCGCACGCCGAGTTTGTTTTCTACGGTTTCGCGGACTTTGTCGTAGACAAAGTTATTGAGGGTGAGCACTGCCGTGCCGGCGTAGTAAGCGGCCCTGTCCAGCTTCCACTGGATGCCCAGCACGTCGTCGTCCAGTGTTGGGGCAGAGGTCTGGATGCAGCTCACCACCATGACCACATCGTTGTTTGCGGTTTCAATACAGGCGGCCATGCCAACCATACCCCTGGCTTTGTTCTTGCGCTTGTGGTCGAGCACCTTGGCGTCGTTTTCGACAGTGGTCATTTTGTCGAAGGCCCGCTTTGCCACTTCACCCAGCTTGGTGCCACCCAGCACCGCATTGCCAACCACACCTATGGTGCGGATGGCCACGGCGCCTACGGTGACGGACAGTTCCACCGAAGTTTCAAGTTCGAAGCTACGACGTGGGATGGTAAAGCCAAGGTCTCGCATGACATCGATGAATTTTTCGTACCACTCCCGGCTCTGCTTTTCGGCGTCAAAAGCTTTGTCGGCGACCAACGTGGCGAAGTGGAAGGCATTCTTCACATCATGACGGCTCTGCGCAGACATGCCCGCGCCGCAGGCAAGCAGGTTGCCGTCTACCAGGATGGCGGCATCGGTGGTGGTGATTTGGGTTGCATCGGACATCTGGAAACTCCTTGATGGTTGCCCCTTGAACCAGGGGCAATCACCTTAGCCAGCGCGCTGGCCACAAAGCGCGCTGAAGAGTTTCCGACGCAACTAGTTGGCAGTGGGGTACCAACGCGGCGTGTAGGCCCACACCCCGCCCGACAGACGAGGGAATACACAGGTTGTAGAGGAGCCGACCAGAACCATGGTGCGCATATCGACCATTTCCGGCAGCAGCTCGGCCAAGGTGACTACCTTAAGCGTCTGCCCCGGCCTACCGATGTCGCGCCCAAGGACTACAGGCGTGTTCCCCTCGCGGTGGCGACGCACAACTTCCAGGGCCACCCCGAGCTGGTGCGGCCTGGACTTGGAAATCGGGTTGTAGAAGGCCAGCACCAGGTCAGCCTGGGCCGCCAGGTCCAGGCGCTTTTCAATGATCGACCAGGGTTTGAGGTTGTCCGACAGCGACATCACACAGAAGTCATGCCCCAGCGGTGCCCCCGCCTGCGCAGCGGTAGCGAGCGAGGCCGACACCCCTGGCAAGATCTCGAGGTCGACGCGATGCCAGGCGGGGTCGCTGGATTCGTGCAGCGCTTCGAGCACTGCAGCGGCCATGGCGAACACGCCTGGGTCGCCCGACGAGACCACCACCACCGAACGGCCTTGTGCCGCCAGCTCGAAGGCATGCCGGGCGCGCTGCATCTCTTCACGGTTGTCGGTGCAGTGCAGCACCTGGTCGTCACGGAACGGCCCGGCCATGCGCACGTAGGTTTCGTAGCCGAGGATGTCCTCGGCGCGTGCAAGTTCTGCCTTGACCGCCGGCACCATTAGCTCGGCAGCGCCGGGGCCGAGGCCGATCACCGCCAGCCGGCCACGACGGCGGCCGACCTGCGCGGCATCCACCGGCGCCGGGGCCACGGCGATGACGGTATCCGCCTGCTCGATCAGCTCGGCGCCGGGCAGCGCCTGGGCCAGCATGCCTCGCAGGTCGCCAGGCTTGGCCGCAAAACGCAGCGCCACGCCAAGGGCCTGCGCGGCCTCGTGCAAGGCTGCATCAGCCATGGCGTGCTCGCCAGCCAGCAGGCAAGCCAGCGATTGTTCGGCGATACCCGCCGCCTGCAGCGCGGCGCGGATGCTTTGCAGGTCAGCGGTATCGACGCCCACCACCACCGAACGCGGGTGGATCAGCAGCTCATCACGGCTGCTCGGGCGTGCCTGATGGCCGACATGGATGGTGCGCCGGGCGCTCTCGCTGGCGGGGAGCTGCGCCTGCTCCAGCCAAGGTGCATCGCCTTCGACACGCACCGCCTCGCCAGCCAGCAAATCAGAGACAAAGCGCTTGCCTTGCTCGATATCCGCCAGTGCATAACCCTGCGGCGGGTTCAGCAGGCAAGTGCCGAAACGCAGCTCGCCACTGGTGGTAATCGCAGCAGCAACGCCCAGGACCTCTGCGATTTCGCGTGCCATCACGTTCACGCCACCCAGGCCACCGAGCAGCGGCACCACCGCACTGCCATCTTCGGCCACGGCCAGAACCGGCGGCTCGCTGCCCTTCTCGCTGAGCAGGCTGGCCAGGCTACGGATGACAATTCCCGCAGCGCACAGGGCGATGATCGGCGTATCCTGCTGATACAACCCGCGCAGGGTGTCGCCGAACGTGCTGTACGATTGGTCTGCACCCTCGACACGCCCCTCCAGGCCATGGATCGTGGCCTGTGGATAACAGTGCTGGATACGCTGCGCCGTCGCCAGGCTGCCCGGGCCAAGAATGATGATCGCCGGCGCCTTGTGGATGTTCAGCCCTGCCATTTTTCCCCCGGCACGATGATCAGCGAGAAGTACGGCGACGACTGTGGATCAACCTGATCGAGCGGCACGATCTTCTGGTTGGCCATGGTGGCCCGCTCCACATACAGCGCGCGCCCGTCCAGGCCCAGTTCGGTCAGTACTTCGCGTACTTTCGGGAAGTTGCGCCCAAGCTTCATGATCACTGCTGCATCGGCGTCGGCCAGGCGGCGCTTGAGCTCCTCGGCGGGCAACACGCCAGACAAGACCGAGAGGCTCTGGTTGCGGTACACCAGCGGCGCACCCAGCACCGAGGCGCCACCGAGCATCGAGCACACGCCAGGGATCACTTCAGCCTCATAGCGCTGGGCCAGGCGGTCGTGCAGGTACATGTAGGACCCGTAGAAGAACGGGTCACCTTCGCAGATCACCGCCACGTCGCGACCGGCATCCAGATGCTCGGCCACCTGCACGCTGGCTTCGTCGTAGAAGTCGCTGATCACCTGCTCGTAGGACAGCGGCGCCGGCAGGGCTTCGGTGGTGACCGGGTACACCAGCGGCAACAGCGTCTGCTGCGCTTGCAAGTGTGCCTCGATGATGCCGAAGGCATTGCCACGCTTGCCCTTGGCCACGAAGTAGCCGACCACTGGCGCTTCGCGCAGCAGGCGCAGGGCCTTGAGGGTGATCAGTTCAGGGTCGCCCGGGCCCACGCCCAGGCCAAGCAGACGTCCACGCGGCGCCATCACTCCACCTCCGTGGCCAGGGCGTTGACCGCGGCGGCGGCCATCGCGCTACCGCCCAGGCGGCCTTGCATGATCACGAATGGCACACCACGGCTGTCGGCGGCGAGCATCGCCTTGGACTCGGCAGCACCGACGAAACCGACCGGGAAGCCGAGGATCAGCGCCGGCTTGGGTGCACCGGCGTCAATCATCTCCAGCAGGTAGAACAGGGCGGTGGGCGCATTGCCGATCACCACCACACTGCCTTCCAGGTACGGGCGCCACAGTTCAAGGGCTACGGCAGAACGGGTGTTGCCGGCGTCCTTGGCAAGGCCCGGTACGCTTGGGTCGCGCAGGGTGCAGATGACTTTGTTGTCGGCTGGCAGGCGGGCCCGGGTGATGCCTTCGGCGACCATGTGCGCATCGCACAGGATTGGCGCGCCGTTAAGCAGCGCCTCGCGCCCGGCCCGGCCGGCGCCTTCGGAGAACTGCAGGCCATCGATGGCATCGACCATGCCACAGGCGTGGATAACGCGTACGGCGAGCTTTTCGAGGTCTGCGGGGATCCGCTCGAGTCGGGCTTCCTCACGGATGATCCGGAAGGAATTGCGATAGATCTCCTGACCATCGCGGATGTAGTCAATCATCAAGGTGCTCCGTCGGCAGGTCGAGCATGGCGCCTGCTTCATTCAAGGTAAGGTCGGTGGCGCGCAGGGCGCCGAAGCCCGGCTGGCGCGCGTCACGCAGATAGAGGTCATATCGGCCCGGCGAGCGGGCCAGCAGGGTGGCCGGGGCAACATGGGCCACGGCGCAGGAACGGGGGCAGCCGGACAAGTGCACGCTGGCAGGCACGCCAGGGCCCAGCAGCGCGGCAAGGGCAACGGCGTCGGCCTTGGTTTCGCCAAGGGCCTTGGCGCAGCCGCTGGCACCCGTGCAGGCGCTGATACGCGCCAGCGGCTCGTGGTCGTGGCACAGCAGGCCCAGGGCCGAGAGTTCAGCCTGGGCCTGGTCGATGAAGTCGGCTTGCAGGTTGGTCAGCACCAGGCTTTGCCATGGGCTGAGATGCAAGCTGCCATCGCCCCGCTCACGGGCAACCTGCGCGGCGCCGCGCAGCATGGCCGGGGTCAGGCGGCCTTGCGGCGGGGCGATGCCAAGGGCAACGCCATCTGCCTGCGGCAGCGTGCCCAGCCAGGAGGCGCGGTGATGTTCACGGCGCCAGGCGAGCACGGCGGCATCGCGGCGGATGCCCAGGCCGAGCCCATCGACGAAATCGCTTGCCGGGCACACCTCGAGCAGCTGGCGCATGCGCGATTGCATCGGGGTTGCCAGGTCGAGGAAGCGCTCCAGCACCGCACGCACCAGCGCCAGGCCCTGCGCCAGTGGCACGGCGCCGAGCACCTGGCCGTCCGCCGGGCAGCCCGCCAGGCCAAACGCCAGCCAGGTCTGCTGCTCCAGACGCAGGGCCGATAGCCACAGGTCGTGGGGGTGTTCGAGCATGGTCAGGCGCTCGCCGGCATCCAGCTGCACGGCAAACTTGGCCGACAACTGGTGAAAGCGCGGGGTCCCTTCCAACAGGTCGAGGATCTGCCCCGCCAAAGGCCGTGCGTCCAGCAGCATCGCCGGGTCATGCCCGGCCAGCGGGCTGAGCATCAGGTTGCGCACATCGTCACCGGCCGCGTCGCGCGGGCCCAGGCCAGCGGCGAGCAGGGTCTCGACCAGGGCGCGATGCTCGTTGCCAATGCCGCGAATCTGCAAATTGCCACGGTTGGTGGCCTCGATCACGCCGCCGGCGAAGCGCTCGGCCGCCGTCGCCACCGCTTCGGCCTGTTCGGCCAGCAGCAGGCCGCCCGGCAGCTTGATGCGGCAAATGCCGCCATCACGGGCACTGACAATGCGCCACAACCCCGGGCAGGCCGAGGGGCGGGGCGAAACGTTGGGGGCATGGGCCTGCGTCAAAGGGGCGTCCGGCAATCTGTGAAAATGCGCTTGAGTGTAGAAGGCGCGGTATTATGCCTGCTTTGTCCGGCGGCATGAAAAGCCGGTGGTCGAGCATCCTCAGCGATTGAGGAGAAATCCAGGGCTGTTTCGCCCTCTTCGCGGGCACGCCCGCTCCCACAGGATCATCGCTACCCTCAATGGCTGCGCTGTACCTGTGGGAGCGGGCGTGCCCGCGAAGGGGCGCGAAGCGGCCCCAAAAAATGGCGGAATGAAATACATGGCACCCTGGCTGACAGTAGTAGGCATTGGCGAAGACGGCTTCAGTGGCCTGGGCAAACAGGCCCGGCGCGCGCTGCTGGGCGCTGCGCGGGTCTTCGGCAGCCCGCGCCAGCTGGCCTTGCTGCCGCGCTGCGTGCCCGGCGAGCGGCTGGGCTGGCCAAGCCCGTTCTCGCTGGCCCCGGTGCTAGCCTTGCGCGGCGAACCGGTGTGCGTGCTGGCCAGCGGCGATCCGATGTTCTTCGGCGTCGGCGCCAGCCTGGCGCGGCAGGTGCCCGCCGATGAAATGCGCGTGCTGTCGATGCCCTCCTCCTGCGCCCTGGCCGCTGCCCGCCTGGGCTGGCCGTTGCAGGAGGTGCAGGTTGTGTCGCTGGTGGCGCGGCCACTGGCGGCGCTGAATGCCCACCTGCACAGCGGCATGCGCCTGCTGGTGCTGAGCAACGATGGCGACAGCCCGGCGGCAATTGCCGCACTGCTGCGCGAATGTGGCTTCGGGCCAAGCCGCCTGCGGGTTTTCGAGCACCTGGGTGGCCAGGAAGAACGCGAGTTGGCCGGTACCGCCCAGGACTGGCCGCACGCCGATATCGCCACGCTCAACCTGGTGGCCATCGAGTGCCTGGCCGCACCCGATGCGCCACGCCTGCACCGGCTGGCCGGGCTGCCCGACAGCGCCTTCCGGCACGACGGCCAACTGACCAAGCGTGACGTGCGCGCCATCACCCTGGCGCGCCTGGCGCCTCAGCCCGGCGAACTGCTGTGGGACGTGGGCGCGGGCTGCGGCTCGATCGGCATCGAATGGATGCGCGCCCACCCGGCCTGCCGCGCCTTGGCCATCGAGGCCGACGAAGGCCGACAAGGCTTCATCGAACACAACCGTGACGCGCTGGGTGTACCCGGCCTGCAACTGGTCTGCGGCAAGGCGCCTGCGGCACTGCAAGGCCTGGCGCAGCCCGATGCAATCTTCATCGGCGGCGGCGTCACCCGCGAAGGCGTGCTGGACCTGTGCTGGGCCAACCTGCGCCCAGGCGGCCGGCTGGTGGCCAATGCAGTGACCTTGCAAAGCGAACTGGCCCTGGCGCATTTCCGCGAGCAGCACGGTGGTGAGCTGACCCGCATCCATGTCGCCCATGCCCAGCCCCTGGGCGCGTTCGACACCTGGCGCCAGGCGCTGCCGATCACCCTGCTGGAAGTGGTGAAACCCGTCGATGCGTGAAGAAACCCGTGAACAGCCCGCGCCCCTGCGCAGCGGCCTGACCACCGGCAGCTGCGCCACCGCCACCAGCCTGGCAGCCGCTCGCTTGCTGCTGAACGGCGAAAGCAGCGACGCCGTCAGCATTACCCTGCCCAAGGGCAAGGTGGTGCAGATGCGCCTGGAATTCTGCCGCCTGATTGGCGAGCGTGCCGAAGCCGGAACCCTCAAGGATGCTGGCGACGACCCGGACGTGACCCACGGCGCCCTGCTCTACAGCCAGGTACGCCTGCTGGGCGAACCGGGTATCCGCTTTGTCGCCGGGGCCGGCGTTGGCACCGTGACCCGCCCGGGGCTGGTGCTGGCGGTGGGTGAGCCGGCCATCAACCCGGTGCCACGGCGCATGATCACTGAACACCTGCAACGCTTGGCCGACGAGTGCGGCTACCTCGGTGGTTTCGAGGTCACGGTCAATGTGCAGGGCGGCGACCAACTCGCCCTCAAGACCATGAACCCGCGCCTGGGCATCCTCGGCGGGCTGTCGATCCTCGGCACCAGCGGCATCGTGCGGCCGTTCTCCTGTGCGGCCTACATCGCTTCGATCCATCAGGGCATCGACGTGGCCCACACCAACGGCTACACGCACATCGCCGCCTGCACCGGCAACGCCAGTGAAGACACCATGCGACGGGTCTACGGCCTGCCGGAAATCGCCCTGATCGAAATGGGCGATTTCGTCGGCGCAGTGCTCAAGCACCTGCGCAAGGTGCCGGTGCCACGCCTGACCCTGTGTGGTGGCTTCGGCAAGATCAGCAAACTGGCCGCCGGGCACATGGACCTGCACAGCCGCCATTCCAGCATCGATTTGCCGCAACTGGCCGGCTGGGCGGCAGACATTGGCGCTGACGAGACGCTGCAGGCGGCCATCATCGGCGCCAACACCAGCCAGCAAGCGCTCGCCCTGGCTCATGCGGCCGGCATTGGCCTCGGTGACGCGGTGTGTGCCCACGCCCTGGCCTTCGCCCGCAGCGTCGTGCCGGCGCAGGTGCAAGTGGAAGTGTTCGCCATCGACCGCCAAGGCGGCATCGTTGGCCAGGCAGGTGTGCAATGACCACGCGCATCCTGCTGCTGGGCGGTGTCACTGAAGCCCTGGCCATCGCCCGCCGCCTCGGCCCACAGCATGTTTATAGCCTGGCCGGTATCGGCCGCGTGCCGCAGGACCTGCAATGCCAGGTGCGGGTCGGGGGTTTTGGCGGTGCCGAGGGCTTGGCCAGCTACCTGCGCGAGGCGGGTATCACACTGCTGATCGATGCCACCCATCCCTATGCCGCGCAGATCAGCCGCAATGCCGCCAGCGCCGCACGCAACGCTGGCATCCCGTGCTGGGCCTTGCGCCGCCCGGCCTGGCAGGCGCAAGAGGGGGATGACTGGCGCGAAGTCGAGGACTGGGCGGGGCTGATGGACGCGCTCAAACCGTTCCGCAGGCCGCTGTTTACGCTGGGGCGTGAGCCACTGCAGCACCTGGACGAGATTCCGCCGGAGCAGTTCTGGACGCTGCGTGCGCTGGAAGCGTGCCCTGGTAACGAGCGCTGCGAAGTGATTGGCGCGCGTGGGCCGTTCCATATCGAAGATGAGCGGGCGTTGTTCCAGCGCTGCCACATCGATGTGCTGATCAGCAAGAACAGCGGCAGTGTGGCGACCGAGCCGAAGCTGGAGGTAGCGCGGGAGCTTGGCGTGCCGGTGCTTGTCCTGAAACGTCCGACACTGCCGGAGGTGGACCGAACATTCGACTCACTGGCGGACCTGGCAACAGCGCTCGCCCTCTAGGCGCTGCCCTTTCGCGACACAAAGGCGCTCCTACAACGATTTCAGACTTTTCTTCCAACTAACCCAGTGGCCCGTTGCCGCTCTGCTGCCTTAAACTCGACGCCCCTCCCCCGGAAGGTTTCACCCATATGGAAATGCAATGGTGGATCTGGCTGGTCTTCGGTGTCGCGCTGATCCTGCTTGAACTGGTCCTGCCGACGTTCTTCATCCTCTGGTTCGGCATCGGTGCCGTGCTGGTCTCGCTCATCTCGCTCGCCGCACCCAGCCTGCAACTGGACATGCAGGTGCTGCTGTGGGTACTGCTGTCGTCTGTCACCACCGCGCTGTGGTTCAAAGTGTTCCGGCGCAAGCAGCCGGATGTGCGCTGGACCGCCGACAGCGTGATCGGCGAAGTGGGCTTGCTGACCGCTGGCGTTTCGGAGTTCCAGAAAGGCCGTGTGCGTTTCCAGAAGCCGATTCTTGGCAGCGAAGAATGGACCTGCATCGCCGACAGCGAGATCCCGGTTGGCGAACGGGTGCGCCTTACCGCCATTGAGGGCAACACAGCCCGTGTCATCCGGGCCTGAATCCGCACTAAAAGGAATTTCGCATCATGACCAGCCTCATCGTTGTCGCCGCCATCGCCCTGTTCGTCCTGATCACCGTGTTCAAGGGGGTACGTATCGTGCCCCAGGGCGAGGAATGGATCGTCGAGCGCCTTGGCCGCTACCACAGCACCCTCAAGCCCGGCCTGAACATCCTCATCCCGTACATGGATGTGGTCGCCTATCGCCTGCCGACCAAGGACATCATCCTCGATGTGCAGCAGCAGGAAATCATCACCAGAGACAACGCCGTGATCGTCGCCAACGCCCTGTGCTTCGCCAAGGTGGTCGACCCGCAGAAAGCCTCCTATGGCGTGCAGAACTTCTCGTTCGCCGTCACCAGCCTGACCATGACTTCGCTGCGCGCCATCGTCGGTGCCATGGACCTGGACGAAGCGCTGTCCAGCCGCGAGCAGATCAAGGCACGCCTGCGCGAGGCGATGTCGGAGCAGACCGAAGACTGGGGCGTGACCGTGCGCTCGGTGGAAATCCAGGACATCAAGCCTTCGGAAAACATGCAACTGGCCATGGAGCGCCAGGCGGCGGCCGAGCGTGAGCGCAAGGCCGATGTAACCCGCGCCGAAGGTGCCAAGCAGGCCGCGATCCTGGAAGCGGAAGCACGCCTGCAGGCGGCCAGGCTGGATGCCGAAGCACAGATCAGCCTGGCCGAGGCTTCGGCGCGGGCGATTTCGCTGGTCAAGGAAGCGGTGGGCAACGAGACCGTGCCGGCGATGTATTTGCTGGGTGAGCGTTATGTCGGGGCCATGGAGAACCTGGCGAGCAGCAACAACGCCAAGGTGGTGGTGCTGCCGGCGGACCTGCAAGAGACCGTACGCGGGCTGATGGGCCGAAACAAGGCTTGAGATTGATTTCACCCTCCGCGGGCACGCCCGCTCCCACAGATTGGACTGCCCCCCAAAAGTTGGACAGTTTCAGCTAGCAGACTCAGCAGCATGGGCCCTGTATTCCACAGGGCTCATGCCATTGAGCTTTAGCTTGATGCGGTCATGGTTGTAGTAGTGGATGTACTCGTCCAGACCGGCTTTCAGTTCTTCAACGCTCTCGAAACGCTTCAGGTAGAAAAACTCGGACTTAAGCGTACCAAAAAAGCTCTCCATTGCCGCATTGTCCAGGCAGTTTCCTTTGCGTGACATGCTCTGGTTCAGTCCTCGCTCTGCCAGCTTATGGCGGTACTGGGAGTGCTGGTAGTGCCACCCTTGATCCGAGTGAAGCACCAGCTTCGGCTTGTTTCCCAGGCGCTTGAAGGCCTTGTCCAGCATGTTGGTAACCAGCCCGAGGCAAGGCCTGCTGGCCACTTCGTATGCCACGATTTCGGCGTTGTACAAGTCCATCACAGGAGAGAGATAGACCTTTTTCTCAGCTACTTTAAACTCGGTCACATCGGTCACCCACTTCTGATTCGGGCGCTGCGCGAGGAAGTTTCGCTCCAGCAGGTTAGGCGCGATAGTGCCGACGACGCCCTTGTACGACCGATACTTTTTGGGCCGTACGAGTGAGCGAAGATCAAGCGCGACCATCAAGCGTTCTACGACCTTCTTGTTAACCAAGGTGCCGGCGTTGCGGATCACCGCCGTCACACGCCGGTAACCGTAGAGCCCTTTTTCCTCGTGATAGACACGCTGAATCAGCTGTTTCAGGACAGCATGCTTGTCAGGTTTGGCCTGCGCCTGAAGTTGGTAATAGAACGTGCTGCGAGGTAAGTCAGCCAGTTGCAGAACGGCGGCCAAGGGAAACCTGTCCTTGAGCGCCGACACGATCAGGGCTTTTTGGGCTGACTTCGCTCCTGCTTCTTCAGTTCTTCCAGCTTTTTTAGGTAAGCGTTCTCCATACGCAGCCACTCAAGCTCAGCCAGCAACTGGTCGCGGCTTTTATCGGTGTCATCGGACGTCGTAGGTTTTATGGGGTAAGGCTTTTTCGACATGGCAGCGGGTTTTCTTCTCTTGGGAGCAGGTAAATCCAGACTCCCACTGTAGTGCTGCCGCGCCCAAATGCCTATCTGCGAGGACTGACCAAGACCAAAATGGGCGGCGGTCTGGCGCAAGGAAAGCTGATGCTTGTGCATGTACTCAAGGACTGAGCGCTTGTAGGCCGTGCTGTACCGCTGGCCGGTTTTGCGCAGGCTGAACTGACCATGCTTCTGGAAAGCGGAGAACCAGCGCCGCAGCAGGCTGAAGTCCACTGCAAATCGCCGAGCTACTGTTCTAAATCCTTCACCACCCTCCAGGTAGGCCTGGACGGCGGTGAGCTTGAATTGATCTGAGTACTTGCTCATGTGAACACCCCAAGAAATTGGATTGGTGTCCAACTTCCTGGGGGCAGTCCAGATACCCCCGCAGCTCTCAAGGTTGTTGGTAATCCTGTGGGAGCGGGCGTGCCCGCGAAGCCGGCGACACCGATTCAACTGCCTGCCTGCGTCACTTCACCGCACCCCGCCATTTTTACCTATACTGCGCCTTACAATAGCCACCACGATTCCTGACCGGATCTCTCCATGCCCCCACGTCGGCACATCGCCTGGATAGCCTGCCTTGCAGTGCTGTTCAACCTGCTGGCCATGCCGCTGGCCTCTGCCGTGCCCAAGGGCCCGGCCGAGCAGCTGCTGTGGGGGGCTTTCTGTTCCAGCATGGCCAACAAGGCCAATGTCGACGTCCAGGCCCTGGCCAAGATCGACCTCGGCCCGCAAAGCGACGACAGCGCCAGCATGATGAATTGCTGGTGCTGCTCGGGCGCTGCACCACTGCTGGCCCTGCCCGGCTACCCGCCGCAGCTGCACAACCCGCCAACACTGTTTGCCGGCCTGCTGCCGCCCCCCGCCGACTACCAACCCACGCCGCGCCAGCTCTGGCCTGCGTTAAACCCCCGTGCCTCTCCGCTGGCCTGAGTTCATCACGCTGTCTGCCTGAACCTGAACAGAACGGAGATTCACCATGCTCAAGCACGCCCTCGTCATGGCCGCCCTGCTGCTGCCCGGCGCCTTTGCCAATGCCCACGAATACAGCGTGGGCGACCTGCACATCGCCCACCCCTGGTCGCTGCAGCTGCCGCCCAACGCCCCCAATGTCGCCGCGTATTTCGTGGTTCACAACAATGGCCAGGCCGATGACCGCCTGTTGAGTGTCGACAGCCCCATCAGCGATGACGCGCAACTGCACGAGCACGCCATGAGCGCCAGCGGTGCCATGAAGATGCAGCAAGTACCCAGCGTTGTAGTGCCTGCCGGCAAGGACCTGACCTTCGCCCCCAGCGCCTACCATGTGATGCTGATGCAGCCCAAGGACCGCAGCCTGCTCAGCGACGGCAAGCGCTTCCCGTTGACCCTGCACTTCGAGAAGGCCGGCGACGTCACCGTCGAAGTGGCCGTGCAGAAGCAGGCGCCAGCGGACCAGCCGCAAGCCCACGAACACGCGCACTGACACCTGCTGACAGGCACTCGCCATGAGCCTGCCGCGCAACAGCATCAGCCGTACCACCCGCCCTGACCGCAGGCGCGCCGGTGGCGGATGGCTGAGCCTGTTCGCCATGTGGATGATCTTCATCGGCCCGCTGATTTCCCAGTCGATGCCGATGGACCAGCACGCCGGCATGAGCATGCCGATGGACATGCCGATGGCGGCTGCCCATCAGCATGGCGGCGACGCCCATCACGGCCACGGCGGCGATGGCCAGCTGCACGTGATGTGGGAAAAATGCGGTTACTGCAGCCTGTTGTTCAACTGCCCGGCCCTGCCCCAGGCCCTCAGCCCGCTCAGCGCCGGCAGCGTCGTCCCCACCACCCACCTGCTTGCGCCAACGCACCAGGGCCATGCCCGGCAGGCTGTATTCCCCGGTGCGCGCAGCCGCGCCCCACCCTCCTCGATCAGCGTCTGAACCCACATTTTGCGCACGGAGCCAGGAGGCTTCGCGCTAACTCATGACTGATCGACTGGAATCATTATGTCCGGCTGTACCCCTGTTTTTGCCTTGTCCCTGCGTGGGGCCCTAGCCGCTGTGTGCGGCTCGCTGCTCGCGCCCGTGGCCCTGGCCGCCGAAACTGGCCATGAAGGCCATGCGCACGACGCCCCCGAGCTGAGCCCGACGGTAATCACCGCCGTGGCCCCGAGCTCGCCGCTGACCGTGGTCACCAACCCGAAAGACCCGCGCCAGCCAGTGCCGGCCAGCGACGGCGCCGACTACCTGAAGACCATCCCCGGCTTCTCGGCGATCCGTGCCGGCGGCACCAACGGTGACCCGGTGTTGCGCGGCATGTTCGGCTCGCGCCTGAACATCCTCACCAATGGCGGCCTGATGCTGGGCGCCTGCCCCAACCGCATGGACGCGCCCACGTCCTATATTTCGCCGGAAACCTACGACCGCCTGACCGTGATCAAAGGCCCGCAAAGCGTGATCTGGGGCCCGGGCGGTTCGGCAGGCACCATTCTTTTCGAACGTGACCCCGAAAAGTTCGGCACCCTCGGCAGCCGGGTAAACGCCAGCCTGCTGGCCGGCTCCAACGGCCGCTTCGACAAGGTGCTGGATGCCGCCGCCGGCAACAGCCAGGCCTACGCCCGCTTCGTCGGCAACCAGTCGCGCTCGGATGACTACCACGACGGCAACAACGACACCGTGCCGTCGCGCTGGGAAAAATGGAACGGCGATGTCGCCCTCGGCTGGACGCCCGACCAAGACACCCTGCTGGAGCTGACGGCCGGCAAGGGCGATGGCGAGGCCCGCTATGCCGGGCGCGGCATGGACGGCTCGCAGTTCAAGCGTGAAAGCCTGGGCCTGCGCTTTGAAAAGTCCAACCTTGGTGAGGTGCTCGACAAGGTCGAGGCGCAGGTCTACTACAACTACGCCGACCATGTGATGGACAACTACAGCCTGCGTACCCCATCGGGCAGCGGCATGATGGGCATGCCGATGGTCAGCAACGTCGACCGTCGCACCATGGGCGCACGCATCAAGGCCACCTGGCGCTGGGCCGATGTGCAGCTGATCAGTGGCATCGACGCGCAAACCAACGAACATCGCCAGCGTGGGGGCATGGGCGTAGACGCACACAAGGGCCAGGCCTGGACCAAGGACGCCGACTTCCACAACTACGGTGCCTTCAGCGAACTGACCTGGTATGTCAGCGGTGAAGACCGGCTGATCACCGGTGCCCGCCTGGACCGCGCCTCGGCCCGAGACTTCCGTAAAGGCAGCGCCACAGAAGGTGATAGCCGCGCCGACACCCTGCCCAGCGGTTTCATACGCTATGAGCACGACCTGGCAGCCATCCCGGCCACCACCTATATCGGCCTCGGCCATGCCCAGCGTTTCCCCGATTACTGGGAGCTGTTCTCGCCCAAGCTGGCACCGCCCGGTGCAGCAAATGCCTTTGACGGCATCAAGCCAGAGAAGACCACCCAGCTCGACTTCGGCATCCAGTACCGCACCGAGCGCCTGGAAGCCTGGGCTTCGGGCTATGTCGGGCAAATCCGCGACTACATCCTGTTCGACTACCGCACGGGCATGATGGGCATGAGCACCTCGCAGGCACAGAACATCGACGCCCGCATCATGGGCGGCGAACTGGGTGCCGCCTACCAGCTGACCGAAAACTGGAAGGCCGACGGGACGCTGGCCTACGCTTGGGGCAAGAACAGCAGTGATGGCAAAGCGCTACCGCAAATGCCACCCCTGGAAAGCCGCCTGGGGCTGACCTACAGCCGCGATGTATGGAGCGTCGGTGCACTGTGGCGGCTGGTGGCGGCGCAAAACCGCATTGCCGAGAACCAGGGCAACGTGGTCGGCAAGGACTACGACAAGAGCGCCGGCTTCGGCGTGTTCTCCCTGAACGGCGCCTACAAGGTGAACAAAAACCTCAAGCTCAGCGCAGGGGTCGACAACCTGTTCGACAAAACCTACGCCGAGCACTTGAACCTGGCCGGGAACGCCGGGTTCGGCTACCCGGCTACCGATCCACAGCCGGTCAACGAGCCAGGCAGGACCTTCTGGACCAAGGTCGACTTCAGCTTCTGACAACAACCACGGGCGCAGCCTCGGTTGCGCCCCTCTGCTGGTCAAACAGGAGGTTCCCATGAGAGGAACACGCACCAATTTCTATAACCTGGCCTGGCGTTGGCACTTTTATGCGGGGCTGTTCGTGGCCCCGTTCATGATCCTGTTGGCGATCACCGGGATCATCTACCTGTTCAAGCCGCAGCTCGACCCGCTGCTGTACCGCGACCTGATGGTGGTCGAAGCCGGCCACCACCGACAGGGCGCCGATGCGATGCTGGCGGAAGTGCGCCAGGCTTACCCCAAAGGCCACGTCGGCCAGTACCTGCCGCCCATCAACGCCGAGCGCAGTGCGCAGTTCGTGGTGCATGACAGCGGGCGCGAACTGAACGTGTTCGTCGATCCGTACAGCGGCAAGGTCCTCGGCGAGCAGGACGCCAAGCAGAACCTGCAGGCCATTGCCCGCGCCCTGCATGGCGAGCTGATGGTCGGCACGGTCGGTGACCGCCTGGTGGAGCTGGCCGCAGGCTGGGGCATCGTGCTGGTGGTGTCGGGCCTGTACCTCTGGTGGCCACGCGGGCGCAATGGCGCTGGCGTGCTATGGCCACGGCTGTCGGCACGCGGCCGGTTGTTCTGGCGCGACCTGCACGCGGTTACCGGCTTCTGGGGCTCGGCCTTGCTGTTGCTGATGCTGGTCAGCGGCATGACCTGGACCGGGCTTTGGGGCAAGCAGTACGCCGATTTGTGGAACCGTTTCCCGGCAGCCATGTGGAACGACGTGCCCAAGTCGGACCAGCAGGCGGGTGAGCTTAATAGTGCCCACCGCCAGACCGTGCCCTGGGCGGTGGAAAACACGCCGATGCCGCAGTCCGGCGCACACGCCGAACACGCCGGGCACCACATGATGTCGGACATGCCCGCAGCGCCCCAGGTGAGCGTGCAGCAGGTCGAAGACATCGCCACCTCCCGCCAGGTCGAGCCGGGCTACAGCATTACCCTGCCGACCACGGCAGACGGTGTGTTCACCATTGCCGTGTTCGCCGACGACCCTCGCAACGACGCCACCCTGCATGTCGACCAGTACACCGGCAAGGTCCTGGCCGATGTGCGCTGGCAGGACTACAGCCCGGTCGCCCGCGCCACCGAGCTGGGGGTGATGCTGCATGAGGGCAAGATGTTCGGGGCGTTCAACCAGATCATCATCCTGCTGGTGTGCCTGATGATTCTGCTGGGGTCGGTGAGCGGGCTGGTGATGTGGTGGAAGCGCCGGCCTGAAGGCGGGCTGGGTGTGCCGCCGCTGCGCCATGACCTGCCGCGCTGGAAGGCGGCGGTGGGGGTGATGCTGGTGCTGGGGCTTATGTTCCCGTTGGTGGGCGTATCGATGGTGGTGATGTGGGTGGTGGACAGCCTGGTGGTGCGCCGCCGTCGGGAGCTGGCCAGCGCCTGAGCCCTGCATAACCTGCACTGGCCTCTTCGCGGGCTTGCCCGCGAAGAGGCCGGCGAAGGTGTCGAACTTTTCCTACTGAAGCACGGCTGCCATCTGAAAATCGTGGCGATCTGTCGCGATCTCGAATTGGAACGCCCGTGTTAGCCTAGCCGGCGACTTTCAAGGGAATGCAGCTTATGACCGCAATTTCACCAAAACCACAAGAAGAGCAGCACCTGCAACGCAACCTGACCAACCGCCACATCCAGCTGATCGCCATCGGCGGCGCGATCGGTACCGGCCTGTTCATGGGCTCGGGCAAGACCATCAGCCTGGCGGGCCCGTCGATCATCTTCGTCTACATGATCATCGGCTTCATGTTGTTTTTCGTCATGCGCGCCATGGGCGAACTGCTGCTGTCGAACCTCAACTACAAATCGTTCATCGACTTCTCGGCCGACCTGCTCGGCCCCTGGGCCGGTTACTTCACCGGCTGGACCTACTGGTTCTGCTGGGTGGTCACCGGTATCGCCGACGTGGTCGCCATCGCCGCCTACACACAGTTCTGGTTCCCCGACCTGCCGCAGTGGATACCGGCGCTGACCTGCGTAGGGCTGCTGCTGTCGCTGAACCTGGTGACGGTAAAAATGTTCGGCGAGATGGAGTTCTGGTTCGCCCTGGTCAAGATCATCGCCATCCTCGGCCTGGTCGCTACCGGCCTGTACATGGTCATCACCGGCTTCACCTCGCCCAGCGGGCGCACTGCACAGCTGGCCAACCTGTGGAATGACGGCGGCATGTTCCCCCATGGGCTGATGGGTTTCTTCGCCGGTTTCCAGATCGCCGTGTTCGCCTTCGTCGGTATCGAGCTGGTGGGCACCACCGCCGCCGAAGCGAAAAACCCGGAGCGCACCCTGCCGCGGGCGATCAACTCGATCCCGATCCGCATCATCGTGTTCTATGTGCTGGCGCTGATCGCGATCATGGCCGTCACCCCATGGCGCGACGTGGTCCCGGGCAAGAGCCCGTTCGTCGAGCTGTTCGTGCTGGCCGGCCTTCCAGCGGCGGCCAGCATCATCAACTTCGTGGTACTGACCTCGGCGGCCTCGTCGGCCAACAGCGGCGTGTTCTCCACCAGCCGCATGCTCTTCGGCCTGAGCCAGGAGGGTGATGCACCCAAGGCGTTCGAGAAGCTTTCGAGCCGCTCGGTGCCGGCCAACGGCCTGTACTTCTCCTGCACCTGCCTGCTGCTCGGTGCAGTGCTGATCTACCTGGTGCCGAACGTGGTCGAGGCGTTCACCCTGGTGACCACGGTTTCGGCGGTGCTGTTCATGTTCGTGTGGACGCTGATTTTGCTGTCGTACCTGAAGTACCGCAAAAACCGCGCGGCGCTGCATCAGGCGTCGAAGTACAAGATGCCGGGCGGGCGCTTCATGTGCTACGTGTGCCTGGTGTTCTTTGCCTTCATTCTGGTGTTGCTGAGCCTGGAGGCAGACACGCGTTCAGCGCTGGTGGTAACGCCGATCTGGTTCGTATTGCTGGCGGTGACCTATCAGTTTGTACGCAGCAGGCGCCATCCGCGTTCGGCTGTGCGCAACGGCTGATAGCCTCGGGGGCTGCTCTGCAGCCCCAATCCTGTGCACATCAATGTCCCAGGCACCAACCTGGACCTCGCAAACGCCCCAACACCTCGCACAACCCCTCTATTACGCCCATTTCGCCACTAGGCACACCCCTTGCAACGCCCCTCCCCGCTTGCCCAACACTCTAAAAAACTCAGCGGAGAGAGCACATGAAGCGTCGCAGTCTGATCAAGGCTTTTACCCTCAGCGCATCGATTGCGGCGATGGGCCTGAGCTGGAGCATCCAGGCCGCCGAGACCATCAAGGTTGGCATCCTGCATTCGCTGTCGGGGACCATGGCCATTTCCGAGACCTCGCTCAAGGACATGGCGCTGATGACCATCGACGAGATCAACGCCAAGGGCGGCGTGAACGGCAAGATGCTCGAACCGGTGGTGGTCGACCCGGCCTCCAACTGGCCGCTGTTCGCTGAAAAGAGCCGCCAGCTGCTGACCCAGGACAAGGTCGCGGTGGTGTTCGGCTGCTGGACCTCGGTGTCGCGCAAGTCGGTGCTGCCAGTGTTCGAAGAGCTCAACGGCCTGCTGTTCTACCCGGTGCAGTACGAGGGTGAAGAGATGTCGCCGAACGTGTTCTACACCGGCGCCGCCCCCAACCAGCAGGCCATTCCTGCCGTCGAATACCTGATGAGCGAAGACGGCGGCAGCGCCAAGCGCTTCTTCCTGCTGGGCACCGACTACGTCTACCCGCGCACCACCAACAAGATCCTGCGCGCTTTCCTGCACAGCAAAGGCGTGGCCGACAAGGACATCGAAGAGGTGTACACGCCGTTCGGCCACGCCGATTACCAGACCATCGTTGCCAACATCAAGAAGTTCTCCGCCGGCGGCAAGACGGCGGTGATTTCCACGGTCAACGGCGACTCCAACGTACCGTTCTACAAAGAACTGGCCAACCAGGGCCTGAAGGCCACCGACGTGCCGGTGGTGGCGTTCTCGGTGGGCGAAGAAGAGCTGCGCGGCATCGACACCAAACCGTTGGTGGGGCACCTGGCAGCGTGGAACTACTTCGAGTCGGTGGATAACCCGGTGAACCAGAAGTTCGTCGCCGACTGGAAGGCCTACGCCAAGGCCAAGGGCCTGCCAGGCGCTGACAAGGCGGTGACCAACGACCCGATGGAAGCCACCTACGTGGGCATCCACATGTGGGCGCAGGCCGCCGAGAAGGCCAAGTCCACCGACGTCGACAAGGTACGTGAAGCACTGGCCGGGCAGAGCTTCAAGGCACCGTCGGGCTTCACCCTGACCATGGACAAGACCAACCACCACCTGCACAAGCCGGTGATGATCGGCGAGATCCAGGATGACGGGCAGTTCAGTGTGGTGTGGGAAACCGAGCAGCCGCTGCGGGCGCAGCCTTGGAGCCCGTTCATTCCAGGGAATGACAAGCGACCTGACTACGCAGTGAAAGGTAACTGAGTGCACTGGGGCCGCTATGCGGCCCATTCGCGGGCTTGCCCGCTCCCACAGGTCCCCACTGCCCTCTGGACCAGTGAAATACGTGTGGGAGCGGGCAAGCCCGCGAAGAATCCACCACTGTATTCCAGGATTGCCCGCATGCTCAGAATGCTGCTCACCCTGCTTCTGCTACTCCCCATGGCCACCCAGGCCAGCGAGGGCGAATTCTTCCTCACCGCCAAGCCCGCCGAGCAGGCCCGCCTGCTCGAAAGCTGGGCGGCGCAACCCGATGCCGCGCGCCTGCCACTGCTCGACAACCTGCGCCAGGGCCGCATTGCCACTGACGACACCCGCAAGGTGCGCCTGAACAACCGCCTGCGCGGCCTGATCGACAACGCCCTGGCCAGCCACCAGCTGCTCAGCGACAACAGCGAAACGCGCCTGGCCGCCGCCCAGCAACTGCAAAAAAGCGCACAGCCCGCGCAAATGGCCTTCCTCGACCGGCGCTTCGCCAGCGAGCCGGATGCCGCCGTGCACGCCGCCATCGGCCTGGCCCTGGCCAACCTGCAACTGGGCGCCAGCGAACCGGCAGTACGCCTGGCCGCCGTGCGCCTGCTGGGCGAAACCGGTGACCCGCTGGCCCGCACCCGCCTCGAAGCGCTGCTGCAACCCGACGCTGAAGCCGACCCGGGCGTGCGCACCGCTGCCGAAACCAGCCTGGCCCAGGTCAAACGCAAGCTGCTGGTGGGCGAACTGCTCGGCCAGGCCTTCAGCGGCCTGTCGCTAGGCTCGATCCTGCTGCTGGCGGCGCTCGGCCTTGCCATCACCTTCGGCCTGCTCGGGGTGATCAACATGGCCCACGGCGAGATGCTGATGCTCGGCGCCTACAGCACCTATATGGTCCAAGTGCTGGTGCAGCGCTATGCCCCGGGCGCCATCGAGTTCTACCCGCTGATTGCCCTGCCGGTGGCCTTCGCAGTGAGTGCCGGGGTCGGCATGGCGCTGGAACGCACCGTGATCCGCCACCTGTACGGCCGCCCGCTGGAGACCCTGCTGGCCACCTGGGGCATCAGCCTGATGCTGATCCAGGCCATCCGCCTACTGTTTGGCGCGCAGAACGTCGAGGTGAGCAACCCGGCGTGGCTCTCGGGTGGCATTCAGCTGCTGCCCAACCTGGTGCTGCCGTACAACCGCCTGGTGATCATCGGCTTCGCCCTGGCCGTGGTGCTGCTCACCTGGCTGCTGCTCAACCGCACACGGCTGGGCCTGAACGTGCGCGCAGTCACCCAGAACCGCAACATGGCCGCCTGCTGCGGCGTGTCCACCGGGCGCGTCGACATGCTTGCCTTCGGTTTGGGTTCTGGCATCGCCGGGCTTGGTGGCGTGGCCCTGAGCCAGGTCGGCAACGTCGGCCCGGACCTGGGCCAGAGCTACATCATCGACTCGTTCCTGGTGGTGGTGCTGGGCGGTGTCGGGCAGCTGGCCGGCAGCCTCTGGGCCGCGTTCGGCCTTGGCATCGCCAACAAGCTGCTGGAGCCGCAGATCGGTGCCGTGCTCGGCAAGATCCTCATCCTTGCGTTGATCATTCTGTTTATCCAGAAGCGCCCGCAAGGCCTGTTCGCCCTCAAGGGACGGGTAATCGACTGATGAACCAGCCACTGCTTGTCACCGCTACGCAAAAGGCCGGGCCGCGCCTGACCCTGGCCATCGGCGCCATCGTCGTGCTGCTGTTGCTGGCCCTGCCGCTGTTGTCGCTGCTGCCGGCGGATCACGCGCTGCAGGTGTCGGCGTACACCCTGACCCTGGTCGGCAAGATCCTCTGCTACGCCATCGTCGCCCTGGCCCTGGACCTGGTCTGGGGCTATGCCGGCCTGCTGTCGCTGGGGCACGGCCTGTTCTTCGCCCTGGGCGGCTACGCCATGGGCATGTACCTGATGCGCCAGGCGGCGGGTGACGGCCTGCCGGGGTTCATGACTTTCCTGTCATGGACCGAGCTGCCGTGGTACTGGGCCGGTACCCAGCATTTCGCCTGGGCCCTGTGCCTGGTGGTGCTGGCGCCCGGCTTGCTGGCACTGGTGTTCGGCTGGTTCGCCTTCCGCTCGCGGATCAAGGGCGTGTACTTCTCGATCATGACCCAGGCCCTGACCTTTGCCGGCATGTTGCTGTTCTTCCGCAACGAAACCGGCTTTGGCGGTAACAACGGCTTCACCAGCTTCCGCACCATCCTCGGCTTCGACATAGCCGCCCAAGGTACCCGCGCGGTGCTGTTCCTGCTCACGGTCGGCCTGCTGCTGGCCAGCCTGTACCTGTGCTGGCGCCTGACCCGCAGCAAGTTCGGCCGCCTGCTCACCGCCGTGCGCGACGCCGAAAACCGCCTGATGTTCTGCGGCTACGACCCACGCGGTTTCAAGTTGCTGGTGTGGGTGCTCAGCGCCGTGCTGTGCGGCCTGGCGGGCGCGCTGTATGTGCCGCAGGTGGGCATCATCAACCCCAGCGAAATGTCGCCGACCAACTCCATCGAAGCCGCCGTGTGGGTAGCCTTGGGCGGGCGCGGCACGCTGATCGGCCCGCTGCTCGGCGCCGGCCTGGTCAATGGCATGAAAAGCTGGTTCACCGTGGCCTTCCCGGAGTTCTGGCTGTTCTTCCTCGGCGCGCTGTTCATCCTTGTCACCCTGTACCTGCCCAAGGGCGTGGTCGGCCTGTTGAAGAAAAGGAGCCAGCCATGAGAGGCGTGCCCCCGGTACACCCTGAGTTCATGCTCGAACCGGTGTTCGACACCCTCGGCAGTGGTCGCGAAGCGATCGGCCTGGGCCAAAGCCGCAAGGCCGGCCTCGACACCCGCCACGGCACGGTGCTGAGCCTGGAGGACATCAGCGTCAGCTTCGACGGTTTCAAGGCTCTCAACGGGCTGAACCTGTATATCGGCGTGGGCGAACTGCGCTGCATCATCGGCCCCAACGGCGCCGGCAAGACCACGATGATGGACGTGATCACCGGCAAGACCCGCCCCGACACTGGCAGCGCCTACTTTGGCGACACCCTCGACCTGACCCGCATGAGCGAATACCAGATCGCTCAGGCCGGCATTGGCC
Organism: Pseudomonas sp. LPB4.O; assembly: GCF_038383825.1. Lineage (NCBI taxonomy): Bacteria > Pseudomonadati > Pseudomonadota > Gammaproteobacteria > Pseudomonadales > Pseudomonadaceae > Pseudomonas > Pseudomonas sp. LPB4.O. Next base: position 5,498,686 of record NZ_CP151298.1, read on the forward strand.
GCAAGTTCCAGAAGCCCACGGTGTTCGAGGCACTGACGGTGTTCGAAAACCTGGAGCTGGCGCTGAAGACCGACAAGTCGGTGTGGGCCAGCCTGGCCGCGCGCCTGGGTGGCGAGCAGCGCCAGCGCATCGAAGAAGTGTTGACCACCTTGCGCCTGCTGCCCCTGGCCCAGCGCCAGGCCGGCTTGCTGTCGCACGGGCAGAAGCAGTTTCTAGAGATTGGCATGCTGCTGGTGCAGGAGCCGCAATTGCTGCTGCTAGATGAGCCGGTGGCCGGCATGACCGATGCCGAGACCGAGTTCACCGCCGAGCTGTTCAAGGGCCTGGCTGGCAAGCATTCGCTGATGGTGGTGGAGCATGACATGGGCTTTGTCGGCAGCATTGCCGACCATGTGACCGTGCTGCACCAGGGCAGTGTGCTGGCAGAAGGGTCGCTGGAGCAGGTCCAGGCGGATGAGCGGGTGGTCGAGGTGTATCTGGGCCGCTAGACATTGAAGCCTGTACCGGCCCTATCGCCGGCAAGCCAGCTCCCACAAGCCCGCGAAAGGGCCAGCACAGGCACAGAAACTCTTTCAGGAACACTCACATGCTCAAGATCGACACCCTGCACCAGTACTACGGCGGCAGCCACATCCTGCGCGGCCTGTCCTTCGAAGCCAAGGTCGGCGAAGTCACCTGCCTGCTGGGCCGCAATGGCGTGGGCAAGACCACCCTGCTGCGCTGCCTGATGGGCCTGGTACCCGCCCGTGACGGCAGCATCGAATGGGAGGGCAAGCCGATCACCAGCCTCAAGCCCCAGCAACGGGTCCAGGCCGGCATCGCCTACGTGCCCCAGGGTCGTGAAATCTTCCCGCGCCTTACCGTCGAGGAAAACCTGCTGATGGGCCTGTCACGCTTCCCGGCCCGTGAGGCCCGCGAAGTGCCCGCCTTCATCTACGAACTGTTCCCGGTGCTGGAGCAAATGAAGCAGCGCCGCGGCGGCGACCTGTCTGGTGGCCAGCAGCAACAGCTGGCCATCGGCCGCGCCCTGGCCAGCCGCCCACGGCTGCTGATTCTCGACGAGCCCACCGAAGGTATCCAGCCCTCGGTGATCAAGGAGATCGGCGCGGTCATCCGCCGCCTGGCCCAGCGTGGCGACATGGCGATCCTGCTGGTGGAGCAGTTCTACGACTTTGCCGAAGAACTGGCCGACCAGTACCTGGTCATGGCCCGTGGCGAGATCGTGCAACATGGCCGCGGCGAAAACATGCAAGCCGAAGGTGTGCGCGGGCTGGTAACCATTTAATCTGCGAGCAACGACCCTGCGAGACGCTGTCATGAGTTACGAAATCCGCGACGCCCTGCCCAGCGACGTGCCGGGCATCCTCGACATCTACAACGACGCGGTGCGCAACACCACGGCGATCTGGAACGAAACGCCGGTTGACCTCGGCAACCGTCAGGCCTGGTTTGAAGCGCGGGCGCAGCAGGGGTATCCCATTTTGGTGGCAGTGGATGAGACGGGTGTACTGGGGTATGCCTCGTTTGGCGACTGGCGGCCGTTTGAAGGGTTTCGTAACACCGTTGAGCACTCGGTGTATATCCGCGCAGACCAGCGTGGCAAAGGGCTGGGGCCGGTGTTGATGGCAGCGCTGGTGGAGCGTGCGCGCGGGTGTGGCAAGCATGTGATGGTGGCGGCCATCGAGAGTGGCAATGCGGCGTCGGTGCGCCTGCATGAGCGGCTGGGCTTCGTGGTGACCGGGCAGATGCCGCAGGTGGGGGTGAAGTTTGGCCGCTGGCTGGACCTGACCTTCATGCAGCTGGTACTGAACCCCGGAGCCGAACCCAACTGAGCACTTAGGCCTGACGCGATCCCTGTAGGAGCGGCCTTGTGCCGCTCCTACAGGGGACGATGCAGCGTTTACATCTGGGTAAACCTGCCCAGCCGCTGGCGCAGCATGGTGTTCTCGCTGCGCAACTGCTGCACTTCCTGCAACAGCTCCAGCGCCAGCGCCACCCCTTCCCACTCCAGTTCCAGCTCCTGGTGCAGCTTCGCCGCGCGCTTGGCCACCAACGGCGCCTGATCGTCGAACAACCAGTCCTCAGGCGTTCGCCCGGAGGGTTCGACAATGCCGTGTTCGACGATCTCGATCACGCAGTCCGCCGTGACATCGGCTTCCTGACACAAGGTACGCATGTCCAGTTGAACGATCAGGGTGCTGCTCATGATCACTTACTCCATTGTGTCCTCGGGTTGAACGCCGCTTTCTCGGAAAGCTTGGCCCACAATTCGCGGGCAGCCTCGTCGGAGGTCGGCGGCATGACCACTTTCAGTTGCGCATAAAGGTTGCCGCGCTCGCCGCTCTTGTTCGCCAGGCCCTTGCCCGGTACACGCAGGCGCTGGCCGCTCTGGCTGTCGGGGCGGATGGTCAGGTTGATCTTGCCTTCCAGGGTCGGCACCGCAACCTTGGTGCCCAGCGCCGCCTCCCACGGTGCCAGCGGCACAGTGATGATCAGGTCATGTCCTTCGACATCGAACAGCGGGTGCGGTGCCATGCGGATGGTCAGGAACAGGTCACCATTGGCCCCACCACCGCTGCCTGGCGCGCCTTGGCCCTTGAGGCGGATACGCTCACCGTCGGTCACACCGGCCGGGATCTTCACGTTCAGGGTCTTGGTGGTGAAGCCGGTGCGTTGGCCCAAGGCATTGGTTTGCGGCACCTGGAAGCTGATCTGCTTGGACTCCTTGTTCAGGGTCTCTTCAAGGAACACAGCCAGTTCAAGCTCCACATCCTGCCCTCGCCTGCCGGCACTGCGTTGCTGCTGCCGGGCACCACCGAAGGGGTTGCCACCCCGCCCACCGAAGACCGAACTGAAGAAGTCGGAGAAGTCGCCGCCCTCGAAGCCGCCGCCACCGCCACGGCTCTCCCAGCCCGGTGGTGCCTGGAACGGCCGGCCATGTTGGCCGCCGTACTTGCGAATTTCGTCGAACTCGGCTCGTTTTTGCGCGTCGCCCAGCACTTCGTAGGCCTCGTTGGCCTCCTTGAACTTGTCCTCGGCGTCGCGCTCCTTGCTGACATCGGGGTGATACTTGCGCGCAAGCTTGCGGTACGCGGCCTTGATCGCCTTGTCGTCCGCCGTGGGCTCTACGCCGAGTATCTTGTAATAGTCTTTGAAGTCCATCTGTGGATCACCAATGTGAATGTGCGTGTTGCAACAGAAGATAGGGGTCAAGCATAGCCTTTCAAGACCGCCTTGGGTTTGCGCCATGGCAGACGACTGGTCTTGATTCTGTAGCCAAGTGGCATAAACTGCGCGGCCGTTTTCCTTCCGGAAGCTGATTTCCCATGTCTGACGTATCCCCGGCCCGCGCCCTGGGCATCGACTTTGGCACCTCCAACTCCACGGTCGGCTGGCACCGCCCTGGCGTGGAGTCGCTGATTGCCCTGGAAGACGGCAAGATCACCTTGCCTTCGGTGGTGTTCTTCAATATCGAAGAGCGGCGCCCGGTGTATGGCCGCCTGGCACTGCACGAATACCTGGAAGGCTACGAAGGCCGCCTGATGCGCTCGTTGAAGAGCCTGTTGGGCTCCAAGCTGATCAAGCACGACACCAGCGTGCTGGGCAGTGCCCTGCCGTTCAAGGACCTGCTGGGCATGTTCATCGGTGAGCTGAAAAAGCGCGCCGAAACCGCCGCTGGCCGCGAATTCGACCAGGTGGTGCTGGGCCGCCCGGTGTTCTTCGTCGACGAAGACCCGGCTGCCGACCAGGAGGCCGAGGACACCCTGGCCGACGTGGCGCGCAAGATCGGCTTCAAGGATGTGTCATTCCAGTACGAGCCGATTGCTGCGGCCTTCGACTACGAGTCGGGCATCAGCCGTGAAGAACTGGTGCTGATCGTCGACATCGGTGGTGGTACTTCGGACTTCACGTTGATCCGCCTGTCGCCCGAGCGCCACCTGATCGCCGAACGCCAAAGCGACATTCTCGCCACCGGCGGCGTGCACATCGGCGGTACCGACTTCGACAAGCAGCTGAGCCTGCAAGGCGTGATGCCGCTGTTCGGCTACGGCAGCCGCATGAAAAGCGGCGCGCTGATGCCCACCAGCTATCACCTTAACCTGGCCACTTGGCACACCATCAACGCCCTGTACTCGCAGAAGTCGCAGCTGGCGCTGGGCAGCATGCGCTATGACATCGAGGACAGTTTCGGTATCGACCGCCTGTTCAAGCTGATCGAGCAGCGCGCCGGGCACTGGCTGGCGATGGAAGTGGAGGCCAGCAAGATCGAGCTGACCGAGCAAGACAGCCGCCACATCGACCTGCGCCGTGTCGAGCCCGAACTGACCGCAGCGCTGACCCGTGCGCTGTTCGAAGAGGCGATCGAAGGCCTGCTGGAGCGCGTGCGCGGCAGTGTGACCGAGCTGCTGGCCAAGGCTGGCGTGAGCGAAAGCCAGGTTGACACAGTGTTCTTCACGGGCGGTTCCAGCGGCATTCCGGCGCTGCGCAACAGTGTGTCGGCGATGTTGCCGAATGCGCGGCATGTGGAAGGCAACATCTTTGGCAGCATTGGTAGCGGCCTGGCCATCGAAGCCCGCAAGCGTTACGGCGCAGCCTGAGCCATTTTTGGGGCTGCTTTGCAGCCCCGGCAATCTGTCAGACCAGCTCTTCGCGCTTCAGCTCACTCTTCAGGTAGGCATAGTAGATCGGCCCCGCCACCACGCCGGGCAGCCCGAATGCCGCCTCGAACACCAGCATCGCCAGCAGCAGTTCCCAGGCCTTGGCACTGATCTGCCCGCCAACGATCCGCGCGTTGAGGAAGTACTCGACCTTGTGGATGACGATCAGGTAACCCAGCGCTGCCGCCGCCACCCAGATCGACAGCGACAGGCCGACAATGGTGATCAGGGTGTTGGACATCAGGTTGCCGATCACCGGCAGCAAGCCCAGCAGGAAGGTCAGCACGATCAGCGTCTTGGTCAGCGGCAGGTGCACGCCGAACAGCGGCATCACCACCGCCAGGAAGATGCCGGTAAAGGCCGTGTTGAGCAGCGAGATCTTGATTTGCGCGAACACGATGTTGCGAAACGCCTTCACCAGCAGGTTCAGCCGTTCGAACAGCGCTGCCGCCAGAGGCTTGCGCCGGGAAACATCGGGGATGCGCTGCAAGGCGATGATCGCGCCGAGGATCATGCCGATCAGCAGCGTCACGAACATGTGTGCCATGCCCTTGCCCACCAGTTGCAAGTCGCTCAGGTGGCTCTTGATCCAGTCACCGATGGCCACCTTGAACTCAGCGGCACTGGCGGGCAGGTAGCCCTCGATGAAGGGCGGCAGCTGACCGCGGGCACGCTCCACCAGGGCCATGAACTTGTCCAGCGAGGCGCCGGGGTTTTCCGCCTCGTGCAACAAGAAGCTGAAGGCACCGGCAATCAACAGCGTCAAGGTAATGACCACCAACGTACCGAGCAGCGCTACGGCCAGCCAGCGCGCGCGTTGGCCGGCCAGTAGCGGTTGCAGGCGCGGGGTCAGCATGTTGACCAGTTCGAACACCAGCAGGCCGGCCAGCAGGCTGGGCAACAACTTCAGGGGCAAAGCCAGCAGCAGGCCAGCCATGACGATGATCAGGCTGGCCAGAGTGATCTGACGGGGGGTAAAGGTCATACAGCCTCGACGGCAGACAGCGGGAATGCCCGCAGTCTGCCAGCCTTGGCGGCGCAGGCATAGGCGCAGGTCATTTCTTCTTCAGGCAGTCGCTCATGTACGCCTTGCGCTCGTCACCCTTCAGAGCTTTGGTGGTGGCGTCGGCGTTGCAGGTCTTCATCTTCTCCTGCTGGGTTTGTGGCACGTCCTTCTTCAGGCAGGTGCTCATGAAGGCTTTTCGTTCATCGCCCTTCAGGGCTTTGGTAGTGGCGTCGGCGTTGCAGGTTTTCATTTTTTCCTGCTGCGCGGTATTGGCCGCGAAGCCTTGGGCGCTGAACAACACCGCCAACACCAGCAATGGAATTTGCAGCACTTTCATGGAGTGGTCTCCTTGGCTCCGTGCCCGACGCACGGGGGTCGAGCAGAGTGTAGCCAAGAATTTCAGCGCCCCGCCCGGGCCTGCCGACGGTACTGCTCGGGTGTGCACTGGGCCTGGCGCTGGAACATGGCGATGAACGCCGACGCGCTGCTGTAGCCAAGGTCGAAAGCAATCGCCTGAATCGGCAGGCCAGCCTCCAGCGCTTCGATGGCACGCAGAAAACGCAGGCGCACGCGCCATTCGCCAAAACTGATGCCCAGTTCGCGCAAGAACTGGCGGGCCAGGGTGCGTTCGCTGACATGCACGCGGGCGGCCCAATCGGCCAGCGGGCGGTTGTCACCGGGCTCGGCACCGAGGCCATCGAGTACCTGGCGCAGGCCATCGCTGTGGGCAAACGGCAGGTAGCAGGCCTGGGTGGGCGCCAGCAGCAACTGGTCGAGCAGTACCTGCACCAGGCGCTGGTCGCGCTCGTCCTCGGCCACCTTCAGGTCACGCCGGGCGAAGTCGCCAAGGATGGCCTTGAGGATATCGCTGATCATCAGGCTGCACGGTTGCTGCGGCAGGGCTGTGCACAGGCTGCGGTCGAGATAGATGGAGCGGTAGACGATGGCCTGCGGGTTGTAGCAGCCATGGGCGGTGTCGGGCGGTACCCAAACAGCGTATTGCGGCGGTGACAGAAAACGCTGGCCGGCCACATCCAGGTGCATCACGCCGTGAGCGGAGTAGTTGAGCTGGCCCCAGGCGTGGCAGTGCACGGCGCTGTGGGTGTCGGCAACGAACTCGTCGTGGCGGAAGTACACCGGGGCCGGCAGTTGGGTGAATTGGGGGATATCCAGGAGTTTGCGCGGCATGCTGTCTGCTTTGCGGGGTGGGTTGTCTGGATAGGAGTATAGGCTTATGAACAGACAGTTGATAATGGCTGGTACCGGGGCCTGCAGCCACATCGAGCCCCTGTAGGAGCAGCCTTGTGCTGCGAAGAGGCCGGCACCGTCATGAAAGATCTTTCGCCCACACAGGCCCTTTCGCAGCACAAGGCTGCTCCTGCAGGGACCGCGCAAGCAGTACGACTCGCCCCAAAACCGCCATACCGAGTACCTGCAACATGAATTACCTGTTCCCCCTCACCGCCATCCTCATCTGGGCCGGCAACACCGTGGTCACCAAGATGTCCGCTGGCGCCATCCACCCTGCCGAAATCGGCTTCTACCGCTGGCTGCTGGCCGGCTTGCTGTTCACGCCGTTCCTGCTGCCCGCCGTGTGGCGCAACCGCGCAGCCATTCGCCCGCACCTGGGCAAAGTGTTCGTGCTGGGCGTGCTGGGCATGGCGATGTACCAGAGCCTGGCCTACTTCGCCGCCGGCATCACCAGCGCCACCAACATGGGCATCATCCTCTCGCTGATGCCGCTGATGTCGCTGGCGCTGTCCATCGCCTGGCTGGGCCAGCGCCTGAGCTACGGCGCCCTGCTGGGGGCGGTGGTGTCATTTTTCGGCGTGCTGGAAGTGGTCAGTGCCGGCTACCCCGCCAGCCTGCTTGAACAGGGCCTGAACGGCGGCGACCTGTTGATGCTGGTGGCCACCCTGGCCTACGCGCTGTACAGCTTTCTGCTGAAGAAATGGCAGTTGCGCCTGCCACCGCTGCAGTTGCTGTACTTGCAGGTGCTGGTGGCAATCGTGGTGCTGCTGCCGCTGTACCTGCTGTCGGAAAAGACGGGCCTGCACAGCCATAACATCGGCCTGGTGCTGTACGCCTGCGTGCTGGCTTCGATGATCGCGCCGCTGCTGTGGATGCAGGCCGTGCACCGCCTGGGCCCAAGCCGCACCACGCTGTTTTTCAACCTGCTGCCGCTGGTCACCGCACTGATCGCCGCCGTGGTGCTGGACGAGCAACTGGCCAGTTACCACTTGGTCGGCGGCGTGCTGACCCTGGTCGGTGTGGTGCTGGCTGAGCGCTGGACCACGCCGATACGCCGCTAAAGCCCGGCTGCCTTGAGCCGGGCTGCATGCTCGGTGAACAGCCGCACCGGCTCGGCGCCCTTGCCCACGGCGCCGAGCGACTGGTTGACGATATCCAGGTGATCAAGTGGATAGTCATCGCCGATCACCTGCCCCAGGTGCGAACTGAAACGCCCGACCATGCCGTCGCACTGGCCCTTTTCCTTGACGAAGCTGCGCGCGAACAGGCGGCAGAAGCGGTTGCTGCCGTCAAAGCGGTTGCGCCCCTGGTCAGTCAACCCGGGCTGCAAGGTGCCGGACCACGAGTAGTAGCGCACGCCATTGACCTCATAGGCCCCTTCCCCGCCCCAAGTGTTAGGCAGGCCCTGTGGATAAGCCTGGTTGAACAGCGCGACCCCGGCGCTGGTCAGCGCCTGGTGCGAGGCATGCACATCGACCGGCAGCGGGTCGCGGCGCCAGCCGGTTTCCAGCCACACCAGCAACACGGCAAAGCCATGCAGCACGGCCTTCAGGATACGCCCTTGGGGTGAATGGCCCGGTGCCGTGCGATCAAGGTGGTCGGCCAGTTCCGAGCCGTGATTGGGGCCGGCCACCGAGGTGACCGAAGCCACCCGACCAGGCCGCTTGGCCGCTGCGTAACGGGCGCTCAGGGCGCCCTGGCTGTGGCCGATGAGGTTGACCTTGTCGGCGCCGGTGCGCTGGCAGATGTCTTCGATGATCGCCAGCAACTGCTCGCCGCGCACCTCGCTGGAATGCAGCGGCGAAACCTGCACCGGGAACACCTGCGCCCCGCCCTTGCGCAGGGCAGGCACGATGCCGAACCAGTAGGGGTAGAGCACTAGCCGGACAAACCCGAGCATGCCCGGCACCAGCACCAACGGGTATCGCGTGGCCAATTCCTGCTGCATTGCCCCAGCCCCTTTCCGTGGACGACCGGCCAACACTACAGCGCCAATCATGACCATCGCAATCGAACTCCCGGCGCGCGCTGTGGTTCCAAACCACACAGACCCTTTGCAAGGAGCGGGACCATGTACAAGCAGACCCTGGCAATCCTTCTGGCAAGCGCCACCTTGGCCGCCTGCGGCAGCCGCCCGGAAAACCCGGTGGACTACGTCACCTACCGCGACGAACCGCTGGTCAAGCAGGTGGAGCACGGCATGACCATGCAGAAGGTCATCGCCATCGGCGGCAGCCCGTCGAACGTGATCGACCTGCCGCACGGGGGTACCTGCAACGACTACATCCTCAACCGTGACGGCAAGCAACAGCCCTACTACGTGCGCTTCGATGCCACCGGCCACGTCGATGCCAAAGGGTTCAAGACCTGTAAACAACGCCAAGAGGACAGCGACGCCGTCCCCGGCGCGTAAGCCTGCGTCACCACCCTGACCCTGATCCGCCTGGAGATAAACATGAGCAACGTTGAACTGACCGATGTGAAAACCCTGCGCGAACGTGCCCGCCAGCATGTGGAGCAAGGCGCGGTGACCGAGGGTTACCACGCCGACCGTCAGGAAATCCTGCGCCTGCTGAATGAATCGCTGGCCACCGAGCTGGTCTGCGTGCTGCGCTACAAGCGCCACTACTTCATGGCCAGTGGCATCAAGGCCAGCGTGGCTGCCGAGGAATTTCTGGAGCATGCAAACCAGGAAGCCGAACATGCCGACAAGCTGGCCGAGCGCATCGTGCAGTTGGGCGGCGAGCCGGATTTCAACCCCGATAACCTGACAAAAAACTCCCATGCCCAGTACGTGGCGGGTAATTCGTTGAAGGAGATGGTGCTGGAAGACCTGGTGGCTGAGCGGATTGCCATTGATAGCTACCGCGAGATCATCCAGTACATCGGCGACAAGGACCCGACCACCCGACGCATCTTCGAAGACATCCTGGCCCAGGAAGAAGAGCACGCGGACGACATGTCCGACCTGCTGCAAGGGCTGTAATCGCTAGGGCTGCTTTGCAGCCCATTCGCGGCACAAGGCCGCTCCTACAAGGGATCGCTTACCCCTGCAGGAGCGGCCTTGTGCCGCGAATGGGCCGCAACGCGGCCCCCATCATTTCTTGCCTTTCACTGCAGCCGGCGCCTTGCCCGCCTTCATCTGCTGCAACAGCGGTGTGCACTGATTGGGATCATCCCCGCTGCTGGGCGCAATCAGCGCCAGCAACCCCGCTGCCGGCCCGGCCACCACACCCAGCGCCACCATTCCCGCCCCGCGCAGTGCCAGCGGCAATGCCTGCACGCCGGCATTGGGCTTGGCAAACGGCCCGCGCACATACAGCGGCGAACGCAGCGAGAACAGCCGCAGGCCTTTCGATTCCGGGGTCACCTTCAAGTCCAACTGCTCGGAGGCAAAATTGGCCGTGCCGTTGATGTAGATGATCGCGTTCTCGGTATCGAAGATGAACAGCCGCGTAGTCGCCAGGCCATCCTTGATACCCACATCAGCCGCCGCGCAATTGATCTTCACATCCTCATCACCAAACAGCTTGCCGACCACATAGTTGCCCACGTTCAAGCCGGCGATCTCCATCAGGCTGCGGCTGATCGCGCCATCGTTGATCAGCATGCGCAGGTCGCCATTGGCCGTCCCCAGCAAGGCCGCAACCGAATTGCCGCGGCCGCTGATGTCGGCATCGCCGTTCAGCTCGCCAAAGCTGGTCTGCATCGGCGCAAAAGTGGGGAACAGCTGCTTGAGCTTAAAGCCCCGGGCAGTCAATTGGGCGCGGCCCTGCAAAGGCACGCTGCGACCATCCAGACGGATTTTGGAGGCCAGGTTGCCGCCGGCCACACCAAAACGCAGGGGCTCCAGACGCAGCAGGCCGTCCTCAAGCATCACATGGGCCGAAAGGTCGTTGAACGGCAGTTGCGTGCTGTGCACGATGCGCTTGCCGGCAAAGGTGACGTCGGCGTCCATCGCGCGCCAGCGCTCTGTGCGAAATTCTTCAACCGGCAGCACCTTGCCCGTCGGCTGCTTGCTGGCACCACCACGTGCCTTCTGCTCGGCGTTGGAGTCGGCGCCGATCAGTGGCGCCAGGTCCTTGAACAGCAACTGGTTGGACACCAGGTTGCCGGACAGCTTGGGCCGTGGCTGGCTGGCGACGAAGGCCAGGTCGCCGTGGATGTCGCTGTCACCGATCTTGCCGTTGAAGCCCTGGTAGTTGAACGTTGCGCCTTGCGGCGCATGCAGGTTGGCGCTGAGGCGGCCGTCGGTCGAGTAGGCCGGGGTATCTGGCAGGGTTACCCCGGTCAATGGGTAGAGGTTGCCCAGGCTGGCACCGGACAGGCGAAGGCGTAGGTCGAGCGCGCCGAGGTTGCGCGGGTCGGTCAGGGTGCCGGCGAGCACTACATGGGTGTCGGCGATGCGCACGTCGGCTTGCAGCGGAAAAGGCTGGTTGGCGTCCTGCAGGGCCAGCAGGCCGCCGATCTTGCCGGTGCCGGACACCGGCTGGCCTTTGTAGCGGCCTTGGGCCTTGAGCCCGAAGGCGTAATCCTGTGCACCACCGGCCTTCTCCGCGCTGGCCTTGCCGACAATGTCGCTGAACGGGATCGGCTTGCCCAGCGGGTCGATCTGCACCTTCATGCTGGTTTTCAGGGTCTGGTCGTCGAAGCTGACATTCCCTTGGTCGAAACCGATCGCACCGATATCCAGCTGCCATTTGGACGGTTCTGCGTTTTCATCCTTGGGGCCGAAGTCGAACGTCCAGTTGGCACGGCCATCGGCCAGGCGGGTGAGGCTGGCAGTGGGCTTGGTCAGGTCGATGCGCGGGATGCTGATCTGCTGGAACAGCAGCGGCAACGGCGCCAGGCGGAACTCCACGCGCTCCAGGCCGACCATCTTGGGTTCCTTGAGCCAGTCCGGGTTGCCCAGGGTCAGGTCCTCGGCAATAAAATGCGGCCATGGCACCCAGGCACGCCAGCCACCCTCTTCAGGCTCGGTGCGCCAGTGAACGGCCAGGTTGCCGTTGATTGCGAAGGGCCGGTGCAGGGCCTCGGAAACCTTTTCGTTGAGCAGGGGTTTTACGCGGTTCCAGTCGAAGGTGGCGATCACCACCACCAGAATCGCCAGCAGGGTTAACAGGGTGGCGAGGGCCCAGAGGAGGATTCTGGCGGGACGCGTCATTGCGTGATTCTCCTTGCGGTATGGCACAAAACGGGTGCAGCGATGGCAGTCAATATGTCGGACTGTGGAAAACCCGTGGGGTTTTATCGAGAGCGCCATGATAGCGAAGTTTTCCTGGCCTTTTGCTCAGCAATACGTCGCGCCAAGCGATGCCTGCTACCCGGCAACAGCTCAACCAAAATCGTCATCACCCGACCTGTATGGCGCTGCCTAGAGCGCTTGCAAACCTCTATCAATGCGGTCGATTGTTACCATTACCCGTATGAACTTCTCTCTGGCGTTACCGAGCGTAGCATTGGCTCCGTACCCACTTTCCAGCCCCCGAGAGGAGCACCGAAATCATGAAACGCCACCTGCTGACCCTGACCCTGTCCATCCTGGCTGCCAATGCTTTTGCCCTGCCAGCCGACGAACAACACCTGACCGCCGAATCCCGCTCCAGCGCTGCCGAAATCGCCCAGCCGCTGAAAACCGTTGCCGAAGGGGGCTCTGACCGCCTGATCGAACGCAGTGGCCGTGTTGCCGAAGGTGGCTCGGATCGCCTGATCGAACGCACTGGCCGCGTCGCTGAAGGTGGCTCGGATCGCCTGATCGAACGCACTGGCCGCGTCGCTGAAGGTGGCTCGGATCGCCTGATCGAACGCACTGGCCGCGTCGCTGAAGGTGGCTCGGATCGCCTGATCGAACGCACTGGCCGCGTCGCTGAAGGTGGCTCGGATCGCCTGATCGAACGCACCGGCCGCGTCGCTGAAGGTGGCTCGGATCGCCTGATCGAACGCACTGGCCGCGTCGCTGAAGGTGGCTCGGATCGCCTGGTTGAACTCAGCCGTGTGAGCTGATCGCCATGGCCGAAAAGAACAACCTGAGTCACAACGCGTGCTCCCCTCCAGGCCCGGTCCATTGACCGGGCTTTGTTTTTTTATCTAGAGTGCCCAGCCTTACCGCCACAGAAGCCCGCACCATGCTGCCGCGCGCCGAACAGAAACTACAGACCCGCCAGGCCCTGCTCGATGCCGCCTGCCTGCTGATGGAGAGTGGCCGTGGTTTCGGCAGTATCAGCCTGCGTGAAGTGGCGAAGACGGCCGGCATCGTGCCCACCGGCTTCTACCGGCATTTTCCCGACATGGACGCCCTCGGCCTGGCCCTGGTGGCCGAAATCGACACCACCTTCCGCCAGACCATCCGCCTGGTGCGCCAGAACGAATTCGAACTGGGCGGCATCACAGACGCTTCGGTGCGCATTTTCCTCGACGTGGTGGCTGCTCACCGCGCGCAGTTCCTGTTTCTGGCCCGCGAGCAATACGGTGGCTCACAGGCCGTGCGCCAGGCCATTGCCCGCCTGCGCCAGGACATCAGCGACGATCTGGCCACCGACCTGGCGCGCATGAAGCGCTGGCAGCACCTGGACAACGCCGCGCTGGCAGTGATGGCCGACCTTGTGGTGAAGACTGTGTTCGCGACCCTGCCCGAGCTTATCGACAGCCCCGAATCGGGTTATCCACAGGCGCTGACGGCGCAGGAAAAGATCACCCAGCAATTGCGCTTCATCTTCGTCGGCGCGCGGCATTGGCAAGGGCTCGGCAACCCGGGCTGATGGGCCGGCACAGGCTACCGAAAACCCCAGTTCTGCTACCATGGCGCCCTGCCCGACAGCGACGAGCGCCGAAATGTCCAACCCCCGCCCCACCCTGCCTGAACTGGCCCGCTTCAACCAGCACTTCGCCGAATGCATCGTGCCGTTGTGGCAAGGCCCAGGCTGGAATGCCGACATGGCCCTGCCCTACGAGGCGCTGGACGCCAAGCACCAACCGTTGCCGGCGCAGCGCTACCGGGCCATGGCCTGCGCCCGCCAGCTGTACCTGTTCAGCAGCCGTATCGGGCAACCGGGCGCGGCCGAGCGCGCGGCGGCGTTGTTCCGCTCGCTGCAAAAGCACTTCCACGATGCCGAGCACGGTGGCTGGTTCTACAGCATCGACGCCCAAGGCAAGCCGCTGGACCGGCGCAAGGACCTGTACACCCACGCATTCATCGTCTTTGCCTGCGCGCACTACTGGGGCAAGGTGCGCGAAAGCCTGGTGGAATCCACCCTGAACGCTGCGCTGGGCATCATCGACCAGCAATTCGCCCGTGACGATGGCCTGTACGAGGCCAGCCTGGGCGAAGACTGGGCTGACCTGGGCAGCGGCCCGCTGCAGAACCCACAGATGCACCTGGCCGAGGCGTTCCTGCAGGTGCTGGCGGTGCGCGTTGATGAACATACCCAGCAGTCGCTGCTGCAGTTGTGTGAAGCGCTGCAGGCGCACTTCGTCGAACCAGCCCATGGCCTGATGCTGGAAAAGCCACGCGGGGCTGTGGATAACTGGTTCGAGCCGGGGCATCAGTTCGAGTGGTTCTACCTGCTGCACACCTCACCGCTACTGCGTGACACGCCACTGCATGCATCCATTGACCGGGCGTTCGGCTTTGCCGAGCAGTTCGGGGTGAAGAATGGGGCAGTGTTGGCAATGCTGGATGTGGATGGCCGGGTGCTGGATGCCACGCAACGCATCTGGGCCCAGGCGGAGTACCTGCGGGCGCTGGTGCTGCGCGCGGGGAGTGAGGCGAAGCTGGTTGACCAGTTGCAGGCGCTGCAAGCGCGGTTCTTGCGCGAAGCGGGCTGGTATGAGTGCCGAGATGGTGAGGGCAACGTCAGCCGACATGATATGCCTTCTACTACGCCCTACCATCTGGCGACTTGCCTGGAAGGGTTGCAGCGCCTGAGCTGACGCTTTCGCAGCACAAGGCTGCTCCTACCGAAACCTGCGCAATGCCTGTAGGAGCAGCCTTGTGCTGCGAATGGGCCGCAAAGCGGCCCCACTTTCCTGAATCAGCCCTTGACCGAACGGTCGATGGAGAACCCTGCCCAATCCTGGCTCACCGGCATCAGCTCCAGGCTGTTGATGTTGATGTGCGCTGGCTGGTTGAGGATCCAGAAGATGGTCTCGGCAATGTCCTGCGGCTGGATCGGCTCGGCACCCGCGTAAGTGGCGTCGTACTTGGCCTGGTCACCGCCGAACCGCACCAGCGAGAACTCGCTCTCGCACAGGCCCGGCTCGATGTTGCTCACGCGCACACCAGTGCCGCGCAGGTCGCAGCGCAGGCTTAGCGAGAACTGGCCGACGAAGGCCTTGGTGCCGCCATACACGTTGCTGCCCGGGTACGGGTAGTTGCCCGCCACAGAACCTACGTTGAGGATCGACGCGCCGCGACCGTGGGCGATCAGGCGTGGCAGCAGCAGGCGGGTGGTGTACATCAAGCCCTTGATATTGGTGTCGACCATGGTTTCCCAGTCGTCCAGGCTGCAGTTCTGCGCCGCATCCACACCCAGTGCCAGGCCGGCGTTGTTGACCAGGCCGCGAATCTTCTCGAACCCGGCCGGCAAGCTGGCGATGGCCTGCTCCATGGCCTTGCGGTCACGCACGTCGAGCACCAGGGCGTGGACCTCGGTCTTGGCCGACAGCTCTGCGCATAGGGCATCCAGGCGCTCCTTGCGGCGGCCAGTGAGCACCAGCTTCCAGCCAGCTTCGGCAAAGCGGCGGGCGGTGGCCTCGCCGAAACCGGAAGTGGCGCCAGTGATGAATACGGTGGACGTCATGCTCTGTTCCTCACGGTAGGTTGTCATCGGCAGCTTTGCAGCATGCCCGCGCCGCGCGCGGGCAGCAAGCCGTTCAGGGCGCTGTACATTTTTTGTACATGTCCGGCAAACCCTTGCGGCAGAAGGCTCGGCGCCAGCTATGCGCATGTTATCCACAAGGCTTTCCCCACAGATTGGGGGCAACTCGTCCACAGTGCGGAACCCTTTCAGCGTTGGGTGGTCGGTGGATATCTTTTCGTTGAGGATGCAAAGCTTTCAAGCATGCAGCCTGCAGCAGTCTGTCCAAGGTTTTCCCACAGAGTTATCCACAGCTTTGTCATTGATTTCCAGGTGCTTTCGGGTCTGTGAAAAACCCTGAAAAGTCATCCACAGGAACCATGTGATCAAAAAATGATCGCATCGCTGCAGGGCACGGTATCAGAGGGCTGGAGCGAGATGCCACCATGTTTTCCACAGGCGGTTCCACATTATCCGTGGACAAGATCACGCCTGTGGAAACAAGGGCTTGCGAGGGAGTATTGGCGTGTCTCGAGAATAAGGCGCGGCAAGTTGTCCACATGGGAATGGGGCTGCTTTGCAGCCCATCGCAGGCAAGCCAGCTCCTACAGATATTGCGCTGCCTTCAAGGTTTGTGCGGTACCTGTGGGAGCTGGCTTGCCTGCGATGGGCCGCAAAGCGGCCCCGGATGTAACTCAGTGCCCGCCAAGATAGGCGTTGCGCACTTCCTCGTTGACCAGCAGCTCCTGCCCGGTGCCGGTCATGCGAATCTCCCCGTTGACCATCACATAAGCCCGGTCGGACAGCTTCAAGGCATGGTTGGCGTTCTGCTCCACCAGAAAAATGGTCATCCCGGTCTTGGCCAGCTCACGCAGGGTCGAGAAGATCTGCTTGACCACGATCGGTGCCAGCCCCAACGAGGGCTCATCCAGCAACAGCAACTTCGGCCGGCTCATCAGCGCCCGGGCAATCGCCAGCATCTGCTGCTCGCCACCGGACATGGTCATGGCCCGCTGGGTACGCCGCTCCTTCAGCCGCGGGAACAGTTCGTACATGCGCTGCATGTCTTCAGCGGCATGCTTGTCGCCGATGGGGATGGTGCCCATCATCAGGTTTTCCTCGACGGTCATGTCGGGGAATACCCGGCGTCCTTCCGGCGACTGGGCAATACCGTTGGAAGCAATGTAGTGCGACGACTTGCGGGTAATGTCGGTGCCGCGATAGACGATATGCCCGGATGCCGCCCGCGGCTGGCCGAAGATCGACATCAGCAGGGTGGACTTGCCGGCACCGTTGGCACCGATCAGGCTGACCGTCTCGCCTTCGTTGATGTGCATCGAAACCTTTTTCAGCGCCTGGATCGGCCCGTAGAACACGTCCAGGTCCTTCAGTTCGAGAATGGGTGCACTCATACCAGTTCCTCTTCATCTGCACCCAGGTAGGCGGCGATCACCGTCGGGTTGTGGCGGATTTCCTGCGGCGCGCCTTCGGCAATCACGTTGCCGTGGTCCAGCACCACGATATGGTCGGAAATGCTCATGACCATGCCCATGTCGTGCTCGATCAGCACCACGGTGATGTCATGCTCGTCACGCAGCACACGAATCATGCGGCTTAGGGCTTCGGTTTCCTGCGGGTTCAGGCCCGCCGCCGGTTCGTCCAGGCAGATGATCTTCGGCCGCGTGCACATGGCCCGGGCAATTTCCAGGCGGCGCTGCTGGCCGTACGACAGCTCGCCGGCCAGGCGGTTGGCGCAGTCAACCAGGTCGACCACTTCCAGCCAGTAGAACGCATGGTCCAGCGCGTCGCTTTCGGCCTTGCGGTAGGCCTTGGTGTTGAGCACCCCGGCCAGCAGGTTGCGGTTGACCCACATGTGCTGGGCCACCAGCAGGTTTTCCACTACCGACATTTCCTTGAACAGGCGGATGTTCTGGAAGGTGCGCGCCAGGCCTGCGCGGTTGACCAGGTGTGTGCCGCCGAACATCTTGTAATACAGGCGGTTGGCAAAGCGCGCCGGCGACACGAAGTCCGCCGCCTGGAAGCGCTCGCCAAGCAACTGGATGACGTTGGTGTGGGTGCCGCGCACGTTCAACTCGATGCGCCCGCCACTGGCCTTGTAAAAGCCGGTCAGGCAGTTGAACACCGTGGTCTTGCCGGCGCCGTTGGGGCCGATCAGGGCGAAGATCTGGTTGCGCCGGACCTTCAGGCTGACATCACTCAGCGCCTTGATGCCACCGAACTGCATCATCAGGTTGTCGACAGAGAGAATGATATCGTCGCTCATGGCGCCACTCCTTTACGCGGGGTCACACCGGTCCGGCTGATGCGGATCAGCCCACGCGGTCGCCAGATCATCATCAGCACCATCAGCACACCGAACAGCAGCACCCGGTATTCGGAGAAGCTGCGCAGCAGTTCGGGCGCCACGGTCAGTACGAACGCTGCAATCACCACGCCCACGGTCGAGCCCATGCCACCCAGCACGACAATGGCGAGGATCAGCGCCGACTCGAAGAAGGTGAACGACGACGGGTTGACGAAGCCCTGGTAGGTGGCGAAAAACACCCCCGCCAGGCCAGCCGTGGAGGCACCCAGGGTAAACGCCGAAAGCTTGACCAGCACGTGGTTCAGGCCCATCGAGCGGCAGGCGATCTCGTCTTCGCGCAGCGCTTCCCACGCGCGGCCTACCGGCATGCGGGTCAGGCGGTGCTTGATGTACAGCACGGCCAACACCACCAGGAACAGCACCGCGTAGATGAACACGAACTTGAGGTTGGCGTTGTAATCGAAGCCGAAGAACTCGTGGATCGGTACCCCGCCATCTTTGGCCCGGCGGCCGAATTCCAGGCCGAAGAAGGTTGGCGAAGGCGCCGGCATGCCGTTGGGGCCTCCGGTGAACGACAGCCAGTTGTTCAGCACCAGGCGGATGATCTCGCCAAAGCCCAGGGTCACGATAGCCAGGTAGTCACCGTGCATTCGTAGCACCGGGAAGCCCAGTATGCACCCCGCCAACGCGGCGGCGATGGCCGCCAGGGGCAGCACGCTCCAGAAACCCAGGCCAAGGTACTGGTAACCCAGTGCCAGGCCGTAGGCGCCAATGGCGTAGAACGCCACGTAGCCCAGGTCGAGCAGGCCGGCCAGGCCGACCACGATGTTAAGGCCAAGCCCCAGCAACACGTAGATCAGCCCGAGGATGACGACGGTCAGCAGGTACTTGTTGGCGAAGATCGGGAAGACGATGGCAATCACCACCAGCGCCGGGATGATGTAGCGCAAGCGCGACTTGTAGTCCGGCGCGTTCACATGCACGCCAGAGCCACCGTTATCGAAGCCCTGGAGCATGCGCACGCCAGCGGCGGTCTGCAGGTACAGGCTGAGCAGGAAGCGCCCCACCATCACCCCGCCGACCAGCCAGGCTACGCGGCGCGGCTCGGCATTGAAGGTGTAGCCGTCGAGCACCACGCCGACGACCGGGCCAAACACAATGAGTGCCAGCAGGCCGGCGACGAGGGTCTCCAGCAGGCTGCGTTTAAGGTCGAAACCCTTGGTTTCGGAAGCAGAGGCAGTTTTGGCAACGGACATGTTCACACCTTAGCCACGAGCGGGCGACCCAGCAGGCCTTGTGGGCGGAAGATAAGGATCATCACCAGCAGCGAGAAGCTGAACACGTCCTTGTAGTCGGAGTTGATCAGGCCAGAGAACAGCGACTCGGAAATCCCCAGGATGATGCCGCCAAGCATGGCGCCAGGCAGCGAGCCGATACCACCGAGCACTGCGGCGGTGAACGCCTTGATGCCGATGATGAAGCCGGCATAGAAGTCGAAGGTGCCGTAGTTCATGGTGATCAGCACACCGGCCAAGGCGGCCATTACCGCACCGATGACAAACACGTACGAAATCACCCGGTCGGTGTTGATGCCCAGGATCGAGGCCATCTTGCGGTCTTGCTGTGTGGCACGGCACATGCGGCCGAGCTTGGTGTACTTGATCACGTAGGTGAGCAGGCCCATGCCCACGAAGGCGGCGATCAGGATGAAGATCTTGGTGTAGGTCAGTTGCACGAAGCCGGTGCCGACTTCGACACGCAAGGCCCCTTCAAGCAGGGTGGGCACGCCTTGTTGGCGGGCGCCCTGGCTGATCTGTGCGTAGTTCTGCAGGATCAGCGAGATGCCGATGGCACTGATCAGCGGCGCCAGGCGGGTGGAGTTACGCAGGGGTTTGTAGGCGATGCGTTCGATGGTGAACCCATAGACGCCCGTGACGACGACGGTGAACAACAGCGTGCCCAACATCAGGAGCGGGAACGACTCGACGCCGAAATAGGCCAGCAATGCCAGGCTGATTGCCGCGAGGTACGCGGAAATCATATACACCTCGCCGTGCGCGAAGTTGATCATGCCGATGATGCCATAGACCATTGTGTAGCCGATGGCGATCAGGCCATAGACCGACCCGAGGGTCAGGCCGTTGACCAGTTGCTGCAGGAAAATACCATCCATAACGCAATCTCACCTGATTGAGATTGCACGAGCGCCGACCACGGCAGGCCACGGATAAAGCGGCCCCCGCAGTGCAGAACCGTGCAGATCTCCGAATAAAGACAGGTACCGCAGGGGCTTGGGCCCGGGCATCAGCCCGGGCCGTGGGCCGTTATTATTTTTGTTTTTCCAGCTGGTGGTATTTACCGTCTTTGTCCCACTGGTAGACCACGTAGTCGGACACGGTCAGGTCACCCTTGCTGTCCCACTTCTTCTCGCCCATCACGGTCTGCACCGGGTTGGCCTTGAGCCACTTGGCGGCGTCTTCGCCCTTGTTGGATTTGGAGCCATTGAAGGCTGCGGCCAGCGCTTGTACCGAAGCGTAGGCATACAGGGTGTAGCCTTCGGGCTCGGTACCGCCTTTGCGGAACTCTTCCACCACGGCCTTGCTGTCTGGCAACAGGCGTGGGTCGGCGCCGAAGGTCATGTACACACCATCGACGTACTGCTTGCCGCCGGCGGTGGACACCAGTTCGTCGGTGACGATGCCGTCATCGGACATGAACTTGACGTCCTTCAGGCCCTGCTCGCGCAGCTGGCGGACCAGCGGGCCGGCCTCTGGGTGCAGGCCGCCGAAGTACACCACGTCGGCACCGGTGGAACGGATCTTGGTAACCACGGCGCTGAAGTCTTTCTCGCCACGGGTCAGGCCTTCATACAGCACCGGCTTGACGCCGCGCTTCTCAAGCTGCGCCTTGGTCGCATCGGCCAGGCCCTGGCCGTAGGTGTCCTTGTCGTGCAGCACCGCGACTTTCTTGCCCTTGAGCACGTCGACGATGTAGTCACCGGCCACGATGCCCTGCTGGTCGTCACGGCCGCACATGCGGAACATGGCGCTGAGGCCGCGCTCGGTCACTTGTGGGTTGGTCGAGCCCGGGGTAATGGCGATGATGCCCGCTTCGTCATACACCTCGGACGCCGGAATGGTGTTGGAAGAACAGAAGTGGCCCACTACGCCGATCACTTTGTCCTGGTCGGCCAGGCGGTTGGCCACGGCCACGGCCTGCTTCGGTTCGCAGGCGTCATCGCCTTTGACCAGGACGATTTTCTCGCCGTTCACGCCACCGGCGGCGTTGATCTTGTCGGCCGCTGCCTGCGCACCTTTCATGTACTGCTCGCCAAACGCCGCGTTAGCCCCGGTCATCGGGCCCGCTACACCGATCTTGACGTCGGCCTGAACATACGAAGAAACACCCAGGGCCGTAGCGACGGCCAGTGCCAGGAAACCTTTCTTGTAAAACGTCTGCGACATGAGGTGGTGCTCCTAGAGTTTTTTTTGGTTGGCACTACAACTTCTCAACCCTGTGCTCAGAGCAAGGGCCGTGCCATAGGTTTTGTCTTCCGGGAAAACACACTGCGCAGGTGCACTGCAGGCGACCGACGGCCTTTTCTTTATTGAGCGTGCAACCGTCTGCCGCGCGGCGGGCGCCACCACACGTACAGACAAGGAGCAACCGCCATGTGCCATCATTGCAACCCTGGCAAGTGTTTACGTGCAACCGCCCTGTAACAGCGGACGTCACCGAAGTGCACACCGCTGGTGCGCGACTGCTACAGGCGGCACCGTTTGAAGGCTAGCCGGTGCACGGAAAAACACCTCTGTTTTGGCACATACGCAGCCCTGTGGGAGCGCGTTCACCCGCGAAGAGGCCAGCCCAGACACAACAAGGCCCAAAAGGCTGGCACAATGTCGGCCATTCGCCGCTTCCGGAGCCCCCTTGATGAGCGAGAGCGCATTCGCCGAGCGCATCGTGCACAACCTGCTCGACACCGACTTCTACAAACTCACGATGATGCAGGGCGTGTTGCACAACTACCCGGACGCCGACGTCGAATGGGAATTCCGCTGCCGTAACGGCGAGGACCTGCGCCCCTACCTGGGCGAGATCCGCCACCAGCTCGAACTGCTCAGCGACCTCACCCTGGATGATGGCCAGCTGGCCTTCCTCGAACGCATCAGCTTCCTCAAACCCGACTTCCTGCGCTTTCTGCGCCTGTTCCGCTTCAACCTGCGCTACGTGCACGTCGGCATTGAAAACGACCAGCTGTTCCTGCGCCTGAAAGGCCCGTGGCTGCATGTGATCCTGTTCGAAGTGCCACTGCTGGCCATCATCAGCGAAGTGCGCAACCGCCATCTGCACCCGCACATGCGCCTGGCCGAGGCCCGCGACCAGCTGTACCGCAAGTTCGACTGGCTGCGCGCGCATGCCAGCGATGACGAACTGGCCAACCTGCAGGTAGCCGACTTCGGCACCCGCCGGCGCTTTTCCAGCCGTGTGCAGGAAGACGTGGTGCGGGTGCTGCGCGACGACTTCCCGGCCCGCTTCGTCGGCACCAGCAACGTCGACCTGGCATGGAAACTGGATATCAAGCCGCTGGGCACCATGGCCCATGAGTGGATCATGGCCCACCAGCAACTCGGCCCGCGCCTGATCGACAGCCAGATCGCCGCGCTGGACTGCTGGGTGCGCGAGTACCGCGGCCTGCTCGGCATCGCCCTGACCGACTGCATCACCATGGATGCCTTCCTTGGCGATTTCGACCTGTACTTCGCCAAGCTGTTCGACGGCCTGCGCCACGACTCGGGCGAGCCGGTGGCCTGGGCGGAGAAGGCCATTGCCCATTACCAGAAACTGGGTATCGACCCGATGACCAAGACCCTGGTGTTTTCCGACGGCCTCAACCTGACCCGCTCACTGGAGATCTTCCGTGCCCTGCGCGGTCGCATCAACGTCAGCTTTGGCATCGGCACCAACCTGACCTGCGACATACCGGGTGTGGCGCCGATGAACATCGTGCTTAAAATGACCGACTGCAACGGCGCGCCAGTGGCCAAGATCTCGGATGAAGCTGCCAAGACCCAATGCCGTGACGAGAACTTCGTCGCCTACATGCGCCACGTATTCAAAGTCCCCAGCAAGGAGTAACCCATGCAAGCGGTTCAGCAAGAGATTGCCCAGGCGCTGAAGGTACAGCCGCCGTTCGCCGACGCTGCAGCGCTCGAGGCCGAAGTCGCCCGGCGTGTGGCGTTCATCAAGGATTGCCTGGCCAACGCCCGGCTCAAGACCCTGGTGCTGGGCATCAGCGGCGGTGTCGACTCGCTGACTGCCGCCTTGCTCGCCCAGCGCGCCGTGAATGAACTGCGGGCCGAAACCGGCGACAAGGCATACACCTTCATTGCCGTGCGCCTGCCCTACCAGGTGCAGCATGACGAGCATGACGCCCAGGCCTGCCTGGACGTGATCAAGGCCGATGAAGTGCACACCGTGGATATCGCCCCGGCGGTGCGGGCATTGGCCGCTGAAGTGGTGGAATTGAAGAACGGCTCGCCGACGCTGGTGGACTTCGTGGTGGGCAACGTCAAGGCACGTACCCGCATGGTTGCCCAGTACACCATCGCCGGGGCCCGCGCGGGCCTGGTGATCGGTACCGACCACGCCGCCGAGGCGGTAATGGGCTTCTTTACCAAGTTTGGTGATGGTGCCTGCGACCTGGCGCCCCTGAGCGGGCTGGTGAAGAACCAGGTACGGGCCATTGCGCGCAGCTTTGGCGCACCGGAGTCACTGGTGGAGAAGGTGCCGACGGCGGACCTTGAAGACCTGGAGCCGGGCAAGCCGGACGAAGCATCCCATGGCGTGACCTACCAGCAGATCGACGCCTTCCTGCATGGGTTGCCGGTTGATCAGGCTGCGTTCGATATCATCGTCGCCACCTACCGCAAGACCCAGCACAAGCGCGAATTGCCGTTCGCCCCGTAAAAGCTTCGCGGGCACGCCCGCTCCCACAGGATTTTCACTGCCCTTGAAAACAGTGATTAACCTGTGGGAGCGGGCGTGCCCGCGAATAGGCCCGAGAGGCCTACACAGCTGTCTTTACTTGACGACGACCTTGCCTTTCATCATCGAGATGTGGCCCGGGAAGGTGCAGAAGAAGCTGTAGTCACCACCGGCTTCCAGCTTGGAAGTGTCGAACTTCACTTCGGTCTCTTTTTCCGGTGCACCGATCATCGCGGTGTGGGCGATGATGTTGGCGTTATCTTCCTTCAGGTAGCCCTTATCGATGCCCTGGGTCATACCTTCAGTGGCAATGCCCTGCATGTCGGCAGTCTTGCTGATCACCAGGTTGTGGCCCATGACGTTCTTCGGCAGGTTGCCGGAGTGGGTCAGTTTGACGGTGAATTCCTTGCAGCTCTTGTCGACGGTGAATTCTTTGGTGGTGTAGGACATCTGGTCCGTCGATTCGACAGTCACCGAGCATTCGGCTGCAAAGACAGAGGCGCTGGCGAGGGTCAGCAGGGATACCGCTACAGCTTTCGCAAACATCATGAATCTCCTTGGCAGGGTTTTATCAATTGCGAGACTGCCTGAAACCGTTCAGCCCCTTGCTGATATGGGTCAAGGGGGTGTCAACAGGCCAGCCAGTAGAATTGTTCAATGGATTGTATACAACCAATCTAAGAGCACATCATGCCCTTTTAATAGACGATGGGACAACCTCTCATTTAGGAGCAATACCAAATGCCCATCTCTGCATTTATCAACAGCCTGCTCGCCGCCTATGCCCACGGGGCAACGGGCGCCATCTGCGAATTCTCCCGCCCGGAATGAACGTGGCCTTGGAAGCGACGGGCATGCGCCGTACCCTGTCCACCTGAGTGACAGGAGATGAGCAATGCCCGTACGTTCCGTTTGTGTGTTCTGCGGCGCCAGCATCGGCGCCAACCCTGCCTACCGTGAAGCAGCCATCGCACTTGGCCAGGCCATTGCGCGCCGCGGCCTGACCCTCGTCTATGGCGGTGGCGCGGTCGGCCTGATGGGCACCGTTGCCGACGCGGCCATGGCGGCCGGTGGCGAAGTGATCGGGATCATTCCCGAAAGCCTGATGAACGCCGAAATCGGCCACAAGGGCCTCAGCCGCCTGGAAGTGGTCGACGGCATGCATGCGCGCAAGGCACGCATGGCCGAGCTTAGCGATGCCTTCATCGCACTGCCGGGTGGGCTGGGTACGCTGGAAGAATTGTTCGAGGTATGGACCTGGGGGCAACTGGGCTATCACGCCAAGCCGTTGGGGCTGCTGGATGTGAACGGCTTCTACACGAAACTGGGCGGGTTCCTGGACCATATCGTCGAAGAAGGCTTTGTGCGGCCGCAACATCGGGCGATGTTGCTGCTGGGGCAGCAGCCGGACGCGCTGCTGGACGGGATGGACAGCTTTGTGGCGCCGGTGGTGCCGAAGTGGGTCGACAAGCAGCCTGACTAAAGCTGAGATTTTTGGGACCGCTTTGCGGTCCTTTCGCGGCACAAGGCCGCTCCTACAGGGAATCGCGGTTTCTTGTAGGAGCGGCCTTGTGCCGCGAAAGGGCTGCAAAGCAGCCCCAAATAGATCAATCAGCGCGGAATAACGGGCTGACGCGGCTTCTTGTTGCCCTTGCCGCCCTTGGCTGCTTCCTTGCGCTCCTTGGCCGCCTGCTGGTTACGCGCAAACGCCTCGGCCTTGGCCTTCTCACGCTTGTCCCACGGCTTGCTGCCATCGCTACCACGCGGCGGCAGGCCGGTGTGCTGGGTGAGGATCTTCTGGTCCTTGCCCACCTTGTGGCTGCCCGCTGGGGTCGAGTTCTTGCGGCGCGCGCTCTGGTACGTGTCGGACTGCGGCTGGTGCAGCGGGATCAGCTGATGCTTGCCCGGCCCGATCAGGTCGGCGCGGCCCATACGCTCCAGCGCTTCACGCAGCATCGGCCAGCCCTTCGGGTCGTGGTAGCGCAAGAACGCCTTGTGCAGGCGGCGTTGCTCGTCGCTCTTGACGATCTCCACCCCTTCACTCTTGTAGGTCACTTTACGCAGGGGGTTCTTGCCCGAGTGGTACATGGCCGTGGCCGAGGCCATCGGCGACGGGTAGAACGCCTGCACCTGATCAGCGCGGAAGCCGTTGCCCTTCAGCCACAGGGCCAGGTTCATCATGTCTTCGTCGGTGGTGCCCGGGTGCGCGGCGATGAAGTACGGGATCAGGTACTGCTCCTTGCCCGCCTCTTTCGAATACTTCTCGAACATACGCTTGAAGCGGTCGTACGAGCCGATACCCGGCTTCATCATCTTGTCCAGCGGGCCACGCTCGGTGTGCTCCGGGGCAATCTTCAGGTAGCCGCCCACGTGGTGGGTAACCAGTTCCTTGACGTACTCCGGCGACTCCACGGCCAGGTCGTAGCGCAGGCCCGAGGCGATCAGGATCTTCTTCACACCTGGCAGGGCACGGGCCTTGCGGTACAGCTCGATCAGCGAGCTGTGGTCGGTGTTGAGGTTTTCGCAGATACCCGGGAACACGCACGACGGCTTGCGGCAGTGCTTCTCGATTTCATGGCTCTTGCAGGCGATGCGGTACATGTTGGCGGTCGGCCCGCCAAGGTCGGAGACCACGCCGGTGAAGCCCGGCACCTTGTCGCGCATCTCTTCGATCTCGTGCAGGATCGACTCGTGCGAGCGGTTCTGGATGATGCGGCCTTCGTGCTCGGTGATCGAGCAGAAGGTGCAGCCACCGAAGCAGCCACGCATGATGTTCACCGAGAAACGGATCATCTCGTAGGCCGGGATGCGCTCCTTGCCATAGGCCGGGTGTGGCACACGGGCGTAGGGCATGCCGAACACGTAGTCCATTTCTTCGGTGGTCATGGGGATGGGTGGCGGGTTGAACCACACATCCACTTCGCCATGCTTCTGCACCAGGGCGCGGGCGTTACCCGGGTTGGTCTCCAGGTGCAGCACGCGGTTGGCGTGGGCATAAAGCACCGGGTCGTTACGTACTTTTTCGAACGACGGCAGGCGGATTACCGACTTTTCCCGGGTCACGCTCGGGCTGTCGAGAATCTGCACGACCTTGGCTTCGTTCGGGTCTTCCTGGTCGCCCTTGGCCTGCTCGATGGCGCAGGCCTGGGTGTCCTGGGTGTTCACGTACGGGTTGATGATCTTGTCGACGCGGCCCGGGCGGTCGATGCGCGTGGAGTCGATCTCGTACCAGCCCTGCGGGGTATCACGGCGCACGAACGCGGTGCCGCGGATGTCAGTGATGCTCTCGATCGTCTCGCCACTGGCCAGGCGCTGGGCCACCTCGACCACCGCACGCTCGGCGTTGCCGAACAGCAGGATGTCGGCGCTGGCGTCGATCAGGATCGAGTGACGCACCTTGTCCTGCCAGTAGTCGTAGTGGGCGATGCGGCGCAGGGAAGCCTCGATGCCACCGAGTACGATCGGCACATGCTTGTAGGCTTCCTTGCAGCGCTGGCTGTACACCAGGCTGGCGCGGTCCGGACGGCTGCCGGCCAGGCCACCTGGGGTGTAGGCGTCGTCGGAACGGATCTTCTTGTCTGCGGTGTAGCGGTTGATCATCGAATCCATGTTGCCCGCGGCCACGCCGAAGAACAGGTTCGGCTCGCCAAGCTTCATGAAGTCGTCTTTCGACTGCCAGTTCGGCTGGGCGATGATGCCCACGCGGAAGCCCTGGGCTTCCAGCAGGCGGCCGATGATGGCCATGCCGAACGACGGATGGTCGACGTAGGCATCACCGGTCACGATGATGATGTCGCAGGAATCCCAGCCGAGCAGATCCATCTCCTGCCTGCTCATTGGCAGGAAAGGTGCTGGCCCGAAGCATTCGGCCCAGTACTTGGGATAGTCGTAGAGTGGTTTGGCTGCTTGCATGTCAGTGACCGGTTCTGGTGTGCAGGGAAATCGCGGGCGCGGAATATAGCACAAATTTTGACCAAATCCGACGATGGTGGTCGGATGTTTTACCTGTAGCCTTTGCACCTGCCAGATTTGACAGTTTCGTCCGGCTCAGGGCAACGCTAGCATTGCAACTGCATCGGCATCATCAAAGGCTCGGACATGAAAATCTCGCCTACCACCTCTTGCCTGACCGCCGCGCCACCGAGACTGACGCAACGAGCTTTCAGCGCTTACGGCTGCAGCGTCAGAGCCAATACCGCCATAGGTTTCAAAGGCGAATATCAGGAGCCTTTTACTGATCAGTACCTATTGGGTAATGGCTATCGTAGCTACAGCCCTGGCCTGATGCGATTCACCTGCCCGGACAGGGAAAGCCCTTTTGAAACAGGAGGATTGAACTGCTATGCGTTTGCCCTCAATGATCCGATCAATGGCAGCGACCCTACAGGAAAGGCTCCAGAATTTGGCACCCTACTAGGCAGAACGCTATCGCAGAAGGCTTATCGTGGGAGGGTTTTCGTTGAATTCGATGGAGTCGTCGCCTTTATGGAGCAACAACCAAACGGGTACAGGCCATCGACCTTGTATATCAGCGCCCATGGCGCACCAGGTTCGGTGATCGGCAGTAGCAAGGACGGGTACAACGCTGCGCGTCTTTACCGACAGCTGGATCGTGATATTGATATGTCGGGTCGGCCAACTCATTTTCTGAGCTGTCACTCCAGCGCGCCTGCCCCGCAGTCCGGTACGTCACTCATCGAGGATATGAGCAAATTGACTGGAGCAGCTTCCTCCGGTTATGCAACCCGTGTGTCAGTAACCAGAGCTAGGAACGGCGATGAATTTATCGCATACAAACATTTCAAGCTATTACCCGGCTTCACTTCAACCAAAGTCACGATCGGTACGATCAGGGATCCCAAATAAACTACACCGAGCCTTGCCCCTTCTGCGGCCGGAGTTGACCGGCCGCTATTTGGGACACCGCCGCAGGGGCTTTTAAGTCTCGAAAGAGCAACCATAGGGCAGTTGTTCTTGGTCACCGTCGAGGCGAGCGAAAGGTGTCGCGATACTTAGTCAGGCTTATTCGTCGTCATCGAAGTTGTACATCCCCGGCGCCAGGTTCTCGAAGCGGGTGTACTTGCCAATAAATGCCAGGCGTACGAAACCGATGGGGCCGTTACGCTGTTTACCGATGATGATTTCCGCAATCCCCTTGTGCTCGGTCTCGGGGTGATAAACCTCGTCCCGGTACACGAACATGATCACGTCGGCGTCCTGCTCGATTGCACCCGATTCACGCAAGTCGGAGTTCACCGGGCGTTTGTTGGGGCGCTGTTCCAGGGAGCGGTTCAGCTGCGACAGGGCGATGACCGGGCAGTTGAACTCCTTGGCCAGGGCCTTGAGCGAGCGGGAGATTTCAGAAATTTCGTTGGTGCGGTTGTCACCGGAAGAGCCCGGGATCTGCATCAGCTGCAGGTAGTCGACCATGATCATGCCGATTTCACCGTGCTCACGCGCCAGACGACGCGTGCGCGCACGCATTTCCGACGGGCTGATGCCAGCGGTATCGTCGATGAACAGCTTGCGGTCGTTGAGCAGGTTGACTGCGGAGGTAAGCCGCGGCCAGTCGTCGTCGTCCAGCTGGCCGGAACGCACCTTGGTCTGGTCGATACGGCCCAGGGACGACAGCATACGCATGATCAGCGATTCACCTGGCATCTCGAGGGAAAACACCAGCACCGCCTTTTCGCTGCGCAGCACGGCGTTTTCCACCAGGTTCATGGCGAAGGTGGTTTTACCCATCGACGGACGGCCGGCGACGATGATCAAGTCGGCTGCCTGCAGGCCGCTGGTTTTCTCGTCCAGGTCGGTGTAGCCGGTAGAAATACCGGTGATATCACTGTCGGAGTTGAACAGCGTATCGATACGGTCGATGGCCATGGTCAACAGCTCGTTGACGCCTACCGGGCCGCCGGTCTTTGGCCGTGCCTCGGCGATCTGGAAGATCTGCCGCTCGGCATCGTCCAGAATCTCTGCAGCGTTGCGCCCCTGCGGGTTGAACGCGTTGTCGGCAATATCGGTGCTGATGCTGATCAGCTGGCGCAGTGTGGCCCGTTCGCGAATGATCGCGGCGTAGGCCTTGATGTTGGCCACCGACGGGGTGTTCTTGGCCAGTTCGGCCAGGTACGCCAAGCCGCCTACCTGCGAGGACAGGCCTTCCTTGTCCAGCTGCTCGTGCAGGGTCACCACGTCAAATGGCTGGTTGGCATCAGCCAACTTGTGCACGGCGCGGAAGATCAGCCGGTGGTCATGCCGGTAGAAATCGCCGTCCGACACCTGGTCCAGCACTCGCTCCCAGGCGTCGTTGTCCAGCATCAGGCCACCGAGCACGGCCTGTTCGGCCTCGATGGAATGCGGCGGCACCTTCAGGGCGGCGGTTTGCAGGTCAAGCTGTTCGGAGGTGGTGATCTCGTTCATGGCCACGAAAGAATTCTGGAGGGATGAAAAAGACAAAGGGCACGGCCTGCATAAAACAGGACCGTGCCCGATGTTAACCGCCTGACCCGCAAGGAGCCAGCCAGTTAGCGCAGCTTAGGCAGCTACGACAACCACGCGTACGGTGGCTTCAACGTCGCTGTGCAGGTGCACGGCTACGTCGTATTCGCCAACCTGACGGATGGTGCCGTTCGGCAGACGAACTTCAGCTTTGGCCACTTCAACGCCGGAGGCGGTCAGGGCGTCAGCGATGTCGTGGGTGCCGATCGAACCGAACAGCTTGCCTTCGTCGCCAGCGGTGGCAGTGATGGTCACTTCCAGCTCGGCCAGTTGGGCAGCGCGGCTTTCAGCCGACGATTTACGGTCAGCAGCTGCTTTTTCCAGCTCGGCGCGACGCTCTTCGAACGCAGCCAGGTTGGCGGCGTTGGCAACGGTGGCCTTGCCGAATGGCAGCAGGAAGTTACGGCCGTAACCAGCCTTAACTTTTACTTTGTCGCCCAGGTTGCCCAGGTTAGCGACTTTTTCCAGCAGGATCAGTTCCATTTGGTAAAACCTCTTAACTTTTAACCTTCACCGTTCGCGGAGTCATTCCCCTTGGGGGACTTGCGACCGCGAAAATCAATCAGGCTGTCGACAATGGCCAAAACCACCAGCAACGGATAAATCAGCTGCATGATCAGCGGTAGCGTCACGTACATGCCCACCAGCCAGAAACCGGCCAGTCGGCCCTGTGCCACCAGCCCGTGCATCAAAGCGATGCCGGCCAGTACCAGTACCAGGCTCGAAGCCGATGCCAGGATGATGAACTGCGGCCCGATAAACGGAGCCACCACCATCACTGCCACCAAGACCGCCATGGTCTGTTTTGGCAACTTCAGGGCGCGAAACTCGCGACCGAAGCCTCCAGGGTTGTACAACGCTGCCTGCCAGTAGCGCGCCAGCACCAAGGCCAGCACACTGAACAATTGCACCGTCACTGCTGTGGAAGCGACCAGCACAGGGCGGATCAGCTCACCGGAGAGCACGGGTTGCCCCTCGATTTTCGGCATGGCTTCGGCAAACGCCTTGGCCAGCACATCGAAGGTTTGCGCCAGCGCCAGATCGAGCACGAGGCTGAAAGCCACGGCGAACACGGCACTGACCACCAACACCCGGCTCCAGGGATGCTCGGCTCGCAACAGGGCGGCCAGGCTCAGGGCTCCTGCAATCACCAGAAAGGTGATGGGATCGCCCATGACCCACACAGCCAACCCGGCCAGCAGGCCGCCGGCGATGACCGTTGTAGCATCCTTGAAACCACGCCGCAGCAGCACAAAGCTGCATGCAGCGGCACTCAACCAGAACAGCAGCGGCAGTACCGCGCTGATGACCACCACGAGGGTGGCCTGCACACGACCGCGCATGATGAAACTTGCTAACGCTCGCATGCTAATCCCTTACTGCTTGTCGACGACCCGGTCTCAGCGGCCGTGGCTGTCGGTGTAGGGCAGCAGGGCCAGGAAGCGGGCGCGCTTGATAGCGGTAGCCAGCTGACGCTGATAACGAGCTTTGGTACCGGTGATGCGGCTTGGAACGATCTTGCCGGTTTCGGATACGTAAGCTTTCAGGGTGTTGAGATCTTTGAAGTCGATCTCTTTCACGTCTTCAGCAGTGAAGCGGCAGAATTTACGACGACGGAAGAAACGTGCCATTTAATAGGCTCCTCTAAAGGTCCGTGGATTACTCGTCAGCGTTATCGCTGGAGTCGCTGTCATTGCTGTCGTCGCCTTCGGCGGAGTCAGCATGCTCAGGACGCTCACGACGCTCACGGCGCTCGCTGCGGTTTTCTTCAGCCTTCAGCATCTCGGACTGGCCGGTAACGGCTTCGTCGCGACGGATGACCAGGTTACGGATAACGGCATCGTTGTAGCGGAAGTTGTCTTCCAGCTCGGCCAGGGCCTTGCCGGTGCACTCAACGTTCAGCATCACGTAGTGAGCCTTGTGAACATTGTTGATTGCGTAGGCCAGTTGACGACGGCCCCAGTCTTCCAGGCGGTGGATTTTGCCACCGTCTTCTTCGATCAGCTTGGTGTAACGCTCAACCATGCCGCCGACTTGCTCGCTCTGGTCCGGGTGAACCAGGAAGATGATTTCGTAATGACGCATGAATGCTCCTTACGGGTTAGTAGTCTGCCAGCGTATCTGGTCAGACAAGGAGTGAATGACACTGTATGTCTTGCACGGAGGGGAGGCACATGAGCACCTGCCAGCTCGGCAAGGGGCGCAATTGTAGAGAAGGCGTGGCGCACAAGCAAGGCAATTGGCGAATATTTGAACAGCCTGATACATATTCACAGGCTACCCGCCATTTCGCGGGTAAACCCACTCTCACAGGGACTTCACTGCTTGAAAGCCAGTGAAAAACCTGTGGGAGCGAGCGCGCCCGCGAATGGACCGGAACAGGCTGAAGCTCAGCGCTTGGCCTGGCGTTGACGCACGGCTTCGAACAGGCAAACCCCGGTGGCCACCGAAACGTTCAGGCTGCTGACGCTACCGCCCATCGGCAACTTCACCAGGAAGTCGCAATGTTCACGGGTCAGCCGGCGCATGCCTTTGCCTTCTGCGCCCATGATCATCACCAGAGGCCCGGTCAGGTCCTGCTGGTAGATCTCCTGCTCGGCCTCGCCGGCGGTACCCACCACCCACAGGCCACGCTGCTGCAGTTTCTCGAGCGTGCGCGCCAGGTTGGTCACGGCCACCAGCGGAATCACCTCTGCCGCGCCGCACGCCACCTTGCGCACCACAGGCGTCAGGGTCGCCGACTTGTCCTTGGGCACCAGCACCGCCGTGGCACCGGCCGCATCGGCCGTGCGCAGGCATGCGCCGAGGTTGTGCGGGTCGGTAACACCGTCCAGCACCAGGATCAGCGGCGGCGTTTCGGTGCGCTCGAGCAACTCTTCGAGCATCAATTCGCCCCACACCTGGCTTGGGCTCACCTCGGCGACAACGCCCTGGTGCACGCCTTCAACCCAGGCGTCCATCTCACGGCGCTCGGCCTGGCCAACCTGCACACGGTTTTCTGCAGCCAGCGCCAGCAGGGTCTGCAGGCGTGGCTCGCTGCGCCCTTCCGACAGCCAGATCTGTTTGACCCGCTTCGGATGGTGCTGCAGCAACGCCTGCACGGCGTGCACGCCGTAGATCTTTTCCAGCTGACTCATGACTTGCTCTTGCTCTTGCGTGGCGCGCCGGACTTCGGCGGGCCTTTACGGTGCTTGGTCGGCTTGCCGGCGGCCTTGCCACCTTTGTCCGACTTGCTGCTGGACGAGCCGCCGGTGCGGGCATCGCTCATCAGCGCCTTTTTCATTTCACGGCTTTTGCGCACTTCGGCGTTACGCTGCACGGCGTCTTTCGGGAAATACGCCTCGGAGGTTTCGCTCTTGCGGCTGCGCGGCTTCGGCGTGGCCCGGGCCTCGACCGGTGCTGGCTCGGGCTTGTCGGCTTTGTCGGCAGCCGGCGCGGCGCCGCGCTGCTTGCGGCCAATCGGCGCAGCAAGCGTCTTGTCGGCCACTTCGAAGTCGATCTTGCGCTCGTCCAGGTCAACACGCATGACCTTGACTTCAATCGTGTCGCCCAGGCGGAAGCTGCGCCCGGTGCGCTCACCGGACAGGCGGTGGTGGACCGGGTCGAAGTGGTAGTAGTCGCCCGGCAGTGCACTGACGTGCACCAGGCCTTCTACATAGATATCGGTCAGCTCGACGAACAGGCCGAAGCCGGTCACCGCGGTGATCACGCCTGGGAAGGTTTCGCCCACGCGGTCCTTCATGTACTCGCACTTGAGCCAGTTGACCACGTCACGGGTGGCTTCATCAGCCCGGCGCTCGGTCATCGAGCACTGCTCGCCAAGCTGCTCGAGGGTGTTTTCGTCGTACGGGTAAATGCGCGCCTTGGGGATGCTCATGGCGCCGGCACGCTTGACGTGCGGGGTGTCGACCTTGGAACGGATGATGCTGCGGATGGCGCGGTGCACCAGCAGGTCCGGGTAACGGCGGATCGGCGAGGTGAAGTGGGTGTACGCCTCGTAATTCAAGCCGAAGTGGCCGTTGTTTTCGGTGCTGTACACCGCCTGGCTCAGCGAGCGCAGCATTACGGTCTGGATCAGGTGGAAATCCGGGCGCCCGGCGATGCTCGCCAGCAGGGCCTGGTAATCCTTCGGCGACGGGTCCTTGCCCTTGTGCAGGCTCAGGCCCAGCTCGCCCAGGAAGGCACGCAGTTTTTCCAGGCGCTCCGGCGGCGGGCCGTCGTGCACGCGGTACAGTGCCGGCACGCCGTGCTTCTGCAGGAACTCGGCGGTGGCCACGTTGGCCGCCAGCATGCATTCCTCGATCAGCTTGTGGGCTTCGTTGCGCACGGTCGGGCGAATTTCCGCGATCTTGCGCTCATCGCCGAAGATGATGCGAGTTTCCTGGGTCTCGAAGTCGATGGCACCGCGGGTGTGGCGGGCATCCAACAGCACCTTGTACAGGTTGTACAGGTTCTTCAGGTCCGGCACGACCGCCTTGTACTCCTCGCGCAGCGCCTTGCCCTCACGGGTGCGGGCGTGCTCGAGCATGCTGCTGACCTTGTTGTAGGTCAGGCGGGCGTGGGAGTGGATGACACCTTCGTAGAACTGGTAGTCGACCATCTGGCCGGCTTTGTTCATGGTCATTTCACAGACCATGGCCAAGCGGTCGACGTGCGGGTTCAGCGAGCACAGGCCGTTGGACAGCTCTTCGGGGAGCATCGGCACCACACGCTCGGGGAAGTACACCGAGTTACCGCGCTGCTGGGCCTCGACGTCCAGGGCCGAGCCAAGGCGCACGTAGCTGGACACGTCGGCGATGGCCACATACAGGCGCCAGCCACCGGAGAACAGGCGCAGCTTGCCCAGCGGTTCGCAATAGACAGCGTCATCGAAGTCGCGGGCGTCTTCACCGTCGATAGTGACGAACGGCAAATGACGCAGGTCGACGCGCTTCTCTTTGTCTTTGTCTTCGACTTCGGAGCGGAACTTGCGCGCTTCCTTGACCACATCTTCGGGCCAGACGTGCGGGATGTCGTAGCTGCGCAGGGCAACGTCGATTTCCATGCCCGGCGCCATGTAGTTGCCGATGACTTCTACCACGTCGCCTTGTGGCTGGAAGCGCGGCGTTGGCCAGTGAGTGATCTTGATCTCGACGAACTGGCCGATCTTGGCACCACCGTTACGCCCGGCAGTCACCAGCACTTCCTGCTGGATCTTCGGGTTGTCCGGGGTTACGTAGCCGATGCCGCCTTCTTCAAAGTAGCGGCCGACCACGCTTTCGTGGGCACGGGAGATGACCTCGACGATCACGCCTTCACGGCGCCCACGGCGGTCGGTACCGGAAACACGCGCCAGCGCGCGGTCGCCGTCGAAGGCCAGGCGCATCTGCGACGGGCTGAGGAACAAGTCATCGCTGCCATCATCGGGAATGAGGAAACCAAACCCATCGCGGTGGCCGGAGATACGGCCGCAGATCAGGTCGAGCTTGTCCACCGGGGCATATGTGCCGCGCCGGGTATAGATAAGCTGGCCGTCGCGCTCCATGGCACGCAGGCGGCGGCGCAGGGCTTCGATCTGGTCTTCTTCATACAGACCAAACTCTTTCGCCAGCTCCTCGCGCGCGGCGGGCTCGCCGCGGTCGGCAAGGCGCTGCAGGATCAGCTCACGGCTGGGAATGGGGTTGTCGTATTTTTCCGCTTCGCGAGCGGCCTCGGGATCGAGGGATTGCCAATCGGCCATCAGAAGGGGTTCACCTTGGGGTATATAGATATGAATTCTGGCATAGGCCTATTGAAACCGGAAATGTCTGCCTTGGACAGCCCCCACTGCCGTGCATCCAGAACGGTAATAGGCCTGTGGAATCAACAAGTTGAATTTTTTGAAATTTTTTTTGATTGGGGGGTTTACAGCCTTGGGGAGCGTCCGTATAGTGCGCACCACAACGACGGACAACCCCGACGTTGTAGTAGAGATGAACGGCGCTGTAAAGCATCTTTTAATCTCGAATGTGTGCCCAGGTGGCGGAATTGGTAGACGCGCTGGTTTCAGGTATCAGTGACCGCAAGGTCGTGGAAGTTCGAGTCTTCTCCTGGGCACCAAATATTTTCAAGTAACAGATGACCAAGGATCTGTTACTACTGTGTGAAAGCGAACGATAGTCGCCTTCTACAGATGATGTAAAGCTTTGCCCAGGTGGCGGAATTGGTAGACGCGCTGGTTTCAGGTATCAGTGACCGCAAGGTCGTGGAAGTTCGAGTCTTCTCCTGGGCACCATACAAAAACCCACTAGCTTGCTAGTGGGTTTTTTCTTGCCTGCGTTTTTTGCCCCCGCCCTTCCCGCGCGCTCCCAGTGCCTACACCATGGTCTGCCCATGAATTTCTCGTCATACGGCCACTTGAGAAACAATTTCGTTTACCATTGTTTCCAAATATGTAGCCGTAAGCGAGGAAGTACCCGCATGACGATCCGCCCGCAACCGCTGATGCGCACCTTGGCCGCCGCCGTGCTGAGCCTGGTCATCGGCGCTCCGGCCGCCATGGCAGACGCACCGGTCACCCTGACCATGTACAACGGTCAGCACAAGGAAATCGGCGAAGCCATCGCCAAGGCCTACGAGGCCAAGACCGGTATTCACATCGACATTCGCAAGGGCAGCAGCAACCAGCTGGCCAGCCAGATCATCGAAGAAGGCGACCGGTCGCCGGCCGACATCATCTACACCGAAGAGTCCCCGCCCCTGAACAACCTGGGCGAGCTGGGCCTGCTGGCGAAGATCGACGACGCCACCTCGAACATGGTGCCCAAGGAGTACGTTGGCGCCAACGGCACCTGGATGGGCATCACGGCCCGTACCCGCATCGTGGTGTACAACCCGAAAAAGGTCGACGAAAAAGACCTGCCAACCACGGTGATGGACTTCGCCAACCCCGAGTGGGAAGGCCGCGTCGGCTATGTACCCACCAGTGGTGCGTTCCAGGAGCAGGCCGTGGCCATCCTGAAAATGCACGGTCGAGAAGCCACCGAAGAATGGCTGACCGGCCTGAAAGCCTTCGGCAAGACCTACACCAACAACATGGTCGCCCTCAAAGCCGTGGAAAAAGGCGAAGTGGCTGCGGTACTGGTGAACAACTACTACTGGTACGCGCTTGAACGCGAACGCGGCAAGCTGGACACCAAACTCTACTACCTGGCCGACGGCGATGCCGGCAACCTGGTCACCATCTCCGGCGCGGCCGTGGTCAAGGCCAGCAAGCACCCGAAAGAAGCCCAGGCCCTGCTCAACTGGATGGCCAGCGAAGAAGGCCAGCGCGTGATCACCCAGACCACCGCCGAGTACCCGCTGCACAAGGGCATGGTTTCTGACCGTGGCCTGAAGCCGTTCGATGAGCTGCGCCCGCCGAAGATCTCGCCGGCCGACCTGGGTAACGCCGAAGAAGCCATCGAGCTTGAACGCGAGGTCGGTCTGCTCTGATGACTGCCGCCCTGTCCGCACCGGCGCCGGTGCGCTTCGTACCGCGCCGCAAGCGCCCCTCCATCTGGGTGGTGCTACCTGTGCTGTTCCTGGTGGCGATGAGCCTGCTGCCACTGGCCTATGTCGCCATCAAAGCCTGGGAAGCCGGCTGGCGCGAGGCCTTGCACCTGCTGTGGCGTCCCTTTGTCTGGGGGCTGATGCGCAACACCCTGTTGCTGATGGTCGGGGTGACGCTGACCTGCATGGTGGTGGGCCTGGCGCTGGCCTGGCTGCTGGAGCGCAGCAACCTGGCCGGCCGCCGGCTGTGGGGCGTGGTGCTATGCCTGCCGTTCGCAGTGCCGTCGTTCGTCAGCAGCTTCACCTGGGTATCGTTGAGTTCGGACTTCGAAGGCCTCGGCGGGGCGATCATGGTCATGGCCCTGTCCAAATACCCGTTGGTGTTCCTGCCCGTTGCCGCAACCCTGCGCAACCTCGACACCTCGCTGGAGGAGTCGGCGCGCACCCTCGGTTGCAGCCGCTGGGGCGTGTTCAGCAAGGTCACCCTGCCGCTGCTGTGGCCGTCGATGCTCGGCGGCGCGCTGCTGATTGCCCTGCACATGCTGGTGGAGTTCGGCGCCTTGTCGATCCTCGGCCTGCAAACCTTCACCACCGCCATCTACCAACAGTTCGAACTGGAGTTCAGCAACGCCAACGCGGCCATGCTGTCTGCCGTGTTGCTGGCGATGTGCCTGGTGATGCTGTGGCTGGAACTGCGCGTACGCGGCAAAGCCCGCCATGTGCGCATCGGCCAGGGCGTAGCGCGGCGTGCGCAACCGGTGCGGCTGCGTGGCTGGGCGGTGCTGGCACAGCTGTTTTGCGTGGGCCTGGCGGTGCTGGGCAGCGGTATTCCGCTGGCCATGCTCGGCTACTGGCTGAGCGTGGGGTCGTCAGCAGCGTTCCCGGTCGCGGCCATCTCCAAGGCACTGTTCACTTCGTTGTCGGTGTCGCTTGGCGGTGCTGGCTTCTGCGTGCTGCTGGCCCTGCCGATCAGCTTCTTGGTGGTGCGCTACAAGGGTCGCCTGGCGATTTGGGCTGAGCGTCTGCCCTACCTCCTGCACGCCCTGCCCGGCCTGGTGATTGCCCTGACGTTGGTGTTCTTCGCTCTGCACTACGTGCCGGCGCTGTACCAGACCACGGCACTGCTGCTGCTGGCTTATGCGCTGCTGTTCCTGCCGCTGGCCCAGTCGCCGGTGCGCACCGCGCTGAACAAGGCCTCGCCAACGCTTGAGGAAGCTGCACGCACCCTGGGCGCGAGCAGCTTTACCGCGTTCTGCCGGGTGACCCTGCCGATCATCTTCCCGGCCATGGCGGCGGCTTTTGCGCTGGTGTTCCTGGATGCCATGAAGGAACTGACTGCCACGCTACTGCTCAGCCCCACGGGCATGACCACACTGGCCACCGAGGTGTGGGCGCATACAGCCAACGTCGAGTTCGCGGCAGCGGCGCCTTATGCGGCATTGCTGATCGTAGTGTCGGGGTTGCCGGTTTATCTGCTGACGACGCGGATGTACCTGAACAAAGCTTGACCCGCGTCGCCTTCATCCGGCAAGCCAGCTCCCACAGGTACCGCGCCGCCCGCAAGGCCTGTGCAGTACCTGTGGGAGCTGGCTTGCCGGCGATGAGGCCATCAGATGTTACGCAGCATCCGGCGAACGATTGGCCCATGAGCCTTGCCGACGGGCAGCATGTAGAGGCGGCCGAAACGATTGGAGCACTGCACCGAGGTGGTCACATTCAAGCGTTGCCGGCCCTGCTCTGCTTCATCCAGATCCATGCTCACCATCACCGCCAGGTGCGTGTCACGCGACGTCAGGACCAGTTGCTGGTCGCTGATTCCCTCGACGGTAAAGAAATCCAGTAGCTCACCCACTGCCGGAACCCGCTCAGGGCTGCGCGATGAAAAACCGTGGATAGTGGCAACGTTGAACCGGCGCGAGATG
This sequence comes from Pseudomonas sp. LPB4.O, assembly GCF_038383825.1. Classification (NCBI taxonomy): domain Bacteria; kingdom Pseudomonadati; phylum Pseudomonadota; class Gammaproteobacteria; order Pseudomonadales; family Pseudomonadaceae; genus Pseudomonas; species Pseudomonas sp. LPB4.O. Next base: position 5,538,639 of record NZ_CP151298.1, read on the forward strand.
AAGTCGCGCAGGCGAAAGGCCATGGCCAGCCAGCCCGGAACGTCCGAGGTCATGGCGCAGTAGGCCTGGATGGCGGTCATTGGTGCGGTGACGCAAATGCCATCGCTATGAAGAAAATCCAGTTCAGCCGGAGCGGCGACCAGTTGGGCGGACATGAACAACTCCCTTTGCCATGTGTCGCCGCCATCATAGCAACACCTCCCACTGTAGGAGCGGCCCATCGCGACGCAAGGCCGCTCCTACAGGGACCGCGTCAGGCGCGGAATTGGCCAAGGCTTGCCCGTAGCTGCGCGGCGAGGTCATCCAGCACCTTGCTGCTGGCCGTGGTCTGCATCACCACTTCGGCCGAGCGCTCAGCCTGGGCATGGATAGTCTCCACCCGCCCCCGCACGGCCTGCGCCCCGCTCGCTTGCTGCTCAGCTGCGCGGGTGGCTAGCCCAATGGCCGCATGCACCTGCTCCACCGCCGCCTGCACCGACTGCTGCCGGCGCTCGTTATCACGCAGTACCAGCAGCCCTTCGCTGGCCTTGAGCCCGGCCTGGCTGATGGTCGCCACGGCTTCCTTGGCGCCCTTCTGCAGCGCCGCGATGTGCGACTGGATATCCCCCGTGGAGCTCTGCGTCTTGCTCGCCAGCGCTCGCACCTCATCGGCCACCACGGCAAACCCGCGCCCGGTCTCACCTGCCCGGGCGGCTTCGATGGCCGCGTTCAGCGCCAGCAGGTTGGTCTGCTCGGCAATGCCGTGGATCACCGTCAACACCACTTCGATCTGCTCACTCTGCTTGGCCAGACGCTCGATCACCTGTGAGCCGGTCTCTACCTGGCCTGCCAGGTTCTCGATCAACCCCGCGAGCTGGGTCGAGGTGCGGCTGTTTTCGTCGGTGGCCTGGCGGATATCCACCACCTGTTTCAAGGCCGCCTGCATCGCGTGGCTTTCGGCCTGAGCTTCGTCGGCCATGCTCGAAAGGTCGCGCAGGCTGGCTGCCACTTCATCACGTTGCAGTGCCGCAGCCGCATCAGCGCCGGCATTGCGCTGGGCCATCGCGCCAATCTCGACACCGGTACGCTGCGCCACCTCGCCCGCCTCACGTACGATCGGTTGCAGCTTGTCGACAAAGCGGTTCACCGCCGAAGCCATGTCGCCAATTTCGTCGCGGCTGTCGAGCGGCACGCGCTTGGTCAGGTCGCCTTCGCCCGCCGCCAGGTCGTCCAGGGCAGCAATCAGCAGGCGCAGCTTGCTCAGCACTCGGCGGCCGAGCACCACGGCCACCACCAGCAGCACACCCAGGCCGACCAGCACCAGGCCCAGGCCAATGCGCCAGCGCAGTTCGGCAGCGGCATCGCGCACAGTCTGTGCGGTATTGGCCTGCATCGCTGCAGCACTGCCTTGCGCCTTCTCCAGGCGCTCACGCAGGGTTTTGCCGCTGTCGGCTGCGGCACCCACCAGGCTGTCGCCAACCAGTTGCTCACCGCTGGCAATCAGCGCCGCGAAGCGCTGGTCCAGGGCCTTGAGCTCCTGGTCGATGCCCGCCGTGGAAACCCCCATCACCACCTTGCCGATTTCTGCGCCATTGGGATTGATCGAAGCTTCGACAAAGTACACCGCCGGGTCGCGTCGGGCGGCATCGATCACCTTGTCCAGCGCACGCTCGCCCTGGCCCTTGTCCATCAAAGCCTGGTTGATCGGGTTTTGCCGGTTCAGGTAACGGGTCAGGTGCTGGCCCTGGGCATCGTCGTACACCACGAACAGCACATTGGGATTGCGCTGGGCACGCCGGGCAAAGTCGGAGAGCACCGGCACATCGTTGTCCCAGATCGCCCGCGGGGCAACCGAAGCCAGCAGCTCGGCCATGTCGTTGGCGGAGTCCTTCAGGTTCTTTTCCAGGGTGCTGCGCAGTTGCTGCTGTTCGCTTTGCAGGCGCTCCGACAACCCGGCGCTCAGGCGCTGGCGGGTGCTGCTGGACAGGCCGTCGAGGCCCGAGCGCACATCTTGCCCGGCTTGCTCCAGGTCATTGGCCAGCTGGCGGCTGTCGTTACCCAGGCGTTCGCCAAGGTCGGCCTCCAGGGCGGTGACCGTGCTTCGGGTGAGCGCAACGGCAACCAGCACCTGCACCAAAAGAGCGATACCAAGGGCAACAAACACAGGCCGCAAAAGGCGGCTTCGTAACAGTGAGAGGATGGCAGACACGGTGTAACCCTCGTGTTTTCTGGCGCCACTATTTTGATGGCATCTTCAGAAACTTCTTACAGCAAGGGTTGTGCCGAAGGCAGCAGGGATAAACGCCATGGTTCAGCAAGGTGGATTGGCCGGTACTGGTGTACCCCACAAATGAAAACGCCGCGGCCCTTTTCAGGGCCACGGCGTCAGATCAGCCTGGAGGGCGGATCAGGCGAACGGGTGACGCAGCACGATGGTCTCGTTGCGGTCCGGGCCGGTCGAGATGATGTCGATCGGCGCGCCGACCAGCTCTTCGATGCGCTTGATGTAGTCACGCGCAGCTTGCGGCAGCTCTTCCAGGGTTTTTGCACCCAGGGTCGACTCGCTCCAGCCTGGCATCTCTTCGTACACCGGCTCCAGGCCGATGTAGCTGTCGGCATCGGAAGGCGCGTCGATGACAGCACCGTTCTCGTTCTTGTAGCCAACGCAGATGTTGATGGTTTCCAGGCCGTCCAGCACGTCCAGCTTGGTCAGGCAGATGCCCGAAATGCTGTTGACGTCGATGGCGCGACGCAGGATGACGGCATCGAACCAGCCGCAACGACGGGCACGGCCAGTGGTGGAGCCGAACTCGTGGCCACGCTTGGCCAGGGTAGCGCCGGTCTCGTCGAACAGTTCGGTCGGGAACGGACCGGAACCCACGCGAGTGGTGTAGGCCTTGGTGATGCCCAGGATGTAGTCCAGGTACATCGGGCCAACGCCGGAACCGGTGGAGATACCGCCAGCAGTGGTGTTGGAGCTGGTGACGTACGGGTAGGTACCGTGGTCGATGTCCAGCAGCGAGCCCTGGGCACCTTCGAACATGATGTCCTTGCCGGCGCGACGCAGGTTGTGCAGCTCGGCGGTGACGTCGAGCATCATCGGCTTGAGCTGTTCAGCGTAGGCCATGCACTCGTCCAGGGTTTGCTGGAAGTCGATGGCCGGCTCTTTGTAGTAGTTCACCAGCTGGAAGTTGTGGTAGTCCAGCAGCTCACCCAGCTTGGCAGCGAAACGCTCGCGGTGGAACAGGTCGCCCACACGCAGGCCGCGGCGCGCGACCTTGTCTTCGTAGGCTGGGCCGATACCACGGCCGGTGGTGCCGATCTTGGCTTCGCCACGGGCTTTTTCGCGGGCCTGGTCCAGCGCCACGTGGTACGACAGGATCAGCGGCGCAGCCGGGGAAATGCGCAGGCGCTCGCGCACCGGTACGCCTTTTTCTTCCAGCTTGGTGATTTCGCGCATCAGGGCGTCCGGGGCAACGACCACGCCGTTGCCGATCAGGCACTGTACGCCTTCACGCAGGATGCCGGACGGAATCAGGTGCAGAACGGTCTTTTCACCGTTGATCACCAGGGTGTGACCCGCGTTGTGGCCACCCTGGTAGCGCACTACGGCGGCAGCATGTTCGGTCAGCAGATCGACGATCTTGCCTTTGCCCTCATCACCCCACTGGGTGCCCAGGACGACGACATTCTTACCCATTACATTGGTCCTCATTCACGCAAACTTGGTTGCCGGCCTGTTGCCGACGCAGAAACTCACTGGGCCAGCGGCAGAACCTGCCAGCGCCCGTCTTGCTGAATCAATTGCCGATCACAATCCGCCTCGAGAGCAGCACTCAACGGCTGGCCAGGCAGGGCCTGGACCACACGCTGGCCCTCGTTGCGCAACTGGCAGACTTGCTGCCAGAGGGCCGCGTCGCCACTGTCCGGCATCCAGATGCCGCCCGTTGGCAATACGACCTCCGCTCGCCCCAGTGTGACCAGGGTCTTCAAATCCGTGGAGAAACCGGTGGCCGGACGTGCCCGGCCAAAGTCGGCGCCGATGTCGTCGTAGCGCCCGCCCTGGGCGATCGATTGACCCTCGCCCGGTACGAACACGGCGAACACCACGCCGGTGTGATAGTTGTAGCCGCGCAGCTCGCCGAGGTCGAAGTACAGCGGCAGGTCCGGGAAGCGCGACGTCAGGCGATCGGCGATCGACAGCAGGTCGTCCAGCGCTGCCAGCACGCCGGCCGGAGCACGACCCAGACGCACCCGGGCTTCGGCCAGCACTTCACGGCCACCGCACAGTTCGACCAGTGCGCGCAGCATGTTGCCCAAGTCCTTCGGCAGGTCGGCGGTCAGTGCCTGCACTTCATCGACGGCCTTGCGCTGCAGGGCGTCGAACAGCTGTTGCTCGACCGCACCGGACAGGCCGGCAGCACGGGCCAGGCCGCGGTAGATACCGACGTGGCCCAGGTCCATGTGTACGTCCGGCACATCGGCCAGTTGCAGCGTGGCCAGCATCAGGCTGATGACTTCCACGTCGCTGGTCGGGCTGGCATCGCCATACAGCTCGGCGCCCAGCTGGATCGGGCTGCGCGAGGTGGACAGTGCACGCGGCTGGGCGTGCAGCACGCTGCCGGCGTAGCACAGGCGGCTCGGGCCTTCACGGCGCAGGGTGTGGGCGTCGATGCGCGCCACCTGCGGGGTGAAGTCGGCGCGGAAGCCCATCAGGCGGCCGGACTGCGGGTCCACTACCTTGAAGGTGCGCTGATCCAGGTCCTGGCCGGCGCCGGTGAGCAGCGACTCCAGGTACTCGATATGCGGGGTGACGACCAGCTCGTAGCCCCAACTCTGGAACAGGTCCAACACCTGACGGCGCGCGATCTCGATGCGCGCAGCCTCAGGTGGCAGTACTTCCTCGATGCCATCTGGCAGCAGCCAGCGGTCTACCGTTGCCATTACGCCTTTTCCCCTCTGGTCCGGGCGGCTTGCCAGCAGGCGAGCCGTCAGTAAAGCCGGTATCACGCACAGCAGCGGGCAGCACTGATCCCAGCGCAGCCACCGTACCCGATACCCTCGAATTGCCTTGCGAGCTGACCAAACCGTCAACTGGCGCTTTGCCAATCAACCTTTCAGACGCAAAAAAGCCGGGAAATTTCCCGGCTGCCTCATCATACACCCCTTTTCATTCAGGATGCACCCCGCCTGGTGTTTTAGCTGCCCGGCGGGGCGCCCCTGCATGAAAATCAGGGCCTGAGCATCACGGCCTGCTCTTGTCCAGGTAACGGAAGAACTCGTTCTTCGGGTCCAGAACCAGCACGTCGCTTTTGCTCGAGAAGCTCTCGCGGTATGCCTGCAGGCTACGGTGGAACGCATAGAAATCAGCGTCCTGGCTGTAGGCCTTGGCATAGATGGCAGCCGCCTGGGCGTCGCCGTCACCACGGGTTTCTTCTGCTTCGCGGTAGGCCTCGGCCAGCAGCACACGGCGCTGGCGGTCAGCATCGGCACGAATACCTTCAGCCAGCTCGTTACCCTTGGCACGGTGCTCGCGAGCTTCACGCTCACGCTCGGTGCTCATACGGTCGAACACACTGCGGTTGACTTCCTTCGGCAGGTCGATGGCCTTGACGCGCACGTCGACCACCTCGATGCCCAGCTCCTTGTTGGCCATGCGGTTCAGCGATGCAGTGATGTCAGCCATCAGTGCGTCACGTTCACCGGAAACCACCTCGTGCAGGGTACGTTTACCGAACTGGTCGCGCAGGCCGCTTTCCAGACGACGCGACAGACGCTCGTCGGCGATCTGCTTCATGCCGGACGTGGCGGTGTAGAAGCGCTCGGCATCCTTGACGCGCCACTTGGCGTAGGCGTCGACCATCACCGCTTTCTTCTCCAGGGTCAGGAACCGCTGGGTCGGGGCGTCGAGGGTCATGAGGCGGGCGTCGAACTTGCGCACCTGGTTCACGTACGGAATCTTCACGTGCAGGCCTGGCTGGACATCTGCCTGGACCACCTTACCGAAGCGCAGCAGTACCGCACGCTCTGTCTGGGACACGATATAGAAGCTGTTCCAGGCCACGATGGCCAGAACGACGGCGGCGATCAGGGCGATCAGCGATCTATTGCTCATCAGCGGCTCTCCCTAGTACGCAGCGGCTGCTGTTGCTGTTGCAGGTCCTGCGCCGCACGGGCGGCCGCATCGTTGACCGATGGCGACACGCTGGTGGTTGGCGTGGACGGGTTGCGGCTGCCTTCGACCATCTTGTCCAGTGGCAGGTAGAGCAGGTTGTTCTGCCCGTCCTTGGTCGCCACCATGACCTTGCTCGAATTGCTGTAGACCTCTTGCATGGTCTCCAGGTACAGACGCTGACGGGTCACGTCAGGTGCCTTGTGGTACTCGGTGACCAGCTTGGTGAAGCGGTCGGCCTCACCCTTGGCCCGGGCGATGACTTCGTCGCGATAACCGTTGGCGTCCTCGATGATGCGCTGGGCCTGACCACGGGCTTCCGGCACCACGCCATTGGCGTAGGACTCGGCCTGGTTGCGGGCACGCTGCTCGTCTTCGCGGGCACGGATCACGTCGTCGAAGGCTTCCTGCACTTCACGCGGGGCTGCCGCGCTCTGTACGTTGACCTGGGTAACGGTGATACCGGTACGGTAGTTGTCGAGGAAGCGCTGCAGGCGTTCGCGGATATCCACGGCCATCTGCTCACGGCCTTCGGTCAGTACCTGGTCCATCGAGGTGGAACCCACCACGTGGCGCAGGGCACTGTCGGTCGCGTGCTGCAGGCTTACCTCAGGCTGGTCGACGTTAAGCACGAAGTCCTGCAGGTTGCTGATCTTGTACTGGACGGTCAGCGGCACCTCGACGATGTTCTCGTCTTCGGTCAGCATCTGGCCCTGTTTGGTATAGGCACGCTCACGCGTGACGTTTTCCATGTACTTGCGATCAATCGGCGGGAAGTAGATGTTCAGGCCGGGACCGACCGTCTCATGGTACTTGCCGAAGCGCAGCACCACAGCCTGCTCCTGCTCGTCGACCACGTACACGGCACTGTACAGCCAGATGGCAGCCAGTACCGCCAGGCCGATGCCCAGCAGGCCCAGGCCACCGCCCTTGCCGACATTGCGGTCACCGCCGCCACGTTTCTTGTTACCGCCGAACATGCCGTTCAGGCTGTCCTGCAGTTTGCGGAAGGCCTCGTCCAGATCCGGCGGACCTTTCTTGTCACCACCACCGCCACCGCCACCACGGCGGCCGCCCCAGGGATCCTGATTGTTCGAGTTGCCACCCGGCTCGTTCCAAGCCATAGCGCTCTCCATCTGATAAAGCAAAGACGCGCCCACGGCGCGCCGTCCAATGCTACAGAATGCCTGTCACTGCTGCCCGGCGACCTCGACGAGCATTTATTGCAAAGTGTGTTGCTCGACAAACACTTGCGGCTCCATGCCTTCGCGGCTGACCAGGCGATTCAATTCGACCCTGGGCAGTCGCACGCTTAGCAGGCTGCGCCCTTCTTCATCATGCTCTTCACTCTGCACGGCACCCAGAGCAAAGAATTGCGCGCGCAAGCGTGCAAAATGCTGCTCCAGGCACAGGGTACCGACAAACAGATCATCCCCCAGCAACTCGGCAATCGCCTGGCCAACCAGCTCCAGACCACGCCCATCGCGTGCCGATACCCAGACCCGTTCCGGCTTGCCATCGGCATTGCGCTGGATCTGCGGCTCGACATCTTCGAGCAGGTCGAGTTTGTTATACACCTCGAGGATGGGCAAGCCTTCAGCGCCAATCTCGCCCAACACGGCCAGCACCTGCTCGATCTGTTCCATGCGCTCTGGCTCATGGGCGTCGATCACGTGCAGCAGCAGGTCGGAGTTGCTCGACTCTTCGAGCGTAGCCCGAAATGCCTCGACCAGCTTGTGCGGCAGGTGACGAATGAAGCCCACGGTGTCAGCCAGCACGATCGGCCCCAGGTCGTTGAGCTCGAGCCGGCGCAGGGTCGGGTCGAGGGTGGCGAACAGCTGGTCCGCGGCGTACACCTCGGATTCGGTGAGCGCGTTGAACAGCGTGGACTTGCCGGCGTTGGTGTAACCCACCAGCGACACAGAAGGGATATCCGCGCGCTTGCGCCCGCGACGCGCCTGCTCACGCTGGCTGCGTACCTTCTCCAGTCGTGACTTGATCTGGCGAATGCGCACCCGCAACAGGCGGCGGTCGGTTTCGAGCTGGGTTTCACCCGGGCCACGCAGGCCAATACCGCCTTTTTGTCGCTCAAGGTGGGTCCAGCCGCGCACCAGCCGCGTGCTCATGTGATCAAGCTGGGCCAGTTCGACCTGCAGCTTGCCTTCATGGGTACGCGCCCGTTGGGCGAAAATATCGAGGATCAGCCCGGTACGATCGAGCACACGGCACTCGAACACACGTTCAAGGTTGCGCTCCTGACTGGGCGTAAGGGTGTGATTGAAAATCACAAGGTCTACCTGTTCGGCATGGACCAGGTCGTGCAATTCCTCGACCTTGCCGCTGCCAATCAGGTATTTAGCCGTTGGCTGATGCCGTGTCACGGTCACCAGCGAGACGATGTCCGCCCCGGCCGACAGTGCCAGCTCCCGAAACTCCTGCGGATCTTCGCGCGCCTCAGGGTTCTGACCTTCCAAGTGAACGAGCAACGCCCGTTCACCACCACCGTGGCGCTCAAAGAACAATGCAGGCTCCTATCAGGCGTTGCCTGGCTCGCTGTCGCCGAGGTCGGAATCGGACGGGCTTGGCAGGCGAACCGGACGGGCAGGTACCACAGTCGAAATGGCGTGTTTGTAGACCATTTGGCTGACGGTGTTCTTCAGCAGTACAACGAACTGGTCGAACGATTCGATCGAGCCCTGCAGTTTGATGCCGTTGACCAGGTAGATGGATACCGGAACCTTTTCTTTTCTCAAGGTGTTCAAGTAAGGGTCTTGTAGCGAATGCCCTTTTGACATATGCCGCACTCCTGTAAGGATAAATAATAGAAAATCAAGAAAATCGATAAATTAGGCCGCCCCTTCGCAAGAATAGACGGCAATCAGCAGGGACTCAGCTCAATATGGAGATGGCCCCAAGGTATTTCAAGATGCGGGACAGATTGTCGCAGGCCATGCTGTCAAGCCAGTGCACATCAGGCCAGCCACGCAACCAGGTGAACTGCCGCTTGGCCAGCTGCCGGGTAGCGATGATACCGCGTTCTCGCATCTCATTCTCAGTCAGCGTGCCGTCCAGGTAATCCCAGACCTGCCGATAACCCACAGCCCGTATAGACGGCAGCCCGGCGTGCAAGTCACTTCTGGCTCGCAGCGATCGGACCTCGTCAACGAAGCCCTGTTCCAACATCTGCGAAAATCGTAACGCAATTCGCTGATGCAAAATGTGACGATCTGTAGGAGCAATCGCCAAACTCGCGACAGTATAGGGCAAATGTCCGCCAGCGCCTGCGTCTGCGCCGCGACTTTCCGCGAATTGACGCTGGCGATGAGCCGTCATGCTCTCGCCGCTCACCCGGTACACCTCCAGCGCGCGAATTAACCGCTGCGGGTCGTTGGGGTGGATGCGCGCCGCCGATTCAGGGTCGATCTCGGCCAACTGGCGGTGCAGTTCGGCCAGCCCCAACGCCTGGGCCTGGGCTTCCAGGTCGGCTCGCACCGCAGCGTCAGCTGCCGGCATGTCGGCCAGGCCATCGATCAACGCCTTGTAATAGAGCATGGTGCCGCCCACCAGCAGCGGGATCTTCCCGCGCGCGGTGATGTCGGCCATGGCCTCCAGAGCATCGGCGCGAAATTGCGCGGCCGAATAGCTCTCGGCCGGGTCACGGATGTCGATCAGGCGGTGCGGGTGGGCGGCCAGAATTTCTTTTGACGGCTTGGCCGAACCGATGTCCATGCCGCGATAGACCAGCGCCGAGTCGACGCTTATCAGCTCGCACGGCAGCACTTTGGTCAGCTCGATGGCCAGGTCGGTCTTGCCGGCCGCCGTCGGGCCCATCAGGAATATTGCAGGGGGCTTGCCGCTCATTTCATCGACCGCGCAGGAAAAGTTTGTCCAGATCGTCCAGGCCCATCTGGGTCCAGGTGGGACGGCCATGGTTGCACTGGCCACTGCGTTCGGTGTTTTCCATGTCGCGCAGCAGGGCATTCATTTCGGGGATCGCCAGGCGCCGGTTGGCACGCACGGCGCCGTGGCAGGCCATGGTGCCGAGCAGTTCATTGAGGTGGGCCTGGATACGGTCGCTGGTGCCGTACTCCATCAGGTCGGCGAGCACATCCTGAACCAGGCGGTTGGCCTCGGCCTGCTTGAGCAAGGCCGGAATCTGGCGAATCGCCAAGGTCTCGGGGCCCAGGCGCTGCAGTTCGAAGCCCAGGCGTTGGAACCACTGCGCATGCTCTTCGGCGCAATCAGCTTCACGCTGGCTCAGGGCCAGGGTTTCGGGCACCAGCAGCGGCTGGCCGCTAAGGCCTTCGCTGGCCATGGCCACCTTGAGGCGCTCGTACATGATGCGCTCGTGGGCAGCGTGCATGTCCACAAGCACCAGGCCAACGGCGTTCTCGGCCAGGATGTAGATACCCTTGAGCTGCGCCAGTGCGTAGCCCAACGGGGGAATGTCACCCTGGCTTTCGGGCAGCGTGGTTACCGGTGCCGCTCCGTCTTCCAGCGGTTTGTAGAACTCGCGATACACCGCCTGCGCCTCCGCGGCCGGCACGGGCTGCGAGGGGCGCGGGGTGTATTGATACTGGTAACCGGCGCCACTGCCGCCATTGGAAATCGTATGCTGCGGCGCCTGGGGCCGTTCAAGCACTGGCGAGGCCAGGCGCATTTCGCCCTGCGGGCCGAATTCACCAGCCTGCTGGCCAGTAGGGCGGACCATCTCAGGTACTGCGGCAGGCGCGGCCAAGTGGTCTTCCGGGCGCACATCAGCCAGCGCGCGGTGCAGCGTGCCATACAGGAAATCGTGCACCGAGCGCCCCTCGCGGAAGCGCACTTCGTGCTTGGTCGGGTGCACATTGACGTCAACGCCGTTGGGCTCCAGCTCCAGGAACAGCACGAATGTCGGGTGCCGGCCATTGAACAGCACGTCACGGTAAGCCTGGCGCACAGCGTGGGCGACCAGCTTGTCGCGCACCGCACGGCCATTGACAAAGAAGTACTGCAGGTCTGCCTGGCTGCGCGAGAAGGTCGGCAGGCCGACCCAGCCCCACAGGCGCAGGCCGTTACGCTCGACGTCGATCGGCAGCGCCTGCTCCATGAAGCCCGGGCCGCAGATGGCGCCCACCCGCCGCGCCCGGGCAGTTTCGTCATGGGCCTCGTGCAGGCTGAGGATGCTCTTGCCGTTGTGGCGCAGGTGGAAGCCGACGTCGAAACGCGCCAGCGCCAGCCGGCGGATGACTTCCTGCAGGTGATCGAATTCGGTTCTCTCGGCCTTCAGGAATTTGCGCCGCGCCGGGGTATTGAAGAACAGGTCGCGGACTTCTACCGAAGTACCCACCGGGTGCGCCGCCGGCTGCACGCGCGGGGTCATGTCACGGCCTTCGGTTTCGACCTGCCAGGCCTCGCTGGCACTGGCGGTACGCGAAGTCAGGGTCAGGCGCGCCACCGAGCTGATCGATGCCAGGGCCTCGCCACGGAAACCCAGGCTCAATACCCCTTCAAGGTCTTCAAGCTCACGAATCTTGCTGGTGGCGTGGCGGGCCAAGGCCAGCGGCAGGTCGTCAGCAGAAATACCACTGCCATCGTCCCGTACCTTGAGCAACTTGACGCCGCCCTGCTCGACGTCCACGTCGATGCGTCGGGCGCCGGAGTCCAGGCTGTTTTCCAACAGCTCCTTGGCGACGGAGGCGGGCCGCTCGACTACCTCGCCGGCGGCAATCTGGTTGGCCAGCCGCGGGCTGAGCAGCTGGATGCGCGAACCGCCACTCATTGCGCGGCCAATGTGGTAGCAGGGATGTCGAGGCGCTGGCCGACCTTCAGTTCATCCGTCTTGAGGCTGTTGGTGCTGCGCAGGCTGGCCACGCTGACCTGGTAGCGCACGGCGAGCATCGCCAGGGTTTCGCCAGGGCGCACCGTGTGCTCACGCGGGCCGGCGGCAATCTTGCCGGTATCACGCAGCCAGGCGATATAGGTACCCGGCGGCGGGTTCTGCTGGAAGTACTGACGCACACCGGTATGAATCGAACGGGCCAAGGCCTGCTGATGGCTGGCGGTGGCCAGCTTGGCAGCTTCGTTGTTATTCGAGATGAACCCGGTTTCAACGAGGATCGACGGGATATCCGGCGACTTCAGCACCATGAAGCCAGCCTGCTCCACACGCTGCTTGTGCAGCGAGGTGACACGGCCCATGTTGCCCAGCACCTTCTGCCCCACGTTGAGGCTGGAGCTGAGCGTGGCGGTCATCGACAGGTCCAGCAGCACGCCGGCCAGCATGCGGTCCTTGTCATCGAGGCTGACGTTGCCGGCACCGCCGATCAGGTCGGAACGGTTTTCCGTGTCTGCCAGCCAGCGCGCGGTCTCGGAGGTGGCGCCGCGGTCAGACAAGGCGAACACCGAAGCACCAAATGCAGCCCGCGACGGCGCGGCGTCGGCGTGGATCGAGATGAACAGGTCGGCACCCTTCTTGCGGGCGATTTCGGTGCGTTTGCGCAGCGGAATGAAATAGTCGCCCGTACGGGTCAGTTCGGCACGGAAGCCCCTTTCGCTGTTGATCTGGCGCTGAAGCTCTTTGGCAATCTGCAGCACGATGTCTTTTTCATGCTGGCCGCGCGAACCGGACGCACCCGGGTCTTCGCCACCGTGGCCGGCATCGATGGCCACCACGATTTCACGCTTGCCGCTAGGTACCGGCGGCAACTTGATGGCGGGCTGGGCCGGGGATACCGGCACCGCTGGTGTGGTCGCCGGCGTCTGTACCGGCGCCGGTGCCGGCGGTGGCGCGCTGGCCGCAATGGCATCGGCTTCCTGGTCGTACAGGTCGACCACCAGGCGATTGCCGTACTGGGCGTTCGGCGCCAGCGTGAAGCTTTTCGGGGTGACCGACTTTTTCAGGTCGACCACCACCCGCAGGTCGGTCGGGGTGCGCTGAGCCGAACGCACGCTAGTGATCGGCGTGTTGGAGGTGGCCACGTTCAATGGCGCGGCCAGTGTCGCGCCATTGATGTCGATAACCAGGCGATCAGGCGCGCTCAAGGTGAAGACGCTGTGCTGCACGGGGCCAGACAGGTCGAAGACCAGCCGCGTGTTGTCTGGCGCGCGCCACAGGCGCACGCTCTTGACTTGAGTGACGGCCAGAGCCTCAACGGTCACCGTTGTCAGCAGCAGCCCAACGATGGCGACCAGTGCGCGTATGCGCATACCTACCCCACTTACTGTTTATAGTGTTTGGCCAGTGCCATGCACCAGGCCTCGCCGCGAGCCCCCTGCGGCGAAAGGATCAGCGAGCGTCCGCCCGCTTGGGGGCTTATGGTAATGGTCAGGTCAGGCTTTGGCAAAACGCCCGCACCCTTTTGTGGCCACTCGAACAAGCACAGCGGGTCGCCCTCGAAATAGTCACGAATCCCCATGAACTCCAGCTCCTCCGGATCGACCAGGCGATACAGGTCGAAATGGAAGGCTCGCACCTCACCGATTTCGTAGGGTTCGACCACGGTGAAGGTCGGGCTTTTCACTGCACCTGTATGGCCCAGGCCACGGATCAGCCCTCGGGAAAGCGTAGTCTTGCCCGCACCCAGGTCGCCCTCAAGAAAGATCACGCCGCGACCGCCGGTCACCTCGGCCAGTGCTGCGCCAAACTTGACCGTGGCGTCTTCATCGGCCAGAAACAGGGTTATGCCAGACACGCAGAATGCTCCTCCAGTAACTCACGAATGACCGGCGCCAGATCACTGGCCGCCAAGCCTCTACCTTTTACACCCGGCCGCTCGCCTGCACAGGCATGCAACCACACCCCCAGGCCAGCGGCCTGCCAGGCATCCAGCCCTTGGGCCAACAACGCCGCCAGCACACCGGTCAGCACATCGCCAAAGCCGGCCCCGGCCATGGCCGGGTGGCCTCGTTCGCACAGCATCAGTTGCCCGGCCGGGTCGGCCACCAGGGTGCCGGCGCCCTTGAGCACGCAAACGCTGTTGTAACGGCGCGCCAGCTTGCGCGCAGCGCCCTGGCGGTCGGCCTGTACCGCTTCGGTGGAAATACCCAGCAGCCGCGCCGCCTCCCCCGGATGCGGGGTGAGGATGCTGCCACTGGGCAGGGCCAGAGGGGTACGCGCCAGCAAATTCAGGGCATCGGCGTCCCACACCTGCGGCTGTTCGGCGTTGGCCACTGCCGAGAGCAGGCTACGCCCCCACGCCGCCTGCCCCAACCCCGGGCCCACCACCAGCACCGAGGCGCGCTCCAGCACGCCCATCAACTGGTTGGCCGAGCTGACGCCCAGGCACATGGTTTCGGGCAGACGGGCCAGGCTCGCGCTCACATGCTCATTTCGCGTCGCCACGCTGACCAGCCCGGCGCCGCAGCGCAGGGCGGCTTCAGCGCTCAACAGCACAGCGCCGCCTGTGCCCAGATCGCCACCGACCACCAGCACATGGCCGAAGTCGCCTTTATGGGCATGCACAGGCCGCGTCGGCAGGTGCGCGACGGTCACGCTGCTGAGCGATTGCGGGGCATGGCTGGGGGGTTTGGTCTGCGGCATGGGGTCAAAGGCTCCAATGTCTGGCAGAATTATACGCACCTGAGCCCGTATTGCCTTGCCCATCCATGTCCAGCTGCACACCTGACCTCGCCCAACTGGCCCAATCGATCAAGATTTGGGGCCAGGAACTCGGTTTTGCCCATGTCGGCATCGCCGGGGTCGACCTTGGCGAACACGAACACCACCTGCAGCGCTGGCTCGATGCCGGCTACCAGGGCGAAATGGAGTACCTGGGCGCGCACGGCAGCAAGCGCTCGCACCCCGACCAACTGATTCCCGGCACGGTGCGGGTGGTCTCGCTGCGCATGGACTACCTGTCCGGCGACACACAGATGGCGCAGCGCCTGGCACAGCCGGAAAAGGCCTACATATCGCGCTATGCACTGGGCCGGGACTACCACAAGCTGGTGCGCAAGCGCGTGCAATTCCTGGCCGACCGCATCCAGGAAGCCATCGGCCCGTTCGGCTACCGCGCATTCGTCGACAGCGCGCCGGTACTGGAGAAGGCCCTGGCCGAACAGGCCGGGTTGGGCTGGATCGGCAAGAACACCCTGCTGCTCAACCGCAAGGCGGGCAGTTACTTCTTCCTTGCAGAGCTGTTTGTCGATTTGCCGCTACCGGTGGACGAAGCGACTACCAGCGAGCACTGCGGGCGCTGCCAGGCCTGCCTGGACATCTGCCCGACCCAGGCGTTTGTCGGGCCCTATGTGCTGGATGCGCGGCGTTGCATCTCGTACCTGACCATCGAGCTGAGAGGCGCGATCCCTGTCGAGTTGCGCGCAAAGATGGGCAACCGGGTGTTCGGCTGCGATGACTGCCAGATCGTCTGCCCGTGGAACCGCTTTGCCAAGCACAGCCAGGAACAGGACTTCCAGCCGCGGCACGGGCTGGAGAATGCCGAGTTGGCGCAGATGTTCCTGTGGGATGAGCGCACCTTCCTGCGCAAGACTGAGGGCGGGCCGTTGCGGCGGGCGGGGTATGAGCGATTCTTGCGCAACCTGGCGGTGGGGTTGGGCAACGCCCCTTCCACCATTCCTGTGATCGAGGCGCTGAAGGCCCGGCGCGAGGATGAATCAGAACTGGTGCGCGAGCATGTGGAGTGGGCATTGGCCCGTCACGGCATTCAATAACGGGGGCCGCTTTGCGGCCCCATGTGTCACTGCTGGTCGTTGTAGTGGAACTTGGGCATTTCCCAGTGGAAGCGGATCGCCAGCAACCGCACCAGGAACCCGCCAAACAAGGTCAGCAGCATCGCCTGCTCTGCCGGCACCTTGAAATACACGCACCCCAGGTAGAACCATGCCGCCGCAAACGACACGCTGGCATACAGCTCGCGGCGGAACACCAGTGGAATGTCGTTGCAGAAGATATCCCGCAAGATCCCGCCAAATACCCCGGTGATCACCCCACTGATCGACGCCACCAGCATGCCCTGCCCCATCTCCAGCGCGGTCATGCAGCCGATCAGGGTAAAGGCCACCAGCCCCAGGGCATCGAGCACCAGGAACAGCGAGCGCAGGCGGCGCATCATCGGGGCAATGAAAATGGTCAGCAACGCCGCAAAGCTGGTCAGCACCAGGTACTCCGGGTGCTTCACCCAGGTCAGCGGGTAATGCCCGAGCAGCACGTCGCGCACCGAACCGCCACCCAGCGCGGTGACGCAGGCGATCAGCACCACGCCAAACCAGTCCATGCCGCGGCGCCCGGCAGACAACGCGCCGGTCATGGCTTCGGCGGTGATAGCGATGAGGTAGAGCATCAACAACATGGCGCGGGTCCGTGCGAGAAAGGCGCGCAGTCTAACCAGTTGCCCAGGGCACCAAAAGGGGGCGCAGATACAATATCTGCGCCTTTTCGGCTCACACCTTGATGAAATGCTCGCGGTAGTGGCGCAGTTCGGCGATCGATTCGCGGATATCGTCCAGCGCCAGGTGGGTGTTGCCCTTCTTGAAGCTGTCACGCACGTCCGGCGCCCAGCGCGCGGCCAGCTCTTTCAGGGTGGAGACATCCAGGTTGCGGTAGTGGAAGTAGTTTTCCAGATTGCGCATGTGGCGATAGAGGAAGCGGCGGTCCTGGCAGATGCTGTTGCCGCAGATTGGCGACTTGCCTTTCGGCACCCACTGCTCGAGGAAGGCGATGGTCTGCGCCTCGGCTTCAGCCATGCTGACCTTGCTCTCGCGCACGCGCTGGGTCAGGCCCGAAGCACCGTGGGTGCGGGTGTTCCATTCGTCCATGCGCGCCAGCACTTCGTCACTGTGGTGGATGGCGATCACCGGCCCTTCCGCCAGGGTGTTCAGCTCGCTGTCGGTGACGATGGTGGCCATCTCGATGATGACATCGCTGTCCGGATCCAGGCCGGTCATTTCCAGGTCGATCCAGATCAGGTTCTGTGGGTTTTGCATGCAGGGCTCCTCATATAGGCCGTCATATTAGCCTAGTGGCCAAAAGCACGCCCATTCACCGCTTCAAAGGTAAGCGCCATGGTCCAGCGCCTGGCGTGCTAAACTGCCAGCCGTTTTCAATGCCCTGCCCGGGCCTTCCACACGGTACCTTCATGGCCAAACGCCAGCTCAATCGCCGCCAGAACTGGCGGATCGAAAAAATCCAGGGCGAGCGCGCCGCTCGCGCCGCCAAACGCGAGCAGCATGCGCTGCAGGAACTGGAAGGCGGCGACCTGGGGCCAGAGCAACTGGGCCTGGTGATCGCGCACTTTGGCGTGCAGGTAGAAGTTGAAGCCCAGGATGGCGAAACCGCAGGCCAGGTGTTCCGCTGCCATTTGCGCGCCAACCTGCCGGCGCTGGTCACTGGCGACCGTGTCGTGTGGCGTGCGGGTAACCAGGGCATCGGCGTAATCGTGGCGCAGATGCCGCGCAGCACCGAGCTGTGCCGGCCGAACAACCACGGTCAACTCAAGCCGGTGGCCGCCAACGTCGACCTGATCGTGATTGTGTTCGCCCCTGCTCCCGAGCCGCACCCGAACCTGATCGACCGCTACCTGGTAGCTGCCGAGCACGCTGGCCTGCGCCCGCTGCTGCTGCTGAACAAGGCCGACCTGATCAACGACGAGAATGGCCCCGGCCTGCATGCGCTGCTGGAGGTCTACCGTGAACTGGGCTACCCGCTGCTGGAAGTATCGGCACACCAGGGTGACGGCATGCAGCGCCTGCAACAGCAACTCGACGGCCACATCAGTGTGTTCGTCGGCCAGTCGGGGGTGGGCAAGTCGTCGCTGGTCAACAGCCTGCTGCCAGATGCCGGCACCCGTGTCGGCGACCTGTCGGAATGGTCGGGCCAAGGTACTCACACCACCACCACGGCGCGGCTGTACCATTTCCCTAACGGCGGCGACCTGATCGACTCGCCGGGCATCCGCGAGTTCGGCCTCGGCCATGTCAGCCGCGACGACGTGGAAGATGGCTTCATCGAGTTCCGCGACCTGTTTGGCACCTGCCGCTTCCGCGACTGCAAGCATGACCGCGAACCGGGCTGCGCGCTGCTCAAGGCACTGGACGAGGGGCGCATCAAGCCGCAACGCATGAACAGCTACCGCTCGATCATCGCCAGCCTGAGCGAAGACAGCTACTGATAGGGCAAGGTTGCGCAGACGACCAAGACCGTGAGCGCGCCGCCCCCCTGTGGGAGCGGGCATGCCTGCTCCCACAGGAATAGCGAATTCCTGCAATTAACACAAAAGCCGCTTACTGCTCCTTGGCCTCATCCATCTTCAGCGTGCCATCTTCAAAGATGTTCAGCTTCTGGCGCAGCTCACGCGGTTGCATCGGTGCTTGCTCCGCTTCCGGTGCGGCAGCCCCAGGCACAGGGCCGCTAGCCGGCGGTGCAGCAGGCTCGCCGGCCGGCGCTTCCGGCGCCCCCTGCTCACCCTCGATATTGCGCTGGGCCTTCTTGGTCAGCACGATGATATCGATACGGCGGTTGACTGGGTTGAACGGGTCCTTGCGGTCGAACAGCGACGACGAGGCGTAACCCACCACCCGCGCCACCTGCCCGTCCGGGTAACCACCGGCCACCAGCGCACGGCGCGCCGCGTTGGCACGGTTGGCCGACAGTTCCCAGTTGCCGAACTCACCACTGCCGGCATACGGCTTGGCGTCGGTGTGGCCGCTGATGCTGATCTTGTTCGGCACCGCCTTGATGGTGTCGGCCATGGCCAGCAGGATATCTTCAAAGTAGGGCTGCAAGCGGGCACTGCCGATGTCGAACATCGGCCGGTTCTCGGCATCCATGATCTGGATGCGCAGCCCGTCCTGGGTAATTTCGAACAGGATCTGGTCCTTGAACTTCTGCAGCTGCGGGTTCTCTTCCACCTTGTTCTGCAGTTCCTGCAGCAGCAACTCCAGGCGCTCGCGCTCGACCTGCTCGGCCATGGTCTCGACCTGGTCCTTGCTCAGCTGGGTCGTGCTCTCGGGCATCGGCTCGGATTTCACTTCCGGGTTGATGGTTTTCTCCGGCGCCAGTTCAGGCGAGCCGCCCAGGTCGATGACATAAGGCGTACCGCTTTCCGAGAAGCCGATCGGGTCCTTGAAGTAACCAGCAATGGCAATCTTCTGCTCCGGCGTGGCCGTGGACATCAACCACAGCACCAGGAAGAACGCCATCATTGCCGTAGCAAAGTCGGCAAATGCGATTTTCCAGGCGCCGCCGTGGTGGCCGCCGCCAAAGCGCTTGACGCGCTTTACGATGATGGGCTGATTGTTTTCCATGACTCAGCGACCGCGAACCGCTTGTTCCAGCTCGGCAAAACTTGGGCGATGCATGGGGTACAGCACCTTGCGCCCGAACTCCACGGCCAGCGAAGGTGGCATGCCCGAGGCCGAGGCAACCAGCGAAGCCTTGATCGATTCGTAGAGGTTCAGCTCTTCCTTGGCATCGTGCTCCAGGCACTTGGCCAACGGGCCGAAGAAGCCGTAGGCAGCGAGGATACCGAAGAAGGTACCCACCAGCGCCGCACCCACGTGCATGCCGATGGCCGCCTGGTCACCCTCGCCCAGCGAGGCCATGGTCACCACAATACCCAGTACCGCCGCGACGATACCGAAACCAGGCATGCCGTCAGCGATGCCGGTCACCGCATGGGACGGGTGCTCCAGCTCTTCCTTCATGCTCAGCAGCTCCATGTCGAACAGGCCCTCGAGTTCGTGCGGGGCCATGTTGCCGGTGGACATGATGCGCAGGTAGTCGCAGACAAACGCGGTCATGCGCTCATCGGCCAGTACCGTCGGGTACTTGGCGAAGATCGGGCTGGCGGCGGCGTCTTCGATGTCAGCCTCGATGGCCATCATGCCTTCGCGACGGCTCTTGTTGAGGATCTCGTACACCAGGCCCAGTACCTCCAGGTAGTAGGCATGGGTGAAGCGCGAGCCGAACATCTTCATCGACTTCTTGATGACGTGCATGGTCATGTGGCCAGGGTTGGCCTGCAGGAATGCACCAAAGGCTGCACCGCCGATGATCAGTACTTCGAACGGCTGGATCAGCGCTGCGATCTTGCCGTGGGAGAGCACGTAGCCGCCGAGCACGCTCGCGAATACGACGATGATGCCGATAATTTTAGCCATAGGTTCAAAGCACTTGCTGTCGTGGTCAGGGGAAGAGACGGGAGCTTTAAAACTCTTCTTCTACTTATCGGCAGAACTGCGCCAGACTATAGCCACTCAATGCGAAAAGCCAGTTCGGACTGATGTCAAAATGCCAATTGAAACCAAGGTGCCCGCTCAGGCCCCGCGTACGCTAGAAGCCTGGGTAAAGCTGCTAGAGAGTGTTCGCATCCCCGTGCCGAAGCACAGCTACGACCGGGTCATGGCTGCCATCCACGATAGCCGCCGCTCGCTGCGCGACATCGCCGAACTGATGCAGGATAGCCCGGCACTGGTGCTATCGGTGATGCGCGAAGCCAATCACCCCACCAACGCCAGCCAGGCCGAGCCAGCCGAAAGCCTGGAGGTCGCCCTCAACCGCCTGGGCCTGGAGCGCAGTGAGCAACTGCTCAAGCGCCTGCCCTCGCTGCCGGTCGAAGAAATCCCGCCCGTGCTCAGCCAGTTCCAGCTGATCAGCCAGCACGCCTCGCAGCAGGCCAGCGGCCTGTTCGCCAGCCGCCTGGCACGGCTGTGGCAGGAAATCCACTGGGGCAGCCTGCTGTTCCTGTCACCACTTTGGCCGCTGGCACTGGTCTACCCCAAGCTGCTCGATACCTGGGAGCTGCGGGTTATCCACAAGGGCGAGGACGCCGCCCAGGTAGAGGAAGAGCTGTTTGGCGTGCGAATCATGGCGCTGTGCCAGACCATGGCGGAGTACTGGCGCCTGCCGCAGTGGGTAACCCAGGGTTACCGCCTGCTGCTGGAAGAACGCGAACAGCTGGCCCAGGTGCTGAGCATCGCCCGCGACGAAGACCTGCTCAGCCAGCAGCACCGCCTGGATGCCGAGCCCGGCCTGCGCCGCTGGTTCAACCAGCCGGCCAACACCGTGCTGCTGGCCAACAACCTTGCGCTGGCGGCGCAGGTGGGCTGGGACAACCCGCACCTGCTGCGCTGGCAACTGCTGACGGCGCTGTACCTGCAGACCTCGCTGGAAGACGTGCAGCAGCAAGTGCACCAACAAGCTGCCGCCAGTGCCCGCCGCCACGCCAGGCATGCCCTGTTCCACCCGGCTGAAGCACTGATCTGGCCCTGGCACCAGCGCCGCCCGCACC
The DNA here is from genome assembly GCF_038383825.1 of Pseudomonas sp. LPB4.O. Classification (NCBI taxonomy): domain Bacteria; kingdom Pseudomonadati; phylum Pseudomonadota; class Gammaproteobacteria; order Pseudomonadales; family Pseudomonadaceae; genus Pseudomonas; species Pseudomonas sp. LPB4.O. The sequence continues at coordinate 5,560,017 of NZ_CP151298.1, forward strand.
CGGACATGCTGGCCCCGCCCCCGCCCAGCAGCGACGACCTGGCGCGTTGGCGAAAGCTGTGCCAGGACCTGCTGGCCCAGCCCAGCCCGTTCACCAATACCGTGCACCTCGCCACCCAGGCCCGCGAAGCCCTGCTGGCCTGCGGCATGCAGCGCCTTATGCTGCTGAGCCTGGACAAGGCCAGCGACTACCTGCGCGTGCAGCAGACCGCCGGCTTGCCCAAAGAGGCCGCGGCCCTGGCCCTGCAGGTGTCGCAAAACAAGCTGCTGCAAAAGCTGATGGCCCAGGCCGGGCAACTGCGCATTACCCCGGAAAACCACAGCCAGTTTTCGGCCCTGCTGCCTGCCCCGCTGCGTGCGCTGTTCCGCAGCGAGCACGTGCTGTTGCGCTCGCTGGCGGTGAACGATCAGGTGCTGATGCTGATGGTGGCCGACCAGGGCTGCCGGCCCTTGGCCGACATCAGCGTGCAGGCCTTCGGCAAGACCGCGCAATGCACCGAGCGGGCACTGTCGGTGTTTGCCAACCGCAAGGGCTGAGCCTTGCGCTACAATCGCCCCTCTTTCCACACTGGAGACCGTGGATGACTGACTTTTCCGGCCTGCCCCTGGTGATCGAAGCCGCGGACCTGCTGCCACGCCTGGGTTCGCCACAGTTGATCCTGGTCGACCTGAGCAGTGCCAACCGCTATGTCAGCGGGCATATCCCCGGCGCTCGCTTTGTCGAAGGCAAGCGTACCCAGCTTGGCCAGCCTCCAGCGCCGGGCCTGCTGCCGTCCCTGGGCGAGCTGGAAAAACTGTTCAGCGAACTCGGCCACCGCGACGACGCCGTCTATGTGGTGTATGACGATGAAGGCGGGGGCTGGGCCGGGCGCTTCATCTGGCTGCTCGACGTGATTGGTCACAAGGCCTATCACTACCTCAATGGCGGTATCCAGGCCTGGCCGGCTGACACCCTGTCCACCGACGTGCCCGCCAGCGTCAACAGCCCGGTGCACCTGCGTATCGACAACGCCCCCACCGCCACCCGCGAGTACCTGCAAAGCCGCCTGGGCGCCGATGACCTGGTCATCTGGGACGCCCGCGGCCCGCAGGAATTCAGCGGCGAGAAGGTATTGGCTGCCAAGGGCGGGCACATTCCCGGCGCGATCAACTTCGAGTGGACCGCCGGCATGGACCTCAACGACCACTTGCGCATTCGCCAAGACATCAAAAATGTCCTCGAGCAACTGGGCATCACCCCTGACAAGGAAGTGATCACCCACTGCCAGACCCACCGCCGCTCCGGCTTCACTTATCTGGTGGCCAAGGCCCTCGGCTACCCACGCGTCAAGGCCTACGCCGGCTCGTGGAGCGAATGGGGCAACCACCCGGACACGCCTGTAGAAGTTTAAGGAACCTGCATGAAATCCCGTTTGTTCATCATCAGCCAGTACCTGCTGCCGCACCACCTGCTGTCGCGGCTGGCCGGCTGCATCGCCGAGTGCCGCGTGCGCTGGTTCAAGAATGCCTTTACCGCCTGGTTCGCCAAGCGCTACCAGGTAAACATGTCTGAAGCGCTGGTCGAGGACTTGAGCGCCTACGAGCACTTCAATGCGTTTTTCACCCGCGCCCTGAAACCGGGTGCCCGCCCGCAGGACGAAACCCCGGGCGCCATCCTGTGCCCGGCCGACGGTGCCGTCAGCCAGCTCGGCCCGATCGAGCACGGCCGCATCTTCCAGGCCAAGGGCCACGGCTTCAGCGCGCAGGAGCTGCTGGGCGGTGACCCGGCCATGGCAGCGCCGTTCATGGGCGGCGAGTTTGCCACCATCTACCTGTCGCCCAAGGACTACCACCGCGTGCACATGCCGCTGGCCGGCACCCTGCGCGAAATGGTCTATGTGCCGGGGCGCCTGTTCTCGGTCAACCAGACCACCGCAGAGAACGTTCCCGAGCTGTTCGCCCGCAACGAGCGCGTGGTCTGCCTGTTCGACACCGAGCGTGGGCCGATGGCCGTGGTGCTGGTGGGTGCGATGATCGTCGCCTCGATCGAAACCGTGTGGGCCGGACTGGTGACGCCGCCCAAGCGTGAGCTGAAGACCTTCCGTTACGACGAAGCCAGCCGCGCGCCGATCCACCTGGAGAAAGGTGCCGAGCTGGGCCGCTTCAAGCTGGGCTCGACCGCCATCGTGCTGTTCGGGCCGGAGCAGGTGAAGTGGGCTGAGAACCTGGGCGCTGGTTCTGCAGTGCGCATGGGGCAGCTGCTGGCGGCGCCTGCACAGGCTTGACCGTGGTTTTTGCTTCGAGGTGATCGGCGGGGGTTCTCCAGCGCCTGTGAGATCGAGCGCCGCCCGCGCGGCGCTTCGCAGCACAAGGCTGCTCCTACATTTGTTTCAGGCCAATGATTTCTGAGGGGAAGGCGCGCGGTGCCTTGGCGTCCGCCTCGATGTCGCGTGGGACAAACAAGGCGGTCGCGTGCGCTGGTACAGGCTTGACTGGTCAGAAACAGATGCAGGAGCAGCCTTGTGCTGCGAAGCGCCGCGCGGGCGGCGCTCGATTTCACACGCGCTGCAGACTAGACGGCAAACTAGCCGCGGGCGTCGCGGTCGCGCAGGCCCAACAGGTACAGCACGCCATCCAGCCCCAGGGTGGAAATCGCCTGCTTGGCCGACTGGCGCACCAGCGGCTTGGCGCGGAACGCTACGCCCAGGCCGGCGAGCGACAGCATCGGCAGGTCGTTGGCGCCATCACCCACGGCGATGGTCTGCTCCAGCTGCAAGCCTTCTTCACTGGCCAGCTGTTGCAGCAGCTCGGCCTTGCGCTGGGCATCGACGATCGGCTCGACAGCCACACCAGTCACCTTGCCGTCGACTACTTCCAGCTCGTTGGCGAACACATAGTCGATACCCAGGCGCGCCTGCACCTGGCGGGCAAAGTAGGTAAAGCCACCGGACAGGATCGCGGTCTTGTAACCCAGGCGCTTGAGCTCTGCGAACAGGTTTTCGGCACCTTCGGTCAGGCGCAGCGAGGCACCGATTTCGTCCAGCACACCCACATCCAGGCCCTTGAGCAGCGCCATGCGCTCCTTGAAGCTGGCGCGGAAGTCCAGCTCACCGCGCATGGCGCGCTCGGTGATTGCCGCCACCTGCTCACCCACGCCGGCCGCCTTGGCCAGTTCGTCGATGACTTCGGCTTCGATCAGCGTCGAGTCCATATCGAACACCGCCAGGCGGCGGTTGCGGCGGAACAGGTCGTCCTTCTGGAAGGCGATGTCGATGCTCAGCGCTTCGGCCAGGGCAAAGAAGTCGGCACGCAGGGCCTGGGCATCGCTCGGCGCGCCGCGCACGGAGATTTCGATGGCCGCTTTGCCCTTGTCGGTTTCGGCATCCAGCGCCACACGCGCCGACAGACGCTCGATACGCTCGATGGTCAGGCCGTACTGGCTGATCACCGCACTCACCCGCTGCAGTTGCTCGGGGGTGATCTTGCGGCTGAGCAGGGTGACGATGTGGCGCGCCTCGCCCTGGCCGTCAGCCCAGTGCTGGTAGTCCGCCTCGGAAATCGGCGTGTAGCGGGCCTGCAGGTTCAGTTCGTGGGCCTTGGCCTGCACGCCTTGCAGCAGGGCGGTAGCCACTTCGTTGTCCGGGATGTCGACCAGGATACCGAACGACAAAGTGCCGTGCATGACCGCCAGGCCGATGTCGAGGATGCTCACACCGCCCTGCAGCAGGACGCCGGTGATAGCCGCAGTGAGACCGGGACGGTCCTCACCGGTGATGTTGATCAGGACGATTTCGCGCACAACCTGGCTCCGACTTCGATGAAAAATGCGCATTCTACCGATTTTCCGTGACCATCGGGCGCCAACGATACTTTGCCGACAAAACCCGGGTCGCTATACTGCCCCACACTTTCTGCCATTAAGAGCCGAGCTCAGTGAACCGGCCCACGCCCGTCAAACCAGACAATTTCTTCCTGATGATCTATCGTGCCCTGAGTCAACGTCGCGTGCCGCTGGCATTGCGCATCGCTTGCACCAACATCTTCCTGGTCGCGCTGGCGCTGGTGATCTATGCCTGCGTGATGGGCCTGCAGTTCAAGCAGGCCATGCACGAGCAGGCTGATGCCCTTGGCCAGAGCCTGACCACCCAGACCGCCACCTCGGCGACCGAGCTGCTGGTGTCTAACGACATCCTCAGTCTCAACGTGCTGCTGGGCAACCTGGTGAAAAACCCGCTGGTGGCCCACGCGGCCATCTACAGCGTGGACAACCGCATCCTCGCCGAGGCCGGCCAGCGCCCGCGCAACAGCCTGCTGGGCGAGGCAGAGGGCCTGTACCAGACCAAGATCACCTTCCAGGACGTGACGGCCGGGCAACTGCGCATCAGCCTGGACATGAGCCAGTTCCAGCAGCCGATGCTGATCAGCCTGCAGAGCATGGGCATCATGGCGGCAATCCTGCTGGCCCTGGCCCTCAGCCTGAGCCTGCGACAGGGCCGCTATATCACCCTGCCGCTGCTGCAGTTGCGGGTGTGGCTGCGAGACCCCCAGCCCTATACCCCGGCCACCGACCGCCAGGACGAGATCGGCGACATCGCCCGCCAGCTGCACGCGCGCCTGGCCCCGCCGCCGCCACCGGAGCCAGAGCTGGAGGAAGAGGACGACGAGCATTTCGACGACTTCCACGACGCAGCGCCGGCTCCCAAGGCAGCCCCGCGCCCCAAGGTTGCCGCATTGGCCGAGGACGATGACGACGAAGCCTTTGCCGGTTTGCTGGACGACGACAGTGCGCCCAAAGCCGCCCCGGTCGAATCTGACGAGCCGCAGTACAGCGCCGTACTTGCCGTGCAACTGGGCTCACAGGAACAACTGCGCCGCCTGCCGCGTACACGCCTGACCGAGCTGACTGACCGCTACCGCGATTGCCTGGAGCATGCTGCCTCGCTCTACGACGGTGAAACCCACACGCTCAACGACGGCAGCACCCTGGTGCTGTTCCACAGCCGCGACTGTGGCGAGGACTACCTGACCAACGCCATCTGCTGCGGCGAGCTGCTGCGCGCCCTGGGCCATGCCCTGCAGATCGAAGTGGCCGACAGCGGCATCACCCTTCAGCTGCAACTGGGCCTGGTCCTGGGCAACGACCTGCAAGGGCTGGAGCTGGTGGACTTGCTGATGGCCGAAAAGGTCCAGGATGCCCTGGCGCTGTCGCAGCACAGCCGCAACCTGTTGCTGGTGGAGCGGCAGATCAGCGATGACGCGCTGATTCGCCAGCGTGCCCGCATTCGCCCGATTGCCAGCCCTGAGGGTGCCTGCTGTGTGGAGCGTTTGATGGAGCCTTACCCGTCGATGCTGGAGCGCCAGCTGGCGCGCATGCACGAGCGCCGCGCCTGATAGTTTCTCCCTGTGGGAGCGGGCGCGCCCGCGAATCAGGCGCCGCGGTGCATGGCACCGGCTGCGCCGGTGTTCGCGGGCACGCCCGCTCCCACAAAGGCCGCATCTATCCTTTAGGTACAAAAAAGCCCGCAACAAATGCGGGCTTTTTTGTGGGTGTCAGTTCGATCAGAACCGATAAACTTCCATGTCGGTGCGAATCGGCGAGGCCATCGGAATCTTGGATTTCTCCGGCCCCTTTTTGACCTGCACCGGTGCAGCGGGCTTTTTCGGTGCTTCTTCGGCAATCGCCGGCTGGTTGGCCAGCGGCTTGACCGCAGTGCTCAGCTGTTCGGCCAGCTTCTGAAGCAGTTGACCCTGGGCCTGAACTTGCGACGACTCGCTGCCCTCGTGCGGCTGCTCGAGGTGAACGATACGGTTGTCACGCACATGGCCACGGCGATCCAGCAGACGCCACTGAGCATCCAGGATGGCCGGCTGGTTTTTGCCTGAGTCCAGGCGCGTGATCGACAACAGCACCTGCACGTCCGGGCTGAAGCCAGCGGTCGCCGGCGCCAGCACCACGCGCTGGCTGTCCAGGCGCCAGGCAAGTTGACGCACCAGCAGCTGGTCGATATCCGACGAAAGGCTACCCGCCCAGCGGCCGTCAGTCGCCGCGCTCAGGCTGCCGTCGGCTTGACGCTGCAGGAACGTTTCACGCTGAAGGTAATCGGCTACCGATACCGGGCCGAGTACCACGGCCATGCCCGCACTCTGCGACGGCTGGCCAGGATCACCACTGTCGAGCTGATACAGGGCAACCGGCTGATGCATGGTGCACCCGCCAAGGCCGAGCAGGCCAGTCATCAACAGCGCAAATGGAAGGCGCAGAAATTTCATCATCCCATCCAGGCGGCCGCCATAAGGCACACCGCAGTGATACATGTAGATTCAAACGGGCACACGGCCACGCCGGCACCGCAAGGGCCATATCATCCGCGAAATAACCGTCCGACTCCAGCATTTCTGCCCGGAACGGCGCTGAAATTGCCGTTCCAGACATTTCTGCCCGTTACGCCGGCACTTCCACCTGCAACCCATCGACGCGCTGGAAGCCGCGTGGCAGCTTGCTGCCTCGCCGTCCGCGCTCGCCCTTGTAGTGCTCAAGATCGTCCGCTTTCAGAGACAGGGTACGCTTGCCTGCTTGCAATACAAGGGTCGCGCCTTCGGCAATCACGGCCAGATCGGTGACAAATTCTTCACGGCTGGCTACCCGGTCGCCCGGCACGCCAATGATCTTGTTGCCCTTGCCCTTGCCCAACTGCGGCAAATCGCTGACCTTGAACACCAGCAGGCGGCCTTCGGTGGTCACCGCTGCCAGCCAGTCCTGCTCGCGATTGGCCACCGGGCGTGGGGTCATGACCTTGGCACCGTTGGGCAGGCTGAGCAAACCCTTGCCGGCCTTGTTCTTGGCCTGCAAGTCCTCACCCTTGACCACGAAGCCGTAGCCCGCATCCGAGGCAACCACGTACAGCGCGTCGTCCTCCGGCAACAGCACACACTCGAAGGTGGCGCCTGGGGGTGGCGTCAGGCGGCCGGTCAGCGGCTCGCCCTGACCACGTGCCGAGGGCAAGCTGTGAGCCGCCACCGAATAACTGCGCCCCGTAGAGTCGATGAGCACGGCAAACTGGTTGGAACGCCCGGCTGCGGCGGCCTTGAAGCCATCGCCGGCCTTGTACGACAAGCCGGTGGCGTCGATGTCGTGGCCTTTGGCGCAACGCACCCAGCCCTTCTCCGACAGCACCACGGTGACCGGCTCGGTCGGCATCAGCTCGTTTTCAGACAGGGCCTTGGCTTCGACGCGCTCGACGATTGGCGAACGGCGCGCGTCGCCGTAGGTTTCGGCATCCTTGATCAGTTCGCTGCGCACCAGCTTGCGCAGTTTGGCCTCGCTGCCCAGCAGCGCCTGCAGCTTGGCCTGTTCCTTGAGCAGTTCGTCCTGCTCGCCGCGGATCTTCATCTCTTCCAGGCGCGCCAGCTGACGCAGACGGGTCTCGAGGATGTACTCGGCCTGGATTTCGCTCAGCTCGAACCTGGCAATCAGGGCCTGCTTGGGGTGCTCCTCGGTACGGATGATGTGGATCACTTCATCCAGGTTGAGGAATGCGGTGAGCAAACCATCCAGCAGGTGCAGGCGCCGCTCCACCTTGTCCAGGCGATGCTGCAACCGGCGGCGAACAGTGTTGGTGCGAAACTCCAGCCACTCCACCAATATCGCACGCAGGTTCTTCAACTGCGGGCGGCCGTCCAGGCCAATGATATTGACGTTGACCCGGTAGCTGCTCTCCAGGTCGGTGGTGGCGAACAGGTGCTGCATCAGTTCGTCGGCATCCACACGGTTGGAGCGCGGGATGATGACGATGCGGCACGGGTTCTCATGGTCGGATTCGTCACGCAGGTCGGCAACCATCGGCAGCTTCTTGGCCTGCATCTGTGCGGCGATCTGCTCCAGCACCTTGGCCCCGGAGACCTGGTGCGGCAGCGCAGTCACTACGATATCGCCATCCTCGACGCGGTAAACGGCACGCATGCGGATCGAGCCGCGGCCGCTTTCGTACATCTTGAGGATTTCTGCCCGTGGCGTGATGATTTCCGCCTCGGTCGGGTAATCCGGCCCCTGGATGTGCTCACACAATTGCTCGATGGTGGCCTTGGGCTCGTCGAGCAGGCGCACGCAGGCGCTGGCCACTTCACGCAGGTTGTGCGGCGGCACGTCGGTCGCCATGCCCACGGCGATACCGGTGGTCCCGTTGAGCAGGATGTTGGGCAGCCGCGCCGGCAGCACGGCCGGCTCCTGCAGGGTACCGTCAAAGTTCGGTACCCAGTCCACGGTGCCTTGGCCAACTTCGCTGAGCAGCACTTCGGCGTAGCGCGACAAACGCGCCTCGGTATAACGCATGGCGGCGAACGACTTCGGATCGTCCGGCGCACCCCAGTTACCCTGGCCGTCGACCAGGGTATAGCGGTAGCTGAACGGCTGCGCCATCAGCACCATGGCCTCGTAGCAGGCCGAGTCGCCATGGGGATGGAACTTGCCGAGCACGTCACCGACGGTACGCGCCGACTTCTTGTGCTTGGCATCGGCATCCAGCCCCAACTCGCTCATGGCATAGACGATGCGTCGCTGCACCGGCTTCAGGCCGTCGCCGATGTGCGGCAAGGCGCGGTCCATGATCACGTACATGGAATAGTTGAGGTAGGCCTGTTCGGTGAAGTCAGCCAGCGAGCGGCGTTCGACGCCGTCCAGGCTGAGTTCCAGTGAGTCGCTCATGCGGGCCTCGTCATTTCAGGTTCTGGCGCAACAGCATGGTGCCGCCGCGCTGGGTAAATTCAAGTTGTTTCAGGGCACTCATGCCCAGCAGTACGATGGGCCCGTCCAGGCCCGGCACCACGGTGGCGCGTACGTCCTGCAGCCGGATATCGCCCAGCTGCAGGCTGGCCAGGCGCGTGCGGTAGCCTTCGGCGCGGCCATTGGCGGTGCTGAGCAGCACCGGGCTGCCGCGCTCAAGGTTCAGGTCACGGGCCAACACCTCGGGGATCGCCACATCGGTGGCGCCGGTGTCGAGCATGAAATGCACCGCCTGGCCGTTGATGGCGCCATCCACCATGAAGTGGCCCTGGCCGTTGCCCAGCAGGCGCACTTCGACAAAGCCCTCGCCGTGTTCGGATTGCACCTGGGCATTGGGGTTGCGCTTATTGTCTTCCCACTGGCCGAAAAAGCGCGTGGCAAGGAACATCGCGGCCGCCCAGGCGAGGACCATCAGCACCCTGCCCGCCCGTTTGCCCGGCGCCTGGCTCATGACTTGGCGCTCCAGCCACCTTCCGGTGCATCAAAGCGCCAGACGATCGGGCGCGTTTCGCCATCGGCGCGGGCGCCGTTGTTGTTGTCCAGGCCGATCCAGGCGCCCTTGGCATCGATCACAAGGGCTTCGGCCAGGCCGAACGGTTGCGGGTAACGGCGGGCCTCGACCAAGGCGTCGGCAGCAAACGACCAGCAGCGTTCTACTTTGCCGCTGTCGGTATCACGCCGGCAGACCCGGTAGGCATTGCGTTCGAGTGTGAACAGCTTGCCCTCGAACCAGGCCAGGTCGGCAAAATCGCGCGACAGTGCCCGGGCATTGGGCATTTGCGCCGGCTGCATCTCCACCCCGGCCTCGCTCAGCAGCACACAGCTGCGCCCGCAAGTCCACACCGATTGCTGGCGCTCGATGGCCACCAGGCCACGGCGCTCGCGTTCTGCGGCCAGCCACAGGCGATCGCCCGCAGGGTTGATCGCCAAGCCCTCGAACAAAGCATTGAAGTTCAGCAGCATGCCGCTGGCACGGGCCTGACGCACCATGGCCGGGTCGATCTTCAGCCAGTCCGGCTCGCCTTCCAGCGGTAATTGCAACACGGCGGCATGGGCTTCGCTGGCCAGGTACAGGTTACCCGCCTGGTCACAGGTGATGCCTTCGAAATCCAGCTCGCCCCCGCGAATGTACGACGCCGCCCAATTGCGCGACTTGAGGCCCCACGGCAGGCCGCTTTCCGGCGGCGGTGGCGGGGTAAAGGTCAGCGGTTGCGCGCGCCAGGTCGGTTTTTGCTGGTCGAAGCGGTAGATGCGGTCGTCGTCGCGGTCGGACACGCCCCACAGCCCGCCCCGGCATTCCACCAGGCCAGACAGGTTGCCACCACGCATGCCGTCGATCGGGTGCTCGGCACTGAGCTTCAGCTCCGGCCAGTTACCCGCCAGGGCAGGCAAGGTAACCAGCGCAAGGCAAACGGCAAGTACTTGCCGAATCAAACCATGACCTCGGCCAGGTTGCCTTTGGTCTCCAGCCAGTTCTTGCGGTCACCGGCGCGCTTCTTGGCCAGCAGCTTGTCCATCAGTTCGCAGGTGGCCTCAACGTCGTCCAGGGTCAGCTGCACCAGGCGCCGGGTGTTCGGGTCCATGGTGGTTTCACGCAGTTGCGGCGGGTTCATTTCACCCAGGCCCTTGAAGCGGGTGACCTGCGGTTTGCCGCGTTTCTTCTCGGCCACCAGGCGGTCGAGGATGCCGTCACGCTCGGCTTCGTCGAGGGCGTAGTAGATTTCCTTGCCCAGGTCGATGCGGTACAGCGGCGGCATGGCCACGTACACATGCCCGGCCTCCACCAGCGCGCGGAAGTGCTGGACGAACAGCGCGCACAGCAGCGTGGCGATGTGCAGGCCGTCGGAGTCGGCGTCGGCAAGGATGCAGACTTTGCCGTAGCGCAGTTGCGCCAGGTCTGTGGCACCCGGGTCGACACCGATGGCCACGGCGATGTTGTGCACCTCCTGGCTGGCCAGGACTTCGCCACCGTCCACTTCCCAGGTGTTGAGGATCTTGCCGCGCAGCGGCAGGATCGCCTGGTACTCCTTGTCCCGTGCCTGCTTGGCCGAGCCACCCGCCGAGTCACCCTCGACCAGGAACAGCTCGGCACGCATCGGGTCCTGGCCGGCGCAATCGGCCAGCTTGCCAGGCAGCGCCGGGCCTTGGGTGATGCGCTTGCGCTCGACCTTCTTGCTGGCCTTGAGGCGACGCCCGGCGTTGCTGATGGCCAGCTCGGCCAGTTGCATGCCCAGCTCGGGGTGGGCGTTCAGCCACAGGCTGAAGGCGTCCTTGACCACGCCGGAAACAAAGGCAGCCGCCTCGCGCGAGGACAGGCGCTCCTTGGTCTGCCCGGAGAACTGCGGCTCCTGCATTTTCATCGAGAGCACGAAAGAGATGCGCTCCCAGATGTCTTCAGGCGCCAGCTTCACACCGCGCGGGAGCAGATTGCGGAACTCGCAGAACTCGCGCATGGCATCCAGCAGGCCCTGACGCAGGCCGTTGACATGGGTGCCGCCCTGAGCGGTGGGGATCAGGTTGACGTAGCTTTCCTGGACGCTGTCGCCGCCTTCTGGCAACCACAGCAAGGCCCAGTCTGCGGCCTCCTTGTTGCCCGCCAGGCTGCCGCAGAACGGCTCGTCAGGCAGGCGCTGGAACTCGCTGACCGCATCGACCAGGTAGGAACGCAGGCCGTCTTCGTAGTGCCACTCGACCTTCTCGCCACTGGCCTTGTCCTCGAAGCTGACCAGCAGGCCCGGGCACAGCACGGCCTTGGCCTTGAGCACATGCTTGAGGCGGCTGATGGAGAACTTGGGCGAGTCGAAGTACTTGGGGTCGGGGCTGAAGTAGACGCTGGTGCCAGTGTTGCGCTTGCCGACCGAGCCGACCACTTCCAGCTCGCTGGCCTTGAAGCCATCGGCGAAGGTCATCTGGTATTCGTTGCCGTCACGCTTGACGCGCACGCGCACCTGGGTCGACAGGGCGTTGACCACCGAGATACCCACACCGTGCAAACCGCCGGAGAACTGGTAGTTCTTGTTGGAGAACTTGCCGCCGGCGTGCAGCTTGGTAAGGATCAGCTCGACCCCGGACACGCCTTCTTCCGGGTGGATGTCCACTGGCATGCCACGGCCATCGTCGCTGACTTCCAGCGAGTGGTCGGCATGCAGGATGACCTGCACCGAACGGGCGTGGCCGGCCAGGGCTTCGTCGACACTGTTGTCGATGACTTCCTGGGCCAGGTGGTTGGGGCGGCTGGTATCGGTGTACATGCCCGGCCGCTTGCGGACCGGGTCAAGGCCCGAGAGGACTTCGATGGCGTCTGCGTTATAGGCGCTAGCGCTGGGATTGGCCATAGGGTCTCTTCGTCAGTCTGGTGAGTGCAAAAAAGTCAAAATACAGAAAAATCGAGCGCCGCATACTGCCCGCGAGCAATGCCGGCAAAAGCCAGCAGAGCCGGCAGGCGCTCGGCGAAGCCCTGGAAACTGTGGTCGCCGCCAGCCTGTATACGCAGGGCACATGCACGGTAATAGCGCTCGGCGTGGCGATAGTCCAGGGTTTCATCGGCCGTCTGCAGCCACACTTGATAGCGGCTGGCATCTACCGGGGCCGGCACTTCCAGCTCGGCCAGGGCCTGTACGTGATCATGGGTCAGTTCCCAGGTTTCACCGCTGTAGTGATTGCGCTGAGTGCCCAGGTACCCGTCAAAATGCTTGTGTGGCGTTACCGCAGGGTTCACCAACAGGGCCTTGAGGCCATGGCGCTCGGCCAGATGGGTCGCATAGTAGCCGCCGAGCGAACTGCCCACCAGCAATGGCGCGCCCAGTTCGGCGATGGCAGCTTCAAGCTGGGCGATAGCCTGCCGCGGGTGGTGATGCAAGGCGGGCACACGTAGCTGGGCCGACAGGCCCAGTTGCTGCATCACGGCTTCGAGCTGGCGCGCCTTGGTCGAAAGCGGCGAGCTGTTGAAGCCATGGATATAGAGGATGGAACCCGACATGCTGCCCCCGGAATCTGTGGCTTCGCGCCTGATGATGCGGGCGCAGGGACGCGCAGTGTAGCGCGTTCGCCGGGTTTTGACGCAGTGTCACGGGTTTCGCAACAATTTCTTCAATAACCTGGGCTATCGAAGTCGAGTCTCACCTCAAAGTCCGTGGCCCGCTCCACTCCGGTTTCCAACCGCCCGTCGACGTGCAGGCGCAACCAGCGGTACCCGGGCTGCTCCTCGCTCACCTTGAAATCTTCGCTGCGTGCCGCGAACTGAATACAGGTCGAAGGCGTGGCCAGCAGGCGCCGGCCCTCGCGCAGCTCGTCCCATTCCTGATGCACATGCCCCCACAGCAACGCCCGCACCTGTGGATAAGCCTCGATGGTATCGAACAGGGCCTGGGCATTGCGCAAGCCTATCGGCGCGATCCAGGCGCAGCCGATGTCCACCGGCTGATGGTGGAAACACACCAGGCAATGCCGTTCGCCCGCCTCTTTCAAGGCGGCTTCCAGCACTGCCAGTTGGTCACGCTCCAGCAGACCATGTGTCGCGCCATGCACCGCCGTGTTGAGCATGACAATACGCCAGGCGCCAACATCGGTGACTGCTTGCACCAGCTCCGGGGCCACTTCGGCCATGACCCGGGCCTCGTCGTGGTTGCCCGGCAACCAGCGGGTGGGCACTGCAAACGACGCAGTCAGATCCCGGAACGCTTCATATGAAGCAACGCTGGCGTCCTGGGAAAGATCACCCGTGCACAACAGCAAGTCGACAAGCGGTTGCTCGCGCCGCACCTGGGCCACCACATGGCGCAGGCTGTCACGGGTATTGAGCCCCAGCATGCTGCCGGCCGGGTCGGCGAAAAGATGGGCGTCGGTCAGTTGCACCACATGAACAGGGCGCGTGTTGTCTGGGTACATGTCAGCGGACGCTTGCCAGTTCGTGGCCACAAGCCAGGCAGTGGCTCAGCCATTCACCGAGGAACAGGTTGAGCTGGGCCTTTTCGTCCGGCTGGTGCATGGCCTCATTCGGATACGGGTAAATACTGCGCAGGCGCCGGGTATGTTCGGCACTGACCACTTCGGCCATGCGCGCATCGTGGTAAACCTGCACTTCCAGGTGCGGCACCGGCAGCCACGGCAAGCTGTGCTCCTGACGCACGTGCAGGGTGGTGGTGTAAGGGCAGGCCAGCACCACGTCCAGTACCAGCACGCCGAGCATCTGGTCGCCCTGGGTCATGCCGATGCGGCGCGAGCTCTGGGTGGTACGCATATCGGGCAACAGGCGCATCAGCCGGGCGTAGTTGGCCTCGCAGGCAGCCTGCAGCCCGACCAGGTCGACTCGATAGCGCTCGCGCAGCAGGTTCACTTCCACATACCTCGTACTTCGTCACGGTTCAGCGCCAGCCATTGCAAGCCGATGATAGTCGCCGCGTTGCAGATGCGCCCGTCGCGCACCGCCTGCAGGGCATCCTCGAACGACCACACGCGCACGCGGATGTCTTCGCCCTCTTCTTCCAGGCCATGCAGCCCGCCCGCGCCCTTGCTGCTGCAACGACCAAGGAACAGGTGAACGTACTCGTCACTGCCGCCCGGCGACGGGAAGTAGCGGGTCATCGGCCACAGGGCGCTGAACGTCAGGCCGGCTTCTTCCTCGGCTTCGCGGTGGGCGACTTCCTCGGGTTGCTCATCCTTGTCGATCAGCCCGGCAACCATCTCGATCAGCCAGGGGTTGGCGACCTTGTCCAGTGCGCCGACGCGGAACTGCTCGATCAGCACCACTTCGTCGCGCAACGGGTCGTAAGGCAGCACACACACCGCATCATGGCGCACAAACAGTTCGCGGCTGATCTCGCGGCCCATACCCCCGGCAAACAGCTCGTGGCGCAGGTGCACCTTGTCGAGCTTGTAGAAGCCCTGGAAGCAGTTGGCCCGCTTGACGATCTCGACCGCCTTGGGCACCGAATTCAACGTGTCTGACATGGAAATCCTCGTTACCTCAATTACCGCTTCGCGCCATCCTACTCTGCACGCTTTCGCGTTTCACCCCTTTCCGCCAACCGTTCGCACACTCGGGACAGCGCGTCTTCACTCTGTTAGCTTAGTGGCGAACTGAAGGCCGCGCAGACGGTCAAAGGCCGACTTTTCCCTGTTCTGCAAGGATCATCATGACACTTGTCAAACTGACTTCCGTGGCCGTGCTGGCACTCGCTCTGGGCGCCTGCCAGAGCCTGTTCACGCCCAACTACCGGGCCCCGCTCGAGGTCAAGCGCGACGCCTGGGAGCATGTCAAACCCGGCTGCAGCGAAAGCGACTGCCCGCTGGTGAACATCGACATGGTCCACTTCCCGGCCCTGCCCGCGCTCGACGGCATCGTCGAAAAACGCCTGCTGCAACTGACCGAAGACAATCAGCATGGCACCGCGCCAAGCACCTTGCAGGCCTACGAACAGCAATACCTGGCCAGTGCCGACAAACGTAACAGCAGTTATCTGCAAGCAAAGGTACGCGAGCAGCATGACGGGCTGGTGATCATCGAGTTGTCCAGCTACCTGGACAGCGGTGGCGCCCACGGCATGCCTGGGCGCGGCTTCATCAACTATTCGCGCAAGCTGGACAAGGTGCTGACCCTGCAGGACATGCTGGTGCCAGGCCAGGAGGACACCTTCTGGAAAACCGTCGAGGAGTCGCACCGCGCCTGGCTGATGAGCGTGGGCATGGACAAGGACGCCGAGTTCGTCAAAACCTGGCCGTTCAAGAAGTCGCCGCACATCGCCCTGACGTACGGCGCAGTAGTGGTCAAGTACGAGGTCTATGCCATCGCGCCCTATTCCATGGGCCACGTGGAACTGAAGATCCCCTACCCACGCCTGAATGGCGTACTCAAGCCTGAACTGTTTCCCGGCCGCGGCTAAGGCTCAGTAACCCATGCAGCACACCTGCCAGCAGCAATGCTGGCAGGGTAGCCCCCAGTTCCGGTGCCTGCGCGGCAATCAGGTGGTAGACTGCCACCCCCGCAAACCAGGCCACCAGCGCCTGCCAGTGCAAGCCGCCGACCTGTGCCGGCAAGCGGCGACGACGAACCACGTAGTGGTCCATCAACACCACGCCGAACAGCGGCGCGAACACCGAACCGATCAGCAGCAGGAAGTTCTCGTACTGGGCCAGTGGCGCCAGCAGGGCGATCAGGGTGCACAGCACGCCGATGGCGAGCGCCAGGTGCTCGACCTTCACAGGCACCAGCACGCCGGTGGAAACCGCTGCCGAGTGGATGTCGGCGAAGGCCTTTTCCGACTCGTCCAGCAGAATGAGCAGCAACGGAATGCCCATGCCGGCGCCGGCCAGGGCCAGCAGCAGGGCATTGACCTCGCCACTGGCAGCGAAGGCCAGGGTGTAGGCCACGCCCAGGCTCATCAGCCAGGTGTTGCCGATGAAATAGCCAATGACCGTGCCGCCGAACACGTGCTTGCCGTTGCGGGCGAAGCGCGAATAGTCGGCGATCAGCGGCAGCCAGGACAGCGGCATGGCGATGACGATGTCGAAGCCCACGGCCAGCGACATCGAACCGTCACCGGCGCGGCCCCACAGTTCAGCCAGGTCGGCCTTGGCGAACAGATTCCAGGTCAGCCACAGGCAAGCCCCCAGCAGCACCCAGATACCCCAGGCGCGCAGCACCTTGCGTACGAAGGCCAGCGGCCCGCTGACGGCCAGCAAGGTGGCCAGGGCTCCAAAACACAGGGTCCAGAGCATCGGGCTGTTCCAGGCACTGTCCTCGCCGAACGCCCGCGCGCCCAGCAGGCTGGCGGCATCGCGCATGACGATGATCTCAAATGCGCCCCAACCTACCAGTTGCAGCAGGTTGAGCACAGCCGGCAAGCGCGCGCCATGGCTGCCCAGGCTGAGCTTCAGGGTGCCCATGGCCGAAAGACCGGTGTCGCTGCCGATGACACCGGCGGCGCCCAGCAACAACACCCCGACCCCGGTGCCCAGGGCGATGGCCAGCACCGCGCCAGCCAGGCCAAGGCCTGGCGCCAGCATGGCGCCGACTTGCAGCACCATCAGGCCGATGCCAAGGGAGAACCACAACGAGAACAGGTCGCGGGCGCCGAAGATGCGCTGGTGGGTGGGGACCGGGTGGTCGGGGGAGAACTGGCTGGGTGATGTCATGGTTGGCGCTCGCCGGCAATGTTGTTGGTGTTCTTGGCGAGGACTTCGTCCTCGAATCGCGACGCAAGGCCGCTCCCACAGGGGCCGCGCAGGCCTTAAACCTTGTGCGGTCCCTGTGGGAGCGGCCTTGTGTCGCGAAGGGGCCGCACAGCGGCCCCAGCGTTCTTACACTTTCTGGTACAGCTGGCTGCCTTCCTGGCGGAAACGCTCGGCCTGCTCACGCATACCTTGCTCGACCGTCACATCCACGGCCTCGATCTTGGCAGCGTACTCACGCACTTCCTGGGTGATTTTCATCGAGCAGAACTTGGGCCCGCACATCGAGCAGAAGTGCGCAACCTTGGCCGATTCCTTCGGCAGGGTCTCGTCGTGGAAGGCACGGGCGGTGTCCGGGTCCAGGCCGAGGTTGAACTGGTCTTCCCAGCGGAACTCGAAGCGTGCCTTGGACAGGGCGTTGTCGCGAATCTGCGCGCCCGGGTGGCCCTTGGCAAGGTCGGCGGCGTGGGCGGCGATCTTGTAGGTGATGATGCCGGTCTTGACGTCGTCCTTGTTCGGCAGGCCCAGGTGTTCCTTGGGCGTGACGTAGCAGAGCATGGCGCAACCGAACCAGCCGATCATCGCCGCACCAATGCCCGAGGTGATGTGGTCATAGCCCGGGGCAATGTCGGTGGTCAGCGGGCCGAGGGTGTAGAACGGCGCCTCGTCGCAGCACTCCAGCTGCTTGTCCATGTTCTCCTTGATCAACTGCATCGGCACGTGGCCCGGGCCTTCGATCATGCACTGCACGTCGTGCTTCCAGGCAATCTTGGTCAGCTCGCCGAGGGTTTCCAGCTCACCGAACTGCGCAGCGTCGTTGGCGTCGGCGATCGAGCCGGGGCGCAGGCCGTCACCCAGCGAGAAGCTGACGTCGTAGGCCTTCATGATTTCGCAGATCTCGTCGAAGTGCGTGTACAGGAAGTTTTCCTTGTGGTGCGCCAGGCACCACTTGGCCATGATCGAGCCACCGCGGCTGACGATGCCGGTGACGCGCTTGGCGGTCAGCGGCACATAGCGCAGCAGCACACCGGCATGGATGGTGAAGTAGTCCACGCCCTGCTCGGCCTGCTCGATCAGGGTGTCGCGGAACAGCTCCCAGGTCAGGTCTTCGGCCACGCCGTTGACCTTTTCCAGGGCCTGGTAGATCGGCACGGTACCAATCGGCACCGGCGAGTTGCGGATGATCCACTCGCGGGTTTCGTGAATGTGCTTGCCGGTGGACAGGTCCATGACCGTGTCCGAGCCCCAGCGGATGCCCCAGGTCAGCTTGGCCACTTCTTCCTCGATCGAGGAACCCAGGGCGCTGTTGCCGATGTTGCCGTTGATCTTCACCAGGAAGTTGCGACCGATGATCATCGGCTCGACTTCAGGGTGGTTGATGTTGGCCGGAATGATCGCGCGGCCACGGGCGATTTCCTGGCGGACGAATTCGGGGGTGATTTCTTTCGGGATGTTGGCACCGAAGCTGTGGCCGGCGTGCTGCTCGTTCAGCAGGCCAGCGGCGCGGGCTTCTTGCAGCTTCATGTTTTCGCGGATGGCGACGTATTCCATCTCGGCGGTGATGATGCCCTGGCGGGCATAGTGCATCTGCGAGACGTTGGCGCCAGCCTTGGCACGGCGCGGGTTGCGCACGTGGGCGAAACGCAGCTTGGCCAGTTCGGCGTCGTTCAGGCGCTGCTGGCCGAAGTCGGAGCTGAGCCCGCCCAGGCGCTCGGTGTCACCGCGGGCGTCGATCCAGGCCGAGCGCACATCGGCCAGGCCCTTGCGTACATCGATGATGACGTCGGGGTCTGTGTACGGGCCAGACGTGTCGTAGACCAGTACCGGCGCGTTGGTTTCGCCGCCAAAATCGGTCGGGGTATCGTCCAGGCTGATTTCACGCATGGGCACGCGGATGTCCGGGCGCGAGCCTTCGACATAAATCTTGCGTGAGCGCGGGAACGGTTGCACGGACTGCTGATCGACTTGTGCCGATTCGCTGAGGTTGATCGCTTTTTCTTGTTTGGTCATCACAGGCTCTCCAGACGGCTTCCTAGCAGTGGAATGTCGGGGAGAACCTGAAAAGCGCGGACGCACCCATGGACGAGTGCAGTGCCGGATATGGGGGTGCCTGAAGCTGCATGCAGCTGCGACATTCCCGGACCTGGCACAAGAGGCTCCCCGGGAAGGCGAGCAATCTTGTTCCCTACGCAGGCGCTAACCTGATCAGGTTCAACGGGATCCGCACCTCTGCGATCTCAGCCTTTGCTTCAAGGCACCCCGACAAGAACATGCGCAGTCTAGACTGGAGTGGTCGGCAAAGCCAAGCGGGTAAATGCGCGGTTGATGAAAGGCACACCGGGCGATTGTTGCCAGGGGCGCATGGCACTACACTGGCCCGTCACTCGATACTCAACAGTTCAGTAATTAAATTTCGTACAAGGATTGCCTCTATGCTGCGCAAACTCTCACTGGCGATTGCCGTGTCTTGTGCGTCCAACGGAGTGGCCTGGGCAGTGGACGTGCCCTCGACAGTCAAGACCGACCTGGTCAGCGTTTATCAGGAAGCGGTAGACAACAACGCCGACCTGGCTGCGGCACGTGCCGATTATGGCGCCCGCCGCGAAGTGGTGCCGCAGGCCCGCGCCGGGTTGCTGCCAAACCTCTCGGCCGATGCCGAGATGCTGAACACCCGCACCAAGCTGGACGAGCCTTCCATCACCTCCAACCGCAGCGGCAACTCCTGGAGCGCGACCCTGGCCCAGCCAATCTTTCGCGCTGATCGCTGGTTCCAGCTGCAGGCAGCCGAAGCGGTCAACGAACAGGCAGCGCTGGAGCTGTCGGCCACTGAACAGAACCTGATCCTGCAAACCGCGCAAAGCTACTTCGCCGTGCTGCGCGCACAGGACAACCTGGCCGCTACCAAGGCTGAGGAAGCCGCGTTCAAGCGCCAGCTGGACCAGTCCAACGAACGCTTCGATGTGGGCCTGTCGGACAAGACCGACGTGCTGCAATCCCAGGCCAGCTATGACACGGCCCGTGCCAACCGGATCATCGCCGAGCGCCAGGTCCAGGATGCCTTTGAAGCGCTGGTCACCCTGACCAACCGTGAATACACCTCGATTCAAGGCGTGGTGCATACCCTGCCGGTGCAGGTACCTACGCCAAACGACGCCAAGGCCTGGGTCGAAACCGCCGGCCGCCAGAACCTCAACCTGCTGGCCACCAACTATGCGGTTTCCGCCGCCGAAGAGACCCTGCGCCAGCGCAAGGCCGGCCATGCGCCGACCCTGGATGCAGTGGCCAAGTACCAGAAGGGTGACAACGACAGCCTCGGCTTTACCAACCCTTCGCAGTTGGGCGTGCGCTACAGCGGCGACGTGGAACAGACCAGTGTTGGCCTGCAGTTGAACATCCCGATCTACAGCGGTGGCCTGACCAGCTCGCAGGTACGCGAGGCCTACCAGCGCCTGAGCCAGAGCGAGCAGCAACGTGAAAGCCTGCGCCGCCAAGTGGTGGAAAACACCCGCAACCTGCACCGCGCGGTGAACACCGATGTGGAACAGGTGCAAGCACGCAAGCAGTCGATCATCTCCAACCAGAGCGCGCTGGAAGCCACCGAAATCGGTTACCAGGTGGGTACCCGCAACATCGTCGACGTGCTCGACGCGCAACGCCAGCTGTACACCTCGGTACGCGACTACAACAACAGCCGCTATGACTACATCCTCGACAACCTGAGCCTGAAGCAGGCAGCCGGTACCCTCAGCCCGCAGGACCTGCAGGACCTCAAGCGTTACCTGAAACCGGACTACAACCCGGACAAGGACTTCCTGCCGCCAGACCTGGCTGCGGCAGCGGCCAAGAACTTTGAGCGCCGCCCTTGAGTTAGGTGATGAATTCTTCGCGGGCTCGCCCGCTCCCACAGGGTTTGCACAGCCCTCGAACCCTGCATCAGGCCTGTGGGAGCGGGCGAGCCCGCGAAGAAGCCAGTGCAAAAGTCAGCGGATAAGCGCATCCAGGCCATCGAGCAAGCGCTGCAACGCGCCCTGATTGGCCCGCATCACCGCCCTGCCCGCCTCGCCCATGCGCTGGGCGTCCTGCGGCAGTTCCACCAGACGGCGCACCGCACCGGCCAGCCCGTCAGCATCATCAACCTGCTGCAACGCACCCGCCTCGCGCAGCATCGCGCTGATTTCGAGGAAGTTGAACACATGCGGCCCCATGAGCACCGGCAAGGCCAGCGCCGCAGGCTCCAACGGATTGTGCCCACCGGTCGGCACCAGGCTACCACCGACGAAGGCAATGTCGGCCAGGGCATACAGGAACAGCAACTCACCCATGGTGTCGCCCAGCAACACGCGGGTTTGCGCATCGACCGGCGCTGCCGAAGAACGGCGCACGGTGGTGAATTGCTCGCTGCACAGCGCATGCACCGCATTGAAGCGCTCGGGATGGCGCGGCACCAGGATCAGCAAGGCATCGCCATGCACCTGCAACAACTGCCGATGCGCCTGCAAAATCAGCGCATCCTCGCCGTCATGGGTACTCGCGGCAATCCACACCGGGCGCTGTTCGGCGCCCCATTGCTCACGCAATGCCCTGGCTCGCGGCAACAGTTGCCCGTCGACCTGCAAGTCGAACTTGATCGAACCGGTGACCTGCACGCACTCAGGGCGCGCGCCCAGGTCACGAAAGCGTTGCGCCTCGGTTTCGGTCTGCACGGCGATCAGGCTCATTTCCGCCAGCATCGGCCGAGTCAGTTTGGCAAAGCGCCCGTAGCCGCGTGCCGAACGCTCGGACAATCGCGCGTTGGCCAGCGCCACCGGAATTCCGCGTTTGGCGCACTGGTGGATGTGGTTGGGCCACAGCTCGGTTTCCATGATGATGCCCAGCTTCGGCTGCACATGGTCGAGAAATCGCCCGGCCGCCCACGGCAGATCGTAGGGCAGGTAGCAATGCTGTACGCGTGGTTCGTCGGCGAACATGGCGCGAATACGCTCGGAACCGGTCGGTGTCATGCAGGTAAGCGTGATCGGCAATTCCGGGTAGGCCTTGAGCAAGGCACGCACCATGGGCGCGGCAGCAATGCTCTCGCCAACCGACACAGCATGTACCCAGATGCCGCCCTGGCGCATTGCCGGCAGCTTGCAAGCAAAGCGCTCGCCGATGCGTTGCCCATAGGCAGGCGCCTTGCGTGCGCGCAGGTACAGGCGCAGCGCAACCAGCGGCAGGCCCAGGTGAAACAGCAAGGTATAGAGTGTTCTGTTCATGGCGCCGGAGTTTACCCGATCGCGCGCAGGTGCACCGCAAAGCGCTCGGCCAGCCACTGCGCGGCCGGCCCCAGGGGCGCATCACGGCGCCAGGCCAGTTCCGCCACCAGCGCCGGCGGGCGCCACTCGCTATCGAGCTCGACCATGTGCGCCTGGTAGGTCGGGTACTGCACCACGTGCCGCGGCAGCCAGGCCCAGCCCAGGCCGCGCATCAGCAGTTCGGCCATGGCGTAGAAGCTGTCGGCACGCCATACCTGCGGGCTGATCGCCTCGCCGCCTGGGTAACCGCTTTGTTGTGGCGTGATCAGCAACTGCCGGTGGCGCGCCAGTTGCTGGCGGGTGACCCGGCCTTCGCCCGCCAGCGGGTGGCCGACTGCGCAAACCGTGACCATCTCCACACTGCCCAGCGCCCGCCGCTCCAGCGATGCCGGGATGCTTTCGTGGTGGAAGAACAGGCCCAGATCGGCGCGCCGCTCCACCAGCTTGCGCGCCACATCGCCCTGGGCACCGCTGGCCAGTTGCACCTCCAGAAACGGGTAGCGGCTGGCCAGCTCGTCCAGGCTGTCGATCACCGGCTGGTAAGGCATGGCTTCGTCCTGGGCACCCCGCAGCAAGGCCTCCTGCCCGCGCATCAAGGCCAGGGCACGGCCGTCCAGGTGTTCGCACTGACGCAACAGTTCGCGGGCATCTTCCAACAACGCGCTGCCATTTTCGGTCAGGTTCGGTTGCCGGCCGCTGCTGCGCTCGAACAACGTGACACCCAGGTCTGCTTCCAGCAGGGCGATGGCATTACTGATAGCCGATTGAGCCTTGCGTTGTTCGCGGGCAACGGCAGAAAAGGAGCGCAATTCGGCGACGCGCAGAAAAATTCGC
This sequence comes from Pseudomonas sp. LPB4.O, assembly GCF_038383825.1. Lineage (NCBI taxonomy): Bacteria > Pseudomonadati > Pseudomonadota > Gammaproteobacteria > Pseudomonadales > Pseudomonadaceae > Pseudomonas > Pseudomonas sp. LPB4.O. Next base: position 5,583,068 of record NZ_CP151298.1, read on the forward strand.
AGCTGCTCCAGGTTCCATTGCTCAGCCATCATCCTATCCCCATATCTGATAGGTAATGACTTTACCGCATCTGGGCAAGGTCTAGAATGCCCGACCAGTTACCAGAGGACCCCGCCATGAATGCCTATACCTATCTCGCCATCGCCATCTGCGCCGAAGTTATCGCCACTGCCTCCATGAAAGCAGTGAAAGGCCTGAGCACGCCACTGCCCCTGCTGCTGATGGTGGTTGGCTACGGCATTGCGTTCTGGATGCTGACCCTGGTGGTGCGCAGCATTCCGGTGGGGATCGCCTATGCCATCTGGTCGGGGCTGGGGATTGTGCTGATCAGTGTGGCGGCGCTGGTGATCTATGGGCAGAAGCTGGATGTGCCGGCGATGCTGGGCATGGCCATGATTGTGGGTGGGGTGGTGGTGATTCAGCTGTTCTCCAAAACAGCCGGGCATTGAGACAACCTGTGTGGGCCTCATCGCCGGCAAGCCAGCTCCCACAGGGATAGTGGAAGTTGCAGGCTCTGCACTATCCCTGTGGGAGCTGGCTTGCCGGCGATAGGGCCCTCACAGGTATAGCCTGTATACTTGCCAGCTGTCCCAGTCTTCGAGGTACCGCCATGCCATCTGCCATTTCCACTGACGTGCTGATCGTCGGCGCCGGGGTCGCAGGCCTCTGGCTCAATGCCCGCCTACGCCGCCAGGGCTACTCGACAGTGCTGGTGGAACGCGCCAGCCTTGGCGGTGAGCAGACGATAAAGTCGCAGGGCATCATCCACGGCGGCACCAAGTACGCCCTGCACGGTGCCCTTACCGGCGCCTCGGAAGCCATCGCCGACATGCCGCGCCGCTGGCGTGAGGCCTTGGCTGGCGACGGCGAACTCGACCTCGGCCGTACCCGTCTACTCTCCGATGCCCACTACCTGTGGTCACCCGGCACCCTGGCCGGCAACCTCACCAGTTTCTTCGCCAGCAAGGCCGTGCGCGGCCGGGTCGACCAGGTCAAGGGCGACCAGCTGCCGCCCGCGCTGCAGGACCGCGCCTTCAAGGGTAAGGTTTATCGCTTGGCAGAACTGGTGATTGATGTCCCGAGCCTGCTGGCCAACCTGGCCGAGCTGGCCGGCGACTCCTTGCTTGCAGGTGAGCGCATCGAACCATTGCGTGAAGGTGATGCCTTGGTTGGCTTGCGCGTGGATGACCGGGAAATCCGTGCCCAGCGCATCGTGTTGAGCGCCGGTGCCGGCACCGAAGGTTTGCTGCAGGCGCTGGGCCTGGACCAGCCAGCCATGCAAACCCGCCCGCTGCACATGGTCATGGCCAAGGGCCCGAACCTCAAACCTTTGTACGCCCACTGCCTCGGTGGCGGGCCCAAGCCACGGGTGACGGTGACCACCCACCCGGCAGCCGATGGCCAGTGGGTGTGGTACCTCGGCGGCGACCTGGCGGAAGCCGATGGCGTAGCGCGCGAGCCTGCAGCGCAGATTGCTGCGGCACAGAAGGAAATCGCCAACCTGTTGCCATGGGTTGACCAGAGCCTGGTGCGCTGGGCCACCCTGCGCGTCGACCGCGCCGAACCTGCGCAATCCGGCCTGGTACGCCCGGACAACGCCTTCCTTGCCGACCAGCAGCGCCTGCTGGTGGGCTGGCCGACCAAGCTGGCACTGGCACCGGACTTCAGTGACCGGGTCATCGCCCATCTGGAGCGCGACGGCATCCGCCCGCAGGCACAAGCCGACCTGGCCGACCTGCCACGCCCCCCCCTGGGCGTGCCGGCCTGGGAGCACTTGCTGCCATGAGCCTGCCCACCCTGCACGACTTCCACCGCCCGCTGGGCAGCACCGGTTTCCAGGTTTCGCCACTGGGCCTGGGCACGGTCAAGCTGGGCCGCGACCAAGGTGTGAAGTACCCCACCGGTTTCACCATCCCCGACGATGACGAAGCCCGCATGCTGCTGGCCCAGGCCCGCGAGCTGGGCATCAACCTGATCGACACCGCCCCCGCTTATGGCCGCAGTGAAGAACGCCTGGGCCCGCTGTTGCGCGGCCAACGCGATGAGTGGGTGATCGTCAGCAAGGTAGGAGAAGAATTCGACAACGGCCAGTCGCACTTCGACTTCAGTGCCGCCCACACCCGCCGTTCGGTGGAGCGCAGCCTGCGCCGCCTGGAAACCGACCGCATCGAACTGGTGCTGGTGCATTCCGACGGCAACGACCTGGCGATCCTCGAACAGCAGGAGGTCTACCAGACCCTGGCGGAGCTCAAGCAGGAGGGCAAGATCCTCGGCTTCGGCCTGTCCGGCAAGACCGTGGCCGGTGGCCTGAAAGCACTGGAACAAGGCGACTGCGCCATGGTTACCTACAACCTCAACGAGCAGGCAGAACGCCCGGTGCTGGACTACGCTGCCGAACACGGCAAGGCCATCCTGGTAAAGAAGGCCCTGGCCAGCGGGCACGTCTGCCTGGCCCCGGGCGTTGACCCGGTGCAGGCAAGCTTCGAGCTGCTGTTCGCCCACCCGGGCGTCAGCAGTGCTATCGTCGGCACCATCAATCCGCTGCACTTGGCCCACAACGTGGCTACCGTCGCCCGCATCCTGGGCCAGCACTGAGTTGCCCCTGGCCCAACAAGGGCCAGGAGAATGACCCGACGCAAGGAGGAGCCTCGTGGCGCGAACGCTGATCCGCAAGAACCCGAGCAACTTCAAGACACTGCCACTGCATGTCGAAGCCACACCCGAAGGCCTGATCTACCAGAGCATCGGCATGCCACTGAACTTTGCCCAGACCCAACAGCGGCGCAAGGCCATCCAGCTGCCCGACACGCAGCGCTTCGTGGTCGAACTGGCCAACCTGGGTGTGTCGGTGCGCCTTACCCTGCATTGGCAAAACCGAGATTACTGGGTGTTGGTGCGCCAGCGCCGGCAAGACCGTGGCGATGTGGTGCTGAAACTGATTTCTGGGTATGTACCGGCGCAGGAGCTGAACCTGCCGTTGCACACGGCAGTTCAGGAAGTGGCTGAGGAATGCCTGCTGGAAACCCCGGAAGGCTGGTTAGGCGGGCGCTTCAACGAAACCTGGCTGCCCGTCCCATACGCCGCTGCCCTGCACTACCGCGAAACACCGCACTTCCTGCTGGCCCCCGAGTCCGGTGCCGCGCGGCCCGTGCACTGCGGCAACCTGATGCTGCTGGAGCGGCCAAGGGCCTATGTGCACTTGCCCACCGCATCGCTGCAGCTGATCTACGACATGCGCCTACAGGTGCCTCGTGAAGCCAAGAAACTCAGCCTGTTCCACGTCGATGAGCGGCTGGAGGGCGGCCAGTTGGTAGCGCGGCTCAACCGCAAACGGCCAGACCTGTACCTGATGCCGTTGAAAGACGGCCACCCGCTGGCGGAGCTGTATACGCTGAAGAAGGATGAGCTGGTGCCGGCGAGCACACGCGGGCTGTATCTGGCTGAGAGTTTCGCCCGGCAGGAAGGCTGGGTGGTGACCGACGAGCGGGTGCGCTGGAAGGACTGGGTGAAGCAGCAGGGGTTGGTGGAGAGCAAACCGGCACGGTCATCGCACCTGCAGCGGTTTGGCGACAAGGCCCGGGCATTGCTGGAGCGGGCGCGTACTAGCCTGCACAAGTGATACTGGGGCTGCTTTGCAGTCCGTTCGCGGCACAAGGCCGCTCCTACAGGAGATTGTGTAGGCCCTGAGCTATGCGATCCCTGTAGGAGCGGCCTTGTGCCGCGAATGGGCCGCAAAGCGGCCCCGGCTGTATCAGTTCTTGCGAATCTTCTCGACAATCGCGGTGGTCGAGCTGTTCTCGACCAGGCCAAGCACCTTCACAGTGCCGCCATATGCCTTGACGATATCAGCGCCTACCACCTGGTCTATGCCATAGTCGCCACCCTTGACCAGCACATCCGGCTTGACCTGGCTCAGCAGGTTTTCCGGGGTGCCTTCCGGGAAGCTGATCACCCAGTCCACCGCGCCCAAGCCGGCCAGCACGGCCATGCGCCGGTCGACGCTGTTGATCGGCCGGCCCGGCCCTTTCAAACGGCTGACCGAAGCGTCGTCGTTGACCGCGACGATCAGCCGATCGCCCTGGGCCCGCGCCTGCTCCAGGTAGGTGACGTGCCCGGCATGGAGGATGTCGAAGCAGCCATTGGTGAAGACGATCTTCTCTTTGTGCGCCCGCGCGTCATCGATGGCCAGCAGCAGTTGCTCCAGGCCCAGCACGCCGCGCTCGGAACCTTCTTCACGCTGGATCGCCCGGCGCAGTTCCGGGGCACTGATCGCAGCCGTACCCAGCTTGCCGACCACGATGCCGGCCGCCAGGTTGGCCAGGGCCACCGCGTGGGGCAGGTCCTCGCCAGCCGCAATGGCCGCCGCGAGGGTGGAAATGACGGTATCACCGGCACCGGTCACATCGAACACTTCACGCGCCCGCGCCGGCAGGTGCAGCGCCGGCTGGCCAACGCGCAGCAGGGTCATGCCGTGCTCGCCACGGGTTACCAGCACGGCGCCCAGGTCCAGATCCTGCAGCAGCTGCAAGCCTTTGGCGACCAGTTCGGCCTCATCGGCGCAACGGCCAACGATAGTCTCGAACTCGCTGAGGTTCGGGGTGATCAGGCTGGCGCCGCGGTAGATGGAAAAATCCTTGCCCTTGGGGTCGGCCAGCACCGGAATGCCCTTGGCCCGTGCTGCCTGGATCAGGCTTTGGTGATTCTTCAGCGCGCCCTTGCCGTAGTCCGACAAGACCAGCACCTTGACGCCTTCGAGCAGGCTGTCGACTTCGGCACCCAGCGACAGCGGGTCGGTGGCGAACGGCTCTTCGAAATCGATACGCAGCAGCTGCTGGTGACGGCTCATGACCCGCAGCTTGACGATGGTCGGCTGGTGCGCGATGCGCTGGAACACCGAACGCACGCCCGCAGCCTGAAGGCTGTTGGCGAGGCTGTCGGCGGCCTCGTCCTGGCCGGTAACGCCGATCAGCGACGCCGGTGCGCCCAGGGCGGCGATGTTCAAGGCAACGTTGGCCGCGCCGCCGGGGCGATCCTCGATCTGATCGACCTTGACCACCGGCACTGGCGCTTCAGGCGAAATACGCGAAGTACCGCCATGCCAGTAGCGGTCGAGCATGACATCGCCGACCACCAGAACCGGGGCTTGATCGAAACGCGGCATGGACAACTTCATGGGCAACCCATATGGAAATAATGAACAGGGGCAGGATATTAGCACAGGGTAGACGACGGCTTTACGGCCAGATCGCCCCCGGAAAATTCCCGTGACAATCGGGGCCGTTACGGCCCCGATCAGGGAGGACTCAGGTGATATCGGCCTTGGCCGGCTCATCCAGCCCCATGGCATGCAGGCGGGCATAATGGCCATTAGCCGCGAGCAGCTCGGCATGGGTGCCACGCTCTACCAGACGCCCCTGGTCCATGACCAGGATCTGGTCGGCCTTCTCGATGGTCGAGAGGCGGTGGGCGATCACCAGCGTGGTGCGCCCTTGCATCACGTGGTCCAGGGCAGCCTGGATGTGCCGCTCGGATTCGGTATCCAGGGCCGAGGTGGCCTCGTCGAGAATCAGCAGTGGAGCGTTTTTCAGCAGTGCCCGGGCAATGGCCAGGCGCTGGCGCTGGCCGCCGGAGAGCAGCACGCCGTTTTCACCCACGTCGGTGTCGAAGCCCTTCGGCAAGCGGTCGACGAACTCCTTGGCATAGGCATCGGCCGCAGCGGCTTCGATGTCTGCGCGCGGGGCACCCGCCAGATCGCCATAGGCAATATTGTTGGCCACAGTGTCGTTGAACAGGGTGACGTGCTGGGTCACCTGCGAAACGTGGCGGCGCAGGTTGCGCAGGCGGTAGTTCTCGATCTCCACGCCATCGAGCAGGATCTGCCCTTGGTCGTGGTGATAGAAGCGCGGGATCAGCGACGCCAGGGTCGACTTGCCACTGCCAGAGCGGCCAACCAGGGCAATCATCTGCCCAGGCTCGGCGACAAAGCTGATGTCGCTCAGCACTTCACGCTCGGTACCCGGGTAGGTGAAGCTCAGGTTGCGCACTTCAAGGCGCCCTTCCACGCGGTCTTTCTCGACAGTACCAGTGTCCAGTTCAGGCTCTTCGTCCAGTTGCTCGAAGATGCTTTCTGCACCCGCCAGGCCCTTCTGGATGGTCGAGCTGACTTCCGACAACTGGCGAATCGGCTTGGGCAGCAAGCCGGCAGCGGTAATGTAGGCCACCAGGTCACCGGCGGTAGACTCACCGCGCAGGAACAGCACCAGGAACATCAGCGCGGCCATGGCGCTGTAGATCACCAGCTGCAGCATCGGCGTATACAGCGAGCCGGTCTTGGTCATGCGCAGCTGCTTGTCGGTGTTGCTCTGGCTGGCCTTGCTGAAACGCCGCTGTTCGTAGGCCTCGCCGCCGAAGCTGCGCACCACGCGGTAACCCTGGATGGTTTCCGACGCGACGTGGGTGACGTCGCCCATGGCCACCTGGATCTTCTTGCTCTGCTTGCGGAATTTCTTGCTGGCGATGCTGACCATCACCGCAATCACCGGGAGGATGGCAACCATGACCAAGGTGAGGTGCCAGTTCATCCACAGCAGGTAGGCAAACAGGAACACCACGGTCAGGCCTTCACGGATGACCACCTTGATTGCATCGGTGGCAGCACCGGTGACCATGGTCACGTTGAAGGTGATACGCGAAATGAGGTGCCCGGAGTTGTGATTGTCGAAGTAGCGGTTGGGCAGTACCAGCAGCTTGTTGAACAACTCCACGCGCAGGTCGTGCACCAGGCACAGGGAAACCTTGGCCAGGAAATAGTTACCAAGGAACGACCCAAGGCCCTGCCACGCAGCGATCAGGATGATCAGCAACGGCACGGCCTGCAGCAATTGCAGGTCGCGCAGGTAGGGGACATTGGGGAACAACACCGCTTCAGGGTTGCTCAGCCCGTCGACAAAGTACTTCAGGATGCCGGCCAGCATCGGCTGGGTCGAGGCAAAGATCACGAAACCGACAATGCTCAGCAGGAAAATGCCGACATAGGGTTTCACATAGCCCAACAGCCGGAAGTAGATCTTCAGGCTGGAGGTGTGCTCCGCCGGTCGCGGGGTTTCGGCCATTATCGAGCTCGCTGTTCAGGTTGAACCGGAAATTTTACCACAGGCGTCATTTTCGGCACGCCTCCATGGCAGCATCATGGCAAGGCCGACAGGCAGCCAGCTGATAAACCATTCGGCACGTGGCGTACCGGTGAGGCTGGCGGCATCGAACTGCATGGCCAGGGTCGAATACACCCAGAAGCCCAGCAGGAGCTTGCCAAACAGCGTGCCGCGCGCGCGAATGATTTCACCCAGGGTGAACAACCACACCATGACCCAGAGCAGCATGCCCGGCAGGCCCATCTCTACGGCAACGTGGGTGAACATGTTGTGGGTGTGGTCAAAATGTTTGCCCACCGCACTGACGTCGTAGGCAGCCCCCAGGCCCAGGCCGGTCCAAGGGTGGGCGGCAATCATGTCGACCACGGCATGGAAAATTTCCGGCCGGTAGGATGAGCCGCGCTTGGCGATCAGGTCGTACACCACATAGAAAGCAACGCCGGTAGCAATGACTGCCAGGATGGAAAACACCCGGCTGTGGCGGTCACGGAACCACAGCGGCGCCATGATGACGGTGAGTACCAGGGCCAAAAGCGCGCCACGGCTCTGGCTAAGCATGGCAAACGCCCCCAGGCACGCCAGTGCCGCCAGCCACAAGAGCTGCAGGCCACGGTGCCGAGGCGGCTCGTAAAGCATGAAAAGCACCGCCGTACCGACGACGTATGCACCCAGGATGGGGTGCGATATTTCACCGATACCCTGCAGGCGGGCCCGCCAAGGCATGCCAAGCACGCCATAGAAATGAATGACCGAAACCAGAGCGGCAACAGCCAGCAAGGCACTACCGAGCAGCAACAGCTGGCGAATCCTCGCCAGGCCAAGCTGGGCCAGCAACGGAAACGCCAGCAGGAACACCAGAATGTAGACCAGGCGCTTGATCTCACGCCCCGGGTCCTCTGCCGATGACCAGACCAGGCTCAGCCCACTCCAGGCCAACAGCAACAGCAAACTCATCCACAGCGCCGGCTGACGCTTCCAGGCCTGCACCAGCACCTCGCGGGCGGACCATGCCAGCACCAGCGTTGGCAGCCACAGGAACAACACCAGGCCTTGCTGATAAATCTTGTTGCTCGGCGCCAAGGCAATCGCCGCCAGGAACCAGACCAGACCCAACCCCAACCAGACCCGTGCCCAGTTTTTTTGATACAACATCCTTTTCCCCCGATGAATCAAAGACACCATCCATGGTGCTACCGCATTATTTTCGGCATTATTGCCGGTCATTTTGCTCGCCAGACGACAAGGCTCTATTCATGCAATGCTCCCGGCTCACCCAGGTCGACTTCGATCAGCTGACACAAGGCGCACAGGTGCTTGAGGCAGACAGCCATGGCGCCAAAGTCTACCTGCTCGCGGATGGTAATTTCCTCAAGGTTTTTCGTAGGAAGCGGCTGATTTCATCTGCATTGCTGCGTCCCTACTCGCAGCGCTTCGTCGATAACGCCGCGCGCCTGGCGCAACTTGGCATCCCCACCCTCGAGGTGATCAGCCAGCACAAGCTCGACCTGCCAGGCCGCACCGCCGTGCTTTATCGCCCGCTACCCGGGCGCACCTTGCTGCAAATGTCGCGCGATGAAGGCTTCAGCTGGGACACTTACCTGCCGGAACTGATCCAGCTGGTCCGCCAGCTGCACCGCAGCGGCGTGTACTTCCGCTCGCTGCACCTGGGCAATGTGGTGGTCACCCCTGAGCAGCAGCTCGGCCTGATCGATGTTGCCGACATGCGTTTCCTGCGCCCGCCGCTGTCGGCACGCATGATTCGGCGCAATGTGCAGCACATGGTGCGCTATATCGAGCGGGAGAACCTGGGTGACCGGTTCCCCCTCGCCGCCTTCGAGGCAGCCCTGCTGGCGCGCTGACGGTCAGTTGCGCAACAGGCTCTGCGAGCCGTTGCAGAAGGCCTGCCAGGCCTGCTCCGGCGCCAGCGCCTGGCGCTGCCTGGCGGCTACCGCCGGGGCACCGATTGCCGTACAGCGCTCGATCGCCTCAGCCCAGGCGCTTTCGTCGGCAATGGGCAGGTAGCCACCGGTATCGCGCAACTGCTCGCGGAACACCTGAAGGTCACTGCACACCACCGGCACATCGGCCATCACGGCCTCTTGCACCACCAGCCCGAGGCCTTCGGAACGCGAAGGCACCAATAGCCAGTCGAATGCCCGATACAGCTGCTGCAGGTCTTCACGGTGACCGCGCAGGTGAACACGCCCGGCCAGGCCCAGCGCGTCGATACGCGCCTGCAGCACGGCATGCTGCGGCCCCTCACCAATGATCGCCAACTGCAGGCCCGGTTGCCGTGCATTGGCCTTGGCGAATGCCTCGATCAGCATTTCAAAGCCTTTGCTCTCTACCAACCGCCCTACCGCGCCCAGCATCACCCCGTCGGCCTGAGGTAATTGCAGCGCCTGCCTGGCCTGGTCCCGGCTCAGCAACGGCTCGACGAACGCCAGCGGATCAAGCGCCATGCGCAGGGTCTGCACCGGCCGACCCAGGTCATGCTCCAGCGATTCAGCCAGCGTATGCGACACGGCCGCGATGCTCAGCCGCTCGGCCGGGAGCATACGCAACAGGCGAATATCGCTGCTGTTCAGACGCGTCTTGCCATGGAACAGCACCTTGGCCCGCACCTGGGGAATGTTCTGCAACAGCGGCAGTACCAGCCGCGCGACACCAATACCGTCGAGCAGCACGATTTCTGCCTTGGCCTCGGTCAGCGCCTTGCGCAAGCGCATGCGCAACCACGGCCGCAGCAGGCGCCACAGGTGTCGCCCTTTCAGCGCACGTGGCGGCATGTGCCACTCCCGCGTCGAACCGAGCCCACAGCAGAGCCCGCTACCCAGCAGCAACCAGTTACTGATCCGGGCATCGTTACCGGCATGCGACAGCACTTGCCGATGCACCTTGTGGATGGACATGTACGGCGTTCCACCCGCCCACATCATATTGACGATGTTCATGGGCCCTCTCCCGCTCATGTCAGGTGGGACAGCGACTTCATTGAACAAAAAGGGTGATACCCATGCCGATCAAGGCACCTGTCACCAGCGTCAATGCCAGTTTGATCCGATCACGTTGGCGACGCTTGGCCTTGCGCTCCACTTCAATGGGCAAGGTCACGTGATTGCCAAATCCAGTGTGCAATACTGCATCACCCTCTAAGGTGACCGCTGTCAGATTTAACTCAGCGTAGCGTCGGGAAAGCGCCTTCTCTCCAGCATAGGCGGCAAATGGCGCACAGCGCTGGTAATCGCTCAATCGACGCAGGCCGGGGTTGAGCGAAAACGCCTGCCATTCGGCCTTGTCGGACAGCAGCGGGTAGCACGGCACACCGGCGATGATCTGGCGATCGCCCAGGTGGATGTACGGGCTGTGGACGGCCAGGTCATGGGCATGGCTGCGCAGCCACACCTGCAACAGGTTGGGGCTGACATCCAGGATGGCCCGCGAGTCTTCGACGAAGCCCTGGCGGTAGAAATGCCAGTCGTCTTCGCAGTGGAAAATGTACGGCGTCTTGACGTGGCTGTAGGCCAGGTCGATTGACGGCAACTGGCCGAGTTTGGGCCGGTTCACGAACACCTTGCAGTACGGTTTCCAGTGCTCTGGCACAGCGCCATGCACGGCATCGTCACCGGAATCTTCGGTGATGAACACTTCGCGAATGGGCGCGGTGTTGTAGCGATCGAAACTCTCAAGGGTATCTTTGAGCAGATCGAACCGCCCACAACTGGTCACGACAAGCGTGACATCACTTTCTTCTGAAAAGCGCACCGGACTCCCTCCGCATTGCGACTATCGGCTTTCAACACCCGCTCCTGGGCGCGAAAGCTCTTGTTTAGATGCCCAGTTTCAGGCGCAGCCGCTGCCATGCAGACAACGGTGGGTGAGGCCTGAGCGCGGGGCGCATGTGGTCGACGATGCTACGTCCAACTGCGGCGAAACTGAAACGGGAAACCGCCAGATGGCGGCCATTTTCTGCAATCTGCCGGGCCAGTTCAGGGTTTGCACGCAAACGGCGGAGCTTTTCCTGAAGGGTCGGGATGTTGTCATAGAACACCACGTTGTGCATGTCCTGCAGGCCCAATGCGCGGTTTTCTTCCTCGCCCTGGTCGTACGCCAGCAACACGCAACCACAGGCCATGGCTTCGAAGTTCTTGATCATGTATTCGCCCATGCCGACGTCGGCACTGACGAAGAAACGAATACGGTTGAGCGTGTTGCAATAGTCATCACCCGACTTGGTACGGGTTACCAGCAGGTTCTCGACCTGCCCCAACTCGTCCAGCAGCGCCTTGCGACCGCTGTAGGCCACGCTGTTGACACTGCCGACGAAGGCCAGTTCGATGTCGCGCTCACGCCCTTGGTCGGCGAGCAACTGCTCGTCATAGCCCTTGGGCACGAACACCGCATCGAAACCTTCCTGGCGCAGGCGCTCGCTGACCATGTAGCCAGAGCTGATCACCCGTGCCCATGGCAATTGGCGGTAATGAGCGCTGAATTTGCCGGTGTACTTGCACGGAATGTAGTTCTGGTAGGCGTCGTGCTCGAGGATCACCAGGTTCGGTACGGTGCGGATGAAGGCCACTTGGCGGATTTCCTGCTTGAAGCGCAGGAAGAACACGATGCGGTCATAGCGCTCGACCTGCACTTCGCGCTTGAAATAGCGACGCAGGTTGCGCTGGTCTTCGCTGGTCAGCCAACGCAGGTCGCACTCGCAGTTGGCCGCGACGCCATCGTACAGGCGGTCGAGAATCGCCCGCTGTTCCTTCTGCACCAGAAATAGGACTTTCATTGCTTTCCTTGGGCGCTCTGCGCCATCGCGGTCAACCATGGGGCGTGCTTACAGCTCGCGCCGCCAGAACAGCTCGTGTCGGCGCACGGCCTTGCGGAAGAACTCGTTCTCCCCGTAAGGCGACGGCCGCCGCCCGGCCAGCCAGCGTTGCAGCAAGCGGCGCAGGCGGCGCTTGAACGGCGCGGGCGGCTGCAGGTCGTGCATCATGCCCAGGGCCATGGCCTTGTCATGCTGGGTAGCCAGGTCCAGCACCAGGCTGCAAGGTGCCCAGGCCTGCGCAGCACTCAGCTGCGGAGGCAAGGCCACGCCATCGCCGCTGTCGCCCATGGGCCAGCGGTCGTTATCATGCAGGTGGTTGGCGTAGCACAGCAGGGTTTGTGGCTGCCAGGCCAGGCCTTGCAAGGCTTCAAGCACTGCTGCTTGTGCACAGATGTGATCAGGGTGCGGGTCGAGCTGCGGGTGCGGCATCACCAGTACTTCTGGCTTGGCCATTTCCAACAGGGCACGCAGGTCGGCCAGCAGGTTGTGCCAGGTTGGCGCGCCATCGCGATCGCCCGGCAGCGGGAACGGGTTGAACTGGCGGAACACGCGGATATCGGCGAGGTCAGCTTCACGGGAGGCTGCCGGCTGGTCGGGCGCTGCCTGCATGGCAGGCAGTTGCAGGCAGAAGTAACCCAGTTGCACGCAACGCGACTCCGGCACACCGGCCCAGCGCGGCACCGCGATGCTGTCCCAGGCGCGCAGGCGACCCTTCAGGCGCGCTGCCTCGGCCTTGGCCAAGCCCATCTGCTGGTAGTGCTCGGCCTCGATTTCACCGGCGGTCAGCGTCACTACCCAGGTCTCATCCGCCTGGCTGTAAAGGCCATAGGCAGCCAGCTCGGCGTCGTCGGCATGCGGCGCAATCACCATCACCCGGCGCCGCTGCAGTTCGACCGCCGGGGTTATCCACAGACGCGGCTCGCCCAGCAGCCGGCAATGACGACCACGCAGGCGCAACATGCCGGCTTGCAGTGGCGCAGCCAGGCCGGTCAGGTTGAGGAATCGCACGCCATCGACGCCACGCTCGAAGGTTTGCCGGTCGGCCTGCTCAGCCGCCACCAGCACAACCTGCGGGTCGAAGAACCGCCCGAGCCAGCTGCCTTTTACCCGCAGCTCCAGCACAAGGGTTTCATCGCCCTGCAATGCGCAGTCAGCCTTGAGCAGCCCATCGTGCAGGCTGGCAGGAACTTCCCGCGCCTGTTCACCGAAATCGTAGGCGTAGTCCTCGCCTGGCGCATAGAACAGGTGGTCGGCAAACCAGGCCTCGTGGGCGGCCCAGAGCAGCGGCAACAGCAACAGCGGCAGCCACCACCAGGCCAATACACCGAGGGCGATCAGCGCGACCAGGCCGGTCAGCAAGCCCAGGCGCTTGTTGCGCCGATGGCGCTTGAGCAACTGCTGCTTGCGGCTCACACCTGATACACCGGCACAGGGTTGCACCAACGGTCCTTGTATTCGCGGTCGGCACGGCCAAACGAGAAGCGCAATGGCTTGTTGCGCGCCCGGGCATCTTCCCAGGCGGCCTGGGTATTGAGGAAGCTCAATACGCTGCCGGGGCTGAAGGCCTTGGTTTCCGGGTCTACACCGCCATTGATGTACTCGACACTGACCCATCCCGGCGCTTCGACGCGGTACACCAGCTGAATGGCAATCGGCTTGCCGTCCAGCATCAGCACCGAGCCGATCAGCAGCTCGCGCAGGCGCTCCAGCACCTCGGCCATGCGCTCGGCACCGGTGGCCGGGAAGCCCCAGCGGCGCTGGAACAGGTCGCAGTACATGCTGGCGATTTCCTGCGCACTGAAGTCGCTGATCGGGCGTACCACGCCACCCGCCTCTTCCAGCAGGCGCAGTTCGCGGCGCTGGTTGTAGCGGAATTTCTTCGACAGGTCTTCGTGCGCCCGCGCCATCGCCAGCTGTTCCTTCTGCGCCTTGAGGCCGCTGAAACGGCCCTGGCACAGTTCGGACAGGTAGCGTGCGGTATGGCGCAACGGTGCAGCGGCATCGACCGCCGCTGGCAGGATGATTTCGGCATTGCCCAGGTCGAACAGGGCTTTTTTGCCGGCACGTTTGAGCACGTCCTTGGCCAGCGCCAGGTGGCGCCCCCAGGTCGGGATGGCGGCTTTCAGTTCGCCGGCCTGGTACCAGCCCAGGTAACGCACCGGGATCTGCGCCAGGTCAGCCAGTTGCTCGACCACCAGCGGATGGGTGGCAACACTGCCACCAAAACGCCCCCATGCCTCGGCATAAGCCTGGGCGTCGATGGCTTGCCAACCGCGCTCGCGGAAGGCCTGGATACGATTGAGCATCAGGCCTGCCCCACCAGCGCACGTACTTGCGGCAGCTGCCAGAAGGCCTCGCGTACAGCTTGATCGGAGAAGCGTTCATGCAGGCGCTGCAGCATGTGCCCGGCACAGGCCTGACGCTGTTCAGCGTCCAGCGTGGCCATGTGCTTCAGCCCGTGGGCCAACTGTGCGGCATCGCCTAGCGGGAACAGCACACCCACACCCTCGACCACTTCGCGGGCCCCGCCACAGGCCGTGGCCAGCACCGGCACGCCGGCAACCATGGCTTCGAGCAGGACCATGCCGAACGGCTCATGGTCGGAGCTCAGGGCGAACACGTCGAAGGCCTGGAAATAGCGGCGTGCATCCGGCACCTGGCCCAGGAAGTCCACCTCCCCGGCAATGCCCAGCTCGGCGGCCAGGGCCTTGAGTTCGGCTTCCAGCCGGCCCTTGCCAAGGATCGCCAGACGCGCACCGGCCGGCAGCGCGGGCAGGGCCTGGGCAAAACCACGCAACAGCGTGGCCTGGTCCTTGTCCGGGTGCAGGCGCCCGACGTTGCCGACGACCCACGCCTGGGCAGCCAGGCCCAGGGCCTGGCGTGCCTCGACGCGCGGCACCAGGGCTGTTTGCAGGGCGTCGATGTCGATGCGGTTGTAAAGGGTCTGGATGCGCTCGGCCGGCCACTGTGGCAGGCAGCGGCGCATGTCGTCGCGCACCGCGTCCGACACGCCCAGCAGGCTCAGGCGCTTGCTGAACAGGTTGGCGAACAGCCGACGGCCTTTGCGCTCATAGTCGCCAAAGGCATGGTGCACGCCAATGACCGGCAGGCCGGTACCCAGCAGGGCCACGTAGATGGGCTTGAAGCGGTGGGCAATGCAGAAGGCGAAGTTGCGCTCGGCCGCGATGCGCCGCAAGGCACGAATGGCACCGAGCTTCAGGCCACGCACAGCCTTGGAGCTGAACTCCAGGAAGAGGACCTCGTCCGATGCGCAGCCGGCCGCTACCAGCGGGTCGGCTGCACCGGTGAGGAACACCGTGGTGACCTGGTAGCCACGCCCCTGGAACAGGCTGGCGTACTGACGGGCGCAGTCGAGGAACGGCCCGTCATAGCCATGGCAGAACTGCAGGATGCGCGGTTCAGAGCGGCTGGTCATACGCGGCCGCGCCGTCCTTCACAACCAGGATGTCTTCCATGATCAGGTACTGCAGGTCCGAGCCGAAGAACATGTTCAGGGCGTCGGTCGGCGAGCAGATCATCGGTTCACCGCGGCGGTTCAGCGAGGTGTTCAGCGACACGCCGTTGCCGGTCAGGTCTTCCAGCGCTTTCATCATGTCGTAGTAGCGCGGGTTGTACTCGCGCTTGAGCACCTGTGCACGCGAAGTACCGTCCTCGTGCACCACTTCCGGTACGCGGGTCTTCCACTCTTCAGCCACTTCGAAGGTGAAGGTCATGAACGGCGCCGGGTGGTCGACCTTGATCATCTGCGGGGCGACGGTGTCGAGCATCGACGGGCAGAAAGGTCTCCAGCGCTCGCGGAACTTGATCTGGTGGTTGATGCGGTCAGCCACGCCTTCGACGCTTGGGCAGCCAATGATCGAACGGCCACCCAGGGCACGCGGGCCGAACTCCATGCGGCCCTGGAACCAGGCCACCGGGTTGCCATCGACCATGATCTGGGCGATCTGCTGCGGCATGTTGTCGAGCTTGCGCCACTTCGGCTGGTTCGGGTGCCGGGCGCAGGCCGCGATCACGTCTTCGTTGGAGTACGACGGGCCGAGGTAGACGTGTTCCATCTTCTCGACCGGTACGCCACGGGCGTGGGAAACATAGGCGGCCGCGCCGACAGCAGTACCGGCGTCGCCAGAGGCCGGCTGCACAAACAGTTCTTTCACGTCCGGGCGGGCAATGATCTTCTGGTTGAGCTTGACGTTCAGCGCACAGCCGCCGGCGAAGGCCAGCTTACCGGTTTCACGCAGGGTGTCGCCCAGGTAGTGGTCGATCATCTGCAGCGCCAGCTTCTCGAACAGCGCCTGCATGCTGGCCGCGTAATGAATGTAAGGCTCGTCGGCGATATCGCCTTCGCGCTTGGGGCCCAGCCATTCGATCAGCTTTGGCGAGAAGTAGAACCCCTTGCCCTTCTCTTTATAGCGACGCAAGCCGATGACGTTGGCGTACTCGGTGTTGATCACCAGCTCGCCGTTTTCGAAGCTGGCCAGGCGCGAGAAGTCGTACTTGCTGGCGTCGCCATATGGCGCCATGCCCATGACCTTGAACTCGCCGTCGAGCATCTCGAAGCCGAGGAACTCGGTGATTGCGCCATACAAGCCGCCCAGGGAGTCCGGGTCGAAGAATTCCTTGATCTTGTGGATCTTGCCGTTTTCGCCGTAGCCAAAGAAGGTGGTGGCGTATTCGCCTTTACCGTCAATGCCGAGGATCGCGGTTTTTTCCTTGAAGCCCGAGCAGTGGTAGGCACTGGAGGCGTGGGCCAAGTGGTGCTCGACTGGCTCGATCTTGACCTTTTTCGGGTCGAAGCCCAGCTGCTCCAGGCACCAGACGATCTTCTTGCGGTAGCGCTTGTAGCGACGGTTGCCCATCAGGATGGCGTCGAGGGCGCGATCCGGGGCGTACCAGTAACGCTTGGCATAGTGCCAGCGCGCCTTGCCGAACAGGCTGATCGGGGCGAACGGGATGGCTACCACGTCGACGTCGGACGGCTTGATGCCTGCCTGCTCCAGGCAGAACTTCGCCGACTCGTAGGGCATGCGGTTCTTCGCATGCTTGTCACGCACGAAGCGCTCTTCTTCGGCGGCGGCAATCAGCTTGCCGTCAATGTACAGGGCCGCGGAAGGGTCATGGCTAAGGGCGCCGGACAGGCCAAGAATCGTCAATGCCAAGGGATTAGCCTCTTCATTCGGTAAAAATGCGCCAGCGGCCTCTTGGGCGGGTGGCGGCTAAAGGGCGGGATTATAACGCAAACATGCGCGCAACGCGGCAACCTGTACTGGCCTCATCGCCGGCAAGCCAGCTCCCACAGGAACACCGCTACCTCAAGGGAGATGCGGTACTTGTGGGAGCTGGCTTGCCGGCGATGAGGCCAGTACAGGCAAGCATTATTATTCGGCGATGAGCCAGTCCATGCGATAGCTACCGTCCGTCTGGGCCAGCTCCTTGGCGAGCCACGGCAGAAGCTCCTTGAGCTCTTCCTCCAGGCCCCACGGCGGGTTGGCGATGGCCAGACCCGAACCATTGAGGCCCTGCGGGCTATCCTGGTGGTGCACATACAGCTCGACCCGCAGCAGCTTCGGCGCGCCGGTGCTGGTCAGGTCCTGGTAATAACGCGTCAGCGAGCGCTGGTCCTTGATCGGGTACCAGATGGCCGCGACGGTCTGGCGCATGCGGCTGATCGCCTCTTTCATGGAATTGGTGCAGCGTTTGAGCTCATCGGCCTGCTCGAACGGCGGGTCGATCAGCATGATCGCGCGCTTTTCCTGCACCGGCAGCAGGGCCCTGGGCACATGCCAGCCTTCGCCCAGGTGCACGACCACACGCGGGTCTTTTTTCATGTTCTCTTTGAGCAGCGGCCCGTCTTCAGGGTGCTTTTCGTTGAGCAGCGCGCGATCTTGCTGACGCATCAGGCGGCGCGCCAGTTCGGGCGAACCGGGGTAGTAACGCAGCTCACCATCGGCGTTCAGCCGCTTGATGACGCGCAGGTAATCGGCAGCCATGGCCGGCACATCATCACGACCCCACAGACGGGCGACGCCCTCCAGGTACTCGCCGGTGCGGGTTGCCTGGTCGCCTTGCAGGTCGTACAGACCGAGCCCTGCGTGGGTATCGATGTAGGCGAACGGCTGCTCCTTGCGCGACATCAAGGCGATGAGGCGGGTCAGCACGATGTGTTTGAGGACGTCGGCGTGGTTGCCGGCGTGGAAGGCGTGACGATAGTTCATGGCAACTCCTGCGAAGGCGGCAAGTTTACCTTGCCTTGCAGGCGGAGTCAGGCCTGGCTGCTGATCGGCGGCGCCTGCTTGGCGGGTAAACCCGCCCCCACAGGGCCTGCACAGTTCTCAGAACCCTGCGCAGTACCTGTGGGAGCGGGCTAGCCCGCGAAGAAGGCAACGCCGATTCAACGGGTATTACTTGTCAGCGTGATACGCCGCGTCGGCAGTCTCGAAGCGCTGCACCATCGCTTTCGACGGGCTGCCCAGCTTGCTCACCAGAACAATGGCGATGCTCGCCAGCAGGAAGCCCGGGATGATTTCGTACAGGCCCCAGGTATCGATCTGCTTCCACAGGATCACGGTCAGTGCACCAACCACGATACCGGCCAGCGCGCCGTTACGGGTCATGCCTTTCCACAGCACCGAAATCAGCACCACCGGACCGAAGGCCGCACCGAAGCCGGCCCAGGCATAAGCCACCAGGCCCAGCACGCGGTTTTCCGGGTTGGCAGCCATGGCGATGGCAATCAGTGCCACGGCCAGTACCATCAGCCGACCGACCCACACCAGCTCGACCTGCGAAGCGTTCTTGCGCAGGAAGGCCTTGTAGAAGTCTTCGGTCAGGGCGCTTGAGCACACCAGCAGCTGGCAGCTCAGGGTGCTCATCACCGCCGCCAGAATAGCCGACAGCAGCACGCCGGCGATCCATGGGTTGAACAGGATCTTGGCCAGCTCGATGAAGACACGCTCATGGTTCTCGGTGACCGGGCCTGCCAGGTCAGGGTTGGCCGAGAAGTAGGCGATGCCGAAGAAGCCCACGGCGCAGGTACCGGCCAGGCACAGGATCATCCAGGTCATGGAGATGCGGCGGGCATTGGCAATCGACTTCACCGAATCGGCGGCCATGAAGCGCGCCAGGATGTGCGGCTGGCCGAAGTAGCCCAGGCCCCAACCCATCAGCGAGATGATGCCGATGAAGGTGGCACCTTTGAACATGTCGAAGTTGGCCGGGTTCACCGCTTCGATGGCAGCAAAAGTGGTGTCGAAGCCGCCCGTGGAAATCAGCACGATCACCGGGGTCAGGATCAGCGCGAAGATCATCAGCGAAGCCTGCACCGTATCGGTCCAGCTCACCGCCAGGAAGCCACCAACGAAGGTGTAGGCGATGGTAGCTGCGGCGCCAGCCCACAGGGCAGTCTCGTACGGCATGCCAAAGGTGCTTTCGAACAGACGGGCACCGGCAACGATGCCAGAGGCGCAGTAAATGGTGAAGAACACCAGGATGACGATCGCCGAAATGATACGCAGCAAGCCGCTATTGTCTTCGAAACGGCTGGCGAAGTAGTCAGGCAGGGTCAGCGCATCACCGTTGTGCTCGGTCTGCACGCGCAGCCGGCCGGCCACGAACAGCCAGTTGAGGTAAGCACCAACGGTCAGGCCGATGGCGATCCAGGCCTCGGACAGGCCCGAGAAGTAGATGGCGCCCGGCAGGCCCATCAGCAGCCAGCCGCTCATGTCGGATGCGCCGGCGGACAGCGCGGTGACCACGCTACCCAGGCTGCGACCGCCCAGAATGTAATCGGAAAGGTTGTTGGTGGCGCGATAGGCCGCGAAGCCGATCAGCACCATTGCCGCGATGTAGACCACGAAAGTGATCGTTAGTGGATTGCCCATGCGTGTGCCCTGGCGTTTGTTTTTATCTCATGCACAACCGCAGCCATGGCGGTTGCACCCAGGCGGCGAATCCTATGCAACAACGCAAAGCAGGTGCAACCATTTTTCTTTTACAAGTTGCACCCGCTTGAGCATTTTTTGTAAAAGCCACTTTTTTGCTCCTTTTTGGCGCATCAAGCCGGTTTTTCAGATCAAAACGAACCGGAAACGCCCCTTTTCAGGGTGTGGAAATGTCTGTCAGACGAGTTGCACCTTTTACACAAAAAATTCGGGTTGCACCTGGTTGCACCCGAATTGTCCTACAGCTACTCTTGGCGCCAGCTTAGGCCACAGCCGTGGCAATAACGAGGATAAGAAATGGCGACGACCACCCTTGGGGTCAAACTCGATGACCCGACCCGTGAGCGACTCAAGGCAGCTGCGCAGTCGATTGACCGCACGCCGCACTGGTTGATCAAGCAAGCGATCTTCAATTACCTGGAGAAGCTCGAGGGTGGTGCCACCCTGACCGAACTCAACGGCCACGCCACCAGCCTGGCTGAAGATGCCGGTGATGTTCAGGCCGACCACAGCCACCAGTGCTTCCTTGAATTTGCCGAAAGCATCCTGCCACAGTCGGTACTACGTTCGGCGATCACCGCCGCCTACCGCCGTCCCGAGCAGGAAGTGGTACCAATGCTGCTGGAGCAGGCGCGCCTGAGCGCACCGCTGGCCGAGGCCACCAACAAGCTGGCCGCTGGCATCGCCGAAAAACTGCGCAACCAGAAGAGCGCTGGCGGCCGTGCCGGCATCGTCCAGGGCCTGCTGCAGGAGTTCTCGCTGTCGTCCCAGGAAGGCGTGGCGCTGATGTGCCTGGCCGAAGCCCTGCTGCGTATCCCCGACAAGGGCACCCGTGACGCGCTGATCCGCGACAAGATCAGCACCGGCAACTGGCAGCCGCACCTGGGCAACAGCCCGTCGCTGTTCGTCAACGCCGCCACCTGGGGCCTGCTGCTGACCGGCAAGCTGGTCAGCACCCACAACGAATCCGGCCTTACCTCCTCGCTCACGCGCATCATCGGCAAGAGCGGCGAGCCGATGATCCGCAAGGGCGTCGACATGGCCATGCGCCTGATGGGCGAGCAGTTCGTCACTGGCGAGACCATCGCCGAAGCACTGGCCAATGCCAGCCGCTTTGAGGCCAAGGGTTTCCGCTATTCCTACGACATGCTCGGCGAAGCCGCGCTTACCGAGCACGATGCGCAGAAGTACCTGGCGTCCTACGAGCAGGCCATCCACTCGATTGGCAAGGCCTCCCATGGCCGCGGCATCTATGAAGGCCCGGGCATCTCGATCAAGCTGTCGGCACTGCACCCGCGCTACAGCCGCGCCCAGTACGAGCGCGTGATGGAAGAGCTGTACCCGCGCCTGCTGTCGCTGACCCTGCTGGCCAAGCAGTACGACATCGGCCTGAACATCGACGCCGAAGAAGCCGACCGCCTGGAGCTGTCGCTCGACCTGCTGGAGCGCCTGTGCTTCGAGCCGTCGCTGGCGGGCTGGAACGGGATCGGCTTTGTCATCCAGGCCTACCAGAAGCGCTGCCCGTACGTGATCGACTACGTCATCGACCTGGCCAAGCGCAGCCGCCACCGCCTGATGATCCGCCTGGTGAAAGGCGCCTACTGGGACAGCGAGATCAAGCGCGCCCAGGTCGAGGGCCTGGAAGGCTACCCGGTCTACACCCGCAAGGTGTACACCGACGTGTCCTACGTCGCCTGCGCCCGCAAGCTGCTGGCCGTGCCAGAAGCCATCTACCCGCAGTTCGCCACCCACAACGCCCACACTCTCTCGGCCATCTACCACATTGCCGGGCAGAACTACTACCCGGGCCAGTACGAGTTCCAGTGCCTGCACGGCATGGGCGAGCCGCTGTACGAGCAAGTGGTCGGCAAGATTGCCGATGGCAAGCTGAACCGTCCGTGCCGCGTCTATGCACCGGTCGGCACCCACGAAACGCTGCTGGCCTACCTGGTGCGTCGCCTGCTGGAAAACGGCGCCAACACCTCGTTCGTCAACCGCATCGCCGACCACTCGATTTCCATCCAGGAACTGGTCGCCGACCCGGTCGCCAGTATCGAGCGCATGGGCACCCAGGAAGGCAACATCGGCCTGCCACACCCGCGTATCCCGCTACCGCGCGACCTGTATGGCACCGAGCGGGCCAACTCGGCCGGCATCGACATGGCCAACGAACACCGCCTGGCGTCGCTGTCCTGCGCCATGCTGGCCACCGCTCACAACGACTGGAAGGCCGCCCCGCTGCTGGCCTGCGCCGCCAGTGAAAGCGCTGCCGCGCCGGTACTGAACCCGGCGGATCATCGCGACGTGGTCGGCCATGTGCAGGAAGCCACCGTTGCCGACGTCGACAACGCCATCCAGTGCGCACTGAACGCCGCGCCGATCTGGCAGGCCACCCCGCCCGCCGAGCGTGCTGCCATTCTGGAACGCACCGCCGACCTGATGGAGGCCGAAATCCAGCCGTTGATGGGCCTGCTCATCCGCGAGGCCGGCAAGACCTTCGCCAACGCCATCGCCGAAGTGCGTGAAGCCGTTGACTTCCTGCGCTACTACGCCGTGCAGGCACGCAACGACTTCAGCAACGACGCCCACCGCCCGTTGGGCCCGGTGGTGTGCATCAGCCCGTGGAACTTCCCGCTGGCGATCTTCACCGGCCAGGTAGCTGCGGCCCTGGCTGCCGGCAACCCGGTGCTGGCCAAGCCAGCCGAACAAACCCCGCTGATTGCCGCCCAGGCCGTGCGCCTGCTGCTGGAAGCCGGCATCCCCGAGGGCGTGCTGCAACTGCTGCCGGGCCGTGGCGAAACCGTCGGTGCCGGCCTGGTTGGTGACGAACGCGTCAAAGGCGTGATGTTCACCGGTTCCACCGAGGTTGCCCGCCTGCTGCAGCGCAACGTCGCCGGCCGCCTGGACAACCAGGGCCGTCCGATCCCGCTGATCGCCGAAACCGGTGGCCAGAACGCGATGATCGTCGACTCCTCGGCACTGACCGAGCAGGTGGTGATCGACGTGGTGTCCTCGGCCTTCGACAGTGCCGGCCAGCGTTGCTCGGCCCTGCGCGTGCTGTGCCTGCAGGAAGACTCCGCCGACCGCGTGATCGAAATGCTCAAGGGCGCCATGGCCGAAAGCCGCCTGGGCTGCCCGGACCGCCTGGCCGTGGACATTGGCCCGGTGATCGATGCCGAAGCCAAGGCCGGCATCGAGAAGCACATCCAGGGCATGCGTGAGAAAGGCCGCGCGGTGTATCAAGTGGCCATTGCCGATGCTGCCGAGGTCAAACGTGGCACCTTCGTGATGCCGACCCTGATCGAGCTGGAAAGCTTCGACGAGCTGAAGCGTGAAATTTTCGGCCCGGTGCTGCACGTGGTGCGTTACAACCGCCGCAACCTGGACCAACTGATCGAGCAGATCAACGCCTCCGGCTACGGCCTGACCCTCGGCGTGCACACCCGCATCGACGAGACCATCGCCAAGGTGGTGGAAAACGCCAATGCCGGCAACATGTACGTCAACCGCAACATCGTCGGTGCAGTGGTGGGCGTGCAGCCATTCGGTGGTGAAGGCCTGTCTGGCACCGGCCCTAAAGCCGGCGGCCCGCTGTACCTGTACCGCCTGCTGTCGACCCGCCCGGCCGACGCGATTGGCCGCCACTTCCAGCAGCAGGATGGCGAAGGCAAGCCAGACCGCACCCTGCACGAACAGCTGGTCAAGCCACTGCACGGCCTGAAGGCCTGGGCCCAGAGCAACCAGCTGGCCGACCTGGCTGCGCTGTGCGACCAGTTCGCCAGCCAGTCGCAGAGCGGCATCGCCCGCCTGCTGCCAGGCCCGACCGGCGAGCGCAACAGCTACACCATCCTGCCGCGTGAGCACGTTCTGTGCCTGGCCGACAACGACGCTGACCTGCTGGCGCAACTGGCTGCCGTACTGGCCGTTGGTAGCTCGGCGGTGTGGGCTGACAGCGAACCGGGCAAGGCCCTGCGTGCCCGTCTGCCGCGTGAGCTGCAGGCCAAGGTCAAGCTGGTGGCGGACTGGAACAAGGATGACGTGGCGTTCGACGCCGTGATTCACCATGGCGACTCGGACCAGCTGCGCAGCGTGTGCCAGCAGGTGGCCAAGCGTGCTGGTGCGATCGTCGGTGTGCACGGGCTGTCCAGCGGGGATCACCAGATTGCGCTCGAGCGGTTGGTGATTGAGCGGGCGGTGAGTGTGAACACTGCGGCGGCGGGGGGTAATGCCAGCTTGATGACCATTGGCTGATTGCTGTTGATAAAAAAGGGGAGCTTCGGCTCTCCTTTTTTATGGGCGCATATCTTGAGATGTTTGGCGCCTGTGAGATCGAGCGCCGCCCGCGCGGCGCTTCGCAGCACAAGGCTGCTCCTACATCTGTTTCGGGCCAATTATTCCTGGGGAATTGCGCGCGACCCCCTTGGTGCATGGCGCGAAATCGCGTCGTACAAACAAAGCGGTCGCGCGCGCCTGCCACAGGCTTAACTGGCCCGAAACAGATGTAGGAGCAGCCTTGTGCTGCGAAGCGCCGCGCGGGCGGCGCTCGGTCTCACAGGCGCAGAAAACATCAAGGCAAGCACCTGTATGCCCCACCCGTTCTAAACCCATATCACCCAAACCTATTAACCTCCCCCCACCCCACCCGATTCCCTACACTCGCAGCATCCCGCCTCAGGACCGCCACCATGCCCGAGACCCTGCTCAGCCCCCGCAACCTGGCCTTCGAGCTCTACGAAGTGCTCGACGCCCAAGCCCTCACCCAGCGCCCGCGCTTCGCCGAGCACAGCCGCGAAACCTTCGACGCGGCACTGACCACCGCCCGCACCATCGCCGAAAAGTACTTCGCCCCGCACAACCGCAAGGCCGACGAAAACGAGCCGCGCTACGTGGACGGCCGCGCTGAACTGATCCCTGAGGTCAAGCCTGCCGTCGATGCCTTCCTCAAGGCCGGCTTCCTCAACGCCAATCGCGACTTCGAGGTCGGCGGCATGCAGCTGCCCAGCCTGGTCTCGCAGGCGTGCTTCGCACACTTCCAGGCCGCCAACGCCGGCACCACGGCCTACCCGTTCCTGACCATGGGCGCGGCCAACCTGATCGAGAGCTTCGGCACAGACGAACAGAAACGCCTGTTCCTCCAGCCGATGATCGAGGGCCGCTTCTTTGGCACCATGGCCCTGACCGAACCCCACGCAGGCTCGTCTCTGGCCGACATCCGCACCCGTGCCGAACCTGCGGGCGACGGCAGCTACCGGCTCAAGGGCAACAAGATCTTCATCTCCGGTGGCGACCACGAACTGTCGGAAAACATCGTGCACATGGTGCTGGCCAAGCTGCCGGACGCACCCCCCGGGGTGAAAGGCATCTCGCTGTTCATCGTGCCCAAGTACCACGTAAACCCCGACGGCAGCCCTGGCCCGCGCAACGATGTACTGCTGGCCGGGCTGTTCCACAAGATGGGCTGGCGCGGCACTACCTCCACTGCGCTGAACTTCGGCGACAACGGCCAGTGCGTCGGGTACCTGGTCGGCCAGCCGCATCAGGGCCTGGCCTGCATGTTCCAGATGATGAACGAGGCGCGCATCGGCGTTGGCATGGGCGCGGTGATGCTCGGATACGCCGGCTACCTGTACTCGCTGGAATATGCCCGCCAACGGCCGCAAGGCCGGCTGCCGGACAGCAAGGACCCGCTCAGCCCGGCGGTGCCGATCATCGCGCACACCGATGTGAAACGTATGCTGCTGGCACAGAAGGCGTACGTGGAAGGCGCCTTCGACCTGGGCCTTTACGCCGCGCGCCTGTTCGACGATACCCACACCGCCGATGACGAAACGTCCCGCACACAAGCGCAGGCGCTGCTCGACCTGCTGACCCCGATCGTCAAGTCGTGGCCCTCGACGTTCTGCCTCAAGGCCAACGAACTGGCAATCCAGATCCTCGGTGGCCACGGCTATACCCGCGAATACCCGGTGGAACAGTACTACCGCGACAATCGCCTGAACCCGATACACGAGGGCACCGAAGGCATCCAGTCGCTCGACTTGCTCGGCCGCAAGCTGGCACAGAACCAAGGTGCCGGGCTCAAGCAACTGATCCGCCTGATCGCCACCACAGGCGAACGTGCAAGCCACCACCCCAAACTCGACCCACTGCGCCAGCCACTGGAGCATCTGGTCAACCGCCTACAGGGCGTGACACTGGCCCTGCTCGGCGACATGGCCCAAGGCGAAGTCGCGGGTGCCCTGGCAAACTCGGCCTTGTACCTCAAGGCCTTCGGCCATTGCGTGATCGGCTGGCGCTGGCTGGAACAGGCCATTCACGCCGAGCTTGGCCTGCAGAAAGGTCACCCTGCCGATCGCGACTTCTATCAGGGCAAGCTGCAGGCCGCGCGTTATTTCCTGACCTGGGAAGTACCGGGCTGCCATAATGAGCTGGCATTGCTAGAGGCGCGCGACAACACTTGCCTCACCATGCAGGACGAGTGGTTCTAAGGGGGAGCCACCGTGTACACGGAGGCTTTTGCATGTTCGATTCCAGCGCCCTGCTGCGCCAGCGCTTTGCCGCGCTGCGCAGTACGGCCGAGTTGTTTTCCCTGCGCCATGTGAAACAGTCGCACCAGGCGCTGTCGGTTCGCCGCAACGTTGCCGAACCGCCGTTCTTCAGCCAGGACGAAGGCGCCATGCTCACCGTGCGGGTCAATGGCGTGGAGGCCTACGCGGCCACCGCCGACCTCTCCCAGGCTGGCCTGCAACGCGCATTGGAACAAGCCGAGGCGCTGGCCCGGCAGATTGCACGACACAGCCTGCTGGACCTGCGCAACCAGCCGGTGACCAGCGCACGCCACGACCATATCTCGCCCAACTTCGACCAGCCCGTCCCCTCCCTCGCCGACTGCCTTGGCCTGCTCGCTGCCGAATCGGCCAGCGTGCCCAAGGACAGCCGCCTGGTGGACTGGCAGGCCAGTCTGGGCCTGAGCCTGGTCGAGCAAACCTACCTGAACTCCGCGGGCGCCGAACTGCGCCACGCACAGCGTTTCCTGTTCCCGGGGCTGGGCGTAACCGCCAGCGATGGCCAGGACAGCCAGAGCCGCAGCCTGGGCCGCGACAACTTCGGCCAGCAGGGCGGTTTCGAGATCATCGAGCGCTGCGGGCTGGTCGGCGCCGCCCGGCAGGTGGCCGACGAGGCACTGCAACTGCTGCTGGCCCCCAACACCCCCAGCGGCCCGCGCGACCTGCTGCTGATGCCCGACCAGATGATGCTGCAGATCCACGAGTCCATCGGCCACCCGCTGGAGATGGACCGCATCCTCGGCGACGAGCGCAACTACGCGGGCACCAGCTTCGTCAAAGCCAGCGACTTCGGCCACCTGCAGTACGGTTCCAGCCTGTTGAACGTGACCTTTGACCCGACCATCGGCGAAGAACTGGCCAGCTACAGCTTTGATGATGACGGCACCCCGGCCAGCAAGCAGTTCCTGATCCGCGACGGCCTGCTGCTGCGCCCACTGGGCGGCGCGCTGTCGCAGTTCCGTTCTGGCCTGGACGGCGTGGCCAACAGCCGCGCCTGTGGCTGGAACCGTGCACCGATCGACCGCATGGCCAACCTCAACATCGAACCGGGTGATCAGAGCCTGGAGCAACTGGTGCAAGGCATCGAGCACGGCATCCTGATGCGTACCAACCGCTCGTGGTCCATCGATGATGCGCGCAACAAGTTCCAGTTCGGCTGTGAACATGGCCAGTTGATTGAAAACGGCGAGCTCAAGGGCATCGTCAAGAACCCCAACTACCGTGGGATCTCCGCGCAGTTCTGGCGCAACCTGTCGGCCGTCGGCGACCGCAGCACCTTCCAGGTACTGGGCACGCCCAACTGTGGCAAAGGCGAACCTAACCAGGTGGTGCGGGTCGGCCATGCCTCGCCGGCCTGCGTATTCAGCCAGATCGATGTATTCGGAGGAGACGCCTGATGAAGCACGCTTTCGAAACGCTTGTCGGGGATGTACGCGCTGCCCTGCAAGCAGGCGAGCAGTTCACCCTCGGCTACAGCGCAGAACAGTCGCAGTTCGTGCGGTTCAACCACGCCAAGGTGCGCCAGGCCGGTGAAGTGAGCCAGGCAAGCGCGCAACTGCGGCTGGTGCGCGATGGCCGCCAGGCGGAACAGCAGGTGACCTTGAGTGGCGACGTGCAACTAGACCGCCAGCGCCTGAGCGATGCCCTTCAGCAACTGCGCCAGACCTTGCCGTTGCTGGCCCTCGACCCGTACCTGCGCCTGGACGAATGCGCCTGGCACAGCCACAGCCTGCTGGACCATCCCCTGCCCGCACTGGACGAAGTACTGGCCCTGCTCGACCGTGAAGCTGGCAACCTGGACCTGGTCGGCATCTACGCCGCCGGCCCGATCTGCCGGGGCTTTGCCAGTTCGTTCGGGGCCTTTGGCTGGCACCAGGCCAACAGCTTCAACTTTGACTGGAGCCTGTTCCACGAAAACGGCCAGGCGGTGAAGGCCAACTACGCCGGCCAGCGGTGGAGCGCCGACGACTTCACCGAGCGCCTGCGCCAGGCACGTGAACAACTGGGCTTCCTTGGCCGCCCGGCAGTTACCCTCAAGCCTGGCAGCTACCGAGCCTACCTGGCGCCTGCGGCCATGGACGAAATCGCCGGCATGCTGTGCTGGGGCGGTTTTTCCGCACAGGCCCTCGCCACCGGCAACAGCGCCTTGCAGCGCCTGTACAACGGCGATGCACGGTTAAGCCCGCTAGTGAGCTTCACCGAGCAGGTCAGCGGCTCGCTGAGCCCGGCGTTTTCCGATGAAGGGGCGCCACGCCTGGATGTGCCGTTGATCCAGCAAGGCGCCGCGCAGCAACGCTTGATCTGCGCACGCAGCGCGGTCGAGTTCGAGCTACTGGCCAATGGCGCCGACAGCTACGAGTCGCCCTGCGCGCTCAGCCTGGCGCCGGGCAACCTGGCCAATGAGCAGGTCCTTGAGCGGCTTGGCACCGGGCTGTACATCAGCAACCTGTGGTACCTGAACTACTCTGACCTGCCGGCAGCACGCATGACCGGGCTGACCCGCTTCGCCACCTTCTGGGTGGAAAACGGGCAGATCCAGGGGCCGGTGAGCACCATGCGCTTCGATGACAGCCTGTACAGTTTGCTGGGCAACCAGCTGGAGGACCTGACCCAGGAGCGCGAGATGATCTTGTCGACCAGTACCTATGGCCAGCGCAGTACCGGGTCGAGCCATTTGCCCGGGGCACTGGTCAAAGGCCTGACCCTGACATTGTGACTGGACTTGCCGCCCCTTTCGCGGCTTTAGCCGCGAAAGGGGCGGCACTGACAAACGAGGAAGTCATGCCTGAGCGCACCCCGCTGGACCCCGTCACCGCCCGCTGGATCCCCTGGGTGGTGGCCATCGCTTTCTTCATGCAATCCCTGGACGGCACCATCCTCAACACCGCGCTGCCGGCCATGGCCCGCTCGCTGGCCGAAGACCCGCTGCGCATGCAGGGTGTGATCATCGCCTACATGCTCACGGTGGCCCTGCTGATCCCCGCCTCGGGCTGGATTGCAGACCGTTTTGGCACCAAGCGCATCTTCTTCAGCGCCATCCTGCTGTTCAGCTTCGGCTCGCTGCTGTGCGCCGCAGCCAACAGCCTCGGCTTCCTGATCTTCGCCCGCGTCGTCCAGGGCCTGGGCGGTGCACTGATGCTGCCGGTCGGGCGGCTGGTGGTGCTGCGCGCCTACCCGCGCAGCGAGCTGGTGCGGATCATGAGTTTCATCACCATCCCTGGCCTGCTCGGCCCACTGCTGGGCCCGACCGTCGGCGGCTGGCTGGTGGAAATCCTCAGCTGGCACTGGATCTTCCTGCTCAACCTTCCAGTCGGCCTGATCGGCTGCATTGCCGTCTGGAAATTCATCCCGGACCTGCGCGGTGCCGAGCGAACCTCGTTCGACGGCCCGGGGTTCCTGTTGTTTGGCGCAGCGATGGTATTGATCACCATCGCCATGGAAGGCCTGGGCGAGTTGCACCTGCCGCACCTGCGGGTGATGTTGCTGCTGTTCGCCGGCATGGCCTGCCTGGCCGCCTACTGGCTGCGCGCCGGGCGCGACCCGGAGCCGCTGTTCTCGCCCAGCCTGTTCCGCGTGCGGACCTTCGCCATCGGCATCCTCGGCAACCTGTTCGCCCGCCTGGGCAGCGGCGCACTGCCGTTCCTGGTGCCGTTGCTGCTGCAGGTGGCACTGGGCTACTCACCCGCCCAGGCCGGTATGAGCATGATCCCGCTGGCGGCAGCGGCCATGCTGGCCAAGTCTGTCGCAAGGCCGCTGATCGAGCGCTTCGGCTACCGCATCATCCTCACCGGCAACACCTTGTTGCTGGGCCTGCTGCTGGCCAGCCTCGGCCTGGTCGATGAGCAGACACCCTACGCAGTGCTGCTGATCCAGCTGGGCCTGCTGGGCGCGGTCAACTCCATGCAGTTCACGGCCATGAACACGGTAACCCTGATCGACCTCGATGACGCCAGCGCCAGCAGCGGCAACAGCCTGCTGTCGGTGGTCGCACAATTGGCGCTGAGCCTGGGCGTGGCCTGTGCCGGCGCCTTGCTTGGAGGCTTTACCGCCGCCGGTAGCGCCGAGGGTGTGGAAAGCACCCTCGGCGCCTTCCAGTTGACGTTTGTCACCATCGGCGTGATGGCCATGCTGGCGGCAGCGATCTTCCTGCAACTGGCGCCGACGGACGGAAGGCGTGCCCGTCGTCCGGAACAACACATGGAACCGTAGGGCGAATGGCCACGAGGCTGGTAGACTGTGCGGCATTTTTTCGCTTCGCAACGCAGGCCCGCCTCGTGACCACCGAATCCACCGCCTTTGCAACTTTGCCGTTGTCCGCCGCCATGCTGGCGAACCTGGACGCCCTCGGCTATGCCTCGATGACGCCGATCCAGGCCCAGAGCCTGCCCGTCATCCTCAAGGGTCAGGACCTGATCGCCCAGGCCAAGACCGGCAGCGGCAAGACCGCCGCCTTCGGCATCGGCCTGCTGAACCCGATCAACCCGCGCTACTTCGGCTGCCAGGCGCTGGTGCTGTGCCCTACCCGCGAGCTCGCCGACCAGGTGGCCAAAGAGCTGCGCCGCCTGGCCCGCGCCGAGGACAACATCAAGATCCTCACCCTGTGCGGCGGCGTTTCGCTGGGCCCGCAGATCGCTTCGCTGGAGCACGGTGCGCACATCATCGTCGGTACCCCGGGGCGCATCCAGCAGCACCTGGACAAAGGCACCCTGGTGCTCGACGGCCTGAACACGCTGGTGCTGGACGAAGCCGACCGCATGCTCGACATGGGTTTCTTCGACGCCATCGCCAGCATCATCGGCAAGACCCCATCGCGCCGCCAGACCCTGCTGTTCTCGGCCACCTACCCGTCCGGCATCAAGCAGTTGGCCGCCGATTTCATGCGTAACCCGCAACAGGTCAAGGTCGAGAGCCTGCACACCGATAACCAGATCGAACAGAGCTTCATCGAGATCGACCCACAGCACCGCCTTGAAGCCGTCACCCGTGTGCTCGGCCACTACCGCCCGCAATCCTGCGTGGCGTTCTGCTTCACCAAGCAGCAGTGCGAGGACGTGGTTGCCCACCTGACGGCCAAGGGCATCGTCGCCCAGGCGCTGCACGGTGACCTGGAGCAGCGCGACCGTGACCAGGTACTGGCCATGTTCGCCAACCGCAGCAGCTCGGTGCTGGTGGCCACCGACGTGGCCGCACGCGGCCTGGATATCGATGGCCTGGACATGGTCATCAACGTGGAGCTGGCGCGTGATGCGGAAATCCACGTGCACCGCGTGGGCCGTACCGGCCGTGCTGGCGAGAAAGGTGTGGCGGTAAGCCTGGTGGCACCGGCAGAAGGCCACCGCGCCCAGGCCATCGAAGACCTGCAGAAAAGCCCGCTGCGCTGGGACTCGCTGGACAGCTTGAAGAACAAGGGCGGTGAACCGTTGCTGCCGGTGATGACCACGCTGTGCATTGCCGCAGGCCGCAAGGACAAACTGCGCCCAGGGGATATTCTTGGTGCGCTGACCGGTGATGCCGGCATCCCGGGCAAGCAGGTGGGCAAGATCGCCATCTTCGACTTCCAGGCGTTTGTTGCCGTAGAGCGCGCGCTCGCCAAGCAGGCCATGCAGCGGCTGAACAGCGGCAAGATCAAGGGCCGCGCCCTGAAAGTCCGTATTCTCTGACATTTTTTGGGGCTGCTCTGTAGCCCATCGCCGGCAAGCCAGCTCCCACAGGACCACCACAGGCCTCATGCTTGTGCAGGGCCTGTGGGAGCTGGCTTGCCGGCGATGGGCCGCACAGCGGCCCCAAACTACCCATGAGGTAACACCGTGCACTCCACCGACGTGATCATCCTCGGCGCCGGCGCCGCCGGCCTGATGTGCGCCCAGCTCAGCGCCCGCCGTGGCCGCCGGGTGCTGCTGCTCGACCACGCCAACAAGCCGGGCAAGAAAATCCTCATGTCCGGCGGCGGGCGCTGCAACTTCACCAACATGTACACCGAGCCAGCCAACTTCCTGTCGCACAATGCGCACTTCTGCAAGTCGGCCCTGGCCCGCTACACCCAATGGGACTTCATCGAGCTGGTGTGCAAACATGGCGTGGCCTACCACGAGAAGAAGCTCGGCCAGCTGTTCTGCGACAACAAGGCCAGCGACATCCTCGACATGCTGCTGGCCGAATGCGACGAGGCCGGCGCCGAGATCCGCATGCACACCAGCATCGAACACATCGAGAAGACC
Source organism: Pseudomonas sp. LPB4.O (assembly GCF_038383825.1). Lineage (NCBI taxonomy): Bacteria > Pseudomonadati > Pseudomonadota > Gammaproteobacteria > Pseudomonadales > Pseudomonadaceae > Pseudomonas > Pseudomonas sp. LPB4.O. The sequence continues at coordinate 5,615,786 of NZ_CP151298.1, forward strand.
GAAAGCGGCTACCTGCTGCAGACCAGCGGCGGCCAGTTCGCCTGCCAGTCGCTGGTGATCGCCACCGGGGGCCTGTCGATCCCGACCCTGGGCGCCACCGGCTTCGGCTACCAGGTGGCGCGCCAGTTTGGCCACACCCTGCTGCCTACCCGCGCCGGGCTGGTGCCGTTCACCATCACCGAGCCCCAGCTCAAGGCACTGTGCACCGAGTTGTCCGGCACCTCGCTGGACTGCACCGCCAGCTGCAACGGCACCAGCTTCCGCGAGAACCTGCTGTTCACCCACCGCGGGCTGAGCGGCCCGGCGATCCTGCAGATTTCGTCGTTCTGGGAAGCCGGTGACACGGTCGAAATCAACCTGCTGCCGGACCGCGATGCGCTCACCTGGCTGCAGCAGATGCAGGCCGAACGTGCCAACGCCGAACTGAAGACCGTGCTGGGCGAGGTATTCACCCGCAAGCTGGCCAACCTGCTGGCCGAGCAATGGTTCGAGTCCAGGCCGATGAAGCAGTACACCCCGGCGGAACTGGCGCAAATCGCCGAAAAACTGGCGAACTGGCAAGTGGTGCCGGCCGGCACCGAAGGCTACCGCACCGCCGAAGTGACCTTGGGCGGCGTGGATACCCGCGAAGTGTCGTCCAAGACCATGGAATCGCTGAAAAGCCCGGGGCTGTACTTCATCGGGGAAGTGCTGGATGTCACTGGCCACCTGGGCGGTTTCAACTTCCAGTGGGCCTGGGCATCGGCCAACGCCGCGGCGCAGTTCGTGTAGAGTAGAATCCATTCAGCAGCACGGAACGCTTCTTGCTGGCCCGTGCTGCACTGCATTCTTCGCTCACTGCCTAGCAGGCCATCATGTCATCGAGCTCGTTCCGTCAGTCACTGCGTCGCCTGTGGGGCCAAGACAAGTTCAGCTACAGCATCCGGGTCACCATCGCCCTCACCGGCAGCCTGGCCCTGTGCTGGTACCAGAACGAGATGGCCCTGCTGATTCCGCTGTTCCTCGGCATCATCGCCAGCGCCCTGGCCGAGACCGACGACAGCTGGCAGGGCCGCCTCAGCGCCCTGGCCGTTACCTTGGTGTGTTTCGCCATCGCTGCGCTGGCGGTCGAGTTACTGTTCCCCTACCCCTGGATCTTCGCCATCGCCTTGGCGTTGGCGGCGTTCGGCCTGACCATGCTCGGCGCCTTGGGCGAGCGCTATGGTGCGATTGCCTCGGCGACACTCATCACGGCGGTTTACACCATGATCGGTGTGGACCAGCGCGGTGGCCAAGTGACGGACTTCTGGCACGAGCCACTGTTGCTGGTGGCCGGTGCGGCCTGGTACGGGCTGCTTTCGGTACTTTGGCAGGCGTTGTTTTCCAACCAGCCGGTGCAGCAGAGCCTGGCCAAGCTGTTCTTCGAACTGGGCAGCTACCTCAAGCTCAAGGCCAGCCTGTTCGAGCCCATCCGCACCCTCGACGTCGAGGCCCGGCGCCTGGAGCTGGCCCAGCAGAACGGCAAGGTGGTGGCAGCGCTCAACGCAGCCAAGGAGATCATCCTGCACCGCGTGGGCAACAGCCAGCCGAACTCCAAGGTCAGCCGCTACCTCAAACTGTACTTCCTGGCCCAGGACATTCACGAGCGAGTCAGTGCCTCGCACTACCCCTACAACGGCCTGACCGAAGCGTTTTTCCACAGCGACGTGATGTTCCGCTGCCAGCGCCTGCTGCGTAAACAAGGCTCGTCCTGCCAGGAGCTGGCCCGCTCGATCCGCCTGCGCCAGCCGTTTGTGCTGGCCAGTGGTTATCCAGAAGCCCTCGAAGACCTCAACGCCTCGCTGGAGCACCTGCGCCTCCAGAACAACCCGGCCTGGCGCAGCCTGTTGCGTTCGCTGCGGGCACTGGCCGCCAACCTGGCAACACTGGACCGCCTGCTAAGCGCCGCCAGCAACCCGGACAGCCTGGCCGATGCCAGCGACAGCAGCCTGCTCGACCGCTCGCCACGCTCGCTGAAGGACGTGTGGAAGCGCCTGCGCACCCAGCTCACGCCGACTTCGCTGTTGTTCCGTCACGCCCTGCGCCTGCCGCTGGCGCTGTCGATCGGCTACGGCATGGTGCACCTGATCCACCCGACCCAGGGGTACTGGATCATCCTGACCACGCTGTTCGTGTGCCAGCCCAACTACGGTGCAACCCGGCGTAAGCTGGTGCAGCGAATCTTCGGCACCGCCGTTGGCCTGACAGTGGGCTGGGCGTTGTTCGACCTGTTCCCCAACCCGGTCATCCAGTCGCTGTTCGCCGTGGTTGCCGGGGTGGTGTTCTTCGTCAACCGCACCACCCGCTACACCCTGGCCACCGCCGCGATCACCCTGATGGTGCTGTTCTGCTTCAACCAGATCGGCGATGGCTACGGCCTGTTCCTGCCGCGCCTGTTCGATACCCTGGTGGGCAGCCTGATCGCCATCCTGGCGGTGTTCCTGTTCCTGCCGGACTGGCAAGGGCGACGGTTGAACAAGGCGCTGGCCAATACCCTGGCCTGCGCCAGCGTGTACCTGCGCCAGATCATGCAGCAGTATGCCCACGGCAAGCGCGACGACCTGGCCTACCGCCTGGCCCGGCGCAACGCCCATAACGCCGACGCCGCGCTGTCCACGACCTTGGCCAACATGCTGATGGAGCCTGGGCACTTCCGTAAGGAAGCCGACGTCGGCTTCCGCTTCCTGGTGCTGTCGCACACCTTGCTCAGCTACCTCTCGGGGCTGGGCGCGCACCGTGACACGGCCTTGCCGGCAGAGGTGCAGGAGCAGTTGATCGAGGGCGCCGGGCAAAGCCTGGCCAGCAGCCTGGACGAGATTGCCAACGGCCTGGCCGCACGGCTACCGGTGGCGATTCACAGCGATGCCGAAGAGGCGCTGGCCAATGCGCTGGAGCAGATGCCGGAAGAGCTGGATGAACATCAGCGGTTGGTGCAGACACAGTTGGCGTTGATTTGCCGGCAGTTGGGGCCGTTGCGGACCTTGGCGGCACACCTGATCAAGGAAGGTGCGCCGGCCTGATTGCTTTGTTGCCTGTGCCCGCGAAGAGGCCAGCACAGGCGATACAGATCAGAAGCCATGCTGGCGCAACAGCCGGTCATAGCTGCCATCGGCCTTCATCGCCGCGATGGCCTGCTCGAAACGCTCGACAATGCGCTTATGCTCCGGGTGCTTCAGGCTCACCAGGATATGCAGGGTGTTCTCCCCCAGCGGCGGCTCCACCAGCATTACCCCATCACGCACTTCCTGCGGCTCACGCTGCAGGTTATAGCGGGCCACGTACTCGTCTTCCACCGCCAGGTTCACCCGCCCTGCCGCCAGCATGCGTACCGCCGACGAAAAGTTGCGCACCGGCACCTTGTGCAGGCGGGTATCGCCGTCGAATTCCGGTGAATAGGCGTAATCACGCACTACGGCGATGGTGTAGGGGTACAGATCCGACTGGCCTTTGTAGTGGAACGCTTCGCCCGTGCGTTGCAGCAGGCGAATGCGGTTAGTCAGGTAGGCACTGGAAAACTGCCCGATGTTGGTGCGCGAGTCGTTGTACCAGGCATTGATCAGTATGTCGTAGCGCCCTTCACCTACCCCCAGCAGCGCCCGCGCCCAGGGCGCTTCTTCATAGCTGCTGGTGTAGCCGGCACGGGCCAGCGCCGTGGTGACGATGCTGGTCGCCAGGCCGCCGCCCGGCATGTTGGCATCCGTGAACGGTGGCCAGTTGTCAGCCACCAGGCGTAGCTTGTCGTGACCCGGGGCGGCCGTGGCCCCCAGCATTGCCAGTAATCCCAGAACACAAAGCAGTGGCCGCATGCTCAAGTCCTTTCGCAATGGTGGGCACACACTGCCGAAGAGATTACACAAAGCTGTTACCAAGGGCAGCGGCCAATAGTGTCATTTAGCCTCTATTTTGGCCGAAGCACCGACGACGTGCGATGATCGACTACCCACTCAAGGAGTTCGCCCATGTCCATCGACTGGCTCTGCAAGCACCACACCGACCTCGGCAAGGAGCAGCTCTACGCCATTCTGCAGTTGCGCACCGAAGTGTTTGTGGTCGAACAGCGCTGCGCGTACCAGGAAGTCGATGGCCAGGACCTGAGCGGCGATACCGTGCACCTGATGGCCTGGCAGGACGACAAGCTGGTGGCTTATCTGCGCTTGCTCGACCCGCAGTCCCAGGGCGGGGATGTGGTTATCGGGCGGGTGGTGACCGCCCCCGAAGCGCGCGGCCTGAAACTGGGGCACCCGTTGCTGCTCAAGGGGCTGGAGGCGGCAGAGCATTGCTGGCCGGGAGTACCGGTTTACCTGTCGGCGCAGGGGCATTTGCAGGAGTTTTATGCCCGCCATGGGTTTGCGGTGGTGGGCGAGGAACATCTTGAAGATGACATCCCGCACATCGGGATGCGCAAAGGCTGACATTGCCGGGGGTGCTTTGCCCCCCTTTCGCCGGCAAGCCAGCTGCCACAGGTTCCGCACAGGCCTGAGCCCCAAATGCTTCAGGGGTAACCCAGCACTTCGCGGATCTGCCGCAGATGGCGGATGATCCACTGCTTGTCGATCGCCCCCCAGTCATGAATGCGGTAATGCCCGGCGTGGTTGCGTGCGCCTTCCTGCTGTTCGAACTCGCAGACGATGTCCAGGTCGGCCAGGGCGGCGATGGTGTCCTGGGCCGTGCGCCGCGGCATGCCGGTGGCCTCCATCAGGGCGGGCACGCTGGTCGCGGTCTGGCTGTCGATCAGCCAGGCGACGTACAGGCGACGGTAGAAGCTGCTCTTGGTCTTGCTCACTTCCATGCTGCGGGGTCCTTAGCAGTTGCCTGGCAGCTCCCGATAGGTCAGGTAGACGCGCAGGTCGAATTCCAGTTGGTGGTAGTCCGGCTCCATGTGCTGGCAGAGCTGGTAGAACGCCTTGTTGTGATCGCGCTCGCGCAGGTGCGCCAGTTCGTGCACCACGATCATGCGCAAGAACTGCGGCGCAGCTTCCTTGAACAGCGAGGCAATGCGGATTTCCTTCTTCGCCTTGAGCTTGCCGCCCTGCACCCGCGAAACCGCCGTGTTCAGGCCCAGGGCCCGATGGGTCAGGTCGAGGCGGTTGTCGAACAGCACCTTGTCCAGGTTCGGCGCACTGCGCAGGTATTGCTGGCGCAGGTCCTGGGCATAGCCGTACAGCGCCTTGTCGCTTTGCACGTCATGGCGGTCGGGATAGCGGCGCTGGAGGTATTCACCCAGGCGGTCGCTGTCGATCATCTGCCGCACCTGCTCTTGCAGGTGCGGGGGGTAGGCTTGCAAGTAACGTAATACGGTCATGGCGCTGCATTCGGCGTAACGAATGCCGATTCTAGCCAATCACGGGCCAGGCCAGGAGAAAATCGCCGGGAAGCCGCTGGCATCCGCCGCGGTCATCGGGTACGCCACCAGGAAACCCTGCACGTATTCGCAACCATTGGCCTTCAGCCAAGCCGCCTGGGCCGGGGTTTCCACACCCTCGGCGATCACTGTGATGCCGTAGTCGGCGCACAGGCCGATGACGCTGCGGACCAGGGCAGCATCCACTGCCGAATCGGGCAAGCGCGCCACCAGGTGGCGGTCGAGCTTCAAGGTGTCGATCGGCAAGTCACGCAGCATGCGCAACGAGCAGTCGCCGGCGCCAAAATCGTCCAGGGCCACCCGCACCCCCAGCTCGCGCAAGCGGTGTATCTGTTTGACCGCCGCATCGATGTTGTACATCAGCGAAGTTTCCGCGACTTCCACCTCCAGCTGCGCCGGGTCCAGCTGGTAAAGCTGGATCACCCGCTGCAACTCCTCGACCAGGCCGGGCATGACAAACTGCGCGCGGCTCAGGCTGATGCCAAGCACAAGGTCGGCGGGAAACCGGTCGTACCAGGCGTGGCGCTGGGCGGCCCCCTGGCGGTAGATCCAGCTGGCCAGGCGGTTGATCAGGCGGGCTTCTTCCAGCAATGGAATGAACAGCCCCGGCGGCACGTCGCCGACGCTGGGGTGCTGCCAGCGCAACAAGGCCTCGAAGCCACGCAGTCGGCCATCAATGAAGGACACCTGCGGCTGGTACACCAAGGTGAAGTCCTGCTGCTCGATGGCGGCGCGCACACTGTCTTCCAGCATCAGCCGCGAACGCGCCCGGCCGTTGAGCTCCTGGTCGTAGAAACGGTACTGCTGGCGCCCGGCCTGCTTGGCGGCGTACATCGCCGCATCGGCTGCGCGCAGCAGGCCTTCCACATTGGCCCCGCAGTCCGGGAAGGTGGCGATGCCGATGCTGACCCCAAGGCACACATCCAGCCCTTCGATCTGGTGGCTGATGGAAATACGCTCAAGCAGTTTCTCGGCATAGCGCCCGGCCTGTTCGGGATAGGGCAGGCTGTCGAAAAGCGCGGTGAATTCATCCCCTCCCATGCGTGCCAGCAAGGCCTCGCTGCCCAGGCAATCCTTGAGTTGCTCGCCCACCCAGCGCAGGACGCGGTCACCGGTGTCGTGGCCCAACGAGTCGTTGATGCGCTTGAAGCCATCCAGGTCCATGTACATCAACGCCTGCGCCTTGTCCGAGCGCTCGTTGCGCAGCAGCGCACCTTCGGCAGCCTGGTAGAAACCGCGGCGGTTGAGCAGGCCGGTGAGCGGGTCGGTCACGGCCTGGTATTCCAGCTGCTGGTGGAGGTTGCGCACCACCGACATGTCCAGCACGGTGACCACCATGGCCTGCTGGTCAGCCGGCAGCGGTGCGCAGGACAACGCCACCGGCACCAGTTCGCCGCCGGGGGTACGCAGCTGGGCATCATGCACCCGGAAGATACGCCGCCCCAGGTAGGCCTGGTAGAAGTCAGAATCACCCCACAGGCTGGCACTGGCCAGTTGCACCAGGTCGAGCAGGTGCACGCCCTGCAGTTGCTGCATCGGGGCAGACAGCAAGCGCGAAATGGCCGGGTTGGCAAAACTGATGATGCCCTGGGTATCCACCACCAGGATGCCTTCGGCGGCATTCTCCAGGATCGACGCATTGAACGCCCTGGCCGCTTCCAGTTCGCGCGTCAGGCGCTGCAGCATGCGCCGGTTGCGTTGCTGATCGAGCAAGGCCTGGACCTTGGGCTTGAGAATTTGCGGGTCGAACGGTTTGAACATGTAGTCCACAGCGCCGCTGGCGTACCCTTTGAGCACGGCGGCTTCGGACTGTTCGTTGGCGGTGAGGAATATGATGGGTGTCAGCCGGGTGCGCTGGCTGCCACGCATCAGCCGGGCGACTTCGAAACCATCCATCTCCGGCATCTGTACATCCAGCAAGACCAGGTCGACATCGTGTTCGAGCAACGCACTCAAGGCTTCCGTCCCCGAGCTTGCCGTCAACACTTGCCAATCCTGCCGGGCCAGCAACGCCCGCATGCTGATAAGGTTCTCCGGGTAGTCATCTACCACCAGTAGAACCGAGCAGCCATCCAGTGGCTGTGGTTGAACTTGAGCTTGAGCGCCATCCATGCTGCTTCTCGATTATGTGACCGACTTCAAAATACGGTTGGATCCATTAGTACTCTAGACCTGAGGTGGTAACACGCAATGCAATCAGAACGCTATCAGCGGTTCAACTGTACGGTAGCCGACTAACGGTCGGTCTGCCGGATTTATCCTCCGGCTTTTTGTCGCCCCAAAAAAAACCCGCATCACTGCGGGTTTTTTACGGCTGCCGGTCGATCAGTTGACCTTGGCGGCCAGCTCACCTTTCAGGTAGCGCTGGTACATGCCTTCCAGGGAGATCGGCTTGATCTTCGAGGCATTACCCGCGGTGCCGAAGGCTTCGTAACGGGCGATGCACACGTCACGCATGGCTTTGACGGTTTCACCGAAGAACTTGCGTGGGTCGAACTCGCTCGGGTTCTGCGCCATCAAGCGACGCATTGCACCGGTGGAAGCCAGACGCAGGTCGGTGTCGATGTTGACCTTGCGCACGCCGTGCTTGATGCCTTCAACGATCTCTTCGACCGGTACACCGTAGGTTTCCTTGATGTCGCCGCCGTACTGGTTGATGATCGCCAGCCACTCTTGCGGTACCGAGGAAGAACCGTGCATCACCAGGTGGGTGTTGGGGATGCGCTTGTGGATTTCCTTGATGCGGTCGATGGCCAGCACGTCACCGGTAGGTGGCTTGGTGAACTTGTAGGCACCGTGGCTGGTACCGATGGCGATCGCCAGGGCGTCGACCTGGGTCTTCTTGACGAAGTCGGCCGCTTCTTCCGGATCGGTCAGCATCTGGCTGTGGTCCAGCACGCCTTCGGCGCCGATGCCGTCTTCTTCACCGGCCATGCCGGTTTCCAGCGAACCCAGGCAGCCCAGCTCGCCTTCTACCGAAACGCCGCAGGCGTGCGCCATGGCAACGGTCTGCTGAGTAACGCGGACGTTGTACTCGTAGTCGGTCGGGGTCTTGCCGTCTTCGCCCAGCGAACCGTCCATCATCACCGAGCTGAAGCCCAGCTGGATGGAGCGCTGGCAGACGTCAGGGCTGGTGCCGTGGTCCTGGTGCATGCACACCGGGATGTGCGGGAATTCTTCGATCGCAGCCAGGATCAGGTGACGCAGGAACGGGGCACCGGCGTATTTGCGGGCACCGGCCGAGGCCTGGACGATCACCGGGGAGTCGGTCTTGTCAGCCGCTTCCATGATGGCGCGCATCTGCTCAAGGTTGTTGACGTTGAAAGCTGGTACGCCGTAACCGAACTCGGCGGCGTGGTCCAGCATCTGGCGCATGCTAATGAGTGCCATTGTGTATCTCTCTCCCGACAAGCGTCGTTTGTTTCGTGCAAGCCTGCCGCAGGGGCGGTTGCTGTTCAAGTAGTGTGGGCCATTCACGCGGCCCGGCCAGTCACGGTGCCTTGCAGCCCCGCCCAATCAGGTCGTTGGTTGCCACCCAGTACACCAGGCCTTCTTCGCCCTTGGTGTGGAAGGCCAGCATGCCATCGCTGTACAGCGCACCCGAAGCACCCGGCTCGGACTTGAGCCGGTAGACCTGGTCACCGCCGCCAAGGCGTACGTCGACCTGGTCGCGTTGTGCATCGGCGAAGCGCCACAGCACTTCGGCCTGGGTGTCGCAGACCCAACGGGTCCAGTTGTCTGCCGGGGCGGGTTGCGCCGGCTGCAGCAGTGAGCATCCTGCCAGTGTCGCCAGGGCCGTTACGGCCAAAAGCGCTTTCATTACATATCCTCTAGATGACCACACAGCGGTCGCTTGGTTGCCTGGCCCGACGAAACGCCGGGGTCAAGGGCAACCCGGCGCCTTGCGCTGGTGGTCTTCGTCGTACTTTTCCAGGCCTTCCGGGCCCACGCGCTTGCTGATGACCGGCACGGTTTCGGCCTGCCACTCGGACTGGTAGCAACCACCCTTGGGCGGATGCGCCGGGTCGCCATCCGAGGCCGGGCTGCCAGAGCAGGCGCTCAGCAGGCCAGCCAGCATCATCACAGGCAATTGCTTGACCATCAGGCCACTCCCTTTGCCAAGCGCCGACGTCATCAGGCCTTGGCCCGCTCTTCCAGGATTGCCACCGCTGGCAGGACCTTGCCCTCGACGAACTCGAGGAAAGCACCACCACCGGTAGAAATGTAGGAGATTTGCTCGCTGACGCCATATTTGTCGATGGCTGCCAGGGTGTCACCGCCACCGGCGATGGAGAACGCTGCGCTCTCGGCAATGGCTTTTGCCAGCACCTTGGTGCCGTTGCCGAACTGGTCGAACTCGAACACGCCGACCGGGCCGTTCCACAGGATGGTCTTCGACGACTTCAGCAGCTCGGCGAAGTTGGCTGCAGTTTGCGGGCCGATGTCCAGGATCATGTCGTCGGCAGCAACGTCGGCGATGGCCTTGACGGTAGCTTCGGCGCTCTCGGCGAACTCCTTGGCAACCACCACGTCGACGGGCAGCGGCACGCTGACCTTGGCGGCGATGGCCTTGGCGGTGTCGACCAGGTCAGGCTCGTACAGGGACTTGCCAACCGGGTGGCCAGCAGCGGCCAGGAAGGTGTTGGCAATCCCGCCACCAACGATCAGTTGGTCGCAGACCGAGCTCAGGCTGTTCAGTACGTCCAGCTTGGTCGATACCTTGGAACCGGCAACGATGGCTGCCATTGGCTTGGCCGGGGCCTTCAGGGCCTTGCCCAGGGCGTCCAGTTCAGCAGCCAGCAGCGGGCCTGCAGCAGCGACTTTGGCAAACTTGGCTACACCGTGAGTGGAACCTTCGGCGCGGTGGGCGGTGCCGAAGGCGTCCATGACGAACACGTCACACAGGGCAGCGTACTTCTGCGCCAGCTCGTCGGCGTTCTTTTTCTCGCCCTTGTTGAAGCGCACGTTCTCGAACAGCACCAGCTCACCGGCCTGTACCGCGACACCCTCCAGGTAGTCGGCAACCAGTGGCACGTCACGGCCAAGGGCCTTGCTCAGGTAGTCGGCAACCGGCTTGAGGCTGTTCTCGGCAGAGAATTCACCTTCGGTCGGGCGGCCCAGGTGCGAGCAGACCATTACCGCCGCGCCCTTCTCCAGGGCCAGCTTGATGGTCGGCAGCGCTGCCAGGATACGCGCGTCGCTGGTTACCACACCGTCCTTCACAGGCACGTTGAGGTCTTCGCGGATCAGTACGCGCTTACCTTGCAGGTCGAGGTCGGTCATCTTCAACACGGTCATGAATGCAGTCCTTCAGGGCTGTTTGTTGCGGGTTGGGTGAACGACGTGCAGAAAGTGTTCGGCAACGTCGAGCATACGGTTGGCAAAACCCCATTCGTTGTCGAACCAGGCCAGCAGGTTCACCAGGCGGGGGCCGGAAACGCGGGTCTGGCTGGCATCGACAATCGCCGAATGCGGGTCATGGTTGAAATCACAGCTGGCGTGCGGCAGCTCGGTGTAGGCCAGCAAGCCTTTCAGCGGGCCTTCCAGCGCGGCCTCGCGCAGCACCCGGTTGACCTCGGCCGCACTGGTGTCGCGGGCGGTCTGCAGGGTGATGTCCAGGCACGAGACGTTGACGGTCGGTACACGTACCGCTTTGGCCTGGATTCGCCCGGCAAGTTCCGGGAGCAGGCGCTCGATGCCACGTGCCAGACCAGTGGACACCGGGATCACCGACTGGAAGGCCGAACGCGTGCGGCGCAGGTCTTCGTGGTGGTAGGCGTCGATTACCGGCTGGTCGTTCATCGCCGAGTGGATGGTGGTGATCTGCACGTACTCGATGCCGAACGCCTGGTCCAGCACACGTAGCAGCGGCACGCCGCAGTTGGTGGTACACGAGGCATTGGACACCAGGCGTTCGCTGCCGGTCAGGCAGGCCTGATTGATACCGTAGACCACCGTGGCGTCAACGTCGGCCTCGCTGGCCATGGGCTGCGAGAACAGCACACGTGGCGCGCCGGCGTCGAGGAAACGCTGGCCATCGGCACGGGTGTTATAGGCACCCGAGCACTCCAGTACCAGGTCGATACCCAGCGAGGCCCAGTCGATGCCTTCGGGGGTGGCACTGCGCATTACCTTCACGCAGTCGCCATTGATATGCAGACAGTCGCCGTCGACTTTCACCTCACCGGGGAACCGCCCGTGGGTGGAGTCGAAGCGTGTCAGGTATTCCAGGCTGGCCTGGTCGGCCAGGTCGTTCAGCGCGACGATCTCGAAACCGGCCTTCGCCCCCCGCTCGAACAGCGCGCGCAGGACACAGCGGCCGATGCGGCCATAACCGTTGAGTGCAACTTTGTAGGGACGCAGGTGGGACATAGGTAGCTCTTGAACTCCGGCAGTTGAACGGGGCCGCTGCGCGGCCCATTCGCGGCACAAGGCCGCTCCTACAGGGGACGGCGTATGCAATACCCTGTAGGAGCGGCCTTGTGCCGCGAACGAGGGCCAAAGGCCCTCGCCTTCCTTGTATCAGTCTTCCAGCAGCTCTTCGGCAGTGCCCAGGATGTTCTCCAGGGTGAAACCGAATTCTTCGAACAGTGCAGAGGCCGGGGCCGACTCACCGTAGGTGGTCATGCCAATGATACGACCTTCCAGGCCGACGTACTTGTACCAGAAGTCGGCATGGGCGGCTTCGATGGCGATGCGCGCCCCCACTTCCAACGGCAGCACGGACTGCTTGTAGGCAGCGTCCTGGGCGTCGAACACGCTAGTGCTTGGCATCGACACGACGCGCACCTTGCGGCCTTGCTCGGTCAGTTTGTCGAACGCCTGAACGGCAAGGCCCACTTCGGAACCGGTGGCGATCAGGATCAGCTCAGGCTCGCCAGCACAGTCTTTCAGCACGTAACCGCCACGGGCGATGTCAGCGATCTGCTGGGCGTCGCGGTCCTGGTGCTGCAGGTTCTGACGCGAGAAGATCAGCGCCGAAGGGCCATCCTTGCGCTCCAGGGCGTGCTTCCAGGAAACCGCCGACTCAACGGCGTCAGCGGGGCGCCAGGTGTCCAGGTTCGGCGTGCAGCGCAGGCTGGCCAGCTGCTCGATCGGCTGGTGAGTCGGGCCGTCTTCGCCCAGGCCGATGGAGTCGTGGGTGTAGACGTGGATCACACGCTGCTTCATCAGGGCAGACATGCGCACGGCGTTGCGGGCGTATTCCATGAACATCAGGAAGGTCGCGCCGTAAGGCACCAGGCCACCGTGCAGGGCAACGCCGTTCATGATGGCGGTCATGCCGAACTCGCGCACGCCGTAGTACATGTAGTTGCCATTGGCATCTTCATGGCTGACGCCCTTGCAACCTTTCCACAGGGTCAGGTTGGAGCCGGCCAGGTCGGCCGAGCCGCCCAGCAGTTCCGGCAGCAGCGGGCCGAAGGCGTTCAGGGTGTTCTGGCTGGCCTTGCGGCTGGCAATGGTCTCGCCCTTGGCCGCGACTTCAGCAATATAGGCAGCGGCTTTTTCCGCGAAGTCGGCTGGCAGCTCACCGCTCAGGCGGCGCTTGAGCTCGCTGGCCAGTTCCGGGAAGGCAGCAGCGTAAGCGTCGAAACGCGTGTTCCATTCCGCTTCCACCTTGGCACCGGCTTGCTTGGCATCCCACTCGGCGTAAATGTCCGCAGGGACTTCGAACGGACCGTGGTTCCAGTTCAGTTCCTTGCGCGCCAGGGCGATTTCGTCGTTGCCCAGCGGAGCACCGTGGCAGTCTTCCTTGCCCTGCTTGTTCGGCGAACCGAAACCGATGATGGTCTTGCAGCAGATCAGGGTCGGGCGATCGCTCTTGCGGGCGGTGTCGATGGCGGTACGGATCTCGTCGGCGTCGTGGCCATTGACGTTGCGGATCACCAGCCAGTTGTAGGACTCGAAACGCTTCGGCGTGTCGTCGGTGAACCAGCCTTCCACTTCACCGTCGATGGAGATGCCGTTGTCGTCGTAGAAGGCAACCAGCTTGTTCAGGCCCAGGGTGCCGGCCAGCGAGGCGACTTCGTGGGAGATGCCTTCCATCATGCAGCCGTCGCCCAGGAACACGTAGGTGTTGTGGTCGACGACGTTGTGGCCTTCACGGTTGAACTGGGCGCCCAGTACCTTCTCGGCCAGGGCGAAGCCCACGGCGTTGGCCAGGCCTTGGCCCAGCGGGCCGGTGGTGGTCTCCACACCCGGGGTGTAGCCGAACTCCGGGTGGCCCGGGGTACGGCTGTGCAGCTGGCGGAACGATTTGAGGTCATCGATGGTGACGTCGTAGCCGGTCAGGTGCAGCAGCGAGTAGATCAGCATCGAGCCGTGGCCGTTGGACAGCACGAAGCGGTCACGGTCGGCGAAACTCGGGTTGCTCGGGTTGTGCTTCAGATAGTCGCGCCAAAGCACTTCGGCGATATCCGCCATGCCCATGGGGGCACCTGGATGGCCGCTGTTGGCCTTTTGCACGGCATCCATGCTGAGTGCACGAATGGCGTTGGCACGTTCACGACGGCTGGGCATCGCTGATCTCCTGGGGGCTTGAATAGGTAGTGTTACGAAAAAGGCGGCCATTTTCGCCCACTGGGGGTGCTTGGGGCAATGACGTATGGTCGCAGTCGGGGGATTTTCCTGTGATTGGCATTCAATTCGGGGCAAAACCGGGTTAACCGTCCCGCCCATCACCCAATATCAAAACTTTTTGATATTGACCTTGCTAGGGCATCGATGCCTGTCTAGACTGCCGCCCCATGAACCTCCGTGCGCAATCGATTCCCGAGCAACGCGAAGCATTGGCCGCCCTGTGCAAAGCCAGTGGCGATGCGCTGCGCCTGAATGTTTTGCGCGCACTGGCCAACGATTCGTTCGGCGTGCTGGAGCTGGCGCAGATCTTCGACATCGGCCAGTCGGGCATGAGCCACCACCTGAAGGTGCTGGCCCAGGCCGAGCTGGTGGCAACCCGCCGCGAAGGTAACGCCATCTTCTATCGCCGTGCCCTGCCCGACGGCCTGCGCCTGGGCGGTCGGCTGCATGCGGCGCTGCTCGATGAAGTCGACGACCTGGTCCTGCCGCCCGATGTGCAGGCGCGGATCGCCCAGGTGCAGCAGCGCCGTGCGGCCACCAGCCAGGACTTCTTCCTGCGCGTTGAAGAAAAGTTTCGCGCCCAGCAAGACCTGATCGCCGGCCTGCCACAGTACCGCGAAAGCCTGCTTGCGCTACTCGACAAACTGCATTTCGACCCGGCGGCCAGCGCCCTGGAGGTCGGCCCCGGTGACGGCGGCTTCCTCCCCGACCTGGCCCGGCGCTTCGCCCAGGTGACCGCCCTGGACAACAGCCCGACCATGCTCGAACTGGCGCGCCAGGTGTGCCAGCGCGAGGGGCTCGACAACGTGAACCTGCAGTTGGCCGATGCACTGGGTGCAACGGATGTGGCCGCCGACTGCGTTGTGCTGAACATGGTGCTGCACCATTTCAGCGACCCGGCCCTGGCCTTGCGCCAGTTGGCCAAACGGGTGAAGGCAGGCGGTAGCCTGCTGGTCACCGAATTGTGCAGCCATGACCAGGGGTGGGCGCGGGACGCCTGCGGCGACCTGTGGCTTGGCTTTGAACAGGACGACCTGGCCCGCTGGGCCAACGCTGCCGGGCTGGCCCATGGGGACAGCCTGTACGTGGGCTTGCGTAACGGTTTCCAGATCCAGGTCCGCCATTTCCAGCGGACGGCTGGCGACATACACCATCGGTAAATTTCAGGAACCTTCGAGATGAGCGAATACTCCCTTTTCACCTCCGAGTCCGTGTCCGAAGGGCATCCGGACAAGATCGCCGACCAGATTTCGGACGCCGTCCTTGATGCCATCATCGCTCAGGACAAATACGCCCGCGTAGCGTGCGAAACCCTGGTCAAGACCGGTGTCGCCATCATCGCCGGCGAAGTCACCACTTCGGCCTGGGTCGATCTTGAAGACCTGGTGCGCAAGGTCATCATCGACATCGGCTACAACAGCTCGGACGTCGGCTTCGACGGTGCCACCTGCGCCGTGATGAACATCATCGGCAAGCAGTCGGTGGACATCGCCCAGGGCGTGGACCGCTCCAAGCCAGAAGACCAGGGCGCCGGTGACCAGGGCCTGATGTTCGGCTATGCCAGCAACGAAACCGAAGTGCTGATGCCGGCACCGATCTGCTTCTCGCACCGTCTGGTCGAGCGCCAGGCCGAAGCGCGCAAGTCCGGCCTGCTGCCGTGGCTGCGCCCGGATGCCAAGTCGCAGGTCACCTGCCGCTACGAAAACGGCAAGGTAGTCGGTATCGACGCCGTGGTGCTGTCGACCCAGCACAACCCGGAGGTGTCGCAGAAAGACCTGCAAGAAGCCGTGATGGAGCTGATCGTCAAGCACACCCTGCCTGCCGAGTTGCTGCACAAGGGCACCCAGTACCACATCAACCCGACCGGCAACTTCATCATCGGTGGACCGGTGGGTGACTGTGGCCTGACCGGCCGCAAGATCATCGTCGACTCCTACGGCGGCATGGCCCGCCACGGTGGTGGCGCGTTCTCCGGCAAGGACCCGTCCAAGGTCGACCGTTCCGCTGCCTACGCCGGCCGCTACGTAGCCAAGAACATCGTTGCCGCCGGCCTGGCCGAGCGCTGCGAGATCCAGGTGTCGTACGCCATTGGCGTGGCCCAGCCGACCTCCATCTCGATCAACACCTTCGGCACCGGCAAGGTCTCCGACGACAAGATCATCCAGCTGGTGCGTGAGTGCTTCGACCTGCGTCCATACGCCATCACCACCATGCTCGACCTGCTGCACCCGATGTACCAGGAAACCGCTGCCTACGGCCACTTCGGCCGTACCCCGCAGCAGAAGACTGTCGGCGACGACACCTTCACCACCTTCACCTGGGAGCGCACCGACCGCGCCCAGTCGCTGCGTGACGCTGCCGGCCTGTAAGTTTTCCTGCAGCGCCAGACGAAAGCCCCTGCAGAGCAATCGGCAGGGGCTTTTTTGTGACATATCGGCTGACAATCGCGCGGCGGCAAGCGCCTGCGAACCTGCCTAGGCTGGAGGACTCACCCGCCATGCAAGGATGCTGGCCATGCCTTACCTGCTGCTTGTCCTGCTGTTTGCGCTACACACCCCACTGGCCAGCGCCACCTCATGCCCCGACTGGAAGCCGCAACAGGCCAGGTCCGAAGTTGCGCAATTGCGCGCCACGCTTGCCCGATGGGACGAGCACTACCATCGCCAGGGCGTTGCCCTGGTCGCCGATGAACTGTACGACCAAAGCCGCCAGCGCCTGAATCACCTGCAGCAGTGCTTCGCGGTTGGCAGCAGCACCTCCGCCTTGGCCAGCGCTCGCGGCCCGGTCCCCCACCCAGTGCCGCATACCGGCGTCGACAAGCTGGCAGACCGCCAGGCCGTGGCGCGATGGATGGCCGGCAAGACCGGCGTGTGGGTACAGCCCAAGGTCGACGGTGTTGCAGTTTCCCTCACTTACCAGCAGGGCCGATTGGTACAGCTGACCAGCCGGGGTGACGGTGTACACGGCCATGACTGGAGCCGACACATTCCAGAACTCGGCGCAATCACCCGACAGTTGCCCATGCCGGTAGACCTGCACTTGCAAGGTGAGCTGTATCTGCGCCTGAACGAACACGTACAAGCCAAGGCAGGCAGTGCCAACGCCCGCGGCACCGTGGCCGGGCTGCTCGCACGCAAGCAACTGTCCGCCGAGCAAGCGGACACGATCGGCCTGTTCGTGTGGAGCTGGCCGCAGGGCCCCGGGCAACAAGCAGAACGCCTCGCACAGCTGGCACAACTGGGGTTCCCGGACAGCCTGCGTTACAGCATCGCCATCGACACGCTGGAGGACGCAGCACACTGGCGTGAGCACTGGTACCGCTCCCCCCTGCCCTTTGCCACCGATGGTGTGATCCTGCGCCAGGGCAGCCGGCCGCCCGCGCAGCGCTGGCAAGCCAAGGCGCCATACTGGATCGCGGCCTGGAAATACCCCTATGTGCAAGCCTTGGCCGAGGTGCGCGACGTGCGCTTTAGGGTTGGCCGCACCGGCAGGGTCACGCCCATTGTGCATGTGCAGCCGGTAACCCTCGATGACCGGCGCATTTCCCAGGTAAGCCTTGGCTCGCTGGGGCGCTGGCAAGCCTTGGATATCCGCCCCGGCGACCAGGTGGCCATCAGCCTGGCCGGGCTGACCATTCCACGTCTGGACCACGTCGTGCACCGCGCTGTCGAGCGCCAGCCACTGGCCGTGCCTGCACCCGACCAGCATCATGCCCACAGCTGCTGGCAGGCCAGCGAAGGCTGTGAAGAGCAATTCATTGCCCGGCTTGCCTGGCTTGGCGGAAAACAAGGCCTGGCCTTGCCGCGTACCGGGCCCGGCACATGGCGCCGGCTGGTCGAAGCGGGCCTGGTAACGTCGATGACCGACTGGCTGCATCTCGATGCCGAGCGCCTGCAGCAAGTACCCGGCATAAGCAGCCTGACGGCGGCACAGCTGCTGGGCAGCTTCGACCAAGCGCGCTCACGCCCCTTCGATCAGTGGCTGCGCGGCATTGGCGCGCCCGTTAGCAAGCACCAACAACTGACAGGCGACTGGGCAGAGCTGGCGTCACGCAGTACCGGGCAATGGCAAACCGTGCCCGGCATCGGCGCAAAACGCTCGCGCCAACTTGTGGATTTCTTCGCGGCCCCTGAGGTGCAGGCCGTTGCTGCACGGTTGGCGAAAACCGGCATAGAGGGGTTCCCCGCGAGCCCCCAGCGCATTGAGCAATGATTTTTTACCATTTAGCTCGTAGGAAAAACCCGAGATTCAAGCCGAAAACCTCACCAAGGGTTCCTAAATGGGCAAAACCAAGGCAGGATTTCCACCAACTTTTGCTGCCCCGCCCCGTTCAGGAGGCTTTTCATGAAACGCATTTCGACTCTTATCCTGCTCGCATCACTGGGTTTGGCTGCGGGAGCTGTACAAGCGGCCCAGCCGGACCCAGGCCTGACCGGTTGCGCCGCCAAGCGCAGCGCCATCGAGAACCAGTTGAAAATCGCCCGCGACCACGGCAACAGCGACCAGGTCGCCGGGCTGGAGGAAGCACTGCGTGGCGTGGACAACTGCACCGACGCGAGCCTGCGCAAAGAGCGTGAGCAGAAGGTGCTGGATGCACGTCACGAAGTGGCGCAGCGGGAAAAAGACCTGAAGAAAGCCGAGAAAAAAGGCGACGCGGAGAAGATCAACAAGCGCAAGGACAAGCTTGCCGAATCGCGTAAGGAGCTGCAGGAAGCCGTGGACGATCTGGATCGCTAACAGCGATTTGCGTTGCCCTTACTGGCCTCATCGTCGGCAAGCCAGCTCCCACAGGTATCACACTGCCTTCAATTACTGCGCAGTACCTGTGGGAGCTGGCTTGCCGGCGATGAGGCCACAGCAGGCCATCAATGATTACGAAACTCGGTATGGCACGCCTTGCACGCCGCTTCGACCTTGTCCATCGGCGCTTTCAGCTGTGCAGCGTCCAGCGGCTGGCTGCGGCTGACATCGACCAGTTCGCCCGTGACGCTTTCCAGCTGCCGGGCCAGGTCATGAAAACGCGCCTGACGCTCCCATACCTCTGCGCGCGCGGCACTGTCACCGCCATCGCGCACCTGCGGAAAGTGCTGCCAGGGTTGATGCGACAGGCTGTCCAGCTTCAGCGCACCGTCGGCAAACTTCAGCCCGTCGAACGGCAACCGGCCACGCAGCATGCCGCCCAGGTCTTCACTGGTCTTGAGCATGTCCTTGAATATCACCTTGCGTTTGCCCAGTGGCGAGTTCGGGTCAACCCGGTCACAACCACTCAGGGCCAGGGCGGCCAGCAGAACAACGGTCAATCGCTTCAACATCACGCTCACTTCGGCCTACGCAAATGGGCGGCCAGTATCGCTGCCCAAGGGCCAAACACCAATAGCCACATAAAAAACAGGGGCGAATTTTCATGTTCGCCCATGACAGGAATGCACACATGACATCTGCCCTGCGCCACCTGGCCTGGACACTCCCAGTGCTGGCTTTGCTGGCCGGCTGCAACGGCGGCGAAGGCGCCAAGCCCGAGCCCCACGCCATCGCCACCTACGCCCCGGCCACCTGGAAAGACCTCCCCGCAGTCAGCGACGAAGACCTGCTGGCCGGTTTCTACGCCTGGCGCAGCGGCTGTGAGAAGCTCAAGCGCGACCCGGTGTGGGCCGCCACCTGCGAAGCGGCCGGCAGCGACACGGCGAGCGCTGCCCAGGTGCGTACCTTCCTTGAGCAGAATCTGCAGGTTTATGGCCTGCGCTCCGCCGAGAACAATGCCAACGGCCTGATTACCGGTTACTACGAGCCGGTCTACCCCGGCAGCCTGAGCCAATCGGCGACCAACCATGTGGCGGTTTACGGCCCCCCGGATGACATGATCGTGGTCGACCTGGCCAGCGTATACCCCGAGCTGAAGGGCAAGCGCCTGCGTGGTCGGCTCGATGGCCGGGTACTCAAACCATACGACACTGCCGAAGTGATCAACCGTAACGGCGTCAAGGCACCGGTGCTGGCCTGGCTGACCGACCCGATGGACCTGCAATTCCTGCAGATCCAGGGTTCGGGCCGGGTACAACTGGAAGACGGCCGTCAGCTGCGTCTGGGCTACGCCGATCAGAACGGCCACCCCTACCGGCCGATTGGCCGCTGGCTGGTGGAGCAGGGCCAGTTGAAAAAAGAAGAAGTGAGCATGGGTGCGATTCATGCCTGGGCCCAGGCCAACCCGCAGCGCGTACCGGAACTGCTGGCCAGCAACCCCAGCTACGTATTCTTCAGCACCCGCCCGGACAGCAACGAAGGCCCGCGCGGTTCCTTGAACGTACCGCTCACCGCCGGCTACAGCGTGGCGATCGACCGCAAGGTAATTCCGCTGGGTAGCCTGTTGTGGCTTTCCACCACGCGCCCGGACGGCTCGCCAGTGGTGCGCCCGGTGGGTGCGCAGGACACTGGTGGGGCGATTGCGGGTGAAGTGCGTGCCGACCTGTTCTGGGGCACCGGGCCGGAAGCCGGCGAGCTGGCGGGGAACATGAAGCAGCAGGGGCAGATCTGGATGCTCTGGCCTAAAGGCCAGCCACTACCTGAGGTACCTAAGGTACCTTGATCGGTGTTGCCTTCTTCGCGGGCAAGCCCGCGAAGAAGGCAACGCGGTTTCAGATGGAAACCACGAAGAACGACACGATAATTGCCAACCCGGCAAACCACACCAGCGAGCGCAAGGCCGCCCAATCGGCCAGGTAGCAGATGATGTAAAGCAAGCGGCTGGTGATGTACATCACCCCCAGCACATCCTGCGTCACCTGCTCGGCATTACCGACGATATCCGCCACCAGCACCGCAGCCGCAAACGCCGGAAATGCCTCGTAGCCATTCTGCTGCGCCGCATGGGCACGCCGTGGCAAGCCCGACAAGGTATCAAGGAAGGCTCGCGGGTCGTGATTGTCCTTGAGGCCGAACCGGCCGCTGGCCACCTTGGCGATCAAGGCACACAGCGGGTTCAGCAGCAGCGCGATCAGGATGCACCACAGGGCAACGGTCATGCTCAGACTCCTTGTTCGATAATGGGTTAGAGCTTCATCACCAGCATGCCTGCCAGGACCAGCCCGCAAGCTAGGAGTCTCGGCCCGCCAAAAGGTTCTTTGAGGTAGCGCATACCCAGCAGCACCACCAGTATCACGCTCAACTCCCGCAATGCGGCCGCCTCGGCCACTGACCCCAGGTGCATGGCCCACAACACCAGGGCATAACTGAACAATACGCAGAACCCTACCGCCAGCCCGAGCCGCCATTGGGTACGCCAGAACAGTACAAACGGCGCCCGCCGCGCTATGCCAGCCAACAACGGAAATTGCCAAGCACTGAGCAGGGTCAGCCACACCAGGTAATCCCATGGTTTGCCCCACAGTCGCACGGCCTGGCCGTCGAACCAGGTGTAGCAACCAATGCACAGGCCAATCAACGCAACCACCGGTAACATCGACCAGGGCAGCCGCTCACCGCCGCCGCCCTGCCACAACAGGCAGGCCATTCCACAGGGGATCAACAGGATACCGATGATCTGCTGCTGGCTCAGCGACTCCCCGGCGAAGGCCAGGGTCAGCCCCAGCACCACCAGCGGCGACAGCCCGCGCATCAGAGGATAGACCAGCCCCAGGTCGCCCACTTGGTAGGCTTTTATCAGCAGGTAGCGGTACAGCTGCTCGGCCAACGCTGATGCTATCAACCAGGGCCATATTTCAGCTGGCGGCACATCGACGAAGGATACCGCCAGCACCGCGAACACCAGGGCCACCGTGTCCATGCTGGCGATCACCAGCAAGCGCTCGCCGCTGAATTTGATCAGGGTATTCCAGGTCGCATGCAGCAAGGCGGCGACCAGCACCAGGGATGTTGCCAACACGCCTTCTTATCCTTAATGGCTTTTTATTGATGTGAATATATAGCGTTCAGGGGCCGCTGTGCGGCCCAATCGCCGGCAAGCCAGCTCCCACATTGTGGACTGCCCCCAGGAAGTTGGACACCAATCCAATTTCTTGGGGTGTTCACATGAGCAAGTACTCAGATCAATTCAAGCTCACCGCCGTCCAGGCCTACCTGGAGGGTGGTGAAGGATTTAGAACAGTAGCTCGGCGATTTGCAGTGGACTTCAGCCTGCTGCGGCGCTGGTTCTCCGCTTTCCAGAAGCATGGTCAGTTCAGCCTGCGCAAAACCGGCCAGCGGTACAGCACGGCCTACAAGCGCTCAGTCCTTGAGTACATGCACAAGCATCAGCTTTCCTTGCGCCAGACCGCCGCCCATTTTGGTCTTGGTCAGTCCTCGCAGATAGGCATTTGGGCGCGGCAGCACTACAGTGGGAGTCTGGATTTACCTGCTCCCAAGAGAAGAAAACCCGCTGCCATGTCGAAAAAGCCTTACCCCATAAAACCTACGACGTCCGATGACACCGATAAAAGCCGCGACCAGTTGCTGGCTGAGCTTGAGTGGCTGCGTATGGAGAACGCTTACCTAAAAAAGCTGGAAGAACTGAAGAAGCAGGAGCGAAGTCAGCCCAAAAAGCCCTGATCGTGTCGGCGCTCAAGGACAGGTTTCCCTTGGCCGCCGTTCTGCAACTGGCTGACTTACCTCGCAGCACGTTCTATTACCAACTTCAGGCGCAGGCCAAACCTGACAAGCATGCTGTCCTGAAACAGCTGATTCAGCGTGTCTATCACGAGGAAAAAGGGCTCTACGGTTACCGGCGTGTGACGGCGGTGATCCGCAACGCCGGCACCTTGGTTAACAAGAAGGTCGTAGAACGCTTGATGGTCGCGCTTGATCTTCGCTCACTCGTACGGCCCAAAAAGTATCGGTCGTACAAGGGCGTCGTCGGCACTATCGCGCCTAACCTGCTGGAGCGAAACTTCCTCGCGCAGCGCCCGAATCAGAAGTGGGTGACCGATGTGACCGAGTTTAAAGTAGCTGAGAAAAAGGTCTATCTCTCTCCTGTGATGGACTTGTACAACGCCGAAATCGTGGCATACGAAGTGGCCAGCAGGCCTTGCCTCGGGCTGGTTACCAACATGCTGGACAAGGCCTTCAAGCGCCTGGGAAACAAGCCGAAGCTGGTGCTTCACTCGGATCAAGGGTGGCACTACCAGCACTCCCAGTACCGCCATAAGCTGGCAGAGCGAGGACTGAACCAGAGCATGTCACGCAAAGGAAACTGCCTGGACAATGCGGCAATGGAGAGCTTTTTTGGTACGCTTAAGTCCGAGTTTTTCTACCTGAAGCGTTTCGAGAGCGTTGAAGAACTGAAAGCCGGTCTGGACGAGTACATCCACTACTACAACCATGACCGCATCAAGCTAAAGCTCAATGGCATGAGCCCTGTGGAATACAGGGCCCATGCTGCTGAGTCTGCTAGCTGAAACTGTCCAACTTTTGGGGGGCAGTCCATTGACCGCGCCGCTTTCAAGGATAATGCCCTACATGTGGGAGCTGGCTTGCCGGCGATTGGGCTGCGCAGCAGCCCCTTACATGGGAACGATTTGGACTAATTGGGTCAAACCTTGTGTCCCGAACCCCGCGCCAGGTCATCAAAGAACTGCCCGAGCCATTCGGGTAACGACTTGGAAGCCACTGTCACAGGATTCGGGATGCTTGAATTAGTTGCCGCGTTTATCTGCCTCACCACCCTCCTCACCTATGTAAATTACCGCTTCATCGGCCTGCCCCCCGCCATTGGCGTGATGGTCACGGCGCTGCTGTTCTCCCTGATGCTGCAGGGCCTGAGCCTGATCGGCTTCCCTGGCCTGGAAGAACGCGTCGAAGGGCTGATGAACCAGATCGATTTCAACGACCTGCTGATGCACTGGATGCTGGCGTTCCTGCTGTTTGCCGGCGCACTGCACGTGAACCTCAGCGATCTGCGCAGTTACCGCTGGCCGATCGGTTTGCTCGCGACAATCGGGGTGCTGATTGCCACCGTGGTCATCGGTTACCTGTCGCACTGGGTATTCGCGATGTTCGGCTGGCAAGTGCCGCTGATCTACTGCCTGCTGTTCGGTGCGCTGATCTCGCCTACCGACCCGATTGCCGTGCTGGGCGCGCTGCGTACCGCCAACGCCTCCAAACCGCTGAAAACCACCATCGTCGGTGAGTCGCTGTTCAACGATGGCACCGCGGTGGTGGTGTTCACCGTGTTGCTGGGCATCATTCAGCTGGGTGAAACGCCGAGCATGACCGACACGGCGATCCTGTTCGCCCGCGAGGCCATAGGCGGCGTGGTGTTTGGTGGCCTGATCGGCTACGCCACCTACCGCATGATCAAGAGCATCGAGCAGTACCAGGTGGAAGTCATGCTGACCCTGGCGCTGGTCATCGGCGGCTCGGCCATGTGTTACGAGCTGCACGTCTCTGCGCCGATCGCCATGGTGGTGGCCGGCCTGATCATCGGCAACCTGGGCCGCAACCTGGCGATGAACGACATGACCCGTCGCTACATGGACGGTTTCTGGGAGCTGATCGATGACATGCTCAACGCCCTGCTGTTCGCGCTGATCGGCCTGGAGCTGCTGCTGTTGCCGTTCAACTGGATGCACCTGGCGGCCGGCAGTGTGCTGGCGCTGGCGGTGCTGCTGTCGAGGCTGCTGACCGTGGCCCCGGCCATTGTGTTGCTGCGCCGCTGGCGCCCGGTGCCCAAAGGCACGGTGCGGGTGCTGACCTGGGGCGGCCTGCGTGGCGGGGTGTCGGTGGCACTGGCGCTGTCGCTGCCACTGGGCGCGGAGCGTGACCTGCTGCTGTCGATCACCTACATCGTGGTGTTGTCGTCGATCCTGGTGCAGGGCTTGAGCATCGGGCGGGTGGTGCGCAAGGTCAGCGCCCAGCCTTGAGAATGCCGGGGCCGCTTTGCGGCCCCAGAAAATCGTCACTCGACTGCCGAATCCGGGAACTGGTCCTGGACATACTTGATCTCGGTGCGCCCGTGCGCTGCCGGCAAGCCGTCTTCACCGAGATTGACGAACACCATCTTGTCGACGGTCAGAATGCTCTTGCGGGTGATCTTGTTGCGCACTTCGCACTTGAGGGTGATCGAGGTGCGGCCGAACTCTGTGGCAGTGATGCCCAGCTCGATGATGTCACCCTGGCGCGAAGCACTGACGAAGTTGATTTCCGATATGTATTTGGTCACGACGCGCTGGTTGCCCAGCTGGACGATGGCGTAGATGGCCGCCTCTTCGTCGATCCAGCGCAACAGGCTGCCACCGAACAGGGTGCCATTGGGGTTGAGGTCTTCGGGTTTAACCCACTTGCGGGTGTGAAAGTTCATCTGTACTCCTGACCTGCTTGGCTAACGTGTAGCAATGATGGCAGAGCGGCTGCCTTCGCTCCATTGAACATCGACTATCGTCGCGATTAATCGACGGAAAACCTTGGGCAAGCCGGCGGGGGCAGCTATAATCTGCGCCGTTTTACATGGTTGCCCACAGCGGTGCCATGCCCGCCACCTGTCCGAGGGGCGCTGCAGCAGGCTAGGCCTGTCAGGCTCGGATGGGGCGTTGCTCGCTCCCGCGAGCGCTTAACGCACAACGGCGCCCATTCGCACATTACGAATGGAGGCTCTCATGAGCGCTGCAAACATGCCTGCTGGTTTTACCGATTACAAAGTCGCCGACATCTCCCTGGCCGCCTGGGGCCGTCGCGAAATCATTATTGCCGAATCGGAAATGCCTGCGCTGATGGGCCTGCGTCGCAAGTACCTGGCCGAGCAACCGCTCAAGGGTGCGAAGATCCTGGGCTGCATCCACATGACCATCCAGACCGCCGTGCTGATCGAAACCCTGGTTGCCCTGGGTGCCGAAGTGCGCTGGTCGTCCTGCAACATTTTCTCGACTCAAGACCAGGCCGCCGCTTCGATCGCCGCCGCCGGTATCCCGGTGTTCGCCTGGAAAGGTGAAACCGAAGAAGAGTACGAGTGGTGCCTGGAGCAGACCATCCTGAAAGATGGCCAGCCATGGGACGCCAACATGATCCTCGACGACGGTGGTGACCTGACCGAACTGCTGCACAAGAAGTACCCGCAGGTACTGGACCGCGTGCACGGCGTGACCGAAGAGACCACCACCGGCGTACACCGCCTGCTGGACATGCTGGCCAAGGGCGAGCTGAAAGTCCCGGCGATCAACGTCAACGACTCGGTCACCAAGAGCAAGAACGACAACAAGTACGGCTGCCGTCACAGCCTGAACGATGCCATCAAGCGTGGTACCGACCACCTGCTGTCGGGCAAGCAGGCCCTGGTTATCGGCTACGGTGACGTGGGCAAGGGCTCGGCCCAGTCCCTGCGTCAGGAAGGCATGATCGTCAAGGTCACCGAAGTTGACCCGATCTGCGCCATGCAAGCCTGCATGGACGGCTTCGAGCTGGTCTCGCCGTTCATCGACGGTATCAACGACGGCACCGAAGCCAGCATCGACAAGGCCCTGCTGGGCAAGATCGACCTGATCGTCACCACCACCGGTAACGTCAACGTCTGCGATGCCAACATGCTCAAGGCCCTGAAGAAGCGTGCCGTGGTCTGCAACATCGGCCACTTCGACAATGAGATCGACACCGCCTTCATGCGCAAGAACTGGGCCTGGGAAGAGGTCAAGCCGCAGGTACACAAGATCCACCGTACCGGCGCTGGCAGCTTCGACCCGCAGAACGACGACTACCTGATCCTGCTGGCCGAAGGCCGTCTGGTCAACCTGGGTAACGCCACTGGCCACCCAAGCCGCATCATGGACGGTTCGTTCGCCAACCAGGTGCTGGCACAGATCTTCCTGTTCGAGCAGAAGTACGCCGACCTGTCGGCCGAGAAGAAAGCCGAGCGCCTGACTGTTGAAGTACTGCCGAAGAAACTCGACGAAGAAGTGGCCCTGGAAATGGTCCGCGGCTTCGGCGGCGTGGTTACCAAGCTGACCAAGCAGCAAGCCGACTACATCGGCGTGACCGTCGAGGGCCCGTTCAAGCCGCACGCCTACCGCTACTAAGTAGTCGCAGGCAACGCTTCGCAACGATGCCCAAGCCAGGCCGGCCCACACCGCCCTGGCTTTTACTTGCAGCCTGCCGCTTGAAGCAGGCTGCTTGAGGAACGAGTAATGTCACAAGAACGCCGCTACAGTTTCGAGTTCTTCCCGACCAAGACCGACGCCGGTCACGAAAAGCTGATGGGCGTCGCCCGCCAGCTGGCCACCTACAACCCGGACTTCTTCTCCTGCACCTACGGTGCCGGTGGCTCGACCCGCGACCGCACGCTGAACACCGTGCTGCAGCTGGAAAGCGAAGTGAAGGTACCGGCCGCACCGCACCTGTCGTGCGTGGGCGACTCCAAGGACGACTTGCGCGCCCTGCTGGCGGAATACAAGGCTGCCGGCATCAAGCGCATCGTCGCCCTGCGTGGCGACCTGCCATCGGGCATGGGCATGGCCAGTGGCGAACTGCGCTACGCCAGTGACCTGGTCGAGTTCATCCGCCAGGAAACTGCTGACCACTTCCACCTGGAAGTGGCCGCTTACCCGGAAATGCACCCACAGGCGCGCAATTTCGAAACCGACCTGGCCAACTTCGTGCACAAGGTCAAGGCTGGCGCCGACAGCGCCATCACCCAGTACTTCTTCAACGCCGACAGCTACTTCTACTTCGTCGAGCGCACACAGAAGCTGGGCGTGGACATCCCGGTGGTACCCGGCATCATGCCGATAACCAACTACAGCAAGCTGGCGCGCTTCTCCGACGCCTGTGGCGCCGAGATCCCGCGCTGGATCCGCAAGCAGCTGGAAGCCTATGCCGACGACACCGCCAGCATCCAGGCATTTGGCGAAGAAGTGATTACCCGCATGTGCGAACAGCTGCTGCAAGGCGGCGCACCGGGCCTGCACTTCTACACCTTGAACCAGGCCGAGCCAAGCCTGGCGATCTGGAACAACCTGAAGCTGCCGCGCTGAAACTTTTTGGCAAAGTCTGCTTAAGAAATGATTAAGGCTTTGGTCATAGACTAAAGCCTTATTCATTTCCGGGTTACAGGTCTTGCCAGCCATGCAGCATCCCCAGCCATCGCGCCCACAACTTGTCTACCTGGCTTTTGGTCCGGCAACCTACCATCAGGAAGCCTGCTTCAGCATCGTCAGCGCCCTCGCCCACCTGGGGCCGGCAGCAGGCGAAGCCATGGACATCCAGGTATACACCGACAACCCGCAGCCCTACGCCAGGCTGCCCGTCACGGTCCACTTGCTGGACGAAGCCACGCGCCAGGCATGGAACGCCCCACACGGTTATCATTTTCGCAGCAAGCATGTGCTGCTGCGCCAAGTGCTGCAGCAACACCCGCTGGCCGTGCTGATCGACACCGACACCTTCTTCCGCACATCGCCGCTGCAGCTGTTCGCCCGGGTGGCCCCTGGCAAGCTGCTGTGCAATGCCATCGGCCCACGCTATGGTGCGAACCAGAAGTGCCTGCTGTACAAGAGCCTGCTGTCCATATTGCAAGCCCGGGGCCTGGCCGACTGCCAGATGCCACTGGTCAACTCTGGGGTAATCGGCCTCACGGCAGCGGACGCCAGCACCCTGGACCGTTCCATCGACATGATGGACGAGTTCCACCCGCTGGCGCGCGAGGCGTACACACTCGAAGAGTTCTGCCTGGCGGTGGCGGCCTACCGCAAACTGGAGCTGGCCGAGTGCACCGATGTCATTCACCACTACTGGAGCCGCAAGGCGCAGTTCCGCGCCAAGATCCAGGCCTGGTTGCGCAAGCACGGCCATGACCCGCTGAGCCAGGCGGCGCTGGCCGACGTCGCCTTGGTCAATGACCAGCTACCACGGCCGCCTGCCCTGCACCGCCTGGGCTACAAGGCGCTGAGCCTGACCCTGCCGCGCCACGAACGCCAGTTTGCCCGCGAGCTGTTGTATGGGTGCTACCCCTACCCCAACGAATTCGACCTCGCCTGCGCGCCGGCCTGGTGGGACAAGGCCCTGGAGAACCTCAATGCCCGTCATGGCCAGATGCAGCCCGAGCAACTGCGCCAGTGCTTGCGCCACCCGGGGTTGCGCCTGTCGTTGGGCGAACGGCGCAAAGAGATCGAGGTGCATCTGCTCAGAGCATCGCAAGGCTGATACGCCCGCCACCCCATTGCCTTACATCGTCCCTGCGGGAGCGGGCATGCCCGCTCCCGCAGATCAGTATCTGAGCAGGACAATTACCCCACAAGATCGCGGCCGCTTTGAATATCAGGCCTCTGGCCTTGATTCGGCCGAGCGCGTAATCTCCGGCCATGCCACTCGTCGCCCGCCTGTTCTGGATCCTGCTGCTCGCCTGCCTGAGCCCGTTGGCCCTGGGCGAGCGCCTGCGCCTGGTATCCGATGACTGGGCGCCCTACATTTATCAGCACGATGGCCAACCACGCGGTATCGACTACGAAGTCACCACCGAGGTATTAAAACGCCTGGGTGTCGAAGTGGAATGGCAGTTCCTGCCGTGGAAGCGCTGCCTGGCAATGATCGAGCAAGGTCTGGCCGACGGCATTCTGGACATCTTCCAGAGCGAAACCCGGCGCCCCTATCTGGTGTACGCCCCCGAGCCCTTGTCGGAGGTCGAGTTCGTGCTGTTCCAGGCCCGTGCACGCCGCCATGCCGTGGCCGGGCCTGAAGACCTCACAGGCCTCACCGTAGGCACCTCGCCCGGCTACGCCTATGGCGCTGCGTTCAACCTGGCCACGCATTTTCGACGTGAAGCGGCGCCGACACAGGAAGCCAACTTCGGCAAACTGCTGCTGGGCCGTATCGACCTGGCAATCACCGACCGCGTGGTCGGGCATTACCTGATCCAGCAGCTGGGCATGGAGCAGCAAGTCGAGGAACTGCCGCTGGTGATCAACCGCCAGGCCCAGTACCTGGGGCTGGTGCGCAAACCGGGGCGCGAAACACTGGCCCTGGCCTTTGCCGAAGAACTGCAGCGTTTCAAGCAGGAACCGGCCTTTGCCGCCATAAGCCACCGGTACACAGGCGACATCGGAAACATTCTCAACGCCGTTGAGCAGCAGGAAAGCAGCACAGCGCGATAGCTCTGTTATACTCGGGCCTTCCCGCCCGGCTCACGCCCGGACGCTCGGCCTCGCAACAGGCATCCCGATCGGCACCGACGCCCCCTGGCGTTCCCCTCCGTTTCCCGGATGTGCAGTGAAAGCCCAGCTGGACCGGACGCGATCGCATCCCACCGATGCCCGTCGCGCCAGGCAGAACATCCCAACGGGCCCAGCCCACACGAGAACAGGATCGCCCATGTCCTTTGCTTCCCTCGGTCTCTCCGAGGCTCTTGTCCGCGCTATCGAGGCTGCGGGCTATACCCAGCCGACCCCCGTGCAACAGCGGGCGATTCCCGCCGTGTTGCAAGGCCGCGACCTGATGGTTGCCGCACAGACAGGTACTGGTAAAACCGGCGGCTTCGCCCTGCCGATTCTCGAGCGCCTGTTCCCGGCCGGCCACCCCGACAAGTCGCAGCGTCACGGCCCGCGCCAACCGCGCGTGCTCGTCCTGACCCCGACCCGCGAGCTGGCAGCCCAGGTGCACGACAGCTTCAAGGTCTATGCCCGTGACCTGCCACTGGTCAGCGCCTGCATCTTTGGCGGCGTTGGCATGAACCCGCAGGTCCAGGCGATTGCCAAAGGCGTTGACGTGCTGGTTGCCTGCCCGGGCCGCCTGCTCGACCTGGCCGGCCAAGGCAAGGTCGACCTGGCCCACGTGGAAATCCTGGTGCTCGACGAAGCCGACCGCATGCTCGACATGGGCTTCATCCACGACGTCAAGAAGGTACTGGCACGCCTGCCATCCAAGCGCCAGAACCTGCTGTTCTCGGCCACCTTCTCCAAGGACATCACCGACCTCGCCGACAAGCTCCTGCACAACCCGGAGCGTATCGAGGTGACACCGCCGAACACCACCGTCGAGCGTATCGAGCAGCGCGTCTACCGCCTGCCCGCCAGCCACAAGCGTGCGCTGCTGGCACACCTGATCACCCTGGGTGCCTGGGAACAGGTATTGGTGTTCACCCGTACCAAGCACGGCGCCAACCGCCTGGCCGAGTACCTTGAAAAACAAGGCCTGACCGCCGCCGCGATTCACGGCAACAAGAGCCAGAACGCCCGCACCAAGGCCCTGGCCGACTTCAAGGCCAACAGCGTGCGCGTACTGGTCGCCACCGACATCGCCGCCCGCGGCCTGGACATCGACCAGTTGCCCCACGTGGTCAACTTCGAGCTGCCGAATGTCGAGGAAGATTACGTACACCGTATCGGTCGTACTGGCCGCGCCGGTCGTTCGGGCGAGGCCATTTCGCTGGTCGCACCGGATGAAGAAAAGCTGCTCAAGAGCATCGAGCGGGTAACCCGGCAGAAGATCGCGGACGGCGACCTGATGGGCTTTGACGCCAGCCAGGTGGAAGCCGAGAAACCCGAAGTACGCGAGCGCCCGCAGGGCAACGGCCGTGGCGGTCGCAACCAGCAGGCCCGTGGCGAAGGGGGTAAAGACTCCAACGGCGGCCGCAAGGACAAAGGCAAGGATAAAGGCAGGGCCAAGCCACAGGCTGCCGACAAGCCGGCCGACAAGGAAAAGAGCGGCGACAAGCAACAGCAGCCGCGTAAACCGCGTGACAAAAAGCCGCGCCAGCCACAGCAGCAGGCCAGCAGCGAGCCTAAAGCACAGGGTAACCGCGACCCGGAAGTATTCCTGGACGACGACGTCGACAACTTCGGCAACCGTGCCGACTATGTCAGCCCGTACCAAGGCAAGAACCAGGGCCGCAATCGCCGCCCAGGCGGTGGTGCTGGCCAAGCCCAGGGTACCGGCCAACGCAGCAACACCGGGGGCCAGGGCCAGGCTCGCAGTGGCGGCCAGCAACGCAATGGTGGCAGTGCCGGCGGCGAAAAACGCCCGCCCCGCGCCAACAACGGTGGCGGTGCCCGTCGTGATGGCGGCGGTGGCCGTGGTCGCCCGAACCGTGACGATTCTGCCCGGCAAGAGCCGGCCGTGAGCAACCAGCGCCAGCCGGAAAAACAGCCAGTGATCATCCGCAAGGAATCCAAACTCGACCGTTTCCCGACACCTGAGCAACTGGATGACCTGCCAAGCCGCCCGCGCGGTGAGCGCCCGGCGCTACTGACCCGCAAGGGCTGATAGAAAGCATGAGGGGGCCGCTTTGCGGCCCGTTCGCGGCACAAGGCCGCTCCTACAGGTATTGCGCAGATTTTACATACTGCGCAATACCTGTAGGAGCGGCCTTGTGCCGCGAACGGGCTGCGAAGCAGCCCCCTCGGTCTTTCACTTAAAGCAGATTACTTCTGCTTCACACCTTCAACACTGATATCCAGGTCCAGGGTCTGCGAAGTCGCGCCTGGGCCCTTGATGCCGAAGTCGTTCAGGTTGAGGGTAGTGGTGGCGTTGAAACCAGCGCGCTCACCGCCCCATGGGTCCTTGCCTTCACCGTTGAAGGTAGCCTTGAAGGTGACCGGCTTGGTCACGCCGTGCAGGGTCAGGTCGCCGGTCACGTCAGCAGTCTTTTCGCCAGTCGACTTGACGGCGGTGGAGACGAACTTGGCTTCAGGGTACTTCTTCACGTCGAGGAAATCGGCGCTGGCAATGTGCTTGTCACGCTCGGCGTGGTTCGACCACAGGCTGGCGGTTTTCAGGTCGACGCTGATCTTGCTGGCTTCTGGCTTGGCGCTGTCCCAAGTGAAGTTGCCGTCGAAGTCCTTGAAGGTACCGTGGATGAAGCTGTAGCCCAGGTGGCTGATTTTCCAGTCGACGAACGCGTGCTGGCCTTCCTTGTCGATCTTGTACTCGGCAGCCATGACCTGGCCGGCGGAAAGCAGAGCGGTACCGAGCGCCAGAGCGGCAAAAGTCTTTTTCAACATCCTTATTTCCTTCCTATGCAATTGTGGTGGAGAGTCAAGCTTTGCGGCCCAACATTCGAGTCAGGGTCGCGTCACGGTCGATGAAATGGTGCTTGAGCGCTGCCAGGGCATGCAGCACGGCAAAAATCACCAGGCCCCAGGCCAGCCAAAGATGAATCACACCCGCAACATCTGCCTGGTCAGGCAGGTCGCTGATCAGTGCCGGCACTTCGAACAGGCCAAACACCGGAATGCCGACGCCGTCGGCGGTAGAAATCAGGTATCCGGCAGCCATTACCGCAAACAGACCCAGGTACAGGGCCAGGTGGCCAAGCTTGGCCGCCAGGCGTGTGACTGCGCCATGGTTGGCGGGGGCCGGTGGTGGCGGGCTGATGAAACGCCAGACTACCCGCAGCAGCATCACCGCCAGCAACACCAGGCCGATGCTTTTGTGCAGGTCCGGGCCGGCTTTGCGCCAAGGGCTGTAATAGTCGAGGCCGACCATCCACAGGCCCAGGCCGAACAGGCCGAAGACTGCCAGCGCCACGCCCCAGTGCAGGATGATGCTGACCACGCCGTAGCGAGAAGGTGAATTGCGCAGTTGCATGTTGGCGTGTATCCCCGTGAAAGCTGTGCACAGACTAACGCGTAACGTATCGAAGAAAAGCGGAAAAAGTTGCTTCGGTTTATCGAGAAATCCGATATGTATTCTGTAAGCTTGCCATTAAGGAAACATTAACGATAGTCGGGGAAGTAGAGGATGCCAGTACAGGCCTCTTCGCAGCACAAGGCTGCTCCTACAGGGGTATGCGGTGCCTGTAGGAGCAGCCTTGTGCTGCGAAGAGGCCGGCACTGTCGATCAATCAGCCAGCCTTGGCCTGGCTACTGGCCACAGGTTTCTTGGTCGGCTCGGATTTGGCAGTTGCCTTCTTCGTTTCGGCCGGCTTGCGCGCCGGCGCATGCTTGGCCGGGGCAGCCTTGGTTGCCGCAGGCTTGGCTGCCGCTTCCTTGGTGACAGGTGCAGGCGCTGCCGGAGCTGGCGCGGCCTGGGGAGCAGGCGCAGGTGCCGGCGCCACTTCCTCTGCCTTGGCGATTGGCTCAGCCTTCACCTCTGGCGTATCCGCCCCGCCAAACAGGCGTTTGAAGAAACCTGGCTTGTCCTGCCTGGACTCTTCGGCCTGCTTCGGCTCAGCCTTGACCGGCGGTTTGTCAGCCTTGTCGGCCTTGTCGGACGAACCACCAAACATATTGGAGAAGAACCCGCCCTTGCTGTCCTTGGCCGCAGCTGCACCTGCTGCAGCTGCCGCCGCAACCGGCACCGCCTTGGCGGGGTCGAACGACTTCCCGGCCAACAGGTCCTGTGCTTGGCTGGCCGCACGCTGGCCACTGCGCAGGGCGCCTTCCAGTGTGCCCGGGTACAGGGCATCGGTGTGTTCACCGGCAAAGGTGATGCGCTGCACCGGGCGCTCCCACAGGCGCCAGTATTTGCTGATCTGCCCCGGGCCATAGGCCAGGTAAGCGCCGCCGGTACCGGCGTCAGTGCTGTAGCGCTTGACCTCGTAACCGGTGAAGGCACCACGGGCCTGCGGGTAGAACGCATGCAGGCGGATCAGCACCTGATCGACCATCTGCTTGTCGCCGAACGCCTGCAGCAGGCGGGCGTTGTCACCGGAAAGGTTGATCACCACGTTGGCGCCGCCCTTGAGCGCAGGCTCGATCCACAGCATGCCGAGGCCGGCGTTACTGAAGATTTCGCCCGACATGCGCGCGCGGCTTTCCCACACGGGCTTCTTGAACTTGAGCATCAGCTGGTCGCGCCAGCCATAGTTGGTGCCTCTGAGCGCCGCCACGTGCTGGGTGTCCAGGCCCGGGGTCATCTGGATCTTGGCCAGGGCACGCAGCGGCACGGCCATGACCAGGTAATCAGCCTGGTAGCCGACGCTGCCGACTTTTACCGTTACGCCATCCTTGTCCTGGACGATGGCGGTGACCGGCGAGCTGGTCTTGATGGTCTTCAGCTGCTTGACGAAGGCCTGGGCCAGCACCGGGCTGCCACCGGGCAGGCGCGCGGCACGCAGGTCACGGTCGCTGACACCGCGGTACACACGGTTCTGCTGGGCGAAATACAGCAGCGAGAGGCGCGACGGTTCATCGTAACGGGTACGGATCTGCTGGTTGACCAACTGACGGGCGGTGGCAGGCAGTTGCAGTTTGTCCAGCCAGGTGGAGACGTTGATCTGGTCGAGGGCGAACAGCGTGCTGGTTGCCTGCGGGTTCAGCGGGTCATCGATCGAACGGGCCAGGTCATCGAGGGTTTTCTCGTAGCGCTTGAGCGCTTCGGCGGTAGCCGGTTGCTTGGTGGCCAGGTCGGCGGCGCTGAAGTACTCACCGTCGATCAGGTAACCGGGTGTACGCACGAACTCCGGTGCCGGCAGTGTTTCAAGCTTGAAACGGTCAAGGTACTGGTTGAGCACCGGTTGCGCCTTGGCATTGCCGATCCACTCGCTGGTGGCCAGGCCAGAACGCCCGCCCATGCCCGACTTGGCTTCCAGCAGGGTCACCTGCCAGCCTTTGTTTTGCAGCTCGTACGCTGCCGTCAGGCCCGCCAGGCCGCCACCCACGACAATCGCCGTGGGCGTCTTGTCCTTAGCCAGCGCGGCGCCGCTGGAGACACCAATCAATACCAACGCGCACAGGCGCACCCAAGCAGCAGCCATGTCGGCGGACTCCGAGTCAGAGGTTACAAACGGGGAGAGGCAGGAATGCCCCGGGACGATGCGTTAAGAATACGTCAGGTCCGACCACCCTGCCAGCGCAGTGACATCAAGTCCTTTTGGCAACTGACATTTTTGCCAGTAGCCATGTCACACGGCGGCAGGCGAAGCTGGCGAAACTGGCCAGAAGCCCCGCCAGGAGGGCATGCGCATGATCTTCGAGGAGCACTTCCAACACGTCGAACGGCAGCTTCTGTGGCACAAAAAGACGCTGCATACAGCCTCCGGCCTGAGTATCCGCTCCAACAGCACCTCATGGACCGGCTTTCATGAAGCGTTCAGGGGTGAAGACGGTACCGAACTGGTCATCGGGGAACACAGCGACGTGGAAATCGTGTTCGCCCAGGAAGTCGAGTGCCTGCGCCTGGAATACTACGTAGTCAGCGACTTTCTCTGCGACGACCTGCACATGCTGTTCGATGCTGAAAGAGTAGATTGCGACCTGGCCACCCCGATACCGCGCAACTTCTACTGGCTCACCGTGGAAGGCAGCGGGTTTCGCGACCTGCGCCCTGGCCCCATCGCCACGAACCCCTACCACCAGGTGATCGACGGCCCCTTCCGCCGCCTGACCATCTCCACTTCGCAGGCCGGTACCGTGCACATCCGGCGGCTCGAATGGACCGGCACCCACCGCCATTGAAAGGCAGCGGTTGTCCTGCCTTGCCGCATTGCTTAGGCTTACGCGGTCGAACCACGCCGCAAAGCCAGGAGAAGTGCCCATGGGCCTCAATGATCAGTGGATGCAACGCGACCTCAAGGTTCTGTGGCACCCCTGCACCCAGATGAAAGACCACGAGCAGCTGCCGCTGATCCCGATCAAGCGCGGCGAAGGCGTGTGGCTGGAGGACTTCGAAGGCAAACGCTACCTGGACGCGGTGAGCAGTTGGTGGGTCAATGTGTTCGGCCACGCCAACCCGCGCATCAACCAGCGCATCAAGGACCAGGTCGACCAACTGGAGCACGTGATCCTGGCCGGTTTCAGCCATCAGCCGGTCATCGAGCTGTCCGAGCGCCTGGTGGCCATGACCCCGGCCGGTCTCGACCGGGTGTTCTACGCCGACAACGGCTCGTCCTGCATCGAAGTGGCGCTGAAGATGAGCTTCCACTACTGGCAGAACGTCGGCAAACCGGACAAGAAGCGCTTCGTCACCCTGACCAACAGCTACCACGGCGAAACCATCGCCGCCATGTCGGTAGGTGATGTGCCGCTGTTCACCGAAACCTACAAGGCGTTGCTGCTGGACACGATCAAGGTGCCTAGCCCCGACTGCTACCTGCGCCCAGAGGGCATGAGCTGGGAAGAGCACTCGCGCAACATGTTCGCCGCCATGGAGCAGACCTTGGCCGAGCACCACGCCTCGATCAGCGCCGTGATCGTCGAGCCGCTGATCCAGGGTGCCGGCGGCATGCGCATGTACCACCCGGTGTACCTCAAGCTGCTGCGCGAGGCCTGCGACCGCTACGACGTGCACCTGATCCACGATGAAATTGCCGTGGGCTTTGGCCGTACCGGCACGATGTTCGCCTGCGAACAGGCCGGCATCCGGCCAGACTTCCTGTGCCTGTCCAAGGCCCTGACCGGTGGCTACCTGCCGCTGGCCGCCTGCCTGACCACCGACAAGGTCTACCAGGCGTTCTATGACGACTACCCGACCCTGCGCGCGTTCCTGCACTCGCACAGCTACACCGGCAACCCGCTGGCGTGCGCTGCGGCGCTGGCGACCCTGGACATTTTCCAGCAAGACAACGTGATCGAGGCCAACAAGGCCCTGGCCACGCGCATGGCCACCGCCACTGCGCACCTGGCCGATCATGCTCACGTTGCCGAAATCCGCCAGACCGGCATGGCCTTGGCCATCGAGGTGGTCAAGGACAAAGCTGGCAAGGTGGCCTACCCCTGGCAGGAGCGACGTGGCCTGAAGGTGTTCGAACACGCCCTGACCCGCGGCGCCCTGCTACGGCCGTTGGGCAGCGTGGTGTACTTCCTGCCGCCGTACGTGATCACCCCGGAGCAGATCGACTTCCTTGCAGAAGTTGCCAGCGAAGGCATCGACATCGCCACCCGCGACAGCGTCAGTGTTGCCGTGCCGGCCAACTTCCACCCCGACTTCCGCGACCCGGGCTAGGCCCGGCAATTCGCCACACCACTTTTCCTGTGGGAGCGGGCGTGCCCGCGAACAAGGGCGAAGCCCTTGCCAGGCACCGCAGCGCCTGATTCGCGGCGGTTCGACGCATCGACACGCCCGCTCCCACAGGGAATCTGTGTCTCTCTATTTACCGAGCAAACCCATGAGACTTTCCCGCTTCTTCATCGACGCCCCCCTGAGCCTTGGCGAGCACGACCTGCCCGAAGCCCAGGCCCACTACATCGGCCGCGTACTGCGCATGGCCCCCGGCGACGCCGTGCAGCTGTTCGACGGCAGCGGCCAGGAATACCTCGGCCAATTGCTTGAAGTGGGCAAGAAAACCGTACGCGTCAGCCTCGGCCGGGCCCTCGCCGGCCAGGCCGATTCACCGTTGCACGTGCACCTCGGCCAGGGCCTGTCCCGTGGCGAGCGCATGGACTGGGCGATCCAGAAAGCCACCGAGCTTGGCGCCAACGAGATCACCCCGATCGTCAGCGAACGCTGCGAAGTGCGGTTGAAAGACGAGCGCGCCGACAAGCGCCTGGCCCACTGGCGCCAAGTGGCGATCAGCGCCTGCGAACAATGCGGCCGCTCCACCTTGCCGGTCATCCATCCACCCGTGACCATGGCCGAATGGCTGGGCAGCACCCAGGCGGACCTGAAACTGGTCCTGCACCCGGTGGCCGAGCCGCTTACCAGCCACGAAAAACCTGCGACCCTGGCGTTTCTGATCGGCCCCGAAGGCGGCCTGAGCGAGGCCGAAGTCGAGCAGGCCAAAGCGTCCGGCTTCCACGCCGCCCGCCTTGGGCCACGGGTGCTGCGCACCGAAACTGCGCCAGTGGTGGCGCTGTCGGTGGCACAGCAATTGTGGGGGGATTTTTAACTAGAGCACGTAGAACGACACCGCCACGAAGTGCAGCAGGCTGCCGGTAATCACGAACAGGTGCCAAATGCCGTGCGCGTGGCGCAAACGGCTGTCGAGCGCGAAGAAGATGATGCCCACGGTGTAGAACACCCCGCCGGCGGCCAGCCAGGCAAAGCCGACGCCGCCCAGCGAGTGCAGCAACGGCTTCACTGCCACCAGCACGATCCAGCCCATCACGGCATAAATGATGATAGACAGGACCCGCGCTTCGGAGCGCGGCTTGATCTCCTGCAACATGCCGATCACCGCCAGCCCCCAGACCACGCCGAACAGGCTCCAGCCCCAGGGGCCACGCAGGCTGACGAGACAGAAGGGCGTGTAGCTACCGGCGATCAGCAGGTAGATCGACAGGTGATCGAGCTTGCGCATGATCACCTTCGCCCGCCCGCGGGTGCTGTGGTACAGGGTGGAGATGCTGTACAGCAACAGCAGCGTACCGCCGTAGATGGAGAAACTGACGATCTTCCACGGGTCGCCTTGCAGGCCCGCGACCACGATCAGCCAGATGGCACCGATACAGGCCAGGACAGCACCGACCAGGTGGGTCCAGGCGTTGAAGCGTTCACCGTAATACATGCAAACACAGACCTCTTCAGGTGGGCTGGGTTCCTGATGTGATGCTGATGGCCTCACCCGGTGTCGATTTCAAGGTAAACACAAGCCCTGTAGGAGCAGCCTTGTGCTGCGAAGAGGCCATAGCAGCCGAAGATGACCTTCAGCCTTACCGGCCTCTTCGCAGCACAAGGCTGCTCCTACAGGGTGTTGCGGTAGCCCGATTCCCACATCCAGACGACTACGCCCTGTGCCTTACATCCTACCCAAGGTCAGGTTGCAGATCCGCGTCACGCACCAGCCTTTCCAAGGCAACCAGGTCCGGCACCCGGGCCACCTGCTCGCCCACCTGCACCGCCGCCAGCTCCAGCCTGCCCAGCGCCACATCCACGTAGTTCAGCTGGCTGTCGAGCTTGCACGAGCGCGGGATGTCTTGCAGCAACAGCGCCAGGTAGCGCAGGCCGGTATCACCCAGTGCATTGAGCACCACCACCCGGGCCCGCTCACCGCACGGTGTTTCCCCACCGCACGCCGCCTCGAAGCCGATCAGCGGCAGGCGTTGCTGCCGCCAGTCGATCCAGCCCAGGTGCCAGGCGGGGTCGCCGGGCTGGCACACCAGGTTGCGCTGGCCGCTCAGCTCGGCCACCGCCACGTTGGGCAGCACCAGGGTACGGTCACCCAATGGCAGCAACAGCCCGGTCAGGCTGCTGCGCTGGCCGGAGATCAGTTCAAGCATGGGTTTGGCTCCAGTGGGCAATGCTCTGCAACAGCAGAGACTCCTGGTACGGCTTGCCCAGGTATTCGTTGACGCCGATGGCCATGGCACGGTCGCGGTGCTTCTGCCCGGTGCGCGAAGTGATCATGATGATCGGCAGGTCCTTCAGCCGCTCGTCACGGCGAATGCGCGTGGCCACCTCGAAGCCGTCCATGCGTGGCATTTCGATGTCCAGCAGCAACACGTCGGGGCGGTGCTCTGCCAGCAGGGCCATGGCATCGACCCCGTCCTTGGCCGTCAGCACGCTCATGCCGTGGCGCTCCAGCAGGCGGCTGGTAACTTTGCGCACGGTTACCGAATCGTCCACCACCATCACCAGTAACGCACGCCGCGGCGCGGGGCCGAGCAGCTGGCGCTGGGTGCCGCCGCCGGGCAAGCGGGCCAGGCGCCGCTGCTGGCCGCGCAACTGGCCAAGCAGGTCGAGAATCAGCACGACCCGGCCATCGCCCAGCAACGTCGCCCCCGACAACCCGGCAACCGCAGCAAACTGTGGCCCCAGGCTCTTCACCACAATCTCGCGGCTGGGCGACAGGCTGTCGGCCTGGATGGCGAACGACTGCTCCTTGGAATGCACCAGCAGCACCGGCAACGGCACGCTCTGCCCCAGCAGCGCGGGGCGCGGCAGGCCTTGCAGCAACTCGCCCAGGTAGCGCAGCTCGTATTCGTGGCCGGCGTAGACATAGCGGGGCGTGTCCAGCTGATAACAAGCCGCCAGCTCTGCCGGCGGTACGCGGACGATGCCCTCGATGGTGTTGAGCGGGATGGCGTATTGCTCTTCGCCCAAGTGCACCATCAGCACACGGTTGATCGATACGGTGAACGGCAGCCGGATCAAGAAGCGCGCACCCTTGCCCTGGGCCGACTCGATGCTCATCGAGCCACCCAGCTGCTTGACCTCCTCGTGCACCACGTCCATGCCCAGGCCGCGCCCGGATATCTGGGTGATCTTCTCGGCGGTGGAAAAGCCCGGGCGCAGGATGAACTGCAGGATCTCGTGATCGCTCAAGTCCGCCTGCGGGTCCAGCAGGCCGCGCTTGATGGCCTTGCGCCGCACCGCGTCCAGGGGCACACCGGCACCGTCGTCAATCATTTCGATAACGATATCGGCGCCTTCGTGCAGCAAATTCAGGTGGATGGTGCCCTGCTCCGGCTTGCCAGCGGCCAGCCGCGCTTCGCGGCTTTCCAGGCCATGGTCCACTGCGTTGCGCAGCATGTGCTCCAGCGGCGCCACCATACGTTCGAGCACACTGCGGTCCAGTTCGCCTTCGGCGTTGCCGACCACCAGTTCCACCTGCTTGCCCAGCTCGCTGGCCACCTGCCGCACCACACGCTGCAGGCGTGGCACCAGGCGTTCGAAGGGCACCATCAGGGTGGCGGTCAGGCCTTCCTGCAACTGGCTGTTCACCCGCGCCTGCTGCTGCAGCAGGCTGTAGGCCTCCTGGGCACGCTGGGCCAGGGTTTCCTTCAGGTCGAGCAAGTCCGAGGCAGACTCGAACAAGGCCCGCGACAGTTGCTGCAACTGCGAGTGGCGGTCCATTTCCAGGGGGTCGAAGTCATCATAGGCATCGCTTTCGAACGGCTGGCGGCTGGAGATCCGCCCCTGGGTCTCGATGTCCAGGCGCAGCAACTGGTCGCGCATACGCTCCAGGGTGGTTTCCATCTCGTTGAGGGTGAACTGCGCATCGTTGACCTGCTGCTCGATGCGCCCACGGATGATCGAGTGTTCGCCGGCCAGGTTGCCCAGGTCATCGAGCAACTCGGCGTCAACCTTGACCATGTCGCCTGGCGCCCGCTCTGGCGCTGTCGCCGGCACCTCGCTGGCGGCGGCTTCGACCGGCCCTTGGCCGGCTGCACTGTCGGTCAGGGCTGCGCTGCTGAAGTTACGGATATAGTCGATCAGCGCCGTGGCAGCATGCAATGGCTGCCCCAGGCGCACGGCATCAAGCATGTGCGCCAGGCGGTCATGGCAGTTCTGCAGCAACGCGAACAGTGGCGGGCTCGGCGGCAAACGCCCGGCAGCCAGCAGCTCGTAGAGAAACTCCAGTTCGTGGGCCAAATCTCCGATCGGGGCAATTTCGACCATGCGCGCCACGCCCTTGAGGGTGTGCAGATCGCGCATCAGGTTGTCCACCTCGACGCTGCTGCGCGGGTCGGCCTGCCAGCGTGCCAGGGATGCGGCGGCGCTCTCGACGATGTCCGAGCTTTCTTCGAGGAACACTTCCAGCAGCTCTTCGCCGGGGCTTTCCGGCTCTTCAGGCAGTGGCTCGGCCACCTCTGGCTGCAAAGGGGTGTGCGACAGCCCCAGGGTACCCGTCAGGTCCATGTCCGGGTGCAGCGGGGTGACCGTGTCGATGCCCACCAGGCCGGTGGCATCCGGGGCCAGGGCCTGGTCCAGCAGGTTGCGCAGGCTGTCGACAAGCTCTGGCCGTGACGCGATATCCTGCCCGGCCGCCACTTCGTCGAGCATGTCCAGCAGGGCTTCATGGCCGTGCTGCGCCTGGGCGAAAAAGCGTGCATCGGCGGGCAGGCTGCCCTCTTCTACCGCGCCATACAGGTCCAGCAAGGCCTCGCACACCTCATCCATTTGCCACAAGTCGGCCAGGTGCGCGGCGTGGCCCAGGGTGGTCATCTGGTCGAGCAGTGTATCCAGTGCGTCACGCTGGCCAGGCTGTTGCTGCCAGCGCGACAGCAACGACTCGGCATCGAGCAGAATGTCCATGGCCTGGGCGAGGAAACTGGCAACCAACTGCGGGTCGCGCTTGCTGCGCCGGGGATGCTGCGGTTCGTCATGCACGGTGGCCAGGCGGTTATCTACTGCCTGGCCAACTGTTTCGATCAGCTCCGCTGCGCCAGGGATGGCTGCCAGCGGCGTGCTATCCAGTTGCGCCAGGCCCAGATGGAACAGCGAGCGCGCGGCTTCCAGCCATTCGATCTCGGCCATTTGCAGGGGCAGTTGATGGCCCTTGTATTCACGGGCCAGGCGGTCGAAGGCGGTGGCCAGCTCGGCGACCGGCATCACCCCGGCCATGGCGGCACTGCCTTTGAGCGTGTGCAGGGCACGTTGCAGGCCATCGCTGACCGGCGTGTCATGGCCGTCGGCGCCCTGCAGGAAATCATCGAGGCTGGCCAGGTGGCCCAGCGCCTCACTGCGGAAGATATCCAGCAACTGCGGATCGAGGCCATCGATATGGGCCGCCGCGGGTGCGTCGTTTTCAGCCAAGGCATGCAGGTGCCCCGCCAGTTGTTCGATTTCGGTCAGTTGCGGCAGCTGGCCGGCGGCAAAGTCGGCCAGCAGATCGGGCAGATGGACGAACACCTGTTGCAGGGCCACCACGCCTTCAGGGCTGAGCACACTGCGGCCCTCCAGCACCCGGTTCAGCAAGTGCTCGGCCCCCCAGGCCAGTTCCGCCACCGCCTCGGCATGCACCATGCGGCCACTGCCTTTGAGCGTATGCAGCGCACGGCGCACTTCCCCGAGTACCCCGCGCTGCTGGTTGTCGGCACGCCAGCGCAACCAGTGGCGCTCGATTTCCGGCAGCAACTCGCCCGCTTCTTCGAGGAACACCTCGCGCAGCTCGTCATCGATGCCATCGCCCTCGGCATCCAGGCCCGCGCGGGCGTCCGCCTGCGCACAGTGCACGCCCAACGCCGCCAGGCTGGCACGCGCCATGTCGATGAACGGCTGGCCATCCGCCAGCGGGTCGGCCACCCGCCACTGCAGGTAGCACTCAGCGGCGCTCAGGGCCTCGGCCAGGTGGGTCAGCTCGTCAGCGGGTGGCTCATCCTCCAGGTGCTGCAACCAACGCTGCACATAGCTTGCGCAGCCGGCAATCAGTTCGGCCACGGCGGGCAGCATCAACATGGCCAACGCCCCGCGAACCTGCTGCAACAACCCTGGCAGGGGTTGCAGGCGCTGCCGGGGCCAGTCGGACTCCAGGTAATCGCCGATCAGGTCTTTGCCCTGCTGCAACACGTTCAGCGATTCGTTCAGCACCAACTGGCGTATCTCGGCCAGGTCCGAACCTGGCAGCCCGCCCTGGCCGTTTTCCTCCAGCGGGCCGACCATGCCGTTCAGGGAGGCTTCCACATACAAGAGGGCGCCCGCTACATCCATCAACACCGCGTCGTCTACCGCCCGTTCGCCCTGGGCCAGG
Source organism: Pseudomonas sp. LPB4.O (assembly GCF_038383825.1). Taxonomy (NCBI): domain Bacteria; kingdom Pseudomonadati; phylum Pseudomonadota; class Gammaproteobacteria; order Pseudomonadales; family Pseudomonadaceae; genus Pseudomonas; species Pseudomonas sp. LPB4.O. The sequence goes on from NZ_CP151298.1 coordinate 5,659,939, forward strand.
GCCTGCAGCGCCAGCACCTGGTCGATGATCACCCGCCGTGGTTGCTGGAAGCCCAGCACAGCCAGGGTGTCGGCCACGTGGCGCAACGGCGCCAGGAGGGCATCGAGCTGCTCGCTGTGCTGACGGTCGCTGCGCACGAACTGGTCGAGGCGCTCCTTTATGCGCATCAGGTCGTCGCACAGCGCGGTCACCACCGAGCGCAGGGCATCGCGGCCAGGCCCGGCCTGTAATTGATCGCGCCAGTTGCCCAGCGACAGGTCGAGGTTGGCCAGGTCGTCGGAGCCGGCAAAGCGCTGCGCAGCACCGCTGATCAGGCTGGCCTGGGCCAGCGGCTCGATGCCACGGCAGGCGCGCAGCTGGTTGAGCAGCGGCAGCATCACCAAGGGCAGGTCGTGGCGTGCACCGCGCAAGCGCTCAAGGTATGAGGGCAATTGCTCCAGGCCGCGGAACAACGCACCCAGGCAATCACCGCGCGGGCTCACCTGGCCGTCGGCCAGAGCCTTGGCGAACAGTTCCAGCTCTTCGGCCAGGCGCGTCGCACCTCGCAGTTCGAGCATGCGCAGGCAGCCGTGCACCTGGTGCAGGTTGTCGACCACGAAGGCCAATATCGACAGGTCGCCGGGCTCGCCGGCAAAACGCTCCAGCGCCTGGCGCGCCTGGCCCAGGCAGTCGAGAATGGCAGCCTTGGTCCAGGCCAGTGCGACCGTGTCGTGGCGCTCGGGGCTTACAGCAGCAGATGCCATGGTCACTTCCTCGGCGCGGCGCCTCACTTGGGCTCGGCAGGTGGTGGCAGGGTGAAACCGGACACCGAACGGCGCATCTCGCTGGCCATGCGGGCCAGGTGGCGGATGCTGTCGGCAGTGGCACCGGAGCCGGCGGAGGTCTGCGCGGTAATCTGCTGGATGACCGCCATGGTGTGGGAGATCTGCCCGGCCGACGAGGTTTGCAGCTGGGCAGCGTCGGAGATGCTGTGGATAAGGTCGGCCAGGTTCTGCGATACCCCTTCGATCTCGGCCAGCGCCACCCCGGCATCCTGGGCCAGGCGCGCGCCGCGCACCACCTCGGCGGTGGTTTGCTCCATGGAGATCACCGCCTCGTTGGTGTCGGCCTGGATGGTGCGCACCAGCGCCTCGATCTGGCGGGTAGCCGATGACGAGCGTTCGGCCAGGCGCTGCACCTCGTCGGCGACCACGGCAAAACCACGGCCAGCCTCACCGGCCAGCGAGGCCTGGATCGCCGCGTTAAGGGCCAGGATGTTGGTCTGATCGGCAATGTCGTCGATCAGGCTGACGATGTCGCCGATTTCCTGGGAAGACTCACCCAGGCGCTTGATCCGCTTGGCGGTGTCCTGGATCTGCTCGCGAATGTTGTCCATACCATTGATGGTGTTGTGCACCACCTCGTTACCCTTGTTGGCGATGGCCACCGAGCGTTCGGCTACCTTGGCCGATTCGTAGGCATGCGCGGACACCCGGTCGATCGACTCGACCATGTCGCCGACGGCCTCGGAGGCCTCGCTGATCTGCTCGGCCTGGTGCTCGGACGCCTTGGCCAGCTGGCGAGCGGTGTTTTGCGTATCCTGCACAGCCGCAGCCACCTGCACGGCGCTGTGGTTGATGGTGGCCACAAGGTCGCGCAGCTGGTCCACGGAATAGTTGATCGAGTCGGCAATGGCGCCGGTAAAGTCTTCGGTTACCGATACGGTCACGGTCAGGTCGCCATCGGCCAGCTCTTCGATTTCGTCGAGCAGGCGCATGATCGCCTGCTGGTTGCGTTCATTCTTTTCCGCCGTTTCGCGCAGCTGGCGGTTGGTGGTGCGCACCATGATCAGGCCGATGAGAATGATCGAGGCCAGCGCCAGCACGCCCAGGGCATAGCCGCCCACAGTATCGAGGGTGCGCCCGCCGGCCAGGTTCTCGAAACCGTTGGCCAGGTGCGACGCTTCGTCGAGCAGGGTTTGCGACAGGCTGAAGATGTTGCCGGCAGCTTCGCGCACGCGGAACAGTTCGGGCGAGGTTTCGATGATTTCATCCACAGAACCGGCGACGAACTGGAACAGTTCGGCGATTTCCGCCAGCCGCGCGCGGGCGTCGGCGTCTTCGACGCGGGTTATCTGGATTGCCGCGTTGCCGCTGAGCATGCCCTCCAGCACCTGGCCAAAGCGCCCGGCATCGCGCCCAAAAGCGTCGGCCGCCTGGGCTGCGGCATCGTCACCGGCCAGCACAGTGTTGACCGAACCGAGGATGCGCTCGGCCAGCAACAGCTGGCGCTGGGCCACCGCCACTTGGTTGGCCGGGGCGCCGCTTTGCAGCAGGATCTCGACCACCTTCTCGTATTCCACCTGCAACTGCGGCACGGTTTCGGCCAGGGTCGCCGCTACCTGGTGCAGCGACAGCACAGTCTGCTCGCTGGCCAGGATGGTGTCGGTGTTCTTGCGCAGGTTTTCCCAGTCGCGGCGTACCGATTCCATCTCGTCACGCACCGTGGGCGGCGCAGGCGGCAGGCCGGTGGACTTGTCACCCTGGCGCAGGTAGCCCCAGCGCCGCTCAAAATCGTTGCGCGCATCCGACAGCAGCTTGAAGGCCAGGGCCTTGCCGGTAGCGGCTTCAGTGGCGTTCTTGGCGATGCGTTGCGACAGCACTCGCAGTTCCCCGGCATGGCCGATGTACTGCTTGTCGTAATTGGATTGGGTGTTCAGGTACGCGAAGTTGGCGAACAACAGGATGATCGACAGGATCAGGATCAAAAACAGCACAGTGATCTGCGCGATGCTGCGGGTACGCGGGCTCACGGTGGTTGCGGTAACGGAGGTGGCAGGCTTGTTCACGTTCGCAGGTCCTATAACGCCACATCGAGAAAGCCCGGCGCCTGGGCCAGGGCGAAGGGGCTGAAGATCGCCCAATTGCGTTCACGCGGGAAATGCCCCTGCACAAAACGTGCAGCGGCGCGCAGCAGTGGCTGGGGCGGCGACAGCTGCAGGCTGTCCAGGTCAAAGTGCTGCAAGCCCAGTACCTCGTCCACCAGCAGGCCGACGAACAGTGCCTCGTGGTCCAGCACCAGCACCCGCCGTTGCTTGCCCGGGGCGGCGTGGCCCAGGCCGAAGAAGCTGCTCAGGTCCATCACCGGCAACAACCGGCCGCGCAGGTTGGCTACCCCGCACACCCATGGCTGCACACCGGGGACGCGGCTGCTGCGCGGTTCACGCAGCACCTCGGCCACCTCGCCCATGGGCGCGACAAACCACTGCCCGGCAATGCGAAAACCGATACCGCTCCACTGTTGCAGGCGGTTGTCTTGCGGCGGTTGGTCGGCGACCAGCAGGCGGCAGCGCCGGTCAATGTCCAGCAACAGCTCGAAGGCGGTCAGCGACGCGCCTTGCGGGCGGGTGGTCAAGCGCCTAGCACTTCTTTGAGCTTGGCGATCAGGTCGTCTTCTTCCACGGGCTTGGTCACGAAACCCCTCGCGCCCTGGCGCTTTGCCCAGATGCGATCGGTTTCCTGGTCTTTGGTGGTAACGACCAATACTGGAATGGCGCTGGTCTCGGGGTCCTTGCTCAATTGCCGGGTCGCCTGGAAGCCGTTGAGAACAGGCATGACGATATCCATCAACACTGCATCGGGCTTTGCCTGACGCGCCAGCGCCACGCCATCGGCACCGTTGCTGGCTTTGAGCACCTCATGACCGTGCTTTTCAAGCCATCCGGCCAATTTGTACATCTCTGTCGGCGAGTCGTCGACAATCAGAACTCGGGCCATGCTGTTTCCCCATCAGGAAAGTAAGGCCGTGCCATGGCGGGGCGCGGTCAGGGTACGTGTTGTGGAGGCGCGGTAAACCCGGGCACGTGGGCGCGGATCGCGTCGAGCAGCTCTTCCTTGCTGAACGGTTTGGTCAGGAACTGATCAGAGCCGACCACCCGGCCGCGGGCCTTGTCGAACAGGCCATCGCGCGACGACAGCAGGATCACCGGGGTGTCCTTGAAAGCACTGTTGTGCTTGATCACGGCGCAGGTCTGGTAGCCGTCCAGGCGCGGCATCAGCACATCAACGAAGATGATGCTGGGCTGGTGGTCGACGATCTTGGCCAGGGCATCGAAGCCGTCGCTGGCGGTGATCACCTCGCAGCCCGCCTCACCGAGCAACATCTGCGCGGTGCGGCGGATCGTGCGGGAATCGTCGATCACCATCACCTTCAGGGGTTGTTCCATAGACGCCTACCAATGGAAATTAGCTGCACTTTTAGCATACTCCGGGTGGCCATTCCATCTGCGCCGCCCCTTGACCGGCGGCGTTCGCGGCGCCACCCTGAGCCACTTTTCTTTCGCCATCGCGGCCACCTGCCGCCAAGAGGAACCACCCCATGAGCGTTCGCCTCGGCATTGTCATGGACCCCATCGCGTCCATCTCCTACAAGAAGGACAGTTCGCTGGCCATGCTGCTGGCCGCCCAGGCACGCGGCTGGAGCCTGTTCTACATGGAACAGCAAGACCTGTACCAGGGCGAAAGCAAGGCCCGCGCCCGCATGCGCCCGCTGAAGGTGTTTGCCGACCCGGCGCATTGGTTCGAGCTTGGCGAGGAGCAAGACAGCCCGCTGGCCGAGCTGGACGTGATCCTGATGCGCAAGGATCCACCCTTCGACATGGAGTTCGTCTACAGCACCTACCTGCTGGAGCAGGCCGAGAATGATGGCGTGCTGGTGGTCAACCGCCCGCAGAGCCTGCGCGACTGCAACGAAAAGATGTTCGCCACGCTGTTCCCGCAGTGCACCACCCCAACCCTGGTCAGCCGCCGCCCGGACATCATTCGCGAATTCGCGGCCAAGCATGTGGACGTGATCCTCAAGCCGCTGGATGGCATGGGCGGTACGTCGATCTTCCGTCACCGCGCTGGCGACCCCAACCTGTCGGTGATCCTCGAAACCCTGACCGCACTGGGCACCCAGCAGATCATGGCCCAGGCTTACCTGCCAGCGATCAAGGACGGCGACAAACGCATCCTGATGATCGACGGCGAGCCAGTGGACTACTGCCTGGCGCGTATTCCGGCCAGCGGCGAAACCCGAGGCAACCTGGCCGCTGGCGGACGTGGCGAAGCGCGCCCGCTGACCGAGCGCGACCGCTGGATTGCCGCCCAGGTCGGCCCGACCCTGCGCGAGAAGGGCCTGTTGTTCGTGGGCCTGGACGTGATCGGCGACTACCTCACCGAAATCAACGTCACCAGCCCCACCTGCATCCGCGAGATCGATGCTGCCTACAACACCGATATCGGTGGCAAATTGATGGATGCCATTGATCGCCACCTCAAGGCGCGCTGACAGCCAACGCGAAGCAAAGCCGCAGAGTGGGGTATGATGCCGGTCCTATTCGACTGAGCTGCTGCCCCGCCCAGCAGTTGCTGGATACCTGATGACGCTGCCCGCTGACATCCCCTCCGACCTGCTGCCGCCCCGTGTTCGCCCGGTGGACCGGCTCGGCTTTACCCTGTTCCTGGCTGCCCTGGTGCACCTGGCGCTGATTCTTGGCGTCGGCTTCACCGTGGTCAAGCCTGCCGAAATCCGCCACACCATGGACATCACCCTGGCCACCTTCAAGAGCGAGAAAGCGCCCGAGAAGGCCGATTTCCAGGCTCAGGACAACCAGCAGGGCAGCGGCACGCTGGACAAGAAAGCGGTGCCCACCACCACCGAACTGGCGCCGTTCCAGGACAGCAAGATCAACAAGATCACCCCGCCACCCGCCGCCAGGCCCGAGGTAGTACCACCCCCTACCCCACAAAAGTCGGCGGTAGTGACGACTGCGCCCAAGCCACAAAAGGTCGAACCCAAGCCCAAGGAAAGCAAGGCCCAGCCCAAGCCGGCGGCGCCAGCGCCCGACTTCGACAGCTCGCAGCTGTCCAGCCAGATCGCCAGCCTGGAGGCGGAGCTGTCCAACGAGCAGCAGATGTACGCCAAGCGCCCGCGCATCCATCGCCTGAATGCCGCCTCGACCATGCGCGACAAGGGCGCCTGGTACAAGGAAGAGTGGCGCAAGAAGGTCGAGCGGGTGGGCAACCTGAACTACCCCGACGAAGCACGTCGGCAACAGATTTACGGCAACTTGCGGATGATGGTGTCGATCAACCGCGACGGTTCTCTGTACGAAGTGCTGGTACTGGAATCGTCCGGGCAGCAGGTGCTGGACCAGGCGGCGCAACGCATCGTGCGGCTGGCCGCGCCGTTTGCACCGTTTACCGGGGATCTGGCCGAGTTTGACCGGCTGGAGATCATTCGTACCTGGCGGTTTGCCCGTGGGGACCGGTTGTCGAGCAACTAGGGCACGACTGGCTGATCCGCAGCGTGTGGTCAGCCCAGCCCCCTTGCCAACGCCCGTCAACTGGTAGTTTTACCAGTTTACCGGTCACCAGTTTCTTCCTAGAGTTCGAGCCACTCCACAAGAATAGGTTCGCCACCCATGCCCCGCAGACAGGAAATTTGCAATAAGTTAAACATTAAGAAACCCACCAGGGTGACAACGCGGACGAGCCCCAAGGTAAATGAGCCGCCCATGCCCCGTGTGACGCTAACGATTGGGGGTCAGCAAGCAATCCAGCTGACCGCTGAATCCATGGAATGGCATGTTACCAAGTATGATGACTTCAGCAATTACAGCTATTTCGATGCAGCATTCCAAAGCAAAGAAATGCAGTTCAGCATTAGCATTTTGAACAATACCAGGCCCTTGGAAAATGGCGAGTTCAAACTGACTACGCAACTAATTCCGGACTATGGTCACCTCGCCTATTTTGAAGACGCTGACGGCAACGCCGAGATTGGCAGTGGCACCGTCACCTACGACAAGGTCACGCACCTGACACTTGTTCGATCCTCATTCACCTTCACCGCACACAGTCTTAAGCATGAGGTTGAAGTTCATTACCCCGTGCCCGCCCCAACCTAATGAACTCAACGCCAAGGCTGGCCTTGCCCCCAGCCTTGGCACACGCTTCGACGGCGCGCTTGCTCACCCCATCACCGCGCCATCCTGTCGATAATGCGCTCTTGACCTTGTCAGCCCGGCGTCCCGACGCCACACTTAGAGGCATGAAAACCCTCGCACCCAGCTACCTCAAGCACCAGTTCCTGATCGCCATGCCGCACATGGCCGATCCGAACTTCGCCCAGACCCTCACGTACATTGTCGAGCACAATGAGCATGGCGCCATGGGCCTGGTGGTCAACCGGCCGCAGGAATTGAGCCTGGCCGACATCCTCGAGCAGCTGCGCCCGGACGAAACGCCGCCGGCCAGCACCTTGCAGGTGCCGATCTACCAGGGTGGCCCGGTGCAGACCGACCGCGGCTTCGTGCTGCACAGCAGCGAATGCAGCTTCCAGGCCACCGTGGCCCTCGAAGGCCTGTCGCTGACCACATCGCAGGATGTGCTGCTGGCCATCGCCGCCGGGGTGGGCCCGAAACAGAGCCTGATCACACTCGGTTATGCCGGCTGGGAAGCGGGTCAACTGGAGGCGGAGCTGGCCGACAACGCCTGGCTCAACTGCCCGTTCGACCCGGAAATCATCTTTGACCGGGCCAGCGACCTGCGCCTGGAAGCAGCGGCCGCCAGCCTGGGGATCAACCTGCACCTGCTGACCAGCCAGGCGGGCCACGCCTGATGGCCGAACTACGCCTCTTGCTGGGTTTCGACTACGGCAGCAAACAGATCGGCGTGGCCGTCGGCCAGGTGATCACCGGGCAGGCACGCGAGCTGTGCACCCTGAAGGCGCAGAACGGCGTGCCGGACTGGGCTCAGGTGGAAAAGCTCATCAATGAGTGGAAACCCGATGCCATTGTCGTCGGCCTGCCGTTGAACATGGACGGCACGGCCAGCGAGATGAGCGCCCGCGCCGAAAAGTTCGCCCGCCGCCTGAACGGCCGCTTCAACCTGCCCGTGCATACCCACGACGAACGCCTGACCACCTTCGAGGCCAAGGGCGAGCGCATGGCCCGTGGCGGCCAGCGCGGCAGCTACCGCGACAACCCGGTCGATGCCATCGCCGCCGCCCTGTTACTGCAAGGCTGGCTGGAGGCCAATACCTGATCATCTTTGCCGCCGGGCCCGCCCGGCGCACCCTTCCGAGGAGCCCGCAATGAGCCTACCCAATCCCGCCGACCTGATTCGGCAGATGGCTGTCGACCTTCGTGCCCACCTGGCGCGCCGGGCAATCACCGAGCCCCGTTACATCGGTATCCGCACCGGCGGTGTCTGGGTTGCCCAGGCCCTGCAGGAAACCATGGGCGACAGCAGCCCCATGGGCACCCTGGACGTCTCGTTCTACCGCGACGACTTCAGCCAGAACGGCCTGCACCCACAAGTGCGCCCGTCCGAGCTGCCGTTCGAGGTCGAGGGCCAGCACCTGGTGCTGGTGGATGACGTACTGATGAGCGGTCGCACCATCCGCGCGGCGCTCAACGAACTGTTCGATTACGGCCGCCCGGCCAGCGTCACCCTGGTCTGCCTGCTGGACCTGGATGCCGGCGAATTGCCGATCCGTCCGAATGTGCTCGGTGCCACCCTGTCGCTGGCCGCCCATGAACGGGTAAAATTGACCGGACCCGCACCGCTCGCCCTCGAGCGCCAGGACCTCGCCTCCGCTTCCGCCCTTTAAGAGTCCCCCGCGATGACGCCAATCGACGCCAAGCGCCCGCTGCAGCTCAATGATCAGGGCCAGCTGCGCCACTTCCTCTCGCTCGACGGTTTGCCCCGCGAACTGCTCACCGAGATCCTCGACACCGCCGACTCCTTCCTGGAAGTCGGTGCCCGGGCCGTGAAGAAAGTCCCGTTGCTGCGCGGCAAGACCGTGTGCAACGTGTTCTTCGAGAACTCGACCCGTACCCGCACCACCTTCGAACTGGCGGCCCAGCGCCTGTCGGCCGACGTGATCAGCCTGAACGTGTCGACCTCCTCGACCAGCAAGGGCGAGACCCTGTTCGACACCCTGCGCAACCTCGAAGCCATGGCGGCCGACATGTTCGTGGTACGCCATTCCGACTCCGGCGCGGCGCACTTCATCGCCGAGCACGTGTGCCCGGACGTCGCAGTGATCAACGGTGGTGACGGCCGCCACGCGCACCCGACCCAGGGCATGCTCGACATGCTCACCATTCGCCGCCACAAGGGCAGCTTCGAGAACCTCTCGGTAGCCATCGTCGGCGACATCCTGCACTCACGCGTGGCCCGTTCCGACATGCTGGCGCTCAAAGCGCTGGGCTGCCCGGACATCCGCGTGATCGGCCCGAAAACCCTGATCCCGATCGGCATCGAGCAGTACGGCGTAAAGGTCTACACCGACCTCGCCGAAGGCCTGAAGGATGTCGACGTGGTGATCATGCTGCGCCTGCAACGCGAGCGCATGGCCGGCGGCCTGCTACCCAGCGAAGGTGAGTTCTACCGCCTGTTCGGCCTGACCACCGCGCGCCTGGCCGGGGCCAAGCCTGACGCCATCGTCATGCACCCGGGCCCGATCAACCGTGGTGTGGAAATCGAGTCGGCGGTGGCCGACGGCAAGCACTCGGTGATCCTCAACCAGGTCACCTACGGCATCGCCGTGCGCATGGCCGTGCTGTCCATGGCCATGAGCGGGCAGAACGCGCAACGTCAATTCGACCAGGAGAACGCCCAGTGACCATCAGTATTCTTGGCGCCCGGGTCATCGATCCCAAGACCGGCCTGGACCAGGTCACCGACCTGCACCTGGACGGTGGCCGCATTGCCGCCATCGGCGCTGCGCCGGCCGGCTTCAGCGCCAGCCGCACGATCCAGGCCGATGGCCTGGTCGCCGCACCGGGCCTGGTCGACCTGGGCGTGTCCCTGCGCGAGCCGGGTTACAGCCGCAAAGGCAACATCGCGAGTGAAACCCGCGCAGCCGTGGCCGGCGGTGTCACCAGCCTGTGCTGCCCGCCACAGACCAAGCCGGTGCTGGACACCTCGGCGGTGGCCGAGCTGATCCTGGACCGCGCCCGTGAGGCTGCCAACAGCAAGGTGTACCCGATCGGCGCCCTGACCAAAGGCCTCGAAGGCGAGCAACTGGCCGAGCTGGTGGCCCTGCGCGACACCGGTTGCGTGGCCTTCGGCAATGGCCTGAAACAAATCCCCAACAACCGTACCCTGGCCCGCGCCCTGGAATACGCCGCCACCTTCGACCTGACCGTGGTGTTCCACTCCCAGGACCGCGACCTGGCCGAGGGCGGCCTGGCCCACGAAGGTGCCATGGCCAGTTTCCTCGGCCTGCCGGGCATCCCGGAAAGCGCCGAAACCGTGGCACTGGCGCGCAACCTGCTGCTGGTGGAACAAAGCGGCGTGCGTGCGCACTTCAGCCAGATCACCAGCGCCCGTGGCGCACAGCTGATTGCCCAGGCGCAGGAACTCGGCCTGCCGGTGACCGCAGATGTGGCGCTGTACCAGTTGATACTCACCGATGAGTCGCTGCGCGAGTTTTCCAGCCTGTACCACGTGCAGCCACCGCTGCGCACTGCCAAAGACCGGGATGGCCTGCGCGCCGCGGTCAAATCGGGCGTGATCCAGGCGATTTCCAGCCACCACCAGCCCCATGAGCGCGACGCCAAGCTGGCCCCGTTCGGCGCCACCGAGCCGGGCATCAGCAGCGTCGAGTTGCTGCTGCCACTGGCCATGACCCTGGTACAGGACGGCCTGCTCGACCTGCCGACCTTGCTCGCCCGCCTGAGCAGCGGCCCGGCTGCCGCCCTGCGCCTGCCGGCCGGTGAGCTGAAAGTGGGTGGTGCGGCCGACCTGGTGCTGTTCGACCCGCAAGCCTCCACCGTTGCCGGCGAGCAGTGGTTCTCGCGTGGCGAGAACTGCCCGTTCATCGGCCACTGCCTGCCGGGTGCGGTGCGTTATACCTTGGTCGATGGCCACATCTGCCACGAGGCCTGAGTAACCCTCACAGGCCTCATCGCCGGCAAGCCAGCTCCCACAGGAAATCACTGCCATCAGGCCCTGTGATGACCTGTGGGAGCTGGCTTGCCGGCGATGAGGCCTTTGCAGGAGAGCACCAACCATTCATCCCCCACGGTTGAAATCCTTCCCCCAACCCCCATATGAGTCTGCATCAGGCACTTTCGCCCCGCTGCGTGGAGACTCTCCCCTTGACCACCATCGTTTCTGTCCGCCGTAACGGCAAAGTCGTCATGGGCGGCGACGGCCAGGTATCTCTCGGCAACACCGTGATGAAAGGCAACGCCAAGAAAGTGCGCCGCCTGTACCACGGCCAGGTCATCGCCGGCTTCGCGGGTGCCACCGCCGATGCCTTCACCCTGTTCGAGCGCTTCGAAGGCCAGCTGGAAAAACACCAGGGCCACCTGGTTCGCGCCGCCGTCGAGCTGGCCAAGGAATGGCGTACCGACCGTTCCCTGAGCCGCCTGGAAGCCATGCTGGCCGTGGCCAACAAGGATGCCTCCCTGATCATCACCGGCAACGGTGACGTGGTCGAGCCCGAAGACGGCCTGATCGCCATGGGTTCCGGGGGTGCCTACGCCCAGGCAGCAGCCCGCGCCCTGCTGAACAAGACCGACCTTTCGGCCCGTGAAATCGCTGAAACTGCCCTGAACATCGCCGGCGACATCTGCGTGTTCACCAACCACAACCTGACCATCGAGGAGCAGGACCTGGCCGACTGATTCAGTTGCTTTGGCGCCTCTTCCCGGTGAAGGGGCTTTTCCACGCTGACTCACCTGCCCCAGGACCCTATTGATAATGTCCATGACCCCCCGCGAGATCGTCCACGAACTCAACCGCCACATCATCGGCCAGGACGACGCCAAGCGCGCCGTGGCCATTGCCCTGCGCAACCGCTGGCGGCGTATGCAGCTCCCTGCAGAGCTGCGTGCCGAAGTCACCCCCAAGAACATCCTGATGATCGGCCCTACCGGCGTCGGCAAGACCGAAATCGCCCGTCGCCTGGCCAAACTGGCCAACGCGCCGTTCCTCAAGGTCGAAGCCACCAAGTTCACCGAAGTGGGCTACGTGGGCCGCGACGTCGAGTCGATCATCCGTGACCTGGCCGACGCCGCGCTGAAGATGCTGCGCGAGCAGGAGATCATCCGCGTGCGCCACCGCGCCGAGGACGCCGCTGAAGACCGTATCCTCGATGCCCTGCTGCCGCAGGCGCGGGTCAGCAGCTTCTCGGAAGAAGCCGCGCAGACCAGCAGCGATTCCAACACCCGCCAGCTGTTCCGCAAGCGCCTGCGTGAAGGCCAGCTGGACGACAAGGAAATCGAAATCGAAGTGGCCGATGCCGTGGGCGTCGAAATTGCCGCGCCGCCTGGCATGGAAGAGATGACCAATCAGCTGCAGAACCTGTTTGCCAACATGGGCAAAGGCAAGCGCAAGGCGCGCAAGCTGAAGGTGAAAGAAGCGCTGAAGATGGTTCGCGACGAAGAAGCGGGCCGCCTGGTCAACGAGGAAGAGCTCAAGGCCAAGGCCCTGGAAGCGGTCGAGCAGCACGGCATCGTGTTCATCGACGAAATCGACAAGGTTGCCAAGCGCGGCAACGTTGGCGGTGCCGATGTGTCCCGTGAAGGCGTGCAGCGCGACCTGCTGCCACTGATCGAAGGCTGCACCGTCAACACCAAGCTGGGCATGGTCAAGACCGACCACATCCTGTTCATCGCCTCGGGTGCGTTCCACCTGAGCAAGCCAAGCGACCTGGTACCCGAGCTGCAAGGCCGCCTGCCGATCCGTGTCGAGCTGAAGGCACTGACCCCTGAAGACTTCGAGCGCATCCTGCAAGAGCCGCACGCTTCGCTGACCGAGCAGTACCAGGCCCTGCTGAAGACCGAAGGCCTGAACATCGAGTTCATCGGCGATGGCATCAAGCGCCTGGCCGAGATTGCCTACCAGGTCAACGAAAAGACCGAGAACATCGGTGCCCGCCGCTTGCACACCCTGCTTGAGCGTTTGCTCGAAGAGGTGTCGTTCAGCGCTGGCGACCTGGCCAGTGCCCATGACGAAACGCCGATCCAGATCGACGCTGCGTATGTGAACAGCCATCTGGGTGAACTGGCGCAGAACGAAGACCTGTCGCGTTACATCCTGTAAGACCGCAGGGGCCGCTTCGCGGCCTTTCGCCGGCAAGCCAGCCCCCACAGGATTATCACGATCCTGAATGCTGTGAAGCACCTGTGGGAGCTGGCTTGCCGGCGATTGGGCTGTAAAGCAGCCCCCCTTGCGCAATCCCCAGAATGTCCCGAAGCTGTGCATCATCAGCTCCCGAGAGATTCCAGCCATGGCCCGCATGCCCACCGCCATAAACCTGCACAAAGCCTCGAAAACCCTCACCCTCACCTACGCCCCCGGCGAGGTCTACCACCTGCCCGCCGAACTCCTGCGCGTGCACTCCCCCTCCGCCGAGGTCCAGGGCCACGGCAACCCCATCCTGCAGTTCGGCAAGATCAACGTCGGCCTGGTCGGCCTGGAGCCTGCCGGCCAATATGCACTGAAACTGACCTTCGACGACGGCCATGACAGCGGCCTGTTCACCTGGGAATACCTGGAACAGCTGTGCCTTCGCCAGGAACAGCTGTGGGCCGACTACCTCGACGAGCTGCACAAGGCCGGAAAATCCCGCGACCCGGCCGCATCGGTTGTGAAACTCATGCTCTAGCCCAAGGCCTGCAGGGTTTAGAGCGCATTTTCTAAATTCATCTGTTTGAATGACTTGCAGACAGCCCAGTGAAGGGCTGTCTTGCGCATTACATGAAAGTCGGGTAACCAATGGGTGTGGCAAGTTCCCTGCATCACTTTGCAGGCAGTCAGAACCCCCGCAGCACCGCTGTTCCTTATCACTGGTCACCCGAGTAGCAGTACCGGGCTCAGGGCTGTGCGCTTGTCACAGCAACCGGTACTCGTCTCAGGACAACGGAGCGTCGTAGATGAGTAACAAGAACAACGATGAGCTGCAGCGGCAGGCCTCGGAAAACACCCTGGGGCTGAACCCGGTCATCGGCATTCGCCGCAAGGACCTGTTGAGCTCGGCACGCACTGTGCTGCGCCAGGCCGTGCGCCAACCGCTGCACAGTGCCAAGCATGTGGCCCACTTTGGCCTGGAACTGAAAAACGTGCTGCTGGGCAAGTCCAGCCTGGCCCCGGAAAGCGACGACCGCCGTTTCAACGACCCGGCCTGGAGCAACAACCCGCTGTACCGCCGCTACCTGCAAACCTACCTGGCCTGGCGCAACGAGTTGCAGGACTGGATCGGCAACAGCGACCTGCCACCCCAGGACATCAGCCGCGGCCAATTCGTCATCAACCTGATGACCGAAGCCATGGCGCCGACCAATACCTTGTCCAACCCGGCAGCGGTCAAACGCTTCTTCGAAACCGGCGGCAAGAGCCTGCTCGACGGCCTGTCCAACCTCGCCAAGGACATGGTCAACAACGGCGGCATGCCCAGCCAGGTGAACATGGACGCCTTCGAAGTGGGCAAGAACCTGGGCACCAGCGTAGGCGCGGTGGTGTACCGCAACGATGTACTGGAGCTTATCCAGTACAGCCCCATCACCGAGCAGGTGCATGCCCGCCCGCTGCTGGTGGTGCCACCGCAGATCAACAAGTTCTACGTGTTCGACCTGAGCCCGGAAAAGAGCCTGGCACGCTACTGCCTGCGCTCGCAGCAGCAAACCTTCATCATCAGCTGGCGCAACCCGACCAAGGCCCAGCGTGAATGGGGCCTGTCCACCTACATCGATGCGCTGAAAGAAGCCGTCGACGCGGTGCTGGCGATTACCGGCAGCAAAGACCTGAACATGCTCGGTGCCTGCTCCGGTGGCATTACCTGCACTGCGCTGGTGGGCCACTATGCCGCCATTGGCGAAAACAAGGTCAATGCCCTGACCCTGCTGGTCAGCGTGCTGGACACCACCATGGACAACCAGGTCGCCTTGTTCGTCGATGAACAAACCCTGGAAAGTGCCAAGCGCCACTCCTACCAGGCTGGCGTGCTGGAAGGCAGCGAAATGGCCAAGGTGTTCGCCTGGATGCGCCCCAACGACCTGATCTGGAACTACTGGGTCAACAACTACCTGCTCGGCAACGAGCCCCCGGTGTTCGACATCCTGTTCTGGAACAACGACACCACGCGCCTGCCGGCCGCCTTCCACGGCGACCTGATCGAAATGTTCAAGAGCAACCCACTGATCCGCCCGGATGCACTGGAAGTGTGCGGCACCCCGATCAACCTGAAAAATGTGCAGTGCGACATCTTCAGCGTTGCAGGCACTGCAGACCACATCACCCCGTGGCAATCGTGCTACCGCTCGGCGCACTTGTTCGGCGGCAAGATCGAGTTCGTGCTGTCCAACAGCGGCCATATCCAGAGCATCCTCAACCCGCCAGGCAACCCCAAGGCGCGCTTCATGACTGGCGCTGACCGCCCGGGTGACCCGCTGGCCTGGCAGGAAAACGCCACCAAGCACGCCGACTCCTGGTGGCTGCACTGGCAGAGCTGGCTGAGCGAACGTGCCGGGGAGCTGAAAAAAGCGCCAACCCGCCTGGGCAACCGCGCTTATGCCGCTGGCGAAGCCGCACCAGGCACCTACGTTCACGAGCGCTGAGTTGCGTTGCCGTGGCCGCCATGAGCGCGCCACGGCGCTTTTTTCACGACAGAGTCGAACGCATGCCGGAACCCTACATCTTCAGGACCGTCGAACTGGACGACCAGTCCATTCGCACCGCCGTCCGCCCGGGCAAGCCACACCTGACACCGTTGCTGATCTTCAACGGCATCGGCGCCAACCTGGAGCTGGTGTTCCCGTTCATCGAGGCGCTGGACCCGGACCTGGAGGTCATCGCCTTCGACGTGCCCGGTGTGGGTGGTTCATCCACCCCGCGTCATCCCTATCGCTTTCCTGGGCTGGCCAAGCTCACAGCACGCATGCTCGATTACCTGAACTACGGCCAGGTCAGCGCCATCGGCGTGTCCTGGGGCGGCGCCCTGGCCCAGCAGTTTGCCCACGACTACCCGGAGCGCTGCAAGAAACTGGTGCTGGCCGCCACTGCCGCCGGCGCAGTCATGGTGCCGGGCAAACCTAAAGTCTTGTGGATGATGGCGAGCCCCAGGCGCTACGTGCAGCCCTCCCATGTGATCCGCATCGCACCGCTGATCTACGGCGGCGCCTTCCGCCGCGACCCGGACCTGGCCATGCACCATGCGTCCAAGGTGCGCTCCGGGGGCAAGCTGGGCTATTACTGGCAGCTGTTCGCCGGCCTGGGCTGGACCAGCATCCACTGGCTGCACAAGATCCACCAGCCAACGCTGGTGCTGGCCGGTGACGACGACCCGCTGATCCCGCTGGTCAACATGCGCCTGCTCGCCTGGCGGATTCCCAATGCCCAGCTACACATAATTGACGATGGCCACCTGTTCCTGATTACCCGGGCCGAGGCCGTCGCACCGATCATCATGAAGTTTCTCCAGGAAGAACGTCAGCGCGCGGTCATGCATCCGCGCCCCGCCTCTGGCGGTTGATTGTCGCTGCCCAAGCATCGGGTAAGACGAGGGAGTGTTGCCATGACAGACAAACCGGGCAAAGGAACGAAAACGCTTCCCGCCACCAGCATGAACGTGCAGAACGCCATACTCGGCCTACGCGGGCGCGACCTGGTGTCGACCCTGCGCAGGGTTGGCCGCCACGGCTTGACCAACCCGCTGCACACGGCACGGCATCTGTTGGCGTTCGGCAGCCAGCTGGGCCGCGTGATGCTGGGCGACACGCCCTACCAGCCCAACCCTCGCGATGGCCGCTTCAGCGACCCGACCTGGAGCCAGAACCCGTTTTATCGCCGTGGCCTGCAGGCCTATCTGGCCTGGCAGAAGCAGACGCGCCAGTGGATCGATGAAAGTCACCTGGACGACGATGACCGCGCCCGTGCGCACTTTCTGTTTGGCATGATCAATGACGCCCTGGCACCGAGCAACTCGCTGCTCAACCCGCTGGCGGTCAAAGAACTGCTGAACACCGGCGGGCAAAGCCTGGTGCGTGGCGTGGCCCACTTGCTCGACGACCTGCGCCACAACGACGGCCTGCCGCGCCAGGTGGACGAACGTGCCTTCGAGGTGGGTGCCAGCCTGGCGGCAACGCCCGGTGCGGTGGTGTTTCGCAACGAGCTGTTGGAGTTGATCCAGTACAAGCCGATGAGCGAAAAACAGCACGCCAGGCCTTTGCTGGTGGTGCCGCCGCAAATCAACAAGTTCTATATCTTCGACATGCAGGCGCACAACAGCTTCGTTCAGTACATGCTCAAGAACGGCCTGCAGGTGTTCATGATCAGTTGGCGCAACCCCGACCCGCGCCACCGCGAATGGGGCCTGTCCACGTACGTACAGGCCCTGGAAGAAGCGCTGAACGCCTGCCGCAGCATCAGCGGCAACCGCGACCCCAACCTGATGGGTGCCTGCGCCGGCGGCCTGACCATGGCCGCGCTGCAGGGCCACCTGCAGGCCAAGCATCAGTTGCGCAAGATCCGCAGCGCCACTTACCTGGTGAGCCTGCTCGACAGCAAGTTCGACAGCCCGGCCAGCCTGTTCGCCGACGAGCAGACGGTAGAGGCCGCCAAGCGCCGATCCTATCAACGGGGCGTGCTGGACGGCGGCGAAGTCGCCAGGATTTTCGCCTGGATGCGCCCCAACGACCTGATCTGGAACTACTGGGTCAACAACTACCTGTTGGGCAAAGCCCCACCCGCGTTCGACATCCTGTACTGGAACGCCGACAACACACGCCTGCCCGCGGCACTGCACGGGGACTTGCTGGACTTTTTCAAGCACAACCCGCTCACCCACCCGGCAGGCCTCGAAGTGTGCGGCACGCCCATCGACCTCAAGCAGGTCGACCTGGACAGCTTTACCGTGGCCGGCAGCAACGACCACATCACTCCATGGGACGCCGTGTACCGCTCGGCCTTGCTGCTCGGTGGCGACCGGCGTTTCGTGCTGGCCAACAGCGGGCACATCCAGAGCATCATCAACCCGCCGGGCAACCCCAAGGCCTACTACCTGGAAAACCCCAAACTGTCCGGCGACCCGCGCGCCTGGTTCTACGAGGCCAAACGCAGCGACGGCAGTTGGTGGCCCTTGTGGCTGGAATGGATCACACCGCGCTCCGGCCCGCTCAAGGCTCCCCGTACCGAGCTGGGCAACAGTACCTATCCACCGCTCGGCCCGGCGCCAGGCACCTATGTCCTGACCCGATGAGCCCTACGACTGGATGAAGACCCGCGACCGTATCCTCGAATGCGCCCTGCAACTGTTCAACCAGCAGGGCGAACCGAACGTATCCACCTTGGAGATTGCCAACGAACTGGGTATCAGCCCGGGCAACCTGTACTACCACTTCCATGGCAAGGAGCCCTTGGTGCTGGGCCTGTTCGAGCGCTTCGAAGAAGCGCTGATGCCCCTGCTCGACCCGCCCTTGGACGTGCGCCTGGACGCCGAGGACTACTGGCTGTTCCTGCACCTGATCGTCGAGCACATGGCCCAGTACCGCTTTCTGTTCCAGGACCTGTCCAACCTCACCGGCCGCCTGCCCAAGCTGGCGCGCGGCATGCGCAGCCTGATCAATGCACTCAAGCGTACGCTGGCGGCGTTGCTCGCCAGCCTCAAGGGCCAGGGGTTGGTAGAGAGTGAGACCCAGGCGCTGGGGCAACTGGTGGAGCAGATCACAATGACGCTGCTGTTCTCGCTGGATTACCAGCGGGTGCTGGGACGCGAGGCGGATGTGGGAATTGTGGTGTACCAGGTGATGATGCTGGTGGCGCCGCATCTGCAGCCACAGGCGCGGGCGGCGGCGGAGCAGTTGGCGGTGCGCTATCTGGAAGGGTAGAAACAACATGCTGACAACGCCGTCATTGTAGGAGCGGCCTTGTGCCGCGAATGGGCCGCAAAGCGGCCCCGCGATCTCAGCGTCAAGGCAAAGATCCCGGGGCTGCTTTGCAGCCCATTCGCGGCACAAGGCCGCTCCTACGCTGACCGTGTTTGCCCGGAAGGCAATCTGCTTTCAGATCAGGGTACCGGTGCCGTTTGGTGCCGACGGTGCGCTGCCGGCCGGGGCGGCTACAGGTGCCGGGGCTGGGGTAGCGGCCGGGGCGGCACTGGCCGCTGGCGCTGCAGGTTTGGCGGCTGCCGGTTTGGCCGGTGCTTTCTTCACCGCAGGTTTCTTCGCTGCCGCTGGCTTGGCCGCTGCCGGTTTGGCTGCCGGTTTTGCCGCCGGCTTGGCAGCTGCAGGTTTGGCCGCAGGCTTTGCTGCAGGTTTGGCCGCTGCCGTTTTAGCTGCAGGTTTGGCCGCCGCCGTTTTAGCAGCAGGCTTGGCCGCCGCTGCCTTGGCCAGTGGCTTGGCCGCTGCCTTGCTCGCAGCCGGCTTGGACGCCGCAGCGCGCGACGAAATCGGCGTAACCGAAGCACCGGTCAGCTTCTCGATCTGCTTGGTCAGGCTATCCACCTGCTGGTGCAGGGCCTTGATCTCGTTGCGGCTCGGCACGCCCAGGCGAGAGATGGCGCTGTTCAGGCGCTTGTCGAAGGCCTCTTCGAGTTCGCTCCACTTGCCCAGCGCAAGGTCCTTCACGCCAGACACGCGCGAAGTGGTCGACGACTTGGCGGTTTCGGCTACATCTTCAGCCGCCTTCTTCGCCTGCTTCTCGGCCTTCTCGCCATCTTTCACCAGCGAGTCGAACAGCTTCGGGCCGTCCTGGTCAACTTTCGAATAGATACCCAGCCCCGCCAGCCAGATCTTGCGGGAGTACTTCTCGATCCCGCCGACCCAGGAGCTGCTTTCTTTGTCGGAATTCTTCTTGCCAGCCATCCTGCTCTCCTTATGGTTTGTGCGCGACGCGCTCAAGCAGCTCGTGCAGCTGTTCAAGCTTCACCGACAACGCCTCAACGTCATGTTTAGACGGAATACCCAGGCGATTCAAGGCGCGACCGACCCGTGCGTCGAAAGCTTTTTCGATCTTGTCGAGTTGAATTTCTACCTTCCCGCGTACGCGGCTCACTTCTTCAGCGGCTTCGTCAAGCTGGTGGTTGGCGGCATCGAGCTCTTTGTCGATGCGTTTCTTGCCGCGCTTCTCGACGCCTTCGCCGGCCTTGACCAGCTCCTGGAAGTAGTCAGAGCCTTCCTGACCAACGCGGGCGTAGGCGCCGATACCGGCCAGCCAGATCTTGCGCGCATAGCCGCGCACCTCGCCAAGCGTGCCCAGGGCTTCGTCTTTTTTCTTCACAATCACTTTGGCCATGCTGTGTACCTCATGCTCATGAGTGGTGGAAAACCGCCCATGGAGGCTGGGCTTGAGCATTAAGGTAGGGAAGAAAATTAGAAACCTCACCCTAAGGTCATCGTTGTCGCATCTATATACCGCAAGCACCGTTGGCCATAGCGCTAGCGTCGCAGGCTTCACCTCACGGACATCGACGCCATGACTGCTGTAGCAAACCCACCCAGGCTGACGTTCAAGCAAAGCGTGGCAGCCTGTTTCTCCAAACGACCCAGCGTGCGGGACGTTTTATCAAAAGAAGCATTCCAGATTTTCAACGACCGGTATCCATGGTTGCACCGCAACCACCCTCACATCACATCGCTCGATCCTTTCGTCATCCTGCATGCACCGGCCAGCACAGGTGATCTCCCACGTCAGAGCGGGCTGGTGGACGAGCTTCTCAGGCATTTTCTGGCCAAGGAACGTGCGCAACTAAGCGCCGCAGACAAGCTCAGCATCAGCCCGCCCCATGTGTTTCAAATTCAGGAGCAAGGCCCGGACAACATCCGCCAACCCGAAATCATCCCGGACCTGACGAAGCTCAACGATGACTTCGATACAGTGCTTGGTGCGTTGATACCCGCCTTCCAGCAAGCCCAGATCGGCTTCTGGAACGGGCTCGACGAAGACAGCCAAGTCTCGCGCATGCTCTGGCTGGAACACACCATCAAGGCCGCATTGCTCGAGAACCTCCCTCGCCAAGGCCTGGCAGATGATGAAAAAGCTGCCATGTACGCCTTGCTCGACGGGGTATTCGACAGCCTGGCTGTCGAGGCGATACAAGTCACGCTCGGGACGGATGGCGAGGCACGCACCGTCACCCTACCGGATCTGTTGCTCATCACCACAAGTGGTACCCGCAACCTGGTTCTGCAATGCAAACCCTGCGGTTCGGTTCACCGCCATGTCGACCTGCCCAGCTTTGCCACCGCGCTGCAACGGCAGCTAGCACAACGCTACCGCTTCGAAGCGTTGTCCTGGGCGCACACACCGGTGATCGGACGCCCTTTCGCCTTCCAGGCAAGGCAACTGCTGAACGATATTCTGGACGACATCGGGCGCCTGCGTATTGGTGGCCTGGCAACCGTCGACGAGCTGGAGCGACAACTGCGTCAGGTGAGCGACCCGTCAGCTTACTTCTTCGACCTGCCTTCGCAGGAACGAACTGCACCCGCTGTCAGCCCACCGCGATGGCTGCTAAATGCCAGTGCTGAGGACCGCTACGCCTATCACACTGCACTGCTCGATCTGGCGGCGAACCAAGGTCGGTCGAAGGGCTGCACATCGCTGGGCGATGTCGAAGATATCCGTGATTACGCCGCTCGCCGCTTGCGTGAGACCCTGCAGACCAGCTACCCAGACAAGGCGATACACGACCCGAACGAGGTGCACATCCGCATTTCCCAAGCCATCATCGGCCCCGGCACACAAGGGCAATCACTGTTCTTGCACACGGTGCCCCTGACCGATCTGGCGATCTCCCGCCTGCGCCTTGAGGCTGGCGAGGTGATGACCGGGCTCAGTTTCGAGGATGGCTCGCCCGTGAAGGACTGGCTAAGCATCGAGCAGATCAGGGCGCTGATTCATCAGGTCGATATCAGCGCTCACTACCCCACCTACCTGCAAGATCAAGTCAGGACCGAACCGCGCAGGTCCGAACGAATCAGGCAACATGCCAGGGAGTGGCGTTACGCCCTTCGCTTCAGCACCCTGAAGGCCAAGATCGAGCGACAGCTTGGCGAAACGGCGAGCCAGGCAATGATCAGGTTCTGCCAGGGCATGGACAATGGCGCGGACCTTCTGCGCATCGCCCCCCTGGCGTTCCATTGCGCGCCTGGCGCTTCGGCAAGCGATGTGGCACACGGGATGTTCATCATCGAAATACCGGCAAGCGGCAGCTGGGTCTTGTACCGCCCCTTCTATGCCGACAGGGCGTTGCAGGAATTTCCGACCCTCGAATTGCTGATGGACGCAATCCGCAGCAGGGGCGCACTGCAAGAGAGCGTATTGGCCTGGCTCGACGAAGACGCGCGTCCGATTTACCAAAACGACGGGTTCAAGCACCCGCACCTGCACCCAAACATTACCACGCTGACGCACCTGCTCAATGTGCCGGTCGAGCTGCTGGACGGTCTTTTGCAACGCCTGAGACGCCCGGTACAGGCCTCGTTCCAGGCCTGGACGGATGAAATGGACACCCACCTGTTCAACGCCCGCATCGACACTATGCTATTGGCCTCAGCCAGCAATAGCGTATCCAATGCCCAGGAAGTGCGGGCTTTGGTGAAGGAGGCTGCCTGGGCGATCTTCAATACCGTCACCCAGCTTTGGCATGGTCCGATGACCACCCTGGTGTGGCTGGTCGTGGCGCTGTCGGCGGCCAAGGAAGACGTGGAGGCGCTGATCAAGCGCAGCGGTGACGATAAGATCGTCGCCGCCATAGACCTGCTCACCAACCTGGCCTTGCTCCTTGCCCACCGCCCGGCAACGCCACCTGCCAACAGCGAAGCGGCCGTTACGTTGCGCTTTTCAGGCCCTGCGCCGAAGGAAGAATCCCCGCCCCCAGCGCTCGAGCAGCCACAGGAGAAACCGTGGCAGGCCCCCGTCGAGGCGCAGCAGCCCACGCGGGTGCGTGTAGATGGCTGGCATGACGAGCAGCGCCTGAGCAACCTGTCAGTGCAGGAGCGCCAGTCACTGGCACAGCTGCAAGCCTTGCAGCCACTGGAAGGGCACGCACCACTGGCAAGTGGCCGTTTGCGTGGGTTGTTCAACATCGCCGGCCGTTACTACGTCAAACTGGGCGATGGCGCCTATGAAGTCATCGAGACCTGGAACGGCATGCAGATCATCGGCCCCGAGCCGAGCAGCAGCGAATGGGTGTCCCAATGGGATGGCGCCCGGGACGGCTACCATATCGTTGGTCGTGAACGCCAAAAAGGCCCTTGGTTGACGCGCTGGAATGGCCAATGGACTTTGAATCTGAACCTCTCTGGCGGCATGCCAAGGAACAGGCAATCCATCAACGCGGAAAACCGCCAGCGGTTCGACACGCTGAGCGCAACCGCCACGGCTAACCAACAAGCGCTGAATCAGATGGCACCCCTGATGGAACGCAGCCAAGTGCAACTGCAGGTTTATGACGACCTCGCGCGGGAATACAGCATGGCTGTCGATGCACTACCTGCACATGAGCGTGATACACCGCCGCCAGCCTTGCAGCTTCAGAGGCAGGCACTCAAAGCCCAGCGCCTACGGCACTTACCGGAAATCAGGGCATCCGCGCTCTACCTGGAACGGCAAAGCACGCTGCTACACGGGAATATCGAAGTGTTCAAGGAGATGGCCGAACCACGGTTCAGCAAATTCGACACCCGAGCCCCGAGCCGACGCCGATACGGCAACTGGTACGGTGCAGCCATCGAAAACGACATGCTGCTGTGCCGCCGCTTGCTGGAGCAGGTCGACCACCAGGCACTGAGCGCACAGTCCATCGGGCTGCCCCGCGTTCCAGAGACTGCCGAGCAGATACAGCAATACCTCGATTATTGCGAACGGGTACGCGATTCCAGCCAGGCCAGCCGCCGCCTGCTTGTCGTCAGCCAGCGGCTGGACCGGACCTTGGCGCAAGTACTGCCGGACCCCAAGATCGATTTTGCCGACAAAGCCACGAAACTCGCCCAGACCATTCGACGCAGGACGTATTCGACACTGGTCATTCGGGCCCAGCTGCTCAGTGACCTGGCCTACCTCGCCGTGGACAAGACTCGGCTCTCTGCGGACACGGCCGAGCATTTGCTTGCGATGCGCGCGCCGCTCAGCGGCATCGAATTCAGCCGTACGATCTGGAGCCACGACGGTCTGGAAGCCACCGAAGAGACGGCCCAGGTCAAAGCCGAACTGCTTGAGGATATCCTTCAGAAATACCGTACCGTGCTGGATCGCGCCCAATACATGAGGACACTGGACTCGCCTGCGCTGGTCGCTGACGTGCTGGACGAATATATACGCGAACTGTCCACCATTACCCAGATCACGGAGCAGCAACTGAGCGCGACCTTGACCAATCTCGACAGCGGCATCAGTCTCCCCTCGCCAACGCCCTATCATCGCCCCGCAACGATCAGGCGCCGGGTCATCCGTGTTGACCGAGGTCGACCGCTGTTGGTGGAAATCGACCAAATGGGCAATCGGGCCATCCAGCGCAGTGCATTCAATCAGGAGCCTGCGGGCAGTTTCGCGCAACGCGACGGGGTATGGCATGCCGTGCCTGAGCAAGCGCGGCCGGCCCAGCACGACCGGGCACAGCTGCGCCAGCGAGCAAGTCGCCTGCTGGCAGAGGTGGATGGGAAAATTGCCTTCGCCGCTCACTATGCCGATGAGCCCAACAGCCTGGCCGACTTTCTGGAATGGCCGGCAGGTGACATGCGCGAAGTGCAGCAGCAACTGACCGAGCTGAACAATCCACTGGATTCCAGCTTGGTCGACCTCCTTCGGGCAGCGGTAGACCGCATCCATCACGAAAGGCTTCGGCTGCTCACCGACGCGTATCTGAACACCCGCCATCCCGACGGCAAGGCCCTTCGCTTCCTGGCTGAGCAGAAGCGGATTCGGATCAGGCAGACCGTGATTCGCCGGCAGCTACGTCACGCCAATGATTACCTCGACGTCTACGAGATTCGCGATGTGCAAGCGCCACAGCGGTTACTATGGGAGGCGCATTTTCACTATCCCAGCCTCGAAGCGAGAGGGCATGACTTCGTCAAGGGCCACCTCAAGTTCTGGGATGCAGGCGTAAGGGGCCGCAAGGCCATGCTCGAGCAGGCCGCAGACGCACGCGAGCGCATCGCGATCTACCGCGGCGATCTGCGCCTGGAGCAGGTAATTGGCATCATTCCTTTCCCGACGGACGCGCCGCAGTAGCCAGAGAGCGGCCCTGGCTCAGGCCAGGGCCTTGTCCAGCGCCCGTTCGATCTCACCCTTGATGGTGCCGCTCATCATCGACAGCATCATGCCCAGCTTCAATTCGACGCGGATGCTGTCGTCGCCAATGTGCACACTGCCATTGGCGCCACTGCGCGCAACGTCCACGCGGTCACCGTTCCAGGTGGCCTTGAGGTCGTACTCACGGCTGAGCTTGTCGACCAGCGCTTCGGCCTTGGCGCGGGCGGCATCACGGCCGAGGGAATGTTTGCGTTCGACGCTGATCTGGGTCATGCGGGCGTTCCTGAAGATGTAGACATAATCAGCATTATGCCCGCCCCTGCCCACTGGTACACCCCGCCAAGACAAATCCGCCCGTTCGCCCTAGAATGGCGGTAATTTTTTCCGGTGAAGCGATATGAACGACCAGCGCAAAGGCGACCACGCCGAACCCACCACCCACTTTGGCTACCAGGACGTACCTGAAAGCCAGAAGGCGAAAAAAGTCGCCGAAGTGTTCCACTCGGTGGCAGCCAAGTACGACCTGATGAACGATGTGCTTTCCGGCGGCATGCACCGCCTGTGGAAGCGCTTTACCATCGAGCTGTCGGGCGTGCGCAGCGGCAACCGGGTGCTGGACATCGCCGGCGGTACCGGTGACCTGGCCGCCAAGTTCTCGCGCCTGGTCGGCCCGACGGGCCAGGTGGTGCTGGCGGACATCAACGATTCGATGCTCAAGGTTGGCCGTGACCGCCTGCTGGACCGTGGTGTGGCCGGCAACATCGAGTTCGTCCAGGCCGACGCCGAAAAACTGCCGTTCCCGGACAACCACTTCGACTGCGTGACCATCGCTTTCGGCCTGCGCAACGTCACCCACAAGGACGAAGCCATCCGTTCGATGCTGCGCGTGCTCAAGCCCGGTGGCCGTCTGCTGATCCTGGAATTCTCCAAACCGACCAGCAAGCTGATGTCCAAGGCCTACGACGCCTATTCGTTCGCTTTCATGCCGCTGGCCGGCAAGCTGATCACCAACGACTCGGAAAGCTACCGTTACCTCGCCGAATCGATCCGCATGCACCCGGACCAGGAAACCCTGAAGAGCATGATGGTCGAGGCCGGTTTCGACCGCGTCACCTACCACAACATGACCAGCGGCATCGTTGCCGTGCACCGGGGGATCAAACCCTGATGCTGCTGGCCGGGCTGCTCGCCAGCGTCGAACATGGCCTGAACCGCGTCCTGCGCATGGACAGCACGGCCCTGCCGCGGCTGGCCGCGCTGGAAGGCAAGGTCATCGAGATCGACTGCCGCCAACCGGCCCTGCAGGTCTTCATCCTGCCCGATGAAGACGGCCTGATGCTCGCCGCCCACTGGGAAGGCGAGGTCGACTGCAGCCTGCGCGCACCGGCCGGCAGCCTGGTGCAACTTGCCCTGGCCAGGGACAAGACCGCCGTGTTGCACAGCCCGCAGGTAGAACTGCATGGCGACAGCGCCGTGCTGCTCGACCTGTTCGGCGTGCTGCAGGACCTGGAGCTGGACTGGGAGCACGAACTGCAACGCTGGCTCGGCCCGGTCGCCACGGCCATGCTGGCAGGCCACATTCGCCTGCGTGCACGCTGGACCCGCCAGGGCCTGGCGCGCTTCAGCCAGAACCTTTCCGAGTACCTGGCCGAAGAGTCCCGCACCTTGGTAGGCAAGCGCGAAGCCGAAGCCGCCTTCAGTGAACTCGATGCCCTGAAGCTCGATACAGAACGCCTCGAGGCGCGCATCAAGCGCCTCTCCCGATCCCTTGATACCAGCGAAAACGCATGAAGCTGCTCGCCGTCCGCCGTCTTTTTCGCATCCAGCGTGTGGTGATTCGCTACCGCCTCGATGACCTGCTGTTCGACCAACCCTTGCTGCCCTGGTGGCTGGCCAGCCTGCGCCTGTTGATGCCGTGGCGCTGGCTGCCACGCAAGCCCACCGAACTCAGCCGTGGCGCGCGCCTGCGCCTGGCGCTGCAGGACCTGGGGCCGATCTTCATCAAGTTCGGCCAGTTGCTGTCCACCCGCCGCGACCTGCTGCCCACCGACATCGCCAACGAGCTGATGCTGTTGCAGGACCGTGTGCCGCCGTTCGACCCGAAACAGGCCGTGGCACTGATTGAAGCCCAGCTGGGCGCGAAGGTTGGCGAGGTGTTCAGCCGTTTCGACGTCGAACCGCTGGCCTCGGCGTCGGTGGCCCAGGTGCACGCCGCACGCCTGAAGACCGGCGAAGAGGTGGTGGTCAAGGTGGTACGCCCGGGCCTGAAGCCGGTGATCGCCCAGGACCTGGCCTGGTTGTTCCTGATTGCCAAGGCCGCCGAACGCGCCTCGGCCGATGCCCGCCGCCTGCACCCGGTGGAAATCGTCGGTGACTACGAAAAAACCATCTACGACGAGCTCGACCTGCTGCGCGAGGCTGCCAACGCCAGCCAGCTGCGGCGCAACTTCGAAGGCTCCGAGCTGATGTACGTGCCCCAGGTCTACTGGGACCTGTGCCGCCCTAAAGTGCTGGTGATGGAGCGCATCTATGGCGTACCGGTGACCGACATGGCCACCCTGGCCGACCAGCGTACCGACATGAAGCTGCTGGCCGAGCGAGGCGTGGAGGTATTCTTCACCCAGGTATTCCGCGACAGCTTCTTCCATGCCGACATGCACCCGGGCAACATCTTTGTCAGCACGGTCAAGCCGTGGAGCCCGCAGTACATCGCTATCGACTGCGGCATCGTCGGCAGCCTCACCGCCGAGGACCAGGACTACCTGGCGCGTAACCTGTTTGCCTTCTTCAAGCGTGACTATCGCCGCGTCGCCGAGTTGCACATCGACTCTGGCTGGGTGCCGGCGCATACCAAGGTCAACGAATTCGAAGCGGCGATCCGCACCGTGTGCGAGCCGATCTTCGAAAAACCGTTAAAGGATATTTCCTTCGGCCAGGTGCTGATGCGCCTGTTCCAGACCGCGCGGCGCTTCAACATGGAAGTGCAGCCGCAGCTGGTGCTGCTGCAGAAGACCCTGCTCAACATCGAGGGCCTGGGCCGCCAGCTGTACCCCGACCTGGACCTGTGGAGCACCGCCAAACCCTACCTCGAACGCTGGATGCGCGACCGCTACAGCCCCAAGGCCGTGCTCGGTAACATTCATGGGCAGGTCGAGCAGTTGCCGCACCTGACCAACATGGCCCGCGACCTGCTCGAACGCCTGTCGCAACCGCACCTGAACGATCCGCAACTGCCGGAACGCCGCCGCCAGGGTGACCGCTGGGCCCTGCGCCTGCTGGGCGCCGGCCTGCTCGGTGGTGGCGCGGTGCTGGCCGCAGGCGCCGCCGAGGCCGCCAGCCTGGCCGCCCCTGCTGCCTGGCCGGCCTGGCTGATGCTGGCCGCAGGCCTTTACCTGATCGTGCGCCAATAGCCAGCCGCGCCTGTGGCTGGCACACTAGCGCAAAGGGCCCGATACAGGAGCGGGCCCGCTTTGGAGTCGACGATGAAAGACTGGCTGGACGAGATCAAGTGGAACAGCGACGGCCTGGTACCGGCAATCGCCCAGGACCACAAGACCGGACGCGTGCTGATGATGGCCTGGATGAACCGCGAATCGCTGGCGCTGACCGCCACCGAACAGCGCGCCATTTACTGGTCGCGTTCGCGGGGCAAGCTGTGGCGTAAAGGCGAAGAATCCGGGCACGTGCAGAAGCTGCATGAGCTGCGTCTGGACTGCGACGCCGACGTGATCATCCTGATGGTCGAGCAACTGGGCCATATCGCCTGTCATACCGGCCGTGAAAGCTGCTTCTACCGCGTCTTTGAAGACGGCCAGTGGAAAATCGTCGACCCGGTCCTGAAGGACCCGGATGCCATCTACAGCGCAGGACACTGACATGAGCGACACCCTCAACCGCCTGGCCGAAGTGCTTGAAGAACGCAAGCAAGCGGCGCCTGACAGCTCCTATGTGGCCAGCCTGTACCACAAGGGCCTGAACAAGATCCTCGAGAAGCTCGGCGAAGAGTCGGTCGAAACGATCATTGCCGCCAAGGATGCTGCCGTCAGCAAGGATTACAGTGATGTCATCTACGAAACCGCCGACCTGTGGTTTCATAGCCTGGTGATGCTCAGCGCGCTGGGCCAGCATCCACAAGCCGTGCTGGATGAGCTGGATCGCCGTTTCGGGCTGTCCGGGCACGATGAAAAGGCCGCTCGACAGCCTTCCGCTTGAGCACAACGAATTCTAGGAGAGCACCATGGGTATTTTTGACTGGAAACACTGGATCGTCCTGCTGGTTGTCGTGGTTTTGGTATTCGGCACCAAGAAGCTGAAAAACTTCGGCAGTGACCTGGGCGAGTCGATCAAGGGCTTTCGCAAGGCCATGAACGAAGAAGAGACCAAGCCGGCAGAGCAAACGCCGCCTGCCCAGCCTGTGCCGCCAGTGCAAAACACTGCCCAGCCGCAACAAGGCCACACCATCGAAGGCCAGGCCCAACCGGTCCAAGAGCCGCAGCGGAAAGACTGACCCATGTTCGGCATCAGTTTCAGCGAGCTGCTGCTCGTAGGTCTGGTCGCCCTGCTGGTGCTCGGCCCCGAGCGCCTGCCCGGTGCCGCGCGCACCGCAGGCCTGTGGATCGGCCGGCTCAAACGCAGCTTCAACAGCATCAAGATGGAAGTGGAGCGCGAAATAGGCGCCGACGACATCCGTCGCCAGTTGCATAACGAGCACATCCTGCAGATGGAAGAGGAAGCCAAGCGCATCCTCAACCCGATGACACCCCCTGCCCAGCCGCCGGTAACCACGGCCAGTGTGCAGCCACCTGCCGGGCTTGAGGCCAGGCCGGTCGAAGCACCTGCAACCCCGGTCGCATCCCCTGAACCGCCTCAACCGCCGCGAGCCCCATGAGCGAGAATCCGGAACACGACCAGCCGATGCCGCTGGTCTCGCACCTGACCGAACTGCGCACCCGCCTGCTGCGCTGTGTTGCCGTCATTTTCCTGATCTTTGCCGGGCTGTTTTCCTTCGCCCAGCAGATCTACACCCTGGTCTCGGCGCCGCTGCGCGACCATTTGCCGGCCAACGCGACGATGATCGCCACCGACGTGGCCTCGCCGTTCCTGACGCCGTTCAAGCTGACCATGATCGTCTCGCTGTTCCTGGCGATCCCGTTCATCCTGCAGCAGATCTGGGGTTTTATCGCACCGGGTCTGTACCGCCATGAAAGGCGCATCGCCATTCCGCTGCTGGTGTCGAGCATTCTGCTGTTCTACGCCGGTATGGCCTTTGCCTATTTCCTGGTGTTCCCGCTGATGTTCAGTTTCTTTGCCGCCGCCACCCCGGCAGGCGTGGCAATGATGACCGACATCGCCAACTACCTCGACTTCGTGATGACGCTGTTCTTCGCCTTTGGCGTCGCCTTCGAAATTCCGGTGGCAGTGGTGCTGCTGGTGTGGATTGGCGTGGTCGACGTGAAGTACCTGAAGAAGATCCGCCCTTACGTGATCATCGGCTGCTTCGTGGTCGGCATGATCCTCACCCCGCCGGACATCTTCTCCCAGACCCTGCTGGCCGTGCCCATGTGGCTGCTGTTCGAGGTCGGCGTGCTGTGCGGTAGCCTGATCCGCAAGCGCAGTGCCCACGACGAGGAAGCCAACGACCACAACGACCAGCCACCAGCGACCCAACCGTGAATCTGTTGCTCCTTGAAGAGGCCGACTTCGTCTCGGCCGACCGCGTCGTTCTTGCTGATCGGCGCTTTACCCACATGCAGGAAATCCACCGCGTCGCAGTGGGCGACAACCTGCGCGTGGGCCGAATCAACGGCCTGATGGGCAAGGCCACGGTGCTGCGCCTGGAACAGCACGAGGCCGAACTTGAAGTGGCCTTCGACCAGCAACCACCAGCCAAGCTGCCGTTGACCCTGGTGCTGGCGGTGCCGCGGCCGAAAATGCTGCGACGTCTGTTCCAGACCGTGGCCACCCTCGGCGTATCGCGGCTGATCCTGGTGAACAGTTACAAGGTCGAGAAAAGCTTCTGGCAAACGCCTTTCCTGCAGCCCGAGAGCATTCGCGACAACCTGATCCTCGGCCTGGAACAGGCGCGTGACACGGTGCTGCCCGAGGTGATCATCGAGAAACGCTTCAAGCCTTTCGTCGAAGACCGCCTACCCGCCATCGCCGCTGGCACCCTGGGCCTGGTCGGCCACCCCGGCCCCTACCCCGCCTGTCCACGCGCCGTGGAGCAATCCGTAACCCTGGCCATCGGCCCCGAAGGCGGCTGGATCCCCTACGAAATTGACCTGCTGGGCAAGGCTGGCCTGGCACCGGTGCAGCTGGGTGATCGCATCCTGCGGGTAGAGACCGCCGTCACTGCGCTGCTTTCGCGTATTTTCTGACGTAAACGCCGTTTTTTCGCCCATCAAGTTTCCCTCTCCGGAGCCGATGGCCTTGGCAACACAACAATTATTTGTGCTGCCAAGCCGCCGGGGAGTCGTACATGTACCAATGGTTAGCCCAATCGCTGGGCAATGTGAGCGTGAATCGCAAACTGGGGCTGGGTTTCGGCCTGGTGCTGCTGTTGACCCTGGCTATTACCCTGGCCGGCTGGCACGGCATGGACAGCATCATCGACCGTGGCGACAAGCTGGGTAACATCTCGGTCATCCAGCAGTACACCCAGGAACTGCGCATTGCCCGCCAGCATTACCAGCGCCGCAGTGATGACGCGTCGGTGGCCGAGCTGGAAAAAGCCTTGGCCAACCTCGACCGCCAGGTGCAGCTGATGCTCGGGCAGATCGAAAACCCCACCGACCGCCAGCGCCTGGAGCAGCAGCGCGAGGCCGTGCGCATTTACCAGCAGGCATTCAACGAGCTGAAGCAGGCCGGCCAGCGCCGCGAGGCCAGCCGTAGCGTGCTCGGCGACAGCGCTGACAAGGCTGCAGAGCTGATCGGCCGCGTGCTGCGGGGCCTGCTGCAAGGTGGCGATATCAACCAGTACCAGCACGCGGTAGACGTCAGCGCCCTGCTGCAACAAGCGCGTTTCCAGGTGCGTGGCTACACCTACAGCGGCAATGCCGAGTTCCAGCAAACGGCGCTGAAAGCCATCGACCAGGCCCTCGCCGAGCTGCGCGCATTGCCGGCCAAAGTGCCGGCCGAACATGCCGCCGGTCTCGACGATGCCGCCACCGCCATGGGCGGCTACCGCGATGCGGTCAGCCAGTTCGGCAATGCCCAGACCGCCAGCGAGCAGGCCCTGCAGCACATGGCCGAGCAAGGTACGCTGCTGCTACAGACCAGCCAGGCGATGACCACTTCGCAAACCGCCGTGCGTGACGCCGGCGCGACCCAGGCCAAGACCCTGCTCGCCGTGGCCACCGGGCTGGCCCTGGCCCTCGGCCTGCTGGCGGCATGGGCAATTACCCGGCAGATCATCATTCCCCTGCGCCAGACCCTGCGCGCCGCCGAGCGGGTAGCCAGTGGCGACCTGACCCAGAACCTGCAGGTAAACCGCCGTGACGAACTGGGCCAGCTGCAAGCGAGCATGCAGCGCATGACCCAAGGCCTGCGCGAACTGATCGGCGGCATCGGTGACGGTGTCACTCAGATTGCCAGTGCCGCAGAGGAGCTGTCGGCGGTAACCGAGCAGACCAGCGCCGGGGTCAACAACCAGAAGGTCGAAACCGACCAGGTAGCGACCGCCATGAACCAGATGACGGCCACCGTGCACGAGGTAGCCCGTAACGCCGAGCAGGCCTCGGAAGCCGCCCTGATGGCCGACCAGCAAGCCCGCGAAGGCGACCGGGTGGTGGGTGAGGCTGTGGCACAGATCGAGCGGCTGGCGGGTGAAGTGATCAACTCCAGCGAAGCGATGAACCAGCTCAAGGCCGAGAGCGACAAGATCGGCAGCGTGCTCGACGTGATCAAATCGGTGGCTCAGCAGACCAACCTGCTGGCCCTGAACGCGGCTATCGAAGCCGCCCGTGCCGGCGAGGCCGGGCGTGGCTTTGCCGTGGTGGCCGATGAAGTACGCAGCCTGGCCCAGCGCACCCAGCAATCGACGGAAGAGATCGAAGAACTGATTGCCGGCCTGCAAAGCGGCACCCAACGGGTGGCCAGCGTGATGGACAACAGCCGCCAGCTGACCGACAGCAGCGTCGAGCTGACCCGCCGCGCCGGCAGCTCGCTGGAGACCATTACCCGCACCGTGTCGTCGATCCAGGCGATGAACCAGCAGATTGCCACGGCAGCCGAGGAACAGACAGCCGTGGCCGAGGAGATCAACCGTAGCGTGATGAATGTGCGGGATATATCCGACCAGACCTCCGCAGCAAGTGAAGAGACGGCCAGTTCCAGTGTGGAGCTGGCTCGGCTGGGGACCCACCTGCAGGGGTTGGTGGGGCGGTTCAAGCTTTGATCTGAGGGATGAATCACCTGTACTGGCCTCTTCGCGGGTTTACCCGCGAAGAGGCCAGTGCGAAGAACTCTCCTACAGTTCGCAGCGAAATTTCCTACTTGGCTTTCAGGTCAAGTCCTACAGCTCCGCTGCCGATTGGCAGAGGTGAGATGCCAGCAATGCGCTTGCATCCCCTTTCTTGAATGGACGGAGACTCATCATGCTCGGATACCTCAACCGCAAGCTCGGCAACATCAGTGTCGCTGCCAAGCTGGCCCTCGGCTTTGCGGTGGTCCTGCTGCTTACCCTGGCCACCACCCTCAGCGGCTGGCGCGCACTGGATGGCGCCATTACCCGCTCGGAACAGCTGAGCGAGATCGGCCTGATCAACGACCTCACCAAAGACCTGCGCGCAGAGCGCATCACGTATCGCGTGCTTAACGACGACGCCAGCAAAGCACAAGTTACCCGCATCCTTGACCAGCTGGACGCCATGCTGTCCACGCTGCAGCAACGCAGCAACGTTGATGAGTCTCGCCAGTTACTGAGCGATAAGCTGGCGATGCTGCAGCGTCTGCGCGACACCTTCAGCGAGCTGCAAAGCAGCGTCATCAACCGAACTGCCCTGCGCGAAACCATGCAGGCACAGGAACATAAGCTAAACGAGGTCATCGAGAATCTACAGACCCAGGCCTTGCTGAACATGTCGGCCGACGGCCAGCGCAGTGCCGTGCTGAGCCTGATGGATAACCTCACCCGGCATGTCGATGGCGCTAACCAGCAAAGCCTGATGCCGGCCTATACCTTCTCCCCCGTCGAGGAATTCACGCGGGTGGGCGAACGTGCGCTGGACGCCGCCGATACCAGCCTTGGGCAATTGCTACAAAACCTCGAGCCGCTGGGCTTGCCACACGCGCTCACCGAGCAACCCGGTACCGAGTTGGCCAAATACCGGGCCAGCCTGGACCAGTACCGCCGCGCGGCCGTGCGGGTTGAGCAACTGCAGAATGCGATGGAGCAAATGGGCGATGAACTGGCCGCAGTGAGCGTGCAACTGGGTGAACGCAAGATCGAACAGCGCGACAGCGAAGCCTTGGCCGCCCGCTCGCTGCTGACCGGCGTAGCGCTGCTGGCACTCGCAATGGGGGTGTTGGCCGCCTGGCTGATCACCTTGCAGATCACCCAGCCATTGCGCCAGACGCTGGCCGTGGCTGCACGCATAGCCAAAGGCGACCTGAGCCAGGTTGACGCGGTGCAACGGCGTGACGAGATGGGCCAGTTGCAAAGCCGCATGCGTGAGATGACCTTGAGCCTGCGCGAGCTTATCGGGGGTATCGACCAAGGCGTCGGCCAGCTGTCACAGGCCGCCACACAGCTGGCAGCCAGCAGCGAGGACACCAAATTGAAGATCAACCAGCAGCGCGAGGAAACCGACCAGGTGGCCACCGCCATGAACCAGATGAGCGCCACCGTTCAGGAAGTGGCACAGAACGCCGAGCAGGCCTCGCTGGCTGCAACCAACGCCGACCAGCAGGCCCAGGTGGGCGACCAGGTCGTATCCGAAGCCATCGGCCGTATCGAGCAACTGGCCGGGCAGATGGACCATTGCCTGGCGGCCATGCAGCACCTGGCTGGCGAGAGCCAGCGTATTGGCAGCATCCTCGATGTGATCAAGTCGGTGTCCGAACAGACCAACTTGCTGGCCCTGAACGCGGCTATCGAGGCGGCACGGGCGGGAGAAGCCGGGCGCGGCTTTGCCGTGGTGGCTGATGAAGTGCGCGGTTTGGCCAAGCGTACCTCGACTGCAACCGAAGAGATTGGCCAGCTAATCGACAGCCTGCACAACGGTACCGACGAGGTGACCCGCTTGCTGGACAGCAGCAAGAACCTGACCGAGCAGAGCGTGGAGCTGAGCCGCAGGGCCGGGCATGCGCTGAGCCAGATCGCCGACACCGTGTCGAGTATTCAGGGCATGAACCAGCAGATCGCCACGGCCAGCGAAGAACAAAGCGTGGTGGCCGAGCAGATCAACCGAAGCGTGATCAATGTGCGGGATGTGTCGGATCAGACCAGTGCGGCCAGCGAACAGACGGCGGCCTCGAGCGGGGAGCTGGAGCAGTTGGGGCAGCAATTGCGGGGGATGGTTGGGCGGTTCAGCATTTAAGATTACCGGGGCTGCTTTGCAGCCCAATCGCCGGCAAGCCAGTTCCCACAAAAAGCAGGCCAGCGCCATACCCGTGGGAGCTGGCTTGCCGGCGATTGGGGCGCAAAGCGCCCCCGCTTTTTACAGCACCTGGCGCAGGAAAGCCTGCGCGCGCGGGTCTTTCGGCGCATCGAAGAACGCCCCAGGCGCGGCATCTTCCAGCAGCTTGCCATGGTCGAAGAACAGCACCCGGTCCGCCACTTCGCGGGCAAAGCCCATTTCATGGGTGACGCAGACCATGGTCATGCCTTCCTGGGCCAGGGTCTTCATCACGTCCAGCACTTCGCCGACCATTTCCGGGTCAAGCGCCGAGGTCGGCTCGTCGAACAGCATCACTTTCGGGTCCATCGCCAGGGCACGGGCAATCGCCACGCGCTGTTGCTGGCCGCCCGACAAGCGCGACGGGTACTCGTTGGCCTTCTGCGAAATACCCACCTTCTCCAGCAACGCCCGGGCCTTGGCTTCACGCTCGGCCTTGTTGCGCTTGCGCACCACCTTCTGCGCCAGGCACAGGTTTTCCAGCACGGTCATGTGCGGGAACAGGTTGAAGTGCTGGAACACCATGCCGACTTCGCGGCGGTAGGCGTTGATGTCGGTCTTCGGGTCGGCCAGTTGCAGGCCGTCGATGGCCACATGGCCTTGGTCGAAATGCTCCAGGCCGTTGAGGCAGCGCAGGAAGGTGGACTTGCCCGAACCCGATGGGCCGAGCACTACCACCACTTCGCCTTTGGCGACCTGGGTGGTGACGTTGTCCACAGCCCGTACCACTTGGCCACGGGTGTCGAAGACTTTCAGCAGGTCACGGACTTCAATCACTTTGCGCAAGCCTCCGCTCGAGCCGGCTGGCCAGGTGCGACAGCGGCAGGTTGATCAGCAGGTACAGGCCTGCCACGCAGAACCAGATCTCGAAGGTCGAGAACGAGGTGGTGATGGCCTCGCGGCCGCTCTTGGTCAGTTCGGTGATGGCGATCACCGAAACCAGCGAGGTGTCCTTGACCAGGCTGATGAACTGGCCAGCCAACGGCGGCAGCACGCGCTTGAAAGCCTGCGGCAGGATCACGTGGCGCATCGACTGGCCAGCGTTCAGGCCCAGCGAGCGCGCGGCTTCGTTCTGGCCCTTGGTGATGGACTGCACGCCAGCACGGACGATTTCAGCCACGTAGGCGCCCGTGAACAGTGCCAGCGCCGCCACCCCGGCGAACTCGCGGGACAGGTTGAGCACGGTGCCGATGAAGAAGTAGAAAATGAAGATCTGCACCAGCAGCGGCGTGCCGCGCACCAGTTCGACATAGACGGTTGAAAGGTCACGCAGGGTCGGGTTGCTGGACAATCGGCACAAGCCCGCGAACAAGCCGATGACCAGGCCCAGCGCGCCGGATACCACCGACAGCCACAACGTGGTCCACAGGCCCCAGGCCAGCGGGCCGGCGGCCCAATGGCGGGTTACGCCAATCTGGTCGCCTTCGGCCACATCGTCGCCGCGGCTCAGTTGCAGGCTGTCCTTGGCCACTTCGAGGACCTGCTCGTCACCTTGCTCGTCCTTCAGCGTGACGCGGGCGTTATCGCCGGCAATGACGATCTCCTGCACGGTGCCATAACCGGCAGCGCGCTGAACGTCTTCGGCCTTGTAGGCAAAGTACTGCGGTACGCGGTTCCAGCGCCACTCGTAGGACATCATCGAGGTGGCCATGTACAGGCTGATCGCCAGGCCAACCAGCACCAGGGCGGTCAGCCCGTGCCAGGGCCACTGGGCTTTCTTGTGTTTGATCACGTGGGGTACTTCCGTAAATGCGAACGCGCAGGGTTTGCCTGCGCGTCGGGGTCAAAGCCGGGCTTGTGGCCTGGGCCTTATTCCATGTCCTTCAGCCAGTCCTTGTTCTTGAACCACTTGTCGTGAATACGATCGTAGGTCCCGTCATGCTTGATCTGGTGCAGGAAGTTGTTGATGAAGTTGATGCTGTCGTAGTCGCCTTTCTTCAGGCCGAAGGCCAGCGGCTCGTAGGTGAAGGGCTCTTCGAGGAACAGCAGCTTGCCGGCACCGGCTTTCTCCACGGCTACCACGTTGTACGGGGCGTCGTAGACGAAGGCATCAGCCTTGCCGTTGACCACGTCCATCACCGCTTCCTGTTCGTTGTCGTAGCCGTGGTACTTGGCTTTGCCGATCAACTTCTTGGAGACCATTTCACCGGTGGTGCCCAGCTTGGAGGTCAGGCGGTACTTCTCGTTGTTCAGGTCTTTGTACGACTTGATCTCGCCCGCCAGTTCCTTGCGGATCAGCAGGGTCTGGCCAACGACGATGAAGGGTTCGCTGAAGTTCAGGCGCAGGTTGCGTTCCTGGGTCAGGGTCATGCCGCTGCCGATCATGTCGAACTTGTCGGTCAGCAGGGCCGGGATGATGCCGTCATAAGCCGTGGAGACCGCTTCGAACTTGACGCCCATGGACTTGGCCATGGCCTTGAGAATGTCGACTTCGAAGCCGATGATCTCGCCACGCTTGTTGGTCATCTGGAACGGCATGTAGGTCGGGTCCATGCCCACCTTGAGGGTGCCGCGCTTGACCGCGTCATCGATGGCGCCTGCCTGGGCCGCAGTTACAGCGACCAGGGCGGTTACACCGACCAGCAGTCGCGAAAGGTATTGCTTGATCATCACCAAGTCCCCTAGCAAGAAAAGTAGCGAATCTTATTGTGTTGGCACGGCCGTACCGGCCGAGGCGTCGTATCGGAATGGGATGCTAACGCATGGCGGCTCGGGGACCTAGCGCCGGGGGGGACTTTGTTGGCCAAAATCCGATTAGGCAGGAAGATTGGGGAGCCTTCATCGCCGGCAAGCCAGCTCCCACAGGATTCACACAGGCCAGAGGCTTGCGCAATACCTGTGGGAGCTGGCTTGCCGGCGAATGGGCCGCAAAGCGGCCCCAGGCCGATCAGGCGCCGACGAGTGCCGGTTGGCCTTCGTTCTCAGGGTGCAGCGGCAACAGCGGCGAGTGCGGGTCGTTCTTGATAGAAGCGCGCCACACATCGATCCACGCCGCGTTGTGCTCTGCCCACACCTGCTCGTGCAGGCGGGCCAGCGCTACCGGGTCGCTGAGCAGCGCCAGGCGGGTGTTGAGGTCCAGCCCTTCAGGCCCGACTTCGATGGCCTTGGCCACGCGCTCGGCACGCAGCGCTTCAATCGGCGCCGCCTGGCCATGACGGGCAGTGGCCATGGCGCAAGCCAGGGCGTTCTGCCGCGGGTCGACCACAGCCCGCACGAAGCCGTCATGCAGGGCATGCCAGCGGTTTTCGTGGGTGTACTGGTCGGTAGCCAGCAGCTCTTGCGGAGTGGCGTATTCCTCAGGGATGAGGAACAGCTTCTCGTCCTTGGCGGCCAGGCCCAGGCGGGTGCGGCTGGAGATCACCGAAACCGGGATCGACAGCATCAGCGAGCCAACGATTGGCGCCAGCCACCACAGGAAGGCCGGGTTCAACCAGGCCACCAGCCCAGCCCAGGCAATGCCCAGCAAGGTTTGCGGGCCATGGCGACGCATAGCCTCGCCCCACGGCGTGGAGTCGTCGTCACGCTGCGGCGAGTTCCAGGTCGCTGCCCAGCCGAGGAACGCGGCCAGCACGAAGCGGGTGTGGAAGATCATGCGCACCGGTGCCAGCAGCATGGAGAACAGCATCTCCATCAGCATCGACAGGGTGACCTTGATCCGCCCGCCAAACTCGACGGCGCCCTTGGCCCAGATCAGGATGATGCTGAGCAGCTTGGGCAGGAACAGCAGCACGATAGTGGTGGAGAACAGCGCCACGGCCTTCTCCGGGTGCCACTGCGGCCACAGCGGGTAGAGCTGGTACGGTTCGATGAAGTACTGCGGCTCCATCAGGGTGTTGGTCGCCAGCAACGCGGTCGACAGCACCAGGAACAGGAACCACAGCGGCGCCGACAGGTACGACATCACCCCGGTAAGGAACACCGCACGGTGTACCGGGTGCATGCCCTTGACCAGGAACAGGCGGAAGTTCATCAGGTTGCCGTGGCACCAGCGGCGGTCGCGCTTGAGCTCGTCGAGCAGGTTGGGCGGCAGCTCTTCGTAGCTGCCCGGCAAGTCGTAGGCGATCCACACGCCCCAGCCGGCACGGCGCATCAGCGCGGCTTCGACGAAGTCGTGGGAAAGGATTGCACCGGCGAACGCGCCCTTGCCCGGCAACGGCGCCAGCGCGCAGTGCTCGATGAACGGCTTCATGCGGATGATCGCGTTGTGGCCCCAATAGTGCGACTCGCCCAGCTGCCAGAAGTGCAGGCCAGCGGTGAACAGCGGGCCGTACACGCGGGTGGCAAACTGCTGCATGCGTGCATAGAGGGTGTCCATGCCCGAGGCTTTCGGCCCGGTCTGGATGATGCCGGCGTCCGGGTTGGCCTCCATCAGGCGCACCAGGCTGCTCAGGCACTCGCCGCTCATGACGCTGTCGGCGTCGAGCACGACCATGTACTTGTACTCGCCACCCCAGCGACGGCAGAAATCGTCGAGGTTGCCGCTCTTGCGCTTCACCCGGCGCCGACGGCGGCGGTAGAAGATGCGGCCGAAGCCTTTGGTTTCACGGCACACGTCCAGCCAGGCTTGTTGTTCGGCCACGGCAATGTCGGTGTCGTTGGTGTCGCTGAGCACGAAGAAGTCGAAACGGTCGAGGTTGCCGCTGGCGGCCACCGACTCGAACGTTGCGCGCAGGCCGGCAAAGACGCGCGGCACGTCTTCGTTGCAGATCGGCATCACCAGCGCGGTACGCGCCTCGGGTGCAATTGGCTCGTTGCCGGCGCTGCTGCCCGAAATCTTGTATTTGTCGCGACCGGTGAGCAGCTCGAGGAAGCCCATCAGTGCGGTCCAGAAGCCCGCCGATACCCAGCAGAACAGGATGCCGAAGAGGACCAGGATGGAGGTTTGCAAGGCATACGGCCACACCTGCACCACGGTATCCCACAGCGGCTGGCTGAGGACTTCGTCAAGGTCGACGAACGACCAGCCCTGGTACGGCAGGATGCCCTTCATGTACCAACCGGCGACGATGGTCTGGCCGATCATCAGGGTCAGCAGGATGTAACGGCGGATCGAGCCAACCGTGCGCCAGCGTGCCGGCGGCAGCTCGCGCTTGGGTGGCTGCGGCGCGTTGGGGCGGCCGGTCATGCGCCTCCACATGCGGATCAGCACGTTGGTGCGCCAAGGCTCAGGCACAACTTTGGTGCGTTTGATCGGTGGGGCGATCTTCAGGCACAGGCGGCCGCTGCCGTCGACGCCGAGCATTTCGGCGTCTTCCAGTTCGGCAGCGCTGCCCACGGTGAGGCGCGGGCCCACCGAGGCCTGCACGGCCTCGGTGGGGCTGGCGGCCGGGTCGGCCGCCAGGCGTTGGTGCAGCTCACTGAACGACTTGCAACTGGCGAGTTCCGCCCGTTGCTCGTCACTCAGTGGCAGGTGAGCCAGGTACTCGCCAAGCGATACTGGCCTTGCGTTTGAGTTACTCATCGGCAGGCAACTGATAGCTCCAGGTCTCGGTCAACACTTTCTCGGTGGTGGCCGGGGTCCCGTTGGTGGGCGCCGCATCGGCGGCAGGTTGTTCGGCCTTGGCAGGTTGCTCAGCCTTGACGGCTTTCTCGGCCTTGGCATGCTTGGCTGCGGCCTTGTCCTGCTTGGCGTCCTGGGCAGGCTTGGCGGGCTCGACCGGCACATCACGCACCAGCGCGGCACGCATTCCGGTGGATTTGTTGGCTTCCTTGACCTTCAGGCGCAGGGTCAGGCGCCAGCCCTTGGTCTCAGGGTTATAGCGCAGATTGTTCTCGACCACCTCGGCGTTGTCGTCAACGCTGATCTGGCTGCGCACCGCGGCGTCTTCCGGCAATGCGGCCAGGGCCGGGCCGGCGAAGTCGACCAGGAAGGCCACGCTGCCGTCTGGCTGGCGGATCAGATTGGACTGCTTGACGTCACCGGTGGAGCGCAGGGTCTGCTTGACCGAGCCCAGCTCAGGCGCCTGGAACTTCGCCTCGTCGATGGTCCAGTGCAGGCGGTAGGCGTACTCGATCGGCTTGCCTGCCTCCGGCAGTTTCTCCGGGCTCCAGAAGGCCACGATGTTGTCGTTGGTCTCGTCCGCAGTCGGGATTTCGACCAGGTCGACGGTGCCCTTGCCCCAGTCACCCTTCGGCTCGATCCAGGCGCTTGGGCGCTTCTGGTAGTTGTCGTCGAGGTCTTCATAATCGCTGAAGGCACGCTGGCGCTGCATCAGGCCGAAACCACGCGGGTTCTCGACGCTGAAGTTGCTCACGGCCAGGTGTTTCGGGTTGTTCAGCGGGCGCCACAGCCACTCGCCATTGCCGGCGTGGATCGACAGGCCTTCGGAGTCGTGCAAGGCCGGACGGTAGTTGAGGACCTTGGACGGCTGGTTGGGGCCGAACAGGAACATGCTGGTCAGCGGGGCAATGCCCAGGCGGCTGACCTGGTCGCGCAGGAACACGCGGGACTGCACGTCGACCACGGTGTCGTTGCCCGGGCGCAGGGTCAGCTTGTAGGCGCCGGTGGAGCGCGGCGAATCCAGCAGGGCGTAGATCACCAGGTGCTTGTCGGCCGGCTTGGGCTTCTCGACCCAGAACTCGGTGAAGCGCGGGAATTCCTCGCCCGACGGCAGCGCGGTGTCAATGGCCAGGCCACGGGCCGACAGGCCATACACATGGCCCTTGCCGACCACGCGGAAGTAGCTGGCGCCCAGCAAGGTCATGATCTCGTCTTGCTTGTCAGCCTTGTTGATCGGGTACAGCACACGGAAACCGGCATAACCCAGGTTCTTGGTGGTTTCCGGGTCGTGTGGCACGTCACCGAACTCGAAGCGGCTCGGGTCGTACTTGATTTCCTCGACCTTGGAAGCGGTGACCTCGTTGATTTTCACCGGGGTGTCGAAGTGCATGCCCTGGTGGTAGAACGACAGCTTGAACGGGGTCTTGTCCTTGGCCCACTCGGCCTTTTCCTGCAGGAAATGGATTTTCTGGTAGTCCGCGAACTTCATGTCGCGGAACACGGCCGGCAGGTTGCTTTTTGGTGCATCGTACTTCTGGCCGGCCAGATCCTTTGCCTTGGCTGCAACATCGTCAAGATTGAATGCCCACAGCTGGCCCGCGCTCATCAGGCCGACCAATGCCACACTGGCCATCAGGGCCTTGCGTAGCCGGATGCCGGGGATTCTTGATGCTTTTTGGGGACTAACAATCACGAGCAACCCTCGCCGAAAACAGATCATGAAACCAACGGCCAGCGACAAATGCCGGGTTGGCGAGCACTGTTCGGACCCCGTGAGGGCGTAATGATTCCCCAAACGGATCCAGACAATGCTCGAGTCAGAGTGAAACGAACCTGCGAACGCAGGTCCATGCAGCGCGCGATTATCCAGCAGGTCGCGTGACAACGCATCAGGCTGGAACAACTATTTATCGTACAAAACCCCTTGTTTTCCTCTAAACAAAGGGTTTTTTGACCTCATATTTGTAACATAAATGTTACGGGGCCATCATTGACCAGATGCACCTGCATGTCTGCCCCGAACTGCCCGCTCGCCACGTCGGCATGCTGGCGCTTCGCTTGCTGCAAAAGATAGTCGAACAATTCAGCCCCGAGGGCCGGCGGCGCTGCCGTCGAGAAGCTCGGGCGCATGCCGTTGCGGGTGTCCGCCGCCAAGGTGAACTGCGACACCAGCAACAAACCACCCCCGACATCCTTGAGCGACAGGTTCATCTTGCCTTGCTCATCGCTGAATACACGGTAGTTCAGCAGCTTGTGCAACAGTTTATCGGCCTGCTCGCGGGAATCTTCAGGCTCGACGGCCACCAGCACCAGCA
This sequence comes from Pseudomonas sp. LPB4.O, assembly GCF_038383825.1. Classification (NCBI taxonomy): domain Bacteria; kingdom Pseudomonadati; phylum Pseudomonadota; class Gammaproteobacteria; order Pseudomonadales; family Pseudomonadaceae; genus Pseudomonas; species Pseudomonas sp. LPB4.O. Next base: position 5,703,602 of record NZ_CP151298.1, read on the forward strand.
AACCCTGGTCGATGGCGCCAACCACTTGCCCCGCCACTTCAACCCGCGCACCGCGCACGCGCTGCAGCAAACCCCTCATGCTTCTTCCAGGGGCAGGTCGAGCAGGCGCCGGGCCATCTGGTCGGCTGCCCGCACCAGGGCATCGGTGATGCCCGGCTCGGACGCGGCGTGGCCGGCGTCGCGGATCACCTTCAGTTCGCTGTTCGGCCAGGCCTGGTGCAGGGCCCAGGCGTTGTCCAGCGGACAGATCACATCATAGCGACCGTGCACGATCACCGCTGGCAGGTGGGCGATCTTCGGCAGGTCGCGGATCAGCTGGTCCGGTTCGAGGAAGGCGTTGTTCATGAAGTAGTGGCATTCGATCCGGGCGATCGACAGCGCCCGCTGCGGCTCGGAGAAGCGGTCGACCACCAGCGGGTTCGGGCGCAAGGTGGCGGTACGGCCCTCCCAGGTAGACCACGCCTTGGCGGCGTGCATCTGGGCAATCTGATCGTTACCGGTGAGGCGCTTGTGAAAGGCCTTGACCAGGTCGCCGCGTTCTTCCGGCGGAATCGGCGCGATGTAGTCCTGCCAGTAGTCGGGGAACAGGCGGCTGGCGCCCTCCTGGTAGAACCACTCGATCTCCTGTGGCCGGCACAGGAAGATGCCCCGCAGGATCAGCCCATGCACACGCTCGGGGTGGGTCTGGGCGTAGGCCAGGGCCAGGGTAGAGCCCCACGAGCCGCCGAACAGCACCCATTTGTCGATGCCTAGGTGCTCGCGGATGCGCTCCAGGTCCTCGACCAGGTGCCAGGTGGTGTTGTTCTCCAGGCTCGCATGGGGCGTGGAGCGGCCACAGCCGCGCTGGTCGAAGGTGATGATGCGGTACAGGTTGGGGTCAAAGTAGCAACGGCTCTGGGCGTCGCAGCCAGCACCCGGGCCACCGTGGATGAATACCACGGGCAGACCTTCCGGCGAGCCGCTTTCATCGACATACAGCACATGCGGCGCTTCCACGGCCAGATCGTGCCGGGCGTAGGGTTTGATCTGCGGGTAGAGGGTCTGCATTGCGCACTCCGTGTGAGGATATTGACTGCCGTTGGGCATCATAAACCTGAATTGCGCTTTGAGCACCGCCTCTTCCACTCAACGCTGGTATCGTTCTGCGCCCCAAGCCAGCAGCGCTTGTAAAAGCTGCTTCAGAACCACCTGCGTCGGTTGCGCCAGGTCTTCCCGGTAGGTAAACGGCTCGGTTTCCTCCATGTACGTGCTTTGCGCCAACTCCAGCTGCACCGCATGGATATGCTTCGCGGGGTCACCATAGTGCCGGGTGATGTGTCCGCCTTTGAACCGACCATTCAACACATGACTGTAACCTGTCGCTTCGGCGCACACGCCCTGCAACCGCTCGGCCAGCACCGGATCGCAGCTGGCGCCATTGAAGGTACCCAGGTTGAAGTCCGGCAACTTGCCATCGAACAGGTGCGGTATGTGCGAGCGGATCGAGTGGGCATCCCACAAAAGGGCATAGCCAAACTGCTCGCGCAACCGGTCCAGTTCGCGACGAAGGGTGCCGTGATACGGGCGCCAGATCTGCTCCAGGTAGCGTTGCCGTTCTTCGCCAGACGGCGCCAACCCCTCCTTGAACAGCGGCTCGCCTTCGAACAACGTGGCCGGGTACAGGCCAGTGGTGGCGCCGGCGTACAGCGGCTTGTCGTCATCCGGGCGGTTCAGGTCGATGACGAAACGCGAGTACTCTGCGGCTACCACGCTGGCGCCCAGGTCGCGGGCGAAGTCGTACAACTGCGGGATGTGCCAGTCGGTGTCCGGCAAGCTGCGCGCCTCCTGGACCAGGCCATCACGCACGGCGTCGCTCAGGCGCAGGCCGGCGTGCGGCATGCTGATCAGCAGCGGCAGGCGGCCTTGGTGAAAACTCAGAACCTTGTCCATCGTGCCTCGCTCAGTTGGAGATTTCGTGGCCCTTGCGCACCACGCGCTTGGGCAGGTCGCCACCCAGCCAGTAGGCCAGGTCGGCGGGGCGTTCGATTTGCCAGGCGACGAAGTCGGCTACCTTGCCCACTTCCAGCGAGCCGTGGCTGTCGCCCAGGCCCAACGCCGTGGCAGCATGCACGGTGACGCCGGCCAAGGCCTCTTCCGGCGTCATGCGGAAACACGTGCAGCCCATGTTCAGCATCAGCCGCAGCGACAACCCTGGCGAGGTGCCGGGGTTGAGGTCGCTGGCCAGGGCAATCTTCACCCCGTGGCGGCGCAATGCATCCATCGGTGGCAGCTGGGTTTCACGCAAGAAATAGAAGGCGCCCGGCAGCAGCACGGCGACCGTGCCGGCTGCGGCCATGGCAATGGCGTCTTCCTCGGTCATGAACTCCAGGTGGTCGGCCGACAGCGCCTGGTAGCGGGCCGCCAGGCTCGAGCCATGCAGCGACGACAGCTGTTCGGCGTGCAGCTTGACCGGCAGACCCAGCTCACGCGCCTTGATGAACAGCCGCTCGACCTGGGCCGGGGAGAACGCCAGGTGTTCACAGAACGCATCGACCGCATCCACCAGGCCGTCGGCGGCCAAGGCCGGCAGCATCTCGTCACAGATGTGCGCGATGTAGTCGTCGGCCCGGCCAGCGTACTCCGGCGGCAAGGCGTGCGCGGCCAGGCAGGTGGCGCGCACCGCGACCGGCAGCTCGTCAGCCAGGCGCCGGGCCACGCGCAGCATCTTGCGCTCGTTGACCAGGTCCAGGCCGTAACCGGACTTGATCTCTATGGTGGTCACACCATCGCGCATCAGCGCCTGCACCCGCTGGCGGGCACTGGCGAACAACTCGTCCTCGCTGGCCGCACGGGTAGCCCGCACGGTACTGGCGATACCCCCGCCCTGGGCGGCGATTTCCGCGTAGCTGACGCCTTGCAGGCGCTGCTCGAACTCGCCACTGCGGTTGCCACCGAACACGGCGTGGGTGTGGCAATCGATCAGCCCGGGGGTGACCCAGGCGCCGCCCAGGTCCACCGTGCGGTCAGCGTCGACCGGCGCCAGCTCGGCGCGTGGGCCGATCCATTCGATCAGCCCGGCGCTGGTGACGATGGCCGCGTCTTCGATGGCCGAGTAACGGCCCTCGGCCATGGTTGCCACATGGCAATGCTGCCAGACGGTTCTCATGCACAATCTCCTTTGCTAGCGGTGCAGCTCGACAGGCTCTGCCACTGGTTGGCCCTGCCCTGCGCGCGGCTTGCACCACAGCAGGTAGGACGCCACCAGGAACACCACCCATATCACGCCGACGATCAATGCCGCCTGGGTATCCGGGAAGTAGCCGAGCACGCCAAAGATGAACACCATGAACGCAATGGCCATGGCCGGGCCGTATGGCCAGAACGGTACCGGGAACTTGAGCTGGGCCACTTCTTCACGGCTCATGCTGCGGCGCATGGCCACTTGGGTGAGCAGGATCATCAACCACACCCACACGGTGGCGAAGGTGGCGATCGAAGCGATCAGCAGGAACACGTTCTCAGGGATCAGGTAGTTGAGCAGCACCCCAATCAGCAGCGCGGCGCCCATCACCACCACGGTCATCCATGGCACACCGTGTTTCGACAGCTTGCCGAAACTGCGTGGCGCATGGCCTTGATGGGCCAGGCCATACATCATGCGGCCAGCACCGAAGATGTCACTGTTGATGGCCGAGATCGCAGCGGAAATCACCACCACGTTCAGCACTGCGGCGGCAGAGCCAATCCCCAGGTTGCTGAAAATCTGCACGAACGGGCTACCTTCGCTGCCGATCTGCGGCCACGGGTACAGGCACATCAGTACGAACAGGGTGAGCACATAGAAAAGCAGGATGCGCAGGGGCACGGCGTTGATTGCCTTGGGGATGACCCGCTGCGGGTCCTTGGCTTCACCGGCAGTCACGCCAATGATCTCGATGCCGCCGAAGGCGAACATCACCACGGCAAAGGAGGCGATCAGCCCGCCCACGCCATTGGGCATGAAGCCGCCATGGTCGAACAGGTTGCTCACACCGACGGCATGCCCGGTACCCACCTGGCTGAAACCGAAGGCCATGATGCCGAGGCCGGCCAGGATCATCGCGACGATGGCGCCCACCTTGAGCAGCGACAGCCAGAACTCCATCTCGCCGAACACCTTGACGTTGCACAGGTTGAGGCCGCCGATCAGGAAGACGATGCCCAGCACCCAGATCCAGCGGGCCACTTCCGGGAACCAGAAGCCCATGTAGATACCGAAGGCGGTGACGTCGGCGATGGCGACAATGACCATCTCGAAGGCGTAGGTCCAGCCGAGGATGAAGCCGGCCATGGGGCCGAGGTAGGTACTGGCGTAGTGGCCGAAGGAGCCGGCCACCGGATTGTGCACGGCCATTTCGCCGAGGGCGCGCATGACCATGAACACAGCGGCGCCGCCGATCAGGTAAGCCAGCAGCACGGCCGGGCCTGCCATCTGGATGGCTGAGGCGGAGCCGTAGAACAGCCCGGTTCCGATGGCGGAACCGAGGGCCATGAAACGGATGTGGCGGGCATTTAGCCCGCGCTTGAGACCTTGAGCTTGTTGCATGTCACGTCCTTAAATTGTTTTTGTGGTCGTGAGATCAGGGGGCTGGCATGCAGCCCTTTCGCAGCACAAGGCTGCTCCTACAAGGGAGCGCGTCGCTTTTGCAGGAGCAGCCTTGTGCTGCGAATGGGCCGCACAGCGGCCCCAGGGGGCATTACAGGCTTGGCAGCACACCTGCCGGCAGCAAACCGGTCAAACTACCCTTGGCCAACAGTTCCACAGCCTTTTCGATGTCCGGCGCGAAGAAACGGTCACGGTCGTAGTGCGCCACTTCGCTGCGCAGCGCCTGGCGTGCTTTCTCCAGCTTGGCCGAAGTCTTCAGGCCTTTGCGCAGGTCCAGGCCCTGGCATGCGCCCAGCCATTCGATGGCCAGCACGCCACGGGTGTTTTCGGCCATTTCCCACAGGCGCTTGCCGGCAGCCGGGGCCATCGACACGTGGTCTTCCTGGTTGGCCGAGGTCGGCAGGCTGTCGACACTGTGCGGGTGCGACAGGGCCTTGTTCTCGCTGGCCAGGGCGGCAGCGGTGACCTGGGCGATCATGAAGCCGGAGTTCACCCCACCGTTTTCCACCAGGAACGGCGGCAGCTGGGACATGTGCTTGTCCATCATCAGCGAGATGCGGCGCTCGCTGAGCGAACCGATTTCGGCGATGGCCAGGGCCAGGTTGTCGGCGGCCATGGCCACCGGCTCTGCGTGGAAGTTGCCACCGGAAATCACGTCACCCTCGGCAGCGAACACCAGCGGGTTGTCCGACACGGCGTTGGCTTCGATGCCCAGCACCTCGGCAGCCTGGCGCAGCTGGGTCAGGCACGCGCCCATGACCTGCGGCTGGCAGCGCAGCGAGTACGGGTCCTGGACCTTGTCGCAGTTCTTGTGCGACAGCGACACTTCGCTGGAATCGCCCAGCAGGTCGCGGAAGCACGCGGCAGTGTCGATCTGGCCGCGCTGGCCACGCGCTTCGTGAATACGCGCATCGAACGGCGAACGCGAGCCCAGTACGGCTTCGACGCTCAGGCCGCCGCAGGCGATAGCCGCAGCGTACAAGTCTTCGGCATAGAACAGGCCACGCAGGGCATAGGCGGTGGACGCCTGGGTGCCATTGAGCAGGGCCAGGCCCTCTTTGGCAGCCAGGGTCAGCGGTTCGAGGCCGGCAACCGCCAGGGCTTCGGTGGCCGACAGCCACTGACCCTTGTAGCGGGCTTTGCCTTCGCCCAGCAGCACCAGCGACATGTGCGCCAGCGGCGCCAGGTCGCCGGAAGCACCCACCGAGCCTTTCAGCGGGATGTGCGGGTAGACTTCGGCGTTGACCAGGGCGATCAGCGCATCGATGACTTTGCGGCGAATGCCGGAGAAGCCACGGCTGAGGCTGTTGATTTTGAGCACCATGATCAACCGCACCAGGTCGTCATCCAGCGGCGCGCCAATGCCAGCGGCGTGGGACAGCACCAGCGAGCGCTGCAGGTTTTCCAGGTCGTGGCTGGCGATGCGGGTCGAGGCCAGCAGGCCGAAACCGGTGTTGATGCCGTAGGCAGTGCGGTCTTCGGCAATGATCTGCTCGACACAGGCGACGCTGGCGTCGATGGCCGGCGCGGCGCTGGCATCCAGTTGCAGGCGCACGGGCGCGGCGTAGATCGCGCGCAGCTGGGCCAGGGTCAGGGTGCCGGGCTTGAGGGTGAGTTCGGTCACGTTACTACTCCAAATCGCGTGGAGCCGCAGGCCCGTTCGTGGGTGCCTGCGCGCTCCTTCTTGTTGTTCAGTATCACCCCTGGCGGGGTGCGATCCAAAGCGTGGCAATCAGCCAGTGATCATCGGCAGGTCCAGGCCCTGCTCCTTGGCGCAGTCGATGGCGATGTCATAACCGGCATCGGCGTGGCGCATGACACCAGTCCCTGGGTCGTTGGTCAGTACGCGGGCGATGCGCTCGGCGGCTTCATCGGTGCCGTCGCAGACGATGACCATGCCCGAGTGCTGCGAGAAGCCCATGCCCACGCCACCACCATGGTGCAACGACACCCAGGTAGCGCCGCCTGCGGTGTTCAGCAGGGCGTTGAGCAGCGGCCAGTCGGACACAGCGTCCGAGCCATCACGCATGGCTTCGGTTTCGCGGTTGGGGCTGGAGACCGAACCCGAGTCCAGGTGGTCACGGCCGATCACGACCGGTGCCGACAGCTCGCCGCTGCGGACCATTTCGTTGAAGGCCAGGCCCAGCTTGGCGCGCAGGCCCAGGCCAACCCAGCAGATACGTGCCGGCAGGCCCTGGAAGCTGATGCGCTCGCGGGCCATGTCCAGCCAGCGGTGCAAGTGGGCGTCGTCGGGGATCAGTTCCTTGACCTTGGCGTCGGTCTTGTAGATGTCCTCGGCCTCGCCAGACAGCGCCGCCCAGCGGAACGGGCCTACGCCGCGGCAGAACAGCGGACGGATATAGGCAGGGACGAAGCCCGGGAAGTCGAAGGCATTGGCCACGCCCTCTTCCTTGGCCATCTGGCGGATGTTGTTGCCATAGTCGAAGGTCGGGACGCCCTGCTTCTGGAAGTCCAGCATGGCCTGCACGTGCACGGCCATCGACTGCTTGGCGGCCTTGACCACTGCAGCCGGTTCGGTCTGCGCGCGGTCGCGGTACTGCTCCCAGGTCCAGCCGGCAGGCAGGTAGCCGTTGAGCGGGTCGTGGGCGCTGGTCTGGTCGGTGACCATGTCCGGGCGCACGCCACGCTTGACCAGCTCTGGCAGGATTTCGGCAGCGTTGCCGTGCAGGGCGATGGAGATAGCCTTGCCTTCGGCGGTGTATTTGGCGATGCGCACGAGCGCGTCGTCGAGGTCGGTAGCCTGCTCGTCGACGTAGCGGGTTTCCAGACGGAAGTCGATGCGGCTCTGCTGGCATTCGATGTTCAGGGAGCAGGCGCCAGCCAGGGTAGCAGCCAGTGGCTGGGCGCCGCCCATGCCGCCGAGGCCTGCGGTGAGTACCCACTTGCCTTTCAGGCTGCCGCCGTAGTGCTGGCGACCGGCTTCGACGAAGGTTTCATAAGTGCCCTGGACGATGCCCTGGCTGCCGATGTAGATCCAGCTGCCGGCGGTCATCTGGCCGTACATGGCCAGGCCCTTGGCGTCCAGTTCGTTGAAGTGCTCCCAGTTGGCCCAGTGTGGCACCAGGTTGGAGTTGGCGATCAGCACGCGCGGGGCGTTGCTGTGGGTCTTGAACACGCCGACCGGCTTGCCCGACTGCACCAGCAGGGTTTCGTCGTCTTCCAGGCGGGTCAGGGTTTCGACGATCTTGTCGTAGCATTCCCAGTTGCGGGCGGCGCGGCCGATACCGCCATACACCACCAGTTCTTTCGGGTTTTCCGCAACCTGTGGGTCGAGGTTGTTCATCAGCATGCGCAGTGGCGCTTCGGTCAGCCAGCTTTTGGCGGTCAGCTTGTTGCCACGTGGGGCACGGATTTCAACGTCACGGTATTTGTTGTTGTCGGTCACGGGAAAGGTCCTCTGCGGTCGTCCGCGGGCGGGTATGTCGTGGTCAATATACAAACACACCTTTACTTGTATGTACAAGCATGGACAACCAAAATAATTGGACCTTGCCGTTCCTGGCTTGAGTTTTGTGGCGGCGCATAGATCGAGCGCCGCCCGCGCGGCGGTCGATCTCACAGGCGATGAAAACCTATCGCCGGCCCCATCAACGTGAAACGAGTTCGATCAGGCAGAATCGCCCCTGAACCTCCAGCCCAAGCAACTCATCGTTGCCCTCCAGCCGCAGGCAGTCATACAACCCCAACCGCTGCACCTCACGCCCCGCCATGGTCACTTCCACGTGGCTGCTGGCAGCAAACAACAGCACCGTCGACGCCGAGCTGTACAAACGGCTCGTGCCATCGAACCACTGCAACCGGGCCCGGTATCGCTGCGGTGCATAGATCAGGTTGAAATCGCGGATCGCCCCACCCAGCAGCTTGCAGCTGACCTGGCTTTCGCCGCTGAAGGCAAAGGCATCGAACGGCAGCAACGGCCGGCTGGGCTGGCCATCGACCAACAGGCGCATGCCATCGCCCTGCAGCACGGTGATGATCCGCTGGTAACCGGCGAAGGTGGAAAAGCCGCCAGACTCTTCGATATCGGCAATCGACAGGCGCCAGCCAAAGCCGTCCAGGCCCTCTCCACTGTCGCGGGTGATCTCTTCAGTGAAACCGCCACCGTTCTTCCACGGCATGCGCGGGTAATCCTGTGCGCGCAACAACTGCAGCTGGCTCATTTGCTGAAACGTCCTTCCAGGCGATGACGGGAACCGGGGTGGATCAGCCGCGCCGCGGTTACCGGCTGGCGGCCGGACCAGGTACGACGGCGGATCAGCAGGCAAGGTTCGCCCCGCTCGATCTGCAGCAGGCGGCATTCTTCCGGCTCGGCCAGGATGGCTTCGACCACGTGCTCACCCTCGGTCAGCGGTGCTACCTGGGACAGGTAGGCATATGGCGTCTGCCGGGTGAAATCCTGCTTGAGGTAGTCGGGTGCGATAGCGGCGTTGACGTAGCGGTCCTCGATCTGCACCGGCACGCCGTTCTCGAAATGCACGATCAGCGAGTGGAACACCCGCTGGCCTTCACGCATGTCCAGGGCCAGGGCCCGTTCGGAACCGGCTGCTTCCTCGGTGAGCGTGATCACCTGGCAGCTATGCTGATGGCCGCGTGCGGCAATTTCATCGGCAATGTTGTTGACTTCGAACAACGCCGAACGGCCCTTTGGCTCGGCTACGAACGTGCCGACCCCTTGCATGCGCACCAGCAGGCCGTCGGCCGTGAGTTCGCGCAGGGCACGGTTGATGGTCATGCGGCTGAAGCCCAGCTCGCTGACCAGTTCGCTCTCCGAGGGGACCCGGTGATGCGGCGGCCAGCTGCCGTTGTCGATCTGCTGGATGATCATCTGTTTGACCCGGGCGTACAGCGGCGCCGGGCCCTCGCCCATCTGGGCAACCAGCGCGGAGACAGGAGGTGTCGGCACGGCGTTGGATCCTTGTGCATAGGGAATGAGCGGTAGCTTGCCGCAGTTTACCCGGCAGGCAAACGCCTGTATATGTATATACAAGTTAACAATAACAGGATTTGACCGATGTCCGCCTACTTCGCCGAACGCGCTCTGTTGCCTACGGGCTGGGCCAGCCATGTCCGTATCGAGGTCGCCAGCGATGGCCATGTGACCCGCATCGAGCCGGGCGCTTCTGCCGAAGGCGCCGAGCGCCTGGCCGGCCCGTTGCTGCCCGGCATGCCCAACCTGCACTCGCATGCCTTCCAGCGCGCCATGGCGGGTTTGGCGGAAGTCGCCGGCAACCCCAACGACAGCTTCTGGACCTGGCGCGACCTGATGTACCGCCTGGTCGGGCAGATCACCCCGAAGCAGCTGCAGGTCATCGCCCGCCAGCTGTATATCGAAATGCTCAAGGCTGGCTACACCTCGGTGGCCGAATTCCATTACGTGCATCACGACCAGGCAGGCAAGGCCTACGCCGACCCGGCCGAGCTGTCCCGCCGCATCAGCGCGGCCGCGGCCGACAGTGGCATTGGCCTGACGTTGTTGCCGGTGCTGTACAGCTACGCCGGGTTCGGCGGGCAGGCGCCGAACGACGGCCAGCGGCGCTTCATCAACACCACCGAACAATACCTGCAACTGCAGGCGCAACTGGCCCCGCTGCTGGCCGCGCAACCCGCTCAGCATCTGGGCCTGTGCTTCCACTCGCTGCGTGCGGTGACGCCGGGGCAGATTGCCGAAGTGCTGGCGGCCAGCGACAAGCAATGCCCGGTGCATATCCATATCGCCGAGCAGCAGAAGGAAGTGGACGACTGCCTGGCCTGGAGCGGCCTGCGCCCGCTGCAATGGCTGTACGAGCATGTGGAGGTGGACCGTCGCTGGTGCCTGGTGCATGCCACCCATGCCGAGCCGGATGAAGTCACCGCCATGGCCCGCAGTGGTGCGGTGGCGGGGTTGTGCCTGACCACCGAGGCCAACCTGGGCGACGGGATTTTCCCGGCGGTGGACTTCCTTGCCCAGGGCGGGCGTATGGGCATTGGTTCGGACAGCCATGTGTCGCTGAGCGTGGTGGAAGAACTGCGCTGGCTGGAATATGGCCAGCGGCTGCGTGACCAGCGACGCAACCGCTTGTACCGTGGGGATCAGCCGATGGTCGGGCGCACGCTGTACGACGCCGCGCTCGCGGGCGGTGCACAGGCACTGGGGCAAGCGGTCGGGGAACTGGCCGTGGGCAAGCGCGCCGACTGGCTGGTACTGGATGGACAAGACCCCTACATCGCCCTGGCGGATGGCGATGCCATTCTCAACCGCTGGCTGTTTGCTGGCGGGGATCGCCAGGTGCGCGATGTGATGGTGAACGGGCAATGGGTGGTGCGCCAGGGGCGGCATGCGCAGGAAGAGGAAAGCGCGGGGGCGTTTGCCGGGGTGCTGCGGCAGCTCTTGGGCTGAGCGTATTGGGGCTGCTTTGCAGCCCTTTCGCGGCACAAGGCCGCTCCTACAGGGATACGCGTTCCCCTGTAGGAGCGGCCTTGTGCCGCGAAAGGGCCGCAAAGCGGCCCCAAAAATCAGTGCATTTTTACGATTTGCTGATCGGACGCCCGCCAGATCAGCCGGCTGGTGTCATACCCCTGCTGGCGTGCCTTGGCCAGCAAGTGCTCGCGCTCCCAAGCCGGCAGCGTCGGCGTGCGTGACAGTATCCACAAGTACTTGCGGTCCGGGCTGCCGACCACTGCCGTGCGGTAGCGATCGTCCACGTACAGAATCCAGTATTCGCCCCGAGCCACGCCAGGCACCAGCTTGGTAAACCAGTTATCAAACTCTACCCACAGTTTATCGGTGTGCCCGGGCTCCTGGATGCTTGCGTGCCCCTCGGCACGCAGCCACTCATCACCCATGGTGCGGCAGCGGTTGAGCACACCAAACGTACCATCAGGCTTGAGGTTGTAGTGCGCCTCGGACTGCTCGCAGCCGGTCTGGTAGCGCATGGGCAAGCGCGCCAGTTCGAACCATTTGCCCTGGTAGCGCTTGAGGTCGACGTTGCCAGCGGTCTTCGGCGCCAGCGGGTCCTGCACCGAGCCCGCGCAACCACCCAGCAGCAACGCCAGGCATACCCCCATCAGCAGGTACAGACGCCTCATTTGAGGCCCTGCCCTGAATACATCAGCACCTTGTCAGCCGCGTACTGCACGCTGATAAAACTTTTCTCGTCCCCCCAGGTGCAGCTGCTCATGCCCAGCGCGCCAGAGCACTCGGTCGGCGTACCGAGCAACTGCTCGACCTCGGCCTTGTTCATACCGGCCTTGATCTTGGAATAGTTTTCCTGATTGATCTTGCTGCAGGCAGACAGGACGACGCACAGCGACAACAGGGCGAGGGAACGCAACGACATGAAGGACACTCCTGAAGAGGGGAAACAGGCGAGTGGCCTGCAGTGACCTTCGACGGGAAAATCCCTCCCAGGTTCCCTGCCCTACCCCCTTTGCACCTACACCATTGGTCGGATGGCCATTACTGTGCGATTAATCACAAAGCATTAATCACGCGCAAATAAAAAGGCCGCACCCTTTCAGGTGCGGCCTCGTGTCGCGACGGCCTGCGCAGCAGGCCCCGCGGGCTTCAGAATCTCGACCCGGGCTCCAGCAAAAAGTCCATCTCTTCGCTGGTGCTCGGCCGCTCCAGCACCAGGTTGCGGTGCGGGAAGCGCCCAAACCGGGCAATCACCCGCTGGTGCTGCTCGGCATAGTCCAGGAAGCCTTCGAACAGCCGCCGGCTGGCTTCGGGCTGCTCGTCCAGCAACAGCTGATAACGCTCGACACACAGGTTCTGCCAGTCCAGCACCTCGGCATGCTCCAGCACCAGCAGCACGAACACACGCTGGATCGGCAGCAACTGGTAGTCCCAGCCCTTCTGCAGGCCCTGCATGGCCACCACCTGGGCACGCCGGTCGCCCTCGAAGGCGCGCGGCGTGTCGCGGTAGATCATGCGCGGCAGCTGGTCCAGCAAGATCAGCAGGCCCAGCCAGCCCTGCGGGCTTTGCTGCCACTCTTCGAGCCCACCCGCCAGGGCGTGCTCGACCAGGTCGCCAAACAGCGCATGGGCATCGGCATCGTGATGCTTGCCGAACCACAGCGTGCTCTTCTCGTCAGCCACGGCCTGGGCACTGGTGCCCCAACCGAACCACCATTCCAGCAACGGCTGCCAAGGTGCGAGCATGACTTACTCCTTGTGGTAGGCGGTGACGCGCTCTACCTCTTCCTTCGAGCCAAGGATCACCGACACGCGCTGGTGCAGGCTTTCTGGCTTGATGTCGAGGATGCGATCGTAACCGTTGGTAGAGGCGCCGCCTGCCTGTTCGATGATGAACGACATCGGGTTGGCTTCGTACATCAGGCGCAGCTTGCCCGGCTTGCTTGGCTCGCGGGCGTCACGTGGGTACATGAACAGGCCGCCACGGGTCAGGATGCGGTGCACGTCGGCCACCATCGAGGCGATCCAGCGCATGTTGTAGTTCTTTTTCAACGGGCCGGTTTCGCCGGCCAGCAGTTCGCCCACGTAGCGTTGTACCGGGGCTTCCCAGTGACGCTGGTTGGACATGTTGATGGCGAATTCGGCGGTGGTCGCCGGCACCTGGATGTTTTCGTGGGTCAGGACGAAGCTGCCCAGTTCACGGTCCAGGGTGAAGCCCTTGACGCCGTTGCCCAGGGTCAGGATCAGCATGGTCTGCGGGCCGTAGATGGCGTAACCGGCGGCGACCTGCTCGGTGCCTGGCTGCAGGAAAGCTTCTTCGTTCAGGCTTTCATTCTGGCTCAGGTACTGGTTAGGGCAACGCAGCACCGAGAAGATGGTGCCGACCGAGACGTTGACGTCGATGTTCGACGAACCGTCCAGTGGGTCGAAGACCAGCAGGTACGCGCCTTTCGGGTACTTGCCCGGGATCTGGTAGGCGTTGTCCATTTCTTCGGAAGCCATGCCGGCCAGGTGGCCGCCCCATTCGTTGGCTTCCAGCAGGATATCGTTGGAAATCACGTCCAGTTTCTTCTGGACTTCGCCCTGCACGTTTTCAGTGCCCATGCTGCCCAGCACGCCGCCGAGGGCGCCTTTGGACACGTGATGGCTGATTTCCTTGCACGCACGCGCCACCACTTCGATCAGGAAGCGCAGATCGGCAGGGGTATTGTTGCTGCGGGTCTGCTCAATCAGATAGCGACTCAGGGTAACGCGGGACATGTATGGCTCCGAAAGGATTGGGGGAGTAAAAACCCCCGCAGTTTACAGGGAGAGTGGCGGGCTAGCGAGCAATCAGACTCGCCACGGCTCTCAGACGGCACAATAGGTCGCTAGTTCAGCCTTCGCCAGGCCGGTGGTCCGGTAATGCGCCCGTTCGCGGGCACGCCCGCTCCCACAGGTACAGCGCAAGCCTTGAAGCTTGCGAGACACCTGTGGGAGCGGGCGTGCCCGCGAACGGCCTCACCTCAATCCAACGCCTTCCAGATCTCGGTGGCATATTCGCGAATGGTGCGGTCCGACGAGAACCAGCCCATCCGTGCCGTGTTCAACACGGCCATGCGCCACCACTCCTGCGGCGTGTGCCACAGTTCCTCGACCCGCCGCTGGGCATCCCAGTAGGCGTCGAAGTCGGCACACACCAGGAAGCGGTCGTAGGCCACCAGCCCGTCGATCAAACCGGTGTAGCGTGAGGGGTCGTCTGGCGAGAACACACCGCTGCGAATGGCCTGCAGCACGTCGCTCAAGCGGTTGGAAGCGGCAATGGCGGCATTGGCACCAAAGTCACCGGCACGCTTGCGCGCCTCGACCTGCTGCGCGGTCAGGCCGAAGATGAACATGTTGTCGGCGCCTACCTGTTCGCACATTTCCACGTTGGCACCGTCCAGGGTGCCGATGGTCAGCGCACCGTTCAGGCCGAACTTCATGTTGCTGGTACCGGAGGCTTCATAACCGGCCGTGGAAATCTGCTCGGAAAGGTCTGCCGCCGGGATGATGCTTTCTGCCAGGCTGACGTTGTAGTTGGGCAGGAACACCACCTTCAGCAGGCCGCGCACGGTCGGGTCGTTGTTCACCACCCGGGCGATGTCGTTGGCCAGCTTGATGATCAGCTTGGCCTGGTGGTAACTGGCCGCAGCCTTGCCGGCGAAGATCTTCACCCGTGGCACCCAGTTGGTGCCGGGGTCGTTGCGTATGGCCTGGTACAGCGCCACGGTGTGCAGCAGGTTGAGCAACTGGCGCTTGTACTCGTGGATCCGCTTGACCTGCACATCGAACAGCGCCTCGGGGTTCACAGTGACACCAATGCGGTCCTGGATGATGCTGGCCAGGGCGCGCTTGCTGTGCAGGCGCTGAGCGGCAAACTGCTTGCGGAAACCCGCCTTGTCGGCGAATGGCACAAGGCCAGCCAGAAGCCCTTCAGGGTCATCCTTGAGCCCCGGCCCGAGCGCTTCGACCAGCATCTCGGTCAGCAGTGGGTTGGACTGGTACAGCCAGCGGCGGAAGGTAATGCCGTTGGTCTTGTTGTTGATTCGTTGCGGGTACAGCTTGTGCAGCTCGGAGAACACAGTGCTCTTCATCAGCTTGCTGTGCAGCGCAGATACGCCGTTGACGCTGTGCGAGCCGAGGAACGCCAGGTTACCCATGCGCACCCGGCGGCCGTTGTCTTCCTCGATCAGCGACACCGCGCGCAGCACGTCGAAATCGTGCATGCCTTTGGCCCGCAATGCGTCGATATGGTAGGCGTTGATCAGGTAGATGATTTGCATGTGCCGCGGCAGCATGCGCTCCATCAGTGCTACCGGCCAGGTTTCCAGCGCTTCGGGCAGCAGGGTGTGGTTGGTGTAGGCGAGCGTGCCAACGGTCAGCTCCCAGGCCTTGTCCCACGGCACTTCATGCTGGTCCACCAGTAGCCGCATCAGCTCTGCCACGGCAATCGAAGGGTGCGTGTCGTTGAGCTGGATGGCTGCGGCGTCGGGCAGGTTGAGCAAGTCCTTGTGCATGTTCAGGTGGCGGCGCAGCAAGTCCTGCAGCGAAGCCGACACAAAGAAGTACTCCTGGCGCAGGCGCAGTTCCTGACCCGCCTCGGTGCTGTCAGCCGGGTACAGCACGCGGGAAATGCTTTCGGCCCGCGCCACTTCGGCCACGGCCCCCAGGTGGTCACCGGCATTGAAGCGCTCCAGGTGCAGCTCTTCCAGCGCCCGCGCACGCCACAGGCGCAAGGTGTTGACGCTGGACCCACGCCAGCCCACCACGGGCGTGTCATAGGCCACCGCCCGCACCGTTTCGCCCGGCGACCATACCTGGCGCTGGGTGCCACTGGCATCGTTGACGGTTTCGACACTGCCGCCGAAGCTGATCGGGTAGATCACCTCGGCACGCTCGAACTCCCAAGGGTTACCGAAGTCCAGCCAGTTTTCGGTCTGTTCCTGCTGCCAGCCATCGACCACAGCCTGACGGAACAACCCATGCTCGTAGCGGATACCGTAACCATGGGCGGCAATACCCAGAGTGGACATGCTTTCCATGAAGCACGCAGCCAGCCGGCCTAGGCCACCATTACCCAGCGCGGCGTCGGGCTCAAGCAGGCGGATACGCTCCAGGTCCACATCCAGCCCTTGCAGCGCATCACGGGCGATGTCCAGCAGCCCAAGGTTGCTCAGGCTGTCGTACAGCAAGCGCCCGATGAGGAACTCGAGGGAAAGGTAATAGACCCGCTTCTGGCTACGGCGGTAGGCCAGACGGGTATGGTCCATCCAGTGGTCGACCATGTGATCGCGAGCGGCCAGGGCAATGGCTTCGAACCAGTCGTGGTCGAACGCATGCTCCGGGTCCTTGCCGACCGCGTAGGTCAGCTTGTTCAGTACAGCGGCGCGAAATTCGGCCACCTCGGCGTCACGTGCTTCGGGTTCCTGGGACATGCGGCATCCTCTGGCAAGTTGACGAAAGCGGAGGGAGATTGATGAGACTAGCCCCTTCGACAGGGAGTGACAGTTACTGTTCGCAGTTTTCATGCCCACTTTGCCAATCCGGCAAAAGGTTGTTCATAAATTGAACAATTCCGGTATCATCGCGCGCCCCAAGACCGTGATCCACCCTATAAAGATGAAAACGACCCTGATCGCCGCGGCCGAAGTCGACCGCCTGGAGACCTGGCAGCGCTATACCAGCAACATGTGCCATGGCTGCCATTCGACCTGCTGCACCCTGCCAGTGGAGGTGAAGATCAAGGATCTGATCCGTATCGGCGTGGTAGACGAGTTCGAGAAAGACGAACCCCCGAAGAACGTGGCCAAGCGCCTGCAAAAAGAAGGCATCATCGAGCGCTTCAACCAGAAGTCGGGAATCTTCACCCTGACCCGGATGAGCAACGATGACTGCATGTACCTGGATCGTAAGAGCCGGCTGTGCACCATTTATGACAAGCGCCCGGACACCTGCCGCAACCACCCCAAGGTCGGGCCTCGGCCGGGGTATTGCGCCTATAAGCCCAAGGTAGTCGGGCGCTGATCGTCAACCTCAAGCCCGCGAAGGGGCCAACACAAATCCTGAAGGCATAAAAAAACGCCCCCGGCCTTTCGACCGGGGGCGTTTTCATTCAGCCAAAGCTAACTCAGCTGTTTTTGGCTTTCTTGGCAGCGCGGGTACGCTCGCTTTCGTCCAGGATCTTCTTGCGAAGACGGATGGACTTCGGCGTTACTTCGCACAGCTCGTCTTCCTGGATGTATTCCAGAGCCTGTTCCAGGGTGAAGCGAACTGGCGGAACCAGAGCGATGACTTCGTCTTTACCCGAAGCACGCATGTTGTCGAGCTTCTTGCCCTTGGTAGGGTTGACGCCCAGGTCGTTGTCGCGGCTGTTCTGGCCGATGATCTGACCGTTGTAGATCTCTTGACCGTGCTCGACAAACAGCTTGCCACGCGCCTGCAGGGTTTCCAGCGAGTAGGTCAGCGCCTTGCCGGTTTCGACCGAAACCAGTACGCCGTTCTGACGGCCGGACATGTGACCGGACTTCACCGCGTCGTAGCGGTCGAAGATCGAAGTCAGGATGCCTGCACCGTTGGTCAGGGTCAGGAACTGGTTACGGAAACCGATCAGACCACGCGCCGGGATGTTGTATTCCAGGCGTACACGGCCCTTGCCATCCGGGACCATGTTGGTCAGGTCGCCTTTACGCAGACCCATTTCTTCCATCACCTTGCCCTGTGCTTCTTCAGGGATGTCGATGGTGACGTTTTCGAACGGCTCTTGCTTGACGCCGTCTACTTCACGAATGATTACTTCCGGGCGGCCCAGGGCCAGCTCGAAGCCTTCCCGACGCATGGTTTCGATCAGTACCGACAGGTGCAGCTCGCCACGGCCCGAGACCTTGAACTTGTCCGGGGAATCGGTTTCTTCAACGCGCAGGGCAACGTTGTACAGCAGCTCTTTGTCCAGACGGTCCTTGATGTTACGGCTGGTGACGAACTTGCCTTCCTTGCCGCAGAACGGCGAGTCGTTGACCTGGAAGGTCATCGAAACGGTTGGCTCGTCAACGGTCAGCGGCTTCATCGCCTCAACGGCAGTCGGGTCGCACAGGGTGTCGGAGATGAACAGCTCGTCGAAACCGCTGATGCAGACGATGTCGCCAGCCTGGGCTTCTTCAACGTCAACGCGGTGCAGACCGTGGTGGCCCATCAGCTTGAGGATACGGCCGTTACGCTTCTTGCCGTCAGCGTCGATGGCAACAACCGGGGTGTTCGGCTTGATGCGACCACGGGCAATACGGCCAACGCCGATAACACCCAGGAAGCTGTTGTAGTCCAGTGCGGAGATCTGCATCTGGAACGGGCCGTCACGGTCAACAGCTGGCGCTGGAACGTGGTCGATGACAGCCTGATACAGGGCAGTCATGTCTTCGCCCATTTCGGTGTGGTCCAGACCGGCAATGCCGTTCAGGGCCGAGGCGTAGACCACTTTGAAGTCCAGCTGCTCGTCGGTAGCGCCGAGGTTGTCGAACAGGTCGAAGATCTGGTCCAGAACCCAGTCAGGACGCGCGCCCGGACGGTCAACCTTGTTGATCACGACGATTGGCTTCAGGCCGGCTTCGAAGGCCTTCTTGGTCACGAAGCGGGTTTGCGGCATAGGGCCGTCTTGAGCGTCGACCAGCAGCAGCACGGAGTCGACCATCGACATTACACGCTCAACCTCGCCACCGAAGTCGGCGTGGCCGGGGGTGTCGACGATGTTGATGTGGTAGCCGTTCCAGTTGATG
Organism: Pseudomonas sp. LPB4.O; assembly: GCF_038383825.1. Lineage (NCBI taxonomy): Bacteria > Pseudomonadati > Pseudomonadota > Gammaproteobacteria > Pseudomonadales > Pseudomonadaceae > Pseudomonas > Pseudomonas sp. LPB4.O. Next base: position 5,722,428 of record NZ_CP151298.1, read on the forward strand.
GCGGTGTTTTTCGCCAGAATGGTAATACCGCGCTCTTTTTCCTGGTCGTTGGAGTCCATGACGCGCTCGTCGTTGAGCTCGTTACGCTCCAGAGTGCCGGACTGACGCAGGAGTTTGTCGACCAAGGTGGTTTTACCATGGTCAACGTGGGCGATGATGGCGATGTTACGCAGATTTTCGATCACAAGTGTATCTCGATCAGAGGATTCGGTTGCCGCCAGTGTAGGCGGCCAATATGTACTGTTTAAGGCTCAGCGGGCCCGGCGGTCGGGAGGGCGATGGCGGATACTGCCGCCAAACAGCCCCGGCGTCTTATGTCGGACGATAAACACGCACATTGGCATGTCCCTCACTGAGCAGATGGTGTGCGTGCAAACGGCTCATCACACCCTTGTCGCAATACAGCAAGTACTGGCGCGTCGGATCCAGATGCTTGAACTTGCTGTTGATGGCATAAAACGGCATGGCCTGGACTTCGATACCGTCCAGCACCAGGGGTTCGTCTTCCTGGGCATCGGGGTGACGAATGTCGATGACGATCTGGCCCGACAGTGCCTCGGTCACTTCCTCGATTTCGACATCCTTGCCCAGCTCGTCGATCACATGGTCGATGGAGATCAGCTTGGCGCGCTCCAGGGCGCGCTCCAGCACGGCCATGTCGAACTGCTTTTCTTCATGCTCCATGCGGTGGCGCTTGGCGTGAGTGGTCGGGTTTACCGAAATCACGCCGCAGTATTCTGGCATGTGCTTGGCGAAGTCGGCGGTGCCGATTTCGTTGGCCTGGTCGATGATGTCCTGCTTGTGGCTGGCCAGCAAAGGGCGCAGCACCAGCTTGTCGGTGGCCGAGTCGATGATCGACAGGTTCGGCAGAGTCTGGCTGGACACCTGGGAAATGGCTTCGCCAGTTACCAGGGCGTCGATCTCCAGGCGGTCAGCCATGTGCGCGGCACCGCGCAGCATCATGCGCTTGAGGGTCACGCCCATGTAGCTGTTGTCGACCTTGTTGAGGATCTCGCCGACCACTTCTTCGAACGGCACACTGATGAACAGCACGCGCTGGCTGCTGCCGTACTTCTTCCACAGATAGTGGGCCACTTCCATCACGCCCAGCTCGTGGGCACGGCCGCCGAGGTTGAAGAAGCAGAAGTGGGTCATCAGGCCACGGCGCATCATCTGGTAGGCCGCCACGGTGGAGTCGAAGCCACCGGACATCAGCACCAGGGTCTGCTCCAGGGCGCCCAGCGGGTAGCCGCCGATGCCCTGGTGCTGGTTGTGGATCACGTACAGGCGCTGGTTGCGGATTTCGATGCGCACCAGCACTTCAGGCTTCTTCAGCTCGATGCCGGCGGCGCCACACTGCTGGCGCAGCTGGCTGCCGACGTAACGGTCGACGTCCATCGAGGTGAAGTCATGGTGGCCACCGCGCTTGCAGCGCACGGCGAAGTGCTTGCCGGCCAGCAGGTGGCCGAAGTGGTGCTTGCACTTGGCAACGATGTCGTCGAAGTCACCCAGCGGGTATTCCTCAACCTGCAGGAAGTGGGTGATACCCGGTGTGCAGGTGAGGCGCTCAATGATCTCGCGCTGGACCTTTTCGTCCTCGATGCGGGTGACCACTTCGAGATTGTCCCAGACACCATCGACCGCGAGCTCAGGATCGAGGTCCTTGAGCACGTTGCGGATGTTCTTGGCGAGCTGGCGGATGAAGCGCTTGCGCACCGGCCGGCTCTTGATGGTGATTTCTGGGAAGACTTTGACGATAAGTTTCATTGGTTAACAGCGCGCGCAGGGCCTGCCGAAAATGTGGGGCGCGAATTATAGCGGAAACTGCTCAGGATTTGACCAACTTTTGATCAGAAGCTTTGAGATAAATGCAAGGCTGGGGTTTTGTGGCGCCTGTTCCGGCCCTTTCGCGGGTAAACCCGCTCCTACAAGGGTTTGGACAGTCCTCTAAAACCGTGGGGTCCCTGTGGGAGCGGGTTTACCCGCGAAGAGGCCCTCGAAAAAGGCACAAGACTCACCAGTCGCACCATAATAGTGCGCACCCACCAAAAACCGCATCGTAAGGGTGCACTTTTCCTCGCCAACCCGCCGCCAAATGCCCGCAAACGCCTGCTTTTATCCCACCCTCGCCATTTTCGGGCACTGGCATGCAATTTGCTCCCTTGTGAGGCAGGTAAGCTTGGCCGACTATCCGCGCCCGGCAACACCCTTTTTCCAGGGCAGCGGCCCACCGCGCTCTAGACCCTCCGGAGGACAACATGTCGAAGTCGGTTCAACTCATCAAAGATCATGACGTCAAGTGGATTGATCTGCGTTTCACGGACACCAAAGGCATTCAGCACCACGTGACCATGCCGTCGCGTGATGCGCTGGACGAAGACTTCTTCGAAGTCGGCAAGATGTTCGACGGTTCCTCCATTGCTGGCTGGAAAGGCATCGAAGCTTCCGACATGATCCTGATGCCGGTTGACGACACTGCCGTCCTGGACCCGTTCACCGAAGAACCTACCCTGATCATCACCTGCGACATCGTCGACCCGTCGAGCATGCAGGGCTACGATCGCGACCCACGTGCGATCGCCAAGCGCGCCGAAGAGTACCTGAAGAGCACCGGCATCGGTGACACCGTATTCGCAGGCCCGGAGCCAGAGTTCTTCATCTTCGACGAAGTGAAGTTCCACTCGGACATCTCCGGTTCGATGTTCAAGATCTTCTCCGAGCAAGGCTCGTGGATGACCGGCGCTGACGTGGAAGGCGGCAACAAAGGCCACCGTCCAGGCGTGAAAGGCGGCTACTTCCCGGTTCCGCCGTTCGACCACGACCACGAAATCCGTACTGCCATGTGCAACGCGCTGGAAGAAATGGGCCAGACCGTTGAAGTTCACCACCACGAAGTGGCGACTGCCGGCCAGAACGAAATCGGCGTCAAGTTCAACACCCTGGTGAAGAAAGCTGACGAAGTACAGGCCCTGAAATACGTCGTGCACAACGTTGCCGACGCTTACGGCCGTACCGCTACCTTCATGCCGAAGCCACTGTACGGCGACAACGGCTCGGGCATGCACGTGCACATGTCGATCTGGAAAGACGGCAAGAACACTTTCTCGGGTGAAGGCTATGCCGGCCTGTCCGACACCGCCCTGTACTTCATCGGCGGTATCATCAAGCACGGTAAGGCCCTGAACGGCTTCACCAACCCGTCGACCAACTCCTACAAGCGTCTGGTCCCAGGCTTCGAAGCCCCGGTAATGCTGGCCTACTCGGCTCGCAACCGTTCCGCCTCGATCCGTATTCCTTACGTCGGCAGCCCGAAAGCCCGCCGTATCGAAGCACGCTTCCCGGACCCATCGGCCAACCCGTACCTGGCCTTCGCGGCCCTGCTGATGGCTGGCCTGGACGGCATTCAGAACAAGATCCACCCAGGCGATGCTGCCGACAAGAACCTGTACGACCTGCCACCAGAAGAGGCCAAGGACATTCCGCAAGTGTGCGGCAGCCTGAAAGAAGCCCTGGAAGAGCTGGACAAAGGCCGTGCATTCCTGACCAAGGGCGGCGTGTTCTCCGATGACTTCATCGATGCTTTCATCGAGCTGAAGTCGGAAGAAGAGATCAAGGTCCGTACCTTCGTGCACCCGCTGGAATATGAGCTGTACTACAGCTGCTGATCTGATCGGCGCCTCGCGCCGGTGAAATGATCACGACGGCCTCCTTCGGGAGGCCGTTTTCGTTTGCGCCCCACGCAGAACCCTCGCCGCCCACGCTATGCTCTATCTTGGTGCAAGATTGAGTACAGTGCCCCGATTTGCTCCCCAATCTGGTTCACATTAAACGTTTCATCAAGCCTTTCTGATCCGAATTTGCGCAGATCCAGGCCTTTATCGGCAAATCCCGCTTCTTTTCGGAGCTTTGGTTTGTTTCTTGCATTTTTCTGTAGAGAGACTGGCATCAGCAGATGCACCCCGAGCCCGGACCTGGCCAAATAAGTGCCAGGCAAGCGCCAAAAGAGGTCAACGACGCCTTATGACCATCAGCGATGCGCAGCACCGTCTGCTTCTGGACAACCTGACCACCGCCACGTTGCTGCTCAACGCCGAGCTGCGCCTGGAGTACATGAATCCGGCCGCGGAAATGCTACTGGCCGTTAGTGGTCAACGTAGCCATGGGCAGTTCATCAGCGAACTGTTTACCGAATCGACCGAAGCGCTCAGCTCGTTGCGCCAGGCGGTGGAGCAGGCGCACCCGTTCACCAAGCGCGAAGCGCAGCTCACCTCGCTGACCGGGCAGACCATCACCGTCGACTACGCGGTAACGCCCATCCTGAACCAGGGCCAGACCCTGCTGTTGCTGGAGGTGCACCCACGCGACCGGCTGCTGCGCATCACCAAGGAAGAGGCCCAGCTGAGCAAACAGGAAACCACCAAGATGCTGGTGCGCGGCCTGGCCCACGAAATCAAGAACCCGCTCGGCGGCATTCGCGGCGCGGCCCAGCTGCTGGCCCGCGAGTTACCCGAAGAAGGCCTGCGCGATTACACCAACGTGATCATCGAAGAGGCCGACCGCCTGCGTAACCTGGTCGACCGCATGCTCGGTTCGAACAAGCTGCCATCGCTGGCCATGACCAACATCCACGAAGTGCTGGAGCGGGTCTGCAGCCTTGTCGACGCCGAAAGCCAGGGCTGCATCACTTTGGTGCGCGATTACGACCCAAGCCTGCCGGACGTGCTGATCGACCGCGAGCAGATGATCCAGGCCATGCTCAACATCGTGCGTAACGCCATGCAGGCGATCAGTTCGCAGAACGAACTGCGCCTGGGCCGCATCACCCTGCGCAGCCGCGCCTTGCGCCAGTTCACCATCGGCCATGTTCGCCATCGCCTGGTCGCGCGGGTGGAGATCATCGATAACGGCCCGGGCATTCCGCCGGAACTGCAAGACACCCTCTTCTATCCCATGGTCAGCGGCCGCCCGGACGGTACCGGGCTGGGCCTGGCCATTACCCAGAACATCATCAGCCAGCACCAGGGCCTGATCGAGTGCGAAAGCCACGCAGGCCACACCGCCTTCTCGATCTACCTGCCCCTGGAACAAGGAGCCAACGCCTCATGAGCCGAAGTGAAACCGTATGGATCGTCGACGATGATCGCTCCATCCGCTGGGTCCTGGAAAAAGCCCTGCAACAAGAAGGCATGACCACCCAGAGCTTCGACAGCGCAGATGGCGTGATGGGCCGCCTGGCACGCCAGCAGCCGGACGTGATCATTTCCGATATCCGCATGCCGGGCGCCAGTGGCCTCGACCTGCTGGCACAGATCCGCGAACACCACCCGCGCCTGCCGGTCATCATCATGACCGCCCATTCCGACCTCGACAGCGCCGTGGCGTCGTACCAGGGCGGTGCTTTCGAGTACCTGCCCAAGCCGTTCGATGTGGACGAAGCTGTCTCGCTGGTCAAGCGCGCCAACCAGCACGCCCAGGAACAGCAAGGCCTGGATGTGCCGCAGAACCTGGCGCGCACACCGGAAATCATCGGCGAAGCCCCGGCGATGCAGGAGGTGTTCCGCGCCATCGGCCGCCTCAGCCATTCCAACATCACCGTACTGATCAACGGCGAGTCCGGTACCGGCAAAGAGCTGGTCGCCCACGCCTTGCACCGTCACAGCCCGCGTGCAGCGTCGCCGTTCATTGCCCTGAACATGGCGGCCATCCCGAAGGATTTGATGGAGTCCGAGCTGTTCGGCCATGAGAAAGGTGCTTTCACCGGTGCTGCCAACCTGCGCCGGGGCCGCTTCGAACAGGCGGATGGCGGCACCTTGTTCCTCGACGAAATAGGTGACATGCCCGCCGACACCCAGACCCGCCTGCTGCGGGTGCTGGCCGATGGCGAGTTCTACCGCGTTGGCGGCCATGTGCCGGTCAAGGTCGACGTGCGCATCATCGCTGCGACCCACCAGAACCTGGAGTCGCTGGTGCAGGCGGGCAAGTTCCGTGAGGACTTGTTCCACCGCCTGAACGTGATCCGCATCCACATTCCGCGGCTGGCCGACCGCCGCGAGGACATCCCTGCCCTCGCCCGCCACTTCCTCGCCCGCGCCGCGCAAGAGCTGGCAGTCGAGCCGAAGATCCTCAAGCCGGAAACCGAAGAGTTCATCCGCAACCTGCCGTGGCCAGGCAATGTGCGGCAGATGGAAAACACCTGCCGCTGGATCACCGTGATGGCCTCCAGCCGCGAGGTGCTGATCGGCGACCTGCCGCCCGAGCTGCTGAACCTGCCACAGGATGCCGCACCGGTAACCAACTGGGAGCAGGCCCTGCGCCAGTGGGCCGACCAGGCGCTGGCACGCGGGCAGTCGAGCCTGCTGGACAGCGCGGTGCCGAGTTTTGAACGGATCATGATCGAGACGGCGCTCAAGCACACCGCAGGACGGCGCCGGGATGCGGCGCTGTTGCTGGGTTGGGGGCGTAATACCCTGACGCGCAAGATCAAGGAACTGGGGATGAATGTGGCGGGTGGGGATGACGAGGAAGGTGACGAGCACTGACTTATCGGTAAACCCGTAATCTCCTGGGGCTGCTTTGCAGCCCTTTCGCGGCACAAGGCCGCTCCTACAGGGGTTCGCTTTCTCCTGTAGGAGCGGCCTTGTGCCGCGAAAGGGCCGCAAAGCGGCCCCAGCTATTTCAGCCCCGATGCACCGATCCTGTGCCCAATGCACCTCCGGAAGGCACAAATCCCCTCAAAACCCGGCCAAATCCCCCTCAAAGCCCAACATTTACGGGCTTTGCAAAATTGGCACGCCCCCTGCAATAGCTAATACATACCCAGTTTCGGGGGCCCTGGTACAGGCAGGCCGGGTGAACCCCTCTTTTATTCGCAGCACCGCCCGTTTTGGGGACCTCGGTACAGGCAGGCCGGGTCATCCCCCCTTTATACGCAGTAACCCCTTTTGGGGACCCTGGTACAGGCAGGCCGGGATATCCCCTCTTTTATTCGTGCAGTTTCACCTGCACCCGCCAACGCCCATCGTCCTCTGCACCGGCCCACTCGCCGTGCAGGGGACGCGCGGCAATCACCGTCAGCAGCAACCCTTCGTCACTCTTCTGCACCCGCCAGCTGACCGGTTTGCCTTCCAGGCTCAATTGCCCTTGCTGGCTCTTGCCCTGGGCCTGGAACAGCAGCGCAACCGTGCCTTCCACATTCTCGCCATGCAGCTTGGGTTCTTCGTTGAACCACAACGTCAGGCCATCCTGCACCACCTCCACCTGCTGGAGCTCACGCTCGTCGGGCGCGGTCAGGCGGCCAATCATCAGCCCTACCATCAAACCGACAATCGCCAGTGACAGCATTACCCGAGGGAAGGCCTTCGAACGCACGTCCGGTTCAGGAGTAGAATGCCCGTCATCTTCACGCTTGGAGCCGTGCATGTTTCACGTCATCCTTTTTCAACCAGAAATTCCGCCGAATACCGGCAACATCATTCGCCTGTGCGCCAACAGCGGCTGCGACCTGCACCTGATCGAACCCATCAGCTTCGAACTGGATGACAAGCGCCTGCGTCGCGCTGGGCTGGATTACCATGAGTATGCCACGCTCAAGCGCCATGAGAGCCTGGCCGGATGCCTGGAAAGCCTCGGTAATCCAAGGCTGTTCGCCTTTACCACCAAGGGCTCGCACCCGTTCCATGAAGTGGCCTATCAGCCGGGCGACGCCTTTCTGTTCGGGCCAGAAAGCCGCGGTTTGCCGGCCGAGGTGCTGGACAGCCTGCCGGCCGAACAACGCTTGCGCCTGCCGATGCGGCCGGGGTGCCGCAGCCTGAATCTGTCCAATACTGTGGCAGTGACAGTGTATGAGGCCTGGCGGCAAAACGGGTTTGCCGGTAGCTGATCTTAGCCTGCAAGGGCCCTTTCGCGGGCAACAAAAAAGCGCCCCGAGAGGCGCTTTCTTGATACCGGCAGTGATTACTGCACAGTCGGCACTTCGCCGGCTTCCTGCATGCGCTGCATTTCCTGCGCGTACAGGGCGTCGAAGTTGACCGGCGACAGCATCAGGGCCGGGAACGAACCACGGGTCACCAGGCTGTCCAGGGTCTCGCGGGCGTACGGGAACAGGATGTTCGGGCAGAACGCACCCAGGGTGTGGCTCATCGAAGCCGCATCCAGGTTGGCGATCAGGAAGATACCGGCCTGCTGCACTTCAGCAATGAAAGCCACTTCGTCACCGTTCTTGACGGTTACCGACAGGGTCAGCACCACTTCGTGGAAGTCACCTTCCAGGGCTTTCTGCTTGGTGTTCAGGTCCAGCGCAACGCTCGGCTCCCAGGTCTGACGGAAGATCTGCGGGCTTTTCGGGGCCTCGAACGACAGGTCGCGCACATAGATGCGCTGCAGGGAGAACTGAGGGCTGTTGTCTTCTGCAGCAGCGCCGTTGGTCTGTTGGTCAGTCATGGCAGGTCCTTATCCTAATGTTTTTGAATGCAGTGCAAATCAGGCCGCCAGCAGCGCGTCGAGCTTGCCGGCGCGCTCCAGGGCATAGAGGTCATCGCATCCACCGACATGGGTGCTGCCGATCCAGATCTGCGGCACCGACGTACGGCCGGCCTTCTGGCTCATCTCGGCACGAACCTGCGGCTTGCCGTCGACCTTGATTTCCTCGAAGGCCACGCCCTTGCTCTCGAGCAGGTACTTGGCGCGCATGCAGTAGGGGCAGTAGTCGCTGGAATAGACGATGACGGGCTTCATATCACTTCACCAGGGGCAGGTTATCGGCTTTCCAGCTGGAAACGCCACCGCTCAGTTTGGCGGCGGTGTAACCAGCCTTGAGCAGTTCGCGGCAGTGGGTGCCGGACTGCTGGCCCATCGCGTCGACGACGATCAGGGTCTTCTCTTTGTGCTTGTCCAGCTCGCTCATGCGGGCGGCCAGCTTGTCCTGCGGAATGTTGATGGCACCGACGATGTGGCCGGCGGCGTATTCCTTGGCAGTACGGATGTCGATGACCAGACCCTTGTCGGCGTTGACCAGGGCGGTCAGTTGGCCATTGCTCAGGCTCTGGCCGCCACGGCGGATTTCATTGAGCAGCAGCAGGACCAGCAGAACAACGAAGATCGCAACCAGGATGTAGTGATCTGTCGCGAATTGAATCAGGTGAGCAACCATCAGCGGTGTTCCAGGCGATTGAAAATGCCGGCCAGTATACACAGCCCCCCAGTACCACCAAAGCCCGACGGGCCGGCCGCAAAAGTACCTTCATGTTGCCGCACGGGCCGCGCTGGTCAGGGAACAGGACGATTATTCGCCGCAGCTGGCGTATTTGCCCTAAAATGCGTGTCTTTATCATCTTTGAACAACCGTGAGTTTGATTGATGACGAGTACGCCCAAACCCCTGGTCCTGATCATCCTGGATGGCTTCGGCCACAGCGATATCCCCGAACACAACGCCATCTTTGCCGCCAACACACCGGTCTATGATCGCCTGCGCGCCACCCGGCCGCATGGCCTCATTTCCGGCTCGGGCATGGATGTCGGCCTGCCGGACGGGCAGATGGGCAACTCCGAAGTCGGTCACATGAACCTGGGGGCCGGCCGCGTCGTCTACCAGGACTTCACCCGCGTCACCAAAGCGATCCGCGATGGCGAGTTTTTCGAAAACCCGGTGCTCACCGGCGCCGTGGACCATGCAACCAATGCCGGCAAGGCCGTGCACATCCTCGGCCTGCTGTCTGATGGTGGCGTGCACAGCCACCAGGACCACCTGGTAGCCATGGCCGAACTGGCTGCGCAGCGCGGCGCAGAAAAGATCTACCTGCACGCCTTCCTCGACGGCCGCGACACCCCGCCACGCAGCGCGCAGTCGTCCATCGAACTGCTCGACGGCACCTTCGCCAAGCTGGGCAAGGGCCGCATCGCCACCCTGATCGGCCGCTACTTTGCCATGGACCGCGACAACCGCTGGGACCGCGTCAGCGCCGCCTACAACCTGATCGTCGACAGCGCCGCCGAGTACACCGCCGACACCGCCCAGGCCGGCCTGGAAGCGGCCTACGCCCGTGACGAGAGCGACGAGTTCGTCAAGGCCACGCGCATTGGGGAAGCGGTCAAGGTTGAAGACGGCGATGCCGTGATCTTCATGAACTTCCGCGCCGACCGCGCTCGCGAGCTGTCGCGTGCGTTCGTCGAAACCGATTTCAACGAGTTCCCGCGTGCCCGCCTGCCAAAACTGGCGGCCTATATCGGCCTGACCCAGTACTCGGCCAAGATCCCGGCCCCGGCGGCCTTTGCACCTTCCAGCCTGAACAATGTGCTGGGCGAGTACCTGGCCAAGAACGGCAAGACCCAGCTGCGCATCGCCGAGACCGAGAAGTACGCCCACGTTACCTTCTTCTTCTCGGGCGGGCGTGAAGAGCCGTTCGAAGGCGAAGAACGCATCCTGATCCCGTCGCCCAAGGTCGCCACCTACGACCTGCAGCCGGAAATGAACGCACCGCAGGTGACCGATCGCATTGTCGAAGCTATCGAACAGCAGCGGTACGACGTGATCGTGGTCAACTACGCCAACGGCGACATGGTTGGCCACACAGGCGTGTTCGAGGCTGCGGTCAAGGCAGTCGAAGCGCTGGATACCTGTGTAGGGCGCATTGTCGAAGCGCTGGAGAAGGTAGACGGCGAAGCGCTGATTACCGCCGACCACGGCAACGTCGAGCAGATGGAAGACGAATGCACCGGCCAGGCGCACACCGCGCACACCACCGAGCCGGTGCCGTTCATTTATGTGGGCAAGCGCAACGTCACGGTACGCGATGGTGGTGTGCTGGCCGACGTGGCGCCGACCATGCTGAAGCTGCTGGGGCTGGAAAAGCCGGTGGAAATGACCGGTACGTCGATCCTGGTCGACGCCTGATCCGGTGTATCGGGGCCGCTTCGCGGCCCCGATTGCACATGAATTCCAGACCAACGCCCCCCTGCACCCGCAGCGAGGCGTTTTTTTTGCCTGCCCGGGCGGGCATACTAGGCCAGTCTCCATCCTTGGTACGCCAAACCCCATGCTTCGCGCCCTGATCCTACTCGCCCTGTCTTGCCTGCTCAGCCCGGCCTTCGCCGATGAGCGTGTGCAGACCCAGCAGCAACTGGACGCCACCCGCCAGGATATTGCCGAGCTCAAGAAGACGCTGGGCAAGCTCCAGGAAGAAAAGGCCGGTGTGCAAAAGGACCTCAAAGCCACCGAGACCGACATCGGCAACCTCGAAAAGCAGGTGGAGGCTCTGCAGCAAGAACTAAAAAAGACCGAGGGCGATCTGGAGCGCCTTGAAACCGAGAAAAAAAAACTCCAGAGCGCCCGCGTTGAACAACAGCGACTGATCGCCATTCAGGCCCGGTCGGCCTACCAGAACAACGGCCGCGAGGAATACCTCAAGCTGCTGCTCAACCAGCAGAACCCCGAGAAGTTCGCCCGCACCCTCACCTACTACGATTACCTGAGCAAGGCGCGCCTGGAGCAATTGCGCACCTTCAACGAGACCTTGCGCCAGCTGGCCAACGTCGAACAGGACATTGCCGGCCAGCAGCAACAGTTGCTGGCCCAGCGCGCCGACCTCGACAGCCGCCGCCAGGCCCTGGAAGCCGAGCGAGGCAAGCGCCAGCAGGTGCTGGCCAAGCTCAATGGCGACATGAAGGACCGCGACCAGAAGTTGCAGGCCCGCGAGCAGGACCAGGCCGACCTGGCCAAAGTCCTCAAGACCATTGAGGAAACCCTGGCCCGGCAGGCCCGCGAAGCTGAAGAAGCGCGCAAGAAAGCCTTGCTGGCCCAGCAGGAAGCGGAAAAACGCCGCCAGCAGGAAGCCCTGGCCGCCGCTGCTGCCCGCGAACAGGCAAAGGAACCCGTGGAACCACCGAAAAAGGCCCGCACCACCCTCGGCCCGATGGTTTCCACCGACGGCGCAAGCTACGGCGGCGCATTTTCTTCGGCGCGGGGAAAACTTCCATGGCCTGTGAACGGTCGATTGCTGGCACGCTTCGGTGATGCCCGCGGCAGCGACGCCCGTGCAAAGTGGGACGGGGTGATGATCAGCGCCAACCCGGGCACCCAGGTACGTGCGGTGCACGGCGGGCGCGTGGTGTTCGCCGACTGGTTGCGCGGCGCCGGGCTTCTGGTCATTCTCGACCATGGCAACGGTTACCTGAGCCTGTACGGCCACAACCAGAGCCTGCTCAAGAGCGCCGGTGATATCGTCAAGGCCGGTGAAGCCATTTCCACCGTTGGCGACAGCGGTGGCCAGGACGCGGCAGGCTTGTACTTCGCCATCCGCCAGCAGGGTCGGCCTACCGACCCTTCGCAGTGGTGCCGGGGCTAGTCAAATTTCTACGGCGTAGCCTGAATGCTGCGCCGATGCTCCCCAGGGAGCGCTTACAGGATCAGGAGTTCGTTCGACATGCTGCACTCGCCTCGTCTCACCCAGCTGGCCCTGTCCATCGCCCTGGCGGTCGGCGCGCCCCTGGCCACCGCCGCAGAGCCGGCCAAGGCCGCCGCGGTGCCAGCCACCGAGGTGACCGCCAAGGCGCCGCTGCCGCTGGAAGAGCTGCGCACCTTCGCCGAGGTCATGGACCGCATCAAGGCTGCCTACGTCGAACCGGTGGATGACAAGACCCTGCTGGAAAACGCCATCAAGGGCATGCTCAGCAACCTCGACCCGCACTCCGCCTACCTCGGCCCCGAGGACTTCCAGGAGCTGCAGGAAAGCACCAGCGGCGAGTTCGGCGGGCTGGGCATCGAGGTGGGCCAGGAAGACGGCTTCATCAAGGTGGTCTCGCCAATCGACGACACCCCGGCTTCGCGTGCCGGTGTGCAGGCGGGCGACCTGATCGTCAAGATCAACGGCGCCCCGACCCGTGGCCAGACCATGACCGAAGCGGTCGACAAGATGCGCGGCAAGATCGGCGAGAAGATCACCCTGACCCTGGTGCGCGACGGCGGCAATCCGTTCGACGTGACGCTGGCCCGCGCGGTCATCCAGGTCAAGAGCGTGAAGAGCCAGTTGCTGGAGAACGACTACGGCTACATCCGCATCACCCAGTTCCAGGTCAAGACCGGCGACGAAGTGGGCAAGGCGCTGGCCAAGCTGCGCAAGGACAACGGCAAGAAGTTGCGCGGGGTAGTGCTGGACCTGCGCAACAACCCGGGCGGCGTGCTGCAGTCGGCGGTAGAAGTGGCCGACCACTTCCTGACCAAGGGCCTGATCGTCTACACCAAGGGCCGTATCGCCAACTCCGAATTGCGCTTCTCGGCCGACCCGGCCGACGCCAGCGAAGGCGTGCCACTGGTGGTGCTGATCAACGGCGGCAGTGCCTCGGCCTCCGAGATCGTCGCCGGTGCCCTGCAGGATCAGAAGCGCGCCGTGCTGATGGGTACCGACAGCTTCGGCAAAGGCTCGGTGCAGACCGTGCTGCCGCTGGCCAACGACCGCGCCCTGAAGCTCACCACCGCGCTGTACTACACCCCCAACGGCCGCTCGATCCAGGCCCAAGGCATCGTGCCAGACATCGAAGTGCGCCCGGCCAAGCTCACCGCCGAAGTCGACACCGAAAACTTCAAGGAAGCCGACCTGCAGGGCCACTTGGGCAACGGCAACGGCGGCGCCGACCGACCGACCGGCAGCAGCAAGCGCAAAGAACGCCCGCAGGACGATGACTTCCAGCTGAGCCAGGCCCTGAGCCTGCTCAAAGGGCTGAACATCACCTCGGGCAAATGATCCACACGATGCGTTACCTGCTGTGTCTGTTGTTCTGCCTGTTGGCCGGGGTCGCGCAAGCGGCGCCGGCCGGCAAGGCCTACATGAGCATCATCATCGACGACCTGGGCCAGAGCCCCGACCGTGACAGCCGAACCCTTGCCCTGCCTGGGCCGGTGACCATGGCGATCATGCCCGACACCCCGCACGCCAGCGACTTCGCCCGCCAAGCCCACAAGGCCGGCAAGACGGTGATCCTGCACATGCCCATGGACCCGGCCACCGGGCCCTATGCCTGGCACCCGGGCATCGCCATCGACGAACTGGCCCGCCGCCTGGAGGCTGCCTTGGCGAAGGTGCCCTACGCCGCCGGCATCAACAACCACATGGGCAGCCGCATGACGGCGCAGCGCGAACCGATGGCCTGGTTGATGGGTGAACTGCAGCAACGCCACCTGTTCTTCGTCGACAGCCGCACCAGCGCCGCCACCGTGGCCGCAGCCGAGGCCCAGCGCATTGGCCTGGCCCACGTTTCGCGTGATGTGTTCCTCGACGATGTGCGCACTACCGAGGCGATCACTGGGCAGTTGCAGCAAGGCATCGCCCTGGCACGCAAGCAAGGGTCGGCAGTATTGATCGGGCATCCTTACCCACAAACCCTCGAAGTGCTGGAACGGGCACTGCCACAGCTCAAGGGCCAGGGCATCGAACTGATCAGGCTCAGCCAGATGATCGCCTTGCGCAGCAACCTGGCGATGCCTGGGCATGGCAAGAATGGCCGCTACACCAATCGCTGAGAAGCTGGGGCTGCTTTGCAGCCCCAATAAAAAACCCCGCTCAGTGAGCGGGGTTTTGTTTGCATCAACAGCAATCAGCTGTACACACGCCCCAGCACCTGGCGGTGGCTTTCGAACTGATCCAGCACATCACGCACGATCTGCTCTGGCGCAAAGCCCATCAGGTCATACTCCTGGCTGCCATCGTGCAGGTACACCTCGGCACGGTAGTAGCGCTGACGCACTTCCGGTTCGCCTTCAACCGGCGCCTCGCTCGGCGCGGCCATATAGCCGTCCAGGCTCACTTCGTAAACGAACGGGTTACCCTCGTCCATCATCACCCGCAGGCCCATCATGTTGCGCGACTGGCCAACGCGGGTTTCCACCTCGAAGCCAAGGGTCTGCAACTGCGCGGCCGCTTCTTTCAGCGCCGGGCTGACCTGCTTGTCCATGAAGCGCTGCACCACAGCCTGGGTCGGTTGCAGCTCCAGCTGGGTCAGGCGCTCGCTGAAACCGCGACGGCCACGGGCGGCCAGCTCGGCGCGTTCGCTTTCTACTGCAACGTCCTGCTTCATGGCCTTGTACAGGCCGAACATGAACAGCACCAGCACCACCGAGAACGGCAGGCCCGCCAGCACGACCATGGTCTGCATGGCTTCGAAGTTGCCGGCAAACAGCAGGCCGATGGTGACCAGGGTGATGACCACCGACCAGAACACCACCATCCAGTGCGGGGCGTCTTCGTCGACCTTGCCGCCTTTGCACGACAGGTTGGCCATCATCACCGCACCGGAGTCGGCCGGGGTAAGGAACAGCACAAAGCCGACAAATACCGCCACACCAATCACGATCTTCGCCGCCGGGAAGTATTCCAGCAGCTGGTAGATCGACATTGACGGCTGTTCCAGCGCTGTCTTGCCCAGCTCCACCGCCCCCTGGTTGATCACCAGGTCCAGTGCGGTGTTGCCGAAGATCGACAGCCAGGCCAAGGTGAAGCCCAGCGGGATCAACAGCACGCCGCTGACCAGTTGGCGAACGGTCCGGCCCTTGGAGATACGGGCAATGAACATGCCGACGAACGGGCCCCAGGAGATCCACCAGGCCCAGTAGAACACGGTCCACAGGCCCAGCCAGCGCTCGGACTTGCCGGCTTCGCCTTCGTACACGTACAGGTCGAAGGTTTTCAGCACGATGCCGTTGAGGTAGTCGCCAACGTTCTGCACAAAGCCGTTGAACAGGTGCAGGGTGTTGCCCGCCAGCAGCACGAAGAGCAGCAAGCCGCTGAACAGCAGGATGTTCAGGTTGGACAGCCGGCGAATGCCGTTTTCCACGCCCGATACCGCCGCTACGGTAGCCACGCCCGCCATGACCAGGATCACCACCAACAGGTTGGTCTGGCTGTGCTCCATGCCGAACAGGTATTCAAGGCCCGAGGACACCTGCATCGAGCCGATCCCCAGGTTGGTCACCAGGCCCAGCAGGGTCACGAACATGCCGAAGATGTCCACCGCGTTGCCGGCAGCACCCTTGACCCAACGCTCACCCACCAGCGGGTACAGCGCCGAGCGCAGTGCCAGCGGCTGGTTGTGACGGTAGGCAAAGTAACCCACGGCCAGGCCGACCAGGGCGTAGATCGCCCAGCCATGCAGGCCCCAGTGCAGGAAGGTCAGCTGCAGGCCCTGGCGCGCAGCTTCGAGGCTGGCCGGGGTACCTTCCGGTGGGTTGAAGTAGTGGTCCAGCGGCTCGGAAGCGCCGAAGTACAGCAGCGAGATGCCGATGCCGGAAGAGAACAGCATGCCGGCCCAGGCGCCGTAGCTAAAGTCAGGCTGGTCGTCCTTGCCACCCAGCTTGAGCTTGCCGTAATCGGAGAAGGCCAGGTAGACGACAAACAGCAGGTAACCGCAGATCACCAGCATGTAGTACCAGCCAAAGGTACGCGTCAGCCATTTCTGGGCCACGCCCAGCACCTGGCCGGCGGTATCGGGTACAGCGATCAGCAAGGCAGTCAGAACAAGGATCATCAGCGCGGAGGTGAAGAACACTACGCGGTTGACCCGTACCCTCTCGGCGGGGGGCTTGGTAAGTGAGGCAGAACTCATTGCACGAATGCTCCGGGCAGTACGGCTTTGTGGAGGCTAATCATTCTTTCCCGAGCAATTGGTGGAATATCCCCACTGCGTCAGGTGTTATAAAAGCACCCTGGAAACCGTGATCCCGAATCGATACGTTGCAAAAAAACAGACAGGTGGCCTGCTGAAAATGCCCACGCATCCGCAGAGGTGCGCGCATTCGTCACAGATCACCCCGCCCGCTCCAAGGGCCTGTCGCAGGGCCAGTGGCCGTACGGCAGAATCTGCATTTCGCATCGCTCATGCCCGTCAACGCCTTGTATTCCGGGGGTTACGCGATTTCCTGGGGTGTCAATCCGTGCCTTCTTGACCGCCTGAAAACTGTCAATGGCACAAATTGTCGCAGAGCTTATTCTTTATTGATTGAACGTTCAATCAAAACAAAATAGACTGGCCTTCGCCGAGTCAGCCGCCCGTCGTCTGCTCGCAGGCCTGAGGAGATAGCAAGATGCCCAAGGTCGGTATGCAACCCATCCGCCGCCAGCAGTTGATCGAAGCCACGTTGCAGGCGGTCGATCAGGTCGGTCTGGGGGACGCCAGCATTGCGCTGATTGCCCGTTTGGCCGGTGTGTCGAACGGCATCATCAGTCACTACTTTCGGGACAAGAACGGCCTGATAGCAGCGACGATGGGTTACATCATGAGCATGCTCAACGAAGGCGTCAGAGCACGCCGTCAGGCCCTGACGGACGACAGCCCGCGCGCTCACCTGAAAGTGATCATCGAGGGCAACTTCGATGCCAGCCAGGTGAACGGCCCGGCAATGAAAACCTGGTTGGCCTTCTGGGCTTCCAGCATGCACCAGCCCGATTTGCACAGGTTGCAGCGGATCAACGACCACCGCTTGTATTCCAACCTGTGCTGCCAGTTCCGCCGCGCCCTGCCGCTCTACCATGCGCGTAAGGCAGCCCGCGGCCTGGCAGCCCTGATCGACGGCCTGTGGCTGCGTGGCGCCCTGTCGGGTGATGCATTCGACACCGGCCAGGCGATACGGATTGCTTACGAATACATGGATCTACAACTGGCTAAACAGCACACCCTGGGCACAAACGACCAGGCCGCTGAACAAGCACGCACGGCCCTTGCCAACCCAGCAGGAGCGTGACGCGCAAGCCAAACCACACACTGCACTTGCGAGGACACTATGGCCCGTTTCGGAACGCAAAAACTCTACATTGATGGCGCTTACGTCGACGCTGGCAGCGATGCCACTTTCGAAGCCATCAACCCGGCTACCGGCGAAGTCCTCGCCCACGTGCAACGTGCCACCGAGGCTGACGTCGAGAAAGCTGTCGAAAGCGCCGAGCGTGGCCAGAAAGTCTGGGCTGCGATGACCGCCATGCAGCGTTCGCGCATCCTGCGCCGCGCCGTCGACATCCTGCGCGAGCGCAACGATGAGCTGGCCCAGCTGGAAACCCTGGACACCGGCAAGTCGTACTCCGAAACCCGCTACGTCGACATCGTCACCGGCGCCGACGTGCTGGAATACTATGCAGGCCTGGTACCGGCCATCGAAGGCGAGCAGATCCCGCTGCGCGAATCGTCCTTCGTCTACACCCGCCGCGAGCCGCTGGGCGTGACCGTGGGTATCGGCGCCTGGAACTACCCGATCCAGATCGCCCTGTGGAAATCCGCCCCGGCCCTGGCCGCCGGCAACGCGATGATCTTCAAGCCGTCGGAAGTCACCTCGCTGACCACTCTGAAACTGGCCGAGATCTACACCGAAGCCGGCCTGCCAAATGGCGTATTCAACGTTCTGACCGGCAGCGGCCGCGAAGTCGGCACCTGGCTGACCGAGCACCCGCGCATCGAAAAAGTCTCCTTCACCGGCGGCACCACCACCGGCAAGAAAGTCATGGCCAGCGCCTCCAGCTCCTCGCTGAAGGAAGTCACCATGGAACTGGGTGGCAAGTCGCCACTGATCATCTGCGCCGACGCCGACCTGGACAAGGCCGCCGACATCGCCATGATGGCCAACTTCTACAGCTCGGGCCAGGTGTGCACCAACGGCACCCGCGTGTTCATCCCGGCTGAAATGAAAGCTGCTTTCGAAGCCAAGATCGCCGAGCGCGTTGCCCGCATCCGTGTTGGCAACCCGGAAGACGAAAACACCAACTTCGGCCCGCTGGTCAGCTTCGCCCACATGGAAAACGTGCTGGGCTACATCGCCAAGGGTAAAGAAGAAGGCGCCCGCGTACTGTGCGGCGGCGAGCGTCTGACCGAAGGTGACTTCGCCAAGGGCGCCTTCGTGGCCCCGACCGTGTTCACCGACTGCACCGACGACATGACCATCGTCAAGGAAGAGATCTTCGGCCCGGTCATGAGCATTCTGTCCTACGAGACCGAAGAAGAAGTGATCCGTCGTGCCAACGACACCGAGTACGGCCTGGCCGCCGGTGTGTGCACCAACGACATCACCCGCGCACACCGCATCATCCACAAGCTGGAAGCCGGCATCTGCTGGATCAACGCCTGGGGTGAATCGCCGGCCGAAATGCCGGTCGGTGGCTACAAGCAGTCGGGCGTCGGCCGTGAGAACGGCGTCAGCTCGCTGGCTCAATACACTCGCATCAAGTCGGTCCAGGTAGAGCTGGGCGGCTACAACTCGGTTTTCTAAGCCCTGTCTAGCCACGCCCGTGCCGCTGTGCACGGGCGTTCCCGCTCCCTGATCACCGCCAACACGAGGGTACTTTCATGTCCCAAGAATTCGATTACATCATCGTCGGTGCCGGTTCGGCCGGTAACACCCTGGCTACCCGCCTGACCGAAGACGCCGGCGTCACCGTACTGCTGCTGGAAGCCGGTGGCCCCGACTACCGCTTCGACTTCCGTACCCAGATGCCAGCCGCCCTGGCCTTCCCGCTGCAGGGCCGCCGCTACAACTGGGCCTACGAGACCGACCCGGAGCCGCACATGGACGGCCGCCGCATGGAATGTGGCCGTGGCAAGGGCCTGGGTGGCTCGTCGCTGATCAACGGCATGTGCTACATCCGCGGCAACGCCATGGACTTCGACGGCTGGGCAGAGCTGCCAGGCCTGGAAGACTGGACTTACCTGGATTGCCTGCCGTACTTCCGTAAAGCCGAAACCCGCGACATCGGCCCGAACGATTACCACGGTGGCGAAGGCCCGGTCAGCGTTGCCACGCCAAAGGCCGGCAACAACCCGCTGTTCCACGCCATGGTCGAGGCCGGCGTGCAGGCTGGTTACCCGCGCACCGAAGACCTCAACGGCTACCAGCAGGAAGGCTTCGGCCCGATGGACCGTTCGGTCACCAAGAACGGCCGCCGCTCCAGCACCGCCCGTGGCTACCTGGACCAGGCCAAGAAGCGCCCGAACCTGACCATCGTCACCCATGCCCTGAGCGACCGTATCCTGTTCGACGGCAAGCGCGCCGTTGGCGTGACCTACCTGGTTGGCGACAGCGAAGAGCGTGTTGAAGCCCGTGCCCGCAAGGAAGTGATCGTCAGCTCCGGCGCCATCGCTTCGCCGCAGCTGCTGCAGCGCTCCGGCGTCGGCCCGCGTCACCTGCTGGAAAGCCTCGACATCCCGGTTGTACACGACCTGCCGGGTGTTGGTGAAAACCTGCAGGACCACCTTGAGCTGTACCTGCAGTACGCCTGCACCCAGCCGGTATCGCTGTACCCATCGCTGCTGTGGTGGAACCAGCCGGCCATCGGTGCCGAGTGGCTGTTCAACGGCACCGGCATCGGCGCCAGCAACCAGTTCGAGGCTGGCGGTTTCATCCGTACCCGCCCTGAATTCAAGTGGCCGAACATTCAGTACCACTTCCTGCCGGTGGCCATTAACTACAACGGCTCCAACGGCGTGAAGGAACACGGCTTCCAGGCGCACATGGGTTCCATGCGTTCGCCTGCCCGTGGTCGCATCCAGGCCAAGTCGAAAGACCCGCGCCAGCACCCGAGCATCCTGTTCAACTACATGTCCACCGAGCAGGACTGGCAGGAATTCCGCGACGGCATCCGCCTGACCCGCGAGATCATGGCCCAGCCGGCGCTGGACCCGTACCGTGGCCGCGAGATCAGCCCGGGCGCCGACGTGCAAACCGACGAGCAACTGGACAAGTTCATCCGCGAGCACGCCGAAACCGCCTTCCACCCGTCCTGCTCGTGCAAGATGGGCACCGACGACATGGCAGTGGTCGACGGCGAAGGCCGCGTGCATGGCATGAAAGGCCTGCGTGTGGTCGATGCCTCGATCATGCCGCTGATCATCACCGGCAACCTCAACGCCACCACGATCATGATTGCCGAAAAGATCTCGGACAAGATCCGTGGCCGCAAGCCGCTGCCGCGCAGCACTGCCAAGTACTATGTGGCAGGTGATGCGCCGGTGAAAGGCAAGCCGATGCGTGAAGTGAAGCAGGGTTGAAACCTTGATCAGGGGCCGCACAGCGGCCCCTTTCACTTTTGCTCAGGTGGGCACCGCAAAGAAGGTGCGCATCAACGAGTCATCCCCACTGCCCAGTCGCACAGCCAGTGCCTGGCGGTCGAACAACATTCCGGTGCGCATCTCACGCACGGTATTCCCGCTTGGCGCCTGCGCCAGTGCCTTCAGGCACACCTCCGTAAAGTGATAGTTGTGCCCTTGAACGGCCGTCACCTTTTCCACTTGCAGGTAGCGCCCGGGCATCATCAAAGACTCTGCCTCATCTGGCCGCCTTGAAAAGGGCCCGATCGGCGTCGCCTGCATGTCCTCGCCCGGTTCCAATACATACACCAACGCATTTTCATCAAAAGCACTCCGGCCACTGACCTGGGTCTGAGGGTCGTTGAAAACCTCC
This sequence comes from Pseudomonas sp. LPB4.O, assembly GCF_038383825.1. Classification (NCBI taxonomy): domain Bacteria; kingdom Pseudomonadati; phylum Pseudomonadota; class Gammaproteobacteria; order Pseudomonadales; family Pseudomonadaceae; genus Pseudomonas; species Pseudomonas sp. LPB4.O. The sequence continues at coordinate 5,743,851 of NZ_CP151298.1, forward strand.
CAGAGGGCATAGGGGTTTTCCGTGAATGACGTGAAGTCGGTGGTCACCAGCACATCACCCACTTCAATGGCACCCTCACCGGATACCTGACCCCCCCCGCCCCGCAGGCTGGAAGCCGCCCGGTACAGCCTCACCTGATTACTGACGCCAATTTGCCCCAGTGCGCGGGCAAGGTCGTGGCTGCGCTGGATATTTTCGGCGCGACTGCCCTCTAGCGGCATGCCCCGCCACAGGTTGTTGTAGCGCTCCGGCGAGCTGGTGTACTCGGCAATGGCGGGCGAACCAAAGCCCTGCTCATCGCGATAGACGGGGTACGGCTCACTGAATGCATCCAGATACTCGCCATTGGCCCCCACGGCATCGAGATCAGCGCACGGCACCGCGCCCAACAGGGCTTCCTGCCGCGCCAGCGCCTTATCCGACGTAGCCAGCATTTCGTCTGCCGCCGGGGCCATGTAAGTCCCCCAGTCGACCTTGGCGGCAGAGGCTTGCGCCTGACCTGCCACACGCGGGGGGACGTGGCCATCGGTGAACAGCTCGCTGGCACGCATCATGGCTATATCAAGCAGAATGAACAGAATATCCGTCAGTACTGACCACCATGCTGCTGTGCGCCAGGCCTGCTTGCCATTGATTGCCCGGTCCAGGTGCAGAGCCAGACTTGCGGTGCCCAGACCGAGCGATGCCAATATCACTGGCCAGCCAAGCGGCGTCATCGGCGCGATTATAAAACTCGCTGCTTGCAAGCCCGCCAGCCAATCGGCCTTGCGCAGTTGGGCGTTGGTGGTCAGCCGCTCATGAGCATCGCTGGCCAGATCATCCATGACCGCATCGCGCAGATGGACGAAAAGGTCCCCTGCAATGGCCGACCCGGAAAGCATGGTGTCGCCCCGCGACTGCGCGAGCAACTTGAAGTAATTGCGTAAACGCGGGCGCAACGACTGCGCCAGTACCCCGTCCCCGACGAACAACCTGACCAGCCGCTCTCGCCCCGCATCCGTGGCTGCCTGGTCAGCCATCCATTCCTGAAACGCGTGGCGATCGTCGAATACCTGCACGACATCCTGTGCATCGGCAAGATAGAGGCACAACCTGCCAGTCTTCAGCTTATGCAGGAACAGCATCCTGGCGCTGATATCGCCGATGGCCAGTGCGCTCCATCCATGTTGGGCATTCGCTTGCTGGTCCTGTCGCAAGCCTTGCACGGTACTCGGCAAACCGGGTACAGCGACCGTTGCCACTACCAGCTCCTGGCGCTCAGGTTCGCTCAACGTAGATCGGCCCACAGCGGCAAGGAAGCGGGCGCGGGCCAAGACACAATAGTCTTCGCCATGGCGCGAGCGAAACTGGCGCAGTGCCTCGGTGTAGCGCCCCGCGAAATCCAACCGCCAGAACGCCGCCAAGACCTCCTGTGGGTCGAGCCGCACCTCGTTGCGCTCGTCATAGACCCTGTGGCTGGCATCGACCCGGTAGAAGCCACCGTAAATACTCAGCTCGTCAGCACTGGCCTGCTGCTGCGGGCTGAATCGCTGGATGACCAGCTCGGTCAGGCTCAAGGACCGCAGTGGCGGCCCGTTGTGGCACCAGCCAGTGAAGCTCGACGAACTGCTGGCCGCCGACTGGAACTCGTGCCAGTAAAGCCCGTCCGGATCCAGCCAGTAACCTAGCTGGCGGCGAAGCACATGGCCCGCCGCCTGGCGCGCCAAGTTGTGCAAATCAGGAAATTGCCCGAGCAGGCGCTGGGCCACCTGGGCGAGAGAAATGGGTGCTTTGACGTTCATGTTACGCGGCTGCCTCATAGTGGGCGCACCATTGCAGCCGCAAGCTGCAGCGACGATGCGGTATCGCTTTACAGCCTGCGCTGGCCTCGGGTTAGAATCGATTGGCACGCGACCTGCTAGCTTTTGCTGAAAAACGCGCTACCACGTCCCTTCCCGCCGCTGTCTCGGAGTACCTGCCTTTGGATGCAAGCACCATCAACAGCCTGTTCTTGATCGGCGCATTGCTGGTGGGTGCAAGTATCCTGGTCAGCTCGCTGTCGTCGCGGCTGGGCATCCCCATTCTGGTCATCATCCTCGCCGTCGGCATGGTCGCCGGTGTCGATGGTGGCGGCATCATCTTCAACAACTACCCGACCGCCTACCTGGTGGGCAACCTGGCACTGGCCGTGATACTGCTCGACGGTGGCTTGCGCACGCGGGTAGCAAGCTTCCGCGTGGCGCTGTGGCCAGCGCTGTCGCTGGCCACGGTAGGGGTAATGATCACCACCGCCCTCACCGGCCTGGTCGCCGCCTGGCTGTTCAACCTGAGCCTGATCCAGGGCCTGCTGATCGGCGCCATCGTCGGCTCAACCGACGCCGCTGCGGTGTTCTCGCTGCTGGGCGGCAAAGGCCTGAACGAGCGGGTTACCGCCACCCTGGAGATCGAGTCGGGCAGCAATGACCCGATGGCGGTTTTCCTCACGGTCACCCTGATCGACATGATCGCCAGCGGCCAGACCGGCCTGCACTGGAGCTTGCTGGGCCACCTGTTGCGCGAGTTCGGCATTGGCGGGCTGCTGGGCCTGGGTGGCGGCTGGGTGATGCTGCAGCTGGTCAACCGCATTAACCTGGCCGGTGGCCTGTACCCGATCCTGGTGGTAGCCGGCGGGCTGGTGGTGTTTTCGCTGACCAACGCCCTGCACGGTAGCGGCTTCCTCGCCGTGTACCTGTGCGGCCTGGTGCTGGGCAACAAGCCTATCCGCAGCCGCCACGGTATCCTGCACATGCTCGACGGCATGGCGTGGCTGGCCCAGATCGGCATGTTCCTGGTGCTGGGGCTGCTGGTCACGCCCCACGACCTGCTGCCCATCGCCTTGCCGGCGCTAGGCCTGGCATTGTGGATGATTCTGGTGGCGCGGCCGCTGTCGGTGGTCGCTGCACTGCTGCCGTTCAAGGCCTTCCATGGCCGCGAAAAGGGCTTTATCTCCTGGGTAGGCCTGCGCGGCGCGGTACCGATCATTCTGGCGGTGTTCCCGCTGATGGCCGGCCTGCCAGACGCCCAGCTGTTCTTCAATCTGGCGTTCTTCATCGTGCTGGTGTCGCTGTTGGTGCAAGGCACCAGCCTGCCGTGGATGGCCAAACTGCTGAAAGTGACCGTGCCGCCAGACCCGGCACCGATCTCCCGCTCAGCCCTGGAAGTGCACATCACCAGCGAGTGGGAAATGTTCGTCTACCGCCTGGGCGCCGAAAAATGGTGCATCGGTGCCGCCCTGCGCGAGCTGAAGATGCCCGAAGGCACGCGGATTGCCGCCCTGTTCCGTGGCGAGCAACTGCTGCACCCATCAGGCAGTACCGTGCTGGAAGTAGGCGACATGCTCTGCGTGATCGGCCACGAGCACAACCTGCCGGCCCTGGGCAAGCTGTTCAGCCAGGCGCCACAGCGTGGCCTGGACCTGCGGTTCTTTGGCGACTTCGTGCTCGAAGGCGATGCCGAACTGGGTGCCGTGGCAGCGCTTTACGGCCTGAAACTCGATGGCCTGGACGCGAAAATGCCGCTGGCGCAGTTCATCCGACAGAAGGTCGGAGGCGCTCCAGTAGTAGGTGACCAGGTCGATTGGCATGGCACGATCTGGACCGTGGCAACCATGGACGGGAACAAGATCCAGAAAGTAGGCGTCAGATTCCCCGAAGGAACGCGACCCGGACCAGGATTGTTCCTCTAAACTTCGTTTCTGCCGGATCCACAAGTAGTCTGCCTATGTCCCTGCGCGTGTACCTTCGCACAGCCCTGCTCGGGCTGTGCCTGTCCCTTTCCTTTGCGGCCAACGCGGCAGAGGCCCCGACCACCGCCAGCATCCAGAACAGCCTCGACAAGATCGCCGAGCGCAAACTGCCCGAGGCTGACCAGAAGGCCCTGCAGCAAGTGCTCGAACAGACATTGAGCCTGCTTGCCAGCAAGGAAGACAACGAAAGGAAGCTCGCCGCACTCAAGCAGCAGCTGACCAGTGCCCCCAAGGAAACCAGTGACAGCCAGAAGGAGCTCGCCAGGCTCAAGGAAAGCAAGGCGCAGCCTGTCGCTCAACGCTACGCCGCCCTCAGCGTGCCACAGCTCGAGCAAATGCTCAGCGAACGCAACACCCTGCAGGGCGAGCTGCAGAAAGCGCTGTCCGAAGCCAACAGCCTGATCATCAACTCGCAAACCCGCCCGGAACGCGCCCAGGCCGAAATCAGCAACAGCCAGGCCCGTACCCAGCAGATCAACAGCATCCTCAAAACCGGCAAGGATGGCGGCAAATCGATCAACGCCGACCAGCGCAACCAGCTGAACGCCGAACTGGCCTCGCTCAACGCGCTTACCCTGCTGCGCCGCCAGGAACTGGCTGGCAACAGCCTGCTGCAAGACCTGGGCAACGCCCGCCACGACCTGCTGATCGAGCGTGCCGCGCGCCTGGAGCAGGAAATCCAGGACCTGCAGACGCTGATCAACGATAAACGGCTGGCCCAGTCGCAAGAGGCGGTCACCCAGCAATCAATCGAGGCCCAGAAAGCCGGCGGCAGCAGCCTGCTGGCCAGCGAGAGCGCGGCCAACCTCAAGCTTTCCGACTACCTGCTCAAAAGCACCGACCGCCTCAACGAGCTGACCCAACAGAACTTGCGCACCAAGCAGCAACTCGACAGCCTGACCCAGGCCGATCAGGCGCTGGACGAGCAGATCAGCGTACTCAAGGGCAGCCTGTTGCTGTCGAAGATCCTCTACAAACAGAAGCAGGCGCTACCGCACCTCAAGCTCGACCGTGACCTGGCCGATCAGATCGCCGATATCCGCCTGTACCAGTTCGAGATCAACCAGCAACGCGAACAAATGAGCAGCCCGGTCACCTACGTCGACAAACTGCTGGCCACCCAGCCGCAGGCAGACGTCACCCCGGCCTTGCGCAAAGCCCTGCTGGAGGTGGCGATCACCCGCAGCGATCTGCTCGAGCGCCTGAACCGCGAACTGTCGGCACTGCTCAACGAGTCGATCACCCTGCAACTCAACCAGAAGCAGCTGCTGGGCACCGCGCAGAGCCTGCGCACCACCCTCGACGAACAGATGTTCTGGATCCCCAGCAACAAGCCGCTGGACTGGGACTGGCTGAGCTATGTACCCCAGCGCCTGGCCGACCAGGTCGCCAACCTGCCGTGGGGTTCGGGCCTGAAAGAGCTGGCCGACGGCCTGAGCCAGCGCCCGCTGCTGTTCCTGCCGCTGTTGCTGGTAATCGGCGCCCTGTTGTGGCGGCGCAAGTACCTGTACCAACGGCTGGGCAAGGTGCACCAGGACATCGGCCACTTCCGCCGTGACAGCCAGTGGCACACGCCCCAGGCGATCCTTATCAACATCCTCCTGGCGATGCCGGTCAGCCTTGGCCTGGCGCTGTGCAGCTACGCCCTGCAGATCGACGCCCGCGGGCAAAACGCCAACCTCGGCGCCGCCCTCTGGCAACTGGCCCAGGCCTGGCTGGTGTTCTACACCGCCTACCGCATCCTGGCCCCCGGTGGCGTGGCCGAAATCCACTTCCGCTGGCACAAGCCGCAGGTCGAGTTCCTGCGTGGCTGGGTACGCCGCCTGGGCACCGTGGTGCTGGCGCTGGTGGGCGTGGTGGCGGTGGCCGAGCACCAGCCTTCGGCGCTGGCCGACGATGTGCTGGGTATCGGCGTGGTGCTGACCTGCTACGCACTGATGGCCTGGCTGCTCAGCCGCCTGCTGCTCAGCAGCCCCGCGCACCGCGACACCTCGCTGTTCCGCAGGGCCGTGGGCGTAGCGTTCACCGCACTGCCCATCGCCCTGTTCGTCGCCGTGTGTTTCGGCTACTACTACACCGCCTTGAAGCTCACCGACCGACTGATCTACACCCTGTACCTGCTGCTGTTCTGGCTGGTGATCGAGGCGGCGTTCGTGCGCGGGCTGTCGGTGGCGGCACGGCGCCTGGCTTACCAGCGCGCGCTCAGCAAACGGGCAGCGGCCAAGGAAGGGCTGGATGGCGAAGTCATCACCGAAGAGCCGACGCTGGACATCGAGCAGGTCAACCAGCAGTCGCTGCGCCTGATCCGCCTGGCCCTGCTCGGCGGCTTCATCGCCGGCCTGTACTGGGTGTGGGCAGACCTGATCTCGGTGTTCGCCTACCTCAACAACTTCGTCCTGTACGAATACACCAGCGGCACCGGCGCCGCCGCCAGCATGGTGCCGATAAGCCTTGGCGACCTGCTGGGTGCGCTGGTGATCGTCGGCATCACCTTCGCCCTGGCCGGTAACTTGCCGGGCCTGCTGGAAGTGCTGGTGCTGTCACGCCTGAACCTGGCCCAGGGCAGCGCCTATGCCACCACCACGCTGCTGTCGTACACCATTGTCGGCATCGGTATCGTCAGCACCCTGTCGACCCTGGGGGTGAGCTGGGACAAGCTGCAATGGCTGGTGGCCGCGTTGTCGGTGGGCCTGGGCTTCGGCATGCAGGAAATCTTCGCCAACTTCATCTCCGGCATCATGATCCTGTTCGAGCGCCCGGTACGCATTGGCGACACCATCACCATCGGCAACCTGTCGGGCACGGTGAGCAAGATCCGCATCCGCGCCACCACCATCACCGACTTCGACCGCAAGGACATCATCGTCCCCAACAAGACCTTCATCACCGGCCAACTGATCAACTGGTCGCTGACCGACACGGTCACCCGGGTAACGCTGAAGCTGGGCATCGACTACGGCTCGGACCTGGACCTTGTACGCGACCTGCTGCTCAAGGGCGCACACGAAAACCCGCGCGTGCTCAAGGACCCGGAACCGATCGTGTACTTCCTCAACTTTGGTGAAAGCTCGCTGGACCACGAGTTGCGCATGCACGTGCGCGACCTGGGCGACCGCAACCCGACGCTGGACGAGATCAACCGCTACATCAACCGCGAGTTCAAGGCCCACAACATCAAGATCTCGGTACGCCAGGTCGAGGTGTTCCTGATGGACCAAAAGGGCGGCAAGCAGCAGCTGATTCCGCTGGAGCAACCTAAACCGGATGGCACTGCACAGGCCTGAGTGGGCTCGAATGCTTTATTCTGTGCTGAATCTCAGGAGCAGCCCGTGAAAGCCCTCGACCAACTCACCTTCGACAACCGCTTCGCCCGCCTGGGCGATGCGTTCTCCACCCAGGTGCTGCCCGAGCCCATTGCAGACCCACGCCTGGTGGTAGCCAGCGAGTCCGCCATGGCCTTGCTTGAGCTCGACCCCGCCCAGGCCGACCAGCCGGTGTTCGCCGAGCTGTTCAGCGGCCACAAGCTGTGGGAAGAAGCCGACCCACGGGCGATGGTCTATTCCGGCCACCAGTTCGGCTCGTACAACCCACGGCTGGGCGATGGCCGCGGCCTGCTGCTGGCCGAAGTACTCAACGACAAAGGCGAGCACTGGGACCTGCACCTCAAGGGCGCCGGCCAGACCCCTTACTCACGCATGGGCGATGGCCGCGCCGTGCTGCGCTCGTCGATACGCGAATTCCTTGCCTCGGAAGCCTTGCACGCACTGGGCATCCCAAGCAGCCGGGCGCTGTGCGTGATCGGCTCCAGCACCGCGGTGTGGCGTGAAACCCGCGAAAGCGCCGCCATGCTCACGCGCCTGGCGCAGAGCCATGTGCGTTTCGGCCATTTCGAGTATTTCTACTACACCAAGCAGCCCGAGCAGCAGCGCGTGCTGATCGACCATGTACTGGAGCAACACTACCCCGAATGCCGTGACGCCGAACAACCGTACCTGGCCATGTTTCACACCATCGTCGAGCGCAACGCCGAACTGATTGCCCGCTGGCAGGCCTATGGCTTCTGCCACGGGGTGATGAACACCGACAACATGTCGATCCTGGGCATCACCTTCGACTTCGGCCCGTACGCCTTCCTCGACGACTTCGACGCCAACTTCATCTGCAACCACTCCGACGACCGTGGCCGCTACAGCTACGCCAACCAGGTTCCCATCGCCCACTGGAACCTCAGCGCGCTGGCCCAGGCCCTGACCACCGTGATCGAAGTTGAGCCGTTGAAGGAAGCGTTGGGGCTGTTCCTGCCGCTGTACCAGGCCCATTATCTGGACCTGATGCGCCGGCGTCTGGGCCTGACCACTGCCGATGACGACGACATGGCGCTGGTCGAACGCCTGCTGCAGTGCATGCAGCGTGGCGGCGTGGACTACAACCTGTTCTTCCGAAAACTCGGTGAGCAGCCGGTGGCCGATGCGCTGAAAGTGGTGCGCGACGACTTCATCGACCTGGCCGGCTTCGATGCCTGGGGTGCAGATTACCTGGCCCGCTGTGAACGTGAACCCGGCAATGCCGAAGGCCGCCGTGAACGGATGCATGCGGTGAACCCGCTGTATGTGCTGCGCAACTACCTGGCGCAAAAAGCCATCGAAGCGGCTGAAGCGGGGGACTACAGTGAAGTGCGGCGATTGCACCAGGTACTGACCAGACCCTTCGAGGAACAGCCCGGGATGCAGGCCTACGCCGAGCGGCCGCCGGAATGGGGCAAGCACCTGGAAATCAGCTGCTCTTCCTGATTGATGATTGCTCTACCGGCCCTATCGCCGGCAAGCCAGCGCCCACAGGTAAAGTGCCAGACTTGAGGCAAGCGGTCCCCCTGTGGGAGCTGGCTTTCCGGCGATAGGGCCCGAACAAACAACACAAGGAATTGATATGTCCGACCCACTGGTAATCCCCTGCCCCCACTGCAACGGCCTCAACCGCCTGCCCGCCGAGCGCCTGGGCGATGCCCCGAAATGCGGCCGCTGCAAACAGGAGGTGCTGTTGAGCACCCCCTTCGAGCTCACCGAAACCAGCTACGCCAGCCAGATCAAAGGCGACCTGCCGCTGCTGGTCGACATCTGGGCCGACTGGTGCGGCCCGTGCAAATCCTTCGCCCCCACCTTCGAACAGGCTGCCCGCCAACTTGCCGGCCGCTGCCGCCTGGCCAAGCTCGACAGCGAAGCCAACCGCAACCTCGCCGGGCAACTGGGCATCCGCTCGATCCCCAGCCTGCTGCTGTTCAAGAACGGGCGCGAAATCAGCCGCCAGGCCGGGGCGTTTCCACTCCAGTCGTTGCTGGAGTGGGTGCGTAGCCAAGGGGTCTAATTCTCAGGCATTTGCCAGTAGCGACTCATAGGGAATACGAAGGCCATCATGCAGGCGCTTGATCATCGAAAGGCTTAGCCCACGCTTCCCATTCAATACTTCCGATACTCGGCCGCTTGGGCCGATATATGGCTCAAGATCACGTGGGGTAAGGCCCTGCTGATCCATGCAGAACTTGATGGCCTCGATGGGATTGGCGGGATGAATGGGATAGTGCTTGTTTTCGTACACTTCAATCAGTGTCACAAGCACCTCCATTTCATCAGCTTCTGGCGTGCCCGCTTTTGCCTGGAAAATGGCCTCGAGCCGCTGGAACGCGGCTCGAAGGTCGTCATCATTGCGGATCGGCTTAATATTCACAGACTGTCTCCACGTCAATCTCGTCGTAGCGCTTGTGCGTACCTACGAACTTCACCCAGGCAATACCGGCTCGATACTGCATCTCGACCACAAGCCGATACTTGTTCCCCCCGATGTTGAAAACCACGCGGTTCTTGCCGCAGATGCTGGCGTTGCCAATCTGATCTTTTACATCCTGTGGCGTTCGCCAGATAGCTTTGAGCGCCATATCGTGCCAGCTTTCCAAGGCCGCTTTGGCATCTTCATGCCCAGGCAATTCCCAGAACTTCACCAAGCTGCTTTTGGCAATGACGCGCATCCAAGCAAATCTCCCGTTTTGGGAGATTATGCTTGGGACTTGGATACAGTGCAAGCGTCAGGCAGGCGCTATTCGCTGCGCTCAAGCAAATCGTGCAACTCGACAAACTGCTGGGTCAGCTTGTGCCGCGGTTCCAGGTGAATCAGCGGCAGGCTGGCGTGGTGCGATTCGCGCATCTTCACCGAGCTGCCCAGGTACACCGGAAGCACCGGCAGGCCTTCGGCCAGCAGTTCGTCGAGCATCTGCTGCGGCAGGCTGGCACGCGACTGGAACTGGTTGACCACAATGCCTTCGACCATCAGGTCTTCGTTATGGTCTTCCTTGAGGTCTTCGATCTCGGCCAGCAGGCCGTACAGGGCCTGGCGCGAGAAGCTGTCGCAGTCAAAGGGGATCAGCACACGATCAGCGGCGATCAACGCGGAAACCGCGTAGAAGTTAAGCGCCGGCGGGGTATCGATGTAGATACGCTCGTAGTCCTCGTCCAGCTCGTCGAGCAACTTACGCAGCTTGTTGATTTTGTGCTTGGCCTCAAGCTTGGGCTGCAGGTCAGCCAACTCGGCAGTGGCCGTGACCACGTGCAGGTTGTCGAACGGGGTTTCGTAGATATCGACCTTGTTCTTCTTGCTGAACGGCCCGCTGGACAGGCTTTGCTTGAAGAAGTCGGCGATACCCATGGGGATGTCCTCGCCGGTCAGGCCGGTGAGGTACTGGGTCGAGTTGGCCTGGGCATCCAGGTCGATCAACAAGGTCCGATAGCCTTCATTGGCACTGACCGCCGCCAGGTTGCAGGCGATGCTCGACTTGCCCACGCCACCTTTCTGATTGAACACCACGCGCCGCATGATTGACCTCCGTGTTTCAACGAATGCCCGAGTATGTGGCGGCACTGCGGCAATGGCCAGCGCCATTTGGCCTGCATTACCCCTGGCCGACCACCTGCCCCGTCAACAGCTCGGCAAACGCCTTGGCCATCACCGAATTGCCGCGCTCGCGCTGCACCAGCCACACCGCCGACATCGCCCCCTCATCCAGCAGCGTGCGGTACACCACGCCTTCGATGCGCATACGCTGGAACGACGCCGGCAACACCGACACCCCCAGCCCCGCCGACACCAGGCCGATGATGGTCATCGCCTCCCCGGCCTCCTGGGCAAAGTGCGGGCTGAAGCCTGCCTGCCGCGCCAGGCTGAGCAACTGGGCATGCAGGCCGCTGCCATAACTGCGCGGGAAGAATACGAACGGCTCGTGGGCCAGCGCCGCCATGTGCACCCCTTGCTCAGTGCTTTCAGCCAGCGGATGCGATGCGTTGATGACCGCCACCAGCGGCTCGCGGAACAACTCGGTGGCCACCAACCCTTCCGGCAACGGCATCGGCCGCATCAGCCCCACTTCGATGGACTCGTCGAACACCCCTTCGGCCACATCGCGGCTGCTCATTTCCTTGAGGTTCAGGTGCACCGCCGGGAAGCGCTGGCGGAAGGCATGAATGGCCTTGGGAATCTTCGAGGTGAACGGGGCCGACGAGGTAAAGCCGATCTTCATCTCGCCCAGCTCACCCAACTGCGCGCGCCGAGCCACGTCGGCGGCCTTCTCCACCTGCGCCAGCACCTGACGGGCCTCTTCGAGGAACAGCCGCCCTGCCTCGCTCAGTTCCACCCGACGGTTGGTACGCTCGAACAGCCTGGCACCCAGTTCCTGTTCCAGGGCCTGGATCTGCTGGCTCAGGGGCGGCTGGGAAATACCAAGTTGCTGGGCGGCACGACCAAAGTGCAGTTCTTCGGCCACGGCGATGAAGTAACGCAGATGACGCAGCTCCATGATCAGCTCCGAATGATTCGAAAAAAGTCTTAAATAGGTCGAACAATATATTGGATCTAATCATTAGCCAGCTATATGCTTTTTTCATTGCGCCAGAGGTACTCGCCCGTGAAAACTGCTGTAGCCCCCCTTCCCGCCGAGCCAGAACCTGCTCTACTGAACGAAATGTGGATCGAAAAAGGCACCCCCGCCTTCATGAAGACCGTGCTGGCCCTGTTCAGCGGCGGCTTCGCCACCTTCGCCCTGCTGTACTGCGTGCAGCCGATGATGCCGCTGCTGTCAAAGGAGTTTTCCATCAACGCGGCCCAGAGCAGCCTGGTACTGTCGGTGTCCACCGCCATGCTGGCGTTCGGCCTGTTGATCACCGGCCCCATTTCTGACCGCATCGGGCGCAAGCCGGTGATGGTCTTTGCCCTGGTTTGCGCCGCCCTCTCCACTCTGGCCAGCGCGGTGATGCCAAGCTGGGAACTGGTACTGGCCACCCGCGCCCTGGTTGGCCTGTCACTGAGCGGCCTGGCTGCTGTGGCCATGACCTACCTGAGCGAAGAAATCCACCCACAGCACATCGGCCTGGCCATGGGCCTGTACATCGGCGGCAACGCCATTGGCGGCATGAGCGGCCGGCTGATTACCGGTGTGCTGATCGACTTCGTCAGCTGGCACACGGCCATGCTGACCATCGGTGGCCTGGCCTTGGTCGCCGCACTGGTGTTCTGGAAGGTGCTGCCCGAATCGCGCAACTTCCGCCCGCGGATGATGAGCCCGCGCAGCCTGCTGGACGATTTTGTCATGCACTTCAAGGATGCAGGGCTGCCTTGGCTGTTCCTTGAAGCCTTCCTGCTGATGGGCGCCTTCGTCACCCTGTTCAACTACATCGGCTACCGCTTGCTGGCCGAGCCTTACCACATGAACCAGGCGCTGGTGGGCTTGCTGTCGGTGGTCTACCTGTCCGGTATCTACAGCTCGGCACAAGTCGGCGCGCTGGCGGACAAGCTGGGCCGGCGCAAGGTGTTCTGGGCCAGTATCGTGGTGATGGCGGGTGGCTTGCTGATGACCCTGGCCAGCCCGCTGGCGATGGTGATCGTGGGCATGCTGGTGTTCACGTTCGGCTTCTTTGGCGCGCACTCGGTGGCCAGCAGCTGGATTGGCCGCCGGGCGTTGAAGGCCAAGGGGCAGGCATCGTCGCTGTACCTGTTCAGCTATTACGCAGGGTCCAGCGTGGCGGGTACGGCGGGCGGGGTGTTCTGGCATCAATGGGGGTGGAACGGGATCGGGCTGTTCATTGGCAGCTTGTTGGCCGTAGCGTTGCTGGTGGCGTTGCACCTGAGCAAGTTACCACCCAAGACAGCCTGAGCATGGGGCTGCTTTGCAGCCCAAACGCCGGCAAGCCAGCTCCCACAGGAACCCACAAGGCTCATGACCTGTGGAGTACCTGTGGGAGCTGGCTTGCCGGCGATTGGGCCCTCAGATCAGTTGATGATCTCGACAATATCCACATCCACTTCCCGGCTCATCAGGTGCTTTTCCACCTCACCGGTCAGCTTCACCTTGGTCTTGTCGTTGAAGGGCGTCGGTGGCAGGTCTTCGTCGTCGATTTCAACGGTGATGGTGCCGGTGTTGTCCTTGAACTCGTACTTGTCGTCGTTGTTGATCTTCTTGGTCACATACCCCTGCAGCACCACAGGCGTGTCATCGGCAGCGTCGTTGGCAGCTGCCACGGTGGTGACCGACTGGGCGCCGGGGCCGGTATAGCTTGCGGCCAGTGCAGCGGTGCTGAACAGAGGGGCGAGGATCAGGGCGAAGTAATGTGCTTTCATGAGGATCGGGTCCTGTTTCGGTTTCGATGGGACCAGATTAACGACGTTCGCTGAATCAAAACTTAATGCAACAAAAAGCCCGGCACAGGGCCGGGCTTTTTGTTTTCAGCATTCAACTCACTGGTGGTACTGCGCCGACAGCTCGTGAACGGCATTGATAAACACGCCAGCATGCTCCGGGTCGACTTCCGGGGTAATGCCGTGGCCAAGGTTGAACACATGACCGGTGCCATGGCCGTAGCTGGCCAGGATGCGCGCCACTTCCTGGCGGATGGCTTCCGGCTTGGCGTATAGAACGGTCGGGTCCATGTTGCCTTGCAAGGCTACTTTGTCGCCCACGCGGCGGCGGGCATCGCCGATTTCGCAAGTCCAGTCCAGGCCCAGTGCGTCGGCACCGGCTTCAGCAATACTTTCCAGCCACAGGCCGCCGTTCTTGGTGAACAGGATCACCGGCACCTTGCGCCCTTCGTGCTCGCGGATCAGGCCGCTGACGATCTTGCGCATGTAGGCGAGGGAGAATTCCTGATAGGCCGCCGCAGACAGGTTGCCGCCCCAGGTGTCGAAGATCTGCACAGCCTGGGCGCCGGCGAGGATCTGGCCGTTGAGGTAGCTGGTGACCGACTGGGCCAGTTTGTCCAGCAGCAGGTGCAGGGCTTGCGGGTTGTCGTAGGCCATGGCCTTGGTCTTGCGGAAGTCCTTCGACGAGCCACCTTCGACCATGTAGGTGGCCAAGGTCCACGGGCTGCCGGAGAAGCCGATCAACGGCACGCGGCCATTGAGCTCACGGCGGATGGTGCTGACCGCGTCCATCACATAGCCCAGATCTTTCTGCGGGTCGGGGATCGGCAACGCTTCGATGTCGGCCGGGGTGCTGATGACCTTCTTGAAACGCGGGCCTTCGCCGGTTTCGAAGTACAGGCCCAGGCCCATGGCATCGGGGATGGTGAGGATGTCCGAGAACAGGATCGCCGCGTCCAGCGGGTAGCGCTCCAGCGGCTGCAGGGTGACCTCGCAGGCAAACTGCGGGTTCATGCACAGGCTCATGAAGTCACCGGCCTTGGCGCGGCTGGCGCGGTACTCCGGCAGGTAGCGCCCGGCCTGGCGCATCATCCACACCGGGGTGACGTCTACAGGTTGCTTGAGCAGTGCACGCAGGAAACGGTCGTTCTTCAGGGCAGTCATGTCGGCATCCGGAAAAATAGTGCGGGCATTTTCTCAGACGCCAGCGCAAAAGGCACGGCCATGGCCATGCGTTTTGTCTATTGGATGCCACAGATCAAGCGTTTTTGTATACAAAAATGCCCTGGGGCTGCTTTGCAGCCCTATTCGCGGCACAAGGCCGCTCCTACAGGGAATCGCATATCTCCTGTAGGAGCGGCCTTGTGCCGCGATGGGCCGCAAAGCGGCCCCAACAATGGATCAGACTTCGAGATAGTCCAGGATACCTTCGGCAGCCGTACGCCCTTCGAAGATGGCGGTTACCACCAGGTCCGAACCGCGCACCATGTCGCCACCGGCAAACACTTTCGGGTTACTGGTCTGGTGCTTGAACTTGCCCTTCTCCGGGGCTACCACGCGGCCCTGGCTGTCCAGCTGGATGCCATGCTGCTCGAACCACGGCGCCGGGCTTGGGCGGAAGCCGAAGGCGATCACCACGGCATCGGCCGGCAGGATCTCCTCGGAACCCGGTATCGGCTCAGGGCTGCGGCGGCCACGGGCATCCGGCTCGCCGAGACGGGTCTCGACCACCTTCACGCCTTCCACCTTGTCCTCACCGACGATAGCGATGGGCTGGCGGTTGTAGAGGAACTTCACGCCCTCTTCCTTGGCGTTTTTCACCTCTTTGCGCGAACCCGGCATGTTGGCCTCGTCACGGCGATAGGCGCAGGTGACCGCTTGCGCGCCCTGGCGGATCGACGTGCGGTTGCAGTCCATTGCGGTGTCACCACCGCCCAGCACCACAACCTTCTTGCCCCGCATGTCGACGAAGTCTTCCGGCGACTTCTCGAAGCCCAGGTTGCGGTTGACGTTGGCGATCAGGAAGTCCAGCGCGTCATGCACGCCCGGCAGGTCCTCCCCCGGAAAGCCGCCCTTCATGTAGGTGTAGGTACCCATGCCCATGAAGACTGCGTCGTACTCGGCGAGCAGCTGCTCCATGGTGATGTCGGTGCCCACCTCGGTGTTCAGGCGGAACTCGATGCCCATGCCGGTGAACACTTCACGGCGGTTGCTGAGCACGGTCTTTTCCAGCTTGAACTCAGGGATGCCAAAGGTCAGCAGGCCGCCGATTTCCGGGTTCTTGTCGAAGACCACCGGGGTTACCCCAGCGCGTACCAGCACGTCGGCGCAGCCCAGGCCAGCCGGGCCGGCACCGATGATGGCGACGCGCTTGCCGGTTGGCTTGACCTTGGACATGTCCGGGCGCCAGCCCATGGCGAAGGCGGTGTCGGTGATGTATTTCTCCACCGAACCAATGGTCACCGCGCCGAAGCCGTCGTTCAGGGTGCAGGCACCTTCACACAGACGGTCTTGCGGGCACACGCGGCCACACACTTCCGGCAGGGTGTTGGTCTGGTGCGACAGCTCGGCCGCAGCCAGGATGTTGCCTTCGGACACCAGCTTCAACCAGTTGGGGATGAAGTTGTGCACCGGGCACTTCCATTCGCAATACGGGTTACCGCAACCCAGGCAGCGGTGCGCCTGCTCTACGGACTGCTGCGGCTTGAACGGTTCGTAGATTTCCACGAACTCCTTCTTGCGCTGGCGCAGCAGCTTTTTCTTCGGGTCCTTGCGGCCCACTTCGATGAACTGGAAGTCGTTATTCAGACGTTCAGCCATTTTTCAAAACCTCTTTACAGCAGCTGCAAGCTACACGCTGCAAGCCGCAAGACGATCACTTAAGCCGGGCAAACCTCGTACTGCCTTTACGTGCAGCTTGAGGCTTGCCACTTGCAGCTGTTTTTACTGCGGGTTGGCACGGGTGCTGGACAACAGTTGCTTCAGGTTGGCTGCCTTCGGCTTCACCAGCCAGAAGCGCCGCACGTAGTCGTCCAGGTTCTCCGAGAGCTCACGCCCCCACTCGCTGCCGGTTTCTTCCACATACTCGCCAAGGACGCGCGCCAGGTGGCTGCGGTAGGCCTCCATCGCTTCACCACTGATACGCTGGATTTCCACCAGCTCGTGGTTGAGCTTGTCGACGAAGCTATTGTCCATGTCGAGCACGTAGGCGAAGCCGCCAGTCATGCCAGAACCGAAGTTGTAACCGGTCTTGCCCAGGACGCAGACAAAGCCGCCGGTCATGTACTCACAGCAGTGATCGCCAGTGCCCTCGACAACAGCGTGGGCGCCGGAGTTACGCACAGCGAAGCGCTCGCCCGCAGTGCCCGCGGCAAACAGCTTGCCGCCAGTGGCACCGTACAGGCAGGTGTTGCCGACGATGGCGCTGTGCTGGGTTTCGAACGGGCTGCCGGCTGGCGGCACAATGGTGACCTTGCCACCGGTCATGCCCTTGCCCACGTAGTCGTTGGCATCGCCTTGCAGGTGCAGGTTCAAGCCACCGGCGTTCCACACGCCGAAGCTCTGGCCCGCAGTACCCTTGAAGCGGAAGGTGATCGGGTTGGCGGCCATGCCCTGGTTGCCGTACAGCTTGGCGATTTCGCCAGAGATACGGGCGCCGATGGAGCGGTCGCAGTTGCAGATGTCGAGGCTGAACTCGCCACCGGCCTGATCGCGGATCGCCGGCAGGGCCATTTCCACCATCTTCTCGGCCAGCTCGCCCTTGTCGAACGGTGGGTTCTTGTCGACTTCACAGAATTGCGGCTTGTCTGCCGGAATGTGCGAACTGCCCAGCAGCGGCGACAGGTCCAGGTACTGCTGGCGCTCGGTATCGCCTGGCAGCATTTCGAGCAGGTCGGTACGGCCGATCAGCTCGCCCAGGCTGCGTACGCCCAGCTTGGCCAGCCACTCACGGGTTTCTTCAGCGACGAAGGTGAAGAAGTTGATCACCATGTCGACGGTGCCGATGTAGTGGTCCTTGCGCAGCTTGTCGTTCTGGGTGGCCACGCCGGTGGCGCAGTTGTTCAGGTGGCAGATGCGCAGGTACTTGCAGCCCAGGGCGATCATTGGCGCGGTACCGAAGCCGAAGCTTTCGGCGCCGAGGATGGCCGCCTTGATCACGTCCAGGCCGGTTTTCAGGCCGCCGTCGGTCTGTACCCGTACCTTGCCGCGCAGGTCGTTGCCGCGCAGGGTCTGGTGGGTTTCGGCCAGGCCCAGTTCCCACGGGGCGCCGGCGTACTTGATCGAGGTCAGCGGCGAAGCACCGGTACCACCGTCATAACCGGAGATGGTGATCAGGTCGGCATAGGCCTTGGCAACGCCAGCGGCAATGGTGCCGACGCCGGCTTCCGCCACCAGCTTGACCGATACCAGCGCCTGCGGGTTGACCTGCTTGAGGTCGTAGATCAGCTGCGCCAGGTCTTCGATCGAGTAGATATCGTGGTGCGGCGGCGGCGAGATCAGGGTCACGCCCGGTACCGCATAACGCAGCTTGGCGATCAGGCCGTTGACCTTGCCGCCCGGCAGCTGGCCGCCTTCACCCGGCTTGGCGCCCTGGGCAACCTTGATCTGCAGCACTTCGGCGTTGACCAGGTATTCCGGGGTCACACCAAAGCGGCCAGTGGCCACCTGCTTGATCTTGGAGCTCTTGATGGTGCCGTAGCGCGACGGGTCTTCACCGCCTTCACCGGAGTTGGAACGCGCGCCCAGGCGGTTCATGGCCTCGGCCAGCGCTTCGTGAGCCTCTGGCGACAGTGCGCCCAGCGAGATACCAGCGGAGTCGAAGCGCTTGAGGATGGCCTCCAGCGGCTCGATCTGCTCCAGCGCCAGTGGCTGGTCGGCCACTTTCACCTTGAGCAGGTCACGGATCATCGACACCGGGCGCTGGTCGACCAGCGTGGTGTATTCCTTGAACTTGGAGTAGTCGCCCTGCTGCACGGCGGCTTGCAGGGTGTTGACCACGTCCGGGTTGTAGGCGTGGTACTCGCCACCGTGGACGAACTTCAGCAGGCCACCTTGCTGGATCGGCTTGCGCGCGCTCCAGGCTTCGGCCGCCAGCAGCTTCTGGTCGCTTTCCAGGTCTACGAAGCGCGCGCCCTTGATGCGGCTGGACACGCCCTTGAAGCTCAGGCCGACCACTTCCTCGGCCAGGCCGATGGCTTCGAACAGTTGCGCACCGCGGTAAGAGGCGATGGTGGAGATACCCATCTTCGACAGGATCTTCAGCAGGCCCTTGGAGATGCCCTTGCGGTAGTACTTGAACACTTCGTCCAGGTCGCCCAGCACTTCGCCGGTACGAATCAGGTCAGCCAGTACTTCATACGCCAGGTACGGGTAAACGGCCGAGGCACCGAAGCCCAGCAGCACGGCGAAGTGGTGCGGGTCGCGGGCAGTAGCGG
The DNA here is from genome assembly GCF_038383825.1 of Pseudomonas sp. LPB4.O. NCBI lineage: Bacteria > Pseudomonadati > Pseudomonadota > Gammaproteobacteria > Pseudomonadales > Pseudomonadaceae > Pseudomonas > Pseudomonas sp. LPB4.O. Next base: position 5,762,721 of record NZ_CP151298.1, read on the forward strand.
TTTCTACCAGGATGTTGCTGTCGCAACGCAGGCCCTGTTCGGTCAGGCGGTGGTGTACCGCGCCAACGGCCAGCGAAGCGTGCACCGGCAGCTTGCCCGGGGCGATGTAGCGGTCGCTCAGCACCAGCTGGGTCTTGCCAGCGCGCACGGCTTCTTCAGCCTGGTCGGCAATGTTGCGAATGGCCGCTTCCAGGCCGACGCTCTGCTCATAGTTGAGGTCGATCAGCTGACGGTCAAAACCTTCGCGCTCCAGGTTCATCAGCGAACGCCACTTGGCGGGCGAGATGACCGGCGAGCTGAGGATGACCCGCGAAGCGTGCTCCGGGGACTCCTGGAAGATGTTGCGCTCGGCGCCCAGGCAGATCTCCAGCGACATCACGATGGCTTCGCGCAGCGGGTCGATCGGTGGGTTGGTCACTTGGGCGAACTGCTGGCGGAAGAAGTCGAAAGGCGAACGCACACGCTGCGACAGCACGGCCATCGGCGTGTCGTCACCCATCGAGCCAACGGCTTCCTGGCCCTGCTCACCCAGCGGGCGCAGCACCTGGTCACGCTCTTCGAAGGTGACCTGGAACATCTTCATGTATTGCTTGAGCTGGTCAGCGTCGTAGCTGGCCGCGCCCTGGTCGTCGGTCAGCGTCGCCTGAATGCGGGTAGCGTGCTGACGCAGCCAGCGCTTGTAAGGGTGGCGCGACTTCAGGCGGTTGTCGATGGCGTCGGTGTCGAGGATCTGGCCGGTTTCAGTGTCCACGGCGAGGATCTGACCCGGGCCGACACGGCCCTTGGCCAGCACTTCCTCAGGCTGGTAACCCCATACGCCGATTTCCGAGGCGATGGTGATGTAGCCATTGGTGGTAGTCACCCAGCGCGCCGGGCGCAGGCCGTTACGGTCGAGCAGGCACACCGCGTGGCGGCCTTCGGTCATGACGATACCGGCCGGGCCATCCCACGGCTCCATGTGCATGGAGTTGTATTCGTAGAAGGCGCGCAGGTCGGCGTCCATGGTCTCGACGTTCTGCCAGGCTGGCGGCACCAGCATGCGCACGCCGCGGAACAGGTCGATGCCACCGGTCACCATCAGCTCCAGCATGTTGTCCATGCTCGACGAGTCGGAACCGACGCGGTTGACCAGCGGGCCGAGCTCCTCGAGGTCGGGGATCTGGTCATTGGCGAACTTGGTGCGACGGGCCATGGCCCAGTTGCGGTTGCCGGTGATGGTGTTGATCTCGCCGTTGTGGGCGAGGAAGCGGAATGGCTGAGCCAGCGGCCATTTCGGCAGGGTGTTGGTGGAGAAGCGCTGGTGGAACACGCAGATCGCGGTTTGCAGACGCTCGTCACCCAGGTCTGGATAAAACGCCGCGAGATCGCGCGGCATCATCAGGCCTTTGTAGATGATGGTCTTGTGCGAGAAGCTGCAGATGTAGTGGTCGCTGTCGTGGGCGTTAGCCACCGACGAACGGCGACGGGCACTGAACAGCTTGATAGCAAATTCCTGGTCGCTCAGGCCTTCACCGCCGATGAACACCTGCTCGATCTGCGGCAGGCGCTCCAGGGCCAGGCGGCCGAGTACGCTGGTGTCGATCGGTACCTTGCGCCAGCCGACCAGTTTCAGGCCAGCGGCGAGGATTTCGCGGTCCATGTTGGCGCGGGCAGCTTCGGCTTTGACCGGGTCCTGGTTGAAGAACACCATGCCGACGGCGTACTGCTTGGGCAGTTCGACGGCGAAGTGTTGCTGGGCCACGGCTCGCAGGAATTGATCGGGCTTCTGCATGAGCAGACCGCAACCGTCGCCGGTCTTGCCGTCGGCGTTGATACCGCCGCGGTGAGTCATGCAAGTCAGCGCCTGCATGGCGGTTTGCAGAAGGTGGTGGCTCGGTACGCCCGTCATATGGGCGATCAGGCCAAAACCACAGTTGTCCTTGAATTCTTCGGGATGGTACAGACCTGTTTTCATAGACACATTCTCACCAGGTTCACCTCTCAACGGAGGCAAATCTCTTTTTTTAACAACCACTTACCATCCACGCCGATCAAACGCCAGCTTTTTTGCGGTGGTCATGGAAAACCATTGTTGCACAGCGACAGCGATGCCCACAAATTTTCATGTCTCACCATTGAAAATTTATGTCGCAATTTTGAATGTTTTTGCGCCATGCGCCGTGATAACGGCTTGGCTCGAGTCTGAAGCGTTTCAGCCATGACTGCAACTAGGGGCTTGTGGCCGGCAGTCTGGGACAGAAAAGCCTGCCGCGTTCAAACGCAGCAGGCTATTCGAAAGTCAGTAATCGCTCAGCAACTGGGCGGCGGGGTGATGCCGCCCGGAAGGTATCAGCGGGCCGTGGCCAGCTCTTGTTGGACGCTGCCGACGGTACGTGGCCAAGGTTTACCAGCCTGGACCTTCTCTGGCAAGTTCTTGATTGCCGCAACCGCTGCATCGCGGTTGGCGAAGCTGCCATAGGTGACTACGTACAGCGGCTTGCCCTGCAGGTTTTTCTTGAAGTAGCGATAGTCGCCACCCTGGCTCTTGACGAACGCCTGGGCCGAGGCCTCGGAGCTGGTGCCCAGGATCTGCACCACGTAATTGCCCGGTTTCTGCGCGGAGTACCAGCCGCTGTTGCCGCTGCCACTGGCGGCAGGTTTTTCGGCAGGCTTGGCGGCCGGCTTGGCCACGGCGACCTGGGTAGGCGCGGGTGCAGGCTTGGCAGGTGCAACCGGCTTCGCAGGCTGGGTTGCAACAGGCTTGGGCGCAGGCGCAACCGGCTGTACCGGCGCAGTAGCCACAGGCTGTGCAGGCACAGGTGCCGGGCCAGCGGGCACGCCTTGCGGCGGCGCAATGGTGGTCACGGTTGGCGGCGGGTTGCCAGGCTGCAGGGCAGTGTCACCCGCCGGGCTGCCTTCTTCACCCTCACCCATGCCCGCGGCCTGGGCCAGCGGTTCGCGCATTACAGGCTGGGACTGGCCAACCAGTGGCAACGGCATCGGCTGGGAAGAGCCGGAGAACTCGATATTGGCACCCTGCTTGCCGTCGCCAAGCGGCAACTGGGCCTGGGCGGCTGGCGCCTCAGCGGGTGGCTTGTCGCCTTTCTTGGGCATCAACACTGCGGCCGCAACAGCGACCACGACCACAGCGGACAGCGCGAGCACATGTTTTTTAGGCATCTTGAACCCCATGGATGGTCGCTTGACCGTCGAACGGCTGGCGATCATGGCTTCGATCAAAGTGTCACGGGCGACCTGGTTGATGTTGCCAGGCCAGCCGTCGGAGTGTTCATGGATATCGACGATCTGTTCACGGCTGAACACCTCGATGCCCCGGCCAGCCCCTTCCAGGCGCTGCTCCAGGTACTCGCGGGTTTCTTCTTCACTGTAGGGGGCAAGCTCGATGATGTGGAAGCGTTCTTCCTCGACATTGAGCTCGTCCAGCCCGGCAATCAGTGAAGGCTCACCGAACAGGAACACGTGCGGGCGCCCTTCCGGTACCCCCGCCGCCAACTCCAGCAACGCTTGGAGTGCCGACTCGTCGAGTTGTTCCGCATCGTCCACCAGCAAATACACTTCCTGCCCGGTCAGTGCCAGCTGCACCACCTTGGACAGGATCGCCTGCACTTCGGGCTGGGCCACACCCAGGTCCTGCGCGACCTGGGCAAGCATGCTGGAAGCATCGCTGGCACTGCGGGCAGACACCACCACACTCTGCACAGCCTGCTTGTTGGTGCTGGCCACCAGGGCCTGGCGCAGCAGCGACTTGCCGCTGCCCAGCGGGCCGCTGACCACCAGCATCAGCTGGCTGTAGCGCGCCAGGTGGTGCAGTTGGCCAAGCACGGGCTTGCGCTGGGCCGGGAAGAACTTGAAGCCGGGCACACGGGGCGCGAACGGATCGTGGCTCAACTGGTAATGGTCGAGAAAGGCCTCATCGGCATGCAAACTGGTCATTGCGCTGTCACAACCTCAAAGCTGGGCCACGATCGCGCGGTAATCCGCCGACAGCGTGGCCTGAAGAATCTCTTTCGGATAGTCGTCGGTCACAACGGCCTCGCCCATCTGGCGCAACAGCACCAGACGCAAGCGGCCGTCGATCACTTTCTTGTCGACCGCCATGTGCTCCATGAAATGCGCCGGGGTCATTTCCTGTGGTGGCACCACCGGCAAACCTGCGTCCTGCAACAGGCGGATTCCGCGATCGCGCTCGGCCTGGTCGATCCAGCCAAGGCGCATGGACATTTCCAGGGCCATCACCGTGCCCGCCGACACGGCTTCGCCGTGCAGCCACACGCCGTAGCCCATGTGGGTCTCGATGGCATGCCCGAAGGTATGCCCCAGGTTCAGGGTGGCCCGTACCCCGGACTCGCGCTCGTCGGCACCGACCACTGCGGCCTTGGCCGCGCAGGAGCGGCGGATGGCTTCGGTCAATGCAGCCGAATCGAGGGTGCGCAAGGCCTGCATGTTGTCTTCAAGCCAGCCGAGAAACGGCTTGTCGCAAATCAGGCCGTACTTGATCACTTCGGCCAGGCCAGCAGACAGTTCGCGCGCCGGCAGGGTCTTCAGGCTGGTGGTATCGATCAGCACCGCATTGGGCTGATAGAAGGCACCGACCATGTTCTTGCCCAGCGGGTGGTTGATACCGGTCTTGCCGCCCACCGACGAGTCGACCTGGGAAAGCAGGGTAGTCGGCACCTGGATGAAGTCGACACCGCGCTGGTAGCAGGCGGCAGCGAAGCCGGCCATGTCACCGATCACGCCGCCGCCCAGGGCAACCACAGTAGTGCGACGATCATGGCGGGCTGTCAGCAGGCCGTCGAAGATCAGCTGCAGCGTTTCCCAGTTCTTGTGGGCTTCGCCATCGGGCAATACCACCGGCAGCACCGAGTAGGCACCCAGGGTCTTGCTCAGGCGTTCGAGATACAGGGGCGCGACGGTCTCGTTGGAAACGATGGCGACCTGCCGGCCGGCAATGTGCGGCGCCAGCAGCTCGGGCTGGTCCAGCAGGCCTTCGCCAATGTAGATCGGGTAGCTGCGCTCGCCCAGGTCGACCTTAAGTGTCTGCATGTATCCCCACAATGTACTTGGGCGCGGCGCCATTCGGGCAACCCACGCGCTATCGTTGAACCTCGCCTCGGCGCTGGTGGCCGAGAATAGTCCCGGGTTAACGGGGCGGCAACTGCTGCAAGCGTTCGAGAATATCGATCACCACCATGCGCGGCGGCCGCTCGTCGGTTTCCACCACCACGTCGGCGATCTCGCGGTAGAGCGGGTCGCGGGCTTCCAGCAGGGCGCGCAGGGTCGCCTCGGGGTTGGCGGTGCGCAGCAGCGGGCGATTGCGATCACGCGCGGTACGGCCAACCTGCTGTTCCACCGAGGCATGCAGGTAGATCACCCGGCCGCCCCGGCGCAATGCCTGGCGGTTGGCTTCGCGCATTACCGCGCCACCGCCGGTGGCCAGGACCACGCCGTCAAGTGCGCACAGTTCGGCGATCATCGCCTGCTCGCGCTCACGGAAACCTGGCTCGCCTTCCTTGTCGAAAATCCACGGGATGTTGGCGCCGCATCGCAGTTCGATTTCCTTGTCGGAATCCTTGAACAGCAGGCGCAGCTCTTTGGCCAATAGGCGTCCGATGGTGCTTTTACCAGCGCCCATGGGCCCCACAAGTATCAAATTTCGCACAGAATCAACGACTCACAGCAATCGCCTGGTCACTCATGATACGCGGAGTCAGGAAGACCAGCAGCTCGGATTTTTTCTCTTGTAATGCATCGCGTCGAAACAGCCGCCCAACATACGGCAGATCGCCTAAAAATGGCACCTTGTCGACCACATTGTTTTGCGAAGTCGAGTACACGCCACCGATCACGATCGTTTCGCCGTCCGCCACGCGAACCTTGGCATTGACCTCGTTCTTGCGGATCGGCGGTACGTTGTTCAAGGCATTGACGTAATCCGGCTCGTCCTTGGTCACCCGGACCGCCATGATCACCTTGTTGTCCGGGGTAATCTGCGGGGTCACCTCCAGCGACAGCGAGGCTTCGCGAAAGGCGACCGAGGTGGCGCCGCTCTGGCTGGTTTCCTGGTAGGGCACTTCGGTGCCTTTGAGGATTTTGGCCGTTTCCTTGTCGGCCGTGACCACCTTGGGCTGCGAGATGATTTCGCCGTTACCGCTTTTTTCCATGGCGCTGAGTTCCAGGTCGAGCAGCACGCCGCCGCGCAGCAGGCCCAGGCCGACACTGCTGCCCGCCCGCTCCACGCCGAGGTCGATGAACAGCTCCTTGCCCGGCCGCAGGTTTTCACCGTACAGCGGCCCGCCCCAGCGCACCCCCAGGCTTTTCTCGTAGTCGACATTGGCCTCGACGATACGTGCCTCGATCGCCACCTGGCGCACCGGCACATCCAGCTGCGCGACCAGTTGTCGCAACTCGGCCAGGCGTTCGGCGGGCTGGTGCGCCACCAAGGTATTGGTGCGCTCATCGACACCCAGGCTGCCACGAACGGCGAGTGTGCTGTCATCCGCCAGACTGGTCATCAACAGCTCGACCAGTTCGGCGGCGTTGGCATGCTGGATCGGTATCAATTCACGGCGTAACGGCTGCAATGGTGCATCCGGCAACAGGCCGACATGAGCATCAAACGGCTGCGGGGCAAAAGCTGCCGCAGGCGCCACCAGCAGCACATTGCCCTCTTGCTGCCGGGCAAGGCCCTTGCTGCGAAGCACCAGGTCAAGCGCCTGGTCCCAGGGCACGTCCTGCAACCTCAAGGTCACGCTGCCCTGCACGTCATCGCTGGCAACCAGGTTGACGCCCGCATAATCGGCCAGCACCTGCAGCACCGAACGCACCTCCACATCCTGGAAGTTCAACGACAGGGGTTCACCCTGGTAAGGCGTCGCCGACACCAGCGGGATCGGCAGCAGGGCTGCCAACATCCATTTCATCACTCTCTTCATTCTGGTTCGAGGCCTCCTTGCCCACGCGGTTTGCAAGGGTGATGAACGCTGTGCGCTCGTGCCACACCCCTGCCATGAATAGCCGTTCGTGCACTTCGACCTGGCCTTGATCAATCCGCGCCACCACACCGTGGTTACGCCCCAAGCGCTCACCTGCCCGCACGCGATAGAGCCTGCCAGCCGCCATCAACAGAGCCTCATGCGCCGCACCTCGCGACAGGCTGCCGACCATTTCCAGTTGCGCCAGCGGCACGCTGGCCAGCCCGGAGCCAGCCGTTCGCGTCGCCCCTGGCGCGAAGGGGTCGACCGCAGGCACTGGCGTCGCGGCCATGGCCGGCATATGCGCAAGCACGTCAGGTGCCGGTACGGGCGCGGTGGCCTGGAAGGCATCGACCCGCAGTTGCAGACGCAATAGGCCGGGCTGACCCTCGACTGCGGCCAGGCTCATGTCACCGCTGCGCAGCAGGCGTGCCTGGCCCAGCCAGTCGCCCAGCCACTGACGCAAGTCCACGTAACGCCCCACCACTTGTATTTCCAGCGGTACTTTCCAATAGCCTGCCTGTTGCTCGGCTTCTTGTACGTCGAACCGCTCGACCAGCAACCCGTGCACATGCCCCGAAGCCGCCAGGCGCTCAAGCAGATCGCTCATGCCCTCCCCTGCGGCCAGGTGCCAGTGGGCCTCCAGCAACCGCCGCTCGGCAAAAACCAGAGACGCCTGCAATCGCTCCAGCTCGACCAGCTGCGCCGCACTGGCTGCCTGCTGCTCGTTCAATGTGGCGTGCCTGGCCGCCTCCTGCGCCTGCTGCTGTAAACCTGCCGGCAGGCGAAACGCACAACCCAGGCCGAACACCAGCACAGCGACCAGCACTGGCGCGATACGCCTGATGCTTCTGGAACGCTCGGCTACCGCCAGCCAGGCAAGGATCGGTGCTGCATTCACGACCAGAACGCCGAAACGCGCGCAACGAGCAGAAATTCATCGCCACCCGGCATGCTCCTGACGCGCTTGAGCGCCAGATCGAGCAGAACACCCGACCGATCCAGATCGCGCATGAACTGCGCAACCACGGCGCCGGACGTAGCCAGCCCGGTCATCTGCAGATGGCCGTTTTCCAAGCTGAGGTCGAGTAGCTGGACCCCAACCGGTAGCGCCCTTTCGAGGTCAGCGAATACATCGCCCAGAACACCCTGCTGGGCACGCAAGCCCTCTAGCGCTGCCGAGCGTGAGATGAGCGCGTCATGCTGTGCACGCACATCGGCCAGCGGCTGCAGTTGCTCGACCAGCACCTCAAGGGCGGCATGGTGTTGGGCATTGGCCACCGCCTGTTGCTGCCCGCGCTGACGGGCCAACTGGTCGACCAGCGTCACGGCGCACAGCGCCAGCAGTGCGCCGGCCATCAGCTGGGTGCGAAAGCGCCGAAGCGCCGCCTCGCGCTGCCGCTCACGCCAGGGCATCAGGTTAAGCCGCATCATGGGCGCAACCCTCCAAGCGCCAGGGCGCACGCCAGGAGCATCGTGCCGTCAACGTGTTCCAGCCCCTTCAGGCCAGGTAAAGGCCTGCACGGCGTAGTCAGCTGGTGGCCAAGGTTTTGCAACCAGGTTGGGTCCACCGATGAGCTGCTGGTAATCCACAGGCCACCAGGCAAATGCTCATCGGCAAGCAGCGCGTGCAGTTGCTCCGACAACTGCCCCATGTTGTTCAGCCCCTGCACCTGAAGCTCACGACGCTGGTAAGGCCGGCCGGGCTGCCAGTCATAAAGCACTGCGCTGTGCGCTTCGACCCGCAGCAGTGCCGAACCTTCGAGGCAGCCCTGAGGCAACATGCGGCACAAGGCAATGTTGTCGACCTCGATAGCCTCCAGTTGCAACCCGGCCTCTTCGACGATGGCATCAAGAGACGCCAACGCACTTTGCCGACACGCGGCCACCATCACCTCGGCGCACCCCGGTTGCGTGCGGGATGCCCCCAAGACTTGAAAGTCCAGGGCCAGGTCCTCCAACGGAAACGGAAACAGCCGCTCGGCATCGGCCAGCAACTGCGTCTCCAGTTCTGCCCCGGCCTGCTCCATCGGCAAATGGCACCGCTTGCAGATCACCTGGCTGGCCGGTAACGCCAACGCTACCCGACGCTGCCTGAGGCCGCTGCGCTGGTAGGCACGGCGCAGGGCTGCCACCACGGTAGCAGGCTCCGCGACCCAATCCTTGCCTGCCAGTAATTCGAACGGCTCTTGTGCCGATGCAAGCACCCGGCAGCGCCGATTGCGCCGCTGAAGTTGCACAACACGAACAGCGTCAGGGGCAATTTCCACCCCCACGAGTGAACTGGCATCCTTGCCAAAGCGTCCTAACATGCGGCTTCCTTGCTGCCTGCTGCAGCGGTCGGTCGCAACCCCGCGTCAACACTAGGCCCGGCCTGCCCATCGAGGCGACGGGCAGCCTGGCCGGTAACCCGGAGAGGCGAAAAAATGCTTATAATGCCCAGCGCTTTCTGGTCCGCCGGGCCTGCGTGCAACCCACTCTCAACCTGGACACCGAAAAGCCTTGATACGTCTGCTGAAGTTCTTCTGGTGGTCTTCCGTCGCAGTCATTTGCGCGCTCGTACTCGGTGTGAGCGGTGCGTTTCTGTATCTTAGCCCCAGCCTGCCCTCGGTCGAGTCCCTCAGAAGCATCCAGTTGCAGATCCCCCTCAGGGTGTACAGCAGCGACGGCAAACTGATTGCCGAATTCGGCGAAATGCGCCGCTCGCCGATCCGTTTCGCGGAAATTCCGCCACAGTTCATTCAGGCGCTTCTGTCAGCCGAGGACGACAATTTCCTCAATCACTACGGTGTCGACCCCAGCAGCCTGATGCGTGCAGCGACCCAGCTGGTGAAAACCGGGCACATCCAGACCGGCGGCAGCACCATCACCATGCAGGTGGCGAAGAACTTCTTCCTCACCAGCGAACGCAGCTTCTCGCGCAAGACCAACGAGATCCTGCTGGCCCTGCAGATCGAGCGTGAACTGACCAAGGACGAGATCCTTGAGCTGTACGTGAACAAGATCTACCTGGGCAACCGCGCCTACGGCATCGATGCCGCCGCGCAGGTGTACTACGGCAAATCGATCCGCGACGTGAGCCTGGCGCAGATGGCGATGATCGCCGGCCTGCCCAAGGCACCGTCACGCTTCAACCCGCTGGCCAACCCGGTGCGTGCCAAGGAGCGCCGCGACTGGATCCTCGGCCGCATGTACAAGCTGGGCAAGATCGACCAGGCCAGCTACCAGACCGCCCTGGCCGAGCCGCTCAATGCCAGCTACCACGTGCCGACGCCTGAGGTGAATGCGCCTTACATCGCCGAAATGGCCCGCGCCGAAATGGTCGGCCGCTACGGCAGCGACGCCTACACCGAAGGCTTCCGCGTCACCACCACGGTGCCCAGCGACATGCAGGACATGGCCAACAAGGCCATCCTCAAAGGCCTGTCTGATTACGACGAACGCCACGGCTACCGTGGCCCCGAAGCACGCTTCCCGGGCCGCACACAGGCAGCCTGGCTGCAGGAGCTGGGCAAGCAGCGCATCCTTGGCGGCCTGGAGCCGGCCATCGTCACCCATGTCGACAAAACCGGCCTCCAGGTACTGACCCGGGACGGCCAGCAAGCCGAAGTTGCCTGGGACACCATGAAATGGGCGCGCCCGTTCATCAACAGTAACGCCCAGGGCCGCTCACCACAGTCGCCGGCAGACGTGGCGCAGGTCGGTGACCTGGTGCGCCTGCAGCGCCTGGAAGATGGCAAGCTCAAGTTCAGCCAGGTGCCTGGTGCGCAAAGCGCCCTGGTCACCCTCGACCCTTACAACGGTGCCATCCGCGCGCTGGTTGGCGGCTTCTCGTTCGAGCAGAGCAACTACAACCGCGCCATGCAGGCCAAGCGCCAGCCGGGTTCGAGCTTCAAACCGTTCATCTACAGTGCTGCGCTGGACAGCGGCTACACCGCATCCACCCTGGTCAACGATGCGCCGATCGTGTTCGTCGACGAATCCGTGGACAAAGTGTGGCGTCCGAAGAACGACACCAACACCTTCCTCGGCCCGATCCGCCTGCGCGAAGCGCTGTACAAGTCGCGCAACCTGGTGTCGATCCGCTTGCTGCAGGCCATGGGTGTAGACCGCACCATCGACTACATCGCCAAGTTCGGCTTCAACAAGCAGGACCTGCCGCGCAACCTGTCGCTGGCCCTGGGCACCGCCACCCTGACCCCTATGGAAATCGCCACAGGCTGGAGCACCTTTGCCAACGGCGGCTACAAGGTCACCCCGTACCTGATCGACCGCATCGAAAGCCGCAACGGCGAAACCCTGTTCACCGCCAACCCGCCCCGCGTACCGCAAGGTGCCGAGGACCAGGCTGGCCTGGCGGCACCCGAACAGCCGATCAGCACTGCTGCCATGCCAGGTGAGGCGCCATCCGCCTTCAGCCAGGTGGCCGCTGCACCGCAAACGCCGGCTGTGGCTGAGCAGATCGTCGACGGGCGCACCACCTACATCCTCACCAGCATGCTGCAGGACGTGATCAAGCGCGGTACCGGCCGCCGGGCGCTGGCCTTGGGCCGCACCGACCTGGCGGGCAAGACCGGTACTACCAACGAGTCCAAGGACGCCTGGTTCTCCGGCTACAACGCCGATTACGTGACCACCGTATGGGTCGGTTTCGACCAGCCGGAAACCCTCGGCCGCCGCGAGTACGGCGGCACGGCGGCGCTGCCGATCTGGATGAGCTTCATGGGCGCGGCGCTCAAGGACAAGCCGGCGCACGCGCCAGCAGAGCCGGAAGGCATCCTCAGCCTGCGCGTCGACCCGATCAGCGGCCGCGCTGCCTCCCCGAGCACGCCGAATGCCTTCTTCGAGCTGTTCAAGGCCGAAGATTCGCCACCCTCGGTGGATGAACTGGGCAATGGCACAGCACCGGGCAGCCCGCTGCCGGCCGATGAAGCAGCGCCGATGGATCTGTTTTAAGGCAGGGCGCCTGACTCAGGTTTTGCGTGGGCGCTCGATCTCATAGGCGCCACAAGTACCCTGACGAACACCTGGCAGCCCTGACGCATTCCAACGCCCCAACAAAAAGCCCCGGCTCATGCGAGCCGGGGCTTTTTTGTGTCGCTACAGCGGCAATCAGCCGTTGAATACTTCATCCACGCTGGTCAGCGGGTAGTGCTTCGGATACGGCAGGGTAGCCACGCCGGATTCGATGGCGGCCTTGGCCACTGCGTCGGAAACGACGGTGATCAGGCGTGCGTCCAGCGGCTTCGGAATGATGTACTCACGACCGAACTCCAGGCCTTCGACACCGTAGGCTTCGCACACTTCTTTCGGCACTGGCAGCTTGGCCAGGTCCTTCAGGGCGATGGCGGCGGCGATCTTCATTTCTTCGTTGATACGCTTGGCACGAACGTCCAGGGCACCACGGAAGATGAACGGGAAGCCCAGTACGTTGTTGACCTGGTTCGGGTAGTCGGAACGACCGGTGGCCATGATCACGTCGTTGCGAGTGGCGTGCGCCAGCTCAGGCGAGATTTCCGGATCCGGGTTCGAGCAGGCGAACACGATCGGGTTGGCAGCCATCGACTTCAGGCCTTCAGGGCTCAGCAGGTTCGGGCCGGACAGGCCTACGAACACGTCAGCACCGTCGAGCGCGTCGGCCAGGGTGCGCTTGTCGGTAGCGTGGGCGAACTGGGCCTTGTACTGGTTCAGGTCGTCACGGCCAGCGTGGATGACACCGCTGCGGTCGATCATGTAGATGTTTTCGACCTTGCCACCCATGCTCACCAGCAGCTTCATGCAGGAGATGGCAGCAGCCCCGGCACCCAGGCAGACGATCTTGGCGTCTTCGAGCTTCTTGCCGGCGATTTCCAGGGCGTTGATCATGCCGGCCGCGGTAACGATGGCGGTACCGTGCTGGTCATCGTGGAACACCGGGATGTCGCACTGTTCGATCAGGGTGCGCTCGATTTCGAAGCACTCAGGTGCCTTGATGTCTTCGAGGTTGATGCCACCGAAGGTGATCGAGATACGGCGAACGGTGTCGATGAACGCTTGCGGGCTTTCCGATTCGACTTCGATGTCGAACACGTCAATACCAGCGAAACGCTTGAACAGAACGCCCTTGCCTTCCATGACCGGCTTGGAAGCCAGTGGGCCGAGGTCACCCAGACCGAGGATGGCGGTGCCATCGGAAATCACCGCAACCAGGTTGCCTTTGCCGGTGTATTTGTAAGCCAGCTCTGGATCACGGCCGATTTCACGCACGGGCTCAGCAACACCTGGGCTGTAGGCCAGGGCGAGGTCACGGGCGGTGGCAGTGGGCTTGGAGAGTTCGACGCTCAGTTTCCCCGGACGAGGTTGAGCGTGGTATTCGAGAGCGGCGGTTTTCAGGTCTGACATGGTGGGCATTCCGCTATTTACTGTTCTGACGGACCGCCGAGGATACGCAAAGAGCCGGGGAGTCACAAGACTGGTCGGTCACTTGTGTCAAGGCCTTTAGCCTACGACTTTACGCTATAACCCACGGGGGCATACGGCTAACAGTGTGTACAATCCAATAGCGAAATGTCTACATCTTTTAGCCTGAAAAACGCTCCAACATGCTCGGATCGGTCAATGGCAACACCCAGCGTCGCTGCCCAGGCTTCAGGCCGCCCTTGCGGGAACGGTCCAGCACCCAGCCTCGCGCTTCGACCTGGCGTCCCTTGAGGTTATCGAAGAAGCTGGCGGGGAAGTTGCGTTGCAGACGAGCGGGAACCTGCAGCACCACAGTGTCGTCCAGGGTGAGCCAGACCCCACCACGGTTGCGCTCGATACCCTTGATGCGGCCACCGACCACAACGAAACCCGACTGCCTGACATTGCCTGCAGGCACCACGGGCGAGCGTCGCCACACACCGATACCGCCCTTGCGCGCCGCTTGCTCGGCAACCTGCAGGCAGCCGCTGAGGCTTACATTGGGGGCAACTGCAACGCGGTAGCCCAAACCCTCGCTGAGCAACCGTGCTTCCATATTGTCGCCATTCAGGCCATAGATATGCGCCAGTGTGCGGCCATATTTGTCTTTTCCCTCAACGCCCGGCACCAGGCCGACGCGGCCGTCACTGGCATTGACCAACGCTTGAAGACGTCGCCTGGCGGCCTCGGCATAGGGCTCGCTGGTGCGCCCTTTGCGGCCGACTTCCGGGGTATTGATGCCGATCAGGCGCACGCTGCGGCCATCGACCAGGCGCAAGGTATCGCCATCCACCACCTGGCGTACCTGCACTTGCTGTGGCTGCTCCGGCAGCGGGCAGAACGCCAGGGCCGGGAAATGCCAGATGACGCCCATAAAAAAAGCGCCCACAAGGGGCGCTTTTTTTTGCAGCAATGCGAAACCCGAGGGGTTCGCCATGCGCATGATTACTTCTTGGCACCGAACATGCCGAAGCGATCGGCGAACTTCTGTACGCGACCACCGGTGTCCAGGACTTTCTGCTTACCGGTGTAGAACGGGTGGCACAGGTTGCAAACGTCGATCGACAGGGTGTTGCCCAGGGTCGAACGGCTTTCGAACTTGTTGCCGCAGCTGCAGGTGACTGCAACTACTTCATAGTTCGGGTGGATACCTTCTTTCATGGTCGCTTCCTCGAGCTGCGTGCCGCCATCCAACACCAATTGTTGAATACCGCACGTAATTAGGCGGCAAATAATACCAGAGCGCTGCGCTAGTGCAAGTTGTCGCTTGCACCGACCGTCGTCTGCTAGGCTCGCCAGTCTTTGATACGCCCTCCGAGACCTTCCGCGTGCCCGACGTCATCCTGCGCCTTGCCCTGCCCTCCCCGCTGCGTCGCCTGTTCGACTACAAGGCACCCGCGAGCATGGCGCGCCAGGCCTTGACCCCAGGCATGCGCATTCGCGTGCCATTCGGCCGCCGCGAGATGATAGGCGTGCTGGTGGAGGTGTGCGCACAGAGCGAGGTGCCCGCCGACAAGCTCAAGCCGGCCAGCGCCCTGCTCGATCCGGTATCGCCGATCCCGCCATCGCTATTCAAACTGTGCCTGTGGACCGCCCAGTACTACCAGCACAGCCTGGGCGATACCCTGAGCTGGGCCCTGCCGACGCTATTGCGCCAGGGCGAACCTGCCGAGATGCGCCAGGAGCGCTTCTGGCATATTGCCCCCGGCGCCCGCCTGGAAGACCCCCGGATCGCCCGCGCGCCGCGCCAGCGCGACGCCCTCAAGACCCTGGCCCAGCACCCGCACGGCGTGGCCCACAGCCTGCTGGCCAAGCTCAACCTGAACAAGGACAGCCTCGACCTGCTGCTGGCCAAGGAGCTGGTGCAGATTGAACTCCGCCGGCACTTGCCGGCGCTACGCCACGAACACTGGCTGGCGCAGCCGGAATTGCCGCTCAACGATGAGCAGCGCGACGCCTTTGACGCCGTGCGCGAAGGCTTTGGGGGCTTTGGCGCGTTCCTGCTGGCCGGCGTCACCGGCAGCGGCAAGACCGAGGTCTACCTGCAGCTGATTCGTGAAACCCTGGAAGCCGGGAAGCAGGCGCTGGTGCTGATCCCGGAGATCAACCTCGGCCCACAGACCCTGGCGCGCTTCGAGCAACGCTTCAACGCCCGCATCGCGCTGCTGCATTCGGCGGTGAACGACCGCGAGCGCCTGGACGCCTGGCTGGCTGCCCGGGACGGCGAGGCCGACATCATCATCGGCACCCGCTCGGCATTGTTCACGCCGATGAAAAACCCCGGCCTGATCATCATCGACGAGGAGCACGACGGCTCCTATAAACAGCAGGAGGGGCTGCGCTATCACGCCCGCGACCTGGCACTGGTGCGCGCCCACCAGGAGAACATCCCGATCCTGCTAGGTTCTGCCACGCCGTCGCTGGAAACCCTGCACAACGCCCTGACCGGTCGCTACCGCCTGCTGCGCATGAACCAGCGCGCCGGTGGCGCCCGCCCGCCGCGCATGCTGCGCCTGGATGTAAAGAGCCTGCCACTGGACAGCGGTATCAGCGGCCCGCTGCAGCAAGCCATCCGCCAGACCCTGGAGGCAGGCCAGCAAGTGCTGGTGTTCCTCAACCGCCGCGGCTTCGCCCCGACCTTGCTGTGCCACGATTGTGGCTGGCTGTCCGAGTGCCCGCGCTGTGATGCACGCATGACCGTGCACCAGCGTTCTGGCGTGCTGCGCTGCCACCACTGTGGCTACGACGAACGCCTGCCGCACCAGTGCCCGCAGTGCAACCACGTGGACCTGCGCCCGGTCGGCGCGGGCACCGAGCGCGCCGAAGAACGCCTGAAGGTGCTGTTTCCGGACTACCCGATCCTGCGGGTGGACCGCGACAGCACGGCGCGCAAGGACGCCATGCACAACCTGTTCACTACCATACAGCGCGGCCAGCCGAGCATCCTGGTCGGTACGCAGATGCTTGCCAAGGGCCACCACTTCCCCCGGGTGACTCTGGTGGCCATCCTCGACGCCGATGGTGGGCTGTTCTCGGGTGATTTTCGCGCCAGTGAGCGCATGGCGCAGCTGATCGTGCAGGTGGCCGGGCGCGCCGGGCGGGCCGAAGAGCCAGGCAAGGTCATCATCCAGACCCACCTGGCCGACCACCCGCTGTTGGTGCAGCTTACCGAGCAGGGCTACTTCGCCTTTGCCGAACAGGCCCTGGACGAACGCCGCGCCGCCGGGCTGCCGCCCTACTCCCACCTGGCCCTGCTGCGTGCCGAAGCGCACAAGCCGGGGCAGGCCGAAGGTTTCCTCGACGAAGCCTGCGCCGCCGCCGAACGCCTGGTGGCCGAGCAGCGCCTGCCGGGCATCGAACTGCTGGGCCCGGTGCCGGCGCCCATGGAACGCCGCGCCGGGCGCTTCCGCGCGCAACTGTTGATACAGGCCAATACCCGGGCGCCATTGCATCGACTGATCAGCGCCTGGTTGCTAGTGTTGGAGCAGATGCCGAGCGGGCGCCAGGTACGCTGGTCGCTGGACGTCGACCCGGTCGACCTGTACTGACCTCTGGCGCTGCTTTGCAGCCCCAAAGGTTGGCAACCCGCTCCCGGCAACGGATAATGCCCAGTTTTTCCACCTGCGCATCCAGGCGCTCACCGCGCTTGCGGTCGAAAAGAGATCCCCATGAAAGACACCATTCGCCAGCTGATCCAGCAAGCCCTCACCCAACTCGTCACCGACGGTGTGCTGCCTGACGGGCTGTCGCCGGCGATCCAGGTGGAAAACGCCCGGGACAAGACCCACGGCGACTTCGCCAGCAACATCGCCATGATGCTGGCCAAGCAGGCAGGCATGAAGCCACGCGACCTGGCTGAAAAACTGATCGCCGCCCTGCCCGCCAGCGCCGACATCAGCAAGGTGGAAATCGCTGGCCCCGGCTTCCTCAACTTCTTCCAGAACACCGAAGCCCTGGCCAACCGCCTGGATGCCGCCCTGGCCGATGACCATCTGGGCGTGCGCAAGGCCGGCCCGCGCGAAAAGGTCGTCATCGACATGTCGGCGCCGAACCTGGCCAAAGAAATGCACGTCGGTCACCTGCGCTCGACCATCATCGGTGACAGCGTCGCACGCGTGCTGGAATTTTTGGGTGACAACGTCATCCGCCAGAACCACGTCGGCGACTGGGGTACCCAGTTCGGCATGCTGATGGCCTACCTGCAGGAAAACCCGATCACCAGTGACGAGCTGTCAGACCTGGAAAACTTCTACCGGGCGGCGAAGAAACGCTTCGACGAATCCGAAGAGTTCGCCACGCGCGCCCGTGGCCTGGTGGTCAAGCTGCAGGCCGGCGACCCCGAGTGCCTGGCCTTGTGGACACGCTTCAAGGACATCTCGCTGTCGCACTGCCAGAAGACCTACGAGCTGCTCAACGTCAAGCTGACCATGGCCGACGTGATGGGCGAAAGCGCGTACAACGACGACCTGGCCAACGTGGTGGCTGACCTCAAGGCCAAGGGCCTGTTGGTGGAGGACCAAGGCGCCCAGTGCGTGTTCCTCGAGGAATTCAAGAACAGCGAAGGCGAACCACTGCCGGTGATCGTGCAGAAAGCCGACGGCGGCTACCTGTACGCCACCACCGACCTGGCCGCCGTGCGTTACCGCAGCAACGTGCTCCACGCTGACCGCGCCCTGTACTTTGTCGACCAGCGCCAGGCCCTGCACTTCAACCAGGTGTTCGAAGTAGCGCGCCGCGCAGGCTTTGTCGGCCACCCGATGCAGATGGAGCACATGGGCTTCGGCACCATGAACGGCGCCGACGGCCGCCCGTTCAAGACCCGCGACGGCGGCACCGTCAAGCTGATCGACCTGCTCACCGAAGCCAAGGAGCGTGCCTACGCGCTGGTCAAGGAGAAGAACCCGAGCCTGGCTGACGAAGATCTGCGACACATCGGCGAAGTGGTGGGCATTGGCGCGGTGAAATACGCCGACCTGTCCAAGCACCGCACCAGCGACTACAGCTTCAACTTCGAGCTGATGCTCAACTTCGAAGGCAACACCGCCCCTTACCTGCTGTACGCCTACACCCGCGTAGCCGGCGTATTCCGCAAGCTGGGCAAAAGCTTTGACGAAGTCGACGGCAAGATCGTGCTGCAGGCCGCCCATGAGCAGGACCTGGCCGCGCGCCTGGCGCAGTTTGGCGAAACCCTCAATAGCGTCGCCGACAAAGGCACGCCGCACGTGCTGTGCAGCTACCTGTACGACCTGGCCGGCCTGTTCTCCAGCTTCTACGAGAACTGCCCGATCCTCGCCGCCGACACCCCGGAGCAACAGCAAAGCCGCCTGCGCCTGGCCGCCCTGACCGGCCGTACCCTCAAACAAGGTCTGGAACTGCTCGGCCTGGAAACCCTGGAGCGCATGTAAGTTGGCTGCCAAGAAAAAACCCGCCCCAAAACGCGGCGCCAGCCGCCAGACGGCACCGGCCAAACAGCCGATCCCTGGTTGGGTATGGATGGCCGTTGGCCTCACCGTCGGCGCGTTCATCGTGTTCCTGATGAAGCTCGAGCCCGGTGGCGATGACATCAAGCGCGCCAAGCCCGATCAGCAGAAGCCGGAGAAAGTGGCCGAAGCGAGCAAGCCTGCGCAGGCCACCCCACAGCAGCCGGTGAAGCCGAAGTACGACTTCTACACCCTGCTGCCGGAGTCCGAGGTGATCGTGCCGCCGGAGGCCGTGCCCGAGAAGACACCACCGGTACCCGCCCAGCCGGTGACCCCGGTGACGCCGGCAGAAGCTGCGAAAATCGACACCGCCCGCGCCCAGGCGGCGTTGCTGGGCCAGACCCCGCCACCGCCACCGCCGGTGATCAAGCCGGCTGCGACCACCCAGTACTTCCTGCAGGCTGGCTCGTTCCGCAAGCAGGCCGATGCCGACAAGGTCCGCGCGCAGATCATCCTGCTGGGCCAGTCGGTGAAGGTGGAGTCGGGTACGGTCAAGGACGAGACGTGGTACCGCGTACTGGTCGGGCCGTTCACCAACCGTGAACAGCTGACCGGTGCGCAGAAGCAACTGGCCGGGGCCGGGTTCAGCAACCTGCTGCTGCAACAACGGCAGACGCGGCAGTAACCCAGCAACAAAAAAGGCCTTGCCGCTTCGGTGCGACAAGGCCTTTTCATTACCCGCGAAGCATTTCAACGCAAGGCGTTACGCTCGGAGACCTGGCTGTTCAACGTCCAGAAATCGTACAGCACCCCCACCAGGAACAAGCCGCCGGTAAAGAAGTAGATGATCGCGGTGATCCACTTGCCCTGATACAGCCGGTGCAGGCCAAACACCCCTAGGAAGGTCAGCAGAACCCAGGCGATGTTGTAGTCGATACGGCCAGACTGGAACCTCAGATCGGCTTCACGGTCCATGGACGGGATCAGAAACAGGTCGATCAGCCAACCGATGCCCAGCAGGCCGAAGGTAAAGAACCAGAGGGTCCCGGTAATCGGCTTGCCGTAATAGAAACGATGCGACCCGGTGAAGCCAAAAATCCACAGCAGGTAACCAATGGTCTTGCTGTGGGTGTCGTGAAAAGGCGCCCCCTGTTGATAACTGTTCATGCGTAGCCCTCGTGGGTTATCCGAAAATTTTCTAAAAAAAAATGTGACTTTCTCGTCGCAGGCCGACGTACGGCACCTGGGCAATCGACCAACGGATCAAAGATTGATCAAAAAGCTGTTATAAAGTTGCGCGCCCAACACATAACTATTCATAAGAGCTTCATCTATGCCGCCTTTGATCAAGACATGGCTGACCCTCTGCCTATTATTGCCCCTGGCCGCCCACGCCACCAATCGTGAGCAACGTCTTCCCAATGGTTTCACCGGCTATACCACCAATGCCTCGGTGAAACACGCGCCGGTCAAGCAGACCGCACTACGCGCACGCCCGAGCAATGCCGCCAGCAACCGCGGCTTGCCAGTGGCTGCCATGTCGCCGAAGCAGAGCAGCGATGTGCTCAGCCGTGCCGTGAATGTGCTCGGTACCCCTTACGTTTGGGGTGGCAGCAGCCCGAAAAAAGGCTTTGACTGCAGCGGGCTGGTGAAATACGCCTTCAACGATGTCGCCGACGTCGACCTGCCGCGCACCTCCAATGCCATGGCCCAAGGCCACGGCGTCAAGGTGGCCAAGGGTGACCTCAAGCCTGGCGACCTGATTTTCTTCAACATCAAGAGCCGCCGGGTGAACCATGTTGCCATCTACCTGGGCAACGACCGCTTCATCCACGCACCACGGCGTGGCAAGCGGGTAAGCATCGACAACCTGAGCAAGCCCTACTGGCAAAAACACTACGTAGTGGCCAAGCGGGTGCTGCCGAAGGAACAGCAGCAGCTGAACCTGGCCAAGCGCTAACAGGTCCGGCCTCTTCGCGGGCACGCCCGCTCCCACAGGTACAGCACAGCCTTCGAACCCTGTGCCGTACCTGTGGGAGCGGGCGTGCCCGCGAAGAGGCCTGAGCAGGCACTATAACCCTCTGATCAGTCCGCTCTCCTTAAGCTCCCGCATCGCCCCCTCCATCGTCCGCATCCCCTGCGCCGCCCCGCCCTGCATCACCGAACACAACTGCGCCATTCGCCCCTCCCGCACCAGGTTGCGCACCGCCGGCGTCGCCACCAGCACTTCCCGCGCCGCCACCCGCCCACCGCCCACACGCCTGACCAGTACCTGCGCCACTACAAGGCGCAACGACTCGGCCAACATCGCTCGCACCAAGGGCTTTTCCTCGGCAGCAAACACCTCCACCAACCGGTCAACGCTGCTGGCCGCCGATCGCGTATGCACGGTCGCCAGCACCAGGTGCCCGGTCTCGGCTGCGCGCAAGGCCAGGCGAACGCTTTCCAGGTCACGTAGCTCACCGATCATGATCACATCCGGGTCCTGGCGCAGCGCACTGCGCAGCCCCTGGGCGAAGCCGCAGCTATGGCGGCCAATCTCACGCTGGTTGATCAGGCTGCGCTGGCTGCTGTGGATAACTTCGACCGGGTCTTCTAGGGTGATGATGTGCAGCGCCCGTTCGCGGTTCAGCTGGTCGATCAACGTCGCCAGGGTGCTGGACTTGCCACTGCCGGTAGGCCCACCGACCAGAATCAGGCCATCAGTGCATTGCGCAACAGCTTGATACACATCCCCCAAGTCGAGCTCATCCAGCGTGGCGATCCGCCCCGGAATCAGCCGGAAGGTAGCCCCGGGGCCGTTCAGTTGGCGAAACAGGTTCAGCCGAAAGCGGCCAAGCGCAGGCAACTCCAGCGCCAGGTCCAGCTCATCGCCCTGGGCCCATTGCCGCCGTTGGTGTTCAGCCAGCAAGGGCGCCATGCCTTCGGCCAGGTCTGCCGGCACCAGAGCCGGCAAATTCATGCGTTGCAAGTCACCCTCAAGGCGCAGCATCGGGATCTGGCCCGCCGCCAGGTGCAGGTCCGAAGCCCCCGCATCCACGGCCCGGGCCAACAGGTCGGTCACATCCATGAGACTCCCCAAAGGCCTTCAAGTAGGTAGAATGCCGCAGACCCTACAGCCGCCGGCATCCGTCCATGTCCACCCTAGCAGACAACCTTTCCGCTATTTCCGCCCGTATCGCCAGCGCTGCCCAGGCTGCCGGGCGCGATCCGGCCAGCGTTCAGTTGCTGGCCGTGAGCAAGACCAAGCCCGCCAGTGCCATTCGCGAAATCCACGCCGCTGGCGTGCGCGATGTCGGGGAAAACTACCTACAGGAAGCGCTGACAAAGCAGCAGGAGCTAAGCGACCTGCCCTTGATCTGGCACTTCATCGGCCCCATTCAGTCGAACAAGACCAAAGCCATCGCCGAGCATTTCGACTGGGTGCATTCCGTGGACCGCCTGAAAATTGCCCAACGCCTGTCCGAGCAGCGCCCTGCCGGCCTGGCGCCACTGAACCTCTGCCTGCAAGTGAACGTGAGCGGCGAAGACAGCAAGTCTGGCTGCGCCCCCGCCGACCTTCCGGCCCTGGCCAAGGCCGTGGCCGGGCTGCCCAACCTGCGCTTGCGCGGGTTGATGGCAATCCCCGAGCCCACCGACGACCGCGCCGCCCAGGAAGCTTCCTTCGCCCGCTTGCGCCAGTTGCAGGAAAGCCTGGGCCTTGGCCTGGACACCCTGTCCATGGGCATGAGCCACGACCTGGAAGCGGCTATCGCACAGGGTGCGACCTGGGTACGCATCGGCACCGCCCTGTTCGGTGCCCGCGACTACGGCCAAAACTGACTCCATGCTTTACTCACTCTTCCCCACAAGGACCTGACATGAGCAAGACACGTATTGCCTTTATCGGCGCCGGCAACATGGCCGCCAGCCTGATCGGTGGTTTGCGTGCCCAGGGCCTGGACGCCTCGCAGATCCGCGCCAGCGACCCGGGCGCCGAGACCCGCACCCGCATCCAGGCCGAGCACGGCATCGAAACGTTCGAGAACAACGCCCAGGCCATCGACGGCGCCGACGTCATCGTCCTGGCGGTCAAGCCGCAGGTCATGAAAGCCGTGTGCCAGGCCCTGCAACCCAACCTGCAGGATGGCCAACTGATCGTTTCCATCGCCGCCGGCATCACCTGTGCCAGCCTGCAAAGCTGGCTGGGCGCTCGCCCGGTGGTGCGCTGCATGCCCAATACCCCTGCGCTGCTGCGCCAGGGCGTAAGCGGCCTGTACGCAACCGCAGAAGTGTCCGACACGCAGCGCCAGCAGGCCGAACAACTGCTGTCGGCTGTCGGCACGGCCCTGTGGCTGGATCAGGAACAACAACTGGACGCCGTGACCGCAGTGTCCGGCAGCGGCCCTGCGTACTTCTTCCTGCTGATCGAGGCCATGACCGCAGCAGGCGAAAAGCTCGGCCTGCCACGTGAAACCGCTTCCCGGCTGACCTTGCAGACCGCCCTTGGCGCTGCCCGCATGGCGGTTGCCAGCGATGTCGATGCCGCCGAGCTGCGCCGCCGCGTCACCTCGCCCGCCGGCACCACCGAAGCTGCGATCAAATCGTTCCAGGCTAGCGGCTTCGAAGCCATCGTCGAGCAGGCGCTGCAGGCTGCGGCCACGCGCTCCGCCGAACTGGCCGAACAACTGGGCAAATAAGGAGCTTTAGATGAATGCACTGTCCGGCGCCGCGATCTTCGTGGTGCAAACCCTGGTCAGCCTCTACTTGGTGATCGTCCTGCTGCGTTTTGTCCTGCAACTGGTCAAAGCCAACTTCTATAACCCGCTGTGCCAGTTCGCAGTGCGCGCCACGCAGCCGCTGCTCAAGCCAATCCGCCGGATCATCCCCAGCATCGGTGGGCTGGACACCTCGTCGCTGCTGCTGGCGGTCATCATCCAGGCCCTGCTGATGGGCTTCGTGCTGATGGTCACCTACGGCACCTTCGGTGACGTCCTGCACCTGCTGATGTGGGCGATCATCGGCATCACCTCGCTGTTCCTGAAGATTTTCTGGGTGGCGATGATTGTCATGGTCATCGTCTCCTGGGTTGCCCCCAACAGCCACAACCCGGCCGCCGAGCTGGCCTATCAGATCAGCGAGCCGGTGCTGGCACCGTTCCGCCGCCTCGTGCCCAACCTGGGCGGCATGGACATCTCGCCGATCTTCGCCTTCCTGGCGATCCAGGTGATCCAATCGTTCGTCATGCCCCCGCTGGCCGCCTACGCAGGCATGCCACAAGAACTGTGGCGCATGATCTGACCCTGGTTGCTTCCAGCGGCAAGCCTTTGCTTGCCGCTGGGGGTAGCGCTCTTTAGACTTACGCCTCCGTCAAGCGTGAGCAGGGTCGATGTCCACTGTCTTTCCCGAAGATTCCGTCGGTCTGGTAGTACCGCAAACCGCCCGGTTCGATGAACCGCTGGCACTGGCTTGTGGCCGCTCCCTGGCCAGTTACGAGCTGGTCTACGAGACCTATGGCACCCTGAACGCCAGCGCGAGCAACGCCGTGCTGATCTGCCATGCCCTGTCCGGCCACCACCATGCCGCCGGCTACCATGCCGCCACCGACCGCAAACCGGGATGGTGGGACAGCTGCATCGGCCCTGGCAAACCGATCGACACCAACCGCTTCTTCGTGGTCAGCCTGAACAACCTCGGCGGCTGCAACGGCAGCACCGGCCCCAGCAGCGTCAACCCGGCCACGGGCAAGCCTTACGGCGCCGACTTTCCGGTACTGACCGTAGAGGACTGGGTGCACAGCCAAGTGCGCCTGGGCGAGCGCCTGGGCATCCAGCAATGGGCCGCTGTCGTCGGCGGCAGCCTGGGCGGCATGCAGGCCCTGCAATGGACCATCAGCTACCCGGAGCGTGTGCGCCATTGCGTCGACATCGCCTCGGCACCCAAGCTGTCGGCGCAGAACATCGCCTTCAACGAAGTAGCTCGCCAGGCAATCCTCACCGACCCCGAATTCCATGGGGGTTCGTTCCAGGATCAGGGTGTGATTCCCAAGCGCGGCCTGATGCTGGCACGCATGGTCGGTCACATCACCTACCTGTCCGACGACTCGATGGGTGAGAAATTTGGCCGTGAACTGAAAAGCGACAAGCTCAACTACGACTTCCACAGCGTCGAGTTCCAGGTCGAAAGCTACCTGCGCTACCAGGGCGAGGAGTTTTCTGGCCGTTTCGACGCCAACACCTACTTGCTGATGACCAAGGCGCTGGACTACTTCGACCCGGCCGCAGCTCAAGGCGGTGACCTGGCTGCCACCCTGGCTCACGTGAAGGCGGATTACTGCATCATGTCGTTCACCACCGACTGGCGCTTCTCGCCGGCCCGCTCGCGCGAGATCGTCGACGCCCTGATGGCTGCGCGCAAGAACGTCTGCTACCTGGAGATCGAATCGCCTTACGGGCACGATGCCTTCCTGATCCCCACGCCTCGCTACATCCAGGGTTTCTCGAACTACATGAACCGCATTGCCATCTGAGGACAGCATGAGAGCCGATCTGGAAATCATCCACGACTGGATCCCCGCCGGCAGCCGGGTACTCGACCTGGGCTGCGGCAGCGGCGAACTGCTGGCCTCGCTGCGTGACCGCAAGCAGGTCACCGGCTATGGCCTGGAGATCGACGCCGACAACATCGCCGCCTGCGTGGCCAAGGGCGTCAACGTCATCGAGCAGGACCTGGACAAGGGCCTGGGCAACTTCGCCAGCAACAGTTTCGACGTAGTGATCATGACCCAGGCCCTGCAGGCCGTGGAGTACCCCGACCGCATCCTCGACGAGATGCTGCGTGTGGGCCGCCAGTGCATCATCACCTTCCCCAACTTCGGCCACTGGCGCTGCCGCTGGTACCTGGCGACCAAAGGCCGCATGCCAGTATCGGACTTCATGCCGTATACCTGGTACAACACGCCGAACATCCACTTCTGCACCTTCGCCGACTTCGAGGAGCTGGTGCACGAACGCAGGGCCAAGGTGCTTGACCGCCTGGCCGTCGACCACTTGCACCGCAACGGGTGGGGTGGCCGGCTTTGGCCTAATCTTCTAGGTGAGATCGGCATCTACCGCGTCAGCAGCCCGGGCCTGCCAGAGCACCAGCTCGCTGTCTGACGCCCACCGGAGGAATTGCCCCATGCGTCGCCTAGCCCTGTTCCTGATCAGCCTGTGCCTGGCATTGCCGGTACTGGCTGCCGATGCCGCCCGGCCCGAGCGCAAGGAAGTGTTTGGCGACGTGACGGTGCATTACAGCGCATTCACGTCGAGCATGCTTACACCCAAGGTGGCCGCAGCCACCGGGCTGATACGCAGCAAGAATCAGGGCGTGCTCAACATTACCGTGCTCAAGGCCGACAAACCTGCCATGGCGGTGGTCAGCGGCACCGTCAAGGACCTGACCGGGCGCAGCAGCCCGCTGTCGTTCAAGCAGGTTACCGAACAGGGCGCGGTGTACTACATCGCCCAGTTCAAGATCGACCAGCCAGAAACCGTCACCTTCGACCTGAACATCGAAACAGGCGGCATCAGTAACTCCCTCAGCTTCAACCAGGAAGTGTTCCCAGGCGAATGATGAATTTCCAGCAACTCGTATTGGCCAGCCATAACGCCGGCAAACTCAAGGAACTCCAGGCCATGCTCGGCCAGTCCGTGCAGCTGCGCTCGATTGGCGAGTTCAGCCAGGTCGAGCCGGAAGAAACCGGCCTGTCGTTTGTCGAGAACGCCATCCTCAAGGCACGCAACGCCGCGCGTATTTCCGGGCTGCCCGCCTTGGCCGACGATTCCGGCCTGGCCGTGGACTTCCTCGGTGGTGCGCCGGGTATCTACTCGGCACGCTATGCCGACGGCCAGGGTGACGCAGCGAACAACGCCAAGCTGCTCGAGGCCCTGAAAGACGTGCCCGAAGGCGAGCGCGGCGCGCAGTTCGTCTGCGTCCTGGCGCTGGTGCGCCATGCCGACGACCCGTTGCCGATCCTGTGCGAAGGCCTGTGGCACGGCAGCATCCTGTTCGAAGCCAGCGGCGAGCACGGTTTCGGCTACGACCCGCTGTTCTGGGTACCGGAGCGCAACTGCTCCAGCGCCGACCTGGCCCCGGCAGATAAAAACCAGCTCAGCCACCGCGCCCGTGCCATGGCCCTGCTGCGCCAACGTCTGGGCCTGGCATGATCGAAATGCTGTCCTCTCCCGGCGCGGCGGCCTTTACCAGCCTGCCGCCGCTGGCGCTGTACATCCACATCCCGTGGTGCGTACGCAAATGCCCTTACTGCGACTTCAACTCCCACGCTGCCGGGCCTGAACTGCCGGAAGACGCCTACGTCTCGGCCCTGCTGGACGACCTTGACCAGGAGCTGGCCGCCGTACAGGGCCGCCCGATCAGCTCGATCTTCTTTGGTGGCGGTACACCCAGCCTGTTCAGTGCCAACGCCCTGGGGCGGCTGCTGCGCGGCGTGGAACGACGCATCCCGTTCGCGCCAGACATCGAAATCACCCTGGAGGCCAACCCGGGTACCTTCGAGCAGGACAAGTTCAAGGCCTACCGGCAAACCGGCATCAACCGCCTGTCCATCGGCGTACAGAGCTTCCAGCCAGCCAAGCTGGAGGCGCTGGGACGCATCCACAATGGTGACGAAGCGGTCCGTGCTGCCGGCATGGCGCGTGCTGCCGGCTTCGACAACTTCAACATGGACCTGATGCACGGCCTGCCCGACCAGTCGCTGGATGACGCGCTGGGTGACCTGCGCCAGGCCATCGACCTGGGGCCGACGCACCTGTCGTGGTACCAGCTGACAGTGGAACCGAACACGGTGTTCTGGAACCAGCCGCCAGAGCTGCCCGAGGACGACATCCTCTGGGACATCCAGGAGGCGGGCCAGGCACTGATGGCCGAGCACGGGTTCCGCCAGTATGAAGTTTCGGCCTATGCCCAGGCGGACCGCGCCGCGCGGCACAACCTCAACTACTGGCGCTTTGGCGACTTCATCGGCATTGGTGCCGGTGCACACGGCAAGCTGACCTTCGCCGACGGCCGCATCCTGCGCACCTGGAAAACCCGCCTGCCCAAGGACTACCTGAACCTGGCCAAGCCGTTCAAGGCCGGCGAGAAGCTGCTGCCGGTCGACGAGCTGCCGTTCGAGTTCCTGATGAACGCCTTGCGCCTGACCGATGGCGTGGAAGCCGAACTGTTCACCCAGCGCACTGGTTTGCCGCTTGCACAACTGCGCGAGGCACGCCGCGCCGCCGAACAAAAAGGCCTTTTACAGGTCGAACCGGATCGACTGGTAGCCACGCCAAGGGGCCAGTTGTTCCTCAACGACCTGCTGCAGTATTTCTTGACCTAAGGATGACCCATGGATCTGGTACTTGATCTACTCGCGACGGTTTCCCGCTGGAGCCGCGGCAATCTGTCGGAGATTTCACTGGCCTTGGTAGGCTGCCTGCTGGTGCTGTTCGGCAGCGATGTCAAAGCCTGGGCCGAACAACGCCTCGGTGGCCTGGCGGGTGCACTGCGGGTGCCGTTCATGGCGCTGATGGTGATGGTGGGCAGCGGTGCGGCACTGATCTACGCCACGCCGTGGGTGGTGAAGGGGCTGGGCCAGTTCAACAACTACGCGCTGGCGCCGGTGTTGCTGGTGGTGCTGGTGTTGATTGGTGTGGTGGCTGATCGCCGAGGGTAAGGGTTGCAAAAAGCTGCCCCGGGAAACCAGGGCAGCCCTACCACCTGACTAGCCCTTAACGGGCATCATCGAAGTGGTCACGCATGAAGTCCCGAACGGTCTTGAGCACAATCAAGATCCGAATGAGCTTCCAGACGCGGCTCAGCGCATCAAGCAAACGCTTCATATGCCTTGGCCTCCGTGTTGGCGGGCCAATCTTCCAGCATCTAACCGGCACTTCGATGCCTTCGAAAACTCTGGGGACGTGTTCGGTGAAGTGGCCAGGTTAATGGCCCTTCGAAGTCAGTTACCGGCACGGTTCTCAGGCCGTGTCGAAGGGGCCGGAAAGCAGAATTCTTCTCCTACCCGACCCATCACCGAATTTTTCCCCACAGGAGCAACACGATGATAATTGGGATGCGCAATCAAAGCTGTTAACCGCGCAGACACACGTGATGCTGGATATTTCTGATCGTTGACGCGCCCTTTTTGGCTGCTTATGATCCCCTGACTGTGGGGACGTTTTCGGTGAAGTCCCAGAGCGAAGGATACTCAGTCCTGTCGCTCACAAAAAAACCGCCTTTCTCAAGGCGGTTTTTTTCGCCCGCATTTCTGCAAGCACCAGCACATCGAAAGGCCAGATCAGCCGATCAATCCGCCTTCTCGAACTTCAAGTCCCATACCCCATGCCCCAGCCGCTCGCCGCGGCGTTCGAACTTGGTGATCGGGCGCTCTTCCGGGCGTGGCACGTAGGTGCCGTCGGCTGCACGGTTGCGATAGCCCGGGGCGGCGCTCATCACTTCCAGCATGTACTCGGCATACGGCTCCCAGTCGGTGGCCATGTGGAACACGCCACCAGGCTTGAGCTTGCGACGTACCAGCTCGGCAAACTCCAGCTGGACGATGCGGCGCTTGTGGTGGCGCGCCTTGTGCCAAGGGTCTGGGAAGAACAGCATCAGGCGGTCGAGGCTGTTGTCCGCCACACAGCGGTTCAGCACTTCGATGGCATCGCAGTCGTACACCCGCAGGTTCTTCAGGCCCTGAGTCAGTACGCCGTTCAGCAGCGCGCCGACACCCGGGCGGTGCACTTCCACACCGATAAAATCCTGCTCAGGCGCGGCAGCCGCCATTTCCAGCAGGGAATGGCCCATGCCGAAGCCGATCTCCAGGGTGCGCGGCGCCGAACGGCCGAACACCTGGTCATAGTCCACCGGGCTGTCGGCCAGCGGCAGGATGTACAGCGGGCCGCCCTGGTCCAAGCCGCGTTGCTGGCCTTCGGTCATGCGCCCGGCGCGCATCACGAAGCTTTTGATGCGGCGGTGTGGGCGGGCTTCGCCGTCGGGGGTGATCGGCGTATCGTGCGATTCAGTCATCAGGAGCTCTTACTTGATCAGACCATCCAGCGGCGAAGAGGCGCTGGCATAGAGTTTCTTCGGCATACGGCCGGCCAGGTAGGCCATGCGACCGGCGACGATGGCGTGCTTCATGGCTTCGGCCATCAGCACCGGCTGCTGGGCGTGGGCGATGGCCGAGTTCATCAGCACTGCCTCGCAGCCCATTTCCATGGCGATGGTGGCGTCAGAAGCGGTACCTACGCCGGCATCGACCAGCACCGGCACCTTGGATTCTTCCAGGATGATCTGCAGGTTGTAGGGGTTGCAGATGCCCAGGCCGGTGCCAATCAGGCCAGCCAGCGGCATGACCGCGATGCAGCCGACTTCGGCCAGCTGACGGGCGATGATCGGGTCGTCGCTGGTGTACACCATTACGTCGAAACCTTCCTTGACCAGCACTTCGGCGGCCTTGAGGGTTTCGATCACGTTGGGGAACAGGGTTTTCTGGTCGGCCAGCACTTCCAGTTTCACCAGCGTGCGGGATTCGTGCGACTTGCGCCCGTCCAGCAGTTCACGAGCCAGACGGCAGGTGCGCACCGCTTCCACCGCGTCAAAGCAGCCTGCGGTGTTCGGCAGGATGGTGTACTTGTCGGGCGACAGTACGTCGAGCAGGTTCGGCTCGCCCGCATTCTGGCCAAGGTTGGTGCGGCGTACGGCGACGGTGACGATTTCGGCACCCGAGGCCTCGGTGGCCAGGCGGGTTTCTTCCATGTCACGGTACTTGCCGGTGCCGACCAGCAGGCGCGACTGGAAAGTACGCCCGGCCAGGGTGAAGGGCTTGTCGCTACGAACGTTGCTCATCGTTGTTCCTCGGGAATAGGTTGCTGGGCTTGCTTGTAAACCGCCGGGCTGCTGTCAGCCACCACCGATGGCGTGGACCACTTCGACCTGGTCGCCGTCGTTCAGCACCGTGCTGTCGTGCTGGCTACGCGGCACGATATCCAGGTTCAGCTCTACTGCCACACGGCGCCCGGTCAGTTCCAGGCGCGTCAGCAGGGCTGCAACGCTTTCGCCAGCAGGCAGTTCGTAAGGTTCACCGTTCAGTTGAATGCGCATGCGCACGGCCACCATTGTTCTTTGGGGCCCGCATTCTAGCGCCGAACCCACCTGCAACCCAAGGCCGGTGCACGCCATTAGTCGCGATTGTGGACCACTCGGTCAGCCCAGCCGCCAGGCTGCCAGGCCCAGGCACAGCCAGCCGGCCAGGAAGCACAGGCCGCCGATCGGCGTGATGATGCCCAGCTTGCCGAGGCCGCTGAGGGTCAGCAGGTACAGGCTGCCGGAGAACAGCACGATGCCTAAGGCAAACAGGCCGCCAGCCCAGCCGACCAGGCGCCCGGGCAGGTGTACCGAGAGCACGGCGACGGCGAAGATCGCCAAGGCATGCACCAGCTGGTAGGTCACGCCCGTGTGGAAGATCGCCAGGTAGTCTGCCGTCAGCCGGCTTTTCAGGCCGTGGGCAGCGAAGGCACCCAGGGCGACCCCGGTAAAGCCGAAAAAGGCGGCAAGCATCAGGAAGCTGCGAAGCATGGGACGACTCCTTGTATCGGGTCTGTATAATGGCCCCTTCCACCCGTACGGCCAAGCCATCGCCATGCTGCCAACCCTTCTCCGCCGCCTCTCCCGTGCCCTGCTATGGTTTGCTGCCGGCAGCATTGTGCTGGTACTGGTGTTCCGCTGGGTGCCACCACCCGGCACGGCCCTGATGGTCGAGCGCAAGGTGCAGTCTTGGGTGAATGGAGAATCCATCGATCTGCAGCGCGACTGGGAGCCGTGGGAGAACATCTCCGATGAGCTGAAGGTTGCCGTCATCGCCGGCGAGGACCAGAAGTTCGCCAGCCACTGGGGGTTCGACATCCCGGCTATCCAGGCGGCGCTGGCCTACAACGAGCGCGGCGGCAATGTTCGCGGTGCCAGCACCCTGACCCAGCAAGTGGCCAAGAACCTGTTCCTGTGGTCCGGGCGCAGCTGGTTCCGTAAAGGGCTGGAGGCCTGGTTCACGGCCCTGATCGAGCTGTTCTGGTCCAAGGAGCGGATTCTTGAGGTTTACCTGAACAGTGCCGAATGGGGCAAAGGCGTATTTGGCGCCCAGGCAGCGGCGCGTTATCACTTTGGTGTCGATGCCAGTCGGCTCAGCCGCCAGCAGGCCGCACAACTGGCCGCAGTGCTGCCAAGCCCGATCAAGTGGAGTGCCAGCCGGCCAAGTGCCTATGTGGCTAGCCGGGCGGGGTGGATTCGCCGGCAGATGAGCCAGTTGGGTGGGCCCGGTTACCTGATGCAGCTCGATACTTCGCGCAAGCTTTGAATTTTGCGGTGATGCGCAAATCGAGCGCCGCGCGGGCGGCGCTCGATCTCTCGGGCGTCACAACATTCACGCCGTGCACAAAAAAGCCGCTCGCCCCATCGGGGCCAGCGGCTTCTCTACAACCAAGGCTCGATCAGGCTGCGATCAATGCCTTGACCTTGTTCATCGCATTTTTCTCCAGCTGGCGAATCCGCTCAGCCGATACGCTGTACTTGTCTGCCAGCTCATGCAGCGTGGCCTTCTCTTCCGCCAACCAGCGCTGATAGAGAATATCGCGGCTACGCTCGTCCAGCCCTTGCAGCGCTTCGTGCAGGTTGCTGGTGGAGTTATCGCTCCAGTCGGCATCCTCCAACTGCACCGCCGGGTCGTAACGGTGGTCTTCCAGATAATGCGCAGGCGACTGGAAGGCGCTGTCGTCGTCAGCTTCCGCTGCCGGGTCGAAGGCCATGTCCTGGCCACTCAGACGGCTTTCCATCTCACGCACTTCACGCGGTTCGACGCCAAGGCTTTCTGCCACGCGATGCACTTCGTCGTTGTTCAGCCACGCCAAGCGCTTCTTCTGGCTGCGCAGGTTGAAGAACAGCTTGCGCTGGGCCTTGGTGGTGGCCACCTTGACGATGCGCCAGTTGCGCAGAATGAACTCGTGGATCTCTGCCTTGATCCAGTGTACGGCGAACGACACCAGGCGCACGCCCATTTCCGGGTTGAAGCGCTTGACGGCCTTCATCAGGCCGACGTTGCCTTCCTGGATCAGGTCAGCCTGGGCCAGCCCGTAGCCGGCATAGCTGCGGGCGATATGTACGACGAAACGCAGGTGGGCCATCACCATTTGACGAGCGGCCTCGACATCCTGCTCATAATAGAGACGCTCGCCCAGATCACGCTCCTGCTCGACCGTCAGCAGCGGGATGCTGTTGACCGTGTGCACATAGGCTTCCAGGTTTGCACCGGGTACCAGGGCATAGGCAGGTTGCAACGATGTGGTCATTCAAGAACCTCCGACTTACTAAACTCGCGCCTTGTGGGCGCTGCCAACATTGACCTGGGACGACGGTACAAGTTCCGCAGTGAAGAAAATGTCAATGCTGGCACGTAAAAACTATCGCGGCGCCAGCTCGTTCAGATGACGAGCGACGGCAATCCATGCACCGATATACCCCAACAGCACCGCTCCGATCAAGAGCGACAGACCATCGGACGCCGGCACCCCGCCCAGGGCGAAGTCACTGCCGTACAGCCCGGAAAGCCCTACCACCGCGTCGTTGAGCCAGTTCAGGCCAAACGCCAGGATACCCCACGCCAGCAAGCCCGCACCCAGGCCATACAGGGCGCCCATGTACAGGAAAGGCCGGCGCACGTAGGCGTCAGTGCCGCCTACCAGCTTGATCACTTCGATCTCGACACGGCGGTTTTCAATGTGTAGACGAATTGTGTTACCGATTACTAACAGCAGGGCAGAAATCAGCATCACGGCCAGGCCGAAGACGAAGCGGTCACCCAGTTTGAGGATGGCCGCCAGGCGCTCGACCCACACCAGGTCCAGTTGCGCCACCTCCACCCGTGGCAGCTCCGACAGGCGCTGACGCAAGGCGTCCAGGGCCGGCTTGTCGACCTCGGTCGGGGTCACTACCACCACGCCAGGCAGCGGGTTGTCGGGCAGTTCGCGCAGGGCCTCGCCCAGCCCGGACTGCTGCTGGAATTCCTCCAGCGCCTGCTCGCGGCTGACAAATTGCGCGTCCGCCACCCCAGGCATGCCCTTGATCTCGTCGCGCAGCGCTTCACCATCGCGGCTGCCGGCATCGAGCTTGAGGTACAGCGAAATCTGCGCAGCGCGCTGCCACGAACCGCCCAGCTGCTCGACGTTCTTCAGCAGCAACGACAGGCCCATGGGCATGCTCAGCGCCACCGCCATCACCAGGCAGGTGAAAAAGCTGCCGATCGGCTGCTTGCCCAGGCGGCGCAGGCTGTCGGCCATGCTGGCACGGTGGCTTTCCAGCCAGGCATGCAGCAGTGTGCGGAAATCCGGGCCGTCATCGTCCTCGCCGCGCTTTTTCTTCTCCGGTTGCGGGTCGGCCGGCTTTGGCGCAACCCGCTCGGAAACCTTCGGCGTACGTATAGTGCTCATTGCCCGGCCTCCCCATCGCCGATCAAGCGGCCGCGCTGCAAGGTCAGCATGCGGTGGCGCATGCGCGCAATCAGTGCCAGGTCATGGCTGGCGATCAATACCGTGGTGCCCAGGCGGTTGATGTCCTCGAACACGCCCATGATCTCTGCTGCCAGGCGCGGGTCGAGGTTACCGGTGGGTTCGTCGGCCAGCAGCAGGGCCGGCTGGTGCACGATGGCGCGGGCGATACCCACCCGCTGCTGCTGCCCGGTGGACAGGTCGGCCGGGAACAGTTCGCCCTTGTCGGACAGCGACACACGCTCCAGCGCCGAATCCACGCGCTTGGCGATCTCGGCCTTGGACAAGCCGAGAATCTGCAGTGGCAAGGCGATGTTGTTGAACACCGTGCGGTCGAACAACAGCTGGTGGTTCTGGAACACCACGCCGATCTGCCGACGCAGGAACGGGATCTGCGCGTTGCTGATCTGGCCCAGGTCCTGACCGGCCAGCATGAGCTTGCCGCTGGTCGGGCGTTCCATGGCCAGCAACAAGCGCAGCAAGGTGCTCTTGCCGGCGCCCGAATGGCCGGTGACGAACAGGAATTCGCCCCGGCGCGCCCGGAAACTCAGCTCATGCAAACCCACATGACCATTGGGATAGCGCTTGGCAACCTGTTCGAATCGGATCATGGTCAGTCTCGCTCGGCGAACAGAGCCTTGACGAACGGCTCGGCTTCGAAGGTACGCAGGTCGTCGATGCCTTCACCAACACCGATGAAGCGGATCGGGATGTTGAACTGCTTGGCCAGGGCAAAG
Organism: Pseudomonas sp. LPB4.O; assembly: GCF_038383825.1. NCBI lineage: Bacteria > Pseudomonadati > Pseudomonadota > Gammaproteobacteria > Pseudomonadales > Pseudomonadaceae > Pseudomonas > Pseudomonas sp. LPB4.O. Next base: position 5,797,844 of record NZ_CP151298.1, read on the forward strand.
ATCACCCCGCCTTTGGCGGTGCCGTCCAGCTTGGTCAGGGCCAGGCCGGTCAGTTCGACACTCTGGTTGAAGTACTTGGCCTGGCTGATGGCGTTCTGGCCGGTGCCGGCGTCGAGTACCAGCAGCACCTCGTGTGGCGCATCGGCGTCGAGCTTGCCGATCACCCGACGGACCTTCTTCAGCTCTTCCATCAAGTTGTCTTTGGTGTGCAGGCGGCCGGCAGTGTCGGCGATCAGCACGTCGGCGCCACGGGCCTTGGCGGCCTGCACGGCGTCGAAGATCACCGACGCGGAGTCGGCGCCGGTGTGCTGGGCGATCACCGGAATCTGGTTACGCTCGCCCCACACCTGCAGCTGCTCGACCGCGGCGGCACGGAAGGTGTCACCGGCAGCAAGCATGACTTTCTTGCCTTCCACCTGCAGCTTTTTCGCCAGCTTGCCGATGGTGGTGGTCTTGCCGGCGCCGTTCACGCCAACCACCAGGATCACATAGGGCTTGGTCTGCGCCTGCACTTTCAGCGGTTGCTCGACCGGGCGCAGCAGCGCGGCCAGTTCTTCCTGCAGCGACTTGTAAAGCGCGTCGGCGTCGGCCAGCTGCTTGCGGGCAACCTTTTGGGTCAGGTTCTGGACGATGGCCGAGGTGGCTTCCACACCGACGTCGGCGGTCAGCAGGCGCGTCTCGATTTCGTCGAGCAGGTCGTCGTCGATGACCTTCTTGCCGAGGAACAGGCTGGCCATGCCCTCGCCGATACTGGCGCTGGTCTTCGAGAGGCCCTGCTTGAGGCGGGCGAAGAAGCCGGGTTTGGCTTGTTCGGTAACGGTTGCGACGGCTGCGGGAGCTGGCTCGGGCTCTGGTGCGACGGGCTCTGCCACCTGACGCTCGGGGATCGCTGGGGGGGCCTTTGGCTCCAGGTCTGGGACGAGAGCGACAGGTTCCTCGGCAACGGGCAGGACCAGGTTGCTGACAGGGGGTTCAACGGCTTGAGCAGCTACCGGCGCAGGGGTTTCGACCTGCGGAGCCGCAGGCTGCGCATTCGCGGGCACGCCCGCTCCCACAGGGGCCGGGGCAGGCTGAAGGGTCGGGACAACCTCTGCAGCCGGCGCAGGCTCGGGGGCCGGGACTGGGGCGGGTGCAGGCTCGAAGACCGGGGCGGCCACTGGGGTGGGCGCGGGCTCAAGGACCGGGGTAACCACTGGGGCAGTTGCCGGCTCGGCGGCCCGAGGCGCCTCGGTTGCAGGTACGGGGGTTTCTGCAACCACCGGCTCGACCGGAGCAGCTTCAGGGCGCTCGACGGCGGGCTGCGGCGCTACAGGCTCTGCAGCCTGCGGCTCTGGGGCTTGTGGCTGTTCGGCGACAGGTTGCTGCGGCTTCTTGCGAAACCAGCTGAACAGGCCTTTCTTCTCGCCAGCCTCGGCCGGCGCTTTCTTGTCGTCGTTGGAACCAAACATGGAGGACGGCTATCTCAGGGTAGCGATGAGCCAGCAATGGCCCATCGGGAATTCTCTCTACGCAGAACAGACTATCTTGAAGCCTGCTGGTTCATGCGCAACGTTTTGTCTTAGTGTCCTGCGGGCCAGAACGGCGACAGGCATGGTCGCCAGGCAACCGGATCAGTATCCTAGCACCTCCTGGCCCGCCGACGCTAAACCCAGCGGGCCGCCGAACAGGTTAAACACCTTATGAATGCTCTAGCCCGCCGCGCCGCTGGCCTGTTGCTCGGCACGCTCTGCTTGCCGCTCGTGGCCTTCGCCGCCGATGTGCAACCCACCCACGAATTCATCCTCGACAATGGCCTGAAGGTGGTCGTGCGCGAAGACCATCGCGCCCCGGTGGTGGTCTCGCAGATCTGGTACAAGGTCGGTTCCAGCTACGAAACCCCGGGCCAGACCGGTTTGTCCCATGCGCTGGAACACATGATGTTCAAGGGCAGCGCCAAGGTCGGCCCCGGCGAAGCTTCGCGCATCCTGCGTGACTTGGGTGCCGAAGAAAACGCCTTCACCAGCGACGACTACACCGCCTATTACCAGGTGCTGGCCCGCGACCGCCTGCCGGTCGCCCTGGAGCTGGAGGCCGACCGCCTGGCCAGCCTGCGCCTGCCGGCCGACGAGTTCAGCCGCGAAATCGAGGTAATCAAGGAAGAACGCCGCCTGCGCACCGACGATCAGCCCAACTCCAAGGCGTTCGAGCTGTTCCGCGCCATGGCCTACCCGGCCAGCGGCTACCACACGCCGACCATCGGCTGGATGGCGGACCTGGAGCGCATGAAGGTCGAAGAACTGCGCCACTGGTACGAGTCCTGGTACGTACCCAACAATGCCACCCTGGTGGTGGTCGGCGATGTCACCGCCGACGAGGTCAAGGGCCTGGCACAGAAGTATTTCGGCAGCATTCCAAAGCGCGCCGTACCGCCGGCCAAGCTGCCACTGGAGCTGGCCGAGCCTGGCCAGCGCCAGCTGACCCTGCACGTACGCACCCAGCTGCCCAGCCTGATCTATGGTTTCAACGTGCCCGGCCTGCCCACCGCCAAGGACCCGCGCACCGTGCATGCCCTGCGCCTGATCTCGGCACTGCTCGACGGCGGCTACAGCGCCCGCATGCCGGCACGCCTGGAGCGTGGCCAGGAGTTGGTGGCCGGCGCCTCGTCCAGCTACAACGCCTTCACCCGCGGCGACAGCCTGTTCCTGATCTCGGCCACGCCGAACGTGCAAAAGCAGAAAACCCTCGACGATGTGGAGAAAGGCATCTGGCAGTTGCTTGAAGAACTCAAGACCACCCCGCCCAGCGCCGAAGAGCTCGAACGCGTACGCGCCCAGGTCATTGCCGGCCTGGTCTACGACCGCGACTCCATCAGCAGCCAGGCCACCACCATCGGCCAGCTGGAAACCGTCGGCCTGTCCTGGAAACTGATCGACAGCGAGCTGGACGAGCTCAAGCGCGTCACCCCGCAGGACATCCAGGACGCCGCGCGCACCTACTTCACTCGCGAACGCCTGAGCGTTGCCCATGTACTGCCCGAGGAGTCCGCTCATGAGTGATCGTCGCGCACCGCGCCCAACCCTGCTGGCCACGGGCGTCCGCGCCCTGGCGCTGGCGGCAGTGCTGGCCGCCCCGGCCATGGCCGACAACGCCGCCAAGGCGGACACCAGCGCCGCCCGCCCGGCCAACACCTTGCAGTCGCTGGCCGAGCTGGATGGCAAGGCACCCAGCCGGCGCCAGCTGAACATCCAGCACTGGAGCACCGCTGAAGGCGCCCGTGTGCTGTTCGTGGAAGCCCGTGAACTGCCGATGTTCGACCTGCGCGTCACCTTTGCCGCCGGCAGCAGCCAGGACGCCGGAACACCTGGTTTGGCGGCGCTGACCAACGCCATGCTCAACGAGGGTGTGGCCGGCAAGGACGTCACCGCCATCGCCGAAGGTTTCGAAGGCCTGGGCGCAGACTTTGGCAACGGCTCCTACCGTGACATGGCCGTGGCGTCGCTGCGCAGCCTAAGCATCAAGGACAAGCGCGAACCTGCGCTCAAGCTGTTCACCGAAGTGGCCGGCAAGCCGACCTTCCCCGAGGACGCCCTCAAGCGCATCAAGAACCAGATGCTGGCCGGCTTCGAATACGAGAAGCAGAACCCCGGCAAGATCGCGGGCAAAGCGCTGTTCGGCAACCTCTATGGCGACCACCCCTACGCCCACCCAAGCGATGGCACCGCAGAGACCATCAACGGCATTACCCTGGCACAACTGCGCGCCTTCCACGCCAAGGCTTATACCGGCGGCAACGCAGTAATCGCTCTGGTCGGCGACCTCAGCCGTGCCGAGGCCGAAGCCATTGCCGCCCAGGTTTCGGCGGGCCTGCCCAAGGGCCCGGCGCTTGCCGCGCCAGCCCAGCCCAGCGAAGCCAAGGCCGGCCTGACCCACATCGACTTCCCGTCCAAACAGACTCACCTCATGCTGGCTGAGCTTGGTATCGACCGCCAAGACCCAGATTGGCCAGCCTTGTCGCTGGGTAACCAGATCCTCGGTGGTGGCGCCTTCGGTACCCGGCTGATGAGCGAAGTGCGTGAAAAGCGTGGCCTGACCTACGGCGTGTACTCGGTGTTCAGCCCCATGCAGGTGCGCGGCCCGTTCATGATCAACCTGCAGACCCGTGCCGAGCTCAGTGAAGGCACGCTCAAGCTGGTACAGGATATTCTTGCCGACTACCTGAAGACAGGCCCCACCCAGCAAGAGCTGGACGATGCCAAGCGCGAACTGGCCGGCAGCTTCCCGCTGTCCAATGCAAGCAACGCCAGCATCGTCGGCCAGTTGGGCGCAATCGGCTTCTACAATCTGCCGCTGACCTGGCTGGAGGACTTCATGCAGCAGTCCCAGGCCCTCACCGTCGAGCAGGTCAAGGCGGCCATGAACAAACACCTGTCAGCCGATAAACTGGTGATCGTCACCGTAGGCCCGAAAGTGCCACAAAAACCGCTGCCAGCCCCCACTGACAAGCCCTCCGAGCAAGCGCTCGGGGTACCGGAGCACTAATGCCAAGATCCACCCCTCCCGCCCGCCCGCAATCGGGCCAAAGCAAGGGCCAGGGCCACCTGCGCATCATCGCCGGCGAGTGGCGTAGCCGCCGCCTGGCGGTACCGGAAGGCGAAGGCCTGCGGCCAACGCCTGACCGCGTGCGCGAAACCCTGTTCAACTGGCTGGCGCCGCACATCGAGGGTGCCCGCGTTCTGGATGCCTTCACCGGCAGCGGTGCCCTGGTGCTCGAAGCCCTGTCTCGCGGCGCCAAGGATGCCGTGGCACTGGACAGCAACCCGGCGGCGATCGGCAACCTGAAGAACAACCTCGAAATCCTGCGTTGCCCGCGCGGGCAAATCCTGCAAACCGATGCCCTGCGCTACTTGCAAGGCCCGGCCAAGCAACAGTTCGACGTGGTGTTCCTCGACCCGCCGTTCCACCAGGACCTGCTGGCCAACACCTGCAACCTGCTGGAGCAAAACCAGTGGCTGGGCGAACAGGCGCTGATCTACACCGAAAGCGAAGCGGCGCCGTCAACACTGCCGATGCCCGGCAACTGGCGCCTGCACCGCGAGAAGAAAACCGGCCAGGTGCATTACGCGCTCTGGCAGCGAGGATGACCCGGTAAGCCGGGTTTGGCTTACTTAGTTACCGCATTCCCGTCGCCTGCGTGGCTGAAGCTGCTCCTTTGTTTCTTGAAGGAGCACTTCAACCATGACCGACCGCCCCTCCCCGCCCACACCGGCTAGCCGGGTAAGTGCTTTTACCCTCGCCAATGGCTTGCGCGTCTTTCTGCGCGAAGACCACCGCGCCCCGCTGGTCAGCGCACAGCTGTGGTATCACGTGGGTTCCAGCTACGAGCCCGAAGGCCATACCGGCCTTTCGCATGCCCTTGAGCATTTGCTGTTCGAAGGCAGCAGCAAACTGGCTGGGGGGCAATACTCCTCCCTCATGACCCACTTGGGTGGTGAGGCAAATGCATTCACCCTCCCCGATGCCACGGCCTTTCCGCTGACGTTGCCCGCCAGCCGCCTGGAGATCGCCCTGGAAGCCATGGCCGATATCATGGCCAGCGCCACCCTCAGCGATGCACATTTTGCCCGCGAACTGGCGGTTGTCATGGCTGAACGACGCGAAGACGTTGATAACGACCCGTGGTCGCAGGCCCTGGAACATCACCTGCTGCTGGCCTATGACAACCGCGGCTATGGCACGCCCGCGATCGGCTACAAGACTGACCTCGGCCACATGACACCTGCCGCGGCACGCACGTGGTACCGGACCTGGTACCACCCCAACAACGCGACGCTGGCAGTGGCCGGCGACATTACCTTGGCGCAACTGCAAACGCTGGTAACGCGACACTTCGCAGCGATCCCCGCTCATCGCCTGCCGGCCCGGCAAATACCTGTAGAGCCCTCCAGCCTGGTTCGGCGCGTTCAAACCTTGCGCCAGCACGGCCTGCACACGGGCGTGATCATCAGTTTCAACCTACCCAGTCAATGCACCGCCCGGTCTGACTCACAAGCGTATGCACTGCGCCTGCTGCCCCAGATTCTTGCCCAAGGCCAGGCCAGCCTCCTCCAGCGCCTGCTCGTGCTTGATGAACCGGTCCTGCAAGGTGTGTGGTCGGACTATGAACCCTGGCAACGAGGGGACAGCCTGCTGACGTTTTACGCGTTCTGCAGCCCGCAGGTTGCACCCGAGGCGGCGGCAGAACGGCTGCTGATGGAAATCGAAGCGTTCCGACAGTCAGCGCCCAGCAAAGAAGACCTCCAGCGCGCCAAGGCACGGCTTCTGGCGGAGCGATTATTCGACAGGGACGATATCGGCAAGCAGGCAGAAGCCATCGGCAAGCAGGCCGCCTGCGGCCTGGACCCTGTTGCACTGGAGGATGAACGGCAAGCCATCGGAGCCGTGACAGCCGAGCAGGTAGGCCTGGCCGCTTATGACTTCCTGACCGAATCCCGGACCACCATCACCTTTACGCATCACAAGGAAAGCGCTGATGAATGACTCGAATTCATACCCCACTGCAGACAGCCCTGTTCATGGTGGTCTGGTGTCGGCCCAAGGGGTTGATCTGGACCTCTTCGAACCCATTGATACCCACGTCCAGGCGTGGACAACGGATAGCGGCACAGCGGTGAAGTTCGTCGAAGCCCGAGGGCTGCCAATAGTCGATATCGTGCTGCAATTCAGGGCCGGTACAACCCAGGACACCGTACTCCCCGGCCTGGCATCCCTGGCGTTCTACATGCTCGAAGAGGGCAGCCAGCAGCACACCGCCACTCAGCAAGCAGAGCAACTGGAGCGCCTGGGCGCTGTCATGGAAAAGCAGATCCGCCTGGAGCACGCAACCCTGAGCTTGCGAAGCCTGAGCACCGAAGCACTGTTCGAACCGGCACTGGCGCTTTTCATCGACCTTGTGGCACGCCCTGCCTTCACCGCTGACGCGCTAGCCAAGATAAAAAGCCAACTGCTGCGGCACGATGCATCTGGCGAGAAGCACCCTCGCCTGAGAGCGCGTAGCGAAGCTTTTCGTCATATGTTCAGTGGTCATCCATATGGCAACCCATCGGGCAGCACTCCGCAAGGGATAGACCAGGTTACCCCGGAGGATCTGAGGCGCTTCCACCAACGTGCCTACTGCGCCAGTAACCTGGACATCGTAGTAGTAGGGGACCTTTCCCTTGCACAGGCTCAGGCCGTTTCACAACAGATCAGTCAGGCGCTGCCCCAAGGCTGGTCCGCAATCGAGCTGCCGGCCGCTGCTCCAGCAACCGGCACCACGCTCAGCGTCGAACAGCCTGGCGCAAGCAGTGCCGTCCTGATTGCATTACCCATGAGCGTGCCCGCCAATCATCCGCAATATCCGGCCCTGGTGTTGGCGAGTGAAGTATTGGGGTCGGGAATTGCGTCACGCTTGATGAATGAACTGCGGCACCGCCGCGGGTTGACGTATGGCATCTACACTCGGGTAAATGCCTTGAGCGCAGGTGGCCTGTTCAGCGCCGAATGGGATATCGCGCCAGAATACGTCGAAGGCTCTCAAGTACTGGTTGAAACGTTGCTGCGCGAGTTCATCGAACAAGGGCCAACCCAGGCCGAGCTGCAAGTGGCGCGCAAGCAACTGGCAGGGCAACTGCTGCGCGATGTGGCACAGAACAAGCTGCTGGCAGCCTTGCTCACACAAATTACCCATCAACGCCAGCCCGCCGACTTTCTCGACAGCTGCATCGAGCGCCTCGCCAGGCTGACACCGGCAGATGTCCGCGCCGTCATGCAGCGTCAGCTCGATTTGAGCCAGGCGGTACGCGTCAGTGTCGGCCCACCCACTGCGCAACAACTACTGCCGGCCACCGACCAATAGCGCAGGTACTGTGGCGCTTTTTCATGGCACTCTAGGCAAGCACATCATGAGTTGCCCAGCATGCCCAGCCCAAGCGCCACCTTCCGTCCGGCCATCGGCCTGTCCAACCCCCACCTGCAGACGCTGTGGGGCCCCTTGTGGCGCAAGCTGCCTGAGCTGCAGCGCAACCGCGAGCGCCTGTGGCTGGCCGACGGCGATTTCATCGATCTCGACTGGCATGGCCCGCATCAGGCACAGGCGCCACTGGTGCTCGTGCTACATGGGCTGACCGGCTCGTCCCATTCACCCTACGTCAAAGGGTTGCAGCAAGCGCTGCAAAACCGCGGCTGGGCCAGCGTGGCGGTGAACTGGCGTGGTTGCTCAGGCGAACCCAACCTGCTGCCGCGCAGCTACCATTCCGGAGCCAGCGAAGACCTGGCAGAAATTGTCAGCCACCTGCACGCCCAGCGACCGTTGGCGCCGCTGTATGCGGTGGGTTACTCGCTGGGTGGCAATGTGCTGTTGAAATACCTGGGAGAGAGCGGCGTTGCCAGCCAGCTGGAGGCGGCAGTTGCCGTGTCGGTGCCCTTTCGCCTGGACCACTGCGCCGACCGTATCGGCCAGGGCTTTTCCAAGGTGTACCAGGCGCATTTCATGCGCGAGATGCTGGCGTATGTTCAGCTCAAGCAGCGGCACTTCCACGAGCAGGGCGAGCATGAACGGCTGGCGGCGCTGGAGCGCCTGGGGCAACTGACCAACTTGCGCACGTTCTGGGACTTCGACGGCAAAGTCACGGCACCGCTCAATGGCTTTCGCGATGTGCACGACTACTATCGCCGCTCATCGAGCCACTTCTTCCTCGGCCAGAACCGCACCCCGACGCTGATCATCCATTCCAGCGATGACCCGTTCGTGGCCGGCCAGAGCCTGCCTACGGCCCGTGAACTGGCACCCCAGACGCGCTTCGAACTGCACCGCCGCGGTGGCCATGTGGGGTTTGTCGATGGCAGCCTGCGCAACCCGGGGTACTACCTGGAGCGGCGGATTCCGCAGTGGCTGGTCGAAGGCCAGTAAGAACCGCAGTTTTCATTGGCAGTACCGGCCTCATCGCCGGCAAGCCAGCTCCCACAGGGATCGCGCAAGCTTTGGAATGTGAGCAAGGCAATAGCTCCCACAGGTAGGGCACAGCCCTGATGGGCAGTGACGTACCTGTGGGAGCTGGCTTGCCGGCGATGAGGCCGGACCTGCTTACTCGCCGGTAGCTACGGCATGCTGCGGGTTGTTGATCCACTCGCTCCACGACCCGGCGTACAGCTTGCCCAGCGGATACCCTGCCAGCGCCATCGCAAACAGGTTATGGCAAGCCGTCACCCCAGACCCGCAGTAAGACACCAATTGCTCCGGTGCCCGCCCGGCCAGCTTTTCGGCAAAGCGCTGCTTGAGTTGATCCACAGGCAAGAAGCGACCATCAGCCCCCAGGTTGTCGGTAAACGCCGCGCACTGGGCCCCGGGAATATGCCCCGCCACCGGGTCGATCGGCTCTACTTCACCGCGAAAACGCGGCAAGGCACGCGCATCGATCAAGGTCAGGTCAGTGCTGCCCAGGCGCTTGCCCAGGTGTTCGGCATCGATCAGCAGCTTGGCATCCGGCTCACCACTGAAGGTGCCTTCACGTTTGGACGGTGAGTCCAGGCTCAACGGCAGGTGCGCCGCATGCCAAGCCTTCAGGCCACCATCGAGGATCGCCACGCCGTTGCGCTTGCCAAGCCAGGCCAGCAGCCACCAGGCCCGGGCGGCAAAGGCGCCAGGGCCGTCGTCGTACAGCACCACCTCGCTGTCGTTGTCCAGGCCCCACTCGCGCAGGCGCTCCACCAGCCGGCGCGCATCGGGCAGCGGATGGCGCCCGGTGTGCCCCTTGCTCACCGGCCCGCTGAGGTCGCGGTCCAGGTCGGCAAAATGCGCCCCGGCAATATGCCCCTGGGCATAGCTGCGTTGGCCGTAGTCCACATCCTCGAGGGCAAAGCGACAGTCGAGGATCACCAACTTGGGCGAGCCCAGACGCTCGGCCAACTGCTGCGGGGTGATCAATTGCGCAAGGGGCATGACAATCTCCTGATCGATGGCACTAGGGCCCTGGGTCAATGTTCCAGAGCCTGGTTGAACGGTACATGGAATTCCTTGCACAGGGCGTCCACAGCACTGCGCGCACCCTCGGTGACGTAGCCGAGTTCCAGCACCAGCACCTGATAGACGCCCCGCTTGAAGGCTTCTTCACCCAGGTGCGCGGAATGTTCACGCGTAGTGCTGAGGAAACGGACCCAGGACGTCAGCACGATCCAGGCATTGATGGTCAGCGATTCGATCTGCGCCGGCGCCATGGTCAGGATGCCCGCCTCGACAAAGCCGCGGTAGATCGCCTGGCCCTGGCGCAGGCAGCGCTCGGAAAAACGCCGGTAACGGGCGGCCAGCTCCGCGTCGCTGTCCAGCAGGTGCTCCAGGTCGCGGTGCAGGAAGCGGTAGTTCCACATCGCCGCGAGCAAGGCCTTGAGGTAGAACCGCTTGTCCTCCACGGTTGCCTGGCGGCCTTGCGGCGGGCGCAGGAAGCTGTCTACCAGTTCTTCATACTGGCTGAACAACAGGGCAATGATCGCCTGCTTGTTGGGGAAGTGGTAATACAGGTTGCCGGGCGAGATTTCCATGTGCGCGGCAATGTGGTTGGTACTGACGCTGCGTTCGCCCTGCTGGTTGAACAGCTCCAGGCTGTTCTGCACGATGCGCTCTCGGGTCTTCATGCGCGGGGCCATGCTCAGCTCCCAGTCTGCGGGCTTTCATCAAAGGGTCATCTTACGGCGTATTACAGGTGGAATGCACCGTTCGGCGGCGGGGAAAAATTCGCACCATCGTCCCGATTAGAGTATAGGCTCTAGACATTTCCTGCCCGGATCAAACGCTGCCATGAACGCGCCCAGTGCCGTGACCCCTGTGCAATCAGACCTCGACCTTGCGGCGATGTTCGCTGCCCAGCGCCAGGCCTTCGCCGGCAACCCCCTGCCGCCGGCGGCCCAGCGACTGCAATGGCTGAGAACCCTGCGCGAAGCCTTGCTGGCCAACCAGGCTGGGCTGATCGAGGCCATCAGCGAGGATTTTTCCGGGCGCAGCGCCGACGAGACCCTGCTGGCCGAGCTGCTGCCCTCGGTACAGGGCCTGCGCCACGCCGAAAGGCACCTGCATCGCTGGATGCGCGCCGGCCGGCGACGGGTCGGTCTGGCCTTCCAGCCGGCCAGCGCGCAGGTACGTTATCAGCCGCTGGGGGTGGTGGGCATCATCGTGCCGTGGAACTACCCGCTGTTTCTCGCCATCGGCCCGCTGACCTGCGCCCTGGCCGCAGGCAACCGGGTCATGCTCAAGCTCAGCGAAGCCACGCCCGCCAGCGCCCAGGCCTTGAAACAACTCTTGGAGCAGGTGTTTCCCTCCGATCTGGTCAGCGTGGTGCTGGGTGAGGTAGCGGTGGGCCAGGCCTTCGCCCACTTGCCCTTCGACCACCTGCTGTTCACCGGTGCCACCAGCGTGGGCCGGCAAGTCATGCTGGCGGCGGCGCAGAACCTGACCCCGGTTACCCTGGAGCTGGGCGGCAAGTCACCGGCCATCGTGTCGGCCGACGTGCCACTGGACAGCGCCGCCGAGCGCATCGCCTTCGGCAAAACCCTCAACGCCGGGCAAACCTGCGTAGCCCCCGACTATGTGCTGGTGCCGCGCGAACGGCTGGCGGCCTTCAGCGACGCCTACCAGCGCGCCGTGCGCCGCCTGTACCCACGCATTGCCGACAACCCCGACTACACCGCCATCATCAACCCCCGCCAGCTGCAGCGCTTGCAGCACCTGCTGGACGATGCCCGCGACAAAGGTGCGCAGGTGCTTGACCTGTACCCTGGTGAAACCCGCCAGGGCCGGCGCCTGCCACCCCACCTGCTGCTGGACGTGAACGACAGCATGCAGGTAATGCAGGACGAAATCTTCGGCCCGCTGCTGCCGCTGGTGCCCTACGACAGCCTCGACCAGGCGCTGGCCTACATCAACCAGCGCCCGCGCCCGCTGGCGCTGTACTACTTCGGTTATGACCGGGCCGGCCAAGAGCATGTGCTGCGCCACACCCACTCCGGCGGGGTATGTCTGAACGACACCCTGCTGCATGTGGCCCAGGACGACCTGCCCTTCGGCGGCATCGGCCCTTCGGGCATGGGCCACTACCATGGCCACGACGGTTTCCTGACCTTCAGCAAGGCCAAGGCCGTACTTGCCAAGCAACGTTTCAACGCCGCACGGCTGATCTACCCGCCTTATGGCAAAGCCTTGCAGCGCCTGGTCTACAAGCTGTTCATCCGCTAAGCAGCTGCCCGTGCACCGCCCCGTGGCACACAGCGCATGACAACGAATACGGCGCCTGTCTATAGTGCCATCAGCTGGCCGCATGACTTGGCCGGGCGCAATCGCTGCGCTACCATCCGACTCCCCAACGCACTCCAGCCAGGATGACGCGATGAACCGAGTGTTGTACCCGGGTACTTTCGACCCCATTACCAAAGGCCATGGAGACCTGGTCGAGCGCGCCTCGCGCTTGTTCGACCACGTGATCATCGCGGTGGCGGCCAGCCCGAAGAAAAACCCCCTGTTCCCCCTGGAGCAGCGGGTGGCGCTAGCCCGTGAGGTCACCAAGCACCTGCCGAATGTCGAAGTCATCGGCTTCTCCTCCCTGTTGGCGCATTTCGCCAAGGAACAGGGCGCCAACGTCTTCCTGCGTGGCCTGCGTGCGGTGTCCGACTTCGAGTACGAGTTCCAGCTGGCGAACATGAACCGGCAACTGGCCCCCGATGTCGAGAGCCTGTTCCTGACCCCTTCGGAACGTTATTCGTTCATTTCCTCGACTTTGGTCCGGGAAATCGCTGCACTGGGCGGCGATATCAGCAAATTCGTCCACCCGGTGGTGGCCGAAGCGCTGACTGAACGCTTCAAGAAGTAAGCCTGATCGCCTGATTATCGCGCCCGCGTGCACTGCGGGCGCGAATGCGGCACAATTGTGCCCACTGCGTTGAACATGCCCGGGCCATGAGCCCCGGCCGGAGTCCCCATGTCCCTGATCATCACCGACGATTGCATCAACTGCGACGTCTGCGAACCCGAGTGCCCGAACGAGGCCATCTCCCAAGGCGAAGAGATCTACGTGATCGACCCTAACCTGTGCACCCAGTGCGTGGGCCACTACGACGAGCCGCAGTGCCAACAGGTCTGCCCGGTCGACTGCATCCCGCTGGATGAAGCGCACCCGGAAAGCGAAGAACAGCTGATGGCCAAGTACCGCCGGATTACCGGCAAGGCCTGATCACTGGTCACTGTGGGAGCGGGCATGCCCGCGAACACCGGCGCAGCCGGTGCCATCCATCGCGTCGCCTGCTTCGCGGGCTTGCCCGCTCCCACAGTGATCGCGCCAGCTTCAGGTCAGCGCTGACAGCGCGGGCAATACACGCTCGCCCTTTGCCCCAGCTTCACCTCGCGTAACTCCGTGCCGCACACCTTGCACGGCTGCCCGCCTCGCCCGTAGACGAACAATTCCTGCTGGAAGTACCCCGGCTGCCCATCGCCACCGATGAAGTCGCGCAGGGTGGTACCACCGCGCTCGATCGCCGCCGCCAGCACCCGCTTGATCTCGATTGCCAGCTTCAGGTAGCGCGCTCGTGAAATCCCGCCCGCCTCGCGCCGAGGGTCGATGCCTGCGGCAAACAGCGCTTCGGTAGCGTAGATGTTGCCCACCCCCACCACCACCGCGTTGTCCATGATGAACGGTTTGACCGCCATCGACCGCCCGCGGGACAGCTGGAACAGGCGCTCACCGTCAAACAGGTCCGTCAGCGGCTCAGGCCCGAGGCGCAGCAGCAGCTCGTGGTTCAGCGGGTCCAGGCTCCACAGCATGGCACCAAAGCGGCGCGGGTCGGTGTAGCGCAGCATCAGCCCCGACTCCAGCTCGATGTCGACATGTTCATGCCTGGCCGCCGGCAAACCCAGCTCGACCAGCCGCAAGTTGCCCGACATGCCCAGGTGGCTGATCAGCGTACCGACCTCGGCATTGATCAACAGGTACTTGGCGCGCCGCTCGACACTGACAATGCGCTGCCCCGACAGGCGCACATCCAGGTCCTCCGGGATCGGCCAGCGCAAGCGCCGGTCGCGCACCACCACGCGGCTGACGCGCTGGCCTTCGAGGTGGGGCGCAATACCGCGCCGGGTGGTTTCTACTTCTGGCAATTCCGGCATGTGTCAGTGCCCGCTCAGCTCGCGAATGTTCTGCTTGAGGTTTTCGAAATCGTATTCCGACAAGCCAATGTAATCGAGCACCAGCGGGCCGACCACGTTCCATTCGTGGTCCACCGCCTGGCTGCCCAGCACCCGGTAGGACGCGCAGATGTGCTCGGCCATCTTCAGCACCGCCAGCAGGTTTTTCAGCTGGCTCTGGGTATTGCGCGCGCTCTCGTCCCGGAACACGGCCAGGGCGTTGTGGTGGTTGGCGATGGCTGCCGTGAGGTGCTCGGGCAGGCGCCAGGACTTGGCGGTGAAATAGCCGACCACCGAATGGTTGGTGTTGAACACGCGGTTTTCGGTGTCGACCACGCGCGTTTCTTCATCGGCCTGGGCATAGGCCTGCACCAGCACATCCATGTAGTCCGGGAAGCGCTTGAGCATCAGCGGCACCCCACAGTCATGGAACAGGCCCAGGGTGTAAGCCTCGTCCGCGGCCTGGATCCCGGTGCGCTTGGCCAGCATCAGACAGGTGTTCGCCACGTCCTGGGCGGTATCCCAGAAACGGTTGAGGGTGACGATGGTCTCGTCGCTCATCTCGCCCTTGATCGACTGGGCGTTGATCAGGTTGATGATCGAACGGCTGCCCAGCAAATTTACCGCGCGCTGGATCGAGCCGATCTTGTTGGACAGGCCGAAGTGCGGGGAGTTGACCAGCTTGAGCAAGGCGCCCGAGAGGCCCGGGTCCTGGGAAATCAGCTTGGCGATGGTTTCCAGGTCCGGGTCAGGCATGTACTGCTCGAACTGCAGGTCGACCATGATCTGCGGTTGCGGCGGAATGGTGATGCCTTGCAAGGCTTGCTGGATCTGTTCGGCGCTGAGTTCTTGGGACATACGTGCACACTCGTTTAGGACCGGCGATTTTAACCCTCTAAGCGCTCGCCGTGACAGGTGCAGCGGCTGGGAAATCGAGCGCCGCCCACGCGGCGCTTCGCAGCACAAGGCTGCTCCTACATCTGTTTCGGGCCAGTTATTCCTGCAGCAAGGCGCGCGGGCCTTTGCCGTTCACCTCAATATCGCGTCGGACAAACAAAGCGATCGCGTGCATTGGCACAGGCGTGACTGGCCCGAAACAGATGTAGGAGCAGCCTTGCGCTGCGAAGCGCCGCGCGGGCGGCGCTCGATCTCCCAGGCGCTGCACCTCTAAAGGCGAAAGCACCGCAGACACGTTATACTCCCGCTCTTTTTTCCCGGAGCGACGTCATGTCCCTGCCCAGCCTTCGCCTCAAAGCCAATGCCGACCGCCGCCTGCGCGCCGGCCACCTGTGGGTCTACAGCAACGAAGTCGACGTCACCGCGACCCCGCTGCAAGGCTTCCAGGCCGGCCAGCAGGCCGTTCTCGAGGCAGCCAACGGCAAGCCGCTGGGCATCGTCGCACTCAGCCCGAACAACCTGATCTGCGCCCGCCTGCTGTCGCGGGACATCAAGCTGCCGCTGGACAAGTCGCTGCTGGTACACCGCCTGAACGTCGCCCTGTCGCTGCGCGAGCGCCTGTTCGACAAGCCGTGCTATCGCCTGGTCTACGGCGATTCCGACCTGCTGCCGGGCCTGGTGGTCGACCGCTTCTTCGACATCCTCGTGGTGCAGCTGGCCTCGGCCACCATGGAAGCGCACAAGGACGACGTGATCGCTGCCTTGGTGCAGGTGCTCAAGCCCAGCGGCATCCTGTTCAAGAACGACTCCGCCGCGCGTGACGCCGAAGGCCTGCAGCGCTATGTCGAGACCGTCTACGGCGAAGTGCCGGACTGGGTGGCGCTGGAAGAGAACGGCGTCAAGTTCGAAGCCCCAGTGCGTGAAGGCCAGAAGACCGGCTGGTTCTACGACCACCGCATGAACCGCGCGCGCCTGGCGCCGTACGTGAAGGGCAAGCGTGTACTCGACCTGTTCAGCTACATCGGTGGCTGGGGCGTGCAGGCCGGCGCGTTCGGCGCCAGCGAAGTATTCTGCGTCGATGCCTCGGGCTTTGCCCTGGATGGCGTGGAGCGTAACGCTGCCCTGAACGGCATCGGCGAGAAGCTGACCTGCATCGAAGGCGACGTGTTCGAAGCCCTGCGCGAGCTCAAGGCTGCAGAAGAACGCTTCGACGTGATCATTGCCGACCCACCCGCCTTCATCAAGCGCAAGAAAGACCTGAAAAACGGCGAAGCGGCCTACCGCCGCCTGAACGAACAGGCCATGCGCATGCTGAACAAGGATGGCATCCTGGTCAGCGCCTCGTGCTCGATGCACCTGCCCGAGGACGACCTGAACAACATCCTGCTGACCAGCGCCCGCCACCTGGACCGCAACATGCAGCTGCTCGAGCGCGGCGGCCAGGGCCCAGACCACCCGGTACACCCAGCCATCGCCGAGACCCGCTACATCAAGAGCATCACCTGCCGCTTGCTGCCAAACAGCTGAAATCTGCTGCAAAGGGCCGCCTGGCGGCCCTTTCCTGCTGCAATCTCCCCGCCAACCATCCACATCTGCATTCCCTCACCGCGCCAGCGGTGTAGAATCGGCCTATTCATCGCCAGTCATCCCCGGCGGGTTTATGAGCTCTGGCCAAGCACGCGGCGATCCCGTGGTGTCTTCGGCCCCATCCGTGCCAGTGGCAACAGGCCTGCGGCACAAAGGACAAGAGAAGCTCACTCCCCTTTATGTGACCTGATTAAGCCGCCAGGAGTGTTTCATGCCTGATTATCGTTCCAAGACTTCCACCCATGGCCGCAACATGGCCGGCGCCCGTGCCCTGTGGCGCGCAACCGGGATGAAGGACGAAGATTTCAAGAAACCGATCATTGCCATCGCCAACTCGTTCACCCAGTTCGTCCCGGGCCACGTGCACCTGAAGGACCTGGGCCAGCTGGTTGCCCGCGAGATCGAGCGCGCCGGTGGCGTGGCCAAGGAATTCAACACCATCGCGGTCGATGACGGCATCGCCATGGGCCACGACGGCATGCTGTACTCGCTGCCAAGCCGCGAGATCATCGCCGACGCCGTGGAATACATGGTCAACGCCCACTGCGCCGACGCCATCGTGTGCATCTCCAACTGCGACAAGATCACCCCCGGCATGCTGATGGCCGCCCTGCGCCTGAACATCCCGGTGATCTTCGTTTCCGGCGGCCCGATGGAAGCCGGCAAGACCAAGCTGGCCAGCCACGGCCTGGACCTGGTCGACGCCATGGTCATCGCCGCCGATTCCACGGCTTCCGACGAAAAAGTCGCCGAATACGAGCGCAGCGCCTGCCCGACCTGCGGTTCGTGCTCTGGCATGTTCACCGCCAACTCGATGAACTGCCTGACCGAGGCCCTGGGCCTGGCCCTGCCGGGCAACGGCTCGACCCTGGCCACCCACGCCGACCGCGAGCAGCTGTTCCTCACCGCCGGCCGCACCATCGTCGAGCTGTGCAAGCGCTACTACGGCGACAACGATCAGTCGGTACTGCCGCGCAACATTGCCAACTTCAAGGCGTTCGAAAACGCCATGATGCTCGACATCGCCATGGGCGGCTCGACCAACACCATCCTGCACCTGCTGGCCGCAGCCCAGGAAGGCGAAGTCGCGTTCGACCTGCGTGACATCGACCGCCTGTCGCGCAAAGTGCCGCAGCTGTGCAAAGTGGCGCCGAACATCCAGAAGTACCACATGGAAGACGTGCACCGCGCCGGCGGCATCTTCAGCATCCTCGGTTCGCTGGCCCGTGGCGGCCTGCTGCACACCGACCTGCCGACCGTGCACAGCGCCAGCATGGAAGAAGCCATCGCCAAATGGGATATCACCCAGACCGATGACGAAGCCGTGCACACCTTCTTCAAGGCCGGCCCTGCCGGTATCCCGACCCAGACTGCGTTCAGCCAGTCGACCCGTTGGGAAACCCTCGACGACGACCGCGAAAACGGCTGCATCCGTAGCTTCGAGCACGCCTACTCGCAAGAAGGCGGCCTGGCCGTGCTGTACGGCAACATCGCCCTCGACGGTTGCGTGGTGAAAACCGCCGGTGTCGACGAATCGATCCACGTGTTCGAAGGCAATGCCAAGATCTTCGAGAGCCAGGACAGCGCCGTGCGCGGCATCCTCGCCGACGAAGTGAAGGCCGGCGACATCGTGATCATCCGCTACGAAGGCCCGAAAGGCGGCCCGGGCATGCAGGAAATGCTGTACCCGACCTCGTACCTGAAGTCCAAAGGCCTGGGCAAGGCTTGCGCCCTGCTCACCGACGGCCGCTTCTCGGGCGGTACCTCGGGCCTGTCGATCGGCCACGCCTCGCCGGAAGCGGCTGCCGGCGGCGCCATCGGCCTGGTGCGCGACGGCGACAAGGTATTGATCGACATCCCTAACCGTTCGATCAACCTGCTGGTCAGCGACGAAGAACTGGCCGAGCGCCGCATCGAGCAGGACAAGAAGGGCTGGAAACCCGCTGAAGTACGCCCACGCAAAGTGACCACCGCGCTGAAGGCCTACGCCCTGCTGGCGACCAGTGCCGACAAAGGTGCGGTGCGCAACAAGGCGATGCTGGAAGGGCTCTGAGGCTTTTCTAGCGTGAAAGAAGAACCGGCGCCCTGGGTGCCGGTTTTTTATGCCTGTTCCGGCCTCTTCGCGGGTGAACCCGCGAAGAGGCCGGAACAGACAACGCAACAACTACTGGATTTGCTCCGGCGTCACGATCACCCAGTTCTTGTCCGCCGTCACCGGCAACCCTTCCTTGGCCTGCGCCGCCGCATTCCTGGTAATCATGCCGTTGAGCTGGTCCATGTACTTGGCCTTGCGGTTTATCCACAGGTGGATGCCACCTTTGCCCACATCCACCCCGTGGAACTGCATGTAGCCATCGCTGGTCGGCGTGTCGCCGCCCACCAGCACCGGTTTCTTCCATTCATCGATGTAGGTCAGGATGGCCGCCTGCTTGCCCGCCATCCAGGTAGCGGGGGTCCACAGGTACGGTGTCAGCTCCAGCCCTTCGTTGGCTTTGGCATCATAGTGGCCAGCACTGATTTGCTTGCGTGCCGTGGTCAGTTGCCCATTGCTGCGGTCCTTTAGCAGCAGGCTCACGCCGATCACGTTCTGCGGTTTCACGTTGTAGCCGTACCTGGGGTCCGAGGCGACCATGCGCACCAGCTCTTCGGAGGCCGCCGAAATCACGTACACCTCGATGCCATTCTCCATCAACTTGTTGTAGAGCTCGGCTTGGCCCTTGAAGACCTTGGGCGGCTGTACCTCGATGGCCTTGACCTGGTCGCCTTCGTAATAAGTACTGGGGATCGGCTTGGTAGAAGCCATCAGCTCATCCACCTGCACCTTCAACTCCTTCAGGGTAAAACCCGAGAACACCTGGGCCACCCACGGGTAGCAGACCATGTCGTCGACTTCGCACAACCGGTAGTAGTAGCTGAACAGGCTTTCCTTGTGCTCGGCAGTGTCCTTGAACGGCATCAGCTTCAGCGACGGGTCAAGCTTGTCGCGGCTCAGCAGGCCCTTGTTTTCCATGAACGGCAGCAGGGCTTCTTCCAGGTCATAGCGGTAGCTGGTGTTGTCCATGTCGAACACCGCGTAGTTACCCTTGTTGGCATTGGCAGCGATCATGCTGTCGAGCTGCCTGGCCGCCTCGGCGGGCCAATGCTTGAGCTCGGTGGCGAAGGTTTCGATACTGAACAGCAGGGACAGGCCGATGGCGGCGGCTTTCACAGCGTCTTTCATGTACGAATCTCCTGAAATGACCCAGAAACGCTAGTGCAACAATCCCCACTGCCAACCTTCGATAACGACCTCCATGCAGCCGCAAACGCCGCGTTCATTGCAATCTGCGACACCTCGTTATTCCATAAACGACTATGCAAATTCCATTTGGGTATAAATTCGTTTGTTTTCAGGCTGTTAGCATTTCCGTTCGCAATCGCTCACAGAGGCGATGCCACTTCTGCTTTTTTCTGCTGGAGCTTCAATGAACCTGCCGCTGTCACTTAACCTGCTGGCGTTCCTGGCCCTGTTGCTGGGCCTGGCACAAACCCGCCGCACCGACTGGAGCCTGGCCAAGAAGGTACTGCTGGGCCTGGTGCTGGGCGTAGTCTTCGGCCTGGCCCTGCACACGATCTACGGCGCTGGCCACCCCGTGCTCAAGGCCACCATCGCCTGGCTTGACCTGGTCGGCAACGGCTATGTCGGCTTGTTGCAGATGATTGTCATGCCGCTGATCTTCGCCTCGATCCTCAGTGCCGTGGCGCGCCTGCACAATGCCTCGTCGCTGGGCCGCATCAGCGTGCTGAGCATCGGCACCCTGCTGCTGACCACCGCCATTGCCGCGCTGATCGGCATCGTGCTGACCAACCTGTTCGGCCTGAGTGCAGAAGGCCTGGTGGCCGGTGTGCAGGAAAGCGCCCGCATGCAGGTTATCCACAGCGACTACGCCGGCAAGGTCGCCGACCTCAATATCCCGCAGCTGCTGCTGTCGTTCATCCCCAGCAACCCGGTGGGTGACCTGGCGCGGGCCAAGCCGACGTCGATCATCAGCGTGGTGATCTTCGCCGTGTTCGTCGGCCTGGCCGCGCTGCAGCTGATCAAGGACGATGCCGAGAAAGGCGAGCGCGCCCTGTCGGCCATCGACACCCTGCAAGCCTGGGTGATGCGCCTGGTGCGGGTGGTAATGAAACTGACCCCGTATGGCGTGCTGGCGTTGATGACCAAGGTGGTTGCCAGCTCGAACATGGAAGACATCCTCAAGCTGGGCAGCTTCGTGGTGGTGTCGTACCTGGGCCTGGGGTTGATGTTCGTGGTGCACGCCCTCATCCTGGCGGCGACGGGTGTGAGCCCGCTGCGCTTCTTCCGCAAGGTGTGGCCGGTGCTGACCTTCGCCTTCACCAGCCGCTCCAGCGCCGCCAGCATTCCGCTGAACATCGAAGCGCAAACCCGCCGCCTGGGTGTGCCACAGTCGATTGCCAGCTTCAGCGCATCGTTCGGCACCACCATTGGCCAGAACGGCTGCGCCGGCCTCTACCCCGCCATGCTGGCGGTGATGGTGGCACCGGCGGTGGGCATCGATACCTTCGAACCGCTGTGGATCGCGACCTTGGTGGCCATCGTCACCTTGAGTTCGGCAGGGGTTGCCGGCGTGGGTGGCGGTGCCACCTTTGCCGCACTGATTGTGCTGCCGGCCATGGGCTTGCCGGTGGAGCTGGTGGCGTTGCTGATTTCGGTGGAGCCGCTGATCGACATGGGGCGTACGGCGCTTAACGTGAACGGTTCGATGACGGCGGGCGTGGTGACCAGCCAGTTGCTGAAAGAGACTGACAAGGATGTGCTGGCGGGCGATGAGCATGCCGATCTGAGCCATACCTGACTGTTTGCCGGGGCGCAGTGCGCCCCAATATCCAGTAACGCAATGGCAAGGGAAGCCAGCAACTGGTCGCTGCAGGCGTCGCTATACTGCTAGCCGGGCGTAGCGCATACGCCGAGGGAAAAGAGCCAACATGCACCAGTACGACATGACCCAGGCCGAAGCCGAAAAAATCCGCATCGAGGTAGCCAAGATTCGCGTCGAAGTCGACAAACTGATGGCCGAGACGCGCAAGCTGAATGCCGAGGCGGTCAAAATGACCCGCGAAACATTCTGGTATCCGGTTGCCATCGCGGTAGGTTTTGTCACGACGGTGGCGACGGTTACCGCATTGATCATCAAGTTGCTCACCTGAGCACCGCCCCACCGCAAGAGCGGCCTTACCGGGGCGCCGGCCCGGTCGGAAAGGGCTGCAAAGCAGCCCCGGCTTTCTCAAATCTGCTCCCAAACCTCGAAGTGATACGCAGGCTTACCCTCTTCCGCCTGCGCCTCGCTGGACGCCAGTTTCCAAACCGCCTGGTCAAACTCGGGGAACCAGGCATCCCCCTGCGGTGACAGCTCCACCCGCGTCAGGTACATGCGGCTGACCAGCCCCTTCTCCAGCGCCTGGCCATACAGCTGCGCCCCGCCAATCAGCATCAGCTCTTCAACGCCCTGCTCGCGCGCCCACTGCTCGGCCCGCACCAGCGCATCTTCAAGCGACGCAAACACCTCGGCACCCGCCAGTTCAAGCCCCGGCTGGCGGCTGACGACGATATTCAACCGCCCCGGCAGCGGCCGCCCCAGCGAATCCCAGGTCTTGCGCCCCATGATGATCGGCTTGCCCAGGGTGGTGGCCTTGAAGTACTTGAAATCCCCGGGCAAATGCCAGGGCATGGAATTGTCGATGCCGATCACGCGGTTCTCGGCATAAGCCGCGATCAGGCTGAGGGGGAGTGATGTATTCATGCCAGCGAGGATAGCACCGGGCGTGTGGGTTATGCTTCTGCCCTGACCTGTGCAATGGAAGACCATGTGACTGAACCGACTCCACTGGACAAGCGCTGGCTCACCGAAGCGGTACGCCTGCGCGAGGAACACGCCGGCCCCCTGGAAGACCAGGAAGCCAACCGTCGCGCCCGCCAGTTGGGCGGCGACCTGGCGGCCCGCATCGAAACCCGTGCACTGTTCCTGGCCGAACGCGATGGCATGAGCACCGCCCTGCGCCACTGGAAGCAAGGCGCGCGCCTGGCGCTGCTGGCCTTGCTGCTGATGGCCGTGCTCAGCGGCGCGGGCTTGGCCCTGGCCGCCCTGGGCGACGGGCAGCGGCCGGTGAACGTGTTCTGGGCCCTGGGCAGCCTGCTCGGGCTGAACCTGCTGACGCTGCTGGGCTGGGCCATCGGTTTTGCCGTAAGCGGCGAGCATGGCGCAGGGCTGGGCCGCTTGTGGCTATGGCTGAGTGAACGCTTTGCCCGCGATGCCAAGGCCGCACACCTGGCACCTGCGCTGCTGGTGCTGCTGCAACGCCAACGCCTGAACCGCTGGCTGCTCGGCCTGCTGGTGCATGGCCTGTGGCTGCTGGCCATGCTCACCGCCCTGGGCATGCTGCTGGCCTTGCTGGCGACCCGGCGCTATGGCTTTGTCTGGGAAACCACGCTGCTTGCCGCCGACCCGTTCATCCACCTGACCCAAGCCCTGGGCGCCCTGCCTTCGCTGCTGGGCTTTGCCGTGCCCGACCAAGCCATGATCCGCGCCAGCGGCGACACCTTGCCGGCCCTGGAGCAAGCCCGACAGGCCTGGGCCAGCTGGTTGCTGGGGGTGGTGCTGGTGTATGGCCTGTTACCACGCATGGTACTGGCTGCATTGTGCCTGTGGCGCTGGCGCCAGGGCCGCGAGCGCCTGGCACTGGACTTGAGCCTGCCCGGCTACGCGCAACTGCGTGATGCACTGATGCCGCGCAGCGAACGCATCGGCGTGCAGGATGCCGCGCCCGAGGCCCTGCCACAGTTTGCCGCCGGCCAGCTGGAAAGCGGCAGCAGCGGTGCCCTGCTGGTGGGCCTGGAACTGGACGACCAGCGCCCCTGGCCGCCCGCCCTGCCGGAAAGCGTGATCGATGCCGGCGTGCTCGACAGCCGCGAATCGCGCAACAGGCTGCTCGAACAACTCAGCCGTTTCCCCCCGGCACGCCTGGCCATCGCCTGCGACCCCCGGCGCTCGCCCGACCGCGGCAGCCTGGCGTTGCTCGCCGAACTGGCGCGCAATGCCGGCGCAACCCGTATCTGGCTGCTGCAGGCTGCACCGGGCCAGGCCGTCGATGCCCAGCGCCTCGGCGATTGGCACGAAGCCCTTGACCGCCTTGGCCTGCAGCATGCCGACACCTCACCGCTGACCTGGCTGGAGCATGGCCATGACTGAGCCACTGAAACTGGCCGTGGTCGGCCACACCAACGTTGGCAAGACCTCGCTGCTGCGCACGCTGACCCGTGACGTCGGCTTTGGCGAAGTGTCCCACCGCCCCAGCACCACCCGCCATGTAGAAGGTGCGCGCTTGTCGGTGGACGGCGAAGCCTTGCTGGAGCTGTACGACACCCCGGGCCTGGAGGACGCTATTGCCCTGCTCGACTACCTCGAGCGGCTGGAACGCCCGGGCGAGCGCCTGGACGGCCCGGCCCGCCTGGAGCGCTTTCTGCAAGGCAGCGAAGCGCGCCAGCGTTTCGAGCAGGAAGCCAAGGTGCTGCGCCAGTTGCTGGCCAGCGATGCCGGCCTGTATGTAATCGATGCGCGCGAGCCGGTGCTGGCCAAGTACCGCGATGAACTGGAAGTGCTGGCCAGCTGCGGCAAGCCGTTGCTGCCGGTGCTCAACTTCGTCGCCAGCCACCAGCACCGCGAGCCGCAATGGCGTGAAGCCCTTGCCCGGCTTGGGCTTCACGCGTTGGTGCGGTTCGACAGCGTGGCCCCGCCCGAGGATGGCGAGCGCCGCTTGTATGAAAGCCTGGCCCTGCTGCTGGAGGACGCCCGCCCGGCCCTGCAGCGGCTGATCGACGACCAGCAGGCACAGCGCCTGGCCCGCCAGCACAGTGGCAAACGGCTGATTGCCGAGTTGCTGCTGGACTGCGCCGCCTGCCGGCGTAGCGTCGAGGCCGAGCCAGCGGCGGAAGCCAAGGCCATAGAGGCGCTGCGCCAGGACATACGCCAACGTGAACAGCGTTGCGTCGAAGCCCTGCTCAAGCTGTATGCCTTCCGCCGCGAGGATGCCCATGCCAGCGACCTGCCGTTGCTGGATGGCCGCTGGGGCGATGACCTGTTCAATCCTGAAACCCTGAAGCTGCTGGGCGTGCGCCTGGGCAGCGGCGTGGCGGCCGGCGCTGCAGCCGGGGCCGGGGTCGATCTGCTGGTCGGCGGGCTTACCCTCGGCGCGGCAGCGCTGGCCGGCGCGATTGCCGGCGGTGCGTTGCAGACGGCGCGTAACTATGGCTCACGCTTGATGGGCAAGCTCAAGGGCAAGCGCGAGCTGACCGTGGACGACACGGTATTGCGCCTGCTGGCGTTGCGTCAGCAGCAGTTGATGGTGGCGCTGGATAACCGCGGGCATGCGGCGCAAGACAGCATCAGGCTGGGTGAGCTGGATGAGAAGGCCTGGCGCGAGGGCAAGTTGCCAGAGGCACTGGTGAAGGCGCGGGCGCATCCGCAATGGTCGACGCTCAACCCAGGGGCGAAGCTGAATCAGGCTGAGCGGCAGGAACAGCTGGAGGCACTGGTTTCACAATTTTGAGTCAGCAGGCCTGGCCTCTTCGCAGCACAAGGCTGCTCCAGACAGGCGGACGCGATACCTGTAGGAGCAGCCTTGTGCTGCGAAGAGGCCGGTACAGGTTACTGCTGGGCCACCTTCTCCGACTTGCCGTCGTAGCGCTTGCGCCACTCGGCCAGAATCTGGTCACGGTTCTTCGATGCCCAGGCAAAGTCGTTCTTGATCAGGCGCTGCTCATAGTCCGCCGGCAGCTCGGTCTGTGGCTTGGCAATACCCGGCGCGGCCAGCACGGCGAAGTTTTCCTTATACAGCTCCATGGCAGCCGGGCTGGCCGAGAAATCAGCCAGGCGCTTGGCCGCCTCCGCCTTGGGCGAGCCCTTGATCACCGCAGTCGCCTCGATCTCCCAGCCCAGGCCTTCCTTGGGCAGCACGATGTCCAGCGGCGCGCCCTGGCGCTTGAGCTGCACGGCCGGGTACTCGAACGAGATACCGATCGGGAATTCGCCCGCAGCCGCCAGCTTGCACGGCTTTGAGCCAGAATGAACGTACTGGCCGATGTTCTGGTGCAGCGCGTCCATGTAGGCCCAGCCTTGCGGCTCACCAAAGGTCTGCAGCCAGGCGCTCACATCGAGAAAGCCGGTACCCGACGAGGCCGGGTTCGGCATGACGATCTTGCCCTTGTACTCAGGCTTGGTCAGGTCCTGCCAGCTCACCGGCTTGCTCAGGCCCTGCTTCTCGGCCTCGATGGTATTGAAGCAGATGGTCGCGGCCCACACATCCATACCCACCCAGGCCGGTGGGTTGGCGGCGTCCCGGTAGTTGCCGGCAATCTTGCCCAGGTCCTTGGGTGCATAGGCTTCAAGCATGCCGTTCTGGTCGAGAATGGCCAGGCTGGACGCCGCCAAGCCCCACACCGCGTCGGCTTGCGGGCGGTTTTTTTCGGCCAGCAGCTTGGCGGTGATGATGCCGGTGGAATCGCGAACCCACTTGATCTCGATGTCCGGGTTGGCTTTTTCGAAGGCCTGTTTGTAGCTCTTCAGCTGCTCGGCTTCCAGCGCGGTGTAGACCGTCAGCTGGGTACCGGCGGCTGAAGCCTGCAGGCTGAACACGGCGCAAACGGCAGCGGTAAGTGCAAGGTGCTTGTACATGGGTAGGTTCCTTACAGGTCAGACGGTCGCGGCGCGTTGACGCCAGGCTTGGGAGCGGCGCAGCAGGCCGCGTGAGGTTGCAGCCAGCAGCAGTGAAGCGCTGGCACTGGTCAGCAGGATCAAGGTGGACATGGCAGCAGCACCGCCAACGTTGCCGGCGTCGTCCATGTTCAGCACGGCAACGGCCGCCAGGATGGTGTCGGGGCTGTACAGGAAGATCACCGCCGACACCGTGGTCATGGCCGAAACGAACAGGTAGCGGATGATGTCCAGCAGCGCCGGCAGGCAGATCGGCACGGTCACGCGCAGGAAGTGCTTGTACAGCGGCGCCTTCAGTGACAGCGCGGCGGCCTCGAACTCGCCATCAAGCTGGCGCAGCGCGGTGGTTGCGGTCATCTGCGCAGTGGTCAGGTAATGGGCGATGGTGCACACCACCAACAGCCCCATGCTGCCGTACAGCACATGCAGCGGGTTGCCGTTCAGGTTGAAGAAGAAGACGTAACCCAGGCCCAGCACCAGGCCCGGCACCGCCATGGGGATGAAGCTGAGCAGGCGCAGCACCTGGTTGAGCAGCCGCTGGCCCTGGGTCTTCTCCATCAGGTAGGCACCGGTGAAGATCACCATGCTGCCGATCAGCGCGGTGCCGATGGCCATGCTCACGCTGTTGCGGTAGGCCAGCCAGCCGCCACCGGCGGTGTCTTCGAACATGTAGTGCCGCAGCGACAATGACAGGTTGTACGGCCAGAACGTGACCAGCGACGAATACACCGCCATGCCGGTCACCAGCAACAACGCCGCGCACACCAGCAGCACAATGGCCAGGAAGCAGGCATCGCGACCACGCGATGGCTTGGGCTCGAACACCTGGGCGCGGCCGCTCATGGCCTCGCCCTGGCGCCGGCGCAGCCAGGCGTCGACGCTGAAGCTGAACAGGGCCGGCAACAGCAGCACCATACCGATCAGCGCACCCCGGCCGAACTGTTGCTGGCCGACCACCGCCTTGTAGGCCTCCAACGCCAGCACCTGATAGTCGCCACCGACCACCACCGGCACACCGAAGTCGGTGATGGTCAGGGTGAACACCAGGCAGAACGCCGCGAACACCGCCTGACGCGTGGCCGGCCAGGTGATGCTGGCAAACGCCCGCAATGGGCCGGCGCCCATGCTGGAGGCGGCATCGAACAGGCGGGCATCGGCCAGCGACAGCGCCGACAGCAGAATCATCAGCGCATGCGGGAAGGTGTAGATCGCCTCGCCCAGCACGATGCCCCAGAAGCCGTAAATGTTGTCGCTGAGCAACCCGCGCAGCAGCCCCTGGTTACCGAACAGGTAGACCAGGGCAATGGCCGGCAGCATCGACGGCGCCAGCAGCGGCAGCAGCGAAATCCCCCGCCACAGGCCCTTGGCCGGGATCAGCGTACGTTGCAGGGCATAGGCAAACAGGTAGGCCAACGGCACCACGATGGCCGCGACGGTGAAAGCCACCGACAGGCTGTTGCCCAGCAACCAGTGGAAGTTGTCGCTGGCGAACAGCTCCCGGGCTGCCAGCAAGCCGCCACCCTGGCCCGCGTCCGCGCTGAAGCCACGCCAGAAGATCGCCAGCAGCGGCATCAGCACGGCCAGTACCAACAGGATCAGCAGCAGGCTCTTGCCGCCGACGACGAACAACCGATCGCCCAGGGCAACGCCAGCACGCGGCGCGGCTTTGGCCTGGCTCAGCGGCAGAGACATTGGCGCGGCCATCTCAGGCAAACACCTGCAGGCTCTGCGGCGGCAATGCCACCCAGATGTCCTGCGAACCCAGGCGCGGCATGGCCTCGGGGGCCACCTCGGCCAGCAGGGCATGGCCTGGCAGAGCCTTGAGTTCAAAACTCATGCGGCAGCGGTTACCGAGGAAGGTGATTTCGCGGACCATGGCCGGGAACAGGTTTTCTTCGTGTACCACCGGGTTGACCGTGATCGCCTCCGGGCGGCAGAACAGCCGGCCGCTGCTGGCCTGGGCCGAACCCGGGGCCAGTCGCATGTTCATGCCGCCAACCTGGGCATGGCTGTCGCCGCTGCGCTGGAACGGCAGCCAGTTGCCCTGGCCGACGAACTCGGCAACGAACGGCGTGGCCGGTTGGTCGTAGATTTCCTGCGGGGTGGCGTACTGCTCGACCTGGCCGTTGTTCATCACCGCAATGCGGTCGGCCATCAGCATGGCTTCGTCCTGGTTGTGGGTCACCATCAGGGTGGTGATGCCCAGCTGGCGTTGCAGCTGGCGCAGCTCGGTGCACAGGTGCTCGCGGACCCGGGCGTCCAGCGCCGACATCGGCTCGTCGAGCAGTAGCAGGGATGGCGACGGGGCCAGCGCGCGGGCCAGGGCCACACGTTGCTGCTGGCCACCGGAGAGCTGGCCTGGGTATTTCTTCTCGCTGCCAGAAAGGCCTACCAGTTCGAGCATTTCAGCCACCCGCTGGCGGGCCGGCTCGCGGCCACTGCCGGTCAGGCCGTAGGCGATGTTGGCTTCGACGGTAAGGTTGGGGAACAGCGCGTAGGACTGGAACAGGATGCCGTAGTCACGGGCCTGGGGCGGCAGCTCGGAGATATCGCGCTCGCCGATATACAGCGTGCCGCGGTCCTGGCGCTCCAGGCCGGCGATGCAGCGCAGCAGCGTGGTCTTGCCACAGCCGGACGGGCCGAGCAGGCACACCAGTTCGCCGGCGGCGATGTCCAGCGAGACATCGTTGAGTGCCGTGAAGGCACCGAAGCGCTTGTGGATGTTGCGCACTTTCATCTGTGCGCCGGGGGTGGTGTGGTTCATGGCAGGGCCTCATCGAAGAGATGGGGCCATGCTAGGAAGGCTGTGCGAAGGTTCTGTGGCGTTAAGGCAAAAGCGGGTGATAGTCGTATAGGCAAATTTGGTAATGGCCTGACAGGCCGTCACCCTACTTGTAGGAGCAGCCTTGTGCTGCGAAGAGGCCGGTACAGCACATGCATTTGCAGCGCCTGTCAGGGCCTCTTCGCAGCACAAGGCTGCTCCTACAACGGCTGTGTACGCCTGAATCAGAAGTGCGAGCCGGCCACTTCCTGCGCCACCCCAAGAAAGGCAGCCGGCAATCGGGCCTGGCGCCGTTCCTTCAGGCAATACAGGTATTCATGCATCACCGGCGCATTCTCCAGCGCCAGCACCCGCAGCTCCGGGTTGTGCGGCACCTCGTGCCGGGCAATCACGCTGATGCCGATGTTGCGCAGCACCGCCTCGCGGATCGACTCGCGGCTGCCGATTTCCAGCAAGGCCCCGGCCGTCACCCCGGCCTCCTGCATCATCTGCTCGGTCAGCTTGCGCGTGGTCGAGCCCTTCTCCCGCATCAACAGGCAATGCCCGGCCACCACATCGATGGACACCGTCTGGCGGTGGGCCAACGGGTGGTGGCGGTGTACCGCCACCACCAGCGGATCGGTGCCCAGCACCCGCCGCACCAGCCGGGCGTCCTCCAGCAGCTGCGACGAAGCGGCGATATCCACCCGGTAGTCTTCGAGCATTTCCAGCACCTGCTGCGAGTTGCCGATCTCCACCGCTACATCCACCTGCGGCAAGCGCTCGCGGTAGATCTTCACCAGGTCGAGAATGTAGTAAGGCGCCGTGGCGGCGATGCGCAAGCTGCCTTGGGCCTGGCCGCTGTTGCGCAGCTCGAACTCGATGTCGGCCTCCTGTTGCAACAGCGCCTTGACCATCGGCAGCAGTCGCACGCCCTCTTCGCTCAGCACCAGCCGCCGCCCGCCGCGGTAGAAAAGCTCCACCGCGTACTGGCTTTCCAGGTTGCGGATCTGCGTGGTCACCGTGGGCTGGCTGAGCCCGAGCTTCTTCGCCGCCAGGGTGATGCTGCCCAGGCGGGCCACCATGTAAAAGGCTTTAAGCTCCGAACTCAGCATGCACGTCCTCTATTTGCGCAAAAGGCGCAAGCCGTTGAATACCACCAGCAGGCTAACGCCCATGTCGGCGAACACCGCCATCCACAGGGTGGCCATGCCGGCAAAGGTAATCGCCAGGAATATCGCCTTGACGCCCAACGCCAGAACGATGTTCTGCAGGAGGATCGCCGCACTTTGGCGCGACAGCCTGACGAAGGCCGGGATTTTCCGCAAGTCGTCGTCCATCAGCGCCACATCGGCCGTTTCGATGGCGGTGTCGGTACCAGCGGCGGCCATGGCAAAACCGATCTCGGCGCGGGCCAGGGCCGGGGCGTCGTTGATGCCGTCACCCACCATGCCCACACGATGGCCCTGTGCGTACAAGGTTTCGATGGTTTTCAGCTTGTCGCCTGGCAGCAGGTTGCCCTCGGCGCGGTCGATACCCACCACGGCGGCGATGGCCTGCGCGGTATGCGGATTGTCACCGGTCAGCATGACAGTCTTGATGCCCAGCTCATGCAGCTCGGCAATGGCCTGGCGGCTGCTGTCCTTGACCGTATCGGCCACAGCGAATAGGGCCAGCGGGCCACTGCGGTCAAGCAGCAGGACCACGGTCTTGCCCTGGCGCTCCAGCGCATCCAGCTGGGCTTCCAGCTCGGGTGAGCACAGCCCCAGTTCTTCTACCAGGCGGTGGTTGCCCAGGTGGTAGACCTCGCCAGCGATGGTGCCACGCACGCCGCGCCCGGCCAGCGCAGCGAAGTCATCGACCTCGCTCAAGGCCAGGCCTTGCTCCTTGCCGAACTGGGCAATGGCGCGGGAAACCGGGTGGTCCGAACGGTCGCCCAAGCTGGCAGCCAAGGCTTGCGCACGGCCTTCGAACACCGGCTCTAGTACTTTGGCGTCGGTCTGTACCGGCTTGCCGTGGGTGATGGTGCCGGTCTTGTCCAGGGCCAGGTAATCCAGGTGGCGGCCGCCTTCCAGGTACACCCCGCCCTTGACCAGGATGCCTTTGCGCGCAGCAGCGGCCAGGCCGCTGACGATGGTCACCGGGGTCGAGATCACCAGGGCGCACGGGCACGCGACCACCAGCAGCACCAAAGCGCGGTACACCCAGTCGAACCAGCTTGCGGCCATGAACAGCGGCGGGATCACCGCCACGGCCAGGGCGATGGCAAACACCACCGGGGTATAGATACGGGAAAACTGGTCGACGAAGCGCTGGGTAGGCGCCCGCGCGCCTTGCGCTTCCTCCACGGCCTTGATGATCCGCGCCAGGGTCGATTGCCCCGCGCCAGCGGTAACGCGAAACTCCAGCGCACCCGCCTGGTTGATGGTGCCGGCGAACAGTTTGTCGCCTACGGCCTTCTCCACAGGCAAGCTTTCGCCGGTGATCGGCGCCTGATCGACGCTGGATTGCCCACTGGTCACTTCGCCATCCAGGCCAATGCGCTCGCCGGGGCGCACCCGCACCAGCGCGCCGGTGGCCACTTCGCGCACTTCCACTTCGCGCCATTGGCCATCTGCCTGCTGCACCGTGGCCATTTCCGGGGTCAGCTGCATCAGCCCGCTGATGGCATTGCGTGCGCGGTCCAGCGAGCGGGCTTCGATCAGCTCGGCAACGGTAAACAGCACCATCACCATGGCCGCTTCCGGCCACTGGCCGATCAGCACAGCACCGGTCACGGCGATGCTCATCAGCGCGTTGATGTTGAGGTTGCGGTTTTTCAGGGCAATCCAGCCCTTCTTGTAGGTGCCCAGGCCGCAACCAAGAATGGCTGCCAGCGCCAATGCCGCCACCAGCCATTCCGGCGCCAGCGCGGCAAAGTGCACGATTTCGGCGGCGATGGCGGCAACACCCGACAATGCCAGCGGCCACCAGCGGGTCTTGGCCGGTTGGGGCGCGGCGGCGGTACTGTCGCCTTCGGCACCCAGCGGCTCGGCCTTCATCCCCAGGCTGTCGATGGCACGCTCGATGTCGCCAGTGCCGTCCAGCGTGTGGCGTACGCCAAGTACGCGGTTGATCAGGTTG
This sequence comes from Pseudomonas sp. LPB4.O, assembly GCF_038383825.1. Classification (NCBI taxonomy): domain Bacteria; kingdom Pseudomonadati; phylum Pseudomonadota; class Gammaproteobacteria; order Pseudomonadales; family Pseudomonadaceae; genus Pseudomonas; species Pseudomonas sp. LPB4.O. Next base: position 5,830,155 of record NZ_CP151298.1, read on the forward strand.
AATTCCAGCTGCTCGATACCGGCCAGCTTGCCCAGCTTGTCCTGGATCAGGGTCTGCTCGGTCGGGCAGTCCATGGCGTCGATGCGGAAGCGGCTGAGCTGTGCCTGGGCACTGGCCGTTTCAGTCAGCTGCACCAGCGCCGGCGCGGCTTTGGCCCCGCAGCAGCTGTGGCCGTGGGCGGCGTGCCCATGGTCGTCATCGCCATGGGCGTGATCGTGCGGATGCTTGTGTTCGTGGCTGACAGGCTGGTTCATGGGGTCGTCCTTAAAGTGAGCCTGTTGCCAAGTGAACACCCTGTAGCCACTATAGGGTCAAGCCACTTGCTGGAGATTTCGTGATGAAGATCGGAGAACTGGCCAAAGCCACCGACTGCGCGGTGGAAACCATCCGCTACTACGAGCGTGAAAACCTGCTGCCCGAGCCTGCCCGTACAGAAGGCAACTACCGGCTGTATACCCAGGCCCACGTGGAACGGCTGACCTTCATCCGCAACTGCCGCACCCTGGACATGACCCTGGAAGAAATCCGCAGCCTGCTACGCCTGCGCGACAGCCCCGACGACTCGTGCGGCAGCGTCAATGCGCTGATCGACGAACATATCGAGCATGTGCAGGCGCGGATCGATGGCTTGGTGGCGTTGCAAGAGCAGCTGGTGGAGCTGCGGCGGCGCTGCAATGTGCAGGGGAATGAATGCGCGATCTTGCAGCAACTGGAGACGAACGGGGCGGTATCGGTGCCGGACACCGAGCATTCGCATGTAGGGCGCAGTCACGGGCATTGAGCCAAAAGCTTCGCGGGTGAACCCGCGAAGAGGCCAGTTCAAACAATGGAGATCTATCAGACCGCCATCGGCGCTGTCATCGGCGCATGGTGCTCATAGCCTTCCAGCCAGAAATCACTCGGCTCGATCTTCTCCAGCCACTCCGGCTCATACTTGCCCGTCTCGGCAAACGCCGGCACGCGGTCGCTGATCACCAGCTTCGGCGCTTCCAGCGGCTCGCGCTTGAGCTGCTCGTTCAGCATGTCCAGGTGGTTTTCGTACACATGGGCATCGCCGATGAAGTAGGTGAACCAGCGCGGGGTGTAACCGGTCAGGCGGCCGAACAGCGACAGCAGCGCCGCGCCTTCGGTGAGGTTGAACGGTGTGCCCAGGCCCAGGTCGTTTGAGCGGATGTAAAGGGTCAGGGAAATTTCCTTGGTCTCTACATTCGGGTGGAACTGGTACAGCAGGTGGCACGGCGGCAGGGCCATTTCGTCCAGCTGCGCGCAGTTCCAGCCGTGGAACAGGATGCGGCGGCTGCCCGGGTCGTTGGCGATGGTGTCCAGGCACTGGCGCACCTGGTCGATGGCCTTGTACAGAATGACGAAGCCGACGCCGTCCTCTTCGTCCTGGGCGATACGGCGAAAGCCTGCCTTCTCGGCCATTTCGATAGCGGCCGGGTTGCTAAGCGGGATGCGCTTGTAGCCTGGCCACTGGCGCCATTGCACGCCGTAGATCTCGCCCAGGTCGTCATGGCCCTGGCGGAACGGGTTGGCCAGCCACTGGGCGTTCTCGTTGGCGTTCTGGTCCCAGACCTTGCAGCCCAGCTCACGGAATTCACCGGCGTTTTTCACGCCCCGCAGGAAGCCGACCATCTCGCCGATCGCCGACTTGAACGCCAGCTTGCGCGTGGTGATGGCCGGGAAGCCCTTCTGCAGGTCGAAGCGCAGCATGGCGCCCGGCATGCTGATGGTACGGATGCCGGTGCGGTTGCCTTGCAACGTACCGTTCTCGATGACTTCACGGACCAGATCTAGATACTGTTTCATGACTTTCCTGTAACAAGAACGGCAGGGGGGATCGCCCCTGCCGTGAAAATCATACGGCTGGTTTTGCCGTAGGTTTGCGGTTGTAGGCCAACCAGATCAAGAAGATGCCGCCGACGATCATCGGCAAGCAAAGCAACTGACCCATGGTCAACCAGCCGAAGGCAATGTAGCCAAGCTGGGCATCAGGCACCCGCACAAACTCCACGATAAAGCGGAAAATGCCGTAGAACAGCGCAAACATGCCGGAAACGGCCATGGTCGGGCGCGGTTTGCGCGAGTACAACCAGAGAATCACGAATAATGCCACACCTTCCAGGGCAAACTGGTACAGCTGCGACGGATGACGGGGCAACTGGGCAGGGTCGCTGAACGGCGGGAACACCATCGCCCACGGCACGTCGGTCGCCTTGCCCCACAGCTCGGCGTTGATAAAGTTGCCGATACGCCCGGCACCCAGGCCGATCGGCACCAGCGGGGCAACGAAGTCCATCAGCTCGAAGAACGACTTGTTGTTGCGCTTGCCGAACCACAAGGCCGCCAGCATCACGCCGATGAAGCCGCCGTGGAACGACATGCCGCCCTTCCACACCTCGAAGATCAGCGTCGGGTTGGCCAGGTAGGCATGCAGGTCGTAGAACAACACGTAACCCAGGCGGCCACCGACGATCACCCCCATCGACAGCCAGAACACCAGGTCGGACAGCTTCTCGCGGCTCCAGGTGGGGTCGAAGCGGTGCAGCCGGCGCGAAGCCAGCAGCCAGGCGCCGCCGATGCCGATCAGGTACATCAGCCCGTACCAATGGATTTTCAGCGGCCCGATGGCCAGGGCCACGGGGTCTATCTGCGGGTAAGGCAGCATGGAACTTCCTCTCGATTCAAATCAAAAAGCTGAGGCCGACACAGAACAGCAGCGCTGCGAACAGGCGTTTCAACAAACGGGGCGACAGCTTGTGCGCCAGACGCGCGCCAAAGCGGGCGAAAAACATGCTGGTCACGGCAATGCCGACCATCGCCGGCAGGTAGACGTAACCCAGGCTGTGGGCCGGCAGGTGCTCCTCGTGCCAACCCAGCAGCATGAAGCTCAGGGCACTGGCCACAGCAATCGGCAGGCCACAGGCCGAGGACGTGGCCACCGCCTGCTGCATGGGCAGGCTGCGCCAGGTCAGGAACGGCACAGTCAGCGAACCACCGCCGATGCCGAAAATGGCCGACGCCCAGCCAATCACCCCACCGGCCCCGATCAAGGCGGGTTTGCCGGGGATGCCGCGGCTTGCCTTGGGTTTGAGGTCCAGGGCCATCTGCGCGGCGATGACCAGGGCGAACACGCCGATGATCTTCTGCAGCAGCGGGCCCTGGATCAGCGAGGCGGTCTTGGCACCGACACCGGCCCCCAGCAGGATGCCCAGGGTCATCCAGGCGAAGATCGGCCATTGCACCGCGCCCTTGCGGTGGTGCTCAAGCACGGCGTTGATCGAAGTGAACACGATGGTTGCCAGCGATGTGCCGACCGCCAGGTGGGTCAGCACCGAGGCGTCGAAGCCCTGCAAGGTGAAGCTGAACACCAGCACCGGCACGATGATGATGCCACCGCCCACGCCGAACAGCCCGGCCAGCACACCGGCACAGGCGCCCAACAGCAGATAGAGCACGAATTCCATTCGGCTTCCCCAGGAAAACAATCCGGCATGGTAACGGAAGCCGGGCTCGGGGCTCTAGTGAACTCTGTGTCAGGATGGATCCGCCACGCCGCTGTGGGTACAGTGGCAGAAAACACAGAGGCCAAACCGATGTGCCTGATTGTATTTGCCTGGCGGCCGGGGCATGCCCTGCCGCTGATCGTCGCGGCCAACCGCGACGAGTTCTATGCCCGCCCCACTCAACCCTTGGCGGCCTGGGACGATGCGCCTGGGGTGCATGCCGGGCGCGACCTGGAGGCCGGTGGCACATGGCTGGGCGTGGGGCCGCAGGGGCGGTTTGCGGCGCTGACCAATATCCGCGACCCGGACCAGGCACTGGGGCCGCGCTCGCGGGGTGAACTGGTGGCAGCGTACCTGCAGGGTAAGCTTGGGGTCGAGGCTTACCTGGACCAGGTGGCCAGCCGCAGCGGGCAGTATTCGGGGTTTAACCTGCTGGTGGGTGATGCGCGGCAGCTGGGTTATCTGCATGCCCGTGACGCTACGCCCTGCCTGCTGGACGCCGGGGTGTACGGGTTATCCAACGCCGGGCTGGATACGCCGTGGCCGAAGCTGGTGAAGGCACGTAGCGGGCTGGAGGGCCTGCTGGAAACGCCAGAACCGCGCCGGTTGCTGGATTTGCTGGCCGATAACGAGCCGGCAGCTGATGGTGACCTGCCCGAGACAGGCGTGGGGGTGGCGACCGAGAAACTGCTGTCGAGCGTATTCATCGCCAGCCAGAACTACGGGACCCGGGCAAGTACGGTGCTGATCGTGGATGATCAGGGACGAAGGCGGCTGATCGAGCGCAGTTTCGGGCCCTTTGGCGGGCATTTGGGGGAGGTTGAGTTAAAGGTTTGAGGGCCATGGGGCTGCTGCGCAGCCCATCGCGGCACAAGGCCGCTCCTACAGGGCTACGCGATCTCCTGTAGGAGCGGCCTTGCGCCGCGCAAGGGCCGCAAGCGGCTCCGAAAAATCAGAGGGTTTTGTTGGCCCCTGGGCCGATCATCCGCGCCAACCCGAGGTTTTTAAGGGCCAGCTGCAACGAGCTGTGGATAACTTGCGGGTTGTCATGGCTCAGGGCCTCGGCCAGCAGTTCCTTGGCCTTGCTCATGTTCACCTGGCGCAGCATCCACTTCACCTTCGGCAGGTTGGTGGCGTTCATCGACAAGCTGTCGAAGCCCATGGCCATCAGCAGGATCGCCGCCGCCGGGTCACCGGCCATCTCACCGCAGATGCTCACTGGCTTGCCTTCACCATGGGCATCGCGCACCACCGCGCTCAAGGCTTGCAGCACCGCCGGGTGCAGGTAATCGTACAGGTCGGCAACCCGCGGGTTGTTGCGGTCCACCGCCAGCAGGTACTGGGTCAGGTCGTTGGAGCCGACCGACAGGAAGTCCACCTGCCGCGCCAGCTCCTTGGTCTGGTACACCGCGGCAGGGATTTCCACCATCACGCCCACTGGAGGCATCGGCACGTCGGTGCCTTCGTCACGCACCTCGCCCCAGGCGCGGTGGATCAGGTGCAGCGCTTCTTCCAGCTCGTGGATGCCGGAAATCATCGGCAGCAGGATACGCAGGTTGTTCAGGCCCTCGCTGGCCTTGAGCATGGCGCGGGTCTGCACCAGGAAGATTTCCGGGTGGTCGAGGGTGACGCGGATGCCGCGCCAGCCCAGGAAGGGGTTCTCTTCCTTGATCGGGAAGTACGAAAGCGCCTTGTCACCGCCGATGTCGAGGGTACGCATGGTTACCGGCAGCGGGTGGAAGGCCGCCAACTGCTCACGGTAGATGGCCAACTGCTCTTTCTCGCTGGGGAAGCGCTGGTTGATCATGAACGGCACTTCGGTGCGGTACAGGCCTACCCCTTCAGCGCCGCGCTGCTGGGCACGGGCCACGTCGGCCAGCAAGCCGGTGTTGACCCACAGCGGCATGCGGTGGCCATCGGGGGTGACGCATGGCAGTTCGCGCAGGGCATCCAGGCCCTGGGCCAGCTGGCGCTCTTCCTCGACCACTTCGCTGTACTGCTTGCGCAGCACTTCGCTGGGGTTGGTGAACACCTCGCCCTTGTAGCCGTCGACAATCAGTTCGATACCGTCGACCTTGGAGTACGGCAGGTCGACCAGGCCCATCACCGTGGGGATGCCCATGGCGCGAGCGAGGATGGCGACGTGGGAGTTGCCCGAACCCAGTACCGAGACCAGGCCCACCAGCTTGCCTTCCGGCACCTCGCCGAGCATGGCCGGTGTCAGCTCTTCACTGACCAGAATGGTGTTGTCGGCATATACCAACGACTGCGAGCGGGCTTCCTGCAGGTAGGCCAGCAGGCGCCGGCCAAGGTCCTTGACGTCGGAGGCGCGCTCGCGCAGGTAGTCATCGTCCATCAGCTCGAAGCGGCTGACGTGCTCGCCAACCACCTGGCGCAGGGCGCCCTGCGCCCACTGGCCGGTCTTGATGACTTCGGTCACCTCGCCGCCCAGGGCTGCATCTTCGAGCATCATCAGGTACACATCGAACAATGCGCGCTCTTCAGGGCGCAGCTGGGTGGCCAGCTTGGCCGACAGCTTGCGCATGTCGTCGCGCACGCCTTCAAGGGCGTTCTGGAACAGCTTGAGTTCGGCGTCGATGTCATCGACGGCCTTGTCCGGCACCACTTCCAGGTCGGCCGGCGGCAGCATCACCACCGCACGCCCCACGGCAGCGCCAGGCGAGCCAGGGACACCGACGAAGCGGGCTTCCTGGATACCCTTGCCCTGGCGGCCAAGGCCACGGATCGAGCCAGTGGCTTCGGCGTGGGCAATTACCCCGGCAAGCTGGGCGCTCATGGTGACCAGGAAGGCTTCTTCGCCCTCGTCGAACTGGCGGCGCTCCTTTTGCTGAATGACCAACACCCCGACCACGCGGCGGTGGTGAATGATCGGTGCACCCAGGAAGGAGGCGAATTTTTCTTCACCGGTTTCGGCAAAGTATCGATAACGCGGGTGGTCGGCGGCGTTTTCCAGGTTCAGCGGCTCTTCCCGGGTACCGACCAGGCCAACCAGGCCTTCGTTGGGGGCCATGCTGACCTTGCCGATGGAGCGCTTGTTCAGGCCTTCGGAAGCCATCAGCACGAAGCGGTTGGTTTCCGGGTCGAGCAGGTAGACCGAGCAGACCTGGCTGCCCATGGCCTCCTTGACGCGCAAGACAATGATCCCCAACGCCGACTTGAGATCTTTGGCGGAGTTTACTTCCTGGACGATCTTGCGCAGCGTATTGAGCATGGCTCGGGGTCGAACTCCGTCGTCAGTCGCGCGTCAGCAGACGCGGTGCTAGCTCTTTCAGGGCGCGTCGGTACACCTCGCGCTTGAATGTCACAACCTGGCCCAGCGGATACCAATAGCTCACCCAGCGCCAGCCGTCGAATTCCGGCTTGCCGGTCAGGTCCATCCGCACCCGCTGTTCATTGCTGACCAGCCGTAGCAGGAACCACTTCTGCTTCTGGCCGATGCACAGCGGCTGGCTGTGGGTACGTACCAGTCGCTGGGGTAAACGATAACGCAACCAACCGCGGGTGCAGGCAAGAATTTCCACATCATCGCGTTCAAGGCCAACTTCTTCGTTCAGCTCGCGGTACAGGGCATCTTCCGGCGTCTCGTCAGGGTTGATACCCCCCTGGGGAAACTGCCAGGCATCCTGGTTGATCCGGCGAGCCCATAGCACCTGCCCGGCATCATTCGTGAGAATGATCCCGACATTGGGGCGAAAACCATCCGGGTCGATCACGGCAGCAACCTCGCAAACGCATGTCACCGCATTGTTCCACAAAGCTTGCGAGCGCAGCAACGCGCCCGCCAAGCTTATGTGCAGCCGGGTGAAAACTCCGTATTCTGCGGGCCTACCTGTAGCTGATGCGAGTGACCGCAATGCGCCTGGCTTTATTCGACCTGGACAATACCCTCCTCGGTGGCGACAGCGACCATGCCTGGGGTGATTACCTTTGCGAGCGCGGCATTCTCGACCCGGTCGCCTACAAGCAACGCAACGATGGCTTCTACCAGGACTACCTCAACGGCACCCTGGACCTGCAGGCCTACCTGGCCTTTTCCATGGAGATCCTGGCGGCAACGCCTGTGGCCCAGCTCGACGAATGGCACCGCGACTTCATGCGCGACTGCATCGAGCCGATCATCCTGCCCAAGGCCCTGGCCTTGCTGCAGCAGCACCGCGAAGCGGGCGACCAGTTGGTGATCATCACCGCCACCAACCGATTCGTGACCGCCCCGATTGCCCGGCGCCTCGGGGTTCGGGTACTGCTGGCAACCGAATGCGAGATGCACGACGGCCGCTATACAGGCCGCAGTACCGATATACCGTGTTTCCGTGAAGGCAAGGTGACACGGCTGGAACGCTGGATGCTGGAAAACGGCTTCGACCTGGAAGACAGCTACTTCTATAGCGACTCGATGAACGACCTGCCGCTGCTGCAACGGGTGGCGCATGCGGTGGCGGTGGACCCGGACCCGAACCTGCGGGCCGAGGCCGAGAAGCGCGGGTGGCCGGTGGTTTCACTCAGGGATTGAGGGTTTCCTGCGCCCGCGAAGAGGACTGTCAGACTGGCTTGGCGCCCATCAGCCCGGCAATGGACAGGAAGCAGACCCCGCTGAACACCGCCAGCGCCAGGGTAAACCGCAGCCCCACCTCTTCGGCCTTGCGCAGCCGGTTCAGCCGTACCAGCAGCCACCACACGGCAAAGGCGCCGAAGGTATAGATGACGCTGGACGCCAGCACCCAGGTCTGCCCCAGTGGCCAGCCCACCAGGTGCACCAGCCACCAGCCGGTGAACGGCATGCTTACCAGGCACAGGCCCATCACCAGCCAGATGAACACCAGCGGCCGGCGCAACAGCTTGGCGTATGCTTCGGCATCGCCTTGGCGGCGAGCGCGCACCGTCCAAACCGCCAGGCCCAGGGCGCCCAGAAACAGCAGTGCGGTGGCGATGATGTGCAGGGTCTTGAGGGTGGTCAGGTGTTCCATGTCTTCACATCCTTGAGCGATAAGCCAAGCTTAGCCGCTCAGCCCAGGAACAGCTTGTACGCCGGGTTTTCGGTTTCGTCCCAGTAGGGGTAGCCGATCTTGGCCAACGCGGCTGGCACCAGGTGGCGCTCGTCCTCCGGCACCTGCAAGCCCGCCACCACGCGCCCGTCAGCCGCGCCATGGTTGCGGTAATGGAACATCGAGATGTTCCAGCGCCCGCCCAGCTTATTGAGGAAGTTGAACAACGCCCCTGGCCGCTCGGGGAATTCGAAGCGCAACACCATTTCATCGCTGGCGCCGGCCGAATGGCCGCCAACCATGTGACGAATGTGCAGTTTGGCCAGCTCGTTGTCGGTCAGGTCGGTAACCGGGAAGCCCTGCTCGGTCAGATGCTGCACCAGCGCCGCACGTGGGTCGTTTTCCGGGTGGGTCTGCACGCCAACGAAGATGTGCGCCTCGTCGGAGGTGTGCTTGCGGTAGTTGAATTCGGTGATCTGCCGCTTGCCGATAGCCTCGCAGAAGGCCTTGAAGCTGCCTGGGCGTTCCGGGATGGTCACGGCGATGATCGCTTCGCGCTTCTCACCCAGCTCGGCACGCTCGGCCACATGGCGCAGGCGGTCGAAGTTGACGTTGGCGCCGGAGTCGATCGCCACCAGGGTTTGCCCGGTCACGCCGTACAGCTCGACGTACTTCTTGATGCCCGCAACACCCAAGGCGCCGGCAGGTTCGGTTATCGAGCGGGTATCGTCGTAGATATCTTTGATAGCTGCACAGATCTCGTCGGTGCTGACCGTCACCACTTCATCCACATGGTGGCGGCAGATATCGAAGGTGTGCTGGCCGATCTGCGCCACCGCCACGCCGTCGGCGAACAACCCGACCTGTGGCAGCACCACGCGCTCACCGGCTGCCATGGCCGCCTGCAGGCAGTTGGAGTCGTCGGGCTCGACACCAATCACCTTGATTTCCGGGCGCAGGTACTTCACATAGGCGGCAATGCCGGCGATCAGGCCACCACCGCCAACGGGCACGAAGATCGCGTTCAGCTGGCCAGGGTGCTGGCGCAGGATTTCCATGGCCACGGTGCCCTGCCCGGCAATGGTGTGCGGGTCGTCATAAGGGTGGACATAGACAAAGCCCTTCTCGTCGACCAGTTTCAGCGAATAAGCCAGCGCCTCTGGAAACGAGTCGCCATGCAGCACTACCTTGCCACCGCGCGAGCGCACGCCTTCGATCTTGATCTCCGGGGTGGTCTTGGGCATCACGATAGTGGCCTTGATGCCCATCTCGCGCGCAGCCAGGGCCAGGCCCTGGGCGTGGTTGCCGGCCGAGGCGGTGACCACACCACGGGCCAGCTCTTCCGGGGTCAGCTGGGCCAGTTTGTTGTACGCCCCTCGAATCTTGAACGAGAACACCGGCTGCAGGTCTTCACGCTTGAGCAAAATCTGGTTGCCCAGGCGCTTGCTCAGCTGCCCGGCGCTCTGCAGCGGGGTTTCGACGGCAACGTCATAGACGCGCGAGGTGAGGATCTTCTTGACGTACTGTTCGAGCATCGGGAAAGCATCACTGGGCCGCGGGACGAGGGCTGCGAGTCTACCCCAGCGCTACGTCGGGCGACCACAGCAAAGCTGCCCAAGCCGTTATACTAGGCAACTTTGAAAACCGCCCTGCCCCTTTTCGGAGCCCGCATGACCCAGGACCAACTCAAACAGGCCGTCGCCCAGGCCGCTGTCGACTTCATTCTGCCCAAGCTGGATGAAAAGAGCGTCGTCGGCGTCGGTACCGGTTCGACTGCCAACTTCTTCATCGACGCCCTGGCTCAGCACAAGACTGCCTTCGACGGCGCAGTCGCCAGCTCCGAAGCCACCGCCCAGCGTCTGAAGGGCCATGGCATCCCGGTCTACGAGCTGAACAGTGTCAGCGAGCTGGAATTCTACGTGGACGGCGCCGACGAGAGCGACGCACACCTGAACCTGATCAAGGGCGGCGGCGCGGCCCTGACCCGCGAGAAGATCGTCGCCGCTGTGGCCAAGACCTTCATCTGCATCGCCGACGGCAGCAAACTGGTGCCGGTACTGGGCGCTTTCCCGCTGCCGGTCGAAGTGATCCCGATGGCGCGCAGCCATGTGGCCCGTCAGCTGGTCAAGCTGGGCGGCGACCCGGTGTACCGCGAAGGTGTGGTCACCGACAACGGCAATGTAATCCTCGATGTGCACAACCTGCAGATCACCAACCCGGTGGAACTGGAAGCGCAGATCAACGCCATCGTCGGCGTGGTGACCAACGGCCTGTTCGCGGCGCGGCCGGCGGACTTGCTGCTGCTGGGTACCGCTGAAGGTGTGAAGAGCCTGAAGGCCGAGTAATCTGCGGCGAGGGCTTTGCCCTCGATTCGCAGCACAAGGCTGCTCCTACAGGGGTACGCGATTTCCTGTAGGAGCAGCCTTGTGCTGCGAATGGGCTGCAAAGCAGCCCCACCTGCTCACTCCGCCGCCTGCTTGAACACATAGAACAGGTTAGGCTCACTGACCAGATAGATGGTCCCCGCCTCGTCCATCGCAATCCCCTCCGCCTGCGGCACCGTTGCCCGCAACCCCTGAAAGCCCTTGCGCAACGACAAGGTGCTCAGCGGCCGACCTTCAACATCCAGCTCCAGCACCAGGCGCGACTCGTCCGACAGCGCCAGCAAATGCCCACTGCGCTCATCGAATTGCAAGCTCGACAGGTCCCGCACAAACAGCCGTGAATCACGCTTGCGGTCCTGCACCACATGCACGGCGTAGGGCTTTGCCGGGTTGTCATGCGGGAAGCCATGCACCTCATAGATCAGCATCGGGTCACGCTCCTTCGCCACGAACAGGCGCTTGCCCGCCGAATCGTAGGCCAGGCCCTCGAAGCCCTTGTTGCCGTTCAGGCCAATGCCCAGGCTGAGCTGTTCGGCATCACCGGCATCGAGGAACATCGTGTCGTCTTCCAGCCGTACACGAATCAGCCGTTGTTGACGCTCGTCGGTGATCACGTAGCTGTTGGGCCCTACATACTCCACCGCTTCCGGGTCGCCGAAGCCAGTCAGCGGTATGCGGCGCAGAATACGGCCCTCCAGCGACAGTTCGATCAGTTCCGAGCGGGCGTTGGTGACGGTGAACAGGGTCTTGCGGTCAGGGTCGTAGGTCAGCGCGGAGATATCGTCATCCAGCCCCTCGACCGGCTGCGCCTCCACCACCACTCGGTAGCGGTTCAGGCCGATGCTCTGCTCGGCGGGCTGCCACCAGGTCTTCAGATTGAACCAGCCACGCTCGAACAGGCGAAACTCCTGCCCGGCCCAGCCGAGCAGGAGCAGACCGATAACGGCCAGGGCAAGAAACAGGCGAACAAGAAGACGCATGGGGCAGACTCGACGTGGGGGTGGCGAATCTAACCATGTACAACTGAAATAAAGCTTAATGCCAGCATCAGAAACTTCGGATGTTGGGGTCAGTTCTTTCTGAAGCGATAAAACAGTGCCGGCTCGCTGACCATGTACAGGTTGCCCTTGTCGTCCATGGCTACACCTTCAGCGCGCGGAATGGTGTCTTCAAGCCCGTTGAAGCCGCCCAGCAAGGTCATGAAGCTGACTTGCTGGCCCTGCTCGTCCAGCTCCAGCAGCATGTTGGAGTCGGCCGAGAGCACCAGCAGGTGGCCCGTACGCGGGTCGACACCCAGTGCAGACAGGTTGCGCAGGTCGAGCTCTTCGCTAGGCAACGGCTGTTTCTGGCCCTTGAGGGGGCTGCGGCCATCGGTGTTCCAGGTGTACAACTTGGGCGGGCGCTCCTCGCCGATGACCAGGCGCTGACGCAACGGGTCCCAGGCGATAGCCTCGAAGCCCTTGTTGCTCTTCACTGACGGGCCCAGGTCGTGGCTCTGGAAATCGGCGTGGTTCAACGCCGTGGTCTGCGCATCCACCTTGACCACGGTCAGGTCATGCAGGCGCTCGTCGGTGATGGCCAGGTAGCCATCCTCCAGCACGGCGACGCCTTCCGGGTTGTTCCAGCCGTTGAGCGGGATCTTGCGCAGTACATCGCCCTCCAGGCTCAGCTCCACCAGGATGGGGTTCTTGCCCATGACCGCGAACAGAGTGCGGGTATGCGGGTTGAAGGCCAGGTCCGAGGCTTCGTCATCGTCCATACCCGGTAGCGGCTTGGCATCGATATCAACCTGATAGTCCGGCAGCCACACGCTTTCGCTGCGCTCGGCGGTGCTTTCGAAGCTTTCCTTCAGCCACAGCGCGCCGCGGTCATCCCAGTGCATGGCAACCGCGACGCCATAACCGATCACCGCCGCCACGGCCAGGCCGAAGGGCCAGCGCAGGTAGAAGCGACGCTTGGGAGTTGCAGGGGCGCTGGAGGGTGATGGCATGCGGGTGTCCTGGGGAATGGGCGTAGGTCCGCGCATTATCCGGATAGGGTGTGAAAAAAGGGTAAACAGGGCCGGCCTCTTCGCGGGTAAACCCGCGAAGAGGGCGACGCGGTTTCGGGTTAAAGCACCCGGCTTTCGAAGCGGCTCACGCCCGGCAGCTCCAGCACCAGTTCGTCACCGACATTGAACGGCCCCACACCTGCCGGGGTGCCGGTGAGGATCACATCCCCGGCCTGCAGCGAGAACTGCGCCGCCATGTACTGGATCATCGGCACGATCGGGTTCAGCATCATCGCGCTGTTGCCGTCCTGGCGCACTTCGCCGTTGACGGTGAGGCGCACCGGGATGTCGGTCACGTCCTCAAAGCTGGCAGCGGAGACGAACGGCGGCAGCACGCAAGCGCCATCAAAACACTTGGCCAGTTCCCACGGCAGGCCCTTCTCTTTAAGCTTGGCCTGCACGTCGCGCAGGGTCAGGTCCAGCGCCGGGGCATAACCGGAAATGGCGTCCAGCACCTCCTCCTCGCTCGGATGGGTCGACAGCGGCTTGCCCAGCAGCACGGCAATTTCGGCCTCATAGTGCACCGCACCGCGCTCGGCCGGGATCTTGAAGCCGCCCTCGGCCGGCACCACGCAGCTGCCCGGCTTGATGAACAGCAGCGGCTCGGTGGGGATCGGGTTGTCCAGTTCCTTGGCATGCTCGGCATAGTTACGGCCAATACACACCACCTTGCCCAGCGGGAAGTGAATGCGCGTGCCGTCTACGTACTGGTGCTGGTAACTCATGGCCGACTCCTCTGGATACTGCTTTTTATTCAGGTGAAAAGATCTTACCCGGATTCATGATGCCGTTAGGGTCGAAGACGGCCTTTATTGCCTTCATGCAGGCGATTTCTTCCGGCGAGCGGCTGTAGCCTAAATAGTCGCGCTTGGTCATGCCCACACCGTGCTCGGCCGAGATCGAGCCGTTGTAGTGCTTGACGATATCGAACACCCACTTGTTGACCTTGGTGCACGAGGCAAAGAAGTCGTCCTTGCTCATGTGTTCGGGCTTGAGGATGTTCAAGTGCAGGTTGCCATCGCCGATGTGGCCGTACCACACGACTTCGTAATCCGGGTAGTGCTCCGCGACGATGGCGTCGATATCACGCAGGAACGCGGGCACTTTCGACACGGTGACGGAAATGTCGTTCTTGTAGGGCGTCCAGTGCGAGATGGTTTCCGACAGGTACTCGCGCAGCTTCCACAGGTTTTTAAGCTGGGTGTCGCTCTGGCTCATCACCCCGTCCAGCACCCAACCCTGCTCGACGCAATGCTCGAAGGTGGCCAACGCTTCATTGGCGACCTCTTCAGTGCTGGCTTCGAACTCCAGCAGAGCATAGAACGGGCAGTCGGTCGCGAACGGGGCGGGTACATCGCCGCGCGCGAGGATCTTGGCCAGGCCCTTGTCGGAGAAGAACTCGAAGGCTGTAAGGTCCAGCTTGCCCTGGAAGGCGTGCAGCACCGGCATGATCGAGTCGAAGTCCGGCGTGCCAAGCACCATGGCAGTGAGATTGCGCGGGGCGCGGTCCAGGCGCATGGTGGCCTCGACCACGAAGCCCAGCGTGCCTTCGGCGCCAATGAACAGCTGGCGCAGGTCATAGCCGGTGGCGTTCTTGATCAGGTCTTTGTTCAGTTCCAGCAACTCGCCCTTGCCGGTGACCACTTTCAGCCCGGCCACCCAGTTGCGGGTCATGCCGTAGCGAATCACCTTGATGCCGCCCGCGTTGGTGCCGATGTTGCCGCCAATCTGGCTGGAGCCGCTGGAAGCGAAGTCCACCGGGTAATACAGGCCCTGCTCTTCGGCGTAGGTTTGCAGCTGCCGGGTGATTACCCCCGGCTGGCAGACCACGGTGCGGTCGAAGGCATTGAAGCCGAGAATCTGGTTCATGTAGTCGAAGGAAACGACAACCTCGCCATTGGCCGCCACGGCGCCGGCAGAAAGCCCGGTGCGCCCACCCGATGGCACCAGGGCCACCTTGTGCGCATTGGCCCAGCGCACAATGGCCTGCACCTGTTCTACTGTCTTGGGGAAGACGATGGCACTGGGCGCCGGGGGGTAATGCTTGGTCCAGTCCTTGCCATACGCTTCGAGGGAAGCCGCGTCGGTCAGGACCTTGCCAGGGTCGACAAGGGTCATCAGTTCTTCAATAACAGCGGGGTGGGTCATCGCTGGAACTCTCGACTTATTCATAGTCACCCTGAGCACTCTTCACCTGTCGGGATAAGCTCAGATTGTGTCGCGTATGCTAGCATAGCCCTCCCGCTGTTCATGCTAAGGCTGCCCTCGCGCCTGGCATCACCCCTCGCCATTTTTTCTCCGGGATACAGGTTTACGCAGATGAGCAAGACTTCTCTCGACAAGAGCAAGATCCGGTTCCTTCTTCTTGAAGGTGTGCACCAGAACGCGGTCGATACCCTCAAGGCCGCCGGCTACACCAACATCGAATACCTCACTGGTTCGTTGCCGGAAGCCGAGCTGAAGGAAAAGATCGCTGATGCCCACTTCATCGGCATCCGTTCGCGCACCCAGCTCACCGAAGAGATCTTCGACTGCGCCAAGAAACTGGTAGCCGTTGGCTGCTTCTGCATCGGCACCAACCAGGTCGACCTGGAAGCTGCCCGCGAGCGCGGTATCGCCGTGTTCAACGCGCCATACTCCAACACCCGTTCGGTAGCCGAGCTGGTGCTGGCCGAGGCCATCCTGCTGCTGCGCGGCATCCCTGAGAAGAACGCCTCCTGCCACCGTGGCGGCTGGATCAAGAGCGCGGCCAACTCGTTCGAAATCCGCGGTAAAAAACTGGGCATCGTCGGCTACGGCTCGATCGGCACCCAGCTGTCGGTCCTGGCCGAGAACCTCGGCATGCAGGTGTACTTCTACGACCCGCTGACCAAGCTGCCACTGGGCAACGCCGTGCAGGTCACCAGCCTGAACGAGCTGCTGGGCCTGGCCGACATCGTCTCGCTGCACGTGCCTGAGCTGCCATCCACCCAGTGGATGATCGGCGAGAAGGAAATCCGCGCGATGAAGAAGGGCGCGATCCTGATCAACGCCGCCCGTGGCACCGTGGTCGAGCTGGACCACCTGGCCGCCGCCATCAAGGACAAGCACCTGATCGGCGCCGCCATCGACGTGTTCCCGGTCGAGCCACGCTCCAACGACGAAGAGTTCGAGAGCCCGCTGCGCGGCCTGGACAACGTGATCCTGACCCCGCACATCGGTGGTTCTACTGCCGAAGCCCAGGCCAACATCGGCCTGGAAGTGGCCGAGAAGCTGGTCAAGTACAGCGACAACGGGACCTCGGTGTCCTCGGTCAACTTCCCGGAAGTAGCCCTGCCGGCCCACCCAGGCAAGCACCGCCTGCTGCACATCCACGAAAACATCCCAGGCGTGCTCAGCGAGATCAACAAAGTCTTCGCCGAGAACGGCATCAACATCTCTGGTCAGTTCCTGCAGACCAACGAGAAGGTCGGTTACGTGGTGATCGACGTCGACGCCGAGTACTCGGACCTGGCGCAAGAGAAGCTGCAACAGGTCAAGGGCACCATCCGTTCCCGCGTCCTGTTCTAAGTTTGCTTGCAGCATGAAAAAGGGAGGCCATGGTGGCCTCCCTTTTTTTATTTCACGTCAACAGTGATCTTCTTCGACTCTACGCTTGGCTTGAACGGCACGTGATACTGGTCACCCAGAATCAGTTGCAGAGTGTGCTTGCCCGGCGTAAGGGTGATGCTGGTTTCGGTCTGCGCCTTGCCGAAGTGCAGCACTTGCGGGCCCGCCGGCAGTGCGGTGCCGGCCTCTGGCATCAGGCTGGTCGGCAGCGGCATATCGGCGACGGGTTCTTTATCCACGTCCACCAGCAGGTGGTGATGGCCGCTGTGCGGAGTCTGGTCACCCGCTGGCTTGAGTGCCATACCCTCGATGCCGAACTTGACGGTGAAGGTCTTGTCGACCGTGGCACCATCGGCGGGGGAAACGATGAAGACCTTGGCATCCTTGGGCGGCTCCTGGCTCTTGAGGGCGTCCGCAGCAACGGCGAAAACCGACGCTCCCATCAGCAGACCGGCAACGGCAGCGCGCGAAAATAGGCTGTTCATTCACTTCTCCTGTGATTCACTTATTGACCGCCGCCCTTCATCCGGCGGCGACGGTAGTTCACCTTAGTTGAAATAATCGCCAAGGTGTTCACATTGCCTGACAGAAATATTTCGGTCAGGGTTAAACAATGCCGAGGCTTCAAGGTCATAGGCTGCGCTCGATCACGGCGAGGAAGAAAGCCGTGGCGAAAGTTATTCATCTGCTAAAAGAAAAGGGGCAATCATGCGTTCGACCATAGGGGTACTGCTGGCAGTACTGATCAGTCCATTGGCCCAGGCGGAGCTGATCGACGAAATCGCCGACCGGGGCGAACTGCGCATTGCCGTACAGGCTGACAAGTCGCCGTACGCGTTCAAACAAGACGACCACCTGACGGGTTTCGACATCGAATTTGGCCAGGAACTGGCCAGGGAACTGGACTTGCGCGCCGAGTTCGTAGAAGCCCCGGCTGATGAAGTACTGACAGGTGTCGAGAGTGGCAAGTACGACATTGCACTCACGCCATCGAGTGAGGCGCCCAAGGGCGACGGCCCGCTTGATGTGAGCCTGCCATTTGCCGAGAAGAAACTGGTGATCCCGTTCCAGAAAGGCAACCCGGCGTTCGAAAGTGCGGTGAACAATGCGCTGCAACGCTTGAAAGACAGTGGCCGCACGGCCGAGCTTGAGCAGAAGTGGTTCAAGGGTGTGCAGGAGACTGCAGCCGGGCAATAAGATTTGTATTGCCTGTACCGGCCTCTTCGCAGCACAAGGCTGCTCCTGCAAGGGTACGCGATCCCTGTAGGAGCAGCCTTGTGCTGCGAAGAGGTCGGTACAGGTTTACCCCAAAACCCGCTGCGCCTGTTCCAGCTCCAGCTCGCTGAACACCTGCACCCCAGCCCGCCGCAACAGCGCCGTGGTCACCCCTTCCCCCGCCACCTTCACCCCACTGAACGTGCCGTCGTAGGTCAGCCGGTTACCACACGAGGGGCTGCCAGACTTCAGTACCGCCACACGGATGCCATGCCGACGCACCAGCTCCAGCGCCAGCTGCGCCCCGGCCAGAAATTCGGCACTGGCATCTTCGCCCGTCACCGTCAGCACCTGTGCAGTGCCATCAAGCACCTCGCCGCCCTGTCCGCCCGGTATCTCCGCTGGCGGGCGCGGGGTGGGCAAGCCACCGGCCACCTCTGGGCACAACGGCACCACGCGCCCTTCGGCCTGCCATTGCTGCAACAGGTCCGGGTGCCCGCTGGCCCGGCCGTCATAGCGCACCGGCTGCCCCAGCAGGCAGGCGCTGACCAGCACCTTGGGCAAATCAGAACGGGTCATTGCCACGTCGCCTGAACCAACCCGTCAACGACAACCGTTCACGGCCGGCCGGCAGCACTTCGTGGGGCACTTCACCCGACAGAAACACCACCAGGCAACCCGCCACAGGCTCGACGTCGAGCGCCACGTCGTCTGCCAGGAACATGCGCAACTGGCCACCGTCCTGCGGCTGCCAGCCTTCATTCAGGTACAGCACGGCCGAGACCATGCGCCGGTCATCGTCGCGAAAGCGGTCCAGGTGCCGGCGATAAAACGCCCCCGGTGGGTACAGGGCAAAATGGCATTCGAAGTCTTCCAGGCCCAGGAACAGGCCCTGGTTGATGGCCAGGCGCAGTTGGTCCATGGCCGACAGATACTGGTCGCAGGCCTCGGCTTGCCCCGGATCGATCCACTGGATCTGGTCGCCGCGAATGGCTTCGCGCACCTCCTGGGTAACACCGCGCCCAACTCCCGCAGGGTTGAGCTCGCCTTCGGCATCACGCCGCCGGCATTCGGCCGCCAGCGCGCGCACCAGTTCGCCAGGCAGAAAGAGTGCCTGCCGGGACCAGCCATGGGTGGCCAGATCGTCGACGACGGCCGCAAGCATCGGGTGTTCAGGGGAGATGTGCATGGCGCGCATCATATCCATTAGCCATGCCGGCGCACAGCGCCACTTGGCCGAGAAACACGCGGATAACTCGACAAACCGGCGCCGGGCCAAGGACAATAGCCACCTGCCGACAGGAGTCCTGAATGCGCCGTCTGTTTTCCCTGATTCTGCTGATGATCTGCACCATGCCTGTCTGGGCAGACAACCTGGATCAACTGTACAAGGCCGCCGGCTGGCCCGACCAGCGTGCCCACTTCAACGATGCCCTGAGCGCCGCCCAGGAACGCTACCGCAACAGTTTGCCACCCGCCGTGTACCAGGCGCTGGTCAACAACAGCAACCAGCGCTTCCAGGCCCAGGCGGTGGACCGTCGTGCCCAGGCAAAGCTGCGCGCCACCCTGGCCAACCCGGCCCCGGCCCTGGCGTTCTTCCAGTCACCGCTGGGGCGCAAGGTGGTGGCGGCGGAGCTCAAGGCCACCCGCAAGGATGAGCTGGCCAAGAACGCCAAGGGGCTGCCGAAGATCCAGGCCAGCGACGACCGCCTGCTGGTCATTGGCCACCTGGCCCAGGCCCTGCCGGCGCGTGAAGCCGGTGCCGAAGTGAGCCTGGCCATCGCCGGCGTGGCAGCCGATAGCCTCAGTTCGATGATCCCCGGCCTGTTCGGCGGCGGCCAGGCCCAGGGCCTGCTCGACGGCCAGCGCCAGCGGTTGATGGGGCAGATTGGCGAAGACCTCAACAACACGCTGCTGTACGTCTACCGCGACCTGTCCGATGCCGAGCTGGAAGAGTTCGCCACCTTCGCCGAGTCGCCCGACGGCAAGGCCTACTACCAGGCGGCCCTGGCCGCTGTGCGTGCCGGCCTGGCAGTTGGCCAGAGCACCAACGACCTGAAGTGATCAGCCCAGGCGCTGGTCGATGAAGTCGAAGTAGCGCTGGCGGATGCCCGGTAGCTCGTTGGCCAGGTGGTGGCGGGCTTGGGGCAGCATCAGGATCTGCGGCTCGGCAAACTTGGCCTTGAGTACTTCAAGGTTGTAGGGCCAATCCACCGTGCCATCGGCCTCCCCCTGCACGATCAACGGCCGCCGCGAGCTGCGGGGCGCGGCCTCGATGCGTTTGACCCAGGCGATCAGTGCGCCCACCCAGGCAGTTGGCAGGCGACGGGGTTGCAGCGGGTCGGCCTCCAGAAACGGCAGGAAGGCCGGGTCGTTGGTGTTCTCGCTGAAGCGCCGTTCGATGCCGTTGACGAAATGCCGCAGCACCCGGTAGCTGAACTTCGACCAACGCCAGGAACACGGCCGCACCAGCGGTGCCAACAGGATGACCTGGCCATCGATGGGGCTGCGCGCGCCTTGGTGCAGCAAGTGATCCACCGCGATGGCGCCGCCCGTGCTCTGCCCGCACAGGTGCCACGGGCGCGGCAGTTGCAGCGTGCGCACCTGTTCGAACAGCGCCTCCAGCACCTGCTGGTACACGGCGAAATCGCTGATGCTGGCCCGCTCGCCGCTGGACAGGCCGTGGCCGGGCAGGTCGCAGCTGATTACGGCGAAACCCTGCTTGAGTGCCCACTCGATCACATGCCGGTAGAGGCCCATGTGGTCGTAGTAGCCGTGCAGCAGGAACAGCGTCGCGGTTGGCTGGTCAGGCAACCAGGCCTGCCCGACCAGGTCGAAGCCCGCCGCCTGGAAACCGCCCAGCCAGCTGTGTACCGACAGGTTCAGCCCATAGAAGCGCTGGTAGTCCTGTGCCTCGACCGACAACGGCTGGCGAGCAGTTAACGGCAAAAGGCTGTGGCGCAGGTGGTCGGGGTGAAAAGCAGCGGGCATCGAGCACATCCACGTTGATGCAATGTATTGATCTGGAATCTTCAGCTCTGGCAGGCGCCATGGCAAGCTTGGGGTATGTGTCACCTGAGCTGGCTTGCCGGCGATAGGGCCAGTGAACCCACCACAACATATCCGCAGACATCCATGCAGACGCGACTCGTCAAACCAATCTTGATTGCCCTTGCCCTGCCACTCTGCACCGCTCTGGCCTGGCAGGCCTATACCACCTTCCAGGCCCGCTACCTACGCCCGTTCGACAACCAGGCCACGCTGTTCGACGGCAGGCAGCTGCAACTGCCTGCCGAGCTGGCCGGCCCCGGCCCGGTCCGGGTGGTGCATTTCTGGGACCCGGCGTGCCCGTGCAATGTCGGAAACCAGCAACACCTGGGCGACCTGGTAAACCAGTTCGCAGGCCACGGCGTTACCTTCCACGTGCTGCAAAAGCCCGGCAGCCACGGCCAACTGCCCGCCAACCTCGCCGCCCTCAAACCCATCGCCAACCTGCCGGGCAGCGAACACCTGCCGGCCTCCCCGGCCGTGGCCATCTGGGACCGGCAAGGCCGCCTGGCCTACTTTGGCCCGTACAGCGAAGGCGCCGTGTGCAACGCCAGCAACAGCTTCATCGAGCCAATCCTCAAGGCCTTGCTCGACGGTCGCCAGGTCAGCGCCTCCAATACCCTGGCAGTGGGCTGCTACTGCCCTTGGGCGGGCTGACGCACCCGCGCCGGGTTACCCACTACCGTCGCACCCGCCGGCACATCCCGCGTCACCACACTGCCGGCGCCCACCACGGCGTTGTCGCCAATGGTCACCCCCGGCAGGATGATCGCCGCACCGCCAATCCACACGTTGTTGCCAATGGTCACCGGCCGCCCACTCTCCAGCCCGCTGCGTCGCACCTCGGGGTCGAGCGGATGATCGGCGGTGTAGATCTGCACGTTGGGGCCAATCTGGCAATCGTCGCCGATATGCACCTGTACCACGTCAAGGATCACGCAGTTGAAGTTCATGAAGGTATTGCGACCGACGCTGATGTTGTAGCCGTAGTCGCAATAGAACGGCGGGCGGATCACCGCGCCTTCGCCAACTTCATTGAAGTGTTCGGCCAACAGCCCGTGACGGGCATCGTTGAGCAGTTCTACGCTGCTGTTGTAACGGTGCATCCAGTGCTTGTTGGCGATTTGCTCGGCCTGTAGCTCGGGGCAGCCAGCGTGGTAGAGCTGGCCGGCGAGCATTTTCTGTTTTTCGCTGAGGGACATGGAAACTCCTTCCTGGGGCTATGCTCTGTTCGCGAATCCGCCGATGATCGGACCACATTTTCCGCTTGAACGCACAAGGAGTCTGCATGAAGCGCAGCCTGACCCTGTTGGCCGTGGTTGTGGCCGTGGCCGCTGGCGCCGGTTACTGGTACGTGCAGGGCAAACTGCCACAACGCGAGGGCGAGGTGGCCATGGCCGGCCTGCAAGCGCCGGTCAGCGTGCGCTACGACCGCCGCGGCGTGCCGCACCTGCAGGCGCAGAGCGAACCAGACCTGTATCGCGCCCTGGGCTATGTGCATGCCCAGGACCGGCTGTTCCAGATGGAGATCCTGCGCCGGCTGGCCCGTGGTGAACTGGCCGAGGTGCTGGGCGACAAGCTGCTGCCCACCGACACCCTGTTCCGCAGCCTGCGCATTCGCGATCAGGCCGCACTGATGGCCAAGCGTCAGGACCCGCAATCCGCTGCCTGGCAGGCCCTGCAAGCCTACCTCGACGGGATCAACAGCTGGCAGGCCAGCCATGCCAAGCCCATGGAGTTCGACCTGCTCGGCATCACCCCGCGCCCGTTCACCGCCGAAGACACCCTGAGCATCGCCGGTTACCTGGCCTACAGCTTCGCGGCGGCGTTTCGCACCGAGCCCGCACTGACCTACATCCGCGACCAGCTAGGGCCTGAATACCTGAACATCTTCGACCTCGGCTGGCAGCCCGAAGGCGCCTTGGGCACACCACTGGCTGCTGCCGATTGGCAAAGCCTGGAGGCCCTCGCCCGGCTCAGCCAGGAAACACTGGGCGAGGCCGGTATCCCGCAGTTCGAAGGCAGTAACGCCTGGGCAGTGGCCGGCAGCCATACCCGCAGTGGCAAGCCACTGCTGGCCGGCGACCCGCATATCGGCTTCGCGGTACCAGCGGTGTGGTACGAGGCCGAACTGTCAGCCCCCGGCTTCAACCTGTATGGCTACTTCCAGGCGCTCAACCCGTTCGCCTTGCTGGGCCATAACCGCGACTTCGGCTGGAGCCTGACCATGTTCCAGAACGACGACGTCGACCTGATCGCCGAGCGCACCAACCCGGCCGATGCCAACCAGGTCATGGTCGACGGCAAATGGCAGGCACTGGAAAAGACCGATCAGCAGATCGCGGTCAAAGGCGAAGCCCCGGTCACCCTAAGCCTGCGCCGCTCGCCGCATGGCCCGATCGTCAACGACGTGCTGGGCGCCACGGCCGGGTCCACGCCAATCGCCATGTGGTGGGCGTTTCTGGAAACCGAAAACCCGATCCTCGAAGGTTTCTATCAGCTCAACCGCGCCGATACCCTGGGCAAGATGCGCGAAGCCGCCGCCAAGGTACACGCGCCGGGGCTGAACTTTGTCTGGGCCAATGCCCATGGCGATATCGGCTGGTGGGCGGCGGCAAGGCTGCCAATCCGCCCAGACGGGGTCGATCCGGCGTTCATCCTCGACGGCGCCAGCGTGCAGGCCGACAAGCTCGGCTTCTACCCTTTCACCGTCAACCCGCAGCAGGAGAACCCGGCCCGCGGCTATATCGTCTCGGCCAACTATCAGCCCCCGGCAGCGGTGCCGATACCCGGCTACTACAACTTGCCCGACCGGGGCCGCCAGCTCGACCGCCAACTGGCCAACCCTGAGGTGAAATGGGACACGCAGAACAGCCAGGCACTGCAGCTGGACACCGCCAGCGACCATGGCCCGCGCACCCTAGCCCCGCTGCTGGCCACGCTGCGCGCGGTGGCCGAAGGTGACGAAGAAAAGGAACTGGTCGAGCAACTGGCTGCCTGGCGCGGCGACTACCCGCTGGACTCGACCAGCGCCACGCTGTTCAACCAGTTCCTCTACGAACTGGCATTTGCTGCCCTGCATGACGAACTGGGTGACACGTGGTTCCCGGTACTGATCAGCACCCGCGCCATCGATGCCGCCTTGCCGCGCCTGGCGGCGGATGCCGATTCACCCTGGTGGAACACCCGCGGAGGCAACCTGCACACCGACCGTACCGCAGTCGTGCGCACGGCTTGGCAGAGCAGTTTGAAGCATCTGCGCGACACCCTGGGCAGTGACCCGGCCAGCTGGCAATGGGGCAAGGCGCATACCCTGACGCACAACCACCCGCTGGGGGTGAAAAAGCCGCTGAACCTGCTGTTCAACGTCGGGCCGTTCGCCGCACCCGGTACCCACGAAGTGCCGAACAACCTCTCGGCGAAGATCGGCCCGGCGCCGTGGCCGGTCACCTATGGGCCGTCGACCCGGCGGCTGATCGACTTTGCCGATGCCGGGCAGGCACTGACCATCAACCCGGTCGGCCAGAGTGGCGTGCCGTTCGACAAGTATTATGCGGACCAGGCCGAGGGGTATCTGCAGGGGGAGTATCAGCGGGCGCAGATGGGGGTGATTCCGGCGCAAAGTACCCTGAGGCTGGTACCGGGTGGGTGATCGATGGGGCTGCTTTGCAGCCCATTCGCAGCACAAGGCTGCTCCTACACAAGACCGCGCAATCCTGTAGGAGCAGCCTTGTGCTGCGAATGGGCCGCAAAGCGGCCCCAATCACACGGTCAGCCCTGCCACTTGCCGCCTTCGACGATCACGCTTTCCGGCTTGGTGTCATCGCTCAGTTCCTTGCGCACATACTGGTCATACAGCTTCAGCAGAAACTTTTCTTCCCCCAGCTTGGCCAGCTCGGCATTCACCCAGTCACGCAGCTCGGTGTTGCCCTTCTTCACCGCCGGCGCAATCGGTGCTTCTTCACCCAGCAGCTGCGGCAGCACGCGGTAGCCCGGGTTCTGCTTGGCCCAGCTGAACAGGATCAGGTTGTCCTGGGCATAGGCATCGCCACGGCCGGTGGCCAGGGCCTGCAGCGACTCGCTGTTCTTTTCGAACTTGAGCAGTTTCCAGTCAGGGTGATTTTTGGTCAGCCAGATATCTGCCGTGGTGCCGGTGGTGACGATGATGGTCTTGTCGGCCAGGTCGTCGAGCTTCTGTACCGAGCTGCCATCAGCCACGATGGCCTGCACGGCAACGCGCAGGTTGGGGTTGGTGAAGTCCACCGCTTCCTTGCGCTCCGGGGTCACGGTCATGTTGGCGAGGATCAGGTCGACCTTGTCGCTCTGCAGGAACGGAATGCGGCTGGCCGGTTCCACGGCAACGAACTCGACCTTGTTTTCATCACCCAGCAGGTCCTTGGCCAGGCGCCGGCCAATGTCGGTGTCAAAGCCCACATAGCGGCCTTTTTCATCGACGAAGCCGAACGGTGGCTTGTCGGTGAACACCCCGACAATCAGCTTGTCACGGGCCTTGATGGTTTCCAGGTAGCTGGTGGCTGGCGATGCCGCTGCCGGCTTGGGCGGTTCTTCCGCCTTGTTGCAGCCGGCCAACAGGGCCAGGCCAAACAACGGCGCCAGCAGTTTGGTGAGGTTGGCAGTTTTCATGACAGTTCCTTGTGCAGTGTCTTTGGCAGGCTTTCTACGAAGGAGAATTTCTCCAGGAACTGCTGCGCGCGTGCGGTCTGCGGTCGGGTGAAGAAGCTCTCGGGGTCGCCCTGTTCAAGGATCCTGCCGGCCTCCATGAACACGATGCGGTCGGCCACCGCGCGAGCGAAGGCCATTTCGTGGGTAACGATGAGCAAGGTCATGCCGTCGCGGGCCAGGCCCTGGATCACCTGCAGCACTTCCTTGACCATTTCCGGGTCGAGTGCGGCGGTAACCTCGTCGAACAGCATCACCTCGGGGTTCATGCACAGCGAGCGCACGATGGCGATGCGCTGTTGCTGGCCGCCGGACAATTGCCGGGGGAAGGCGTCGCGTTTGTCCAGCAGGCCGACCCGCGCCAGCAGCGCCTCGGCCTGGGCCTGCGCTTCGGCTCGTTCGCGTTTTTGCACCTTGAGCGGGCCGAGCAGCAGGTTGTCGATCACGCTCATGTGGCCGAACAGGTGGTAGCTCTGGAACACCATGCCAACCCGCTGGCGAACGTCGCGCCAGTCGGTGCGCGGGTCAAGCAGGTCTTGCCCGGCCAGGCGCAGGTGGCCGCCATGGGCTTGCTCCAGGCCGTTGAGGCAGCGCAGCAGCGTGCTTTTGCCGCAACCGCTGGGGCCGAGGATGACCACCACTTCGCCGGCCGCCACCTTGAGGTCGACGTCCTTGAGCACCTGTTGCTCGCCAAAAAACTTGTTGAAACCCTGGAATTCGATCAATGCGCTCATGAGTGTGCCCAACGGCGTTCCAGCACGCGTGAAGCGGCGGACAGCGGATAACAGACGATGAAGAAGAACAGGAACAAGGCGCCATAGATCAGCACCGATTCGTAGGTGCGTTCGATGATCTGCTGGCCGGCCTTGATCACCTCGACCACGCCGATCAGCACCGCCAGCGAGCTGGTCTTGATGATCCGCGTGTAGATGTTGATAGTCGGTGGGGTCATGCGCTTGAGCGCTTGCGGCAGCAGCACGTAGCCATACAGCTGCCAGCCGGCCAGGCCGATCGACAACCCGGCCTCGCGCTGGCCCCGCGGCAGCGAGGCCAGTGCACCGCGCACCACCTCGCCTACCTCGCTGGCGCCCCACAGGGCCAGTACCAGTACGGCGCACCAGAAGCTGGGGATGCTCAGGGCAAAGAAGATCGGCAGGCCGAAGAACACCAGGTACAGCCAGACCAGCACCGGGATGGCGCGGAACAGCTCCAGGTACACCTGCAAGGCGATGTTCAGGGCACGGTTGCCCAGGGTCGCCAGCACGCCGTACAGCACGCCACCCAGCGTTGCGAACAGAATACCCAGCGCCGAGATGGCCAAGGTCTGCGCGGCGCCGCCGGCGAGCTGCGGCAACGCCTGCAGCAACAGGTCAAATCCCGAACTGGCCATGTTGCAGCCTCCTTTCCACATAGCGCAGCAGTAACGACAGCGGCAGGAACAGCAGCACGCAGAGCAGGGTCAGCACGGTGAGCATTTCGTAGGTCTTGTAGTACAGCGCGATGTAGTTCTTGGTGGTGTAGAGGATTTCCGGCACGGCCACCGCCGACACCACAGTGGTTTCCTTGAGCAGGAAGATGAAATTGGCGAACAGTGCCGGCAGGCTGAGGATACCGGCCTGGGGCAGCACCACATGGCGCAGCAGTTGCCCCTCGGAAAGGCCGATGGAACGCCCGGACTCAAGCTGGGCACGGGGCACGGCCTCGATGCCTGCCCGCAACACTTCGGTGAGGTAGGCACCGCCCATGAAGGTCATGGTGATGATCGCAGCGGAAAAACCGGAAATCTTCAGGCCCAGGCTCGGCAGTGCGAAGTAGACGAAGAACAACTGGATCAGCAGCGGCGTGTTGCGGGCCAGCTCCACGTAGGCTTTGACCAGACGCCACAGGTAGGGGGTGCGTAGTACCAGCAGGGTGGCATTGACCAGGGCTACCAGTAGCGAGGTGGCGATGGCGATCAGGCCTACCTGCAAGGTCACGCCCACGGCCTTGAGGAAGGCGGGTAGCGTGCTGAGGATGAATGCGGTGTCGAGGGTCATGGGTAAAGCAAGTCTGCGGGGTGCGCGGGGGCACGATTGCTAGACTGTAATGATCTAAAAACTTTTTAATAAATATCTTTATTGCATATGCATATCACCAAGCATTTTTCACCGGGGCATACATCCTGGGGCTGCTTTGCAGCCCCTGAAACAGAATCAAAAACGCCGACACAAGGGTGTCGGCGTTAGTCATGCAACAATCTGGAACCGAATCAGAACGCCGGCAGCACAGCGCCCTGATACTTCTTGGCGATGAATTCCTTCACCTCCGGGCTGGTCAGGGCCTTGGCCAGTTTCTGGATGGCTTCGCTGTCCTTGTTGTCCGGGCGGGCAACCAGGAAGTTCACGTACGGCGAGTCGGCACCTTCGATCACCAGCGCATCCTTGGCCGGGTTCAGGCCGGCTTCCAGGGCGTAGTTGGTGTTGATCATGTCCAGGTCGACCTGGTCCAGCACACGCGGCAGCATGGCCGACTCAAGCTCGCGGAACTTCAGCTTTTTCGGGTTCTCGGCGATGTCCTTGGGGGTGGCCAGGGCATTCTTCGGGTCTTTCAGGGTGATCAGGCCAGCCTTCTGCAGCAGGATCAGGGCGCGGCCGCTGTTGCTGCCTTCGTTAGGGATGGCAACGGTAGCGCCTTCCTTCAGCTCGGACAGGTTCTTGATCTTCTTCGAGTAGCCACCGAAGGGTTCGACGTGTACGCCAATGACCGTTTCCAGGTGGGTGCCTTTACCTTCGTTGAAGCTCTTCAGGTACGGCAGGGTCTGGAAGTAGTTGGCGTCCAGACGCTTCTGGTCCACCTGCACGTTCGGCTGCACGTAGTCGGTAAAGACCTTGATCTGCAGGTCCACGCCCTCTTTGGCCAAGGTCGGTTTGATCAGCTCAAGGATTTCGGCGTGCGGTACCGGGGTAGCGGCAACCACCAGTTTCTCGGCAGCGGCGGCCAGGCCGGAGAACGACAGGGCAGCGGCCAGGGCGGTGGTCAGCAGGGTCTTCTTCATGGTGGTCCTTGTTCTGAATCTGGGCCATCGGCGATGGCGAATCGGTTGCCCAACCGGTTCACCAGCGGGCGTGAAACGGACAATACCTAGATTTTTTATTCCGTAACAATATCTTTTACTTAGCTGCTTATTCCAAAAGCAAACTGCCACCAGCCACTTTGCTTATGAGCGGTATCTAGCGTGCGGTGTTGGGCAAGTCGAGGTCCTCTGGCTGGATCTCTTCGCTGTCATTCACCAGCAAGGCAAAGTGAATGACGTTCTCCAGTTCGCGGGTATTGCCAGGCCAGAAATGCGCCTCCAGTACCTGCTGCGCCGCCTCGCTTACCAACGGCACAGGCCGCTGCAGGCGTACGCTGTAGATGCCCACGAAGTACTCGGCCAGCGGCAGGATATCGCCCGGCCGCTCGCGCAGTGGCGGCAGTTCCAGCGCGCCCTCGCGCAGGTACTGGTACAGGCGCTCGTTGAAGCGCCCCGCACGTACCACCCGCGCCAGGTCAATGCTGGTGGCGGCGACCAGGCGCACATCCACCGGCTGTGGCTGCTGCGCGCCCACCCGGGTGACCTCGCGGTTTTCCAGGGCCGACAGCAGCTTGCCCTGGATGGCCAGCGGCAAGTCGGCAATTTCGTCCAGGTACAGCGTGCCGCCGTTGGCCGAACCGAACCAGCCGGCGCGGCTGCTGGCCGTACCGCCATGGCTGCCGGCGCTGTAGCCGAACAGCTCGGCATCGGCGTAAGTGGGGCTGATGGCCGCGCAGTTGACCGACACGAACAGCCCTCCACGGT
Organism: Pseudomonas sp. LPB4.O; assembly: GCF_038383825.1. Lineage (NCBI taxonomy): Bacteria > Pseudomonadati > Pseudomonadota > Gammaproteobacteria > Pseudomonadales > Pseudomonadaceae > Pseudomonas > Pseudomonas sp. LPB4.O. Next base: position 5,859,446 of record NZ_CP151298.1, read on the forward strand.
CACTGGCACGGTGGATCTGCCGGGCCAGCAGCTCCTTGCCGGTGCCGGTTTCGCCACGGATCAGCACAGGCAAAGGTTGCGGCGCCAAGCGCTCGAGGTCTTCGCGCAACTGCTGCGAACGCGGGTCGATAAACACCAGGGCCTTGGCACGGATGCTCAGCGGGCTCTTGTCCAGCTCGGGGAAGGTCAGCAGTGGCTGGCCAAACGGGTTTTGAAACGTCATGACGAACTCCCGCCCCAGGCCTTCATTGGCCGGGCGTCAGGTAAACGGAAAACGCTAAGGCCTATCAGGCGCGACGCAGTGCGCGCTGCTCGACCCGGCTCTGCAAGCGATACAAGTAGGCGAAGCCTTGTTCCCAGCGCTCATGGCCGGACTTGACGTTGATGTGCCCGGCATTGCTCAGCAACCCCGCTTCGGCGCCCCACGCCTGGGCTAGGTAAAGCGCCCGCGGCACGCTTACGGCAGGGTCGTTGTCAGAGCTGACGACCTGGCTGGGGAATGGCAAGGCTTCGGTCGGGATCGGCGCGAAGTTGCGCAGGGCCGGCGCGCAGGTCGGCCGTTCGACGTCTGCCGGAGCCACCAGCAGTGCACCCCGCACCTGCCGCCGCAAGGCCGGACTGGCCTGCGCAGCCCAATGGGCGACAGTGACGCAGCCAAGGCTGTGGGCAATCAGGATCACCGGCGAGCGCTCGGCGGCAATCGCCTGCTCCAGCGCCTGCACCCAGTCCTGCCGTTGCGGGGTGAGCCAGTCTTGCTGCTCGACCCGCGCACTGTTGGGCAGGGTGCGCTGCCAGTGACTTTGCCAATGGTTGTCTGGCGATCCTTGCCAGCCCGGCACAATCAGGTAACGAATCGACTCATTGCGCATGGGGACGCCTCCAGTAAGTTTGCGTGCTTGGAGACAAGTATAGGGAGGGAGTTATATTCGTAAAGGAATAAGAAGCTATTTATTAATAACCAAAACACCAATAGCTTGTGCGATCCCTGTGGGAGCGGGCATGCCCGCGAAGCAAGCACCGCGGTGGATGGCACGGGCTTCGCCCGTGTTCGCGGGCACGCCCGCTCCCACAGGGATCACGCAAAAAAAAGAGGGCCAACCCCTGCCAAGAGATGTGGCCCATAAGCACTTGCCTGAAGAGGTTTGGTAAAAGTCAGCGCGCGGTTATCACCGCCAGTTTGCTGATCCCCGCACGTTCGATGGCTGCCATGGCCCGCGCCACTTCGCCGTAGTTCACGCCGTCATCGGCCTGCAGTTGCACGCGCACGTCCGCGTCCTTGTCCTTGGCAGCCTTGAGGTTGGTTTCCAGCAGGTCGGGCTGGATCTGGTCCTTGTTGATGAACAGCTTGCCTTCACCGTCGATGCTGACCACCAGCGGGTCCTTCTGCTCCACCGGGGCCACGGCCTCGGTCTTGGGCAGGTTGATAGGGATGGCGTTGGTCAGCAGCGGCGCGGTGACGATGAACACCACCAGCAGCACCAGCATGACGTCTACCAAAGGCGTGACGTTGATTTCACTGAGGACTTCGTCGCTGTCCTGGGTCGAAAAGGCCATATCAGGACGCCTCCTTCACGGGTTGGGTGAAACCAGGCTGGGCTTTTTGCACAGCAGGGTGCACCAGCACACGGAAGGCACTCTTCTGCGCCAGGCTGTAAAAGTCGTGGGCGAAGTCATCCAGGTCGGCAGCAGTCAGCTTGAGGCGACGCAGGAAGTAGTTGTACACCAGCACTGCCGGCACCGCGACGGCGATACCCACACCAGTAGCCACCAGTGCCGCACCGATGGGCCCAGCAACAGTTTCCAGGCTGGCGGAGCCGGCCGCACTGATGCCCTTGAGCGCTTCCATGATGCCCCACACGGTGCCGAACAGGCCGATGAAAGGCGAGGTACTGCCAATACTGGCGACCACCGCCAGGCCAGTTTCCAGCGAGCGGCGCTCACGCACGATCTGCTGACGCAGGGCACGCTCCAGGCGGTCCTGGTGGTTGATGGCGTGGCTCAGGTCATTGGCCTGGGTATCACCAACGGCAATCGCGGCATAGCCGGACTGGGCAACGCGGGCCGCCGGGCCGGGCAGCTCATGGCTGAGTTCGGCAGCCGAGTCCAGGCTGGAGGCAGCCCAGAACTGCTGGTGGAAGCGCTTGTCCTGGTTTTTCAGCCGCACGAACTGCGCGACCTTGACCAGGGCCAGGCCCCAGGTGACGACAGAGAAACCGACCAGCAGCCAGATGACTGCGCTTTCAACGGATTCGAGGGGGGATGCCAGCAGGCTCATGATGGTGTCTTCCTGTGTTCTGCGAAATAGTTAGCGAAGCTTGAAATCGATCGGCACGCTTACCCAGCCGGTCTGGGCCACATCGCCCTGCTTGGCGGGTACGAAGCTCCAGCGCTTGACCGCGGCCAGCGCGGCAGCGTCGAGGGCGTCACGGCCACTGCTTTTCTGTACCTGGATCTGCCCGGGCTTGCCGCTTGGCAGCACCTCTACGCGCAACAGCACGGTGCCTTCCCAACCACGGCGCTGGGCCATTTGCGGGTATTCCGGTGCCGGGTTCTTCAGGTATGCGGCGTTGGCCGATGCCGGGGTTATCGGGGCCGGCGCGGGTGGCGCTGGCGCAGGCGGTGCGGGGGCGGCCACCGGCGCTGGCGGTGGTGCCTCGACTGGCTTGGGCTGTGGCTTGGGCGCTTGCTTGACCACAGGCTTGGGCACGGGCTTTGGCTTGGGTTTGGGCTTGGCGGCCAGTTCGTCGACTACCGGTGGTGGCGGTGGCGGCTCGACCACAGGCGGCGCGGGCGCTGGCGGCGGTGGTTCGACCACGGGCGGCGCTGGCGCTGCGAACTCGATGGTCATGGGCGGCACCTGTGGCGGCACCACTGGCAGCTCGGGCGTTGGCGCCTGGCTAACCCAGTACGCTGCAGCGCCATGCAGCACCAGCACCAGCAGGCCCAACACCAGCTTGTCGCGGCGCTTGAGCCCGCTGACGGGCGTGCGTTGCAGGCGCAGCTGGCCAAGCGGGAGGCGAAGCGTGCGTCCAAGCTCGACCAGGTCACCCGGGGCCGGGCGCCATGGCTGGTCGTAGGCCCTGACGGCCGACTGGACATTACCCATTGATCAAACTCCTGGGGTCTCGATTCAGGTGTGTGGCTGAATCATCGGGGCCAGAGGCTTATCTCTTAAAGTAATGTTTAAAATTATGGTTAGAACTTAATTGAATATCTTTTTTTAGGGGGAGCGTGAAACCCACGAATTGCGCGGCCTGCGGCTTTCAGGGGTAAGTGCGATGCATTGTCGGCATGAAAAATATTCGCGCAAGGCATGAGAATGCCGCGAGGGCTGCGCCCTCGATCGCCGGCAAGCCAGCTCCCACATCGGCCGCGGCACACAGCCCCGGCAATCCGTCAGGCAAAAAAAAGCCCGGAACCAAGCCCGGGCTTTTTCTCATCAAGTGCGGCTCAGATATCCGCCACCTTCTGCCAAACCTTCGGCCGGAAGAACAACGTCTCGCCCCGCGCCAGCCCGGTCAGGCTGTCATGGTCCTTGACCACCTCGGCCTCGATCAACTCGCTCTGCCCTTCCACCTTCAAGGTCACTCGCGTGGTAGCGCCCAGCGGCCGGATATCCCGCACCTCGGCAGCATGGTGCCCTTCGGTCTCATGCCGCGACAGCGACACCTCGTGCGGGCGGAACAGCACATGGTGCCCTTCGCTCACCGCCAGGCGGTTCGAATCGCCCAGGAAGTGGTAGACGAAATCGTTGGCGGGCTTTTCGTACACCTCGCCCGGCGAGCCGATCTGCTCGATCACGCCCTTGTTCATGACCACGATGCGGTCAGCCACTTCCATGGCCTCTTCCTGGTCGTGGGTGACGAACACCGACGTCAGGTTGATGTCTTCGTGCAGCCGCGCCAGCCAACGGCGCAGCTCCTTGCGCACCTTGGCGTCCAGCGCACCGAACGGCTCGTCCAGCAGCAGCACCTTGGGCTCCACGGCCAGGGCGCGGGCCAGGGCGATACGCTGCCGCTGGCCGCCGGACAGCTGCTCCGGGTAGCGGTCGGACAACCAGTCCAGCTGCACCATGTTCAGCAGCTCGTGCACTTTCTCGGCAATCTTGCTCTCGCTCGGGCGCTCGCCCTTGGGCTTCATGCGCAGGCCGAAGGCGACGTTGTCGAACACGCTCATGTGGCGGAACAGCGCGTAGTGCTGGAACACGAACCCGACGTTGCGGTCACGCACGTCGTGGCCGGACACATCCTCGCCATGGAACACGATGTTGCCCTGGTCCGGGGTTTCCAGGCCGGCGATGATGCGCAGCAGGGTGGTCTTGCCACAGCCGGACGGGCCCAGCAGCGCCACCAGCTCGCCGCTGTTGATGTCCAGGTTGATGTTGTTCAGGGCCTGGAAGCTGTTGAAGCGCTTGCTGACATTACGAACTTCGATCGACATGAATCATTCCTCCGCGGCGCTGTGGCGCAGGCGGTTAATACGGTTCTCGCTCCACTGCTTGAGCAGCAGGATGAAGAGCGCCAGGATCAGCAACAGGCTGGCCACGCTGAAGGCTGCGACGTGGTTGTACTCGTTGTAGAGGATCTCTACGTGCAGCGGCAAGGTGTTGGTCACGCCACGAATGTGGCCCGACACCACCGACACCGCGCCAAACTCGCCCATGGCCCGTGCAGTACACAGCACCACGCCATAGATCAGGCCCCATTTGATGTTGGGCAATGTCACGTGCCAGAACATCTGCCAGCCATTGGCGCCGAGCAGGCGCGCGGCCTCCTCTTCTTGCGTGCCCTGCTCCTGCATCAGCGGGATCAGCTCACGGGCCACGAATGGCACGGTGACGAAAATGGTCGCCAGGACGATGCCCGGCAGGGCGAAGACGATCTGGATGTCATGGTCCTGCAGCCAGGGCCCGAACAGGCCCTGCGCGCCGAACATCAGCACGTAGACCAGGCCGGCAATTACCGGCGATACCGAGAACGGCAGGTCGATCAGGGTGACCAGGATACTTTTGCCACGGAAGGTGTACTTGCTCACGCACCAGGCTGCGCTGACACCGAACACCAGGTTCAACGGTACCGAAATGGCTACAGCGAGCAGGGTCAGCTTCAGCGCCGACAAGGCATCAGGCTCGAAGATCGCCTCGAAGAAGGTGCCAAAACCGTTCTTCAGCGCCTGCGACACCACGATCACCAGCGGCAGCAGCAGGAACAGGGCGAACACCAGCCAGCCAAGGCCGATAAGAATGCGCCGCGAGGTAGCACTGCCACGGCGGGCTGCGTTGGCGGCGGCGCTTGCACTCAGGGATGAACTGGACATGCCGGCCTCCTTCAAGGGGTTTCGATGCGGCGCTGCAGCAGGTTGATCAGCAGCAGCAGGATGAAGGAAACCACCAGCATCAGCACGCCGATGGCAGTCGCGCCGGTGTAGTCGTACTGGTCAAGCTTGACCATGATCAGCAGCGGCAGGATCTCGGTCTTCATCGGCATGTTGCCGGCAATGAAGATCACCGAACCATACTCGCCCACGCCGCGGGCGAAGGCCAAGGCAAAGCCGGTGAGCCAGGCCGGCAGCAGGGCTGGCGCCAGTATATGGCGGAACACCTGCAGCGGCTTGGCTCCCAGGCAGGCCGCGGCCTCTTCCACTTCACGCGGGATATCGGCCAGTACCGGCTGCACCGTGCGCACCACGAACGGCAAGGTGACGAAGGTCAGCGCCAGGGTGATGCCCAGCGGGGTGTAGGCAATCTTGAAGCCAAGGTCGGTGGCGAACTGGCCAACCCAGCCCGCAGGCGCGTACAGGGCAGTCAGGGCGATACCGGCAACGGCGGTGGGCAGGGCGAACGGCAGGTCGATCATCGCGTCGATGATCTTGCGCCCAGGGAACGTGTAGCGCACCAGCACCCAGGCCAGCAGGGTGCCGATCACCCCGTTGATGATGGCGGCGAACAGGGCGGTGCCGAAACTCAGCTTGAGCGCGGCGATCACCCGCGGCGCACTGATGATGTTCCAGAACTGCTCCCAGGTCAGCTGCGAGGCATGAATGAACATGGCTGCCAGCGGTATCAGCACGATCAGGCTGAGGTACACCAAGGTGTAGCCCAGCGTCAGCCCGAAGCCGGGTATGACGGGGGAAATACGACGCGACATAAGTATCCCTGGTTGAACGCACTATGCCCGGGAACAATCCCGGGCCGGTGCAAGCTTTTGAATCCTGGGGCTGCGTTGCAGCCCATTCGCGGCACAAGGCCGCTCCTACAGGGGGTTGCGATTCCTTGTGGGAGCGGCCTTGTGCCGCGAATGGGCCGCAAGGCGGCCCCCGCTTTTCCCTGGCGTTTACTGTGCCTGATAGATCTGGTCGAACACACCGCCATCATTGAAGAATTTGGGTTGTGCAGTTTTCCAGCCACCGAAGTCCTTGTCGATGGTTACCAGGTCCAGTTTCGGGAATTGCTTGCCGAATTCGGCGGCGACCTTCTCGTCACGCGGGCGGTAGAAGTTCTCGGCGGCAATCTTCTGCCCGGCCGGGCTGTACAAGTGCTTGAGGTATTCGGTGGCAATGTCGGTATTGCCCTTCTTCTCGGCGTTCTTGTCCACCACCGCCACGGGCGGTTCGGCCAGGATCGACAGCGACGGTACGACGATGTCGAACTTGTCGGCGCCACCGTCTTCCTTCAGCGCCAGGAAGGCTTCGTTTTCCCAGGCCAGCAACACGTCGCCTTGGCCGTTGTTGACGAAGGTGATGGTCGAGCCACGGGCGCCGGTATCCAGCACCGGTACGTGCTTGAACAGCTCCTGCACGTAGGCCTTGGCCTTGTCTTCGCTACCACCGGCCTTCAGGCCATAGGCCCAGGCCGCCAGGAAGTTCCAGCGTGCACCGCCGGAGGTTTTCGGGTTGGGGGTGATGACCGAGACGTCCTTCTTGATCAGGTCGCCCCAGTCCTTGATGCCTTTCGGGTTGCCCTTGCGCACCAGGAACACGATGGTCGAGGTATACGGGGTGCTGGCATCCGGCAGGCGGGTCTGCCAGTTGTCCGGCAGGGTCTTGCCGAGCTTGGCCACTTCGTCGATGTCGCCGGCCAGGGCCAGGGTCACCACGTCGGCGCGCAGGCCGTCGATCACCGCACGGGCCTGCTTGCCCGAGCCACCATGGGATTGCTGGATCTTCACCTTGTCGCCCGGGTGGGCCTGCTGCCAGTGCTTGATGAACTCGGCGTTGTACTGCTGGTACAGCTCGCGGGTCGGGTCGTAGGACACGTTCAGCAGTTCGTAGTCCTTGGCGATGGCGGAACCGGCAAAAACAGCACTGGCCAGGGCGGCGAGCGCATAACGGCGAATGGACATGGTGAAGCTCCCGATTGGCATTTTTCTAATTTTGGAGGTGTGGCGCGATCAGCCGGACTTGTTGCCGGGCTGTTGCAGGCGGAACTTCTCCTTGCGCTCGATCTGTACGACCTGAGCGTTGTGCACAGTGATCTCCACCGCACCAAACCGCAGGTCGCGCAAGGCGCTCTGGATTTCACGCAGAATGGTGGCTTCGTCCTGACCGTCGATGCTACGCAGAGATGCACTCATGCTCGTTCTCCTTGGAGTGAGGGTGCCGGGCAGAGGTTAGAAGGGGATTTGCGCCTGGCCTGAGGGCAATAGTAGTGAGGCGGAGTTATTCTTAAAAATACTGTTTAAGAATGTTTATATAACCAAATTAAAATTGCAGTATTACAGGCGACGAAAGTACCTCTGTGGGAGCGGGCATGCCCGCTCCCACAGGGTTTAGTGCTGGGTTTTGGTACTGTTTTCAGGCTCGCGGATCTTGTACCAGGCCACATACAGCGCCGGCAGGAACAGCAGCGTCAGCAAGGTGGCAACGATGATCCCGCCAATCATGGCGTAGGCCATCGGCCCCCAGAACACCTCGCGGGCAATCGGGATCATGCCCAGGCTCGCCGCCGCTGCGGTCAGCAGGATCGGCCGACGACGATGGTTGGTGGCCTCCACCACCGCATCCCACGGCGAGAAGCCCTGGGCTTCGAACTCGTCGATCTGGGTTACCAGGATCACCGAGTTACGAATGATGATACCCGCCAGCGCCAGGATGCCGAGGATCGCCACGAAGCCCATCGGCGTGCCCGTGGGCACCAGCGCCAGTACCACGCCGATCAACCCCAGCGGCGCCACGCTGACCACCAGGAACAATTTCTGCACGCTGTGCAGCTGGATCATCAGGAAGGTCGCCATAAGGAACAGCATCAGCGGAATGACCTTGGCGATGGGGCCCTGGGCCTTGCTGCTCTCCTCCACCGTACCGCCCGTGGCCACTTCGTAACCGACCGGCAACTGGCTGGCGAACTCATCGATCTTCGGCTTGAGCTGCGCCACCAGGTCTGTGGGCTGGATCTCGCCATTGACCGAAGCCTTGATGGTGATGGTCGGCTTGCGGTCACGGCGCCACACCAGCGGTTGCTCCAGCTCGTAACGCACGGTGGCGAACGACAGCAGCGGGATCGAGGTGCCGTTGGGGGTAAGAATTTGCAGGTTCTGCAGCGTATCGGGCGAGCCGCGCTCGCTGTCTTCGGCGCGCGCGACCACGTCCACCAGGTAGATGTTGTCGTTGACCTGGGTGATCTGCACGCCACTGACGATGCTGTTCATCACATTGGCCACGTCTTCTGACGATAGCCCCAGCTGGCGGGCCTTGTCCTGGGCGATTTCCACGCGCAGCACCTTACCCGGCTCGTTCCAGTCGTAGATCATCTCGCCGATGTGTTCGTTCTGGTCCAGCAAGGTGGCCAGCTCGATGGCGTGCTTGCGCACCTGGTCGATGTTGGCACCGCTGACCCGGTACTGGATCGGCCGGCCCACCGGCGGGCCCATCTCCAGCGACTGCACGTTGGTACCGATGCCGACGAAGTCTTCATGCAGGATCTTCTGCAGGCGGTCGATCATGCCCTGGCGCTCTTCGAAGCCCTTGCTGACGATCACCAACTGCGCGTAGTACGGGTTCTGCAGCTGCTGGTCGAGGGGCAGGTAGAAGCGAATCGCGCCTTGCCCGATGTAGGTGCTCCAGCGCACCAGGTCCGGGTCGTCCTTGATCCGCGCCTCGAGGCGGTCGACCACCTTGCGCGTTTCCTCGATCGAGGCGTTCTGCGGCAGGTTGAGGTCGACGAGAATTTCCGGGCGGTCCGAGGACGGGAAGAACTGGTTCTGCACAAAACGCATGCAGAAGATCGACAGGGCGAACAGCACTACGGTGCCGATGATGGTCAACCACCGGTTGCGCATGCACCACAGCAACCCGCCCTCAAATGCCCGCCCGACCCGGCCAGGCTCGGCGTCGTGGGCCTTGAGCTTGTCGCCTTTGAGGATATGCACCCCGAGCACTGGCGCGAAGAACACCGCCACCACCCAGGACACGATCAGCGCCACGGCGATCACCGCGAACAGGGTGAAGGTGTATTCACCCGCAGAGCTGGCGTTGAGGCCAATGGGCACGAACCCAGCCACGGTCACCAAGGTGCCGGTAAGCATGGGGAAGGCTGTAGAGGTGTAGGCGAACGTCGCCGCCTGCTCCTTGCTTTCGCCCATTTCCAGCCGCGTGACCATCACCTCCACGGTAATCATCGCATCGTCCACAAGCAGGCCAAGCGCAATGATCAGCGCACCCAGCGAAATCCGCTGCATGGTGATGCCGCTGTACTCCATGAACACGAACACCATGGCCAGCACCAGCGGAATCGAGCAGGCAACCACCAGGCCGGCGCGTACGCCAAGGCTGACGAAACTCACGGCCAGCACGATCACCACCGCCTCGAACAGCGCGCTGGTGAAGCCGCCGACCGCCTCCTTGACCACCACTGACTGGTCGGAGACGGTGTGTACCCCGACACCTACCGGCAGGTCTTCGATTACCTGGTCCATGCGCTTTTTCAGTGCCGCACCAAACACCTGGATATTGCCGCCGGCCTTCATGCCGATGGCCAGGCCAAGGGCCGTCTGGCCGTTGTAGCGGAACATGGGCGAAGGCGGGTCGACGTAGCCACGCTCGATGTCGGCGATATCGGCCAGGCGGAAGAAGCGATCGTTGATCCTCAAGTTGACGGTTTGCAGGTCCTTTTCCGAGGCAAACTGCCCGGACGTTCGCACCGAAATACGCTCCGGCCCGGCCTCGATCATGCCGGCCGGCGTCACCGCGTTCTGCGCTTGCAGTGCCTGCATCACCTGGCGCTGGTCAATGCCCAGGGCAGCCAGCTTGCGGGTGGAGAAGTTCAGGTACAGCACTTCGTCCTGGGTGCCGACCAGCTCGATCTTGCCGATGTTGGGTACATCGCGGACCTCCGCCCGCGCCTGTTCCACGTAGTCACGCAGCTGGCGCAAGGTCAGGCCGTCGGCGGTAAAGGCATAGATCGAGCCGAATACATCACCGAATTCGTCGTTGAAGCCCGGGCCCTGGATGCCCGCCGGGAATTCGCCACGAATATCCTGGATCTTCTTGCGCACCTGGTACCAGATATCCGGGATGTCCTTGGCTTTGGTGGTGTCGCGCAGGTACACGTAGACGGTGGACTCACCCGGTCGGGTGTAGCTTTTGGTGTAGTCGAGAGAGTCCAGCTCCTCGAGCTTCTTCTCGATGCGGTCGGTGACCTGGTACAGGGTTTCGTCCTGGGTCGCGCCGGGCCAGCGGGTCTGGATGACCATGGTCTTGATGGTGAACGACGGGTCTTCCTCTCGGCCCAGGTTGAAGTAGGAGAAAATCCCCATCAACAAGCCAACGAACATCAGGTACCAGACGAACGATTGATGCTTGAGTGCCCAGTCGGACAGGTTGAAGCTTCCTTTCATTGCGCATCCTCGTCGAAGGTGACCTTCTGGCCAGGCTTGAGGCTGTTGACGCCGGCGGTGACCACGCGCTCACCAGGCTGCACGCCGGCGCTCAGCACGACGCTGTCCGCGGTGCGGCCGATCAGCGTCACGTCACGGGTGGCCACAGTCTTCTGCTGGGTATCGATCACCCATACTTGGGTCTTGCCATCGCGCTCGAGCAAGGCACTCAAGGGCAATTCGCTGCGCGGGGACACTTGCGAACTGAGGGTCACACTGATGGCGGTGCCGAGGTGAAAGGCCGCCGGCGTGCTGGCCAGGGTCAGGCGAGCGCGGCGGGTACGGGTGGTGGCATCGGCCTGGGGCTCCAGTTCGCGCAGGCTTGCCGTGGTGCTGATGGTCGGGTCCAGTTGCGAGGCCACGGTGAACGTCAGGTTTTTGCTCATCTGCTCGGCCAGGCCGATTGGCAGGTCGATGACCGCTTCCTTCACATCCGGTCGGGCCAGGGTCACCACGGCCTGCCCGGCCGTTACCGTTTGCCCGGCTTCGGCCTGCCAGGCGGTAATCACGGCGGCGTGGTCGGAGCGCAGGGTGCTGTAGTCAAGCTGGTCACGTGCCTGGCTGAGCGTAGAGCGCGCCTGCTCCAGCGCCGCGCTGGTGGTTTTCAGGTTGGTCTGGGCGATATCCAGCTGGGCCTGGGCGCCAACGCCGCGGTCATACAGCTGTTGCTGACGACGGGCATCGGCCTGGGCGTTGATCCACTGCGCCTGCACCTTGGCCAGGTCGCCTTCGGCTGCGCGCAGCTGGTTCTGCTGGTCGGTCGGGTCGAGGGTGGCCAAGGTGTCGCCCGGCTTCACCTGGGCGCCCACATCCAGCCAACGCCGGGCAATGCGCCCGGAAACCCGAAAGCCCAGGGTACTTTCGAAACGCGCCTGGATACTGCCGGCGAAGCGGCCCAGCTGTGACTGCACCTGGGGTTCGACCTTCACCGACAGCACCGGCCGAATCGGCTCTGGTGCTTCTTCGTCGCTACTGCAGCCAGCCAGCAATACGCCGGCCGACAGCATCAGCAGCAGGCGTTTCATAGCTCACCCCCTTGGGCTTTGGCGTCCACCTTCTGCACCTGCATGCCGGGGTGCAGCAACTGCCCGCCAGTGACCACCACGGTTTCGCCGCCCTTCAGGCCGCTGGCGACCACAATCTTGCCGGTGAGGTAACGGCTGACGTCGACTTTGCGCAATTCCACCTTGTCGCCCTCGCCCACCACCCACACAGCGGGCTCATGCAGGGCCTTGGTCAGCGCCGACCACGGCAGTTCGATGCTGGGCCGGCCCTGGGCATTGGTGGTGGCGGTCACCGGTGCACCCAGTTGCATACCTGCAGGCACGTCTTTCAGGCCGACCTTGACCTGCACCGTGCCGCTTTGCGCCGACACCGTCGGGGTGATTTCGCGCACGAAGCCATGGGCCTGGACCTTGGGGTCGTCCAGCAGGCTGACGATCACCCCTGCATCGCTGGGGGGGGCTACCAGCAGCGATTCGTAGACGTTGAACACTGCATCGCGGTCGCCATCGGTGGCCAGGCTGAAGATCGGCATGGTCGCCTGCACCACCTGGCCGACTTCGGCCTGGCGCTCGGTGATCACCCCGGCGGCCTCGGAGACCAGTGCGGTGTAGCTGAGTTGCTCGTTGGCATTGGCCAGTTGCGCCTGGGCGGCCTTGAGCGCGCTCTGATTGCTGCGCAGCGCGGCCTCGGCAGCATCGTATTCGCTCTGGCTGGTGTAGCCCTTGGGCAGCAGTTTTTGCTGGCGCACGAAGGCGGCGCTGGTCTGGGTGACCCGCGCCTGCGCGGCGAATACTTCGGCCTTGGCCGAGTCGACGTTGTTCTGCAGGTCTTTTGGGTCGAGCCGGGCCAGCACCTGGTTGGCCTTGACGTGATCGCCCACATCCACACTGCGCGCAATGATCTTGCCGCCGACGCGGAACGACAAATCGGTCTGCACCCGCGCCTGTACGTCGCCGGTCAGGGTGACCCTGGCAGCGAAATCGGTGGGCTGGACCTGTTGCACACCTACCCGAGGCAACGTCTCGGGGACCTCTTCCTTGCTACAGCCGGTGAGCATGTAAAGCAGCCCCAGGCAGACGACCGACAGCGGACGCATCAACGCCATGCTGGCTCCTTGCTTGTGCACAAATGATTGTGGAATGCGACTGTGAGCGTAGTTCAGGGTTCGATAAACATCACTGACGCGGATCAGTTCGGTATTTTCACAGCCTGTGCCGGCCTCTTCGCGCCACCCTTGGGACCTGTGCAGTACCTGTGGGAGCGGGCGTGCCCGCGAAGAGGCCCGCACGGCACACCTGAGCTTCTGCCATATCCAGAAACCAACAGCTACCCGGCAGTGCCAGTTGAGCCGCTACCGTTCAAAATTCAAATCACGCACAGCCATTGCGTTGCGCAAGGCAGGTGTCAGGCACAAACGGATATGGCAGCCGGGTTACCAGGACCATGCGCTGCGCAGAGAAGAGAATGTGGTGCATGTAGCCCGGTACATTGTTGCCAATCCATTGAGGGCTGGATTGGTCAGGAGTGTCAGGGACTATCCCCACTGGGACGCCGTATGGCTTTGAATGGGTGCTGGGGCATTCGCGGGCTTGCCCGCTCCCACAGGGTTCATCACAAACCTGATGACTGTAGTTTCCCCCCCCTACAGGGCCCACCACAAGCTGAAAACTGTGGTGTCCCTGTGGGAGCGGGCATGCCCGCGAAAGGGCCGGGTCAGGCCGACGCAGCTACCTGTGTCGGGCGCTTGACCTGCGGCTGCGAAGCATTGGCCGCAGCGCCTTCCTCGATCGCCTGCTGAATCGCCTTGCGACGACGCTCTTCGCTGCGGCGGCTGAAGTACCAGACAAAGAAGGTCACCAGCGACACCGACAGCAGGATCAGGCTGGCCACGGCGTTGATCTCCGGCTTCACGCCCAGGCGCACTGCCGAGAACACTTCCATCGGCAAGGTGGTCGAACCCGGGCCAGACACGAAGCTGGCCAGTACCAGGTCGTCCAGCGACAGCGCGAACGACATCATGCCGCCCGCCGCCAGCGACGGCGCGATCATCGGGATGGTGATCAGGAAGAACACCTTCCACGGCTTGGCACCCAGGTCCATTGCCGCTTCTTCGATCGACAGGTCCAGCTCACGCAGCCGCGCCGATACAACCACCGCCACATACGCCGCACAGAACGTGGTGTGGGCGATCCAGATAGTGACGATACCGCGCTCCTGCGGCCAGCCGATCATCTGCGCCATGGCCACGAACAGCAGCAACAGCGACAGACCGGTGATCACTTCAGGCATTACCAGCGGCGCGGTGACCAGGCCACCGAACAGCGTACGGCCCTTGAAGCGGGTGACCCGGGTCAGCACGAAGGCCGCCAGCGTACCCAGCGCCACCGCCGCCACCGCCGTGTAGCAGGCGATTTCCAGCGAGCGCATCACCGACCCCATCAACTGGGTGTTGTCGAGCAGGCCGACGTACCACTTGATCGACCAGCCACCCCACACCGTCACCAGTTTGGAGGCGTTGAACGAGTAGATCACCAGGATCAGCATCGGCAGGTAGATGAACAGCAAGCCGAGCACCAGCATCAGCTTGGAGAAACTGAAGCGTTTCATGCGCGGCCCTCCATTTCTTTGGCCTGGCTGCGGTTGAACAGCAGGATCGGCACAATCAGGATCGCCAGCATCACTACCGCAAGCGCAGAGGCTACCGGCCAGTCACGGTTGTTGAAGAACTCCTGCCACAGCACTTTACCGATCATCAGGGTTTCCGGGCCGCCGAGCAGTTCAGGGATCACGAACTCGCCCACCACCGGGATGAACACCAGCATGCAGCCGGCGATGATGCCGTTTTTCGACAGCGGCACGGTGATTTTCCAGAAGCTGTTGAAGGTGCTCGAACCCAGGTCCGATGCCGCTTCCAGCAGGCTCTGGTCATGCTTCACCAGGTTGGCGAACAGCGGCAGGATCATGAACGGCAGGTACGAATAGACCACGCCGATGTACACCGCCAGGTTGGTGTTGAGGATTTGCAGCGGCTGGTCGATCAACCCGGTCCACAGCAGGAAGCCGTTCAGCAGCCCGTTGTTGCTGAGGATGCCCATCCAGGCGTAGACGCGAATCAGGATCGCGGTCCAGGTCGGCATCATGATCAGCAGCAGCAGGACGGTCTGGGTTTCCTTCTTGGCGTTGGCAATGGCGTAGGCCATCGGGAAGCCGATCAGCAGGCACATCAGGGTGCTGAAGAAGGCCATCTTCAACGAGCCCAGATAAGCCGAAAGGTACAGTTCATCCTCGGTCAACAAGCCATAGTTGGCCAGGTTGAGTACCAACTGGATCTTGTCTTCGACGTAGCTGTAGATCTCGGTGTACGGCGGGATCGCCACGTCGGCTTCGGCGAAACTGATCTTCAGCACGATGAAGAACGGCAGCATGAAGAACAGGAACAGCCAGATGAACGGCACGCCGATCACCACGTGCCGCCCCTTCGGGGTCAGGCGCTGGAAGGCTCGCTTGAGCTTGCGCAGTTTCATGACCGCAGTACCACGCCGCTGTCGTCTTCCCACCACACGTACACTTCATCGCCCCAGGTCGGGCGGGTGCCCTGGCGCTCGGCGTTGGCGACGAACGACTGCACCACCTTGCCGCTCGGCAGCTCGACGTAGAACACCGAGTGGCCGCCCAGGTAGGCGATGTCGTGTACCTTGCCGCGCGACCAGTTGTGCTCGCAGGTCGGCTGCTGGGTAGTGACCAGCATCTTTTCCGGGCGCAGGGCGTAGGTGATGTGCTTGTCTTCCACCGAGGTGGTGATGCCGTGGCCGACGTAGATCTTGCGCTCCAGCTCCGGGCTGGCAATGATCGCGTGGCCTTCGGCGTCGTCCACCACTTCACCTTCGAACAGGTTGACGTTGCCGATGAACTCGCACACCAGGCGGCTGGTTGGCGTTTCGTAGATATCCACAGGCGAGCCGATCTGGGCGATCCAGCCCAAGTGCATGATGGCGATACGCTGGGCCATGGTCATGGCCTCTTCCTGGTCGTGGGTCACCATCACGCAGGTCACGCCCACGCGCTCGATGATCTCCACCAGTTCCAGCTGCATCTGCGAACGCAGTTTCTTGTCCAGCGCACCCATCGGCTCGTCGAGCAGCAGCAGCTTGGGGCGCTTGGCCAGGGAGCGGGCCAAGGCTACGCGCTGACGCTGTCCACCGGACAGCTGGTGCGGCTTGCGCTTGGCGTACTGGGTCATGTGCACCAGCTTGAGCATCTCGGCCACGCGGGCGTCGATGTCAGCCTTGGGCAGCTTGTCCTGCTGCAGGCCGAAGGCGATGTTCTGCGCCACGGTCATGTGTGGGAACAGGGCGTAGGACTGGAACATCATGTTGATCGGCCGCTCGTAGGGCGGCATGTCGGTGATGTCGACGCCGTCGAGCAGGATCCGCCCTTCGGTAGGGCGCTCGAAGCCGGCCAGCATGCGCAGCAGGGTCGATTTGCCGGAACCGGAGCCACCCAGCAGGGCGAAGATCTCGCCTTTGCGGATTTCCAGTGACACATCGTCTACGGCGATGGTTTCGTCGAACTTCTTCGTGACCCGGTCGATTTTGACCAGCACCTGCTTGGGTTGCTGGCCACCCTCGAGGGCTTTCTTATAGGCACCGGAGGCAACTGCCATGAGTGAAACTCCCAACAAGATTTGTGTGCCCGCCCCTGCTTGGGCGGCGGGCCTGGATTGTTACTTGCCCGACTTGACCTTGGTCCAGCTACGGGTCATCAAGCGTTGCACCTTGGGCGGCAACTCTGAATTCACGAACATCTTGTCCAGCACTTCCTGCGGTGGGTAAACCGCAGCGTCAGTCCTCACGGCCTGGTCCATCAGGTCGCCAGCCTTGGGGTTCGGGTTGGCGTAACCGACGTAATCACTGACCTGGGCGATAACCTCAGGTTTCAGCAAATAGTTGATGAAGGCGTGGGCCTCTTTGACGTTCTTGGCGTCGGCGGGGATCGCCAGCACGTCGAACCAGAGGTTGCCGCCTTCCTTGGGAATGGCGTAGGCCAGGTTCACGCCCTTCTTCGCTTCTTCAGCGCGGGCCTTGGCCTGGAAGATATCGCCCGAGAAGCCTGCCGCGACGCAGATGTCGCCGTTGGCCAGGTCGGTGATGTACTTGGACGAGTGGAAGTAGGTCACGTACGGGCGCACGGCCAGCAGCTTCTGCTCGGCTTTTGCATAGTCCTTGGGGTCGGTGCTGTTGGGGTTGAGGCCCATGTAGTTGAGCACCGCCGGCAGCATTTCGTCCGCCGAGTCGAGGAAGGCCACGCCGCACTTGGAGAGTTTCTTCATGTTCTCGGGTTCGAACAGCACGGCCCAGGAGTCGATGGTGTCCACGCCCAGCGCGGCCTTCACCTTGTCGACGTTGTAACCGATGCCGTTGGTGCCCCACAGGTAAGGCACGGCGTACTGGTTGCCTGGGTCGTTCTTTTCCAGGCGTTTCATCAACGCCGGGTCCAGGTTGGCATAATTGGGCAGCAGGCTCTTGTCGAGCTTCTGGAACGCGCCCGCCTTGATCTGCTTGCCGAGGAAATGGTTGGACGGCACTACCACGTCATAGCCGGTGTTACCGGCCAGCAGCTTGCCTTCCAGGGTTTCGTTGGAGTCGAACACGTCCTGCACGGGCTTGATGCCCGTTGCTTTCTCGAAGTCCGCGAGTGTGGTCGGGCCGATATAGTCGGACCAGTTGTAAAAGTGCACCGTAGGCGCCGCTTGGACGCTGCATGCCAGCGTCAGGCCCGCACCGGCCATCAAGGCCTTGCGGAATACAGAAATAGACAAGTGGGTGCTCCTCACAATCAGTGCCTGGGTCGCGACAATGCTGCCGCACACGCAAAACCGGCGCGCAACTTACCTTCGCAGCTTCGATGCCGCAATCAACAATTGCCTTTCACTGGCTCTGGGCCGGTAAAGCCCGGCCCAGAGGTGTCGCATCGGGCTTATTTGCCCGATTTGATCTTGGTCCAGCTGCGGGTGATCACACGCTGCACAGAAGCGTCAGGCGCAGCGATTGCGTACAGCTGCTTCTTCACTTCGGCAGGCGGGTAAATGCTCGGGTCACCGCTGATGTCTTTATCCACCAGCGCAGTAGCAGCCTGGTTGCCGTTCGGGAAGCGCACGGCGTTGGTGATCTCGGCCATGATTTCCGGCTGCAGCAGGAAGTTCATGAACTGGTAGGCCTCATCCTTGTGCTCGGCATC
This sequence comes from Pseudomonas sp. LPB4.O, assembly GCF_038383825.1. NCBI lineage: Bacteria > Pseudomonadati > Pseudomonadota > Gammaproteobacteria > Pseudomonadales > Pseudomonadaceae > Pseudomonas > Pseudomonas sp. LPB4.O. The sequence continues at coordinate 5,877,559 of NZ_CP151298.1, forward strand.
TTTCGGGATGGCGACCATGTCGTAGAAAGTACCGGCGCCTTCTTTCGGAATGACGTAGTCCACTTTGACCTTGTCTCCGGCTTCGTGGGCACGGGCCTTGGACTGCTCCAGGTCACCCGAGTAACCGACGGCTACACAGATGTTGCCGTTGGCCATGTCGCCGATGTACTTGGAGGAGTGGAAATAGGTGATCGAAGGACGAATCTTGAGGAACAGGTCCTCGGCGGCCTTCAGGTCTTCTTTCTTGGTGCTGTCGCTCGGCAGGCCCAGGTAGTGCAGCGCGGCCGGGATCATTTCGGTCGGTGCATCCAGGAAGCTCACACCGCAGCTTTTGAGCTTGGCAATGTTCTCAGGCTTGAACACGACGTCCCACGAGTCGATCTTGTCCACGCCCAGCGCGGCCTTGACCTTCTCCGGGTTGTAGCCGATGCCGATCGAGCCCCACATGTACGGGAAGGCGTGCTTGTTGTCCTTGTCGCTGGCATCGCCAACGGCTTTGAGCAGGTCCGGATCGAGGTTTTTCCAGTTAGCCAGCTTGGAACGGTCCAGTTCCTCGTAAACCCCCGCCTTGATCTGCTTGGCCAGGAAGTTGTTGGACGGCACCACGATGTCGTAGCCCGACTTGCCTGCCAGCAGCTTGGCTTCGAGGGTTTCGTTGCTGTCGAATACGTCGTACTTGACCTTGATACCGGTCTGCTTCTCGAACTTGGCGATGGTGTCCGGCGCGATGTAGTCCGACCAGTTGTAGACGTTCAACACCTTGTCGTCAGCCTGTGCAGCAGTAGCCATGGCCCCCATCAGGGCTGCAGCCAGCAACGTCTTGCCCATTTTATTCATGCGTCATGCTCCAGAATTTTTATTTAGCCATCTGTTCAGCAGCCAGGACCTACGGTGCAGAGCGCGCGGCGACTGAATCAGTCGCTAGTCTGGCAAGTTACGAGGCTCTGTTTCAAGGAAAGCAGAGCCTTGTAACGACTTAATGTCACATCGCTAGCCTAGCAAATGCCTACCGAATCGCCTCAAGGGTCAAGTCGAGGCATTTGCGTGCCTTTTCCACGAGTTCGTCGATTTCCGCATGGCTGATGACCAGCGGCGGCGCGATGATCATGGTGTCACCCACCGCACGCATGATCAGGCCGTTTTCGAAGCAGAAGGTGCGGCAGATCATGCCCACGCCCTTGCCCTCGTAACGGCTGCGGGTGGCCTTGTCTTTCACCAGTTCGATCGCGCCAAGCATGCCAAGGCCGCGCACTTCCCCCACCAACGGGTGGTCCTGCAGCTCACGCAAACGCTTTTGCAAATACGGTGCCGCTTCAGTACGCGCCTTCTCGACAATTTTCTCGTCGCGCAGGATGCGCAGGTTTTCCAGGCCCACCGCGGCCGCTACCGGGTGGCCCGAATAGGTGAAGCCGTGGTTGAAGTCACCGCCTTCGCTGATCACCTTGGCCACTTTGTCACGCACGATCACACCGCCCATGGGGATGTAACCGGAGGTCAGGCCCTTGGCGATGGTCATCAGGTCGGGCTTGAGGTCGTAGTAGTCAGAGCCGAACCACTCGCCGGTACGGCCGAAACCACAGATGACTTCGTCGGCAACGAACAGGATGTCGTACTTGGCGAGAATCTCCTTCACCTTCGGCCAGTAGGTTTCTGGCGGGATGATCACGCCGCCTGCACCCTGGATAGGCTCGGCAATGAAGGCGGCGACGTTGTCTTCGCCGACTTCGAGGATTTTCTTCTCCAGCTGTTCGGCCGCCCAGATACCGAACGCATCCGGGGTCATGTCACCGCCTTCGCCGAACCAGTACGGCTGCGGGATGTGCACGATGCCCGGGATCGGCAAGCCGCCCTGCTCGTGCATGCCGCTCATGCCGCCCAGGCAAGCACCAGCAAAGGTGGAGCCGTGGTAGCCGTTGATACGTCCGATGATGGTCTGCTTGTGCGGCTTGCCCTTCAACGCCCAGTAGTGGCGCACCATACGCAGCACGGTGTCGTTGCCTTCGGAGCCGGAGCCGGTGAAGAACACATGGGTCATGCCCTCGGGCGCCACATCGGTAATGGCCTTGGCCAGTTCCAGTGCAGGCGGGTGGGCCGTCTGGAAGAACAGGTTGTAGTACGGCAGCTCGCGCATCTGCTTTTCTGCTGCCTGCACCAGCTCTTCACGGCCGTAACCGACCGCCACGCACCACAGGCCCGCCATGCCATCGAGGATCTTGTGCCCCTCGCTGTCCCACAAATGCACCCCCCGGGCCTTGGTGATGATGCGCGGCCCCTTCTCCTTCAGCTGCTTGTAGTCACTGAAAGGTGCGAGATGGTGCTCCCCGCTCAGGGTTTGCCATTCACGGGTTTGCGGGTTGTTGGTGCTCATGTGCTTCTCCGTTGTTCGACAGCCGCGCTCCAGCGGCCCCAGGGTTTATCAGACAGCGAACAGCAGGAACTCTCGCTCCCAGGAACTGATGACACGCTTGAAGTTTTCGTGTTCGGCGCGCTTGGTTGCGACGTAGCCGGTGATGAACTTCTTGCCCAGGTACTGCACCAGCGCACGGCTGTTTTCCATGCGCTCCAGGGCGTCTTCGATGGTCAGCGGCAAGCGCAGGTTGCGGCGTTCGTAGCCACGGCCCTGTACCGGCGCGCTGGCCTGAATGCCTTCGACCATGCCGATGTAGCCACACAGCAGGCTGGCAGCAATGGCCAGGTATGGGTTGGCGTCGGCGCCCGGCAGGCGGTTCTCGACCCGGCGGCTTTGCGGGCCGGCATCCGGTACGCGCAGGCCGACAGTGCGGTTTTCTTCGCCCCACTCCACGTTCACCGGCGCCGAAGTGTCGGGCAGGAAGCGGCGGAACGAGTTGACGTTGGGGGCGAACAGCGGCAGCGCCTCGGGGATGAACTTCTGCAGGCCACCGATGTGGTGGAGGAACAGCTCGCTCATGCTGCCGTCTTCATTGCTGAAGATGTTCTTGCCGGTGGCCACGTCGACCACGCTCTGGTGCAGGTGCATGGCACTGCCCGGCTCGCCGGTCATCGGCTTGGCCATGAAGGTGGCAGCCACGTTGTGCTTGAGCGCCGCCTCGCGCATGGTGCGCTTGAACACCAGGATCTGGTCGGCCAGGTGCAGGGCGTCGCCGTGACGGAAGTTGATTTCCATCTGCGCCGTGCCGTCTTCGTGGATCAGCGTGTCCAGGTCCAGCTGCTGCAGTTCGCACCAGTCGTAGACGTCTTCGAACAGCGGGTCGAATTCGTTGGCGGCTTCGATCGAGAACGACTGGCGGCCGGTTTCCGGGCGGCCCGAACGGCCTACCGGAGGCTGTAACGGGAAGTCCGGGTCTTCGCTGCGCTTGGTCAGGTAGAACTCCATCTCAGGCGCGACAATCGGCTGCCAGCCCTTGTCGGCGTAGAGCTTGAGGACTTTCTTCAAGACGTTGCGTGGCGACAGTTCGACCGGGTTGCCCTTCTTGTCGTAGGTGTCGTGGATCACCTGCGCAGTCGGCTCGATGGCCCACGGTACAAGGAACACGGCATTCTCGTCGGGGCGGCAGATCATGTCGATGTCGGCCGGGTCGAGCAGTTCGTAATAGATGTCGTCGTCGACGTAGTCGCCGGTCACGGTCTGCAGCAGCACGCTCTCGGGCAGGCGCATGCCTTTTTCGGCGATGAATTTGTTGGTGGGCGAAATCTTGCCGCGCGTGATGCCGGTCAGGTCACTGATCATGCATTCGACTTCGGTGATCTTGTGCTCTTTCAACCAATCGGTGAGCTGGTCGAGGTTGTTACTCATAAATACCTCAGGAGGTAAGGTGGGCCGCGCATTGATTCTGGATGGAGTAGATTGCTAAAGCAAAAACCCCCGCGCAGCGCCGCAGTGGATACACTGAAAACAAGTGTGTCCGTAATGAGTTCGAAGGGCAGGAAGACGAAGCGAAGGGCGGCAAGCCGCTACGAGGGCGGGCCCGAAAACGCCAAACGTCAATTATTGCGGCCAGGGCGACCACGCCATCGACGAAGCTTGCAAAAACGACAGAAGTACCCGTTGGCACTGCGCAGGCAGTGCTTTCAGGTCGCGGCAAGCGGACCATGTGACCCTCGTATTATTGTGTTCTGGGTTGTGACCGAGCTTAGCCTTGTTCATTTTTTTACACAACACCCGCGTAAAAAATAAAAGACGGTACGCTTGAGATAGCCCTTCACACGAGAAATAGCGGATAATGGCACGCCCCGATTTGCAGCAAATCTGCCGTAGATGTGCCATTTCAGGGCATCATGGGGTTGGCTTGACATCAGTATGGCTTTTCGATTGACTGGTCCTGCAAGCCCCCCTTGATTGATATTTTTAACAACAAAGGTGTTGCATCATGTCGGTACCCCCGCGTGCCGTTCAGCTTAACGAAGCGAACGCGTTCCTTAAGGAACATCCTGAGGTTCTCTACGTTGACCTTCTGATTGCAGATATGAATGGTGTGGTGCGTGGCAAGCGCATTGAGCGCACCAGCCTCCACAAGGTTTACGAGAAAGGCATCAACCTGCCGGCCTCCCTCTTCGCCCTGGACATCAACGGTTCCACCGTCGAAAGCACCGGGCTTGGCCTGGACATCGGCGATGCTGACCGCATCTGCTACCCGATCCCCGACACGCTCTGTAATGAGCCGTGGCAAAAGCGCCCCACTGCCCAACTGCTGATGACCATGCACGAGATCGAAGGCGAGCCGTTCTTCGCCGACCCTCGTGAAGTGCTGCGTCAGGTAGTGAGCAAGTTCGACGAACTGGGCCTTACCATCTGCGCTGCATTCGAGCTGGAGTTCTACCTGATCGACCAGGAGAACGTGAACGGCCGCCCACAGCCGCCGCGCTCGCCAATTTCAGGTAAACGCCCGCAGTCGACCCAGGTGTACCTGATCGACGACCTCGACGAATATGCCGACTGCCTGCAGGACATCCTTGAAGGCGCGAAAGAACAAGGCATCCCGGCCGACGCCATCGTCAAGGAAAGCGCCCCGGCGCAGTTCGAAGTCAACCTGCACCACGTGCCCGACCCGCTCAAGGCCTGTGACTACGCAGTACTGCTCAAGCGGTTGATCAAGAACATCGCCTACGACCATGAAATGGATACCACCTTCATGGCCAAGCCCTACCCGGGCCAGGCAGGCAACGGCCTGCATGTACACATTTCCGTGCTGGACAAAGATGGCCACAACATCTTCACCAGCGAGGATCCCGAGCAGAACGCCGCGCTACGTCACGCTGTCGGCGGTGTGCTCGAGACCCTGCCCGCGTCCATGGCGTTCCTTTGCCCGAACGTCAACTCGTACCGCCGCTTTGGCGCGCAGTTCTATGTACCGAACGCGCCAAGCTGGGGCCTGGACAACCGCACCGTAGCGCTGCGTGTGCCAACAGGCTCTGCCGATGCCGTGCGCCTCGAGCACCGGGTAGCCGGCGCCGATGCCAACCCGTACCTGATGATGGCGGCCGTGCTGGCTGGCGTGCACCATGGCCTGACCAACAAGATCGAGCCGGGCAAGCCGATCGAAGGCAACTCGTACGAACAGCTGGAGCAGAGCCTGCCGAACAACCTGCGCGATGCCCTGCGCGAGCTGGACGACAGCGAGATCCTCAACAAGTACATCGATCCGAAGTACATCGACATCTTTGTCGCGTGCAAGGAAAGCGAGCTGGAGGAGTTCGAGCACTCGATCTCCGACCTCGAGTACAACTGGTACCTGCACACCGTGTAAACAAAACGCCGCCCACAAGGGCGGCGTTTTTGCTTGAGACCGGTGTCGCCTGCTTCGCGGGCGAGCCCGCGAAGAGGCCGGCACAGGCTTACAGGGGCTTCTCGAAAATCTTGGAGTTGCGCTGGTAGTTGTACAGCGATGCCCGCGCCGATGGCAGGCGCTCCACGCCGCTGGGTGCAAAACCGCGCTCACGGAACCAGTGCGCAGTACGCGTCGTCAGCACAAACAGGGTATTCAAACCCATCTGTCGCGCCCGGCTCTCGATGCGCTCCAGCAATTCATCCCCGCGCCCGCCGTGGCGGTATTCCGGGTTCACCGCCAGGCACGCCAACTCCCCTGCTTCGGATTCGGCAATCGGGTACAGCGCCGCACAGGCGATGATCATGCCCTCGCGCTCCACCACGCTGAACTGCTCGATCTCCCGCTCCAGCACTTCACGCGAGCGGCGCACCAGGATGCCCTGTTCTTCCAGCGGGCTGATCAGCTCCAGCAAGCCGCCTACATCCTCGATGGTCGCCTCACGCACCACTTCGAACTGCTCCTGCGACACCAGCGTACCGCCACCACCACGGGTGAACAGCTCGGTCAGCAGCGCGCCGTCCTCGGCATAACTGACAATGTGGCTGCGTGCCACGCCGCCCTTGCAGGCCTCGGCGGCGGCGTCCAGCAGTTCACCCTGGTAGTCGCTGCCCAGGCGCTGCAGGTGCGGGGCAACCTGCTGCGGCCGCAGTTCCCGCACCAGCTTGCCGTCTGCGTCCAGCAGGCCCGGCTCGGCGCCGAACAGCAGCAACTTGTCGGCCCCCAGCTCAATGGCGGCACGGGTGGCCACGTCTTCGCAGGCCAGGTTGAAGATTTCCCCGGTGGGCGAGTAGCCCAGCGGCGATAGCAGCACGATGGAGCGCTCGTCGAGCAGGCGGCTGATGCCCTTGCGGTCGACCCGGCGCACTTCACCGGTGTGGTGGTAGTCCACCCCTTCAAGCACGCCGATCGGCCGCGCGGTGACCAGGTTGCCGGACGCCACCCGCAGGCGCGAGCCCTGCATCGGCGAAGCGGCGATGTCCATCGACAGGCGCGCCTCGATGGCCAGGCGCAGGGCGCCAACGGCATCGATCACGCAGTCCAGGGTGGCGGCATCGGTGATACGCAGGCCATGGTGGTAGTGCGGGGTCAGCCCGCGCTCGGCCAATCGGCTTTCGATCTGCGGGCGCGAGCCATGCACCAGCACCAGGCGCACGCCAAGGCTGTGCAGCAACACCAGGTCGTGGACGATGTTGCCGAAATTAGGGTGTTCCACCCCATCGCCGGGGAGCATGACCACGAAGGTGCAGTCGCGATGGGCATTGATGTACGGGGAGGCATGACGCAGCCAGTTGACGTAGTCGGGCATGACAGGGCCTGTGGATAAGTGGACGGAGAACGGCGATACAAGGGGCGTTCAAGATCATCGTCGGAACAGGCTTGCGGTCACGCGCGGTCTCCTCTAGGCAGGAACGAATCAACTCGATTGACGTTTAGTGCAGGCAATAGTGCCGGATCAGGTCACGCAATAGACGCACGGTAGGCTCGATTCGTGACATTTCAAGGTATTCGCCGGGCTGGTGGGCACAGGCGATGTCGCCAGGGCCCAGCACGATGGTCTGGCAGCCCAGCTGCTGAAGATAAGGCGCTTCGGTGCCAAACGCCACCGCTTCGGCGCGATGGCCGGTCAGGCGTTCCGCCACTTGCACCAGCTCGGTATCGGCAGCCTGCTCGAACGGCGGCACCTCCGGGAACAGTGGCGCGTAGTCGATGCGCACTTCATGGCGCTCGGCCACGGGCACCAGCTTCTCCCGAATGGCTGCGCGCAGTTGCTCCACATCCATGCCCGGCAACGGCCGCAGGTCGAATTCAAGCGCACACTGGCCGCAGATGCGGTTGGGGTTGTCGCCGCCGTGGATGCAGCCAAAGTTCATGGTCGGGGTCGGCACGGTGAACTGTGGGTTGCGATAGGTGTGCTGCCATTGCTGGCGCAAGCCCATCAGCTCGGCCATCACCGTGTGCATGGCCTCCAGGGCGCTGCGGCCCAGGCTTGGGTCCGACGAATGGCCGCTGCGCCCGAGGATGTCGATGCGGTCCATGAGAATGCCCTTGTGCATGCGGATTGGCCGCAGCCCGGTAGGCTCGCCGATGACCGCAGCACGGCCCAGCGGCTGGCCGGCCTCGGCCAGGGCGCGGGCACCGGACATGGAGCTTTCTTCGTCGCAGGTGGCGAGGATCAGCAGTGGCTGCTTGAAGTCGTGCTCCAACAGCGGGATGACGGCTTCGATGACCAAGGCGAAAAAGCCCTTCATGTCGCAGCTGCCCAAGCCGACCCAGCGCCCATCGACCTCGGTCAGCTTCAACGGGTCGCTGGCCCACAGCTGTTCGTCATAGGGGACGGTGTCGCTGTGCCCGGCCAGCACCAGGCCACCCGGGCCGCTGCCACGGCTGGCCAGCAGGTTGAACTTGCCTGCAGTGACCTGCTGGATGTCGCATGTAAACCCCAGGTCGCCCAGCCACCCCGCCAGCAGGTCGATGACCTGGCGGTTGGACTGGTCCAGCGCGGGCTGGGTGCAACTGACCGAAGGCGCGGCGATCAAGGCGGCAAACTGGTCTTTCAGCGTCGGCAACGGCATGCACATACTCCTCGGAAGCGTTGCCCATCATAGGACTATCCGCCGTCTGGAATAAACCGTTGGCGGCTGACTGCTGTAGACTCTCCGCCAACCACGCCCCTCTTTCGAGTCTGTGATGCACAAAGAAACCGAACTGAAGCTCCGCGCCAGCCGCGAGACCCTTGCCGCCCTGCGCGAGCACCCTCTGCTGAAAAAGCGCAACAAGTCCGGCTGGCAGACCCGTGAACTGCTCAACCAGTACTTCGACACCCCCGAGCGTGAGCTGGCCGCTGCCCGTGTCGCCCTGCGCCTGCGCCGCGATGGCGATGCCGTCATCCAGACCCTCAAGTGCCGCGGCACCAGCGTGGCCGGCCTGTCCGAGCGCAACGAGTACGAATGGAACCTGGACAAGGTCAAGCTCGACCTGAAGAAGCTGGACGCCACCTGCTGGCCCGAGCAACTGGCAGGCCTGGACAAGAAAACCATCAAGCCGCTGTTCACCACCGACTTCAGCCGTGAATACGCCGAAATCGCCTGGGGCCGTGGCAAGAGCAAAGTAGTGATCGAGGCCGCGCTGGACCAGGGCTTCGTGATTGCCGGCAAGCGTAAGGAAGAGATCTGCGAGCTGGAACTGGAACTGCGCGAAGGTGACCCGCAAGCGCTGTTGGAGCTGGCCGCCGAGCTGGCCGCCAGCCTGCCGCTGATGCCCTGCGACATCAGCAAGGCCGAGCGTGGCTACCGCCTGCTGGAGCCGGACAGCTACGAGCTGGGCCTGCCGCACACCGAGCTGGAAGCCGAAATGGCCCTGGACGACGCCTACGCCGCATTGGCCTGGCAACTGCTGGGCAGCAGCCAGCGCCTGGCCGAGCAGTACCGCCACAACGGCCACTGGCGCCTGCTGCAGGACTGGGTCGAGTGCCTGAGCGAATTGCGCGCACTCACCGCCAGCCTGGGCCAAGCCGCGCCGCGTGCCAGCACCCGTGACCTGCGCAGCAGCCTCGATGCCCTGCTGGAAGACTGGCGCCCGCTGGTGCAGGCCGGCAACGACGACGAGGACATCCGCCGCGCCGCGCCCGAGCAGTTTGCCGAAGAGCTGGAAGACGTGCGCTGGGGCCAGTTCTCGCTGGAAACCTCGCGCTGGCTGCTGGCCCGTACCTGGACCGTGGAGCGCAAGGGCCGTGGCGAACGCCAGGGCAAGGCGCAGCTGGCCAGCTGGCTGACACACCTGCTGGGCGAAGAAGGCCGTGCGTTGAAGCTGCCGCTGTACACCCAGCGCCCAGAGGACCTGGCCGAGCAGCTGCCACGTATCGAGCAACTGCTGGGCTGGCTGCACCACGCCCGTCAGGTGCTGGAAGCGCCGCAGATGGACCGCCTGTATGGCGACCTGAAGAAGCTGCACGAGCTGGCCGAACTGCCGATCAGCGATGAAGTGCTGGAAGCGCGTATCGAACAGGCCCGGGCGGTAGACCAGAGCCGCGGCTGGAAGCACCTGCTCAAGGCTTGATACCACATCGCCTTTTTCGCAGCACAAGGCTTACAGGTGGACGCAATCCCTGTAGGAGCAGCCTTGTGCTGCGAAGAGGCCCGTTTTGCCACAGATTTTTTTATGTCAGACCGGCCCCTTCGCAGCACAAGGCTGCTCCTACAGTTACCGCATCTGCCTTGTAATGTGTGTCCTACCGCGAAAGTGGCAGGCTGGTAGTGGACTTGATCTCGGACAGCGCCACAATGGAGTTCACTTCCTGAATGCCCGGCACGTTCGACAGCTTTTCGAAGAAGAACCGCTCGTAGGCCTCGATGTCCGACGTGACGATGCGCAGCAGAAAGTCCACCGCCCCCATCAGCACATAACACTCCAGTACCTCCGGAAACCCGCGGATCGCCTCGGTGAATTCGGTAAAGTTGGAGCGCCCGTGAGCATTGAGCTTTACTTCGGCGAAAATCTGCGTGTTCAGGCCGACCTTCTTGCGGTCCAGCAAGGTCACCTGCCCGCGAATCACCCCCTCTTCCTTCAAGCGTTGTATGCGCCGCCAGCACGGCGATTGCGACAGCCCTACGCGTTCGGCGACCTGCGCGCTGGACAGCGAAGCATCCTCTTGCAGCAGTTCGAGAATGCGGCGGTCGTAGGCGTCCAGCTCGCTATGCATTGTTCAATCTCCTGAGCGGCGTTATTTGAATTGATCAATTCATCAATACAGCGAAATGATCAGATCATAGCGAAAAAATGCCGCCACTGACGTGCAAGAATTTCTCCCACATTTGCGGAGACCAGCATGAACGCACAACCCCGTACCGACGCCTGGGCCGCCAGCACCGCCCACAGCACCGTGCACTACCGCCTGCAGGCCGACGCCGAGCCCGACAGCCTGTGCCGCGTGCTCAACCTGTTTGCCCTGCAGTTCCTGACCCCGCACAGCGTGCACGTCAGCCAGCATGAAGACTGGCTGGATATCGAAGTCGGCATTGGCGGCCTGAGCTGGCACCGGGCCGAGGTGATTGCGCAGAAACTGCGTAACCTGGTGTGTGTGGGTGAAGTGAGCCTGACAAACATGCACCGGGTGGAGCTGGCGGTTGTATGAATATTTGCGGCCCTATCGCCGGCAAGCCAGCTCCCACAGGATCACCACAGGTTCGAACATTGTGCAGTACCTGTGGGAGCTGGCGTGCCGGCGATGGGGTCGGTACAGAAATAGCAAATTCCTGAAACCCTTCACCTCCGATGCTCTTCCGCTGCCCGGCTAGCCTTGATCAGCACTCCCCATCAGGCACGGACGCCAACCATGCACACCACCGACAACCTGGAACTCGACCTGAAGCACGTGCTACAGGCCCTGCTCGCCGACCAGTACCTGCACGCCACCGACATCCTGCAAGTGCTCGAACACGCCGCCACCCACCCCACTGGCCACCCGCTGGAACAAATCGCCGCCTGCTGCCTGGAAGACCGCCGGCAACCTGGCCGACTGCTGGAGCTGGACCACCTTTGCCAATGGCTGGCCAACAAGGTCGGCCAGCCCTACCTGCGTATCGACCCCATGCAACTCGACCTGCCCCAGGTCGCCGGCCTGGTATCTCCTGCTTTCGCCCAGCGCCACGGTATCCTCATCGTCGCCGACGACCCCTCCGGCATCACCGTGGCCAGCGCCCAGCCCTACCAGGACGACTGGCAGGCTGACCTGGCCCGCAGCCTGGGTCGGCCGATCCGCCGCGTGCTGGCCAACCCGTTGCAGATCCGCCAGTCAGGGCAGTCGTTTCACCGCCTGGCCCAGTCGGTAAAGGGCGCGCAGCACCAGCAATCGACCAGCCTGGGCGAACTCGAACAGTGGCTGGAGCTAGGCAAGCGCCAGGCCGAGGCCAGCGCCGACGACGCGCACATCGTGCATATCGTCGACTGGCTGCTGCAGTACGCCATTGATCAGCGCGCCAGCGATATCCACCTGGAACCCCGACGCGCACAGGGCCAGTTGCGCTACCGCATCGATGGCCTGCTGCACACCGTGTATGCCTTCCCCGCCGGGGTCACCCTGGCGCTGGTCAGCCGCCTGAAACACCTGGGCCGCCTGGACGTTGCAGAAAAGCGCCGCCCGCAGGACGGCCGCCTGCAAAGCCGGCTACCAGGTGGCGGCGAAGTGGAGCTAAGGCTGTCGACCCTGCCGACCCCGTTCGGCGAAAAGCTGGTACTGCGCCTGTTCGACCCGCACCAACTGCACGAGGGCTTCGAGCGCCTCGGTCTAGAGGGGCCACAACTGGCCCAGTGGCAAGGCCTGCTGCGCCAGCGCCAAGGAATCATCCTGGTCACCGGCCCCACCGGTTCCGGCAAGACCAGCACGCTGTACGCCAGCCTCAAGCTGCTGGCCACGCCGCAGGTCAACCTGTGCACCATCGAAGACCCTATCGAGCGCCTGGAGCCGGCCTTCAACCAGCTGCAGGTACAGCCCGCGCTAGACCTGGGTTTTGCCAGCGCCGTGCGGGCCATGCTGCGCCAGGACCCGGACATCATCATGATCGGCGAGATCCGCGACCGCGAAACGGCGCTGGTGGCGGTGCAGGCGGCCCTGACCGGGCACCTCGTACTGTCGACCCTGCATACCAACGACGCCTGCGCTGCAATCACCCGCCTGCAAGAGCTGGGTGTGGCCGACTACCTGATCAAGGCCACGCTGGTCGGGGTCATGGCCCAGCGACTGGTGCGTACTGTGTGCCCAGACTGTGTGGCGAATCCATCAGCCAGTTGCCCGACCTGCCGTGGCACCGGTTTTCATGGGCGTACGGGCCTGTTCGAGCTGCTGCAGCCCAGCGAAAGCCTGCGTGCATTGATTGGCCCGAACGCCGACCTGACCCATTTGCGGCGCCAGGCGCTTGACGATGGCCTGGTTGACCTGCGCCGTTGCGGCGAGGCCAAAGTGGCTTGCGGGCAGACCCGAGCGGAGGAAGTGCTGCGCGTCTGCAGCTGACGAAAAGTCCTTTGTATTCAAGGAACTTGCCTTGCCCGGAAAGATCCAATCGCGCATCTTCAACCCTCACCCTTCGAGGTGTTTCAACATGCGTCTCAAAACCGCCATCGCTGCCGCTGCCTTGCTTTCGCTGCCCATTGGCTCGGCCATGGCCGATACCTTCTGGCGTAACGTGATGACTTCCGGTGCAACCACGGCATCGAGCTACCTGACCTCGCGAGATCACAAACTGGTTGTGGCCGCGCAGGATGACGCTAGCAGCTTCGTCGCCAGCGAAGGCGCGATCCGCGGGCCGTTCCTGGAAGCGGCCATGCGCCAGGCGCGGGCAGAGCACCCAGGGATGCAGGCTTCCGACATGGAGCTGGCCAATGCCATCCTGGCCAAGAATGCGGTAGCCGAGTAATTCCTTGGGGCCGCTTTGCGGCCCCTGTTCTCAGCGATATGCCTCCACCGGAACACACGCACAGAACAGATTCCTGTCCCCATACACGTTGTCCACCCGGTTCACCGCCGGCCAGTACTTGTGCTGGCGCACGTGAGCACTGGGCGCCACCCCCTGCTCCAGGCTATACGGTCTGTCCCACACCCCCAGTACATCAGCCAGGGTATGCGGCGCGTGCTTGAGCGGGTTGTTCTCCGCTGGCCAGTTGCCTTCCTGCACCTCGCCAATCTCTGCACGAATCGCCAGCATCGCCTCGACGAACCGATCCAGCTCGGCTTTCGACTCACTTTCGGTTGGCTCTACCATCAGCGTACCCGGCACCGGGAACGACATGGTCGGGGCGTGGAAGCCATAGTCCATCAGGCGCTTGGCTACGTCCTCCTCGCTGATGCCAGTCAGTGCCTTCAACGGCCGCAGGTCGAGGATGCATTCATGCGCCACCCGCTGGTTGCGCCCGCGGTAGAGCACCGGGAAGGCGCCGCCCAGCTGGCTGGCCAGGTAGTTGGCCGAAAGGATCGCCACCTCGCTGGCATCGGCCAACTGCGGCCCCATCATGGCAATGTACATCCAGCTGATCGGCAAGATGCTTGCGCTACCCCAGGGCGCAGCGCTGACCGCGCTGTTGTTCGGGTCCAGGCCGGGCACCGGTACCACCGGGTGGCTGGCTACAAACGGCGTGAGGTGCGCGCGGATACCGATCGGCCCCATGCCGGGGCCACCCCCGCCGTGGGGAATGCAGAAAGTCTTGTGCAGGTTCATGTGCGAGACATCGGCACCAATGTCGGCCGGACGCGTCAGGCCCACCTGGGCATTGAGGTTGGCGCCATCCATGTACACCTGGCCGCCGTGCTGATGGACCACTTCGCAAATTTCGCGAATACCCTCTTCGTACACCCCGTGGGTGGACGGGTACGTGACCATCAGGCATGACAGGCGCTCCCCGGCCGCGTGGGCCTTGGCCTTGAGGTCGGCCAGGTCGACGTTGCCGTGCTCGTCGCAATCCACGATCACCACCTCCATGCCCGCCATTTGCGCCGACGCCGGGTTGGTGCCGTGCGCCGACGACGGAATCAGGCACAGCGTGCGCTGTGGCTGGTGGCGGCTGCGATGGTAGCGAGTAATGGCCATCAGGCCTGCGTACTCGCCCTGGGCACCGGAGTTGGGCTGCATGCAGATGGCGTCGAAGCCAGTAATCGCGCACAGCCAGCGTTCGAGTTCATCGATCATCGCCTTGTAACCTGTGGCCTGGGCCGCCGGGGCAAAGGGGTGCATCCGGGCAAAGCCGGGCCAGGTGATGGGGATCATCTCACTGGTGGCGTTGAGCTTCATGGTGCACGAGCCCAGCGGGATCATCGACTGGTTCAGGGCCAGGTCCTTGTTCTCCAACTGCTTGAGGTAGCGCAGCATCTCGGTTTCGCTGTGGTGCAGGTTGAACACCGGGTGAGCGAGAAACCGCGTGCGCCGCACCAGGCCAGCAGGAATGCCTTCGGGCAGGGCCAACTGATCGAGGGCAGCGATCTGCAGGCCGTGGTCCACACCGAGAAAGATGTCGAGCAGGCGCAACACCGTGTGCTCGTTACAGGTTTCGTCCAGGCTCACGCCCAGGTGCCCCCGGCCAAGAATGCGCAAGTTGATGTGCGCGGCTTCAGCGCTTTCGATAATGGCCGCCTGGGCACCGCCTACATCCAGGGTGAGGGTGTCGAAGAAATGCTGGTTGAGCCGCTGGATGCCTTTGGCTTCCAGCCCAGCCGCCAGGATGAAGGTCAGCCGGTGCACGCGCTGGGCGATGCGCTGCAGGCCTTCAGGGCCGTGATACACCGCGTAGAAGCCGGCAATGTTGGCCAACAACACCTGGGCCGTGCAGATGTTGGAGTTGGCCTTCTCGCGGCGGATATGCTGCTCGCGGGTTTGCAGGGCCATGCGCAGCGCCGTGTTGCCACGGGCATCGCGGGACACGCCAATGATGCGCCCCGGCATGGCACGCTTGTAGTCGTCGCGGCAGGCGAAGTAGGCCGCGTGGGGGCCACCGTAGCCCATCGGCACGCCGAAGCGCTGGGTCGAGCCCAGCACCACATCGGCGCCCAGCTCGCCGGGGGGCGCCAGCACCACCAGGCTGAGCAGGTCGGCAGCCACGCAGGCCAGCGCCTGCTGGCTGTGCAGATGGTCGATCAGCGGGCGCAGGTCGCGCACCTCGCCGTGGGTGTCGGGGTACTGCAGCAACGCGCCGAAAACCGCGTGTTTGCCAAGGTTATCCACAGCGTCGACGATCAGTTCGAAGCCAAAGCCCTCGGCGCGGGTCTTCAGCACCGACAGTGTCTGCGGGTGGCAGTGTTGGTCGGCAAAGAAGGCGTTGCTCTTGTTGCGCGCCATCCGCTTGGCCAAGGCCATGGCCTCGGCGGCGGCGGTGGCTTCATCGAGCAGCGAGGCATTGGCCAGCGCCAGCCCGGTGAGGTCGATGACCATTTGCTGGAAGTTCAGCAACGCCTCCAGCCGGCCTTGGGCGATTTCGGGTTGATACGGCGTATAGGCGGTGTACCAGCCGGGGTTTTCCAGCACGTTACGCAGGATGACCGTGGGGGTGATGGTGCCGTGGTAGCCCATGCCGATGAGGCTGGTCCAGACCTGGTTCTGCTCGGCGTATCCGGCGAGCTTGGCCAGGGCGGCCTGTTCGTCCAGCGCCGCTGGCAGGTCGAGGGGGCGATTGAGGCGGATGTCTGGCGGTACGGTCTGCTCGATCAGCTCGTTGCGGCTGGCAACACCCAACACGTTGAGCATGGCCTGCTGCTCTGCGGCATCGGGGCCCAGGTGGCGACGCAGGAAAGGGTTGAGCTCTTGCAGTTGATGCAGGGATGGCGACTGGGACATGACGACGCTCTCTTCCTAGACCAGGTCTCATGGAGACTTACAAGTCTAGGAAGGGATTGCAGATTCTGCGGGGAAACTTGCTTGGTCAGTACCGGCCTCTTCGCGGGCATGCCCGCTCCCACAGGTTGATCAAAGGCCAGCGGCGGGCGCTATCCCTGTGGGAGCGGGCGCGCCCGCGAAGCAGGCGACGCGGTCTTACTCGCCGATAGCGGCCTTGTAGCCAGCAGCATCCAGCAGCTTGTCCAGCTCGGCCGGGTTGCTTGGCTTCAGTTTGAAGATCCACGCGCCGTAAGGTTCTTCGTTGAGCTGCTCCGGGCTGTCGGCCAGCTCTTCGTTGACTGCGATCACTTCGCCACCGATAGGGGCGTAGATGTCCGAAGCGGCCTTGACCGACTCCACCACACCTGCAGCGTCGCCAGCGCCAAACACTTTGCCGACTTCAGCCAGCTCGACGAACACCACATCACCCAAGGCTTCCTGGGCGTGATCGCTGATACCCACGGTCACACTGCCGTCGGCTTCCAGGCGAGCCCACTCATGGCTTTCGGCAAAACGCAGTTCGGCGGGGATATTGCTCATGTCTTGAATTCCTCGATTGGCTCAGCGGTACGCCCGCCGGTTATAAATTGTTCAGATCAGAATCTTGCCGTGGCGCACGAAGGTCGGTTTGACCACCCGCACCGGGTACCATTTGCCGCGGATTTCCACCTCGGCCCGGTCGCCGGTGGCCATGGGTACGCGCGCAAGGGCAATGGACTTGCTCAGCGTAGGTGAGAAACTACCACTGGTGATCTCCCCTTCGCCAATCCCTGCCACACGCACCACCTGGTGGGCACGCAGCACGCCGCGCTCTTCCAGTACCAGGCCGACCAGTTTTTCCTGCACACCCTGTTCGATTTCCGCCAGCAGGCCGGCGCGGCCGATGAAGTCGCGCTCGGCTGGCTCCCAGGCGATGCTCCAGCCGAGGTTGGACGTCAGCGGGGTGTGGGCTTCGTCGATATCCTGGCCGTACAGGTTCATGCCGGCTTCCAGGCGCAGGGTGTCGCGGGCGCCGAGGCCACTGGGGGCGATGCCGGCGCCGACCAGGTCGTTGAAGAATGCCACCGCCTGATCGCCCGGGAAGATGATCTCCAGGCCGTCTTCACCGGTATACCCGGTGCGGGCAATAAACCAGTCGCCCTCGGCAACGCCTTCGAACGGGCGCAGTTCGCGAATCAGTGCTGCGCGCGTGGGGCTGAGCAGGGCTGCCACCTTTTCGCGGGCACGCGGGCCCTGGATGGCGAGAATGGCAAGATCGGGGCGGACCTGGAAGTCCACGGCAAAACCGGCCCGCTGCTGTTGCAGCCAATCGAGCACTCTGGCCCGGGTGGCGGCGTTGGTGACCAGGCGGTAGCCGTTTTCCGTGCGATAGACGATCAAGTCGTCGATCACCCCGCCCTCCTCATGGAGCAGCGGGCTGTATAGCGCCTTGCCGGTTTCTTCGAGGCGGGCCACGTCGTTGGCCAACAAACGCTGCAGCCAGGCAGTTGCGTCGCTGCCATCGACATCGACCACGGTCATGTGGGACACATCGAAAACCCCGCAATCGCTGCGCACCTGGTGGTGCTCCTCGACCTGCGAGCCATAGTGCAGGGGCATGTCCCAGCCACCGAAATCGACCGTTTTGGCGCCAAGCGCCAGGTGCAGGTCATACAAAAGCGTGCGCTGTCCCATGGGTTTCTCCTTCCGGGCGTGGCGAAGCGGCGGCGGTCGATGACGTTTGATCGTCAGCTCTTCTTGTAGGACCCACCACGCGAATGCCGCGCATTGTAGCCGCAAGGACGCAGGCTGGCACCCTCAGTGACTGTAACCGGGTCGATGTGCCGAACGGCGGATCAGGCCGATGACCGGCAGCAAACCCACCAGCACCAGCGTCAATGCGGGCAGCGAGGCACGTGCCCATTCGCCCTCGCTGGTCATCTCGAACACCCGTACCGCCAAGGTGTCCCAGCCGAACGGTCGCATCAGCAAGGTGGCCGGCATCTCCTTGAGCACATCGACGAACACCAGCAGGGCGGCGCTGAGGGCACCGGGCACCAGAAGCGGCAGATACACCTTGAAAAATAATCTTGGCCCACTCACGCCCAGGCTACGGGAAGCCTCGGGCAGTGACGGGCGGATACGCTCCAGGCTGCTTTCCAGCGGCCCGTAGGCCACGGCGATGAAACGCACCAGATAGGCCAACAGCAAGGCCGCAAGGCTGCCCAGCAGCAGCGGCTTGCCTGCCCCGCCCAACCAGCTGGACAGCGGGATGACCAAGTGGTTATCGAGGTAACTGAAGGCCAGCATGATCGACACTGCCAGCACCGAGCCGGGCAAGGCATAGCCGAGATTGGCCAGGCCGACCCCGGCGCGGATACCCCCCGTCGGCGCCTGCCGCCGGGCAAAGGCCAGCAACAGCGCCACGCTCACCGTGACCAGTGCCGCCATGCTGCCCAGGTACAAGGTGTGCAACACCAGACCGACATAGCGCTCGTCCAGGTCATGCCGGCCGCGTTGCCAGAGCCACGCCAGCAGCTGCAGCAGCGGGATGACGAAGGCGCAAGCAAACACCAGCAGGCACCAGCCACTGGCCAGCAACGCCTTCACACCACGCAGGTGGTACAACGCCTGCACCCGCGGTCGCTCGTTGCCGCTGCGGCTGGCACCCCGGGCACGGCGCTCGCCGTACAGCACCAGCATCACCGCCAGCAGCAACAGGCTGGCCAGCTGGGCGGCGCTGGACAGGCTGAAGAAGCCGTACCAGGTCTTGTAGATGGCGGTGGTGAAGGTGTCGAAATTGAACACGGCCACCGCGCCGAAGTCGGCCAGGGTTTCCATCAAGGCCAGGGCAATGCCGGCACCGATCGCCGGCCGCGCCATGGGCAGGGCCACGCGCCAGAACGCTTGCAGGGGCGATAGCCCGAGTACGCGCGCCGCTTCCATCAGGCCTTTGCCCTGGGCCAGGAAGGCCGTGCGCGCCAGCAGATAGACGTAGGGGTAGAACACCAGCACCAGCACGATGATCACCCCGCCGGTGGAGCGCACCCGCGGCAGGCGCATCGGCCCGAACACCTCACGCAGGGCGCTTTGCACCGGGCCGGCGAAGTCCAGCAGGCCGACGAAGACAAACGCCAGCACATAGGCAGGGATGGCGAACGGCAGCATCAGCGCCCAGTCCAGCCAGCGCCGGCCTGGGAACTCGCAGAGGCTGGTGAGCCAGGCGAGGCTCACGCCTAGCACGGTGACGCCGATACCTACGCCCACCACAAGCGTCAGGGTATTGCCCAACAGGCGGCTCATCTGGGTGTCGAGCAGGTGCGACCAGATCTGCGTATCGATCGACTGCCAGGACAGCAGCAGGACGCTCAGGGGCAGCAGCACCAGGGCGGCGATCAGGGAGACCGGGAGGTACCAGCGGCGTTGGGGGGTGTGGGGCAAGTTCTATGTCTCTGTGGCTGATGTGCGACCGCTTTGCGGTCGTTCGCGGGCATGCCCGCTCCCACAAGGGGCCGCACAACCCTCAAAGGCAGTGCAAAACCTATGGGAGCGGGCATGCCCGCGAAGAGGCCCTTGCAGGCCCCGGAAGGATACGGCCTGGCGCTTAGTTGTAGCCAGCGCGATCCATCAAGCGGATGGCTTCGGCCTGGCGCTTGCCGGCAATTTCCACCGGAATGCTGTCAGCCTTGAAGCTGCCCCACGCCGCCACTTCCTCGGAAGGCTTCACCTTCGGGTTGGCCGGGAACTCCTGGTTGATGTCGGCGAACAGCTTCTGCGCTTCTTCGCCCGTCATCCATTCCACCAGCTTTTTCGCCGCTTCCGGGTGTGGCGCGTGCTTGGTCAGGCCAATACCCGACAGGTTGACGTGCACGCCACGGTCTCCCTGGTTGGGCCAGAAGATCTTCACCGGCAGGTTCGGGTTCTGCTTGTGCAGGCGGCCGTAGTAGTAAGTGTTGACCACGCCCACGTCGCACTGGCCGGCCTCGATGGCCTGGATCACCGCGTTGTCGTCGGAGAACACGTCGGTGGACAGGTTGTTGACCCAGCCTTTGACGATCTGCTCGGTCTTCGCCTCGCCATGGGTCTCGATCAGCGTCGCGGTGAGCGACTGGTTGTACACCTTCTTGGCCGTGCGCAGGCACAGGCGGCCTTCCCACTGTTTGTCGGCCAAGGCTTCGTAGGTGCTCAACTCCTCGGGTTTGACCCGCTCGGTGGAGTAGATGATGGTGCGGGCGCGCAGGCTAAGGCCGGTCCAGTCATGGGACGAGGCGCGGTACTGCGGCGGAATGTTGTTGTCGATGATGTCGGACTTGATCGGCTGCAGGATGCCCATCTGCTCGGCTTGCCACAGGTTGCCGGCATCGACGGTCAACAGCAGGTCGGCCACGCCGTTGTCGCCCTCGGCCTTGATGCGTTGCATCAGCGGGGCTTCCTTGTCGGTGATGAACTTGATCTTGACCCCGGTCTTGGCGGTATAGGCATCGAACACCGGCTTGATCAGCTCGTCGATGCGCGAGGAGTACACCACCACTTCGTCCGCCGCTTGGGCAGTGCCGCCGAACAGGGTCAGGGCCAGGGCGGCCAGTAGGGGCTTGCGTGGCAACATGGGAAGCACTCCTCGGATCGTATGAGAGGTGCGAATGGTAGTGAATCCCATTTTCTGGCTCATCTACCTAGCAGTTACCGGATGTTGCAGAGCTTGCACCGCCCATTGTAGGAGCAGCCTTGCGCTGCGAAAGGGCCGGCAGCCAACCGAGCAAAACTGGCTGGTTTCACTGGCCTCTTCGCAGCACAAGGCTGCTCCTACAAAGCATCGCGCACAGCCTTCAGGCTTTGGCCAGATCCGGCAGATCACCACTCAAACCCAGCGCCTGGCGCACAAACAGCGCCTTGGCCTCCGGCATCTGCTCCACCAGTTTCAACCCGCTGTTACGCAACCAGCGCAACGGCAGCGGGTTGGCCTGGAACAACCGCTCAAAGCCCTCCATTGCCGCCATCAGCGCCAGGTTGTGCGGCATGCGCCGCCGCTCGTAACGGCTCAACACCTTCACATCTGCCAGCCGCTCACCGCGCTCGCAGGCATTGACCAGCACTTCGGCCAGCACCGCAGCATCGAGGAAGCCCAGGTTGACGCCCTGCCCCGCCAGCGGGTGGATGGTGTGCGCAGCATCGCCGATCAAGGCCAGGCCCTCGTCCACATAGCGCTTGGCGTGGCGCTGGCGCAGCGGCACGCACACCCGCGGGTCGGCCTGCAGCACGTCACCCAGGCGCCCCTCGAAGGCCCGCTCCAGGGCCTGCAGGAAGGCGGCTTCATCCAGTGCCATCAACTGCTCGGCATGCTCCGGGGTGGTCGACCACACAATCGAGCACCAATCCTGCTGGCCATCGCGGGTCAACGGCAGAAACGCCAACGGCCCCTCATCGGTGAAGCGCTGCCAGGCCGTGCCCTGGTGCCCGGCACTGCAGCGCACGCTAGTGACGATGGCATGGTGCAGGTAATCCCATTCGCGGGTTTCGCAACCGGCCAGGCGCCGTACCGCCGAATTGGCACCGTCGGCGGCGATCACCAGTGGAGCACGCAGTTGACGGCCATCAGCCAGGGTCAGCAACCACTCGTCCCCCGAGCGACGCAACTGCTCCAGCCGCGCATTGGGCAGCAGGCCGATGTCGCTGTCGTGCAGGCGCTCCAGCAGGC
Source organism: Pseudomonas sp. LPB4.O (assembly GCF_038383825.1). Taxonomy (NCBI): domain Bacteria; kingdom Pseudomonadati; phylum Pseudomonadota; class Gammaproteobacteria; order Pseudomonadales; family Pseudomonadaceae; genus Pseudomonas; species Pseudomonas sp. LPB4.O. The sequence goes on from NZ_CP151298.1 coordinate 5,899,392, forward strand.
CATCCTGCACCACCCGGTTCTCGACGATATGGCCAAGCACCTGGGCATGCACGCTGGCGGCCGAGAAGTGAATCTGCCCGGTGCCGCTGCCATCCCACACATGCATGTCGGAATACGGCGTAGCACGCCGCTGGGCGATGCCGTCCCACGCGCCGAGGCGCTCGAGGATGCGCTGGCTGGCCGCCGACAGCGCGCTGACACGCGGTTCGAAGGGCGCCTGGGCGTCGAAGGGCTTGACCGTTAGCGGGCCGCCATCGAGCAAGAGGATTTGCAAGCCACTGTGGCGCAACGCCAGGGCCAGTGCGCTGCCGACCATACCGGCACCGACAATCAACAGATCTGCGCGCATTTCCATGCCTTACGCCAGCCTCGCTTGCGGCTTGAGCCGCACGTATAGGGTTTTATCGACCCGCGCCACCAGCTCGCCGGCGCCATCGCGGATATCGACCTGCAATCGCGGCAGGCACTTCTTGCCGGTGGCGGTCTGCTGGCGGATGTCGTCCAGCAGCGCGTCATCGACGTGGAACTCGGCATACACCGGGCCTTTGCCCGGCGAGATGAAATCGATGCTGGCGGCCTTGTCCCAGACGATGTAGTCGCGGCCCAACTGCTCGATCAGCAGCAGCATGTAGAAAGGATCGACCATCGAATACAGGCTGCCGCCAAACTGGGTACCGACATAGTTGCGGTTCCAGCGGGTCAGCTTCATCGCCACCTTGACGCTGCGCAGGTCGGGGCTGATGGACTGCACGCGGATGCCCGCCCCCAGGTACGGCGGGTAGAGGTTCAGCATCCAGCGCAACATGCGCGCACGACGTGCCAGTTTACGCGGGTTGCTCATGCCTGCCCCCGCGGATCGGGGCGGGTGCCCAGGCCCATGGCCTGGCGGGCGAACCAGCTTTTGGCCGGCGGCAGCAGGTCGAGCCCGAGCAGGCCAAGGTTGCGCCCGGCGGCCAGCAACGGCTGGTTGCTGCCGAACAGGCGGGTGACCTGGTCGGAAAAGCCGATGGTCATCGCTTGGTCCAGGCGCTGGCGCTGGGCGTAAGCCTGCAGCGTGGCCAGGTCACCGGGCTGCTGCGGCCCGGCCAGCAACGCGTCCGCCAGCGCCTGCACATCACGCAGCGACAGGTTGAAGCCCTGGCCGGCAATGGGGTGCAGGCTGTGCGCGGCATTGCCCAGTACCACCAGCTGCGGCCGCACCTGTTCCTGGGCCTCGATCAGTGACAGGGGATAAAGGTGCCGGGCGCCGACCTGGCGCAACGCGCCCAGGCGATAGCCAAACACGCCTTGCAGCTCGCGCAGGAAGCTGCGCTCATCGATGTCGGCCAGGCGCCGCGCATCCATGCCCTGGCGGGTCCACACCAGCGCACAGCGGTTTTCCGGCAACGGCAGCAGGGCCATGGGGCCTTCTTCGGTGAAGCGCTCGAACGCCTGGCCGCCGTGGGCTTCACCCGGGGTGATGTTGGCAATCAACGCGCTCTGTTGGTAGGGCGTGTGACGCACGTGAATCCCCAACTGCTCGCGCAGGCCGGAACGGCCACCGTCGGCCAGTACCGCCAGGTCGCATTCCAGCTGGGTGTCGTCATTCAACCCCAGGCGGTAACCGCCTTCGATCGCCTCCATCGAGGTCACTTCCGCCGGGCATCGCCAGCTCACCACGTCGCTGTCCAGCCCTTGCCACAGGCACTGGCCAAGCCAGGCGTTTTCCACCACGTAGCCCAGCGCCGGTACGCCTTCTTCCAGGGCATCCAGGCGGGTGGCGCCGAAACGGCCACGGTCGGAAACGTGAATTTGCCGAATCGGCTCGGCACGGCGGCCGATAGCCTGCCACAGGCCGTGCTGCTGGTAGATCTGCTGGGTGCCGAACGACAACGCCGAAGAGCGCGCATCGTAGCTGGGCTGGAAGCTGTCGCCAGGGGCGAACGGCTCGATCAGCAAGATCTTCCAGCCGCGCGCCTTGGCCCCGGCCTGCAGGGTCAAGGCCAGGCTTGCGCCCACCAGGCCACCGCCAATGATCGCCAGGTTCACGCGGTTCATGCCGCGTCCTTGCGGGCGGCCTGCATCAGCGTCTCGATCTCGGCAACCGTGCGCGGCACGCCCGAAGTCAGGATTTCACAACCTTGCCTGGTCACCACCACGTCGTCCTCGATCCTTACGCCAATGCCGCGCCATTTCTTGGCCACGGCCTGATTGTCGGCGCCTATGTAGATGCCCGGCTCGACGGTCAGCGCCATGCCGGGCTCCAGCACCCGCCACTCACCGCCCACTTTGTACTCGCCCACGTCGTGCACATCCATGCCCAGCCAATGCCCGGCACGGTGCATGTAGAAGGCGCGATAGGCCTCGCTGTCGATCAGCGCCTGCACCTCGCCCGAAAGCAGGCCAAGCTCGACCAGGCCTTCGGTGATGACCTTCACGGTCGCCTCGTGGGCGTGGTTCCAGTGCTTGCCCGGGGCGATTTCGGCAAACGCCGCGGCCTGGGCCTTGAGCACCAGCTCGTAGATGGCCTTCTGCTCGGGCGAGAAGCGCCCGCTGACCGGGAAGGTGCGGGTGATGTCGCTGGCGTAGCAGTCGATTTCGCAACCGGCGTCGATCAGCACCAGGTCGCCATCCTTGAGCGGGGCGTCATTCTGCTGATAGTGCAGGATGCAGCCATTGCGCCCGGCCGCGACAATCGAGCCGTAGGCCGGCATCTTCGCGCCGCCCTTGCGGAACTCGTAATCCAGTTCGGCTTCCAGGCTGTATTCGTGCAGCCCGGCCCGGCAGGCCTGCATGGCCCGCACGTGTGCCCGCGCCGAGATGGCTGCGGCGGCACGCATCACCTTCACTTCCGCTGCCGATTTATACAGGCGCATGTCGTGCAGCAGATGATCCAGCGCAACGAACTCGTTCGGCGGCTGCGCGCCCAGGCGGGCCTTGGAGCGGATCACGTTGATCCAGTCCATCAGCCGCCGGTCGAACTCGGGGTTGCTGCCCATGGCGCTGTACACCCGCTCGCGGCCTTCGATCAGGCCCGGCAGGATCTCGTCGATGTCGGTGATGGGGAAGGCATCGTCGGCGCCGAAATCGCGCACCGCGCCTTCCTGGCCGGCCCGTAGCCCGTCCCACAGTTCGCGCTCCGGGTTGCGCTCACGGCAAAACAGTACGTACTCGCCATGTTCACGCCCCGGGATCAGCGCAATGACCGCCTCAGGCTCCGGAAAGCCGCTGAGGTACTGGAAGTCGCTGTCCTGTCGATACACGTGCTCGACGTCGCGGTTGCGGATGGCAACAGCGGCGGCGGGCAGGATGGCGATGCTGTTGGGGACCATCTGCGCCATCAGCGCCTTGCGCCGACGGGCATACTCGCCCTTGGGAATGTGGCTCATGGGCAGACTACCCCCGGTTGATCAGTGCAGCGATGGCTTGGGCGCGGGTGCGGCCGGCTTGGCCAGCTCGGAGAACAGCAGCAGAGGCGCCACGCGCAGGTACTCCATGACTTCCATGTAGTCGCTCTCGCCGTCCTCGGACTCTTCGAGGGCTTCCTGTACCTGGGAAATGGCCACCAGGTCCTGCAGCACATCCTTGGCTTCGTCAGACAAGTCCTTGCCGCCGGCATTCAGGCCGAAACCGGTAATGAAGCCTTGGCACCACTGGCCCAGCGCGGTGGCGCGGTCGCTCAGGGCGGCGTCGTCGGAAGGCAGCAACAGGACGATGGCCATGTCGTCGCTGGTCAGCTCGCCCTTGACCATTTCCTGCAGGCCGATCAGGGCGTTGCGCACGGTGTCACCGGGCTCGTTTTCCAGCAGCTGGGCGGCATCGGCCAGCCAGGCATCGGCGTCGAAGCCGGCGCCGGCGCAGCTGCGGCCGACCAGCAGGCCGTGCAGTTCGGCCGGGGTGACAGGATGACCATTGCTCGAGAGCAGCATGGCGAAGGCGATGTAAGGCGATTGGGTATTGGGCATGGGCAGCTAGGCGCCAGACGGCGCAATGACTAGAATGGAGACCTTGTATCCTAGCACCGGCAGGCGCGCCAAGACCATCGGCACTGGCCGTCGCCGCCCAGGGAGAGGCATCATCGCCAGGTGACTCAACGACGGAGCGAATCGAGTGCAACCCACGCAAGAGAACGACCTTCAGGCACTGATGAGCCGATTCGAGTTGCTGATCGAACGCGTCGAGCAACTAAAACGGCAAAATGCACTCCTAGTAGCTCAGGAAAAATCCTGGCGCGAAGAGCGCGCCCACCTCATCGAAAAGAACGAGATCGCCAAGCGCAAGGTCGAGTCGATGATCTTACGCCTCAAGGCTCTGGAGCAAGACTCATGAGTTCAAGCAATAGCGTCACCGTGCAGATTCTCGACAAGGAATACTCGATCATCTGCCCGCCGGAAGAGCGCAACAACCTGGTCAGCGCCGCGCGCTACCTGGACGGCAAGATGCGCGAGATCCGCAGCAGCGGCAAGGTGATTGGCGCCGACCGCATCGCGGTCATGGCGGCATTGAACATTACCCACGAAATGCTGCATCGCCAGGAAGACCGCGCCGAAGCCCCGGCCAGCGGCGCCAACCGCGAACAGGTGCGTGACCTGCTGGATCGGGTAGACAAGGCTTTGTCCGACGACACGGATACCAAAATCGGCTGAGATTGGTATACTGGCGCCACTCCCTGGTGGATGCGCCAGTCGGTTATGTCCCTGAGCCGATACGCACAACCACGGGGGTTGCACGCTGGGGCCGGTGTGCATGTCCGCCCGACGGAAAGCCTTAACGCCCCCTGCAATCTCCACCTTGAACTTTCGGGTTCAAGGGCTACACCGACAGCGGTCTGATCGGGGAGCCTGAATTTTTTTGCCCGCCCTTCAGGCGGGCAATTCGTTTTGGCCGACCGTCCAGTGCCGGCCAGTACATCTGGGATCGCCCGTGCCATGACCGACACCGCGCCGCTTACCCGCCCCCAGCTCCGTCGCCTGCTTCGCAATGCCCGCCGCGCCCTTACCCCTGCCCAGCAACGCAAGGCCACCCTCGGCCTGTACCGCCAGCTGGCGCAACACCCATTGTTCCGCCGCGCCCGCCACATTGCCTTGTACCTGCCCAACGACGGCGAAATCGACCCTTGCCTGCTGCTGCGCGAAGCCCAGCGTCGGGGCAAGCGTACCTACCTGCCGGTGCTGCACGCCTGGCCGCGCACGCGCATGGTATTCCAGCGGTTCGAGCAGGGCGAAAAGCTCAAGCCCAACCGCTTCCGTATTCCCGAGCCGGTGACCGACCGCAAGCGGCAGCGACCGGTCTGGGCGCTGGACCTGGTCCTGCTACCGCTGGTCGGTTTTGACGAAGTGGGCGGGCGTCTGGGAATGGGCGGCGGCTTTTATGATCGCAGCCTGGCCTACCAGGCGCGTCGGCAAACCTGGAAAAAACCATTGCTGCTGGGGCTGGCGCACGAATGCCAGAAAGTCGAGCGGCTGGCGCAGGCCAGCTGGGATGTACCACTGCAGGGGACGGTCTCGGACCGTGGCTGGTACCTGGCACCGCGTTGAGCGGCGCCAGCGGGGGCATCAACGTTGTGGCTGGCTGGCGTCGACCGGCATCTGGTAGGCGCTGTCCAGCTTGCGCTCCCACAAACCCTGCGCATAACCGGTAGTGACCACACCCAGGCCAAAAATGAACACCAGGATCCACAGCAGATCCGGCTTTTTGCGTTGATTCATTGAAGATTGCCCCCCAGGCAAACTGTTCAGTGCTTGGCGATTTTCTGGGTATCGCCAGCGCATCGCGCTTTAAACGGGGCGCATTTTCCGACAACCTGCGTCCGCACGCAAACCTTGACGCCAACCGGCTGTCGGTTTCGTGCAACAGGTTATTTCAAACCTTTTCAGGAGCAGCATCCATGGCCTACTGGCTGATGAAATCCGAGCCCGACGAACTCTCCATCGAGGGCCTCGGCCGCCTTGGCGAAGCGCGCTGGGACGGCGTGCGCAACTATCAGGCGCGTAATTTCCTGCGGGCCATGAATGTGGGTGACGAATTCTTCTTCTATCACTCCAGCTGCCCGCAACCGGGCATCGCCGGTATTGCCAGAGTCACCCGCGCGGCGTACCCCGACCCCACCGCGCTGGACCCCCAAAGCCACTACTACGATGCCAAGGCCACGGCCGACAAGAACCCGTGGAGTGCGGTGGATGTGGCCCATGTGCAAACCCTGCCACGGGTGCTGGAACTGGGCAGGTTGAAGCAGCAGTCCGGGCTGGCCGAGCTGCCGCTGGTGCAGAAAGGCAGCCGCCTGTCGGTGATGCCCGTGACACCCGAACAATGGGCGGTGATTGTCGCGTTGCTTTGAAACAGTGGCTAAGGTCAAGGGTTTGACCGATATCAACACGCCACGAATGGCCCCGCGACATGATGTGGTGTGCAAAACCGCAAGGATGCAGATCGATGAACCGATACGCCCCCAGAATCTTCGCCACCGCGCTGATCGCCCTGCTCGCTGCAGCCGCAGGGCTGGGGTACTGGAAGTCGCTCCACGACCAGCTGCCCGAAGGCCTGAGCATGGGCAACGGCCGCCTCGAAGCCACCGAAGTGCAGATCGCCAGCAAGGTCCCCGGCCGCCTGGCCGAAGTGCTGGTCGACGAAGGCGACAAAGTCACCCGCGGCCAGCTACTGGCGCGCATTGACACCCGCACCATGGAAGCCCAGCGCACCCAGGCCGAAGCCGAAGTGCTGCGCGCGCGGGAAAACTACGCCGCGGCCCAGGCCAGCGTGCAGCTGCGCCAGAGCGAACTGTTGCTAGCCAGCCAGGACCTCAAGCGCGTGCGCGAAATCTTCCAGCGCAAATACGCCAGCCAGCAACTGCTCGACCAGCAACAGGCACGCTTTGACACCGCCAACGCCGCCGTGGTCGCCGCCCGCGCCCAGCTGGCAGCGATCAAAGCCGCCATCGGCGCAGCCGAAGCCCAGGTGGCCCAGCTCACCAGCGAAATCGACGACAGCAGCCTGCGTGCGCCCATCAACGGCATTATCCAGCTGCGCCTGGCCGAGCCCGGTGAAGTGCTGGGTGCCGGCGGCCGCGTGCTGATGCTGATCGACCCCAGCGACCAGTACATGAACCTGTACCTGCCGGCTTCCACCAGCGGCACGCTGACCGTAGGCGACCAGGCGCGCATCGTACTCGACGCTCTGCCCGAGCGCGCTTTGCCGGCCAAGGTGGCCTTTGTCGCAGCCAAGGCCCAGTTCACCCCCAAGCAGGTCGAAACCCGCGACGAGCGGCAAAAGCTGGTGTTCCGCGTCAAGCTTCGCCTGACCGACCCCGGCGCAGTGCCGCAGGCCAAACCGGGTATGCCAGGCGCCGGGTATGTGCGCACGGCTGAGGTGGACTGGCCGGCCAACCTGCAATGAACGCCCCGGCACTGCTGGCCGAGGGCATCGGCCACCGCTACGGCGACCTGGTGGCCCTGCACACCCTCGGCTTCAGCCTGCCTGCGGGCACCCGCTGCGCGCTGATCGGCCCTGACGGCGCCGGCAAATCGACCTTGCTGGGGTTGATCGCCGGCGTCAAACGCCTGCAACAGGGCGAGCTGCAGGTGCTGGGTGGCTCGATCCGCCAGCGCCGTCATCGCGCGGCGCTGTACCCGAAAGTAGCGTTCATGCCGCAGGGGCTGGGCAATAACCTGTACCCGGAGCTGTCGATCAGCGAGAACATCCGCTTTTTCGCCACCCTGTTCGGCCTGGGCCGCAGCGAGTGCGAACAGCGCATGGCCAACCTGCTGCAGGCCACCGACCTGCAACGCTTTGCCGAGCGCCCGGCCGGCAAGCTGTCAGGTGGCATGAAGCAGAAGCTGGGGCTGTGCTGCGCGCTGATCCACGAGCCGGACCTGCTGATCCTCGACGAACCCACCACCGGCGTCGACCCGCTGTCGCGGCGGCGCTTCTGGGAGCTGGTCGAGCAGGTTCGCGCACAGCGCCCGCAACTGACCCTGCTGGTGGCTACCGCCTACATGGAAGAAGCCGAACAGTTCGAGCATTGCCTGATGCTCGATGGCGGCCGACTGCTGGCCGCAGGGCCAAGCCACGAACTGGCCGCAGTCACCCCCAGCGGCAAGCTGGACGACGCCTTCACCCATTACCAAGGTGCGGGCAAGGCGCAGCATCAACCCTTGCACATCCCGCCGCGCCCGGCCACAGATGGCCCGGTCGCCATCGAGGCCCACGACCTGACACTGCGCTTTGGCGACTTCACGGCGGTGAACAAGGTCAGTTTCGCCATTGGCCGTGGCGAGATCTTCGGCTTCCTTGGCTCCAACGGCTGCGGCAAGACCACCACCATGAAAGTGCTCACCGGGCTGATGCCCGCCAGCGAGGGCAGCGCCAGCCTGCTCGGCCGCCCGGTGGACGCCAGTGACCTGGGCACGCGCAAGCGGGTCGGGTTCATGTCGCAGAGTTTCTCGCTGTATGGCGAGCTCAGCACCCGGCAGAACCTGGCCTTGCATGCCCGCCTGTTCGACCTGCCCAAAGCCGAGAGCGCCCAACGCATCGATGAGCTGATCGAGCGCTTCGACCTCGCCGCTATTGCCGACCAACCGTCCGGCGCCCTGCCCCTTGGCCTGCGCCAGCGCCTGTCATTGGCGGTGGCGGTACTGCATCGCCCGGAAGTGTTGATTCTCGATGAACCGACCTCCGGCGTCGATCCAGCCGCTCGCGACGACTTCTGGCGCCTGCTGGTGCAATTGTCACGCGAACAGGGCGTGACCATTTTCCTCTCCACCCACTTCATGAACGAAGCCCAGCGCTGCGACCGCATCTCGTTGATGCATGCCGGGCGGGTACTGGCCTGCGACACCCCCGATGCCCTCCAGCGCCAGTACCACGGTGACACTTTGGAGGACGCGTTCGTGCGTTGCCTGGAGCAGGCCCAGGAGCTCGCGCCGCCAGCCACGGACAACGCCGTGCTGGAGCAGGCAGCCACGCCCGCTCCGCCGCTGCGCCAGGGCTTCAGCCTGCGCCGCCTGCTGGCGGTGGCCAGCCGTGAGGGCAAGGAACTGCTGCGCGACAAGGTACGCCTGGCCTTCGCCCTGGCAGGCGCGCTGTTCATGATGGTGATCTTCGGCTACGGCATTTCGCTGGATGTAGAAAACCTTGCCTTCGCCGTGTACGACCAGGACCAGAGCCCGCAAAGCCGGGCCTACCTTGAGGCCTTCCGTGGCTCACGCTATTTTGCCGAACAGGCGCCGATTCGTGACAGCCGCGAGATGCACCAGCGCTTGCAACGCTCGGAAATCAAACTGGCGCTGGAGATTCCGCCCGGCTTTGGCCGCGACCTGTACGCCGGGCGCCAACCGGTGGTGGCGGCCTGGCTCGACGGCGGCATGCCGTTCCGCGCAGAAACCAGCCGCAACTACGTGGAAGCCGTGCACCAGGCCAACCTTGAGCAACTGGCAAAGGCCAGCCCAGAGCCGCAGCCGCGTCAGGAGCTGGTACGCCTGGAAACACGTTTTCGTTACAACCAGGACGTGGTCAGCGTGAATGCCATCGGCCCCGGCGTGATGGCGCTGATCCTGGCCTTCATCCCCGCCATGCTCACCGCGCTGGGCATTGTCCGCGAGAAAGAGCTCGGCTCCATCACCAACTTCTACGCCACCCCCCTCACTCGCCTGGAGTTCCTGCTTGGCAAGCAGATGCCTTACCTGGCCGTGAGCCTGGTCAACCTGGCGCTGCTGGTGGCCATGAACCGCTGGCTGTTCGCCGTGCCGCTCAAGGGCAGCGCGCTGGCCCTGGCCTGTGGTGGCGTGGCCTACCTGCTGGCTACCACCAGCCTGGGGCTGTTGATCTCGGCCTTCACCCGCACCCAGATCGCGGCCATCCTGGGCACCATGATCATCACCAGCCTGCCAACCATCCAGTTTTCCGGGCTGATCGTGCCACGCTCGTCGCTGGATGGCGCAGCGGCGGTGATGGGTCAGCTGTTCCCGGCGGGCTACTTCCTCGATATCGCGGTCGGCACCTTCACCAAGGCGCTGGGGCTGCGTGAGCTGTGGCCGCAGTGCCTGATCCTGCTGGGCTTCTTCGCTGCCTTCACGGGCCTGAGCCTGGCCATGTTGAAGAAGCAGGAGGCCTGACATGTCGCGCCTGAACCACACCCTGCGCCTGGGCCTGAAAGAACTGACCAGCCTGCGCCATGACAGCGTCCTGCTGCTGTTCCTGCTATATGCCTTCAGCGTGGCGATCTACATGCCGGCAGCCGGCTCGGTGATCGGCGTACACAACGCCAGCGTGGCGGTTGTGGATGAAGACCATAGCCTGCTCTCGCGCAAGCTCAGCGAAGCCCTGCAACCGCCCGAGTTCCAGCCAGCCGTGCCGCTGCCCGCAGAACGCCTGGACCAGGCCATGGACAGCGGCGAGTACACCTTCGTGATCAACGTACCGGTGAACTTCCAGAGCGACCTGCTGGCCGGGCGCTCGCCGGAGCTGCAGGTCAACGTCGACGCCACGGCCATGAGCCAGGCGTTCATGGGCGCCGGCTACATTGGCCGCATCTTCGAGCGCGAGCTGCTCGACTACAGCCAGCGCGGCAACGTGCAAAGCCCGGTGCTGATCAACCCCAAGGCGCTGTTCAACCCCAACCTTGAGGGGGGCTGGTTCCTGGCGGTGATCCAGATCGTCAACAACATCACCATCCTGGCGATCATCCTCACCGGCACCGCGCTGCTGCGCGAGCGTGAGCATGGCACGCTTGACCACCTACTGGTTCTGCCGCTCACCGCACTGGAAATCATGCTGGCGAAAATCGGCAGCAACGCGCTGGTGGTGGTGATCTGCACGTGGGTTTCGCTGGTGGTGGTCGTGAAAGGCGCGCTGGGTGTGCCGCTGTCCGGCTCGATGGGGCTGTTTCTGGCCGTGACCGCGCTGTACCTGTTCGCCAGTACCGCGCTGGGCATCTTCCTCGCCACCCTGGCACGCTCGACGCCGCAGTTCGGCCTGCTGGCAATCCCGGTGATCATCCCGATGCTGTTGCTGTCTGGCGGCAGCACACCCCTGGACAGCATGCCCCAATGGCTGCAATGGGTGATGCAGGGGTCACCGTCAACGCACTTTGTCAGCCTGGGTACTGCGATCCTGTTCCGGGATGCCGACTGGGCGGTGGTATGGCCGGATATCCTGGCGCTGGCGCTGATTGGCCTGGTGTTTTTCAGCGTCGCCCTGGCGCGGTTTCGCCGTAGCCTGGCGTCCTGACACCTCAGGATCTATGGTCGGCAACTGTGGGAGCGGGCAAGCCCGCGAACACCGGCGAAGCCGGTGCCATTCACCGCGCCGCCCGCTCCCACATTGATCACTGCACGATCAGGTTGTTGAACAGCAGGTCTTCGACGATCGGCTTGCCTTCTTCCGCTTCCAGCACCTGCTGCACCTGCTTCAAAGCCTCCTGGCGAAGGTGTTCCTTGGCCTCGACGTTGCTCATGTTGTCCACGGTCTGCTGGGTGAACAGTGCTACCAGCTGGTTGCGGATCAGCGGTTCGTGATGCTTTACCGCCTTGGCCGCTTCGTCACCGGTCACGCGCAGGGCCACGTCGGCCTTGTACACGCGCAGCCGCGGGCCGCCGTCGAGGGCATAGTTGCCGACAAAGGGCGGGCTCAGGCTGATGTAGGCGACCTTGGGCGCCCCTTCCTTGGCTTCCTCGGCCATGGCCGCAGCCGGCAGCAGCAGCGCCAGTACCATCAAGATCCACGCTTTCACGAATTCGCTCCTCAATACAGTTGGCGCCAGCTTACCCAGCACGCCGCTCAAACCCAAGCCCGGGCTTATGCCGGCCCATCAGGGCGGGCCATGCTCGTTGACCCGGCAAGCGGCCCTCCTACACTTATCGGCCACTACCCGCAAAGGAATAGCCCCGATGAAAGCTGTGTTGTGCAAAACCCTGGGTCCGGCGCGCGATCTGGTACTGGAAGACGTGGCCAGCCCGCAGCCCAGGAAAAACGAGATCCTGCTGGATGTGCAGGCCGCCGGTGTCAATTTCCCCGACACCCTGATCATCGAAGGCAAATACCAGTTCCAGCCACCGCTGCCGTTCTCACCCGGCGGCGAAGCCGCAGGCGTGGTGGCCGCGGTCGGGGAAAAAGCCGGCGCGCTGAAGGTCGGCGACCGGGTCATGGCGCTCACCGGCTGGGGTGCTTTCGCCGAGCAGGTGGCGGTGCCTTTCTACAACGTACTGCCGATCCCGGCCAGCATGGACTTCACCACCGCTGCCGCCTTCGGCATGACCTATGGCACCTCGATGCACGCCCTGCGCCAGCGCGGCCAACTGCAAGCAGGCGAGACGCTGCTGGTACTGGGCGCATCCGGTGGGGTCGGTCTGGCGGCGGTGGAAATCGGCAAGGCCATGGGCGCGCGGGTGATCGCGGCAGCCAGCAGTGCCGAGAAACTGGCCGTGGCCAAGGCGGCCGGGGCAGATGAGCTGATCGACTACACCCAGGCCAGCCTGCGCGAAGAAATCAAGCGGCTGACCGGTGGCCAGGGCGTGGACGTCATTTACGACCCAGTGGGGGGCGAGCTGTTCGAGCAGGCAGTGCGCGGGCTGGCCTGGAATGGCCGGCTGCTGGTGGTGGGTTTTGCCAGCGGCAGCATTCCACAGCTGGCGGCCAACCTGGTGCTGCTCAAGGGCGCGGCGGTGCTGGGGGTGTTCTGGGGGGCGTTTGCACAGCGCCAGCCCGAGGATAACGCGGCCAACTTCAAGCAGCTGTTTGCCTGGCATGCCGAAGGTAAGTTGAAGCCGCTGGTGTCGCAGACTTATCCACTGGCCGAGGCCGGGGCTGCCATCGAGAAGCTGGGGCAGCGGCAGGCTGTGGGTAAGTTGGTGGTGTTGATGCATTGATTATTCTGGGGCCGCACAGCGGCTCCAAAAACTCAAACTTCACGCAGGTTATGGCAACGCCTGAACCGCGCCTCCAGGTTGCGATCTGGCATCTGGTGGCTGCGCAAGGCATTCAAGGTCTGCTCGACATAGTCGCGGGTGGTGCCATAACGCCCCTTGGCACTGGCCAGGATCTGGCTGAGCAGGGTATCCGGCAGGTTGCCCGCGTAGCACGGCAAATGCCGCTCCAGCACAAAGCCCAAGGCCTGTACCTTGCTGCCATCGCCCAGCCGGCAGTTGAGCCAATGCGGCCGATAGGCCGGGTACGGCATCTCGCGTTGCCACAAGGCCATCAGCGAGTCGTCCAGGTTGCTCTCATCCAGCCGGTAGGCAAAACCGCTGCAAGAACCACCGCGGTCCAGGCCAAACACCAGGCCGGGGGTTTCCGGGGTGCCACGATGTTCGTGCGACCACAGGTACAAGCCGCGGTGATAACCATGTACCCGTGCGCGCTGGCGCTCCACCGAATTGCACTCCGGGCGCCAGATCAGCGAACCATAGGCAAACAGCCACACCGGCCCGCCCTGATGCCGAGACATGGTCGTCTTCATGGAGTTGAACAACTGGTCGCGAGTATGTTGCTGACCAAAGTCGAGTGCCGGAGGATATGAAACTTGCCAAGACATACTTTCAATTGCCGACATAAGCTGCCGCCATTATCCCTGTGAACTACAGATGTAGCGAGATTCGCTCAAACTGCGGCCCCAAGCCTTGTACCAAGGGCGCTTGCAGTAACCATAGGCTAGAAATGCAGGAATACTCAAGCCCTGTGGCAATACTTTAATGCGCGGTTCCGACGACTGGGGAAGTACTGTTTCGGCAACGGTTAAAGTTATTAGCCAAGGCGGTAACAATTACCGCCTTATACCCACTTGTTGCAACTTCGGTTATTAACCGCGTGGCGCGTAGGCAAACACATCCGCACGCATGCGGTGTGCATCCATGCCGGCTTCGACCAGGGCGTCGAGGGTGGCGTAGATCATGTTCGGTGAACCGCTGGCATACACATGCACCGTATTGAGGTCGTCGATGTCCTCGCAGACCGCCTCATGCAGCATGCCGCAGCGGCCCTCCCAGCCGCACAGGTCACTGACGACCCGGTGCAGGAACAGGTTGGGCAGGCGCTGCCATTCGTCCCAATGCTCGATCTGGTAGAAGTCTTCGGGCCGGCGCACACCCCAGTACAGGTGTACCGGGTACTTGAAACCGTTGGCTCGGCAATGCTCGAGCAGGCTGTGCATCTGGCCCATGCCGGTGCCGGCGGCAATCAATACCAGCGGCCCGTCGGGCAGCTCGGCCAGGTGGGTGTCGCCAAACGGCATTTCGATGCGTGCCAGGCCGTCACGCTTGAGCTGCCCGATCAGTTGCAATGCACTGGGCTCACGCGCCAGCACGTGCAGCTCCAGCTCACGCCCGGCGTGGGGTGCGGAGGCCAGCGAAAACGCGGCCGGCTTGCCGCCTTCGCGCTCGATCATCAGGTACTGCCCGGCGTGGTAACGCAGTGGCTTGCCGGCTGGCGCACGCAGGCGCACCCGCCAGACGTCGCCACCCACGTCGACGCATTCAGTGACGCTGCACGCCAGCTTGCGCACCGGCAGCTCGCCCAGGGCGAGCACGCCATCCCAGAGCAACACACAGTCCTCCAGCGGCTCGGCAATGCAGGTGAACAGCTCGCCATGGTCACGGACTTCGCCGTCCTGGCGTACCCGCCCTTCGACCAACAACGCGGCGCAGACATGGCAATTGCCATTGCGGCAGCTATTCGGGCAGTCATAGCCCAACCGCCGCGCTCCATCCAGGATCCGTTCCCCGGGTTCGAGCGCCAGCACCGCCCCGGACGGCTGCAACGTTACCTGCATCAATCTATTCCCAACTGATCCCACAGCTCATCGATACGGCGGGTGACGGCTTCGTCCTTGACGATGACCCGCCCCCATTCGCGTGTAGTCTCGCCCGGCCACTTGTGCGTGGCGTCCAGGCCCATCTTCGACCCCAGCCCCGATACCGGCGACGCGAAGTCCAGGTAGTCGATCGGCGTGTTGTCGATCATCACCGTATCACGCTTGGGGTCCATGCGCGTGGTGATGGCCCAGATCACATCGTTCCAGTCACGGGCGTTGATATCGTCATCGGTGACAATAACGAACTTGGTGTACATGAACTGTCGCAGAAACGACCACACACCCAGCATCACGCGCTTGGCGTGGCCCGGGTACTGCTTTTTCATGGTGACCACCGCCATGCGGTACGAGCAGCCTTCCGGCGGCAGGTAGAAGTCGGTGATTTCCGGGAACTGCTTCTGCAAAATCGGCACGAACACTTCGTTCAGCGCCACACCGAGAATCGCCGGTTCATCTGGCGGGCGGCCGGTGTAGGTGCTGTGATAGATCGGCTTCTGCCGGTGGGTGATGCGCTCGACGGTGAACACCGGGAAGCTGTCCACTTCGTTGTAGTAGCCGGTATGGTCGCCATACGGGCCTTCCGGGGCCATTTCGCCCGGGTGGATCACGCCTTCCAGGATGATTTCGGCAGTGGCCGGTACCTGCAGGTTGCTGCCACGGCACTTGACCAGCTCGGTGCGATTGCCGCGCAGCAGGCCGGCGAAGGCATATTCGGAGAGGGTGTCCGGCACCGGGGTCACGGCACCGAGGATGGTCGCCGGGTCAGCACCCAGGGCCACGGCAACCGGGAACGGCTGGCCGGGGTTTTTCTCGCACCACTCACGATAGTCGAGGGCGCCCCCACGGTGGCTCAGCCAGCGCATGATGACCTTGTTGCGGCCAATGACCTGCTGGCGGTAGATGCCCAGGTTCTGGCGGTCCTTGTTCGGGCCGCGGGTGACGGTAAGGCCCCAGGTGATCAGCGGCGCCACGTCGCCTGGCCAGCAGTGCTGGATCGGCAGTGCGCCGAGGTCGACATCGTCACCCTCGACCACCACTTCCTGGCACACCGCGTCCTTGACTACCTTCGGCGCCATCGACACGACCTTCTTGAAGATCGGCAGCTTGGACCAGGCGTCCTTCAGGCCCTTGGGTGGCTCGGGCTCCTTGAGGAAGGCCAGCAGCTTGCCGATTTCGCGCAGTTCTTCGACCGACTCGGCGCCCATGCCCATGGCCACGCGCTCTGGCGTGCCGAACAGGTTACCAAGCACCGGAATATCGAAGCCGGTGGGCTTTTCGAACAGCAGCGCAGGACCTTTGGCACGCAGGGTGCGGTCGCAGACCTCGGTCATTTCCAGGACTGGGGAGATCGGAACCTGGATGCGCTTGAGCTCGCCGCGCTGTTCCAGGCCACGGATGAAGTCGCGCAAGTCGCGATACTGCATGCATGAGCCTCGTGTTGGCCGTATCGGTCGGGGTGCAGAGTGTAGCGCCGTTCGGCACCTAATGGCCAAAAATGACTTGGGGCCACTTCGCGCCCCATCGCGGCACAAGGCCGCTCCTACAGGTAGTGCGTAATCCTGTAGGAGCGGCCTTGTGCCGCGATGGGCTGCGAAGCAGCCCCAATCGATTCCTGCTGGCGAAGCTTACTTGCGCTTCATCGACAAGAAGAACTCGTCGTTGGTCTTGGTCTGCTTGAGCTTGTCGACCAGGAACTCGATGGCAGCGATTTCGTCCATCGGGTGCAGCAGCTTGCGCAAAATCCACATGCGCTGCAGTTCGTCGTCGGCAGTCAGCAGCTCTTCGCGGCGGGTACCGGAACGGTTGATGTTGATGGCCGGGAACACGCGCTTCTCGGCGATGCGGCGGTCCAGCGGCAGCTCCATGTTGCCGGTGCCCTTGAACTCTTCGTAGATCACTTCGTCCATCTTCGAGCCGGTTTCGACCAGCGCGGTGGCGATGATGGTCAGCGAACCGCCTTCCTCGATGTTACGCGCGGCGCCAAAGAAGCGCTTCGGCTTCTCCAGGGCGTGGGCGTCGACACCACCGGTCAGCACCTTGCCCGAGCTCGGGATCACGGTGTTGTAGGCACGCGCCAGACGGGTGATGGAGTCCAGCAGGATGACCACGTCCTTCTTGTGCTCGACCAGGCGCTTGGCCTTCTCGATCACCATTTCGGCAACCTGCACGTGGCGGGTTGGCGGCTCGTCGAAGGTGGAAGCAACCACTTCGCCGCGCACGGTGCGCTGCATTTCGGTCACTTCTTCCGGGCGCTCGTCGATCAGCAGCACGATCAAGTGGCACTCGGGATTGTTACGGGTGATGTTGGCCGCGATGTTCTGAAGCATGATGGTCTTGCCCGCTTTTGGCGGGGCGACGATCAGGCCACGCTGGCCTTTGCCGATCGGGGCGCACAGGTCGATGACGCGACCGGTCAGGTCTTCGGTGGAGCCGTTGCCGGCTTCCATCTTCAGGCGCTTGTTCGGGAACAGCGGCGTCAGGTTTTCGAACAGGATCTTGTTCTTCGCGTTTTCCGGACGGTCGAAGTTGATGGTATCAACCTTCAGCAGAGCGAAGTAACGCTCCCCTTCCTTCGGCGGGCGGATCTTGCCGACGATGGTGTCGCCGGTACGCAGGTTGAAACGGCGGATCTGGCTGGGCGAGACGTAGATATCGTCCGGGCCGGCCAGGTAGGACGCATCAGCCGAGCGCAGGAAACCGAAACCATCCTGGAGAATCTCCAGCACGCCGTCACCCGAAATCTCTTCGCCGCTCTTCGCGTGCTTCTTCAGCAGGGCGAAGATCACGTCCTGTTTGCGCGAACGGGCCATGTTCTCGATGCCCATCTGTTCGGCCATTTCCAAAAGATCGGTAATCGGCTTTTGCTTGAGTTCAGTCAGGTTCATAAGGGGAGTGACGTAATCATGTAAGAAGGGAGAATTAAGCTTCTGGCTTAATGAGGCCGCGCCGCTAGATGGCGACAGGATCGCGTACTGATTCGAATTAGGGATGCTTCGGCGACGGCATGTAGAGGGCACTGGAAAAGCAGTGCGAGGCCGAATGTAACACTTGCTTTTTTCTGCGTCTAGTGCTCTGGAAAAGAAAAACCCCGCATTTGCGGGGCTTTTTTCACATCACAGGTGGGCGTCGAGGAACGCGGCCAGCTGCGACTTGGAAAGCGCGCCAACCTTGGTGGCTTCGACGTTACCGTTCTTGAACAGCATCAGCGTCGGGATACCACGCACGCCGTGCTTGGCCGGGGTTTCCTGGTTCTCGTCGATATTCAGCTTGGCGACGGTCAGCTTGCCCTCGTAGGTAGCAGCGATATCGTCCAGAACCGGAGCGATCATCTTGCATGGGCCGCACCATTCAGCCCAGTAGTCGACCAGCACCGGGCCTTGAGCCTGCAGTACGTCGGCTTCGAAGCTGGCGTCGGTGACGTGTTTGATTTTGTCGCTCATGGAAATCTCCAAGGTCGTAAGCAATAAAAAACGTTGCCCATCATAGCCGCCCCCGCCGCCGACAGGAAGCCACGGACGATTGACTGTAACTATAGTTGTGCAAGACGCCGCGAATCGAAACTGTCATACAGCCGTCATAGAATCGAATGGCACATTGCCTTGCATCAAGGCGAGCATATCGGCTGCGTGTCACGCGTTGGCGTCAGCCTGCTATCGTGGCACGATTGCCGGGTTAACGACCGAGAACAACCAGATCATGCCGCATACCATCGCGAAGAACCTGTCCCTGATCGCCGCCATCGACCTTGGCTCCAACAGTTTTCACATGGTCGTGGCCAAGGCCCACCATACCGAAATCCGCATTCTCGAGCGGCTCGGCGAGAAGGTTCAGCTTGCCGCCGGCATCGACGAAGAACGCAAACTCAGTGAAGAGGCAATGGAACGAGGCCTGGATTGCCTCAAGCGCTTTTCGCAGCTGATCAACGGCATGCCCGCAGGCTCCGTGCGTATCGTCGGTACCAACGCCTTGCGCGAAGCGCGCAACCGTAACGAATTCATCCAGCGCGCCGAAGCCATCCTCGGCCACCCGGTGGAGGTCATCTCCGGCCGTGAAGAGGCGCGCCTGATCTACCTGGGTGTGTCGCACACCCTGGCCGACACCCCCGGCAAGCGCTTGGTGGCGGACATCGGCGGCGGCAGTACCGAGTTCATCATCGGCCAGCGCTTCGAGCCGCTGCTGCGCGAAAGCCTGCAGATGGGCTGCGTCAGCTTCACCCAGCGCTACTTCCGCGACGGCAAGATCACCCCGGCCCGCTACGCCCAGGCCTACACGGCCGCGCGCCTGGAACTGATGAGCATCGAGCATGCCCTGCATCGCCTGACCTGGGACGAGGCCATCGGCTCGTCCGGCACCATCCGCGCCATCGGCGCCGCCATCAAGGCCGGTGGCCTGGGCAATGGTGAGGTCAACGCCGAGGGCCTGGCCTGGGTCAAGCGCAAGCTGTTCAAGCTGGGGGAAGTCGACAAGATCGACTTCGACGGCATCAAGCCGGACCGCCGCACGATCTTCCCGGCGGGCATGGCCATTCTCGAAGCGATTTTCGACGCGCTGGAACTGCAGCGCATGGACCACTGTGACGGCGCCCTGCGCGAAGGTGTGCTGTTCGACCTGCTCGGCCGCCACCACCATGAAGACGTGCGCGAACGCACCCTCAACTCGTTGATGGAGCGTTACCACGTGGACCAGGGCCAGGCTGCGCGCGTGGAACGCAAGGCACTGCATGCCTTCGACCAAGTGGCTGATGCGTGGGGGCTGAAAGACGGGAATTGGCGCGATCTGCTGGGCTGGGCCGCGAAAGTGCACGAAGTAGGCCTCGATATCGCCCACTATCACTACCACAAGCACGGCGCCTACCTGATCGAGCACTCCGACCTTTCGGGCTTCTCCCGCGAGGATCAGCAGATGATGGCCTTGCTGGTACGCGGCCACCGCCGCAACATCCCCAAGGACAAGTTCGCCGAGCTGGGTGACGAAGGCATCAAGCTGCTGCGCCTGTGCGTGCTGCTGCGCTTCGCCATTCTGTTTCACCACATCCGTGGTAACCAGCAGATGCCGAAGGTGGTGCTCAACGCTGGCGATGCAAGCCTGGATGTGGCCTTCCCTGAAGGCTGGCTGGAACAGAACCAGCTGACCCAGGCCGACTTCGCCAACGAGGCGGAGTGGCTGGCCCGGGTCGGCTTCGTACTCAGCGTACGTTGAGGACCGGGTTGCTCAGGCGCTCCAGCAGGGTCGCCTGGGCACTGCGCGGGTTCTGGTTGCCGGTCGGGGTGATGCGCACGTAGCGCCCGTCTGGCTGCAAGGTCCAGGCGTGGGTGTTGTCGGTCAGGTAGCCTTCCAGCTCCTTCTTCACCCGCAGCAACAGCTTCTTGCCTTCCACCGGGAAGCAGGTCTCGACGCGCTTGTCGAGGTTGCGCTCCATCCAGTCGGCACTGGACAGGTAGATCTGCTCTTCGCCGCCATTGAGGAAGTAGAACACCCGCGTGTGCTCAAGGAAGCGGCCGATGATCGAGCGCACCTGGATATTGTGTGAAACCCCCGGAATGCCTGGGCGCAGGCAGCACATGCCACGCACCACCAAGTCGATCTTCACACCCGACTGGCTGGCCTTGTACAGCGCCTTGATGACCTTGGCGTCGGTCAGCGAGTTGAACTTGGCAATGATGTGCGCCGGCTTGCCTTCGAGGGCAAACTGGGTTTCGCGCGCAATCATGTCGAGCATGCCCTTCTTCAGGGTGAACGGCGCGTGCAGCAGCTTTTTCATGCGCAGCGTCTTGCCCATGCCGATGAGCTGGCTGAACAGCTTGCCGACGTCCTCGGTGAGGGCGTCGTCTGAGGTCAGCAGGCTGTAGTCGGTGTACAGGCGGGCATTGCCGGCGTGGTAGTTACCGGTGCCCAGGTGCGCATAACGCACGATCTCGCCCTGCTCGCGACGCAGGATCAACATCATCTTGGCGTGGGTCTTGAAACCGACCACGCCGTAGATCACCACCGCACCGGCCGCTTGCAGGCGGCTGGCCATCTGCAGGTTGGACTCTTCGTCGAAGCGCGCGCGCAGTTCGATCACCGCGGTGACCTCCTTGCCGTTACGCGCAGCGTCCACCAGGGCATCGACAATTTCCGAGTTGGCCCCGGACCGGTACAGGGTCTGGCGCACGGCGAGCACGTGCGGGTCCTTGGCGGCCTGGCGCAGCAGGTCGACCACCGGGGTAAAGGACTCGAAGGGGTGCATCAGCAGTATGTCCTGCTTGCTGATCACGCTGAAAATGTTGTCGGCGTTCACCAGCAGCTTGGGGATCGCCGGGGTGAACGGCGTGTACTGAAGCTCCGGGTGGCTGTCCAGGCCGGTAATGCTGAACAGGCGGGTGAGGTTGACCGGGCCATTGACCTGGTACAGCTCGCTTTCGCTGAGGCTGAACTGCTTGAGCAGGTAGTCCGACAGGTGTTTCGGGCAGGTGTCGGCCACCTCCAGGCGCACGGCGTCGCCGTAACGGCGCGAGAACAGCTCGCCGCGCAGGGCGCGGGCCAGGTCGTCGACTTCTTCGGAGTCCAGCGCCAGGTCGGCGTTACGGGTAAGGCGGAACTGGTAGCAGCCCTTCACCTTCATGCCCTGGAACAGGTCGTCGGCGTGCGCGTGGATCATCGACGACAGGAACACGTAGTTGGCACCTGGGCCGCCCACCTCTTCAGGCACGCGGATAACCCGGGGCAGCAGGCGCGGGGCCGGGATGATCGCCAGGCCCGAGTCGCGGCCGAAGGCATCGACCCCCTCCAGCTCGACGATGAAGTTGAGGCTCTTGTTCACCAGCAGCGGGAACGGGTGGGTCGGATCGAGGCCGATCGGTGTGATGATCGGGGCGATTTCGTCGCGGAAATAGCGGCGCACCCAGGTCTTGAGCTTGGGCGTCCAGTAACGGCGGCGGATAAAGCGGATCTGGTGCTTTTCCAGCTCCGGCAGCAGCACGTCGTTGAGGATCGCGTACTGGCGCTCTACCTCGATGTGCACCAGCTCACTGATACGCGCCAGCGCCTGGTGCGGCTGCAGGCCGTCGGCACCGGCCTGTTCACGGGCGAAGTTGATCTGCTTCTTCAGGCCGGCGACGCGGATCTCGAAGAACTCGTCGAGGTTGCTGGAGAAGATCAACAGGAACTTGAGGCGTTCGAGCAGTGGGTAGTTCTCGTCCAGGGCCTGTTCCAGCACGCGGATGTTGAACTGCAGCTGCGAGAGTTCGCGATGAATGTACAGGCTGCTGTCGTCCAGGCCGGGGACGGTGATTGCCGGGGCCGGCGCGGGCGCGGGCGCCGCGGCCACAGGCTCGGCGACCTGTTCCTCTACAGGCTCCGGTTCGGGCGCCGGCGGCAGGTCTGGCGGGGTCTGCACCAACTCTTCCGGGAGCTCCTGGGCATCCTTGATCGCGACAGGGGTGAGCACTTCATTATTCATCTGGCGTTCCTGAGGACGTTAACGCCCTATCATCAATTGAGCGGCAAGATAAGCGCCCATTATGACGCCTGTGTTACACACCAGGGCAAGCCATGGCGCATGGCCTCTGGCATTGTCTGTGTAGGAATTGTTCACGTCGAGACACATTTGGACACTTTCACGAATGCGCGCGAAGGGGTAGGCTGCGCGTTCATTTCGCCAGCACCTCAGAAAATGCTTCAACAATTCCTGCAGGATTTCGGCTACTTTGCCCTTTTTCTAGGCACCTTCTTCGAAGGCGAGACCATCCTGGTGCTTGCGGGTTTCCTTGCATTCCGTGGGTACATGGACATCAAGCTGGTGTGCCTGGTGGCGTTTTTCGGCAGCTATGCCGGCGACCAGCTGTGGTACTTCATGGGCCGCCGCCACGGGCGCAGGATCCTGGCGCGCAAACCACGCTGGCAAGCGATGGGTGACCGGGCGCTGGACCACATCCGCCGCCACCCCGACATCTGGGTGCTGAGCTTCCGCTTCGTTTATGGCCTGCGTACGGTCATGCCGGTGGCCATTGGCCTGTCGGGCTACCCGCCGCGCCGCTACCTGCTGCTCAACGGCCTTGGCGCGGCCATCTGGGCAATAGCCCTGGGCGCGGCTGCGTACCACTTCGGCGCCATTCTCGAAGGCCTGCTGGGCAACGTGAAGCGTTACGAGCTATGGGTACTTGGAGGCCTGGTGGGGCTGGGCGTCCTGTTGTGGCTGCGCCGGCGTTTCCGCGCCTTGCGCGCGGAGCGCAAGGCGGCGGACCAGGCCCAGGCCCCACAGGCTGAGAAGGCTATAGACCACGAGCAGGAACCAGGCCAGCGGCGCGACCACCGCTAGGCCCAGTGCGCCGGCCAGGTACAGCGCCGGCGCATTCACCACAAGCCGCGCCAGTTCCAGGCGTGCAGCCCAGGGCCGGTTCTCCAGCAACCCGCCCAGCACGAACAGACCAAACGCCATGAGCGACCAGCCGAGCACCAGCGCGGCGGCCGGCAGGCGTTCGGCTACGTCCATCAGGTAGCTGCCCAAGGCCACATAAACCACGAACTGCGTCGCCACGTAGGCTTGTTGCGGGCGGCCCAGGGCAACCTCGAACTTGCGAAAAAGCGTCAGGTCCTGCTTGGCCTGTGGGTAACGTGCGGCCACATCGGCCGGGCGCCAGCCAGTGGGCATGAACCAGATGCGCAGCTTGTCCCACAGGCTGGCAGTGCGCCGGGCGTCATGCCAGAGCTGGGCATAGAACTGCAGGTTGGCCCACAGAGGGTTCCAGCTGGCCAGCGGCGTGGTTACCCCGAACACCACAGGCTCGGCCGGGTCCTCCTCTTTGAAGGTGCCGAACAGACGGTCCCAGAGAATGAACACACCGCCGTAGTTGCGATCCAAGTAAACAGGGTTTTGCGCATGGTGGACGCGATGGTTGGATGGTGTGATCAACACCCACTCAAGCCAGCCAAGCTTGGGAATGTGCCGGGTATGCACCCAGAACTGGTACAGCAGGTTGAGCGATGCCACGGTGATGAACACCAGTGGCGGCACGCCCAGCAATGCCAGCGGCAGGTAGAAGATCCACGAGAAGATGAACCCGCTACTGGTCTGGCGCAACGCGGTGGTGAGGTTGTATTCCTCGCTTTGGTGATGCACCGAATGCGCGGCCCACAGCACGTTGCGTTCATGGCCCAGTCGGTGCAGCCAGTAGTAGCAGAAGTCGTACAGGACAAAGGCCAGCAGCCATACCCACCAGGCTTCGGGCGGCAGGCGCAAAAGTGCCAGGTGCTCGAACGCCAGGGCATAGGTCACCAGCCCTGCGCCTTTGGTCAGCAACCCGGTGCTGGTCGACAGCACGCCGGTACTCAGGCTGTTGATCGAATCGGCCAGGGTAAAGTTGCGCTGGCCACGCACACGGTCGGCCACCAGCTCCAGGGCGATGAGCACGAAGAAGAACGGCACGGCCAGCAATATCAGGTCCATGGGTACGGCCTCAGGCGGTATCCATCAAGATTAGGCCGCACCTGCGGCAACCCCTATGGCGACATCTGCCAAACTAGAGGACATTTAGCGCCTCGACACTGGAGTAATGAGCATGACAAAAAAAG
Organism: Pseudomonas sp. LPB4.O; assembly: GCF_038383825.1. NCBI lineage: Bacteria > Pseudomonadati > Pseudomonadota > Gammaproteobacteria > Pseudomonadales > Pseudomonadaceae > Pseudomonas > Pseudomonas sp. LPB4.O. Next base: position 5,923,723 of record NZ_CP151298.1, read on the forward strand.
TAGCGGTGATTCTTTCCGGCTGTGGCGTGTATGACGGCGCCGAAATCCACGAAAGCGTGATCACCCTGCTGCGCCTCGACCAGCGCGGTGCGCAGGTGCAGTGCTTCGCGCCGAACATTACGCAGATGCATGTCATCAACCATCTGACCGGCGAAGAAATGCCCGAGTCGCGCAATGTGCTGGTGGAGTCGGCGCGCATTGCCCGCGGCGAGGTCAAGGACATCCGCGAAGCCAAGGCTGAAGACTTCGATGCGCTGATCGTGCCAGGCGGTTTCGGGGCGGCGAAAAACCTGTCCAACTTCGCCGTGGAAGGCGCCAACTGCAGCGTCAACCCGGACGTGCTGGCCCTGGCCGAAGCCTTTGCCGACGCCTGCAAGCCGGTTGGCCTGATCTGCATTTCGCCGGCACTGGCCGCAAAGATCTACGGGCCGGGCGTGGTCTGCACCATCGGTAGCGACGCCGGCACTGCGGCGGCTGTCGAGAAGATGGGCGGCACCCATGAAGAGTGCGATGTGCACGACATTGTCGAAGACACCCAGCGCAAGCTGGTGACTACCCCGGCTTACATGGAGGCCAAGTCGATCAGCGAAGCGGCGGGCGGGATCTACAAGCTGGTGGACCGAATCCTGGAACTCACGCACGAGGGTGACCAGTAAGCCTTTGGGGCTGCAAAGCAGCCCCGCATCAGGTTTTACTCAGCCGGGCAATGATCCGGTCCAGCGCATTGGCGAACGCCTGCTTTTCACGTTCACCATAAGCCGCCTGCCCTCCCCCCACCTGGCCCTGCTCACGCAACTCGGTGAACAGGTTGCGCGCCGCCAGGCGGTCGCCCATGTTGCGCTCGTCGAACTCACGCCCGCGCGGGTCCAGCACGGTCACGCCCTTTTTAACCAGGCGGTCAGCCAGCGGCACATCACTGCAGATCACCAACTCACCGGGCACGGCGTGTTCGACCAGGTAGTCGTCAGCTGCGTCCATACCGCTGGGTACCACGATCAGGCGCACGATCGCGAACGCCGGCTTGGCCACGGCCTGCCCTGCCACCATCACCACCTCAAACTTGCGCTTGAGGGCGAATTTGACGATCAGATCCTTGGCCGCCTTGGGGCAGGCGTCGGCATCGATCCATACACGCATCGGAAATTCTCTACATGAACTCAATGCGCCCATCATGCCTGAAGCGCAGCGAAAGCTGGAGCAGGCGGGCGCTGGGAAAATGGCGCCAAAAAACCAATTACCGCTTATCCGTCCCCGCCACTCAGGCTAAACTCGCCACAGCTTTACTGGCCTGCCTGAGCGCACAATGAACCACCCTCACGAAATCCGCCCTGACCTGAATGAAGGCATTGATCGCAAGGTCCTGGCGACATTGCGTGCGCGCTTCCTGCAGCTCAACCAGGGGCGCCTGCAGCGGGCAATGGAAGGCCTGTCGACACGCCAGCAACAGGTACTGACACTGTTGCCACTGTTGTTTCATGTGAACCACCCCTTGTTGCCCGGCTACGTCTCGGGCAGCACGCCTGCGGGCGTATCAGGCTACGAGCCAGGTGCCGAACTGGTGGTCGAGGCCCAGCGCCTGGCCCGCTCGTTCACCTACAAGGCCCGCCATGGCAACCCGCCACGCCCGATCCATGGCCTGTACCTGATGGGCAGCCTGGGCTCGCTGGCCCAGGCCGAGCACAGCGACATGGACCTGTGGGTGTGCCATGCGCCCGGCTTGCCCGAGCACTTGCTGGGAGAACTGCGCCGCAAGTGCCAATTGCTGGAGGATTGGGCGGCAAGCCTGGGCGCCGAGGCGCATTTCTTCCTGATCGACACGCAAGGCTTTGCCCAGGGCCAACGCGATGGCCAGCTGGGCTCCGACGACTGCGGCACCACCCAACACTACCTGCTGCTGGACGAGTTCTATCGCACTACCCTATGGCTGGCAGGGCGTACACCGCTGTGGTGGCTGGTACCCATCTACCAGGAACACAATTACCACGCCTACACCCAGACCCTGCTGACCAAGCGCTTCATCCACAGCCAGGACGCCCTCGACCTGGGCAACCTGGCGCACGTTCCGCCCGGCGAGTTCGTCGGTGCCGGCCTGTGGCAACTGTTCAAGGGCATCGATTCGCCCTACAAGTCGCTACTCAAGCTGCTGCTGACCGAGGCCTACGCCAGCGAACACCCCACCGTGCGCTGCCTGAGCCTGGACTACAAGCAGGCGGTGTTCGCCAACCAGCTCGACCTCGACGAGCTGGACCCGTATGTGATGGTGTACCGACGCATCGAACGTTACCTGCTGCAACGTGGCGAGCCCGCGCGCCTGGAGCTGGTAAGGCGCAGCCTGTACCTGAAGGTGAACAAGAAGCTCAGCGACCAGGGCCGCGCCAATGGCTGGCAGCGCCGGCTGTTGCAGCGCCTGGCAGACGAGTGGGGCTGGGACGAGCGTCAGCTGGCCCTGCTGGACAGCCGCAGCCAATGGAAAGTGCAGCAAGTCGCTGTCGAGCGCCGCGAACTGGTGGCCGAGCTGAACCATAGCTACCGCTTCCTCAGCCAGTTTGCCAGCACCCAGAACGCCAGCAGCCGCGCCGACCAGCGCGACCTCAATGTGCTGGGCCGGCGCCTGTATGCGGCCTTCGAGCGCCGCGCCGGCAAGGTCGAGGTAATCAACCCCGGCATCGCCCCGGACCTGGCCGAAGGCACCCTGACCCTGGTCCAGGCGCCCAACCGCAAGGAGCCAGGCAGCTACCACTGGGAGCTGTACAGCGGCAACCTGAGTACCCACGAGGTGGAGCACTTCAGCCCGATCAAACGCTGCCGCGAGCTGCTTGAACTGCTGGCCTGGGCCCACCGCAACGGCGTGATCGACAGCAGCACGCGCCTGGCGCTGCACCCGGGCGTCAGCGACCTCAGCGAGTTCGAGCTGTTCAACCTGATGGGTTGCCTGCAGCAAAGCATTCCCCTGCCCTTGCCAATCGTCAGCGAAGTGCGCCTGCTGCAGCCCAGCGTTGCCGACGAGGTGCTGTTGCTGGTCAATGTCGCCATCGACCCGCTGCGCCATCACCGCGACCTGAACATCCTGATGACCACCGAGCGTACCGATTCGTTGAGCTACGCAGGCGTGCGCGAAAACCTGGTGCTGACCCTGGACCAGGTCACCCTGAACAGTTGGAACGAAGTGCTGGTCCAGCGCTACGACGGTGAGCACGCGCTGGTGCGCTGCCTGCGGGACTTCCTCAACAGCCCGGTGCTGCGCGGCCACCGGCCACGGGTACGAGTGCGCTGTTTTTGCCAGAGCCGCGCGCAGGCCATCGGCCAGCGCGTGGAGGAAATTTTCGACACGGTGCAGCTGCTGCTGGACCAAGGCTTGAACCACCGCTACCTGCTACAGGTGGCCCAACACACCCATGTGCTGGAGCTGTTGGCCGGGCATGTCGGCCTGGCCACCCTGGCCGAGCACGAAGCACTGCTGGCCCACCTGGGCGAGGAGCGTAGCGCCTACAGCCCGCTGTACCTGGATAGCAACGCACTGCTGGACCACGACTTGCGCCTGGTGCTGGAACAGGGCCGCCCGGCTTGCATCCAGGTGTTCTACCGCCTGCAGGGTGGCTGGGCCGAGTTGTATGTGCTGGATGAATACAATGCCCTGTGGCAGCAGCGCCTTCCCCTGCATGACGAAGCCCGCCTGCTGCTGCCACTGCAACGCTTCCTGCGGTCAGTGGTGATGCGCCGTGATGCCCGGCTACCGCTGGATACCCAGCGCGCTGCCTCGCTGGACATCCACTACGCGCAACTGTTGCCTTCCGGCGCTGGCAAGGCGCGCAGCATCGAGGCGCGCCAGGCTCCGGTCGAAGGCAGCGGCCAGCCTTACTATGCGGTGCAGGCCATCATCCAGGCCGGAGTGGCGGGTGCGGCGCATGTGACGCTGTACTGCGACCAGCAAGAATTTTCCGAGCTGGAGCATGGTGGTCAGCTGTATGCAGTGGTGGCCAGGCAGATCATCGGGCAACGGCGCGGTGCCGGACAGTACCGGTGCTACATCACCGACCTGGATTTGTCCGAGCTGCTGGATGACCGGCTGGGCGCGACGCAGGTGTACCTGAGCTACAAGCGGGTGCTGGAGCAGGCGTTGAATGAGGGGTTGGAGCAGGTGCTGGGGGAATGACCGAGGGCCGCTGTGCGGCCCCCTTGACCCTTACAGGTCGTAATCGCCCGCCGCTTCTGGCTGGTATTCCACTTCCAGCAGCTTCAGCTTGAGGGTCTTGCCACCCGGTGCCGGCCAGTCGATCTGCTCGCCCACCGACAGCCCCAGCAAAGCGCAACCGATCGGTGCCAGGACCGAGACATTGCCTTCCGGCCCTGCGTCCTTCGGATAGACCAACGTCAGGTGGTAGTCCTTGCCGCTGGCTTCCTCACGGCAGTGCACGCGCGAGTTCATGGTCACCACGCCCGCTGGCACGTCCTCGTGACCGACCACCTGCTCGGCGCGGTCCAGCTCGTCCTGCAGGGCGAGCACACCCGCCGTACTCTCGTCGAGGCTGTCGATAAGACGCTCCAGACGCTGTACGTCCAATCGGGTGAGGATGAGGGAAGGCTTGGTGCTCATGATCCAGTCAGACTCCTTTGAACAGGCGATTTTCGTCGTGCAGATAAAGCAAAACCCCGCCCAAGGGCGGGGTTTGTGAAGGCTTTGGCGTCACCGACGCAGAACCCGACACTACCACAGCCGGGCAAATACTCAAGCCCCTGCTAGCAGTGTGCCTTAGCCTGGTCGCGCAGGGCCTGGGCCTCGCGGCAGATCTGCCGACGCCGTTCGTCATCGGCTGAACGCCATTCGCGAATGTGCTCCACATGCCGCTGGCAGCCGGTGCACACCCGCTGCTCGTCCAGCCGGCAAACGCTGATGCACGGCGATGGCACGGCGGGGCTGACGTTGCTGTAGAGCGGCTTGGGTGGCCGGGCCTGGACGCTGCTCATGTCAGATCTCGTCGAAGTCCAGCTTCTCGCCAGCCCGCTCCCAGACGATGCGTTCGAGCATTTCGCCCAGCAGTTCGTCGCTCTTCTCGCACACCCATTTCTTGCTCTCTTCGTCGTAGTCGAAGTGGAAACCACCCGAACGGTCGGCCAGCCACAGTTGGCGCAGCGGTTCCTGGCGGCTGAAGATCAGCTGGGCGCCACCTTCGAACTTGACGGTGAGAACACCGGCGGAGTTCTCCATGTCCAGGTCCAAGCCGCTCTCGTCGAACAGGTCTTCCAACGCCTGTTGGGTCGCGTCGACCAGATCATGGAAACGCGCTTCACTCAAACTCATTGCAGGAACCTCGAAATTGGCTGCGTTACAGGCAAGCCGGGCAAGATACGGGCGCTTGGCGCCGAATGCAAAGTTTAGCCATTGCAGGCGGCAAGAATCGCCCGCCCGGCGGACCGGCCCTTGCATAGGCAAGCCGCCGGTCGCTCGGTATACTCGGGCGCAATACTGCATTTTTCTAAGGATTTCACCCATGAAGCGCCTGATTTCCTCCTTCGCGGCGCTGGTCGCTGTTGCCTGCCTCGTTTCGGCCTGCGGCCAGAAAGGCCCGCTGTACCTGCCTGAAGACGGCGATAACGGCAAAGCGCACAAGTCGCACCAGCACCAGCCCAAAGCCAAGCCGGCCGCGGCCCCGGCGCCAGCGCAGCAGCCCGAGCTGCAGTCCGAGCCCGAGCAGTCGCCTGCGCAGTAAGGAAACCAGATGAACGCTTTCAACTACCGCGACGGTCAGCTGTTCGCGGAAGGGGTGGCCCTGTCGGCCGTCGCCGAACGTTTCGGCACCCCCACCTATGTGTATTCGCGCGCCCACATCGAGGCCCAGTACCGCAGCTACGCCGACGCCCTGCAAGGCACCGAGCACCTGGTGTGCTTCGCGGTCAAGGCCAACTCCAACCTTGGCGTGCTGAACGTGCTGGCGCGCCTGGGCGCAGGTTTCGACATTGTCTCCGGCGGTGAGCTGGAGCGCGTGCTGGCTGCTGGCGGGCGCGCCGACCGCGTGGTGTTCTCCGGCGTCGGCAAAACCCGCGAAGACATGCGCCGCGCCCTGGAAGTGGGTGTGCACTGCTTCAACGTCGAGTCCACCGACGAGCTGGAGCGCCTGCAAGTCGTGGCGGCCGAGATGGGCAAGGTTGCCCCGGTGTCGCTGCGGGTCAACCCGGACGTTGACGCAGGAACCCACCCGTACATTTCCACCGGCCTTAAAGAAAACAAGTTCGGCATCGCCATCGCCGACGCCGAGGCCATCTACGTGCGTGCTGCGCAGCTTCCGAACCTGGAAGTGGTCGGCGTCGACTGCCACATCGGCTCGCAGCTGACCACCGTGGAACCGTTCCTCGATGCCCTCGACCGCCTGCTGGACCTGGTCGATCGCCTCGCCGACTGCGGCATCCACCTGCGCCACCTGGACCTGGGTGGCGGCGTTGGCGTGCGCTACCGCGACGAAGAGCCACCGCTGGTGGCCGACTACATCAAGGCTATTCGCGAACGCGTAGGCAAGCGCGACCTGGCCCTGGTGTTCGAGCCGGGCCGCTACATCGTGGCCAACGCCGGCGTGCTGCTCACCCGCGTGGAATACCTCAAGCACACCGAACACAAGGACTTCGCCATCATCGATGCGGCAATGAACGACCTGATTCGCCCGGCCCTTTACCAGGCCTGGATGGGTGTCAGCGCGGTCATCCCACGCGAAGGCGAAGGCCGTGCCTACGACCTGGTCGGCCCGATCTGCGAGACCGGCGACTTCCTCGGCAAGGACCGCATGTTGAACCTGGCCGAAGGCGACCTGCTGGCCGTGCAGTCCGCGGGCGCCTATGGTTTTGTCATGAGCTCCAACTACAACACCCGTGGCCGTTGCGCTGAAATCCTGGTCGACGGCGACCAGGCGTTCGAAGTACGCCGCCGCGAGACCATCGCCGAACTGTACGCTGGCGAAAGCCTGCTGCCGGAGTAAGCCCATGCTGCTGCGTTTTACCAAGATGCACGGCCTGGGCAACGACTTCATGGTCCTCGACCTGGTCAGCCAGCACGCGCATATCCAGCCAAAGCACGCCAAGCAATGGGGTGACCGCCATACCGGCATCGGCTTCGACCAGTTGCTGATCGTCGAGGCGCCGAACAACCCGGAAGTGGACTTCCGCTACCGCATCTTCAACGCCGACGGCTCCGAAGTGGAGCAGTGCGGCAACGGTGCGCGCTGCTTCGCCCGTTTCGTGCTGGACAAGCGCCTGACCGCGAAAAAGCGTATCCGCGTGGAAACCAAAAGCGGCATCATCGTGCTGGACGTGCAGAACGACGGCCAGGTGAGTGTCGACATGGGCCCACCGCGGTTCATTCCTGCCGAAATCCCCTTTGTCGCTGACGAGCAGGCGCTGAACTACCCACTGGAAGTCGACGGCCAGCTGCATTCGATTGCCGCCGTGTCCATGGGGAACCCGCATGCCGTGCTGCGCGTCGACGACGTGCATACTGCCCCCGTGCATGAGCTGGGCCCGAAGATCGAAAACCACCCACGCTTCCCGCAGCGGGTGAATGCCGGCTTCCTCCAGGTCATCGACCGCCACCGCGCCAACCTGCGCGTGTGGGAACGCGGCGCGGGCGAAACCCAGGCCTGCGGCACCGGCGCTTGCGCCGCGGCCGTGGCAGCGATCAGCCAAGGCTGGATGGATTCCCCGGTGTCCCTCGACTTGCCCGGTGGCCGCCTGCACATCGAATGGGCCGGCCCCGGCAAGCCCGTGTTGATGACCGGCCCTGCCGTGCGCGTCTACGAAGGACAGGTTCGTCTCTAAGCGAGTAACCGCCATGACCGATCAGCCCAAGGTTGTACCCCAGCAGTCCGCCGAGCTCGATGCCGAAGCGGTGGTCGCCTACCTGCGCGCCCACCCCACCTTCTTCGCCGAGCACGACGAGCTGCTGATCGAACAGCACATCCCGCACCAGCGTGGCGACAGCGTGTCCCTGGTGGAACGCCAGCTCAAGCTGCTGCGTGACCGCAACATCGAGATGCGCCATCGCCTGTCGCAACTGATGGACGTGGCCCGCGACAACGACCGGCTGTTCGACAAGACCCGACGGCTGATCCTCGACCTGCTCGACGCCGGTACCCTGGAAGAAGTTGTGATGGCGGTCGAAGACAGCCTGCGCCAGGAATTCCAGGTGCCCTTCGTCAGCCTCATCCTGTTCGGCGACAACGTTGCGCCGGTCGGGCGCTGGGTCAGCAACGCCGAGGCGCAACAGGCCATCGGTGCCCTGCTGGGCGGCGGCAAGACGGTCAGTGGCAACCTGCGTGAACACGAGCTGGCGTTCCTGTTCGGTGAAGAACAGCGCCGGGAGGTGGGTTCCAGCGCCGTGGCCACCCTCGAATACCAGGGGCTGCACGGGGTGCTGGCGATCGGCAGCCGCGACCCGCAACACTACAAGAGCAGCGTCGGCACCCTGTTCCTCGGCTACATCGCCGAAGTGCTCGGCCGCGTTGTACCGCGCGTTACCCAGACCCTGCGCTCGGTACGCTGATGGAACGCCAGCTGGAGGCTTATTGCGCACACCTGCGCAACGAGCGCCAGGTGTCGGAGCATACGTTGGTGGGCTACCGGCGCGATCTGGACAAGGTCATCGGCTACTGCAAGGAACACGGCATTGCCGGTTGGCAGGCGCTGCAGATCCAGCAACTGCGCCAGCTGATCGCCCGCCTGCACCACCACGGTCAGTCTTCACGCAGCCTGGCCCGGTTGCTGTCGGCGGTGCGCGGCCTGTACCGCTACCTCAACCGCGAAGGCCTGTGCCACCACGACCCGGCCACCGGCCTGAGCGCGCCCAAGGGTGAGCGCCGGTTGCCCAAGGTGCTGGACACCGACCGCGCCCTGCAGCTGCTTGATGGCGGCGTCGACGACGACTTCATCGCCCGCCGTGACCAGGCCATTCTTGAGCTCTTTTATTCGTCCGGCCTGCGCCTGTCCGAGCTGACCAACCTCGACCTCGATCACATCGACCTCGCCGCCGGCCTGGTGCAGGTGCTGGGCAAGGGTGGCAAGTCCCGCGTCCTGCCGGTTGGCCGCAAGGCCCGCGAGGCGCTGCAGGCCTGGTACCGCCTGCGCGGCATCGGCAACCCGCGTGACCGCGCAGTGTTCATCACCCGCCAGGGCAACCGCATCACGCCACGGGCTGTGCAGCAACGGGTGAAGAAGGCGGGTGAGCGCGAGCTGGGCCAGCACCTGCACCCGCACATGCTTCGCCATTCCTTCGCCAGCCATGTGCTGGAATCGTCCCAGGACCTGCGGGCGGTGCAAGAGATGCTCGGCCATGCCGACATCAGTACCACGCAGATCTACACCCACCTGGACTTCCAGCACCTGGCCGCGGTGTACGACAGCGCCCACCCTCGGGCCAAACGCAGCAAAGGCACAGACTCATGAGCATCAAGCTGATCACATTCGACCTCGACGACACCCTGTGGGACACCGCGCCGGTCATCGCCAGCGCCGAAGTCGTGCTGCGCGACTGGCTCGAAGCCAACGCCCCGATCCTGGGCGGCGTGCCGGTGGAGCACCTGTTCGCCATCCGCGAGCGCCTGGTGCAGGCCGAGCCCGGCCTCAAGCACCGCATCAGCGCCCTGCGCCGACGGGTGCTGTTCCATGCCCTGGAAGAGGTCGGCTACAGCGAAAAGCAAGCGCAGTCGCTTGCCAACGAAGGCTTTGAAGTGTTCCTGCACGCTCGCCACCAGGTGGAGATCTTCCCCGAGGTGCAGCCGGTACTGGAGATCTTGCGCCATCACTACACCCTGGGCGTGGTCACCAACGGCAATGCCGATGTGAGCCGGCTGGGGCTGGCGGACTACTTTCGCTTTGCCCTGTGCGCCGAAGACCTCGGCATCGGCAAGCCGGACCCGGCACCGTTCCTGGAAGCCCTGCGCCGCGGCGAGGCGGACGCCAGCGCCGCCGTTCACATCGGCGACCACCCCGGCGATGACATCGCAGGCGCCCAGCGCGCCGGGCTACGGGCCGTCTGGTTCAACCCCCAGGGCAAGGCGTGGACGGGTGAGCAGGCACCGGATGCCGAGATCCAGCGCCTTTCGCAGCTGCCCGACGTCCTTTCGCGCTGGCGCTGACAGGGGCCTGGAGCCGCGCAGAATCTGAGGTGAATAGCCAACCTGTGGGAGCGGGTTCACCCGCGATGCGGCCCGCACAGGCTGCACAAAACTCCGCAGAGATGGCGGGATGCCTTGCTTAACCGCCAGCAACCCTGCGATGCAGGCTTTGGCGACGCAGCAACCACATCAACGTGCCACCTTTGATTAACTCTGAAATCACAATCAAACCGAGCATCAACCAAGGGTTGTAGCCAGGTGCCAAGCTGGCCCAGACCAACAGCACCGACAAAGACGGCACAGCGAACAGCAACCGCCAAGGCATTTGTGCTAGACCAACATAGATTCCCGCCTTCCGAGCGCCCAGCAAAAGGGCAGCACTGAAGATGATCGAGGCCTGCAGAACCACGTTCATCGCCATCAGCGCTATGGTGAGCCAGCCTTGCTCGCTCCAAATGTCCCACATGTTCTGTAGGTCTGTAACCACGGGAAAATGCCCACGCCGAATACTACCTTCGAGGTAGAGCAATAGATAAAGGGCATCCAGCCCTCCCCACAACCGCAATGCCCAGCCCTCTGCTTTTCGTCCTCCGGGCATCATTTCTTTTCTCGGTGTTCGTAGGTTTCAAAAGGAAGAGCGGGTTGCCAATGCCAGGATTTCCCACTGATTTGCCATTTATCTTCTCCCTCGAAGTACCGTTGAGTGATACCCCGTATTTCGCCATAGCGATGAATGACGGATCGCGACGCCAAATGATCATCGTGGCTATCAAGTGGAACCCATTGCTGGGTCACGATTCGAAAGGTGTTGTCATAATCCTTGCCTTCCGAACCGAAGAGACGACCCTCGTCACCCAGCGAGCCAAGGCGGTTCTGCAGAATGGCGAATGTATTTTTCAAACCGTCATAATCGATGTCGATAGTGCGCCATTTACCAGGGCCACTTTCGTTTTCAGCGTGCCTGTTGATCTGCCCAGACATAGGGAAGCATTGCGCCCCACCTAAGTGGCCATCCAGCCTCATGGGCTTGAATGGTTGGCTGGTCAAAAACAGCCATCTGCCGTCTCTGATCTCTTTTAGCGCCACTTCGAGATCTCGCTCAGAGAGCTGTCGCCCGAGAGTGATGCCGCAATCTCTCAAAAACTCTGTCCTACCGTGCAAGCATCCCCAGTTTGTGAGAGCACGCTTTACTTTCCACCCAGCAAAAAAAGGATCTTCCACCTTAGGGAAGTCTTCCTTGCGAAGGTCACGACGACGAACCAGTTTGTCCATAAATCCCCCAGGCTTGAAGGGTGATGCTTGCCTGGTGGCGCAAATCTGATCTAGCAGATGCCTCCTCTTTTCTTGTGGGAAAATTCTCTATTTTCTCAGAGCCCACAAAAAAGCCCGCAGCGACGGCGGGCTTTTTTGCGTTCAGCCACTCAGATAGGGCGGCTGCCGTATTTGTTGTCCGGCTTCTTGGGCGGGTCGGCGACCACGTTGGCCTCGACTTCCTGCACCTTGCCACCGCGCGAAAGGAATTCTTCCATCGCCTTGGCCAGTGCATCACGCTCCTTCTGCTTGGCTTCCATGCTCGGCATCTCGTCTACCGAGACAGCCGCCTTGGATTTGCCCTTGGCAGCAGGTGCCGGGCTGCTGTCGTCATCGCCAGCGTCTTCAACGCCGTCGTCAGCCGCCGCTTCGAGGCCTTCATCAGCCTCGTCTTCATCGCCTACTTCGAGGTCGTCGTTTTCCAGATCGTCGTCGCTCATGTTCTACCTCATGACTTGCGAAAAGCAGGTTAGTTATAGACCAGTGCAGCCGTAGACCGGCAGCCACCAGTGAAAATTCAACTGGCCGTGGGTTAGGCCACTGCCCTTGGGTCGGCGCTCCTGATGGGAGGCGGCACCCAGCAGGCCCTGCTCCTGGCAGGACCTGACAAATCCATCTAGCCCCTGCTGGCCACACGCTATTGGCAAGCCTAGCAAAGGCTGGCGAAGTGTGTGGACTACACGTCAAACACCCTTCGGCGCGCATTCTAGCGCGCCCGTGGAAAAAGCAAAGCACCATAAACGCCCTACGACTTGTAAGTTTTTTACCTACGTCGCGAACGTGACGGATAAACCGTTTGCCAAGCGCGAAATGCTGAAAATCTGGCAAAAAAATGCCCGGCAAGCCGGGCAAGTTTTTACCGCGTCGCAGTTACAGGTTGTAGCCGCGTTCGTTGTGCTGAGCCAGGTCGAGGCCGACCGACTCTTCTTCTTCGTTGACCCGCAGGCCCATCACCACATCCAGCACCTTGAGGATCACGTAGGTGACGATGGCGGTGTAGACCACGGTAAAGATCACGCCCTTGGCCTGGATCCAGACCTGCATGCCGATATCGGTGACGGTACCGAAGCCGCCCAGCGCCGGGGCTGCGAACACACCGGTAAGGATGGCACCGATGATGCCGCCGATGCCGTGCACGCCGAAGGCATCCAGCGAGTCGTCATAGCCGAGCCTGCGCTTGAGGGTGGTGGCGCAGAAGTAGCAGATCACACCCGAAGCCAAGCCGATCACCAGGGCGCCCATCGGGCCCACGGTACCTGCAGCCGGGGTAATGGCAACCAGGCCGGCAACCACGCCCGAAGCGATGCCCAGGGCGCTGGGTTTGCCGTGACCGATCCACTCGGCGAACATCCAGCCCAGTGCAGCAGCAGCGGTGGCGATCTGGGTGACCAGCATGGCCATGCCAGCGGTGCCGTTGGCGGCAGCGGCGGAGCCTGCGTTGAAGCCGAACCAGCCGATCCACAGCATGGCGGCGCCCATCAGGGTATAGCCCAGGTTGTGCGGGGCCATCGGGGTGGTCGGGTAGCCCTTGCGCTTGCCCAGCACCAGGCAGCAGACCAGGCCTGCGATACCCGCGTTGATGTGCACCACGGTGCCGCCAGCGAAGTCCAGTACGCCCCAGTCCCACATCAGTGCACCGTCACCGCTCCACACCATGTGCGCGATCGGCGCATACACCAGGGTGAACCAGATGCCCATGAACACCAGCATCGCGGAGAACTTCATGCGCTCGGCGAAAGCTCCCACGATCAGTGCCGGGGTGATGATGGCGAAGGTCATCTGGAAGGTGATGAAGACCGCTTCAGGGAACAGTGCGGTGGCCGACGTCAGGTTCTCGGGCGTGACGCCGCTGAGGAAGGCCTTGGAGAAGCCGCCGACGAAGGAATTGAAGTTGAGCACGCCCTTTTCCATACCGGTGGTATCGAAGGCCATGCTGTAGCCGTAGACGACCCAGAGAATGCTCATCAGGCCGGTGATTGCAAAGCACTGCATCATCACCGACAGCACGTTCTTGGAACGCACCATACCGCCATAGAACAGGGCCAGGCCCGGAATGGTCATGAACAGCACCAGCGCCGTTGCGGTCAGCATCCAGGCGGTGTCGCCGGAGTTCAGCGCTGGGGCAGCTTCCTCTGCCAGGGCAAGCCCGGGCATTACGAGGGACAATAGGGCTCCTAGCCCTGCGATCTTACGCAGAGTCATGTTGTTTTCTCCTGGGGCGTTGGGTTTGGTGAGGCTTTATTGCTGCTTAGATCGCGTCGGTATCGGTTTCGCCGGTACGGATGCGGATCGCCTGCTCCAGATTCACCACGAAAATCTTGCCGTCACCGATCTTGCCGGTGTTGGCTGCCTTGGTGATGGCTTCGATTACCCGATCAAGGTCCTTGTCATCGATGGCGACATCGATCTTCACCTTGGGCAGGAAATCGACCACATATTCAGCACCTCGGTACAGCTCGGTGTGGCCCTTTTGCCGACCGAAGCCTTTGACTTCGGTGACGGTGATGCCCTGCACGCCGATTTCCGACAGCGACTCGCGCACGTCGTCCAGCTTGAACGGCTTGATGATGGCTGTGACTAGCTTCATGAAACTCTCTCCCGATTTGGTGGACTTGCCCCAGGAAAACAAACCCGTCTCAAGTCTAAGCGCAGCGGTTGGCTTTGTAACGCGTCGTCGGCATCCGGCTCCGCGTGCGCACTGCTTGGTCACAAGGAACTGCATCAGTGCATGGCTCGTACAGGTCTTTGCAGAAACCTTGCCAGTTCCGGCAAATCACCGGAAAACAGCGAGTTATGCGAAAGGGTCGGGATTGGCCAGTCGCCAGCATGGGAAACATGCACAGTTTCGGTGCGCAGCGGCAGGGCGCATTGCGCGAAAAACGTGCACTCAAACGTCAGGTTTGTGCGTGCTACACTGCCGGCCATTTCTCAGTTTCAGTGGACAGCCCCATGCTTGCGCCCAAAGCCCTTCTCGATGCCCTGAGCGACCAGGCCTCGCGCCTGTTCAGCAGCGATACTGCACAGCCCCGTGCAGAACTGGAAAGCCAGTTCAAGGTGCTGATGCAAGGCGCCTTCAGCAAGCTGGACCTGGTCAGCCGTGACGAATTCGACAGCCAGATGGTCGTGCTGGCGCGCACCCGCGCTCGGCTGGAGGCCTTGGAAAAACAAGTTGCCGAGCTGGAAGCACGCATGACGCCCGGCGCGCAAGAATAACTCGCGATACAAGGCGCTTTTGTCACTAATGTCAGCGCACGCAATGCTTTGAAGGCAAAGTCACCGACGTTCAGCCCTCGCGGTCAGTGCCACGGTGTCAGGCCGAGGCCCCCATGCGGGCCGCCTCGAGGATTGCCTGTTTCGGCGGCAACTCGCTGGCATGCAAGGTGCCGCGAAACAAGGTCGCACCACACTGGGTAACCAGGGTCTTCACCCGGTTGTGCGAGTTGAGGATCTCGGCCTGGATGTCTTCGATGGCTGGATCCCCAGGCTGCAAGGCAGCCGCACGGTTGGCCCATTCGATAGCGGCAAAACGGCTCTGCTTGCGGGTGCCGCGCCCCTGCATCCAGGCCAACCCCAGTTCGGCACTGGCGCGCCCGGCAATCCACGCGTCCGGGTGCTCGACCAGGCTCGACAGGTAGGCAACCGCCTCGGATCGCTCCTGCGCTTCGCCAAACTGGCGCAACAGCATTCCCAGATGCAAGCGCGCGCGAACATTGGTCTGCGGATTACCCAACGCATCGACCAGCAAGCGCCTGACGGCCAGCATGGCACTTCGATCATTCAAGTCCTCATCGCCATCCATGCGCAGGCAGGCGAGGTTGTACTTGGCCTGCCTGCTGCCCGCCTCTACCGCACGCTGCAGCCAATACTCAGCCGCCTCGTCATCCAGATAGTGCGCCGGGGTGTTGCCCAGGCCGCCGCTGTGCAGCTCGTACAGGCCAAGGGCAGCCCCCGGCAAGCTCAGCTCGGCACACCGCTCGTACAGGTAACACGCCACCTCATGCCGGTTGGCCGCCCACAGCAGCCGCGCCACAGCAAGCACCTCGAAGCCTGGCGCCTGGCCCGCGCGCTGGCGCGTTACCGCCACCTGCGACCATAGCCTTGCCTGCTCGGCCGAACGTGGCAGCCCCCACAGGCCGAAGCGATGCCCGGCAGCACGCATTGCACAGGCGCCAGCATGCGAACGGCCTTCACACAGGCGCTCGATGGCGGTGCGCAACAGTTGGTGTTCATCTGCCATGCCATCGCGAAGTATCAGCCCGACCAAGCAGCGAAATGGCTCGCCCATGGCAGCGATGGCACCGTGATCGGCGTTACACGCCAAGCTCGCGGCGAAATCGCGCATACCGCCGGCATGGTCTTGCAAGGCACTGCTACGCAGCGCGCCTCGCCAAGCCAGCACAACGGCACTTTCCCTTGGCCTTAGCGGGCGCTGCAACCAGGCATCGAACAGTTGCTGCCAGTCGGCGACAGCCTGCAACTGTTCGGTATGTGGCAGTTTCAGCCGGTCTTCGACGGCCATCCAGCGCAACGCATTGCGCAACGCTTCATCCCACGCCTCGCACAATGGCCCATTGGCCAACAGGTCTAACGCATCGAAGCTGGCGCCCCAACGGGGCAGCAGGTAATCGGCGTGGGCCTGGATCGCTTCAAAACAACCAGGGCGTGCCACCAGCGCATGGCGCAACCAGTAATAGCGTGGTGCTTCGTTTTCGTGATCAACCCGCCTGCTCAGGCACGCCGGCAACGCTTGGGGCAGCTCGGCCAAGGGCAACAAGCCATGCTTCACCAGTAAGGGCGCCGCAGCTTCCTGCACTTCCACATCGGCATGGGCGCTGGGCCTGTACCGCGCAGGCTGCCCCTGAAACAGTTCGATCAACCAGCCAGGCTCGCGCAGCTGCGCACTGATACGCAGCATACCAATGGCAGCTGCCACGGGTTGTGCGCAGCGGTCCATTGCACACAACAGGTGCGCGGTCGCGGTTTCACATATTTGCTCGACGGCCAGCAAGCGCGCAGCGTTGCGCTGGCCAGCATCCTGCACCTGGCAAGCCCGGTGGAAGCAGTGCATGCCCATTACCACCTGTGGGTGATAAGCCTTCGGGCAGGCGTGAATCCAGGCTTTGATGACTTGGCTCAGGGCCCTGTCACCCTGGTTTTCCGGGTCGACCAGCATGTGCCCTTCGATGGCCACAAGGTAGGCCGGAAACTCGCCCGGCGGGGCTTGGCGCCATTGCGCCTCAAGGCTGTCGAAAAAGCAGGTGAGTTCAATGAATGAATTGGCCTGCACCAGTTCGCGGATGACCTGGCGCGTGTGGGTGAGCGTTTGCACGGCGCAATACCTCAAGTCCATTTGAAAGAAGACGCTGTGCCATCCCATGGCAACGGCATTTGCCCAACAACACTAAGCCATACCCCGCACCTGCGCAAAGATTATTGGATCCATTTTTTGCCGATTTTTAAGAAAACACAGGGAAAAAACCTGCTCTGCAAAACCACGACGCACACTTGTTGCGCCTGTCGTGGCCACCATCGCTATCCTTGACCCAGCCGCAGGAAGCGGCCCTTTTCAGCGACAACGGAGCGTCCATGTCCCTAGCCATCGTCCACAGCCGCGCCCAGGTGGGTGTGCAGGCACCCTCGGTCAGCGTCGAAACCCACCTGGCCAACGGCCTGCCTCATCTCACCCTGGTTGGCCTGCCAGAAACCACGGTCAAGGAAAGCAAGGACCGGGTACGCAGTGCCATCGTCAACTCCGGGCTGAACTATCCACAGCGGCGCATAACCCAGAACCTGGCCCCCGCCGACTTGCCCAAGGACGGCGGGCGCTACGACCTGGCCATTGCCCTGGGCATCCTGGCCGCCGACGGCCAGGTGCCAGCGGCCAGCCTTGCAGAGGTCGAGTGCCTGGGCGAACTGGCGTTGTCGGGCAAATTGCGGGCAGTGCAAGGCGTGCTGCCGGCGGCCTTGGCGGCACGCGAGGCGGGCCGCTCGCTGGTGGTTCCACGGGAGAATGCCGAGGAAGCCAGCCTGGCCGGCGGGCTGGTGGTGTATGCGGTGGGGCACCTGCTGGAGCTGGTCGCCCACCTGAACGGCCAAGTGCCGCTGGCGCCTTACGCGGCCAACGGTTTGGTCCTGCATCCACGTCCCTACCCTGACCTGAGCGAGGTGCAAGGCCAGCTGGCGGCCAAACGCGCATTGATGCTGGCGGCGGCTGGGGCGCACAACCTGCTATTCACCGGGCCACCCGGCACCGGCAAGACCTTGCTCGCCAGCCGCCTGCCAGGGTTGCTGCCACCGTTGGACGAGCACGAGGCGCTTGAGGTGGCGGCCATCCAGTCGGTCAGCGGGCATACACCGCTGAGCAGCTGGCCGCAGCGACCCTTTCGCCACCCCCACCACTCCGCATCCGGCCCGGCACTGGTCGGTGGCAGCAGCCGTCCGCAACCGGGCGAAATCACCCTCGCCCACCATGGCGTGCTGTTTCTCGATGAGCTGCCAGAGTTCGAGCGGCGTGTACTGGAGGTACTGCGCGAGCCGCTGGAATCGGGCGAGATCGTGATTGCCCGCGCCCGCGACAAGGTGCGCTTTCCGGCACGCTTTCAGCTGGTGGCGGCGATGAACCCATGCCCTTGCGGCTACCTGGGCGACCCTACTGGCCGCTGCCGTTGCAGCACCGAGCAGATCGCGCGTTACCGCAACAAGCTGTCCGGGCCGCTGCTGGACCGCATCGACCTGCACCTGACCGTCGCCCGCGAAAGCACCACGCTCAACAACCAGCCCTGTGGTGAAGCCAGTGCCGATGTGGCAGCCAGGGTGGCACAGGCGCGGGAGGTCCAGCAGCGCCGCCAAGGGTGCGTGAATGCCTTTCTCGACCTCGAAGGGTTGCGCCTCCATTGCGGATTGACGGCGGCGGACCAGGCGTGGCTGGAAGGGGCATGCGAACGGTTGACCTTGTCGTTGCGGGCAGCGCACCGGTTATTGAAAGTGGCGCGGACACTGGCGGACCTGGAGGGCTGTGAGGCGATCGGCCGGCCACATCTGGCCGAGGCCCTGCAGTACCGGCCGGGAAATAACTAGATTGCCGGGGCCGCTCTGCGGCCCATCCGACCGGTCCGGCGCCCTCGCAAGGCCGCTCGTAAAAGGGACTGGTGGCACATCACTGACTACCCGCCAATGCCTCTTCAACCACCTTCAGCAACGCCTCTTCAGAGAAAGGCTTGCCCAGGCAGGCCAGCGCCCCGAGGCTCATCGCCGAATGCACCGCGCCATCATCCCAATGCGCCGACATGCAGATCACCGGCAAACGCCACTCCCGCCGCGCCAGTTCACGCTGCACGTCCAGCCCACCCATGCCAGGCATCTTCAGGTCGAGCAACACACAACCCGCCTGCCGCGCCAGCTCCGAGCCCAGGAACACAGCGCCCGCAGCAAACGAAAAGGTCTCGAACCCGGCCGAACGCAACAGGTTAGCCAGGCTTTTGCGCACCGAAGCATCGTCGTCGACGATGCACACCCATCTGTTCATGCGCCGCCCAGGCCCTCAGGCCGCGCCCCGATAATGGTGTGCATGGCCACCAGTTCGACCAGCGAGCGGGACTGCATCTTGTTCATGATGTTTTTCTTGTGCACCTTGGTTGTCACTTCACTGGTGCCGATCTGCCTGGCGATCTGCTTGTGCGACAAGCCATCGACCACCAGCGAGAAAACCTCGCGCTCACGCGGGGTCAGGCGCTGGTACTTTTCCTCGACCTGCCGCGCGTGGCGCCATTTACGCCCATCAGCCAC
This sequence comes from Pseudomonas sp. LPB4.O, assembly GCF_038383825.1. Taxonomy (NCBI): domain Bacteria; kingdom Pseudomonadati; phylum Pseudomonadota; class Gammaproteobacteria; order Pseudomonadales; family Pseudomonadaceae; genus Pseudomonas; species Pseudomonas sp. LPB4.O. The sequence continues at coordinate 5,942,913 of NZ_CP151298.1, forward strand.
GGCCCTGTGCCGCACGGCCTGTAGCAGCGTCAGCAGCTGGTCTTCGTCAAAAGGCTTGGTCAGGAACTCCACAGCACCGGCTCGCATGGCCTGCACCGTCATCGGGATTGTGCCGAAGCCCGTCATGAACACGATTGGCCAGGGCAGTGCCAGCCGGCGCAGTGCATCTTGCACCTCAAGCCCGTTGGTATCGGACAGGTGCATGTCCAACAGGAGGCAGGCATAGGGGGTTTCCAGGCGGGCGTCGAACAGCGCCTCGGCACTGGCAAACAGATGATGCGGGATATCCTGTGAGCGCAGCAGGCGGCCCAGCGCCGTACGCACCGACGGGTCGTCGTCCACAACCAGCACCGGCACATGAGCGCTGTGATCCAACGCCTCAAGGCTGTCGGCCGCAGCACACAGCGGCGACTGGACCTGCGCCTGGCAAGGGACATCGAAGCTGATCTCGGCGGCCAGGCGGTAACCCCGCCGCGGCACAGTCTGGATCAGCCCACGGTCGCCAAAGGCTTTACGCAGCAGAGACACCTGCACCTGCAGGTTGTTGTCCTCGACCACGGTGCCGGCCCACACCTGGCTGAACAGCTCGTCCTTGCCGACCACCCGGCCCTTGGCCTTGATCAGCGTGGCCAGCACCTCGAATGCGCGCCCGCCCAACACGATCGGCTTACCGTCGAGAAACGCTTCGCGCCGCTCCAGCGACACCTGGGCATTGCCTATTCGGATCATGGCTTCCTCGCACGGGCACGGGCGTTTGCGCCGCCCCGGGCAGCCTAGGCCGACGCACACATTGAGACAATTATCCCGAGGGATAGGTTGGCCCAAGCACTATACAAGTGCCGGTCGGCCCTCAGGGTACGATAACGGACAATAGCGTGCCCGTTCCTGCCAAGCGGGCTGCAACCCTCATCCGTACTGGGCTCGCTGCGTATACTCGCGCGTCAGGATGTCGCTGCCAGGGGGTTCCAGATGCTCGATGAACGCCTCGCTCACAGGCCCATCGATTTTGACCAGTCGATTGACGAGGGCTGGCTGAACCGGTGCGCTGTCACACCGCTGGGCCAGGAGGGCGAGCTCAGCTACTTCCGGCTGAGCGACGCCGTCACCGGCCAGTCGTGGATCGCTGCGCGCGCTCCGCTCGACGCACCCGCAGCCTGCCAGCGCCTGGAGCGTGACTACCAACTACAGCTGGACCCTCAGTGGGCGGTAATCCCCTCGGCGTTCGTGCGCTCGGCCGAGGGCCCGCTGCTGGTGTACCCGGCCGGCCACTCCATTGCCGACCTGCTGAGCGAAGGCCCGGCGGCCCTGGAGCCGTTTCTCGACATCGCGGTGAACGCCGCAAGGTCCCTGGCCCGGGCCCACGAACGCAATGTGCTGCATGGCGCATTGCAACCCGAACATGTGTGCCTGCAAGGCCCTCAGCGGGTGCGCCTAGGCTGCTTTCGCGCAGGCCCGGCGCAACTGATCAGCGAACAGGGCACCCCGCTCGGCAACTGGTCCTACCTGGCGCCGGAGCAGGTTTGCCCCCATGGCAGCAGCAGCGACCGGCGTAGCGACATCTATGCCCTGGGCGCTATCCTTTACCAGCTGTTGCTGGGCGAACTGCCGCTGGCGGGGCGCGACACCCAACACTGGCGCCAACTGCATGCAGGCGTGCAGCCAAGGGCAGCCTGCGAAGTGGACAAGAACGTGCCGCAGCCTCTGAGCCGGATCCTGGCCAAGGCCCTGGCCAAAGAACCGGACGCGCGATACCAGAGCGCTCGCGCCTTGGCAGTAGACCTTGCCTACTGCCAGCGGCAATGGGCCAGCAGCAAGACCATGGCAGCGTTCACCCCAGGCTGCGCCGACCCGGTCGCGCCCAACCGCACACGCCTGTATGGCCGCAGTGCGGAACAACAAGCCATTGCCCTGATGCTCAAGGGCCTGCGCCGCCACAGCACGCCACAAGCGCTGTTCGTCAACGGTGCCGCCGGCATGGGCAAGTCGAGCCTGGTCGAGGCCGCGCTGAAGAGCAACGCCCACGGCTACTGGGCCATCGGCAAGTGCAATAGCCTGGCCCAGGCCGTGCCCTATGCGCCTTGGGTGGAGATCCTCGGCGCGCTGACCAACCAGCTGCTGGCGAAGAACAGCCAGGACCTCGACACCCTGCGCGGCGAGATCTTGCGCCGCATCAAAGGCCACGGTCGGCTGCTGGGCAAGCTGGCGCCAGACCTGCAATTGATACTCGGCCCACTGCCCGCGCTGCCGGCAAAACCCACGCGCCTCGCGCTGCAGAAGGAATTACAGGCAATCGTAGAGTTCCTGCAGGTGTTCAGCCGCCCTGGTCAGCCACTGGTGCTGTTTCTCGATGACATGCAGTGGGCCGACGACGCCACGCAGCAGCTGCTGGCACAGCTGCTGGCACAGGCGCCCGCTAACCTGTTGCTGATCTTTGCCCGGCGCACTGACGCACAAGCTAGCAGTGCACAACCCGCCATGCCCGCAGGCGTGCGCAGCACCACCCTGAACCTGCGCCCGCTGGCCGTTGGCGCGGTGGCCGAGCTGATCGGCGAACGCTACCACGTCGCCCCCGACCAGACCTTGCAACTGGCCGAACTGGTGCACGACAAGACCGCCGGCAACCCGTTTTTCATCAACCAGATCCTCAGGGCGATGGTCGAGGACCAGTTGTTCACCTTCGATACCCAGGCCATGCGCTGGTCGTGGTGCCTGCAGGCCGTGGCCCGGCACCGCTATTCCGACAATGTCGCCGACCTGATGGTCCACCGCCTGGTGCGCCTGCCCGCGCCCCAGCGCGACGTACTGCGCATCGTCAGCGCAGCAGGCAACCGATGCGATGAACGCTTGCTCCGCCGGGTCCTCGGACAAGCGCCGGGCGAACCGTTGCAGGCCTTGATTGGCGCAGGCTTCCTGCTGCCGAGCCAGAACGGCCTGGGCTTTGCCCACGACCGGGTGATGGAAGCGGCTTATCAACTCACGCCCTTGCGCGAGCGCGAATCGCTGCATGCATGCATTGCCCAAGCCATGCTGCAAACCTGGCCAGAGCACTTGCACGAGGTGCTTTTCGAGGCCGCCCACCAACTGCAACGCGCCAGCCCACGCGGGTTTTCAGCGGATGACTGCGAAGTGTTCCTGCAGCTTTTACGTGAAGCGGCATTGCGCGCGCGCGACAGCGGCGCCTTTGCACAGGCTGCGGGTTACCTGCACACGGCCGAGCAGCTGCTGCACCACGGCAGCACCCTGGAAAGCCGCGCCACGCACAGCTTTGCCATCGCCTGCATGGCGGCGGAGTGCGACATGCAACTGTCGCGCATGGCTGCGGCCGAGGCCCAGCTCAGCGAGTGCCGACAGCGCGCACGTTCGGCGCTGGATCGGGCCCGGCTGTGCCAGTTGCAGGCCCGCCTGTTCACCTTGCAGAGCGACTATCAGGCAGCCATCGACAGCGCCTTATCAGGCCTGGAACTGCTGGGTATCCGCCTGGCACGCGGCGTCGACCGGCAACAGGTAGAAGCCAGCCATGCCCGTGTGCTGGCCATGATCGAACAAAAGGGCCGCCACTGTCTGGAGTCGCTGCCGCGTGCCGACTCGGAGCAAGTGGCAGTGGCGATCGGCCTGCTGGCCACGCTGTCGTCATCGTTCTTTGTCCAGGACGACCTCGGCTTCCTGCACCTGGCCAAGCTCATGGAGTTGTCGCTGCTGCATGGCGTTGCCCCAGGCAGCACTTACGGCCTGGCCTGGTTCGGGGTGATGATCGCCGAGCGTTTCGGTGCCTACCACGACGGCCATGCCTATTGCCTGGCCGCGCTGAAGCTGATCGAGCGGCACGGCTTCGAGGGCGACCTGACCAGCGCGTTGCTGGCCCTGGACCAGGTCAGCGCCTGGACTTCGCCGATGGAGTTCGCCCGCCGCACCGCACTGGAAGCGGTCGACTCGGCACGCCTGAGCGGCGACCTGGCGATGGGCTGCTATGCCCGCAACCATCTGGTCTCCGACTCGCTGTTCATGGGCCGCTATCTGCCGGACGTCGCTGAGGAAGTGAAACAGGGCCTGGCCACCGTTCGCCGTTGCGGCTACAGCGATATAGAACAGATCCTGCAGGCCCAGCAAGCGTTCGTCGCCAACCTGAGCGGCGCAGCCTGCGTGGCCTCGACCACGCCGGTCAACTCAGCGACCACGCTGTTTTTCCGGCACCTGTTCACAGGCATGTCGGCCTTCTACCTGGGCAACATCCCACACGCCATGCGCCACCTGGCCAAGGCCGGTGACAATGCCTGGGCGGCGCCTGCGCATATCAACCTCGCCGACTACCACCTGTTCCACGGCCTGGCCCTGGGCAGCCCGGAGGCCCCCGCCAGCCTGGCCGACAAGCTGAGCGAGCTGCGAGGCTTGCGTGAGCGTTTCAGTCGCTGGGCCGGCTTCAACCCGGCGACCTTCCGCAACAAGCTGCTGCTGATCGAAGGCGTCATCGCCAAGCTTGAAGGTGACGGCCTGGCCGCCATCCGTTGCTTCGACCAGGCGCAGATCGCCGCCACCGCAGCGGGCTTCATCCACGAGCAGGCCCTGGCCCATGAACAGCTGGCCGAGGTGTGCATCCCCAGCGGTTTGATTTCCGGCGCCAACCTGCACCTGCGCATCGCCCGCGACTGCTTCCATATCTGGGGTGCGACGGGCAAGGTCCATCAGCTGGAGGCCTTGCACCCGTTTCTGCGCACCCAGCCCATCCAGGAGACCTACCGCGCCACCCACCAGGCCAAGCTCGACCTGGAAGCCGGTATCGAAGCCGCGCGCGCGTTGTCCGAGGAAGTGCTGCTCGAAGGCCTGATCGAGACCCTGATGGGCCACCTGACCCAGCATTCCGGTGCCGACCACGGCGCGCTGTTGATCGTCAGCGGCGCCGAATTCCAGATGGCTGCCCTCGCCTATATCGACGATGCCGGCCTGCACGTCAGCATGGACAACTGCCAGAAGTTCATGACCCAGGCACCGCTGTCGATCATCAACACCACCATGCGCACGCGCAAGCCGCTGGTCCTCAATGATGCCCAGAGCGATTGCCCCGAGGCTTTCCGCCAGGAGCTGCAGGCGCGCAACGCACGTTCGGTATTGTGCCTGCCGCTGGTGATCCAGGGCGTGCTGATCGGCTTGGTGTACCTGGAGAACCGCATGGTACCCAACTTGTTCGGCAGCCAGCGCCTGGCCATGCTGGAAATCCTCGCCTCGCAGGCAGCGGTCTCGCTGCAGACCGCCAAGTTCTATACGCGCCTGGCCGAAGACAACCAGAGCCGAGCGCAGATGGAAGCCGAACTGCGCCGCTCACGGGCGGAACTGGCGCGCAGTGCGCACCTGCAGGCGATGAACGAGCTGTCGGCGTCCATCGCCCACGAGATCAGCCAGCCGCTGCTGGGCATCACCTCCAACGCCGCCGCCAGCCTGCGCTGGCTCAAGCGCGCCAAGCCCGACCTGGAAGAGGCAATCGCCGGCCTGGAAGACATCCGCAACGACAGCGAACGTGCCGCCAACATCGTGCGTGCATTGCGCTCGCTGGCCAAGCAGTCGCCGATGCAACTCAAGGCGGTGAAGCTGGACGAGCTGATCCGCGAGGTGGTGCGCTTGACTTCGGCCGATGCCGCCAAGGCCACGGTTGACGTGCAGACATGCCTGCACGCGGGGGTGACCGTGACGGCCGACCCGGTGCAGTTGCAGCAGTTGGTGTTCAACCTGATCACCAATGGCCTGGAAGCGCTGGCGGGGTATCGCAGCGATGGCGTGCTGCGGATTGCGTCGACGGTGGTCGGGGATGAGGTGGAGCTCTGTGTGGACGACAACGGGCCAGGGATTGCACCCGAGGAACGGGAGCAGGTATTCGGGGCGTTCTACACCACCAAGAGTGGTGGCATGGGGATGGGGCTGGCGATCTGCAGTTCGGTGGTGCAGGCCCATGGCGGGCAGTTGCAGGCGCTGTTGTCTGAGTTGGGTGGATGTCGGATTCGCTTCACTCTGCCTGTGAATCCTGCTTAGCCTGTACCGGCCAATCGCCGGCAAGCCAGCTCCCACAGGGGACTCCACAGTATTCAACCCTGGCGCTGTACCTGAGGGAGCGGGCTTGCCGGCGATTGGGCCGCACAGCGGCCCCGCTCTAAATCAGCGCGAGGTCAATGCCGAATAGCTGTTCATCAGGTTGCGGTAGTTAGGAATGCGCTGCGACAGCAGGTTACCCAACCCTTCGATGTCATTACGCCAGTCGCGGTGCAGCTCACAGGCCACCGAGAACCAGTTCATCATCTGCGCGCCCGCCTGGGTCATGCGCGCCCATGCCGCCTGTTGCACGGTTTCGTTGAAGGTACCCGAGGCATCGGTCACCACAAACACTTCAAAGCCTTCAGCCAGTGCCGACAAGGTCGGGAAAGCCACGCACACATCGGTCACCACGCCGGCGATGATCAGCTGCTTGCGGCCGGTGGCCTTGATCGCCTTGACGAAGTCTTCGTTGTCCCAAGCGTTGATCTGGCCTGGGCGGGCAATGTACGGCGCGTCCGGGAACATCTCTTTCAGCTCGGGTACCAGCGGGCCGTTCGGGCCTTGCTCGAAGCTGGTGGTGAGAATGGTCGGCAGGCCGAAGAACTTGGCCAGGTCCCCCAAGGCCAGCACGTTGTTCTTGAACTCGTTGGGCGAGAAGTCCTGCACCAGAGAGATCAGGCCGGTCTGGTGATCCACTAGCAGGACCACGGCGTCGTCTTTGTTCAAGCGCTTGTAATCGGGTTGGCTCATGGGGTGACTCCTTGGGTTGGGAATACGGGCCGGCACTGTCCGCAAGGGCTTATACCGGTGGATAGCTTCGGCTTAAGGAATGGCCTGCGCCTGGCGCCAGGCCTTGGGCGGCTGGCCAACCAGGCGGCTGAACGCGCGGGTGAAATGGGCCTGGTCGCAAAAGCCGCACTCCAGGCTCACATGGGTGATCGGGACCTCTGTGGCAAGCAGGCGCTTGGCCTTTTCCATGCGCGCCAACAGGCGCCAGGCCTGGGGCGAGAGGCCAGTGTTGACCTTGAAGGCACGGGAGAAATGGCTGCGGGTGAGGTTGCACACGCCAGCGATCTCGATGATCGACAGCGAGCTGCGCAGCATCAGTTCCTTGGCCTGGCGCAAGCGTGCGGGCGTCAGTGCGCCGGTGGTTTGCAGCGGCTCTTGGGGCGTGCCGTGGTGCATGGCGACTCTCCTCTTGAATGCAGAAAGTCTCGCCCCCGGCACATGACAAAGTCCTGAGCCAAAGCTGAATTGTTCTTAATTGTGCGCAGCGGTATACCGTAAGATGCAGGCTGTACTCAGCTACCGAACGAAGAAGCATGCAGGTAAACGCTCACCGCACCGTGGCCATGGTGCTGTTCAACGACGTCCTGTTGCTGGACGTCATCGGCCCGATGGATGCATTCGCCATCGCCAACCGGTTTTTGCCGGCAGAGCGGCAATACCGGCTGCTCACCCTGGCCGAAGGGCAGGCAGCGGTGCGCGGCTCATGCGGGCTGAAAGTGGTGGCAGACCTGCGCCTGGAAGACCTGCCAGAAGCCGTCGACCTGTTGCTGGTACCCGGCGGCCCGGGGGCGTATGACACCGCCGTACCAGCGCTGGAGCGCTGGTTGCCACAGGCGGTGCGCAGTGCCAGGCGCTTTGGTGCCATTTGCACTGGGGTATTCCTGCTGGGCCGGGCCGGGCTGCTGGACGGCTACCGCTGCACCACCCACTGGAACTACGTGGAGCGCCTGGCACGGGCGTTCCCCGAGGCCAAGGTCGAGACCGAGCAGATCTACGTGATCGACCGCTGCTTGATCACCTCGGGCGGAATCACCGCAGGGATCGACCTGGCGCTGGCGGTGGTGGCCGAGGACCACGGTAAGGCATTGGCCCTGGAAGTGGCCAAGGTGCTGTTGGTCGCCCGCCATCGCCAGGGCGGGCAAACGCCATACGGGCCGTTGCTGGCAGCGGTACCGCGTGATGATTCGCCCATTGCCCGGGTACAGGCGCACATCGTCGACCATATCGAGCAGGCGCTCACCGTGCAGAACATGGCCGAACTGGTGGCCATGAGCAGCCGAAATTTCGCCCGCACGTTCCAGCGCGAGGTGGGAATAACGCCGCTTCAGTACCTGCAGAATGCCCGGATCGACCGGGCGCGCAAGCTGTTGGAAGGCAGTGACCTGCCGTTGAAGGTGGTGGCGGCGCAGTGTGGGTTTGGCAGCGACCGGCATTTGCGCAAGGTGTTCTGTGAGCGTATTGGCATGACGCCGGCGCAGTATCGGGCGCAGTTTGGTGGCGATGAATAGTTAGATCTGCACCGCCTTCTTCGCGGGCATGCCCGCTCCGACAGAGATAACACAGGCCTCAGGGGCTTAGCTGAGCCTGTGGGAGCGGGCGTGCCCGCGAAGAGGCCGCCACAGACTGTCACCTGCGATGGGACAATCTTTCTCCCCTAAAGCAGATTGTCTACCACGCCAACATTCCCCAGAATCGTCGGCCAAACTGTTCAAACGCTGCCCCGGCAGCTCATGGAGTAAGCGCCAATGCCACACGAAGGCAGCCTTCTGCAAACCGCGGTGATCTTTCTGCTCGCCGCGGTCGTCGCCGTCCCCTTGGCCAAGCGCCTGCAACTGGGGGCTGTGCTCGGCTATCTGCTGGCCGGTGTGGCCATCGGCCCGCAGGCGCTTGGCCTGATCCGCGACACCGAAAGCGTGGCGCACATTTCCGAGCTGGGCGTGGTCCTGCTGCTGTTCATCATTGGCCTGGAACTGTCGCCCAAGCGCCTGTGGCTGATGCGCAAGTCGGTGTTCGGTGTCGGTACCGCCCAGGTGCTACTGACCGGCGCGCTGATCGGTGCCATCGCCCTGTTCGGCTTCAGCCAGACACTGCCGGCAGCCATCGTGCTCGGCTTGGGCCTGGCGCTGTCGTCCACCGCCCTTGGCCTGCAAAGCCTGGCCGAGAGCAAGCAGCTCAACGCCCCGCACGGCCGCCTGGCGTTCGCCATCCTGCTGTTCCAGGACATCGCTGCGATCCCGCTGATTGCCTTGGTACCGCTACTGGCCGCCAGTGGCCCGGACACCAGCCACGGCGACAGCCTGCAACACGGCCTGAAGGTATTCGGCAGCATCGCCGTGGTGATCATCGGCGGCCGCTACCTGTTGCGCCCGGTGTTCCGCACCGTGGCTCGCACCGGCCTGCCGGAGGTGTCTACTGCCACCGCACTGCTGGTGGTAATCGGCACGGCCTGGCTGATGGAAGAGGCCGGCATTTCCATGGCCTTGGGCGCCTTCCTCGCCGGCCTGCTGCTGGCCGACTCGGAATACCGCCACGAGCTGGAATCACAGATCGAGCCGTTCAAGGGCCTGTTGCTGGGGCTGTTCTTCATCAGCGTGGGCATGGGCGCCAACCTGCGCCTGCTGCTGGAAATGCCGCTGGTGGTGCTGGGCCTGACCCTGCTGCTGGTCGCGGTAAAGCTGGTGCTGCTGATAGGCGTCGGGCGCGTGGTCGGTGGCCTGAACAGCGCCAGCGCCCTGCGCCTGGGCATGGTGCTGGCGGCCGGTGGCGAGTTCGCCTTCGTGGTGTTCAAGCTGGGCAAGGACCAAGGCCTGTTCGACACTCAGACCTACGACCTGCTGCTGATGACCATTACCCTGTCGATGGCCATCACCCCGCTGCTGATGCTGGGTTGCGCCCGCGCCCTCAAACGCCCGCAACCGGCGCGTGAAGTGCCCGAGCAGTACAAGCAGATCCAGACGGATACACCGCGGGTGGTGATCGTCGGCATGGGCCGCATGGGCCAGATCGTCGCGCGTATCCTGCGGGCGCAGAAGATCCCGTTCATAGCGCTGGAAACCTCGGTGGATGCCATCGAGATGACCCGTATGTTCGAACAGGTGCCGGTGTTCTACGGCGACCCGTTGCGCCCGGAGGTGCTGCATGCCGCCAAGGTGGGTGAAGCGGAGTATTTCATCATCACCATTGATGACCCTGAAGCCGCTATTCATACCGCCGAACGAGTAAAACGCCTGTACCCACACCTGAAGGTGCTGGCCCGGGCACGTAACCGCCAGCATGTGCACAAGTTGGTGGATGCAGGCGCCGAGCCGATTCGCGAGACGTTCTACTCCAGCCTGGAGATGACCCGCCGGGCGCTGGTGGGGTTGGGCTTGAGCGATGAACAGGCGGCGGACCGGATTACCCGGTTTACCCAGCATGACGAAGAAGTGCTGGTGGCCCAGGGGCAGGTACGCGATGACCGGGCCAAGGTGATGCAGACGGCCAAGGAGGCGCGGGTGGAGCTGGAAAGGTTGTTTGATTCGGATGCGGATTGAGGGTTTTTGTCGTACGCCTTGAGGGTTGTGGTGCCTGTGAGATCGAGCGCCGCCCGCGCGGCGCTTCGCAGCACAAGGCTGCTCCTACATCTATTTCGGGCCAATTATTCCTGAGCCCTAGGCGCGCGGCCCTCTTGGTGCTCACCTCAATAACGTGTCGAACAAACAAGGCGTTCGCGCGCGCTGGTGCAGGCGTCACTGGCCCGAAACAGATGTAGGAGCAGCCTTGTGCTGCGAAGCGCCGCGCGGGCGGCGCTCGATCTCACAGGCGCCAAAAACCTATCGCCTGGCACCTGGAGGCCATCCTGCAACCTCCTGACGATCACTCGCCGCCATTACGCGCACCCAAAAAAACCATCACAGAATCGTCCGATTCTCAGCAAGGTCCTACTTTCCAGCCAACCATTTCCTACGTTAACGCCGCCCCCGAGGATTTATCCTACACACCGTGTCGACGCCCGTCTGATTGTCCGGGGAAGGCCTGCTCTCTAGGCTGACCGGGTCGCTGTCGGTTCAGCGATCGGGTGTGGAAACCCGTCTGATCTGAGGTGCTGTCTTCAATGGCAGCTGTGCGCGGGAGGCCGTATGGCCTACCGGGTTGCCTCCGACCGGTTTTCCACCCCGCGTACAGCTGCCACCCTTCGTGTGGAAACGGATGGTTGCAGGTCAACCCTGTGAGGTCACTCCAATGAAAAGAATCGTCCCCGATCCCCCCCTTCCCGAAACCACACAACGCCCTTTCAGCCGCTGCGATGCCGGCCATCCCCCATTGTTCACAGTAAACCCGGGTGTCTCCGCCCACGACGCCCTGGTGCATGTCGCCCAGTACCTGCGCGGCGCCTACGACTGCGGCTACAAAGCCTTGGAGCATCTGGATGACACCGGCAAAAGCCTATTCTGGAGCAACCTGAATGCAATCGAAATGGCAGAAGGATTGGTTGAGGCACTGCTGGATGGGATTGAGTCACAGCCAATAAGTTGAAGCGCATTGGATAAGCTTTGAGCAGGCTGCAATGATCAGCCTGCTCTACCGACATTCAGGAAACGACCTACAAAACGCGTCACCCTCCGTCTGATTGTTCGGGGGAACCCTTCGCCATAGGCTCACCTGGCCCGCCGCCGCATCAGCGACTGTTCCCCGTCAGGTATCTCATTGAGCCCCAAAAACCCAGCCGCAACAATTGCCGAGAACAAAGGCCAGAAGTCCTGGCTGGACGAACAACTACCCGACCTCAGAACACTTGCGCGCGATCTACGCACCCAGGCTATCGAAGAACTAGCGCCTGCTGATTCGCATGACGCTGCAATCGAGGTTGCTGCGCAGCAGCTGGGCTTCGACAGCGAAAAAACTGAGGTAGTAAGCATCAGCAGCCCAATGGGCGACATCCGGATTCTGCGCAGCTGTATCCACCACATCGTCGAGAAGAGACAGGACGCCCGGGAACGCTATGTAAAAGTAGCGCTGGACACGTTAATCGGACCATTTGAGATATGGCAGGTCGCTTACACCAATGATACCTGCAGACTGGCGTTCATTGGCGCCTACGAAACCAGGCGGCAGATGCTGGTAATCGTGACACTCGACAACGGCAAAATGCTGTGGAATTACATGCAGTGCGATGCAAAAAGCACTGAATAAACATCGCCACGGAAAGCTGCTCTACAAGCGGTACACTTTTTTGCCGACGAAAAAAAAGGGCCACTGTCACCAGTGGCCCTGTATTTGCGCTTGATATTCATATACACACCCTCAAGCGGGGGTGTGGAGGTCTCACCCGACGCTGATGATTCAGCCATCGACGGGGTTCCTACGCCAGCTAGTGCCGCTGAATGGCAGCTGGTTTCGCGCTCAAGTCAAACGCTAACAACACTCTACGATCAAGTCAACGATAGCGCCCCAGGGGAGGCCAATCATCAGGTTACTTAGTGTTACTTACCCGCAGTCAATGCGTTATAGCTGGTCATCAGGTTGCGATAATCCGGAATGTGGTTGGAGCACAGCGCAGCCAGCCCTTCGACATCGTTGCGCCAGTCGCGGTGCAGCTCGCAGGCCACCCCGAACCAGGTCATAAGCTGCGCACCGGCCTGGCTCATGCGGTCAAGGGCGGCATCGCGGGTCATTTCGTTAAAGGTGCCGGAGGCATCGGTCACGACGAACACATCGAACTCTTCTTCCAGCGCTGACAGCGCCGGGAAGGCTACGCAGACCTCAGTCACCACACCGGCAATGATCAGCTGCTTCTTGCCAGTGGCCTTCACCGCCTTGACGAAGTCTTCGTTGTCCCAGGCGTTAATCTGGCCTGGGCGGGCGATATACGGCGCATCCGGGAACAGCGCTTTCAGCTCTGGCACCAGCGGGCCGTTAGGGCCTTGCTCGAAGCTGGTGGTGAGGATGGTTGGCAGGTTGAAGAACTTGGCCAGGTCAGCCAGGGCCAGTACGTTGTTCTTGAACTTGTCCGGCTCGATGTCACGCACCAGGGACAGCAGGCCAGCCTGATGGTCGACCAGCAGTACGGCAGCGTCGTCTTTGTTCAGGCGGTTGTAGGTGAATTTGCTCATGGTCTGTGCTCCTAAGGGTTATGAATTTTTCAGCAATCCGGGGTGTTTCGCGTTGATGGGCACAGATTAAAATCATCACCTTTGCTGCACTAGACTGCGAAAACCGTCCTTAGCGTTCCGTTTGGAGAACGATCATTGGAAGACCTCAACTCCCTCTACTACTTCACCCAAGTCGTGGAGCACGGCGGCTTCGCCCCGGCCGGGCGGGCGCTGGACATGCCAAAGTCAAAGCTCAGCCGGCGCATCGCCGACCTTGAAGACCGCCTGGGCGTGCGCCTGCTGCACCGCACCAGCCGCCACTGCTCGCTGACCGAAATCGGCCAGGCCTACTACAACCGTTGCCTGGCCATGCGCGTGGAGGCCGAGGGCGCGGCGGAAATCATCGAGCGCAACCGCAGCGAGCCACGCGGGCTGGTGCGCATCAGTTGCCCCACCACCCTGCTCAACTCCTGGGTCGGGCCGATGCTGACCCGCTACATGCTCAAGTACCCCCAGGTGGAACTGTTCATCGAGAGCACCAACCGCCGCGTCGACCTGCTGCATGAGGGCTTCGACATCGCCCTGCGCGTGCGCTTTCCGCCGCTGGAGAACACCGACATGGTGATGAAGGTACTGAGCAACAGCACCCAGTGCCTGGTCGGCCAGCCGCACTACCTGGCGCAACTACCCAAAGGGTTTGACCCACAGCTGCTGGGCACGCTACCCAGCGTGCATTGGGGCAGCGCCCAGCGCGAGTACCAGTGGGAACTGTTCCAGGGTGAGCACAACAGCCGCAGCATCGTCATCCCGCATACACCGCGCATGGTGACTGACGACTTGTTTGCCCTGCGCCACTTCGTAGTGGCCGGGGTGGGGATTGCGCACTTGCCGCGGGTGGCGGTGCGCGAAGACCTGGCGGCAGGGCGGCTGGTTGAGCTGATTCCGGACTGGCACCCGCGGTGTGGCATCGTGCATGCGATCTTCCCGTCGCGCCGCGGGCTGCTGCCATCGGTGCGGGCGCTGATCGATCACTTGGCAGAAGAGTTCGCAATCAGCGACATGGCCTGATGCTCTTTGGGCAGCAGATCAATCAGCAGCGCCAGCAGCACCGCGCCAGCGGCTACGGCGAACAGCACGGTGTAATGGCCGCCATTGGCAGCAAACAGTGCTGAATAAGCGTAACCTGCAATGGCCTGAAAACTGGCGAACGATACCGTCGCCCTGCTCCACGTCGCATTCTGCCGGGCATGGCCATCGACCAGTTGGTGCACCCTGGCCAGCGCCAGCGGCACGATGCCCGGCGGGAACGAACCAATCAACAGTGCGGCGGCGCCGAGCAGGCGCAGGTCATGGCTAACCAGCAGCACCGCCAAGGCTGCCAGTTGCGCCAGCAACACCAGGCGAATGCCGGCACGTGCCCCCAGGTGGTCGGCCATTAGCCCGTAAGCCACCGGCCCGGCAATTGCCCCTAGGCCATACAGCCCCCAGATCACGGCCCCGGCATGTGTACCAGCGCCAAGACCCCGGCTGATGTAGTCCACCAGGAACATCATCGGTGCCACCAGTGCTGTTGCCATCAGCGCGTACTGACTGAAGAGAACAAGGATGGCGGGCGAGGCAACCGCTTGCTGCTTCGTCTGCGTAACCTGCGCATACTCGTGCTCGGCCGGCCAACCAGCCCAGCTGGTGAGGGTCAGCAGCAGCGACAGCAGGGCCAGCCCAAGCCAGGTCTGCTGCAAGCCTTTGCCCAGCAGCCAAGGCACCAGGCTCGCGGCACCGGCGATACCCAGGCCGATGCCGAGAAAGATCGCACCACTGGCCAGCCCACGCCGCGAGGCCGCGACATGGGGCAGGATTGCGCTGGCCGCCAGTACCATGATCACCCCGCCAGCCACCCCGGACAGTAACCGCCAGCCGAAGTACCAGCTCACCGACAGCGGCCAGGCACACGCCAGGAACGCCAGGCTGACACAGAGCATCATGCAGCGCAGCACTGATGCACTCGACCAGCGTGCTGCCAATGGCCTGCCGACGAGGGCGCCGATCAGATAGCCGGCGAGGTTGGCAGCACCGAGGTAGACCACCGCCGAACTGTCGAACCAATGCGCGTCGATCAGCGCCGGAACCAGCGGTGTATAGGCAAAACGCGCCAGGCCGATACCTACCAGGCTCGCACACAGCCCGGCCCAGATCGGCAGCCAGGGGGAACGTGATGTTGATTCGCTCATGATATTCCCTTGCGCCAGCGTCGGCGCTTGTTGATAACGATGGGAACAGCATAAAGTGGCCGATCGCAGAAAAAATGCAGCGATTTTTCACTACTGCACTGCATCATTGCATCATCGAGGATCACGTTGATGAACTGGGACGATACCCGCGTCTTTCTCGCGCTGTGCCGCGAGCAGACCTTGCGAGGCGCAGCCCGTCGCCTGGGTGTGGACCAGGCAACCGTCGGCCGCCGGCTGTCGTCGTTGGAAAGTGCGCTGGACGCGACCCTATTCCTGCGCACCTCCAGCGGCTATTCGTTGACCAGCGCCGGCGAAGTGGCGATGCGTGCGGCACTCGAGATGGAGACGGCCGCCGCCGGCCTGCAGCGGCAGATCCTCGGCATGGATGAGCGCCTGAGCGGCGCAGTGCGGGTCACCACCACCGATTCCTTCGCCCTCGACTTCATCATCCCGGCGATTGCCCGCCTGCGCCTCGACCACCCGGGTATCGAAGTGCAACTGCACGCTTCGACGCAGATGCTCAACCTCAGCCAGCGCGAGGCCGATATCGCTGTGCGTACACATAAGCCGGATAACCCCGAGCTGGTTGTGCGCCGGCTGGCGCGCTGGAACAGCGGGCTTTTCGCTTCTCGCGAATACCTGCAGCGACGCGGTGAACCCCCGCCGGGCAGCGCATTTGCCGGGCACGAACTGGTGATCTACCAACCGTACCTGGACAGCGGCAAGGAGGTGACCCTGGCGGGCGAGTCGATAGCTCAAGGGCGGATTGCAATAACCTGCACCTCGGGTCTTATGGTGCGGCGGGCGCTGGCAAGTGGTATCGGCCTGGGTGAGCTGCCGGTGCCACTGGGGGAGCGCGATGGCCTTCAGCAGGTATGGCCGCCGGGCAAGCCTTACGACATCTGGCTGGTGACCCATCAGGATGTGCGGCACACCGCGCGGGTGCGGGTGGTGATAGAGGCTATTGTCCAGGCGTTCAGCGACTAGGCAGCCTGTGCCGGCCTCTTCGCGGTGATAGCCGCTCCTGCAATGATGGTGTGGGCACCTCCCCCAGCACACCCTTACAAGACCGCTGGCCTACACTTGCTCCACAGTCCCGGATCATCCCACCCGGAGCCCTCATGATCCGCGCCACTCACGGACCGGGCCGCGCCCTGCTCGCCACGCTCGCCTTGTGCCCCACATTCAGCCAAGCCGACGAACCCGGCTGGTCGCTGCTCAGCCGTAACTATTTCCTGCACAGCGACTTCCGCTCACCTTCCGCCAGCGGCCAGAACTACCGCCAGGAATGGGCCCAGGGTTTCATCGGCGAGGTACGCTCCGGGTTCACCCAGGGCGCTGTCGGGGTGGGCCTCGATGCCCACGGTTTTATCGGCCTCAAGCTCGACGGCGGCCGCGGCCATGCCGGCACTGGCGTGCTGCCACGCGACAGCGATGGCCGCGCCGAGTCCGACTATTCCAGCGCTGGTGCCGCACTCAAATTTCGCGTGGGCAATACCCGGCTGCGCTATGGCGAGATGATGGTGGAAACACCGGTATTCGATACCGGCGACAAACGCCTGCACCCGGAATACGCCACCGGCTGGTTCGTGGAAAACGCCGACCTGCCCGACTGGCGCCTGCAGGCCGGGCGTTTCACCGCCTTCAGCAACCAGGACAACAGCTCTACCCATGACGACTTCAGCGGCTACGGCGCCAGTACTCACAACCGCGCAATCAGCCTGGCCGGCGCCACCTTCGCGCCCGCAGGCCCGTTCGGCGGCGCGCTGTATGCCGGGCAGTTGCAGGACACCTGGCGCCAGGCCTACCTGAACCTGAACCTGGCTGAGCGCAACTGGCGCCTGGACGGGAACCTGTACAAAACCCGCGATACCGGCAACGCCAGCGCGGGCGCAATCGACACCCTCGCCTACAGCCTTCTGGCCAAATACAGTTTCGGCGCCCAGGCGCTGAGCCTGGCCTACCAGAAGGTCGAGGGCGACACCCCGTTCGACTTCGTCGGTGGCGATTCCATCTACTTGGCCAACTCGATCAAGTACGCCGACTTCAACGGCCCCGGCGAGCGCTCGTGGCAACTGCGCTACGACCTCAACTTTGCCACCCTCGGCGTGCCCGGCCTGAGCCTGATGGGCCGCTACGTCAGCGGCCGTGGTATCGATGGCAGCCATGCACCAGCGGGTGGCGCCTACACCGGCCAGTACGGACCGGGCGGCAAGCACTGGGAACGCGACATCGACCTGAAATACGTGGTGCAGTCAGGTGCGGCCAAAGACCTGAGCCTGTCGTTCTCCCACGTGAGCCACCGCGCCAACCAGGCCCAGGCCGGCGATGACATCGACCGCATCTACCTGATCATCGAATACCCACTCAAAGGCAGCTTCTGACATGAACACTGCCTCTTCGAACAGGTGCTGTACAGCACTCGGCACCCGCGCGATCCCTGTGGGAGCGGGTTTACCCGCGAAGAGGCCGGCACTGAAAACACAAGAAAGGGGCCAGACACTGGTCCCCTTCCTTCATGTCAGCTCAGCTTAGAAAGCAAAGCAAGAACAACCCAGCGCCCCCCAGAAACCTTGGAAGTCATTCACCGGCACACTCGATTTGCGCGCTTTGTCGTGACTGTGCGCATGTACCCCGCACGGCCCCGAGCACTGATGCACGGCTGCCGCCAACGATGGCGTACCCACGCGCCAGTGCCCTGGCACCTTGGCTACTGGCGACCACTCTGGCAGCACTGGCACCTGCGGTGGGCCAAGGCGATCGAATTCTCCCGCCCCGTACACCACCTTGCCATCGACGATGGTCAGCACCGACTCGATGCCCTTGATCGCCTCTTCATCGACACTGAAGAAGTCCAGCGACAGCGCCGCCAGGTCGGCCAGCTGGCCCACCTTGATCTGGCCCTTCTTGCCCTGCTCGCTGGAGAACCAGGCACTGCCCTGGGTGAACAGTTGCAGTGCGGTGTCGCGATCCAGGCCTTCCGGGTACAGCTCCATGCCGCCGACGGTCTTGCCGCTGACCAGCCAGTACAGCGAGGTCCACGGGTTGTAGCTGGACACACGGGTAGCGTCGGTACCGGCACCCACTGGCACGCCCATGTCCAGCATGCGCTTGATGGGCGGGGTCTGCTCGGCAGCCTTGGCGCCGTAGCGGTCGACAAAGTACTCACCCTGAAAGGCCATGCGATCCTGGACGGCGATGCCACCGCCCAAGGCGCGCACGCGCTCGATGTTCTGGGGGGTGATGGTTTCGGCGTGGTCGAAGAACCACGGCAGGCCGTTGAACGGGATGTCGCGGTTGACCTTCTCGAACACGTCGAGCATGCGCGTGATCGATTCGTTGTAGGTGGCGTGCAGGCGGAACGGCCAGCGTTGCTCGACCAGGTGGCGCACCACCGGTTCCAGCTCTTCTTCCATGGTCTGTGGCAGGTCCGGGCGCGGCTCGAGGAAGTCCTCGAAGTCGGCGGCGGAGAACACCAGCATTTCGCCGGCGCCGTTGTGGCGCAGGAAGTCGGTGCCGCTGTGCAGCTTGACGCTGGAGGTCCACTTCTTGAAGTCGTCCAACTCTTCCTTGGGCTTCTGGGTGAACAGGTTGTAGGCGATGCGCACGGTCAGCTGGTTGTTGTCGGCCAGCTCCTGGATCACCGAATAGTCGTCGGGGAAGTTCTGGTAGCCGCCGCCGGCGTCGATGGCACTGGTGAGGCCCAGGCGGTTGAGTTCGCGCATGAACTGGCGGGTGGAGTTGACCTGGTACTCCAGCGGCAGCTTCGGCCCTTTGGCCAGGGTGGCGTAGAGGATCATCGCGTTCGGGCGGGCGATCAGCATGCCGGTCGGGTTGCCAAACTTGTCGCGCTGGATCTCGCCTCCCGGCGGGTTCGGGGTGCTCTTGTCGTAGCCGACGGCCTTGAGCGCAGCGCGGTTGAGTAGCGCGCGGTCGTATAGGTGCAGCAGGAATACCGGGGTGTCGGGCGCAGCCTGGTTGATTTCTTCCAGGGTGGGCATGCGTTTCTCGGCGAACTGGAATTCGTTCCAGCCACCGACTACCCGCACCCACTGCGGGGTTGGCGTGCGCGCGGCCTGGTCCTTGAGCATGCGCAGGGCATCAGCCACCGACGGCACGCCTTCCCAGCGCAGTTCGAGGTTGTAGTTCAGGCCACCGCGGATCAGGTGCAGGTGCGAGTCATTCAGGCCCGGTATCACCGTGCGCTGCTTGAGGTCGATGATTTGCGTCGCGGCGCCCTTGTGGGCCATGGCCTCGGCGTCGTTGCCCACGGCGACGAAGCGGCCGTCCTTGATGGCGACGGCGGTCGCGGTGGGCTTTTCGCGGTCAACGGTGTGCAGCTTGCCGTTGAACAGAATCAGGTCGGCGGTCATGGAACCTCCTTGGGTGGATGCGTGAGCGGAACCGGCTTGGCCGGTGAAGGGCAATGCGGACCAGAGCGCGCCCGCGGCACCGAGCACGGTGCTGGTGGCGAGGAACTGGCGACGGGTCTTGTCGTTGCGGTCTTGGGCCATGGTGTTCTCCGTCTGGGTGCGGCGGCGGCAGGCGCAACTGCGGAGCATGCCGGTTAATGCTGGGTCAGGGCTTGGATGGATGTGCGGTAGGCTGTAGAAGGTTAGCCCTGATCAACATTAGTGCTGCCAGGGCCGGCCTATTCGCGGGCGAGCCCGCGAATGCCTCCCACAATTACCGCTGGAGAAACGCCAGCAAGTCCTCGTTCAACTGCTGCGCATGGGTCACCGCAAACCCGTGCGGCGCCCCGGCATACACTTTCAGCTCAGCCCCACGAATCAGCTCCGCCGCCTGCTTGCCGGTGGCCTCGAACGGCACGATCTGGTCGGCGTCACCATGGATCACCAACGTCGGTACATCGACCTTGCCCATGTCCGGCCGGAAATCGGTCTCGGAGAACGCCGTCACGCACTCCAGCGTGCCTTTGATCGATGCCATCAGCGCGATGTTCAGGGTCTGCGTCTGCACGCCCTGGGACACCTGCTGCCCATGGTTCAGGCCATAGAACGGCGTCGCAAAATCGGCAATGAACTGCGCACGGTCGGCACGCAGGCCGGCACGAATACCCTCGAACACCGACAGGTCGACCCCTTCAGGGTTGTCGTCGCGCTTGCCGAACACCGGCGTCACCGCACCCAGCAGCACCAACCCGGCCACCCGCTCGCTGCCGTGGCGGGCGATGTAGCGGCTGACATCGCCGCCACCCATCGAAAAGCCCACCAGGGTCACGTCGCGCAGGTCGAGGTGTTCGATAAGCTGGGCGATGTCATCGGCGAAGGTGTCGTAGTCGTAACCGCTCCACGGCTGGCTCGAACGGCCGAACCCACGGCGGTCGAAGGCGATGGCGCGGTAGCCGCGGCTGGCCAGGAACTCCATCTGCGAATCCCACATGTCGGCATCCAGTGGCCAGCCGTGGCTGAACAGCACGGGCTTGCCGCTGCCCCAGTCCTTGAAATAGATCGAAGTGCCATCGCGGGTAACGAACGTGCTCATGTCGGTATCTCCTTGAAAGTATCGAAGTAAGGGCGCGACTCAACCGCGCAGCCAGTTGGCACAGCGGCGGGTTACCCAAGGCATGATGTAGAACACCACCGGCAGGATGACGAACAGGTTGACGATCAGGTTGCCGGTAATCGGGCCGCCCAGCTGCGGGAAGCGTGCAAACAACGGCGCCAGCAGTTGCGGAATGACCATGGTCATCGGGCAGATCACCAGGTAGGTCAGCAGCGCCTGTTTCCAGCGCGGTGGCTGGGCCGGCGTCGCGCCCGTCGGGCTAGCGAGAACGTGGTGTTGCAGGCATACGGTCACCACTTCACGGTTGTCTTGGAGTGCGGTGTTCATCGGCGTTCCTTGGGATGAGCTTGCCCGCATCCACTGTGCAACGGTGAACGGGCGGAGGATTGGATGGGTGTGCTGCCCTTGGCGGGCACCGACTGGCGGTGCCCGGGGCGGTCGGCTTACTTGCCGGCGTTGAAGGCGTTGTAGCTGGTCATCAGGTTGCGGTAGTCCGGGATGTGGTTGGAGCACAGCGCGGCCAGGCCTTCAACGTCGTTGCGCCAGTCGCGGTGCAGCTCGCACGCTACGCCGAACCAGGTCATCAGTTGCGCACCGGCCTGGCTCATGCGGTCATGGGCGGCGTCGCGGGTCATGGCGTTGAAGGTGCCGGAGGCATCAGTCACCACGAACACATCAAACTCTTCTTCCAGAGCCGCCAGGGCCGGGAAAGCAACACACACCTCAGTCACGACGCCGGCGATGATCAGCTGCTTCTTGCCGGTGGCCTTTACTGCCTTGACGAAGTCTTCGTTGTCCCAGGCGTTGATCTGGCCGGGGCGAGCGATGTACGGGGCATCCGGGAACAGGGCTTTCAGCTCGGGGACCAGCGGGCCGTTGGGGCCTTGCTCGAAACTGGTGGTGAGGATGGTCGGCAGGTTGAAGAACTTGGCCAGGTCAGCCAGGGCCAGCACGTTGTTCTTGAAAGCGTCTGGTTCGATGTCGCGGACCAGGGACAGCAGGCCAGCCTGGTGGTCGACCAGCAGTACGGCGGCGTCGTCTTTGTTCAGGCGGTTGTATTTGAAGTTGGTCATGGTCGTTGCTCCTAAGGGTTTCTGTCTTCAGTAAGTTGGGTGTTTCGCGCTGATGGGAGAAGATTAAAACCATCACCCTTGCAGCGGTAGATAGCGTTTTTTGGCTTTAACGTTCTGTTTTAGGAACGATAGATTGGCGTTGGTTTTGCTGGTCTCTTCGCGGGCTCGCCCGCTCCCACAGGGATCGCACAAGATTCAAAAGCAGCGCTTTACCTGTGGGAGCGGGCAAGCCCGCGAAGGAGCCAGCACAGGCTTGCATTGCCTGCCCGGCAAACCTGCTCTATTACTACCCACAGCCCTCCCCTCACCCCCGAGACCACCATGCTGGCGTTCATCCAGTCGTCCCCGTTGTTGCTCGGCACTACCCTCATCCTGCTCGACCTCGTGCTCTGGCAAGTCATCCCCACGCAGCGCCGTGCCTGGCGCATCGGCACGCGGCTGGTGATATTCCTGCTGTTCAGCTCGGTGCTGGTGGCCGCCGGCATGAGCCCGCTGCAACCGCCACCCTGGCCCGACGATGTCTCGCGCAACCTCATGGCCACGGTACTGGCCATCGGCTGGTGGCTGTTTGGCGCGCGAACGGTCACGGTGGTGTTCGGCCTGCTGCTGGTGGCCCGGGGCAGCCATGGCGGGCGGCTGCTGCAGGATGTGCTGGGGGCGTTGATCTTTTTGGTCGCTGTAGTGGCTGCCGCGGGCTATGTGATGCAACTGCCGGTGAAGGGCTTGCTGGCTACGTCCGGGGTGATGGCCATCGTCATCGGCTTGGCGTTGCAGAGCACCTTGGCGGACGTGTTCAGCGGCATCGTGCTGAACACCACGCGGCCCTATCAGATTGGCGATTCAATCTCCATCGACGGCACCGAAGGCAAGGTGCTGGACATCGACTGGCGCGCCACGCGGCTGCTGACCGGCACCGGCAGCCTGGCGGTGATCCCCAACTCGGTCGCGGCCAAGGCGCGGCTGCTCAACCACAGCCGCCCGGCCGATGTGCATGGGGTGTCGATCAGCGTGGTGGTGCCGGCCAAAGTGCGGCCCAAGCGGGTGTTCGATGCGCTGGAAAAGGCCTTGCAGGGCGTCAGTGCCATTCTTGCGACCCCAAAGCCGAAGGTGACGGTGAAGGCCTCGACGCTGGAGTCCGTGGAGTACGAGGCCAGCGGCTTCGTGGCCGATGCGGGCACCAAGGGCGACGCACGCAATCAGCTGTTCGACCTTGCCCACCGCCACCTGGAGGCCAGCGGGGTGATGTGGAACGTGGACCTGGCCCTGCCGCCGCGCAGCCGCCAGCGCGAGGTCCTGGACGAAGTGCGGGTGTTCCGCTCGCTAAGCGATGAGGAGCGTGACGCGCTGAGCCAGCGCATGACGGCGGTGGAGTACCTGGCGGACCAGGTGATCCTGGGCGTGGGTGAGCATTCCGAGCACCTGCTGGTGATTGGCAGCGGGGTGGTGTCTGCGTCGGTGCGTGATGGCGACAAGCGGATCGAAGCCGGGCGCATGGGGCCGGGTGAGGTGCTGGGGATCGAGGGGATCATCGATGAGGACGACTCGTTTGCCGAGTTTCGCACACTGACCGGTTGCGTGCTGTACCGCATCGAAAAGGAACAGGTGAAGAGCTGTTTGCAGCAGCGTGGCGAAGTGCAGACGGCGTTGAGCAAATTGCAGCGGTTCCGCCGGCAAAGCCGGGAGTCGTTGTTGCTGCAAAAGCCGGCCCTGATCAAGAAAGGCGGCTTCCTCAGCTGGTTGCACAAGTAAACCTGGCTGGCCTCTTCGCGGGCATGCCCACGAAGAGGCCAGTACTTACAACACAACCCTCAGGCACTGCCCCGCGTGGTAAAGCGAGAAGCCAGATTCGTAGAACGCGGTCCGCAGCGAAGGCGCACTCACGCCGCTCATCGGCGAGAACGGAATCGGCAGGCTGTCCGCGTCACCCTTGAGCAGAAACTCGGCAAAGGCACGGCCGATCACGGTACCTGTGGTGTTGCCACGCCCGTTGTAACCCGTAACCGCGACCAACCCTGGCGCCGGCTCGAACAGGCGCATCAGGTGGTCAGGGGTAAAGTCGATACAGCCGGTCCAGTGCATTTCCCACTCGACCTTGCCCAGTTCCGGGTAATAGTGGCTCTGGATGCGGTCCGCCCAGCTGCGCACAAACCACGCCGGCTTGTTGTCGACCCGGCCCAGGCTGCCGAGCAGCAGGCGGCCCTGATCGTCGCGGCGGATGCTGCTAAGCACGGTGCGGGTGTCCCACGAGCCTTGGCCATGTGGCAGTACCTTGTCGGCCGCGGCACCCTGCAGCGGCTTGGACGCCACCTGGTAGTAGTAGCCACGGAAGAACTGCTTCTGCAGGTTGCTCCAGTCGCCTTCGGTGTACGCGCCAGTGGAAACAACCACCTTGTCGGCGCGCACCGAGCCACGCGCAGTCTTCACCCTCCAGCCATCGCCATCACGTTCCAGGCCTTCGACCGAAGACTGCTGGAACAGCTTGCCGCCCAGGCGCGCCACGGCAGCCGCCAGGCCCTGGGTGTAGCCCATGGGGTTAATGGTGCCAGCGCGGCGGTCGAGCAACGCGGCGGAAATCTTGTTGGTACCGCAATATTCCTGGCACTGGGCGCCGGTCAGCAGCTCCACGTCGGCACCACGGCGTCGCCATTGTTCGTGGCGGGCCTCGAGGTCAGCGATGCCGGTGGCGTTGTGCGCCATGTGCAGCGTGCCTTTGTGCTGGGCCTGGCAGTCGATGCCCAGGCGCTCGATCATGGCGAACACTTCACCCGGGGCTTCGCCGAGCACCTTGTTCAGGCGGCTGCCCTGCTTCTGGCCGAGGGTGGCCTCGACGTCGTCGGGGCGGATCCAGGTGCCGGCGTTGACCAGGCCGACGTTGCGCCCGGAGCCACCGTGGCCGATCTTCCAGGCCTCAAGCAGGATCACCGACTTGCCCTGTTCGAGCAGGTGGATGGCCGCCGACAGGCCAGTGATGCCACCGCCGATCACGCAGACATCAGCCTTGTGCTCACCGGCCAGGGCCTGGGCGGCAACGGTCGGTTTGCTGACGAATTCCCACAAGCATTCTTGACGCAGTTCGGACATGGCCGGCTCCAGCAATTTGTTCTTGTTGGGGCTGCTTCGCAGCCCATTCGCGGCACAAGGCCGCTCCTACAGGAGATCGCGATGCCTGTGTAGGAGCGGCCTTGTGCCGCGAACCGGGGGCTATGCCCCCGGCCATGCAGCATCAATACATCAGTCGAACACGATACCCTGCGCCAGCGGCAGCTCACGCGAGTAGTTCACGGTGTTGGTCTGGCGACGCATGTAGCCTTTCCAGGCATCCGAACCCGACTCACGACCACCGCCGGTTTCCTTCTCGCCGCCAAACGCACCGCCGATCTCGGCGCCGCTGGTACCGATGTTGACGTTGGCGATACCGCAGTCGCTGCCCGAAGCACTCTGGAAGCGCTCGGCTTCACGGATGTCGGTGGTGAAGATGCACGACGACAGGCCTTGTGGCACTTCGTTGTTCAGGCGCAGGGCCTCTTCGAAGTCGTCGTAGGCCAGCACATACAGGATCGGGGCGAAGGTTTCGTGGCGCACCACGTCGCTCTGCGCCGGCATTTCGGCAATGGCAGGCGACACGTAGTAGGCGTTCGGGTACTGGTCGGCCAGCTGACGCTCGCCACCAAACACCTGGCCACCTTCGTCGCGGGCCTTGGCCAGCGCGCCCTGCATGGCGTCGAACGACAGCTTGTCGATCAGCGGGCCCACCAGGTTGTCCTTGCGCGGGTCGCCGATACGCACTTTGCCGTAGGCGGCTTTGACGCGGGCAACCACTTCGTCCTTGATCGAGCGGTGCACGATCAGGCGGCGCAGGGTGGTGCAACGCTGGCCGGCGGTGCCGACAGCCGAGAACAGGATGCCGCGCACGGCCAGGTCCAGGTCGGCGCTCGGCGCCAGGATCATGGCGTTGTTGCCGCCCAGTTCGAGGATGCTGCGGCCAAAGCGGGCGGCCACACGTGGGCCGACTTCGCGACCCATGCGGGTGCTGCCGGTGGCGCTGACCAGTGGTACGCGCGGGTCATCGACCATGGCTTCGCCGGCTTCACGGCCGCCAATCACCAGTTGGGCCAGGCCAGCCGGGGCATCGCCGAAGGCTTTCAGGGCTTTTTCGAACAGCGCCTGGCAGGCCAGGGCGGTCAGCGGGGTCTTTTCAGACGGCTTCCACACCACCGAGTTACCGGCCACCAGGGCGAGGGCGGTGTTCCAGGCCCAGACGGCGACCGGGAAGTTGAAGGCGCTGATCACGCCAACCACGCCCAGCGGGTGCCAGGTTTCACGCATGTGGTGGCCCGGGCGCTCGGAAGCGATGGTCAGGCCGTACAGCTGGCGCGACAGGCCCACGGCGAAGTCGCAGATGTCGATCATTTCCTGCACTTCGCCCAGGCCTTCCTGGGTGATCTTGCCGGCTTCGATCGAGACCAGCTCGCCCAGGTCGGCCTTGTGCTCACGCAACACTTCGCCGAACAGGCGCACCAGTTCGCCACGGCGCGGGGCCGGCACAGTGCGCCAGGCGTCGAATGCGCTCTGGGCCTGATCGATGCGGGCGATGGTCTCGGCCTTGCCGAGCAGTTTCACCGAGGCGATCTGGCTGCCGTCGATCGGCGTGTGAACAGGGTAGTCGCCCTGGGTGTAAGCCTCGGCGGCAACGCCAAGGCGCTCGAGCAATCCAGCAACCATTTGTGCATCTCCTACATCGGTGATGGGGTGGAAAAATGATGTGGATCAGTATTAATCCGATCACATAGGTACAACAAACGACCTTTATTCCGCATATCATTCCGTCAGGTAATGATTTGAGCCGCAGAGACCGCTATGTCCAAACGCCTGGTGCCTTCCATGACCGCCCTGCAGTGCTTTGAGGCTGCAGCCCGCCATTTGAGCTTTACCCGTGCCGCCGAAGAACTGCACCTGACCCAGAGCGCCGTCAGCAAGCAGGTGGCGCAGCTTGAAGACATGCTGCGCCACCACCTTTTCCTGCGCATCCGGCGGCGCTTGCAACTGACCCCCGCCGGCAGCCTGTACTTGGCCGAGGTCAACAAGATCCTCACCCAAGTGGATATGTCCAGCCGCTACGTGCTCACCTACGGCGAGCAGACCGAGATATTGAAGGTAGCCACTCAACCAAGTTTTGGCGTGCGCTGGTTGATCCCGCACCTCAAGGGTTTTGGCAAACGCCACACCAACATCCACCTGGACATACGCAACGAGATGGAGCCGTTCGCCCTGCTGCAGGGCTCGGCGGACGTGGTGTTCTTCTATGGCCAGGGCACGTGGCCGGGGGCCACTTGCGTGGAGCTGTTCCGTGAGGAAGTGGTGCCGGTGTGTGCGCCAGAGCTGCTGGCCGGGCGCACGCTGGGCGATGCTGCAGAACTGGCCGACCTGGTGCTGTTGCAAAGCACTTCGCGGCCGGAGGCCTGGCATGAGTGGTTCCTGGAGTTGGGGTTGCAGAGCGTCAGCGCCTACCACGGGCCTCGTTTCGATACGTTCTATATGGCGTTGAGCGCTGCACAGGCCGGTTGCGGGGTGGCGCTGGTGCCGCGTTACCTGGCGGCGAAGGAACTGGCGGAAGGGAGCCTTGTGGTGCCGTGGAACCATGCGATGCGCAGTGCCGGGGCGCATTACCTGGCGTATGCCGAGCATGCGGCGGAGGTGCCCAAGGTGCGGGCTTTGGTGGAGTGGATTCACGAGCAGCTTCAGCCTTGAGATTGCCAGGGCACAAGGCCGCTCAACAGCAACGCGGTCCCCTGTAGGAGCGGCCTTGTGCCGCGAATGGGCTGCAAAGCAGCCCCAATGGCCCTGAAGGTCGATCAAAAAAGGAATGACACACTCACTTTTTTTCGCTTGTGAGCCAAGTGCATTCCCAGCTTTCATGTAAGCGTCCGAACCCAACCAGGAAGCTAGCGATGCCCGCCCACGATTTCGTCAGCCCAGACAGCATTCGCGCGCAGTTCTCTGCCGCCATGTCGCTCATGTACAAACAGGAAGTGCCGCTGTACGGCACGCTGCTGGAGCTGGTGAGCGAAATCAACCAGCAGGTCATGGTCCAGCAGCCCAAGGTTGCCGAAGCCCTGCGCTGGACCGGCGAAATCGAGCGCCTGGACCACGAACGCCACGGCGCCATCCGCGTCGGCACCGCCGAAGAACTGGCCACCATCGCCCGCCTGTTTGCCGTCATGGGCATGCAGCCGGTCGGCTACTACGACCTCAGCTCCGCTGGCGTGCCGGTGCACTCCACCGCTTTTCGCGCGGTACACGAGCAGTCACTGCACGTCAGCCCGTTCCGTGTGTTCACCTCGCTGCTGCGCCTGGAGCTGATCGACAACCCGCAGCTGCGTGAGCTGGCACAGAGCATCCTGGCCAAGCGCCAGATCTTCACCAGCCGCGCCCTCGAACTGATCGCCCAGTGCGAGCGCGATGGCGGCCTGAACGCAGCCGATGCCGAAGCGTTCGTGCAGGAAGCGCTGCACACCTTCCGCTGGCACCATGACGCCACCGTGACCGCCGAGCAGTACCAGCAACTGCACGACCAGCACCGCCTGATTGCCGATGTGGTGGCCTTCAAGGGCCCACACATCAACCACCTGACCCCACGCACCCTGGACATCGATGCGATCCAGCTCGGCATGCCGGCCAAGGGCATCCCGCCGAAGGCCGTGGTCGAAGGCCCGCCCACCCGCCGCCATCCGATCCTGCTGCGCCAGACCAGCTTCAAGGCCTTGCAGGAAAAGGTCGCGTTCAGCGACCAGCAGGGTAGCGAAGGCAGCCACACCGCGCGCTTTGGCGAGATCGAGCAACGTGGCGCGGCCCTGACGCCGAAAGGCCGCCAGCTGTACGACAAGCTGCTCGACGCCACCCGCGCCGCCCTGGGCGGCGCACCGGCCGAAGCCAATGCCGAGCGCTACATGACCTTGCTCAAAGATACCTTTGCCGAATTCCCGGATGACCTGGCGCAGATGCGTCAACAGGGCCTGGCGTACTTCCGCTACTTTGCCACTGAGAAAGGCCTGGCTGCGCGTGACCAGGAGGGCCGCCCGACCACCCTGCAAGGGCTGATCGACGCTGGCCATGTGCATTTCGAGGCGCTGGTGTACGAGGACTTCCTGCCGGTAAGTGCGGCGGGGATCTTCCAGTCCAACCTGGGCGACGATGCACAGGCCGAATACGGCAGTAATGCCAACCGCGATGCGTTCGAAGCGGCGTTGGGGCTGCAAGTGCAGGATGAGCTGGCACTGTATGCGCAAAGCGAGCGCCGCTCGCTGCAGGCCTGTGCACAGGCGTTGAACCTGGGATCGATGTAAGGCTTTGGATTGCCGGGGGCCGCTTTGCGGCCCTTTCGCGACGCAGCCCCAGAGGTTCAAACCAGAGGCGGCAGGATTTCCACATCCGGCAAATCCATCGCCGCCACCTCGTCTGCCAGAAAATCACTCAAGCGCCGCAACCGTTCGCCACCCGGCCGGGTGCGCGGCCATACCAGGTAGTAGTCCATCCCACTGGGCACTGCTGTCGGCCAAGGCAGGCTCAACCGCCCCTGCGCCACATCTTCGGCCACCATCAGCAAATCACCCATGGAAATCCCGTAGCCCCGTGCAGCGGCAATCATGCCCAGCTCCAGGGTGTCGAACACCTGACCGCCCTTGAGCGAAACCTTGTCGCCAAGCCCCATGCGCTCCAGCCATTCCCGCCAGTCACGCTTGTCCACCGTGGGGTGCAGCAGTTCGATAGAGGCTAGCCGGCCCACGTCCCAAGGCTCTTCGTCGAGCAGGTCCGGCGCACCGACCGGGATCAGCAACTCCGGAAACAGCTTGCGCACCTCCCACTCCGCCGGGAACACGCCGTCGCTGAGCAACACTGCGCAATCGAACGGTTCCTGGTTGAAGTCCACATGGTCGACGTCCATCCATGCGCTGGTCAGCTGCACTTCGTTGCCCGGTTGCAGGTGGCGGAACCGGCTAAGGCACGCCAGCAACCAGCGCATGGTCAGGGTCGAGGGGGCTTTCATGCGCAAGATGTCATCTTCACCGCGCAAGTTATCGCAGGCCCGCTCCAGCGCCGCGAAGCCTTCGCGCACCCCGGGCAACAGCACCCGCGCCGCTTCGGTCAACTGCAGGCTGCGGCCACTGCGCACGAACAGGCGGCAGGCAAAGTGCTCTTCCAACGTACGGATATGCCGGCTGACAGCACTTTGGGTAATCGACAGCTCTTCGCCCGCACGGGTGAACGAGCAAAGCCGTGCAGCAGCTTCGAATGCGCGCAGGGCATACAACGGAGGGAGCTGTCGGGACATGAGGCACCTGCCATACGGGACTGTGGAGCGAATCATCAATGAGCATATATACATGAGTCAGACTCATGCCAAGGATCGCTTTTATCCTTTTGTGCAAAGTTGACCGAAGCCTCAGAATCGCCCTTCGTTGTTTTCCCCAGGAAAAAGGACCACCCCATGCATGTCGCGCCCACCACAGAACTCAAGGCTTTGCTGCGCCTGGCCGGGCCGCTGATCGCCTCGCAGTTGGCGCACATGCTGATGGTGCTGACCGACACCCTGATGATGGCCCGTATCAGCCCGCAAGCGCTGGCCGGTGGCGGCCTGGGCGCGGCGAGCTACTCGTTCGTGTCGATCTTTTGCCTGGGCGTGATCGCTGCGGTCGGCACCTTGGTGGCGATCCGCAAGGGCGCCAACGACATCGAAGGTGCCACCCGCCTGGCACAGAACGGCGTGTGGCTGGCCTGGGGCCTGGCGCTGATCGCCGCGCTGGCCCTGTGGAATCTTGAGCCGGTACTGCTGCTGTTCGGGCAACAGCCCGAAAACGTTGCCTCGGCCGCCGAATTCCTCACCCTGCTGCCGCTGGCGCTGCCCAGCTACCTGACCTTCATGGCCTTGCGTGGCTTTACCAGCGCGCTGGGCCGCTCGACCCCGGTGATGGTGATCAGCGTGGTCGGCACGGTGCTCAACTACCTGTTCAACGTGGCGTTGATCGAAGGCATGTTCGGCCTGCCAAAGCTAGGCCTGATGGGCATCGGCCTGGTCACCGCAGTGGTATCGCTGGGCATGGCCATCGCCCTTGCTTTGTACATCCGCTGGCATTCGGCCTACGCCGCCTACCCGCTGCGCAAGGGCCTGTCACGCCCGTCGCTGCCAGCCCTGCGCGAGCTGTGGCGGCTGGGCCTGCCAATTGGTGGTACCTACATGGTGGAAGTGGGCCTGTTCGCCTTCGCTGCGCTGTGCATGGGGGTACTGGGCAGCACCGAACTGGCGGCACACCAGATCGCCCTGCAGATCGTGTCCACGGCGTTCATGGTGCCGACGGGCTTGTCCTATGCGGTGACCATGCGCGTGGGCTTGTACTACGGCGCTGGCAACCTGCTGGCGGCGCGCAGTGCCGGGCGCGTGGGCATCGGCTTCGGGGCGATGATCATGTTCGCCTTCGCCGCGCTGTTCCTGCTGCTGCCCGAAGCGCTGGTGGGGCTGTTCATCGACCGCAATGACCCGGCCTTTGCCGCGATCTTCCAGGTGGCCGTGCAGTTGTTGATGGTGGCGGCGTGGTTCGAGCTGTTCGATGGCATGCAGACCATTGCCATGGGCTCGATCCGTGGGCTGAAGGATGCCAAGACCACCTTCCTGATCGGGCTGGTGTGCTACTGGCTGGTGGGGGCGCCGAGCGCCTGGTTGTTCACCTTTACCCTGGGCGGTGGTGCAGTGGGGATCTGGTGGGGGCTGGCGCTGGGGCTGGCGTGTGCGGCGGTGGCGCTGACCTTTGGCTTTGAGTGGCGGATGAAGCGGCTTTTGAGAAAGGCGGTGGCGCGCGCAGGGGCTGCTGCTTCCGCCTGACTTCAGGGCCTCTTCGCGGGCACGCCCGCTCCCACAGGATTGCGCGGTCCCTGGACTGCCCCCCAAAAGTTGGACAGTTTCAGCTAGCAGACTCAGCAGCATGGGCCCTGTATTCCACAGGGCTCATGCCATTGAGCTTTAGCTTGATGCGGTCATGGTTGTAGTAGTGGATGTACTCGTCCAGACCGGCTTTCAGTTCTTCAACGCTCTCGAAACGCTTCAGGTAGAAAAACTCGGACTTAAGCGTACCAAAAAAGCTCTCCATTGCCGCATTGTCCAGGCAGTTTCCTTTGCGTGACATGCTCTGGTTCAGTCCTCGCTCTGCCAGCTTATGGCGGTACTGGGAGTGCTGGTAGTGCCACCCTTGATCCGAGTGAAGCACCAGCTTCGGCTTGTTTCCCAGGCGCTTGAAGGCCTTGTCCAGCATGTTGGTAACCAGCCCGAGGCAAGGCCTGCTGGCCACTTCGTATGCCACGATTTCGGCGTTGTACAAGTCCATCACAGGAGAGAGATAGACCTTTTTCTCAGCTACTTTAAACTCGGTCACATCGGTCACCCACTTCTGATTCGGGCGCTGCGCGAGGAAGTTTCGCTCCAGCAGGTTAGGCGCGATAGTGCCGACGACGCCCTTGTACGACCGATACTTTTTGGGCCGTACGAGTGAGCGAAGATCAAGCGCGACCATCAAGCGTTCTACGACCTTCTTGTTAACCAAGGTGCCGGCGTTGCGGATCACCGCCGTCACACGCCGGTAACCGTAGAGCCCTTTTTCCTCGTGATAGACACGCTGAATCAGCTGTTTCAGGACAGCATGCTTGTCAGGTTTGGCCTGCGCCTGAAGTTGGTAATAGAACGTGCTGCGAGGTAAGTCAGCCAGTTGCAGAACGGCGGCCAAGGGAAACCTGTCCTTGAGCGCCGACACGATCAGGGCTTTTTGGGCTGACTTCGCTCCTGCTTCTTCAGTTCTTCCAGCTTTTTTAGGTAAGCGTTCTCCATACGCAGCCACTCAAGCTCAGCCAGCAACTGGTCGCGGCTTTTATCGGTGTCATCGGACGTCGTAGGTTTTATGGGGTAAGGCTTTTTCGACATGGCAGCGGGTTTTCTTCTCTTGGGAGCAGGTAAATCCAGACTCCCACTGTAGTGCTGCCGCGCCCAAATGCCTATCTGCGAGGACTGACCAAGACCAAAATGGGCGGCGGTCTGGCGCAAGGAAAGCTGATGCTTGTGCATGTACTCAAGGACTGAGCGCTTGTAGGCCGTGCTGTACCGCTGGCCGGTTTTGCGCAGGCTGAACTGACCATGCTTCTGGAAAGCGGAGAACCAGCGCCGCAGCAGGCTGAAGTCCACTGCAAATCGCCGAGCTACTGTTCTAAATCCTTCACCACCCTCCAGGTAGGCCTGGACGGCGGTGAGCTTGAATTGATCTGAGTACTTGCTCATGTGAACACCCCAAGAAATTGGATTGGTGTCCAACTTCCTGGGGGCAGTCCACCCTGTGGGAGCGGGCGTGCCCGCGAAAGGGCCCTAAAGGACAGCATCCAACTGACAGCCAGGCACCTTCAGCAAAAAATCGATCAACTCCCCCACCGGCAGCGGCTTGCTGACCAAAAAGCCCTGCACCTGGTCACAGCCAAACCCACGCAACAACGCCAACTGCTCTTCGCTCTCCACTCCCTCGGCCACCACTTCGAGGTTGAGGTTGTGCGCCAGGTTGATCATGGCGTGCACCAGCTTGCGGTTCTCCTCGCGCATTTCCATTTCTGCTACAAAGCTGCGGTCCACCTTTAGCAAGGTGATCGGCAGGCTGTTGAGGTGCACGAACGAAGAGAACCCTGTGCCAAAATCGTCGAGCGAGAAGCGCACGCCCAAGCGGCCGAGGGCGTCCATGGTCTGGCGCACCACCTCGTTGCGGCGCATCACCGCCGTCTCGGTCAGTTCGAACTCCAGCCAGCGGGCGTCCACGCCATGCTCAAGGATCAGGCGGCTCAGGGTGGCCAGCAGCTGGCTGTCCTGGAACTGCCGAAAACTCAGGTTTACGGCCATGTGCAGCGGCTCCAGCCCGCGCTCACACAGCGCCTGCATGTCGCGCAAGGCACGGGAGATGACCCAGTAGCCCAACGGCACGATCAGGCCGCTCTGCTCGGCCAGGGGCACGAATTCGCTGGGCGGTAACAGCCCGCGTTCGGCATGGCGCCAGCGCACCAGCGCCTCCAGGCCGACAATGCGCCCGTCGGCCAGGTCGAGCCGCGGCTGGTAGTGCAGCTCCAGCTCGTCACGGCGCAGCGCGCGGCGCAGCTCGCTTTCCAGGTCAGCAAGGCTGCGGGCGTTGCGATTGATGCGTTCATTGAACACATGGAAGGTGCAGCCCTGGCTGCCCTTGGCCTGGCGCATGGCAATGTGCGCATGCCACATCAGCGGGTCGGCACCGCTCTGCGCGCGGGCATGGGCCAGGCCCAGGCTGCAACCCAGCAGCAGGCTTTCGCCGTCGATCCAGTAGGGTTCGGCCAGGGCCTCGACGATGCGCTCGGCAATCCATTCAGCGCGGTTGGCGTCGCGGCGGGTGTCGATCAGCAAGGCGAACTCGTCGCTGCCCAGGCGAGCCAGCTGGTCGCCTGCTTCGAGCTGGTTTTGCAGCCGCGCCACCACCTGCAGGATCAGGCGGTCGCCGCTCTGGTGGCCCAGCGCATCGTTGACGTGGCGAAAGTTGTCCAGGTCCAGGTGGCCCAAGGCAATGCCACGGCCCTCGTTCTCGGCCAGGCGCGCGGTCAGCAAGGCCTGGAAGCCCTGGCGGTTGGCGATGCCGGTCAGTGGGTCCTGTTCGGCC
The DNA here is from genome assembly GCF_038383825.1 of Pseudomonas sp. LPB4.O. Classification (NCBI taxonomy): domain Bacteria; kingdom Pseudomonadati; phylum Pseudomonadota; class Gammaproteobacteria; order Pseudomonadales; family Pseudomonadaceae; genus Pseudomonas; species Pseudomonas sp. LPB4.O. The sequence continues at coordinate 5,977,316 of NZ_CP151298.1, forward strand.
AGGCGCTGCAAGGTGGCCACCAGCACCCCGCGTTCGCGCACATGGCGCAGCGAGCGGCGCAGGGTGTCGGCATTGAGCTGGTCGCGTACCAGCCAGTCGCTGACGGCGCTGGGCGCCACCTCGGGCTCGTGCTCGAGCAGCAGGATGGTCGGCAGCTCGCAGCGCCCAGGCACCGGCTGCAGGGCCGGGGTTGCCAGCACCACGGCCTGGCGATCATGGCTGAACAGGCTATCGACCGAGTCCCAGTCAGGCGCGGTCAGCAGCACGGCACTGCCGTTAAGGGCAGGTATGCAGGCGTGCAACAAGGCGGCCCATTGCGGCTCATCAGCCAACAGCAGCAAACGCAAAGGTTCGACAGGCGTGGACAAGCGGGCTCCTTAGGACTTCACGGTGCAACGATAACTGCCAGTATGCTACTGCATTAATGAAAATGATTTTCACTTTTATACATGCATTTGCGGGCGTAGCATCCCGACGTATTTTGTCGTGCATCGTGCTCGAAACCAGACGAGCCGGCAAATATGATTTTTTCAGTTGCTAGCATTAGTGGCGCTAATAATGAGGCGGACAAAAGTCTGACTCAGACGTCAGACGGTCGCGCCACAACCGCCCCATGCCTGTTAGAATGCGCGGCTATTTTCTGGCGACCCCCGGTTTCTAGCATGTCCCGACTCAATCCCAGGCAGCAAGAAGCCCGTGACTACGTCGGCGGCCCTCTTTTGGTGCTCGCCGGTGCAGGTTCGGGCAAGACCAGCGTGATCACGCGCAAGATTGCCCACCTCATTCAGAACTGCGGCATCCGTGCGCAGTACATCGTGGCGATGACCTTCACCAACAAGGCCGCACGCGAGATGAAGGAGCGGGTCGCCACCCTGCTGCGCCCGGGGGAAGGCCGTGGCCTGACGGTGTGTACCTTCCACAACCTGGGCCTGAACATCATCCGCAAGGAGCACGACAAGCTGGGCTACAAGCCAGGCTTCTCGATCTTCGACGAGTCCGACATCAAGGCGTTGCTGTCGGACATCATGCAGAAGGAATACTCCGGCGACGACGGCATCGACGAGATCAAGAACATGATCGGTGCCTGGAAGAACGACCTGGTCCTGCCACCCGAGGCCCTGGAAAAGGCGCGCAACCCGCGCGAGCAGACCGCCGCCATCGTCTACACCCACTACCAGCGCACGCTCAAGGCGTTTAACGCGGTGGACTTCGACGACCTGATCCTGCAGCCGGTCAAACTGTTCCAGGAGCACCCCGAGGTACTGGAGCGCTGGCAGAACCGCGTGCGCTACCTGCTGGTGGACGAATACCAGGACACCAACGCCAGCCAGTACCTGCTGGTGAAAATGCTGATCGGCATGCGCAACCAGTTCACCGTGGTGGGCGACGACGACCAGTCGATCTATGCCTGGCGCGGTGCCCGCCCCGAGAACCTGATGCTGCTCAAGGAGGACTACCCTTCCCTGAAGATCGTCATGCTCGAGCAGAACTACCGCTCCACCAGCCGCATCCTGCGCTGTGCCAACGTGTTGATCGCCAACAACCCGCACGCGTTCGAGAAACAGCTGTGGAGCGAGATGGGCGTGGGCGACGAGATCCGCGTCATCCGCTGCAAGAACGAGGAAGCCGAGGCCGAACGCGTGGCCATGGAAATCCTCACCTTGCACCTGCGCACCAACCGCCCGTACAGCGATTTCGCCATCCTCTACCGCGGAAACTACCAGGCCAAGCTGATCGAACTGAAGCTGCAGCACCACCAGGTGCCGTATCGCCTGTCGGGCGGCAACAGCTTCTTCGGCCGCCAGGAGGTCAAGGACCTGATGGCCTACCTGCGCCTGTTGGTGAACCCGGACGATGACAACGCCTACCTGCGGGTAATCAACGTACCGCGCCGCGAAATCGGCTCCACCACCCTGGAAAAGCTCGGCAACTATTCCACCGAGCGCGGCATTTCTATGTACGCCGCCAGCGAGGAGCTGGGCCTGGGTGAGCACCTGGACGCCCGCTACACCGAGCGTTTGCAGCGCTTCAAGCACTGGCTCGACGGGGTACGCCACAAGGTAGCACTGGAAGACCCGATTGCCGCGCTGCACGAGATGATCCGCGATATCGACTACGAGAACTGGATCCGCCAGCAGACCGCCAGCGACAAGGCGGCGGACTTCCGGATCAGCAACGTCTGGTTCCTGGTCGAAGCGCTGAAAAACACCCTCGAGAAGGACGAAGAGGGCGACATGACCATCGAGGACGCCATCGGCAAGCTGGTGTTGCGCGACATGCTCGAGCGCCAGCAGGAAGAAGAAGAGAACGCCGAAGGTGTGCAGATGATGACCCTGCACGCCTCCAAGGGCCTGGAGTTCCCCTACGTGTTCATCATGGGCATGGAAGAGGAAATCCTCCCGCATCGCTCCAGCATCGAGGCCGACACCATCGAAGAGGAGCGCCGCCTGGCCTACGTGGGCATCACCCGCGCGCGCCAGACCCTGGCCTTCACCTTCGCTGCCAAGCGCAAGCAGTACGGTGAAATCATCGACTGCACGCCCAGCCGGTTCCTTGACGAACTGCCTCCGGACGACCTGGCCTGGGAGGGCCTGGACGATGCGCCGGTCGAGGTAAAGGCCGCACGCGGCAACAACGCCCTGGCCGATATCCGGGCAATGCTCAAACGCTGATCAACCATTACTCTTAAACTTTGCCGCTATTTGCGGCCACCTTTGCTACATCGAGGAAAACAAAGTGGAAGCACTGCATCAGAAGATTCGCGAAGAAGGCATCGTGCTTTCCGACCAGGTTCTCAAAGTCGACGCGTTTCTCAACCACCAGATCGACCCGGCGCTGATGCAGCTGATCGGTGACGAGTTCGCCCGCCTGTTCGCCGATGCCGGCGTGACCAAGATTGTCACCATCGAAGCCTCGGGCATTGCCCCGGCCGTGATGACTGGCCTGAAACTGGGCGTACCGGTGATCTTTGCGCGCAAGCACCAGTCGCTGACCCTGACCGAGAACCTGCTGACTGCCTCGGTGTACTCCTTCACCAAGCAGACCGAGAACACCGTGGCCATTTCGCCACGCCACCTCAACAGCAGCGACCGCGTGCTGGTGATCGACGACTTCCTGGCCAACGGCAAGGCGTCGCAAGCGCTGATCTCGATCATCAAGCAAGCCGGTGCCACCGTGGCTGGCCTGGGTATCGTGATCGAGAAGTCGTTCCAGGGCGGCCGTGCCGAGCTGGACAGCCAGGGCTACCGCGTTGAATCGCTGGCCCGGGTGAAGTCGCTGGAAGGCGGTGTGGTCAGCTTCATCGAGTAAGCCTGTACCGGCCCCATCGCCGGCAAGCCAGCTCCCACAGGTACTGCACAAGGCTCGGCCTCTGTGAAACTCCTGTGGGAGCTGGCTTGCCGGCGATGGGCTGCAAAGTAGCCCCGGCAATTTTCAGGTCGCCGCCAACCCTGCCAGCAAAAGCCGCTGATACAGCTCTTCCTTCAATCCCTGCGGAGCGGCCAGCCCCATCCGCCCCAGGTGCCCTTGATACCCCTCCGGCCCCGGCGCATCCAACGCTGCCTTGCCCAGCTCCAGCACCTCGCTCAGCTTGAACTTGCTCTTCAACCAGTTCAGCGCCCGCAACAGGTCGCGCTCTTCAGCCGTGAAGTCCGTCCCCATCGGATACTCCGGGAACAGCCGCGCATGCCGCACCCTGATTGCCTCCAACCGCTGCGGCGTATTGTCAGTAAAGCGAGCGTCCAGCTCAAAATCCTTGGGCAGCTTGCCGGCCTCTTTTGCCTGCTCGATGAGCCCCTGCTGGAAACGCGAATCGCTCACCGCCAGCAACCGCGCAATCACCTCGCTGTCGGTCTGCCCACGCAAGTCGGCAATGCCGTATTCGGTCACCACGATATCGCGCAGGTGCCGGGGTATGGTGCAGTGGCCATACGTCCAGAACAGGTTTGAGGTCACCTCCCCGCCTGCCTCGCGCCAGCTGCGCAGCAGCAGAATCGAGCGCCCTCCCTCTAGCGCATGGCCTTGGGCGACGAAGTTGTACTGCCCGCCCACGCCACTGAGCACGCGGCCGTCTTCCAGCTGATCGGCCACCCCGGCGCCGAGCAAGGTCATGGCGAATGCCGTGTTGATGAAGCGCGCATCGCGGCGCTGACGTCGCTTGAGTTCTTCCTGCCCGTACAGCTCGTTGATGAAGCTGATACGGGTCATGGCAAACCGCGCGCGCTGTTCGAGTGGCATCTCCCTCAACCGCTGGTAGAACGCCTGCGGGCCAAGGAAAAAACCGCCATGCACCACTGGCCCTTCGTCATCGGCCGGGCGCCGCAGCAGGCCTGCTTCGGCCAGTACCAGCAGGCCATTGACGAACATCTCGCTGCAGCCGTACAGGCCTTGGGCAAACGTCCCCAGCCCCCCTTCGCGCTCGATCAGCGCATGCCACGGGCCCGTATCCAGCTCGTCGAGCAAGGCGCGGTAGCCTGCGTTGTCACCCTGGCGGGCCAGCAACGCGGCGGCAACTGCATCGCCCATTGCACCGATGCCGATCTGCAGGGTGCCGCCATCGCGTACCAGTGTGCTGGCGTGCAAGCCGATGCAGTGGTCCTGGGTGCCCACCGGCATGTTCGGTGTGGAGAACAGGCGACGTTGCTCGGCCTCGTCGATCAACAGGTCGAACGCATCGATGGGCAGTTCCGCATCGCCGGGCATGTAGGGCAGTTCGGCGTGCACCTGGCCGAGCATGAGGATGGTCTCGCCGGCCGCGCGGCGCTTGGCGATCATCGGCAGCAGGTCGAGGGTGATGTCGGGGTTGCAGGCAAGGCTCAGGTGAACAGGCCTTTCAGGTGTGGCGGCCACCAGTTGCGCGACCAGGTTCAGGCCCTTGGCGTTGATGTCGCGTGCGGCGTGGCTGTAGTTGCTGCTGATGTAATCCTGCTGGGCAGCCTCGCTGTGCAGCAGGCTGCCGGGCTGCATGAAAAACTGCTCGACGCGGATGTTCGGCGGCAGGCTGTCATTGCGCAGGTCGGCAAGGTAGTCGAGCTCTTCGTAGTCGGCGAAGACGCGCTCGACGAAGGGTTCGAGAAAGCGCCGCTGCAGGCCGTCGCCCAATGGTGGGCGGCCGAGGGACAGCGCCGTGTAGATAGTCAGCCGCCGCTCGGGCAGCTCGCGCACCCGGGCGTACAGGGCGTTCACGAAAGCATTAGGCTTGCCCAGGCCCAAAGGCAGGCCCATGTGGATATGGGCCGGCAGCCGGGACAAGACCTGCTCGACAGCCTGGTCGATGGAGCAGAGGTGCATCGGGGCCTCCTGAGACATCCATGGGTTCAGGGGTTGGACATGGCACTGGCGGGTTGGTTGCCTGTGCTGGCCCTTTCGCGGGCACGCCCGCTCCCACAGGATAACCACAATCCTCAGGTTCTGTGGGGGACTTGTGGGAGCGGGCGTGCCCGCGAAAGGGCCAGCACAGGCACCACAAAAACAAAGCCCGCCATCAACGGCGGGCCTGATGCAATTCAGCTGTGTCTTACAGCCCGGACATCTTCTTGATCGCCCCTTTCAGGTCGTCATCCGAGCAGTCCGCGCAGGTGCCTTTGGGCGGCATGGCGTTGATGCCGGTAATGGCCTTGGCCAGGATGCCATCCAGGCCGCCCTGGTGGTCGGCGCGTTCTTTCCACGCGGCGGTATCGCCCACTTTAGGCGCACCAAGCAGCCCGGTGCCATGGCAGGCATTGCAGTGCTTGGCGATGATCTCATCTGGGGTCTTGGCACCCCCGCCTCCCGCTGCAACAGCCACTTCCATGCCTTTGCATTCCTGGCCCTGGACGCACACCTGGCCAACCGGCTCCAGGCGTTTGGCAATGTCGTCATTGGTCGCAGCGGTTGCGCTCATTGCCCAGAGGGCGAATACGGCTGCTGGTACGGCCAGCATCTTCTTGATTTGGTTCACGCGAACACCCTCATGGTGGCTAATCACGCTCGCGGCCACGGAACGGCGAGCGTTGAAAAGTATAGCGGGAACCCAGAGGCCGTGAAACGACCCTACACGGGAAAGGGGTATTGCCGAATCAATGCACTGCGCTGGATCAAAAGTTTGAAGGCGTCGCCGCACTGATCAGGCGCGCAGGCTGGTTGAAAGGGTTGCGAAAGCGGTGCGGACGCGTGCTTTCGAAGTAGTAGCTGTCGCCTTCTTCCAGGATGAAGATCTCGTTGCCGACCACCAGCTCCAGCCGCCCTTCGAGCAGGATGCCGGTTTCCTCGCCGTCATGGGTGAGCATCTCGGCACCGGTGTCGGCACCTGGCGGATACACCTCGGTGAGAAACGCGATGGCACGGTTGGGGTGCGACTTGCCGACCAGCTTCATGGTCACCGCGCCATCCGAGATATCAATCAGCTCGTGGGCCTTGTAGACGATCTGAGTGGGGCTTTCAGGTTCCAGCTCGACCGAAAAGAACTCGACCATCGACATGGGAATGCCGCTCAGCACCTTGCGCAGCGAACTGATGGAGGGGCTCACGCTGTTCTTCTCGATCATCGAGATGGTGCTGTTGGTCACACCGGCACGCTTGGCGAGTTCGCGCTGGGACAGGCCCTTGAGCTTGCGGATGGCTTGCAGTCGTTCGCCGACGTCCAAAGCTGGAGCCTCCTGAAACGGTGGAAAGGGGGGTGGATGTGAACGATATCATGGCAATGCCGTTCAGTATTTACAACACACCGCCCCTCAACCTGTCCGCTTCAGCGTGTCATTCGCCGATGTAGTCCCGCGGTACCCGCTTCAGGTTGCAGAAGATCTGGTAAGGAATAGTGCCCGCGTGTGCGGCCACTTCGCTGGCCAGCACCTGCTTGCCCCACAATTCGACCGGGCTGCCGACGGTGGCTTGCGGCACGTCGGTCAGGTCGATGTTGAGCATGTCCATCGACACCCGGCCGATCAGCTGAGTGCGCTGGCCGGCGACCAGCACCGGGGTGCCGTTGGGTGCCTGGCGCGGGTAGCCATCGGCATAGCCCATGGCGACCACGCCAACACGGGTTGGCCGTGGGCTGACGAACTTGGCGCCGTAGCCCACCGGCTCGCCGGCAGGCAGCTCGCGCACGCTGATGACCCGCGATTGCAGGGTCATCACCGGTTGCAGGCGTGCGGCCTGGGCCTGGGGCACTTCGAACGGCGTGGCGCCGTACAGCATCAGGCCTGGGCGTACCCAATCGCCGGGCGCTTGCGGCCAGCCCAGCACGCCGGGCGAGTTACGCAGGCTGCACTCGGCAGCCAGGCCCTGGCGGGCGGCTTCGAACACGGCGATCTGCTGGGCGGTGGCGTCGGCATCCAGTTCGTCGGCGCGGGCAAAGTGACTCATCAGCACGATGCGCGAAACCTTGCCGCTGGCCAGCAGGCGCTGGTAGGCGTCGTGGTAGTCCTTGGGGTGCAGGCCGACGCGGTGCATGCCGCTGTCCAGCTTCAGCCAAATGGTGAGCGGCTTGTGCAGCTGGGTTTTCTCGATGGCTTCCAGCTGCCACAGCGAGTGCACCACGCACCACAGGTCGTGCTCGGCAATCAGCGCCAGCTCGCTGGCTTCGAAGAAGCCTTCCAGCAACAGCACCGGGGCCTTGATACCGGCGGCGCGCAACTCCAGCGCCTCTTCGATGCAAGCCACGGCAAAGCCGTTGGCTTCGGCCTCCAGGGCCAGGGCGCAGCGTACGGCACCGTGGCCATAGGCGTCGGCCTTGATCACGGCGAGGGCTTTGGCACCGGTCAGTTCACGGGCCAGACGGTAGTTGTGGCGCAGGGCCTGGAGGTCGATCAGGGCGCGGGCGGGACGCATGGCGGCTGCCTTATGGTGGTTCGGGTTGAAAACGGTATTGGATTCTTCGCGGGCTCGCCCGCTCCCACAGGAGCATCACAGGTATTGAAGACTGTGCAGTACCTGTGGGAGCGGGCGAGCCCGCGAAAAGGCCGGTACAGGCTATTACTGCTGGTGAACCGGCGCGCCCTGCCCGTGCTTGGTCGCTTCCCGGCTGTTGCCATAACGGGAAATGTCCAGGCCTTCGGCACTGATCTGCGGTTTCTTGCGCGCAATCAGGTCGGCCAGCAGGCGACCGGAGCCGCACGCCATGGTCCAGCCCAGGGTACCGTGACCGGTGTTCAGGAACAGGTTGCGGAACGCCGTGGCACCAACGATCGGTGTGCCGTCCGGGGTCGCCGGACGCAGCCCGGTCCAGAAGCTGGCCTGGCTCAGGTCACCGCCGCGAGGATAAAGGTCGTTGACGATCATCTCCAGCGTTTCGCGCCGACGCGGGTTCAGCGACAGGTCAAAACCGGCAATTTCAGCCATGCCGCCAACCCGGATACGGTTGTCGAAACGGGTGATCGCGACCTTGTAGGTCTCGTCGAGAATGGTCGAAGTCGGGGCCATGTCGCCGTTGGTGATCGGTACGGTCAGCGAGTAGCCCTTCAGCGGGTACACCGGCGCCTTGATGCCCAGCGGCTTGAGCATCTGCGGCGAGTAGCTGCCCAGCGCCAGCACGTAGCGGTCGGCGGTTTCCAGCTTGCCGTCGATCCACACGCCATTGATGCGGTCGCCCGCGAAGTCCAGGCGTTGGATGTCCTGGCCAAAACGGAACTCCACACCCAGCTTGATGGCCATGTCGGCGAGCTTGGTGGTGAACATCTGGCAGTCGCCGGTCTGGTCGTTAGGCAGGCGCAGGGCGCCGGCCAGAATGTCCTTCACGCCAGCCAGGGCGGGTTCGACGCGGGCAATACCCTCGCGGTCCAGCAGTTCGTAAGGCACGCCAGACTGCTCGAGCACGGCAATGTCCTTGGCCGCGGCATCCACCTGGGCCTGGGTGCGGAACAGCTGGGTGGTACCCAAAGAGCGGCTTTCATAGGCAATGCCGGTTTCGGCGCGCAGTTCGTCCAGGCAGTCGCGGCTGTACTCGGACAGGCGCACCATGCGCTCCTTGTTCACCGCGTAACGGCTGGCGGTGCAGTTGCGCAGCATCTGCGCCATCCACAGGTACTGGTCGACGTCGCCGGTGAGCTTGATGGCCAGGGGAGCGTGGCGCTCCAGCAGCCACTTGATGGCCTTCAGCGGCACGCCTGGGGCGGCCCAGGGCGAGGCATAGCCGGGCGAGATCTGGCCGGCGTTGGCAAAACTGGTTTCCATGGCCACCGCCGGCTGGCGGTCAACCACCGTCACTTCGAAACCTTGCCGGGCCAGGTAGTAGGCACTGGCGGTTCCGATTACACCGCTACCAAGTACCAGAACTCGCATCGTTATATCCCTCACACGCGGCACGCCGCAGACTTTTATTGATATGGCATGAATGGGCGCAGTATAGGAATTTGAGACCAGTGCAATTCACTATATAAAAGCCTATTATTGGCGAGAATTCTCGGCAAAATCGCCTTTCACGGAGGGGCATCCCCTATGAGAACCCAGCACCAGAGCAAGCGTGAACTGGACAAGATCGACCGTAACATCCTGCGGATCCTGCAGAATGACGGGCGTATTTCCTTCACCGAACTGGGCGAGAAAGTTGGGCTGTCCACCACCCCTTGCACCGAGCGGGTTCGCCGTCTGGAGCGCGAGGGCATCATCATGGGCTACAACGCCCGCCTGAACCCGCAGCACCTCAAGGGCAGCCTGCTGGTGTTCGTGGAAATCAGCCTGGACTACAAGTCGGGCGACACCTTCGAGGAGTTCCGCCGCGCGGTGTTGAAGCTGCCCCACGTGCTGGAATGCCACCTGGTGTCAGGTGACTTCGACTACCTGGTGAAGGCGCGCATTTCGGAGATGGCGTCGTACCGCAAGCTGCTTGGCGACATCCTGCTGAAGCTGCCGCACGTGCGCGAATCGAAGAGCTACATCGTGATGGAAGAGGTTAAAGAAAGCCTCTGCCTGCCGATCCCGGACTGAGGCTAGACCAGCACCTGGCGGGTGGTGGCAATGAACTGGTGCACGAGCTGCTCGGCTGCGGGCTCGATCATCGGCTCAGGGCCACGGCCACGCGGGCAGGCCATGCGTGGCGTGGTGCCAAAAAGGCGGCAGATCATCGGGCGCTCTTCATACACCGTGCAACCGTTGGAGCCTAGGTGCACACAGTCCAGGCGCTCCAGGGCAGCTGCCTGCTCGGCCTGGGACTTGCGCGGCAGGCGGGCCATTTCTTCTGTCGACGTGGTGACCGGGCCGCAGCAGTCGTGGCAGCCGGGCTCGCACTCGAACGAGGGAATGAGTTCGCGCAGGAAGTGGATCTTGTGACGGTTGCAGGACATGGCTAGGTACAAAATTGAAGACTGGAGTTGGATTATAGGGCCAATCGCCGGCAAGCCAGCTCCCACAAGTGCACCACTGGTCTCTGCCTTTGCACAGCTCCTGTGGGAGCTGGCTTGCCGGCGATGAGGCCGGTTGCCCACCCTAGAGCCCCGGCTTATCCTCCCCCACTAGCCCACCAGCACCCAGGAACGAACCAATGGTCCACAGCGCGCAGCATGCCGCCTCCTATTACGCCGCCAGCAGCGCGCCACACCCTGACTACGCCTTCCTGCAGGGCGAGCACAGCGCCGATGTATGCATCGTCGGCGGCGGCTACTCGGGCCTGAACACTGCCATCGAACTGGCCGAACGCGGCCTGTCGGTCATCCTGCTGGAAGCGCGCAAACTGGGCTGGGGCGCCAGCGGGCGCAATGGCGGGCAGTTGATCCGCGGCGTCGGCCACGGCCTGGAACAGTTTCTGCCGGTAATAGGCGAGGAAGGCGTGCGCAGCATGAAGCTGATGGGCCTGGAGGCCGTGCAGATCGTCCGCGAGCGGGTCGAGAAGCATGCCATCGCCTGCGACCTGACCTGGGGCTACTGCGACCTGGCCAACAAGCCGGCCGAGCTGCTGGGCTTTGCCGAAGACGCCGAAGAACTGCGCAGCCTGGGCTATGCGCACGAGCTGCGGCTGGTCGGCAAGGACGATATCCACAGCGTGGTCGGCGCCGACTGCTATGTGGGCGGGCTGATCGACATGGGCTCTGGCCACCTGCACCCGCTCAACCTGGCCTTGGGGGAAGCGGCCGTGGCCAGCCGCCTGGGTGTGAAGCTGTTCGAACAGTCCGAGGTTACCCGCATCGACTATGGCCCCGAAGTGCAGGTGCATACCGCCCAGGGCCGGGTACGCGCCAAGACCTTGGTGCTGTGCTGCAACGCCTACCTCAACGGCCTCAACCGCGAGCTGGGCGGCAAGGTGTTACCCGCCGGCAGCTACATCATCGCCACCGAGCCGCTGGGCGAAGAGCGCGCCCGCGCGTTGTTGCCGCAGAACATGGCGGTGTGTGACCAGCGCGTGGCGCTGGATTACTACCGCCTGTCCGCCGACCACCGCCTGCTGTTCGGCGGTGCCTGCCACTATTCAGGCCGCGACCCGAAAAACATCGCCGCCTACATGCGCCCGAAGATGCTCCAGGTGTTCCCGCAGCTGGCCGACGTGCGTATCGACTACCAGTGGGGCGGCATGATCGGCATTGGCGCCAACCGCCTGCCGCAGGTGGGCCGCCTGGCCAGCCAGCAGAACGTGTATTACGCCCAGGCCTACTCAGGCCATGGGCTCAACGCCACCCACCTGGCCGCGCGCCTGCTGGGCGAGGCCATCAGTGGCCAGGAAAGCGGGCGTTTCGATCTGTTCGCCAAAGTGCCGCATATCACCTTCCCCGGCGGCAAGCACCTGCGCTCGCCGCTGCTGGCGCTGGGCATGCTGTGGCACAGGCTTAAAGAGCTGATCTGAAAACTGACGAGGTCGGCGTCGGAGCGGCCTTGCGTCTCGTTGTTAGTCTTTCCAGAAGGGTTTACGCCCTTCGGTACGGGCCTGCTCCCAGCTCAGCCCGACATCGCGCAACTCGTCATCCGTCAGCTGCAGCAGCGCCCTACGGGTGTGCCAGCGATGCAGCATCAGCCCCCAACGCCCAAGCCCTTCCGGCGCGTTGAATACCTTGGCCTGCTGCCCGGCTTCCAGTTCCCTGGCCATCAGTTGCAAGCGCACATCGCTCATGCCGCCCATCACCGCACCCTCTCGTTCAGTTGATACCGTGGAGACAGGATGCGCGTCGGCACCATCGACAATACAGATCCAATACAGCCTTATTATTCCCATACAGAATTGGCCGTCGGCCGACTGAATGCTGTATTTTCAGCCCAACTGTACCGGTCGCTATGCCAATGCAGCGCAGGAGTATGCCGTGACCCTCTACCTGAACCTGGCCGAACTGCTCGGCGCCCGTATCGAGCAAGGCCTGTATCGCCCCGGCCAGCGCCTGCCATCGGTGCGCGCCCTGAGTGTGGAACACGGAGTAAGCCTGAGCACCGTGCAGCAGGCCTATCGCATGTTGGAAGACGGCGGCATGGTCTCGCCCAAGCCCAAATCCGGCTACTTCGTCAGCGACCACCGCCACCTGCCAGCCCTGCCCGCCGTAAGCCGCCCGGCCCAGCGCCCGGTGGATATCTCGCAGTGGGAACAAGTGCTGGAGCTGATACGCAGCACGCCGCGCCAGGATGTGGTCCAGCTCGGCCGTGGGATGCCCGACATCAACAGCCCTACCCTCAAGCCGCTGTTGCGTAGCCTGGCTCAGTTGAGCCGGCGCCAGGACATGCCTGGCCTGTACTACGACAACATCCACGGCAACCTGGCCCTGCGTGAGCAGGTGGCGCGGCTGATGCTCGACTCCGGTTGCCGCCTGAGCCCGGCCGACCTGGTCGTGACCACCGGTTGCCACGAGGCGCTGTCGTGCAGCATTCGTGCGGTCTGCGAGCCAGGCGACATCGTCGCGGTCGACTCGCCCAGCTTCCACGGTGCCATGCAAACCCTGAAGGGCCTGGGCATGAAGGCGCTGGAAATCCCCACAGACCCGGTGACCGGCATCAGCCTGGAGGCGTTGGAACTGGCGCTGGAACAGTGGCCGATCAAGCTCATCCAGATCACCCCCAGCTGCAACAACCCGCTCGGCTACATCATGCCCGAGGCCCGCAAGAAGGCCCTGCTGAGCCTGGCCCAGCGCTACGACGTGGCGATTCTGGAGGACGATGTGTACGGCGACCTGGCGTACACCTACCCGCGCCCGCGTACGCTCAAGTCGTTCGACGACGATGGCCGCGTGCTGTTCTGCAGCTCGTTTTCCAAGACCCTCGCCCCCGGCCTGCGGGTGGGCTGGGTGGCGCCCGGGCGCTACCTGGAGCGGGTGCTGCACATGAAGTACATCAGCACCGGCAGCAGCGCCAGCCAGCCGCAGCTGGCCATCGCCGACTTCATCGCCGGCGGCCACTACCAGCCCCACGTGCGGCGCATGCGCAGCCAGTACCAGCGTGGCCGAGACCTGATGAGCGAATGGGTAACCCGCTACTTCCCGCCGGGCACCCGCGTCAGCCGCCCCCAGGGTGGCTTCATGCTGTGGGTGGAACTACCCGAACATTTCGATACGCTGCGCCTGAACCGGGCTTTACTGGAGCAAGGTGTGCAAGTTGCGGTGGGCAGCATCTTCTCGGCTTCGGGCAAGTTTCGCCACTGCCTGCGCATGAACTTCGCCGCGCGGCCGACGCCGCAGATCGAGGCTGCCGTGCGCAAGGTAGGGGAAACCGCCCTTCGTCTACTGGATGAAGAAAGCGCCGACGCGTAACTTTGCGCCGCCCGCGACGGTCCAACCCCAAAGCCCTTGCTGCACAGGACGATCCACCCTTGAGACTCCAGCACGCCTTGCCTCTGCTGCTGGTGCTGCTCGGCCTTGCCGGCTGCGCCAGCGTCAGCTCGCCCCGCGAAACCAGCCAGGCGCTGCCCGCCAATGACTCCGCCTTCGGCCGCTCGGTACTGCGCCAGGCAGCACCCTACGGCGGCCGTTCGGGCTTTCGCCTGCTGCCCAACAGCAATGAAGCGTTCCGCGCCCGTGCCGAACTGATCCGCAACGCCCAAGCGAGCATCGACCTGCAGTACTACATCGTCCACGACGGCCTCAGCACCCGCGCCCTGGTGCATGAACTGCTGCGTGCCGCCGACCGTGGCGTGCGTGTGCGCATCCTGCTGGACGACACCACCAGCGACGGCCTGGACACCATCATGGGCACCCTCGATGCCCACCCCAACATCCAGATCCGCGTGTTCAACCCGCTGCACCTGGGCCGCAGCACAGGCGTAACGCGCGCCATGGGCCGGCTGTTCAACCTGTCGCGCCAGCACCGGCGCATGCACAACAAGCTGTTCCTGGTGGACAACAGCATGGCGATTGTCGGCGGGCGTAACCTGGGCGACGAGTATTTCGATGCCGAGCCCAACCTCAACTTCACCGACATCGACCTGCTGGGTATAGGCCCGGTGGCCGAGCAGCTGGGGCACAGTTTCGACCAATACTGGAACAGCGCCCTCAGCCGGCCGATCACCGACTTCCTCTGGCATGAGCCGGATGCCAACGACCTGCGTGCCAGCCGCCATCGCCTGGAAGTGTCCCTGGCCGAGGCGCGCACCCAGCGCAAAGCCCTGTACGACCGCTTGATGGCCTACCAGTCGCAACCGCGCCTCGATGTGTGGCGCAACGAGCTGATCTGGGCACACGCCCAAGCGCTATGGGATGCCCCAAGCAAGGTGTTGGCCGACGACGAGCCAGACCCGCAACTGCTGCTGAGCCAGCAACTGGCACCAGACCTGGCCAACGTGCACCGCGAGCTGATCCTGGCTTCGGCCTACTTTGTGCCGGGTGAACCGGGGCTGCTGTACCTGACCGGCCGCGCCGACGCCGGCGTTTCGGTGAAACTGCTGACCAACTCGCTGGAAGCCACCGACGTGCCGGCGGTGCATGGCGGCTATGCACCCTATCGCCGGGCCTTGCTTGAGCACGGGGTGGAGCTTTACGAGCTTCGCCGCCAGCCAGGCGATCCCAGCGCAGGGCGGTTGAGCTTCCGTGGCAGCTCCGATTCGAGCCTGCACACCAAGGCGATCGTTTTCGACCGGCGCAAGACTTTCATAGGCTCGTTCAACTTCGACCCACGTTCAGTGCTGTGGAACACCGAGGTCGGGGTGCTGGTAGACAGCCCGGAGCTGGCCGAATACACCCGCGAACTGGCCCAGCAGGGCATGGCGCCCGCGCTGAGCTATCAGGTGAAATTGATGGGTGACAAGCTGGTGTGGGCCACCGAGGACAATGGCCAGCGGCACGTACTGACGTCTGAACCGGGTGGGATGTGGCGGCGGTTCAATGCCTGGATCAGCAAGGCGGTTGGCTTGGAGAAGATGTTGTAGTTGCCATCTTTGGGGCTGCTTGCGGCCCCAAAATCCATCAGGCAGAAACCGGTTCAAACGCCCCACGCCGCTGGGTCAACACCACAAGCCCCGCAGCCCCGGCCGCCATCAGCCACAGCAGCGCATGCCCGCTGACCCACTGGCTCCCCGCCCCCGCCAGCAACGGCCCGAGCAGGCAACCAATACCCCACAGCTGCGCAACATGGGCGTTGGCCCGCACCAGCGCATCATCACGGTAGCGCTCGCCAATCAGCACCAGCGACAAGGTGAACAAGCCCCCTGCACTGGCCCCGAACAACACCCACAACGGCCAGATCGCCGGGGTATGCAGCAAGAGCGGAATCGCCAGGCTGGACACCAGCAACGTCACCGCGCAGCCGGTGAACAGGGTGCGGCGCGACATATGATCGGCCAACGCGCCGATGGGCAACTGCAGCACCGCATCCCCCACCACCACGGTACTGACCATGAACAGGGCGATCTCGGTGGTGAAGCCCTGCTGCAGGCAATACACCGGCAGCAAGGTAAGGATCATCGCCTCGAACGAAGCGAACAGGGCAATGGCCCAGGCGATCACCGGCAAACGCCGGCAGAAACGGAACAGGTCGCCGAAGGTAACGTTGCAGGCTTCCGTGCTGGGTGCACCGCCACGCCCCAACAGGATCAGCGGCGCGACCAGCAGCAGGCCCGTCGCGGCCCAGAAACCGAAGTCGTCATCGGAGCCGAGAAAGCCCAGCACCAACGGCCCGGCAAGCTGGCTCAAGGCGTAGCTGCTGCCGTACAACGCCACCAGGCGGCCACGCCATTGCTCGACCACCAGCTGGTTGATCCAGCTTTCGCCGAGGATGAACACCACGGTCAGGGACATGCCGATCATCAGCCGCAGCAGCAGCCACAGCGGGTAGCTTGGCAACAGGGCCAGCAGGCCGATCGACAGCGCCCCACCCCACAGGCACAGGCGCATCGCCGAGGGCACGCCAACCCAGCCTGCCAGGCGGCTGGCCAGGCTGGCACCGGCCAGTACGCCCAGCGCCGGCATCGCCGCCATCACACCGATGGCAAAGCTGCCGTAGCCCCAGGCCTCCAGGCGCAGGGACACCAGCGGCATGCTCACGCCAAGCGCCAGCCCGACACTGAGCACCGATGCCAGTACGGCGAAGTAGGTACCCCAACGCATTGCAGCCTCCCAGGCAGAATTCGTGAACAGCAAAAACGACGAAGCCGGGTCAGCGTGAGCCGACCCGGCTATTGTTGGGGCTGCTGTGCAGCCCATCGCCGGCAAGCCAGGCTCTCACAAGTACAACGGAGGCCTTGCGGGCTGCGAAGAACCTGTGGGAGCTGACTTGCCGGCGATTGGGCCGCAACGCGGCCCCTTGGAGTTACAGCTTGATCCAGGTCGCCTTCAGCTCGGTGTATTTCTCCAGCGCATGCAGCGACTTGTCACGGCCGTTGCCCGACTGCTTGAAGCCACCGAACGGTGCGGTCATGTCGCCGCCGTCGTACTGGTTGACCCAGACGCTGCCAGCGCGCACGGCACGGGCGGTCTTGTGGGCCTTGGAAATGTCCGACGTCCAGATGCCAGCGGCCAGGCCGTATGGCGTGTCGTTGGCAATGGCGATGGCCTCTTCGGCGGTGTCGAAGGCAATCACCGACAGCACCGGGCCGAAGATTTCTTCCTGGGCAATGCGCATGGCATTGGTCACGCCGTCGAAGATGGTCGGCTCGACGTAGGTGCCGCCAGTCTCTTCCAGGGTGCGCTTGCCGCCGGCCAGGAGCGTGGCGCCGTCCTTGTGGCCAGCCTCGATGTACGACAGCACGGTGTTCATCTGCTGGGTGTCAACCAGGGCACCGACCGTGGTCTGTGGGTCCAGCGGGTTGCCTGGCTTCCAGCCTTTCAGGGCCTCGACCACCATCGGCAAGAACTTGTCCTTGATCGAACGCTCGACCAGCAGGCGCGAGCCTGCGGTGCACACTTCGCCCTGGTTGAAGGCGATGGCGCTGGCAGCGGCTTCGGCAGCAGCTTGCAGGTCCGGCGCGTCGGCGAAGACGATGTTCGGGCTCTTGCCACCGGCTTCCAGCCAGATGCGCTTCATGTTCGATTCGCCTGCGTACACCATCAGCTGCTTGGCGATCTTGGTCGAACCTGTGAACACCAGGGTGTCGACGTCCATGTGCAGGGCCAGGGCCTTGCCTACGGTGTGGCCATAGCCTGGCAGCACGTTCAGCACGCCAGCCGGGATACCGGCTTCGATCGCCAGCTGGGCAATGCGAATGGCGGTCAGCGGCGATTTTTCGGACGGTTTGAGCACGACCGAGTTACCGGTGGCCAATGCAGGGCCGAGCTTCCAGCAGGCCATCAGCAGCGGGAAGTTCCACGGTACGATGGCACCGACCACACCTACCGGCTCGCGGGTAACCAGGCCAAGCTGGTCATGCGGGGTCGGGGCGACTTCGTCGTAGACCTTGTCGATGGCTTCGGCAGTCCAGTGAATGGCTTGAGCCGCACCCGGGATGTCGATGCTGGAGGAGTCGCCAATCGGCTTGCCCATGTCCAGGGTTTCCAGCAGCGCCAGCTCTTCAACGTTCTTGCGCAGCAGGTCGGCGAAGCGGATCAGCTTGGCCTTGCGCTTGGCCGGGGCCAGTTGCGACCACACACCGGCGTTGAAGGTGGCGCGGGCGTTTTCCACAGCGCGGTTGGCATCGGCCAGGTCGCAGCTGGCAACCTTGGCCAGGAAGCGTCCGTCGACCGGGCTCAGGCACTCGAAGGTTTCACCGGATGCGGCATCGGTGTATTCGCCGTTGATGAAGGCGCGGCCTTCGATCTTCAGTTGCTGGGCACGTTGTTCCCAGTCCGCACGGGTCAGGGTAGTCATACGAAACTCCTCCTCTTGTTTAGGTGCAACGCCGCACTGAGGACTCACAGGCGTTGTCAGAATTCTGGCCGGGCGACGAGCGCACACTGGCAAGCGATACCCTAAACCAGCCGGTGTAAACTATCAATATATTTGACACGAAAGGCTCAAAAGCCTACTGATGTTCATTTTATTAAACAACAACAGGAGCCGCACCATGAGAATCGACAGCATCATCGACTTCGCGCAGGTCATCACCGAGGCCGAACGCTACCGCCCGGCGGCGGAGAAAATCCTCAAGGGCGAGCCAGACCAGGCGGTCTACAACCACTACTCCAGCCCTTGCGGGCAGTTTGCCGCAGGCGTGTGGGAAGGCGAGGTGGGGCAGTGGACGGTGAACTACTCCGAGCATGAGTATTGCGAAATCGTCCAGGGCGTTTCGGTGCTGCGCGACCAGGATGGCGGGGCCAAGACCCTGCGTGCCGGTGATCGGTTTGTCATCCCTGCCGGGTTCACGGGCACTTGGGAAGTGCTGGAGCCTTGCCGCAAGATCTATGTCATGTTCGAGCAGAAGTAAGGCCCGCGAAGACGCCCTGACAGACATAAAAAAACCCGCGTCCTTTCGGAAGCGGGTTTTTTCAGGTTGCCGATCAATTACTTGATCTTGGCTTCCTTGTACACCACGTGCTTGCGAACAACCGGATCATATTTCTTGATCTCGATTTTGTCCGGGGTGGTGCGCTTGTTCTTGTCGGTGGTGTAGAAGTGGCCGGTACCGGCACTCGAAACCAGACGGATCAATTCACGCATGATGTTCTCCCTTAAACCTTGGCGCCAGCTTTACGGATGTCAACCAGAACGGCGTCGATGCCGCGCTTGTCGATGATACGCATGCCCTTGGCGGAAACGCGCAGACGCACGAAACGCTTCTCGGATTCAACCCAGAAACGGTGGTGCTGCAGGTTCGGCAGGAAACGACGACGGGTTTTGTTGTTTGCGTGGGAAATGTTGTTCCCGGTTACTGGACCCTTACCAGTAACTTGACAGACTCTCGACATGACTCAGCCCTCTAAAACCACATGCCCAACCCGGCATGGGTTGGCCGCTTAATCTCTCAGTCTTTGGCGCCTGGGCGCCGTGATTCTGGAGGTCTTATCGACCGGATCCGCTTATGCGACAGGCCGAGCCCCTAGAAAAGAGCGCTGCTTTATACCAGAAAGACTTGCCTGCAACAACAGTAGATACACATTGCCGCAAGCCAGAACGCGCCGGGCCAGCATAGCGGCAGGCCCCGTCAGCCGTCGACCGCTCGTCGCCAGATTTGTAAAAAAGGGTGTGGTCATTTACCGACGGGCGCACTAGGGTAGGCCTTTTCCAGACTGCACTGGCAGATGGGCCACCGACAGCCAAGGAGCCACCATGCGTGCTGCCGCCCTTTCCTTATTGTTCAACTCACTGTTCGCCGCCGGCGCCCTGTTCGCTGCCGGCGTAGCCCAGGCCGCGCCGCTGAGCGTTTGCAGCGAAGCCAGCCCCGAAGGCTTCGACGTGGTGCAGTACAACTCGCTGACCACCACCAACGCCACAGCTGACGTGCTGATGAACCGCCTGGTGGAGTTCGACGCGGCGCAAGGCAAGGTGGTGCCGAGCCTGGCAGCCAGCTGGACAGTGTCGGCCGACGGCCTGGTGTATGATTTCACCCTGCGCGATGGCGTGAAATTCCACACCACCCCCTACTTCAAGCCAGGCCGTGAGCTGAACGCCGACGACGTGCTGTTCAGCTTCCAGCGCATGCTCTACCCCGCCCATGCCTGGCACAAGACCGCACCGGGTGGCTACCCGCATGCCCAGTCGCTGCAACTGGGCAGCCTGATCAAGGCAATCGAGGCGCCGGCGCCAAACACCGTGCGCTTTACCCTCAGCCACCCGGACGCCACATTCCTGGCCACGCTGAGCATGGGCTTCGCCTCGATCTACTCCGCCGAATATGCCGATAAGCTGCTGAAGGCCGGCACGCCCGAGAAGCTCAACAACCAGCCGATCGGCACCGGGCCGTTCGTCTTCCAGCGCTTCCAGAAAGACGCCGTGGTGCGCTATCGCGCCAACCCTGACTACTTTGCCGGCAAGCCGGCGGTCGACCCGCTGATCTTCGCCATTACCACCGATGCCAACGTGCGCCTGCAGAAGCTCAAGCGTGGCGAGTGCCAGGTGGCCCTGTCGCCCAAGCCGCTGGACATTGCCGAAGCAGGCAAGGACGGCAACCTCAAGGTGGCCACGACCCCGGCATTCATGACTGCCTTCGTCGCCATCAACAGCCAGCACCCGCCGCTGGACAAACCGGAAGTGCGCCAGGCCATCAACCTGGCGTTCGACAAGCAGGCCTACCTCAAGGCCGTGTTCGAAGGCTCCGCAGTGGCCGCCAACGGCCCCTACCCGCCCAGCACCTGGAGCTATGCCAAGGACCTGCCCGGCTACCCGCTGGACCTGAAGAAAGCCAAGGTCCTGCTGACCAAGGCCGGCCTGGGCGATGGCTTCAGCACCACCATCTGGACCCGCCCGTCGGGCAGCCTGCTCAACCCCAACCCCAGCCTTGGCGCGCAGATGCTGCAGGCCGACCTGGCCAAGATCGGCGTCAAGGCCGAGATCCGCGTAATCGAATGGGGCGAGTTGATCCGCCGCGCCAAGGCCGGCGAGCACGACCTGCTGTTCATGGGCTGGGCGGGCGACAACGGCGACCCGGACAACTTCCTCAGCCCGCAGTTTTCATGCGCTGCGGTCGAGTCGGGGACCAACTTTGCCCGCTTCTGCGACAACCGCCTGGACCAGCTGATCAGCGCCGGGCGCACCACCAACGACCAGAGTGTGCGTAGCCGGCTGTACCAGCAGGCGCAGACGTTGATCCAGCAACAGGCGCTGTGGGTACCGCTGGCGCACCCGAAGGCGGCGACGCTGCTGCGCCAAGGTGTGGAGGGGTACCAGGTGAGCCCCTTCGGGCGGCTGGATTTCAGCAAGGTGTCGGTGACCAAGTAACCCTGTGCTGGCCCCTTTGCGGGCTTGCCCGCGAAAAGGCCAGCACAGGCAGTACCAAGGCCTAAGCCACAATCCACCCATGCTCGACCATCGACAACGGCTCCCCGTCGCCGATGATGATGTGGTCCAGCACCCGCACGTCGATCAACGCCAACCCCCGCTTCAGCGACAAGGTCAGATGCACATCGTCCTGACTCGGCTCGTTGTGGCCTGAAGGATGGTTGTGGCACTTATGTAACATGTGACCCATAACGTTGCATGAGCCATTTGTATGTACCACAGCCATCCTCCCTCCTACGAAATACGTCGCTTTGTTCGCGACAATGAAATTTGCCCTTACCTCTTGCGAGATGGGGTCCCGCTGATACTCCCCAGCCTCTGGGTGGAGGAACTAAGGATTGCGGCGCGGCCTAATACTCTAGAAAGCTATCTGAGAGACCTGTCAATAATTTACAAGTGGGCGGAATCTGAATCTGTCGATATCGAAGAGCGCCTATCAAGCTTCCGAGGTTTCTCCTCGCCCGAACTAACTTCTATCGCTCGAAAACTATGTACAACCAAGCGAGGCCCGGCCAGTCGCTCAACGTGCCTACGCCGACTGGAAGCTATAAAAGACTATATCAAATTCAGTTACGATTACAATATCGAAAACTCAAAACTATCGCTCTTAGAGCAAGCGCAGGCAGAAAAAAATCGCGAAAGCCAAATAGCAAAACTAACAAAAAGAATTTCACGCCACTCAAATCTATCCCCAGAGCCTGGCTTCTCTACTGATCTTACCAGGTCAGAGTTAGATACCATTCTGGCCGCAATAAGCCCGGATTCTCCTTGCAACTGCTTCAAGGAAGAAAGAATAAAAGTTAGAAATTTTACTCTCATTGCTCTTGCCCTAGAGACATTTGCCCGACGCAGCGAAATTGTTTTGCTCGAAACGACAGATCTAGATCTGGGCTTCGAACCTACTGTAACGATAAAAAAGCCCACACTGATAAACCAACTTAAAAGAAGAGACGGCGCTAGCATGAAAACAAAAGGCCGCGTGATTCCTATTTCGCCTGAGCTTGCGAGTATCCTAAGGTTCTACATCGATCACGTGAGAGATGAATTTCTGATCCCCAAGCGGCCGGCGACGGCACTATTTTTGAGCGCTCGCGATGGTAGACGCATGGCAGCTATGACGTTCAACCATATCTTGAAAAAAGTATCTCAGATTCCAGAAATCAAACAGCTAGGCGTGAGAATTCATCCACATGGCCTTAGATCAACAGGAGCAACTGATATTAGGCGAAAAATCGATGCCAATGGTTTGGCTACCGGCATTGTGATGGAGGAGGTGTTGAGCTACTTGGGCGGATGGGTCACCGGTAGCCCGATGGTACGGCGCTATACGAAGGCCGCACTTTCAGAGAAGTTAGGAGAAATGGTCAGAGGGAAGAGAACAGCTATGAATAGGGCACCTTCATAATGAGCCAATTGACACTAAATCCAATCAAATTAGTCGAGCAAGTTGGGATAGAGCACGGATTCGAACCCGAGGCATACCCGAACACTCTTATAACGGTTTATGGTCAAATCGTAGATCTTGTCGACAGCGCCGGAGACTGGGTCAAAAATCTGCATTTCGAACATTTAGGTTACGTCTCGCGCAGAATTAAATGGAGTGAGCGATTCCATCACAACGATTACGTTGAGTGGATTATTCGTGGATGGGCGATTGATAATTTAGAGCGAAATCTAAATGTTAATGCCATTACTTCGGTAAGGGCAAAAATTGCTGAGCTTGAGGTCTACGGCTCTACCAGCAATGAGATCGCTGAAGCACTTTTCCAATGGTGTGAAAAATTAGTGCACGAAGGGGCTGTGACTACCGATTACGTTCCGGCGGCGGCTGCAAGATCCCTGTACGAATGGGGGATTGAAGAGGATCTAGTTGGTTTCAGCGAGCATAGGTTATTTTCATTGACTCAGGTTCGTAGAGCACGTCAAAGCACTGGCGCATTAGTCACCATGCAAGATGAAGACTTCGGTCCTTTCACTAGGACCGAGCTATCTTTCATAGAAGAGGCCATGCAAAATTTTGTTCAGGTCACATCAGCCGAAAGAGCCGCTTATTACCTGGCTAGGGACTGGGGGCTTCGCCCAATTCAAATGGCGCTGCTACAGATTGCAGACTTCGGAACAGACGAACTCGGACCATTTGTTCTTGTGCCATGCGTAAAAGGAACTAAGCGGTCGGTTCTCAGGCGCGCCAAAAGCAATTTTGTCAGACGATATATCGCCGACGACACTGCGGAAGCAATACAGTGCCACATCCCGGCCGCTGAAGCGGCTGCGGCCAATATGCGCTCTAAAATCAGCATTTATGTAGGACAAAAAAAATCAGCAAAACTAGGCACACCTTTGTTTCCTGCGAAAGGACGCAGTGAGCTAAGATTACAACGATACTGTGAGAATGAGAAACTACTGCCTTATGCATTACATTCCGACTCACATACAATATCCAAAATGATGAGAGATCTAACTTGGAAACTACGTATACCAAGGGGGAAAGACCGTTCAAGGGAGATGGACTCATACTACTTGAACATATCCGCTTATAGATTCCGGCGCACCAAAGGAACTACTCTGGTACTCGCTGGAGCCACACCCGAAGAGGTTGCTGAAGCGCTGGACCACGTAAGCGTCGACTCGATAAAATACTACTTCCGATACAACTTAGAGCTTCATGACTTTATAAATCGAGTCCACTCCGACAGCCCCGATATCGTTAGAGCGGTTGAAGCATGGCAAGGACGTCTAAATCACGTCGACGAGCACTTGTCTAGTGAAATCAAGATAGGCAGCCTAGGCCTCTGTACACGGGGATCTGCTTGCCCCTTTCACCCCACGGTGAGCTGCTATTCTTGCAGAAGTTTCAGGCCCGACAAAAACGCGAACCACAGACAAGCATTAGTTGACATTCAAGATTTTCAATCGTTGATGGCAAATACCTCAACTGGCCCAATCAGCCAGCAACTGGAGGTAGCCATACACGGTGCTAAATCGTTAATAATGGCTATTGAATATGAAGCTAGGGGGACAAATGCAGCCTCTTGAGATTCTCAATCACTTGTCCACTGACGCCGAAGAAATTTTCACACAACTTTGCGCCGAAGGTGTAGTTTCAGGGTCATTCAGGGATGTTTCTTGGGGATATAAAGGGCATAGATTGCTTTTTTCAGAGATTGGATCGGGTAACACGACGAAAAAATCAAAATCGAATCTGAGCGAAGTAGCTGAAAAGATAGCCCGCTGTTATACCGTCAGAAACATTCTAGATAAAAGTTCACCTAGCTTAGTCATCTGCCGCCTTAATAGCTTTAGGTGGCTAGCACTTACAGTTGCAAACAACGATGACCTATGGTTGAATTTTTCGCGAGCCACCTTAAATTCAACCATACTAAAAATCAAATCTGTAAGCACAATTGCGACCGCATACCATCGGGCGTGCAGTCTTACAAATTTTGTGAAATATTTAAACAGCCTGACATATTCCGTCAACGGTCGAGACTACCGCTTCATCGAAAAAATAATACATTGGAAGCATGGTATTGAAAACCCAATACGCTCAACGCTCGACATAACCTCTAGCGAACACAAGTTAAAGAGAGAAGCGCTTTTCGAGGAGAATATTCATCTGGCGATTTCTCAAGCCCGTTCGTTGCTAAAAGCAAATCCGATGCTAGAACCCGCTACTGGATACGATCGCATTCGCCTGGAGTCACTATGCTTCGCAATGGCTTTAGGATTGCGTGTCGGTGAGGTATGTAGCCTACCAAAGCGAGCCGTTAAGAAAGATGATAATACCGGCCTGCATTATTCTTTAATTGCAACGGAAAAGGGAGCACTACCCTCCGCCACTGCACTGGCGGACATCTGGGTAGAACCCATCACCGAAGCCTTTACTTACTTGCTGGATGCGTGCGAAGGCGCTAGATCGAGAGCCAAGGAGATCGAGGCTTCAGGATTTTCCTTCGTAGAAAGGATGTTGAAAGAGTATCGTAATAAAAATCCTTTGACGCTCAACAGAATCGCGCAACTCTATGCAGCTGATCTTCCTCATGCCGAACACTTTTTTATTGATGAGTTGGTCGCTACATTCTCTGTATCTACCAAAGAGTTCACACAAGGGGGTAGACGAAATAGCTGTGCAGTCCCGCTCCCGCGGGAAGGTGCTGCAAAGCTCGTCACGTGGCTGGACGAACGATTCAAAAACTGGGACTGGGCTGATTATTCTAAATATTATGGTGGTTACAAGCTGTTGTGGGGGGACATATCAAAGCATACCGGTGCGTCAGCTTCATCTTTGAAAAAATCCGACTGGTTTATCGCCGACCTGAGAAAATTGCTTGAGGAGATGACGGACGAAGGTGTCTTTGACCCAGCGCACGTGGTCATAGACCGATCGAAGTGGTGCCGCCATTGGTCTAATGTAAAGCGATCCGCTCTAAGCAATACCGGTGGTAAAGCGTGTGTAGCGATAAATCTTGGCAAACTAATAGAGCAACTTAAGCACCGTTATGCTGGGTTTCTATCTGCTCACTTCAATGAGGAGTTTGATAGTGAGGGAAACAAATCAGCCGACGGTTACCAAGGTAACAACGTTCGCGTTGGCATGGAAAAAAAGCTCAGCGAACATCTCATTGTCGTCTGGGAGAACCATTTCTCTGGCGGTGCTGAAGTGGGAATCATACCTCGACCAATTCTGCGCTCTGATTATTACAATTATTTATGCGACAAAGGCCAGAAAATTACCGCATTTAAACGCCTTGGCATATTAGATGAGCGAGGGACAGCCTACTCTTTCAGTCCGCACGCTATTAGAAGGTGGGTCACTACAGCTATTTTGCGTTCAGGGCCCTCGGAAGCTGCAGTAGACTTATGGATGGGACGCGCGCCCAGACAGACAAGGCATTACGATTATCGAACAGCCAAAGAACGAGCAGAGTACGCGAGGAGCAAATATATGCGCCTCAATGACTTGCCAAATGATTTCCTGGGAAGATCAATTGTCAGGTGGCGAGAAAACGATATGGAGGAAAATCAGATAGAGTTTCTCATATCTGAAAAGCTTAGAGCACTTCACTACACACCATGGGGTACTTGCTCACGTGAACTATATATATCGCCATGCGACAAAGGGCTAATGTGCGTCCGAGGCTATAGCACTTCAGGCGCTTGCGCTTCGTTCCAAGTAGATCTTGAGGATAAAGAAGCAAAGCGTGCCATCAGCAAACTTCGCGATAAATACTCATTAATGCTCACCTCCCTCGACACCAATTACAAATGCATTTCAAATAATATTCTAACCGAACTCAATAGCGCTGAACCTCTGGATCAGCATATTGCTTTTGCAGCTGACATAGTTAAAAGCTGCGATACTATACTTGCTGAATACGGTGAGGGTGTTTAATATGGGGGCAATAAAAGATTGGCAAAAAAAAGCGCACATAATATTAGACGAACACATCCTCAACAAAACACTAAAACGCATAACTCAAGCGTCACTCGCAAAAGAAATTGGGATATCCCGTCAAACTCTTTGGCGTGATAAGTCCGTAATGGATAAGTTCGAAAGATATCGGATTTCGTCACGATCAGCTCCGCAGAGGAAAACCACGGAGTTACGAATCGCAGAACTTGAAGCTACCATTGCGAAACTAAAAAATGAAAACGGGATTTTAATTCTTAACTTTATCCTTGCATGCAACAAACTCAGAGAAAACAACCATGATCCGCGATTATATTTCACCGAAATTGCAGCTGACATTCAAAGGTGCTTCCCTTCCTTCGCTCCCGACCAACTATATGATCAGTACCAGGTAACTTAAACAAAAATTTTGCGATGCTTTCTGAGCCATCTAATAAGTGCTTAACAACCAAAAATGTGAGCGGTCGCGGTTCCGGGTGCGGCTCCTCACGGTATATAACGAGTTTCAACATAGCTACGCCCCCTGTTTCCGAGGAAGTCCCAGAGTCAACGCGGGTCATTAACCCGAAAAAAGATACTCTACCACTGTTTACAACCGAATTTTCAGAGCCTAAATTAGATTGTAAGGCACAAGCGGATCAGAGCCTACCTAGCAATTCCCAGCGTCATTGTGTGAATGTACGTGTATCACAGAAAAGCCCGCGCATGCGGGCTCCTTTATTAACGCATGCTCAGGTGAATAACGGGGGGGCCTCACCCCGATCGGAAATTGGCCCCAGAAAGTTTTCTGTATAATCCAAAACGAGCGCAGAGCTTTCATATGACTGAGCGGCTCGCTCAATCTCCTCACGAATATCACCTTCCCGTAAATCCGAGATCTTACAACAAACTTTATAGATTGGCTTGCGCCACGCCACCTTAATTTTGTACTCGTTTACTCCGATTTCAGATAAAGCCCCGCCAACCGCAAACATATTTATAAAGCAAAGATCGCCCAACACTAACGGGATTGGAATAATGCAATCGACGTTTTTATGATTAAGCCCTCTCACAGTAAACTTGCACGTGGCGTCAATTTCATCGTCATCCGCCTCAATAAAATGAAGATAATCGCGCACTTTTCTTTCGTTTGAGCTTACATCGCCTACAGATAGCATCAGGTCATCATAGTGATCAAAATGCTCTTGGATTTTTTGTATAGTTGTAATGACTTTAATTGCCCTATCAAAATCACCGTGCCATCCTTCCCCGCCTAGAAAAGCTTTTAGGTCTCGGCCATCTATAGTCAAAACCATATCTACTTGCTGCGGTTTGTTTAACATGCCAAGTAGCTTATAAAACTTTAGTAATTCGCGGATTTCGGAAATCTGACTATCAGATTTGTGAAACCAAAACCTGAAAGACTTTAAGTCGAAGCCGATGTCCATAGTAAACCTATCGGCACGCAACCTTATTCGACGTAACTTTTCAGGCACCCAGTCGCCAAGCGCCCCCCGGAATACATCTACCTCCCATTCGCTTCGAGCACCGGTCTTTGTATTTCTGAAAAGTACTCTCCCTCGTTCGTCTTGGCTTATTGCCGTCACGGACATGAGAGCGGTTGCACCATTCATCTCAGGTATTTCTTCTGAGATGCCAAATCTTGTTGCGAAGCCTTTAACATCGTTTACCTTGATTCTGTCTTTTCCACCAATCGACATCTCAACGAAACGCTCAATGTCTTGCTCATTGAGGCTGAAGTTCATTTTTAACTTATCTGCGCCATATCCGACCGTTCGTAAAAATTCTTGCTTGCTCCTGATATAGTCGCCTTGCGAACGGCCAATACAGCTAACTATGGCTGCCTTTAGCCCTTCTCCATCCAAAGGCAACACCTCAATAGCGTCTTTAAGGCCAATAGCCATGGATTTCTTGTTGAGTTTTACTTTTTTATTTTTAGTGGTTTCCGCGCGAACCCTGGCAAGGATTTTTCCACAATTCTCATTATCGAGATGCAACAGTTTCGCTGATTTGGGAGCGCCGCCGCCATCGTAATCAATCATTAAATAGAACGACGGCAGACTTGTAGTAGCCATAGCATGCAAGTTGGAAAGTTCTATCGACAGATTTTTAACACCATTATCAGTGGTCTTTATTTGCACCTTGCCTTCAAACCCTGACTCGTGCAGATCCGCAGCGCTAGAAAGGTCGAATCCGCTTGACATCTCGAAGAAGAAGTCCCAGCCGTGCCGATCGATACTCGCTTTGTTGAGGGTAATTCCCGCCAGGGAGCACCATTCAACGACCCTAGCTTCCCCTGCATTCCCGATGTCCCTCATGCCATCCCCTCACTACTAAGTATCCATGGCTGCAGCATATCCAAAATCCTGTTCAGGGAAAAAATTGTGCGGATAACTCACTTACCCCTCTGCCGCGACGTGCTTTGCGTAGCGAATGGTGCGAAAGCCAGTCATGGCGCTGCGCAAAGAAGCGAATGTCTATCCATCCGTACAGTCGGTCGGCCCACAATGTGTCCACGCCGAAATCAAAACCTCACCAATGAGAGCGGATAAATGTAAGCGTCGGGTGAAATCATCTTCAAATTTCCAGCTTGAACGGCGCCACCTGCAATCGAGGCGGAAAGGTACTTTTGGTGCTTTCAACCCCAAATATCAGCGGGATAGAATCAGGCTTGGGCTCCAGAGGAGGCGTCGGCAAGACATGAGCGAATGCGCAAATTTGATGGTTCACGAGATTGTCGAACGGACGCTTTGGTACGAAACTCAAAACGGCCGAGCCACGCTGTCTGAATGCGAGCTGCATCAACGGACCGAGCCTCTACTCATTCTCGGGGAAGCGGGAATGGGAAAAACACATCTGCTTCGGTTGCTTGCAAACGCTCCCGGCTATACATACTGCACCGCTCGCCAGCTTATCAATCGCCCTGACCCGCGAACACTGCTCGGCGACGCCAAGACTCTGGTGATTGACGCACTTGATGAAGTAAACGCCCAAAAAGAGGGTGATGCGGTGGACCTCGTGCTACGCCAGCTCGGAAGACTTGGTTACCCGCACTTCGTCCTATCGTGCCGTGTCGCGGACTGGCGTAGCGCCACAGGGATAGAGGCTATTCGTGAGCAGTATCCTGAGGAGCCGCTTGAGCTGCATCTAAAGCCCTTTGATGATGATGACGCTACAGACTTTCTGAGCGTCTCCCTTGGAGCAGAGACTGCTAGGAGGGTGATCGAGCATTTCAACGCGCGCGGGCTCAACGGACTACTTGGCAATCCGCAGACCCTCGAACTCATCTCCAGTGTCGCCGGATCGCAAAATCTGCCGGATACACCTCGCGAGCTCTTCAGCCGAGCAGTTGAAGTGTTGCGGGTCGAGCACCGAGATGCGAAGGCTCACATCCAGCTCGCACGAGAAACTGGTCTGGACGCCTCAGGAGCTGCCTTTGCTGGTTTGATCCTAACTGGCAGCGAAGCCATCGTTCGAACATCCGCAGCCAACCCCGCTGAAGGCGAGTTGCAGCTCGCGGACATTTCTCGCCTTCCTGACGGAGAATTCATAGGAGGAATGCTTGGCACACGGTTATTCAAAGCCGAAGGTGCAGATCGCTTCGGCTATGTGCATCGTCGTGTCGGCGAGTATCTTGGGGCTCGATGGCTTGTGAAACAGGCTGACACCCCGCAAAAACGCAGGCGCCTGCTTTCAATGTTTCACAGTCATGGACTAGTGCCGGCAAGCCTACGTGGCATTCATGCGTGGCTGGCTCATGAGCCAGCCCTCGCTCAGGCGGTAATCGCCAATGATCCCATGGGCGTGATTGAATATGGGGATGCAGACGATCTCACCGTCGAACAGGCTCGGTCGCTACTTGGCGCACTAGAGGTACTGGCTGCCGACAATCCTCGTTTCCGAGCTTGGCGTCCCTATTCTTTGCGGGGAATCACACACCCTGAGCTCATCGGAGACATTCGGCGGCTGATCACAGCCCCGGGCACGCCGTTTGCCCTATGCCTTCTGGTGCTCGAAGCAGTAAAAGGGCAGACAATTGCTTCACAGCTAACAGATGATTTGCGGAGGATAATTCTCGACCCACATATCGTTTTCGCGATCCGGAGTGCCGCAGGCGAGGCTCTTGCCAAAACAGATGGTGAAGACGATTGGTCGACCATACTGCACGCGCTACACGGCTATGAAGATGAGCTCTCGACTCGACTGGCCATCGAGCTGACTGATGAGATTGGTTACGAGCGGGTAGACGACAGACTTATCGTTGACCTGGTGGTCGCTCATGCCCTAAATGACAGCAATACGATTGGAGTATTGCTAGGCCTAAAAAGGCGGCTCCCTGACTCTAGGATTGATGGGATACTTGACCGCTTAGCCATAGTAGTACAAACACTTGGCAAACGGTACGACCGTCCCGGAAACGACGTCCTAACTGATTTTGCATATCACCTGATCGCACGTCGCGTAGAAATCGGTGGTGTAACCGCCGAAAAGCTCTGGTTTTGGCTAGAACCTTTTGATGCTAGCGTCGGATATCAACGCGAATCTCGCCACCAGCTAGAGACCCTCATCCGCGGCGAAGATAGTTTACGCCAATCCGTGCAGCGATATGTCTTACTCGAACGACCCAGTCATCACAATCCTTCGCAATTAGCCTGGAGGTTGAGTGAGCGGTCATCCGCTTTTGCGCCGACCGCCGCTGATGTGATTGCATTACTGGAGAGGCTGGATCACACAGACCACAATGATGAACGCTGGCGCCACTTGGTTCAGCTCACGCAACATGACGTAAGTAACGGCTCTGAGGTTCGTGCAGCCGCCAGACGCTTCGCTGTGCACTCCGCTGATCTATTGGAGTGGATTGAAAGTCTTGGGGCTCCGGTTTTGCCAGAATGGAAGATCAGGCAAGCTGAAAGGACGCGCGTTCGCCAATCAAAGCAAACAGCTGCGCATGCAGAACAGCGAAGGGAGTATGCGATTCATCTCGATGAAATGCGCTTAGGCGATTACGGCACGGTCATCGCCCCTGCCAAAGCCTATCTCAAACTGTTTGATGACATCGGGAAAGATGTGCCAGCACACAAGCGCGTTTCTCAATGGCTTGGAGACGATATCGGCGAGGTGGCGCATGTAGGGTTCGAAGCCTTCATGATACTCGATCCAGTCAATCCCACGGCGCACGACATTGCGGCAAGCCTTGCACAAGGTCGGTACTATGAAGCTGCTTACATTATCGTCGCCGCACTCGCCGAACGTTTTCGGAAAGGTATAGGGTTCGATGACCTTTCTGATGAGCGACTTATGGCAGGACTGTTCGAAATGCGCCGCTCCCATATCGACGATCAAGCAGGAATTGCTGGCTTGAGGGATGCGATCGCGACCGCCATTCAGATTCGTGGCATTTGGGGCGCTGCAATGCGGATTTACCATGAGCCTCAGCTAGAAGCTAGGTGTACATCAGTAGATGGCCTTCATTCACTTATGCGAGACGAGCGTCATGCCGAGCTTGCTGCCGAGCTTGCTACGGAATGGTTAGATCGCTTCCTAGACATGCCGATCGGACCTGAAAAAGAATTGATTGATCGACTTATTCGTTCAGGACGATTCGAGGCATTACGCCGTGCAATTGCACGTCGCTTAGGTCTGACCGATCCTGAGAGAAGGCGCACCTGGGATGCGATTGGCCTTGTCGTGGATTATGAGCCGACTGTAGCGCGGCTCAATACTTCTTTGATTGATCCCGAACTACTCTGGCATCTAAGGGCTTGCACAGGTGGCCACTTCGGCGAACCAGTCATTGATCTTAGTCCCATGCAGCTTGAATGGATTATCGCTTCGTTACGCCAGCTCTGGCCGAAGGCGGACCGTCCAATTGGTACCACCTCTAGCAATAGAAATCCTTGGGACGCTAGCAACTATTTGACGCATCTCATTCATCGCTTAGGTAATGACACCTGCGAAGATGCGGTCGCTGCGTTGGCACGTTTGAGGAGTGGTCCACCCGACGGCTACACGGAGACGATCAAGATTGTTATAGCTGAGCAATCACGCATCCGCGTCGAATCGGTCTATGTGCCTCCTTCACTCGAGGCGATAAATGCGATTGCTCGTAATCATCTCCCAGTGACCGCAGCCGATCTGCAGGCGTTGGTACTCGAAGAGCTCTTGATCGCGCAAGCGAAGGTCAAGAGCGACGATGCTGAATCGTGGCGCGGCTTCTATGACGACGATGGTGTACCTTACGCGGAGGAGCGCTGTCGTGATCACTTGCTGGGGCTGCTTCGCCAAGGATCGAAAGCTATAACGTACGATCCTGAGGCCCACGTTGCTGCAGACAAGGAAGTCGATATCGCTTGCTCAGCGGGTAATCTGCGAGTGCCCATCGAAGTGAAGGGGCAGTGGCACTCTGAACTCTGGAGGGGTGCTGACAAGCAGCTAGAAGCGCTTTATACACGAGATTGGCGGGCAGACGAACGCGGTATCTATCTAGTGCTCTGGTTTGGCGATCAAAAAACACCTAATAAGCGTCTTAAAAAGCCTGGGAAAGGCATGCTCATACCTCAAACGGCAGATGAACTTAAGGAACTGCTTGTTACCGAAAGTAAGTCAGCACAGAAGGGAGGTGTTATGGTCTTCATACTTGATGTAGCGCGGCACTAACTTAGAGAGTTTTTAAAATAATAGCTAACCTGGCGAACAAGTGCTCGCCAGCCGCTCACAAATATTCTGAGGCTATCTAATCCAGTCGCCGTTCCCAATAAACGTTTGGCCTGATTTACTGTCTGTCTAGAGGGAAGATTGAGATGATGGCCCGTAAGCACTCAGGCGCGGTGTCAGACCAGACCTGCTCCTGCATATCCGCCAGAGCGCGCTGCGTTGAAATAGGCCTAAGCGCACGCGTCTTTAGATCGTAAGCGTAAACATGAAGGTCTAGTTCTATCGCACGAGACATCTGTCGGAACCAATAAAATTTTCCGTCACCCGTGACCGCTTCGTCCGTCAAGAAAAGGTTGTAGTCATGAACGATATATTTGAAAAGCACTGTTTGCGAAATTTCGCTTAGCACTGGTGAATGACGCACGCTCGTCGATCGCCAGAGCTTATATTGCGCAACAAGTCGGCTACCAGCTTCGGGGATCTGCAGTAGCGTGAACCTCGCATAATAGGCCACTGAAAATTCGGCGTCGTCCACTAAAGCAATCTCGAACCCATGTCCACAGGACGCAACCAGCCGATGGTCGACGCGGATCAAGCGGTAATCAGGCTCGATTAGGCACCCGGCCTTCTCACTGATATTGCTGCCCCCAACAGCCTCAGTAAGAGCTGTGTACAAAGCAGAATTGTCTGCAGTCCGCGTGAATTGCTCCGGAGGTTCAGAACGTTCTTGGGTAGCTAAAGGCATGGCAGTTGCCTCGTTGAGGATGAATCCGGTTCGCGGTGGCTATCAACATAAATGATGCACATAGATAGAGCAATCGCTCATGACGACAGCAGCACGCTAGTGGCTCCGATCGGTGCGTCGGGCAGCTCTCTTACGGGCATGCTTAGTAATTTTGAAGTTTCCAAACTTTAGTGCAGAAAGTCGAGGGCTTTGACACAGCTTCTCAGGTTCATAGATTCGAATTTCTCCATCCACATAGCCATCATTACTGAAGCCGTGAAGCCAGTCCGATATCGCTCGGATGGCCATGCTCATGCTCGTCTCTGATGTCACCCGGTGTGCTGATGTAGCAGGCGAATGAACTCACATGACCTCCGTCGTCGACTAATGCGAACCCAGGGTCAAAGAGTTCCATGATGGAACTTTTTTACGAAGGGTAGATTCACGACCTTTCTAGCATGCGCCGAGGAGCCAGGGCTTGCTCGTTGGCGCGTCGTTGTGAGCGCAATGAGGCGAAAGCATCATGATATTCCAAGGTCTCGCTTGATCTGGGTGAAGATCACCTCGATGTCATCCTCCTCATCGACGAGAAGAAAGGCTTCAGTCAGCAGGCTCAATGGATGCACCTCCATTCTGGCAGCAATCTCCACCAGCTTATCCAGGGTAGGGCTTTTGATGCCCCGCTCCAGGGTGCTCATGTAGGTTCGGCTACTCACATCGGCAAAATCTTCTTGGGTGAGGCCGCGCACTGCTCTGGTCTTTCGTAGCGCCTGGCCAAAGGCTTGCTTAAGCTCCATTTGCGTTCAATCCACAAAAGGAATTATGAAGCCTCTTTGAATCCTATAGAGCTACAATCTATAGTGTTCATTTTGACCGCGAGGTGACCAATGCCGAGTCTGCGAGTGGATGTCGAGATGTTCCGCGAACAAGTGAGATTCGATGATTCGTCGACATTTCTCGTTGTTTGCGTTCTGGACCTCAGCGCCCAGGAAGATGTCATTGAAGTAAAAATATGCCCCACAGGGCAGGCCGCTCTCGACCTATTGAACAGGCTTGATAGGCCAAATGCTACGACGGCTGTAGTTGGTGTACAGATTGCCTTGCCTCCTCAGTTGACGATGAAGGGGGCGTGGGCTGTGGAACCCATCTTAGACTTCATGAGAATGACAACAAAGACGGCTAATGGAGCATGCGACATGTATGCTTACCATGTCGCATCGGACCGCTTCTTCACAGATAACCAAGAGATTGCACGCAGCAGCATCAAAACCAGGCGAAGCATTTACCAAGCATCCAACGCTGATACCACTGTAGACCCAGAACTGGAAGCTTTTCAGGCTTGGATAGCACAATTGCTTGGTAAGTTGATAAATGAGTCCTCCACGGAAACCTGAGAGGAGCGGTCGGTGTGTCTATAGTGAGTTAAGATACCGCTGCGTTGGCACAGATGAGACCTGATCTGCAGCAGATGTGATTAGTGCTTGCCTATAGCGGCTTCAACATTAGGGGGTCGCTTGAAAAGTTAGCGCGTATTTGGAGAGAGGTGTATGGTGTTAAGCAAAAATCTTTCTAAAGACCAATGCTTAGTCGGTCTACGGGTAGCGCTTCGAATAATCGCGAAATGGGAAGCGTCACCTCAACAAGCATGTAGGATTCTTCGGATTTCCCAGTCAACTTTTCGTCGGGTCAAACAAGGCAGGAATGCAGGTAGCAGACTTGATTTAGATCAGCAGGAGCGTATCGGTCTGGTCATTGGCATTCATGCATCGCTGCGGACAGTTTTTAGTGACCAATCAAACGCGCACTGCTTCCCCGGTCTAAAGAATGACAATGCTTTCTTTGGTGGACGATCGCCGCTAGAAGTCATATCCCAAGGCGACATCATCTCGATCTACGAGACATTCAAACGTATCCAACAGTTGGAGCGAATAGGTCAATCATGATGAATACGCAGGATAGGGGCCCAGAATGCTCTGCGCATACGTTTATCGACCTGGATAACCCCCCCCATCCTGCCAGTCTCGCAAAAGGATATGCAAGAGAGATTAATGCACTATGGTGGTGCCTGACTCTTTCTGCACTGTAGGCTTGTACGCAACCGCAGTCTTCCCCCAAGTAGAACGCCACTCAACAAGTCCGTAACCATGGGGGCTTGATTTCACAAATGCCGGTTCGCAGACGCGTCCCTCGTCCTCTTCTAATCCTACTCTGGGCCCAACAGCCAGCCCGCATGGCTGTTCATCCTTTTTCAATTTTTCGACCATCGACAAGCTGCTAGCAATCAGAAATCTTGCTTGTGATATTGCACTCAGTTCATAAGCGCGCTGATGAGCCCACCGCTCTGTACCCGTTCCCCAGTCCATAATTGGCACAAACACCCAGTCAGGCTGATAATTTCTTAAGATGTCTGAGGCTAACGGGTAAGACTGAATATCTTGGCAGATTAAAATGACGCAGCGACCTAAGCTATCGATGTCTGCTACGACAACTTCGGTCCCCGCATGGTTTTTCTCCATGAGCCTACCTGTCGGGCCGGGAGTAAGATTGAGGTCTTTCGCCCGAGCGGCGTCTAAGCCTGCCTGCCATATTTTCTTTTGTCGCCAAAGTTCGACACCCACGCCGTTCAGCACTCTAGCTTCATTCCAGGGCAGGTCATCTTGTGTTTCGACGGAGTTCCCTGAGCCGGCCATTAAGAGCCTAGTCCGGATATGCTTTGCAGAAAGCAAAAGTCCCAGCCTGTCCGCAGCTGCGGCGTCCACCACCAATTCTCCTGACATGACGATATCAGCAAAACCGACCTCATCAAGGACGCCGTCAATCACTGCCGCTGCATCTACACTCTCATGAAGACTAAAGTCTATATATGAACAATTATCTGATTCAGTCTGAGTAATGACCAAATGCTCATCTAACTGCGCGACGGGTATAAAGGCGACCTTTTCGGACCCTGTTGAGCTCGGTGAGAGGCCTGCCCCCTGACTCAAAGACCTATCTATTACCCTGGGGCAAACCTGTATAGGTCTATTATCGATGGACATTTCTTTCACTACAACTGAGAGAAATGCAAACTGGTCTAATAATGAATAACCACTAGAAGCAAACTCTTCACGAGCAGACCTTAGCAGCGGCCCTCGAGGGACGAGCTGATGTGATTGCGTATAGCAATATGCTCCGCTTTCATTCCTGGAGTAAGTAAGCTTTCTTAACCAATGATTAAGCGGCAGCTTTGTAATCAAGCTAGCGCGACTCTGGGTGCGAGGGTGTATAATCTCAAAAAAACTATCTATCGCCCTGAGAATGAAAAAAATTCTACCATTTTGAATTCTCGGATTTTCTCCTTTCTGTAAATCCAGAAGGGCTTGATATGACACAGACCCGTCAGTCAGATGGAGGCTTTCTTGGACTGAAACTTCAAACTCTGCACACGGAGTTACAAAATTTTGTACATCAGGACCACTCCACTTACGAGCGTGGTTCCAATTTTCAATGAACAAGTCAGCGGGCGATAACATTTAATTACTCGTCCTCTTCGGCGGGCCGACCCAGATGTGTATTCCGCATAAACAGTCGATTTTCGAGATCGCTTGCATGGGTTTCAACATGCACACCGACTCGATCAAAGAGCCCTGTCAAAAGGTCGAATTCGTTCTCCAACGCGTTCCAAGTTTTATCACTCATTGTGCGGCGACGGCGAATCAAGCCCTTTCGAACGTTCGATGCCGCGTCGGAAAATGATGAGCAAATTGGATAAGAACGAGCCCTATCCTGATGCCTGCTTATGATAACCACAAGTTCCCGAACAATCTTAAAGAATTCTAAGGCCTGCTCAGGGTATCGACCATAATAATTCCCCAGCAGCAGACTTACCTTATTATCAGTACTGAATAGCGCCTCGCAAAATTGCACTGCCAACGAATCACAAGAGCTTTGCACAACAAAGCTGCCAAGCGATGTAAACCGTATAACCAGATGTTGTGATGTCCACGAATTCGAGGCAGCAGCCACGGCATGTTCGGCTGCTTCGCGAACACTCATATAAGCTCTAGGGAACTCGGTCAGTCGTATATGAATGTAGAATTTCATTCTAGATAGCATCGCCGACTCATTTGCTACCGAAGAGCGAGAAATAACATTCAATGCGTTTAATAGCTCACTACGCCCAGATTGGTAGGAGTCCTTCTGAATTTCAATTTCTGCTCTAAGGCGGTGTACATCCGCATCAGCAGCGATCGCTTCAGCCAATTGATCCTGAGCAAGCTTGAAGCTAGCCAAATCCTTTCTAAGTGTAATGATCTCCCCAATCGTCCGCTTTAGAGGATCAATATTTTTTGCATCGACGTACACCCATGCAGCTTTCCTTCTGAACTCAATTCTTCTTAGTTTAAGATTAATCGTAGATGAGTCAGTCAGGAAAATATCAAGCTCCTCCAAAAGAGCTAATTGCGACTCGTGCTCTAAGCCATAACCGTAGTAATCTACCATTTCCGCAAGCTTATCAACAAGCAATAAACTCCACGCATCTGGATCGACAAAGGCAAGCGCCCTGAGTAGATCGACCGCTGACATTTTTATCGAAATGATTTCGGTCAAATCACCTAGATTGTCAGCCAAGCCGTCGCATGCTTTAAAAAGAGCTTTTACATAGTCAGAATCAATGTATTCTTCGTTTACTACTGATTCAAGTGCACTTTGCATCAATTGCTGGAGATCGGTAACTGCGGACTCTGGATCACGGGACTGCAAATTATCAAGGTACTCTTCAGTCGCGTGACGCGGCAGCAATCTCCGCCTGACTAACTCTAGAGTCTTTGAGTTCAAAACCGGAATAGGCAGCTCTTTTCCCACAAGCTGGCTAGCCAATTGAACATAATTTAATGTCAACTGGTCAAATTTTGGATCTGACGCTATAAATGGCGCCAACGTTTCGTATGAGGGAAATTTGCCCACTGCGGGTATAGCTAGATTTTTGAAGTCTTCATGTACGGCCGCGCTTGAAAAACCGCCTACCCTCACGAGCTCGCTTATGGCCCTAGCTTTAGCATCGCTCACTTCAGAGGAGTCGCCCGCGCCACCACTCACGCGCATGGGGACCGCGCGAATAGTAATTTCTTCGTTACGCCGCTCTCTTATTGCTGATGCCACCCGCGCCACACCGTCGATGTTTTGGCGGTTTAGAACGAAGCATAGAGCAACCTCATCCGGCATTTGCATGGTGCATATACCAGCAACATCAGCAAAACCAGTTCGACTGTCTACAAGTATCAAATCGTAGTTAGTTTTCGCCCAAATTTTGAGTTGCTCAAGCAGAGCGCCACCAGCATACCTCTCGAAGAAGTCCCCCCAAGAGAATCTGGAAAGCGCGTCTTCATAAAGCAGTTCATCTTTTCCGACCTTCAGCGCACCAGCACTAAAATAATCTAATGTTAGTTTTTTGCCGAATAATCCAGGCTCTACTAATTGCCTTACACACGAGGCAAAAATTTGACCTGATTCAGCTTTGCTAAATAGATTCTGCACGTCTTCGTCGCTTTCGGCTTGCTCCGCCTCTGCACTCCAGTCCCAAAAAATATCCAACAGACCGGGAGTGTCTTTTAGTGACTTTGCTTCCGCCGCGTCATGAAGCCCGCGAAAATAGTAAGCTAAACCAGGCGCCTCCATATCCCAGTCCATTACCAAAACTCGGAGCCCATCTAGTGCTGACAAGAAAGCGACGTTCGCAAGACTCATCGTACGGCCAGCCCCACCCTTATAAGAGTAGAACGTAACTATTTTTGGATTCATCATGCATACGCCTTCTGCGAGCGACTGAATCCAGGCTGATGCTGCATATAATTAGAAGCAGACAGCTTTTTGTTTTCCAACGCCTGATTGGCAGCAGCCTTAGTCTTATGGCGTTGCTCCACCTCAAATTCTTGAATCGTACCAAGATCACTGAGTGACTGCTTAGCTGAGGCGGTAATTGAATTCATTACAGCAGTGCCCACTTTCTTAGAATATACAACACCCAACTCTCTGAGGCGTTTGAGCTTTCTGCTCACGGTTTCCTCGGCTTGCCCCACTGTGATAGAGAGTTCCTTGTTTGTTTTAGGGGACTCCCACAGCGCTTTCAAATAAGCCAAATTGGCTCGCTCAGCCAGAGCATCAGTGAATTCTGAACTCACTCGTCTATCTAGCGATTGGGCAGCCAAAAGCTGAGCCAGATCGAGCTGACCCATTCTGTAAACTTCTTTAAGCAATAAATCAGCAGCGCCATTTGCGAGAATCACCTTCTTTGCTTCCTCTGAGCACTGTGTCAGAGCTACTTGGAAGGTCTCGCTAATAGCGTCATGGATTTCACCAGCTTTTTGGTTCGAAGCGCTTATCAGAGCCTCCTCCAACCAATCGGCAAGAATTGCCCCGGTTTGTCGGCTAAGGCCCAAAGCCTCTTTTGGATTGTGCAGCAGTTCCATAAGAACTTTACCGGCCGTCATAGCGCATTCCTCCTGGTCTAGAGCCACTATAGGCAGAAATCAACTATGGATCAACGATGCGCCCCTCGGTTAGCGGCCCTTTCATCTGAAGCTTAGTTTTTTGCGCCAAAAATAGTCAGAAATCCCGCACAAGGCATAGAAATGGCCAAATTATTGACGCACATTCATTGATTGCAAGATGATTTATTGATGACTTTTTTCAAGCTGCGAGGTTCTACTGGAACTGAGGGCTCAGTGAAATGGCCCCAGCTCGATACCGCCCAATTACCCAGCGTGCGCAGGCTGCGGAGCCCGCTTGGCCAGGGTAATGCAACACTACGAGATGTTACATTTCTTAGCTCATCTCTCTGGAAGCCCCGGATAGCAATGCCCGGCAGGGTTGCAACATTTTCCTTGACATATAACCCTTGAGGATCAGCGCCGCCGCGTTGTGCAGCAGTGCCCGGCGCACTACCTCCCGTGGGTAGACACTGGCCCGGTCTATCGTGCCCCTGAACAGGATCTCAAACGCCAATGGGCGGTGCTTGGTATCCAGAAACAGGCAACCGAACACCTCACTGATCTCATGGCGCAACATGGCCTTGAGATAGCGCCGCACCGCCGCTGGGCCCTCTAGCGCCGGTGCGCGCTCGAGGTTCTCATCCAGATAACGCCGGCCAATCTCCAACAGCGCCTGTAACTGTGCGTACTTCACGGTGCCAATGCCCGGCTCGCGCAGCACCGCTTCGCGTTCGGCCTCAAGAAACTGCCTAAGCCCGCCAAAACGCACCAGCAGCCCTCGCGCAAGGTCCAGCACATTGCGCCCGGCAACCCCCGAGCCCAGCAATACGGCGAGCAACTCTGCATCCGAGAGCGCAGCAGCCCCGCGCAGCAGCAACTTCTCCCGCGGCCGTTCTTGCGCCGGCCATTCCCTGATATTCATCCCCGCCCCCTGCCCTTGCTGCGGCCCATTTCGACCCTGTGTTAATCTATTTCGCCTCGTACATGCGACGTACTGCCGCAGGCAATATCAAACGTCGCCGCCCGCTCTCACTGGAAAAAGGCAAGCCTATGCAGCGGCTGTATCGCAAGCGCATCGTTCTCGGCGTAGGTGGCGGCATTGCCGCCTACAAAAGCGCCGAGCTGATTCGCCGTCTCCTGGAGCACGGCGCGCAGGTGCGCGTCGTCATGACCCGTGGTGGTGCCGAGTTCATCACCCCGCTGACCCTGCAGGCGCTGTCGGGCCACCCGGTGCACATGGACCTGCTCGACCCTGCCGCCGAAGCGGCCATGGGCCATATCGAACTGGCCAAGTGGGCCGACCTGGTGCTGATCGCCCCGGCCACGGCCGACCTCATGGCGCGCATGGCCCAAGGCATGGCCGACGACCTGCTGACCACCCTGGTGCTGGCCACCGACGCCACTGTCGCCGTGGCCCCGGCCATGAACCAGGCCATGTGGCGCGACCCGGCCACCCAGGCCAACCTCGAGCTGCTCAAGAGCCGTGGCATCCAGGTATTCGGCCCGGCATCCG
The DNA here is from genome assembly GCF_038383825.1 of Pseudomonas sp. LPB4.O. Classification (NCBI taxonomy): domain Bacteria; kingdom Pseudomonadati; phylum Pseudomonadota; class Gammaproteobacteria; order Pseudomonadales; family Pseudomonadaceae; genus Pseudomonas; species Pseudomonas sp. LPB4.O. The sequence continues at coordinate 6,019,264 of NZ_CP151298.1, forward strand.
GCAGCCAGGCCTGTGGCGACGTGGGCCTGGGGCGCATGCTCGAAGCCACCGACCTGGCCTGGTGCGCCGCAGAAAGCTTCAAGCGCCAGGCACTGACCGGCAAGCACGTGCTGATCACCGCCGGCCCGACCCAGGAAAACATCGACCCGGTGCGCTACATCACCAATCATAGCTCCGGCAAGATGGGCTTCGCCCTGGCCGAAGCGGCCGCCGAAGCCGGGGCTCGGGTCACCCTCGTCACCGGCCCTGTGCACCTGCCAACCCCCGACCGGGTCAGCCGCATCGACGTGGTCAGCGCGCGGGACATGCTCGCGGCCTGTGAAGCGGCCATGCCGTGCGACCTGTTCATCGCTTCGGCGGCGGTCGCGGACTACCGCCCGGAAGTCGTTGCCACGCAAAAGCTGAAGAAAGATCCTACGACCGGCGACGGCATGCTGCTGCAGATGGTGCGCAATCCCGATATCCTTGCCACCATTGCTGGCCGCAGCGACCGCCCGTTCAGCGTCGGCTTCGCCGCCGAAACCGAACACCTGCTCGATTACGCCACGCGCAAGCTCAAGGACAAGAACCTCGACCTGATCGTCGCCAATGATGTGGCCAACCCCAGCATCGGCTTCAACAGCGAAGAAAACGCCTTGACCGTGATCGACCGCCAGCAGCACCAGACCCTCTTCGCGCAGACCAGCAAGGGCAAGATCGCCCGCCAACTGGTCGCCTTCATCGCCGATCGGCTCAACCAGGTTCAATAAGTTAGATGCACGCTCTTCAAGCCAAGATCCTCGACCCACGCCTGGGCAGCGAATTCCCGCTGCCGACCTACGCCACCCCCGGCTCCGCCGGCCTGGACCTGCGCGCCCTGCTCAAGGAGGACACCGTCCTCGAGCCCGGCCAGACCCTGCTGATTCCTACCGGCCTGTCGATCTACATTGGCGACCCGGGCCTGGCAGCGATGATCCTGCCGCGCTCGGGCCTGGGCCATAAGCACGGCATCGTGCTGGGCAACCTGGTCGGCCTGATCGACTCGGACTACCAAGGCGAGCTGATGGTGTCGTGCTGGAACCGTGGCAACACGCCGTTCACCATCGCGGTTGGCGAACGTATCGCCCAGTTGGTGCTGGTCCCGGTGGTACAGGCCCACTTCGACATCGTCGAAGCGTTCGATGAAAGCCAGCGTGGCGCTGGCGGCTTCGGTCACTCCGGCAGCCACTGAGCCGGCAAATGACCGTTCAGGCCAAGGATGGCGAACTCTCTGGCGAAAGCACCGTCCAAGCGTTCAGTTTGCGCCTGCCCAGAAAGCCTTTGACTAATGGAGCTTCCAGAGATGAACGATATGGCCCACCTGGTCCCCGCCGCACTACCCGACAGCATTTTCCGCGCGTATGACATCCGCGGCGTGGTCGGCAAAACCCTCCACGCCGAAACCGCCTACTGGATCGGCCGCGCCATCGGCGCGCAGAGCCTGGCCCAGGGTGAACCGCAGGTTTCTGTAGGCCGCGATGGCCGCCTGTCGGGCCCAATGCTGGTCGAACAGCTGATCAAGGGCCTGGTTGACGCCGGTTGCCATGTCAGCGACGTCGGCCTGGTGCCCACCCCGGCGCTGTACTACGCGGCCAACGTGCTGGCCGGCAAGTCGGGCGTGATGCTGACCGGCAGCCACAACCCGTCGGACTACAACGGTTTCAAGATCGTCATCGCCGGCGACACCCTGGCCAACGAACAGATCCAGGCCCTGCTGACCCGCCTGAAAACCAACGACCTGACCTTGGCCGAAGGCCGCGTGGAAAAAGTCGAAATCCTGGAGCGTTATTTCCAGCAGATCGTCAGCGACGTGAAATTGGCCAAAAAACTCAAAGTGGTGGTGGACTGCGGCAACGGCGCCGCCGGCGTGGTCGCACCGCAGCTGATCCAAGCCCTGGGCTGCGAAGTGATCCCGCTGTTCTGCGAAGTCGACGGCAACTTCCCCAATCACCACCCGGACCCGGGCAAGCCGGAAAACCTCGAAGACCTGATCGCCAAGGTCAAGGAAACCGGCGCCGACATCGGCTTGGCCTTCGACGGTGACGGCGACCGCGTCGGCGTGGTGACCAACACCGGCAGCATCGTCTACCCAGACCGCCTGCTGATGCTGTTTGCCCAGGACGTGCTGGCGCGCAACCCGGGCGCCGAAATCATCTTCGACGTCAAATGCACCCGTCGCCTCACCCCGCTGATCGAACAGCATGGCGGCCGCGCACTGATGTGGAAGACCGGCCATTCGTTGATCAAGAAGAAGATGAAACAGACCGGTTCGCTGCTGGCCGGCGAAATGAGCGGTCACATCTTCATCAAGGAACGTTGGTACGGTTTTGACGACGGCATCTACAGCGCCGCGCGCCTGCTGGAGATCCTCAGCAAGGCCGAGCAGAGCGCCGAAGACCTGTTTGCCGCCTTCCCGAACGATATTTCCACGCCGGAAATCAATATTGATGTGACCGACGAGGGTAAATTCAGCATCATTGATGCACTGCAACGCGACGCCGACTGGGGCGAAGCCAGCCTGACCACCATCGACGGTGTGCGGGTCGACTATCCCCACGGCTGGGGCCTGGTTCGCGCCTCCAACACCACGCCGGTGCTGGTGCTGCGCTTCGAGGCCGACAGCGACGCCGAATTGCAACGTATCAAGGATGTATTCCGTACCCAGTTGCTGCGGGTTGAGCCTGAGCTGCAACTGCCGTTCTGACCGACTATCTGTTCCTTACAGGAGCCCTGCATGACCCTCGATCGCGATGCCGCTTCCCATGTAGCCGAGGTTTTGTCCGAAGCACTGCCTTACATCCGCCGCTTTGTCGGCAAGACCCTGGTGATCAAGTACGGCGGCAACGCGATGGAAAGCGAGGAGCTGAAAACAGGCTTCGCCCGTGACATCGTGCTGATGAAGGCTGTGGGCATCAACCCGGTGGTGGTCCACGGTGGTGGCCCGCAGATCGGCGACCTGCTCAAGCGCCTGTCGATCGAAAGCCACTTCATCGACGGCATGCGCGTCACCGACTCGGCGACCATGGACGTGGTGGAGATGGTGCTGGGTGGCCAGGTCAACAAGGACATCGTCAACCTGATCAACCGCCACGGCGGCAGCGCCATCGGCCTGACCGGCAAGGACGCGGAGCTGATCCGCGCCCGCAAGCTGACCGTCAGCCGCCAGACCCCCGAGATGACCACCCCGGAAATCATCGACATCGGCCACGTGGGCGAAGTGGTGAGCGTGAACACCGACCTGCTGAACATGCTGGTGAAGGGTGACTTCATCCCGGTGATCGCGCCGATCGGCGTGGGCGCCAACGGTGAGTCGTACAACATCAACGCCGACCTGGTGGCAGGCAAGGTAGCCGAGGCGCTGAAGGCCGAGAAGCTGATGCTACTGACCAACATCGCCGGCCTGATGGACAAGCAAGGCCAGGTACTGACCGGCCTGACCACCGAGCAGGTCAACGAACTGATCGCCGACGGCACCATCTACGGCGGCATGCTGCCGAAGATCAAGTGCGCACTGGATGCGGTGCAGGGCGGCGTGAACAGCTCGCACATCATCGACGGCCGCGTACCGAACGCGGTGCTGCTGGAAATTTTCACCGACAGCGGCGTGGGTACCCTGATTACCAATCGCAAACCACGCTGATCGTTAACCTGTCCCGGCCTCATCGCCGGCAAGCCAGCTCCCACAGGATCTTCATCGCCCTCAGAGACGGCGCTGTACCTGTGGGAGCGGGCAAGCCCGCGAAGAGGCCGGAACTGGCGGCACAAAAAAGGCGACCTTCACACGAAGGTCGCCTTTTTCTTTGCCAAGCCAGGCCAGGATCAGATCCCGTACTGCGCCCGGTAAGCCTCGACAGCCGGCAGATGCTGCTTGAGCTGCGGGTCATCGGCCAGGAACTCCAGCACCTGGGTCAGCGAAACGATGCTGACCACCGGGATACCGAAGTCGCGCTCCACTTCCTGGATCGCCGACAGTTCGCCATTGCCGCGCTCTTCGCGGTTCAGCGCGATCAGCACGCCAGCGGCCTTGGCCTGCTGGGCGTTGATGATCTGCATGACCTCGCGGATAGCGGTACCGGCGGTGATCACGTCGTCGATGATCAGCACATCACCGGCCAGCGGCGCGCCGACCAGGCTGCCGCCTTCGCCGTGGTCCTTGGCTTCCTTGCGGTTGAAGCACCATGGCACGTCGAGCTGATGTTGATCGGCAAGGGCCACGGCAGTGGTCGCCGCCAGAGGGATACCCTTGTAGGCCGGGCCGAACAGCACGTCGAACGGGATCTTGCTATCGACGATGGCTGCGGCATAGCACCGCCCCAGCTCGGCCAATGCAGAACCGGTGTTGAACAGGCCGGCATTGAAGAAATACGGGCTGGTACGCCCCGATTTCAGGGTGAATTCACCGAAACGCAGTACCCCGCGATCGATGGCAAAACGGATAAAGTCGCGCTGATACGGCTGCATGAATAGTCCCGGACACCACGGATTTAGCTAAATGGGTTGAGCTCGGGTATCATACACGCACGAGATTTTTGGGGCCATTTATGCGGATCATCAGTGTGAACGTAAATGGCATTCAGGCTGCGGCCGAGCGTGGTTTGCTCAGCTGGCTACAAGCCCAGAATGCCGACGTCATCTGCCTTCAGGATACCCGCGCCTCGGCCTTTGAACTCGATGACCCAGCTTTCCAGCTCGATGGCTATTTCCTTTATGCCTGCGACGCGGAGGTGCCTGCCCAAGGTGGTGTGGCCCTTTACTCGCGCATGCAGCCCAAGGCAGTCATCACCGGCCTGGGCTTCGAGACAGCCGACCGCTACGGGCGTTACCTGCAAGCAGATTTCGACAAAGTCAGTATTGCCAGCCTGCTGCTGCCTTCGGGCATGAACGGCGACGAAGACTTGAACCAGAAATTCAAGTTGATGGACGACTTCGCCAAGTACCTGGACAAACAGCGTCGCAAACGTCGCGAATACATCTATTGCGGCTCGTTCTACGTGGCGCAGCAGAAGCTCGATATCAAGAACTGGCGTGACAGCCAGCAGTCACCGGGCTTCCTGGCGCCGGAACGCGCCTGGATGGATGCGATCACCGGCGAGATGGGTTACGTCGATGCCCTGCGCGAAGTCAGCCGTGAAGGCGACCAGTACAGCTGGTGGCCGGACAACGAGCAGGCCGAGATGCTCAACCTGGGCTACCGGTTCGACTACCAGATCCTCACCCCGGGCCTGCGCCGCTTCGTGCGCAACGCCCGCCTGCCGCGTCAGCCGCGCTTCTCCCAGCATGCGCCGCTGATCGTGGACTATGACTGGACGTTGACCATCTGATTGCTGTTCAAACACGAAAAAGCCGACATTGATGTCGGCTTTTTCGTATCTACAGGAACAGTCAGTCAGCCAGAGCAGCCTGCTGCAGCTCGAAGATATCGTTCATGCCCTTCTGCGCCAGGGCGAGCATGGCGTTGAAGTCTTCCGGCTGGAACGGCGCGCCTTCGGCGGTGCCCTGCACTTCGATGAAGCCACCGGCGCTGGTCATCACCACGTTCAGGTCGGTTTCGGCAGCGGAGTCTTCCGGGTAGTCCAGGTCGAGCACGGCTTCGCCCTGGTACATGCCTACCGACACGGCAGCAATCATGTGCTTGAGCGGGTTGCCGCCCTTCAGGCCGCCGCGCTTCTTGATCACCGCCAAGGCGTCGCACAGGGCGACCATGGCACCGGTGATGGACGCAGTACGGGTGCCGCCATCGGCCTGGATCACGTCGCAGTCGACATACAGGGTGATGTCACCCAGCTTGCTCATGTCCAGCGCGGCGCGCAGCGAACGGCCGATCAGGCGCTGGATTTCGAGGGTGCGGCCACCCTGCTTGCCACGGCTGGCTTCGCGCTGGTTACGCTCACCGGTGGAGCGCGGCAGCATGCCGTACTCGGCCGTCAGCCAACCTTGGCCCTGGCCTTTGAGGAAGCGCGGCACACCGTTTTCCACGCTGACCGTGCAGATGACCTTGGTGTCACCGAACTCGACCAGTACCGACCCTTCGGCGTGCTTGGTGTAGTTGCGGGTGATGCGGATCGAGCGGAGCTGATCGGCGGCGCGACCACTTGGACGTTTCATCTGGGATACCTGTACTGGGACTTTGAATCTGCCGAGCATTATAGAGCCCGCAGCGCGGGGAAGACATGCCTATTGTCGCGCCCGACACAGCCCGTCGCCTTTTCCGACTGCCATGGCCACCCCTCTGTAACATAGGTGGATTGGGCGCCGAGGCCCCACTGCGCTACAATCCTGCGCCTTGCAGCCGAGAGGCTCCCACCGTTCATTCATCTACGCGAGGTACTCCCCATGGTGCACAGCATGACCGCTTTTGCTCGTGTCGAGCGCGCCGGCAGCCAAGGCACCCTGATCTGGGAGCTGCGTTCGGTCAACCACCGTTACCTGGAACCCCACCTGCGCCTGCCAGAGGCCCTGCGCGACCTCGAAGGTGCCGTGCGTGAAGGCCTGCGCCAGGGCCTTTCGCGGGGCAAGGTGGAATGTACGCTGCGCCTCAATGAAGACAGCAACGGCAAGCCGCTGAAGGTAGACCGCGAGCGCGCGGCACAGCTGGTCGCAGCCGCCGAGGAAGTGGCCGGCCTGATCAAGCAGCCGGCACCGCTGAACCCGCTGGAAGTGCTGTCGTGGCCGGGTGTGCTGGTGGCCGACACCAGTGACCCACAGGCGCTGAACGCCGAAGCCATGGCCCTGTTCGACGAAGCACTGGCCGAACTCAAGGCCGGCCGCCAGCGCGAAGGCCAGGAACTGGCCCGGCTGATCAACGAGCGCCTGGACAACATGACCAGCGAAGTCACCACCCTGCGCGCCCTGGTGCCGCAGATGCTGGCGGCGCAGCGGCAGAAGATTCTCGACCGTTTCGGCGACATGCAGGCCGAACTCGACCCGCAGCGCCTGGAGCAGGAAATGGTGATGCTGGCCCAGAAGAGCGACGTGGCCGAGGAACTCGACCGCCTCAGCACTCACGTCACCGAAGTGCGCCGCGTGCTCAAGGGTGGCGGCGCCGCCGGCCGACGCCTGGACTTCCTGATGCAGGAACTCAACCGCGAAGCCAACACCCTCGGCTCCAAGGCCTTCGACCCACGCAGCACGCAAGCGGCGGTCAACCTGAAGGTATTGATCGAACAGATGCGTGAACAAGTACAGAACATCGAGTAAGGCCAACCCGACCATGAATCACAGCAGCGGCACCCTCTACATCGTTTCGGCCCCTTCGGGCGCCGGGAAGACCAGTCTGGTAACAGCCCTGACCAAGGACGACCAGCAAATCCGCGTCTCGGTCTCGCACACCACCCGCGCCATGCGCCCGGGCGAGGAACACGGGGTGAACTACCACTTCGTTGTCCACGAGGAGTTCAAGGCGCTGATCCAGCAAGGCGACTTCCTGGAGCATGCCGAAGTGTTCGGCAACTTCTACGGCACCTCGCGCAGTGCGCTGCAGCAGACCCTGGACCAGGGCTATGACCTGATCCTGGAGATCGACTGGCAAGGCGCCCAGCAGGTGCGCAAGCTGATGCCGCAGGCGTTGTCGGTGTTCATCCTGCCGCCAAGCCAGGAAGCGCTTCGTCAGCGCCTGGACGGCCGCGGGCAGGACAGCGAAGCGATCATCGCCGGGCGCATGAAGGAAGCGGTCAGCGAGATGGTGCACTACGACGAGTATGACTACGTGATCATCAATGATGATTTCGACGCGGCGCTGGAAGACTTGAAGGCGGTGTTCCGTTCGAATCGCCTGCTGCTGAAGAAGCAGCAACAGCGAAACAGCGGGCTGCTGAAAGAACTGCTCTCCTGAGATACCACACGGGGCTGCTTTGCAGCCCTTTCGCGGCACAAGGCCGCTCCTACATTTGACAGCGTACGCCGTGCCTTTGTAGGAGCGGCCTTGTGCCGCGAAAGGGGCGCAAAGCGCCCCGCCGCTTCATTCCTGCAAAGGCAGGGTAGCCTGCTGACGCAGGGTAGCCCCCAGGAAGTAAGCCGGCGCCCGCATGCGCGACAGCATCATCAGCCCGATGCCGAGCACCGAGATGATCGCGGCAATCACGAATACCAGCCCCAACCCGCCCACATGCGAGCCACTGCCGAAGTCCGGCGAGGCGCTGTCGATGGCGGTCCGCGCGAAGATCACCGACAGGATAACCCCACCGACCAGCGGGCACAGGCCGCGCATGATGAAGTGACGCAGGCTGTCGAACAGGCTGGCGCGGAAATACCAGACGCAGGCGAACGCGGTCAGCGAATAGTAGAAGCAGATCATCATGCCCAACGCGGTGATGGTGTCCGCCAGCACGTTCTCGCTCAGGGTACGCATGGTCACGTAGAACAGGCCTGCTGCCAGGCCAGCGCAAATGGTGGCGTAGCGCGGGGTCTGCGAGCGCGGGCAGACGCTGGCGAACTTCTGCGGCACCGCACCGTAGTAACCCATGGCCAACAGGGTGCGCGCCGGTGCCACGAAGGTGGACTGCAGCGATGCCGCGGTGCTGGCCAGCACGGCGATGGACATCAGGATTGCCAGCGGCCCCATGACCGGGCCGGCCAGGTGGGCGAAGACGTTCTCCTGGATGCGTGGGTTGTTCAGGCCCAGCCCGGTTTCGCTGATACCGGCAAACTGTAGAGTGGCGATGGCGGTGAACAGGTACAGCCCGAGGATCAACATCACCGTCCAGGTGGCGGCCTTGCCTGGCACTTCTTCGCTGCCCACAGACTCTTCGCTGACGGTCAGGCACGTGTCCCAGCCCCAGAAGATGAAGATAGACAGCGACAGCCCGGCGGCAAAGGCCGAGAACGACTCGACACCGAACGGGTTGAACCAGGCGAAATCGAACGCCAGCGGTGGCGGCGCAGTGGTGCCGCCGAAGGCGGCAAAGGCAAAGCCGATCAGCACCAGCAATTGCAGGGCCACCAGGCCGTACTGCACGGTCATGGTGGTGGCGATGCCGCGACAGCAGATCCACACGGCCAGGCCGATGAACACGCAACAGGTGCTGATGTTGATCAACAGGTTGTCGGCCAACGCTGCCAGTTCATGCTTGCCGGTGATCTGGCCAAGGAACAGGTAGAAGAAATCGACCGCCACCCCCGCCAGGTTCGACAGCACGATGGTGGTGGCGACCACCAGCCCCCAGCCGCCGATCCAGCCGATCATCGGGCCGAAGGCACGCGCCGACCAGGTGAACGAAGTACCGCTGTCCGGCTCTGCCGAGTTCAGCTCGCGGTAGCCCAGGGCCACCAGCAGCATCGGCAGGAAGCCGACGATGAACACGGCTGGCAGGTGGGCACCCACCTCGCGCACGGTCGGGCCAAGGGCGCCCGTCAGGGTGTAGACCGGGGCGATGGTGGAAATGCCCAGCACCACGCTGGCCAGCAGGCCCAGGCGGCCTTTGGCCAAGCCCTTGCCGCGTTGGGTGTTGCCCGCGTCGGCCGCCACATCGGGTGGGCGGCCGGCTTCTGTATAATTGCTCATGAGTATTTGCCGTAAATTTTGGAATTGTTTTCGCAGGCCTTGCGCACAAGGCCTGCTTTCACTCATTGAAAGCTTGCTGCCGGGAACCAGTCATCCAAGACCTTCGGCTGACGTCAGAATGTCTCCTGCCGTGCGCCCTCCCGTGCCGCGTAGGCAACGCAGGCCTCGCGAAACGCCTGGAACAGGCGCAGCGAGACCGGGTTTTCGGTGAAGCGCCACTCCGGGTGCCACTGCACGCCAAGCACAAAGCCCGGCGCCGCAGGCATGGATACCGCTTCGATCAGGCCATCCGGGGCCCGTGCCTCGACACGCAAGCCCGGGGCGAGGCGGTCGATGCCCTGGCTGTGCAGCGAGTTGACCTCGAACTGCGCCGCCAGGCCCAGGCGCTCGAACAACCCGCCTGGCTCGATGCCGACAGGGTGACGAGGGCCGTATTGCACCTCCAGGGGTGCGTCCTCAGGTTCGCGGTGGTCAAGGTACCCGGGCATTTCCTGCACGCGCTGGTGCAGGCTGCCGCCAAGCGCCACATTCAGTTCCTGGTAGCCACGGCAGATGCAGAACACTGGCACGCCGGCGGCAATCGCTGCCTGCAGCAGCGGCAGGGTCAGGCGATCGCGCGCCAGATCGTGCCGGGTACCGGCTACGCTAGGGGCGCCATTGTAATGATGCGGTTCGATATTTGAAGGCGAGCCGGTAAAAACAATGCCGTGCAGCCGGGCCAACAGCGCCTGCGTGTCGCTGCCCCCGTCTCGGGCCGGCAGGATCAGCGGCAAACCGGCAAAGCCGGCCGCCTCGATATACTTGTCGCCTACCGTGTGCGACGAGTTCTTCCCCACCTGCTGGCGGCAGGCGCTGACACCGATCAAGGGGACCGCATTTGCGCTCATGGGCTTACACCGTGTGCAGGTACCAGTTGTACTCAAGGTCGGAAATCGACACTTCGAACTCGGCCAGCTCGCTTTCCTTGCAGGCCACGAAGATATCGATGTAGTCCGGGCTGATGTATTGGTTGAGCACTTCGCTGTCGTCCAGCGCGCGCAGCGCATCACGCAGGTTGTTCGGCAGGCTCTGTTCCAGCTGCTCGTATGAGTTGCCCTCGATCGGGGCATCCGGCTCGACCTTGTTGGTCAGGCCGTGATGCACGCCGGCAAGGATTGCCGCGAGCATCAGGTACGGGTTGGCATCGGCGCCGGCCACGCGGTGTTCCAGGCGCACGTTTTCGCTGCTGTCGGTAGGCACGCGCACGGCCACGGTGCGGTTGTCCAGGCCCCAGCTCGGCGCATTGGGCACGTAGAACTGCGCGCCGAAGCGGCGGTAAGAGTTGATGTTCGGGCAGAGGAAGGCCATCGACGCCGGCATGGTCTCCAGCACACCACCAATGGCGTGGCGCAGCGTGTCGCTTTGCAGCGGGTCATCGCTCGAGAAGATGTTCTTGCCGGTTTTCTTGTCCAGCAGCGAGATATGCACGTGCAGGCCGTTGCCGGCCTGGCCCGGGTAGGGCTTGGCCATGAAGGTGGTGTCCATTTCATGGTCGTAGGCAACGTTCTTGATCAGCCGCTTGAGCAGGATCGCGTAATCGCAGGCCCTCAGCGGGTCGGCCACGTGGTGCAGGTTGACCTCGAACTGCGCCGGGGCGCTTTCCTTGACGATGGCATCGGCAGGCAGGCCCTGCTCCTTGGCCGCTTCGAGCATGTCCTGCAGGCAGTCGGCATATTCGTCGAGGTCGTCGATCAGGTACACCTGGGTCGACTGCGGACGTTTGCCGGAAATGGGCGAGCGCGGCGGCTGCGGGCGGCCGTTGAGGTTGTCCTGATCGATCAGGTAGAACTCCAGCTCGAACGCCGCGCAAATGGTGAGGCCCAGATCGTCGAACTTGCTCACCACCTGACGCAGCACTTCACGCGGGTCGGCGAAAAACGGCGCGCCTTCGATCTCGTGCATGGTCATCAGCAGCTGGGCGGTGGGGCGTTTCTGCCACGGCTCATCCGACAGCGTGCCGGGGATAGGGAAGCAGATGCGGTCGGCATCGCCAATGTCCAGGCCAAGGCCGGTGCTCTCTACCGTGGAACCGTTGATGTCCAGGGCGAACAGCGAAGCCGGCAGGTTGATGCCTTTCTCGTACACCTTGTGCAGGCTGGCCCGCTCGATGCGCTTGCCACGTACCACGCCATTCATGTCGGAGATCAGCAGGTCGACGTACTGCGTTTCCGGATGGGCCTGGAGGAAGTCATTCATCTCGCTGGAAGAACTGGCGCACGGGGTTACCGACGTCATGGTGTACATCCTTTGATGTGCTGCGGCGATGTGGGGATACGGCTGGCGCCTCACGGGCGACGATGGTTGCAGCTGTTGTTTTTTTCACTTTCCCATCGTGGGGATTGGTTACCCGACCGGACGCATTGATTCCGGGGGGCCGTTTCACTATAAAATGGCCCCGACGCAACAGACATTGGCAATTCGGCAAGCAGAGCGTGCACCAATGCAATATCAGATCACCCACGCCGACCTCTCCCTGGTCCTGGCACTGGAGCGCGGCCGCTCGCTGGCCAAAGCCGCCGAGCTCCTCAAAGTCGACGTTTCGACGGTATTCCGCTCGATCCGACGGCTGGAGTCGGCGCTGGGCACCGCCTTGTTCGTCAAGAGCCGCAAGGGCTACCTGCCGACCGACACTGCCCAGGCCCTGGCGGAGCAGGCCGAGCGCGCGGAACAGGCGCTGGAGGCGGCGCGCATTGCCATGACCAGTGGCGAGCAGGTTGTAAGCGGCACGGTGCGGGTGACCTGCACCGAGGCGGTGATGCATAGCCTGCTGCTGCCGGCGCTGGCCGAGTTCATGCCCAACTACCCGGCCTTGTCGCTGGAGATGGGCACCTCGAACACCTTCGCCAACCTCAGCCGGCGTGATGCCGACATTGCCCTGCGCCTGACCAACACACCACCGGAGCACCTGGTGGGTCGCAACCTGGGGTCCACTTCCTATGTGGTCTGCGGCCAGCCGCAGTGGCGCGAGCGCCTGGCCGAGTCGCCCGCCGGTGTGCCATGGATCGCCCCCGACGACTCGATGCAGGACCACCCCACGGTGGTCTGGCGCAACCAGCAGCACCCTGGGTTGAGCCCGCGCTATCAGTGCAGCGGCATGTCGACCATCGCCCAGCTGGTAACTGCCGGCCTGGGCGTGGCGGCGCTGCCGGACTACATGGTGCACGCCCTGCCCGGCGTGGATGCGCTGAGCGGACCGCTGCCGGGTTGCGACACCCAGCTGTGGCTGCTGACCCGGCCGGATTGCCGGGCGCTGCGCTCGGTGCAGACCCTTTTCGAAGAGCTGACGCCGCGGTTGCGTGGCGCGATGCTCTGAGGTTATCGTCGGCTCAAGTATTGCGGCTGTCTGTTCCGGCCCTTTCGCGGGAAAACCCGCTCCCACAGGGTAGGCGGTGCCTGTGGGGGCAGGTTAACCCGCGAAGAAGCAAACACAGTGCTTCAAGGTGACCGCCCGGCAAAACAGCGCTTCCCTATTGGCTGGTGAATTTTTATACTATCGAGTCCGCCTGCCCATTACTGGGCTGCACGCCCACCGCATTTGCTACTGAGGAAGACCATGGCCCGCGTAACTGTTGAAGACTGCCTGGAACACGTGGATAACCGCTTCGAGCTGGTCATGCTCTCGACCAAGCGCGCTCGCCAGCTGGCGACCGGCGGCAAAGAGCCACGCGTTGCGTGGGAAAACGACAAACCGACCGTTGTTGCCCTGCGTGAAATCGCCGAAGGCATCGTCACCAACGAGTTCATCGCCGCTGAAGAGATCGTCACCGAGGATCCGGTCTTCGCCGCCTTCGAGGACGAGAACAACGAGGCTGTCTGATTGATGCCAGGTCGACGTCGCACGGCGCAAGGCCCTCGTCCTCCGCAGGAGGTGAACCCATGCCGGGTATAGAAGCCTTGGCCGAACGGCTGTCGACCTACCTTGGCCCCGAACAGGTCAACCTGGTCCGGCGCGCCTATTTCTACGCCGAACAGGCCCACGATGGGCAGCGCCGCCGCAGTGGCGAGCCCTACGTGACCCACCCGCTGGCCGTGGCCAGCATCCTCGCCGACATGCACATGGACCATCAAAGCCTGATGGCGGCCATGCTGCACGATGTGATCGAAGACACCGGTATCGCCAAGGAAGCCCTCAGCCAGCAGTTTGGCGAGACGGTGGCCGAACTGGTCGATGGGGTCAGCAAGCTGACCCAGATGAACTTCGAGACCAAGGCCGAGGCGCAGGCCGAAAACTTCCAGAAGATGGCCATGGCCATGGCCCGCGACATTCGCGTGATCCTGGTCAAGCTGGCCGACCGCCTGCACAACATGCGCACCCTGGAAGTGCTGTCCGGCGAAAAACGCCGACGCATCGCCAAGGAAACCCTGGAAATCTACGCCCCCATCGCCAACCGCCTGGGCATGCACACCGTGCGCGTGGAGTTCGAGGACCTCGGCTTCAAGGCCATGCACCCGATGCGCTCGTCGCTGATTCACCGGGCGGTGAAAAGCGCACGCGGCAACCGCAAAGAGATCGTCGCCAAGATCGAGCATTCGCTGGCCAACTGCCTGGCTGCCGACGGCATCGAGGGCGAGGTCAGCGGCCGGCAGAAACACCTCTATGGCATCTACAAGAAGATGCGCGGCAAGCGCCGTGCCTTCAACGAGATCATGGACGTGTATGCCTTCCGCATCATCGTCGACAAGGTCGATACCTGCTACCGCGTGCTTGGCGCCGTGCACAACCTGTACAAGCCGCTGCCCGGTCGCTTCAAGGATTACATCGCGATTCCCAAGGCCAACGGCTACCAGTCGTTGCACACCACGCTGTTCGGCATGCACGGCGTGCCCATCGAAATCCAGATCCGCACCCGTGAGATGGAAGAGATGGCCAACAACGGCATTGCCGCGCACTGGCTGTACAAGTCCAACGACGATGAGCAGCCCAAGGGCAGCCACGCCCGCGCGCGCCAGTGGGTCAAGGGCATCCTCGAACTGCAGCAGCGTGCCGGCAACTCGCTGGAATTCATCGAGAGCGTGAAGATCGACCTGTTCCCGGACGAAGTCTACGTGTTCACGCCCAAAGGCCGCATCATGGAGCTGCCCAAAGGCTCCACGGCGGTGGACTTCGCCTACGCGGTGCACACCGACGTCGGCAACAGCTGCATCGCCTGCCGCATCAACCGCCGCCTGGCGCCGCTGTCCGAACCGCTGCAAAGCGGCTCGACGGTGGAAATCGTCAGCGCCCCAGGCGCACGGCCGAACCCGGCCTGGCTCAACTTCGTGGTGACCGGCAAGGCGCGCACGCACATCCGCCACGCGCTCAAGCAACAGCGCCGCTCCGAGTCCATCAGCCTGGGCGAACGCCTGCTGAACAAGGTGCTCACCGGCTTCGACAGCAGCCTGGAGAAAATCCCCCAGGAGCGCATCCAGGCGATTCTCGCCGAGTACCGCCTGGAACTGATCGAAGACCTGCTCGAAGACATCGGCCTGGGCAACCGCATGGCCTACGTGGTCGCACGCCGCCTGCTGTCGGCCGACGGCGAGCAACTGCCTGCACCGGAAGGCCCGCTGGCGATCCGTGGTACCGAAGGCCTGGTGCTGAGCTACGCCAAGTGCTGCACGCCAATCCCTGGCGACCCGATCGTCGGCCACTTGTCAGCCGGCAAGGGCATGGTCGTGCACCTGGAGAATTGCCGCAACATCAGTGAAATCCGCCATAACCCGGAGAAGTGCGTACAGCTTTCCTGGGCCAAGGACATCACCGGTGAGTTCAATGTCGAACTGCGTGTCGAACTGGAGCACCAGCGCGGCCTTATCGCCCTGCTGGCCAGCAGCGTCAACGCCGCCGACGGCAACATCGAGAAGATCAGCATGGACGAACGCGACGGCCGTATCAGCGTGGTCCAACTGGTGGTCAGCGTGCACGACCGTGTGCACCTGGCGCGTGTGATCAAGAAGCTGCGTACCCTGACCGGTGTGGTCCGCATCACCCGCATGCGTACGTAGTCCGCCAACCGCAAGGAGTCATCATGAGCAAGACCGTCATCACTAGCGACAAGGCCCCAGCCGCCATCGGCACCTACTCGCAGGCGATCAAGGCCGGCAACACGGTGTACATGTCGGGCCAGATCCCTCTGGACCCTAAGACCATGGAACTGGTCGAAGGCTTCGAAGCCCAGACCGTGCAGGTGTTCGAGAACCTCAAGTCCGTGGCTGAAGCCGCTGGCGGTTCGTTCAAGGACATCGTCAAGCTGAACATCTTCCTCACCGACCTGAGCCACTTCGCCAAGGTCAACGAGGTAATGGGCCGCTACTTCGAACAGCCCTACCCGGCCCGCGCCGCCATTGGCGTTGCCGCGCTGCCGAAAGGCGCCCAGGTCGAAATGGACGCCATCCTGGTCATCGAATGATGCCCCGGTGACGGGCGCCCTGCCCGTCACCCCCTCCTTTGCAAGGTTATCCCGTCATGCGTCAAGCACTGCCCCTCGCGCTGGCAGCCCTGCTACTGGGCGGCTGCGCCAGCCACAAACCCGAAGATTTCAACGGCACCTGGATCAACCAGGAGGCCATCACTGCTGCGGTAAAAGGCGGCAGCCTGCGCCAAGCGCTGAATGAACACGGCCCCGTATTCGAATGGAAGCTCGACGTTGCCAGCCAGCAGGCCAGCTACAGCAATGGCTTCGAGGCCGCTGACGGCCAGCTGAGCAGCAACGAAAAGCAATGGCAGGCCAGCTTCGAGGGCGGCCAGACCGAGCAGCTGTCGCTCGACGGTGACGAGCTGCAAGCCGTCGACCAGCGTGGCGCCAAGCAGACCTTCGTCCGTGCCAAGGCGCCGGCGACTGCCAATGCGCCGCTGGGCAGCAGCTTCGAGAAAGCGCTGTACCAGGCCTACCTGGGCGGCAACTGGAAGGTGGTCGAAGGCGAGGGCAAAGGTGCCAGCGTGCGCTTCAGCGACACCGGCAACGTCACCGGCCTGCCGGGGCCAGACCGTTTCGCACTGTGCCTGGCAGGCGACTGCGCGACCATGGGCGGCAGCAATGACAGCCTGTGGCTGGAGCGTAACCAGCGTGGTGCACCGTTCATCATCAAGCGTGATGGCGACACGCTGGAGATTTTCCAGGCAGTGAACCGTGCGCAACCGGATGAAATGCCGGAGCTGGCGGCGGGCAAGCGCCAGTGGGTGCTGGAGCAGAACTGAATCCTGCTGCATTTGCACTGAATGTAAAGGCCTCTTCGCGGGTAAACCGCTCCCACAGGGTAATCACTGTCTTCAGGCCTTGTGATATCCCTGGACTGCCCCCCAAAAGTTGGACAGTTTCAGCTAGCAGACTCAGCAGCATGGGCCCTGTATTCCACAGGGCTCATGCCATTGAGCTTTAGCTTGATGCGGTCATGGTTGTAGTAGTGGATGTACTCGTCCAGACCGGCTTTCAGTTCTTCAACGCTCTCGAAACGCTTCAGGTAGAAAAACTCGGACTTAAGCGTACCAAAAAAGCTCTCCATTGCCGCATTGTCCAGGCAGTTTCCTTTGCGTGACATGCTCTGGTTCAGTCCTCGCTCTGCCAGCTTATGGCGGTACTGGGAGTGCTGGTAGTGCCACCCTTGATCCGAGTGAAGCACCAGCTTCGGCTTGTTTCCCAGGCGCTTGAAGGCCTTGTCCAGCATGTTGGTAACCAGCCCGAGGCAAGGCCTGCTGGCCACTTCGTATGCCACGATTTCGGCGTTGTACAAGTCCATCACAGGAGAGAGATAGACCTTTTTCTCAGCTACTTTAAACTCGGTCACATCGGTCACCCACTTCTGATTCGGGCGCTGCGCGAGGAAGTTTCGCTCCAGCAGGTTAGGCGCGATAGTGCCGACGACGCCCTTGTACGACCGATACTTTTTGGGCCGTACGAGTGAGCGAAGATCAAGCGCGACCATCAAGCGTTCTACGACCTTCTTGTTAACCAAGGTGCCGGCGTTGCGGATCACCGCCGTCACACGCCGGTAACCGTAGAGCCCTTTTTCCTCGTGATAGACACGCTGAATCAGCTGTTTCAGGACAGCATGCTTGTCAGGTTTGGCCTGCGCCTGAAGTTGGTAATAGAACGTGCTGCGAGGTAAGTCAGCCAGTTGCAGAACGGCGGCCAAGGGAAACCTGTCCTTGAGCGCCGACACGATCAGGGCTTTTTGGGCTGACTTCGCTCCTGCTTCTTCAGTTCTTCCAGCTTTTTTAGGTAAGCGTTCTCCATACGCAGCCACTCAAGCTCAGCCAGCAACTGGTCGCGGCTTTTATCGGTGTCATCGGACGTCGTAGGTTTTATGGGGTAAGGCTTTTTCGACATGGCAGCGGGTTTTCTTCTCTTGGGAGCAGGTAAATCCAGACTCCCACTGTAGTGCTGCCGCGCCCAAATGCCTATCTGCGAGGACTGACCAAGACCAAAATGGGCGGCGGTCTGGCGCAAGGAAAGCTGATGCTTGTGCATGTACTCAAGGACTGAGCGCTTGTAGGCCGTGCTGTACCGCTGGCCGGTTTTGCGCAGGCTGAACTGACCATGCTTCTGGAAAGCGGAGAACCAGCGCCGCAGCAGGCTGAAGTCCACTGCAAATCGCCGAGCTACTGTTCTAAATCCTTCACCACCCTCCAGGTAGGCCTGGACGGCGGTGAGCTTGAATTGATCTGAGTACTTGCTCATGTGAACACCCCAAGAAATTGGATTGGTGTCCAACTTCCTGGGGGCAGTCCACCCTGTGGGAGCGGGTTTACCCGCGAAGAGGCCGGTAAATTCAACGCCCTCCTTTCAGGATGGCTGCGTACCCTTCCTTGTAGCTTGGGTACACCGGCGCCCAGCCCAGCGCCCGGGCCCGGGCGTTGCTGCAGCGCTTGCTGCCGGTACGCCGCACCCGTTGTTCATCGGACCACTCGGTAACCCCCATGTATGCCCGCAGCCAGGCG
This sequence comes from Pseudomonas sp. LPB4.O, assembly GCF_038383825.1. NCBI lineage: Bacteria > Pseudomonadati > Pseudomonadota > Gammaproteobacteria > Pseudomonadales > Pseudomonadaceae > Pseudomonas > Pseudomonas sp. LPB4.O. The sequence continues at coordinate 6,037,737 of NZ_CP151298.1, forward strand.
ACCACGTCAGCCAGCGGCGCCGGGTCGTCATCAACGCCAATGTAGTAGTCGTCCAGCACCTTGCCATCGGCATCGGCCTGCAGCAGGTGCGCCAACAGGCTGGCAGCATCCTCGGCATGAATACGGTTGCCATACAGCGGCGGCTCCTCGGCGACGCGGTAACCCTGGCGCACCTGGCTCAGCAGCCACTCGCGGCCTGGGCCGTAGATGCCCGTCAGGCGCACAACGCTCGCCGGGATACCACTGGCCAGCGCCAGCCGCTCAGCCTCCAGCATCACCCGCCCGGAATAACCTTCAGGCTCGGTGGCCGCGCCTTCCTCGACCCACTCGCCGCCCTTCTGCGCATACACGCTGCTGCTGGAAACGAACAGCAGGCGACGGGGGCGCTGGCCTCGCTCGGCCAGCCAGGCCAGCACATGGCGCAAGCCATCCACATAGGCCGCCTGGTAACCGGCCTCGTCGTGCTGGCTGGCCGCCACGCAGTACACCAGGTAATCCAGTGGACCCTGTGGCCAGGCTTGCGGGATCGACGGTTCGGCCAGGTCCGCGGCAACCGGTTGAACGCCCGCAGGCAGCTGCCCGACAGCGCGGCGCAGGCCGCTTACCTGCCAGCCTTTGCCCAGCATTTGCAGGGCCAGACGCCCACCTACATCACCACAACCCACCACCATCACGGAAAGGTCTGACATCTCTGAACTCCCTAGACCAATTGATCAGCCCGGCCACGCTACACGATGGGCGGCTAGACCATAGGCGAAAAAAGCAACAAGATTACTTTTGTTAACAAGAATTACTTGCAATAATGGCCGCCAATTTGTTCTCGGCCTACCTCGAGGCCTTGGAGAACGCTCACTTTATTTCTTCATCAGGTCCGGCCAGCATGACACGTATTCAACCTTCCGCTTCGCCAACCCCGTCGCGCGCCTGGCGCGCCATCGCCGCGCTGACACTCAGCCTGGTGCTGGCCCCGGTGGCCATGGCCGATGAGCCAACCGCCAGCGCCGCCGCGCCTGCTGCTGCCACTGCCCCGGCCGCACCTGCTGCAGCCCCGGCTGCCGACGCGCAGGCGCCTGCTGCCAACGCCACTGCTGCCACCCCGGCCGATGCAACGCCCCCGGCAGACTCGAACGTTCAAGCCTTGGTAGAAGACACCTCGCTGGGCATGGCCCACGACCTGTCCCCATGGGGCATGTACAAGAACGCCGACATCGTGGTGAAGATCGTCATGATCGGCCTGGCCATCGCCTCCATCATCACCTGGACCATCTGGATCGCCAAAGGCTTCGAGCTGATGGGCGCCAAGCGTCGTCTGCGTGGTGAAATCGCCCAGCTGAAGAAATCCACCACCCTGAAAGACGCCAGCGAAGTCTCAAACAAGGAAGGTACCTTGGCCCACACCCTGGTCCACGATGCCCTTGAAGAGATGCGGCTGTCGGCCAATGCCCGCGAAAAAGAAGGCATCAAGGAGCGCGTCAGCTTCCGCCTGGAGCGCTTGGTTCATGCCAGCGGTCGCACCATGAGCAGCGGCACCGGCGTACTTGCCACCATCGGTTCCACCGCGCCGTTCGTCGGTCTGTTCGGTACCGTATGGGGCATCATGAACAGCTTCATCGGCATCGCCAAGACCCAGACCACCAACCTGGCCGTAGTTGCCCCAGGTATCGCCGAAGCCCTGCTGGCCACCGCCCTGGGCCTGGTCGCTGCAATCCCGGCTGTAGTCATCTACAACGTCTTCGCCCGCTCTATCGCAGGCTACAAGGCCCAGGTGTCCGACGCCTCCGCCCAGGTACTGCTGCTGGTCAGCCGTGACCTGGACCACCAGGGCAGCGAGCGCGCTGCCCCGCACATGGTGAAAGTGGGGTAAGCCATGGGCCTGCATCTCAACGAAGGTGGCGACGACCTCGCCGAAAACCACGAAATCAACGTTACGCCGTTCATCGACGTGATGTTGGTGCTGCTGATCATCTTCATGGTCGCGGCCCCCTTGGCCACGGTCGACATCAAGGTCGACCTGCCCGCTTCAACCGCCAAACCGGCGCCGAGGCCCGAGAAACCGGTGTTCGTCAGCGTCAAGGCCGACCAGAAACTGTACGTCGGCGACGATCAGGTTGCTGCGCCCGACCAGCTTGGCCCGATGCTCGACGCCAAGACCAAGGGTGACAAGGAAACCACCATCTTCTTCCAGGCTGACAAAGGCGTGGATTACGGCGACCTGATGGAAGTGATGAACAACATGCGCGCGGCCGGCTACCTCAAGGTCGGTCTGGTAGGTCTCGAGACGGCAGCCAAGAAATGACGAAAACGCGCTCAAACATGGCGCGCTACGGTGGCAGCCTGGCGATCGTGCTGGGCGTGCACGTGGTCGCCGTGCTGCTGACGCTCAACTGGTCGGTGCCCCAGGCCATCGAACTGCCCCCGGCAGCGATGATGGTCGAGCTGGCACCGTTACCGGAGCCAGCGCCACCACCGCCACCGAAAGCGGCGCCACAGCCACCGGCACCGGTCGAAGAACCGCCACTGCCCAAGCTGGCCGAAGCCCCCAAGCCCAAGATCGCCATCCCCAAGCCGCCCAAGCCGAAGGCCAAGCCCCAGCCGCCGAAACCCGAGAAAAAGCCTGAGCCGCCGAAGGAAGCGCCACCCACCGAGCAAACGGTAGACGCACCGCCAAGCAATACGCCACCGCAGAAGTCTGCGGCACCGGCGCCGAGCATTGCGTCCAACAGCAACGCCCTGCCAACCTGGCAGAGCGACCTGCTGCGCCACCTGGCGAAGTACAAGCGTTACCCGGAAGACGCGCGCCGTCGCGGCCTGCAAGGCATCAACCGCCTGCGCTTCGTGGTCGACGCCGAAGGCAAGGTGGTGTCGTACTCCATGGCAGGTGGATCGGGCAGTGCTGCACTGGACCGGGCGACCCTGGAAATGATCCGTCGGGCCGGCACGGTACCCAAGCCGCCACCCGAGTTGCTGAACAATGGCACGATCGAAGTCGTGGCACCGTTCGTCTACTCGCTGGACCGCCGCTAAGACTTTTGCTTCTGTCACAAATCGGCAACTCTGATAACGTGCGTCTATCGATTGCAGCCGCTATGCTGGGCCCGCAACTTCATGGACGCACGTTATGACCCTCACCGAATTACGCTACATCGTCACACTCGCCCAGGAACAGCACTTCGGCCATGCCGCCGAACGCTGCCACGTGAGCCAGCCGACCCTGTCGGTCGGTGTGAAGAAGCTCGAGGACGAGCTTGGCGTTCTGATCTTCGAGCGCAGCAAAAGCGCGGTACGCCTGACCCCGGTCGGCGAAAGCATCGTCGCCCAGGCGCAGAAGGTACTGGAGCAGGCCCAAGGCATTCGCGAACTGGCCCAGGCTGGCAAGAACCAGCTGACCGCCCCGCTCAAGGTCGGTGCCATCTACACCGTCGGCCCCTACCTGTTCCCGCACCTGATCCCGCAACTGCACCGCGTAGCGCCGCAGATGCCGCTGTACATCGAAGAAAACTTCACCCACGTGCTACGTGAAAAGCTGCGTAACGGCGAGCTGGATGCAGTAATCATCGCCCTGCCGTTCAACGAAGCCGATGTGCTGACCCTGCCGCTGTACGATGAGCCGTTCTGCGCCCTGATGCCCGCCGACCACCCATGGACGGCAAAAAAGACCATCGACACCGCCATGCTCAACGACAAGAGCCTGTTGCTGCTCGGTGAGGGCCACTGTTTCCGCGACCAGGTACTGGAAGCCTGCCCGACCCTGAACAAGGGCGGCGAAGGCGCCAGGCACACCACGGTCGAATCCAGCTCGCTGGAAACCATTCGCCACATGGTGGCCTCGGGCCTTGGCGTGTCGATCCTGCCGCTGTCGGCGGTGCACAGCCATCATTACGCCCCTGGCATCATCGAAGTGCGCCCACTGACTGCACCGGCACCGTTCCGTACCGTGGCCATCGCCTGGCGCGCCAGCTTCCCGCGGCCGAAGGCCATCGAGATCCTCGCCGACTCGATCCGCCTGTGCTCGGTCGCCAAAGCCCCTGCGGAACAACCGGCCTGAGTCATGAGTGAGCTGTCGAAGGTCCCGGTCACGGTACTCAAGGGTGTTGGCGAGGCCATGGCGGAAAAACTCGCCAAGGTCGGCCTGGAGAACCTGCAGGATGTGCTGTTCCACCTGCCCCTGCGCTACCAGGACCGCACCCGCGTGGTGCCGATCGGCCAACTGCGCCCCGGCCAGGATGCGGTTATCGAAGGTGTGGTCAGTGGTACCGACGTGACCATGGGCAAGCGCCGCAGCCTGGTGGTACGCCTGGGCGACGGCAGCGGCGTGCTGACGTTGCGCTTCTACCACTTCAGCAACGCGCAGAAGGAAGGCCTGAAACGTGGCACCCACCTGCGCTGCTACGGCGAAGCCCGCCCCGGCGCCTCGGGCCTGGAAATCTACCACCCGGAGTACCGCGCGCTGAACGGCGACGAGCCGCCGCCCCCGGTCGAACAGACCCTGACGCCGATCTACCCGTCCACTGAAGGCCTAACCCAGCAACGCCTGCGCCTGTTGTGCCAGCAGAGCCTGGGCCTGCTTGGCCCGCGCAGCCTGCCCGACTGGCTGCCTGACGAGCTGGCCCGGGACTACCAATTGGCGCCGCTTGACGATGCCATCCGTTACCTGCACAACCCGCCAGCCGACGCCGACCTCGACGAACTTGCCGAAGGCCAGCACTGGGCCCAGCACCGCCTGGCCTTCGAAGAACTGCTGACCCACCAGCTGTCGCAGCAACGCCTGCGCGAGAGCCTGCGCAGCCTGCGGGCGCCGGTGCTGCCCAAGGCCACGCGCCTGCAGGCGCAGTACCTGGCCAACCTGGGCTTTCAGCCGACCGGCGCACAACAGCGGGTGGCCAACGAAATTGCCTACGACCTCAGCCAGCACGAGCCGATGATGCGCCTGGTGCAGGGCGATGTCGGTGCCGGCAAGACCGTGGTCGCCGCCCTGGCAGCACTGCAAGGGCTGGAGGCCGGCTATCAGGTGGCGCTGATGGCGCCCACCGAGATCCTCGCCGAACAGCACTTCATCACGTTCAAGCGCTGGCTCGAGCCGCTGGGCATCGAAGTGGCCTGGCTGGCCGGCAAGCTCAAGGGCAAGGCCCGGGCCAGCGCCCTGGAGCAGATTGCCAACGGTGCGCCGATGGTGGTCGGCACCCACGCGCTGTTCCAGGAAGAAGTGAAGTTCAAGCACCTGGCCCTGGCGATCATTGACGAACAGCACCGTTTTGGCGTGCAGCAACGTCTGGCCCTGCGCAAGAAAGGCGTAGCCGGCCAGTTATGCCCGCACCAGCTGATCATGACCGCCACCCCTATTCCGCGCACCCTGGCCATGAGTGCTTACGCCGACCTGGACACCTCGGTGCTCGACGAGTTGCCGCCTGGGCGCACCCCGGTAAACACCGTGCTGGTAGCCGACAGCCGACGCTTCGAGGTGGTCGAAAGGGTTCGCGCAGCCTGCGCCGAGGGGCGCCAGGCCTACTGGGTGTGCACCCTCATCGAAGAATCCGAAGAGCTGACCTGCCAGGCCGCCGAAAGCACGTATGAAGAACTCGGCAGCGCCCTGGGCGAACTGCGTGTGGGCCTGATCCACGGCCGTATGAAGCCGGCTGAAAAAGCCGAAATCATGGCGCAGTTCAAGGCCGGTGAATTGCAGCTGCTGGTCGCCACCACTGTCATCGAAGTAGGCGTGGACGTACCCAACGCCAGCCTGATGATCATCGAAAACCCCGAACGCCTGGGCCTGGCCCAGTTGCACCAGCTGCGCGGCCGGGTTGGCCGGGGCAGTGCCGTCAGCCATTGCGTGCTGTTGTACCACCCGCCGCTGTCGCAGATCGGCCGCGAACGCTTAGGGATCATGCGCGAGACCAACGACGGCTTCATCATTGCCGAGAAAGACCTCGAACTACGCGGCCCAGGCGAGATGCTGGGGACACGCCAGACCGGCCTGCTGCAATTCAAGGTCGCCGACCTGATGCGCGATGCCGACCTGTTACCGGCTGTGCGCGATGCCGCCCAAGCCCTGGTGGCCCGCTGGCCGGACCATGTCAGCCCGCTGCTCGACCGCTGGCTGCGCCATGGCCAGCAATATGGCCAAGTGTGACGCTAGTCCCAGAATGGATCCAGATTTGCTCGCAGGCTGGTTATACTTCGCGTTTAAAAGAATCAGTGGATACGGACCATGACTGAAGTTGCCCTGGACACCGCAACCCCACACGCCCCCACGGTAATCAGGCTGCTGCTCGACAAGATCGGCGTCGTCTACCGCGAGGTGGTCCAACACCCGCACTTGCCTGCGGCTTCTCGGGTGCAGGCGGTGCTTCTAGACGACGAGGTCGGCGCCCTCATGGTGCTGTTCCCGCAGAGCCAACTGCTGGACCTCAACCGCCTGACCGAGCTGACCGGGCGCAAGCTGACTGCCGTGTCGGTGCCGCGCCTCAAGCAAATGCTCGACAAACATCAGCTCAAGGCCCTGCCCGGCATTCCCGCGCTGACCAGCTCACCGTGCCAGTACGAAAAGAGTCTGCTCGACGCCGAGACCGTGTACATCCAGTCTGGCGAAAGCGGGCTGCTGCTGGCGATTGAGCGCGCGCACTTCAAGCGCATGCTGGCCAAGGCCAGCGCCAGCAGCTTCGGCCAGGAAGTCGAGGCCATCAGCCCCAACCTCGACCGCCCCCATGACGACACCCTGGAAATCACCAATGCCGTTCAGGCCTTCACCGCCCGGCGCATCCAGAAACGCCTGGAAGAAACCATCGAGATCCCGCCACTGGCCGATACCGCGCAGAAGATCATCAAGCTGCGGGTAGACCCCAACGCGAGCATCGATGACATCACCGGCGTGGTCGAAACCGACCCGGCGCTGGCGGCACAGGTGGTGAGCTGGGCCGCGTCGCCCTACTACGCTTCGCCGGGCAAGATCCGCTCGGTAGAAGACGCCATCGTGCGCGTGCTGGGCTTCGACCTGGTGATCAACCTGGCCCTGGGCCTGGCGCTGGGCAAGACCTTGAGCCTGCCGAAAGACCAGCCGCAGCAGGCCACACCCTACTGGCAGCAGTCGATCTACACTGCCGCGATCATCGAAGGCCTGACCCGCGCCATGCCTCGGGCAGAACGCCCCGAAGCCGGTCTGACCTACCTGGCCGGGCTGCTGCACAACTTCGGCTACCTGCTGCTGGCGCACGTGTTCCCGCCACACTTCTCGCTGATTTGCCGCCACCTGGAGGTCAACCCGCACCTGAACCACACCTATGTGGAACAGCACCTGCTGGGCATCAACCGCGAACAGATCGGTGCCTGGCTGATGAAGCTGTGGGACATGCCCGAAGAGCTGTCGACCGCGCTGCGCTTCCAGCACGACCCGGCCTACGACGGTGAGTACTCGGCGTTCCCCAACCTGGTGTGCCTGGCCACCCGCCTGTTGCGCTCGCGGGGGATTGGCTCCGGGCCGCAGGAAGAGATTCCTGACGAGTTGCTGGAGCGCCTTGGGATTACCAGGGAAAAGGCCGAGGATGCGGTGAACAAGGTGCTCGAAGCCGAGAACCTGCTGCGCGAACTGGCTTCGCAGTTTCAAGCACCGCATTAAGGCCATTGGGGCTGCTGCGCAGCCCCGGCAATTTCAGCCTTTCTTCTTCGGTATCAGGTACTTCATCAGCCCCTGGAACCACATCACCAGCGCCGGGTTGCCCTTGATCTGGATGTTCTTGTCCTGAATCCCCTGCATGAACGCCAATTGCTTGTTGCCCGCCTGCATCGTGGCGTAGCCGTAGGCAGCGTCCTTGAAGGCGATGGCGAAGGCCGGCTGCGGATGTGCGCCGCCCTTGCTGCTGATGCGCTCGTTGTTGACGACGAAGTGCCGGGCAACCTTGCCGTCCAGGGTCTGCATCTGGAACACCAGGTCCTTGCCCTTGAGCTGCTGCTGGAATGCCGGGTTGTTACGGCTGGCCCTGGCCATCAAAAGCCCCATGGCCCAGAGAAGAAAGCGGAACTTCATCGACACGCCTCGATTGAAAAGTGACTAAGTTTCGCAGTTTATCCTCTTAACGACCTTTTTATGCAAGTTCGCAGCAGTTACCGCGTGTAAAGCACAACGGGCGCCATGAAGGCGCCCGTTCGGGATCAACGAATCGTCAGCGGAAGCTTACTTTTTCTTGGCGGCCTTGGCTGGCGCGGCCGGTGGATTGACGCTGTCCTTGAGGTTCTTGCCTGGCTTGAAGGCCACGGTATTGCTGGCTTTGATCTTTACCGGCTCACCCGTTTGCGGGTTTTTGCCGGTACGCGCGCCGCGATGACGTTTTTCGAAGGTGCCGAAACCGACCAGGGTCACCGTGTCCTTGTCCAGGGCACCGGTAATGCTGTCGAGAATCGCGTTCAACACCTGATTGGCCTTTTCCTTGGTCAGATCAGCCTTATCGGCGATGACGGCGGCGAGTTCTGGTTTGCGCATAGTGAAGCCTCTTTGACGGAATTCTTGTTGTTATGCCGTGCTGCCTTTGGGAGCAGCGCTCAAGGCACCGCAGGCTCTAATCTGCGGCAGACGGAAGTGAGAATGGCACGTGCTCAGGGGCCGCGCCAGTATCAGGCCGGCCATTGTGCAGGCAACAACAGGATAAATCCGACAGAACACCCTCTATTTACGCCATTACCGGCGGTAACTGGCGATTCAGTGCCAGCTTGTCCATCACGGCAGCCCCGGTCAGGGCATACCCCAGCAATGCGCCGTCAGCGCCGTGGCAGAGCACCTTGAGGTCACTGCCCTGCCCCTGCACCTGCCAAGTGCCCTCGTGGGCCAGGGGCGGCGGCGAAACCACCAGCGGGCAGGCCGGGGTTTTCACGGTGATCGGCATCGGCCCGTAGGCAACCGCGGTCGGTTTGCCGGCCAGGGTTTGCGCCAGCGCCCGGGCACAGCTCATCAGCGGCATCACGTAGAGCAGGTTGATGCCATCGACCTCGGCACAGTCGCCGAGGGCAAAGATGTTGGCGTGAGAGGTACGCAGTTCGCGGTCTACGCTGACGCCACGATTGGTCTGCAAGCCGGCTGCTGCAGCCAGGTCAATACGTGGGCGCAGGCCGATGGCCGAAACCACCATGTCGCAGGCGATCACGCTGCCATCCGACAGGTGCGCCTCCAGGCCCTGGGCCACCTGCTGCAGGCGGGTCAGCACCGGCCCCAGGTGGAAGCGCACACCCAGGCCCTCCAGCCCGCCCTGCACCGCTGCCGCAGCGGCGGGATGCAGCAGGGTCGGCATGATCTGTTCGCACGGCGCCACCACGTCGACCTGGAAGCCACCCAGGCTCATGTCGTTGGCGAATTCGCAGCCGATCAGGCCGGCACCGAGGATCAGCACACGTTGTTTGCCTACGGCGGCGGCACGGAAGCGTGCGTAATCTTCCAGGTCGTTGATCGGGAACACCAGATGGTTGCCATCGCCTTCGATCGGCACCTGCACGGTCTGCGCCCCCCAGGCCAGCACCAGGTCGCGGTACTGCACGGCCTCTTCGCCTATCCACAGGCGCTTGTGGCCAGGGTCGATGCCGCTGATCCGGGTATGGGTACGGATCTCGGCGTTCAGTTGCTCGGCCATGACGCCCGGTTCGGCCATGCACAGGCCGTCGGCGTCCTTCTGCTTGGCAAAGCCCATGGAGAGCATGGGCTTGGAGTAGGAGCGACCATCGTCGGCGGTGATCAGCAGCAGCGGCGTCTGCGCATCGTGCTTGCGAAATTCACGGGCCAGATTGTAGCCCGCCAGGCCAGTACCGATGATTACCACAGGGGACGTCATGTCGTGCTTTCCTCGATTAGCCGATGGAGATCATTTCAAAGTCGCTTTTACCCACGCCACAGTCCGGGCACAGCCAGTCGTCAGGCACATCCTCCCAACGAGTGCCGGGGGCGATGCCGTCGTCGGGCCAGCCTTCGGCTTCGTCGTAGATCAGGCCACAGACAATACATTGCCACTTTTTCATCAGGTCTTTTTCCTCGGTTCAGGCTGGGGGCTTTATCTGGCGGGTCTTCGCCCTGCTTCAGGCATTATGCAAGCAGTCGGGGCAATCATGCTAAGCTCGCCGCCTCATTGGTTGTAACAAGCAGACCGACGTGTCGTACGAATCCCCGCAAGCAGCCGCTGTCGCGTGGCTGCCGTATTCACAGCTGGCGACCGACTTCGACCAGCCTACCCTTGACTGGCTATTCGACGAAGGCTCGCTGACCCGCCGCCTGACCCGCCTGTCTTCAGATCACTTCTCCGTAACCCCGCTGTTCGAGGGATGGCAAGCGCTGCGCGAGGATGAATGCCAGGCATTGGGCATTGCTGCCGGCAGCGAAGGCTGGGTGCGCGAGGTGTACCTGCGCGGCCATGGCCAGCCGTGGGTGTTCGCCCGCAGTGTGGCCAGCCGCAGCGCCCTGGAGCGCGGCGGGCTGGACCTGGAAACCCTCGGCAGCCGCTCGCTGGGCGAGTTGCTGTTCTGCGACCAGGCGTTCATCCGCCACCCGATCGAAGTGTGCAGTTATCCACAGGCCTGGCTACCGACCGACGCAGCCCATGCAGCCCTGTGGGGCCGTCGCTCGCGCTTTGAACGAGGCGGCCTGGAGCTGCTGGTGGCAGAAGTGTTTCTGCCGGCATTGTGGCAAGCGGCCAGGGAGGAAAACCGCTGATGTACCTGCAACTGCTCAAGTCGCTGAACCGCCTGCACCCGCGGGCCTGGGACTTCGTCCAGCTCAGCCGCATGGACCGCCCGATCGGTATCTACCTGCTGCTGTGGCCAACCCTCTCGGCGGTGTGGATTGCCGGCAACGGTTCTCCCACCGTGGCCAACGTGCTGATCTTCGGCCTTGGCGTGGTGCTGATGCGGGCCGCGGGCTGCTGCATCAACGACTTTGCCGACCGTAAGGTGGACGGCCACGTCAAACGCACCGCCGACCGGCCGCTGGCCAGCGGCCGGGTCAAGCCGCGCGAGGCGCTGGCATTGTTTGCGATTCTGGTCGCGGTAAGCTTCCTGCTGGTGCTGTGCACCAACAGCCGCACGGTGTGGCTGTCGTTCGGCGCGGTGGCGCTGGCGTCATGCTACCCGTTCATGAAGCGCTACACCTATTACCCACAGGTGGTGCTGGGGGCGGCGTATTCCTGGGGCATCCCCATGGCCTTCACTGCCGCGGGCGGCGAGCTGCCGGCCAGCGCCTGGCTGCTGTACATCGCCAACCTGCTGTGGACGGTGGGTTACGACACCTATTACGCCATGGTCGACCGCGATGACGACCTGAAGATTGGCGTGAAGTCGACCGCCATTCTGTTCGGCGAGGCCGACCGCACCATCATCCTCACCTTGCAGCTGCTGTCGCTGGGCTGCCTGTTGCTGGCGGGCAGCCGCTTCGAGCTGGGGGGCTGGTTCCACCTGGGGTTGCTGGGCGCTGCGGCGTGCTTTGCCTGGGAGTACTGGTCGACGCGCAAGCTGGACCGCGAGTCGTGCTTCAAGGCGTTTTTGCACAACCACTGGGCGGGGTTGCTGGTGTTCATTGGTGTGGTGCTGGATTACGCGTTTAGCTGAATATCTTGGGGCTGCTTTGCAGCCCTTTCGCGACACAAGGCCCCACATTGATCGGTGTATGCAGGACCCTGTGGGAGCGGCCTTGTGTCGCGAAAGGGCCGCGAAGCGGCCCCGGCAATATCAAGGCTTGGCGATATGCCAGACGTCTTTCACGCCGTCACCTGTCTTGTCCCCGGCCTTCTTGTCCTTGATGAAGGTATACAGCGGCTTGCCGTCGTAGGCCCACTGCATCGAGCCGTCGTCACGCTTGATCTGCGTCCACTTGCCCTCGTTCTTATCCCCTTCTTTGGCCATCAGTGGAGGCCAGTTCTGCGCACATGCGTCATTGCACATCGACTTGCCGCCAGCATCCTTGTCAAAGGTATAAAGCGTCATGTTTGCCGGATCAGGTGTGACCAGCACGCCATTCATTTCTTTGGCCTGATGATGGGCCGACGCCACCGCCGGAAGCGCCAGCGCAGTGAAAAGGGCCATCCAGCTCAGCGTTTGTCGTGTCATTGGATTCACCATTGTTTCCGGGAAAATTGGGTTCGGGTGCCACAATTGCGGCTCTTTCAAGCCTAGTTCAGTCACGCAATGTCGCCAGAACGGCCAACGCCCTGTCACACAGCTGCAATAATTCCGTTATCTAATGCGGGCCAAGACACCGAATCCAGGAGAGGTTTTGAGCATGGTTGGCAGGAACATTCTGATCGTCGACGACGAAGCGCCCATTCGCGAGATGATCGCCGTTGCCCTGGAAATGGCCGGCTATGACTGCCTGGAAGCGGAAAACTCCCAACAGGCCCACGCGATCATCGTCGACCGCAAACCGGACCTGATCCTGCTCGACTGGATGTTGCCCGGCACCTCCGGCATTGAGCTGGCCCGCCGCCTGAAGCGTGATGAGCTGACCGGCGACATCCCGATCATCATGCTCACCGCCAAGGGTGAAGAGGACAACAAGATCCAGGGCCTGGAAGTGGGCGCTGACGACTACATCACCAAGCCGTTCTCGCCGCGTGAGCTGGTAGCGCGCCTGAAAGCCGTGCTGCGTCGTACCGGCCCGAGCGACAGCGAAGCGCCGATCGAAGTGGGCGGCCTGCTGCTCGACCCGATCAGCCACCGTGTCACCATCGACGGCAAGCCCGCCGAGATGGGCCCCACCGAATACCGCCTGTTGCAGTTCTTCATGACCCACCAGGAGCGCGCCTACACCCGTGGCCAGTTGCTGGACCAGGTGTGGGGCGGCAACGTCTATGTCGAGGAACGCACGGTCGACGTGCACATCCGTCGTCTGCGCAAGGCGCTGGGTGAAGCCTACGAAAATCTGGTACAAACCGTCCGGGGCACTGGCTACCGCTTCTCGACCAAGAGCTGATCGAGCTCCAGAGCGCCAAGCTGCACGTCGTTGTACAAGGACCGTCAATTGAACCAGAACTGGCACGCAACCCTGATTCGCCATCTGTTGTTGCTGATTACCGTCTGCCTGATCGGCGGGCTGGTCAGCGGCTACTATGGCTGGAGCCTGGCCATTGGCCTGGCGCTCTACTTGGGCTGGACCCTCAAGCAACTGCTGCGCCTGCACGACTGGCTGCGCAACCACCAGCCCGATGAAGCACCGCCCGATGGTTACGGCCTGTGGGGCGAGGTGTTCGACAGCATTTACCATCTGCAACGCCGCGACCAGCGCGTACGTGGCCGCCTGCAGGCAGTGATCGACCGGGTGCAGGAGTCCACCGCCGCGCTGCGCGACGCGGTGATCATGCTCGACAGCGACGGCAACCTGGAATGGTGGAACCGTGCCGCCGAAACCCTGCTGGGCTTCAAGACCCCACAGGACGGTGGCCAGCAGGTCACCAACCTGGTGCGCCACCCACGCTTCAAGGAATACTTCGAGGCGGAGAACTACCTCGAACCGCTGGAAATCCCCTCGCCCATCAACGACCGCATGCGCGTGCAGTTGCACATCACCCGCTACGGCAACAACGAACACCTGATGCTGGTGCGCGATGTCACTCGCATCCACCAGCTGGAACAGATGCGCAAGGACTTCGTCGCCAACGTGTCCCACGAATTGCGCACACCGCTGACGGTGATCACGGGTTACCTCGAAACCCTGCTGGACAACGTCGAGGATGTGAACCCGCGCTGGACCCGCGCCCTGCAGCAGATGAGCCAGCAAGGTTCGCGCATGCAGACGCTGCTCAACGACCTTCTGCTGCTGGCCAAGCTGGAAGCCACCGATTACCCGTCGGACAACCAGCCGGTGGCGGTCGAAGCCCTGCTCGCCGCGATCAAGAACGACGCCCAGGCCCTGTCTGGGCCACGCAACCAGCGCATCACCCTCGAAGCCGCGCCCGGCGTCAAGCTGAAGGGCAGCGAGTCGGAACTGCGCAGCGCCTTTTCCAACCTGGTGTTCAACGCGGTGAAGTACACCCAGGACGAGGGCAACATCCGCATCCGCTGGTGGGCCGATGCACAAGGTGCGCACTTGTCTGTGCAGGACTCGGGGGTGGGCATCGACGCCAAGCACTTGCCGCGCCTGACCGAACGCTTCTACCGGGTGGACTCCAGCCGTGCGTCGAATACCGGTGGCACAGGGCTGGGGCTGGCGATCGTCAAGCATGTGCTGATGCGCCATCGCGGCAAGCTGGACATCAGCAGCGTGCCGGGGCATGGCAGCACCTTTACCTGTCACTTTGCGCCAGCACAATTGGTCACCGAAAAGGCTTGAGATCGGGGCTGCTGCGCAGCCCTTCGCGGGCACGCCCGCGCCCACAGGGACCACAATAAGCCCGCCGCCCTTTGCTTTTACGGCCCTAGCCGCTACATTGGATCCCCTGTGCCAGCAAGAGCTGGCACTTTTTTTCTCTCAATCTCAAAGACGGACCCCGTTAAAACTCCATCATGGACCCTTCCCCTGGTATCAGCGTCACCTCGTTATTCGCCGATTTCGGCATGATCATCTTTGCCTTGCTGCTGGTGCTGCTCAACGGCTTTTTCGTTGCCGCCGAGTTCGCCATGGTCAAGCTCCGCGCCACCCGCGTGGAATCCATTGCCGAGCAGCATGGCTGGCGCGGCAACATTCTGCGCAAGGTACACAACCAGCTCGACGCCTACCTGTCGGCCTGCCAGCTGGGCATCACCCTCGCCTCCCTGGGCCTGGGCTGGGTCGGCGAACCGGCCTTTGCCCACTTGCTCGAGCCGCTGCTCGCATACTTCGGTGTCGACTCGCCCGAACTGATCAAGGGCGTTTCGTTCTTCGTCGCGTTCTTTGTCATTTCCTACCTGCACATCGTGGTCGGTGAGCTGGCGCCCAAGTCCTGGGCCATCCGCAAGCCCGAGCTGCTGTCGCTGTGGACGGCAGTGCCGCTGTACCTGTTCTACTGGGCGATGTACCCGGCGATCTACCTGCTCAATGCCAGCGCCAACACCATCCTGCGCATTGCCGGCCAGGGCGAACCGGGCCCGCACCACGAGCATCACTACAGCCGTGAAGAGCTGAAGCTGATCCTGCACTCCAGCCGTGGCCAGGACCCAAGCGACCAAGGCATGCGTGTGCTCGCCTCGGCCGTGGAAATGGGCGAGCTGGAAGTGGTCGACTGGGCCAACTCGCGTGAAGATATGGTCAGCATCGATGCCCATGCGCCGCTGAAGCAGATCCTGGCTTTGATACGTCGCCACAAATTCAGCCGCTACCCGGTGTATGACGCCGAGCGTGAAGAATTCACTGGCCTGCTGCACATCAAGGACCTGCTGCTGGAGCTTGCCGAGCTGGAGCACTTGCCCGAAACCATCGACCTGGACGACCTCGCCCGGCCACTGGAGCGCGTATCGCGGCACATGCCGCTGTCGCAACTGCTGGAGCAGTTCCGCAAGGGCGGCGCGCATTTCGTGCTGGTGGAGGAAGCCGACGGCAAGGTCATCGGCTACCTGACCATGGAAGACGTGCTGGAAGTACTGGTGGGCGATATCCAGGACGAACACCGCAAGACCGAGCGCGGCATTCTCGCCTACCAGCCAGGCAAGCTGCTGGTACGGGGTGATACGCCGCTGTTCAAGGTAGAGCGCCTGCTGGGCATCGACCTTGATCACATCGAGGCGGAAACCCTGGCGGGGCTGATCTACGAGACGCTCAAGCGTGTGCCTGAAGAAGAGGAAGTGCTGGAGGTCGAAGGGCTGCGCATCATCATCAAGAAGATGAAAGGGCCCAAGATCGTGCTGGCCAAGGTGCTCAAGCTGGATTGAGGGGTATGGGGCTGCTGCGTCGCGAAAGGCCTGCAAAGCAGGCCCGGCAATCTCAAGGGTTACCCGCAGTAAAGTCGGGTAACCCGCTGATCGGCCGGTCGAACCGGTAAGGTATCGACTCCAGCGCCAACCCCACATTGCGCTGCACCACGAAATGCAGGTGCGGCCCTGTGCTGTTGCCGGTATTGCCCGACCTGGCCAGCATCTGCCCCTGGCGTACCCGTTGCCCCTCCGCCACCACCACCGAACCACGCATCAGGTGCAGGTACACGCCCATGGTGCCGTCCGGGTGCAGGATCCTGACAAAGTTACCCGAGGGGTTGGGCGCGCGACCGCTCTGGCTGTTTTCCGTCTTCACCACCACGCCCTCGCGCGCCGCGATGATGGTAGTGCCTTCGGGCATGGCGATATCCATGGCGTAGCGCCCCTTGGGCCCAAAATGGCTGACACGGCCGTTAGGGCCCTGGGTGACGCGGAATGGCCCGCCGACCCAGGGGAACGCATACCGGAAGCCCTGGGGCCGCTTGCCCGGGTCACCCATGGCCTGCAGCAGGGTCGAACGGTAGTTCAGCAGCAGCCCGGGCCGCCCCCTGAGCACGCTGAGCATTTGCGTGGTGCGCGGCGGCAGCAGCCGGCGCACGATACGCGGGGCATCGCCGCCTTGCGCGTTTACCAGGTTGTCCAGGCGCAATTCGACCTCTACCGGCACATGCAGCTCGTTGCGTGCCGAAAAGCTCACGCCGCCGTCGAAGGTTTTCGCGTTCAGCAGCACCTGGCCTTCGAGCGTTTCGACCATGGGCTCGCGCAGCACCAAGGGCTTGGCGCCCGGGCCTGGCCGGTCGGAATATGAGATGACACCGAAGTCGTCGGTGATCTTGTAGAGCGTCACACCCAGGCTCGACGCCGAGGCCATGAGCAATGCACAGAACAGCAGCAGGCGGGCGGGCATGATAGTGGCTTTTTGACAGTTATGATCTATCGAAGCCTAGCAGCGGGTTTTGAGGCAGGTATTGCAGTTGGTCGGATGGCGCTTTCTCTGTGGGAGCGGCCTTGCCGGGGCGCTCCCACAAGGGTTGACCTGCTGCCTGGTTGTCAGGCGCCGGGGGTGAAGTGCTTCTGCGCCGTCCCGCGGGCAATCAGGCGCGACAGGTAATCGAGCTTCTGGGCGTCCTGGTCGACAAACTTGAAGGTCAACTGTAGCCAGTCGCTGTCGGGCTTGGGCTCCAAGGCTGCGACGGCATGCAGGTAGCCGTTCAAACGCGCAACTTCAGCGTTCTCGCCCTGCTCCAGGTCCAGCACGGCGCCCTCCAGCACCTGCGGCAGCGCTTCGCTGCGGCGTACCACCAGCAGTGCCTCTTTCAGGCTCAGCGCCTTGATCACGCACGGTTGCATGCCGCTAGCCAGGCGCAACTGGCCTTGGCCGCGCCCCGTCGGAGCAGGGGCCGACGGCGTGGGTGCATTGACCAATGGTTTGGCAGCGCCCGGCGCTGGCGCGGGGGCCGTCACCTTGGCCGCCTCTGGCTTGCCACCTGTCAGGGCACTCAGCGAATCGTTGGCGAATGCCGAGTTGGCCCGCGCCGGGCCGATGGCCATCAGGCTGTCGAGCTTGCCGATCTTGGTCAGCGCCTTTTTCACCTTGGTCAGCAGTTGCTCGTTGGTGAACGGCTTGCCGACAAAGTCGGACACGCCCGCCTGGATCGCCTGAATGACGTTTTCCTTGTCGCCACGGCTGGTCACCATGATGAACTGCAGGTTCTTCAGCGCAGGCTGCTGACGGCACCAGGTGAGCAATTCCAGGCCGGACATTTCCGGCATTTCCCAGTCGCACAGGACCAGGTCGAAGGCTTCCTTGCCGAGCATGGCCATGGCCTTGCGACCATTGACGGCGTCGTCGATGGCCATGCCCGGGAAGGCATTGCGCAGGCACTTGCGGACCAGGTCACGGATAAACGGGGCGTCATCCACGACCAGCACATTCACTTTACTCATCAATACTCCTTCTGAATCCCGACTAGCCTACTGCCAAATAATGGCTATTTGCTACAACCTGGTCACGCCGGGACTTCTTCACATCGTTCGCGGGTGCCTGCCGGCTCCTCGACCGCAAACGAAAACGCCCGGCCGAGGCCGGGCGTCGAAGCTCGGGAGCAACCTTACTTATCGTCAGATTCGCCCGGAACATTAGCCTTTTCGCCATCGGCGACAGCGGTACCCTGCACTTCTGCCGTCATGCGCTTGAGGCCCATGTGGCGAACGTCGGTGCCGCGCACCAGGTAGATCACCAGCTCGGAAATGTTGCGCGCGTGGTCACCGATACGTTCCAGCGAACGCAGCGCCCAGATCACGCTCAGAACCCGCGAGATGGAGCGCGGGTCTTCCATCATGTAGGTCACCAGCTCGCGCAGGGCGGTCTTGTACTCGCGGTCGATGGTCTTGTCG
Source organism: Pseudomonas sp. LPB4.O (assembly GCF_038383825.1). Classification (NCBI taxonomy): domain Bacteria; kingdom Pseudomonadati; phylum Pseudomonadota; class Gammaproteobacteria; order Pseudomonadales; family Pseudomonadaceae; genus Pseudomonas; species Pseudomonas sp. LPB4.O. The sequence continues at coordinate 6,055,974 of NZ_CP151298.1, forward strand.
TACTGGGCCACCGACAACGCCAGGTCGGCATCGAAGCGGGCAAAGGCGTCCAGCGCATCGCGGACCATGTTGCGGACCTGGTCGCCAATGTGGCGCACCTCGACGTAGCCGCGCGGCGACTCGCCTTCTTCGCACAGCTGGATGGCGCGGCGGGCGATCTTGGTCGCCTCGTCGCCGATGCGCTCAAGGTCGATCACCGACTTTGAAATGCTGATGATCAGGCGTAGGTCCGACGCCGCCGGCTGGCGACGGGCGAGGATGCGCACGCATTCCTCGTCGATGTTGCGCTCCATCTGGTTGATCTGCTCGTCGACTTCGCGCACTTGCTGGGCCAGGCCCGAGTCGGCCTCGATCAGCGCCGTAACGGCGTCGTTGACTTGTTTTTCCACCAGGCCACCCATGGCCAGCAGGTGGCTGCGCACTTCTTCGAGCTCGGCGTTGAACTGCTGGGAAATATGGTGGGTAAGGCTTTCTTTGTTGATCATCGTTCGCTCCGCGAAGAGGCTGCAAGCTTCATGTAGTTCGTGTCATTCCCTGTGGGAGCGGGCCGCGTGGCTGCTAGCCGTAGCGACCGGTGATGTAGTCTTCGGTCTGTTTCTTCGCCGGGTTGGTGAACAGGGTATCGGTGTCCCCGAATTCGACCAGTTTGCCCATGTACATGAACGCGGTGTAGTCCGAAACCCGGGCTGCCTGCTGCATGTTGTGGGTCACGATGACGATGGTGTACTTGGATTTCAATTCGTAGATCAGTTCTTCAACCTTCAGGGTCGAGATCGGGTCCAGTGCCGAGCAAGGTTCGTCGAGCAACAGCACTTCCGGTTCCACGGCAATGGTGCGGGCGATGACCAGACGTTGCTGCTGGCCGCCGGACAGGCCCAGCGCCGACTCGTGCAAGCGGTCCTTGACCTCGTCCCACAGGGCCGCGCCTTTCAGCGCCCACTCGACGGCTTCGTCCAGCACACGCTTCTTGTTGATGCCCTGGATACGCAGGCCGTAGACCACGTTCTCGTAGATGGTCTTGGGGAACGGGTTGGGCTTCTGGAACACCATGCCCACACGACGGCGCAGCTCGGCCACGTCTTCGCCCTTGCGGTAGATGTTGTTGCCGTAGAGGTTGATGGCGCCTTCCACACGGCAGCCGTCAACCAGGTCGTTCATGCGGTTGAAGGTGCGCAGCAGGGTCGACTTGCCGCAGCCGGACGGGCCGATGAAGGCGGTCACGCGCTGCTTGGGAATGTTCATGCTGATATCGAACAGCGCCTGCTTGTCGCCATAGAACAGGCTCAGGCCCGGCACTTCGATGGCCACGGTTTCTTCGGCCAGTTGCAGGCCCTGCTTGTTGCGGCCCAGGGCAGACATGTCGATGCCGTGGGTATGAGAATCTTGCTGCATGGTCTCACTCCGTTTGTAGCTGCGAGCTTGAAGCTGCAAGCTGCAAGTTAGGGCAAAGCGGCAATCTGCTTGGAGCTTGCCGCTTGTGACTTAAAGCTTTGATCAGCTGTCCAGCGCCTTGTACTTCTCACGCAGGTGGTTGCGGATCCACACGGCCGAGAGGTTGAGGGAGGCGATCACCAGTACCAGCAGCAGTGCCGTGGCGTACACCAGCGGCCGCGCGGCCTCGACGTTCGGGCTCTGGAAGCCGACGTCATAGATGTGGAAGCCCAGGTGCATGATCTTCTGGTCCAGGTGCAGGTACGGGTAGTTGCCGTCCACTGGCAGCGAAGGCGCCAGCTTCACCACACCCACCAGCATCAGCGGGGCCACTTCACCGGCGGCGCGGGCCACGGCGAGGATCATGCCGGTCATCATGGCCGGGCTGGCCATGGGCAAGACAATCTTCCACAGCGTCTCGGCCTTGGTCGCGCCCAGGGCCAGCGAGCCCTCGCGTACGGTACGCGGAATACGCGCCAGGCCTTCTTCGGTGGCCACGATCACCACCGGTACGGCCAGCAGTGCCAGGGTCAATGATGCCCACAACAGGCCCGGGGTACCCAGGGTTGGCGCCGGCAGTGCTTCAGGGAAGAACAGGCGGTCGATAGAACCACCCAGCACGTAGACGAAGAAGCCCAGGCCGAACACGCCGTAGACGATCGCCGGCACGCCAGCCAGGTTGTTCACCGCAATGCGGATCAGTCGGGTCACCGGGCCTTGCCGTGCGTATTCGCGCAGGTAGACGGCAGCCAGCACACCGAACGGGGTGACGATCACGGCCATGATCAGGGTCATCATCACGGTACCGAAAATAGCCGGGAAGATACCGCCTTCAGTGTTGGCCTCACGCGGGTCATCGCTGAGGAACTCCCAGACCTTGGCAAAGTAGGTACCCAGCTTGGTGAAGCCGGACATGCCGTTCGGCTGGATGGCGTGCACCACCTTGCTCAGGTTGATTTCCACTTCGCGGCCGTTGCCATCGCGTGCCACCAGGCTGTCGCGGGCGAAGGCCTGGTGCAGGCCGCTCAAGCGGTCTTCGATGGCCTTGTAGCGGCTGTTCAGCTCGGCCCGGTCGGCGTCCATGTCGGCCTGGGCGGCGGCGTCCAGCTTGCCGTCCAGCTCCAGCTTGCGGGCGTGCAGGCGCAGGCGCTCAAGGCCATGGTTGATGGCACCGATGTCCTTCTTCTCCAGCTGCTGCAGCTCACCGTTGAGCTGGCTGGCGCGCTTGAGGCGGGCCTGCAGTTCGTTCCAGGCAGCAGGGCCTTCGGCAACCACGCGGCCTTCTTCCTTGACGCTGACCAGGTAGCCATAGAAGTTGCCCCACTCGCGGCGCGCCAGGGCGATGAGGTCGGCCGGGCGCTGTTCATCGACCAGCCAGTCGCCGACCACCCAGGTGAAATCGCTGCCGTTGAGGTCGCGGTTACCCACCTTGATCAGCTCGCGAGTCATGAACTCCGGGCCCTGCTCCGGTACCGGCAGGCCGGCCCCCTTCAGGCGGGCACGGGGTACCTCTTCCTTTTGCACCACTTCGCCGATGACGATGTGGTCAGCCTGGCCCGGTACCTTGTAGGTGGCCTGGACAAGATCGGCCGGCCAGAAGTGGCCCAGGCCGCGCACGGCAATCACCGCCAGCAGGCCAACGGTCATGATCACCGCCATGGCCACGGCGCCGCCGCTCATCCAGACGCCTGGGGCGCCGCTCTTGAACCAGCCTTTGAGGGAATCCTTTTTCACGGATCGCTACCTTTCTATCAAAGCGACGAGTATTTCTTGCGCAGACGCTGGCGAATCAGCTCGGCCAAGGTGTTCATGACGAACGTGAACATCAACAGCACCAGCGCGGCCAGGAACAGCACGCGGTAGTGGCTGCCACCGACTTCCGATTCCGGCATTTCCACGGCCACGTTGGCGGCCAGGGTGCGCATGCCCTCGAACAGGTTCATCTCCATCACCGGGGTGTTGCCGGTGGCCATCAGCACGATCATGGTCTCGCCCACCGCACGGCCCATGCCGATCATCAGCGCCGAGAAGATACCCGGGCTGGCGGTGAGGATGACCACGCGGGTCAGGGTCTGCCAAGGCGTCGCACCCAGCGCCAGCGAGCCCAGGGTCAGGCTGCGCGGCACGCTGAACACGGCGTCTTCGGCAATGGAATAGATGTTCGGGATGACCGCAAAGCCCATGGCGATACCCACGACCAGAGCGTTGCGCTGGTCGTAGGTGATGCCCAGGTCGTTGGTGATCCACAGGCGCATGTCACCGCCGAAGAACCAGTTTTCCAGGTGCGGGCTCATGGTCAGGGCGAACCAGCCGGTGAACAGGATGACCGGTATCAGGATCGCGGCTTCCCAGCCATCTGGCACCCGCAGGCGGATCGACTCCGGCAGGCGGCTCCAGGTGAAGCCGGCCAGCAGGATGCCGAGCGGCATCAGCAGGAACAGGCTGAACACGCCTGGCAGGTGGCCTTCGAGGTAAGGGGCCAGGAACAGGCCGGCGAAGAAGCCGAGGATCACCGTCGGCATCGCTTCCATCAACTCGATCACCGGCTTGACCTTGCGGCGCATGCCCGGGGCCATGAAGTAGGCGGTGTAGATGGCGGCGGCAATGGCCAGCGGGGCGGCCAGGATCATCGCGTAGAACGCGGCTTTCAGCGTACCGAAGGTCAGCGGCGAAAGGCTCAGCTTGGGTTCGAAGTCGGTATTGGAAGCGGTCGATTGCCAGACGTATTTCGGCTCATCGTAGTTCTCGTACCACACCTTGCCCCACAGCGCGCTGAAGGAAACTTCAGGGTGCGGGTTGCGCAGGCTCAGCGGCAGCAGCTTGCCGCCCTCTTCGATGATGATGCGGTTGGCACGCGGCGACAGGGCCAGGGTGCCTGGGCCGTCGGCGGCCGGCTCGACCAGCAGGGTGCGGTGCGCCGTGCTGTGGAACACGCCCAGCTTGCCGTCGGCGTCCAGGGCGATGAAGCCCTTGCGGCGCTCTTCGGCGTCAATCTGCACAACCGGGGCCTTGCCCATCTGGAAGGTACGGATCTGCTTGAAGCGCGATTCGCCGTCCGGGTCCCGTGCCATGAACCATTGGGCCAGGCCACCTTTGGAGTCACCGATGATCAGCGATATGCCGCCGACCAACTGGGCGCTGGCGGTAATTTCGGTGTCAGCGCTTTCGGCCAGCTTGTAGCGGCCGTTGAGGCTCTTGTCACGCAGGCTGAACACGTCGGCGGTGGCGCGGCCGTTGATCACGTAGAGCCACTGCTGACGCGGGTCGATGAAGATGTTCTTCACTGCTTCGGTCATCTGCGGCAGCACGATACGGTTCTGCTCGGTGGTGACCTCTTCGGTCATCATGTTTTCGGTGCGGGTCAGCTGCACCACCTGCAGGTGCGCGCCAGTGGACCCGGCCAGTACCAGGGTGTCGCCATTGACGTTGACGTTGACGTGCTCCAGCGCACGGCCCTGTTCGTCGAGCACGAACGGCTGCTCACCGTAGGGGTAGTCGATGCCGGGGGTGATGGTTTTCTTGTTGTCCGGGTAGGTGATCTTGTAGGTGTGGTGGAACACCAGCGCCTGACCATTGGACAAGCCCAGCACCACCAGCGGGCTGCCCGGCTGGTCGCTACTGATCGAGGTTACCTGGGCGTCTGCCGGCACTGGCAGGTCGACCCGCTTGAGCTCGTTACCGGTCTTGGTATCGAAGAACAGTGCCTGGCCCTTGTCCGAAACTCGCATCCCCACCAGGTTCTGTTCTTCAAGCGCGATCATCAGCGGCTTGCCGGCATCCTGCTGCAGCCAGGTCGGCTCAAGGGCCTTCTTGCTGGTCAGCTCGGCACCCTGGAACAGTGGCAACACCACATAGGCCAGGTAGAAGAAGATCAAGGTGATTGCCGCCAATACGGCAAGCCCGCCCACCAGCACGTACCAGCGGGTCAGGCGGTCCTTCAGCGCGCGGATGCGGCGCTTGCGTTGCAACTCGGGCGTATTGAAATCAATGCGCACGGGCTGGGAGTTTTGGGTCATGTTGGAATTGGCCAGATCATTCATGCGCACACCCTAGCGGTCCCGTGTGACAAAAACATTACAAAGTGGTGACGCACGAAAGCCCGCCGCACAGAAGACCTGGCTTCGGACTGGAAATACGTGGAAGAGGCCGGGCATCAGCACCGGCCCCTTCTTCAATTACTTACTTCTTTGCGACGTTACCAGCGTGCGACAGGCCCAGGTCAGCCAGGGTCTTGTCGACGACTTTGGACGGCAGCGGGATGTAGCCATCCTTCACCACGACCTGCTGGCCCGCTTGCGACAGCACCAGCTTGACGAACTCGGCTTCCAGCGGGGCCAGAGGCTTGTTCGGGGCCTTGTTGACGTAGACGTACAGGAAGCGCGACAGCGGGTACTTGCCGTTCAGGGCGTTTTCTTCGTTGTCGTCGATGTACTCGGTGCTGCCCTTCTTGGCCAGCGGAACAGTCTTCACGCTGGCGGTCTTGTAGCCGATACCCGAGTAGCCGATGCCGTTCAGCGAGCTGCTGATCGACTGCACGACCGAAGCCGAGCCAGGCTGTTCGTTCACGTTAGGCTTGAAGTCGCCTTTGCACAGGGCTTCTTCCTTGAAGTAGCCGTAGGTGCCCGACACCGAGTTACGGCCGAACAGCTGCACTGGCTTGTTGGCCAGGTCGCCGGTCACACCCAGGTCGCCCCAGGTTTTCACGTCTGCTTTGCCACCGCACAGGCGGGTGGAGGAGAAGACTGCGTCGACCTGCTCCATGGTCAGGCCTTTGATCGGGTTGTCCTTGTGCACGAACACGGCCAAGGCGTCGACGGCGACCGGGATGGCGGTCGGCTTGTAGCCGTACTTCTGCTCGAAGGCCTGCAGCTCGACGTCCTTCATCTTGCGGCTCATCGGGCCGAGGTTGGCGGTGCCTTCGGTCAGCGCGGGTGGCGCAGTGGAAGAGCCGGCCGCCTGGATCTGGATGTTTACGTTCGGATATTCCTTCTTGTAGGCCTCGGCCCACAGAGTCATCAGGTTCGCGAGGGTATCGGAACCGACGCTGGAGAGGTTGCCCGAAACACCGGTGGTTTTGGTGTAGGTCGGGATTGCAGGATCGACAGCGGCTACCGCGTTGGCGGTTGCAACGCCAGCGGCGGCAAAGGTGAGGGCCGCCATCAAACGCTTCAGTTTCATGCCTTGCTCCTAGCAGGAATATTGGGGTGTTGGATGGAACGGGCCCAAGTATCGGCAGGCCGCATGAACACGATATGACTTCATTGTGACAATTGGATGAAAGGCCATCACTGATAACAGGTCTGGCCTCTTCGCGGTGTACGACCGCTCCCAAAGGGGTTGTGCTGAGCCCTGTGGGAGCGGGCGTGCCCGCGAAGAGGCCAGCAGCCCCGAAACAGATCAGCGCTTGTTGGCGAGCAGGTACAGGCCCACGGCCAGACCAACGGCGCACAGCCCTGCCACATAGTAGGCAGGCGCCATCGGGCTTACTTTCAGCAGCGCGGTCACCACCATCGGCGTCAAACCACCAAAGATCGCGTAGGCCACGTTGTACGAGAACGACAGCCCGCTGAAGCGCACCGCCGCCGGGAATGCCTTGACCATTACATAGGGCACCGCGCCGATCACACCCACGCACAGGCCGGTCAGCGCGTACAGCGGGAACAGCAGCTCGGGCCGGGTCGGCAGGCTGTGGTAGAAGGTCCAGGAGCTGGCCAGCAGCAACAGGCTGCCGATCACGAACACCCGCCCCGCGCCGAAGCGGTCGGCCAGGCTGCCGGCGCCGATGCAGCCGAAGCTGAGCAGCACGATGGCCATGCTGTTGGCCTTGAGCGAGTCGATCGGGCTGATGTGGTAGAAGCTCTGCAGCAGCGCAGGAGTCATCAGGATAACCACCACGATACCGGCCGACAGCATCCAGGTCAGCAGCATCGACAGGATGATCGGGCCGCGGTGGTCGCGCAGCACGGCGCGTAGCGGCAGCTCCTCGGCCAGCGCCTTGCGTTGCTGCATCTCGGCGAACACCGGGGTTTCGTGCAGCCAGCGGCGCAGGTACACCGAGAACAGGCCGAACACACCGCCGAGCAGGAACGGAATACGCCAGGCGTAATCGGCCACTTCTTCAGCGCTGTACACGCTGTTGATCAGGGTTGCCACCAGCGAGCCCAGCAGAATGCCCGCCGTCAGGCCTGCGGTGAGGGTGCCGCAGGCATAGCCGGTGTTGCGCGCCGGTACGTGCTCGGAGACGAACACCCAGGCGCCCGGCACCTCGCCCCCAATCGCAGCGCCCTGGATCACCCGCATCAGCAGCAGCAGGATCGGCGCCCACATGCCGATTTGTGCATAGGTTGGCAGCAGGCCCATGATCAGGGTCGGCAGGGCCATCATGAAGATGCTCAGGGTGAACATCTTCTTGCGCCCGAGCAGGTCACCGAAGTGGGCCATGATGATGCCGCCCAGCGGCCGCGCCAGGTAGCCGGCGGCGAAGATGCCGAACGTTTGCATCAGGCGCAGCCACTCGGGCATGTCGGCCGGGAAGAACAGCTTGCCAACCACCGTGGCGAAGAACACGAAGATGATGAAGTCGTAGAACTCCAGTGCGCCACCCAGGGCGGACAGTGAGAGTGTCTTGTAATCACTGCGGGTCAGCGGCCGCGGGGGCTGCTCGATACTGCTCGGCACGGAAGTCATCGCTCGTTGTTCTCTTGTAGGGCATGCAGGCCGCTTGGCACGCGGCTTCTGGATTGGGAGACAGGCGAAGATAGCAAATTGCCGAGGCGCGCCGAAAGCGATACAAAATCCATACAGATATTCATGAATGCGCGGTCGTCGCTGGCGGTTATGCTCTATATACTGGCGATTCGTAGGAAAAGGTTGCTGCCAGCGTGGGATGTTGTGCGAAAACGCCGGTCTTTATGTCAGACGGTTTCGCAGAGTTTCCCTACGGCCGTCCAGTGAAACGAAATCGGCGTAGTATGTTTCAAGCTGAATCGTTTACCCGGCCTTTGCGCCACATCAACGGAAAGCGTCACGGGTCAGAGGCCCCATCGCATGATTGAGCTCGAACAAGAAGATCCAATCCCGCAAGGCGACCTGGCCTTGCAGATCACCGCACTCCCGCGCGAGACCAACGGATTTGGCGACATCTTCGGCGGCTGGCTGGTTGCCCAGATGGACCTGGCCGGCACCGCCATGGCCAGCCGCGTCGCCGGTGGCCGCGTGGCGACCGTGGCCATCGAACGCATGGCGTTCCTGGTACCCGTCGCGGTGGGCGCACAGCTGTCGTTCTATACCCAGACCCTGGAAATCGGCCGCAGCTCGATCCAGATGATGGTCGAAGTGTGGAGCGACGACCCGTTGTCCAGTGAATGGCGCAAGGTTACCGAAGCAGCATTCGTCTTCGTTGCCATCGACGGCAGTGGCCGCACCCGTTCCGTGCCTCGTCGCTGAGCCACGCGGGCGGTAAACTCATTGCATGTGCCCGGGTCCAAGGCCCACTGGCAATCAATGAGACGAACGCAATGGCTACCTACCAGGTCGTAACCGAGCAACATGGCGAACTCAACTGCTGGCGTATCAGCAGCGACCGCGCCGAACTCCTGATCGCCCAGCAGGGGGCACAGATCCTCAGCTACCAGCGGGTCGGCGAGCCGCCGCTGCTGTGGCTGAGCGACCAAGCCATCTTCCGCCAGGGCAAGTCGGTCCGCGCCGGTGTGCCGGTGTGCTGGCCGTGGTTCGGCAACCTGCAGCGCAACCCCCAAGCCGTTCAGGCCATGTACCACGGCGAGCAGGCGCCTGCTCACGGGCTGGCGCGCTCGCGTGACTGGCAGCTGCTGGGTATCGAGGCAGCGGGCACCGGCCTGCGCATCGAATTCCAGTTGCCTGAAGCGCAGGGCGATCTACCCGACTGGCCTCATGATGTCGAACTGAAACTGGTGATAGAGCTGGATGAAGCGCTGAAGCTGAACCTGACCAGCCGCAACATGGGCAATACCCCCGTTACCATCAGCCAGGCACTGCACAGCTACTTCGCGGTTAGTGATGTGCGCCGGGCGCGGGTCGAAGGCGTCGAGGGCCTGGGCTATATCGAAACGCTGGCGGACTGGGAACAGCGTGAGCAGCAGGGGGCACTGGCGTTTGCCGGGGAGACTGACCGGATCTACCTCGACACCCCTCAGACCCTGAGCATTGTCGACCCGCACTGGAACCGGCGGATAAACCTGACCAGCAGCGGCTCGCGGTCGGCGGTGATCTGGAACCCATGGACTGATCGGGCGCGGGAGCTGGCGGACATGGCTGACGACGGCTGGCAGCGCATGCTGTGCATCGAGACGGCGAATGTGTGGGATGACCTTGTGGAATTGAAGCCTGGCGCGAGTCACTCACTGAGCGTGGTAGTTGCCAGCGAAGCGCTTTGATCTGAAGCCCCCGGGACCGCTGCGCGGTCCTTTCGCGACACAAGGTCGCTCCTACAAGGGACCGCGCAACGCCTGAGGCTCGTGGTGACCCTGTGGGAGCGGGTTTACCCGCGAATACGCCGGTGCAGGCAATCAGAGGTCTGCGTCTTCCACCACCCTCACCTTCCCCGCATCCAGCGCATAGGCCGCATCGGCCAGGTCATTACTGACCTTCTCTACCTTCAGCTTGCCGCTGACCCACAGCGGTGTGTAGATGTCATCGATCTTCAACCCTTTCGGGTAGCGCACGAGCACCAGCTGGTTCGGCGGCGGAGGCGGCACATGGATGCACGCGCCTGGGTAAGGCACCAGGAAGAACAGCGTGCTGTTGCCCTTGGCGTCGCTTTCCAGTGGCACCGGGTAGCCGCCCAGGCGAATGTCCTTGCCGTTCATGGTCGCCACGGTCTTGGTCGAATACATCACCGCTGGCAGGCCCTTGCTCTGCTTCAGCCCGCCCTTGTCGGTAAAGGTGCCCATGGCTTCCGGCGAGTTATGGTCGATTTCGGGCATTTGCTCGAGCGCTTTCTGGTCCGACTTGGGCATCAGCTCCAGCCAGTCGGTTTCAGGCAGTTCGGCATGGGCTAGGGTACTGGCCAACAGGAGGGAGACGAGGAAAAAGGCTCGCATGGCAATGCTCGGCAACTCGGATGAATTGCCGGGCATTCTAACCAGTATTCAGCGTTTCTTGATAAATCCGTAGATCACCAGAAGGACCACGGCACCGATCAGCGCGCCAAGGAAGCCCGCCGCCTGCCCGGCCTGATAGATGCCCAGTGCCTGGCCGCCATAGGTAGCCAGCAAGGAGCCGGCAATACCCAGCAGGATGGTCATGATCCAGCCCATGCTGTCGTCGCCCGGCTTGATGAAGCGGGCCAGCAGGCCAACGATGAGGCCGATGAAGATGGTTCCAATGATGCCCATGGCAATCCCTCTGCAGTGAATATGGAGCAAGCCAAAGCCTAGACGGGCTTTGGCTTGTTGCCATGTTCAGAGGGCAAGCCGCTTGCAGAAGTTCGATCTGTAGCCCGATCAGTTGCTGATCAGAGCCTCTACTTCGGCAATCTTGCGCTCGAGGGTGGCCATGTCATGGCAGCGCAGGGTGGCGTGGCCAACCTTGCGGCCGACCTTGAAGGCCTTGCCGTAGTGGTGCAGATGGCAGTCGCCGATGGCGACAACCTTGTCCACGGCCGGCACTTCACCGATGAAGTTGAGCATCGCGCTCTCGCCCACCTTGGCGGTCGAGCCCAGCGGCAGGCCGGCAACGGCGCGCAGGTGGTTCTCGAACTGGCTGCACTCGGCGCCTTCGATGGTCCAGTGCCCAGAGTTGTGCACACGCGGGGCGATTTCGTTGGCCTTCAGGCCACCGTCAACCTCGAAGAACTCGAAGGCCATGACGCCGACGTAGTCCAGCTTCTGCAGCACACGGCCCACGTAGTCTTCGGCCAGGGCCTGCAGCGGGTGCGCCTGGCTGGCTACCGACAGGCGCAGGATGCCGCTTTCGTGGGTGTTGTGCACCAGCGGGTAGAAGCGGGTTTCGCCATCACGGGCACGCACCGCCACCAGCGACACTTCGCCAGTGAACGGCACGAAGCCTTCCAGCAGGCACGGCACGCTGCCCAGCTCGGCGAAGGTGCCTACCACGTCTTCTGGCGTGCGCAGCACCTTCTGACCCTTGCCGTCGTAGCCCAGGGTGCGGGTTTTCAGCACCGCCGGCAGGCCGATGCTGGCCACCGCAGCGTCCAGGTCTGCCTGGGAAAGGATGTCGGCGAAGGCCGGGGTCGGGATACCCAGGTCGCGGAACATGCTCTTTTCGAACAGGCGGTCACGGGCGATGCGCAGCGCTTCGGCGCTGGGGTAGACCGGCACGAACTGCGAGAGGAACGCCACGGTCTCGGCCGGAACGCTTTCGAACTCGAAGGTGACCAGGTCGACTTCGTCGGCCAGCTGGCGCAGGTGGTCCTGGTCGCCGTAGTCGGCACGCAGGTGCTCGCCCAACGGCGCGGCACAAGCGTCCGGTGCCGGGTCGAGGAAAGCGAAGTTCATGCCCAGCGGGGTGCCCGCCAGGGCCAGCATGCGGCCCAGCTGGCCGCCACCGATTACACCGATCTTCATGGGTTGAGCCTCAAGCCTGGCGGGGGTCTGGGTTGTCCAGCACAGTGTCGGTCTGTTCGGTGCGGAACTGCTTGAGCGCCGCGTGGTACTGCGGGTATTTGGCGCCCAGGATGCTGGCCGACAGCAGCGCAGCGTTGATCGCACCGGCACGGCCGATGGCCAGCGTGGCAACCGGCACGCCGGCTGGCATCTGCACGATCGACAGCAGCGAATCGACGCCCGACAGCATCGACGACTGCACCGGCACACCCAGCACCGGCAGGTGGGTCTTGGCGGCGCACATGCCTGGCAGGTGGGCTGCGCCACCGGCACCGGCGATGATCACCTCGATGCCGCGGCCTTCGGCCTCCTCGGCATACTGGAACAGCAGATCCGGGGTGCGGTGGGCAGAAACCACCTTCACTTCGTAGGGAATGCCGAGTTTTTCCAGCATATCGGCGGTGTGGCTAAGGGTGGACCAATCGGACTTGGAGCCCATGATCACGCCAACCAGTGCACTCATCGTCGAGCCTCTTCGCTTGTGCGCCCGTGGGCGCGTCAAAAAACAACAAGCCACGCGGGACGACCGGCGTGGCTTGTTTGCTGATCTGGACCGGACGCATCCGGTCGAAAGGCCGCGCAGTATACCGTAAGGTGGTGCGTTTAAGGCACCCCGGCGACCAACTGTCGGGCCTTATTTTTCGGGGCTTTGGCTGACTTTCGGGTCAACCGCCGCCGCACCCTCCAGCTTGCGCCACAACAGCCTGACGTTGGCCTTGCGCACCAGGGCGCAGCGGTACAGGCGAATTTCCAGTGGCACATGCCACTGGCTGCCGCCACACACGGCCAGCTCGCCTCGTTCCAGCTCGCCACGCATCGACAGGCGCGGTACCCAGGCAATACCCATGCCCTCCAGCGCCATGCTCTTGAGGCTGTCGGCCATGGCGGTCTCATACACGGTGGTATAGCGCAGGTTGCGCTGGCGCAGCAGCAAATTGACCGAGCGGCCCAGGAAGGCGCCAGCGGTATAGGCCAACAACGGCACGCTGCCCTCACCCTCCAGGTCGAACAACGGCTTGCCCTCGGCATCCACGGCGCACACCGGCAACATTTCGGTGTTGCCCATGTGCAACGACGGGAAGATCTCGGCATCCATCTGCAGGGCCGCGTCCGGGTCATAGAAGGCCAGCATCAGGTCGCAGCCACCTTCGCGTAATGCATGCACGGCATCTCCGACGTTAGTCGCAACCAGGCGGGTGGCGATGTTCAAACCGTCGTTGCGCAACTGGGCCACCCACCGGGGGAAAAAGCCCGACGCCAGGGAGTGCGCCGCAGCCACCTGCACAACCTCGCCCTGCCCGCCCTCAAGATGATGCAAATGGCGGAGAATTTCGCTTAACTGGTCGACAACAGTGCGCGCCGTGACGAGAAAAAGCTGGCCGGCCTCTGTCAGTTCAATGGGCGTGCGGGAACGATTCACCAGCTGCAACCCCAACGCCGCTTCAAGGCTGCGAATACGCCGGCTGAAGGCCGGTTGGGTGACGAAACGCCGCTCTGCGGCCTGAGAAAAACTGCGGGTAGAAGCCAGCGCACTGAAATCTTCCAGCCATTTGCTTTCAAGGTTCACGAAGCACATCTCCCGGCGTGCACCAAAATGGAACACGCTCGAATGTCAATTGGCGTCACATGAAACACTATGCCGTTTGTGCATAGGTTAGCGTGCAACAGCATTGGCCGCAAAATCACCTTCAGGCCTAGGATTGGCGCCATTCCGGCATGTGCCGGGTCAATATCGAGATGATATACATCATGTCCTCCGCTGCATCGTTCCGCGTCGAAAAAGATCTGTTGGGTACCCTTGAAGTTCCTGCTGATGCCTACTACGGCATCCAGACCCTGCGCGCTGCCAACAACTTCCACCTCTCCGGCGTTCCGCTGTCGCACTACCCGAAACTGGTAGTGGGCCTGGCGATGGTCAAGCAGGCAGCTGCTGACGCCAACCGTGAGCTGGGGCACTTGAGCGATGCCAAGCACGCCGCGATCAGCGCAGCCTGCGCACGACTGATCAAGGGCGACTACCACGAGCAGTTCGTGGTGGACATGATTCAAGGCGGTGCTGGTACTTCTACCAACATGAACGCCAACGAAGTCATCGCCAACATCGCGCTGGAGGCCATGGGCCATCAGAAGGGTGAGTACCAGTACCTGCACCCGAACAACGATGTGAACATGGCGCAGTCGACCAACGACGCCTACCCGACCGCTATCCGCCTGGGCCTGCTGCTGGGTCACGATGCCCTGCTGGCCAGCCTCGACAGCCTGATCCAGGCCTTCGCTGCCAAAGGTAAAGAGTTCGACCACGTACTGAAGATGGGCCGTACCCAGCTGCAGGACGCCGTGCCGATGACCCTGGGCCAGGAATTCCGCGCCTTCGCCACCACCATGACCGAAGACCTCAACCGTCTGCGTTCGCTGGCGCCTGAGCTGCTGACCGAAATCAACCTGGGTGGTACTGCCATCGGTACCGGCATCAACGCCGACCCGGGCTACCAGATGCTCGCCGTACAGCGCCTGGCAACCATCAGCGGCCAGCCGCTGGTACCGGCTGCCGACCTGATCGAAGCCACCTCCGACATGGGCGCCTTCGTGCTGTTCTCCGGCATGCTCAAGCGTACCGCGGTCAAGCTGTCGAAGATCTGCAACGACCTGCGCCTGCTGTCCAGCGGCCCACGCACCGGCATCAACGAGATCAACCTGCCAGCGCGTCAGCCAGGCAGCTCGATCATGCCAGGCAAGGTCAACCCGGTTATCCCGGAAGCCGTCAACCAAGTCGCCTTCGCCATCATGGGCAACGACCTGGCCCTGACCGTCGCCGCCGAAGGTGGCCAGCTGCAGCTGAACGTGATGGAACCGCTGATCGCCTACAAGATCTTCGACTCGATCCGCCTGCTGCAACGCGCCATGGACATGCTGCGCGAGCACTGCATCGTCGGCATCACTGCCAACGAACAGCGCTGCCGTGAACTGGTCGAGCACTCGATCGGCCTGGTCACTGCCCTAAACCCGTACATCGGCTACGAAAACGCCACCCGTATCGCCCGCGTTGCCCTGGAAACCGGCCGTGGCGTACTGGAACTGGTGCGCGAAGAGAAGCTGCTGGACGAAGAGATGCTCAACGACATCCTGCGTCCGGAAAACATGATCGCTCCACGTCTGGTTCCGCTGAAGGCGTAACCCGGCTGCTGCAAACAGTCTCACCAGGTTAAGGGACTAGACACCTCTCAACCTTTCAAGGCCCGAGCGATTGCTTCGGGCCTTTTTTTGCCTGATGGATTTTGCCTGAACGCCCGGATATCGGCACACAACTTGCTCCATAATGCGTCCCAGCCCCACGGGATTACCCAGCATGCTGCACAGTCACCTGACCACCCTCAACGCAGTTTCGCTGATCCTCAACGTGTTCCAGGCGGACGGTTGCGAGGCTTCGGCGCTGCTGGCCGGCAGCGGCATTGGCCCGGCCGACCTGGGGCACGCCGATGCGCGCATCACCACCCAGCAGGAACTGCAGGTGTGCGCCAACGCCGTGGCCCGGCGCGAGGACATCGGCCTGGAACTGGGCCGCCGCATGCACGTGTCGTGCTACGGCATGCTCGGTTACGCCCTGCTCTCCAGTGCCACTTTGGGTGACGCCTTGCGCCTGGCGCTGCAATATCCGGCACTGCTGGGAACAGTCTTCAAGCTGCGCTTGCTCGACGATGGCCAGCGGGTCTGGTTCAGCGCCAGCGATTACCACGACAGCCCGGCGCTGAGCGCTTTCAACGCAGAGTTCTGCCTGGTGTCGCTGAAAGTCATCTGCGATGACCTGCTTGGCCGCCCGCTACCATTGCTGGGCGCCCGCTTCGAGCACCCACGGCCCGGTTACCACACGCACTATGCCAATGCATTCCAGTGCCCGGTCGGTTTTGCCGCCGAGGACAATGCCTTCGCCTTCGAACGGCGCTGGCTGGATACGCCGCTGCCGCTGGCCGACCCGATTACCCACAAGGCCATGAGCGAGCGCTGCCGGCGCCTGAACCTTGAGTTCACCGGCCGTCAGGCCTGGCTGGGGCGGATTCGTCAGTTGCTGACGCAGCAACTGGATGCCGCGCCGGGGCTGGAAGGCCTGGCACGGCAGATGAACTGCTCATCCCGCACCTTGCGTCGGCATCTACAGGCGCTGGGCAGCAGTTATCAACAGCTGCTGGACGAGCTCAGGTTCGAGCGGGCCAAGCAGTTGCTGGCCGATGAGCAGATGCCCATCTACCGTATTGCCGAAACGTTGGGGTTCAGCGAGACGGCCAGTTTCCGCCATGCCTTCCAGCGCTGGAGTGGTGTGGCACCCAGCCACTTCCGCGGTTGACCTGTTCCGGCCCTATCGCCGGCAAGCCGGATCCCACAGGTCATCCGCTGCATTCAAGGCCTGTGCAGTACTGGTGGGAGCTGGCTTGCCGGCGATAGGGCCAGCACAGGCCAATCAACCTTGGCCACATCGATCCCCTTTTGGCCACTTGCGTCGTTCTCCGCTACTGACCTGCCCATGACAATGGACCCACGCCAGTACCCACCCGGAGAACAACAATGCTGACGATCTATTCCGATGACCACCGCCTGCACCACGGCCGCTGTGAGCTGATCGACGGCAAGCTGATGCCCTGTTTCGAAATGCCTTCGCGTGCCGACCATGTGCTCGACCAGGTGAAAAAGCGCAACCTCGGTGATATCCAGGCCCCTACCGACTTCGGCCGGGCGCCATTGCTGCGTATCCACAGCGCCGATTACCTGAATTTCTTCGAAGGCGCCTGGGCCCGCTGGGCTGCACTGGGCCAGGAAGGCGACCTGCTGCCGTTCACCTGGCCTGCTCGCACCCTGCGCCAGGTAAAACCCACTGGCCTGCACGGTGAGCTGGGCTATTACAGCTTCGATGCCGGTGCGCCGATTACCGCGGGCACCTGGCAAGCGGCGTACAGCGCAGCCCAAGTTGCCCTTACCGCCCAGGCAGCGATCCAGCAAGGCGCCCATTCGGCCTTCGCGCTGTGCCGCCCGCCAGGGCATCACGCCGCAGGTGAAGTGATGGGCGGCTACTGCTACCTGAACAACGCTGCCATCGCCGCCCAGGCGTTCCTCGACCAGGGCAAGCGCAAAGTCGCCATCCTCGACGTCGACTACCACCACGGTAATGGCACCCAGGACATCTTCTACAGCCGCGACGACGTGTTCTTCGCTTCGATCCACGGCGACCCGCAGGACGAGTTCCCGTTCTTCCTCGGCTATGCCGACGAAACCGGCGAAGGTGCCGGCGAGGGCTGCAACATCAATTACCCATTGCCGGCCGGTAGCGATTGGGCCGCCTGGAACGCCGCCCTGGAAGACGCCTGCCAGCGCATCGCCAGCTATGACGCCGACGTGCTGGTCGTCTCGTTGGGTGTGGACACCTTCAAGGACGACCCCATTTCGCAGTTCAAGCTGGACAGCCCGGACTACCTGGAAATGGGCAAGCGCATCGGCCAGCTCGGCAAGCCGACCCTGTTCGTGATGGAAGGCGGCTACGCTGTGGAAGAAATCGGTATCAACGCGGTCAATGTGCTGGAAGGCTTCCAGCGCGCCCAGCCAGGAGCCCGGTAATGGTCCGACTCAAGCGTCTGCTCGCTCCGTTCATCGCTGCCACCCTGTTCACCGGTGCCCTGCAAGCCCAGGCCGAGCAGCGCACCTTGCGTGTGTATAACTGGTTCGATTACATCACCCCGCAGACCTTGACCGACTTCCAGAAGGACAGCGGCGTCAAACTGATCTACGACATCTTCGACACCAACGAAGCGCTGGAGGCCAAGCTGCTCACCGGCAACTCCGGCTATGACGTGGTGGTGCCGTCCAACGTATTCCTCGCCAAGCAGATCGAGGCCGGGGTATTCCAGCCGCTGGACCGCAGCAAGCTGCCGAACTGGCAACACCTGGACCCGGCGCTGATGAAGCTGATCGAGGCCAACGACCCGGGCAACAAGTTTGCCGTGCCGTACATGTACGGCACCGTGCTGATCGGCTTCAACCCGGCCAAGGTCAAGGCGGCACTCGGCGACAATGCGCCGGTAGACAGCTGGGACCTGATCTTCAAGGAAGAGAACATCGCCAAGCTCAAGCAGTGCGGGGTGGCCCTGCTGGACTCCCCTTCGGAAATTCTGCCCCTGGCCCTGCAGTACCTGGGCTTGCCACCGAACAGTGACAAACCGGCCGACTACAAGAAGGCTGAGGCACTGATGCTGAAGATTCGCCCGTACATCACCTACTTCCACTCCTCGAAGTACATGGCAGACATCGCCAATGGCGATATCTGCGTGGCGGTGGGCTACAGCGGCAGCTTCTCGCAGGCCGCCAACCGCGCCCGCGAAGCCAAGAACGACGTGGTGGTGGACATGCGCCTGCCCAAGGAAGGCGCGCCGATCTGGTTCGACATGCTGGCGATTCCAAAGAATGCGGCCAACCCGGAAGATGCCCACACGTTCATCAATTACCTGCTGCGGCCGGAGGTGATTGCGCCGATCAGCGACTTTGTCGGGTACCCCAACCCGAACAAGGATGCGACCGACAAGGTGAACCCGGCGATTCGCAACAACCCCAACCTGTACCCGACGGCGGAGGCGATGGCCAAGCTGTATACCCTCAAGCCATTGGCGAGGGATGCAGAGCGGGCCAGGACCCGGGCCTGGACGCGGATCAAATCCGGCACCTGAGTCGCCTGCTTCGCGGGCATGCCCGCTCCCACATTGATCGCATGCCACGCGGGCTCTGTGGGAGCTGGCTTGCCGGCGATTGGGCCGCATAGCGGCCCCATTCACCTTCTCCAGGCCTTTCGCAGTTTCATCAGTGCCTCGGCAATCTCTCCCTCCGGCACCGCCGCAAAGCCCAGCACCAGCCCCGCTCGCTTATCCACAGGCACCTCGCTGTCCGCCAACCAGAAATTACTCAGCGGCGTAACCTCCACACCCACCGCTTCAGCCTTGGCCACCAGGGCCTGCTCCCGCGCAAAGTTATCCACATCGACCTTCACATGCAGCCCGGCCGCCACTGCCGGCATGGCGCCCAAACCTGGAATATCCACAGGCCAGCCTGCCTTGAGCACATTGCGTCGGCTCAACGCTGCCTTGCGCATGCGCCGGATGTGCCGCTGAAAGTGCCCGCGGGCGATGAACTCGGCCATCACGCATTGGCTGCTGACCTCAGAATGGCGCACCGAAAGCGCCTTGCCCTGGCTGAACGCCTGCGCCAACTGCGGTGGGAGTACCAGATAGCCCAGGCGCAGCGCCGGGAAGGCAATCTTGCCGAAGGTGCCGACGTACAGTACCCGCCCGTGCCGGTCGAGCGCCGCCAACGGAGCCAAAGGCGCGCCGCTGTACCGGTACTCGCCGTCGTAGTCGTCCTCG
Organism: Pseudomonas sp. LPB4.O; assembly: GCF_038383825.1. NCBI lineage: Bacteria > Pseudomonadati > Pseudomonadota > Gammaproteobacteria > Pseudomonadales > Pseudomonadaceae > Pseudomonas > Pseudomonas sp. LPB4.O. The sequence goes on from NZ_CP151298.1 coordinate 6,075,403, forward strand.
ATGATCCAGCCATCGTTGCGGTCAGCCCAGGCCAGCAGCTCCAGGCGACGCGCCAGGCTCATGGTTACCCCGGTCGGGTACTGGTGAGCAGGCGTTACATAAGCCAACCGGCAGTCTCCCAACTGCCCGAGCCGGGCGCAGTCCATCCCCTCTTCATCCACCGGTACGCCGTACAACTGGCCACCCGCCACTGCGAAGGCGTGACCGGCCGCCCGATACCCCGGGTTTTCCACAGCCACACCGTCGCCCGGCTGCAACAGCAACTGTGCACAAAGGCTGATGGCCTGCTGTGCACCACTGGTGATCACAATTTGTTCAGCCATGCAACTCAGCCCACGCGAGCGACGCAAGTAGGCAGCGATCAGTTCGCGCAGCATCGGCTCGCCCGCCGGGTCGCCATAACCCAGTTGTGCGGGGCTCGGATTACGCCAGAAACCCGCCTGCAGCTTGGCCCAGACGTCAAACGGGAACAGGTCGAATGCGGGAATACCGACGCGAAAAGCACGCGGCTGGCCGCTTCTTGGCGGCGGCAAGTGGTTGGTTTTCAGCCGCTGCAAAGCTGCACTGGAACGTCGGTTGCTGGATAAATCCTCAGTGTCTTTTAATGAAATTGTGGATAAGCCTGTTGATAACCCATGGGATAACCCTGTGGATACTTGTGTGGATAGTTTTGGTAGCCGGCTTACATAGGTGCCATCGCCCACCCGGCTTTCGATGTAGCCCTCGGCGTACAACTGGTCATACGCCCGCACCACGCTGTTGCGTGACAGCACCAGCATGGTGGCCAACTCGCGGGTGGCCGGCAGCCGGGTACCGCTGCTCAAGCGGCCGTCCAGCACTCGCGCGCGCAGCGCCTGGTACAGCTGCTGGCTGAGCCCGCGGCGGCGATCCAGGGCGATCCCGGAAGGGTCGAAAGGCAAAACAAGGGGGCTATCACTCATGGCATTGGACCTATGAAAACAGGCAGTAATGGCTCTTACCCAGAACCAATAGCCTGCCTAGGATGGCACCATTGCACAAGGAAACCGAGCATGTACAACAGCAAACCCCACCAGGAACACGACCTCGGCCGCCTGCACCAGCACATGCTCGACACCCGCCTGGCCGTGCTGGTCAGCCAAGGCGAACAAGGCCTGTTGGCCACACACCTGCCGGTACTGGTCGACACAGGCGAAGGCGAGTTCGGCACCGTCTATGCACACCTGGCACGGGCCAACCGCCAATGGCAGGACCTGGCACAAGGTGGCGAAGCCCTGCTGGTCTTCCCCGGCGCCGATGCCTATGTCAGCCCCGGCTACTACCCAAGCAAAGCCGATAACCCCAAGGTCGTGCCGACCTGGAACTACCTGGCCGTACACGCCTATGGCCCGGCCGAAGTCATCCATGAAGCCGAGCCTCTGCTCGCTATCGTAAGCCGCCTGACCGAGCGCCACGAACAAGGCCGCAACGAACCGTGGAGCGTCACCGACGCCCCGGCTGACTACATCGAGGGCATGCTCCGCGCCATCGTCGGTATCCGCCTGCCCATCGCCCGCCTGCAAGGCGCGCGCAAGCTCAGCCAGAACCGCTCCGAGCAAGACATCTCCGGCGTGCGTGAAGGCCTGAGCGCCAGCCCTGATCAACTGGACAACCAACTCGCGGCGCACATGCGCCAACTGTGAAGGAATAGCCCCATGCCCAGCGTTACCCTGCGCCCCGTCAACGCCCAAGACCATGCCGCCTGGCTCGCCCTGTGGCAGGCCTACCTGCACTTCTATGAAACCGAGTTGGCCGATGAAGTCAGCCTCAGCACCTGGCAGCGCCTGCTCGACCCAAGTGAGCCGACCCATTCGGCACTGGCCTGGGTCGATGGCAAGGCGGTGGGGATGGTCAACTTCATCTACCATCGTTCCAACTGGAGCATCGAAAACTCCTGCTACCTGCAGGACCTGTACGTGGACAGCTCGCAACGTGGCCTGGGCATTGGTCGCCAGCTGATCGAGCACGTCTACACCACAGCCAAGGCCGACAACTGCATCAAGGTGCACTGGCTGACCCACGAAACCAATGCCACCGCCATCAGCCTGTATCAGCAGGTTGCCGAGCGCTCGGGCTTCATCCAATTCCGCAAAGGCTTGTAGGCCGAACATGACAGACGCATTGAACTGGAAACCCGCCGCAACGCCCGAGGCCGAGCCCATTGACGGCCGCTTCATCCGCCTGGAAAAGCTCGACCCGGCGCGCCATGGCGACGACCTCTGGGAAGTGCTGCAAGGCCCAACCGCCGACCCGGTGCTGTGGGACTACCTGCCCTATGGCCCGTTCGCCGAACGTGTCGCCTTCGACCGTTGGCTGGAGGGTAACGCCGCAGGACGCGACCCGCTGTTCTACACCGTCATCGACCGCCCCAGCGGCCAGGCCCAGGGCATTCTCAGCCTGATGTCGATCGTGCCCGACCACGGCCGCATCGAAATCGGCCACATCGCCTTCGGCGCCGCCATGCAGCGCACACCCAAGGGCACCGAGGCGGTGTACCTGCTGGGCAAGCTGGGCTTCGGACTGGGCAACCGCCGGCTGGAGTGGAAGTGCAACAATGCCAATGCCCGCTCCAAGCGCGCAGCGGAACGGTTCGGCTTCGTCTACGAAGGGGTGTTCCGCAAGCACCTGGTGGTGAAGGACCATAACCGCGATACGGCGTGGTATTCGATTACCGATGATGAATGGCCAGCAGTGGCTGCGGGGTTCGAGCGGTGGTTGGGCGAGGAGAATCAGCGGCCCGAGGGGCAGGTGAATACACTTGAAGCATGCCGCAACGGCTGATAGCTGTACGGGTCTCACTGGCCTCTTCTCGGGACAAGCCCGCTCCCACAGGTTTACCACTGCTTTTGAGGGCAGTGTCGTACCTGTAGGAGCGGGCTTGTCCCGCGAAGAGGCCGGCAAATACAGCACAAAAAAAGGGGAGCATCCGCCCCCCAGAGGTTAATCGCTTGTAGATGAAGGCTTATCTCAGCCTTCGATCTCGATCAGGATCTCACCCGGCGTCACGCGATCGCCCTTGGCCACATGGATGGCCACGACCTTGCCGGCGATGGCTGCCTGCACTTCGGTTTCCATCTTCATGGCTTCGGTGATCAGCACGGCCTGGCCAGCCTTGACCACGTCACCTTCCTTGACCAGTACATCGACGATGTTGCCTGGCATGTTGGTGCTGACGTGGCCCGGGTCGGTGGCTTGCTTGCGCTTGCTGCCGCCGCCGACAAACTCGTTGAGCGGCTCGAACACCACTTCTTCCGGCATGCCGTCGATCGACAGGTAGAAGTGGCGCTTGCCTTCGGCCTTCACGCCAACGCCAGTGATGTCGACACGGTAGGTTTCGCCGTGCACGTCGATGACAAACTCGGTCGGGACGCCTTCACCGCCTGGCGCAGAAACGGCGCCAGCCTCTGGAATTGGCAACAACGCTTCCGGGGTAAGGGTGCCGGCTTCGCGCTCTTCGAGGAACTTGCGGCCAATGTCCGGGAACATGGCAAAAGTCAGCACGTCTTCTTCACTGCGGGCCAGGGCGCCGATGTCGGCACGCAGCTTGGTCATCTCTGGCTTCAGCAGGTCGGCCGGGCGCACGTCGATCACTTCTTCGCTGCCGATGGCCTGGCGGCGCAGCTGCTCGTTGACCACACCCGGGGCCTTGCCGTAACCGCCTTGCAGGTACAGCTTCACTTCGTTGGTGATGGTCTTGTAGCGCTCGCCGGCCAGCACGTTGAAGAACGCCTGGGTGCCGACGATCTGCGAGGTCGGCGTCACCAGCGGCGGGAAGCCGAGGTCTTCACGCACACGCGGGATCTCTGCCAGCACTTCGTTCATGCGGTTGAGCGCGCCCTGCTCTTTCAGCTGGTTGGCCAGGTTGGAAATCATGCCGCCCGGCACCTGGTTGACCTGCACGCGGGTGTCCACGGCGGTGAACTCGCTTTCGAACTGGTGGTACTTCTTGCGCACGGCGTAGAAGTACAAGCCGATTTCCTGCAGCAGCTCCAGGTCCAGGCCGGTGTCGAACTCGCTGCCCTTGAGCGCAGCAACCATCGACTCGGTACCCGGGTGGCTGGTGCCCCAGGCGAAGCTGGAGATCGCGGTGTCGATGTGGTCGGCGCCGTTTTCCACCGCTTTCAGCTGGCACATGGCGGCCAGGCCGGCAGTGTCGTGGGAGTGGATGAACACCGGCAGCGACTGCTCGGCCTTCAGCGCCTTGACCAGTTCACCAGCGGCGAATGGGGTCAGCAGGCCGGCCATGTCCTTGATTGCCACCGAGTCGCAACCCATGGATTCCATCTGCTTGGCCTGGGCAACAAAGGCGTCGATGGTGTGCACAGGGCTGACCGTGTAGGCGATGGTGCCTTGGGCGTGCTTGCCGGCGGCCTTGACCGCTTCGATGGCCACGCGCAGGTTACGCACGTCGTTCATGGCGTCGAAGATGCGGAACACATCGATGCCGTTTACCGCAGCCTTGGCGACAAAGGCCTTGACCACGTCGTCGCTGTAGTGGCGGTAGCCCAGCAGGTTCTGGCCGCGCAGCAGCATTTGCAGGCGGGTGTTGGGCAAGGCTGCGCGCAGCTTGCGCAGGCGCTCCCATGGGTCTTCCTTGAGGAAGCGCACGCAGGCGTCGAAGGTGGCGCCGCCCCAGACTTCCAGCGACCAGTAGCCGACTTTATCGAGCTTGTCGCAGATCGGCAGCATGTCTTCGGTACGCATGCGGGTGGCCAGCAGGGACTGGTGGGCGTCGCGCAGGATCGTGTCGGTTACGTGAATTTTCTTGGACATTATAGGTTTCCTCACAGGCCTGCGTGGGCGGCGATGGCGGCGGCGATGGCCAGGGCCAGCTCTTCGGGTTTGCGCTTGATCGAGTAGTTGGTCAGCTCAGGGTGGCTTTCGACGAAGCTGGTATTGAACTGCCCGCTACGGAATTCCGGGTTGCGCAGGATTTCCTGGTAGTACGCGGCGGTGGTCTTCACCCCTTGCACGCGCATGTCGTCCAAGGCTCGCAGGCCGCGGTCCATGGCCTCTTCCCAGGTCAACGCCCACACCACCAGTTTCAGACACATGGAGTCGTAGAATGGCGGAATGGTGTAGCCGGTGTAGATCGCTGTATCGGTACGCACACCCGGGCCGCCGGGGGCGTAGTAACGGGTGATCTTGCCGAAGCTGGGCAGGAAGTTGTTCTTCGGGTCTTCCGCGTTGATGCGGAACTGCAACGCGTAACCGCGGTGCTGGATGTCTTCCTGCTTCACCGACAGCGGCAGGCCCGACGCGATGCGAATCTGCTCACGGACAATGTCGATACCGGTGATTTCTTCGGTGATGGTGTGCTCCACCTGCACCCGGGTGTTCATTTCCATGAAGTACACCTCGCCATCGGCGAGCAGGAACTCCACGGTGCCGGCGTTCTCGTAGTTCACCGCCTTGGCCGCACGTACCGCCAGGTCGCCGATGTAGGCGCGCTGCTCGGGCGTGAGCTGGGGGCTTGGAGCAATTTCGATGAGCTTCTGGTTACGGCGCTGGATCGAGCAGTCGCGCTCGAACAGGTGCACCACGTTGCCGAAGCTGTCACCGAGGATCTGTGCCTCGATATGCTTGGGGTTGACGATGCACTTTTCCAGGAACACTTCGGCCGAACCAAAGGCCTTGGTAGCCTCGGAAATCACCCGTGGGAAGTTCTGTTCCAGCTCTTCGCGGCTGTTGCAACGGCGAATACCGCGGCCACCGCCACCGGAGGTGGCCTTGAGCATCACCGGGTAACCGATGCGCTCACCTTCGCTCAGGGCTTCATGAATATCGGCAACGTTGCCTTCGGTGCCCGGAGTTACCGGCACACCGGCGGCAATCATGGTGCGGCGCGCTTCGGTCTTGTCGCCCATGCCGCGAATGACGTTTGCGGCGGGGCCGATGAACTTGATCCCGCGCTCGGCGCAGATCTCTGCCAGTTCAGCGTTTTCCGACAGGAAGCCATAGCCCGGGTGCAGGGCATCACAGCCGGTTTCCACAGCCAAGTTCACCAGCTTGCGCGGGTTCAGGTAACCGGCCAGCGGCTCGGCACCAATGCTGTGGGCTTCGTCGGCGCGCTTGACGTGCAAGGCATGCCGATCGGCGTCGGAATAGATCGCTACCGAGCGTATGCCCATCTCGGCGCAGGCACGCACGATCCGAACTGCGATTTCACCTCGGTTGGCGATCAGGATTTTTTTTATCACTGGAGTCTTCCCAAAGCCGTAGGAACAGTCGAGCCGGTTCTACCGGTCGGCGCGTGACCAGGCGTTGCTGGCCAGTCGCGTATTCACCCTAGCGCTGTAGGTCGATAAACAAAAATCAATATTTGTTAGAGGCAGCATTAGTAAAAGCTTATAGTGCAGTTACAAGGTGTTGCCGAAGGGCGAGTAAAAATGCGTAAGTCATTGATGCGTATGACTTTGCGTCAATTGCAGATCTTCAATGAGGTGTGCGATTTGCGCTCGTATAGCCGTGCAGCGGAAGAGATGTCGCTGACACAACCCGCCGTCAGTCTGCAGATCCGCCAGCTCGAAGAGCTAATCGGCCAGCCGCTGTTCGAGTACGTGGGCAAGAAGCTCTACCTGACCGAAGCGGCCGAAGCCCTGCAACGCGCCAGCCGCGACATCTTCGGGCGCCTCGAGAGCCTGGACATGCAGCTGTCGGACATGCAGGGCTCATTGCAGGGGCAGCTCAAACTGGCGATCGAGTCCAGCGCCAAGTACTTCGTGCCACACCTGTTCGCCGCCTTCAAGCAGCGTCACCCGGAGGTCAACCTGACCCTGACGGTGGTCAATCGCGCCCAGGCCATCCGCCGCCTTTCGGATAACCGCGACGACATCATCATCATGTCGATGGTGCCGCAGGACATGGGCCTGGAATTTCTGCCGTTCCTCAACAACCCGATCATCGCCGTGGCACCGCCCGAGCACCCGCTGTGCAAGCTGGACCAGCTGCGCCTTCAGGACCTGGAGCCTCATACCCTGCTGGTACGCGAACAAGGCTCAGGTACGCGCAAGGCCTGCGAGGAATATTTCAAGGACAAGCGCGTGCATTTCACCCAGACCCTGGAGGTGGCCTCGGCCGACGCCCAGCGCGAGTGCGTGATCGCCGGCCTGGGGATTGCACTGCTGACCCGCCATGCGGTCAACCTGGAACTGGCCACCGGTGCGCTGAAGGAGCTACCGGTGGAAGAGCTGCCGCTGTACCGCAGCTGGTGCGTGGTGCAGTCCAAGGCCAAGCGGCAGTCGCCGGTGGCCTTGGCATTTCTGGCGTTCATCCGCAGCGAACGTGCGCTGATCAGCGCGCTTGTTGAGCGTTTTTCGGGGAAGTTGCCGCTGAAGACTGCCACACTGTGAGTGCTTGCAACTCGGGATAGTCCACCAGGTCGCGCAGCAGTTGACGTTGGTCGCAATACACCTCGATCGCGCGGCGGTATTCCATGCGGCGCTGATCTTTTTCCTGCTGCTTGCGAGCTTTGGCGTTGGGTTGGTAGATGCCGTCGTGGTCACGTGCCATTGCCTGTCTCCCAGATAGGATGCGGGAGTTTCAGACTGGCCATGAAGGTTTACGGTTTGGCTGTGGGATGGTGACAAAATCGTGAATTTTTACTGCCTGTAGCGGCCTCTTCGCGGATCGCCCACTCCCACAGGTACTGTGCACCTTTTTGAATCGGTGCAATTGCTGTGGGAGCGGGCAAGCCCGCGAAGAGGCCGCTACAGGTTTGAATTCAGTCGTCTGTAGCCTTGATCGACTTGGGCGACAAACGCAGGCTGCGCAAGCTGCGCTTCACGCTTTTCAGGTGGTTGACCAGGCTCGGGCCGCGCGCCATGGCCACGCCCATGGCCAGGACGTCGATTACCACCAGGTGAGCGATACGCGAGGTCAGCGGGGTGTAGATTTCGGTGTCTTCATGCACGTCTATCGCCAGGTTCACGGTCGACAGCTCGGCCAGCGGCGTCTGGCTTGGGCAAAGGGTAATCAGGTTGGCACCGCTCTCACGCACCAGGTTGGCGGTGATCAGCAGGTCCTTGGAACGGCCCGACTGGGAAATGCACACCGCCACATCGCCAGGCCTCAAGGTTACTGCCGACATCGCCTGCATGTGCGGGTCGGAATACGCGGCCGCACTGAGCAGCAGTCGAAAGAACTTGTGCTGAGCGTCCGCCGCAACCGCGCCGGATGCACCAAAGCCATAGAACTCCACACGCTGCGCCTGGGCCATGGCGCTCACGGCCTGTTGCAGCGCATGCGGGTCGAGGTGCTCGCGCACTTCCATCAACGTGTGCAGGGTGGTGTCGAAAATCTTCAGGCTGTAGTCGGCAACCGAGTCGTCTTCATGAATGGCGAACTGACCAAAACTGGCCCCGGCGGCCAGGCTCTGCGCCAGCTTCAATTTCAGGTCCTGGAAGCCCGAACAACCGATCGCACGGCAGAAACGCACGATCGTCGGTTCACTGATACCCACGCTGTGCGCCAGGTCGGCCATCGAGCTGTGCATGACCGCAGCCGGGTCGAGCAGCACGTGGTCGGCCACTTTGAGTTCCGATTTGCGCAGCAGGTGGCGCGATTGGGCGATATGTTGCAACAGATTCACGGGCTGGACTCGGTTATGATCGACTGGCCGGGTTGTAGCTTTCTTGTAGTTATACTACATGGACGCCAACCCGCCCAGTTAAACGAACGTGGAGAGTGGCGGTTTGACTATTCCTTGCGACATTCTGGTGTTCGGTGGCACCGGCGATCTGGCCCTGCACAAACTCCTCCCGGCGCTCTATCACTTGTATCGCGAGGCGCGCCTGAACAACGCGGTCCGCATCATCGCCCTCGCCCGCCGCAACATAAGCCGTAACGAATACCTCAAGCTCGCAGAACGCCATTGCCGAGCGCAGATTGCCCGCAATGACTTCGACGAAGACGTATGGCAACGGTTTGCCGCGCGCCTCGACTACTTCCCCATGGATGCATCGCAAAGCGCAGACTTCGGTCGCCTGGCGCGCTACCTGGGCGAACCTGGCGGGCTGACGCGCATTTTCTACCTGGCCACCGCTCCCAACCTGTTCGTGCCGATTGCCAACCACCTGCGTAACGCAGGCCTGGCCGACCCCGAAGCACGCATCGTGCTGGAGAAGCCGATTGGTCACTCGCTGGCCTCGGCCACCGCCATCAACGAAGCGATTGGCGCAGTGTTCGACGAAAACCAGGTATTTCGCATCGACCACTACCTGGGCAAGGAAACCGTGCAGAACCTCATGGCCCTGCGCTTCGCCAACGCTCTGTTGGAGCCGGTGTGGCGCAACAATCAGGTCGACCACGTACAGATCAGCGTTTGCGAAACCCTGGGGGTAGAGAACCGCGGCGCCTACTACGACCGCGCCGGAGCAACCCGCGACATGCTGCAAAACCACCTGTTGCAGCTGCTGTGCCTGGTGGCCATGGAGCCACCTGCGCAGTTCGAGGCTGAAGCGGTGCGCGACGAAAAGGTGAAGATCCTGCGGGCCCTCAAGCCCATCACCGGCCAGGACGTGCAGGACAAGACCGTGCGCGGTCAGTACGGTGCCGGGCACATCGGCGGCCAGGAGGTGCCGGCCTATTACTTCGAAAAGGACGTCGACAACGACAGCGATACCGAAACCTTCGTGGCCATCGAAGCGCACATCGACAACTGGCGCTGGGCAGGTGTGCCTTTCTACTTGCGCACCGGCAAGCGCATGGCGCGCCGCTCGTCGCAGATCGTCATCCAGTTCAAGCCGGTACCCCACGAGCTGTTCAGCGGTGGCCAGGTCAACCAGCTGTTGATCCAGCTGCAACCGGATGAGCGCATCAGCCTGCGCATGATGACCAAGAGCCCAGGCAAGGGCATGCGGCTGGAACCGGTCGAGCTCGACCTGAACCTGGCTCAGGTATTCAGCCAGACCCGCCGCTGGGAAGCTTACGAACGCCTGCTGCTGGACATCGTGGAGGGTGATTCGACACTGTTCATGCGCCGCGATGAGGTGGAGGCGGCCTGGCACTGGATTGATCCGTTAATAAAGGGTTGGCAGGAACACTTTCAGGCGCCACGCCACTATGCCGCCGGGAGCAATGGCCCGGAACAGGCCGGTAGCCTGCTGGCCAGGCATGGCAGGCATTGGTACAGCTGAAGCGCTTCGCTCTGCTGTGCGGGCAGGTGCTGCAAGCACTCTGTCCTGGGAAGGTCATACCGCTCTTCCCAAGACAGGAGTATGGAAATGATCATCGAATGCAAAGACTGGAAAGCCCATCACGACAAGATGCCACCAGGCACTCGCCTGCGGGTGCAGGGCACAATCACCGTGAGTCATGCAGGCATAGTCCCGGTACTGGTCAAACGCAGAATGCAGGACAAATCCATGGCCATTGCCTTGGAGCTTGAGCTGCACCAACAGGACGGTAACTTCATGCAGGTTGCCTGCGACAAGGAAGTGATGTTCGAAACGCAAGACGAGCACGGCCAGATCCCGAAGGTGGACATTATCCACGACGGTAAACTGATCGCCTGCATCACCGACATCGTGGAAACCCATTGATGTAGACGCGGTGGCCACTGCAAGCGCATCGCCTGTAGTGGCCGCTTTGTATGTTTGCCAGGGTGAATATTTATACAGTGCCATTTACCCTTCCCCTGCTGCGCCCTAGAATGGCCCGATGCACACAGATGACCTCTCCCTCCTGCTGAACTCCCTCAACGATGCTCAACGCCAGGCCGTCGCGGCCAAGCTCGGGCGTCAACTGGTGCTTGCTGGCGCCGGCTCCGGTAAAACCCGCGTGCTGGTGCACCGCATCGCCTGGCTGATCCAGGTTGAGCATGCATCGCCGCATTCGATCCTGTCGGTGACCTTCACCAACAAGGCGGCGGCAGAAATGCGCCACCGGATCGAGCAACTGCTGGGGATCAACCCGGCAGGCATGTGGGTCGGCACCTTCCACGGCCTGGCCCATCGCCTGCTGCGGGCCCACTGGCAGGAAGCGCGGCTGGTGCAGAACTTCCAGATCCTCGACAGCGATGACCAGCAGCGCCTGATCAAGCGGGTCATGCGCGAGCTGGGCCTGGACGAGCAGAAGTGGCCGGCACGCCAGGCCCAGTGGTTCATCAACGGGCAGAAGGACGAAGGCCTGCGCCCGCAGCATATACAGGCTGGGGGCGACCTGTTCCTGGCGACCATGCGCGAGGTGTATACCGCCTACGAACAGGCCTGTGAGCGCGCCGGGGTCATCGACTTCTCCGAACTGTTGCTGCGTGCCCTGGACCTGTGGCGCGACCACCCGGGCCTGCTTGAGCACTACCAGCGGCGCTTCCAGCATGTGCTGGTAGACGAATTCCAGGATACCAACGCCGTGCAGTACGCCTGGCTGCGCCTGCTGGCGCGCGGTGGTGCCAGCCTGATGGCGGTGGGCGACGACGACCAGTCGATCTACGGCTGGCGCGGTGCCAAGATCGAGAACATCCACCAGTACACCGCCGACTTCCCCGACGCCGAAATGATCCGCCTGGAGCAGAACTACCGCTCCACAGGCGGCATCCTCAAGGCCGCCAACGCGCTGATCGTCAACAACACCGGGCGCCTGGGCAAAGAACTGTGGACCGACATGGGCGAAGGCGAACCGCTGACCCTGTACGCGGCCTACAACGAGCACGACGAAGCGCGCTACGTGGTGGAAACCATCGAAAGCCTCGTCAAGCAGGGCAATGCGCGTAACGAAATCGCCATCCTGTACCGTTCCAACGCCCAGTCGCGGGTGCTGGAAGAGGCCCTGCTGCGCGAGCGTATCCCCTACCGCATCTATGGTGGCCAGCGCTTCTTCGAACGCGCCGAAATCAAGAACGCCATGGCTTACCTGCGGCTGATCGAAGGGCGTGGCAACGACGCGGCCCTGGAGCGGGTGATCAACGTGCCGCCACGCGGCATTGGCGAGAAAACCGTCGAAGCCATCCGTGAGCATGCCCGCCATAGCCAGCTGTCGATGTGGGAAGCCATGTGCCAGCTGCTGGCGGCCAAGGCCATGAAGGGCCGCGCCGCCAGCGCCCTGGGTGCCTTCATCGAGCTGATCGAGGGGTTGGCTGCCAAGGTCACGGACATGCCGCTGCATACCATGACCCAGACCACCATCGAACAGTCCGGGCTGATCATCTATCACCAGGAAGAAAAGGGTGAAAAGGGCCAGGCACGGGTAGAAAACCTTGAGGAACTGGTGAGCGCGGCGCGCAACTTCGAGTCCACCGACGAAGACGCCGATCTCTCGCCGCTCTCGGCCTTCCTCGGCCATGCCTCGCTCGAAGCCGGCGATACCCAGGCCGACGAGCATGAGGACAGCGTCCAGCTGATGACCTTGCACAGCGCCAAGGGCCTGGAGTTCCCGTATGTGTTCCTGGTGGGCATGGAAGAAGGCCTGTTCCCGCACAAGATGAGCCTGGAAGAGCCCGGCCGCCTGGAAGAGGAACGCCGCCTGGCCTATGTCGGGATTACCCGCGCCATGCGCCAACTGGTCATGACGTACGCCGAAACACGTCGCTTGTATGGCAGCGAGACCTACAACAAGGTGTCGCGTTTCGTACGTGAAATTCCGGCCGGCCTGATTCAGGAAGTGCGCCTGTCCAACAGCGTCAGCCGCCCGTTCAGTGGGGCCAAGACGGCCACCAACAGCAACCTGTTCGCCAATGCCAACATTCCGCAGACAGCGTTCAACCTCGGTCAGCGTGTGCAACATGCGGTGTTTGGCGAAGGCGTGATCCTCAACTTCGAGGGTTCGGGCGCCCAGGCACGGGTGCAGGTGAACTTTGCCGAAGGCAGCAAGTGGCTGATGCTGGGGTACGCCAAGCTCGAAGCCATCTGAAGACCAAGGCCGCCCTGCCGGGGGGCCTTGTAACATTCAGGCAAAAGCTCGAAACACTATGTCGCTGGTCATGTGCCCTGGAACCTGTGCACCATGACGCGCGTGCAATCCACAACAGGGGATATCCCACTTATGCAACGTTTTCTTAGCATCGCACTGGCGCTCTGCGTCGGCCTGACGCTGAGCCTGGACGCCAACGCCAAGCGTTTCGGCGGCGGCAAGAGCTCGGGCTCCGCGCCTATCCACCAGACCCGCCAGGCTACGCCAACCACGCCTGCCGCCGCACCGGCTGCCGCACCTGGTCGTGCAGCTCCGGCCGCCAGCGGTGCTTCGCGCTGGCTGGGCCCACTGGCCGGCCTGGCCGCCGGTGGCCTGCTGGCGTCCATGTTCATGGGCGACGGTTTCGAGGGCTTCCAGATCATGGACTTCCTGATCGTGGCGCTCATCGCCTTCCTGGTGTTCCGCTTCATTGCCGCACGCCGCCGCCAGCAGCAGCCGCAAATGGCCATGCCAGGCCATGCGCCGATGCAGCGTGAAGCTCACAACCAGCCGGCACAGCAATCTGTGTTTGGTGGTTCGGCTGCACCTGCCGCCGCTGCCCCGGTGATCAACGCCCCGGCCTGGTTCAACGAGCAAAGCTTCCTGGCTGCTGCCCGTAACCACTTCCAGTCGCTGCAGCAGCACTGGGATGCCAACGAAATGGACAAGATCACCGAGTTCGTCACCCCGCAAATGCTCGAGTTCCTCAAGCGTGAGCGTGCTGAACTGGGTGACGGCTTCCAGTCCACCTACATCGACAACCTCGAAGTACAGCTGGACGGTATCGACGACCGTGCCGACCGTACCGACGCCACCCTGACCTTCCGTGGCGTGTCGAAGAACTCGCGCTTCGACCAGGGCGAAGTGTTCAGCGAAAGCTGGCACATGGTTCGCGCCCCAGGCGAGAACCAGCCTTGGCTGGTCGCCGGTATCCGTCAAAACGGCTAACCGCAGCGTGCTGTACAAAAAACCCCGGGCCTGTCCCGGGGTTTTTGCTTTTGCCAGAGTGGCCTACTAGGGTATAACGCGCAGCGTTGTCATCTAGGTCAGAGGAAGTGAACCGTGGAAGAAGTGATCGAACAACTCCGTGAAGCCAATCAGCCAGTGCCGGTGCCCCTAGAGCTTCCCGACGAGGACCAGTTGGTCGAAATCGAAGAAGAGCTGTTCATCAACATACCGTTCGTGTTCAAAGAGTTTCTACTGACCGTCAGCGACGTGGTGTATGGCTCGCTGGAGCCGGTGACTGTCACCGACCCACAGTCGCACACCTACCTGCCCGACGTCGCCGCCAACGCCTGGGATGCCGGCGTGCCGCGCGACCTGATTCCGCTGTGCCAGGACGGCGACAACTACTACTGCGTCGAAGAAGACGGCACCGTGGTGCTTTGGGATGCGGAAGAGGAAATCGCCGGTGAAGAGAGCTGGGAGTCGGTGTGGCACTGGGCGCGGGATGTGTGGCTGGAGAGCTGATCTCAATCTCTGCAGCGCCTGTGCGATACCTGTGGGAGCGGCCAAGCCCGCGAAGAGGCGGGTACAAGCACAGGAAAATTTATGGCCCAGTGCCATCAATGTAGCTAGAATCGCCAGGCTTTCTGCGCCTGGCGACATTGCTACCGCTCCATCCCCTCGGACGACGATGAAATCTTGCGCAGGGAGCATTTCTCCCTTCAGTGCGTATTCTCGCGACTGTTTTCCAGCGTCTCCAGCAAGGCAATCTGCATGCGCGTGTGCACGCGGATGAACCAGCGCCACAACAAGGCCACCACCACTGCGGCCACCACGGCAATGACCAACAGCAACTCGCTGGTGGGCAGAATGCTCGCCGACAAAGCCGACAGCAGCACGAAAATCACCAGCAGTGACAACAGCGGAATAACTTCGGCGATCACGCGGCGTACACGCTGGGTATGCCGCCCGGCCATTTCCGGCTTCACGCCCATTTCTGCCAGCAGCATCGACAGCGCCTTGAGCTTACGATAGGCAGCGATCAGGAATGGCAGCGACAGCAACAACGCCGCCCCCCAGATCATCGCCTTCTGCTGGCTGACATCGCTGACCCACTCACTGAGCCAGTTGCCGATACGCCCTGCAAAGTAACCACCACTGAAGAAGATGGCGATCACCAGCGCCAGGTTCACCCCCACCTGCAACAGGATGCGCCGGATCATTGCGGCCAGCATGGCGCTCTCGCCCTGCGGCTGGATGTTGCGCAACCACTCGCCATACAACGAAAGCACCCGCGCCAGGCGGCTGGGCACCACATTGCCAAGCTTTTGCGACAGCGGGTCGGCCGCACGGATCAGGTAAGGCGTCAACAGCGTGGTGATGGCCGATACTGCGACCGCCACCGGGTATAGGAAGTCGCTGGTCACCTGCAGCGTCATGCCCAGCGCGGCGATGATGAAGGAAAACTCGCCAATCTGCGAAAGGCCCATGCCCACCCGCAGCGACGTGCGCCCGTCATTACCGGCAATGAACGCCCCCATGCCACAGGAGAGCATCTTGCCCAGTACCACCGCCAAGGTAATGACCACGATCGGCCAGGCGTAATCGACGAGTACCTGAGGGTCGATCATCAGGCCGATGGCGACGAAGAAGATGGCGCTGAACAGGTCGCGTACCGGCTCGATCAGGCGTTCGATCTTCAGCAACTGACGCGATTCGGCCATGATCGCGCCAATCAGGAAGGCGCCCAGCACCATGCTGTATTCCAGCTTCACCACCAACAGGCAGAAGCCGAAGCACAGGCCAAGCACGGTAATCAGCAGCATTTCGTTGCTTTCGAACTTGGCCACATAGGCCAGCAGCCGCGGCACCAGCAGAATGCCGATGACCAATGCAACGATCATGAACAGCGACAATTTTCCTACGGTGGAGAACACTTCCCCCGAGCTGACCGAGCCGCTGACAGCGATGCCGGACAGCAGGGCGATAATGCCGATACCGAGGATGTCCTCCACGATCAGTACGCCGAAGATCAGCTGGGCGAAGCGCTCGTTCTTCATCTTCAGGTCGTTCAGTGCCTTGACGATGATGGTGGTCGAGGAAATAGCCAGGATCGCGCCGAGGAACAGTGAGTCCATGGTGCTCCAGCCGAACCAGCGTCCGATCTCGAAACCGATCCAGATCATCAGCACGATTTCCAGGAACGCCGCGATGAACGCCGTGGCGCCAACCTTGAACAGCTTGCGCAGGCTGAATTCGAGCCCCAGGCAGAACATCAGGAAGATCACCCCTAGTTCGGCAAGGATCTTGATGGTCTCTTCGTCATGGATCAGGCCGAATGGCGGGGTGTGCGGGCCGATGATGAAGCCTGCGACAATGTAGCCCAGCACCACCGGCTGCTTGAGGCGGTGAAAAACAATGGTGACCACGCCAGCGACCATCATGATGACTGCCAGGTCCTGGATGAAGCTGATGGCATGCATGGCGTGATACTCCTTTTCTCGTCTTTTTTATGGATGCCTGGGCAGACCGCTCCTCTGCCAAGGCAAACCTGAGCGAGCAGCAAGTACATACTGTATTGAGTGCAGGAAAGCCCATGGTGCATGGGCGTACTCAGGTTAACATCGCACCTCGCCGCAAATAGCCGGTGCAATATGCAGAAACAGATCGGCTGGAAAAGCGCCGCTGATGGCATGATCAGCGTGACGATGGCGCGTCAGGCAACGTCCCGTATTCGTACGGCAAATTCAAAAGAGGGGAACAGAAGTGTCAGCAGATAACGCCCTCCATTCGCCCGATTCAGCGCAACCTCACCGTGAGCACACTATGGAACCTGGAAACGCCCAGCTGAGCATGACCGTCCTGATGACCCCGGACATGGCCAACTTTTCTGGCAACGTACATGGCGGCACCCTGCTCAAGTACCTCGACGAAGTGGCCTACGCGTGCGCCAGCCGCTATGCCGGCAGCTATGTGGTGACCCTGTCGGTCGACCAGGTGATCTTCCGCGAGCCCGTGCACGTGGGTGAACTGGTGACGTTCCTGGCGTCGGTCAACTACACCGGCAACACCTCGATGGAAGTCGGCATCAAAGTGGTGACCGAGAACATTCGCGAGCGCTCGGTGCGCCATTCCAACAGCTGTTTCTTCACCATGGTCGCAGTCGACGACAATCGCCGCCCGGTGCCGGTGCCGCCGCGCCAGCCGCACAGCAGCGAAGAAAAACGCCGCTTCCTGCAAGGCCAGCAGCGCCGCCAGATCCGCCAAGAGCTGGAGAAGCGCTACCAGGACCTGAAAACCGACGCGATCTAAAACGCCAGCAACTGCGCCTCGAAGCGCACCCGCGGGTGGGCGATGCGGTCCTGGGCCCGTACCAGCTGCAGTTCGTAGCTGGCGCAGGCCTGGGTTTCCAGCAGCACCTCATGCACGGCTGCAGCGGTGAATTCGAACGCCTGCACCCAGCTGTCGCCGAGCAGCACGCGGGCCAGGAACAAGCCTGAGGTCAGATCACCCACCCCCACCGGCTGACGCGGGAACGCCAGCAGCGGGCGGCGCAGGTGCCAGCTGTGCTCGGCGGTCACCAGCAGCATTTCGAACTGGTCTTCGGCCCGCCCGGGGTAAACCAGGTGTTTGACCAGTACCACCTTCGGCCCACGCTGCAACAGCCTGCGCGCCATGCTCACGCAATCCTCCAGCGACTGCGCGCGGCGCCCACAGAAGCTGTCCAGCTCCAGCTGGTTGGGGCACAGGATGTCGGCCCGCGCCGCCGCCTCGTCGAGCAGGAACTCGCTGACTTCCTGTGGCACGATGCAGCCTTTCTCCGGGTGCCCCATGACCGGGTCACACAGGTACAGAGCCTTCGGGTTTACCGCCCTGATCCGCTCGACACCCGCCAGGATAGCCCGCCCCTGCTCGGCACTGCCCAGGTAGCCAGAAAGCACCGCATCGCAGTGACCCAGTTCGCCAATGTTGGAAATACCTTCCACCAATGCAGGAATTTGCGCCGGGGCAAGCACTTCACCCGCCCACTGGCCATACTGTGTGTGATTGGAGAACTGCACGGTATTGAGTGGCCAGACATTGACCCCGATACGCTGCATGGGAAACACCGCGGCGCTGTTGCCGGCGTGGCCGAACACCACATGGGACTGGATGGCGAGCAGGTGCGGGGTACGTTTCATGCGGGGGTTTCCAAAGCTGTTTCAAGGATTGTGCGCAGCGCAGTATGAACTCGATTGCCACCTGTACGACAGGCCAGGGACGCAGTTAAGCTGGATCTACCTGTTTGGAGCATATGCAAATGTTGACCCTGGAGAATGTCTTCGTCCTGATGCTGTTAGCCACGGCTGGCGGCTGGTTGTGGCACAACCATGGGTTGCGCGAAAAAGCCCTTGAACGGGTCAAACAGCACTGCGCCAAGCTCGACCTGGAGCTGCTCGACGATGCCGTCGCACTCAAGCGCATCGCCTTTGTCCGTGATGCCAATGGCCGCAAGCGCCTGGCACGCATCTATGCCTTCGAATTCACCGTTACCGGCGAGCAACGCCACCCCGGTACCGTGACCCAGTTTGGCGCGCACAGCGTGCAGATCGAGCTGGCGCCCTACCCGTTCGAAATCAAGACCCCGCCACGCACCGACAATGTCATCGAGATGCAGCAGTGGCGCCAGGAGCACAATCGCTGGCGCAATTGATCACCTGACGCGGCATTCGCTCAACCCCGCTTGCAGCGTGGGTTGCGATTGCGGCTGATCAAAAATCAGCTCGATACGGCTATCCCTTCGCCATTCACTGGGCTGCCACATCGGCATGTCACCCTTGAGCCCATTGAATGACTGCCAACCTTCCAGGCTGTGGATAACCCCTTTCGCACGCCGCCATGGCAAGGTCCTCAAGAACGCCAGTAGGCGCTGTGGATAAAACTGCTGTGCGGGATGCCAGCGCCAGCCAATGCTCCAACCTCCCTCCCCCTCTTGGGCAAGACAGATCGGCTGGCTGGGGTCTGTCCACAATATTGTTGGGGCTCCCCCAAGATTGTCGACAATCTGGTTTTCCTCAAATTGGCTGTCGACAATCTGTACCAGGGCACCAGGAAGGCTTGATAGCGGCACCTGGCCCTGTACCGACCACATCACATTCTTATCGTTAAATTTATTAGTTATCAACAACTTAGATTTTTCATCCACAGCCTCTGACTTGTTGAAAACCACGTATTCAGACGCGTTGAAAGCCTGCTGTTGGGCCTCCGGAAGCGGCTCGTTTCGCGCCATGGATTGCGCATCGACAACCATCAACAACGGCTGGATTGTCAGCACTCCAGCCCACGGAGCCTGTTTCAGCTGAGCAAGCAGCTGCAGCGGGTGGCCCAGGCCAGACGGCTCGATAAAAAGCCGGTCAGGCCGGGATTTGCGCAACAACCGGCCCAGGCCCACCTGAAACGGCATGCCGTTGACACAACACAGGCAGCCGCCTGCAACCTCGCCGATGGCGATGCCATCTTCGTCACGGCTGAGCAAGGCCGCATCCAGGCCAACCAGGCCGAATTCGTTGATCAATACCGCCCAGCGTTCGTTGCCCGGGCGCTGGGCAAGCAGATGGCGGATCAGGGTGGTCTTGCCGGCCCCCAGTGGGCCAGCAATCACATGGGTGGGAATGTTCTGCAGCATGGGATGGCTTCAGGCGGGGTGATGGCTCACTATGCGCCGTCAGGCTAGCCAGTCAAGGCTGAGCAGCAGGCGCCCTTGCTGGCCCGAGGGCGAGCGGTGCACCAGCCCTGCACCTTCGTTGCCCTGCCACTTCTCGCCCTTGAGTACAGCCACTTCACCGACGTGCAGTTTCTGAATATTATCCACAGGCACTTGAGCTGTGTGTAACTCCCCGCGTGGGCTCTCCTGCTCTCGCAACCACTCGCTACCCGGGCCCGCGTAGGTGGTGAGCAATCGCAACGGCACGTTATCCACATGAAAGCGTGGGCACATGGGCCCGGTCAGCACCCGCAGGCGCAAACCGACCCGCCGCGCGCCAACCAGGCAGGTATATGCCGCCACCAGCCAGGCTACATCGGCCACGAATGCTTCGTAACCGTGGAAGTCCGCCGCTTCGCGTAGCAAATCCGACAAAACCGGCATCTGCTGCTCGTCCACCTCGATTACCCACTGATCTGCCAGGGGTTGCTTAAGGCTGACTACCAGCTCGGCAAAATCCTCCAGCTGTGGCGGCAAGCGCCGGCGCCATACCGCCAGGTTCACGCCGTCCTGCAGCACGTCGGTCAACACCAGCGGCGTTTCGCCAAACACCTGTAAGATATCCACAGGTTTGAGCGCCTGGTTCATGCTGCCTCCTCGTGCCAAGGGCCAAATGGATCAGGCAGACGCAACCAGCCCATAGGTCCCAACTCCATTTCTTCATCCGTCAACAAGCAGGCCTCAAGCTCTGTGGATAACTTTTTGAAGTCGATATTCTGCCCAATGAACACCAATTCCTGCCGGCAGTCACCGGTTTCGGCGTGCCAGTGTTTCAAGATATCGGCAGTGTTATCCACATCCTGCGGCCACTGCTCGCGCGGCACGAAACGCCACCAACGGCCCGCCAGGCCGTGACGCATCATGCCACCTGCCTGGGACCAGCTACCGGCTTCCTGGTACTTGCTGGCCAACCAGAAAAAACCCTTCGAACGCAGCAGCCGACCATTGCTCCAGGGCTTGTGGATAAAATCGAAAAAGCGCTGTGGATGAAGTGGCCGCCGCCCCTGCCAGGTTGTGGCCGCGATGCCGTACTCTTCGGTCTCCGGCATATGCTCGCCGCGCAATTCTTGCAACCAGCCAGGCGCTTGAGCTGCCTGGTCGAAGTCGAAAAGGCCAGTGTCCAGGATGCGCGCCAGCGGCACCTGGCCCATGACCATGGGCACGATCTGCGCCCGGGCGTTGAGGCTACGCAAAATGGCCATAAGTTCTTCACGCTCGTGCTGACTGATCAGGTCGATCTTGCTCAACAACAGCACATCGGCGAACTCCACCTGCTCAATCAGCAGATCACTGATCGACCGCTCGTCCTCTTCGCCCAAGGTTTCACCACGGCTGGCCAGGCTGTCTGCTGCCTGGTAATCGCGTAAAAAATTCAGGCCATCGACCACAGTGACCATGGTGTCCAACCGCGCCATGTCGGAAAGGCTGCGGCCCTGCTCGTCGCGAAACGTGAACGTCTCGGCAACCGGCAGCGGCTCCGAGATACCCGTGGACTCGATGAGCAAATAATCGAAGCGGCCTTCCTCGGCCAGCCGCGCAACCTCTTCGAGCAGGTCTTCACGCAGTGTGCAGCAGATGCAGCCGTTGCTCATCTCGACCAGTTTCTCTTCAGCGCGGTTGAGGCTGACGTTGCGCTGCACCTCGCTGGCGTCGATGTTGATTTCACTCATGTCGTTGACGATGACCGCGACCCGCAGGTTGTCGCGGTTACGCAGCACATGGTTGAGCAGAGTGCTCTTGCCGGCGCCAAGGAAGCCAGACAGCACGGTGACAGGGAGACGATTGGACATGGCGAAACCTCTTCAGGCGAGCGCATTCGAAACGATGCATTGCACAATGTTATAAAGTAACAATACAATTTCGCCAAGCCGTTCTCGACGGACAAGTATTCACCGGGGATGAAAA
This sequence comes from Pseudomonas sp. LPB4.O, assembly GCF_038383825.1. Taxonomy (NCBI): domain Bacteria; kingdom Pseudomonadati; phylum Pseudomonadota; class Gammaproteobacteria; order Pseudomonadales; family Pseudomonadaceae; genus Pseudomonas; species Pseudomonas sp. LPB4.O. The sequence continues at coordinate 6,096,899 of NZ_CP151298.1, forward strand.
TGAATCTGCTGCGCGCCATGGTGTTGCTGTTGCTCGCCATGCCTACTTCGCTGATCGCCATGCCAAAGAACAGCCCGTTGGCGATGTGTACACGCAGCGCGACACTGCTTGCCTGCCAGGACGGCAAAGGCAGCTATTACAGCATGCGCAGCGAAGGCAATACGTTCTACCTGCGCGGCTACGACTTCACCAGCCGGCGCCTATGGGCACAAACCAACAGCCTCTATGGTACGTTGACCTTTTTTACCGGCCTGGCCAGCGATGGCGAAGCCTGGGTGGGTTACAGCCGTCGCGTTGGCTGGACCACCCTGAACCGCGTATCCAGCTCCAGTGGGCAGCGCTTCAAGCTGCATTGCAGCCTGATCGCCGGTTGCCACTGATGCCTCTTTTTGTTTGGAAAGCCAGATGACCCAGCTCAAGCTCCCCGACATCGCAGCACAAACCCTGGAGTACACCTTGCCTTTGGACTGGGTGGGCATGTGCGGGATCGCCTTGCCTGTGCAATTCGAAGGGCGCACCGCAGCCGCCAAAATCGATGCAGGGGTAAGCCTGGTAGACTGCAGTTCACGCGGTATCCATATGTCGCGACTTTACCTTGCCCTTGAGACATTGGAGCGCCAGCCCCTCACTCCACTCGCAATCAGACAGCTACTGGCTGATTTCCTGAGCAGCCATGAAGGCCTTTCTTCGGCAGCCTACCTGCGCCTGCGGTTTGAGCATCTGCTGAAAAGGCCGGCCTTGATCAGCCCCTTGGCAGGCTGGAAAAACTACGCCGTTTCGGTCGATGCACGGCTAGAAAACGAAATGTTCCACGTGGAACTATCTGTTTCCGTACCCTACTCCTCTACCTGTCCATGCTCAGCTGCGCTAGCACGCCAGCTGATCCAACAGCAGTTCCTGGACGACTTCAGCGAAGACCAAGTCGAAAAGTCCGCAGTAATGCAGTGGCTTGGCAGCGCCGAAGGTATTGTGGCGACGCCGCACAGCCAACGAAGTACCGCACACATTCAAGTAAGGCTGCGCAGCAATGAGCACGTATTACCCATCACCGAAATGATCGATTGTATTGAGGCAAGCTTGGGGACCGCTGTGCAGACCGCGGTGAAGCGTGCGGACGAGCAAGCCTTCGCCTTGGCCAACGGGCAGAACCTGATGTTCTGTGAGGACGCCGCACGACGCCTGCACAAGGCGCTACGGCAGTTGGAATGGAGCACGGCGTTCAAGCTGCGCGTGGAGCATGCAGAAAGCCTACATGCCCACGACGCGGTCGCCATCAGCCAATGGCAATGGGACGTCAGCTGCGCGGTTTGACAGTGCCACAGTCATTGCCCAGCCACACCGCACGGGTGTTCATGCTGCCTTGCTGCTGCACACCCGAAGCGTTGAAGGTACCACTGACCTGCGTGGTGAATTCCCGGTCACTGAGGAAGGTGGCCTGGCCAGTGCCCTGTGCCTTGGGGCAGCTGAACTGAAACTTCCACACATTGCCGGTACGGTCGGTGATCTTCTGCGTGCAGCCCGACTTCGGGTCCTGCAGTGGGATGTCGTTGGTTGCCACCTGCTCTGGCGTCAGGCACGAACGCACGCCGTTGCCACCGACCGTCACCCCTTGTTTGGCCAACACCCCTTCCATCATCGCGCGCTGCTCTGGCGGCAGGTTTTTCAATTGACCGAGCATGAACTGCATGTCGGGTAGCGGCTTGCCATCGACCTGCATGTTGCTGGTGGTCAGCTCCCACAAACCTGGTTGCAGCACCTGCGCATGCACCAGCGGGCTGCTCGCAGCCAGGGCCAACGCCAACAGTGGCAGACGAATCTTCATGGACGATCGCTCCTGAAAAAACCGGCCAATCGGGCCGGGCTGAACCTTGGACGCCAAATCCACCTTCAGGTTGCAAGGCGGACCGGGAACGTGTTCTGTTAGCTCAAGTGTACTCGGCAAGCAGGATGCATATGGACTACCACAGCCCCTACTTTTTTGGTTACCTACTCGGACTGATTCACCTACTGGGTATCGTCGCCGCACTGCACGCAATCTTCACCGTGCGTACCGCCCAAGGTGCAATCGCCTGGGCCATGCCCTTGTTCTTCATCCCCTACCTTACCTTGATCCCCTACCTGGTCTTCGGCGCCCGCTCGTTCTATGCCTACATCAAGGCCAGGCGCCAGGCCAACCAGGAAATGCACGTGGCCATGGCCAATCTCAACTGGCGGCCCTGGGTGGAAGAAGCCCTGACCGCCCGTGAATCAGAAAGCTATGCAGCCCTGCGCGCAATGCCAAAACTGGGGCGCATGCCCTGCCTGGCGAACAACCAGGTGAAGTTGCTGATCGATGGCAAAGCCACGTTCGATGCCATCTTCGCCGCCATCGACAAAGCCCGCGACGTGGTACTGGTGCAGTTCTTCATCATCCATGACGACACCCTCGGCAAGGCATTACAGCAGCTGCTGTTACGCAAGGCTGCCGAAGGAGTGCAGGTGTTCGTGCTGTATGACCGCGTTGGCAGCCATGCCTTGCCAGCCAGATACAGCCAGCAGCTGCGCGACGGCGGCGTACAGATTCATGCCTTCGCCACTCGCCGCGGATGGTTCAACCGCTTCCAGGTGAACTTCCGCAACCATCGCAAGATCGTGGTAGTGGACGGCCTGCTGGGTTTCATTGGTGGGCACAACGTAGGTGACGAATACCTCGGTGAGCACCCGAAACTTTCCCCCTGGCGCGACACCCATGTACAGATCGGCGGGCCGGTGCTGGCCTGTCTGCAGGAGTCGTTCGCCGAGGATTGGTACTGGGCCACGCGCCAGCTGCCGCCGCTGATCCTGCCGGATACCTACCCAGATAACGGGGTGCTATGCCAGGCCTTGGCCAGCGGCCCGGCCGACCCGCAGGAAACCTGCTCGCTGTTCTTCCTCGAAGCAATTCATTCAGCTACCCGACGGGTGTGGATCACCAGCCCTTACTTCATCCCTGACGAGGCAGTGTTCGCCGCCTTGCGCCTGGCGGTCCTGCGTGGGGTCGATGTGCGAGTGCTGATCCCGTCGCGGCCAGACCACCGGGTGGTCTATGCCGCCTCCAGCCTGTTCGCCTTCGAAGCGGTGCGCGCAGGTGTACGCATGTTCCGCTATCAGCCGGGCTTCCTGCATCAGAAGGTGGTGCTGGTGGATGATGATGTCAGCGCGATCGGCAGCGCCAACCTGGACAACCGCTCGTTCCGTCTGAATTTCGAGATCACCCTGCTGACCGTCGACCGCAGCTTCGCAGACCAGGTCGAGCACATGCTGATCAACGACTTTGAACAATCGCGGGAAATTACTGCGGAGGACAGCCTCGACACTCATCGACTGCAGCAATTGGGGATGCGGATTGCACGGCTGATTTCGCCAATTCTTTAAGCTAAGCAGTCTGGGTATGGGAGCGGCCCTTTCGCGACACAAGGCCGCTCCCACAAAATCCGCATCTACATGCTTAGCGATACAGGTCTTCGCGCGTCCAAGGCAGATCGTGGTGGCCATCCGCATAAGGCTTCACTGCCAAGATCTGGTGCAGGTTGATCCAGCCCTTCTCAAAGGCATATGCACAACCTGCAAGGTACAGACGCCAGATGCGCAGAGTCTTTTCCGGCACCAGCGCCGCCGCCTTATGCAACTGGTTCTCAAGGTTGGCGCTCCAGTGGTGCAGGGTCTTGGCGTAGTGCAGGCGCAGGCTTTCCACGTCTACCACCTCCAGCCCCGCTTCACAGATGTTGGCGCTGATCATCGACAGGTGAGGTAGCTCGCCATGGGGGAACACGTAGCGGTCGATGAACTCACCTGCACCACGCCCGACCGGGCGTCCATCGATGTGCTTGGCGGTGATGCCGTGGTTCATCACCAGCCCCCCTTCCCTCACGGCGCCGAACAGTTTCTGGCAATACAGCGCCAGGTTCGCATGCCCGACATGCTCGAACATGCCAACGCTGACAACCTTGTCGAAGCGGCCATCCTGAGGCAGGTCTCGGTAGTCGAGAATCTGCAGGTCGACCTTGTCGGCCAAGCCTTCGGCCTTGACCCTCTGCCGACCGAGCTTGAGCTGCTCCTTGCTCAAGGTGATGCCGAATACCTTGGCGTCATATTCACGTGCAGCGAAGCGCGCAAGGCCACCCCAACCACAGCCAACGTCCAGCAGGTAGTCGCCGGCATTCAGGCGCAACTTGCGACACAGGTGGTCGAACTTGTCCTGCTGTGCCTGATCGAGCGTGTTATCAGGCTCGCGAAAGTAAGCGCACGAATACGCCATGTCCTGATCCAGCCACAGCCGGTAGAACGCGTTGGAAACATCATAGTGATAGGAGATGGCTTCAGCGTCAGTGCTTTTGTCATGGGCAAGCCGCGCCGGCGGAGCTTCTTCGAAATCAGGTAACAGCGCCTCGCTCAGTTCATCGCATACCCGGATGGCTTCACCGATGTCGCCTTCCAGCTCCAGCTTGCCTTCGACGAACGCGGTGCCCAACTGCTCCAGGCTCGGGTGCGTCAACTGGCTGATCAACTGGGGCTCTTTGACCAGGATGGTGACCTGCGGGCTAGGCCCCAGATCGAACTGGTTACCGTCCCACAATTTCAGCCGCAGCGGCAGATGCAGGCTCTGCAGTGCAGGTGGAAGTTGCGCGAGCATGAACAACCCTCCTATCCGTGTTTGACTACGACGCCTTAAATTTCGAACGTCGCCGGATCAGAGTAGTTCATTGGTGAGATGTTTCCTCTAAACGAGACCAAGGTCTAGAACCAACGGGTCTTATACGCGCAGCAGATTGTATACAATTCTTGCATCTCAGCTTAACCTTGTGCCCCTCTCGCGCTTCTACATCCTGGAGTTGAACCCATGAAATCCTATGACGTGGTGATCATCGGCGGTGGCCCTGGCGGCTACAACGCAGCCATCCGCGCTGGCCAGCTGGGCCTGAGCGTTGCCTGCGTGGAAGGCCGCTCGACCTTGGGCGGCACATGCCTGAACGTCGGCTGCATGCCATCCAAAGCACTGTTGCACGCTTCCGAGCTGTATGAAGCCGCCAGCGGGGACGAGTTCGCCCACCTCGGTATCGAAGTAAAGCCCACCCTCAACCTCGCCCAGATGATGAAACAGAAGGACGAGAGCGTGACCGGCCTGACCAAAGGCATCGAATACCTGTTCCGCAAGAACAAGGTCGACTGGATCAAAGGTTGGGGCCGCCTGGACGGCATCGGCAAGGTTGTGGTCAAGGCTGAAGATGGCAGCGAAACTGCGCTGCAAGCCAAGGATGTGGTCATCGCCACCGGCTCCGAGCCTACCCCTCTGCCAGGGGTGACCATCGATAACCATCGCATCATCGACTCGACCGGTGCGCTGTCCTTGCCGCAAGTGCCCAAGCACTTGGTGGTCATCGGTGCCGGGGTGATCGGCCTTGAGCTGGGTTCGGTATGGCGTCGCCTGGGTAGCCAGGTGACCGTTATCGAATACCTTGATCGCATCTGCCCAGGTACCGACACGGAAACCGCCAAAACCCTACAAAAGGCACTCGCCAAGCAAGGCATGGGGTTCAAGCTGGGCAGCAAAGTGACCCAAGCCACTGCAAGTGCCGATGGCGTGAGCCTGACGCTGGAGCCTGCTGCCGGCGGCACCGCAGAATCGCTGCAGGCCGATTACGTGCTGGTGGCTATCGGCCGCCGCCCTTATACCAAGGGGCTGAACCTTGAAAGCGTGGGCCTGGAAACCGACAAGCGCGGCATGCTCGGCAACGAACACCACCGCACTTCAGTGCCCGGTGTGTGGGTGATTGGTGACGTCACTTCCGGCCCAATGCTGGCGCACAAGGCCGAAGACGAAGCGGTAGCCTGCATCGAGCGCATTGCTGGCAAGCCCCACGAGGTCAACTACAACCTCATCCCTGGCGTGATCTACACCCGCCCGGAGCTGGCCACCGTGGGCAAGACCGAAGAGCAGCTCAAAGCCGAAGGGCGTGCTTATAAAGTAGGCAAGTTCCCCTTCACCGCCAACAGCCGCGCCAAGATCAACCACGAGACCGAAGGCTTCGCCAAAGTCATCGCCGATGCCCAAACCGATGAAGTGCTGGGTGTGCACCTGGTGGGCCCAAGCGTCAGCGAGATGATCGGTGAGTTCTGCGTGGCTATGGAGTTCTCGGCCTCGGCAGAAGACATTGCCCTGACCTGCCACCCCCACCCGACCCGCTCCGAGGCCTTGCGCCAGGCAGCGATGAATGTGGACGGCATGGCGATGCAGATCTGAGCGGAGCCGCCAGGTTGATGCTGCCGAATCGTATGTCTGGGCGCGCTGTTTACTAGGCATCAGAAAGAAAAAAGCCCTCCTTGTGGAGGGCTTTCGAACCGGACAATCAGCGTCGGTTATTCGACAGTAACCGACTTGGCCAGGTTACGCGGCTGGTCCACGTCGGTGCCTTTGAGCACGGCCACATAGTACGACAGCAGCTGCAGTGGAATGGTGTACAGGATCGGCGCCAGCGCATCGGCGATGTGCGGAACCTTGATCACGTGAGTGCCTTCACCATTGGTCATGCCAGCATGCTCGTCGGCGAACACTACCAACTCGCCACCACGGGCACGCACTTCCTGCAGGTTGGATTTCAGCTTTTCCAGCAGTTCGTTGTTCGGGGCAACGGTAACCACCGGCATGTCGTTATCCACCAGTGCCAGCGGGCCGTGCTTCAGCTCGCCGGCCGGGTAGGCTTCGGCGTGGATGTAGGAGATTTCCTTGAGCTTGAGCGCACCTTCCATCGCCACCGGGTACTGTGCACCACGGCCGAGGAACAGGGTGTGGTGCTTGTCGGCGAACAGCTCGGCGATTTTCTCGACAGTAGCGTCCATGGCCAGGGCTTCACCCAGGCGGGTCGGCAGGCGACGCAGCTCTTCAACCAGCTCGGCTTCGACGCCCTCTTCCAGGGTACCGCGGACTTGGCCCAGGGCCAGGGTCAGCAGCATCAGCGACACCAGCTGAGTGGTGAAGGCTTTGGTCGAGGCCACACCGATTTCCGGGCCGGCCAAGGTCAGCAGGGTCAGGTCCGACTCACGCACCAGCGAGCTGATGCCCACGTTGCAGATTGCCAGGCTGCCGAGGAAGCCCAGCTCCTTGGCGTTACGCAGCGCGGCCAGGGTGTCGGCGGTTTCGCCAGACTGCGAGATGGAGACGAACAGGGTATCCGGCTGCACCACCACCTTGCGGTAACGGAATTCGCTGGCCACTTCCACCTGGCACGGGATACCAGCCAGGCTTTCGAGCCAGTAACGGGCGACCATACCGGCGTGGTAGCTGGTACCACAGGCAACGATCTGCACGTTGCGCACTTTAGCGAACAGGTCGGCAGCCTTCGGGCCGAAAGCCTGGACCAGCACGTTATCCTTGCCAAGGCGGCCTTCCAGGGTGCGCTGAACAACGCTTGGCTGCTCGTGGATTTCCTTGAGCATGAAGTGGCGATAGTTGCCCTTGTCGGCAGCTTCGGCACCTTCATGGTACTGCACGGTTTCGCGCTGGACCTTGTTGCCTTCCTGGTCCCAGATGGTGACCTGGTCACGGCGGATTTCAGCGATGTCGCCTTCTTCCAGGTACATGAAGCGGTCGGTGACCTGGCGCAGGGCCAACTGGTCGGACGCCAGGAAGTTTTCACCCAGGCCCAGGCCGATGACCAGCGGGCTGCCGCTGCGTGCAGCCACCAGGCGGTCAGGCTGCTTGGCACTGATCAGTGCCAGGCCGTAGGCGCCATGCAGGCGCTTCACAGCGGCTTTCAGGGCATCGGCCAGGTCCGGGATGCTCTTCAGGGTGTGGTGGATCAGGTGGACGATGACTTCGGTGTCGGTCTGCGAATTGAAGACGTAGCCCAGGCCTTTGAGCTCTTCACGAAGCTCTTCGTGGTTTTCGATGATGCCGTTGTGCACCACAGCCACTTCATCGCCCGAGAAGTGCGGGTGGGCGTTGCCTTCGGTTGGCGCACCGTGGGTAGCCCAACGGGTGTGGGCGATGCCCAGCTGGCCGGCCAGTGGGTCGGCTGCTACAGCAGCGTCCAGCTCGCTGACCTTGCCGATGCGGCGGCGGCGCTGCAGTTCACCGCTCTGGGTGAGCACGGCAAGACCGGCGCTGTCGTACCCGCGGTACTCAAGACGCTTGAGACCTTCGATCAGGATGGCTGTGATATTGCGCTCGGCGACGGCACCAACGATTCCACACATGTTTTATTGCTCCTGGCTGATCGCGGCGCAGATCAGGTTGATGCCGCGAGCTTGAATTTGTTCGCGTGCCGCTGCGGGCAGGCGTTCGTCTGTAATAAGGGTGTGCACGCTGCCCCAGGGCAGCTCAAGGTTGGGGATCTTGCGCCCCACCTTGTCCGACTCGACCATCACGATCACTTCACGGGCGACTTCGGCCATGACGCGGCTAAGCCCGAGCAGCTCGTTGAAGGTGGTGGTACCCCGGCCCAGGTCGATGCCGTCGGCGCCAATGAACAGCTGATCAAAATCGTAAGAGCGTAATACCTGCTCGGCCACCTGGCCCTGGAACGACTCGGAATGGGGGTCCCAGGTGCCACCGGTCATCAGCAGCACCGGCTCGTGTTCGAGGTCGCAGATGGCTCGGGCCACGTTCAGCGAGTTGGTCATCACCACCAGGCCGGGCTGGCGCCCCAGTTCGGGGATCATGGCTGCCGTGGTGCTGCCGCTGTCGATTATGATGCGCGCATGTTCGCGGATACGCCCGACGGCGGCACGCGCAATGGCCTTCTTGTAGGAAGACACAGGCTGGGCCGGCTCACCGAGCAGTTCTTGCGGCACCGGTACCGCACCGCCATAGCGCCGCAGCAACAGGCCGTTGGTTTCGAGGGCGGCGAGGTCTTTGCGAATGGTCACTTCAGACGTTTCGAAACGCTTGGCCAAGGCGTCCACGCTCACTTCACCCTGCTCGCTGAGCAAAGCCAGGATATTGTGCCGCCGCTGGGGTGTATTTCGTTTCGACATTCGCGCTTAAGTTTCGTTTCGAAAGATAATGGTTGCAATCAAAACCTAAGACGCTCGTTTCGTCAAGCAGTTGCTGCCCTGTGGATAGTTTCGTCAGATTTGGCGCGGTCCTACACCTGTCACCGATCGGCCAATAAAAAAGCCGACTTATTCACATAAGTCGGCTTTTGATCGAACAGCTGTGAATAACTCAGCTCTTCTTGATTTTCTCCGGCCGCTTCCAGCCAGAGATATTGCGCTGGCGCGCACGACCCACAGCCAGGTCGGCGGCTTCAACGGTCTGGGTGATGGTCGAACCGGCTGCGGTGGTCGCGCCGGCCTTGATTTCCACAGGCGCCACCAGCGAGTTGTTCGAGCCGATGAACACGTCCTCGCCCATCACTGTCTTGAACTTGTTGGCGCCATCGTAGTTGCAGGTGATGGTGCCAGCGCCAATATTGGTGCGTGCACCGATTTCAGCATCGCCCAGGTAAGTCAGGTGACCGGCCTTGGCGCCTTCACCCAGGTGGGCGTTTTTCAGTTCGACGAAGTTACCCACATGGGCCTTGGCGTCCAGCACGCTGCCAGGGCGCAAGCGGGCGAACGGGCCGGCATCGCTGCCCTCGCCCATCACGGCGCCTTCAAGGTGGCTGTTGGCCTTGACCACCGCGCCTTTGCGCAGGGTGGTGTTCTTGATGACGCAGTTAGGGCCGATTTGCACATCGTCCTCGATGACCACTTTGCCTTCGAGAATCACGTTGATGTCGATCAGCACATCACGACCAACGGTCACTTCCCCCCGTACATCGAAGCGCGCCGGGTCCCGCAGGGTCACACCCTGGGCCATCAGGCGGCGGCCTTCACGCAGCTGGTAGTGACGCTCCAGCTCGGACAGCTGACGACGATCGTTGGCGCCCTGCACTTCCATCGGGTCATGTGGCTGTTCAGTGGCTACCACCAGGCCGTCGGCCACTGCCATGGCGATGACGTCGGTCAGGTAGTACTCGCCTTGGGCGTTGTTGTTCGACAGGCGGCCCATCCAGTCGGCCAGGCGCGCGGCTGGCAGGGCCAGAATACCGGTGTTGCCTTCCTTGATCGCTTTCTGCGCGTCGTTGGCGTCCTTGTGCTCAACGATGGCAGTCACCTGGCCTTGCTCGTCACGCACGATGCGGCCATAGCCGGTCGGGTCGTCAAGCGTGACCGTAAGCAGGCCCAGCTGCTGGTCATTGGCCTTGGCCAACAGACGTTGCAGGGTCTCCACTTCGATCAACGGTACATCACCGTACAGCACCAGCACGGTGTCGGCGGTCACGGCCGGCAGTGCCTGGGCTACCGCATGGCCGGTACCCAACTGTTTTTCCTGCATGACGAAGTTCAGGTCGTCAGCGGCCAGGCGCTCGCGAACCAGCTCGGCACCATGACCAATGACCACGTGAATACCTTGCGGCTGCAGCTGGCGCGCGCTGTGGATAACATGGCCGAGCATGGAGTTGCCGGCTACCGGGTGCAGCACCTTGGGCAGCGCCGAACGCATACGGGTGCCTTGGCCGGCGGCGAGAATAACGATATCGAGTGACATTACTGGCTACCAATCCTGGGCGGTCAGTGAAAGACCGGGGGGAGAAAAATCAGAAAAAGAAAAAGGGTAGCCGAGGCTACCCTTTTACTCAATCGCAACAGAAGTTATCAGCCGAGGCCGATTACTTGCCTTTGCGCATTTGCTGGACGGTACGCAGCTGGGCTGCGGCCTCGGCCAGACGTGCGGCGGCGGCACTGTAGTCGAAGTCCGCGCCTTTCAGATTCAGGGCGTTCTCGGCAGCCTTGAGGGCTTCCTGAGCTTGCGCTTCATCCAGGTCTGCAGCACGTTGCACGGTATCGGCAAGCACCTTGACCATGTTCGGCTGAACCTCGAGGAAACCACCAGAGATGTAGAACACCTCTTGGGCGCCACCCTGCTTGGTCAGCGTAATCGGACCTGGCTTCAGATTGGTGATCAGCGGCGCGTGGCCTGGAGCGATACCAAGATCACCCAGGTTACCGTGCGCAACCACCATCTCGACCAGACCGGAGAAAATTTCTCCTTCCGCGCTGACGATATCGCAATGGACTGTCATAGCCATCTGCTTGCCTCAACCTGATAGCGCCCCTTGCGGGGCGCAGGAATTACAGTTTCTTGGCTTTCTCGATCGCTTCGTCGATGCTGCCGACCATGTAGAACGCTTGTTCTGGCAGGTGGTCGTAGTCACCTTTGAGGATGCCGCTGAAGCCAGCGATGGTGTCTTTCAGGGAAACGTACTTGCCTGGCGAACCGGTGAAGACTTCGGCCACGAAGAACGGCTGCGACAGGAAGCGCTGGATCTTACGAGCGCGGGCTACCAGTTGCTTGTCGGTCTCGGACAGTTCGTCCATACCCAGGATCGCAATGATGTCCTTCAGCTCTTTGTAGCGCTGCAGAACATACTGAACGCCACGAGCGGTGTCGTAGTGCTCGTTGCCGATCACGTTCGGGTCCAGCTGGCGCGAAGTCGAGTCCAGTGGATCGACCGCTGGGTAGATACCCAGGGAGGCGATGTCACGGGACAGAACGACGGTGGCGTCCAAGTGGGCGAAGGTGGTCGCTGGCGACGGGTCGGTCAAGTCGTCCGCAGGTACGTATACAGCCTGAACGGAGGTGATCGAACCTTCCTTGGTGGAGGTGATGCGCTCTTGCAGAACGCCCATCTCTTCAGCCAGGGTCGGCTGGTAACCTACTGCCGAAGGCATACGGCCCAGCAGTGCGGATACTTCGGTACCGGCCAGGGTGTAACGATAGATGTTGTCGACGAACAGCAGAACGTCGTTACCTTCGTCACGGAACTTCTCAGCCATGGTCAGGCCGGTCAGCGCTACGCGCAGACGGTTTCCTGGTGGCTCGTTCATCTGACCGTAGACCAGTGCTACTTTGTCGAGAACGTTGGAGTCCTTCATCTCGTGGTAGAAGTCGTTACCCTCACGAGTACGCTCACCCACACCAGCGAACACGGAGTAACCGCTGTGTTCCATGGCGATGTTACGGATCAGTTCCATCATGTTTACGGTCTTGCCGACACCGGCACCACCGAACAGACCAACTTTACCACCCTTGGCGAACGGGCAAACCAGGTCGATAACCTTGATGCCGGTTTCCAGCAGGTCGTTGCCGCCTGCCTGGTCAGCGAACGAAGGCGCTGGCTGGTGGATACCGCGACGCTCTTCTTCACCGATCGGGCCGGCTTCGTCGATCGGGTTGCCCAGTACGTCCATGATACGGCCCAGGGTGGCCTTACCAACAGGAACGGAAATGGCAGCGCCGGAGTCAACGACTTCCAGACCGCGCTTCAGGCCTTCGGTGGAGCCCATCGCAATGGTACGAACCACGCCGTCGCCCAGCTGCTGCTGAACTTCCAGGGTGGTTTCCGCGCCTTGTACTTTCAGCGCGTTGTATACACTCGGCACGACATCACGTGGGAATTCCACGTCGATGACGGCGCCGATGATTTGAACGATACGTCCGCTACTCATAGCTGGATCCTCTGAATTTTTGAACCGTTAAACCGCGGCAGCGCCGCCGACGATTTCCGAGATCTCCTGGGTGATCGCAGCCTGACGCGCCTTGTTGTAGATCAACTGAAGCTCTTTGATCAAATCACCGGCGTTGTCTGTGGCGTTCTTCATGGCGATCATCCGGGCCGCTTGTTCAGCAGCGTTGTTCTCGACCACCGCCTGGTATACCTGCGACTCCACGTAACGCACCATCAAGCCGTCCAGCAGCTCTTTTGCGTCGGGTTCGTACAGGTAATCCCAGTGATGCTTGAGATCCTGATCCGGGGTTGCCACCAACGGTACCAATTGCTCGACCGTTGGCTTCTGGGTCATGGTGTTGATGAACTTGTTCGAAACCACGGAGAGGCGATCGATACGGCCGTCCAGGTAGGCGTCCAGCATCACTTTGACGGAGCCGATCAGATCGTTGATCGATGGCTCTTCGCCCAAGTGGCTGATCGCTGCTACGACGTTGCCGCCAAAGATGCGGAAGAAAGTCGCACCCTTGCTGCCGATCACGCACAGGTCGATTTCCACGCCCTGTTCGCGGTTTGCGCTCATGTCCTTGACCAAGGCCTTGAACAGGTTGGTATTCAAGCCACCGCACAGACCACGGTCACTGCTCACCACGATATAACCGGCGCGCTTTACAGGGCGCTCGATCATGAACGGGTGGCGGTATTCCGGGTTGGCGTTGGCCAGATGACCGATCACCTGGCGGATACGCTCCGCGTAAGGACGGCTAGCAGCCATGCGCATTTGTGCCCTGCGCATCTTGCTGACCGCCACTTTCTCCATGGCGCTGGTAATTTTTTGCGTGCTTTTGATGCTCGCAATCTTACTGCGAATCTCTTTTGCGCCTGCCATGTATCACCTATCAGGTTAGCAAGCGGGGGCCAGGGTCCCCGCTGCGGCTTACCAGGTCTGGGTGGCCTTGAACTTCTCGATACCGGCTTTCAGGCCTGCGTCGATTTCGTCGTTGAAGTCACCCTTCACGTTGATCTTCGCCATCAGTTCAGCGTGATCACGGTTGAAGAAGGCGATCAGTGCTTGCTCGAAGCTGCCGATCTTGGAGACTTCTACGTCGGTCAGGAAGCCACGCTCAGCGGCGTACAGCGACAGTGCCATGTCCGCGATGGACATTGGCGCGTACTGTTTCTGCTTCATCAGCTCGGTAACGCGCTGACCATGCTCCAGCTGCTTGCGGGTCGCTTCGTCCAGATCGGACGCGAACTGGGCGAATGCAGCCAGTTCACGGTACTGAGCCAGCGCGGTACGAATACCACCGGACAGCTTCTTGATGATCTTGGTCTGAGCGGCACCACCTACGCGGGATACCGAAACACCGGCGTTCACTGCAGGGCGGATGCCCGAGTTGAACATGGCCGATTCCAGGAAGATCTGACCGTCGGTGATGGAAATCACGTTGGTCGGAACGAACGCGGAAACGTCGCCAGCCTGGGTTTCGATGATCGGCAGAGCGGTCAGGGAACCGGTTTTGCCAGTGACAGCACCGTTGGTGAACTTCTCGACGTACTCTTCCGAAACGCGCGATGCACGCTCCAGCAGACGGGAGTGGAGATAGAACACGTCGCCTGGGTACGCTTCACGTCCTGGTGGACGGCGCAGCAGCAGGGAGATCTGACGGTAGGCAACGGCCTGCTTGGACAGGTCATCGTAAACGATCAGAGCGTCTTCACCGCGGTCACGGAAGAACTCGCCCATGGTGCAACCGGCGTATGGCGCCAGGAATTGCAGTGCGGCGGATTCCGAAGCACTGGCAACAACCACGATGGTGTTGGCCAGGGCGCCGTTTTCTTCCAGCTTGCGAACGATGTTGGCAACGGTGGAACGCTTCTGGCCGACAGCTACATAAACACAGAAAATACCGGAGTCTTTCTGGTTGATGATGGCGTCGATGGCCATGGCGGTCTTGCCGATCTGACGGTCGCCAATGATCAGCTCACGCTGGCCACGGCCGACAGGGATCATGGCGTCGACGGATTTGTAGCCAGTCTGTACAGGCTGGTCTACCGACTTACGCCAGATCACGCCTGGAGCTACTTTCTCGACCGCGTCGGTCTGGGTGTTGCCCAGAGGACCTTTGCCGTCGATCGGGTTGCCCAGTGCGTCGACGACGCGACCCAGCAGTTCCTTACCAACCGGAACTTCCAGGATGCGGCCGGTGCACTTGGCGCTCATGCCTTCGGCGAGGGTGTCGTAGGCACCCAGGATCACTGCACCTACGGAGTCTTGCTCCAGGTTCAGGGCCATGCCGTAGACGCCGCCCGGGAACTCGATCATTTCGCCGTACATGACGTCGGCCAGACCGTGGATCCGCACGATACCGTCGGAAACCGAAACAACGGTACCTTCGTTACGGGCTTGGGAGCTCACATCGAGGTTGTCGATGCGGCCCTTGATGATTTCACTAATTTCGGAAGGATTGAGTTGCTGCATTGCTCTGCTGCCCCTTCAAACTCAAGATTTCAATGCTTCGGCCAGTTTCGCGATTTTGCCGCGAACAGAGCCATCGATTACCAGGTCACCAGCGCGGATGACGACGCCGCCAATCAGGCTGGCATCCTCCGACGCGTGCAGGCGCACTTCCTGGCCTAACCGTGCACTGAGAACCTTGGCGAGTTTGTCTTGCTGTTCTTGGTTCAACGCGAAGGCACTGGTGACTTCCACGTCCACGGATTTCTCTTGCTCGGCCTTGTACAGGTCAAACAGAGCGGCAATCTCCGGCAGAAGCAGGAGACGGTCGTTTTCCGCGGCAACATGAATGAAATTCTGTGCCTGTGCATTGAACTTGTCACCGCACACGTCAATGAACGTGGCGGCCTTTTCTGCGCTCGTCAGTCGCGGGGCCTTGAGCAGGCGCTGCATGGTGTCGTCTTGCGACACCGCAGCAGCCAGGCCGAGCATGGCTGACCAATTGGCCAGTTGCTGATGGGCCTGGGCATGCTCAAAGGCAGCCTTAGCGTAAGGTCGGGCCAACGTGGTCAGTTCTGCCATGATCGCCCTCGCTTAAATTTCAGCGGCCAGTTTGTTAACCAGCTCCGCATGCGCGTTTTGATCGATTGTGGCGCCAAGGATCTTTTCAGCACCGCCAACGGCCAGAGCACCCACTTGGGCACGCAGGGCGTCTTTAGCGCTGTTCAGTTCCTGTTCGATCTCGGCCAGAGCCTGAGCCTTCACACGGTCAGCTTCGACGCGGGCCTGTTCACGGGCTTCCTCGACAAGCTGAGCAGCGCGTTTCTTGCTTTGCTCAATGATTTCGGCTGCCTGTGCTTTAGCTTCACGCAGTTGCTGACCCGCTTTCTCTTGGGCCAGCTCCAGGTCGCGAGCTGCGCGGTTGGCAGCGTCCAAACCGTCGGCAATCTTCTTTTGGCGCTCTTGCAGAGCAGTGATGACCGGAGGCCATACGTACTTCATGCAGAAGAGTACAAAAATCAGGAAAGCAACGGATTGGCCAATCAGGGTTGCATTAATGTTCACGCCAACACCTCGCTCGGTCTTAATTCATACAGCCATCAACTCGTGGTGACGAGTGATTAGCCGGCGATCTGACCAACGAACGGATTCGCGAAGGTGAAGAACAGAGCGATACCAACACCGATCATGGTTACGGCGTCGAGCAGACCGGCAACGATGAACATTTTGACCTGCAGCATCGGAACCATTTCTGGTTGACGAGCAGCGCCTTCCAGGAATTTGCCGCCCAGCAGGCCGAAACCAATGGCGGTACCCAGAGCACCCAGGCCGATCAGCAGAGCAACAGCGATAGCGGTCAGACCAACTACAGTTTCCATCTTTCCTCCCGACTTTTACGTCGTATTGGTTAGGTTTTTAGTTTGAAGCGGTAAAACAAATCGTGAGTACAGCTGCCCTTGCGGACTTTTTAAGCCCTCCCCCCGAACAGGCGGGGAAGGCTATCAGACACGCCAGGCGGTCTTAATGGTTATCTTCGTGCGCCATCGACAGGTAGACGATGGTCAGCATCATGAAGATGAAAGCTTGCAGGGTGATGATCAGGATGTGGAACACAGCCCACGCCCATTGCAGCACCACACCCAGGCCGCTGAGCCACAGCAGGCCGGAGCCGAACATGACCGCGATCAGGATGAACACCAGTTCGCCGGCATACATGTTGCCGAACAGACGCAGTGCCAGCGAGATCGGTTTGGCGATCAGGGTGACGAATTCGAGCAGGAAGTTGACCGGAATCAGCAGGATCTGCACGAAAATGTTCTTGCTGCCGAACGGGTGCAGGGTCAGTTCACCGATGAAGCCGCCCAGGCCCTTGACCTTGATGCTGTAGAAGATGATCAGGGCGAACACGCTGAAGGCCATGGCCAGGGTCGCGTTCGGGTCGGTGGTCGACACGGCGCGGAACGGAATGTGCGGATCACCGGAAATCAGGATGGCGAGCTGAGGAATCCAGTCGACCGGTACCAGGTCGACGGCGTTCATCAGGAATACCCAGACGAAGATGGTCAGTGCCAGCGGTGCGATTACCGGGCTACGGCCGTGGAAGGAGTCCTTCACGCTGCCGTTGACGAAATCGACCATCACTTCCACGAAGTTCTGCAGACCGCCAGGCTGGCCGGAAGTCGCCTTCTTTGCCGCCATGCGGAAAATGAACAGGAAGATCAGACCCAGCGCGACGGACCAACCCAGGGTGTCCAGGTGGAACGCCCAGAAGCCCATTGCCTTGGCTTCTGCAGCCGAATGGGCAAAGCCCCAGCTGCCGTCTGGTAGTTGACCGTAGGTCAGGTTCTGCAAGTGGTGCTGGATATAGCCCGAAGCGGTTTCTGCTGCCATGGTTGCCTCAAACGCCCTAAGGTCTCGAAAGTCTTTTATTCATCAGCAGGGGCGCGAACCAGCTGACCAAAAGGGTCAACACGAAGACGCCGAATACTGCTAACGGCGCCAGTGGCTTCACTCCTGCGAAGGTCAGTGCAAAAAGCACTGCCGTCAAAATCATCTTGCCTGCCTCGCCAGCGTAGAACGACTTGACGATGGCTTGTGCTGCCCGAGCTCCGCTGAAGCGAAAAGCCTTCCAGGCGAAATACACATTGGGCAGCCACGCAATCAAACCTCCGCAAAGGCCTGAATATCCACTGACCGCCCCTTTCCACTGCCACAACACCAGGGTTGCCAGCAGCAGTACGACGAATTGAGCCAGCAGTACCGGAAAAACCGCCCAGCGATGGAAAGGCAGGCGGTTTGGCGTGCGGATTTCCATCACAACTGCTCCTCGTAAGTCGACCAACAAGTCAGCTATGACTTGGCATAATTTGTGCCGACAAAATGCGCGCAGAGTATAGGGGTGGATTAACCCCTATTCAACTCTTCGTAGTGATTTCCGACTGCGCGCTACAACAGGAATTGTTTCAGCGGATGTGAGCAAGCACGCCTTGCAACTCGTCAAGCGAGTTGTAACGAATAACCAACTGGCCCTTGCCCTTGTTCCCATGACGGATCTGGACGGCCGATCCCAGCCGCTCTGCGAGCCGCTGTTCAAGGCGTGCGATATCCGGATCAGGTTTGCTTGGTTCGACCGGATCAGGCTTGTCACTGAGCCACTGACGAACCAGTGCCTCGGTTTGGCGCACGGTGAGACCACGTGCGACAACATGACGCGCCCCCTCCTCCTGACGGTTTTCGTCCAGGCCGAGCAATGCGCGTGCGTGGCCCATCTCCAGGTCACCGTGGGCGAGCATGGTCTTGATCGCCTCCGGCAAGGTGATCAGGCGCAGCAGGTTGGCCACGGTGACCCGCGACTTGCCCACGGCGTCGGCCACCTGTTGCTGGGTGAGCTCGAATTCCTGCTGCAGACGCTGCAGGGCCATGGCCTCTTCCAGCGGGTTGAGGTCTTCGCGCTGGATGTTCTCGATCAGCGCCATGGCAATGGCGGCTTCATCGGGCACTTCGCGGACCATGGCCGGGATCGTGTCCAGGCCGGCCTGCTGGGTCGCGCGCCAGCGGCGCTCACCGGCGATGATCTCGAAGCGGTTGTCGCCAATCGGGCGGACCACGATCGGTTGCATGACGCCATGGCTGCGAATCGAATGCGCGAGCTCTTCCAGCGCCTCCGGGTCCATGTCCCGACGCGGCTGGTACTTGCCACGCTGGATCAGCTCGACCGGCAGGTGTTGCAGTTCTTTCTGGTCGATCTTCACAGCCTGCTCTTCGAGCGCGCTGACGGAAGGACCACTGAGCAGTGCATCCAACCCACGTCCGAGACCCCGTTTCTTGACGGCCATACGGATTCCTTAAGTTGTTTGTGCAGTGCGTGATGGACGGCGCTGACGGCGAACCAGTTCCCCGGCCAGGGCCAGATAAGCCAGCGCGCCGCGCGATTGCTTGTCGTAGGCCAAGGCCGGCATGCCGAAGCTGGGGGCCTCGGCCAGGCGAATATTGCGCGGAATGACCGTGTCGTACAGCTGCGGGCCAAAGTGTTCCTTCAGCTGCGCCGAAACATCGTTGTTCAGGCTCAGGCGAGGATCGTACATGGTCCGCAGCAAGCCCTCGATCTTCAGCTCCGGGTTCAACCGGGCGGCGATGCGCTTGATGTTATCCACAAGGTCGCTGAGGCCTTCCAGTGCGTAGTACTCGCACTGCATGGGGATGATCACGCCATCGGAAGCGACCAGGGCGTTAAGCGTGAGCATCGACAGCGACGGCGGGCAGTCGATGAGGATGTAGTCGTAGTTCTCACGGATGGGCGCCAGTGCGTTGCGCAGACGGCTCTCCTTGACCTGCATTTCCAGCAGCACCACCTCGGCGGCGGTCAGGTCGCGGTTGGCCGGCAGCAACTGGAACCCACCGTGCTCGGAGTAATGCATGGCCTGGGCCAGGTCGCATTCCCCGATCAGCAGGTCGTAGACCGAGTGCTCGAGCTCGTGCTTGTCCACACCGCTGCCCATGGTGGCGTTGCCCTGCGGATCGAGGTCGATCAGCAGCACACGACGCTTGGTCGCGGCCAGCGAGGCGGCGAGATTGATACAGGTGGTGGTCTTGCCTACACCACCTTTCTGGTTCGCGATTGCGAATACCTTAGCCATTGATGCGCGTGTTCCCAGTCATGCCTTGCGGCGCAGTATCAGCAGATGGCGCTGGCCCTGGCAACCTGGAACGGTCAGGGCCTGTTCGCTTTCCACTGTGAAGTCTGCGGGCAATGCTACCAGTTCATCGGCAGGATGCAGCCCCTTCATTGCAAGCCATTGCGTCCCGGTGTCGCCCAGATGGCGGGTCCAGTTGGTGAAGTTCTCCATGCTGCTGAAAGCGCGGGAGATGATTCCGTCGAACGGCTGCGCCGGCTGGAAGGCTTCGACCCGGCTGTGGATAACCGTGAGGTTGTCCAGTTTGAGCTCCATTTTCACCTGGGTCAGGAAGCGGGTCTTCTTGCCGTTGGAGTCCAGCACCGTCACGCGCTTGTGCGGATGCAGGATAGCCAACGGAATACCCGGCATGCCACCGCCACTGCCGACATCCAGCCAGTTGTCACGCTCGCTGTGGATAAACGCCATGACGCTCAGGCTGTCGAGCAGATGGCGCGACACCATCTCGTCCGGGTCGCGCACGGCCGTGAGGTTGTAGGCTTTGTTCCATTTGATCAACAGGGCCAGGTAGCCAAGCAGTTTCTCGTGCTGCTCGGCGCTCAGCTCGACACCGAGCTGGCGCGCGCCTGTGGACAACTCTTCAGCGTGTTGCGGGGTGACCAGGGAACTCAAGCGCTTTGCTCCAATTCGCGGCCAGCGCCGCGTTTTTTCAAGTAAATCAGCAACAGGGAAATCGCCGCCGGGGTCACGCCTGGGATGCGCGAAGCCTGGCCCAGGGTTTCCGGGCGGGTCTGGCCAAGCTTGCCCTGGATCTCCTTGGAAAGGCCGGAAATCGTCGTGTAGTCGATATCCACAGGCAGGCGGGTGTCTTCGCTGGCGCGCAGGCGAGCGATTTCATCCTGCTGGCGGTCGATGTAGCCCGCGTACTTGGTGCGGATCTCGACCTGCTCAGCGACCTGTGGATCGATCGCGTCACCGCCGGTCGCCTCGATCAGCCCGGCGTAGTCGATTTCCGGGCGCGCCAACAGGTTCAGCAGGCTGTATTCGTGGCTGAGCGGCGTGCCGAACTTATCCACAATGGCTTGGCCTTGTTCGGTGTTCGGCCGCACCCAGGTCGACTTCAGGCGCTGTTCCTCACGCTCGATGCCGTCACGCTTGGCGCAGAAGGCGGCCCAGCGCTGATCGTCGATAAGGCCCAGTTCACGGCCTTTCTCGGTCAGGCGCAGGTCGGCGTTGTCTTCGCGCAGGATCAGGCGGTACTCGGCACGTGAGGTGAACATGCGGTACGGCTCCTGGGTACCCAGGGTGATCAGGTCGTCGACCAGTACGCCGATGTAGGCGTCGTCGCGGCGCGGGCACCAGCTTTCGCGGCCCTGTGCGCGCAATGCGGCGTTGGTCCCGGCCAGCAGGCCCTGGGCACCGGCTTCTTCGTAACCGGTGGTGCCGTTGATCTGCCCGGCGAAGAACAGGCCACCGATGACTTTGGTCTCGAGGCTGTACTTGAGGTCACGCGGGTCGAAGTAGTCGTACTCGATGGCGTAGCCCGGGCGGACGATGTGGGCGTTTTCCATGCCGCGGATCGAACGCACCAGCTCCAGCTGCACGTCGAACGGCAGCGAAGTGGAAATACCGTTGGGGTACAGCTCATGGGTGTTCAGGCCTTCAGGCTCGATGAACACCTGGTGGCTTTCCTTGTCGGCGAACCGGTGGATCTTGTCTTCGATCGATGGGCAGTAGCGCGGACCGACGCCTTCGATCACACCCGAGTACATCGGCGAACGATCGAGGTTCGAGGCGATGATCTCGTGGGTACGCGCATTGGTATGGGTAATCCAGCAGCTCACCTGCCGTGGGTGCATTTCGGCATTGCCCATGAAGGACATGACCGGGATCGGCGTATCACCTGGCTGCTCGGTCATCACCGAGAAATCCACAGAGCGCCCATCGATGCGTGGCGGAGTCCCGGTTTTCAGGCGGCCGACGCGCAGCGGCAGTTCACGCATGCGGTGGGCCAGGGCGATCGAGGGTGGATCACCGGCACGGCCACCGGAATGGTTTTGCAGACCAATGTGGATAAGCCCGCCGAGGAAAGTACCAGTGGTCAGTACCACCGATTCGGCGAAGAAACGCAAACCCATCTGGGTAACTACGCCCTTGACCTGGTCCTGCTCGACGATCAGGTCGTCGCAGGACTGCTGGAATATCCACAGGTTCGGCTGGTTTTCCAGGATTTCACGCACCACCGCCTTGTAGATGGCGCGGTCGGCCTGCGCACGGGTGGCGCGTACCGCCGGGCCCTTGCGGTTGTTCAGAACGCGGAACTGGATGCCGCTCTTGTCGGTGGCCAGCGCCATGGCGCCGCCGAGGGCATCGATCTCTTTGACCAGATGGCTTTTGCCAATACCGCCAATGGCGGGGTTGCAGCTCATGTGACCGAGGGTTTCCACGTTATGGGTCAGCAGCAGGGTTTTCACACCCATGCGTGCAGACGCAAGCGCAGCCTCGGTACCGGCATGGCCGCCGCCGATGACGATCACTTCAAAACGGGAAGGGAAATCCACCACGCACCTCGTGCCTGTTTTTGCGAATAGAGAAGGTAAGCCGACAAGTATAGGGACTTCACCCCCTTTAAAGAAACCGTCTGAGCAAATTTTGACCAGTCTGTGGATGAGTGGCAGACAACAGAAATCAACAAGAAGAAATTTATAAAAGCTTTGTTTTTATGTTTATTCTTATGCACAACCATATCTGTGGATAAAGCTCTGTAGGCCTTGAATGGCGCTGTGTAGAAAGAAATTAAACCCTGTGTCTGGAGTGCCATGAGGGCTATGGATAACGTCATTTAGCCTGTGGATGAAATGGCTATTTACCCACAGGCGGATTTCTCCTCAGGAAAAAAGCCTGCTTATCAACTGAGCTGAAGATGGGTTTTCCACAGGGCTCCTGAGCGCAGTTTTCAGGTTGTGGATGAAAAAATACTCAAGTTCGGGACAGATGCGGACAAGGCGACAGCTGGTTTTCCGCAAAAGCGTTGGCCCAGCCATAGAGATCTAGCGGTTGTACTGGCGTCTTCGCGGGCATGCCCGCGCCCACAGGTGCGCTGTTGACCTCACTGTGGTCATCTCCTGCAATGAATTTGAGGCAAAAAAAAGCCGCTCCCGAAGGAGCGGCCTTGGCCTATCGTGGCTGTGGATTACTTGCCGATGCAGAAGCTGGAGAAAATGCGCCCCAGCAGGTCATCCGAGCTGAACGCCCCGGTAATTTCCCCCAGGGCATGCTGTGCCTGGCGCAAGTCTTCTGCCAGCAGCTCTCCCGCGCCCGCCAAGGTCAACTGTGCACGGCCGTGCTCCAGGTGCTCGCTGGCCTGGCGCAAGGCATCCAGGTGCCGCCGGCGGGCACTGAAACCACTCTCCGCCGTCTGTTCGTAACCCATGCATGCCTTCAGATGGTCGCGCAGCAGTTGCAGCCCAGTGTCGTCGCCCTTGGCACTGAGGGTGATGGTCACATGGCCGTCATCGCACTGTTCCAGCGCCACCCGCTCGCCACTCAGGTCGGCCTTGTTGCGAATCAGCGTGACCTTGGCAGGGTCGGGCCGCTGATCGAGAAACTCGGGCCACAAGGCAAACGGGTCGCTGGCCTCGGGCGCGGTGGAGTCGACCACCAGCAACACACGATCGGCCTCGCCAATGGCCTTCAGGGCCCGTTCTACGCCGATCTTTTCCACATGGTCATCGGTATCACGCAAACCGGCGGTATCGACCACGTGCAGCGGCATACCGTCGATGTGGATATGTTCGCGCAGGATGTCCCGTGTGGTGCCGGCGATGTCGGTGACAATGGCGGCTTCCCGACCAGCCAGCTGGTTAAGCAGGCTCGACTTGCCGGCATTCGGCCGCCCGGCGATGACCACCGTCATCCCGTCACGCAGCAGGGCACCCTGCCCGGCCTCACGTTGTACGGTGGATAACTCGCCGCGCACTGCATCGAGCATCGACAGGACGTGGCCATCGGCGAGGAAGTCGATCTCCTCTTCGGGGAAGTCGATTGCTGCCTCGACGTAGATGCGCAGGGCGATAAGCGCCTCGGTCAGGCTGTGCACACGCTTGGAGAATTCCCCCTGCAGTGAGCGCAGGGCGTTACGTGCCGCCTGGCTGGAGCTGGCCTCGATCAGGTCGGCAATGGCTTCGGCCTGGGCCAGGTCGAGCTTGTCGTTGAGGAACGCGCGTTCGCTGAATTCACCCGGGCGGGCCAGACGACAGCCAACTTGTACACAGCGCTGCAGCAGCATGTCCAGGACCACCGGGCCACCGTGGCCTTGGAGTTCGAGCACATCTTCGCCGGTGAACGAGTTCGGCCCCGGGAAGAACAACGCAATCCCCTCGTCAAGCACCAGCCCTTCATCGTCGCGGAACGGGCCGTAATGGGCATGGCGAGGGGTCAGCGTACGACCGGTGATCAACTGCCCGGCCTTGCTGGCCAAAGGGCCGGACAACCTGACAATACCCACACCACCGCGGCCTTGGGCGGTAGCGATGGCGGCGATGGTTTCACGCACAGTGTTCATGCTCGAAAGCCTCTACGACAAAAACGACAGATAGCAAAAACGCCCCACTAGGGGGCGTTTTTTATTCACAGGCTAGCGTACTAGCCCGTCAAGCAGCAGCTTTTTTGGTGGCTGCTTCGATACGGCGAGTGATGTACCACTGCTGCGAAATCGACAGGCAGTTGTTCACAACCCAGTACAGCACCAGACCAGCCGGGAACCACAGGAAGAAGAAGGTGAAGATGATCGGCATCATTTTCATCACCTTGGCCTGCATCGGATCCGGCGGCGTCGGGTTCAGGCGCTGCTGGATGAACATGGTGGCGCCCATGATGATCGGCAGGATGAAGAACGGATCCTTGATCGACAGGTCGGTAATCCACAGCATCCATGGGGCCTGGCGCATTTCTACGCTTTCCAGCAGTACCCAGTACAGGGCCAGGAATACCGGCATCTGCACCAGGATCGGCAGGCAGCCGCCCAGCGGGTTGATCTTCTCTTTCTTGTACAGCTCCATCATCGCCTGGGACATCTTCTGGCGATCGTCACCGAAGCGTTCTTTCAGCGCGGCGAGCTTGGGCGCAACAGCACGCATACGCGCCATGGAGCGGTAGCTGGCAGCCGACAGCGGGAAGAACAGGCCTTTGATCAGCATGGTCAGCACGATGATCGACCAGCCCCAGTTACCCAGCAGGCTGTGGATATGTTGCAGCAGCCAGAAGATTGGCTGGGCGATGAACCACAGGAAGCCGTAGTCGACGGTCAGTTCCAGGCCTGGGGACAACTCTTTCAGCTTGGACTGGATCTTCGGGCCGGCGTACAGCATGGCGCTGGTTTCGACCTTGCCACCAGCAGGGACGCTGAGGGCCGGGCCGGTGTAGCCGATGATGTAGTTGCCCTGGCTGTCCTTGCGAGTCTGGACAACGTTGTTGTCCGACTTGGCCGGAATCCAGGCGGTTACGAAGTAGTGCTGCAGCCATGCAACCCAGCCGCCGGACACATTTTCTTTCAAACTACCTTTGTCGATGTCCTTCATCGAGACCTTTTTGTAAGGCTCGGAAGCTGTCCACAGGGCTGCGCCCAGGTAGGTGGCGGTGCCAGTGGCAGTGCTCGAGGACGGATCGCCGCTGGCGTCGCGCTTGAGCTGGGCAAACATGTTGCCGCTCCAGGCCTGGTCGCTCTGGTTGTCGATCAGGTAGCTGACATTCAGGTCGTACTCACCGCGCTTGAAGCTGAAGCGCTTGATGTAGTTGACTCCGTTGTCGCTGAACTTCAGGTCGACCACAAGTTGTTCCTGGCCGTCGGCCAGCTGGTAGCTCTTCTGCTCGGCGGCATACAGCGGGCGGCCGCTGGCGCGGGCATCCGGGCCGTTGGCACCGGTCAGACCGCTTTGGGCCAGGTAAACACGCTCACCACCGTTGTCGAACAACTGGAACGGAATGTTCGGGTGGTCTTGACGGCGTGGGTACTTCGGCAGGTTCAACTGGACGATGTCACCACCGACCGGATCGATAGCCAGTTCCAGAACGTCGGTCTTGACTCGGATCAGGTCCTTGCTGAGTGCGACCGGTGCCAGTTCGGCAGGGCTCGATTCGGCGTTGGCGCTCGGCACATCGGCGCTGGCGCCGTTGTTACCGGCCGGCACGCCATCGGGCAAGCCCGGCGCAACAGTGCTGGCAGCAGTATTCTGAGTCGGCAGGGCAGCCTGGCCGTAGTCATCGTTCCACTTCAGGACCATGACGTAGGACACGACTGCCAGCGCGGCGATCAGGATCGTGCGTTTAATATCCATGATTACTCGGCTATCGAAGAAGTTCGGGAGGAAGGAGCGGGTGGAACGGGGTCGAAACCGCCGTCATTCCACGGATGACAACGCCCCAGGCGACGAACGGCCAGCCACCCACCACGCCAGACGCCATGGTTTTCGATGGCTTCATAAGCGTAACAGGAGCAACTGGGGAAAAAACGACAGTGGTTGGCCATCAGAGGACTAATGGCGTAACGGTAAAACTGGATCGGAACGAGTGCCAGTTTACGCATCTTGACTGTCTACCCCTGCGGAATTGGCGGTGACTGCTGGAGTTGGCCGGCTGCGCGCCAGACGTTTCCAGAGTTTGCCAAAGTGTTGGTGCAATTCCGGGTTTTCTATCTCACCCAATCCCTTGCGCGCGACGATCACGATGTCCAACCCGGCAAGCAACTGCTGGTTCAGGCGAAAGGAATCGCGCATCAAGCGCTTGAGGCGGTTGCGTTGAACGGCGAGCTTGACGCTCTTCTTGCCGATCACCAGGCCGAGACGAGGGTGATCGAGACCGTTCTCGCGAGCAAGGATCAGCAGGTTTTTCCCTGGAACCTTGCCGGTTGGGGAGTCGAAGACCGCTTTGAAGTGTCGGGGTGTAAGCAGTCGCTTTTCCCGACTGAAGTCCTGACTCACCACCTGTGCCGAAAAATCAAATGGCCAGACGCTTACGGCCTTTGGCACGACGACGCGACAGAACGGCGCGGCCGTTTTTGGTAGCCATACGGGCACGGAAACCGTGGGTGCGGGCGCGCTTGATGGTGCTTGGTTGGAAAGTACGTTTCATGGCGTGTTACCTGGTTTGTCGACGACGGGCCGGGATGGCCCCCTTTTTAAGAGACCGGCGATTCTAGAGAAAGCAAGCCCATAGGTCAATTTCCAACCAGCCTTTCCCTATAGGGCGTGTGATGGACGGTGCTTGCTCGTCCATCCTCGACGGGATGCTTGATCGGACAGACGAATCGGGGACAACATGAAAAAAAAGAAGAGACATATAAAAAGCTTTTCTGAAGAACTTATAGATATTAGGTGGATAACCTTCTGTGGATAACCTTCTGCAGGCCACAAAATTCGCCATGTACAGAGTTTTAAAACTTTGTTCTCAACCGGTGCTGCGCTTGTTTTCATCGTGGTCGAAAGCTGTGGATTAAAATGGTACTTACCCACAGTAGAGTTATCAACAGACTACGACCTAGGGTTGTGCATAGCCCTCATGGTCGCTTATCCACAGGTCTTATGCACAGTGCGGCGAAGTCGTTTTGGTCGATAAATGGCTGTTTTGTCATGGTTCCTAACGTGTCCACATGTGGATAACTGAACGCTCGACCGGTACAATGTCGGATTGTTTTTGCCTCATCCGGCTTTCAAACTCAGGGGATATCC